>CAVXOW010000010.1:0-105584 GCA_963763485.1 uncultured Alphaproteobacteria bacterium | reverse complement strand
GATGTGAGAACATAAAGCGAACGCTGCTTCCCGAGCCAAGCCGCAGAGTTAGTCAGCCATGGTTCGAAAATGGCCCGAAAATACCGTCGCACCATCAATCTGCCGCCGCCCTACCTGAAGCGCGTGTGGCTCGACCTCGAGCAAGTCAAGAAGCCGGAGGCCTATCCCTTCTGCCTGCCGTTCCTGCGCGATGGCCTCGATCTTTATTTCGAGGAGGCGATTACCATCATCATCGGCGAGAACGGCTCGGGCAAATCTACGCTGCTCGAGGGTATTGCGGAACTTGCCGGCTTCGATGGGGCGGGCGGCGGCAAGGGTTATCGGCCGGTCGATCATTCCGACGCGCTCGAGCCGACGCGCTCGAGGCGATGGGCGGCGACCTTGCGCGGGCACTGCGCGCAAGCTGGCTGCCGAAGATCGTCGGCCGCGGCTGGTTCTTCCGCGCCGAGAGTTTTTTCACGGTGGCGCGTTATCTCGACAAGGCGGCGCGCGACGATCCGTTTGGCCCGCCCCCTTCGGATTTTCTCTCGCACTCGCATGGCGAGGGGTTCATGCGCCTGTTCAGCGAGCGTTGCCGGAACCAGGGCCTTTACATTTTCGATGAGCCGGAGTTGGCGCTGTCGCCGTCGCGCCAGGTCGAGTTCCTCAAGCTCTTGCATGCGATCAAGCGCGCCCGGCTCGGCCAGGTGATCATCGCTACGCACGCGCCGATGCTGATGGCCTATCCCGAGGCGCGGCTGCTCCGTCTCTCGAAGGATGGGTTAAGCGAAGTCTGCGTCGAGGAGACCGAGCATTTCCGCTTGATGCGCGAATTCTGGGCTGATCCGGACGGGTTCGTCAAAGAAGCGCTGGCGGAGGCGGACCGGGAACAAACGGAAGTCGAAGATGAAATGTAGTCAGATCTCGCGAATACCGTGCATTGAATTGACGGCGCTGACGCTCTAGCAAGTCGCCGACAGCTTGCGGCTGCGTTCGGCAGCGCGGCTCTCATGGAAGTGCTGGAAGTGGATTGTTCACAAATGGACACGAGCAGTCCCGAGGAGCGAGCTGCGAAGTTCGCCCAGGAAGTTCTCGACGCCGATCCGGCCATCGGCCCGGTCGAAGTCCGATACATCGGCGGCCAGCAGGACGTGCGTGACGAGCGGTTTCTGATCATGCTGTTTGCCGGCGAACGCGCCTTTCTGTTCGACCGCAGGAAAGGGACGACGGCGGTGGTGCCGCTGGATGTCGGCAAGGTCGAAGGAGTGGCGCGCACCGAAGCGCTGATCGCGGCCGCCAGGGCCGCGGCAACGCGCGAAAAGCTGTCCGTGATCTATTTTGTGCGGCACTGATTGATGCCGGCCCCGTAGCGCTCGATGTTCCCGCAGCGTCCGTACCCATCGGCCAATCAGCAAGATACGAACCTGGACAAACCCGGTTTCGCGCGCCGGGGTAACCCCGAAAGGCTGTTCAAATCGAGGTCTTGGGCGCAATATAGGACATTGAAGACGACCGGTTCGGGACAGGTCGATTTGTAACGCGGCGCCAACCGCGACGTACCTGTTGCGACGCCGGCGGCGAGGCATCACAACGCGCCGCACCAAGAGCAGATCGATAGGGCAGGGCAGGGGACACGATGGCTCAGGATTTATCTCTTCTCCGTAAAGTCGAGCGCGACCTGCGCCTCGATTTCTTCCGCGGCATCGGGCTGTGGATGATCTTTCTCGATCACATCCCCCACGACGTTGTCGCCTGGCTGACCTTGCGTAACTATGGCTTCAGCGACGCTGCCGAGTTCTTCGTCTTCATCTCGGGCTACCTGGTCGGCTGGATTTACGGACCGATCGTGCGCGGCGGGTTGTTCCTGGCGGCGGCCAAGCGGCTGTGGACGCGGGCGGGCGAGCTCTACATCGCTCACATCATGCTATTTCTGATCTTCACCGCGCAGATCGCCCGTACCGCGCGCAAATTCGACAATCCGATGTATGAAAACGAGTTCAACGTTTTCAACTTCCTGCAGCATCCGGACATCCTGATCGGCCAGGCGCTGACGCTGCGCTACAAGCCGGTCAATCTCGACGTGCTGCCGCTGTACGTTTCGCTGGTGGCGATCTCGCCGCTGGTGGTGTGGTGCCTCGTCAAACGGCCCAACATCACGCTCGCCGGATCGGCGATCCTCTACATTCTCGCGCGCTACTTCGACTGGAACATGGCGTCGTACCCGCCGGGCACCACCTGGTATTTCAATCCGTTCTGCTGGCAGCTCATGTTCATCTCCGCGATGTGGTGCGGCGTCGGCGGCATCGACAAGATCAGGTCGATCCTGCGGATGCCGATCGTGCTCGCGATCGCATCGGCGTGGATCCTGTTCGCCTTCATCATCGTGATGACCTGGCACGCGGCGTGGCTGGAAGCGTTGATTCCGAAATGGATGATCAAGGCGATCTATCCGATCGACAAGACCGACCTCGACATGTTGCGCTATACTCACTTCCTGGCGCTGGCGACGATCGTCACCTACTTCGTGCCGCGCACTTGGTCGGTCTTAAGGACCAAATGGGTGCGGCCGTTGATCCTGTGCGGCCAGAACTCGCTGCCGATCTTCTGCCTCGGCGTGTTCCTGTCGTTCTCTGCGCACTGGATTCTCACGCAGTACTCGAAGGGCGCGTTCGAGCAGCTATTCGTCAGTGTGCTCGGCATGGCGATCATGACGGCGGCGGCCTGGGCGCTGGATCGGGCGAAGAGAGTGCCGAACCTGTTCGTCGAGGTGCCGGAAGTTGATGTGCCGTCAGCGGCTGTCGCCCCGGCCGATGCCAAGCCCGTCGTAGTTGGGTGAGGGACAGCGCCTGTTGTTGAGCTTATGCTCCTCCGTTTTACAGGGGAGGTAGATGCTGACCGTGGGGTGACGCCGAGTGCCTCACCAGCCTTAAATCACTGCCCCGGCTCCGGCGTGGGACGATGGGTCAGGCGGCGGATCGCCAGCACGACGTGAACGACGCACAGCGCGACGATCACGTAAAGGCCCCAGCGCGCGTCGTCGAGCTTGGCGAGCACGCCGGCCATTAACATGGCGATGACCGTTACTGCCGCCGAGAAATTGGAATGCTCCTTGAGCTGTCCGAAAAACCTTGCGACGCGGTCCATGGGATGCGCCTTCTATAGGGACGGGACGATCACAGCTTGTGACCCTTCTGGCGTAGCGCCTGCGTCAGCCTGGCGCGCAAATCGTCGGACGCCTTGCGGCCGCCGTCCTGGCCAATCTGGCTGGCGGCCTGCTCGAGGGCGGCGTCCTTCAACAACAGCTTTTGCCCGACCGGCTGCTTGTAGAACGCCTCGATCTGCTTGAGTTCGTCGACGGTGAAACTGGTGGCGTAGACGGTCGCGAGCTGGTCGACCATCTGCTGCACATAGGGCGCGAAGGCATCGACGATGACAGGCGTCATCGCCTCGTAATCGCGCTCGATCTCCGGACGGTCCTGAGTTAGCGCGGGCTTCAGCGTCAGCAGGATCTCGGGGAGCAGCGCGCGATATTGGTCGGCCTGCTTCATGGTGGTGACGAGGCTGCGCGCCGCCGCCATGGCGTCGGGCGAGGGCGTCTGGGCTGAGGTGGCGCAAACCGACAGCAGCAACATCCCGACAATGACCAACAGGCGGCGCAACATATTCGATCCTCCCCCACGGCCATGCGTTGGGCGATCATAGCCCGAAATTCCGTTCTCAACACGTGGAAACGGGCGCTGAGACCATGTCCCGCCATGGCGTCCCCGGCGGGGAGTGGTCTATTGTTGCGCAGGAAATGCCAACCTGCGGGGGCCGCACATGAACTGGATATCAGAGACCATCCGACCGAAGATCCGGAGTCTGTTGCGCCGCGAGGTCCCGGACAAGCTCTGGATCAAATGCCCGGAGACCGGACAACTGGTGTTCGCCAGGGATGTCGAGGCCAATCAGTTCGTCATTCCCGGCTCGAACTATCACATGCATATGGGCGCCGAGGCGCGGCTCAAATCGATGTTCGACAACCAGACCTGGTTCGACGTCGCGCTGCCGGGCGCCGTGATCGATCCCCTGAATTTCCGCGACCATCGTAAGCGCAGATATGCCGATCGGCTGAAGGAGGCCGCCGCGAAGACCGGCCTCAACGATGCGATCAAGATCGGCTACGGCCGCCTCGAGGGCATGCCGATGGCGATCTGCGTGCAGGACTTCAACTTCATGGGCGGCTCGCTCGGCATGGCCGCCGGCGAAGCGATCATCGCGGCGTTCGAGCTCGCGGTGAAGAAAGGGACGCCGCTCGTGATGTTCGCCGCCTCGGGCGGCGCGCGAATGGAGGAGAGCATCCTGTCGTTGATGCAGATGCCGCGGACCACGATCGCGGTGCAGATGCTGCGCGAGGCGAACAAGCCCTACATCGTGGTGCTGACCAATCCGACCACCGGCGGCGTCACCGCATCCTACGCCATGCTTGGCGATGTTCACATTGCCGAGCCGCGCGCGATGGTCTGCTTCACCGGCGCACGGGTGATCGAGCAAACCATCCGTGAGAAGGTAACCGACGGGCAACAGCGCGCCGAGTATCTAAAGGAGCACGGCATGATCGATATGATCGTGCACCGGCATGATTTGCGCGCGACCATCGCGCGGCTGTGCCGGTTGTTGACGAAGGCTGCGCCGCTCGCGGCGTGAGCGCTCACTTCACAATCACAACCTGGTGCAGTCCGGACTAACGCTTCAGGCGCCTCAGTCATTTCACCGCAAGCCGACGAGCTTGCAGTGAAATGAGGAAACTGTCCCATGAAAACCACCCTGATCGCCCTGGCGCTGCTCGCCGCCGGCCTCGTGCCGCCTGCGAGTGCGAAGCAGCCGCAGCATCACATGCGCAACGCCTTGAATGCTCACGCACAGATCCCGGCGCCGAAACCGATCGCTGATCGCTTGCCCGCCTCTCGCGTCGGCAGCGACGGACGCCTGCACGATCCCGATATGGATTGGGAGATCCGCAACGAGGAAATGCACGGACTGTGGTGAGCGTGCTGTCGATGACCCCACAGAGTTGTCATGGCCGGGCTTGACCCGGCCATCCACGTGCGGTTGCCAAGACGTGGATGCCCGGCACAAGGCCGGGCATGACCGAGTTGGCGGGAACGCCTGAGGCTACGCCGCAAGTTCGAGAATCTCCCGCACCTGCGCGGGGCCGTCGATCTTGCGCGGGTTGCGCGGCACCCATGGCGTGTGCATCGCCTGTTCGGAGATCTGGTCGAAATGCTCGCGGCCGATCTTGATGTCGCGCAGACTGCGCGGCATGCCGAGTCCGCGGATCAATTGATCCAGCGCGTCGCCGGCGTCCTTGCCGGGCTGGCCCATGGCGGCTGCGATCTCGGCCTGGCGCGCGGCATTGACGGCCTCGGCCTTGTTCCAGCGCATCACCGCCGGCAGCATCACGCACGAGGTGTAGCCGTGCGGCACGTCAAAGCCGCCGCCGAGGATGTAGCCAATGCCGTGACTTGCGCCCATCGGGACGCCCGCGACCAGCGACCCCATCGCGAGCCAAGTGCCGAGCTGGCAATCGAGCCGCGCGTCGATGTCGCGCGGGTTGGCTTTTACCCGCGGCAGTGCGCTAGCGAGCAGGCTCAATCCGCGCAGCGCCTGCGCTTCAGAGTACGGATGCGCCTCTTTGGAGCAAAAGCCCTCGACACAGTGGTCGACTGCACGGATGCCGGTCGACAGCCACAGCCATTCCGGTGTGTGCACGGTGATCGCGGGATCAAGGATGACAGCGCTCGGCATCACCCGCGGATGCCGAAACATCTCCTTGATCTTGCTCTTTTCATTCGTGATCCCGGAAATGTCGGAGAACTCCCCGCCGGAGACCGTGGTCGGCACGCTGATCTGGCGCACCGTCGGTGGGTTCATCGGTGGAGCGACACCGCGCGTGATGCGAATTTTCTTCATGTCATCGGCGGTGCGGATGTCGTTGGCGAGGCAAAGCTGCACGGACTTCGCGCCATCGGTGATCGAGCCGCCGCCGATCGTGACGATCAGGTCGGCATTGGCGCCGCGCGCCATCTCCGCGGCGTCGACCACGGCCTGGCGTGGCGAGTGCGCCGGCATCGCGTCGAACACCGCGACGCAGCGGTCGCCGAGCGCAGCGCGTATCTTGGCGATCTCATCGGTGGTGCGGTTGAGCGTGCCCGACACCATCAGGATGGCGCGCTTCGCGCCGAGCCGGTCCAGCTGCGCCGGGATCGCTTGCGCCGCCGGCACGCCGAACACCACCTCGTCCATCTCGCCGAAAACGACCTTTCCGCTGCGCACCACGACGACCTCCTGTTTTGCTTGTTATGCGACCACTCTATTCGCCCATTTCGGTTCGGTTAAGGCTTTATTAACCAGACTCTGCGTCGATTGGCGCCGGGCAGGGCAACTGTTGCGTCGTGGAGTAGTGCCCATGAATCAGTATACGGGTCAGTACGCTCAAGTCTCGATTTCCAGCGCGTCGCGACGGCGGCTGGCGCGCCATCTGGTCGGACTCCCGTTAAGAGATATCGAACGTGATCTCGTGCTGGAAACCCTCGCCAGCACGGACGGCAACCGCACCGTCTCGGCGCGGCTGCTCGGGCTGTCGGTCCGAACGCTGCGCAACAAGATCATCGAATATTCGGCCGATGGCCTTGAGGTGACGCCGGCTGGCGGCGCAACGCAAGGCTTGCGCGATGGCGAGTTTGGTGACGGTGCGCCGGAGTTGCGCCAGATCGAACGTTTCGCCATGGCCGGCGATTGATGGCTTGCAGGACGCGTTCTGCCGCCGAATTGCCACCGCAGGTCGTCTTGCTCGGAACCAACCGGGCTCCCGCCGCTTAACGCAGATGGTCAACGTCGGGAGATTGCCATGAAAATCGCGACATCCGTTTTGATTGGCGCAACCGTCCTCAGCGCCAGCACGGCCTTTGCGCAGGAAAAGCTGGCTCAGGAAAACCTGACGGGATTGCTCACGATGATCGACCGCGTCGATCACAACGTCGCGATTTAACGGACGCAAAACGGTACGGTCGGAACCAGCGGCAGCACGACCGACGTGTTGAAGGTCCCGTCTGATGTCTCGCTGGACAACGTCCATGTCGGCGACAAAGTGACTTATTCCGCAACGGGCGCAGGCGGCAGCAAGGCGATCACGAAGCTCGAGAAGCAGTGACAATTCGTGGGGGTGTGCTGCGCTCGCAATGACGGAGCATCTGGTCGGTCCCGCGCTAATGGCTATGGGACCTCAGGCGCCAGATCGAATGCCAGGCCATGGCGCCGATCGTCGTGATGGCGACGCCCAGGATCGGCACCAGGATTGCCCAGCGCACGCTGACGGCGCTAATCGCAAAACCCATGATCAGCGAGCCGAGCGGGCCGCCGCCGGCGGTCGAGAGCGACAGAACGGCCATGACCCGTGACTGATGCGTCGGTGGCGCGTGCTCCTGCAGGATGGTGCGCGACATCGACATGGTGACGCCGCCGCCGATGCCCCAGAAGAAGATGCAGAGGTAGAACGCCCAAAGTGGCGGGTCGAGCAGGATCGGACCGAGCACGCCGCAGCCGAACAGCATGGCGATCGCCATGCCGCGGCCGGGATGGGCCAGCCCGCCGAGGCGCGTCAGCGCCGTAATGCTGACGAGAGTGCCGACGCCGAAGGCGATGAACACGGTGGCGATATCCTGGGCGCCGCCGCCGTACATGTCGCGGATCGCGAGCGGCAACACCACGGCGAAGGTGCCGCCGAAGAACACGCCCATCCCCAGCGTCATCAGGAAGGTCGTGCGCATCGGTGGGTCGGACAGGATCAGCGACAGCCCACCGCCGAATTCCTTGAGCGGCGTGCCGCGAACGGGTGCGTCGGCCGCCGGCTTCGCAACAGTAGCCGGCAGCCTGCCGGCGGCCAAAATGCCGGCGGCGAGCACGAGGCACTGGATCACCAGAATGCTGATCGGGCCAAACTGCGCAGCGCGGCCGCCGAGGCCCTGGCCGAGCATTTGCGTGCCGAACTGCATGCCGATCGCGAGCGTCACCATGCGTTGCACCTTGCCGCCGGCCACGCGTCGCAACAGGCCGTCGCGGGCTGGCATCGCAAAGGCGCTGACGAGGCCCCAGGCGACGGCGTAGAGCAAAAGCGAGGTCTCGGTGAGCTGGTTGCGCCACAACAGCAGCGCGAGCACGAGCGGCATCACGATGGCCGCGGCGTGCAGGTTGATCAGGATCTTTCGGGGGTCGATGCGGTCGGCGAGCCAGCCGCCGAACAACAGCAACAGCAGCATCGGCAGCTGGCCGAACATTTGCGTCACGCCGTAGCGCGCGGCCGGCTGGTGCAGCTCGATCGCCAGGAGATACGGCAACAGCACCATCTGGATTCCGGCCGGAATCATGAAGGTGGCGACGCTCGAGAGGTACCAGCCGGCAGAGTGATGTTTATCGCCGTCGCTCAACTGCGAGGCTCCGGATTGAGGATCAAAATCGAGGGAGGGGACGTGATTGGTGATACAGACTTCCGTAAGCTACGCAACGGTCATGACGTCGCGAAACGCGAGCCCGGATCAACGCCGACTAGCGGGAGAAACAGGCCGATGACGTCGCTTTCGAAGCAGCTCCTGGGAAGCTGGAAGCTTGTCTCTCATGAATTGGTGCGCCCGGACGGCAGCAGGATCCCCGTGTACGGCGTCAATCCCGAAGGCGTTGCCATGTTTGATGCCAGCGGTCATTTCATAATTTCGGTCATGCGCTCGGATCGCGCGGGGTACGCCATCGACCATCCCGCACAAGGGACGGCCGAGGAGAACAAGATGACATCCCGGGGAACGATGACCTACTTCGGGAAATACTCGGTTCGCGAGGCCGATCGCGTCATCGACATTCATATCGACGCGAGCTCGTTTCCGAACTGGAATGGGGTCGACCAGACCCGCGGCTTTACGATAGACGGCGACGAGCTCACGTTGACTGTTGCCGCACTCGGTGGGCACGCTGAAGTGAAATGGAAGCGCGCGACTTAACAGTTTGGCACAGTGACGGGGCCAGCAATGAAGCGATCAAACAACTATCCGACGCGAAAGCTCTACACGTCCGAGCTCGACTTGGCCGAGGAGCACATAAAACCGTTCTTCGACTGGTACGCTTACCGTCACGCGCCCGACATCTATCAGATCGGTTTTGAGGTCTGCACGTCGTATCGCGCCATCGAAGGCGACATGGCGATCTTCGATCTCTACGAGATCAACACGGTGGATTTGTTCGACACCGCGAAATATCGCGCGGTGTCGGCCAACGATCCGTATTCCGGCGCGTTGCTGGCCAACCGCAAGGCCAAGGCGCATTCGATCTACGCCCAGCTCTATGTCGCGCCGGAGCCGGAGGACATGCGGCCGCTGCTCAACTGTGATTGGCTACGGGTCGATCGCTTCAACACCGTCGACACCAGTGCCGACGGGATTTGTGATTATCTCGATGCCGGTGAGTCCGAGCGCATTCTGCTGGCCGGCGCAAAGCGCGTGCGGCTTGCGGCGCGGACCAAGGCTGGGCCGAAGCATGTGTCGAACCGGCCGACGTTCATGGTGCTGTCGGAGTGGGCGGAAAAACCTGCCATCGCCGATATCGGCACGAGGCTGGCGAAGCGGTTCGGCAAGGACGTGTCGGAGCAATCGACGTTTGTTGGCTACCGGGTGTTTCCGTGGCCGGATAATCCCGAGCTGCGGGCGGCGCTGAACGCGAAAGCTTGATCCTTTTCACTCCGCTCATTCCCGCGAAAGCGGGAATCCACAACCTCGCTCTGGTTTGCTTGGCAAAAACTAGGTCCCCTCAGGCCAAACAATTGTTTGGCCGACTTCCGCGGGGACGAGCGGAGGAAAGTCAACGCCAAATCACCGCACCACAAACCCGCGGTAGTTGTTGTCGGCCACCTCGGTGAGCCACTGCCGGTATTTCAGCGCGCCGCCGTTATAGATGGTGTAGCGCAGGGTATCGTGGCCGGGGACGTTCGAGTTGTAGCCGGTGAACCAGCTCTTGGCCCGGCCAATCAGTGTCCAGCCATAGGTCTCCTTGACGTGATCGAACCACTGCTGCTCGGCTTCCGCGGACGCCTCGATGTGGCGGTAGCCGTGCTGGCGGAGATAAGCGAGCAGCGCCGTCGACCAGTCGCACACCTCCTCGATTCCGCGTGGAAAATTGGTGGCGACGGAGCCGCTCTGCGGCGCCGCCAGCGTGATCAGGTTCGGGAAACCGGCGACTTGGAGGCCGAGATAGGTGATCGGGCCGTCGCGCCATTTGTCGGCCAGCTTTTTGCCACCTTGGCCGACAATCTCGATGCGGTCGAACGCGCCGGTGATGGCGTCGAAGCCGGTGGCGTAGACGATGATGTCGAACTGGTACTCCTTGTCCGTGGTCTTGATGCCATCGGGCGTGATGCGCTCGATCGGTGTCTCGTTGATGTCGACGAGGTGGACGTTCGGGCGATTGTAGGCCTCGTAGTAATTGGTCTCCATCGGCACGCGGCGGGTGCCAAAACCGTGGTCTTTCGGGATCAGTTTTTCCGCGACTTCTTGGATCGCGCACCCGGCGGCGGATCTTGTCGGCGACGAACTTCGTGAATTCGGTGTTGGCGTGCTCGTCCATCAGGACGTCGCGGAAGTTGCCGAGCCAGATGCCGAAGCCGGGCGATTTATAAAGCTTCTCCCAGAACTCGATGCGCTCGGCGGGCGGCACCTCGGCGAACTTGCGCCGGTCGGGGGCGTGGATGAAGCCGCCGGGGGTCTCGCGGCAGCGCGCAAAAATCTCGTCGTAACCGGACTTGATCTTCGCCATGGTGGCGGCGTCGATCTTCGAGTTGTGCAGCGGCGCGCACCAGTTCGGCCGGCGCTGGAACACGGTGAGTTCGGCGGCCTGCTCGGCGACGACTGGGATCAACTGTACCGCGGTGGCGCCGGTGCCGATCACTGCGACGCGCTTGCCGGTGAAGTCGACGCCCTCGCGCGGCGTATAGTAGGTGTGGAACGACTGGCCTTTAAAGCTGTCGATGCCTTCGAGGCGCGGCATGGTCGCCGCCGACAGCATGCCGATCGCGGTGAGCAGGTAGCGGGTGGTGAGCTCGCGGCCGTCGTCCAGCGTCAGCGTCCAGGTGTCGGTCGCTTCGGAGAAGACCGCGCGCTTGACGTGGCAGTTGAGCTGGATGTGCTTGCGCAGGTCGAACTTGTCGATGACGTGGTTGAGGTAGCGCAGGTTGTCCGGCTGCGGCGAGAAATGCTCGTTCCAGTTCCACTCCTGCAAGCAGCTCCTTCGAGAACGAGTAGCCGTAGGTCCAGCTCTCGGAATTGAAGCGGCAGCCGGGATAGCGGTTCCAGTACCAGGTGCCGCCGGGGCCGTCGCCGCCTTCCAGCACCGTGACGTCGACGCCGAGCTGCAACAGGCGATAGAGCTGGTAGATGCCGCAAACGCCGGCGCCGATGATGATGGCTTCGTGCTGCGGCGCGGCGTGCGGTTTTGCACCGTTGCCGGCGTGCGGGGCGGCGTTGCCGTTTGAGCTTGCTTGCGGGGCCATGGTGTCGACGCCTTCTTGTTATCGGGTTGTCGTTCGACGCGGTTTCCGTAATGCAGCAGATTCTTCCGCCAGCTTAAGCCAGGGTTGATCTGGATCAAGCGGCATGCGCAGGGTCCAGATCGCAGCGCGGATTTGCCGCGCCCGACCCGTGCCGGCTGGAATAAGGACGGAGCAGTGGCGGTTTGCATCAATATCGGATTGCGGGTTATGGAGGGTCTGATGAACACAAGAAACGTTGCGGGCGCTGCGGTTTGTCTCCTGTTCTTCGGTTTGGGGGCGAGTGCCGATGCACAGACGCCCGCTCCGATGAGTTTCTTCGTCACCAGTGTTGGACTGGGGAAGGGCGGCGACCTTGGCGGATTAGAAGGGGCCGACAAGCAGTGCCAAAGCCTTGCACAAGCTGCCGGCGGCGGTTCGCGGACCTGGCATGCTTATCTTTCCACACAGGGTGCGAATGCCGTCAACGCCAAGGATCGGATCGGCAAAGGTCCCTGGGTGAATGCAAAGGGTATCCAGATCGCGTCAGACGTCGCAAATCTGCACACCAGCAGCATGATCAACAAAGAGACCGCGCTGGACGAGCACGGCAAGACGGTCAATGGTCGCCTTGATACGCCTAACACGCACGACATGCTCACCGGCAGCAAACAAGACGGCACGGTGGCTTCTGATGCAGAGGACGTCACTTGCAGCAATTGGACCAGCAGCACAGACGGTCAGGGCAGCGCGATGGTGGGCCACCACGATTTGATCGGCAACACCCGGGGTGCCAATTTTTGGAACTCCTCTCACAAGACGCCAGGCTGCGCGCCAGCCAACCTGCAGCGCGTCGGCGGTGCCGGGCTGTTCTACTGCTTTGCGGTGAACTGAGCGCCAGAGATTTATCCCGCTACACCGCCCGGCGCGGCGGACCGGGCGGCGGCGTGGTGCTCACAAAGCTCGGCCGCGTCGCGTGGCGCGCATAATAGGCGGCAATATCAGGCGCATCCGCGAGCGCCTGCGCCCCCTCCGGCGGCAGCTTTAGCCGGTCAAGGATCGGCAGCAGATTGATGTCGGCATAGGTGAAGATATCGTCGACCAAGTGGCCTGTGCCGGCGACCGCCTTGTCAAGGACGGCGAGCTGGGCGCGGACATTAGGCATCACGCGATCGATCGCGGCGCGGTCGGGCTTGCCATCGGCCGTCGCGATGTAGGCGTAGAGATAGGTGCGGACAAAAGTGCGGTCGATCACCGTGTTGACGAACGACACCCATTGCGCGGTCAACGCCGCACGCCGCGGGTCGGACGGAAACAGTCTTGGGCCGCCGAAGCTGCGGTCGAGATAGGTGGCGATCGCCGCCGACTTTGAACAGTTGGAGATCGCCGTGGCGCAGCACCGGCATCTTGCCGAACGGGTGAATGGCGCGCAATTCCGGTGCACCCAGCGCGACCTCCGTCAGCGTGTAGTCGATGCCTTTCTCCTCGCACACCATGCAAACGACGCGCGTGTAACTTGAGCGTTTCGAGCCGATGATCTCGGGTTTGGTCATGGGATGCCTCCTGCCGCTACTCCCCGAGCAGGGTCGAACGGCGATGTGCGAGATCGACACGACCCCAAAAATAATGGTTGCCGGCACTTGAAGCAGGGCGGCGCCGTCAACAGGGCCGTCTTGCGGGCGGGGTTGATCTGAAGCATCAACGTCGGCACACACAAGCCGCCGCGAACAAGACAGCTGTGACATGACCGATTCACCTGAGCCGAAAGCCTGCTTCTACGACTCCCAGGGGTTGCGGCTGCATTACGCCGACTGGGGCAATGAGGCGGCGCCGCCGCTGATCCTGATCCATGGCGGCCGTGACCATTGCCGGAGCTGGGATTGGGTTGCCCGCGCGCTGCAACCGCACTTCCACATCATGGCGGCGGATCTCCGCGGCCATGGCGATTCCGAATGGCCGAAGGGCAGCAGCTACAGCATGGCCGACCATGTCTACGACCTGACCCGCATGCTGGCATCCGCAGGGGTTCAGCAGACGGCGATCGTCGGGCACTCCTTCGGCGGGATGATCTCGACGGTTTATGCGGGCGCCTTTCCGCAGCGGGTGTCGCGGCTCGCTGTGCTGGATGGCGCGTTCAACCCGAGGGGATCCTCGTTCCCGATCGAGCAGCAGTTCGTGCGATGGGTCGCGGAGCTCAACAAGATGGCGGCATCGACGCCGCGCCGTTACCGCACGGTCGAAGAGGCGGCAGCGCGCATGACGGAACGGAATCCACGCCTGACGACCGAGCAGGTGATGCACCTGGCGCGTCATGCGGTGAAGCGGAATGCCGACGGCACCTTGAGCTGGAAGTACGATCCGACCCAGCGTGTCAATCCGCCGTACAAGCTGACCCTCGAAGACCTCGTCGCGCTACGGCAGCGCATCGCCTGTCCGACGCTGCTGCTGCGCGCCGGCGACAGCATCGCGCCCGACCCGGCCAGTAACGGCATCCTGCGACATTTCAAGAATGCGGAGCAGAAGGTCATCGCCGGTGCCGGACACTGGCTGCATCATGACAAGCTCGACGTGGTCGTAGCGGAGCTGACGGCGTTTCTCGGCGTGCCCGGCTGAGTTTCGGCAAGACCCTGAATGACTTTAGCTCCGCTCATTCCCGCGAAGGCGGGAATCCAGGGGCGATTGAAGAGGGCGCTGATTGTTTGGCAAAAACTGGGTCCCCTCAGGCCAAACACTTGTTTGGCCGACGTCCGCGGGGACGAGCGGATGAGGATAACCGCATCCGCAAACCTCACGCGTGGGCTTGCGCGGTGCGCGGGCGGCGTCCCTCGATCGGATATTGCGGATCGTTGTAGCCCGGTGTCGAAGGATGTCCGCTGACGACGAGGCTGTCGATCAACGCCTCATCCTCGGCTGTGAAGCGATAATTGAGCGCGCCGAGATAATCGTCCCACTGTTGCTCGGTGCGCGGCCCGCCGATCACGGCGCTGACCAGGGAATTGTTGAGCACCCACGACACCGCAAATTGTCCGGCCGTGATGCCGCGCGCCTCGGCGTGCTTGCGAATGTCCTGCGCCAGCTTCAGTGACTCAGGCCGCCACTCGGTCTGCATCATGCGGGCGTCGTTGCGTCCGGCGCGCGACTCCTTGTCGGGAGCCGCATCCAGGCGATATTTTCCCGTCAGGATGCCGCGCGCCAGCGGGCTGTAGGGCACGACGCCGAGGCCGTAATAGCGGCACGCCGGAAAGTGCTCGACTTCGGGCGACGCGGTTCATCGCGTGGTAGTAGGGCTGGCTCACCACAGGGCGGTCGATGCCGAGGCGATCGCAAATGTTGCAGATTTCGGCGACGCGCCAGCTCCGGTAATTCGAAACGCCGAAATAGCGAATCTTGCCCTGGCGGATCAGGTCACCCAATGCGCCGACGGTCTCGGCGAGCGGCGTCGCGTGATCTTCCTTGTGAAGATAGTAGATATCGATGTGGTTCGGTGCCGAGCCGGCTCAAACTTTCGTCGGCGGCTTGCAGGACCCATCGGCGCGACAATCCCGCGCGATTGGGATCCTTGCCCATCGGGTTGGCGACTTTGGTCGCGAGGATCCATTCGTTCCGGTTCGGCGCGATGGCCCGGCCGACGATCTGCTCCGACCTGCCGTTCGAGTAGGCGTCGGCGGTGTCGATGAAGTTCACGCCGGCCTCGCGCGCCCTGGCGATGATTCTTGCCGATGTCGGCTCATCCGTTGCGCCGCCGAACATCATCGTCCCCAGGCACAACGGCGAAATCTTCAGGCCACTGCGGCCGAGGTGACGATAATCCATGGTTGATCTCCCGAACGAACGCGTGTCTGTCAGTCGAACCATAACTTCAATGCTGTGGTTTGGCACTCCTGCGACGGGCAGTGATACCTGCGGTCCGGTCGTTGTTGAGCGGATGCCGATATCAGGCAGCCGGTTTCATCGAAATTGGAGTATGACTACCGGCTCAACATTGTCGGGAGGATGTCATGGCCAATGCAAAGGGACCCAACATCAAGAAGAAGCAGATATGCAAGAACTGCGAAGGCAAGGGCCTCCTGAAGAAGGGCGATCGCGTGGTGAAATGCCAGCGTTGCAAGGGCACGGGCGTCAGGTGAGTGGACGTCGGCGAATGACCAGGCCAGCAAGACACCGAAGATGACGATCGCGCGACGATCGCGGAAACGGGAGGACACACGACATGCAACTCGGATTCATCGGGCTCGGCACCATGGGCGCGAGCCTTGCGGCCAATCTGCAGAAGGCCGGTCACAAGCTGACCGTTCACGACGTCAGGCGCGCCGCGGCGGAGGCGCATGTGAAGGCGGGCGCGGCATGGGCCAACTCGCCGCGCGACGTCGCTGAAGCCTCGGACATCGTCTTCACCTCGCTGCCCGGCCCGCCTGAAGTCGAGGCGGTGGCGCTCGGCGCCGACGGCCTGCTGGCCGGCATGAAGCGCGGGGCGGCGTATTTCGATCTCTCGACCAACTCGCGCGCCACGGTGCGCAAGATCCACGCCGCCTTCGCCGAGCAGGGCGCGCACATGCTGGACGCGCCGGTGAGCGGCGGGCCGCGCGGCGCAAAAACCGGCAAGCTCGCGATCTGGGTCGGCGGCGACAAGGATGTGTTCGAGCGTCACAAGGCCGTGCTCGGCGCCATGGGCGACCAGGTCCGCTATGTCGGGCCGATCGGACAGGCGACCGTCGCCAAGCTCGTGCACAACTGCGCGGGCTACGCGATCGGCACGGCGCTCGCCGAAGTCTTCACCATGGGCGTCAAGGCGGGCGTCGAGCCGCTCGCCCTGTTCGAGGCGGTGCGCCAGGGCGCGCTCGGCCGGCGCCGCACCTTCGACGGGCTGATCGACCAGTTCCTGCCCGGCGTCTACGATCCGCCCGCCTTCATGCTGCGCCATGCCCACAAGGACGTGTCGCTGGCCGTGGCGCTGGGCAAGGAAGTCGCGGTGCCGATGCGGCTCTGCAATCTCACGCTGGAGGAAATGACCGAGGCGCTGAACCGCGGCTGGGCCGAGCGCGATTTACGCTCCGCGCTGCTGCTGCAGCAGGAACGCGCCGGCGTGACGATTGCGGTCGATGCCGAGCGGCTGCAGGCGGTCGTTGAAAGAGGGCGGAATGGTTGAGGCAGAAGAACCAGCGAGGAGGGTGCAATGAGCGCGGCGTATTGCGCCGGGTTTGCTTGCTGGCGGATTACGCTTCGCTAATCCGCCCGAACCAGTAGCTCGCGCTGACCGGATCCGGCAATAGCGGCTTCAGACGGCTGCGCGTACAGCGGATGCAGCAGGTTCGTCAGCGCTGAGGGCGGAGACCGTGACGAATATGAACCCATCTGCTGGCATCAGCAGCTGCAGGCGTTTACGGAACGTCTGCGCCGATTGCAAACAGTCTAACGGCCATGGGCCAGCTAGCCGGAGAGGATCGTTGGCCTGCACCCGGTTCGGTTGACATCCGCTTTTAAGCTAATCCGCCTGCCTCTCGAACTCCATAGGGCTTAGATATCCGATCGTCGAATGTCGACGCTTCGGGTTGTAGAAGCGCTCGATGTAATCGAACACATCAGCCTTGGCCTCGCCGCGTGTTCGATACACCTTCCGTGTGGTTCGTTCGGTCTTCAGCGACGAGAATAAGCTCTCCATCGCCGCATTGTCCCAGACGTTGCCTGACCGGCTCATCGAGCAGACGACGCGATTGTCGGCCATCAATCGTTGGAACTGTTCGCTGGTGTATTGGCTACCGCGATCGGAGTGATGCAATAGTGCGTCAGGTTTGCCGCGACGCCAGATCGCCATCACCAGGGCATCGGCGACGAGTTGCGCGGTCATCGCCGCATTCATCGACCAGCCGACAACGCGACGAGAGAACAGATCGATGACGGCTGCGACATAGAGCCAGCCTTCAGCTGTCCAGACATAGGTGAAGTCGGCGATCCATTTGCGGTTGGGCGCCGCGGCTTCAAAGCTGCGGTCGAGCACATTGGCAGCGACGGCGGTCGCCTGCCGCTCACCCAGATCAGGCGGCAGGCGCCGCCGTCGCGGGCGTGCCCGAGCGCTTGCAGGCGCATCAATCGCTCGATCCGGTGCAGCCCGCATGAGACCCCTTCAGGAAGCAGATCGCGCCAGTCCGCCGGGCCCCATAGGTACGGTCGCTCGACAGGAAGCTGGCACGAACCCTTCGTACCGATCTCCTCGTTGTTGCGGCTGCGCTCCACTGCGTGGGCGTGTCAGCCAGGCATAGAACCCACCTCGCGAGACACCGAGCGCCTCGCACAACCACTCCGCCGGCCAAATCCCCCGGTGCTTCGCGATGAAGGCGAACTTCACATCTACTTCTTCGCGAAATAGGCCGCTGCTTTTTCTAGGATGTCCCGTTTGGCCTTCAGCTTGGTGACCTCGCGCTTGAGCCGCGCGATCTCTTGTTGCTCAGGCTTCATCTGGCCATGACCGGGGAATGCCTGCTGTGGATCGTCCGCGAGCTTCTTCACCCAGTCACGCAGTTGCGTCGGATGAACACCAAGGTCTGCTGACGCTTGCGCATACGAGACGCCGCGCTCCTTGATCAGCCGAACCGCTTCAAGCTTGAACTCTCGTGTGTACTGCCGCCTCTCCATAACCCACCTCCTGCTCCATCAAACACCTTAACTCGGTGTCTGCGGTACCGGGTGCAGGCCAGAGAGCCGTTTTGAATCCAAACGTTACCTATGGGACGCACAGCACCCTCATAAGCGATCGATAACGCACAGAGATACGTCTGGATTACTAGTTCTAGGCTGCTAGGCAGCAGACCCTTCCAGTCGGATATCGATTTGTCGTTAGTTCGTTTGATCTTCTTACCCGTGTGGTTCGTTAGGAAGAACTTGTCGCGGCCAGGGAACTCGAATTGGCCTGAAAATTCCAGCACGCGGTCGATGGTTTGGAGATAGGGCGCATTTTTGAAGAGCCGCTTTTTTTGCGCTAGGCTGCACGAGCGGGCGGCGACCATCAGAAGTTCGCCGTCATGCATGAAGGTCCCACGTATAGGAAAGCTTTGCCCAGCTGAAAAATCGCCAGAAAATCGTTCGGACTGGGCGACGGACAACTGAGAGTTGAATTTCAGCGGAGGGAAAAGCGGATAGAGATTTTGCAGGGTGACCGTCGTTTGCATGGTTGTTGCTAGAGGCTCTTCACTCCGCCGCCTCGTCCGCCTTATCCTCGCTCGCCTTGCGCTTCGCCTTGGGCGCCGGCTTCTTCGCCAGCACCGGGGCCAGGAATTTCCCGGTATAGCTGCGCGGGGCCTTGGCGATATCTTCCGGCGGGCCCCAGGCGACGATCTCGCCGCCGCCGTCGCCGCCTTCGGGGCCGAGATCGATCACCCAGTCGGCGGTCTTGATCACCTCGAGATTGTGCTCGATGACGACGACCGTGTTGCCCTGGTTGACCAGCTCGTGCAGCACTTCCAGAAGCTTCGCGACGTCGTGGAAGTGCAGGCCGGTGGTCGGTTCGTCGAGGATGTAGAGCGTGCGGCCGGTGGCGCGCTTGCGACAATTCCTTCGCCAGTTTGACGCGCTGGGCTTCGCCGCCTGACAGCGTCGTGGCCTGCTGGCCGACATGGATGTAGCCGAGGCCGACGCGCTGCAGCGTCGTAAACGTCTCGCGCACCCGCGGCACCGCCTTGAAGAAGTCGGCGGCCTCGTCGACGGTCATGTCGAGCACGTCGGCGATCGACTTGTTCTTGAACAGCACTTCCAGCGTCTCGCGGTTGTAGCGCTTGCCCTTGCAGGTGTCGCAGGTGACGTAGACGTCGGGCAGGAAGTGCATCTCGATCTTGATGACGCCGTCGCCCTGGCAGGCCTCGCAGCGGCCGCCCTTGACGTTGAACGAGAAGCGGCCCGGCTCGTAGCCGCGCGCCTTCGCTTCGGGCAGGCCGGCGAACCACTCGCGGATCGGCGTGAACGCGCCGGTGTAGGTCGCAGGGTTCGAGCGCGGGGTGCGGCCGATCGGCGACTGGTCGATGTCGATGATCTTGTCGATATGCTCGAGGCCTTCGATGCGGTCGTACGGCGCCGGCGCTTCGGAGGCGTTGTTCAGCTTGCGCGCGATCGCCTTGTAGAGCGTGTCGATCAGAAGCGTCGACTTGCCGCCGCCGGACACCCCGGTGATGCAGGTGAACAGGCCGAGCGGCAGCTCGGCGGTGACGTTCTTCAAATTGTTGCCGCGGGCGTTGACGACCTTGATGGTGCGGCGATGGTTTGGTGGCTTGCGCTCGGGAATTTCGATCCAGCGCTCGCCGATGAGATAATGCCCGGTCAGCGACTCCGGCGAACGCATGATGTCGTCAGGCGTGCCCTGGGCGATGATGTGGCCGCCATGGACGCCGGCGCCGGGGCCGACGTCGACGACGTGGTCGGCGGTGCGGATCGCATCCTCGTCATGCTCGACCACGATCACGGTGTTGCCGAGGTCGCGCAGCCGGCGCAGCGTATCGAGCAGGCGCGCGTTGTCGCGCTGGTGCAGGCCGATCGACGGCTCGTCCAACACGTAGAGCACGCCTGTTAGCCCCGAGCCGATCTGCGAGGCCAGGCGGATGCGCTGGCTTTCGCCGCCGGACAGCGTGCCGGAGGCGCGCGCCAGCGTCAGGTAATCGAGGCCGACGTCGTTGAGGAAGGTGAGGCGGTCGCGGATCTCCTTCAGGATGCGGACGCGCGATCTCGTTCTGCTGCTTGTTCAGTTTTTCGGGCAGCGCTTCGAACCACTCGCCGGCGCGCTTGACCGAGAGCTCGGTGACCTCGCCGATGTGCTTGGTCCCGACCTTGACGCACAGCGCCTGCGGCTTCAGCCGGTAGCCGTTGCAGGCCGAGCAGGGGATGTCGGTGAAATACTTTGCCAGCTCCTCGCGCGCCCACTCGCTCTCGGTCTCGCGGAAGCGGCGCTCGAGATTGGTGATGATGCCCTCGAACGGCTTCTTGGTGTCGTAGGAGCGGATGCCGTCATCATAGGAAAATTTGATTTCTTCTTCGCCGGAGCCGAACAGCAAGGCTTGTTGCGTCTTCTTGGCCAGATCCTTCCATTTCGTATCGAGCGTGAACTTGTAGAATTTGCCCAGCGCATTCAGCGTCTGCACGTAGTACGGCGACGACGATTTCGCCCATGGCGCGATCGCGCCCTTGCGCAGCGTCAGCTCCTTGTCGGGGATGACGAGATCGGCATCGATGTGCTGCTCGACGCCGAGGCCACCGCACTGCGGGCAGGCGCCGTAGGGGTTGTTGAACGAGAACAGCCTGGGCTCGACCTCCGGAATGGTGAAGCCGGACACCGGGCAGGCGAATTTCTCCGAGAACACGATGCGCTCGGGCCCGCTCTTGTCGTGGATTTTTGCGGTCTTTTTCTTGTCGGCGGCGGGCTCCGCTCCGGCCGGCGCATCCGCAAACTCGACCACCGCAAGCCCTTCGGCGAGCTTCAGCGCGGTCTCAAAACTCTCCGCCAGCCGTTGCGCGATATCAGGCCGCACCACGATGCGGTCGACCACCACGTCCACGTCATGCGGAAACTTCTTGTCGAGCACCGGCGCCTCGGCGAGCTCATGGAACGCGCCGTCGATCTTGACGCGTTGAAAGCCCTTCTTGAGGTATTCGGCGAGTTCTTTGCGGTACTCGCCCTTGCGGCCGCGCACGACGGGCGCCAGCAGATAGAGCCGCGTGCCTTCGGGCAGCGCCAGCACACGGTCGACCATTTGCGACACAGTCTGGCTCTCGATCGGCAAGCCGGTCGCCGGCGAATAGGGCACGCCGACGCGGGCCCACAGCAGCCGCATGTAGTCGTAGATCTCGGTGACGGTCGCGACCGTCGAGCGCGGATTGCGCGAGGTGGTCTTCTGCTCGATCGAAATCGCCGGCGACAGCCCGTCGATCTGGTCGACATCCGGCTTCTGCATCATCTCGAGGAACTGCCGCGCGTAGGCCGACAGCGACTCGACATAACGGCGCTGGCCCTCGGCATAGATCGTATCGAAGGCGAGCGACGACTTTCCCGACCCGGACAGGCCGGTGATCACGACCAGCCTGTCGCGCGGAATCGAAACGTCGACGTTCTTGAGGTTATGCTCGCGGGCGCCGCGCACGCGGATTTCCCGCGACGGGTTGCCGCCTGCGGCGCCTTGATGACCGCCCCGGCCCCCTGATTGCTGCCTGCGGCGCCCTGGCGTTTCGCCTTCACAACTTCATCCATGCCGAATTTCCGGATGCGGAACGACGGGCCCGCGCGCCCAATTTGAGAAGTCTATCTTCCACCCTTGGCCAGCTCTTGACAGCAAACTCATAGCGCGAACATACCAAGAACATGGCTATCGCGCCAGCGTGTGGCCATTGGGTATCAACTGGCTCACCAGTTTGAAGGTTCGGGTCGAAGTTCGGGAGCGATGGCGGCGGCCGTCTCAGGACGAAGATGGGTTTGCCGCGAGCGCGTCGCAAGATTGCGCCGCAAAGCGCCAGCGCAAAGCAAAAAGGCCGGCGGAACCGCCGGCCTTCCGTGTCATCTCGGCGAAGCGTCGCTTCGCGGACCTTATCAGAAATGATAGTTCACGCCGGCACGAATGATGTTGTCACTCACGTGTGTCCGGGTGCCGATGGTCACCGCGCCGGGGAACACCAGATTGTTGTTGAACCGACCATAATCCGCATACAGGTATTCGAGCTTGGCGCTCCAGTGCGATGCGAACATGCCCTCGGCGCCGGCGCCGACGGTCCAGCCCGCGCGCGTCGTCGATGTTGACGCTGCGACACCGGCGGCGAGACCGGCCGCCGCGGCAGTTGCCGAGAACGCCGTCTTGAATTCGGCGACCGCGAGACCGCCAGTGGCGTAGAACAAGATATCGGGCGTCGCCAGGATGCCAACGCGGCCGCGGAACGTGCCGAACGCGTCGATTTTCTGTGTGAACGAAGCAGTAAAGGCTGCCGCCGGGGTGCCGGTGCAAGCGACGCCGCAAATTATCGTATCCGTGCGACGCTCGTCAGCCCACTGGCCATCACCTTCGACGCCCCACACCCAGTTGTTGATCTGCCAATTGTAGCCGATCTGGCCGCCGATAAGGCCGCCGTTCAAGTCGGCCGTATCCGACACCGGAACGGCGACCGCGCCGAAGCCCGGAACAGCCACACTGACCGTATCCGTGTGCGCGCGGCCCCAGCTGTAGCCGCCGTTCACGCCGATATAGAAGCCAGTCCAGGTTGCGACCGGCGCCATAGGCGGTGGTGCCTTCACCGGCATACGCATATCAGCGCCGAAAGCCGGCGCGGCGATCAACACGGCGGCGGCGACGAGCAGAAGTCTCTTCATGATGGTTCCCCAGCTTTTGAAAGGGCGGTCAGCCGCGGCGTGTCCGGACCGCAGCGTTGGAATCCTCATACGCCTCTGTGCATGCGTTGGCTGTCGCCGACGTGCAACACCCGCGAACCACTTTCCAAAAAAGGGAACCCGATTAAATTTTCAACCCGGATGGAACTTTTTGCCGCGAACGAAATCCGGCGCGCCCTCCAGGGGGCGCAGCAAGCGAAAGGCCGGCGGTTTCGCCGGCCTTTCGTCGTTCAATCGTTGTGGCTCTGTCTCGCGCTGGGATACGCGCTTAGTGCCAGCCGAAGCGGTAGTTCACACCAGCCTTGAAGGTGTGCTCGTCGTTGCGGAAGGTCGAGCCGAGCAGGCCGACCGGGGTCGGGGCGACGAAGGTGGTGTTGGAGAAGTTGAAGTACTGGTACTCGCCCTTCACCGACCAGTTCGGAGCGAACATGTATTCGAGGCCGGCGCCAACGGTGTAGCCGGTCTTGTTGTTGCCAGTGGTGGCGAACGGAACCGGAGCGCCCGCGACGGTCACGCCGAGGCTGGTATCGGTGAAGCCGGCGCCGCCCTTGACGTAGAGCAGGCCCGGACCCCAGGTCCAGCCGAGACGGCCGGTGACCGAGCCGAGGCCGCGATCATTTCGGTTCACGACGCCGGCGACCGGGAATGTGGTGCCGGTGTTGTTGTTCGACAGCCAGCTATACTGAGCCTCGATGCCGACCACCCAGTTGGTGGCGAACTGCAAATCTGCACCGCCCTGCAAACCGCCAAGGAAATGGCCGCCATTGGCGTCAATGTTGTTGTTGCCGGCCCACGCGCCACCGACATGACCGCCGATGTAGAAACCGGTCCAGTTGTAGATCGGGGCCATCATCGCCGGCGGGGCCTTCATGTAAGGCCGGGCGGCCATATCGGCCGCCATCGCCGGAGCCGCGCCAAGAGCAACCAGCGCGACGGTCCCCAACAGAAACTTCTTCATAGTACTCTCCAGTTCTGACGGCCGCGCTTTGCCGGCGGCCTTTGAATTTACGTCCCAGCCAAGGTCTCCAAGGCTGCCCTCGAGTTAGGCAGTGGTCGCCCTCGCGATGACGCCTCTATAACGATTCGAAGCCCGAACCGCCGTCTCCCAAATGCAACAGTCGGCCTCCAAGTGGATGCGGATGCATTAATGAATTGTTAGGAACTGCAATATGTTATCGGTTCCATTGCAACACATCCTCGCCGCATTTCGCCACGCGCGCGCCATCATTCGCACCGCGCCGCAAGATTGTTTTTTGTGCAGGGCCGCACGCGAAACATGAGGTCGAAAATCGACCCGTGAGGGTGGACAAAGTGCGCAACCGTACATAGAACATAAAGCGAACAATCGATGTCGCGAGATGTCGGCTGGACGTGATGTGGACAAGCGGAAACGCCGCTCACCTCGGCTGCGTTCTCGGGATAGGGTGAATTATTCATTGTCCGGAAGAGACCGGAGCAGACCCTTGGAAGCTCCTTGGGGCTCGAGCTTCGGCGGGAGAAGAGAAAGATGGCAGGTAGCGTCAACAAGGTCATTCTGGTGGGAAATCTGGGCGCCGATCCCGAGATCCGCCGTACGCAGGACGGGCGGCCGATCGCGAACCTGCGCGTGGCAACGTCCGAAAGCTGGCGCGACAAGGCCACCGGCGAACGCAAGGAGAAGACCGAGTGGCATCGCGTCGTCATCTTCAATGAAGGACTGTGCCGGGTCGCCGAGCAGTACCTGAAGAAGGGCGCGAAGATTTACATCGAAGGTCAGCTGCAGACGCGCAAGTGGCAGGACCAGTCCGGCCAGGACAAGTATTCGACCGAGGTCGTGCTGCAGGGCTTCAACTCGGTGCTGACCATGCTCGATGGCCGCGGCGGCGCTGCCGGCGGTGCGTGTCCGATGATAGCGGCGGCGATTTCGGCTCGTCAGGCGGTTCGTTCGGCGGCGGCGGCCAGCAGCGTCGTGTCGCAGCCGGCGGCGGTGGTGGCGGCCGTGGCGGCAACGACATGGACGACGACATTCCGTTCTGAGCGACTCCGTAGACTTCGTAGGGCGCAATAGCGCAGCGTATTGCGCCGCCTAGACGTTTAATCCGACCATTGCCCAACTATCGGCGAGCATTCGTTCCTGGTGGTCGCTGGTTCTTTACCGTCACGCTTCTCGATCGACGCAGCAATTTGTTGATCGAGCGAATTGATCTTCTGCGCGACGCTATCAGAGCGACGCGGGCACGTTATCCCTTCGCAATCGATGCGATGGTCATTCTGCCGGACCACGTTCACGCAATATGGACACTGCCTGAGGATCAGGCGGACTTCTCAATGCGCTGGCGCCTAATCAAAGCGCGGTTTGCTCGCGCGCTGCCAACCCTGGAAGAGCGCAGAAGTAACGTTCGGCGGGCGCGCGGCGAACGAGGCATTTGGCAACGGCGGTTTTGGGAGCATCTGATCCGGAGCGACATCGACTACGCTCGCCATGTCGAATATTGCTATTACAATCCCGTCAAGCATGGATACGTTGCGAGTGTCCGCGACTGGCCCCACTCGTCTTTTCATCGAGACGTGAAGAAGGGGACTTTTCCGCTTGATTGGGGTGGCGGCAACGAGATGGAGGGTGAGTACGGAGAGCGAAGCCAGTAGGGCGCAATTGCGCATCTAATGAGCCAACCGCAGGCAAACGTGGCGGATTACGCTTCGCTAATCCGCCCTTGTAACAGCGAATCCAAATATCTTGAGGTCGTTCCGAAAGGAATGCTCTGCCGCGGACGGCGATCCACGGCAGAGCGCCTGGCGATCGGATCGAACCCGCCCTGAGCAGCTTGGGCTGTCCCGTAGCGTGATCGTCGTCAGCACCTTCATCGGACCCGGATGGTTGCCGGAACATTAGGTTCGCTTCACAAGGCAGGGATCGACGAAGATGACGAAGACTAACATAGTGGTGGCCGGCATCGATACGGCCAAAGACAAACTCGACGTTGCCATCCATTGCCAAGACTTACATTGGCGGGTCGAGAACACGTTGCACGGCTGGCGACGGTTGCATGCGGAGCTGACCAAGGTCGGTGTCGCGCGGGTTGGCATCGAGGCAACTGGCGGCTACGAGCGCGGGGTGATCAAGTATCTGCGGGCGGCAGGGCTCACCGTGGTGGTGCTGCAGCCGATCCAGGTTCGTGCCTTTGCACGCGTGCACCTGCGTCGAGCCAAGAATGATATGCTCGATGCAGTCCTGATCGCAGCCTGCACTGCCGCAGTCGATCAGCCGCGGATTGAGCCGGATGCGCGCCTGGCTGAGCTTGCCGATCATCTAACCTTCGTCGAGCAGATTGAGGAGGATATTGCTCGCAGCAAGATCCGGCTCGAACATATCGACAATCGTCGATTGCGGCAGCTCGTCACCGCCGATATCGCACGTTTGAAGACCCGACGGGCGGCTGAGCTGCTGCGGATCGCCAAGGCGTTACGCGCCTACGATGACCTCGCCCTACGGCTCGACTTGGTCTGCAGCGTCCCCGGCATCGGGGAGCGGACCGCGCTTGCGCTCATCATCCGGATGCCGGAACTCGGACGCCTCAGCCGCGAACAGGCTGCCGCACTTGCCGGGCTTGCTCCGTTCGATGACGACAGCGGGAAGTACAAAGGCCAACGCCACATCGCCGGCGGGCGCGGACGTTTGCGCCGCTCACTGTTTGCGGCCGCTTTGCCGGCGGCGTTCCGCTGGAACAAAGCGCTGATCGCTCTCTACGCGCGCCTGATCGCCCGCGGCAAAGCCCACAACGCCGCTCTTGTCGCCTGCGCCAGAAAGCTGCTCATCTACGCCAACACTGTCGTTCAGCGCGGTAAACCTTGGCTAGAAAAACCAGCTACCACTTAATGGTTGCTACAAATGTAGTCGCGAGCTGCGTTTGCTTGACAAGCCAGAAGTGGGAAAACGACAACGATGTCGCTGCAGCCGCTGTTGAATGCATCGCCGCAAATTCAGCTCCATGCCTTCGCCGCGATGACGGCGTTCGCGCTCGGCCTTGTGCAATTGGCCGCGCCAAAGGGAACTTTGCCGCACCGGACGCTCGGCTGGATCTGGGTGCTGCTGATGCTCGGCGTCAGCATCTCCTCGTTCTGGATCCACACCATCAGACTGTGGGGGCCGTGGAGCCCGATCCATCTGATCTCGATCTTCACACTCGTCATGCTGGTCGTCGGCGTCACGGCAGCGCGGCGCCACGTCGTCAGCCGGCACCGCAAGACCATGATCTGGACGTTCTGCGGGGCGCTGGTGATCGCCGGGATTTTCACCTTCATGCCCGGCCGGATCATGCATCACGTGGTATTCGGCTGAACCTTGCCCTGGGCTCTTCGCAGCCAATTCCAACATATTGAAAAAGCGGCGGAAAACTGCGCCGAGCCGGGCCGTTTAAGGTTGGCGGAAACGGCTGAATCGCCTATATGAATCGCTGGCATCCTGGCCTCCCGGCGAGGCCCTTTTTCAAACAGGAATTTCGCGTTGGCAGATCCGCAAAATCCGGGCGACGGACCGTCCGGTCCCGCCGATACCCGTCCGGTTTCAATCCTCGACGAGATGAAGAAATCGTACCTCGATTACGCGATGAGCGTGATCGTCGCGCGGGCGCTTCCAGACGTGCGCGACGGCCTGAAGCCGGTGCATCGGCGCATTCTGTATTCGATGTACGAGCAGGGTTACACGGCCGACAAGAAGCACAAGAAATCCGCCGGCATCGTCGGCGACGTGATGGGTCAGTATCACCCGCACGGCGACCAGGCGATTTACGACGCGCTGGTGCGAATGGCGCAGGATTTCTCGATGCGCGCGCCGCTGGTCGATGGCCAGGGCAATTTTGGCTCGCTCGACGGCGATCCGCCGGCGGCGATGCGCTACACGGAATCGCGGCTGGCCAAGATCGCGATTCCGTTGCTCGACGACATCGACAAGGACACTGTCGACTTCCAGGACAACTATGACGGTTCGGCGAGAGAGCCGCTGGTCCTGCCGGCAAAATATCCGAATCTGCTGGTCAACGGCGCAGGCGGCATTGCGGTCGGCATGGCGACGAACATTCCGCCGCACAATCTCGGCGAGACCATCAGCGCCTGCATTGCGCTGATCGACGATCCTTCGCTTGGCATCGATGACCTCATCAAGATCATCCCCGGACCGGATTTCCCCACCGGCGGCATTATTCTCGGCCACCAGGGCATTCGCTCCGCCTATCATCTCGGCCGCGGCTCGATCGTGATGCGCGGCAAGGTCGAATTCCAGACCCTGCGCAAGGAGCGCGAGGCGATCGTCGTTTCGGAGATTCCGTATCAGGTCAACAAGGCTTCGCTGGTCGAGCGCATCGGCGATCTGGTGAAGGAAAAAAGGATCGAGGGCGTCGCCGACCTGCGCGACGAGTCGAACCGCGAAGGCATTCGCATCGTGGTCGAGCTGAAACGCGACGCGGTTCCCGACATCGTGCTCAACCAGCTGTTCCGCTTCACGCCGCTGCAGACCACGTTCGGCGCCAACATTGTGGCGCTCGACGGTGGCCGGCCGCAGGTCATGACCCTGAAGGACCTGCTGGTCGCGTTCGTCGCATTCCGCGAGCAGGTGGTGTCACGCCGCACCAAGCATCTTCTGACCAAGGCGCGCGATCGGGCCCACGTTTTGGTCGGCCTTGCCATTGCCGTTGCCAATATCGACGAGGTGATCCGTGTCATCCGCACGTCGCCCAATCCGGCGGCAGCGCGCGAGAGTCTGATGGCGCGCGACTGGCCGGCCAGGGACGCTGCTGCGATCATGTCGCTGATCGACGATCCCAGGCACATCCTGACGCCTGAGGGCACCGCGCGGCTGTCGCTGGAGCAGACGCAAGCGATCCTCGATCTCCGCCTGCAGCGGCTGACCGCGATCGGTCGCGACGAGATTTTGGAGGAAACGGACAAGCTCGCCACCGAGATCAAGGATTATCTCGATATCCTGCGGTCGCGCGCCCGTATCCAGGCGATCGTCAAGGACGAGCTCAATGCCGTCAAGGCGGAGTTCGATACCCCACGGCGCACGGTGATCCGGGAACAGGAAGGCGAGGTCGAGGACGAAGACCTGGTCGACGATCTCGACATGATCGTCACGGTCTCGCACGCCGGCTACGTCAAGCGGGTGCCGCTGTCGACCTACCGCGCGCAGAAGCGCGGCGGCAAGGGCCGCGCGGGCATGCAGACCCGCGAGGAGGATTTTGTCGTAAAACTGTTCCACGCCACCAACAAGACGCCGGTGCTGTTCTTCTCCTCGCTCGGCCGTGTCTACAAGGAAAAGGTCTGGCGGCTGCCGGAGGCCGCGCCTCAGGCGCGCGGCAAGGCGCTGATCAACATTCTGCCGCTGGAGCAGGGCGAGCGCATCACCACGGTGATGCCGCTGCCGGCGGATGAGGCGACGTGGGAAACCTTGGACGTGATGTTTGCGACCACCGGCGGCAACGTCCGCCGCAACAAGCTGTCCGATTTCGTCGACGTCCGCCGCTCCGGCATCATCGCGATGAAGCTCGAGGACGACGAGGCGATCGTCGACGTTCAGATCTGCACCGAGCATGATGACGTGCTGCTCACGGCCGGCGGCGGCCAGTGCATCCGCTTCGCCGTCACCGATGTGCGCGTGTTCCAGGGCCGCACCTCGATGGGCGTGCGCGGCATCGCGCTAGGCGAGGGCGATCGGGTGATTTCGCTTGCCATCCTGCGCCACCTCGAGGCCAACGCCGAGGAGCGGGTGGCGTATCTGCGCCGCGCCAACGCGGTGCGCCGCGGCGGCGCCGAGGAGGAGGCCGGCAGCGAGCAGGAGGAGGCATCGGGCGCGATCGAACTCGGCGAGCAGCGCTATGTCGAGATGTCGGCGGCCGAGCAGTTCGTGCTGACGATCTCGCAGAACGGCTACGGCAAGCGCACCTCCTCGTTCGAGTACCGCACCACCGGCCGCGGCGGCAAAGGCATCGTCGCGATGCAGGTCAACGAGCGCAATGGCAAGCTGGTGGCCTCATTCCCGGTCGAGGACAGCGACCAGATCATGCTGGTGACCGATGCCGGCCAGCTGATCCGCTGCCCGGTGGACGGCATCCGCGTCGCCGGACGCTCGACGCAGGGCGTCATCGTGTTCGATACCGCAGAGGGCGAGAATGTCGTCTCAGTCGAGCACATCGGCGACGAGGGCGAGAACGGCAATGGCGGTTAAGAACCGCTTGTTCGCTTGATCATCGAAACGCCGCGCCTTCGGCTGCGGCCGTGGCGCGAGTCGGATCGGGACGCGTTTGCCGCCTTGAATGCGGATCCAGAGGTCGCGCGCGATCTTGGCGGGCCGCTCAGCCGCGCTGCGAGCGACGCCAAGCTCGATCGCTATATGGACGCTTTCCGGCGCCGCAGATTCTGTCGCTGGGCTATCGAAATCCAGGGACGGTGACTTTCTCGGCTACGCCGGCGTGATGCCGCCTCGCGAGGATCATCCGCTCTACCCACATTGCGAGGTCGGCTGGCGGCTCAAGCGCGACGCCTGGGGACACGGCCATGCGACCGAGGCGGCGCGGGCCGCGCTCGACGATGTCTTCACGCGCGTTGGCTTGACGGAAGTCCTCAGCTTCACGGCGGCAGACAATTTGAGATCACAGGCAGTGATGGCGCGCCTCAACCTGACCCGCGATGTCTCACGCGATTTCACGCTGCACGACGAACGGATGGGGCCCTGGCACGGGTTGGTTTGGTTCGCGCGGCCCTGACTTCCTCCCCGCAAACGAAAAATGGCGGTCCGCCTTTCGGCGAACCGCCGTTCTCGTGTCGAGCAAACTCTACAAGGTGAGCAAACGTTGCTCAGAGCAGACTTGGAGGATTTGAGCTTACTGGACGATCAGCCGGGCCTCGCGGGGCATCGCTTTGCTACCGGCAACACGCAGGCAAGACGCTTCGAAATTCGGCCACGCCTGCTTCGAGCAATCCTTGCCAGTGGGGTGAATATCGAGACGGTCAGCCTTGGTCAGGATGACCGGAACGGACGCTTCAACTTGCGGAGCGAAACCGGGCAGAACGGTGAGCGCGGCTGCGATGAAAGCCGCAATGGCAATCGCTGACAGAGCCTTGGTCATGATGTTCCCCTGTTATTTTTGGCAGGTCCTGTTTTCCCGGGACTTGCCGTGCGGTCCCTTCGGGACTCGCTTGCGCCGTTGGTTCGGGGTTTTACGCGGGCTCGGTTTCCGTGATTTTGCGCACGGTCAGGAGAACGATTTCGTGCCTTGCGTTATTTGTTTCGTCGGAACCGGCGCGACGAAGCAGTCCTTAGTGCGGGGGGACGCACGGGGGTGATTCACAGCAAGCCGTTCCGAGGTCGCGACGGATATAAATAATAATAATATCAATATCTTGTGGTATTATATTGCGGCGCTGTCTCAGCGAGAGTGCCTTGCGGCTGCAATGTTTGCGCGATAGGACAAAACATCATGCCCCGCATTGCGCTCTATCCCGGTTCGTTCGACCCCGTCACCAACGGCCATCTCGACGTGGTGCGCCATGCCGTTGTTCTCTGCGACCAGCTGATTGTCGCAATTGGCATCCAGCCGAACAAGACACCGCTGTTCTCGACCGATGAGCGCCTTGCCATGGTGCGGCAGGTGTTCGAGCCGATTGCAAGACAGGCTGGCTGCGCGTTCGAGGCCACAACCTACGACGATCTGACGGTCGCCGCGGCGCGCACGCTCGGCGCGACCATCATGATCCGCGGTTTGCGGGATGGCACCGATCTCGACTACGAGATGCAAATCTGTGGCATGAACGAGACCATGGCGCCCGAGGTGCATACCGTGTTCGTGCCTGCATCGACCGTCAATCGCCCGATCACCGCCACACTCGTGCGCCAGATCGCATCGATGGGCGGCGATGTCACGGCGTTCGTGCCGCCGCAGGTCGCTGCCAGCTTGAAGGTCAAGTTCGGCCGCTGATCTCTCCGCGCTGTCAAAAGAACCCCTGCCTCTCAAGGAGCCGACATGATCCGTTTCCTCGTTGCCGTCGCCGCGCTGTTTGTCATTGCGCCGGCGCTGGCCCAGCCGCTGCCCGCCAACCTCGACAAGGACAACGCGCTCGTCATCGACACGACCAAGGGCCGCGTCATCGTCAAGCTGCGCCCCGATCTTGCACCGAAGCATGTCGAACGCTTGAAGCAGCTCGCGCGCGACGGTTACTACGACAACGTGCCGTTCCATCGCGTGATCGACGGCTTCATGGCACAGACCGGCGACGGACAGAATTTCAACGGCACCGGCGGCTCAAAGTATCCGAACCTGAAGGCGGAGTTTACTTCGACCGAGTTCAAGCGCGGCGTTGTCGGCATGGCGCGGGCCTCGAGCCCGGACTCGGCGAACTCGCAGTTCTTCATCATGTTCGCCGACGGCGCATCTCTGAACGGCAAGTACACTGTGGTCGGCGAGGTGGTCTCGGGCATGGCCGTGGTCGACAAGATGAAGCGCGGCGAGCCGGTGTCCGATCCCGACAAGATGCTGAAGGTTCAGGTTGCAGCAGACGTCAAATGAGACGATCCGGCCATTGCGCGCTGCGCGTTGCCATGGCGCTGAGCACATCCCTCGCCGCGCCCGCAACGGTCGTCGCGCAAGACGCGGGACAGCTCGACACGCTAAAGGACCTGTTCAAGCAGCTCGGCCGGTGCTGGCGTTCGCCGCCGCTGCCGGAGGGCGATCTCGGGATGCAGATCACCGTGCTGGTCGCCTTCAACAAGGATGGCGAAATCCTCGGCCAGCCGCGCATTACCTATGAAACCGAGGACGCCAGCGACGATGACCGTCTCGCCTATCGCAAGACCGTCATGGCAACCTTGCAGCGGTGCACGCCGTTACGGTTTACCGAGGGGTTCGCCGGCGCTATTGCAGGCCGGCCGATCACCTTCCGGTTTGACGATCGCCGCAAACCGCCGAAACCCAAAGACAGAGACACATGACTAGCAAGGAACGGAAATATGGCTGACGCAGAAAATACTTTGATCCTCGAGACCACCCAGGGCCCGGTTGCCATTGAATTGCGCCCCGATCTTGCGCCGGGCCATGTCGCCCAGATCAAGAAACTGGTGCGCGATGGCTTTTATGACGGCATCGTGTTTCACCGCGTCATCGACGGCTTCATGGCGCAGACCGGGTGCCCGGAGGGCACCGGCACGGGCGGCTCCGGCAACAAGCTGAAGGCGGAGTTCAACGCCGAGCCGCACGTGCGTGGCACCGTGTCGATGGCGCGCGCCGCCGACCCGAACTCCGGCGACAGTCAGTTCTTCATCTGCTTCGACGACGCCCGCTTCCTCGACAAGCAGTACACGGTCTGGGGCAAGGTCACCTCGGGCATGGAAAACGTCGACAAGATCAAGCGCGGCGAGCCGGTCAAGAATCCCGACAAGATCGTCAAGGCGCATATTGCCGCCGACGCGGCGTAATGCGCCTTATCTGATCGCCGGGTTCAGCTGATGGCGGTGCGCGGGACAACTCCCGCGCGGGCCTCGCCGGCGAACGCCTACCTTTCCGCCGCTTGCTTTTCGGACACCTGCCGGAACGCGCCCTGCCAGTCTTCGACGTGGTAGGTGCGCACGATCTTGCCACCTCGATCGTGTGAATATCGATCGACATGAGGTCGTTTCCAAACGGTATTCCATGCAAAATTCGCTTGCGTGTAGATTGGACCGCCGTCATCCTGACGTTGTCGGGGAAGACTGCCGGCGATGAATGATCGGCACCATAGAAGCTCGCCCGGAAACAGGCCGGCAATGCCGGCCCTTGCGCAAAAGGGGAGAAGCCTATGAGAGAGCAGTTGCGGCATTTTCGGCTTGGCGTAATCGGCGCGATGAGCGTCGCTTGCATCCTCGCTACCGCGCCGATGGCGAATGCGGTCGAGCTGACGGCCCCTGTCGCCACGACAACCGGCACCTATCAGGGCCTTGCGAACTTCCAGGAACTACCGGGAGATCCGACGAGCGGAGTCAACGTCTTCTTCGGTATCCGCTACGGGCAGGCGCCGGTCGGTACATTGCGCTGGAAGCCGCCCCAGGCGCCCAATCCTGGCCAAGGATCGATCGTCGCGGCAACCATCGGCCACACCTGCACGCAGGGACGGGCAACCGATTCCGAGGATTGCTTGTTCCTCAATATCTATACTCCTTCCACCGCCACCGCGAAGTCCAAGCTGCCGGTTTTCATATGGATTCACGGCGGCGCGCTCGTCAACGGCGCCGGGTCTGACTACGATCCGTCGGTGATGGTGGCCCAGAACGACATCATCGTCGTCACGATCAACTACCGCCTCGGGAGCCTCGGCTTCCTCGCAGCCAGCGTGCTGGCGGCGACCGAGCCCAACTCCTTTCAGAACGTCGACGACGCCGGCAACTACGGTCTCATGGACCAACAATTCGCGATGGCCTGGGTCCACGACAACATTGCGGCTTTCGGCGGTGATCGGGAGGCGGTGACGATCGGCGGCGAATCAGCCGGCGGTCTCAGCGTCTCGACGCATCTTGCCTCCACGAACACTTTCAGGAGCCTCACCGGCCGGGATCTGTTCGGCGGTGCGATCATCGAGAGCGGCGCCTACATGTATCATGACGTGCCATCGCTCGCCACTTACCAGATCCTTAGCAACACTTTCGCTCAGCAAGACGCCAACGCATTCTGCGGCGGCACCTTGACCCTCGCCTGCCTCCAGGGACTGACTCCGGCGCAAGTCTTCGCGAATGAAAGGGACTTCGGCGGTTTCGGTATCGCGCCCAATTTCGGCACGAAAATCCTGCCGCGTGACCTCCATACGGCCTTCGCGACCGGCCGGTTCAACCATGTCCCGGTGCTCCAGGGTACCAACGTCAATGAGGGCCGGCTCTTCGAGCCGAGCTTCTTTCCCAGTGTGGTCACCGCTCCCAAGGGCACCGCTCCGACAATCGTCGCCGCGGGCGGCCCGGCGAGCTTCGACCTTCAGGTCGCGAACGTTCTGTGTGCGACACCGCAGTTCACCGGCACGCCGGCGATGTGCTCCTACTTGCAGGAGATCCAGTTCTTTCTTGCCACCCTCGTGACGGCCACACCGTCCAACTCCGGCCCGACCGCGCCCTTCACCAAGGCAGTCGTCGCCGCCGCCGCGACGGCGCAAAGCGAATACCCGATCGGCAACTTCCACAACTTCGTTCCGCAGACAACCTCGTCGATCCCCGGCCTCAACAACAACTTTGACGGCGGCAACGTCGATGAGGCGCTCTCGCAGATCTTCACCGACTTCGTATTCGCCTGTAACGGTTTCGACTCAAACAGCGACCTGTCCAGGCGAACCCGGGTTTTTGCTTACGAGTTCAATGATCCAAATGCCCCGAACGCGGCCGGCGTCCCGGGTCCGGGGTCGAATAGCTCAGGCTTCACGACGGCTTCGCAGCACGCTGCCGAACTCGCGTACATCTTCAACTTCGGCGCGGCGTTCACCTCCGCGCAAGCGACGCTGGCGACCGATATAAAGACCTACTGGGCCAATTTCGTGAAGACCGGCGATCCTAACAGGAACAGCAAGGATGATCTTCCCATCTTGGTCAGCCTAAGGGCGCCGCGCACCGAGCTGCCGCACTGGCCGCACTTCAATGCGCGGGGCGATCATGACGATGATGGCAATGATAGCGATCATGGCGATCAGAAGATCCAGTCGCTCACACCGCCAGCGCTGCTCACACCGCAAGGGCCGCATCCGTTCGACAGCTTCGGGACCGACCATTTCTGTGCTACCTGGCAGCCGCTGCTCACCTTCAACAACGGCAATGAGCCGCAGCAACCCTGAGCTAAACTCCAATCTGCGATCGACCACGCAAAGCGATCGATTGAACGAGCCTCGGACGCCCTGCCTCACGGCAGGGCTTTTTTTGGGAGGCGCCAGGCATAGGGCGGAGCACTATGACGGCGCGGTTCGGTTGGGGGTGGTAGCCAACCGATGACTTGGAGGTGAGAACGGCCAGACTTCTGAAGCAATGCATTGAGGCTGCAGCCCTTACGCTTGCAACTCGACGCATGCCCGGAGGTCCGCTTTGCGTCAATCTCGACAAAGCTCAAAATGAGGACAATGAGTCCGCTTTTGGGCGGTTAACGCTTTAATGAGTTCAACGCCCTCGCTCGGCGTTGGGGATCACGTGACGGAGCCGCATGCGCACCGACCTGTTCGACTTCGACCTGCCTTCCGAGCGGGTAGCGCTCCGCCCGATTGCGCCGCGCGATGCGGCGCGGCTGCTCGTCGTCAAGCCGGGCGAGGCGCCCGATGATCGCGTGGTGCGCGATTTGCCGAAACTGCTAAGGCCGGGCGATCAGCTTGTCGTCAACGACACCCGGGTGCTGCCGGTGCGGCTGACCGGCCGCCGGCTCGGCCGCGAGCCCGAACCGAAGATCGAGGCGACGCTGATCAAGCGGCTCGACGGATCACGCTGGCAGGCTCTTGTGAAGCCGGCGAAGCGGTTGCGCGCAGGCGACGTCGTCCGGTTCGGCGCGGAAGGGCGTGTCTGCCTGCTCGGGCAGCTCGACGCCACGGTCGAGGCCAAGAGCGAGGCAGGCGAGATCACGCTGGCCTTCACCTTTCACGGCCCGGTGCTGGACCAGGCGATCCACGATGTCGGCTTGATGCCGCTGCCGCCCTACATCGCCGCGCGCCGGCCGGCTGACGACAACGACGTCACCGACTACCAGACAATGTTCGCGCGGGAGGAGGGGGCGGTGGCGGCGCCGACTGCGGGGCTGCACTTCACCGACGGCTTGCTGACGGAGCTTGAGAAGGCGGGCATCGGCCTGCATCGCCTGACGCTGCACGTCGGCGCCGGCACGTTCCTGCCGGTCAAGGCCGACGACACCTCGGGCCACAAGATGCATGCCGAATGGGGGATCTTGTCGCACGCCACGGCGCGCGCACTCAACGAAGCGCGGGCGCGCGGCGGGCGGATCGTTGCGGTGGGGACGACATCGCTCCGCCTGCTGGAAAGCGCCGCGGCGGAGGACGGCACGCTAAATTCGTTTGCCGGTGAGACCTCGATCTTCATTACGCCGGGTTATCGCTTCCGTGCGGTCGACGTGCTGATGACCAATTTCCATCTGCCGCGCTCGACGCTGTTCATGCTGGTGGCCGCCTTCAGCGGGCTTGAGACCATGAAGGCGGCCTACGCGCATGCGATCCGTTCAGGCTACCGGTTCTACTCCTACGGCGACGCCTGCCTGCTGTTTCCGAGCAAGCCCTGACGACGGCAGCAGGTACTCCGCGATCTGGATCGCGTTCAGCGCTGCGCCCTTCAACAGCTGATCGGCAGCGACGAACATGCTGATCGAATGGCCGGACGGATCGCTCAAGTCTTTCCGGATGCGCCCGACCAGCACGTCGTCCTGGCCCGACGCGTCGACCGGCATCGGAAAGTAGTTTTTCGCCTGGTCGTCGATGATCCTTACTCCGGGCGCAGCGGCCAGGATCGCACGGACCTCGTCCTCGCTGATCGGCCGCTCGCACTCGAAGGTGATGGCCTCGCAATGCGCGCGCAATACCGGCACGCGGATGCAGGTCACGCCGACGGCGATACGGTCGTCCTCGAAGATCTTTTTCGCTTCCTGAATGACCTTGGTCTCCTCGCCGTTGTAGCCGGTTAAGGGATCAATGTCGGTGTTGTGGCTGAACAGGTTGAAGGCATAAGGGTGCGGCAGAACCTTTGGGGCAAGAGCTACGCCGTCGAGATGGGCGCGCGTGGAGTTGACGAGCTCCTGCATCGCCGCTGCCCCACCGCCACTCGCGGCCTGATAGGTCGCAATAATCACGCGCTTGATGCGATTTCGCTGGTGGATCGGCCAGAGCGGCACAAGTGCTGTGATCGCGGCACAGTTGGGATTGGCGATGATGCCCTTGTGGTCGGCGATCCGGCGCGCGTTGACCTCGGGGATGATGAGCGGCAAGCCGGCGTCCATGCGGAACGCGGAGGAGTTGTCGATCACGACGGCGCCGCACTTGACCGCAGCCGGCGCAAAGCGTTTGGCGATGCCGCTGCCGGCAGAGAACAGCGCAATGTCGACGCCTTCGAACGCGGCTTCGGTCAACTCCTCGATAACAATAGTTTCGCCGCGGAAGGTCAGGGTCTTGCCTGCCGAGCGCGCGCTCGCCAGCGCTTTCAGCTTGCCAACCGGAAAATTGCGCTTGTTCATCGTGACCATGAACTCCGCGCCGACTGCGCCGGTGACGCCGACAATGGCAACGACAGGATTTGACTTCACTTTGGTCTCCATCAGGCAGGCAATAAAAAAGCCCCGGACCTTGATCAGGCGGGGCTTCGGACGAGGCGTTGAGGCTAAATCTCTACACGCGCGCGATCTCCAAAGCCCGACAGGGCTTTTTGGTGGTCGTGGTTTTGGTCGCAGTGGCGCGCATCGCGGCGCAATTTATGCGCGAGTTTGCGTTGCGTCAATGGGCGGAGCGAGCTGGTGCGGGCTCCGCGCGGTCTGAAACGCGGTTGAACCAGGCAGCCGGGTTCGCGATAAGCGCTTTATGAGTTTTCCGAACCATTTCGAGCTGACGGCAACAGATGGTGCCGCGCGCACCGGGTTACTAACCACAGCCCATGGCGTTGTCCGCACACCGGCGTTCATGCCGATCGGCACTGCCGGCGCGATGAAGGCCCTGCATTGGCGTGACGTCCGCGACGCCGGCACCGACATCGTGCTAGGCAACACCTATCACCTCATGCTGCGGCCTGGCGCAGAGCGCATCGCCGCGCTCGGCGGCCTGCAGGCCTTCACCACCTGGAACGGCCCGATGCTGACGGACTCCGGTGGCTTCCAGGTGATGTCGCTCGCCATGTTACGCAAGATTGGCGAGCAGGGCGTGACGTTTCGCTCCCACATCGACGGCGCCAGCGTCGAACTCACCGTCGAGCGCGCGATCGAGATCCAGCGGCTACTCGGCGCCGACATTGCGATGCAACTCGACGAATGCGTGCGATTGCCGGCCGAGCGCAACGAGATTGAGCGCGCGATGCTGCTGTCGCTGCGCTGGGCGGAGCGCTCGAAGCGGGCATTCGAAAGCGCGCCGGAAAACCGCATGCTGTTTGGTATCGTGCAGGGTGGCGATATCCTGGCGCTGCGCGAGACGAGCGCGCGGGCGCTCATCGATATCGGCTTCTCTGGCTATGCGATCGGCGGGCTCGCGGTCGGCGAGCCGCAGCCAGTGATGCTGGCGATGGTCGACGCCGTGGCGCCGCTGCTGCCAGCGGCTCGGCCGCGCTACCTGATGGGCGTTGGCACGCCGGAGGATCTGCTGGAAGCGGTGGCACGCGGCATCGACATGTTCGATTGCGTGTTGCCAACGCGCAATGGCCGACACGGCCTCGCCTACACTCGGCGCGGCACCGTCAACCTGCGCAACGCCCGCCATGCCGACGATCCGCGCCCGCTCGACGAGGAGAGTCCGTGGCCCGCCGCGCGGCTCTACTCTCGTGCGTATCTGCACCATCTGGTCAAGTCGAATGAAACGCTGGGTGCGATGCTGCTGTCCGGCATCAACGTCGCCTATTACCAGACGCTGATGTCAGGCGTGCGGGACGCCGTCGCAGCGGGCGACTTCGCCGCCTTCGATGCACGTGCGCGCGAAGGCTGGGCGAAAGGTGACCTGCCGACCCGCTGATTTTTCTGGCTTTCGCTAAAACGCTGCCCCTTGGGGCCGATCAAACGCGCGCAAACTGCCTTGGCTGGTGTTTGGTCACGAAGCCGCAGCCGCAGGTCTCGCAGTTCCAGAGATAGCTCACGCCGGTTTCGTCGAACGCTGAAGCTTCCGCCGCGATCATGGTGTCGAGGCAGATCGGGCAAGTCGGCAAATTACACTCGCGCGGGGCCGGCAACAAAACCTCTTCGTCCAACGATGGCATGGCAGGAGACAACGTCGGCATCGTAACCCTCCCCTGTTTGAGGTCGGCCAAACAACCGTTTGGTCCGAGGTGCCTGTTCGTTGATACTGTTACGAAGCTACACCCGTTTGCTTGACGATGTCGCGACACAAATGAGTCGCTTCGAAGGTCAAGTGCGACGGTTGTGCGATTCGGGATCAAGGCGGTGCGGTGCACACGCGTCGAGACGGCGCCGGCGGCATCAGCTAAGCAGCGACAATTGCAGGCGTTCTGACGCTTTGCGGCAAATCCGTCGATGGTCAGCCATCACTTCAACAAATCGCGACTGTGCTGAACCGACATTTGCTGGCGCAGGGGAAATTTGCGGATAATTTGCTGCGAAATCGGGTTCGACTGTCTCCTGCGCAGATGAAACAATGCGATGCAGGCAACTGCACATCTCATCGTCAGGTCGCTCGCAATACATCACCGCAGGCGAGCCCAAGGAGTTCACCATGGCGCAAAACCAAGCCGCTCAATCTGCCGCCCGCCAAGCCGCGCCTGCGCGCAAACCCGGGCGCGGCCGCATCTATGACAGCATCGTCGATGCTATCGGCGACACGCCGCTGGTGAAGCTCAACAAGTTGCCGGCTCAGCGCGGCGCCAAGGCCACGATCCTTGCCAAGCTCGAATACTTTAATCCCGCGACCAGCGTGAAGGACCGCATCGGGGCGGCCATGATCGAGGCGATGGAGCAGGGCGGGATCATCAAGCCGGGAACCGTGCTCGTCGAGCCGACTTCGGGCAACACCGGGATCGCACTCGCGTTCGTGGCCGCGGCCAAAGGATACCGGCTGAAGCTCGTGATGCCGGACTCGATGTCGATCGAGCGACGGCGCATGCTCGCCTATCTCGGCGCCGAAGTGATCCTGACCCCTGCGGCAGAAGGCATGAAGGGCGCGCTGGCCGCAGCCGACGAGCTCCTGCGCACCACGCCGAACTCGGTCATGCCGCAGCAATTCAAGAACCTCGCCAATCCCGCGATCCATCGCCGCACCACCGCGGAAGAAATCTGGAACGACACCGGCGGCAAGCTCGATATCTTTGTCGCCGGCGTCGGCACGGGCGGTACCATCACCGGCGTTGGCCAATTGCTTAAGCCGCGGCTGCCGAACCTGAAGATCGTGGCCGTCGAGCCGGAAGAGAGTCAGGTGCTGGTCGGCGGCACCCACAGCCCGCACAAGATTCAGGGCATCGGCGCCGGCATCGTACCCGACATTCTTGATCACTCCGTGATCGATGAGGTGTTTCATGTCAACAGCGCCACGGCGCTGGAGACCTCCCGCGCGCTGGCACGGATCGAAGGCATTCCCGGCGGCATCTCGTCGGGAGCGGCGATTGCGTCTGCGATCGAAATCGGCAGGCGGCCGGAGAACGCCGGCAAGATCATTGTCGCGATCGTGCCGTCTTTCGCCGAGCGGTATTTGTCGACGGCACTGTTCGAGGGGATCTGAGCATTGCGACATTTTGCATCGCCGCAAATCGCGCTGTGGCAATGCAATAGATTTTTCGTCGCAAATAATGTTCCCGCCGCGCGCAAAAAAATTTGCACGGAATTCCTGTTTCGTTAACGTGGTCAGCGCGTGCGAACGCGCGCATTCTCAACTTTCCGGTGGCGTACCGGTCGCTGCCGAAATGATCGATGGATCATTTGAGAAAAGCCGCAACGAACTGATCGGGGGAACGACCCAACAACCTCATCAAGAAATCAGCATGGGCGGCTCTCCAACCGGCGGGGAAACGAGACGATGCCCAATCTGACTATCAATGGACGGAGTATGTCCGTCGACGCGGCGAATGACACGCCGGTGCTCTGGGTCATCCGCGAGCAATTGCAGATGACAGGTACCAAGTTCGGCTGCGGCGCGGGTTTGTGCGGCGCATGTACGGTTCACGTTAACGGGGAGGCCGTGCGCTCCTGCCAGACCTCGGTCGGCGATGCCGTCGGCAAGAAGATCACCACTATCGAAGGGCTGTCGCAGAAGGGCGACCATCCCTTGCAGAAGGCCTGGATCACCGAGCAAGTACCGCAGTGCGGCTACTGTCAGTCGGGCCAGATCATGCAGGCCGCTTCGCTGCTCGCGAAGAACACCAACCCGACGAAGGAAGAAGTCGTCGCGCACATGGACGGCAATCTCTGCCGTTGCATGACCTATTCACGCATCCAGAAGGCCATCATGCGCGCTGCCGCCGACATGCGGACCGCATCCAACACCGGTACCGAGCGGAGGGCGACATGAATAAGCATGTGAAGCTTCCGGCAGCGGAAAAACTCGATTTGAACCGCCGTGCCTTCATCGTCGGCGCCAGTGCTGCCGGCCTGACACTCGGCTATGCCGGAGCGCCCGGCTTGCTTGGCGAAGCACAAGCGGCAGCCGCCGGGGCGCCCGCGCCAGCGGCGAATTTTGCGCCGAGTGTGTGGTATGCGATCGGGCCGGACGGTCTGGTTACCGTGACCTGCGGCAAGGCCGACATGGGCCAGCACATCGCCTCGACGATGGCACAGATCATTGCCGAGGAACTCGGCGCGAACTGGCGCGACATGCGCATCCAGCTCGCGTCGAACGATCCGAAGTTCAACGACCCCGTGCTCGGCGCGCAGATTACCGGCGGTAGCTGGAGCACCATGATGAACTTCGATGCGATGAGCCGGGCGGGTGCCGCGGGCCGCATCGCACTGACCGAAGCCGCGGCCGCGATGATGGGCGTGCCAGCCGGCGAACTAGTGGTCCGTGACTCCATGATTTCGCACGCGAAATCGAAGAAATCGGTGAAGTTTTCGGACGTCGTCAAAAGCGGCAAGGCGACCAAAACCTTCAGCGCGGATGACTTGAAAGCGATCAAGCTGAAGACGTCAGATCAATACACAATGATCGGCGTCTCGGTGCCGCAACTCGACATCCCCTCCAAGACCAACGGCACTGCCAGGTACGGTATCGACACGATGCTGCCGGGCATGGTGTACGGCAAGGTGGTGATGCCGCCCGTACGCTACGGCGCGACGGTCAAGTCGCTCGACGACAGCGACGCCAAGAAGGTGCCCGGTTTCATCAAGGCGGTGACGGTCGACGACAAGACCGGCACGACCTCGGGCTGGGTGGTTGCGGTAGCGAACAATTACGTCGCCGCGCGAAAAGCCGCCGATGCGCTCAAGGTGACTTGGGACAAGGGCCCGAATGCCGCCGTCTCGAGCGAAGTGCTGCTGGCGGAAGCCAAGAAGCTGCAGGCCAACTCCGACAGCGGCTTGTTCTTCGTGAAGACCGGCGACGTCGCGGCCGCCATGGGTAACGCCGCGCGGGTGATGGAAGCGGAGTACACCACCAACATCAACATCCACGCGCCGATGGAGCCGATGAACGCCACGGCGCAGCAGCAGGGAGACACCTGGCACGTTTACACCGGCAACCAGTTTGCGACCCGCACCGGAGCGATCGCAGCGGGGGCCATTGGAGTCGATCCAAAGGTGGTGGTGATGCACCAGGCCTGGCTTGGCGGCGGTTTTGGCCGGCGGCTCGATGCGGACATGGTGATCCCCGCAATCGTCGCCGCGAAGGAGGTCGGCAAGCCGGTGAAGGTCATTTATGCCCGCGAAGACGACATGACGATGGACTTCTCGCGTCCATTGACCTTCCAGAAGATCAAGGCCGGCGTCGACGCTGACGGCACCGTAATGGCCATGCAGCATGACGTCGTCAGTGCCTGGCCGACGGCGCGTTGGGGAATCCCCGATTTCCTCACGCCCTCGGTCGACAAGAAAGGCGGTCTCGACGGCTTCACCGTGAACGGGTCGGATCATTTCTACACCGTGCCTAATCACTCCGTGCGCGCGATCCTCAACGAGCTCGCACAGAAGGCGACGCCATCGGGGCAACTACGTTCGGTCGCACCCGGCTGGACGTTCTGGGCCGTCGAAAGCATGGTCGACGAACTCGCCCATGCCGCCGGCAAGGATCCCGCGCAGTATCGCATCGCGATGCTTGACGGCACTGGAGCCAACAATGGTGGTGCGCAACGGCTGCGCAACACACTGCTCGCCGCGATGGGACTTGCCGGCTACGGCACTAAGCAGTTGCCGAAAGGCGAGGGCATGGGCGTCGCCTGCGTGTCGTCGCAGGAGCGTAAGACCGCAAGCTGGACCGCCTGCGTCGCCCATGTCGCAGTCGCACCGTCGGGCGAGGTCAAGGTGAAGAAGTTGACGGTGGCGACGGACGTCGGCACCGCCGTGCACCCGGACAACATCCGGGCTCAAGTCGAGGGCGCAGCGCTGTGGGGCCTGTCGCTTGCGATGTACGAGAAGGCGACCATGAAGAATGGCGCCATCGAGCAGACCAACTTCGACAGCTACACACCCTTGCGGATGAGCCAGCTGCCGGAGGTTGCCGTCAACATCATCGCCAATGGCGAACCGGCGACCGGCGTCGGCGAGCCTGCCGTGACGGTGGTCGCGCCCGCGGTTGCCAATGCGATCTTCAACGCCGTCGGCGCCCGCGTTCGCGCGTTGCCGATCACGGCGGAGTCGGTGAAGGCCGCGATGAAGGTCTGACGAGAATTGCGCCGGGGACGGTTCGCGCCGTCCCCGGCTTTTTTCGATGCAGCTTGAAGCGGTACGAACTTCGCCTCAAAAAACGACATCGCCGCAGAAATCTGCGTGCCACTAGCGCATCAAGAAACTTAGAACCTGATTGGGAGGTTGCGATGACAAACGTCGCCGCTCGGGTCGCTTTCGCTCGCCGTCTTTTCCTCACCGCGCTGACCGCCGGCCTGCTCGCCTTGGCCGGTCCGCATGCCGCTTCGGCGCAGGACGCCAAGGGATCGCCTGCTCATATCAAGGCGGTGACCATGGCCGTCGATGACGCGGCGATCAAGGCTAATGCCGCGACTACCAAAGACTGGCTCAATTACGGTCTCGACTATGCCGAAACGCAATTCAGCAGGCTCGACCAGATCAACACCGACACGGTCAAGAATCTTGGGTTGATGTGGGCGTACGATCTTGAATCGATCCGGGGCGTCGAAGCAACGCCGCTCGTGGTCGACGGCATTATGTACGTGACGGCCTCGTGGAGCGTGGTGCATGCGATCGACACGCGCACTGGGAAGCGTTTGTGGGTCTATGATCCCGGCGTCAACCGCGAGATCGGGTACAAAGGCTGTTGCGACGTCGTCAATCGCGGCGTCGCCGTCTACAAGGGCAAGGTCTATGTCGGCGCCTATGACGGCCGCCTGGTCGCGATCGATGCGGTGACCGGGCAGAAGGCCTGGGAAGCCGATACGGTCATCGATCACGCCCATTCCTACACCATCACGGGCGCGCCGCGGATCGTGAAGGGCAAGGTGTTGATCGGTAATGGCGGTGCCGAATACGGCGTGCGCGGATACGTCTCGGCGTACGACGCGGAGAGCGGTCAACTGGCGTGGCGCTGGTTCGTCGTGCCGGGTGATCCGGCAAAGCCCTACGAAGACGAGTTCATGGAAGCCGCGGCCAAGACCTGGGATCCGGCGGGCAAATACTGGATCGCCGGCGGGGGCGGTACACCGTGGGACAGCATGGTGTACGATCCCGATCTCAACCTCGTCTACATCGGCACCGGCAACGGCTCGCCGTGGAATCGCCGGCAGCGCAGTCCGTCCGGCGGTGACAACCTTTATCTCGCGTCGATCGTCGCGCTGAACGCGGACACCGGAAAATTCGTCTGGCACTATCAGGAGACGCCCGGTGACAACTTGGACTACACGTCGACGCAGCCCCTGATCCTGGCCGATCTCACGATCGATGGCGCACCACGCAAGGTGGTGATGCACGCACCAAAGAACGGTTTCTTCTTCCTGATCGACCGCACCAACGGCAAGTTCATCTCGGCAAAGAATTTCGTCGATGTGAACTGGGCGACCGGCTACGACGCCAACGGCCGGCCGATGGAAATTGCGGAGGCGCGCAATCCGGACAAGCCATTCGATGCGGTGCCGGGACCGTTCGGCGCGCACAACTGGCATCCGATGTCGTTCAATCCGCAGACCGGTCTCGTCTATATCCCCGCCCAGAACATTCCGCTGACGCTGATGGAGGACAAGACCTGGACATTTAACGCCAACAAGCCCGGCCAGTTCTCGAGCGGCATCGGCTGGAACACCGCGATGCACATCAACGCCGCGCCGCCGACCAGCAAGCCCTATGGCAAGCTGATCGCGTGGGATCCACAAAAGCAGGCGGAAGCCTGGCACCAGGATATGGTCGCGCCCTGGAATGGTGGCACGCTGACGACCGCAGGCAACCTGGTGTTTCAGGGTGCGTCGGACGGCCGGTTCGTGGCCTATAACGCCAAGACCGGCGAGAAGCTTTGGGAGTCGCCGACCGGCACCGGCATCGTCGCGGGACCGGCGACGTACCTCGTCGACGGCGTGCAATATGTGTCGATTGCGGTCGGCTGGGGCGGCGCGTTCGGGGTCTCAAACCGCATCAGCGACACGGTCGGACCGGGCATGGTCTTCACCTTCGCGGCCGGCGGCAAGGCGCTGCTGCCGCAGTTCGCGCAGCTGCAGCTCGCTGGCCTCGTCTCCGGGGTTGAGTACAACAAGGACGACGTTGGGCCGGGCACCTTGCTGTATGTCAGCTACTGCGTGGCGTGCCACGGCGTGCCCGGCGGCAAGCCCGGCAACGTCGTCAACCTGGGTTACGCCGCGCCTGAGTCAATCAGGAACCTGGATTCGATCGTGTTCAAAGGTCCATTCACCGATCGAGGTATGCCCGACTTCACGGGCAAGCTGACGAGCGCCGACGTCGTAAAGATCAAGGCATTCATTGCGGGCACGGCAGACGCAATTCGCGCAGCGCCGAAGAAGTAGTGTAGAGTTGAACGGGGGCGTCGCCCGGTGTTTGTTGATCGGGTGACGTTGAGGTGCAGGGGACATTTGTTGATACGATCCGGTTCGGTGCGAAATAGCCTGTGCCGGGTGCGCGCGTTGCTCGCGGCGCTCCTGGTCTTTGCCGCGGGCGTGCCGGTCGCACAGGCACAGGAAGAAAGCGGCGACGCCAGCGGTACGCGGGCGTTCTCGCTCTATCGCTGGCAGGAAAATTACAGCTATCTGGCCAATCGGCCGCGGCAGGGCTGGGAGCAGCTGAAATATATTCCGCTTCCCGGTCTGCCCGGCGCGTGGCTCTCGCTCGGCGGCGAGGGGCGCTACCGGCTCGATGCCTACAGTCCCTACCTGTTCGGCATCGGGCGCAGCGGATTCCGCTGGGCGTCAAATCAGGAGCGCATCTTCCAGCATTTCGACCTGCACATCGGGCAGGTGTTTCGTACCTTCGTGCAATTCGATGGGTCACTCGAGAGTGGCCGGCCGGTGCGGCGAGCGTTCGACCAGAGCGCGCCTGACATAAGGCAGGCGTTCGCGGACATCGTGTTGCCGGTCGGGCAGGGGACGGCGACACTGCGCGGCGGCCGGCAGGAGTTTTACCTCGGCGCCTCGCGCTGGCTTGCGGTACGCGATCCCACCAACATTCGCCGCTCGTTCGATGGCGCACTTGCCGAATACAACGATCCCGCCCTGACGGCGCGCGCATTCGCGGCGCGCCCGGTCAACATCCTGCCCGGCGCCTTCGACGACGACACCTTCAACGCAGAGTTCTTTCGCGGCGGGTACGCGGTCGTGCGCCGACCGCTCGGCCTGCCCCTGACCATTGATACCTATGTCTATGGACGGCACCAGGACAGCATCACTTACGCACGAGGTACGGCGGCCGAGGATCGCTGGAGCGGCGGCGCACGGCTCGCAACGCAAATGTCCGGTTTCGAGGGAATTGCCGAAGCGACATATCAGTGGGGCACGTTCGGCACGGCGAGGATTTCGGCGCTGGGTGCATTCACCGATCTGGGCTATCGCTTCGCGCCGCTTGATCTCGCCGGTGCCAAGGCGACGCCGAAGCTCGGCATTCGCGCGCACTACGCGTCCGGCGACGACAACCTGAAGAGCAATGTCTTCCACAATTTCACCGGCGCCTATCCCGCGGCCAGCGTGATTTCCGAAATGTCGTTGATCTCGGTCTCGAATGTCGAGAACCTGCAGCCCTATGCGCAACTGTTCATCGCGCCGGGTCTTGTGCTCGACGCCAACTGGAATTTCGTGCGCAAGGTGACGACAGCCGATTCCGTCTATGGACCGATCGGCACGCTGATCACCGCCAAGGCCTCGACGTCGCATGACGTCGCGCAGATCGGGCAGCTCGACTTCACCTGGGACGTCAATCGCTTTCTGCAGTTGCACGCGCTCTATGCGCATGTCTATGCAGGCCAGTACATTCGCGATGCCGGCGGCCGCGACTTCGACTATTACCGGCTGCAGGTGATGGCGCGATGGTGAGGCAGCGGCGGAGGTGGTCAGTAGTTATAGCAATCCGCAGAGCCAAAGGTCTGCTTGATCAGTTCCTGGCCGCCGGAATCCCTGGTGCACATCTCGATGTCCCTGGCGTCGGCTGCGACGGGATGAGCACAAATCACCTGGACCTCACCGCCATAGTGCGGGGTCTGGAACTGGCAGCTTGCGATGCATGAGCGCTCTTGCCGCACCGGGTTGGACAGCACAATGCGGACGCTTTGATGGTCCGGCTGCATCTCGCAAGCGAAGGGCACGGATTCGGCGTGCGCAATGGCGGTTGAGGCGCCGAACAAAACGAGCGTTGCAACGAGCGCTGGTCGTCGAAAGAGCCGCATCGCCACTCCGATCACAATCACCCGACGGGCAATCCCGCATCTGCGCAGTTAACGCGCCGCGACGGGATCGGTTCGCCGCAACATTCCGAGCCACATTGTCGGCCGATCAAGGCTTCGCCGACCGACCAAGGGTTCGTCGCGGCACCCGGCGGAATTGTGGCTCGTCAGAGGCCAACTGCGCACGTTGTCGCGACAATTCTTGCCAAGATGTAATCGATGGTGGAATTTTCCTGGTGCGCCAATCGTGCCAAGATTGGCCAAGTTACGGGCCTTGGCGATAAGGAGACCAAGATCAACTCCAGCTCGAACAGGCGTGATTGCAGCGGCGGCACTGGTTGCGTCGGTCGCGGCCGCCAGTGCAAAGCCGACCACCATTACGGCCGAGGTCAATTTGCGGGACACGCCAGCGACCTCGGGCAAGATTCTCGCGCTGATCCCGAAGGGCACGCCAGTCGAGGTCGCGACCTGCACCAACGGCTGGTGCCAGGTCACTTTCAACGGCCAACAGGGTTACACGATCCAGCGAAACCTCGATGTACCGCAGCCTACGCAGGCGCCGCGCCGCGTCGTGCGCCGCCCGGTTCCGCAGGTCTACGCGGAGGACGCTCCAGTCGTCTACGACCCCGGTCCGGTCTATGTCGGACCGCCCTATCCGTACTATGGCTACTATGGCTACCGTCCCTACTACCGCGGCTATTGGGGACCGCGCTGGGGCGGCGGTTGGGGATTCCGGCATCGCTGGTGAAATTCGTCGTCGATCGCCTCGCGATCCTCGCGCTCATTGAGCGCCGAGATCAACTTGGCAGCCTGGCGTCGGCTGCTGAGCCGCAGAATGCTCTGGCCCTCAGCCTGGACGACGTATTCGTTGTCGAGTTTTGCCAGCGAAAAGCAACTCATCGCGATCTCCCCGAACTGCCCAAGCGCCACCTCAGCGCCCAACACCGCACGCGTGGCGGCGTTCCGCAACAGCGTGCACCTTCTTGGTCATCGTGTATGACTGCTTAAGGCAATGCGTTGTGGAGCATTAACGGACAACTGCAGATGAGACCTGCCATCAGAACACGCGTATTGCTCGTTAGCTCGCTGCTGTACAGTCTCGTTTTGGATCACTGGCGAAACAACATAACGCTCACAGCGTCACCACGTGTGTCGGCCGACCGATCTTCGACAAAACCGGCCTTTGCATAGGCACGGCGCGCGCGCAGGTTGGCGACATCAGGATCGATCGCCACGACCGGTGCGCCCTCGCTGATCAGTCGCTCGGCCAGTCGCCGCAGAAAAGCCGAGCCGTGGCCGCGGCGGATCATGTCGGGCTCCCCGATGAACGCATCGATCGCGCGCGTTCCGGCCGGCAGATGAGAGAACTGGACCTGCGGCCAGGAGTCGACGTCGTAGTCCTGTGCATAGGCGAACGGTGAGCCGTCGAACGAGACAATCCGCATCGCCATCAGCGGCTCGTTCAGGTCACCCTCGAGCAATGCCGCCTGTTCCTCAGGGGCGCCCCACCAGCGCACGACCTCGGGCATGCGCAGCCATCGGCGCAACCTCGGCAGATCCGAAGGTTCGGCAGGTCGAAAGCTGTAGCTCACGGGATCGGATTGGAACCGATGCCGTCAGCCAGCAGACAGGTCGATACCGACATCGCGAACCTCAAGAACAACCAGGCTCAGGTCGCCCAGCAGCAGGCGCTGGTCGATTACAAATTCATCAAGGCGCCGTTCGCCGGCCGGCTCGGCATCCGCCAGGTCGATCTCGGCCAATACATCGCCGCCGGCACACCGCATGCGTCGACGCTGCAGCAGCTCGATCCGATCTATGTCGATTTCTTCCTGCCGCAGCAAGTCGCTCGGCGCAGATCAAAGTCGGGCAGCAGGTCACGGCCAAGATCGACACCTATCCGGATGCGAGCTTTCGACGGCGAGATTTCCGCCATCAATCCCGATGGTCGATGCCGCGACCCGCAACGTTCAGGTGCGCGCCACGCTGAACAATCCCGATCAGCAAGCTGCTGCCCGGCATGTTTGCCGACCGTCGATATCGATCGTCGGCACACCGCAGCATTACGTGACGCTGCCGCAAGACTGCGATTACCTATAATTCCTACGGCAACATCGTCTATGTGGTCGAGGACCAAGGCAAGAGCGATAACGGCCAAGGCGCAGCTCGTCGCGCGCAGACCTTCGTCACGACCGGCGCAGACGCGGGGCGATCAGGTCGCGGTGCTCGACGGGCGTCAAGGACGGGCGACACCGTCGTAACCGCCGGACAGATCAAGCTGCAGTAACGGCGTCGCCTGTCGTCGATCAACAACGCGGTGCAGCCGCCGTTCGAGCGCCAATCCGCAGCCGGCTCGATCAGTAGCGAGAGCGCGCAGCGATGAACTTCACCGACATCTTCATCCGGCGGCCGGTGCTGGCCACCGTCGTCAGCCTGATGATCCTGGTGCTCGGCCTGCGCGCCATCGGCTCGCTGCCCATCCTGCAATACCCGCGCACGCGAAAACGCGGTGGTCACGGTGACGACGACCTATTACGGCGCCGACCCGGATGTCATCGCCGGCTTCATCACCACGCCGCTGGAGAATGCGATCGCCCAGGCCAACGGCATCGACTACATGACCTCGTCACAGAGCAACAGCAGCGTCAGCACCATCACCGTCAATCTTCGGCTCAATTACGACTCCGACAAGGCGCTGACGGAGATCAACACCAAGATCAGCTCGGTGTTGAACCAGTTGCCGCCGGAACGCAGCAGCCGGTGCTGACAGTGCAGAGTCGGCCAGACCGTCGATGCGATGTATCATCGGCTTCGTCAGCGACGTGCTGCCGCCCAACCAGATCACCGATTATCTCGTCCGCGTGGTGCAGCCGAAGCTGCAGGCGGTCGCCCGGCGTGCAGACCGCCGAAATCCTCGGCGCGCAGAATTTTGCGCTGCGCGCCTGGCTCGATCCGGACAAGCTGGCGGCCTATGGCTTGACCGCGGCCGGATGTCAGTCAGCGCGCTGGCACAGCAACGACTACATTTCCGGCGCTCGGCAACACCAAGGGCCAGATGGTGCAGGTCAATCTGACCGCGTCGACCAGACCTGCATTCGCTGGAGGAATTCGAGAACCTTGTCGTCAAGCAAGCCGACGGCGCGATCGTGCGGCTGAAGGACGTCGCCAACGTCACGCTCGGCGCCGACGATTACGACACCCAGGTCGCGTTCGACGGCAAGCCGGCGGTGTTTATCGGCATCCAGGTCGCGCCCGCCGCCAATCTGCTCGACGTGATGGCCGGCGTGCACAAGGTCTTTCCGGATATCCAGGCCCAGCTGCCGGACGGGTCTGCACGGGCACGATCGTCTACGACTCGACGGAGTTCGTGAACAGCGTCGATCCGCGAGGTGGTGCGGACGCTGGTCGAGGCACTGCTGATCGTCAACGCTCGTCGTGTTCGCGTTTCTCGGCTCGCTGCGCTCGGTCCTGATCCCGATCGTTGCGATCCCGCTGTCGCTGGTCGGCACTTTCACGCTTGATGCTGGCGCTTCGGCTTTTCGATCAATCTGCTGACCCTGCTCGCGCTGGTGCTGGCGATCGGCCTCGTTGTCGACGACGCGATCATCGTGGTCGAGAACGTCAACCGGCATCTCGAGGAGGGCAAGACGCCGATCGAGGCGGCGATCGCAGGCGCGCGCGCGAGCTCGGCCGGCCGATCATCGCCATGACGGTGGTGCTGATCGCGGTCTATGTCCCGATCGCGTTTCCAGGGCGGCCTGACCGGCGCGCTGTTCACCGAATTCGCCTTCACGCTGGTCGGCGCCGTGACGATTTCGGCGTATCGTCGCGCTGACGCTGTCGCCGATGATGTGCTCGCGCCTGTTGAAGCCTCACGAGCACGACCGGCGGCTGGCAGGACGCGTCTGATCGAGCTTCATCGACCGCCGCTTCGAGGCGTTGCGCAGCGGCTATGAGCGGCGGCTGCACAGCAGCCTGAATTATCTGCCGGTCACCGGCGTGTTCGCGCTGTTGGTGCTGGTGCAGCATCTATTTCCTGTATGCCGGCGCCAAGAGCGAGTTGGCGCCGCAGGAGGACCAGGGCTTCGTCATCGCCGTCGGCCACGTTGCGCGCCTAACGCGACGCTGCAGCAGAAGGTGATCTACGCGCGAGCAGGTCTACGAGATCTTCGCGGCAATTTCCCGAGACCGATCACGTTTTCCAGATCGACTCGCCGGGTGTCGTCGATGGCCGGCATGGTGCTGAAGCCGTGGGACGAGCGCGCCGCGGACCAGCAATCAGTTGCAGCCGCTCGTGCAGCAGGAGTTGAACAAGGTCGCCGGCGCGCGCGTTGCGGCGTTCCAGTTGCCGCCGCTGCCCGGCAGCCAGGGCCTGCCGGTGCAGTTCGTGATCACCACGACCGATCCGTTCGATCGCCTGAACGACGTCGCACAGCAGTTCCTGCAAAGCGGCCGTCAAGAGCGGCAATGTTCATCTTCCTCGATAGCGATCTGAAGATCGACAATCCGCAAGCGACAGTCGATATCGATCGCGACAAGGCTGCGCAGCTTGGCTTGAAGATGAGCGATGTCGGCAGCGCGCATGGCCTCGATGCTGGGCGGCGGTTATGTGAATTACTTCAGCCTGGATCAGCGCTCCTACAAGGTCATTCCGCAGGTGGCAGCAGCGTTATCGGCTCAACACCGACCAGTTGCTCAATTACTACGTCGCCAACGTCAACGGGCGTACCGGTGCCGCTGTCGACGATCGCGAAGATCACGACCAAGACGGTGCCGGAATTGCTCGAACCATTTTCAGCAGCTGAACAGCGCGACGATCCAGGGCGTGGCGGTGCCCGGCGTGGCGCAGGCCGATGCGCTGGGCTATCTGAAGGATCTTGCAGCGCAGACCCTGCCGCAAGGGTTACACGATCGATTATGGCGGCCTGTCGCGGCAATACGTCCAGGAATTCAGTCGGGCTTCATCGTGACCTTCGGCTTTGCGCTCGTCATCATTTTCCTGTCGCTGGCGCGCGCTGTTCGAAAGTTTCCGCGATCCCTGCATCATTCTGATCTCGGTGCCGATGTCGATCGCCGGCGCGCTGATCTTCGTCAGCGCTCGGCATCGGCGGCGCCTCGCTGAACATCTATACCGATGTCGGCCTGGTGACGCTGATGGGGCTGATCAGCAAGCACGGTATCCTGATCGTGGAGTTCGCCAACGAGCTGCAGCGCACCGGGGTATCCAAGCGTGAGGCGGTCGAGCGCGCCGCCGGCATCCGTCTGCGCCCGATCCTGATGACGACGGCGGCGATGGTGTTGGGCGTGATCCCGCTGATCACGGCGAGCGGCGCCGGCGCGGTCTCGCGTTTCAACATGGGGCTCGTGATCGCCAGCGGGCTTTCGATCGGCACGCTGTTCACGCTGTTCGTGGTGCCGGCGGTCTACGTGATGTTCGCGACCGACCACGCCCGGCAGGCGGAGCGAGAGAGAGAGCTGATGGCCCCATCGCCGCGCTCCGCCTAGGGCTGCTATTCCGGCAGCGGGCGAGGCGAGCGTGGCGCCGACGCTGTTGCCACATTGCGCCGCCTGGTCAGGTAGTCGCCATGGGTCATCCACCGGGGCAGCGGCTCGCCGTCGCGATGGCGTCCGCCCGCGACCGCAGCCGACCAGGATGCGACTGCGCCGAGCAGCAGGGCCGCGGCAGCGGAGAACGCCAGGATCACCGACGTCTGCCGCGTTTTGCGGATCGCATCGTGCGATTTTCCGATGACATCGTCGACGCGCCGTTCGGCGTCTGCCGGAGTTAGACCAGCGACGGTGGCGACCTGCTGGATCAGGTAGGCGCGATCCTCCGGCGCAACGCCGCTATGGCCGGCAGAGGTCAACAGGATGCGTCCAGCCTCGGCGCGCTCGTTCGTCAGGTCAACATTGGGTGGGCGTCGTGGTGCACGAAACAGGCGATCCAGTTCGTAACTCAACACCGGCTCGGCGGCTGATGTCGAGTTCTGGCTCGTGGGCTGCGACCGGCTTCCGGTGTTGGCGAGACCGGCAACCGCTGCGGTCAACGTGAGGCCGATCAGCACCGCAAGCGCCCAGGCAAGAAGCCCGTGAGCACCGTCGCTGCGCTCGACCGTGTCGGCTGGAACCGCAATGCCCTGGCGGGCGCGACCCGCAAGATAACCGCCGAGGCCGAACGCCGCGAGCGCCTGCAACAAGAGATAAAGGCCCGATAGCAGCGCCAGTGCCGCTGAGGTGTCTCGCCAAGTCGGCGACGCCGATGCCACGGAGAGGCCGACCGCTACACCGAACCCCAATAGCACCGAGCTCAACGCAGCCGCACTAAGAGCGCCGCCGACGACCGGGCCCCACGATATGAAGCCGGTTGCAGGCCGCAGCGAAGTCTCCTGGACGACCGTAGCCATATTAGTGCAGTCCGAAGAATGAGAGGATGGCCATGACCACGACAATCAGGCCGATGAGATAAATGAGACCGTCCATTGTGTCCTCCTCCAGGATCGTTGGTCGATCCGACAAGGCAATGGCGAAGGAAATGTTCCTGAAACGAAAAAGCGGCAGAACTCGCGGAAACTAAACCGGGATGCGGCGTTACGCCGATGACGGGGGCTGCGAGTCGCGGAATCTCGTCAGGTTCGCGCGGTCTCGCGCTCCGGCACGCGGCGGATGCGGGCGCCCAATGCGCCGAGCCGCTCGTCGATCCGCTCATAGCCGCGCTCGATCTGGTCGGCATTGTCGATCGTGCTGGTGCCCTCGGCGCACATCGCCGCCAGCAGCATCGCCATGCCGGCACGGATATCCGGCGAGGTCACGAACGCGCTCCTCAGCCGTGCTGGGCCGGCGACGATGGCACGGTGCGGATCGCACAGGACGATACGGGCGCCCATCGAGATCAGCTTGTCGACGAAGAACAGCCTGGACTCGAACATCTTCTCGAACATCAGGATCATGCCGTCGCACTGGGTCGCGGTGACGATCGCGATCGACATCAGGTCCGCGGGAAACGCCGGCCACGGCTGGTCCTCGATCTTCGGAACGTGGCCGCCGACGTCGTTCTGCACCTGCAGCGTCTGCCGGTCGGAGACGATGAGATCGTCGCCATCAACATCGCAGACGATGCCAAGCCGCTCAAAACCCATGCGGATCGAGCGCAAATGCGCGACGCCGGCGCGAGCGATGCGCAGGGGGGAACGCGTGACGGCGGCCAGGCCGATCAGCGAACCAACCTCGATATGATCGGGTCCAATGGCGTAATCGGCGCCCCCGAGCGTCGCCGGCCCATGGATCACCATGGTGTTGGTGCCGATGCCGTCGATGTCAGCGCCAAGTGCCACAAGGAAGCGGGCGAGATCCTGGACGTGCGGCTCGGAGGCGGCGTTGCGCAGATGCGTGGTGCCGTGGGCGGCGACGGCTGCGATCAGCGCGTTCTCCGTCGCGGTCACGCTCGGCTCGTCGAGAAAGACGTCGGCGCCTTTAAGTTGCCGCGCCCTGAACTCGAAGCGGTCGTTGGCTTTGACCGTGGCGCCGAGCTGCTCAAGCGCGAGCACATGGGTGTCGATGCGCCGGCGGCCGATGATGTCGCCGCCCGGCGGCGGCAGGGTGACCTCGCCGCAACGCGCAAGCAGCGGGCCGGCCAGCAGGATCGAGGCGCGGATGCGGGCGCAGAGGCGGGGGTCGAGGTCAGCGCTGCGGATCGTCTTGGCATGGATCGCAAGCGTGTTGACCTCCTGCCATTCGACGCTGGCGCCGACCGAGCGGATCAACTCCGCCAGCGTCTCGGTATCGCGAATGCGCGGCACGTTGCGCAGCGTCACCGGGTGCTCGGAGAGTAGTGCCGCCGCCATGATCGGCAGCGCCGCGTTCTTGTTGCCGGCCGGTTCGATGGTGCCCGACAGCTTTCGACCGCCTTCGACGACGTATTGAATGGACATGAGGTTCCTTATTTCATCATCGCCTGGGCTTCCGCGCGCAGCGCCTGGCGTGCGGCGTCGCGCGAATAGAACATGTGGCCACCCGGATAGACGACGAGCTTGAACCGATCAGGCGTGGCATAGGCGGGCAACTGGTCGAGCAGTATCTTCGAGCCGAAATAGGGCGCAGCGAGATCGAACAGACCGTGCGCCACCACGAGCTTGAACTTCGGATCGAGCGCAAGGACCTGTTTGAGCTGGGTGATCGATTCCAGCGGATTGAGGCCCCGGCCAAAATCCCAGGCGCGACTGACCTCGTTGCTCAGCACCTCGTAGGACCCATCAGGTTTCCAGTCGAGCTTGCGGGTGGTGAGATCAACCACCGCACTTGTCAGCGGCGCCAGCAGCGGCTCGAGCGACGGGTCGTCGAAGTGAAAGAAGCTCGAATCCGGTTGGGGGTCGTAGCCGGTAATCGACGCATCATAGCGCCCGGTTACTTTGCCGTCGCGGCGATCGAACTCGCGGCGGAATTCGATCGGATCGAGGCGGCCGGCGAGCCTGCGGCTGACGGCTTTGTCGATGCCGGTCAACTCGGCGAACTTGTCGGATAAGCGCGTCGTCGCCTCGGTATCGGCGAGGCCTTTGACAAGGTCGCTCAAAAACTCGCCGGCGGCGTAACGCTCGACGTCGGCCATTGTGGCGCGGGTCACCGTGCCCTTTTCCTTGGCCTCGCGTGCAGTCGCCGCCATCGTCGGCAGGCTCGCCACATACTGCAGCAGGCTTGAGCCGGAATATTCGCGGAAGTCGAGCACCGGCGAGACCAGGATCAGTCCCTTCACGCTGACGCCTTGCTGGGTTTGCAGGTTCCTGATGACGCGCGGACCGCGGATACCGCTATAGCTCTCGCCGACGACGTATTTGGGCGAGATCAGACGGCCATTCTTCTCGAGCCAGCGCCGGACCGTAACCGCGTTCGCTGAGACGTCGCCTTCCGCCGAGAAATATTTCTTGCGCACGTCCTCGCCCGTTGCGACGAAGCGGCTGAAGCCGGTGCCGACGGGATCGATGAACACGAGATCAGAGAAGTCGAGCCAGGTCTCGGCGTTGGCCTTGCGTTCCGCCGAGGGGGATACGCCGGCGCTACCAAACGCGATCCGCCATGGCCCGGCCGCGCCAAGCTGCAACCAGGCCGACGAGGCGCCGGGGCCGCCGTTGAAGAAGAAGGTGACCGGGCGCGTCGTGGGGTCGCCGCCGTCGAGTTGGTAGGCGGTGTAGGCGATATCGGCCTCGGGTTCGCCCTTGTCGTTGAACAGGCGGACGGATCCTGCGGTCGCCGTGAAGTTCAGGGTTCGATCGGGAAGGGTGACGGTCTGTTTGGTCGTGGCGTCAGGCGGCAGACGGTGCTGTTCGCCCACTGCTGGGAAGTTCGGGATGGGACCGCCAACTCCGGGGACCGAGCGCGACGCCGCGTCGCTTCGCCCGGCCGGCGCCGACGGTTCGGAAGGCGATGCTTTTTCTGACTGCTGTGCCAGGTGCCAGCTCGGCGGCATCAACATCAGATCCACCCGGCCAGTTGCCTCCTGGGCCAGCGACCAGCTCGGCACCAAGACCAGCAGGCAGACCGCCGCGAGCCATGTCCGGCGCGCGGTCCTTGGTTGAGATCGCATGTTTCACTCCCGCGGCGGGGTCATAGGGCAGCCGTGCCTATGTCGCATTCTATTGCGCAGGCGTGGCAGAAAAAGCACGGTCAACGGCTCCGAAATCAACTAAATTGAAGGCATCGAAGCCATTTGCCGGGGCTCTGCCGGCCAAATGGGCTGGTGACGCGAAGAGGCATATGCCATCTTCGCGTCGGACAAAATGCGATTTTGGAATAGCGGGGGCGTTCGTTCCGTGCATTTCAGGACGTCGATCTTGATCGTTGCGGCGGTTGTCGCAATGCACGCGCAGGCGTTTGCCGCCGACATGGCGCCGGCAGCACCGGGCTATTTGCCGCCGGCACCATCGGCTCCGCTCCCGCCGGCGACGTCGCTCTGGCGCAACACATGGGATCTCCGGCTCGGCGGCTTCGCCCATGCGATCGGCAGCGCCGAGAAAAACACCGGTGATATCGGCGTCCATCTGGTCCTGCCGTCGTTGTTCGGCGACCCGACGAGCTGGTGGCAGCTTTTGATTCCGCGGCCCTATGTGGGCGCGATGGTGAGCGTGCCGCATCGCAGCGATTCGTTCCGTGGTGGCGCGCTGTGGCGCTTTCCCCTTTGGGGCGGATTTTTCACCGAAGGCTTTTTCGGCGGCGCCTATGACGACGGTTCGCTCGCCGGCGATGCCACCCACAATGCGCTCGGCAGCCACTGGCTGTTCAACGCCGGCGGTTCGCTCGGTTACCACATCGATGAGCACTGGAGCATCATCGGCACGTTCGATCATCTGTCGAACGGCAAGACTGCGTTCGGCACCGGCTTCAAGCGTAATGTCGGTGTGAACGATTGGGGCCTGCAGGTCTCCTACGCGTTCTGACCTGGCCGCCGCGCTCCAGAGATACCGGAACCGCTACAGGCCAAGTCGGCTGAGACTTTGCTCTGTTTTGCGAATGTCCTTGCCTGCAAAACCGGCAGCCACTCTCGTGTCGAGCACGAGGGCAAGCTTTTCCGCCAGACATGCGCTAGATTTTCCCCATGCAAAGCCAATGGAATGACGCCGCGGCCGAATCTCTCGTCGCAGCCTATGCGGCGAAGGGGATTTCGCGCGATCTCGCGCTCCGGGTCTACACCACGCGCCTGCTCGGCCGCGACCCGCGCTTGGTGCTGCACGGCGGCGGCAACACTTCGTGCAAGACCACGGCGACCGATCTCGTCGGCGACCGCTGGCCGGTGCTGTGCGTCAAGGGCAGCGGCTGGGACATGGCGACGATCGAGCCGGCCGGCCTGCCGGCGGTGAAGCTCGAGGGCTTACGCAAGGCGCGCAAGCTCGGCAAGCTGTCCGACGAGGACATGGTGGGCCTGCAGCGCTCCAATCTGATCGACCCCGCCGCGCCCAATCCGTCAGTCGAGACATTGCTGCACGCGTTCCTGCCGCACACCTTCGTCGACCACACCCACTCGACCGCGATCCTCTCAGTGGTCGACCAGGACGGCAGCCGGCAGCTGTGCAAGGAGATCTTTGGCGAGAAGCTCGGTTTTGTGCCTTACATCATGCCAGGCTTCGAACTCGCGGTCGCCGCCGCCGATATTTTCGATGAGGACGAAAAGGTGGAGGGCCTGATCCTCGACAAGCACGGCATCTTCACTTTCGGCGATACGGCGAAGGAAGCCTATGAGCGGATGATTCACTACGTCACGCTGGCCGAGAACTACGTTGCGAAGAACGGCAAGCCAGCGACGGCCAGCACAGTCTTGTCAACGTCGCTCGCGAACGCCCGTGACATCGCACCCCTGCTGCGTGGTGCGATCGCGTTCCGGCGCAGTGCCCGCGAGACCGAGCGCTTCGTCAGCACGTTCAGGACATCGCCCGAAATTCTCAACTTCGTCGGCGCCGACAACCTCGACGACCTGTCACGGCGCGGCGTCTCGACGCCCGACCTCTCGATACGCATCAAGACCGGGCCGATGGTGCTGCCGGCGCCCGAGCTCGCGACCTTCGCCGGCTACGGCAAGGCGATCCGCGACCGCGTTGCAGCTTTCACCGCGGATTACACAGCATACTTTGCGCGCAACAACGCCCGCGTCGGTGGCGACCGGGTGATGCTCGATCCGATGCCGCGGTTGACACTGGTGCCCGGCGTCGGCCTGTTCGGCCATGGCCGCACGTTAAAGGATGCCAAAATTGCCGCCGATTGCGCGGAAATGTGGATCGAAGCGGTCGTCGGTGCCGAGGCGATCGGTGAGTTCCGGCCGCTGAGCCATGACCAGCTGTTCGATCTCGAATACTGGTCGCTCGAGCAGGCCAAGCTCAAAGGCGCCAAGCCGAAGATTCTGACCGGGCAGGTGATGGTGGTGACGGGCGGCGGCGGCGCCATTGGGGCCGCGACCGCGCGGCTGTTCGCCGCCAACGGCGCGCATGTCGCAGTGCTCGATCTCGACAAGGCGGCTGCGGAGGCTGGGGCAAAGCAAGCCGGCAACGATTCCATTGGGCTGGCGTGCGATGTCACCGACAAGGACTCGGTGCGCGCGGCGTTCGATGCGGTGATCGACGCCTATGGTGGCGCTGATATTGTGGTCTCCAATGCTGGCGCGGCCTGGGAGGGCGGCATCGGCGAGATCGACGACGCGTTATTGCGCAAGAGTTTTGAGCTGAATTTCTTCGCGCATCAGACGGTCGCGCAGCAAGGCGGTCAAACTGTTCAGGCAGCAGGGCACGGGCGGCGTGCTGCTGTTCAATGTCTCAAAGCAGGCGGTCAATCCCGGCGCGAACTTCGGCGCCTACGGCTTGCCGAAGGCGGCGACACTCTTTCTGTCGCGGCAATACGCGCTGGAATACGGCAAGGACGGCATCCGCGTGAACGCCGTCAACGCCGACCGCATTCGCTCCGGCTTGCTGACCGACAAGATGATCGCAAGCCGCTCGGCGGCGCGCGGCTTGTCGAAGGAAGCTTACCTGAGCGGCAATCTCCTCGGCCAGGAAGTTACCGCCGATGATGTGGCGCAGGCGTTTCTGCACCAGGCGCTGGCGGAGCGGACCACGGCAGATGTAACCACGGTCGACGGCGGCAACATCGCCGCGGCGATGCGCTGACGCGAGCAAGATATGATGGCGTGCAAGGGAGTGATCCGTTGAAAGCCCAGGGGCGCCAGTATCGCACGATCTGGCTCAACGCCGACGGCCGCTCTGTCGATGTGATCGACCAGCGCTGGCTGCCGCATGATTTCCGCGTCGAGACGATCGGTTCGGTCGAGACGATGGCGACCGCGATCCGCGACATGTGGGTTCGCGGCGCGCCCCTTATCGGCGTCGCCGCGGCCTATGGACTCGCGCTGCAAACCACGGTCGATGCATCGGACGCGGCGCTGGACCGGGCCGCCGAGCAGTTGCACCAGACGCGGCCGACCGCGATCAACCTGCGCTGGGCGCTGGACGAGATGCTGCAGGTGCTGCGGCCCGCCAAGGTGAGCGATCGCGTGGCGCTGGCCTATCGGCGCGCCGCCGAGATTGCCGATGAAGATGTAGAGATTGATCGCAATATCGGCCGCAATGGACTGACGCTGATTCAGCTGCTGGCGCGGAAAAAGCCCGACGGCAAACCGGTCAATATTCTGACCCACTGCAACGCAGGCTGGCTCGCAACAGTGGACTACGGCACGGCGACCTCGCCGATCTATCTCGCCGCACAGCAAGGCCTCAACATCCACGTCTATGTCGACGAAACGCGTCCACGCAATCAGGGCGCCCAGCTCACAGCGTGGGAGCTGGGACAAGAGGGCATCGCGCACACGCTTATCGTCGACAACGCGGGCGGCCACCTGATGCAGAAGGGCATGGTCGACATGGTCATCGTCGGCACCGACCGCACCGCGGCCAATGGAGACGTCTGCAACAAGATCGGCACCTATCTGAAGGCGCTGGCCGCGCACGACAACGGCGTGCCGTTCTATGTCGCCTTGCCGTCCTCCAGCATCGACTGGAACTTGCCCGACGGCCGCTCGATCCCGATCGAGCAGCGCGGGGCCGACGAGGTATCCTTCGTCTGGGGCCGCGACGAGGACGGCAAGATCGGCAAGGTGCGGATTTCGCCCGATGCGACCAGGGCAGCGAACTATGCGTTCGACGTGACGCCGGCGCGGCTGGTGACCGGGCTGATCACCGAACGCGGGGTCTGTGCGGCATCGAACGCAGGCCTGCGCGGATTGTTCCAGGAGCGGGCGGCGGAATAGCAACGATCAAGGTTCAAGAAATCCAAGGTCAAAAAATAAGGGAGAGTAGCATGGCGAAGTTCAAGGTGGTGACGCCGAAGGGTGCAAGCTTCACGGTGGCCGGTGGTGGCTATGGCTACGAACTCGAAGAGCTCGCGCTGATCGGAGCCGAGATCATCGAAGCGCCGACCGATGAAGCCGGCTTCATCGCGGCGGCGAAGGACGCCGATGCGATCTACGCCAAGGGCATCCCGATCACGAAGAAGATCATCGACAGCCTCGACAAGTGCAAGGTGATTACGCTCGGCAGTGTCGGCGTCGACAGCGTCGACGTGAAGGCGGCGACCGCGCGCGGCATTCCCGTCACCAACGTGCCCGACACCTTCATCGAGGAAGTCGCCGACCACGCGATGACGCTGTTGCTGGCGGGTTTTCGCCGCCTCATCGAGCAGGACAAGATGGTGCGCGGGGGACGCTGGTCGGAAGGCCGGCCGGCGCTGCTCAAGATTCCGCGGTTGCAGGGTCAGACGCTAGGGTTCATCTCTTTCGGTCGTGTCGCACGCGCGACCGCCAGGCGCGCCGCGCCGTTCGGTTTGCGCCTGATGGCCTACGATCCCTTCATCGAGGAGATGGTGATCTCCGAGCACGGCGTGATACCGGCGACGCTGTCGGAGGTGCTGCAGCAGTCCGATTTCGTCTCGATGCACGCGCCGGCGCGGCCCGAGCTCAATCATATGCTGGGCGAGGAGCATTTCCGGCAGATGAAGAAGACAGCCGTATTCATCAACACCGGGCGCGGCGCGACCGTGAACGAGGAGGCGCTGATCAAGGCGCTGCAGGAAGGCTGGATCGCGCATGCGGCGCTCGACGTGCTGGAGCGCGAGCCGCCGTCGCACAACAATCCGATGCTCAGCATGGAGAACGTCACGCTGACCGCGCACGTAGCCTCCGCATCGGGCCGGTTCGATGAGGCGCGCAAGCGGCGGGTCGGCTTCGAATTGTCGCTGGTGCTGCAAGGTTTCTGGCCGAAGAGTTGCGTCAATCCATCGGTGCTGCAGACCACTTCGCTGAAGCGTTGGCAACCCGTTGGCATGGACCGCGGACCGAACAGCTGAGTTGGAGATTTGTTGATGGCTGAAACGAAAATGGGCCTGATCGTCACGGCCCATCCCGGCGATTTTGTCTGGCGTGCGGGCGGGGCGATCGCCCTGCACGCCAAACGCGGATATCGCGTCAAGATTGTTTGTCTGTCCTTTGGCGAACGAGGCGAAAGTCAATTCGCCTGGAAGGAAGCCGGCGCGACGCTCGCGAGCGTGAAGGCCGGCCGCAAGGACGAGGCGGAGCGTGCCGCAAAGCTGCTCGGGGCCGAAATCGAGTTCTTCGATTGCGGCGACTATCCGCTGAAGCTGAACGACGAGCATTTCGACCGCATGGTCGACATCTACCGCGAGACCAATCCAAGCTTTGTGCTCACCCACGCGCTGGAAGACCCCTACAACTTCGACCATCCGGACGCCGCGCATTTTGCGCAGCAGACGCGTGTGGTGGCGCAGGCGATGGGCCACAAGCCCGATGCCAAATATCAATACGCCGCGCCGCCGGTGTTCCTGTTCGAGCCGCACCAGCCGGAGATGTGCAACTTCAAGCCCAACCTGATCCTGAAGATCGATGAGGTGTGGGAGCAGAAGTACAAGGCGTTCCAGATCCTCGCCGCGCAAAAACATTTGTGGGGCTACTACGAGCGCGTTGCGCTCAACCGCGGCATCCAGGGCAGCCGCAACACCGGCGTGCCGATGGTTTACGGCGAGGCTTATCAACGGATGTTCCCGACGGTCGAGGAAATCCTGAAGTGATTTTTTGCGCGGGGGTGAGGGCGAAAAAACGATCTGGCGATGGCAGCTTACACCGATTTTGGAGCGGGTTTTGATCCCGGAAATCTCAACCAATCCTGCCAAAAAATGTCAGCATCTGTGGATCTAGCAATGACCACAAAACTTCGTACCGTGCTTGGCGATCACCCCCATGTTCAACCGCTTAAACGGGATGAGGTGGACTCCGACAAAGTCGCGCTCGAGTTCGTCGACTTTTCGCCGACCAATGCGGCGTTCAAGCCGATGGTCCGCGAGCAGAAGTTCGACGTCTGCGAGATGGCGATTGTAACCTATTTGATGGCGCGGGCGCACAACAAGCCGCTGGTGCTGTTGCCGGCGACCATGCTCGGCCGCTTCCAGCATGCCTATGCGCTGTACAATGCCGGGCGCGGCAAGCTTGGGCCTGACGACCTCAAGGGCAAGCGCGTCGGCATTCGCTCGTTCACGACGACGACAGGCGCCTGGATCCGCGGCATCCTTGCCAACGACTACGGCGTTGATCTCGACCAAATTCGGTGGGTGACGTTCGAGGATCCCCATGTCGCCGAATATGTCGACGCCACCGAGCGCGCTCCAAGGGACAAGAAAATCCTGCAGATGCTGCTCGACGGCGAGCTCGACGCCGCGCTCGGCGAGACCTCGGATGATCCGAGACTGGCGCCGCTGCTTCCCGACCCGAAAGCGGAAGCGGAGCGCTGGTACCGGCAACACGGCGTCGTGCCGGTCAATCACCTTGTTGTGGTCACCGAGGCGCTGGCGAACAGTCAGCCGGATGTTGTTCGCGAGGTTTATCGGTTGCTCAAGGCAAGCAAGGCGGCGTCGAAGCCAGCAGGTGGCATCGACTTCGTGCCGTTCGGCGTCGATGCCATCCGCAAGCCGCTGGAGCTGATCATCGCCTATGCCGCGCAACAGGCGTTGATCCCGCGCAGGTTCAGCGTCGACGAGCTGTTCGACGACACGACACGCGCGATGTCTTAAGACCAAACGGTGGGGCGCAGAGAAATGATCAATCGACGTTTCGTGCTCGCGTCGCGGCCGACCGGGCTGCCGACGCTGGACAATTTTCGGATTGACGAGGTGCAGTTGCCGGAATTGAAACCCGGTCAGGTGCTGGTCCAGAATTGCTTCATCAGCGTCGATCCCGGGATGCGGGGACGCATGTCGCAAACCGCGAGCTACGTTGCGTCGCTTGCGATCGGCGATCCGCTCGGTCTCGCGGCTGCCGGCACCGTGCTGGAGTCGCGCGATCCCACGCTTGCGCCGGGAGATTGGGTTGCGACCTATCTCGGCTGGCAAACCCACGGCGTGGTCGATGCCGCGGCGGCGCGCCGCATTTCGGACCAGCGCGTGTCGCCTTCGACCGCGATTGGGGTGCTCGGAATTCCGGGACTTACGGCCTATTTCGGCATGCTTGATATCGCAAAGCCAAAGGCGGGCGAGACCTCGGTCGTGACCTCGGCCGCGGGTGCGGTCGGTTCGGCCGCCGCCCAGATCGCAAAGATCAGCGGATGCCGTGTGATCGGCGTCGCCGGAGGGCCCGACAAGTGCCGCTGGTTGACCGGGGAGCTTGGCCTGGACGACGCGATCGATTATCGCGCCGAAAAGGATTTGTCCGCGGCGATCGCCGCGCGATGTCCCGACGGGGTCGACATCCATTTCGAGAACGTCGGCAACGCCTTTGTCGATGCCGTGCTGCCGCACATGAATCGCTCCGGACGGCTGGTGATCTCTGGCAATACCGCCGACTACAACGTGCCGGCGGCCGAGAAACATGGAATCAAGAATACCTCGCGCATTATCACTCACCGCTTGACGATCCGCGGGCTTGTCGCCTTCGATTACGCCGACCGTTTCCCTGGCGCGCTCACGCAGTTGACCGACTGGATTGTCGATGGACGGCTGAAATACCGCGAGAACATTAACAAGGGTTTTGAGCGGTTGCCGGAAGCCTTCATCGGCCTGTTCAAGAGCGAGAATTTTGGGCGGCAGGTGGTCGAGGTGGTGTGATCTATTGAGCCGCCGCTCGCGGCAGCGGATCGAAAACGAGCGCTAACTCTTCAGCACCCGTCCCGCCACCGCGTCGAGCTTCTTGAGCAACGCGGGATCGCGCGCCTCCGGCGCCGTGATCAGCGCGTTGTCGAGGGCGCGGTCGGAGCCGATCGGGCAGGGCTCGTGCTCGCGTGGAAAATCTTTTGCCAGCCGGGCGACCAGGCGTGCGGCCTTCTCGGCATTCGCCGTCAACACGCGGACGATGTCCTGCACGGTGACGGCGTCGTGGTCCGGGTGCCAGCAATCGAAGTCGGTGACCATGGCGACCGTCGCGTAGCAAATCTCGGCTTCGCGCGCGAGTTTTGCTTCGGGCATGTTGGTCATTCCGATCACGGAATAGCCGAGGTGCTTGTAGGTGAGGCTTTCGGCCAGCGTCGAGAACTGCGGTCCTTCCATGCAGACGTAGATGCCGTCGTGCACCACCGCGAGGCTCTCGGCCATCGCGGCTTCAGCGAGGTGGATGCGCAGGCGCGGCGAGACCGGATGTGCCATCGAGACGTGAGCGACGCAGCCGGTGCCGAAGAACGAGCTTTCGCGATTGTGGGTGCGGTCGACGAACTGGTCGATCAGCACGAACGTGCCGGGTGGTAATTCTTCCCTGAACGAGCCGCAGGCCGACAGCGAGACCAGATCGGTGACGCCGGCGCGCTTCATCACGTCGATATTGGCGCGATAGTTGATATCGGTCGGCGAGAGCCGGTGGCCCTTGTCGTGGCGCGACAGGAATACGACAGGAAGGCCGGCGATGTCGCCGATGCGCAGCGGCGCCGACGGCTCGCCCCACGGGCTCTGGATACGCTGTTCGTGGACGTTCTGCAGGCCGGGCAGATCGTAGATGCCGGAGCCACCGATGATGCCGAGCACGGCCTTGGTCATGCAACGCTACTCCCTGAGAACCAACCGGTGTGTTGGAGGCGTCGAGCCTTTATTTTGGAAACCATGGATTGCCCGAACGCAGGGCGTCTCGTTGCGAGCTCAACGTCCCAATGCGCCCTCGACCGAAGCTGTCAACTCCTCGGCAAGCTGATGATAGCCTTCCGGTGTCAGGTGTTGACCGTCGGGTTGATGCGGCTTCCCGCTGAACATGTTGTTCGAAAGCATGACAAGTGCGATCCCCCGCGCGGTCAATCGGGCTCGTATGGCGTCGACGTTGCTCTGCTCGTCAGTCTTGCCCTTCCGCCGATCGTTTCCGCCCGGCTGCAGGATAACGACTTTGGTATCGTTCGAAATGAGATGATCCATTCGGGCAAGCATGTTATCTGTCGTATCGCCGTTGATGCCAGCGTTGACGACGCTCACCTTTTTTCCGTGCGCCCGCAAGATTGCTTCGAGCTGAGCGGGATAGGCCTGACCAGACGCGACCCCCTTGCCGCGCGTATTGCTCGCGCCCAATGCCACTACCGTTGCTGCATGTCCAGGGAACGCTCCCAAAGCCAAGGTTGCGGCAACAGCGAAGGCTACACGTGACCTCATTTCAGCGGATCATGACTTCGGCAGCTTCGGGATACGTTCCGCAAAATCGTTGAAGCAGGCGAGCCGGTCGTCCTCTTCCTTCTTGAAGCGGCAGTCGGCGACGCCCTTGGCGGCCGCCGCCTTCGGGTTGGGTTTGGGCGGATAAATTGTGTCGTAGCAATTCAGCCGGTCCTTGGTGCCGTCGTCGAGATCGAGGCAACCTTGCAGGCGCACCGCCGCCGATTGCGGCTTGGCCGCCTCGCGCGGAACGGCCCGCGCGGTGGTGTCTCTTGGCTTCACCTGGACCAGCGGCTTACCCCCATACAGCACCGGACCTTTCGGCGGTGGACTGCTCTGGGCCAATGCGGCGGTCGAGCAAACGAGTGCCGCTGTCAGCACCATAAATGGTCTCATGTCGCTTCCCCCGTCTACTAGTTGCACATGTCCTTTGCGGAAAACCAGTCTCCCTTCCCGAGACATGCGCGAGCGCCAGTCCCGAACCTTCGAGTCGGACGGGTGTCAAATATCCCGGCCTTTGGGTCGAAATCCAGCCTTCAGTCGGGAAAATAGCGGCTATGCGGTTTAGGGATCGGCAACCGGGGCGCTATTGGCGGTTTGCCGCTCCTACCGCAGGCCAAGAAGGCGACATTTGGCATGAGCGCCGACGGGCTGGAAGCCAAATGCCTGCGCGAAAAGAATAACCTCAACCCAGGCTGTCTTGCGCCGGAGGCTTGACGACCACTCGCTCGCCGGTCCCGCAGTTGCTGCACGCGAACCTCACTTCCATGCCATCGCGCGCTCGCATGCGCGGCAGCACGTCCATCACGACCATGGGACGGTTCTTGCAGTGCGGACAGAAACGAATTGGAATTCCAGGTTGGGCGAGATCTGTCGAAGTCTCTGACATCTGCATTCCCCGCGACGAAGGATCACAGTCCGAGAGAGCGCCGAAGCCGCAGCCCCGGCCTGATGAGGGCATCGACCGGGGCGCGGGCTTTGGAGGAGCGGGCCTTGCCAGCCCGCTGGATATCATTCAATCACCGCTCGACACGCCCCGCCACTCCCAGCTTCGTGATCATCCCGGTTCCTGTGTGATGTTCTGGGCATTTCTCGTGGCCGCCAGCTTTCGATGCGCGTTCGAAAAACAGCGCCGAAATCATGCGGCAATGGGCGGATGCCTTCGCCACGCGGCGCACGAGCAACAAACTGCGAGAGCACGCAATCTCCTCAGACACTACCCGATTTTCGGTAGTGCCTCAGTTTGAATTCTGAGGATCGAGGGGGATAATCTCGAAGTCGTCAGGCTCAACCAACGCCTTTCGTTGTTCGGCAAATTTCCAGACAAGCTCATAATCGTCGCGCCATGAGCCGCCAATCTTCTGGTTCATTAGCAGTTCGCGTTTGTCTCCCAATCGCGGCCGCAGCCAAATTTGAACCCAGCAGGTAGCGCCTTCCTTTTCGTGGATGCGTACCTGAAGACGCGGAAATTCCAGACCGGCCTCGGGGTCTGTATAATCATTTAAGGGCATCGCCCCCTCCCTTGAGAAGCTCACCTCTAATCGCGCTGGGTCATCGCCATGGGTTACGCTTTCGTTGGCTTTGCCATCTCAGCGATTTCGGCGCGTCCTCATTGCCACCAATTGGCGGCTCTGGCTTGCCGTGCAGCACGTGCATAATCGCGATCCGCGACAACAATTTCCAAGACCCGTGACCAGCCGCCGCTCGCAGGCCGAGGGCGAGCGGGTGAACGTCCAAAGGCGAGCGCGGGGCCGGCTTGTCGCGAGCAATTTGAGCAAGTTGAGCCGCGGGCTTCAGTTACTCATTCCCAAAATCAATCGGAGCTATGTTCACTAGTCGATTGAAACTGACTTTGTCTCTCAGCATTCTGAGCTCCAGATCGGAACGGAAGCTCGGAGCGCCACCACGGCAAGCCATCCGCAGGTGCCACAGTCGGAAACCATCGAGCAGCGCGCCATAGAGCGGGACCTGGTTGCGGAACTCTCCCCCAGCAAAGAGGGCCAAGGCGCGAGCCGAGCGACTGCGTGGCCTGCTCAAGCGCGTGAAAGATCGCAACGCCAACGAGTAGCCGGTGCACTTTCGCACCGAGGATCAAACAGCGTCGCAACGAATTAGCCTGGCAGGCGCGGTAGGATCCCCTAAAGCGACCGCGCTCAGGCCCCGACTTGTGTCCACGCACCCAAACCCATCAGGTCGGGGCCGCCCCTCGTGGAGCGTATCCGTTACCGCCACGGATCGCTCTTCCCGCGGCCGCGCCACTTCGGCGCCAGCGGGCTTCGCCGCAGCTGGGTAATGCCTAACGACCGCCGCCGGCCGTCGCCCCCGATACGGCCGGCGGCGGGAGGCCGCCGCAGGCGGCCTCTTTGCACGCTTGATCCACCTAGGCTCTAGCCACCTCTTCCTCAGCCGTTACCGCCGCGCCCGACTAGTTCTATGGAGCCGCCGCTTTTTGGAAGAACGGCCAAGTCGGGCAGCCGGCCCCAACTCGCGCAGCCGCTGTTCGACGACAGACAGCTTTGCGGTAAGCCGCTTCCTCAATAATTCGCTTACCTCAAGATGCGAATTCCAGAGCTCGTCGGTCGAAATTCCAGCAATGTCGTCTTTCTCCAAGGTCGCCCCCCGGGGTATGAAAACGCGCGTCTCCTCCGATCTTTCTGAACGAGCAGTTTGCCTTGTGACGCAAGACACCTGCTTCTTCTCAATCCTCCATTGAGGCCGCCTTTTTCGTATTAGGCTACCGAAAGTTTCAGCAATTCCATTCAGTGGAATTGACCCGCGCCAGGGATCGCGCTTGCGCTGGATGCGCCACTTCGGAGCCGGCGGTACGTCGTCGGGGTTACCGATCGGCGGCTCCGGCTTGCCGTGCAAAGCGTGCATGATCGCGATCCGCGACAACAATTTCCAAGGCCCGTGACCGGCCGCGGCTCGCATCAGATCCTTGATCGCAAGCTGCCAATCCGGCCGAGCGCGTGATCTCGCTTTGGAAGCTTTGCGATGTAGTCGCCGGCATCGCGGAAGGTGATCAGCTCGCCCCCGCGAAGCAACTGGGTTTACCGCCGCTACTCACCGACGGTACGTGCCTGTTTCGATCGCAGCAGCGGTTTGCGCTGATGCCGAAGGCCCACAAAACATGTGGCCAGAACGACACAGCCAGTAGCGAGATTTGTCGATCCGAAGGCGTCCATTCTTGACGGCAGATTTTCGTTTGGGCTCGATACGGGCCCATGCCGAAACACGCGGAACACGCGAAGCGTCTGAGAGACAGGGCCGAAGACTGCGAAGCCCTTCCTAGCAAGTTGTGAAATTAGCCCGCTACAATTGGAGTTGCGTGATGAGTATCAGCGGACGGCTGATCTGGATTGTTCTGTTCGCCCTGTTGTTCGTCACGTCGGCTAACGCTCAATGTACGCCGGGGGACTACTATGCCAATCAGGTTCTCAGTTACGATGGAGGCGTCCCGCTTGCGTACGCGCAAGACACTACGATCACGAGCATCGAAGTCCCCGCCGGAACGTGGGATATCGCGGCTGCTGTGAGCTTTACGTTCACGGGAAGTCCGACTGTGCTGAAACTTGCCGGCGGCATTAGCAAGGTGACAAATCAGTCGCCCGGCATCAATAGCTTCCAGATGTCGCAGACAAATCTAGAGCCGGGCCAAGTCAAGGCTTCAGATTACACTGTGATATCGCCGACAGTGCGGTTCAGAACCTTTGCTGATTGGACCATTTTTTACATGATCGGCGTTTGCCACTTTTCGGGCCCCGGCTCGACCTGCGCAGGTTACGGCCAAATTCGCGCAACGTGCATTCGTTAGCGATCCGCGCCGCCTGACCCCATCAGTCCCATGCGCTTCCCAGCAGCTTGACCGGGAAGCACGGATTGCAAAAGCCCCCGGTTTATGCGGACAACTTTGACGCATAAGCCACTTGCCATGTGACCGGCTAACACCGGGCGCGCGTTGGGCCCTCAGGTTGACTTTGACGTTTCGACGCGCAAGAACACGGATGTTTCTTTTGGAGATCTCGACTTCCGCCGTCGAATTCAATCTGCAACGTGCACGCCGGGTTTGGTGGGTGCCTACGAATGGCGTCGACGTAAAGACTGAATTGCGGTCTGTCCAAATCCAGCCGACAGAGTCCGAAAGGACACCTGTCATGCCAATCGCGGTCTTCAGGCTAGGTTACGTCGAGGAAGCGCAAGTAAGCCGATGCCGCGCGTTGATCAAGATAATCGCGCGCAGAAGTCGAGCCGACATCACCCTTCGGCAGCATGGCTTCCAATTGGCAACCCAGATGCGGACATAACAGTTGCGCCTAATGGAGAAGCGCCGCGAGTTGGTGAAGCGGGACGATGTCAACGAATTGATCGACGGCATCTGCGGCGTGGTGCTGACCGCGTTGTCGAGCTTGCCTGCGCGGTGCGCGCCACGTGGTGACCTTGCGATCCGGCGCAACATCGAGCGCGTCGTGTTCGAGGTACGCACCGAGATGGCCAACATCTGCCAGCAGATGGCCGACAAGCACGGTGAGCCGCCGCTCGATGAGCAGGGCTGACTACCGCGAGTCGGAAATGTGGACTTGGCAACAGAAGGTAATGAACCGGACCAACCGCGCTGATGTCCGTTGTTCGAGGGATTGTGTTGCAAAACACTGATTGAGGCGACTCGCCAACCGTGATTTCGTCGGTTGCAAAGAGCATCGGCGGGAGCGGCGCATGATGGGTCGGCGTGGGAACAGTCAGGGCCAATTCTTTTATGCGTTTGATCTCGACGCGGTCGTTCCACCCGATCATCTGGTGCGGCAGATCGACAGTTTGCTTGACCTGAGCTGGGTGCACCGAGAGTTGGCGCCTTATTACTCACACACGGGTCGGCCTTCGATTGATCCGGTGCTGATGATCCGGATGCTGATTGTGGGCTACGTGTTTGCACTGCGCTCGGAGCGCCGGCTTTGCGCTGAAGTCCAGGTCAACCTGGCCCACAGGTGGTTTTGCAAGCTCGGCATTGAGGACCGGATCCCCGATCATTCTGTGTTCTGCCGTGCGCGATCCGAACGCTTCCGAGAGAGCGATGCCTTGCGGCGAGTCTTCGAGGAAGTCGTGGCAAGGTGTATTGCCGCCGGGCTCGTTGGAGGCGAAGCGTTCTCGATCGATGCGAGCTTGATCAAGGCGGATGTAGATAAGAAGAAGCAGTCCCCGGCGACCAGCCGATTGCATGGCCGAAGGCAGAGCAGGCATCCCATGCGGTTCGCGAGTACCTCGCATCCCTCGATGCCGCCCGTGGCGATGAAGATCATGATGAAGACGGTGGCGGCTCAGGCGAAGGTGGCCGTCGACGCAAGCCTCCCAAAGAAGTCTCGCTCACCGATCCGCAGGCAACGTGGTGCCAGGCCGGGCGTCGACCCGTTCTTTGCCTACGACGCCAACTACCTGATCAACAACAAGGCCGGGATCATCCTCGATGCCGTGGGCACTCGTGCGAACCGAGCCGTGGAGATTGCCGTCACCCAGACCATGGTGGAGCGTGTTGCGCGCCGCTTCGATCTGCGGCCCCTGAGGCTCGCGGGCGATACGGCTTATGGTGCGGTCAGGCTGCTCAAATGGCTGGTGGATCGCAACATCACACCTCACGTACCGGTGTGGGACAAGTCGGCGCGCCAAGATGGCACTTTCAGCCGGGCTGACTTCGTCTTCGATCGGGAGCGCAACATCTACACCTGTCCGGGTGGCGCAGAACTCACCAGCACCGGCAACATCGATCAAGGCCACATCGTTTACTACAGGGCCAGCAAGAGCGATTGCTCGCAGTGTTCTCTAAAGCCGAAGTGCACGACGGCGATCGTGCGCAAAATCACCCGTGACCTCAACGAAGATGTGCGTGACCGTGTCCGCGCGTTGGCCGATACGGAAGCTTTTCAGCAGTCGCGCCGCGAGCGCAAGAAGGTCGAGTGCAATTCGCGCACATGAAGCGTATCCTCAGGCTCGATCGCCTTCGACTGCGAGGCCTGAGCGGCGCCAGGGATGAGGTGCTGCTCACCGCAACCGCGCAGAACCTGAAGCGGCTCGTCAAGTTGCTCGGTCGCGCCCCACCGTTCGCAGTTACCTGTCCGGCTTAGGCCTCCGCCAAGCGTTAGTACCGCTAATCCTCAACGGAACAGCGGAGCAAGGGCGCAAAAAATAGCCCGCCGGTCAGCGCAACCAAGTTTTGCAACACAATCCGATAGACCGGAAGTGGCTGGCAGAAGATCAAAACGGCGCTTTTGACCCTGAGCGGTCATCGGCCAGCATTTATGTTGCAGTAGCAAAACAGCCTCTCGCCCTTATCCAGGTTCCGGTTCGAGCCGCTACGATGGCTTCTCAGCGCGGGGGTCGACCCTGCAGCGACGCGAGTTCATTGCGGCCCTCAACGCGCGCTTTCGCATTCCGAGTCGCCGGGTTCTATCAGGTCGGCCGGCAACACCTGCGCGCGCTCAGCGCTTACCCCCGTCGCCAATGATGCTGTACGGCGCCCAGAACAACGGGTGCGCGTAGGCGAATTCGGTCTTGCCGTCGGCGCCGAGATAGCCCGGCCCGTCCATCAGTGCGACCATCGCTTGCCGCAACGCTTCGCCGCGCGTCAGCGCGGGGTCGTCGGCCTGACGCTTGAACAGATTGGCCACGAGGTCCTTGGCCGATTGCGAATGCACCGACCAGTTGGTGACGAGGATGGCCCGCGTCCCGGCGTAGAAGAACGCCCGGCCGAGGCCTGAGGCGGCCTCGGCGCCCGCCCCCTCGGCCGCGCCAGTGTTGCACGCCGATAGCACCACCCAGTCGGCGTCGAGCTTGAGTCCCAGGATTTCTTCCATGGTCAAGAGCCCATCGCCCTCGACACCGGCGACCGCCGGCGCTGACAGCGCCAGCGCCGGCTGCGTCAGCCCATTGAGCTCGCCTGGAACCAGGCCGTGGGTGGCGAAGGCGATCACCTTGAACCCGGACAGGTCCATGGTCTTGACCGCTTGCTCGTTGGCATCCTTGCCGAGATTGAGCACCTTGGCCGGATCAGCCTGCAGGGCGATCGCGATCGATCTCAACTCGTCGGCCGTATCGGGAAGCCGCGGCAACATCGCAAGCTCGGCGCTGTCAACGCCCTCAAGCTTCGGACTGGACCGGCGCTTCAGCGGCATGCCGCGCGTTGTCGCCGCACCACCCGCATCGGCCACCTTGACCTGGCCCTGGGCTTTGGCTGCTTCAGCTGCTTGCTCGATGCTGAACAACGGATCGCCGAAGGCGACGAGTTCACCGCGCCCCGGTTTGCCCGGCGGCAGGCTGCGCAACGTGCGCAATGCCGCCGACGACGGCACCATCGTCACAGCATGGCTCCGCGCCAGCCACGGCACGGTCCGGTAGCTGGAGAACAGCGGATCGTCGTCGGTATTGATCGTGGCGGGCGCGGTCGGCAACAGCGACAGCGGCAACAGGCCGAGCGCCCCGTTGGTCACAACGATCAGGCTCTTCGATTGCTGCCAGCCCGCCTCGACCGGCTGCAGCAGCAGCGAGTAAAGCTCATAGCCGAGTTTCAAATCAAACGGCGGAATGTCCGAGATCATGGCCGCCTGCGGCTCCAGCGCCTCGCGTAGCTTGCGCACCTTGCTCTCGATGTCGCCCGACGTCGCATTGATCGCGGCGAACGCTACCGCACCGTCCTTCGGCACCGCCCAGACGAAACTGGCGTCGTGTCCGAAGTAGAACGACAGCATCGCCTCGCCATCCACCAAGGTCGCCTTGACCTGATCGACGCTCGGCGGCTTCGGATCGACCAGATCGGCGTAGGCTGGGAAGCGCTTGTTGATCTCGGCGCGAGCCTGGTCGCGGTCGGACCGCAGTTTGGCGATCGAAGCGTTCAAGGCCTTCACACCGCCATCGTCGCGCTGGGCTGACGGCAGCGCGAGCGTATTGTTGAGCACGCCGAGCTGGGCGGTGACCTGTTTGCTAAGATCTTGTTCCTTGCGCACCAACTCCGCCAGCAGGGGGTCTTTAACCGAGGCGCGCGCGCTGGATTCCGCCAATGCCTGCTGCACCGCGTGGCCGCGGATCGAGTCCGCCAAGCTGAACGTCTCAGTGGCGGCCGCATTGCCAGCAGCCGGCGTGCTCGCCAATACCTTGATATAGGCCTCGACGATGCCCTGGAGCCGTTGGCTCCGGCCAGCCATGATGGTCGCGTCATCGTCGTCGGCATTTTCCCGCGCCGCCGCCTGCAGGATCGGCAGCGCAGCCCTGAACTCCCGGATCGCGTCGGCATCCTTGCCGGCGCGCGTCAGGGCAACAGCCAGGATGCCGCGCGCCGAAGCCGCATCGAAATGCTGTTCGCCGACACGCGCGATCTCGCGCTTCAGCAATCCTTGCGCGGCCGCAAGCCCTGCCTCGATCTGCCCGGACCCCAGCAGCGCGTCGATGCGCGAGCCGTTCAGCTCCAGCACCTCGCGGCGCTGCGGCTCCCACTTTGCCATCGCCTTGTCGAGGTCGGCATAGGCAGCGGCAGCCTCCGGGAGTTTTCGCTGAAACGTCAGGATCGCGCCAAGCTGCGACAAGATCTGCGCGCTGGTCTGAGAATCATCACCAATCCCAAGAGTCCGCTGAATGTCCAGCGACACCCGCGCAAGCTTTTCGGCCTCTTCGAAGCGTCCTTCTTCGATGAGGATATTGGCAAGCCCCATCACAAAACGAGGCGTCGACGGGTTGTATTTGCCCTGCGCCTTGAGCCTTGAGAGCAACACGCTTCTTGCATCAACCTCCGCTTCTGCGAGCCGCCCCTGCCTCGCTTTCATGCGCACCGCATGGAGCAGATCTGTGTCGGCGCCAAGCAGCATCTGGGCTTCTGGCATTGCGTTTTCAACGTTTTTGAAATCCGGGATCGCGTCACGATGAAAGTCGGCGGCGCGCTTGTATGCGGCTTCAGCCTCGCGGTATTGACCGCGCGCCTCAAGCACGACAGCGCGACTCGCTTCGAAAAAGCCCTCGAACGCGCGTCCTTTGATCGAATAGGCTTGTCTCCAGGCCGGAACGCCGCTGGTACGTGCCGTCATTATGAGCGCTGTGCTCCGCCGCAACAAGCCTTCGGCCTGCGGAATGTCGCCAACCTGAATGTAAGCCTGCATCAAATTCAAATCGGCAATCAGCTGCCAGGCCTCCATCTGGGGCGAACTGCTGCCGCGCACCATCTGTTGAAACATTTGCAGCGTCGATTTGAGGTCACCGACCGACTGGTGCTGCAGCCCGACGAACTGCTCGATGCGATGAGTGAACATTTCATCGCCGGCACTCTTTGCAATACTGAGAGCCTTCTCGCCGTCCGCGACCGCATCCCCGGTTCGTCCCAGGAACGCACGCGAAGCGCCGCGATTGAAATAAAAATTGGCAAGGGACGAGCCGGCGAGCGACTTGGCAGGAGCATCGTCCGCGGCGGCCTTCAGTTTCTCGAGCGCAACGGGATCGGGCTTCTCGCTATCGAGAATTGCGGCGATATCGGCAATCGTGCGCGGCGGCGCGACAAAGCCTGCCGGCAGCGCATTACCCGGCGCCACTGCAGCAGCCTTGGGCTCGCCGTCCTTGTGCATCGCGATCGGAACGTTGGCCCGTCCATTCGCGGCATTGAGCGCGGCCATCACACACGCTCTTACGCGTGGTGTCGCCGCAGCGCGGCATTTCACGAAATCTGCATCGCCCTTCTTGCCCTGCATGCAACTACGAACGATCGGCACGCCGACACTGTCCTTACAGCTCGCGAGGGCCTGCTCCATCGACAGCGCCGAAGCAGGCCGCGCGCCACCAACGATTGCGAGCAACGCGAACGCCATAGATATCGCAAACGGCTTCGTGGTGTTCGCGCGGGAGGTTGAGGACGGCGGCAACGCCGCGTGGGTTCCTGAGATCATGGTGCACCCCTGCACGCTCGAGGGCCTCGGGTCGGGTGACGCGCAACGACTTCGAGGTTAGCGTCGCACGCAGGACTGCACCGGTGGGTGCGCCCAAAGCCAAAAATACCCCGTCATCGCAATGAAGGGGTATCTTGGCTTTTGTCGTTGCCTGAGGTCAAGCGACGCGCGCAGTGTTCGGCGTTTCCTGACCAGTACGCGCGCGTGCGCGTCATCGGGTCTTGCCGCTCGGTACTGGCAAGCCGACAGCTTGGGGTTCGGGGAGCAGTACTTTGAAGAACGCTTTCTGGAGCGCTGTCTTCCTCCGAAAATTGCACAGTGCATGAGTTTGGAAGTGATGGCACTCAAACTCAATAGTGTCGGTGCCGACTGATTTGAGTTCGCCCGCGTGACCGCGACCGCGACGACGGATCCTTTTCTCAACTCACGAAAATCGCAGCGGTCTTGCCGATATGGCGGTGGTGGCGCGGTCGTCGCGTGCCTGCCGCCGTCGTGACGCTGGCTCGGTCGTGACGGGTGCGACGCACGCAAAGGGTTTGCGAGGTCCGCGTTACGCCCAGAAGCGGTTGCTCAGACCAATTGCAATTCTTCGCTTGAATTGTGTGATCAATAATTGTGTGATCAATTGATTGCGAAATGAGAGGACTGAAAGCGAGCAAACCCAAACCCAAGAGTAGGCGGAGAATTGTATGCCTTGGAAGCTATCTCTGGCTCTTCTTCTATCGTCGGCTCTCGGGTTGATATTCGTCTCGGCATCCTCGCCAATTGCAGGAGGCTCCGCACAAGCAGCGCCTATGTGCAAACTAACGTATAACCAATGCTTTGAACGATGCCAATCGTTAGGTGGTGCAGCGGGCTCAAGACAAGCCAGTTGTTCCAAGAAGTGCGGCAGTCGCAAATGCGTCGACCCGGTTAAGAAATGACCGGGTGAATTGTTGACGCTGGCGATGGTGACACGCGCCGCCTGCCGCTGATCGCCCGTCGATGCGATGCCGATCAACCGCCGACAATCCCCGGCAAACAATTCCCGACGACGCACGTCAGGGGACCTTCGGGGGACCTCATTGGTGCGGGGGTCCTTTGAAGGGCATAGGCCGGAGGGGGCCCCGGAGCGCAGGCGCACGCCCATGCATTATTTCCGACCGGCCGTCACTCTGTGGCCCGAAAACGGAAGGCCACTCAGCGAGCGTCGTCCCATAGCGAGTTTATGGGACGATGATTTTTAGGATGTTTCAAGAAGTGCCTGTGGCAGAGAGTTTTTTTGGTGAGCGCGGTGGGACTCGAACCCACGACCCCATGATTAAAAGTCACCCCAGGACGGAAAATCGTCTCTCGCCATGTCTTGCCGTGGCGAGACGCACAAAGCCACAAGCCCTTTACTTACAGATGGTTGCCGCATAGATACCCCGTGATTTTCAAGCCAGCACGGGACGGCAATGGACGGGGTAACTCCGCCCCATCTCCGCCCCACAAAATTGGGGCTGCCCCTATGAAGTTCACCCAGGACAACGTCGCGAAGATCAAGCCGCCCCAGGGCAAGGCCGACCACTGGGAGCCAGATGATGGGCTACCCAACTTCGGAATGCGATTCCGCAACGGCGGGGAAGGCGCCTACGGGATTCGTTACAGTTTGAATGGTGAGGACTTCAAGCTGTCGCTCGGCAAGCGATCGCAAGTCAAACTTGCGACCGCGCAGAACCAGGCGCGCGAGCACTTTGCAGCGATTGCCAAGAAGGAGAATCCGGCTGTCGAACGCAAGAAGGCGGTCTCCAGCAGTGCGGTGCTGATGCCGCCGTTGCTCAATGCCTTTGAAGGCCACCTGCGCAGCAAGCGGCGGTCGGACAGCTACATAAAGCGAACCCGCCAATACCTCGACGGTGTCCGCGACAAGGACGGCAAGCTCAAGCCCGGCGCTGACTACTTTGTGCCGCTGCACCCGATCCCGCTGGCGCAGTTAAACCGCGCCACTGTGGCCCGCGAACTGAATTGGATCGAACAGCAACACGGCCCGATTGCGATGACCCGGGCACGCGCCGCGCTGAGCAAGTTCGTCAGCTGGTGCTACACGCAGGGCCACGAATTCCCGAATCCGGTGAAAGGCACCGTGAAGTACGAGAGCGAGGAGCGCGACCGCATCCCGCAGCCGCACGAATTGGCGCTGATCTACAAGTTTGCTGGCGACGATGAATACGGCCGAATTGTCCGGCTCACGATTTTAACCGCCGGCCGGCGCAGCCAGATCGGAAACCTTAAACGATCCGAATTGAAGTTGGCTAAGAGCGCCGTCGCTGCGCAGGATCGCCTGATCGAATTGCCGGACAGGGCCGCAAGGCATCACGGCGCGGCGGCAGTAAGAACACGGACAAGTTTTTGATACCGCTGTCCGCGCAGGCACTGACGATTCTCGAACAACAGCCGGCACGCGAAGGCAGCGAGTTCGTATTCGGCGAAGGCGCCGGCGGATTTTCCGGCTGGTCGAAATCCAAAGCAAATCTTGACGAACGGATCGGCGACGCCATCGCCGAACCCTGGGGACTGCATGATCTTCGGCGATCGTTCGAAACCTTGGGGCAGGATATCTGCAAGATCGCGCCGCACATTTCCGACGCTTGCATCAACCATAAGCCGGCCACCAAGCAAGGCGTCCGCTCGCGCTACAATTACGCGACCTATCTCGACGAGAAGCGTGCGGCCATGGAGACGTGGGGCAACTACATCGAAAGCCTTGTGCATCCGCGGCCGAAACTGACCGTCGTAGCTTGATGCCGCCGCGATGGCAGGCCGCTCAACGCGCAAGGCGCCGCCGCCATTTGAATCCGGTTCGACTGGTTGACCGCGGTCCTGGCCCGCCTCAACGTCACCGGCAAGGATGCCGACACCGTGGCGCGTCATGCGCAAGAAATCCATGCGTTAGTGTTGGCAATTCGCGGGAGCGTCAACCACACCGGATTCAAGATCAAGGGCCGCACCAGATTGCGGGCCGAACGTGTGGTCGCCGATCGCGGCATGGCGAACGATCTCAAGCACCTGTTGTCGGCGGCCGAAAGCGGATCGAAACGCCGATGGCACACCGCGTGGCCTAAGGTCTCCGGCCAGGCGCGCGATCTTGTCGTCGGCTGGAAACCGTCGCGGCCACCGGTTGTTGAACGTAACAAGCGTGATTCGAGGGGCCGGCTGATCATCTTCAGGCGTGCGGCACCAGACCTCGCCGGGCTCAACAGCATCAACGCGCGTGGCCTGTCCATGTTGTATCCGCAGGCTGCCGTGGCGCTGCCTTTGATTTGCGAGGCTATCCGCAAGCTTGAAGCGGCGCCGGCGGCAACACGCCGACAACGAAAGCCTGACAGTGCCGCTGATGATCTTGTCCGCGCGGCCTGCCGTGCTCATCGTGCATTGACCGGCAGGCTGGGCGTGACGTCGAATCCGAAAACGGAAAAATGGCAAGGCTCGATGATCGAGTTAGGTCGTCGGATTGATGCCAATTCCGCACCAATGTGTTTTCGATCGACCGCATCAGAAGAAATCTTGAGCGGTCACAACAGTCACAAACAAGCAAGAAAGCTCGATAGACCGGGCATTACTTCACTGTCGGCAGGCGAAAGCGACGACAGACCAGCATTTTCCAATCGGTCCGGTTTTTGGTGATTTCCCTCCGTCGCACCCTGACCAGCGAGGAGGTGTCATCACATGACAAAGAAGATCTTGGAATTCCCCGAACTACGCGACGAGGGCGTTCTGCTGAGCCGAAGGCAAATTGATCGCCTCGAAGCCGCAAACAAATTTCCTAAGCGTGTGCCAACTGGTGAGAACCGGGTCGGGTGGGTCACGGAGGAAATCAGAACGCACGTCGCAAACCAGATCGCATCGCGATCAACTGCGCCCGGCACACTTGGGAGCGCCACTCCCACGGCAAAAGTGCCGAGAACTTCCACGCGTCAAGCCGAACGCGCGTGAAAAAGGCCGGACGCCACATGCCCGTGGCTCCGGCCCATCTGCTTTTGTTTGGTCAACCCATCAAGCAAGGAAAGGAACACTCATGCTTGATAAGACAGCGTTTATCATCCCTCCCGAGCGGCGTGAAGCGGTTGTTACCGGCCAATCAGTCGCGAAGTCGGCACGGCATAAGACGCCACGCCAAAAAGCCCGGAAGGCTGCGGAGTGGGTCACCGGGGGAGTGATCCTCGAACCCACCGTCAAGCTTGCCGCGGAGGCGTTTCAGGTCAGCGTCGCCCTGGTGGCCCAGGAGGTCACCAAGCTGCCACCGCCCACTCCGATCATTGATCGGGTTTGGGCTTCAATGACCGCGGCTGAGCGCGATCACTTTATTGGTCGCAATCTCAACAGCGTTTGGCGTGCGCTCGAGCACGCGACCGCCTGACCCCATTACGCCGACGCCCACCGCCCTCCGGGTGTGTCGGAGGGCGGCATCCCTTCCGTACATCAACGAGACGCAACCATGACAAAGAAGACGAAAGTGCCGGAAGCGCCGGAGAACGTTGTTCCGCTGAACATCCCGAAGCCGAAGCCGATTGGGTTCTTGGAGAAATTCAAATCTAAAAGGGCGCCTACGATCGGCGGCGTCGAGACGTTGCTGACCGCGCTTCCACATCACAAGATCGCCGAGGCCAACGACTTCGTGCGGCTGCATCCGTCGGAGGACGATTACTGGAGTCCGGAACTGTGTTTCGTGAGCGTGCCAATTAAAGGTACAAAACGGGACATGCTTCACTCGATCGATGAAGAAATCGCGGTGCAGCATCTTCCGGCTAAGAAAATTCTGCGCTTCCGCTTGGCACTCGCCGCCAAGCCGCACGACGTGTTCTTCCTGGTTCACGTCCCGACGCAAAATCTGGACAATAGTTGGAACAGTTCCACCATCATCGCCTGCGAGAAAGCCAAGCAATTCTGGCTGCAAGTGTCGTCGCGCAAGGCGGAGAACGTCGAAGGCTACAAGATCGACTACGCGCGCGATATCGACGCGTTCCCGGAGCCAAGCTGGCCGACCCGGTCGCTCGATGAGTTGCTTAGTGTCACTTTTCATGACTGCCAGATTGAGAATGAGGATCACCCGGCACTGTTGCGGTTGATTGGCGTCAAGCAATCGCTGTCGTGAACCGACATCAAGAATACTTCCGCCGCATCGTCGTCGTCGATTTCGAGTACGAAATCCCCGACGGCGATCTGCCCGTTGTACTGTGCATGGTGGCGTTCGTGCTGGATGGAGATCTTCGGCACATTCGCACCACGCGGCTTTGGCGCGGTGACTTTGGGTCGGCGCCGCCGTTCGACATTGGCCCGGATTTGTCGATCGTCGGCTACAGCTTGTGGGCCGAGATGACGTGCTTTTTGACTCTAGGTTGGAAATTTCCTGCGCACGTTTTCGATTTGCACACGGCTTATTTGGCTACCAGCAACATTCTGCTGTCTTACGCCCCGGACGAAGTGCGGAAGAAGCCGCGGAAACGCCTGTCGGATGCCGTGCCGCGCCTACAATATCGAAGGGTGGGATCAGATCGATAAGGGCGCGATTGCAAAAGATATCGGCGAAGGCCGGTGGCGCGAGCACGGTCGTGAGGCCGTGCTTTGAATATTGTGCGGAAGATGTCCGAATGACGATGCTGCTCCTACGTCGACAACTGTCGGGGTGGCAGCGCTTCGATCCCGTCGATGTTGAGCGTGTGCTGTATTGGTCAGAATATAGCGCCAAGGCAGTTGCCCGCATCCAGGCGCGCGGCATGCCAATTGACATGCGGCTTTGGAATTTAGTGCAGGAGAACAGGGCAGCCGTTGTCGCGGCATTGCTGAGCAGATTTGATCCCAGTTATGGCAGTGACGATCCGATCTACACCGTGGAGGGTGAATGGAGCGACGCTAGATTTGAACAATGGCTTGTCACGCCGGCGCGAAGGCATGGCCACGATTAGACTCCGGCAAAATTCATATCGATGGTGATGCCTTCAGGTTGATGTACCACATTCACCCGGCAATCGAAGGCTTGCATGCGCTGCGCGATAGTCTCGGTGTCATCGTGCGAGCGCGAATTCCAATCGGCCGGGATGGTCGCAACAGGCCTAGTCTATTTCCATTTGGCACCGCGAGCGGACGCAATGCGCAGGCCAGAGTTTCTTCAACGCACACGCTGCGATGCGCTCGTTCATGAAATTTCCAGAAGACAGATCGCGATTTATCTGGACTGGCGCACGCAAGAGGTTGGTGTTGCAGCGGCATTCAGCGGCGATGCGGCGCTGGCCGAGGACTACGCCGCGGGTGACATCTATCATGCATTGGCGATGATGTGCGGCCTTACCAACGACGCCAACATCGGGCGTTGGAAATCGGACAACACCGGGCAGCGTCAGCAGATGAAGGCGCTGCAACTCGGGATATCGTACGGCATGGGTGTCCGATCGTTGTCCAAAGGCCTCGATCGACATCCGTTGATCGCGAGCGAAGTGATCCTTCGGCACCAGCAGAAATATTCGAGGTTCTGGCAATGGCGCGCCGAGATGGTGCAGCAAGCGATGCTTACGCGCCGGATGGAATCCGAGTTCGACGGATGGCCCTTACACCTCAGCACCAGTCCGAACAGACGGACACTTTTCAATTTTCCGATGCAAAGCGGTGGCGCCTCAATGTTGAGGTTAGCAGCCTGCCGGCTGTGCGACGCAGGGCTGGTGCCGAGTATGTTGGTGCATGACGGCATCCTACTCGAAGTGCGGAATCAAGAAGAGGTCACGCAGGCAATCGAGATCATGCGCGGCGCCGGCACCGAAGTATGTCGCGGGCTAACGATCGGCGTTGATATCGATCAGCGGCTAGAACAGGGCGTGCGCTACCAGGACAAGCGGCTGGTTGCGAAAGCAATGTGGAAAACTGTAATGGACGTGTTGAGGGAGATTGGCGCAATCGATGAGCGGGTTGCGCTATGAGTGTCCGTTATGTAGTCAGACACGGCCAAAAGATTGCAGTTAAGACACTGGTACCAGCCACAACTGCCGCGACATCCGAACGTTGGTTTATTAAGTTGACGCTTGGCCAGGTTAGGCGATTACACCGCGCTTCAAGGCTTGGCACCACCACAAGGGTTTTTCACCTGCTTCTGTTCCGTTCCTTCCGATTTTATAATAGATCGTTCGCACTACCTGCTAATGCTTTCTCTGCCGACGGGATTAGCCGATCGGCGCAATGGCGCGCCATGTGTGAGTTGAAGCGCCTAGGCCTAATATCAATCAATCGGAGGACCAAACAGGTGTCCATCCCCGATGTTGCCAAACGGAAACCTTGATGTTGCCAAACGGAAACGCTTTTGTTTCCTAACGGAAACATTGGCTGGCTGGGGATATTGCAGGTTAGCGCACGGCTGCAGGCGGAAGTGGCATTTTTGTGGATCTCGGCGACCCTTCTTCTTTCTTGTATTCTTTAAGTAACCTAAAATAGGTAGGTCGAAACGGACAAGAATGGTCCGCTGCTTGCCGTTTAGCGATCAAAGCCAGTGACGACTAGCTCAGCAGGCAAGATAGCTTCACTCACACATCCGCGGCGCTCGAACCGAACAGCGGATCGTGCAGTCGGCTTCCATTCAAATCAACCATGAGTGCTCCAACTGTGCGCCATTTCAAACGACGACCACTGCCACCTTGGACGAGCCCTCGTCCATCTACTAGGTCAATCAGCTTGTCTTGAGCGTCCGTGGATAGGCCCAGGGCATCTGAGGTATACAAGAACTGTAGTCCATCGAGAGACAAGGAGTTCTCGTCTTGATGAATGTTCGGATCAGTTTCGCGAAGTAGTTCTGGCACGCCATTCAATAGCGTCTTGTCGAGGGTTTCTGAGGAACTCCAATCATCGGTCGAGATCGTACTGGCCTGCACCCGGTTCGGTTGACACCCGCTTAAGCTAATCCAGCCTGCCTGCTCGAACTCCATAGGGCTCAGATATCCGATCGTCGAGTGCCGGCGTTTCGGATTGTAGAAGCGCTCGATGTAATCGAACACGTCGGCCTTGGCCTCGTCGCTTGTTCGGTACATTTTGCGCGCAGTTCGCTCGGTCTTCAACGACGAGAAGAAGCTCTCCATCGCCGCATTGTCCCAGACGTTGCCCGACCGGCTCATCGAGCAGACGACGCCGTGATCGGCCATCAACCGCTGGAACTGCTCACTGGTGTATTGGCTGCCACGATCGGAATGATGCAGCAGCGCGTCCGGTTTGCCCCGTCGCCAGATCGCCATCACCAGGGCATCGGTGACGAGCTGCGCCGTCATCGCTGCGTTCATCGACCAGCCGACCACCCGGCGCGAGAACAGATCGACGACGGCGGCCACATAGAGCCAGCCCTCCGCCGTCCAGACATAGGTAAAGTCGGCAATCCATTTGCGGTTGGGAGCGGCTGCTTCGAAGCTGCGGTCGAGCACATTGGCAGCGACGGCGGTCGCCTGCCGCTCACCCAGATCAGGCGGCAGGCGCCGCCGTCGCGGGCGCGCCTTGAGGGCCTGCAGCCGCATCAATCGCTCGATCCGGTGCAGCCCGCACGACACCCCTTCGGCGAGCAGATCGTGCCACACCCGCCTGGCGCCGTAGGTCCGATCGCTCGCCAGGAAGCTGGCACGAACCTTCGCGCCGAGCTCTTCATCGCTCCGGCTGCGCCGACTGCGCGGCCGTGTCAGCCAGGCATAGAACCCACCCCGCGAGACACCGAGCGCCCCGCACAACCATTCCGCCGGCCAGATCCCCCGGTGCTTCGCAATGAAACCGAACTTCACGTCGATTCCTTCGCGAAGTAGGCCGCGGCTTTTTTTAGGATGTCCCGTTCGGCCTTCAGCCTGGCGACCTCGCGCTTGAGCTGCGCGATCTCCAACTGCTCCGGCTTCATCTGGCCGTGGCCGGGGAATGCATGCTGCGGATCGTCCGCAAGCTGCTTCACCCAATTGCGCAACTGCGTCGGATGAACACCAAGGTCTTTTGACGCCTGCGCATACGAGACGCCGCGCTGCTTGATCAGCCGGACCGCCTCAAGCTTGAACTCCCGCGTAAACTGCCGTCTCTCCATGACACACCTCCTGCTCCATAAAACACCTAACTCGGTGTCTTCGGAACCGGGTGCAGGCCAGTTTACTTTCCGCGCCGTCGCGAGAAGCTTGAAGCTCCTGACAAGCACGGTGTCTATATCATCTTCGACAAACGCGATCGCATCCTTCATGTCGGCCGGACCCTTCGCGGCACACGCGGGCTATGGCAGCGGCTGAACAACCATCTCAACGGTCAATCCTCGTTTGTCGAAACTTTCCTGAACGGAAACAAGGCTCGCTTGCTCAAGGGATACAAATACAAATTTCTGCAAATCTCACTGCCGAGGCGGCGCGCGCTGCTTGAGCATTTGGCGACTGGCATGTTGTGCCCGGCGCATCTCGGAACCGGACAGAACGCCGAACTCTAGCCGCTGCGACGACCGTAGTTTGAGGGCAGGGCGCGCGAGCTTGAACAGCGTCCAGGTCGCCGACGCCGCAACTGCTTCACCTTGCGCGCCACCGATCGTAAAGCCAGACGCCCGCATGCGTCGCGCAGATTGCGGTCAACAGGGTCAGGATGAGTTCTGGGGTAGTCATCGCTCGCTCCATGGCAAAAGGGTCCTTAACTGATACGCAGGCTATTAAATTGAATGGCGCGCAGACTGGGGGACCGTACGAGCGACCTGTTAGAGTTGCCTCTCTTCGGGAACTCAAAAATGAATCAGTAACTGAATCAAATACGAGACGAATCTCGGCTCGAATTCGCAGCCCAATGGTTCGAAACAACCAGCGCTTAACATAGCGTGCCATACTTGGTCGGCGCGCGGTGCGCCTGAAGAATGTCGGCTAAGTCTTTGGGGGCATTGGCGCGCCCAAGGGGAATTGAACCCCTGTTTTCGCCGTGAAAGATTGGCACGGACACTGGCGAACGGCCGCCAAATCGGCGTGGTGCCGCCACGTCAACCGGGCGGCGGCTTGACCGGCACGTCGACCAGCTTGTCGAAGCCGAGCCCGCTCGAGCCTTCGCCGCGGCCGGTCTGCCGGCGCACCCGCAGCCAAGTGTAGACGCGGCCGTCGCTCCAGCGCGTGCGCTGGAAGGCACTGCGATCAGCCGCGCGCCGGCGCGCGGCACCTCCTCCTCGTGCACGAAGTAGGGCTGCGGCCGGCGTGCGGTCGAGGCCCTCGCGCAGCAGGACGGTCCGCGGCTGCACCTTGACCGGCGGTCGGGATCGCCGTCGAGGATCCGCGGCAGCGCCGCGCGCTGCAGCTGGATCTCGCGGTTGCTCGCCCGGCACGTGCACCGGGATGAACGGGATCCAGTTCTCCGGCACGGTGGTCATCACCTGGTAGCGGATCGGCGCGGCGGCGGGTGGCGGCACGTGCGGCGGCGGCGCGCCCGGTCCGGCAGGCGGCCGCGAGCTGCGCCTCGAAGAACGCGCGCGTCTGGCGCGCCGCCTCGATGCCGCGCTGGCTCTCGCCGGTCGGCAGCGGGACCGTGCGTCTCGATCGCCCCACACCATGTTCGCCACCTCGTCGCGGATCAGCATGGATCTCCTCGGTCGGCGGGCTCTCGCAGGATCTTCGGCGACGGTCGGCAGCAGCAGCAGGCTCGTGTCGGCCGGCGCGTCGGCTCGCCGCGCACGTCGATCGTGAACATGCTCCAGCGCTGCCAGTCGTCGTCGGCGCCGGCGCCGGCCGGCTCGATCCAGAACCGCTCGCCGAAGACGTTGGTGACCGCGAAGCCGCGGATCGTGGCGATGGTGCCGGCCGGCAGCGTGTACGGGAATCACGAACCAGTCGTTGGCGTAGACCAGGGCGAACTCCATGAACAGCAGCTTGGCCAGGTCGGTGGTGCCGGCGTCGATGTCGCCGAAGTTGGTCCGCTGTCCTCGAACGCCCACCAGCGCGTGTTGGGCATGCCGGCGAACGACACCGGGATCGGGATCATCGTCTGCGGCGCGTCTGGCGGCAGCCGGTGGGCTGCGAGCCGGGCACCGGTCGAGCGCGCCGTCGTGCGGCGTCGACGTCGAGGCTGTACCAGTCGAGCCGGCCCTGCGCAGTACTCGTCGGCGACGTAGACCTTCTCGCCCGTCGCCGGCAGCGGCGCCGAGGCGGCGAACTGGTACTCGAGCTGCGGCGGCACCCAGGCGTCGTCGCCCGCCGGCGGCGGCTGCAGGACAGCGCGCTCGAACCAGGCGACGAATCGCTGCCGCGCGATCGTCGAGCGCGTCGGTGGTCGCCGGCGGCGATCACCGGCGACGCCGTCGTAGGCGTGGTTGGCCGGCGTCGGCGTCAGGTGCACGTAGAGCAGCGCCGCCGTCCATCGCCCGGCCGGCGACCGCGGCGAACATCTGCCACACCTCGGGATGGGCGCACAGCGTCGGCGTCGTCGCTTGCTGGTCGGGTCGGGCGCGGCGATCGGGTAGGCGGCGATGAAGGCGTGCGCGGTAGTCGCCGATGCCGTCGATCAGCGCGAGCCACTGCCGGCCCATGGCCAGCCGCAGGTCGAGCGCGATCGGCGCCGCCGGCGATGACAGCGGCACGGCCGCCGCTCGACCTTCGCCTCGAGCGGCACGTCGTCGTCGAACGGCTGCGTCGGCCGTGGCCGTCGGGCCGGTACTTGGTCAGCCGCGTGGTGGCCGATCTGCAGCTTGGCGAAGACCGGCGAGCCGGCGTCGCTGCCGCGGAACTCGCCCATCTGCCACTGCTTGGTCAGCATCCACAGCGCGTCGCGCACCTCGGCGCTGCAGCGCGCGGTCGAAGCTCGTGCGTGCGCGGCCGCGCCTCGAGCCGGTTCCACGTCGTGACCGTCGGGAACAGCCGCTCGCGACAGCGCCGTCGCGGATGTCGCCGATCGGGACGCGCGCTAGGCATGCGGTCGCCTCCATGCTGCGGAACACGCCGTTGGCGGCGGCGAGGCTCGTGGTGATGGAGATGCCGTAGAGCGTCACGGCCATGATCGTCGCCGGCAGGAGCGCGCGCGTACGGCGTGGCGTCGAGCTGCGCCGGCTCGACCGCGCGCTTCTTGGCCAGGTCGAGCGTCTCGTTCAGCGCGCCGACGAGGTCGTCCCACTGCCAGCGTGCCGGTCGCCGGCGCCGGCGTGACCAGCAGGATCGCCTGCGGCGGCTCGTTGTCGGGCCGGTCGAAGTTGAAGGTGATGCCGGTGTCGCGCGTCGTGTCGGGGATCACCTCGGTCCATTCGTCGAGCAGCAGCCCGCACTGGCGCGCCGTCTTGTCGAACGGCGTCGCGTAGTGCGCGGTGTAGAGCAGCCGGTCGCTGTCGAGCACGTAGTCGGGCGGGAACTGCATCGCCAGCCACGGTGCGCCGGCCGCGAACGGGAACTGCGCCGGCACGAGAGCCGGTTCGCTGCGGCCCGAACGCTCCGGCGAGCAGCATCGCGGACTCCCAGCGCAGCAGCATCGGCCGCACGCGGGCCACGCCGGTCAGCCATTCGTCGACCGGGACGATCGATGCCGGCGGTGCCGGTGAGGTAGTTCAGCAGCGCGCCGCGTCGAGGCGCTCACGGCGTTGGCCCATTCGTCGGCTTGCGCGGCGGCGAGCGCGAATTCCGGCACGATGCGAAATTCGTCGCCGAGCAGCGCCTGCGCGGCCTGCTGAAGCGCCTGCACCTTGTCGGCTGGCGCCGGCCGCGGCGTCGTAGCGCGTCGAGCTCTGCTGCACGGCTTGTGCTTGCCGTGATGGCGGCGCGGCGGGCCGGCGAGGTTCATGCGCGAGGTCCTCGCGCCAGCACGACGGCGCGGTCGCCGAACGGCTGTGAGATCGAACGGCTGCGCGTCGAACGGCGTGATCGGCAGCAGCGCCGCGACCGGACCGAGGAAGTCGGCAAAGCGCGTTCCCGCTAGATTGAGCACCGCGGCGAACTGGCCGCGCCGGTCCGCGAAGGCGGCGCGCTTGCCGTCGAGCTCGCCGCGCAGCGCCGCCGGGCTGGCCGGCAGCGGCGATCGGCTGCGTGCGAGATCACCATCTCGGCGGCGCGCAAGCGCGTGTGAACCGCTCGTCGTCGGTGGTGCCGCCGCGGCAGCGTTGTCGTAGGCGGTGATCTTGTTGTCGAAGTCGCCGAGGCTTGCGGTCCAGCGCGTGACCAGTCCTGGACCTGCGCCAGCAGGTCGGCGACGGCGCTGCGTCGCCACTCGTAGGCGAAGCCCCAGCCCGACGGCGGCAGGCCGAAGCGCGCGGCCCGCTCGAGCAGCGCCGACGCCGTCGTCGAGGAAACCGTCGACGCCGCGAGACGATGGCGTCACGGTTGGCGATCGGGATCGGCGAGCAGCGGGTTGAGCGGCGCCAGGTAGCCGTCGATGTCGTTGCCCAGCGTGGCGAGTCGCCGTCGGGCCCGGCGATGCGGGTGCGATCGGCGAACACCGACGCGTTCTGGTCGGCCTGGCGTCGATGCCGAGCGCCGCGTCGGTGGCGCGCAGCGGCCGCGCGCCGATGACGAGCGTGCGCAGGCTGCGCAGCTAGCGCCGAGACCTCGAACAGGCTGACGCGTCGGCGGCGGGCGGCGTCATGTAGGCGATGCTGCAGGCCGGCGTCGGCGCGCGGCGACGCGGTCGCGATGACGAAGCGCAGGACGCGGTCGTCGAGCTCGGTCATCGGTCTGCACGGCGTCGGGCTTGCACCAGCCGAGACCAGGTCGATCGGCCGCAGGCCGAGGTCGGCGAGCGTCACCGGCTGCTGGCGGTCGGTGCCCGTCGTGATCCGTCCACGTCACGACGCAGCCGATCTTGTCGAGCGGCGGCAGGAGGCTCGCCAGCCAGGCGTCGACCGCCGGCTCGGCCTGCGCGCGCGGCGTCGCGCCGGCGGGCGCGGCGAGGCCGGGCTTGAGGTGCACGGCGACGCGGTGCGTCAGGCCGATGCCGGCGGGTGGCGTCTCGACGACCTGCGGCTCGGGCGGGAAATTGCCGGTGGTGTAGGCGTCGAGCGTCGAGGCGATGCGGTCGAAGTTGCCCTGCACCGCCTGGTGCACGCCTTCCGCCAGGGCGAGGTCGGCCAACGCGTCGTAGACGTCGAGCAGCGCCGTCGCCTGGTCGTTGATCGCCTGCTGCCTCGGCGGCGCTGGCGGCGGGAAGCGGCGGTGCGGGCGGCTCACGCCGAACGGATAGGTGGTGACGCCGCTCGACGCGATCTGCGCGATCAGCTTGCGGCCGTCGAGGACGTTGCGCGCCTCGATCGCCTCGATCGGCACGTCGGGCGGCGTCTTGGTCGGCGACAGCGAATCCGCGACGAGCGGGAACGCCTTGCGCAGCGGGAAGATGAACTTGTCGACCTCGACCGTCGGATGATCGTCGTGCAGGCCGCGCTCGAAGCGATAGCCCAGCAGCGCGCCGAGGCTCTGGCCGTTGCGGATGCCCTCGAGCAGCGACAGGGCGAGCCGCACGCGGTCCGACGACAGGTTGACCGCCAGCGTCTGCGGGATTCGCCGACGTGGCGTTGGCGAGATAGCCGCTGCGCAGCACCGCGGCGGTCCGGGCCTGGGTGAGCGAGGGCGCGTGGATGTAGCCGCCGTTGGCCGGGTCGTGGACGATCGGCGCCCCGGGAAAATTGCCGGCGAGGTCGCGCGGCAACTCCACCGGCGTCGCCTGGGCGGTCGACGGGCGCAGGTCCTCGACCCAGGCGTAGGCGCCGAGATAGACGCCCGCCGCGCGGCGTCTTGCCGTCGCCGCCGGCGCATCGTCTGAAGCTGCTAGTTCACCAGGCCGAGCAGCCAGGCGTCGAAGCGGTAGCTGCAGGTGTCGATGTGCTCGGCGAAGGCGCGCTCGAGATCGGCGGTCGGCGCGTCGACCAGAACCTTCAGGGCGTCGATCTGATCCTTCAGCCCGCGCGACTGCGCCAGCGCGCCAAGATGGCTGGTGATGAAGTCGCTGACGAGCAACGTGGGGTTGCCGGTGATGCGCGCCTCGGTCTTGTACAGCGCCGCGAAGCGGCTCTCGCTCGCTCCGGTCGCCGGCCCATCGGCGACGTGCACGAAGGTCGGCTCCGGCTTCATGGCGGAGAGCTGCGCCGCGGTGAGGAACCCGGCGCTCTTGTGCAGCTCGTAGCTCGTGTCGTAGTAGCCGAGCATCAGCGCGTGCCGCAGGTAGAGATAGAGCAGCGTCTGCGGCGTGACATTGTCCTTGAAGCCCTGCTCGGTGCGCAGCGCCTCGAGCGAAGTCCCGGCGGCGTCGATCAGCCACTGGATGTAGTTGCGGTTGTCGTCGGTCCAAGCGCGGATCGCTTGCGTCTCCGACAGCGGCCGGTCGTCGATCACGGTCGTGATCTGGCCGGCATCGCGCAGGAAATAGTGCTGCAGGATGTCGGGCTGCGCCGTGCCTGAATAGCCAAGGCGATCGAGCAGGCCGGACGCGCCCGCATGCAGTGCGAGCGCATTGAGCGCCTGGACGAAGCCGGGGCCGAAGCCCCACAGGTTGGCGAAGTTGAACAGCTCGCTCAGGCTCTCGGCCGAGCGCGAGTAGTACTCGACCGACGACGGATGCAGGCCGATGACGTCGAGCAGCATCTGGTGGGCGTCGCCCGCCCGCCGACATGGGCGTTGTTGGCCGCCATTGCGGTCCAGTCGGCGTCGACGGCGCGCAACACGGCCAGCAGTGCACGCAGGAACGGAACCTGCGGGTCAAGAAACTGGCCTCGTTGTGGCGCATCCAGCCAGCGGATGCGCGAGAACGCCGTGGTCGGCAGGATGCCGTAGGGCTGCCCGCCGATGCGGATCGCCGGAACGGCGCCGCGGCCGCTGACGTATTGTGTGAAATAGGCGCGGGTGCCGGCGATGACCTCGTCGCTGAACACCGGCGTCATCAGCTTGTCCATCCAGTAGCCGATGGTCGCCGGCCACAGCGCCCGCTGCATCGCCCGCGCGCGCATCTGGTCCTTGCCATCGGCGGCATGCACGGCGGCGAACAGCGCGGGATCGATGCCAAGCGCCTCGGCGAGCCACTGCCCGTCGCGCTTGAGCATGGGGTCGCCGGTCGGGGTGAACAGCGGCGCATTGTTGCGGTCGTCGAAGCTCTGGTCGGGATCGTCGCGCCGGGTGAAGCCGGTGCCGGCGTCGCTGCTGTTGTGGGTCGGCGTGCCCTGCGGAACGAGAGCGAGCCCGCTGCGCCCGGCGGCGTGATGGCGCAGCAGTTGCTCCAGCGCCGCCTTGCCATCGCCTTGCCGGCCGCCGAGCTGCAGCCCGAGGACGAGCAGCCGGTCGAACCCGGTTCGCGCCTGCTCCGGCGTGAGATCGATAGCCAGCGCCATGCCGGCAGCGAGGGCGCTTTCGAAGTCGACCATCCATTTCAGCTGGTCGGGCACGAACAGGTCGCCGCCGTCGGGGTGGATCGCCGAGGTCGGATCGGTCTTGGGATCGGCCGACGGATCCGGACCGACATAGAGCGGCAGCGTGACCACGTTGCCGATCGCCTCCAGCGTCTGGTGCCACCGTTGAAGCCGATAACGACGAACCGATCCGGAAACTGCCGCACCTGCGGCGCCTGCGACCACGCGCTCTGCCGGACCACCGGGTCGGGCGGGAAGATGACGAAGGCGGTCGACAGCGTGACGCCGTTCTTGTCGAGCGGCGGCGTCGGGCGATCGGTGAGGTTGAACGGCACGTAGCCGGCGACCAGATCGGCCGCGCGCGCGGCGCCGACCGCCGCGTCGAGGGCGTTCTGCGCTGCCTGCGAGGTAGCCCGGCGTCGCCGTCGGCGAGCCACGCTGCCTGCCAGTATGCCGTGATCGCCGTCGCCTCGGGCGGCGCCAGCGGCGTCTGCGTCGGGATGACCAGGATCTCGTCGGTGGCGGCAGCCTTGGTGGGCGGCGGCAGATTGGTCGGCTGGTAGGTGTCGACGATGTAGCCGGCCCGGCCCGAGCCGTGCGCCGCGACCAGGCTGCGCCACGCGGCGCGTTGGTCTGCCTCGATGCCGCCGGCGCGCCAGATCCCCTGCCAGTACAGTTTGGCGTTGGCGAGTTCGGTCGCTGACAGCATGTCCTCGAACGTGTCGATCGAGCAGTCGTCGGGATAGATGCGCACCCACAGCTGGTGCTGCGTGCCGTCACCGTTGCGGACCATGCCGAAGCGAGTCTCGATGCGCACCGGGAACAGCGCGAAGGGGAGCGCGTCGCTGAGAAACGAGACGTTGCGGCGCGGATCGGTGAACACCGCGAAATCACGCAGCGCTGCTGCCGCGGCCTCGGCGGCGCGGCCGGCCTCGGCGCGCCTCGCCGCGGCATCATCGGCAGCCTGTTTGACGATCGTCGCGAGCCGCGCCGTGGCGCCATCCTGCGGCCCGGCGCTGCGCTGGGCCGCGCGCGAGCGCCGCAGCCAGCGTCTGCTGGCGTGCGGCCGCCTGCGCAGCGGCGGCCTCGGCGGCATCCCGGGCGGCGCGTGCGGCGGCAAGACTGTCCTGGGCGCTGGTGAAGTCGGCCATGGCGCGGTCCTATGCGAGCATCTCGTCGGCGTGCACCGCGACCAGGACCGGCGCGCGGAACAGAAGATAGGCCCAGCGCGCCGAGCTCACGGCGGCGCCGTTGACCAGCTGGTCGTCGGTATGTGCTGGTCGACCTCCGGATCGCCGGCGGCCGGCGTCGTCGAGCGTGACCGAGGCGAGGCTACCGGCAGGCAGGAACTGGCCCGGCGCGCCGCCCGGCAGCGCGTCGTCCCAGGTCAGCTGGTCGAACACCTTGGGATCGGTGGTCGGGCGGTCGAGCTCGAGGCCGAAGCGCGGCTCGCCCGGCCGCTCCTTGATGACGAAGAACCAGCCGGGATCATCGTTCGGGTTGTTGCCGGTGCCGCCCTTGGCCTGGTCGATCGTCAGGTCGAAGCCGAAGAAATAGATGTCGGGATCGGCCTTCGCCTCGTAGAGCGGGCTGCGGATCTTGCTGAGCGGCGGGTTCTGCTCTTCGGCGGGCGTGCTCGGCTGATCGAGCATGCGCGGCTTGGTGAAGTCGATCGTGCCGTCGGTATTGCGCGGCCACAGCGCGTGCTGGGCATAGATCACCGCCGTCGGGTACTTCTTCAGCAGCTCGCCGCGGATGACCAGCACGGCCTGCGGCTTCGGCGGTTGGCCCGGCGGGTCGCGGTTGTTGTGCTCGCCGAGCTTCGAAGTCCGGCGCCCAGCGGTGCAGCTCCGGGATGTCGTAGAGCTTCTCCTTGAGCGGATCCTCGCTCAGCCCCTCGCTGTCGATGAAGCCGCGTACGTCCCAGAACTGGCGGAAATAGCTGCCGCGCTGGTCGGTCGGATACCCGCGCCACAGCAGCTTGCGGGCGAACTCGTGATTGAGGCCGACCATGTAGGCTTCGATGAAGCGCTGGTTGGTCTCGATCAGCGTGATGCTGTTGGGCGCGATCAGGTTGATGTTGGGCAGGAACAGCTCGATCGAGATCGCCTTGAGCGGCTCGTACATCGGCAGGTCGATCTTCGGGTAGGCCATCACCTCGTTGAAGTCGGTCCCGATCTGGTCGCGTATCCATGTCGGGATGCCGATGATCGAGAGGCCGCGGCGCGGGATGGTGACGCGCGGGTTTAAGCCGGCGACGAGGATCTGTGTCGCGGCGGCGAGGTCGAGCGCGACGGGCGCCGTCCGCTGTCCGGCGGTGCGCGCCGCTTGGAGCAGAGTGAAGGAATCGCGCAGCGCGGTCTTGAAGCGGGTGGCTGTAGCACTGTCTGTCGCGCCGGGCGCCGATGTCGATGTCGAGGCGGGATCGGCGATGACGAAGCCGGGATTGTTCGGCAGGGTGTCGACAGCGGCCGGGTTCTGCTGGGCTTCGCTCATGCCCTGCGCCGGCGCATCGGCATTTTGCCAGTTGCGCAGCACCATGAAGGCGCCGATCCCGGCGGCCGCCGCGACGATGGCCGCGATCGCGCCTGCCGGCATCGGCAGCACGAGCAGCAGCAAGACAGCGATCACCAGCAGCGCGATCAGCGCGGCCCAAGGCAACCACGGATACTTGGCGAGGAGATCGAGTATCCAGCCGGGCGCGCCACTCGGATGGGCGGCGCCCGCGGCCTGGTCGACCGTCGGCAGAGCGGGCGGTACCGCCTTGGGCGGGGCGGCACTGACTTCGCTGGCATTGACGCGCGCCAGCAGATTGGTTGGCGTTGCCTTAGCGTCGAATGGCAGTTGCCGCATCAACCGCGCGCCAGGCCGCACCACCCGACGCATCGCCGCCGAGGTGAGCACAGGCGGAACCAAGGCTTTGCGTCTGGGTGAAGGCAACGGTCGTCTTGCCCATCAGCAGGCGACCGGCGACCGGCGCCGTCAGCGTGAAGGCGCGCTCGGCATTGACGTTGGCCAGCGGCGTGACGCTGCGCTGGTACCAAAGCGTTGCCACCTCGGTCGCGAGTTGGAGATGGCGGATCTGCTGGTTGGCCGCCAGCACGTCGCCGATCTGCTGCCAGGCATAGTTCATGTAGGTTTCGGCGTTGGTCTCGACCACGTCGGTGGCGAAGCTCGCCGGCACGCGGAAGCGCGGATCCAGGTTGAGCTTGTGGACCCAGTTCTGATTGTTGTCGGCTGGCGTGCCGTCTCGCTTGGTCAGCAGGCGCTGGGTCAGCGCGTGCCAGCGGCCGTAGAGCGGCGCGGTGATCAGCGGATCGGGATCGTCGGCAATGCCCGGAATGGTAGTCGCGGCATTGGCGGCTGCCGCGGTCTGCGCCGCATAATCGTCGGGCAGGTTGACGAAGGCAGCGAGCGCCTTCTGGAACGCGTGCGGGTAGGGCTGGTCCCAGTTCTCGTATTTCTGGCGGGCCTCGAGCTGGACGATGTTGAGGTCGTCGTCGGGGACCTGCAGTGCGCCGCCGAGCCGCAGCACGCCGCCAAGCGGCGGATCGGTGATACCGGGGATGTTCGATCCGGGATCCTGGACGTCCATGTCGCGCGTGCCGACTCGCGCATCGACCGGCTGCGGCTTGAGCAGTGTGACCAGATACTCGAAGTCGCCCTTAGAGCCGGTCCGGAAGTACCAGCGGAAATAGACCGGCATGATAGTCGGCTCGGGTTGCCCGGCGTAAGCAGGCCCCCAAGCCGAATAAGTGGCATGCGGCGCAGTGTCGGGTCCTGGCCAATGCCGGCAAGCCGGCCGGTCTCGAACGTCGGGACCACGAACGCGTGATAGCCAGCATTGTCGTCGAGCCGGCGTGGGCAGACGAGGCGCGAATAGGCGAGGTCCGGGTTCTGGCCGATGATCGTCTGGACCCGCGGCAGCACCGCACCCATGTCGGACGACACGTGCTCGCCATCGGACGCGGCAAGGCTCTGGTTGAAGTGCACGTGCGCCCAGGCCCACAGCTCGTCGGCCGACGGCAGCGCGGCCCGGTTGGTGACGTCGATGCAAGGCGAGGCACGGCCGACGCCCTGGTCCTCGTTGAATTCGGTTTCCTGAAGCACGATGAGCGTGAGCCACGGGCGGAGCTTGAGGCCCGAGCCGTCGGGCGCCGCGGGCGTATAACGCCAGAGAAAATCCTCGTCGTAGAACTCGACCGCGGCGAGATAGTTCGACTCGTAGTTAGTGATCCACGGACGCGGGTCGGTGCGGAAGACGGCGCGCACATCGATGCCCACGATGTCGCCTGGCCCGTAGAGGGCAATGTTCTGCGGTAGCGGTGTCGTGAGCTCAGGCGCACCGCTCGTCAGCGGATCGCCGGCGAGCTGCAGCTCGACCCTCACGCTCGCCCGCGTCTTGACGCTCGGATCGTTGTCGGCCGTGGCGATCGTGTTGGCGATGCCCTGCCGCAGCCACGGCAGGAACGAGTAGGTGGCGAGCGCGCTCATGCGGCCATCTCGAATTGCGGCAGGACGTGCAGCGTGCCGGCGAGGGTGGGATCGCGCGCCACCGCGCGGGCGACGTAGTCGTTGGCCGCCGCCTGGCTTGTGAACGCAGCTGCGTCGGAGCGGAACAGCGTGTTGTCGGATCGGATCGCGACGACGAAGGTCTCGGGTGCGACCGTGACGGGATCGCCGTACGGATTGGTCTGTGCCTTGCGGAAGGCCGACAGCTCGCACCGGGCAACGCGGCGCCGCGCAGGAAATGGCTGAAGAAGACGCCGGCGAGGACGAAGAAGCGACTGAACGCACGCAGCAGCTTGGTGTCGATGATCGTGACGTCGTAGCGCACCGTCCGGGTGATCGCGGTGCCGGATGCGTAGCTGATCCCGGTGACGGCGAGTTCGATGCCGCTGTCCTGTGGCACAAAGGCTGGCTGCGACAGCTTGCCGGCGTCGTCGATGTTGCGAAACTGCGCGGGCGCGAACGGCTCCTGCAGGTCGCCGACCTTGCTCAGCCCGCCGCCGGTCACCGTCAGCGCGAAACGGTTGGCGTCGCTTGGCGGCTGGTTGCCGAACTTGTCGAGGGTGAGGTCGAGCGGCACGAGCCGCTGGCTCACCCGCAGCGTGCCGACCGGGTGCAGCACGAAAGCAGCCTCCGCCGGGTCAAGCTGGCGCAGCGACACGAGCAGGTTCGAGCCGGGAGGCAGGAAGGCGCGCCAGTTGCTCTGCTTGCCGAGTTCGGCGGCGAGCAGCGGCATGACGGCGACCGGCGGCAGGGTGGTGTCCTGGTCTTCGCCCCAGCTGAAGTCGATGCCGATGTCGACCGAGAAGAAGAAGAACGACAGCGAAGCGGTGCCGTGGGCGTGCCAGCGGGTCGGCCCTTCGAGCGTAAGATTGATGTCAACGCCGTAGACGCCGAGTCCGAATACCTTGACAGAGAACGTCGTCTGGATCGTCACGGTGAAGTGGAACGGCGAGAACTGGATCAGCGCGTCGAAGCCGGAGTTGCCCTCAACCGATAGCGCCGAGAAACCGAAGAAATAGCTGGCGTGGGAGCCGAACTGCGCCGTGTTGGTGGTGACGGCGAAATATCCGTCGGCATGAATGCGCGCATAGGACTCGTTGATGATGTCGAGCTGAATGCGCTGCGGCGCCGGGAACGGCAGCGGCGGCGGATTGAACTGCGGATGGAAACCGCCGACCGAGACGACGAAATTGGCGTCGTCGCCCCAGGCGAACAGCAGGCCCATCTGCCCGTCGAGGGTCATGAACAGGACGTGAGAGTTGTACAGCGAGGCGTAGAAATAGAGCCGCTGCTTGTCGAATTCGATGGCGCCGGCGAAGTTGACCTGCAGCACCAGGATCGGCAGGTCCTCGGCCGGCAGCGCGAGCTTGAGCACGCCGAGAATGGCGATGTCGCCGGGCGGGATCTCGATGATGACGCCGAGTGAAAGGCTGATCAGCGTCGGCTCACCCCAGCCCAGCTTGGCCATCGGCCCGATCAGGAACGTGCCCTGCTGCGACGGGAAGAACGCCTGCAGGTCGCTGATGATGCGCGGCGCGTTCTGCGATGACGTCCTGCGGAAACATCACGCTCGAAATTGCATTGGTGCGCACGCCATCGAGCACGGCCTGGAAGGCGACCGAGCGGTTGAGGCCCAGCAGGCCGCCCACCGCCAGCAGCGTGAAGCCGAAGCCGAGCTGGATGCCGGGCCCAAAATCGGCAGTGATAATGACAAGGAGCGAGAAGCCATCCGATCCGTCCGGCAGCTTGGTCTCGATCAGACCGATCGCAGCAACGTTGAGGAAGTCGGCGATGGTAAGCTGCAGTGCGCCGGCGTATCGGCCGTGCTCGCTGTCGAAGAACAGGTAGCCGCCGCCGGCGACCACGCCGGCATCGATAAGGAGACCGGCGCCCTTGGGCGGCTTGAATCCGAGATCGACGTCGAACGGTCCGGCATTCCCATGTTCGAATGTGACGTAGACGCCGAGGCCGATCTCCTCGACCGAAAACTTCAGCGGGCCGAGATCGCCCGAGAGGCTGGCGCCGATTTCGAGATTGAGCTTGGGCTTCGGATCGGAAGGCACCGCGAGGCGAATGATCAGCTCGGTGATGTCGATCGGGCCCAGCGAGAGATGCGGATAGAGCGCGACCTCGAAGGCGCCGCTGCCCTTGAACGAGAAGCCGGAGATGTTGGACCACTCGATGCCGAGGGGGACGGCGATCGTAGTCTCGCCGTCGCCGAGTATTTTCTTGATGAAGCCGTCGCTCTCTCCGGCCGCGAGAACGAGGGCAAGGTCGGTCATCTGTGCGCCGAACGTAAACTCGAACGCCGAGGCGCCGAAGGTCGCTGCGAGGTCGAGTGACGCGCCCTTGAACTGCAGCCGCGTGCCGCCTGGCTCGCCGAACACGATGGCCGGATCGCTGGGATTGAAGTCGAAGCCGACGCCGAGCCCGGCCGACGGCGGGGTCGTGCCGGGCGCGAACGGATAGGTAACGGACACGCCGTCGGGCTGCACGACGAGACCGAACAGATCAGGCACGTTGGTGCCGGCGCGCAGACGCAGCGAGATGTCGTCGGCGAGTTTCATCGTGAGCGGAAATTCGCTCGGGATCACCGGCTCGAGGGCGAAGCCCGGCAGGTGCGGGCCGAACGCGGGCAGGGGCCGCAGGCGGAACAGCGCGTCGAGATCCTTGCCCGCGATGTCGATGGTGTAGAACAGCATGTCGAGCGTGTTCGAAATCGGCGGCGGCTCATCCAGCGTGTCGGCCGAGTAGGCGGTAACCGTGCCCTCGTCGGACTCGTTGACGGAAACCGGGAAGCCCAGCGCGAACAGCCCGGCCGCTGCGTAGTCGATGACCTTCTGAGCGTCGAGGTTGGGCGTGCCCCAGCCAAACACCTGTTGCGGGATCGAGCCGGGGTCGCTGATCATCTTCGGCAGCGCGGCCCAGTCGAACACGACCCGGAGGAAGGTCGGGCGCCCGGCCGCCGCCGGATGAGGCTCCAGCTTGATGACGTTGAGGCCGACGAGAGCGTTGTAGGCGCTCGGCGCTTCCGCGGCGATAAAGTCGATCAGCAGAATCTCGAACAACCGCTCGGGCAACTCCGACAGAAACGTGCCGGTGTCGACGCCGGGCGGAGCGGTGGCGATTGAGCGCACCGCCTGGAACGCGGCCACAGCCTTGTGGACGAGATCGAGCACGTCGGAGGCCGATGGGTTGTCGCCGAGGTTTTCCAGCTTGTCGATTGCCGAGCTGACGAGGCTGGTCAGTGCCTGGTATTCGGGCGGCAGGTCGGTCGGACTCCAGCCGAGCCGCGACATGAAGCCCTTGAATTGTTCGACGCCGCTGAACGCGACGGTGAGCGGACGCAGCGCCGTCGTCAGGACGGTACCGATGCTCTGGAGCGTGCCCTGCTGGTCAGCCATGGCCCCCTCGCACGTGCTTCCGGTGAGCAGTTCACCTCAGCGGATAAATGTCGTCGTAATCGCGATCGATCTCGAAGTGTCTGAACGGGTCGACATAATCGACCATGATGTAGCGGCAGACGGCGCAGAACGCGAAGCTCGAGTTCTTTTCTTTGCGCATCACGCAAAGTCCGGCCGGATGGTAGATGCCGCGCGCGTACTGCGCGCCGCCGCCGTACAGCCCGACGATCGTGGGTTCGACGCGAAAGCAGAACGGTCGTCCCGGCAGCCCGGGCGTGAGGCCCGTCAGCGTGGGATGCTGGATCTCCTTGTTGTCGATCATGTCGTCCGTAAGATCGCCTGGAAGGGGGCGCTCGTACAGCGCATTGCCGGTGTCGCTGATCAGGTCCTTGACGTTCTTGGCCACCATCTCGGCAAATGGATAATCGTCGGGATCGCGCACCGAGGCCGGCGCCGGCACTGGCACGAACAGAATGCTGCCGGGGATGAATGGGTCGAAGAAGTCCGGCGTGATCGTGGTGCCGGATGCCGCCTGAACGACGACATAGTCCGACGACGCCGAGGTCGAGGGGGCGATGGCGATCTGCAGTTGAGCGCTGACCGTCGCGTCGGGCGCGGCGTCAATGAAGAGACCGGCGACGCGTAGCCGCAGCAGCACGATGTCGTTGAGCTGGAACTGTGCGGCTTGGCCTGCCACGACCGGAATGCGGAAGGCGCCCGCGGCCACGCTGGTGATGGCGTCACGGACCACCGCCGCCTTGCGCACGCGGTGCCAGTTCCAGCGGATGCGGTCGGGTTCGATGACGGAGCCCGGCGTCAGGTCGTCGGCGGTCTGCAGGTTCAAGCGGGTAATAAGTTCGCTCTGGTCGTTTGGATAGCGCCGTTCGTTGTCGACATATTCGTCACCGAGGCCGAGCGAATGACCGAGTTCGTGGGCGGTGACACGGCAGGAGTTGAGGTTGGCATCCTCGGCGATCGTGATGTTGTTGAAGGCCAGCCCGACGTGGTTGGTGGCCGCCATCGTCGGGATCGTCTTGGAGCTTTGGACGTTCATCGCGATGTAGGCAGGCACGTCGCCGTCACGCCGGTTGTTGCGCCCACGCCCGACCGGGAAGGAGGACATCACGATGACGAAGCGGGAATTGTCGAAAGTCGGCTGGACGCAGCGGAACACGGCCGTCCCGTCAGTGATGGTGTCGCCCGCAAGCGCCGGGGCGTAGTCCGCCGGCTCGCTCAGGTCGGAGGTGCCGGCGGTCGTGCAGACGAACATGGGCCGCGGATTGTCGGCCACGCGGATCACGTCATGTAACGCATAGTCGGTCAGGTTCTGCCGCACAGCCGGGCGCGCCCAGGCGGCGCCGATGTTGGCCCCCGGACCGAACTGCACGCCGCTGGCGGCTTCGGCTTGCAGTAGCGACAGCAGCGCATCGAGGCCAGCACGGCCGCAACGGTCCGAGTGCAGCGAAAGCGACGGCTCCCCGTTCTTGGTGTTGGCTGCCGGAGGCTCGCCGAGCGCCATGCCCGGAAAGTTGTCGAGTTCCTCGATGAACGCGCGCGTGGCGATACGCTTCCACTCATTGATGATGCTGCCGGAAATCCGGTCGCGCGGCAGGTCGTTCTGGGTTCGAGCGTCCCATTCGTCGCGCAGCGTGGCGTTGGTCTTGTGAGCGTCGTCGGGGATCGGCAATCCGATTTGGTAGATCAGGTGCTCGACCGACCAATCTTCGTGGCGCGGCGGCGGGTCCGGCGGCGGCACCGGCCGCCAGGCGTCCTTGGCCGCGGGTTTGCGCTTGTCGTTGTAGACTTCGCAGCGCACAGCGATGCCTCGAGCGTTCGCCGGGACGAAGGCACTCCAGAAATTCATCGAAGTGCACAGGAGGTCGTAGGGCCGCACCAGCCGGTCATGCTTTAAGTGGTGCACCTCGGTCGTGACGGTTTGGCGGAACGCGTCTCCGTCGGCGGCGGGATAGCCGTCGCTGAGGAACAGCACATTGGGTGCGGTGTCGGGCAAGGTCGTACCCGGCCAGCCGCCGCCGACGACGATCGAGGCCCGCGGCACATCGGGATCGTCGCGCCAGGGACGGCCGACGTGAACGTTGGCGGTTCGCGCACCATTGCCGAACGCGTTCGGCAGCGTCGCGGTGACCACGATCGTCGTGCCCTCGGCGTCGCCGACGCCGATGCTGATCTTGCCCGTCGCCGGGTCGACCCGGTCAGGCGGATTGCTGCTCCAAACCACGCCATGGAAAGCGGTCAAATCTCCCATGGTCTGGTCGTCGAACACCGCGCGGAGCGTGAATTGGTAGGCGGTCTGCTCGGGGGCGGTACGGGTCGCCTGCGCTGGACGGATCGTCAGGGTTGCCGGCGTCAGGGCGAAGTCGGTGACCGAGGTGTGGATGTGGACGCGGATGAAATCGTTGTCGATCTGGCTGTCGTCGGCGGGATCACTTGCCACCACCTCGAGGATGAAGTTGTTGGTCCGCGGCTCGCCGTCGGGCGGTGGCTGATTTTGCGTCAGCGTGACCGCACCGGTATTGGCATCGACCTCGATACCCTGGTTTTCGAACACGTCGTCGGCCGGCACCGGATCGACGGTGAAAGTCAGGTCGACGTCATGATTATTATTGGGGTCCGCAAGATAAGCGTGGGCAAAGGGATGGGTTATCGGATCGACGACGAACTGCATTCGGTCGACCGTGAGATCGGCGCTGGACTGGCCACGCAGCACGTGGACGTCGCGGTTAGCGGTCGTTAGCGGGTCCCAGCGTATGCCCTTGATCGGCATGGCGGCTTCACCCCAGCGGATGATTGTCGTTGTTTTCGCCGAATTGCCGTGCCGCACCAGCAAGGCAAAATACTCTAACGTCAAACAATGAAGACTTACAACCGCCAGTAGCCTGCGTGAAATGTGCGGCATCGATGTGGCGATGCGTGGGCAGCCGCGCACCAACGATGAAATTCATTGCGTATGAAGAGTGACGTCTGCTTCGCAATCCGCTTGCCGATGTGCGGCGCGAGCAAGCGTCAATCTGCCAACATTTTCCAACTATCTAATTGAGGCAAGGCGGGCGCCTTCGCAGAGAGCGCGTAAACCGCGGCCGCGCGTCTGCGGATCCACTGATCACGGCCGCGTTGTTTCCAAGCGGCGGGGATGATGCGTTCTCTTTCTGGGGGGCATGGTCTTGGCCGGTGATGCTGTTGCCGGGGTAAGACTACGGCCTATGCGCGAGGTTGTCGCGAGTTCGCGCAAATCGTGAAAATCACGATGGCGGCCCAGGTCACCGCGCCGCCTCGACTTAAGCGCTGCATGACCGGGCGAAGCCGAACTGGTGCGCGAGGTCCGCGCGGATCCTCACAAGGCACAAATTAAGCTCGAGAAAACACGGTATGCGGTCGAGCAAGCAAAAGGGCGCGTGCAATTCCTCGCAACGGCCGAAACCAAGCTGGCAGCCGCAATCGACGCTGCGCACATTGAGTTTGTCCCCCGCGCTGACAGTTGGAAGGCCGAGCTGTTGGCGAAGTTCAAGAGGTTGACGCCGGAGCAGCAGCAGATTGTGGTGGCCAAAGCGCGAGAGCTCGTCGACCGGGATTGATTCCCTCAGATTTGCCGTGCGACGTTGGTTGCAGCATCGCCGCACCGTGCGCCCATTGCGGTGAGCCGATAGCTGCGCCGACGCGCGATCACATCAGGTGCGCGGGCCGCAGCGGGCCGCGGTGATATTGCCGCACGTGAGACAGCGCCGCGGGCCTCGAGGTCTAGCCTCAGGTTAGTGGCGCTGTCCTAATTTGTAATGTTGGGTGCCCGACATATGGGATTAGGCTTCTCTCCTCTCAATTTGCAGGC
>CAVXOW010000009.1:0-508224 GCA_963763485.1 uncultured Alphaproteobacteria bacterium | reverse complement strand
ACCGGCGGCGTTCGGGAGGAACGCCGCGCCAGAAAGAGCCGCGACCCAGGTAAGGTCCGTGAGTTTGGTTAATCGCGGGTGAAGATCGTCACTGCGCCGTTGCACTGCAATGCTTAGATTGGAGGACCCCTCCTCGCCGCGTTTTCATCCCCTTTTGATCGCCAGCTACCAGCCTTTCCAGTGATCGGGGCCAGGTTGGCACTTTTCGTTATTCTACCCGAATTGAGCATTTCACCAGGCAGGCCAACTAGTCGTTTGGATAAGCTGCAGATTGCCCCTGCGTCGGCAGCGTCGTTCTTCTGCCGTTGACGTAAGGCTTCACATAGGCCGGCGGTAGCAGCCGCACCTTGGCGCACCATGCGAATGCCTCAGGCCGGGCGGCGCGAGCGAATTGGATCTTTCGGGATCCTAGCCCTCAGCGCTTCGACACCAGCTGGCGTGATCTTTATTTCGGGAGTTCGCCCAACTACACGACGCTCTATCCAACCGTGCTTGTTCAACCGTTCCAACAGGCCCTCGCCGGCCATGACGCCAAGCTGGGTGAGTGTTTTCCACTCGCCTGACAACAACCGTTGCAAGACCTGCCGATGGGTCATATTGGGAAGCACCGCAGCCTTTCCTCTCCGCCCTCAATATTCCGAATCGCGTCGACTGACGGTCACGACGCTATCGGGAAGTAGGCGAAAGGGAACGAACACTTCGAGCGGATATTGCAGCTTATCCAACGTTCTTAGATCGCCGACGGTTTTGAGGAGAGATCAAAACCGGTTCCCATTTTGACCGGTATAGAGTGGCAGACTTCCCTGATCCTCAGACCAGTCAATAATCTCGAATGTCATACCGCGCCGTAGCATCTCGGCTTCAAGATTTCCGGCGTGTTCAAGCCAGTCCGGTGTTTCTCTCACCGCGAAGCGTGGCTTCTGACCGGCAGCCTTCTGCGCGTCGTCCGAGGCAAGCGCCGCGCGAATGCTCTCATACATCATGGTGAGGCTATCGTTCGTGAACGCCCGGTATTTCATCGGCCTCTCGTAACATGCCCTCGTCGGATTGAGGGCGATGACGGCTGCCCATTTGAGTTTGTTGTCGCTACAGGGCCGGACCAAGCGCCAACGCTACGCCGTTGAAAAGAGTGACGACGACCGTCACTGCGGCGATGAGCCAACCTACGGAAATGGTTGGTTGCGTGGTCATGGCGATGTCTTCGCACATCTTTCCTTTCAGGTCGGTTGACCATCACGGTTAAGAAAAGCTGATTGATCGACCAGTACAGCTAACACGCTAACTCAGATGTTGGCCGATCGTTTGGGATTGCCTGTGCCGCCGTTGTCACCCGACTTCGTCGCGCACCGGGGACTACCGCTCGGCACACCGAGCTTGGCGAAGGCGAGCGACGCCCCATAACTACGAACTCCAAAGTGCCCGTTCTGCGAACTCTTCGGCGCGACGCGCCAGGTAGTCGTATTCCTTTACGACCTCGAGCAGTTCAGAACTGCTACACGTCGCCCCTATTTCTGCGTCAGCCCGAGCTGTTGCATCTGATGCCAATAACCCGGCGTCGGCCATGGTGTGTAACTCACCTTATCCGTGCGCCAGGCAAACGTCGCCAAAGGCAGATACGTGGTGATCGAGTGCACCCTTTCGTGCTTGAGCCGCGCAATATGCTGCAGAATTTCGTTTCGCTTGTCGAAGTCCATGGTTCGTTTAGATTCTTCTATCAAGCCATCGATCTCGGGGTCCGAGACGAAGGATGCGCCGCCCCAGCCTGTGTCTGGCACGTAACTGTGCAGTTGCGACGCCCAAGCACGTGACGGATCGCCTGGCAATCCGTGCCCGAACATCCACGGGAATAGTCCCTCCATGGGAATCGGGCTGGCACGCCCCCCTTGTCGCAACCAGGCGGCATATTCCAAACCAACGATCTTGCAGCGTATCCCAATCGCTGAGAGGTAGGCGTACATCGCCTCGCCGAATTCCTTGATATTTGGCTCTCGCGGCGTCAGCAGGTTGTAGCACTTGGTATCGAAGCCGTTCGGATAGCTCGCTTGCGCAAGAAGTTGCCGCGCTTTCTTCGGATCATAGGGATAAGGCTTGATGTTAGGATCGTAGCCCGCGCCGCCATCCGCCACTTCAGCGTACCGTTCACCTTGTCCAAACAGCACAGTTTTGATGATCGCGTCGAAATCGATCCCATAAGCCGTCGCCAGTCGAACCTTCGCATCGTTGAACGGCGAGTTTGGGATTTGCGTATCAAACGCCAGGTTAAGATTGTTGCCGGTGCGGAAGGTGCCGAGCGTGGTATTCGGCATTTTGCGGAACTCATCGAGCGCCGACAGCGGGACGGAGTCAATGAAATCGACCGCACCGGTCTTGTAAGCAGCAACCCGCGTCAAATCCTCGGGTATGAACTTGATCGTTAGATGCTTCGCGCTCGGACGAAAATCCTTGTTCCAGTAGTCATCGAACTCATCGAATGTCATCTCTTCTTTTGGCTTCCAGGACTTGAACACCCACGGGCCGGTGCCAATCGGATGCGCGACGAAACCCTGGTCCCCGACTTGTTCGATGTACTTTTTCGGCATCGCCCAGAGCTGCAAGTAGTTCGCGATGTAGTTCGAGTCCGGCTCCTTGAAGTGGATGCGGAAGTGCAAATCGTCGACAATTTCGAATTGCTCGACCGACTCCTGATAGAATGACCAGCGCGAAATCTTGGGATCGCGCAGCCGCTGGTATGAGTATTCGAAGTCCGCAGCGGTCAGCGGATCGCCATTGTGGAATTTCACACCCGGGCGGATATGGACATCGATGATCGGCTTGTCAGCAGTCCCTTCGACCTTCCAAGACTCGGCAAGCCAGTTCGTCAGCTTCCCGGAGGCGTCCGGACGCAATAGCTGCTCAAAGGATTGAGTCACGCCGTAGAGGTCAACACCTGCTGCATACCGCGCCGGATCCATGGTAGTCGGCTCCGCGCCGAAAGCTACTACGAGTGTCCCTGTCGTTTCACTTCGGGCCGCATATTGGCTGAGCAGCAAGAAAAAGACGATCAACGCCATCCGGAGCATACTTCCCCCTCTTGCAAGTTCTTATTCATAGTCACCCTATTCGGCTGATCTGCGCTTGGTCCGCTCCTGGTCTCGCTGGAAGAATTCTAATGCCCTTTGCACACGATTTTTGAATGTGCCGTTTGGGTCGAGACCTGCGGGACGCGGTGGTGGTGAAGGCAGCTCAGGTGTTCCTGATCTCGCAGGCTGCGGGTAATGTCGAGTTATAAAGCTCGAGCCCACTGCCCTCACCGAAGTCGAAAAACCTGCGTTGTCCATCGCCTGATTGATCGCAAACTTGACCAGACGATTGTGGGAAGGATCGTTTTCAGCAACCTGCTCAGCGTAGGCCAGGGTTTCGTTCTCAAGCTCGGCGGCAGGATATACGCGTGACACGAGGCCGGCGTTCATTGCTTCTTGTGCACTGATGAACCGCGTTGCGAACAGAAGCTCCTTGGCTTTCCGCCAGCCCACGTCATAGTTGACGGTGAAGTAGTCGCCGTATGAGGGCAGGAAGATCGCGTCTTCGGCAGCGAAGATTACATCCATCGCGGCCGCGATCATCCAACCGCCGAAGATGCATTGGCCGTGCACCATAGCGATCATTGGTTTGGGCAAATCGCGCCAACGCAGGTGGCTATCAGTGTAGATTTCACGGCTCAACAGACCGCGATCGTACGGAGCAAGATGACCTGCCAGCCTCGCAACATCTTCCTGCTGTTCTTTCGATGAAAGATCGTGACCCGCAGAGAAGATTCGCCCGTTACCGGAAAGTATGATGACACGGCATTCAGGATCGTCCGTCGCCGCCCGGAATGCCCGATCCATCTCCTGAAGCATCGTGAAGTTCTGCGCATTCAGCTTGTCAGGGCGATTGAGGATCACGCGGGCAATGCGGCCCGGTTGATAAATGATGGTCTTGAAATCCATCGGATGCTCTACGGTTTGATGGGTGACTGGTTGTGAGTGACTTTAATTCACCGGGATATTTGACGTCACACCTTCGTGCCTCAACTCTTCGATCTCCGCCGCCGAGTAGTTCAGAACTTCAGATAAGATTGCATCGGTATCTGCGCCCAGGCAGGGCGATGCCGTCCTCTGGGCGCCCGGCGTTCGGTCGAGATTGAATGGCAAGGTTTGATAGCGATGCCTTCCCGCGTCGGCATGCTTGAGTGCGACGAACGCATCGCGTGCGGCCAGATATGGACTCTCCAGAATATCCTTCGGGCTCAGCACAGGAGCAGACCGGATGCCAGCCGCCTGCAAGCGCTCAGCAACGTCAAATTTGGAATGTAGGGATGTCCAGGCGGTTATCGGGGCGCGGAGCAAATCCTGATTCTGGTGACGCTCGCCAAAAGTCGCGAAGCGGCTGTCGTGCGCTAGCGTCTCATGCCCGATTAACCCGCAGAGCTTTCTCCACTCCGTATCTGTCTCGATCGCGATCGCAACCCACTCATCTTCTCCACCGGCCAGGTAGGCATCATGCGGTGCCGCCCAGCGCACGCGGTTTCCCTGTGGTTGAGGATCGACTCCGGTTGCAATGGCACAAAGGACCTCATCGCCGATGTATTGCATCGACGCCTCGACCTGTGGGACCTCGACATATTGGCCCTTTCCAGTCGCCTGCCGATATATCAATGCGGTTAGCGCGGCGGCCGCGCCATTGTAGCCGCCGATCGGGTCCGGATAGAACGGGCCGGTCGTCATTGGGCGACCGCCTGGATAGCCGATCATGGCGCTCATGCCGGCGGCCATCTCCATGCTAAAGCCGTTGGCGGGAGCATAAGCCAATGGCCCGGAATTGCCGAAACCAGGCATATCGACAACGATGATGTCAGGCTTGGCTTTCCGCAGCGCTTCGTATCCAAACCCCATGCGTTCGAGCGTTCCCGCGGTAAAGTTGCAAAGGACTATGTCGGACAAAGCAGCAAGTCGCGTCAGAGCCATCTTGCCCTTGGGATGCTTCACATCGATGCAGAGCGACTTCTTGTTTTGATTTTGTGAATTGAACAACGCGTTGCGATTGTAGGACCGTTCACCGCCAATGCCTTCTGGATAACGACGCTCGTTGAACACGACTGTGTGCTGGCGCCACAGATCGAGCTTATTCGCTGATTCGACGTGAATGACCTCGGCTCCCAAAAAACCAAGAATTCTTCCCGCCATCGGACCAGCCCAGGCGGTAGTAAATTCAAGGACGCGCAGCCCCGACAACGGACCGTTACGAGCATCGGCCAATTTGCGTTGAGCGACTGACGCAGGCCGGCCCGGGGATAAGAACGTCGCATCCGACGCCATGTCTGCAGCTGCGTTGCTGATCTGACGTGGCGTCGCACTCATCCGAAACTCGGGCCCGAGGATCGGGCGCGCACCGTCAGCGGCTTGCACCGTTTCCCAGAATTGCCGTTGGGCTAAGTGTGGATTGGAACGCCACAGTTCGAGAGGGCTATAGACGCGAGCGGCGACCAGCTTGACCTTCGCAAACTCCTCCAGAACTTGATCGGCAGCCTGGCCGCGCACGATAGCCTGGATCTCCTCAACCAACTCCGCCCAATGATCCTGGCGTGTCTCGGCGGTCAAAAAGCGCGGGTCGGCCGCCAATTCGGCGCGACCGAGCGCCTCGCACAGCCCTTGCCAGGCGTGGTTATAGAGCCAGAAACAAACCCAGCCATCCTTACAACGCACCACTCCAAAAGGGCTACGATAGTTCGAGCGGGTCGGAGGCATCCTGTTGTATTCGTATTCCAGCACGGTCGGCATCGACATCGCGCTGGTGTTCTGAGCAACGTCAATGTTGACCTGCTGTCCGATACCGAATTCTCCACGCGCATAAAGTGCACTCAAGGCTGCGATAAAGGCTCCCACACCCGCACCGATGGAAGCGCGCTGGCCAACTCCATACAGTGGCTCGCGATCCGGCGAGCCGTTGGCGTACATCATGCCCGACAGTGCCTGATAGATCATCTCGCACCCGCGCCACCGCGCGTAGGGACCGTCGATTCCGAAATCCGAGACAAGCGCCATGATGGCGTTCGGGTTCATTTCCGAAAGCGCATCGCGGTCGGCTTGGGAGCCGACAATGATCACATCCGCTGCTTTGGCGAAGGTAGAGAGACGCTGCTTGCCAGCCCGCGATGCAAGATTGATCTTCAGCAGCCTCTTTCCGAGGTTGATGTGAAAGAACAAGAAGGAGCCGCTGTTGTCCCGAGGTGGCAGCGACCGAATGGCCGAACCATTCGGAGGTTCTATCAAAAGAACCTCTGCGCCAAAGTCCGCAAACATGCGGCTGCAAAACTGCCCCGCGACACTCTCGCTAAGATCGAGGACGCGGACCCCGCCAAGCGCAGTTTCTTTAGCTACTAATTCTTTTGATGATTTTTCCATTCCTCACCTGTCGTGCCCGGCTCACGACCGATCAGGCCCGCCATAGCATCAGCTACATAACCTCACGCTGCAGGGCCTTTTTGCAGCTAAAACGCTATTGTCGGTCCGACACATCGTCAAACTGAATTCCTGCAATAAAGAGCACGGCAATCGGTACCAAAATGATCACTGAACCCAGTGAAGTGAGTTGAGTTCCGGCTCCATATCCATTGAGCGCCAGCTCCGCGGTGGCAGCCTCTGGCCGATTGCCCGACGATCAGGAATCGATCCAAACGTGCTCAAACTTCGGCTTGCCCAGCAAGTTGGGGCGATAACCTTTGACCTTTGTGGATATTACCGCGAGCTGGAGTGGGAAGACCAACGGCACGACGTAAGCATTCTCCATCAGAGCGCGCTGAAGTTTTGAAAACGCGCGCCTCCTGGCGTCGATGTCCTCGGTTGAGCGAGATTCGGCAATCGCTGATACGAGTTCTGGTACTACCTCTGCACGTCCGGCGTTGTAGTAAGCATCCTTCATATAGAGTGATGCATATGTCTGACTCGGGTCGGGCCTGCCGCTCCACGCGGAGAGCTGAGCAGCGCCCTTCTTCTCTGGTCCGAAGAAACCGGCTGCAATCGCCGCAACTGTACCGTTGGTGAATTGCGCTGTGATTCCGACCTTTCTCAATTGCTCCATCAGGATCTCCTCCCGTTGAACGGAGTCCTGATCATTATTGCCGACGAATTCGATGGTGAGTCCCGACCCATGCCCCGCTTCGGCAAGGAGACGGCGCGCTCTCTCCGGATCGTAGGGGTAGAGCTTTGCCACTTCCGCATCGTATGCCCAGTGCGAGCGCGGCAAATTCATGGCGGCAGGCTCTGCGAGGCTCGCATACGCCACCTTGGCGTATGACTCGCGATCTATCGCACAATTCAAAGCTTGCCGAACACGCATGTCGTCGAACGGAGGTTTCCCCCAATTCAGATAGAACTGAGCGCACGCGAGTGTCGTACCAGTTACGACCTGCACCGCGGCCGACCTCTTGATAATTGCTTTCTGCCTCGCCGGCGCACCGACCATGAAATCGTTTTGTCCGCTAGTTACCGAGCGAACGCCAGTCGCGAGTTCCGGAATGATCGAGAATTCGATTCCATCGAGGAAGTTTCGATCGGAGCGCCAATGCCCTGTGGGGCTACGCTTGACAACGACTTTGTCACCGTCGCTCCAGCTGACAAACGCATAGGCTCCGGTTCCGACCGGTTTCCTGTCTAGGTTTTCACCCGATTTGATCGCAATCGGTGACATCATCATGCCGGCCCGATCCGACAGAATACCTGGGAGCGCTGAGTCGGCAGTACTCAGGCGCAACGTAACTTGCATTGGACTGGTTGCGTCGATCGCCGCGACCGTTTCAAGATCCGCTTTTACGTTCGACCGAGGACTGTTCTTGTTCCTGTCGAGGTTCAGCTTCACTGCTTCGGCGTCGAACGGTGCGCCATCGTGAAACCTCACACCCTGCCGCAAATTAATGACCAGCTCCTTTGGATCCGCATATTTCCAGGATTCTGCTAGCCCGGGGACAGGTTTTAGGGAGTCGTATTCCCATTCCATCAAGGTATCGAACATCGGGTACAGAAATGCATGATCGGCGCCCGACCCACCGGTTGTTGGGTCGAGACTCGAAGGGTTAGATGCTGAGGAGACGTGCAAAGTGTCCCCTTTCTTCTTGTTCTCTTCGGCCTGCGCGCCACGGTCTGTTGCGAGTCCCGCCAGCGCACCCGACGCCAGCGTAAGCGCTTGCCTTCGCGTTACTATGCTGGCGCTGGATCCGATCGAAGCTTTCTGTTTGGTGGACACTTGGAGCGCTCCTCGTCACTTTCTTGTCTTGAACTTTCTAGGCCAGCCACACACATCTGAAAATCAGATGTTTGGCCAGACGAGTGCATTGGCCATGCAATTCGTTGAACCCGCTCTGCGCCGTGCACAGCGCAGTTCGACCGCACGAGACTTTCCTCAGCGCTATTGGCGGGCCCACGCGTTGACAGCAAACAAGCGGGCTGCTGGCAACACATGAAGCTCGGCAATCCTCGCGAGTTGTCAAACTCACGAAATCGTTGGCGAATGCTTATACCGTTCCATAACGGCCGTGAGGCGCATGGGACGAGTGTTGAAAATAGTTTTCACCCCAACGAGCTGCCGGAATTCGCGGTTGACCACCGAGCTCGGGGCTCCAACAAACACCGTCATCAGCGCGATTTTGTACGACGGTCTTTTCTGAGAAAAAGCACCGGCTTGACTGAGACACCGTCAGAGGTACCGTCAAATTTGTCCGCTAGGAACGCGCCAAGACCAGGGAGGCGTAAGTGAGGGCACAAACCGGCCCGTGGTAGAATGTGCATCTTGATATCGTGAGAGGAAGGAAAAAGCGGTCGTAGAGGCGACGAAAGCTTTCGCCTGCTTTCGGCGGACAAAATCGTCGGCGACACGCCGTGCTACGCTACTCTTCGCCAGCCTGCTCCCCCCTACTCCCACTCGATTGTTTTCAGCCATTGTAGTGGATTGATTTATCAGAGCAAAAAATTTCTGAGGACGACTCAAATCCGACGACGACGCTGTCAATCTGCCCTGCTGTTGATTTCAAAGGAAACCTCGCAAGTTGTGAGCGCGATGCGACTTCAGTTGCTATCGACGACAATCAGTCAACAATTCGTGCACGGTGCTCAAAATATCATTCGGCCGAGCAGTCGCCAAACACCGTCACGTCACTAACAACGTCTCGGTGCACAGCCTGGATCGCGCAGTCGAACATTCCGGCCGTTCTCGGGTGTACGCGTCCAACAGGTCCAAAAATGAGTAGAAATGTGAGTAGGTCCGACAAGCCTCTCGCAGATATCGAAGCAAAACGAGCTAGCTGGCCAAGCAATTCGATTCCGGCCAGGCAATGAGCGGCGCAGAATGCGCCCGCTAACCGCTTGCTGCTGATCCTGAGAATCGAACCAACCCGCTTGGGAGGTATCGATCTAAGGGCGCACTTTGGACGCGTGACGAACGGCGCCAGCTGGGCTCAGACGGGACTGCGAAGAGTATGGACCACCTGAAGGCGAACGGAATGATGCCGTTAGTGTGTGCAAGCGCATTGAGCGGCTACCGCGACAAGGCCGATCCTAAACTGTAGCAGCCATGGTTGCCGTCGGTGCGATTGGGGAATCACTCAAGATCTTGTCAACGATCGGATTAGTTCCTTCGCCGCAGCCGTGACATGACGATCGCGATGCCTGAGCAGCACGAAATCGCGCGGGGGAAGCGCCAGCGTTGCAGCCTTGAGCCGACCTTGGGCGATCGCAGACGCGACAACATGCTCCGATATGATCGTCGCCCCTGCCCCGGCTTCGACGGCGTTGCAAATGGCTTCATTGCTTGGCAGGACAAGAAAAATCCGCAGATCGCTCATGGTGAGCCCCTCTGCGGCCGCCAGGTCTTCGAGACCCGCGCGGGTGCCAGATCCGGTTTCACGCACCACCCAGGATACTGAGCGCAAGTCCGGCCTTCCCGGCGAGCGCTCCGCTGGCAGCTGCTGAGCTCCACTGACGACCAGGACAAGTCGGTCCTGGTCAACCCTGCGGCGCACGAACGCTGTATTGGTGACCCTTCCTTCAACCAGTCCAATGTCGCATCTGCCCTCTGCAACTGCGGTTTCGACCTGACTGGTGTTTTCGATCACGACATCAAGACGCACGCCGGGATATTCGACGTGGTAGGCGGTGAGCCGTTGCGGCAGCCAGTGATTGGCGATCGTCTGACTGGCCGCGATAGCCACGCTGCCTACAGTGAGATCCGAAAAATCGTCGAGCACCGCTTGCGCCGCGCTAACACGATTCAAAACTGCGCGCGCTTCGGGGAGAAAGCGTCTGCCGGTTTCACTCAGCTCGATATTGCGGCCGACCCGGTTGAACAGCCTCGTCCCATAACGGCGTTCGAGGGAAGCGACTGCTGCTGAAGCCGCCGATTGAGTCATTCCTAACACCGCGGCAGCCTTTGTCATGTGTCGCCGCTCTGCGACCGCAACGAAGATGCGGAGCTGATCGAGGGTCACCTGTCTTCCAATCGATTTTTCTTATGGTTCTAACAAGAATAATACATTGGATCGATTGAATGCCAAAAGTCAAACTGACGCAGTATTAAAAGATTCTACGGCGGCCCATTTTGACAACAAAATCCAGAACCAGAGGCCGTCTTCTTGGAAAAATCCTTCCCACGATTGGGCACGGATTGCGTAGTCTCGTTGGGGGCCTAATGGCTACGCACTACCGACCTGAGAAGCACTATATGCGCGGCGCAGGCCCAAAATCGGAGCGCCAGATCCAAGCTCATCGTGATCGAAGGCCGGACACCCCGTGAAATCCGAGCCATCGGGTGGGGCAAACAACGCTCCCTCTCAGCGTCCGTTGCGAAACACCCACGCGCCGCCGGAAATGGATGGCGTCGACACCTCGCCGCTTGTCTCCGACGAGATCAAGCAGACGACCTGCTACATGTGCGCCTGCCGCTGCGGCATCGACGTGCACATCAGCGACGGGAAGGTCCGCTACATCCAGGGCAACCAGCGATCATCCGGTCAATCGCGGCGTGCATCTGCGGCAAGGGCAGCGCCGGAATCATGCAGCACTACAGCCCGGCGCGGCTGCGCAAGCCGCTGCTGCGCGTCCGGCGAGCGTGGCGTCGGGCGAATTCCGCGAGATCGAATGGGACGAGGCGCTGTCGATCGCGACGGATCGGCTCGCGAGCATCCGCGCGACCGATCCGAAGAAGCTCGCCTTCTTCACCGGGCGCGATCAGTCGCAGTCGCTGACCGGCTGGTGGGCGCAGCAGTTCGGCACGCCGAACTACGCCGCGCATGGCGGCTTCTGCTCGGTCAACATGGCGGCCGCGGGCCTCTACACGATCGGCGGCTCGTTCTGGGAGTTCGGCGAGCCCGACTGGGATCTACACGAAATACTTCATGCTGTTCGGCGTCGCCGAGGACCACGATTCCAATCCGATCAAGATCGGGCTCGGCAAGCTCAAGAGCGCGCGGCGCGAAGGTCGTCGCCGATCAATCCGTGCCGCACCGGCTACAACGCCATCGCCGACGAGTGGATCGGCATCCGCCCCGGCACCGACGGCCTCTTCATCCTCGCGCTCGTGCACGAGCTGCTGAAAGCCGGCCGCGTCGATCTCGACTATCTCGTCCGCTACACCAACGCGCATCTGCTGGTGATCTGCAGGAGCCGGGCGCGCCGGATGACGGGCTGCTTCCTGCGCGACGCGCGAAGGCCGTCTGCTCGCGTGGGACCGGCGACGAGGACGCGGTCGCCGACGCGATGGCGGCGGAGCTTACGCCGGCGCTGACCGGGCGGCTCACGCGTCGGACGGCCGCAAGTGCACGCCGGTCTTCCAGCTGATCGCCGAGCGCTATCTCGACGACAGCTATTCGCCCGACGCGGTCGCCAAGATCTGCGGCATTCCCGCCGGCGACGATCCGCCGCATCGCGGCGGAACTGCGCGCATGTCGCCTTCGAGGAGGCGATCGAGACTGCCGGTCGCCGTGGACCGACTGGGCCGGCCGCCGCCATGAGACGATGCGCGGGCGGCCGATCGCGATGCACGCGATGCGCGGCATCTCCGCCCATTCGAACGGCTTCCACACCTGCCGCGCGCTTGCACCTGCTGCAGGTGCTGCTCGGCACCGTCGACGTGCCCGGCGGCTTCCGCTTCAAGCCGCCCTACCCGAAGCCGATGCCGCCGGACCAACAAGCCGTCGCGGCAAGGATGGCGGCAAGCCGAACACGCCGCTGTGCGGCTCGCCGCTCGGCTTCGTCACGAGCCCGGAAGATCTGCTGATCGATGCGCGCCGGCGCGCCGGTCCGCATCGACAAGGCCTATTCCTGGGATGCGCCGCTCGCCGCGCACGGCATGATGCACATGGTGATCGCCAACGCCTGGCGCGGCGATCCCTACCCGATCGACACGCTCTTCATGTACATGGCGAACATGGCGTGGAACTCGTCGATGAACACGACGGGCACCATCGCCATGCTCACCGACAAGGATGACGACGGGCGACTACAAGATCCCCTTCATCATCTACTCCGACGCCTATTTTTCCGAGACCGTCGCCTACGCCGATCTGGTGCTGCCCGACACGACCTATCTCGAGCGCCACGACTGCATCAGCCTGCTCGACCGGCCGATCGGCGATGCCGACGGGCCGGGCGACGCGATCCGCCATCCCGTCGTCGCGCCCGACCGCGACGTGCGGCCGTTCCAGTCGGTGCTGCTCGATCTCGGCAGCGCGGCTGAAGCTTCCCGGCATGGTCGACGAGGCGGGCGCGCCGAAATATCGCGACTATGCCGACTACATCGTGAACCACGAGCGCACGCCCGGGCATCGGCCCGCTGGCCGGCTGGCGCGGCGAGGACGGCGCAGCGTTCGGCCGCGGCGCGCCGAATCCGAAGCAGCTCGAGCGCTACATCGAGAACGGCGGCTTCTGGCACCACGAGCTCGCCGAGCGACCAGCGCTACTACAAGATGGCGAACCGCGGCTATCTCGACTTCGCGCGTCGAGATGGGCTTCCTGCCGAAGGCCGAGCCGATCGTCTTCCAGCTCTATTCCGAGCCGCTGCAGCGCTTCCGCCTTGCCGCGCGCGGCCATGGGACACGTCCTGCCGCCGGAGAGCGAGCGCGCAGCGCATCGAGACCTATTTCGATCCGCTGCCCTTCTGGTACGCGCCGTTCGAAGAGGCGATGGTCGACAACGACGTCGTTCGATCTGCACGCGCTGACGCAGCGGCCGATGCACATGTACCATTCGTGGGGCTCGCAGAACGCCTGGCTGCGGCAGATCACCAGCCAGAACCGCCTCTTCATCCATCGCGAGACGGCGGCGCGCCTCGGCCTTGCAGACGACGACTGGGCCTGGATCGAAAGCCCGCACGGCCGCGTGAAGGGACAGGTGCGGCTCGTCGACGGCGTCAATCCGCAGACGGTGTGGACCTGGAACGCCATCGGCAAGCGGCGCGGCGCGTGGATGCTGAAGGACGACGCGCCGGAGGCCGAGAAGGGCTTCCTGCTGAACCACGCGATCAGCGAATTCCTGCCGGCGGACACAGAGCGGCCGGCGCCGTTCGAACTCCGATCCGGTGACCGGTCAGGCGGCATGGTTCGATCTGCGCGTGCGGGTCACGAAATGCGCCGCCAGACGAAGTCGGGATCAACGGAGCCGCAATTCCCGCCGCTGCCAGACCCCGCCGGACATTGCGCCGGCGCCCGACGCTGTCGCGGTTTGGCGCGCAATTCCGCCGCTGGCGCGAGGCAGCGGCGATGACCAGCGTGCCGCAGTCGACCGGGAAGAAGCTCGGCCTCGTCATCGACCTCGACACCTGCGTCGGCTGCCAGGCCTGCGTCACCAGTTGCAAGGAATGGAACACCGGCGGGCACATGGCGCCGCTGACCGACATCGACGCCCTACGGCGCAGGCGCCGACGGCGTCTGGTTCAATCGCGTCCACACCTATGAGCAGACCACAGGATGGCGGGAGCCGCACGGTGCACTTCCCGCGCTCCTGCCTGCATTGCGAAAACCCGGCCTGCGTCACGGTCTGCCCGACCGGCGCATCCTACAAGCGCACCTCCGACGGGATCGTGCTCGTCGACGAGGACAAGTGCATCGGCTGCAAGCTGTGCAGCTGGGCCTGTCCCTACGGCGCGCGCGAGTTCGACACCGAAGTCGGCGTCATGAAGAAATGCACGCTGTGCGTCGACCGCATCTACAACGAGAACCTCGCCGAGATCGACCGCGTGCCCGGCCTGCGTCGCCGCCTGCCCGACCGAGCGCGCGGCATTTCGGCGATCTCGGCGATCCCGAGTTCGGCCGTCTCGCAGCTCGTCGCCGAGCGCGGCGGCGTCGACCTGATGCCGGAGCTGGGCTACCGGCCCACCAACAAATACCTGCCGCCGCGCGCCCGCAACGCGCCAGCAGCGAGGCGCCGGCGCTGGAGCCGGTCAGCGGAAGGCGGCTTCCTCGGCTGGGTCGACAGGCTGCTGTCGCGCTGACCATGCATCCGGCGTTCTCCGTCATCTTCTTCACGACCGCGACCGGCGCCGGCTACGGGCTGCTCGCGCTGCTTGGGCCTCTCCGCCGCGTCTGGCCAGTTCGCGCCGGACCGCTGGCTCGGCCTGTCGTCGGCTCGGGCTTGCGCTCGCGCTTGATCACGGCCGGGCTGCTCTCCTCGACGGTGCATCTCGGCCGCCCGGAGCGGGCGTGGCGCGCGTTCTCGCAATGGCGGTCGTCCTGGCTGTCGCGCGAAGGCGTCGATGAGCGTCGTGACCTACGTGCCGGCGGCGATGTTCGGTATCGGCTGGGTGATCCTCGGCCGCACCGACGGATTCGTGCCGTGCGGCCGGCGCCGCAGCCGCGATCGGCGCGCTCGTCACGGTGTTCACCACCGGCATGATCTACGCCTCGCTGAAGCCGATCCCCGAGTGGCACAGCCGCTTCACGGCGCCCGGCTATCTGATCTTCTCGCTCATGACGGGAGCGGTGCTCCTAAACATGACGTCTGCGCCTCTTCGCCGAGGACGCGCGCGGCGCCGCGGCAGTTTGTGCGGCGCTCGCAATCGCGATCGGCTGGATCTGGAAGACCGCCACATGGCGCCACAACGATGCGCTGACAGTCCGGCGACGCCCGAACAGCGCGACCGGTCTCAAAGGCGGCACCGTGCGGTCGATCGAGTGGCCGCACACGGAAGAGAACTATGTGTTGAAGGAAATGGGCTACCGGGTAGCTCGCAAGCACGCCAAAAAGCTGAGGCTTATCGTCCATGCCTTGGCATTTGCCTTGCCGCTCACTGCAATCGCTGTCGCGCTCGCCAGCGGCGGTGTCCTTGCCATCGCGGCCTCCGTCGTCGCGGTCGCTCTGCAGGCGACCGGGATGTTGGTCGAACGTTGGCTATTCTTTGCAGAGGCGCGACACGTCGTAGCTCTGTACTACGATCGATGAGTCCACCAGACCGAACCGGCCATCATAGTTTGACCTTAGCAGAGGCCGCAAAAACCAAAACGGCAAAGACAAACGCCCACTCGACTAAAACCAGCAGGTTGTTCAGCGCCTTCTCTTTTTGCATTTGGCCAACCTCAACGTTGGGTCAAGCACACTTTAGCATCAACTTCACTTGAGAGTGCTAAGAATACGCGAAGAGGATCCCTGCGTCACGAATTAGCGATGCCACCCTTTCCGCCAGATCGAGTCCCAGAAAAATTGGTGCAGAGTCAATGGCCTCCTGCGCTCCATCCGCTTGACGCGCATCGCAGAACATACATCCGCACTGCGTCCCTCGGCGGGCAGCAATAACCCGCCCCTAGGTACCGAACCAGCCCTCCAAAATGTCGTGAGTAGGAATGTGAGTAGGGTTGAAAACCTAACTGAGAAAAGTGCAACGAAATAAGTACTTACCTATCGAGTTAGGAGCCGGCCGGGTAGCGAACGGCACCAAATTGTTAGATATCGCTTTGTTTTGTCGGCAAGGAATCGAACCAAGCTCGATACCAAGAATTGAAAACTCAAAAATTGGAGCTTTTCTAACGCGGTCCGCACCTTCGTCGGGGGTTCAATTCACTGGTCCGCTACGGTCATACTCCCCCCTCCCAGATTTCACCTTGCGCGCAGCAGCTAAGTGGCGAGGAAATCGCGCAATTTCGGCGGAGTACGGACCTTGAGCATGTCGAACACTGCAATGCTATTCGAGTTCTGAAGACGCTTGTGCTCGCGTCGCAGACATTCGCGACACTTCAAAATCGTTACCTTGGGCACTCCCCGTGACGCGAGTGTTCGCCTTACGCCGGTATGCGCACCGGCAGCTCCTCGTAGCCGCGCAGCAAGCTCGACAAAATACGCTTCGGCTCGCCCACCACCTCGATGACCGGGAAGCGTTTCATAATTTCCTGCCAGAGCACGCGCAATTGCATCTCGGCGAGACGCAGGCCGAGGCAGCGGTGGATGCCGAAACCGAAGGAGATGTGGTTCCGGGCGTTCCGCCTGTCGACGATGAAGTCGTCCGGCCGCTCGAACATGTCCTCGTCGCGGTTGCCGGAGGCGTACCACATCAGAACCTTGTCACCCTTCCGGATCATTTTGCCGCCGAACTCGACGTCGTGGAGCGCCGTGCGGCGCATGTAAGACACCGGTGTCTGCCAGCGGATGATTTCCGGCACCATGTTGTCGACGAGGGAAGGATCGTCGCGCAGCTTGCGGTACTGGTCGGGGAAACGGTTGAGCGCCAACAGTCCGCCGCTGATCGAGTTGCGCGTCGTGTCGTTGCCTCCGACGATTAGCAGCAGGATGTTGCCCAGGAAGTTGCGCCTGTCCATGTTCCGCGTTGCCGGTGAGTGCGCGAGCATGGAGATGAGGTCCGGCCCTGGCTCGGCGTTAACCCGCTCGTTCCAAAGGCCAAGGAAGCGATCAGCACATTCCTGCAAGATCGCATCGCGTTCCGTCTCGGTCGAGATCAGGCCGGCATTGAGGTTGGCGGTGGCGACGTTGGACCAGCGGATGAGTTGGCGCCGTTCCTCGAACGGGAAGCCGAGCAGAGTGGCGAGCATCTGCGAAGTCAGTTCTACGGAAACGAGCTGCACCCAATTAAAGGTCTCGTTGCGGGGAAGCCGATCGAGAATGGCGCCGGCGCGGCTGCGAATCGTGTCGTCCAGCCGGGCGAGGTTCGGCGGGACGAACATCGGCGCCACCCCTATGCGCTGCGGCCGATGCAGCGGCTCGTCCATGCTGATGAAGCTCGGGTAGCGGAAGTCGTCCGGCCGGTCGTGCAGGGTGACGCCGCCCAACGTGGAGTCAGACGAGAAGCTCTGATGGTCGGAATCGATCCGCCTAATATCGTTGTACTTGGTGATCGACCAATAGGGCCCGCCGTTGCTCTGGCGGCAGTAGTGCACGGGGTCTTCGTTGCGAAGCCGCTCGAAGAATGGCCCTTGGGCATCCGTCTGAAACAGGCGCGCCCTGCTCACGTCGAAGTCTTCAAGAGGTGTCGCGTAGGCCGCGACGCGAGGGTCGGCAATGTCGATCGGCATGCGGTTCATGGCGCATCCTTGAGTTCGCGCGGCTATCGACCTCGACAATATCTCACGACGCCGCGATCCAGTGGTTTCGTTGGGTTAGGCTGCTCCTGGCGAACGAATTCAGCGAGCAAGACTATCGCAATTAGATATTGCGGTCCACGGGCAGAACCCGACACTCCGCCACCGCTAACAACGGGTCCGAAATGATGGCGGCACAAAGTGTGGAGTGACAGTTAGCAGTACGTCGACACTACTCTCGTTACGCATGACGCCGCTCTGGGAATCGAACCAGCCCTCAAAAAATGCCGTGAGTAGGAATGTGAGTAGGACCCAACCTAACTGCGAAAATCTAGAGAGAACAACTATTTCGGATTCGAGTTAGGAGTTGGCTAGGACCATTTTTAGTTCTTGGCGATCGACTGAACTCGACTCGCGTGGTTACCGCTGATCGGCGATCACCTTACCGTCGTTTGGCAGTGTACCCGGCGCAACGACCTCGACGCCGCCGCCGAGTTTCGTTACGGCGCGTAGCGTTGCCGTCACAGCCGCGCGCAAGCCTTCGGCCCGCGAATCGCTTTCCACCTGCAGCGTCATCACGTCGACCTCCCCGGAACGGGTCACGACCAGTCGGAGCCGGCCGAGCTCTGAATGACGCTTGCCGATCTCGGCGATCTGCTCAGGCCGCACGAACATACCCTTGACCTTGGTGGTCTGGTCGGACCGACCCATCCAACCTTTGATGCGCATATTAGTGCGGCCGCACGGGCTGATGCCGACCAGGGTAGCGCTTAGATCGCCAAGCGCTAGCCTAATCCAGGGATGATGCGGATCGAGCGTCGTCACGACGACCTCGCCGACGTCACCAACCCTGACCGGATCATTGGTGCCCGGCAGCACTATCTCGACGATGATGCCCTCGTTGATGACCATGCCCTCGCGTGCCGACGTCTCGTACGCGACTAGGCCGAGATCCGCGGTGCCGTAGGACTGGTACGCGTCGATGCCGCGCGCTTTCATCTCGTCCTGCAGCGATTTCGGAAAGGCTGCGCCGCCGACGAGCGCGCGCTTCAGCGACGACAGGTCCCGACCGGCCTTCTCGCCGCCATCTAGAAGGATCTTCAGAAAATCCGGCGTGCCGGAATAACCGGTGGGGCGATAGGCCTCGATCAATTCGAACTGTTGATCGAGATTGCCGGGCCCCGCCGGGATCACCGCGCAACCGAGTGAACGCGCTCCGGAATCCATAATGAAGCCGCCGGGGGTGAGGTGATAGCTGAAGGTATTCAGCACGATGTCGCCTTTGCGGAAGCCGGCGGCGAACAGCGAGCGCGCGCCACGCCAGACATCATGCTCGGTGCCTTCCAGCTCGAAGATCGGCCCTGGTGAAGTGAACAGCCTCGCGAAGCTACCTGCGGGCGGCGAAACGAAACCGCCAAACGGCGGGCGCGCCTTCTGCAGCGCGGGCAGGTCGGATTTGCGCAGGATCGGCAGCTGCCCCAGTGCCGCGCGGCTCGTGATCGCAAGTGGATCGACGCCTTTCAAATGAGCGGCATAGCCGGGCGCCGACATCGCGGCCTGCAGTACGGAGGGTAACCGCGCAAACAGATCTGCCTCGCGCGCTTCGGGATCGCGGGTTTCCAGGGAATCATAGAAGTCGCTCATGATGGATACTCACAGCCAGCGCTTGCGGCGCTTGTAATGTTTGACGTCGCGGTACGACTTGCGCACTCCAAGCTCGTTCAGACCGAGATAGAATTCGCGAATATCCGAATTGTCGCGCAGCGAGGCGGCCGAACCCTCGAGCACAATGCGGCCTGTCTCCATGACGTAGCCATGTTCCGCGACTGAAAGCGCCATCGCGGCGTTCTGCTCGACTAGCAGCACCGAGAGCTTCTCCTGCGCGACCAGCCGTTGCACAATGCCGAAGATTTCCTCCACCAGCATCGGCGCCAGCCCGAGCGAGGGTTCATCGAGCAAGATCACCTGGGGTTCCGACATCAGCGCGCGTCCGATCGCAAGCATCTGTTGCTCGCCGCCGGACAGGTATCCGGCCTGCTGCCAACGCCGCTCCTTCAGCAGCGGAAAATACGCATAGACACGTTCAATACCGTCCTGAACCTTCCTGAACTGCGGCTGGATGTGGGCGCCGGCGATCAGGTTTTCCTCAGCGGTAAGATGCTCGAACACCCGCCGGCCCTCGAACACCTGCGAGATGCCGAGCTGGGTGACATCGTAGGGCCGCCGCCCATCGATACGCTGGCCGCCGAAAGTAATCGAGCCTTTGGTGACTTCGCCGCGCTCGGTCCGCAGCACGCCGGAAATTGCCTTCAGAGTCGTGGTCTTGCCTGCGCCGTTCGCGCCAAGCAGGGTAGCGATCGTTCCTGGCTTGACCTCGAGCGAGACGCCTCTCAACACTAGGATCACCCTGTCGTAAACGACCTCAATGTTGTTGATCGAGAGCATGGGCCCGTTCCGGAGCACGATGGAAGCAGCGAACGACGCGTCGCCGTTCGCTGCTTGATGGCGGCCAAAGCGTAACGGGATCGGTTGCCCCCGTCACGCCTTGGCTTTTCGGTTGCGCATGCGCGACCTAGTTGGTCAGCGCCGCAAGGTGCTTTTGAATCACATCGCGATAGGCCTGGTACCACTCGGTCGTCTTCTGGAACTTGCCGCCCTTCACGCTCCAGACCTGCACCCAGCCGCCACCCTCGTGGTCCGCAGGCGTGATGTTCAGCGGCGGCACCAGCCCGCCCAGGGTGAAGTCCTTGATTTGCTCCATACCCTTCTTGACATCCTCGCCGTTCGGCGCGGCCCCACCCTTGGCCTTGATCGCATTGCGAATGGCCTCCAGGTGGATCGCCGCTATGAACACCCCGCGATTATAGATCACCGAGTTCGCCTGCTCCTTCGGTGGCTCCTTGCCTTGCGCCTTGTACATGGCGTTGATCTCTTTGATCACCGCGTAATCGCCGCCGACGCCGGCGAATTGCAGGCAATTGTAACCTTCGGCAACGCCAAAGCCGCCGGCCGCCACGATATCGCCTTCTGCGGCGCCCCACACCAGCGCCACTACCTTACTCAGCGGATAGCCCTTGCCCTTCAGCTCCTTGATCGAGACCGACGGCGAGCGGCCGAACAGGTGGGTGATGATGTAATCCGGCCGGAAGCGGGCCGTGATGTCGAGGATCTGCGCTGCCATCTCGAGGCCGGGCGGCGGCACCGCGAAGTTCCGCAACTCGAAGCCCTCGGACTTGGCGAGGTCCTCAAGGATTGGAAACGGCTCGGTGCCGGCCGGGTTGTCGTAGTAAAGGTAGGCGATCTTCTTGCCCTTGAGGTTGCCGCCGAGCTTGTCCTTGGCGAACTTGACCGCCGCCGCGGCCTGCGACCAGTAGCTCGCCGCGATCGGGAAGGTGTAGGGAAACTTCTTGCCGTCGGCGGCCGCCGAAGTGCCGAAGCCCGGAGAGGTGCCGGGGATCTTGTCTTCCGCAAGCTTCGCGTTCAGCGCGGCGGTCTGCGGCGTGCCGTAAAGCGCTTCGAGCACCTCGCCGTCTTTCTTGAAGCGCTCATGCGCCTCCATCGCCGGCGGCACCTTGTACTCGTGGTCGATCTCTTCCACCTTGACCTTGTAGCCCTCGATGCCGCCTTTGCTGTTCACCAGCGCGATGTAGTCGTGATAGGCGGGGCACAACACAGTGCCGACATTTTGCGTGGCACCGGTGCGGTCGCACTGCAGGCCGATCAGCACCTCCTTGTTTTGGGCCACGGCGGGCCCGAGCAAGAGGCCGACGAGGCCAAGGGACAGACTGATCTTAAGTCTAGCTTGTTTCCACATGACTTCCTCCTTGGTTACGCTGCTGGTTGCTTGCCTGGACGATCCTAGTACGAGAACGGCCAGACCCGGAAATAACTGCGAATGTTGCGCCAGAGGCGGTTCAGACCTTCGGGCTCCACCACCAGGAAGAAGATGATGAGGAGACCAAAAATGATAAGGCGCATGCTGGCTGCCACGGCCGAGAGCGCGCCGGTATCCCAGATGTAACTGCCGAACGTTTCGACGAACAGCCGGATCGCGATCGGCAGCATGGTGACGAAGATGGCGCCCAGGATCGAGCCGAGCACGGAACCAAGTCCGCCGATGATGATCATCGCCAGATAGTCGATCGAAACGACAATCTGAAACGCCTCGTAATTGGCGATACCGAAATAGTAGGTGTAGAGAACACCGCACACGCCCGCGTAGAACGACGATATTGCAAAGGCGATCAGCTTGTAGCGGAAGATATTGATGCCGATGATCTCGGCAGCGATATCCTGGTCGCGGATTGCGATGAAGGCACGCCCGAGCCGGCTGCGCACGATGTTGATGGCGCCTACGATCGCGATGACGGCGAAGAACAGCAGGAAAAAGTAGAGCTGGCCCTGGGTTCTCAGGTCATGTCCAAACACCACCGGACGCGGCACCTGGATCGAAGCCTGGACGCCGCCGGAAATCGCGGGGGTGTGGTTGATCACCCATTCGATAATGAGCTGGCTCGCGAGCGTGGCTATCGCGAGGTAGAGGCCCTTGATGCGCAGGCTTGGAATACCAACTACCGCGCCGATCAGCGCCGCCATCAATCCGCCCGCCGGCAGGGTAATCCAGAATGGCAGACCAAGTCGCACCGCGAGATTGGCTGCGGTGTAGGCGCCAACCGACATGAAGGCGCCGTGTCCAACCGAGATCTGGCCGGTATTGCCGACCAAGATGTTGAGACCGAGCGCGCCGACGACAGCGATCAGAACCAGGTTGATGATCGAGAGGTAGTAGTCGTCAAGGGTCGCCGGAAAGACCACAGCGAACAGCAACAGAATGACGAGCACGGTCCAGCGCGCGATCGGCAGTGGAAACACTGCCATGTCGGCGGCATAGGTGGTTTTGAAGTTGCCCGCTTCGCGATGAAACATGCGTTTGCCCGTTACACCCGTTCGATCCGACGTGTCCCGAAGATGCCGTAGGGCTTGAACATCAGCATGATGATCATAAGCACGTACGGCGCGAAATCCTTGGTGCCGCCACCGACATAGGGGTCAAGATAGCCGGCGGCGAGGCTCTCGACGAGACCAACGATGAGCCCGCCGACCACCGCGCCAACGATCGAGTTGAGGCCGCCGAGGATCACCACGGGAAACACCTTCAGCCCGATCAGCGCGAGTTGGGTGTCGACGCCGAGCATGCTGCCCCAGATGATACCGCCGAGCGCGGATACGATGCCGGCCATCGCCCAGGCGATGCCGAAATAACGCTCGACATTGATCCCCATGGCCATTGCAACCTGCTGGTTGTCGGCGACGGCACGCAACGCGATGCCCATCCGGCTCTTCAGGAAGAACACGGTGAAGGCGGCAAGAAAAACAATCGACACAATCGTGCCGACCAGCTGGATCGGGGGGATCACCGCGGTCCAGACGAAGATCGGGTCATCGCCGATTGGCAGCGGCAACGCCCTGGTCTGCGCACCGACCGTGATCGGCGGCAGGCCGCGCAGGATGTTGCCGAGACCGATTGTGGCCATGATCACGGCCACGGCCGGACGGCCCAGCAACGGCCGCAGCACCGCGCGTTCAAGCGCAAAGCTGAGCGCGATCATGCCGAGGATGGCGGCGGCGATGGCCACCCAGATCGGCAACTCGACCGCGAGCACGGTCGTCGCCATGAAGCCGGCCAGCATCACGAATTCGCCCTGCGCAAAATTGATCGCGTCCGTCGCCTTGTAGATCAGCACAAAGCCGAGCGCGATCAGCGAATACATCAGTCCGATCAGCAAGCCGCTGACGATGAGGGCGAACGCGAACTCGAGCTCATCCCACATCGCGCATGCCTTGATATTGCAGACTGCCGCCTCGTACCACGGACATCGACATCACCTTCCTGCCGCAACTCTCACGCCGCCTTGCGCACCTCGACGTCAGCTCCGCCGATATCGTGGACCAGCAGCGTCGAGGTGAGCTGGCTCTTCCGACCGTCATCGAAGGTGATTTCCACCGTCAACTCGGCTTGCTTGCCGCCGCCGTAGAATGCCGCGATCACCGGCTCGTATTTCTCAGTGACATAGGCGCGCCGCACCTTGCGGGTCCGCGTCAGTTCAGCGTCGTCGGCATCGAGCTCCTTGTTGAGAAGCACGATGCGGCGGATCCGCGACGCCTCCGGCAGTGTGGCATTGATCTTGGCCACCTCGCTGACAACGAGCCGCGCCACCTCGGGCTTGCCCGCAAGGTCGGTATAGCTGGTGTAAGGCAGGCCGTTCTGCTCCGCCCACTTTCCGGTGGTGGTCTGATCGATCGAAATCATCGCGGCGACGAACGGGCGCTGATCGCCGAACGCGACGGCCTCGCGAATATAGGGGCTGAACTTCAGCTTGTTCTCGATGAATTGCGGGGCAAACGGCGTGCCGTCATTGAGTTTGCCGACGTCCTTGGCCCGATCGATAATGGCAAGTTGCCCCCGCGGATCGATCAGGCCGGCGTCCCCGGTCCTCAACCAGCCGTCGGGCGTCATGGTGTCGCGGGTGGCGTCGTCCTGCTTGTAGTAGCCGATGAACACGCCCGGTCCCTTGACCTGGACCTCGCCGCGATCGCCGAGCCGCACCTCAGTGCCCGGTATGGTTCGGCCCACGGTGTTTGGGTCGGCCTCGCCGTCACGCTGCAGGCACACCAGCGCGCCAGCCTCGGTGGCGCCGTAGATCTGTTTCAGATTGACGCCGAAAGAGCGGAAGAACCGGAACGTATCGGCGCCGAGCGGCGCGCCGCCGGTCAGGCACCAGGTGGCGTTACGCAGGCCGAGCTGATCGCGCACCGGACCATAAACCAGGAATTCGCCAAGCCGATACCCGAGCTGCATGGCGGCCGGAATCGGCGTGCCGTCGGCCTTTAGGAGCTCCCGCCGCTCCGCCAGCGCGCGGAAATATTCATAGATGCGTCGCTTGAACGGCGATGCATCGGCGGCTTTGACCTGCAGCTCCGTCAACATGTTTTCCCATATGCGCGGCGGCGCCAGCAGCGCGCTGGGACCAAGTTCGCGCAGGTCTCGCTGCACGGTTTCTGGGCTCTCCGGGCAGTTGCAGGTCACGCCGACGACGAGGGAGGCCCCGAGCGAAAAGATGCTGTCGCCCACCCAGCCCATCGGCAGATAACTCAGCCAGTTGTCGCCGACCACGACGCGCTCGATGCCGGCGAAATTCTCCGTCGTCGAGATCAGGTTGGCGTGACTCAACAGCACGCCCTTCGACTTCCCCGTGGTGCCCGACGTATAGGCGATGAGCGCCGCATCCTCCGCGCGCCCCTTTGCCAGCTCCGCCTCAAAGAAGTCAGGATGATCCTTGGCAAAGGCACGCCCCGCGTCTTCGAGGTCGGCGAACGACCGCAGAATACCATCGCGGTAACCGCTCATCCCGCGGGGATCCTCATAGACAACGAGTTTCAGGGCCTTCAGCTGGCCGGCCAGTGACAGCACCTTGTCGACTTGCTCCTGGTCCTCGGCGACGATCACCGACACCTCCGCGTGATCGAACACGAAAGCGAGCTCACTGGCGATCGAGTCCTGATAGACCGGCACCGACATGCCGCCGAGGGCTTGCGCGGCAATCTGGGCCCAGTACAGCCTGGCCCGATTGTCACCGAGCACGGCGAGCTTGTCGCCGCGTTTGAAGCCTGCCGCCGCAAGGCCGAGCGCAAAATCCCGCACGTGAGTATAGCAATCACTCCATGAGTAGGTTTGCCAGATGCCGCGGTCTTTTTCGCGCATGCCTGGCTTGGCCCCGATCCGCTGCATGTTGCGGCGAAGAAGCTTAGGGAGCGTGTTGGTGTCGGCGTTCTCAATTAGCTTCATGCTGCCCCTTTTCGCCGGTTGGAGCCGAGATAAGCCGCGATGACGGCTGGATCTTTCTGCACTTCGGAGGGCGCGCCGGCGGCAATCTTGCGGCCGCCATGGAGCACGACGACGTGGTCTGAAATGTCCATCACGACGCCCATGTCATGTTCAATGAGAACGACAGTGACGTTGCGCTCCTGATTGACGTCGAGAATGAAGCGCGCCATGTCCTCCTTCTCGTCCTGGTTCATGCCGCCCATCGGCTCGTCGAGCAGCAGCACCTTGGGCTCCAGGGCGAGCGCACGCCCGAGCTCGACTCGTTTGCGTAAGCCATAGGCAATGGCAGCGGTCGGCTGCTTGCGCAGGTCCTGAAGCTTCAGGAACTCAATGATCTCCTCACACGCCGCGCGGTGCCGGATCTCCTCGCGCTGCGCCGGCCCCCAGTACAGCACGCACTCGAGCACACCCGATCGCATCAAGACGTGGCGGCCGAGCATCAAGTTGTCGAGCACGGTGAGCCCGCTGAACAGTGCAATGTTTTGAAAGGTTCGCGCGACGCCGAGCGCCGCGATTTCGCTCGGGCTCTTGCGGGTGATGTCGAGCCCTTCCAGCACAATGCGCCCCTGGTTCGGCTTGTAGAACCCGGAGATCATGTTCAGGAGCGAGGTCTTGCCGGCGCCGTTTGGGCCGATGATGGAAAGGATGCGACCTTTGGGAATGTCGACCGACACGTCGTCGACGGCGGTCACGCCGCCAAAGTGCTTTGATACCCCGGCGATCGACAATTGCGCGGCAGAGCCTGAGGTCTCGGTGCATGGCGCGCGTGCACTCATGCGGCGGACCGGCCGGTTGATGGTCGCAGGAAGACTTCGGCGGACTGGCACTCCCTCATCGCCCTCGCCCTCGCCGATCGGTCCGGCTTATCCGCCAGCTTCCGATCGCCTCGTCGGACGTTGGTTCTCCACGGAGGCCGCCGTATCGGACTCCTTCTAGCCAATAAATTCAAGAGGTCTCGATACCCGCGCGCCGCCGCCATCCCGCAACGCCCTTGACGCGGTGCAACGCAAGCGCTGCCGCCGTTGTCGGAAGATAGCCAAAGAGCCTATTGCAGAGGCTATCTCCCCCGATCCGAACCAGCTCTCAAAAAAATGCCGGGAGTAGGATAGCGAGTACGAACCAAAACCGAGCTGAAGAACACCTGTAGAAACAGGCACTTCTTCGTTAGGACACGGTCAGGCGGCATCATCCGCCTTCGCTAATGCTTCGGCGGACACCGCTGTGTATCGCGGTTGTCCGGCGTACCGCGAAGAGCGAAGACGCATCGCAGCGCGTGATACCGCTGCTGGCGGACGACGCGTGGTATCGCCAGCTAACCCCATCGTGAAATCAGCGAAGCTTGCCAAGCGTCGCCTTTTCGTCGCGCCGAGCGCTCAACTCAGGGAGGGCGAATTCACGAAACTGCTTGGAGCGCGGTTACCTCCTAAATCGACCATTGCCCATGCATCTACCGTTTGGCCCAGTCCGTAGACTGGGCGAGCCAGCGAATCTCGCAAGACACACTACCCAGCTCGCCGACGGCTTGGGGGACCTCGCCGCGTGCTACAGTCTAGGCTGTTTCGAGCGGCAGAGAAGACAACGAAAAAGAAGAAGAGCAAGAAGAAGTAATCGAGCCGATACACATTCCTTCGTTCGTGGTCGCCACACCAGTCACTCGAGAGCGATCAAAAACCCTCTTGAGGAATGTCATAGCAGGGATTTTGGGCGCGCCGCGTCTGGCGCGAAGTATTGCCAGGCCAATGACCCCAGGATCTGATCTGTGAGCATCACTTGACTCCATGTTCGGCTTGCGGCGCCATCGCGTTGCTCGACGAGCGGCCAGGAGTGGAAATCGGTATTTGTGTTGGCAGCGCGAACCTCTAGAAAGCACAAGCTGTGACGCAGACCTCTATCCGCATTTATGTCGACGCCGACGCCTGTCCTGTAAAAGACGAGATCTACAAGGTCGCCGCGCGTCATGGCCTGCCAGTCACCGTCGTTGCCGGCGCATTCATTCGCGTGCCTCGGAACCCCATGATTGAACGGGTTGCAGCAGGAAACGGCATGGACGCTGCAGACAACTGGATCGTCGAGCGCGCCGGCCCGATGTCCATCGTCGTGACCTTCGATATTCCCCTGGCAAGCCGTTGCATCAAGCTAGGTGCGAGTGTGATCGCGCCGAGCGGACGCATCTTGACGGAAGCGTCGATCGGTATGGCGCTCGCTGTGCGAAACCTCCTGCACGACCTTCGCTCAGCCGGGGAGTCCACTGGCGGACCACCACCATTCAAGCCGAGTGACCGTTCGGCCTTTCTGTCCGCACTGGATCAGACGATCAGGCGTATGCAACGCGGGCAGCAGGTCGGCTGACATGACGCCTTAGCGTGAAACGACGTCATTAGATCGTTGGAGGGTCGACGAGAACAATTGCGCAGACGAACGTCCCGTGCACGCGATCACTGGTGCAGCGCTGCTGCGACCCAAATTGGCGACCGGCAGGCAGTGCTCCAAGTGCCTAGCCCCAATCGTTGCTAAACGTTGTGGCATGCGACCATTCGGTCGTATTGCTCAACTTTTCGCAGTTGCGGCGCTTCCTTTGCACAGCGGTCGCTAGCCAGCGGGCATCGCGGTGCATAGGCGCAACCGATCGGCCGCTCGAACTGGCTTGGCGGCTCGCCCAATTCGATCGCGCCAGCAATTCGACGAGACGGGTCCGGCATCGGAATCGCATTCATCAGTGCGCGCGTATACGGATGGATCGGACTTTCCAGAATTGGTGGCGTTGCGGCGAGCTCCATGACCCGACCCATATACATCACCGCGACGCGGTCGCTGATCTGCCCGATGACGCCGAGATCGTGCGAGATAAATAGCATCGAGAGCTTCAGCTGCTCTTGTAGATCCATCATTAGATTCAGGACCTGAGCCTGCACCGAAACGTCGAGCGCCGAGACTGGTTCGTCCGCGATGATCATCGCTGGTGTCGGGAGGATGGCCCGCGCCACGCCGACACGTTGGCGTTGCCCGCCGCTGAGTTCGTGCGGGAAGCGTTGGGCGAACGACGGATCGAGTCCGACAGAGGAAAGAGTTCCGGCAATTTGCTCAGCACGATCGGCGCGGCTCACGAACGTGCCGTTGATGTCGCCGGCCTCGGCAACCGAATCGCCGATCGAGCGGCGTGGGTTGAGCGATGCGTAGGGATCCTGGAAGACCATACGGATCTTCAGCCGTAATTCGCGCAGGCTGGCGGCGCGCGCAGCTAACACATCGACACCCTTGAATACGACGGAGCCGCTTTGAGCAGGCACCAGACGAACAATGGAGCGGCCGACCGTCGTCTTACCGCAACCGGATTCGCCGACGATCCCGAGGACCTCGCCCTCGGCAAGGGACAATGTGACGCCGTCGACCGCCTGCAATCGCAATTTGCGTCCGAGCCGCTTGACGTCAAATGCCGTCCTGAGATCGCGAACTTCGAGAATTGCCTCTCGGCTCAAGGCGACCTCCCCCGGCCAATGGGGAATACGCAAAAAGCTTCGTGACGCTCCGAAATGCGAACCCGCGGCGGTGACTCCGCGCGGCAGACATCGTGCACTTCGGCACAGCGTGGCGCGAATACACATCCTGCCGTGATCACCCCAGGCCTTGGCGCCTGCCCCGGTATCGCGCGCAAGCGGCGTGTCCGGCTTCGCGCTGGCATGCAGTCGATCAACCCCCGCGTATAGTGATGACCCGGTGCAGCGAACAATTCGTCGACCGGTGCGGTTTCGACGATGCGTCCGGAGTACATCACGGCGACGCGATCGACGAGCTGCGCGATCACACCCAGATCGTGAGTGATGAACAGCATGGCCATGTCGAGCCGATCGCAGAGATCGCGGAGCAGGCCAAGGATCTGGATCTGGATCGTAACGTCGAGTGCCGTGGTCGGTTCGTCGGCGATCAGGACGTGCGGCCGGCAGGCAAGTGCAATGGCGATCATGACCCGCTGACGCATGCCGCCCGACAACTGGTGTGGATAGGCTGAAAGCTGCATGGCGGCATCGGGTATCCGCACCATCTCCAGCAACTCGCGCACCCGCTTCGACAGGTCACTTCCGGACATGCCATCGTGGACGCAGACTGCCTCCGCGATCTGATCGCCGATCCGCAGGACCGGATTGAGCGACGTCATCGGCTCCTGAAAAATCATCGCGATCCGGCCAAGGCCGGCCTCGACACGCTGCCACGGCTGCAGCTCGGTGACATCGCTGCCGTCAAGTTCGACGCGCCCGCAGCGCACCTCTGGTCCGGGCCGCGGCAGCAATCCCATGATGGCGAGCGACGTCATGCTCTTGCCGCTGCCGGATTCGCCGACGAGGCCGAGAATCTCACCACGCGCGATGGCAAACGAGACACCGGATACGATGTCGACCGGCCTCGCTGTTGGGCCGACGGAAACGGTGAGATCGCGCACCGCCAGCATGTCAACCCTCCCCGCCGAGCATTTCGCGGAACCGCGGATCGAGGCGATCGCGCAGCGCGTCGCCGACGAGGTTCAGCGAAAACGCCGACAGCACGATCATCATGCCGGGAAAAAACAACAGCCACGGCGCGCGGGTGATGAAGGTGCGCGACTCCGCAAGCATGTTGCCCCAGCTCGGGATGTCAGGAGGCGCGCCAAGCCCGAGAAAATCGAGCGACGCCGCGCCGAGCTGGGCGAAGGCGAAGACGAAGCTCGCCTGCACCAATAGCGGCGAGACCAGGTTGGGCAGGATGTGCCTGCGTGATCAGCCATCCCGTTCCCGACCCCATGCTGCGCGCGGCCTCGACATAGGTCTCGGCGCGCAAGCGCAGCGTGAGGCCGTAGATGATGCGCGTGGTCGTCGTCAGGTAGGCTGCGCCGATGGCGATGATCGAATTGGCGACGCTCGGGCCGAGGATGACGATGAGACCGAGCGCAAGCAGCAGCGAGGGAAAGGCCATCAGCACGTCGACCATGCGCATCAGCACGTGGCCAAGGCGCGGGAACAAGGCCGAGACAACGCCGATCGGCACGCCTGTGAGCATCGCGAACGTGACGACGCCTGCGCCCATCAGCAAGGCCATGCGCGCCGAGTAGATCGCGCGCGACAGCGTATCGCGGCCGTACTGATCGGTGCCGAACCAGTGCGCGGCGTCGGGCGGCATGAGACGATTGATCGGATCGATCGCGTAAGGATCGTACGGCGCAAGCAATGGCGCAAGAATCGCCGCAAGCACCATGGCAACAAGGACACCGAGGCCCACAAGAGCGATCGGGCGAGCCACGAAGGGCGCGAGCAACATGGTCATGCCGTTGCCCTTCACTGCAGCTCCACGCGCGGGTCGAGCAGGCGATAAGACAGATCGACGATCAGGTTGATCATGAGATAAAGCACCACGATGACCAGGATGACGCCCTGGATCACCGGGTAATCGCGGCGCAGAATCGATTGCACCACCAGGCGACCGATGCCGGGCAACGCAAACACGGTCTCGGTCACGACGGCTTCCGACAGCAGCGCCGCAAACGTGAAACCGAACGCGGCGACGATGGTCAGCAGCGCGTTGCGCAGGATGTGCCGGCGCACGACTTGCCATGGGCGAATGCCCTTAGCGCGCGCGGTGCGCACATAATCCTCGCGCGAGACGTCGAGCATGCTGGCGCGGGTCAGGCGCAGGATCAGCGCGGCGTTCGGGGCCGCAAGGGTGAGGCTCGGCAGGATCAGGTAGCGCAGGTTGGCGATGCCGCCGCCCTCGAACACGGACGGGTAGCCCGAGCTCGGCAGCCAGCCAAGCCAGGCGGCGAAAATCAGGATCAGGTAAAGCCCGACCCAGAACGTCGGCACCGACGCCATCAGCATGGCGGCGCCGGACAGCCCCTGGTCGAGCCAGGTGCCGTGCTTGACCGCGGCGATCATGCCGATCGGCAGGCCGATCAGCGCGACCCAGATCATGGTCATGCTGGCCAGCAGCATGCTCGTCTCAGCGCCATCGGCGATCACCGAAAGCACTGGCGCCTGAAAGAAGATCGAGCGTCCGAGGTTGCCGCGCAGCGCCTGGCCGGCCCAGTTCAGGTATTGCACGATGATCGGCTGATCGAGGCCGAGCTGGCGACGCAGCGCGTCGACCTGATCCGGTGTTGCCGTGTCACCGAGCAGGACATAGATCGGATCGCCCGGAACGAGGTGAATGAATGCAAAGATCACAACCGACGCCGCGGCAAGCGTCACCGCGGTCGCGCCGCCGCGCTTCAGCGCATATGACCACATGAGCAGCCTGCCACTCGCCGATCAGCCTTTTGATTGAGCATAATCTTTTTCGGAAAACCGCTTCACACTTTTCCGGATCATGCTCGACATCACTGCACCGACACGTTCCAGAACGCCGGACCGTTCGGATTGAGGCCCTTCAGCTTTGGCGAGGCGATATCGTAGGTGTAGGCATCGCCGACCTTCATGACCGGAACCTGCTCGTAGAGCAGCGCCTGGATCTTGTCCCAGATTGCCTTGCGCGCGGTCTGATCCGATGAGCTGGTCAGTTCGGTCCGCAGCGCGCCGATCTCCGGAGTGTCCCACCAGCCGGGATAGGTCGCGTTCATGAAGGTGAAGAGCAGCGGATCCGGCGAAAAGCCGTGGTGGGTGACGAACATGTCCCACTGTTCGGACTGACCGCGCATCTTGAGCAATGTCGCCCAGTCGACGACCATCATCTGGATGTTGATGCCGGCTTCGGCCAGTTGCCGCGTGAACACCGTCGCTTCGTCGAAGTGGGCCTGATAGTTGGTCGAAACCAATAAGCGGATCGGCGTCCCGGTGTAACCAGCCTCCTTGGCAAGCTCCTTCGCCTTCTTGGCGTCGTGCTGGCTGTAGGCATCGATGCCCGCGGTCGAATACCAGTAGCTGCCCTGCGGATAGATCGAGCCTTGCGCATCCCACAGGCCTTTGGGGCCAAAGGCGACACGTTGCGCCTGCGATTTGTCCAGCGCCATCTGGATGGCACGGCGAAGCTTGTAGTTGTCCTTGAGAATGCCCTCCTTCGAATTCATGAAGAAGAGGCCAAAGATCGGGGCATTACTGCGCACGACATGGATCGACTTGTCGGCGCTCAGCGTGTCGTACAGATCGCCTGAGATCATCTCGGCGTAGTCGTAATCGCCGGCCTGAACGCCACTGACGCGGGTGCCGACATCGGGCACCGGAACGAAGCGGATGGCGTCGAAGTTGGCGACGCGAGCGCCGGCAAAGCCATCGCCGGCGTCCTTGCGAGAGGTGTAGCGGTCGAACTTCTCGACCTCGACGTAGCGGTTCGGTCGCCATTCCTTGAACTTGTAAGGGCCGGTTCCGATGTAATCTTTCTGCTCGATCGGCTGATTGCCGGCCTTGCTGACGATCTCTTCCGGATAGATCGCGAGGCCGCCATTGACGTCGGCTATCAGGGTTTTCCATGCACCGTTCGGCGCCGACAGTTTGAGCGTGACCTCGTATTTGCCGGTGGCTTCGACGGACGTAGCATTGCCCATCAGCAGCTTGCCGCGCGCGCCGAACTGACCCCAGCGCTTGATCGAAGCGACGACATCGCTCGCTGTCATCTCCTTGCCATTGTGAAACGCAACTCCCTGACGCAGCGTGATGACGATGGTCTTGCCGCCGTCACCGACGCGGTCGCTGTCGGCCAGCAGCGGGCGCGGATTGTAGTTCGAAGTCATAGGCATAAAGCGTTTCGAAGATGTGGCGGCCGATCACCGCGGCGACGTCGGCGGTGGTCAGCATCACATCGAGCGGCGGTGGTTCGCCGATCGTCGCTTCGCGAAGTATCCCGGCGGCGTTGGCCTGGGCGTTCAGGAACAAGGCTGCGGCGACGGCCGCAGCGCTGCGCATCAAAGCTCCCAATCCGGATCGCATCTTCCCCTCCCATCTGAAAGGTGTTTCGGATCGATCAGTCAGCCCGGGGCGGCATTGTTCGCCATGCTCGTGCTGACCCGATGACATCTCTTCTTGAAAGACTTGTCTTGAATGACTTGCGACTGACGTCCGTTAGAAAGTTACAAACAATCCGGCGCGCTTTTCAAGAACAATCTTGTCGTAACTGAGAAAGCCGCCTAAATTCGGCGTTGCAATGGCGCCGACGGCGCGAAAGTTTCTTACAGGAAATGTCTCGCAGGCTCGTTGAACAGCCTCAAGCGAGCACTTGGGGTGACGGCCTTTGGTACGAGCGGCGAAGCGAACGCGGGAAGCACTGCCTGGCGAAGCGTCGGACAATGATGCGTCGCGCCGCGGTGGCCTCGTACCCGACGACATCATTTCCGTCGTCAGACAGATCGGCCCGACGCTGAGCCGCTCGGAACAGCGCGTCGCGACGACCGTGCTCGCGGACGTGGACTACGCCGTTCACGCCAGCAACGGCGACCTCGCACGGCGCGCCGGCGTCAGCGAGCCCACGGTGACCCGCTTCAGCCGTTCGGTGGGCTGCCGCGGCGTGCGTGAGCTGAAGGTGAGGCTTGCGCAGGCGATAGCCGTCGGCCGCATCTATCTCGAGTTGCCGCCGCATGTCGGTACCGATCTTGCCCGGCCGGCGCTGTGGCAGTCGGTATTTCAGGAGATTCGTCGGGCGATCACTGCCGTCGAACAGCAGTTGCGCAAGGAAGACGTCGAGAAGGCCGCCGAGGCGATCGCCAATTGTTCGAAGCTCGCGGCCTTCGGTGTCGGCGGCGGCTCGACGGTTGCGGTTGCGGAGGTGGAACATCGCTTCTTCCGCCTCGGCGTCGCCGTTTCGCATTCGTCGGACCCGAAATTGATGCGGATGGTTGCGGCGACGCTCGGCCGCAATGATGTCGTGGTCGCCGTTTCGACAACCGGCAGTGCAGCCGAGGTCATCGAAGCGGCGACGGTCGCCAAGCAATATGGCGCACTGATCATCGCAGTGACCAAGCCGCGCAGCCCGCTCGCGGCAATCGCCGACGTTGCGCTCGCGGTGCACATCGCGGAAGCGCCGGATGCGCTGAAGCCGACGGCGTCACGCTATGCGCTGCTCGCCGTGATCGACCTGCTGGCGGCCACAACGGCCTACTGCAGGCCGCGTGAAGCGCAAGCCCGTATGCGGCGCATCAAATACGAGCTGATGAAGGCCAATGGCAACGCTAGCGACCCGCTTGGCGATTGACCGACCCGCGATTCCTAAAGCGCGATGAGATTTGATTGAATAACATCGCGCTTTAGATTCTCGGAAAGCCGCTTCACACTTTTCCGGATCATACTCTAGCTAGCAACAGGAACTACCCGATGGCCCATGACCTCATTCTCAAAGGCGGCCATATTGTCGATCCTTCTCAGAACCTCGACGGGGCAGCCGACATTGCCTTTGCTGCGGGCCGCGTCGCGGCAATCGGGAAAGATATCAAGTCGGCAGAAGGGGCTGACATCCGCGACGTCAGCGGACGACTGGTCGCGCCGGGCTTCATCGATCTTCATACCCACGTCTATTGGGGCGGCACCTCGCTTGGGGTCGATGCGACGGACGCTGCCCGCCAGAGCGGCGTCACGACCCTGGTCGACGCCGGAAGCGCCGGCCCAGGCAACTTCCTCGGATTTCTCAAGCATGTCATCGAACCTAGCGAGCCGCGCATTCTCGCTTACCTCCATGTGTCATTTGCCGGCATATTCGCATTCTCCAAACGCATCATGGTCGGCGAAAGCAGCGATCTCCGATTGATGAGCCCGGCCGATGCCGTGGCTGTTGCCAACGACCATCGCGACGTGATCGATCGGGATCAAGGTGCGCGTCGGCCGCAATGCCAGCGGATCATCCGGCGCTGCCCCGCTCGACATTGCGCTGCAGGCCGCCGAAGAGCTCGCCTTGCCGTTGATGTGCCATATCGACGAGCCGCCGCCGAGCTATGAGGACGTTCTGGACCGCCTGCGGCCGGGTGACGTGCTGACCCATTGCTTCCGTCCGTTCCCGAATTCTCCGGTCACGGGCCAAGGTGCGATCAAGCCCGCGGTGTTTGCAGCGCGCCAGCGCGGTGTTCTGTTCGATGTCGGCCACGGCATGGGTTCATTCGCATTCAAGACGGCCCGGGCCATGCTCGCTGCAGGCTTCGTCCCGGACACCATCTCCTCCGATCTTCACATCCTCAATCTGGAAGGTCCTGTTTTCGACCAGGCGACCACGCTCTCCAAATTTCTCAACCTTGGTATGCCGCTCGCCGACGTCATTCGCGCAACAACCGTCAACGCCGCGGCCGCAATTCGCCGGCCCGAGCTTGGGACACTGCGCCCGGGCTCAGCCGGTGATGCGACGATTTTCTCGGTCAGCGAAGGCCGGTTCCCTTTTGTCAACTCGCTCGGGGAGCAGATGATCGGCAGCAAGAAAATCAAAATCGATGGTGTCGTGCTCAAGGGCAGCTGGTGGCATCCGACCTGAGGTACAGTCTGGCGAGCCGCTGAGCCCGCTCATAAACAACCGGGGCCATCGGCGGGTCCGTCAGTCGCACTCTAAACCACGGCCAGCCGTGGCGCGACGCCCGGCACTTCCGCGCGCATCATCAGAAGATCGCCGGCAAACGGTTCGGCGGCGAGCTGGGCGGCATCAAGAAAGCGCCGCTGCGATGTGATGAACATGGTGCTGCCATCGCCTCCCCCGAGGATGGGCATCGTTGGGCGTGACACCGGCAGTTCGACGATCGTGTGCAGCGTTCCGTCGGCGAGACGCCGCTCCAGGCGACCGCCGTCGACAACGGCGATCCACAGCGCACCCTCGGCGTCGACGCACAAGCCATCCGGCCTTTCGCCACCTTGATAGGCGACGAAAGTGCGTGGTGGGCCCGGCGTGGCCGTGTCGACGTCATAATCGCAGACCTCGATCTTGCCGGTCGGCGTGTCGGCAAAATAGAACGTACGACCATCCGGAGAGAACGCAGTGGCGTTGGGAACGCCGATATTGGTTCGCACAACTCGCAGGCTCAAATCGGCCGACAGGCAATAGAGCTTGCCGATCGGCTGGCCGGATCCGGTCTTATCCATGGTGCCGAACCACAGCCGCCCGGCAGCATCCACAGCGCCGTCATTGATGCGGGTTCGCGTATCATCCGCTTCGACTGCGGCGAGACGCGCGCCTAAGCCGGTCGCCGGGTCGAACGGGTACAAGCCATCCTCCAGTCCGATGACGAGACCGCCACCCCGCCGCAGCACGACAAGCCCGGGCATGCTCGGGAGATTGTGCTCTTGTGCGCAGCCGGTTCGTGGCGAGAATCCGAGTAGCCGTTGCCCCTGAATATCGACCCACCAAACCGTTTCGCAGCTTGCGTCCCAGCACGGCACCTCGCCGGTCAGCGCGTTCGCTTGATGGACAGCGACAGCGGCCTCGCGTTTGATGATGCGCGGCGTGGTCATGCTGACGTTCCCTACCCAGACCCCACCGATGATGGGGTTACAGTGTCGTCCAGCGATCGATCTCCCACAGTGGAAGGCCGCGCACGTCGATCGCCTTGGTATCGAGGAATGCGTCGGGACCGGGGTCCTTGCCGACGCGTTCCCAGGCGTCGCGAGCGAGCGGCGCGGCGGGAGCCATCAGACGCTTGACGCCATCGCCGGTGAGCTCCGTCTGATAGATCGACTTCACCTTTGACAGGCCGACCAGGGTCCGCGCGTCGCCCTCGGTAATCCATGACCAGCCGCGGCGACGATAGAGAATATTCTCCACATACGGCCGCTGCGCGGCACGGTCGCTGAACCAGTCCTGGCTCGCGAGATCGATCACCGCGTCCGGAGTCATTTGCGTCACGAGCTTGGTCGCCCGCGCATTCGCCACCAGCAAGGCGACTATGGCCTTCGGATTTTGTTGCAGGAATTCCTGGCGTGCCACCCACCAGATGCGATGCGGATAATATGCCTCCGGGGCAAACGGCGTCTTGGCGAAGCTGGCGATCTTGTGACCGGCCCCCTTCCCCTCCGGGCCATCATAGGCCGGCCCCGTCGTGCCGTCATTGAGCAGGAGATTGACGAGCTCTCCGGCATTGACGGCGCCCTGCGCGGCGGGCTCGACGTTGAGGACAGCGTCGATGCCCGACTGAGCGCGCGTGAGTTCGGCGAACGCCTGGATGTTCTTCACGGTGATGCCGAGCGCCTTGGCGTCGTCGGTGCCGAAATGCGCCTGCAGCATCAGGTTCAGGACCAAGTGAAGGTCCGATCCGACAATCGTGAGAACGGTTTTGCCCTTGAGGTCATCGAGGTTCTTGATCGACGAGTTGGGCGGAACCTGCAGCGGAAATTTTATGCCGCCACCGGCAATCGCGATCGGCACCGCGGCATTCGGCTGCGACAGATTGCGGATGGTCGGGGTCGAACCCAGCATGCCGATATCGAGCTGGCCAGCGGCGAGGCCCTGCAGCATGCGAAGCAGCACGGGGAAATTCAGATAATCCGCATCGATCTGCAGCCCGAGCTCGGTCGCCGCCTTATCCAGCAGCTTGTCGCGTTGCATGGCGAACACGAGCGGCGCGCCATCGTTGGTCAGACCGACGCCCATCGTCATCTTGAGCGCGTCGGCAAGCGCCGGACTGGCGCGAAACAGCGGCATGCTCAATAGCGCGCCGATGCCGGCGCCTCCGATTCGCAGTACCGACCGACGGTTTGGCAAAGTAACGCTCATTTGCTCCTCCCCTTTGCTTCTGTCTTCGCGCCTGATTGATTCAAGCTGTCTCCTCGACGATGGCCTGTGCGGCTTCGTCGCGGATCAAGTTCCAGATGTGGTCGACAAAGCGGCCGGCGGCGGCGCTGTTGCGAATGGATCGCCGTGGCCGCGGCAGATCGATCGCGACAACCTCCTTGATCTGACCCGGACGCCGACCCAGCACGATGATGCGGTCGGACAAATAGACTGCCTCGTCGATGCCATGGGTCACGAACATCACCGCACGGCGCGACGCGGGATCCGCGTCGTCGCCCCACAGCCGCAACAGCTCGTCCTGCAGGATATTTCGGGTCTGCAGGTCGACCGCAGCGAGCGGTTCGTCCATCAGCCAGACCTTCGGCTCATTGGCCAGCAGCCGCGCCAGCGCGCAGCGCTGCCGCATGCCGCCGGAAAGCTCGTGCGGAAAGCGGTTTTCGAAACCGGCGAGACCAACCCTCTCGATGTGCCGTTGCGCCAACGCGCGTCGTTCCGCGGAGCCGACGCCACGGGCCATCGGACCAAACTCGACATTGCCGAGCACCGTGCGCCAGGGAAACAGCGCATAGTCCTGAAACATCACGCCGCGCTGCGGGTCCGGCCCTTTGACTGCCTTGCCGTCGACCAGAACCTCGCCGGTGGTCGGCGCCGCAAAGCCCGCGACAAGCGACAGCAGCGTCGACTTGCCGCAACCCGACGGGCCAACGATGCTGACAAACTCATTGGCCCCGATCACGAACGAGACATTGTTCAGCGCCTGGACTTTCTCGCCGCGTGCGGGACGACACATAGGTCTTGCTCAAGGCACGGCCTTCGATTTTCGCGTGCATATCTATCGCCATGGCGTGAGAGTCCGTTGCAGTCGCCGCATCAGGACATCGATGGTCCAGCTGATGACCCCGATGACGATCATGTAGAGGACGAGGCCGTTGACATCGCGACGGATGTAAAGCGTGCTCACCATGAGCTGGCCGAGCCCGACCGCGCCCGAACCGCCGGCGGTGACCTTGATGCCCATCGCGAGCTCGGCGGCGATGATCGAGCCCCACGCAAAGGCGAGCGAGATGCGCGCGCCGGTCAGGATGATCGGCAGCGAGCCCGGCAGGATCACAGTCCGCAGGATCAGCGCCCGGCTGGCGCCGAGCGCCGATGCCGCGTTGATGAGATTGCGATCGATCTGGCGGACCGCCTCGATGGTGTTGAGCACGAACGGAAAGAAGGCCGCGTAGGCGACGATGAACAGCGCGGCATTACCGCGGATTCCCAGCCAAAGCAGCGCCATGGGGATCCAGGCGATCGGCGCAATCGAGCGCAGCGAATCGATGATCGGGCCCATCGCCCGGTTCAGCGGCGGCAACAGCGCCATCAACATCCCGAGCGGAATGCCGAGCAGCCCGCCGACGGCAAATCCGATCAAGACGCGAGACAGGCTGCCGCGAGTCGCAGCAATCAGCGAACCGTCACCGATCGTGCGGATCGCCGCTTCGACCACGCCGACCGGATAAGGATACAATGACAGATGTCCGGAACTGCGGACCGCGATCTCCCACAGGATCAGGATCGCGGCGAACACCGGAAGCGGCAGAAAGCGGTGCTGTGCGTCGGTCATCGATCCGGCTCCGACGGGTCGGGTTGCCAGCGCGTGACGCGCCGCTGCAGCCATCGCAGCAGGCCGTCAAATCCGTAGCCGAGAACACCGATGGTCAGGATCACCGCCAGGACCTTGTCCATGGCGAAGAACTCCTGGTACCAGAAGATGCGCCAGCCGAGCCCGGAATCGGCGCCGGTCAATTCAGCGGCGACCATGGCCATCCAGGCGACGCCGAGACTAAGCCGCGCGCCGGCCAGAACGAGTGGCAGCGCGGCTGGCATCACCACGTGGGTCACGATCAGGCGCCGCGAGGCGCCCAACATTTCGGCGGCCTGGACGAGACGCGGGTCGACGCCCTTGATGCCGGCCAGCGTGTTGATGAAGATCGGGAAGCTCGCGGCATAGAAGATCAGGAACACGGGCACCGCGCGCCCGATGCCGAACATCAGGATCGCAATCGGAATCCAGGCAATCGCGCTGAGCGGCCGCAGCATCTCGACCAGCGGCGCAATGATCACCTCGAAGATTTCGAAGCGGGCCGCCAGCAACGCCAATAGAAGTCCTGCGCCAACGCCGAAGCCGTAGCCGACGCCGAGATGGACGAGACTGGCGAGGATGTCCGCCGGCAACTCCTCGCGCCACAATCCGATCCACGCACTGAGAACCATGAGAGGCGGCGGCACCAGTGTCGGGTTGTGCGCGACGACACTCGCAAGGTGCCAGAGCCCGCCGACGGCCAACAGTGCCGGCACGAATTCACAATGCCTGAGGAAGCGCGGCCAGACCCAACCGCTCGGCCATGACGAGGGTGCCGCGCGAGCCGTCTCGCTCATGGCATCACCTCGTCGAGGTGTTCGACACCGTCGACGGCAATCAGGCAGCGCCGCAACACAGCACCGCCGATGCCGATGCCAAGCCCCGCCCCTTGCGGCAGGGCACTCGTTCCGGAACGAGGATCGGGAAGAGTCCCGCTGACGAAATCGAAGAACAGCGAGCTCTCGTCGTATTGATATTCGAGGAACGGACACGACGGCAAGTGGGCACTGAGATGCAGACTGTGGGCGTGCGCGATTGGCCCTGAGGGATTGTGCGGCGAACAGGCGACGCCACGACTGGCGGCGAACTCGCCGATACGCAACAGCTCGCGCAAGCCCCCGGCATATTTCACATCGGGCATGATAGCGTCGTAGACGCCAGCCTCCAGAAACGGACGGAAGCCGTCCGCGCCGGTCATCATTTCGCATCCGGCGAGGCGCACGCCGTTGGCGTTGGCGCGACCGCGCAGTCGGCGTAAGGCGTCGAAATTGGTTGGCTCCTCCGGCAGAGGACATTCGAACCAGTACAGTTGCAAGGGCTCGACCTCGCGCAACACGTCGTGGCTTGAGGCCTCGGTCAGGCGCCAATGACAATCGACCAGCAGCCGCACCTCGGGCCCGACCGCGGCGCGAACCGCCGCGATCCGCGCGAGGCCGGGATCGATCGCGCCGACTGACGTTGCCTCGCCCGGCCGAACCTCGTCGAACGGCGCGATCTTCACCGCATCGAAACCGAGCTGCCTGGCGTCGAGCGCGCGTGCCGCAAACCCGGCCGGGCTGCGATCGAACGTGCCGCGATTGATATTGGCATAAAGCCGGATTGTGTCGGATGGCGCGGGACCGAGTGCGGACGCGAGGCTGTGCCCTGAGCTCTGGGCGATCACATCGCCGACCGCCTGATCGAGTGCGCTGATGGCCGCAGCCTGGGCCCGGTCACGACCACAGGTTCCGACGACATCCTTGATCTCGCTTTGGGCCGAGAGCGCACGGCCGAGCAGCGCCGGGCGCAGCCGCGCCACCTCGTGATGGACGGCATCCGCCTCACCCTGGAGCGTCGCTTCACCCCAACCGCGGTGGCCGTCCTCGGCTTCGACACTGACGAAAGTCCACACCGTCTTGTCAGACACTCGCGCCGACAGCGTTGCGATCGTGCGAAGCTTGGTCATGCGTCACGCGGCCGTGCCGGTCACCTGCGGCGCGTTGCGTTGCATGCGCGCGATCAGGTCCTGCTTTGCCTTGGCGGCGTGCGCCATGGCGAGACACGCTGCGACATCGGCATCTTGCGATGCAAAGGCGCGGATCAGCTGGTGATGATCCGAGATCACGCCGGCTGCGCGTTCTTCGCCGTAGCCATACAGATTCCACAGCGCCGCGATCAGGCGCCAATGCCGGTCGAGGATTCCGGCCGCCTCCGGATTGTTGGCCGCTTCGTTGACGATGCGATGAAAGGTGCGGTTCGCGACCAGCGCGCCGGCGAAATCCTGGGCCGCAACGCAGGTTTCGAATTGGCGCTCGGCGGCTTCGAGCGCCGCGATCATCGCGGGCTCCATTCGTTCGGCAGCGCGACGCGCCAGCATCGACTCGATCGCGATCCGCAGATCGAAGATGTTGCGGACGAAATCGACATCCACGGCCCGCACGCGCGCACCGCGATTGGGCGTCTGCACCACGAGCCCTTCACCCTGCAGCTGCCGGAGCGCTTCGCGGATCGGCATGTGACCCGTCACGTACCGGCTCGACAGCTGGTCAAGGGTAAGCCGGCTGCCGAACGGCAGGATGCCGGCGACGATGTCGTCGCGAATACGGTCACAGATCTCGGTCGAGGCGGTTCGCGGAGTGGTCATGTCCATCTGCCTCGCTATCATGATCGAAATATTTGATCAAATCCATTTTGATCTTGCAACTATGGCGCTGTGACACCAGACTCTAGAGGGCGAAAAGCGCCTTATTTGATCAAATATGGATGACGACAATGTCGAAATGGTTCTCGATGACAGGTCGACGAGCGTTCATCACCGGGGGCAGCCTCAGCATCGGTCGCAGCCTGGCGCTTGGCTTTGCCGATCAGGGCGCCGATGTCGCCATTCATTATTCTGCGACGGCCGATACGGCGTTCGGCCAGCCGGATGCCGCGCAGCAGACGCTGGCGGCAGTGACGGCCTGCGGCGTTCGCGGCTGCCTCGTCGAATCCGACCTTGCCCAACCAGGCACCGCGCGCCGAACGGTCGCCGAAGCGGCGGCGAAGCTCGGCGACATCGACATTCTCGTCGTCTGCGCGTCCGTTCAATCGCGGGTGGCTTTTCTCGACATCAGCAGCGATGACATGCGGCGTCAATTCGACATCAACTTCCGCGCCACGGTCGAGTTGTTGCAGGCGACGCTGCCGCCGATGAAGGCGCAAGGCTGGGGCCGCATCCTGACCATCGGCAGCATCAACCAGGTGCGGCCGGAGCCCGAGCTTGCAATCTACGCCGCGCTGAAAAGCGCGCAGCACAATCTCTGCATCAATCTCGCGCGGCAGTACGCACCGTTCAATGTCATGATCAACAATCTCTCGCCCGGCCTCGTGGCAACGGAGCGAAACCGGTGGCGGCGGCAGGACGCTCAAGCCTGGCGCGACATCCAGGCGAGATCGGCGGCTCCGATCGGCCGGGCCGCGGAGCCTAACGAAATGGTTGGCGCCGCCCTGCTCTTGTGTTCGGACGCGGCGAGCTATATCGCCGGAACCGATGTCATGGTGACAGGCGGTGGTCACCTTCCGGCGACATTGTAACGGAATGGCTGAAATGGAAGCTTTCTCAGAGAGTCTGCTTCAGCTCGCCACACCTCGCGATGGCTATGCTGGCATCATTCACCCCGTTCAAGGGCGCGCTTGAACATCTCGAGATAACCTTCGGCAAGGCGGTGGCTCATCTCAAGTAGCTCAAGGAGCTTGCCGGATTGAAGGGATAGCCTTTGCCGCGCCGACCGGCCAACATCGACTCAACGCGTCCGAGATTGCCTGCCGAAGTCGACATTGGTCATCGGCAGAAGATTTGATTTTCGAAAGCTGGGTCCGCTCAGCCTAACTGCAACCACGCGTTGGAAGCCATCGCGATCCCCCGCTACTCCCCTCGCGAACGGGACATGCAGCGGATGCTATTGCCGTAAGCCGCAGTTAAGGCCGGCCCGAACCTTTAGGAGGATTAGGGCCTCGGTCTGAGCGTGTGGGTGGCGCAATAGCGGTCAGTGTCTCGTGATCCCTCTGCGATTTTCGAACTTTCCGGCTCGCTTCGCGTAATTCCGTTGAGGGCAAAGCGGACGCCGTGCGGGGCACTGACGATGTCCGTTATGGGGAGAAGATGGGAAGTGATGATCATTTGGTCAAACGACGCGATTGACCCTCTCACCCCAATGAGCTGCCGGAGTTCGCAGTTGACCCCCGAGCTCGGGGCTCCAACAAACACCGTCATCAGCGCGATTTTGTACGACGGTCTTTTCTGAGAAAAAGCACCGGCTTGACTGAGACACCGTCAGAGGTACCGTCAAATTTGTCCGCTAGGAACGCGCCAAGACCAGGGAGGCGTAAGTGAGGGCACAAACCGGCCCGTGGTAGAATGTGCATCTTGATATCGTGAGAGGAAGGAAAAAGCGGTCGTAGAGGCGACGAAAGCTTTCGCCTGCTTTCGGCGGACAAAATCGTCGGCGACACGCCGTGCTACGCTACTCTTCGCCAGCCTGCTCCCCCCTACTCCCACTCGATTGTTTTCAGCCATTGTAGTGGATTGATTTATCAGAGCAAAAAATTTCTGAGGACGACTCAAATCCGACGACGACGCTGTCAATCTGCCCTGCTGTTGATTTCAAAGGAAACCTCGCAAGTTGTGAGCGCGATGCGACTTCAGTTGCTATCGACGACAATCAGTCAACAGTCCGTATGCCGAACTCAAAGCCTTTTTCAACCGCGCACTCAACAAACACCGTCACGTCGATAGCAACGCCCAGCCACATCGGAGTACGGAGCCAGCTCAAGAACGTCCGTGGCACAGCGCCTATTCTTAGCCGCCAACAATCGGCAAAGACAGGTCAAACTCGGGCAGTCGGCGGAGAGAGCGGGATTCGAACCCGCGATACGGATGTCAGCTGCCGCCGACTTTATCGGTCGCAGTTCGCTTCCAATTCCGAAGGGTTTGTCGGCCTTTGCTGGCGACGTCTTCGTGATCAGGTGGTGACGGGGCCGGGGGGCGGTTGAAAATTTTTAGACCCGCCCAATGCGGAGCGCCGGCTTAGCTCACTTGTGTCACTCGTCAACTATTTTTGTTTTCAAGGACAGATTGATGTAGACTTTGTTAGCTTTGAAAATCAGCGAGGGCGACCGTGCACCCTCTTCAACCAACCGGCACCTCATCGCCCTTAACCGCGCCGCCATCGCTGACAAGCGCCGAGCAAAGCCTGTTCGCCGAGATCGTCAGCTCCGTCGAGCCGCGCCACTTCGCAAAATCCGATCTGACGCAGATCGTCTCTTACGTTCAAGTGACGCTTGCCTGTCGGGCGCATGCCGCTCGCGCCGCAGCCGACCCGAGCAAGGACACCGTTGCCGCATGGGACAAGCTGCTGCGAACGCAGATGGCGCTTGCGCGCGGCCTACGCCTAACCGTTCAAAGCCGAATCGATCCGCTGACGATAGGGCGGCGGGAAAACGGCCACGGTCGTTCGATGACATTCAGCGACAAGGTGCGCCTGGGCCTTACTGAAGGTTATGACAACGATGACGTTGGCGACGAATGAACCCCGCGGTTCCTCGGGTCATCGGCATTTGTCATGAGTTGTAACCTTCAAGCAGCAAATTGCGATCCGCAACGCGAACGGGCTCGTCCATAGTAGGCAGCAGTTTTTGCCATTCCTCGGCTTCGCAGAGTGGCATTTGTGACAACGAGGTTTTCGGGATGCGGCAGGCCCGAGTCTGGCGTCCTCGGTTTTGGCCAGTCGGCCCAGCGCGCTCCTTCGACGAGTGTGTAGGGTTCGTCCCTTGCCTTTGCTTCTGTCATTCGACAGCACTCCTTTTGGTACGAGGCGATTCTGGTCGCAGCCCAAGTGGCTCGCCATCATTCACAGGCGGTAGCCATCCAGTTCGGCGTGACCCTGAGGGGTAAACGCAGGCTCTTGGCGCGCCTGCGAGGCGATGACGATCGCCGATCATCCCGATCCGAGCATCGGGCTGCCAGGCAGGAGCCCGGCGCACCCCAGATCAAATGGGACCAACGAACCTCAGGCCGAGCATGAAGCTGGGCTTCGTCTGTGATCACCTCAAACGAGGCAAGTTCACCAACCGCCGTCTCGATCCGCGCCCGCGCCTCCGCGAGCATTGAAGCGTCCACCTGCGCGATCCGCGGCTTTTGTCCCCGACCTTTGGGTTGGTAGCGGACCAGAGGAGTGTGACAGGCCCTTACAGTTATATATATTAAAGGAGATGTCACACTCCTCGGCTTCGTGCCGGGCCCGCTCTCTTTATCAGGCTCGGTCACACTCCTCCGTCGATTGCGCATAACATCGAGGCCGTCGCGGCTATAAGCCTTACGCGCTGCCTGGGCGGTCGACCACAGGTCGGGATAGAGCTTGGCGGCGTCGGCCGACCAGGCCGGAACCAGGCCACGCTCGATCATCAGATCAATCTTGTTCGGTTCGAGATTGCGGAACTCCGCGACGGAACGGATTGCGACCGGAACGATGGTGTCGTGCAGTATCATCCACACCTCCACTTTGTTGGCTGCCGACCGATTGACTCCCCTTGCCCGTCCAATTGACTGCACCAATGCAGCTTCTGTGACCGCCTGCCTGATCAATTCGGCTTCCGGCCCGTCAAACACCCGGCATGAAAGCGTGTACTCAGCACCGTTTTCCAGGCGAACGGTGCGATCCTGGAGGACCATGCTCTGCGGCTGTCCGCCAGGGCGACGTGCCGGGTGAATTGGGAGCACCACGGGCTTGCCCGTCAGTGCTGCGGCAATGTCCTCGATCACTTTTGGTGCCGGCAGCGGCCGACCAACAGTAATAAGGCACTCGACCTCGCGCCAACGATCAATCCCTTCAACAGCGTTGAAATGAGCTAATTCGACGTTCCGCCCGGCATTCTGAAATGCGGGCTCGAGCTCCTTGTAGGTGATCAGTACGGATCGTCGTCCGGCGGAAATCTTCCGCACGACTGAAAGGAGGCGATCTCTTTTCCGTCCGACGCGAGCTTCCTCGTCCGGGCTGCGCTTGCCTGGCTCCAGCCCGAGCAGCGAAGACTTACCAACCGGAAGACCTAGTACCTGCGTAACGTGCTGGTTCGGGGCCTGAACCTTCAGATCAAGTGTCAGCTCGACGTTCGGAAAATACCATCTGACGATCTCCAGGTTCAGCGTCGCGTCGAGTAGCACCACGGGCAGCTCTGACACCTCGCGATGGATCTCACGGCGGCCATTAAGCCTCAAGTAAAGGACTGAGCCCTCCTTGGTGGTCTTCATTTCCGTCCGCAGACGTCCAGTGGCGTCGGTAACTGCCGATAGCGCCTCTTCGACATACCTCCACATCGCAGCCCGCCGCGGCAGTTGACCGAGGAACCGGTACTGTTGGGCTACCGCTTTGCGGACCTCTTCGCTGCTTTCCGGTGTAACGTCGACTTCGACCTTGCGGCGCCACTCGTATTTGGCCGCGCGTGTGCCGGAACCGTCTTCGTACTGATCGCCGGCTAAGAGCCCTGCCGCCAGCAGCGCCTTCTTGGTGACGTATTCGCCGTCTGGCGTGGCGTTCAGCGCCAGCTGCAATCGCGCAATCAGGTCGGCAAGGTGCCCGGTGTCGTCAACATTCTTCTGTTCTCCACGGTCTCTCACCGGAAAAGTTTGCAGTTCGGCGTCTAACCCGTCGACCGCAATCCTGGAATGCCAGAGACCGGATTGCCAGAATCCTTCGTCGACGAAAACCAATCCCAAATTCTTCCTCAGTTCTTTCGGCGGGGCGAACAGATATTCATGCGCGAGAAAGGTGACGTCTGCCTTCTTGGCCGACTTCTTTTGCGCCTGATACCTGCAAACATCGTAGAAGGGACACTTAATCGGTTCGAAGCCACGGCGACCCTTACGGCAAGCAGTCCGCTCCACGTCGGCGCCGATTGCCTCGGCAGCCTCCACGGCCGCCAGGTTCAGGCAGAGCGGCTCGCCTGTCGTGACGTCCTTGGCCTTCCTCGATTGCCATAGAGCGGTCCTGACCCCTTGAGGAACGCGTTGACGTGCTTCCTCGCCGAGGCGATGGGTAGGAACCATGAAAAGCACACGATGCGGAATCCCTTTGGCCTTTGCCTTTATGATAAACTCGGCGGCTGCCTGGCGCGCGAGCTCAGATTTCCCAAGGCCGGGCGGAACGCAAATCGCGGCGTGGATTGGCTTCGGTGAAGCAGATTGACCGGAGGGTTGAGATGCCTCGGCGTTCTGTGCTGCGCTATCCTCATGGAATTGTATGGCGCTCTCTCTTAGATGGCTTAGCGTGACCTGAAGTGTTGCGCGGGCAGCTTCGACCTCGATCGCATCCGGCGGCGGGCCAGCCGACGCGCTCTCGTCGATGATAGCCCCGCGAAGCTCACGCATCCTCTCGCGCCTGGCGAATTTGCGCTAACAACAGATCGTTGGCATCATCGCCAATCGTCTCCGGTGTTACGCGGCGCACGGCTTTTCCAGCGGATAACCAGCGCTCGCGACAGCTTGCGGCGGCACCCTGCCCAGTCCCGCTCTGGTCGTGGTCCACGAGAATTGTGAGCCGTCCGACTTCCTCCAGGACGGGGAAGCTCGCCAACCCACCTGCATCGATGGCTGACCAAGCTGGGCTAAAGCCCAGCATCATTCCGGAGAGACAGGTTTCAACACCCTCGCCGATCGCGAGCTCGCCGGCATCACCGATCGGCGAAAGCTTGATTACGCCGCCGCTCTTCTCACCGAGACTCATCGGCGCTCCGACGGCGACAGCATTGGGCGTCAATTCGCGCCGGTGAATGCCGATGGGTTCACCAGTCGTGATGTCCTGGATCAAGCCCAGCAATGCTGGCGCCTTCCGGCGGCCAAACGGACAGTTCGGGTGGAATCCGATCACCTCGAGTGAATTGTCGGGTACCGAGACCCCGCGATGTTCGAGATATTGCTCTGCCAACGATCCGCGGAGCGGCTGGACTTCGGACCAGATCTCGAGTGCTCGACTGATCCGAGCGGACTCATCCAGCTCAGATTTTGTCGGTCTCGATCTCTTTGGGCTGACTGATTCTGTGCAGCCCAGATAGCTCAGCGCGAGCCGGATCGCGTCAGCGATCGAACAGTTGTTATCCCTGGCCAGGAAATTGATGATGTCGCCCCCGACTCCATTCTCGTGATCGAACCACAGGCCTTTCTTTTCTCCAGCGACAATCAGAACGAAGGAGCCCTTCCGGCCCCATCGCAGCTGCCTCTTGTTCGACAATCTACGGTTCGGTTCTCCAAGGAACGATTTGATGATGTCAGCGCAAACATCACGCAGCGCAGAGCGATCCCGTTGATCTAGTCTTTTGTGTCGAATGGAATTGCTTGAGCCGGTCATCTGCAATCACCGGCGCGCGTTGAGGAGGGGTCGAATTTCGTTTTCTCGTTGCCAAAAGCATCCCAGCCGGGTCTAGTTTGCCGCGCGAACAGGTCCAAGTACGGGCCTTCAGCGTATTGCTCGACACGTGAATAAAATTGATCAGGCCTTCGCGAATGTTCACGACGCGGAGCGATGATCACTTCGTGAACGCCGGCATCCCGCCGAACGCTGAGACCGCGTTTGCCGATCAAACAATATTCGGCGTTTTTACGCGTCGTGAAGCCGGTACCCGTTGCGAGGTCGGACTCGCGGAACATGGCCGACGCAGCATTTGGTTTGAGCTTGATCCACACGAAACCCATGCCGCTCGGTTTGAAGCCCCAGGCATCCATAACCGGGACATGAGCGCCGATCGCCAAGAACGGGCCGGTGATCCAAAGGAAGCGCACGCAGTCATCTGCGGCGATTGAGCCGACTGGCAGCGCCATGATCTCTGCGAGCGACATACATTGATAATGGCACAACGCGTTGCGGCCAGGATTGCCGACGCTATTCGACTTAAACCACCATGGCAGGTCGGCGGCGATGACGCGGTAGTCATTGCGCAATCCAGCGAATGATTGCGACGTTTCGATCGAATCTTTGTCGCCTGGTACGCGCGAACAACAACCCCGCGACACAATCACCTCCGGGTGTGCTAAGCTTTTTGAGTACCGCGATCGCTGTACCTTGTCGGCTTCGCCGCGCCCAAGCCAACCGCCCTTTGTGACGTGCTGTCGGCTTCGCACGCTGCTATCCGCTGGCTGATGGTCGCCGGTCGGCCGCAAATCTGTTCGCGGATTTTGAACAGCCCGAGTTCGGATTTGAGCATGTAGACGCGACGCCACTGCTCCTCATCGCCGAAGATGAATCCAGCCAACGCTTTCGCTACGAAAAGAACGTCGAGCTGGCGTTGCTCAGTGGATTTTCGCTGCATGGGCGTTCCCCTCCACGAGGAATGTAAAACATACATTACTCTCTATAATGTAAAAATCAATATTTCAATTGACCAGCAAGGTAAGCTCCGGCAAGATGCCGCAAACCTCGGTAACGGTCGGCAATGCCCTCACCACCGCTTCCTCGCTTCACTGTGTCTTACAAGACTGTCGAAGCCGCGCTGGCCCGGATGCATAACATCGCGGCGGGCCAAGTGCCCGCGATGCGCAGCCGCTACGGCGCATGGCAGCGTGGTGGGCTGCTGGGGCCGGATAATCAGCCGGGGAAAGGCCGCAAGCTCTCTTACACACCAGATTTGTTGCATCGCGTTGTGTTGGCTAGTGAGTTGAGTTAATGCGGCGTATCCCCCGGCGTCATCTTGCGGTTGATAGAAAAGTTTTGGGACAACAGGCTGCGTAAGATTTTTGCCGAGGCAGAGCGGGCAGCTACGCACGACAAACCTAACAAGGAGGACGTGGTGCTGCTCTTGGCAGGAGTGCCGTTGCTCACCACCGATGGCGAGATCACTAACATCAACTACACAACGCGCGAAAAACTCGACGGACTCCTGACCCTTGCACTCGATGGTCAGAGCGCTTTGGGTACCCGCGTAATTCTGGTGAACTTGAGCGAGCAGTTACGCAGGTTTCATGAATGCCTCGCGCACTTTCATCCGCAGCCCGAAGATTTGGCGATTGACGTAACCGGAAAGCCAAAGTTCAAGCGAGCGGCGAAGCAACGACGAAGAGGCGTCGCATGAGTTCAGGCCACTGGCGTGTCAAGCCCTCCGAGATCGAGCGAGCGCTCAGGTCGATTTAATCGGTCGGCTTGCACATCCGAAATGTCGAGGTGGGTCCGAACGGCACGATCAAAATTGACGTCACCGAGAACAAAGAATCCGTGTGCGATAACATTGAAACAGCTGAGCAATTGAGAAGGTTGTTATGAAGCCGCCGCGTTCTGCACTGCCCCTGCCCCGCTATGTACGGCGCAAGCCATGGGGCGGCCGCTGGTTCTATTTCTTCGACGTGCCGACGTGGGCGCGCAAGAACGGCTGCTCCGTCAAGAACGAGCCACTTGGAACGGACCACGCCCAAGCGGTGCGACGCGCCGAGTTCGTGTTGTTACCGGCCTTTGACAGCTGGCGCACTGGCGGTAGCGACGGCAGGCCCGACGTCGGCGTCATCACCGGATCGATTGACTGGATGTTCGATGAATTTCGCAAGACGTGGAAAGAGAAAACCGCGAAGCGGCCGCGCCCGCACAGTCCCGGTCAGTGCCGAGTACATGAGACCGGAATTGGTATGATCGCCGATTACGTTTTGAAGGACGGCAAGCGGCTAGGAACACGCCGTGTCGGTAGCATCGACACTGCGTTCGTCGACGATCTGTTCAAAAAGCTGCTCTACAAGGATGTCGACGGCGAGCGAGTCGAGCGACGCACCACGTCCAATCACGCGATGAAGACCGCACGCAACGCGTGGAACACGGTCTCCCGCGCCAACCCCGGTGTGTTTCCGCTAAAGAATCCGTTTGAGAAGATGGGACTGGTGGCGGGCGACACGCGCGAGACTCCTCACGCGACCTTCGAGCAGTTGATGACCTTCCGCGCCAAGGCGATTGAGATGGGCTATCCATCACTGGCGACCGCGGCCATGATGGGCTGGGAGTTACTGCAGCGAAAGGCGCACATCTTCATTCGTTTCGAAGTGAAGCACTACAGGCCGGCGGACCGGCCGAACCACATCTACGTCATTAACTGGAAAACCGGCACGGGAGAATGGGAGCCGCTGTTCGACGCCAACGGGGACCCGCTTTACCCGACGCTTATAAAAGAACTGGATGAGATCAAGGCCAAGCGGCCAACCGTCGGCCTTATGCTTCGCAGGGACGGCACCGGCCGTTCGTGGGTCGGCAAGGACGAGCAACTAACTCAGGTCGAACGCAAGTGCCGGGAGATCATCGACTCGGCTGGCTTGCTCCGAGTCATCGGCGCGGACGGGCCCCAGAAGCTGACCTTCACCTCGTTCGGCCGCCATGGTGGTGCGACCGAGTTCGATGGGGTCAGGTTTGACCGAACTGGAGTTGATGAAGAAAGGTCAATGGTCGTCAACCAAGGCCATGGGGAACTACCTCCACGGCAACGACGAGGGCAAGCGAGCCACACAGTTGAAGCGGATCAACAGGCGCGGTGCGAAAGCATGAGCTTCAATCGAGCGCTGCGAACAGACGGCGAAGATTTGTCGGAAGTGTTCAGCCGCGGTTTGTCGGAAGTAGGAGTTGTTCGCAGGTTAAGCTATTGAAGTAGCTGGAGCGGGTGAAGGGAATCGAACCCTCGTATTCAGCTTGGAAGGCTGCTGCTCTACCATTGAGCTACACCCGCGCCGCAAGGTCGAATAGCATGCGGCCCCTCTCCTCTCAACATCAGGTTTACGCATGTCCTTTTCGGAAAACCGGTGACCATCCCCGATCAAGTCGAGGACATGCTTTTCCGGGACATGCGCCAACAAACGGGACCAAAATGACGGTCGAGCGCCGCGATATCGAGATCAAAATGCCTGACGGTGTGGCCTTGCACGGCTGGCACTATGCCCCCGGCACGGCGAATGCACCCGTGATCGTGATGAGCCATGGCTTTGGCGCGGTGAAGGAGATGCAGCTCGACCTGATCGCAGAAAGCTTTGCCGGCGGCGGGTTCAACTGCATCGTCTACGATCACCGCTGCCTCGGCACGAGCGAGGGCTTGCCGCGCCATCACATCGATCCCTGGCAGCAGATCTCCGACTGCCGCGAGGTCGTGACCTATGCGCGCAACCTCGCCGGCGTCGACGGCGTCAGGCTCGGCATCTGGGGCACCAGCTATTCGGGCGGCCATGCGCTGGTCATGGCCGCAACCGACCGCCGCATCCGCGCGGTGGTGTCGCAGGGTGCCACCATCAGCGGCTGGCGCACGTCGCTGCGCCGTTTTCCCGGCGACAGCTGGGGCGAGATGGCAAAGCGTTTTTCGGACGATCGCGACGCCGTGTTCAAGGGCGCGACGCCGAAGCTGGTCCGGCAGATGGCGCTAACCGATGAGGATTTCAAGCGCTCCGACATCGTTTTGGATACCGCAGCGCCGGGCAATTCCGGCGTCGAGTGGATCCGCGCGACGCCGCCTTCAAGCCTGAAAAACTGGGGCAACCAGATGACGCTACGCTCGCTCGAGCTTTACCGCTCCTACGAGCCTGGCGCGTTCATCGCACAGATTTCGCCGACGCCGCTGCTTGTGATCACCATGGACAACGACACAACGACGCCGACCGACGAAATTCTCGAAGCCTACAATCACGCGCACGAGCCGAAGCGCCTGAAGATTTTGCGCGGCGGGCACTGCGATCTCTATTGCTGCAAACGCGGCGAAGCGACACGGGCCGCGCTGGGGTTTTTTAGAGAGGTGCTGTGATGGGCTGCGATCCCCGACCGCAGCTCCGTCACCCTGAGGTGGCCGCGCACAGCGCGGCCCTCGAAGGGCGACGGCCCGGGCCGCTCATCCTTCGAGGCCCGCGTACGCAACCGCCTCACGAGAGGCAACGCCGTAGAAGCGCGGGCACCTCAGGATGACGGATCGGAGGAAGGCCTACGCTTGGAAATCCTCCGACCTCAGCTCGATCGGCTGGCCGTGCGGGGTGCGGTCGGCGGCGTGGTCCCAGGCGTCGCGGTAGCGGCGCTGCAGGTCGGGTGATGCGGTGCCTTTCGCTGCGATCAGCTTTTCCAGCGTCGCGAGCCAGTGGTTGTAATAAGTCTCGCCGGTGTCGGCGTCGCCGGCGGCCTGTGCGTGTTTGATTTCTTCCGCGAGCGTCGCGGCCCACTCATTCCAGGTGAACAGGCCGGCCTCATGCAGCGCCAGCGCCAGCGCAAACGCGCGTGCCTGCCACGGCTCGCGGAACACCGGACCGTCGGCATCGCGCGGAACGCCGGGCACCGCGATCGCCGCGCGCATCGCGGTTTGCGGATTCAACGGCATCAGGGAGATTCCAGATACGGCTCGAACGCATCGACTGACACCGTGATCGTGGGATCACTCCCCTCGCCCCACAGATCGCGGCCATCGAAACGCACCGTATAAAGCCACTGCGGGTTCTCGCCCTGCCCCTGCGCATTGGTGTCGGGAAACACGTGGCAGCCGTGGACCAGCTCGATGGTGCCGAGGTGGCCGCGCACGTAGTGCGGCAGCCGTGTGTGGGTCGGCGGATGGATATTCTTGGCGCGGACGCGATCGCCGATCTTGAACTTGGCCGACGCCGTCGGCTCGCGCTCGGTGGGACCGCCGCGGCCGAGCGTAGTCGCGACACGCTCGGGCGTCAGTGTCCGCTCGACCGGTTTTACGGGATGCAGCACGCGACCAGCGTCGACCTCATCGGCTGCAACGAGCCCGCGCTCGATCATCAGCCGCTCGAGGCCGGCCAACCAGATCTGGTAATAGCTCTTGCTCAGGTAATCGTCGCGCGGGCGGTTCTCGCGCGCGAACCGCGACATGTCGATGTTCCACTGCCCGGGCGGCGCCATCGCAAGCGTCAATGCAAAGGCGCGGCGTTCCCACTCGCCGTGGAATACCGGCTCGTTCGGCTCCGGCTGCACCTGGCCAAAGCCCGTGACGCCGCCCATGTCGTGCGCGCCGTCCATCAGGTGCTGCCCGGCTGTTTCGGCAGGCCCGTGCCGATCATGCTGTCACGGGTGACGAGATCGGCGAGCTTGTCCTCGCTCCAGCCTCTGGTGCCGCCGGGCTGCATCGGCAGCACGATGTAGCGGATTTCCGCCGTCGAATCCCAGATGCGGACCTTTGTCGTCTCGGGCAGCGTCACGCCGAAATCGCGCAGCACGCCGCGTGGATCGTTGACCGCGCGCGAGCGATACGGCGCCGACTTGTACCACACCGGCGGCAGGCCCAAGACCGGCCACGGGTAGCAGGAGCACAGCGTGCACACGACCATGTTGTGGGTCTCGGGCGTGTTCTCGACCGCGACGATGTGCTCACCCTGGCGCCCGGCATAACCGAGCTCGCGGATCGCGGACGTCGCGTCTTTCAGCAGGCGTTCGCGATAGGACGCATCGGCCCACGCGCGTGCGACGACACGGGCGCCGTTGCGCGGGCCGACCTTCTTTTCATAGGTCTCGATCAAGAGATCAAGCGCCGCCGGATCGACATAGCCTTTTTCAGTGAGGATGGTTTCGAGCGCGCGTACCCGCAGCTCGGTCTCCGACAGGTCGGAGTGATCGTGGTCGTGGTGATGATCGTGCTCGGACATGCCGCTAAGATAGGCCTACGAACCCGGGCGGGCAACCGACCTCCTCATCCTGAGGAGCCCGCCTTTTGCGGGCGTCTCGAAGGATGAGGCCACCGGCCGGGCCGCATGGTTCGAGACGCCCGCCTTCGCTCTTCGAGCTACGCCGGGCTCCTCACCATGAGGCGTTAGGTTGTCTTGCCCGCCTGCTCAGCCAGCATTTTGTTGGTGGCGGCAAGGTCGACCAGCGGATAGGTATCGAAATGCGCGGGGATGATGTCGGTCCAGTCGTTCAGGATGCGGTGCAGCTCCTCGTTGCTGGCGACGTCGAGGATCGCGACCGACCCGCGACCGACCCGCGGATAGATTTGACGGCAGACGCCATCCTCCTGATGCCGCTTGATCCACGGCCAGAATGACTGGCGCTGGGCGGCGACGTCGGACGCCCGTTCGGGCCGTGGCGTGGAGATGACGAGGAACAGCATCAAGGCCTCTGCGGTTACGCCAAACCAATGCCGAGCGCGGCGCGAAAGCGGATCTTCAGGAACACCGCGTCGCGCGGCGGCAACGAACGTGGCTCATTCTCGGCGCGCACCTTCAGGACGTAAAGCCGCGGGCCGTTGGCCGGCGAATGCAGCGTCTTGGCCAGCGCCGACACGCCCGCCGTATCGCCGATTTCGCGCGCATCGGAAAACCCGGCGGCGCCACCGATCGCGGCGAGATCGAGGCCGAGGCCCGTCGCGCTGCGCTGCATGCCGGTTTCGCCGTAGTGGCCGTTGTCGATCACGACAATGGTGAGGTTTTTCGGCTTCGCGACGGCAATGGTCGCGAGCCCGCCAAGGCCCATGAGCTGCTCACCGTCACCGGTCAGGACCAGCACGCGCTTGTCCGGCTGCGCCTGCGCGAGCCCAAGGCCGATCATCGCCGCGCCGCCCATCGCGCCCCACAGGTAGAAATTCAGGTCGTGGTCGCCGGCGGCATGGGCGTCGTAGGCCGGCGAACCGAGGCCGCAGACGACAAGCAGGTCGCGCCTGTCGCGCAACAGCGTGGCGACCGCTTCGCGCCGTGCCAATGTGTAGGACGAAGCCATTGCTCCAACTTTCCTGGCACTCACCATTTCTTGCGGCCGATCAGCCGCTGCGAGATCAACACCGCGACTTGCTGCTCGCCTTCGAAGGCAAGCGCCGCGGCCGCCGCAACGTTTTCGCAGAGATCGTCGGGCGTATCAGCGCGCATCACGCGCACGCCGATTGCTTCAAGCGATGTCTTCGTCGCCGCGCTCATCGGCACCTGCCACGGGTTGAACTCGCCCCACTCGCCACGCATGGTCACGAGCATCAACAGCGGCGCGCGCAGCATCGCCGGCAACGACAGCATGTTGATGCAGTTGCCGACGCCGCTCGACTGCATCAGCAAGACGCTGCGCTGGCCGCCGAGCCAGGCGCCGGCGGCAATCGCAACGCCCTCCTCCTCGGTGGTCAGCACGTTGCAGGTGACGTCGGCATCGGCGTGAAAGAACTCGATCAGCGCGGCGTGGCCGGCATCCGGCACGTAGGACATCTGCCTGACGTCGGCCGCCTTCAGGATGCGATGCAGCTCGGCCGGCCAGGTCGGCGCGTTGAACTCGACGGCGGGCGTTTTTTTGCGACTCTCACTCGACACGTCAGCTCTCCGAACGTTTCGGGCCCGTTATCACCCTCAAGCCGCCCGGTCGGCAAGGGCCGGCTCAACGATTTCGGTCGCGGCATCGCCGCCGCCGGCGCTCCACAGCGGCCAGGTCAGCGCCAGCGCGATCAGACCTTCGACGCCGATGGTGATGATCGCGGCACGCGAACCGATCATGTCGGCGAGCAGCCCGACCTGCAGGAAGCCGATCGGGCCGACGCCGATGCACACCGACATCAAGCCGAGCAGCCGCGCGCGCATGGCGGGCGATGCCGCGCGATAGATCAGCGTCGTCTGCATCACGCCGAAGGTGGCGCCGCCGACGCCGGTCAGCAGCAGGCAGCTGCCGGCCAGCTCGGCCTGCGGGAGCATTGCAAAGGCGGTCATCATGACCTGGAACAGCGCGACGGCGCCGACGTAGAGCCAGTGATATTGCGAGGGTCGCGCCAGCATGACGACGGCCGCCGCACCAACGAGCGCGCCGACGCCGTCCATGCTCGACAGCACGCCGATGCCCTCGGGGCCGAGGCCGAGGTTGTCTTTGCCGATCACCGGCACGAGGCTGTAGAACGGCCAGCCGAAGATGTTGAAGATCGCCGTGATGGCGTAGATGCCCATCAGCTTGCGGCTGTGGCGCACCACGGTCAGGCCTTCGCCGATGCGGCTCAGCATCGAGACCGCCGACGGCACGGCGATGCGGTTGCGATACGACAAACCGAACGCTGCCGCGACCGCGACGAGATAGAGCGCGACGCCGACTGCAAACGCGGCCTGGATGCCGGCAGCAGCGAACAAAACGCCGCCAACGATTGGCCCGATCATGCGCGATGCGTTGTTGGCGCCGGAGTTCGAGCGCCATTGCCGTTGCCATGCGTTCGCCGCCGATCACGTCGCCGATCATGATGCGGCGGACCGAGTTATCGGTCGCCCAGGCCGCGCCGTTGACGAAGGAGGCCACGGCGAGATGCCAGATCTCGAGCCGGCCGGCCGCGGCGAGCGCGGTCAGCGCCGAGGAGGTTGCGAGCATCACCAGCAGGATGCCGAGCAATGCGAAGCGCCGGTCCACGCGATCCGCGCTCGCGCCCATGAAGGCGCCGAACAGCGCCATCGGCAGGACGCGCAGCATGGTCAGCATGGTGACGATGAAGGCGGAGCCGGTGACCTGGTAGGCGAACACGGCGACCACCAGCATCTCGATCCAGCGCACGCCGAACATGACAAGGCCCACCACCCAGAGCCGCCAGTAATCCGGCTCCGTCGGCAGCTTGCGGCTTCGGTGTGCGTCTCCCGTCCCTTCAGTATCGGTCACGTCAACGGACTTCTTGGGCGGGCAGTTGGTTGCCAGCCTTATTGTTTTGTTGGGAGAAATGTAGCCCGGTTCAGCGCGCGGCGGAAATAGGCCGAAGGGATGGCTGCAGTGCGCCGGCGCACTTCAGGATGTTCGTTTGATCCGATATGCGCGTTGCGGCTAAAGGCGAGCCAACAGCACAACACTGTTGACGAGGCTCGCGGCAGCGAGCAGCGCCGACAGCGCAACATAGACCTCAGCGGCGTCGCGCAACCGCGCCGCAGCCCGAATCGGATTGATCATGCAATCTATCCAACGCGAGCCCGGTCAGGAGTCCCGCGCTTTGTTTTGCGCTGCAGTACTTGCGCGGAAACCGAAAATCGAGTCCGTGTGGCGCGAGTCGCGCTCAGTCCACGTCGGCGAGCCGGCGCAGCGACGCCTTGAAGAACACGCTCAACTTGCCGACAAGCGCAGTGCCTTCCATCTCGCCGCGGTCGTCTGGTATGGATTTTCCGGTGACACCGATCGAGACCTGCCGATCGCCGAACAGCGGATTGACTTCGCCGCGGTTTGGCGTGTGGCGGTTCACGATGACCTCACCCTTGAAGGTATCGTTCTTCTCCACCCGGTAGCTGCCGGTATAGTAGAGATAAGCGTCGCCTCCACGGATCAAGCCGTCGCGGAATACGATCACTCCCGAGCCCTTGCCGGTGTTGCCGTCCAAGAGGCTGATGTGAATTGAGTACAACCCGTTCTTCATTATGTCCCCTGGCCGCGAAAACGGGGAGGCCGCGGCGCCCGATCTTATATGCCCGCGAATTGTGGCGTGGAAGCGCGGAAGCTGGGCAACAAAGGTGCGTGAAAGAAGCGCACTGGTTGCCCGCACGTAAAAGGCTTGTTCCGATTGCTGGAACCAGCTCTTCCCCGGCCCCACGCGACGCAGCACAACGCCGCGGCGCAAAGGTGCGCACTCACACGCAGTCTATTGAGATCCGTGCTTGCGCCGGCGCCGTCTCGCGGCCGTCACGGTCTCGACCGGATCGACCGCGATCGGATCACTCGCCGGAAAGGTCTCCCGCAGCGCCTCGTCCAGCAACTCGTCCTGGTGCTTCTTCAACTCGACCTCACGCGGCGAGAGGTGCCGCGCGCGGTGAGACTGGTGCGCCGGCTTGCGCCTAGTCACGGCGGCCCGCCTCATAGAGAAACCAGACCCGCCGCTCGGTCTCATCGATCCAGTTTTCGAGCAGGCTCGCAGTTGCGACGTCGTTGTGTTCGTCGCACAGGCCGTGGACCTCGCGCATCGATGCGACAAGGCGCTGATTGTCATCGCGCAGCTCGGCCAGCATGTCCTGCGGCGTGACGAAGTCGGCGTCGTTGTCCGCAAGGCGCTGGATGCGGCCGATCTCGCCGATCGAGCGCAAGGTACGGCTGCCGATCTTGCGCCCACGTTCGGCGATATCGTCGGTCATGGCGAAGATCTGCTCGGATTGCTCGTCGAGCAGCAGATGGTAGTCGCGGAAGTGGGGGCCGGACATGTGCCAGTGAAAATTCTTGGTTTTGAGATAGAGCGCGAACACATCCGCAAGCAGCAGCGTCAGCGCGCCGCCAATGTCGCGGGCGGCGTTGGCGCCGAGGTCAGACGGCGTCACAAGCGGCGCCTGGCGGCGCTCCTTCACGGAATTCGGGACGGCATTCATTGTGATTTCTCCGAAATCGAAACACTTGGGCCCGCCCCGCACCTACCTTAGAACGCTTTTGCGACAGGCGTCGTTCAATTTCAGTCGAGCAAACGAGCAATGCGGCCCACGCAACCCGGCGATCAGGGCGGCTGTGCGCTGAATCAGAACATATTGCCGCACTCCGAACCGATCACCGTGCCGTTGTGTCCGGTATCAGGGTCGATCCAGGTCTTCTGCGGTACCTTTTACAGCGGCCGGTCAAGAAACGAGCGGATGGCTGCGATGGTCGTCTGTGGCTGCTCTTCCATCAGCCAGTGGCCAGCGTCGGCGATCGAGACGGCCTCGACCCTGTCGGCGGCCTGCTTCATCACCTCGGCCATCTGTAAGCCAAACGATTTTTCACCGCCGACCGCCAGGATCGGCATCTTCAACCGCCCTCCGGCGGCGAGCCAAGCGCGGTTGTCGATTGCATCCTGATCGAACGCGGCGAACTGGCTGAAGCCTGCATGCATCGCACCCGGCAGCGCGTAGAGCGCCGCGTAGTGATTGCGCATCTCCTCAGTCCAGCGCTTTGGGTCAGCCGAGAAATCATTCCAGAAGCGATCGAGATAGATGCGCTCGCGGCCGGCGACGAGCCGCTCCATGTCCGGCCCGCCGAAACGAAAATGCCAGAGCAGCGGGTTTTTCAAGATCTCTTCCCAGGGACCAATGCCGGGCACCGGCGCGTCCATGATGACAAAGCGCGTGACACGGTCGGGAAAGGCCGCAGCGAACGCAAAGCCGACCATGTTGCCGATGTCGTGGGTCACGAGATCGGCGCTCTTGATCTTGAGCGCGTCGAGCACACCGGCGACGTCGCGCCCTTGTGTCTTCTTGTCGTAACCCGAGGGCGGCTTCGATGAGAGGCCGAGGCCGCGCAGATCGGGCACGATCACCGTGTGATTGCCCGCAAGCTCGGCAGCTAGTGGTGCCCACATGTCGCCAGTGTCGCCATAGCCATGCAGCAAGACCACTGCCGATCCAGAACCACCAACGCGGACATGAATGGAGACGTCGCCGAACCGAATGTCCTGGATGCGGAAATTCTCGGGAAAATGCTGCATTGTTCTTCTTCCTTATTTCCTATGTCATTAAGGCCGTCACCCTCTTCGCAAGCCAATCCCGTGCCAACGTGACATCGGCCTGCGACAATTCGTGGCCCAATGGCGTGATCTGCCGATCAACGATTGCGCCCGCCTCCGACAGCATCGCCGCCAAACGTGATCCTTCTGCGACGCCCGCGATCGGATCGCGCGCGCCAGAGGCAATCAGCACCGGCATGCCCGCGAGGTCTGCTCGCGGCGGCTCTTGCAAAGGCACCATCGGTCGCAACAATACGCCACCCGCGAGCGTCGCCGGCCGCAACAGCATCACGGCTGCGGCGATGTTGGCGCCGTTGGAGTAGCCAAGCGCGATCGGCTTGCCGATGCCATAGCGTGCGCGAGCAGCCTCGACGAAATCGGCGAGCTCCTCGGCGCGGCGACGGACATCGTCCTCGTCGAACACGCCTTCCGCGAGCCTGCGGAAGAACCGCGGCATCCCCTGCTCCAGGACCTTCCCACGCGGCGACAACAGGGCCGAACCTGGTGACACCATTCGACCGACCTCGAGCAGGTCGCTCTCGTCACCGCCCGTCCCGTGCAACAGGAGCAGCGGTGGAGCAGCGCGGTCCCGCGCAGGCTCGAAGCGATGAATGAACGAAAGCTCTGCCATCACGCAGCCCTTTCCAGCGACGGCAGCACGCCCTCGATTTCTTTCCGCTGAGGCTCCAGAAACTTTGGAAGCTTCAGCGCCTGGCCGAGCGACGCGACCGGCTCGTCGACCGCAAAGCCCGGGATATCGGTCGCGACCTCGAACAGCACCCCGCCCGGCTCGCGAAAATAGATCGAGCGGAAATAGTTGCGATCCTTCTGCTCGGTCGGATGCATGCCGTGATTGGCGATCAGCCGGCGCGCCATTTCGGTCTGCGCGGCGTCATCGGCGGCGCGGAACGCGATGTGATGCACCGAACCCCGGCCGAGATGTCCGTGCAAAAATCCCTTCGCCTCGTAGATGTCGACGAAGCCGCCGGGCGTTTCGCTCGCGCGGAAGCGGATCACCGATCCCTCGCGCGAAAGCTTTTCGAAGCCGAGCACGTCAGTGAGGATCGCGCCGGTGCGGCCCGCGTCCTCGAGCAGCAGCGTCACGCCCTGAAAGCCACGGATCGCGTGCTCCCTGGGAATGTCACCGTTGCTCCATGCCGCCCCGCTCTCTGCGCCGGCGATGCCGACGAGGGAGAGGCTCATGCCGTCGGGATCGGTGAAGGACAGCACGCTTTCGCCGAAGCGATGCTCGATCGGCTGATGGGCGACGCCCTTCTCCACGAAGCGATGGGTCCAGTAGCCGAGCGACGACACCGGCACACGGAATGCCGTCTGCTGCGTCTGGCCGACGCCGCCGCGGCCCGCGGCCGCGTGCTCCCAGGGGAAGAAGGTCAGGATCGTGCCGGGCGCGCCGGTCTCGTCGCCGTAATAGAAGTGATAGGTGCCGGGATCGTCGAAATTGACGGTCTTCTTGACGAAGCGCAGGCCGAGGGTGCGCGTATAAAAATCGAAATTTCGCAAAGGGTTACCTGCGATCGCCGTGACATGATGGATGCCTGACATGGCCTTCTCCTGAAGTTGGCTGCCGTTCTCCCCGCCAATCTGGACACGCCTCGCCCTGAGAACAATCTTGGATTTTGTGGCATCATTGTCTACGATATGGGGACAATCCATCACGCGAGAGTACCGTGGACAAGCTGGCCAGCCTCCGGGCGTTCACCAAGGTCGTCGAGCTCGCGAGCTTCTCCGAGGCCGGCAAGAAGCTGCGCCTGTCGCGCTCCGCCGTCAGCAAACATGTCGGTGAGCTCGAACACGAGCTCGGCGTTCAGCTGTTGAACCGCACCACGCGGCGCGTCACGCCGACCGAGCAGGGACAGGCCTATTTCGAGCGCGCGACCACCATCCTGGCCGATCTCGACGCCGCCGACCACGCGGTGGCCGAGCGGCAGTCGTCGCCACGCGGGCTGCTCCGCGTCAACGCGCCGATGTCGTTCGGCACGATCAAGCTCGGGCCTGTGGTCGCCGAGTTCATGGAGCGTTATCCGGAGTTGCAGATCCAGCTGGTGCTCAGCGACGAGCAGGTCGATCCGCTGCAGGAAGGCATCGACGTCGTGCTGCGCATCGCGGAGCTGGAGTCATCAAGCCTGATCGCGCGCAAACTGATGCCGATCCCGCGCTCGCTCTGCGCCTCGCCAGACTATCTCAGCCGCCGCGGCGAACCAAAACATCCCGACGAGCTGCGCGACCATGAGTGCCTGGCTTACGGCTACCTCTCGACCGGCAACCAGTGGAAACTCATCGGCGAGGACGGCGATCACTGGATCAATCCGCGCTGGGCGCTGTGCGCCAACAACGCCGAAGTGTTGCGCGACGCCTCGCTGCGCGGTCGCGGCATCGCGCTGTTGCCGGACTTTGTCGCCGAGGATGCGCTCCAGCGCGGCGCGCTGCTGCCGATTTTGACGGACTATTCGTCGCCGCCCACGGCGCTCTATGCGGTCTATCCGCCGACCCGGCACCTCGCGGTGAAGGTGCGGGTGTTCATCGATTTTCTGGTGGAGCGATTTGAGGGATGAGCTGGCGTCGCCGTGATCAATGGCGCCACAACCCTCCGCGCGCGGCATCAACGACGTAAGCGATCGCGGCGGCGACGTGATCCATGGCTGAGGTGTAACTCTCCGGACGCCACGCAATCCAGCCGATGAGAAGAACGGCAGTAATGCTGGCCGCGGCGGCGATTTGTGTCCCGCGAAGTGCCGAAAGCATCATCCTCCTGTGTTCGGCAGCCTCGATCTTCGCCTGTTCCCCGAGCCAATCTTCAACATCACCCCTGGTCGGATCGCTGCACTGAAGAAATCCGTCCAGCAGGCTTCGCCGACCAGCGCTCTGCGCCGCAAGCTTCGCGCGCGCGGCCGCGGCGCCCATCTGTTCGAGTTCTTCGCGCTCGTTGATCGTCAGCATGATTGCGGGCGTTCCTCTTGCGAAGGTTCCCTCATTCGTCTTCGTGGTTTTCCAGTCGCGATCAACCTAGTGCCGACGCGAGAGCGCCGCCATCTCCTCCACCGCTGCTTCGCGAAGGACGCGGAAGAAAATTCGCAAGTGTGGCTGGCAGCCCGTCTTTGCTCTTCGAGCTACGCCGCGCACCCTTCGTCTCGGTCTTGCGTGGCTGCGCCACGCGGAGCCGAAGGCGAAGCGTGGTGGGGGAGGCAGGACTCGAACCTGCGAAGTCATAGACGGCTGATTTACAGTCAGCTCCCTTTGCCGCTCGGGACACTCCCCCGCTGCGCTAACCGGGTCAAAACAAAGCAAAAACCGGTTGCCGAACTGACATGACGGCATGCCGTCGCGAGGCTGTCATTCGGCCGCGTTTATGGGTATCACCCCCCATGAAGTCAACCCGGATTCGGGCAATCGCGCGGGTTTCGGGCCGTTCATCCTTCGAGGCCCGCGCCAATCAAACGCCCTGCCCCTGATGAGGCCGCAAAACGCGCGGGCACCTCAGGACGACGGGACAGAGTCAAGAACAAGAAACCACCTCGCCCATGCACGCCCCGGCGCAGCCCCAGCCTCGACCGACCCTGCTCGCGCTGATCGTCGCAGCGGCGTTCTTCATGGAAATCCTGGACGGCGCCATCATCTCGCCGGCGATCCCGCAGATCGCCGAGAGTTTTGGCTCGACCGCGGTCGCGGTCTCGACCGGCATCTCGTCGTACCTGATCACGGTCGCAATCTTCATTCCGGCGAGCGCCTGGCTCTCCGACCGCTTCGGCCCGCGCAACGTGTTCGCCTGCGCCATCGCGGTTTTCACCGTCGCCTCGGTGCTGTGCGGCCTTAGCAACAGCCTGCTGGAATTCACCCTCGCCCGCATCCTGCAGGGCATCGGCGGGGCGATGATGTCGCCGGTTGGCCGCATCGAGGTGATGCGGCGCACCGCCAAGGCCGACCTCCTGCTGATGATCGCGTTTCTGACCTGGCCGGGTTTGACCGGCCTTGTCGTCGGGCCGCCGGTGGGCGGCCTGCTCACCACGTATTTGTCGTGGCGCTGGATCTTCTTCATCAACATCCCGATCGGCCTCGTTGGCATTGCGCTGGTGCTGGCGTTCTTCGATCGTGCCCGCTCGCTGGAGAGCCGGCCGTTCGACGCGCTCGGCTTCATCCTGAACGGCTTGTCGCTCGCGACCTTCTTGCATGGGCTCGAGAGCATCGGCCGCGGCGGCTCGATCATCGTTGCGCTGACGTTCATTGCAGCCGGCATCCTGCTCGGCACCGCCGCGATCCGCCACGCGCTAAAACATCCCTCGCCGCTGCTGCCGCTGGAACCGATCCGGATCTACACCTTCGCGGTCGGCGCGTTGTGGGGCGGCGGCCTGTTCCGGCTCGGGATCGGCGGCATGGGCTTCCTGCTGCCTGTCATGTTCCAGGTGGTGTTCGGCATGACCGCGTTCGACGCCGGCCTCCTGGTGGCGTGCTTCCTCGGTGGCGACCTCGGCGTAAAATTCGTTGCCAACAAGATCATCCGCCTGATCGGCTTCCGTACCACGCTGATCGCCGATGGCATCGTGGTGGCGGCGACTGGCTTTGCCTTCGTGTTCATCTCGCCGCAGACGTCGCAATGGATCCTGATTCCGTTGCTGGTGTTTGCCGGCGCCAGCCGCTCCGTGCACTTCACGGCGCTCAACTCGCTGGTGTTCGCCGACATGCCCGAGCGCCAGATCGGCAACGCCTCGACGCTGAACAGCATGATCCAGCAGGTGATGATGGGGACCGGCGTCGGCATCTCGGCGGTCGCGTTGGCGTTGTCGGCTGCGGCGCGCGACCATATGGGCGCGGCGTTGACCATGTTCGACTTTCGAGTCGCGTTCGGTCTCGGCGCGGTGCTGGCTCTCGCTGCGGTGCTGACCTATATTCCAATGTCGCCGCACGTCGCCGCTCACGTGAGCGGGCGCAAGACGAAGTAAACTGTCGGTTCAACGCAATGGCAGACCGCAAACCATCGCGTGACGGCAAGTTCGCGCGCAAGGATCGGCCCCGTCGCAGGCAGCGCGAGCGCGGCGCGCCACGCTCGGAGCGTCCCCGCCGCGACGGCGACACCGTGATCCTTTACGGCTGGCACCCGGTGACGCTGGCGCTGACCAACCCGAAGCGCCGCATCCGAAAACTCTACGCGACCGAGAACGCCGCGCGCCGCCTTGCCGAAGAGAATATCACACCAAAGGTGGCGCCCGAGATCGTGCGGCCCGACGCCATCGCGGCGCAACTGCCCGACGATGCCGTGCACCAGGGGCTGCTGGCAGAAGCTGATCCGCTGCCGACCCCCGACATCGCGACGCTTGCGACCGACGGTATCGTGCTGGTGCTGGATCAGATCACCGATCCGCACAATGTCGGCGCGATCCTGCGCTCGGCGGCGGCGTTCGGCGTGCAGGCCATCATCACCACGCAGCGGCACTCACCCGAAGCCACCGGCGTGCTGGCGAAGTCGGCTTCCGGTGCGCTGGAATACGTGCCGTTCGTGACGGTGCAAAACCTTGCGCGCGCGATGAATGAATTGAAGGACCGCGGCTTTCATGTCGTCGGCCTGGACAGCGCGGGCAGCGAAGACCTCGGACGCGTCGAGCTGCGTGCGCCGCTGGCGTTGGTGCTCGGCGCCGAAGGCAAGGGGGTGCGACAATTGACTCGCGAGACCTGCGATGTCGTGGCGCGGCTCGATATGCCGGGCCAGATCAAGAGCCTCAACGTCTCGAACGCTGCCGCGCTCGCACTCTACATCGGTGCGCGGAAGCTGGGGCTGCTCGCTTGAGCAAAACAAAAGGGCCGCGCTGCTGGCGCGGCCTTTCGCTTGACCAGCTCTGACAATCAGACCGCTTAGTTGTACATCGGCCGATGCATCCGGCGCTGCGGCATCGGCACATAGCCCATGCGCGGCGCATAGCCGGGTCGCCCCATCATGTGAGGCATGCCGTAGCGAATGCTCATCCGCGGCCGGGCATACGGGGCGACGTAGCGCGGCGCGAGCGCGCGGCGGTAAGGCCGCGCGTAGTGATAAGTCGGCGGCAGGTGCGAGTAGCTCCGATAGGAATAGCCGGCCGCCGGCATGCCATCGTAGTAGTGCGTAGTCGCGTTGCCATACGGGCCGCCGCTATAGGAATAGTTCGTGGTGCCGTAGGCGGTCGGGCCGTAGCCAGACCAGCCGCTCACCGCGCGCTCCTGGTAGGTCGGCGCCGGCGCGAACAGGCCAGGACCAGTGTAGGTCGGGCCCTGGTTGACCCAGTAGTACTGCGGCAGCGTTGCATAGGGCTGCGCCGGATACGGCAGACGACCGTAGTGGTCGTAGCCCCACGCGGCTCCATAATAACCGCCGCACCCGGTCGCGCAAGGCGCGACCGGCGTCGAGTAGTTGCCGTAGAATCCAGAATAGTTGTAGTTCCAGCTCGGCGAGCTGCAACCTGCATATCCGCACGCTGAAGCCGGAGCGGCGCTGACCGCCGCGGCCAACGCCACGGCCAATCCCACGATCGTCTGACGCATTACTGTCTCCTGTTACGCAACTTGTTCGTTATTGTTTCGACGCCTGATTTTTCTTGTTCGACTTTGTCACGGCGTACGGCCGCCGGGACGAAACTGTGGATGCGGACGGCCGTCATTCCATTCGCGCGGCGCGAGGATGACCGGCGGCGGTTCAAATGGCACGGCGACGTTCGGTGGTGACGCGGGTGTCGGCTGCGACTCCGCGGACCAAGAACGATAATAGCTCTCGGCTTCCGGCAACTGCTGCGGTGGCGTTTCGATCTCGAGGCGGCCGACGCCCGGCATCTGCCCGGTGTGCGGATAATAATGTCCGACCGGCGGCTTCTCGATCGGCCGCCAGTTGCTCGGAAAGATCGTCGGCTGAATGTGCACGCCCTTGGCAAGGCCCCAATCGCCCTCGAGCACGGCGTAGGACACCTCGCGGCCGTTGACGATGACGGGCACACCGGGCCGCGCGGGAATGACGATCACGGGCTCGGCGTCGCTGGCAAGAGCCGCGACGCAAGAAGCCAATAGCAATGCAACCGCGATCGCAATCCGCATGAATTTGGTCCGATGTTAAGATCAACTTAATTCAACCCGCGGGACCAAGGGTTAAGGCCCGTGGCAAATGTGCCGGTAAGTTTAACGGCAGCGTGCAGCGCTCGCTCAAAACGCAGCGGCGCGACGTGGCAATGCATTAAGGAATGTGACGCGCGGAACTTAAGCCGGCCGTCACGGTCCGTTGACGCAGTAGGCCGAGGGACACACGGCGGCCGGCTCGCCATTGCAGCTCCACGAGAACGACGAGTTCGGCGCGGTCTGGAAGTAGATCGATTTACCCTTGCGCAGCGCGAACAGCAGGCTGTTGCCACGGTCGCCGAGGCACAGGCGAAGCTGCATCTGCGCCGGGCACAGCGTGTTGGTGAAGGAGAAGAAGCCGCCGGCGCAGGCCGATGCGGCCTGCGGGGCGATGACCGCGGCGATCATCGCCAGTCCCGATACAATTCTGCTGACCAAGGCACCCTCCCCGTTCACGATCAAAGTTTAGGCCCGCTGCGGTGACGCGCAAGCGGCGGGCACGGGAAGGACAGATGCAAATATGCGATGACGAATGGTGCCGGCTGAGCGAACCACGCAGAATAGCCGACAGCAAGCGGATGATATCGTCAGCTTCGGAAGCTGGCCGGCCGCTGAGAATTCCGCAATCGCGACGCAGAACTCAACGATATGCAGCCGAGCGAGCAGCAAGTTCGGTTGATAGTCTAATAGGCCGCAGCCGACGAATTCGACGACCGCGGCTCGGTCAGGTTAAGGGCAAGGGCTCGATGCGCCCTACTCGCACGCTCCGACACTTGCTCATAACAATCTCCGCACTGGATGTGACGCCTTTCACAGTCGCTGCATGGGACTTGGGTTATCGCAGCATTGCGTCGCGCGACCATGCGTCGCCTTCTCGAAATTCATTCGCAAACAAAGAGGAACCGCCATGGACAAGAGTCTGATTGCCGCTGCTTCCCGGAACAGCAAGCGAAAGAGGCGGATCGCCGCGGGCACCGCCGCACCAACGGTGATGACTCCCGACCAGCTTGCCAGGTTTCCGACCGTCCGCGCGACCGAAGAAATGCCGACATGGCCAAAAAGCGATGATCGCATATTGTTTGAGGTTGCCGAAGGTTCACCGTCTGCGTCCGTGCGGTTCGAGCCGGTGGGCGGCGAGCACGGCGCTCATCTCTATGCCGCAAGCATTGTCCCTCAGAAGGGCCGGATCGTTGATCGGCGTCGCGGGCAGGCCCAGGGGTTTTTGACAGCGGAAGAAATTCGCAACATCGCGACGCGGTTGCCCGATGCCCACCGTCCGCCCTGGCTTGATCTGGTGCACGCGCCTGCCGCGATTCCTCGCCGTTCGCGCGTTTCAGCGGCCAGACTTGGACTCCCGCCCGCGTTTGGTCCTCTCCATCTGGATTACCAGGAGATCCCTCTCATCGGTTGGCCATGGTGCACAATCGGGCGTGTGTTCGTCGGCGCTGGAAACGACTTCAGCAACTGGACCGAGTCCGGCACCGGCACTCTGGTCGGCCCGAACCTGATGCTGACCGCAAGTCACATCGCGCCATGGGATGTCGACGGTTGGTGGATGCGCTTCGTGCCGGCATACCAGGATGGCTCTGGACCATTCGGTGACTCCTTTGTGCGCCAATTCCGCGGCGTCAAGTCTGCCGACGACGAGCATGATTACATCATCTGCGATCTCTACACCGCGCTCGGAAATCGAGCTGGCTGGATGGGTTCGTATTCGTCGTCAGATGATGATTTCTACGAAGACGGCGTGTGGCACAGTGTGGGCTATCCCGGCTCCTACATGAATGCCGAGCGCGCGGTGCTACAAGCTGCAATTTCTCCGGAAGACGCCGACATCGACGGTGACGGTGCAGTGCTCGACTTCGAGCCACCGTTCGCTGATCACGGCTGGAGCGGCGGCCCGCTGTTTGGATGGGTCGAGGATCAGCCCAGAGTTGTCGGCATTGAGCGTGGCGAGGAAGAAGAAGACTTTTGGTTCGTCACACTCGACGATGACACCGTCTTTTCAGGTGGCGATCACATGGTCAACCTGGTCAAGTATGGCTACGCAAATTGGCCGGCGACGTGAGGGCGGCGGTTAGCGGAAATCGTCCAAGACCTCTCCCGAACTCGATGACGTGGGTTAGAAGTCACTGACACGCGCCGGAAAGCCCTGTTTCTAATCCACATAAGCGCCAAGAAAACAAAGTAAGGCCGCCTCAGTTCGCGGCCTTCACTTCTCGTAGCGCGCCTTCATGAACGCCGTGTTCAACCTCTATTCACAGACGCCACCCACAGAATGCGCGCTGCGCGTTCAGGGAGGCCCCCAATGAGGAAAATCTGTTTATTGGGCTTTGGCACGTTGGCGCTTGTCACGGTCAGTCTGGCGAACGAGAGCTACGCTGGTGAAAGAATTTCGTGCTCTTATATTTCTGGCTGCCAGTGGGGAAGATCGTCGAGTAAGCCGCTCGCTGGAATGAGTTGTCGGCTAAGCGCAAGCCATCGGGTTCGCAGACATTACTTCTTCTGCACGGCCCAAACGATCAATATTGATCGTTTGATTGCATGACGCTCCCCGGGGAGCCTTATTGGCTCGAAACGCGCGGTCGGCCGGCAAGTTTGATTGGCGGCCCCAGTTGGGCTGCCTTGTCGGCTAAACTGGTGGTGCCGGCTGAGAGGATTGAACTCCCGACCTTCGGTTTACAAAACCGCTGCTCTACCGCTGAGCTAAGCCGGCTAACCGTATAAAAACATTTCCGAATTCTCGGTAACAAAGTCCAGTGAAATTGCCGTTTGCTGCCGGATTGTACCCAATGCCTTTGCACGCCTGTTTACGGCAGCCCGCAAAGCCTCGTCAACGCGTTCGGCTGTGTCTTTCTTGCGTCGCCGGCATCACGCGGCTGTACAAGTCCAACGTGATTCCGATTTTGAACGTGGTGTTAGGCTCTGAGTGATTGCCGTCCGCAGGAGAAAGTCGCATGTTTTCAGCGATGGGCTTGCTTGAGCCACTACGTGATGCGCTCCAGTGCCGGCGATACATCGATCCCGCGATCAGGAGATTACGGACCGGCTGTGACCATTTGATGCCTCACTCCGGTTCTCTGATTGAAAGACGGGACGGGCCGACTAGATGGTCGCGTTAGGTCCGCGCTGAGCGCTTCGATTGACGCCGCGGGTACGTTCCGCGCCAAGCCGGTACCGCGAGCAAGGCGCGGTCGCGACCTACATAAAGTCCGGCGTCCATTTGAGTTGGGAGCTGATCCCCACCCCAGACATCTCGATCAGCCCGCATAAACATGCCAGAGCGCCCAAACGAAACCGCAAAGCAAACCCGCTGCGGCTTGTGCAACGTACAGACGAAATCCGATCTTCACGACGCGCTTCACGCATTTCATGGCTTCTTTTTTGCCCGTTTGCGGCGGGGCCGTCATGCGTAGAAGTACCTAAACCGACCTCCGTTACTCTGGTTATGGTGCCGTTAAGCCGACGTTCAAAACCCGAACCGCGGCTGCAGCCGCACCAACCGACACGCACGATGCTTGCGCGATGGAGCTTGGCGAGGTGGATTTCTCGGATTGAATCTCTAAACGCCAATCGCTTCTGCAGCGCAGATCAGCACGCATTCGCACAGCGCGAAGCAGCCTTTGAAGAATGTGTTTACCTATCATTGGAAAGATCGCGAAGACGATGCCGTCCAGTTGAGAGTCGTTTTACGAACGACCTGGCCTCTGCGATAATGCTGGCGAGGTCGGCAAACGGGAAGAGCCGATGCGTCGAATGCCATACCTTGCTCTGCTTGCTGGCGTGCTCACGCTCGGCGTGACGTCTGCTGCGGACGCGTACGACAAGCTCGGCACCCAACGCGAGCAATCGGCGCGCCACTATTGCTGGAAGCGGATCGGTCTGAAGGCAGACGAGGAGCCGACCACGCACCAGGCCGAGGTGCTGCGCCCGTGCGTCAAGAAGCGGCTCGGCTACAACGACCCCTACATGGACCAGTTTTGATCGAGATCAACTCCTGATCGCCCTCGCCTCGCGAGGATCGCTGGCACGACGGCAATTAGCGGCGACAACAACCAAGAAACGGAACGAATGATGGATCTGGTGTGCACCTGGGACGGAAAATACTTTGGCTGGATCGACTCCGGCGGTCTGTTCACGGCGGACGGACGCCACGTCGGGGAATTCCGCAAGGAGAACATCTTTTCGGAAAACGGCCTCTATCTTGGCGAGCTGATGCAGGGACGCTTGATCACCAACGGCCTGAAGAAGGAAACCCACACCTCGCCCGGCTTCTGGCCGACGGCCAACCCTGATGCAGCCCCGCGCGATCGGCCGGCTGATGAGACGCCGCGCGAGATGCTGTCGGGGTACGAAGCATTCCCGGCGTTTGCTTCAAAAGCTTAGCAGCGCAATCACGACATAGCCGGCGAGCAGGAAGCCGCCGAGGCCAGCGAAAAACAGCGCTGATGTCAGCATCACCTTGCGGCCGAGGCTGAGTTCGGATTTGGGTTCATCGACGGCAGTCATCTTTCTCTCCGATGCGCGGCTCGCAGCCTTATCCTCGATCGATCAATCGATCCCCGGACGAGGCGCGCACTGGATGGAGACTTGCACGGACGATCGGTTTCGCGATGTGACTCAACTCACACTCAAAACGCGCTTCGGCCGCGGCTTCGCAGAGTTGTCAGGCGAGCCATCACACAGTGCATCGGCGGCGCGCAACTGCGTCGGCCCATCAGGTCGGGGGGCGCGCGCAAACCTGCTCGCGCTCGATCTCGAGAACGCAAAAAAACAAAAAACTCCGGTCCGCGCCGACCGTAGGTGTCGACGCGAACCGGGCGTTGTCTCTGCGAGAATCGGCAGCGACGGGGGTGAAGGCCGTTACCGCAGAGAAACAGCGACGCCGTCGATCAGGACTTCGCCGGCTGAGCCTTGATCGCCGCCTTCGACGACTGGATGTGCTTGACGCTCGCGACCTTCTGCGTCTTCGCGGCCTTCGAGCCGACGGTGGTATTGTGATGGCGACGATGATGCATGCTGTGCCTGACCTTCTTCACGGCAGGCTTAGCCGCGGGCATCGCAGCGGCCGGCGGATTGGTGGTCGCTTGCGCCTTGGCGTTCATCGCGTCCGCCGGTTTCGCGCTCACCGACTTGGTCGATGATTTGGCGGCGGCGTTGTCCGACGCCTTCACGGTCGCTGAACTGGTGGTCGTGGTCGTGGGCGTGATCGTGGTGGACTTGCCCTCGGCCGCCAGTGCCGGCGCGGTCAACAGCGAAGCGGCGAGCAATGCCGCGGAAATCTGCTTCAACATGGTGTCCTCCTGTTCCAGGCCGACGGAGCGGGAATGCCCTTCCCGTTCGTCATGTGCACACCATGCGCCGGGCGCAGTGAACCCACCCTGAAGTGCGGATTGAGGTGGCGTTCATCTGAGTGAATTCGCGGTCATGTTGGCCGACCGCAGCTGAAAAATAGTTGCGGCCGGCGGGAACGATTTGCCGCCGCGCGAACCAGCGAATGGGAATAATTCAAGACACAACCGCGTCATATTTCCGCGGCTGCGGCCCTGTACACCGGCGCGCCGGTTTCGCTACCATGCGGAATGTTCGTGTGACGGCGGTGTTTCGATTTAACGGGCCTTCGAGATTCTCGACCACCAGGAGACCATCATGAGAAAGTCCACGATCCAGCTACTGACGCTTGCGGGTTTTGTGATCGCAATGGGCGTCCCGCCGACGATCCCGGCGATCGCAGCCGGCGGCGGCGCCGATCCGCCCCCGTCGTCCTCGGGGTCATCGTCCGACAACGGCGGCGCGATGACCAAAAAGAAGAAGGACAAGAAGTCCGAGATGGAGTTCATCAAGGGCTACCGGACCGCTTACGCGACGATCTACGAGAAGAACGATTATCGCAACGCGATCGATCAGCTTCGTTCATTGAAGCACGACGATCAGCCGGATGTCGCCAACCTGATCGGCTACTCCTACCGCAAGCTCGGCGACTACGATCAGTCGAAGCTGTGGTACGAGGCGGCGCTCAAGTCCGACCCCAACCACGTCCGTACGTGGCAGTATTACGGCCTCTGGGCGCTTGAGCAGGGCCGTCGTGAGCAGGCCGAACAGCACCTGCAAAAGATCGCCTCGATTTGCGGAACGACCTGCCCCGAATACCACTCACTCGCGGAAGCGCTCGACATCACCGCGAAGGGTGGCCATCCGGTCTACTAAACTTCTGGGCCCAGCCCCGAGTTGACCAGCCGGCGCCGACCTCAGGTTGGCGCCGGTCTTGTTTCGTCCATCAGCCAGTTGAGATAGTCGCGGTTGACGCTCTCGATCGGGATCACCGAGATCGCCGTCACTAGGCGTGTGGCGGCGCGCACGGGTTCGATGTGCGAGGCACGGGTCTTGAACAGCGCCACCACCTCTTCGCCACGCTCGACTTTGCCCTGCCACCGGTCATGCGAGACCATCCCGGGCAGGATGTTGGCGCAGACGGCCAGCCTTTGCCCGACGATAACCTTTGCCGCCTCTTCCGCCTCGACAAGGCCGGGAAAGGTCGTATAGACGAACACGGCGCGGTCCATGGCATTTCTCTTTCACTTCAAAGAGTTGCTCCAACCCGCTACATCTTCGGATGTTTCGTCCCCAGTCTTTCGTCCCCCAAGTCTTTCGTCCCCATGCCTTTCGTCCCCGAGCCTTGAAGGCCTGTGATGGCAAAGAACGGATTTGAGCGGCTTGCCTTCGTAGCGAGTCCCGGTGCCGAGGCTCAGGCAGCGCTGGTGGCGCTGACGACGGCTTACGGCAACCATCCGGCTAATGATGCCGACGCCATCGTCGCGCTCGGCGGCGACGGCCTGATGCTGCAGACACTGCACCACTACATGCGCGCGGGCAAACCGATCTACGGCATGCACCGCGGCACCGTCGGTTTCCTGATGAATGAATATAACCCGGGCAACCTGAAACAACGGCTCGATGCGGCCCGGGTCACGGTGATCCACCCGCTGCTGATGCGCACCACTGGCACCCATGGCGGCCACCACCTGCACCACGCCATCAATGAAGTGTACGTCTATCGCCAGACCCACCAGGCCGCGCGGCTGCGTATCCTGGTCGATGATCTCGAGCGCGTCGCGGAACTTGTCGCCGACGGCGTCATGGTTGCGACGCCAGCCGGGTCGAGCGCCTACAATCTCTCGGTCGGAGGTCCGATCCTGCCGATCAACGCGGCGCTGCTGGCGTTGACGCCGATCAGCCCGTTCCGGCCGCGGCGCTGGCGCGGCGCCCTGCTCCCGGACGGCGCCCGCGTCGTCATCGAAGTGCTGGAGAGCGAGAAGCGCCCGGTCGCGGCCGTTGCCGATCATTACGAGGTACGTGACGTCCGGAGGATCGAGGTGGTTTCGGACAAATCGATCGCGATCAAAATGCTGTTCGACCCCGGCCACAGCCTCGAAGAGCGGATCCTGCGCGAGCAGTTCGGGGCCTGAGCCAGGGCCCGATCTGCACTCGGCAACGCTTTGTTAACGTGCCGGCGGCATAGTTAACGGAGCGTTTAAAGCGAGCGCCGCTGGCGGCTGACGATGTTTGGCATCGACTTCAACAAGTTGCGATTCCTGATTTGCGACGACAATGCGCATATGCGGCGCATCCTGCGCACGCTGCTGCATTCGTTCGGCGCGCGCGAAGTCAACGAAGCCGAGGACGGCGCGACCGCGCTCGAAATGTTCATCCACTACGTGCCTGACATCGTGATCTGCGACTGGGCGATGCCGATCTTCGACGGCATCGAATTGACGCAGATGATCCGGCAGCCGAACGGCAGCGGCAACCCCTATGTCCCGATCATTCTCCTGACCGGCCATTGCGACAAGCGCCGCGTCATGACCGCGCGCGACGCCGGCGTCACCGAATTCCTCGCCAAGCCGATCTCGGCGAAGGCGCTTTACCAGCGCATTCTCAATGTCGTGGTCAGCCCGCGGCCGTTCATCCGCACCAAGACCTATTTCGGCCCCGACCGCCGCCGCAACTTGTCGAACGCGTATATCGGACCGGAGCGCCGCAACAACGGCAAGGCCGAAGTCATCCAGCAGCCGGCCCTGCTCGACAAGGCGCGCTCGCTGACCTGAGCCCGGCAAACACAGCAATGCCCCCCAAGAAAACCCAGCAAAAGCTCCAGGTCGATACCTTCGACGACCATCAGATCATCACTCAGCCGAACCCGCTGCGCACGGCGGTGAAGCGGGTCCCCGAGAACGATCGCGACGATCCGGTGTCGCGCGCCGAGCAGGCCTTGAGCGGTCTCTCCGATCAGTTCGGAGACTGGATGCAGAAGGAATGCGAACGACTGGCCGCTGCCTTCGAGGCAGTGCGCAAGCAGGGCTTCAATACGGCGACCAAGGGCGAACTGTTTCGCGCCGCTCACGACATCAAGGGCGATGCCGCGACCTTCGGCTACCCGATCGCCGCCGCGGCCGCTGACAGCCTGTGCCGCATCATGGAACATTCGCCTAACATCGAGAGCGTGCCCGCCGATCTGATCGGTCACCACGTCAACGCGATCCACGCCATCGTCCGCGAACACAACAAGATGGGTGTGATGAGCACGGCCGAAGAACTGTCCAAGCGGCTGCGCGGGGTCGCCGATGCCTACCTGACCGCGGTCAACCGCGATCGGCCCGAGCATCTCGAGGTGATTCTCGCGCCAAGCATCGCGCCTACCGAATAGCCGCGCCTACCGACTCCCGCTTAGCTCTTGTATCTGCAGCATTATCCCCGCGATTTCGCGGGCTATAGGTATTTAGATACTGCTACTTCTAGGCTGCGATCGGTCTGACGTCGATGGTCGAGATCTGGTCTTCGGCAACCAGCTCGTCGCAATAGCGACGAGCTTCTTCACGCGCCGATTCCGTCGCATAACGCCGCAGCAGCGTCAGCAGCGCTTCGGATGCCGCTTCGTCGTGCGCACATGACGTCAGCACACGCTCAACCATGCGGCTGCGCAACCGCGCCATGCCATCATAGGTGCCGACGAAGCCGACCTCGTGGACCGCATTGAGTGCTGCGCGGAACGCGGCGAGCATCGAGGCCGGGAAGCCGGCTCGGGTCAGCAGCGCGTTCAGCCCGCTGCCGGCGCGTTGCGTGAGGATGCCAGCAATTCGTTTCTCGGGTAGACCGGTCAGTTCAACGAGCGCGGCATGAAGCAGCTCAACGCGCCCGGACAACAGCGAACGCAACAGCAAGCCTGGCGTCAATTCACCGCTCGCACGCAGGTGCGCAACGAGATGGGAGAGATCCCTGCCCTCGCTGGTCGCGGCGATATTGATCGTCGAGCGTTCGCAGGCTTCGTCGGCAACCTGCGCGGCACGCTCTTCGCTGAGCCAGCGCCGGCCCGCGACGAAGCCGACCAGCACCGATGAAAGCTTCGCGACCAGCGCGAGCCGCGTCGAGGCCGGCAGCGTGTCGCTGGCGAGCAACGCTTCGCGGATCACGGCGACATGACCGAAACGCTCGACGATGCGGTCGAGCGACATGGCCACGATCTCGGCGTCGGGGTTCTCGATCAGTTCGAGGCAGGCGGCCGCGGCGCCGACCTCGGCGATCGCGGCACTTACGGGAGCGGCAAGTCCTGGTCGCCGCGCGATCGCGCACTGCACGTCGGACTGGCCGGTCGCGACAATGTCGACCAGGTCAGCGTCCATCAGCATGGGCGACTGCTCGAGCAAGGGAGCAGCGACCGCGAATTGGTCGCCGGCCAGAGCGCGCACGATTTCCGGCGGCGCATCGGCACTGCTGGCGAACACCTCGGCCATCGCCTGGCGAACCAGCGGCGAACCGTCGTCCAGCATCATCAGCAGCGCCCCCTCGGCGGCGCCGCGATCATCATCGGAGAGATCGGAAATCAGCAGGGCCCGCGCCAACGCGCGGGTCGCTTCGGCACGTTCGCCCGCCGAGGCGGTACGAACCCAACTCAAGAAATGCCTGACAATCATGGGCATCCAACTAGACGCAACTTTTCGACACAAAGCAGCCTAGCAGATGACACTTAACAAAGCGTTCACCATAAATATTTGGAATTGTTGACGTTTGATTAAGGCGGCGGCGGCCGGTCAGCTGGCGAAGGTGCCATCGGGGTCGCTGAACAGGTCGAGCGGGGTTGGCGTCTTCAGCTTGATATCGGGCGCGAGATTGACCGGGTTGGATGCCTGAAGCTGGCCTTGCACCTGACCCCGGCCAGTGGCCCAGAGCTCACGCACGGTCGGCGAGATCGGCTCGGCGCGATCACCCACCTGGAACAGCGAGCGGAACATCGGCCGGTCATTGCTGACGGCAGCGACTTGCTGAGGCGGCGCGATTTGCTGGGGCGACGTCACTGCGGTCGACGACGCATTGAACAGCTGTGAAGCGGACGGCTGCGGGAATGCTGCGAAGCCCTGGTCCGGCGAGGTGCTCGCAACCGTCATAGTCGGAGCGGGCGCCGCCGGAGTGCCGCCGGCGAACGCGATTGCAGTCTGCGCTGTCTTCGAACTCGCGGCAGCCTGGTAGCGCCGCGTCAGCTCGGCATAGACACCGCCGACGCTGCGGGCGTCGCCGCTCTTGTCGTAGAAAATCGACCGGTTGGCGGCCGCCGCCTGCGGGAACATTTGCGCGGCGTTGACCTGCGGATTGCTCTCATTGCTGCTGATGAGTTTTGCGGCGCCGCCAACGCCGAGGAAGTGCGCGATGTAAAGCTCGCTATCGGTCGGCCGCCGGCCGATGGCGCCGACCAGCCGGAAGCTGTTTGACTGCGTCAGCACCCCGGCCATCGCCGCGTTCGCCGCCGGATCATCGCGCAGCTTCAGGATCTGCTGGTGGAGCGCGGGGTCGCTGACGGTGTAGGTGCCCGACGGCTGCTGGGTGATGGCGTCGGCATACTGACCGTAACCGAACGATGCACCGGCCTGCTTCACCGTGCCGAGCCAGGTCTGCTCGATGAACTGATAGAGGCCGCGCGCCGACGAGGTCGAGGCGCTCGCGGTCGGCTGCAGGTTGGACTCGATCTTCGCTGCGGCCACGAGATATTCGAAGCTGGCGCCGGTCGTGTCCGACGCCTGCTTGATCGCACCGGCGATCCGGGCTCGCGTGGGATCGAGCCCTGGAACCGCAGTCACAGACGTTGGGTCGACGGACATCGCGGGACCAAAAAAGCGCCGCGCTCAACCGCGGCGCGAGCAGTCGATTGCGGGAAATCCTGTTCCCGCATGGGCAACCTGCCGCAATTATGGTTAACGCACTCTTAAGATGTGCCGCTCAGGTATCAGGGCTTTGCGCCATAGACCTTGGCGGGGTCGAACAGCTTCTCGCCGTCGACCAGTTCAAGCGCGCCGTCCTTGCCCGGAACGATCCGGCGATAGAAGCAGCTGTACCGCCCGGTGTGGCAGGCAGCGCCCTGCTGCTCGACCCGCAGCCAGACTGCGTCCTGGTCACAGTCGACCCGCATCTCGACCACGCGCTGGACCTGACCCGAGGTCTCGCCTTTGCGCCACAGCGCGTTGCGCGAGCGGCTGAAATACCAGACGTCGCCGGTCGCGATGGTGCGTGACAGCGCTTCCCGGTTCATGTGCGCGACCATCAGCAATGTGCCCGTCGCCGCATCGGTGGTGACGCACGTCACCAGCCCCGCCGAATCGAATTTCGGCTGCAGCGTCAGATTCTCTTCGACGTCCGTTGAAGCAGTGGGTTGAGATGGACCGGACACGGAAAACCTCGTGCGACTAGAGCATGATGATTTAGTTCCGCTCATTCCCGCGAAAGTCTGGCGAAGCAATTGCTTCGCCATAGAATCCAGGGCCGCGAAGACGAGCCTCTGTCTGCTTGGCAAAAACTGGGTCCCCGCGTCCGCGGGGACGAGCGGAAGAAAGCAATACGACTCGCACTCAACTCATCAGGCTCAGGAATCGCGCACGCGACGCCGATGCCTACCGGCGTGACCCGCGCACCATGGACAGGAAACGCTCCTGCTCGTGCTTGTGCTCGTGGAACACGCCCGTGAAACGCGTGGTCAGCGTGAACGCACCGTCCTTGCCGATGCCGCGCACCGACATGCAGGTATGTTCGGCCTCGACCAGCACGGCAACGCCACGGGGCTGCAGCACCTCCTCGATCGCATCGGCGATCTGGGCCGTGAGATGCTCCTGGGTCTGCAGCCGGCGAGCGAAGATGTCGACCAGCCGCGCAAGCTTCGACAATCCGACAACGCGACCGACCGGCAGATAGGCGACGTGGGCGACACCGTAGAACGGCATCACGTGGTGCTCGCAATGTGACGTGAAGGGGATATCGCGCACCAGCACGAAGTCGTCATAGCCCGCGGTCTCGCCAAAGGTGCGGTTCAGCACGTCGGCCGGAGACTGATGGTAGCCCTGGAACAACTCATCCCAGGCCTCGACAAAGCGGCGCGGCGTATCGACGAGACCTTCGCGCGCGGAATTCTCGCCGATATAGGCGAGCAGCGTCTTGACCGCTGCTTCAGCTTCCGCCCGCGACGGACGCGGCGCGCCCGGATCGTGAGGATCGTCGGGAGAACCGGCGTTCTTCTCGGGTGGCTTCTCGGATGACGATGCGCCCCTCAGGGGCTTAATCACTGCGTCCATTAACGACTTCTCCGTTCGACCGGCCCGCTTGGGAGCCGGAGGTGTCACCGGTCAATCGCAGCGACTCTTTCGTCCGCCGGACGCCGCAAAGGTCTCGTTCAGACGCTGTCAACCGCCTGAACTTGCTGGTAAATTCCGCGCCGGCAGAGGTCTGATGATTATGGCTTCCGAAAGCGCCTATCCTATATAGTGCAGGAACTCCCTCGCGCCAAATGCGGGCTCACACGGGTGGCATGCGCACGCCATGATCAACGACATCTATAACAAGCGGATCATCGAACTCGCCGGCAACATCCCGCGGCTGGGCCGGCTCGCTGATCCGGATTCAAGCGCGACCGCGCACTCCAAACTGTGCGGTTCGACGGTCACGGTCGACCTCAAAATGGATGGCCCCGTGATCGCCGACTTCGCCCATGATGTGAAGGCCTGCGCACTGGGACAGGCCTCCTCCTCGATCATGGCGCGCCATGTCGTCGGCTCGAATGCAACGGAACTCCGCGAGTTGCGTGAAACCGTTCGCAAGATGCTGAAGGAGAACGGCAAGCCGCCGGAGGGCAAGTGGGCGGACATCGCCGTGCTCGAGCCGGTGCGCGACTACAAGGCCCGCCACGCCTCGACGATGCTGACCTTCGATGCGGTGGTCGACGCGATCGGCAAGATCGAAGCGAAGCGACGCGAAGGCAGCGCTGCTGCGCCCGCCTGATCAGACTATACCGGCCCTGTCGCTACTATTGCTTGGCGTCGCCGCTGAGCGAGGCGCCGCCGGTCGGGATCTTCATCTCGGCCGTGCGGGTGGTCTCCGCGCCGACGCGATCCTGAATCGTCTTCGAAAGCGCGACGGCCGGGAGCTGGGGTTGCGTCCACGGCAGGACATCCGCGATCAGATCGGTGGTCGCGAGATTGGTGCGGCGCAGTTCATCGCCGGACAATTGCCGAAGCAACTCCCACGGCGGAACGCTGAGCGCGATGCCAAGCAACTCGCCGCTGCCGCCCATATCGAACGTGTAGTGAGCAAGCCGGCCGACGTCGCGCTCGATAATCATGACGTCCTCGGCGCTGTAGTTTGCGCCCTTGGCGTCGTCGGCGCGATCGCCCATCCAGATCTGATGCACGCGGACCCGCGCTTCTGGTGGCACGTAGCGATGCACGCCCGCAAGCAGCAGGAACACGCACATCGACTCGCAATAGGCATTCGGCACGATCGCAGTGTGCGGCGGCTTGCCGGTGCCGGCCGGCATATCGACGACGGTGCCGACCGCGGTCGACATCTGCAGCGCGCGCCAGCGCTGGCCGAGCGCGATGGCGTCGAGCACCGAGCCACCGCCGGAGTCCAGAACCACTGTGACGCCCTGCATGTCGTGGCTGGCGGCAAGATCGTTGAACAGTTTCACGCTATCGGAATCGATGATGCCAACCGCGGAGACCCAGCCGCGACACCTGGCATCGCAATCGAGCGGCGGAGCATCGTGCCAGACGAAATGCATCGGCAGCTTGCGCTCTTCGAGCGAGGAACTTGCCTGCACCGGTCGCCCGGCCTGAACAACCGAGAGCGTGAGAACGGCGAGCGAAAGCGCAGCACAGCGCCACTTCGGCCCGATCCAAGTCAGCGAGCTTCTGCCCAGCAAAATGTCGACCTTCCCTGCCCTGATGCCCTTTCAAACCCCACGTGGACTCTCAACATGGCGTCATTGCGCCGTCATCCACGTTTCAGAAATATTTACCGATATCGTCGAGCCCGTCTAGTGCGGCGCAACAAGAAACCGCGGTTTCATGCGTTAAATCAGTGATGTGTTGCACGATTGCTGGTGCGAGCCGGTTCCGTGACTGGAACTGCGACGGGCTGCGCTATACATCGCGACAAGACCCATGAAGCTCGCCATGACCTGCCCGCATTGTACCGATGCCGCGCGGCGTTTGCCGCGGAACGCAGGCCGTGGGCTGGTCGCGATTTATCGGTACACGCTGTCGCCGTGGATCGGGTTCCACTGCCGCCACCTGCCGACGTGCTCGGCTTACGCCGATGAAGCACTTGAGCGGCACGGCCTGTGGGCCGGCGGCTGGATGACGCTGGCGCGGCTGTTACGCTGTCAGCCGTTTGGCACGTCGGGTATCGACAATGTGCCGGCGACGCTGTCGCCGTCGGCGCGCTGGTATATGCCCTGGCGCTACGCGCGCTGGCGCGGCGTCAACGACGAAGCGTCGTGACGCCGCGCTCCCCCGAGGGCGCGACTTTTTCGATTGAGCATGATCTCCGCGCAAACGCTTCGCGTTTGTCGCGAGGCATCATGCTCTACTGCGAGCGCCCCGCAAGCTGCTCAAGACGACGACCCGCTTCCGGCGCTCCCGCAGCGGCCGCGCGTTGGTACCAGGCACGCGCGCGCGCATCGTCTGGCGCGACGCCGATCACCTTGAGCCTGGTTAGCACGGTCGAGTCGTAGGTCGCGCCAAGCGCCTGCATCGCCTGCGCATCGCCGGCTTCGGCGGCGCGCCGCAGCAGCAACCTGGCGCCGGCAAGATCACCTTGCGTCGCAAGCTCCTGTCCGCGCTTGAGCAGGTTCGCGATCTCATCGCGATCAAGCGCGCGTTCCAGCGCACGCAGCGCGGGCGCCGGCTCGAGCGGTGCGGCCGCCGGCGGCGATGCCGGCATCGTCACTGCCTGCGGCAACTCGCGTGGCGGCTGCCCCGTCGAGGCGACCGCAGCGCCGATCACCGCATTCGGCGCGAACGCCGGAGACGCGCTGACGATGCGCTGCTCGGTCGGCGTGGTCGTCGCCCGCGAGGGGCCCTGGTCCGGTGGCGCGAAGGCGATCGGGCGAACGTCGCCCATCGTGCCGGAGACCTGGTTGCCAGCTGCCGGAGACTTGGTTGCCGGAGACTTGGTTGCCGGAGACCTGTCGATCGGTATTCGCAGACGTGTCGACCGACGACAGCGGCGCGCCGCCTGCGACGAACAGTGCCACGCCCGCGGCACATCCGACCGCACCGAACACGCGCGCGATCATGCCCCAGCTCGGCCGGAGCGAACCCTGCCTCGGCGGCGGCTCCATGATCACCGGATCCAGTGCCGGGGGGGTCCAATTCTCGCGCACGAGCTGGCTCATTGCCGCTTCGATGTCGGCCTGCGGCCGCGGCGCCCGTTCGCGTTGTCGCTTCAGCCGTTCCGCCGCTGCGAACACCGCGGACGACGGATCGTCAACCGTCTCGCGCATCCAACGAAGTGATTCTCGCTCACCGCCGTCGAAATCAGTCTGGACTGGAGAACTCATTACCAACCTCCTGTCGTCATTCCGTTTCTTCTTGGATTTGTTCTTCTTGGACTTGCCGTTCGCCCAGCCTCCGCTTCCTCAGCTCAGTTGCTGTTGCCCTGCGCGTTGCGCCATTGCATGAAATCCTTGAACAGCTGTTCGCGAACCTCAGGGGAAGCATCGGGCCGTTTGGCCGCAACGAAGCGATCGAAATCCTCACGCTGCGCCTGGGGCTGTCGCTTCAACCATTCGTCGGCGCCCTTGAAGCGGGGCCAGCCCGGCAGCGTCGCCGAGAGGTTGGTTTCCTTCCACTTCGGATGACGCGGCGCCTTCTGAAATTCGGCGAGCTTCGGGAAGAAATTGTCGACGAACAGCTGGATGCGGCGATAGCGATCCGAACCTTCGGGCCAGTTGTAGGCGATCAACACCGCGCCGCAGGCGATGGTATCGACCGGGTGCGCCTTGTCGATGAGCTTCGGATAATCGTCGGCCGACAGCGTGGCCGGCAAATAATCCGCCTGCAGCGGCTTGCGATAGGGGACCGGCAGGATGCGGAACCCCTCGCTCGCCTGCAGCTTCGCCGTGGATGCCGTGGGCTTGCCGGCAATCAGAATGGTCGCGGCGATCTCTCCCGATTTCAGCTTCTCGATCGCGTCGCCCTGGCCCATGTTGACTTCCTCGACCTTAATGCCGAGCTTGTCGAAGATGTCGCGCGAGGACAGCTGCGAACCGCTGCCGATATCGCTGAAATTGACCTTCTTGCCGGCGAGGTCGTCGATCGAGTTGATACCGCTGTCGGCGCGCACCACGAGGTGCATCTCCTCATTGAACAGCTTCGCGATGTAGACGATCTTGTCGTCGATATAGCCGGCCTCGTTGGTGCGGCGGAAGGTATTCAGCAGGTTCGACTGCGTGATGCCGAGATCGATGCCCTTCAGATACCGGACATCCTTGATGTTCTGTCCGCCGCCCTTGCCGACGACTGGGAGAACGCGAAACTCATCTCCGTTGTCGAGGACGGCGGACAGATCGTACGCGATCGTCACGTAGGTCGCGTTGAGATTGCCGGAGATGATTGCAATCGTGTTGGCGTTGAGACGTTCGCCAGCACTTCCGAGCTCCGGCTTGTTGGGCACGGGCGCGCCCGAACTCGGGCGCGGAACTTTCTCGGAGAATGCGGCTTGAGAGGAGAACAGCGCGATCAGCGCACAACTAACGGCAACACACACCCGGGGCCGAAACATCGACCGGAGCCACCCACCCATAACACTTCCCCTGCAGCAGTTGCCCGGCGCGCGACACACACACAACGCTTACGCGCCAAGGCCCTGCTATCGTGTTGAACGAAGCGGCTGCGCGCTTCCCGCGCGACTTGTTAATGTCCCCAACTTCATTCTCGACCTTAATTTTTGTTGTGCACTTTGTCGTGATCAGGGCCGAGACAAGGTCTTTTTCCGCACAATTGTGATGATGGTGATTTTCGTCATGAAAACTCCAAATACAACCAGAGCTTGCCGGCCGCGCAATTCGCTTCAGAACGTCGCGCACGCCGACTGCAGCGTAATCAACACGGACTGCTGGCGGAATTTCAGCTTGTAGCTTGCCGCGATCGCGTCGAGATCGGCGCGCTTGGGTGCGTCGTCAGCAAAGACGATCTTAACCAGCTTGCTCGCCTCGCGGACGACCGTTCCGCGTTCGCCATCGCGCCATTGGCCCCGCGCATCGAGCACCGTCAGACCATCGGGAAAACGCGGCGTGATTTCGCTGGCGAGGAATGCGGCAAATTCCAACTCGCTCACGACGCGCTCGCCGATGCTGCGGCCAAAGAACATTTCCGCCGAGATCGCCCACTGTGCCGGCGGCAGGCAGACTTGCGGCAATGACGCACACCCGCTGAGAACGAGTTGCGCTGCAAGTAGCGCGCGAAGAAAGGTCCTCAAATGCCTGTCCCAAATGCCTGGCGGGTATGGACCCGAAGTTGTGCCGGCACGCCCAAGCAATTTTGGGCACACGCGAGCGTTGCTGCATCATAGCGGCCGGCGACATATTTGCCACAATTTGGCCACCACGCGCCATCTCGATCGCCACAGTTCGGCGAGGACATCACTTGCGCGACAGCGCGACCGGCTGCGGCGGGCATGACGGCCCGGTCGGCTGGCCGTCCTTGCCGACCCCTCGCTTCAGCTCGCAAATCAGGATCTGGTCGACTTCCGGCGCGCACAATTGGGCGTCGAGATAGGCCTGGACCGGCTGCGAAATCCACCAGCTCATCGACACCACATTCATAGTGGTCGTCTGCTTGACCGGCGAGCGGCACAGCGCGCCCGTGCCCGGCTCGATCGGGTGTACCCCGATGCTGATCAAGGGCCCCTGCAGGGTTTGCTGCAGATAGGCCATGTGGCCATCTTCCTGGCCCGAGCGGGTCGCATAGAGCGCGCGGCCGATCGAGGTGTAAGCGTCGAACAGCGTGCGGGCGCCCGATTTCGGCAACGGCGGCCGCTGATCGGCGGTGGCCCGCTGGGTGTCGCGCACTTCATCCGGCTCGCTTACGGTCTGGATGACGAGCGGATGCAGTCCTCTTGTCTGCAGCTCGCGCACGACGTCAGCCGCGGTGGCAAGGCCATCGTTCTCAAAATAGCCGCCATCGACGATGCTGTCGGCGATGCTGCCGTCGAGCCCCCGGATCACGCCCTGCGTCGAAATCACGGGAAAGCGTGCGCTCATCATCGCCGTGGTCGACAGACGCAGATCGATTCCCGCATTCGCAGGCTCTGCGGCATCGACGTCGCAGCCGCGCGGGCCGTTGCGGGTCGCGGGCTCCCGCAGTTCGCGATAGTCGTAGGCCAGATTGAGGAATGGCCCGGCGCCGTCCTGCAGACAATCAACCTTCACGTCGGACACCAGAATGCGCCGGCCTGATGAGACCGAGGTGCCGTTGACGAAGAGCAGCGGCATCCACTCTGCTTTCGCGCCGGACGCCGCAGCAGCCGGCAAGTGGCCGAGCCGGCGGCAGAGGCCGGTATTGTCGTCCTTCCCGCAGGCCCCGGATGATCCGGTCACCTCGCGATACCAGCGCTCGAACGACTGCTCGAGCAGGCCGGTACGGTCGAGGCCGAACGCCTCGCCGGTGAAGACGTTGCCGATCGGAAAGATGTCGCGATAGGCGATGCCGACGAACACCGGTGACAGGAAATCGCCGGCGAGCAATTGCTGGAAACAGTCGCGCCACGACCCCTTGCGGGCCCGGTTGTAGTCCTCGGGCTCGGCGGCGCGGCTGCGATAGGACGCCGTCACCGCGGCGTCATGGCACGGTGGCTCGTCGATATTGCCGCCTTCAAGCGCATCCGCCCATGCCGCCCGCATCATGGCAGCGCCAAGCGAACTGCCCGACACCGACGACAACGCAAAGATGCGGCTGCGGACGTTGCCGAGTTCGGGATCGAGCGCGGCCTCGTCGAGCAGCGCGCCGACCAGGGTCGCGGTGAAGAAGCCGGCGCGGCTCGCGCCGCCCGCCGCAGCCACCACGATTGGTCTGACTTCGCACGGATCGGCGGTGCAGTTCGCGGCCTTCCATCGCGCGACCGCCTCCGCAATGCTGATCTCGTGCGCAGGTCCCGAGGCTGGCGATGCCGGCACTGCTGCGACCCAGCGCACGTCATTATAATGAGTGAGGAACAGGCCGAGCACGCCGCCGATCACGAAGAAGATCAGCAGCAGCGGCGTCGAATAGCGATGCGACAGCGAGGCGATCTCGCCGAACAGCAGCACGCCGCCGCCCAGCAGCACGGGCAGGAACACGACGCGCGGGAATAGCCACGGGATCGATTCCGGGAAGAACAGCGCGGCAAAGAAGACGCCGGTAATGAAGAGGGCAAATGCAAACAGCACGCGATTGACCCGGAAGCCGAGCAGCTTGCGCAGCTCGGGCCAGTTGTTGGGCAATGCCAGCGTGAAGATCGACTGCGTCTTGTTGAGCAGCGGCGGATCCTTGCCGCGCTGCGTCATCTTTGCGCGAAGCTCGCGCCACAGCAGAACCACGACAATATAGGCGATTGCGACCAGCGCCGTGCCGAACAGGAGGACCCAGCTCCACGTCAGCGCCCGCGCCGCCTGGGGCAAGCCGCCGGCCTGGGCAAGGTCGGCGCGCATGTTGAGAATGGCCCGCGCCACCGCGGCAATCACAAACAGCCCGAGCAGCCGCGGCACCCACGTCGCCGGCAGGCGAAATACGTCGCGCAGCCTGAGGCGGTCCGCATCGCTCAGGCCGCCCGGGCGATGCGCCTCCGGCACCCACTCATCGAACTGCAACGCGCGCCGGCCCATCGCGTGCACCAGCCACGCCCAGATGAACAGCGAGAAGAAGAACCAGCCCCAGCGCCACACCGGCAAACCAGTGTCGGCGAACAGATCGAGCGATTGCGGGATCAGCGCCATCAAGGCGCCGCCGCCGAGCGCGCTCACCGCCGGCACGCGGCAGACCCACAGCACCCGGAAGATGCGCCAGGCGGCGCGGAACAACAGCCCGACGAAGCTTGCGACCGCGGCCATATCGTGCCCCCGCGATATTTTGCGTAGCTGCAACCTCAGCTTGCGCACACATCCAAGGCGAAAGCTGGGCGGCCGGTGGGGAAATTAAAATCATTGTCGCGGAGAATTTGACAATCATGGTGAGGAGCCGAGCCGAAGGCGAGGCGTCTCGAATCATGAGGCGCAGCCGGTGGTCTCATCCTTCGAGACACGCTCCTGACGACGCGCGCCTCAGGATGAGGCGAGAGGATGAGCGCCTCACCTCGCGGCGACGAAGAAGAAATCCTCGCGGCCCGGCAGCGAGCCATAGGTGTATGGCTCCTGGCGACCGGCGGTCGCCTCCATGACGTCGTCGCGCACGAGGCGAAACAGCTTGTTGATCTCGACGCCAGGCGTAGCGACGCGCTGGGCGACCGCAATTGCAAACGGCGAGTTGTCGCCATCGCCATCGAGCGCGGTCTGGCCCTCCTTGGCCGCGAACACGATCAACGTTCCGGCGTCCGCCTTGATTGCCGCGAGCCCCTTGCCCTGTGCCAGCGTGCGCGCGAGCGAACGCCCCGCATCGCCCGAGGCCACGGGAGCCGCCGATGCGACGGCGTTGGCTGAAGCAGGCTCGGCGGAGAACGGATTGTCGCGGCAGGCGTCAAGCACAACAAGCTTGAGCTTTTTCGCGCCGGCCTCCGCGGCAATGATCTCGCTTACCGGCACGCCCTGGTTGACGAGATCGGCGCCCGACGCGATCTTCGCATCAATCGGGATGAGATAGTTGCTGCCGTTCACCTCGACGCCGTGACCGGCGTAGTAGACGACGGCCCAGTCCGCCGCTTTGGCATCCTCTGCGAAGACGCGCAGCGCCTCCAGCAACTTTGCACGCGGCGCATTGGTCAAGACAGTCACGGCCGCAAACCCGGTATTGCGCAAGGACGCGGCAACCAGTTCGGCGTCCTTCTTCGGATTCACCAGCTTGATGACGCTTTGATAGTCGGAGTTGCCGATGACAAGCGCAATGCGCCGGCCCTGGCTGGCGATCGTTTGCTTCAAGTCAGGCGGCACGGGTGCGACCACCGGAATCGGCGTCGGGATCGAGTTCTGCTTCTCGGACTTGCGCGGCGCCGGCGGAATCTGCGGCGGCGGCGCCCCGGACTCGAGCGCGGCAAGGCGTGCGCGCGCGGTCTCCAGCGCGGACTTCGAGTAATCGAGATTGGCGAGGTAGCTTTTCGAGGCGATCGCCCTGGCGAATTCGGCCTTGGCCTCGCCGATATCACCCAGCCGCTCAAAGCTCAGGCCGCGGCCGGTGAACGCCGGGATGTAGTCGGCGTCGATGGTGAGCGCGCGATCGTCCTCGGCGATCGCCTCGCGAAAATCGCCGCGATAGCGCAGGACGTCGGCGCGGCGACCGAAATTCAACGGATCGCGCGGATTGACTCTGATCGCCTGATCGAGGTCTTCAAGCGCGCGGTCGAGGTCGCCCTTCTGGCGGAACGCCTCGGCACGATTGGCGTAGGCTTTCGAGGCGTTGGGATCGAGCCTGATCGCGGTCGAGAGATCGGCGATTGCGAGATCGGGTTGGCCGATATTGAGAAAGAACAGGCCACGGTTGGCGACCGCCGGCGACGACGTCGGCGAGGCCTGCACTTCGAAATTGAAGTCGGCGAGCGCATTCACGCGGTCGCCCTTCTCCTGATAGGCGATCGCGCGGTTGCCGCGATACATCGCGGTCTTCGGGTCGAGCCGGATTGCCATGGTGTCGTCGGCGATGGCGCCATCGAGGTCGCCGAGCAGCTTCCTGCAATTGCTGCGGATGTCCCAGGCGGCGGCGTCATTCGGGGTCAGGCGCACGACCTGGCTGAACGCATCGAGCGCCTGCCGGTAGTCGCGCTTGCACTGGTAGAACACGAGGCCCCGCCCGCCGTGATAGGAGGCTTCGTTGGGTTTCAAACGGACCGCCGAGTCGAAATCGGCGAGCGCGCCGTCGCAGTCCCGCTTGTCGAGCAGCGCCGCGCCGCGGGCGTAAAAATACTCGGCGACGTTGCCGCGCCCGGTGGCGATCAGCGCCGAGCAGGCCTCGATCTGGCCCGGTCCGCCCATAGTCGCGCACTGCCGCTGCAGGGCTGGCTGGGCTTGCGCCGGCGCAAGGAAGATCAACGCGAAGGCGAGCAGCGCGCAAGAAACCGCAAGACCGACCTGCCCTGCCCGCAACGTTCGACCTCCCGGTCCCGACCGAAGAATAAGTGCGCCCGTCGCGGCCGTCCAGCCGAGGCCAGTGCCGCGCCGATTCGCAGTTGCGATCAGCGAATCTCTCTTGCTATACAGCCTCACCGCTTACCTGCGTCGGTTCGCAGGAGTGAGCAGAAGGAGATTGCAATGGCTGTTCAAGCCGACTCTCAGGTCGCCCTGACGTTCCCCGACGGCGCCCGCCGCGAATTCCCCAAAAACATCACCGGAACCGAGATCGCAAAGGGCATCTCACCGTCGCTGGCCAAGCGCACGGTGGCGATGGCGCTCGACGGCGAACTCGCCGACCTCGCCGAGCCGATCGCGCATGACGCCAGGATCGAATTCATCAACCGCGACGACCCGCGCGCGCTGGAATTGATCCGGCACGACGCCGCGCACGTGCTGGCGGAGGCCGTGCAGTCGCTGTGGCCGGGCACGCAGGTTACCATCGGACCGGTGATCGAGAACGGCTTCTATTACGACTTCTTCCGCAACGAGCCGTTCACGCCGGAGGATTTCGCCGCGATCGAAAAGAAGATGCGCGAAATCATCGCGCGCGACAAACCGTTCACCAAAGAAATCTGGTCGCGCGACGAGGCGAAGAACGTATTTCGCGACAAGGGCGAGCTGTTCAAGGTCGAGCTGGTCGATGCGATCCCCGAGGACCAGACCATCAAGATCTACAAGCAGGGCGACTGGTTCGATCTCTGCCGCGGCCCGCACATGACTTCGACCGGCAAGGTCGGCAACGCCTTCAAGCTGATGAAGGTGGCCGGCGCCTACTGGCGCGGCGATTCCAACAATCCGATGCTGACGCGCATCTACGGCACGGCGTTCGCCAAGCAAGAGGACCTCGACGCCTACATCAAGCAGCTCGAGGAAGCCGAGAAGCGCGACCACCGCCGGCTCGGCCGCGAACTCGACCTCTTCCATTTCCAGGAGGAAGGCCCCGGCGTCGTGTTCTGGCACGCCAAGGGCTGGACGCTGTTCCAGGCGATCGTCAGCTACATGCGCCGGCGGCTGGCCGGCGATCTACGACGAGGTCAACGCGCCGCAAATGCTCGACAAGTCGCTGTGGGAGACCTCGGGCCACTGGGACTGGTATCGCGAGAACATGTTCGCGGCGCAGTCGGCCGGCGACGAGGCCGAGGACAAGCGCTGGTTTGCGATCAAGCCGATGAACTGCCCGGGTCACGTGCAGATCTTCAAGCACGGCCTGAAGAGCTATCGCGACCTGCCGATACGCCTCGCCGAGTTCGGGATCGTGCATCGTTACGAGCCGTCGGGCGCGATGCACGGGCTGCTGCGCGTGCGCGGCTTCACCCAGGATGACGCGCACGTGTTCTGCACCGAGGACCAGCTCGCGAGCGAGTGCCTGCGGATCAACGAGCTGATCCTGTCGACCTATGCGGACTTCGGGTTCGAGGGCGAGCTCACGGTCAAGCTGTCGACGCGCCCGGACAAGCGGGTCGGGTCGGACGCGGCATGGGATCATGCCGAAGGCATCATGGGCGCTGTGCTCAAGCGTATCGAAGCGCAAGGCGGTGGACGCGTCAAGACCGCGATCAACCCGGGCGAAGGCGCGTTCTACGGGCCGAAGTTCGAATACGTGCTGCGCGACGCCATCGGCCGCGACTGGCAGTGCGGCACCACGCAGGTCGACTTCAACCTGCCGGAACGGTTTGGCGCGTTTTATATCGACGCCGACGGCTCGAAGAAAACGCCGGTGATGGTGCATCGCGCGATCTGCGGTTCGATGGAGCGCTTCACCGGCATCCTGATCGAGCATTTTGCCGGCCACTTCCCGCTCTGGCTGGCGCCGGTGCAGGCCGTCGTCACCACGATCACGTCTGATGGTGACGAGTACGCGAAGCAGGTGCTCTCGGCGGTGCGGCGTGCGGGCTTGCGCGCCAACATCGACCTGCGCAACGAGAAGATCAACTACAAGGTCCGCGAGCACTCGCTGGCGAAAATCCCGGCCCTGCTCGTGGTCGGCAAGAAGGAAGCCGAGACCCGCACGGTCTCGATCCGGCGGCTCGGGTCCGACCGCCAGCAGGTGGTGTCGCTCGATCAGGCGATCGCGGCGCTGGTCGAGGAAGCAACGCCGCCCGACGTGAAGCGGGCGCGGATCGCGCAGGCGGCGGAGTAGCAAACTGGAGCCGGCCGTTTAGTTGAGCTCTAAACGACCGGCCCTTGTTCAGCAGGACGCAAGTCCAATATCAAGTGTCGAACCAATCACGGATCGCGCATGCCCGATACAATTCAACTCCTGAAATCCCGCCGCTCGGTGAAGCCGATCGAGATGACCGGCCCTGGTCCGACCGCGGACGAGCTCGAGACCATCCTGACGCTCGGCGCCCGCGTGCCGGATCACGGCAAGCTGGTGCCATGGCGCTTCATCGTGTTCGAGGGCACAGCCCGCGAGAAGGCAGGCAACCTGTTTGCCGAGATTTTCATGCGCCGGAACCCGCAAGCCACCGCCGACCAGGTCGAGGTCGAGCGCAAGCGCTTCCTCCATGCGCCGCTGGTGATCGGCGTGGTCAGCCGCGCCAGGCCGCATGTGAAGATCCCGGAATGGGAGCAGGAGCTGTCGGCCGGCGCGAGCGCGATGAACATCGTCACCGCCGCGAACGGCCTTGGCTATGTGGCGAGCTGGCTGACCGGATGGATGGCATTCGACCGCGACGCGCTCACCGCACTCGGTCTCGCTGCCGACGAGAAGATGGCGGGCTTCGTCCATATCGGCCGCTCCACCCGCCCGAGCGAAGATCGCGACCGGCCGATTCTGAAAGATATTGTTACGCGATTTTCCTAGTGAGTTGCCCTACCGGTTGTGCAGCGCTCGCGCCCGCGCCGAATTTTTCCAGCAGGCCCACGACCTCAGAGGCCGGACGTGGCGGGCTGAAATAATAGCCCTGCACCTCGGAGCAGCCCTCGTCACGCAGCCGGCCGAGCTGGGCCTCGGTCTCGACGCCCTCCGCCGTCGTGCGTATGCGCAGGCTGCGCCCGAGGCCCGAAATCGCCCGGATGATGGCCGCGCAATCCTCGTCCTGCGCGATCTCGCTGACAAACGACCGATCGATCTTGATCTTGTCGAACGGGAAGCTGCGCAGATAGCCGAGGCTGGAATAGCCGGTGCCGAAATCATCCATTGAGATGCGCACCCCGAGCGCGCGCAGCTGATGCAGCGTTGCAATGTTGGAATTGGTTTCGGCGAGCAACACCGACTCGGTGATCTCGAGCTCGAGCCGCTGCGGCGCAAGTCCGGAACGGGCGAGCGCATTGACGACCGCGGCAACCAGATTGCGGTTACGGAACTGCAGCGGCGAAAGGTTGACCGCGATCTTGACATCGTCGGGCCAGTTCGCGGCTTCGCTGCAGGCGGCATGCAGCACCCACTCGCCGAGCGGAACGATCAGGCCGGTTTCCTCGGTGACCGAAATGAATTCGACCGGCGGCACCATGCCGCGCTCGGGATGATTCCAGCGCAACAGCGACTCGAACGCGGTGACTCGCCCGGAAGCGAGATCGATCAGCGGCTGGTAATAAAGCTCGAACTCGCCGCGCATGAGACCTTTGCGCAGGTCGCGCTCCAGCACGCGGCGTTTCTGCGCCTGCCGGTCCATCTCGGGCTCGAAGAAGTGGTGCGTGCCGCGACCATCGGCCTTGGCGCGGTAAAGCGCGAGGTCGGCGTTGCGCAACAACTCCTCAACGCCTTCGCCGTCGCCCGGATAGAGCGCGATGCCGACGCTGGTGCCGACCGCCATTTCGGTCCCCTCGAACTCGAAGGGAACGCTCAAGGCTTCGATCAGCCGCTCGGCCGCGCTACCTGCATCGTTCGGTGTCGCAACCGCCTCCAGCAGCACGGCGAATTCGTCGCCGCCGAGGCGCGCGACCAGCGCGCCCTCGCCGCTCGCATCGCGCAAGCGCTCTGCGGCGGCCTTCAACAGCCGGTCCCCGACGGAATGACCAAAGGAGTCGTTGACCGCTTTGAAGTGATCGAGGTCGACCCACAACACCGCGATGCGCTCGCGATCGCGCCGCACCCGCGTCAGGGCATCGGCCAGGCGCTGGCTGAACACGGTGCGATTCGGCAAATCGGTCAGCGCATCGTGGTGCGCCATGTGGGCGATGCGGGCCTCGGCGCGCTTGCGCTCGGTCACGTCCATCACCGTCACCAGGAAAGCGGCACGATTGGCGAACGTCACGCGGCGACCGAAGGTCACGACCTCGATCAACTCTCCGTTGGCCTTGGCATGGTGCCAGCTCTGGCTGGATTGATAGGCTTCGGCGAGACCCTGCAGCGCTTCGAGATGCTGCGCACGCTCCGCCTCCGGCCAGAGATCGGAATAAGTCATCGCCAGGAACTGTTCGCGGCGATAGCCGTAGTGGACAACCGCGGCGTCGTTGACACTGAGGAAGCGCCGGGTCTCGACGTCGAACACCCACATCGGAGTCGGGTTGCTCTCGAACAGCAGACGAAACGACGCTTCGCTGCGCTTGATCTCGGTGACGTCGGACAGCGTCGCGCAGACGAGATCGCCGGTCGCCGCCACACCGACCCGGACATAGGTCGTCTGGCCGTCTGCCGTCACGTCGATCTCGAATTGCTCGCGCTGCTGGGTGTTCAATGCCGATTTGAGCCGCGCCAGCGTCTCCGCCGTCGCGAACGGATGGCTGCTGCTGCCGATCTTGCGCCAGCGCAAACGCGCGGCCGGTAGTCGCAGCAATCGCTCCGCGCCGTCGTTGAGATCGAGGATCTGGAAGTCAACGACATCGGTTCCATTCGGTTCGCGTACCGCGACCAGCGCGATCATGCCTTCGTTGGTCGAGCGGTAGATCGAATCGACCAATTCGAACCGGCTGCCGCGCTCGCGGACATAGACCGCCATCAGCGGCGCGCCCCAGCGGTTGGCGAGCGGCATCGCGAGCACGTCGTAAGTCTCGACCAGTCCGTCACGGACGCGATAAGCCGTTGACGACGAGGGTTTTGACGAGGCCGCGGCCGCGACGGCGATGTCGTTCAATGCGATTGCACAATCGGCGGTCAGCTGCGCGACTGCAATGTCGTTATCGTCGGTGCCAAGCCAGTCGTGAACATATTGACCCGCGCGCACCACGGTGAGGTTTGCAGCCGCCTCGCCCTTGAGCAACATCACATGATCGGCGAGCCGCCCGAGGCTGCCCAGCATGATGTCTTCGTAAGGAGGCAGACGATGGCCGGGCTTGAGCGCCGCATTCCATTTGCGTCGCAGGACTTCCAGGTCGGAGAATACATCAGCGCCGATCATCCGGCGACGCGGCTGCACGGTTGCAGTCATCGCACTCATTTTTCTCGCTCCCCACTGCCCACGGGGAAGCTGACCGCGACACTTTAACCGCGCGTAAAAGCAGCGAACCCGCAGGCTGCCGCGTCGCTCTATGACAGAAATAAGACAGCTGATGGTTACCGACAGACGACAGACGCAGCGGTCCACGTGGTCGTACTTGTTCGTCTACTTGGCGACGACCTCGACCTCGCCGTCGACGCCGTTCACGACGTTGAAGTCGCGCTGGTAAACCTTGCCTTCATTCTTGGCGACAGCACGATACTCGCCTTCCGCCAGCACGACGCGCGGGAACGCGCCGATCGATTCCTTGATCACGTCGCCGCCCGGCGTCAGCACCGACCATTGCGTGTTGGCGAGCGCTTCGCCGCCGTTCTCGCTGACCAGCTTCAGCATGATGAGCGCGGCGCGGTGGGTGACGATCACGTCGGTCAGCTTGCCGGCCTGTACGCGGATGTCGGAACGCACGACCGAATTGCCGTCGCCATAGTTCGAGACAATATAATAAGTGCCTTCCGGAATCACCGCGACGTCGCCGACCGCGACGTTCTGCGCGATCGGCGCGCGCTCGACGGGCTCGAACTGGCTGCCCTTGTAGATGTTGAACGTGACCTGGCCGGGCGGGATCTTGCTGGTGCCGACGCGGCCCTCGATGCGCAATCCGCCTGCCGGCAGATCGAACACCTCGCGCACCGTATCCTGCTTCAGCGTGACCGCGCGCACGGCGCTGGCAAGGCCGAGGCTGACGTGGATGACATAGTTGCCCGCCGGCAGCACGATGTTGGGCGTCGCCGATCGCTCTTCGCGCAGTTGCTTGAAGACGCCGGTCGCATCCGGCTTGTCGCCGTAGACGCGCCAGATCAAACCCGAGGCGATGCTGGATGCATCCTTGCCGTAGCGGGCGCTCAGCGCCAGCACCGCCTGCCCGGTGGTCGGCGTGGTTGGTGTCGCCGCGGTGGAATTCGGCGCAAGCGAGCTGCCGCCGGAAATCGGCGGCGGCAGCGGCGCCGACAGCGGTGCGGCGGCCGGTCCCGACGGCGGCGCGAGACTGATTGCGCTGCCTGGGGGCGCATCGGTGATCGGCACGTTAGCGGGTGGCACCGGCGCCGGACGGTCGCCGAACAGCTGCGCTCGTGCCGGCATCGCGGCAAGCACGATCGCACTCGTCACAAGTGCCAGGATGAAGCAGTAACGTGTGCGCTGCGCGGCCTGGCGACGGGTTGGTGTCGGAACTGTCACAATGGCGGTTGTTCACTGAAAAACAGGCAAATTCAAGCCTTGCGCAATGTGTTAGCCGCTTCGTAATTCAAAACTGGCATCCGTCGCCGAGCGGTCATATTTACTGCCAAAGAGGCGGTTTCTGCAGCGATGTCAGCCGAATCGGCGGTCGCGGCAAACTTTCGGAGTGCAGGCCTTGACGATCGTCGACGGCAGCAATGGCACAACCAGGCCACCGGGCGGCGTCGGCCTTGGCCCCAAGCGCCGGCCGCTGATCGCACTGGTGCTTGGCGGGGGCGCCGCGCGCGGCTTCGCCCATATCGGGGTGATCCGCGCGCTGCAAGCGCGCGGCATCGCCCCCGACATCGTGGTCGGCACATCGATCGGCGCCGCGGTCGGCGGCGCTTATGTCTCAGGCCGCCTCGACGGTTTCGAGAGTTGGGCGCGCAGCCTGCAAGCACGCAGCGTGTTCGGCTATCTCGACATCCAGCTCAACGGGTCCGGCTTGATTGCCGGCAACAAGCTTGCGGCGCGATTGCAGGAGGCGATCGGCAAGACCCGCATCGACGATCTGCCGATCAAGTACGCGGCCGTCGCGACCGAGATCAAAACCGGCCACGAGATCTGGCTGACCCATGGCCGACTCGTCGACGCGATCCGTGCGTCCTATGCCCTGCCCGGCATCTTCACCCCGGTGCTGGTCGGCGATCGCTGGCTGGTCGACGGCGCCCTGGTCAATCCGGTGCCGGTGTCGGCGGCGCGCGCGCTCGGCGCCGAGATCGTGATCGCCGTCAGCCTGAACAGTGACAGCTTCGGCCATGGCGGCACCATTGCCGCGTACGGAACGCCGCCCGAGATCCTCGAGGTCGAGGACCCGCCCGTCATCGTGCAGCGCAAGGGATTACGCCGCTTCTTCTCCACCGAGCGCGCCATGAAGCAGAGTTCCCTCGGTGGCCAGGGGGGCCTGCCCGCCATCCCGACAGTGATGGTCGAAGCCTTCAACATCATGCAGGATCGCATCACGCGCGCGAGGCTTGCGGGCGATCCGCCCGACATCCTGATCTCGCCGCGCATCGCCCGGGTCGCGCTGTTCGATTTCCATCGCGCTGCCGAGACGATCGAGCACGGTCGCCGTGCCGCCGAGCGCGCCATCGAATTGATCGAAGAAGCGATCGGCATCCTCGCGCCGGCGCCGCCGGCAGCCAACGATGCGGGGCCCGACGAGAGTTCAGGCCGCGCAGTAATTACAAGACATATCCGCTGCCTGTCAGGCGGTCTTGATGTAGTCGCGCAGCGCTTCCTGCTCGCGTTCGTACTCCATGACGCGGCGCTTGACGACGTCGCCGATCGAGATCAGGCCCATCACCTTGCCTTCGTCGACAACAGGCAGATGGCGGAACTTGCCTTCGGTCATCGTTTCCATGATTGCCGCGACGGTGTCGGCGGGACGGCAGGTAATGACCTTGCGCGTCATCACCTGCTCGACTTTCTCGTCGAGGATCGCAGCGCCACGCTCGCCAAGCACGCGGACGATGTCACGCTCCGACAGGATGCCGGCAATCCGTGCATCGGCCATGACAATCACCGCGCCGATGCGGCGCTCCGACAAAAGCTTCACCGCCGCGCGCACGGTCGCAGCCGGATCAACGGTGACGATGTTGTAGCCCTTGGACTCGAGAACGGCACGCACGGTCATGGTCGCCTCCTTAAGCTGTCCTGGCCAGGAGGGCCGCGCATTCCGATCATGCTCTGGTCGATAGAGCACGATCTTCATGCTCTTTCTCAACGCGGCCCGTAAAGCTGTGGCCCTGATAAACAGCGCAGCGTCAATGTGGTTTCAAATGTGGGACGGCGCGGCGCGCTCGGCAAGGCTTGTGGCGTTGCACCATGTGCGCCGCATCGTCACGCCGGAGTCAGGCGGGGTCTTGCGCTTCGAGCGCCTCATCGCCCGAGTCGCGGCCGTCGGTCGGACGGATTGGATCGAACAGCGAGAACAGCAACAAGCCCGCGACGAAGCCGCCGATGTGGGCCTGCCAGGCGACAGTGGTCGACTGCGTGCCGATCGAGATCGAGCCGATACCGAACACGATGTTGATGCCGAACCACACCGCAAGAAACGCCAGCACGCGCGGGTGGCGCAGTGCCTGCAACAACGGCAGCGCCGGCACCAGCGCTGCCGCCTCGGCATTGCCGCGGCGGAACGACAGGAAGCTGCCGCTACCGAAGGCAAAGCGCATGGAGGCCGCCATCGCGCCCGACACCGCAGCCGATGCGCCGATCATCGGCGCGAGTTCGCCGTCATGTGTCAGCAGATGCGCGGCCGCGCCGGCAATCGCCGTCACCGCGAGGAAAGCGTAAAAGCGCAACGCGCCGAACCGGCGCGCCAGCGCGCTGCCGAACGGCAATAGCCACAGGCTGTTGAAGCCGATGTGGCTGAGGTCGGCGTGCAGCAGGGCGTAAGTCAGGAAGGTCCAGATCTTTGGACCAATGCTGTCGTAGATCGAGTGGGCGAACAGGCTGGTGCCATAGCGCGCCGGGATGAACGCGAAGCCCAGCAGCACCTGCTCGTCGATGGACTCCGGCAGCGCCATGCGGATGAAGTGGATGGCGAACATCAGAGCGAGCAGCGCGGTGAGCGCGCCCGGCAGCGTGAAGATCGGCTCGTGCGACGTCGTTTCGGGAGAACTCACGTGACCTTCTGCCTGTCCACCCCCGAGATTCGGCTGTCGCGAGAGTGCTACCCCGAATAAGGGGCGGCGGCTGATGGTGCAAGGGAAGGATCGGTCGCTGCCCGCATAGCCTTGCTCCCAAAGAGAAAAAGGAAGGCGCACGGCCCTCCTTCAAGGCGATCCCTCGGCGACGAAGTCAGCGTTCTCACCCCTCCCCGCCGGGCAAACTGGAGTGCGGCCAAGTTAGGAGCGGCGGCCTCGAGCCCCAAGCGCATCGTTAATTTAACGTTAATTTCAGTGAAGCGCGCCAAACGCCGGTTCGGCTGCGGTTCGGCATGGACGCTGCAACCTCCCCCTGCAAGAGATGCCGCGACGGGCTGACAGGCTCGGAACGGCACAGGTCTGTCCCGCCGCGCGTCGGCTTGTCGTGTTTGCGTAGGTTCGAAATGAAGCATCCCTCCAGTCAGCAGTTCTTTGCGTATTGGGATGAGGTCCGGGGATCGGAAGCTGCTCCTGCCCGATCTGCCTTCGAGCCGGAGCCGATCCGCCATCTCCTCGGCGACAGTTTTGTGCTGGCTTATGAGCACACAAGCGGCTTTCCCTTCCGTGTCGCTGGAACCAGGCTTTGCGCCCTGCTCGGCTCGGACGTCAAAGGTCGGCGCTTCGATGCACTGTGGCAGACCGCGAGCCGCAAGGAGCTCGAGGACCTCATCGGTATTGTCGTGGAAGAACAGATCGGCACGGTCGCCGGCGCAACCGCTGTCGTCAACGGCATGCCAATGTTCCTGGAACTGCTGCTGCTGCCATTCGCGACCCGGCCGCACACCCCGGGCTGCGTGACCGGGATCCTCGCGCCGCTGACGGTTCCCGCAGTGCCCGATTATGGCGGGGTGCGCGAACTCGAACTGACCACCTGGCGCCACGTCGGCCACCGGCCGCAATCGATTGGTAGGCGCATGCTGCGCAAGCTCTCCACGGCGCGCGGCTTCATGGTCTACGAGGGTCTGCGCTGACGCCGCGCTTTGTTGCGCGTCCGCAGGCGCCATGTTCGCGCAGCGCGCGATTGCTAACGGGGAATTAACCCTGCGGCCCTTATGGTTTTCTGATCACCGACACGTGGGCCGCAAGATCGGCGCGATCTTGCGGCGATGACACGTGCAGGTCGACAAGCCGTCGTTGAATGTCTGGGCCGAACAAGTCGTAATGGCGCTCCTACAAAAATCTCCGGCTCCGGCTTCATTGAATGAAGACCGGCGACGCTTTCAGCGGGTCAAGGTCCACCTGCTCGGCCGCTACATGCTGCAAGATCGTCGCGAGTTTCCGTGCCAGGTGATCAACATGTCGCCGGGCGGACTGGCGCTGCTCGCGCAAGGCATTGGCGGCGTCGGCGAACGCGTCGTCGCCTATCTCGATCACATCGGCCGCGTCGAAGGCAAGATCGTCCGCATCATCGACAACGGCTTTGCGATGACGGTTTCGGCAACGCCGCGCAAGCGCGACAAGCTCGCAGCCCAGCTGACCTGGCTCGCCAACCGCAAGATCCTCAACCTACCGGAAGACCGCCGCCACGACCGTATCGTGCCGCGCAACCCGATCGCGCGGCTGACGCTGGCCGACGGCCGTGTCATGAACTGCCGCATCATCGACCTCTCGCTGTCGGGTGCCGCCGTGGGCGCCAACTCCAGGCCCGAAGTCGGCTCGCAACTGATGCTCGGCACGGTGAAGGGTCACGTGGTCCGGCACCTCGAGGAGGGGTTCGCGATCGAGTTCGCCTATCCGCAACTGGCGGAAACTGTCGAAGACAGCGTCACCGCCCGGTAAACGTCAGTCCTCCCGACGTCTGCACCTCGCGGCCGCGACCCGCGCTGCTGCACGTATTCGCGCAGTCTTGAGCCCGCCGACAGCGGCCTAAACCGCCACAATTCAGCCGACCACCGGCTCCGCTTAACCTCCCAAAAAGCCTGGGCTTTTGACCCGTTTTGCGTGGGTTTTCGCGGCGATATCTCGCATTTTAATTAAATGAGACTAGTTCAAATTTTATTCGAATTCGATTCAAGTATTCGTCGAATTATCTGAAAACAATACTTTCATTTGCTTTGAATGTACTTCGCCAGCTTAGCGGCGGCGCAAATGCTTTGTGCGAACTGTGGCCCAAGAAGAAAAACGGGGGGCCACAATGGTGCGGAAGTATGGGGCGGGCGCAGGCCTTGCGCTCGTCGTCCTGATCGGGATGGCGGGTGCGGCGCAGGCGGCGGGCGACAGGGCATCTAACGACAAGGCGACGCAGATCGACCGGACGCTGTACGCAGCCGTCGGTCAGGAGACCCGGGCGCCGATCGGCTGGGTCGACTTCTGCAGCGAGAATGCAAGCGACTGTCGCGGCGCGACCAACGCGCCACGCGACATCGTGATGACGCAGACGGCCTGGCGCGATCTCGTGCGCGTCAATCAATGGGTCAACGAAAACGTTCGCCCGATGACGGACATGGACCACTGGGGCATGGTCGAGAAATGGTCGTATCCGACCGACGGCTATGGCGACTGCGAGGACTATGTCCTGCAGAAGCGCAAGATGCTGGTTGACGCCGGCTGGCCGCGCGAAGCGCTGCTGATCACGGTGGTGCGCGACAAGCGCGGCGACGGCCATGCGGTGCTGACGGTGAAGAGCGACAAGGGCGAGTTCGTCCTCGACAACCAGAACGAGGAGATCGTGCTCTGGACCGAGACCGGCTATCGCTTCGTCAAGCGGCAGTCGCAGTACGACGTTAACGTCTGGGTGTCGCTCGGCGATCAGAAGCCGGCGATCTCGGCGGTCAGCGCGAGGTAAGTTTTTCCTTTGCGGCGCAAGCCGCGAGCAACGAGAGAGAATTCAGAGTAACGCGACCCGGTTATCCCCACCCCTCCCCGTCCCACGACCGGATCGCGCGCGGCCGATGCTCCCCCAAGCATCGGCCGCACCTTTTTGGGGGGATGATTTACGGACGTCGCACGCCGCATGTTAGTTCGCGCCGGGAAGATGGCCTCGATGCCCAACGCCCGCAACAACGCTATGGAAGGCGACTTTGGGTCGCCTTGCCACCTGGAATCGCCGGCGTCAGGATTTTCCGATCAGATCGATCGCGGACAGCAAGTCGGTGAGGCTCTGCTTGCATTTGGCCGCTTCCGGCGTAGCCGCGCGCAGAGCATCGAGTGCGCGATCAATCGCCTTGTCCACGATGTGCCAGTCGGCGGAGGCGCGCGGCTTCAGGCCAGCTTCAGCATCGTCCCATTGCACCTCCAGATCCTTGATTCGTGCCTTGGCGCCAGCCAGGTCGCCTTTATCGACCAAGGCGGCTACGTCAACAACGATGGCACGGAAGGGCGTGAGATCGCCCAACTTCGCCGCTTGCGCAGCCGGGAAGAGAATGAAGTGCAGGCCTGTCAACGTCGCGGGCTCACCCGCGGCGGCTGCCAGCAGGGTGACGGCCAAGGCCGATATCAATTTGTTCATGCGCACTCTCCTTATCGCGAGCCCGCGCATGCGCGCCTGGGTTCTTGTCGAAACTGATTACTGCGCTGGGTCGGCCGTTTTGCTGCCTTCGTCTTCGAAAGTCACCCAGGCGACCAACGCAATGATAACGGTCATGAATGCGAGGCTGGTGTAGATCGTCCCGAGCCCGACCCCGCCGTAGGATCGTGATTGCGACAGGAGGTCGCCAAGCGAAGCGCCAAGCGGCCGCGTGAGAACATAGGCCAGCCAGAAGGTAAGGACCGGATTGACGCCGAGCCGGTAGAAAACAGCGACAAACGCGATCAATGCGCCGAAAGCGACGACGCCGAGCTGAAAACCGAGGCCGAGCGCTTCCGTCGCCAGGTCGCCGGCCGCGGTGCCCAGCGCGAAAGTGAAGAGGACGGCGGCCCAATAGAACAGCTCCCGCCGCGTCGTGACAATGGTGCGGATCGAAAGCGTTCGCTCGGCGGCATGCCAGATCGCGAAGATGCCGACGAGCGCGCAGGCGAACACAGCCGTGCTGACGTAAAGGCTGATCTCGAGTTTGTCAGTCAATAGGTCCGTGATCTGGGTCCCGACAATGCTGACCAGAACGACCGTTAGCCAGTAGATCCACGGGACGTAGCGGCGCGCACGTAACTGAACGACCAGCACAGTAAGCAGCAGGGATGCCATGCATGCCATGGTCAGGTTGGTCCCGAGGCCGACATGCACTGCTAGATAATCGGCGCCTGTCTCGCCGACCGTCGTTGAGAGGATCTTGATGATCCAGAAGATCGACGTGACCTCCGGAACCTTGTTCAGCATCGGTGATAGGCGTCCTCGCCAAGCGGTGTGCACGTGAAGATTCCCCAGGAAGGATTCTGCCGGACGATGCGGGACCGTAGCTCAGGCGACTTAGCCCCGGCTTAGGGGCAACATTGTCGGGCAACTGAAAAACCTGGCGTCGCTCGCGTGACCCCCAGTTTGGGCTAAAGTCCGGTTCGACAATTCGCAGGCTCAGCCGAGCAAACGAGCTCTATCCTGCACGGGTGGCTTGAGGTTCCCCGGGATGCCTCCCTGCACGCTGGGGCAGGAGCAGCATGCAACCGACGATGAACACCGCAATGACTGCAGAAGCTATGGGCCGGCTGAGCGCCAGGCCGCCGTGATTTACCGGCTTGTCGAGGAAGTCGCCGACGGTCGCGCCTAGCGGTCGCGTCAGGATGAACGCGGCCCAGAACAATGCAACGCTGGAAATCCTCGTCCAGTAGTAGAGGCCCGCGAGAACAGCCAGCCCCGCCGAAAACACGAGTGCGCCGCCTTCGTAGCCGAGGCCGGTGGTGTCGGCCATCCAGTCCCCGAGCGCCGTTCCCAGCGTCTGCGAGAACGTGATGGCTGCCCAGTAAAATGCTTCGACTCTGGGCCGGTACACGGTCTCGACCGAGATCGAACCTTCGGCATAATACCAGAGCGCTAGAGTTCCCAACAGCAAAGCCAGGAGGAGCGAGGACCCACCGGTGTATCCGATACCAAGCGATCGATCGCAGAAGTCGGCCATGGTTGTGCCGAAGGTGGTCGAGGCAACGATCGTCGCCCAGTACAGGAATGGATGGAAGCGCTTCGCGAGAATCTGCGCCGCCACCAGTATGACCAGTGCACCGAGGAAAATCGCCGTTCCGATGAGATACCCCCAGTTCAGCGTCATCGTCACGGAGTCGCCGCCTGTCTCACCGAGCGTCGTGGCGGCGATCTTGATGATCCAGAAGACGAGAGTGACTTCAGGGACTTTTGTGAGTGCGTCGTGCGGATGTCTCGGATTTGTAAGCTGTCATGGCTCTCACATTAAGTTGCATATTGCCAACGGAGGAACGCGCTGGCGCGCTCCACGGTGAGAGTTCGCGCCAGGCCCGAGGGCACGAGATCAGGCGTGGCGCCCGGGCCTGGCGAATTGCTTTCTCAGTCCGGGTTTGGTCCTTCTTTCTTGTTTTCGAGCACCATGCCCGTCAGCGCGTCGACCCCTACCTCTTGCGTCACCGAGCCGCGCTTGATGTCGAACGAGTAACGAAGACCGCTGCCGCCTCCCTCCCGTTCAAGTTCCTCGTCCGTGATCGTTCCGGGATGCGCTTTCAGCGCGATTGCTCTCGCTTGCTCGATCCCGATTTTGGCCCGGTGTGCCAGCTTCTCGCCGGTGTAAGCTTGTGCGGCTATCATGCCGAACCCCAGGCTCGCGGCGGTGATGACCGCTAAAGTCGACAATCTACTTTTCATCTCTGATCCTTCGTTTGCTTCGCCGCCCCCTGCAACGGCAAGACTGTTGCTGACCCCCGCGTGCCTCGGTCGACTTAGGAGGGGCTTAGGGCGAGAAATTTCCTTGTGGTGCACCAATCCGATTTCCGGCGACACGTTCCGACGCGTGACTTTGTTCCTAAGTCTGCACTAAGTCGGGGACACAATGCTGGGCCGGGCCGCTTGCGGCATTTCGGACCGAGGATTTGAGGAATGCGCGTTCTGCTTATCGAGGACGACAGGATGATCGGTTCGGCCGTCCAGCAGGCGCTCAGGGACGCGGCCTACGCGGTCGACTGGGTGACCGACGGCGAGGCTGCGGTCCACGCAGCGGAGAGCGAAACCTACGAGCTCGTCCTGCTCGATCTCGGACTGCCTAAAGCCGACGGCCGCGACGTGCTTCGACGCCTGCGCCTGCTTGGCCGCAAGCTTCCCGTGATCGTCGTGACCGCGCGGGATAGCGTCGAGGACCGGATCGACGGGCTCGATCTCGGAGCGGATGACTACTTGATAAAGCCATTCGAAATCCGCGAACTGCTGGCGCGAATGCGCGCCGTGCTCCGGCGCGAGGGCAGCGGCTCGGCGGCGCTTCTGAGCAATGGAAAACTCAGTCTCGACCCCGCAACTCGGGAAGCGAGATTGCTGGAGAAACGCGCACTGCTCAGCGCGCGTGAGTTCGCGCTGCTGCAAGCGCTGTTGGCGCGTCCGGGCACGATCCTGTCGCGCGGCGAGCTCGAGCGTCAGATCTACGGCTGGAACGAGGAGGTCGAGAGCAACGCCGTCGAGTTCCTGATCCACGCCGTTCGCAGGAAGCTTGGAGCCACGGCGATCCGCAACGTGCGCGGCGTGGGGTGGATGGTGGAGCGCGCATTATGATCGGCTCATTGCGCGGGCGTCTCTTCGTCGGCCTGACTGCCATGATCGTGTTGGCGGGCGGGATCGGAGGCATCTTTGCCTACAGGTGGGCATTCGATGAGGCTATCGAGATCCAGGATTCGGCCCTGATTCAGATCGCTAGCCTTGCCCAGAATGGCAGCTTCAACGGCGGCGGACCGTTTCCCGAAATTGAGGAGAACGCGCAGGTCCGGCTGATCGAGTTGGGGAATATCCCGCACGGCACATCCGACGAACGTCAACTTTTCGCGTTGGAGGATGGCTTGCACACGTCGAGCTGGAAGGGCCAAGCGACCCGCGTGCTGCTGCGAACGCGACCGGATGGAACCCGATATGCCGCGGCGCAACCGACCGCGGTTCGGGATGACACTGCAGACGACATGGCGGTTCGGACCCTTCTGCCGATTGCCGCGCTGATTCCTTGCCTATTGATTGTCACGGCGCTCATCATTGCGCATTCGCTGCGCCCCATGATCCGGCTGGCGGTAAATCTCGACGCCAGACGCGCCGATGACCTCACGCCGTTGTCGGAGGCGGGCGCACCGACCGAACTGCATCCGTTCATCACCTCGATCAATGGCTTGCTGGCGCGTATGCGGTTTTTGATGGATCAGCAACGCCGCTTCGTTGCCGATGCAGCACATGAGCTACGCACCCCGATCACCGCACTGAGCTTGCAGGCAGAAAACCTCGATTCGGTCGAACTTCCCGAGCAGGCGCGGGACCGTGTTGCTGCGCTCAGGCAAGGCACGCATCGCACCAAGCATTTGCTCGAGCAATTGCTTGCGGTCGCACGGTACGAGGCGAAGCCTTTCTCCGGCGAAACGCAACAGGTCGCGCTCGACAACGTGGCAAAGCAGGCGGCGGCCGATCTGCTGCCGCAGGCGGTCGATCGTGGCATTGATTTGGGCTTTAAAGTCATTGAAGGGGTTACGGTTCGCTGCGAACCGGTCATGCTCGCGACGATGATCCGCAATCTGCTTGACAATGCGCTCCGCCACACTTCGCCCGGCGGAAGGATAGATATCGGCGTCTATCGCCAGGACGGCTCGGCGGTCCTGCAGATCGAGGATACAGGCCCTGGCATCGCAACCGCTGACCTGGAGAAGATATTCGAGCCGTTCTTTCGCGGCTCCCGCCCGGAGGGTGACGGGACCGGGCTCGGCCTTTCAATCGTGAAGCGCATCGTCGAAAATCTGGGCGGCGAAGTCACGCTGGAGAATATCTTGGGCGCCGGCCAATCGGGAGTTCGTGCCACGGTTCGGCTGCCGGTTGCCGCGAACCCGACAACTAACGGCCGTTGCTAGGAGCGAACCTGGCCTCGCGCGATCACCCACTTCGTTCGCCTTTTACCGATCTCCGCTACCAATCAGCAAGCTCGCACCCACTAGCAATGTCGACGGGGGCGCATCGCTTGAAGTGGCTGTCGGCGAGACGATCCCGACTTTGATTTGAAAATTTGAGGCCGCCCTTCGCTGGGCGGCCTCTTCTTGTTTGCGCGGCCGCCATCGCCACGCATCGAATTTTTCGATCCGGCGCAGGCGGATATCCCGCCGGGCGGCTCCGCCGCTACTGCGGATCGCACACCGGGCTGCAGGCGTAGGTCGTTTGCACGCCAAGACCGTGATAGACGGCGACCGCTTTCCTCGCGAGCTTTTCGGTGCGTTCGGAATCCGCGATGCTGCGCAGCGCGAGCGACAAGGTGCCGCTCAGGTGCGCGCGCGCCAGCGTTTCGGCCTGCTCCGGGCTTGCCTCGAGTGTGGCCGTTCGTCCGATCAGAGCGCTTGCGCCATCCTTCTCCTTCGGAGCCTGGTCGATCGCCAGCACCCGAACGTTGCTGAGCACGATCTGCGACCGGACCGTATCCGAGCCCTTGTCGCGCTTCGACAGGATAACGTCGACGCGATCATTGGGAAGAATAAAGCCGCCGGCGCCAGTCTCCGGCGAGATCTCGGTCGAAACGGCGCGCATGCCGGACGGCAGGATCGCCGCCATGAAGCCAGTGCCGTTCAGCGTGACGATCTTGGCATCGCGGATCGGTTCGCCGGCAACGAACGGAATGCGTGCGATCGCGCCGACGAGCTTGGTCGTGGCGTCGGGACGGTCGGCGCGGCGAATGAGACTGGTGCCCGACGTGCCCTTGGGCCAGGCCTGCCATTCGAGATTGTCCGGTGTGAGCGATTGACCGAGGCCGATGTCCAACTTCGCGACGAGAACATCGACGGTCGCCGGTGCCTGGAACACCGTCGTCACGACGGGCTTGCTGCTGCCGGCGGCAAGGTATGCGGCAATCCCGCCGGCCACGATCGAGAGTCCCAGCACGAGAAGGCGTGCCGGCGCCGTACGTATCCCCCTTGAGCGCGCCATGCGTCGGTACTCTCCTAAACGACCATCACCCGCCATCGTTACGTGGCAGCGGTCAGCAATAACCTGCCACTCAATCGACCTGCCAGCGCTTCGATCAGATGCCGTTAGGTGCCGCTTAATGGATGAGCGACCCTGCCAACTCCGCCCGCAACACTTCCGCAAGAATTCACCAACGGCCACGGCCGCGAGCGCGGCCGGCGTGCGCAATCGCAGTCATGGTTAAGAAAGGCACAATCGATTTAGTTCAACGACTTTAGCGCGCGGTAAGAGTCCGGTGTTACCTTCAACTCCAGCCCATCGTTAGCAAAGACAAAATCGCGACCGAGTACCTTTAGATATGTCCCTTCGTTCCCTGCGTCACATGCTGGCACTCCTCGCCATTCACTCCGCTGTCGTCCTGGCCACCGCCGCCGCGGCCCTGAGCATGACGTCCGCCCGGGCCCAGAGCGTGCGCGCGGCAGACGGCGACGGCAAATCGGTACGCCACGTATCGATCACGCTGTTCAAGTCGCGTACCCTGGAAGTCGACAAGCCGTTCGCCACCGCGCTGATCGGTTCACCCGAGATCGCCGACATCCTGCCGATGTCGGACCACGCGATCTACGTTCAGGCCAAGAAGGTCGGCACCACCAACATCTCGATCTTCGATTCGAACATGCAGGTTCTCGGCGTCATCGACGTCGAGGTCACGCCCGATACCGGAAGCCTGCGCGAGAAGATCGGCGCCAGCACCAATGATGGCGGCATCCGCGTCTCCAGCATCAACGGTCAGGTGGTACTGAGCGGCGAGGCAACCGACGCGGTGTCGGCCGAGCGTGCGCTGTCCGTCGCAAAGGGCCTGTCCCCGGACTCGCCGGTCGTTAACGCGATGAAGATCGCAACGACGCAACAGGTGATGCTGAAGGTCCGTTTCCTCGAAGTGTCACGCGAGGGCGGACGGCAGCTCGGTGTCAACTGGTTCGTCGGCGACAAGGGACGAGGCGTTACGATTGGCGGGCAAGTGCCCAATGTGGGCCAGGCGCCCGGGACGGGAACGGCGGGCGGCGGCGGCATCCCGGTGTTTCAATCGATCGGCGCGCTGGCCGGCGCGACGTCCGGTCCGTTCGGCGTCGCAATCGCAAACCTCGTCAACCACGGCACCACGGTCGACGTCATGGTGAACGCGCTGGAGACGAAGGGACTGGTGCGCCGGCTGGCCGAGCCCGACCTCGTTGCGTTGTCCGGCGACACCGCAAGCTTTCTCGCCGGCGGCGAATTCCCGATTCCCATCGCGCAGAGCAATACCACCGGCGTTCCGACCATCACTGTCGACTACAAGCCGTTCGGCGTCGAACTGACATTCATGCCGACGGTGCTGGCAAACGGCATCATCAACCTGCGCCTGGCACCATCGGTCAGCGAACTCGATTTCGTCAATGCCGTACGGGTCTCCGGCTTCGACATTCCGGCGCTGACCAAGCGTCAGGCCAAGACCACAATCGAGTTGCGCGACGGTCAGAGCTTTGCCATCGCCGGTCTGCTGCAGAACACCAGCCGCGGTGATATCTCGCAATTGCCATGGATCGGTTCTGTTCCGGTGCTTGGCGCGCTGTTCAGGAGCAGCGGTTATCAACAGAACGAAACAGACCTCGTCATCATCGTCACGCCGCACCTGGTCAGACCGGCGGCGCCCGGCCAGCAGCTGGCCTCTCCGCTCGACACGGCCCTGCCAGCGAACGACCCCGACGTTTTCCTGCTGGGCCAGCTCGAGCGCAAGAAGCTGACTGAATATGTGATCACCGGAGGCGACGTGCAGGGTCCCTACGGCCACATCATCGAGATCGAACACGCAGCCGACAGCCGCGTCGTGAAGAGGTAACATCGTGACATTGACAACGAGATTCCGCGCAGTGGTTTTCGCAAGCCAGGCCCTCGCACTTTGTTGCGTGGCGTTCGCCGACGATCCGTTCGAGGAGTATTTCCAGCGCAAGAACGGCGTGACGTTCAGTGGCGGCGAGGCGAAGGAGATCAACTCGGCGACGCACATCATCGACCCGTGGCCGTGGTACGCCCGCAATACCCGAATCCCCGGAGACGGCGCGCGGATGTCCGGCGCAGTCGAGCGCTATCACGACGTCAACAAGCTGCCGAACGCGCCCCGGCCGATCCAGTCCGAGTACGGCACGTCGACCAACATTCAAAGCGGCGGCGGCGGCAAGTAACCGAGCCTGGAGTTTCGATCGTCATTCCCGGCGACAGCGGTTCGACGAACGGCGTCGCGGCGCCGGTCGTCGCGGCGCTCTTTGGCCCGAGCCGGCAATCTGATTTTGGCGATTTGATTCTGGCGATTTGATTTGGGTTTGATCAGCCCTGACGATCAGGGATCGACCGAGCGCTGGACAAACCGATAGCTTGAAATCGAGCAGCCGAAGGTTGTTGATAATCCTTGGATTGCTCGGGTCCAGCGCGTAGGCCTTGGCGAATTTTTTCCGCGCGGACTCCAGCTTGCCCCGCAACATGTAGGAGTAGCCGAGATTGTTGAGGATTTCGGCGGTCTCGCCGGCGAGGCGAATTGCGGACGCGTAGGCGCGATCGGCAAGGTCGAAGCGGCCGAGGCGATCGTAGCTTGCGGCAAGCCCGACCCACGCCGTCACGTCCTTGGGCGCCTTTTCCACCGCGTCCTGGAAATAGCGTTGAGCCAGTCCGAAGTGACCGCGATTGAAGTGCTCGAGACCGAGCTTCAGCGGCTCATCGGACCTGTAATACTTGACGTCCCCAGGCTCCTGGACCGTGGGAGTCGTGCTGCCGGTGACATCGTCCTGCTGCACGGCATTCTCGACGGTCTGGCAACCGGCAAGCGCCAACACTGAACACGCGACAAAAAACCAAGAACGCATACGCACTTTTACTGCCCTCTGTACGTACAGTAGCGGAACCCCGCTAACCAAATATTGACGACGAGAATTTGCGCCTGCCGCGTGCGCGCTCCGCGCCGAAAGCAACGCCGCGTTAACCAAACCCACATCACCGGCACGCCATGATGGCTTCATCGTCACGAAGGGCACGACCCATGTTCGATCTGAGAATGAACGCGCACTTGCTTCGTCCCGAACTGCCGCGGATCGTGGGCGGCACCTTGATTGCGGGCGCTGCGCTGATCTCTGTCGTCGCAGGCGGGCTCGCGCTGTCGGCCCGCAGCGAGCTCAAGTCCCTGCGGCTCGACGTCGTGGCGACGCATGACGACCTGGCACTCGCAAGGGAGCGTACGGCAGCCCTCGAACAACGGCTCGCAGCGGCCTTGCAGAAGATTGAGCAGCAAGCGGCCGTGACTGGCCGCCAAACCCAAAGCGACCAGGTTACGGAAAAACGCAGCGATCGCCCGGTATTCAGCCTGACGCAGGATGAGACCGAGCTGGTTCGAAGCTATATCAAGGCACCGGTCAACGCCGATGCGACCGGGACGATCAGCGTCGGAGAAGACCTGCGCAAAATGGCACTGCTGCCACTGCCGGCCCAAATCGTCGGCAAGGCGCCGCGATTGGGCGGGGGACGCTTCACGGTCGACCGCAACGGGGCGATCGTCATCTCGCTGCACAACAGCCGGATGGCCGATGCGGTCATCCAACCGAACAAGAGGCTGGGCGCGGGCCCCCAGTAAACAATCCCCTAATTCGAAAAACACATTTCTTCGAGCCGGCGAAACCGGCCTCAAACACGAACCAGGCTAAACCTTGGCTCGACTGGCGCCAAACGGGGACCGCACTCACCATGCTTCCGGACGATCCGATCAAGGCCATCGCGGTTGTGGTGGTGCTCGTTGGAACTCGTTCTGCTCGCGGGGTCCGCGCTGTATCTCTTTGTCCCGCGCCGCGAGGAAACGCCGGTCGCCCCTGATCATCGCGCAGCGCCGCGTCGGCGCGTTCTGAAGATGGCGAAAATAGAATTCGGCGGCATCGAGATCGATTGCCTCGTTCGCAACATTTCCTCGACCGGGGCGGCCATCGAGGTGACGAGCCCGCTGCAGTGTCCGATCGCTTTTGTCCTGGCAATTCCTTCGGACGGAAGCGTCCGGCATTGTCATGTGGTGTGGCGAAAGGGCAAGAGGATCGGCGTCCGGTTCAATTGACCGCCAATCCTTCATCCGAGCTGCCCTCATTGGATCGGGCCGTCATCCGATCACGCGCAGCACCCACTCCCGTATCGCCTTCGCCGCGGCTTCATAGGCGATGATGCCGTGATCGGCACCGTCGATCGGCACCAGCTCCGATTGCCTGATGCCCTTGTGCAGCGCCTCGCCCCACGCATAGGGCACGACGCGGTCGGCAGTGCCATGAACGATCTGCACCGGCATCTTCAGCTCGGCGAGACGCGACGAAAAGTCGATATTGAGATAGGCCTCGAAATTCCTGATCTCGCCGACTGAGTAGCGAAACAGGTCCTCCTCCGAGAGCGCCGGCAGCGCCGTCTTCAGCCTTTCCAGTCGCGCGAGCTCCGCAGGATCCTTTGAATCGCTCGGCGGCGGCAGGCGAAGCTCGCCCTTTCGCTGCTCGAACACAGCGCGATCGCCGATCGCATAGCTCTTCATCACAAGGCCGGCGCGGGTCTTGCCCTGCGCGCGCTCCATCGAGGCCAGATTGGCGCCGGTGTTCGGGAGCGCAAGCGCGATGACGCGCTCCGGCGCCGACAGCGCGAGCTGCAGCGCGATCGGCCCGCCGGCCGACGAGCCGACGATGACAGCGCGCTGAATTCCCAGACGATCGAGCAGGCCGAGCGCATCGGCCGCAAGCGTCGCCATCGACAGATGCTCGAGGCCGTAACTCGACTGGCCAGCATTGCGGCGGTCATAGACGATGGTCCTTACCTTTTCACGCGGCAGCACGGTGCGGATGGCGTGTGGCTGCGGCGCCAGTGTCGAACCTGCGCCGCCGTAACCACCATGGATGAACAAGAGCGGCGTCCCCTCGCCGAGGCTCTCGTAGCTGAGGCGCGCGCCGTTGACGTCGGCGTATGGCATTTTTCCTTTGCTCCCCGTTGCTATCGAGGCGGTCTGAGCCAGAGCTTTGTCGCTCTTGACCCGTCCTCAGATCACCTTGGCTTGCCGCATCTCCCTGACCTCGTTGGGCGTGCAGCCAAGCCACTCGCCATAGATCGCCTCGCAATCTGCGCCGAGAATCGGGGCGCATTTCAGCGGGACCTTGCTGTCCGACATCCGCAGCGGCCAACCCGGCACGATGACCGGCCCGCGCAGGGGATGCTCGATCGTCTGCATCATCCCGCGCTCATGCAGATCCTCATCGTGCAATAGCTCGAGCGTGGTGAGGACGGCGCCACAGGGAACACCTGCGCCGCCAATGATCCCGGTGACCTCACGCTTGGTGCGCTTCGACGTCCATTCCGTGATGGCCGCATCCACGACCTCCCGGTTCTCGGCGCGGGTCGTGCCGTCGGCCATCCGCGGATCGTTGAGCAGGTCCTCGCGGCCGATTGCTTTCACCAGGCGCCGCCAATGATCCTCATTGGCCCGCGAGGCAAAGATGTAGCACCAGTCGTCGAGCCCGCCCGGTGAACACTTGTAGAGGCCGCCCGGCGCGGTCCCCGGCACCGTGTTGCCGCCGCGCGGGATCTGGTCGTCGCGGCCGGCCTGGCGGCTCATCGGCGTGCGGCAGTAGTTCAGCATCGCATCGCGCATCGCGATCTGGATATGCTGGCCGCGGCCGGTCGTCATGCGCTGGTAGAGCGCAGCCACGATGCCCATGGCGCACAGCATGCCGGTGCCGGTATCGCCGATGGTCGGACCTGGCCGCACCGGCGGCTCGCCGGGATTGCCGTTCACGCCCATCGTGCCGCCCATCGCCTGGGCGATCATGTCGAAGGACAGATAGTTCGCCTGCGCGCTCTCCGGCGCGAAGCCCTTGACCTGGGCGAAGATCAATCGCGGATTGAGTGCGCTGAGCCGCGGATAGTCGAAGCCGAGACGGGCGAAGGTGCCCGGCGCCATGTTCTCGATCAGGACGTCGGCCTTGGCGATCATGCGCCGCAGCAGCGCCTTGCCCTCATCGCTCTTGAGATTGCAGGTCACGCTGCGCTTGTTGAGATTGTAGTAGATGAAATAATGGGAGTCGGCGTCGGAGCGATCGCTGGATCCCCAACGCCCCGGCTCGCCGCGCTGCGGCTCTTCCACCTTGACGACGTCGGCCCCAAGCCAGGCCAGCGCCTCGGTGCACGACGGTCCTGCCTCGAACTGGGTGAGGTCGAGCACCTTGATGCCTTTGAGCGCCGGCTGGATCGCGGTCGCGATCTCTGGCTGCACTATCCGTTCCTGCATGGCGATCCCTCCCAACAAGGTGCCGCGTCGGGAGTGGCGCGGCCCTCTTTTTATTGATGTGTCACACGATCAGCTGTGCCAGGCGAACTCCTGCGCCTTGCGGCCGGAGCCCTGCGAGATCACGACGTTGACGAGCGCAGGCCCGCGGAAGTTCATCGCTTCGTCGAGCGCACCGCGTATGTTCTTCGGATCCTCGACTAAGAAGCCCTTGCCGCCGAAGGCCTCCATCATCTTGTCATAGCGAGCGCCGTAGATCAGCGAGTTCGGCCTGAGGTTGAACATCGGATTTTCAGGAATCTCCGGCATGCCGGGGCCGATGCCGCCATTGTTCAAGACCACGATCTTGATCGGCATGTTGTAGCGAACCAGCGTCTCCATCTCCATGCCGGAAAAGCCGATCGCCGAGTCGCCGGAGAGATGGACAACGGGCCGGCTGGGATCCGCCACGTGGGCGGCGATGGCCTGGCCGAGGCCAACTCCCATGGTGCCGTAGGTGCCGGCGTTGAGGACGGAACGGGCGTTGAAGCTCGGCAATTGCGTCAGCCCGATATCCATGGTGCCGGCGCCCTCGGCGCTGAGAATCGCATTGCGCGGCATCCAGGCGGCAACGTCACGCAGCGCGCGGTAGTAGCCGGCCGGCTTTGAACTCGTCATCGATCTGCGGCTTGATCTGCGCCGCATTGGCGGCCGTCTTCTGCGCGATCGCCTGCCGCCATGGCGAGTCCTTGGCGTGGAACCACTGGCGGTTTTGCAGCGCCTTGTTGAGCTGACTGACGATGGCCTTGCCGTCGCCGACCAGCGGCACTTGCGTCGCCTTGTTGTGGCCGATCTCCTCGGGCGCGATATCGAGCTGGATGACCTTGACGTCCTTGGCGTAGCGCGGCGCCTGGCCGAAGTGGAAGATCCAGTTCAGCCGCGCGCCCATCAGGAAGATGACGTCGGCCTGCTGCAGCGCCAGCGTGCGCGCCGCTCCTGCCGACAGCGGATGGTCGTCCGGCATCACGCCCTTGCCCATCGGCGAGCGCACGAACGGAACTTGCGTGCGCTCGATGAAGGCGCGGACTTCGTCCTCGGCGTGCGACCACGCCATGCCCTTGCCGAGCAGAATGAGCGGCCGCTCGGCGCGTTCGAGCAGGTTCAGCGCTGCCTCGACGTTCTCCGCCGGCGCCACCGAGCGCGGAGGTTCAGGCACGCGCTCGACCTCAACGACCTTTTCGAGATCGCATTTGCCCGTGATGATATCGTCGGGCATGTCGAGATAGGTGGCGCCGGGGCGACCATAGATCGCGTGCCGGGTCGCCATCTCGACATAGTAGGGTATGCGTCGCACGCTCTCGATGCCATGCGCGAACTTGCAGAACGGCGAGGCGATCAGCACCTGCCGCTCCTCCTGGAACGCGCCCATGCCGCCGCGATAGGTTTCCGAGGCGCCGCCGATCAGGATCATGGGCCAGCAATTCTGCTGGGCATTGGCGAGACCCGCGAGACCGTGCACCACGCCTGGGCCGGTCACGACGAGGCAGGCGCCGGGGCGGCCGGTGAGATAGCCGTAGGCCCCCGCCGCGTAGGCGGCACTCTGCTCGTTGCGCATGCCGATGTAGGCGACGCCTTCCTTCTGCGCGGCCACCGCGATCGGGACCACAGGAAATCCGACAATCCCGAACAGGTGATCGATGCCCTGCTGCTTGAGGCTCCTCGCGATCAGGGTCGCGCCGTCGACTTCGCTCATGGTTTCCCCGCTTGTGTTTATTGATCTTTAGCCGCGAGATTATGCATAGATGGCACGGTCGCGAAAGGCCGCGGATACAAGCCGAGCCATGCGGCTTCGTAAGCCTCGAGGTTCCGGATCCTCAGTTGTGGCCCTCATAGATGATCGCTCTGGTCCGCTCGCGCTGCAGCACGGAGCGCGTTCCAGTGGGCAGCGGCACCAGCGTCGACGCCGCGCCGCCATTACCGCCGTGGATGAACAGGAGCGGCGTCCCCTCGCCCCAGGCTTTCGTACGACGGGCGCGCGCCATTGACGCCGGCTGTCGGCGTCGCTCGTTTGCTCTTCGTTGCTCTCTTGTTTTCGCAGGCGAAATCGGGTGTCCGGCCCGATTGCTAACCGATCTTTTTCAGCCCAGCCTTAAATCGCTTTCCGTTCGCGACGTAGCGGGCGGCGCCGCTCGTCAGGTCAGCGATCTGCTCGTCCGTCAGCGTCCGCACGGCCTTGGCCGGCGCACCGATAATCAGCGACTTCTCCGGAAAGTCCTTGTTTTCGGTGATGACGGCGCCGGCGCCAACGACGCAGCCTTTGCGCACCCGCGCGCCGTTCATGACGATCGCGCCCATGCCGATCAGCACGCCGTCCTCGATGGTGCAGCCGTGCACAATCACGTTGTGGCCGATGACGCAGTTCTTGCCGACCGTGAGCGGGTAGCCGGCGTCGGTGTGGCAGACCGCGTTCTCCTGGACGTTGGACCCCTCGCCGATCTCGATCGGCTCGATGTCACCGCGCAAGACCGCACCGAACCAGATGCTGACATCGGCCTCGATCCGCACCTTGCCGATCAGCACGGCGGTGTCGGCGACGAAATAATGTGCTTGCGGGAATTCGGGCGCCTGCCCGTCGAGTTCATAAATCGCCATCCCTGACTTCTCTTCTTTCTGAGGATTTTTCCGAGGCGACTTTGCACGAAGCGGCGCGCGCCGCCTAGTGCCGCTGACGTCATTCCGGGACGCACGAAGTGCGGGCCCGGAATCCATACACCCTGTCGTGGTTATGGATTCCGGGCCTGACCCTTCGGGTCATCCCGGAATGACGAAAGAGAGTGAGAATTCAACCCTGCAGAATGCCCGAGGCCTGCAGCAGCATTACGAAGAATGTGCCGGACATCAGGCTCCAGAAACCCGCGACCACGGTCGCGATCATCACGAACTGCAACGGACGGCCTTCGGCCTGGCGGCCGCGCACGGTGTTGCGCATGATGATGAAGGGTGCGGCGAAGATCAGGAACGGTACCGCGGCGAATGCCTGCAAACCCGCGCCGCCCGACAACAGACCGAAGCCGGCGGGCCGGTTGGCCATGGCCTGATAGCCGCTCGCCAGCGCTCCGGCGAACGCAAAGCCGAGCGCGAGTGCAAACGCCTGCTGCAAAGTCTCCGGCGACATCGCAAAGCCCCAAACGCAACTTCGTCGCCGAAAGGCTTCGCAAAATGCGCCGGCGCGCGCCACCGTAACCTTAAAAAAGGGTTAATGCTGCGCGCCTGCACTGCCGCGGGCGCATGAATTGACGAAAAGCCGCGCGAAGGCCGCTAACGAAACGTGAATCCGCTTGCGGCATAATGGTCCGAAGATTCGTCTCCTCGTTCGGTTCGTTAACGCGCTGCGATCCAAAACATCACTCAAGGCGGCCAGGTCGCCATCGCGGCGGCCGCAGCATCTCGGCCTGTTCGCCGCAGGCGGTTGCATGCTGTGCGCCGCCGTTGCCGTGATCGTTTATCTGCTATGGCCGACCTGGCAGGCCGGTGCGTTCACCGGACCGAAGCAACTGCCGATCACGGTGGGCGGCATGCTGTTCAACGTGCCGTCGAATGCGATCCGGATGCGGCTGCAGCGGCGCAGCGGCGCACAGGACCGCATCGACCTCGCCTTCGCCTATCCGTCGCTGTCGCCGCCCGAGCCGCAGAAGCACGTCACCGCCGACACCGTCGAAGAGACCCGCGTGATCGTCGACCGCCTGTTGCTGTCAATCGCGCTGCGCAGCGACGACCTCTCACCCGACGATCGCATCCGCACCATCTATCCGCGTTATCTCGATCAGCGCACAGAAGAGCGCGACGGCCTCGTCGGCCGCAGCTTCCTCGATGACACGCCCTATCACGGCGAGGATTTGTTCGTCGGCAACGGCGGCGCCTTCGTCGCGCGCTGCACCCGCGACGACCTCACCCCCGGCATTTGTCTGACCCAGCGCCGTGTCGACACGGTGGACATGACCTTCCGCTTTCCGCGCGGCTGGCTCAGCGAGTGGCGCGATGTGGCGGAAGCGATGGACCGGCTGGTCGTGAGGTTGCGCGGGCACGGCTGAGCCGTCTCTCCGCTTGCCCTGCTCCAGGAGTGCGATGATCTCCTTCGGCAAGCGTCCGGCGCGGGCGATCGCAACCGCATCGCGGCCTCGATCATCCGTGATCGTGGGATCAGCGCCGGCATCGAGCAACAGCGGAAGCGTCTTCAGCCGCCGCAGCCGCGCCGCATAGAACAATGGCGTCTCGCCATGGGCACGGAGATTGAGCCGCGGCTTTGCCGCGAGCAGCGCGCGGCACAGCACGGCATCGTCGCGATAGACCGCGGCCCACAGCGAATAGCTGGCATCGGCGCCGCGCTTGATGAGGAAGCGCACTAGCGGCAGGTTTTCGCCGCGCGCGACCGCATACCAGAGCGGATTGGCGCGAAAATCGCCCTCGTCCTCGTCCATCGGCACGATGTCTTCGAGACCGGCCCCGGCCTTCAGCAGTGCACTGATCGTCTTCAGCCCGTTTGGGTCGTCCTTGTTCTTCGCTTTCGCGGCGCAGGCGATGTGCAGCGCCATCCGGCCTTTCGGATCGGTTGCGCGAACGAGCTCCGGCGCAGCGCGCAGCATCGCGGACACCGTTTCGAAATCCCAGGCCTTGGCTGCGGCAAACAGCGCAGATTTTGATGGTCTTGCGCGATCGGTCGCGGTGTTTCGGGCAGGCATTCTCGAACTCAATGAGGTGCTTTTCGGCGACCCCCGTGTATAACATGGCCGGAAACACGACGGGGAAACACCAGGAAATGCCGGTACAAAAATTCGACGCGGAGTTCGACGTCATCGTGGTCGGCGCGGGCTCGGCCGGTTGCGTGATGAGCGCACGGCTCACGGAAAATCCCACCGTCACGCTGTGCGCGATCGAGGCCGGCGGCCGCGACCGCAATCCGTGGATTCATGTCCCGATGGGGTTTGGCAAGCTGGTGCCGGACCCGAACATCAACTGGGGCTACGAGACCGAACCGGAGCCGGGCCTCGGCGGCCGCACGATCGTCTGGCCGCGCGGCAAGGTTTTGGGCGGCTCGGGCTCGATCAACGGCCTCGTCTTCCTGCGCGGCGCGCCGACCGACTACGACGGCTGGGAGCAGCTCGGCGCCAGGGGCTGGAGCTACAAGGACGTGCTGCCCTACTTCAAGCGCATGGAGCACAGCGCCGAAGGCGCCAATCAATGGCACGGCACCGGCGGCCCGATGACGGTGTCGCAGATCAAGCGGCCGTCGACGGTGGCGAAGGCATTCGTCGATGCCTGCGAGAAGCTGCAATATCCGCGCAACAACGATTTCAATGGCGAGCGCATCGACGGCATCGGCTTTGCGCCGCTCAACGTCCACAATGGCTGGCGCCGCTCGACCGCGGTCGGTTATCTCAAACCCAATCTGAGCCGCAAGAATCTCACGCTGATGACGCGCACGCATGTGCGAAAAATCCTGCTCGACGGCAAGCGCGCCGTCGGCGTCGAGATCGAGCGCGACGGCCAGGTGCAGCGCTTGAAAGCGCGGCGCGAGCTGGTCCTGTCGGGCGGCGCGATCAATTCGCCGGTGCTGCTGATGGCGTCCGGCATCGGTCCCGCGGCCGAACTGAAGGCGCTCGGCATCGAGGTGCAACACGACCTGCCCGGCGTCGGCAAGAACTTGCAGGACCATTACCAGTCGGCGTTCGTGTTCAAGACGCACGCGACGGACACGCTGAATGAAGCGGTCATGAGCCCGATCAAGTCGGCCAAGCTCGCGCTCGACTGGTGGTTCAAGGGATCCGGCCAGCTTGCGGTCGGCGCCACCGAGGCGACGCTGTTCTGCAAATCGTCGCCGCAGCAGCCGGTCGCCGACCTGCAGTACCAGTGCCTGAATTTCTCCTCCGAACAGCCTGCGCGACGGCCTGCACAAGTGGCCCGGCTTCACCTTCATTTTCAGCGTGTGCCGGCCGAAGAGCCGCGGCGAGATTTCGTTGCGCGACCGCGAAGGCCGCGCCGCGCCAAAGATTCAGGCGAACTACTTGACCGACCCCGACGACGTGCGCGTGATGATCGCTGGCTTCCGCATCGCCTCGCAGATCGCGGCGACCGAACCGTTCCGCTCGCTGGTCAGCGAATGGGTGCGGCCGACGCCGGACGTGCAGAGCGAAGCCGAGATCGAGGAGTATGTGCGCAAAGTCGGCTCGACTGTTTATCACCCCTGCGGCACCTGTCGCATGGGCGAGGATGATCGTGCGGTCGTCGACTCGAGCTTGCGCGTGCGCGGCATCGAAGGGCTGCGCGTCGCCGACGCCTCCGTGATGCCGGCGATGCCGTCGCCGAACATTCACCCGGCCACCATCATGATCGCGGAGAAGGGCTCGGATATTGTCGGCAAGGCGCTGGTGAATTGAGTGGAGCGAACCGTAACGGCAATGGCCGCAGACAACTATCGCAGCTTCGCTGAATTGCGGGCGCACGAGCGCGAGCTCGTCGACTACCGCATCGTCGCTGTGGATCGTGGCTCGCCGGTCACGATCATTGCACCTCACGGAGGCCGCATCGAGCCGCCGACTTCGACAATCGCAACGCTTGTCGCGGCGGGAACCTTCAATCTCTATGCCTTCGAAGGCTTGCGAGCCGATCTGCAGCATCACGAACTTCACATCACTTCGCACAACTTCGACGAACCGCGATGCTGTGAGCTGGTCGCGGCGAGCGATGTCGTCGTCGCCATCCACGGTCAATTGAACCGCGACAGGCCCAATTGCGTTGACATCGGCGGCCTCGACCTTGAACTTCGCGATCGCATCGCCCGCGAGTTCGCACGCGACGGCTTCGAAGCCCGCACCGAAGGCCATCCCTTCCCTGCGACCGGACCGGAAAACATCTGCAACCGCGGACGCCGAGGACAAGGCGTGCAACTCGAGCTGCCGCGCGGCCTGCGCGACCTGCTGCGTGGCGATCCGGCAACGATGACGCGATTTGTCGAAGCGATGCAGCGCGCGATCACTTAACCAGACAAGCGTCAATCCTCATCCCCGCCCATCCTGCGCATCAGGCGGCTTGGCTCGTAGTTCTCGCCGATCGACATCGCGCAGATGCGCGAGATGTGCAGATACGGCAGGTCGGTTTCCCTGGCCCACTTGTTGAACTGGTCCTGCACCTTGGCGATATCGCGCTTCGACTTGACCTCTTCGGCAATGTCGAGGCCGGCGTCGCGCAAGCACGCGACCACGTCTTTCGACGTCACGAAGCCGTCCCAGCCGAGAAAGCGCAACAGCATCTGGCCGGTGTTGCCACCAAGCCGACTGCCGCGCTTGGCGAGCAGTTCGAGCAGGCCGGCCTCGTCCGACGACGGCCAGCCCGCGAGAAACTTGCCGAAGCTGCCGTGCTCTCCAGCGATGTCCTGGACAAACTGCGCGTTGTCGCGCACCGACATGATCTTGGCACCGTTGCGCACGATCGCGGTGTTGTTGGTGAGGTCGTGCCAGAAGTCGTCGGGCTGGAATAGCAACTTCGCCGGCTTGAAGCCGAGGAAGGCCTTCTCGAAGCCGTCCCACTTCGCCTCGATCACGCTCCAGGCAAAGCCGGCGCAAAACACCCGCCGCGTCATCTCGGCAAGAATGCGATTGTCGCCGAGCTTCGCTAGCTTCTTTGCATCGGGCTTCGGCGGCAGCAGCTTGAGCAGCGCCTTCGGCCCGCCCTTGCGCTTCTCGGCGCGGGCGCGGATGGTCTTGAACGGGGTCGCCATGCCTGCCCCTCAGAGAGAAGCGCTAGACGCGATCGAGATCCTCTTCCAGGATCGCCATCTGGAACTGATAGGACTTGTCGTCGTCCTCGTCGTCGAGAAACAGCACGCCGATGAATTCCTCGCCGACATAGACCTCGGCGGAATCCTCTTTCTTCGGGCGCGGCACCACGCGGATTTTCGGATTGCCGAATAACCGCTTGAAATAGGAGTCGAGCTTCCTGACCTCTTGAACGTCCACGCGCGCCTCCGTCGATCCCTGATCCTGGTGACGCATATCCCGGCGGAAAACCGGTATCCACTGTTTCCGGGACATGCGATGTAAATGCAGGCGCTTTCCTAGCCCGCATTGCGGCCAACGGCTAGCCCCTTTGCACAGCCCCCGCAAGCAGGAGGACTGGCTGATGAGTGGATTGAGGGTGACTGCCGGCCCCTTCACGTTTGACGCCCGTTTCGAAGACGAACTGGCGCCCAAGACTTGTGCCGCGTTTCGAAGGCAACTGCCGTTCGCGAGCCAGCTGATCCACGTGCGCTGGAGCGGCGAAGGCGTCTGGATTCCACTCGGCGACAAAAAATTCGGCGTCGACTACGAGAACCACACCAGTTACCCCGCCCCTGGACAGATCATCCTTTATCCTGGCGGCATCAGCGAAACCGAGATTCTGCTGGCCTATGGCGCCGTGCGTTTCGCGAGCAAGATGGGCCAGCTCGCCGGCAACCATTTTGTCACGCTGACGTCAGGGCTCGAGAACCTGGCCGCACTCGGCCACATGGTGCTGTGGCAGGGCGTGCAGAAGATCTTGTTTGAGATGGTGTAAGGAGAAACTATCTCCGTCATTGCGAGCGAAGCGAAGCAATGACGGGCCGCGACACTTGGTCCTGGATTGCTTCGGCGCTTGGCGCCTCGCAATGACGAATCAGAGATCCGACCCCATCGCGCTCAGCATCTGGTCCATGGTGCGCGACGGCTCGGCGCAGCCGGCGGTGCCGACCACCTTGGCCGGCACTCCGGCGACGGTGACGTTGTTCGGCACGTCCTTCAGCACGACCGAGCCCGCGGCGATGCGCGCGCAATGGCCGACGGTGATATTGCCCAGCACTTTTGCGCCAGCGCCCAGCATCACGCCGTTTCCGATCTTGGGATGACGGTCCTCATTCTCCTTGCCCGTCCCGCCGAGCGTCACGCCGTGCAGGATCGAGACGTCATCGCCGATCGCCGCGGTCTCGCCGACGACGAAGCCGGTGGCGTGGTCGAGGAAGATGCCACGGCCAACATGCGCGGCCGGATGGATGTCGCACTGGAATGCGGCCGACGAGCGGCTCTGCAGGTAATAGGCAAGATCCTTGCGGCCCTTGTTCCACAGCCAGTGCGCGAGACGGTGGGTCTGGATGGCGTGAAAACCCTTGAAATAGAGCATCGGGTCGATAAAGCGCCGCGTCGCGGGATCGCGGTCATAGACCGCGACGATATCGACCCGGAATGCGTTGCCGATGTCGGGGTCATCGCGCAGCGCGTCGTGAAATGCCTGGCGGATCAGGTCGGCCGGCAGCGCGGCGTGATCAAGCCGCTCGGCGATGCGAAATACCACGGCGGATTTCGAGGTTCGCGTGATGCAGCACGCTCGAATAGATCAACGTCGCAAGCTCGGGCTCGCGACGGACGATTTCTTCCGCCTCTTCCCGCACGCGGGACCAGACCGGATCGATCTTGCGGAGAGTGGACTGCTGTTCGGTATTTGCTTGGACCATGTTTCTTTGACCCGGCCTGCGCTTGTGGAGACGATCATCCTAAGATGAGAAGATATCACATAATGGATGCTTTGTAGCCCGCAAGGAATGCGAAATTGGTTCTTTGCCTGAATGGTTTAGATGAAATTTTAACATGGAATACGTGACAGAAACTCAACAGCACCTTGCTTGTAGACCTTGTCACCCACCGCGCGCATGTGATCCCGTCCGGGAATATCAAGCACTTGCGAGCCTGGAATGATCTTTGCGAGTTCGTGCGCGGAGCCGGCAATGTCGTCCGTGCTCCCGACCGCGATCAACACCGGCACTTTGATCCCGGCTGCCTCTTCGCGCGGCATCAGCCTCCGCGAACCGCGCAAACACGCCGCCAAAGCGCGCCGGTCGGAGCGGGTCTGATCGGCGAAGGCACGAAACATTCTTCCCATTTTGTCGGTGATCTCATCAGGTGATTCGGCCTCCAGCGCGCGCGCGACGCTCTCTCCCGGACCGCCGCCCGCGACCAGCGTCAGGCCGAGCCCGCCCAAGATGACGCTGCGCACCCGCTCCGGTGCGTGAAACGCGAGCAGCGCCGAGATCCGCGAACCGAGCGAGTAGCCCATGATGTCGGCACGCTCGATCTCGAGATGATCGAGCAGCCCGCGCACATCGCCCATCATCATGCCGATGTGATAGTCTTCGGGATCGTAGAGCTTCGTCGAAGCGCCATGACCGCGATGATCGAGCGCGATCACGCGGCGTCCGGACTGGCGCAGCAGCGACACCCAGGTCGGATAGACCCAGTTGACGTCCTTGGTCGAGGCAAAGCCGTGCACCAGAACGATCGGCGGCCCCTCGCCCTCGTCGAGATAGGCAATTTCCACGGCGCCGTTGTGATAACTGGGCATGCGCAGTCTTTGTCAGGCAATCGCAAGCGTGCGCAAGCGTTGGCGGCGGAGCCGGCGGCGCCGGAAGTAAGCAAGCGACAGCCGCTCGGTCATCGACTTGATCGAGGACACAAAACCAAACAGCGCACACAGCGCCGCAAATATCCACGACGCCAGGCTGACGGCACCTGAGGCCAGCACCAGCGCGCCCCGGCCAAGCAGCTTGATGATCGCCCGGGTCTGTCCGCCCTTCGCCGCGGCAAGCCGCGCGGCGAGCGCGACGTCCTCAGGTCCCTCGGCGACCTTCAACACATCGAGTGCCGCGCGCGCGCCGGCCTTCTCACCGACGCGGCCGACGTCTTTTGCGACCGCAACCATTTCCCCGGCGCGATCGAGTTTGACCGCCGCCTTGATGGCGCGCACGGTTTGCGAGGGCTGGAAGACCGAGGCGTCGACCACTGCCTTCTGAAGCAACGGCTTGTCGACCAGCGTGGCGGCAGATTTTCCGGCCCAGGCGCCGAGGCCGGCGCTGAGACGGCCGGCACGGCGCGCGTCCTTGACCAGGGTGAGGCCGGCGCGCGCGGGAGTTGCAATTCCGATCGACGCATAGGTGCCCGCGGTCACCGCAAGGCCGACGCAGGCCAGCCCCAGCACGAAGCGATCGACCTCTTCGCCGGCAACGAGGTGCTTGCCCTCTCGGACGACATCCCTGACATCGCCGAACACGAACAGATCGCCGGCGACTGTGCCGGACAGGCTCGCGACGTCACTCACCTCGCCGGTCAAGAGGCCGGAGGCGAACTGATGGGCGATGTGACCTGACGTCTGCGAGTCCGCAACCGCCGCTTCGACGCGACCGGTGACATCGGCCGGCACGGCGATATCGAGCGTATGCGCGAGTTCGACGAAGCTCGTCGCAAGTTCGGTGTCGCCGGCCGCGAGGGCGGTATCGATCTCGCGTACGACATCGGCGGGCCTGGGCCGCGCCACCGTGCGCAGCTGACTGTCGCTCAGCGCCGCAGGATCGCCTTGTGCGACAAGAATCTCGCCACTATCGCGTGCATGCGGGAGGACGACCGCGAGCGCCAGCGCAAAGCCTATGCCAAGCGCGATCCGAACTGCGAAACCCATGATTGCCAATTCAACTCCACCCGCTTGAGACCCGCCACTAACGCAATGTGATGATCAGCGTGGCGATTTTCCATCCCGCGGAAAGCCACAATTTTCCGACTTCACTGCTGCAATGAGCCGATGCTACCAAAGAAGGGCTTTTCTCTGACAGGCGCGCCGTGTCGAATCCGCATCGCTGTACGACCGGTCTTGATATCAGCGCAAGTCGCAAATCCCGGTCTCGCAGGAATCGCCTGTCTTGACGACTATGGTGCGCCCCGGTTTCGGAGAGCTTGTTCAATTCAGAGCTTTGCGGCACGCCGCGCGCAGAAACGCGCAACGACAGAAAGCGATGGTTCGATACTTGCATCGCGCTCGCGCCGATGCGATGGTAGCGGAACCTTCAAGGGTGAAGATCATGTCTGAGCACGTTCCCCACTTCCAGAACGACGCCGGCGTTTCGGTCATCGAGATCGGAACCACCGAATTCATGTGCGTTGGGGCGCGGCCGCCGTTCGATCACCCGCACGTGTTCCTCGACATGGGTGACGATCGCGAGATCATTTGCCCGTACTGCTCGACGCTGTATCGGCATGCGCCTGACCTCGCCGCCGACGCGGCGCGGCCGCCGGAGTGCGCGCTGAAGGAAAAAGCCGCCTGATCGTTCCGGCCGCGTCGCGAACAATCGTTGTTGCCGGAGCCGGCGTCGGTGGATTGACCGCCGCGCTGGCGCTGGCGAGGAAGCAATTCCGGGTCGTCGTTCTCGAGAAGTCGGAACAGCTCGAAGAAGTCGGCGCCGGCATCCAGCTGTCGCCCAACGCTTCGCGCATCCTGATCGAGCTCGGTGTCGAAAAGCTATCTCGAGCCGCGCACGGTCGTGCCTGACGACATCAGCGTGGTCGCGACCGGCTCCGGCCGCGAAATCGTGCGCATCCCGGTCGGCGCCAACGCCGCGTTCCGTTACGGCGCGCCCTACTGGGTGGTGCACCGCGCCGACCTGCAGGCGGCGCTGCTCGCCCGTGTGCGCGAAGTGCCCGATATCTCCTTGATGCTTGGCACGCAGCTTGAGGATTTCGCCGTCCACGCCAAGGGCGTCACCGTGGTGACGCGCCGCGGCGGCATGCGTCTCAACGAGCAGGCCAAGGCCTTGATCGGCGCCGACGGCGTATGGTCGACCGTGCGCAGCCGCGCCTTCGACCAGGCGCAGCCGCAGTTCTCCGGCTATGTCGCCTGGCGCGGCACTGTCGCGACCGCTGCGCTGCCGCGCGAATTCACCGCGCCACGCGTCCGCCTCTGGCTCGGCCGCGATGCGCATCTCGTCGCCTATCCCCTGCGTGGCGGTCAGCGCATTAACGTGGTGGCGATCGGCGCCGGTAAGTGGAACCGGCCCGGCTGGAGCGAGCCCGGCGATCCGTTGGAGGTGTCCAGGCTGTTTACGGAGTCACGCTGGCCGCCGAGCGCGCGATGGCTGATCGGCGCCGTTGACGAATGGCGACGCTGGGCGCTGTTCGAGGTTGCTACGAGCGAGTGGAGCAAGGGACCGGTCGCGCTGCTCGGCGACGCCGCGCATGCGATGCTGCCGTTTGCCGCGCAAGGCGCGGCGATGGCGATCGAGGACGCCGCCGTGCTGAGCCAATGCCTGGCGCAGCAGCCCGTCCGATATCGACGCGGCGCTGCGTGCATTATGCCGCCAAGCGCCGCCCCCGCATTGCCCGCATCCGCCGCGCCGCGCAACAGAACGGTCGCATTTATCATATGAGCGGTCCGATGGCGTTCGCACGCAATTCGACGATGCGCCTGCTCGGCGGCGCGCGGCTGATGTCGCGGCAGGACTGGATTTACGACTGGCGCGCGGCGTGACCGCGCGGCCGCAGCGGCCGCCGGCTCGACTTGAATTCGGCCACTCAATCTTCCCTGGCACGCGCCAGCGTCGTCGAAGGCGGCTCGCCAAAGCAGCGCCGATATGCCAGCGCAAATTCCCCCATGTGCCAGAAGCCGTTGGCAAGGGCGCAGGTCTTGACCTGCATGCCGGGACGGCCGAGCAGCAGTTCGCTGCGAATTTTCCATAACCGGCGGAAGCGAAGATATTGATGCAGGCTCATGCCTCGGATACGCGTGACCGCATTGTGCAAGGTTCGGATCGAAACATTGAATTCGCGTGCCAGATCGCCGCTGTAGAACACGCCTGCCGAACTCGCATAGAGCGCCGCATCAAGCCTGTCGATCAGCCGCAAATATTGTCGTGGCCAATGCATGCCGAAGTAGTCGTTGCGTGCAGCAAACGTCCGGTCCAGAGCCACGAGCAGCAACTCCTGCATTGATCGCGCAATGTCGGGAACATCCAGCCTCTCGGGCGCGGCTGAAGCGACCCGGAACAAATCGCCGGCGGTCGCTTGCAATTGAGCCAGCGCTGCGGGGTCGGCCTGAAAGATGTCATAGCGGTCGGTCGACCAGGTCCAGTCACGTTCGGGCATCAAGCGGTTGAGCTTCAGCGAAAAATACCAGCTCGGCGCACGCTCGTTCAATTTGTAGTCGACATTCCCCTGCGCGACGGCGATCGACTGATTGTCCAGCCGCACCCCGTTCACCATCGTCGCGTGGAGCACATCTGCGGGGAACGTGATCATCGGCTCGCGCTGGCTGTAGGCCGCGTTCATGATGCGCGGAAAGGACTTCGATCAGCATCAGCATGCAGTCAGGTAGCATCAGAATGCCGCGCGAGGCAGAGAAGCTGCGGATCTCCAGCGGTATGCTTTCGGCCTGAACGAAACGATCGGCCTCCCTGAACTGGTCAAGGTCGGTAAAGCGATTGACCTTCAGAACGGGAGAACGTGAGAGGCTGTCGAACAGGCCGCTTGCGAGCATCAACACAGAATCGGAAATCGCATGAGTTACAAATGATCGTATTCACGATAGCGGTCGCCCGTCAGCAAGGATATCGCTGAGTCTGTTGTTGTTGTTGTGGACGGCCTGCAAACAGACGTCCCGGTCTGACGCTGCAATTTCCGCATCAGCAGCAAAACATCTTCGGTTACTCAGATCGATGACGCTGCCGGATTCCGATAAGATAGGATAGCGCTTCGCACGATGCGGATCGAACAATCGATCCGACCCCTGGATCACAACACCGAACCTCAGGTTCCGATTGGGAGTTGCTTGCCGTTGCGTCAATACACCCGGCCGCCGCTCGGGGTCGATGGCAGCGACGATGGTCTCTGCCGGCGACCGGTCGAGACAATTTGGCTGTCGCAATGATTTTCGTCCCACACCCGGTTGGCGAGCTTCAGGCTCGCTTGTGCGGTCGCATAGTCCGGCCGATAGGCAAGCTCCGAGAGGACCGATCCGCCGGCGCCGGTCTCGGCCTTCGCCATCAGCCGCTTGAGCTCGTCGACGCGATCCGATTGCTGCTTGCGCGCGTCGGCGAGCTGCCGGCAATCATAAAGGTCATAGCGCGAGGGATCGACGAAGAACGTGGTCTCGTCGACCGCAGCGCCCGCGCAGCCGCCGAGCGTGAGCATGGCGCTGATCGCCAGCGCCGCGCGGCGTGCCGGTTTCGCCGGATTCGGTGAGAGTGCTCTGACCATGAACGTGTTCTTACGAAGCCAAACTTGCAACGGAGTAAATGGTCAGGCCGTGTCCGCAATGAGGCCGTGGTGGATCATCCCTGCCGCAATCCGGCTTGCCGCAACAGCAGCAACATGCGCGCGATGAAGAACGGCAACTCGTCTTTGAAATCGACGAACGACAGCGTCACGCCGTCGATGCCGGCGGCCTGCAGCCGCACCTGCTCCCTGGCGATGGTTTGCGGCAAGCCGATCAGCGAATGCGAGCCGAGTCCTGCGGTGTAGCGCTTGCGTTCGTCGAAAATCTGCGCCGTATCGACCTGCCGATTCCGCCGCGCCATATTCATGTGATCGTCCAGTTCATGTGATGGTCCAGCGCCTCGCTGTCGGCGTGATCAACCGCGTCGTGCTGATAGTACGCCGTCGGCATTCAGCGAGAACAGACCGAGCTTCAGCTGTTGGTGTTGAACAGCGCGTTGGTCTTGTGATGCGGCGCCGGCGCGGCGTCGGTCATCTACGATCTCCCGGTAAAAACATGGGCAGCGTCACCGCTGCAAAAGCGCGCATCTGCATGCATTCTTCTACATCCACCGGTACCCGGCAACTACTCGTTAACCAACAGTTTGCTCTTTTGTGACAGCTTTTTTGCGATGTCGGCTTCGCGTTCGTCGAACCGCATCGCTTTTTCGGAGACATTGCAATGAAGACTCTGACCTGGGAATACCTCCCGGCGCTCGTCGCCGCGTTCGCAATCGGCAACGTTGCCGTGGCAGCTGATGGCGCCACCAAGGACGAAGCAACGGCAATGGTGAAGAAGGCGGTCGCCTTCATCAAGACCGAAGGGCCGGACAAGGCCTATCCGGAAATCTCAAAGAAGGGCGGACCGTTCAGCGACCGCGACCTTTACATCGTCGTCTACCAGCTTGACGGCAAGGTGCTGGCGCACGGCGCCAATGAAAAGTTCATCGGCAAGGACATGAGCGACGCTCAGGACGTCGACGGCAAGCTCTACGTCAAGGAACGCATCGAGCTGGCGCAGAAGCAGGCGTCGTTCTGGCAGGATTACAAGTTCGTCAATCCCGTCACCAAGAAGGTCGAGCCGAAGGAGATGTATTGCGAGCGTCTGGACCAGACCGCGGTGTGCGGCGGCGTGTACAAGCTGTAGCCGTCCTGCTGCCGGCGACTGTCAACCAACACGATCGGGCCATACATGTTCGCCTGGATTAAACGAGCAGGACTCTCCTGGAAGGTGCAGCTCGCGCCGTTCCTGCTGATCCTGATCCTGCTGGCGCTCGGCGCCTACGCGCTGCTGACGCTGCGCGACAACCAGCGCAAGCTCGATGCCTTGATGGCGGGCCCGGTGCGGCAGGCGGAGCTCGCCGCCGACCTCAACAGCACGATCTGGGCGGCGCACGCAAAACTCTATCGCCTCGCCGCGACAGCCGCCAACGAAGCCGACAGCAACAAGATCCTGGCGATGGCCAAGGAGGCCTCCGCCGCTTCGGCGAAAATCCTCGATGCCGTCAAGGCGCTCGAGGATTTCCAGGCCGACGAAGCGGCGAAGTCGCCCACCCTGCAGAAGCTGCGCGCGGCGGCGACGAGCTACCTCAAGCAATCGAAGAACGCGATCGAGATGGCCGATGGCGACGCCGGCTCGGCGATGATGTTCATCAAGGGCGCGGAACGTCCGTTCGCCGAGATCGACAAGCTGACCGATGAGCTTGGCGTGCAGAGCACCGACGCCAGGGATCGCGAGATCGCGCGCTCCAGCGTCGGCCTCGAGCAGCAGCAGCGGATGCTCGGCATGATCATTCTCGTTGTGACGCTCATCGGCTTCGGGATTTCGTTCCGGATCGGGCGCGGCATCTCCAAACCGGTCGTGGCGATGGCCTCCGCCATGCGTGAACTCGCCGGCGGCAGGTTCGACTTGCGCTTGCCGGGGCTGGAGCGCGCCGACGAGGTCGGCCAGATGGCGCGTGCGGTCGACGAGTTCAAGGCGCAGGCGATCGCCAAGGCCGAGCGCGAAGCGGCCGAGCGCGAGCAGCGCAGCCGCGAGCTCAGCGAGCGCCAGCAGGAGGAGCTGCACCGGCTCGCCGACAAGTTCGAAGCAGCCGTCGGTGAGATCATCGAGACGGTGTCGCGCGCCTCGAACGATCTCGAAACGGCGGCACAGGACCTGACGAAGAATACAGAGACCACGCGCGAACTGAGCGTCAAGGTGTCGGCAGCCTCCGCCGAGACCTCCTCCAATGTGCAGTCGGTGGCCTCAGCCACCGAAGAGATGGCGTCCTCCGTCAGCGAGATCAGCCGCCAGGTGCAGAGAATCCAGTCGCGTTGCTTCCGAGGCGGTCGATCAGGCGCGACAGACCGATGGCCGGATCACCACGCTGTCAGAGGCTGCCGATCGCATCGGCGATGTCACCAAGCTGATCACGACAATTGCCGAGCAGACCAACCTGCTCGCGCTGAACGCCACCATCGAGGCGGCGCGCGCTGGCGATGCCGGCCGCGGTTTTGCGGTGGTTGCCCAGGAAGTCAAAGCGCTCGCCAGCCAGACCGCGAAGGCAACCGGCGAAATCGCCTCGCAGATCACCGAGATCCAGGCCGCGACGAAGGATTCCGTCGACGCCATCAAGCAAATCGGCGGCACGATCGGACGGGTGTCGGAGATCGCGGCGACCATTGCCGCAGCCATTGAAGAGCAAGGCGCGGCAACGCAGGAAATCGCCCGCAACGTCCAGCAGGCGGCGCTCGGCACCAATAACGTTGCGGGCAATGTCGCCGAGGTCAAACGCAGCGCAACCGACGCCGGCTCGGCGTCCTCGCAGGTGCTGTCGTCGGCCCACGTCCTGGCGGGCGAAAGCACGCGCCTGAAGCACGAAATGGAACGGTTCCTCGCGACCGTGCGCGCGGCTTAGAGGCCGCACAAGCGCTAAACGATCTCCTCGTCGGGTCCGCGGCGGCGGCCGGTCCGGCCCGCTGTCAGCCCCTGATCGATGATGGCGTACACCTGGTAGCGCCGCTCGGCCTGATTGTTTGCCATCAGACCACGGCTCTCGAATTGGCCTTCGGTGCTGACCGGCTTCAGCGAAGCCATCAGGACGGTCACTCGACCGTCCTCGCAGAACGGTAACAACAGCCGCTCCCAGGTCACCGGTCGTCCGTCGCGATCCTCGACCAATGCGCTGGAATACGCCGGCAGCTGCCGCAAGCAGGCTTCGCGATAGAGATTGTGGGTGGCTTCGGTCAGAGTGAAGCCTTCGAGCTGGTCGAGATATTGGCCGATGCCGGTGACCCCGAATACAGCGCGGAATCGGCCCCCCTCGTGGGCGATTTTGAAGCGCGGCGATGATCCCTGATGATCGACGTCGTAGTACATCAGCTCGGGCAATTCCTCGTTGAGCTGGTCGGGATTGTAGTCGTCAAAACGCGGCGGCTCGCCCTTGGCGGCGAACAGCCTGATCCACGCCTGCAGCAGATCGCGCTGTCGTATTGATCGCACTACGGACGGATTTGCACTCTCAAGTTGCATCGGCGCCTCCCCAAGCGCTCACGCAAGGCCCTGCGTCCATCGATTTTTCCGCAGGAAAACAAAGAATTCACGCGCAATAGCGGCGTGCGCCATCGCGTCAACTCGGCAGTCTCTTGCAGAAAATTAAGCCCCAGGGGCGGCAAATAAGCCTAATCGTGTTGGTTGAGCAACCTCCTTCAAGCAGACGAGCCCTGCTTCACAGAAATGTAGGTGCAGTATTGATCTGTAAGCAATTGTAGCGCGCCAAACTTTCGCATTGATCGCGAAAGTGAGCAAAAGGCAAGCGCGATAGAAGCCGTTGCATGCGGGCGGACAAAGCTGGTGCGGGCACCCGGACTCGAACCGGGATAAAGCTTGCGCTTCGAGGGATTTTAAGTCCCTTGCGTCTACCAGTTTCGCCATGCCCGCGTGGCCGCGCGTTGTAACACCGGACCGGCAGTGGCTGGAAGGTGGATCGCACCCGACATGGGGCCATTCCCCGGCATTGTCATGGATTTACGGCCTGCGGCCGCCGTGACAGCATTGCGTCACGCCAGTTCCAAACAATAGCCGGAGAAAACCCCAGATGGCTTATGAGCAAATCCTCTACGACGTCGCCGATCAGGTCCTGACCATTACGATGAACCGGCCGGACAAGCTCAACGCCTTCACCGGTACCATGCAGGACGAACTGATCGACGCGTTCGACCGCGCCGACAAGGACGACAACATCCGCGCCATCATCGTGACCGGCGCAGGCCGCGCGTTCTGCGCCGGCGCCGACCTCTCCTCCGGCGGCAACACCTTCGACCGCGCCGCGCGCGGCCGTACCGCGCCGACCAAGCCGAACGGCGATGTCGACTGGAGCAACGAACTGGTGCGCGACGGCGGCGGCCGGGTCACGCTGCGCATTTATGAATTGCTGAAGCCTGTAATCGCCGCGGTCAACGGCCCGGCCGTCGGCATCGGCGTCACCATGCAGCTTGCGATGGACATCCGCGTTGCATCCGAGGCGGCGCGGTTCGGCTTCGTGTTCTCGCGCCGCGGCATCGTGCCGGAGGCGGCGTCGAGCTGGTTCCTGCCGCGCATCGTCGGCATCGGCCAGGCGCTCGAGTGGGTCTATTCGGGCCGGGTGTTTCCGGCGCAGGAGGCGCTCGCCGGCCGCCTCGTCAACAAGGTGGTGCCGCCCGACCAGCTGCTGCCGACCGCGCGCGCCATCGCCAGGGAAATCGTCGAGAACACCGCACCGGTATCGGTCGCGCTGATCCGCCAGATGATGTGGAAGATGCTCGGCGCCGACCATCCGATGGAAGCGCACAAGATCGACAGCCGCGGCATCTATTCGCGCGGCGCGTCGTCGGACGTGAAGGAGGGCGTGGTGTCGTTCCTGGAAAAGCGCCCGCCGAAATTCACCAACACGGTGTCCAAGGACATGCCGTCGTACTTCCCGTGGTGGAAGGAAAGGAAGTACGAGTAACGGGCCACCCGCCCAGCGCTTGCCCCTCATCCTGAGGAGCTCGCCAAAGGCGAGCGTCTCGAAGGATGAGGCCGGTGATTCCGGGGCCGCATGGTTCGAGACGCATCGCTAACGCGATGCTCCTCACCATGAGGAGAAACCTCACCCCATCACCACCGCGACCCGGCCGATCGCCTTGCGGTCTATCAGGAGCCGCATCGCTTCCGCGGTGCGCTCGAGCGGCAGGCGGTGCGAGATGTTCGGCGAAATTTTTCCGGCTTCCGCAAACGCCATCAAGTCGCGCTGGCGCGGCGGCCCGAGCGACGGGTCGCGTCGCACGGCTTCTCCGGCGCGGATGCCGTGCACGGTCGCATTCTTGATCAGCACGAGGTTGGTCCGCGCCACGCCGACGCCGGCGAGGAAGCCGACGATGATCAGCCGGGCGCCCCAGTTGATGCAGCGAACGCTTTCCTCGAACACCGCACCGCCGACCGGATCGAACACCACGTCGGCGCCCCTGCCTCCGGTCAGCTCCTTGACCTTGTCGCGGAACGGCTGGCCGGCGAGCAGCGTATAATCGGCGCCGCGCTGCCGGGCGATTGCGAGTTTTTCCTCGGTCGAGGCGACCGCAATGACGGTTGCTCCGTAAACCTTGCCGAGTTCGACGGCGGCAAGGCCGACGCCGCCGGCCGCGCCGTGCACCAGCAGCGTTTCGCCCGGCTTGATCCGCGCGCGGTCGACCAGGCCGTAGTAGGCGGTACCGTGAGCTGCGAGAAACGTAGCGCCCTGCGCGTAGTCGAAATTCTTCGGCATGGGTGCGAGCGCCGACGGTGCGACGACGATCTCCTCCGTCAGCGCGCCCCTGCTCTTGACGATGGCGCGATCGCCGACAGCAACCCCGGCCACGCCGCCTGCCACCTCGACGACGTCCCCGGCCGCTTCCATCCCCGGAATGAACGGCAGCGGCGGCTTGTGCTGATAGTCGCCCGCGACCATCAGCACGTCGGGATAGTTCAGGCCGGCCGCACGCACAGCGACTCGCACCTGGCCGGCCGCGAGCGGCTTTGACTTAAAACTCTCCAGCCGCAGCACCTCGGGCGCGCCGAGCTCGCGGCAGATCATCGCCCTGGGCATCTTGTCTTTCTCTTTTCCCCTCCCCCTTGTGGGGAGGGGTTAGGGGTGGGGGTGGCTGCGAGAGTTCTCAGTCCCTCGATGGACCCCCCTCCCCACCCCTCCCCCACAAGGGGGGAGGGAGTAAGGTCAGTTGACCGCACAAGCTTCAACACGAGCGTTATGCCCGCACGCCGAGCTTGCGCTCGACCGCTTCGCGCAAGAGCGGCAGCCGGTCGTTGCCAAAGTACATGTCGGTCTTGTCGACAAACATGGTCGGCGAGCCGTAACCGCCGCGCGCAATCACCTCGTCCGTGTTGGCCTTGAGCTGGTCCTTGACCGGCTGCTCGCTGATCGCGGCAAAGAATTTTTCCGGGTCCATCCGCACGCTCTGGCAGATCTTTGTCAGCACGTCGTCCCTGGAGATGTCGGCATCGTCACCCCAATAGGCCTCGAAGCAGGCGGTCGCGAACGGCACGAGCTTGCCCTCGCGGTCGGCAACGATACAGCCGCGCATCGATTTCACCGCGTTCACCGGGAACACCGTCGGCGGCATCTTGATCTTGATGCCAGCCGAACGCGCCCAGTCCTGCAGGTCCTTGGCGCTATAGCGCTGCTTGGCCGGCACCGGCGCGTTGCGGTTGTTGTAGACGCTCGGGTTGACCGCATTAAAAATGCCGCCGACCAGGACCGGCCGCCAGGTGATCGGCACATTATACTTTTGGGCAATCGGCTGGATGTTGTGAAACGCGAGATAAGTCCAGGGACTGGAGCAGTCGAAGAAGAATTCGATCATTTTTGTTGGTTTCCTTGGGCGAAGTCGGCGGCATCGTAGCGTATGTCCCGGAAAAGTGGGCACCGGTTTTCCGACCAGGGACATGCGCAAATCGGAAAAAGTCGGCGCAGGCAAGCCGTGCCAGCCCTGCCACCCAATCACCGTTCGCAACCGCCGCATGACAAGGGCAGCGTCTGGCGATAGACGAAGGCAGGATCGCGGGGACCTCAAAATGCTGTTTCCGACCACGATTGCGGGTTCGCTGCCGAAGCCGGAGTGGCTCGCCGAGCCCAACGTGCTGTGGGCACCATGGAAGCTCGAGGGCGCGGCGCTGGCCGCAGCGAAGCGCGACGCCACGCTGCTCGCGGTCAAGCTGCAGGAGGACGCCGGCATCGACATCGTCACCGAAGGCGAGCAGGCGCGGCAGCACTTCGTCCACGGCTTCCTCGAGCGCGTCGAGGGCATCGATTTCGCCCACAAGGTCGAGATGGGCATCCGCAACGATCGCTATAAGGCGATGGTGCCGCAGGTGGTAGCGCCCTTGCGCCTGCGCAGCCGCGTGCATGCCGACGAGGCCCGCGCGGCACGCGCCCACACGACACGCAAGCTGAAATTCACCCTGCCCGGCCCGATGACCATCGTCGATACCATCGCCGACCGTCACTATGGCGACCGCGTCAAGATGGCGTTTGCGTTCGCCGAACTGCTCAACGAGGAAGTTCGCGCGCTTGAGGCCGACGGTGTCGACATGATTCAGTTCGACGAGCCCGCCTTCAACGTCTACATGGACCAGGTGCGCGACTGGGGCATGGCCGCGCTGGAGCGTGCCGCGCAAGGGCTAACCTGCGCGACCGCGGTTCACATCTGCTACGGCTACGGCATCAAGGCCAACACCGACTGGAAGCAAACGCTCGGCAGCGAGTGGCGGCAGTATGAATTGACGTTCCCGGTGATCGCCGAGAGCGCAATCCAGCAGGTCGCTATCGAGTGCCGCAATTCAAAGGTGCCGCTGGAGTTGATCGCCCTGCTCAAGGGCAAGGTGGTGCAGGCCGGCGTGATCGACGTCGCGACCGATCAGGTCGAGACCGCGGAAGACGTCGCCAATGTGATCGCCGACGTCATGAAATTCGCACCGAAAGAGAACATCATGCCGACGACTAACTGCGGCATGGCGCCGATGCGGCGCGACATTGCGGAAGCCAAGCTCGCCGCGCTCGGCGCCGGCGCCAAGCTGGCGAGGGAAAGGTTCGGGTAGCTAAAAGCTGAACCTCTTGCCGACGGCTGTTGGCGCCAGAACCTTGTCACCGAACGCATTACTGAGCGCGCCGATCGCACGCCATCCGGTGCAGTGGCCGGCTGCGATCGTCGCGAGCCCGAATTCCCTCATTGCTTCGACCGTCTGCGGGATGATCTCTTCATTCGCGCCAGACAAATGAAAGCCTCCCATAACCGCATGGATGGGCACATCCGGGAAGCTTGCTCGCGCGTGCTTTAGCACGTTGACGATACCGGCATGCGAACAGGCGCTCAGCACAACGAGGCCCTTATCCTTGACGTGGACGCCGAGCCAGCGCTCGTCGAGGAGCAGTTCGTCCTTCTCCCATCCCCTGCCATCTTCGGTGCGGCGGACCTGTCCTGGCAATCCGCGTTCGAACGGCGTGACCCGCGGAATTTCGCCACTAACGAAGAACATCTCGTCGAGGAAGCTCTGCGGCTCGGTCGTGGCAATGACCCGCGCCCCGCGCTGTGCCAGATCATCGATTGCCGGCACCGGATCCATCGGCCGCACCGCGCCGCCGGGCCCCATCATGCCACGGGGCCGAAACATGCCGGGGTGTGCGTAGTACGGCACCTCGCGAGCGCCATTGCCACGGCGAATGGCGTCGATTGCAAGGAACATAGCGCCGGAGTGATCCCAATGGCCATGCGAAAGGACGATGCTCTCGACCTTGCCGAGATCGGCGCCAAGCCGAGTGGTATTGCGCTCGAACGCGTAGTCTTCGGGCCCGCTGTCGAACAGTACGGCGTGGGTAACCGCTCCCCGTGTTGCAGTGACCAGACACGACAACCCGTGCACCGCGCAGCACAGGCAACGCGCTGAACCGAATGGCTGGCGGCGGCGCCCGAGGCCGCCAAACTCGCTCTCGACGTGCGTCGGCGTCGTCGACAAGCCGTCCGTGGTGTTATCGACGAGAATCTGGATTTCGACTTCGTCGATCGGCGCGAGCGTAGCCATGAGACCTCATTGAAGTTGGGCTAAGGACGATCAGCCTTACCGCTTCCCCACATACGGCTTGAACCAGCCAAGTCCTGCAACCGTCGTTGTCCGCGGCCGGTACTCACCACTGACGTAGCCGGCATAACCAAGTCGATCGAGCTCGGCGAACAGGAACGGATAGTTCTGTTCGCATTGGTCGTCCGGCTCGTAGCGGCCGGGCACGCCGGCAATCTGGATGTGGCCGGTGATCGGCAACAGCTGGTGCAAGCCTTCGATGATATCGCCGTGCAGGATCTGGCGGTGATAGATGTCGAACTGCAGCTTTACATTGGGCAGCCTGAGCTCGTTGATCAGGTCCGCGGCGAAACCAAAATCGTTGAGGAAAAAGCCCGGAATGTCGCGCCGGTTGATCGGCTCCAGCATGACGTCGATGCCCTCGCCCGCCAAACGTTCGGCGGCCCAGCTCACCGACTTGCGATAGGCCGCGATGGCGCGCGGATCGCTGCGCTCACCGATTCCGGCAACGACGTGCAATCGCTTCACCGCGCAAGCTTTGGCGTAGTTCAACGCCAGCTCGACGCACGCCCGGAATTCGTCGAAACGATCAGGCGGCGCCGCAAGCCCGCGATCGCCGGCCTCGCGGTTTCCCGTCGGCGTGTTGAACAGCACCGCCGTCAGCTTGTGGCGCGCGAGCTCGCGGGCGATGACGTCGGCCGGCAGCTCGTATGGCACCAGGATCTCGATCGCGGTGAAGCCGGCGTCAGCCGCGGCAGCAAAGCGCTCGGCCAGCGGCCATTCGGGGAACATCCAGTTCAGGTTTGAAGCAAAACGCGGCATTTGAAATTACGCGCCCCCCTCACGCAGCGGTGGCTGGAAGGCCAGACCGGTGTCCGTCGGAAAGAAGATCCAGGTGTCCTGTGACACCTCGGTCACAAAAGTGTCGACCAGCGGGCGCCCCAACGGCTTGGCGTAGACGGTGGCGAAATGCGCTTCGGGCAGCAGATCGCGCACCACCTTGGCGGTCTTGCCGGTGTCGACGAGGTCATCGACGATCAGCAGGTTCTTGCCCCGGCCGCCACCGAGCTTTGCGACGCTGGCCGAGACACCTTTCAACAACTTCAAATCGACCTCGGTCTGATGCGCGCGGCTGGTCACGCAGACCGTGTCGATGATGCGAATGTTCAATTCACGGGCGACGATCGCAGCCGGCACGAGGCCGCCGCGGGTGATCGCGACGATGGCATGGAACGGGCCAAGCCCGTTCAGGCGCCAGGCCAGCGCGCGGGAGTCGCGATGGAACTGGTCCCACGACACCGGAAACATCTTGTCCGGCGGCGGCGCGGTCTTCTCGCTCATGCTGTCACCCGATGCGCTTGCATCATCATTGCAAGGATCATTGCAAGGCCTTCGCCATTTCGTTGGTCGCAGCCCAGCCAAGCTTTTCGTAGAGCGGCCGGCCCATCCTGGTGGCGTTCAGAATGGCGTAGGTGACGCCGCGCCTTGCAAACTCCTTATCGGCGACTTCCATCAGCTTTGCTGCAAGACCATTCCGCCGGTGCGACGGCTCGACAAACACGTTGAGCACGTAGCCGCGCTTGTCTGATGTCGGATGCGCCGGCCCCGGCGGCCAGTCGATCAGCATCAAGCCGATCCCTGCGATGGGCTTGCCGGCGTCCTCGACAATGTAACCGAAATACGAGCCATCGCGCAGCCGTTGCGCCAGCCACGGCCGGAAGTGCTCGGTCTGGGTTTTCAGGATTTCTTCGGTGCGTCCCGGCGCGTTCAACTCCCGGAACAGCCGTTCGCGCTGCTCGCAGATCAGCTCCAGATCATCCGTCGTGACCGGCCGCGTCGTGAGCGTCACTTAAACCGTCCGCTTCACCGTCGTGAGCATCGCCTGCACGGCGTCCATCGCCGCGCGCAGCTTCTCCGGATCGCGCGAGCGCACCACGAGATTGGTGTTCGGCTTCTTGTCCTCGTCCATGAACGGATAGCTGCCGATCACCGTATCCGGATGCGCTTCCTGGATTTCGCGCAACGGCGTGCCGATGTCGCCCTCGCGGGCGTTGGCGCGCACGCTCTCCGACAGCATCCGCGGGCCCGAACGCAGCTTTGGCGCCACGATATCCATCATCGCCTGCATGATCGACGGCACGCCGGCCATGGTGATGACGTTCTCGATCCAGAAGCCTGGCGCCATGATGGTCGCGCTTTCGACCAGCGATGCGCCGTCAGGCACCCGCGCCATCCGCAACCGCGCTTCGTTGAGATCGCCCTGAAAGCGCTTGCGGAAGCGCTCGACCACCTCGGGATGGTGGTGGATGCCTACGCCAAATGCCTTGGCGATGCTGTCGGCGGTGATGTCGTCATGGGTCGGGCCGATGCCACCGGTCGTGAACACATAATCATAGCGTTTGCGCAGCGCATTCAGCGCGGCAATGATGTCGTCCTCGTCATCGGCGACGACGCGGACCTCCTTCAGGTCGATGCCGATATTGGTCAGGTACTCGGCAATGAACCCGATGTTCTTGTCCTTGGTGCGCCCGGACAGAATTTCATCCCCGATCACCAGAATCGCTGCCGTGACGATGTCGGTCATGACCCCTCTCCTTCGGGCGCGCACCATTCGGGCTCGCGCATTCCATTTCGCATTCAAACCGCCCCGGCCTGCCTGCGCAAGCGGCAGCGATGAGCCTATTTTTGTGGCACGGCGCTGCCTGACACGCTACCAATACACCAACATCGATGCTTATCGCGCTGGCCCGGCCCTTGCTACCATCAGTTTGAGCCGACCTGTCGTTCAGGAGGCGTAAGGGGAAAAGCAGTCCTACAATACATGGCGGTTGCTTTCGACGAGATGTTCGGGCCGGACGGAGCGTTGCGTCCCGCCTATAAAGAGCTTGCGCTCTGGCTGAAGGAGACGCCGCCGGATGCTCTGGAATATCGGCGCAAGGAAGCCGAGCTGCTGTTCCGCCGAATCGGCATCACCTTCGCCGTCTACGGCGACGCCGAGGCCCAGGAGCGGCTGATCCCGTTCGACGTGGTGCCGCGCATCATCAGCGCAAAGGAATGGACGCTGCTGGAGAAGGGACTGAAGCAGCGCGTCAAGGCGCTGAACCTGTTTCTGCGCGACATCTATCACGGCCGTGACATCCTGCGCGCCAACATCATTCCCGATGACCTGATCTTCCAGAATCCGGTGTTCCGGCCGGAAATGAACGGCCAGGACGTGCCGCACGACATCTACGTCCATATCGCGGGCGTCGACATCGTCCGCGACGATGCCGAACAATTCTATGTGCTGGAAGACAACGCGCGGACGCCGTCGGGCGTGTCCTACATGCTGGAAAACCGCGAGATCATGATGCGGCTGTTTCCGGACCTGTTCGCGCGGCACCGCGTCGCGCCGGTCGAGAATTATCCGGACGTCCTGCTGGCCGCGCTGCGCTCGGTCGCGCCCGACACCGCGGCAGGCGAGCCGAGCGTGGCACTGCTGACGCCGGGCATCTACAACTCCGCTTATTACGAACACTCCTTCCTGGCCGACAAGCTCGGCATCGAGCTCGTCGAAGGCCGCGACCTCATCGTCAAGAACGAGGAGGTTTTCATGCGGACGACGGAGGGTCTGAAGCGGGTCGACGTGATGTACCGCCGGCTCGACGACGACTTCCTCGATCCCCTCACCTTCCGCCCGGACTCGCTGCTCGGAGTGCCCGGCCTGATGTCGGCCTACATGGCCGGCAACATCACGCTCGCCAACGCGGTTGGTACCGGAATTTCCGACGACAAGGCGGTCTACAGCTACATGCCGGAGATCGTCCGCTTCTACCTCTCGGAAGAGCCGATCCTGAAGAACGTGCCGACCTGGCGCTGCCGCGAGCCGAAAGATCTGACCTACGTGCTCGAGCACTTGCACGAGCTTGTGGTCAAGGAGGTGCACGGCTCCGGAGGCTACGGCATGCTGATCGGGCCGGCGTCGACGAAGGACATGATCGCGGCGTTCCGCGACAAGCTGAAAGCACATCCGGAAGGCTTTATCGCCCAGCCGACGCTCGCGCTCTCGACCTGCCCGATCGCTACCGAAAAGGGACTGGCGCCGCGCCACGTCGATCTCCGCCCGTTCGTGCTGACCGGCCGCGAGCAGACGACCATCGTACCGGGCGGGCTGACGCGGGTTGCTCTGAAGGAGGGTTCGCTGGTCGTCAATTCGAGCCAGGGCGGCGGTACCAAGGACACGTGGGTGCTGGACGGCTAGCATGCTCTCGCGCACCGCCGAAAACCTGTACTGGCTTGCGCGCTACGTCGAACGCGCCGAATATCTCGCACGCACCATCGAGGCGACGCTGCGGGCGACCTCGCTCCCAGCGACCTATGTCGGCAAGAACGAGTGGGAATCGGCGCTGCTGACCGCCGGCATCGGCGACAGCTTTTACCAGCACTACGAGGTCGCCGACGAGCAGGCCGTGGTCGAATACCTCGCCTTTTCGCCGGCCAATCCCTCGTCGATCCGCAACTGCATCGAGGCGGCGCGGCTCAACTCGCGCTCGGTACGAACAGCGCTCACCACCGAGATGTGGGACACTATCAACGGCGCCTGGATCGAACTGCAGCAGACCTGGTCCGGCCTGATCAAAAATCGCGAGGAGCTGACGCGTTTCCTGCGCTTCGTGCAGGAAACCTCGCTGCGGTTCGACGGCTCGGCCTACCGCACCATGTTGCGCAACGACGCCTACTGGTTCTCGCGGCTCGGCCTGCATCTGGAGCGCGCCGACAACACCGCGCGCATCCTCGACGTCAAGTATCACATGCTGCTGCCGGAGGCCGAGCATGTCGGCGGGCCGCTCGACTACTACCAGTGGACCTCGATCCTGCGCTCGGTGTCGGCGCTGACCGCCTACCACTGGGTCTATCGCGAGACACTCAAGCCCTGGCTGATCGCCGACCTGTTGATCCTCAACAACTCGCTGCCGCGGTCGCTGGCGAGCTGCTACGAAAACCTGGTCCGCAACCTCGACCAGATCGGTGTCGCCTACGGCCGGCAGGGCCCGGCGCAGCGCCACGCCCGCGGCATCCGCAACCGCCTCGAACACAGCCACATGGACGACATCTTCCAGCACGGCCTGCACGAGTTCATCGAGGAATTCATCGGCGACAACAATCGTCTCGGTGAGATCATCGGCAAGCAATATCTGATTTGAGTTCGCTCGAAGCTTTGGATAGCGTCCGCAGGGAGCCTGAGACCGACGTCAACAAGCCATGCGCCTGCGGATTTCCCATTCCACGACCTACGAATATGACCCGCCCGCCACCGGCGTGATCCAGGTGCTGCGCATGACGCCGGGCAATCACGACGGCCAGTACGTCGCGAACTGGCAGGTCGACGTCTCGGTCGACGCGCGGCTCGATATGCGCCACGACGCATTCGGCAACATTACACACGTATTCAGCCACGGTCCCCTCGCCGATCTCACCGTGCACGTCGCGGGTCAAATCGATACACAGGACACCGGCGGCATCTTGCGTGGCGCGATCGAGCGGTTCCCGCCAAGCCTGTTCCTGCGCGCGACATCGCTAACCGAGGCCGACGGCGCCATGCAAAAAATGGCGCGGCAGATGTTCGAGGAGTCCGAGGGCAGCCCGCTCGACTTCCTGCACGGGTTGCTGCTGCAGCTCAACGAATACATGGCGTTCGACACCGATCCGACCAACTCCGGCACCTCGGCCATCGAAGCGTTCAAGTTGAAGCGCGGCGTCTGCCAGGACTACGCGCACATCTTCATCGCCTCGGCCCGCTCGGTCGGCGTGCCCGCGCGCTTCGTCTCCGGCCATTTCTTCCGCAACGATGGCGGCGTGCACCAGGAAGCCGGCCACGCCTGGGCCGAGGCTTTCGTGCCCGACCTCGGCTGGGTCGGCTTCGATCCGGCCAACGGCATCTCGACGACAGACGCGCATGCCCGCGTCGCCATCGGCCTCGATTATCTCGGCGCCGCGCCGGTGCGCGGCACGCGCTATGGCGGCGGCACGGAAACGCTGTCGGTTGCGGTGCGCGTCGATCAGGCCGGCCGGCAAAGCCAGTCTTAGTTTCTTGCGGGGCGCGGCCGCTTAATACGCCGTCATTCCGGGACGCGCGCACTTTCGCGCGGGCCCGGAATCGATACTCCCTGCGGTGGTTATGGATTTCGGGCTCGCTCGCTGCGCTCGCGCCCCGGAATGACGAGTCAATGATGATCGACGTCGGCCCATATTGCCGCCCCTCCGCCGAGCGCGTAAAAGCGGATCAAGAAAATCCAAGGGCGGCAGATGACGTATTGTTGCGGAGTTCTGGTGCGCGACGGGCTCGTGATGATCGCCGATACCCGCACCAATGCCGGGCTCGACAACATCTCGACGTTCCGCAAGCTGCACGTGTTCTCGAAACCTGGCGAGCGCATCATGGCGATCGCGTCGGCCGGCAATCTCGCCCTGACGCAATCAGTGCTTTCGACGCTGAGCGAAGGCCTGGTCAATCCGGACACTGAGGAGCTTGAAACGCTGATGAACTCGCCAACCATGTTCCAGGCGGCGCAGCGTATCGGCCGGGCGATCCGTCATGTCCACACGACGGAGGGCAAGGCGCTGCAGGCCGAGGACGTCAATTTCGACGTGTCGTTCCTGTTCGGCGGCCAGATCAAGGGGTCGAAGCTTCGCCTGTTCATGATGTACGCCGCCGGCAACTTCATCGAATGCACGACCGATACGCCCTACCTGCAGATCGGCGAGCACAAATACGGCAAGCCGGTGCTCGATCGCGCCATCAGCTATGATGTCGATCTCTACGATGCGCTGAAGATCGCGCTGATCTCGATGGACTCGACGATGCGCTCCAATCTCGGCGTCGGCATGCCGATCGATGTGCTCATGGTGCGCCCCGACGTCTGTGCCGCCGATCTCAACCACCGGATCGAGGCTGGCGAGCCCTATTTCCACGACCTGCGTTCGCGCTGGTCGGCGGCGCTGCGCGCTGCGCATCAGAACATCCCGCGTCCGCCCTACAAGAACGCAACTTGATTCCGCGCATGTCCTTCTCGGAAAACCGGCAACCATTTTTCCCGGACATGCGCTAACAGCGAGGAAACCACCATGGCCCAGCAGAAAGTCGCACTCGTCACCGGCGCCGGCACCGGCATCGGCCGCGCTACCGCGCTCGCCTTGATGGAGGCGGGCTACGACACCGTCCTCGCCGGCCGGCGCGAGGAGATGCTCAATGAGACCGCGAAGCTCGGCGCCGGGACCGGCGTCAAGACACTTGCGGTTCCGACCGACATGAAAGATCCGGCGCAGATTGCGGCGCTGTTTGCCAAGACGATGGCGACGTTTGGCCGGCTCGACCTGTTGTTCAACAATGCCGGCATCGGCGCGCCAGCCGTGCCGTTCGAGGATGTTTCGGTCGAACAATGGAAGGCTGTCGTCGACACCAACCTCACCGCACCATTCCTGTGCACGCAGCACGCGTTCCGCATCATGAAGGACCAGAACCCGCGTGGCGGCCGCATCATCAACAACGGCTCGATCTCCGCGCACGCGCCGCGGCCGCTGTCGGCCGCATACAGTTCGACCAAGCACGCGATCACGGGATTGACGAAATCGGCCTCGCTGGACGGCCGCGCCTACGACATCGCCTGCGGCCAGATCGACATCGGCAATGCGGCAACGCCGATGACCGAGCGGATGACGCGCGGCGTGCTGCAGCCGAGCGGACAATCCGTCCCCGAGCCGCGCATGGACGTTGAAGCGGTTGCGAACGCGGTAGTGTACATGGCGAGCCTGCCGCTCGACGCCAACGTGCTGTTCATGACGGTGATGGCGACCAAGATGCCATTCGTCGGGCGCGGGTGAGAGGCGCGCGCAGCGCCACCACCGGCTCGTGCGGTCGCAAATCTATTCCCGGCTCAGTTTGGAACCGGAGCCTTCGACGATTGCGGAATGTCGGCGCTCGTTGTGCCGCGAAGCAGGTTATAGGCGGCACGCAAAGCCTTGTCCTTCGTCTCGTCGGGTGGAACGTAAGACTGCGAGCCAGCCAGTTCTCCGCCATCGCCAGGGAGATGTCCGCGCATGGACGCTTCGCCCTTAACCTCGGCCCGTCCCTTCAACTCATCGGGTACGTCCTGGATGATCTCGATGTCCGGAGTGATGCCCTGTGCCTGAATTGATCGACCGGACGGCGTAAAATACCGCGCGGTGGTCAGTGCCAATGCCCCCCGTCCGGCCCCGAGCGGGATGATCGTCTGCACGGAGCCTTTGCCGAATGAGCGGGTTCCGATCAGCGTTGCACGCTTGTGATCGTGCAGTGCACCGGCAACAATTTCCGAAGCAGATGCTGATCCGCCGTTGATCAATACGACGAGCGGCTTGCCCTTGATGAGATCGCCGGACCGCGCGCTGAAGCGCTGGGTTTCTTCGGGATTGCGACCTCGCGTCGAGACAATCTCACCCCGCGCCATGAAGGCGCTCGACACCGACACCGCCTGATCGAGCAGCCCACCGGGATTGTTTCTGAGATCGACGACATAGCCGACCAATTTCTCCGAAGGAATTTTTGTTGAAATGTCGTTGATCGCCCTTTTCAGTCCGTCGGTCGTCTGCTCGTCGAAACCCGGGATCCGGATATATCCAATGTCGCCCTCAATGCGATAGCGAACCGCCTTCACGCGTATGATTTCGCGCGCAATCGAGAGATCAATCGGTCGACCGGCGCCCTTGTGAATGATTTTCAACCGGACTTTGGTACTGACCGGACCCTTCATCTTATTCGCGGCTTGTTCCAGCGTAAGTCCCTGGACGGCGTCGTCATCGATCGAGGTGATCAGGTCGCCAGACAGAATTCCGGCCTTTGCTGCCGGCGTGCCCTCCATTGCTGAAATGACCTTGACCAGACCGTCTTCCATCGTGACCTCGAGACCGAGGCCGCCAAATTCGCCGCGCGTGGTGACCTGCATATCGCGCCAGGCCCGCTCGTTCATGTAACGCGAATGAGGATCGAGCGAGCCCATCATGCCGTTGATGGCGCCCTCAACGAGCTTGGCTTCATCGGCCTTCTCGACATAGTCGGCCCTTACCCGCTCGAATACGTCACCTAACAGATTTAGCTGTGAATAGGTATCAACACTGCCTGCCGCATTGGCCGTCGCGCCAATTAGCGCGCCGCGCGGCTGAGTGACGAGGAGCGTCAGACACGTACCAGCGGCAATGCCAAGGATAAAGACCGAGTTCTTGCGCATTTCTTCGCACCTTCTCACTGCCAATGATATGTTGATCAGCGTACCATCGCGGCGCGATTGCAAAAAGCAAATCTTCAGTCCTCGGCGCGACCGATCGCACTCACCTTGATCTTCGTCCCTGCCCTCACCTTGGCGAGCGTCTTCACATCGCCGAGCGCCCTCGCCCAGACGTTGCACGGGCTCGCGAGCCGCGTCTCGCCCGCTTCCGAGATCGGTGTCCGGCCATAGCCGATCGCGATGGCGTGGCCGTCGGGCCAGTAGGCGATTTCGCCGGGGATCACGACGGCGCGCGCGTCCTTCTCGCGCGCCACCTTCACCGGGATGTCGAAATAGACCTCTTCGCCCCAGGTCAGCGCCGAACCAGCGATCGGCAGCGCCGCGGCGACGGCCTTCGCCGTCGGCGTGTCCAGAAGCTCGGCGTCCAGGGTCACCGAGCCGAAATCGAAACGAATGCGCATGATGGTCTTCCTTCAGCGTTGCGAGACTGCTCGCTCTCCGCCTGGCGCGTGGTCTTCGTCGGGATCCAGCATCTCAAGGCATTCCAGCAGGCTGGCGAAGCGGTCCTTGCCCAATCTTGCTTGATAGCGCTTCTGGATTGCAATCTTCACGACATTGGCGTCGGCAAGGACCTTCTGCCCCTTGCGCGTGAAGCCGACGATGTTGCTGCGCCGATCGGCGGGATTTGCGCGCCGCTCAAGAATGCCGTCACCCACCAGTTCATCGACGAATTGCTGCACCGCCTGCTTGGTCACGCCCATCCGCCCCGGCAGCACCGACTGCACGGTTCCGCCGCGATCAAGATGTGGCAGCAGGTTGGCGCGCGCCTCCGCAAACCAGCCGTGGCCGCGCGCCACCATCGCGGCGTGGAATTCGGCCTTCCATGCTTGCGCCAGCCGCCAGATTCGAAACCCGACATGGTCGATCAGCTCAGTTGGTTTTTCGTTGCGAATATCGTCAAGTAGCTTGACCATTATCGTTCGCCGCGCCATATTAGACAAGTTACTTGACTATATCGGATGCCGGCACGCCATGGCAATCGCGCGGCCATCCAACCCTCAGGAGTTCATCCATGCCCCACATCGCCGCCGCCGACGCGCCCATCTTCAAACTTCCCGGTACGACGTTCACCGGTCTTGCGGCCCCGAGCCGCGGCGCCCGCGAGAATGCGGTGTGGCGCGTTGCGCTCGATCCCGGCACGCCGCCACGGCCACACCAGCTGACGCGTGAGGAAATCCTGGTCGCGACGGCAGGCGAGGCGATTGCATCGTTGAACGGCGAAGACATCCGCTTCTCGGCCGGCGACGCCCTGATCATCCCCGCCTTCGCCGACTTCAGCCTCGCCAATCCAGGCACGGCGCCATTCGAAGCGGTCGCGGTGCTGCCGGTCGGGGCACGGGCAATGATGCAGGATGGCGAGCTATTCGCGCCGCCGTGGAGCCTCTAGGCAGCCGCGGTTGCGCCCTCGCCAGACCTCCGTCCATAATCGGACGGCTCGCGGGGGACAAGATGCTGCAACTGCAGTCGGCTTTTGGAATTATTGCGCTCTGCGCCATCGCGTGGGCGATCAGTGAACATCCGCGCGCGGTGTCGATCCGGCAGGTGGTCTCCTCACTGATCGCGACGCTGGTCACGGCGTTCGTCTTCATCAAGATCCCGCATGTCGCGACCGCATTCGGCGGCATCAACGACGCTGTCGGCGCCATTGCCAACGCAACCCGCGCCGGCACCTCCTTCGTGTTCGGCTATCTCGGCGGCGGTCCGCTGCCGTTCGATCCAAAGGTTCCCGGCTCCGACTTCATCCTCGCGCTGCAGGCGCTGCCGATCGTGCTCGTGATGAGCGTGCTGACCACTCTCTTGTTCTACTGGCGCATCCTGCCGCCGATCGTGCGCGGCTTCTCGTGGGCGCTGGAGCGCACGCTTGGCGTCGGCGGCGCGGTCGGCCTGTCGACGGCTGCGAACATCTTCCTCGGCATGGTCGAGTCACCACTGTTCATCAAGCCATATCTGGCGCAGCTCACCCGCTGCGAGCTGTTCATCGTGATGACCGGCGGCATGGCGGGCATCGCCGGCACCGTGCTCGTGCTTTATGCCACCATGCTCGGGCCGCTGATCCCCGATGCCGCCGGCCATCTCGTGATTGCCTCGGTGCTCGGCGCGCCCGGCGCGATCCTGATCTCGATCCTGATGGTGCCGGAGACCGAAGGCCGCATCACCGGCGGCTTGCTTGGCGACCCCGGCACGATCGCCTCCTCGACGATGGATGCGATCACCAAGGGTACGGCCGCCGGCCTCGAGCTCTTGCTCAACATCGTCGCGATGCTGATCGTGCTGGTGGCGCTGGTCTATCTCGCCAACGCCGTGCTCGGCCTCTTGCCCGATGTCGCCGGCGCGCCGATCTCGCTGCAGCGCATACTCGGTCTGATCATGGCGCCGATCTGCTGGCTGATGGGCATTCCCTGGAGCCAGGCGGTCACCGCCGGCAACCTGATGGGCATCAAGACCATCCTCAACGAGCTCATCGCTTACGCAGAGTTTTCCAAGCTGCCGCCGGATGCGCTCGACACCCGTACCCGGCTCATCATGCTGTATGCGCTGTGCGGCTTCGCCAACTTTGCCAGCCTCGGCATCATGATCGCCGGCCTCACCACCATGGCGCCAGAGCGGCGCGAGGACATCGTCTCGCTTGGGTTAAAATCGATCGTGTCAGGCACGCTGACGACATGCCTGCTCGGCGCCATCGCAGGCATGCTGACACCGTAGGCAGAAACTGCCAGAGTGTATTTTGCCTTGCGCATGTCCTTCTCGAAAAACCGGTATCCACTTTTCCGAGACATGCGCGACAAACAAAAACAAGCGGAGGAAATCTCATGGCGCGGTTCGACGGCAAGGTCATTCTCGTCACTGGCGGCGCGCGCGGCCAGGGCGCGGCGGAAAGCCGGCTATTGGTGCAGCAAGGCGCCAAGGTCGTGATCGGCGATGTGCTGGAGAAGGAAGGCTCGGAGCTTGCGAAGCAGCTCGGCAGTTCAGCGAAATTCGTCCGCCACGACGTCACTAGCGAGGCCGACTGGGCGCGCGCGGTCCAGACCGCCGAAGGCCTCGGCGGTTTGCATGGTCTCGTCAACAATGCCGCGATCTATCAGCCACGGCGCCTGCTCGAGACCGACCTCGACTTGTGGAACCGCCACCTCCTGATCAACCAGACCGGCTGCTTCCTCGGCATGAAGGCCGTGGTCGGACCGATGGAGCGCTCCGGCGGCGGCTCGATCGTCAACATCTCGTCGGGCGCAGGCCTGCGCGGCTCGCCACAGGCGTTCGCTTACTCGACCACGAAATGGGCGCTGCGCGGCATGACCAAGGCCGCCGCGATGGACCTTGCCCGGCACAAGATCCGCGTCAACTCGATCCACCCGGGCCCGATCGAGACCGACATGCTGAAGGAGTGGTCCGGCGACCAGCGCGTCAAGCGGCTGAAGAGCGTGCCGATGCGCCGCACCGGCACCGCGGAAGAAGTCGCACAAGCCGTGCTGTTCCTGCTGTCGGACGAAAGCTCGTACATCACCGGCGCCGAGGTTGCGGTGGATGGCGGCGTGACGGTGTAGGCAATAGCACCAGCCTGTCTCCGTCATCCTGAGGTGCGAGCTCTTGCGAGCCTCGAAGGATGAGCGGCCCATGAGCGGGCCGTCGCGCCCGGGCCGTCGCCCTTCGAGGCTCGGCGCGACCAAGCTTATTCATCCACCGACGACCCCTCGGCGCGCCGAGCACCTCAGGGTGACGGCCTAGATTGGTGCCAGGCCGCCTACCCCAGCGCCCTCGCGAACCGCTCCTTGTAGAGCGGCCAGGCCTCCGGATTGACGAGTCGCTCCGGCCGCTCGCCGGCGAGCGTGTTGCGCAGCTGATCGGCCGCGATCTTCGCCATGTTGCGGCGCGCGTCGTTGGTCACGCCGGCGGTGTGCGGTGAGACCATCACATTGTCGAACTGCAGCAGCGGATGGTTTGCGGGCGGCGGCTCGTCTTCCCAGACATCGAGGCCGGCACCCGCGATTTTCTTGTCGCGCAACGCCGCGGCAAGGTCGGTCTCGTCATGAATGAAGCCACGCGCGGTGGTGATGAAGATGGCGTGCGGCTGCATCGCCGCGAATTGCGCCGCACCGAACAGCTTGCGACTATCTTTGGCTAGCGGACAATTGATCGAGACGAAATCAGATTGCGCCAAGAGCGGTTCGAGGCCGACCTTTTCCCCGCCGCGCGCGGCAATCGTCGCAGCGTCCAGATACGGGTCGTACGCCAGCACTCGCATGTTCAGAGCTGCCTTGCACATCGCCGCAAGGCGGCGGCCGACATTGCCGAGCCCGATAATCCCAACCGTCTTGCCGTAGACTTCCGTGCCCTTGAACGCAGTCCGATCGCTCAAACCCCCACGCCGCAGGGCCTTGTCGACCTGCACGATCTTCTTCGACAGCGACAGCATCATGCCGAGCGCATGCTCGGCAACCGACTGGGCGTTGCCGCCGGACTGGTTGAGCACGAGGATGCCAGCCTTGGTGCAGGCGTCGACGTCGACTGTGTCGTAGCCGGCGCCGTGGCTGGAAACGATCAACAGGTCGGGACAGCGCGCGATCAGCGCGTTGGTCACGTGGAAATGCGGCGCCAGCTCCTGGCGCGAGGCGCCGCACTGGTAGGCGTGGGCGCCCTTCAGCACGGGATCGGCGATCGCCGCCGGCGCATCGTTCTCCAGCCTGGTCAGGTTGATGTCGCCCTTGCTCTTCAGCACGTCGATGTAGAGGTCGTCGGGCAGGTATTTGACGTAGAACACGTTCTTGGTGACGGGTTTCATTGGTTGAAGTTCTCCCACGAAACCCGGGCTTGCCCGGGATTTCGCATTATTAATGCGAAAGTCGGGCAGGCCCGACTTTCGGCGCGGGATTGTTGACAATCGCGGCGATGATATCAAGCTGCACTGACGCCCAACGATTGGCGCATGGAGTTTGCAAATGCCTGAGAAGCGCCCCTGGGACCAGGTGATCCTCGACACGCTGAAGCAGAACGAGGTTCGCCTCGTGCCCTATGTGCCGGACAAGGTTTTGGGCAGCCTGATCGGCAAACTGCACGCCGATCCGCACTTCACGGCCTTTCCTGCGGCGCGCGAAGAGGAAGCCGTCGGCATCGTCTCGGGCGGCTGGATGGGCGGCGTACGCGGCGCGGTACTGATGCAGACCTCCGGCTTTGCGACGCTGGCGAATGCGCTGGCCTCGCTCGCGGTGCCCTATCAAATCCCGCTGATCATGTTCGTCTCGGAGCGCGGCACGCTCGGCGAATTCAACTTCGGCCAGGCGCTGGTGTGCCGGACCATGCGTCCGGTGCTGGATTCGCTCGCGATGGAGCACCACACCATCACCGACATCGACGCGCTGGAGTTCATCGTTGATCGCTCGATCAAGCAGGCGGTGGCGACGCAGGCCGCCGTCACCTTCATCCTGTCGCCGCTGTTGACCGGCGGCAAAGTGTTCGCGGCTTGAGGGAGGCGATCATGCAGGACAGAACCACGGTCGCAAACACCAAGACCATGAACCGCTTCGAGCTGACCTCGCGGCTGGTCAAACGGCTCGACGAGCAGACCGCCGTCGTCGCCGGTATCGGCAACACCAACTTCGACCTCTGGGCGGCGGCGCGCCGGCCGGCAAATTTCTACATGCTCGGCAGCATGGGGCTGGCATTCCCGATCGCACTCGGGGTGGCGCTGGCGCAGCCGCAGCGTAAGGTGATCGCTCTGGAGGGCGACGGCTCGCTGTTGATGCAGCTTGGCTGCCTCACCACAATCGCGATGCTTTCGCCGCAGAACCTGACGCTGATCGCCTTCGACAACGGCATCTACCAGATCACCGGCGGCCAGAAGACGCCGGCGCAGTCAGGTAGCGACCTCGTCGCGATTGCGCGCGGAGCAGGACTTGCCAGCAGCGCCTGGGCTGCGGACGAGGCGGATTTCGACGGCCTGGTCGCGACGGCTATGGCCAGCGGCAAGCCAAGCCTGATCGCAGCGCGGATCGATTCCGAGGCCGCGCGCGCGACGACCCACCGCGATCCCGTGCAGATTCGCGAGCGGTTCATGGTTGGGCTCGGGGTAAGGACGGGGATGTAGGGGCGTCCCTTTCGCGGTCATGGCCGGGCTTGTCCCGGCCATCCACGTCTCTTGGTGCATGTCCTCAAGACGTGGATGCCCGGCACAAGGCCGGGCATGACGATCTCTGCCAATCGCGACGGCTACAAATACACCGCCTTCATCGCAGCAGCCGGATAACGCTCCCCAGAGGCAGAGCCGGCCGGAACTGCTTTCGTGATCGCCGCGACGTCGTCGACCGACAGCTTCACCTCGAGCGCGCCGAGATTTTCCTGCACCCGCTTGATGTAGCGCGTGCCTGGAATGGCGACGACATCGTCGCCCTGCGCCAGCAGCCAGGCCAGCGTGACCTGCGCCGGCGTGCAGCGCTTCTCCTGGGCGATGGCCTCGACCTTGGCGACGAGCGCTCGGTTGTGCGCGAAGTTCGCCTCCTGGAAACGCGGATGCGCTGCGCGGCGGCCATCGACGTCGGAAAACTGCTTGATTGCGCCAGTGAGAAAGCCGCGCCCGAGCGGCGAATAGGCGACGTAGCCGATGCCGAGCTCACGCGTGGTCTTGCGCGTCTCTTCGGCCTCGGTGCGATAGAGCAGCGAATATTCGGTCTGCACCGCCGCGATCGGATGCACCTTGTGAGCTCTGCGGATGGTGTCGGGCCGCGCTTCGGAAAGGCCGAGGTATTTCACCTTGCCCTGCTGCACGAGTTTTGCCATCGCGCCGACCGTATCCTCGATCGGCACGCTCGGATCGACACGGTGCTGGTAGTAGAGGTCGATGACCTCGACACCGAGCCGCTTCAGGCTGTCCTCGCACGCCTGCATCACGTGCTTCGGGCTGCCGTCGACGCCGTTGCCCCCGCCTTCGCGACGGACCTGGCCGAACTTCGTCGCCAGCACCACGCGATCGCGCCGGCCTTTCAGCGCACGCGCAGAGCACGGTCTCGTTGTGACCCCAGCCATACATGTCGGAGGAGTCGAAATGATCGACGCCGAGCTCGATCGCCTGCTGGATCAGTTTTTCCGACTCGGCGTCGTTGGCCTCGCCGTAGACACCTGACAGCGACATGCAGCCAAGCCCGATGGTGGAGACTTTCAGGCCCTGCTTGCCGAGCGCGCGATGGGGAAGTGTTGGCATTTTTTGTCCTTCTCTTCTTTGTCATGCCCCGCTTCAAGCGGGGCATCCAGTAGCCCGCAGCGTTAGTTGCTTTCGACAACTTGCAACAGGGAGTACTGGATCGCCCGGTCAAGCCGGGCGATGACAGATTGGATATTTATGCGAAAGCCTGAGCCTCACACCTTGACCGTATCGAACTCCGCCGGCAGGATCACTTCGAGCAGTTCGCAGTCGTCGGAATAATCGTTGATGACATGGCGGATCTTCGGCGGCTGGGTCCATGACGAGCCCTCGCGCATCAAGACCTCGCCCTGCCCTTCGAGCTCGGTCTTCACCCAGCCCTTCAGCACGTAGACCATCTGGAACTGGGTATCGTGGAAATGCAGGATCGAGACGACGGCGGGATCGCATGGCTCGACGAAGCGGATCACATGCGCGCGGACCATGCCGTCAGTGGCGTCGGCGATGCCGAGATCGCGGTACTTCGCATAGGAGCGCAGGCCCGACGCAAAATCTTCCTCGCGATTGTGGCTGATCGCGACGCGTTGCGGCTTCTGCCGCTTCACCTTGCGCGGTGCTGCAGCAGCACGAGCGACCGAGCGCGCGGGTTTTGCGGTTTTGCCGCGGCCTGTGGGGCTGCGAGAAGCCTTCGCAGTTGCGGCTTTGCGTCGTGCTCCGGACCTTGATTTCGTCGCTGCGCGGGCTTTGGCCATGGCAACCTCCTGTTCGCTAGGATCGAGGCAACAGTTTAACCGATCGAATCTCAAATTCCACCGTGCTGCTTCCCGCTGCGGCCGAACGGATAACCAGCGGCCCGACGGGGGCATTCCCCGGGAACAACGATCTTGACCTGCCCGGCGCGGGCGTTCGGAGCAACTTCGAGCTCGCGAATGAATGCATCGCCGCTGGCGTTCAACACGCCGAGACGAGCCGGTTGCCGTTGCGCGCGAACGCAGGAACGCGATCGCGGATGTCCAGTCGAAACGATCGCGTCGCAGCACAACGTGTCTGCGGCAACGACCGATCTCGTCAGGAACGACTATGGGATCGTCGAGATATTCCTGGGGCGGCTTGCTCCAGTTCATCGGGTCGACCAGTGCAAGCTCATCACTGCCACGCAGGATGTATTTCAGAAAATCGCGCGGGGTGAAAAACTCAGGATGCGCAGGCCGATTGTGCAACAGCACTTCGGTCGCAACGCAGACAATTCCGCGGGCTTTGTCACGCGCGCCATCTCGCGCATCGCGGCCGCGGACGCTTCGTGCCCGCCAAAATAACGGGTGTGCGCTGCAGGCGGCCGGTGCTCAGTTCAACCGGAACTCGCCGCTGATCGCGCGCAACTCGGTCGGCTTGATCAACCGTGAATGTGCAACCGTCACCGAGAACAGCGGGCCTTCCAGCTTCTCTTCCCAGAACGCCAGGAAGTCGTGCAGCACCGGGAATTTCGGGAACATATCGTAGTCCTGCCAGATGTAACTCTGCAGCACACTCCGATGATCCGGCAGCCGATAGAGGATCTCGGCCGTCGTCAAACCATACCCTCGCACCTGCTTGGCAAAGTCCTTCGAAACCATTCCAACCTCCAGCCCGGCACCGCATTCGCGCGAAGCGCGCCCAACTCGGAAATGTTCAGTTCCATGACAATCCATTGCAAGCCCAAAAGTTTAAATTGTTGTTGATTATCAAGGCATTGGCAGCATGCGCGAAGGTCTGCTAACAGCGCGCCGGCGGCGTTAAGAATGATTAAAAATTTTTGGCACCCTCCCTTCCTGAGTGCCGGCTTTTTCGTTAACCGCCCTTGATCTTGCGCCACGCGCACTCTAAATCGTGAACAGGTCGTGATGGCACTCGCCGGACCCGACTGCTAACAATTCAAAAAATCCAACGTCCATAGCTATTTAGGAGAGACAGCGATGAAATTTCGTCCGCTTCACGATCGCGTTGTCGTCAAGCGCCTCGACGCAGAGGAAAAGTCTGCTGGCGGCATCATCATCCCCGACACCGTGAAGGAAAAGCCCTCCCAGGGCGAAGTCGTCGCGGTCGGCAAGGGTGGTCGTGACGAGTCCGGCAAGCTGATCCCGATCGATATCAAGGTCGGCGAGCGTGTGCTGTTCGGCAAATGGTCGGGCACCGAGGTGAAAATCGACGGTCAGGATCTCCTGATCATGAAGGAAAGCGACATCATGGGCGTGCTCGAAGAGACCGCCGCCAAGAAGAAGGCCGCTTAAGCGCTCTCTCCTCATCCTGAGGAGCCCGCGCAGCGGGCGTCTCGAAGGATGAGGGCAATGATCACGGGCCTCATCCTTCGAGACGTGGCTTCGCCGCTCCTCAGGATGAGGGTCAGAGACCAACCTGGACTTTAGGGAAATCCAATATGTCAGCTAAAGAAGTCAAATTCTCCGTCGACGCGCGCGACAAGATGCTGCGCGGTATCGACATCCTCTCCAACGCCGTCCGCGTGACGCTCGGCCCCAAGGGCCGCAACGTCATCCTCGACAAGTCGTTCGGCGCGCCCCGCATCACCAAGGACGGTGTCACCGTCGCCAAGGAAATCGAGCTTGAGGACAAGTTCGAGAACATGGGCGCCCAGATGGTGCGCGAAGTGGCCTCCAAGTCGGCCGACGCGGCCGGCGACGGAACCACCACCGCGACCGTGCTGGCCCACGCCATCGTCCGGGAAGGCGCCAAGTCGGTTGCCGCCGGCATGAACCCGATGGACCTGAAGCGCGGCATTGATCTCGCCGTCGACGCGGTCGTCGAGCACCTCAAGGCCAACTCCAAGAAAGTGACCTCGAACGAGGAGATCGCCCAGGTTGGTACCATCTCCGCCAACGGCGACGCCGAGATCGGCAAGTTCCTCGCCGACGCCATGAAGAAGGTCGGCAACGAGGGCGTCATCACGGTCGAAGAGGCCAAGAGCCTCGAGACCGAGCTCGACGTCGTCGAGGGCATGCAGTTCGACCGCGGCTACATCTCGCCCTACTTCGTCACCAACGCCGACAAGATGCGCGTTGAGATGGAAGACGCCTACATCCTGATCAACGAGAAGAAGCTGTCGCAGTTGAACGAACTGCTGCCGCTGCTCGAGGCCGTGGTGCAGACCGGCAAGCCGCTCGTGATCGTCGCCGAAGACGTCGAAGGCGAAGCGCTCGCGACTCTCGTCGTCAACCGGCTCCGTGGCGGCCTCAAGGTTGCTGCTGTCAAGGCACCGGGCTTCGGCGATCGCCGCAAGGCCATGCTGCAGGACATCGCGATCCTGACCGGCGGCACCGCGATCTCGGAAGACCTCGGCATCAAGCTCGAGAACGTCACGCTGCAAATGCTCGGTCGTGCCAAGAAGGTGATGATCGACAAGGAAAACACCACGATCGTCAACGGCGCCGGCAAGAAGGCCGACATCGAGGCGCGCGTCGCACAGATCAAGGCGCAGATCGAGGAGACTACCTCGGACTACGACCGTGAGAAGCTGCAGGAGCGTCTCGCCAAGCTCGCAGGCGGCGTCGCGGTGATCCGCGTCGGCGGTGCGACCGAGGTCGAGGTCAAGGAGCGCAAGGATCGCGTGGATGATGCGATGCATGCGACCCGCGCGGCCGTCGAAGAAGGCATTGTTCCGGGCGGCGGCGTCGCCCTGCTCCGTGCCACCGAAGCACTCAAGAAGATCCGCACCCACAACGACGACCAGAAGACCGGCGTCGAGATCGTCCGCAAGGCGCTCTCTGCTCCGGCCCGCCAGATCGCCATCAATTCCGGCGAAGACGGCTCGGTGATCGTCGGCAAGGTGCTGGAGAAGGATCAATACTCCTACGGCTTCGATGCGCAGACCGGCGAGTACGGCAACCTGGTCACCAAGGGCATCATCGACCCGACCAAGGTCGTGCGTGCGGCGATCCAGAACGCGGCCTCCGTGGCCGGCCTCCTGATCACCACCGAGGCGATGGTCGCCGAGCTGCCGAAGAAGAACCAGCCGATGGCGATGCCACCGGGCGGCGGCGGCATGGGCGGCATGGACTTCTAAAGTCCAACGGCGTTCGGGCCGCCATGTTTTGAATGTGCTCAAGTCGGGCAAGCCCGACTTGAGTGGCGGCATGGACTTCTGGTCCTCTGCTTCAACCGAACTCAAAGAATGCGAAAACCCCGGCAGCCATGCCGGGGTTTTTGCTTTCGGATTCGGCCGGCTATCGCATCTGCTGCTGGCCGGCCATCCTGTTCACGCAGCAGCTAAGGCGTGGAATCAAAGACGGCCGATCCAAACCGCAGCCCAGCAAATTCGCAGAGCTTTTTAACGAATATTGCCCCTGCGACGATAACGCTCGGGTAAACCCTATCTGCTTAATAGCGAGTGCCAGCTGACTGGCAGCAGCCAAAGGGGCATTCCATGCAACTGATTAAGCGCTTCCTCTCCAACGAATCCGGTGCAACTGCGATCGAGTATGCGCTGATTGCGGCGGGCATCGCACTTGCGATCATCACCGCGGTCAACACGCTCGGTACCACGCTGAGCGGCAAGTTCGATCTCGATCAACGCCTCTCTGAAATAAGCTGACGGCTGCAGAGCCGGACTGCCGGAAGAATTGAAGGACCGCGCGAGCGCGGCCCTTCCTTTCGTCAGGCCGTTTCGCCGGCCTTCAATCGCACACGACGGGTGAGCAGCGCGTCGAGGCGCCTGCCCCCAGTTCGTTCACGCGTGCGATCGATCCGCGAATCCGTCGCGGATCCAGTCGATGACGAGCCGCGCCGCGCCGTCGCGCCTGAGATGGTTCTGCACCAGGAGCCAGATTTCGCGCCGTCGCTTCAGCTCGGTCAGCCGCAGCCGGCGGTCGGCAAGCAGTTCGCCGCACAAATAAGCGGGCAGGATGCCGACCGCCCGATGCGATTGCAGCAGCGCATGGATGACGCGGACATTGTCGGTGACGCAGCGCGCGCCCGGCTTCAAGCCGCGGCTCTCGAGGAATTGCGCCTCGGGAATGAGATCAAGCGTATCGGGATAGCCGCACACGACCGAGTCTGCGCCCCTTTCGGCCGCCGGCTCGATGAAGTAGAGCGCGAGTTCGCCGAGCTTTGAGATCGTGAAGTCGCCCTTCTCCGGCTTGCGCAGCCTGATCGCAATGTCCGCCTCCCAGCGCGAGAATTTGACGTTCTCGCTCGAGGTCAGGAATTGCAGCGTCAATCCCGCATTGCGGGTGAGGAAATCGCCGGCGCGCGGGGCGAGGAATTCTTCCGCGATGGTGTGCGTGCTGGCGATGCGGAAGCGGCCGGTGACCCCTGCTGCCTTCGCCCCGATCTTGGTGAGCGCGGCGACCTGACCCGCCATCGCCTGGACATGTACCAGTACCGCTTCGCATTGCGGTGTCGGCTTGCGCCGGCCGTCGACCGCCTCGAACAGCCGCAAGCCGAGCGCGCGCTCGATGCGCGACAGCCGCCGCGCCACCGTCGTCTCGTCGAGATGCAACGCCGTGCCGGCAGCCGCGAAGCTGCCGGCCTCGCGCACGGCGGCGATGACGCGCAGGTCGTCCCAGTTCATCGCCACCCTTTTATCGCGATGGCGCCCGTCCTGCAAATCTGCAGCCAGTCGCTGCAGTAGTCCTGCGTGAAAGCCGGTTCACGCCGCGCTAGCGTCGGCCCAGCCTGACCGAAAGGGACGAACCATGCTTCAGCTCTACTTCTATCCGCTCGCCTGCTCGCTCGCGAGCCGGATCGCATTGATGGAGGCCGGCATCGACGCGCACTATCACCTGGTCGATATCTTCACGAAAAAGATCGTCGCCGACGACGCCGATTTCCTCGCGGTCGCGCCGAAGGGCGCGGTGCCGGTGTTGGTGCTCGATAACGGCGAGAGGCTCACCGAGAGCGCCGCGGTGCTGCAATACATCGCCGATCTCAAGCCGGAGGCCGGCCTCGCGCCGCGTCCGGGTGATCCGGACCGCTATCGGCTGCAGGAATGGCTGAGCTTTGTCGGCACCGAGATCCACAAGGCGTTCTTGTTTCCGACATTCTGGTATGACACCGACGCGGCGAAGGCTGCCGCACGCCAGCGCATCGGAAGCAGCGTGACCGTCGTCGCCGACCATCTCGAGACCCGGCCCTATGTCATCGGCGATCGCTTCACGGTCGCGGACGCGCATCTCGCCTGGGCGCTGCTGCTGCTCAAATACGGCGGCGTCGAGCTTGACCGGTGGCCGACGCTTGTCGCCTATCTCGCGCGCATGCGGGAACGGCCGACGATCAAGACGGCAATCGCGCTGGAACGCGAGCTGCTATCGACTCTGCCGCCGCGGCAACTCGCGCATGCCGCAGCTCAATAGCTGAGCTTCGGATACCAATCCGCACCGCGTCCTTCCGGCGTGGTGTCGAGGATGGTCCACAGCGGATCGAGGTCCGGCGCACCGCGCGGATCCTGGCCGGGATCGGCCGTGCCGGGCCCCATCTCGCCACTCCAGAAGTGCCGGATCGTGCCGTCGCGGCGGGTGAACACATTGTAGCCCGGCACATCGGCGTCCTCTCTTGTGACGTAGTCGCGCGTATAGTCGCCGGACGGATCGGAAAAGACCTTCAGCTTGTGCCAGCCCCTCGCCTGCTTGGCCGCGACCAGGCGATCGACCGGCGAGCGCGCCACCATCGCCAGCGCGACGCGCTGTTCGATGTCATCGACCTTGTGATCGAGCGCAGCCATGAACGAGGTGCACATCGGGCACGGTTTTTCGCGCCGCGGTCCAAACATGTAGCTGTAGACTACCAGCGTCTGCTTGTCGCCGAACAGGTCGGCCAAGGTCACCGGCCCCTTCTCGCTGACGAACTGATAAGTCTTCGCTCCGCCGCCCGGCGGCAGCTTGCGGCGCAGCTCCGCGACACGCTCGATGTGGCGGCGCAACTCGATCTCCTCGGCCAGCAGCTGATTGCGCGCGCGACGATAATCCTCGCTCTCGTTCGGGACGTGCATCAGGTTGGCGCGCGCGAGCTCGGCGGCGGATCTAAGCGGTTGCGGGGTCATTGGCGTTACTCCGTGTGTCGGTTGGCATGGCAACTGGCGCTGCGGTTGAACCGCACTGCGACGACAAATGCTGGCAACAGGACGGTGCCGCCAGCCATTCACCGGCCTTGACCCGGTTCCCGCTGTCCGGAACAGTTCCAGGCTGACGATCTTGCGCGGATTTCGCCGTGCTCAAACAATTGAGGAGGACCGCCATGGCCGAGACCAATACGTCACGCGACATCGTGGTGAAATTCTACGAGGCCGCGCTGAACGAGAAGAATCCGGAGAAGGCGCGCGCGTTCCTCGGCGACAAGTACATCCAGCACAACCCGCATGTCCCCGACGGCATCGAAGGATTCCTGCGCTTCATCCGCTTCCGCCGCGAGAAATATCCCAACGCGCGAAACGAGATCAGGCGGGTGATCGCCGAGGGCGACCTCGTCGTGCTGCACGTCCACTCGGTGGTGATCCCGAATTCGCCGGGACGGATGATCGTCGATATCTTCCGCGTCGAGGACGGCAAGGTGGTCGAGCACTGGGACGTGATTCAGGAAATTCCGGTCGCGCTGTTCCCGCCGCTGAACGACAACGGGCTGTTTTGAACCGACGACGCTGCACATACCAATCGGGCGCGCCGTTTGAGGCGCGCCCGATCAAAACATCAAACCTTTGCGTCAGACCGATAGCCGATCAATTCGGCCAGCAGCGCGCACCCTCGCGTCCAAGATGGAATCCCGGAGGGCAGGCGCGCTCGAAGCCGGCGTTGGGCCAGCAGCGCTGGCCCTCGGGGCCCAGGTGAAAGCCGACCGGGCAGGCACGATTGTTGGCGAACGGATGGCAGAAGCCCTGCGGTCCGCGCCAAAAGCCCGGCCCGCAATCCTCTGCGACCTTGATGATCGGTGTGCCGCCGGGCGCGACCGGCGCCGGTAACATCGACGCATTTGCAAAGGTCGAAACCGAAAGAGCAAACGCGGCAGTCAAAGCAAAAGTTCTCAACACGTTGAGGCCTCCCGAGCTAGGTTTCCTTGGAAAGGGGTGATGATCAACGAAAACCATTGGACGCCGAATCGAATGAACGGCATCGCAATGCGGCAGTTATCGAGCATTCACGCCCCCCTCGCAGATTCGCTCTTGCCCGCCGCCGAGAATGTTGCCCTCTAGCGATCGCATTTATTCAAGCGCTTGAGATCAAATATTCGTGACAGCCACCTTGGGTCGGCGGCGACGGCGCGTCAGGACAAATTCAGCTGCCATGACACGCCAAACTTGTCGCTGAGCCAGCCGAAGCGCTTGCTGAAGCCATATGCGCCAAGCGGCATGAACACGGTGCCGCCTTTCGACAGTCTTGTGAACGAGCTGTTCGATCTGCGCGGCGGACTCGCAGTCGAGAAAAAACGAAATCGCCGGCGTAAAAGTGAAGTCGTGCTTCACGACGCTGTCGGTGCAGCGCACGCTTGCCCGGCAAATGAGAGGACGGCCTTTATCACCGCGCCTTCGGGGCCGGGCCCGCCCGGGCCGCAAGTGTGCATTTCAACAAGTCTGCATTTCGATAAGCCTGGCGTCCGGTAACCTCTCAACGTAGAAATCGATTGCGTCCTTCGCCCTGCCCTGAAACATCAGAAACGGTATTGCTGCAGCCGGCACTTGCTGTTCTCCAATTGTCTGCCCGAGGCAGCAGTTCGATTTGCTAGCAGATCCTCGATTCGGCGCGCCGAATCGGTTGAATTGCGTCGATTTTTCGCCATTACGCACTTCCTTCACCTGCCCCTTGCCGATAAAAGCGCGCGCGGGCAAGATAGCCCGTCGAACCGACCCGCGGAGACAGGCCGGGCGCCCCAAGGGAGCTTCCTTCCACGATGTTTCGTGATGACCAGATCGGTGCGCCGCTCAAGCAAACGGTGTTTCGGCGCATCTGGCTCGCGAGCCTGTTGTCCAATTTCGGTTCCCTGATCCAGGGCGTCGGCGCCGCCTGGGCGATGACGCTGATGAGCTCGTCGGCCGACATGGTGGCGCTGGTGCAGACCGCGACCACGCTGCCGATCATGCTGATCTCTATTCCCGCCGGCGCCATCGCCGACATGTACGACCGCCGCCTCGTCGGCCTCGTCGCGCTCGTCATTACCCTGGTCGGATCGGTCGGCCTGTCGGCGCTCGCCTATCTCGGCCTGATCACCCCATTCAACCTGCTCGCGTTCAGCTTCATCATCGGCAGCGGCATGGCGCTGTTCGGGCCGGCCTGGCAATCGTCGGTCAACGAGCAGGTGACCTCGCAGATGCTGCCGGCCGCGATCGCGCTGAACAGCATCTCCTACAACATCGCCCGCAGTTTTGGTCCTGCGATCGGCGGCATCATTGTTGCCGCTGCCGGCGCCCAGGCCGCGTTCGGCGCCAACGCGCTGTCCTACCTGCCGCTGCTCATCGTGCTCTATCTCTGGCGGCGCAAGCCGGAGGTCTCACGGCTGCCGCCGGAGACCCTGACCCGCGCCATCATCTCCGGCGTCCGCTACGTCATCTACGCGCCGACGATGCGCACGGTGATGCTGCGCTCGATGCTGACCGGGCTGCTCGGCGGCTCGATCTTCGCGCTGTTGCCGCTGCTGGTGCGCAACGTGCTCGGCGGCGGCGCGCCATCCTACGGCGTGATGCTCGGCGCGTTCGGCATCGGCGCGATCCTCGGCGCGCTCAACATCAACCAGCTCAAGACGCGGTTCGACGGCGAAGCCGCGGTGCGGGTGCCTCTGTTGATGATGGGGGTCGGCACGCTGGCGGCGTCGCTCAGCCGCAATCAGGTGCTGACGGCGGTCGCGCTGTTGCTGGCCGGCGCGGGCTGGATGCTGTCGATGGCGCTGTTCAACATCTCGATCCAGACCTCGGCGCCGCGCTGGGTGGCGGGTCGCGCGCTCGCCGGCTTCCGCAGCTCGAATTCCGCCGGCCTTGCGCTCGGCGCGTATCTGTGGGGCACCACCGCCGACCACATCGGCATTGCGCACGCTCTCAGCATCGCCGGACTTGCAATGTGCGTATCGCCGTTGGCCGCGATCTGGCTGCGCGTGCCCGACGTCGATCCCGAGGCGCGCGACGCCGCCGAGACGGTCGCCGATCCCGAAGTGCATCTCGCGCTGACGCCGCGCTCCGGTCCGGTCATCGTCGAGATCGAGTATCGCATCAAGACCGGCGACGCACGCACCTTCTACGGCGTCATGCAGGAAGTGCAGCTCAACCGGCAGCGCAACGGCGCCTATGGCTGGTCGATCGCGCGCGACATCACCGATCCCGAACTGTGGACCGAACGCTACCACTGCCCGACCTGGCACGACTATTTGCGGCTGCGCAATCGTCCGACCCAGGCCGAGCGCGCCATTACGCGCAAGGCGCAGGAACTCCACATCGGCCCCGACCCGGTGCGCATCCGCCGCATGCTGGAGCGGCCGTTCGGCTCCGTGCGCTGGAAGGACGACACGCCCGATATCCGCGCCGGCGAGATGGCGAGCGAGGTCGCGCCGACCGCGCCGCAGTCGGCTTCGGCCAGCGGAGCGTAACCCGCATGGCGACATTGAACCTGCCGGAGCGCCGCTCCGACACGCTGGTGTGCACGCCGACTTACAATGAAGGCGGTTCGATCGGCGCCCTGCTCGATGGCCTGTTGGCATCGCCCCGCCCGTTCGACATCGTCATCGTCGACGACGGCTCGACCGACGGCACCGAGAACGAGATCCTGGCGCGCGCCAGAACGCATCCGCAAATCCACCTGATCCGGCGCAAGGGCAAGCTCGGCATCGGCTCGGCGCACCAGCTCGGCTGGCTGCACGCGCGACGCTTAGGTTATGCCCGCATCGTCACGCTCGACGCCGACCTCTCGCACGATCCCGCCGACGTACCGCGGCTGCTCGACGCGCTCGATGCCGGCGCCGATGTCGCGATCGGCTCGCGCTTCATCGCCGGCGGCCGGCTCGATTATTCGGGCTGGCGTCTCGCCGTCAGCCGCACTGCCAACATCGCCGCACGCTCCCTGCTCGCGATGCCGACGTATGAACAGACGACGTCGTTGCGCGCGGCCAGGCTCGACAAGGTGCCGCAAGGCCTGGTCGAATCGATGCTGCGCGACGGCTACGCGTTCTTTCTTGAGCTGCATGGCGCGGTTTGCGCGCGCTGGCCTGAAGATCGCCGAACTGCCAATCCACTTCCGCGACCGCAACAGCGGGCAATCAAAACTGCCGCCATTCGAGATCGTGCGCTGCGGCGTCAACCTGTTGCAGCTGGCAGCGATCCGCTCGAACCCGCCGCCGATTCCGCTGTTGCCGGACGATCAATGCACCTGCGCGAGCTGCGGCCGGCCCTACCTGATCCGCACCGAAGATGGCGGAATCCGCTGCCTCGCGTGTCTGGCGGAGCCGTAGGATACGTCAGCGAAAAACCCTGCTGACCGAAACCGACCCCCAAAAATGCCAACGACCACGGCAGGGCCCCTGATTTGCGCGTACATCCGGCGCACAGGAACCTAGCGTGGTCGTCCAACAACGGAAGCCTTTCGGCATCGACGCTGTTGTTAGGACATATATGGTGTACCGGAACTGGTTGACAAGGGGTAAACAATGGCAAAGAGCGCCACAAAATCCGGCCGCATTTACACGGGGATAGGCGGCTGGACGTTCGAGCCCTGGCGCGGCGTGTTCTATCCGGACGGCCTTGCGCACGCCAAGGAGCTGCAATACGCGGCCAGCAAGCTGACCTCGATCGAGATCAACGGCACCTTCTATCGCACCCAGTCGCCGGCGACCTATCGCAAATGGGCCTCCGAAGTGCCCGACGGCTTCGTGTTTTCGGTGAAGGGCCTGCGCTACGTCACCAATCGCGGCGTGCTGGCGGAGGCCGGCGAGTTGATCAATCGCTTCATCGGCTCCGGCGTGCTGGAGCTCGGCGACCATCTCGGCCCCCTGCTCTGGCAGATGGCGCCGTTCAAGAAATTCGACGAGGCCGATTTCGGGAAATTCCTCGAGCTGCTGCCGCACGAGGTGGGCACTCAGAAGCTGCGCCATGTCGTCGAGGTCCGGCATGACAGTTTCAAGACACCGGCCTTCATCGCGCTGTTGCGCAAGTTCAATGTCGGCATCGTCTATTCCGAGCACGAGACCTATCCGGAGATCGCCGATCTCACGTCCGACTTCGTCTATGCGCGGCTGCAAAAGGGCGACGACACGCTCAAGACCGGCTACCCGCCGAAGCAGCTCGATGCGTGGGCGAAGCGCCTCAAGCTATGGGCTGAGGGCGGCGAGCCCAACGACCTGCCGCACGTCGAGAAGAAATCCGCGCCGAAGACGCCGCGCGACGTGTTCGCCTACGTGATCCACGAGGGCAAGGTCCGCGCGCCGGCGGCCGCGATGGAGCTGATCAAGCGCCAGCAGAGTTAGATTCCGCGCGTCGCTAGGCTGCCCTGGCCGTCTCGGTATCGGTCTCAGAGAAGTCCTCATTGGACGGCGGCGGCGGTTCGGCCAGCGGAAACGGCTCGTGATCGAAAGGCTCGTACTCCGCGACTGGATCCGCGGAGACAGCCGTTGTCGGTGCTGCTTCAGCGGCGACGTCATCGGCACTTGCTCCGGCCGACGGACCGGCGAGGCGAAGCGCCAGGGTCGCATCCCGTTCGACCTGCCATAGGTACGGCTCCTGCGGATCGTCGGGCGCACGGAATATGATTTTCGCTTCGCCCGAGCGCGTGCGTGCGGCGATGGACCTCAACTCCGTGCACATCAGCGTGACCGCTGAATCGACTTCTCGGCGTATTGCCTCGAGGTCTCCCGTAAGGGCAGTTGCCTCGGGTAGTGCGGCAGCTGTTTTTACAATCGCGTTGATCAACGCCGTCGCGGCCGCGTCATATCCGGGAGCGGTTTGCGTAATTCCTGCAACCAATGTCTCCAGCGTATCGGCGACGGTATCGCGATAGCGCCGCTCAACGGTTGCGCCGAGCTCACGCTCCATCTCGGTGATCTGCGCTTCGAGCTGCGCCAAAGCAGCGCGCAGGGTTCTGGCGCGGTCCTCTGCGCCCCGGGTACTCGCCTCCGCCCGACCGAGCGCCTCATCAGAGGCCCCGTCGAGCGCCAGTCGCTCGCCTGCCTCGCGCCTGTCAGTGACGAACATTTCCGCGGTATTGAGGCGGCGCGCCAGCTTCTGCCGCAACTCCTGCTTGTCCCTCAACGCGATCTCAAGACGCTCAGTCTGACCTAACCTTCGCTTCCTAAAAAACCACATGGCCACTCCTTCACGAATCACGCAATCGTCGTGTGCGGTCGAGGCGGGTTTGTGTTGTCATTGCGAACGACGGAATCACATTTAAGACCGGCATTCGGCAACCATCGCGCGCAAGCGAGAACGCTTCACAAGCAACCATGACGCGCACACGAACGCTCTTCACAATCGGCTATGAGCAGACGCCGCCAAAGGCCGTGCTCGACGAACTCGAGCACGCCGGTGTCAAGCTGCTGGTTGATGTGCGTGCCATTGCGTCGTCACGGCGTCCGGGCTTCTCGAAGACCCAACTCGCGGCCGGGCTCGATGAGCGCGGCATCGGCTACGTGCATTTGCGCGGGCTCGGTACGCCGAAGGACGGCCGGCTCGCCGCGCGCGCGGGCGACGCCCGCGGCCTTGAGCGCATCTATTCAAAGCACATGAAGACGCCGCAGGCGAAAGAGGAGCTCGACGAGCTGCGAGCGCTGATCGAGAAATCAGGCCCGGTCTGCATCCTGTGCTACGAGCGCGACCACAAGGTCTGCCATCGCCGCTTCGTTGCGGAGGCGATCCACGAACGCGACGGCGTCGCGATCGAGAATCTGGTGGCGCCGCAGCTGTAGTCACGTCAGACAAAAGAAAAGGCCCTCTCGCGAAGGCCTTCCCTCTTGAAGATCGATCCGCTTAGTCGCGGTCGACGTGCTTCTTGATGATCACGGTCTTGTTGCCGTGGTCATGATACCAGCCACGATGCAGACCGCGATCGTGGTCGAAGCGCATCTCGGCGCGCGCGCCATGGAAGTGGTCGCGATCGCCATACTTCTTGATCACGGTCGTCTCCGCCGACGCAATCGTCGGGACCGCAATGGCCGCTGCAACAATCGCAGCGAGAGCAAGTCGAAGTTTCATAGTGTCCTCCTCCAGGATCAAACCCTGTGGAGAGCAAACAGCCTGACACGACGGACGTTCCCGCAGAAAATCCGGTTCTTGCTGAACAGACATTCAGAGAGGAACGGAACAAGCAACCACAAGAAAGATGTTGCCCGATCAATCATAGAGATGGCAAGCGACCCAATGCCCGTCCGCCTGCTGCTTCAGCGCCGGTTCGATCGTGCGGCAGTGGCCCATCGCGCTGGCGCAGCGCGGATGCAACCGGCAGCCACTTGGCGGATTGAGCGGGCTGGGCACCTCGCCTTGCAGCACGATGCGCTCACGCCGCTTCTCGATCGCGCGGTCCGGCACTGGCACGGCCGACAGCAAGGCCTGCGTGTATGGATGCAGCGGCGATGTATACAAATCCTGTTTCGGCGCGATCTCGACGATCTTGCCGAGATACATCACGGCGATCCGGTCGCTCAGGTGCCTGACCACCGCAAGATCGTGCGCGATGAAAACGTAGGTCAGGCCGAGTCTTTCGCGCAGTGCTTCGAACAGGTTGACGATCTGGGCCTGGATCGAGACGTCGAGCGCGGACACCGGCTCGTCGCAGACGATGAAATCCGGCTGCGCGGCAAGCGAACGCGCAATGCCGATGCGCTGGCGCTGGCCGCCGGAGAATTCGTGCGGGAAGCGGTCCAGCATGCCGGGATTAAGTCCGACGATCCGGAACAGCTCGACAGTCTTCTCGCGACTCTCGGCGGCGTTCTGCGCAAGCCCATGAACCAGCATCGGCTCGGCGACGGTCTGGCCGACGGTCATCCGCGGATTGAGCGAGGAGAACGGGTCCTGGAACACCATCTGCATGCGACGGCGCATTGGCCTCAGTTCATCATCGTCGAGCGTGGTGAGCTCGGTGCCGTCGAACTTGACTTCGCCCGCGGTCGGCCGCACCAGCTGCAGGATGGCGCGACCGAGTGTCGACTTGCCGCAACCGCTTTCGCCGACGAGCCCCAAGGTCTCACCACGGCGGATATCGAGATCGACGCCGTCCACGGCATGCACGGTGCCAACGGGATGACGTCGCAGCATCCCGCCCAGCACGGGGAAATGCACCGCGAGCGCGCGCAGCGTGACGAGGTTATCGGTCTTTGGCTCGGTTTTGAGCTCAGCCATGCACGTCGACCCAACAGGCCACCGCATGATCATCGGCGCCGCGCGTCAGCACCGGAGCCGCGTTGCGACATTTCTCGATCGCAAATGGACACCGCGGATGAAAGGCGCAGCCGCCGGGCAGATCGAGCGGATTTGGCGGCTGGCCCTCGATCGGCAAGAGTTTTTCCGAGATCGGCTGATCGAGCCGCGGCACCGAGCGCAACAACCCGATCGTATAGGGATGGCGCGGCGCCCGATAAATCTCGTCGGCGCCCGCGCTCTCGACGATGCGCCCGGCATACATCACGTTGACGCGATCGGCATAACGCGCGACCACGCCGAGATTGTGCGTGATCAACAGCAGTGCGGTGCGATGACGCATGACCTGCGCCTGCAGCAATTCCAGCAGCTGCGCCTGAATGGTGACGTCGAGCGCCGTGGTCGGCTCGTCGGCGATGACGATGTCGGGATCGCAGCTCATCCCCATCGCGATCATCATGCGCTGGCGCATACCGCCGGAGAACTGGTGCGGATAGCTGCCCATCCGCCAGCGCGGCTCGGGAATGTTGACAGACTCCAGCAGCGCCAGGCATTTCACCAGCAGCGCGTCGCCCGAAACGTTCTTGTGCAGTTCGAGCGGTTCGCCGAGCTGGCGGCCGATGGTGTAAACCGGGTTGAGGCTCGTCATCGGCTCCTGGAAGATCATGGCGATCCGGTTACCGCGGATTTGGCGCACGGTCGCGTCGTCGGCCAACATGAGATCCTGGTCGCGGAAGCGGATTTCGCCGCGAGCGATCCGTCCCGGCGGATCGGCGATCAGGCGCAAGAGCGCCAGCGCGGTCGCGCTCTTGCCGCAACCACTCTCCCCGACCAGTGCCAGGATTTCGCCGGCATGCAGATCGAATGAAACGCCGTCGACCGCTGTGACGATCCCCGCCTCGGTCGCGAACTCAACGGTGAGATCGCGCACGCTGAGCAACGCTTCAGGGGCGCCTTCGGTCCCTGCCACACTCAACGCTGCACCCGATTGGCACCGCGCAGGCGCGGATCGAGCGCGTCGCGCAAGCCATCGCCGACGAAGTTGAACGAGATGATCGCGAGCGAGATCATGATCCCCGGCGCAATCGAGAACAGCGGCGCGGCCTCGAGATAGGTGAAGCCGACCCGCAGCTCCTTGCCCCAGCTTGCTGTCGGCGGCTGCACGCCGAGACCCAGGAACGACACGCCGCTTTCAACCAGGATAGCGGTGCCGATGCCGATGGTGATCGCAACCAGGATCGGAGCAAAGATGTTCGGCAGGATGTGGCGGAACATGATCCGCATAGCCGGCACGCCGACCGAACGCGCCGCCTCGACGAACGGCAGTTCGCGCACCAGGAGCACCTGGCCACGGGTGATGCGGGCGAACACGGTCCAGCCGAACAATGCGAATGACAGCATCACGTTCTGCAGCCCGGGGCCGAGCGCTGCCGACATCGCCAGGATGAAGATCAGCGGCGGGAAACACAGGAAGGCATCGGTGACGCGCATGATGACGGAGTCGATCACGCCCCCCCTGAAGCCAGCGACCAGGCCGATCGGGATGCCGATCAGCGCCGAGATCAGCGACGAGACGATGCCGACGAACAGCGAGACGCGGGCGCCGTACAGGATGCGGGACAACAGGTCACGGCCGAGATTGTCGGTGCCGAGCAGGTGGACGCGGCTCGGCGGCGCCAGCACGCGATAGAGATCCTGCTGCGTCGGGCTGTAGGGCGCGAGCAGCGGCGCGAAGATCGCGATGAGGATTAGCAACGCGATGACGACAAGCCCGAAACCGGCCAGCCGATGGCGCGCCACAGCGCGCAGCAGCGCCAGCGCAGGGTGGCGGGACGAAGGCCGTGACGCGATCATAGCCGCGGGGCGGATGGTGTCGGTCATGCGCGCACCCGCACCCGCGGATCGAGAAAGCCATAGAGCATGTCGACCAGCAGATTGACCAGCAGCACGTTCAGCGAGACCACGATCAGCGTCGCCTGCATCACCGGGTAATCCTTCTGGAAGATGGCGTCGACGCTCATCCGGCCAAGCCCCGGAATGGCGAAGATGATCTCGATGAAGAAGGCGCCGGCGAGCAGCCCGCCCCACGACAGCCCAAGCACGGTGACCACGGGGATCATGCCGGGCTTAAGCGCATGCCGCGCAATGACCGCGCCCTCCGAAAATCCTTTTGCGCGCGCCGTCCGAACGTAGTCCTGGCCCATCACCTCCAGCAGGCTGGAGCGCACATAGCGCGCGAGCAGCCCGCCGGAATGGGTGCCAAGCACGAAGGTCGGCAGCACCATGGCGCGCAAATTCAGCAGCGGATTTTCCGAGAACGGCACGTAACCTGACGGCGGGAAGATCGGCAGCAGCACGGCGAGCAGATAGATCAGCACGATCGCTTCCCAGAACGCCGGGATCGACACGCCGACGATCGCCCCCGCGGTGACGACGACATCGGCCGTGGAATTCCGCTTCAGGGCGCTGATGATGCCGGCGGGAATGCCGATCGCGACCGACCACAGCGTGGCGCCGACGAACAGCTCCAGAGTCACCGGCAGTCGCTGCACGAACATGTCGAGCACTTTTTGGCCGGTGCCGATCGAGGTGCCCCAGTCGCCGCGCAAAAAATCTACGAGCCAAACCACGAATTGCACCGGGATCGGCTGGTCGAGGCCGTATAGCTGTTTGAACTCGCGCGACAACTGAGGGGTCATGCAGATCGACGCTGCCGGCCATCGCCGCCATGATCGCATCGCCCGGAATGATCCGGGCGATGATGAAGACCAGCACCACCACAATCGCCAGGATCACCAGCGCATGCAGCAGTCGGATGCCGATGTATCTGCCCATAGCTGCGGTTCGCCGCTTGCGCTAGCTGTCGCGGCCGCTCACGCCTTGCCGTCCTTGAACCACAGCGGGTGCGCCCAGAACCAGACGTCCTTGTATTTCAGGAAGCCTTCGTGGTCCCAGCCCTGCACCTGCTTGCGGTAGGCCGTCGCGGTTTCCTCCCACCACAGCCACGCGTCTTCGTAGGAGTTGTAGAGAACCTCCTCGAGCTGCCAGTAGATCGCCTTGCGCCTTTCGAGATCGACTTCCTGGCGTCCGGCCTCGATCAACGCGATCGCGGCGTCGTTCTTGCTGCGCCCGAAATTGAAGCCGCCTGTCGGATGGTAGAGCCCGGTCGCCATCAGATCGGGGTCGGCGATGAACACCCAGCCGGACGCGGCGAGGTCATAGTCCGCCTTCTGCATGCGTGTGGCGAGCGCGGCCGGCGGCATCAGGTCGACCTGCCAGTCGATGCCGACCTGGGCGAGCATACCCTTGATCGCCTCGGCGACGGTTTGCCCCATCGTCGTGTTGTTCCAGTAGCCCTTCACCGTAAGGCCCGAGCCGAATCCGGCCTCGGCCAGCAACTTCTTCGACATGTCGGGATCGTAGGCGACCGGCTTGAGGTTCGGGTTGTGACACCAGTGGTCGTCCGGATACATGCAGCTCGCAAGACGCGCGAGGCCGAACTGGGTGCCCGCGATCAGCGCCTGGCGGTCGATCGCGTGGCTGACGGCCTTTCTCAAGCGGATGTCCTTGAACACGCTATTGGTGATGTTGAAGCGCACCGCGGCAACGTGGTTGCCGGGGAAGCGGTAGACATTGAGCTCCGGATCGGTTTTGGCGCCGGCATACTGCGACTTGTCCAGCACCAGCACGTCGATCTTGCCAGCGCGCAAGTTAGCGAGCCGAACCGCCGGGTCCGGAATGATGGTGATGAGAATGCCGTCGAAATACGGCATGTCGGGATTGCCGCTCGCCTTGGCGAACCACCAGTTCGGATTGCGCTTGAGCTTGACGAAGTTGCCGGGGCTTGCCTCCTCGAGCATGAACGGGCCCGTGCCCTGCGGCTGAACGTCGTATTTGTCGACGTCGTCCTGCAGCGCTTTCGCCGAGAGCACATAGCCAGGCACGTTGGCCATCACGCCAGTGAAGCCAGCCCACGGTGTCTTGAACTTCCAGCGCAGCGTGCGGTCGTCGACCACCTCGACCGTATCAAGCTGCGCGAGCCAACCGGCATCCCACGTCTTGCTGGCGGGATTGCGGATCCAGTCGATCTGGTACTTGACGCTCTTGGCGTCGAACGGCGAGCCGTCGTGGAAGGTGACACCCTCGCGCAGCTTCATGACGACGTCCTGCGGGGTCTCCCAATTTAGCTTCTCGGCGAGCCACGGCACGGTCGGGTTGTAGTTCCCGTCCGTGAACATCAACCGCTCATGGAAATAGCTCATCGTAACCCAGTCCTGCACCGGCCAGTGATTGGGATTCATCTTGCCGATGTACTGTTCGGTCGCAGCGCGGAAGATGCCGCCGCGCACCGGCTTGGCGTTCTTGTCCCAGACCGCCCATGGCTGGTCGAGCACCGCGCCGCTCGGACTCTCCGTCGCCGCGTTGGCGGTCGACGGATGCAGCGCTAGCGCGGCGAAGCTCGCGGTCAGGAAGCCAATGGTAAACTCGCGCCGATCGAGATCGTGGTGCTGATCGTGATCCTGATCCATGGTGTCCTCCATCGCCGTGCAGTCCGGCGGCTTTTTGGGCGTCCCCGTTTGGTCGGAGATTTCGGGCGCGATCTTGGCTCCCTTTCGGTCCCGGAGGCAAGGATGTTGAGTTTCGACACGCGAAATCGAGAACGTGTCGCGGCCCCTCGCCTTTACGCCAATTGCCACACCGGCATCGGCTGCTCGTAGCCACGCACGGTGACCGGGCCACGCTGGACCGCATTGGCGCGCGGCTCCTTGAGGTCATTGTAGACCTCGCCCGACACCAGCAGCTGCGAGCCAAATTCCTTGTTCAGCGCTTCGAGCCGCGAGGCGAAGTTCACGGTGTCGCCGATCACTGTGTATTCCTTGCGGCGGGGCGAGCCGACATTGCCGGCGACGACTTCACCAAGATGAATGCCGATGCCGATCCGCAGCGGCCAGTCGCTGCCCTCGTTGTCGCGCTGCATCGCTTCCAGCATCTCGTGCGCCGCGGTGACCGCGCGCCGCGCCGCGTCGGGATCGGCCAGCGGCGCGCCGAACAGCGCGAGAAAGCCATCGCCGAGGAACTTGTTGACGATGCCGTGGTGGCGATCGACGACCTCGACCAGCACCGCGAACGCGCTGTCGAGCCGCTGCACCACTTCGACCGGCGTGCGCTCGCGCGCCGCCGCGGTGAAGCCGCGGATATCCACGAACATCACGGCGACGCTGTGAGTATCGGTCGCACCATCGGCGCCGCTCGCAAGCAGCCGCTCCACGACTTGCGGCGAGACGTGCTGGCCGAACAGGTTGGTGACGGTGTCGCGTGCCTGGGCTGCTGCGATCGCCGCCATGAATTGCCGCCGCAACTGGGCGCCGACCGCGCCGGCCAGCAGGCCACCGCCAAGCAGAACGAAGCTCCGTGCAAGATGGAAGCCGATCTCGTGCGATGAATCGTAACCCTCGAACATCAGCGTCGGATACACGGTCGCCATCAGGAACAGCTCGACGGCTGCGACGAAGCCGGTGAACGCCGACAGCCAGAAATCGAGCCGCAAGGTCGAGAGAATGATGAAGATGAAGTAGATCAGCGGAATGACGAACGCGAGCGCCCGCGCCGGTCCCATCTGGCTCATGTGCACGGCGAGCCCAAGCGACGGCAGGCTGGTCTCGATCAGCACGCTGATGTAACGGCGGAACGCCGGCACGTCGCCGCCGACGGCGATCCGATGCTGGATCGTCCGCAGCACCAGCAGTTCGAAGATCACGAACGGAAAGTAGATCGCAAAAAGCAGAACGATGCTGAACTTGCTGGAGTGCCAGATGTTCTTGACGACGTCGGGGGCGACGACATAGGCGACTGTCAGCGAAAGCACGAGCACTGTGGCGGCGGTGATCAGCGCCTTGATGCGCAAGGTCTCGGTGACCAGAACCTCGCGCGCGAACGACCGGGCGAAGTCATTCGATTGAGGCGATGCGACGCCGGCGTCGATCGCGATGGATGAAATGGCCATGCCCTTCGCCCTCCTCGCGTCACCTAGCGCCCGAGACGCGAGGCAAGAAACCGGCGCGTTCTCTCCTCGGCGTCGTTCGCAGCGGCGGCGTCATAGGCCATATGATGGCCAAGATAGGTTCGATCTCCGCGCGGTGCGTCGAAGGCATGGGTCGCGCCGGAATAGACCTTCAGGTTCGCCCCTCCGCTGCATCGCTGCGAGGGTGTCCAATCGTCGGCGCTGCCAATGAGAACCAGCGTGTTGGCGGGCACACGGCCGCTACACCATGGATAATAGGCGACGACCGCGCTGAACGAGCTCGCCGCTGCCAGTGCCGCCCAGCCGCCATGCGAAAATCCGATCAGGCCAATCCGGCCTTTCGCGATGTTGGGCAGGCTTTTCAGATAATTCTTCGCCGCGATCGCGTCACCAGCACGCACCGAAGCCGGCAGCATGGCGCCCCGGTTGCAGACATTGCTGAGGCCGCGCGAACGAAAACTATCGACAATCAGAGCGGCGTAACCCCAGCCGACAAGGCGCTGGGCCCAGGCCCGCGTGTTGGCGTTGATGCCGTCGCAGCCGTGCATGACGACCACGGCCGGAAACGGCCCGCCGCCTTGAGGCGTCAGCAGCTCGTAGTTCGCGGCACCTCCCTGACCGGGCCCGACGCTCTGCGCGCGAGCCGCATTGGCAGGCACAGACCATGCGAGGGCGGCCAGCAAAGCGGCCACAATGCGCAGACTTGAAAGCGATCTCATGAGACACCCGAAGACGTTCATTTGCCGGAGCCTTATCCTGATTTCATCAACTGTCACATTGCAGACCGAAGCAAGCCTTTACGCGAGCTTACCGCCTGTTCGATGACGCATGCATCAAGCAGCAAATGTCGGATTGCCGTACGGATAGAACTGTTTGATGTCGACATTTTCGTAAGGCAGCTTGTCGAGCCGCGTCGTGCCGAGGAACGGTTCGGTCGGCTCGACCAGCAGGATGGTTTTGGCAAACCCGTTGTCGTCGAAGCCGCGGCGGAAATGGACGCGCGACTTGATCGCGAACACGTCAAACTTGGTGATGTCGAGGCCGAGATCCTTCAGCGAGAACGGCTCCGTTACCTGCACCAGAAAGGTACTCAGGATCAGCACATTGTTTTGACCGAACCTGACCACGACCCAGAACTGTCCGTGGCCCTCGGCCACCGTCAGGATCGTGCCCTGAATACGCACGGGTTCGCCGGCGAATTCGTCGGCAAGGCCGCCGACCGCCATGTCGAACGCATCACCTGCCCTGGCGCCGCTTGCTTTCACCGCAGCGGTCGCCTTTGCATCTGCGAGCGTCGCAATCAACGTATTGGAGAGATTTTGCGCGATGATCTCGCGCAGCAGGAACGTCGCGTAGCCCGAGCGATCAGAGTGATCGGCCAGCACCACGGGCGTCGCGCCACGCGCCACCGCCTCCCTTGCCAGCGCCACCCCGTCCGGAATCATGTGCACCTTGGTCTTCGTCAGCAGCGCCTCGCGCTGCCGCCAGATCGCTTGCGCCATATCGCGGCCGACGCGGCTCGCAAGCTCCGGCTTGCCGTTGGTCAGGACCTGCACGGTCATGCCGACGTCAGGCACATCGGCAAACGGAAAGCCGAAGAAGATGTTCACGTAAGTATCCGCCTCGCGCGCTTCCCAGGTCAGCGCACGCTGTACCAGGTCCATCCACGGCGACGCGCCGGTCCATTGCCGCACGGTCGCCGTGATAATGGGAACGCGAACCGTCACGTGAACAGGCTTGAAGTCGCCGCGGATCGCCCGCACGAGGGTGCGCGCCGCCCGCTCGCCCTGCAGATATTCGTCGTAGTGCGGGAAATATTTCACCGTGAACGCCATGTCGGCGTGTTTCAGGAATTCCTCGTCCTCGTTGCCGTGCAGGTCGAATGTCGCCGCAATGAAGGCCTTCGGCCCAACCACCTCGCGGACCAGCCGCGCCAGTTCGGCTTCCGGCCGCGGCACGCCGCGCGCCGCCATCGCGCCGTGGACACAGAGATAGACGCCGTCGAACGGCCCCAGCGTCTTCAACTCGGCGATCATCTTGCCGACGAAAGTGTCCCAGGCCTCCCTCGTGATCCACCCCGAGCCCGTGCCGGTCTTCGGCCACAGCGGCAATTCGATGCCGACCAGTTCGACACCGTCGAACTCGCGCGCCACCTTCACGAAGCCGCCCATGTAGGATTTCGGATAGGCCTTCAGCAGCGCCTCGCCGCTGGCCGGCGAGCCCGGATAAATGAAATCGTCTATGGTCGTGTCGTTCTTGAGGAAGCTCACCGTCTCATGGGCAAAATGCAGGACGGCAATCCGGATCGGGGCGCTGGGCATGATTGTTTCTTTGGGCAACAGCCGTCGTTGAACACCACACGCGCTACTCTCGCATCTTGTTGCCGCGCGCTCAATCCGGCGTCAGCAGATGCGCAGTGTACCTCTCCCCGCAATGCGGGGAGAGGTCGGGTTGCGAAGCAATCCGGGTGAGGGGCGAGGCAATGAGCAAACCAAACAACGCGGCACTCGTGGATAGCGGCCCCTCACCCCAGCCCTCTCCCCGCTAAAGCGGGGCGGGGGAGAAACTAGTCCAGCGTCCGCCTGAACCGCGTCAGCGCGATCGCCATCACCAGCAACGTCAGCACGATCAGCGCAGTGGCGTCATAGCGCAGGTTCTCCAGCGTCGAGCCTTTGAGCAGGATCGCGCGCACGATGCGCAGGTAGTGCGTCAGCGGCAGCATCTCGGAAATGTACTGCGCCCACTTCGGCATGCCGGCGAACGGGAACATGAAGCCGGACAGCAGGATGTTGGGCAGGAAGAACATCATCGACATCTGCATCGCCTGCAGCTGGTTCTGCGCGATGGTCGAGAAGGTGTAGCCGATCGACAGGTTGGCGGTGATGAACAGCGTCGACAGCAGCGCCAGCAGGCGTCAGGCTGCCGACCATCGGCACGCCGAACAGGACGATGCCGAGCGAGACGATCAGGAACGCCTGCACGAAACCGACCAGCACATACGGGATGATTTTTCCCAGCATCACCTCGACCGGCTTGATCGGCATCGACAGCAGGCTTTCCATGGTGCCGCGCTCGATCTCGCGCGTCACCGACAGCGCGGTGAAGATCAGCATGGTCATGGTCAGGATGGTGCCGGTCAGTCCCGGCACGATGTTCAGCGATGACGAGGCCGCCGGGTTATATTGCGCGTGGGCCCGGATCTCGAACGGCGGGTTGGCCGGATCGCCGGCGACGCGGTCATGCGCCAGTGCGCTCTCGACGATCGGCCCCAGCGAGGCCAGCGCCGAGCTTGCCGCAACCGGGTCGGTCGCGTCGGCAGCGACCAGCAGCGCAGGCTTGTCGCCACGCCGCACCGCGCGCTCGAAGCCGCGCGGGATCTCGACGCCGAACAGCACGTCGCCGGACAGGAACAGGTTGTTGAATTCCTCCTCGGTGTGCACCTGGCGGGTGAACTTGAAATAAGCGGTGTTCTCCAGCGCCTTCAGGATCGAGCGCGAGAGATCGGACTCCTCCTGGATCAGAACGGCGGTCGGCAGATTATGCGGCGTGGTGTTGATGGCGTAGCCGAACAACAGCAGCTGCATCACCGGGATCGCGACGATCATTGCGAAGGAGACGCGGTCGCGCCGGAGCTGGATGAACTCCTTGGCCAGCATGGCGTAGGTCCGCCGGAGCGTACCGAGCAGCCCGCCATTGCCGAGGTCGTGGTTTGCAGCGGTGACACTCATTTGAAATTGTCCTGAGATCGCCCCATCAGTTCGATGAACACGTCTTCGAGCGACGGTGCCGACTTGTGCCAGACGAGGTCCGAGCGCTGACGATACGGAGCGATCGTCGCTTCAAGCGCGGCCTCGTCGCGGCCCGACACATGCAGGCTGGTGCCGAACGGCGCGACCATGTCGACGCCGGGTTTGCCTTCGAGCTCCGTCTGCAACGGCTGCATTTCGTGGCCGGTCACCGTGTAGGTGGTCAGCGCGGAATGCGCGATCACCTCTTCGACCGTGCCGCGCGCGAGCAGATGGCCGTAGGCGATGTAGGCGATCTCGTGACAGCGCTCGGCCTCGTCCATGTAGTGGGTCGAGACCAGCACGGTCAGCCCTTCACCGGCCAGCGCGTGGATCTCGTTCCAGAATTCGCGCCGCGCCTTTGGGTCGACGCCGGCGGTGGGCTCGTCGAGCAGCAGCAGCTGCGGATTCGGCAGCGTGCAGGCGCCGAGCGCCAGCCGCTGTTTCCAGCCACCGGACAATTCCTGCGCCAGCTGCTCCTCGCGGCCTTTGAGGCCGAGCCGCACGATCATGTCGCGCGCGGCCCCCTTCGGATCCGGCATGCCGTAGAGCCGCGCCACGAATTCGAGGTTCTCGCGCACCGACAGATCCTGATACAGGCTGAACCGCTGCGTCATGTAGCCGACGTGGCGCTTGATCTTGTCGGCATCCTTGGTGATGTCGTAGCCGAGGCAGGTACCCCTGCCCTTGTCCGGCGTCAGCAGCCCGCACAGCATGCGGATCGTCGTCGTCTTGCCCGAGCCGTTCGGCCCGAGGAAGCCGTAGATCGAACCGCGCTTCACCTGCATCGAGAGATTGTCGACGACGGTGCGCCCCTCGAACGATTTTGACAGGCCCTGCACGTCGATCGCGATTTCAGACGCGGGCGACGGCGGCGGTGGTTTTGTTGCTGCGATGGTCGGCATTTCAGTCTCACTTGTTTTTCGTCATTGCGAGCGAAGCGAAGCAATCCAGAGCAACACGGCAAGAACTGGATTGCTTCGTCGCGGAGCCTGTCATCGGGCCGCGCCTTGCGCGGACCCGTTGGCTCCTCGCAATGACGAAGGAGAGCACTTCAGGGATCACCTCACCCCGCCTTGGCGATCGGTTCGCCCTTGGAGTTCGCACTCTTCGATTGCAGGAAAACACTCACCGGCTGGCCGACCCGCAGCGCATCGGGTTTGTCCGGCCGGGCCTGGATCAGGTAGACGAGCTTTGAGCGCTCATCCTGGCTGTAGATCACCGGCGGCGTGTACTCCGCGGTGGTCGCGATGAAATAGATTTTCGCGGTGAGATCAGGGGCGCAGCCGTCGCAGCCGATTTTGACGCTGTCGCCGAGCGCGAGCTTCGGCAATTCGCTCTCCGCGACGAAGAAGCGGATCTTCATGTTGCCTGGCGGCATGATCGACAGCACCGGCCGCTGCGCCGCCACCATCTCGCCCTCGCGGAAATAGATCTGCTGCACACTTCCCGTCACCGGCGCGAAAGCGCTCCGCCGCGCGAGCCGCGTCTGCGAGGTGTTGACGCGCGCCTCGGCGACCCTGAGCGACATCTCGGCGGAGTCGTAGTTGGCCTGCGTGCCGCTGCCGGTCTTCATCAACGCCTGCGCACGATCAAAAGTCTGCTTGGCGTTGAGCAACGAAGCGTTGTTCTGGTTCAGATCAGCCTGCTGCAGGTCGTCGTCGAGCGCGTAGATCGGCTTGCCCGTCGTGATCTGGTCACCCTCGCGGACGTTGAGCTTGACGACGCGGCCGGCTTCGTCGGGGCTGACGAAGATCAGGTCGGCCTCGACCCAACCCTGGTAGCCGACATCTTTTGCCTGCCCGCAGGCGGTGAGCAGCAGGCACGCACCCGCCGCCGCGATGAAGGAGATTGCCCGCATCATGACGGCCTCACTTGTCCCAAGAGAAGATCGATGTGGGTCTGCAGCATCGCGCGCACATCAAGCGGCGCGAACTTTGCAAACAAGCCCTGCCAGATCACCGCCACCAGCGCCGGTGCGATGACGAGCTGCGGAAATTCCTGCAGCTTCGGATTTTTGATCTCGCCGCGCGCGATGCCAAAGCCGATCAGGCCGCGCATCGCGGCGATGCCGCGCTGGATCACCTCGTGATAGTGAAACTCGGCGAGCTGCGGAAAGCGGCCGCCTTCGGACATCACCAGCCGAATGAGGTCGCCGCGCCGGGTCTCCAGCACCTCGCGCACCAGGGTGTCGGCGAAGGCTTCGAGCAACACGCGCACCGAGACTTCGGCGCCTTCCGGGATCTTCAACCCGCCGACCACCGGGACCAGCGAGGTGCGCACCAGCTCCTGGAACAGCGCCTCCTTGTCCTTGAAGTAGAGGTAGATCGTGCCTTTGGCGACGCCGGCCCGCACGGCGACGTCGTCCATCCGCGTGGCGGCAAAGCCGCGGGCGGTGAATTCGTCGAGGGCCGCATCGAGGATGGCCTGGCGCCTGGCGGCAGCGCCGGCGGCGCGGCGGGAGATGGCGGCGCGGGAATCGCCGGCAGCGACCGGGTCGGCGGGCCGCTCGTCACCCTGCGACGGCAACGCGTGCCCTTCCCCCACAGCGACGGGGTCGGCTCGCCGCTCGGCTTGCGCGCTTTTGGTTCGGCTTCGAAAAGCGGATTTTGGCTTGGCTGTTTTCATGCTTTGAATATGACTGACCGGTCAGTCATATTCAAGTCAAGAAAACGTGTGCATGCAAAAGCTGCGCGAAAAATCGCACAACAGACTGTTCCGATTGAGTTATTGACGGACCACCCCTGCCGGTATCGGGTCGGCGTCGTCTTCAGCCCTTGGCGTCGCAGGCCCAGGTGCGGATCACGCAATCATGGCCGCCGAACTTGTAGCAGTTCTTCATCGATGAATTGAGCGCACTGGCGATCTGCGGTGCCACCGCGTAGCCGAACGAACCGCAGGGGTTCTTCATGTCGACCGCAAGCGCCGCGCAGGCGTGCTTCATCGTCACCGTCGTGCAGGCGCCGCCGTCGCACCTGGCCTTTGCAGCCTGCAGCGCCGCTGCTGGCGTCGGATAGTCGAACGCGTGGCCGTAGGCGCCACAGCGGCCTACAGCAAGCGCGCCGGCGCCGCGCGCCGACCCCGACGTGTGCCAGACGATTGCGATCACGACGGCCAAAAGAACGCCCAAACGGACCAACGACCCGACCATGCCTTGCCCCCAAGCACGCGTTAAGCGCGTGACCTAAGCAAAAAGCCGTTGCCAGTTGGTGAATCGGGTGCGGGATTTGCGAAGCGATGTTGCACGCAGCGTGTCATGCCGCGGTGCACCAACGACGCAGGCTCGCACCACATCGCACCGTCATCGGCAGTTTGCTTAAATGCGGGGCGACTTGAATGGTAGCGTGAAGCGTTGATTGATCGCAGAGGCCGCCATGAACGCTTTCGCCGCCACAGGCCTGGGTTTCCTGCTCGCCGTGTTGTGGTTCGACCTGATGTTCGACGTGCAAACGCGCAGGCACGACGAAGAGGTCCTGCCGCCGGAGGTGCTGGCGTCGATCTCGGCCTACTACCGCCGGGTCACCACCGAAGCCTGGCCCATGAACCGCCTCGTCGCACTGATGATGCTCGTCGTGCTCGGCGCCATCATCGCCGAGATTTTCGCCGACGAAATCTCCGGCTGGATCACCTGGGGCTCGCTGGCGCTGGCGATGTTCGGCTTTGCCGTGACGCGCATGCGCACGCTGCCGAATGCTGTCCGTCTCGGCCAAGCCAGCGATCCGCCGGAGATGCAGTCGCAGCTCGCGCGCGCGGTGTTTCGCGATCACGCCTTCGGCTTTGCCCGCACACTGGTGATGCTCGCGCTGCAGCTTGCGACACAGTAGCGCCTTCGAACCACCGGATCGCCAACTAGTCGCAGCGCACCGACATTTCCAGACCGCCATCGAACGGCAGGGTCATGGTCCGGAATCGATTTACGCGATCTGCAAGGAATGCGAAATAGTCGGCATAGTGACTTCTATCTCTCGCCGTGTTGTCGCAGACGACGATTGCGCCGGGCCGGAGGTGCGGCGCGATCATCTCCAGCGCCGCGCGTGCCATGCTGATCCAGATATCGACCAGGACGAAATCAACCGGTGCATCGATGTGCTTGAGGGTGTCGCGAAGATCACCTTCGCGAAGATCGATGAGGTGGCTCAGGCCGGCTTCCTCGAAATTCGACCGGGCGGCGTCGGCTTTGCCTGGCTCGTATTCAGTGCCGATCACAACGCCATCACCACCACCAATACGGATATTGTCGCGCACTGCGGCGGCTAGGTAGAGCGTCGAAACACCATAGGATGTGCCGACTTCGACAATTCGCCGCGCGTCGGATGCGCGGCAAAGCTGATAGCAGAATTCGGCCTTGTCACGATCAAGCGCAACGAGCTTGTCGCTGCGAAACGACTTGATGTCCTCTGCAGATGGCGACTGGCCATCGGAGTCGCGCCGCGCCAGATAGCTGGCCATCGCAACAGCTTGCTCGTCACTCCTCGCATGCAAAGATGCAAGCAAGTCCTCGAGTTTCGTATCGCTCAGAACGCTCATAAATCTGCTCCCTTCGCCGGCATGATCCGGACAGGTTCGACGGGTATGATCTCAGCCCGCGCTGCGGGCACCCCGGAGAAAACACAGGCTTCCAGACGAGCCGAGCGTCGTCAAGCGCCAGCGCCGCAGCCTGACGGAGCAGGAAGCCTTACCCCTGCCGCGCCAGCTCCAGCGCTTCAGGCGTGTCGATGTCGAGGAACGCGCTCTGGCCATCGGCCGGCACTTCGGTGACCGCTACGCCGTGCTTCGCGATCAAATGCCGCGCGCCGACGTCGCCTTCGAGCGTCATCAATTCATCGAAGAAACGCCGCGACCACAGCACCGGGTTGCCGCGGCGGCCGTCGCTGACCGGGATTGCGATCAGCGCGCCCTTGTCCGGCGCGAACGCCTCGATCAACCGGTCGATCAGGGAGGCGTTGACGTCAGGCATGTCGCCGAGACAGATCACCGCGCCAACGGCGTCGTCGGGCAGCGCGGCGACGCCCGCCTTCACCGAGCTCGCAAGCCCGGTCGCGAACTGCGGATTGTGCACGAAGGCGACGTCGAGGCCCTTGAGCGCAGCCTTGACGTCGTCGGCCATGTGGCCGGTCACGACCACGACAGGCGAGGCCTTCGACGCCAGCGCCTGCTCGGCGACGATGCGCACCAGCGGCTTGCCGCGCAAATGCTCGAGCAGCTTGTTCGGTCCGCCCATCCGGCTCGATTTTCCGGCGGCAAGAATGATCGCAGCGACATGGCGGTTGTCCTCCTCGCCTACTGGCACCCGCGGCTGCGGCCGCGTCACGATCTCCATCAACAGGCCGCCGACGCCGAGCCCCGTAATGTCCTCGCGCGTCACCGGCAGCCCCGCCAGCATCCGCATCAAAATCCAGTCAAAACCGTTTTCCTTCGGCGAGCGCGCGCAACCCGGCGCACCGATCACCGGCCGTCCGTCGACCTGCCCGATCAGCATGAGATTGCCGGGATCGACCGGCATGCCGAAATGCTCAACGCGGCCCTTTACCCGCTCGATCGCGGCGGGGATCACGTCGCGCCGGTCGGCGATGGCTGACGCGCCGAACACGATGACGAGTTCGGCGCCCTGCTTGAACATGGCGTCGATCGCCTGCGCGACATCGCGTTCATCATGGGCAACGCGCTGTTCCGCGATGATCCTTGCGCCAGCCGGGGCCAGCCGCTCGGCGGTGACTTGAAGCGTCTTCTCGATCACCTTCGGCGCGAGCCCCGGCAGCAGTGTCGATACGATGCCGACCTTGCTCACACGATATGGCGCAACGCGCATAACGTCGTGATTGGCTGACGCGACCGCGCGGTCGCGCAGCGTGCCCTCGACTCCGAACGGAATGATCTTCACCGTGCCGATCATCTCGCCGGTCACGACCGGCTTGAAGGTCGGCAGCGTCGCGAACGTGATCGCTTCGTCGACGCGGTTGATGCGATCGACCGCTGTGCGGTCGACCACCAGCACGCCAGGTTCCGCGGCGAACAGGTTCGAGCGGCCGGTAAACGCGCGCTCGACGGTGACACCATCGCCCGCCACGGCCTGGGCGATGGTCGCCGCCGCGACGTCTTCGGACACATCACCCGGATCGAGCGCGGCAACGACAACCTGGTTGACGCCGGCCGAGGTCAGCGCCTCGACTTCGGCCGCACCGATCACGGTGCCCTTCTTCAGGATGAGCTTGCCGCGGCGAATGGTGTGAACGACCACGCCGCCGATCGCGTCCGCCGGCGCGACGGGGCCGAACCTCATGACACCGGCCCCGCGGCCTTAGCTTCCTGTTTGACTTCCTTCGGCCCGCGCAGCTGTTGTGTGATCTCGCCGATGATCGCGACAGCGATCTCCGCCGGCGACACCGCACCGATGTTGAGGCCAATCGGCGCGTGAATGCGCGACAGCACGTTGTCGCCGAAGCCGAGCTTCTTCAGGCGTTCAAGCCGCTTGGCATGCGTCTTCCGCGAACCGAGTGCACCGATATAGAAGCAGTCGCGCTCTAGCGCGTGCGCCAGCGCGGGATCGTCGATTTTCGGGTCGTGCGTCAGCGCAACGAACGCCGTGTAGTGGTCGACGTTGAGCGGCGGCAGCGCGGTGTCGGGCCATTCGGCGATCAGCGGCACGTCGGGGAAGCGCTCGGGACTCGCAAACGCCGTGCGCGGATCGACCACGGTGACGTCGTAGTCGAGCATCCGCGCCATCGGCGCCAGCGCCTGGCTGATATGGACAGCGCCGGTGATGACGAGCCGTGCGGTCGGCGCATGTACCGTGATGAACAGCTTCTTGCCGTCGACCTCGACCGCGCCGCTCTTGCCCATGCGCAGGTGCTTGTCGAGCTCCGCGCGCAGGGGATCGGCGGCAAGGTCCTTGTGCTTGACCAGCCGTTGGCTGCCATCGGCCATGTCGGTGACGACAAGGACGGGCCGCCGCGCCTGCCGTTCGGCATTGAGCTCAGTGAGGGTTTCCTGTTTCACGAGCCGATCTTCTCCACGAACACGCGGATGGTGCCGCCGCAGGACAGGCCAACGTTCCACGCGGTTTCGTCGGCGACACCGAACTCCAGCATCTTCGGCTTGCCACTCTCGATCACGTCGAGCGCCTCGGTGACAACAGTGCCCTCGACGCAGCCACCGGACACCGAGCCCAAAAACGTGCCGTCATCGTTGATGACGAGGTGCGAGCCGGTCGGCCGCGGCGCTGAGCCCCATGTCTCGACCACGGTCGCGAGCGCGACGCCGTGACCGGCCTTGGTCCACTCTTCCGCAGCTTTGAGGATATCGTCGTCGCGGCTCAGCATTTCTTTGCTCCTTTAGCTTCTTTACCTCTCCCCACTCTTTGCGGGGAGAGGTCGGATCGCGTTAGCGATCCGGGTGAGGGGCGAGGCACCGCGGAAATCCGAAACTCGGAATTTGCGGATAGCAGCCCCTCACCCCCACCCTCTCCCCGCTGACGCGGGGCGAGGGAGTAAAAACTTTAGGCCGCATGCCGTTCGAGCACCCGTCCCCTGGTCGGGGCTGTCGACAGCGCGGTTATCAGATCGTCGATAGAGTCTAGATTGTGCACCGGGCGGAATTCGTCAACGTGCGGCAGCATCATTTTGATGCCCTGGGCCCGCGCCTCGAAGCCGGTAAAGCGCAGCAGCGGGTTGAGCCAGATCAGCCGCCGGCAGGAGCGATGCAGGCGGTCCATCTCGAAGGCGAGCCGCTGGTCGGGCTCGCGCTCGAGCCCGTCGGTAATCAAGAGCACGATAGCGCCCTGCCCGAGCACCCGCCGGCTCCATAGCCGGTTGAAGGTGTGCAGCGACGGCGCAATGCGCGTGCCGCCGGACCAGTCCTCGACCAGCCCCGAGCATGCCGCGAGCGCCTCGTCGGGATCGCGGGCGCGCAGAGCACGCGTGATGTTGGTCAGCCGGGTGCCGAACAGGAACACCGAGACGCGTTTCCGTGCATCGGCCACGGCGTGGAGAAAATGCAGGAAGAGCCTGGTGTATTCATTCATCGAGCCGGAGATATCGAGCAGCGCCACGATGGGCACCGGCTTGTCGATGCGGCCGAGCCGCGCAAGGTTGACGATCTCGCCGGCGGTGCGCAGCGAGCCGCGCAGGGTACGGCGCAGGTCGAGCTTCCGGCCGTGCAGCAGCGGCTGGTAGCGCCGGCTCGGCCGCTCGGCCAGCGGCAGCACGAGGCGCTGCACCGCGCGCATCGCGTGCTCGATTTCGGCCGCGCTCATCTGCGCAAAATCTTTCTTCTGCAACAGCTCTTCGTCGGAGACGGCGAGCTGCATCTCCTCGGCGTAGACGTCGCGCTCCTCGACGAGGTCGCGCTGCGCCAAGGCCTCCTGCACCCGGCGCGAGGCCGGCGGCGGTGGCGCCTGCAGCGGCGGTGCAGGCAGCGGCACCTGGTCGACCAGCTGGTCCCAGTCCTGCGCGACCCGGAAGAAGATGTCGAACGCCTGCGCGAAGATGACCGCGTGCTCCCTCCGCTTGACGAACACCGCTTCCAGCGCGGCATAAACATCGTCGCGGCTGGAGACGCCGACGATCTGCAGCGCGTTCATCGCATCAATGATCGCGCCCGGCCCGACCGGCAGGCCGGCCGCGCGCAGCGCCCGGCCAAAGCCGATGATGTTGTCGGCGATGACGCCGGAGGTGGTGGGATGGTCGGTGGGAGTGGGCATATCGGTCTTTTTCGATTATCTGCTGCGGCGTTCCCACCCCGTTCGTCCCCGCGAAAGCGGGGACCCAGGGTTATTGAGCAAAGCGCTCATGGCGTGATGTCGCTCCACAAATCACGCCACCTCGGATTCTCTTTCTCGATCAACGCCAGTTTCCAGCTCCGCTTTCATTTCTTGAGCTGTCGCTCACGCAACAACGCCTGCTCTCTGCTCTCGTGTACTTCGTACCAGACCAGCGTCTTCACACCGTGCTGCTGCGTGAAGCCAGCAATTTGGTTGTTTCGGTGCTGCCAAACTCGGCGCACGAGATCGTCCGTCGAGCCAACATAGATCGTACCATTCCTCTGACTTGCGAGGATGTAGACATAGAAGCTCACCGTCCTGGGCTCCTGGGTCCCCGCTTTCGCGGGGACGAACGGAGAGAATTCCTACTTCGCCTTTTCCAGCGCGTTGTCCAATGTCTTGGTCAGCGTGTCGCCCTGCATGCGGACGATGTCGTCCTGGTATTTGAGCAGCGCGCCGAGTGTCTCGCCCACCACTTGCGGCGTCAGCGAGCGCGCATCGAGCTCGCGTAGCGCGGTGGCCCAGTCGAGCGTCTCGGCGACTCCGGGCGCCTTGAACAGATCCTCGTCGCGCAGCGCCTGCACGAAAGCGACCACCTGCTGCGACAGCTTTGCCGAAATGCCCGAGACCTTCGACTTGACGATCGCAATCTCGCGGTCGGCGGAGGGATAACCGACCCAGTGATACAGGCAGCGGCGCTTCAGCGCGTCATGGATCTCGCGGGTGCGGTTGGAGGTGATGATGACGATCGGCGGGTGCGCCGCGCGTATCGTGCCGAGCTCCGGGATGGTGACCTGGAAATCGGACAGGATTTCCAGCAGGAACGCCTCGAACGCTTCGTCGGCGCGGTCCAGTTCGTCGATCAGGAGCACCGGGGGGCCTGCCGGATCGGGCTCCAGCGCCTGCAGCAGCGGCCGCTTGATCAGGTACTGTTCGGCGAAGATGTCGTGTGCGAGGCGCGAGCGGTCGGTCTCGCCGGTTGCTTCGGCAAGGCGGATCGCGATCATCTGGGCGGAAGAATTCCACTCGTAGACGGCCGACGCGACGTCGAGCCCTTCGTAGCACTGCAGGCGGATCAGCTTGCGCCCCAGCGCCGCCGACAGCACCTTTGCGATCTCGGTCTTGCCGACGCCGGCCTCGCCCTCGAGGAACAGCGGCCGGCCCATCCGCAGCGACAGGAACGTCACGGTCGCAAGCGGACGCTCGGCGAAGTAACCCTGCGCGGTCAACAGACTGAGCGTGGCGTCGACGGAATTGGGAATCGTGGCTGCTGTCATCCTGTTGCCGCTTCGCGCGCGGTGCGTGTCACGCGTTCGCTTCCTCGACCGCACGCGCGGCCAGCACGCTGATCAGGTGCGCGCGATACTCGGCACTGCCGTGCAGGTCGCTGTTCAGCCCGTCGGCGGGGACGGTCAGACCGGCCAGCGATTTTGGCGAGAAGCGCTTCTTCAGCGCCTCCTCAAATGACTTCACGCGGAACACGCCGTCGCCGCCGGCGCCGGTCACCGCGACGCGGGTTTCCGACGGCCGCTTGGCGACGAACACACCGACCAACGCATAGCGCGAGGCCTGGTTGCGGAACTTGATGTAAGCGGCCTTCTTCGCCAGCGGGAACTGCACGCGGGTGATGACCTCGTCGGCCTCCAGCGCGGTCGTGAACAGGCCCTTGAAGAAATCGTCGGCCTTGATCTTGCGCTTGTTGGTGACGATGGTCGCATCGAGCGCCAGGCAAGCGGCCGGATAGTCCGCGGTCGGATCGTTGTTGGCGATCGAGCCGCCGATCGTTCCCATGTGACGGACGGCGGGATCGCCGATCATGCCGGCAAGCTTCGCCAGCGCCGGGATCGCTTCGCCGACCACCGCCGAGTTTGCGACACTGGCATGACGCGCCATCGCGCCGATCACGAGCGAGCGGCCTTTTATCTCGATGGCATCGAGGCCTTCGATCTTCGACAGATCGATCAGGTGCGCCGGCTTGGCGAGCCGCTGCTTCAACACCGGAATCAGCGTGTGCCCTCCGGCCACCAGCTTGGCGTCCTCGGTCTTGGCGAGGAGATTCGCCGCCTGCCGCACGGTTCCCGGTCGGCTGAATTTGAATTCGTACATGGTGCGATCCTTAAAGCTCGCGAATTGTCGAGATCACGCGCAACGAGACGTTGTCGGCCTACTTCGCCATGGCCTTGGCGCCGGCGGCGATCGACTTGACGATGTTGTGGTAACCGGTGCAGCGGCAGAGATTGCCCTCGAGTTCCTCACGGATGGTGTGCTCGTCGAGGTCGTTGCCCTTGCGATGCACCATGTCGACCGCGGTCATGATCATGCCTGGGGTGCAGAAGCCGCACTGCAGACCGTGATTCTGGCGGAACGCCTCCTGCATCGGATGCAGCGGCGCGCCGTCGGCCGCGAGCCCCTCGATCGTGGTCACGGTGCCGCCATCGGCCATCACCGCGAGCACGGTGCAGGACTTCACCGCCTTGCCGTTCAAATGCACGACGCAGGCGCCGCACTGGGAGGTATCGCAGCCGACATGGGTGCCGGTCAGGCGGAGGTTTTCGCGCAGGAACTGCACGAGCAGCATGCGCGGATCGATATTGGCCGCAGCCGTCGTCCCATTGATAGTTATAGAAATCTTCGCCACCGGCACTTTCCTCCCGATCCAGCTCTCGAACTGGCGTCAATTACACCTTTTTGGGGTGGGTTCCAGTCATGATAGGGGGCAATTTCCTATCGAGCAACCGCAGGTCACGGTTGCTTGCCCTGCACGGCTTCGGCGAAATTCGAAAAGAACTCGTCGGCCAGTTTCTTGGCCGAGCCGTTGATCAGGCGCTGACCAAGCTGCGCCAGTTTGCCGCCGATCTGCGCCTCGACATTATAGGTGAGCAGTGTCCCGCCATTCGAATCAGCGAGCTTGACGGTGGCACCGCCTTTGGCGAAGCCGGCGACGCCGCCCTCGCCTTCCCCCGTGATCTTGTAGCCGTTGGGCGGATCGAGATCGCTCAGGTTGACCTTGCCCTTGAAGCGCGCCGACACCGGGCCGACCTTCATTTTCGCGGTGGCGCGGAATTCGGTGTCCGAGAGCTTTTCAAGATCCTCGCAACCGGGAATGCAGCTCTTCAAAACTTCGGCGTCGTTGAGCTTCGCCCAGACAACGTCGCGCGGCGCGCCGAGCTGACACTCGCCGTTCATGGTCATAGCCATCCTGAAATCTCCGAAAGTCGCGAGCCGGGCTGAAATTACCCGGCGCGCCAGACAATCAGGTAATGCAAGGAGAAGGCGAAGAAAAGGCCGCCAGGGGCCGCGCAGCATTCCACTAAGGTCGGCCCTCGCGGCGCGAGGCCGCGCACAGAATCGGTGCCGGCAGCTAGATTCCGCGAGCCGCTGCAATGGCTTCGACGGTGGTCGCGCTGCTCCGACGGTCAAACATCAGCAGCACCTGGCCGCCGATCAGCATCAAGGTCTCTGTCGCATGCAGGCGGACCGCAGCCGTTTCGCCGACCATCGAGGCGACGATCATGCCGACAAAGCTGAGCGCGATGGCGACGCCGAGCGCGATCGCGAGCGGCTCGTCGCCGTCGCCCGATTTGCGCAGCATTGCGACAACGGTCAGCAGCGCGAACACGATGAAGAAGGCAACCACGAGCAGCTTTGCGATCGCGAGCAGCCAGGCGAAGCGAATGGTGCCGAGCGCGAACATGTGGAAATAGTCGGTGAAGAAGATCGCCGCGCCGATGTTGGCGCGATCGTACAGGCCACGGATCGGGAAGATCACGATCTTCATCGCCGCCGACGTCCACGCCGGCACGAAATAGAGCGCGAGCAGAAGACCGTTGATGGTGCTGATCCGAAAGATGTTCGACATTGTTTGCGCTCGCCGGCCCTGTTTTGCCACGAACTAGCGCCGGTCCAATTGCACCTTCAATCGAAACCCTTTGTTTACCTTACCCGGAGCGGCCCTGGGGGACCCGAATTGGGAACCCCGCCGCGAAGCGGGGTTCTCTTTTGGCGATCTCGATATCTTCGATCCGCTCAGTCGTGGCGGTCCTGCTGACCGCCCTGTTGGCGCCGCGGATCCTGCTGGTCTGGCTTACCTTGCTGCTGCTGACCGGGCTTTTGCTGTCCGCCGCCTTGCTGCTGGCCGGGTTTCTGCTGACCAGGATTGCCCTGGTTCTGCTGGCCCTTGTTCGGCGTCTGCGGATTGCTTGACATGGATTGCTCCTTGGAATGGCTCCCGCCCGGTCCTTCAACGTGCAAGACCGGAGATCGTTCACGGGAACCGCGCGGAACGCTTCGCCGACGCGCAGCGGGCGTTGCTGCCCAGCGGCCTCACTGCCGTGGAAAGCTGCGTTTGCCCAACGTTGCGGCGTTGCCGCTCCCGGTTCCCACTGCTAACAATTTGAAGCGCGGGGTAAAAAACCTGCGGCGGGGACGGCAAACAGACCAGAAAAATTCGCGCGGGTGCCGATGGACTATTTCATCCAGCAGCTGATCAACGGCATTGCACTCGGCTCGATCTACGGGCTCATCGCGATCGGCTACACGATGGTCTACGGCATCATCGGCATGATCAACTTCGCCCATGGCGACGTGTTCATGACCGGCGGCTTCATCGCGATGATCGCCTTCCTCGTGCTGATCTCGCTCGGCGTCACCTTTATCCCGCTCGTGCTGCTGCTCGTGCTGATTATCGCGATGGCAACCACCGCGCTCTATGGCTGGACCATCGAGCGTGTCGCCTATCGGCCGCTGCGGAACTCGTTCCGTCTCGCGCCGATGCTCTCGGCGATCGGCATGTCGTTCGTGCTGTCGAACTTCGCGCAGGTATCGCAGGGCGCCAAGGTCAAACCGGTGCCGCCGATCATCCCCGGCGGTTTCACGCTGCTCGATCGCGACGGCTTTACGGTGCAGCTGTCCTACGTGCAGATCATTGTGGTGCTGACGACAGTCGCGCTGCTGGCGATGTTCAGCTTCATCGTGTCGCGCACCCGGCTCGGCCGCGACATGCGCGCCTGCGAGCAGGACCAGACCATGGCGGCGCTGCTCGGCGTCGACGTCAACCGCACGATCTCGATGACCTTCGTGATCGGCGCGGCACTCGCTGCCGTCGCCGGCATCATGTACCTGATGTATTACGGCCTGGTCGATTTCTTCATGGGTTTTGTCGCCGGCATCAAGGCCTTCACCGCTGCCGTGCTCGGCGGCATCGGCTCGCTGCCCGGCGCGGTGCTGGGCGGGCTTGCGATCGGGCTGATCGAAACGTTCTGGTCGGCCTACTTCTCGAGCGAATACAAGGACGTCGCGGCGTTCTCGATCCTGATCGTGGTCTTGATCTTCCTGCCGACCGGGATTCTCGGCCGGCCCGAGATCGAGAAAGTCTGATGGCCGGCGAAACGGCCACCGCAGCAGTGCCGGCTCGGCCAGACTTTGCGTTCATCTTCAAGCGTGCGGGTTTGAGCGCTGGCGTTGCGTTCGCGTTGTTCGTCCTGATGATCGGCGTTCGCACCGATGCCGGCTCCGACGGGCAGCTCACGTGGTGGACCCGGTTCGATGACCTCGCCATCATCGTCGCGGCCGTGTTTGCCGGAAGCATCGTCGTCGAACTTTTCCGCACGTGGCTCAGCCGCCACAACATCGCCGCCGCGGTACCTGCCGCGATCACCAGCCGCCTGCACATCCTCCGGCTCGCTGCAACACCCGCCCTGCTCGGTTTTGCCGTGCTGGTGCCGGTCATTTTCTACGGCCAGCGCTACATCCTCGACCTTGGCATCCTCGTGCTGACCTATGTGATGCTTGGCTGGGGGCTGAACATCGTAGTCGGGCTCGCCGGCCTGCTCGACCTCGGCTATGTCGCGTTCTATGCCGTCGGCGCCTACTCCTACGCGCTGCTCGCAACCACCTTCGGCCTGTCGTTCTGGATCTGCCTGCCCGTCGCCGGCATCCTCGCCGCATTCTGGGGCGTGCTGCTCGGCTTCCCCGTGCTGCGCCTGCGCGGCGACTATCTCGCCATCGTCACGCTCGCCTTCGGCGAGATCATCCGCCTGATCATCATCAACTGGCAGAGCCTGACCGGCGGCCCGAACGGTATTGGCTCGATCCCGCGGCCGTCGTTCTTCGGCATTCCCTTCACCGCGGGCGAAGGTGGCTTCGCCGACACCTTCGGCATCGAGTTCTCGCCGACCCATCGCATCGTCTTTCTCTATTACGTGATCCTGCTGCTCGCACTCCTGACCAACTGGGTCACCATCCGGCTGCGGCGGCTGCCGATCGGGCGCGCCTGGGAAGCCTTGCGCGAGGACGAGGTCGCCTGCCGCGCGCTCGGCATCAACATCACGACCACCAAGCTCACCGCATTCGCGACCGGCGCGATGTTCGGCGGTTTCGCCGGCGCGTTCTTCGCAACCCGCCAGGGTTTCATCAGCCCGGAATCGTTCTCGTTCGTCGAGTCGGCGCTGGTGCTTGCGATCGTGGTGCTCGGCGGGCTCGGCTCGCAGCTCGGCGTCGCGCTTGCCGCGCTCTGCATGATCGGCGGCTCCGAGCTGTTCCGCGGCCTCGAGCAGTACCGCATGCTGGTGTTCGGGTTCGCCATGGTGCTGCTGATGATCTGGCGGCCGCGCGGACTGGTCGGCCATCGCGCGCCGACGATCTATCTCGGCAGCGAACGCACGCTGATCTCCTCGTCGCTGGTCAAAGAAGGCCACGGATGACGGACGAGGCCGACGCCATCCTCGATGTCGCGCATTTGTCGATGCGCTTCGGCGGCATTGTCGCGATCAACGATTTGAGCTTCACCGCGACACGCGGAAAGATCACCGCGCTGATCGGCCCCAACGGCGCCGGCAAGACCACCGTGTTCAACTGCATCACCGGCTTCTACCAGCCGACCACCGGCATGATGCAGCTCAAGCACGCCGACGGCCAGACCTTCCTGCTCGAGCGCCTGTTCGATTTCCGCATCTCAAAGCTCGCCAAGGTCGCGCGCACGTTCCAGAACATCCGCCTGTTTCCCGGCATGACCGCGCTGGAAAATCTTCTCGTCGCCCAGCACAACACGCTGATGAAGGCCTCGGGCTACACGCTGCTCGGCCTGCTCGGCGTGCCGTCCTATCGCCATGCGGAGGCGCGCGCCATCGAACTCGCGCGCTACTGGCTCGACCGCATCGGCCTGGTGGCGCGCGCCGATGAGGCCGCCGGCAACCTGTCCTATGGCGACCAGCGGCGGCTCGAGATCGCGCGCGCGATGTGCTCGGAGCCCGCGCTGCTCTGCCTCGACGAGCCGGCCGCGGGCTTGAACGCCCGCGAGAGCGGTGTGCTCAACGAGCTCCTGTTGTCGATCCGCGGCGACCGCGGCACCTCGATCCTGCTGATCGAGCACGACATGTCGGTCGTGATGGAGATTTCCGACCACGTCGTGGTGCTCGACCACGGCGTCAAGATCGCCGACGGGACGCCGCGTGAAATCCGCGATGATCCGAAAGTGATTGCGGCCTATCTCGGTGTCGCCGACGAGGCCGACGCGATCGCCGTCGTCGAGGGCCGCGCATGAGCGAACCGCTGCTCGCGATCCGCGGCCTGCAGGCCGCCTACGGCAAGATCGTCGCGCTGAAGGGTGTCGACCTCGAGGTCGGCCCGGGCGAGATCGTCGCGCTGATCGGCTCCAACGGCGCCGGCAAATCGACGCTGATGATGACGATCTTCGGCCAGCCGCGCGCGCTTGCCGGCAACATCGTGTTCGACGGTCACGACATCACCAAGGTGCCGACCCACGAGGTGGCGCGCTTGCGCATTGCGCAGGCGCCTGAGGGCCGCCGCATTTTCCCGCGCATGTCCGTTCTGGAAAACCTGCAGATGGGTGCCGATGCGGCAGGCGACCACAAGGCCGACATTGCGCCGGACCTCGAACGGGTGTTCGGACTGTTTCCCGTGCTGAAGGAACGCCTGACCCAGCGCGGCGGCACGCTGTCCGGCGGCGAGCAGCAGATGCTGGCGATCGGCCGCGCATTAATGAGCCGGCCGCGACTCCTGCTGCTTGACGAACCCTCGCTCGGCCTCGCCCCGCTGATCGTCCGGCAAATCTTCGACGCCATCCGCGCGCTCAATCGCGAGGACAAGCTGACCGTGCTGATCGTCGAGCAGAATGCCAACCACGCATTGCGGCTGGCCCATCGCGGCTATGTCATGGTCAACGGCGCGATCACCATCACCGGTACCGGCGAAGAATTGCTGCGCCGTCCGGAAATCCGCGCGGCCTATCTTGAGGGCGGACGGCACCAATGAGCGCGCTCTACACCGAAGAGACCTTGCTGCAGACGATCTTCATCACCTTCGTCGTCGGCTGCGGTTGCGCCTGGCAGGCGGGCCGCTCGATCGCGCTGACGTGGCGGCCACTGTCCGCCGTGATCCGCTCGATGATCCTGCTCGGTTTTGCTGTGCGCTTTCTGCACTTCGCCCTGTTTCAGGAGGCGCTGTTCGCCCCATCAGCCTACGTCTTTGAAACCGCCTGCCTGATCCTCACGGCGTCGCTCGCCTGGCGCTACACGCGGGTACAGCAAATGGTCCGGCAGTACTACTGGCTCTATGAACCCAACGGACTCTTGAGCTGGCGCCCGCGCCGGGATGGCGCGGCAAAAGGCGCTTAAGTGACAAAATTGCCGGTGACTTGATCCTAAAATCAGTGAACAATGCGAACGGTATTTCCGCTCTGAAAAGGGCAGGTTCACGCTGCGAGGAGAAGCGAATGAAACATCTTGGTCTGTTCGGCCTGGCGCTCGGTGCCGCGGTTGCTTTGTCGGCGCCCGCATCGGCCCAGGACATCACCATCGGGGTCGCGGGACCGATGACCGGTCAGTACGCGGCGTTCGGCACCCAGTTCAAGAACGGCATGGATGCTGCGGTCGCGGCGATCAACGCATCCGGCGGCGTGCTCGGCAAGAAGCTGAAGGCCGACGTCGGCGACGACGCCTGCGATCCGAAGCAGGCCCGCTCAGTCGCCGAAAAGCTGTCCGGCGAGAAGGTGCCGGTCGTGATCGGCCACTTCTGCTCGGGCTCCTCGATCCCGGCGTCGGAAGTCTATGCCGAGAACAACGTGCTGCAGATTTCGCCGGCCTCGACCAACCCGCAATATACCGAGCGCAAGCATGTGGAACACGTTCCGCGTCTGCGGCCGCGACGACCAGCAGGGCACCATTGCCGGCCAGTTCATCGCCAAGAATTTTAAAGGCAAGAACGTCGCGATCCTCAACGACAAGTCGACCTACGGCAAGGGTCTCGCCGACGAGACGCAGAAGGCCCTCAACAAGGCCGGCCTGAAGGAGAAGATGTACGAGTCCTACACCGCCGGCGACAAGGATTTCACGGCGCTGGTGTCGAAGATGAAGGCGGCCAACATCGACGTCGTCTATGTCGGCGGCTACCACACCGAGGCTGGCCTGATCCTGCGCCAGATGCGCGACCAGGGCATGAAGTCACAGCTGATCTCCGGCGACGCGCTGGTCACCAACGAGTACTGGTCGATCACCGGCGATGCCGGCACCGGCACGATGATGACGTTCGGCCCTGATCCGCGCAACAAGCCGACGGCGCAGGCCGTGGTCAAGGAGTTCAAGGCCAAGAACATCGATCCCGAAGGCTACACGCTGTACACCTACGCCGCGCTGCAGATCTGGGCGGCCGCCGCCAACAAGGCCAAGACGCTGGATGCCAAGAAGGTTGCCGAGACCATGAGAGCCGGCACTTGGGACACGGTGCTCGGCAAGATCGCGTTCGACGCCAAGGGTGACATCACGGTCATCGACTACGTGATGTATCAATGGAGCAAGGACGGCAAATACGGCGAGATGGGCAAGAAGGGCACCTGAGCCCCAACGTCTGTCACACGCGGAAATGACAATCGCCCCGGCCGAAGCCGGGGCGATTTTGTTTTCGGCCGAGGGCAAAATCTGGCGCGAAATCAGAGCCGGTGTCACTCGGCGACCGGGTGCTTCGCCAGGATCGCGAGAACGAAATCGGCTCGCTCGGTGACGCTTGCCTTCGGCAGCACGAGCACCTCGTAGCCCAAGGCTGGATAGGCTTCGAGCAAGCGTGAATACTCTTCGCGCGCGGTGTCGAAGTCGTGCCGCCGCTCTCGGTCGGTCGCATAAATTTCCGGCCAGGGTGGGGTTAAGAAAACTTGCCGACTATAAGGAGACGCTACGCCCAGCGTGGCCTGTGCCGATTCGCCGGCAATATGCTGAAGGTGGACTGCAGCATCAACCATGCCTCGATCGAAAAACACCCAGCCGGCAAGGTCGGCCGCACGTTCGTGATCAGTTCGGGCCAGGGCCAGAGCACGGCGCGCAAAGGCGATACCATCGCTCCAAGGTAATACCGAGCCGCCCGATCGAAGTTCTGCCTCAACGATGCGACGTCCGGGCTCTTCGACAACTGCGTGGCCGCGGCGGCTAAGTTCGGCAAGCAGCGTCGACTTGCCGCCACCGGAACATCCCGAGATCACGACGAACCGGTCCATGCCAGCGCCTTACCCGATCCGGCTCAGCACCGGGAACGTGTCGATCAGCCAGTTTGCCATGTAGGTGGTCGCGTTGGTGATGAAGGCGACGCCGGCGAGCACGAGCAGCGCGCCCATCGCGCGCTCGACATTCACCAGCTGGTGCTTGAAGCGTGCGAGCATCGCAGCAAAACTCTCGATCCCGAAGGCGGCGAGCAGGAAAGGAATGCCGAGGCCGGCGGAGTAAATCGCAAGCAGGATCATGCCCTGCCCAACGCTTGATTCCGACGCCGCCAGCGCAAGGATCGTCGTCAGGATCGGCCCGATGCACGGCGTCCAGCCGAACGCAAAGGCGAGTCCCATCAGATAGGCACCCCACGGCCCGACCGGCTTCGCCATCCCGAGCCGCCCCTCGCGCATCAACAGCCCGATCCGCGTCAGCCCGAGGAAGTGCAGCCCCATGATGATGATGATAATGCCGGCGAGCAGCGTCAGCGGTGGAACCGAGGGGATCGGCAGCCCGGTCGCGGCACCAAGCGCCGCCATGCGGTCGATCAGCCAGAGCTGAAACGCCTGCACCGCCTGGCCGAGCGAGCTTGCGACCGCGCCGAGTGCCACGAAGACGGTGGCGAAGCCGCACACGAACAGCAGTGCCGACAGCATCACAGCGCGGCGTGACGATGCCGGCGCCTCGCCGGCCGCCACGTGCTCGATGGTCGCACCGGCGAGATAAACGATATACGGCGGCACCAGCGGCAGCACGCAGGGCGACAGGAAGCTGACGATGCCGGCGAGAAACGCGGCGACGATCGAGACGTTATGAATCATGCGGCTAGATGCTCTGCAAACATGCAGCCACGCAAGCCCACAGGTGCTCGTATCGCCACGATGTGAACGGTCCGTTGCAGCGTGATCCGGAAAAGCATGCCCTCGACTTGATCGGGGGTGGATACCGGGTTTCCCGGACAAACGTCTTCGTTTGTCCAACGATCATGCTCAAATCAAAAAAGGGCCGCATGGTTGACGTTCCACGCGGTCTGCGATCATCTCACCTCGATTGGGACCGCCCTGCATGAAGAACCTCCTTACCGATGTCGACGGCGTAACCGTCGGCCACGCCGAAAACGCCAAGGTCGCCTCGGGCACCACCGCGATCCTGTTCGACCGCCCCGTGGTTGCGGCGATGGATGTGCGCGGCGGCGGGCCCGGCGTGCGCGACGCCGTGCTGCTTGACCTCGTCAACACGGTCGAGACCATCGACGGGTTTGCGCTGTCCGGCGGCTCCGCGCACGGCCTTGAGGCCGGTGGCGGCGTACAGGCCTGGCTCGCCGAACGTGGTCGCGGCTTTCGCCTGCGCGATGCGCTGGTGCCGCTCGTCACCGGCGCTATCATCTTCGATATGCTCAATGGCGGCGACAAGACGTGGGGCCGCTTTCCGCCGTTCCGCGATCTCGGCTATGCCGCCGCCGATGCGGCGAGCGATTCTTTTGCACTTGGCAGCGTCGGCGCTGGATTGGGCGCGACCACCGCAACGCTGAAAGGCGGACTCGGCTCGGCGTCGGCCAAGACTGCTGGCGGCGTCACCGTCGCGGCACTCGCGGTGGTCAACGCGGTCGGCAGCACCATCGTCGGTGACGGACCGTGGTTTTGGGCCGCGCCGTTCGAGACCAACAACGAGTTCGGCGGCCGCGGCCTGCCCGCTAAATTCTCCGCCGACATGCTGAAGGTGCGGCTGAAGGGCGGCGCTGCCGCAGCGGCGGGCGAGAACACGACCATCGCCGTCGTCGTCACCGACGCAAAGCTCGACAAAGCACAGACCAAACGCCTTGCGATCATCGCGCAGACCGGCTTTGCCCGTGCGATCTATCCGGTGCATGCGCCACTCGACGGCGACGTGGTGTTTGCGGCGTCAACCGGCGTGAAGCCGGTCGATCCCGGCGCCGGGTTGACCGAGCTCGGCGCGATCGCCGCCAACGTGATGACACGCGCGATCGCGCGCGGCGTTTACGAGGCGACCGCGCTGCCCTTCCCCGGCGCGCTGCCGTCATGGAAGGATCGGTTCGGGACGTAGGTTTTTCGTCATTGCGAGCCAACGGGTCCGGCCGAAGGCCGGCCCGATGACAGGCTCCGCGAAGCAATCCAGGGCCACTCGCGCAAAAGCTGGATTGCTTCGTCGCTTTGCTCCTCGCAATGACGGCGAATCCCTCAGTCAGCTCATACGCTCATCGACAGCGACTGCTGCGCATTGGCCGAAATCATCTGGGCCTGGCGCTCGATCAGGCGCTCGGCGAAGTTATACGACTGGATCGCATTGTTGCCGGTCGACGTCGTCGAGCTCGAGCCCGCAGCGGGCTGCGTCATCGTGATCTTGGTGCCGTCGGCATAGGTCAGCGTGGTCGTGGTCGAGCCGTCGCTGTTGTTGCTCGACGTGCTGGTCGCGCCCTGCAACGCCTGCATCAGGGCGTTGGCGTTGCCGCCTGCCCCACCCGCTCCTCCGGCATGATGGCCGTGGTGGTGACGTCCACTCTTTTCCAGAGACTGCGACATCTCATCTTTCGAGATGCTGCCGTCACCGTTGAGGTCCATCTTGTCGAACACGTTGTCGGCCGCCTGCACGTTGGTGCCGCCGGCGCCGAGCGCGTTCTCGAATTCCGTCTTGGTGATCTGGCCGTCGCCATTGCCGTCGATCTGCGAGAACAGGTCGTCCAGCGCCGCACTCCGGCTGGTCGGACCGGAGTTCTGCGACTGCGCCGCGAGCAGGGTGTTCAGCGTCGTCGGCGCCAGCTGGCCGCCGGCGGAACCTGCAGTCGTTATCGAGGCCGACGTGCTGGTCGGATTCGTAAGCGAGAACGAACTGGCCGGAGCAATCCCGGCTTTCCCGTTTGACGCTGAAGAAGACGACGACGAGGTCAGCGACGACAACAGGTCGAGCGCCGAAGATGCAGCTCCGAGGGCAAAAAACATGGCTCGAACTCCCCACAGGGCCGGACGGCCCAACAGACAATCCCGCTGACGGAGGAGCAAGTCGCGTGCCGCCGCAAAACTTCTTGGAAAACAATGGTTTTTCGCGTTGTCCTGGCCGTTCCCGGCCGGCAGAGACTGCCGGTCCGGCAGAATTTTCCCACGCCCGGCCGCAAGCCCGTCCGCACGCATTGAACCTGCATCAACAGCATGTTAGGCGAAGCTTTAATCGCCCGTGAGGACCGATGACTCGACCGCTGGTGATCGCCCCGTCAATCCTGGCTTCCGATTTCGCAAAACTCGCCGACGAAGTGCGCGCCGTCGATCAGGCCGGCGCCGACTGGATCCACCTCGACATCATGGACGGCCACTTCGTGCCGAACATCTCGTTCGGGCCCGATGTGGTGAAAGCCATGCGCCCGCACAGCAAGAAGACGTTTGATACTCATTTGATGATCGCGCCGTGCGACCCGTACCTGGAAGCGTTCGCGCGCGCCGGCTCGGACATCATCACCGTGCATGTCGAGGCCGGGGCGCACCTGCACCGCTCGCTGCAGGCGATCCGCGCGCTCGGCAAGAAGGCCGGCGTGGTGTTCAATCCGGCGACGCCCGTGAGCTCGATCGAAAACGTCGTCGACATCATCGATCTCGTGCTGGTCATGTCGGTCAATCCCGGCTTCGGCGGCCAGGCCTTCATCCCGGCTGCGATCGAGAAGGTTGCACAGGTCCGTGCGCTGGTGGCGGGCCGCCCGATCGATATCGAAGTTGATGGCGGGATCACGCCGGAGACCGCGCCGAAGGTGATCGCGGCCGGCGCCAACGTGCTCGTCGCAGGCTCGGCGGTGTTCAAGGGCGGCACGCAACAGGCTTACACCGCCAACATCGCCGCGATCCGCAACGCAGCGCAGCTCGCCCGCGGAGAGGCGGCATGATCCCCCGCTATACCCGCCCCGAAATGGCTGCGATCTGGGATGCCCAGACGCGCTTCCGGATCTGGTTTGAGATCGAGGCCCACGCCGCCGACGCCCTCGCCGAACTTGGCGTGATCCCGAAGGACGCCGCGAAGACGATCTGGGCCAAGGGCAAGGACGCAAAATTCGACGTCGCGCGCATCGACGAGATCGAGGCCGAGGTCAAGCACGATGTCATCGCCTTCCTCACCCATCTCGCCGAGATCGTCGGCCCCGACGCGCGCTTCGTGCACCAGGGCATGACGTCATCGGACGTGCTCGACACCTGCTTCAACGTTCAGCTGGTGCGCGCCGCCGATATCTTGATTGCCGACGTCGACAAGGTGCTGGCTGCGCTGAAACGGCGCGCCCTCGAACACAAGATGACGCCGACCATCGGCCGTTCGCACGGCATCCACGCCGAGCCCGTCACCTTTGGATTGAAGCTTGCCTATGCTTATGCCGAGTTTTCGCGGGCGAAGGAGCGGCTGGTCGCGGCCCGCAAAGAGGTTGCGACCTGCGCGATCTCCGGTCCCGTCGGGACCTTCGCGCAGATCGACCCACGCGTCGAGGAGCATGTCGCAAAAGCGATGGGGCTGACGGTCGAGCCGATCTCGACCCAAATCATTCCGCGCGACCGCCACGCGATGTATTTTGCTACCCTCGGCGTGGTCGCCTCCTCGATCGAGCGGCTGGCAACCGAGATCCGCCACCTGCAGCGCACCGAAGTGCTTGAGGCCGAAGAGTTCTTCTCCGAGGGCCAAAAAGGCTCGTCGGCGATGCCGCACAAGCGCAACCCGGTGCTGACGGAGAATCTGTCGGGCCTGTCACGCATGGTGCGCGCCTATGTGACGCCGGCGCTGGAGAACGTCGTGCTCTGGCACGAGCGCGACATCTCGCATTCGTCGGCCGAGCGGATGTTCGCGCCGGACGCCACGGTGACGCTTGACTTCGCGCTCAATCGGCTGGCCGGGGTGATCGACAAGCTCCTGGTCTATCCCGAGAACATGCAGAAGAACCTCGACCGTCTCGGCGGTCTCGTGCATTCGGGACGCGTGCTGCTGGCGCTGACGCAGAAAGGCGCGAGCCGCGAGGATTCCTACAAGCTCGTGCAGCGTAACGCGATGAAGGTCTGGCGCGGCGAAGGTGATTTCTTGACGTTCCTGAAGAAGGACCCCGACGTGAAAAAATACCTGTCGGATTCAGAGCTCGCCGAGCAGTTCGATCTCGGCTTCCATTTCAAGCATGTCGACACGATCTTCAGGCGGGTGTTTGGCGCGAGCTGAGCATGGCTGGAACGATTATTGCCGTCAGCCTCCGGCACGGGCACCACTTCTCGAAGACCAACGCGCTCGCGATCCGACTCATCGAGGGGCTTGGCGTCGATGGTGACGCTCACGCCGGCGTCACCGTCAAACATCGCTCGCGGGTGCGGCGCGACCCGACCCAGCCCAACTTGCGCCAGGTCCACCTCGTGCACCGCGAGCTGTTCGACGAGTTGCGCGGCAAGGGTTTTGAGATCGCGCCGGGCGATATCGGCGAGAACGTCACCACCTCGGGAATCGATTTGCTGGCGCTGCCGCGCGGCACCCTTCTCCGGCTCGGCGAGAGTGCCATCGTCGAAGTCACCGGCCTGCGCAATCCCTGCATCCAGCTCAATCATTTCCGCGACGGGTTGATGGAGGCCGTGCTCGACAAGGACGCCGAGGGCAACCTGATCCGCAAGGCCGGCATCATGTGCGTCGTCCTTGCGGGCGGCGAAGTCCGCCCGGCCGATCCAATCGCCATGGAGCTGCCAGCTTTGCCGCATCATCTGCTCGCACCGGTGTAGCGCTCGGTACCTGTCCCAGGGGCCGCCTCGCCGAACATTATTTAAGATTGCTTATTTCATCAAATACAATCTTTACGAGTATTATCGTGGACCCCAAAACACCACAAAAATCATCGAAAACCGCTGTACCACCAGCGACTTGCGCGGCGCCGCTGGTCAGCCGCGGCCGTCGATCATCTGCATCAACACGCGGTCGCGCTTGCCGAAGTGATGGTAGAGCGCGGCGAGCACGTGCACTACGATCAGCGCCAGCAACACATAGGCCATCGTGATGTGGCGGTCTTCGTAGATGTTGGCGGTCTCGCGGTTCTCCGAGGTGAACTGCGGTACGCGAAACAGGCCGAAGAAGCTCGCGTAGTCCGGCTTGTGCGCGCCGGAATGGGCCCAGCCGAGGAACGCGACCACGAAGGTGAAGAGATAGAGCGCGCCGTGATTGACGTAGGCAGCGACGCGCTCCCACGCTGGCGTGCCCGAAGGCAGCGCCGGGCGCGGACTGACTGCGCGCCAGATCAGGCGCAGCGCCGTCAAGAGCAGGACCAGATAACCGATATCGGCGTGGATCGAGCGATAAAAGTACCGATCGGGCCGCGGCGACCAGTGGTTCATCCAGTAGCCGAACGCGATCATCGCGATAATCGTGAGGCCAAGCCCCCAATGAAAAATGCGCGCGGCACGGCCCCAACTCGCTGCTCTTGTCTCCATCATCTCCTCGTAACGGACTTTCCTCGGCTCGCCCAACATTGCTGAATGATTCACGTGGTTCTGGCGACAGGTTTGATGCACAGCAACGCCGCCATGCCATGGACGGAATGGTGGCCACGGCTCGGATCGAGCCGATCGGGAAGACCGGCCTTGGGCAGGATTTATTCCGCGGGCGCCGGACGATCGTTTGAGCCGTGATTGGCAGACGAGCTGGCAAGCCGGATCGCGGCAAAGGTGACGCCCAGCGTGGCGACATAAACGATCAGCTGCATGCCGGTCGGCTGGTCGGTATAGCCGATCAGCGTGTGCAGCGCCTTGCCGAGCATGCTCTCGTCGCTGACCACCCAGCTGGTATCCCAGACCACATTGCCGAACGCCGTCACCCAGTTCGCCTGCGCGAGGAATGCCGTGGCCTGCGCGGCCATGCCGGCGGCGAGCAGCGCGATCAGCACCGTAGTCACGCGAAACAGCGGCTTGGCCGGGATCCGCACCAGGCCGAGATAGGTCAGCAGGCACACCAGCGCGCCAAGCACGAGCCCGATGACGCCGCCCACAGCGATACTCGCACCGGACCCGCCGCCTGCGGCGACAATGCCGTAGAGGAACAGCGCGACCTCGCTGCCCTCGCGCATCACCGCGACGCCGACCACAATGGCAAGCGCTAGCAGCGACCGCGCACCGTCCGCCACGGACTGGCCGACCGCACGCGCTTCAGCTGCCAATTCGCCGCCGTGCCGCCCCATCCATACATTGTGCCAGGTCAGCATGATCACGGCGATGCCGAGGATCGTCGCGTTGAACAACTCCTGCCCCACGCCCTCGAACAGCTGCGACAACGCGCCCGCAAAAGCCGCGACGACGCACGCGCCAACCACGCCGCCGGCGATGCCAAGGCCGATCCAGCGATCGCGTCCGGCGATGCCGCGCGTCACCGCGAGCACGATGCCAACGATGAGGCCGGCCTCGAACACCTCGCGAAAGACGATGATCAGCGCACCAAGCATCGGCGGTCGTCGGTCCTATTGCACGATCAGCGTGCCGCGCGAGGTGTCGTGGAAGTCATCGAAGAACTCGTAGCTTCCAGGCACCAGCGGCCGCACGTTGATGGTCCCTTCGCCGTTGCCGGTCACCACCTTTTCGACCCGCAGCGACGTGCTCTCGAATTCCATTGGCTGGGCATCCAAATTCTTGACGCGCAAACGCAGCGCCGTGTTGGCAGGTGCGCTGATCTGTGCCGGCTGGAACTGCTTGCCCTTGTAGGTGATCACGATCTCCTTGGCCTCCTGCGCCCGTGCCGCGGGCGCAAGGACTAGCATCGTGACGAAGCCCGCAGCAAGCAGGGCAATTCCGGAGGCAACGCGGGGCAACGACATGACGATCCCTTTGACCGTGGGAGGTGGCTTGAAATTCCTGTTGGTCAGAACTCGAGCGCGAATTTGAGTTTGACCCGATGACGCTGGAACTCGGCGAAATTGTATGGCGCGGGATTACCGACCTCGCGGCCCCACACCTGCGCGTTCCACGCCGCAGCAATGAACATCTTGTTGGTCAGCGCGTAAAACAGTGTCGGCCCAACCAGCACGGCGTCGCCGGTGAAGTTGGTCAGGTTGGCGGCGTCGTAATGCCGGAGGTACCAGGCCTCGGCGCCGAGCACGAGGTTCGGCTGTACGCGCAGCGCCAGCGCCGCCGATTGCGAGAGCTGGGCTTCGCGCGCCGTAACGTGGTCAGACGTCGTCGTGACTTCGGGTTCATAGACCGTGTTGAATCCTGCATAGAGCCGGTTCTTGATCAGTTCGAGGTCGGCGTTGATCTTGGTCTCGAATTCGAAATTGCGGACCCGATCGCCCGATGTCTCGTCGACCGTACGCCCGGTCGGTTCGAACGACATGGTAACCGAAAGCGGATTGTTCTGCGTGCGCTCCAGCACGAGATAGCGGAACTCGGCAAAGGCGCCCCCGAGAAAGTATTGCCTGCGATCGTCGAGCCCGGAGACGTTGCTGATGTCATGGGTCGACGCCAGCGCGCCGAACTCGATCTGCACGAATTGGGACGGCGTGAATTCGTATTCGATCTTGGTTTCGCTGGCCTGGTAGTGGCCGTCGCGCTTGCCGAACCGCGCGATCAATTCAAGGGTGAATTCTTTCTCACCCTCAAGGCCAATACCCGAGCCCGTGGTAAAGCCGAACAAATATTTGGTCTCGATCTCGCGCCAGGACGATGCATCCTCAGCACGCGCGACAACCGTGCTCACGGCCAACATCGCGACGATGCCGATACCTGCCACCCAACCGCGCCCCATGATGCCCCCTGCTTTCGCCCATTCCAATGCTGTTGCGGATCGTTAGCAACTGCATGCTGGTGGGACAAAGAGAACGCCTCTAAGCTGGAGCGATTCTAATTTAGGGGATTTGCGAGAGCAGCCGCCCTGAACTTGCCGCAACGTTCTGCAGACTGGCGTGCGGACAGGACGATAGCTGGGACAACCACGTGAGCACCGCGCCAACCATTCTGGTGTTCGATTCCGGCCTCGGCGGCCTTACCGTCTATCGCGAGATCGTCAAGGCGCGGCCGGCGGCGAACTATGTCTACGTCGCCGATGATGCGTTCTTCCCGTACGGGCATCACTCTGAAGACGCGCTCGTCGCCCGCGTGGTGCCGCTGGTCGGCGCAATGATCGCCGAGCATCAGCCCGCGATCATCGTGGTCGCCTGCAATACGGCGTCCACGCTGATTTTGCCGCACCTGCGCGCGACCTATTCGGTGCCGTTCGTCGGTACCGTGCCCGCGATCAAGCCGGCCTGCGCGGCCTCGAAGACGAAGCGCGTCTCGGTGCTCGGCACCAAGGGCACGGTGAAGCGCGAGTACACGCAAGGCCTGATCCGTGATTTCGGCGCGGGCTGCGAGGTGACACTGATCGGCGCCGCCAAGCTCGCGTCGATCGCCGAAGCAGCACTCCGCGACGAGCCGGTCAGCGACGCCGACATCGCCCGCGAAATCGCGCCCTGCTTCGTCGACGGCGCGGCGCGGACCGACACCATCGTGCTGGCCTGCACCCATTACCCGCTGCTGCTCGACCGCATGGTGCGGCTTGCTCCCTGGCAGGTCGACTGGATCGACCCGGCGCCGGCGATCGCCCGGCGGACGGCAGAGCTGATGGGGGCTTCCAGCGGGTCAGGAACCGTCCAGGCGCGGATCGTGTTTACCTCGGGAAAACCGCCAACGGAGGGGCTGGCGCGGGCGCTAAGCCCCTATTTCCGCGACCTCCAGGCGGCCTGAAGCCGTTGACGATCAGCTCTTTCTGCCCTACAAGCCGCCCTGCTCGCGGGCCGTTTCGGCCCGCGTTGCGTTTCGCGACCCGCGGTTCCCCTCGTCCGGCTTTTGAGGTGAACCTGTCAGCCTTGGGCTATCCGCCCAGGCACAGGAGGGCGCGTTCCTTCAACTTCGAGAAATGAGGACGCGATGACAAAGCGCAGTGAGGCGAAATACAAGATCGATCGCCGTATGGGCCAAAATATCTGGGGCCGCCCGAAGAGCCCCGTGAACCGCCGCGAATACGGCCCCGGCCAGCACGGCCAGCGCCGCAAGGGAAAACTCTCCGACTTCGGCGTGCAACTCCGCGCCAAGCAGAAGCTGAAGGGCTACTACGCCAACATTTCCGAGCGGCAGTTCCACGGCATCTATGTCGAGGCGAGCCGCCTGAAGGGCGACTCGGGTGAAAACCTGATCGGCCTGCTCGAGCGGCGGCTCGACACCGTGATCTATCGCGCCAAGTTTGCCGCGACGATGTTCGCCGCGCGCCAGTTCATCAATCACGGCCACATCAAGGTCAACGGCCGCCGGGTCACCATTTCGAGCTTCCGCGTCAAGGTCGGCGACACGATCGAGGTCAAGGAAGCCTCGAAGCAGCTCACTGTCGTGCTCGAAGCAGCCCAACTCGCCGAGCGCGACGTGCCCGACTTCATTGAGGCTGATCACTCCAAGATGACGGCGAAGTTCGCCCGCATCCCGAACCTGGCCGAGGTGCCGTTTCCGGTGATGATGGAGCCGCACCTGATCGTCGAGTATTACTCGCGATAAGATTTCGTTCTGCGCTTTGCAGATCGGCGAAGCCCCGGCGCAAGCCGGGGCTTTTTCGTTCGCCGCCGAATGCGTCTTGTGCCTGACATTCACACCTCTATGCTTGAGCGCGGCAACGATAAATCAGGACGCCCCATGGTCTACGCCCCTGCTCCGCTTGATCCAAAACTGCCGCCGGTGCGTATCAACATGCTGTCAGATACGCAAAGCCGACCGACGCCCGCGATGCGCGAGGCGATGGCGCGAGCGGAAGTGGGCGACGAACAGGTCGGCGATGATCCGACGGTCAACCAGCTGTGCGAGCGGGTCGCCGCCCTGCTCGGCAAGCAGGCCGCGGTGTTCCTGCCGTCGGGCACGATGTGCAACGTCGCGGCGATCCTGACACACTGCCGCCCTGGCGACGAAATCCTCGCGCACCCGACCGCGCACATCCTGACCAGCGAAGGCGGCGTGCATGCCGCCCTCGGCGGCTTCCAGATCACGCCGCTGCCCGGGCCGGACGGCCAGTACGAGGTCGACACGCTGCGCGCGGCGTTCCGCGCAAAATCGCGCTACGCGCCGAACCAGAAGCTGGTCAGCGCCGAGCAGACCGCCAACATCGGCGGCGGAACGATCTGGCCGCAGGCCCGTCTCGACGCAGTCGCAGAACTTGCCCACGCGCAAGGTCTGAGCACCCACATGGATGGCGCCCGACTGCTCAATGCTGCGGTTGCGACCGGGCTTGCCGCCGACCGGATCGCGGCCGGCTGGGATTCGGTGTGGATCGATTTCTCGAAGGGGCTTGGCGCGCCGGTCGGAGCGGTGCTCGCCGGCAGCCGCGAGTTCATCGACGACGTCTGGCGCTGGAAACAGCGGCTCGGAGGCGCAATGCGGCAGGCCGGCATCATTGCTGCGGCCTGCGTGTATGCGCTCGACCATCACGTCGCGCGGCTCGCCGACGACCACGCCAATGCCCGCGCGCTGGCGCGGGGGTTGGCGCAGATCGAAGGCCTCGACGTGCAGCAGCCTGAGACCAACCTAGTCTACGTCGCGACGACCAATCCACGCCTCACCGCCGAGCAACTGCAGGCCAAACTGCGGGCGAAAGGCGTGCTGGTGTCGCAGCTCGGCGGCCGCGTGCGCGCCTGCATGCATATCGATGTGACGGCGGCGATGGTCGAGGAGGCCGTTGGGCTCACGCGAGAGATCGTGCGCGAGGCGTCGTAAGCGCCTAGGCGATCGCCTCCAGCGCTTGCCGGTGCAGCTCCGCGCTTTCGGCTGCGAAGCAGCAGAAGATCACGCGATCGACAGAGGTCGTCGATTTGAGCGATTGCACAGTCGTCGACACCGCGATCCCAGCGGCACGGTCGGCGGGGAACCGGTAGATTCCGGTCGAGATCGCAGGAAAGGCAATCGAAGCAAGCCGGGTTGCCGTCGCAATCTCGATGGCACGGCGATAGCACGAGGCAAGCAGCGCGTCCTCGTTCTGCTGACCGCCATGCCAGACTCGGGCCGACGGCATGGATCACATGGCGCGCCGGCAACCCATAGCCATGCGTGATCCTGGCGTCACCAGTGGCGCAGCCGCCGAGCGTGCGGCATTCGTCGAGCAGTTTTGGGCCGGCGCGGCGATGGATCGCACCGTCGACCCCTCCGCCACCGAGCAGCGAAGTGTTCGCGGCATTGACGATCGCATCGACCGCGAGCGTCGTGATGTCTGCAACGACGATCTCGAGCGTGGCGTCGCCGATCGCCCGCGAGGCAATCGCCGTCATTTTGCGGCGGCATCAGCTGCTGCGATCGCGGCGAAATCCTTGGATGCCTTCGCCGCGTCAACATAGGTCTTCGCATCAGCGGACAGCAGCAGTCGCTCGGCGATCAGCCGATCGCAGTACGACCTCACCTTCGCGACATAATCGTCGAGCGAGCCATAACGCTCTTCGAGCGAAAGCCGCGTATCGCCATTTCGCTCGCGCTCAGCGGCGGTCTTCGTGAACGGCACATAGGAGCCGTCGCGATCGCCGAGTTCATCCGGGAGCTCGCGATAAATATTCCAGCCGGTGTAGGTCGCGAGCGGCACGCCGACTGGCGGCAACCGAATGCCTGCCGTTTCGTTGCCGTCAGGATCGACCGCGGACACGAGCGCGACGTACTCGCCATCGACCTTTGCGGCCCTGCTGTCGGGACTGCCCGGCGGATCGATCCAGTCAACAGCCGTCGTGATGAGGTTGACGCAACGCGGCGTGGCAAAATCAGGCGCATGCGGAAAGCGCATGCTGTCGACGCGAACGGCCGTGCCATCCCGCAACGATGGCACCCGGCTCGGTGGCGGCGCGACTGCCCTCGGTCACCCACTGGAACATCGCATCCATCAGCGCGCGGATCGCCGGCGCCACGCTTTGCGGATTGCCCTGATTGGCGAGCGGCCCGCGTTCGGCAGCGGGCGGGCTGCTGGCGTGCTGCGTGCCGGCGATCACATAGACGCGCGAGGTCTCGGGCAGTGTCAGGTCGGCCTTGCCCAGCGCATCGATCGTCAGCAGCGAAGCACCCTTGTTCCAGTACTCGGCCGAGGTGTTGGTCTGAATGAACAAGGGATCGCAGCCGTCGCCGCGGAACAAAGACTCGTTGCGGCCCGAGAATGGATCGGGCGTGGCCGCCGTCGAAAACGGATACCAGGCGTCCGGATAAAGCCGATCGTGGTGCTGCGACGCCGTGCGATTGGGCTCGGCGAAGGAGTGATTGGCAAAGATCTTGGCCGCACCGCCGGTGTGAGCGAACACGCCATCGAACACGCGCTTGCCGCCAAGATCGCGGTTCATGCCGAGCTCGATGAAGTGGCGCAGGAAGCGCGCGCTCTGCGAGATGCCGAACGCGATGCTGTGCTTGAGGCCACGGTGCGCCAGCGGCGACGCCGCATCGTTGCGCAGGAACGAAATCAGGTCGCGCGTCATCGCAAAACTGATGCCGGCGACGCGCGAATTGGTCGCCTCGTACCAGAATTCGTAGATCGTCAGCGGCTTTAGCCCCGTCCCACCGGGAGCAGGCGCACGTGACGGTCGTCCACGAACTCCCAGGCGTCGCGCGGGATTTCGACGCGCGGATCGCCCTCGCGATCCCGCATCATCAGCCGCGCCTTGGTCTTGTCGAGCGACGCCGCCGGATAGGTCAGCGCGATCGTCTTGAACGTTTCCGGGATCCGCTTGCCGACTTGAAACTCCTCGCGGATGCGGCGAACCATCGGCTTGCCGTCTTCCATCGCAAGCGGAAAGCGGACCGTCATCGTCGCGTCACGCGAACCGACGGTCGGGTCCCATCCGGCCCAAACGATGGTCGCGCCGCGCTCGAACAGGAAACCGTTGCCGGCGTGCGCCGCGGCCTTCGGATCGTTCAGGTCCGCCGGATTTGGCGAGAGCACGCCGTGCAGCAGCCTCGCCAAGATCTTGTTGCCGCGATTGGTGACCTCGTAGAACAGCACGCCGTTGCCGCGTGCCGGATCGGCGGGGCGAAGGATATCGACGTCGACTTCATAGTCGACGAGGCCCCGAGCGTTGCGCGGCGCCTTGTCGAGATCGACGATGCCGGAATTCCGGAGCGCCAGTGGATCGAGCTGGCCGCGCGCGACGCCCTTGAGGCGCTCATAAGCTCCGACTTTGCCGAAGGTGCGCCCTTCGGCAAAGGGTTCAATGCTGTCGATCCTGATATCCATGCGCGGCTCCCTACGCTGCCGCGCAGGAGTTTACTCCGCCGCTTGGCGGACGGCGATGCCCTTGTCGGCGAACAGCTGCTGCAATTCGCTGGCCTGGAACATCTCACGGATGATGTCGCAACCGCCCACGAACTCGCCCTTCACGTAGAGCTGCGGGATGGTCGGCCAGTTCGAGTAGACCTTGACGCCATTGCGGAGCTCATCGGAGTCAAGCACGTTCAGGCCCTTGTAGGGCACGCCGACGTGATCGAGGATCTGCACCACCTGGGCGGAGAACCCGCACATCGGGAATTGCGGCGTCCCCTTCATGAACAGCACGACGTCGTTCGATTTCACTTCATTTTCGATGAATTGCTCGATGCTCATGATCAGTCCTTCTGTGCCGGCCTGCCGCTGCGGAAACGAAGCTATCCGCCTGATTTTGATACCAAACGCCGCATTGGCCGTGTCGGCCATATATGTAGCCCGAAAAGCGGCTGCATCCCAATAAAAAGCTAAACTGCTGACAATTTTTGGACCTGCCGGTGTTTAAGCTGATGACATGATAGGCATAATCATAGAGCCGATCGATTGTCTTGATAGCCGCGGTGCCCTGTTGCGGACGCGAAAGCCTCCCTATCTTGGGCTCGGGTTTCTTCCGGGAACGCCCCGGTAACGACAACGTTCTTCTCCCAAACCGGAGCTCGGTGTGACGAACGCAAGTTTTCCGGCGGCCAAGGCCGCTTTGTCCGCATCCCCCCTAACCGAACCGAAGGTGACCCCGGCCGAACGGCTGGTCAGGGCCTTCCGCGCCGTTCGCAGCGAGACCGAGCGCCGCGCCGCCCGGCTATCGCCCGAGGACCAGCTCGTGCAGTCCATGCCCGACGCCAGCCCGGCCAAATGGCATCGCGCGCACACGACCTGGTTCTTTGAGCAGTTTCTGCTGGTTCCGCATGTTGAAGGCTACAAGCCATTCCATCCGGACTACGCCTTCCTGTTCAACTCGTATTACGTCTCGGCCGGTCCGCGGTACACACGCCACAATCGCGGGGTCATCACGCGTCCCGGTGTTGCGGAGATTGCCGCCTATCGCGCTCATGTCGATGCCGCAATGACGTCAGCCCTGCAACGCGCGGATGACAAGCTACTTGCAACGCTCGAGCCGCTGATCGAGATCGGTCTCAATCACGAGCAGCAGCATCAGGAATTGATGCTGACCGACATCCTGCACGCATTCTCCTTCAATCCAACTGCGCCGGCCTATGCCCCTGACTGGCGCTGGCCGGAGTTGACCGCAACGGGCGGCTATCTTCACTTGCCTGAGGGCATACATACCGTCGGCCATGCGAGCGACGCCTTCTGCTTCGACAATGAACGCCCCTCGCATCGTGCTCTGATAGGGCCGGTCAGCATTGCCCGCGACCTCGTCACCAATGGCGAGTGGCTCGAGTTCATGGCGGATGGCGGTTACACAACGCCGACGCTGTGGCTGATGGACGGGCACGCCGTGGTCACCGCGCAGGAGTGGGACGCGCCAGGACACTGGCGCAACATCGACGGCCAGTGGCACATCATGACGCTGGGCGGTCTGAAGCCGGTCGATCCAAAAGGTCCGGTATGTCACGTGAGCTACTACGAGGCCGATGCGTTTGCGCGTTGGCGCGGCAAGCACCTTCCGACCGAGATGGAATGGGAAGTTGCGGCGCGTGCCGGCGAGCTGAACGACGCGTTCGGCATCGTCTGGCAGTGGACGCGCAGCTCCTACTCACCCTACCCCGGTTACCAGGCCGTCGAAGGGGCGCTTGGCGAATACAACGGCAAGTTCATGGTCAATCAGCTGGTGCTGCGCGGCTCCTCGCTTGCGACGCCCGACGGTCACAGCCGTGTCACCTACCGCAACTTCTTCTACCCGCACCAGCGCTGGCAATTCATGGGATTGCGGCTTGCTGACTACGGCAACTGATCTCCATCGAACCAATCATCCGATCATCAGGTCATCCGGGGTGGCTGCAATGAACGTTCATGTATCGGCGTTGACGAAGAACTCTGCCGCTGAAGCCGCAACGACTCCGGATGCGAGAGCCGACGGCGAAACCGCCTCGACCTTCGCCCTCGATGTGCTGGCCGGGCTCGGCCAGCATCCGAAACAGCTATCGCCGAAATATTTTTACGATACGACCGGCTCCGACCTGTTCGAACAGATCACGCGGCTGCCGGAATATTATCCGACGCGCACCGAGCTTGGCATCCTGCGCGACCGCGGTGACGAAATAGCGGCGCTGCTGCCGAAGCAGGCGGCGCTGGTCGAATTCGGCGCGGGCGCGACGACCAAGGTCCGCCTGCTGCTCAAGACCTGCAATATCGCAGCCTACGTGCCGGTCGACATCTCCGCCGACTTCCTGCACGCCGCAGGCCCGCGCGCTGCGTGCCGATCTTCCGGCGCTAAAGGTCCATCCGGTCGCCGCCGATTTCACCGAAACTTTTGCCCTGCCGGCTGAAGTCAGCGCCTTGCCGAAGGTCGGCTTCTTTCCGGGCTCGACCATCGGCAATTTCGAACCGCACGAGGCGCAGCGCTTCCTGCGGCGCGCCGCCGAGATTCTCGGCGAAGGCGCGCTCATCATCCTTGGCGTCGATCTCGAGAAGGACGAAAAGGCTCTGCACGACGCCTACAATGATGCGGCCGGCGTCACCGCGAAGTTCAACCTCAACCTGATGGTGCGGATGAACCGCGAACTCGGCACCAACTTCGACCTAGCCGCGTTCGATCATCGTGCGATCTATAATCGCGAGCACAGCCGCATCGAGATGCACCTGATCAGCAACCGCCCGCAAATGGTGCGGGTGTGCGGCCGCTCGATCTCGTTCACGACGGGCGAAAGCATTCACACCGAGAATTCGTACAAGTATTCGATTCCCCGGTTCTACAATCTCGCCCGCGCGACCGGCTGGACGCCGCTCTCGACGTGGACCGACTCAGAGCGGATGTTCTCCGTTCATGCGCTGCGCGCGAACTAGCTCCTTGTGCCGCAGCGTCGCCTTTGAGCCGATCGAGATCGCTTCCCAGATCCCCGACCACGACCAGCACGGCCGTGGTGACCGCCGACAGCGTGAGCGGCGACACCAGGTCACCGAACCAGAGCATCGGCAACAGCACGACGATGCCGACGAGGTGCGACAGCTGAAACCAGCCATGGATGGTGTGCTTGAACAGGACCGTGCCGACAAGGAAGAGCAAGGGGCCGCCGACCAGGCTGAGCACGGTCTTGAGATCGTTCGGACCATAGGGATGCGTCAGCGCAAGATCGTCGCCGACAGCGCTGACAATGATACCGGCCACGATCGGCATGTGCAGGTAGGTGTAGGCAAGCCGCGCGATCCGGCCGGGCGCGGCTGCGTTTGAAATGTTCTCCGCGCTCGCCTCGGCGCCCTTGTGGAAATAGATCCACCACATCGCGAGACTTGCGATGAAGGCCGACGCAAACGCGCCGATATTGGCATGCGTCCACGATAGCCCGGCAAACGCCGCCCCGCTGACGACGATCGATTCCCCGACCGCGATGATGATGAAGAGCGCGCAGCGCTCGGCCATATGGCCGCCTTCGACCGTCCAGTCCCTGACCGCGGACGCCCCAAGGCCGGGTACCCAGAAGTTCGTGTAAGGCGAAACATACTCAATCGCGAGCGCCGCGATCCACCAGTACAGCCGGGCTTGCCCATCGGCGAGCGCCCCAAGAATCCAGAACACGGCGGAGATGAGAAGATAGATCAGGATGCGGGTGAAGTTGCGCCGCAGCCTGCCCTCGCTCGCCGGCACCGCAAAAAACATGAACACCGTGCGTCCGACCTGCATGCCGGTGTAGGCGATCGCAAACGCGAACCCGCGACTTTCGAACGCCTTCGGGATCGAGGTCGACAACACGAGGCCGCCGAGCATCAGCGCAAAAAGCATGAGGCGGACGGCAAGACGTTCGGGATCAAGCCAATTGGTGATCCAGGAGGTGTAAATCCACACCCACCACACCGCAAGGAACAGCAGCGTGGTGTGAACCAGGCCGAGCGCGGTGGGGTCGCCAAGCAGCGCGTGCGAGATCTGCGTCACCGCAAACACGAACACCAGGTCGAACAGCAACTCGACATAGGTGACGCGATGATGCTCGTGCGGCCGGCGCACCCGCATCAATGACATCTGCGTGATCTCGACGGTGACGCTTTGAATCTCGCGATCGCTCGCTGTCATCGGCCGGGCGCGGACCTATTTCTCCGGCACGCCGGTCTGCAGCGCCAGCGCGTGCAGCACACCGCCCATCCGGCCTTGCAGCGCCTGGTAGACGATTTGGTGCTGCTGGACCCGCGATTTGCCGCGAAAACTCTCGGAAATGACGGTCGCGGCGTAATGATCGCCGTCGCCGGCGAGGTCGCGGATCGTCACTTCGGCATCCGGGATCGCCGCCTTGATCATGGTTTCGATGTCCCGGGCGTCCATTGCCATCTGGTGAACCTCCACAAATCGGATGTCGCTATTATATTCGCGGAAACGCAGGAGACACACCATGAAAATTCCGGGCCCCGATCATCCCATCACCGTCACGCCGAACCCGAAGCGCGTCCGCGTGCTGGCCGGCGGCAAGGTGATTGCCGACACTACGCGCGCGCTGGCGCTGAAGGAAGCAACCTACCCGGTAGTGCAGTATATCCCGCGCGAGGATGCCGACCCGTCGCTGCTGACCAAGACCACACACAGCACCCATTGCCCCTACAAGGGCGACGCCAGCTACTTCACAATCAAGGCCGGCGACACCACACTCGAGAACGCAGTGTGGAGCTATGAGACACCGTTCCCGGCGATGAAGGAGATTACCCGCTATCTCGCGTTCTATCCGAACAAGGTGACGATCGAGACTTAAGGCTCAGGCGGCGCTGCCAGCCATGTAGGTCGGCAGCCAGCTTTCGAAGGCCTTCTCAAGCTGCTTCACATTGACGCTGCCTTCGTCGCCGATGGCGAGCACATCACCGCCGGTCGTGCCGATTTCGTTGCAAATGACGTTGGCGGCCCTGGCCTTGGCTAGAACCGCAGACAACTGCGCGGCGGACACGGTGGCGACGTAGCGCGCCTGGTCTTCGCCGAACCAGTATCCGTGCGCGGGAACATTTGTTGGCGGCTTACCCATCGTCGCACCGATCTTGCCAGCCATTACCATCTCGGCGAGCGCAACCAGAAGTCCACCGTCCGAGACGTCGTGAACGGCGGTGACCAGCCCATCGCGGATCAACGCGCGTACGAAATCGCCATTGCGCTGTTCTTCAGCGAGATCGACCGGCGGCGGTGCACCCTCCTCGCGGCCGCAGATGTCGCGCAGATAGATCGACTGGCCAAGCAACCCCAAGGTGTCGCCGATCGACAAGATCGTCTCGCCAGCCCTCTTGAACGCGAGCGTCGCAGATTTGGTGAAGTCATCGAGCAGACCGACGCCGCCGATGGTCGGCGTCGGCAGGATGCCCTTGCCATTGGTCTCGTTGTAGAGCGAGACGTTGCCCGAGACGACCGGGAAGTCGAGCGCGCGGCAGGCCTCGGCAATGCCGCGCAGACAGCCGACGAACTGGCCCATAATCTCGGGTCGCTCCGGATTGCCGAAGTTGAGGTTGTCGGTCAGCGCCAGGGGTTTGCCGCCGACCGCGGTGATGTTGCGCCAGGCTTCGGCGACCGCCTGCTTGCCGCCCTCGAACGGATCGGCCTCGCAATAGCGCGGCGTCACGTCGGCAGTCAGCGCAAGGCCCTTCGGCCCCTCCTCGACGCGAACGACTGCGGCATCGCCGCCCGGCCGCTGCACGGTGTTACCGAGGATGACGTGGTCGTACTGCTCCCAGACCCAGCGCTTCGAGCAGAGATCGGGCGAGCCAATCAGCTTCACGAGCGCGTCGCGCGTCGGCAGCGGCGGCTTGACGTCATCAACCGCAATGACCGGCCGCTTTGGCGTTTCGACGTGAGGCCGGTCGTACAGCGGCGCCTCGTCGCCGAGTTCCTTGATCGGCAATTCGGCCATGACATCGCCGCCGTGCTTGACGACGAAGCGCTTGGTCGGTGTGGTGTGACCGACGACGGCAAAGTCGAGACCCCACTTGCGGAAGATCGACTCCGCGAGCTTCTCCTTCTCTGGCTTCAGCACCATGAGCATGCGCTCCTGGCTTTCGGAGAGCATCATCTCGTAGGCGCTCATGCCCTCTTCACGGGTCGGCACCGCGTCGAGATCAAGATCGACGCCGAGATCGCCCTTGGCGCCCATCTCCACCGCCGAGCAGGTCAGGCCGGCGGCGCCCATGTCCTGGATCGCAATCACGCAGTCATTGCGCATGATTTCGAGGCAGGCTTCGAGCAGCAGCTTCTCGGCAAAGGGATCGCCGACCTGCACGGTCGGACGCTTCTCTTCGGAGGCGTCGTCGAATTCGGCCGACGCCATGGTGGCGCCGTGGATGCCGTCGCGCCCGGTCTTCGAGCCGAGATAGACGATCGGCATGTTCACGCCGGACGCAGCCGCATAAAAAATGCCGTCGGTGCGCGCGAGCCCGACCGCCATCGCGTTGACCAGGATGTTGCCGTTGTAGCGCGGATGGAAGCGGACCTGGCCGCCGACCGTCGGAACGCCAAACGAATTGCCATAGCCGCCGATGCCGGCGACCACGCCTGACACGAGGTGCCGCGTGCGCGGATGATTTGGTTCGCCGAACGACAGGGCGTTGAGACAGGCGATCGGGCGCGCGCCCATGGTGAAGACGTCGCGCAGAATGCCGCCAACCCCGGTTGCGGCCCCCTGATACGGCTCGATGAAGCTCGGATGGTTGTGGCTCTCCATCTTGAACACGACCGCAAGCCCATCGCCGATGTCGATGACGCCGGCGTTCTCGCCCGGCCCCTGGATCACCCAGGGCGCCTTGGTCGGCAGCCCGCGCAGGTGGATGCGCGAGGATTTGTACGAGCAGTGCTCGTTCCACATCGCCGAAAAGATGCCGAGTTCGGTGAAGGTCGGCTCGCGCCCGATCAGCTTCAGGATGCGCTCATATTCGTCGGGCTTCAGCCCATGGGCGGCGACGAGTTCAGGGGTGATTTTTGGTTCGTTGCGAAGCACGGGCTGGCCGGTTGGGAGTTGGTAAAAAGCCGTAATGCACGGGTGTTCAAGCCACTGCAAGCACCAGATTTCCGCAGTTCACATGGTGTTTCGGGCTGGTGTTTTGAACCCGACTGGCCTTATGGAGGGGTAACCACCCAGCGCATAACGCAGCGGAGTACCTCGTGAATTTTGTGCCAAAGGACGCCGTTCCCCGCCACGACGGCGCCGTGCAGGCGACCTCAGGCGAATTCGCCGGCTGGTGGACGTGGACCCGCGACAACTATGAGGTCCACAACGGACCATTCTGGCACCGTGAGGAGAACGGCGGAGTACGCTGCGTCTTCCGTGTCGAACAGAAGCACATCAATGGCGGCGGCGCGGTCCATGGCGGCTGCCTGATGACGTTCGCCGACTACTGCCTGTTCGCGATCGCCAACACCGTGCTCGAGGAAGGCCGCGGGGTGACGCTGTCGTTCGCCACCGAATTCATCGACGCCGTCTACAAGGGCGAACTGGTGGAAGGCACCGGCGAAGTGGTTCGCGCCGGCCGCTCCATCATCTTCATGCGCGGCACCCTGACTGCAGCGGGCCGGCCGGTGCTGAGCTTCTCCGGCACGGTGAAGCGGGTCACCGCGGCGCGGACGGCGGGATAGCCGAGATCCTATTCCGCGAACGTATTGCCGCTCTGGATCGAGCAGCTCACCCCCGACGTCGAGGCGTTGGTGATTTCATGAACGACGCCATTCGGCCCCTTGCGCTTGAATGAGCCTGAGCCGGCGTTGCCCTCGATCACACTGGCCGTGCAGCTCGAGAAGCCCCCATCGAACGTGGCAGTGATCTGCCGCGCGCCACCGCTATAGGGGATGACACCGACCAGCTTGTTGCCCTGGAGATTGAAACTGCCACCGCGGGAGCTTGAATCGCCGGGCGCGAACTCACCCTGACGGCTTGGACGCGCGCCGCCCTTTCCACTTGTCATGTCGCCGCCGCCCGCGGTCGCGGTGTGGCGCATGAACAAGCGGCCCTGACCGCTGACGTAGATGACCCGCGTCACGGCCGTGTTGAATGGACGGCTCGGACCGTCGGGGCCACTCATCGTGCCACTCGCCGTGAACGAGATGGTGATGGTCTTGTTCAAGGCTGCCGCCGGCACCTCGGCCACGGCCGGGCTGCCCATCAGCGCAACCAGCATTGCACACGCAGCGACACGCATCGCATTCATGACCCTCCCCCGCAGATTCTTGCTTATCGCAGTATCGACGCGTCGCGCCGAAGTTCAAGCCGCCTGGGCAAAATGCTCGACGAGGCCGGCGAACAGGCCGCGACCGTCGGTACAGCCGATGATGGCTTCGACGTGGTTTTCCGGATGCGGCATCATGCCGAGCACGTTGCCTGTATCGCTGACGATGCCGGCGATCGCATGGGTTGCGCCGTTGATATTCGAGGCCTCGTCAAGGGAGCCGTCAGGCGCGCAGTAGCGATAGAGCACGCGCCCTTCGCCTTCGAGACGCTTCACCGTCTCCTCGTCCGCTTCGTAGTTGCCTTCGCCATGGGCGACCGGCACACGGATGACCTGCCCGGCATTGTAGCCCCGCGTAAACGGCGTGTCGGAACGCTCGATGCGCAGGTGCACGTCCTTGCAGATGAACTTCAGTCGGGCGTTGCGCATCAGCACGCCGGGCAACAGGCCGGCTTCGCACAGGATCTGGAAGCCGTTGCAGACACCCATCACAAGGCCGCCGCGCGCGGCATGGGCACGGACTGCATCCATGACAGGCGCGCGCGCCGCGATCGCGCCGCATCGCAAGTAGTCGCCATACGAGAAGCCGCCCGGCACGACCACGAGATCGACGCCGGCGGGCAACGCGGTATCGGCATGCCAGACCATTTTCGTCTCGTTGCCTGACGCAAGCCTTAGCGCGCGCGCCATGTCGCGCTCGCGATTGATCCCGGGAAAAACGACGACGGCGGACTTCATCCCTAGCCCAACACCTCGACGCGGTAATTTTCGATCACCGTGTTGGCGAGCAGCTTGTCAGCAGCCTGTTTCAGCGCGGCCTCGGCCTTGGCCTTGTCGCTGCCCGCGAGTTCGATGTCGAACACCTTGCCTTGGCGGACACTGGCCACGCCGTCGACCCCAAGCGATTTCAATGCGCCCTCGATGGCCTTGCCCTGCGGATCGAGGATGCCGGACTTCAGCGTGACGGTGACGCGCGCTTTCATCGGCCGGTCAGCCCTTCACGAGCACCGGGCCGGTGCCCGCGGGACGCTCGTTCTCCATCATGATGCCAAGGCGCTTGGCGACTTCGGTGTAGGCCTCGAGCAGCCCGCCGAGATCGCGGCGGAAGCGGTCCTTGTCGAGCTTCTCGTTCGACTTGATGTCCCACAGCCTGCAGGAATCCGGCGAGATCTCGTCGGCGACGACGATCCGCATCATCTCGTTCTCCCACAGCCGCCCGCACTCCATCTTGAAGTCGACGAGCCGGATGCCGATGCCGAGGAAGAGGCCGCTCAGGAAATCGTTGACGCGGATGGCAAGCGCCATGATGTCGTCGATCTCCTGTGGCGTCGCCCAGCCAAACGCCGTGATGTGCTCTTCCGACACCATCGGGTCGTTGAGCTGGTCGTTCTTGTAGTAGAACTCGATGATCGAGCGCGGCAGCTGGGTGCCCTCCTCGATGCCGAGGCGCTGTGACAGCGAGCCGGCGGCGACATTCCGCACCACGACCTCGAGCGGCACGATCTCGACCTCGCGAATCAGCTGCTCGCGCATGTTGAGGCGACGGATGAAATGCGTCGGCACCCCGATGTCGTTGAGGTGCTGGAAGACGTACTCCGAGATCCGGTTGTTCAGCACACCCTTGCCTTCGATCACCTGGTGTTTCTTGGCGTTGAAGGCGGTCGCATCGTCCTTGAAGTGCTGAATCAAGGTTCCAGGCTCCGGACCCTCGTAAAGGACCTTGGCCTTTCCTTCATAAATGCGACGGCGACGGCTCATCGGGATGTACCGTGTGTTGTTGGAATCCATCGATTGGGGTGCTCCTCAAAGTGAACGCGTACCCGCGACGGAGCTGTCGCGGCGACCCGGATTGATCGAAACGGAACGCGAACGGGTCATCTTTCGCAACCTACCTGATTGACCCCCCAAGCACAATCGACGCAACCGGGTTTTCCTGCAGTGAAATCCGCATGTTCGGGGCCGACTAGCGCCACATTTTGGGCCCTTGCTGGACCATCCAAGCATTTCCCGGGGCTGCGACGTTCGCGCGCGTTGTTCCAAGTCAACGCGGGGCCACATGCAACCGAATACATAGGCATTCCACGACGCCAATCCATGGGGCCGATATATGACAACTTTCGACAAACGCGAGGAAGGGTTTGAGAACCAGTTCGCCCACGACGAGGAAGTGCGGTTCAAGGCCGAAGCCCGCCGAAACGGGCTGGTCGCACGGTGGGTGGCGGAAAAGCTCGGGCTCACCGGTGCCGCGGCTGACGACTATGCGCGTGACTTGATCGATTCGGCCGTCGCGGCGGCCGGCAGCGGCGTCGTCCTCCGCAAAGTGGTAGCGGATCTCGCGGCCAAAGGCGTTGCCGTCTCGGAACAGGACATCAAGAACAAGATGGCCGAACTGCTCAAGGTCGCGACAGAGCAGGTTCGGGCGGGACAATAGCAACCCGCAAGCCGACCGGCCTCATTTGAGGGTGATCTGAAGGCTCATTGATCCGTTAACGGGCGCATACTGAATTGACGGGCGAGGTCCTGCCGTCATATTGCTGTAAATCACAGCGGCGATGGAGTCGCCGCGCGCTCAAGCCGCGCAAGCGCATCGGGCAGTGAGTTCGCGATCTCGGCAGCGGTCACGTCGACGACGCGATAGTCGCGCGCCTCGAGCCAGCGTCGCCGCTCGGCGCGGTCAGCGCGGACGGTCTCGCTCTCGCCGTCCGCAACGAGTTCGATCGCCAGCCGCAGCGGAAACGAGACGAAATCCGGAATCTGTTTTCCCACCGGCGTCTGGCGCTTGAACTGGCCCGCGAAGCGGCGGTCGTTCTTCAACGCCCCCCACAGCGCGCGCTCGGCGTCGGTCGGATTGCGCCGAAGCAGCCGCGCCAACCCGCGCATCGGTCCGCCCTCTGCGGGCCCGCCGCCCGTACCGTGCTCCGCAAGCAATGCGCGCAGGCGCGCGGCGTCCTCGCTGTCGAGCACGCCGCCCTTCGCCGGCCCCTTGCGGCCCTCCGCCAAAGCCGCGACGACGCCGCTCAGCGTCTGAAGGTCCTGCTTGGTCGGCTCCATCCGCGCAAAAATGTTACGCAGGTTCACCAGCATGGTCTCGCGCTTTTCCTGCGGTCGGAGGAATTCGACGCGGTCGAGTTCGCGGACCAGGCCATCGAAGAAGTTTTGCATCTGCTCCTGGCCGGCGCGTTCGGAGCGCAGGCTGGTTTCAAACGGCAGATCTCCGATCGCATGCTTGAACCACTCGTAGCCCATGAGCAGCACGGCCTGCGCGAGGTTGAGCGAAGCGAAGGCTGGGTTCACCGGAAAGGTGACGATCCGGTCGGCGACCGCAATCTCCTGATTTTCCAGGCCGTAGCGCTCGCGGCCGAACACGATCGCAACCTTGCCCGCTGCGGCGATCTCGCGGTGCATCGCCTGCGCGGCGGCCTCCGGTGCCAGCACGGGCTTGGCCTGAAAATGGGCCCGCGCCGTCGTTGCGAAGGTCAGCGTGCGATCGGCGATCGCCGCCTCAAGTGTCGGGAACAGTTTTACGGCATCGATGATGTGGTCGGCGCCGGCCGCCGCGCGCCCGGCCTGCAGACTCGGCCAGCCGTCCCGCGGCTTGACGAGGCGCAGATCGGTCAGCCCGAAATTCCCCATCGCGCGGGCCGCCATGCCGATGTTCTCGCCGAGCTGCGGCTCGACCAGCACGATCGCGGGGCCCGCGATCTGGGCCGGCGCTTTAGTCTTGTCGGAACCGGCCATCTCGCCTCGTCCACCGTTTCGCATCACCACGCGAAAAAATCCTAACCGAGCCACGCTTTAGCAGGGCCAACCTCAACCTCCAGCAAAATCTGGGCATGAACCGGGTACCGGCTTTGCTTGCGTTCGACTTTCGGTTACCGTTCGATTCAAACAAAAAATGAAAATCGCCGCTGTCGGGACATTTGGCGGCGTCCGGGGAGGTTCTCATGCGAAGCAGCTGGCGGCTCGCCGCGATTGGCGTTGTCTTGATTGTGCTTGGTGGTCTGATCGCCTGGCTGACGCAGACCGACGGCGGCATTCAGATCAAGGATGTCCGCTTCCAGGGCGCCAAGGGCAACACGATGAGCGCCCTGCTCTACATCCCACCGAACGCGACAGCGCAGAAGCCGGCGCCCGGAATTCTCGCGGTCCACGGCTATATCAATTCGCGCGAGACCCAGGACGGCTTTGCCATCGAGTTCGCCCGCCGCGGCTATGTCGTGGTCGCGCTCGACCAGACCGGTCACGGCTACTCCGACCCGCCGTCATTCGCCAACGGCTTTGGCGGACCTGACGGGCTTGCCTACCTGCGCAGCCTCGACTTCGTCGACAAGAACAATATCGGTCTCGAGGGCCATTCGATGGGTGGCTGGACCGTGCTCGCCGCTGCCACCGCGATGCCGAACGACTACAAATCGATGGTGCTCGAGGGCTCGTCGACCGGCAAGCCGTTCGCGGCCGATGGAACGCCGACCTGGCCACGCAACGTCGCGCTGGTCTTTGCGCAATATGAAGAATTCTCAAAGCTGATGTGGGGTGTCGATCGCGCCAGGGATGTGACGCAGAGCCCGAAGCTGCAGGCCTTCTTCGGTGTGACCGGTCCGGTCGAACCCGGCAAGGTTTACGGTGACGTCGACAAGGGCACCGCGCGTGTCCTGTACACGCCGGCAATCACCCATCCGGCCGAGCACATCTCGCATGAAGCCATCGGCGATGCGATCGGCTGGTTCCAGCAGACGCTGCAGGGCGGCACGCAGTTGCCGCGCGAGAACCAGATCTGGTTGCGCAAGGAATTCGCCACGCTGGTCGCGTTGATCGGCTTCGTCGTCCTGCTGCTCGGCGCGTTTGAAGCGCTGTTGAAATTACCGGCGTTCGCCGGTCTTGCAGCAACGCCTGCGCCGGCAAGCTCGGCCGGCACCGCCGGTGGACGCTGGTGGACCGCGATGATCCTCTCGGTCGTGATCCCGATCCTCACCTATTACCCGGCGTTCGCGCTGGCCGGCACGTTCCTGCCGGCGTCAAAGATTCTACCGCAATCGATCAGCACGCAGATCGCCGTGTGGGCACTGATCAATGCGATCATCACCTTCATCCTGATGCGGTTCGTGCCGCGCATGCAAAGCCGCAGCGGCATCATCGGCCCGTCGATCCTGATCGCGCTTGCAACGGTTGCGATCGGCTACGTCGCGCTGACATTGGCCGACCTCGCCTTCAAGATCGACTTCCGCTTTTGGGTGGTTGCGCTGAAGCTGATGAGCGCAAAGCAGTGGCTGATATTCCTGATCTACCTGATCCCGTTCATCATCTTCTTTGTGGTGGCGCTGCGCGCGTTGCGGCAGAACTTCCTGCAAGGGCAGAGCAGCGCGGGCGCGGCCTATGTGACGGCGCTCTGCGCAATGGCATTGGGCTTCGTCCTGCTCTGCGTACTGCAGTACGGCGCGCTGTTCCTGAACGGCATGCTGATCAATCCACTGCCCGATCCGGGCTTCGTGCCGCTGTCCACGATCGTCGCGATGCAGTTCGTACCGTTGCTAGCGTTCGTCGCCGTGATCGCGACCTTCACGATCCGGCGCACCGGGTCGTCGCTGCCGGGAGCCCTGATCTGCGCGCTGGTGGTGACCTGGTATATCGTTGCCGGCCAGGCCACCCAGGCCGCGTTTTAGGCAGGCCCAAATCGCGGGCTTGGTACGGCGTTTGCCTTCCCTAACGCAGGCGGTGGATGCTATAGCGGCGCGACCGGAGACTCGTCCGGCCGCTTTAAGCTGTGGTCGCCAACATCCAAGGTAAGGCCCCGTTTCCAATGGCAAAAATCAAGGTGTCCAACCCCGTCGTCGAGCTCGACGGCGATGAAATGACCCGGATCATCTGGCAGTACATCAAGGACAAGCTGATCCACCCCTATCTGGACATCAACCTGCTCTACTACGACCTCGGCGTCGAATATCGCGACAAAACCAACGACCAGGTCACGATCGATGCAGCGAACGCCATCAAGAAGCACGGCGTCGGCGTCAAGTGCGCCACCATCACCCCCGACGAAGCGCGGGTGAAGGAATTCAACCTCAAGGACATGTGGAAGTCGCCGAACGGCACGATCCGCAACATTCTCGGCGGCGTGATCTTCCGCGAGCCGATCATCTGCCGCAACGTACCGCGGCTGGTCCCCGGCTGGACCAAGCCGATCATCATCGGCCGTCACGCCTACGGCGACCAGTATCGTGCGACCGACATCAGATTCCCCGGTAAGGGCACGCTGTCGATGAAGTTCGTCGGCGACGATGGCACCGTCATCGAGAGGGAAGTATTCAAGACACCTGGCGCCGGCGTCGCGATGGAGATGTACAACCTCGACGACTCGATCACGGATTTCGCGCGCGCGTCCTTGAACTACGGTCTGTCGCGCGGTTACCCCGTCTATCTGTCGACCAAGAACACGATTCTGAAAGTCTATGACGGTCGCTTCAAGGACATCTTCCAGGACGTCTTCGAGAAGGAGTTCAAGAAGGACTTCGACGCCAAGGGGCTGACCTATGAGCACCGTCTGATCGACGACATGGTCGCCTCGGCGCTGAAATGGTCAGGTGGCTACGTCTGGGCGTGCAAGAACTACGATGGTGACGTGCAGTCCGACACTGTCGCGCAGGGCTACGGTTCGCTCGGACTGATGACGTCCGTGTTGCTGACGCCCGACGGCAAGACGATGGAGGCGGAGGCCGCCCACGGCACGGTGACGCGGCATTACCGCGAGCACCAGAAGGGCAAGGAAACCTCGACCAACTCGATCGCCTCGATCTTCGCGTGGACGCAAGGGTTGTCGCATCGCGCCAAGCTCGACAACAACCCTGCGCTGGCGAAGTTCGCCGCCACGCTCGAGAAGGTTTGTGTCGACACCGTCGAATCCGGCTTCATGACCAAGGACCTTGCGCTCCTCGTCGGCGCCGAACAACGCTGGCTGTCGACAACGGGATTCCTCGACAAGGTTTCCGACAACCTCACCAAGGCGCTGGCTTAAAAACAACAAGACGAACGCGACGCCGGTCCGCAGGCAGGCGACAAGAATGCCGAAGATCGCTGCAATCCGTTGCCGGCCGTTCCCGCACCGGCGCCTGCCGCAGCTGCTTGTCGAGGTCGAGACCGACGACGGTCATCGCGGCCTCGGCGAGGCATGGTGGGGCATTCCATCACCCGATCCGACCGTCGCTGAGGACGCTGCGTTCGCACCGATCCAGGTGGCGATCGAAAAACTGCTCGCACCGCGCTGCATCGGGAAATCGGCCGCCGACATCGAGGGGCTGTGGTTCGACCTGTCCGATTGGGCGGCGCGCTACGGCGACGGCGGCATCATCACCATGGCGCTGTCGGGCATCGACCTCGCCCTGTGGGATCTCCAAGGCAAACGCCTCGGCGTTCCCGTCGTGCAGTTGCTCGGCGGTTCGGCGCATCGGCGCGTGCCTGTTTACGCAAGTCTTCCGCCGTTTCGTTCCACCGACACCGTCATTCATGAATGTCGCCGCGCGGTCGCAGCGGGTTTTCGCGCGATCAAGCTGCATGAGGTGGAAGCCGAGATCGTCGGCAGGACACGCGAGGCCCTGGGCAAGCACGTTCGCTTGATGGTCGACGTCAACGGCCACTTCGACCTCAACGACGCCGTCGCGTTCGGCCACGCGATCGCGCCGTTCGATATCCTCTGGTACGAGGAGCCGGTGCGGCCGATGCGCAGCCACGATGCGATCGCAAGCGTGGCGAAGGCGCAGCCGATCGATCTCGCCGCCGGCGAAAACGAGTACAGCCTCGACGACTTCTCGCGGCTGCTCAAGCGCGAGGCACTGCGCTGGCTGCAACCCGAGATCACCAAGATCGGCGGCTTGACGCCGGCGCGAAAGATTTCGGCTCTCGCCGAGCTCCACAACGTCGCGCTGGCGCCGCACAATTTCCGCATCGGTCCGTCATTGTACGCGTCGATTTACTGGGGCTTTGCCAGCCCGGCGACGCGCTGGTTCGAACTGCCGTGGTTGCCCGAAGGCGTCAACGCGACGTGCGGCGCGCAACTGCCTGAGATCGTCGACGGCCGCATCACGCTGCCTGAGGGGCCAGGCTTCGGGCTGACGCTCTGACCTCCGGATCGCGCAAGCAAGGAACGGCGTCATGTCTGACGAATCAAGCGATCCGTATCTCTGGCTCGAAGATATCGCCGGCGAGAGAGTCTCCGCCTGGGTCGTTGCCGAGAACACGCGAACTGAAGCCGCGCTGCATGGCGCGCGCTATCAAGCCGACTTCGAAGCCGCGCTGAAAATCCTGAACTCGGACGACAGGTTGCCGTTCGTCTCAAAGCATGGCGACTATCTCTACAATTTCTGGAAGGATTCCGGCCATCCGCGCGGGCTGTGGCGGCGGACCACGCTCGAAAGCTACCGGACGCCGAGGCCGGAATGGGACGTGCTGCTCGACATGGACGCCCTGAGCAAAGCCGAGGGCATCACCTGGGAGTTTCACGGCGCGGTCCGCTCGCCCGACAAGGCCCGGGCGCTGATCAGCCTGTCGGTCGGGGGCACGGATGCCGTCGAGATCCGCGAGTTCGAGATCGCATCGAAGAGCTTCGTAAAGGACGGCTTCCTGATCCCGCAGGCCAAGGGCTCGGCGGAGTGGCTCGACGCCGACACGCTGCTCCTCAATAGCCCGCTGAACGAGCAGCAGGTGACCGAGGCCGGCTACGGCCGCACGGTTCGCAAGTGGCGCCGCGGCACGCCGCTTGCGAGCGCGGAAACCGTCTTCGAGGTCGAGAAGCAGGCGGTCGGCGCGTGGTTCGACGTCAACCATCGTCCCGGCAGCGAGCGCACCATGTTCTGGCGCGCGATCGACTTCACGCGTTCGCAGATTTTCGTCGAACCCAAAGGCGGTTCGCGCGTTCAGCTCGACCTGCCTGAGAAGGTCTCGACCTCGGTGCATCGCCACAACCTCTATGTCAGCCCCAAGGAGGACTGGAGCGTCGGCGGACGCACCATCGCCTCGGGATCCCTTGCAACGATCTCGCTCGACAGATTTCTCGCAGAGGATCGCAACTTCGAGCTGATCTTCACGCCGACGCCACGCCGCGCATTGGAGAATTGGGTCGAAGTTCGTGGCGGTATCATTCTGCAAGTGCTCGACAATGTACGCTCGCGCATTTTGCGTGCGGTGCGTAGCGCCGCTGGCTGGACCACGACGGAAATTCCCGACTTGCCACTGAACGCATCCATCAGTGTCCAACCGTTCGGCGGTGATGACGATCCCGATCTCGGTACCGACGTTCTCGTCAACGCCACCACCTACGAGACGCCGATGACGGTGTCGCTGATGAGCGATCAGGACGCGCCGGCCATCCTGAAGGTCGCGCCGAAGACGTTTAACGCCGACGGTATCGAGGTCAGGCAAGGCCACGCGCGCGGAGACGACGGCGAAAGCATCCCCTACTTCCTGGTCGGCAAGAACGTGTCGGCCAGCCGCCGACCGCGGCCGACGCTGCTCTACGGCTATGGCGGGTTCGAAGTGTCGCTGACACCGGCTTATATGAATCTCGCGGGCAAGCTCTGGCTCGCGGACGGCAACCTCTACGTCGTCGCCAACATCCGCGGCGGCGGCGAGTTCGGGCCGCGCTGGCATGAGGCGGCGATCAAGCAGACCAAGCACATCGCGCACGACGATTTCGCCGCGGTGGCGCGGCATCTGGTCGAGAGCGGCGTGACGACGGTGCAGCACCTCGCCTGCCGTGGCGGCAGCAATGGCGGCCTGCTCGTAGGCAACATGCTGGCCCGCTACCCGGACCGGTTCGGCGCTGTCTGGTGCGACGTGCCGCTGCTCGACATGCAGCGCTACACGAAGCTCCTGGCCGGGCAGAGCTGGATCGCCGAATACGGCGACCCCGACGTTGCGGCGGAGTGGCAGTACGTCCGCCGCTTCTCGCCGTATCATCTGATCGAACGCGGGCGTCGTTATCCGCCGATCTTCCTCACCACCAACCGCACCGACGATCGCGTGCATCCCGGCCACGCCCGCAAGATGGCGGCGAAGCTGAAGGAGCTTGGCGCAGACGTGTTCTTTCACGAGAACATCGCCGGCGGTCACTCCGGCATGGTCGATAACACCAAGACTGCAATGACCCAGGCGCTCGGCTTCGCGTTCCTGCGGCGGACGATTTGCGCAACTTGATCTTTGTTCTTGATTTGTTCTTCTTGCCTGTTACGATGCTCGAACCTCAACCAGCAAGCGTGGGAGTAACACATGGCCGCGATCGGCTACGTCACCATCGGTGCAATCGACAGCAAGAAGTCCGGCGCGTTCTACGACGCCGTGTTCACTGCGATCGGCAGCGAACGCAAACTCGAGAACGGCAGCTGGATCGGCTACGGCACCGTCGGCGGTGGCAAAACGTTCATGGATTGCCACACGGCCGTGTGCCCGCCGTTCGACGGCAAGGAAGCCCGCGCCGGCAACGGCATTATGGTCGCCTATCACGCGCCGTCAGCTGACGCTGTGAAGGCCGCATATGAAGGTGGCATGAAGAACGGCGGCAGCGACGAAGGCGGCCCCGGTTTTCGCCCGCCCGAAGCCAAGCAGGGTTTTTACGCGGCCTACATGCGCGATCCGACTGGCAACAAACTTTGCGTGTTTACGGTGGTGTGACCGCCTGAGCTATCGCGATGGCTGACGCCGGTAGTGGTAGCGCGACAGCTCGATCTTCATGCCGAGCCCGTTGTAAAGCGCAAGGCCGGCGTTGTTGCTGGCCTCGACCTGCAGGCAGACGCCACTTGCACCTTGCGCTGCCGCCCAGGCGAACAGCGCCGACATCAGCCGACGACCGACGCCCTTGCCGCGCGCGTTTTCATTGGTGATGACGGACTCGCAGCACAACAGGTCATCGTGGATCACGCCGTAAGCCTGAGCCATCACCTCTTCGCCGTCGCGCAGCGTCGCGTAGCCAGCGGGCACCGCGATCGACAGCACGATGTGATCAAAAATCTCGCTCTGCTCCTCGGTGCGCTTCTGCATGAGGTTCATGGCGTGCAGCCAGTCTTCATCGACCCGTGAGCTAACGTCGACGGAAGGGTCGGCCTTGGCGTCGACCGCGGCAATGTCAGCATAGATCACGCAGCTCTCGCCTTCGGCCGTGAAGCCCAGACGCTCCAGCCCGCGATCGACTGACGGGTCGAGCAGGGTTGGAATGCGGAAGATCAGCGGCAGCTCCTGGGCGCGGAACAGGTTCTCGAACAGCTGGATGCTGGCGCCGTCGGCGCGCGCCGTGGAGCGCAGCGGATTGACCGAGTTGGCGCGCCGCGTCAGCCCCTCGGAGAAGCGCACGATCCAGTCGTCGTAGACGACGTTATGCAGCGCCGGCCAGGCGTTGAGGCACGCCTGCTCCGCCTTCCACGCCAGGTCGTTCTTTGCCACCTACGCACCGATCGCAGCGACGATCGCATCGAGCGCTGCGTTCGCCTTGGAACCGTCAGGCCCTCCGGCCTGTGCCATGTCCGGACGGCCGCCGCCGCCCTTGCCGCCGAGCGCCTCCGAGCCCTTGCGCACGAGATCGACCGCGTTGAAGCGGGCAGTCAAGTCCGGCGTGACGCCGACGACGACACCGGCCTTGCCATCCTCGGTGACACCGACGATCGCGACCACGCCCTGGCCGATCTGCTTCTTGGCAGCGTCGACCAGGCTCTTCAGATCCTTGACGTCGATGCCCTGTACCGCCTTGCCGAGGAATTTGACGTCGCCGATGTGCCTGACAGCATCGCCCGCGCCGTCGCCGGCCGCAGCGCCGCCACCCATGGCGAGCTTCTTGCGCGCGTCGCTCAGGTCGCGCTCGAGCTTCTTGCGCTCATCAAGGAGTGCCGCAACACGACCCGGCAGCTCCTCCAGCGAGGTGCGCATTTCGGCAGCGGCCGCCTTTGCGGTCTGGACGCTCTGGTTGACGTGGTGGCGCGCGTTGTTGCCGGTCAAAGCCTCGATACGTCGGACGCCCGAAGACACCGCGCTTTCGCCGAGCACCGAGATTATGCCGATGTCGCCCGTGCGACGGACATGGGTGCCGCCGCACAGTTCGACCGACCAGCCGAGCGCATTACCGCCCCCTGCCCCCATTGAGACAACGCGAACCTCATCGCCGTACTTCTCGCCGAACAGGGCGCGCGCGCCCGACGACCGCGCGTCGTCGAGCCCCATCAGCCGGGTCGTGACCTCGCCATTCTCAAGTACGATGTCGTTGGCGATGTCCTCCACCCGACGCAGTTCGTCGGCCGAGATCGATTTCGGATGCGCGAAGTCGAAGCGCAGACGGTCGGGCGCGACCATCGAACCGCGCTGCGCAATGTGATCGCCGAGCACCTGGCGCAGCGCCTCGTGCAACAGATGGGTCGCCGAATGGTTGGCGCGGATCGCCGTGCGCCGCGAGTGATCGACCTCCAGCGACAGCGTTGCGCCGGGCTTCAGGGTGCCCTGCTCGACCTTGCCGAGATGGATGAACAGATCGCCACCCTTCTTCTGCGTATCGGTGACCCGGAAGCGGACGCCCTCACCGACCATCACGCCGATGTCGCCGACCTGCCCGCCGGACTCGCCATAGAATGGCGTCTGGTTGAGGACGACGGCGCCGCTCTCGCCAGTCGCGAGGCTCGCGGCCTCCTTGCCATCCTTGACCAGCGCCGCGACCACGCCTTCGGCGGTCTCGGTCTCGTATCCGAGGAATTCGGTGGCGCCGAGTTTTTCGCGCAACGGGAACCAAACCGCTTCAGTTGCGGCCTCACCCGAGCCCGCCCACGACGCGCGTGCCTTCTCGCGCTGGCGGTCCATTGCGTCGGTGAACGAGGCGAGATCGACGCCGATCCCGCGCGAGCGCAGCGCGTCCTGGGTCAGGTCGAGCGGGAAGCCGTAGGTGTCGTACAGCGTGAACGCGGTCTCACCGTCGAACATGTCGCCCTTTTTCAAGCCGCCGCTCTTCTCATCGAGAATGGCAAGGCCGCGCTCCAGGGTCTTGCGAAAGCGGGTCTCTTCCAGCTTGAGCGTCTCGGTGATCAGCGGCTGCGCGCGTACCAGCTCCGGATAGGCCTGCCCCATCTCACGCACCAGCGACGGCACGAGCTGCCACATCAGCGGATCGCGGGCGCCGAGCAGCTGGGCGTGGCGCATGGCGCGGCGCATGATGCGGCGGAGCACATAGCCGCGGCCCTCGTTTGAGGGCAGCACGCCGTCGGCGATCAGGAAGGTCGAAGAGCGCAGATGGTCGGCAATGACCCGGAACGAGGCGACGGTCTGCTCCCGCGGGTCCAGCCCCGAGGGCGGACGCGGTCGCATCGATCAAATGACGGAATAGATCGGTCTCGAAGACGCTGTCGACGCCCTGCAGAATGCAGGCCATGCGCTCCAGTCCCATGCCGGTGTCGATCGAGGGGCGCGGCAGCGGCTGGCGCTCCTCCTTCGTCACCTGCTCGAACTGCATGAAGACCAGGTTCCAGAACTCGAGGAAGCGATCGCCGTCCTCCTCGGGGCTGCCCGGTGGTCCGCCCCAGATGTGCTCGCCACGGTCGATGAATATCTCCGAGCACGGACCGCACGGGCCGGTATCGCCCATCGCCCAGAAATTATCCGAGGTCGCAATGCGGATGATGCGGTCGTCCGGGAGACCCGCGATTTTCTTCCAGTGGCCCGCGGCCTCATCGTCGTCGTGGTAGACGGTAACGAGCAACTTGTCCTTCTTCAGGCCCAACTCTTTCGTGATCAGGGTCCAGGCGAGTTCGATCGCGCGCTCCTTGAAGTAATCGCCGAATGAGAAGTTGCCGAGCATCTCAAAGAAGGTGAGATGACGCGCGGTGTAGCCGACATTGTCGAGGTCGTTGTGCTTGCCGCCTGCGCGCACGCACTTCTGCGAGGTGGTGGCGCGCTGGTACGGCCGCTTCTCGACGCCGGTAAAGACGTTCTTGAACTGCACCATGCCGGCATTGGTGAACATCAGCGTCGGGTCGTTGCGCGGCACAAGCAGCGACGACGGCAGGATTTCGTGGCCGTTCTTGGCGAAGAAGTTCAGGAACGTGGATCTGATGTCGCTGACGCCGCTCATGTCTCTTAAATTCATCCAGTCGCGCGTGTGTTCGCGAGCTCTGCTGCCGCGAATTTGGGATTTCCGCTTAAATTTTGATCGGCCGGTGCGCGCAAAATCCGCTTTCTGTTCTTTTAGCGGCGGGGTCTCGTCCTGTCCAGAATAGCGGCGTGAGATCAGCAGCTTGCTCACTCGCGATAAGACCCGTTAACTGCTCGTTGAAAGCACGTTGATAGCTCGCGCTGGCGCGTTGACAGGGCTGGCAAAGCCGTGGTTCCTTCGCTACGTAACAACCGCAGGACTGAAGCGTAAAATTGCACTGAAGGCCATGTCGGGAGAGACCGGCTTTACCGCCGGCGCCGAAGGAGCAACCGCCCCGGAAACTCTCAGGCAGAAGGACCGAATGGCCTGGACTGCATCTGGAAAGAGGTTTGGCTTGCGCGCTTGAGCGCTGCAAGTATTCAGGCCCGCCGACGGGATAATACTCTCAGGCAAAGCGACAGATGGGGCTCTTTGGGACGGCAACGGAGGACTCCGTGCCGTCGGGAGCCTTGATCGATGTCTGCTGCAACTGCCCAACTAACACCCCTGCTGCGTACGCCCCTTTGCGAGCTGCACCTTGCGCGCGGCGGCAAGATGGTGCCGTTCGCGGGCTACGAGATGCCCGTGCAATTCCCGGCGGGCGTGCTGAAGGAGCACCTCCACACCCGCGCTGCCGCCGGCCTGTTCGACGTCTCCCACATGGGTCAGATCGCGCTGCGGCCGAAGTCCGGCCGCGTCGAGGATGCGGCGTTGGCGTTGGAGCGCCTGGTGCCGCAGGACATCTTGAGCATCCCCCAGGGCAAGCAGCGCTACGCCCAGTTCACGGACAACAACGGCGGCATCCTCGACGACCTGATGGTCGCAAATTTTGGTGACCACCTGTTCCTGGTCGTCAACGCCGCCTGCAAGCAGCACGACGAAGCGCACTTGCGCGCACATCTCTCCGAGATCTGCGACATCGTCGCCCTCCCCGACCGCGCGCTAATTGCTTTGCAGGGGCCGAAGGCCGTCGCGGCGCTCGCGAGCTATGCGCCCGACATTGCGGCGATGACCTTCATGGCCGCGGGGCCACGCCGCGTCATGGGTCTCGACTGCTTCGTCTCGCGCTCCGGCTATACCGGCGAAGACGGCTTTGAGATTTCGGTCCCGGCCGCCGACGCCATGCGTCTCGCAACCTCGCTGCTTGATGATCCTGATGTCTTGCCGATCGGGCTCGGCGCCCGCGACAGCCTGCGGCTCGAGGCCGGGCTCTGCCTCTATGGCAACGACATCGACACCACGACGACGCCGGTCGAGGGCGCGCTGGAATGGTCGCTGCAGAAGAGCCGCCGGGCCGGCGGCGCGCGCGCCGGCGGCTATCCGGGTGCCGAGACCATTGCGCGGCAGCTTGGCGAAGGTGCGCCGCGCCGGCGCGTCGGATTGCGCACGGAAGGCCGCGCCCCGGTGCGCGGCGGCGCCGGGCTGTTCGCGTCGGAAAATTCGGAAGAGCCTGTTGGCACGGTGACGTCGGGCGGCTTTGGGCCAAGCGTCAACGCGCCGGTTGCAATGGGTTACCTGCCGACCGAGTTCGCGAAGTCAGGCGCGCTCGTATTCGCCGAAGTGCGCGGCTCGAGGCTGCCGATGCGGGTCGCCGCGATGCCATTCACCCCCCATTCCTACAAGCGCTGAGGAAATGTGTTCATGACCGTTCTGTACACGTCCGACCACGAGTGGCTGAAGATCGACGGCGATATCGCAACGGTCGGCGTCACCAACTACGCGCAGGAGCAGCTCGGCGACGTCGTCTTTGTCGACCTGCCGAAGGTCGGCCGCAAGGTGAAGAAGGCCGAGGCCACCGCCGTGGTCGAGAGCGTGAAGGCGGCCTCCGATGTCTATGCGCCGATCACGGGCGAAGTCGTCGAGATCAACGAAGCGCTCTCAGGCGATCCCTCGCTGATCAACTCCGACGCTGCCGGCAAGGGCTGGTTCTTCAAGCTGAAGATTGCCGACAAGGGCGAGTTGTCCGGACTGATGGATGAAGCGGCCTACAAGGCGCACACGGCCTAAGGGATTTCCAGATGACCAAGAGTACCTCCGCCGAGCCTGCCGTCACCTTCGAGCGCCGCCACATCGGGCCCTCGCCCCGCGATGTCGCGGCGATGCTTGAGACAGTTCATGCCAAGAACATTGAGTCGCTGATCGGCGAAACGTTGCCGGCGACGATCCGGCAGAAGAAACCGCTCGATCTGCCGCCGGCATTGTCGGAGACCGAGGCGCTCGCGCATATGGAAGCGATTGCGGCGAAGAACCAGATGTTCACCTCGCTGATCGGCCAAGGCTACTCCGGCACCATCCTGCCGGCCGTCATCCAGCGCAACATTCTCGAGAACCCGGCCTGGTACACGGCCTATACGCCCTACCAGCCCGAGATCAGCCAGGGCCGGCTGGAGGCGCTGTTCAATTTCCAGACCATGATCTGCGACTTGACTGGCCTCGACGTCGCCAACGCGTCACTGCTCGATGAGGCGACCGCGGCCGCCGAAGCAATGGCGCTGGCGCAGCGCTCTGCGACCGCGAAGAGCACCACGTTCTTTGTCGATCGCGAGGTGCATCCGCAGACCCTTGCGGTGCTGCGCACCCGCGCCGAAGCGCTCGGCTGGTCGCTGGTCTCTGGCGATCCGCTGACCGAGCTTGATGGCGCGGATGTTTTCGGCGCGATCCTGCAATATCCAGGCACTCATGGGGCGGTGCGTGACTTTCGACCTGCGATCGAGAGGCTGCACACCAAAGGCGCGCTGGTTGTGATGGCAGCTGACCCGCTGGCGCTGACGCTGCTGACGCCGCCCGGCGAGCTCGGCGCCGATATTGCCATCGGATCGATGCAACGCTTCGGCGTGCCGATGGGTTTTGGTGGCCCGCACGCCGCCTACATGGCGGTGCGCGATGCGCTGAAGCGCTCGATGCCGGGCCGCATCGTTGGCCTGTCCGTCGACTCGCGTGGTGCGCCGGCCTATCGCCTCGCGCTGCAGACCCGCGAACAGCATATCCGCCGCGAGAAGGCGACTTCGAACATCTGCACCGCGCAGGTGCTGCTGGCGGTGATCGCCTCGATGTATGCCGTTTATCATGGACCCGAGGGACTGACATACATCGCGCGCAGCGTGCATCGCCGCACCACGGTGCTGGCCGCCGGCTTGAAGAAGCTCGGTTTTGCGCCCCAGCATCAGGGCTATTTCGATACAGTCACCGTCGCGGCCGACGCCGGTAAGACGATTGCCGCGCGCGCCGCACAGGAAAAAATCAACCTGCGCTATGACGGCAAAACGATTGGCATTGCGCTCGACGAGACTACGACAGCGGCAGCCGTCGAAGCGGTATGGCGCGCGTTCGGCGGCAAGTTGAACTACGCGGAGGTCGAACGTGAGGCGAAGGACACCCTGCCCGCCGAGCTGAAGCGCACCAGCCCGTTCCTGACGCATCCGGTATTTCACCAGCATCGCTCGGAGACCGAGTTGCTGCGCTACATGCGCAAGCTCGCCGACCGCGACCTCGCGCTCGACCGCGCCATGATCCCGCTCGGCTCCTGCACCATGAAGCTGAACGCGACGGCGGAGATGATCCCGGTGACGTGGCCCGCGTTCGGCGCGCTGCATCCGTTTGCGCCAGCCGAGCAAGCGGCCGGCTATCACGAGATGTTCGACAAGCTGAAGGCGTGGCTCTGCGAAATCACCGGCTATGACGCGATCTCCCTGCAGCCGAACTCCGGCGCGCAGGGCGAATATGCCGGGCTGCTCGCAATCCGCGCCTACCATCGCAGCCGTGGCGATGCGAAGCGCGACATCTGCCTGATCCCGGCGTCTGCGCACGGCACCAATCCGGCCACCGCCAGCATGGTCGGCATGAGCGTGGTCGTGGTGGCGTGCGACGCCAACGGCAACGTCGATGTCGGGGATCTCCGCAAGAAGGCCGCGCAGCACAAGGACCGCCTCGCCGCCATCATGATCACCTATCCCTCGACCCACGGCGTGTTCGAGGAAGAGATCCGGGAGATCTGCGACATCGTCCATGCCAATGGCGGCCAAGTCTATCTCGACGGCGCCAATCTCAACGCGCAGGTCGGACTGTCACGGCCCGGCGACTACGGCGCCGACGTCAGCCATCTCAATCTGCATAAGACGTTTTGCATCCCGCATGGCGGCGGTGGTCCCGGCATGGGGCCGATCGGCGTGCGCAAGCACCTCGCGCCGTTCCTGCCGGGGCATCCCTACAATGGCGATTTGGCCGTCGGCCCCGTCTCGGCGGCGCCTTACGGCTCGGCCTCGATTCTCGTGATCTCCTATGTCTACATCCTGATGATGGGCGCGGCCGGGTTGAAGCGCGCCACTGAAGTGGCGATCCTCAACGCCAACTACATCGCCGAGCGGCTGCACCCGCATTTCCCGGTGCTCTATCGCAACCACAACAACCGCGTGGCCCACGAGTGCATTGTCGACCCGCGCGACTTCAAGGCTTCAGGTGTCACTGTCGATGACATCGCCAAACGCCTGATCGATTACGGCTTCCACGCGCCGACCATGAGCTTCCCGGTGCCGGGGACGCTGATGATCGAGCCGACCGAATCCGAATTGAAGGCGGAGCTCGACCGGTTCTGCGATGCGATGATCGCGATACGCAAGGAGATTGCCGACGTCGAAGCCAGGCGGTTTGAGGCGGCGAAGTCGCCGCTGCGGAATGCGCCGCACACCGTGCACGACCTTGCCGACGACCATTGGGCGCGGCCGTATTCACGCGCGGAAGGCTGCTTCCCCGACGGCGTGTCGCGCACCGACAAATACTGGTGCCCGGTCGGTCGTGTCGACAACGTTTACGGCGACCGCAATCTGGTGTGTTCGTGCCCGCCGGTCGACACCTACGCCGAGGCCGCGGAATAGCCGAAAAACAAATGAGCGGCGGACCTGATGATCCACCGCTCCAGCGATCCGGTTGAGCATGATCCGGTTCGAAAGCCGGGGACCGTGCTCGCGTCGATTCAGGATGACTTCGCCATCACCGACTTGCAGCCAACGCTGAGCTGGGCCTTGTTCTTCTGCATGCAGGCAGTGACCTTGTCGATATTCGGTATCTCCGACGAGCAGAACTTGAAGGCGTCGCCGATGCAAAGGCGCTCTTGTTCGGCGGTGTAGGCGTGGCTCGCGGTCGACATCGACATGACCGACGTGATCAGCGCGAGGGTGAAACCAATGGTGCGAACGGTCTTGGCGCGGAAGGTATTGGAATTGGTGGTCATGGTAGCCTCCTGAAAGAACTGACCGGCCTCCCGGTCGCGTTGTGATGGAGGCAATCTAGGGGACCTCGGCCGTTCTCTCAGTGACCCCCCTCACACAGGGTTTCTGACTTCAAAAGCAATGGGTTAGCGCTCCCTGATGACCCTGTGTAGCGAGACCTCGCACGGCGCAATCCGCAGAGAGTCGCGCCGCCCGTGCGACCACCGGTGACGCGCAAGCCTTTGATCGCGCAAATGTTCTTGCCCATTTTGGTGGGATTTTGCGACCGCCGCCGAAGGAGCGGCGCCCCAGCCGCCAAAAAACAAACGAGCACCCCGGAGACATCGGCAACTCAATGCCTCCGAAGTGCTCGCTGCCTGGCCTTGGGCCAAACTGAATTGTTCGTTGAAATCAAACTGCGAACTGCCGTTGTCAGGGGGGCCGACAGCGGCAGCCGCAGTCAGACACACATCAACGCAACGCGTGTGTCAGTCCAAGATGTGTCGGTCGAAGGCCTGTCATCGAAGGCCTGTCATCGAAGGCTTGTCATCAAAGACCTGGACCAAAAAGACTATTCCTCGGCGTCGGCTTCGACCTCGTCGTCTTCTTCCTTCTCGCCGGCGAGAATCTTCTCGGCGATCAGTCCCGAATTCTGCCGGATCGCGGCTTCGATCTTGGCCGATATGTCCGGGTTGGCCTTGAGAAAGCCCTTGGCATTCTCGCGGCCCTGGCCGATGCGCTGGCTGTCGTAGGAGAACCACGCGCCCGATTTCTCGACCACGCCTGCTTTCACGCCGAGGTCCAGAATCTCGCCGGTCTTGGAGACGCCCTCGCCGTACATGATGTCGAACTCGACCTGCTTGAACGGCGGCGCCAGCTTGTTCTTCACCACCTTGACGCGGGTCTGGTTTCCGATCACCTCGTCGCGCTCCTTGATCGCACCGATGCGGCGGATGTCGAGGCGAATCGAAGCATAGAACTTCAGCGCGTTGCCACCGGTGGTGGTTTCGGGCGAGCCGTACATCACGCCGATCTTCATCCGGATCTGGTTGATGAAGATCACCATGGTGTTCGACTTTGAGATCGAGGCGGTGAGCTTGCGCAGCGCCTGGCTCATCAACCGCGCCTGCAGGCCGGGCAAGGCGTCGCCCATCTCGCCTTCGAGCTCGGCGCGCGGCACCAATGCTGCGACCGAATCGACGATCAGCACATCGACCGCGCCGGAGCGCACCAGGGTGTCGGCGATCTCGAGCGCCTGCTCGCCATGGTCAGGCTGGGAAATCAGGAGTTCGTCGATGTTGACGCCGAGCTTGCGGGCATAGATCGGATCGAGCGCGTGCTCGGCATCGATGAACGCACAGATGCCGCCCTTCTTCTGGGCTTCAGCGACGGTATGCAGCGCCAGCGTGGTTTTGCCTGAGGATTCCGGTCCAAAAATCTCGATCACCCGCCCGCGCGGCAGGCCGCCAATGCCAAGCGCGATATCAAGCCCAAGCGAGCCGGATGGAATTGACTCGATCTCGATCCTGTCGCTCTTGCCGAGCTTCATGACCGAGCCCTTGCCGAACTGCCGCTCGATCTGGGAGAGCGCGGCCGACAAGGCCTTGGATTTATCCATGGACGTTCCTTCGACGATACGCAGGGCAGGCTGGGAGGACATCGGTCGCGCTCCTTATGGACGGGATTCGGAGGGCCGACAACGAACCCCCGAGGTCTGCGGCCTGGTTAAACAGGCGATTTGCAGTGACCGGAGCTTTGTACACTATCTGTTCCATGTTCGCAATATGTTCTTACCGATTTTCGGCGGAATTATCCCCTAGCCAAGGGATAAATGCGATTTTCGGGTGCTGGCCTGTTTCGTCCCTCAGTGGCCTGATTTGAAAACCGCAGTGGCCTGTTTCGCACTTGCGAAGGGACTGACTTAATTCCAGTCGCGCGCCATGCCCGACAGATTACAGTCTCGTGACGTACGAAGACGCGAAGAATCCGCGCGCTTGGCACTGGGAGATAAAGCGGCACGGCAAATCCCTTGGCGTGAAGCTGACCGGCTCCCTTGGCGTGAAGCTGACCGGCGGCGCATACCAGTCCCAGGCAGCCGCTGAGTTTGCCGGGCAAAGAGAGTTTCAAAGGTTCATCGCTGATCTGATCCAAGAGGAAAAGCGCAAGCGTTGACCGTCACGGTGAATGGTCCCTTTTGAATTGAGAGACTGGTCCCTTTTGTTTCTGACTGTTTCTCAAGAGCGCAGCGCCACAATGGATCACCGCTCATTCCATAACGGGATTGCAGTTGCATCACCGAGGGCCGCCGCTGGAAGGTCAGCATTCCAGCGGCGGTTTCATTTTAGCCGCCTCAGCTGGCGGCTTCTTTCATCGGTCAATCCAGTCGCCTCGACGCCAAACAAGTTCGAACGGAACTGCGCCGCTCCCTCGCGCGTTCGGAACTAGAGGGAGAAGATTTTCAACATGGCTAAACACGCCGGTCGCCGCCGCAAGCGCGCGCGTTAGAACATATGCTGGGATGGTTTGCGAGACGGTGGAGCGCGGAGGAAGACGCCGTGTTGATCCGCATGGTGGAAGACGGAGCCACGGCCGATCAGATCGCGCGGCGACTACACCGCACCATCAGTGGTGTCAGGGATCACGCCAGAAAGCTGGAAATCACGTTACCCGGGCGATTGGTCGTTAGATCCACTCCTTCGAGCGATCAATAACGAGCAAAAGAGAGAGCTGCCGGTTCGTCCATATCCTTAGAACCCTGGCATCATCGAGTCCCGACGCTCGGCACAGTGTTGGAACCGGTTTGGATTTTCTGGGTTGTCGAATGATCAATCTAGGTTTTTAGAGAATGTTCATCGCGATCGTCACGACGTGGATGTTATTCAATTTGGCGCTCGCCGGCCTGCTGACCTGGGCACACCGCAGCCCGACTAAACTATCCAGCAAATGTAGTTACTTTCGCGCGACGCCGCTGAAGTCCTAGCCGATAGGATATAGACGGCAAGGCCGCCTCAGTTGGCGGCCTCTTTGCTCCCTATCATCGACGCCAAGGGTCGTTGCACGTTGTTGAAACACGCAGCGTCAATCGCGTGATGCTGCCTACAAAGGTAGTCGCACAATGAATAGCGCCCCGGTTGTCTTCGAACCCGAAAGAATCGGTTCGACTGAATGGCGAATCAGATGCGTTTGCCCGAACGGAAAAATCGAACGCGTGACCGGTTTTCACGATGCGCAATCAATCAAAAACTGGCTGGCCAGCGACCATTGCGCGCATTGGCTCAAGGTACGAGGCTATCAGCCGTCCTGACCCAGCGGCCGGTGCGGCTCGCTTATGCGCGGTTAATCGCCTATCTTGGCGCGCGGCTCGCGTCCCGCGGCGCGGTCGTCGTAGCGGGCCGAGCCAACTCAGTTGGCGAGTTTACAGCAGCCGGACGGCCGGTGAGCCATCGTTCGCGAGATCGTTTCTTAGCCAACGCTGATCTATCTCGGCTGCAATCCAAATCGCGCGCAAAATCCGAGCAGCAGGTAAAGCAATGCGACGGCGGTAACCTGCGCAACAAGGTCTGGGGGTGCGCCCCGATACGCCGCATAGCCCGCTGTACCACCGAACCAAACGCCAAGCGCCACGCCGAGCCAAAATAGACCCCGGCCGAGGTAGAACGCCGTTCGCGGCATCTTCTTGCTGAACAATGTTACCGGCTGTGAGAGCAGCCAGAGCGCTGCAGCCAGGAGAAATCCGGCTGTCGCTCCGCTGATCAGGTTGACAATCAGGTCACTATCCCGTCGGTGGCTGGCCAATCTCCAGAACACCATTAGTGCAATCGCTGCCGCCGCCAAAAGCTCCCCAGTGTGCAGTGGCCAAGATCTGCTGCGGCTCAGAGGCCGCGTCGGCAGCTCAACTCCGATCGATACTGGGCGAGGATTCGCGAACCGAAACGGCAGCACTGCATTCAACCGGACGCCAAAATCGCCCTCGTCGTTGCCGGGGCGCTTCCAACCACCGACGATGCGCGCCTCGCATTCTGCGGCGTCTGCACCGATGGCGAAGAGGGCCCGCTCGAACTCGCGACAATCGACGGCACGAATATAGCCGGCCTCGACGCCATTGACCGCCACAACCACCGTGTTCCGATCGTACTCGTTCAGCGTGTCGGGCAACAGCACGGCACGACAGGCGAAGTGCCAACCCTCCTCAGTCTTGCCGCCGACGATCCGCGCAATGTTGTCCTGGTGATGGGATTTACCGACGATGTCATAACGAAACTCGTCATCCCCCAGCAGCGTCGCGACGGTGATCACCTGCATATTTGTCAGCCCCCTGCCTCGGATCGCGCCATCGAGCTTTATTCTTCCTCGCGATCGATCTCGAATCCCGACGGCAGCTCGGGCTGATCGAGCGGCCCGGCCAGATTGCAGTCATCGCACGGCGCACCAGCGCCGCCACATGGACACGCCGTCCGCCCGGACGCTGGTTCTCGCAAATCCATCTCGCGTCGTCGCAGCGCAGGCACTTAGTAGTGCGATCAGTCGGCATTGGACCCGAGTTTTCCGCAGCATATTCACAGCAGCGCATTTATCGAGATCAGAATGTTTTCAATGGCTTGCTGCGCAATGATCCACAGGGCAGTCGGTCCTCGCCCCTATCGATTTTCGGTAGTGTCTCAGTTTGAATTTTTGCGCCCAATTATGGATTTGATGATCTCTCAAATCTTAGCACGAAAGATGCGATCATCTCTGGCAGCGGCCCCTCGATTCGCTTCGGCCCGACTTCGCTCGCGTTCTCAACAGAGTTCTTGTGTGCAGCGGCTATCGGTGCACGGACTCTCTGTCTCAGGGCATTGAAAATTCCGGTGCTGGCCTGCGGCCAGCACCGATTCTTGGGTGCCGTCCGTATTCCGAGGCCCGTGTCCTAGTTTGGTGCTGGTCCCGGTCCCTTTCCAGCTTCCTTTGCGGTAAAATAGTGCTTCTCTCGATTCGCTGGCTGGGGAGCTACATGGATCGGAAATCGAGGTTGACCTTAGGCGTTGTGTGCCTGGGTCTTGGATTCATGATTGGCGCGCTGGTCTTGCTGTCGGTCTTATGAAGTCGAAACCGCCTCAGTTGGCGGCCTCTTTCCTGTCGTCTTTCCAAGCGAGTGCGCGCGCGGCCTTCAACAACTCGCTCTCCTCCGCCTCGGCGGCCGGAATCACGGATGGCGTTGGCACAACAAGCTCTAGCTCAGTCTGGCCGCCGAACCGCTCTGCAAATCCGGTTTTCATAAGTGTATTTGTCAGCCGACGACTCGGCCATCTCAAGCACCCGGCCGATATGCAGCCGGAGAGCGCGTGCTCCCATTTCAATCAAAAACTGAAAAAGCTTCTTCGCCCGATCCCCCTCCCGAGCTTTGAGAGCCTTCAGCAGTTCGAGGATATTGCCGTTGCTCTTTCAAACAAAATCGGACTCTTGGCCGCATAAGGCGCATGGTGAAGCTCATGCGCAAAACACCACCGAACCCGGCAAGCCGGACTGACTATTGGAATCGGCGATCTGCGGACGCGTCGATGGCGGCCCAAAAACTTCCCGAAGGATTGGCACGTACTGCGGCTCTCAAGGCGGCTGCGTTGCTTCGCGAGGCGACAAACATGTTCGAGGCCTTGAAGCCGACCAAACGACAGAAGTAAGGCCGCCACAGTTGGCGGCCTCTTTCATTGAACCGAGCAAATCTCCCTGACCTCCACTACGCGCCGAATATTGGCTTCGTACTGCTCACCCGTTTCTGATCCCTGTGCGATCCTGAGCGTTTGACCAAGCAGCGTTTGACCAAGCTGTGTTCGCAGCACCTCGATTGGCGGCCTCTTTCGCATCAGGTCGTGGTCTTGTGATTTGGGCAACCCACCCTGTCTGCTATTCTTGGCGCGGCAAGAGGGAGCACTGATCAGTGGCGATCTGGGTGGCGATGGCGCTTGTGACCGTCGCGTTGATGGCGATCTCCGAGGAGATGGCTCGCGCCCGAGGGTGCTCGGTCAAAGCCTGGGTGTGGGTCACCGCAATCACCGGACCGTTGCCGCTAGGGCCGCTCGCGCTCTATGCGCTTGGCAAGCGGCGTTAGAGACCGGAGGCGGCCTCATGACCTCGACCTTTACTCACATCGCTACCGTCGTAGCTGGTTTGGCGATTGTCGTCGCCATGGGCTTTACCGGTGTGCCGCGCAGTCTGCTGATAGGCACGACCGCCGCCGTCGCATTTGGCGTCGTGGCGGCTTTGCTTATAACGGCTGTCCGGAGCTTCGGTTGACGCAGTAAGGCCGCCTCAGTTGGCGGCCTCTTTCATTTCAAACATCCATTTCGATTTGATCGCCGAATACCTTTTTGACGTGTTTTTCGTATTGGTCGCGATCTTCCGAGATTTGGGCAATCCCCAATAATTGACCGAGGTGGGTTCGCCGGCCCAGTTTGGTTTCCGCCCCGCCACCGAGGCGAAGTTCCCGATGGTTCCCTCGCGACTATTCATCTGGTTGTTGCGCTATAGAAATAGCACCCGTTCCCTCTTGGTGTGAGAATTAGAATCACAACCCAAAAAGGGAGGCGAAGATGCGCGTTGTTTTCTTGCTGATTGTCAGCATGTTGACCATTGCGGGTGCTCAGGCCCAGTCCTTCAATTCGTATACGGCAAGCCCATTTACCGGCTGTTGCAATGGGACGTTCACCGGAACTCCACTGCCCACGGACACGGTTGCAATTAACAGACCAACCAATGGAATTAACGCAACGGCATCGCTCCCACTTAGTTCGTTCGCAAGCGCGGCCGACATCTAGAATGTGAACGGGCGGATCAACCAGGCCTTCCAGCAGGTCGATCAATCAACTCGCCAATTGGAGCATGGTGTTGCTGCGGCGGTCGCGATGGGAAGCGCATTCATGCCATCTGCGCCCGGACGAACGTCGTGGGTCGTGAACGGCGCTACCTTCAGCAATGCTGTCGGTGCAGGCCTCAGCATCGCGCACCGGCTGAACTTTAGCGTCCCAATTGCGGTGACTGCCTCATACGGAAACGGTGGCGCCAACGCGAATGTGGCGCGGCTTGGCTTGATGGGTGAGTTCTGAATAAGAGGCCGCCTCAGCTGGCGGCCTCTTGCTGGTGCAGGTCGCGACGGGGGACAATCAAGTCCAATTCGTGCTGACCGCCAAACCTCGTGGTTGTCTTGTTCTCGTAAGTGCAGCGATCGTCAGAGGACTCGGCCATTTCCAGCACGCCGCCGATCTGGATTCGCAGCAACCGCGCGCCCCGAGTTCATTGGTACTGTCCGCATTCAAGCCCCGGTGTCCCAATTCGATGGTTGCCAGTGTCCCAATTTTCTAAGGGAGAAGGATATGCGCTTCATTCTCGGAATTGCACTTGCGCTGATGCTCGCGGGCGCGGCGTCCTCACAGCCTAGCTCGATGAGTATTTCAGTTAAGAGCTGCACTGATTGCCACATCAGCAATAACAGCTGTCGGGCTGCGTGCGATGGCCTCAGCGGGCCGTGCGTTGCAGCGTGTAACGATACGCGCCGCATCTGCGTCAGGCAGCATTGCGTTATTGCCCACTAAGACGATCTGGCCGCCTCAATTGGCGGCCGACCCTGCGCGAACCTCATTGAACGATGGCCAGCCATCAAACCGCCGACCGGCGCTATGCTCTGACTTCCCCGAGTGGCCTAGTTTGATTTTTGGGGGTGGCCTAATTCGAATCAGGCCGTCTGCTTTGACCAGACGCTTATTGCGGGCTCGGATTTAGCGAGCGGCCTAGCTTGGTCAGCAGACAAGCATCGCTGTCCGTATTTGACAGCCCTGTTCCAGTTCGATGCTTACAAGGGGTCGATCTTTATATGTTCGATAGTTTACTCATCTCTCGCGCTTATCATGAATCGGGAGCATGGTCGGCCCTTAGCGAAGGGATGCGTCATGAACTCTGCCGTCGACGGTATCGAATCTCTGTCTGAAATCCCCAGTCCTCTTTGTCAGAGCTGCAAAGCTTACTCGATGGAGGTGGCCGCGATGATTCCCTGCGTGCGCCTGACCGCTCTCACGGAGATCAGATATCGCTGCAGCAGGTGTGATGCGACCGACGTGGCCATATGGTGAAGCCATCGGAGAAGTTGGTGCTGGCCGGTTTCGACCGTGGCCTAGTTTGAATTTGGGAGCGGCCCAATCGCAAACGATCGGCCAAGGAACGCAGCAAACCCAGTTGTTCGCTCGTTACAGCGAGCCCCGGCCCTCGGAGAACGCGAGCGGCCTCCCACCGGGGCCGCCGATTCAATTTCAACTCATTCCGCTTTACCAGAAGTGCTATTTCCACCAGCACCGCGCTGGTTCCCAGCCTTTCCGGCCTCCAGAATAGTTAATGGTCCCTTTTTATTTAGAGGATGTCCCCTTTGGGAACCCGCCCATTTAACATCGATAAACTGTCAATTAGCAAAGGTGTGCCACAAGTCCGCCATGGGCAAACTTGTGCTGAGCATCGGACTTGCTGGCGCGCTAATTCGCGCGATGGACAACTATTTGTTCTTCGGCAAGTACACCGACGCCGCGATGGTCGTGACCGCGCAGATATTGCGGTCGTTCGGCCTGTAAGTTCACGGGCGCAGAAAGAAGCGAAAGAGGTGTCCCGGCTCCGGTCCTAATTTCAGATCTGCCGCAGGAGCGGCCCCGATCCATCCTTGGGGCAAGGAGCTATCATACCGTGATAATCTGGACCGGGACCTAAGCGCGCACAGGGACCGCCTGATGCGCCCTATCGAGTCAACGGGCTCAATGCTGAATCGGTCCGTCCTAATTTGATTTGTCGCTTGTCCTCAGAGCCTGACCAAAAAGCAACACGCAATTTCGGGACTCTCCAAGCTCTTGGAAATAAATCGTTTTCTCGTCATGGCCGGGTTTGTCCCGGCCATCCACGTTTTTCTTGGGGAGTCGCTGACAAGACGTGGATGCCCGGCACAAGGCCGGGCATGACGAGCTAGGCGATAAGTCCCGATTTTCCTCTACGCATTTTGAGCCAGAACTCTCAGGACAGGACCGTTTTCCGGGTGCTGGCCCATTTGCGTTTGATCAAGACTGCTGGACCGCCTGGCCGATAGCTTTCATTGAATGAGGCCCGTCATCTTCCGCTGCCCGACAACCGGCAAACTTGTGCAGCATTTCCTTGCCCACGAACCGACCGCTGAAGATCAGCACCGCTTTGATTCGGTCCAGTGCGGCGCTTGCGGGATAACTCATCTAATCAATAGAGCAACGGGCAAAGCGCTCGGTCAGAGGGACTAGGCCGCCTCGGTTGGCGGCCTCTTTCACTCTCACATCTGCCGTGAAAGTATTCGGCCCCGACCCTTTCTTCCTGGCAGAAGATATTGGCCGAGGCCTAAGCGCAAAGGTGGGGGCACCCTACGCGCCATATCGAGACAACAGTCTCAACGATGAATCGATCCATCCTCATCAGGACAGCATCGTTTTTTCGGGTGCCGGCCCCCTTCCATCCTCGCTGATGATTCGCGGCCCCTTTAATTTTGGGGGCTGATCCCTTTTGCTCAGACTGACCTGGCAGATGAGCGTCAGATTTCCGGCGTGTACCATGTCGCGGGGTGCCCCATGGCCGTTCCGAAGAATACCAAGCACAAGCAGTATGTGCGTTACGCCGACCATTGCTTGACGATGGTGGCGCTGGCGAAAGATCAGGATGCCCGCTCTATTCAACGCGAGATGGCGGCAGAATGGTCGAAGCTGGCCGATATCGGTATGCATCCGCAGGAGCCGCCGACATGAGGGCCCCTCAGACCAACCCGCCGCCTTGCGAGCGATGCCACGAAACACGGGTCTATCAGACCCGCATGCTCGATCCGAAGCACAACAAGCGCTACGTCATGTTCGAGTGCGCGAGTTGCCAGCGGCAAACGTGGACCGTGATCCACGATGAATAAGACCGCCTCGGCTGGCGGCCTCTTTCATTCGGGAATATCGTCGCGATCCCGATGACGCCGCGCCGCCTCAGCCTGCCAGCAGGGCGAGTTTCATAACGATCGAAACCATTGTCGTCTCGCCGCAGTTTTCCCTGCGCTGACCATGATACGGAACCGACACCCGCTGCTGATCCCGCGAAAAGTGAGGACGGCGCTAAAGACCAATTGTGAGCAATTCCGCTCAGACCAGCCGTTAAGCAGTGTTAACGATTGCGGCAACAGAGAGGGCCGCATCATGACCGACGTCGAACAACGTATCGAGCTCCTTGAGACGCAGGCGGCAGAGGCCGCACTCCTCGCCAAGCTTGCGGGCGAGCCAGCAACGCGAACCTACAATGCGATGCAGGCTGAGGATTTGATGGCGCTGGCGAAGACACTTCGCACACAGGAAACTTTCCGTGCGTAACCTGAGTGTCCCCCACGCTTAGGTGAATGAAAGAGGCCGCCTCAGTTGGCGGCCTCTTTCATTCAGTGGATGCTTTTGCAGCGGCCAAATCTGACCTAGAATGGGCCGCCCGTTCGACTGAAGAGCGCAAAAGCCCAAAAGGTACAAGGGGTAAGAGAGATGACCTCGACCTTTACCCACATTGCCGCTGTGGTGGCCGGCCTGGCGATATTTGTCCGGTTTCACTGTCAGTCCGCGAGGCCTGCTAAAGGGCCTGATCCCTGCTCTCGCGCTTGGTGTCGCTGCGGCGCTCCTCATCACGGCAGTCCGCAGCCTCGGTTGACGAATTACAGGGAGCCTCAATCGGCGGCCTCTTTACCTTCGCCATCCCAAGCCGACCCCCGCGCCCTGATTTGAACCCTAAAGTGTCCTAGGTCCAAATCGCCAAGACATTGTAGTTCGTTCAACGCTTCCAACTCAGGAGAGATTTGCGGTGTTCAAGACTTTCGGTGTCGCCCTGCTTGCGCTGGTGATTGCCTCGACCGCCATCGCGCAACCAGTCAAAAAACAGAGCCAAAACGAGAAATGCGACGCGTATAGTTGCTTCTCGTACTGCAGTCGGAGAGCCGCCCTGGCAGACACTCATAACGTTTCATGGTGTCAGTCGAGCTGCCAGCGGAATCAGCGCTGTTCTTGAGTTGCGGACTGTGGCCGAGGCCGCCTCGATCGGCAGCCTCTTTCACACAGCGCTCCGGCTCTTGTGATTCGAGCGATGAACCCCGCCTACTATTCTTGCCGCCGCAAGAGGGAGCACGTGCCGCATGGCGATCTGGGTGGTGATGGCGCTTGTTACTATCGCCTTGATGGCGATGTCCGAGGACATGGCCCGCGCCCGAGGGCGCTCGGTCAAAGCCTGGGTGTGGATCACCGTGATCACCGGACCGCTGCCGCTGGGGCCGCTCGCGCTCTATGCGCTTGGCAAGCGGCGATAGAGGTCGGAAACTGCCTCAGCGGCGGCCTCTTTCATCGGACGTCCCGTGCGAAGCAGCTCGATCACTTCGTCGCTGGTCCCTTTTTGATTTGAGCGGCGCGCCTGTTTTGATATCCTTGCGCCAGCTGGTGCAGAGAACTTGCAAATGGCCGTCTCAACCTGTGCGAAATGTTCCGGACACACCTTTGAGCGTGGCCTCGTCACGCCGCTTGGCGAGCAGCGCACAGTTCCCGTGTTGCAGTGTGCGGGATGCGGAACGGTGATCGGTGCCCTGGATTCGCACCTCGTCATCGAGAGCCTGCAAAACCAGATTACCCATATCGACGCGGGCCTGGTTCGGATCGCGAGAGCGCTGTCTGACCAGTAGGACGTTCAGTCGTGGCCTGTTGATTTGCCGGCTGGCCCCCCTCGGACAAGTCGAAGCACGCGCCCTGCAGGGCGATGCTCCGTTGTGTGACGGCCTGCACAGATGACTTCAAGCGACTTCGGCATGGTCCCGCTCGCGCGCTGCATGGTGCAGCCTCTCAACACCCACGGGACACGACAATGAAACGCTCTCGCCTTGCTCTCTTCGCCTTCGCCGCCATGGTCGCGATCGCCACGCTGGCCGGCTCCTATTCGCCCGCCGCCGCAGGCCCGTTCGGCCCGGACTACGGCTGGATGGGCAACAAGAAATACATGGACTGCCTCAAATATGTGGGTGCGTTCGGCGCCGACTATCCCGGCCGCGACAAGAACATCGAGGCCTGCAAACGGAACTATCTCCACTGATCATCGTGGTGGATTGTGAATTTAAAGGCCGTCTCGCCGAGACGGCCTTTTTGCGGCGGCCATGACCTGTGGCGCCGCGTCCACATTGGTCTACTTTTACACAGTTCCATCGGAACGATCTCTTGCCTCGTGACTCATTGCCGATAGCTGGGGTCAGCCAAGCGTTTGGGAAGCGCATGATCGCCAAAGACTATTTCAAGCGGCAAGCAAAGACGCTCCGCAAGATGGTCCGCGTCACAAGGAACCCGACTATCGCCGATCGGCTGAGCTTCATGGCCGACGATTTCGAGCACCGATCGGCCGATGGAACCGATGAGATCAGCCCAGCGATTGATCCGCCCGGTGGCGCGACCAATCGCGACGACGGAAACAACTGATGGAGACTTCGCCGATCCGGCGTTGCGCTCGCATTACGGCATCGGGAACCGGGGGCCGGACCCCGCCTGACCCAGGCTGCGGTTCTCCGATTGCGTGCCAGGCTGACCGCTTCGCTCGAGTCGCCCGAGCCATTCGACGGCAGCATCGCCCTTTGTCGGGTGTCCGCGGCGTGCAAGAATCGGCTATAAGTTATCCACAGATGCGTATGGGTGAATTGGTCACGCCCTCTCGCCGGAGCTGGCATGCCTGACGTCTTCGATACGCTCGAGTGGAAGCCCTGGCCGAAAGATCCGGCATGGGTCTACGCCGACATCTTCGGCGTGGCCCGCGTGAGCCGAAAGGCCGGCAACGCCGAGAACGGCACGCGCTATTTCCTGCGGGCGCTCGACGACGACGGCAAGTTCGGCACCTGGCAATACACCAATGTCGAGCGCACCGAGGCCGCCAGGATCCTCGATGACGCCATCAGGGAATTCGGCCTGCACGGCACATCGTAGGCGAGCCCGCCGCGTCGGCTGGCTCGAGCGCCGCTCCGCACACCAAATAACCTTTTGCGATGTCTTTGCGATTCTTGGCGATGTCTTGCTTTCGGATAAAATCGTCAAGCGCGATGGTACTATCTTGAATCGCCGGCGCGCTTTAGCCTTTGATTGAGCATGATCTCCGCGCAAACGCTTCGCGTTTTGTCGCGAGGGAAAACCGGATCATGCTTTAAGCAGTGATTTCGTGTGAGTTGGAGTGACCGATGAAGCGGATTTTGGCGGCGGCCTTGCTGGTGACGTTTGCGTGTGCGGCGCATGCCCAAGGCATGGCTCAGGGCGCGCCCGGCGAAATGAAGGGCGGCCGCGGCCACAGAGGCGCCAACGACTACAAGAAGGAAGACGTGAAGCCCAAGGTCGACGAAAAGGCCTACCAGGACGCGCTGCAGAAGATTCCGAACTCGAAGGAAAAATACGACCCGTGGGGCGGCGTGCGCAGCGACAGCGCCAAGACCGACCGCGCCAAGCCCAGGCAACCGGTCAAGTAAGCCGCCAGGCAAGCGTCACCTCGCCGCAGTGTGATCTCGACGTGATCTGTTGCGCTGGTGCGCAGCAGAGTATGATCGTGTGCGCCGCAAGACTTAAGCCTGAGTTCACAGGAGACTGCATGAGACCGATCGCCGGCATCGTTATCGCCGTGCTCGCGCTCGCGAGCGCACCCTGCTTTGGGCAAGCGCCGGCGCCGGAGGTGATGACCAAGCCGACCGAGCCATTCAAGATCATCGGCAACGTCTACTATGTCGGCACCGAAGGCTCGGCGTCATACCTCGTGACGTCGGAGCAAGGCAGCGTGCTCGTCGATGCAGGCCTTGCCGACACTGTGCCGCTGGTAGAGGCCAATATCACCAAGCTCGGCTTCCAGCTCGCCGACATCAAATATCTGCTGACCAGCCGCGCCGCGCCCGACCGCGCCGGCGGTCTGGCCAAATTCAAGAAGGACACCGGCGCCCAGATCGTCGCCAGCGCGGCCGACAAGCCGCTGCTCGAGGGTGGACTCGCAGCGCTTGGTGTCGAGGCGGTCAAGGTCGACCGCGTCGTCGGCGACGGCGACAAGCTCAACCTGGTCGATGCCAGAGTCACCAAGGGCGGCGTGCTGTTCGTCGCGCGCCTTACGCCCGGACCGACACCCGGCTGTACCAGCTGGACGGTGCCGGTGCGCGAGCAGAAGTGGAACCACACGGTGATCTTCTATTGCGGCTCCTTCGTCGGCGACAACAGGCTGGTCGGCGCCTCGGCGCGGCCTGATATCGTCGACGACTATCAGAAGACGTATGCCACCGCGCGCGGCATCATCGCCGACGTGTTCGTCGCGCCCTACCCCGACATGTTCAAGATGAACGACAAGCGCGCCTTGATCCACGACGGCTGGCTGAACCCGTTCATCAAGGCCGGCGAATTCCACGCCTATCTCGACGCCGCCGAGAAGGAGTTCAAGGCCGAGCTGGCGCGCCAACAGCAGGCGCTGTCGGCAGACGCAAACGCCACTCCGGCTGCGGCGAAGAAGTAAGAGGCTTGTGACCGCGGCCGCGTCAGACGCGCGCGGCGGTCTTGACCGCGGGCTTGCCGACCGGCTTCGCCTTCGCCTCTTCCTTGCTCCATTCCATGGTGCGGGAGTAAGGATGCACGGTGTCGCCGCCGCGCAGCGGCGGGGCGCCGGGCTTGATCTCGACGCCCATGATGCAGCGCGTGGCGCCGAGACTGACGATCACGATGTCGCGGGTGCGTTGGCCCGGGCGCGGCTGCGCTTCCTCGATCACCAGCAATCCGGGCTCGTTGATCCGGATCGCTCCGGCGCGAAACCATCTCTTGGCGCGCAACTCGCGAAAATCTTCGACCGGCTCGCTGCTGAAGGCGATCTGGGCAATCGAAACCCGATAACCGAATCGCGCAAAATGCGCGACGACCTCGGCGTCAGTCATCTGCAGACGTGCGCGGACATCGTTCATGGGAAGCGGCAGTCCAGGTTGGTTTTCTAAATCACTGCGGGCGAAATTGGCACTAACGTGCCAAAACCATGACACTCAAATGCAAGGAAAGAGTTACTGGCTCGGTTTTGTGCAAATTCACTATTGGCCAAGCGCGCGATGGTTAGCGCAGCGTTAACGCAATCGGTCGAATTTAAGCGGTGCTTTAGAAGATCTGCTTCCATCTCTCGCCTAGACATCGCAAACGGTGCTTCAGAGATTTTGGCGCAAGCCATTTTGTGCCAGCCTGACGTGACGAGAGCATGGTCGAGATTGCCGATATGGCGCGCCATCAGCGCGCCCTGACCGGATCCGGCGCCGCAACAGCGGCGACCGCGCTCAGCGAAGTCGCGCCATCGGCCTGGGATGATCTCACCTCGCGCGCCATCGAACCCAACGGCTACTATCTCTCACCCTGGGCGCTCGCAGTCGACGCCGGCGCGCGGGGCCGCAGCCACGTCGATGCGCTGTGTGGATTTGCGCCGTCGCGCCGCCTTGCCGCGCTGCTGCCCATCGTCTCCGCCTGGCGCGCCTATCGTCTGCCGCTGCCGATCCTGGTCTCCGCCGAATCCTACGGCACGCTGCACACACCGCTGCTTGCGCGCGACGATGCGGCAGGCGCCGCGCGGACGCTGCTCGACGATGCGATCGCCAAAGGCGCACGCGCCATCGTCTTGCGCGACGTGCCGCTCGAAGGTGCCGCGGTCGGCGCGATCCGTGGCACGCTCGCCCGCGACGGCCTCGTGCCGGTCGTGTTGCACAGCTACGCCCGTGCCTGCCTCGAAGCGACAACGGACGCCGACTTGCTGCTCCGCGACGCGCTCGGAGCAAAGAAGCTCAAGGAGTTGCGCCGGCAACGCCATCGCCTCAGCGACACGGGCGCGCTCGGTTTCACCGTCGCGCGGACAGCCGGGGACGTCGCTAGCGCGGTCGAGACGTTTCTCACGCTGGAGGCCGGCGGCTGGAAAGGCAAGCGTGGCACCGCACTCGTGCAGCACGACGGCGACGCTGCTTTCATTCGCCGCGCCACGGTTGAACTCGCCGCGCGTAGTCAATGCGAGATCGCAGTGCTTGCCGCTGGCCTAACGCCAATCGCTGCCGGCATCATCCTGAAGCACGATGATCGCGCGTTCTGGTTCAAGCTCGGGGTCGACGAGCGCTTCGCAAGGCTCTCGCCGGGCGTTCAGCTCGCGATCGAGCTCACCCGTTATTTCTGCGCCGACCCGTCGGTTAAGTTTGTCGATTCGACCGCGCCAGGGGACAGCCCGATGATCAATCCGATCTGGCGCGGGCGGTTTGCGATCGGCGATCTCCTGATCCCGCTGAAGGCTGATGATCCGATGTTTCCGGTGATCCTGACGGCGTTGCGCGCGCGGCGTCGGCTCGACAGCGTGGCGCGGGCCGTGTTGCACGCCATCCGTCGCATTAAAGCGCGGATCGCCTGATCACTCCGCCGCCGATTGCGACGCTTCTTCCGGCGGCAATGACGCGACGTGGCGGATCGCCTTCGCGAGCTGCTCGGACGGATAGGCGCCCGACAGTGCATAGCGGCCGGCGAGCAGGAAGGTCGGAACCCCGCTGATGCCGGCGTCGGCCGCGCTCTGCGCTTCCTGCGAGATCAGCTCGACGTCGAGATCAACGGCAAGACGGCGGCGAACCTCGTCGGCCGGCAGCCCGCAATCGGCCGCCGCAGCCACCAGAACTTCGGGATTGGTCAGGTCGGCGCCGTCCTTGAAGTAGAGATCCATCAGACGCTGCTTCATGGCCCCGGATTGCCCGGTTGCTTCCGCCCAGTAGATCAGGCGATGGCAGTCGATGGTGTTGGGCTGGCGGTTGATGCGGCTCGAATTATATTCGAGGCCTTCCTCGGCGGCGGCGGCCGCGACGTTCGAGGCCATGCCCTTGTAGCGGTCCGCCGAGCCGAACTTGGTCTCGAGATAGGTGTTGCGGTCGACGCCTTCGCGCGGGATCCATGGATTGAGAAAGAACGGCCGCCACTGTACGACCACCTCGACGTCGTCCTTCGCGAGCGCAATCGCGCCTTCGAGCCGCCGCTTGCCGATGTAGCACCAGGGGCAGACCACATCGGACACCACATCCAGGCGAAGTTGCAACGGCGCGGTCATCAGTGCCTCCATCAGCTGAGGCTCTATAGGTAGGCCGGGCGACCCGCTGCGACAAGCTCTAACTCAAGTTGCGGGCCATCTCTCGCAGCCTGTCGGCGGTCCTTGCATCGGCTGGAAAAAACGTCTCCAGCGCGAGTTCCGACAGCGTGATGTCGACCGGTGTGCCGAACACCATGGTGGTCGAGATGAAGCTCAACACGTCACTCCCGAGCCGGAGCTGGAACGGCACGACGACCGAGTCGGCTATTTTCGGCGGGGGTGCGGAACGCGCCGGCACCGGATAGCGCTTCAATTCGTCGTGCAGGGCGATCAGCTGTGCGTCAGCCGTCGCTTCGCATTGCCGGTGCAACCGCTCCAGCAGATGGGCCCGCCACTCGATCAGGTTGACGGTGCGCAGCGCGAGGCCATCAGGGTGCAGGGCGATGCGCAGCACGTTGACCTGGCCTTGCTGCAACGACGAGGCGACGCCTTCCATCAGCGGTGCGATCATGCGGTTGGCGAACACCAGGTTCCAGTGCCGGTCGACGGCCAACGCGGGATATGGTTCGTGCGCCTTCATGATGGTCTCGATCGCCTGCCGCGCCGAGGCGAGCGCTGGATCATCGAGGTCGCGCTGCACGAAGGCCGGCGCAAAGCCGGCCGCGACCAGCATGACGTTGCGCTCCCGCAACGGCACGTCGAGCCGCTCCGCCAGTCGCAGCAGCATCTCGCGCGACGGCCCAGCGCGCCCGGTTTCCATGAAGCTCAAATGGCGAGCGGAAATCTCCGTGTCGTTGGCAAGGTCGAGTTGGCTGAGGCGCCGACGCTGCCGCCACTGTCGCAGGTGCTCGCCGACATGCTGGGTCTGGATCTGCATCATGGCGGCGACGCTAACATGTGGACCGACGGGCTTCCATTACCTCGCAGGTAATGGCCGGCGACGGATACTTACTTCGCACGTAATCGATTTCGCTCAGCGTTGCCGCGACATTGTGGGTAACGAAACCGATCCGGAGCGAACCGATGTTGCCCCTTCTCTCTGCCCTGATCCGAACCATCGCCGCGTCGTCGATCACGACACTCTGCGCGGCATGGGCCGGCAAACTGCTGGCGCGGATTCTCGCCCGCCAGCTGCAGGTGCCGGAAGCGCTGGTGCACGACGCCGGCCGCTACGTCTACGCGCAGATCGATTTGTTCGAGCGGCAGTTGCTGCACGGCCTGCTCGGCTGGTGATGATGACCTCGGACGTAATCGATTTCACGCGGCAAAGCGGCCATGGTCGACGCTGCAAACCCGAGCCCAGGAGACCCTCATGATGAATTCCTCAACCCTTCTGCGTCGCGCGCTGCTCGCCGACGGCTTCACCAGCGGTGCGATGGCCCTGCCGCTGGTGATCGCCGCAGCGCCGCTCGCGACCCTGCTCGCGCTGCCGGAAGCGTTGCTGCGCGAGACCGGATTGTTGCTGATCCCGTATGCGCTGTTCGTCGGCTATCTGGGCTCGCGCACAAGATTGCCCGTAGCACTGGCCTGGCTGGTGATCACGGGCAACGCGGTGTGGACGCTCGCGAGCCTCGCATTGCTGCTCGGCAGCTGGCTATCGCCGAACCTGTTCGGCGAGATTTTCATCGCTGCTCAGGCCATTGCGGTCGGCGTGGTGGCCGAATTGCAATATATCGGCACCCGCCGGAGCGGATCGGTCATCGCCGCAGCTTGAGAGTGAAGACTGTCATCGATCAGTGTCGCGCCGCGCTTCCTGTGCGGCGTGATCGCTTTTCACCAGCCGCATGGCCATCGGCCGCAGCACGGCCGTTCGCGCCAATTCCGTTCGTACCATGGCCGTTCAGCGCCCGCCTCTGCCGCCGTGCCAGCGCGCGCTTCTTCTTCGCTCGCTTTTCCGCCCGCGCCGCCTTGCGCTTGGTCTCGCAGGCCACACACAGGCAACCGATCGGCTTCAGGTACTCCTTGAAGTAATCGGTGCCGTAGTCGTAGGTGATCTCGTCGCCGGGCCGGATCTTCTTGATGGCGCGGATGTAGACCTTCTTCAGGCGCGGATGGACGTCGGACTCTGCGTTAGGCCGGCAGGCGTGATTGGCGTAGCGCGCGATGTTGCGGCGGACCGAGCCGTCGATGGTCCAGCGGCCGTTCAGCTCGAACAGGTACTTGTTCTCGATCGCATCATGCTTCGGCTTCGAGCAATCGAGCAGCGGGCCGAAATATTCGACGATCCGGGTGCCCTTTTCGATTTCTTCTGTGGCGAAGAGGCCGAGGCCGGTTCGCGAGCGACCGACACGATAAGGCTTGCGCTTGGAAACAACTGCCATGACGAACTGTACGAGGGGATTTTACGACGCGAGGGCGCCCTGTTTGAACGATTCCGATGGAAAAGTCACCGCATGTTCCATGCGAGCATCGTGCCAATCCCCATTGAAACGCGGGCTCGCCCCGAGTTTCGCAGTACAATACGCAAGTCGGGCAGGCCCAACTTGCATCACAATGCGCAAACCCGGGCAGGCGCGACTTGCGTCATAATGCGCAAGTCGGGCAGGCCCGACTTGCGAGGGGGATGACAATTCGCTGATGTCATAGCATGGTCGTACTCGGGCTGGGGACTTCAACGTGGCAGCATTGACTTTCACAGAGCGGCCAAAGGGGTCGACGCTTCTTATCCTCATTTCCCTCATCGCAAGCCTCGCTGCGGTTGCGCCCGCGCGGGCGCAGAGCGTGAGTGATGCCGTCTCGACTTATACGTCAACCGCCGAACAGGACTGCCGTTCCGAACGGCCGCGCCGGAAGGCTGCGCCGGAGGACGGCGGGACGCGGGTCTGTCCGGGCAACCACGGCTTTGTCGTCGTGGTCTCGGAACACGATTTGCGCGAGACCGTGTCGGTCGGCCGCAACCGTGCGTTCGCTGACAAGGAGCCTGCGGCAAAAAAATGGTTCGGTCCGTTCAGTTCGGCCGCCACCACGGTCGAGTGGCGGTCACGCCGGACCGGCAGCCGGCCGTTTGCGATCATCCAGCGCTGGTCGCTCGCCGATAACAACGATCCGGACAAGGACGGCCGCCCGCGTGACAAGCAGATGCTGGTGGTCACCCGGCTGCCGCCTAAACCGGTTTGTCACATGGCCTATGTCGACGTCGCGGCCAATGCCAACGCCACCGAGCTGGCGCGCAAGGCCGCCGAAAGCGCGCGCAACTTCGATTGCGCAAAAGACAAGGTCAGGATCGAGGGCACGCCCGGCCGCGCCACCGAACTCGCGCAATAAACTCGATCCGCCGAATCTATCTGCGCGGCGGGCCGCGCAGCACCACTTTCAGTAATCCATCCGGATCGGCATTGGGCGCAAGACCGAGAAAACCGTCGAGGCGGTGATCGAGCAGCAGCACGGCAAAGCCGTGCACGATCGACCAGGCGCGGACCATCTCGGCGGCCTGCGCAAGGGTGAGCCGGCCCGGCGTCACCGCTTCGCCAAGCTGCGCGCCGACGCCGGCCGCGAGCGCGGCATTCGATTCGATCGTCGCATCGCGCAGCGCCGGTCGATCGAAATCGAGCCGCTCCGAGCGGAACATCAGCATGAACAGCCCCGGATATTTTCGCGCGAACGTCACATAGGCCATGCCCATGGCATCGAGCCGCGCATGCGCCTCATCCTGCTGTGCGGCCGCTTCACGCAGCGCTGCACCGAACCTGCGAAAGCCCACTGCGGCTAGCTCGCTGAGCAAGCCGGCCAAGTCGCCGAAGTGATGGGTTGGAGCTGCATGCGACACGCCCGCCTCGCGCGCGGCGGCGCGCAACGTCAGGCCCTGCACGCCGTCACGCTCGATCACGGTTTCTGCGGCTTTCAGCAGGGCATCGTGCAAATCGCCGTGATGGTAGGACTGCTGACGCGCAACACTCTGTCTTGCCGGCGCTTTTGCTGGCTTTTGCGGGGGTTTTCGGTGCGGTTTCATGAGCCTCTTATCCTGCGGCATTTTTACACTGTCAAGATTTCGCTTGACCGCTGCAGAAAACCGACATAAGCATCTTTCCACTGTAAAGATCGAGCATCCGCCAATGCTGTTCTTCCTGATCCTGAGCCCCTACATGGCCTTCACGGCGACGGCCTATGTCGCCTCGCTGACGACGAGCGTCGCGGTCGCAGCCCTCGTCAGCCTTGCCATCAACCTCGCCGACCAGCTGCGCGGCCGCACGCCGAAGGCAGTCGGGCTCGCCTCGACCGTGATGTTCGCAGGCCTCGCGACCTATTTTGCCCTCGCCCAGACCGAATGGAGCGGGCTTGAGATCCGCCTTGCCCTCGACCTCGGCATCTTCGCCGTGGCGGTGATCTCGATGGCGCTGCGCCGCCCGTTCACGCTGCAATATGCCCGCGAAACCACCGACGAGGCGACCCAGCGCGAGCCGAGCTTCGTCCAGGTCAACTACGTCCTGACCTCGGTGTGGGCCGCTGCCATGGCGGCGATGATGGCGATCGACATTCTCGCGATCTACCTGCCCTGGCTGCCGCTGTGGGCGGGGCTCGCGCTGACCTTCGTTCTGCGCTCGGGCGCGGTGCAGTTCACCAAATGGTACCCGCACCGCAGCTTCAGCGAGACCGCGACGATCCGATTTTGAAATTCTTGAGGAGGAGATCATGACCAAGCCCGAGGCCGTCGGCCTGCCCCAGCGCGACAACATCGCTCCGATTTCGTTCGAAGCGGATGCGCCCAACCTCACGATCGAAGGCGAGCTGCCGCGCGACCTGAACGGCACGCTTTATCGCAATGGGCCGAACCCGCAATTCCCTTCACCATCGGCGCACTGGTTCGTCGGCGACGGCATGCTGCACGCCTTCCATCTCGAGGACGGCAAGGCGAGCTACCGCAACCGCTGGGTTCGCACGCCAAAGTTCATGGCCGAGCACGATGCGGGACGCGCGCTCTATGGCGGCTTTGGCCAGACCCTGCCCAACGCGCCATCAGGCACGCCGGTCAATGGCGGCGTCGCCAACACCAACATCGTTCATCACGCCGGAAAGCTGTTCGCGCTGGAAGAAGGCCACCTGCCGACCGAGATCGAGCCAAAGTCGCTCGCGACGCTCGGCAGCCGCGACTTTGGCGGCAGCATCGCCGGCCCCTTCACCGCGCATCCGAAGATCGATCCGGTGACCGGCGAGATGCTGTTCTTCGGCTACAACGCTGCAGGCCCGTTCTCGCCGATGGTCTCCTACGGTGTGCTCGACCGCGAAGGCCGCGTCAGTTCATTCCAGCGCTTCGAGGCGCCGTTCGCCAGCATGGTGCACGACTTCGTCGTCACCGAGAAACATGTGCTGTTCCCGATCCTGCCGCTGACCGGCAGCCTGCAGCGCGCGATGAGCGGCAAGCCGCCCTACGCCTGGGAACCGGACAAGGGGTCTTACGTGGGCGTGATGAAGCGCGGCGGCTCGGCTGGCGACATCGTCTGGTTCCGCGGCGAGGCCTGCTACGTCTTCCATGTCATGAATGCATGGGAGGAAGGTGACAAAATCATCGCCGACGTCATGCAATTCGAGGAGCCGCCGCTGTTTCCGCATCCCGACGGCTCGCGCACCGATCCGGAGAAGAGCCGGGCCCGACTGTGCCGCTGGACCTTCGATCTCGCCGGCAACACCGACCGCTTCACGCGCCGCTATCTCGACGACGTCGCCGGCGAATTCCCGCGCGTCGACGACCGTCACGCCGGCTTCGCCACCCGCCATGGCTGGTTTGCGTCGGCCGCTCGCCTGACAGGTCCGGGAATCGGCTTCGGCGGCATCAGCCATGTCGATCTCGCCAGGAACAAGACGGTGCGGTTCCAGTTCGCGTCCGGCGACCAGGTGTCCGAGCCGGTGTTTGTCGAGCGCGACAAGGATGCGAGCGAAGGCGACGGCTGGCTGCTCGCCACGGTCTATCGCGCGGGCGAAAACCGCAGCGACCTTGCGGTATTCAACGCAACCAACATCGAGTCCGGCCCGGTCGCGCTGGTCAAGCTCGACCATCGCGTGCCCGCCGGTTTCCATGGCAACTGGGTCAATGCGGGGTGATCGTCGCTCGCCACGCACTCCCTCTTTCCTTCCCCGCGTGCGGGGGAGGGGGACCATGCCAACGGGTCCGGCCCGAAGTGGCCGGCCCGATGACAGGCTCCGCATAGTGGTGGGGGCGCCACGAGCGAGATCTCAGCGAGGGCTCAACTTTAAAGCGCTTGCCCCCTCCACCGCCCTTCGGGCGGTCCCCCTCCCCCGCTCCGCTATCGCTACGCAGGGGAGGATAAACCGAGTAAAACCGCCCTGCCCTCTCTCAGGACCATCCCATGAAAGACGTCTTTCGCCGCCTGTTCGTCGACTTCTTCTCGACCATCGTGTTCCTCGCGGTCTATCTCGCGACCGACAGCATCCTGATCGCGACCGGGGTCGGGATTGCCGGAGCGATCGGGCAGTACATCATCGCGAGAGTTCGCGGCCAGCACCTCGACCTGATGACGCTGGCGAGCGTCGCGCTCGTCGTCGTGCTCGGCAGCGCGACGCTGCTCACCAATGATCCGCGCTTCGTGCTGGTGAAGCCGTCGATCGCGCATTTCGCGATCGGCTCGATCATGCTCCGCCGCAACTGGATGGAGCGCTACATGCCCGGGATCGTGCGCCAAACCGCGCCCGACCTGATCCTCGGCGCAGGCTACTGCTGGGCGGCCCTGATGTTCGTGCTCGGCGCCGGCACGGTCGTGACCGCGCTATCAAGCAACATGAGGCTGTGGACGTTCTACGTCACGGTCGTGCTGCTCGGCGCCAAGCTCGCGGCGTTCGCGATCCAGTATGTCGTGTTTCGCCTGGTCGTCCGCCGCCGCATCCGCGCACAGATACTTGCCGGCACCGTGATCCCCTCGCCTGCGCCGGCGCAGTAGCGCCTGCTCCCTACTGCTCTGCCTCGATGTGGTTGTCCTTGGCGACCTTGGTCCATCGCTGGATCTGGTCCGCGACGAACGCCTTGTAGTCGGCCGCTGTGCCGCCTGAGGGCAACAAGCTGTTCTTCTCGAGCACCGCGCGCGCGGCCGGATCGTTCAGCGCCTTATTGAACGCCGTGTTGAGCTTCGCAATGATCTCGTCCGGCGTTGCCTTCGGTGCGATGATGCCAAACGTGGCTCCTGCCGACGGAAGATCAAAACCCTGCTCCTTCAGCGTCGGAATATCCGGCTGCACCGCAAGACGCTTGTCCCAAGCATAGCCCAGCACCCGCACTTCGCCAGTAGCCTGGCGCTGGCAGCTTGGGTTGTAGGCGTCGACCATCAGGTTGACGCTGCCGGCAATGAGATCGAGCAGCGCCGGCGCCGAGCCCCGGTAGCCGACGTGCTTGACCCGGAAACCGAGCTTGCTCGCGACGTAGGAGAACCACAGGTGCGGCATACTGCCTGCGCCTGCGGTTGCAAACAGCACCGGCTCCTGCTGTGCCTTCGCCCAGCTGACAAGCTCGGCGAAGGTCTTGGCCGGATGTTTGGGATTGACGAGCACGCAGGCCGGCACGTCGACCAGCTTGATGACGTGCTGCAGGTCCTTGATCGGATCGTAGGGCGTCGCCACGCCGAGCGCAGTGTTGAGGGCGAGCGGCGCGGCCGCGGCTCCAATCGTATAGCCATCGGGATCAGCTGCGACGACAGCTTGCGTTGCGGTCATGGTCGCGCCGCCGAGCTTGTTCTCGACGATGACAGGCTGCCCGAGTTGGCTCGAGACGACAGGCGCCAGCGTGCGGATCGTGAGGTCGGTCGGTCCGCCCGCGGCGTAAGGTACGATGATGTGGATGGGCCGCGTCGGCCAATCGCTTGCCGCCGGGACGTCGGTCGCAAAACACATTGCGACGACGGCAACAATCGCGAGACCAGCCAGCCATGTTTTTGTTATCGGCATTGTTCTTCCTCCGCATCGAAGGCATTGAGCCTACGGCTCCGCCGGGACGCAGATCAATGGCCGAACAGCAATACAGCGTCGGCTGGAGCTTTTTCACAGGTGCGGCGAGGCTCAATCGCCGGCGAACGCATGCAGCACGCCGTCGAAGTGGATGCGCAGGGCTAAGCCTTCGGCCTCGATCCGGATGCCGCCGGGTGTCGCGCAGCTTGAACCAAGCGGCTAACGCTGCTGGGTGGGCTGGAAGGCCGCACGAAATTCGGCAACGTGCCCGAACAGCGCACCTTGAAGGTGTGGTCCGGCGCCAGCCAATGATGCTAACCTGCGGCACAAAGCGTCCATCACCAATCCCCGACCGGAGTCTTCCTCATGCACGGCACGACCAAGCAGATCGACGCGGCACGCGAGCGCGCGTACTCGATACCGCTCGATCAGTTCGACGTCGGCAACCCCGCCCTGTTCCAGAACTACGAGTTCTGGCCCTACTTCGAACGGCTTCGCAAGGAGGACCCGGTCCACTATTGCAAGGACAGCATGTTCGGCCCGTACTGGTCGGTCACCAAGTACAACGACATCATGACTGTTGATACCACTCATGGCGTGTTCTCTTCGGCCGCGGCGATGGGCGGCATCAACATCCGCAATCCAGTCGATACCCGTTTTGAGTTGTTCATCACGATGGACGAGCCGCGCCATGCGCCGCAGCGCAAGACCGTGGCGCCGATGTTCACGCCGGTTCATCTCGACGAGATGGCGATCAATATCCGCAAGCGCTCGGCGAGTTGCCTCGACAACCTGCCACGCAATGAAACCTTCGACTGGGTCGACAAGGTTTCGATCGAACTGACCACACAGATGCTCGCCGTGCTGTTCGACTTCCCCTGGGAGGAGCGGCGCAAGCTGACCCGCTGGTCCGACGTCGTGACCGCAGTCCCGGGCGGCGGCGTCATCGACACCGATGAACAGCGCATGGCCGAGCTGCACGAAATGGCGGCTTACTTCTCGAAGCTCTGGCAGGAACGCGCCCGCCAGCCGTTGAAGAACGATCTGTTATCGATGATGGTGCACAGCGAAGCCACCAAGCACATGACGCCGGAAAATTTCCTCGGCAATCTTGCGCTCTTGATCGTCGGCGGCAATGACACCACGCGCAACACCATGACCGGCAGTATCGTCGCACTCAGCGAGAATCCGGACCAATACAAGAAGTTGCGCGAAAATCCCGCACTGCTGGACAGCTTTGTGCCGGAGGTGATCCGCTGGCAGACGCCGCTCGCTCACATGCGCCGGACTGCGCTCGCCGACTTCGAACTTCGTGGCAAGACCATCAAGAAGGGTGAAAAGGTCGTGATGTGGTACGTCTCGGGCAACCGTGACGACGAGGTGATCGAGAAGCCCGACGAGTTCATCATCGACCGGGCACGACCGCGCAACCACATCTCGTTCGGCTTCGGTATCCATCGCTGCGTTGGCTTGCGCCTTGCCGAGCTGCAGCTGAAGATCATTTGGGAAGAAATCTTCAAGCGCTTCGACCGGATCGAGGTCGTCGGCGAGCCAAAGCGGCCCTACTCCTCGTTCGTCAAGGGCTACGAGTTGCTGCCGGTCCGGATTGCGGCTTGAGCCGTCGTCCCGGTGGCTTCGCTTGGCTTGTCGTCGGGCGCGCCCCATAATAGGCGCAGCCTGCGTAAAACTTGGTTGTGATACGCAGACTACAAGCTCGCGGACTATCGACTGAGCTCAATCGTCGGAAAACGCGTGCTGCGCGCCGTCGAGCACTTCCTTGATGAAGCTCAGGAACGCCGCTTCGACGGTCGATCGATCGATTCCGTCGGGCGACGCCTCGATCATGTCGCGATCGGCGCCGTCAAAACGAATGCGCAGCGGCAGGCCTTCCGCCTCGATCCGGATACGGCCGGTGTCGCGCAGCTTGAAGGTCAGCGTGCCGCTCGGCTCGATCCCCAACTCCGAGGCAATCAGAAAGGCAACGCCGGTGATCTCGCCGGGCAGCAGGCGCAAGCTGCGCACCTCCTGGATGCGAAAACCGTGGGGCCCAAGCTCGATATTCGCTGACGCCACGACCTGGGCGATCATCTCGCGCACGTCGGCCTCGAACTTGCGGCTGAGCCGATGCAGCTCCTGCCAATGCCGCTGGCGCGGCAGCAGGCGGTCGGCCTGGCTGATGCCGGTGTCGCGGTCGCGCTGCGCGCGCGACGTCGCGATCTGCCTGACCGATTGCCTGAAATCTTCCGACATTTTTTTCGCGCCGGTCTGTGAAGGATCCGCCGCGATCATTTTTAGCTCTTTCTTGAGCATGATCTGATCGGAAAACCGGTCCCCACTTTTCGGGATCATGCTGTTCATGTCCAGCGCACAAATCCCATCGCGTTGCCGGTTCCGGCCGACGAACGGTAACACGGAACGTAGTCGACGAGATCCATCTTCAGGCCAGCGTCGTGGGCGATGGCGCCGACCGGAATCCAGTTCTTGAATTCCGAGGTGCCCGACTGCAGGTAGCTTTCGGGCAGCGTGGTCATGCCCTTGACGTCGCCGCTCTTGAGGAAGCCGAGAAATTTCTGGTCGAGTTCCTCGTCGACAACGAAGTGCGACAGCCCGCCGGACGCGATCACCGCAACGCGCACGTCTTCGCCAAAACTCTCGATCGCGGTCTTCAGCGCCTTGCCGAAGCGATGGACGCGCTGCGCGGTCGGCTGGTTCGGCGGATAGAAGGTGTTGATCAGTACCGGCAGATGCGGGATCGGCTTGTCTTTCATGATCTGGCGCAGGATGAAACCGAAGGCGTGCGGCAGGCTGCCGCGCGACCACTCATTGCCGTCGCTGGGCAACGATTTTGAGGTGCCGACGTCGAACTCCTGCTCCATCATTTTCGCGATGATGTGCTGCCCGAGCCGCGGCGCGCCAGGATACTGCGTCTCGTGCTCCGGCCGGTGCGCGAAGGTCGCGAGCGACGAACCCGGCGGCATCTGCTTGATCTGCGCTTCGGTCGGCGGCCGGTTGGTCAGCGACTCGCCCCAGAAGATCGAGAACGCCGGCATGTTCCGGTCGGAGAACGCTTCCTGCTGATCGTTGCCGACGATCACGACAACGTCCGGATTGATTTTCGCAAATGTCTCCGTGAGCACGGCCAGCGCTTTCTGACAGCGCGAAAAATGATCCTGGCGTGCCGGCAGCGCGGACTTCTGCTCGAGCCCCTCGCCGCTCCTCAACGTTTCGAGCGCGTCATATTTGTAAGGCTGGCCGCGGAACCACAGCGCCGGATTGGCGCGGTCGGCCTTGACGCGCTCGCCCCACTGCTCCGGCGGCGTCGACAGCAGCGGGCCGTGCGAGGTCGCAATCCCGAGAACGATCTTGGCCATGTATTTTTTCTCTCTCGCTATTCGGCGGCGATGCCGTGGATCGGGCGAACGACTTCGCGAAGTTTCTCCGCGTAAGCTTCGCGCCAGTCGGTTACAGCGACCACGCACTCGCCGCTGCGGGCCTGTAAATAGACTTCCGGATTGTCAACGCCGGGCGGCACCGTGCCCTTGTCACGTAGTGCGCGGGCGGCATGAACCAGCCGGCGACGCGTGCGCGCGATCATCTGGTCGCTCGGCGCGAGATGCTCGAAGTCGTGATCGGTGATCGGGCCCATGCTCTCGGTCACCGCCTGGTCCTGCATGTGGATGTGGGTGATGCCGGAATAGATCGTGCCGTTACGCTGCGCCTCGCGGTCGATGAAATAGTTGTTCGAGTCGTTGGCAACCGGCCGCCAGCGGCCGTACCACTGGTTTTCGTTGGGCAGCATGTCCAGCTGCGGCAGGGCGCCCGGAAGCGGCTTGCCGTCCTTCAGCTGCGACGTCGCGCGCGACATCTTTGTCCAGTTCAGCGTCACCGCCATGGTGTGCCCGTCATCCATCGGCACCCAGGCGCGCGCCGAGACGCGATCGATGAAGTTGCCTTGCGGGACCTGTGCCCAGAACGGGAAGCCGAACTGCGCGAAACGCCAATAGGTGCTGCCGTTGTCGGCCGGCCGATAGGCCGCATACATCGTGCCCCATTCGGTGTCGGCAACGTGATACTCCGGCGCACGGTTGGCGACCTGGTATTTCAGCATGCTGTCTTCTGGTACCTGATCGGGCGTGACGCTGCCGATGTGCAGGAAGCCGAAGTGCGAGGTGTCGATGTCGCCTTCCAGCGCCTGCACCCAGTTGCAGTCACGCAGCACGAACTGCGCATTGAGCTCGCCTTCGTCGAGCAGCGTCGCCTCGATCATCGGCATCGGCGGCGCTTCCGCGCGCGAACCCATGTAGACCCAGATCAACCCGCCGCGCTCGTTGACCTTGTAGGCCTTGGCCTTGACCTTGTCCTCGAAGCGCTGCGCTGGAGCTACGTTCGGCATGTCCAGGCAATTGCCGTCAACGTCGAACTTCCAGCCGTGATAGATGCAGCGAATGCCGCCCTCTTCATTGCGGCCCAGGAACAGCGAAGCGCAGCGGTGCGGGCAACGCTGGTCCATCACGCCGACGCGGCCGGTCTTGGCGTCGCGGAACGCGATCAGCTTTTCGCCGAGCAACATGAGCTTCATCGGCTCGCCGCCGGCCTTCACCTCGCTCGATTTTGCCGCCGGCAACCAATACTGGCGCATCAACTGACCCATCACGGTGCCGGGTCCGACACGGGTTAGCTCGTCGCTTTCGATTGCCGACGCCATAGCGCTCACTCCCTTGCTTGAGGTTCTTTCTGGGCCGATGCCCGAAGCACCGCCTAATAAAATGGAATATAGTTCCATTTTATCTCGGTGGTCAATTTAGGCTATCATCGACACCGAACCGGCAGCGGAAAACAATTCCGTTTCGCGCAGGGAAGAAATTGGACGGATGACCAAGCACTTAGCGCCTCCGAGCGGCGAGCAAGCGGCCGCCGCTTCGATCGACGACACGGTGGAGATGCGGCTGACCGCGATCATCTTCGGCGCGACGCGCACGAATTTGTTCGAGCTCCGGCCGCTGCGCGACGGCGAAGTGCCTGCCTTCACGGCCGGCTCCCATGTCGATATCCACCTGCCCAGCGGCACCATCCGGCAATACTCGATCGCCAGCAGCGCGGGCGACCGCACGCACTACCTGCTGGGCGTCAAGCTGGAGACGGAAGGCCGCGGCGGCTCGCGCTGCATGCATGAGGAGCTGCGCGTCGGACAGATTCTGAAGATCGGCCTTCCCCGTAACAATTTTCCTCTCATCGAGGATGCCGCATTGTCGATCTTCATCGCGGGCGGCATCGGCATCACGCCCATCAAGTGCATGATCGACCGGCTCCAGACGATCGGCCGTGCGTGGCGGCTGCACTATGCGGTGCGCACACGCGACGAAGCGCTGTTCGCCAGCGATTTTGCCGCTGCCGGCGATCGTCTGCATCTGCATGTCGATGGCGAACACGGTGGCGAGGTGATCGACGTCGATGAGATCGTCGCCTCTGCGCCAGCGGACGCTCAGCTCTATTGCTGCGGGCCGGCGCCGATGCTTTCCGCCTTCGAGCGCGCCTGTGCCGGCCGGCCGCAAAAATTCGTGCATCTCGAACGGTTCAGCGCGCTCGACAATGCGGCTGCGACCGGCGGCGCCTACACGGTCGAGCTGGCACGGTCAAAGCGCTCGATTGCGGTCCGGCCGGACCAGAGCTTGCTGCAGGCGCTGCAGGCCGCCGGCATCACGATCAAGACCTCATGCCAGCAAGGCATTTGCGGCACCTGCGAGACGCGCGTGCTCGCAGGCACGCCCGACCATCGCGACATGATCCTGTCGGACGACGAGAAGGCCGCCAACGACACCATGATGGTGTGCTGTTCGGGCAGCCTTGGTCCGACGCTGGTGCTGGATTTGTAGGGAGAAGAGTTCGTGCAATCGAGCGTCGGCCTGGCGAGGCTTACCTCTCCCCTCCAGGGAGAGGTCGGATTGCAGAGCAATCCGGGTGAGGGGGTACCGACCTTGCGAATCTCGAGCCCCCTCAGCCGCCGCGCGGAGCCTGTCATCGGGCTGCGCTCCGCGCGGACCCGTTGGCGCGTCGACCTCTCCCCGATGGGGAGAGGTAACCGTACGGCGGTGTCAGCGCCGCACGCTGTAAGGAGCCGACATGGTGCCGAGGTCGCTGCGGACGCGCTCGACCAGCGCGACGAGCTTTGGGCCAAGCTTTGTCAGCTTCTCGGCCGTCTGCACCGGCGAGGAGCCGCCAGAGTTGAACGCCATCATGGCGCGCGCGGGTTCGTAGTAGAAGGGCACGCCGAGCATGTTGGTATTGGGGCTGAGTGTGCCGACGCCGAGATAGAAACCGCGGGTGTGGACCTGCGCCACCGCGTCATCGATCTTCGCCGAGATCGCGCGCCATTCCTTGGGCGACGACATCTGAGAGATCTCGCGCGACAGCGCGTCGCGCTGGTCGGCCGCCATCCCGGCGATGCAGGCGAGACCCATGGCGCTCAAATGGACCGGCACGCTGAGGCCGACGCGCTGGCGTCCGCTCATCGGCTCGCCGAGCGCGGATTCGACATAGACCATGCGCAGGGCGTCGCGGATGCCGAGCCCGACATTGACCTGGGCTTCGCGGGCAAGCTCGAGCATCGCCGGCCGCGCCACGCCAGGCACCGGCATGTTGCCGAGATAGGCATGGCACAATGCAAGCACGCTCGGCGCGAGTTCGTACTTGCCGAGATCGGCGCGGTACAACAGGTATCCGAGTTCGAGCAACGTCTGGGTCAGCCGCGAGACGGTGGCCTTGGCGAGCCCGGTGCGCTCGGCAATCGCGGCGTTACCGAGATAGGGCTCGCCGATATCAAACGCGCGCAGGATCATGAGCCCGCGCCCGAGTGCCGACTCTTCGTGCAGCGGCTGGCGCGGGTCCTCGAACCCGCTTTCCTGCGAGAAATTCCTGGGCGTATTGGTTCGGGGCCGCCCGGCCACGCTGCGACTCCTGTTTCGGCGCGCAACCGCGGCATGGCTGCCGCCCGCGCTCACGTCAAATTTGCTGTCGTCGCCCCACAAGTCAACTGCGCGTGCGCAAGGAATGCGACATGAACATCCAGGACGCCTCGACCGAATCAGCCACCGTGGTCCGCACCGACAGCGGTCTTGTTTCAGGCAGTAGCGGCGCGATCAGAACGTTTATGGGCCTTCCATACGCCGCACCGCCGGTTGGCGATCTGCGCTGGCGGCCGCCGCAACCGGTCAAGCCGTGGACGGGCATCCGGGCGATGACAGCGTTCGGCACCGATCCGCCGCAAGCCGCGACATCGCGTACCCGCGCTGCGGCGATGAGCGAGGACTGCCTGACGCTGAACATCTGGACGCCGGCGACGAAACCGGACGAACGGCTGCCGGTGATGGTGTGGCTCTATGGCGGCAGCTATGTTTCGGGCAGCGGCTCCGATCCGCGCTGTGACGGCGAGAGTTTTGCGAAGAAGGGCGTCGTGCTGGTCACGATCAACTACCGGATCGGCGTGCTCGGCTTCATGGCGCATCCGGAGCTGACGGCGGAATTGCCGCAGGCGAGTTCGGGCAATTACGGCCTGCTCGATACGCTGGCGGCGCTCAATTGGGTTCAACGCAACATCGCCGCATTCGGCGGCGATCCAAATCGCGTGACGCTGTTCGGCGTCTCGGCTGGTGCTGCGTCGATATCTCTGCTGCTGACCTCACCGCTGGCGCGCGGGCTGTTTCAACAAACCATCCAGCAGAGCCCCGGCGCGTTCCGCCCGCTTTCGAGTCTTGCCGAAGCGGAGGCCGCCGGCTGGGAGCTCGGCCGCGAGATCGCCGGGCTGCGAAAGATGACGGTCGAGGAAATTCTGGAGAAGACGCCGCTGTTCGTGCCGAAGCAACGCGGGCTGACGACGCCGCGCGTGCTGCGACCGATCCGCGACGGCTGGATCATCCCGCGCGACGAGCGCGAGGCCTATGCCAAGGGCGATATTCTCGCCCTCCCCGCCATTGTCGGCACCAATGCCGACGAAGGCGCGAAGCTGACGGCGACATGGCAGGTCAGGACGCCAGAACAACTCGACGCGCTGATCGCAGAAAGCTTTGGAGCACAGGCGGCGCGCGCGCGAGCGCTCTACGCCAATGCTGACGTCAGGCGCAGTGTCGCTGAGATGTTCGCCGATACCCAGTTCAACTCCGGCGCCCGCGGCGTGATGCGCGGCCTGCGCGCCAGGGGCGCACCGGTCTACCGCTACCTGTTCCTGCGGCAACGTCCCGGCGGCGGCGCGCCCAACCACGGCGACGAGGTGCCCTATGTCTTCGCTTCGCTCGCGGTGGCAGCGCAGCTTGACCCGCAGCCGTTCGACAACGACGACCTTGCGCTGGCCGAAGTCATGCAAGACGCCTGGGTGCGATTTGCCACGACAGGCGATCCCAACGGCGGCGGCTTGCCGGCCTGGCCGGTGAGCGACGGCCGCGAGCAATATCTGGAGTTCGACAGCGCGATGCGCGTCGGCACGAGCTGGCGGCAATCGCAGCTCGACTTTGTCGACGGCTATTTCAATGCACACACGACCCCGCGACCCTGAACAGGTCGCAGGGCCGCGCCCGCCTCGCGCGAGGCCCGCTTACTTCAACGAGGTGTTGATCGAGGAGAAGGCGCCGCTGATCGTGGTGCCCAGCGTATTGACCGCGGCGATGATCGCCAGCGCAATACCCGCGGCGATGAGCCCGTATTCAATTGCCGTTGCGCCGGAATCGCAGGACAGGAATTTCTTGAGCAGCTGCATTTTACGCCCCTTTCTACTCGGAGTTGGCTGTCGCTTTTAGGCAGACGGAGCTTAACGGTTCATTTCGCAAGGCCGACCAGAGCAAGATAAAATTGGACGCAGCGCGCTGCGTGGCGGTGCGGCTCCACCCTTGGCTGGTCGGATTCATCACCGAGTAACGATATTTACGTCCTGGCAGCACCGATTCACGACTGCTTCTCACGTCGCGCCGGATGCTTGAGCCTGGTCATCATTCAACACGAACCAACGCACGTGCAAACGTCCCTCCAAGACGACCGGCAAGTCCTCGCGCTGCACGAAAACCGCTTCGTTCAGGCGATTTTCGCCATCGTGGCAGGATGGGCCTTGCTATGGGGCGCGCTCGACCAGGCGCGCGGCCCATTCCATGTCGAAGGCACGATCGAACGGACCTTCGTCGGCAAGTTCAACTGGTATCCGATGCCGCGCTTCGCGATCGGGATGAGAACCGCCGACGGCCGGCATGTCACAATCGACTACCTCTATGGCGACTGCCTCGCAGAGCATCGCGGCTGGGGATCAGGTCGTTCCTGCGCCAAAGCCGAATTCCCGATCGGCGCCCGGATCGAGGTCGAGGGCGAAACGATCCGGCGCCAGGATCTCTGCCGCAATTCGATGACGCGATACAATTGCCACTCAACCGTCTTCGATCACGTCGCGTCAATCCGCGTGAACGGAAATGAGGTGACAAACGCCTGGTTCGGCCCCTTCAAGGTGCCTTCGCTCTATTTGTTGTGGGCGATTGCCATCGTCTGGCTGGCCAGCAACGACTGGCACATTCGCACGGTCACATGGTACGGCCTTATTGGCTGCGTCCTGGCGGTGCAGGCCTGCTTGCTGGTGCTTTGAGGCGGGTCAGCCAACAGTGCCATGACCTTCGCCCCCGACCTGATCGAGACGGTACGCCAGTTCGACGCGCGTCTGCGTCCGCTGCAGGACTATGGCATCAACATTCATGACCTGGGCTGGGTCGCGCGCCTCAAAGCGCGCAAGGAACTCATGGCATCGATGCATGCCGAAGAACAGCGCTTGCGCGACGAGATCGATCGCAGCGGCATCATCGCGCGCCTGATCGATGCCTACATCGCCGGCGACGATCGGGAGCGACAGAGCCTGCGGGCGCTGTTCGCCGAATGCAGGAGCTTCGCGCACAACTGGGGACCGGAGGGCCGCAAGATCACCTTCCCCGATCCTCCGGCGACTGCCGAACAATTTCTTCGCGCGTTCGCCGTCCACGCGATGCGCGACGGCGATCGCGACTACCGCGATGAGATCCTGTTGCTCGACGGCTTGTGCAAGCGCTGTGTCGAATTGGGCCTCGACGCCGTCATGATGTTACGCCAGGCGGCGGAGCTGGCGAGCGGGGAGCCGCGCGGCAAGCGCAAATCGTTTCGGGACGCGCTGAAACGGCGAGCGGAGCGCATTTGAGTTCGCCGACTTTGCAGGCGCGAATCCGCCCCGTCGGAACCCCACGCGCCTAGATTATTCGCCTGAACCTATGTCGGGTTCCCGACTTAACAACTGACAACAGCCCGGAGGCCACGATGAACAACACTGTTCCATCGTTGGCGTTGGTGGTGGAGGACGACCAATTCCAGCGCGAGATGCTGAGCGACCTGCTGAGGGACGAACACATGGAGGTGATCGCTTGCGAGAGCGCGGAAGCCGCTGAGCTTGTGCTTGAGGAGGTCGGCTCGCTGTTGCATCTGCTCGTGACCGACGTTGAACTCGCGGGGCACGAGAATGGCATCGAGCTTGCCGACGCCGCCAGGCGGCACTTCCCGGCGCTCAACGTCGTCATCATCTCGGGTCGGGACAATTTGCAGCTGCCGCCGAACGTGCACTTCCTGCGGAAGCCTTGGCAGCCGCTCGATCTGCTGCGCGAGGCGATGCGCTGAAGGCAGCGCTAGAGCCAGGACCTGGCTGACGCGGGCGGATGAGCCTTGATCCCTTTGGCGCTTCCTTTGGCGCTTCGTTGGGCGCTTCCTTGGGCGTTTCCGAAAAATCCCTCGCCATCCGGCCAGTACCGCTTTGCGCCGGGAATTCCCAGATTGTGTGCAACACGAAGGGAGTTTCCGATGTCTGATCTTCTGGCCCTGCCGGCGCTGTCGTCGGCGCTGGCAAAACTGGTGGCGGACGCCTCGCCCGCTATCGTCACTGTGACCTCGCACCGTTCGCGCGCTTCCGGCTTCGTCTGGAAGGACGGGCTGGTTGTGACCGCCGACGAGGCGCTGGCCGACGAAGGCGAGGTCTCCGTCGGCTTCGCCGGCGGCAAGAACGTTACCGCCGCGATCGCGGGCCGCGACCACACCACCGACATTGCCCTGTTGCGGCTCGACACAAAGGGCGCGGCTGCGGCGAAGCTCACCGAGGCCGTGCCGCCGCTTGGATCGCTCGCCGTCGTTGCCTCGACTGATCAGGGCACGCCCGCGGCAGCGCTCGGTGTGGTCTCGGTCTCTGGCGGCCGCTGGCGCAGCCTGCGCGGCGGCGAGATCGACGCACGGATCGAACTCGACGTCCGGCTGCGCCGCGACAGCGAGGGCGGCCTTGCACTTGGAGCGGAAGGACAGGCCTTCGGCATGGTAGTCGCAGGCGCGCGCCGCCGCGTGCTGGTGATTCCATCGGCGACGATTGCACGCGTTGCCGCCCGGCTCGAAACCCACGGGCGTGTCGCCCGCGGTTACCTCGGCCTTGCGCTGCAGCCGGTCCGGCTCGATGCCGAGGGCGTCGGCGCTATGGTGATGGGCGTCGACGGCGCGGGGCCTGGCGCTGCCGCCGGCCTGCGCCAGGGCGACGTGATCGTGAGCTGGAACGGTGAGGCGTTGCGTGGCGTGCGGGCGCTGCTACGCGCGCTCGGGCCCGACAGCGTCGGGACCACCGCCGAGTTCAGCGTCCGACGCGGCGGCGAGCCGGTGACGGCAAGGCTGACGATCGGCGAAAGGCCGGCTGCGTGAGCGAAACGGATTCGCCTTTCGTTATTGCGATCGAGATCGACGATGCGACGCTGGCCGACCGGCTGACAGCATTGCTTGGGGAAGTGAAAGGCCTGCGCCTCGCCGCTCCCGGCGAGGCCGCGCCGCTCGCGGTGGTGTCAAGATCGCGTCGCGCCCACGCCGAGGCAGACGAATTCGCGTTGACGCCGCGCGAGCGCGACGTGCTCGCGCTCATGGCTGAAGGCGCCTCCAACAAGCAGATCGCAAAACAGCTCGGCATCTCCGTGCACACGGCAAAATTTCACGTCGCCTCCGTGCTGGAAAAGCTCGATGCCACCGGCCGCACCGACGCGGTCGCGCATGCGGCGAGGATGGGCGTGATCCATTTGTGAGGGGTGCCAACAATCTATCTCCTCATCCTGAGGAGCGCGGCGAAGCCGTGCGTCTCGAAGGATGAGGCCGCCGCAAGTCGGCTTTGGCCGACTTGCGCATCTATAATGCTGATCTCGAGTAAACCCGAGATCAGTGCGGGCCTCATGGTTCGAGACGCCCTCCTGCGGAGGGCTCCTCACCATGAGGGTGAAGGCAGGATTGCGCTTTACGTCGTTCGCTTCAGCCTTGCCACCACTTCATCAGGCACCGCCGCACCCTTGAGCTTCTTCGGATCGGCCGGGTCGGCGACGCACCACACCCGCGTCTGCGTGCATTCGACTGCGACCGCGCCGTTCTTCGTCAGGCAGTGCTTGATCGCAAAGCTCGAGCGCTTCAGCGAAGCGATCGTCGAATAGATCTTCACATCGTCGCCATACGTGACCGGAACGAGAAATTTGGCCTGCAGGTCGACGATCGGAAAGCCGGCGAAGCCATAAGTCTCGCGGAGCTCCGACTTCTTGAATCCGGTCGCCTTCTCCAGCAGCAGCGCGCAGGCCCAGTCGAAATACTCGATGAAGCGCGGGTGAAACACGATGCCGGCCGGGTCGCAGTGGCCCCATTCGACGGTCAGCTCGCGGCGATTGACGATGTAGTCGCCCTTGACGAAGTCGGGCGTGTCGGCGGCATCAGTCATCCTCACGGCTTCCCGAACTGCATCACGAGATGAACCAGCTCATCCTCGAACTCCTGGGTTTCGAGATGCGGCGAGTTCTCCAGCACCGCGGCGCGGATCGCGCCCATGAACGCACGCGTCAGCACGAACGCCGCCGCCGGCGTCATGGTGCGGCCATGGCCGCGGCCGCCGTTCTCGACGATCAGCTGCTCGATCACGCTGGTGCCCTGCTGCTTGTCCGGCGCGAACTGCCAGCGCTTCAGCATCGTCATCATGATGATGCGGCGCGCGCGCTTGCGCTTGGAGAACGAGCCGATCATGGTGCGCACGATTTCGCGAATGACATTCTGCGCGTCGTTGGACTCGACCGAACTCAGCGCCTTGACAATGGTCGCGAGCACCTTTTCGCGTTCGCGCTCGGCGAGTGCCGCAATGATCGCCTCCTTGTCGGCGAAATACTGATACAGTGTGCCGATCGAAAACCCGGCGCGCTCGGCAATGCGGTTGGTGTTGAGCTTTTCCTCGCCGTCGCTTTGCAGAATCTGAGCCGCCGCCTCGAGGATCGCGTCGACGGTATGCTCCGCGCGCGCCTGAGTCGGCGATTTTCTCATGGTTTCAGAAGCTTGTGGCATGGTGCGTGCCATATTCCAGAGCTGAGCCAATGCGAGTTTAGAAACTGAGGATAGCTCATATAATTCGATAACGCGACGGTTTTTGCGAGTGCTTGTGACTTGCGCCTGCAAAACGCCGCGTTTTTCTTGCCTTTCGCGTACGCGCCTGAATGGCAAAGATCAGTCAATACCAATCCCAGGAGAGAGACATGTCCGCTGACGGCAACTGGAATCTGCTGTTGAAGACCCCGATGGGTGATCGCAAGGCGACACTGTCGCTGAAGGCCTCGGGCGATACGCTGACCGGCAAGCAAGGCGGCGACCAGGGCTCGATCGATATTTTTGAGGGCAAGGTTTCGGGCAACGAGGTCTCCTGGAAGATCTCGATCCAGCAACCCTTCGCCCTGACGCTCACCTTCAAGGGCAAGGTCGACGGCGACAAGATCGCCGGCTCGGCCGACACCGGCATGATGGGCGCCTTCCCGTTCGACGGAACGCGCGCATGAAGGCGACCATGCGGTTGGCGGCGGTGGCCGCGATTGCAACGGTCGCGTTCGCCCTTGCGGGCTCGCAGGCGCAGAGCCAGTCGGTGCAGGATGCCTGCATGGGCGATTATCAGAAGTTGTGCACGACAACGATCCCAGGCGGCGGTCGTATCGCAAAGTGCCTGGTGGCGCACAAGGACGAGTTGACCGACGGCTGCAAAACCGCGCTGCGCGACGAAGCCGCCAAACGGCAGACCAACGGCGGCGCGAAGCAGTAGTTATTGTCATTCCGGGCTTGCGCGAAAACGTGGTCCGGAATGACTGTCGTCAAACAACGCCGACAGCAGATCGGCGACGATGAAGGGAGAGCTTCGCCCATGTCCGACGTCTACCGCCTGCATGGCGCCAACCCCTCGCCCTATTCGCAGAAGATGCGGGCGCTGATGCGCTATCGCCGGCTGCCGTTCGTGTGGGACAATGACGGCACCGCGCGCGATGTCGCGATCAAGGCCCAGCTCCCCCCGGTCATTCCCGTCCTGCGTTTTCCCGACGGCATGCTGATGAACGACTCCACCCCGCTCGCCTACGAGCTGGAGCGGCGGCATCCGAACGCGCGCAGCGTCATCCCAACAGATCCCGGCCTCGCCTTCCTCTCCGACCTGATCGAGGATTTCGGCGACGAGTGGGTCACCAAGATGATGTTCCACTATCGCTGGTATTACGCCGACGACCGCAAGTTCGCGCAACTGTGGATCACCGGCGATCGTATGATCGGCGCGCCCGCCGAGAAGCGCCAGGCGGCGATGACCGCGTTCAACGACCGCCAGGTCGGCCGCATGGCGCTGGTCGGCTGCACCGAACAGAACAAGCCCGTCATCGAGGAGAGCTATTTTCGCCTGCTTGATATGCTGAACAGGCACGTCGTGCAGATGCCTTACCTGTTCGGTACGCGTCCCGCCCTCGCCGATTTCGGCCTGTTCGGCCAACTCATTATTCTTGCGACTGATCCGACGCCGGAAAGCGAGATGCGCAAGCGCGCGCCCGACGTCCTGCTCTGGCTCCTGAGGCTCGACGATGCCTCCGGCGTCGAGGGCGACTGGATCGATGCAGCGAAGCCGTTGCCACCGGTCATTGCGGAATTGCTAAGGCTCGCCGCAGACGTTTACCTGCCGTTCCTGGCCGCCAACTTCGAGGCGATGCAGCACGGCGACAAGGAAGTCTCGGTGAAGCTGCTCGGGCAGACGTTCACGCAGGCGCCGTTCCGCTACCAGGCGAAATGCTATGACCGCCTGAAGAAGAGGTTCGCCGTGTTGCCGCCGCAGGCGCGCCGGCGCATCGAGCCGCTGTTACAGGAGACGCGGTGTTTGAAGTGGCTGGGGTGAGGTTCCCTGTCGCTGATGCACCGACGCATGGGTTCCCTCTCCCCTTGTGGGGGTATGAGGCTCGATATAACCAGCTGACATAGCACGCGAAACCAAAATCGGTGTCCGCGTGGTGTCCCTTGCGCGCGGTTCCGAGCGCTCGCGTGGCTTCGGTGGCGGCCCGACGCTTTCGATTCCTTGCGGCGCACGCCGAAAAACCACATGGCGAGCAGGCCAACAAGCTACGCAATCGACAAGCAGCGCTCTGGCGTCGCCCAGAAGTGCGCTCGGCATCGCTTTGATTTAAGACTGGGACATTGCGTGTTGACGCAGCGTCTCGATCTCGATCATCAGGCGCTCGCGTCGTTCCAGCCAGCGTGCTGCGATGCCGAACTCGTCATAGATACCGGCTAACGTCTCAACGGCATCGAGCGTGCGCTTCAATCCCTCGACGCTGACACCGATCCGTCTCAGCTCTTCAAAGGTGCGCGGTTTCATTCGTACCAGTTCGGCAATTTCCATTTCGGAAGTCCCCATACCAGACGCAACCCACGCGCGCATTGTCTCGCGGGCACGATGTCCTTTCTGTGGCGCGATGCAGTTCGATGGCCGAAGACGCGGCCTGCGACCCCCTTATCCACAGGCGGCGTCGCGGCCTCTCGATAGGCCGTACCCCTCACCCGCCCTCGCTTTGCTCGGGCACCCTCTCCCACAAGGGGAGGGGAACGACCTCAGTACCAAATCTGCATCTTCAAGCCGCGCGCATCCTTTGCCGCGCGCCCGCGCGGCAGCACGTTGCGCAAATGAAAATCCCGCGCGGCGAGCGCAACCGCGCAGGCATCGAGGACGTCGTCGGCCTTCGCGCCGGAGCGGAGCCGGTCGTGCGTCAGCCAGCGGCCGATCTCGCGAAAGCCTTGCGCACGGAGCAGCTTCGTTCGCAGGCGAATTCCCCCGCCCGTGTGCTTTGACGGCAACGGCTTGCCGGAATTAAGTCTCAAGAACACCAGTTCGGGATGTGCTTCGCGAATTCTCGCCTGACGACGCGGCGTCATCGCCGCATCGAGCTCGCAAATCTTCCTGCCGAGATGCCAGAGCTGGATCGAGACGCCGGGCTCCCCGCGCGATCTCAGCGCGCGGTTCGCCGCAGCATGCGACGCGTGACCCCACAGGCCGCGACGCGCACCGGTGAAGAGGCGGGATGAATGCGGCTTGAGCATTTCTCGCGCGGCGAGATCGCAAGTGCGCTCGCCGCGCTTGGCCAGGCCGATCGGCATGTCGATCGCGGCAAAATCAAATTTTGTCGCAAGCAGTTCGCTGATGGTGGAATAGAAGCAGAGCTCGCGTGTCTCACCATCGACGCGCACCGCGACCCAGCCTTTGCGATAGCCGTCAAGGCCCACATATAACATTGCGACACACTAGCTGAGGCAGGCTCATGAGAAGAAGCGATTCGTTGAACATCTCCATCGGGTTTGCCATGGCCGGCATGTTGCTGGCATCTCCGGCGAGCGCGCAGACCGCGCGGTCCTATTGCCTGACCGGGGGCGGTGGCGAACTCGGCCGCTGTGGCTATCCCACCTTCGAATCCTGCCGCCTCGACGGCGCAGGCTACGGGATCTGCGTCGCGAGCGAGCGCCCGGCGTGGGGCGAGCCCGCGGCGACCGCTACAACCGCGCCGGCGGCGACCAAGCGGCGACGGTGAGCAGACAGCCGTCGCTCACGCTCGTTTTGTCGTACGCGAGTTTTGATCGAGCGCAATGATTGAAGGCACGCATCGGGCCAGTCTTTCCGCACATTTGCAGAAAGGACACGGCTTCATGCGCCCCATCGATTTTAGGAAAGTTCTTATCGGACTCTCTTTGCTTGCAACGCTCGGCTGTTCGACGAACGCAGGCGCGCAGACTTTCCTGGCCTCCCCGGCGCAATCCTATTGCCTGATGGGCGGCGGCGGGCTGATGAACAGGTGCGGCTTTGCCACGTTCGAGCAGTGCAAGGAGTACAGCGCGAACTACGGAATTTGCAACGAGAGCCCGCGCGCCGCCGATCGCTATTGGATCGACCAGACGCCCTACGCGCGGATGGGCAAGCCTCGCCGCCACTAAGCGCCGGCGCGCGCACTAGCCAAGATTCAGTTCCTTGAAGAAGTCATTGCCCTTGTCGTCGACCACGATGAAGGCCGGGAAATCCTCGACCTCGATGCGCCAGATCGCTTCCATGCCGAGTTCGGGATATTCGAGCGGTTCGACCTTCTTGATGCAGTGCTCGGCAAGGTTCGCCGCGACGCCGCCGATCGAGCCGAGATAGAAGCCGCCATACTGCTTGCAGGCGGCGGTCACCGCCGGCGAGCGGTTGCCCTTGGCCAGCATCACCATCGAGCCGCCAGCCTTCTGGAAATCGGCGACGAAGGAATCCATCCGCCCCGCGGTGGTCGGGCCGAACGCGCCGGAGGCGTATCCCGCCGGCGTCTTGGCAGGTCCCGCGTAATACACCGGGTGGTTCTTGAAATAATCCGGCAACCCTTCGCCGCGCTCCAGCCGCTCGCGCAGCTTGGCGTGGGCGAGATCGCGCGCGACGATCATCGGCCCGGTCAGCGACAGCCGCGTCTTGATCGGATATTTTGTCAGCTGCGCCAGAATTTCCTTCATCGGCTTGCGCAGGTCGATCTTCACCACCTCGCCGCCGAGCCTCGAGGTATCGACCTCCGGCAGATATTTTGCCGGATTGTGCTCGAGCTCTTCCAGGAACACGCCGTCCTTGGTGATCTTGCCGAGCGCCTGGCGGTCCGCCGAGCACGACACGCCAAGCCCGATCGGCAGTGACGCGCCATGACGCGGCAACCGGATCACGCGCACGTCGTGGCAGAAATACTTTCCGCCAAACTGCGCACCGACGCCGAGGCTCTGCGTCATCTTCAGTACTTCCTGCTCCATCGCGAGGTCGCGGAAGGCGTGGCCGTCTTCTGAGCCCTCGGTCGGCAGGCTGTCGAGATATTTTGTCGAGGCGAGTTTTACGGTCTTCATCGTGAGTTCCGCGGAAGTGCCGCCGATCACGATCGCGAGGTGATAAGGCGGGCACGCCGCGGTGCCGAGCGTCAGCACCTTCTCCTTCAGGAACGCGACCATGCGGTCGTGTGTCAGGATCGACGGCGTTGCCTGGAACAGGAAAGCCTTGTTGGCCGAGCCGCCGCCCTTGGCGATGAACAGAAATTTGTAGGCGTCGTCCCCTTCAGCGTAGATCTCGACCTGCGCCGGCATGTTGTTCGCGGTGTTCTTCTCCTCGAACATCGAGATCGGCGCGAGCTGTGAGTAGCGCAGGTTCCGCTTCAGGTAGGCATCGCGCGCGCCTTCGGCGAGCGCAGCCTCATCCTCGCCGTCGGTGAAGACCAGCCGCCCCTTCTTGCCCATGATGATCGCGGTGCCAGTGTCCTGGCACATCGGCAGCACGCCGCCGGCGGCGATGTTGGCGTTCTTCAGAAAATCGAAGGCAACGAACTTGTCGTTGTCGGACGCTTCCGGATCCTCGACGATGCTTTTGAGCGAAGCCAGATGCGCCGGCCGCAGCAAATGATTGATGTCGGCGAATGCGGCTTCCGACAGCGCCCGCATCGCCTCGTGCGACACCACCAGCATCTCCTTGCCCATCACCGTCTCGACCCGCACGCCGTCGGATGAAATCTTGCGGTAGGTGGTCGTGTCCTTGCCGAGCGGAAACAGCGGCGTGTGCTTGTAGGGCGGGGTTTTCGGCGGGATGTTGGCGGGGGCGTTCATGGCTAAGCTTGATCCTTCGGGCCGGCGCTAGTGTCGCAGAATGGGCACCGGTTACCACAGCCTTATAGGTCGCCTCGCGGTCGGCGGCCAGCGTCGGGAGATGCGTCCGCGAGATAGCGGACTATCAAATTATTCACCCCTTCCCGCCCTGCTTCTCCGCATAGGCATCCACCAGCGCCCGGATCATGCGCTGATAGGGCACGCGGCGCTGGCGGGCGGCGCGCTTGAAGTAATCGACCGAGCGCTGCGACAGGCTCAGCGTCACCTTCACGTTGTCCTCGCGCAGCACCAGTGCATCCGGCGACGGCAGGAAATCCTCAATCACCTTGACCCGCCCGATTTCGCCTCTGCTGTATCTAACCGTTGGCTTCTTCATAGATTGCCTTTCCTTTGCGCCAGTAGCCCGCGCCGAAAATTCTGATGGTCCTGTCCCGCCACGTGAAGCGCACGGTCATCACCCCGCCATCCACCATGCCGAGGCAGAAATAACGCTGCTCGCCCCGGCTATGATCGAGGTCCTCGGCGATCACGCGCTTCGGATCCAGGAATGCCCGCTGCGCCTGTTCGAAGGCGACGCCGTGCTTGGCACGGTTGATCCGGTCCTTTGCGGCATCCCATTCGAAATCCGGCATATCGTATCATACGCCAATATGGATATTTTGCCATAGTTTTGTATGGCAATGGAAAATGGCGCCGCCCGGCGAACCATTCTGCCGACTTACTGCAGACGAAGTCGTAATCTTCCTGTCTGTTCTCTTCGGATAAGCTGGCCCGGAGCTACGCGGACTTGCCATCCCTTTCAGAATTCACGATTGTTCGACGTCCGGCCTTTCTCCAACCCGAGCCTTTGCCATGACGCGCCGCTTTTTCAAACTCGCAGCCGCCCTCGCCGTCCTGCTCGCCTCCGCCACCCTCGCCCGCGCCGACGCGATCGACGGCGACTGGTGCACGGCCGAAGGCAACCAGCACATGACGATCAGCGGCGCCGACATCACGACGCCCGGCGGCAAGCAGATCAAGGGCAACTACACCCGCCACGCCTTCGACTATGTCGTGCCCGAGGGCGAAGCCGGCGCCGGCGAGACCGTCAACATTCTGCTGCGCAGTGAATATTTCGCGGTGTCGCGGCAGGGCGCGGCCGATGCGCCGGTGAAGGAATGGAGGCGCTGCGCGCTGCGCACGAGTTGACTCTTCCGCGCGTGACTAATCACGCGCGCGGGCGATGCCTGCTGGTTGACGCTGTAATTGAAGACTACGCCGCGATAGCGCGATCGATTTCCGCGGCGATCTCGGCGCGGTAGATCGCGATCTGGGTGAACTCGTAGTCGCAAGCCTCACAGATCCAGACGAAGTGCACCTCGCAGTCGGCAACTTCCGACCACACCGGTTTGCCGATCGGGTGCCCGCACTGAGCGCATGGATTGTTGTGAGGAACGGCCGGACCGGCAGCAGTTCGCATCATGCGCGTCTCCCTTGCAGCCCTTGCCGCGCGCATCATCGTCGGCTCAGGCGCATCGTCAAGACAATTCGCTGCTGCGCCGCGTCGAACAGATTTTCGTCACCACCAGGTCATGAAAATTTTAAGCGACTGCCACGGCAGCACCGGCAGAACGCCGCGCCGTCAAATCTGTGGCCGATGTCACGGACGCGGTCCGCGCCCGCAAGCGAAGCTCAAGGTACAACTGCGTCACCCGGCTGGCGACAAACCATCGCACCTTCGCTATCGTGGAACTTTCGAGACTGTTCTGGGGGTTTTAAAAATGGCTGATCGTGTTTGGTATTTTGCTGTCGGCGGCAATCGCCAGGGCCCGATTTCCGAAGAAGAGTTGCTGGCCAAAATTGCGAATGGCGAGATCAGGGCCGATACTCTGGTGTGGAATTCCGGGATGGCCGACTGGGCCCGAGCCGGTGCCGTGCCTGGCCTGATGGGGCCGGGCGCTCCCGCAATGCCGCCGGGCGCGCCAGCGCTGCCGTCAGCGCCATTCGCCGGCGACCATGACGGCGTGGCGTTCACGCCGCACTTCGACACCTGGCCGCTGCTCGGCCGTTCGCTGCTGGTGTTCATCGGCGACCTGCTGATCATTCCAGCGCCGTGGGTCAACACCGGCTTCTATCGCTGGCTGGTCGACAACATCGAGCCGCCCAACGGCAAGAGGGTGCACTTCGAGGGCCAGGTCGGCGACATCTGGTGGGTGTTCGTCCTGAACTCGATCTTCATCTATCTCGGCCGGGTGCACGGCGCGGTGCTGATCGCGACGCTGCTGGCGTCGGTGTACTTTTATTACATGATCACGCGCTGGTTCTTCGCCAACCTCGCCTGGGAAGGCCAGACCGAACGCTTGCGATTTGTCGGCAGCTTCTGGGGCATGCTCGGCTGGATGGTGCTGACCTGGCTCGGCTTCTTCGTGATCATCGGCTGGGCCTGGGCGCAAACCGCGATGATGCGCTGGATCTGCGAGAACGTCGAAGGCACCAGCAAACAGCTTACCTTCGTCGGCACTGGCTGGGAGGTGCTGTGGCGAACGTTCGTGTTCGTCATCTCCGCCATGTTCATCATCCCGATCCCGTGGACCATGCGCTGGCTGATGGCATGGTACGTCACGCAGTTCAGGCTGAGTGAGAGGGCGTGAGGCGATTTGCGACACCGCCTGCCGCGCGCGCAGTTACCTCTCCCCATTGGGGAGAGGTCGGATTGCGCAGCAATCCGGGTGAGGGGTGCAAGTCTATCGAGCGGTCGGCGCCCCCTCACCCGCCGCGCTTTCGCGCGTCGACCTCTCCCCAACGGGGAGAGGTAAGACTCATTGGCGCCTCATGTAGAACCGTCATTCACACCGGCCTCACCTTGCCCAGCGCGCCGAGCTCGCATTCGAGCGCGGCGCGATCCCAGTTGGCAAGATCGGCAGCGGCGGCGTAGGTCGACTGAAGAAACGCCAGCAGCACCTGCTCGGGCTCGCGCGCGTTGCGCACGGCGTCATACGGCAGGATGAATTCGCCGAGCTCCTTCGAGAAGAACGCATCTGACGGTTCTACGCGCGACGCGGCAAAACCTTCTGGCGCCGGATAGGCGTAGGAATAGAACGCGGGGTAGTCGATCGCGCCGCCGCCCGGCCAGAAGCCGGCGCTCGACACCTCGTGCGAATAGGCTTCACGCGCGACGCTATCAGGCAAACCTGGGACGCCGCCCGGATGCGGCGGCGCCCTGCGACCCGAAAAACGCGTCACCGCGAGATCAAAACTGCCCCAGAAAAAATGCACCGGCGACACCTTGCCGAGAAAGCCGGTGCGGAACCGCGTCAGCACGTCATGAGCGGCGAGCAGCGCGCCGTGGAAGCGCTGCGCCGCCGCACCATCATAGGACTTGTGCATGATATCGTCCGGGAACGGCGTCGCGTTCGCAATCTCGCACGGCATCGGATTGAGCTTCAGGTCGATGCCGAGTTCGGCAAAAGCGATCATCACGTCGGCATAGAACTCGGCGACCGAGACCGGGCGCAGCATCAGCTGGCGAAAATCGCCGTCGCTGGTGCGGAACCACAACACGTGGTCGACAAAATCGAACTCAAGCGAGAGATCGCGGTTACCAAGCGGCATGGGCGGCGTCGCGAGCCCGCGTGCCGAGACCAGGAGCGTGACGTGCCAGGAATGGTTGGTCCACGGTGTCAGGGCGAGGCGAATCTTGCCGGCGATCTGGGTCCACAGATGCAGAGTTTCCAGCGTGTCCTTCCAGTCGTGGTAAGGCAGCGCCGGCCAGCGGGCATGAGCGGACATGACGATCTCCGTTTCTCCGAACCTTAACACTGTCGTGAGGGCTTGAACCACGCGTGACAGAATATCGACCAATGTCGGCAATACTCGATCTGCACATGATCTTTGGACAAACAAAGTCGTTTGTCCGGGAACACCGGCATCCACCCCGATCAAGTCCCGGCGTGGTTTTCCGGATCAGGGCTACCCGCGGACCTCGCAATGACCATCGCCAGCACCGATGACGGATTCGTGTCCGACCCCGCGTCGCCGCTGTCGCTGCGCCTGCTGCTGATCGTGGCAGCGCTGGCGGAACTCGTGGATTCCGCATCGTCCCTGCCGGTGCTGTTCATGGATCACACGCAGATCCCCGGCCCCGGGCTCGGCGGTGTGCTCATCCTTGCCGCGATCGCGCTGAAGCCGCCGCTCGCGATCGCTGCGATCGGCGCAGCCCTGATCAAGCGGATGCGGTTTGCGGCGTGCGCGCTGGCGGCGATCGGTATCTGCACCTGGCTGTTCTACCTGCCGTCGATGAAGCTGTCCGATCTCGCCGTCCCCTTCAGCTGGACCGGCCTGCAGTTCCTCGCCGATACGCAACTGGTGCTGCCGATCGCGCTCGCCGCAATCGTGCTGGCGCTCCGTACGGCATGGCTCAACCTTGCGATCGTGCTGGCCTGCCTGCCGACCGCGATCCGGCTCGCCGGGTTGATCGCGTTCATGGTCGCCGTGAGCATCCACGGATTTTAGCGACAAACCCCCTCCGGCGTTCTTGCGCGCTGCGGCGCGACGGGGTCATATGACCGTCCCGCCACCCGTCAGCGACCATCAGGCACATGATTTCGCAATTTTTCGCACCCAGCCGCGGTCAGGCCGCGGCGGCCCTGCTCGCCAGTCTCGTCCTCAGCTCTGGCGCACCAACCGTCGCACGAGCCGACTCCTGCGATGAACTTGCCAAGCAGCTCGCGAGCCAGATCAGCGGCTTGAAGGTCGGCGCCACGCGTGGTGGCGTGATCTATCTGCAGCATCCGACCGTCAAACAGGCGTGGCTCGGCTGTTCCGGGCGCAATATCAAGAACGAAATCTCGGCGACGACGACAACCAAGAAGCCATCGAAGGAATTCCTCGACTTCGTCTCCGCCGCCGCGGCGCAGATATTCACGATTCCGAAGAGCGACGCGCTGGCCGGTGCGCAACGCTGTGTCGGCCGCATCGGAATCTTCCGCGGCTACAATATCTCGACCCGCTACCGCAAGCTCGACATCCGATGCGCGCGTCCCAAGGACACGACGGAGATCACGATCTCGCGGGAGAAGGACTCGTAGCAGGCGCCAGCCGCGGCTCGTCCCCGCTTTCGCGGGGACGACAGATCTTGCAATCCGCCAACTATTCCTGGTGGCTGTCGATCAGCGGGCCGAATACTTCCCACTTGTCGCCCTTGAACTGAATCATCTGCAGCTGCTCGATCGGAGCAAAGTCCGTCGCCGACGTCTTGACGCGGACCCCAGGCAGATAGGTGTCGACCGTCATGTCGAGGTTGGCGACCTGCTTCATCACGTTCTCGCGAGTCAGATTGTCACCGCACCTCTTCAACACTTCGACCAGCACGTTCGACGCGTTCCACGCCGTCAGCGCCCCGCTCTCGGTCTTGTCGGCCTCGGGGTAGTACTTTTCCATGAACGCGCGGAACCGCTTCATGCCCGGCGTCGCTTCAAAGCCGGGATCGGTGACGATCATCTGATAGAACGAGCTGAGAATGCCCTGCGAATTCTCGTAGCCCGCCGGCTTCATCACCTGGCCCGGCGAGATCGACACGCTGGTCATGATGTGGATCGGATGCCAGTTCATTTCGGCCACTTTCTTGATGGCCTGGGCTGCAAATTTCGGCGTGCCGATGTTGATGAAGATATCGGGGTTCGCGGTCTTGATGGCGACGACCTGGGAATCAACGGTCGGCACACTGACCTCGAACGACACCTCGCTGAGCACCAGCTTCTGGTACTGGTCCTTCAGAATATCCTTGAGCCCAAGGATATAGTCCTTGCCGAAGTCGTCGTTCTGGTAGAGCACTCCGATCGTCTTGCCGGGAAAATTCTGCAAGATGTAGGTCGCATAGATGCGGGCCTCCGAGCGGTAGCTCGGCTGCAGGCCGATGGTCCACGGGAAGTGCTCGGGATCGGCCCAGCGCGATGCGCCGGATCCGACGAACAGCTGTGGTACCTGCTTCTGATTCATATATTTCTGGATCGCGGCGTTGCTTGCGGTGCCGAGCGGAGCGAAGTCGATGAAGACTTCGTCGCTCTCGACCAGCTTGCGCGTCTGCTCCACCGTCTTCGGTGGCGAGTAGGCGTCGTCATAGGAAATGAAGTTGATCATGCGACCGTTGATGCCGCCCTGATCGTTGATCATCTTGAAGAACGCAGTGTAGGTCTTGCCGATGATCCCGTAGGCGGACGCCGGGCCGCTGTAGGGAATGGTGTTGCCAATCTTGATTTCGGTATCGGTGACGCCGGGGTCGTACTTCTTCTGGGCCAGCGCAGGTGCGGCCGTTATCGCGAGCGTTCCGGCAAGTCCGATCGTAGCGAGCAAAATCTTGGCGCGGCGGGGCATCCCGTCCTCCTTGTTGTCGTTGAGATCAGTCCCTTCCTGTTCAATGTTTCTTATTGCCCTGCGCGTTCGCAAAGGACCGAACCCGCACGGAGATCACATCCGGGGAAAGACGCGGCGTCGGCCGCCCCCAAACAAACGCCATTATGGCAGATTCGAAGTGTGAGGGGTTTGCGCAAGCAACGTCAACGACGTTCGCGTTTGCTGCGCGCGATCGTCGCATATCGTTCCAACTATTGGACCGAGCGGATGCTGCTCCGAGGCCGACTTGGGCCGCCCGCGCGGCGGCCCGCACCGACCGGGCTTATTCCTGGTGGCTGTCGATCATCGGGCCGAACGACTCCCAGGTCTGGCCGTTGAACTTGATCATCTGCAGCTGTTCGATCGGATAGAAATCCGTCGGCGAAGTCTTGATGCGGATCCCAGGCAGATAGGTGTCGACCGTCATGTCGATGTTGGCGGCCTGCTTCATGACGTTCTCGCGCGTCAGATCGTCACCACACTGCTTGATGAGCTGCACGAACACGTTTCCCACGTTCCACGCCGTCAGCGGACCACTCTCCGACTTGTCGGCTTCCGGAAAATACTTCTCCATGAAAGCGCGGAATTTCTTCATGCCCGGGGTCGCCTCCATCGCCGGATCGGTGACGATCATCTGGTAGGCGGAGCTGAGAATGCCTGTTGAGTTCTCAATTCCGGCCGGCTTCAGCGTCTGCGCCGGCGAGATCGACACGTTGGTCATGATGTGGATCGGGTGCCAGTTCATCTCGGCGATCTTCTTGATCGCCTGCGCCGCAAATTTCGGCGTCCCGATATTGAGGAAGATGTCCGGATTTGCGGTCCTGATCGCGACGACCTGCGAGTCGACCGTGGGCATGCTGACCTCGAACGCCATCTCGCTGACCACCAGCTTGGAATACTGATCACGCAGCACGTCCTTCAGGCCGACGAGGTAGTCTTTGCCGAAGTCATCGTTCTGATAAAGAATGCCGATCGTCTTGCCCGGAAAATTCTTCAGGATGTAGGTCGCATAGATGCGCGCTTCCGAGCGGTAGCTCGGCTGCAGCCCGATGGTCCACGGAAAGTGCTCGGGATCGCCCCAGCGCGAGGCGCCGGAGCCGACGAACAGCTGCGGGACCTTCTTCTGATTGAGGTATTTCTGGATCCCGACATTGCTCGCGGTGCCGAGCGGCGCGAACATCAGGAAAACTTCATCACTCTCGACGAGTTTGCGGACCTGCTCGACGGTCTTCGGCGGCGAGTACGCATCGTCGTAGGTGATAAAATTGATCTTGCGGCCGTTGATGCCGCCCTGATCGTTGATCATCTTGAAGAAGGCGGTGTAGGTCTTGCCAATGATCGCGTAAACGGAGGCCGGGCCGCTATACGGCATCGTGTTGCCGATCTTGATCTCGGTATCGGTGACGCCGACGTCGTACTTCTTCTGGGCCAGTGCCGGAGTTACGGCCAGAATTCCAATCAGTGCAATCGCTGCAAGCACAATCTTGGCGCGAGGCGACATCGCGTCCTCCCATGGCTATGGATGGTTCGTTCCTGCTCTTCCTTTCGTGTTCCGAAGCTTTTGTTGCTGCGCGTGCCCAATTGCGAGCGTGCGGCGCAGGGTCATCGATGGGGCAAAGAAAGGCTGACGGCCTCCCCCAACTGCGTCAGATGTGACTGACGGTACGACTGTAGCGGTATCGAAGGCCTTTGCGAAGCGCGATAAGGGGTCGCGACGCAGATGGGCGGCGACAACATCGTTCCATCAGTTGGACCGGGTCCCCTCGCTGCCGGCTCTACTTGCGCTCGCTCGATGCCTTCACAAATCCATCAGAACTCTTTCGCGGCTTTGCACAGCGCCTGCCTGATCCAGCAATAGTGGACGACGATGTCGTGGGTATCGTCGCAGCGATCGGTGCAGATGGTGTCATAGCGCGTGCACTGCTGAGAGCACCGCTGCGCTTCGGCGTCGGCCTGGCCTTCGCAATCCTTGACCGCGGGTGTGCACATCTGTGCGCAAGCGGGCGGCGCTGCCGCCGTGAAGGCGACGCCAATCGCGATCAGACCGAGCACCGCGCGAGACCTGGCTCTGCGTCGCATGCCGCTCTCCGAACCAACTCCTGGTCGCTCCGAAGTCTCGATTTCAAGCCTTGAACCGGCCAAAACCAAGGCAACAGGTAGTCCGAGGAAGACGCCAAAAGGTTCGGCCTGATGTCGGTTCAGTAAGCGCTCAGCAGGTCGACCTTGGCGTTGGCGAGGATCAGTCGCCGCGACAGCAACGCGGCGAGGTTGGTCATCACCCGATGGCCGGCCTCGGGATGGCCGGCACGAAAGGTTGCGAACGCCGATAGTGGCAATTCGAGACCCCCGACCGCCGTGTCGGCCCAGACGTCCGCACTCCGGGTCGGCTCGATCAGGGCCATTTCGCCGAACTCCATGCCCGGCCCGAGTGAAGCGAGCCGCACGCCGCTCGGCAGCTTTACGCTGACCATGCCACTCTGCAGAAAGAACAGCGAGGTTGCCGCATCGCCAGCGACAATGATGCGTTCGCCCTTCTTGAAGGTTCGGCGAATAGACAGCACCTCGATGGCCGCCATCTCTCGGGCGCTCAAGCCCGCGAGCAAGGTCTGCTCACCAAGTTCGACCGCGTCATGAATCGTCTCAAAGCCGCCGTGACGATAGATCACCTGATCCTCGGCCCACTCGATCGCATCGTCGAGCAGTTCGAACCAGCGCAGGCGGTGCAGGTCTGCAGTCGCGGCAGAAAGCGCACGGCCGAGCGCGGAAGCCCGTTCAAACCCGGTCAGGATCGGCGTCACGCCAAGCCCGATCAGCGACGCCAGATTCTCCGCAAGCAGGCGGGCCCCCGCCATGGTGATATCGGGCACCCGGCGGAAATCGAGGATGAGGAGCGGCGAGTTCGGCCGCTCGCCCGAAAGCTTGCGCGTGACATGGTCCATCGTCGCGAAATTCAGGGCGCCGATCAGTTCCAGCACGCGCACGTCGCCATGGCACTGTTCGAGCAAGTGCTGCTCGCGCGGATGGCGGATGCGGCGCGACGAAATGTTGGCGATGTCATAGTCCGCCATGACGCAAGTCCGCACATCGGCGCTGCGGTTCAGGAAGTGAAGGTCGAAGCGCTCCGACAGCGCCTCGCAAACCTTCAAGCCGCGGATGCTGTTGCCGTGAACGTCAAGGCGCGGCGAGAACGTGCCGAGTCCGATCTGCGAGGGCAGCGCGGCCACGATGCCGCCGCCGACACCGCTCTTGGCGGGGATGCCGACGCGGTAGGTCCATTCGCCGGCATAGTCATACATACCCGAGCTGGTCATCACCGAAAGTGTGCGCGCCACGACGTTCGGCTTCACAACCTGATCCCCGGTCACCGGGTTCACGCCGCGATTGGCCAGCGTCGCCGCCATCGTTGCAAGATCGCGGGCGTTGACGAGGATGGCGCACTGCCGGAAATAGACGTCGAGCACCTCGTTGACGTTGTCTTTGATCACCGAATAGTTGCGCAACAGCCAGCCGATTGCGCGATTGCGGTCGCCGGTTTCACGCTCGGAGGCGTAGACCGCCTCGTCGACGCCGAGTTCGCGCCCGGCAAAGCGGCCCAGCGTCTGGCGAATTACCTCGAACGCGTCCGCCCGCCGCGCCTCCCAGATCAGACCGGAGCAGGCGATCGCGCCGGCATTCACCATCGGATTGAACGGCCTGTTGTCCGCCGTCAGGCGGATCGAGTTGAACGCCTCGCCGCTCGGCTCGACACCGATCCGCGCCTCGACCTGATCGAGGCCAAGCAGCTCGAGGGCAAACGCAAACACGAAGGCCTTCGACACCGACTGAATGGTAAACTGAACCTGACTATCGCCGGCTTCGTAGACGTGGCCGTCGATCGTCACGGCGCTGACACCGAAATTCTCCGGATTGGCGCGCTTCAATTCGGGAATATAGTCGGCGACTGCCCCTGAATTATCGGTCCTGAATTGCTGATAGCAGCCTTCGAGAAATTGCTGCAGCGGTGGCGGGTTGGCGTATCCGGTATTCCGTTGCTGCAGGAAATCGGCAAAAGACGTCGGTGCATTCATGATCAGTCCCTAACCGAATCATGAAGCAATCGCCATGCCGCTAAGAACGCGAGAAGCCGGTCTGCGGCAAAAAGCGACATGAATCCGGGGGATTGCAGCATACTTGGCTACGTTTTTCGGCAACCCCGATGCGCCGCCAAACAGCCAGGGCGGGCATCGCCGCGGCGAACCGGGTTAACCAGCTCTTGCCCGCATCGTCGCAATTGCGCCGCGGCTCCAAATCGAATTGCAGCGCCTTGCTGTCACAACGCTCCCCAAGGTCCGCACGAATGCGGGCCAAAATTTTAAGGGGCTACCATGTTGCTTTCGATCATCCGGGCGTTTGCCGCCTATCGCAGCTATCGCCGTGCAGTGCAGGAGATGGCGCAGCTGTCCGACCGCGAACTCGAGGACATCGGCATGTCGCGGCCGTATTCGCCGCGCAGCCGCACCGAGCGCCTGCGCGACGAACTGCTCATCGCCTGAGCACAAACGGTAGCATTCCGCGCATTAGCTCCTGATTGAGCATGATCTCCGCGCAAACGCTTCGCGTTTGTCGCGAGGGAAAACCGGTACCCACTTTTCCGGATCATGCTCTATTGCTGCGGCGCGACCTCGTACTGCGCGTCGGTGACATGCTCCAGCCATGTCGCCGCGCTGCCATCGACCTGCTCCTGAATCGCGAGATGGCACATCATCGTGGTCGGGGCGGCGCCATGCCAATGCTTCTCGCCGGGTGGGATCCACACCACGTCGCCAGCGCAGATTTCGCGCACGGGACCGCCTTCGCTTTGCACCCTGCCGCAGCCGGATAGCACAACGAGCGTCTGGCCGAGCGGATGGATGTGCCATGCCGTGCGCGCGCCGGGCGTGAATGTGACGCGCGCGGCGGCGACGCGTGCCGGCGCAGGCGCCTGGTTGACGGGATCCTGATACACCGTCCCGGTGAAATATTCGGCCGGCCCGCGGCGCGTCGGGACCGTACCTGCCTTGGTGATGTTCATGCTGCCTTCCTTTGCGGATTGTCGAACGCCTGCATCGTGAGGCCGGACTTTAAGCTGAATTCGGCACCCCGCAACCGTCACCGGGATCAGCGATCGAGCTCCTTGTAGCGGCGGAAGATGCCGGACTCGTTGAACGCGATACGCTGCTCGGAAGCGAGATAGGCCTTGATGCGCGGCCGTGCCGCAATGCGGTCGTGCAGCGCGACGAGTTCGGGAAATTTCTTCTCGAGCTGCGCTGAGCCCTTGGGGAACGCATAGCGCATGCCTTCAATGAGCTGGAACAGCGACAGGTCGACATAGGTCAGCTTGCGGCCGCTGATATATGGTCCGTTCTGGTCGAGCAGGCGCTCGAAATAGCCGAGATATTTTGGCGCGCGCTGGTCGAGAAACTCGGACGTCCGTCGCTTCGCGGCCGACTTCTGGTCCTCATAATAAAGTGTCGGCCCGAGCGGATGGTGGGTGTCGTGCACCTCGGAGACGAAGTCGGTGATGGTGAGCTGAAGCGCATGCAGCCACAGCCGTCCGGCCTCGGTCTTCGGCGCAAGTCCATGGTGGTCGCCGAGATACATCAGGATATTTGCGGCGTGGCTGACGATGAGGTTGCCTTTCTTCAGAAACGGCGGCGCGAAAGGCGGCGTCTTGGTGCCCTTGCCGCCGACGATCGCCATCATCTTCGACGTGCCCGACGGGCCGCGCGCGACGTCGACATATTTGACACCCGCCTCGGCCAGCGCGAGGCGGACGAATTCGCCGCGGCCCTGGATCGAGGGCCAGTAATAGAGTTCGTAAGCCATGCCGAAATCTCCATCGTACAATCGCTCGATTGAAGCAGATCGAAAGCGCGAGTCACGAGAAATCGCAATCTGGTTCAAGATGATGACGGCCCGCCAACCTTGCGCGACTCTGGACCGCTTCAGCATCGAGGCAACCGAGGCCGACTTTGGGATCCTTCAACTTCCGTCGAAGTGACAGGTCCCGGTCCCAGCGCGATCATTCGCCCAAAATACCGAGACAATTGTGGGAGGATGGCATGATCTCAAGGCGAGCGGTTTGGCAGGGCGGCGCCGCCTTGCTGGCAGGCGCTGGGGGCATCGGTGGCTCTATGCTGCGCGCGCTTGCAGCCCAGACTGTCACGATGCCGTTCGCCAACGGCGAACGTCCGCTGGTTAAGTATCCGCAGAAGCGGCCGATGATCGGCCTGACCAGCCGACCTCCCCAGCTGGAGACGCCGTTCTCGGTGTTCAACGAGAATGTCATCACGCCCAATGATGCGTTCTTCGTGCGCTACCATCTCTCGGACGTTCCGCTGTCGATCGATCCCGCCGCATTCACGGTCGAGGTCAAGGGCAAAGTCGGCAAGCCGCTGAAACTGTCGCTGGCCGACCTCAAGAAGATGCATGCGATCGAGTTGATCGCGGTCAACCAGTGTTCTGGAAACAGCCGCGCGCTCTTCGAGCCGCGGGTCGCTGGCGGCCAGCTCGGCAACGGTGCGATGGGCAACGCGCACTGGAAAGGTGTGCCGCTGAAGGCCGTGCTGGATGCCGCCGGGGTGCAAGCCGGAGCCAGACAGGTCACGTTCAATGGCATGGACGGACCAGTCTCCGACAAGACTCCGGATTTTGTCAAAGCGCTTGACCTCGATCACGCGCGAGACGGCGAAGTGATGCTGGCCTACGCCATGAATGGCACCGACCTGCCCGTCCTCAATGGCTTTCCATTGCGCCTGATCGTGCCGGGTCACTACGGGACCTACTGGGTAAAACACCTGAACGAGATTACCGTCATCGACACCGTGTTCGACGGCTTCTGGATGAAGACCGCCTATCGCATCCCCGACAACGACTGCGCCTGCGTCGATCCCGGCACCGCACCGAAGGCGACGATTCCAATCAATCGTTTCAATGTCCGCTCGTTCATCACGAGCGTCGTGCCCGGCGCGAAGGTCAAGGCCGGTGTGCCTGTCACGCTCAAAGGCCTGGCCTTCGACGGCGGCAAGGGCATCAAGCAAGTCAGTGTCTCGACCGACGGAGGCGCGAGCTGGCGCGACGCGAGGCTCGGCATGGACCGCGGCAAGTATTCGTTCCGCGAATGGACGTTGCCGGTGACGTTCGAGGCGGGCAGCCACGACCTGAAAGTGAAGGCGACCAATCAGGCCGGAGAGACGCAACCGGACAAGCCGCAATGGAATCCCGCCGGCTACATGCGCAACGTCATCGAGATAACTACTGTGACGGCAGCCTGAGGCGAGCCAATGACCAATTCAAAGCTGTTAGTTGCCATCGCGATATCGGCGTTCACGGTCACCGCCACACCGATCTGGCTGGATGCCAAGCCGATGACCTATCAGCTGCCGGAGGAGACCGCGCAGCTGAAGCCCGGCCCCAATCTCGACGTCGCCCAGAACAACTGCACGGCGTGCCATTCAGCCGATTACATCAAGACCCAGCCGCAGGGCCCCGCTTTCAAGAAGGATTTCTGGCAGGCCGAAGTGACGAAGATGATCAAGGTCTACGGCGCGCCGATCGATGACGCCGACGTACCGAAGATCGTTGAATATCTGTCGCAGACCTACTGACTGGGGTACGAAGCAAGCTGCCTCACACCTGCTGGATCGCTGACAGCACCCAGTCGCTGCCGGGCGCGCGCATAAACGTCCACACTTCCGTCACCTCGACGGGCTGGTCGCTGCCCTCGACCATGTGACCGCTCTGCCGGTCGATGGTGCGATCAACCAGGCGGAAGTGCATCGCGACCGTGGCGTAGTCCGAGTTGCCCTCACGCCAGGCCTCCGACAGGTCGCCCTGCAGCAATTTCACGTTCGACACCTGATTGACCACGCCCTTGGCCTTGTTGGCGGCGAGGTCGCGCGCAAAGTAGGACTCCATCTCCGGCGTCGTCAGCCGCGACATGGCCTGTGCATCCTCGCGCGACCAGGCGTTCTGGATGTCCGCGAGCAGCCGCTCGAACGCAGCATAGTCGCCTGGCTTGATCTCGATCGGAGTCGAGGCGCGTGCGCCGCCGAGGCCGAAGCCTCCGCCGCCACCGAACATGCCGCCCGACGGCTGCGCGCCATTGGCATCGAAGCTCGACGGACCCGCGAACGCCAGATTGCGACGCCGCCACCAACCCATGACGAGGCGCGCGACGATCACGATCAGCGCGATCTGCAGGACCAGGCCAAGCAGCGACGAGAAGCCGCCGAGGCCGCCGAACAGGCCGCCGCCAAACAACATGCCGAACAGGCCGGCGCCGAGGAAGCCGGCCGCGAGGCCGCCAAGCAGACCGGGGCGGCCGAAGAAGCCGCCGGACGGACGCGGCGCGTAGCTCGGCGTATTCGGCGTCACCGTGCGATCGAACGGACGTGCGGCGGACGGCGCGGTATTGGTGGCCGGCGGCGCCGAGAACGTGCGCATGCCGCGCGAGCCCGAACTAAAGCCGCCGCCAGCGCGCGCGTCGGCGTGCGACACGGCAAGCGCGGTCGGCAATGCTAGCGCCAGCGCCACCGCGGCGATCTTGAAGAACGCCGTAAATCGGCTGGAAAATCTCATGGTTTCAACCCTTTCCATCCCGGACGGGATTTGCCCGGAATCTGGGCATCGGGACCTCAAATTGGAAGGGCAATCGGTGCCCGCGACTGCGGCGGTCGGTCGCGGCGGTGGAGGCTTGAATGACCGGGAAGGCGAGATCCGCGGAAGGTTAACTCTTGGCAATGGTTTCCTTCACCGCCGCGACCAGCTGTGCGAGCGTGAAAGGCTTTGGCAGGAAGTTGAATTGCTCGCCCTCGGGTAGGCTTTTCTCGAAGGCGTCCTCGGCATAGCCGGAGACGAAAATCACCTTGAGCTCGGGATTCTTGGCACGCATCTCTTTCAGCATGGTCGGGCCGTCCATCTCCGGCATCACGACGTCCGACACCACGAGATCGACCGGCGTGTCGCCACGGCCGGCGAGAACGTCGATCGCTTCCACGCCGTTGGCCGCTTCGAGCACGGTGTAGCCGCGCGAGCGAAGCCCGCGCGCGTTGAGGCTACGCAAGCCCTCTTCGTCCTCGACCAGCAGGATGGTGCCCTGCCCGGTGAGATCGGCCGACTTCTGCTCCCTGGTCGAGGCCAGCGACGGTGCCGCGCCCGACGGCTCGTCGGCGTCCTTCGCCAGGTCGTGGCGCGGCAGATAGATGCGGAACGAGGTGCCGATGCCTTCCCTGGAATCGACATAGATAAAGCCGCCGGTCTGCTTGATGATGCCGTAGACGGTCGAGAGTCCGAGTCCGGTGCCCTTGCCGACATCCTTGGTCGAGAAGAACGGCTCAAAAATCTTGTCGACGATGTCAGCGGGAATTCCCGTGCCGGTATCGCCGACCTCGATCATCACATAGTCGGCCGGTGGCATGCCCTTTTGCGCGAGCTCGGCGGCCTCCGCCGTGGTGACATTGGCGGTGCGCACGGTGAGCTTGCCGCCATCCGGCATGGCGTCGCGCGCATTGACCGCGAGATTGACGATGACCTGCTCGAATTGCGAGACGTCGACCTTGACCGGCCAGAGGTCGCGGCCATGCACCAGCTCGAGCTTGACCTTCTCGCCGATCAGCCGGCGCAGCAGCATGGTGAGGTCGGACAGCGCGTCGCCGAGATCGAGCACCTGCGGCCTGAGAGTCTGGCGGCGCGAGAACGCCAGCAGCTGGCGCACCAGGGTCGCCGCCCGCGTCGCGTTCTGCTTGATCTGCATGATGTCCTGGAACGCCGGATCGGTCGGCTTGTGCGACGACAGCAGGAAGTCGTTCGCCATCAGGATCGCCGACAGCACGTTGTTGAAATCGTGCGCCATGCCGCCGGCGAGCTGGCCGACCATCTCCATCTTCTGCGCCTGATTCATCTGGTTCTGCAGCGCGCGGCGCTCGGTAATCTCGAGCAGATAGACGATCGCCACCTCGGCGTCGCGGCCGTCGGTCTCGACGCCGGTGACGAAGAACTGCACCCAGCGCTCCTTCTTGTCGTCGAGCATCGCCTCGACCGGCGCGATGTCGCTTCTGCCCTCGGCGGCCTGGTCGATCGCCTGCCTGAGCTGCTTACGGTCGCGATCGCCGAGCACGTCGAGGATCGATTTGCTCGCGGCTGTCGCCGACGACAGGCTTTGCGCGAGCTTGGCGAACCGGGCGTTGGAGCGGACGATCGCGCCCGCGCGATCGACGGTCGCGATCGCCATCGGCGTGTGGTCGAAGAAGCGCATGAAGCGCACTTCGGCGGCGCGTTGCGGGTCGGCGCGCTCGTCGCGGGCGCGGTTGATCACGACGGTGCGGGAGGAGCCGGGCGCGCCGTCGGCGCCGAACGCGAGCTTGTGATAGAGCCGGACGGGAAGCGATTTTCCACTGCGAGTGCGCAGGTCGAGGTCGAATACCTCAGTCTTCACTTCGCCGGGTGCCGGCGCAATCGCGGTCAACAGCGCCGCGCCATCCCCGGAAATAATGTCGGTCAGCTTCGCGCCGCCCGAGCCGATCTCGGCGAGGTCCTGGTCGAGCCAGCTGGCGAGGGTCGCATTGACATAAGTGAGTACGCCCGACGGGCTCACCGAGAAGAAGCCGCACGGCGCGTGATCGAGGTACTGGATCGCGTCCTGCAAATACTGGAAGTCGTCCTCCTGCCGGGCGCGGTCGCGCGTGATATCGGCGACCGACCACACCGCGTAGCGCTGCTCCTTGCGGGTCTCGCTGAGCGGCCGCACCCGCATGCGCAACCAGCGCGCCTGACTGCCGTCGGCGCCGGCAACCCGCATTTCCTCCTGCTGGCGTTTGCCCTCGCGCGCGGCTTTCAGCAATCGATAAACGGTCTCGGAGACCTCCGGATTGCCCATGAAGACACGCTCGACCGTTCGTGCCTCCGCCAGACTTGCCGCCCCGGTCAGCGCCAGATAGGCCGGATTGGCATAAACGATATGGCCGCGCTGATCGGTGACGACGACACCGTCGAACGCGCCATCGGCAACCTTGCGGACGATCGGGTCATTGGCCGTGCGATCTGCAAACTGCACCATGCCGGCGGCGAACGCGAACGCCATGAACAGCCCGACCATGGCAAGCAGCGCGAGCAGGCCGAGGATATAGGGCTGGGCCTGGACGCGGCCGAGCAGCATGAAGCCGACGGCAGCAGCAACCACGGCGAGTGCGACGAGAAACACCAGCGCGGCGCTGCCGCTGCGACGGGTCGCAGCCGGCGGCTCGGCGATCTCACGCTGCGTCACATCGTCGGGGATGGTCATCGTCATTCAGGTCGCAACCGGTCGGTCCGGATTGGCAGGCGGGCGGGCGAACGCAGAACTTGAATCTCTCACTGCCTGAATCGCACCGGACTGCGCAGAGTCCGGACCAAGGTTTTGCGAATTATATCGATATCCCCGCATCTTGTCGGCAGGAGCTAACGCTGCCCCGAAATCAACGGCGCTACCGGCGCCCCACCCCCGAGAACCCGCGCTTCAGCCGCATCACATAGCCGATCACCTGGGCGACGGCGTGGTAGTGCTCGACCGGGATTTCGTCGTCGATCTCGACGGTCGCGTGGAGCGCGCGGGCGAGCGGCGGATTCTCCACGATCGGGACGTCGTTCTTGCCGGCAACCTCGCGGATCTTGAGCGCGATGGCATCGACGCCCTTGGCGACGCAGACCGGCGCCGCCATGCCCTTCTCGTATTGCAGCGCCACCGCGAAATGTGTCGGGTTGGTGATGACCACCGAGGCCTTCGGCACCGCCGCCATCATGCGCTTCTTCATACGCGCCTGACGCAGCGCGCGGATGCGGCCCTTGACCTGCGGATCGCCCTCGGTCGACTTGAATTCCTCCTTCATCTCGCGGAGCGACATCTTCTGCCGCTCGAACCATTGCCGGTACTGGAACAGGTAGTCCGCCGCCGCGATGATGGCGAGCAAGGCTACCGTCGCGCCCAACAGCCGCAGCGACAGCGCGCGGATGGTGCCCATGATGTCGTACGGATCGAGCCGCACCAGGTCTGCGAGCCTGTTCCGCTCGGGCCACATGATCGCCGAGATCACAGCTCCGAGCAGCGTCAGCTTGACCAGGCCCTTGATCAGGTTGGCGAAGGCCTGCTTGCCGAACACGCGTTTGAGGCCGCTTATTGGCGAGATCTTGCTCAATGTCGGCTTCAGCGTCTGCACCGACCAGACCAACCGGTGTTGCGCCAGGTTGCCGGCGATCGCCGCCACCACAATCAGGACAAGAGGGACCGCGAACACCGCAATCAGCCTGTGTTCGAGGCTCGACAGCAGCGCCAGCAGGCTGCCGCCATCGACCGGCAGGCTGAAGGAATTCGCAATCAGGTTGCGAAAGATGCCCTGCAAACCGCTGCCGATCGAATTCGAGAACGACGACGCGATCAGCGCGGCGCCGGCCAGGATGAACCAGGTGTTGACCTCCTGGCTCTTGACGACGTCGCCGCGCTCCAGCGCCTCATCGAGACGTTTTCTGGTCGGGTCTTCGGTTTTCTCGGTGTCGTCGCCTTCTTCGGCCACCGGTTATGTCCTGGTTTGAACGAACATGATTTGTTCCGAATACCTTTTCCCAGGTTTCGGGATCGTGCCCCTATGCGTGCGGCGCCAGCTGATGCATCACGCCATAGAAGTAGTCGATGAAGCTCCCCATCATCGTGCCGATCACGGCGATCAGGATCACGAAGCCGGCGAGGATCGAGAGCGGCACGCCGATGAAATAGACCTGCATCTGCGGCATCAAGCGCGCCAGCAGGCCGAGCCCGACGTTGAAGACGAGGCCGAACACCAGGAACGGCGCCGACAGCTGGACGCCGATCTTGAACGCGGTGGCGAAGGCCGTCGCCGCAAGCGATGCCATGTCGCCGCTGGGCAGCAGCTGTCCCGGATCGAACAGCGTGTAGCTGTCGTTCAGCGCGGCAATCACGAGGTGATGGGTATCGGTGGCAAACAGCAGGGTCAGGCCGAGAAGGGTCAGAAAATTTCCGATCAGCGCGCCCGGCTGGCCCTGGCTCGGATCGATCGCGGTGACGAAACCAAGCCCGAGCTGTTGTGCGACGATGGAGCCGGCGACCTCCAGCGCCGAGATGGTGACGCGCGCGGTCGCGCCAAGCATCAGGCCGATGACGATCTCGTGCACCAGCAGCATCAGGACCGCGGCGAGCGACTGCAGGTCGACGTGGTAGGCGGCTTGATGCAGCGGCAGCAGGATCAGCGTCAGGCCGAGCGCGATGCCGAGCCTGATCTGCATCGGCAGGTCGGCTTCGCCGAAGCCCGGCAGCAGCATCACCATGGTGCCGACACGGGCGAACACCAGCATGAAGGCGGCGGCGAGCGCCGGCAGCATGGAAATGTCGATGCGCATTGGTCCTGCCTGCGTTTCGCTCGCGCGCCCTACCCTGCGGCGATGCGCGCCGACAGCCGCATCATGTGGCCATGCAGGACGTCGGCCATGAACGGCAGCGCCAGCAGCAGCGTCACGAAGATCGCCAGAATCTTCGGCACGAAGGCGAGCGTCATTTCCTGGATCTGGGTCAGCGCCTGGACCAGCGAAATCACCACGCCGACCACGAGGGCAACCAGCATCAGCGGCGACGATACCAGGACGATAGTCCAGATCGCATCGCGCGCCACATCGAGAACTTCACCGCCGCTCATCATGTCTCTCGGTACTCCTGTTTCTGTCGTAATCCGTCACGCTGAGGTTGCCGCGCTTGCACCGTTGAGAGCGGCATCGTGTGCACCCGTTCGGCGCGGCCCCGAAGGGCGACGGCCCGGGCCGTTCATCCTTCGACGCCCGCGCACCAAAGCTTTCGCACAAGTGGCAGCTTTGGATCAGCGCGGGCACCTCTGGATGACGGGCTAAGGGTTGGTGCCATTCCTCAGATCGGCATCTTCATGATGTCTTCGTAGGCCTGGATCACCTTGTCGCGCACCGAGACCATCGTCGAGACCGCGACTTCGGTCTCTGCCACCGCGGTGACGACGTCGACGATGTTGGCCTTGCCTGATGCCATCGCCATCGCTTGCGCATCGGACTTGCGGCCGGCGGTGGAGACGCCGTCGAGCGTATCCTTCAGCAGCGAGGCGAACGACTGGTCGTTCGAACCGCCCTTGGAGGCGGCGCCTGAGGGATCGAACGCGCGCGCGGCGCTTGCATAGGCGTTTGCGGCAATGGAGGGAGTGGCCATCGATTAGCGTCCTTTGTGTTGGTGAGCATGATCCATTCCGAAAACCGGTTCCCACTTTTCGGGATCATGCTCAGGCTTTCAGAATATCAAGCGTGCGCTCGATCATGCGGCGGGTCGCGGTAACGATGTTGAGGTTGGCCTCGTAGGAGCGCTGGGCATCGCGCATGTCCGTTATCTCGACCAGCGAATTGACGTTTGGATACTTGACGTAGCCGTTGGCGTCGGCCGCGGGATGGCCGGGCTCGTAGCGGGTCTTGAAATCGGTCCGATCGGGCTGCACTTTCCCGAGCGACACGACATTGGAGTCGAGCGCACGATCGAGCTGGCTGGAAAACGTCGCCACCTTGCGCCGGTAGGGATCAGCGCCCGGCGACTGGCCCGTCGAATCGGCGTTGGCGATGTTCTCGGAAATGATCCGCATGCGCCCGGCCTGGGCGCGTAAGCCCGACGCCGCGATGCCGATCGATTTCAGGAAATCCATGGGGGCGCCTCCTCAATGTCGCGCAGGGGAGATCAGCGCTTGCCGATCGCGGTCATCAGCAGTCCGAGGCTCTTGGAGTAGAGCGATGTCGCGGCCTGGTAATCCATCTGGTTGGCGGCGACCTTCATCATCTCGTCTTCCATGCTGACCGAATTGCCGGCCGGGCGGGTCTCATAGGATGTCTTGCGATCCGCGAAGACGTCGGAACCGCCGGGCAAGGTCATGTGGGCGGGATCAGTGCGCGCCAGCGACAGCGCGGCGGTCGCTCCGGTCGTCGCCCCCGACGGCGTGAACTTCGGTTCCACGAGATCGCGCGGCTTGAAGTTCGGCGTGTCGGAATTAGCGATGTTCTCTGCCAGCACGCGCTGGCGCTGCTGGTGCCACTGCATGCGCGTGCGCAGCGCGGCGAGTGCGGGTAGATCGGCGATCGCCATATTTGGTCTGCCTTTCGCGAGCGGACGGCACGGCGCCGTGCAAAGCATCGATAGGCAGAATTTGCCGTGCGTATGGTTAATGACTGGTTAACCGCGTGGATAACCCATTTTCGCCATTAATACGCCGTTAACCAATTAAGTGTTTGAAGATGCAAGAAGCGATATTCGGTTCAGTTCGCAGCGCTAATGGTCTATTAAGACGTGGGGCGGCGAGACTTGGGTGATCTGGGCAAGTCTTGCCGCGTGGAGTTAACCAGTTTGAGCCGCGCGTCGGCGTCAGGTTTTGGGTTTGAGCGGCACGGCGCCGTCGCCTCCTCGAGCTTGCAGACCGACGCAATGGTGGGGACCAGGAATGCAGACGCCGGTGACGTTCTTCGTAGCTTTTCTTGTCGTTCTCGCGTTGATCGGCGCCGCGGCCTGGCTCGCCCGCCGCTTTGCCGGCAGCCGGCTCGGCACCAACGCCAATCGTGGCCGGATGCCGCGGCTTGCAGTGATCGACGCCGCCGCAGTCGACGGCCGTCGCCGTCTCGTGCTGGTGCGGCGTGACAACATCGAACATCTGCTGATGATCGGCGGGCCAACCGACATTGTCGTCGAGTCGAACATCGTGCGCGCACAGCCGACGCGCGACCAGGTGGCGACGCGCGCCGCGGTACCCGCGCCGGAGCCGAGCTGGCAGGAGTCGGAGCCGGTTCGCAGCGAACCGTTCGATCTCGGCGAGCCGGTCACCCTGCCCGAGCCTCCTCCTCGCGCGCCGCGGACCGCTTTTCCCGACGAGCCGCGTCGGCAACCGGCGCCACCGCCGCGTCCACCGGAGCCGCGAAACCGCCCGAGCGATCCATTCGCCGGCCTGACCGCCGATTTGACGGCGCGCTCCGAGCCGCCGCCACCGCTACGTGAGCCAGCCCCGGTTCGCCCGGCGCAGCGTAGCGAACCGTTGACGCCGCGCCCGCCGCGCCCCGCCGAGCCGCCGCCGCTCAAAGCGCCGCCGCCAGTGCGCGCGCCGGCGTCCGAACGCCCGCCGGCACCGGCGAACGCGGACCAGAATCTCGCCGAGATGGCGCAGCGGCTCGAGGCGGCGTTGCGCCGGCCGAGCGGCGAAGCCAAGACCGAGAGCACCGATCGCGCACCCCCGGTCGCGCCTGAGGCGGCACCGGCGCGGCCTGCACGTGCGCAAACGCCGGAGCCCGCGCCGTCAGCCGACAACAGTTCGGCCGACGCACCGCGCGCACCGTTCAAGAACCTGGAAGAAGAGATGGCGAGCTTGCTCGGCCGTCCGAAGAACTCGACGTGAGGCGGGCGCCCTCAGCGCGTAGAGTTCTCTCATTCCTGATCTTCATCTTCGCCGCCGCCCTGTTCAGCGGGCCTGCGGCGGCGCAAGACATCAGCATCAACCTCGGCGGCGGCAATGGCGGCGTCACCGAGCGTGCGGTCCAGCTGATCGCGCTGCTCACGATCCTGTCGCTCGCGCCCTCGATCGTCGTGATGATGACGTCGTTCACGCGAATCGTCGTGGTGCTGTCCCTGCTGCGCACCGCGCTCGGCACGGCAACGGCGCCGCCCAACACCGTGATCGTGGCGCTGGCCCTGTTCCTTACCGCCTTCGTGATGGGACCGACACTGCAGCGTTCCTATGACGATGCAGTCAAACCGCTGGTCGGCAACCAGATCACGGTCGAGCAGGCGCTCGAGCGCGGCGCAGTCCCGCTGCGCGGCTTCATGCAGAAGAACGTGCGCGAGAAGGATTTGAAGCTGTTCATGGATCTCTCCGGCGACCCGCCGCCGGCGACGCCGGAACAGATGTCGATGCGCATCCTGGTGCCGGCCTTCATGATCTCGGAGCTGAAGCGCGCGTTCGAGATCGGATTCCTGCTGTTCCTGCCATTTCTGATCATCGACCTCGTCGTCGCCTCGGTGCTGATGTCGATGGGCATGATGATGCTGCCGCCGGTCGTGGTCTCCTTGCCGTTCAAGCTGATCTTCTTCGTGCTGGTCGACGGCTGGACGCTGGTCGCAGGCAGCCTGGTGCAGAGCTACGGCGGGAGTTAAGCCGTGTGCTCATGAATTGGCTGGGCCGATCGATGGGCCGGGGGAGGCCCTGCCGCCGCGATGCGCCCCTGGTTATTCCGGCACTGCTTCAGGCTGCACCTGCAAGCAACGTCTCATCGAAGGTCCGGTTTCGGCCAGCGGCCTTGGCCGCATAAAGCGCTGCGTCGCAACGTGCCACCAGGGCTTCTGACGATTCACCCGGTCGGAACTGTGCCGCACCAACTGAGGTCGTCACCGTGCCCAGCGGCTCACCGGTCGTACGCCGTCGCAAGGTGCGCCCCGCCAGCGTCGTGCGGATTCGTTCGCCGATAACTACCGCTGTGCTCAGCTCGGTGCGCGGCAGCACGATCATCAGTTCTTCCCCACCATAACGGGCGGCAAGATCATCTTCACGAACAGTCTGCCGCAGGATTCCTGCAACGAGCCGCAACACCTGGTCGCCGACTTGATGTCCGAAACGGTCGTTGAGCGACTTGAAATGATCGATGTCGAATAACAGCACCGATAACGGCTCGTCGATTTCCATCGCGTGAGCTTGTGCCGAGCGCAGGAACTGGTTCAGTGAACGACGGTTTGCCAGCCCGGTGAGTTCGTCCGTTTTCGCCTGGTGGTCGGCCTGGGAGAACGACTTGCGTACCTGGTCGAGTTCCTTGTTCGTCGCCACAAAGCTTTCTTCGAGATTGGTTGCTCGTTTCGTCGCTTGCGACAGCTCATTGACAAGCTGCTCGATCAGGGCGCGAGGGTCGGCCGCGGGAGTCATTTGGCCCGCGATGCCGTCGAGGGTTTGCAGCTGATCCTCGTTGTCAGCAATCGCGGTTGTAAGAAAGCGCTGTGCGTCATCGATGATGCTTGCCAGCCGATCGGTCCGCTCAACATCAAAGCTCGCGCCATCCTTGCTGGCGCTGACATACATAGCGAACAGCTCCTGGCAGACTGCCTTGTCAATCGCACGCTTGTTGGCCAGCAGGACGTCGATAGTCCGCTTCAGGGCCTTTGGTTCGCCCATATGAAAGTGAAACCAGACGGCAAAATTCGCCGGCGTTGGATCGACGCCATGCAGCGCCATCGACTGCATTGCCGCATCACCTAACAGCTTTGCCTGTTCGTTTTGCATGAGGGCGCCAAGGTCGGGAAAATCGACTTAATCTACGTCGCATTGGTAAATGCGCTCCCAACGTCGACCGCCGTCATAAGAATGCGACGAGCTACCAGGATACCTGTCTTCTCAATTCCACGCTTTGTCGTAATAATTCGCCTGCCTGCGACTATCGCCTTGCGCCGACGACACAGGGAACGACGGATTACGCTTGCGCTAATCTGCCCTACAATGCGTTAAAGCGCACTCTTCGGCGCCGGCCTTAAACCCTTGATCGCAGGCAACGACCCCGTCGGATTCGGATCCGCCTTGACCTCGTCCGGCAACGGCTGACGCGAAGCGACCTCCGGGAAGCGCATCTTCATCTCGCGCACGAATCCGTCCAGCGTATCGACCGACGCCGCCATCTTGGCGATCGCAATGAACTCCGAACTGTTCGAGGTCGCGGGCTTCGTTGCCGCGTCGAACGCGGTCTTGTCAGCACCGTTCTCCATCTTGGCCGCGTATTTCTCGCGCAAGCGCCCGATGCCGATCGAGTCCTCGGCCAGCGAGTAGCCGATGCCGGCGCGGACGATGTCGCCCTTCTCTTCAGTGGTCAGTGGCTGGAAATCGCGCCAGCGATCGCCGTACAGCAGCTCGATCTGCTCGGCGGATTCGCGCCAGCGCCTCGCCGCCCAATAGATGTCCGATCGCAGCCGGATCACCTCGCGGCCGGAGAGATTGGAAATGATGTCGAGCGCAAGGTCATGCCGGCCGATGTCGCTCTGCGCCCTCGCCTCGATCAACAGGCGCTGGGTGCGCAGCTCGTTGGCGAGGTCGCCCATCCGGGTCGAGCGCAGCACGCTGATCGCGCGATCCGGCTTGCGGTTCATCAGGTAGATCATTGCGAGGCGCGAGGCGACCTGGGCACGCGCCGCGCCGTCGAGGCGGCGATCGATCTGGTACTGCAGAAGTTCGCCGGCCTGGTCGAGCAGGTCGACCGATACCAGCCGATCTGCAAGCCGGCGGATCAACTCGTCGCCACGGCGGCCGATCGGAGTCGAATTCGCTGAATTCGTAGAACAGCGCCAGCGCGTCGACCGGCGGCAGGTCTTCCCCCTTCGGGCTCAGGAAGATGTCCGCAAACAGCGCCGACGAGGCATCCTGCATCTGCCGCGACGGTTCGGAATTCGGCTGCAGCCTGGTGGCCGACCGCGCCACCAGCAGCGCGTCGCGGTAGCGGCCGAGATCGGCGTACTTTTGCGACAGCACCTGCAGGGCGCGGACCTCGGTGGAGTCGCCGCGCCAGGTCATGGCGAGCGTTTCCAGGCTTGCGAGTTCCTCGTCCGGCGTGATCTCCTTGCGATTCTGGCGCAACGCGATCTGGTCGACCGTCGCTTCAGCCGCCGAAATCCGGTCAGCGGAATCGATGGCGAGCTGGTATTCGCTGAGTGCGTCCCTGTCTTTGCCGAGCGCCTCGTCCATCCGCCCGCGCAGCACCGCAAGCTGCGGCTGCATCGCCTCCGGCACGGTGATCACCTCGAGTTCGCTCAGCCGATTGGTGACGCCGCTATAGTCGCGGGCCTCGAGCGCGGCGCGCGCCTCATCGGCGATTACGATCCGCTGCAGCTCGACCGGGAGCGCGCCGATCGCGAACTCGACGCCCTTGAACTTCTCTCGCGCGGTGCTCCAGTTGTGCAGCCGCGTGTAGGCGACCGCCTTCCAGAGCTGCGAATCGTAGCCGGCGCCGATCACCGGATTGTTCAGTTCGGCGAGCCCGCCGTCAGGATTGCCCGCGAGAATATTGGCGACCGCATGCAGCACCAGCGCGGTAACATCATCGGCCGCGGGCTTTGCCTCCCCGAACAGCGCATTCAGCACCCCGCGCGCCTCCGGATAGAAGCCGCGCGCAAAATAGAAGCGCGCGAGATCGGTATGTGTCGTCACGCGCTTGTCGCCGACCGACATGGCTGCAGCGCTCGTCAGCTCATCCTGGCGGGCGATGAAATTCGGCCCGCGATCGAGACGCCACGTCGCGACGTCGAAGATCGGACGCACCGCCGTCGCCGCCCGCCCATCCGTCGTCTCGGCGGCCGACAGGGTCAGGCCGCCGGGCCGGCCGACCGTCACCTTGTCGGCCGCAATCTCGATCTGCAGGTCATCGGAATTCTGGTGCACCACAATACCCTGCGTGGAGGCCAGGAACGAGAAGTCGACAAAGTTCTGCGGCTTGATGAAGCCGCGTGGCGGCAGCGCCGCTGTGACCGCCATGAAGGCGTCGCCGGTCTCGGGATCGGAGAACTTCACGACCCGGCTTGCGCCTGACATCGGCACCGACACGGTGGCGCGCGTGCGCTCGGCGATGTTGCGCATGCTGGCGAGCGGCTGCGGCAGCGATTGCGACGTATCGGAGATGTCGAGGACCCAGGCATTGCCGTCCGCCGTGACATTGGCAAGCTGCGGCCGGTTGAGGCGCAGCCGGATGGCGCGGCCGCCGTCGACCGGGAGCGAGGTGACGTCGCGCACGAGGCCCGTGGCCTCCTTGGTGACAGATCCAAAATTGATCGCCGCATCGCCGTCGAACACCAGCCAGATGGCGTCGTCACGCGTGAACACCGCACCCGCCGTGGGCGATGCGAACGGAATAAAGAGATGCAGGTTGCCGAGGCTGCGCTTGGCCTGCACGGCCAGCGCGACCTTGTCGTCGGCGGTCGGCTCGGCGGCAGCAGCGGGTGGATGCTCGAGCGGAACCTTGACTTGGAGCGGCGGCCACTCGGCAGGCGGTGCACGGCCTTCAATCCCTGCAGGCGTCGCCTCCGCCTTGCGCTCAGGCGCGACAGCTGGTGGCGGCTCTTCGGCCTTGCGCTCCGGAGCAGCTGCGGCCGGTGGCATCGCTTCGGCCTTTGGCTCGGGGGCGGCTACAGCCGGTGGCGTCGCGTCGGCTTTGGGCTCGGGAGCGGCTGCAGCCGGCGGCGGCGCCTCGACCTTGCGCTCGGGAGCGGGACCGGCGGGCGGCGGCACCACCACTGGCGCTTCGGTCTTGTGTTCGGAGGCAGCTGCCGTCTGCGGAGCAACGACCTCGGGTTTTGCCGAAGGCGCCGGCGGCTTATCGGCGGTCAGCGGCGACGGCTTGGCCGCAAGGTTGGCCGGCGCCTCGAGCTGGGCCATCGCCTTCGCCTTGTCCTCTGGCTCAAAGCCGATGTCGACCACATAGGTCCTCTCCTCGCGAAAGGCGTGAACATCGACATTGCCGACCAGATCGAAGGTAACGACGGTCGCGTCGCTCTTGGCCTGCTGTGCGATCGACTTGACGTTGTTGGCATCGATGACCTGCGCATCGGCAAGATCGAAGGTCAGCTCGGAGGTGAAGTTCAACGTGAGCTGATCGCTGTTCAGAATTGTCGATACGCCAGTGGCTTCGGGCAATTCAAAGACGTAACGCACGAAGGTCGGCTGGCGCGACGCCTTGACCCGAATGAGCGGCTTCTTCTGGGCCTCGGCAGCTGCTCTCTGCTGCCGCAGCAGTTGCTCGGCCTCGCGCGCGCGCGCGGCGAGTTCCTTGATCACATCCTGGGGCAGCCCGGGAGGCAAACCGCTCCACGTCTCGGGCAAAAGGTCGATGAACAGCCGCTCGCCTGCCGCCATGAAATTTGGCGTCACCTTGCGCGACAGCGCGACGCGAATGGCCGTGCCGTCGGGATCGATGCGAGCCGAACTCACGTAGTCCGGCAATGCTTCGCCAAGTTTCTCGACGGCCACATCGACCGGCTTCTTGAACTGAATGATGAGGATCGTGCCGGCAAGACGAACATCGGCCTGAACGTCAGACTGCAACCTGATGAGGAGGCGCGCGTAGTCGCCGGGCCTGGTCAGCGTCGCTTCGCCGCGGACCGGATCGGCGATCGCCGCTGGCGCCGCGGCAACTGTCAAGGCAACCGCCAAGGTAACTGCAACAAGCGCACCGCGCAGGCAACGACCGAGCCGCCCGCGCCCAAGTGCACGTGCCAGCAGCGATGCATCGCCCCCGGTCGTCGGCATGTTCAGTTTCTCCGGACCGGCTGCATCGCGCTGAGCCTCGATATGGTCCAGTTTGACCGTAGTTTTGCGCGTTTAACGAGCTGTTAACGCCATTGCTAATTCGCCATCTTGGCCATCGGCCGGCCCTCGATCTTGGGCAGGTCCGTGGCCGGCGCGGCCTGGTCGCCACCCGTGCGACGCGCAAGTTCAACCGTCAGCTTCTCGGCAGCGTCAGGTTGCATCTGCGCCAGCACGTCGGACATCTTCTGCGGCTTCATGTGGCTCGCGACATCGATCAGCACGGTCATGTCGAGCCGATCGAAGATCTTCGCAGCGTCCTTCGGCTTCATGTTCTCGTACATCGACACGATGTTCTTGAACCGCTCGGCGTCAGCCTCGTCCTTCTGGTGGCTGGCCGTAGCGATGCGGCTCTCCACGCCTTTCAGTTCCTCGACCTTGGCGTCGATGCGCTGCTCGTGCGCCCTCAGAAGGCTTTCACGGATTTCCAGTTCGCGCGCTCGAGAGTCGAGTTCCTGGCGACGAGCCTGCAGGCGCTCGAGCACCGCGCGCTCCGACGCCGATGGAGGAGGCGACTGCGCAACGAGCGGCGTTTCCTGCACGGCCTCGCCGGGGCTTCGGCCGGTCGGCGCCTCCTCGGTCGCCTTGGGTTTTTCGACCGAGGCGGTCATCTCGGCGGCAGCCTGCTCGAACTTGGTCGGCGACCTGCCGCTCGGAAAGTTGAACATCTGCTGGGCCCACGACTGCCCGCCCGGCTCAATGTCGTCACGGAACACGTAGCCGCCGTGGAGCAAGATCCCCGCGACCTTGATCACCCCGAAACAGGTGATCGCCACCAGCACGAGCGGGATCAGGCGAAAGTCGCGGAGAAACTTCATGCGGCAAGACCATTCGCCTTGCGGCGCTCAGCGAAGGCCTGCGCCGCCGCGACAATCGATTTCGCCGGCCTGGCTTCGGTCGAGCTTTCGACCGGCGCGGCCGGCCGGGCCGCGAGAGCGATGCGCGACAGCCGGTGCAGCACTTCCTCGCCAACCAGGGTCTGCTTCGTCAGGCGGTCGCTCATCTCGTTCGCCATCGCAAGCTGCGCACCGAGGTTCTGATCGCAATCGCGGACCGTCAGTTTCAAACCACCGATCGCCCGCTCGGCGATCTCGGTTGCGGTGATCAGTTCGCCGATCGTCGCCTTCAGCGATTGTTCGTCGGCTTTCAAGCGCTTGAGCCGCTTGTTTAACAACATGCAGTAGCCGATCGTCAGCAGCAGCAGTGCCGCCACCAGAACTCTCGACAATCAATCCGGTCGCGTGACTCACGTTGCCGCCTCCATCATCTTGGTCGTTTCATCCGCCTTCTCGAACATCGCTAGCGTCGTGTGCGGCTTGCGCAACGGTTTGGCGACCCTGATCGCCACCCGGTCGCCGACCCGGCCCATCCGTCCCTCGGTCAGCGTGACCTCGCCGCAGCGCACCGCCACCAGCGTATCGGCGCGAATGTCGAGCGGCAGGGTATCGCCGACCTCGAGCGACATCAGCCGCCGCAGCGGAATTTCGGCTTCGTAGAGCACGGCATCGACGGCGATCGTCGCCTGGCCGATTTCGGTTGAGAGATGGCTCTCCCAGATCGGATCACGGCCGAACTTTTCGCCCATGAACATCTGCAGGAGCACACCGCGGATCGGCTCGATCGTCGCGTACGGCAGCAGCAGTTCGACGTTGCCGCCGCGGTCTTCCATATCGATGCGCAGTCGCACCAGGATGGCGGCGTTGGCGGGACGCGTGATGGCGGCAAAGCGCGGGTTGGTTTCAAGACGGTCGATCGATAGCGTGACCGGCGACAGCGGTCGGAACGCCTGCTCGGCATCCGCGAGAACGACCTCGATCAGGCGTTTGACGAGATTGGTTTCAATCGTGGTGTATGGCCGCCCTTCGATGCGCAGCGAGGTCTGGCCACGGCGGCCGCCGAGCAGCACGTCGATCATGGAATAGATCAGGCTGGAGTCGACCGTGGCGAGGCCAAAGTTTTCCCACTCCTCGGCCTTGAACACGGCGAGCACGGCCGGCAGCGGGATCGAGTTCATATAGTCACCGAACCGCACCGAGGTGATGCGGTCGAGCGACACTTCGACATTGTCGGAGGTGAAGTTGCGCAAAGATGTCGTCATCAGCCGCACCAGGCGGTCGAAGACGATTTCCAGCATCGGCAAACGCTCGTAGGAGACCATCGCCGAGTCGATGATCGCGCGGATGCCGGAGTTGTCGTCGAGACTGACCTCGCCGACGCTGAAGCCCAGCAGATTATCGATTTCCTCCTGCGACAGCACCCGCTCGCCGGAGGCCTTCGACGACATGTTGCGGCTGCCGTCGTCGACCATGGCGGCCCATTGCTCGGCCATGGTCTCGGAGAGTTCGTTGGCGGCGGCTTCAGCGGCCGCAGCTGCCGGGTCCTCGGAGTTGAGCGACGCGCCCCATTGTTCGGCTAACGCGTCCTGGTCGACATTGTCGCCTGGTGCCATTTTTGTTTAATGCCCCGCTTCCGAAGTCCGCCTCAAGTGATTCACTGAACTAGAAATTCCTTGAACAGCACCGCGTTCACTTGCCTTGGCGAGATCGCGGCGTTGACGCGTCGCGTCAGCTCTTCCTTCAGGCGAAACATTCCTGCCGAGCCGTTGAGATCGGAAGGCCTGAGCTCACGCAAGTAAGTCTGGAAGATATCCATCACGCGCGGCAGCACCGGCTTGATCTCTTCGACGATCGGCTGATCCTTCACCTCCAGCACGATCTTCACTTTGAGATATTGCGTCCGCTCGCCGGCGCCGGCCGCCATATTGACCATGACCTCAGGCACATCCATGAAGACCGTCGGCTTCGCCGCCGCGACCTCCTCGGTCTTCGCATCGGGCTTCTTGTTGAAGAACATCAGGTAGCCGCCGACGCCGCCGAATAAGAGCACCATCGCTGCCGACACGATGACGATGAGCTTGCGCTTGCTGCCGGTCGGCGCGCCGCCCTCCTCGCCTTCGACCGCTTCGGCCTGTTCGTTGTCAGCCATTGCCTGCCTGCCCCGCTATGGATCAGCCGCCACGGCGCAACCCGTCTTACGAAAGGAATCCCCGGCGCTCCGATGTCGTTCGACGCTAGGTCCGTATGGTTAACGGAATCTTTCTTCCCGGCCCGATGTGGGAAAATTTTGCCGACCAAACATGGTCAATGAACCGTTATTGCCGCCCGCCCGATCGTTGCAATTTTATTCAATTATTTGAAAAACCAGCGCTTTTGCCGATGGCACGGCTTTCGCTATTCACCGTTTGAGCCGCGGCTTGGGAGAGCCGCAATCGAGGGGAATCCGAAAGGCCCGTGGGAGGGCTGCCCGGATTCTTCGTTCAGGGGAGCAACGACGATGGAGAACACGCTTCTCGTCGGACTATCGAAACAGGTCGCGCTCGAGCGCCAGCTCGACGTGATCGCCAACAACATTGCCAACGTCAACACGGCGGGGTTCAAGGGCGAGAAATCGCTCTTCGAAGAATATCTGCGCTCGAATGCGCATGAGGACAACTTCGTTGGTGCCGACCGGCGGGTCAGTTTCGTACAGGACCGCGCCACCTGGCACGACCTCGCCCAGGGCCCGACGCAGCTGACCAACAACCCGCTCGATCTGGTCATCGACGGCGATGGTTTTCTTGCGGTGCAGGCGCAAGGCGGCGAGCGCTACACCCGCAACGGCTCGCTGCAGATCAACAACGTCGGGCAGCTTGTCACAATGGACGGCAACGTCGTGCTCGGCACCAGCGGCCCGATCACGCTGCAGCCCGGCGACAGCGACCTGACGGTGTCCGGCGACGGCACCGTGACGGTGCGCGAAGCAGGCAATCCGCAAGCCAATTCGATCCGTGGCAAGATCCAGATCGTCAGTTTCGATGCTCCGCAGCAACTGGTGAAGAGCGGCTCGAACCTGTTCTCGGCGCCGGCCGGCGTCACCGCAGCACAAACCACGACCAGCCGCATCGTCCAGGGTGCGATCGAGAAATCCAATGTCAGCTCGGTCGGCGAGATGACGAAGATGCTCGAGGTCACGCGCACCTACACCAACATCGCCCAGATCCTGCAGCAGCAGAACGACCTGCAGAAGGCGTCGATCGATCGCCTCGCCGAAGTCCCGGCCTAAGGAGCACTAGACCATGCGCGCGCTTCACACCGCAGCTTCTGGAATGCTGGCCCAGGAACTCAACGTCCAGGTCATCGCCAACAACATCGCCAACATGCGCACGACCGGCTACAAAAAGCAGACGGCGCAGTTCCAGGACCTGCTTTACGAGCACGTGCGCCGGATCGGCGCACAAGCCTCCGACCAGGGCACCATCTTGCCCGTCGGCATCGACATCGGCGGCGGCGTCAAGACGGTCGGCACGCCGCGCTCGATGAGCCAGGGCACGCTGGCGCAGACCGGCAACGACCTCGACATCGCGATCCGCGGCGAAGGCTTCTTCAAGATCCTGCTGCCGAACGGCAACTTCGCCTACACGCGCGACGGCTCGTTCCAGCTCGACGCCCAGGGCCGCGTCGTCACTTCGCAGGGTAACCCGGTCCAGCCGACCATCACGATGCCCGCGAATGCGTCCGGCACCACGATCAACGCCCAGGGCCAGGTTTCCGTGACCCTGCCCGGACAGACCGCAGCGACCGTGGTCGGCCAGATCGGGCTGACGCGGTTCATCAACAAGGCGGGGCTGCTGTCGATCGGCGACAACCTGTTTCAGGAAACGCCGGCCTCCGGCGCGCCGCAGGACGGTCTCGCCGGAGCCGATGGCTATGGCGACATGCAGCAGGGCAACCTCGAACAGGCCAATGTCGAGGCAGTCTCGGAAATGTCGGACCTGATCGCCGCCCAGCGCGCCTACGAGATGAATTCGAAGGTGGTGAGCGCGGCCGACCAGATGCTGCAGTCCACCTCCGGCATGTTCCGCTGACGGAGAATGATGATGAGGTTCCGCCCCATCCTTCTCGCCGCGACGTTGGCACTCACGATCGCAACACCCGCGGTCGCGCAGGACTTCGACGAAGTGCCGCAAGTGCCGACGCTGCGACCGCAGGTGCTGGTCTCCGGCGAGGTCGTGCGGATCGGCGATCTCATCGACAACGCCGGGGCATTTGGCGAGATCGCGGTGTTCCGCTCGCCCGATCTCGGCACCATGGGCACGGTGCCGGCAAAACAAGTGGTCGAGGCTCTTCGCGCGCACAAGGTGATCGGCGTCGACACGAAGAATATTCGCGATGTGGTGGTGACGCGCGCCGCGCGCACGTTGACGGCCAAGGACATCGAGGGCAGCATCGCGAGTGCGATCAGCGGCAAGGCGGGGCTGGGCGATGCCGCCGACCTTGTCGTGACGCGCGACCGCGACACCGGTTCGTTGCAACTCGACGCCGCCTATAAAGGCGAACTGACGCCGGTCGCCGCCCGTTTCGACAATCGCAACGGCCGGTTCGACGTGACCTTCGAGATCAACAGCGAGGTCACCTCGGCGCCGACCCGCCTGCGCTTCACCGGCACGGCCTACGAAACCGTAACCGTTGCCGTTCCGACGCGCGCGGTCGACCGCGGCGACGTGCTGAAGGCCGCCGATCTCGTCACCGAGCGGCGGCCGAAGGCCGACGCCGGCACCGACCTCGCGAGCCGCGATCGTGCGCTCGGCATGCAGATGCGCAGACGCGTCGCCGCGGGGCAACCGCTGCGCAATGCCGACCTCGGCAAGCCCGATCTCGTGCAGCGCGACCAGAACGTGTCGATCGTCTACCAGACGCCCGGCCTCTACCTGACGATGCGCGGCAAGGCGATCGACGGCGGCGCCGAGGGCGACACTGTCAGCGTTACCAATCTGCAGTCGAAGCGCGTCGTGCAAGGCACCGTCGTAGGTCCGGGCCAGGTGCTGGTCGCACCGATCGCGCCCACCATCACCGCCGCTACCAATTCCGCCGCCGCCAACCCGCAGCCAGACAGCAACGAGTAGAGGTGTAGAGGTTATGTATCACTTGAGACTCAGACGACGATTTCTGTCGGCGTGCAGCATGATGGTGCTGGCGGCGTTCGCGAGCGGGTGCTCCTCGATCGACCGGTTGAAGAATATTGGCGAGCAGCCGGCGCTGGCCTCGATCGAGAACCCGACCGCACAGCCTGGCTACAAGCCGGTGCAGATGCCGATGCCGAAGCCGCAGCCGGCGTCCTACAGCCCGAATTCGCTGTGGCGCAACGGCTCGCGCGCGTTCTTCAAGGACCAGCGCGCCGCGCAGGTCGGCGACATTCTCACCGTCACGGTCAACATCACCGACAAGGCCGCGATCGCCAACGAGACGCAGCGATCACGCGAGAACAAGGAAGACTCCGGCATCACCGATTTCGCCGGTTCGAAACTCCTGAGCGGCAATGCTGCAAAAGTGCTTCCGGGTCGTGTGCTCACCGCCAACTCCACGGCCTCAAGCGACGGCAAGGGATCGGTCAACCGGCAGGAAGCATTGCAGACCAACGTCGCCGCGGTGGTGACGCAGGTGCTGCCGAACGGCAATCTCGTCGTCGAGGGCAAACAGGAAATCCGGGTCAACTTTGAAATTCGCGAGTTGATCGTCGCCGGCATCGTTCGGCCCGAGGACATCCAGAGCGACAACACGATCGATTCCAGCAAGATTGCCCAGGCGCGCATCGCCTATGGCGGCCGCGGCCAGATCACCGATGTGCAGCAGCCGCGCTACGGCCAGCAGGTGCTCGATGTGCTCCTGCCGTTCTAGGAATTGAGGACGTTTACGAGCTCCCACGCCGACCTGCGGTTCGCGAACGCAGGTCGGTGAATGACGCGGCCTTCGGTAGCTCCCCTGCCGAAGGCCGCAGTCATTTTCGGCGCGCGAAAATCGCGACCACCGCCGTCGCGCAACTGCATGATGTTTATGGAGATTTTCCCTCGTTTTGAAGGGTTTTCGGAGCAAGTTTTCGTCGCACTTATTGAATTATAAATATCATATAATTCGAGAAGGAGTTGGATCGGCTGTGGGCCAGGCCGCCTTCGTCACGCACCGGTCGGGCGCGAACCTAATTCCGTCGCCGCGAGTCTAAGGTTTCGGCACAATCCGACGACCAATTCGGGAGCTTGAGGGAAAACACCATGGCGCAGGATATCCAGGGTTCGGCGAGAAAAGTCGGCGGCACCATCGCGGTCGGCATCATCGCCCTGATCGCGGCCAGCGTCGTACTCGGCAGCTGGTACACCGTCGACCAGACCCAGCGCGCGGTGCGCCTGCGCAACGGCGCGTTCGTCGAAGTGGTGCAGCCGGGATTGCACTTCAAGATCCCGTGGTTCGAGAGCATCGCCAAGATCGACATGCAGACCCACAACTTCACCTTCGACAAGGTGAACTCCTATTCCGCCGACCAGCAGCCGGCGGATTTGCGCATCTCGGTCACGCTTCATGTCGCGCCCGACAAGGTTGCGGAGATGTACTCGCGGTTCGGCGGCGACGAGCAGGCCGCCATCAGCCGCCTCGTCACCCCGCACATGAACCAGGAGGTGAAGGTGGTGTTCGGCCAGTACACCGCCGCCAAGGCCATTTCCGCGCGAGGACAACTGAACGTCGATGCGGCGAAGGCGCTGACCGATGCCATCGCCTACGATTCGGTATTCCAGATCGAGGGCGTGCAGATCGAGGACATCAGCTTCTCGGTCGACTACATCCGTTCGGTCGAAGCGCGCATGCAGGCCGAGGTCGCGGTGCAGCAGCGCCAGCAAGAGCTGTCGCAGGAGAGGATCAAGGCCGACATCGCGGTGACCCAGGCCACCGGCCGCGCCAACTCGGTTCGCACCGAAGCCCAGGCCCAGGCTGACGCCATCAAGCTGCGCGGCGAAGCCGAAGCAGCCGCAATCCGCGCCCGAGCCGAAGCGCTGGGTACCAACCCCAATCTCGTGACGCTGACGCAAGCCGAGCGCTGGGATGGCAAGCTGCCGATCACCATGGTGCCCGGCGGCGCGCTGCCGATGCTGACGGTGAAGTGAGGCTTAGCTCCGATCCGGTTCGGTCGCCTGCCACAAGCCGACATAGGCGCCGACCGGATCGAAGATCAGCGCCGCGCGGGCGACATCCGGAACTTCGGTCGGGCCGACGATGACCTGACCGCCTAGTCCGATGGCGCGGCCTAGCACTGCATCAATGTCGTCGACCCTTATATATGGAGTCCAGTGCGACGGCATTTCGCGTGTGATACCCGACCGGCCGAGCTGATAGATCGAGGCGACGGTTTCGCCCGATAGTTGCGCGCAGGTGAAGCTGACGCGATCTGACGACTCGCGGCGCGATGACCAGCCAAACAGCCGCCCGTAGAATCCGCGCGCCCGGTCGACGTCGGTCGCCGCAAGGTCGACCCAACAGAACGCTCCGGTTGCCGCCTTGCCGAACTCACGCATCAATCTCTCCGTCACCAGACTTTGAATGCGCCGCATGATGCGTCACGTCGACCAGCATGATCGGGTTGACCGGTATGACCCGCGCGAGGTTGGCGAGAAACAGCATTGTGCGAATGCTCTTCACGAGCTTCCTACCTTGTGCAGGGTCACACTTGTCTTCGGGCTGTGCTGCATGGTCTGGAAGATCACACAGTAGCGGTCGGTGAGTTCGATCAGCTGGTCGAGCTCACCCTTGGTGGCGTCGGATTCGATATCGAAGCGCAACCTGATCTCCTTGAACCCGACCGGCACGTCATCGACAACGCCCATCGTGCCGCGCAGATCGACATCGCCTTCAGCGGTGACCGCCGCCGACTTGATCGGGATGTCGAGCACCGCCGCCGCGGCGCGCATCGATACACCGGCACAAGCGATCAGCGCTTCGAGCAGCATGTCACCCGAACACAGCTCCCTGCCCGAGCCGCCGACTTTCGGGTGAATACCGGCGAGCGCGAGGCCGCGCGCGGTCGAGACCTTGCACGTCACCGCTGGATCGTTGGCCGAGCCAATGGCCTTCAGCGTCAGCAGCGCGGCATCGGCATGTTTGCGAAAATGCTCCTTGATGGGCTCCTGGGTGGTCCGGAATGTTGCGATTTCCATTTCTCTTCTCCTCGAATTGTCTGTTGCAGTGTCAGGCTGAGCGCCGCGTCACTCGGGCACGGCGATGCCGGAGCCGCCGAGCTCGGCCGGAAAATCCTTCAGCTTCGGCAAGCCATCCTTCATCGGCAGCACGGTCTCGGCGTAGTTGACGTGGACGCCGGGACTGAACTTCAGCTCGGGGATCGTCGCCGCGTACACATCGATCAGGCCAAGCGGCGGATGATTGTTCATCAGGTGACCGCCGCAACGCGTGCAGAACTGGCGGTCGGACAGCTCGGTCTTCTTGAAGTGCCCGATGAACTCGGCGCCCTTCGTCACGCGCACGTTCTTCGGCTGCCACAGCGTGAAGGCATTGACCGGTGCCGCGGACCACGAGCGGCACGAGTTGCAATGGCAATAGCCCATCGCCTCGGGTGCGCCTTCGGCTTCGATCTCGACGGCGCCGCAGAAGCAGCGGCCTTTGTAAATGGTCATGTTGGTATCTCCTGGTTTGTGGTGCAAGTCGCGCCCGCAGCGAAACGACTTACGCTTCCTGCGCCCGAACTGAATGATCAGGCGTCCGCTTTGGTTGATGCAGCGTTCGCAAATTCAGCCGCAGCTCAACCGAAGTTGGTTGGCTTCGCCTGGGTGTGCCAGCTGGCATCAGGCGCCTCGGCGGTGCCGCCGTAACTCGGTGTCACCGACGAGACGATGCGGTTGCCGTTCATCATCCACTCGGCCAGCGCGCAGGAATCGTTGCGCCAGAGGATGTCGGTGTTGCCGTCACCGGCGTTAGTATTGATTTGAAAATCGCGACCCAAAAACCTCGTAGCCATCGTGGCACCTGTTCGTTCGGCGCCATCCACCGCTTTTCCCATCAAGCGATCTAGTTGCTGGGACGAAGTCTGAATGATCGCTCGTCCGCTTCGCTTGACAGCGCGTCCGGAATTGCCGAGGGCTGGTGCCGATCAAGTCCGCGACCTGGAAGCGCCGTCCCGGCCAGTTCATTGCCAAAACCAGAAAAATGGCTACCGATACCCTTTCAAATCTGCTGCGAACGGTGCGGCTGACCGGCGCCACGTTTTTCGATATCACCGCGAAGGACAGCTGGGCGGTCGGATCACCGGCGCCGGCGTCGATCCTGCCGAAGATCCTGCCCGGCGCGGATCATTTGATCGCCTATCACGTGGTGACCGCGGGCCGCTGCTTCGCCCGGTTGCTCGGCGGTGAGCCGATTGCGCTGGAGGCCGGGGAAGTCGTCGTGTTCACACATGCCGACGCGCACGTGATGTCGAGCGATCCCAGTTTGCGCGCTGGTCCACCGACCGCCGACGTGCTCGAGATCGCGTTTGCCGGCCAGATGCCGTTCCACATCAACTACGCCGACGGCGGCGCCGGCTCGACGCACCTCGTGTGTGGTTATCTCGCGTGTGACTTAAAGCCGTTCAATCCGCTGCTCGACTCCCTGCCAAGGGTCATCAAGAGCGGCAATCCGCACGGCAGCGAAGCCGGCTGGCTCGGCCAGTTCATCCGCTTCGCCGTTGCGGAAGTCTCCGAGAAACGCGCGGGCGGCGAGACGGTGCTGACGAAGCTGAGCGAATTGATGTTCATCGACGTGCTGCGCCGTTACGTTGAGACTCTGCCGCCACAAGACACCGGCTGGCTCGCGGGCCTGCGCGATCCCTCCGTCGGCAAGGCGCTCACGCTGATCCATGACAAGCCCGCAGATGACTGGACCATCGAGGCGCTTGCCAGGCAATCGGGCGTCTCGCGGACGGTGCTGGCCGAGCGATTTGCAGAACTCGTCGGCATTCCACCGATGCAATATCTGGCGAAGTGGCGAATGCAGATTGCATCCGAGCTGCTGACCAGCGGCAGCGCGAACATTGCAAGGATTGCCGCCGAGGTCGGTTATGAATCCGAGGCGTCGTTCAGCCGGGCGTTCAAGAAAATGATTGGCGTGTCGCCGTCGAACTGGCGACTCGGCGCGCGGATGTCTTGAGCGTGCGGCATCAACACGATCGTCGCTCTCCGGCCCTGCCCTACTCGTCGCGATAGACGCGCTCGCGCTTCTCGTGGCGCTCCTGGGCTTCCACGGACAGCGTGGCGATCGGACGTGCTTCCAGGCGCTTTAACGAAATCGGCTCCCCGGTTTCTTCGCAGTACCCGTAGGAGCCGTCTTCAATCCGCTGGATCGCCGCATCGATTTTGGCGATCAATTTGCGCTGGCGATCGCGGGCCCGAAGCTCGATCGCCCGATCGGTTTCGGACGAGGCCCGATCGGCGAGGTCCGGGTGGTTCTGGTTTTCGTCCTGCAGCTGCAGCAGGGTCGCCTTGGCCTCCCGCAGAATCTCGTCCTTCCATGCGAGCAATTTGGCGCGAAAATACTCGCGCTGGCGCTCGTTCATGAACGGCTCCTTTTCGGTCGGCCGATAGGTTTTGGTCTTTTCCGTCGCCATCCCCGTAGAACCTGTTCGGGAGTGCTCTCCTCCCGTTGCGGGCCGCCTTATATAGCGGCGATTCCACGCACACAATATGTCGCTGCCGTTTCCGTCCGGCAGCTGTGCCTCGGAAGGAACTGCCGATTCGGCCAAGATGACGGGATGATGTCACCCTGCGGGGTTTTGGCCCGTTTTAAGCGTTACCAACCTTGGCGAGCTCAACCTCCACCCGCAGCTCAATCTCGGCCAGCACGGCATCGAGATTGGGGTCGCCGGAGGATGATTTCAGCTCGCTTGCCGCGCTCCGCAGCCGCTGCACCGTGGCCGTATCGAGGCTGCCGGCGAGCAGCCCGAGCTTCAGATCGTCGAGCACATCGAGCGCCGTCCGCCCCCGGCGGACCGCCCGCTTGCGTCGCTCGGTCGGGTCCTCGACCCCCTGCAGCGCAAGCAGCGCATCGATATTGGCGACCGATTTGGGCGCACTGGCCGGCCGGGCTTCGGCGGCCGTCGGGGCTTCCGGCAGCGAGAAGCCGCTTCCGGTCTGCCGCCGGCTATTGGCGGCGGGCGTGCTGGTCGAGGGGCCGCTGGGTCCGTAGATTTGCATCTGAAAGCTTCCAGATTTCCTTGGTTTGAGCATGTTCCTTTTCGGAACCCACTTTGCCGGGACACGCTCTGGGCAGACCCTCGCCCCGCTGTGGTTAACGGCGCGTAAACGGCCCGGCAAAAGCTGCCGGGCAGACGGCAGCTTTGGCGCTCCAAGACGGACCCCATTTGGCCCCTGCCCGAGATGATTTTCGATTTAATATCAAAGCTTTAATTGTCGCGATCGGCGTTGGCACGCCGCTCGCATCAGCTTCGCTGACAAGGTCCGACGCATGGGGAGCATCGGCGGACCGGACACGGGCCTCAGCGGGGAGCAGAGGATGAAACGGCTTTTCTACGCCGTCTTGGCAGGCCTCTTGGCGGCCGTCGTTGCCGCAATGGCTGCGGCCACGACCGCCCATGCGACGTCGCGGATCAAGGATCTCGCGAACATCGAAGGCGTGCGCCAGAACCAGCTGATCGGCTACGGCCTCGTCGTCGGCCTGAACGGCACCGGCGATACGCTGAACAACATCCCCTTCACCAAGCAGTCGCTGCAGGCGATGCTCGAGCGCATGGGCGTCAACATCCGCGGCGCCAACATCCGCACCGGCAACGTTGCCGCCGTCATGGTGACCGGCAACCTGCCCGCCTTCTCGACCCAGGGCACGCGGATGGACGTCACCGTCTCCGCGCTCGGCGACTCCAAAAGCCTGATGGGTGGCACCCTGCTGGTGACCCCCCTGCTTGCGGCCGACGGCAATGTCTACGCGGTCGCGCAGGGGTCGCTGGCGATCGGCGGATTCTCCGCCCAGGGCGATGCGGCAAGCATTACGCGCGGCGTGCCGACGGTCGGCCGGATCGCCAACGGCGCCATCATCGAGCGCGAGATCGATTTCGCGCTCAACCGCATGCCGAACGTCCGGCTGGCGCTGCGCAACGCAGACTTCACCACCGCCAAGCGTATTGCGGCGGCAGTCAATGACTATCTTGGCACCCGCAGCGCCGAGCCGGTCGATCCCTCGACGGTGACGCTCAACGTGCCCGCCGAGTTCAAGGGCAACGTGGTCGCGCTCCTCACCGAGATCGAACAGCTACAGGTCGAGCCGGATCAGACGGCGAAGATCGTGATCGACGAGCGCTCCGGCATCATCGTGATGGGACGCGACGTGCGGGTCGCAACGGTCGCGATCGCACAAGGCAACCTGACGATCACCGTGTCCGAGGCGCCGCAAGTCAGCCAGCCCAATCCGCTGTCGCGCGGGCAGACCGTGGTCGTGCCGCGCAGCCGGGTCGGCGTGCAGGAGGATGGCAAGAAGCTCGCGGTGGTCAAGGACGGCGTCTCGCTGCAGCAGCTGGTCGATGGGCTGAATGCACTCGGCATCGGCCCGCGCGACATGATCGCGATCCTGCAGGCGGTCAAGGCCGTCGGCGCGATCGAGGCCGACATCGAGGTGATGTGATGAGCACCATCCCCTCAAATCTGCCGCCGACGATCGGCGGCCACCCCGACCTCTCGTTCAAGGCAGCACTGGAGAAGGTGTCGCCGCAGGTCCAGCAGAAGCTGAAGACGACGGCGCAGGATTTCGAGTCGGTGTTCCTCGGGCAAATGTTCTCGCAGATGACCGAGGGGCTGAAGGGCGACGGACCGTTCGGCTCGACCGTCGGCACCGGCGTGTGGCGCTCGATGCTGACCGACGAATACGCCAAGTCGTTCGCCAAGGCCGGCGGCATCGGCCTCTCCAACGACGTGTTTCGCACCATGATCATGCAACAGGCCGCGCGCGCCGGATAAGGACGACTGCCATGAGCCAACAGCCCGCAGCCCGCGGCGACGCCGCGCTGCCGTCGGTGTCGTCAGTCGCCGATGCGCGCAAGCTCGCCGACGGCCTGTTGAAAGCGATGAACGAGCTGCTCGAACTGATCGAGCGCGAGACCGCGCTGATCCGCGCCGGCAAGATCACCGAGGCGTTGCGAATGGAGATGCAGAAGACAGAGCTGTCGAAGCGCTATCTCGCCAGCGTCTCGCTGTTCAAAGGCAGCCACAGCTATATGAAGCGTGCGACGCCTGACCTGCTGACCGCCCTGATGCGCCACCACGAGACCTTCCGCGCCATGCTGCAGGTCAACCTGACGGTGCTCGCCACCGCTCACGCCATTTCCGAGGCCATCATTCGCGGGGTCAACACCGAACTGCAGCGCAAGCGAGCGCCGTCGACCTACACTGCGTCGGGCAGCCGCACCGCGCCAAATCCCCGGAACGCGGCACCGTTTGCGGTCTCCAGAACGCTTTGATTGCGGTCTCACTCAAGCTCTCAGCTGACGCCGGCAACCTGATGCAAACAATTCGATAAAATTGCCGTGTCCACATCAGGAAGTCGTTGAGCATGTTTCTCAACGTACTGTTAGAGAGAATTTGCAACAAAGGGGATTGGGAGAGGGGTTTGTGTTGGAAGCCTGAGGGCAGCCATGAGCACAGATTTCTCAATCAGGCCGGTGGGGATCCCGGCACCAACGCCCGTTGTGCGACCTTCGTCGGAGGGCGCACGTCAAGCCGTGCCCGCTGAACTGCCGCCCGCGCAAAGCTGTCACAGCGGCCGACACACGCACGGCTCTGCAGGCCGATCCCGGTCCCGCGAAGGACGACGTATCGCACCAGGTGTTTGTCGATCGCGCCGCGGCCGCGGTCGTCTTTCAGGTCGTCGATAGCCTGACGAACGTCGTGGTCCAGCAATTTCCCGATGAAGCTATCCTGCGCCGACGCGCCTATTTTCGCGCGCTCGACCTGACAAGAAATCCGGCGACGCGGCTTCCCGCCGCGGACCGCAAGGTTTGAGATCAACTCGCCCTGACAATTGCCGCATCGATCGGTCGCAGGGTCGATGACGACTGCCTGCGCCGTCCCGACCCTGGTTTAGGGCAGGACCTGCTGTTGCATTTCTCGTGGGCACGAGCTCACGACGTGGGCATCAGCCTGGCGCGTGCTTAAACTTGGGCGGCTGGGCCAAACAGACTTCAGCCCAGCAACTCAGCCTCACGCTTGATGAGTTTTTGGATTTCCTTCAGTGAATTGTAGAGAGACCCGCTCAGTATCAGCTTACTTGCGGTCTCGATCGAATTTCTGAAGCTCGGCACGGCCTCCAGCAGATCCTTGACGAAGCCCATATACAGGTCCTGGTATTTCGGGATGTCGTCTTCCAGGTACATCATCTGGACGGTTAGATAGAGCCGCTTCACCGGCGTATTGGCGGTTTCTGCGGTCAGGATGTCCTTCTCCCGCAGGATCGGGGCCGCGCCGTCGATCAGCAATCTCGTTCGCATATCCGAGTTGGTGACGACACTTTGGCCAATGATGATCCGCTCGAAGGGCTTCAGTTCAACCTTCAGCGACATCGCCGTTACCTCCCTGCGCCCGCACGACGAGCGATTCGCGGCCTCCTGAGCCGCGGCCGTTTTAGCACCGAACGAATCGTGGTGCCGAACGAATCAATCCGGCCAATACCGGCTCATCGATACCGAAAACTGCACCAAAACAATGGCGTTCAGGCGGAAGGCAACATTTGCGCCGCTTGCGGCCGTTCAGAAACGGCCGGAAAACCGAATCGGGTTCAGGTTCGCGCCGCCCCGAATCTGATGACAGCCGCCACCAGCGCATCAAGGTCGCAGGTGTCAGTGCGGTGATTGACGATAGCGGCGCGTATCGCGAGCTGGCCGTCGAGCAGCGTGGTCGACGGCGCCGCGATGCCGGATTCCTGAATATCGATAACGATTTCGCCATTGACCCTGTTGGCATCGCGCGTGCGATAGCGAAAGCAGACAATGTTGAGCTGGACCGGCGCGAGCAACTCCAGCCGCGGCTCGGCCAGTATCCGCGCCTCCAGATATGCAGCAAGCGCACAGGTGCGCGCGATGACCGCTCCCAGCTTTTCGGTGCCATAGGTCTTCAGGGTGAACCAGGTCTTGAGCGCCCTGAAGCCGCGCGACAGATCGGGGCCGAGATCGCAAGGCCAGGATGAACCTGCGGCGAGCCCTCTGGTCTCGCGGCGCAGATACGCTGCCGGAGCTGCAAAAGCTTCGCGGTGCCGCTCGCCGTCGCGGACCATCAGGAAGCCGGCGTCATAAGGCACCTGCCCCCATTTGTGGAAATCGAGGGCAATAGAATCAGCGTTTTCAATTCCGGCAAGCCGCGGCGCGAGTGCCGGTGCAAGCATCCCAAGAGCTCCGTAGGCGCCGTCGACATGAAACCAGAGCTGTTCCTCGCGGCACAGAATGCTCAGCGCCCTGAGATCGTCGATGGCGCCAATATCCACGGTCCCTGCCGAGCCGACGACGAGGAAAGGCTTCAGGCCGGCCTTGCGGTCCGCATCGATCCGGGCACGCAGCGCTGAGACATCGATGCGGTGACAACGATCGACTTCGATATGCCGCAACGCATCGCTGCCGAAGCCGGCGATATCCATTGCCCTGGTGATACAGCCGTGCGCTGCCGTCGAGGCATAGGCCGCAAGTCGCGCGCCTTCGGCGCCGATGCCGTGCTGCCGCACCGACCGTCCGAGCGCTGACGTTCGCGCCACCAACACCGCCATCAGATTTGCCATCGACGTGCCGGTCACGAAGATCCCGCTCGCCGTGCTCGGGAAACCAAGGATCGCGCGCATCCATTCAACGATCTGACGCTCGACCTCGATCGGAATGTGATCGCGCCCGCCGAGATTGGCGTTGAGTCCAGCCGCCAGCATATCCGCGAGCATGCCGACGACGTTGCCGCCGCCATGCACCCACCCCATGAAGCCCGGATGAACATTGCCGGTCGCATAGGGCACGATGAATTCGGTAAATTCCCGATAAACCTTGCCGAGATCGGAAGGCTGACGCGGCACCCCGGCGTGAAACCGCGCGCGCACGTCATCCGGTATCGGTTTCCAGACCGGACGCTCGCGGATGTTGGCGGCGTAGTCGATCATGTCATCGAGCATGCGATGACCTTGCGCGCGGATGTCGTCCCAGTTCTGCGGATCGAGCGACTCGCTCGATTCGGATTTCCAGTGAGGCTTCGCGCAGCGCCTTTGTCACGCCGCACGCTCCTGCCCTCGTCGGGCGTGCCGGTACAGCATCGCCACGAATGCGTCGAAGATCGCGCGCATCTGCGGGGGCTTGTACGGAAACATCTCGGGCGAATCCATGTTGTGCACGACAGCGGTGTTGTCCGCCTCGAACACCAACAATTCGCCGTTCTTGTTTTCCGCACAGTCGACCGTGAAATACTCGAGACCGATCCGCTCTGCCATCCCGGCCAGCGCAGACTGATGGCGGCGCGCAAAGCCGATCTCGAATGTGCGCATGAACGTCTCTTCCTCGAGACGCTTGGCCGGACTCTCGGTCATCCCCGCGTTGAGATACCAGATGTCCCAGCGGTCGGCGATTGCCATGTGGCACGCGTACGGCCGGCCATCGACAAAGACAACACGGTACTTGCGGAACAGGCCGTCTTCGCTCGCATAATCGACGAAGCGGGAGACAAAGAACTCCTGCTCTTCTCGTTCGGCAAGATAGCGGGCGATCGCGTCGCGATCATCGAGTTTGGCGAGTCCGACGCCGGCATGCGAACCACGCGGCCGGACGATGAGCGGAAGCCGGAGTTCAGCCGCAATGTCGGCCAACGAGAGACGTGACTGAGCCACGTCGGATAACTGCGCGCGTGTCACGCTGACCGTCGCAGGGATATCAATTCCCTCGATTCCACGCAGCAGACCATGCAGCTTGTCGCGATCCAGATTGCGGACGAGGTGCGGCGGATTCAACATCGGCCGCGGCCAGCGAGGCGCGGCCCGATCGATGATGCCAAGCGCGTCACGGCATTCCTCGGAGTCGGACGCGATCACGATCGCAATGTCATGATCGGGCAGCGGCACCGGCAACTCCGTTCCGCCCGTTACATAAAGTGTCAGCAGTTCGACACCGGACTCTTCCAGCAGGAATTCGATCGGCGTATTGCCGCCCATGTCGATGGCTGCCGCCAGCGCCAGCACCCGCAATCCCGGCTGCGCAGCCGAGCACGGAGAGCGGTACAACCGATGAAAGGCCAGCGCCTCGGCCTGGATCAAGAGGCCGGTCTGCTTTTCGCCAAGCAGTTGCGCGATCAGTGACAGATCAAGTGCCACGCCTGCTTCAGCCGTGCCATCGGCCACTTGTTTCATCAGGCTCTGCCACAGCGGTCGCAGATCGACCCCGTCGAACGCCATTTTCGTAATTCTGGCAAAGCCGATACGGTCGGCGACCGCAACGTGAGCGACTTCGTTGCGCTCGTTGAAATCAATGTCCATGCGCCCTCCCCGGTATTGTTGGCTGGTCTGCAAGAAATTCGATCTAAGCGACGCAACCAAACACTACTTCGAGTTCAAGGTCCGCGCCGCGCAGGCGGCGATACGCCCTCAACTCGCGCGCATCTTCTCCACGCATGCATCGACCGATTGCGCCCCGGAGCCTCGCGTTCGACGTGGCTGGATCTCGCGGCCGCACGACCCGGTCACCTGCTTTCGGAGATCACGGCTGGTGCGGCGGAGCTATTTGGCGTGGACTTCCGCTGCAAACGGTAGATTGGTTTGGGTTAATGAGACCTTAATTGCCAATTGCCGCACGGCGAACTCAGTCGGACCGCCTGACCGCACACTAGGACGCGCCGTGATCAGGCAAGATCGGCGTAGGCAGTGTTGAGCACGGAGGCGCCGGTCGCGGGATTCGTGACGACCGTCTTGATCTGTGCGTGACCAACCTTCTTCAGCAAGAACTTGGTGTCCGCGATCCGGAAAGAGTTGTCCTTGATCAGGACGTCCTGAAATTGAATCGGGCCGGTGCCGCTCTGGTATTTCACCTTGGCGCGAAACCCCTGAACGTCCGAGATCGAGAACGAAAACTTCTCGCCCGTGGAATACGTCCCGTTCCAAGTGCCGGTATAAAGGGTCGGGTCGACCGGGACATATTTCACGTTCGACGAAGAAGGCGCTGGCGCCGTCTTGTAGCTGTTGCTCAGAATGTTGACGATGTCCGGCAGGGCGTAATTTCCGGCCCAATTCGCCCGGCTGGTCAGCCGCGCCCACTCAATCCGGCTGCGATGTTGCGGTTGATCTCGATCAGCGACTTGAAATGTTCGCGCTGCGGGCTGATCTGCAAGGCAGCGGTCTGGGACAGCACGAAGACGCTGATATTTGCGATATTCTGCCGCACGTCCAGTGGGTGCGGGTTCTCGGCACGCTGAGCTTCGCTGAGAAAGATCGTCCAGAGTTTGCGGTTGAACATCAGCGCTTCGGACGTCTGCGCAAACGTCGCGTTGGCGTCGGTCATGACGGCTTGCAATTTGTTCGCCGCCATCAACAAAGCCTTTGCTTCAATTTCACGCGGAGACGAGGTGGCATTCGCGACACGCGCGTAGGCTTGAGCAGCACCACTAGACATTCATCACCTCAGCAACCCCAGTTCCGTGCCAACAAGCTTCCGGATTTCCTTTTAGTAAACCGTAAAAGCTGCCACTTAAGATTGACTTACTCGCGCCACAATTTACTTCCGAAAGCTCCAGATCGCCTCAGGCAGATCGCTTCAAAGTTCGCTTCAGAGATCCCGCATCGACAAGGCGACCTCCAGGTTCGAGGCGATCCTGTGTCGGCTCACCGCTCCGCCAGCCGCGTCAGGCCTGCTCCGACGCAAGACCATCATCCCTTGGCAGCGAACTCCCGTTGAAGCGAGGTTCGCCTAGGGCCGTCCGGTGTGATTCGGGCCGGCTGAAAACCCGGACATCCGAAAATTTTGCGTTGTTTCAATAGCTTACGCGTCTATCGATGCGTAACCGGCCTAACGGGAGCAAGCAGCGCGATCGGCTTTAAGGCTTCGCTAACCACGTTTGGTAAGCAGCGGTTAATCATATTTTAAAAGCCTTTGTTCATACCTTCGGCTGGTTGGGGTTCGGAATCAGGGCGCGCGTCGGCTCCGGATCAAAGCACCGGGCGACGCACACTTAAGGAAGGCATTCATGTCCGACATCGTTCTTACCGCGGCAGTCCGCCAGAATCTGCTCTCCTTGCAGGGTACCGCTGAACTGCTCTCGCAGACGCAGACTCGCCTTGCCACCGGCAAGAAGGTCAACAGCGCACTCGACAACCCGACCAACTTCTTTACCGCCGCCGGCCTCGACGCCCGCGCCAGCGACATCAGCAACCTGCTCGACAGCATCGGCAACGGCGTGCAGGTTCTGCAGGCCGCCGACACGGGCATCACCTCGCTGCAAAAGCTGGTCGATACCGCGAAGTCGATCGCCAACCAGGCTTTGCAGCAACCCTCGGGCTACAGCCCGGTGTCCAACGTCCCGTTCACCGGCACAGGCGCTCCCAGCGGGCCCGGTGTAGCGACCGCCGCCGACCTCACCACCAGCAAGCTCAACGGCGGTGTTTACACGTTCACAAATTCCGCCGGCACCGCTGTCACGATCACCGTCGGCACCGCGCCTTCGGCCTTCAATCCGGTGACCAAGACGGCGCAAGTGCAGTCACTCGATCAGTTTAATACGGCGCTGGCGCTTGCGGGAGTGAACCTCTCAGCCACGATCACCGGCCCTAACAGCCTGAACTTCACCTCGACCAACGACGGCGCGGGCCAAGTGATCACCGCGACTGCTGCTCCGGCCGCGCCCGCCGCGCTTGACGCGATCAATATCAGCGCCAACGCCGCCGGCGGCGGCGCTGGCGGCGCGGTCGTTGCGGCGGTGCCCGATCCGGTGTCGCAAACGGCGCGCGCGACCCTCGTCAGCCAGTACAACCAGATCATCCAGCAGCTCACCACCACGGCGCAGGACGCGTCCTTCAACGGCATCAACCTGCTGAACGGCAATTCGCTGAAGATGATCTTCGACGAAACCGGCAAATCGACCTTGACGATCGCGGGCGTGACCTTCAACCCGACCGGTCTCGGCCTCGCTCCGCTCACCGCCGGCACCGACTTCACGGACAACGTCATGACCGGAACCGTTCTGACGGCGCTCAACACCGCCAGCGTCATGCTGCGGTCGCAGGCGTCTGCGTTCGGCGCCAACTTGTCGATCGTCGAGATCCGTCAGGACTTCTCGAAGAAGCTGATCAACGTGTTGCAGACCGGTTCGTCCAACCTGACGCTGGCCGATTCCAACGAGGAAGCGGCCAACAGCCAAGCACTGTCGACCCGCCAGTCGATCGCGGTATCTGCGCTCGCGCTCGCCAACCAGTCGCAACAGAGCGTGCTGCAGCTATTGCGTTGATTTCAGCGGCAATTCCGCAAGATCGTTATCGCGGCGGGAATTTTCCCCGCCGCTTCTTTATGCCTTTGCCAAAGACTTTCCCTTCACAGTGAAGGACACGCGGGTCAGGTTGGCGCGTGAGACCATACCGGATCGATGCGGCAGATATAGAAAACGGCGGGGCCAAAGCCCCGCCGTTTTGTCGTGTTTGAGAGTTTCGTCGAGATCAGCGCAGCAACTGCAGCACGTTTTGCTGGGCCTGGTTGGCGAGCGACAGCGCCGACGTCGCGATCGACTGGCGGGTCGACAGCGCCTGGCTGTTGGCCGCTTCCTCGTTGGAATCGGCCAGCGTCAGGTTGGCTGAGCCGGTCTGCAGCACGTTGATGATGTTCTTGTTGAAGTCCTGGCGGATCTGCACGATCGACAGGTTGGCGCCGAACGCCGACGCCTGCGAACGCAGCGTGATACTGGCGGTGTTGAGCGCCGTTAGAATGTTGTTGGTCGCGGCGGTGTCGATGAAGTCGGTGCCGGCGGTGAGCGCAGCCAGGCCGAGACCGGTCGGATTGAAGGTCACGCCCGGGATCGTCGACGTCGACTTGCCGGTTTCGTCGAACACCAGCTTCAGGGAGTTGCCGTTCAGCAGGTTGACGCCGTTGAAGGACGAATCCTGCGCCGTCGTCGTGATCTGCGTGATGATCTGGTTGTACTGACTGACCAGCGACGAGCGTGTCGCCTGCGAGACCGGGTCGGCGACTGCGGCGGTCACCGCACCAAAGGTTGCCGTACCCGAGACGTCCACCGAGGTCGAGGAACCAGCCGGCGGAGCGACATAGGCGCCTGTGGCGGTGATCGTCTGGGAGGCGGCATTGTTGGCCGAAGTGAACGTCAGCGAGCCGTTGGCGTTGAGGCTTGCGTTGAGCTGAATACCCGCCGCCGAAAGTGCCGCGTTGAGGCTGGTGATCGAGTTGACGTTGTTAGCGCCGGCAACGTTGCTGATGGTCAGCGTGGTTGTGACCGCCCCAGCCGTCTTGAAGATCAGCGTCTTGCCTTGCAGCGAGTTCGTGCCGCCGTTGGTCAGATCGGTCGCAATACCGGGGGTGGCCAGCGCACCGGCACCGGCCGGCGCGGCGATCGAGACATTGGCCAACGAGGTATAGCCTGTGGGCTGCTGCAGCACCTGGTTGGCGATCGACTTCGCAGTATCGACCAGCTTCGACAGCGAGGTGATGCCGGTATTGGCGGCCTGCAGAACCTGCACGCCGTTGCCGATGCTGTCGAGCAGGTTGCTGATATCGCTGGCGCGGGCGTCGAGGCCGGCGGCCGTGAAGAAGTTGGTCGGGTTGTCGAGTGCGCTGTTGACCTTCTTGCCGGTGGCGAGACGGCCCTGGGTGGTCGCGAGCAGGTCAGCGGTACCCTGCAGGGAGAGCAGGTTCTGGCGGACTGCCGCCGTGAGAGTGATGTTGGACAAAGACATGGAACGACCTTTCTGGCTTACTAACAGTCGGCCCTTCTTGGCCGGACGCCGGAAACCCTGAAAGGATATGGTCAACAAAAAATGAATTGGCCCGGGAGACGTCCCGGTTCCGACTGGCGACGAAAAATTATGGTTAATACGGAGTAAAAATTGCTCGAAGGCGTTAAGCGAACGTCAACGCCGCGACACGGCAGAAATAAAGTCGAAATAAAAACGGCGGGACCGAAGCCCCGCCGTCGTGTCGTGTTTGAGAGTTTCGTCGAGATCAGCGCAGCAGCTGCAGCACGTTTTGCTGGGCCTGGTTGGCAAGCGACAGCGCCGACGTCGCGATCGACTGACGGGTCGACAGCGCCTGGCTGTTGGCCGCTTCCTCGTTGGAGTCGGCCAGCGTCAGGTTGGACGAACCGGTCTGCAGCACGTTGATCAGGTTCTTGTTGAAGTCCTGGCGGATCTGCACGATCGACAGGTTGGCGCCGAACGCCGACGCCTGCGAACGCAGCGTGATGCTGGCGGTGTTGAGGTTCGTCAGAACGGTGTTGGTCGCGGCGTTGTCGATGAAGTCGGTGCCGGCGGTGAGCGCAGCCAGACCGAGACCGGCCGGATTGAAGGTCACGCCCGTGATCGTCGACGTCGACTTGCCGGTTTCGTCGAACACCAGCTTCAGCGAGTCGCCGTTCAGCAGGTTGATGCCGTTGAAGGACGAATCCTGCGCAGTCGTCGTGATCTGCGTGATGATCTGGTTGTACTGGCTGACCAGCGACGAGCGCGTCGCCTGCGACACCGGGTCGGCGACCGCAGCGGTCACCGCGCCAAAGGTTGCCGTACCCGAGACGTCCACCGAGGTCGAGGAACCAGCCGCCGGAGCGGCATAGGTGCCTGTGGCGGTGATCGTCTGGGAGGCGGCATTGTTGGACGAGGTGAACGTCAGCGAGCCGTTGGCGTTGAGGCTTGCGTTGAGCTGAATACCCGCCGCCGAAAGTGCCGAGTTGAGGCTGGTAATCGAGTTGACATTGCCAGCAGCGACAGTGCTGCTGATGGTCAGCGTGGTCGTCGCAGTCGCTGACGTCTTGAAGATCAGCGTCTTGCCATTCAGCGAGTTCGTGCCGGCGTTGGTCAGATCGGTCGCAGTACCCGCGACGCCCAGCGCACCGGCACCTGTCGGCGCGGCGATCGAGACGTTGGCCAACGAGGTATAGCCTGTGGGCTGCTGCAGCACCTGGTTGGCGATCGACTTCGCAGTATCGACCAGCTTCGACAGCGAGGTAATGCCGGTGTTGGCGGCCTGCAGAACCTGCACGCCGTTGCCGATGCTGTCGAGCAGGTTGCTGATGTCGCTGGCGCGGGCGTCGAGGCCGGAAGCAGTGAAGAAGTTGGTGGGGTTGTCGAGCGCGCTGTTGACCTTCTTGCCGGTGGCGAGACGGCCCTGGGTGGTCGCGAGCAGGTCAGCGGTGCCCTGCAGGGAGAGCAGGTTCTGGCGGACTGCCGCGGAGAGGGTAATGTTGGACAAAGACATGGAACGACCTTTCTGGCGTTACGCAACACTTCGGCCTTCTTGGCCGAGCGCCGGAACTCTAGGAATCCATGGTCAACGAAAACTGAATCGGCCCCGGAGATGGCCCCGGTTCCGGCCGGTTACGAAAAGTTATGGTAAAAAACGGATAAAGACTGGTCGAAGAGGTTAAGCAAACGTCACCCGCGCTGCGGCGCGAGGCTCGCCATGCGTGGTCGCTAAGAAACGGCGACGCGGACTCAAGTCCGCGAGTGACCGCACCAGAAAGCTAGATAAAAAAACGGCGGGGCCAAAGCCCCGCCGTTCTGTCGTATCTTGTTTGTTTCGCCGAGATCAACGCAGCAACTGCAGAACGCTCTGCTGCGACTGGTTGGCGAGCGACAGCGCCGACGTTGCGATCGACTGACGGGTCGACAGCGCCTGGCTGTTGGCCGCTTCCTCGTTGGAGTCGGCCAGCGTCAGGTTGGACGAACCGGTCTGCAGCACGTTGATCAGGTTCTTGTTGAAGTCCTGGCGGATCTGCACGATCGACAGGTTGGCACCGAACGCCGACGCCTGCGAACGCAGCGTGATGCTGGCGGTGTTGAGGTTCGTCAGAACGGTGTTGGTCGCGGCGTTGTCGATGAAGTCGCTGCCGGCGGTGAGCGCAGCCAGACCAAGACCGGCCGGGTTGAAGGTCACGCCCGTGATCGTCGACGTCGACTTGCCGGTTTCGTCGAACACCAGCTTCAGCGAGTCGCCGTTCAGCAGGTTGATGCCGTTGAAGGACGAATCCTGCGCAGTCGTCGTGATCTGCGTGATGATCTGGTTGTACTGGCTGACCAGCGACGAGCGCGTCGCCTGCGACACCGGGTCGGCGACCGCAGCGGTCACCGCGCCAAAGGTTGCCGTACCGGAGACGTCCACCGAGGTCGAGGAACCAGCCGCCGGAGCGGCATAGGTGCCTGTCGCGGTGATCGTCTGCGAGGCGGCATTGTTGGAAGAGGTGAACGTCAGCGAGCCGTTGGCGTTGAGGCTTGCGTTGAGCTGAATACCCGCCGCCGAAAGTGCCGAGTTGAGGCTGGTAATCGAGTTGACATTGCCAGCAGCGACAGTGCTGCTGATGGTCAGCGTGGTCGTCGCAGTCGCTGACGTCTTGAAGATCAGCGTCTTGCCGTTCAGCGAGTTCGTGCCGGCGTTGGTCAGATCGGTCGCAGTACCCGCGACGCCCAGCGCACCGGCACCTGTCGGCGCGGCGATCGAGACGTTGGCCAACGAGGTATAGCCTGTGGGCTGCTGCAGCACCTGGTTGGCGATCGACTTCGCAGTATCGACCAGCTTCGACAGCGAGGTGATGCCGGTGTCGGCGGCCTGCAGAACCTGCACGCCATTGCCGATGCTGTCGAGCAGGTTGCTGATGTCGCTGGCGCGGGCATCGAGGCCGGAAGCGGTGAAGAAGTTGGTGGGGTTGTCGAGCGCGCTGTTGACCTTCTTGCCGGTGGCGAGACGGCCCTGGGTGGTGGCGAGCAGACTAGCGGTATCCTGCAGGGAGAGCAGGTTCTGGCGGACTGCCGAGGAGAGTGTGATGTTGGACAAAGACATGGGAACAACCTTTCTGGCGTTACGCTATACTTCGGCCTTCTTGGCCGAGCACCGGACCCTAGGAAGCCACCAATAAATGAAAACTGAATCCAGCCTGTGGGATGTCCCGATCTCGGCCGGACTCGAAGCGCATGCTTTAAGAGGGATGAAGATGTTCGCTGCGTTTGAAACGATCGACTGCGGCAGGCGACTGCGCCGAAAATGTCGTGGTTAACGAAGCCGGATAATATTCAGCTAACGCGAGGCGCTACATCAGCGATCGCGACACACCGTCGAGAGCTCGAGCGCGCCGAACTATGCGATCGGCAAGTACTTCACGAGTGTGAGCTGAGCGAGCATCGATGTGGTCTGATATGACGCCTGCAACCTGGTCTGCAGCGCCAGAATCTCGGTCGCGACCTGATCGCTGGAGACATTCTCGGTCTGATCGACCAGATCCTGCAGCATGAGCTGGGACTGACTTTGCCGCGCGGTGATATTTTTCATCGCGACCTGCGCGCTCGCCAGATCGGTCTGGATATCCGCGACGCTCTGCTGTGTCCCCTGAGGCGTCAGGCCCGTCGCCACACGCTGATTGAGAGCACCAACCAGTGCGGTCGCATTTGCATTGTTGGGTGACGTTGTCACGACAGCAAAGGCCGCGACCGATTGCAGCGCGGAGCGAATGGCTTGCTCGTTGGCGCGCACGCCGTATTAAATCGTCGCGGTCTGATCGACCCGCGCGGTCGATGATGCGCGAGCCGGACCGCTGCCGGCTTCGCCAGTGTACCAGGCGACGGTGTTCGCAGCACCGCTGACCAGAGTCGTCGCCGTGTTCAGCGGCACTCCTCCAACCCGCAGCGGCGGCTGGACCGCGGTCACGGTGGGCCCAAAGCCGAGCGCCGCGAACGCCGCAGCGTTCGAGCTCGTGACGTTCAGGCTCGCAGCGTTGTCGGTATGCAGCGTGATGACGCCACCGCTGATGGTCGAGGGGGTTGCAGTGCCCGTGATCGAATCGATCTTCGTCAACAACGTCTGGACGCTGTCGGTGACGTTGAGCTGGTTGCCAGTGGCGCCCGCGGCAACAAAGGTGAGGGTTGTGCCGTTGACGGTGATGGTGTCACCCGCAGCAAAGTTCGTCGCCAGCGAATCCGTCCCCGCAGCGCCAGACAGGAGCGTTGCCCCGGTGATGGGCGCCGGGACCGCGAGCTTGTTGTTGACGACGCTTCCTGTTGCCGTCCCGTCCGTATTGAAAAAATTGTCCGACGCCGCCATGGCCGAGGCCGCGACCAGCGAGGTGCTGGCGAGCGTGCCGATCGCGTTGTTGAGCGTGGCTTTGAGGTTGGCCGCAGTTGCCGTGGGTGTGGCGCCGATCGCAAAACTTCCGGTCGGCGGCGGCGTCGCGGACGAAGCGGTCAGTTGTATCGCTTCCGTCGTGCCGTCCGGCAGGTTGAACGTGAAGGTGACCTGATCGCCGTTGTTGGGATTGGTCGCGCCAAGGTTGACCGAGACCGCCGGCGGCGATCCGGTCGGGCCGGTAACAGTTGCTCCGGTCAGCGACGACGTGATCGCATTGAGCTTGAAGCCGAACGGCGAGCCAGCGACATCTTCCGCGACCGACACCGAGGTCGGAGTGGGTGAAGAGATGACGAGCCGCCCCAAGCCGCCGGCGCCGAGATCAGCCTGGTTGCGCTCGGCGATCAGCTGTTTCAATCCTGCCAGAGGCCCTTTGCCATTGAGGATGTCGTCCATCGACGCGACGGACGGCGTGTCGATGGCGCTTCCGGAAAACAGGTAGCGATCGCCAGCCTGCGTATTCAGCATTTCCAGCATCGACTTCAGCTGCAACAGCGCAGTCTGTTGACCAACGGTCTGTCCGGACCCGGTCACGACCGCGCCGCCGCTGCCGGCCGCGGTTTGCACCTGCTTCGCGATGTCGCTGAACGACTGCAACGCCGTGTTGGCGGTGTCGATCGTGGTGTTGATGTTGGTCATCGTCGTCGTGAAGGCAGACAGATTTGACAGCTGCGCACGCGCGAAGATCGCAAATCCTTCGTTGACGCCCATTCCCGAATAGTCGGTCGACTTCTTGCCGGTCGCGAGCTGCGTCTGCAACGTGTCGAGTTGACTCTTGAGGTCCAGGACAGATTGTCCAAGCAGGAAATTGCCGTTGCCGACACCGTTGATCGCCATCTGAACCGCCTTACAACTGAACCTGCATCAAGGTCTGCATTACCGATTGCAGCACGGACATTACGTGAGCGTTGGCCGCGTAGGTGTTCTGCAGCGCAATCAGATTCGCCATTTCGGCATCGATGTTGACGCCGGACGTGGAGTTGACTTTCTGCTGCAGGGTCTTGACCACGACGTCCTGGCCTTGCGCAAGCTGCTGCGCCGACGACGCCGCATTGGACTGCAGGTTGAGGAATTGCTGCAGATAATTCGGCAGCGTACCCTTCAACGGCGACGTCCTCGAGCCAAGGCCGGTCTGCGGTGAGTACGTGAACAACCCCGCTGTCAGCTGGGAGTAGAGAAAATCCGAACGCGTGGTGTCTCCGGCGGTCGTCAATGGCGAGGTGTTGTAGATCACGAACTTCGAAGGATCGCTGACCAGCGCGGAATTGACCGAGATGCGCCCTGCAAATCCGGTCTGCTGAATGCCAGGGCCGGTGATCACGCCGGTATAAGGCGTGCTGCCATCGGTGAATACCGGAAGTTGCGAGTTGCCGTTCGCGAGCGCGGTCGTCGTGACGGTTGTTGATGCCGCGTTGACGCTCACCGCCGCTGCGCCGTTATCGAGAACCCGCAACGTCGACCCTGCCGGATTGGAGAATTGCAGGTTGGTATTGCCGACCGCGGCAGCGATTTGTGAAACGATTGAGGCCATCCCGCCCTGGAAGTTGACGCCGATCACCTTGTCGTTGGGACTGGCGGCTGTATTGGGCAGCGGCAGCGCGGTCGGATCATCCACGCGTACGATCGTAATCTGATGCGGCGTGTTGGTTGCCGTGTCGGTGTAAGTCAGGTTGATCGAATTTCCCGGCAGTACGTTCGACAGGTCAAGATCGAATCCCGCCTTGCTGCCTACCGTCACCGGCGTACCGGAAGTGGTCAAATCCGATAGCGAACTGGCCAGCGTCGCAGCCAGCTGATCGAGCTGCGTTTGCGCCTGCACCAGAGTGCTGTCCCGCAATCGAAGATCGGCGCCGATGCGACCCGACCCGATCGCCTTGGTCTCGATCATGTCCACGCTCGCGCCATTCGGGAAGTTCAGCGTGAGCGTGCCAGCCGTGGACAAGACCGGGTTGCTGTTCCATAGCGAACTCGCGTTAAGCGTTCCCTGTGAATTGAATGACAGCTGCGAGGCCTGGACGCCGACCAGTTGCAAGCCGGACGTCGTGTAGACCGTCGCCTGGTTGGCATTGTCGGTGACGACACGGATGTCCATTAACTGCGCGAGATCGTTGATGGCGCTATCGCGCTGGTCCATCAGCGTTGCGGCATTGTTGTCGTTCGCCGGAAGGCTCTGCAGCTGCGAATTGAGTTTCGCAATCTGCGACATGTCGTTGTTGGCTTGAGTGACGGCGGCTCCGATGTCCTGCTCCGCGTTCGTCCGCAGCGCCTGAACTCCCTGCGTCGTGGTGTTCAATTGCTGTGCCAGCGATTGCGCCGTGGTCAGGGCCAGGGATCGCGCGGACTGGGCGCCTGAATTTGCCGACAGCGCCTGCAGCGCGGAAGTAAAGCTGTTGTATGCCGTCTCGAGCGTTCCGCTGCCGCCGGGCGTGCCATAGAGGCTCTGCAGCTGCGCCAGCACACCCGACATCTTATCGGCGTAGGCCCCGCCCGACGTCTCGGTGCGCAACTGTGATTGCAGGAACTGGTCGAGCTGGCGGCCAACGCCGATGTCACGGACGCTCGCTCCGGCGTCCGCGCTGGCGCCCGCGATCTCAATCTGGTCGAGGGTTCGGGTGACGTAGCCCGGCGTCTGCGCGTTGGCGATGTTCGATGATACGATCGACAGCGCCGCCTGATTGACACGCAAACCCGCCATCGCAGTGGCGAGAGCTGAACTCAAACTCATGGTATTCGCCTCAGATCAGCCGGTCGAATGCAGATGCCTCACCGCAGCACGTTCAGGAGATCCTGGGTCATGGTTTGCGCCGTTGTGATCACCTTGGTGTTGGCGGAGTAGGCCTGCTGGGTCACGATCAGCTTGGTGAATTCGTCGGCGATATCCGTGTTCGAACTTTCGACCGATGATCCGCTGATTGTTCCCGTTGCGCCGGCGATCGCGACACCCGATTGATCGGTCGCGGCATAGGCGCCGCCGTCGAGGGGTTTCAGGTAGTTGGGGCCGTTGAAGTGAGACAAGGAGACGGCCGCGAGATTGAGATTCTGGCCGTTGGAAAATGTTCCGACTACGAGACCGCTATTGTTGATAGCAACCGTTTGAAGCTGTCCGGCAGCAAAGCCGTCCTGCTGAATCTGATTGATTGTCGCGGTGCCGCCGACGCTGGCATATTGGGTAAGGCCGCCTGCGCCATACGTGAGCGTGAGATTGCCGAGCGGCTGGTTGTTGACGGTAACGTTCGAGAGCGTGATGCTCGCTCCTGAGGGGCTGAGCAGTGCTCCGTTAGTACCGAAGACAAAGTTGGTCCCGACGTTGATCCAGGCGGTTTGCGGACCCGCCGCAGTCGAATTGGACTGATAGAACAGGTTCCAGGTATCGGTATGCGGAACGCCGAGGGTGGAGCTATCGGTCTTGGCCCATCGCAGCTGCAGGTTGACCGGCGTTCCCGTGGCGTCGAACGCCGTTACTGCGCCGCCGCTGATGGATTCGTTCGCGAACGTCGCTGTGTCGCTACCGATGACGACGCCGGTGCCCGCGGTACCGCCGCCGCCACGGGCCTGGGTCACGGTGGGAGGGAAGCCAAGCGCGCCGAATGCCGCCGCGTTCGAACTCGTGACCGTCAGGGTCGAGGTTATACCTGTATGCAGCGTGATCGCGCCACCGCTGATGGTCGAGGGGTTCGCGGTGCCGGTAATGGCGTCGATCTTGGTCAGCAGCGAGCTTAAGGGATCATCGGCGCGCACGTGCGTCGCATCCTGCAGGCCGACACCAGCAGCCGTGATGTTGATGACCGTGGCGTCGACGGTGATGGTGTCGCCCGAATTAAAATTCGACGTGAGCGAATCCGTGCCCGCGGCACCGGACAAGGTTGTCGCGCCGGTGATGGGTGCCGGGACCGCCGCCTTGTTGTTGACGGAGCTTCCCGTGAAGGTGGCGTCGGTGAAGGGCGCGGGCGGCGTCCCGATGATCTGCGGATTGGAGGTGAAGTCGGCCGGATTCAGGCCGCCCAGCGCCGTCAGCGAGCCAATCGCGGCGGTGGAACTCGCCACCGTCGACGGCCTAGTCGGAAGGTTGGCAGCATATGTAATCTTGGTCGTTGCCTGCGCCGGGATGAAATTGTTCTGAAACTGCAAGACTTGCGGCACGTTGCCGATCGGGTTGCCGGTCTTGGGATCGACGGTCACGCCAAGCAGGTAGTATCCGGCGCCGTTGACGAGATTGCCGTTGGCATTGAGCTGGAAATCACCGCGACGCGTATAGTTGGTGACCCCGTTGAACACGGCCACGTTGTCGACGACGCCGATGGGCTTCTGCACGTTGAAAAAGCCCGCACCGCTGATCGCCATATTGGTCGCAACGGCGGTCGCGGAAACCGTTCCCTGGCTGGTGATCGTCGCTTGCGCGCTCGCCCTGACGCCGCCGGCCGCCTGTTGGTCGGGTGTCACGCTCGTCGGGACGATATCTTCGAAACTGGTGTTGGTCCCCTTGAAGCCGACGGTCGACGCGTTCGCGATGTTGCCGGAGATATTCTGGAGCGCGAATGACTGCGCCTGCAGACCGGAAACCGATGTGTTGAGAGCGTCGAAAATACCCATACACTTTCTCCAAGCTCGATCCGGGCGGCCGCCGGATGATGGCAATGCTCAATGGCCGCATGCGACGAACTTGTCGCAAGCGCCATGCCAAGACGATTTTCGCAAGGCAGACAGGGTGTTACGCAAAACGCCGGCCCCAGGGGGGCCGGCGCAGAATTGCCTAGTCGGCAAGATTTACCGGCGGGAGAGCCGCCTCAGGACGACGAATTATCGGCCGGTTTGAACGACAGCGACAGGCCGTTCATACAGTAGCGCAGCCCGGTCGGCTTCGGCCCGTCGTCGAACACGTGGCCGAGATGGCCGCCGCAGCGGTGGCAGTGCACCTCGGTGCGCAGCATCATGTAGGAGCGGTCCTCGGTAGTGCCGACCGCGTTCGGCAGCGGCTGATAGAAGCTCGGCCAGCCGGTGCCGCTCTCGAACTTGGTTTCGGACGCGAACAACGGCAGATCGCAGCCGGCGCAGGCGAACGTGCCCTTGCGATGCTCCTTGTTGAGCGGGCTTGTGCCTGCCGGCTCGGTGCCATGCTTGCGCAGGATCGCGAACTGCGCCGGCGTCAGCTTCTTCTTCCACTCGTCCTCGCTCATCTCGACCTCGAAATGCTCGTCGGCTCTGGCTTCCGACCCGCGCAGGAAGCGAAATGCCGCAAGCAGGCCGATGCCGGCGGTGGTGGCAAGCAAAATCCGTCGATCAACCATGGCGCGCTCCTGAAAAGTCCGTTGCCTACAAGATACGCCAAACAACCCCGAAAGTTACACCGCTATTCGCGTCTCATTCGCTGGCATTCTCACGATCGCGCGAGGTTTCCTGTTGCGGCGTGTCCGCCGGACGCGCTGGCCTTGTCGGCGGCCGCAGCCGCGCGCCTTGATCGCTGACACGCATCCTGCGCACCGCTTGCGTCGCGGCGGCAGCTCGCCGTTGCCGCTCCCGCTCCCGCGCCCTGGCGCGTTCGCGCAAACGAGCGACCGTGGCGGCGGCCGTGGCGGCTCCCCGCGACCAGGCATAAACCGCCTGCGCTGCGACGCGGCCTGCTGTCCCGCCGGCCCAGACCAGTTCGAATGGCGAGAACAGGCGCCAGCGATCGTCGCCGGCGAGCATGCCCTGTGTCACGAGAAGCCCCGCCGTCGCGGTTGCCGCAATGCCGCGGCCACCGAAGCCGCTGGCGATCCACAAGCCGCGGCGCAGCTGGCCGATTTGCGGCATGCCGTGAACGGTCTCGCCGGTAACGCCGCTCCACGCATCAGCGATCGCGACGTTGCCGAGCTGCGGGAAAACGCGCTTGATGCGCCGCCTGATCTGGCTCGCGACCAGCCTCGGACTGACGGGAAACGTGGTGAGCGGACCCGACCACATCAACCGGTCACGGTCGATGCGGCGAAACTGATCGAGTCCAGACGAATCTTCGACCACGCCCTCGAACGTCAGCGCCTCGTCGATTCTGTTGCCGAGCGGCTCGGTGACCGCAACGTAGCGCCAGGTCGGCAGCAGCGTCTGGTTCAGCCGCGGAAATGGCGAGCCGAGATGCACATTACCGGCAAGCACAATGTAGGACGAGCGCAGTCGCGCCGCCGCGGTGACGATGCGCTTGCGGACGCCGGCCGGATCGATGCCGGCAACGATGGTGTCCTCGAACAGGCGGACGCCCGCGCGCTCGGCGGCCTCGGCAAGACCGCGCGCGTAGTTCAGGCCATGCAGATGAAACGATTTCGGATAGTGGATGGCGTGAAAATAGTGCGGCGTGCGTACGGCCTCTCGCACGCGCTCGGTCTGCCACGCTTCGACATCGGCGCCGAAATCCTCACCCAAAAGCTGCAGTCGGCTGACCAGGCGGTCGCCCTTGTCGACGCTCGAGACCTCGAGAAAGCCGTGGCCGAACCCGATGCCGGGGATGCCTGCTTCGAGGACGGTCGAGCGAACGTAGTCGACGCCGTCCTGCGACAGCTCCCAGAGCTCGCGGGCGCCCTCGACGCCGATGCGGGAGACAATGTGCTCGATATCGACGCCGAATCCCGGCGTCACCGCGCCGAGATTGCGGCCCGATGCATTCCAGCCGATGGTGCGCGCCTCGAGTAGCGCAACGGTCGCGCCAAGCTTGGCCGCCTCGCGGGCGATCGTCAGCCCGGCAAGACCGCCGCCGACCACGCAGACATCGACATCGAGATCGAACGTCAGCCGGGGCCGTCGCGTCCATTCGTTGGCCGACGCTGCATACCATCCTGGCGCCGGTTCGCCCGTTCCCGTCATTGCCGCAAATCGCCGTCTTTTTGCCTGCCCGCCCAAGTCTTCATGGGCTGCCCTGTCTTAAGCTTAAGCCATTCACCTTGTCACCCTGTGGCTTTCGTCCCTCTTCATTATTCCGTGGAGGCCGATGTTGCTTTAGGCTCGCGCACCATGCGCCACCTGATGCTGCTGCGCCATGCCAAGACCGAACGTGACAGCCCGAGCGGCAACGACCGCGACCGGCGACTGAACGCGCGCGGCCGCGAAGACGCGCCGACGCTCGGGCGCTATCTCGCTGCCCACCGGATCGTACCCCAATGCGTGCTGGTGTCGCCGGCGACGCGGGCCCGCGAGACCTGGGACCTCCTGAAGGACGAGTTGCCGAGCACACCGCCGCACCAGATCGTCCATCAACTCTACGGCGCCGACACCTCCGAGCTTCTGCACACCGTGCGCATCGCCCCGCAGCTTGCGCAACGCGCCGGCACAGACCGGTTGATGATCGTCGGGCACAATCCCGGACTACACGAGTTCGCGCTGGCGCTGACGTCGACCGGCGACGGAAAGCCGGCCAAAGTCGACGCATCGTATCGCGCGCTGACCGACAATTTGCCGACCAGCGGTCTGGCGCTGATCTCGTTTGCGATCGACGACTGGGCCGACGTGTCGTTCGGGCGCGGCCGGCTGGAACGGCTCATCAGTCCGGCGCTGCTGCGTGAGGAATCGTAACCGCGGCAACAGCAACAACCAGCAAGGACAGCTGCACGCTGGATCAGAGGAGACGCATGTGTTCAAAAACATTCTCGTCCCGATCGACCTCGCCGATGCCGAATATGCCAAGCCTGCGATTGCCAATGCGGCAGAGCTGAGCGGCGCCACCGGCGGCCGCGTCCGCCTGCTCAACGTGTTGCCGATGACGCCGGTGATGCTCGCCGAGTACGTGCCGGCCGACTTCGACACCCAGCAGCGACAATCATCCGAAGAGGCGCTGACGATCGTGGCGCGCGAGTCCGGCATTCCCGCCGAACGCATTTCGACGGCGATCCGGCAGGGCGGCATCTATCACGAGATCCTCGAGGAGGCCGCCACCATAAAGGCGGACCTCATCGTGATGACCTCACACCGCCCGGCGATGCGCACCTATTTTCTCGGCTCGAATGCCGGCCACGTGGTGCGCTACGCCAAGTGCTCGGTGCTGGTGGTGAGAAATTGATACGAAATTTGGCCGCGCGGCATATTGCCGGCCGGATACCAATGCCATAAGCCGGGCCGGCAAATGGCTGACAACGCCCCTTTCCCACGTCACCTGATCGTCGCCGGCGCGATGGTGTGCGGCGTGCTGCTTGCCCTCGCCTTTCACATGATCGGTCGCCGCTTCGGCCTCGATCTCGCGGCACTTTGGCGTGACCCGAGCGTGATCCCGATCAGCGCCGCACTGGCGTGGTGGCTGATCGCAACCATCGCCTTCGTCGGCGGCTTTGTGACGGCATCGCTGATGACCGGTGCTGCATCAGGCGAGATCTCGCGGCCGATGTGGCAGTTCCTGATCGGCGTGCTCGTGCTGGTGCTGGCCGGCGCCGGCCAGGTCGCCTCCGGGCCGCCGGGCGGAGCAACGGTGCCCGGCGTGCTCGCCGGGGTTTCGGCGCTGGTGCTTGGCGCGGGAATGGCATTTTGCGGTGCCCACTTCGCTACCCGCAAAGTCTGATCGAGCTGCGGCATCGCGTCACATCATGAGGACTGAACACCCCTCTCGACGCGGCTTTAACGCAAGACCGCCTGACGCTGCGAACTTGAGTTCCAGGCTGGATTCAAGGGAGCGTCATCTCTCCGTTGTAGACGGCCGCACCATTTGCCGCGCAACGCGGGATTCTCTGGCGGTGCACCCGTTACAACCTAACTCACTGCCCAAGAAGTGACTTTTCTCATATGATCCAGCGATCAGCCGCTTGCGTATTGTCGCCTCAATCGGCTTTCACATCGTTCGCGTCCGGCCGGGAGGGCGAATGCACGAGTTGCTAGGCGCGCTTCGGCGCGGCTTTGAGAGATGGATTGGTTGGAAGCGGCTCGGCATCGTCGCGAGCCTTGTCATCATTGCGTTGGCCGTCACGACGCTCATTCACATGCTGAAGGGCGTCAACACCGCCATTATCCTGACCGCAATCGGCGAGAAGACCCACGCTCAGCTCGGCCTCGCCGCGCTTTGCGTGAGCTGCGCCTACCTGACGCTGACGTTCTACGACCTGTTCGCGCTCCGCACCATCGGCCGCACCCATGTGCCATACCGGATCGCGGCGATGACCGGACTGTGCAGCTACACCATCGGCCATAACATCGGCGCCACCGTCTTCACCGGCGGCGCGATCCGCTTCCGGATTTATTCCGACTGGCACCTCACTGCGATCGACGTCGCAAAGATCTGCTTCATCTCCGGACTGACGTTCTGGCTCGGCAACACCACCGTGCTCGGCTTCGGCATGCTGTTCCATCCGGAAGCGGCAAGTTCGATCGATTTGTTGCCGCTGTCGGTCAACCAGCTGATCGGCTTCGGCGGGCTCGCCGGCATCGTGGCCTACGTCGTCTGGCTCGGCCTCGGCCGCCGCGAGATCGGCCAGAACGGCTGGAAGGTCATCCTGCCGTCGGCGCGGCTGACGATCCTGCAAATCCTGATCGGCGTCGTCGATCTCGGCTTCTGCGCAACGGCGATGTACATCCTGATGCCGGCGCAGCCGCCAATCGAGTTCCTGCCGTTCGCGGTCGTGTTCATTCTTGCAACGCTGCTCGGCTTCGCGAGCCACGCGCCCGGCAGCCTCGGCGTGTTCGATGCGGCGATGCTGGTGGCGCTGCCGCAGTTCGGCCGCGAGGAGATCGTGGCGACGCTGCTGTTGTTCCGCCTGCTCTACTTCGTCATCCCCTTTACCGTCGCGATCACGACGATGGGCATCCGTGAATTCTGGATGAATGTCGCATTGCCGTGGAAGCAGCGCCGCAAGGCCGAGGAAGCGCTGCAGTGCGCGCCTGAGCCCGGCGAGTGATTGGCCAAGGTGTCACGCGTTTCGCAACGAGATCGCACGCCTCATATTTCTGCCGCATCCGCTCGTTTGAAGAGCGCCATGTTCCTCCGCCGCACTTTACTCTCATTGCTCGTTGCATTGACCGCGTTCGCCAGCCTTGCCGGCAATGCGGCCGCGCAAGGTTCCTCGCCTGCGACGGCACCGCCGGCCGAGGCTCCCACTCAGACTCCTGCTGCGCCCACGCTGCTCGTGCCGCCCACTGCGCAACCGTCCGCCCCGGCCAACGGCTCGATGCAGATCGTGTGGGAGGTCAAGAACCGTTTCCGGCTGTTCCGCGAGGAGCGCGACTTCAAGCTCCACGCCGATTACCTGCGCTCGCGATCGATCCTGGAATCGGAAGATGCGCTGGCGATGGAAGGCGAAGGCCGCGGCTGGGCGCGCAACATGTTCCGCAGGCTCTGCATCGATCAAGCCGGCAAGATCAGCCAGCCCTGCAAACGCGACGATGTCGGCGAGGATTACCTGGCGCCGAGCGATCATGCCGTCGTCATCCATCTTGCCGGCGACGTGCCGGCCGGCGCGACGTGCAACTGGAGCTTTGACGACGGCGAAGCGTCGGCGCATTCGAGCTTTCCCTGCACTGAGCCGATCAATTTCCGCGTCCGCTACGGCCGCACCACCAATGCGTCGGTCGATGTCGCTGTCGGCAGTGACCCGCCGCAGCATGTCGATACCCAAATCGCAGTGCGCGATTTCCTGATCGCGGGCCTTGGCGACTCCATCGCCTCCGGCGAAGGCAATCCCGATCGTCCGGTGGCGCTGTCGGATGAAGGCTTTTGCTTCCGCTCGTATCTGACGAGCGCCGAATATTATCGGCCGGGCCGTGCCGGCTACACCGGCGACAAGACCTGCACCGCGGGCTCGAGCGGCGGTTTGAGCGCGTGGCAGAAGGTCGCCGCGCAATGGTCGAACCCGGCCTGCCATCGCTCGCTCTACAGCTACCAGTTCCGCACCGCGCTCGCGCTTGCGGTGCGCTACGAGCACATTGCGGTGACGTTCCTGCCGCTCGCGTGCTCCGGCGCGACCATCGATAGCGGCCTGCTCGGCAGCCAGCGCGGCCGCGAATGCATCTTCACCGGCAGCGCCATCAACTGCCAGGGCACGGTCAACGCGCAGGTGACCCAGCTCGGCGAAGATCTTGCGACGGCGCGCAAGCGCCAGCCGCAACGCCAGGTCGATCTCGTGCTGCTGACGATCGGCGCCAACGACATCGGCTTCTCCGGTCTCGTCGCCGACGTCATCGTCGACAGCGGCGCCGAGCGCACGCTGTTTCGCCGCTCCGGCGTGCTCTGGGCAGTCTCGGATTCGCAGGCGGCTTTGCAGCGCGAATTGCCGCACGGCTTTGCCAACCTGCGCCAGGCGCTGCGGCCGCTGGTCAATGACGATTTTTCGCGCGTGGTGTTCGTGTCCTACGGCGATCCGGCGCGGCAGGACGATTTGCCGTGCGGCAACGGCCGCGACGGCTTTGATATTCATCCGTCGTTCAATGCCGACCCGACCCGCATGGGCGAATGTCGAGGCTTTCGTGCACGACGAATTCCTGCCCGCGCTGAAGGCGCTCGCGACGTGCGACGGCGACACGCTGTGCCGCGGTGGTGCGAAGGAGCGCATGACCTTTGTCGATCGCCACCAGCAGGCGTTCACGCAGCACTCGATCTGCGCGCACGCGGCAGACCGATCCCGAGTTCGACCGTGATTGTTTTTCGGTGAAGGGCGACAGCTTCAATTCCGATCCGGTGACGTCGGCGACTGCGCCTTTGGTCTGCAATCGCTCGGCCGGCGATTTCCGCGCGTATCTGCCGCGCGCGCGCTGGCTGCGCACCGCGAACGACAGCTATTTTGCCGCGATGACCTACCCGCAAGGCTTTGCCACGTCCGCACAGCCGAGCGACATCCACGACGCGGCGTGGGGCGTGCTGTCGGCGGTCTATGGCGGCGCCGTGCATCCGACCGCGGAGGGCCACGCGGCGATGGCCGATGCGGCGCTGCCGGCGGCGATCAACGTGCTCGGCCTCGGCGGCGCAACGTCGGAGGCCAATTACTGGCGTGGTGCAGCAGCCGTTACCCCCGCCGGCACCGACGGATCAGCCGGCTAGTCAGCAGTAGTTTCTGCTCGTTCGGCGTCGACCACCGGTGACGCGCAAGCCCTTGATTGCGTGAAGTTTCTCGCGCGATTTTGCAGGGTTTTGGCAGCGAACCACGCCCGATTTGCTTCAATCCGTCATTCCGGGATGCGCCGTGGCGCGCAGGCCGCAATCCATAACCATGACAGGGCGTATGGATTCCGGGCTCGCGCTTCGCGCGCCCCGGAATGACGACGGAGTGGTCTTTTAGACATGCGAAATCGCCTCGCGGCACGGTGTGCCCGAGGGTTTGCGCTTGCTTTCGCGCTCTCGGAAATCAGAGGGCGCAGGGAAAGCCGGATGCCAGCTGCACCCGCAAGCCTCGTACGCAAAATAAAAGGCGGAACGTACGAGCTTCAGTGACCGCAAGGTTCAACCGGGCATCCGGCTTTCCCTGCACGACGGGCTCAACTCAAGCGTCCATCGTGTCCCGGACCGCGCGAGCGACAATGGCCATACACCCCTCTGTGGCCGGGATAACTTCTACTACGCTAGAGGGAATGACATGTCAACAAGTGTAATAGACCAAAAGTCCGAATGTGATTGGTAGCCACGCCCGCCAAGAGCCTCACCGGATCACCGCGACGACCTTGTCGTTCGCAAGCAGACGCTCGTCGTGCTTCTTCCAGGCCGCGGCGCGCTGCTCGGGCGACAGCATGCCGCGCTTCTCGGCCAAAACCATCCAGACAAAGCCCCACCAGTCCGACACCATCTCGCCGTTGGCGTAGTCGCCGAGGTCGTAGCCGTGCTCCAGCGCAAAGGTGTAGGCGCGGCGCCGCGTCAGCTCGTCGAGGAAGTCGTGATCTTCCCGCGCCAGCTGGTCCTCGTCGAAATCCTCGACCGTGTAGCCCCAGATCTGCCGGCATACGGCGTGGAATTCGGCGTCGATGTCCTCGTCGGTACCCCACAGATGCAACCGCTCGAGCTGCGCGCAATAGGTGCTCACGCGGATCGGAGATACCTTATCTTGTAGGTGACGGGACATTTGCGCGACTCTGCTCGGAATCAGGGGGAGACGATCGTACCAACTTCTGAAGATTGTTCTAGGTTCGTTCCGATTCCTGTCAGCAGGCGATAAGGGACCGCCAGGGAGGCGGAAATCAGCGATGCCAATTGCGAGAATCGCAACCCATGCCGACCTTGCCTCGTTGCTGGCCCTATTTTCGGTGTCGGAGGTCAGTCGCCACGCCGAGCCCCGCGAAAGGGTCGAGGAAATCTGGGCAAGGACTCTCGCACGCGATGGCTTGTTCGTCTTCGTGTCCGAAGCGGATTCTCGTGTCGTCGCGACCTGCATGCTCATTACGATCCCCAACCTGCTCCGAGGTGGCCGTCAGCATGGGATCCTCGAGAATGTTGTAACCCATCGCGACTTTCAGGGGCGCGGACACGGACGCGCCGTCATAGCGGCGGCGCTGGCCGAAGCGTGGAGGCAGGATTGCCATCACGTCCTGCTTCAAAGTGGCAGAGCCAATCCGCGAACGCATCGTTTCTATGAAGCGTGTGGCTTCGTTCCCGGGCTTCGGACGGCCTATGCCGCAACGCGCCCAACAAGATAGGCGCTGGGCTGTTGTTCACGCCAGATCAAGAATGTGGTTGAAGTTTTGCATGCGACAGCATCTCGGCCTAACGGCGCTAATTGTTCGCGATTACGACGAGGCGCTAGCGTTTTATGTCGGCAAGCTCGGCTTCGAACTCCGCGAAGACACGCCGCTGAGCAGCGAGAAACGATGGGTCGTCGTGGCTCCGCCCGACAGTGTCGAGAGCGGCATCCTGCTGGCGAAAGCCGCGAACGCGCGCCAGGCCGAAGCGATCGGCAATCAGAGCGGCGGCCGCGTGTTCCTGTTCCTGGTCACCGACGACTTTGATCGCGACCACAAACGGTTCCTGCAACAGGGGGTGAAGTTCATCGAAGCGCCGAGACACGAACCGTACGGAACGGTTGCAGTGTTCGAGGACCTTTATGCCAATCGCTGGGACTTGATTCAGCGCTCTGAAAGAGCTGCAACGTCGGGTCGAACTCGCCAGAACTCAAGATCGTCATAGATGGACCGAATAGTGAGCCGCCTTGTCGCCGCCGTGCTCGCTCTCATTGCGCTGCTGTTCTGCGCGCGCGCAGCGGCCGTTTTGTGGGTGCTGCAAAACTACAATAACTTTGTTCAGGCATCTCCCGCCGCAGATGGCTGTCCAATCTGTCCACCTCAGACAATGTTCAGCGGTGAAACGGAACAAATGCTTACGATCCTCGCCAGCGCACTCGTATTCGGCGCGGCGTGGTTGATCTGGCAGCGATCTTCACAACCACAGCAATCATAATCATAGTGAGTGATGGGCGCGCGTGGGCACGACGCTGCGCGCCTTTGCCCACCCGACGAAACAGCACTCCTCCCTTGCAGCATCCCCGATTTCGTTTACGACCACGGGAGCGCCTCAAGATCCTCCACCCGCTCTCATGCTGTTCAACAGTTACGCCTTCCTGTTCGTCTTCCTCCCCGTTGCTATCGCAGCGTACGCGGTCGCCGATCCGCATCCGAAGGCGCGGATGCCGGTGCTGATCGCGCTCTCGCTCGCGTTCTACAGCTATTGGGACATCCGCTTTCTGCCGATCATGGTCGGCTCGATCCTCGGCAACTGGCTGTTGATCCGCGCGTTCGTTGCCACGAAGAGACCCGGCATCCTGACATCAGCGATCGTGCTCGATCTCGCCGCGCTCGGCGTGTTCAAGTACACCGACTTCTTCGCCGGCACCGTTGCCTGGCTGATCGGCAAGCCGCTGCCGCACCTGTCGCTGGTGCTGCCGCTCGGCATCAGCTTCTTCACCTTCCACCACATCATGTATCTCGTTGACCTCAGGCGCGGCTTGGCGCCGATCTTCCCGCTCGACCGCTATGCGCTCTACATCTGCTTCTTCCCGCAGGCGATCTCGGGGCCGATCGCGCGCTGGAGCGAGGTGATGCACCAATTCGGCCGCCGCGCGTTCGCACCCGGCTGGCAGCAACGCTGCGCGGTCGGACTGACCTTCATCATCATCGGCCTGTTGCAGAAGACGGTGCTCGCCGATCCCTTGAGCCAGATTCTCGATCCGATCTTTGCCGAGGCCGCGGCCGGTCCGGTCCGCGGCAACTGCTGGCTGGCGCTGGCGTTCGCCCTGCAAATCTTCTTCGATTTCTCCGGCTATTCCGACATCGCAATCGGTCTTGCGCTGGTGTTCGGCATCGAGCTGCCGCGCAATTTTGAAGCGCCGCTGCGCGCTGTAAGCATTCAAACCTTCTGGCGGCGTTGGCACATGACGCTGTCGCGCTTCCTGCGCGACTATCTCTACATCCCGCTCGGCGGCAACCGCCATGGGCTCACCCGGCAGCTTGCCGCGATGTTCGTCACCATGACGCTGGGCGGTCTGTGGCACGGCGCCGGCTGGACGTTTGTGCTGTGGGGCATGCTGCACGGCACGGCGCTCGGCATCGCAATGTTGTGGCGAAAGCACCTGCCCGCCCCGCCGGCGCCGGTGAGCTGGCTTTTGACATTCGCCTTCGTGGTGCTGACGTTCGTGCTGTTTCGCGCCGGTTCGCTCGAGGCGACATGGCATATCCTGGCCGGGCTCGTGAACGCGCCGCTCGACGGACACCCGCTGGGGCGTAATCTCGTCATCGCGGCGCTTGCCTGCGCGCTGGTGCTGCCGCCGACGCACGTGATCGCGCGCCGGCTGACCGAAACGCCGCGGACGTCGGTCGCGATCGGACTGGCGGTCGCGTTGTGCGTCGTGTTCATCGCGCTGGGCGATCGCGAGAACTACAACTTCATTTATTTTCAATTCTAGGCGCACGCTGTGGCGATGACCGAGACCTCCGACGACAACGCCGCCGCGCCGGATGACTCAACCACAGCCGCCGCGCGCGCCTGGCGCAACTGGCTGTGGCTGGTGCTGTCGCTCGGTGTTGCGGCGAGCGTTGCGCTCTGGCTCGCGGTCGTGCTGATCGATCCGTTCTCGACCGGCCGCTTCGCGCTGACGCAGCGCATCGACATCACGACCACCAATTCCCGGCTGGCCGACGCCGCACTTGCGCGCGACCAGCGTTTCAATGGCGCGATCCTGGGCGACTCCGTCGCCATCACGCTCGACCCCAGGGTGGTGACGCGCGGCTCGAACTGGCGACTGGCGCAGCTTGGACTCTACGCGGCAGGCGCCGCCGAGGTTGTCGCGGTCGCAAGCGAGTTCGAACGCCATCACCGCGAGGGCGCACGCTCGAGATCTTTGTCCTGAGCAACCGCTGGTGCGACACCGATCCGGCCGCGCTCAGGGGGCCGGTGCCGTTTCCGCAGTGGCTGTACGGCAGCGGCGACGCGACCTACCTGTCGCGCCTGCTGTCGCCGCAGGCGGTGTCGCTCGCCGTGATGCGGCTCAAGATTTGGCTCGGCAAGGCGCGGCCCGAGCTGCGCGAGGACGGCTACCTCGAGCGGATCTTCGAACCGGCATCGGGCGCGTTGCCAAACCAGCGGCCAGCTCGGGGCGCTTCGCCCGCTGCGCCGTTTCCGGTAATCGACACGCTGGCCGCGCACATTGCCGCACTTCCCGACAATCGCGCGATCGCGATCGTGTTTGCGCCGCTCTATGCCGGTATCCTGCCGGTCGCAGCAAGCACCGCGGCAGTCGCCTCGACGCCTGCAAGCAGCGGCTGCGCGACGTCGCAGCCAGACGGCCCGGCGCCGCCTATCTCGACCTGATGAAAGAGAATTCGCTGACGCAGGCCGCCGCGAACTATTTTGATGCCATTCACCTGGCGACGCCGGGCGTCTCAACGTTCGGGGCTGACATTGCGCAACTGATCGCAGAGAACGGGCTCAGGCCGGAGTGAATGCGATCGCGCCGTGGTCATCTTCCGCGCCGGCGCTAGAATACAGTTCGCCGGGCGAATCTGGATCGAATACCTGAACCACCAGCAATGTTGAGATCAATCAGATATCACAGGGACAGCATCATACGACGGCTGACGCGCCGGCGACCCTTCCCGCTGCTCGTGCAGCGAAGGGGCGCCAAATTCCTGCTCAATCCGCGCAACTGGATCGATGCCCAGCTCGCGGCCGGCTTCCCCTACGAAGATGCGCAGATTGAATTCGCCAGAACGCTCGTCGCGCGCGAACAGCGGACCCTGGTCGTCGACATCGGCGCCAATATCGGCGTCTATACGGTGCTGCTCGGAGCCTTGCCGGGCGTCGAAAAAGTTCTGGCGTTTGAGCCGGTGCGGAGAAATTTCAATCAGCTGCTGGCGAATGTCTTTGCCAACCAACTCGACGGCAAGGTGGACGCCCACCGCATCGCGCTCGGCGATGCCAGCGAAGAGAAGATCATCCACGTCGATCCCAATCACACCGGAATTTCGCGTTTCGGCCTGTCGGCGGCGGAAGGCGACCATCACTATGAGTTTTCACACGAGGAGGTCGTGTCGGTCAGGCCGTTCGACGAGGTCGCCTTTCTGAGGGCTGTCGTGCGTTTGCCAAGATCGACGTTGAAGGCCACGCCGGCGCGGTGCTGCGCGGCATGCGCAAATTCCTCGCAAGCAACGACGTCGTTCTGCAGATCGAGCTGCTGCCGTCAGAGCAAGACGACGTGATCCGGTTTCTCGACAGCGTCGGCTACGCGCCGGCGCAAACGTTCGGACGCGACCGATATTTTCGCCGGAAATAAGCGCGGCGGATTTGCCGGATCTCGAAGTCCGCCTCGAAATGCAGGCAAGGAGATCTGGTCATGCCCGGCCTTGTGCCGGGCATCCACGTGTTACCAGTGTTGGGCAAGCAAGACGTGGATGGCCGGGACAAGCCCGGCCATGACGTCTCCGAAACGCGCGGCCCCTGCCAAGGCTTTCGCCGCGACGCAAACCTCACCCCACGCCGAGCTTCTTCTGCAGGCTCGATGACGAGGTGGTGTACTGGAACACCAGGCGCTTGTCCGGATAGACGTAGCGGTGCGCCTTCTGCGCCATCAGCGCGCCCTCGTGGAAGCCGGACAGAATGAGCTTCAGCTTGCCCGGATAGTGGTTGATATCGCCGATCGCGAAGATGCCGGGGATATTGGTCTCGAACGCGGCGGTATCGACCGGAATGAGATTGTCTTCGAGTTTGATGCCCCAGTTCGCGACCGGGCCGAGCTTCATGGTCAGCCCGAAGAACGGCAGCATGCTGTTGCAGTCGACCTTCGTCGTCGCATTGTCGTTGCCCTTGATCGTCGCAGCCGCAAGCTTGCCGCCGTCACCTTCGAGCGCAGTGACCTGGCCGATCTTGAGGTCCATCTTGCCTGACGCAACGAGCTGGCGCATCTGCTCGACGCTGTGAGGAGCTGCGCGAAAATCGTCGCGCCGGTGCACCAGCGTAATGCGCTCGGCAATCGGGTGCAGGTTGAGCGTCCAGTCGAGCGCGCTATCGCCGCCGCCGACGATCAACAGGTTCTTGCCGCGAAACGTCTCCATCTTGCGCACGGAGTAGAACACCGAGGTGCCTTCATAGGCTTCGATGCCCGGCACCGGCGGACGCTTCGGCTGGAACGAACCGCCGCCTGCCGAGATCACGACGACCTTGGCCTCGAACACCTGGCCGGCATCGGTCGTGATGCGAAACAGCGGATCGCCGATCTTCTCGACCTTGTCGACCATCTCGTTGAGGTGGAAGGTCGGGTTGAACGGCTTGATCTGCTCCATCAGGGCTTCGGTCAGGCCGTGGCCGGTGACGTACGGGATGCCGGGAATGTCGTAGATCGGCTTCTCCGGATAGAGCTCGGCGCACTGGCCGCCGACCTTGTCGAGGATGTCGATCAGATGCGCCTTGATGTCGAGCAGCCCGAGTTCGAACACCGCGAACAGACCACACGGACCCGCGCCGATAATCAGCGCGTCGGTTTTGATCACTTCGGACATCGTTTAAGGCCTCGCTCGCCGAAACGCGATGGTCGGCCATGCGATCCGGACAAACATGATCCGGGAAAACTGGTACCCACTTTTCCGGATCATGCTCCGCCGGAAAACATAGGGCTGACTACAAATTTGCCGGCGTTGTCTAGCCAACGCCCGCCTTCGGGAAAGAGCCATTTTCGCGGATTGGCTACCCGCCGGGCGCTGATTTTGCCCGCTTTTCAGACCGCTCATTTTGCGCCAAAGCAACTTTGGGGCGGGCGCATGTCCCTTTTCGGAAAACCGGTATCCACTTTTCCGGGACATGCGCCGCAGGAGAAAATGATGGCGACAAGCACTGCCGAAAAACGATCGACGGCGCGAAAGCTGCCGAAGCTGGAAGATTTTCCTCACCGCACCAAGGACATCATCCGCTACGGCGACCTCGACGGCAATTCGCACGTCAACAACGCGGTGTTCTCGACCTTCTTCGAATCCGGCCGCGTCACGCTGTTCCGCCCGCCCGAGCGCGGCCTGATGCCTGATGGTTTCATCTGGACGCTGGCGCACATCGCAATCGATTATCTCGGCGAGATGCAATGGCCGGGCAACGTCGAGACCGGGATCGGGCTTGCCGAACTCGGCCGCACCTCGGCGACCTTCAAGCAGGCGATCTTCTTCGAAGGGCAATGCGTCGCCACCGCGCGCGCGATCAACGTGCTGATCGACTGGACGACGCGAAAGCCGGTGCCGATTCCCGACGCGGTGCGGAAGAATTTTGCGAAGTGGACGGTGGCGGGAGCGTGAGCGCGCCGCGCTCTCCGCTCGTCATGCCCCGCCTTGAGCGGGGCATCCAGTAACCACCGACGCTGGTTGTCTCTCACAAGCGCTGCGGGTTACTGGATCGCCCGCTTTCGCAGGCGATGACAGAAAGCCGGCCGTGACGGGCACGAGCGAAACGACAGGCTCAGCTTACGCCTGCCGCTCGGGCACCGTCACCACGAGCCCGTCGAGTTCATCGGACACCTTGATCTGGCACGACAGCCGCGACGTCGGGCGGACGTCGAAGGCGAAATCCAGCATGTCCTCTTCCATCGGCGACGGCGAACCGGTCTTCCCGGCCCAGGCTTCGTCGACATAGACGTGGCAGGTCGCACAGGCGCAGGCGCCGCCGCATTCGGCGAGGATGCCCGGGATCGCGTTGCGGATCGCGTTCTCCATCACCGTGGAGCCGTTCTCCGCATCCACGGTGCGGACCGCACCGGTGTGGTCTTTGAAGTTAATCTTGGTCATGATGTTCTGCGCTGGAGGGAATGGGGCCGTCTATAACCGGTCCAAACGGCCCGCGCTAGCGCCGCAGCCCGCCAAAATGCCGCTGATTGCTCAGTTTTTCCGCAGGGTCGACTTTCGATTTGAGCATGATCTTTGGGACAAACGAAAACGTTTGTCCGGGAAGCCCGGGACTTCCCCGATCAAGTCGAGGGCATGCTTTTTCGGATCATGCTCTGAGGAGATCGTCAATCGCGCGCATGGTCCCCGAAATTGTGTCCTTCAGCTCGGACAATGCAGCGCTCGCCGCGCGTCGATCGGTGGATCGTTCGAGGCGCTCGGCCGAGGCAGCCGCCGAGAACGCCCCGATGCCCCGCGCCGAACCTTTCAGCGTGTGGGCGATCGCGGCCATGTCGGCGGGAAAAGTCGACATTCGCGCAACAAGGTCGGCCGATTGCCGGACAAACAGGGTCAGCACCTCGCGCTGCAAGGCGGTGTCGCCGAGCGTCATCCGCGTCAGGTGAGCGGTATCGATAAACCCTTCATCGGGAACGAGTGGCGGCGAAGGCATCCACGGGATCCAGTCGTGAACGGCAGGATTGAGCGGCACCGGGGCAAAAATCCTCGGATGATTGATCTGGTTTTCGAACGGTCGAACCAGCCCATGGCAGCACAGGGTTGGTTAACGAATCGGTTACACAGGGCCTTGCTGCACGGGGCCTTGCTGCACAGGGCCTTGCGCGCCCGCAGCCCGCCCGACGTCACCTTTACGCCACGAAATTGCCACGATTGAACACGCCAAGAATGCGTATTCGGTATGGTTTACGCGAATTAACGATGATTAAAATGTTGTTAACAGCGACAGTTTCATTCGGCGCGACAAGCCAATAGGATGTCAGCGGAAAAGGGGACCAAGCCGCCTCGGTGGACGGCAGCCCTGCATTGGAAAATTGAGGCATTCTCGCGTTCGCGGCAAGGCTGGCCCCGCGTAGCCGCTTGCTGCAAACGCCGTCTCCTCCACAGTCAGTATCGAGGGCGTGACCAGATGGCGAACAACCCAAGGAAAGTGAAAGACCCGACGGAAGTCGCACTTTCAGCCATCCAGGAAGCTTTGAACATCGCCGACGTGCCGTCCGGCCAGATCGACCGGATGGGCAGGATCGACCCTGACACCGGCCGCACCGAACCGCCGCCGCTGCAGGCCGACGAGCGCCCGATGCCGCCGCTGGAACGCAACCTGCCCTCACTCGACGACGACTACTCGCCAACTGCGCGCACTGCGAGCGAGCGCATTTCGCCGATTCACGACGACGAACCGAGCTTCAACCGCCGTGCCGCCAACGATGATCGCGAGACGATCGGCCAATTGCTGCAGGCGATCCAGAAGGGCCGCCCCGGCCGCAACACCTACCTGATGGCGACCATCTTCGCCGGCATCTGGTTTGCCGCGATCGGCATCATGACCTTCGCCTTCCTGCCTTCGCTGCGCGAGATCACCGCGCAAGGCGGCGGCGGCGTGCTGGCGATCGCCGGCCTTGCCGCGCTGTTCTTCGTGCCCGTGCTGCTGTTCTATTTCCTTGCGAGCATTGCCTGGCGCGGCCAGGAATTGCGCATGATCGCGCAGTCGATGGCGCAGGTCGCGCTCCGCTTCTCCGAGCCCGAAGGCTCGATCCGCGATTCCATGGTCACCGTGGGACAGGCGATCCGCCGCGAGGTCGCCGCGATGGGCGACGGCGTCGAGCGTGCAATCGCGCGCGCCGGCGAGCTTGAATTGCTGGTGTCGAACGAAGTGGCCGCGCTCGAGCGCGCCTACAGCGACAACGAAGTGCGCATCCGCTCGCTGCTGCAGGACATCGCCGTGCAGCGCGACAACCTGGTCGGCCAGGCCGAGCAGGTGCGCAACGCGATCTCCGGCGTGCAGATCGATCTCCGCCAAGACATCGCCGTGATCAGCGACGCCATCGCCTCGCGTGTCGATGAGGTGGCGAAGAGCATCACCACGGGCCTGCAGGAACGCGGCGATCACATCTCGCGCGCGCTCGGCAATGCCGGCGACAGCATGATTCTTGCGCTCGGCGAGCGCGGCGGCGACCTGCTCGACCGCTTCGAGGAGGCCAGCGCCGAGACCACGCGCGCCGTGATGGAAGCGAGCGAACGGCTGACCGCGAGCCTCAACTTCAAGACCGGCCACGTCCACGACGACTTCGTCGACCTGACCGACCGCATCCACGACATGATGGACGAGCGGCTGGAGCGCATCACTGGCGAGTTCCAGAAGCGCGCCGACTCCATCGTCGACGGCATCACCACCCGCGTCGAGCAGGTGCACGACGCGCTGAAGACCACCGGCGACTCGCTGATCCTCGAACTCGACCTGCGCTCGACCGACATCTCGACACGCATCGACGAAGCCGGCAACCAGCTCGCCGAGCGGATGCTGTCTTCGGGCGACAAGGCGAGCGAAGCGCTCGATGTCACCGTCAACACGCTGGTCGCCAAGGTGGTCAGCGAGACCGAGACCGCGCACGACACCCTGAGCACGCAGATCGGCGCCTTCGAGGAGCTGATGCGCAACCAGGGCGCCGAGCTCGCCGAAAAGTTCTCGCGCGACAGCGGCACGCTGGGCGCGCTGATCACGCGTCACGTCGCCGAATTCGACCGCACCGTGAAGACGTTCGGCGGCGAGATCGTCGATCGCCTCGGCCTGCGCACCGAGGACATCTCGGATACGCTGAAGAACTACGTCGACAACTTCGACGACCGCGTGTCCACGTCGGGCGCGACGGTGACCGCGCAGATCGACCAGCGGCTGAACCAGTTCCAGTCCGACCTCGACCTGCGCGTCAGGGGCATCGACAGCACGATCGAAGGAAATCTCAAGTCGTTCCACGAGACCTTCGACAACCGTGCGCGCACGGTCAACGACGACATCCAGCAACGCCTGTCGAGCTTCTCGAACTCCCTGAAGGACGGCCATATCGAGGCGGTCACCGCGCTGGACGAGCGCATCGCAAGCGTGGCCGAGACCATCGACAACCGCATTGCCAAGATCACCGAGACCATCGAAGGACGCGGCACCTATCTTGGCGAGTCCGTGGCGGCGCGGTTCGCCAACATCCATGACAGCATCGAGCGCGCCGCCGGCGCGGTCGGCAAGGACATCGAGACCCGCGTCGGGCAGCTCGAGGACCTGCTCGGCACCCGCGTCGAGATCGTCACCAACCGGATCGAGACCTCGGGCCGGCACGCCAGCGACATCCTGGTGGCGCGCGCCGACGAGCTGTCGCAGGCGATCAAGGCGCGCACCGACGATGCCGAGCGCAACCTGACCAACCTCGTCGCCAACACGTCGGAAGCGATCCAGACCGGCTCGCGCAGCGCCCAGGAGGCGCTCGCCAATGTCGCCAGCGATGTCACCACCCAGCTCCGCAACGCCTCGACGGACGTCGAGCGGTCGCTGACCACACTGTCGGCGACCACGACCGAAGCGATCCGCAACAATGCGCACGACGCGCAGATGGCGCTGATCGCGGCGTCGGAAGGCGTCGCTGTCAACGTGCGCACCGCCGCAACCGAGGTGGAAACGGCGCTCGGCTCCGTCTCCGACGCGACCGCGGACCGCATCCAGAGCAGCGCGCGCGACGCTACCACCTCGCTGACCACGGCGACCGACAACGTCGTCGCCCAGCTCAAGACTTTGACCTACGAGTTGCAGCATGCGATCGCAACGGTGGCGACCAGCACCGCCGACCAGATCAAGACCGGCATCAACGAGTTGCAGACCCAATTGATCACCGCGGCCGACAACGTGGTGGCGCAACTCAAGGCGACCGCAACCGACTCGCAGAAGGCGCTGATCACCGCGTCCCACGAGATCCAGCACGCGGTCGCGACCGTTGCCGCCAACACGGCTGACGCCATCAAGGCGAGTTCGAACGACGCCCAGACAGTCATGCTGAAGACCTCCGAGGGCATCACCACGCAGCTGCGTACGGCTTCGGCCGAGGCCGAGCGCATCGTCGCGACCTCGGCGTGACCACGAGCGACTCGATCCGCGCCACCGCGATCGACGCCAAGACATCGCTCGCCGGCGCGTCCGATGCGGTCGCACTGCAGCTGAAGTCGGCCTCCAGCGAAATCGAGCGTACGCTCACCACGGTCGCCCTCACAACCGCCGACCAGCTGAAGTCGACGGTGGCGGATGCCAGCAATGCGTTCGTCGCCAGCACGACCACGGCAGGCAGCCAGCTGAAGCTGATGGCGAGCGAAATCGAACGCTCTGTCGCCGCATCCGCCGCGGGCTCGGCCGAGACGTTGCAGGCCAGTGCGCAATCCTCGCGGAGCGCGTTTGCCGCGACCTCGAACGAAGTCGCTGCCGCGCTGAAGACCGCGATCGAAGGCGCCGAACGCAATGTCTCGCTGTCGGCGAGCACGCTCGGCACGGCGCTGACCGGCAAGGCCGACGAAGTCGCCGCCGTGATCCGCGAGCGGACAGAGCAGCTCACGCAAATGCTCGACGACAAGCGTGCGCCGCTGGTGCAGGCGGTCGGCAGCAAGAGCGACCAGCTGATCGTCGACATCGGCCGCGCCACCGACGAAGCGGTGCGCTCGATCGAGGGCAAGGGCTTCGCCTTCACCCAGGCGATGATGAGCAACTCCAACGACCTCGCACGCATGATCAATACGGCGGGCGAAATCGCCGCCGGCGCGGTCAACAAGTCCCTGAAGGACATCGAGGTGTCGACCCGCGGCGCCATCGAGCAGTCGCGCCAGGTCTCGGTTGCCGCCGTCAACGAGATGCAGGAGACCTCGAAGCTGCTCCGCACCGACACCGTCGCACTGTTCGAGCGGCTGCGCGAAGGCAACATCCTCCTGCAGGAGGTGCTGACCGGGGCGCACGCCAACCTGTCGTCGCTGGAGCAGGCGCTGGTCGGCCGCGTCGCCGAGTTCGTCTCGACCCTGAACGACGTGTCGTCGCGTACCGGTGCCACCACGAGGCTGGTCGACGAGCAGATCACGACGTTCAACACGACGACCAAAAGGGCTTTGGCCGACCTCGGCGACCTCGCCACGCAGTTCGACCAGCACGGCAAGATGCTGACCGAAGCGGCGCGCATGATCGACGAGAGCAACACCAAGACCAACGAGACGGTCGCCGACAAGAAGACCATGCTCGACAGCCTGGTCACGACCCTCGACCTGCGCACCGCCGACCTCGATCAGCGGCTGTCGCGCTTCAACACCCTGCTCGAGGAATTGATGCAGGCCGCCGAGGGGCGCGCGAGAGAAATCGCGCGAGTCGTCGCCGACACCGCGAGCAACGGCACCAGCGCGATCAGCCAGCAGTTCGAGGCGGTACGCAGCGCTGCCGAGGAAGAGCGCCGCCTCACCTCGGAGGCGATGCACGAGATCTACCAGCAAGGCACCCAGGAAGCCGACGCGATGCTGAGCCAGGGCGCCGAGCGGTTTGCCTCGATCGTGCAGGACATGCGGCAGATGGCGAGCGAAATGCAGCGCGAGCTGGAAGCCACCCGCGCCGAGCTCCGCCGCGGCGTGCTCGAGATGCCGCAGGAGGCCGCCGATAGCACTGCACAGATGCGCAAGGTGATCGTCGACCAGATCGAGGCGCTCGCCGAGCTGAACCGCATCGTCGCGCGCCACGGCCGCGGCCTCGACGTGACGTCGGCGCCGCGCGCGGTCGAGCGCGAAGTGGAGCCGGCGATGTCAGGAGGCAGCCGCGCCGTGCCGCGCCCGGCCGGCAGTGCCTCGACCCTGCCGCCGCCCGACCTCGGCGCCCCGCCCGTCGCCCCGCCGCGCCGCACCGAGGCGCCGCCGATGAGCCCGGTTGCGCCGGACTCGAGCCGCGATGGCTGGCTATCGGACCTGTTGAGCCGCGCCGATGACGACAGCGGCGACACGCAGCGCCAGCGCTCGCAGGCCCAGGCCCCGGCCCCGGCCCGGCCGAGCGGCGCCAGCAACAATCCGCTGGAGTTGCTCGCCTCCGACATCGCCCGCCTGCTCGACCGCGACATGGCATCCGACATGTGGGACCGCTACCAGCGCGGCGAGCGCAAGGCCTTCACCAAGCGCCTCTATACGGCGGCGGGACAGAAGACGTTCGACGAGATCAATCGCAAGTATCGCGCCGAGCGTACCTTCAAGCAGACGGTCGACCGCTACATCGTCGAGTTCGAGCGTTTCCTCGACGACGTCGCGCGCAACGACCGCGATCCCAGCGCGCTGCGCAACTACCTGACCTCGGAAACGGGGCTGGTCTACACCCTGCTGGCGCACGCCTCGGGACGCATCGGATAAGAAGGCAGTCAAACAAGAAGACAGGCGACACAATCACAAAAGACAAACCGGCGGGCCGCAACAGCCCGCCGGTTTTTGTTTCTAAGCGGATTGTCTGGCTGGCTTGGTTGATCCGACCGACGTCTGCTTAGCCACTAGGAGCAGCAGAAAAGCGGACATCGGTTTTGGTCCGTTATGGCCAATTTCAGACATCGGCGCTCGCTATCGGTAGGTCGATAGGTCCGTTTGGGTCGTCCCTCCATTCGTTCGGCTGCGTCAGGCGCGAGTCCGCTCGACAGGCCATCAAGAGCGCTGCGGACGTCAGGGCAACGGGTCGCGCGCGCCGGTTTGCGGAAACTTCTATATCTTCGACTTTGCGGATCAGCGATCGCGCATCTTGGGATCCAGGGCATCGCGGAGGGCGTCGCCGAACAGGCTGAAGCCGAGAACGGTGAGCGCGATCGCAACACCCGGAAAGATCGCGATCCATGGCGCAGTCGAGGCGTATTCCTCGGCGCCCCCCTGCAAGATCAGGCCCCATGCCGCCGTCGGCTCCTGCACGCCGAGCCCGAGATAGGACAGCGACGCCTCCGCCAGGATCGCCTGGCCGACGAAGGCGGTCAGCATGATCAAAAACGGCGCCATCACGTTCGGCACCATGTGACGAAGTATGATGCGCGTGTGGCCGAAGCCGCAGGCGCGCGCAGCATCGACATAAGGGATCTCGCGGATCGCAAGCGCGCTCGCGCGTACGACCCGCGCGCAGCGGGGGATGAGCGGGATCGTGATCGCCACGATCACGCTGGTGACGCCGCTGCCGGCGATGGCGATGACGGCGAGCGCCATGATGATCAGCGGGAAGGCCATCACCACGTCCATCACGCGTTGCAGGACAAGGTCGAGACGGCCGCCGAAATACGCACTTGCCACGCCAAGCAGCAGGCCGGCGACTCCCCCGACGATTGCGCACGAGAATCCCACGATCAGGGCGGTGCGCGCGCCGAACACGATGCGGGAGAACAGGTCACGGCCAAACTGGTCGGTGCCCATCAGGTGGGCCCAGCTGGGTGGTTCGGTCATGACCGCGAAATCGTTCGCCGTGGGATTGTAGGGCGCGATCCACTCGGCCGACAGGCCGGCGACCGCCATCACCAGCACCAGCACGAGGCCGACGGTGCCGAGCGGCTGGCGCCCGCAAAAGCGCATCATGGTCTCGCGCAGGCGGCGCGGGCTCTCCGTCGCGGTGGCGTCGACGGCGGCACCATAGGTTGGCGTGAGATCGACCATGGCGCGAGTCCTCACTCTTAGGCGTAGCGGATGCGCGGATCGAGCCACGCATAGAGCAGATCGACGACGAGATTGACGAACACGAAGACCGTGACCGTGAGCATGACGAGGGCCTGCGTCAGCGTGTAATCCTGGTTCTGGACCGCCAGTACGAACAGGCGGCCGACACCGTTGAGGTTGAACACCTGCTCGGTCACCACGAGCCCGCCGATCAGGAACGCGAACTCGATGCCGATCAGGGTGACGACCGGCAGCAGCGCGTTCTTGAGCGCGTGCCGGTTGATGATCAGGTGTTCGACGAGGCCCTTCGCGCGCGCGGTCCGGATATAGTCCTCGCGCACGACCTCGAGCATCGCCGAGCGCGTCATGCGCATGGTAACCGCGGAGTAACGGTAGCCGACGGTGAGCGCGGGCAGGATCACCATCGACAGGTTGCGCAGCGGGTCCTTCCAGAACGGCACATAGTCGATCGGCGGCATCCACGCGGCGCCGAACAGCGCATGCGAGACGTCGAGAACGACGAGGATGGAGACGATCCCGAGCCAGAACGACGGGGTTGCGATTCCCGCGATGGCGACCGTGCGCACCACATGGTCGATCCAGCTGTTCTGCCACAGTGCCGAGATGGTGCCGAGCGGGATCGCGATCAGGACAGCAAGCACGCTCCCGATCACGGCGATCTCCAGCGAGATCGGCAGGCGCGCCGCGATCTCCTCGGCAACCGGCTTGCCCGACCACATCGAGGTTCCGAAGTCGAGGCGGAAGAAGCCCCAGGCGAAGTCAAAGAACTGGAGCAGCACCGAGCGATCGAGCCCGAGCTCAGCGTGACAGGCCGCAACCGCGCTCGGACCGGCGCTCGCGCCACCGGAGCCGAGCCGAACCATGCAGATATCGCCGGGGATCAGGCGCATCAGCACGAACACGAGCACTGCCGCCCCGAGCAGCGTCGGGATCGCGAGCAGCACCCGGTTCACGATATATCGGTACATCCTGTGCGTCCGATCCTGGTCGCGCCGGCGGGCCCGTCAGCGAATGCGAACGGGCCTACTGATCGAGCCAAACATTGGCCAGATCCTGATTGACGTAATGGCTCGGGCCGATCTTCCATCCCCTTACATAGGAACGCAGCGGAATGATCCGGTTCCAGTAGGTTACCACCATCGCGTGCGCCTGCGTATCGAGCACTTGCTTCTCGAACGCGCGCATCAGCGCGCGCTGCTTCGCATCGTCGGTCTCGTGCAGCATCTTCTGGTATAGATCGATCTCTGCTTGATCGTCGAAGTTCCCGTAGTTCTCGGTGAACACCGAGCGCGGCAGGTATTTCTGGACGTCGAGCAGCGGGTTCACCACGCTGTTGCAGTTGGCCTCGACGACGACGTCGAAATTCTCGCTTCGCATGGCCTCGTACCACGGGCCGGTCGGCACCACGCGCTGGGTCGCGTGCAGCCCGATCTTGCTCCATTCGTCGATCAACCACGTGCCAACGAACTTGTAGGGCTGGTCGACGTTGCGGTTCAGCAGCTCGAACGTCAGCCCCTCGGCTCCCGCCTCCTTCAGGAGACGCTTCGCCTCGGCGCGCGATTTTTCGATGTCGGGCCAGAATCCGGGCAGCGTCTCGAGCTCGGCCTTGGTCGCAGCGAGCGGCGAGCCCGGGAACACGACACCGCCGACCGTCTTCACGTCAGCGATCCTGGAGAGCGCCGGCGCTCCGTGCCACTGGTCGACCGCGAGCGCAAGCGCCTGCCGAACTCTACGTCGTCGAACGGCTTCTTCTTGTGATTTGGCGTGATCACGTTGCCGCAGTTCCAGTCACTGGTCTGCATGACGATCTTGTCGCCCAAGGCCTGCTGGAGTTGATCGCGCGCAGCGGGCGGCAGGCCGCGGAACTCTCCGGCGGCGCGGTCGCCCCGGATGGCATCGACGCGGACCGCCTCCTTCGGCGCAAAGATCGCAGTGAAGCCGTCGAGATAGGGCTGCCCGGCGTGATAGTAGTCCGGATTGCGCACGCCCTTGATCGACTGACCAATCTCGTAGCCGGCCGGCTTGAACGGGCCGGAGCCCATGATGTTCTTCTCGTACCAGCGTGGATCCTTGTCGAGGATGGCCTTCTCGTAGATCCAGGTGAAGGGATCGGCGAGCGCCGGCATAAACGCGCCGGTGGCGAATTTCAGGCGGAAAACCACGGTGGTCGGATCGGGCGCCTCGACCTTGTCGACCATGATGTAAAGGCTTTCGCGCGCGCTCGAGGTGCCCTCCGGCGGGTGGATGATGGCCTGCCAGCTCGCCGCGATGTCGGCGGCGGTGAGCGGCGTGCCGTCGTGGAATTTCACGCCCTCGCGGATCTTGAACGTATACGTCTTGCCATCATCGGTCGGCGTCGGCATCGCGGTGCACAGATCGCAGACGAAGTCGGTGGTCGAGGACGGATTGTCGGGATTGACGCGGACCAGCACACTGTAGAACGGCGCCGCCGCGTGCATGGTCGCAAACGTGTTTTCGCGGTGGCCGTCGAAGCTCGGCGGCGCGTCCGCCGGGATCATGTACGTCAACGTCCCGCCACGTTTCGGGGTGTCGGCGGCCCACCCAGGGCCGGCTGTGGCAACGAGACAAAGCGCCGCCCCGAGACCGGCCGCCGCCAATCCTGATGTCTTCATCATTGCCACCCTCCGTTGTTGTTGGTCCGGATCATTTTCCGATGCCGCACGCAGCGGCGCGGAAACGCCCACCTCATCGAAATCTAACGCACCTCACTGCAGGCCACCCAGTGGCCGGGTCGCACCTCGCGCAGCTCCGGACGAACCTGGCTGCAGCTTTCGACCGCGACCGGGCAACGCGGATGAAACGCGCAGCCTCGCGGCGGGTTGATCGGGCTCGGCACCTCCCCTTTTACGGGTCGGAACTTGCGGCCGGCCTCCACGCCCGGATCCGGCGCCGGGACCGAGTCGAGGAGTGCTCGCGTGTAGGGATGGAGCGGATTGTCGAACAGCTCGTCGCAATCGGCGAGCTCGACGATACGGCCGAGATACATCACGGCGACACGCTGGCTGAGATGCCGCACTACCGAAAGGTCGTGCGCGATGAACAGGTAGGTGAGGCCGAAACGCTCGCGCAGATCTTCCAGCAGATTGACGATCTGCGCCTGGATCGAGACGTCGAGGGCGGACACGGCTTCATCGCAGATGATGAATTCCGGATTGAGCGCGAGCGCGCGCGCGATGCCGACGCGCTGGCGCTGGCCGCCCGACATCTCGTGCGGGTAGCGACCGGCAAAATTCGGATTGAGGCCGCAGATCGCGAGCAGCTCGCGCACCCGCGCCGCACGACGCGCCGCATCCGGCTCGATGGCGTGCACCTTTATCGGCTCGGCGATGATATCGCCGACCTTCATGCGCGGATTGAGCGAAGAGTAGGGATCCTGGAAGATGACCTGGATGCGGCGCCGCAGTGGGCGTAGCTGCTCGTGGTTGAGCTTGATGAGGTCGACGCCGTCATAGAGGATCTCGCCGGCGGTCGGTCTTTCGAGCGCCAGGATGCACCGGCCGGTCGTCGTCTTGCCGCAACCGCTCTCGCCCACGAGCCCCAGCGTCTCGCCACGGCGAAGCGTGAAGTCGACGCCGTCGACCGCCCGCACCTCGCCGATCACGCGCCGCGCGAGAATGCCCTCGGTCACCGGGAAGTGTTTCTGCAGTCCCCTCACCTCGAGAAGTGCTGGAGCATGGGTTGCGGGCGCCGTCATGCGGCCGCTCCCGCCGCGGCAGCTGCGATCTCCTCGCCGCGCAGGCAGGCCGCGAAGTGACCGGCCGGCCCGACCGCCGCGAGTGGCGGTCGCGCCTGCGCGCACGCGTCCACCGCAAAGCGGCAACGCGGGCGGAACGCGCAGCCCTGGTCGAGGTGCATGAGGTCGGGAGGCTGGCCGCTCACCGGGTCGAGGCGCGCCTGGCGCGGCCGATCGAGCCGCGGCACCGACCGCAGCAACGCCATCGTGTAAGGGTGGCGCGGGTTCTGGTAGATCGCCGCTGCAGGGCCGCTCTCGACGATACGCCCGGCATACATCACGTTGACCCTTTTGGCATAGCGCGCAACCACGCCGAGATTGTGCGTGATGATGATGAGCGCCACGTTGAGGCGGCGCGTCAGTCCGCTCAACAGCTCCAGGATCTGTGCCTGGATGGTCACGTCGAGCGCGGTCGTCGGCTCGTCGGCAATGATGAGCTTGGGATCACAGGCAATCGCGATCGCGATCATGACGCGCTGGCGCATGCCGCCCGAGAGCTGATGCGGATACTGCTTGAGGCGGCGGGCCGGATCGGCGATGCCGACCAGGCCGAGCAGCTCGATGGCGCGCGCATGCGCCGATGCGGGATCGGCTCCAAGGTGCTGCTCGAGCGTCTCGGTGATCTGCCGCCCGATGGTGAGAACGGGATTCAGTGATGTCATCGGCTCCTGGAAGATCATGCCGATGTCGGCGCCCCGCACCTCGCGCATTTGCGCGTCCGAGAGCTGCATCAGGTCGCGGCCGGCGAACAGAACTTCGCCGCGTGTGATCTGCCCGGGCGGATTCGGGATCAGGCGCAGAATCGACAGCGCCCCGACGGACTTGCCTGATCCGCTCTCGCCGACGATCGCAACCGTCTCGCCCTGTTCGACGGCGTAAGAGATCCCGTCAACCGCGCGCACGACTCCTGCGCCGGTCCGGAACTCGGTGTGCAAATCCGTAACCTGTAGGAGCGGTGTCAAAGCACCCTCCTGACGTTCCTCTGGAAGCTATTCTTTTTTTATAGGATTTCGGCATTGGTATCGGCCGCCGAAAGAGGTGTCAACGATGGCGGCGGTGGCGTGCTACCCCTGCTTGGAATTTGGATTTTGGGCAGGCCATATTCGCTAACTGGCGTCCGCCACAATCAAACTGAGACACTACCAAAGTCCAAAAAGGATCAATGCCTCCGGAAAGGGGCGGCGGGTGGGTCACGAACGGCTGATCGATCGCGTGCGAACGACGTCCGGTTTAGCCCCTCAAAGCTGACGTCACAGCAGGTAGCAGTCGGCTTCACCTCCGGGCCATAACCGGAAGTTGGCCCACCCCAAGCCAGCTTGGCGCACGGACGGACGGCTTCGTCAGGAATGGGCCACAATGAGACTCATGCGTGCAGCAAAAAAATACTGCCTATTCGATCACCGAACTTGCATTAACGATCAGGTTGTTCGGGCAGATGATGCCAAGCAACTTTTGCGATCTTGAGAATATGCGCCAGATCAAACTTCATGTTATATCGTCGGCTCAGCCATCCCAGACGCTCCGCGGCATCGGGAGCTGCGCGAAATCATCGCCTCCGAGCGGACGGGAAAAAGACACGCCCTCCTTCTCGAGGAGCATCATCCATTGACGCACATGCTGGCCGCAGTGCCAGGTCGTGCGCTCCAGAAGCTCGTGCAGCGTCTGCGGACCATAGTACGTCGGCAACATTCGCTCGGGTCTCGTGTCGCCGGTCCTCCACCACTCATCGAAACGTCGGCGGACGGCCACGCCGTGCTCAACGAGTCCATCGCTATCGGCGTCCGTGGGCGGCTCCTCCACGAAAGCTCGCTTCTCGAGCGTCATGCCCTCCGTAGCCTCCAGGAATGCGTCGACCACACGAAAGAGATGGAAGGCGAGCGTTCGATAGCTGCGCGGACGGCCCGGCACATGCGTGCCGAGCCGCTCCTGCGGCATCTGCGGGATGAGCTCGAGCGCTGCGCCCATGAACTTGTCGAGGCGGCGGGCGAGCTCGTCCGGTGGCAGCTCCGGCGCCGATCTCTCGTCGAGCCCAAGGAAGTCAACGATTTGCTTGGTGCTCTGCGCGAAGGTGAACCTCTTCCCGCGCGCGAGGACTGGAACCGAGCGCACTCCAAGCGCGTCAAGCTCGGCCTGGCCGGCCGAGTCTTCTAGAATATTGACCGAGACGAAGTCGATCCCACGGATCGATAGAAACTCTTTCAGTTTCAGGCAGCTCGTTCAACCGGGCTGCCAGAAGACTTTCAGTGGCTCAGTCATTCGTGTCTCCCTGCGCAGGCGCCTTGCTTTTGTTTAGCCGATCTCTGATTGCTGGTCACCCCCCATTAGCCGCATGCCTTCGAAGCGCCGGTTGTTGGAGGTGCTGTTGAGTGAATGCCTGGTCGTCTTTCATAGCGAGTGGCCTCCCCACTCAGTCGAGGAAACTTAATTTTAAAAAGAGCCGCAAACTCCGAACCGCATAAGCTTGCGAGTTCCGCTCCGGGGTCAGAAACGGACGTTGGCGTTTGTGACGATGAGGTCGGCTTACCGCTCGCTCGAAAGCGGACGCCGCATTGGGCTTTTTTGAGTACACGCCTAGTCCGCGAACCCGACGAACCGCACGAAGTCGCTGTTCGGCTGGCGATCGGAACGGACGCCGTTGGCGGGAAAGCTGTCGTCCGGATAGCCCATCGCGACGCAGGTCATAATCACCTGATCCTCGGGGATCTCGGCGACCTCGCGCACGATGTCGGAACGCATGATGCCCTGCCCGTTGACCACGGTGCCGAGCCCGCGATTCCAAGCCGCCAGCACGATGCCGTAGCACAGCGCACCGAGATCGAAATGGCAGACTGCGCCGGGGTCGAGCACGCGATCATAGGCCAGCACCAGCGAGACCGGCGCGTCGAACTGCCGGAAGCCGCGCAGCACCCAGTCCTGCCGCATCGGCTTGTCGTCGCGGGCGATGCCCATCGCCGCGAACAGCTTCTTGGCGATGTCGACCTGACGCATGCGATGCATGCCCTGGTATTCGCCATGGCTGACGATGTCGCGCTTCGGCTTGGCGCCGGCCGACATCTCCGTCATGTTGCGGCGGCGGAGCTCCTCGAGCGGCTCGCCGGTCAGCACGTGAACGTGCCAGGGCTGGGTGTTCATCGACGACGGCGCGCGCTTGGCGTCCTCGATGATCGCCTCGATCACGGTGCGGGCGACCTGTTGCTTCTTGAAGCCGCGCACCGAGCGGCGCGACTGCACCAATTCCTGATGGTCCATTTTCTTTGGGCCCCTACGTTTCTTGCCGGACAGTCTTTTAAGAGATGATCGAGAGATCATCTCTTAAATTCTTTGATTTGAGCATGCCCTTTCGGAAAACCGGTATCCACTTTTCCGGGACATGCTCTGGTGTTCAGCGAACCGCAAAGTCCTTCAGCACCTCGCTTTTGAAGGCAAGCCCATGGCCGGGCCGCTCCGGCGCCTTCGCCATCCCGTTCGTGATCCTGAGCGGCTCGACCCAGACGTCGTCGAGCAGGCCCATCTGCTCGAGCCAGATGCCGTTCGGGATCGAGGCCAAGAGGTGGATGTTGAGCTCGGGGAAGAGATGCGGCGCGATCGTCATGCCCCAGGTGTCGGCGACCGCGGCGAGCTTGCGCAGCTCGGTGAGCCCGCCGCGCATCGGGTCCGGCTGCAGGATCGGCAGTTTCGGATTTTCCAGCAGCGGTTTCAGGTCAGCGCGGCCGAAATGGGTCTCGCCGCCGACGATACGCAGGTCGAGCGCGTCGGCGATGCGCAGGTAGCCGGCGAAATCATCGGCCAGCACCGGCTCCTCGAGCCAGTAGACATCGTATTCCTCGAACTTGCGGCCCATCTGGATCGCGACGTCGGCAGTCCAGCCCATGTTGACGTCGATCATGATCTCGATGCCGGGGCCGAGCGCTTCGCGCATGCGGCGGACATTGTCGAGATCGGTCGGCAAGTCACCGACGTGCGCGACCTGCATCTTGATCGCCTTGTAGCCTTGCGCGACGTAGTGTTTCGCCTTGGCGATCATGCCGTCGCCACGCGCGCCGCGGAAGCAACCGCTGCCATAAGCCTGAATCTCGTTGCGGAAGTTTCCCCACAGCCGGTGCAGCGGAAGGCCGGCCGCCTTGCCGACCGCGTCCCACAGCGCGATGTCGATCGCCGACTGCGCCAGCATGGTGACGCCGCCACGGCCCGCGGTCAGCGTCGAGCGCCAGAGGTCGTACCAGATCGCTTCCACGGCCGTGGCATCGCGCCCGATGATGCGCGGCTTGAACGCGTCGTCGATGCAGGTCGCGATGGTGCGGCTCAGCGATGAGCTCAGCAGATGCAGGTAGCCCATGCCCGAGATGCCGGACGCGGTGATCACCTCGACCACGACGAGTTCACGCATCGGCCCCAGCGCATGACCGGCAAGCCAGGGATCATCGGCCCACGGCATGCGCAGCAGCGTGGTGCGAACCTCGCGAATGGTGAGATCGGGCATGGGGGACTCCTTCCGGCGCCTGTTGTCGCGAGTACAAGGCCGACCCGCGGCGTTGTCAACGCGTTCGCGTCTTGATGCTCTCCAGCACCGGCAAGAGATAGCCGATGAAGGCGTCCGGGTTTTCCGACATCGGGAAGTGGCCGACGTCCTTCATTGCGCTCCAGGTTGAGCCGGCGATGGCCTCATGCGCGGCGCGGCCCAGTTCGAGCGTGCCTGAGGTGTCGTATTCGCCCGAGAGGATGTGAACGGCGACCTTGTTCGTGTCGATCGCCGCGGCCTCGCGGCGCAGATCGTAGTCGACGACGTAGTAGTAGAGATCGCCGATGAAGGCCGGCGGCCAGCCCGAGGCATAGACGAACGAAGTCTCCTTGCGCAACGCCTCCGGCGAGACCGGGCTCATCAAGGCGTTCATCAGGCGGGCCTTGTAGTCATTGCTCACCTGCGGGTGCCAGAGCAGCCCGAGCGCTTTGGGATCGCCTTCGATCTTCAGCGCGCCCTCGACCGAGATGACGGCGCGGAAGATATTGGCATGACGCCGCGCCAGATCGAGCGCGAGCAGCCCGCCGACCGAGCAGCCCATGAACACAGGACGATCGAGCTGCAACGCCGAAGCCAGCGCCACGGGTATCGAGCGCAAAAAACCGCCAGTCAGCGAGTATTCGTTGGCCCACCACTTCGGCCCAACCGGCGGCAGCGACTTGCCGTGGAATGGCAGGTCGTAGGCGATCAGGCGGAAGTGATCGGTGATCTCAGGGCATTCGAACAAATGCCGCCACTGCGAGGCGTGGCAGCCGGCTGTGTGCTGCAGCAGCAGCGGAATGCCGTGACCCGCCTCCTCGAAATAAACGCGATAGTCCTGCCCTTCGAGGTCAAGGTGCACATAACGCCCGGTCGGGCTGTCGAACGCTCCAGTCGATCGTCGCGCAGGCGCTGGCTGCGCCTCAGCCGGCGGACGCAGCAGCTCGATCGCGCGCATCACGGCCGGATAATATTGCGCGTAGAGCACACGATCGCCATCGAGCGTCAGGCGGCCGGCGACGATGAGCGTGGAGATGTCGGTATGGAGACGCGGCGGTTTTGCTGCAAGCAGCAGATCCCACACCTCGGGTGCACCGCTCAAGGTCAGCACGCCGGCAGCGCCCTTGTCCGGATCGCCAGCGGTGACGACGCCCTGCTCTACCTTAAAGCATGCGCTGCTAGCGCCGAGCTCCAGACGCAGCCCGCCGGTCCAGTGCCGCGACGCGATGCGAAATTCGCCATCAGCGCCACAAAGCGCGGCGAGATTTTGCGAGCTGCGCGCGGGTTGGTCGGGCATGATTTTCCTCCCAAACTCCTCGGGTGTCATGCCCCGCTTCAAGCGGGGCATCCAGTAATCCGTGTCGCTGATTGATCCACAAAACCTATGCTGCGGAGTACTGGATCGCCCGGTCAAGCCGGGCGATGACGAGTTGAGAGGACGTCAGTTCACCCGCAACAGCAGCTCTGCCAGCCGCCGGCGATGATGCGCGGCGTCGCCGAAGGCGTATTGCAGCCACAGCGCACGGCGCAGGAACAGCTGGCCGTCGCAGTCGAAGGTGAAGCCAAAGCCGCCGTGGAACTGGATCGAGCGATCGCCGGCGAACACAAAACTGTCGCCGGCTTCGACCTTCGCCATGCGCAGCGCAACGTCGGCATTCTCGCCGGCCGCGATCAACGAGGCGGCGTGATAGACGTGCGAGCGCGCCCGCTCCAGCCCGATCAGGATGTCGGAACAGGTGTGCTTCAGCGACTGGTAACTGCCGATCTTCTTGCCGAACGCGGTGCGCTGGTTGAGGTAGCCGATGATCAGCTCCAGCGTGCCTGCGATGCCGCCGGCGGCTTCGGCTGATGACAGCAGCAACGCGGCGTCGCGGATCGCCTTCAGCGCGGCTTTGGCCTTGTCGCCGGTGATCAACGCAGATCGCGGAATGCTCAGGCCCGCGAGGTCCAGCGTGAAGCTGCGGCGGGTTTCGTCGATCACGGTTTCGCGCCGCCGCCGCTCGCGCGGCAGGTCGGCGGCGCTCAGGATCGCAAGCGCTGGCGCGCCCGCCCGTTGCACCGAAACCAGAAAATGATCGGCGACGCCGGCATCGCAAACCAAAGTCTTTGCGCCGCTCAGGCGAGCGTTGCCGCCCTCGATGACAGCGGCGGCCTCGATGTGCTCGAGATCCCAGTCGCCGTCGCGCTCGAACAGCGCCACCGTGCCGACGGCGCCTTCGCAGATCTTGGGCAGCAACTCGCCCTGTTGCTCTTCACTGCCGCCGGCCAGCAGGCCCTGGATGAACAGCTGGGTGCTGACGAACGGCGTGCCCGCGAGATTCCGCCCCATCGGCTCGACGATCGAGACGACCTCAGCCAGCGACAGATTGCTGCCGCCGAATTGTTCCGGCACGGCAACGGCGAGCCAGCCAAGGCCGGAAATTTCTTTCCAGAGCTCGCGATCGAAGCCGGAGTCCGAGGCGATCTGCCGCCGCACCTCGCCGATCGAAACTTTTTCGCGGCAGAAATTGACGGCGACGTCCTGCAGCATCGCCTGCTCTTCGCTGAACGTGATCTTCGTGCTCAAGGCCATTCTATCAGTCCTTTGGCGTCAGTCCTTCGGAAGGCCGAGCACGCGCTCGCCGACGATATTGGCCTGGATCTGGCTGGTGCCGCCGCCGATCGTCGACGAGAACGCGTTGAAATATGCGCGCTGCCACTTGCCGCCTTCGATCGCGTCGGCGTCGCCGACGTAGCGCACCGCATTGGCGCCCTGCAGCGACAGCGCAAACTGCAGCAAGCGCCGGCGGTGCTCGCTGACGCGCAGCTTCGACGACAGCCCGATCGCGCTCGGCCGCTCGCTGCACAGCGCAGCGATGCCGGCGCGCCGCGCGGTCAGGCGGTCGCCCTGGTCCTCGATGATGAAGCGGATCAGCTCATCGCGGATGAACGGATCTTCCAGCGCCGGCCGGCCGTCGCGGCGCGCCTTGCGCGCGACGGCCACGACGTCGTCGATATTGAGCGAGACCCGGCTGGTGCCGCCGGCCTGCCCTCCAGTGACGCCGCGCTCAAACGTCAGCGTCATCATCGCGATCTTCCAGCCCTCGCCTTCCTTGCCCATCAGGCTCTCGGCCGGAATGCGCGCGTCGGTGAAGAAAGTTTGCGTGAAGCCGTACTCGCCGGTCAGCTTCTTGATCGGCCGGGGCTCGATGCCCGGCGACTTCATCGGCACCAGGAAGAACGACAGGCCTTCGTAGCGCGGCTGCTGCGGATTGGTGCGCGCCAAGCAGGATCATGTACTTGGCGTAGGAGCCAAGGCTGGTCCAGATTTTCGAGCCATTGATGACGTAGTCATTGCCGTCGCGCTTGGCGGAGACTTGCGAGTTGGCGAGGTCGGAGCCCTGGTCGGGCTCAGAAAAGCCCTGGCACCAGATGTCATCGGCGTTGAGAATGCCCTTGATGTATTTCTTCTTCGCGTCCTCGGTGCCGATCGCGAGGATCAGCGGGCCGGCCCAGTTCAAGCCGATGGTGTTGGGCACGAACGGCACCTTCTGCCGCGCCATCTCGGCGTTGACGATGTCCTGATAGACCTGCGGCTTGCCGCCGCCGCCATATTCGCGCGGCCACGCCATGCCGAGATAACCGGCCTCATAAATCTTGCGCTGCCAGTCGCGCAGGAATTCGAACTGCTCGTCGGAGCCGACCTCCATGAAGGATTCCGGCAGCAGGAATTTCGGCTCCGGCGGACGGTTCGCCTTGAACCACGCCTCGACCTCGCGGCGGAATTGGTCAAGTTCGGTCATGTGTCTTTCTCATTTGTTGAGTGCGCGGAACACCTCGCCGGCGTCATGGCCGGGCTTGTCCCGGCCATCCACGCCTTCACTCCGCGGCCAAGACGCGGATGCCCGCGACAAGCGCGGGCATGACGATCGAGGGGGCGCAGCTTCCGCCGCATCTACTGCTTCACCCACTTCGGCTTGCGCTTCTCGCGGAACGACGCCATGCCCTCCTGGCCATCCGGGGACTGGAACATTCGCCGGCTCCATTCTTCCATCTCGCGGAAGGCTTCGGCGACCGGGCGCGGCTCGGCGGCGCGGCGCACCAGCTTCTTGCATTCGGTTACCGCGATCGGCGCGCCCAGGCAGATCATGTCGATCTCCTCTTGCGCAGCGGCGCGCAGCTTGTCCTTGGCGACCGCGCGATGCGCCAGGCCCAGTTCGACCGCGCGCGCACCGGAAAAGCGCTCGCCGGTGATGAACAGCTTCATCGCCTGATGGGTGCCGAGTTTTGGCACGCAAACCACGGCGATGATCGCCGGGATCACGCCAATGCGCACTTCGGAGAAGCTGAACTGCGCATCTTCCGCGGCAACCACGATGTCGCAGGCACCGACCAGCCCCAGTCCGCCCGCAAACGCGGCGCCGTTGACGGCGGCAATGACCGGCTTCGGTGACTCGATGATGTACTGCAGCACCTCCGGAAAGGCCGGCCCGCTGCGCGGCAGCCCCTGGTTCTTCAGATCGGCGCCGGCGCAGAACGCCGGGCCGTTGCCGGTGATGACAACGCAGCGCACGTTCGGATCGGCGATCGCGGCCCGCAAGTGCGCATCGAGTTCGGTGACGAGAATTTGCGACAGCGCGTTGCGGTTCTCCGGCCGGTTCAGCGTGATCCACGCTGCCCCGCCCTGCACCTCATAAAGCGTCGCTTCGGTTGTCGGCATTTCTATACCCTCCGCTCGTCCCCGCGGACATCGGCCAAACAACTGTTTGGCCTGAGGGGGACCCAGACTTTGCCAAAGCAACTCTCGCCATGTGCGGCCCTGGATTCCCGCTTTCGCGGGAATGAACGGAAACAAACTCGGCATGTTTCTAAGTCTCCGCCTGTTCGAGCACGACCAGCATCGCGCCGTTGGCGACCTGGTCGCCCTCGGCTACGTTCAATGTCTTGACGGTTCCGGCCCATGGCGCATCGATGCGATGCTCCATCTTCATCGCCTCCAGCACCAGCAGGAGCTGGCCGCGTTCGACGCTCTCGCCTTCCTTGACCATCACCGACAGCACCTTGCCGGGCATCGGCGCCGCGAGGCCACCATGCGAGCCGGCGCGATCGGCGCGCGGGAAGCGCGGCAACTCAACCAGATCGAGATCGCCTGACGGGCCGTGGACGTAGCGATGGTCGTCGACCGCGGCCACGCTGAGTGCGCTGCGGCGGCCGTCGATCTCGAGATCGATGCCGTGCTCGGTGACGCCGCGCTCGACCGACGCGGCAGGTTTGCCCGCCGATCTCGAAGGCAAAGCTGCCGTCGCGATTGAGGCGGTAGCTGACCTCAAGCCTCTGATCGCCGACGCTATAGGCAACCGTCTCCGGTGGCATCATCGAATTGCGAAAACCGCCCGGAATGGTCGTCATGACGCGCGCGTCGCGTCGGCGCTGCCAGCGATCGTGCAGCGCGGCCGAGATCGCGGCGGCGTGCAGTTCGCTCGCGTCGACCGTACGCACGGCCTGCGGCTTCACCCGCTCGATGAAATCGGTCGAGGTGTCGCCGGTCAGGAATTCCTTCGTGCGCAGCGTCGCGACCAGGAAATCGCGGTTGTGGGTGATGCCCTGAATGCGTGTCGCTTCGAGCGCGCGGGCGAGCTTCGCCGCGGCTTCGCGCCGGGTCGGAGCCTTCGCTATGATTTTTGCGATCATCGGATCGAACTCGATGCCGATTGCGCTGCCGGCCTCAATGCCGGAGTCGGTACGAACGCCCTCGCCCTGCGCCGGCTCCCAAAGCTGGACCGTGCCGGGTGTCGGCAGGAATTTTTTTGTCGGATCCTCGGCGCAGAGCCGCGCCTCGATGGCATGGCCGTCGATCGATAAGTCCTTCTGCCTGTAGCCGAGCGGCTCGCCCTCGGCGACGCGCAACTGCTCGCGCACGAGATCGAGGCCGGTGATCATTTCGGTGACGGGATGCTCGACCTGCAGGCGGGTGTTCACTTCAAGGAAGAAAAATTCCTTGCCGCTGACCAGGAACTCGACCGTGCCGGTCGAGTAGTAGCCGATTGCCTGCGCCGCAGTCAGCGCCGCCTGCCCCATCCGCTCGCGCAAGGCTTCGTCGACGGCAGGCGACGGCGCCTCCTCGATGATCTTCTGGTGGCGGCGCTGGATCGAGCACTCGCGCTCGAACAGGTGCACGATGTTGCCATGGCGGTCGCCAAGAATTTGGATTTCGACATGACGCGATTTGGTCAGCCAGCGCTCGAGAAACACGGTGCCGTCGCGGAATGAAGACGTCGCCTCGCGCCGCGCGCTGGCGATGGCCTGCGCGAGGTCTTTCGGCTCCTCGACGATACGCATGCCGCGACCGCCGCCGCCGGCGGCGGCCTTGATCAGCACGGGATAACCGATCTTTTCCGCGGCGCGCGCCGCATCAGCGGACTCGGTGAGCTCGATGGCTTCGAGCAACGGCACCTTGAGCGGCTGCAACAGCCGCTTCGCCGCGAGCTTGTCGCCGATCTTCCTGATCGCGTCCGGCGACGGCCCGACCCAAATCATGCCGGCGTCGATCACGGCTTGCGCGAACGCCGCGTTCTCGGACAGGAAGCCGTAGCCGGGATGCACGGCATCGGCGCCGGCGCGCTTCGCAGCAGCAAGCACCTTATCGATATCGAGATAGCTTTCCGTCGCGGTGCGGCCGCCGAGCGCGATGCCGGTATCCGCCTCGTGCACGAATGGCGCATCGGCATCGCCGTCGGAATAGATGGCGACCGTGCCGATGCCCATGGCGTGCGCCGTGCGCATGATGCGCCGCGCGATCTCGCCACGATTGGCGACCAGCAGCCGGCGAATGGGTTTGCGCTCTACATCCGCCAAATCTACATGCGCCGATTTTACATGCGCCATGTGCCGAACTCCTTGGTGCCGGACACGACGTTGTTGTGGCAGGCTGACAGCGCGATGCCGAGAATGGTGCGGGTGTCGCGCGGGTCGATCATGCCGTCGTCCGAGACGCGCGAGGTCGCGAACAGGCCCTTGGAGCGCTCCTCGGCCCAGAACTCGACACGCTCGACGCGCTTGGCATTGGCCTCCTCGTCGAATTTTTCGCCGCGCCGCTCGGCGGCGGCGCGCTGCACGATGGTCATGACACCGGCCATCTGCTTCGGACCCATCACCGCGATCTTCGCGGTCGGCCAGGTGAAGGCGAAGCGGGTCCCAAAAGCACGGCCGCTCATGCCGTAGTTTCCCGCGCCGTAAGATGCACCGACGATCACGGTGAGATGCGGCACCGTCGAGTTCGACACCGCATTGATCATCTTCGAGCCGTCCTTGGTAATGCCGCGCTGCTCGAAGTCGGTGCCGACGATGTAGCCGGTGATGTTGTGCAGGAACAGCAGGGGCACGTCGATCTGGTTGCAGAGCTGGATGAACTGCGCCGCCTTCTCCGAGGATTCCGAGAGCAGCGCGCCATTGTTGCCGAGGATGCCGACCGGATAGCCGTGGATCGAGGCCCAGCCGGTCACCAGCGTCGGGCCGTAGAGCGGCTTGAACTCCTCGAAGCGCGAGCCGTCGACGATGCGGGCGATCACCTCGCGCATGTCGAACGGCTGGCGCAAATCTTTCGCGACGAGTCCGAGCAGATCGTCGGCATCATAGAGCGGTGGATCGGCCGGCCGCGTCGGCCCGGGGCCGAGCTTGCGCCAGTTCAGGTGTGCGACGACCTCGCGGCACATGCGGATGCCGTCCATCTCGTCCTCGGCGAGATAGTCGCCAAGCCCGGAGATGGTGGTGTGCATCTCGGCGCCACCAAGACTTTCCTCGTTGGCGTCCTCGCCGGTCGCCATTTTCACGAGTGGCGGTCCGCCGAGAAACACCTTCGACTGCCCGCGGATAAAGATGTTGTAGTCGCTCATGCCCGGCTGATACGCGCCGCCGGCGGTCGACGCGCCGAACACCACGGAGATGGTCGGGATGCGCATTTTCGACAGTTCGGTGATCTCGTAGAACAGCCGACCGGACTCGGCGAAGTGGCCAACCTCGCGGCGGATCGCAGCTTCCGGATCGCTCTCGCCGGTGTCGCCGCGCAGGTCAGCGCCGGCGGATTCCACGAACTGCACGTAGGGCATCCGGTTCAACCGCGCGATCTCGAGCCCGCGCATCAGCTTCTTGCCGTTGAAGGCGTTGAACGCGCCGGCGCGCACCGAAGGGTCATGGCCGAGAATGACGCACTCGACGCCAGAGATGACGCCGATGCCGACCACGAACCCCGAGCCGATGTTGAAATTCGAACGCCAGGCGGCGAGCGGGCTGATCTCGAGAAACGGCGAGTCCTTGTCGAGCGCCATCGAGATGCGCTCGCGCAGCGGCATCTTGCCGCGCGCCCGCAAGCGCGCCAATTCGCGCTCGCCGCCGCCGGCGGCGGCCTCGGCGTAGAGCTTGTCGAGCGCCCCGAGCGCTTCCAGCATATCGGCGCGATTGCGCTGGTAGTTGTCGGCGCGGCGATCGAGCCTCGATTCAATGACGGTCATTCCTCCTCCGGGGATTTTTTGGCCCTTTTTGGGGGCATGCCCGTTCAGCCGCGGGCGTCCCGTCCGCGGTCATCGTAGGTGGCGGCCGAGTTCGCTGTAAAGGCTCCCGCGGGCTTACCCGGCTCGCATTTTCCGGGTCACTCGCGCGGCGACAATTAACTTGGCCCCGTCGCACAACAGCCTGGAAAAAGGTATTGTTGCGGGCCCTTCGCGCAGAAGGCATTCGCCAGACCGGGTGATACCATGCCGCTTCCCCGCAGGACATTTCTGCAACTGGCAGCGAACGCGGCCGCGCTGCTCTCCTTCAGGCAGACTGCGCGCGCGCAGGATGCCTTTCCGTCGCGCCCGATCCACCTCATCGTCGGATTTACGCCGGGGTCAGCCTCGGACATCACCGCGCGCCTGTTTGCCAAGGGCGCAGCCGAAGTTCTTGGCCAGCAGGTCGTCGTTGAAAACAAGCCGGGCGCGGCGGGGAGCCTTGCCGGCCAGTACGTCGCACGCGCCACGAACGACGGCTACACGCTGTTCCTGTTTGCGCTCTCGACATTGACGAACGAGATCATCAACCCTGCCCCCGCTCTTGACGTGGGCAAGGATTTCGCCCCGGTCGCACTCCTCGCCAATGGCACCGTCGTGCTGGTCGTCAATCCCGCGACCAACGTGCATAGTGTCGCCGAGCTGATTGCACTCGCCAAATCGAAGCCCGATACGGTGCTCTCCGGGTCGACCGGCGCTGGCAGTATTCCGCAACTTGCCGCCGCGCTGTTTGCGCAGCGCGCCGGCATCAAAGTCACCGACGTGCCGTATCCAGGCAGCCCGCAAATTGCCGGCGACCTGATGGCCGGCCGCATTACCATGTCTTTCAATATCGCGTCTGCCGTGATCGGCCAGATCAATGCCGGCCAACTGACAGCGCTGGCGACGGCGGCGAACAAGCGGGCGGGCGCCCTCCCCAACGTGCCGACCATGGCGGAAGCAGGCATGCCCGACTTTGACACCAGCCTCTGGCTTGGCCTTGCCGCACCGGCCGGCACGCCGCGTCCGGTGATCGAGAAACTCGCTGATGCCGCACGGAAGGCGATGCAGAACGCTGACTCCGTCGAAACGCTGCGCAAGCAGGGCTATGAACCGCTCGACGCCGGCCCGGATGCATTCGCCGCGTTCATCAAGAGCGAAGTTGCCCGTTGGACGGCGGTCACCCGCGCCGGCGCGGAGATAAACAGGTTACCGCCGCGTCAGTTCGCCTTCAAGAGCGCGTCGTTCTCCTTCCAGGGCGCGATCTGGCCGGCATAAACCTGCGGCCCCTTGCGGAAGTGCGCGGCCTCCTGCAGCGTCTCCACGAACGGCATGTCGCGCGGATAGAGCTTATCGCCGCGCGGGCGCGGGCCGGACTTCGAGACATGGCCCCAGAGCGGATGGCCGACCACCTCTTCCGCGATCGCCACCGCCTCGATCAGCTTGTCGAGATTGTAGCCGGTCTCGATCCCCATCTCGTGGCACATGTCGACGAAATCCTCGGTCGGCACATGACCCGCAGCGCGGCCGTTGCCGCAATACGGGCAGCCGCCCATGCCGCCGAGCGAGGTATCGAACTCGCGTACGCCGAGTTGCAGGCCTTCATAGTAGCTCGCGATCGTCGCGCCGCGCTGGTTGTGCAGATGCAGATGGAAGTCGGTGACATCAGGCCAGCGCTCGCGGATCGCCAGAATCGTCTCGCGCACGAGGTGTGGCAGGTTCCAGCCCATCGCCTCGAGCAGCGACACCCGCGTGACCTTGATCCCGGCGGCCTGCCACTTGCCGATCATCAGTGCGAGCAAATCCATGCGCTGCTTGTGGGTGTACGGCCCCTCGAAATTCGAGCCGAACGGATTGCCGATCGAGACCGAGGCTTTTTCGGCGCCGGCTTCACGAGCTGCCTGGACCGTGGCATCGAGCGAGGCAATCTGCTGCGCCTGCGAGCGGTTATAGTTCCGCCGCGCGAAGGAGTCGCACAGCTCGACATGGCTGGCGTGGCGGCCGCGGCTGCGCCGCACGTCGATCTTCGGATAGTAGGCGTCGGCGCGGTCAAAGCCGTGCTTGTTGAACACGGCGGCGGTGTAAACAACACCCGGCTTCGGCACGAAGCGCGAGGCCAGCTCGTCGATGCAGGCCATTTGCGGCGTCCACTTCGGATGCGCGAACGAACCGATCGAGATCACCCTGGCGCCGGTCTCGCCGAGCGCGTCAAGCAGTCGCAGCTTGGCTTCGACCGGGATCTTGGCGCTCTCAATCTGCAGGCCTTCACGCATGGTGTCATCATTGATGGTGACGGACTTCGGCAGATTGCTCATGGTGACCTCTTCAGGGGATCGCTTGTTGCGTGGCCCCAACACTAACCCCCAAATCCGGCCGTTGTCACCGAGCTTTCACGGGATTGCGAGTGTTGTCTGGTCCACGATTTGGATTAGTCTGCCCCGTCTTGAGAAGAACGTGCGGAGGAATTTCATGGCAACTGCGGCCCTCGCCGAGAAGGGCGTTTCGCTCGACGCGATCGACGTCAGCGATCCCGCGCTGTACCAGAACGACACCTGGCAGCCGCTGTTCGCACGGCTGCGCGCCGAGGAGCCCGTGCACTACTGCAGCCACAGCGCCTACGGTCCCTACTGGTCAGTGACGCGCTACGACGACATCATGACGGTCGAGCTCGATCATCAGACCTATTCCTCGGAGCACGGCGGCATTCAGATCATCGACCAGCCGGAAAGCCTGAAGCTGCCGAACTTCATCCGGATGGATCCGCCCCGCCACACCGCGCAGCGCAAGACGGTGGCGCCGGTCGCCACGCCAAATGCGCTGGCAAATTTCGAGATCACGATCCGGCAGCGTACCAGCGCGGTGCTCGACGCCCTGCCGCGCAACGAGACCTTCGACTGGGTCGACAAGGTCGCGATCGAGCTCACCACCATGATGCTGGCGACGCTGTTCGACTTTCCGTTCGAGGAACGGCGCAAGCTGACCTTCTGGTCCGACGTCGCGATTGCCAACGTCGATGCGCCTGATGCGGTGGTGCATTCGAACGAAGAACGCTTCGCCGAGCTGATGAAGATGGGCGCCTACTTCAAGGCGCTGTGGGACGAACGCGCCAAGGCGCCGCCCAAATTCGACCTAATCTCAATGATGGCGCACGGCCCCGAGACGCGCGACATGCCGGAGCGCGAATTCGTCGGCAACCTCGGCCTGTTGATCGTCGGCGGCAATGACACCACGCGGAACTCGATGTCGGGCGGGCTACTGGCGCTGTCGGAAAACCCCGAGCAGTTCGCGAAGCTCAAAGCCAATCCCGCGCTGGTGCCGAGCCTGGTCGCCGAAACCATCCGCTACCAGACGCCCGTCATCCACATGCGCCGCACCGCGGCACGTGACGCCGAGCTTGCCGGCAAGAAGATCCGCCGCGGCGACAAGGTGGTGATGTGGTACGTCTCCGGCAACCGCGACGAGAACATGATCGAGCAGGCGGATAGCTTCATCGTCGATCGCGCCAGGCCGCGGCAGCATCTGTCCTACGGCGCCGGCATCCATCGCTGCGTCGGCGACCGCCTCGCCGACCTGCAGCTCCGCGTGCTGTGGGAAGAACTTTTAGCGCGCAAGATCGATGTCGAGGTGATGGGGCCGCCGCGGCGGCTGTACTCGAACTTCATCCGCGGCATTCGCGAGTTGCCGGTGCGGATCAGGGCGAATTGATCATTTTCCGCTCATTCCCGCGAAAGCGGGAATCCAGCGACATCAGACGAACCATTGTTTGTTTGGCAAAGACTGGGTCCCCGCGTCCGCGGGGACGAGCGGAAAACAATCACGCGCTGCGTATCCCCTGCTGCAGGGCGGCAGCACGTTCTGCCGCCAGCGCGCGTTGAAAACCATCGCGCTGCTGCACGCGGGCGTAGTAGGCGGCGACGTTCGGGCCGAAGTCCTTGGACAGGCCGAGCGAGTCCGCGAGCTTCAGCGCATAGCCGATCACGATGTCGGCGGCGGTGAAGCGGCCGGCGCAGAGCGTCTCGGTGTTGGCGGTCACAGCCTCCACCGCGCGCAGGCGGCCATAAAACCATTTGGCATAGTCGGTCGCGACCTGCGGGTTGCGGCGCTCCTCCGGCTCGAGCCTTGTGTAGCGCAGCACCAGCGTCTGCGGGAATGTCAGCGTCGCGTCAGAGAAATACATCCAGTTGAGGAACGCGCCGTAGGCCTTATCGTTCATGTCGACGATGAGATCGCTTGGGCCGTGGCGCGTGCCGAGATAGTGGCAAATGCCCGAGGACTCCGTCATCTTCGTTTCGCCATCGATCATGAACGGGATCGTGCCGAGCGGATTGATCGCGAGATACTCCTTCGCCAGCACGCGCGGCGGGAACGGCAGCATCTTCAGTTCGTACGGCAGCTTCATCTCTTCCAGCATCCACAGCGGCCGGAACGAGCGCGCGCCTTCGCAATGGTAGAGCGTGATCATGCTGCCCCGCTACGGCTTCGGCTTGTTATCGGCCGAGGCGTTCGCGGCGGCGGCCGGCGCGCGCGTCCGTGGCGGTGCGGCTGCAGGCCTCGGCTTGTCCGCCGGCGCTGCCGCCGGTTTCGCCGCTGAGGTGGCCGACGCCGTCGTATCGGCAGGCGCTGCGCCGCCGAACAACAGCCGCGACGGGTTCTTGTCGAGGTTGGCGAACGCGCGGCTGATCACCGCGAGCGTGCTGCGGCCGTCGGCGATCAGCGCCGAGACTTCCTTGGTGCCGTTGGCGGTGAACTTGTTGACGCCGCTGGTGATGTCGGCCGTGCGAGTGTCAAGATTGTCGCTCAGCGTATGGAAGGACTTCACCGCGGCCTGCAATTCGCCGGTGCCGTCTTTGTTGACGAGGGTGTCGACGCCGGACAAGAGGCTGTCGAGGCGTTCGGAATTGCGCGCCAGCGCCTGCGAGAACGTGTCGACGTTCTTCAACGCGTCCTTGATCGTATCTTCGTTCTCGGAGACGACCTTGTTGATGTTCTGCAGAACGGCGCGCGCGGACGCGGTCAGATCCTGGCTCGAAGTCCGAAATCCGCGGTCAGCGTGAGGATGCCGTCGGCATCCGGCTCGACCTCCTGCGCACCCACCGAGCCGCCCTTCAGCGCGACCGCGGCGATGCCGGTCAGGCCCTGGAACTCGAGGCCGACAGTGGTGTCCTTGCGCACGGGCGCCTTGCGTTCGACCGAGACCAGCGCGACGACGTGCTGGGGATCATCGATCTTGACCGAGTCGACCTCGCCGATGCGGATACCGTTGAAGTTGACGTTGGCACCGACGCGCAAGCCGACGGTCGGGCCTTCGAACACGATACGGTAGGCGATCCGGGTCTTCTTGGTGCCGAGGTTCTGGAACCAGAACACGAAGCCGAACGCACTGGCGATCACCAGCAATGTGAACAGCCCGATCAGGGCGTAGTTGGCTCTCTTCTCCATGTCCTCAGCTCCGACCCGACTTGATTAATCCGCGCGCCCGCTTGCCGTGAAAATACGATTGCAACCACGGGTGCCGCGACGCCAGCATGTCGTCCATCGTGCCCACCGCGATCACCTTGCCATCCCCGAGCACGGCGATCCTGTCACAGGCGGTGTATAGGCTGTCGAGATCATGGGTTACCATGAAAACCGTCAGCCCCAAAGTGCGCTGTAATGTCCTGACCAGCTCGTCGAAGTCGCCGGCGCCAATCGGATCGAGGCCGGAGGTCGGCTCGTCGAGGAAGACGATCTCCGGGTCGAGCGACAGCGCGCGTGCCAGCGCGACGCGCTTGATCATGCCGCCCGACAGCTCCGACGGAAAGCGGTCGGCGACCTCGGGCTTGAGGCCGACCATGGTCAGCTTGGCATAGGTCATCTCGTCGAGCACACGGTCGGACAGATCCATCAGCTCGCGCACCGGAAACTGGATGTTCTCGCGCACGCTGAGCGAAGAAAACAGCGCGCCGTGCTGGAACAGCACGCCCCAGCGCCGCTCGATATTGCGCCGTGCCTCCTCATCCACGCTGTCGAGATCGACGCCCATCACCTCGATGCGGCCCGAGCGCTTCGGCATCAGGCCGATGATGGTGCGCGTCAGCACCGATTTTCCGGCGCCCGACGCGCCGACGAAGCCGAGAATCTCGCCGCGGCGGACGTCGAGGTTCAATCCGTTCAGCACCAGTCGCTCGCCGAAGCCTACGGTGAGATTGGAGACGCGGATGATCGGCTCGTTTGGCGCGGCCATTATTTAAATCCCTGGCTCACATCCCGATCGAGGCGAAGAAGATGGCGAACACGCCATCGAGCACAATGACGAGGAAGATCGAATAGACGACCGACGCTGTGGTGTGCTGGCCGAGCAACTCGGCGCTGCCTTCGACCGCAAGGCCTTCGACGCAGGCCACCATGCCGATCAGTAGCGCCATGAATGGCGCTTTCACCATGCCGACGATGAAGTGGTCGATGGTGATGACCTCGCGCAGGCGCGACAGAAACGCCGCCGGCTGCATGCCGCCGTAGAACTGCGCGACCAGGCCGCCGCCCCACAGCGCCGTGATGTCGCCGAGAAACGTCAGCATCGGCAAGCCGATCATCAGCGCGAGAACGCGGGGCAGGATCAAAACCTCGATCGGGTCAAAACCCATGGTGCGCAGCGCGTCGATCTCCTCGCGCATCTTCATTGAGCCGAGCTCGGCGGTGTAGGACGAGCCGGAGCGGCCGGCGATCATGATCGCGACGATCAAGACGCCGAGCTCGCGCAGCACCAGCACGCCGAGCATGTCGACCACGAACACGCCGGCGCCGAATTTCGAGAAGTGGAAGATGCCCTGCTGGGTGATGATGCAGCCGATCAGGAACGTGATGAGCAGGATGATCGGCACCGCGCGCCAGCACACCTGCTCGACGTGGTGGACCATCGAGGTGAGGCGGAAGCTGCGCGGATGGCGCACGACCCACCAGGTCGCCACCATGAGCGCGCCGAACATGGCCGACAGCCCGACCAGAATGTCGCCGGCGCCTGCGATCGACCGGCCGACCCGCTCCAGCAGGACGATCGGTGTCACCTTTTGCTTCGGGACCGGCGTCGGCGCCTGGACCTTGCGGACCTCCTCGAACAGCGTCGAGTAATTGTCCGACAGGCCCATCACCTGCGGCACGAGGCCAGGGCGGCTGAAGCTGCGGCACAGGCGCTCGATGAACCACGCGCCAAAAGTGTCCAGATTTGAGACACGCGACACGTCGATCATCACGCGACCCTTGGGAATCGCGAGTTTCTCGGCCACCAGCACGATTTGTTCCAGCGACGGCGCGTTGCGAGCCGTCCACGGCCCGGACGCGCGCAGCGCCAGGCCATCCGCATAGGTCGCCTGCTCCAGGGCAGGTTTGGCGTCTACGGCCATTGCGCGAATTTTCCCCACGGAACCGGGCCAAAGCCAGGTCCCTCACCACCCTTGCGATGGTTTACCAAACAGCCATAGTTGATGCGTCCCCGCAACTTAAACCCTAACAATTCGTTAATGGCCGCGGTTCCCCTCGCCTTAAGCGCCCGGATCGAACACTGGCCGCTGGCCCAGGCGTTCACGATCAGCCGCGGCAGCAAGACCGAGGCCATCGTAGTCGTCGCCGAGATCAGCGACGGGGTTCATACCGGGCGCGGCGAATGCGTGCCCTACCCGCGCTACGGCGAGACGCCGGAAGCCACCCTCGCCCAGATCACGGCAATGTCAGACGCGCTGCGCCGCGGCATGGACCGCAGCGTGCTGCAGACGGCGATGCCGGCGGGCGCCGCGCGCAATGCGGTCGACTGCGCACTGTGGGATCTCGCGGCGAAGGTGGCCGGTAAGCGCGTGTGGGAGCTGATCGGCGTGCCGGCGCCGCGGCCGTTGAAGACTGCCTACACGATCTCGCTCGGTACACCGGAAACGATGGCGGCTGACGCTGCGAAGGCGGCGCAGCGTCCGCTGCTCAAAGTGAAACTTGGCGGCGACGGCGACGAGGCGAGGATCGCGGCGGTGCGGCGCGCCGCGCCGAATTCCGAGCTCGTCGTCGACGCCAACGAATCCTGGTCGGCGCACAACCTCGAACGCAATCTTGCGGCGTGCGCGGCGAACGGCGTGACGCTGGTGGAGCAGCCGCTACCGGCGGACAAAGACGATCCGCTCGGCACCATCAAGCGGCCGCTCGTCGTCTGCGCCGACGAGAGCGTGCACGACCGCGCCTCGCTCGGCGAGTTGCGCGGCAAATATGATGCGGTCAACATCAAGCTCGACAAGACCGGTGGCCTCACCGAGGCGCTCGCGATGTCGGATGCGGCGCGCGCGCTGGGCTTGCGCACCATGGTCGGCTGCATGGTCTCGACCTCGCTGTCGATGGCACCGGCGCTGGTCGTGGCGCAGCACGCCGACGTTGTTGATCTCGACGGCCCGCTACTGCTGGCGCGCGATCGCGACGGCGGCCTGCGCTACGACGGCAGCATCGTGCATCCGCCGGACGTGGGGTTGTGGGGGTAGTTGGATCAGTACCCGCCATCTGAAAAGACCCCAAATCAACGCCTCGCCGCACGCCACATCCGGGCAATGCCCCAGAATATCACCCGCACAACGATGATCAGCGCCGTGATCTGAAACCAGAACAGCCCGCCGAGCTCTCTCAGACCGATCTCGATATAAGAACCGATTTGCTCGGGCAGCATATCGGCGACGTATTCGACGCCATGGCTGAAGCTGCGAAGCGATTGCGCGATCAGTTGAGGATAGAAAACAAAGGCAGCGACCAACAGCGCCCAGGCGACAAGCACCGTGCTGAACCGAAACGTGTGCACCTTGGCGTGATGCTTCAGCGTTGTGTAGTCGCGAATTGGCATTGGCTTGTGTCTCTGGTCGGATCAGCGAGCGTCAAGTGTGATCATGCGCTCGGGGCTCGCCTGGGCACGGCGCACGCAAGTCGGCTTCAGCCGACTTGCGCCTCGACAACGCCGCCCACCCTACGCTCGCCATGCTTGCGTTCTATATGAATTTTTCAAGCCGCTTTTGGTTCGACAACCAGTTTGAAGCCGAACGCGTCGAGTACCTTTTGCACGGTCTCGAATTCGGGCTTGATCGTACCATTGAACGTTTTGTACAGGCTCAGTTAAGCTGCGGCGATGGACCCAACCTCTGACATCGCCGACTTCTCCCGCCGCGACATCACCCTCCTGGGCAAAACCAAGCCGGCGCTGCTAACCGGAACCGTCGGGCCCGCGGTCATCGTCATTCACGAAATTTACGGCTTCACGCCGACGCTGGCGCGGTTCTGCCGCTGGGTCCGCGATGCCGGCTTTCGTGTCTATGCACCGATCTTGTTCGGCACACCCGACGCCGGCAACACCGAGACGGTCAAGCCGACCCGGATCCTGTCGCTGTGCATATCGCGCGAGTTCACGATGCTGCGATCAAACAAGTCCAGTCCCGTGACGGAATGGTTGCGCGCGCTGGCGCGCCTCGCTCATCAGGAGTGCGGCGGCAACGGCGTCGGCGCCATCGGCATGTGCGTCACCGGGGGCTTTGCGCTGTCGATGGCGCTGGACGCGAGCGTGCTCGCGTCGGTGCTGGCCCAGCCCGGCCTACCGGCCATGACGCCGGCTGCGCTCGATATCTCGCCCGTCGATCTTGCGCGGGTGAAGGCGCGCAGCGCAGATGGCTTCAAGCTGCGCGGCTATCGCTTTGCCGGCGATACGCTATGCCGGGCGGCGCGGTTCGAGACCTTGCGCACCACGTTCGGCACAGCCTTCAGCGGCACCGAACTGCCCGACAGCGCCGGCAATCCTGCAGGCGTCATGAAGGCGCAGGGCAAGCCGCCGCACTCGGTTTTCACCGGTGATTTGATCGACGCGCAGGGTGAGCCGACGCGCGCCGCGGTGGACGAGGTGATCGCGTATTTTCGCAGCGCGCTGCTGGGGGACCACGCCGCAGCGTGAGGACCGTCACGGTGCGCCTGTCAGGCGCGCTGTTAGTTTCCAGGTTCGGAGACAGAAACTCCCGCTGCGCTCAGTGAAATAATTGGCGCCGCGCGGGGTCATAGAACCCGGCGGGAGTTTCCGCGCGGAGCAGGCAGATGCACGCCATTGTTCAGAGAGCGAGTTCTGGCGAGCCATCCGAGAAGGTGCGCTTTCTGGCATTGCGAAAATTTGGAAACTTCGCGCTGGCATATTCTGCAACCTTTCAATCGGGTCTCAACTATTTCGGCGGAGAGGACGGCTTCCTCGCCTACAAGCAAGTCGGCAGCACCGCCTTCGTGCTTTCCAATCCCCTTGCGCCGATCGGTTGCTGCGAGGATCTGATCCGTCGTTTCGTGAGCGAGAAAAGCGACGTTTGCTTCTGGCAGGCTTCGCGGCCTGTCGCCGAAATCCTCGAGAAGATCGGGCTTTCCGTCAACGAGATGGGGACCGAAACGCGCCTCAAACTCGATGGCTATGGATTCGGCGGGCGAGGCAAGCGGAACTTCCGGACGGCGCTCAAACGCGTGGCGAAATGCAGTTACACGATTGCGGAGCGCTCGGTGACTTCGCTCGATCGCCAGGAATTGCAAGTGGTCTCGGACCGATGGCGGCAAACGCGCGGGGTGAAGGACCGCGAGATGACATTCTTGACCAGACCGGCAATCCTCGATGACGAGGTCGACGTCCGCAAGTTCTTTGCCTTCGGTCCTAACGGCGACCTGCAGGCTTTTGCGTTTTTCGATCCAATCTACGCCGAAGGCGAGGTTGTGGGCTATCTGTGTTCGGCCAAACGCCGGCTCCCCGAAGCAGATCCTTTGGTCGGATATGCGATCCTTCATCACGCCATACGTGCTTTTCAAGACGAGGGAAAAGTCATTCTGTCCCTCGGACTCTCACCTCTCAGCGGCATCGAAGGCAGGGACTTGTCGAATAACCGGCTAATGAGTTTTGCCTTTCGCGCTGTTTATCGCAGTCGTCTATTCAACAAGCTTATCTACCCCCTTCAGGGGTTTGCCGCGCATAAGGGCGCTTTTTGCGGGTCGGCCGAGCAGACTTATTGCGCATTCAAAAGAGGTCTGACCCTGTCGCAGCTCGTCAAGATGCCAAGAGCGTGCAATGTGATGTGAGCGGTACCGCGACTAACTTCCGTTTGTCGTCCGTTCGGTCGCAACCTCGGGTGCTGGCCTGTTTCGACCCCTGGTGGTCTGGTTTGAATCTCGGAGTGGCCTGGTTTGCTACCTGCCCGCCAAAAAGTAGCGGATCGCTCGCCCAATGAGCCAAATGATGAGGCCGCCAACGAGGCCTATGCCAAGACCAAGCCCCCATTCCCCCGATGGCCATCGCCCTGACGGGGACGGCACGACCGCCAGCATCGACAATACGAACCAGCAGAAAGCCAGCGCGCAGGCCGTCCAGTAAAGGACGTTCCCAAGGCGAGCTTTCCATTTGTCGCGCTTGGTGACCGGGGCAGTTGGAGGCCTCTCCATATCATCCCCTTGGGGCAGCCTCGGTTGGCGGCGATCGAAACATCGCACGAAAGCGTTGTGCATTTCGAGGATTACAGCGCCCTCCGACATTGTCAGCGGGGCTGCACTCGGTACACTGGCGGCACCGAGTCAGTGCCTGTTCCAGAGCAACTGATCGGCCTTCGCATCAGGACCAACGCAGTGGTGCGCCGCATCTGGTGCCGTGCAGTTTGCGCAGACCGTTAACTGGTGAGGGTGACGTGTCGAAATCTTCGCCCGAGGACCGCGAACGCATTCTGGCCGAGGTCCGCCGCAACATCGAGTGCGCCGACGCGGCGGCAAACATTGCCCATGAATATCATTTGCGACGCGATGAGTATGCGCTCGAGGCAAGGCTCGTGGCCAAGGTCGCACAGCTGGTCGATCAGCGGATCGCGGAACTGCGCAGCGATCTGGTTGATATTGCTGAAGCGGTCGGCAAGCTCGTCGAAAGCGTAAGCGGTGCAATCGATGATCTGCGAGACGCGGCACGCGAGCCTGCGGAGGCCGCGAACCAGCATGTGGAAGCGCTGTTGGAGCGGCTGGATCGGAAGCTCGACGAGATCGCCCCGCGCCGTGCGCGTGACGATGACGAGGTGATCGATCTGCCGAACCCGTTAGTGCGTCATGTCAACTAGCGAGCGGGTCTAAGAGCGATTCAGGCGCGGCCCGAGGGGATCTCTGCTGTTGGAGTGAAGCGGACTAGATTTGTTCGCAGGGAGCCTTTCGGCTTCTGACCCTGGTTGTGTGAAAACGCAGAGCAGCGGTTATGATTCTCTATTGATTCTGCGAGGGAATGATGAGGCGCTTTGTTGAAGAGGCGGATCGTGGACAATGGACGCTGTTGCCCGAATGCCTTGATGATTTCATTGACGAGAGCAACCCCGTTCGCGTGATCGACGTGTTTGTCGATGCACTCGATTTGACCGAGATGAGTTTCGAGGGGGTTGAGCCGGCGGCAACTGGTCGGCCGTCGTACCATCCTTCGGTCCTCTTGAAGCTTTACATTTACGGCTATCTGAACCGGGTGCAGTCGAGCCGGCGGCTGGAGCGAGAGGCCGGACGCAATGTCGAGGTGATGTGGCTGCTGGGTCGGCTCGCACCTGATCACAAGACGGTCGCGGACTTCCGCAAAGACAATAGCCTGGCGCTGCGCAAGGTCTGTGCGCGCTTCGTCGAACTCTGCCGCGAGATGGGGCTTCTGGCGACGGCGAACGTTGCCATCGATGGGAGCAAGTTCAAAGCGGTTAACAACCGGGACAAGAACTTCACGCGGGCGAAGGTGGAACGGCGGCGTGCCCAACTGGAGGAGAGCGTTGCGCGCTATCTGAGCCAACTCGATACCGCTGATCGGCACGAGCCGACGGAGGCGCTGGCCGCGAAGGTGACGAGGCTCAATGAGAAGCTCACAAAACTGAAGGAGGAAATGGGCAAGCTTGCTGTCTACGAGAAGCAGATGCTGGCTTCCCCTGACCAACAAATCTCTCTGACTGATCCCGACAGCCGCTCGATGGCAACCAGCGGCCGCGGCTCGGGCGTGGTCGGCTACAACGTACAGGTCGCCGTCGACACTGAACATCATCTGATTGTGACGCATGAGGTGACGAACAGCGGCTCAGATCGGGCTCAACTGGCCAATATGGCCAGGCAGGCGAAAGCTGTTCTGAAGACCGAGACGCTCGAGGCCGTTGCCGATCGCGGCTACTTCAGCAGCTCGGAGATCCTCGCCTGCCACGAGGCCGGCATCACGGTCACGCTGCCCAAGCCGATGACTTCGGGCGCCAAGTCAGACGGACGCTTCGGTAAGCAAGACTTTGTCTATTTGCCGGAGGAAGACGCCTATCGTTGTCCGGCTGGAGAGCGGTTGCCATATCGCTATACAAACGAAGAAGCCGGCAAGATGCTGCGGCGCTACTGGACCAACGCCTGTCAAAATTGTTCGCTCAAATCCCAGTGCACGACCGGGCCAGAGCGGCGGATCACGCGATGGGAGCACGAGCACCTGCTCGATGCCGTGCAGCAGCGCCTTGATGCGAACCCGCTCGCGATGCGCCAACGTCGCGAGACCGTCGAGCACCCGTTCGGGACGATGAAGGCGCGCATGGGCGCGACACACTTCCTGACCAAAACGCTCCCAAAGGTAGCGGCTGAAATGGCCCTTTCTGTTCTAGCCTATAATCTGACCCGAGTTATAAATATCGTCGGTATCAAGCCGCTGATCGCCGCTATCGCTGCCTGAAACCGAACCGGTTTGACTTCGAAAATCGACGTCGCCTTCAAGGCGTTTTTACACGACCAAGACCCGCAGCAGACATCTGGAGCCGCAGATCCCAGCGTCTTACGGCGGCTCACCCTGTACCAGGTGCATGTTCACGATGCTGCCACCGGGCACGATCTTGCCTGCGACTGGAGATTGACTGTTTACGAACGAATTCAGTTGGCCCGCGCCCGTGAACTTCGGCACCAGTCCGCTCAAGAGGACGTCTTTGCCAGCGAGCTTGGCGGGCTCAAACGTCACATCGGGTACTTCCGACAATGGAAATGGATTATCGTTCGGGAGATTGACGGTGACGCCGATGGGAAAGCGAGCGTCCAGAAGACTTGCAAAAGGTCCAAAGGCGTCCGTCGAGCCAGTCAGTCGCTCATAGGTTTGCTGAAGTGTGGTCCCGCCTGCCTGGACGATCTGAGCAAGGCTGAAACGAAGCTGGTGTCGCAGATAGTTGATGAACAGGGTCGCGCAGCCTATCGAGACGTGGTCCCGATCAGTTCCTTCCGTCTGAGTGACAAAGTCCTGCCGCGCGCTGTTGAGCCAGAAGTGGGCTGTCGCAAAACGGCCAAGGCTTGCTGGATGTAACTCCGTCGCCAGCACCCGCGACAGGCCCTCGCCGGCGCTCGCTCCGCAATTCCAGCCCGCTGCCTGGACGGCCATCAACACCTCGTCGACCTCGGCGCAGGTCAGGAAATTCTCGAGATCACCATCGATTCCGGTGAAAGCAGCGCAGTGGATCTCTGTGCTCGCGCAACTCAGGTGGAATGCGCCGAACGTTCCCGGGTCGATGAAGATACTGAATCGGCCAGCGCTGACGCCTCCGAAAAAACTGCGCAGCTGGCTGAGATCCTGCTCGCAACGCCCCAGTATCGCGTCCGCGAGCGCCGCTCCCTCCGACCTCAGGCTAGAGTCGAAGGCAACAGTGAAATTCGCAGTGCTACCTTGAAGCGTGTAAACGGCAGGAGGGGGCAGGATAAGTGGTATCGCGCCATGGGGTTCGATGAGGACGCGAGCGTTTGCCAGTGGCATGGTCCCGTCCTTGGCAAGACCTTTCGTCCGGTCTTGCAGGCTCAGCGGTTCATTCCCGTTTACGCTCGTTGACATCGGGACCTCCCTAAGTTTTCTTTCTCGGAAGACCCTACTCGGGAGCGATCGCTGCGATTGTGATCTGCTTCATAATGCGGAATTCTTTTGCTGACTGCCTTGTGGAGCGACGGCCGGCGGCGGATTTGGCCGCAGGCGTCGCTGGATACAATCGCCTGATGGGAGCCGATGAGGCCGGCAAAGTGACAAAGCCGTGCAACAGCGCCATGCCGTCGCTGCGGTGGCCGGCCGCCACGTACCTATTGGACTTGCCCTATTGGACTGGATCCAGCACGACCACCGGTATCTCGCGCGCGGTCTTGAGCTGATAGTCGGCGTACGGCGGCCAGAATTCGAGCGCCTTTTTCCAAAGTTGGACGCGTTCCTCGCCCGCCACTGTCCTGGCCCGCGCGTTCAACTTCTTGGTCCCGACCTGGACTTCGACGTTGGGGTTCGCGAGAATGTTGCGATACCACCCTGGGTGTTCCGGCGCGCCCCCTTTGGAGGCGACGACGAAGTAACTGCCGCCCTCCGTTCCGTAGAACAGCGGAAATATGAACTTGTCGCCAGACTTGCGGCCGGTGGTGGTCAGCAGCAGCGACGGCGCCGTGATCTCACCGCGCTGGGGCACGTTGATCTTGTACATGTGCCCGTCGGTTCCACCGCTCGCAAGATAGCGGTTCGCGTGCTTGATCATCCAGTCCGGCAGGTTCGGAGCGAGTTTCGCTTCAGCCATCGTGTCCTCCTTCAAAGCTGCAGGGATCATACCATCGGGCGGCGCATCGGCCAATCCGGTGTGCCGGCTCGAGCGCGGCATGCCGCGGCGCTCGACAACCCTAGGCGTTCGGCGCGTATGGCACGTAAGGGACGCGTTCACGTCTCGCGATACGCGGCAGCATGTTGTCGACGAATGACTTGAAGTGGGCCGTTCTCTGGTGCTCGGCCCATCCAGCTTCGTTCTGGTACAGCTCGAATATGAAAAAGGCCGCTGGATCGGTCGGCGAGCGATAAGGCAGAAAAAGCTTCACCCCCGGCTCCGCCATGGTCGGCTTGATCAAGGCCTCAAGAGCGCCGGCAACGATATCTTCCTCGCCTGCCTTGGCGACAATTTCGATCGCGACGACGAAACCGTGGTTCAGCTCGGCGGGTGTGAATGCTTTCTGGGACATCGGAACGTGCTCCGCCGCTTCGGACTACTCGTGCGAAGAAGATATGCCGGCCTCCACCGAATTGTGTCAGCAGTGAACCGGGACTGGCATGTGAGGGATGTCGTAGTAGAAGGCCGGCCGCTTCTGGCAAGAAGCGGCCGCCGCCGAGCCCGCATCGGGCTGGTGGATCTATGAGTCCCCGTCCTAATCGCGGCGCGGACGCTGCAGCGTAAAACTTTCGAACGCGGCGAGCTGACCGTCCAGTCCGACGACATCGTAATAGGTAACCTTGATCGTCGTGGTGCCGCCGCGCTGTGAGCCCGGATCGACGGTGAAGGCCGCAAAGCCGTAGGAGTGTGCCGCGTTGCGCACCGCCGACCACGGCGCGTGCTCCTGCACGTAAACCGGCGGACGTTTGCCGGTCTTCGGATCGGGTTCGCCGACCGCGGTGATCACCCGGCACGCTAGCGGGCTGAAGAACAGCTGGTTCGACGGGATCGACGTGCCGCCGCCGCCGATAACCATGTGGACCGTTCCCTTCGTCGTGTCGATCACGTCGGTGGCAGTCGCCGCAGGGATCGGCGTCCGGGTGGCATTCTCTTCCCAGCCGCGGATCGGATGCGAGCGCTCGTAGTGGTGCTCGTGGCCACACACCACGAGGTCGACGCCGTATTTGTCAAACAGCGGCACCCACTCCTCGCGGATCCCGAGGTCCGCGCCATTGAACTTGTCGACGGTCGAAATCGCGACCTGATGCATGCACACGACAATCCAATCGATATCCGGATTGCCGCGGGACGAGGTCAGTTCTTTTTCGAGCCACGCCTTCTGCGCGCCGGCGGAATAGCCGCGGACGTACGAGTTGCCGCCGTCCTGGTAGCAGACGTCGTCGTTGGCGATGCTGATCACGCGCACCGAGCCTGCAGTGAAAGCATACCAGAGCCCTTTCGTCACATCGGTCTGGCCGGGTGTTTCAGGCACCGAGAAGTAGGTCTGATAAGCCTGATACCCGATCGGTCCGTTGCCGAGCTCGTTCTCGTGGTTGCCTGCCGACGGCATCCAGGGACGCTTGCGCGCACTGCGGCTGTTGTTCTCCCAGAAATCCCACCAGGTTCGCACGCGGTCTTCGGCGAGATTGGCGTAACAAAGGTCGCCGTTGAACAGGTGGAACAGCGGCTGCAGCCGCTCGACGCCAAGCGTGGTATCGCCGGCCGCCGGCGAGCCGAGATTGTCATTCACGAACACGGGCGCCGGCAGGGTCACCCCCTCCGGCGGCACGAACTTCTTGCCGAGCGTCGGCGTGCCCTGATCGCCGAAACTCGTGAAGGTGAGCGGCACGCGAGCGCGCGGCGAAGTGTGGAAGGTGCCGAACTCCGGATCGGCGCCGTCGTGCATGGCCCCGTAGAGGTAGTCACTGTCGGCGCGCAGCCCGCCGAGCTTCGCATGGTAGGCGTAGACGACCTGCTTGGCCTTGGCATCGGTGTAGCTGGTCAGCTTGGCCTCGATGGTCTGCTCGAGCTTGCCATCAAGATTGCCGAGCAGGACGCGCGGATTGTGCACGGGTTGCAGCGCGTGCCACGACACCACCATCTCCGACGACGCATCCGCGCCGAACTGCAGATGCAAACCGGCAACCGGCGGCGTCGCTACTGGATCGGACGCTACGCGAGCGGCGGGTACGGCGCGGGCATCTCGAGTTCCGAGCAGCGATGCCGCCGCCACGACGGCCCCAGCGCCGAGGCCTGCGGCGGCCAGCAGCTTGCGACGACTGAGTTCGAGATTGATGTCGGTGTCTGGTGTCGTCATTGCGGTGCGATCGCTCCCCTAGTGGCGAGGCGAACCTAGCGCGGCTCGATGACAGTTCCACAAAGCGGTGCGAGGCCGGTCGCTTGCGGCGTCCTTAAATTCGCCGCCGCCAGCCCGCGGCGTTGACCGCTCCATCCGGCACCGCGCCGGACATCAGCGCCCGCACCTGCTCGACGGTATGCAGCGCCTGGGCCTCGATCGCCGGCGGGGTCAGGCCGCCGATATGCGGGGTGGCGATGACGTTGGGCAAGCGCAGCGAGCGCAGGCGTCGGCATCTGGTCCGGCGCGCGGCCGACATCGAGCGCGGCTCCCGCGATGCGCCGCTCGGTGAGGGCTACGGCAAGCGCAGCCTCGTCGACCAGGTTGCCGCGCGAGACGTTGATGAACACGGCATCGCGGCGCATCCGCGCGAGCGCTGCGGCATCGATCAGGTTCTCGGTCGCCTCCGTCGCCACCGCGAGGCAGACCACGTGGTCGGAGTTTTCGAGCAGCGTGTTCAGGTCGACCTGGCGGAAGCCGGGCTCGGCGACGGTGACATGCGGGTCCGCGATCAGCACCTGCATGCCCATCGCAGCAGCGAGCGGCGCCACGGCGCGGCCGATCGCGCCATAACCGATGATGCCGATGGTGGTGCCGCTGAGCTGCCGCCCCATCCGCGCGGCCGGGATCTGCCCTGCCCGGTAGGCGGCGCTGGCACCGGAGATACCGCGGTTGAGATCGACCAGCAACCCGACCACCAGTTCCGTCACCGATTCAACGAAGCCCGGCCGGGCGCGGCTGACGAGCACGCCATGCGAAGACGCGGCGGCAACGTCGATATTGCGGATATCGACCGCGACCCGCAGCGCCGCCTTGAGCTGCGGCAGGCTGGCGAAGACCTGTGCCGGCAAGGCGGTGGCACGGTCGGCGACGATCAGGTCGCAGTCACGCGCGGCAGCAATCAACGTCTCTCCGTCCAGCGTCGCGCGGCCCTGATGCAGCTTGACCTCGCCGAGCGACTGAAGTCCGGCCAGCGCGCGGGCGCCGTAGTAGTTGTCGCGCATCTGAGGCGTGTGGGTGAGCAGGATCTTCATCGTCATTCTGTGCCGCGGTCCGACCTAGACTAACACGAAGCCGCGCCGCATGGGGCGCCAGCTACGCGGCCGGTCGCTTCTCGACCTTTCGCCGCATCGCCAGCATCACGAGCGCTCCTGACGCGGCCATCGCGGCCATGCCGAAATAGAGCGACTGGCCGTAGTCGTTGTACAGCCGGCCGCAGAGGATGGTCGCGGTCGCACTGACAATCCCGATCGAAGCGGTCAGCGTCCCCTGCGCGGTGGCGAGCGAATGGCCGGGGACGCGATGCGCGAGCAGCCCCATCGTGCCGAGGTGAGTCGCGCCAAACGACAACGCGTGCAACAGCTGGACGATGACAAGCACCGCAAGCGAGGGCTCGAGCCCCGTCACCGCCCAGCGCACCGCGGCGCCAGCACCGCCGATGATGATCAAGGTGGAAGACGCGAGACGCAGCCGCGGCGACCAGGCGAACAGCACAATCTCGGCGACCACACACAGCGACCACAGCACCGAGATCGTGGTGCTGTCAAAACCTTCGGCCTGCCAGGCGATCGACGAGAAGCTGTAATAGGCGGCGTGGCTGCCCTGGATCAGCGCGGCCGCAACCAGGATCGCGACGAAGCCCGGTTGCCGGACGACGCCCGGCGACGCCGCCCTCGCCCCGCCCGGCAGCGCAACCGCCGGCATCGGCTCGAGCGTCAGCGCCGACACCACGCTGAGCGCGGTGATCGCGACGATCACCCAGATCAGGTGCACCGGCGCCACCGCGGCGGCGACAAAGCCGGCCGCCAGCACGCCTGCGATGTAGGCGACCGAGCCCCACAGCCGAATCGGCCCGTAGCTCACCTCATGGGCGGCAACGCCGCGCAACGCGTAGGCCTCGGTGAGTGGCACCGTCGGCGTCCAGGCACAGGCCGTGACCAGCAGCATCACCGCGATCGCGAGTACCCCGGACATCGTGGCGAGCAGCGCGAAGCCCGCAGTCGCCAGCATCGAGGTGATCAGGATCGCCGGGACGATAGCGTGACGGCGCTCGGCAAACCGCGTCACGGCGGGTACCGCGGTCAACCGGGCCACGGTCGGCATCGCGATCACGATGCCGATCCAGGCCGAGTCCAGCCCCCTCGCCTTCAACCACAACGGGAAGAACGGCATGTAAGCGCCGCCAATCGCAAAGGTCGCGGCGTAAAACACCGACAACCGCACTGCAAACCGGCGCCGGGCGATTGCTATTGCATCGATTGGCTGCATCAATTTCAGAACGATTCGTGACAGGTACGCTTGCGCTTTGAGATATCGCCTGTAGCATGATCCCGAAAGCGTTGTTCCGCGTTCAGCTTTCTTGTTTGATTTGAGAGATGACGCGAAGAGTGCATGGCCGACGACGCGTTCGCCCTGTCCCCGATCAGTGCCCGTGCCTCGATGCCGACGGAGGCAGACTACGAGGCAATCTGCGGCGCGTTCATGGAAACCGCGCGTGGCCGCTGGTTTCTCGGCGAGTACGCCAAGCGTAACCGTAATGCCGATACCCTCATGGTGCTCGACGCGGTCGCGCGCATCGAGGCGACACTGGCGATCCAGAAGGCGGCCCCCAGCCACTCGCTTGCGGAGTACTTGCCCGACATCGCCGAGTTGATTGCCGACGCGCGCCGCCGCGTTCTGGAGGCTCTGCCTAAAAACGACATGCGACCGGCCACCGAGCCGATCCAGCGCGCGGCGGGTATCCTGCGCGACGTCGCCTGGACCTTGCGCGAATCCGGTGCCGACACCCGGGTGTGCGACCTGCTCGATGTGCAGGCCAAGGCGATCGTCGATGGTTGCACGCGCATGAATGGCGATCAGGCCGCGCCCGACGTGCCGGCAACGGTCACTGCAGCGCTCGATTTGCTGACGCGGCGGATCAGCGGGCTGGCCAAAGCCGACGCGCCGCAGACGAAGGCGCCTGATCAAATCGAGCAGTTCGCCGACGAAAACGAAGTGCGCCCTCAGCCCGCGCCGCGCCAAGCCGTAGCGTCGCCGGCTGAGACGCTCGACGTCGTCGCCCCCGGCGAGCCGCCCGCAGCCCCGCAGCCCCGGACTGAGGCTGCGGAGATGGCTGAGGCGCCGGTGACGCGCGAGGCGGCGGCGCAAGCCCCGGCTCCGCTGACACCGGTCGAGGTCGACGTTCGGGCAAACCTGCTTGAGGGCCTCGAGATCACCGAGGTCGATCCGGGTGAGAATTTGGCCGAGACGGATGCGGCTGCCGAGCCTGCTTTGGCCGAGGCGTCGCCCGTTACGGCAGACGCGAAAGTCGCGGAGCCGGCTCCCGCTCTTGAAAAAACGCCCGCGCCTATCCTTGACGACGCGCCAAAGGCGGCGCCGGCGATTGCTGCGCGAGAACCAGCGGCCGCAGAGCCCGAGACGACCCATAAAACCGCGCCATCATCGCTCGGCCAAGCCGCGCTCGAAAGTGGCGTCGTGGCGGCGCTGCGAGGCCGCTATTCCGAGGCGCTGTCGCCGATCCGCCGGATGAGCCAGGCGGAAAAGATCGCGTTCTTCAGCTGATCAGTCTTGCGAACAGGTCGGCGTCGACATTGCCGCCGGACAGCACGATCGCGATCGTCTTGCCGCGCGCTTCGATGCGGCCGGCCAACAGCGCAGCCAGCGCGATGGCGCCACCGGGCTCGACCACAAGCTTCAATTCGTTGAAGGCGAATTTGACCGCTGCGCCAACTTCGGCATCTGAGACGATGACGCCACGCACGCCGAGTGCGTTGTTGACGGCAAAGGTGATCTCGCCCGGCATCGGCGCCATCAGCGCGTCGCAGATTGTGCGGCCGACGGGTTTGATCGCGGTGCGGCGGCCCGCCGCAAAAGATTTTGCGTGGTCGTCAAACCCCTCGGGCTCCGCGGTCAGCACCTGAGCGTCCGGAAATTTCGCCTTGATCGCGGTGGCGACGCCCGCGACCAGTCCGCCGCCCGACGCGGGCGCGATCACCAGATCCGGCGCCGCGCCGCGGGCGACGAGGTCCTGCGCGATTTCGCGGCCGACCGTGCCCTGCCCCGCGACGATCTTCGCATCATCATAAGGCGGCACCAGCGTCGCGCCGCGCTTGTCACAGATCGCGCGCGCGATCGCTTCGCGATCCTCCTTGTCGCGATCATAGAGCACGACCTCGGCGCCGAACGATTTCGTGCGCTCGCGCTTGGCGACAGGCGCATCGGCCGGCATCACGATGGTCGCGGGCATGTTGAGGAGACGCGCTGCCGCCGCAACGCCCTGCGCATGGTTGCCTGACGAGAACGCAACCACGCCGGCGGCACGCCGCTCGTTCGGGATCGACGACAGCTTGTTGTAGGCGCCTCGGAACTTGAACGAGCCGGTCCGCTGCAGCACCTCGGGCTTGAGAATGACCCGCGCGCCGACGCGCTCATCCAGCGCGGCGGAGTTCAACAGCGGGGTACGGACGGCGACGGGAGCGATCGTCTCGGCGGCGGCGTCAATGTCGGCCGGGGTCACCGGCGCGGTCGTGGTCCTGGTATCCATCGACACGCACGGTACTGGAAACCGCGGCCACCTCGCAAGCATCGCCAGCGACATCATGGTCTTCGACAGCTTGCGGAGCCGGCCCCACCGCCATCCGGGTCGCGCTGACATGGCCGACGAAGATTCGCGCGCAGGATTCCCAGCTGTGACCGACGGCGAAGACACGGCATTTGTCCCGCGACAAGTCCAGCGCACGCAGGCAGGCGCCGCGCAGATCGTCGGAAAGCGCGCCGACTGCTGGATCGGTGATGACATCGCGCGGGCCCGCGACCGGGAACGCCGCGACCGGCACTCCGCTCGCCAGGGCCTCCAACAGGACCAGGCCGAAGGTGTCGGTCTTGCTCGGGAACACGAATACATCGGACGAGGCATAGGCTTCCGCGAGCTGCTCGCCGAACAGCGCACCGGGAAACACGGCCACCGGATAGCGGCGTTTGAGCGCAGTGAAGGCCGGACCATCGCCGACCACCACCTTGGTCCCGGGCAGATCGAGATCGAGGAAGGCTTCGAGATTCTTTTCGCGAGCGAGACGTCCAACCGACAGGAAGATCGGACGCGGCAGATCGAGCGTCCGCTGACGCGGCCGGAACAGACTGGAATCGACACCGCGCGACCACAGCACGACGTTGCGGAAGCCACGGCTGCGCAGTTCACGCGTCAGCGCTGGCGTCGCCGCCATCACCGCACGGCTCGGGGCGTGAAAACGCCGCAGCAGCCACCACACCCAGGATTCCGGCACGGGAATGCGCGCTGTCACGTAATCGGGGAAGCGGGTGTGGAAGCTCGTGGTGAAAGGACGGCCGCGCTTGCGGCAGTAGCGCCGCGCCAGCAACCCGATCGGACCCTCGGTCGCGATATGGATGGCGTCCGGCTTCGCCTCGTCGATCAGCCGCGCCACCTGCCACGGCGTCGTCAGCGCGACGCGCAAGCCGGCGTAGCCCGGCATCGGCACGGTGCGAAAGGATTCGGGCGTCAGGAAGGTGATCTCGGCGCCCAGTGTCCTTGCGGCTTCGGCGACCATGGTCAGCGTGCGGACAACACCGTTGACCTGCGGATGCCAGGCATCGGTCGCGATCAGGATCCGCATCAGGCGGCGCGCGCGGTGGCGACCGTCTCGGCCGCGTTGGTGGAGGGCCGCCGGGCACCGGACCAGTTGATGATCTCGAAGCGACCGTCGTCGTGCTCGACCACGGCGGTGCAGCTCTCGACCCAGTCGCCGCAGTTGATGTAGCGCACGCCGTGCTCCTCGCGAATGACGGCATAGTGGATGTGGCCGCAGATCACGCCATCGGCGCCGTGCCGACGGGCCTCGTTCGCCAGCGTTTGCTCGAACGCGCCGATGTAGTTGACGGCGTTCTTGACCTTGAGCTTGGCCCACTGCGACAGCGACCAGTAGGGAACGCCGAACAGCTTGCGGAACATGTTGACCAGGCGGTTCATCTGGATCGCAAAGTCGTAGGCCTTGTCACCGAGATGGGCGAGCCAGCGCGCGTTCTGCACCACCAGATCGAAGATGTCGCCGTGGATCACGAGATAGCGCTTGCCGTCGGCCGCCTCATGCACGGTCTGCTCGATCACGTCGATGCCGCCGAAGTGCGTGCCGTAATAGTTGCGCAGGAATTCGTCGTGGTTGCCGGGGATGTAGATCATGCGGGCGCCCTTGCGCGCCTTGCGCAAGAGCTTCTGCACCACGTCGTTGTGGTGCTGCGGCCAGTACCAGCCGGATTTCAGCGCCCAGCCATCGACGATGTCGCCCACCAGATAAATCGTATCGGCGTCGTGGTGCTTCAGGAAATCCAGCAGCCGGTCGGCCTGGCAGCCGCGCGCACCAAGGTGGACGTCGGAGATGAACAGGGATCGGAAGCGCCGTTCGGCGTCGGGTTCGTTGTTATGGTCGTTCCCGGATGAAACGCCAAGCGCGGCGGCAAGCGCCGAAGAACTTTCAAGCGGCAAGTGCGCCCTCCGTGATCCGCTCGAAGCACACCAGTGTGTAGACGCCGAAGGGCGCGATCTTCCGCCGTTCGACCAGCCTCGCGCCATGATCGGCCGCGGCCCAGGCGGCCAGCCGCGCGAACGGAAATTCCGGCCGGAGTCCGAGATTGCGGGTCTTCTTCGCCGCCCAGCGCTCGATCGCGGCGGCAACGCCGCGCTCGGAATAGAGATGGTTGACGAGGATGATCTTGCCGCCCGGCTTCACCACGCGGCGACACTCCGACAGCACCTGCTCGGGATTGGCGACCAGCGTGATGACGAACTGCGCGACGACGCAGTCGAACGTCGCATCTGCGAACGTCATCGCGTGGGCATCCATCAGCTGCACGTCCTTGACGTGCGGATAGCGGCCGCTCGCCATCTTGGTCCGTGCCTTCGCCAGCATTGGCTCGCACAGGTCGATGCCGGAGATTTCGGTCGATGCATCGTAGTCGTCGAACGACAGACCGGTGCCGACGCCAACTTCGAGAATTTTGCCGCCGACCGCGCGCGCTGCTTGTGCCGCCGCGCGGCGGCCCTGCACCATCACCGGTCCGCACACCGCGTCGTAGATCGGCGCCCAGCGCGTATACGCATGCTCGACAATGTTGCGATCAAGATCGGAACGCATCGCCTCTGTCCCGCGAAGCAAATCCTTCATATGCACGGCGCATAGCAAAGCCGTGTGACTGTTCGACGACAGCCATAGTTAACCAACGTTAACGGGAGGGCCCGCGCTTGCGGGTTCCGCAGCCTGTCAGGCGCGGCGCGAGTCGAGGATCGCTTTCACCGACACATCGGCCCAGCTGCCGATGCGCGCACGGAACGCCGTGTAGGACTCCACGACGCGCTTTGCGATCTCGCTCTTGGTGCCGATCTCGCCGAAGACGTTGCGGGCATGGCCGCGCGCGGCTTCGATCACGTCGGACGGAAATATCCTGAGCTTGACGCCGTTGCGTTCGACCAGCGTGGTGAGCGCTTCCACGTTCAGCCGCTCCATCTCGTCGAGTGCGAACGCAGCTTCGGCGGCGCAGGCATGCGACAGGATCGCTTTCTGCTGTGCATCGAGACTGTTCCACAGTTTTTGCGACACGATACACTCGCCAGTACCGTTCGGCTTGTTGAAGCCCGGCGAATAGTAGAAGTTCGCCAGCCGATAGAGGCCGAGCGCGATGTCGGAACCGGGGCCAAGAAGCTCCGCGCCGTCGATCAGGCCGGATTGCAGGCCGGTGATGATTTCGCCGGCCGACGTCGTCAGCGGAACAGCGCCGAGGCGGCGATAGACTTCACCGCCAAGGCCGAGTGAGCGAATCTTCATGCCCTTCAGCGCGGCAACGCTGTCGATCTCGGTGCGGAACCAGCCGCCCATGCAGATGCCGGTATTTCCAGCCATGAACGGCTTGACGCCGAACGGCTGGTAAAGTTCGTCCCACAACGCCTGTCCGCCGCCGGCGTTGATCCAGGCGGTGTGCTCGGCCGGTGTCATGCCGAACGGCACCGTCGTGAAGAATGCCGACGCCGGTTGCTTGCCCTGCCAATAGAACGAGGCGGTGTGGCCGAGCTCGGCAGCGCCAGAGCCGACCGCATCGAACACTTCCAACGCCGGCACCAGCTCGCCCGCGGCATGCACGCTGATCTGGATCTTGCCCGCCGACAGCGCGCCGACGCGCTCGGCAATGCGCTCCGCCGACATGCCGGGCCCCGGCAAGCGCTTCGGCCATGAGGTCGCCATGCGCCAGCGCTGCTCTTGTGCGCGCGCGATGTTAGGTGCGGCCAACGCGCCTGCGGCGACAGCGCCGGCCAGGATGCGACGTCGGGACAATGAACCCCCGGTCATGCTTTCTTCTCCGCGCTTGGGTCAATTGGCATGAATGCGTGAAAATGCTGCAGTGGCCCGTGACCATGGCCAACCGCAAGCGTATCGGCCGCCGCGATAGCCGCGGTGACGTAGCGCTTGGCGGCATCGACTGCGGCTTCGAGCGAAAGGCCCTTGGCGAGGCCCGCGGCGATCGCCGACGACAACGTGCAACCGGTGCCGTGTGTGTTTGTTGTTGCGATGCGTGGCGCTGCGAACGTTTTCATCGCATCCGGCGTGACGAGGTAGTCGATGCTCTCGGCACCCTCGCCATGGCCGCCTTTGATCAGCACCGCGCGTGCACCGAGCCGCAACAGCTTGCCGGCCTGGCGCTCGATGGCCGTGCCGTCGGTCGCGACAGGCTCGTCGAGCAACGCCGCGGCTTCGGTCAGGTTAGGCGTGACCACGGTCGCTCGCGGCAGCAATTCCTTGCGCAGGAGCTCGACGGCGCCGGCCGCGAGCAGGTGCGAGCCGGACGACGCAACCATCACCGGATCGAGCACGACGAACTGTGGCTTCCAGCGATCGAGGCCGGCGACAACAGCTTCGATGGTCGCGGCCTGCGAGACCATGCCGATCTTCACCGCCTTGATGGCGAGGTCTGAAAACACCGCGTCGATTTGCGCGGCGACGAAGTCCGGCGGCACGTCGTGAATGGCGCTCACGCCTGTGGTGTTCTGCGCCGTCAGCGCGATGATCACGGAGGCGCCATAGACTCCGAGCGCGGCAAACGTCTTGAGGTCCGCCTGGATGCCGGCCCCGCCGCTTGAATCGGACCCTGCGATCGTCAGCGCGATCGGGATCGTTGTGCTCGCGCTAGCCATCGGCCACCTTCGCGCGCGCAAGAACGTCGTCAGGCGTCATGGCGTAGAGCGCATCGATGATCGCAAACGCAAACGTGCCCGGACCTTTGCTGACGGCGGCAGCGAGCTCGCCTGCGATACCGAAGACGATCAGCGCCGCGACAACGGCCGCAAATGCATCCTCGCCGACCACGAGCGCCGCGGTTGTCAGCGCCGATTCCGCGCAGCCCATCGCGGTGACCTTGCCCATCAACGCGTCACCGTTGCGGATCGTCGCGAGGCGCGTGCCGTCGCTGACGAGATCGACCTCGCCGGTCAGCGCAATAATGGTCCCGCGTGATCTCGCGAACACCCTCACCGCATCGGGATCCGGCGGCGCGCCCGACAGCGCCTTGAACTCGGCGGCGTTGAGCCTGACCGCGGCGGGCCTTCGCGCGAGCAGCTCCCTGGCATAGTCGAGCCGCAGTTCCGAACGGTCGACGAACACCGGGTCGAGCAGCCAGGGTACTTTCGTCTTCGCCGCGTGGCGGACGGCGATTTCGATGGCCTGGTGACGTTCGGGATCAAGGGTGCCGAGGTTGGCGAGCACTCCGTCTGCGGAACGGACGAAGGCGCCGATCTCGGCTTCCGTCGTCGTCAGCGACGGGATCGCGCCGGCGGCGAGCAGGACGTTCGCCGTGATCGGCTGCGCGACGGTATTCGTGATGCAGTGCACTTTTGGCCCGCGCGCGCGCATGCGCGGCAACAGCTCGGCCGCAAGGTCGACCAGCTTGCCGGACGTGACGGGATTGGGCGTTCGCGTTGCCATCTCAAGCTCCCTCCGCCGGAATGACCCGGATCAGGTTCGATGGGTTGGCGAGGTCGCCTCTCAGCCCGCAACCGGGCACCCCAATGAGATTGTTGAGGAGTCCTAGCGCTTCCTTAAGTCCGCAGCAAGCGGCCCTGCGGCGCACAACGAGGCCGCCGCGGAAGCCCGGAAGGCCGCTTTGCGTCATTACGACGAGCGCACTATTCTCCCCGGAAATCCGCGGCCCGGGAATCGGCCGCGCAGCTTGGAGCGTCAGGGATGGTGCCGTTCTTCGTCCAGATCAAATGCCAGCTTGGCAAGTCCTATGCGGTCGCCAACGCGCTTGCCGAAGCCGAGATCGCCTCCGAGATCTACTCGACGGCGGGGCATTATGATCTGCTGGCAAAATTCTACGTCAATCATGAGACCGACATCGGCCATTTCGTGAACGAGAAGGTGCAGACCATTCCCGGCATCCAGGACACCTACACCATCATCACCTTCAAGGCGTTCGGCACCTGATGGTTTAGCCACGCGCCGGCACCGCCTGCTGTTCCTGCAGCCGCTTGATGCCAAGCTGCCGCTCGCGCCACACCACGAACAATCCGGCAGCGGCGACGACAACAGCGCCGAACGCAACGAGGGCGGCCGGGATTTCGCCGAACAAGGCGTAGCCCAGCATGAACGCCCAGATCATCGACGAGTAGTCGAACGGTGCGAGGAACGACGCGGGCGCGTAGCGATAGCTTGTCGTGGTCATGATATGGGCGATGCCGCCGCAAAAGCCGGCGCCGGTCAGCGCCAGGAGCTGCAGGCGATCGGGCATGACCCAGCCGAACGGCAAGGTCGCAAGCCCGCCAAGCCCGACGAAGATCGAGAAATAGATCACGATCGCCGATGTCGTCTCGGTGTCGGTGAGCCGGCGCACCTGGATCACGGCGAATGCCGAAAACACGGCGTTCAGCAGCGCAAGCACGAGGCCGGTCAGCAGCACGTTCGACAGATCGGCATGCTGCGACAAATCGAAATACGGGATCAGCATGATGATGACGCCGGCGAAGCCGACGGCCACCGCCGACCAGCGATAGACGTGCACGATCTCATGCAGGAAGATTGCGGCGAGCGCGACGGTGATCAGCGGGGTGACGAAGGAAATCGCCGTGGTATCGACGACAGGCAGTCGTGCCAGTGCGCCGTAGTAACAGAACGACGACGCGATGCTGATGGCGCCACGCGACACGTGGGCCGAGAAGCGCTGGGTGTGCCAGGATTTCGCGAGCTCGCCGCGCCAGGCGAACACGATTACGATCGGGATGATCGCGAACACCGCGCGAAAGAAGATCACCTGCCCGACCGGCACTTTGGCGCCGAGGAAACGGACCTGCACCGCCATCGCCGCGAACAGAAAAGCCGCGCCAAGCTTCAGCGCCGCGGCCTTCAGGTAATTGCTTGTCGCGTATTCGACCATTTCAGCGGGGCCGCGCCTGACGGTCTCGCCGCGGCACCAGATTGAGATTCGATGCCGTTTCAAACCACGGCACGGATTGCGACAAAAGCGCCGATAGCGCATGCGGGCATGCATGAACCTTTTCTGCTCGCCGCCAGGTTCAGGATTTCTTGGCCGGCTGCGCCGGGCCGTCCACCGGCGGCAGCGACTTCAGGTAAACCGCCATCGCCTTGCGATCGGCGGCGCCAAGTTCGCTGGTGTTCTTGATGACGCTCTTCATCGAACCTGAAACCGAATCGCCGTCGGGCGTCGCGCCGTCCTCGAGAAAGTTCTGGATGTCGTCCTCGGACCAATCCGACAGGCCCTTCTGCGTGATGTTAGGCACCCAGCTGCCCTCGCGTTCGAGGTCGGGGCCTCCGCCGAATCGCTGCGATGCAATGATGCCGCCAAGGACATTGCGCGGGCTATGACACTCCGCACAATGGCCCGGCCCATTCACCAGATAGGCGCCGCGATTCCACTCCGCCGATTTCGAGGGATCCGGCACAAATGGCTTGCCGTCGAGAAACAGAAATTTCCAGCCGCCGACGAGACGGCGGATGTCGAACGGAAACGCGACGTCGTGATCCCTCACCTTTCCGGCAGCCTGCGGCAGCGTCTTCAGATAGGCAAAGAGGTCGCGCACATCCTCGGGGGAGATGCGCTGGTATGAGGTGTAGGGAAAGGCCGGGAAATAGTGCTGACCCTCGGGCGAGGTGCCCTTCAATACCGCGGTGACAAAATTAGCCTCGCTCCAGCGGCCAATGCCATCGACCGGGTTCGGCGAAATATTCGGGGCGTAGAACGTCCCGAACGGCGACGGTATCGCAACGCCGCCGCCCAGCACGGTGCGGTCATCTTGATCGACCGACGCATGGCAGGACGAACAGCCGCCGGCATCGAATACCGTTCTTCCCCGCATCGCATCGGCGACGTAAGCTGGCAGCGCGCTGACGGTAACCGGCTCAGTGACAATCCAGAACAGACCCGCCGCAACCACGACGGCGGCGAGCGCAACGATGGTGAGCTTCCGCCACATTCGGCTTTCCGCGGGAATAAAACCTGATGCCGTCTGTTTTCATAGTAACAGTCGCCAAGAACCTAAGGGAGACATGCATGTACAGCAAGACGTTGATGATTTCGGCCGTCGCACTCGCGGCGTCGTTCGCATTGGCCAGTTCGGCATCAGCCGAAGTCATGAAGATGAAGGCGGACCTGGCCGCGGCGTCCGAAGTGCCGCCGACCAAGTCGGAAGGCAAGGGCACCGCCGATATCACCTACGACACTGCGTCGAAGAAGCTCAGCTGGAAGCTGAACTATACCGGCTTGACCGGTGCCGCCACCATGGCCCACTTCCACGGACCAGCGGCTGTAGGGGCCAACGCTGCGCCGGCTGTGCCGATTCCCGATCCGAAGTCGGGCACCGAGGGCAGCGCAACGCTCAATGATGCGCAGGCGAAGGATTTGATGGACGGCAAGTACTACGTCAACGTCCATACCGACGCCAACAAGGCCGGCGAAATCCGCGGTCAGGTGACCAAGTAACTGACGGTCTACCGGACCCCCCACGTGTAATGCGAAAAAGGGGTGAACGCCTGCAGCGTTCACCCCTTTTTTGATTTGAGCCGACGACGGCAGCTTCGCCGGCGGCGCCTTGCCGGCGCACCGATAATCCGGCGCTACTTCTTTTTCAGGTGGATCCGGTAGGTGTCGTGGCACCCGTCGCACTTGTCGTTGATTTCCTTCCACGCGACCTTCAGCGAGTCGACGTCCTTGATCTTGCCCTTGAGGTCGCTGATCTGCTTGACCACCGCCGGGGCCTTGGAGTCAAAGTCGGCCTTGTTCTCCCACACCTTAGGGGAAGCGATATAGTCTGCGCCAGGCAAATCCATCTTGGGATTGGTCTGGAACGTCGCCGGAATCGTCGGCACGACCTTCTCGAGGTCGGCCAGCGCGGTCTCGATCGCCGCCTGGTCATAGGGGATTTGACCGCGCGACATCTTCAACAACACGGCGTAGAACGGCTTGCCGATCGTGCTTCGCATCAGGTCGTCCTGCTGCTTGGCGATGTCCTGTTGCGCCATCACCGCTGATGCAGCCAGCACGACAGCGCCGACTGCGACTACTCCGCGTAATATCAAGGCTTCCTCCCGTTGTTCACGACGCCTTGTCGACCGACAAGCTGTCCGACGTGCAAATGCGATCCACGCTCTATGCGGCCCAACACCGGATTGGGCCGCATATTCCGAGCTGCGACGAAACGGCTTCGAGCTCGGTCAGAGATTGTGGCGCTTTTGCTGCTCGCGGATCGCGATCCACACCCGTTCGGGTGTGGCCGGCATGTCGATGTGATCAATGCCGTACTCGCGGTTCAAGCCGTCGACGATCGCGTTCACGACGGCCGGACAGGCGCCGATCGTGCCGGCCTCACCCGCTCCCTTGACGCCGAGCGGATTGTTGACGCACGGCACATTGTGGGTCTCGAACGAGAAGTCGGGGATGTCGGCGGCACGCGGCAGCGCGTAGTCCATCAAAGTTCCGGTGACGAGCTGGCCATCCTTCTCGTAGACCGCCTGTTCCATCAGCGCCTGGCCGATGCCCTGCACCGCACCACCATGAATCTGGCCGGCGAGCAGCAGCGGATTGAGCGTCATGCCGAAATCGTCGACGATCACGTAGTTGACGATCTGGATCATACCGGTGGCGGGATCGATCTCGACCTCGGCGATGTGCGTGCCGTTCGGGAATGTGCCTGCGGTCGCACCGAACGTTTCGGTCGCTTTCAGCTTCTCGGCGTCACCATTGGCGCGCTTGGCGAGATCGGCAAACGAGATCATGCGGTCGGTGCCGGCGATGCGCAGCCGCCCCTCATTGATCTCGATGTCCTTCGGGCTCGCTTCCAGCGCCTGCGCCGCAAGGCCCTTCAGCTCCTCGCCGAGCTTGCGTGTGGCGCGCTGCACCGAGACGCCGCCGACCGGAATCGAGCTTGAGCCGCCGGTACCGACGCCGGTCGCGATCAGATCGGTATCGCCCTGAATGACCTTTACACGTTCGGGCGGCACACCGAACTCGTCCGCGACCAGCTGCGCGTACGCGGTCTGATGGCCCTGCCCGGTCGACTGCGAGCCGATCAGGATCGTGATGTCACCGCTGTCGTCGAGCTTGACCACCGCCGTCTCGGGTCCGACCGCGCCGCAAATCTCGACATAAGAGGCCATGCCGATGCCGCGGATGCGGCCCTGCTTCTTCGCTGCCTTCAGCCGCTTCGCAAAGCCCTTCCAGTCGATCTTGTCCTGCGCGAGCTTCAGATGCGTCGCGAACTCGCCGGAATCGTAAACCTTGCCGGTCGCGGTCGTGTACGGCATCGCCTTCGGCGGAATGAAGTTCTTCTTGCGGACCGCATCAGGCCCGATGCCAAGCTTGCGCGCACAGGCATCGACAAGTCGTTCGATGACATAAGCCGCTTCGGGCCGGCCGGCGCCGCGATAGGCATCGACCGGCACGGTGTTGGTGAATACCGCGCGCACCCGGCAATGGAAATTCTGGATGTCGTAGACGCCGGGCAGCATGCCGGCGCCGCCATGCGGGATGTACGGCCCGAACATCGAGAGATAGCCGCCCATGTCGGCGAGCATGTCGACATCCATGGCGAGGAACTTGCCCTCGGCATCGAGCGCCATGCGCGCATGGGTTACGTTGTCGCGGCCGTGACTGTCGCCGACAAAGTGGTCAGAGCGGTCGCCCACCCACTTGACGTTCTTCTTCAGCTTTCGTGCCGCGAACGCCGCGAGATAGTACTCGCGATACGGAAAGATCTTGGTGCCGAAACCGCCGCCGACATCCGGCGTGATCACGCGCACCTTCTCCGGCGGCAGCTTCATGATCTGGCAGAGGATATCACGCTGGCGGTGGCTGCCCTGGCTGCCGAGCGTCAAGGTGAGATGATCGCGCTTGGCATCGTATTCAACAACGACGCCGCGGGTCTCCATGTAGTTGGTAACGAGGCGCTGGTTGATGATCTTCACTTCGGCGACCGCGTGCGCCTTGGCGAAGGCGGCATCGGTCGTGGCCTTATCGCCGATCACCTTGTCGTAGAGCACATTGTTCTTGAAGCCAGGCCAGATCTGCGGCGCGCCGGCTTTGACCGCATTGCTGACGCCGGTCACCGCCGGCAGCGGCTCCCAAGTGACGTCGATCGCCTCCAAGGCATCGCGCGCGAGCTCGACGGTCTCGGCGACGACGAAGGCAATGGCGTCGCCGACATAGCGCACCTCGTTCTTGGGCAGGATCGGATATTCGGGCGGCGTGAACGGATCCTCGGGGAAGTTGAACAGGCACGGCAGGCCACCGAGCTCGGCGACGTCGTCAGAGATCAGCACCGCTGATACACCCGGCAGCTTGCGCGCTGCGGAGACGTCGATCTTGAAGCGGGCGTGTGCATGCGGCGAACGCAGGATCGCGGCATGCAGCAGACTGCCCGGCGCGTGGTCGCCCGTGTAGTGCCCTTTGCCGCGAATCAGCGAGTCGTCTTCTTTGCGGACGACACTTTGACCGACGCCGAATTTGATGGGAGCCATGATTTCTCCAGCTGAAAAAGCCCTGCAATTGGCGGCATATTGCAGTGCTTCGGGACAAAGCGCAAACCTACCTTTTGGCAAGGCTGGCTGTTGAATTTGCGCGACGGGACACCACGCGCGACGCTGCGCTAACCGTGGATCAGCGCCTTGACCCAACGCCGTCCGAACAAACCGGCGATGGCCACCGCGTAGACGACGCTCCCCGCGACAATCAGCAGCAACAGCGTGGCCTCGTCATGGAAACGGGGCAGGCTGGCGAACAACTCCGGCGCGATCCGGACGATCACCCAGAACGTCAGCGCCAGCACGACGGCGGTCGCCGCGAATTTGATGAACGACATGCGCATCTCGCGATCGAGCGTCAGATGGTTGGCGCGAATCGCAAAGCCCATCACCAGCAGCAGGTTGACCCAGGCGCCGACCGCCGTGCCGAGCGCGAGGCCAACCTGCGCCAGCGGCGCCATCAGGACGATCTTCAGCACCAGGTTGACGGCGATGCCGATCAACGCCGCCTTGACCGGCGTCGCGGTGTCCTTGCGCGCATAGAAGGTCGCGACCGCGCTGCGGATCAGCACAAACGGGATGAGGCCGATCGCATAGGCCGATAGCGTCAACGCGGCGACGCCGGCGTCGGCGCGGGTGAACGCGCCGTGGGCGAACATGGTGCGCACAATCAAGTCGGGCACCGTGAGGAAGCCCGCGACGAACGGGATCGACAACAACAGCGTGAAATCGAACGCACGGTGCTGCGCTCTTGCCGCCGCCGCATGGTCGTCGGCGGTCAGGTGCCGCGACATCTCCGGCAGCAGCACGGTGCCGACCGCAATGCCGATCACGCCGATCGGCAGTTGATTGAGGCGGTCGGCGTAATACAGCGCCGACAGCGCGCCGGCCGGCAGGAATGTCGCGATGATGGTGTCGGCGAACAGCGCAAGCTGGGTGCCCATCGAGCCGAGCGTCGCCGGTCCCAGTGCACGGAAGAATTCCCGGACATCCTGGTCGAGCTTGAGCGGTGCAAATCGCGGCAGGCCGCCGTGACGCGATAGATCTCCGGCGAGCAGACAATATTGCAGGAAGCCGGAAATCAGCACGCCCCACGCCGCGGCGTGCCCTGCGGTCGGGAAGAACACGGCCAGCGCCAGCGTCATCATCATCGCGAGATTGAGAAAGATCGAGGCGGCAGCGGCGCTGGCGAAGCGGTGCATGACATTGAGCATGCCGCCATAGAGCGTCACCAGCGTCATCAACAACAGGTACGGAAAGGTAATGCGGGTCAGCTCGATCGCCAGCGACCGCTGCGCGGGATCATGCGAGAAGCCCGGCGCCAGAACTGTCATCGCCTGCGGCATGAACAACAGCGCCAGCGCAAGCAGCACGACCTGCGATGCGAACAGCAGCGTGAAGACGTGGTTCGAGAACAGTTTTGCCGCGCCCTCGCCTTTAGCTCCCGAGACATGAGCATAGGCCGGCACGAAGGCGGCATTGAAGGCCCCCTCGGCAAAGATCGCGCGGAAATGATTGGGCAGGCGGAACGCGACAAAGAAGGCGTCCGCGATCGGCCCCGCGCCAAGAATTGCCGCCAGCATGATGTCGCGGGCAAAACCGGTCAGGCGCGAGAGAAGCGTGTAGCCGCCGACGGTGAAGATGCGCCCGAGCATCCGGCCGTTCTACCGTACCGAACTCAAGATCACATCCCATCCAATGTGATCTTGAGTCTTTTCGTTGCGCATGTCCTGTTCGGAAAACCGGTGCCCACTTTTCCGGGACATGCGCGGCGCCAAACCGCCGAATCAGTCGGCGAGCGCGTCACGCACAGCCTTGACGATGCGGTCCTGCGTCGGCTCGTCGAGATAGGCGTGCATCGGCAGGCTGATGACGTCTTGCGAGAGCCGTTCGCTGACGGAAACGCCCCCGGCGGCGACCGGGAAGTGCTTGTAGGCGGTCTGCTGGTGCAGCGACTTCGGATAATAGATCATGGTCGGCACGCCCTGTGCCTTCAACGTCTCGGCGAGCGCGTCGCGCCGTCCACCCGGCACGCGAACCGTGTACACCGCCCAGATCGAGGCGCAGTCGTCGGCGACACGCGGTACGGCAACGACGTTGTCGAGGCCGTTGGCGTAGCGCTGCGCGATGCGGTTACGCGCCGCGATCTCGTCGTCAAAGATCTTCAGCTTCTCGATCAGGATCGCGGCCTGCATGGTGTCGAGCCGTGCTGTGAGACCAAGCCGAACGTTGTCGTACTTGTCGCTGCCGTGGCCGTGCACACGGACGCTGCGGAGCTTGTCGGCAAGCGCGGCATCGTCGGTGAACACGGCGCCGCCGTCGCCAAAGCAGCCGAGCGGCTTTGCAGGAAAGAAGCTCGTCGCGGTCGCAAGCCCGAAGGTGCCGAGCCGCCGACCCTTGTAGGACGCGCCAAAGCCCTGCGCCGCATCGTCAAGCACGAACAACCCTTCCGCCTCGGCGACCGGCAGGATCGCGTCGAAATCCGCAGGCTGACCGAACAGGTCGACCGGGATTACCGCCTTCGGCTTCAAGCCGGCCTTTCGTGCCGTCGCGATGCCGCGCGTGAGCGAAGCGGCATCCAGGTTGAAAGTCGCTTCGCTGACGTCGACCATGACAGGCGTTGCACCAGTCAGCGCCACCGCTTCCGCCGTGGCGCAGAAGGTGAACGTCGGGCACAGCACGGCGTCGCCCGGGCCGATGTCTTTCGCCATCAGCACCATCAGCAGTGCGTCGGTGCCACTGGCGCAGCTCACGACATACCTGGCGCCGCAATAGGCTGATAGCTCCGCTTCGAGCTGGGTGACTTCCGGGCCGTTGATGAACTGGCAATGCTCCATCACCCGGCTGACGGCGTCGTCGAGCGATTGGCCAAGGCGACGGCGCTGCGCGCCGACGTCGACAAACGGGATGGGATTGAGGCGAAGATGCTGGTTCATGGGGGAGGCCTCAAGCCGGAGCGCCGGCGACGCGACGGCGAGCCTTGGCCGCGGCGGCAGCGCCGGCACCGGGTGAATTGGCGAGGCACTGAATGGCGATCTCGAGGCTGGCGACGCCCTGGTCGCCGGTCACGACCGGCGTCGAGCGGGTCCGCACCGAGTTCGACGAAGGCGAGCAGTTCGCTGCGCAGCGGCTCGTCGTAGCCGACCGACAAGTGCCGCATCGAGTAGCTGCCGTCGGGCTGGAAGCCGAAGCATTCGGTGACCTGGCGGGTCAACAGATCGCCCATGATATACTTGTCGCGGGTCGCCACCGTCACGTTGCGCGCCTTGAACGGCGTCAGCCAGTTGGTGTTGATGTGCGCAAGCACGCCGGAGGCGGTGCGGAACTGCAACAGCGCGATGTCCTCGCGCTCGGCGACCGCGCTCTTGAGTTGCGGCTGCACCTCGATGATGTCGGATTCGGTGAACCAGCGGATCAGGTCGATGTCGTGCACGGCAAGATCGATCACGACACCGACATTCGACATGCGCGGTGGGAACGGGCCGACCCGCGTGATCGCGATGGAGAGAATGTCCTCGCCGCGCAATGCTTCCTTGATCGTGGCCACGGCAGGGTTGAACCGCTCGACATGGCCGACCATGAGCGTCACGCCGGCACGCTCGGCGGCCGCGACGATCTCGCGCCCCTCCTCGACCGTCGAGGCGATCGGCTTCTCGACCAGGACGTCGATCTTGCGGGCGATGCAGTTCAGCGCGATCTCGTGATGCAGATGTGTAGGTGCCGCGATCGTCACCGCATCGACGCCTTCGGCGAGCAGTGAGTTGATGTCGGAAAATGTCCGGCAACCGATGAGGTCGATGGCGCGCTTGCGGTGAACCTCGAGGGGATCGGCGATGCCGACGAGCCGGACGCCGGGGAGTGTCATGAACACGCGGGCATGGTTGCTGCCCATCACGCCCGCCCCGATGACACCGACCCGAAGGGGTTTTTCAGCCCCGGCCGATATCTCGGTTGTCTTGACTGCCGCCACCATCAAAATCCCTGCAATGCGATGGGCTTGGAGGCGCGCCTTGCGGAAAAGCGCCCCGAGTTGGCCACCACACCCACCAAATCCCGTCCCGGGGCTCTCCTACCACGACGCGCTGCTGGAAGCGAATTGAGCCGCCAAAATCGCCCAAACACGTTTTGAGTTCAAACGATTACAGCGAAGGCCGAGCCATTCGGCCATCTTCCGCGGATCGCTCAGGCCGACTGCAGCACGCGTCGGTCGCGCTCGAGCGCGGCTGACGTTTCGGCGGCCGAGGGAATGCTCGGCTGCGCCCCGCCTTTGGTGCAGGCGAGCGCCGCAGCCGCACTCGCCCGCCGCAAGCCGTCGCCAAGACCGCCGTCCCGATCGTGCGAGGCCGCAAGCACGCCGCAAAAGGTGTCACCGGCGCCGACAGTGTCGATCGCCTCGACCGGAAAAGCGTCGATCGCAAACACATCCTGCGTGTTGGCCGCAAACACGCCGCGGCCGCCAAGCGTGACGATGCAGGTCAGGGCGTGGCGCTGGGCAATCGTTTGCGCCAGCGCGCGATAATCAGCCAGCGCAATGCCAAAGGTGCTGGCAAGCGCTTCGAGTTCACCGCGATTGACGATGAGCAGATCGGTGAGGTCGAGTGCATCGGCTGGCACCAGCGCCGCAGGCGCAACGTTCAGCACGGTGCGCGCGCCGGCCGCCTTGGCGCGGCGAAGCAGCCGCCAGTTCTCCTCCGCCGTCACCTCCATCTGCAGGATGATCGTGGTGTTCGGGGTCAGCAGATGATCCGGCACGGCTTCGGCGCGCAGCGCGAGATTGGCGCCCGGCGCGACCGCGATCGCGTTCTCGCCGCGGCCATCGACACAAACCGAGGCGCAGCCGGTAGCAGCATCAGTGCGGCCGATCAGGCACATCACGCCCGCGTCTTGCAGCGAACTGATCAGCGTATCGCCGAAAATATCGCGGCCGACACAGCCGACCATATGAACATCGGCGCCGTCGCGCGCGGCGGCGACCGCCTGGTTCGCGCCCTTGCCGCCGGGCAAGCCCTGAAACCGCCGTGCCAGCGCAGTTTCGCCGGCGGCCGGCAGGTGATCCATTGTGAACAGGAAATCGAAATTCAACGACCCAAAAACGACGATCATCCGCCCCCGCGCCCCGCTGTGTCGGCGCGATACTCGCGGTACCATTTGGCAAAACGATGAATGCCGTCCTCGATCGAGGTCGCCGGACGGAAGCCGATCTCGGCGGCGAGATCGTCGGTATCGGCGTAGGTTTCCGGCACATCGCCCGGCTGCATCGGCTTGAGATCGATGAGGGCCTTGCGGCCAAGCTCCTGCTCGAGCAAGGCCACCACGCGCATCAGCTCTACCGGATGATTGTTGCCGATGTTGTGAATGCGCCACGGCGCGGTGCTCGCAGCGGGATTTTGCTTTTTCGATGCCGCCTGTGGCGTCGGCGCACGATTCATCAGGCGGACGACCGCTTCGACCGCGTCATCGATGAAGGTGAAGTCGCGCCGCATGCGGCCATGATTGAACAGCGGGATCGGCTTCCCTTCCAGGATCGCGTTAGCGAAAATGAACATCGCCATGTCGGGCCTGCCCCATTCGCCATAGACAGTGAAGAACCGCAGGCCCGTGGTCGGCAGGCCGTAGAGATGGCTGTAGGAGTGCGCCATCAGTTCGTTGGCCTTCTTGGTCGCAGCGTAAAGGCTGACCGGATGATCGACATTGTCGTGCACCGAGAACGGCACCTTGCTGTTCGCGCCATAGACCGACGACGACGACGCGTAGAGCAGATGCTTGCAGCCGCCATGGCGGCAGCCTTCCAGCACGTTGAGGAAGCCTTCGAGATTGGCCGACGCATAGACATGCGGGTGATCGATCGAGTACCGCACGCCGGCCTGGGCTGCGAGGTGGATCACGATCGGAAACGCGTTCGCCGCCCACAGCCGCTGCATCGCTCCCCGATCGGCGAGATCGAGCTTCTCGAAAGCGAAATGCGGGCGATTGCGCAGCAGCGCGAGCCGCGCCTCTTTCAGGTGCGGATCGTAGTAATCATTCACGTTATCGAGGCCGGTGACCCGGTGGCCGGATTGCAACAGCCGTTGTGCGACGTGAAACCCGATGAATCCCGCCGCACCGGTGACGAGGATATCGGGCTTGCTCTGACCCGCTGGCGTCCCGGTCATTTTGGCTCTCTGGCTCTCTTGTGGCGCGAAATTGCCGTGCCTGACGATTGCGAATGCGCCGTGCTCCAGCGATGTAACTCAGGCGAAAAGCTATTGCCATCCACAAGGCGAGGCCATACCAAGGCCCCGCAACAAATCCGGGCGCCGCGCGCCGGTCGTCACCCTGACGCGAATCGCCAGATCGGTCCATGCGAAAGACGCTTCTGCTTCTTGCCAAGATCTTCGCCTCGGCCGGCCTGCTCTATCTGGCGCTGCGCGGGATCGACTTCGGCCAGGTCAAGGCGCGGCTCGTGAACATCAACTTCGCGTGGGTCGTGGCCGCGGCTGCGGTCGCGCTGTTCCAGCTGTGGCTCGGCGCGGTGCGCTGGCGCGACGTCACGCGGGTGTGCGGCACCGATCTGCCGCTGGCGCGGGCATTCCGCTACAACTTCATCGGCGCGTTCTTCAACCAGACGCTGCCCTCGGCGATTGGCGGTGACGCGGTGCGTCTCATGCTGCTCGGCCGCAGCGACGCCGGCTGGCGCGTCGCGAGCTATTCGGTGTTCATCGATCGCGCGGTCGGCCTGATCGCGCTCGCGGTGCTGGTGCTCGCGACCTTGCCGCTGAGCTGGCAATTGATCCTCGACGCGAACGGCCGCTACGCGATCGCCCTGCTCGGGCTCGCCGCGATCGGCGCCGGCGCCGGATTCCTGCTGCTCGGCTGGCTGCCCTGGCCGTGGCTCGAACTCGTGGTTTCCAACCCGGCATCTGCGCGCCTGCAGCGCGGTGGCCAACCGCGTCATCTTCGGGCGCGAGACGGCGCTGCGTATCGCGGTCGTTTCGATCACCATCCACGTGCTGGCGGTGGTGATGATCTGGCTGATCGCGCAATCGATCGCCGCCGCCGGCCAGCCCGCGCAGCTGCTGGCGCTGGTGCCGCCGGTGATGCTGATCACGATGCTGCCGATATCGATCGCCGGATGGGGACTGCGCGAAGCCAGCATGATGGTGGCGTTCGGCTACGCCGGCTTGCCGCAAGCCGACGGCCTCACGGTGTCGCTCCTGTTCGGCACCATGATCTTCGCGATCGGCGCGGCCGGCGGGCTGGTCTGGATCCTGAGCTCCGAGAAGGCCGCAGGCGCCAGCGTCACCGAACCGCTGCCGGAGCCGTAAGCGCCCTGCGGCGGCTTGCCTCACCTGCTCCGGCGCAGTACGACCACACAGCCCTTGGTCGCGTGAAGTTTTGGTCGCGCGAAGTTTAAGGTCTCGGCGGCGCTCTCCATGACCCTGATCCCGAAGCGGGAATATCTGCTGCTGCTGCTCGGCGACCTCGTCGTGTTCGCGCTGTCACTCTGGCTGACGCTGGCGCTGCGCTACCTCGAGGCACCGAGCTGGCAGCTGTTCAACGAGCATCTTTTCCCGTTCTCGTTCCTGTTCATTGCATGGATCGGCGTGTTCTTTCTTGCCGGCCTGTACGGCCGCTACACCCGCATCTTCCGGCGCCAGCTCTCGGTGACGATCGTCTACACCCAGATCGTCAACATGCTGATCGCGGCCTTGTTCTTCTTCCTGGTGCCGATCTTCGGCATTACGCCAAAAACCATCCTCGTGCTCTACCTCGGGGTGTCGTCGGCACTGATTTTCCTGTGGCGGCGCAGCCTGTTTCCGCGATTGCGCGCGACGGTGCGCGCGCGCGGCATGTTGATCGCGTCCGGTCCCGACGCAAAATTCCTGGCCGATGAGATCGCGCGCGACCATCGCTCGACCTTCATGTTCGAATACGTCATCGACACCACGCAAATGCCCTCGCACGAGGTGATCGAACAGGCGTCCAGGATCGCCGACGACGACGATGTCACCTTCATCGTCGTTGATCCGTCCGACACCGCTGTGGCGACCGCACTACCGATCCTTTACGACGTCGCGTTCCAGAAAGAGCGCTTCGCGCTGGTCGACGCCGCGGAAATCTATCAGGAGCTGTTCAGCCGCGTGCCGCTGACGCTGATCAACTACGAATGGATCCTCTCGAACCTCAGCGCATCGCGGTTCTACGACGCCTTGAAGCGATCAATCGACATTGTCGCCTCGGCCATCGCCGGCATCATCTCGCTGGTGTTCTATCCGCTCGTCATGCTTGCCATCAAACTCGAGGACGGCGGCGAGATCTTCATCACGCAGGAGCGTGTCGGCCGCTTCCAGAAGCCGATCCAGATCTACAAGTTCCGCAGCATGACCGGCAACGACCAGGGCAACTACGGCGCGGACGGCAAGAGCGAGCTCAAGGTCACACGGGTCGGCAAGTTGCTGCGCATCCTGCGCCTCGACGAGCTGCCGCAGCTGTGGAACGTGTTTCGCGGCGATCTTTCTATCGTCGGCCCGCGCCCTGAATTGCCGGCGCTGGCGAAGAGCTATTCCGACTCGATCACCTACTACAACGCCCGCTATCTGGTGTCGCCGGGCCTCACCGGCTGGGCGCAACTCAGGCACGATCGGCACCCGCACCATGGCGCCAACATCGAGGAGACCAGGACCAAGCTCTCCTACGATCTGTTCTACCTGAAGAATCGCTCGCTGCTGCTCGACGTCTACATCATGCTGCAGACGTTGCGGATCGTGTTGACGGCCAAGGGCACTTGACCGACGCTGCGCTCAGCGACCTTCGCGGGCGCGTTCCACGAGCGACGTCGTGCTGAAGCCCCGCACGGTCGGTACCAGCAGCACTTCGCCGCCGGCAGCCTCCACAACGTCGTGTCCGACCACCTCCTCGCGGGTGTAGTCACCACCTTTGACCAGCACGCTCGGCTTGATCCGCTCGATCAGGTTGAGCGGCGTGTCTTCATCGAAGACGACCACCAGATCGACCGCCTCCAGCGCCGCCAACACCTCGCCGCGAGCGCGCTCGTTCTGCAGGGGGCGGTCGTTTCCCTTCAAACGCTTCGTCGAAGCATCGGAATTGATCGCAAGGATCAGCCGGTCGCACGCCGCGCGTGCCGCGGTGATGACCTTGATGTGGCCGGGATGCAGGATATCGAAACAGCCATTGGTGAAGCCGACGCGCAGGCCATGGCGTCGCCAGTCCTTCACCCGTTCGTCGAGCACGTCGAGACCACCAGCGATCTTCTCCTCGTTGACGAGCGAAGCATGAGGCAGCACCCGGGCGCGCAATTCGGCAAGGCTCGCCGTCGCGGTGCCGAGCTTGCCGATCACCACTGAGGCCGCGGCCGTTGCGCAACGCAAGGCATTGTCCCAGCCGGCGCCGGCGGCGAGCATCACCGCAAAGGTCGCGACCACAGTGTCGCCGGGGCCGGAGACGTCGCGTACCGGACCGGCAAACGCCGGCACATGAATGGCGAGGCCTTGCGCACTGACGATGCTGGCGCCCTGTTCGCTGCGCTTGACCAGGATGGCGTCGCATTGCGCAAGCCGCGCGGCCTCCCGCGCCGCCTCGACGATCTCGGCGTCGGTGGTGACGTGCATACGGGTTGCTTCCGCGAGCTCCTTGCGGTTCGGCGTGATCACGGCGGCGCCGCGATAGGCGCTGAGATCGGGATTTTTCGGATCGACAATCACCGGTTTGCCGGCGTGTCTTGCCGCGGCGATCACCTCACCGATCACGCGCGGGGTCAGCACGCCCTTGGCATAGTCCGAGAGCACCACGATGGCTGCGCGCGGCAACGCCTCGAGCGCCTTATCGATCAACTCCTGCTCGACATCGGCGGCGACTGGTTTTGCGAACTCCCAGTCGGCGCGCAGCAGGTGCGTGGAGAAATGTTCGGAAACGAAGCGCGCCTTGCGTGTCGTCGGCCGGGTCGGATCCACGACGAGATGCGGCTCGATGCGCGGCTCGTTGTGCAGTTTTGTCACGATCAGATGGGCGGCATCGTCGCGGCCGATGGTGGCGACGAACAGGCATTTTGCGCCGATCGAGGCGATGTTGCGCGCCATGTTGCCGGCGCCGCCGATCATGGTCTCGGTGCGATTGACCGCAAGCACCGGCGCCGGCGCCTCCGGCGAAATCCGCGACACCTCGCCGTAGATGAACTCATCGAGCATGAGATCGCCGATGCACAGCACGGTCTGCTGTGGAATAGCTTTCGCAAGGGCGTCGAAATCAAACATTTTCGCGCTTCAAGATCTCGAGATCAGCGATAGGGGTCGGCACGATCGAGGAAGCCACACACATAGGATTTTACGGCCTCCTCGAGCGGGGTAAATCCGGCATTGTAGCCGGCCGCGTGCAACCGTTCGGTCTTCGCTTCGGTGAAATACTGATAGCTGCCGCGGATTGCATCGGGCATGTCGACATATTCGATATCAGGCTTTTTCCCGAGCGCCGCATAGCCGGCAAGCATCAGCTCGCGAAAGCTGCGTGCCTTGCCGGTGCCGACATTGAAGATGCCGCTCACCTGCGGCGAAGCGAGCAGCCACATGATCACCCGTGTGACGTCGTCGACATAGATGAAATCGCGGCGCTGATCGCCGTCGGCGATGCCGTCGCGGTGCGACCTGAACAGCTGCACCGGCCGGCCTGCCTTCAGATCGTCGAAGCGCTTCGCCAGCACGTTCATCATCGGACCCTTGTGGTACTCGTTCGGTCCGAACACGTTGAAGAACCGGAGGCCAGCCCAGTGCGGCGGCAGTTTTTGTCCCCTGGTCGCGCGCTCGGCGACGAGGAGGTCGAAAAGCTTCTTGCTCCAGCCATAGAGATTCATCGGCCGCAGCTGCTTCAGAGCTGCGAGCGACCAGTCGTCCTCAAAGCCGTTCGCGCCATTGCCATAGGTCGCCGCCGATGAGGCATAGATCAACGGCACCGCAGACGCCGTGCACCAGTCGAGCAGGCGGAGCGATGAGCGGAAATTGGCGTCTATCACGAGGTCGCCGTCGGTCGCCGTGGTCTCGGAAATCGCGCCGAGATGGATGATGGCATCGAGCTTGCGGCCGCTGAGCCAGGCCTGCAGCTCGGCCGGCGGGATGAAATCCGCGATTTGGCGCTTGGCGAGATTGCGCCACTTCGACCCGGTGCCGAGCACGTCGCACACCGCGACGTCGGCGCGGCCAGCGTCGTTCAGCGCCGCCACCACGTTCGAGCCGATAAAGCCGGCGCCGCCGGTCACCAGGAGCATGAAGCCTCGTCCAAATTCCCCAAGGCCTTCCATTGCCCTAGCCGGGCCCCACAGGCAACGAGGCCGGGCCAACATGGTGAAACCTTGACCCGTTCCGGTCTTGGTCCGCGGGCGCTGGACGCGCGGCCGCGAAGGGTCTAACCGGCCCTGCGGGCGCAAATGGACTCAGGAACGGAACATAGCCGGAACACCACGGACGGGGCCACCAGCCCGATCCTGCTGGTGCCCTATGTCTGGATCGGCGATTTCGTCCGCTGCCACACCGTGGTCCGCGTGCTCAAAGAGCGCTGGCCGGACCGGCCGATCGACGTGCTGACCTCAAGCCTCTGCGCACCTCTCGTCGATTACATGCCAGGCGTGCGCAAGGGCATCGTCTACGACCTGCCGCGCAGCCGCATTGCGATGCGCCATCAGCACGAGCTTGCAGCGCTGCTGCGCCGTGAAGGCTACGGCGACGCCCTGATCATGCCGCGAACCTGGAAGTCGGCGCTGGCCCCGGCGCTCGCCGGCATCGCGACGCGCACCGGCTTCGTCGGCGAGGCTCGCTTCGGCCTGTTGAACGACTGGCGCTGGGGCGAAAAGGCCCTGCCCCGCATGGTCGACCGTTGCGCTGCGCTGGCGCTGCCGGCGGGCAGTTCGTTGCCCGCGGCGTGGCCGCTGCCGGAGCTTCGTGTCAATCCGGCTGACGCTGCCGCCTGGCGGCGCGGCAAGGGGCTGAGTGACGGCCGCGCCGTCGCGCTCGCGCCCGGCGCCGTCGGCCCCTCAAAACGCTGGAGCTATTTTGGCGAAGCGGCGCGCGCGCTGACCGAGCGCGGGCTCGACGTGTGGGTGCTGGGCGGGCCCGGCGAAACCCCGCTGGCCGCCGAGATTGCGGCGATCGGCGGGCCGCACGTGCACGACCTCACCAGCAACGATCTGCGCAACGCAATTCTGGCGCTTGCCTCGTGCGAGCTGTGCATCTCAAACGATTCCGGACTGCTGCACGTCGCAGCCGCGATCGGCACGAAATCGATCGGTATTTTCGGGCCGACCTCGCCCTACCATTGGGCGCCGCTGAACCCGATCGAAGCGGCCGTCGAGACCAAAACCGACGTGCCGTGCCGGCCCTGCCACAAGCCGGAGTGCCGGATGCAGCATCATCGCTGCATGCGTGACATCGCCGTGTCGGACGTGCTCACCATTGCGGATGAGACCATGAGCAAGACGCTCGCCTCCGCCGAAAGGACGGGAGCGCAGAACGCATGATCGGCTTGCAACCCGCAGCGTTCCTCGATCGCGATGGTGTCATCAACTACAACGACGAAGGCTACATCGGCACGCGGGAACGCTTTCGCTGGATGCCGGGCGTCGCAACCGCGATTCGCAAGCTCAATGACGCCGGCTTTCTGGTGTTCGTGGTCTCGAACCAGTCGGGCGTGGCGCGTGGATTGTTCACTGAGGATGACGTCAAGAGCCTGCACGTCTGGATGACGCACGAGCTCGCCGCGCAAGGCGCGCGCATCGACGACATTCGCTATTGCCCCTATCACGTCGACGCCACCGTGCCGGCCTACCGGCGCGACAGCGACTGGCGCAAGCCAAAGCCCGGCATGATCCTCGACCTGATGAAGCATCACTGGATCATGCGCGAACAGAGCTTTCTGATTGGGGACAGTGAGGACGACATCCGCGCCGCGGAAGCAGCCGGGATCATCGGCTACACGTTTGCGGGCGGCGACCTCGCCGAATTCATCGACGGTATCCTCGCCGACGAGCGCCACGCCTGGCGCTGAGTGCTGGACGCTACTGGCCGAGCACCGCCTCGGCGGCAGCAATGACTTCGTTCACCTCAGGCCGCGCGCCGGCGCCACCGAGCACACGCAGCGGCCCACTGCCGACCGGCCCGGTCAACGCCGGCTCGGAACCTGTGAACACCGCGACCAGCGGCACGCGGTAAGCGGCGGCAAGATGCAACAGGCCAGTGTCGCCGCCGACCACCAGCGAAGCGTTCGCGATGTGCGAGGCGACGACGTCGAGCGGCGCGCGATCGAGCACGCGCGCTTCCGGGATCGCATTCGCGAGTCGCTCGGCGCGCCGACGCTCGTCGTCACTGCCCCACAACAGCGCAATCTCAAAACCCTCGCGGCCCAGCCAGCGGCCGAGATCGGTCCAGTGGCTCTCGCTCCATTCCTTCGATGGCCGCGACGTCCCGTGCAGCAACAGGGCCTGGCGCGCGCCGCCCGACGCCGCCGGTCGCATCAGTCCGTAGTCGATCGCCTCATCGGGCTGATAGCCCAGCGCCGCCGCCGTCAACGCGCGATTGCGCGTCACCGCGTGCAGATCACGCGCGACCTTGTGCTTGACGTCATAGAAGCGCGACGCCAGCGGCTCCTTGATGCTTGCGGCGTCGTAGCCGTGGTGTTCACCGACGGCGCGTCGCGCGATCAGCGCCGAGCGGATCAAACCTTGCGTATCGATGATGCGGTCGAACTTTTCCTCGCGCAGCCGATGCATGGTCTCGGCGACGTCGCCCCAGGTGGCCGGCGCCAGCGGCCGCGACCGCCAACGCCGGGTCGCGACCGGGATCACGGCATCGATGGCGGGATGCAGTCTCGCGAGCGGCTCGAAAAACTCCTCCACCACCCAACTCAGCCGTGCACCCGGAAATTTCTTCCGCGCGTCGGTCACCGCCGGCATGTGGTGGACGACGTCGCCAAGCGAGGAGGTCTTGACAAAGAGAATGCTGTCCATCGCCGTGTTCGACCCGATGCCCGCCCTGCTGTTCACGGTCTCTCAACCATAACGACCGAATTGACCGCGCATGCCATCTCAATGCAGCTCTTTGCAAGCGCTTATAACGTCCATTCCAGCTTTCCCTGCGAAATTCCGATCTATCCCGGCCGCTGTGGGGCAGACCGGGCAACCAAGGAATCCCTCTTGCAATGACCGTGCTTGTAACGGGCGGCGCCGGCTACATCGGCAGCCATATGGTGCATGCCCTGGTCGACGCCGGCGAACGTGTCGCCGTGGTCGACAATCTCTCGACCGGATTCTCCGATTTCATCCCACAGGATGTGCCGCTGTTCATCGGCGATGCCGGCGACGAAAACCTCGTCACCGGCGTGATCGACAGCCAGGGCGTCGACTCCATCATCCATTTCGCCGGCTCGATCATCGTGCCGGACTCGGTGCGCGATCCGCTCGGTTATTACCGCAACAACACCATGACCACGCGCAGCCTGTTGAACGCCGCGGTCAGCCGCAACATCGACAAGTTCATCTTCTCGTCGACGGCCGCGGTCTATGGCAATCCCGAGCGCATGCCGGTCGGCGAAGATGCGCCGACGCGGCCGCTGTCGCCCTACGGCACCTCGAAGCTGATGACCGAGATCATGCTGCACGATGTTGCGGCCGCACACCGCCTGCGATTTGTGGTGCTGCGCTACTTCAACGTTGCCGGCGCCGATCCAAAGGGCCGCTGCGGCATCGCCACGCCGAATGCGCCGCACCTGTTGAAAGTCGCCGTTGAAGCCGCGACGGGCGCGCGGCAAAAGTTCGACGTGTTCGGCGCGGATTACCCAACACCCGACGGCACCTGCATCCGCGACCTGATTCACGTCACCGATCTCGTGCAGGCGCATCTTGCCGCGCTGAATTATCTTCGCGCCGGCGGCGCGTCGACGACGCTGAACGCAGGCTACGGACACGGCTATTCGGTGCTCGAAGTGATCGCGGCTGTGCAACGCGTTTCCGGCCGCGAGTTCGCGGTCGAGGAAGCGCCGCGGCGCCCGGGCGACATCATGACGATGATTGCCGACGCCTCGCGGATCCGCTCGACGCTGCAGTGGACCCCGCAATTCGACAACCTCGAGACCATCGCAAGCCACGCCCTGGCCTGGGAACAGAAGCTCGCCGAGCAGCAGCGGCAAACGCCCAAATCGGCGGTTTCGGCCTGACCAGCGGTGCCGCGTCAAGCCTTGTTTTGACTTGAATATTTCCCCCTTACCGGGCAGGAATTCGCCGTGAGCACGTTCCGGGGTCTAGGTATTTAAATACCGTGGAACGATGTCTCTCGCGCCGGCTGCGGCGTGGTCCCGCGGCCCGCACCGGATGGCGAATGGCTAATTCCGCTAACGACTTGACGACAGCCTCGGCCGCCCCGGCCGCGCCCAACTATGGCGCTGCGGCGATGATCCGAAGGCTGCTCGCCGAAGAAGGCATCAAGCACTGGCGGCGCTACGTCAACGCTTTCATCCTGATGGCGATCTCCGCGGCGGCAACCTCGGCGTCGGCCTACCTGATCGGCAAAGTCATCAACGCCGCCTACGTCAGCAAGAATTTTCAGGCGATCGTGCTGCTGTCGGTGCTGTCGTTCGTGCTGTTTGCGATCAAGGGCCTCGCCACGTACGGCCAGGCCGTGATCCTGCAGCGGATCGGCAATGCGATCCTCGCCGCCAACCAGCGGCGGCTGTTTACCAAGCTGATGCACGAGAGTATCGGCTTCTTCGCCGACCGGCATTCATCCGAATTCCTCGCGCGGCTCACGACGGGCGCAAGTTCGGTGACGCAGGTACTGAACCTGGTGATCACCGCGTTCGGCCGCGATCTCCTGACGCTGCTCGGCCTCGTCATCGTCATGGTGGTGCAGGACCCGATCATGTCGCTGTTCGGGCTCGTGCTGGCGCCGCCGGCGCTGTATTTCCTGCGCAAGCTGGTCCGGCGCATTCGCAACCTCGCGCTCAGCCAGTTCACCGGCAATGCCGACATCATCGAGACCATGCAGGAGGCGCTGCAAGGCCTGCGCACCGTCAAGGCGTTCACGCTGGAAGACGCGATGCAGGCGCGCATCGACGCCAACATCGACGTCGTGCGCCGCAACGCCGACAAGATCGCGCGCGTCTCCAATCGCACCAGCCCTTTGATGGAAACGCTTGGCGGCCTCGCTGTCACCGGAACGCTGATCTATAGCGGCTACCGCGTCGTCGACACCGGCGCGACACCCGGCGAGTTCTTCTCGTTCCTCACCGCCTTCCTGCTCGCCTACGAGCCGGCGAAGCGGCTGGCGCGTCTCAATCTCGAGCTCAACGCCGGCCTCGTCGGTGCGCGAAAGCTGTTCGAGATCATCGACAGCCCGGCAACCGAGCCCGATGATGCCGACAAGCCCAAGCTGCAGGTCGGCCCAAGCCGCATCGAATTCCGCGACGTGATGTTCTCCTATCGCCCGGGCGAGCCGGTGCTGAACGCGCTGAACCTGGTGGCCGAGCCCGGCAAGGTGACGGCACTGGTCGGGCCGTCGGGCGGCGGCAAGTCCACCGTGCTCAACCTGATGCTGCGGCTCTACACCGTCGACAGCGGCGCACTCCTGATCGACCACCAGAACGTCGCCGATGTGTCGCGCCGCTCGCTGCGTCAGGCGATCGGCTACGTCGGGCAGGATGTCTTCCTGTTCCGAGGCACCATCCGCGAGAACATCGCGTTCGGCCGGCCAGACGCCAGCGACGACCAGATCATCGCGGCGGCGAACGCCGCCTGCGCGCACGATTTCATCATGGCCTTCCCGCTCGGCTACGAGACCCCGGTCGGCGAGCACGGCGCGCAGTTGTCCGGCGGCCAGCGCCAGCGCGTCGCGATCGCCCGCGCGCTGATCAAGAACGCGCCGATCATCCTGCTGGACGAAGCCACCGCCGCGCTCGACTCCGAATTGGAGAAGCAGGTGCAGGAGGCGATCGAGCACCTCTGCCAGGGCCGCACCACGCTCGTCATTGCGCACCGGCTGTCGACCATCACCCACGCCGACGCCATCAACGTCATCGAGGCCGGACAGGTGGTCGAGACCGGCCGCCACGACGAGCTGCTGCGCCGTGGCGGCCGCTACGCGTCGTTCTTTCGTCTACAGCATCGCGACGTGGAGCCGCTGGCGCTGGTGGCCTCGTCCGCGTAAAGATTTCCCGCCTCCAACCCTGCGAGCTTCCAATGAGCCAAGAGCGACTTCGTGATCCCCGCCCCGCCGCAAACCGCGATCCCCGTCGCCGGCACCGGCAAATCGTTTCCAGTACGCCGGGTCTGGTGCGTCGGGCGCAACTATCTCGATCACATCCGCGAGCTCGGCAATGACGAGCGGCAGCCGCCGTTCTTCTTCGCCAAGCATGCCGACATGGTGGTGGGGGACGGTGCAAAGATCCCGTTTCCGCCGCTGACCAAGGATTTCCAGCACGAGGTCGAATTCATCGTGGCGCTGAAGAGCGGCGGCGCCAACATCGCCCCCGAGAAGGCGCTCGACCACGTCTACGGCTACGGCGTCGGCGTCGACCTGACGCGCCGCGACCTGCAGACCGCGGCGCGCAAGAAGGAACAGCCGTGGGAGATCGGCAAATCGTTCGACCAGTCGGCGCCGTGCAGCGCGCTCAAGGCCGCCGCCGAGATCGGCCATCCGGCAAAGGCGCGGATCTGGCTCAGCGTCAACGGCACGGTGAGGCAGGACGGCGACCTCGCGCAAATGATCTGGAACACGGCCGAGATCATCTCAAAGCTGTCGCAGCAGGTCACGCTTGGCGCCGGCGACCTGATCATGACCGGAACGCCGGCCGGCGTCGCCGCGCTGAGCCCCGGTGACAGGATCGAGTGCGGTGTTGATGGGGTTGGGACGTTGAAGGTGTCGCTGGTCTAGGCAGCGATCGCCTGTTCGACCGCCGCTGCAAGCTGGAACAGCTTGCGGTCGCTGCCGTGGCGGCCGAACAGCATCAGCCCGCACGGCAACGAGTTGCCGAGCCGGATCGGCAACGAGATCGCGCACAGATCGAAGAAGTTGGCGATCGCGGTATTGCGCAGCAAGAGCATGTTACGCCGTGCGAAGTCGTCGGGGTCGGCCACTTCGCTCATGGTCGGCGCAACGATCGGCGCGGTCGGCAGCACCAGCGCGTCGAACGCGTCGAACACGCGGTCCATCGCCGCAATCGCCGCAATACGCGAACGCATGTTGAGGATGTAATCCGCCGCGCTGATGTTCGCGGCGCGCTGCAATCTCAGGCGGACGTTGGGGTCGAGACCTGCCGCATCGGCTGCCAGCAGGTCGCGGTGGATGGCGTGCGCCTCCGGCGGCGCGATGCCGCCTTTTGCGTTGACGTCGGCCAACATCGTCAGCGGCGCCAGCGTGACGTCTGATCGCTTTGCCGCGCCGAGCTTCGCCACTGCCTTCTCGAAGGCGGCACCGACCGTATTGTCGACGTTCTCCAGCACGAGGCCTTTCACGAGCCCGAGCCGGGCACCGGACAGCGATGTCGATACCAACGGCTCCGGCGCAATGCCGGCCATCACGGCGTCGGCAAGCGCGCAATCGGCGACGCTGGTCGCGAGCGGGCCGATCGAGTCGAGCGAAAACGACAACGGGAAAGCCCCGGTGGTCGGGATACGCTTCGCGGTCGGCTTGAAGCCGACGATGCCGCAAACCGCGGCCGGAATCCGCGTCGAGCCGCCGGTATCGGTGCCGATCGAGATGCGGCACATGCCGTCGGCCGCGGCGACCGCGGCGCCGGACGACGAGCCGCCGGGAATCCGCCGGCGGTCGGCCGGATTGCCCGGCGTGCCGAAGTGCGGATTGGCGCCGACGCCGGAATAGGCGAACTCGGTCATGTTGGTCTTGGCGACGATCACCGCGCCGGCGTCGCGCAAACGCTTTACAACAGGCGCATCCGACGCCGCCGGCTTGCCGCGTTTCGCAAGCACTTTTGAGCCGGCGCGCGTCACCTCACCCGCGATATCGAACAGATCCTTGATCGTGACGACGACGCCATCGAGGGGACCAAGCGTCGCGCCCGCCCCGCGTCGGGCATCGGATTGATCGGCGGCGGCGCGCGCCGCGTCGGCATAGACGGTGAGACAGGCGCGCGCGCCCTCGCCGTTCGGATCGGCGATCTTCGCCAGCGCGCGCTCGAGATTGTCGCGGGATGATGTGCTCATGACCCGACGACTATCGCAACTTCACCCGCGCGAGACAACACGCCAAAGCAAGTCGTCAGTGCTGCGGCAGCGGCGCAAAAGCTTCTGCCTCGCAGCCGTCGCTGAGCACCGAGAGCCGGTAGTCGGCGATCTTCTTGTTGTGGAACAACATCGTATAGTACTGGCGCTTGTCCAGCACATCGTTGCGCAGGCACAAGACCCAGTCGCCGAGCGACGCCGAGCGATTGCGATGCACGTCGGATATCTCCGGATTGCCCGGCAGTTTCAGGTCCGGATAGATTTTCCTGATCTGGGCGATGGTGTCCTCGAAATCCGCGTGAACCGGCTCCGGGTCCGGGAAGATGCTATCGGTGATCGAACAGCCGCATAGCGCGAGGCCGAGCCCGACCGCCAGCAATCGAACAACAATATTCACCTTCAGCCCCGGCACCCGAAAAATTCGTCTGACGCAATCAGTCCATTTCGATGTCGGGGTCAAGTTACATTGAATTTAGCTGCCGCGCAGCTTGCGGCATGTAATTCGGACACAATGCCACGGCCGCCGTGTGATGACGGCGCCCCGTCCGGTCACAATCGGTAATGCACTCGTCGCGGGACCTGCGCCGTCAGCTTTGCCGGCTGCTCAGCGCGGCCTTCACCCGCTCCGGAGTGAACGGCGCGGTGCGGACCCGCGCACCGGTCGCATCAAAGATCGCGTTGGCCAATGCCGCGGCGACCGGTGCCGAAGCCGCCTCACCCGCACCAAGCGGCTGCTCGGTCGGCCGGTCGATCAGCGCGATCTCGAGCTTCGGCACGTCCTTGAAGCGCATGATCGGATAGCTCAGCCAGTCGGTCGAGGTGACACACGACTTGTCGAACTTCACCTCTTCATAGAGCGCACGGCTCAGCGTCTGGATGATGCAGCCTTCGACCTGTGCCTTGACGCCATCGGGGTTGATCATCTGGCCGCAGTCATGGGCGCAGACCACGCGCTCGACGGTGACCTTGCCGCTCGTGCGATCGACGGCGACCTCCATGCCCATTGCGACATAGTTTTCCTGTTGCTTGTAGTGGACGTAAGCGATGCCGCGGCCACGCGCGACTGTGCCGCGAGCGGCCGGCGCCGGTGACGGCCGCGCCTGCCAATTCATCATTGCAGCAGTCCGCTTCAGCACTTCAACGCCGCGCGGATCGGACAGACTGCGCAAGCGCATGTCGAGGGCATCAAGTCCTGCCGCCGCCGCCAGCTCGTCGACAAAGCCCTCGACCGCGAGGCTGTTGGCAACCTTGCCCGGCGCGCGGATGTTCGAGGGCCGCAAAGGGGCCTCCTTCAGCCAGTGAATGGTGACAGCTCCCGGCGCGTCGTAGCTGGTCTCGGCGTTCTGTGTCAGCAGGCCGGTCGACAGGCCGGGCGTCTGCGCAATGCCGGCGGCGACCGGCGCCAGCAGCGGCACGTTCGGCAGTCCGCGGGTCGCCTCCGGCACCCACATGTCGACGCGCCACTCGACGATCTTGCCGTCAGGATTGACCGTGCCGGAGAGGTCCAGAAGCTGCGGCGGACCCTTCGGGTCCCAGCCGTGCTCGTCCTCGCGCATCCACTGCACGCGCACCGGCTTGCCGACCGCGCGCGACAGCAGCGCGGCATCAGCCGCGGCGTCGTCATGGCCGTTCATGCCGTAGCATCCGGCGCCGTCCATGTAGATCATGCGCACCTTGCCCTGCGGTATGCCGAGCATTCTTGCGAACACCTCGGCGAAGCGATGCGTCGCCTGCGACGCGGTCCACACCGTCGCCTCGCCGTCACGGACGTCGGCGACCGCGCAGGACGGCCCGAGCGACGCGTGGCTCTGCATCGGCCAGAAGTACGTCGCCTTCAACGATTTCGCGCCCGCAGCGGCGGCGACCGCCGCCGCCTTCGGCGGCAGTGCTTCGACGTGCGAAATCTCCATGTCCCGGACCACGTCGGCGAGATGCCCTTGCTCCGGAAGTCCGCTCCACTCGCTCCACTGCGCTTTCAGCGCGCGCTGTGCGCGGATGCAGGTCCATTCGTCCCCGGCGACGACGCCGAGAAAATCTTTTATGCGCACGACCCGGACACCCTTCAAATCCTTCAGTCCGGACTCGTCGACGGACACCAGGGTGGCGCCGATCGCCGGTGGCCGGACGGTCCGGCCATGCAGCATGCCCGGCAGTGTGAAGTTGTGGACGTAGGGGAACGTGCCGGTGCATTTCGCGGGGACATCGGGTCGCGGCAGCGGTTTGCCAACCAGCCGATAGGCCGCCGGATCCTTTAGCGGCGCCTTGGGATCGATCTTGAGGTCAAGCTCTTGTCCGGCCAGCAGCTCGGCAAAGCTCGCGCCAACGCCGCCGTTCGGGCGGACGCTGCCGCGCTCGATCTCCAGATCGGAGGGAGCGATGTTGAATCTCTTGGCAGCGAGGCCAAGCAGCGCCTGACGCGCGGTGGCAGCCGCGCGGCGGATTTGCACGCCGCCGCGCGCGATACCGGTCGAGCCCGCGGTTGCACCCTGATCCGGCGTCAATGCGGTGTCGCCGGTGACAAGGTCGATCTGATCGGGATCAACGCCAAGCTCTTCGGCCGCCATCTGGGGGATCGCAGCGCGCAGGCCGGTGCCGAGATCGACCTTGCCGCAGTAAAGCGTGATGCGGCCGTCCACGCCGATGCTGAAGAACGCATCGACGCTGTTCGGATCGAGGTTACGGACGGGCGCGCCTTGTGCGGCTGCGCCATCGAGCAGCGCCGCAGTCGTGCCTGACATCGCGAATGCAATGGTCAGCGCGCCGCCTTTGAGCAGCGCGCGACGCGAAACCTCGGACGCATTGAAGGGGGCGTTCATGTCAGCCTCCCTGCGATGCGGCGCGGAGCACGGCGCGCACGACGCGGTCGTGCGAACCACAGCGGCACAGGTTGCCGTCGAGCTCGTCGCGCACCTGCGTTTCGGTTGGTTTCGGCGTTCGCGCGAGCAGGCTGGCCGAGGTCATGATCATGCCTGAGGTGCAGTATCCGCATTGCGGCACGCTCTCGGCGATGAAGGCGGCCTGCAGCACCGATGGCTTGTCGGGTGTGCCCAGCCCCTCAATGGTGGTCACCGCCTTGCCCTTCGCATCGGAAATAGCGGTCAGACAGGAGCGGACCGACTGGCCGTCGACCAGCACTGTGCAGGCGCCGCACTGGCCAAGGCCGCAGCCGAACCTGGTTCCGCCGAGCCCGAGGTCACGGAGCACATAGAGCAGCGGCTTGTCGGGATCGTCGGATTGAACGGACAGTTCGCGGCTGTTCACATGCAAAGGATAGACGGCCATCGTCGCCTCCTTGTTCTTGATTGCGCATGATCGCTCCGATCAGGCGGAGCGTTCAAACGCTTGAACAAGTGTAGGCGGAGGCTATTCCCGCGGCCAGCGCGAAGTTGTCGCGCGCGAACGCTTCTTGAATTCGATTCGCCGCGGATCGGCAGATCGCCGTACTTATCGAGGCAGCCGAGACTACTGAGCCGCAAAGCTCACGGCGTTTTGACGCTGGGCGAGCCACAGCGCCAATGACACGATGGTCGCCGGCCCCTGCCGGCGCTGCATCCTGGCGCGCTCACGGCGCTCGGCTTCGTCGGCGAGCCGGTGGAACAGGCCGATGATGGCCTTGTTGGTCTCGCGCAGCGCGAGGCGGCGATAACGCTCGGATTTTGAAAACACGCGCATGTCAGTCCTCCTCAGTCTTGACCGGCTTGCGCTCGACGGGCGGCTTCAACATCGCGCTCGCGATAATCAACGGCATGTAGAAGAATAACAGCATGGTCTCCTCCATCCCCAGTTCCTCGAAGCGACAACGTCAGCTCAACTCTGCCGGTTCCATGGTCGATATACGGTTGGATCGAGCAGGCGGCAGAGTGGTTCATTTAAAACCACGAGGATGTGATCACCGTCACGGAACGAATTGCGCAGGAGCGGCGCGACGAAACAGTGCTGAAATGGAGCTGCAACGCGCGTGAAATATTCACGTCATTGCGAGGCGCGTAGCGCCGAAGCAATCCAGGTCTTGCCGTGTCGCCCTGGATTGCTTCGCTTGCGCTCGCAATGACGATGTTGGAATTGGCCGCGCTCTTTTCAGGCCGCGATTTTCTTCGGCGCTGACGTGGTCGCTCCCGGCGCCTTGCCAAACTCCATGACGCCGTCGTCGACGCGGCCGTAGCGCAACGTCACGATGTCGAGCGCGTAGTTCTGATAGAGCTTCCACGGCCGCTTCGAGCCTTGCTTCGGCATGTTGGCAATCGCGCGCTGCACGTAGCCCGAGGTGAAATCGAGCCACGGCTCCTCCATGACGGACGGATCGGTGTTGCGCGGCGTGCACGACGCGTAGCCGTTCTTGTCCATGTAGTTGAGCAGGCGGCAGACATATTCGCAGGTCAGGTCGCACTTCAGCGTCCAGGACGCATTGGTGTAGCCGAACGCCGACGCCAGATTTGGCACGTTCGAATACATCATGCCCTTGTAGTTCAGCAGGCGGGCGAAATCGACCGCGGTGCCATCGACTGCAACCTGCATGCCGCCCAGCACCTGCAGCACAAGACCCGTCGCCGTGACGATGATGTCGGCTTCAAGCTCGGTGCCGTCGACGAGCCGGATGCCCTTCTCGGTGAAGCTGTCGATGGTGTTGGTGACGACCGAGGCGCGGCCCTCCTTGATCGACTTGAAGAGATCGCCGTCCGGTATCAGGCACAGCCGCTGCTGCCACGGATTGTAGCGCGGCGTGAAATGCGTGCTCACGTCGTAGTCGGGGCCGAGCGCGGCGCGCACGCCCGACAGGATCAGGTTCTTTGCCTTCTCCGGCGCGCGGCGACACATCCGGAAGAAGTACATGCCGAACAGCACATTGCGCCAGCGGATCGCATGATAGGCGAGCCCCGGTCCGAACCGTTCGCGCAGTTTGTTGGCGGCGGCGTCCTGCGCCGGGCGCGACACCACGTAGGTCGGCGAGCGCTGCAGCATGGTCACATGGGCTGCGGTCTTCGCCATCTCCGGCACCAGCGTCACGGCGGTGGCGCCCGAGCCGATCACGACGACGCGCTTGCCCGCATAGTCGAGCTTCTCGGGCCACTTCTGCGGATGAACGATCTGGCCCTTGAAGGTGTCGTAGCCCTTGAACTCCGGCAGGTAGCCGTTCTCGTACTTGTAGTAGCCCGAGCACATGAACAGGAAATTGCAGGTGAAGCTCACGAGCTCCTTCGTCGGGCCACGCTCGGCTTCGACCGTCCACGTTGCGTCCGCAGACGACCACGACGCCTTCACCACGCCGTGGTTGAAGCGGATCTTCCTGTCGATGCCGTTCTCCACCGCGGTCTGCCGCACATAGTTCAGGATCAGCGGGCCATCGGCAATCGCCTTCGGCTCGGTCCACGGCTTGAACGAATAACCGAGCGTAAACATGTCGCTGTCGGAGCGGATGCCGGGATAGCGGAACAGGTCCCAGGTGCCGCCAATACAGTCGCGGCCTTCCAGGATCGTGTAGGATTTGCCCGGGGATTTTTTTTGCAGGTGATAGCCCGCGCCGATGCCGGACAGGCCGGCGCCCACGATCAGCACGTCAAAATGCTCTGCCGCCATCGTTAGAGCCTTGCCCGCTGTCGGGCATGGTCCCCCTGTTTGCACATGATGCTGGTTCCGGTTCCCTAAATGGCAGGGGCCCCAGGTTTTGCAACTCGCATTTGGCCGGTTCGGCAGAGCAACGCGATTTCCGGCCACCTCCAGCGCCTTCGCCGAAACCTTCCGCAGAACGCTCAGGGGCAGCAACCGGGCCCAACGTGGTCGGCTGACCGGATTGCGCTTAGCGTGACCGCAAGCACTGAGGAACCCGCCTCGTCATTGTACGGCAGTGTCACCCTTCATCCGAAGGACCGCATCTCAAGGGAGACAACAATGACCAAGGCCCTCTCAATTATCCTGCTCGCATTGACGGCTGTCTCATTCGCCGTGGACACCGCTTCGGCCAATTGCAAGGTCGGAACGCCCCACTGCGTGACGGCGACCGGTAGCCGCCCGAAATTCTGCAACCCCTGCCAGATCGACAGCGGGCTCGGCAGTTCCTGCAAGAACACCAATACCTGCGGCATCCAGAAATAGCCGCGAAAACAAACAAGGGGCCTTCGAACGAAGGCCCCTTGCCGTAACACCGGACAAAAATCTCAGTAGCGGTAGTGATCGCTCTTGTACGGCCCCTGCTCGGAAACGCCGATGTATTCGGCCTGGTCGGGGCGGAGTTTTGTCAGCTTCACGCCGATCTTCTCGAGGTGCAGCCGGGCGACCTTCTCGTCGAGCTGCTTCGGCAGCGTATAGACCTCTTTCTTGTACCTGCCGGGATTGGTGTAGAGCTCGATCTGCGCCAGCGTCTGGTTGGTGAACGAGGCCGACATCACGAAGCTCGGATGGCCCATGGCGTTGCCGAGATTCACCAGCCGCCCCTCCGACAACAGGATCATGCGCTTGCCGTCGGCGAATTCGATCTCGTCGACCTGCGGCTTGACGTTGTGCCACTTCAGGTTCTTCAGGTGCGCGACCTGGATCTCGTTGTCGAAGTGGCCGATGTTGCAGACGATGGCGCGATGCTTCATCGCGCGCATGTGATCGATGGTGATGACGTCCTTGTTGCCGGTCGCGGTGACGAAGATGTCGGCGCGCGGAGCTGCTTCTTCCATGGTGACGACCTCGTAGCCTTCCATCGCCGCCTGCAGCGCGCAGATCGGATCGACCTCGGAGACCATGACGCGGCAGCCGGCCTGGCGCAGTGACGCTGCCGAGCCTTTGCCGACATCGCCGAAGCCCGCGACCATCGCGATCTTGCCGGCCATCATCACGTCGGTGCCGCGGCGGATGCCGTCGACCAGCGACTCGCGGCAACCGTAGAGGTTGTCGAACTTCGACTTGGTGACGCTGTCGTTGACGTTGATCGCCGGGAACAGCAGCGTGCCTTTCTTCTGCATCTCATAGAGACGATGCACACCGGTGGTGGTCTCTTCCGAGACGCCCTTGATCGCCTTGGCGATGGTGCCGAACCAGCCCTTCGGCTTCTCAGCGAGCGTCTTCTTCAAGAGCGCGAACAGCACCTCCTCTTCTTCCGAACCGGCCTTGTCGAGGAAGGCAGTGTCGCCGCCCTCGGCGCGCACGCCGAGATGCACGAACAGCGTGGCGTCGCCGCCGTCATCGAGGATCATGTTCGGGGTGCCGCCGTCGGACCACTCGAACAATTTTCGGGTGTAGTCCCAGTACTCGTTCAGCGTCTCGCCCTTGACCGCGAACACCGGGGTGCCGGCGGCGGCAACGGCCGCGGCGGCATGGTCCTGGGTCGAATAGATATTGCACGAGACCCAGCGGATGTCGGCACCGAGCGCAGCCAGCGTCTCGATCAACACCGCGGTCTGGATCGTCATGTGCAGGGAGCCGGCAATGCGCGCGCCTTTGAGCGGCTGCTTCGGTCCGAACTCGGCCCGCGTCGCCATCAGGCCGGGCATCTCGGTCTCGGCAATGTTGATTTCCTTGCGGCCGAACTCGGCAAGGCCGATGTCCTTGACGATGTAGTCGCTAAAGCCTGGCTTGGTCATGGGGCCTTTCCTGGGAATGGTCTTGATTGAAACGGGTCAAATCAGGCTTGGTGGGCTTCTGTCCAGTCCCGTCTTGCCCACACCTGTGACCGATAGTCGCCTTGGGACATGACGTCCCAAGAACACAACGGCCGGGCAATGGCGAAACACGCACATTGCCCGGCCCTTAAGCCAACAATTGGTCCCGCTTACAGCGCCCGCTTCAGCGCTTCGCCGAGATCGGTCTTCTCCCACGAGAAGCCGCCTTCCTTGTCCGGCGCACGGCCGAAGTGACCGTAGGCCGAGGTTCGGGCGTAGATCGGCTTGTTGAGATCGAGATGCTTGCGGATGCCGCGCGGGGTCAGATCGAAAGCTTCGGCGGCGGCCTTTTCGAGCTTGTCCTCAGGCGCCTTACCGGTGCCGTGGGTGTCGATGTAGATCGACAGCGGCTTGGCGACGCCGATCGCGTAAGCGAGCTGCAGCGTGCAGCGATCGGCGAGGCCGGCAGCGACGATGTTCTTGGCGAGATAGCGCGCGGCATAGGCCGCGGAGCGGTCGACCTTGGTCGGGTCCTTGCCGGAGAACGCGCCGCCGCCGTGCGGGGCCGCGCCACCATAGGTGTCGACGATGATCTTGCGGCCGGTCAGGCCGGCGTCGCCGTCGGGACCGCCGATGAAGAACTTGCCGGTCGGATTGACGTGCCAGACCGTGTCCTTGCGTGATCCAGCCCTCGGGCAGCGCCTTGCGCACATAGGGCTCGACCACCTCGCGCACCTGGCGCGACGTCAGATCCTCGATGAGATGCTGGTGCGACACCACGATCTGCGTGACGCCGACCGGCTTGCCGTTCTCGTAGCGCACGGTGACCTGGCTCTTGGAGTCCGGCCCCAGGACCTTCTCGTTGCCAGAGTGACGAGCTTCCGAGATCAGGCGCAGGATCTTGTGTGCGTAGTAGATCGGGGCCGGCATCAATTCGGGCGTCTCGTTGCAGGCGTAGCCGAACATGATGCCCTGGTCGCCGGCGCCCTCTTCCTTGTTGGTGCCGGGCTGCAGGGCGTCGACGCCCTGCGCGATGTCGGCCGACTGCGGGTGCAGCAGGATTTCGATGTCGGCGGTCTTCCAGTGGAAGCCAGCCTGCTCGTAACCGATGTCCTTGATGGCGTTGCGGATGACCTGCTCGATGTGGTCGTTGGTGACCGTCTTCGGCCCGCGGGTCTCGCCGGCGACCACGACCTTGTTGGTGGTCGCGAGCGTCTCGCATGCGGCGCGGATTGCCCAGGGGTCGATGCCGGCCTTCGGGCCTTCCCGGAAGAACAGATCGACGATCTCGTCGGAGATGCGATCGCACACCTTGTCGGGATGCCCCTCCGAAACCGATTCACTCGTGAACAGATAAGACCCGCGCATCAACCCTTCCTCTTGTCTCGCAAGCTGCCGAACCCGACGGCCCTGTTTTGTGTGATGTTAAGGACGTCAATCGCGCCGGCGCGAGATGACGTAAGACTCATCGTTGAACCAAAGCCCATTGTGCCGCCGCAAGACATCCCGCGTGGCGTCGAGGTACCGGCCGCTCTGGGTGACATCGGTCAAACGATTGTCCTCGATTTGGGCGACATACACTGCCGCATTCCATGCCGCAAACGCGGTTGAGGTCCCGATCACCCCCGTGACCTCATTGGGCAGTGCTTCCATATCGTATTTGAAGATCGAGCGGTGGTCCGCATAGGCATTAAAGTTAAGTTCACGGCCGGCCGAACCCAGCTCGTACTTGACGGCCTGCAATATCTCATGGCGGCTGACCGAGAAAGGATTTTCTCCCGGCCAAATCGCCTCAATTATCTCCATACCGGGGTCATGGCCGTAGGAATGGATGCCGATCAGCCGGCCGCCCGACCGCAAGGCCCGCGCCAGGGGCGCGATGATGCGCCGGGCGCGGAAGCTGACCGACGATTTGGCCCGGTACGGTTGCGAGGCGATGATGAGGTCGAAACTGGCGTCACTGCGGCCCGGCCGCGGAATGATCGGGTCAAGCAGGAAGCGGTGGTCGTCGCGGTAGAACACCAGCACGACCGGCCGCTCGTACACTGGCATACCGCTGCGCGGACTGATGGTGGCGCGCCAGTTCTGTTCCAGGAACGGCCGGAGCTCGGCAATCTGGGCTTCGTAGTCCTGCGTCGACTGGCCGTTCAGCACCACCTCCTGCCACAACAGACTCGAGGCGGCACCGGGCGAGCGCGGTGCAAGCCACGGCGCTTCGGCATAGGACATGTTGGTCAGTACCGCGACGGTCGCCGGGTGCTCGAGGAAGCGGTCCGGCAGCTTCTCGATCGTGAGCCGGACGTCCTCGTAGGAGATCTCCTTGCCCGCGACATAGAACGGCAGGTGCGGAAAGCGCGCGTGCATCGCCCGCATCACCCGCGACAGCACGGTGCCGTCGCCCATGCCGGCATCGAACACCCGCACCGCCGGCGGCCTTGGATGAATGCTCGACAGCTCGAGCGCCACGCGCTGCGCGATCACCCGCTTTTCGCTGCAGGTGTGCACGAACAACAGATATTTCTGCCGGTTTTCGAAGAAGCGGAAATTTGTTTTCGGATCGCGCCGTTCCAGCGGCGGTTCCGGCGGTAACGGCAGGGCCGCTTCGACCGAACTGCGACGCGTCGGTTCGCCGAGCACCTTACGAATGCGATCCAGCGTTTCCACGGTAATGCGCCGCCCCTCACGCAAGCGCGGCACCAGCTTGCCGTCGTTGACCGCGCGCCGACCAAAGGTCGATTCCGCCATGCCCTCGCGGCGGCAGTAATCCGTGATGTCCGACAGCAGCTGGTCGTTCTTCATCGCGTTAAGGATGGAATCTCTTGCGCGTCGATGGTCCAAAATTAACGACGTCACATGCCTAACATGCGACTCGCGTTTGCCTTAATGGTAATCGGGGTCTGTTCTGGCGGGGCTCTTTTCCGTCTGCTAACAAGCCGCTTCAAGCAAGACGGCTCCATTTTATAGCCGTAATTGGACCTCGAAGGCGAGACTTTGCATGCGGATCGTGATGATAGGTACGGGTTACGTCGGACTGGTGTCCGGGGCATGCTTTGCCGACTTCGGCCACGACGTGACCTGCGTCGACAAGGACACGGCCAAGATCGAGGCGCTGAAGCGCGGCGAGCTCCAGATCTTCGAGCCCGACCTCGATCGGCTGGTGCAGACCAACGTGGCTGCCGGCCGGCTCGATTTCACCACGGACCTCACGACGCCGGTCGGCGAAGCCGAGGCTGTGTTCATCGCGGTCGGCACACCGTCGCGGCGCGGCGATGGCCACGCCGATCTGAGTTATGTGCGCACCGCGGCGCAGGAGATCGCAAGGGCGCTTAAAGATTTCACGGTCGTCGTCACCAAGTCGACGGTCCCGGTCGGCACCGGCGACGAGGTCGAACGGCTGATCCGCGAGGCCAATCCGAAGGCCGAATTCGCCGTGGCCTCCAACCCGGAATTCCTCCGCGAGGGCGCCGCGATCCGCGACTTCAAGTTTCCCGACCGGATCGTGATCGGCACCGACGACGAGCGCGCGCGGAAAGTCCTGGCCGACGTCTACCGCCCGCTGTCGCTCAACCAGGGGCCGTTGATGTACACCAGCCGCCGCACAGCGGAGCTGATCAAATACGCGGCGAACGCGTTTCTGGCGACCAAGATCACTTTCATCAACGAGATCGCCGACCTTGCCGAGAAAGTCGGCGCCGACGTCCAGGAGGTCGCGCGCGGCATCGGCGCCGACAATCGCATCGGCTCGAAGTTCCTGCATGCCGGGCCGGGTTTTGGCGGTTCCTGCTTCCCGAAGGACACCCGCGCGCTCGTCAAGACAGCGCAGGACCACGACGTGCCGCTGCGCGTCGTCGAAGCGGTAATGGCGGTCAACGAGAATCGCAAGCGCGCGATGGCGCGCAAGGTGGTCAAGGCGGTCGGCAGCGAGCTGCGCGGCAAGACCATCGCGGTGCTCGGCCTGACCTTCAAACCCGACACCGACGACATGCGCGAAGCGCCGTCGATTCCGCTGATCACGGCGTTGAAGGACCTCGGCGCCAATGTGCGCGCCTACGATCCCGCCGGCATGCAGCAGGCCCGCACCGAACTGCCGGATATCGAATATGCCGCCGACGCCTATGCATGCGCGCGCGGCGCCGACGCGGTCGTCATCGTCACCGAGTGGACCCAATTCCGCGCGCTCGATCTGGACCGCCTGAAGCGTGAGATGGCGACGCCCGTCATCGTCGACCTGCGCAACGTCTACCGTCCGGACGGCATGGCCGAGCACGGCTTCATCTATGAGAGCGTCGGCCGGCCTGGTAAGCCGGCTTAAGCGAGCGCCCACCGGCGCCGCGCAAGCCCCTCACAAATCGAGTTTATTTCAATAATTTTGGGGGATCTTTCGGAAGCAATTTTCCGGTTCCATTGAATGATGACTATCATTCAATGAGAAACGATGCCTAGGTCCGCGAAGGCATCTGCCCCGGCACGAATTTGGTGGCTCGAGCCCTCCAGATCACGGCCAACGGGTTCGCAAGCGCCGCCCAGATGCCGCGCCAGAAACGCTTCAGTTATGGCGACGTAGGAGAGCCGGTTCGGCGGTCTGGCAAAGCCGTGACCCTCGTCGGGGTAGACGACATAGGTCACCGGGATGTTCCTTGATTGCATAGCGGCGACGATGGTGTCGCTCTCCGCCACCTTGCAGCGAACGTCATTGGCGCCGTGGAAGATCAGCATCGGGCGCTTGATATTTGCGACCTTGTGGATGGGCGAGCGCTCGGCGTTGAGCGCCCGGCCCTCCTCGGTTCGAGGATCGCCGTAGCTGCGGTACATAAACTCGGCGAAGCCCGCCCAATACGGCGGCAGGGATTCCATCAGCGTTTGCAGATTGGAAATGCCGACCACCGGGACCGCACAGCAGAATACATCCGGCGTGAAGGTCGCGCCGACGAACGACGCGTAGCCACCGTAAGACGCGCCGAAGATCGCTATCTTGTCCTTCTGCGCGATTCCTGCGCCGATCGCCCACTCCACCATGTCGATCAGGTCGTCATGGATCTTGCGGGCATGCTCCTTCTCGCTTGCCGCGACGAAGGCTTTGCCGAAGCCGGTCGAGCCGCGATAGTTGACCGAAAGCACGGCGTAACCGCGGTCGGCGAGCCATTGATGGTCACCGCGATAGCCGAAGCCATCGCGTGCCCATGGACCACCGTGCACCACAAGGACCATTGGCAGCGGTTGCGGCGGGCGATCGGATGTGATGTCGGCGGGCAGTGTCAAATAGGAGACGAGCCGCAAGCCATCGCGTGACTTGCCCTCGACCACATGCATCGGCGCCAGCCGATATGGCTTCAGCTCCGGCCGCGCGCTGAACAATTCGGTCAAAGTCTGGCGATCGCGATCGAGCAGATGATAGGTCGCGGGTTGTTGCGCGCTGTAGCTCGCGACGATCCAGCGGCGGCCGTCGTCGGTCTGGCTTTGCACCGTGAAGTCATGATCCGGCAACTGCGCCTGGATCAACGCAAGCTCGGCATCGCCAGCGGGCGTCAACGCGTGCCACTCGCGGCGTCCGGGATCGATGCAGACGGCCTCTGGTTCGAACGTTGTCACATTGTCGATCGCGTCGGTGATGTCGGCGCGTTCGCTTTCGAACAACACACATTCTTCGCCGGTCGACCAATCGATTTGCAGCAGCACCGTCTTGTCGTGTTGAAGAGACGAGAGCATGTCGAGATGTCGGCCAGCGGCATCGAACCCCAATAGGCGGGTGGTCATCATTGCGTCGTACGGGACATCACGCCAATGCGTCACATTCTGCCCATCGAGACGCCAGAGCCGCGAGCCGCCATCCGAACCATTGCTGTGCGCATGCCGTGGCCTTAGCTGCCAGTCGAGCCCGACGCCACCGAATTCCTGTCGATTTTCCCAGATGAGAGAGCGTTCGCCTGTGGCCAGGTCGAGCTCATAAACATCGTGCCAGCGTACATCACGGTCATTGAGGTTGACTGCGATTTTATCAGGCACAAGGCGCGACCACCGGTTCGGGATCGCGCGAATATTTGGACACGGAGTGAGGTCGCGCAATTCCAAATTGCGCGGGTCAACGACGAACAGATGGAGATTTTCGTCACCGTTCTCATCGTTGAGAAACATGATGTAGCGACCGTCCGGACTCCAGTCCTGCCAGTTGATCGGCCGCCCCTTGGTACGAGTGACCGGCTGCCCCGCTGCTACATTGTCGATCGGCGCGACGCAGACGTTCAGAACACCGTCGACCGGGGCGAGCCACGAGACGTGCCGGCCATCAGGCGACAGTTTCACTCCGAAGAAGGTCGGATTGTCGAACAGTTTGCGGCGCGGGATCAGGGGGTGAGCTGGCATTTCGGCCTCTGCATTTTTGGGTGCCCGCGCTCCTCGGCTGTCGGGCGCTATTGGGCTGGACTATCCGCTATTGCGCTCCAAAGTTGTATCGCATGTGACCGGCTCACGTTTCAAGGCGAGGTTTGTGGGTGTCGACGCCTGCGCCATAACCCGGATGGAGCGCCAGGGCTTATCGGTCTGTCGAAGTGCCAAGACGCGAAATCCGGGAGCGGCCTCTCGAGGCTTCCCGGATTGCGCGTCGAGGTCGGATGTAATCCGGAGCAGCCGCGGCGCGCCATCCGGCTACAAACTCTAGTTGTCGCCCCACACCTCGTTGGCGATCTGGACGATAAACTCCAGCTTCTTCCACTGCTCGTCCTCGGTCAGGATATTGCCCTCTTCGGTCGAGGCGAAGCCGCATTGCGGCGACAGTGCGAGTTGCTCGAGCGGTGCGAATTTTGAGGCTTCGTCGAGCCGCCGCTTGATGTCGTCCTTCTTCTCGAGCGTGCCGCTCTTCGAGGTGACGAGTCCGACCACCGCGATCTTGTTGCCCTTCGGCAGGAAGCGCAGCGGCTCGAGGCCGCCGGCGCGATCGGTGTCGTATTCGAGGAAATAGCCGTCGTAATTGGTGCCGCCGAGCATGATTTCTGCAACCGGCTCGTAGCCGCCCGAGGCGATCCAGGTCGAACGGAAATTGCCACGGCAGACGTGAGTCGTGATCGTCATGTCGTCCGGCCGCTCGGCAATCGCGTAGTTGATGGTGCGCGCGTAAATCTCGGCGATGTTATCGGCGTCCTCGCCGCGGGCGCGAAACTTCTCCATCTCCTCCTTCGAGCAGAGGTAGGACCACACGGTGTCGTCGAACTGCAAGTAGCGGCAGCCGGCGTCATAGAACGCCTTCACTGCCTTGCGGTAGGTCTTGCCGAGATCCTCGAAGTAGGAGCCGATGTCCGGATAGACCGACTGCGACACTGCCTTGCGGCCGCCGCGAAAGTGCAGCACCGACGGTGACGGAATCGTCATCTTCGGCACGACGCGGGCGCGATCGGCCTGGGTCTTGAGGAACTTGAAATGCTCGAGCATCGGATGGTTCGTCGGGAAGTCGAGCTTGCCGATGACGCGGATGCCCTCACCCCGCGTGGTGACGCCGGCAAACTGGATGCCTTCGGTGGCGTACATCTCGCAGCCGATCAGGTCGCGCAGGAAGTCGAAGTGCCACCACGAGCGGCGGAACTCGCCGTCGGTCGCGAGCTTCAGCCCGACCGATGCCTGCTTGTGGACGATCTTCTCGATCTCGGAGTCCTCGATCTTGCGCAAGTCGGCCGCCGAAATCTCGTTCTTCTCGCGCTTGGCGCGCCCCTCCTTGATACGGTCGGTCCTGAGCAGGCTGCCCACTTCGTCGGCACGGAATGGCGGCTTGGTCCTGGGCATTGGTCTCTCCCTTCAACGGTCGTCTCGACCTTGTCATCATGACAACCGCCTCGCGGCGGCCTGATTGTTATGCACTATAACTATAAAGCCCAAATATCAATTTTGCGCGCATTTTTTTCGCAAAACCGGTGCCCACTCTTGTGAAATGCGAATCTCAACCTCGACGATCGGTGACGCCAAGATAGCGATCCAGTGTGGCGTGATCGGCCTTTAGCGCGGCGCTCGGCGCGGCGTGAACGATGTTGCCGCGCTCAAGGATCACCGCGTCATCGGCAAGTTCAAGAATGCGCCTCGCGTGCTGCTCGACGATGATGATCGAGAGCCCGTCGCCGCGCGCGATCTGCCGCAGCGCGCCCAGGAGTTCATCAACGATGATCGGTGCGAGGCCTTCGGTCGGTTCATCCAGCAGCAACACCTTTGGATTGAGGGTGAGCGCGCGGCCGATCGCGAGCATCTGCTGCTCGCCGCCGGACAGCTGGTTGCCGAAATTGCTTCGCCGCTCGGCGAGCCGCGGGAACATCTGGTAGACCCGCTGCAGCGTCCAGGAGCCGGGTTGCGCCACCGCGGTCATGTTCTCTTCGACGGTGAGCGAGCGGAAGATATTGCGCTCCTGCGGCACCCAGCCGACCCCGGCCCGCGCGCGCTGGTCGGCCCGCATGCGGGTGATGTCGATGCCATCAAGCATCAGCCGTCCAGCGAAGCGCCTGGTCACGCCGACGATAGAATTGACCAGGGTGGTCTTGCCGGTGCCGTTGCGGCCGAGCAGCGCCAAGGTGCGGCCCTTCTGCAAGGTGACCGTGAGCTCTGGGATCACGATCGCCTCGCCATAGCCGGCGCGCAGGCCTTCGACGGTGAGCCAGTCAGGCATCGGCGCCCTCCCCGAGATACACCGCTTTCACGCGCGGATCTCGTGCGACCTGCTCCGGCTCGCCCTCCACCAGCAACGCGCCATTCACCAGCACGGAGATGCGATCGGCAAACGAGAACACGAGGTCCATGTCGTGTTCGATCAGCAGCACCGAAACCTCGCGCGGCAGTGCCGCCACCGCGGCGAGGATATCCTTGCGCTCGGCCTCCGGCACACCTGCGGCGGGCTCGTCGAGCAGCAGCACACGCGGCCTGGCGGCGATCGCGAGCGCGATTTCGAGCAGGCGCTGCTTGCCGTAAGGCAAGGTCGCGGTGCGGGCGGTCATGACGTCGTTCAAGTGAAAACGCGACAGCAACTCGTCGATCTCGGCATTGTCTTCGCTATGGCCGCCAAGCTTTCGCCACCAGCGCTCGCCCTCGCCGCGCCGCTCGCTGACCGCGAGCGTGATAGCTTCGAGCGGCGACAGATCAGCGAACAGCTGGTTGATCTGGAAGGTGCGCGACAGGCCACGCAGCGCCCGCGCATGCACGCTCAAGTTCGTGATGTCCTCGCCTTCGAGCAGCACGCGGCCGCTGGTCGGCGTCAGTACGCCGGTCAGGAGATTGACCACGGTGGTCTTGCCGGCGCCATTCGGACCGATCAGCGCGTGCCGCGCGCCGCGCGCTATTGCCAGCGACAGATCGCTTGTCGCGGCGAGCGCGCCGAAATTCTTGTTCAGGCCGACGGTTTGCAGCGCAGCCGTCATCGCGTGGCTCCGGCGGTCATCAAGTGCCTCCGGCGGTCATCAAGTGCCTCCGGCGGTCATGGCGTGCCTCCGCCCGACGCGGGCTGTTGCGGCTTGTTGATACCAGGCTTGTTGATACCAGGCTTGGCGAGGCCAAGCATCGCGCTCAAATCGCGCGCCGGGAGCCCAGCCCAGCGGCGCATCCGTTCGCGGCCGACCAGCACGATGATGACGAGCACGAGGCCGATCCAGAACTGCCAGTATTGCGGCGTCAACGTCGCGATCCAGTCCTGCAGGAATTTGAAGATCACCGCGCCGGCGAGGCCGCCATAGAGGTAGCCGACACCGCCGATCACCAGCACCAGCAACAGGTCGGCGGAGCGCTCGAACGAGAACACGTCGAGCGAAGCGAGCGCGGTGGTCTGGGTCGACAGCGCGCCGGCGACGCCAGCATAGAATGCCGCGATCGTGTAGATCATGATGAGCCGGCGGTTGACGGGAATGCCGATCGCGGCTGCGCGCAAGGGATTGTTCTTGATCGCGCGCAGCGACAGGCCGAACGGCGAATGCACGATGCGCCGCGCCAGCAGGAACAGAACGAACAGGACAACAAGCGAATAGATGAAGCCGACCTTGCCGAACATGTCGAACTCGAAGCGGCCGAGCAGCGGCGCGATCACGATGCCCTGCAGGCCGTCGAATCCGCCGGTGAGGTCAGAGAAGCGGTTGGCCAGCTCGCGCAGCAACAGGGCGATGCCGAGTGTCACCATCAGCCGCGTCAGGTCGGCGCCGCGGGTGACGAGAAAGCTGGTGGCAAAGCCGAGTACCATTGCAGCAAGGCCGGCGACGACAAGCGCGATGGCCGGCTCGTTGATAAGGCCATGCTTGGCCAACAGGCCGGCGGAGTAAGCTCCGATCCCGAAGAAGGCGGCGTGCCCGAGCGACAGAATGCCGGCGTAGCCGAGGATCAAGTCGAGCGAGAGCGCAAACAAGCCAAGCCAGGCGATCTCGGTCAGGATCAGGTAGCGATTGGGAAACACGACGATGGTCGCGGCCGCGGCAAGCCAGAACACGACCTCGGGCCAGCGCAGACGCGCGAGTGCCCGCAGATTGGTTGCGATGATGTCCGGCGCGCTCATGCCACGGTCAGCGCGTCGCGACGCGGCCGAACAGGCCGTTCGGGCGCCACAGCAGGATGATGATCATCAGCGTGTAAATCACGAAGGCGCCGAGCTTCGGCACGTAATACTTGCCGGCGACATCGGCGACGCCGAGCAGCAGCGACGCCAGGAACGGGCCGGTCATGCTGGAGGCGCCGCCGACCGTGACCACGATCAGGAAGTAGATCATGAACTTCAATGGGAAATACGGATCGAGCCCGAGGATTTCCGCGCCCAGCGCGCCGCCAAAACCGGCGAGCCCGCAGCCGAACGCAAAGGTCAACGCGAACACATAAGGCACGTTGATGCCAAGCCCGCTTGCGGCGCGCGGATCGTCGACGGCGGCGCGCAGGCGACTGCCGAAACGCGTGCGCGACAGGATCAGCTGCAGCGCGACCGTCAGCAGGCCGCAGATCACGATGATCATCAACCGGTAGCGTCCGATGCCGACGCCGAACAGGTTGATCTGGCCCTGCAGTCCTTCGGGCAATTTGATGAAGGTCTGCGACGACCCCATGATGTAGTCGGCGACGGTCACCGCCATGAAGACGAGGCCGACGGTGAACAGCACCTGGTCGAGGTGCGGCCGGTCGTAGAGGTGGCGGTACAACAACCGCTCAAGCACGAGGCCAACGCCTGCGCTCGCCAGGAACGCCATCGGCAGGCCTGCCGCGAACGGCCAGCCGAACCTGTTGACGAGGACGGCGCAGACGTAGCCACCGGCCATCGCGAAGGCGCCGTGGGCGAGGTTGACGAAATTCATCAGCCCGAGCGTCACCGCAAGCCCGCAGGAAATCACGAACAGCAGCATGCCGTAGGCTGCGCCGTCGAACAGGATGGTAAGCAGGGTTGTCACGGGAAGTCTATCGTACCTCGACGGCGTGGCGGCTCTTGCATCTCCCCCGCTTGCGGGGGAGGGGGACCATGCGAAGCATGGTGGTGGGGGCATGCGGCGGCGCCCCCTCCACCGCCCTTCGGGCGGTCCCCCTCCCCCGTTTCGCTTCGCTCCACGGGGGAGGATATCGCGGCGCATTACGCGATGTGTCCCCATCGCCGTCAATGCGACATAAGCAAAAACAACGCCTCGAATAAGCGGCGCGCGAGCGCAGCCTTTCAAAACGGCAAGCCGACGTAATTTTCAGCGAGCAGGCGCAGCGCCGTCTCGGACGAGAACAGGTACGACAATTCCGTTTCCTGCAGCTTGTTGTCGTAGGGAATGTTGTCCGGGAAGCGATGCAGCAGCGTTGTCAGCCACCACGAGAACCGCTGCGCCTTCCACACCCGCGCCAGGGCCTTGTCCGAATAGCCCTCGAGCCCGGAATCGTCCTGACTTTTGTAGTGTTCTATCAGCGCGTGATACAGATAGTAGATGTCGGATGCGGCGGTGTTCAGTCCGCGCGCGCCGGTCGGCGGCACGATGTGGGCGGCGTCGCCGGCGAGGAACAGGCGTCCGTAGCGCATCGGCTCGGCGACATAGCTGCGCAGGGGCGCAATGCTCTTCGCGATCGACGGGCCGGTGATCATGCGGTTCGCCACCTCGACCGGAAGACGGCGCTTCAGCTCGGCCCAGAACGCGTCGTCGGGCCAGTCTTCCGGCGTGTCAGTCAGCGGCACCTGGATGTAATAGCGGCTCAGCACCCGCGAGCGCAGCGAGCAAAGCGCGAAGCCGCGCTCATGCTTGGCGTAGATCAATTCTGGCGAGACCGGACTGGTGCGTGACAGCACGCCGAGCCAGCCGAACGGATAGACCTTCTCGTATTCGCGCAGCGCGTCCTGCGGGATCGACTTCCGGCTGACGCCGTGGAAGCCGTCGGCGCCGATCACGTACTCGCAGTCGATCCGGACCGGCCTGTCGCCGTCGCGATAGGTCACGTAAGGCGCGTCCGACTTGAGATCATAAAGCGTGACATCCTCGGCGTTGTGAACGACAGCGCCCTTCATCCGGTCACGCGCCTCGTAAAGGTCACGCGTCAGTTCGGTCTGGCCATAGACGATGACCGAGTTGCCGCCGGAATACTTATGAAGATCGACGTGCTGGAGCCCGCCGTCGTGGGCAATATTGAAACCCTTGTGGATCTCACCCTCGCGGTCCATGCGCTCGCCGCACTGCGCCTCGCGCATCAGCCGGGCGAAACCGTGTTCGAGTACACCGGCCCGGATGCGGGCGAGCACATGCTCACGGCTGTGCCTTTCCAGCACGATCGTGTCGATGCCCTGCAAATGCAGCAGCTGCGCCAGCAAGAGGCCCGACGGGCCGCCGCCAATGATGCAAACCTGCACTTTCATGCCATCTCCCGTTCTTCACGCGACCATCGCAGAACCGCCGCCGCAAATGGATGGAAGGATGCGCCTTTGTCTTGTACAATTCGAACATGCGCTTGAAGCCAGCAAAACCGGCAATCCAAGTCTACAACCTGTTCGGCGAACTCGGCGACCTGCCCGACGTCGTGCACTGCGAGACAATACGGGCACGGAGCGTGCTGCACGACTGGAGTTTCGCGCCGCATCGCCACGCGCGGCTGCATCAGGTCCTGCTCATCGAGAGCGGCGGCGGGCGAGCGACGATCGAGGGACGCGACCATGCGCTCGGCCCGATGCGGGCGATCAACGTACCGGTCGGCAGCGTGCACGGCTTCGCCTTCGTTCGCGGAACCCAGGGCTGGGTGCTCACGATCGCAACGGAGGTGCTCGATGAGGTGCTGATGCCCTCGGAGGGGCTGGCGGCGGTTCTCGCCCAGCCCGCCGTGCTGCGTGGTTCGCCGGCGATGCGCGCCGTGATGAAGCAGATCTTCGCCGAGTTTGCCGCACAACATTTTGCCCGGGCGCATCTGTTGCGCTCGCTGGCCGGAACCTTGTTCGGCCTGGTTGCGCGCGAGCTGTCCAACCGCGACGGCCTCCACGACCCCGCCGCAAAGTCCGACCTGTTGCAGCGCTTTCACGACCTGATCGAACAGCACTACCTGGAGCACTGGAGTGTTGCGCAATATGCCGATGCGCTGTCGGTCACGCCGACACACCTTAGTCGCATCGCGCGGGCGGCGACCGGACATTCGGCATCGCGCGTGATCCTCAATCGCGTCGTGCGCGAAGCGCGGCGCAACCTCGTCTACACCAACATGCCGATTTCGACGATCGCGTATGCACTGGGCTTCAAGGACCCGGCCTATTTCAGCCGCGTCTATTCCACGGCAACCGGCTTTTCACCGCGCGTGTTTCGCGACCAGGTTCACGGCGCGGAGCGATAGCGCCGCTGACGGTGACCAGCGTTCTCAGACGAAGCCGGCGCACCTCCGCGTGCGATCGGTTCGATCAGATCGCCAGTCCGCGGTGGTAGTGCTGCAGCCGTCACGAGCTTAAGCAGCGCTGGTGCTGGGAGCGGAAGCCGATCCGTTCGTGCGCCGCCAGCACGTACCTGATCGCGCAGCGGCTCAATCAGATAGCTCGCAAGCCTCGCCACCAAGATCGACGCGATCAGGATCAGAGGTACACAAGCCGCAAGGTAGATTGGTGTCGAAATGGGAACGTTGGCGCCCAAGCTTGCAATCGCCAGTGCGGTGAAGCTTGACGCGATCCCGTGCACCAAGAAGACCGGGTAAGCGAGATCTCCGACAAAACCGTCCAGACGTCGCAACACGCCCTGTTGGCGCAGCGGCGCAAGCGCGGCCGTCAAAACCGCAACGAGCCCGATATTGGCGTACCACATCACGATCTCGCGCGCGTAGCCGCGATCGACCCAATCCGCCGCGGCGAGGTTAATTGCCCACAGCACGGCCGCGGCGACACCGATGCGCGGCCAAATCGGCCAGCGCCGGTTCGCAAAGAAGGCGAGCGCGCCGACCGAGAACGGCACCAGGGCGGCGTACCATGGCCAATATCGAGCATTGACGTAGTAGCCCTCCGCGGCGATCACGTGTGCGTGCCACGCCGCGCCAGCGAGCAACACGGCGAACGCGAACTTCGGCCCGCGAGCGCTCAGCGCAAACAGGATCGCATAGTTGAGGAGCTCGACGCCGATTGACCAAGTGGGCCCGATAAATCGCCAGTGGCCGTCGCTGAACGCGAGCGGCACGATCGTGAGGTTTGCGACAATCGAAGCCGGCGACCAGTCGAGCGTCCAACCGTCACGGTAAAAGTGCGCTGGATCCAACGCGACGGCCGCAAGGATCACGGCGCAGACGATGTAGTACGCTGGAAAGAGTTTGAGGAAACGGTTGCCCCAAAAGGCGAACGGCCGGTCTTTGTACGTACCGTTCAGGATCGCCGTCATCAGAAACCCCGAGACGACGAAGAAGCCCTGCACGGCGAAGATGGCATTGGCGCGGTCGAAGTCGGGCCCACCGAGGTGAGCCGCTGCGACCAGCCACGCCAGCACAAAGCGAAACCAGCCGATCATCGCTCTACCCACCTCCGCAAGGAAACCAAAGCATGGCTAATAAAGTTGCGCAAGGCGAGAGGCGTATCGTCGCCCCCTTGCGTGGACCCGGCAGTCATTCGATGATTCTCGTGTCGCTGACTACCGCGCCCCCTTCAAAAGAGCGCCGCCGCCGCGCAAGGCGCAGCGGCGGGAATTCTGCTCGCAAACTCGGATTGCTGCGGCTCTACTTCGCTGCCGGCGTCTTGCCCGGATCCTTGACGGCCTCAAAAGTCTGAAATTCCACATTCCAGAGCTGGCCGTCCTTTTTCTCGACCTTGCGGATGTAAATGTTCTGCACGATGTCGCGGGTGTCCGGATCAATCGAGATCGGACCGCGCGGGCTCTCCCACTTCATCCCCTTCATCGCCGCGATCAACGCGTCACCATCGGCATTGCCATTGGTCTTCTTCAGCGCCTGGTAGATCAGGTCGATCCCGTCCCAACCGCCGGCCGCCATGAAGCCCGGCCGGTTGCCGAACGCCTTCTGATAGTCGGCGACGAACTTCTTGTTCTTCTCGGACGGATGCGCTGCCGAATACATGTGCGCTGTGACAGCCCCGAGCGCGCTGTCACCCATGCCATTCAGGAGGTCGTCGTCCATCACGTCGCCCGGCCCGATCACCTTGATGCCGGTCAGCCCGCGCTCGGTGTACTGCTTCATGAAGTTGCCGCCCTGCCCCGCCGGCACGAACACGAAGATCGCGTCGGGATTTGAGTCCTTCACGCGTTGCAAGAACGGCGCGAAGTCGGGATTTGCCAGTGGGACCTTGACCTCTTCGACGATCTGGCCGCCACCGGACGTGAAGTGCTGCTTGAAGAAATTCAGCGCGTCGGCACCCGGCGCATAATCGGAGACCAGCACCGCGACCTTCTTGATCCCGTTCTTCACTGCCCAGTCGCCGATAATGGTGCAGGACTGCGCCAGCGTGAACGAGGTGCGCACGATATAGGGCGACCGCTCGGTGATGATCGAGGTTCCGGCCGCCATCACGACCTCCGGCACCTTGGCTTGCGTGGCAAGCGGCGCCGCGGCCAGTGCCGCTGGCGTCACGCCGAAGCCCGCGATGATGTTGACCTTGTCGTTGACGATCAGCTCCTGCGCCAGCCGTTTGGTGTTGTCGGGCACCGCGCCGTCGTCCTTGACAAGGACCTCGACTTTCTTGCCCGCGACGGTCGTGCCGTTCTGCTGTTGATAGAGCTTGATGGCATTGTCGATCTGCTTGCCGGTCGACGCCTGCCCGCCGGTCAGCGGCACGATCAGCCCGATCTTGACGGTATCTTCCGCCGACGCGGCGCCAATCGTCGCAGCCAGTGCCGCGGCCACAGCCGCCGGCAACAGTGATTTGATGCGAAGCTCCATGTGTGTCCCTCCCCGGAACCTTGAACGTGATTGAGCGCCGTTCTCGGCGTTTGCCCTCACTTTAGTCGAAATTATCAACAGGCATAGTTGGCCAGACGTCGAACGAGCTTGCGGGGCAAGTCGATCGTCCGATGACAAGTGCCGCGTGGCAAAAAACCAAGCCGAATCAACGCTGAATTCGATAGAGAGGGTGTGCAGGTGGCTCGATCAGGGGGAGACCGCCGGTGCGTGAAACGATAGCACGCGTACTGCGGTCATATGGGTTGTCACCTCGCGGCGCCGGCGCCGAAGCTGCGGCATTGACCGCCGCTCCGGCGGACTTGGGCGTCACCGACGCCGATTTTGACGCGAAGGCGTGGCGCGGCGAAGGGCGCGCTTTGCATCGTTCGGGGCTCAGTCGGATTGTTGTTCGCGAACTGCCGCACGGTGAAACGTCCGGCGACACAATGGCCGTTCGCGCCGTGATCGAGCCGCCATCACGGACCGACCGCGTGGCCCTGCAGCAGCTGAACGATCAGGGCGTGCGCGGCCTCCGCTTCCGTCTCGATGCCGCCTGCGATCCCTATACCATTCTCAGCTGGGCCGAACGCATCGTTACACTTGGCTGGCATGTCGAGGTCGAACTGCCCGACATCGCCGAGGAGCCGGGGTTGACCGATGCGGAGTGGGTGCTGCTGCGGGTGCCGGTGCCGACCTGCTTCAGCGGGCTCGCCGGCTTTGTTGCAGCGCGCAGAGTCCGAAGTCCGCGTTGTTGCTGGAGCTGGTCCAAATGGGCCGCTTCTGGCTGAAGCTGTCCGGGGCCGAGATCGCCGGAGCCAAGCCGCCGATACGCGAAGCGCTACTCCGGCTCGTCAACGCCGCGATGACTGTGCGCCAGGATCGGCTGGTCTGGGGTAGTGGCCCGTCGTCTCTACCGAGTGAGGACTTGCAGAAACATATTGAAACAGCGATTGCGACGTTACGTCGGTTTCTACCCGATGCGGCGAGCCGCAACCGCGTGCTCTGGTCAAATCCTGCGGCGCTCTACGGGTTTTAGCCGTCCCCGGCTTGCCAAAACCCTGCATTGCCTCTTGAGTCTTCTCGATAAAGCGGAGCCTGTCCGGGGACTTGGCGATGCGCCGCACCACCCGCCTCGCGCTGTCGTTGTCAGCGCTTCTGTTGTCCGGCTGCGGGCTGGCCGACAGTCACAGCACGTTCGTCCCGCAGGCGTTTCGCGCGCCCGAGCCGCCACAGCCGCAAGCCGAGACGCCTGACGTGCGAGCACTGGTTCTCGCCGATCCGAACGGCTTGTTTCTGTCATCGGCCAATCCGACCAACATCCGCGTCTCACCTGCGCAACCGACAATCCCGGGCTTCAACTGGACCGCCTGCGTCAAGGCGAATGTCATGGGCATGAGCGGCAACCTTATCCCCGATCAGATCCTGCAGGTCGAGATTGTGGGCGGCAAGATCCGCGACCGCCGTCGGGCCGATGCGAACAGTCCCTGCATCAACGCCTCGTACGAACCGCTGTGATGCGGGTCAGTCCGTGAAGACGACAGTCTTGCGTCCGTTGAGGATGACGCGATCCTCGAGATGGTAGCGCACCGCGCGCGCCAGCACGCGCCGTTCGATGTCGCGCCCCTTGCGGATCAAGTCCGCAGGCTCATCGCGATGGCTGATGCGCTCGACGTCCTGCTCGATGATAGGGCCTTCATCGAGATTGGCGGTAACGTAATGCGCGGTCGCGCCCATCAGTTTCACGCCACGCTCATGGGCCTGGTGATACGGCCGCGCCCCCTTGAAGCCCGGCAGGAACGAATGGTGGATGTTGATGCAGCGTCCTTCCAGCCGTGACGCCAGTCCGTCGGACAGCACCTGCATGTAGCGGGCGAGCACAACGAGGTCGGTCTGGCTGGTATCGATCAGCCTTGCCAGCGCAATCTCCTGATCGAACTTGGTGGCGGGCGTCACCGGCAGGTGATGGAACGGAATATCGCCAAGCTCGACGCTGCCATAGGTGTCGCGCGGATGATTGGCGACGACCGCGACTGGAATCATGGCGAGCTCGCCAGTGCGCCAGCGATAGATCAGATCAACCAGGCAATGATCGAATTTCGAGACCAGCAGCATGACCCGCTGCGGCACCGACCGGTCACGCAGACGAAACGTCATGGCAAACCGCGTCGCGATCGCTTCAAACCGGGCGCGCAAGTCTTCCAGCGGACACACGCTGCTGGCGCCCGTGAACACCACCCGCATGAAGAATTTTTCGGTCTCGGTATCGTTGAACTGCTGGGCGTCGAGGATGTTTTGTCCGCTGTCGAACAGGAATGCCGAGACCGCGGCAACGATGCCGGGCCGGTCGGGGCACGAAAGCGTCAGAACGAATTGCGGGCCTGGCATGGACTTACGCTCTGGCTGACAACGGCGCGGTCTCTAACATTGCTACCCGTGAAAGGCTAATGGTGCACGAATGCCGTGCCGGCAATTTGAGCTGGCCACCCTGCCCATCCCCTTGCGGCCTCGCCCGGGAGGGGATTGAATCCCACGCATTCCGGCGAAGGTTTCGCCGGTCAAGGTCTCGCCGGTCAAACGTCTCGCGCTGCATCAAAAGATATCACGGGGGTCACGCCATGAATGCGCCTGTCAAAATCAATCCCTATCCGCTGCCCGCTGGAGACGGTGCCAAGCTCGGCTTCTCGGCCCGGGCGCTTGGCTATCTCGACACGCTGATCCGCGAGCACATCGCCGAGGGACGTTATCCGGGCGCGCAGATCGCGCTCGCGCGCCACGGCCAGTTGGCGCTGTTTCGCTCCTACGGCAAGATGTCGGCCGAAGCCGGCGGCGCCGACGTCACGGATCGCACACTGTTTCAAATGTTCTCGCAGACCAAGGTGTTCACCTCAGCCTGCCTGTGGACGCTGATCGAGGAAGGCAGGGTCTCATTCATGGACCCGGTCGCCTATCACCTGCCGGAGTTCGCCGCTCGTGGAAAGGGCGCCATCACGCTGCACCAGGTGATGTGCCACATGGGCGGCTTTCCGTCGGCCAACATCACCGAGGCGGCGTGGACCGACCACAAGCTGATGCGCCAGGAAGTCTGCGACTTCTCGCTCGACTGGACTCCCGGGACACGGCTGCAATACCACCCGCGCGCCGCACATCTCGTGCAGGCGATGGTGATCGAGGCGGTGACCGGCAAAGACTATCGCGACGTCATCCGCGAGCGGATCATGGCGCCGCTCGGCATCGCCGACGACGTCTATATCGGTGTGCCCGAGCAGGAAGACCGCCGCTGCGTGACCATCAGCGGCGACGGCGATGAGCCGCGTGACAACCGCCGCGCCGTGCGCGTCGCAGGTCTCCCCGGCGGCGGCGGTTACGGCACCGCCCGAGGCATCACCGTGCTCTACCAGTGCCTGCTCAACAAGGGCACGCTGAACGGCCAGCGTATCGTGTCGTCGCGGCTGATCGACTATGTCGCGCGCAACCAGACCGGCGAACTGCCGGACGCCGCGATGTCAGGCATCCCGATGCATCGTGGGCTCGGCCCACACGTGCGCGGCCAGAGCGACGCCATCCGCGGCCTCGGCACGATCGGGGCGCCAAGCGTGTTCGGCCACGGCGGTGCCGGTTCGTCCTACTCGTGGGCCGATCCCACAAGCGGCGTGTCCTTCACCTACATGACCAATCATTTCTCGGGGGAACCGTGGCACACGTTGCGGCTTGACCGCATCGCCAATATTGTCCACGCCGCGATCGACTAACTCCTCAAAGCATAACAAATAATGGAACGCGCCTCATGAATATCCAGGCAACAATCACCAAGGACGGACCATGGGGCGCGGCCAAGCAGAGCGACGGGCCGCTGTGGAAGATCAAGGTGCTCGACCTGACCCACGCACGCGCCGGTCCCACTTGCGTGCGCCAGCTGGTCGACTGGGGCGCCCGCGCGCTCAAGATCGAGCAGCCCGCCGGCGCTGACGACGTCACTGGCTCGGGGCGGCACGATTTCGATTTCCAGAACCTGCATCGCAACAAGCGCAGCCTGACGATCAACCTGAAGGAGCCTGACGGGCTTGCGATCTTCAAGGAACTCGCCAAGGACGCCGACGTCATCGTCGAGAATTTCCGCCCGGCAGTGAAGATGCGGCTCGGCGTCGACTACGAGACGATCAAGAAGATCAATCCACGCATCATCTATGCCAGCCTGTCCGGCTTCGGCGACACCGGCCCGTACAAGGATCGGCCCGGCGTCGACCAGATCGTGCAGGGCATGGGCGGGTTGATGTCGATCACCGGCCTGCCCGGTCAGGGCCCGGTGCGCGTCGGCATTCCGATCTGCGACCTGACCGGCGGCATTCTGCTGGCGCAGGGCGTCATCCTGGCGCTGTACGAGCGCGAACAATCCGGCGAAGGACAGTGGATCAAGACGTCGCTGCTGCAGGCGATGACCCAGATGCTGGACTTCCAGGCGACGCGCTGGCTGATCGGCAAGGAAGTGCCCCCGCAGGCCGGTAATGATCACCCGACCGGCGTGCCGACCAGCACCTATCCAACCAAGGACGGCCATATCAACATTGCCGCCTCCGGCAACAAGATGTTCGGACGGCTGTCCGATGCATTCGGCAAGCCGGAGTGGAAGACCGAACCTGCTTTTGCTTCGGCCAAAGCGCGCAACAAGAACCGCGATCAGGTGAACAAGGCAATCGCAGCGGTGACGGTGACGAAGCCGTCACAGGAATGGATCACTCTGCTCAACGACGCCGGCGTGCCGACCGGGCCGATCTACTCGATCGACCAGATGTTCGCCGATCCACACATCCAGCAGCTCGGCCAGGTCAAGAAGGTCCAGCACAAGAAACTCGGTGAGCTCAATGTCGTCGGCCAGGCGGCCTCCCTGTCGCGCACGCCAGGCTCGATACGGCTCGCCGCGCCCGACCTTGGCGAGCATACCGATGAAGCCCTGCACGGGCTTGGGATGACCGCCGATCGTATCGCCGAGCTGAAGAAGCGACAGGTGGTCTGAGCGTGGGTCTCCGGGATGGGGCGGGTCTCCGGGATGGGATGCAATGTCTGACAAACTCAACGGCCGTCGCATCCTGATCCTGGAGACGCGCGAGGAAGCGCAGTTCTCAAAGCTGCTGCAGGAACAGGGCGCTGACGTGCTGCAGTGTCCGATGTTCGTGATCAACGACCAGCCCGACACCGAGCCGGTCGAGAACTGGATCAAGCGGGCGATCCGACACCCCTTTGACGATCTCGTCTTGATGACTGGCGAGGGCCTTCGGCGGATCGTGAAGGTCGCGCGGCGGATCGGATTGGAGCAGCCGCTTCGTCGCCAGGCTAGGCGAGATGCGCAAGTTCGCGCGCGGACCAAAACCGGTGCGGGCACTGCGCGAGCTTGGCCTCGAAGCTGAGGTCGTGACCGAGAAGCCGACGTCGGAGGGCATCGCCGAGACATTGGCGAAGCTCGACCTCAAAGGTCGCCGGCTCGGCATTCAGCTCTACCCCGAGCAGGACCACGGCAAGCTGCTCGGCGCAATCGAGGCGCAGGGTGCGCGGGTCGATGTGGTGTTGCCTTATATCTACGATGCCAAGGCCGCCGAACCGAACATCATGGCCGCGATCGACGAGATGGCCGCCGGAAAGATCGACGCGATCGCGCTGACGAGCCGCGGCCAGGCGCGGCGGCTGATCGACACCGCGAAATCGCGCGGCTTCGAGGCCAAGCTGAAGGACGCGCTGAAGCGGACCAAAGTCGCCGCGGTCGGCCCCGTCGTGTCGGACGAGTTGAAGGGGTTCGGTATCGCGACCGACATCTATCCCGACAACGACGCCTTCTTCATGCGGCCGCTGATTTCGGCGATGATCACGGCCCTGGCCAGGACACCGCCCCGCGCGGCTTAGGTGGTGCCGGCGCGCAAGAGCCCTATGCCGCTGCGGCATGTGTCGTCGCGCGATCGGCTGCTAGACTGCCTTTCGTGAATCCCGCCGTCCGACCCATCAATCAATCGATCCAATGACCGATACTGAAGTCGACGACAAGCCATCGGCGCTGCCGGACGTTGCGCCGCATCCGGAGATCGTTCGGGTCGAAGCATTGGCAAGGCGCGTCGAGACTCGCTTGAGCGAAGGCCGCATCGTCTGGCGGACGTGGGGTTCGGGACCGCCGCTGGTGCTGTTTCACGGCGGCTCCGGTTCGTGGACGCACTGGATCCGCAACGTCGAGGCGCTGGCGCGGCATTTTTCGGTGTGGGCGATCGACCTGCCAGGGATGGGTGACTCCAGCCCATTCAACGCCGAGGACCTGAAGCTGCTCGACGGCGAGACCACCGACATCCGCGTGCCCGTCAAGCCGGAATGGCAACCGCCTGTCATCCCGATGCCGGCGTTCGCGCGCATCCTTGGCCGCACCCTCGAACAGCTGTTTCCGCATGAGCAGATCAACATTGCCGGCTTCTCGTTCGGCGGCATGACGGCGGCGAATGTCGCCGCGCGCATTCCGCACAAGATCCGGCAGATCGTGCTGGTCGGCTCGGCCGGTCTCGTCGGCCGCGATCCCGCCATGACGCCACTGCTGACGTGGCGGTTCGCGACCGGTGATGAGTTGCTCGCCATTCAGCGCCGCAACGTCGAACTCCTGATGCTGCATGATCCGAACAAGGTCGATGACCTCGCCGTCAACATTCACATCCTCAACACGCGGCGCACGCTGTCGCGCAAGCCACCGCGCGGGCTGACGACAATCCCAGCGCTCGAACAGGCCCGGGTTCGCGTCAGCGGCATCTGGGGGCGCTACGACGGCCCCTCAGGCTGGAAGATCGACGAGATCAGGGAAAAATTTCGCGCCATCGATCCGACCTCGCAATTCCATGTCGCCGAGCGCGCCGGCCACTGGGTGGCCTTTGAGGCCGCCGACGAGTTCAATCGCGAGCTGATCCGGATCCTGACGCGCTGACGCGCTTCCTCGACTTCGGCGGATTTGCTATCCTGCGTCCGTCGAACAAGGGGCCGTGGCATGCGCCAGCCGACTCTTATCGGTATCCTCGTCGGCTTCGTCGTGCTGACGATCGTCTTCCGGCTGATCGAGTTGACGCGCGCGCCGGAGAAGCGGCTGCGCCTGTTTCGCCCTGGTTACCTCACCGACCTCGCCTACTGGCTGTTCACGCCGCTGGTGACACGCACCGCGACCGCGATCGCGGTCGCCATTGCGGTCGCGCCCCTCGCCTGGTTGATCTGGGGCCGCATCGATCGCGACCTCATCATCCACGGCTTTGGGCCGCTGGCGCGGCTGCCGCTGTGGGCGCAGGCGGTCGCACTGCTGGTGATCGGCGACTTCATCGGCTACTGGATGCATCGCACCTTCCACCAAGGCCGACTGTGGCGCTTCCACGCCGTGCATCACTCGTCCGAGCAACTCGACTGGCTGTCGTCAGTCCGATTGCATCCGGTTAACGACATTGTGATGCGCGTCGCCTCCGCCGCGCCGTTGCTGCTCACCGGCCTCGCGCCGATTGCGCTCGTTGGCATCACGCCGCTGCTGACGCTGCTGGCGATCGCGCTGCACGCCAATGTCGACTGGGACTGGGGACCGCTGCGCGCAGTCGTCGCGTCGCCGCGCTTCCACCGCTGGCATCACACCAGCGAAGCCGAGGGCGGAAACAGCAATTTCGCCGGGTTATTGCCGGTGTGGGACATCCTGTTCGGCACCTACTACATGCCGAAGGGGGCAACGCCCGCACGATTCGGGACAGAAACGCCGGTGCCGGCAGGACTGTTTGGGCAGTTGATCTTTCCCTTTCGCCCCTGACAGGACTTCCATTGACAGGACTTGACGCAAGGCGGCGCGACATACCATGTCGCGGGGGCGTGGAATCGGGCAATCAAACGCCGGCCGACGCGCTATCAGAATGATTTCAAGACGAAATTTGGCAAACTTCGCTTTCCCGTTTGCTGCGATGCATGGTAAATCGTCTCGCCGCTGAGTGGGTCGATTGAATGGGCAGATCACCGGCGCTTCAGGGACAACTCGGCCAGAAGCAGGTTCCGAAATGAAGACGTTTTCGCGCGCCGTCGTGGGCGCCATCGCAATTGTTGCGGTCGCGGGCACCGGCTACTGGTTGTTCGGCCGCTCCGCCGCCGTCGCGCCGGCGGCACCGCCGGCTCCGCCCCCGCCAGACGTCGGTGTGGTCACCCTGCACCGCGGCGACGTGCCGATTACGCTCGCCTATGCCGGCCGCGTCGCCGGCTATCGCACCGTCGAAGTGCGTCCGCAGGTGTCAGGCATCGTCCTCAAGCGCGAGTTCAACGAAGGCGATCGCGTCAAGCAAGGCGACGTACTGTTTCGCATCGACCCGCGGCCCTATCAGGCCGCGCTCGATCGCGTGGCCGCGCAACTTACCCAGGCCCGCGCGACCGCCACGCAGAACGAAGAGAATTACAAGCGTATCCAGGAGCTGATGGGGCGCGCCGTTGCGACCCAGAAGCAGATGGAAGACGCACAGGCGGCGCGCGACCAGTCGAAGGCCGCGGTACAGGCCGCCGAAGCCGATCTCGCGACCGCCAATCTCAATATGGAATACACCCTGATCCGCGCGCCGGTGTCGGGACCGACCATGCTGACCTCACCGGCGGAAGGCACGCTGGTGCAGGCCCAGCAGACCCTGCTGACAACCATTTGGCAGCTTGACCCGGCCTACGTGAATTTCTCGATCACCGACACCGAGTATCGCGCGTTCCAGAGCTTCCAGGCCGGCCGCGCCAAGCCGCTGTCCGACGACGACGTATGGGTCAAGCTGCAATATGGCGACGGCACGACTTATCCTGTCAACGGCAAGGTCAACGTCTCCTCCGAGACCATCGACCAGCGCACCGGCGCCCTGCAGATCCGCGCGATCTTCCCCAATCCGGACGGCGCGATCCTGCCCGGCCAGTTCGTGCGCGTCGTGATCGGCGGCATCGTGCTGCCGAACGCGTTTGTCGTTCCGTCAAAGGCGGTGTCGCAGGGGCCGCAGGGCACGTTCGTCTATGTCGTCAACGACAAGAACGTGGCCGAGATCAAGGCGGTGACACTGATCCGCGAGCAAAAGGACGGCTGGATCGTGCGCGAGGGCCTCAATGATGGCGATCGCATCATCGCCGACGGTGTGATGCGCGTGCGGCCCGGCGCGCCGGTGAAGCCGACGCCGCTTGAGAACCAGGACAAGAACGACAACGCGGTCGGCCAGCAACCCGCCGGCGGTGGCCAGAAGCAGGGCTGACGGACGATGATCTCCAAGTTCTTCATCGATCGGCCTGTGTTCGCATCGGTGATCTCGATCATCATCGTGCTCGGCGGCCTGCTGTCGATGCGCATCCTGCCGATCTCGCAATATCCCGAGATCATCCCGCCGGAGGTCTCGGTCTCCGCGACTTATCCAGGAGCGTCGGCGCAAACCATCGCCGAGACGGTGGCGGCACCGCTGGAGCAGCAGATCAACGGCGTCGAGAAGATGCTCTACATGCGCTCGACCTCGACCGGGTCGGGCACGCTCAACCTCACTGTGACGTTCCAGATCGGCACCAACCCCGACCAGGCGACCATCAACGTCAACAACCGCGTGCAGCGCGCGATCCCGCTGCTGCCGGCGGAGGTGCAGCGCCAGGGCGTCGTGGTGCAGAAGCGCTCGAGCTCGATCCTTGAAGTCGTGGCGATGGCGTCGCCAAACCGGACCTACAACACGATCTTCATCTCGAACTACGCGCTGATCAACATCATCGACGAGCTGCGCCGCACGCCGGGCGTCGGCGACGCCTCGCTGTTCGGCGCCGCCGACTATTCGATGCGGATCTGGCTGCGCCCCGACAAGCTCGCGCAGTACAATCTGACGCCGAGCGACGTCGCCACCGCGATCCGCGAACAGAACCAGCAATTCGCGGCCGGCCGCTTCGGCGAGGAGCCACAGCGCAGTCCGCCCGCCTTCACCTACACCGTGACGACCCAGGGCCGCCTCGTCGACCCCAAGGAGTTCGAGAACATCATCCTGCGCTCCGACGAATTCGGCGGTGCGCTGCGGGTCAAGGACGTCGCGCGCGTCGAGCTCGGTGCCCAGAACTATGCATTCTCTGCGACCTTCAACGGCAATCCGCACCGTGCCGATCGGCATCTACCTGCAGCCCGGCGCCAACGCCATCCAGGTGACCAAGGCGGTCAAGGACACCATGGACCGGTTGTCACAGCGATTTCCGGAAGATTTGAAATACGACGTACCGTTCACCACGACGCGCTTCGTCGAAGTTTCGATCGACGAGGTGCTGAAGACCTTTGCCGAAGCCATCACGCTCGTGGTGCTGGTGATCTTCCTCTTCCTGCAGAACGTGCGTGCCACCATCATTCCGGTCATTGCGATGCCGGTGTCGATCATCGGCACGTTCGCCGGCATGTATGCGCTGGGCTTCTCGATCAACCTCTTGACGCTGTTCGGCCTCGTGTTGGCGATCGGCATCGTGGTCGACGACGCGATCGTGGTGCTCGAGAACATCGAACGCATCATGCGCACGGAGCACTTGCGCGCCCGTGAAGCCGCGATCAAGGCGATGAGCCAGGTCTCGGGGCCGATCGTCGCGATCGTGCTGACTTTGTGCGCGGTGTTCATCCCGGTGTCGTTCCTCGGCGGCCTCGCAGGCGAGCTTTACCGGCAGTTCGCGGTCACGATCTCGGTGTCGGTCGTCATCTCCGGCCTCGTCGCCCTGACGCTGACGCCGGCGCTGGCGGCGATCTTCCTCGACAAGCCGCATCGCGAGCCGATCGCCCCGTTCCGCGTGTTCAACCGTGGCCTCGCCGCGCTGACCGACGTGTTCTCCAGTGTCGTCGGTTTCTTCCTGCGTCGGGCGATCCTGTCGATCGGCATCGTGCTGGCGATGCTGGCGGTGACCGTTACCCTGTTCGTGCGCGTACCAGGCAGCCTGCTGCCCGAGGAAGACCAGGGCTACAACTTCCTCGTCATGCTGCTGCCGCCGGCCGCCTCGCTCGACCGCACCAAGGCCGTGGTCTCGACTGTCGCGGAGAACGTGCAAAAGAACCCGGCCGTGAAGGACATCGTTGCCTTCGCCGGCTTCGACATCCTGTCGTCGGCGCAGAAGACCAGCGCGGGTGTCGCTTTCGTGTCGCTGAAGGACTGGTCGGAGCGAACCGATCCGTCCATGGATGCGCGCAAGACCGCGCCGGCGTTCGGCGCGCTCAACGGCAAGTTTCGCGACGGCTTCGTGATCGGCTTCAATCCACCGCCCATTCAAGGCATCTCAACGACCGGCGGCTTCGAGTTCTACCTGCAGGACCGCACCGGCGGCTCGCTCGACAGCCTCGCCCAGGCGGCCAACAAGGTGGTCGCAGCGGCGTCGCAGCGCCCCGAGATGCGCGGTGTCAGCACGCAGTTCTCGACCGCGGTGCCGCAGTATCAGACGACCGTGGACCGCGACAAGGCGAAGACGCTCGGTGTCCCGCTCAACGCCATCTTCGATTCGATGCAGAGCGGCCTCGGCAGCCTCTACGTCAACGACTTCACGCTGTTCGGCCGCACCTACCGCGTCAGCCTGTCGTCGGAATCCGATTTCCGGCGCTCGCCTGACGACCTGCGCTATATCTACGTGCGCTCCGATTCCGGCGCGATGGTGCCGCTCGACGCGCTGTTGAAGGTAACGCGCGTGATCGGGCCCGACACCGTCGACCGTTTCAACATTTTCCCGGCCGCAAAAATCCTCGGAAGCCCGGCTCCGGGCTTCTCATCAGGCCAGGCGCTGGCTGCGATGCAGCAGGTCGTGAAGGCAACGCTGCCGAGCGAATACACCATCGGCTGGACCGGCTCGGCCTATCAGGAAATCTCGACCGCGGGCAGCGGTTATCTCGGCTTCATCTTCGGCCTGGTCATGGTGTTCCTGATCCTGGCTGCACAATATGAACGCTGGTCGCTGCCGCTCGCGGTGCTGACCGCGGTGCCGTTCGCGCTGTTCGGGGCCATCGTTGCGATCTCCCTGCGCGGACTCGAGAACGACCTCTACTTCCAGATCGGACTGATCACGCTGATCGGCCTTGCCGCCAAGAACGCGATCCTGATCGTGGAGTTCGCGGCACTGCGCCACCGCGAAGGGCTGTCGATCTTCGACGCCGCCATGGAAGCGGCGCGCCTGCGGTTCCGCCCGATCCTCATGACCTCGCTGTGCTTCATCCTCGGTGTGATGCCGCTTGCGGTGTCGACCGGCGCCGGAGCCGCAAGCCGGCACTCGATCGGCACCGGCGTGATCGGCGGCATGGTCGGCGCCACCGCACTCGCCATCATCTTCGTCCCGCTGTTCTTCCGGCTGGTGACCCGGCAGGAGGACGCGAGCGCAAGGCGGCGCGGACCGCCGGCCGACGAGGTTGCGGAAGCAGCGCGGATCGCGGCGGAGTAGCAGTTACACGCTGTCTCACTGACCTTTGTATTTCGGCGTCCGCTTCTCGCGCTGTGAAGCCGCGGCCTCTTTACGCTCTTCGCTGATCTGCTGTGGCCAGATGAAGTGGGCAAAATCCATCTCACGCTGCAGGTATTCCATCTGCATCGCTTGGTAGTGCCCATACTTGACCGACTTGATGTAAAGCTGCGGAATGGTTTTGAGCATCTCGGCCCAGCGCTCGGCGGCCTCGAGCAATTCGGCATCGGGTACGACCTCGTTGACGATGCCGAGCTGGTAGGCGCGCTGCGCGTCCATAAAGCGGCCGCCCTTGTAGGCCAGCATCATGAACTCAAGGCTGATCTTGAACGGCATGACCGGAACATAATCGATCGGCGGAATCGCGATGCCGGCCCGGGCCTCCGGATAACCGAGCTTCGCGGTGTCGGCCATGATAGTGAAATCGCAACCGCGAACCGCGAAGGCATAGCCTCCACCAAGGCAGTAGCCCTGCACTGCGGAAATCAGAGGCTTGAACACCTCACGCCCGTTGCGCGGATAAGCCTGGTGCGTCAGGTACGGAATCTCGTTCTGTACCGCCTCGGGCGTCATGTCCCGCCCAACGCAAAAGTCCCTCCCCTCGCCGCGTAGAATGCCGACTCGCGCCCGCTCGTCGGCTTCGAATTTCGGCCAGACCTTCAGCAGTTCGTGCGCCAGTTCATCATCGATCGCGTTGCGCTTCTCGGGCCGGTTCAGCGTGATATAGGCGATTTGATTTTTGACCTCGTACTTCAGGACCGGTCCTGGCACGGCGCACTCCTTCTGTTCTGTTCATCAATTATCGTTTCGGCCCGCGCGGATCGAGCGCCAGACGAACAGTCTCGCCAAGCCCGTTGAAGGCGAGCGCGGTGACCAGGATCGCGAAGCCGGGCGCATACATCTGCTCCGGCGCGACCTCCATGTAGTTGTAGGCCCGCGCCAGCATGCCGCCCCAGCTCGAGTTCGGCGGTTGCACGCCGAGGCCGAGATAACTGAGGCTCGATTCGGCGAGCAGCGCGACCGCGAGCAACAGGCCGGCATTGACGATCGCTGACTGGATCGCGTTCGGCAGCACGTGACGGGTGATGATGCGCAATGGGGTGGCGCCAAAGGCGCGGATGGCGTCGACGTAAAGCTCCTGCTTCACGACGAGCGTGGTGGCGCGTACGAGGCGAGCGAACCCCGGCAGCATCAGGATGCCGACTGCGAGCATGCCGTTGACGAGACCGGCGCCGAGCACGCCGGCGACCCCGACCGCAAACACGATCGCCGGTAGCGACAACAGCGCGTCGAGCACGCGGCTGATCACGGCATCAGTGCGGCCGCCGACGTAACCGGCAATGACGCCGATCGGCACGCCAAGCGACATGCCGATGCTGACAGCCAGGAAACTCGCGAACATCGACGCGCCCGCCGCGGCCATCAGCCGGCTCAGCACGTCGCGGCCGAGGTCGTCGGTACCGAGCCAGTGCGCGGCGCTTGGCGCGGCCATGATATTGGACAACTCGATGTCGTTCGGACTGTAAGGCGTGATCCACGGCGCGAGCGCGCCGACCAGCGCAAGCACGATCAAGTAGCCGATGCTCGCGACCGCTTTCGGGCTGTGCAGGAAGTAGCGCAGCTTGGTCGGTGTGACCTTCCTGACCTTGACGGTATCGAGGGAAAGCGTCGCCATGATCAGGCCTCCACCCGCGGATCGAGCAAGGCATAGGCCAGATCGACGATCAGGTTTACGCTGACCACGATCAGCGCGAACACCAGGATGATACCCTGCACCACGACGAAGTCCTTATTGATGGTCGCATAGGACGCCGCATAACCCATGCCGGGGATCGCGAACACCGTCTCGATCACGACGGTGGCGCCGATCTTGCGATTGAAGACCAGGCCGATCACGGTGACCAGCGTGATGCCGACGTTCTTCAGGCCGTGGCGCCACAGGATCGAGCGCCACGGCAGGCCCTTGGCGCGCAGGGTGCGGACGAAGTGCGAGCCCAGCACCTCGAGCAGCGAGGCGCGCAGCTGCCGCGTGATCTCGGCGATGCCGCTCATCGAGAGTGCGATCGCCGGCAGCGTCGCCGAGCGGATCGACTCCCATGGACTTTCGCTGAACGGCACCAGCCCGGTTGCCGGGAACCAGCCAAGCTTCAGGCCGAACAGCAGGACCAGCACCATGCCGACCCAGAAATACGGCACTGCCACGCCGAATGACGCGACTGCGGTGGCGACTTGATCGATCCACGAGCCGGGCTTGGCGGCGGCGCCAATGCCGAGCGGCGCGCCGACGCAGATCGCAATCACCATGGCGTACACCACGATCAAAAGTGTCGCCGGGAATTTCGCGGCGATGGTGGTGATAACAGGCTCGCGCGAGATCAGGGATTTGGAAAGATCGCCGTGCAGCACGTTCAACAGCCAGCGGCCGTATTGCACGATCATCGGATCATCGAAGTGATAGTAGCGGCGGATCTCCTCGATCTGCTGCGGCGTCGGATTTTCGCCGGCGAGCAATACCGCCGGATCGACCGGCGACAGGTGCAGCAACAAGAACGAGAAGAATGTCACCAGCAACAGGACCGGAATGGCCTGCAACAGGCGCCGCCCAATCATGCGTTGGCGCTCTCTGCTGATCATGACGCACCCTTCTCGATGAGCGGAAAATGACACGCAACCAGTTGGCCATTGGCTAGCGGGCGGAATTCCGGGACCTTTTCGGCGCAGACCGCTTGCGCGATCGGGCACCGGGTGCGGAAGCGGCAACCTGATGGCGGCGATACCGGGCTCGGGATTTCACCTTGCAGCACGATACGCTGGCCGCTCTGCAGCCGCTTCGGGAGCGCCGCCGGCTCGGCCGACAACAGCGCCCGCGTATAAGGATGCGCGCTGTGACGGTGGATCACTTCGCTCGGCGCGTACTCGACGATGACGCCGAGATACATCACCGCGATCACGTCGCTGACATGCATTGCGACCGCAAGATCGTGGGTAATGCAGACGAAGGTGAGATTGAACTCGTCCTTCAGGTCCAGATAGAGATTGAGGATATCGGCCTGGATCGAGACATCGAGCGCGGCGGTAGCTTCATCGGCGACCAAGAGCTTCGGTTTCAGAATCAAAGCGCGCGCGATGTTGATGCGCTGCTTCTGCCCGCCTGACAGTTCATGCGGATAGCGGTTGGCAAGCTCGGAGTTAATTCCGACCCGGCGCAGAATATTGAGTGCGGTCTCGTTGCGCTCCGCCTTGCTGCCACCGACGCCGGCGATCTCCAGCGGCTCGCGGACGCTGTCGATGATTTTCGCACGCGGATTCAATGCCGCATGAGGATCCTGAAAAATGATCTGGAAATCGCGGTGCAGCCTGCGCTGCTGCTCGGCGGTCAGCGTGGAGGGATCGACCCCGTTCTGGGCGATGCTTCCCGCGGTCGGCTTCAACAGCGCGACCAGCACGCGTGCAAGGGTCGACTTGCCCGAGCCGGATTCACCGATGATGCCGATCGTCTCGCCGGTCTTGACATCGAACGAGACGCCATCGACGGCCTTCACCGTTTCGCCGCGGCTACCGATCTTGAAATGCACCTTGACGTCGCGCACCGCGATGATCGGGCCTGCGCCGGCCGCTTGCGGCCTCGTCGCTTCAACCACGGTCATGTCACCACCCCCGGGAGCTTGAGGTCGGGGAAGCGGACGCAGCGCACGTCGCGCGAGCCGGAGCGGAGTAGCGGTTGCGGCTGGCTGCACACCGGCAGCGCGTGCGGACAGCGCGGCTGGAAATGACAGCCTTCCGGCATGTCGTCGGGTGGCGGCACCCGTCCGCCGATTGAGGCCAGCCGGGTGCCCTTCCGTGCCAGCGACGGCATGGAGCGCAACAAGCCCGACGTGTAGGGATGCAGCGGATGCTCCAGCACTTCGTCGACCTCTCCGGTCTCGACCACCTGCCCCGCATACATCGTCACCATCCGCGTGCAGCATTGCGCCACGACGCCGAGGTTGTGCGAGATGAAGACCAGCGAGGTGCCGCGCGCCTGCACCAGCTTGAGCAAGAGATCGATGATCTGCGCCTGGATGGTGACATCGAGCGCAGTGGTCGGCTCGTCGGCGATCAGCAGGCTCGGCTCGCAGGCGAGCGCAATCGCGATCATGACGCGCTGGCGCATGCCGCCCGAGAGTTGATGCGGATACTCATCCGCGCGCTGCTTCGGCAGGGGAATTCCGACCTGCTCTAGCGCTTCGATGGCGCGGTCGCGCGCTTCCTTCGGCGAGCAGCCGGTATGGGTGCGCAGGGTCTCCGCAATCTGCTCGCCGACCGTGAAAACGGGATCGAGCGCGGTCATCGGCTCCTGAAAGATCATGCTGATGCGGCGCCCGCGGATCTGCCGCATCTCGGCTTCATCGAGCGCGTTGATGTTCTGGCCCTGAAAGCGGATTTCACCGGTCGTCCGCACCAGTCCTTGCGGCAGCAATCCGAGGATGGTCAGTCCGGTGACCGTCTTGCCCGAGCCGCTCTCGCCGACGATCCCGACCGTCTCGCCGGGCGCAACGTCGAACGACACGCCGTCGATCACGCGCAGCCAGCCGCGGCCATGGCGGAAGAACACCTCGAGGTCACGGACCGACAGCAACGGCTCGGCCTGCGCCGGGCGCTGTTGCATCGGGTTGGTGGTGACGCGAGCATCCATGCGGCGCGCCTTATGCCTTCGCTTCGAGCGAAATGCCGTCGAACCGCGGCTTGCCCAGCAATGTCGGCACGAAGCCTTTGACCCTCGGATTGTGCACGACGATCTCCGGGTCGAAGCAGAGCGGCGCATAGAGCGCGCTGTCGCGCTCGTAACGCAGCGCACGCGCAAAGGCTTCCCTGCGCTTGTCCTGGTCCTGCGCGGCCAGCGTATCAAGAATCGCCTGCTTCAATTCCGGCGTCGGCGGTACGTCGCCGCGATTGTAGTAGCCGCCCGGCATGAACATCGAGGTCAGGATCACGCTCGGATCGGCGCGTCCGGTCCAGGCCGACGAGATGAAGTGACCGCCCGGCTGATCGTTGAACTGCTTGTTGACCACCGGGATCGCGCCCGTGGTGTATTTGAGCTTGAAGCCGACCTTGGTCAGATACTGGGTCAGGATCTCCATGCGCTGCTGCGCACGCGAGTCCGAATAGTGGAAGGCGTGCAGCTCGACGCCTTCGGCGCCGGCCTCCTTCAGCAAGGCCTTCGCCTTGTCGGGATCGTATTGATAGTAGGACGCCGCCTTCTCGTCGTAGGCCCAATGCCCCGGAGGCACCGAGGTGTAGGCCGGCTGGCCGTAGCCTGCATCGATCGCCTTGGTGTAGGCGACGCGATCGATTGCATAATTGATCGCCTGCCGGACCCGGACATCGTCCATCGGCGGCTTGGCATTGTTGAAGAACAGCTGCTGGGTATAGAGGCCGGGGTCGACGTGCTTCACCACGTTGGCCGTGCGGTCGATCGCCGGAATCTGCTGCGGCGACACCCGGTAGACCATATCGCATTCGCCGGCATAGACCGCGCGCAAGCCGGTGTTGGTGTCGGGGATGATCCGGAACTCGATGGCATCCAGTTTGGGCAATCCTGGCTGCCAGTAGTTCGGGTTGCGCGTCATCACCAGCTTGTTGGCGTCTTCCCAGCGCTGGAATACATATTGCCCGGTACCGACGGGATTGCGGTCATAGTCGGCGCCGCGCTCGGTGATCGCCTTCGGCGACGACATCATGCCCGAGCGGTCGGTGAGATTGAGCAGCGCCGAGACGTCAGGCTGCGACAGCTTCAGCACGACGCGCATCGGTCCTTCGACCTCGACGGATTTCAGCGTCGAGATCTCGCCCTTCACGGCCGAGGCCGGGTTGGTCATCATGTGGGTGAAGTTGAACTTCACCGCATCGGCGTCGAGCGCTACGCCGTCGTGGAAAACAACATTTTTTCTAATATTCAGAACAAGTGTGGTCGGGTCACGGAATTCAAAGGATTCCGCGAGCTTCGGCTTCGGCTGCAAGGTGGCGAAGTCGATGTCGATCAGGGTGTCGAACATCGGCCACAGCATGGCTTGATCGGCGCCGTTGGTGCCGGTCGAGGGGTCGAGCCGCGACGGATTGGAGTAACTCGCGACGCGCAGCGTGCCGCCTGGCTTTTCTTCGCCGGCGCGCGCAAGCCGCGTCAGCAGGGCATTTCCGCCCAGTGCTGAGGCAACAGGCAGCAGCAGCGCCGTTCGCCGCGATACCCCGCGACCGCTCTGATCTGCTTCAGCCATCTTAAATCCTCCCCCTTTGTTCTTATTGTTGGCCTCATCGGGCACGGCTTCGCGATTGGCGCGCTTCTTCCGACGCGCCTTTTCATCTTGTCCCAGTGCCCAGCTCCCGACAAGCGACGCCGCCCGAGGGCGCCGCAGGTGCGACATTCTCGCTCATCCCGCCGCGCGGAATTTGCAGGCCGTCGCGAGCACACTAGTCGGGCAATCCGGCGTGAGAACTCTGTTGCGCGGTCCGAGTGACGTTCCGCGCCCCGCACGGCTCAGGATGCAGCGAGCTGAACGATATCCTGGATTTCCGCGCGCGGGCCGTTGAGTTGCTGCAACAGGTGTTGGGCAAACAGCCGCACGCGGAACGGCAGATGCCGATCGGGATAGACGAGGCGCACCGCGTAGTCATCGCCGGCCGGATCGACGCAACGGAATTTCGGCAACAGTCGCACCAGGCTGCCTTCGGCGAGTTCCCGTCCGATCATTCTCTCGCTGATACGCACGATGCCGTTGCCGCGCTGTGCGAGGTCGCGGAGCAGCACGTAGGAATTGGACTGCAGCACCGGTCGCAGCGGCTGCGCATGCACCGTGCCATCGATATGGCGGAAGTGCCAGGTGGTCGACTTGTTCAGGGAGTGATTGAGCGTGTCCAGCCGCTCGAGGTCCTTCGGCGTTTCCGGCGTGAAGTTGCGTTTCAGATAGTCCGGCGCGGCGCACACCATGCGCTGATAGGTCCGGATGCGCTGGCCGACGAAATTGCCCTCCGGGAGCGGGCCGGAATGAATCGCAACATCGTAACCTTCGGCGATCAGGCGCGCCGGCCGGTCCGAGATCGTGATCTGGAAATGGACATCCGGGTGCAGCTTGCGGAACTCGCTGATGGTCTCGTTGAGATACGTGTGCCCGGTATAGATGTGCGAGGCGATGCGGACCAGGCCGCGCGGCTCGCCTTCCAGTGACGACAGCTCGTCGATCAACCGATCATGCCGATTGAGGGTGTCGCGTGCCCAGGCGAGGCAGGCCTCGCCGGCATTGGTCAGCCTGAGATTGCGGGTAGTGCGCAAGACGAGCCGGCTGTTGAGCGCCTGCTCCAGTGCGGTGACACGGCGGCTCGCAAACGACGGCGAGATGCCCTCGGCGCGGGCCGCAGCCGCGATGCTGCCCTCCTCCGCCACCTTGATAAACAACCTGAGCAAATCGAGATCGAACATCCGGCGTCCCCTGCCCAGTCGGCGCTGCCGGGCGAGGCCCCGTCAGTCGTTCCAACGGGCGAACCATAGCATGACGTTACCGTGACGCCAGACGGACCGGCCGCGCGAATGCACCTTATGCGTTGAGCGTGTCCCTCGCACAACTTGGCGCAGCAGTCGTTCCATCATTCACGACAAGCACTTGATTCACGACAAGACTTGCTCGGCCTCCGAGATCGCGCAGACGATGTGATAGAAACTCGAGGCCGGGATGACATCGACCAGCGACTTGCCCTGCGCGTCGAACTGGTCGTACCAGCCGCCGCGCACGGGATGGTTGAGATAGTGCGTCTGCAGCCGTACCAGCGCGCGCTTCGCCTCGTCCTCCGCGCCGGCTTCCGAGGTCTCGGCTTGCGCAATGAAAGCCTTCGCGATCTCGGTCTGCGGCCACAGCCGTCGCGTCGCCTGCACGATTTTTCCCGCTGCATCGGTCTCGTCGACCAGACAGCCGGTCGCGTCAGGGGAGCGCAGTGCCGACTTCAAGAGCGCAGCGCGGAAGCGGCCGGTCGGACAGCCGGTGTTGCGCTCGAAGCTGCGCAACAGCCACAGCCACTCGGCCTGGTGTCCGGGCTCGACGACCACCGGGTTGATGCGGGCCCACTCCTCCTCAAAATATTCGCCGAGCACCTGCGTCTGCTGATCGAACAGGTTGCCGATGAACAGCCCGAAGAAATCGCCGGCGCGATTTTGGAATTGCGCCTCGCCGGTCGCTTCGTAAAGCGCCAGCATCGCTTCGAACAGGTGCATCTGCGGATTCTGCCGGCGCGGCAGCGACGGCGGCAGTCCCTCGATGAAGCCGCCATGCGGCGAGCGCAGCTCGCGATCGAGGAAGCGTTAGCACATTGTCGATCTCGGCGCGGACCTGTGCATCCTTGGTAACAGCAAACACCGTGGCAAGCGCGAGCAGCACGAACGCATGATCGTAAGCGTCGCGCCGCCCATCGACCACCGCACCGTCCGGGCTCAGCAGATGAACGAAGCCCTTGCCGTCCGGACTGCGCGCCTTCGACAGCATGTAGTCGAGGCCCTTCAACGCAATGTCCTTGCCCTCGGCGAACCACTCCATCTGCGCGGCCTTGGCGAACGAATAGATCTGCCGCGCCTGGACGCGGACGCGCCGCGGCGCTTCCACGTCGGGCGAGCCATCCATGTGCAGCCGCTCGACGAAGCCGCCGCGCGCGGAATCCCATCCCGTCGTCGACCACAGCGGCAAGGCCTGCTCGACGGCCCACGCGCGCAGGTCCTTGACGATGCCGTTCTGCGCTTCGGTCTGTTCGACTGCTGTCTCCGCCATCCCGTCCTCGATCACACTGGGGTTTGCCGCACCATACCAGCATCACAACGGCGACACCAACGGGCAACCGGACATGGCGGCAGGAACCGTTCGCCGGGTCCGGGACGCGGACTGCTTCACTGCGGTACCCAACCGATAAAATGCGAGTGGTCGGGTAAGAGGTTTCTTTGATCGACTTCAGGCAGACGTTAAGCCACGACCCTCATCACCGTAGTGTGAGGAACTCCGCTCGGCGATAATTTAATTTCACATGCTTGGGCCGCTTGCTTTATGCGGTCCGCTTCGCGGCGAGCGGCAATATTCGGGGAGAGCGATAACACGAGAAGAGGAGGAAACATGAGTACTCCAACCCGTCGCACTTTCCTCAGGCTTGCACAGGGCACTATAGCCGCAGCCTCTATCTGGGCAGCGTCGGCGGACGCGCAGGAACGCTCCGCCGTCACCGTGTTCGAGAACGTCCGGATATTTGACGGCACGCATGCCTCGCTTTCGACCCCGTCCAACGTTCTGATCAGAGGCAACATCATTGAAAAGATTTCGACCAGCCCAATCCCGACCGATCGTGGTGCCGACACCCAAATCATAGCTGGCGGCGGCCGGGTGCTGATGCCCGGACTTCAGCGACGTGCATTGGCACGCAATGATGGTTCGCCCAACGCCTGCCCAGCTCTTGTCCAACGACATCGGCTACAGCACGCTCCAGGCGGGCGCCGAGGCAACCGCAACGCTCATGCGCGGCTTTACGAGCGTTCGCGACATGGGCGGCCCGGCCTTCTCCCTCAAGCGGGCCATCGACGACGGCCTGCTGCCAGGTCCCCGCATCTTCCCTTCGGGCGCAGTGATCACGATTAGCGGCGGCCACGGCGATTTCCGTGAGCTCAGTGACCTGCCAAGGACCACTGGCGGGACGCTGAGCCGCGTCGAGCAGCTAGGGGGAAGCGCTATTGCCGACAGTCCGGATGAGGTCCGAAAGCGGGCGCGGGAACAACTCATGCAAGGAGCGTCACAGATCAAGTTGACAGCCGGCGGCGGCGTCGCTTCACCGTTCAGTCCGCTGGAGGTCACCACCTTTACGGAAGCCGAGTTGCGTGCCGCGGTTGAAGTGGCGACGGATTGGGGTACTTACGTCGCCACGCATGCTTACACTCCCAGTGCGATTTAGCGCTCGATCGCGGCCGGGGTAAAGGTCATTGAACACGGGCACCTGATGGATGAGGCGACCGCGCGGCTTATCGCCGAGAAGGGCGTCTGGCTCAGCATGCAGCCCTTCGTCGATCTTGGTGGTGCAAAAGTGCTTCCCGCCGCTCAGCAGCAGCAGATGATGCAAGTGGTGAGCGGCACTGACACGGTATACGGCTATGTGAAAAGATTTAAGATCAAGACCGCTTTCGGAACTGACGTTCTGTTTTCGCGCGCTTTGGCCGAACGTCAGGGTCAGGGGATCGTGGATCTGACGCGCTGGTTCACGCCGGCCGAAGCGCTCGCCATGGCGACTTCAGCAAACGGAGAACTGCTCGCGTTGTCAGGCTTGCGCAACCCTTATCCCGGCAAACTGGGCGTCGTCGAACAAGGCGCGCTCGCTGATCTGTTAGTCGTCGATGGCAATCCCCTGGAAAATATCAACCTCGTTGCTGACCCAGGGAACAAGTTTCTGATCATCATGAAGGATGGCGTTATCTACAAGAATACCATTCCCAAATGATCGGTCGCGCCCTTTCGCGGGATATGCCGCTTCCGTCGGGAATGACGCGCGACAGACATCGCCGCCCCAGGCGTGAATTCGCTGACGCGCGCAGCCACAGGCGTATCGATCCAAACCATACGCGCGTGAGGTCGTTGGCACATCGTGCGTGAAATGGAGACGGCTTTTGAAATTGAGGTCGCCTCGCAGTCATTTCGTTCGGGGTACCGGAGCAATTCTGACTGGCGCAGTATTGTGTCGCGCTTCGTCTGCCAATGGTGGGGTCCGGTGTTCACCATGGCGAGATTCGGGGCTTCTCTGGATTCTATCGGGTGAACATTGCTGCCACGCGATAAACCGTCGCTGATCGATACGAAGCTGGCGACTCGGGAGCGCTCAGGAGAATGGCGATGTCACGAGAAGTCCGTGTTGCCGCCGCGCGGCCTCCCGTTCTTGTCGATTTGGCGCTGCAAGGAGGAGGTTCTCATGGCGCATTTACCTGGGGGGTGCTTGATCGCTTGCTCGAGGAGCCTTGGCTCCGCATCGACGCGATCTCCGGAACCTCTGCGGGGGCGATGAACGCTGCCGTGTTCGCGGACGGCTGGGCGCAGGCCGGTTCGGCCGGTGCGAGAACCGCGCTCGAAACCTATTGGCGAAGGGTTTCGCGCGCAGCGGCACTTAGCCCGCTGCAGCGATCGCCACTCGACAGGCTGATGGGCCGGTGGTCTCTGGATACATCACCAGCCTATCTCGCCATCGATCTCATAACTCGCGTTTTCTCTCCTTATGACCTCAATCCGCTGGGTCTCAATCCGCTCCGCGCCATCCTCGCCGAGAGCATTGATTTCGACCGACTGAGCCGCTCGAAAATCAAGCTCTTCATTACCGCCACAAGCGTGCGGACCGGCCGCGGCAGGATCTTTCGCAATGCCGAGATCACCGCAGAAGTGCTGCTCGCCTCGGCTTGCCTGCCGACGATGTTCCAAGCGGTCAAGATCGACGGCGAGCACTACTGGGATGGCGGTTTTGCCGGCAATCCGACGATCACGCCGCTGGTTCGTGAAAGCGACGCGCACGACACAATTCTGGTGCAGATCAACCCGCGCGAGCGGACCGACACACCATATACGGCCAACGATGTCCTCAACCGGCTGAACGAGATCTCATTCAACTCGCCGCTGATGAAAGAACTGCGCATGATCGCCCTGCTGCGGCAGGTTGCCGATCCTGGTCATGGGGAAGGCGCGCGCTGGGCCGGGATGCGCACCCATCGAATCTGGACGGACAAGCTGGCGGAAGTTGGCGCGTCCTCGAAACTGAATGCCGAGTGGGAGTTCGTTGCCATGCTCAAGGACGAGGGCCGCCGCAGCGCGGACCGATTCCTTTCCGCGCACGCCGAGGACCTCGGCAAGAGATCGACGGCCGACATTGACGTGCTGCTGGAGGAGTGTTGACGCCGTGATCATGCTCGGCCTCACCGGCATGATGATTGGCCTCGGCCTCCTGATCTGGTTGGCCTATCGCGGATGGAGTGTGCTCCTGCTGGCGCCCGTTGCAGCGATGATCGTCGCTGTTTTTTCTGGCGAGCCGCTGCTCGCGCACTGGACGCAGACATTCATGGGCAGCGCAGCGGAGTTTCTCGGCCAGTTCTTCCCGCTGTTCCTGCTCGGCGCACTATTTGGCAAGCTTATGGAGGATAGCGGCTCAGTTACGGCAATAGCCGATTTCGTCACGCACGCAACTCGGCGTGCAGCGCGCTGCGCTTGCCGTTGTGCTCGCGGGAGCGTTCGTCACCTACGGTGGCGTTAGTTTGTTTGTCGCCTTCTTCGTACTGGCCCCGATGGCACAGCAATTGTTTCGGTCAGCGGGCATTCCGAGGCGATTGATGCCAGCGGCGATCGTGCTTGGTACGTCGACTTTTACCATGTCGGCGTTGCCGGGGACGCCGTCGATCCAGAATGCCATCCCAATGCCGTTCTTTGGCACCACCCCCTTTGCCGCGCCCGCCCTCGGCGTTCTGGCGTCGCTGATCATGTTCGGCTTCGGAATATGGTGGCTCCGTCGCCAACAAGCACGCGCCGCAATGGCAGGCGAAGGTTTCGGCGAAGGCGATCTGCCATTGGTCGAAGCGCTTGCCGTCGATGAGAAGCTACGCGAACGCGCCACGACTGCCCGCGAATTCGATCCGTCGGAAATCATGCGCGGATACCGCAGCGAGCTCTCCCCGACGGCGATCGTTGCGGCACTGCCGCTTGTTGTCGTGATCCTGGTCAATCTCGCGATGTCGATGTTCGTCTTGCCCTGGCTCGACACGTCTTACCTTGGGGAGGCGCGGTGGGGCGGGACTTCGCTTGCCGCGGTTGGCGGCGTTTGGGCAGTTGTGACGGCTCTTGCCTGCGCAATTCTGACGGTGCTTGCCACCAGTTATCGCAAGCTGCGGTCAATCCGCGAAACCATGGACGCGGGAGCCAATGCGTCGGTACTTCCTGCAATGAGCGTAGCGAGCCTGGTTGGATTTGGTGCCGTTGTAGCCGCGATGCCGGCCTTCGGCGTCGTGCGCGACGCGGTACTCAATATCGGAGGCGGACCTCTTGTCTCGCTCGCGGTCGCTGTCAATGCGTTGGCGGCCTTGACAGGGTCGGCATCCGGCGGGTTGACGATAGCGCTCGATGCACTTGGCGCGACCTACATGGAGCGTGCGGCGGATATCGGTCTGGCTCCCGCACTACTGCACCGTGTTGCAGTGATCGGTGCGGGAACTCTCGATAGCCTTCCGCATAACGGCGCTGTGGTCACGCTGCTCGCGGTGTGCGGATCAACGCATCGCGAGAGCTACAGGGATATCGTCATCGTGGGTATCGTCGGACCGATCATCGCTCTTGCGGCGATCATCGCGGTTGGCTCGGTCTTGCGATGGTCTTAGGGCCGTTGCCGACGGCGAGTGCAATGAAGCGGGAAGCACGCCGGACCATTCTCTTGCCCTGCGATGGGGTTTTGCCGCAGTTCGAAAACTAGGGTTTTGCCGGATGGCACCGAGGCGACGATTTGGGCGATGACGTCGTCAAGCCTGAACATTGATGCAAACAGCGTGGAGTAAGATATGAAAGGCCTTGCCCTGGCCTGCGCCCTGATTGCCACGACATCGTTCGTCCTGGTGTCTGAAGCCGCCAACGCGCAGTCCGGAAATTCCCGCGCCCAAATATCCGATCGGACGGCAGCCAAGGCGCAATGTGTCCAGGAAGGCGCGGCGCGAGTTCCCACCGTACAGACACCGGGTCAAGTGACGAGCCGAAAGAACGCCTACGCAGACTGCATGCGCCGCGCCGGCTTCAGGCCCTAGGCAGTAGTCGGTCCAGCCAATCCGGGATCATGAATTGCTCGACCATCTGAAGCCGGCCGATGGCACGAGGATATTCCCGGGCTTCTGATCCGCCGGCAATTCGATCAACTGGGAAAGTCAAAATGTCCGACCTCATCGCGATTGTGTACCCGTCCGAAGCCAAGGCAGAAGAGGTTCGTCAGAAACTGTTCAAGTTGCAGAGCGAATATCTGATTGAGATCAATGATGCGGTCATCGCGGTAAAGACCGATGACTCCGTCAGGCTAAATCAGCTGGTCAACACCACCGCGATGGGTGCCACATCGGGAGGCTTTTGGGGGCTTCTAATCGGTTTGGTGTTCTTGAACCCACTTATCGGAGCGGCGCTTGGTGCCGGTGCGGGGGCGCTGAGCGGTGCGCTGACTGACTTCGGCATCAATGATTCATTCATGAAGGAGCTGGCGTCCAGCATCAAGCCTGGAAATGCGGCGTTGTTCCTGCTGATCAAGAACATGACTGCCGACAAGGTCCTTGGTGAGATCAAGGCGTTTGGCGGCGTGGTGTTGAAGACATCGCTGGACGACAAGAAAGAGCAGTTCCTCCGCGAAACACTCGCCCATGCGATGGAGGCGCAGTCCGGTGCTCCAACGGTGGCGCCAGCCTGAGCGACCCGAGGTCTCCTTCCCTGCAATCTGGCACGTCCCATGCCGGCCCTCAGGCGCGGCCATCCAAATTCTGATCCATCGAAGCGGGGGTGACCGTCGGCATTGCGCACGGGCCCGGCATCGCCGCTTCAACTCATTTGGAGGATCGGATGACCATCTACAGCCGCACAGACATGGCGAATTCACCGGCTCCCCCGGTGTGGACCCGCGCCCTCCTTGGAATCGTGCTGATCGCGGCAGGAACTTTCGCTTTGGGCGACGTTATGTTCGCGACGATCGTCAGCGTCAAGCTGATCGGTGTGGCAGCGATTCTTGCTGGTGCGTTCCAGGTGATCCACGGCTTCTGGACCAAGGGCTGGGGCGAATTGCTTTGGCGCGTCCTGCTCGGGCTTCTCTACACGGCCTTCGGTTTTGTCCTGGTAAACGCACCTGTCGTCGGTGCGCTCATCCTGACTTATGTCCTCGGAGCGTTGCTGTTTGCGACCGGAATTTTTCGAAGCGCCCTTGGCTTCGTTCATTGGCGTGAGAGCGGCTGGATGATGCTGCTGTCCGGCGTTTTCGGATTGCTTGCAGGCCTTCTGATCTTGGTCGGCTTCCCGACGAACAGCGTCTGGGTTTTGGGAATCATTGTCGGCGTCGATCTCATATCACACGGTGTCGCCTGGCTGCTTTACACATTACGACCCGCAACAAGAGCGACCGTGCGTCCTGCCTGACCTCGCTAGTCCGACCGATCGGGAACCTTTCGGACCTCCTTCCGATCACCGAACGCATCTTAAGCAGGTCACGCGGAGAAGTTCCTCTCCCTCCCGCGATGAGAGCCGTGGTTTAGCGGCTGCCTGAGGCCGAGGGCACGGACTCCTTAGTCACAATCAACAATCCACGTTACCGCCCATCGTCGATCTTTGCGGCCCCTGCTTTGGGAGCTCGGACGTCACTGCACAGCACAGCGGCTCGACAAGGCGGCAGGAACCGTTAAATGGATGCCTTCGCGACGTGAATTTCTTGTGCTGCGGGGCTTGTCGGGTTTGGGACGCATCAGGATCGGGATCGAAACGAGGTTGCTGGCCGGCCAGATGACCGGCATCGGCAACTATTCGTTTAATTTGCTGAAGGCGCTGATCGACGCCTGTCCCGAACTCGAGTACCGCGGATTCGGCCGTGTCGGCTGGTCACGCTTCGACGCCTCGACAATCCGCGCGATCGAACAACGTCAGAACAAGGGCGAGACCGCAATCGAGCCCGGCGTGCGACAGAGGCTGGTCGCTGCCGCGAGGCCCTACGCCTCACGGTCACCCAGCGCGAGAGCGCTCTATCGCGCGATGCACACGACAGCCTTCGCGCGCACCGTCGGCCGCGAGTCGCTCGATCTGTTTCACGCGCTGAACTTCATCCCACCGGCAGACCCGGGCGTCGTCACGCTGCCGATCGTCTACGATCTCTCTTTCGTGCGCTATCCGGAAACGCACCCCGGCGAGCGACTGGATTGGCTCTCGAGACTACCGGCTGTCATTGCCAAGGCGCCGTTGATCCAGACCATCTCGGAGTTCAGCCGCAATGAGATTGCGACGGTCTACGGCTATCCGCGAGAACAGATCTTTGTCGCGCCGCCGGCACCGGCCAGCATCTTCAGGCCGCTCGGCATCGAACCGACGCGGCGCGGTCTCGCGACGCTTGGCCTTGCGCCGGGCGCCTACTTGCTCGCCGTCGGAACGCTCGAACCGCGCAAGAACCTCGGAATGCTGGTTGCCGCCTATGGCATGTTATCTCCGGCAGAGCGGACGCGCACGCCACTCGTGATCGCGGGCGGCGCGGGCTGGGGCAACGTCGGCCTGCCCAGGCAGGCGTCCGAACTCGTGCAAGACGGCAGTCTTCGCTTTGTCGGCATGGTGCCGGACGCGCGGCTTCGCGACCTCTATGAGGGCGCCGTGGCCCTGCTCTTCCCCTCGCTTTACGAAGGATTTGGCATGCCGGTGGTCGAGGCGATGAGCTGCGGCACCCACGTGATCCACAGCAAGGGAACGTCGATGGACGAGATCAGTGCTGATGTCGGCATCCGCCTGCCCGCGACTGATATTGGGGCGTGGACCGATGCGGTGCGACAGGCGATCGAGGCAGCTGTGACCAAAACCGAGCCGCCCGAACGGCAGCGACGGATTACGCGAGCACGCGCGTTCGATTGGGCGGCGAGCGCGGAGCGCGTGCGGGCCGCCTATGCCCGCCTGCTGGCTTGACGACCCCCGTTTTGGCAAGGCCGCGCGAGCAGCAAAAGCCCGCTACGGCGGCCCCCGCAACCATATGGACTCACAGCAATAGTCGCATATAACGGCTCGCGCAGCGCCCGGCCCCGAAACCGGCTGGGACATCAATTCGTTACACTGGCTTTGCGCCTGAACCTGAAGAGACTGTGATGAGTTCGACCGACCAGCGTCCGCGTGTGTCCATCATCGGGCTGGGCAAGCTCGGCGCGCCCATGGCTGCGGTCATGGCGGCGAAGGGATTTGAGGTGATCGGACTGGACCTCAATGACAAGCTGGTCGGTGCGATCAACAAGGGAATCGCGCCCGTCGAGGAGCCGCAACTCCAGGACTATGTCGACAAGGGCCGCTCGCGGTTGCGCGCTACCCATTCCTACGAGGAGGCCGTTGCTGGCTCCGACGTCACCTTCATCATCGTGCCGACGCCCAGCGGCAGCGACCGCATGTTCTCCAACAAGTTCGTGGTCGCGGCGGTGCGCTCGATCGGCGAGGCGCTGCGCAAGAAATCGTCCCGCCACGTCGTGGTGGTGACGTCGACGGTGATGCCGGGTTCCACCGGCGGCGAAATTCAGAGCGCGCTCGAGGAAGCCTCGGGGCGCAAGGTCGGGGCCAACCTCGGCCTCGCCTACAATCCGGAATTCATCGCGCTCGGCACCGTGGTTCGCGACATGCTGCGGCCCGATTTCATCCTGATCGGCGAGTCGGACCGGCAGACCGGCGACCAACTTGAACACATCTACAAGCGCTCTTGCGACAACGAGCCGGCGATCCGTCGCATGAGCTTCGTCAACGCCGAACTGACCAAGATTTCGGTCAATACCTACGTCACCACGAAGATCTCCTACGCCAACATGCTGGCCGAGATGTGTGACAAACTGCCAGGCGCCGACGTCGACGTGGTCTCGGTGGCGGTCGGCTCGGATACGCGGGTCGGCGCGAAATACATCAAGGGCGCGATCGGCTACGGCGGTCCGTGCTTCCCGCGCGACAACAAGGCGTTCGCCGCGCTCGGGCGCACGCTTGGCGTCCGCTGCGACCTGGCAGAGGCGACCGACGCAATCAACGACCATCAGATCCAGCGCCTGATCGGAGCAGTGCAGGCACATTCCTCACCGGGTCAGCGCGTCGGCGTGCTCGGGCTGTCGTACAAGCCGGAAACGCCGGTGGTCGAAGAAAGCCAGGGAATCTCGCTCGCGGCGCAACTCAGTGCCGAAGGCTACCTCGTCACGGTCTTTGATCCGCTCGCAATGGCCGCGGCCGAAGCGGCCCTCGGTGACAGGGTGATCTTCGCCAACGACCTCGGCGACGCGCTCGCGGTCGATGTTGCGGTCGTTACCACGCCGTGGCCGCAGTTTCGCGGCCGCAAGCTGCTCGAACACGCGCCCGCAAAGAAGCTGGTGATCATCGATCCCTGGCGCGTGATCGGCGACGAGCCCGTACCGGCGAACGTCGCACTGGTCCGCATGGGATTTGGCACGCGCTCGATCGAAAATCGTTAGGGCGTCACTCGATGGGTGATGTTGTGCGATCGCAAGCGGACAGTCCGATCAACATCCCCTGAAGCCGTCGCGACAGATTGGCCCAATTGCGATTGGACAACCATTGTGAGGCGGCCAACTGAATTTGCTGGCGCAGCTCGCGGTCGCGCAGCAAAGTGTCGATGCCGTTCGCGAGCGACATTACGTCGTTGGTGGCGAACCTGAAGACCGCCTCGCTCGCGTCATTAAAAATGGACACTGGAGTTACCGCAATCGGTACCCCGCTTGCCATGGCGCTGTGGAGCGCAGCACTCGCGGATTCCTTGCTTTCATCATAGGGCAAGACGACCAGATCGCACTGCGCCAGCTTGAGCATGCTCTCCTCGCGCGTGTGAAAGGTGGTGTCCCACTCGATCGCACCGAGCACACCCAGCTTGCATGCCAGATCGCGGCATCGAGCAATCTCGGCGTGAGAGACCTCCGAATATTCTGCATTTGTCAACTGAAGCGACAGGTGCGGCCAGGTTTTTCTCAAAACCGCAAATGCTTTGATCAAGCGATCAATGCCCTTCCCCGGCAGGAAGAAGCCATAACAGCCGATGACAATGCGATCCTTCTGCGCCAGCGACCTCAACACCGGTACGCAGTACTGGTCTTCAGCTCCAAGAGGAAACAGCGTGACATTCGAAGCAATGCCATGACTTTTCAGAAGATCAACGTCACCACTGCCATGCACGAGCACGCATGAAACCTTGCGAAGCGCCTCAAGGGTCGCCGCACGTTCCGCCGGTTCCAGGTCGAGCAGGCGACGCGCGGCGTGAAGCGCCACCACGATCTTCCGATGCCGAACCCGCGGATCGTTCAGCAACTCGACGAGCCCCGCCCACCTGATCAGGCCCGGCTGGTGTTGGATCACCACGATATCGGCGTCTGTCGCCGACACTGCGTCACCCAAGCGGTCCGCAATGGGTTCAATCCCATTCCAGCAAGGATTGATACTGACCCACTCCTGCAGCATGGCAGGTGGCGTGCGGTCATCACAAAGGATAGTCAAGGCAGCAATTGTTCCGTCAGGCCGATCGATCAAGGGCTTGAGCAGAGACATGGAATGTTCGGCGATCCCACATCTCACGTCCCATGTCGAAATCCAGGCGATCCGAACAAGCTTTGATCGCGCGAGCACGTCACGCTGGTCGCCGTGATCAGCGTTTGTCTCGCCGCCTGGATTGGACGTGACGGCATTCTGACCATCTCGCAAGCCTGCAACGGCGCCCCCTCGATGCATGTGTGGTTGTGCGGCAACCGAGTTCGCATATCCGGCGGTCGCGGACCTCGGCACGAGGTCATGAAACATTAAAATCTTCCGCTCGGGCGAGGCGGTGATTTGATCATTGATATCCTGTCCATTCGAGTGATGGACGATCAGAGCGTAGTCACCTCGCGACGGCAGGCGGCTGACTTCAAACAGCCGGTCGGACAACGCGGGATCACGGTGCTCTACGAAGATTTCGCTTTCATATCCGAGGCCGCGTAGCGTCTTCTGGAGCAGCAACATCGAATTGATGACAGCATCATCGGTCGACGGGCCGGAATGGAATTGGTGAACCTTATATGATCTTGCGAGTCTCTGATAGAAGAGTTCGTGCGAACGCAACCACTCCCACGTGCTCGGCATAACGATCCTAAAACGCGCCGACAGAATGGTGAATCCAGGTACACGCTGGATCACTTGGCTCAAAATGAAGAAAGCGACTCGAAACAAGCGCCGCGGGGCACCCTGCGGGCCGGACGCAAGATTGCCGAGCTGATCAAATCGACCTTCTGCCCACACCTTTGAAAATACCCTTCATCAAGCCGTTTCGAAACCAAGCAACAGCAACAACCTTTCTTCCGGGCGTGCGCGAAACATTCTCGCTGGTCGTGTTACTTCGACGACAAACGTCTCTTCAATGCGTTCAAGGTTGACCGAAGCGATCTCTTGTCACTCGGCGGTCGCGTCGAAAACTCGGTCTCCGGTTGCCAGCCGGGAGGCGCTTCCGGAAATGCGATCCATGGAGTTTGTTGGGTAGGTTCGCCAATCCGGCGCACCTTGACCGCCGTGATCAAACCACCGGCCCCGTTGGTGCGCAGCCTTATTTCGACGGGCAACCCTTCATTCGGGATCTCGTCCTTGTGTACCTCGAATTCCAAGCGGTACTGCGCGACGCGCTTGTCCGTTGCGTTGACGAACCCCACCGCCCGGTAACGACCTGCGGAAAAGACCTCAACGATCAGGAAGTGGCATCGATCATCGACGTTCGCTTGATACTCAAGGCACACGCTATAGCGCCCGGGCGCGATCGATGACCAATAAGGCCCATAAGCCGCAAAACCGCTCACACCTGCCTTCAGCTCGATCTGCCGGCCGCCCCCGATCCGTTGACCAGCAGGGCCAACCGTCAAGAGGCCAAGCCAATCCAGTTCCTTGAAATCCTCGCCAAAACGTCGCATGGCAATCGAAGGTGGCCAATCTGCAGGAGGATCGGGAAACTCGATCCATGGTGTCGCTCGAATTGCTTCGCCGATGCGCCGCACCTTTGTTGCAGTAATAACTCCGGTTGCGCCCGTTCCACGAATGCGCAGTTCGATCGGCAATTCTCCAGTTGGTGACTTGTCGTGATGCACTTCGAACTCAAGGGTGCCCTGTCCCTTACGCCTCGCGGCACCATTCACGTAAGCTAAGGCTCGATATCGGCCGTCCGTGTAAATCTCTATGATAGCGAATGGGCAGCTGTCATCAACGTCGGACTCGAACTCGATGCGGACTTGATAACGGCCGTGCGCAACAAGCCAGTAGGGTCCGTAGCATACGAAGCCAGGCGTTTCCGCTTTCAGCGCAATGTGCGAAGTCTTGACTCTCTGACCGCCGGCTGACACGCTCAACGCGCTAAGCCAATCCAGCTCTTTGACAGCCTGAGCGGTGCTCGGTGTTGTACGAGGGATCGTTTCGCAGAATAGCGACGCTACCGCCAAGGTCGTCGGCTGAGAGGTCCGGACGACCGTTTGCAGGACGCACGAGAGGTCGAGCAAATCGTCGACATCGAGTTCCAGCACGATGCGGCCAGCGGCAAGCAACTCACGGTTGATCGGTATGAAATCGATGATGTTCAGGCCCCAAATCAACTCCACGGTTCCGATCGGGGCAAACGGATCAGCATCGTCATCCGGCGAACCGGTGATTTCAAACTCAATTCTATAACGTCCTGGAAAGAGAGCCCGATAAGGACCATAGCACAGGATGCCAATTGCACCGGGCTTTGCGCAAATGGCCTGACCGCTGCGAGTGGCGACCGCACCGACCTGCAGTTCCCACGTCCAATCCTGCTTGCCGACCATCGGTGGAAATGCAAATCCATGGCGCATGCGCGTGGCAAACGGGGTCAGCCCGGCGCCGATATGGCCGCGAACCAGCGTTTCATAAGGCGTATGTATCGCGTTCAGGCAGGCGATCCGCCGCGGCGGCGCGCCTGACATCCATCGCAATCGCTCCGCGCCGATGATATCGAGGAAGGCGCGGCCAATCGCTTTGCGCTGCTCCGAAGTTAGTCCGCCGTATCGGTTGGGCGGGGCACCGCGCCTCGCTGAACCAAAGTCGACCACGAACATATCGGCGTCTGCGATCAAGACAGTTTCGCTGACACGCGACACGCCCTGACTGACCGGGAATTCGTTGCGGGCGGCCAGGGCTTCATCGACCATGATCGGCTCGGAGAAACCCAGGTTGCGCCAGACCCTGGCGAACAGCTCAAGCGTTTCCCACCGCACGCCTGCCCAGGCCAGCACGGAATTGCGTGGCGCCGAAACGAACAAATCAGCAAGGAATGGCAGCACGTGACGCGGGTCATAGTCGATCTTGCCATATGACTCGGGCGCATAAGTCACGACTGGCACGGTCTCGAGCGGCGCGCCGATGGCGTCGCGCAAAGCCGCGACATAAGTCGCCGAGTCGTCGAGGTCTAACCTGATCTCCTCGATCGCGTCGCCGGCGCAGCCCCAGCTCTCGGCTTGCGAGGCGACGTCGGGATCGGTGAGATTTTCAACGAACCGTCGCCAATCGTTTTCGGTGCGCGTGTGACTGTGTGCCGGCGTGATCTGCCGCGTATGATCGCAGTGGTAACCGAACATCGCCTCGCCGAGGTCGCCGACCTTGCCGTAGACAAGGAAGAGGCGCTTGGCGATGTTGGAGTCGACATGCCAGCCGAGGATCATCTCCTCGTCGAACCCGTGATACTTGAAGAGGTCGGCGCGCTCGATCAGCTGAAAGTCGCCGGGACCGTCATACAGAATGGTCTGCGCGCCCAGCACGATCTCGTTGAGATGCAGCGAGCTGCCCCAATCCTTGATCGTCTCGATCGCAAGCTGCGGCTTCTGGCGATCGAGGCCCTCCCACAGCGTTTCCGGGATCTCGAGCCGCGGCGCGTGATAGAACCCGGGCGGCAGATCGCGGACGATGTCGGACAGCGACGAGCGCTCGCCGCGCGGCACGAATACCATGTCGGTATTGGTCGACAGGATCCAGCGGTTCGCCGGATTGGAGCGCCGTACCGCCACGTTGCGCGACACCGGCTCGAGCGCAACGAGGCGGGTGCGCTCCTGGAAGCGCTTGTGGATCGGCGGGCGCACACGAAGGATGCGAAGCCTCCGGCGCGCCAGCGGCGTCAGCGTGTCCTGGATGGCCTCCGGGAACGTCGGGAAATCGTCGGGCGTGTTGTAGTCGACGAAGAGAATCTCATCGTTCTCGTCGGTCAGCAGTTCAGCCATGCAGTTGAAGCTGAGCGCGGCGCGCTTGTGCAGGTTGTAGCCGTAGCTGTCGTTGCGGCCGTAAAGAACGATTGAGATCATCTCTTTGAGCGCCGCCCCGGCCCGCGATAATGCCGATCGCTAGATCGGCTTCGCCGCAATCAACATATGCCAGCCGAATCGATCTTCGAGTTTTTCAAACATCGCCCGAGGCATCGCCGCGAACCACGGCTGCAACTCGTATTCGTAGCGCACGTACTTCTCGACGACATAAGGGAAGATGTGGGCTTGCCTGATCTCGGTCGTCTTGAACAGGCCGCCAACCAGCTCCTGCACCATCTCCTCGGTGTAGGTTGTTGCGATCGGACACCCCGACTGCGCTTCGGGCTGATCGAAGCCGCCCTCGATCATCGCATCTTTCCAGGAGTTCTTCGCATAGAGCATCATGCGAAACTCACCGTCGGGCTTGATCACCTTGCGGATCTGCTCGACGACGGCGCGCTGGTTCGGGGTGTGGTGAATGACACCAAACGAATAGACCAGGTCGAACGGTCCCTGGACGTGCTCGGCAACCTCCTCGCCGTTGCAGGCGTGAAACGTGCCCTTCAGCCCGAACACCTCAAAGCGCTTGCGCGCCAGCGCGAGGCTGGTCTCGGAGAGCTCGACGCCGGTGTAGTCCGCGCCGGCCCGCGCAAAATTGGTGGCGTCGGTGCCGAGACCGCAGCCGACTTCGAGCACACGCTTGCCCTTCCAGCGGTCGAACTGGGCAAAGCCTGGAATGTGATACTCGACGTAATATTTTCGCTCCTCGACCTCGTCGAAATACTCCCGCGAACCGACTTCTTTCGTCGAGTGGCGGATGTTGCAAGGCCTGCGATTCCAATAGTCGCGGACGTCTTCGGTCGAGGGTTGATCCGCAAGATTGGTTTGCATGAGCAATATCGGGCTATTTGACGGATTGATAACATCGCCGGTTCACACGGCCATTCGCGGTCCTTTTATTGAAACCGCCAGTTGATGGCAAGCATTCGCGACCTTCACCCATTTGAGGAACTTCGGCCATGCGGTGTTATTCGCGGTGGCGCGATATGGCGGCCCGAATTCCACAGAAAAAGCGCGTGGCGGCACGTCCGCCCGCCGGGCCAATAACGGTTGGCAAGGTAGCTTCGATCGACTATTTTCCGGCCCGGTTAAGGACTTCATTCCGCTCGGAAAAATTGACGGCGCAGGTCGCCTCAGGGGCTCGCATGGCGAATTACAGTATGGGCAAGAACGACCTTGTGCTCGTGGCAGGCGCAGGCGGCTTCATCGGCGGCCATCTGATCGCGGATTTGCGCAAGCAGGGCTTCCGCAGGATTCGCGGCGTCGACGTCAAGCCGATCGGCGACTGGTATCAGCATTTCGACGATGTCGAGAACCTCGTCATGGACCTGAGCGAACTCGAAGCGTGCCGGACTGCCGCCAAGGGTGCGGTCAACATCTTCAACCTCGCCGCCGACATGGGCGGCATGGGCTTCATCGAGAACAACAAGGCGCTATGCATGCTCTCGGTGCTGACCTCGACCCACATGCTCGTTGCGGCGCGAGAGGCCGGCACCAAACGCCTGTTCTATTCGTCGTCGGCCTGCGTGTACGCGGCCGGCAAACAGACCGATGCCAACGTCACGGCCTTGAAGGAAGAAGACGCCTATCCGGCGATGCCGGAAGACGGATATGGCTGGGAGAAACTGTTCTCCGAGCGCATGGCACGCCACTTCATGGAAGATTTTGGCATCCAGACGCGCGTTGCGCGCTATCACAACGTCTACGGTCCGTGGGGCACCTATGACGGCGGCCGCGAAAAGGCGCCGGCCGCGATCTGCCGCAAGGTGATCCAGGCGCAACTGTCGGGCACTGGTGCGATCGAGATCTGGGGCGACGGCGAACAGACCCGCAGCTTCATGTACATCGATGATTGCGTGCTCGGCACCAAGCGGCTCCTGGAAAGCGAGGTGCACTACCCGATCAACCTCGGTTCGAGCGAGCTCGTGACCATCAACCAGCTGGTCTCGACCGTCGAAAAGATCGCCGGAATCACGCTGAAGCGCAACTACAAGCTCGACGCGCCGAAGGGCGTGCGCGGGCGCAACAGCGACAACACGCGCATTCAGCAGGAGTTCGGCTGGGAGCCCTCGACCCGCCTCGCCGACGGCATGGCGAAGACCTACTCCTGGATCTACGACCAGATGACATCAGGCGGCCGCGAGGCCGCACGACACAAGAAGATGTTCGCGAGCTAGGGCTGGCCCGCGGGCCTCGCTGGGGCCGCCTGTGCGGCGCGGACGTCTTCACCGACGTTCGCCAGATTGGCAACGGTCGCAGTGCACGCGGAAATCTAATCCGGTGTTCGCAGGATATAGGCCGCGACCTTGATGCCATCCGCAACCGCCTCGGTCTTTTGGGTGATCTGCCAATCCGGCCGGAATTGACGCAACCGCGCCAGCAACTGCTCGGCGTTCGCCGGATTGTTGGTGATGGCGACCACGGGCGAAGCCGCTGGATCAAGATCTGCCAGGTAGTTGGCGGGAATGTCGGCGACAGACCGCATGTCGTACCACGGCATGATATTGCCAAATCCGGTGGCAAGCACCGGAACTCCGATTTGCCGTGCATCCAGGTGACATGCCTCTGAGCCGATGACTTCTTTCGGATCGAACCAGATTCGAATGCTGTATGGATCCTTCCCCGCAACGAGCTTGTCGCGAAAACTCGCGAAGATGAACTTGTGAAGGTCGACGATGTCCGAGTATGCGCCGAGCCGCAGCATGCAGGAGTCAAACGTATCGTACGGACCGCGATACTTGTCCGTCATATCGAGGTCGCGCTGGGCGAGCTGGGAATTGGCCAATCCGATTGTCGCACTGACGACGAGCCAGCTCGCGGCTGCTGCAACGATGGCGCCGCTGCGCCGCCAGCCGTAGCTCAGCGCGAGCGCGATGGTAAGGCCCGCCACAAGGATCGACCAGAAATTGAGGTTCGGAGGGAATGGCGGCTGAAACGGCAACCATCTTGCCGGCAGCACGGTGTCGGTCGCGATGAAGATCGCCGGGATCGCGACGATCGCGATTTTCAGGAACACACTGTGGTCAAGCGCGCGTTCCGGCAGGAAACCCGCCAGCAGCGCTGCAATCGCAAACAGCATCGGGTAGTAAACCGGGTAAGCCATGTAACCCGGTTGGAGAATGGGATGTCCCAGCGTTTGCCAGAGCCCGGTGATCGCCATCGTTGCGAGAAACTCGAGGCACAGCGTTTGCCGGATGGTCCATTTGAGCCCTGCCCGTCCGTGCGCCAGCAGCTTTGCGCCATCGACTGCGAATGACAGCAGTGAAGCCGCAACCGCAATCACCGGAAACATGATCGCGGCATTGGTCGCCCACCAAAGGCTGTTCCAGCTTTCCCACCACGCCAACTCCCGCTGCGGATTTTCGATCAGGAAAGTCGAGACCTTCAGCAGCGTCTTGAAGAACAGAAATTCCCTGCCGGCCAAAACGTTGATGGCTCCAAGCACCACGGTGCACAGCACCGCTCCGGCAATCGCGCTGACGCCGGCCACTACGATCCGGCGTATGCGAAGTTGGCTCCCCTGCGCGCGGCGTGCCAGCTGGAAGACGCCCTGAATCACCAAAGCGGGCAGCAGATCGAGAAACAGGACGTTGGTGTGGACCGTGAGCGCAAACAGTACGCCGAAAATCAGGAAGCCCCCGATCGGCCGCTCGATACGGTCAACCGCATTCACCAGGGCAAGGTAGGAGAACAGGTAGAACGGCCCTGCCGCGGTGTTGTGATAGTCCCATCCGCCGGTGCCGTGGATAATGAAATGGGCAACGTAAAAGGCGCTGACGAGGAGCGCGACGGACCGGTTCACCAGACGCGAGAGCACGAGATAGAGCCCGACAACGCCGGCAGCAAAGTAACTGATGTGCAGCACGTAGGCCGCGACAACCGGCGGGAACAGCGAGTGCGTCAGGTACCCCGAGAGGATCCACGGCAGCCGGGCGATCTTCTTGTTGTCGGCCAGCATGGTTGGCAGGTCGTAATGCAGGAAGTAACCGAGATACATCCAGGCATCGACCACGTATGTCGTGGTGTTGAACAGCCAATCCGACTTCAGCGCGGCAAGCGCCGCCAGCGCCAGCAACAGCAAGCCGATATCGATTGTGGCCTGCGAGCCCACCAGCCGAACTCGCGCGCGGTCCGCGAACGAGGTTGGCGTGCCCGGAGCCTTGTCCGCGGCGACGACATCGGCGATTTTTCGGTTGTCGATCGTGGACACGTTGTCTGACCCTTGCCCGTCCATCGGTCGCTAGATCGGCGCTTCGGTGGCGATGCGGTAAGCGTTCGCCATGGTCGAGAAGGCGAGCGTCGTTCCCGGGATCGAGGGCAACACCGAGGAGTCGACAGCGAAGACTCTCGACCAGCCGAAGGGACGGCCGAGCCGGTCGCTGTCGCACTCTGCCTTCGGAACCGCCCGCATCGGGAACGACCCGCCGCAGTGCGTGCCCGATCCGGGATTCGAGAAACGGATCATCCAGAAGCAGAACACGGTGCCGAACATCAGCCCCTTGCGGAACAGGTCGCGCGCGGCAACGTGCGCTTCGCGCCGCGCCTTTTCCGAGACGATGAGGTCGAGCTCGAGCCGCACGGCAGCACCATCGCCGCCGTTGCGGACCCGCAGCTCCACGGCCGACGAATGATCGGAGTGCATGCCGCACCACGCCGCCATCATGCGTCGAAATGCCGGTTCCATCATGAACCTCAGCCATTTCCGCGACGGTGGCGGCAGCCGCGCCGAGCGCACGATCATCTCGTTCATCGGAACGATCTGCGCGTGCATCCAGTGGTCGGACAGGCTCGCGACCTTGGTCTCGAGAAATACAGACGCCAGCGAGATCGACGGGTGCGTGATCGCGGTCTCGGCCTGGCGCAGCCGCAGCATCGGCAGCACGAACTTCTGACTCTCGCGCAACTGGACCGGCCGGTCGTAGAGCTTCTTCGAGTGCAGCAGCAATCGCGTCGTGTTGATCGGGCCGCAGGCGAGAAAGGCGGCATCGAATTTTTCTTCGACGCGTTGCCGGCTTGCGACGTCAACCAGCCGGACCACGGCCTTGTCGCCGCCCCCGTCGATCGAGTCGACGAAAATACCGGTACGATGGCGAATGCCTTTCGTGCGCTTCAAGTCGTCGAGCTGGCCGAGCGTGGAGTAGATCGAGCCACGGACGCAACCCGTAAAGCAATGACCGCAACCGTTGCACGGCAGCACGTCCTCGCCGAAGGGTTCGGTGTGAACAGCGAGACGGGCCTTGCCATAAAGCGTGTTGCGCTTGAGCAGTCGCTGCTCCGCGCGTGAGAGATCGTCGAGCAGAAGCGTTCCTTGCGGACCGGGATCGAGCGATCCGGTGTCGCGGTAGGCCGGAAACGCTTGCGACAGCGTGCCCTCACCGCCGGCGAGTGGCATCAGGGCCGCGACCTTCTTGAAATAGGGCTCGATCTCGGCGCGGCTGATGGGCCAATCCGCCATGTCGCAAGCGTCGACCGGCAGGACGGCGGCACCCCAGATGTTGGAAAAGCCGCCCTTCGCGAAGGTCGGATACGGGACGCGGCCTGCGGCGAGCGTGGTCAGCGGCGAAAACACCCGATCATCGGCATAAATGTAGTCCGAGCCGAAATGCACCTTTTTCGGCAAGCCGGCCTCGGCATAGGTCGAGTTCTCGTCGATCAGTTCGAAGTCGTCGCGCGGCCATTCGCTCGCCGGAAGATCGTGCAGCCGGTCGACCGCGGCTTGCCGCCGCGCATCCAGAACTTCCCCGACATCGAAGATTGTGACCGTGGCACCACGCGCGACCAACGCGTAAGCGGCAGCAAGGCCCGAGACGCCGCTGCCGATGACGGCTACGTCCATCGATTGGATTCCCGGAAGTGCTCGCGGATCGCCTCGACGTTGGCGTTCACCTGGTCCTGCCGATAACCGGGATAGGTCGGCAGATAGAGCGCCTGCTGCGCGGCCTTCTCGGCGTTCGGGCAGTCACGATAGTAGTCGGCAAAGCACGGCATGCTCGCGCAGTTGCGATGATGGCTGATCTGAACGTCACGCAGCTTTTCAGTCATGCGCCTGGCGAGGCGATCGCGGTCCTCGGCCTGCACCGTGTAATAAAAGTAGGTGTGCGAACCATCCTTGCGCAGCGGCGGCAGCACGAGCTGCGGGATGTCCGAAAGGCCTTCGTCGTAGAGCTCGGCATTGGCCCGCCGCTTGAGCGCCTCGCCCTCGATGCGGTCGAGTTGCGAGGCGACGAGATCGGCCTGCATGCTCGGCAGCCGCGCGGAATAGTGCGCCGGCAATGTCGAATAGGCCTTCGGATTGGAGTCGGTGTCGAGCTTGTTGTTGAAGAAATCGAGGTCGTGCAGATAGGCGTAGCGGAACAGCCAGTACACGAAGGCGTCAAAGACGACAGGCATGGTGGCGATGTCGAAAGCCGCGCCCGTCATCATTTTCTTGACCAGCGGCTTCTTGTCGGCGAGCGGGAACTGCGCGAGGTCGCTGGCGGATCGCGCTCGCGAGCTTTTCGTCGCGCGTCACCACGGCGCCGCCGAGAAATCGAGGTGACATTCTTCAGAAGGCCGAAACTGAAAACGCCGACCTCGGCGATCGTGCCGGCGTGCGGCCTTGGTCCACTGCGCCGAACGCCTGCGCGGCATCCTCGATCACCGGGATGCCCTTGGCCGGCAGGCGTCGAGGATCGGCTGCAGATTGCACATCAAGCCGTAGAAATGCGTGACCAGAACGGCGCCGATATTGTCCTCGCTCTCAACCAGCTCGGCGACCTGCATCGGCGTCGATGTTGCAGCTGCCGCCTTCCTCGATATCGGCGAACACCGGCACGCCGCCCGCGCACAGCACCATGTTGACGACATCGGAAATCGTGTAGGGCGACAAGTATGACCTTCTGTCCCTTGCGAATGATGTTCTTGATGCGCGAGGTAGATGCCGACGCGGCCATCGGCACGGCGATGACCTGCTGGCCCGGCACCATCGCGCCAGCGCCTGCTCGAGCGTGAGCGACGCCCTCGCCTTCGTAATTGACGCCGAAGAATGCTGCCGGGCCGCGCATTTCAGCTAAGAACCATTGGCCTTGGTGTAGAGGCGCGAACGCGGCTGCGGCGCGTTAAACATGGCCAGCCTCCAGCCGGGCGCTCCGGCGTTGATTTGAGGCATGCGCCAAGACATCGTCGCGCGCGAACCGATAGTAATGCACTTTCCCTCGAACGGCACGCTCGCGCATCACCTGCACGCAGCCGGCGCAGCGCCAGCAGATTCCAGACGATCTTCTTCATCATCAATTGCGGTGCGGCCGCGATTCCTTGTATTCGACGGGCACTTCGACCAGCCGCTTGCAGGCGCGCATGGCGCTGCAACACGAACTCGGTGTCGAACTGGCCGCGGTCGAGCTGGCATTTCGCGATGATATCGCTCCATCGACTTCGCGATTGATCAATTTTGGACCGTGGGTGTCGGTGCCGCTGTAGCGGAACAGCACCTGCAGACGCCGCGTTCAGCCCGGCGCTGAGGAAGCGGCGATACGGCTGCTGAAAATTCAGCGTCGGATCGGCGCGTTTGGACGCGATGCATGATGTCATAGTGACCGCGCACGCCCAGGCCCAGTTCATGAAGGGCAGATCCCATTGCTCGATGTCGAGCATATAGGCCCATTGGGTCGGCGGCCACGCAAGCCGGCCTTCAAGGCCGCACCATAATTCGGCTCCTTCAGGAAGACCGAGCGCGAAGGCGGATAGCGCGCTCACAGCCTGACCAGTTCGGCCGTTCGATCGGTGCTGCCGTTGTCGACGAAGATAAACGCCCAATTTCCGCAGCCAAGCATGCGGTCGAAATGTTGCGCCAAGCTGCGCGACATTTTCCTCGATGATGTTTTGCTCGTTGTAGATGCGGAATGACGATCGAGACCGCAGGCTCACTCCCGCGGCGCGCAGTGGCGCTTTCGGTCACAACACGTTGCAGCAAGGCTACTCTCCACCCATCCCGAAGGCCGGTCCCCGGCGCCCGAAGAAGCAGTACCTAGCAGGTTTGCCGCGATTTCGTAACAGGAAGTTGTGGATCAAAACGTCAACTGAATCATGACGTTGATCCGGCCGACACAGACCGCCTTAGTCGGACGAGGTCAGCGCCACATCGTCGGTCCAGACGTCCTGGTTTGCGATATACCATTGCCAGGTCGCCGCGAGGCCGTCCTCCAGCGTGGTCGCTGGATCGAATCCAAAGTTCTCGCCGCGCCTTTGCGATGTCGCACCAGGTGGTGTGGACCTCGCCGCGGCGGGCCGGCTCGTATTGGACTTTCGCGCGCTGGCCGCTACGTTGAACAGCGCCTCGATCAGCGCCTTGAGGGTTGTCGGCTTGCCGGAACCGAGTTGGAACGCCCCGGTCTCGGTTGTCCGCAATGCCTGCTCGATCCCGAACACAAGATCGCCGACGTAAAGATAGTCGCGCTGTTGGCTGCCGTCGCCGTAAACAAGGTAGCGGCTCATTGCGGATGATCTGTTTGATGAACGCGGCAACCACGCTCTTCTTGTGGGCGGAACGCGGACCGTAGATGTTGGAGAAGCGAAGCGTGATGCAGGGAAAGCCGTAGGAGCCGGCAAACGCCGAACAATAGCCCTCCACGGCCAGCTTGGACGCGCCATAGGGCGACAGCGGGGACGGCGCCATGCTCTCCGAGATCGGCGGCGTGACTTCACCGAGCAACGCGCCTCCCGTTGACGCATTGATGAGCTTGCCGACCCGGCCTTGCGCGCCAGCTGCAGCAGCTGAAAGGTACCCACCACATTGATCTGGAAGCTCGGCCCGGGATCTACGACGGAATCATCACGCCTGACAGTGCTGCAAGATGGATGACGGCATCGACGCCCTTAAGGCGTCGACCATCGTCGAACGATCGGTGAAATCGCCGACGATCAGGTTGGCCGCCTCAGGCAACTGATGCTCGATCTGCCCCGCCGAGAGATCGTCGATCACGCGAACGTGATAGCCGCGGCCACGAGATGGTGAGCGAGATTGCAGCCGATAAAACCCGCACCACCAGTGATCAGGACCTTCATCGCTCCACCGTCCATGCCTCCGCTTACCACTGCGACACGCAGGGGATTTTCGATCAGTCGCAATTGTCAGCATATTTCTTGGCGATTTCGGTGATTTTCGATCAGCCCGCCTTCAGCGTGATCGGTTTGAGGCCAAGCCCGAGCAGGCCCTTGTTCTCAACCACGAGATCGTTCGCGTCGGCTTCCTTGCGCGGATTTTCGACATGCGCGATCTTGGCGCCGGTCATTTGGGAGATCTTCTTGGCGAGATCGATCAGGCGGAGCGTTTCGGTCATCTGGTTGAAGATGCGGACCCGCTCGCCCTTTTGCGGCGGATTGGCCATGGCGAATTCGATGCAGCGGACGGTGTCCTGAATATTGATGAAGGCACGAGTTCGGCCACCCGAACCGTGAACGCTCAACGGATAACCCACCGCCG
>CAVXOW010000008.1:0-1264668 GCA_963763485.1 uncultured Alphaproteobacteria bacterium | reverse complement strand
GCGCCAGAAGATGTCGCTGATGCCGTTGTCGTTGAAGTCCGGGGGCGTGGTCAGCGTCATGACCTGGCCGCGGACGCTGTCCGGGTGGGTATCTCCCGGCCGCGACTGTAAATCGGTCCAGGCGAAGAACGCGTTCGCGCCGCTGACCGCGACCGATGAAACTTCCTGCGGGCCATCTGTCAGCCGGTTGACGGTGAACTCCTGGCCCATCGCCGCGCCGTCACTGTTGTAGCGGCGCGCCAGGATGTCGGAAAAGCCGCCGCTGACGCGGTCCCAGGAGACAATAAAGCCACCATCGGCGGTGACCGCGACCGCCGGATCGAAGCTGAAGTCAGAACCGTTGTCGATCTGGAACTCCGCCGACTGCTGGCCGCCGGTGGCATCGAAGATCTTGCCAAACACATCGCCGAAGTCGTCATAGACGATGATGTAGCGATGGTCGTCCAGTGCAGCGACCTTGGGATTGTGCAGGTCTGCGGTGTGATCGGCGATCGTAAATTGGGCTCCGAGGGAGTTGGTCGCCGCGTTGAATAAGCGGGCGACAATGTTCGGACTGATGATCAGTGTCGGTTCGGTCTGCTCCTGGTAGACCACCAGGGCGGTGTTGCCGGCCGAGGCCACCGCGGGATCGGCGTCGTCGTTGGAATCATTGGCAACATTCAGCACGTTAGCAGCGGAGAGCCCGGTGCGCAGCGTTGACGTTCCGTCGGCACTGACGACATTGAGGAAAATATCGTGATCGGTGCTCGAGAATGTTCTTTCGAAGGCGACAACCTGGCGGCCGTCCGAAAGCAGCGCGATCGCCGGGTTGAGCAGACTGTCGAACCCCGTCCCGGCGTCGAAATCGCCGATCGCCAACTGAAGGCTGGACCTGCCGTCCGCTGCAATACGCACGTAACTGATGTTGTTCGGATTTGCATCGGCAAGGCCGTTCGCGTGAAAGGCACTTGTGATCACCACGCCAAATCCGCCTCCCGGCAGCGCCGCGAGAGTCGGCTGAGATCCGCCGAGGCTGGTATTGGGGAGGTTGAGATGGCCAATCGAGGGCACGCTGCCGTCGGCGTTGTAGATCGCTGCGATCGATTGCACCGCGGAGGGATCGCCAAAGGCTTCGGATTGATAAACGACGGCAAAGCGGCCGTCGCTCAGAGCGGTTATCTGGGGAAGCTGCTGGTTGCCAAGAATCCCGTCGCCGCTACCGAAGTTTTCGTTGATCTGAAAATCCGAACCGAGAAATCTCATTGGAGTACCCTCGCTGCAAGAATTTTGGCGCTTCGGTCATTAAATTGACCCGTCCAAAATTGGAGATGACGTTTTCGAAGTCGGTCCGCTCCACCTCGGTTTTGCGATAGACTTGCCCAGCCGACCGAAGCGGTCGACTAGACAGTTTGATCCGCGCCGTAGGACACGAGCGACGGCGTCCAGTCCGTTCTAGACATACGCAACTCCCACGCAACAGCTCGCCGAGTTAAGCACAAATGGCAGTGGTTCCTGCAAATAAAAGAGCCGCGGATCACACACAATGCCGATCGCGCGAAGCGCCAATTTCCGAAAGTTGAGCGCAAAGCGGACGTTGCGCCGGCTTCGCGGAATCGTCGTGAATGACACCCAAAAGCGACACGGAAGGCATGGCCGCCCCTTGCCGAATTTGATCGCTGGCGGGGCAGGCCCGCGGACGGACAATCCGGTGAGAGGGCGTGGAAAAGGCGACTCGAAGATCTCAAGTTGCTAACCACACGAGAGCATTCGTTTACTGGTGTAGATGCAAGAAGGGCTCCAGTTCGGGTAAGCTCACATGATGGTCCGCATTTGCCGGCAGTGCCAATGCCTGAATGTGATCGTCATTCAGAGCTGGCAGGTGAACCGAGAGATCATCCTGATGACCAGTCCGCCGAGCGTAGAAGAGACCTCCGGGCCATGCGCGGGCGCTTCCGCCGGCATTCCGAACGAAGCCGGATTGTTGGCGGAGTGGATCAGCTCGGCGAGGTGGTCATTGTCGTGACCGCCGGGCGCGCTGCCCAGAACCGACGCGATGTCCTGGCCGGATGAGCGGGTCTCGACGCTCTGCGCCGTGCTGTGACCATCTGAATGGGATACGCCGACCGCCTTGACGAGCTCTGCACCGATCTGGAGGGCATTCGTTTCTGCCTGGAGCGGCGGCGCGAAGTGCTGGCTGTCACTGTGCCCACCATCACTCCCCTGATGTCCGCCACTCGGGTTCTCAGCCCGCCCCGCAGGATTGGTTGCAATCGGCTGGTGCGTGTCCTTTGGCGTGGGCCCATTCGTTTGCGGCATTCCGTCATGGTCAGGGCCATAGTCGATCGCGCCGGCGGAACCGTTGTAGTTGGTCGCAGGCGTACCGTCCAAATGGCCGCCCTGCTGCGAGCCCTCGAAGCTGGTGTCGCCACCGATGGATGTATGCTGGCCGTCGATCTTGACGCCGTGAAGATCAGCTTGTGACACCGCCCCCGGGATATCCGAATTGGTCACGTTGACGTTGTCGCCGTGATGCCTGTCCGGACCGATGTGTTCCTGCTCGGCCATCCGCAACAGCTCCTGAATGGGCGCATGCGGCCGGCCCGCATTGTCCGGGTCGTCGCTGGGGAACGAGGTCCCGCTGTTGTGGTCACCTTTCTGCAAGGGTGGGGTCGTGTCGACGGGCTTATCGCCCTGCTTTACGCCATTGTCGTCGACCTTCCAGGTCTCGGTCGATCCATCCTTGTTTACGGTTGTTGCGGTGTGATTGTTTAGGTCGGTGACAGTTTTCGATCCATTGGAGCTTGTACTGGTCGTAATCCCGTTGTCTGGTTTGTGATGATCGGTTGAGTTGCTGCCGGAATTGGTGTTTGAGCCACCGCCACCCGATGAGGTTCGACCGGAATTGCTGTCATCCTCTTTTAGAGCCTGCTGCATGGCATCGCGCGTAGGTCCATTGAATCCACCGGTGCCGAGCTGGTTACCGATCCGATTGAGATCGGCATTGCTGCTCCCGGTGCCCGATTTTGCAGCGTGGACACCCTCGTCGTTGTAGCCGACTGGGACCGGTGCCGTGCCGGCATTGCTGACCTCGTCGGACAACATGCTGCCAAGCCAGGTGTGCCCAGCATTGCTTTGGGACGGCGACGATGACGGACTGCTGAACTCGTCACCTGGAATGCCGGACTGAGCAATCAGATCGGCAAGCTGCTGCTCTGACATCGTCCCCGCCAGTAGTTGGTCGCCGTGCAGGCTCGGGTCATTGCCGGAGTTTGGGTGATCCATCTTCGACTGCAGCTCGGCGAGCACATTATCGATCGCCGGTGCCACCAGGTTGTGGGATCCAGGCGAGGTCGGGTCTGTCGACGTGCCAGCGGTCTGGCGGGACGCGTCGGTTACGGACTGATCGATTGAAGTGACATTGCTGTTGAGCGAAACGCTCGCCGCCGGATGGCTTGCGAGGGCCTCCTTGTGGTCGATGGTTTTCATGGTCGCCTCCTCAGATCGGGTGCAAGCGCCACCAGCGCCCGGGTGAATGAGGCGATTGTATCTTGTGGTCGTGCGGACGCTGTTCCGCCGGGAACAATCAGGGTGTCCCGCAAGGAACATAGATCCCGCGATGCGTCTCGGCAGTTACGCGGCGGCTGCGCCACCGCCTACAAGGCAAGCAGATCGTTGCAGCGCATAAGTCTCCTTGTGGCACAAAGCGTCAGTTCATGCAGTGCAACGACATGTCCGGTGTTGGGGGAAATCCGGAAGCAATCGTCAGTCCGTCAGAACGACGCGAATGACCCCAGAGGTGCTCTCTTTGACTTGCATAACTCCACACGCGCTGGGGATCTGCAAGCAGACCCCTGTCCAGTGTTGAATTTCTCAGCGGGTCAGTGAGCTTCATCGTCAGCTCATAAGAAGAGAATAAGAGAGAACAGAGGTAAGAGTAGAGAAGAGTGGACCTGATGTGCGTGCGTGCCACAACTTGTAGTGCGCATGCACATGCACGATGTGCGTCCATGCACATATCCTTTGTGAACTTAACCGTTGCGAACAGCGGCGCATTGCGTCGTTGAGACTACCGGCCGAGTGCAAGTCTGTGTGTAGTCGTTTCCTTTTTGCGAAACCTTCGGTTGAGGCGTAAAATCACCAGCCCAAAGGGCGGGGGGCGATCAAAAATTTCAGAGACCCATGCGACGGAGCGCGGGGATCAGTTTTCTTTTCTACGCGTGGAAACACCTTAGGGCTTTTGAACATGCCGCGAACGCCAGCTGCAGCACTCGGCATAACCTCTCCCTCATCGCCCTCAACCGGGCTGCGACCGCCCGCGATCATGAGCGAACCGGAGGCTAGGCTGTTCAAGGACATCGTTGCCAGCTGCGCACAAGACCATTTCAGACAATCCGACCTGGCGTTGCTGTGCCGCTATGTCGAGGCCGCGGTTATGGCGGATCGAGCCGCCGAGGAGTTGCGCCAGGCGCCCGTGGTTGACGGCAAGCCAAGCCCTTGGTTGGTGATCCAGGAGAAGAGCGTTCGCGCCCTGACAGCGCTCAGTTTGCGGCTGCGGCTGAGCCCACAGGCGCGCCGGCCCAAGCCGCTGCCGACGGACAAGCCACTGACGTATTCCGACCGGGTGAGGCTACAGGCGAGTGGACACTATGACGACGACGACGAATTTAACGACGACTGATCGCCAGGCACTGCAGCGGGCGATTACCCTGACGCTCGCCGAGCCCGATGCCAGCCGCATTGAGCAGGTGCAATCGATGCTTCGGGAACGCGACTGGCTCCAGGTCGCCGAGTTTTGTTCGTACCATCGACAGTGCATGGATCTCGAGTTGAAGCCTTGGGAGTGGACGCCATGTTGGCTGGGTGAAGATCTCGAGCAGCTCGAGGACATCATCGCTCGCGGTCCGCAACATAATCAGCACTTCGTGGCGGCCACTGTGCTGAAGCAAATGCTGGCAGCAGGCCTCTCAAAATACGATCCGACGCCGCGGGACAGCGTCGGCGCACCAAGCGGCGGCCGCCGCTCCCAGTGAATGCCGGATACGCGTAACCCAATGAGGATCGAGCTACCTTCCAAATTTATAACTTCTTTGTTATATCTAGCGCCGAATTTGACGCGGTGACTTGAAAAATCACCCAGGCGTGATATTTTAAATGGACCTGAATTGGCATCCCTTGGTTTGGCAGGAGCTGGAAGCGGCCGACGCGAAGCTTCGGGCGGCTTGCAAGGTCCATCTCCTGAAGCTCCAGGAGAGGCAATTCGGATCGATTTGGGTTGAGAAAGTCACGGAGGCGATCTGGGAGTTAAAGGTCACTTGGAACAAACAGGAGTTCCGCTTCCTGTTTTTCTACGGCGCGAGCGGCGCCAACTTCGTGAATTTCTTTCAAAAGAAAAGCCGCAAGACGCCGCCGAATGAACTGACCCTAGCGACCACGCGAATGAAGGAGCTGCAGCTTGACGAAGCAGTCGGGTCTCACGGAATCCCACACTGACCTGGGGATCGCTGAGGAACTTAAGGACAAGGAATTTCGCGATCAGTTCTTTAGGACTGAGCGCGAGCTGGATATCCCCGCGCAATTGAAAGCGATCCGCAAATTCCGCGAGCTAAACCAAGGAGAACTGGCGCGGAAGGTTGGTACAAAACAATCCAGCATTTCACGCCTTGAGCGATCATCGCATGGAAAGTGGAATTTGGATTTTTTGGTGAAAGTTGCTGAGGCGCTCGACGCGCGCCTATCGGTGGTGATCGAGCCCTATGAAACCGTCATCGCCAGATACCGGACACGCGATCTTGCGCGCGACGGTGCGTCTGCCGCGACAGATCAATCAAGGCCACGAGGATCAGCAAAAGTTCCGAATGATCCAAACGAGGCGCATGAGCTAGCGAAAACTCGGAACGCTCCGAACGATCCGCCACAAAACTTTAAACAATCACGCGAGAGCGAAAAGCTTATACAATCACGCGAGAGCGAGAACCAATGGACTTGATCGGTTACGAGAACGCAAAAGTCATCCACCTGGTCAATTTTATGCGGCCCGAGGGACAACTACCTCTGCTTGACGTAGTCGCCGGTCTAGGAGAGCGCTATTCATTCTTGAAAGTTCCGACGCCGGAAGAACTCCTGCGCACCGATCGCGTGTTTCGTGTCGGCAAGTTCAAAAATGTGGGGATCACGGAATTCGGAATCTACTCTGATGGTTTTATCGTCCAATCCGCTGCTGACACCGATTTACTTGACGAGTTCATCGACGATGCAATCAATTGGGCGAAAAGCGAATTTGGGCTGTCGGAATCGCTCGGCATAAGTGTTGAGCGCTCCTACGAGAGCTACCTCTATGTGAAGGCCAAGACCGATTTGGCGAAGGCGCTTGCTCCGAAAAATGATTTAGCCTCGCTTGTAAATCGGACATTCAAAACTGATCGCTATCCACGGACAGACGGCATGCAGCTCACAGGTTTTTTGCTTGAAATCGACCACAGCAAGTATCTCGGGCGCAGGAAGCCCCTGAATCTGATTGTTGACCGGCGCCTTGGGTTACCTTTCGAGGAGAATATTTTTTTCGCTCAGGGTCCACTGCGAACGAAGGACTTTTTGGCCTTCTTGCGAGGCCTTGAAAACCTTGCCTTGGAAGTGTGACGCCGGCGGCGAAAACGTCCTTTGGGCACTTCAAGAGCACCCTGGTCAGTATAAGTAGAGAGACTCGTACAGGCACCCCTTTTGATTCGCGTAGAGGCATCACATGCGTAACGATGATGACGCCGCTTGGAAAACCTATTGCCGGTTCATGGAGCTCGGCTCCGAACCAGACTGGCGGGAGCCATGGGAAGTCGAAACTAGACCGAAACGACGCGCTCGCAAACGCAGCGTGACGTTGGATCGCGCGCTCAAGCAAGCCAGCAAGGCCGGGATCGCTGTTTCAGGCGCGTCACTTAATGCTGACGGCAGCGCCACCTTGATTTTTGGCGAAGCGCCGAACGGCCATGATTTCAACGAATGGGACACCGTGCAATGAAGCCCCGCAAGTTGCCGCGCTACACGCATGCTTATGTGGATCGCCATGGCGCGCCTCGTTTCTACTTCCGCAAAGCGGGACAGAAGACCGTTGCGCTGCCGGGTCTGCCGTGGACGCCAAGCTTCATGGAGGTTTACGAGCGAACGCTGAAGAGCGCCAATCAGATCGAACTTGGAGCCGGCCGTACGATACCTGGCACCGTTAACGCTGCACTGATCAGCTACTACCAATCATCCGCGTTCACCCAGGGTCTGGCGAAAGTCACGCAGCAGAACCGCCGGGCCATCCTTGAACGGTTCCGCGCCGAGCACGGCGATAAACGTACCGCCTTGATGCACACGCAGGCGTTACAGAACGTCGTGGCCAAGAAGAAACCAGCTGCGCAGCGAAATTTTAAAATCGCAATGCGTGGTTTCATTGATCACTGCATGAACCACGGATTGCTGAAGATCGATCCACTCGCTGGTTTGAAGACCGCTAAACTGAAGAGCAAGGGCTTCCACACGTGGACCGAGGAGGAAATTGCACAGTATCGGGGGCGCCATGCACCTGGTACTAAGGCGAGATTGGCGCTTGAGCTTCTACTGCAGACGGGACATGCCCGTGCAGATGTGGTGCGGATGGGACCGCAGCACGTGCGGAACGGCAAGCTGTCGATGCGGCGCCAGAAGACCAACGTGCCGTTCGATATTCCGCTGCTGCCCGATCTGGTCAAGGAGCTGGAGGCGCAGACAAACGGCGACCTTGCATTCCTAACCAGCGAACGCGGCCGTCCATTCAGCGCCGCGTCGTTTGGCAACAAGTTCAGAACATGGTGCGATGAGGCGAGCTTGCCTCACTGCGCTGCGCACGGCCTGCGAAAGGCGTCAGCCGTCCGCCATGCCTTAAACGGAGCAACCGCGTTCGAACTGATGGCCTGGCACGGTTGGAGGACGATTGGCGAAGCGCAGCGTTATGTCGAAGAGGCCAACCGCATCAAGCTCGCCGAGAGCGCCGGCGCACGGATCATTGCGGGAACATCGAGTGGCTAACCTGACAATCCAGTTAGCCAATCCGGGCAAAAACGAAAATGATATCAAAGACTGAAAAGCGCGATGGCGATCCCGGCATGACTCGAACATGCGACCTACGGTTTAGGAAACCGCCGCTCTATCCAGCTGAGCTACGGGACCACCTGGCCCGACGATTTAGCATGTTTGCGTGACGTTTCCAGCCGGGACTGACGCTAACCGCACCGCGGATAATAGTGGTAAAGCGCCGGCCCGCGCAGCGTGATCATCTTCCTGCTCAAACCGCCGTGACGCGCGATCCAGTCCTGCACCGGCTCCGGATAGACTTCGGCGACCGCGGCATTCAGCGATGCCGGCGCGCGGTAAACATTTCCCTCACGGTCGGCCAGCAGGGCGCCGTGGAAACCGAGCACTGCACGGCGGGTGACGCAAATGCGCTCCTTTGGGATCGTACCCAGTACGAGCGTACACGCGGAGTAGCAGGGACCGTCGATGATGATGCGCTCGCCGGTGTCGCGCATCTGCTCGAACAATTTTACGAAGCTGCCGACCTCGCCGCCGGGGCTGGCGAGAATGCGGATATCGGCAAAAGCGGGTGCCGCGGTGCTGGCCAGCACAAGCACAGCGCAGGCGACAAACGCAACAAGCCATGACGACCGCATCGGCACCTCCAGCGCGAGCCCCTTGCAGCAAATAGAACCGGCAATGCGGGCTCCAGGATGGCAGTCTCGCCACCACATCGGCTCAGTGCTCGCACCGAGCCGAGTTGGTGTCTTGCCAAATCAGACACGCGACAGCGCGTCGAATTGCCCTTTGACCTGATCGATCGCCGGCTTTGCAACATCGCCAACGCCGGGCGTTGCAAGGGCCCTGTCACACATCTGATTGATTGTCGGCATCGCCACCGCGATCACCTTGACCAGCGCACTTCGACCGTCGGGGGGAAGCTGCGCAATGAGGGAACTGACTTCATTCAACTGCGACGTTGCCTGGCGAATTGCAGGCAGTGCCGCGCGCGCCGAAGCAGCGTCCGTGATGGTGGGAAGCACGGACTTCAACGAATCGACCGACGAGTTGATCTCGCTTGCAAGGTTGACACCGCCGACAGTGACCGATGGCGGGGCCAACCCAACGGTCCCGCTTGCAGGTGCTGGCATCGAGGTGGTCTGGGCGTCGGTAACGGTTTCGGTGCCCTGGCGTCCGAGGAAAACCCAGCCGAGCACGGCCAGCACCGCCACTGTGGCAGCGACGTACGACCACTGGATCCCGCCGACACCGGTGCGCGCGGCCTCCATCATGCGGTCCGAGGCGGTGGTCACACGGGGCGACGCGGCCGAAGCCGCCGCCGCGCCAGCGCGCAACCCGGCATCGAGCTTGTCAATCAGTCCCGCTGAGCTCAACTGACTGGCAAGGCTCGATGGAATTGCCGCCGCGAGCTGACCCTTCTGTGCGGCGAGCATCGACGCCAATCCGCCCGCATCAAGCCCGCTGCTGCGTTGCTGCTGACCAAGCGCGCCGAGCACCACCGGTCCGAGGATGCCAAGCATTGTCTTCGCGGTATTATTGTTCAGGCCGGCAAAGCTGCCGACTGTTGCCGCGAGCAAATCGAACGGACCGCCGCCGAACAGGCCGGCAAGCATGTTCGAGCCCGCCCCGCCGATCGCCTGCGGATCGCCACCTTCAAGCAGGCCCTTGAGACTGTCGAGCGGTCCGGGTTGCTGCTGCACCGCATTCGAGAGCCCGCGAGCACCCGATGGCGTCGAGGCGACTTTCGCGAGGCCAGCAAGCAGCGCCGGCACTGCGCCCCCGATCGCCTTTTGCGCAAGGCCGGGATCGACTCCGAGAGCGGCAGCGATCCTTGCGATCATGTCGGGGGGCAGGAACTGCATCACAGAAGAGACGAGGTTGGCGGCCATTGGGTCTCTCCATCATGCTGGATTGGCTGGGCCCTTGGCTTGGGACCAAGGACATGCGGTCCCGATCGGACTGCCGCAGCCCAGGCTAGCGCCGCCCGCCGATGGGGTTGCTCCCGAAAAATACTGAATTGCTGCTCGAAAACTCCCTTGTGCAGGACGCGCCGTGGAACCGATCGCGCCGATTGCTCGTGCAACAGGCGGAGCACATTTTCCGGAAAAGGACTTTCCGCGCCTCAATCGCCGCGGCGACAGCCGGATCAAACGCCCAGCGGCACGAGATTGCGCGGGTCGATCTCAAGCCACACCGGGTCGCCCGCCGCCAGCAGTTGCGGCGCCGATGACATGGCCCGCACGCGCAAGCCGCCTTCGCTGGACCGGATCACGTATTCCCAGGTGTCACCGAGAAAGGAACGCGATTCGACCTTGCCAGCGAAACTGACCGCGCCGGAATCTGGGGAGCGTTGCGCTTTCAGCGCGATCGCCTGCGGGCGCAGCGAGCATTCGACATCGGCGACAGGCGCGCGCCCCTGCAACGACATGGCTGGCACGGTGAACGCGCCGAAATCGATGGTGTCGCCCCGGCGCTCGCCGCGCAGCACGTTGGAGCGGCCGACGAACTCGGCGACGTAACGTGTCGCCGGCCTCGCATAGAGCGACAGCGGATCGGCGAGCTGCTCGATGCGGCCGCGGTTCATCACCGCGATCCGGCTCGACATTGTCATCGCCTCGGTCTGGTCGTGGGTGACATAGATCGAGGTCATGCCGAACTCGTTGTGCAGGCGGCGGATCTCGCCGCGCATTTCCTCGCGCAAATTGGCGTCGAGGTTGGACAGCGGCTCGTCGAGCAAAAGGATCTCCGGCTTCACCACCAGCGCCCGCGCCAGCGACACGCGCTGCTGCTGGCCGCCCGACAGTTCGTTCGGATAGCGCTTCGCAAGACCGTCGAGCCGCACCACCTCGAGAATCTCGCCGACCCGGCGCCGCATCTCGTCCTTCGGAACTTTTCGCATGCGTAAGCCGAAGGCGACGTTCTGCTCGACCGACATGTTCGGCCACAGCGCGTAGCTCTGGAAGATCATCGACATCGCGCGCTTTTCCGGCGGCACCATGCCACCCTGCGACGACAGTGCGCGGCCATTGAGCTGGACGGTGCCGCCGCTTGGCGCAATAAATCCGGCAATCATGCGCAGCGTCGTGGTCTTGCCGCAGCCCGACGCGCCAAGCAGCGAGATGAATTCGCCATGCTCGAGGCTGAGGTCGAGATGTTCGACCGCAACGGTGTCGCCGTAGCGCTTCGAGAGATCCGACAGCACGAGCTTCGCGGTCATGTCCGCCTCAACATGAAATCGCGGCCGAGCAGGATCGAGCCAACAGCGGTGAGAATTCCGGTCGCCGCCAGCAGCAACACGGCGATGGCGGACAGGATTTCATACTGGCCCTGCTCGCTCATCTCGATGGTCAGGATGGAGATGACGCGAGTTTGCGGGCCGGACAGGAACATTGCGGTGGAGAGTTCGCGCGTGCCGATGATGAAGATGATGAGCCAGCTGCCGAACAGCGCGCTCTTCAACACGGGCAACACGACTTCCCACAGCACCCGGAACGGGCCGCCGCCGGCAATGCGTGCGCTCTCCTCCAGCTCCGGATGCATGCTCTGGATCGCCGAATTCGAATTGGTGAAGGCGATCGGCAGGAAGCGCGTGACGAAGGCAATGACGATCAGCGCGCCGAGGCCATAGAGCGAGAACGGTGGCGGCGCGTAGGCGGCATAGAAGCAGATCGCGAGCACGATGCCGGGCACCGCGAATGGCGCCAGCGTGATGCCGGCCAGCATGTTGGCGAACGGCAGCACCCGGCGCTGCAAAATATAGGCGACGCCGAAGCCGAGCACGGCACAGATTGTCGCCGCGGCGATGGAATATGAAAACGTGTTCGACAGCGACTGGCGGATGGTCGGCTGATCGATCAGCGCCTGCCGGAAGTTGACCAGCGTGAAATTGCTCCAGGCCCAGCCCGCAGTCCATGATTTCGAGAACGCGCTCTGCAGCAGGATGTAAAGCGGCATGAACACCGACAAGCTCGCGATCAACAGGGCATAGGCGAGCAGGAGCCAGCGCGACGTGGTGCGCAGTCGCAGCATGGTGCGGTGGCCGCCCTTGCCGCCGATCGTCGAATAGCTGCGGCGCGACAGCAGATAGCGTTGCGCCCACAACAGCACCACGGTGATGCCGACCAGTGGCATCGAAAACGCAGCGGCAACCTCGACCCGCACCGGGTTTTCGAAGAAGGCCGCGAGCTGCGTGGTGATGACATTGAAGCCGGCCGGAATCGCCAGCAATGCTGCCGTGCCATAGAGGCCGAGCACTTCGAGAAACACGAGAAAAACGCCGCCAAGAATCGCCGGTGCAACCAGCGGCAGGGTGACCAGCCAGGTGGTGCGCGCCGGCGTCGCACCGAGGATCGCGGCGGCCTCTTCAAGCTCGGTCGACACCAGATCGAGCGCCGATTTCGCAAACACGTAGATCAGTGGGTAGGAATAGAGCGCGGTGACGACCGCGAGACCCGAGAAGCTGAAGATGTTGATCGGGCCGGATTTCGCGCCTGTTGCCGCGACCCACAGCCGGTTGATCCAGCCGGCATTGGGTCCGCCGAGCAGGATCCACCCGATCGCGCCAACGAACGGCGGGATCAGGAACGCCATCAGCACCAGCGTGTGGACGAGATTGCGGCCGGGCATATCGGTGCGCGACACGCCCCACGCGAGCGGCACCGCCATCGCGGCCGACAACAGCGCCGCGACCGTGCCGAGCTCGATCGAATTGACGTAGGCCTGGACGTAGCGCGGCCGGCTGAACGCGAAGACGTAGTTCGCGAAGCTCAGGCTCCCGTCGGTCGGACGGCTAAAGCTTTCCTTCAGCAGCTGAAACAGCGGATTGCCGACGAGGAACAGTAAAACGACGACAATCAGCAGCGCTACGATCGTAAACGCGCTTGGCGCGGCAAATCTGCGCGGCCCGACCCCTGCGATCTCATCCGCCATGGCTGCGCCGCACGCAATCAGACGCCAAAGGTGTCGCGCCACTTCTCGATCAGGTCGGGCAGCTTCTGCGACAGTTCGACCGGATCAGACTTGATGCCGCTCATTTCAGCCAGCGGCTTCAGGCCGGGACCCGGGGCAACGTCGGCGCGGACCGGGATGTTGTACTCGCTCGCCATGATCGCACCGACTTCCTTGCCGAGCATGAATTCCATGAACAGTTTTGCCGCATTCGGATGCGTGGTGCTGGCCATGATCGAGCTCGGCCCGACATTGAGCATGGCGCCGTCCTCGGGGAACACCGGGGCGATGGGAAGGCCGCGCGCGTTCATGCTCGCTGCCGAGGCGACGGTGCTCAAGCCGACCTTGCTTTCGCCGTTGCTGATCGTCACCGGCGGATCGACCAGTGAACGCGACACCAGCGGCTTGTTGGCATGGAGTTTTTCGAAGAAGTCCCAACCATAGAGCTTCGTCATCGCGACCGTCCATGCGCCCATGGCGCCGCTGTAGCCGGGATGCGGGATCGCGATCTGTCCCGACCATTTCGGATCGAGCAGGTCGGTCCATTTCGTCGGCGCGTCTTCCTTCTTCACCAGCTTGGTGTTGTAGGCGAGCACGGTCGGGTTGGTGTCAGTGATGGTGACGAAGTGGTCGGGATCAAAATCCTTCAGGACGGGCACGCAGAACTGCAGGTTCTTCGGCGCGAACGCCAGCAGCTTGTTCTGCGCGCGGAGCGGCGGATAGTGACCGTTGTCGGCCGAACCGAACACGTCGCAATTGGCGACGCCGGCCTTCATGTCCTGGCTGAGGCGCTGATAGATCACCTGCGATGTCGCGCGCACCACGTTGGCTTTGACACCGGGCCAGGTCTTGGCGAACTCGGCCGCAACGTGCTCGGCGACTTCAGTTGACCAGTGCGCGATGTACCAGGTGAGCTCGCCTTCTTTCTGCGCGGCAGCGTAGAGCCCGGCAAAATATGGATCGCTCTTCAGCTCCTGCGCCGCGAGTGGCGGCGCGATCAGCGCGCCAGCGGCCGCCGCAAGGAATGACCTCCGATCGATACGCATCTTTTCCCCTCCCAACGCTCGTTTTTTGTTCTGAATTCTGGAACTAAAATCCGAATGACAATACTTTGTGTCGTCACTTTGTGTGGTCTTGCCCTCAGCTCCGTCAAGCGGTTTCGCGCGCAACGCGGCGCGGCCGTGCTATTCGCGAGGCCCGATCGGCAAATGCGGAGCAAGTAATCATGACCGCCGAGGCAAATCTGTATGTCCACCACCGTCTTGATTGCGCGCCGCGCCAGTGGAAGGTAGTTGCGGACGCGCTCGATGGCGATGGCCGGCGCGCCATCGAAGCTGCCGGCGGTAATCTCTACGGCATATGGCGCAGCCAGATCGGCCGGCCGCGCGACGAACTCACCGTGATCACAGTGTGGAGCGACGGCGTGCGGGCGAAGGCCGCCATGATCGATGCGCTGCGCGGCACCACCGCGGTACAGCAGCACGACATGCAGGCGATGACGCCGACGCTGCGCCCGACCTCGCCCGCGCCGCCGACGCGGCAGGGCAACTTTGCGTTTCGCTGGTTCGAGACACCGGCGCTGCATTTCGACGAATTCCTCGCGCTGAGCGCCAAGGGCTGGCCGGATTTCGAATCGTCCTACGATTCACAGGTCATCGGGCTGTGGCGGATCGCCAACGCGAGCCCTGCGGACCATGACATCGTCACGAGCCTCCTTTTGACGCGGCGGCCTGATCTCGCGATGTGGGAGCGCTCGAAAATCCCGCAGGGCGAGAAGGAAATCGCGATGCGCGAAACCTTCAATCGCCGCTATGACCTCTGCGACTCCACTGTAGTGTACACGACCACGTTGCTGACCGCGCGGGATCGCGAGGACACGGCGCGGTGGACCTGAGCGTTGGGCGCGATGACCCGACCCACCCGGTCGTCCCCGCGAAGGCCGTAGGGCGCAATAGCGAAGCGTATTGCGCCGGTACGAGTCCCGCGGCGGATTACGCTGCGCTAATCCGCCCTTACTCCGCGTTGCCCCGCGCGATCCCCTTTTCGCGCCCCTTACGCCACCAACGCATGGGCCCCATTAGTCTTTCGTTGTAGACCGCCGCCGCCAGCCCGGTAAACTGGCGACACACAAAAGCGACTCAAAAGCCGACTTCGCGGGAGAACACCAAGATGAAATTCGGAATCTTTTACGAGCTGCAGCTGCCAAAACCCTGGGGGCCGAACGACGAGCTGAACCTCTACCAGAACGCGCTCAACCAGGTCGAACTCGCCGACAAGCTCGGCTACGACTATGCGTGGGAGGTCGAGCATCACTTCCTCGACGAGTACTCGCACTCGCCGCAGCCGGAGGTGTTCCTCGCCGCCGCGAGCCAGCGCACCAAGCGCATCCGGATGGGCCACGGCATCATTCAGATCACGACCAATCATCCGGCGCGCGTCGCCGAGAAGGTCGCCTGCCTCGATCTCGTCTCCAACGGCCGTGTTGAATTCGGCATGGGCGAGAGCGGCAGCGTGCAGGAGCTCGCGCCATTCGGCGTCGACATGGCGCAGAAGCGCGAGGTCTGGGAAGAGGCTGTGCGATGCATCATCCCGATGATGACCAAGGAAGGCACCTCGTTCGACGGCAAATATTTCAAATTCCCGCTGCGTAACGTCACGCCGAAGCCGGTGCAGAAACCGCATCCGCCGTTGTGGGTTGCCTGCTCGCAGCTCGAGACCATCGAGATGGCGGGCCGGCGTGGCATGGGTGCGCTCGGCTTCCAGTTCCTCACCGCCGACATGGCGCATGCCTGGGTGCATGCCTATTACAACTCGTTCGTCAAGCGGCAGGAGAAGCTCGCCGACTACCAGACCAACTGCAACATTGCGATGGTCTCCTACTTCATGTGTGCGGAGACTGATGAGGAAGCGCGCAAGCGCGCCGAAGGCATCACCTTCTTCCAGTTCGCACTCGCCTTCTACTCGGGCTCGCGCAACCGCGAACGCGCCGCGCCCGGCACGGTCAGCATGTGGGAAGAGTACCTCAAGTGGAAGAAGGCCAACCCGGAGGCGCAGGAGCGCGCGCTCCGCGGCGGCCTGATCGGCTCGCCGGAGACCATCCGCAACAAGCTGAAGAAGTTCGAGACGTCCAAGGTCGACAGCATCATCCTGTTGAACCAGGCCGGCAAGAACAAGCACGAGCACATCTGCGAGTTGCTCGAATTGTTCGCCAAGGAAGTGATGCCGGAGTTCCACGCCAAGGAGCCGGAGCACCAGGCCTGGAAGCAGCGCGTCTTGCGCCGCGAGATCGAGCTCGAGGAGATCGATACCGCGCCGTACAAGGAGCGCGCCGGCGTCGGCAAGGGCGTCACCATCGACAAGCTGGTCGCCAACGGGTGATCCCGTCTCGGCGTCTGCGTCTCTTTACCTCTCCCTGAAAGGGAGAGGTCGGACTGCAAAGCAGTCCGGGTGAGGGTCTCTTAGGCAGAGCCCCTCAACCAAATCCGTTTCCCGCGCAGAACCCTCACCCCGACCCTCCCCTTTTCAAGGGGAGGGAGGTAACGTGCTGCTCCCAGACTAACGGAGCCCACGCCATGCGTATCGTCGCGCTCGAAGAACACTACCTATTCCCTGACCTGGCCGAACGCGTCGATCCTGCGGCGATCGTCCGGCGCGGCATGCCGGCACCGGGCAGTCCGGCCGCAGCGCTGGCACCGCGCGCCCTGCTCGCCGACCTCGGCAAGGACCGCATCGCCGACATGGACGCGTCGGGCATCTCGTTTGAAATCCTGTCGCAATCCGGCCCCGGCGCCGACCTGCTCGAGCCAAAAGAGGCGGTGCCGCTGGCGAAGGAGTTCAACGACCGGCTTGCCGCCGCGATCCGCGAACGGCCCGACCGCTATGGCGGCTTCGCGCATCTGCCGATGGCGGCGCCGGAGGCGGCGGCCGACGAACTCGAGCGCACCGTGCGCGATCTGAAATTCCTGGGTGCAATGGTCAACGGCGTGACCGACGGGCGCTTCCTCGACGATCTCAGCTTCGAGCCGCTGCTGGCGCGCGCCGAGAAACTCGACGTGCCCATTTACATCCATCCCGGCTATCCGCCGCGCGCGGTGCACGAGGCTTATTACGCCAACCTGCCGACGCAGGGGATGAGCGACACGCTGGCGCGCGCCGGCTGGGGCTGGCACCAGGAGGTCGCGATCCACGTGCTGCGCCTGGTGCTGTCGGGCGCACTCGACCGGCATCGCAAGCTGAAGATCATCATCGGCCACATGGGCGAAGGCCTGCCGGCCATGATGGCGCGCTGCGACCAGACCCTTGGCCGCGCGGCCGGCTCGCATCTGCAGCGCAGCGTCAGCGCCACCATCCTCGACCAGGTCTGGATCACGACGTCGGGCTTCTTCTCGATCGCGCCGTTCATGGCGGCGCTTCTGACATTCGGCACCGACCGCATCCTGTTCTCGGTCGACTATCCCTTCAGCAAGCACAAGGACGGTCGCGTGTTTCTGGATTCGCTCCCCGTTTCACGCGACGATCTGCAAAAGATCGCGCACGGCAATGCGGACAGGCTATTGAAGCTCTAGCCCTGCGTTCCTCTCGCGCTCAGGACGGCCGCACGAGACGTCGACTTACTTCGCAGACTTGCCTCGCACCTTCGGCAGCGCTAGTTTGACTACTCATTCGATCGAGAAAGGAGGGCTGCGCAATGACCGTTCACTTTTACCGGCACTATCGCCAGCGTGGCCCGGTTAACGCCCTGCAAATGCGTTTGCAGGGCTGACCAGAGCTTTCTCTCGAACCTCTGTCTGGTCTGCCCTCCGTGGCAATGCGGCGCCGAGCTATTTCGCACGCGCGCCCGCTATCTGAACCGACCGCCGCGCCCTGACTCCGACATCGATGACGGCTGCGCGCCGCCGATGTCGTGGCCGCCGGCAAGACCAGAGACCGATCATGAGCCTCATCAATATCCGAAATCTCGGCGTGACGCTGAGTGCAACACTGTTTTCCGGACTAGACCTCACCGTCAACGCCGGCGATCGCATCGGCCTTGTCGCGGCCAACGGACGCGGCAAATCCACCCTGCTCCGCTGCATCGCAGGCCTGATTGAGGCAAGCGAAGGCGACATCGCCAAGTCGCGAGGGCTAACGGTCGGCTTCGTCGAGCAGGACGTTCCGGCCGCCCTGATGGAGATGACGTTCCAAGAGGCCGTGCTTGAGACCCTCGCGATCGAGCGACAGGCGAGCGAAAGCTGGCGCGTCGATGTCGCCCTCGAATTGCTTGACGTACCCGAGGCGCTGCGACAGCGGCCGCTCAAGCAATTGAGCGGCGGCTGGCAACGGTTTGCGATGCTTGCCCGCGTGCTGGTGTTGGAGGCCGATGTGCTGTTGCTCGACGAGCCGACCAATCACCTCGATCTCGTCAGGATCCGGCATCTTGAACAATGGCTGAACGCGCTGCCGCGCGACATGCCGGTCATCATATCCAGCCATGACCGCGCCTTCCTTGACGCTGTCACGAACCGGACGCTGTTCTTGCGGCCGCAGCAGTCGCAGGTATTTTCGTTGCCATATACGCGCGCTCGCGCGGCGCTCGAGGAGGCGGACGCAGCCGAAAAGCAGCGCTATCAACGCGATATCAAGACGGCCCAGCAACTGCGTCAGCAGGCCGCCAAGCTGAGCAACATCGGCATCAATTCCGGCAGCGACCTCTTGCTGTCGAAAACCCGGCAGTTGAAGCAGCGCGCCGAACGGCTGGAGGATGCAGCGAAGCCCGCGCACGTCGAGCGCGCGGCAGGAACGATCAAGCTTGCGAATCGAGGCACCCACGCCAAGGTTCTCATTACCCTGGACGACACCACGATCTCGTCACCGGACGGCCGGCTGCTGTTCAAAACCGGCAAACAGTTCATCTGCAGGGGAGACCGGATCGTGCTGCTCGGACCGAACGGAGCAGGCAAGACCCGTTTTGTCGGGATGCTGCGGACGGCGATCGAAACTCCGCAAATTGCGCAAGCCGGTGTCAAGGCGACGGACTCGCTCGTGCTCGGCTATTGCGATCAGGCCCTTGCCGACCTCGACGATACTGATGCTCCGATGCAGACCATCATTCGCCGCTTCGACGTGGGCGACCAGCGGGCGCGCGCATTGCTCGCCGGCGCGGGCCTGTCAATCGAGATGCAGAGCCGTCCGATCGGCCACCTTTCCGGCGGACAGAAGGCGCGACTCGGGATGCTGGTGTTGCGGCTGACGCAGCCAAACTTCTACCTGCTTGACGAGCCGACCAACCATCTGGACATCGAAGGACAGGAGGCGCTGGAGGACGAATTGATGAACCATCAGACAAGTTGCCTCCTGGTTTCGCATGACCGCAGCTTCGTGCGCACCGTGGGCAATCGGTTCTGGCTGATCGACAAGAAGAAGCTCGTCGAGCTGGAGGGGCCCGATCGCTTCTTTGCGTCCGTTGGTGAAACAGCCTAAAGCCGCCGCTCGGCTTGGCCTACTTCATCCCGACCGGGTCGATCGGAGACGGTGGCACGCCGCCGGCTTCGATCGCTTCGCCCGCGAGCAGGAGAAGCTCCTCGCGGAAGCGCGCAGCGACGAGCTGCACGCCGACCGGCACCTGGCCGACCATGCCGGTCGAGACCACGAGCCCGGGCAGCCCCATGAAGGGGATGCCGATCATCGGCGTCTGCGCGCGCCAGACCCGATGCCAGGCTTCCTCGCCCTGCAGGTCGAGCTGATCGGGGAACGGCAATTCACCGGAGACCGGCATCAGCAGCACCGGATTTTTGTGCAGGAACACCTGCCATTCGCGCGCCAATGCCGCGCGGCGGGCGAGCGTCCATGACAGCTTCGCGACATCGAGCCCTCGGCCTACGGCGGCGTGGCCGCGCAGGCAGGTGAGCGCGCCGAGATCACCCTCGCGCTCTGCGGCGGCAAGCTGCGCGGCATAACTGTCGCCGATCCAGAGATTGACGTTCAGCTCGGCGGCTTCCTTCAGCGGTGGCGTGTTCGCGATCTCCTCCATGATCCAGCCGGCGCGCGTGAGGCGCTTTGCGGCATCTGAAAGCGCAGCCTTCACTTCCGGCACCACCTCGAGTCCATCCGGCGCGATGCACAGCACCGCTCGCTTCTCGACCGACGGAGCTTGTGATGGCACCGGCACCGGCATGCACCAGGGATCGCGCGGATCGAACGCCGACATGGCGCGATAGGAGATGCGCAGGTCCGAAATAGTCCGCGCGATCGGGCCAGACACCGCCATGATCTGCCCGCCAACCGGACGCTCCGCGGCGGCCGTAGCATTGAAGTTGGGCGCCCGGCCAAGACTCAGGCGCAGGCCGTGGATGCCGCAGGCGTAGGCGGGATAGCGGATCGAGCCCGCGATGTCGGTGCCGTGGCCAATGGCGCCGATGCCGGCAGCGGTTGCCGACGCCGCGCCGCCGGATGAACCGCCGGGCGTGATCGCGTTGTTGCGCGGGTTCTTCGTCAAACCGTGCAGCTTGTTGTCGGTGAACCAGCGATAGGAAAACGCCGGGGTGTTGGTGCGGCCGATGATGACCGCGCCGGCATTGAGGAGGTTATCGACGATCGGACTGTTGGTCTTCGCGATCAGATCTTTCTGCGCGACGAGGCCGTTGGTGGTGGCAAAGCCGGCCTGATCGCTGAGGCATTTGATAGTGGTGGGAACGCCGGCCAGCTGACCCGGATCTTCACCGCGCGCGATTTTGGAATCAACCGCGTCGGCCTGCTTCAGCGAATAGTCGGCGTCATAGGCGACCACCGCGTTGATCGCGGGATTGGCGCGCTCAAGCCGCGCCAGTGCCGACTGCGTCACCTCGCGCGCGGAGAGTTTTTTGGCGCGGACTTGCGCCGCCACCTCGGTTGCCGTCAGTCGCCAGATGTCGCTCATGATGCTGTCCTCGGAGACTCAGCCGGCACTGGCCGCTTGTGGCGAGGCCGCGGGACCAATCCGCCCCTGCTGCACCGCGTGGCAAGCAACGCCGTCGATCAATTCGGGCGCGACCTTGCGGCACGGCTCGAACACGAACGGACAGCGCGGATTGAAGGCGCAGCCTGGCGGCGGGTTGATCGGGCTCGGGATCTCACCCTTCATGGGGCTAAGTTCCTTGCCGGTCATCGACAGATCGGGCACCGAGTGCAGCAACATTTGGGTGTAGGGCATCCGCGGATTGGCGAACAACTCGCGGCCCTCTGCAACCTCGACGATGCGGCCGAGATACATCACGCCGATCCGACTCGCCATGTGGCGGACGATCGCCAGATTATGGCTGATGAACAGGTAGGTCAGGCCGAACTTGTCCTGCAGGTCGCGCATCAGGTTGAGGATCTGTGCCTGCACGGAGACGTCGAGCGCCGAGGTCGGCTCGTCGCAGACGAGGAACTCGGCTTCCGACGCAAGCGCGCGCGCAATAGCGATACGCTGGCGCTGCCCACCGGAAAATTCGTGCGGGTACTTCCAGCGGTCGTCGGGATGCAGCCCGACCAGCGTGAGCAGTTCGCTGACGCGCGACTGGATCGCGCGCTCACCCTGCATCAGGTTGAAGGCGCGGATCGGCTCGGCGACGATGCGGTCGACGCGAAAGCGCGGGTTCAGGCTGGCGTAAGGGTCCTGAAAGATCATCTGGATGCGGCGGCGCAGGCGCTGGCGGGCGTCCGCCTGCTTCGGATCGCTCATCGACACGCCGTCGATCGTCACCTCGCCCGCGGTCGGCCGCAACAAGCCAACAACGATACGCGCCACTGTCGATTTGCCCGAGCCGGACTTGCCGACCAGCGCAAAGGTCTCGCCTCGCGCGATGTCGAACGACACGCCGTCGACAGCGTGGAGGAACTGGCGCTCGCCGCCCTCGACAATGCGGTTGAGCCACGGCTTTGAGACGTCGAACGCCTGACGGATATCGCGGACGCTGACGAGGGGCGCGCTCACGCGACGGGCTCCGCTTTGGCGTCGGCCTCATCATAGAGATGGCAGGCGACCTGTCGGCCCTCGCGCGCCAGCGGTTCGGGCCGTTCGACGCGGCAGCGCTCGAACGCCTGCGCACAGCGCGGATTGAACGCGCACCCCCTCGGGATCGCCGAAAGCCGCGGCATCGAGCCTGGAATTTGCACCAGCCGCGACACGGTGGTGTCCAGCGTCGGAATCGCGCCCATCAACCCTTTCGCGTAAGGATGCAGCGGATGGTGCACGACGTCGCGCACCGGTCCGATCTCCGCGATACGGCCGGAGTACATCACCGCGACGCGGTCGGCGATCTCGGCGATCACGCCCATGTCGTGGGTCACCAGCATCACCGCGGTGCCATGCTCGCGGCCGAGCTTCTTGATCAACGCGATGATCTGGGCCTGGATCGAGACGTCGAGGGCGGTGGTCGGCTCGTCCGCGATGATCAATTCGGGCTCAGCAGCAATCGCAAGCGCGATCACCACGCGCTGGCGCATGCCGCCGGAAAATTCGTGCGGGTAGCCGTCGATGCGCTTGTCGGGCGCGGGGATGCCGACCTCGGCAAGCAGGTCGATCGCGCGCTTGCGCGCGGCCTGCGGCGACAACGCCATATGCGTCGCGATGGTTTCGACCAGTTGATCGCCGATCCGGTAGAGTGGATTGAGGCTCGTCAGCGGGTCCTGGAACACCATGCCGATGCGTTTGCCACGGATGCGGCGCATATCCTCAGGCTGCAGATTGTCGATGCGCATGCCGGACAGCCGAACTTCGCCGCCGGCGATGCGGCCGGGCGGATCGATCAATCCGATGATCGCGGCCCCCGTCACCGACTTGCCGGCGCCGGACTCGCCGACGACACTCCAAGACTTCGCCCTTGGCGATCTCGAACGAGACATCGTCGATCGCGTGCAGCACGCCGCGACGCGTTGCAAAGTCGACCTTGAGATTGCGGACGGAGAGGACGGGCTCGGTCATGCTGGTCGTCCGCGCGAAAGCGGGGACCCATACGCCGCAGCAGAATAGGGGTAACCGACGCAAGTGACCTCAAGCACGCCCTCAACATACGCTAACAACACAACTCGCACAGGGGTTATGGGTCCCCGCCTTCGCGGGGACGACCGTCTCTGGGAGCTGACGCGTCTGATCTTCACCATCACCGCAATTTCGGGTTCAGGGCGTCGCGCAGCCAGTCGCCCAGCATGTTCATCGAGAGGATCAACAGCGCGAGCGACAGGCCGGGAAGGCAACGATCCACCACTCGCCGGCGAAACAGGTAGTTGTTGCCGATGCGGATCAGCGTGCCGAGCGACGGCATGGTGTCGGGCATGCCCGACCCCAGGAACGACAGCGTCGCTTCGGTCAGGATCGCAAGCGCGAGGTTGATGGTCGCGATCACCATGATCGGACCGAGCGTGTTGGGCAGGACGTGACGGACCATGATGACCGGCGACGGCAACCCAATGAGCTGGGCGGCTGCGACATAATCCTTGTTCTTCTCGACCATCACCGAGCCGCGCACGGTGCGGGCATATTGCACCCAGAAACTCAGGCCGATGGCGATCACGAGCACGCCGAGCGTCGCCATTGGGTCGAGTTGATTGCTGAAAACTGACTTGGCGACGCCGTCGATCAACAGCGCGATCAGGATCGCCGGGAATGTCAGCTGCACGTCGGCGACGCGCATGATCAGGCTGTCGACGAAGCCGCCGAAATAGCCCGATATCAGGCCGAGGCTGATGCCGATGGCTGCGGCCAGCGCCACGCCGAGAACGCCGACCGTGAGCGAAATACGAAGGCCGTAAAGAATTGCCGAGAACATGTCGCGGCCCTGCTCGTCAGTGCCGAGCAGGAACGGGGATTGGCCGTCAGCGGTCCACAGCGGAGAGATACGCGAATTGATCAATTCGATCTGCGCGGGATCGAACGGGTCCTGCGGCGCGAGCAGAGGTGCGGCGATCGCGACGAGGAAGAACAGCGCGACGATTGCTGCGGCAACCATCGTCACCTTGGAGCGCTTGAACGAATGCAGGACGTCACTGTCGACAAAACGCGCCCACAGCGTGCGGCGCACCGGTGCTTTCGGCTCGGTATCCGCCGCGACTGGAATGATGGCCTCGGTCATTCGCGGCGGCTCCGTCAGTGAGCGCGTTCCGTGGTCACGCGCAGGCGCGGATCGACCACGGTATAGAGGATGTCGACGGCGAGGTTGATGGTGACGAAGATCAGCGACACCAGCAGCAGGTACGCCGCCATGATCGGAATATCGACGTTCTGCACGGCCTGTACGAACAGCAATCCCATGCCCGGCCACTGGAACACCGTCTCGGTGATGATGGCGAAGGCAATCACCGAGCCGAACTGCAGGCCGGCCACGGTGATCACAGGCACCAGCGTGTTCTTCAGCGCATGACCGAAATGAATCGCGCGGGTCGTCAGTCCGCGCGCGCGGGCGAAGCGGATGTAGTCGGTGCGCAGCACCTCCAGCATCTCGGCGCGGACGAGGCGCATGATCAAGGTCATCTGAAACAGGCCGAGCGTGATCGCCGGCATGATGAGCGCTTTCAGGCCGGAAACGGTGAGCAGCCCGGTCGTCCAGAAGCCAAGTCTCACAGTTTCGCCACGCCCGAACGACGGCAACCAGCCGAGCACGACCGCGAACAGGTAGATCAGGAGAATTCCGATCAGGAAGGTGGGCAGGGAGATGCCGATCAGCGAGATCGCCTGCAAGACGCCGGCGAGCGCCGTCCCGCGCCGCAGCGCGGAGAACACGCCCATGGCGATGCCTAACGCCAGCGACAGCACCGTCGAGCAGATCGCAAGTTCGAGCGTCGCCGGCATGCGCTGCGCCAGCAAGGATGCGACCGGCTGGCGCAGTTGATAGGAGATACCGAAATTGAAGCGGGCGGCGTTGGCGAAATAACGCGCGAACTGCACCAGCACGGGATCATCGAGCCCGAGCGACTGCCGCACCGCCTCGCGCTCCGCCGCCGGTGTGTCGATCGAGACGATCTGGCTGACCGGATCGCCGGCAAAGCGGAACATCGCAAACGACAGCACGCCGACCGCGATCAGCACGACCAGCGATTGCAGAATGCGACGCAGCGTAAACGCCAGCATAATGTCTCGTCACATCCTAAAAACCGGCGCGCCGCTGCGCCGGCTTCGATGATTGCAGGTGCCGCAGACCGAACAGCGGAGTTACTCCGGCTGCTTGGTCGCCCAGTACAGCAGCACCTGGTTGTCGGCACGCTGCACCAGTTTCACCTTGTTCGACACGCCCCAGGCCAGCGCCTGCTGGTGCAGGGGGATGTAGCCCCAGTCGGCATCCAGTATCTTGTAGGCGTCGCGGATCATGCCGTCGCGCTTGGCGACGTCAAACTCGACCAGGATCTTGTCGGTCAGCTCGTCCAGCTTCGGATTGCAGTAGCCGCCGACATTGGACTCGCCGCGCGAGGAATCTTTTGGATCGTTGCGACAGCCGAGGATGTCGTGCAGCACGTTGTGGGAGTCGAGCGTGCCCGGCGTCCAGCCGAGCAGATAGAACGAGGTCTGATAGCCGGCGGGTTTCAACACCTTGCCGAAGTACAATGCCTTGGTCTGCGCCATCAGGTTCACCTTGACGCCGACACGGGCCAGCATGCCGACGACGGCCTGGCAGATCGCCGCGTCATTGACATAGCGGTCGTTCGGGCAGTCCATGCCGACCTCGAAGCCGTTCGGGTAGCCGGCATCGGCCAGCAGTTTCTTGGCCCGATCGGGATCGTATTTCGGCCGGGTGAACTCCTTGGCGAGGCTGAACAGCGACGGCGCGATCATCAGCGCCGACGGCACGGACTGGTTGCGCATCACCTTTGACTTGATCGCCTCGATATCAACAGCGCGATAGAACGCCTCGCGGACGCGAACATCCTTGAACGGGTTCTTGCCCTTGACGTTCGAGAACAACAGCTCGTCGCGAACCTGGTCGAAGCTCAGGAAGATGGTGCGCAACTCGGGGCCGGTCAGCACCTTCGCGTTGGGGCTGGCGTTGACGCGGTCGATGTCCTGCAGCGGCACCGGCTCGATGACGTCAACTTCGCCCGACAACAGCGCCGCGACGCGCGTGGCATCCGACGCGATCGAGGTGAAGATAATCTCCTTCAGGTTATGCTCGGGCTTGCGCCACCAGTTCGGATTGGCCTTGAAGACGGTCTTGATGCCCGGCTCATGGCTTTCGATGGTGAACGGGCCCGTACCGTTGGCGTGCAGCGACGCGAAGCTCGGCGTCGTCGCGGAGACCGGGGTCGGCTCGACGGCGTTGTTCGCCTCGGCCCACTTCTTGTCCATGATGTACCATGTGTCCCACTGCGAAAACAGGATGGGATTTGGCGAGCTCAGGACGAAGTCGACCGTATAGTCGTCGACCTTGACCACCTTGGCATCGGGCGGCACGCGGGTCTGCAGGTTGGACCCCTTGGCGCGCACGCGGTCGGCGGAGAACAGCACGTCGGCGGCGGTGAATGGATCGCCGTTCTGGAATTTGACGTTGTGGCGCAGGTGAAAGCGCCAGGTCGTCGGGTTGACCAGCTCCCAGCTCTCCGCCAGCGCCGGGATGATCTTCAAATCCTTGCCGCGCTCAACCAGGCCTTCATAGACGTGGCCAAGATGGGCGTGGGTCGTGCTCTCGTTCAGGGTGTAGGGATCGAGCGATTTCAATTCGCCCTGATTGGCGTAACGCAGCGTTTGCGCGGAGAGCGGCGCGGCAAACGCCAGCATCGACGCGGCGGCAACCGCAAACAGCACATGACGTTTCAGCATATTCAAAACGACCCCCATTGCGGCGCCTGCGCTCAAGCCGGGCACTTGCGCCAAATTGTCACCGTTGCGGGCGCGAGATTGCCAGAGTTTGGAAGTGGGGCAAGGGAGATTTTGAAGAGTCTTGCGGGACCAAATGCGCAACAACCGATCGCTGCCAAGCGACGGACGCAAAGCATCGCCAGCCCGGCTCCGGCCGAATTGCATGACGGCGCCAACCAATCGCCTTGCGATACGACTTTAGTTGAGCCAAGCTGAGGCTCCGGTGCGCGGCGGGGTCGCGGTCGTGATATCCGGCAAACAACGAAAATGAACAAGCGTCGCCGTGTGCGGCGCAGCGCGGGAGAGACACGATGAGTACGACTACGGTCGACGCCAACGTTGGCGTTGGGACTGCCAATGTCGGTGGCGCTGGGCCGCTCGAACAGAAGCACATGCAATACGCAAATTACCGGAATGTCGCCGGCGTCGGCGAGGAGGTGACGAAGACGCACTGGCACATCGCCATCGCGAACTCTGCCGGCTGGGGTTTCGACGGCATGGACGGCGTGATCTTCGGGTTGATCGTGCCGCTCGTGATGAAGGATTTCTCGGTCACCATTCCCGAGCTCCGCACCGGCGGTCAGATCGCCCTGATGTTCAGCATCCTTGGACTTTACTTCTGGCCGTGGCTGTCTGACCGCCTCGGGCGGCGAACGCTGCTGGCGGTCAACATCGCCCTGTTCTCCCTGATGATGCCCGTCGTCGCGCTGTCGCCGACCTTTGCCTGGTATGTCGCTGCCCGCTGTGCTGTCGGATTTGCGCTGAGCGGCGAATGGGCGCTTGGTTCGATGCTGGTTGCCGAGACCTGGCCGGCCAAGCTTCGTGGACGTGTCATCAGCGCCTCGCGCGCAACCTGGTGTCTCGGCGCCTCGCTTGCCGGCGGCATCACCGGCACGTTCGCAACGGCCTACGGCTGGCGCATGGCCGTCATCGTGCCCGGCGTGATCGCCCTGCTGGCGCTCTACGTCCGCGCCACCTGTCCGGAATCGCCGTACTGGGTGCGGGCACAGGATCGCAAGCAGCGCATCAAGGAAACGCTGGAGCGTGGCGGCAAGCTCAGCACCGATGATGAAGCCTGGTACAGCAAGGCCGGATCGCTCGGCATTCGCCAGGTGTTCATGCCCGACATCCTGCCGGCGACGCTGGTTGCGCTGTTCATCGCCTGCTGCTCGTGTGCGATCTTCGGCACCGTTGGCGGCTGGATGCCGCTCTATTTGAACGCCGAGAAGCATTGGCCAACCTGGGAGTACAGCGCGTTCTATATCGGGTGGGGCCTTTCGGGGTTCCTCGGCCTGTGCGTCGCGGGCTGGCTTGCCGACAAGGTCGGCCGCAGGATTGGCTTCATCGTCACCCTCGTCGAAGGCGCGATCTTCATCACGCTGTGGGTCTATAGCGACAGCCACCTGTGGCTATGGGTCTTCGGCATGCTGTGGAGCTTCGGTTTCCTCGGCTTCTGGGGACCAAGCACCACGCTGACGGCCGAAATCTTCCCGACGCGCATGCGCGGCACCGCGAACGGTGTGACCTGGGCGATCGGTTACTTTGTCGGCTTCGTCTTGTTCCCATTCGTGACGGTCGCGATCCAGCAATACTACGGCTCGTTTGACAAAGCGTTCCTGCTCATACCGGTGATGATGCTGGCGATGGCAGTCGGCGTGTGGTTCTTCGTGCCTGAACATTCAGGCAAGGAGTTGAACCAGATCGCGACGTGACGTGATCTGACAATCGATGCCGGCCGCGATGCGCATCGCGGCCGGCGTTTGCTTTTTTATCTGCACATGTCCTTTGCCGGAAAAACCGGTACCCACTTTTCCAGGACATGCGCTTGAGAGGGAACGACAATGAAAGTCTTGCAGCCTGCCGATTGGTCGAAGCCGCGCGGCTTCTCGCATGGCGTCGTCGTTGACGCGCCGGGCCGCTGGATCGTACTCGCCGGCCAAACCGGCGGCGACGAGGCCGGCAACTATGCCGATGATTTCGGCGCCCAGGTGAAATCGGCGCTGCACCGAATCATGCGCCTGTTGAAGGAAGCGGGCGCGGGGCCCGAGCACATCGTGCGGTTGACCTGGTACATCACGAGCCGCAGCGACTACGAAAGTTCCGGCGCCGGTATCGGCGCGGCCTGGAAGGAAACGCTGGGCCGCAATTTTCCGCCGTCGACGCTGCTGTTCATCGGCGGGCTGGTCGATGCCCGCGCCAAGGTCGAGATTGAGGTGACGGCGTTCGTGCCGAACGGGTGAGTGTGCGCGGAAGTTGAAAACCTCCCCCTGCAAGGGGGAGGTCGACTGCGAAGCAGTCGGGTGGGGGTCTTCACGCACAGGCTGAGCCGGGAGATCCCCACGCCGACCCTCCCCTTTATCAAGGGGAGGGAGCAGGGTAGTTCACCCCTTCGGCGCGAACGACTCGGCCTGCGCGAGCTTCCAGGCCTCACGGAAGCGCGGGTCGTTGGTCGTCTCCTGCAGCAACTCGCCGGGCTTCAACTCCGGATAAAGCTGCGCGAACGACACCACCTCGGTGGTCGAGATCCGGTGCGACAGGTGGATCGGCCTGATCTCCTGCGGATGATCGAGGCCTGCGGCAGCGACCAGTTCGCCGAGCGCATGCAACGTTGCCTCATGGTAGTTGTAGACGCGCTGCTTCTTGTCGGCGACCACGAGCGCGCGAGCGCGCGTCGGGTCCTGGGTCGCGACGCCGGTCGGGCATTTGTCGGTATGACAACTCAAGGACTGGATACAGCCAAGTGAGAACATGAAGCCGCGCGCCGAGTTGCACCAGTCGGCGCCCAGCGCCATGGCGCGCAAAATGTCGAACGCGGTTGCGATCTTGCCCGAAGTGCCGATCTTGATGCGGTCACGCAGGTTGACGCCGATCAGCGCGTTGTGGACGAAGTTGACGCCCTCGCGCATCGGCATGCCGAGATTGTCCATGAATTCCATCGGGGCCGCGCCGGTGCCGCCTTCCTTGCCGTCGACCACGATGAAATCGGGGTAGATGCCGGTCGCCAGCATCGCCTTGCAGATCGCGAGAAATTCCCAGGGGTGACCGATGCACAGCTTGAAGCCGGCCGGCTTGCCGCCGGAGAGCCGCCGCATTTCGGCGATGAATTTCATCATTTCGATCGGTGTCGAGAATGCCGAGTGGCGCGCCGGTGAGATGCAGTCCTCGCCCATCCCGACGCCGCGGATCCGCGAGATCTCCGGTGAGACTTTTGCCGCCGGCAACACGCCGCCATGGCCCGGCTTGGCGCCCTGGCTGATCTTGAGCTCGACCATCTTGATTTGATCGAGGCCGGCGACGGCAGCGAATTTTTCCGGATCGAAGTGCCCGTCCCGGGTGCGACAGCCGAAATAGCCGGAGCCGACTTCCCAAATGATGTCGCCACCGTTCTCCTGGTGGTAGGGGCTGACGCCGCCCTCGCCGGTGTCGTGCGCGAAGTTACCCATTTTGGCACCGGCATTGAGCGCGCGGATCGCGTTCGGACTGAGCGCGCCAAAACTCATCGCCGAGATGTTGAACACCGAGGCCGAGTACGGCCTCTTGCACTCGGGGCCTCCGATGGTGATGCGGAAGTTGCCGTTGGCCTCGGCCTTTGGCGCGATCGAGTGGTGCAGCCACTCGTAGCCGTCGGAGTAAACGTCCATCTGCGTGCCGAACGGCCGCTTGTCGAGCACCATCTTGGCGCGCTGATAGACGATCGAGCGGGTGTCGCGGCTGAACGGCATGCCATCCTTTTCACTCTCGAAGAAATACTGGCGCAGCTCGGGCCGGATCTCCTCGAACAGAAACCGCAGGTGCGCGGCGATCGGGTAGTTGCGCAGGATCGCGTGGTTCTTCTGCAGGAGGTCGCGGACGCCGAGCAGCGTCAGGCCGCCGAAGATCAGGATCGGCGTCAAAAGCCAGTCGAACGCCTTGTGATCGAGAATGCCGATCCAGAGCAGCACCATCGTGAGCACGACGCAGATCGTCATCACATAAAAACGCGGCGTGAATGGAAGCATCAGCGTTTGCATTTCAAACCCCTTGCACCGACTTCACCGGCCGAAGCGAACGCACCGGCATGATCGGTGGCTCTTCCTTAAGGCTCTGTCAAAAAAGCCTGATCCGGCTTGTCATGGTTTGAGTGGAGACGCCCGATCGCGCTTCCGACGGTGCGGTAGCCGGCGAAACCATGATCCCTGCCATGCGCACCTCCTATCACGAATGATTCGTGCCTTGAATGACAGCCTCGAGTGCCAGCGGGCCGGCGCTTTGCTGCGCTACAGCAAAGCTTGTCGAATACGATCGCCATGTGGTTCAAGTTTCGGGCTGGACCCGCGATTGGCGGGCGTCGATCGGGAAAACATACCAATGCGTCGGATGGTGCTGCTGGCTGGACTGTTCTTGGTCTCAATGGCAGGCGCAAACGCCGCCGACTACCCGGCCAAGGCGATCACCATCATTGTGCCGTTCGCGCCGGGCGGCTCCAACGACATTGTGGCCCGCGCGATCGGCCAGAAGCTGAATGAAGACTGGGGTCAGCCGGTGGTGGTCGATAACCGGCCCGGCGCCGGCGGGGTGATCGGATCGGAATTCGTCGCCCGCGCGGCACCCGACGGCTACACCCTGCTGCTGGTGTCGTCGACCTTCACGATCAATCCCGCGGTCAAGACCAACCTGCCGTTCGACGTTACAAAGGATTTTACGCCGGTTGCACGGATCGGGCAGTCTCCGCTTCTGCTGGCGGCATCGAATTCTTTTCCGGCCAGCTCGGTCAGCGAGTTGATTGCGCTCGCCAAGGCCAAACCCGGCTCGATCAACTATGCCTCCGCTGGCCCCGGCAGCATCAACCAGATTGCAGCGGAACTGCTGGCGCTGTCGGCCGGCATCAAGCTGACACACGTGCCGTACCGCGGGGGCGCGCTCGCGATCAACGATCTGGTCGGCGGCCATGTCGACATCTACGTCTCGAGCATGCCGCAGATCCTGCAGATCGTGCGCAACGGGCAGGCCAAGGCGCTCGCCGTGACCAGCACACAGCGCTCGCCAAGCCTGCCGGACACGCCGACCGTGCGCGAAGCCGGGGTCGCCGACTACGAAGCGAGCTCGTGGTGGGGCATCGTGGCGCCAGCGGGAACGCCGCCCGATGTCGTCGAAGCATTGAACAACGAGATCAACAAGGCGCTGTCGACCGAGCAGATGATCAAGTTCCTGACTGGCGAGGGCGCGGAGGCAATGCCTGGCACGCCCAGAGAGTTCGGCGAGCTCATCAGCGCGGAGATCGCGCGCTGGCGCAAGGTCGCGCACGACGCAGACATTCACGCGGATTGACGCGGAGCGCTCCGGCCTTGTCGGAAACCGGGTGGGAGGCCTCGCTCCCAGCGGATAGCGTTACAGCAACGCTGTCGCTAGCCGAGAAATGTCGTGGTGTCTCGTCCCGCCGTCAATCAACCGATGCCCGCCGTGGACTGGGTCCTGCTGATCATTCTGGCCATCCTGTGGGGCGGCTCATTCTTCTTCATGGCAATCGCGTTGCGCGAGCTGCCGCCATTGACCGCGGTTGCCTTGCGTATTGGCATTGGTGCCGCGTTGCTGGCGCTGCTCAGCTTGTTTGTTCGCCAAGCAATCCGATTGAGCATGAATATCTTCTTGTCGTTCATGGTGATGGGCGCGCTAAACAATGTCGTGCCGTTTGCTCTGATCGGCTGGGCCCTGCGCGATATCCCATCGGGACTTGCAGCTATTCTCAATGCCACGACCCCGCTGTTCACTGTCGTGGTTGCGCACGCGGCAACGCTGGACGAGAAGATCACGGTACCGCGCAGCATTGGCCTTCTGATCGGCTTCGCCGGTGTCGTCGTGATGGTTGGCCACAGCGCTCTGATCAATCACAACGCACCTTTGAGCGCGCAGCTGCTGTGCCTTGCAGCTGCACTCTGTTATGCGCTTGCCGGCGTCTACGGCCGACGCTTTCGCGGACTCGGCATCACTCCGATCCAGACAGCGGCGGGCCAATTGATGGCATCAACAATATTGATCGCGCCGCTGGCAGTCGCGGTGGACTGTCCCTGCGGCCTGCATCTGCCGTCCCTGGCAGTGTCGCTCGCAATCCTCGCAGCGGGGGCACTGTCGACCGCACTCGGCTATGTGCTTTATTTTCGGATCCTGTCATCGGCCGGAGCAACGAATCTCCTGCTCGTGACGTTTCTGATCCCGGTCAGCGCGATCGGTCTTGGAACGATCGTTCTTCATGAGCCCATCGACACCAACGAGATTGCCGGGCTGACATTGATCGGTCTCGGGCTTGCGTCGATCGACGGACGTTTGTTCCAGTTTCTGCGATGGAAGCCGGCGCGGCCCTGATGCGGCTCTGGCTTCAATCGCGGCGATGTCACGCCCGACCTGCCAGCAGGCGCTTCGCCGTGTAAGTCATCACGCACACCCCCGACTGGTTGAACACATCGATTCGCGAGGTCACGACGGCACGGCCGCTCTTCGAGGTCGGCTTGATTTCGGTGACCTCGATGACGGCCCAAATGGTGTCGCCGACGCAAACCGGCGCATGAATGATTTGCGTCAGCTCGAGCATCGCAAGGCCGGTGCCCTGGATCATGCTCTGCAGGATAAAACCTTCGATCAACGCGTAGGTCAGCGCGGCCGGCACCGCGCGGCCCTTCATCGCTGCGCCCTCGAAGGTGGCGTCGATGAAGATCGCTTCCAGCATGCCGGTGACCGAGATGAAATTGACGAGATCGGTTTCGGTGACCGTGCGGCGGAAGGTACGGAAACGCTGGCCGACAGAGATATCCTGCCAGACGACGCCCTGGCCGAACCGGGGCAACTGATCGGCATCTGACGGAGCTGGTGCGGGTGCAGTCGGCATTTTTCTGATCCTCAAACAATTTCAATTTGCGCGGAATGCGAACCGAAAGCAGGTCACGGCGCGGTCCACAATTCCCTAACGGAAAGACGCCGCCTTGTAACCGTCATAGGGCGGAACTAGTCTCGACTGAAGCGGGGGCTGCACAGGAGATCAACATGGGTTTGCTCGATGTTCTCAATGGCATGCAGCACGGTCCGCGCGGCGACCACAGCGCAAGCCCCTCGACCGGCAGCGGCGGCATGTCGCCACTGACGATGGCGATCCTCGGCCTCCTTGCCTACAAGGCAATCAAGCATTTCAGCGGCAACCAGCAGCAGACCACAACTCCCCAGAGTGGCGGCGCATCCGCGCCGGTACCGCCGGGCGGGTTGGGCGGCGCGCTCGGTGGTCTGCTCGGTGGCGCGGCCGGGGGCGCTGCAGGCAGCGTGCTGAGCGGCGGGCTCGGCGACCTGATGAAGCAGTTGCAGCAGGGCGGACTTGGCAATGCCGCCAGCACGTGGGTCAGCAATGGACCGAACAACTCGGTCTCGGCGGGCGATCTCGGCAAGGCGCTCGGCGCCGACCAGATCAACACGCTGGCCAGCCAAACCGGCATGTCGAGCGATGAGCTGTTGCAGAACCTCGCCAAACACCTGCCCGATGTCATCAATCATCTGACCCCGGACGGCCGCCTGCCGACCGAGCAGGAACTCGCGAAGATGATCTGATCGGCTCGCACCACAATCACTCGCGTCGCATCGAACGAGGAGCAACGTATGAGCGGCATTCTCTGGGTCATCATCGTCGGCATCGTCGCCGGCTTCATCGCCCGCATGTTGGCACCTGGGCCGAACAACCCGCAAGGTTTTATCCTGACCTGCATTCTCGGCGTTGCCGGGTCGTTCCTGGCGACCTGGATCGGACAGGCAACCGGCTGGTACGATGCAACTCAAGGCCAAGGGGCCGGCTTTATTGCAGCGACGATCGGCGCCGTGGTGATCCTTTTCATCTGGCACCGGCTGGTCTCCGCCGGAGTACTTCCTGACCCCGGCAAGAAGGCTTAACAAGAAGGCCTAGGCCGCTCCGCGCACTCAAGAAGAAAAAAGACAATGCTGATTGCACAGATTACCGACAGTCACGTCGACGCGCCGGGCGCGCTGGCCTTTGGCCGTATCGATGCCCGCGCCTGCTTGCGCAAGGCGCTCGACGCCATCACCTCACTCAATCCGCGGCCTGACCTGATTCTGCACACCGGTGACGTCACCCAGCACGCTGACCTCTCGGTGAACAAGGACGTCCGCGCGATGCTGGATGAAACCGGCATCCGCTATTGCGCGATCCCCGGCAACCACGACGAGATCGAGCCGTTGCGCGGGGCTTTTGCCGACACGGCATGGATGCCGAAAAGCTCGCGTTTCCTGCACTACGTGCTGGAAGATCTTCCAGTCCGTGTCATTTGTCTCGACACGAAAATCGCGGGCGAGGTTGCCGGTGAAATGTGCGCGGAGCGACTCGAGTGGCTGTCGGGCCAACTCGCGGCGGGTGGCGACAAGCCCACGATGATCGCGATGCATCACCCGGTGTTTCGGATCGGCCGGCCGATCAGCGATTCCAGGCCGTTTCGCAACGCCGACGCGTTCGTCGCGCTGGTGTCGCACTATCCGAACGTCTCGTTGATCGTCGCCGGCCACGTACATTGCACCTTGCAGACGCGCATTGCGCACGCGGTCGCCATCGCTGCCCCGAGCACGGCATTTCAGTTCGCGATGGACCGCAGGCCGGACGGCGTGATCGCCGTGAGCGGCGAGCCGCCGGGGTATTACATGCATGACTGGAAGGACGGCTCCGGCTTCACCTCGCACTACGCGCCGATCGGCGATTTCGGCGAGCCGATGCCATTGCGTGTAAGCTGAACAATCAAATCGCGAGGCTTGAGGTGCTGGCCTCCCGCTCCTTGACGACGCGGTCGATCAGCCCCATCGCAAAGCTTCCTCCGGCGTCATGAAGTGGTCACGATCAAGCGTGCGCTCGACCTCCTCGTAGGTGCGTCGGCAATGTTCGGCATAGAGCCTGATCATGCGGCACTTGGTCTGCCGCATCTCTTCGGCATGGATCAGGATATCCGACGCTTGCCCCTGGACGCCACCCAACGGCTGATGAACGTGCAGACTCGCGTTCGGCAACGCTGCGCGCTCTCCGGGCTCACCCGCCATCAAGAGGAACGACCCCATGGACCGGGCCGTTCCCATGCACAGCGTGTAAACGGGAGCTTTGATGTATCGCATGGTGTCGTACATGGCGAAGCCACTCGTCACCATGCCGCCGGGAGAGTTGATGTAGAGATGGATCGGCTTCTTCGGATTCTCGGCTTCCAGGAATAACAACTGCGCGCAAACCAATGCGGACATTGCATCGTTGACTTCGCCGTTGAGGAAAACGATCCGCTCGCGCAGAAGCCGCGAATAGATGTCGAACGATCGTTCTCCGCGGCTCGATTGTTCAACGACCACAGGGACAAGTTGCATCGTTTCGCGCATGGGCGAACTCCAGTCTGGATTCTTGATTGAGCATGATCTCCGCGCAAACGCCTCGCGTTTGTCGCGAGGAAAACCGGTACCCGCTTTTCCGGATCATGCTCTAGAGTTGCGGTTGTCGACCCAGCGGTCAGGCGGCGCGCATCAGGCACGGCTCATTGTTGTTCGCGGCTTTTGGCACGTGGCGTGCCAGTCGCGCGTCCGCCAACCCGTGGATGATCCTGAGGCGGGTGCCACCGTCCGCATTGGGCATAACCTGAAACGTCACCACGCTTTCGATGAAGGGCGGCTCGTCGTCCCGCACTCGATAGCGGACCTCCTCGCATGGCGCTGAAGAGAGCGGCTCGGCATCAGCCAAAACAACTCTCGGCAACCACTTTTCGCGAAACGCGGCAATGCTGATCGCTCGCCAGACCTTCTCAAGTGGTGCGTCGAGTTCGTATTCGAACACCAGATCCTTCGACTGTTCCTCGGCCTCGATGTCGTTCATTGGTCCATGTCCTTCAACAATGTCCTCAAAGCATCGACCCGCGCCGGCCAGTACGCTCGATACTTCGCCAGCCATCGGCCTATCAGCGCCAAACCCCGCGGATCGACTTCGTAGTTCACGAAGCGTCCCTGCCGCTCCTCGCGCACCAGCCTGGCGTTACGCAGCACCGCGAGGTGCTGGGACATGGCCGGCTGGCTGATCTCCATGCCTTCGCGCAAAGCACTGGCATTCATGCTGCCAGCCGCGAGCTTCTCGAAGATCGCGCGCCGGGTCGGATCAGCCAGAGCCTTGAATATGTCGTGCTCCATCAAGCCAACACATAAGCATATACTTATGTGATTGGCAAGCGCCACATACATGCGCGATGGCTCGTGACTGCGCAGGCGCAATGAGGGCCTGATCGGCGGCGGAGACGCGTCAGCCCACGAATTGCGCGGCGGTGTTGCGGCCGTAGTAGCCGAACAGGATGTCGGGCGTGATCTCGTCGACCCGGTTGCAGCCGCAATAGGCCATGGTGTTGTCGAACTCCTTGCGGATCACGTCGATCGCCTTGAGCGCGCCGGCCTGTCCCGCGACCGACGTCCCGTAAAGCGTGGCGCGGCCGGTGAGCACCGCCTTGGCGCCAAGCGCCAGCGCCTTCGTAATATCGGAGCCGCGGCGCACGCCGCTGTCGAGGATGACGGTCGCCTTCTCGCCGACCGCTTCGGCGATCTCCGGCAACGCGTCCATCGACGCCACCGCGCTGTCCATGTTGCGGCCGCCGTGGTTCGACACCACGATGCCGTCGCAGCCATATTCGGCAGCCTTGACCGCATCGTCCGGCCGGTTGACGCCTTTGATCATCAGGATGCCTGGCCACATCTTGCGGAAGATCTTGATGTCTTCCCACGACAGGCTGTCGCGTTTCATGATCGCGTGCACGTTCGGATCGGTGCGGATCGAATGCTGCAGGTGTTTTGGGTAATTTTCGTATTTCGGCAGACCACCCTGCATCAGATAGCGCGCCAGCACGGACGAGACCCAGCGCGGCCGCTTCATGACATCCATTGTCGCTCGACGCGTCAGCCGGAACGGCTGATGGAATCCATTCCGCGCGTTGTACTCGCGGTTCGGGCCGACGGTGGTGTCGACCGTGACCAGCAGCGCCTCAAAGCCGCAGCGCTTGGCGCGCTCGATCAGCTCGTAGGACAGCTCGCGCCTCTCCCAGACATAGAGCTGAAACCACAGCCGGCCCGGCGCCTTCTCGGCGATCTCCTCCATCGGCGTCATCGCGCCGGTCGCGAGCGTGAACGGGATTTTCGCTGCAGCTGCAGCTTTCGCGAGCTCGAGCTCGCCGTGATACCAGCACATGCCGGCGACGCCGGTCGGCGCGATCGCCATCGGCATCGACACCGGTTTGCCGAACAACGTCGTCGCCATCGAGCGTTTGGAGACGTCGACCAGCGCACGGTGCTTGAGCTTGATCCGCTCGAAGGCGGCCCGGTTGTTGGCGAGCGCGACCTCATCCTCGGTGCCCCGGTCGAAGAAGTCGAACACGCCCTTCGGCAGCCGCCGGCGGGCGGCATCGCGGAGATCGTGGATATTGTAGCAGTTGTCGAGCGCTGCCATCTTGAGCTTCCCCGAGCGTTTCCGTGTTGGTTTGACCGTGATGATGACGGCTGCGGGCCCTGAGTTCAACTGGTGCGAGGGCAACCCAGACGGAGCGGCAGCGCAGCGTCAGGTCTCCTTGAGGCGGGTTTCGCGCCAGACGGGTGCGAGGCGCACCGATCTGCTATGATCGGCTTTCATCGCTGACGTGAGGAGGTGCGCCAATGACCATGCCGATCGCGCTCGACGACACCACGATCCACCCCATCATCGAGCAGGAAGGCGCTTTCTTCGACGTCATGAGCTTCTTTCCCGCTCTGACAAGAGAGGTCTTTGACGAGAACAAATCCTGGCTGCAGCCGCATTTCATCGCACCGTCCGGCGGCGTCATGCTGTGCATCCAGAGCTTCCTGATCAAGACGCCGCATCACAACATCCTGGTCGACACCTGCGTCGGCAATCACAAGGAACGGCCGACGCGGCCGTTCTGGCACAAGATGAACAGCGACCGGTTCGAGAAGGGACTGGCGGCGCTTGGCCTCACCGTTGACGACATCGACTATGTCATGTGCACGCACCTGCACACCGATCACGTCGGCTGGAACACCCGGCTCGACAACGGCCGCTGGGTGCCGACCTTTCCCAAGGCCAGATACATCATGGCCGAACGCGAGCTGGCGCATTGGACGCAGCGCGAGAAGGCTGATCCGTCGAGCTGCCCCTGGATCACCGACTCGGTGCTGCCGATCATCGCGGCCAAGCGGGCGCAGATCGTGAAAAGCGATTTCGCCTTCAATGAGCGGCTGCAGTTCATTCCGACGCCCGGGCACACCATCGATCATTTCTCGGTGCTGGTCGGCCGGACCGGCCACGACTGCCTGATCACCGGCGACATGATCCATTCGCCGCTGCAAGGCAAGTTTCCGCACTTCGGCATGATGTCGGATTACGATTCCGCGCAGGCCGGAACGACGCGGCACGCGGTGTTCGACCGCTTCTGCGAGAGCGCGACGATCATGTGTGCGTCGCATTTCCCGTCGCCGTCAACCTCGCGCGTCGGTCGCTGGGGCGACGGCTACAAGTTCGTGGCGCTCGAAAGCTGACGCGGAACGCCGCTATTCGGCGGCGTTCGATTTCAGTGCGCCAAACACCTCGTCGTTGTGCTGGCCGATCGCCGGCGAATCCCGATAGGGATGCGGCCGCACACCGTTGAACTGGATCGGCAGGCCGACAATCTTGGCGTTGCTGCCCGGCAAGGTGCGCATCAGGTCCATTGCGGCAAGCTGCTCGGCGCGCGACAGCTCCGGGATGTCGTTGACCTCGCAGGCCGGCACGCCGACCTTGTTGAGCGCCGCGAGCCACTCGGCCCTCGTCCGCTTGCGCAGCTCTGCCTCGATCGCCGGGATCAGGACGTCGCGATGGGTCTTGCGATCCGGGCCGGTCTTGAAACGTGGATCCTGCGCCCATTCGGGATGACCGATCACGCGCGCAAACTTCTCGAACAGGCGGCTGTTGCCGGCGGCGATGCAGATCGGCCGGTCGGCGGTTTCGAAGGTCTGGTACGGCACGAGGTTGTTGCTCGCGGTGCCCGTGCGCTCCGGCTTGTTGCCGCTGAACAGGTAGCTGTTCAGCGAGCCTGCGACCCAGGACACCGCGGATTCGAACAGCGAGGTGTCGATCACACAGCCTTCGCCGGTGCGATGGCGCTGCTGCAGCGCGGCAAGGATGCCGATGGTCGACCACATGCCGGTCGCGGTGTCGTTGATCGCGGGCGCACAGAAGGTCGGCGGATCCTCTGGCCGGCCGGTCAGCGTCATCACGGCGCCAAAAGCCTGCGCCAGCGGATCAAAGCCCGGGGCATTGCGCATCGGGCCCTTGTTGCCGAACGCCCAGATCGAGCAATAGATCAGCCGCGGATTGACTGATCGCATCACGTCGGGACCGATGCCGACCTCCTCGACAATGCCGGGCCTGAGATTCTGGATCATCACATCGGCATCGCGCACCAGCAGCTTCAGCCGCTCGATGTCGGCCTTGCTCTTGATGTCGATGGTGACCGAGCGCTTGTTGCGGTTGGTGGAGTGAAACATCAGCGAGGAGTCATCGACGAAGGGCGGGCCCCACATCCGCGCGTCGTCGCCGCCGTCGGGCTTCTCGACCTTGATCACGTCGGCGCCCATGTCGGAGAGGATGGCGCCGGCCAGCGGGCCTGCGAGCGCCTGGCCCACCTCGATCACCTTGATGCCTGCAAGCGGTCCCGCCATTTTCTTTGCCCTCTTGGTTTGCCGCGTGGTCGGTTTGCCGAGTGACGCAGCGTAGTCGGAACTGTCGCGGCCAGACCACCTGCCCTATTGGAATACACCATATGCGCCGATCGCGCTGCAATGCGGCGCGAACGCGTTGGACTCCGCCACCAAAGATGTGAAAATCCACTCGTGAAGATAATTGCCCCGCCAAAGGGTGCTCCGGGAGAGAGGCAAACCAGATGAACCGCCGCGTGCCGCCGCCAGAGGAACAAGTCGGCTGGCAGAAGGAACTCGACGAGCTCGCCGAGCGCAAGCGCATCGCGCAGGAGATGGGGGGCAAGGAGCGCGTCGAGCGTCAGCATGCCGGTGGCCGGCTCACGGTGCGCGAACGGATCGACAAGGTGCTCGATACCGGCTCGTTCCACGAGCTCGGCTCGGTCGCCGGCAAGGCCAAGTACGACAAGCAGGGCAACATGGTCGACTTCATGCCGGGCAACGGCGTGTTCGGCCGCGGCAAGGTCGATGGCCGCCCGGTGATGGTCTTCGGTGACGATTTTACCGTGCGCGGCGGCTCCGCTGACGCATCGATCCGCGCCAAGTACCAGATGCCCGAGCAGATGGCCGCCGAATTCCGGATGCCGATCATCCGCATGATCGAAGGCTCCGGCGGCGGCGGCTCGGTGAAGACCATCGAGACCAAGGGCTACGCGAACTTGCCGGGCGGCATCGCGGTCTCATCCGGCCTGCATCTGTGTGCGCAGAACATGGGGCTCGTGCCCGTCGTCGCGATGGGCCTCGGCTCGGTCGCAGGCCTCGGCGCGGCGCGGCTCTCCGCCAGCCACTACTCGCTGATGGTGAAGGACATGTCGGCGGTGTTCGTCGCCGGCCCGCCTGTGGTCGATCGCCTCGGCGAGAAGCGCACCAAGCAGGAGCTTGGCGGCCACAAGGTGCAGATCGCGGCCGGCACGGTCGATGACGCGGTCGACACCGAAGAGGAAGCGTTCGCGCGGGCGCGCAAATTCCTGTCGTACCTGCCGTCGTCGATCTGGGATCTGCCGCCGCGCATGCAGACCTGGGACGATCCCAACCGTCGCGATGAAAGCCTTCTCAACATCGTGCCGCGCGATCGCAAGAAGGCCTACCAGATGCGCAAGATCATCGATCTGGTGGTCGACAAGGGCTCGTTCTTCGAGATCGCGCGCGGCTTTGGCCGGGCCATCATCACCGGCTTCGCGCGGCTTGACGGCTGGCCGGTCGGCATCCTCGCCGGCGATCCCTTGCACGAAGGCGGCGCATGGAACGCCACCGCCTCGCGCAAGATCACGAAGTTCGTGGATACCTGCCAGACCTTCCATCTGCCGGTGGTGCATCTCGTCGACTGCTTTGGCTTCGCGGTCGGACTTGCAGCGGAATCGACAGGCACCATGCGCTTTGCCGTGCAGGCGGTCAGCGCGATCCACCAGAGCACGGTGCCGTGGTGCGCCATGATCGTGCGCAACGTGTTCGGCGTCGGCGGCGGCGCGCACGTGCCGCATACCCATGTGCCGTTCCGCTACTCCTGGCCGTCGGGCAACTGGGGTTCGCTACCGCTGGAAGGCGGCGTCGAGGCGGCTTACCGCGCCGAGATCGATGCCGCGGAAGATCCTGTCGCCAAGCTCGCCGAGATCGAGGAGCGGCTGGAACGGTTGCGCTCGCCATTCCGCACCGCCGAGGCGTTCCTGGTGGAAGAGATCATCGACCCGCGTGACACGCGGCCGCTGTTGTGCGAGTTCGCCAATCTCGCCGCGCCGTTGCGGCAGGTCGGGCCGTCCGCCTTCACGATGCGGCCGTGACAGCAACCTCCGGTCATGCCCCGCGTCAAGCGGGGCATCCAGTAACCCGTGCGCAGGTTTGTTTACGCCATGGGCGATACAGAGTACTGGATCGCCCGGTTAAACCGGGCGATGACAAGCTCAGAAGGCATAGCCGAGGATCATTGATGTCACCGATTCCGTTTGAGCCCGGCGCGATCCGCATGCTCGCGCAGATTGATGGACGAGGAAGGCCTGAGCGAGATCGAACTCGCCGAGAAGGACCGTCGTATCAAGCTGGTGCGGCCATCAGCGCCGTTCACCGTCCATCATCATGCACCGGTGATGCCAGCGCTGACCTCCGCTACGGCGCCCTCAGCCGTTACACCACCGCCAGCGGCCACAACCGATGCCGCAAGCCATCCCGGCGCGGTCTTGAGCCCGATGGTCGGCGTGGTCTATCTGACGCCGGAGCCGAACGCGCCGCCGTTTGTCACCGTCGGCGCGCGGGTCGAAGCCGGGCAGACGCTGCTCTTGATCGAAGCGATGAAGACGTTCAATCCGATCGTCGCGGCGAAGGGCGGCACGGTGTCGAAGATCCTCGTGGAGAGCGGCGACACGGTCGATCCCGGCCAGGTGCTGATGATCCTGGTGGATTGACGGAGAGCAGGCCGGGCCAGCCACCCCGGTCGTCCCCGCGAAAGCGGGGACCCATACTCCGCAGCAGAACTAATGCGACAGACGGCGGCGATCAAACTCCGTCAATCGCTGTTGCTGAAATCAAACAATAAGCACAGGGGCTATGGGTCCCCGCTTTCGCGGGGACGACCACGTTTGCCTTAACCGCCACCGAGATGCATGCCGGCGTCCATCCGCACGGCTTCGCCGCTCATGTGGCCGGATGCCGGGCTCACCAGGAACACCACCGCTTCGGCGATATCTTCCGGCTTTGAGGCGAGCTTCAAAGGCACGCGGCCCTTGACCTGCTCGCGCAGCTTGTCGGCCGCTTCCTGTCCCCTGCCCTTCGAGAACCACGGCGTATCGATGTAGCCGGGGCAGACGGCATTGACGCGGATCGATGGCGCCAGCGCCCGGCCGAGCGACTTCGTCATGGTGATCAGCGCGCCCTTGCTCGCCGCGTAGGCAACGGATGAGCCGCCACCATTGATACCGGCAACCGACGCGATATTGACCACCGCCGAGTTGTGCCCCGCAGCCTTGGCGCCGGCTTCGAGCAGCGCGCGCGCGGCGCGCACCATCTGGAAGGTGCCGACCACGTTGACGCCATAGATGCGCTGGAAATCATCGGCCGAAAGCTCGTCAAGCTTGCTGTGATCAGGCACGTGCTTGGTGGTGCCGGCGTTGTTGACGAGGCCGTTGATGTGGCCCCATTTCGATGCCGCCGCGACGATCTTCTTGCAGTCGTCGTCGCTTGCGACATTGCCCTGCACGACAACGACCTCGGCACCGGCCTTGCGGCAGAGGTCCGCGGTCTCCTCGGCTTCCTTCTTGCTGGAGGAATAATTGACGATGACGCGGGCCCCGCCACGGGCAAGCTGCCGCGCGGTCGCAGCGCCGAGGCCGCTCGAGGAGCCCGTGACCAGCATGACCAAGCCTTCCAGAGACATCGCGTTTCCCTCTTGTTGTCGTTGTTCCCGAGCCGATCGCGGCAGCGTAGCAACTCGTCAAACCCCTTGCCAGCGCCAATGAGTTGGACGCCGGTGGCCCATGCCGGTGCCGCAGTTGACGGGGCAACCGATATCGCGCCTATGAGTGAACGAAATTCCGCTTTTGATTGAAGAAACCTACGAAGGGAAGAGACGTACCATGGCCCGTTTATGCGAAGGAAGAGTTGCAATCGTCACTGGTGCCGGCCGCGGCGTCGGCCGCGAGCACGCGCTGATGCTCGCCGCCCACGGCGCGAAGGTCGTGGTCAACGACCTCGGCGCCAAGGTCGACGGATCGGGCGCCGATGCCGGCCCCGCCAATGAAGTGGTCGAGTTGATCAAGAAGGGCGGTGGTGAAGCTGTCGCCAACGGCGACGACGTCTCGAGCTGGAACGGCGCCAAGAACATGATCGACCAGGCGATCAAGACTTTTGGCAAGCTCGACGTGCTGGTGAACAATGCCGGCATCCTGCGCGACCGCATGCTGATGAACATGACCGAGCAGGAGTGGGACGACGTCATCAAGGTGCATCTCAAAGGCACGTTCTGCCCGTCGCGTCACGCCGTCGAATACTGGCGCAACAAGAACAAGGAGACCGGCAAGCCGGTCGGTGGCCGCATCATCAATACGTCGTCGACCTCGGGCCTGTTCGGCAATATGGGCCAGACCAACTACGGCGCCGCGAAAGCCGGCATCGCCTCTTTCACGATCATCGCTGCGCGCGAGCTGCGCCGCATCGGCGTCACCGTGAATGCGATCTCGCCGAGCGCGGTGACGCGCATGACAGAAGGCCTGCGCGAGCGCACCGAGGAGCAGAAGGCGCAAGGCGACCCGAAGTGGATCGCACCTGTCATCACCTACCTCGCCAGCGAAGAGGCCGAGGACATCACAGCGCGCGTGTTCTACATCGGCAACGGCGTGTTCTCGGTGATGGAAGGCTGGCACCGCGGCCCGCAGAGCGATCCGATCGGCGATCCGGTCAAGCTCGGGCCGGTGCTGCGCAAGATGGCCAACGAAGCGCGCCGCAACGGCGGCATGGACTCCAAGGATCTCGATTGATCCTTTCGCCATCGCGGTTTTCGAATAGTGGAACGGCCCCTCGCGGGGCCGTTTTGCCGTGCGGTACTGCGCCAGCCGCACAGCAATGCCGCTTGCCAAGCATGTTCGCAGCGACGAAACTTCGGCCAATCAAAAGAACAGATTGAGGGACGCGTGGGAGAGAGTGATCACATCGTCGCCGATGCGGCGGAGAAAATCCTGGCTGACCTTGCCGATCCCCAAACGGTCAACAGCGCCAAGGACGACAGCTGGAAGGCGAAGCTTTGGGCGGCGCTGGAGGAGAACGGCCTGACGCTGCCGTGGGTGAGTGAGGCGCATGGCGGCGCCGGTGCGAGCCTCGCAGATGGCTTTGAAGTGCTCAGCGCCTCGGGAAAATTCGCGCTTGCGGTGCCGCTCGCCGAGACCATGCTCGCCGGCTGGCTGCTGGCGCAAGGCGACATCGCTTCACCTGCAGGCGCAATGTCGGTCGCGCCCGTTCATCCGAAGGACAAGATCACGCTCAACGCCGACGGCTCACTGAGCGGCCGTGCGCGCAACGTTCCATTTGCGCGTGAGGCAAAACATTTTGCAGTGCTCGCTCATGGTGCGAGCGGTATTTCGATCGCGCTGGTGAAGGCGTCTGACGTTCGCCGCGACGAAGACGTCAACCTCGCCGGCGAGCCGCTCGACGGCCTGATCCTCGACAAGGCAAGCCCGGAGAAGCTCGCTGCAGGCGCCAAAGGGCCTCGACCAGACCGCGCTGATGCTGATGGGCGGCGTGGTGCGCTCGCTGCAGATTTCCGGCGCGTTGCAGACCATGCTCGACCGCACCGTGACGTACGCGAACGAGCGCACCGCTTTCGAGCGCAAGATCTCGAAATTCCAGGCGGTGCAGCACAACCTTGCGAAGCTCGCCGGAGAGGTCGCGGCGGCAGCCGCGGCGGCCACTTCGGCGGCCGATACGCTGAGCGGCACGCCGCCGTGGGACGACGACGCCACCTACCTCGAGGCGACCGCGGCAAAAATCCGCTGCGCGGAGGCGGCCGGCACCGGTTCTGCGATTGCGCACCAGGTCCATGGCGCGATCGGCTTCACCGAAGAGCATGTGCTGCATCGCTTCTCGTTGCGCGCGCTCGGCTGGCGCGACGATTTCGGCAATGAAAGTTATTGGGCGGTCGAGCTCGGCAACAGAATCGGCGCGCGTGGCGCCGACGATCTCTGGTCGCTTGTGGCATCGCGCTAACTACGGACGGAACCAGACAATGTCGTCAGCCCTCACCTTCGATCCGATCCGCCTGCCGGAATCCTGCCAGATCCTGCGGCGCGAAGCGCGTGCGTTCCTGGCCGAGGAGATCGCCAAAGGTACGTTCGACCCGAACAACCCGCGACGCAGCGAGGAAAGCTCGCACGCCAAGGAATTCGCCAAGCGCGTCGCCGCCAAGGGCTGGATCGGCATGACCTGGCCGAAGAAATATGGCGGTCGTGAGCGCAGCTTCCTCGAGCGCTACGTGCTCACCGAAGAATTCCGCGTCGCGAACGCGCCGACTCGCGTTTACTTCACCGCCGACCGCCAGAGTGGCCCGACCATCATTCGCTACGGCACCGAGAACATCAAACAGGACATCCTGCCGCGCATCGTCAAAGGCGAAATCTCGTTCTGCATCGGCATGAGCGAGCCGGGCTCGGGCTCCGACCTGTTTGCGGCCAAGACCAGGGCGACGAAGGTCGACGGCGGCTACCTGATCAACGGCACGAAGATCTGGACCTCGAACGCACACCAGTCCGACTACATGATCGGCCTGTTCCGGACCTCGCAGCCGACCAAGGAAAATCGCCGCCACGGCCTGACGAATTTTGTCGTCGACATGAAGACCAAGGGCATCAGCTGCAACCAGATTCGGCAGATGAGCGGGCAGCGCGAATTCAACGAGGTCGTGTTCCAGGACGCGTTCATCCCCGACGAGTTCGTGCTCGGCGAGATCGACGGCGCGTGGAAGCAAGCGACCACCGAACTTTCCTACGAACGCTCGGGGCCGGAGCGCTTCCTCGAAACTTATTACGTGCTGACGGAACTGGTGCGCGCGCTCGGGCCGAAGCCGGATACGCGCGCCGCCGAAGGCGTCGGGCGGCTGGTGGCGCAGCTCCACACCTTGCGGCGGATGTCGGTGTCGGTTGCCGGCATGCTGGAAGCCGGCAAGGAGCCGGTGGTGGAATCCTCGATCGTGAAGGACATCGGCACGCTGTGGGAGCAGGACCTGCCGTCAAAGGTGCGGACGCTGTCGGCGTTCATTGAACAGGAGCCGGGCAACCAGCTGCCGCTTGCCAAGCGGCTTGCCTACGCCACCAAGGTGGCGCCGAAGCTGACCATCCAGGGCGGCACCACGGAAGTGCTGCGCGGCATCATCGCGCGCGGGCTCGGACTGCGCTAGAACAACACCCACAACAACGGACACACAAGGGAGTTCGCATGACCACCTACAAGGATATCGGCGTCACCAAGGCCGCGAACTTCGTCGGCCAGATCGAAATCCAGCGGCCGCCGCACAACTTCTTCGACATGGCGCTGATCCAGCAGATCGCGACCGCGATGGAGGAGTTCGACAAGGACGATGGTGTCCGCGCGGTGGTGCTGTGCGCGCAGGGAAAATCGTTCTGCGCCGGCGCGAACTTCAATGACCCGAAGCGCGAGGAGCAGAGCACGACGGTCGGCGGCAGCCCGACCAACCATCTCTATCAGGAAGCGGTCCGGCTGCTCCGCACCAAGAAGCCGATCATCGCCGCGGTGCATGGCGCCGCGATCGGCGGCGGCCTTGGCGTGGCCTGTGCCGCCGATTTCCGCGTCACTTGCCCCGAGGCGCGCTTCGCGGCGAACTTCACCCGCCTCGGCTTCCATCCAGGCTTCGGTCTTACCGTGCTGCTGACGGAACTGGTCGGCAAGAACCAGGCGGAGCTTCTGTTCTACACCGGCCGCCGCATCGGCGGCGAGGAAGCCACCAGGATCGGCCTTGCCAACCTCTGCGTGCCGCAGGACCAGGTTCGCACTGAGGCGACCAAGCTCGCCGCCGAGATCGCCGAGAGCGCGCCGCTTGCGATCATCTCGACCCGCAAGACCATGCGCGGCACGCTCGCCGACCGCGTCAAGGCGGCGACCGATCACGAGCTAAAGGAGCAGACCTGGCTGCGCGGAACCGAGGACTTCAAGGAAGGCGTCAAGGCGACCAACGAGCGTCGCGTCGCCAACTGGAAGGGGCGGTAACCGCCTTATCGCTCGACCGCAGCTGTCGTGATGCCCGGCCTCGTGCCGGGCATCGTCGTCTCTGCAGACAGCTTGGATGTGTCGCTACGCCACCAGACGGAAATTCACGCCGCACAGATGAAATGAATCGCCGTCGACCTTGAGGCCGCGGGCCTTCGCTGCGTCGCGCACCTTCGCAACATCATTGACCTTGAACACGAGGCCGCCGAGCACTTCTTTCGGCCCTTTGATGAAGCGGAAGCTGTTGTTGACGAAACTGAGCACCGGCTCGCCGGCAGCATTCTTGCCGACGGGCACTTCGATGATTTTGGCCCAGTGCGCGGCGAGGCCCGCGGGATCGGGGCTCTCGACCTCGAGCCCGACCAGCGCTTGCGTCGTGTCCTTGCGAATGAATTTTTGCCAGTTCGGCCCGGCGACGGTGTAGGGCCCGAGGATACCGTCGCTGTCCTGCGTGCGATTGAAATCGACGAACGCGGCACGGCAATCGGCCGGATGGAGCTGGATACCAAAGAAGGTCGGCTTGTCGATGGTGTGGGCGACGCGAACGCCGATCGCTTTCGCGTGCTCTTGGCGCCGCTCGACGTCGCTGGCGGTGAAGATCACCATGTAGCCGCCGTGGTAGCCTTCGACAAAGCCGTCACGCTTGAGGCGATCGAGATAGCGCCCGGCGGCGGTGCCGCCCTTCGTCGGCGCGACGATCTCGAGCAGCGTGCTGTTGACCGGATACAGCACGTTCTCCAGGCCATAAGCGCCGACAGCGGGATCGCGATAGCAGATGTCGAGCCCCATGATCGCGCCGATCTCGGTTGCCACCGGCTCGAGATGCGGCGCGACGAGGCAAATCTGCTTCAGCCGTAGAAAGTCAGGCATCAGCGTCAGCGGTTGGCAAATACCGGCGCGCGCTTCTGCACGAACGCCGCCGCGGCTTCCTTGTGGTCAGCAGTCTCGCCACAACGCGAGTGATGATAGGCCTCGCCGTCGAAGCACTGCTCGATCGAGAATTTCTCGGCGTTGTTGATGTTCTTCTTGATGTAGCCGAGCGTGATGGTCGGGCCCTTGGCAAGCCCTGTAGCAAGCTCGGTCGCGACCTTCACCACGTCCGCATCGGGCACACACTTCGTCATCATGCCGACGGCGGCGGCTTCTTTGCCACTGAGGATCGGCGACAGCAGATAGAGCTCGCGCGCCTTGGCGCTGCCAATCAGCTTGGTGAGATAGTAGGTACCGCCGTAGTCGCCGGACAGACCGACCTTGGCGAAAGCGGTCGTGATCTTCGCGGTCTCGCCGACCACGCGGAGGTCGCAGGCGAGCGCCAGCGACAATCCGGCACCGGCCGCAGCGCCTTCGACCGCGGCAACAACCGGCTTGCTCATCTCGTGCAGGATGCGGGACGCTTCCATGCGGCTGCGCAGGTTGGTCTGGCGCTCCTCGAAGCTCGGCGCCTTGCGGTTCGGATCGGCCATGCCGCGGACGTCGCCACCGACGCAGAACGTGCCACCGGCGCCCTTGAGCAGCACCGCGCGAACCTCCGGATCGTCTGCGGCGCGCTGTGCGGCGTGCAGCAGACCCAGCGTGAAATCCGCGCTCATCGCGTTCTTGCGCTCGGGCCGGTTCATGGTGATGGTAAGCAGCCCGTCCTTCAGGTCCTGCAGAATGACGTCCGACATCGTTTTCCTCCGGTTGGATTGTTTGTTGGGACCGACAATGGCGCGAGTTTTCGCGGAAGGGAAACAGAAATTGCCCTTCGCATGGGCCTCATCGAGGATTTGCATACGCCCGCGATTGCCAATCCCCGCCCGGCGTCTAGGCTTGCCTCGAAGCATTTGAGGCGGCTGTCCCAGATCTGGTGCCGCTTCGATTGCATCGAAATGCAACAGTGATGTGCTTGAAAAGGAGACGACCGTGAGCCAGGCCCAGGAAATTCCGCAGCATATCCTTTACGAGGTCGAAGACCGCGTCGCCAGGATTACGGTCAACCGTCCGCGCTACCGAAACAGCCAGAGCACACCACTGCTGTTTCAACTCGATGAGGCGATCACCAAAGCCGGCAACGATCGCGATGTCCGCGTTATCGTCTTGTCGGGCGCCGGCGATCACTGGTCAGCTGGACATGATCTCGGCACGCCCGAGCAGGTGGCGTACAAGGACCAACATGTCGAGGACGGTGTGCGCGGCTTCTTCGACCTGACCTACGGCAGCATGGTGGAGACGCACCTGCGTTGGCGCAACGTTCAGAAGCCGATGATCTGCGCAGTTCAAGGCTACTGCATCTTCGGCGGCTGGATGGTGGCATCGACCGCCGACATCATCTTCGCATCCGATGACGCGTTGTTCCTCGGATCGATGTTCCAGTATTTCTCAATTCCCTATGACATCCATCCCCGTCGCGCCAAGGAAATCCTGTTTCACGGCCGCTTCATCAATGCCGAGCAGGCGAAGGAGCTCGGCCTCGTTAACCGCGTCATCCCGCGTGCCAATTTGATGGAGGAGACCATGGCCTACGCGCGCGACGTCGCGCAGAACGATCCATTCGATCTGCGCATGACCAAGCTGGCGATCAACCAGGCGCTCGATGCCCAAGGCTTCACTGCTCACATCCACAATGCGCATTCGACCTATATCGTGCGCCACACCGGCGAGAAAGATCCAGGTTACGCGGTGAAGGCCGCGGAGGGACGGCGCAAGCCAATGGTGCAGGTCGCGCTCGAGCGCTACCAGCGCGAACAGGCGCGAACCAAGGGCTAAGGCGCCGGAACAATCGATCGGCGTTGGACCAACAATGCTGCGACCTCGAGGACGTCGACGCCATCGGCCGTCATGCCGGGCGTGTTCCGTCGCCGTTGCTTTGCTGGCGCTCGGGTTACGTCCCGCGCTGGCCGGGTGCGATTTCGCCGTGATCGGACAGGGCCGCGTCACTGCGGTGATCGACGCGCGTACCTTCAAGCTCGACGATGGGCAACAGGTCAGGCTTGCCGGGGTCGAACTGCCGGGTACGGCGGCCGCCGGGGTGCCTCAAGATCGAACGGCGCTCGAAAAATTGCTGCTTGATCGCGACGTGATCTTGCGCGGCCCGAACGCCAGACCGGACCGCTACGGCCGGCTGGCCGCTCTGGCCTTTGCCGGCGGCGCGTCGAACTCGATTCAAAGCCAGCTGGTCGACCAGGGCGCGGTTGTCTTCTCCGGTGACGTTGCCGATAGCGACAACAAGGACTGCGCAATGGAACTTCTGGAGCACGAGGCCGCGGCGCGGCGGGCCCGGCGCGGGGTCTGGGCCGATGCCGCCGCCATAAAAAACACGGAAAGACCGGGCGATATTTGGCCGTGGATGGGGCAGTTTGTTGTCGCCGAAGGCAAGATTGCGTCGGTCCGCGAGGCTGGCGGGACCATTTATGTCAATTTTGGCCGACGCTGGACTGAAGGCTTTGCCGTGACCATTTCGAGGCGCATGATCCGGCGGTTCGACGCTTGGGGCATCGCCCTGAAAACGCTCGAAAACCGAACCGTGCGGGTGCGCGGCTTCGTCGAGCAGCGGACCGGTCCAAGGATCGAGGCGCTCGGACCTGGGCAGATTGAGTTGGTGGGCGACAACAGGTAGCAGTTGTTCTTCTCGGAAAGCGGGTGATGGCCGCGAAAGGGCGTTGGGGACTTCAGGCTTCAAGTGGAATGCGCCGGGCGCTTGGCGTCGCGGCGCTTTTGGCGTTTGGGGTGACGCTGGCCGCCTGTGGCGATATGAACCGCTTTGCGGTGGCGCCGGCGCCGCAGACGACGGCGCCAAAGCCGGCGCGCCTGATGATGCCGCAGACGCCGGCGACCGAAAAAGAGCACGACCGGATCCTCGCCGCCTATGGTGGCGCTTATGACGACCCCGCACTGGAAGAGCTGATCACCAAGACCGTCAACCGGCTGGTCGCGGCCTCCGAGCGGCCCGACCTCGCCTACAAGGTCACGATCCTGAATTCGGCCGCCGTCAACGCCTTCGCGCTGCCGACCGGGCAGCTTTACGTCACCCGCGGGCTGGTCGCGCTTGCGACCGACACATCGGAACTCGCCTCCGTGCTGTCGCACGAGATGGCGCACGTGATCGCCAAGCACGCGACGATCCGCGAAGAGCAGGTCAAGCAGGCCGCCATCGTGAGCCGCGTGGTCAGCGACATGGGCAACGATCCCGACCTCACCGCACTGGCGCTTGCCAAGTCGAAACTGACACTGGCGAGCTTTTCACGCGCCCAGGAATTCGAAGCCGACGGCATCGGCGTCGGCATTTCCGCCCGTGCCGGCTTCGACCCCTATGGGGCCTCGCGTTTCCTGACCGCGATGGAGCGGAACGCGGCGCTGAAGGCTGCACGCAACCCCGCCGATCCGCGTACGCAGGACTTCCTGTCCTCGCATCCGGCAACGCCCGACCGCATCCAGAACGCGCAAGCCAATGCGCGGCAGTTTTCCGCGCCCGAGGGCGGCGAGCGCGACCACGAAGCCTATCTCGCCTCGCTCGACGGCATGATCTATGGCGAAGACCCGAGCGAGGGCTTTGTCCGCGGCCGCCGCTTCCTGCACCCAAAGCTCGGCTTCACCTTTACGGCGCCAGACGGCTTCACCCTCGACAACACGGCACAGGCTGTGATCGGCGTGCGCGAGGGCGGCACGCAGGCGATGCGGTTCGACGTCGTGCGCGTTGCGGCCGAACAATCGCTGGGCGATTACCTGACCTCAGGCTGGATGGACGGCGTCGACAAGGCGACTGTCGAGGACGTGACCATCAACGGCTTTCCCGGATCGACCGCAGTTGCCCGTGGCGAGGACTGGCAGTTCCGCATCTACGTGCTTCGCTTCGGCAGTGACGTCTATCGTTTCATCTTCGCGGCCAAGACCAAGTCTGAAGGCGATCGCAGCTTTCGCGAGTCCGTTAATTCGTTCCGCCGCCTGACGCTCGCCGAGATCCAGTCGGCCCGGCCGCTGCGGCTGAAGGTGATCACGGTGCAGCCCGGCGATACCGTCGATTCGATGTCGCACCGAATGGCGAGCGTCGACCACCAACTCGATCGCTTCCGTGTGCTGAATGGGCTCGATACCCACGCCGCGATCAAGCCGCGCGACCGGGTCAAGATCGTGGTCGACTAGCCTGTGACCCAACGCGCGCAACAAAAAAGCCCGGTCAAATGACCGGGCTTTTCGTTTGCTTGTGAAAGTGAGACTTAGCTCAGGCGGCCTCGTCCTCGGTGACGGTGTCGTCACCGTCGGTGGCATCTGTCTCTTCGCCCTCGGCATCGACGTCACCGTCGGTCTCGCCTTCGCTTTCGGCCTTGACGCCGCGACGCGGGCTCTTGGCGAGGTTCTGCTCGATCTCCTTCACCGCCTCGGTCTCGGTCATGTGCTGCACGGCCGCGATCTCGCGCGACAGCCGATCGAGCGCAGCTTCATAGAGCTGTCGCTCGCTGTAGGACTGCTCCGGCTGCGATTCCGAGCGGTAGAGATCACGCACCACTTCGGCGATCGCGACGATATCGCCGGAATTGATCTTCGCTTCGTACTCCTGGGCGCGGCGCGACCACATCGTGCGCTTGATGCGGGCACGGCCCTTCAGGGTCTCGAGCGCCTTCTTCACCAGCGCCGGGTCGGACAGCTTGCGCATGCCGACATTGGCGATTTTCGAGGTCGGCACGCGCAGCGTCATCTTGTCCTTGATGAAGTTGATGACGAACAGCTCAAGCTTGAGGCCGGCGATCTCCTGCTCCTCGATCGACTGGATCTGGCCGACCCCGTGGGCCGGATAGACCACAAACTCGTGGACTTTGAAGCCGAGCTTGTGGGTCATCGGCTTGCGGACCTCCTCGACCTTGGGTGCGGTCGCCACGGGCTTCGCGGCCACCTTGGCCGGCGCTGCGACCTTGGGCTTGTGCGCAGCGGCCTTGGCCGGAACCTTGCTCGGGGGGTGCTTGATCGTCTTGGCAGCCGGTTTCGCGGCGTGTTTTGCAGTCTTCTGGGAGGCGGTCTTTTGGGCGGCAGTTTTGGCCATTACACTTCTTGCTGCTGTCTTGGATTTCGCATGGACCTGATCCCGCGAAGACTTGCTCTTCGCAGACCGGCCATGGTCTTTGGACGGCGCTCGGCTGGCCGAGGCCTTGGCGGTCTTCTTCAGACCCTTGGAACCACTCTTTTTACGCGCGGTTTTTGCTGACACAACTTATGCGTGGAACCGCCACGCTCCTGTTCTCGGTTTTGCCGGGGAACCCGATCGGGCTACAGACCGCCGATGATCGGCTCCAACTTGTTCGAATGTGCCAAAAATAGCACATTTCCCGGAAAAATCAATGATTTGTGACCCCAAGCGCCCCATTTAGGGCGTCCAGGCGATCACAAATGTAGCGCAGGGTTAAGCGCGGAAGGGTGTATCAGGTTCGATCCTTGCCCCTCAGTACAAGGACGAGGAAAGCTTAATCGCCGGAGCCGGGCTTCGCAGAAAAAAATTTCTCGAACTTGCCTTCCTCACCGTCGTGCTCCTCAGCCCCCTCGGGCTGTTCCTTCTTTTCCGTGATGTTCGGCCAGGTCTTGGCGTATTCGGCATTCACTGCGAGCCATTTCTCCAGATTCGGCTCGGTATCGGGCTTGATCGCCTCGGCCGGGCATTCGGGTTCGCAGACACCGCAGTCGATACACTCGTCCGGATGAATGACGAGCATGTTTTCGCCTTCGTAGAAGCAATCAACCGGACAGACTTCGACACAGTCGGTGTACTTGCACTTGATACAGTTCTCGGTGACGACATAAGTCATCGGTAGCTCCGGACCCCGCGTAATTCGAGCGATGGCCTAGCGCAGGACGTCTGGCATCGCAAGCGAATCGCCAGCCGCCCAGCAATGCACGCCGCGTCGCAAAAGTGCACGGAGGCAGCGCCGAAGCGCGGCGTCCAGCGCCTTGCGCCTGCGCTAGGCCTTGTCCATGTCGATATAGAGTGCCCGCCCGGCCTCCGCATCGCCGCGGCGTTCAGAGAATTGCTCGACGCGCCACACACAGACGCGGCCGTCGAGCGCGGTGGTGACGACATCACCGATCTTCAATGCGTGGCCCGGAGCAACGATCCGGCTGCCGTTGACCCTGACACGGCCACCGGTCACGAGAGCCGCCGCCGAGGTTCGCGTCTTGACGATCCGCGCGTGCCACAGCCACTTGTCGATGCGCTGGCGATCCATTCGCTAAACGCGGCGAGAAGCGACGCGGATCATGCGCTATCGCTTCTCCTTGGCCCTGCTCTCGAGTTGCTCTTTCAGCGCCGCGAGCTTGGCAAACGGCGAATTCGGATCGATCGGCCGTTCGCGCGGCGGGCGCGGGGTGAAGTCACGCTCTCGCCGTTGGTGACCGCGTTTATCGCGATGACGATCGTGGTGGTCACCGCGGCGACCCTCATTGCGCTCGCGGCGCTGCTTGTCGGGCGCCTCCGCTGAAGCGCCCTCGGCAGGCGCTGCAGCAATCGCAGCGGCGGTCGCGCCCTCGGCAGGCGCGGGAGCACCAACGTCCGGCCGCGGCCGATCGCCGTGACGGCGTCGTCGCCGGCGATGTTCTTTGTGCGCGCCTTCGGCCTTGCCGCTGGCCTCGGCCGCCGCATCACCCGCCTGCGCCTCGGAGGGCGGCTGAGGTCGGTGATGGCGATGCCGTTCATGCCGTGGACGCCGATCCTCGAACCGCCCACCAGCACGCCAGACTTCGACCAGCTCAGGCGCCGCAGCCACTGTCGGCTCCGCGGTTGCCGCCGGAGTGCTGTCCGCAGCTGCGACGTCGGCCGCTTCTGGCGCGACCGGAGGCACGGTAGCCGCTGGCGTTTCAACGATTGGCGCATCGACGATCGTCTCAGGCGCGCTGGCGACCGACACGTCCTGATGATCATCCTCGCGTGAATGCTCCGCAGCGACGGCGACAGGTGCGACCTCTTCGGCCGCTGCGGCAGTGAATGCCTCACCTGCTGCAGGCGGTTCAGATGCAGTCGTCGGCTCGGCGGACGCATGTTCGGCAGCATCCACGGTCGCAACAGCCGCTTCCTCGACAGCTGCAGACGGCGGCTCAGGTGCCGGCGGCAGAGGCGGACGGCGGTCCATGCGATAGCCAAGCGAGCGCAGCATCGCGGCAAAATCCTCCCCGGTCGAACCGACGAGCGAGGTCATCGCCTGGGTCACCGTGAACGAGCGACCGTCGAACGCACCGGCGGGCCTCGGCACGGGCGAACCCTCGCGCCACGACAGTGCGGCGCGGATCAGGTCGGCGAGCCGTTCCAGGATATCGACGCGAACGGCGCGTTCGCCGCAGACCTTGTAACCCAGCGCCCGATACGCATCGCGATCGATCTCCTTGTCGATCGCAAACGACGTGCGCCCGCTGCCTGCGAGCTGCTGAATGCCCGCAAGCGACGCAGTATCCGCTTCGCCGCGTTTCAAGGCCGAGAGCTGCAGCGCGAGCGATCGCGCGGCCGGCTTGAGCAGGATCGGGATATAGATGTGATAGGCACCGAACCGCACTCCGTACTTGCGCAACGATGCGCGCGCGGGCTGGTCGAGGCCCTTGATTTCGGCGGAGATCTTCTGGCGATCGAGCACGCCCAGCGCCTCGACGAGCTGGAAGGCGATGCCGCGGGCAATGCCGGTGACGTCTTCGGCCTTCGACAGTTCGAACAGCGGCCCCAGCAACTTCTCGACATGCGTCTTCAGCCAGAGATCGAGCCGCGTCTGGACCGCTTCGCGCGATGCACCGGCCAGCCGGTCATCGGCAACGATGCGGATCCGCGGCACCAGCACATTGTCTGAATCGGAGCTGACAAGCCTGCCGACGGCGTCGCCGACCCAGCGGATCGTGCCGTCTGCGGTCAGCACGAACTGAGTGTCCGGCGCGCTGCCAAGCCGCTCCGCGCGCGCGTCGATCTCACCGGCCAGGGCCTTCTGGGCGGCAGCCTGCAGCGCCTTTGCCTCACTGCCGGCTTCTGCCGCGTCGGGCGCAAACATGAAGCCGTCCAGACGGCCAATGACATGGCCCTCGACGACGACGTCGCCTGTCTTGCTGATCTCCGTGCTCAAAACCGCATTTTCCCGCAACCGCCGCATCAGGACGCTGGTCCGGCGATCGACGAAACGTTCGGTCAAGCGATCGTGCAGGGCGTCCGACAGCCTATCCTCTACCGCGCGTGTGACACCTTGCCAATGCTCGGGATCGCCCAGCCAGTCCGGACGATTTGCCGCAAAGGTCCAGGTCCTGATCTGCGCAATCCGCGCCGACAGCGTATCGATGTCACCATCGACACGGTCGGTCTGCGCGACCTGCGCGGCATACCAGTCGTCCGGAATTCGACCCTCGCGCATCAGGTAGGCGAACAGTGTCGCTACCAGCTCTGCATGGGCGGCCGGTGCGATCTTGCGATAGTCCGGGATCTGGCAGACGTCCCACAGTCGCTCGACGGAGGCGGCATCCCGCGCCAGTCCGCGGATGTCAGTGTCGCGCACGGCATGGTCGAGCACGCGGATGTCTTCGGCGATCGGCGCGCGAGCCAGCGCCTCGTGCGTTGGCGTCATCGCTAGCGTCGCCTGCAACGCCCCGAGCGACGAAAAATCCAGAGCCGAATTGCGCCATTGCAGCAGGCGCACGCTTTCAAATGCGTGATTCTGCAACGCATTGACCAATTCCGGCTCGAACGGCGCGCAGCGGCCGGTGGTGCCAAAAGTACCGTCACGGGAGGCGCGCCCGGCACGGCCGGCAATTTGGGCAAATTCCGACGGATTCAGGCGGCGATACTGGTAGCCGTCATATTTGCGGTCGGACGCAAACGCGACGTGATCGACGTCGAGATTCAAACCCATGCCGATGGCATCGGTCGCCACGAGGTAGTCGACCTCGCCGGACTGGAACATCTCGACTTGCGCATTGCGCGTTCGCGGGCTGAGCGAACCCATCACAACGGCGGCGCCGCCGCGCTGCCGGCGGATCAACTCGGCGATGGCGTAGACTTCATCGGCCGAAAACGCGACGATCGCGGTGCGCCGCGGCTGCCGTGTGATCTTGCGATCGCCGCTGAACGAGAGTTGCGACAGGCGCGGCCGCGTCACGATGCTGATGCCGGGCAATAACCGTTCGACGATGTTGCGCATCGTCGCGGCGCCCAGGATCAGGGTTTCATCGCGGCCGCGGCGATGCAGAACACGGTCGGTGAAGACATGGCCACGCTCGAGGTCGGCGCAGATCTGGATTTCATCGACAGCGAGAAACGAGACGTCGAGGTCGCGTGGCATGGCCTCGACGGTCGAGACCCAGAACCTGGCCTTCGGCGGCTTGATCTTCTCTTCGCCGGTAATCAGCGCCACCGAATTGGCGCCGGCCCGATCCACCAGCTTGTTGTAGACCTCGCGCGCCAGCAGTCGCAGCGGCAGGCCAATCAAGCCAGACGAGTGCGCGAGCATGCGCTCGATCGCCAGATGAGTTTTGCCGGTGTTGGTCGGCCCCAGCACGGCCGTCACGCCGGCACCTGCTGCGCGCCCTCCGGCAACGACCGGCGACAAATCAGAAATTGGCATCAATTCAACTCGCCTGTGGAACTGGCGGTATCCGTGGGGAGGATGCTTTCACGCAAATGCGCGAGCGGGAACGGTAGCAACCTATCTCATGTCCCACGATGTGACGCCATCAGCTTCGAATTTTAAGTCTCGGAACGAGTTTAGAACGAATTGCGCCCGAATTGCTGACTCGCGGTCCATCCGATTCGTTCACCGCAACATGTCGATCCAAGTCATTGCACGAACACCAGATCAAGCAAATACCTGCCTCGATCGCCGTTCGACACGTCGGAATTCGTAAAGCGCCGGACGGACTCGGCTTCGACCTGGAGTCAACAGGATTCCGCAACACGAAGGCCCGCTGCGGCCGCTGCCAGCGCTCCCGATTATTGCGTTTTTGGCGCTACCGCCGTGGTGCCGTGCGCAACCAACGGTGTCGAGATCAAACGCGTCGCCTCGAGCTTGCCGGTGCCCAGCGGGGTTGGGATCGTCAGGCGGTAGGGAACCAGGATGCGGGTTCCCGCAATTGGCGCCAGCCAGAGTTCCATGTGCCGTTGCGCGGCAAGATATTTGATCGCCGAGCGCTCCGGATTGTAGCCGGCCACCGGCGCGAAATAGACGGCGCAGACCACGACCGGTCCCTGGTAGCCGTCGACCTTGATCGCCTCGATCCGCTTGAATTCAAGGCTGAGGTCGTAACGCATCCGTCCGTCAAACACCGCGCTTGTCACGGTACACGCTTCGGCGCTCACGGGGTCGGCGGTGCCGGGAACATGCACCAGCGACGCAGTCATGGGATCGCTGACCCCCCGCTTGTGTGCATCGGTTACCGGTATACGGAAGGGATCTTCGGGCGGCTGCGGATCAATCGAGAAATCCTTGATGTTGCCGCCTGCGAGCGCCATCCGGATGGTCTCGGTCTTGTTGCTGGTCGAGATCGTCACCGTGTAGGACGCCGGCTGGAGCTGCCCCTTGACGATACGGCCCTGCGAGCCACCGCTTCCCTGGCCGGTCGACACGGCGCGCAAAAGGCCCGAGCTGCCACCGAACGCTGCCGCGGAATACTGGTCGTCGCCGAGCTCGATCACCCAGTTGCCCTTGCCAATGGTGATGCCCGACAGCGACACCTCGTAGCTTGCATCGAGCCGCGCCTGCGCGCGAGCCTCAGCACCTGCAAGCAGGAACGGCACGCACAAAAGGGCCGCGCCCAGCCGGAAATGGAGATTTCGCGAAATATCGGGAGGGATCACCACGCCAATCCTGACGGTCAAGACGGTCGGCAGTCAGCCGACGGCCCCGTCGGCCTTATCGCCGCGGGTCTTTGAAATTAGGGCCAGCCTCACGCCCCGATTGCGTCGAATATATGGACCCGCTCGACCCACTGGTACCCGTTAAGCAACTGAAAAGTCGAATTTTCTGGGGAATTTCTGCAGGGTTTCGGACCGCCGCAAGCGGCTTGACGCTCTGCCAGCAGCCCCTTATACGTCCGCGGTTCCTGAAAATGGACGACAGACCAAGCTTGTAGCCGCAAACGGGTGGCGAGCTTTGGCTCAATTTTCTTTCAAGGATCTCGACATGTCCCGGCGCTGCGATCTCACGGCCAAGGCCGCGCAAGTTGGCCACAAGGTGAGCCACTCCAATATCAAGACCAAGCGCCGCTTCCTGGCGAACCTGCAGAACGTGACGATGATCTCCGACACGCTCGGCCGCTCGGTACGCCTGCGCGTTTCGACCAACGCGGTGAAATCGGTCGACCATTGCGGCGGGCTGGATGCGTTCCTGCTCAAGGCGAAGACAGAGAAGCTTTCGCTGCGGGCCCGCGATATCAAGCGCCAGATCGTGAAGAAGAAGGCCGCCGCGGCGAGCTGATCTTTTCGAGCATTCCGAGCGCCGGTTCCCACCCCCGATCCATGTCGAGGGCAGGCTTTTCCAGAACGTGCGCTAGGTGTGGAGCCTCAACAGGTTGTCCTCAGTCAGGCCAAGTCTGCTGATGGGTGTTTTAGCACCGATGCCTGAGTGAGGCCTGTGCCAATTGTAGCGGTGAAGCCATGCCGGGAGCTGGGCGCGGCGCTGGCGGGAGTGCTGATAGGCGTAGGCATATGCCCATTCGCGCAGTGAAGTCTGGATGAAGCGTTCGGCCTTTCCATTTGTCTTGGGCGTATAAGGTCTTGTTCGGATGTGCTTGAGACGGTGCCGCTTGCAGGGTCTGCGGAAGGCGAAGGATTTGTAGCAGGAGCCGTTGTCGGTCATCACCCGCTCAACTTTGACGCCGAGACTGGCGTAGTAGATGAGCGCGGCCTTCAGGAAGGCGATTGCGCTGCGTCCGCGCTCGTTTGGCATCACCTCTGCAAAGGCGATGCGCGAATGGTCATCGATGCAAACATGGACATACTCCCAGCCCGGTCCCTTGCCGCGGGAGCGCAGGTTACTCGCACCCTTGCGGTCGCCGGTAATGCGATGGCCCACGCCATCGATCCGACCGAGCTTCTTGATGTCGAGATGTATCATCTCGCCAGGCTGTTCGCGCTCATAGCGACGCACCGGCTCGGCTGGTTCCAGTGCACTCAATTTGTTAAGGCCAAGTCGCTTGAGAACACGGCTGACGGTGGCCGCCGAGACGCCGGCTTCGATCGCGATCTGCTTGCCGGTCATGCGTTGCCGCCGCAGCATCGCAATCTGCTCGACGACGGTCGCCTCCGTCGGCCGATACAGGCGGTGCGGGCGCGATGAACGGTCCCGCAAACCGTCCAGACCTTCCCGCCGGAAACGCTCAACCCACTTACGAACTGTCCGCGGGCAGACGCCTGCGGCTTCGGCTATGGCCTTCGGCGCCTGCCCGCTCATCGCCTGCCGCACGATCCGCTCTCGACCATACCGCGTCAGTCGGGCATTCTTGTGCACGTTCATCCGGTCCCCCTGGAAGCTGAAGTCTCGACAACCTCAACATCCTCGGTTCGGACCGGATGGACAACCTAATGAAAGCTCACAGCTAGGGCTCAACCAGCCTGAACTGCAGCAGCAACGTCCGCTGCAGCATCGAAAAATTATCATCCGAGATCATCGTCAGCACGAGATCGCCATCGGCGTCGCGATGCACGTCGAGGCCTTCCATGTTGTCGATCTCTTCGCCGAGGTCGGCTTCGAAGATCGATTGGCCGTCGACGACTGCGCCCGGCTTGAGCGAGGCGAGCGGTATCCGCCTGATCCGGATGCCGATGCCGGACACAAACGAGAATTTCCGCTCCAGCAACAACAGTTCGCCCGACGGCAGCAGCGCACAATCGCTGATGTCGAAATCCGCGGTTCGCCGTACCGTGAACTGACCGGGGTTCGCGCCACCGATCAGAAAGCCGAGGAGGTTGCCTGATTTGTCGAGGCCGCGCTCGGAGATCGCGATCAGTGTGCCTGATAGCGGCAGGCCGCTCGGCACGAAGACCAATGCCTCAAGCCCCTTGTTGTAGGGCAGCCGCGCGATCGCTGGCGGTGTCGCTACGACCTCGCTACGCGACAAAATTCCACCCTTGGAGAAATCGAAGCGCAGGATGCGATTGACGCGCTCGAGCCCGACATAGGCGATCGCGCCGTCGAACGCGAGCGACTCGCTGTCGAACCATCCCTTCGACTGGATCGGCTTGCCGTCGTCGGCGAGCATCGGCGCCGATTTCACATCGGCAAGGCCGGTCATGACCTTGCCGTGGTAGAGAATGGCTCCGGTGAACCAGTCACCCTTGTCGCTCAACGCGGTGAAGCTCACGCCATCAGCACCGAGCCTGATCGCTGAGAGGCCGCCAAAGCCCTTGAACGAGGATGTCAGGATCAGCCCTGAGCGAAACTCGAGCGCACCGAATCGCTTCTTCGATTTGTCGGCGGGGTCAAACGCCTCGATCGGTCGTGACCGCACCGTGAGAGAGGAGATTTCGGCGACGCGCGCTTCGCGCGTCTGTGCATTGACCGGTGCAGCTCCAGGCAAGGTAGCCAAAGCGATCGCCACGACTGTGACGATGGCGCGGACAATGTTGAGCGACACGCGAAATAGAAAACTAGTTCAGCCAGCGCGGCTTGGCGGACCGCTGCTGCGGCGCTTCGCTGGTCTCGCTGAACAGCTCGGCAAGCTTTTCGGTGATCGCGCCGCCGAGTTCCTCGGCGTCGACGATGGTCACCGCGCGACGGTAGTAGCGCGTCACATCATGGCCGATGCCGATCGCGATCAGCTGCACGGGGCTGCGGGTCTCGATCTCCTCGATGATATGCCGCAGGTGGCGCTCGAGATAATTTCCGGGGTTGACCGACAGCGTGGAATCGTCGACCGGCGCGCCGTCCGAGATCATCATCAGGATCTTGCGCTGCTCGGGGCGGCCGAGCAGTCGCTTGTGCGCCCAATCGAGCGCCTCGCCGTCGATGTTCTCCTTCAGCAAGCCCTCGCGCATCATCAGGCCGAGGTTCTTGCGCGCGCGCCGCCACGGCGCGTCCGCCGCCTTGTAAATGATGTGGCGCAGGTCATTCAGCCGGCCCGGATTGGCGGGCTTGCCGGCTGCGAGCCAGGCTTCCCGTGATTGCCCGCCCTTCCAGGCACGCGTCGTGAAGCCGAGAATCTCGACCTTGACGCCGCAACGCTCCAGCGTGCGCGCGAGAATGTCGGCGCAGGTCGCCGCCACGGTGATCGGGCGGCCGCGCATCGAGCCGGAATTGTCGAGCAGCAGCGTGACCACGGTGTCGCGGAAGGTCGCTTCCTTCTCGTGCTTGAACGACAGCGGATGCAAGGGATCTGTGACGACGCGCGTCAACCGCGCCGGATCAAGGACGCCTTCCTCGAGATCGAAATCCCAGGCGCGGTTCTGCTGCGCCATCAGGCGGCGCTGCAAGCGATTGGCAAGACGCGCCACTACGCCCTGCAAATGTGCAAGCTGCTTGTCGAGATAGCTGCGCAGCCGCTCGAGCTCTTCATGGTCGCAAAGGTCTTCGGCCGCCACGACTTCGTCGAAGCGCGGCGCGAATGCGTGATATTCGGGACCGCGCGGCTCGTTGCCCCGCAGGGGCGGACGCGTGGTGTCGCCCGGCTGCTCGTCCTCGCCGACGTCGCCGTCGTCGAACGTGTCGCTCGCCTGCGATTGCGCCGCTTCGGCACTCTCGGCCGTCTCTTCGGAGGATGCCTCGACCTGCTCAGCGGACATTTCCTGCTGGCTGTCGCCATCGGGCGTGCCGTCGGCGCCCGACTGGTCCTGCTCGCCTTCCTCGTTCTCGTCCTGGTCCTCGTCGTCCTGGTCGGCGTCCTGACGGTCGCCGAGCTCCAGCGCATCGAGCAGATCATGCACCGCATCGGCGAACTTGCGCTGATCCTCGATCACCTCATCGAGCCGGTCGAGCGGATTGCCGGCCTTGGTCTCGATCAGTGGGCGCCACAGGTCGACCAGCTTCTTCGCAGCTGCCGGCGGCGCCATTCCGGTCAGACGCTCACGCACCAGCATGGCGAGCGCGTCTGCCAGCGGCGCATCGGCGCGATCGGTGATCTCGTCGTACTTGCCGCGATGGAAGTGATCGTCGAGCATCGCGGTCAGATTCTTGGCGACGCCGCTCATCCGGCGCGCACCGATCGCTTCCACTCGCGCCTGCTCGACGGCATCGAAAATGCCACGCGCCTGCAGATTGCCCGGCATCTGCTTGCGATGAACTTTTGGATCGTGGCAGGCGAGGCGAAGCGCGATCGAGTTCGGCATGGCCGCGCACGATCGCGGCGTCCCGCTTCGACAGCTTGCGCGGCGGCTCGGGCAAACGCGCCTTGCCCGGCGCGAGTCCCGGTCGCTCGGCCGCGAACGAAACTTCGAGCTCAGGTTGCCTGGCGATAGCGCGCAGGCAGGACGTCACCGCCCGCTTGAACGGCTCGGTGGGCGCTTCCCTGCTCGCGAACTTGCCCTTGTTGCTGGTCGTCATTGCAAGTGGCGCTGCACTTTCGCGTTAGCTCAGCGCCACGTTGACCGCCGACTCCGGCAGCTCGGCGTTGAAGCAACGCTGATAGAACTCAGCGACCAGAGATCGCTCGAGCTCGTCGCACTTGTTGAGGAAGGTGACGCGGAAGGCGAAGCCGATGTCGCCGAAGATCTCGGCGTTCTCCGCCCAGGTGATCACGGTGCGCGGCGACATCACGGTCGAGAGATCGCCGTTGGCGAATGCATTGCGCGTGAGGTCGGCGAGCCGGACCATCTTGCTGACGATGTCGCGGCCGGCGTCGGTGCGGTAGTGCTTCGCCTTGGCGAGCACGATCAGCACCTCCTCGTCATGCGGCAGATAGTTCAGCGTGGTCACGATCGACCAGCGGTCCATCTGACCCTGGTTGATCTGCTGGGTACCGTGATACAGGCCGGTGGTGTCGCCGAGACCGACGGTGTTGGCGGTCGAGAACAGGCGGAACGCCGGGTGCGGGCGGATCACCTTGTTCTGGTCGAGCAGGGTGAGGCGGCCGGACACTTCGAGCACGCGCTGGATCACGAACATCACGTCGGGGCGGCCGGCGTCATACTCGTCGAACACCAGCGCGACGTTGTGCTGGAGCGCCCATGGCAGGATGCCGTCGCGGAATTCGGTGACCTGCTTGCCGTCCTTGATGATGATCGAGTCCTTGCCGACCAGATCGATACGGCTGATGTGGCTGTCGAGGTTGACGCGCACGCACGGCCAGTTCAGTCGCGCTGCGACCTGCTCGATATGGGTCGATTTGCCGGTGCCGTGAAAGCCGGTGACCATGACGCGGCGATTCTTGGCGAATCCGGCGAGAATCGCGAGCGTGGTCGCGCGGTCGAAGCGGTAGTCGGGATCGTGATCCGGAACGTGTGGATCAGCCTTGGAAAAGGCCGGCACCTCAAGGTCCGTATCGATGCCAAATAGTTGACGCACCGACACTTTCATGTCGGGCAGGCTGTCAGTTGCACTTGCGGCAGAAATCACTTCAGACGTCATGGGAGCTCCGTAGTCCCAAACGGACAAAGCCGACGGGCGGTCCATGTGGGCGGTCGGCGGCGAACCTAGCAGAAAGCGGGGGCAAAACGGAACCCGCGTTCTTGCTGTGCAGCCTTGTTCAACAGCGGTGTTTGCCGCCAGAAATCAAGGTTCCCAGCCTAAATTCGGCGTTTTTGGGTGTCCGAAACGAGATATGGGTAGTGCGGCCGGGATTCGCCACATCGGACGCCAAACGCGGGACAAGTTCTGTGAATGAGAGTTTGCACGCGCTGATCGGCTTCGTCTCCGACCACGCCGGATGGGCCTATGCGACCGTTTTCCTGGCTGCGCTGCTGGAAGCCGTCCCGGTGCTGGGCTCTTTCGTCCCCGGCTCGACCGTGATCGTCGCCATCAGCGCACTGGTACCGCTCGGGCGGCTCAGCCTGCCGATCATCCTGTCCAGCGCGATCGTCGGCGCCATGATCGGCGACGGCACGGCATTCTGGCTCGGCCATCGCTTCAAGCGGCACATCCTCGAGCTCTGGCCGCTGTCGGCTTACCCGACGCTGATCGCGCAGAGCGAGGAATTCTTCCGCCGTCACGGCACGCTGGCGGTGCTGTTCGCCCGATTCGTCGCGCCGATCCGTGCCTTCGTGCCGATCACCGCCGGCGCGCTCGGCATGTCGCCACCGCGCTTCTTCACGGTGAACATTCCGGCGATCGCGCTGTGGGCGGTCGCTCACGTGGTCTCCAGCGCGCTTGCCGGATCAGCCGTGGCCGAATGGGGTGAGCGGATCGGACCCTATGCGCTGGGCGCCGCTTCAATCGTCGCCGCGATTGCGTTTCTGGTCTGGGCGCAGAAGCACTGGCACCTGTGCCACCCGCATATGCTGCATCTGAGACGACACGCCGAAGCCAAGAAATGATCCGTTGATCCTCGCGAAAGCGGAATCCGGCCGACCGTTCATCTAAATCGGACGCTTCTTGTTCGGTAAGTCCGGTCTTGTTCGGTAAGTCCGGATCCGCGCGGCCTGACTTGGGCTACCCGCGCGAGACCGACTTCAGATAATTGTACGCCTTGATGATCTCGATCAGGCGATCTTCGGTCGAGCGGTCGCCGCCATTGGCGTCGGGATGATGTTGTTTCACCAGCGCCTTGAAACGCACCTTGATCTCGGCGGTGGTCGCTGACCCTTCAAGTCCCAACACCTGCAGCGCCTTGCGCTCGGCATTGAAGACGGGGCGTGCTTCGGGCTTCGAATCAGGACCCGGACGCCAGCGGCCACGTCCGTTCAATTCGCTGAAGACGTGGAACGGATCGTTGGCGCCGCCAAAGGCCTCCTCGGCCTTCGACTTGCCCTTGGTGCCGGCGTTGGCGCCGAGCTTCCAGGTCGGCCGATGGCCGGTCAGCGCGTCCTTCTGGTAGCGCGCCACCGCGTCATCGCTCATGCCGGAGAAATAATTGTAGGACTGGTTGTACTCGCGCACATGTTCGATGCAGAAGCGCCAGTATTCGCGCTCGTGCTGTCGGCCCTTCGGCGCCCGGTGCGAGCCCGCACAGGCACAGCCCGGCCACTCGCAGGCCGGACCGGTGTCGCGCACCGCCTTCCGCTCGGCCTCAACCCGCGGCTTGATGCGAATGCGATCGAATACTTTCGAGTCGAAATTCATTATGGGATATGACGCCGCCTTTCACGACGCTTCAAGTCTTGACAATTGCTTTGGTGCGCGATGGCGGCGAATTTTCTATTTGACCCGAACGGCAGAACGACTATCTCCGCACAAGCTTAAGAGTTGCTTGCACCATGCGCGTCAGCGAGACCATCACGAAGAAGTTGAAGGATGCTTTCGCGCCAGAAAGCATCGAAGTCGTCGACGAATCGCATTTGCATGAGGGACATGCCGGACACCGGCCGGGCGGCCAGAGCCATTTCCGCGTACATATTGTGTCGCAGGCCTTCGCCGGCAAGAGCCGAATTGATCGTCATCGCATGATCAACGCGATACTTGCGGACGACCTCGCCGACGGCGTTCACGCGCTCGCGATTCACGCCTCGGCGCCGGGCGAGAAGCGGTAGCTGAGGCTAAAACGACGTTCCGGCCCGCGGTCGGGCGAACTCAACCTCGCTGCTGCGCGGCAGACGAACGATCCGCAACGCCGTGATGCGGTTGCGTTCGCGGCGCAGAACCTGGAAGCGGAAGCCGTGGAAGGTGAAGCTTTGCCCGCGTTCGGGAATCGAGCGCGATTCGTGGATCACGAGACCTGCGATGGTGGTCGCCTCTTCGACCGGCAGATTCCAGTCCATGGCACGGTTGAGATCACGGATCGGCACCGAGCCGTCGACGACAACCGAGCCGTCAGGCTGCGCCCGCACGCCGGCGACCGTGATGTCATGCTCGTCCGAGATATCGCCGACGATCTCCTCAAGAATGTCTTCCAGCGTCACGAGACCTTCGACCTCGCCATACTCGTCGACGACCAGCGCGAAATGGGTCTTGCGGCGGCGGAACGCCTTGAGCTGCTCAGACAGCGGCCGCAACTCCGGCACGAACCACGGCGGCAGCACGATCTTCTTGATGTCGATCTGCGACATGTCGCCGTCGGCCGCACGCATCGCGCGCAACAGATCCTTGGCGTGCAGCACGCCGACGATGTTTTCCGGCTTCTCGCGCCACAGCGGAATGCGGGTGTACTCGGTCTGCAGCACCTCGCGCACGATCTCCTCCGACGGTAGATCGGCGTTGACCATCACCATTTCGGTGCGGTGGATCATGACGTCCTTGACCGATAGCTCGCGCAGGTCAAGCAGCCCGCCGAGCATGTCGCGGTCCTGCTTCTCGACGCCACCCTCGTGATGAATGAGATCGACCGCGCCGCGAAGCCGCTCGGTCGGCGACAGGATCGGATAGTTACCGTTGGTGATCCCGAACAACCTGATCAACAGGCGAACGATCCCTTCGATGAGATGGAGCAACGGGGCGAGCAGGCTGACCACGAACCGCATCGGCCACGCCACGGCGAGCGCGATGCGATCAGGCGAGTTGATGGCGATGGTCTTCGGCAGGACCTCCGCAAAGATCACGACCAGCACGGTCATGACACCGGTGGCATAGAGTACGCCGACCTCGCCGAACCACGCGGTAAACACGCCGGTGGCCAACGCCGAAGCGCCGATATTGGCGATGTTGTTGCCGAGCAGCAGCGCGCCGATCATGCGGTCGCGCATGCTGAGCAGCCAGTTGACGTTCGCGGCCTGGCGGCTGCCCTGCTTCTCCAGCCGCAGCATGCTGGCGCGTGACGAGCCGGTCAGCGCGGTTTCGCTCGCGGCGAAGAACGCCGAGACCAGCAGCAAGCCGATGACGATGATGAACGAGAGCCAGCGCATCGGTCTTGTATCAGCGCAACTTGCGCTCCAGGAATGCGTGAACCGTTGAGGGTTCGACGTCGGAAGTGATCACGGCCTGCCCCAAACCTTTGAGCAGGATGAAGGTGAGGCGTCCGCGCTTGACCTTCTTGTCCTGCGCCATCAACGCCATCAGCGTGTCGGCGTTGCCGATGCCTTCCTGCGAAAAGCCGGCAATATCCTGCAATCGCGTCGGCAAGCCTGCCGCGGCAAGATGACAGCTGACGCGCGCGGCGTCGTCAGGCGCAATCATGCCGAGCTCGGCCGAAAGTTCCGCGGCCAGCACCATGCCAATGGCGACGCCCTCGCCGTGCAGCAACCGATCCGAGAAGCCGGTCGCGGCTTCCAGCGCATGGCCGAAGGTGTGGCCGAGATTGAGCAGGGCGCGATCGCCGGTCTCGCGCTCGTCGCGCGCGACGATCGCGGCCTTGGAGCGGCAGCTCGTGGCGATCGCGTGCCGGCGTGCGGCACCGCCCCTGAACACGTCGCCATGATTGACTTCGAGCCAGGCGAAGAAGCCGAGGTCGCCGAGCACGCCGTATTTGGCGACCTCAGCATAGCCGGCGCGAAACTCGCGCGGTGGCAGCGTGTCGAGCACGTCGGTATCGGCAACCACCAGCACCGGCTGATGGAACGCCCCAATCAAATTCTTGCCATGCGGCGAGTTGATTCCGGTCTTGCCGCCGACCGATGAATTGACCTGCGCCAGCAGCGTGGTCGGCACCTGGACAAAATCGACACCGCGGCGAACGATCGCGGCGGCAAAGCCGGCGAGATCGCCGATCACGCCGCCGCCAAGCGCGACGACAAGATCGTTGCGCTCGATCTTCGCTGATATCAGCGCCTCGGTGACCTCCTGCAAGCCGTCATAGCTCTTGCTGCCTTCGCCTTCGCCGACGACGATCTGTGCGCTGGCGATCCCGGCGGCCTTGAGCACGGCTTCGGTCTGTCGCAACCAGTGCCCAGCCACGGAGCGGTCGGTGACAACAGCGGTGCGCGCGCCTGGGCGCAGCGCCGCGATCCGCTCGCCAAGCGTCGTCAACGCGCCTGCGCCGATGATGATGTCGTAGGAGCGTTCGGCCAGCGCAACCTTGACGATCGTTTCGCCATCCAGTCGCTGCGGCTTCGGTGACGGCGCATTCATCACGAGGTCCTCGTTCCGCTGCGCTCGCCTTCATCGCGCAGGTAAGCACCCAGCATCTGCAGACATTCCTCGACGATGCGCTCGTGCGGCACATCGCGCGACAGCACGGTGATATCAGCCGCCGCATAGATCGGATAGCGCTCGTCGACCAGCCGCTGAATTGTCGCGGCCGGATCCTCGGTCTGCAACAGCGGGCGATCGGTGCGTCGCTTGACGCGGCGCAAGATGACCTCCGGATCGGCGCGCAGCCACATCGAAATGCCCTTGGCGCGAATTCGCTGCCGGGTTTCTTCGCGCATGAAGGCGCCGCCGCCGGTTGCGAGCACGCTCGGGCCGCCTTCGAGCAGCCGTGCAATGACGCGGACCTCGCCGTCGCGGAAATACGGCTCGCCGTATTTGACGAAGATTTCCGGAATGGTGAGCCCGGCATGCGCCGCCTCGATCTCGACGTCGGCGTCGACGAACGGCAGGTTCAGCCTGGCGGCGATGCGGCGGCCGATCGAAGACTTGCCGGCGCCCATCATGCCGATCAGCACGAGCACCCGCGTGCCGAGCGCGCGCACGATGGCCGCCTCCTCGGCATTGCGGAATGCGCCGTTGTCGACGGCATCGTTCATCGCACCAGAATCCTCAACCTCGACCCGGGAAGTCCCGGTGTCCTGTCCGTATACTACCGGGCCGGTCATACCTGCCAGAGCGTCTTGCCAGATTGCCGCGAACATGGTCGTACTGGCCGCCCTTTCTTTTGCGCAAGTCCTTTTCGGAAAACCGGTACCCACTTTTCCGGGACATGCGCCAAATGCTTAACCGGCGGGCCGAGAGATTGCGATGCCGAGCCTGTTCCGCTTCCTGATTGCCGTCGCGGTGATCGGCGGCGTGATCTATGGCAGCATTTTCGCGCTTGCCAACTACGTCCATCCGAAACCGCGGGAGATCACCGTCACGATCCCGCCCGACCGGTTCATGAGGAAGTAGCCAATCGCGATGGCGACGCCGAGCCGCAAGGTCCCGAGCTCTCAGCGCAACGGCGACGCCAGGCTGATCGGCCTGTTCCTCGACATGCTGGCCGCGGAACAAGGTTCGGGCGCCAACACTATCGACGCCTATCGGCGCGACCTGGAAGATCTCTCGCACTTCGTCAACGGCCGAAAGCGGCAGTTCACCGATGTGTCGACCGACGACTTGCGCGCCTATCTTGATGATCTCGACCAGCGCGGCTTCAAGGCCGCGAGCGCGGCACGCCGGCTGTCGGCGATGCGGCACCTGTTCCGCTTCCTGCTCGGCGAGGGCCTGCGCAAAGACGACCCGGCTGCAATCCTCACAGGACCGAAGCGCACGCGACCGCTGCCAAAAGTGCTGTCGATCGCCGACGTCGACCGCCTGCTGGCGCATGCAAAAACGGATATCGAACGATGCGGCGACAAGCCGCCGGAAAAACTGCGCACGACGCGCCTCGCCTGCCTGCTCGAGGTGCTGTATGCGACCGGCTTGCGCGTCTCCGAGCTCGTGGCGTTGCCGCTGTCGGCGGCACGACGCGACGCACGCATGATCGTGGTGCGCGGCAAGGGCAACAAGGAGCGGCTGGTACCGTTGAACGATGCCGCGCGCCAGGCGATGGCGGCTCATCTTCAAGCGATGACAGAGGCGCGGACCAAGGGCAGCGTTGCGCAAACAAAATGGCTGTTTCCGTCATCGGGCGAAAGCGGCCATCTGACACGGCAGCATTTTGCACGCGAATTGAAGGAACTGGCGGGCGCCGCCGGCCTGTCGCCACGACTGGTCAGCCCGCACGTGCTACGGCACGCATTTGCGAGTCATCTCCTGCACAACGGCGCCGATCTGCGCATCCTGCAGACGCTGCTCGGCCACAGCGACATCTCGACTACCCAGATCTACACCCATGTCGTTGCCGAACGACTGAAGAGCCTGGTGCGCGATCTCCATCCATTGGCGGAAAAGCAAGCCTCTGGCGAATAGAGATTTCTTCACCGTGGCCGTGCTCTGGCTCCATCCCGCCTTGACTTGGCTGATCTCCTCGACTTGAAAGGGGCCGCAATCCCGAGCCCAAAGGCGACGTTTTTCCCGCACATGCCGACGATGCGCACCTATCTTGACTTCGAAAAGCCGATCGCCGAGCTCGAGGCGAAGATCGACGAATTGAAGACGCTTGCGGCGTCCGGCAGCGACATCGGCGACGAGGTCGCGCGGCTCGAGGAAAAAGCAGCGCAGGCGCTGGTCGAAACCTACGACAACCTGACACCGTGGCAGAAGGTGCAGGTCGCGCGTCATCCGCAGCGGCCGCACTGCCTCGACTACGTCAAGGCGCTGATCTCCGAATTCACCCCGCTCGCCGGCGACCGCAAGTTCGGCGAGGACGAGGCGATGATCGCCGGCTTCGGCCGCTTCAAGGGCGAGAGCATCTGCGTGCTCGGCCAGGAGAAGGGCGCGACGACGGACGCGCGCATCAAGCACAATTTCGGCATGGCGATGCCGGAAGGCTATCGCAAGGCGGCGCGGCTGATGGAGATGGCCGATCGCTTCAACATTCCCGTGCTGTCGCTCGCCGATTCGGCGGGCGCGTTTCCCGGCAAGGGCGCGGAAGAACGCGGCACAGCTGAAGCGATTGCGCGCTCGACCGACATCTCGCTGCAGCTCGGCGTGCCCAATGTCGCAATCATCACCGGCGAAGGCATGTCAGGTGGCGCGATCGCGATCACCACTGCCAACCGCGTGTTGATGCTCGAGCACGCGATCTACAGCGTGATCTCGCCGGAAGCCGCCTCCTCGATCCTGTGGCGCGATAATTCGAAGGCGCTGGAAGCAGCCAACACGATGAAGATCACGGCGCAGGATATGCTGCGCTTCGGCGTGATCGATCGCATCATCAAGGAGCCGGCCGGCGGCGCGCACCGCGATCCGGCGGCGATGATCGCGGCAACCGGCGAGGCGATCGACATCGCCTTTGGCGAGATGCGCAATCTCGATCGCGATACCATCCGCAATCTGCGCCGGCAGAAATTCCTCGAGATGGGACGCAAGCTCGGCTGAGGCGCGTCTCATGGCCGCTGCCAATCTTCGGCACCCGCAAATGGGGCCCGCAGTCCTGGCCCAATCGTGGCTTTTTCTGGACAACAGGGCGCCGATTACTGGCCGAAATGACATCAAATTTACCGAATATTCACCGTTCGACGGCACCCCTTCTCGAGGCCGGCAAATCGGCTTGCGAGCTTTCCTGCTTAAGGATAACGATTGCTCAACGGCTTTTGGGCAAAGCGTTGGTTTTAAGGGGATTTGCCTACCGGTCGGGGAGCCTTCGCTTTGGAATTTCGCACGCATGCTCGCGCGCTGATCACGTCGGCTGCTCTTGCGGCCGCTGTGCTGTTGGCCGGCTGCAACAGCGAAGAGATCGGCACGCTCGCGACCAACGCCAAGGCCAACAAGCCGATCCCCGACAAACTGCTCGCTGACATGGCCGACAAGGACATGGATCCGCAGTCGCCGATGCTCGTCCGCCTGTTCAAGACGGAGGCCGAGCTCGAGGTGTGGAAGCAGAACCGCTCCGGCCGTTTTGAGCTGTTGAAGGTCTATCCGATCTGCCGCTGGTCGGGCGATCTCGGTCCGAAAGTCAAAGAAGGCGACCGCCAGGCGCCCGAGGGCTTTTACACCATCAGCCCCGCGCAGATGAATCCGCAGTCGGCCTATTACCTGTCGTTCAACACCGGCTTCCCGAACGCCTATGACCGCGCGCTCAACCGCACCGGTTCAGAATTGATGGTGCATGGCGACTGCTCGTCGCGCGGCTGCTACGCGATGACCGACGAGCAGATCTCCGAGATCTACTCGCTCGGCCGCGAGTCCTTCTTCGGTGGCCAGCGCGCCTTCCAGTTCCAGGCGTATCCGTTCCGGATGACGGCGAGGAACATGGCTCGGCATCGCAACAATCCGAACTTGCCGTTCTGGAAGATGCTGAAGGAAGGCAACGACCATTTCGAGGTCACGCATCTCGAACCCAAGGTCGATGTCTGCGAAAAGCATTACGTATTCGATGCCGCGCCGGACCCGAGCTCGAACAAGGCGCCGAACTTCAGCCCCGCCGGCAAGTGCCCGGTGTTCCAGGTGCCAGATGATATCGCGCAAGCCGTGCAGGACAAGGACGCCCGCGACAACACCGAATACGCCGAGCTGGTCGCGCATAACGAGCCGACCGCGCCAATGCGTCGCGGCATTGACGGCGGCATGAACGCGGTGTTCGCGGCCAAGCTGCCCGATGGCCAGACCGGTCTCTCGGACAACAACACGTCGAATCTCGCGGTGGCCTCGTATTCGACGACGCCGGCGACACTGCCGCCGACGGTCAATCCGCCGCACGCACCCGAGCCCGTTGTTGCCGTCGCCCCGCCGACGCCTGCCCCCGCGACACGGGTCGCTTCCGCCGATAGCTCGGCAAAATCGGAAGGCTTCTTTGCGAGCCTGGCGCGCAAGATCGGCATTGGTGGCTCCGATACCACGGCAAGCGCTCCGCTGCCGAAACCTCGGGTGATCGAAGCGAAGAACGTGGCGCCGAAGCCGATGCCCGCTCCCGCTCCAAGACCTGCGGAGACCCGACCTGCCGTCACCGTGCAGGCGAAGCCGGCACCGCAAGCCGACCAGCCGACGGCGACCGTGGCAAACGGCGCCCTCGCTGGCGCCCAGCCGATCGTGTCCGGCAACTCGTTCGACAGCCGCTTCTCGGCGATGAAGTAAGCGCCCTAGCGCAGCTCGCTCACGCCGGCTCGGCGTCCCGCTTCGCCCACATTGCCTTGAACGCCGGACGCGCCTGGCATGCCGAGAGCCAAGCTTTTACACGCGGCGCCCCTTCAAACAGCTCCGGCGCCGCTTGCGCATAACGCGCGACCTCGGCGACGTTGATGTCGGCCACGGTAAAGCGCTTGCCGACCAGATAGCCATCCACCAGCGCGGCGTCGAGCACCGCAAACGGCGCGCGCAGTTCGGCGACGGTCGCGTCCGCGAGTTTAGCATCGCGCTCCGCGGCGGGTTTGGCCACGCGGTTCTGCATCACAGTGAGCGCGCGGCTCTCGACCTCCGTCGCCGCCCACAGCGACCACATCGCCATCAAACCTTCTTCCTTGACGTCAGCCGGCGCCAGCGGGCCGCCGTGCTTGCGCGCGAGATAAAGGTTGATTGCGAGCGACTCGTGCAGCACGAGGCCGTCGTCATCGATCGATGGGATATGACCGTTCGGGTTGACCTTGAGGAACTCCGGCGAGCGCGTGTGCAGCGGCGCGCCGGGCGCCGACGGATTGCTCAAACGGTACACCTGGATGACCGGCACGTGGCGAAAGGTCAGGCCGAGCTCGCCTGCGAGCCAGATGTTGCGCGAGGCGCGTGAGCGATAAACCCCGTAGATCGTCAGCATCTTCTTCTTGCTCCATTTCTTCTTGCTCAAAGAGCTAACTCGTGTCGGATCCCTGCATGATCCGGCACACGCCGTAAATGGCGGATTTCCCTTGATAGCAGACAGGCGCTCGCGGGAGCGAGCGTGGCGTTCAGGCCAGCTTGCCGTGGCAGTGCTTGAACTTCTTGCCCGAGCCGCACGGACAGACCTCGTTGCGGCCGACCTTGCCCCAGCTCGCTGGATCGTTCGGATCGCGGTCGGCCGGCACGGTCGGCGGCGAGACCGCCATGTTGGCAAACGCGATCTCGTCCTCGCCGGTGACCGGGTCGAGCTTGTGCGCCTCCATCGGCGGCAGTTGCTGCGGCTGTTCGGGCGGCACGATCTCGACCCGCATCAGCTGCGCGGTCACCGCCTCGCGCAAATGCGAGATCAGCGCTTCGAACAGCGCGAAGGCCTCCGCCTTGTACTCGTTCAGCGGATCGCGCTGGCCGTAGCCGCGCAGCCCGATCACCTGGCGCAGATGCTCGAGCATGACGAGATGCTCGCGCCAGAGGTGGTCGAGCGTCTGCAGCAGGATCGTCTTCTCGACGTAGCGGATGACATCCGGCCCCCACTGCGCGACCTTGGCGGCCATGCGCTCGTCGGCCTGCTTCTCGATGCGGTTGAGCAGTTCCTCGTCGGCGATGCCTTCTTCCTTGGCCCATGCGTCGACCGGCAATTCGAGGTCGAGCACGCGCTTCAGCTCTTCTTTCAGGCCGGCAACATCCCATTGCTCGGGATAAGCATTCTCCGGCACGTGCTTGGCGACGATGTCGTCGACCAGGGCATGGCGCATGTCGGCGACGGTCTCGGCGACGTCTTCGTCCTTCATCAGATCGATGCGCTGATCGAAGATCACCTTGCGCTGGTCGTTTTGGACGTTGTCGAACTTCAGCAAATTCTTGCGGATGTCGAAGTTGCGCGCCTCGACCTTCTGCTGCGCCTTCTCCAGCGCCTTGTTGATCCAGGGATGGATGATGGCTTCGCCTTCCTGCAGGCCGAGCCGCGTCAGCATGGTGTCGAGCCGATCCGAGCCGAAGATGCGCATCAGATCGTCTTCGAGCGACAGGAAGAATTTCGACCGGCCCGGATCGCCCTGACGGCCCGAACGGCCGCGCAGCTGGTTGTCGATGCGGCGGGAACTCGTGGCGCTCGGAGCCGATGATGTAGAGCCCGCCCGGCTTGGTGATGGTCTTGGCCGGTTTGGCACCCTTGGCAGGCTCGACTTCGACCACCTCCTCGGCCTTCAACACGATCTCGCGGAAGCGCTCGACGTCGGCCTTGATCTGCTCAATCCGCAGCTGCTTTTCGGCTTCGTCGGTGATGTCGGCGGTTTCGTGCGCAATGCGCATGTCGAGCGAGCCACCGAGCTTGATGTCGGTACCGCGGCCGGCCATGTTGGTCGCGATCGTGATCGCGCCGGGCACGCCGGCTTCGGCAACGATGTAGGCTTCCTGCTCATGGAAACGCGCGTTCAGCACGGCGAACAGTTTCGCCGGCTTGCCCGCGCGCGCCGCCGCGTAGAGCTTTTCCAGTCCCTTCGGGTCGGCAAAATCGATCAGCTTGTAGCCGTTCTGCTTGAGAAATTCAGCGAGCAACTCGGATTTCTCGATCGAGGCCGTGCCGACCAGCACCGGCTGCAACCGCTTGTTGGCGCGCTCGATCTCGGCAAGGATCGCGGCATATTTCTCCTTCGCGGTCCGGTAGACCTCATCGTCTTCATCAAGGCGCGCAACTGCCACGTTGGTCGGGATCTCGCGGACCTCGAGCTTGTAGATGTCGAAGAATTCGTCCGCCTCCGTCGCCGCCGTACCGGTCATGCCGGCGAGCTTCTGATACATGCGGAAGTAGTTCTGGAAGGTGATCGAGGCGAGCGTCTGGTTTTCCGGCTGCACCGGTTGATGCTCTTTTGCCTCGAGCGCCTGGTGCAGGCCCTCCGAGTAGCGCCGGCCCGGCATCATGCGCCCGGTGAACTCGTCGATGATGATGACCTCGCCGTCGCGAACGATGTAATCCTTGTCGCGGCTGAACAGCGTGTGGGCACGCAAGGCCTGGTTGATGTGATGCACGGTCGAGACGTTCTCGATGTCGTAGAGCGAGTTCGCTTTCAACAGGCCCGCCTCGCGCAACCTCGTCTCGACTTTCTCCATGCCGGCTTCAGTCAGCGTCACCGTGCGCTGCTTCTCATCGACGTCGTAGTCGGATTTGTCGAGGTTCGGGATGAACGTGTCGATGGTGTTGTAGAATTCGGAGCGATCCTCCAGCGGACCCGAGATGATCAGCGGCGTGCGCGCTTCGTCGATCAGGATCGAGTCCACCTCATCGACGATGGCGTAGAAGTGGCCGCGCTGGACCATGTCCTCCAGCCGGTACTTCATGTTGTCGCGCAGATAGTCGAAGCCGTACTCGTTGTTGGTGCCGTAGGTGATGTCGCAGGCATAGGCAGCTTTACGCTGCTCGTCGTCGAGGCCATGGACGATCACGCCGGTGGTCAGCCCGAGGAACGAGTAGATTTCTCCCATCCAGGCCGCGTCGCGGCGGGCGAGGTAGTCGTTGACGGTGACGACATGCACGCCCTTGCCGGCCAGCGCGTTGAGGTAGACTGCGAGCGTTGCAACCAGCGTCTTGCCTTCGCCGGTCTTCATCTCGGAAATATCGCCCTCATGCAGCACCATGCCGCCGATCAGCTGGACGTCAAAATGCCGCTGACCGAGGGTACGCTTGGAAGCTTCGCGGACGGTCGCGAAGGCCGGAACGAGGATGTCGTCAAGCGCTCGCTGAATCTCGGCCTGTGTTTCGAGGCCTGCCAGCCGTTGCTTGAACTCGGTGGTCTTCGCCTTCAATTCTTCGTCAGACAGCTTCTCGTGCTCGGCCTCCAGCGCATTGATGGCGTTCACGCGCGGCTGATAGGAGCGGATGCGGCGATCGTTTGCGGAACCGAAAAACTTGCGAGCGAGCGCGGCGATCATGCCTACCTGGTCCTTAAACTGAGCTTCGTCCCGGAGAGGGCGGCGCCTGGTCTCACGGCGCACAAAACAGCCGCAAAAAGCGGTTCCGCTGGGCGAGAGATATTGGCCAGCCATATGGTTGTCAACGGCACCGGTATTGCCGTGAATTCATGATTTCGCCCGACTTTGCGCATTGCTAACCGCTTCCGGTTGCGCGAGTGTGCCGCCGAATTCACCAGACGAAGGATTGGTCATGACGAGCTATTTGCGGCTTCACAAGCCCGCATCACGGAACGGTTTTGTGTTGGCGGCAGCGGCAAGCCTCTTGCTGGCCGGCCTGACCTGGACCGCCCCGTCGTTCTCCGCCGATTCGGACCCCGTGCTGGCGCGGGTCAATGGCAGCGAGATTTATGAGAGCGACCTGAAGCTGGCCGAGGACGAGTTGGGGCCCAGCCTGCCGGCGCAGATGGACCCTGCCACCAAGCGCGAAAACGTCATGAACTACCTGATCGATATGAAGGTCGTGGCCAAGGCTGCCGACGACCGCAAGCTCGGCGACAGCGACGACTTCAAGCGCCACCTCGAATTCGCCCGCCAGCGTCTCTTGATGGACACGTTGTTGAACGTCGACGGCAAGGCCGCACTGACCGACGACGCCGAACACAAGGTTTATGACGACGCGGTGAAGCAGGTCGCCGCCGAGCCGGAGGTGCATGCCCGTCACATCCTGGTCGAGACCGAAGACGAGGCGAAGCAGGTGGTCGAGGAACTGAAGAAGGGCGCCGACTTCGCCGAGCTCGCCAAGAAGAAGTCGAAGGACCCCGGCGCCTCCGATGGCGGCGACCTCGGCTTCTTCACCAAGGACCAGATGGTGCCCGAGTTTTCCGCGGCTGCCTTCAGCCTCGAGCCCGGCAAGATCTCCGACCCCGTGAAGTCGCAGTTCGGCTGGCACGTCATCAAGGTCGAGGAGAAGCGCAACCGCAAGCCGCCGGATTTCGCGCAGGTCAAGCCGCAGATCGAGAGCTACCTGACGCGCAAGGCGCAAGGCGCCACCGTCGAGAAGCTTCGCGCCGAGGCGAAGGTCGAACGGCTGGACCAGCCGGCCGCCAAGCCCGACGCGGCGCCGGCGGCGAAGCCGGACGCAGCGCCCGCGGCCAAGGACGCCGGTACGCCGAAGAAGTAAATCGACTTCCGCCCGAAGATTCCGCTAAGTTGCCGAAATGCCCGGGCTCGCTGCCCGGGCATTTTATTGCCGTCCCTTAAGCCTTGTCGGGATCTCAAGCGATGTCATCGACCGTCTCTCCACTCGCCCCCAAAAATCCGCCGGTCATGCCGGTGATCGACGGCATCCGCCTTGCGACCGCGGAAGCCGGCATCCGTTACAAGGGCCGCCGCGATGTCCTGCTGGCGCTGTTCGACGAGGGCACCACGGTCGCCGGCGTGTTCACCAAGTCAAAATGCCCGAGCGCGCCGGTCGAGTGGTGCCGCGACAAGATCAAGCGCGGCGGGGCGCGCGCGCTCGTCGTCAATTCCGGCAACGCCAACGCATTCACGGGCCGTACCGGCCGCCAGTCGACCACCATGACGGCAGCATCAGCCGCGAAGGTCGGCGGCTTCAAGCCGGCCGATGTCTATCTCGCGTCCACTGGCGTGATAGGCGAGCCGCTTGATGCGACAAAGTTCGAAGTTGTGATGGCAACGCTCGTCGAGCAGGCCAGCCCTGATCGCTGGCTCGACGCGGCGCGCGCGATCATGACGACGGATACGTTTCCGAAGATCGCAACGGCAATGGTCAAGCTCGGCAAGACCGACGTCACCATCAACGGCATGGCCAAGGGCGCCGGCATGATCATGCCCGACATGGCGACGATGCTGTCGTTTGTGTTCACCGATGCGCCAATCTCGGCAACCGTATTGCGTGCCTTGCTGAAAGACGGCGTGACCGACACCTTCAACGCGCTGACCATCGACAGCGACACCTCGACGTCCGATACGCTGCTGGCGTTCGCGACCGGCGCGGCCGCCAAGCGCGGCGCGCCGACCATTTCGCGCGCATCCGACCCGCGGCTGAAGGCGTTCGCCAAGGCGTTCAATGGCGTGCTGGCCGATCTCGCCGAGCAGGTCGCGCGCGACGGCGAAGGCGCACGCAAGCTGATCGAAGTTATCGTCGAAGGCGCAACATCGAAGCCCTCGGCGCGCAGAATAGCGATGTCGATCGCCAACTCGCCGCTGGTGAAGACGGCGATCGCCGGCGAGGATGCCAATTGGGGACGCGTGGTAATGGCGGTCGGCAAGGCCGGCGAGCCTGCCAACCGCGATAAGCTGTCGATCTCGTTCAACGGAATCCGCGTCGCGACCAAAGGCGCGCGCGACCCGTCCTACGACGAAACCGTCGTGTCGGATGCGATGAAGAAGCCGGAAATCCAGATCAAGATCGCGCTTGGCCTCGGCAAGGGCCGCGACCGCGTGCTGACTTGCGACCTGACCAAGGAGTACGTCGCCATCAACGGCGACTACCGGTCGTGAGGCTTGCGCGATACATCGCTGTGATAGCTGTTGCGGCGGCGCTGTCGGCTGACAGAAGCCGCGCCGAAGAACCGGACGTGGTCGGCGATCATGCCAAGATAACGGTCAAGGCCGGCGAGCGGGTCGTGATCGGCGCCCACGCGCTCTGGAACATGGAATGCCAGGGCTCGGAACTTCCGGCGGTCCAGCTTGAGCGCAGGCCTGCCCGCGGTTTTGTTTGCATCAGCCGGGGACTGATCAAGCCTTCGACGTCGCGATCCGGGGTTGGAATGCACTGCGTCGGCAGGCCGGTCGCCGGACTGCGCGTGATCTACATCGCGCCTCTCGGCGCCGCCGGCCACGAGACTCTGAGTTATGCCGTCGATTTTGCCCGCGCGAGAATCTCGCGCGACATCGAGATCCAGATTGAACCGTCCGAGCGCTCGGCCGCTAACCGGGCAACCGTTGCTCCCGCTCAACCGCAGAGCGAAGGACCGATCGCTGGATGCGCGGAATCGACATCGTAGTGGTCCACAAGCTTCGCAGGTGCCGACCATGAAGCTCACCCTTGTCGTCGCTTGCGCGCTCGTTGACGCCGATAACCGCGTGCTGATCGCGCAGCGGCCCGCGAACAAGGCGATGGCCGGCTTGTGGGAGTTTCCCGGCGGCAAGGTCAATGACGGCGAGCGGCCGGAGGACGCGCTGATCCGCGAGCTCAACGAGGAGCTCGGCATCACCGTGCGCGAAGCCTGCCTCGCGCCGCTGTCCTTCGCGAGCCACAGCTACGCTGACTTTCACCTGTTGATGCCGCTCTACATCTGCCGGCGCTGGGAGGGCACGGTGACGGCCCGCGAGCATCAGGCGCTGGCCTGGGTGCGCGCCAACAAACTCCGCGACTATCCGATGCCGCCGGCCGACCTGCCGCTGATCCCCGCGCTAACCGATCTCTTGATCTAGCGACCGCTGCGATCGCCGACCAGGCTATTCCTCATCGGCTCCCGGCGCCGGCCTCAGCATGAAATGGCCGAACGCGGAAGCGATGGGTTTGGCAGGGTCGTCCTGCCAGGCCCTCGTCTCGAAAGCGACGACGCGCCGGCCCTGCTTGACGATCGAGACATTGGCATAACTGTCGAGTGCCCGGCCGGAGCGCAGGTAGTTGATCGTCAGGCCGATCGGCTTCGGCAGCGTCGAAATGCCGAGTTCGCGCGTGACGCCAACGATCGCAGTGGTTTCAAGGAACGCGCCGGTCATGCCGCCGTGGATCGCCGGCAGGATCGGGTTGCCAATGATCTTCTGTGAGAACGGCATGACGAGCGTGCCGTCCTCGGCGATGCGGATACCGAGCCACCGCGCAAACGGGCTGTTTGCGAACGGCCCCGTTGGATCTTCCGGCGCCTCGAGCGTCGGCGGCTCGCGATGTCCACCCGGGCGGTCCACAAACATGTTGGTCGGGTTCGCGCCGAGCATGAAGCAGGCTGTCGCGGTGGCGACAGGATTGTCTTCGGATTCCTGATAGGCCGTCGCACGAACAAAGGCGATCGAGCGGGTGACGCGATAGCAAACTGCATGCGCCCTGATATCGAGTCCCGGTGTCGCGGGCTTCTGATAGTCGATGCGCAAGTCAAGCGTGGCGATCGCGCGAAGACCATCGAGCGCAAGCTGGACGGCCATGCCGCAGGTCTCATCAAGCATCGCGGTGACGACACCGCCGTGCAGCACGCCGGTCTGCGTGTCGCCGACGAAAACCGGGCGATATGGCAGCATCGACCAGGCTTCACCGGGCGCGGTGCGGTCGAGCTGAAGCCCGCTGATGTATCCGTAGACCGACCGGTGCTTTCCGACGGCCTTTGCCAGTTCATCAAACGGCGGCGGAGTTTTTTTCTCAGAGCTTTCAGACATGGAGGCGTATTAGACCACTCTCGAAGCCGGGCAAAGGATCGCGATATCTAGCGCTTGGCGTTCTTCACCGCGTCCGCGAGAACTCGTCTGCGCAGAGCCGGGACGCAGCGGCTTCTGCTGGCTCTCATGCGGCGCCCAGCCCGACAGCCACAGGATGTCGAAGGTGGCTCGGATGCGCCCGTCGGGGTCGGAAAAGCGCTCGGCGTAGATTTCGACCACGCGCAGCAGCGTCGCTCGCCGCAGCGGCAGGCGGCGACGTTCGACCAGCGCGTTGGTCGCACCCATCTTGCGCAGGTCACGCATCAGAGCGAAGGCATTGTCGTAACGCACGGTCAGCCGATCGCTATCGGTGACCGGCAGCGCAAAGCCCACACGCTGTAACAGCGCGCCGAGATCGCGCACGTCGATGACAGGCGCGACACGCGGCGAGACGCCGCCGTCACGTTCGCTTTCGGCGGCGGCAAAGACTTGGCGAAGCTCGGTCAACGTGTCGCCGCCGATCATCGCAGCGAGGAACAATCCATCCGGCTTCAATGCGCGGCGCACCTGCGCGAACACGCCCGGCAAATCGTTGGCGAACTGCAGCGCCAGGGCGGAGACCGCAAGATCGATCGATTGTGGGGACAGTCGAAGGTCTTCATCGTCCGATGCGAACAGGTCGACAAGATCGATACGGCCGGTTCGCTTCGCCAGGACGTCGCGCAAGCTCGCAAGCGGCGTGCCGACATCAACCGCATGGTTGAAATCGCGCCGCACTGCGCCAAGCCGCTCGGCAAGATCATCGCAAACCGCATCAAGCAGAAAGGTTTCGGCGCCAAGCTGCCTGGCACGCGCAAGGCGGGCGCGCAGTGCCGCATGGTCGAACAGTTTTGGCGCTCCGGGCGAGTTCGTCATCGAATTGAGCAGCTAGCCTATTCCGGGGCTTTTCGTTAGCCTTAAACCTATGACGCTTTCGGCCGATATCGAGCCCATTGCGGCGCCGCGACTGCGTCGCACCCTGACCGCCTGTCGCGCGGGCCTCAACGGTGCGGCGCGCCTTGCGCTTGATATCGTGCTGCCGACGCTGTGCGTGGCCTGCCGGGAGCCGGTGCATGGCGACGGCGTCTGCGCCGCCTGCTGGTCAAAGCTGTCGTTCATCGCGCCGCCGTTCTGCGAGCGGCTCGGCATCCCCTTCGTCTACGATCCCGGACCCGGCATCCTCTCCATGGAGGCGATCGCCGACCCGCCGGCCTACCAGCGCGCCCGCGCGGCCGTTCGCTTCGACGAGGTCGCGCGCACGCTGGTCCACGGCCTGAAGTACCACGACCGCACCGACCTTGCGCCGACGCTTGGCCGCTGGATGGCGCGGGCCGGCGCCGAACTGCTCGCCGAGGCCGACCTGATCATGCCGGTGCCGCTGCATTGGCGGCGGGGCTGGGCGCGGCGCTACAACCAGTCGGGCGCGCTGGCGACCGCAATCGGCCGCAAAGCCGGCGTCCGCGTCGCCGGCAACCTGCTCAAACGGGTGCGACCGACCCTTCAGCAGGCCGGACTGTCCCGGAGCGAACGGGCGCGCAATGTCCAGGGAGCCTTTCAGGTCGCGGCCGAACGGCGCGGCGAGGTCAAAGGGCGGCGTATCCTCGTGGTGGACGATGTCCTGACCACGGGCGCCACACTCGATGCCTGCGCCCGCGCCTTGCTCCGCGCCGGCGCCACCAATGTCGACGTCCTGGTGTTCGCGCGGGTTGTCGATGGCGCCCGAAACCCCATATAATCGCTGCGATTTGGCGCCAGCTTCTGCCCGCGCCGCAAGGACATCACGATGACCGCCCCGGTTGAGATCTATACCACGCAGTACTGCGGCTACTGCCGCATGGCAAAGACGCTGCTGACCAAGAAGAAGATCGCGTTCGAGGAGATCGCCGTCGACCACGACCCGACGCTCCGCGCCGAGATGACGGCGCGCGCCGGCGGCCGCACCACGGTGCCGCAGATTTTCATCGGCAAGACCCACGTCGGCGGCTGCGATGACCTCTACGCACTCGAACACGCCGGCGGTCTCGAGAAGCTGCTCGCCGGCGAGGCGGCTTCATCATGAGTGAGACCTTCATCGCGGCAATGGTGCAGACCCGGACCAGGCTGTCGCCGGACGAGAACGTCAAGGACATCAGCGCGCTCATTCGCGAGGCGAAGGCGAAGGGCGCCTCTTATGTGCAGACGCCGGAAATGACCAACCTGCTGGCCGCCAACCGCGAGCAGCTGTTCAAGACCATCGCCGACGAAGACAATGATACCTCGCTGAAGAGTTTTCGCGCGCTGGCACGCGAACTGAAGATTTATCTGCATATCGGTTCGATGGCGATCAAGGCGACACCGGACCGGGCGGCCAACCGCGCGTTCCTGATCGACCCGAGCGGCGAGATCGTCACGCGCTACGACAAGATCCACATGTTCGACGTCAATCTCGCCAACGGCGAGAGCTATCGCGAGTCGAACAACTACCAGCCCGGCGACACCGCTTCGCTCGCCGATCTGCCGTGGGGGCGGATCGGACTGACGATCTGCTACGACATGCGCTTTCCTTCGCTCTACCGGGCGCTGGCGGAGAGCGGCGCGAGCTTCCTCACCATGCCGTCCGCCTTCACCAAGCCGACCGGCGAAGCGCACTGGCACGTACTGCTGCGCTCACGCGCGATCGAGAACGGCGCCTTTGTGTTCGCCGCGGCACAGGGCGGCGTGCATGAGAGCAAGCGCGTCACCTATGGCCATTCGCTGATCGTCGACCCCTGGGGCGAGATTCTCGCCGAGGGCGGCGTCGATCCTGGGGTCATCACGGCAGAGATCGATCCGGCCAAGGTGGCTGACGCGCGCGCCAAGATCCCGTCGCTGCAGCACGGCCGGCGCTTCAGCGTGCCGGAAGCGAGCGCTGGCCATCTGCATGTGGTGCGTAACCAGCGATGATCCATTATTCGCTCCGGTGCGAGGCTGGCCACGAGTTTGAGAGCTGGTTCCAGGACTCCAGCACCTTCGATAAGCAGGTGAAGCGCAAGCTGGTCGCCTGCCCAGTGTGCGATTCCGTCAAGGTCGAGAAGGCGATCATGGCGCCGCGCATCGCGCGCAAGCGCGGCGGCGAGAAGCGCGCGCCGACGCAGCCGAATGAGAACACGGCGCCCACGCCGATGTTGATGTCGCAAGAAAATGAATTGCGGACCAAGCTCCGCGAGCTGCGCGATTTCGTCAAAAGCAACGCCGAAGACGTCGGCCAGCGCTTCCCGACCGAAGCGCGCAAGATGCACTATGGCGAGATCAAGCATCGGCCGATCTTTGGCGAAGCGACGCCTGATGACGCCAAGTCGCTGGTCGACGAAGGCGTCGACGTGATGCCGCTGCCGGTGCTGCCGGAAGACCGTAACTGACAAACGGCCGGCATATGGGCTCGGCCATTTCCTCCTGGCAAGCATGGGCCCTGTTGTCGGCGGCATTCGCCGCGCTGACTGCGATCTTCGCCAAGGTCGGCATCGAAGGCCTCAACGCCGATCTCGCGACCTTTATCCGCACCACCGTCGTGCTGATGAGCTATGCGGTGCTGTTGTTCGCGACCGATCAGTTCGCCGTGCCGTCGGCAATTTCGGGCAAGAGCTGGCTGTTCCTGATCCTCTCGGGGCTCGCCACCGGCGCGTCGTGGCTCTGCTATTTCCGCGCGTTGAAGCTCGGCCCGGCAACGCTGGTGGCGCCGATCGACAAGCTCTCGGTCGTGCTGGTCGCGCTGTTCGGCGTGGCGTTTCTCGGCGAACGGCCCTCGCCGACCGGATGGGTCGGCATAGCGCTCGTCGCTGCCGGTGCAATTCTAATTGCGGTGAAGGGTTAGTTACTGGACCGCGACCAGCAGGCCAACGCCGACCACGATCAACGCGATGCCTGCGATCTCCTGCGCGGTGGCTTTTTGCTTGAACGAATAGTGCGAGATGCCTTGCGCGAACAGCACCTCGATCAGCGCCAGCGTTCGCACGTTGGCGACTGCGGTCAGCGCGAAGGCGAGGAACCAGAACTGCGAGGCGAACGCGCCCATGAAGCCCGCCAACATTGACGGCTTCCACAGGCGAAAGATTGCGAACAACGCCTTGCGATCGAACGCCAGCAGGTAGCTGGTCAGCGTCACCGTCTGCAGGAACAGGCCAAGTGCCAGCGTGAACGATGCGGCGGTGACGAAGGTCGTGCCGTGGATGTTGAGGATCGCGCCGCGATAGCCGACAGCCGACAGCGCGAACGCGGCCGCCGCGCCGAGGCCCAGCAGTGTGGGTTTGAGATCGCCAAAGCCCTTCTCACCACCCGGCTTGATCGCGGTCACCACCACGCCTGCCGTTGCAATGATGATCGCGAGAGTTTTCGGCAGCGTCAGCTGATCGGCCAGAAAGACGAAGCCGAACACTGCCGCCTGAATCGGCTCGGTTTTTGTGTAGGCTGTGGCAATGACGAACGAGCGCAGGTTCATCGCCGCCAGCATCAGCGCTGTGCCGACGATTTGGGCCATCGTACCGACCACAAGCCATGGCCAGAACGCAAACAACGGCGTCGGAATCGCATCGTGCGTTGCGGCCAGCACGACAGCGAGAAAGATCAGCGAAAACGGGAAGCCGAACAGGAAGCGGATATGCGTCGCACCGACGGTGCCGAGCGACGCGGTTAGCCCGCGCTGCATGGCATTGCGCAGCACCTGGCCGATCGAGGCCAGCACCACAAAGGGTATCCACAATTGCGCGACGCTGATCATGAGGCTGGAGCCGGCGGCGAGAAACGGCGCACTTCCATCATCGCCGCTTGCCGCGGTCAACTCACGCGCAAGTCATGTCAGAGCAGCGTTTGAGGGGGGCTCTTTGTGTTTGCGCATGTTCTTATCGGAAAACCGGTCCCCACTTTTCCGGGACATGCGCTTAAGCGTAAGCTTCCGCGATCAGCATGTAGTTGACGTCCACGTCGGGCGATAACGCCCAGCGATCGGCGAACGGGCTGTAGACCAGGCCGCTCTGCTCGGTGACCTCGAGCCTGTTGCGATGCAGGTGGCGGGCGAGCTCGGCCGGCGTAACGAACTTGTTCCAGTGATGGGTGCCGCGCGGCAGCCAGCGCAGGATGTATTCGGCGCCGACAATCGCCAGCGCAAAGCTCTTCATGGTGCGATTGAGCGTCGCCAGCACCATCAGGCCGGTCGGCTTGGTCAGCGCCGCGCAGCGGTCGAGAAACACGCCGACGTCGGTGACATGCTCGACCACCTCCATCGCCAGCACGATGTCGAAGCGCTCCCGGGTGTCCATGGTCTCGACCGTGGTGGCGCGATAGTCGATCAACAGATGCGAACGGTTGGCGTGCATCTTGGCGGCGGCGACATTGGTCTCCGACGGGTCGACGCCGATCACCTGCGCGCCAAGCCGCGCGATCGGTTCGCACAACAGGCCGGCGCCGCAACCGATGTCGAGCACGCGCAGGCCCTGCAAGCAATTGAGGCTGCGCGGATTACGGTCGAACTTGCGGCAGACGGCGTCGCGGATGAATTGCAGGCGCAGCGGATTGATCTTGTGCAAGGGCGCCATTCTGCCCTTGGGATCCCACCACTCCTCGGACAGTTTCGAGAACCGTGCGATCTCGGCAGGGTCGACGGTCGATCCAGGATTCGCAACCATGCTGGGCATGACACTCATCGACTGAAACCCGTTATTTGATTGAGATATGATTGAGCATGATCTTTTCGGAAAACCGGCATCCACTTTTCCGGATCATGCTCTAACGCGCCGTTATGTTGTTCCTGAACTGCAGCGGATGCGCGATGGTCTTGATCGTCTCGACCCCTTCGCCGACCCCGCGAATCGTCACGTCGCCGTAGCCGAGGATGCGGCCGAGAATGGTCTGATCCACGTCTACGCTCTCGACCTTGTCAAGATTCATTTCGAAGGTCCGGCGTTTGACGAAGCCTTCCTTGTGCACAACTCTCAAACTGGTCACGTCGGTCTCGGTGGTCCAGCGATGGAACCAGGCCTTGAACGTCCAGTAGATGGCGACGAGGCCGCCAACGACCGAGACGGCGAGCCAGAACACTTCCATGCCGCTGCCGTCGGCGCGCCGCTCCATGATCCAGCCCACCGCGGCGACCAGCCAGCCGAGAATTCCCGGCAGGTAGAAGATCCAGTGCACCGTGGTCGAATAAAGGATCTTCTCCCCCGGCTGAAGAATCTCGTCGATGTACCGCGCCATCCGTTAACGCCTGTCCGCTCCAGCGAATTCCCGCCCGCAGGTCAAGCGCCGTGGGTTGCGCCCTGCGTCATCGGTATGTATACGCGGCTTTTTGAGGCCGCGCTGCCTTTTTGGCGGCGTCCTCCACCACGCTCGTTGTCAGGGATTGGCTGTTCGTCATGGGCCGGCTCGTCATGAAATTCGGCGGCACTTCGGTCGCCAATATCGAGCGGATTCGCAACGTGGCCCAGCACATCAAGCGCGAGGTCGATGCCGGCCACGAGGTCGCGGTCGTGGTGTCGGCGATGTCCGGCAGGACCAACGAGCTGGTCGCATGGGCGACCGAGACTTCTCCGCTGCATGACGCGCGGGAATACGACACCATCGTGGCGTCCGGTGAGCAGGTGACGTCGGGGTTGCTGGCGATCGCATTGCAGGCGATCGGCATCCCCGCGCGCTCCTGGCAAGGCTGGCAAATCCCGATCAAGACCTCCAATGCGCACGGCTCGGCGCGCATCGTCTCGATCGACGGCTCCGAACTGATCAAGCGTTTCAGGGAGCGCAAGGAGGTCGCCGTGATCTCCGGCTTCCAGGGTGTCAGCGAGGAGACCGGCCGGATCACCACGCTTGGCCGCGGCGGCTCGGACACCTCGGCGGTCGCGGTCGCCGCCGCCGTCCACGCCGATCGCTGCGACATCTACACCGACGTCGACGGCGTCTACACCACCGACCCGCGCGTGGTGCCGAAGGCCCGGCGTCTCGAGAAGGTCGCGTTCGAGGAAATGCTGGAGCTGGCCTCGCAAGGCGCCAAGGTGCTGCAGGTGCGCTCGGTCGAGCTCGGCATGGTGCACAACGTGCGCATCTTCGTGCGCTCGAGCTTCGACAAGCCGGAAGATATCGATCCGTACGCCAACCAGCCGCCGGGCACGCTGATCTGCGGCGAGGAGGAGATCATGGAGCAACAGGTCGTCACCGGCATCGCCTTTTCCAAGGACGAGGCGCAGATCTCGATCCGCCATGTCCAGGACAAGCCCGGTGTCGCCGCCTCGATCTTCGGCCCGCTGGCGGAGGCCAACATCAACGTCGACATGATCGTGCAGAACGTTTCCGAGGACGGCGCCACGACCGACCTCACGTTCACTGTGCCCGCGGCTGACTACGAGCGGGCCAAGGACACCATCACCAAGGCCAGAGCCCAGATCGGCTACGGTCGGCTCGACAGCGCGACCGACGTCGCCAAGGTCTCGGTGATCGGCATCGGCATGCGCAGCCACGCCGGCGTCGCCGCCCAGGCCTTCAAGGCGCTGGCGGCGCGCAACATCAATATTCGCGCGATCACGACTTCTGAAATTAAGTTCTCGCTCTTGATCGACGCCGCCTATACCGAGCTCGCCGTGCGCACCTTGCACACGCTCTATGGGCTCGATCAGGCCTAGGTCGCTCCAGCCCTTGGCAAGCGTTTTGCTTTGCAAAACGCTGATGTGACACCGCGGCAGGCAGGGAACAGCGGGCCAAAGCCACGACGGGCCTCGGCAAAACGGGCGTCGACGGACCAATGCGGGCTTGCCGACACGCGGCTGAATCCATTACGCACTATATTCGCAACCACGCGGACGGACGCGGTTTGTTTCGTCGGGTCGAGTGACCACCTCAAACTTCACAGCGACGGGGGGCAGCAGCGCCCCTTGAGGGACGAACCGGCAGGAAGGACATGACAGATGCGGAGCGCGCTGGGAGGACCACGCGTCTTGCTGCGACGGCTCCGCGAAGTCATGGCGGAGAAGGTCTCGGCACAGGAACGGCTCGACAAGATCGTCGTGCTGATCGCGGCCAACATGGTGGCCGAAGTGTGCTCGACCTACGTGCTGCGCCATGACGGCAACCTGGAGCTTTACGCCACCGAAGGCCTGAACCGCGAGGCGGTGCACCAGACCGTTATGAACTCGCATGAGGGACTGGTCGGTCTGGTCGCCAGCGAGGCCTCCGCGCTGAACCTGTCCGACGCCCAGAGCCATCCAGCGTATTCCTACCGCCCGGAAACCGGCGAGGAGATCTACCACTCGTTCCTTGGCGTTCCGATTCTGCGCGCCGGCAACACGCTCGGCGTGCTGGTGGTGCAGAATCGCGCCAAGCGCAACTATGTCGAAGAAGAGGTCGAGGCGCTGCAGACCACGGCGATGGTGCTCGCCGAGATGATCGCCTCGGGCGAACTGTCGGCGCTGGCGACACCGGGCGCCGAGCCGGCCGCGCGCCACGCGACCCACCTGACCGGCTCGATCCTGTCCGAGGGCATCGCGCTCGGCCACGTCGTCCTTCACGAACCGCGCGTCGTAATCACGAACTACATTGCCGAAGACCTGCAGAAAGAAGTAAGGCGGCTCGACAACGCGCTGAACAGCCTGCGCGCCGACCTCGACAGCCTGCTGGAGCGCGGCGACGTTGCCGATGGCGGCGAGCACCGCGACGTGCTCGAAGCCTATCGCATGTTCGCCAACGATCACGGCTGGTCGCATCGCCTGCATGAAGCCGTCGGCACCGGCCTTACCGCTGAAGCCGCGGTCGAGCGCGTGCAGTCCGATACCCGCGCGCGGATGCTGCGCTCGACCGATCCGTACCTGCGCGAGCGCCTGCATGATCTCGAGGACCTCGGCTACCGCCTGATGCGGCAGCTGATAGGCCGCGACCACGCGCCGTCGCGCGAACAGCTGCCCGACAACGCGATCCTGATCGCGCGCAGCATGGGGCCGGCGGCACTGCTCGACTATGACCGCAAGCGGCTGCGCGGCCTCGTGCTTGAAGAAGGCACCACGAACTCCCACGTTGCGATCGTCGCCCGCGCCCTCGGCATTCCGGCGGTCGGCGAGGTCGCCAACGCGGTCGGCATCGCCGATCCCAACGATGCCGTGATCGTCGACGGCACCTCGGGATCGATCTATTTTCGGCCATCGGCCGAAGTCGAATCCGCCTATGCCGAGCGCGTGCGCTTGCGGGCGCGGCGGCAGGCGCAGTACCGCGCACTGCGCGACATGCCCTGCAAGACAAAGGACGGCCAGCCGGTCGAACTGATGCTCAACGCCGGCCTCGTAGTCGACCTGCCGCATATCGAGGATACCGGCTCGGCCGGCATCGGGCTGTTCCGCACCGAGCTGCAATTCATGGTCGGCAATACCCTGCCGCGCGCCAACGAGCAGCTTGCGCTCTATCGCGCTGTGCTCGATGCCGCGGGCGACAAGCCGGTGACGTTTCGCACCCTCGACATCGGCGGCGACAAGGCACTGCCCTATCTCGAGACCATCGTCGAAGAGAATCCGGCGCTCGGCTGGCGCGCGATCCGGCTTGGTCTTGATCGCCCGGGCCTGCTGCGCGGCCAGGTCCGCGCGCTGCTGCGCGCCGCCGGCGGCCGCGCGCTACGCATCATGTTCCCGATGATCTCGGTGGTGGAGGAGTTCGACCAGGCCAAGAGCGTGGTCGAACGCGAGCTCACTTACCTGCGTCAACACGGCCACACGCTTCCGGAGCGCGTCGACGTCGGCACCATGGTCGAGGTCCCCGCGCTGTTGTTCCAGCTCGACGAGCTTCTGAAGCGCGCCGATTTCCTCTCCGTCGGCTCCAACGATCTGTTCCAGTTCCTGTTTGCGGTCGACCGCGGCAATTCGAAGGTTTCTGAGCGCTTCGACACGCTCGCGGCCCCGGTGCTGCGCGCATTGCGCGCAATCGTTCAGAAGGGCAATGCTGCGGGCAAGAGTGTGTCGCTGTGCGGCGAGATGGCCTCGCAGCCGCTCGGCGCTCTCGCGCTGCTCGCGCTCGGATACCGCTCGCTGTCGCTGTCGGCAACCGCGCACGGCCCGGTGAAGGCCCTGATTCTGGAGCTTGACGTGGCCAAGGCTGAAGCAATGATGAAACCGCTTCTCGATGCGCCGTCCGGCAGCGTCTCGATCCGGGACCGGCTGCGCGCCTTTGCCGAAGCCGAGAAGCTTCCGCTGTAATCGCTGGAACGCCGCACGAAACAATGCTGCCCGAAGCAAAGCTCGACATCTTGCTGGCGCGTCACGCGACGCTGGAAGCCGAACTGATGGGTCAGGTCGGCGCCGAAACCTATGTGAAAGCGACACGCGAACTGTCCGAGCTCTCGCCGGTCGTCGAAGCGGTCAAGGCCTATCGCGCGGCACAGGCCGAGCTCAAGGACATCGATGCGCTGATCACCGATCGTGCAACAGACAACGAGATGCGCGCGCTGGCCGAGGCCGAACGCCCGGCGCTCCAGGAACGGTGCGCCGCACTCGAACAGCAGATTCGCCTCGCGCTGTTACCGAAGGACGCGATGGACGAGCGCAGCGTGGTGCTCGAAATCCGCGCCGGCACCGGCGGCGACGAGGCCTCGCTGTTCGCCGGCGATCTCTTCCGCATGTACGAGCGCTACGCGGCGAAACGTGGCTGGAAGGTCGAGGTCATCTCGGCCAGCGAGGGCACGGTCGGCGGGTTCAAGGAGATCATCGCGGCGATCGAGGGCCGCGGCGCGTTTGCGCGGTTGAAGTTCGAATCCGGCGCGCACCGCGTGCAGCGCGTGCCTGACACCGAGACGTCGGGCCGAATTCACACCTCCGCCGCGACGGTTGCCGTATTGCCCGAGGTCGAGGACGTCGACATCGACATCAAGGACACCGATCTGAAAATCGAGACCATGCGTTCGCAGGGCGCCGGCGGCCAGCACGTCAACAAGACCGAATCGGCGATCCGCATCACCCATATGCCGACCGGCATCGTCGTCAGCATGCAGGACGATCGCTCGCAGCATCGCAATCGGGCCAAGGCCATGAGCGTGTTGCGCGCGCGGCTTTACGACGCCGAGAAGCAGCGGCGCGACGCCGAGCGTTCAGCTGAGCGCCGCGGCCAGGTCGGCTCCGGCGACCGCTCCGAGCGCATCCGCACCTACAATTTTCCGCAGGGCCGCGTCACCGACCATCGCATCAACCTGACGCTCTACAAGCTGCCCCAGGTGTTGTCCGGTGAATCACTCGACGAACTGATCGATGCTCTGACTACCGAGCATCAGGCCTCGCAGCTTGCCGCCGAGGGCGTCGCGTGACCGCGGCGCAGAATAGTGCACCACTCACCATCGAAGCGGCGCGCCGCGATCTCAGTCGCAGATTCAAGGCGGCCGGCATCGAGAGCCCCGAGCTCGATGCGCGGATTCTGGTGGGCGCGGCGCTCGGTCTCGAGTTGACAGCGTTGGTCACGCAATCGGCCATCAAATTGACGCGCGATGATACGACGCGGCTTGCCGCCTTCGCAGATCGCCGCCTCGCCGGCGAACCGATCGCGCGCATCATCGGCGAGAAGGAATTTTGGGGCCTGCGCATCAAGCTTTCGCCTGACACGCTGGTGCCACGGCCGGATACTGAAACTTTGGTTGCGGCGGCACTCGATTTCGCGCGGACGATGAACCCGAGCAAATCGCCGCGGATTGCGGATATTGGAACTGGTTCGGGCGCGATCCTGCTGGCGCTGCTGTCTGAACTCTCTGACGCAAACGGGATCGGAACCGACATCGCCCGGGCTGCGTTGGTAACAGCGAAGCAGAACGCCGAGGCGCTCGGTGTCAGCGATCGCGCCGAGTTCGTGGTGAGCGATTACTTTGCGGCCGTATCCGGCAGGTTCGATGTCATCGTCTCGAACCCGCCCTATGTTCGCACCGCTGACATCGAGTCGCTGGCAAAGGAGGTTCGCGATTACGACCCGCATCGTGCGTTGGATGGTGGCGTCGACGGTCTGGCGGCCTACCGCGCGTTGTGCGCACAGTCGCCTGATCATCTCGAGCCCGGCGGAGCCCTCATTGTTGAGGTCGGGCATGAGCAGGCCGCCGATGTCGGCCAATTGATGCAGGCCGCAGGTCTTAACGTCGTTAGGCCGTTCCGGTGTGACCTTGTGGGGATTCCGCGTGTCGTCGAAGGCCACAAATAGGGCCGTGGGATGGTCCAAAAACGCGAAAAAACCACTTGGAATATCGCGCGGGAGAGACTAGGTTCCGGCCACAACGATCGGTTCGGGGTTGCTGGCCTCGCAGAGGCTGCAGGCGCAAACCACAACTCTAAAGGCACTGCTACAAGGCACTGTCCACCGATCAGCAGGTTCCTAACGATGGCAGATCAGCAGGCGCGAAGGCACAGTAGCCGCGCTGCAGAGATCGCGAAGTGAACGAAAGCCTGGTATTGCGGCAAGAGATCGAAACCAAGTTCTAGCGCTGAACGGCCCGATCCGGTCCCAATCGGGGGTACCGGGCGCAGGGTCGTGGGAGCTGCTGTGACGGCTGGGTGATCTTCCGCGAACAGGCGTGTATCGGGATCGAGAGAGCGTTGGCTGCGTTCCAGACCTGTCGCATCTAGTACTGTGAATTTTTGTTCGCAGCGTCGTTAACGAATAGCGAATCTTGAAGACTGGAACGCTGGTCACTGTTGGGCAGCAAATCAGGGGTTGGTGAGAAGCACGACAATGAGAAACGGTCAAAACAAGCAGCGCATGCGTAACCGTGGGGAGGCGGCGGAGGCGGTGGTCACAACCAGAATCGCCGCGGTCAAAATCCACTGACCAGGGTCTACGAATCGAACGGCCCCGAGATCAGAGATTCGCGGCACGGCCTCTCACATCGCCGAGAAATATCTGCAGCTCGCGCGCGATGCGCAGGGTTCCGGCGATCCGGTCTCCGCGGAGAATTACTACCAGCACGCCGAGCACTATTTCCGCATCATTGCAGCGGCGCAGGAGCAGTTCCGCCAGAACCAGCCGCCACCGCAACAAGCGCCGCAGCGCATGGACAACGACATGCGCGACGAAAACGCCGACGAAGCTGACGCCGAATTCTCCGCCTTCGGCGGTGAGCAGGGCAGCCAAGCGCGCGAGCCGCAGCCCTACCCAGTCCGCGAACAGCAGTCCTACCAGACGCGCGATCAGCAACAGCCGCCACGCGAGCAGCAGAACTGGCGCGACAATCGCAATCAGCAGCAGCCGCAGCCATCCGCGGGTTCTGACGATCGTGACATCGATCGCCTGCCGTCATTCATCACCGGGGGACAGCCGCAGCCGAACTTCGGCGGCGGCAACAATGGTTACGACAACGGCCCCAATGGCGATCGCGGTGATCGTGGCAATGGCGGCGATCGTGGTGACCGCTACCCGCACCGGCGGCGCCGGCGCCACCATGGCGGCCCGCGGCCCGACAACCAAGTGTCGCAACCGATGTCGAATGACGACTTCGGCTCCGGCGGCGGCGATTAAGTCGGCTCAATCAAATTCAATCCGATCGCCGCTTGAGCGGCGACGCCGACGGCACCAGCACGGGATCAAGCGTCGGAATCAATCGACGTCGCTCGCGCCGCTCGAGCGCGGGCCTGTAAACCTGCTTGGTCGCTTCGACGATGTGCACGCCCGCAAACGGTGATGAGATCGCGGCCCCGATGCGCTCCCACGCAATCGCGGAACGCAGAAACCAGCCGGCCCGCACCGGCGGCATGTAAAGCGCCTCGGTCCAGCCGATCGGCGTAAACCAGGTTTCACGCAAGAGCTGGGTGACCTGCGTGCGCGAATACGGCCGGCCAAATCCGAACGGCGTGTTGTCGGTTCTCAACCCACAATCCGCGCCGGTTCGGGATCACTGCGATCATGCGTCCGCTCGGCGCCAGCACCCGCCAGACCTCGCGCAGGAGATCGCCAGGGTCATCAGACATTTCCAGCGCATGGACCAGGAGGATGCGGTCGACGGCGGAGTCCGGCAATGGCAGTTCGCGCTCATCGACAAGTGCTGCGAGCGTTGGCCGCCCCGTCGGCCATTTCAACACGCCCTGCACCGCCGGCATCAGCGCCAGGCACCGTTCGGCGTCTTCGCGGAACAACCCGAGGTACGGCGTCGGGTAGCCGATGCCGAGCACGCGCTGGCCCTGCGCCGCCGGCCAGCGGGCGCGGATGCCGCGATTGATCAGGCGCCGCGCCACCACGCCGAGGCGCTGCGAATAGAAATTGCGGAGATCGATCACGTCGACGGACATGAGGTGATCCTATCATGACTTCTGGCGGCGATGCAGCAACGCGAGAGGGCCAAACCCTGACGCATTCCCGCGACGTGATGCGACGTGCTAAACTCAGCGTTACCAACAACGGGAAGAATCCGATGCCCAGTGAAATCCGCCTGTTCCCCTGCCTGTCAGACAACTTCGGCTGCCTGATCCATGATCCCAGCACCGGCGCCACCGCCTCGATCGATGCGCCGGAAGCGCGCCCGATCATCGCCGCGCTGGAGAAGGAAGGCTGGAAGCTGACCGACATCCTGGTGACGCATCATCACCACGACCACGTCGGCGGCATCGCCGAGTTGAAGCAGAAATATAATTGCCGCGTGGTGGCGCCCCACGATAGGAAGGCCGCAATCGCCAACGTCGATTTGCGGGTCAAGGAAGGCGACGCGGTCAAGGTCGGTTCGCTGCAGGGCCGCGTGCTCGAGACACCCGGCCACACGCTCGATCACATCTCCTATATGTTCGATACCGAGCACGCATTGTTTGCCGCGGACACGATTTTCTCGATCGGCTGCGGCCGTGTCATCGAGGGCAACCACGCTATGATGTGGAATTCGTTGCTGAAGCTGCGCGCATTGCCGGATGACACCAGGGTCTATTGCGGGCACGAATACACGCTCGCCAACATCAAGTTCGCATTGACCATCGAGCCCGACAACTCCGCGCTGAAAGCGCGAGCCGAACAGGCCGCCACCCAGCGCAAGGCCGGGCAAGCGACGGTACCCACGTTGATGGGCGAGGAGAAGCGCGCCAACGTGTTTCTGCGCGCCGATGTGCCGGCGGTCGCGGCCAGTATCGGCATGACGGGGACGCCGGCGGCGGACGTGTTCGGCGAGATCCGCGAGCGCAAGAACCGCTTCACATGACCGCGCCGTCGCGCTTGAGCGCCGCCGAAATCATCGCGCGGCTCGATCTCAAGCCGCATCCGGAGGGCGGTCATTTTCGCGAGACGTTTCGCGATTCCGCGAACGGGCGCGACCGACGCTCCGCGTCGACGGCGATCTATTTTCTGCTGGCGCGTGGCGAGCGCTCGCACTGGCACCGCATCGACGCCGCCGAGGTCTGGCACTATTACGCCGGCAGTCCGCTCGCGCTGTCGATTGCCCATGACGGACCGGCCGATACGATTCGTCTCGGCGTTGACCTTGCCGCCGGCGAACGTCCGCAGGCGGTCGTGCCGGCGCATGCCTGGCAGGCGGCTGAGAGTCTCGGCGACTGGACGCTGGTCGGCTGCACCGTCGCTCCCGGATTTGATTTCTCGACATTCGAGCTTGCCGAACGGGACTGGAGCCCAAAGGGTTGAATTTGGGACCCGAGTCTGGTTATTTGCCGCCATGCGATCCTGGTCCACCCTTCGAGGCCTGACCCTTCTGCTTAGCCGCCCGGCGTCGTGAGCGCGCCGGGTCATTTAGGCTTGTCCATCGCATAGCGGCGCAGTTCGGTCCCTTAGTCGGTCGGCTGGACGCCGCCCCACCGCAAGGGTCTTAATCCATGTCCAATATGCCGATTTCCAAGTACCGGGCCTATGCACCGGTCATTCTGCCTGACCGCCGCTGGCCGTCCCAGGTTCTCACCAAGGCGCCGATCTGGTGCTCCGTCGATTTGCGCGACGGCAATCAGGCCTTGATCGAGCCGATGGGCGTCGACCGCAAGAACCGCATGTTCGACCTCCTCGTGAAGATGGGCTTTAAGGAGATCGAGGTCGCCTTTCCCGCTGCCTCCCAGACCGATTTCGATTTCGTCCGCTCGATCGTCGAGGACAACAAGATCCCGGATGACGTGGCGATCCAGGTGCTCACCCAATGCCGGCCGGAGCTGATCGAACGTACGTTCGAGGCGGTCAAGGGTGCGAAGCACGTTATCCTGCATTTCTATAACTCGACCTCGACGCTTCAGCGCGACGTGGTGTTCCGCAGCGATCGCCAGGGCATCACGAAGATCGCGACCGATGCGGCGGAGCAAGTCAAGTCGCTGGCGCAACAAGCGCCGGAAACCAGGTTTACCTTCGAATATTCGCCGGAGAGTTTTACGGGCACCGAGCTCGATTACGCCCTGGAGATCTGCGAGGCGGTCAAGGCAATCATCAAGCCGACGCCAGCAAACAAGTTGATCTTGAATCTTCCGGCGACCGTCGAGATGGCGACGCCCAATATCTATGCCGACCAGTTCGAATGGTTCGGACGGCATGTTTCCGATCGCGACAGTATCCTGCTCTCGATCCATCCCCACAACGACCGCGGCTCCGCCGTCGCGGCCGCCGAGCTGGCGTTGATGGCGGGCGCCGACCGCGTCGAAGGCACGCTATTCGGCAATGGCGAGCGCACAGGCAATGTCGACATCATCACGATGGCGCTCAATCTGTTCACGCAGGGCATCGACCCCAAGCTCGATCTGCACGACATCAACGGGATCCGAAAGGTCGCGGAGTACTGCACCCAGTTGCCGGTCCATGAGCGCCACCCCTACGCCGGCGATCTCGTCTACACCGCGTTCTCCGGCTCGCATCAGGACGCGATCAAGAAGGGATTTGAAGCGCAGGAGAAGCGGAACGACCCGCTGTTCCAGGTCCCCTACCTGCCGATCGATCCCAAGGACGTCGGCCGCGACTATGAAGCCGTCATCCGCATCAACTCGCAATCCGGCAAAGGCGGCATCGCCTATATCCTGCAGGCCGACCACGGCCTCGACCTGCCGCGCCCGCTGCAGATCGAATTCTCGAAGATCGCGCAGGAGCAGATGGACCGCGACGGCAAGGAGCTGACGAGTTCCTGCGCTTTGGGCGTTGTTCAGCAAGACCTACATGATGAGCGACGCTCCGCTGGAACTAGCGTCGCACAAGTTGTTTCCGGCGACGAAGGGCGAGCGCACGCTGACCGCCGAGCTGCGACAGCCGGACGGCGCGATCAAGACCATCGAAGGAACCGGCAACGGCCCGATCGATGCATTCGTCGATGCGCTGACACGCGCTTATGGCGTCGCCTTCTCGTTCCTCGATTATCATGAACATGCGGTCGGACGCGGCGCCAACGCCACGGCGGCCTGCTATGTCAAGCTCGAAGACGCCCGGGGCGAAGTCGTCCATGGCGTCGGTATCGATCCGAACATCGTCACGGCATCGCTGAAAGCGGTGCTGAGCGGCATGCAGCGGGTAATGGCGCGCGAGCGCAAGAGCTAGCTGCTTTTCGTCAGCATGTCCTTCGCCGCGATCAATCCGCCGCCGGCAATCAGGAGCGCGGCAACGACAAGCGTCGTTGCCGTCTCGGCATAGCCGGCCAGGATCAGAAACCCGGTCGACAGCAACGGCGTTGCGTAGGCAGCCGCGCCAATGACGCGGATGTCGCCGCGTTTCATGCCAATGTCCCAGGTGTAGAACGCGGCCCCGACCGGCCCGACGCCGAGCGCGACAACCGCAAGCCACTGCGCCGTTGTTTGCGGCCAGACGGTGTGCTCAAGCAAATGATGGCAGATTGCCGCGAGCAACGAGGTGGCCGCACAGAAGCCAGCGACCGCGTCAGTCGGCACGGCCGCGAGCCGCCGCGACAGCACCGAGTAGGCGCCCCAGATGAAGGCCGCCGTGAACGCGGCGCCGAGCCCCGGGGCGTAGGCAAGCAGCGATCCCGACAGTCCGCGCCCGGCGAACAGGACGATCGTGCCGGCGAGCCCGAGCAATGCGCCGATGACGTGATGGAGCGCTAAGCGCTCACCCGGCAGCAGCGCCGAGAACAGAACGATCAACAGCGGCCAGAGATAATTGACGAGGCCGGCCTCGGCCGGCGGCGCAAAACGCAGTGAGATGAAGTAGAGCGCGTGATAGCCGAACAGGCCGCCGACGCCGACGAGCCACGCCACAACGGGTTGGCGCAGCGCGCGCCAGCCGCCCGGCCTGACGATCCAGCTCAAGGCGCCGACACAGGCACCGATTGCAAAGGTGACGGAAGCAAGCTGAAACGGCGGCATCGTGCCGCTCGCGACAGTGAGCACGGCGAGCAGCGACCACATCAGGATCGCCGTCATGCCGATGAGCGTGGCGGAGCGTTTTGTCATGTCGGCTCCGCCGCGCAGAAGGAGCGAAGCAAGTTACCTCAGATCAGGTACTGCCCGCCGTTCACCGTCATCGTCGAACCGGTGACGAAGCCGGCCTCGTCGGAGGCCAGGAACACGACCGCGCGCGCGATCTCCTCGGGCTCGCCGAGCCGGCCGGTCGGGATCAGCGGCAGGATGCTCTTTTCCAGAACATCCTTCGGCACCGCCTGCACCATCTCGGTGTTGATGTAGCCAGGGCAGATCGCGTTCACCGTAATGCCGGCGCGCGCGCTCTCCAGCGCCAGCGCCTTGGTGAAGCCGATGTCGCCGGCTTTCGCCGAGGAATAGTTGACCTGGCCGAACTGGCCCTTCTGGCCGTTGATCGAGGAGATGTTGATGATGCGGCCGAATTTTCGCGAGCGCATGCCTTCGATAACGTGGCGCGACATGTTGAACAGCGAGCCGAGGTTGGTGTTGATGACGGAGTTCCACTGCTCGAGCGACATGCGATGGAACGGCGTGTCCTTGGTGATGCCGGCGTTGTTGACGAGCACGTCGATCGGACCGACGTCGCCTTCGACTTTCTTGATGCCCTCGCCGCACGCCTCGAACGAGCCGACGTCCCACTTGTAAACCGGTATGCCGGTCTCGTCCTTGAATTTGGACGCCGCGGTATCGTTGCCGGCGTAGGACGCGGCAACCTTGTAGCCCGCGGCTTTCAAGCCCTTGCTGATGGCGGCGCCAATGCCGCGTGTTCCGCCGGTGACCAGTGCAACTCGTGCCATTGTGAACTCCTCCCGTCGGCTTTTCTTTTGAACTCACACACTAGTTTTGCGGTTCAGTTCGTCCAGTCCGTATTAAGACCAACTTCCCGTCGCCATTAAGACGAAAACAAAATGCCCGGCGCGAGGCCGGGCATCTTGATCTTTCGCAACAGCGAAATGAATGAGCGAGCCTTAGCGCTCCAGCCTCTTAGCGCTCCAGACACATAGCAATACCCATGCCACCGCCGATGCAAAGCGTCGCGAGACCCTTCTTGGAATCGCGCTTCTGCATCTCGTGCAGCAGCGTCACAAGGACGCGGGTGCCGGATGCGCCGATCGGGTGACCGATCGCGATCGCACCGCCGTTGACGTTGACCTTCGAGGTATCCCAGCCGAGATCCTTGTTCACCGCGCAAGCCTGCGCGGCAAAGGCTTCGTTGGCCTCGATCAGGTCGAGGTCCGAGGTCTTCCAGCCGGCCTTCTGCAGTGCCGCACGTGACGCCGGGATCGGGCCCGTGCCCATGATCTTCGGATCGACGCCGGCCTGCGCCCACGAGGCAATGCGCGCCAATGGCTTCTTGCCTTCCTTGGCAGCCTGGCTCGCCAGCATCAGCACCACTGCGGCAGCGCCGTCATTGATGCCCGAGGCGTTGGCGGCGGTAACGGTACCGTCCTTTTCGAAGGCCGGACGCAGCTTGCCGATCGACTCGGACGTCACGCCCGCCTTCGGATACTCGTCGGTGTCGACGACGATGTCGCCCTTGCGGCCTTTGATGGTGAAGGGCGTGATCTCGTCCTTGAAGCGGCCCGATTTCATCGCGGCTTCCGCCTTCTGCTGCGAGGACGCGGCAAACTCGTCCTGCTGCTGGCGGGTGATCTGCCACTGCTTGGCGACATTCTCGGCGGTGTTGCCCATGTGGTAGCCGTTGAAGGCATCCCACAGCCCGTCCTTGATCATGGTGTCGACCAACTCGAGGCTGCCCATCTTCACGCCACCGCGCAGGTACTGCGCATGCGGAGCCATGCTCATCAATTCCTGGCCGCCGGCGACGACGATCTGCGAGTCGCCGTTCTTCAGCGCCTGGAAGCCGAGGGCAACCGAACGCAGGCCCGAGCCGCACAGCTGGTTGACCACCCAGGCCGGGCTTTCGACCGGAACGCCGGCGCCGATCGAGGCGATACGCGCCGGGTTCTGGCCCTGCGCCGCCGTCAGAATCTGGCCCATGATGACTTCGGAAACGCGCTTGGATTCGATGCCCGCGCGCTCCAAGGCCGACTTGATAGCGTGGGCACCGAGCTCGTGAGCCGGCGTATTTGCAAACGCACCGTTGAAGGCGCCAACGGCGGTACGCGTGGCACTGACGATGACGACATCGTCTGACATGGGGTGTCTCCTAAGAGCTTGAGTGTGCTTACGGCGAGGGCCGGCCGCTGGGCAGCTTTTAGGCCGGTCGATAAACCCATCCTGTGAAGCTAGCGATAAGGTGTCAATCGAATATAGGAGCCGGGCTTCGTTTTGTTAGGCCGACGAAGGGATTACCGCACCGGCACACGGATTTAACCGTGCCGCACAAAACGGTAGCCGAACGCCAGCGAACGTGCTTACTTTGCTGGCAATTTTCCGAAGGCCGACCCGTCGGGCCGACGGCACGATCAGTCCCTCCTGCAGTTTTGCGAGTCGGCATGGCAAAATCCGAAGAACCCGTCACCATCAAGAAGTACGCGAACCGGCGGCTCTACAACACCGGAACCAGCACCTACGTGACCCTGGAAGACCTCGCGTCGATGGTGAAGAGCGGCGAGGATTTTCTGGTCTATGACGCCAAGACCGGCGATGACATCACCCGCTCCGTGCTCGCGCAAATCATCTTCGAGCAGGAAAACAAGGCAGGCCAGAACCTGCTGCCGGCGACCTTTCTTCGACAACTGATCCGCTTCTACGGCGACAGCATGCAGATGCTGGTGCCGCGCTTCCTCGAGCAATCGATCGACACGTTGACGCGTGACCAGGAAAAGTTTCGCACCCAGATGACCAGCGCGTTCGGCATGGGCGCGTTCGCGCCTCTGGAAGAGCAGGTCCGCCGCAACATGGAACTGTTCGAGCGCACCTTCTCGATGTTCAAGCCGTTCGCGCTGCAGCCGCGCAAGGACGAAGCCGCCGCCGGCGGCAGCGAGCCGGCGAAGGAGAGCGGCGAGATCAACGACCTGCGCAAGCAGATGAAGGAAATGCAGGACAAGCTCGAGCGCATGTCCAAGGAAGGTGGCGGCAAGGAGTAGCGCCGGTCCCTTGCCAGCGGCCGACAAGCAATCGAATTGGACGAAATCAGTGACGATTTCGCCCAATTGCATTTCACGGGCACCGCAGGCGAACGCGCTCACGCGTTGCCGTAATGCGCCTCCTGCCCAATCTCCTTGTTGGTGTAGTCCGGCAACATCATGGTGCAAACGATGGCGATTGCCGCGCAGATCGCGATGTACACACCGATCGGCCAGGTCGCGTGATACGTTGCGAACAGCCAGGTCGAGATGAACGGCGCCGGGCCGCCCGCGATGATCGATGCGAGCTGATAGCCGATCGAAGCGCCCGAGTAGCGCAGCCGCGGCGTGAACACCTCCGCGATCAATGCCGCCTCCACGGCGTACATCGTCATCACCGGAATGAACGACGACGCGACCGCAAGGAAGATCAGACTCGGCACCTTCGTATCCAGCAGCGCGAAGTAGACGAAAGTGAATATCGCCATGAACACGCAGCCGATGACGAACATCTGCCGGCGGCCGATCCTGTCGGACAGGGCGCCGACGATCGGGACCCATAGCGCGCCAAGGAACGTGGTCACGATCAGCCCGATCAGCAGCAGGTCGCGCGATGCTCCGAGGACCAGCGTGCCGTAGGTGAACACGAAGGCGTTGAAGATGTAGCCCGGCGCCTGTTCCGGAAGTCGCAGCAGCGCCGTCAGGAGGATCTCGCGGGGCTGCTTCTTGAAAACCTCCAGCACCGGCGCACGCTCGACCTTCTTCTCGTTAAGCAGACGCTGGAACACCGGGGTCTCGAGGATGCCGAGCCGGATCCACAGTCCGATCGCGACCATGACGATTGAGAGCAGCATCGGAATCCGCCAGCCCCACACCAGGAACTGGTCGCCGGAAATCCAGCTGAAGATCAGCACCATGATGTTGGCGATGCACAGTCCGGCCGGTGCACCGAGCTGCGGCCACGATGCGATGAAGCCGCGGTTCTTGTTGGTCTGCGCCCATTCCATCGCGAGCAGCACGGAGCCGCCCCACTCGCCGCCGACGCCGATGCCCTGAATGAGGCGAAGCACCGTCAGGATCACCGCGCCCCAGACGCCGATCATGTCATATCCCGGCACGAGGCCGACCGCGGCAGACGACAGGCCGGTTAGCAGCAAGGTGACGATCAACGTCGCCTTGCGGCCGATGCGGTCGCCGTAATGTCCGAAGATCGCCGCGCCGATCGGACGCGCCACGAACCCGATGAAGAACACGCCGAATGCGGAGAGCGTGCCGGTGAGCGGGTCTTCGCCGGGGAAGAAGACCTTTGCGAAAACCAGCCCCGTCAAGGTCGAATAGATCAGGAAATCATACCATTCGATCGTGGTGCCGACAGTACTTGCGAGTACCGCGCGGCGCAAAGCCGATTGGCGCTCGGCATCAGACATTCGCCCAACAACGACATCCGCCGTAGCTGCTACAGCCATGGTATTTTCCTCCCTCTATTCGATTAGCTTCTCCATTGTGAAGTCACAGCCCTGCCGGGCAGCAGAATGCGCCTGTCGTGGACGCTTGCCAACTACCGAGGTGTGACGTTGAGTTCCGAACGCACCGCAAAAAATGCGAGGCCGGCCTCACGGATCGATCAGCACACCGGGGTTCATCATCCCCTTCGGATCGAGCGCGCGCTTGGCGCCGCGCAGCGCCTGCGCGAACAGCTCGGGCCGCTGCTTGTCGTAGAACGGACGGTGGAAACGGCCGACGGCGTGATGGTGCGTCGTGGTGCCGCCATGTTCCACTGTCGCGGCGGTGCAAGTCGTCAGCACGTCCATGGTCTGCTCGAGCAAATTGCGCTTGTCGCCGATGCCGCCGAACGTGAAGTAGAGGCAGGGACCATCTGGATACACATGGGTAAAGCGACAGGTCACGGTGCCGTCACGTCCGGTGACGCGCTTGAGAGCGTCGCGCGTGATTTGCGTGATCTTGCCGTGGAAGTCGCGGAAGCGATCCCAGGTCATCGAAGTCTCGAAGGTCGCCGACAACAGCCCGCGCGCCACCGCGTGCTCGGAATAATGCGGCGCGCGGATGAACTTGTTGCGCCAGGCGCCGGCGGCACCTGAGCGGTGCGAGTTCTCGTCGTCGAGGGCCGAGGCGTCGGGCGTGCCGCCGGCGTCACGGCAAATCTCCAGCGCCCGCGCCATCCAGGCGTCGAGCGGATGATCAGCCGATTCGAACGTCAGCATCAGCACGGCTTCTTCGTTCGACCAGGGAATATCCGGCAGCGCCTCGCGCGCCTCAAGCAGGCGGCAGTTGGCCGGGAACAGATAGGCCTGCGTGATGCCGCGCACGGCTTCTGCGCCGGCATAGAAATTCGGAAAGCGCACGCTGGTCGCGATGCGGAACGTCGGCTTCTTGCGCAGCCGCACCCACGCTTCGGTGATGATGCCCAAAATGCCTTCGGAGCCGATGACCATGCGATCCGGGCTGGGGCCAGCGCCAGAGCCCGGCAGCCGCCGCGTCTGAAGCGTGCCCGACGGCGTGACCATACGTGTGCTCTCGACGAAATCGTCGATGTGGGTCCACAGCGTCGCGTAGTGGCCGCCGGAACGCGTCGCGATCCAGCCGCCGAGTGTCGAGCAGCGATAGGCCTGCATGTAATGGCGCATGGTGAACGGCGTGTCGCGCAAGTGATCTTCGATCGCGGGGCCGTAGATGCCGCCCTGGATGCGCGCCGCGGAGCTTGTGGGATCGACCTCCAACACCCTGTCCATCTCGCGCATCGAGACGGTGACGACTTTCTCGAACCCCGCCTGCGGCTCGATGCCCTTCACCACCGACGAGCCCCCGCCGTAAGGAATCGCCTTGGCGCCGACCTGGTCGCACCAGGCAAGCACGCGGACGACGTCGTCTTCGTTTTGCGGGAATGCCACCGCGTCGGGGGGACTAGGCACTGAACGCATGAACATGCGGCAGGCGTCGAAGCCTGCCTTGCCGTAGGAATGCTCAAGCCGCGTCAAATGATCGGTGCGGACGATCGCTTGCAGCGAGGACGGCACGCTGATGCGCGGCGCGCGCAGCGTGATCTCCTCAGGCTGCGGCGGCGGCGTGACGTCGAAGCCCGACACGCCATAGTGTTTGGCGACGCCTTGCTCCCAGTACTTGATCTCGTCGGCCGAAAGGTCCTCGTCGGCATAGCCCCAAGCGTAGAATTTCTTCTGCCGTCGCATGGCGTCCTCCGGGATTTCTTTCGATACCGATACTGCCTAGGTTACTGGTGGAATTGCAACGGAGGCCTGCATGCTAACCGTCTGGGGTAGGCGAAGCTCGTTCAATCTTCAAAAAGTGATGTGGTTTGTGGGCGAGCTCGGGGTCGAGCATCGCCACATCGAGGCAGGTGGAAAATTTGGCGGTCTCGATACGCCGGAATTTCGGTCAATGAACCCACACGGCCGTGTCCCTGTCATTGACGATAATGGCAGCGTGGTTTGGGAATCACACACAATCCTTCGCTATCTTGCTGCTCGTTATCGGCAGGATGCTTTCTGGAATGACGATGCCGCCACACGCTCCCTCTGGGATCGTTGGATGGACTGGTCCCAGACGACGCTTCAACCCGATTTTCTCAACGGCGTTTTCTGGGGCTTCTATCGGACCCCGGAGCCGCGGCGAAATTTGGCAATGATCAAGGACCGTGTCAGCAAGACCGGTCAGCATTTTCAGCTGTTAGATCGTTGGCTCACAGGACGCCCATTCATGTTGGGAGACCAGCTCACACTTGCCGACATCCCGATTGGCACGCATCTCTACCGCTATTTCAATTTGGAGATCGATCGACCATCGATACCCAATGTCCAAGCCCTATATGAACGATTGCAAGAGCGGCCGGCGTATCGAAACCACGTAATGGTTCCTTTTGAAGAGTTGCGCGGACGGCTCGATTTTTAAAATTCGAACTTGGAGCGCCGGGCGGACATGGCGCACGCCTCCACCCATCTCGACTTAATTTCGACCGGCCGAACTGCGGCATTGCCGTCGCCAAAAAATCACTTCTTCTTCATCGTCGCGTCGGCCTTCGGCGCCGCTGGACCCTTGGATGATGCGGCGAGCACATCAAAATTGACGCTGGCCTTGCCGGCCTTGTCGAACTGCAGGTCGATCGCCTGCTTGGCGCCCCGCTTCAGCGCGACCTTGGTGTTGACCAGCGCGATATGATAGCCGCCCGGCGCCAGCACGGCCTTGTCGCCTGCGGAGATCGGCAACCCGCCATCGACCGGCTTGTCGGTCAAGCCGCCGCCGATCTCGTTGAGCTGCCGGATCTCGACCTTCTCGGCCGCAGCGGTCGATGCGCCGACCAGGCGGTCTGCTGCCGTGCCCTTGTTCTCGATTGTCACGTAGCAGTTCGCGAGGTCCGAACCATTCGGTGCGGCGCGGCACCACGCCACGCTGATCATGAGATCACCGGCCTTGGCATCCTCCGCCCGTGCCGAAGCGGCAAACAGTGCGCCGGCAAGAAGCACAACGCCTGAAAAAATAATGCTGGCTTTCATGAACCAACCCCTCCCTCCGATCGACTATGCCTTTTATTGCACGCGATGGTGCCAAAAAAAGCATCGCATTTCCATCTCCATGCCATCTGTGTGCAAAGGGCTCGTGACCTAAGGGATCAGCACAGCCAACGGACCGGGTTCTGTTATTTCACCGCGGCGGCGACCGCAGACGACCTTAGTCATGTACCCTTCAATGAGTGATGTCGTGTGGCGGTTTTGCCTCCTTGGCCTCGCGGGCGCCTTGCTGATCGCCAGCCCCACCGTTCGCCGCGACCGCCGACCCTGATATTGCCGCCTGTAACGACGTCAAGGACTGGAACGCCCGGATCGCAGGTTGCAGCCGGCTGCTGATCCGGCAGAAATGGCCGGCCAAGAGCATGGCGCAACTCTACCTGCAACGCGCCCAGGGCTATGTGAATCTCAAGCAGCTGCAAAGCGCGCTTCCCGACTATGAGGCCTCGGTCAAACTCGATCCGACCAATGCCGTGGCCTTCGGCGAGCGCAGCTACGTCTACACCCAGCTCGGCGACGCCGACCGCGGGTTGCAGAGCGCCGACCAGGCTTTGCGCCTGAACCCGAACTACGGCCTCGCCTACATGGCGCGCGCCTTCGCGCTGACGCAGAGAGGCCAGCTCGACGAGGCGATCGACGCGATCGGCAAGAGCATTGCGCTCAACCCCAACGTTCCCTCGAACTACATCGTCCGCGCCAACGCGTACGCCGGCAAGGGCGACACCGACCGCGCCCTGGCCGATCTCGACCGCGTCATCAAGCTCATTCCGCAGGACCCCGCCGGTTACAACAACCGGTGCTGGGTCCTGACCGCCAAGGGCGACCTCGACAATGCGCTTGTTGATTGCAACCAGGCGCTCCAGCTCAATCCCAGCCACGCGGTGAGCTACAGCAATCGCGGCATCATCTACTTCCAGAAGGGCGACCTCGACCGGGCGCTGACCGACTTCGGCCAGGCGATTCGCTTCGATCCTCTCTACTGGGCTGGCTTCACCGGCCGCGGCGACGTCTGGCGGAAGCGCGGCGACCTCGCGCGTGCGCTCGCCGACTATCAGGAGGCGATCAAAATCGCCCCGCGCGCCGCGCGCTCCTATGTGTCCGAAGGTCTGGTGTTCGAGGCACAGGGCCGGATCGACCAGGCGCGGGCCGCCTTCAAGACCGCGGTCGACCTGCCGACCACGGTCGGCGTAACCGGCACGCAAGGTGCGATCGTCGAATTGTTCCGCCGCGAGCAGGACACCGCGCGGGCGCGGCTGGTCGCATTCGGCGATGCCGCGACGATGCCGGCGGGCCCGCTGTACAACAAGACTCCCTCGCCACCCGCCTCCGGAACGTCGCCTGCACCGCCGCAACCGCTCGGCCGCCGCATTGCGCTCGTGATCGGCAACGGCGCCTACCAGAACGCGCCGCAGCTGACCAATCCCGCCAACGACGCGCGTCTGATCGCGAGCGACCTGCGCGGCATGGGATTTGAGGTTTCTCACGGCGTCGATCTCGATCGCGCGACAATGACCAAGCTGATCTCCGATTTCCTGCGCGCCGCGGCGACGGCCAACACCGCCGTGCTGTACTATGCGGGCCACGGCGTGCAGATCGACGGCCAGAACTACCTGTTGCCGGTCGACGTCAAGTTCGACGGCACGAGCGACCTCACCAGCGAGATGACCGAGGTCTCTACGATCCTTGCCGGGCTCGACGACGGTATTCGCGCAAACATCGTCATCCTCGACGCCTGCCGCGACAACCCGCTGGCGAAGAAAGCTATGCAACCGGCAAACCCAAGCCGATCGATCACGGTGCCGACCGGGCTCGCCTCGCCCTCGAGCCTCGGCAAAGGTGCCACATCGGGCGCCGGCACGCTGCTGGCGTTCGCGACTGCGCCCGGCGACGTGGCGCTCGACGGCGAGGGCGCCGATTCGCCGTTCTCGCTCGCGCTCGCCCGGCACATCAGCACACCAGGCCTCGAGGTGCAGCAGATGCTGACCCGCGTCCGCGCCGAGGTGGTCGCCTCGACCAAGGGCAAGCAGGTGCCGTGGTCGAACTCGTCGCTGCTTGGTGAAGTCTATCTTGCAGGCAAGCCGTAAGGCCAGCCGGCGTTCGCTGCGGCTTGATGGGCCAACAGCGGACTGACCGGGGGGCTATTGCTTTTTCAGCGTATAGACAAAGTTGTTCAGGCCGATCTTGGCCGTGGTCGGATTGACGAAGTGCCAGTCAATCTCGCAACCGGTCTCGAGCGTCTGGAAGGTTGTCCCGGAGAACCCCAAGGACTCCGCGAGCTTGTGCGGATCGGCCGACTTGTTGATGTCGCGCATTTCCTCGAATGCGCCCTGGAACAGCATGTCGGCGGAATAATCGGTGACCCTGTATGTGGCGCCCTTGCAGGCGAACGGCTGCGGGCCCGCGATCTCCCTGGCTTTGACCATCACCGTCTTGCCCATCAGGCTGTTCTTTTCGGACGCGCTGATCTTCGGCCTGGCCCACGGCGCCTCCACCGCGGAGTCGATTTTCCAGTCGCCGAGATAGAATTGATCGGCTGCGCGCGACGGCACGGTGGCGCCGAGCGCTGCAATGCTGGTCAAGACGAGAAGAACAGGCAGGCGGCGCGACATTGCAAGAATTTCCCCAAGGTTTCTCCTTGGTGTCGTCGCGCGAAGAATGGGTTCGAAAACGTCGTTGACGCCCTCTCGACTTGTCATCGCCCGGCTTGACCGGGCGATCCAGTAATCCGTGTCGCATGTTGTCTGAGCAATGAGCGACACGGATTACTGGATGCCCCGCTTGAAGCGGGGCATGACAGCCGTGTGGATGTCGCTCGCAATGACAAGGTAAGGACGGCGCGGTCGCGCTCTCGGGCGCCTTACCCGACCGCCTTCGCCTCGACCGTCGCCCACGGCCGCTCTTCGGAGGCGAGCCCGATGTAGCGGCCCTGGATGAAGTCGCTGCCCCACTCCCGCAGCAGGGACGCTGCTTCCTCGTCCTGCACCCATTCGGCGACCGTCTCGAGATTGAGGCGGCGGGCGAGGTCGATCATGGTCTGCACGAAGGCGCGGTCGTCGGCCGAGTGCGTGACGTTCTGTACGAAGGCGCCGTCGATCTTGATGATATCGACGCCGAGCTTGCGCAGGTTGCGGAACGAGGTGTAGCCGGCACCGAAATCGTCGATCGCGATGCGACAGCCGTGGCTCTTCAAGCGCGAGACAAAGCCACGAACGTCATCGAGATCCTGGATCGCCGCGGTTTCGGTGATCTCGACGATCAGCCGCTCGCCGAGCCCGGGATAGCCGTGCATCGCCGCGTCCATCGTCGCCCACCACTCAGGATCGGTCGTGGTATTGGCCGAGATGTTGAGGCTGAGCTTCACCTGCGACGACCTGATCAGTTCGTCCAGCACGAGTTCCAGAACGCGGTGATCGACCAGGCGAATGAGGCCGAGCTTCTCGGCCACCGGCACGATATCGGGCGCCAGGATGGACGAGCCCGCGACCCGCATCCGTACCAGCGATTCATAGAACGCCGGCTGCCGCGTCCCGGTCGCAACGACCGGCTCGAACGCGACCACCACGCGGCGGTCGTTCAGCGCGGTGACGATCTCGTCGGTAACGCGAATGTTGACTCTGCGCTGGGTCTCGCGCTCGACGCTCGGTTCCCAGGCGACGAACGAGCCACGGCGGCGCGCTTTTGCGGCGTCGAGCGCCTCTTGCGCGCGATTGATCGCGTCATCGGTGGTGCGGGCGTGGCGCGGCGCGCTGACTGCGCCGATCGAGGCGGTTATCGAGACCGGACCTGATGCGGTGGTAACGACCTCTTCGCGCACGCCGAGCAGGAAGCGTTCGGCTGCGGTGTTGAGATCGTCGGCCGAGCAGTTCTTGACGATGATGCCGAGCTTGTTGCCGGAGAATCGACCGAGCACGTCGCCGCCACGCAGCCGCGCGCGTACGCGTTTCGCGACCTCCTGGATCACGGCGTCTGCGATGTCGAAGCCGAAGCTATCGTTCAGCTGGGCAAAATGGTCGATGCCGAGAATGATGAAGGCAAACGACAAGCGGAAGCGCGAGGCTTCTTCCAGCGCCGCGGCCAATGCCGCGATCAATCGCGTGCGATTGAGCTCGCCGGTCAGCGGATCCTGATGCGACAGTTTTTGCAGCTGCTCGTCACGGACGTGGCGCTCGTTCACGATGCGAACGACACCCTCGATGCGGACCGGCTTGCCATCGCCGTTGAGGATGACGCGGCCGCTCTCTTCGATCCAGACCAGCGGGTCGGAGGCCTTGGCGCGCAGGCCGTATTCGACCTGGTAGGACCTCTGCCCGGCCGCTTCGATGATTGCGTCGGCGCGGATCGTCTGGGTAGGCTCCATCAGTCTGGCGAGCGCAGCCCCGCTCTGCAGCGCATTGGCCGGCAGTCCCTGCAGCAGGTCTGCTGTGGCTGCACCCCAGACCATGGCGTCGGTGGCCAGATCCCACTCGAACGTCGCGAGCTCCAGCGGCGCCAGGAAACGATCTGCGTGCAGGCGGTCAGTCGGGGTCACATCAGCCTCATTCTGGGACGCGGGTGCACGGCGGCAGTTTGGCTGATTCCCGCCAACGCCGCTCCGAAACTTTAGCAAGGGTTTCTGAACACTTCGGAAAATGCCCTCCGGAGGAGTTCCGCCCGGAACTGCCGGGCGGCGGCACGGCACTTGCGATGTTCAGTTCAGGATAGCGGTTTTGTCCCGAATTGACACAGCGCCAGGACGCGCCAAGCAAGAGACGGCAAATGACGCCAGACGACATCATCGAGGCAGAGTTCGAGGACGTGGGCCTTGAATCGCAGCCCGACAGCCGCGCATTGGTTACGATCGCGCCGCCTGCGCAGCCGCAGGCGAGCGGTTTGCCGTTCTCGTTCCGCGCCGACGCCTCGTTTGTCGCCCAGCTGATTGCCACAGCCGCCAACGCGCCGCAGGCCCGCGGACTTCGCCGGGCGTCGCCGGAAGATGCGCTGGCGAGCTATCGCGGGACCGTAACGCGTGAGCGGAGGACGGCTCCGGCGGGCACAACCACGTCGCGGACGGTGTGAAGAGTTCATTGCTGTCGTCACCGGCCTTGTGCCAGTGACCCCGATCAGGGACGCAGTGCCCTTCTAAGCGAGATGGCCGGGACGGAGCCCGGCCATGACAAATAGAGACGTGGTTCGATCCAACCGAACTTTGCTCTAGCCCCGCTGCTCTTCCCGGTGTTCGTCCGCCGACTTTGGCGCGTCCGATGACGCCGGCTCATCATGCGCGGGGCGGGTCTCCAGCGGATGATCGAGCTCCAGCACGGGGTCCTGGCGAGCGTCGGGTGCAGGCACCGGGGCAGGTGCAGGCGCCGGAGCAGGTGCGGGCGAGATCGCCGGCTCGGGGCGTTGCGGCGCGACAGCAGCGCGTGTGCGCACACCGAGCAGGCGGCGCAGCCGCACGTGAAGCGTAATGCCGCTGACGAAGTCGACGAACGCCAGCACCGTCAGCAGGAAAAACGTCGAGTTGCCGAACTGCGGCAGCATGACGAACTCAGCGGTCGCGCCGCCAAACACCAGGAACGACAACAGATGATCGGTGAGATATTTGCCGTTCGGTCGCACCGTCTTGGCGGCTTCGAAGAACAACAGCAGCATGCCGAACGCGAGGAGTGCGTCGGAGAACGTGATGGTCCAGCCCACGCCTGACGTCAGCGGCACCGTGTACATCGGCGCGCTGAGCGATACGCCCGGCATCAGGAAGGCGATGATGTTGACGACCGCGAGCGGAATCAGCAGCAGCGGGAATCCGAACATCGACATGGCAGCGACCTTCTGGATTTTCGAATCCCGTAGGATGGGTAGAGCGAAGCGAAACCCATCGGGGTCACGGCGAGCATATGTTTGATGGGTTTCGCGTGCGCTCAACCCATCTTGACGAAAAAAGTCGCGGCGATTGCGCGCGCCTTACGACTCTTTCTTCTTCAGAACCTGACGGCCCTTGTACATGCCGGTCTTGAGATCGAGGTGGTGCGGCCGGCGCAATTCGCCGGAATCCTTGTCCTCGACATAGGTCGGCTTCTTCAGCGCGTCGGCGGAACGGCGCATGCCGCGTCGTGACGGCGAGGTTTTTCGGCGGGGAACAGCCATGGCAAAATCATCCTTGAGAGCGGCACAACCGCTTGATGCTGCACTGAGATCAAAGGGGTGGATTGTGGCGGGCTTATAGAGCAAGGATTTTCCAATGGCTAGGCCGGAAATCGGCCCGAATCGCCAGTCTTTTTCCCGTCACGGCGGACACCTACCTCACCGCGACACCCAGTGCAGGCAACCGGCCTGCACCTGACGGGCCCGGACCACATATTTGCCCGCGATCCGGCGCACTCCCGGCCCCGGAAGGCGGGCGCTGCGGGCGACCGGATTGGGCAGGATCGCCGCCATCAGCGCTGCTTCGTGTGGCGACAATGAAGTCGCCGAGTGGCCGAATGCAAATTGCGCGCCGGCCTCGGCGCCGAAGCGGCCGTTCGGGCCCCATTCCGCGATGTTGAGGTAGATTTCGAGCACGCGCTCCTTCGGCAGCACGAAATCGATCCATAGCGCCAGCGGCGCCTCCAGCGCCTTGCGCACGAGGCTGCGGCCCGGCCAGAGAAACAGGTTCTTTGCGGTCTGCTGGGTGATGGTCGAGCCGCCGCGCGCGGCCTCACCGTCCTCAGCGTCATCGATCGCGTCCTGCAAGGCGTCCCAGTCTATGCCGCGATGGCTGCAGAAGCGCGAATCCTCCGAGCCCATCACGGTCAGCGGCAGGAATGGCGAGATTGATTTCAGATCGATCCAGTCGCGCACCACGGTGCGGCCCGTGGCCCAGCGCGCCAGCATCAAGGTCGAGGCCGGGTGGCCCGTGCGGTAGAGCGGCACGAGCACATAAGGCAGGGCCAGAACGAGCAGGACGATCACGATGATCGCGCGGAGGAGCCGCCACATGGTGCTAACGGAAGCGTCCAGGCATCAGGTCACACTTTTCGCCCGATCGGCATGGTGAATATCGTAACTGCGGCATCCGGCGCGGCTTAACCAGCGGAAAAAGACCGGCCAGGGGCGGAATTGACGTGGTTCCGGTCTTGGTCAATTGTCGCCCATCTTATGACCTCTTGTTACAGGAACCCATGACGTCAATCACCCCGCAAGCGCTGGCGACCCGCCTGGACGCCAACGCCGCCGCGACCGAAGCGCTGATGGCCAAACTTCTTGGCGAAGCGCCGCTCGAGAATGAAATCCTGCGTCCGAAGCGCCTGCTCGACGCCATGCGCTATGGCAGCCTGAACGGCGGCAAAAGGCTGCGACCGTTCCTCGTGGCCGAGAGCGCGGCGATCTTCAACGTGCCGCGCGATGCCGCGTTGCTCGCAGGAGCTGCGCTCGAATGCATCCACTGCTACTCGCTGATCCATGACGACCTGCCGTCGATGGACAATTCTGACCTGCGCCGCGGCCGGCCGACCGCGCACAAGGCGTTTGATGACGCAACCGCGATCCTTGCCGGCGACGCGCTGCTCACCATCGCGTTCGATATCATCACCCGCGACGAGATCCATCGCGACGCCACCGTGCGGCTGAAGCTGACGCGAGCGCTGGCGCGCGCCGCCGGCATCGGCGGCATGGCCGGCGGCCAGATGCTCGATCTCGCCGGCGAAGGCCGCTTCGGCGACAGGACGCCCCCTGATGTTGCGACGCTGCAGCAGATGAAGACCGGCGCGCTGCTCTGGTTCGGCTGCATCGCCGGCGCGCTGATGGGCCAGTCGGCGGACGGCTACAAGGCGCTCGACGCCTACGGCCGCGCGCTCGGCGAAGCCTTCCAGATCGCCGACGACCTGCTCGACCTCGAAGGCGACGCGGCGACGCTCGGCAAGCCGGCGGGCCAGGACTCGGCGCTCGGCAAGACCACGTTCATCACGCTGCTCGGAGTCGATGGCGCGCGCAAGCGCATCGACACGCTGCTGGCGCAGGCTGACAGCGCGCTGAAGCCGTTCGGCGCGAAGGCCGATGTGCTGCGCGCCACCGCGCGCTTCGTCGCCGAGCGGAAGAATTAGAATCGGGTGCGCACGCAACCTCTCTTCCGTCATCCTGAGGTGCGAGCGCAGCGAGCCTCGAAGGATGCACGGCCCGGGCCGTCGCCCTTCGAGGGCCGCGCCGCGCCAAAGCAAGACAACGCGCGCGTTCAATTCCTCAGGGCGCGACCACCTCAGGGTGACGGGTCAAACTTCGAAGTCTCGGCAAGGCTGCCATGAGCAAACAGCCCACCGGAACGACACCTGCGAAGCGTCCTCCGCGCATCCTCCGCTTCATGCGAGCGCGGCGGCGCCTGACCGGCTCGGCCCTGGTTGGACTTATATCGTTCTTCCTGCTGCCGCAGTCGTGGATGGTCGTGACGCGGCTGCTCGTCGCATGGGACATCACGATCGCGCTGTTTTTAGTCCTCGCCTACACAATGATGTGGCAGACCGACATGAGCCACGTCAAACGCAACGCCGTGGTGCAGGATGAAGGACGGTTCTCGATCCTGATCATCACTGCGGCGGCGGCCTTCGCGAGCCTTGCCGCGATCGTCGCCGAGCTGTCCGGCGCGCACGGCAATCCGCCCGTGCTGATCTTTGTGACCGCGACCATCGCGCTGTCGTGGGTCGCCGTACACACCATCTTCGCGCTGCATTATGCCCACGAATATTATCACGGTGGCCTGGCCGGCGGCATGATTTTCCCGAACGACGACAAGCCCGACTACTGGGACTTTGTCTATTTCTCGTTCGTCATCGGCATGACCGCGCAGGTTTCCGACGTCGCAGTCACGGACAAAGTGGTGCGCCGCACGGTGACGGCGCACGGCATCATCTCGTTCGGCTTCAACACCGCGCTGCTCGCGCTGATGATCAACATCGCCGCGAGCGCATTGTGAGTGCATGATCCGGAAAAGCGGATTCCGGTTTTCCGAAAAGATCATGCACTAAAATGAAGAACCCTCGCGTCAGTGAATCTCCGCCGACTTCGCCATCGCCGCCTTGAGCTTCTCGATGGTGAATTCCTTCGAGCGCGCGATCTCGAGGATGACCGCTTCGCGGCGGCCGAGCAGTTCGGCAGCCTCCGGCAGCTTTGCCGCCACCTCGAACGGGATCACGATCGCACCGTGTTGATCGGCATGGATGAGGTCGCCCGAGCGCACGGTCATGCCGGCGACCGTGACGGGATCGCCAAAGCTTGTCGCATGCACGTGCGCGTGCGAGGGACCGATCGAGCCGGCCAGCGCCTGAAAGCCGGGCGCCCACTGCGGAATATCGCGGATCGAGCCGTCGGTGACGACGCCGAGACAGCCGAGCGCCTTGTGCACGGTGCTATTGACCTCGCCCCAGAACGCCCCGGTGCCGACGTTGGCGCCGTCGAGGTCCTGGATCACGCTGATGCGCGGCCCGGGCCCGGTGCCGACATATTCGTAATACGCCGCGCGATGCTCGCGCGCCGCCGCAGCTCCCAGCGGGGACTGCGACGTCGAGCGCATGGTTGCGGTGCGGGCATAGCCGACGATCGGCGGCAGATCGGGGAACGGACAGACCAGCGGTTTGACCGTGAAGCCGATCATGCGCCGTTCCGGGGCGACCACCTCCATCGCGTTGCAGATTGTCGGGGTGTCGTATTTGGCCAGCGCCTCCAGCACGGAGGCCGGCAAGGGAGCAACGGACGGATGGGGCTGGGTCATTTCGGCGTGTCCTCTTCTGTCGGGCTGACGCGGAGTTTCGACGCGAGCTTGCCCGCCCCAAAAGCCTTCGGCAAGGCGACTTTGGTGTCGCGCCGCATATTGATGGTCCGGTACAACTGCGCTACGCGAATAGCGTCTTTTCGAGTGCGCATGTCCTTTTCGGAAAACCGGGCTCCACTTTTCCGGGACATGCGCAAGCCCTTAAAAACCAAACGGGGAAACGCGATGGCTGACAGGTTGGCGACCAATAAGAAGAAGGTGCTGCTCACGGAATTGTTTGCACCGCCCGGCATGGCGCTGTTGAAAGAACGCAGCGACATCGAGGCCATCACGTTCCCGAATGCAATCAGCCAGAGCGATTTCAACGCGTTGCTCAAGCAGCACGCGCCGGTGCACGCGGTGGCGCTCGGCGGCACCCGGTTCGGCGAGGATGAACTGAACTCGTCCGGCGACATGCGGGTGGTGACCCGGATCGGCGTCGGCTTCGACGCGGTCGACATCCCCGCGCTGAACAAGCGCAAGGTTCCGCTGATGACGACCGGCATCGCCAATTCGCCGTCGGTTGCGGAAGCTGCCCTGTTCATGATGCTGGCGCTGGCCAAGCGCGCCGCCGAACTGGATTCCCTCGTGAAGGAGAACCGCTGGCGCCAGCGGCTCGGTGCGATCCCAAGCGATCTGCTCGGCAAGACCGTTGTCGTCGTCGGCTTCGGCCGGATCGGCTCGCGCACCGTGCGCCGCTGCCTTGCGATGGAGATGAATGTTTTGGTCTATGACCCGTTCAAGCCGGCGCCGGAAATTTCGAACGCCGGTGCCGAGCCGCTCACCGACCTCGACGCGGCGCTGCCGCGCGCCGACTTCGTCAGCATCCACTGCCCGAAGTCACCGCAAACCATCAACCTGTTCGACGCGCGCCGCCTCGCACTGTTGAAGCCGACCGCATTCCTGATCAACACCGCGCGCGGCGGCATCGTCGACGAGAAAGCGCTGCACGCCGCGCTGACGTCGGGCAAGCTTGCCGGCGCCGGTCTCGACGTGTTCGAGTTCGAGCCGCCACAGGACGACAATCCGCTGCTCAAGCTCAAGAACGTGATCACCGCGCCGCATCTTGCCGGCGTCACCCGCGAGGCGATGGATCGCATGGGCCTGCAGACCGCAAAGAACATTCTCAGCGCGTTCGACGGCGATCCGATCAAGGACAATGTCGTCAATAAGGAAGTGCTGGGCTAGCTTCCTCGGTCGTCCCCGCGAAGTCGGCCAAACGATTGTTTGGCCTGAGGGGACCCATAAGCCGCAGCAAAACTGAGGCGGATGGAAGTGGCCGCTTGACTGGATCGGAGCAAGCCAACTAACGCAGGGATTATGGGTCCCCGCTTTCGCGGGGACGACCGGAGCTGGATTGGCGCCGCGGTCCGCTAACAAAAGCGCAATATGTCCACGCCAAAGCTCAAGGATTTCCGCCGCATCGTCGTCAAGGTCGGCTCGTCGCTCCTGATCGACCAGGGCGCCGGTGCGGTGAAGAAGGCGTGGCTCGAAGCGCTCGCCAACGATATCGCCGAGCTGCATCGCGGCGGCCGCGATATCCTGATCGTGTCGTCCGGCGCGATCGCGCTCGGCCGCGCCACGCTAAATCTGCCGCGCGGCGGACTGAAACTCGAAGACAGCCAGGGCGCCGCCGCGGTCGGCCAGATCGCGCTGGCTCGCATCTGGTCGGAGGTTTTGGGTCAGCACAAGATCGGCACCGGGCAGATTCTCGTGACACTTCAGGACACCGAGGAGCGTCGGCGTTATCTCAATGCGCGCTCGACGATCTCGCGGCTGCTGTCTTGGCGCGTCATTCCCGTGATCAATGAGAACGATACGGTCGCGACCAACGAAATTCGCTACGGCGACAACGACCGCCTTGGCGCGCGCGTCGCCACTATGACCAGCGCCGACCTCTTGGTGCTGCTGTCCGACATCGACGGGCTTTACGACGCGCCGCCCCTCAAGAACAGGAATGCCAAGCATATTCCTGTCGTCGCGGCGGTGACGCCCGAAATCGAGGCGATGGCGGGCGCCGCGGAGACCGAGCTGTCGCGCGGCGGCATGCAAACCAAGATCGAGGCGGCCAAGATCGCGACCACCGCCGGCACCCATATGGTGATCGCGTCCGGCAAAATCGAGCATCCGCTGAAGGCGATCGCCGACGGCGGACGCTGCACCTGGTTCCTGACTCCGGCGGACCCCGTGACTGCGCGAAAACGCTGGATCGCCGGCACGCTGGAGCCGCGCGGCACCATCACGATCGATGCCGGTGCGGTGCGCGCGCTGCGCTCGGGCAAGAGCCTGCTCGCCGCCGGCGTGATCAAGGTCGACGGCCAGTTCGCGCGCGGCGATGCCGTCGTGATCCGCGGGCCCGACACCCACGAGATCGGACGCGGACTGGTCGCCTACGACGCCGACGACGCCGAGAAGATCAAGGGCCGCTCGATCTCCGACATCAAGAGCATTCTCGGTATTGCCGGGCGCTCAGAAATGGTTCATCGCGACGATCTCGTGATCGGCCACGCGGAGAGTTGATCGTCGATGATGCACGCGTTCCCCTCCCCCTTGTGGGGAGGGGTTAGGGGTGGGGGTGGTTGCGAGTCGCGAGGCGGAAGTCCCACGATGGACCCCCCTCCCCAACCCTCCCCCACAAGGGGGGAGGGAGAGAAAAAGGAGAGCGACATGCCGGCCTCTCATCTCCAGAGCATGCGCGCCATGGCCTACAACAACGCCTGGGCCAATCACCGCCTGCTGTCGGCTTGCGCAAACCTCTCGCAAGCCGAGTTCGAAGCGAAGGGCACGAGCTTCTTCCCCTCGATCAAGGCCACGCTCAACCACATCCTGGTCATCGACCATTTCTATGTCGACGCGCTTGAAGGCGGCACGCTGGGTCCGGCGGCCTGGGCCAACGAGCAACCTTGCGCTGATGTGGCCGAGTTGAGGACAGCCCAAGCCGCTGTGGACCAGCGGTTGATCGCCTTCTGCGATGGTTTGCAGGAAGAGGACCTCGACAAGATCATCCGTGTCCATCGCGGCACGCGGGTTCAGGAGGAGCGCTGCGACCGGCTGCTGCTGCACCTGTTCCAGCACGACCTCCACCACCGCGGCCAGGCCCATGCGATGCTGAGCGGCACCAGCGTCAAGCCGCCGCAACTCGACGAGTTTTTCTCGATCGCGGAAGCGCCGCTGCGCGCGGCCGAATTCGCCGAACTCGGCTGGACCGAGGCGAAGGTTTGGGGCGCGTAGCCGCGGGCCGCAGCTCCGAGGTCGGCCAATGGCCGACCTGACCTGCCGAATTTGCCGTGCCGAGGGCTCGCGCCTGCGGAATTTCGATGCTAAATCCTGTGGTTAGAGACCATGAGCATGACCGCACCGCTGAAAGCGATTGATGGCAGCGCCGACCTCGGCGCGCTGATGGGCGACCTCGCCAGGGCGGCGAGAGCCGCGGCGCGCACACTTGCGCTGAGTTCCACCGAACAGAAGAACCGCGCGCTCGATGCCATGGCCCGCGCGATCCGTGCCGACTCGGCTGCGATCCTTGCCGCCAACGCCGAGGACGTCGCCGAGGCCAAGGCGGGCGGCGCCAATGCCGCGTTCCTTGATCGCCTGTCGCTGAATGCGAAGCGCGTCGAGGCGATGGCCGAAGGCCTCGAGATCATCCGCGACATTCCAGATCCGGTCGGCGCCGTCACCGAGCGCTGGACGCGGCCGAACGGCATGACGATCGAGCGCGTGCGCGTGCCGCTCGGCGTGGTCGGCGTGATCTTCGAGAGCCGCCCGAACGTCACGGCGGATGCCGGCTCGCTGTGTTTGAAGGCCGGCAATGCCGTGATCCTGCGCGGCGGCTCGGAGAGCTTTCGCTCCTGCCGTGCCATCCATGCCGCGCTGGTGCGCGGCTTGCGCGAAGCCAACCTGCCGGAAGCCGCAATCACGCTGGTGCCGACACGCGACCGCGCCGCGGTCGGGCTGATGCTTGCCGGCGTCGATGGCAACATCGACGTCATCGTACCGCGCGGCGGCAAAAGCCTCGTGGCACGGGTGCAGAGCGAAGCGCGCGTGCCGGTATTCGCGCATCTCGAAGGTCTGTGCCACGTCTATGTCGACGGCGCGGCCAACGCGGAGATGGCGAAGAGCATTGTGGTCAATGCGAAGATGCGGCGCACCGGCGTTTGCGGCGCGGCCGAGACGCTGCTGGTTGACCGAGCGGCGCAGGCACAACTGAAGCTGCTGGTGCAGACGCTGATCGACGCCGGCTGCGAGGTGCGCGGCGATGCCGCGACGCAGGCCGTCGATCCACGCGTCAAGCGCGCGGCCGACGAGGATTGGGACACCGAGTATCTCGACTCCATCATCGCGGTGAAGGTGGTCGACGGCCTCGACGGCGCGATTGCGCATATCGAGAAGCACGGCTCGCATCACACCGACACCATCGTCACCGATGATGCAGATCACGCAAAGCGCTTCCTCAATGAGGTTGATTCAGCGATCGTGCTGCACAACGCATCCACCCAGTTCGCCGATGGCGGCGAGTTCGGCTTTGGCGCCGAGATCGGCATTGCCACCGGAAAGTTCCACGCCCGCGGCCCGGTTGGCGCCGAGCAGCTGACCAGCATCAAGTACCGCATCCACGGCACCGGCCAGACGCGCCCTTGACGTCCAACACAGTTCCGCACCCGGTCCCACTCCATGCCGATCATCTGCGCATCGGCCTGCTCGGCGGCTCGTTCAATCCGGCCCATGAGGCTCATCGCGCCATCAGCCTGTTCGCGCTGAAGCGGCTGAAGCTCGACCGCGTGTGGTGGCTGGTGTCGCCCGGCAATCCGCTGAAGGACGTCAGCGCCCTGCCCGACCTCGCCGCGCGCATAAGTGCCGCGCAGCAAATCGCCCGGGATCCGCGCATCGTCGTCACCGGCATCGAGGCCGAGTTCCGCGCGCGCTACACCGTCGATACCATCGCAAACTTGCGCCGACGCTTTCCGCGCGCGCGCTTTGTCTGGCTGATGGGCGCCGACAATCTCAGCCAGTTCAGCCGCTGGCGCGACTGGCAGACCATCTCCGCGCTGCTGCCGATGGCGATCATCGATCGCCCGTCAGACAGCCTGCGTGCCGCCGCATCCACCGCCGCCCAACGCCTTGCGCGCTATCGGCTCGACGAGGCGGAGGCCGGCAAACTTGCCGATTGCGCGGCGCCGGCCTGGGTGTTCCTGCGCGGTTTGAAACTGCCGTTGTCGTCGACGCAGCTGCGCGCCGACGGCAGTCGCTAAAGTGTCACAACGACAGCAGAAATTTTCGTCCCGAGCCGGCTTGCCGCACACTGGAACATTGAAACTGTTAACCCCAAATGATTAGGATAGGTGCGGACACGGGATTCGGTGTCCGCGATACAGCGAAAGGAATGGTCCCTGACCAAGTCTGTATTGTCCCGGGTCAGTGATAAACCTGCACCCGTTGCGGTCTCCCAGCATCGGCCTGATGCCGACGAGACCTTGAACACGATCCTCCACCGCCTCGACGACATGAAGGCGGAAGAGACGGTCACCATCGACCTTCGCGGCAAATCCTCTCTCGCAGACTACATGATCGTGACCTCGGGCCGGGCCAACCGGCACGTCGGCGCGATTGCGGAGAATGTGGTGAAGGGTTTGAGCGAGTCCGGAATTAAAGGCGTCCATGTCGAGGGCATGCCCAACTGCGACTGGGTGCTGATCGATTCCGGCGACGTGATCGTGCACGTGTTCAGACCCGAAGTCCGCGCCTTCTACAATCTCGAGAAGATGTGGATGCCGGCACGGGCGTCGACGCGCGCAAGCTGATCGCGACGCGGCAGATCGGGCGGCGGCCATGCGCCTCATGGTGATTGCGGTCGGCCGCCTGAAGGACGGCCCGGAACGCGCGCTTGCCGAGCGCTACGCCAAACGCTTCGACGATCTCGGCCGGCGCATCGGTGTGCGCGGCCTCGAGATCCACGAAATTCCTGAGAGCAAGGCGAGAGACGCCGCATCGCGGATGGCTGCGGAAGCGGCTGCCATCGCTGCGCTGATCCCCGACAGGGCAACCGTGGTGGCGCTCGATGAGCGCGGCAAGACGCTTGATAGTGTTGCGTTTTCAACGGAGTTCCGGCGCTGGCGCGATGCCGCAGTACCCGTGGCCGTGTTCCTGATCGGCGGCGCCGACGGACTTTCGCCCGAATTGCGGCGCAGAGCCGCGCTCGCCTTGGCGTTCGGCGCCGCGACGTGGCCGCATCAGCTGGTTCGTGTCATGTTGCTCGAACAATTGTACCGTGCCGCAACGATTCTGTCCGGCCACCCCTATCACCGCGCTTGAGCGGGTCGCGGGCCAAACACTCGCACGATGAATTTGGCACGATGAATTTGCGACCGACTCGACACGGACACGCTCGAAACGAATACATGGCGCGATCGGCGATCGGCGCCGCCATGAGCGTCGTCGGATTCATCGTCGTTGGTACGACGCCGGGCATCGCCCAATCGCAGCCAGCCGCCCCGCCGCCGACAACACAAGCGGCCGCCGATGCAACCCCGCAATCGGGCGACGCCATCAAGCAGCGCGCGCAGGAACTCGACGCGATGCGCCAGCAGCAGCAGCGGGCGCTTGAAACGCAGGAGAAGCTCAAGGCCGAGATCGCCGCGATCGGTCAGGATCGCACCAAGCTCAACCAGCAGCTGATCGACGCGGCCGGCCGGGTCCGCGCCATCGAAACCCAGATCGGCGACGCCGAGGAACGGATCCGCGCGCTCGATGGCCGGCAGGATCAAATCCGGCAGTCGCTCGCCTCGCGTCGCGCCGAGGTCACCGAAGTGCTGGCCGCCTTGCAGCGCGCGGGACGCCGGACGCCGCCGGCGCTGCTGGTGCGGCCTGAGGACGCACTGCGCTCGCTGCGCACCGCAATTCTGCTCGGCGCCGTGGTCCCGGAGATGCGGGCGCGGGCGCAGCGCCTGGTCGATGAGCTCGGCGAGATGGTCAGGGTGCGCAAGCAGATCGCCGACGAGCGCGACCAGATGGCGACAAGCCGCGACAAGTTGGCCGCCGACCAGCAGCGGCTCGCAGCACTCGTCGGGGAGCGGCAGCGCCAGCAGAGTGCGCTGGAGCAGGACGCCGACAATGAACGGCGACGGGCGGAGGGTCTGGCCAGGCAGGCCGGCGACCTCAAGGACCTCATCGCTAAAATGGAACTCGACCTGAAATCGGCGGCCAAAGCCGCGACCTCGGCAAATCTTCAGGGAACGCCTCCGCCCGCCAATGGAAAGCCTAATTTCAATGCTCTGAAAGATCCCGGACGGCTCAGCCCTGCGATTGCCTTTTCGTCGGCCAAAGGGCTGTTACGGTTACCAGTCAATGGCGTGAAGATTCGTGGATTCGGCGGCTCCGATGGCGCCGGTGGCGTGGAAAGAGGCATTTCGATCGTCAGCCGGGCCGGGGCGCAGGTCACAACCCCGTGTGATGGCTGGGTTGTTTACGCTGGTCCGTTCCGAAGCTACGGACAACTCTTGATCCTGAATGCAGGCGGCGGGTATCATGTGTTGCTCGCCGGGATGGAGCGTATTTCGGTCAACATCGGTCAGTTCGTGCTGACAGGAGAACCGGTAGCGACGATGGGGACCACAGCCCAAGTCGCGTCTATACTGGCGTCCGCTCCAAGCCAGCCGGTTCTTTATATCGAGTTTCGAAAAGACGGGACTCCCATCGACCCCGGCCCGTGGTGGGCCACAAGTGAAGGCGAAAAGGTTCGCGGATGATGCGCAAGACGACTCTGGTTCTATTGAGTGCTGCAGCCGGCGCGGCATGCACGTTACTCGTCACGCAGCCGCGCGTGACGCTGATCGGCTCGAGCGCCCGTGCCGCCGCATCCGACACCTACCGTCAGCTCAACCTGTTCGGCGACGTCTTCGAGCGCGTCCGCAGCGACTATGTCGAGAAGCCGGACGACGGCAAGCTCGTCGAGTCGGCGATCTCGGGCATGCTCGCCGGTCTCGATCCGCACTCGAGCTACATGGACGCCAAGAGCTTCCGCGATATGACCGTGCAGACCCGCGGCGAGTTCGGCGGACTCGGCATCGAGGTCACCATGGAAGACGGCCTCGTCAAGGTGATCTCGCCGATCGACGAAACGCCGGCTTCGAAGGCCGGCATCCAGGCCAACGACCTGATCGTCAATCTCGATGACGAGCCGGTGCAGGGTCTCACCCTGAACCAGGCTGTCGAGAAGATGCGCGGCCCGGTCAACACCAAGATCAAGCTCAAGATCGTCCGCAAGGGCCAGGACAAGCCGATCGACGTCACCCTGACGCGCGAGAACATCCATGTTCGCAGTGTGCGGGCGCGCACCGAAGGCGGCGACATCGGCTACATCCGCATCACGACCTTCAACGAGCAGACCACCGAAGGCCTGAAGAAGGAAATCGCCAACCAGCAGAATGCGCTGGGCGACAAGCTGAAGGGCTTCATCATCGACCTGCGCAACAACCCCGGCGGCCTGCTTGAAGAGGCAGTGACTGTGTCCGACGCCTTCCTCGAGCGCGGCGAGATCGTCTCGACCCGCGGGCGCAATCCGGAAGAGACGCAGCGCCGCAGCGCCCATCCGGGCGACCTCACCAAGGGCAAGCCGGTTGTCGTGCTGATCAACGGCGGCTCGGCCTCGGCCTCGGAAATCGTCGCCGGCGCATTGCAGGATCACGGCCGCGCCACGATGATCGGCACCCGCTCGTTTGGTAAGGGCTCGGTGCAGACCATCATCCCGCTCGGCCAGAACAACGGCGCGCTGCGGCTGACTACCGCCCGCTACTACACGCCGTCGGGCAAGTCGATCCAGGCCAAGGGCATCGTGCCGGACTACGAAGTCCTGCAGGACGTGCCTGACGACCTCAAGGCCCGCACCGATACCCGGGGCGAGGCATCGCTGCGCGGCCACTTGAAGGCCGAGGGCGACGAGCAAACCGGTTCGCAGTCCTATGTCCCGCTCGAGGCCAAGGACGACAAGGCGCTCAAAGTCGCGGTCGACTTCCTGCACGGCATCAAGCCGCCGGCGGCAACTGCCGCAGCCGCCGCGCCGACCGACAAGGCCTCGATCCAGACCGACAAGGATAAGGACAAGGCGGCAAATTGAGGCTGCTGAATTCGCGTGACAAAGGGGCGGCCAACAGGCCGCCCCTTTTGCTTTGGGAGTTCTTTGGGCGGGGGGTACTGGCCAGCCAGAATCGTCGGCGTGCTAGGATTTGGCGATTAATTCGCGGGCCCGAACGATTTGACCCAAACCACGACCGAAGACGCGACCGACGATCTCTCGACCCCGCTCGGGCAGCACCTGAAGCGCAAGCCGGCATGGCTGAGCTATCGGCTGCCATTCACCCTGCGGCAGGCGCTCGCCGTCCTGCTCGGTCTCGTGCTGCTGACTTTTGCCGGCTACGCGATCTTCAACGACGATCCGCTCGGCGGCGAGCCGATGGCGAAGATCGTGCTGGATCCCAACGCGGCCAAGACTTTCGACAACAAGACCGCCGACAACAAGAGTCCTGAAAACATGGCGCCGGGCGCGATGGCGCCGGTCGTGTTACCGGCAATGGCGCCCAAACCGCCCGCCGCAGCCGAACAGAAGACGGTGACCATCATCGACGGCTCGAGCGGTGCCCAGCACGCCGTCACCGTACCGACCAGCGACGCTGACACTCCGGCGCCTGCGTCGGAATCATCCGCGCCGCCGGTCATGGCCAACATCAACCAGCAACTGCTTAAATCGACGCGCTATGGCATGGTTCCGGTCGTCGCCGGCGGCTTGAGGCCGTCGCAGGTCTATGCCGCGGGCAATGACACGCTGCGCGCGAGGGCTGCGACCATGCCGGCGATCGCCATTGTTGTCTCCGGGCTTGGCATCGGCGCCGCCAAGACCACCGACGCGATCATGAAGCTGCCGCCCGCGGTGACACTGGCGTTCACGCCGTACGGTGCCGATCCCGGCAAACTGGTCGAACGCGCGCGCAGCCTCGGTCACGAGATCCTGCTGCAAATTCCGCTCGAGCCGTTCGACTATCCCGACAATGACCCGGGGCCGCAGACGCTTTTGACCACACTGACGCCGGAGCAAAACCAGGATCGGCTGCTTTGGCTGCTCAGCCGCTTCCAGGGCTATGTCGGTCTGAGCAATTTCATGGGCGCACGTTTCATGCCCAATGAAGCCTCGATGCAGCCCGTGATGCGCGAGGCCGCCAAACGTGGGCTGGCCTATTTCGACGATGGCTCCGCGGCGCGCAGCCTCGCCGGCCAGCTGGCGCTGGCCCAGGCCGTGCCGTTCGCCAGGGCGGACGCGACCATCGACGTCGTGCCGAATGCCGGTGAAATCGACCGCGCGCTGGCACAGCTCGAGGCAACCGCCCGTCAGCGCGGCTTTGCGGTCGGCGTGGCCTCCGCTCTGCCACTGTCGATCGAGCGGCTGAACGCCTGGGCGAAGGCGGTGGAAGGCCGTGGCATCCTGCTGGTTCCGTTGACAACCGCGATGACCAAATCAAAATCAAGCTGATGCGGCCTCAAACCTGCGCAACGAGCTGAGAAACAGAATGGCACAATACGACGAGCTGCCCTATCGGCCGTGCGTCGGGATTACCTTGATCAACCGGGACGGCCTGGTGTTCATCGGCAGGCGCGCCAACGGACCCGAGCACATCGACGCGTCCCATGTCTGGCAGATGCCACAAGGCGGCGTCGACCCCGGCGAGGACACCTGGACCGCCGCCCGGCGCGAGCTCAGGGAAGAAACCAATGTCCGCTCGGTCGAAAAGCTCGCCGAGATTGGTGACTGGCTGACCTACGACATTCCGCGCACCATCGCCGGCCGCGCCTGGAAAGGCCGATATCGCGGGCAGAAGCAGAAATGGTACGCGATGCGCTTCACCGGCAAGGACGACGAGATCAACGTCGCAAGCCCGGCCGGCCACAAGCAGGAGTTCATCGCCTGGCGCTGGGAGCCGATGAAGAATCTGACGGAGCTGATCGTACCGTTCAAGCGCCCGGTCTATGAGCGCGTGGTGCAGGAGTTCTCGCGCCTGGTATGAGGCGCAGACGGCGCAATGTCCGTTGTGATTCCCGGCGCCGCGCTCTGCTGCTATTCGCCCGATGCGCAGGTTTGACCAACGCCGTTTCGCCGCGCTCGTCAGCGAGCGTTCAGTGCTGCGCCGTCGCAGACGTTGGTAAGCCGTCGCGCCAGTGTCCGTCCGAGTTGATTGCAGGGCGCTTCGACGGCCTTGAAAGTCACAAAAGCAGCCAGCATTGTGACGACCAGTACCGAAAAGAACAGCGCAGTCTCGACATAATCGAGCGGAAAATTGTGCCGGATGGTCGGCAGGATAGCGTCTCTCAACGGCCAGTGGAGGAGGTAGACGCTGAACGAGATCACCCCGGCGAGCTTGAGTGGGCGAAGCGTAAGAAATGTTGGTGTTGCATCGTCGGACGCACAAAGAATGGTTGCAAGCAGAGCGCTATAACTGAGCGCCTGCACCAGCAAGATTGCCGCCGGGTCACTCGTCCACTGTGAGATCGACCCGGCGATCACGACGACAGCAAGAGCGATTGGCCACTTCGGGATTCTGGCGAGATAGCCGCGATACTCCGCTGCTGCGAGACCAAGGCAGAAGCAGAACAGATAACGCGACCACTCCAATGGCATGAAAGGCGTGCGGCTCGATGGCAGCGCCACCATCGGAACAAGCAGCGCGCAAGACAGGATGACCTTGCCGCCGATTCCCGTTCGTCGCCACGACCAGAACAGCAGAGGGAAAGCGAAACTGCACCACAATTCGACGTAGAGACTCCAGAGCGGTGAATTCAGCCAGAACCGAAGCAGAAGGAAATTCGCGGGGATTTCGATCTCATCATAGCGCAGCGGCTGCGGTCCGAGGGCCTTCACTAGGTAGGCGAGGCACAGTGAGACCCAAACCAGCGGCATTAGCCGAAACAGTCGGCGGGTCACAAATCCGACGTAGCTAACCCAGCCCGGACGCTCGTTGGCAATCTGTGTCGCCAGCGCAAAGCCGCTCATGACGAAGAAAAGAATGACCGCGCCCTGGCCGTTGAAAATGGTGTGCAATAAGCCGAGGGGGAAGCCTTGTCCGCCGACGGTGTGTTCAAACACGACAGCCACGGCGGCGATGCCGCGCAATGCCTCGACTTCAGGAATGAAGCGGTAGGCCCGAAACGCCATTTTCAATGTGCAGATTGCCCCAGGTTCAATCAAACGTGTAGGCGGTCCGGACGAGAGTGTAAATGCGCTGCCCGGGCGCGGGATAGCGCAATATCCGTCATGATTTCCGCTCCGCTCGTCCCGCGGGACACGGGAACCCGGTCTTAGCCAAACCGTATGCGTCAGTATGGAGTTCTGCTTTTTCTTGGCTGGATTCCGCTTTCGCGGGAATGAGCGGAGAATGAGCGACCACTCGACTTAACTTCATTTCCTTCAAGCCGCGCCGCGCGCGTGCGTCAGTTCGTCGACGCGCTTGATGTGCGCGACCGCGGCGAGTGCTCCGCCGGTCTTGGTCATCAGGTCGAGCGTCGCTTCATCGTCATCGTTGACCGGCGTCAGCGCCTGATCCATGTAGCTTTGCCGGTTGGGATCGCGCGCGGCCTTGACAGCCTCTGTGGTGAGCTCCGCCAGCGCGACGAGGATGGTAACGGTCTTGCGCAGCGTGCTCCAGGCAAAGCGGGGCCAGAAGATCCAGGCGAACTCGGACGGCAACCCCGGCCGCCGCTCTGACGGATGCTGCAACCGCAGAACGCCGCTCTGGATCGGATGCAGCCCTTCGAGCCCGACGGTCAGCGAGAAGTTCAGGAGCATCTTGACCATGCTGGCCATCGGGCCCTTGGTCGCGGCCGTCCGCCGCAACAGCGTCCGCATGTGCGCCTTGGAATAATAGAGACCCCACGCCTCCTGATAGATCGCAGCCCACTCCTTGCGCGTCATGTTCGGATGGTCGGTACAGACGCTCTCGAGATCGTATTTGTTGAGATCGGGATCCATGTCGACGCCCTTGCGCCAGAGCGTCTGGTGATCCTCCGAGCCGGGCAACGGCGTCAGGCAAAAAAACTCCATGATGTCGAGCGGCAGCTCGCGCTGGATGATCTCGATATCGCGGCGGATCGAGGCCGGCGTATCGGCGGGGAAACCGAGGATGTAGCCCGCGAGCGTGAGAATGCCCTGTGCCTTCCACGCCAGCAGCATCTTGCGATATTCGGTGATCTTGTTCTGGCGCTTCTTGGCGGTCGCCAGATTGTCCGGGTTGATATTCTCAAGCCCGATAAACACGCGCGTGACGCCGGCCCGCTTCGACTTCTCGATGAAATTCGGCAGCTTGTGACACAGCGTATCGACCTGGATCATCAGGCCGAGCGGAATGCCATCGACCTCGCGCAGCTTGATCAGCCGGTCGAGAATGACCTCCCAATCCTTGTTGCGGGCAAAATTGTCGTCGGTGATGAAATATTTGCAGACGCCCTGCGCCCAGTTGACGCGCACCAGCGCTTCAACGTCATCGGGCGAGCGATAGCGCGACTTGCGGCCCTGGACGTTGATGATCGTGCAGAACGAGCACTGGTACGGACAGCCTCGCCCTGCATCGAAGCTGGAGCTCAAGCCCAGCGTACGGCGGATATTGGCGAGCGGAAGGAACGGCACCGGCGTCCCCTCGATGCCGGGCAGGTCTTTCATGAAATTGTAGAGCGGCTGCAGCCGGCCTCCAGCCGCGTCCTGCAACAGCATATCGAGCCGGCCCTCGACCTCGCCAGCGAACATCGTCACGCCCATCTCGCGACAGGCATCGAGGTCGACGGCCTTGCCGTCGAGCATCGACAGGCAGCCCGAGACATGAAAGCCACCGATCGCAACCGGAATGCCGGCAGCACGCAGCGGTCGTGCCAGATCGAGCGCACGGGGATACTGGTTCGATTGCACACCGCACAGCGCCACCAATCCGAAATTGCCATGCGCGCGAAACCGCTCCACCAGTTTCGAAATCTCGATGCGGCGACTGAACTCGTCGATCGCTTCGATATCGATGTCGATGTCCGGGCCCAGCACCTTGCGCTCGATGCAATCGAGCGCCACGCCGTAGACCGCCGCGAGCGAATTCGACGGAATGATCGCGCGCCACCAGCGGATCACATAGCCATCTTCGCCATAATGCGACGGCTTGACGAGGACGAGTTGAAATCGTCGTTTGGCGGACGGCTCAGGCAAGCTCGGGATCCTCGTTGCCATCGCGCGCGGCAGGATGGCACCCAATCGGTTTAGGCCCGTCAGGTCAACCCCCTGTTGTCGCAAGGTAACGCGGCACTCTCGGCATTAAAAAAGACCCGATTATGGTCGGCCAGCGGGATATAAAATCGTCGATCGATCAGCAGTGCGACAGCGCTGCGCGGGAGACCTGAGCGTTGCCAACCGAAAAGCCCTATCGACTGAATGTCGGCATCGCGCTGTTCAGCGCGCAAGGACACGTGCTGATCGGCCACCGCTTTCGTGACGATGGGCCTGAGATCATCCTGCCTGGCCTCGAATGGCAGATGCCGCAGGGCGGCATCGATCCGAATGAAGATCCACGTGCCGCGATGATTCGCGAGTTGTGGGAAGAGACCGGCGTTCGCAACGTAACCTATCTCGCCGAGACGGACTGGCTGACTTACGAGTTCCCCGATTACCTGGGGCCTGAGCACCGCCTCGCCAAATTCCGCGGCCAGCGCCAGAAATGGTTCGCCGTACGCTTCACCGGCGACGACAGCGAGGTCGATCCGTTGTCGGAGCGCAACGGCCAGCCGGCCGAGTTCGACGCCTGGCGCTGGGAACGCCTCGATCGCGTCGCCGATCTCGTGGTGCCGTTCCGCCGCGAGGTTTATCGCGCCGTGGCGAAGGAATTCGGGCGGTTTGTGGATTCGTGAGCAAGGCAGCCCTGCGCATGCTCTCGTCGTCCCCGCGAACGCCGGGGGGGGGAAGCAGGCAACCGCCTGGCTCGGTGTCTACAAACCGGCTCCCCTGCCTCGTGACGGCCCGCAACCTCGACGCTCTGCAAGAAATGTGCGTTCATGCGCCATCACGGGGCGAGCGGCGATCATGGCATTCTGGCGAAGGACACCTCGCAGCGGCGATACACCGCCTCCTGCAGAAAACCCATTTCGATCAATCAATCCTGACGCCTTCGACAAAGGTGCGAAAATAAATCGACGCGCGGAGGAACTGCGACGCTCAGCAGGGATCGGTATGAGTGAGTCCGAAACCGTCACCACGCTCAGCAGTGCTTTAGGTCGGGAGATTGCGGCCATGATCGGCCGACATCCAACACTATCGCTCGAAGACCTACTCGACACGGCGCGTGACGCGGCGCGTGAGCAGGCCGAGAATGCGCTCGGGTTACCTACCAACAATGAGCAGGCGACCGAACTTTCAGGCGATCAGTTCAGCGAACTTGTAAATCGGATTATGAAAACAGCGACACTTCGAACGATACCGAACGATGCGATTTCGGCGACCGCCAAGGCACTCGGGGTACTTGTTGCTTTCACCGCCCGCCGAGAGGGCGTTTCGCATGATGAACTGCTGAGGTTTAGCCAAGATGCCATCGCAGAGTTTGCACAGGATGCCCGGACTAGATTGGACTAACGGCGCGCGAGAACCAAATGCTCAAGCGAAAAACTGTTTTTGTAGTAGGCGCAGGCGCGAGCGCGGAATTCAACCTGCCAGTCGGAACCGATCTCGCCAAGGCTATTAGTGCCAAGCTCGATGTGAGGTTTGAGCGCGGTTTTCAACCGATCTCTGGCGATATCGACCTATTTCGCAATGTGACTAGTGGGGGTCGATCGCAGGAGATCGGAGAGTATCAGCAAGCAGGCTGGCTGATCCGCGATGCTATCGTTCTTGCCAATTCGATCGATGATTTTTTGGATATATACCAGCATGACGCACATGTTGTCCTGTACGGCAAGGCCGCTATCGCAAAATGTATTCTTGAAGCTGAAGCGAAGTCTAAGCTGTTTTTTGACCCCAATTCTGCTCGCGCGTTAGGAACCGGGGCCACCATCAATTTTGCGGCGTGCTCCGATACTTGGCTAATCAAATTAGCGCGCCTTCTTGCGAAGGGCCGATCTCACGCCAACTGTGCGAAATTTTTCGAAGGATGCTCGTTCATCGTATTTAACTACGACAGGTGTCTGGAGCATTTTTTTACGTTTGCGCTTCAGCGTCTTTACAAGATTGATGATCAAGAAGCGAAACACCTCGTATCTAAGGCCGACATTCATCATCCTTATGGGAAGGCTGGCGATCTCGACCAAGTCCACGGGTCTCCTGCTGGCGCGGTGTTCGGCACGAATAGCGCGGACTACTTTCATCTCGGTCAAAGCGGGATCAAAACCTACACTGAGACCGTAGAAAACAACGAATTTAGAAGCGCGATCGCAGCCGCTGAACGCATCGTTTTTCTAGGCTTTGCGTATCACGATCAAAACCTGAATTTGCTTGCCGAGCAGGGGTCTCTGCAGGGCAACAAGACAATGTTGGGAACGGCGTTTACCCGATCAAACAGCGACATTGGGGTGATTGCGGACCAACTGGAGATGTTGATGCATCCGAACGCGCGCCAAGTGGCACGAAACAATCTGGACATCCGCAGCGAGCTTACCGCTTCCGGCCTTTTTGACTTCTACTCTAAATCGCTTTAGCGGTCGCGGAACAGTGCGATGATGGCCGCTTGGTTCGTCGTGATGCTGTAGAGGTTGCACATTAGGTGATTATCGAAACAACATTTCTTTTGTGCGCTGGCATCGAGGCGTCGCCATTGCCGGGGTCGGGTCGTGTCCCGTAGCCCTCGCTCCGGCCGCTGTACGGCCTTCCTACGGCCTTGAACTCGATCGCAACGCAACATCGTCTCACACTTGCTGCGGCGTATGGGTCCCCGCTTTCGTGGGGACGACTGATGCTGAAAGCCCCCGGCGCCGCCGCAACTGCAGGAACACAAGCGCCGCAAGCAGCGCGAAACCGGGCAGCGCGAACCAGTAGCGGCTCGGCCGGTCGGCCGCGGTCAGCACCGCGGTGACGTCGTCGCCGGCGGCAAGGCCATACCTCGCCGCCTCACTGCCGAAGTCAACGGTGCGCACCATCACCTTGTCGCCTGTCGTCTGCAGGGTAAGGCCCGTGCCTTTGAGTCGCTCGGCGCCGGTGTTACCGACCCTCAGCGTCACACGCACCAACTTCTCGACATCGTCGCCGGCGCGCGACTGGCTCATGACGCGGAAGCGCAGCGTCTGTCCCGACGGCGTCGCGTCCGCAACTTTCAATAAATCCGCCGCGGGCTGCGCGTTGAACGGCGCCTGCAACTGGTCGAGCCAGAACGCCGGCCGAAACAGCGTGAAGCAGATCAGGAGCAGCAGGATGGTTTCGTACCAGCGGTTGCGCGTCAGCAACCAGTGCTGCGTTGCCGCTACAAAACATCCCATGGCGACAATCGAGCAAAGCACCACGGCGAGGAAATTGCCGACGCCGCCGATGTCGATCATCAACAGCTCGGTGTTGAAGATGAAAATGAAAGGCAACAGGCCGGTGCGGATCTCATACCAAAAGCCCTGCAGGCCGGTCTTGATCGGATCGGCGCCGGAGATCGCGGCCGCGGCGTAGGCGGCAAGGCCGACCGGCGGGTGCACGTCGGCCATCAGGCCGAAATAGAATACGAACAGGTGGACGGCGACGAGCGGCACCGCGAGATCGTTCTGTTGCGCCACCTCGACCAGCACCGGCGCCATCAGCGTCGCCACCACGACGTAGTTTGCCGTGGTCGGCATGCCGATGCCGAGGATCAGGCAGATCAGCGCCGTCAAAATCAGCATGATGATGAGATTCCCGCCGGACGCGGTCTCGACCACCTCGGTCATGACGAGGCCGATACCGGTCAGCGACACCGTGCCGACGATGATGCCGGCGGTCGCAGTTGCAATGCCGACCGAAGTCATGTTGCGCGATGCGCCTTCGAGCGCACTGATCAATTCGCGGACGCCGTCGCCAAAACGCGCGGCAAGCTCGCTCTCGCCGCGGAACGCCGCGATCAGCGGCCGCTGCGTCACCATGATCAGGATCAGGAACATGGTGCCCCAGAACGCCGACAGGCCCGGCGACATTTCCTCGACCATCAGGCACCAGATGAGCACGATCACCGGCAGCAGATAGTGCAGCCCGGTGCGGGCAGTCTCGTAGAAGTCCGGGACCTTGATGATCGCCTTCGACAGGTCGTCGTGCGGCAGATCGGGATGCCCTGCCTTGTGCCGCAACAGCAGCAGGTAAACCGCGAGCAAAGCGACACCGAGAACCCAACTCGCCCACTCGCCGAACACCAGCTTGATCCAGCCGATGCCGTAATAGACAACGCCGCTCAGGATGATGATGCCGCAGATCGTCATCAGCGCGCGCGCCAACGTGTGATGGATCGGCGCGGTCGAGGAGCGCTGCAGCCCGCGCAGGTTCGCCTTCGCCGCCTCGATATCGACGATATAGAACAGCGCACCGTAGGTGAGGAACGCCGGCAGAAAAGCGTGCTTCATCACCTCCGCATACGTGATGCCAACATATTCGGCGATCAGGAATGCGGCAGCGCCCATGACCGGCGGCATCAGCTGGCCGTTGACGCCGGCGGCGCATTCGATGGCGCCGGCCTTGACCGCTGAATAGCCGACCCGCTTCATCAGCGGAATCGTGAAAGTGCCTGTCGTCACGGTATTTGCGATCGACGAGCCCGAGATCATGCCGGTCATGCCCGATGCGACCACGCCGGCCTTGGCCGGCCCGCCGCGAAACGTTCCGAGCATCGAGAACGCGAGCTGGATGAAATAATTACCGGCGCCGGCCTTCTCCAGAAGGCTGCCGAACAGCACGAAGAAGAAGACGACGTTGGTCGAGACGCCGAGTGCGACGCCAAAAATACCTTCCGACGTCAGCCACATCTGCGAGGCGACGCGCGAGATCGACGCGCCCTTGTGGGCGAGGATGCCAGGCAGCGACGGCCCGGCGAAAACGTAGATCAGCATGATGCCGGCGATGATGGCGAGCGCCGGGCCGACGGCGCGCCGCGCCGCTTCAACCAGCAGCACCACGCCGATCACCGAGATGACGGTGTCGGTCGTGGTCGGCAATCCCGGCCGCAGTGAAATCGCGGTGTAGAATACGAGCAGGTAGCCGGCGGCCACGACCGAGAGGATCATCAAGAGCCAGTCGGTAAGCGGGATGCGATTGCGCGGTGACCGCTTCAGCGCCGGAAACGTCGCGAACGCCAGCACGAAGGCGAAGCACAGGTGGACGATCCGCGCGTGCCCGTCATTGATGACGCCGAAGTTGAGCTTGTACGGCAGCGGCGACGCGTACCAGAGCTGGAACAAGGCCCAGGCCAGCGAGATCGAGAACACCAGCGTCCGCGCCAGCCCGGTCGGCTTGCGGGCGCCGGTGTCGACTTCGGCGACCATGGTCTCGAGTGCTTCACGCGTCGCGCTCGCTGGGACCTGCCCGGTGGTGACGTCCATGGTCATCGCGTCCCCCTGACGTGATGGATTGTCGTGCTTGAAGAGCGCGGCGGCTTGCCTATCCTCCCCCGCTTGCGGGGGAGGGGGACCATGCGAAGCATGGTGGTGGGGGCAGTCCCGACCTCCGAGTCAATTGTGCGAGCAGCACCGACTAAACGCGCCCCCTCCACCGCCCTGCGGGCGGTCCCCCTCCCCCGCTCCGCTTTCGCTACGCGGGGGAGGATAGTCAGAGCGCCACGAAAGGTCGCGCGACCAAACCTCACATCCAGCCCTTCTCCTTGTAGAACTTCGCCGCGCCGGGATGCAGCGGCGCCGAGAGGCCGTCCTTGACCATCTTCGCCGGATCGAGATTGGCGAAGGCCGGGTGCAGCTTCTTGAACTCGTCGAAATTGTCGAACACCGCCTTCACCAGCGCATAGACGGTGTCGTCGCTGACCTTCGCCGAGGTGATCAGCGTTGCCAGCACGCCATAGGTCTCGGTCGGGTTGGGATTGTTGGCATACATGCCGCCGGGAATCGTCGCCTTGGCATAGTACGAATGGTCCTTGATCAGTGCATCGACTGCGGCGCCGGTGAGCGGAATCAGTTTAGCGCCGCAGGCCGTAGTCGGATCCTGGATCGCAGCGGAGGGATGGCCGACGCCATAGAAGAAGCCGTCGATCTTGTTGTCACACAGCGCAGTACCCTGCTCGTCGGCCTTCAGCTCGGCGGCCATCGAAAAGTCCGCCTTGGTCCAGCCCATCTGCTTCAACAGCTCTTCCATCGACGACAGCGTGCCGGAGCCGGGATTGCCGACGTTGAAGCGCTTGCCTTTGAAGTCGGCGAACTGCGTGACACCGGCGTCCTTGCGCGCCAGCACGGTGAACGGCTCGGGATGCACCGAGAACACCGCGCGCAGGTCCGGATCAGCCTTGTCCTTGAACTGGCCGTCGCCCTTGGTGGCGTTGTACTGGATGTCCGACTGCGCCATGCCGAAATCGAGTTCGCCGGTCTTGATCGCGTTGGCATTGAAAACCGAGCCGCCGGTCGATTCGACCGAGCAGCGGAGGCCGGTCTTCTGGCGATCCTTGTTCATCAGCCGGCAGATGGCGCCGCCGACCGCGTAGTAGACACCGGTCACGCCGCCGGTGCCGATCGTGATGAAGCGCTGCTGGGCCGCTGCCGGCGCCGCATAAGTCGTGAGCGCAAGCAGCGCGGCTGCGGCAAGGCTTTTCGGTGCGATGAACTGCGTCATGGTGGTCTCCCTCTACTCCACGGTTAAATTGGGTCAGCTTGCGGTGGCGGCGTCGATCGCCTCGCCAAGGCGCTCGACGATGGCGTCGACATTCGCGTCGGTCAGGATGAAAGGCGGCGCCAGCAGCACGTGATCGCCGCGGACGCCATCGGCCGCGCCGCCCATCGGGTAGATCATCAGCCCGCGCTTCATCGCTTCCTTCTTGACCAGCGCATTGAGCTTGCGCGCGGGATCGAATGGTTCCTTGGTGCCGCGGTCGGCGACCAGCTCGACGCCCTGGAACAGCCCGCGGCCGCGGACATCGCCGACGAACGGATGATTGCCAAAGCGCTCCTGCAGGCGGCGCGCCAGCAGCGCGCCCTGCCGGCGGACATTGGCCAGCAGGTTGTCGCGCCGGATCACCTGCTGGACCGCGAGCGCCGCGGCACAGGCGAGCGGATGGCCCATATAGGTGTGGCTGTGCTGGAACGCGCCGGAGCCCTTGGCGATCACATCAAAGAGCTTCTTCTGCAACAGCATCGCGCCGATCGGCATGTAACCGCCGCCAAGGCCCTTGGCGATCACCATGATATCGGGGCTGATGCCTTCCTGCTCGCAGGCGTGCAGCGTGCCGGTGCGGCCCATGCCGCACATGACCTCGTCGAGAATCAACAGGATGCCGTGGCGGTCGCAGATCTCGCGGACCCGCTTGAAATAATTTGGAACGGCAGGCGCGGCGCCCAGTGTTGCACCGACAACCGTTTCCGCGATGAAGGCGATAACGTTTTCGCCGCCGAGCTCGTCGATCTTGGCTTCAAGTTCCTTCGCGAGCCGCTCGCCGTAGATCTCCGGCGTCTCGCCCGCGCGGCGCTCGCGATATTCGTATACCGGCGCGACATGATGGGTCTCGATCAGCAACGGCGCGAATTTTTCGCGCTGCTGCGCGCGGCCACCGATCGCCAGCGCACCCAGCGTGATGCCGTGATAGCTCTGCCGCCGCGCGATCAGATATTTGCGCTTGGTGTCGCCGCGCTCGACATAGTACTGACGCGCAAGTTTGAGCGCCGCCTCGACCGCCTCCGAACCACCGCTGACATAGAACACGTGGTTCAGCCCTGCAGGCGCGTGCGCGACAAGATCATCGGCGAGCTGTTCGGCCACTTCCGACGTGAAGAAGCTGGTGTGCGCGAAGGCAAGCTTGTCGAGCTGCGCGTGCATCGCGGCGCGCACCTCGGCATTGGAATGGCCGAGGCAGGACACCGCGGCGCCGGACGATGCGTCGATGTATTCCTTGCCTGAGGAATCGCGGATGAAAATGCCGTCGCCGGAGACGGCGAGCGGATAGTCGTGGCCAATCGATCGGTGCAATACGTGCGTCATGACGATCCTTTGCGACGCGGCTGGTGATAGATGCCGAAGTCTTCGAGCTGGCGTTCACTCGCTTCCAGCGCCGCCAGCGCGTCGGGTCCGCGCCGCGCCGCGACCAGCGCCGCAAGACATTCTACCGCGGCAAACGCCGGCGCCATCGTATGAAAGAATGACGGCGTCTCGGTGCGCACCAGAATCATGTCTGTCGCGACAGCTGCGAGTGGCGACACTTCGCTGTCAGTCAATGCGATGATTTTTGCGCCGCGATCGGAAGCGTATTGCACAGCTTCGAGGGTGTGGCGGACATAAGGCCGCACCGAGATCGCGAGCAGGACATCATCCTTGCCGATGGTCCGCAGCGTGTCGATGCCGCTGCCGCCGGAGCCGTCGACCAGTACCGACTTCGAGCCGAACAGCGAGCGGACGTAGTGGAAGATGTAGGCCACGGCGAAGCTCGAGCGCAGCCCGATGCAGAACACACGCTCGGCGGCCGCAATCCTGTCAGCAGCCGCGGTGAAACGGCCGACGGCCTCGGGCGATGACAGGTGGTGCAAGTGCTGGGTCAGCGACGCAAAAATATCCTGGATCAGCGCCGGGTCGCCTTCGGTCTCGCGCCGGATCAGGAGCTCTTCGGCGCGGCCGCGATAACTCTCGGGCCGCTGCCGCACGGCGTCGGCATAGAGCGCACGGACGCCGTCATAGCCTGCGAGCCCGAGCCGCTGCGCAAGGCGCGTCATGGTCGCGGGCGTAACGCCGGCGCGGCGGGCCTGCTCGCGGGTCGACAGCAACGCGACGTCGTCGGGGTGATCGATCACCCAGCGTGCCGCCTCCTTCAGCTGCGGTGACAGCTGGTCGAAGGCGGCCTTCAGGCGCGAGTCGAAAGAGGACGGCCGTTGCATCGGCAGGGATTGAACCACTGGGCGCGAACGTTTGCAACAAACGTCTCAATGTTCGTATTATGAACCACTTGTTTCAGAACCTGGTCAACCGAAAGGCACCACGAATGGCGCGATTCATAAAGCGCAAACAAGGCGTTAGTGGGGACCGGTGGTCGACGAGGCCCGCGACAAACAGGTGCTTGAGCGGCGGGATCTCGCGAGCTGGCCAATACCGCCGCTAGTGCAGTGCAGTCCCTTCGAGGTGCTGCTGGATCGCCTTGAAATGATCGAGGCGGGCGATTTCGCGATCGAGCCCATCGCCTTCGACTGCGCGCGCGATGTCGGCTTGCATCTGCTCGATGGCCTGGGCGAAGGCGCCTCGATCAAGCTCGTCGACCGAGGTTGCGACATCGGCGAGCACCGTGAGGCCAGCCGCAGATACTTCAGCAAGTCCGCCGAGCACGACGAACTGCTCCTTCTTGTCGCCGGTGGTAACGAACATGATGCCCGGGCGCACCGTGGCGATCACGGGCGCATGGCCGGCAAGAACGCCGAAGTCGCCTTCAACGCCGGGTACATCCACCTGGTCGACTTCACCAGAGAACGCGATCTTCTCCGGCGAGACGAGCTCGAAATGGAACGTGGCCATGGTTACGCGCCCTCGGCCATCTTCTTGCCCTTCGCGGCCGCATCATCGATCGTGCCGACATTGTAGAACGCCTGCTCGGGCAGGTGATCGTACTCGCCGTCAACGATCGCCTTGAACGAGCGGATCGTGTCTTCGAGGCTGACGAAGACTCCGGGCAGGTTGGTGAAGGCTTCGGCGACGTGCAGCGGCTGCGCCAGGAAGCGCTCGATCTTGCGCGCGCGCGCCACGATCAGCTTGTCGTCTTCCGACAGCTCATCCATGCCAAGGATGGCGATGATGTCCTTGAGCGCCTTGTATTGCTGCAGCACGGCCTGCACACGGCGGGCGACGGTGTAGTGCTCCACGCCGATGATGTTCGGGTCCATGATGCGCGAGGTCGAGTTCGAGCGGGTCGACCGCCGGGAAGATCGCGAGTGCTGCGATATTGCGCGACAGCACGGTGGTGGCGTCCAAGTGGGCCATCGCGGTTGCCGGCGCCGGGTCGGTCATGTCATCGGCCGGCACGTAAATCGCCTGCACCGAGGTGATCGAGCCCTTGTCGGTCGAGGTGATGCGCTCCTGCAAGGTGCCCATTTCGGTCGCGAGCGTCGGCTGATAACCCACCGCGCTCGGGATACGGCCGAGCAGCGCCGATACTTCCGAGCCGGCCTGCGTGAAGCGGAAGATGTTGTCGATGAAGAGCAGCACGTCCTTGCCTTCGACGTCGCGGAAGTATTCGGCCTGCGCGAGGCCGGTCAACGCGACGCGGGCGCGGGCGCCCGGGGGCTCATTCATCTGACCGTACACCAGCGTGCACTTTGATCCCGCCGTCGAACCGTTGTTCTTCTTGGGATCGATGTTGACGTGGGACTCGATCATCTCGTGGTAGAGGTCGTTGCCCTCGCGGGTACGCTCGCCGACACCGGCGAGCACGGAGTAGCCGCCATACGCCTTGGCGATGTTGTTGATCAGTTCCTGCATGGTCACGGTCTTGCCGACGCCGGCGCCGCCGAACAGGCCGATCTTGCCGCCCTTGGTATAGGGGCACAGCAGGTCGATGACCTTGATGCCGGTGACGAGCACTTCGGCCGTGCCCGCCTGCTCCGCGAAGGACGGCGCCTCGCGATGGATTGGAGAAGTATGCTCGCTGGAGATCGGGCCGGCCTCGTCGACCGGCTCGCCGATGACGTTCATGATGCGCCCGAGCGTCGCCGGGCCGACCGGCACCCGGATCGGACCACCGGTGTCAATCACCTCGGCGCCACGCACGAGACCTTCGGTCGTGTCCATGGCGATGGCGCGCACCGAGTTCTCGCCGAGATGCTGCGCGACCTCGAACACCAGGCGGAATTTCTCGCCGGTCTTCGCGTCGATATTGGTCGTTTCCAGGGCGTTGAGGATCGCCGGGAGGTCGCCCTCGAACTCGACGTCGACAACCGCGCCGATCACCTGGGTGAGGCGGCCCTTCGCGTTCTGTGTGCTTGCTGCTGCGGACATGGCTGGTTTCTTCCTCGGCTGATCAAACGGCGGCCGCACCGGAGATGATCTCGATCAGCTCCTTGGTGATCTGCGCCTGACGGGTACGGTTCATTTGAACGGTGAGTGCATTGATGAGGTCGCCGGCATTGCGCGTCGCATTGTCCATCGCGGTCATCTGCGCGGCGTAGAAGCCCGCCTGATTTTCGAGCAACGCGGAGAGAATCTGCACGCCGATGTTCTGCGGCAGCAACGTCTCAAGGATTGTCGTTTCGTCCGGTTCGTAATCGTAGAACGCGACGCTCTTGGAGTCGCTCTTTTCGACCGTGGCGGGAATGAGCTGGCGTATCGTCGGCGTTTGCGTAACGACCGACTTGAAGCGGCTCGACACCAGCCATACGACGTCGGTCTCGCCGGTCACGAACATATCGACGATCTTCTCGGCCATCGGGCGCACCTGCGCCGTTGTCGCCGATTTCACGCCGAGCTCGAAATTCTGCACGAGGCGTGGCGCATGCTGTCGACGCAGCTGATCGCGCCCCTTGCGGCCGATGGTGATGATCTTCACCTCTTTGCCCTGGTCGACCAGACTGGCGATCCGTTCCCGCGCGGCGCGCACGATACCCGAATTGAAGCCGCCGGCGAGGCCACGATCGGAGGTCGCAACGACGATCAGATGCTTCTGATCCTTGCCGTTGCCGGCCAGCAGCGGCGGCGCCTCGCCGCCCGACATTCCGGCAGCGATGTTGGCAATCACCTCCGCCATCTTCGTTGCATAGGGTCGCGCACTCTCGGCGGCCGTTTGCGCACGGCGCAGCTTGGCTGCGGCGACCATCTGCATCGCTTTCGTGATCTTCTGGGTGGATTTCACCGAAGCGATCCGAACGCGCAAATCCTTGACGGATGCCATGACCTTCTAACTCCGCCGTTCGCGCTAAGCCGCGAAGGTCCTGCCGAACTCGTCGAGCGCCTGCTTCAGCGATTTCTCGAGATCAGCCGTCAGCTCTTTCTTGGTACGGATACCATCGAGAATTTCCGGATGGCTCCCCTTCAGCTTGGAGAGCAGCGCGGTCTGATAATCGCCGACCTTGCTGGTCGGGATCGTATCGAGATAGCCGCGGGTACCGGCGTAAATGACGGCGACCTGCTCTTCGACCTGGAACGGCTTGTACTGCGGCTGCTTCAGAAGTTCGGTGAGCCGTTCGCCCCGAGCCAGCATCTTTTGCGTCGCGGCGTCGAGGTCGGACCCAAACTTCGAGAACGCCGCCATTTCACGGTATTGCGCGAGTTCGGCCTTGATCGGCCCTGACGCGGTCTTCATCGCTTTGATCTGGGCCGACGAGCCGACGCGGCTGACCGAGATGCCAACGTTCACCGCCGGACGAATGCCTTGATAGAACAGATCGGTCTCAAGGAAGATCTGGCCGTCGGTGATCGAGATGACGTTGGTCGGAATATAGGCCGACACGTCGTTGGCCTGGGTTTCAATGATCGGCAGCGCGGTCAGCGAACCAGAGCCGTTGTCTTCGTTCAGCTTTGCCGCGCGCTCGAGCAAGCGGCTGTGCAGGTAGAACACGTCGCCGGGATAAGCCTCGCGGCCCGGCGGGCGGCGCAGCAGCAGCGACATCTGGCGATAAGCGACAGCCTGCTTGGACAGATCGTCGTAGATGATCAGTGCGTGCATGCCATTGTCGCGGAACCATTCGCCCATGGTGCAACCGCCAAACGGCGCCAGGTATTGCAGCGGCGCCGGCTCGGAGGCCGTCGCCGCGACGACGATGGTGTAGTCCATCGCGCCGGCTTCCTCGAGGGTGCGCACGAGCTGCGCCACGGTCGAACGCTTCTGGCCGATCGCGACGTAGATGCAGTAGAGCTTCGCCTTCTCGTCGGTGCCGGCGTTGACGGCTTTCTGGTTGATGATGGTGTCGACGGCTACGGCGGTCTTGCCGGTCTGCCGGTCGCCGATGATCAGCTCGCGCTGGCCGCGGCCGATCGGGATCAGCGAGTTGATCGCCTTCAGGCCGGTCTGCACCGGCTCATGCACCGACTTGCGCGGGATGATGCCGGGCGCCTTCACGTCGACGCGGCGGCGCTCGGCAATGTTGGTGATCGCGCCCTTGCCATCGATCGGATTGCCGAGCGGATCGACCACACGGCCGAGCAGGCCCTTGCCGACCGGAACGTCGACGATCGCGCTCGTGCGTTTGACGGTGTCGCCTTCCTTGATCGTGGCGTCGGAGCCGAAGATCACGACGCCGACGTTGTCGCTTTCGAGATTCAGCGCCATGCCCTTGATGCCGCCGGGAAACTCGACCAGCTCGCCGGCCTGCACCTTGTCGAGGCCGTAGACGCGGGCGATACCGTCGCCGACCGACAGCACCTGGCCGACTTCGCTGACCTCGGCTTCCTGGCCGAAATTCTTGATCTGGTCTCTCAGGATGGCGGAAATTTCCGCGGCGCGAATGTCCATCAGCCGGCCTCTTTCATGGCGTTCTTGATCGAATTGAGTTTGGTGCGGAGCGAGGAGTTGACCATTCGGCTTCCGACCTTGACGATGAGCCCGCCGATGATGGCGGGATCAATCCTGACGTTCAGCGACACCTCCCGGCCGGTCACCGACTTCAGCGCCGTCTTCAGCGCGTCGAGATTCTTGTCGCTCAGCGGCTCGGCGACGGTGACGTCGGCCGTCGCTTCACCCTTGAATGCCGCCACCAGCACACCGAACGTCTTGATCACGTCGCTCACAACGAACAGGCGACGATTGACGGCGAGTACCTTCAGGAATTTTGCCGCAGTCCCGGTCAGCTGTGCCGCATCGAGGATCGCGCTCAGCGCCTTCAGCTGCTCCTCAGCCGAAAAGACCGGGCTTCTGACCAGACGGCCGAGATCAGTGCTCTGAGCAACCATGGCATCGAACCGATCAAGATCGGACTTCACCACATCAACGGTTCTTTCGTCTCTGGCGAGCTCGAATAATGCGGTCGCATAGCGACCAGCCACTCCCGAGACGGTCGGATTTTCTCCTGCCACGATGCGCTCTTCAGTGTCTTGAACTCGCAAGGCAAAACGTCGCAGCGATGCGGCGCTAAGTCCTTGTAATTGCGGGACTTCGATTTCTGCCGGCTCGGCCGCGCCCGGACGGGGCGGGAAATCGCGGGTTTGCTAACATAGTGAACGTAGCGGTGCAACACGGCGTCCGGCGACTTGCGCGATCACCTCTCGCATATCAACACGCGTGAAATCGTCGCGCACGCTGACCTTTTGCTGCTGGCGCGCCAGCGAGGGCAGATGAACAACTGGCCTTCGCCGCCTGCGCCATCCCGCCGAGACGGTCCCCTCCTCCAGGCGATGCCCTGAAACTCGTTGCAGCGTCCCGGCTCAGTCAGAGGGATGCAGCGCCCGCTGCATGGCTCCCCTTGAATCCAGTAAAATTCAACTATTCTTCAAATGAGTAAGATTCACTTAAGAGATAAGTATTCGACCCGATCTGGCAGTTAAAAAAACGTTGAAATAGAATATTCGTCAAATATCCATGAGCTCCGTCATCACGCGCCACAAATGTGAGCGTGATGGAACAATTTTTGAAGGTCACTTTCCTGCCCCATTCCACTGTGAACCCGCGCCTACCTCGGGGACGGGGCGAATCTATTCAGTCACACAGACTGGAGATACGTTCAAAAGGGACAGTGAATGTACAGTAAGACTACGAATACTAAGGCGGGTGCCTATGCGTTTCGAGCAACACTCACGGCAGCCGCGGCGGCTGCCACACTAGCTTGGCAGACCGCACCCAGCGCGGCGCGGGAGCACCACAGGCACCATGCGCATCACCACCATCATGACTGGAACAATGCGCAGGCCTCCGCGGAGACAAGCAAGACAACCGCCGCGACCGGACGGACCTTCTCGGGCATCGCGTCGTTTTACGGCAACGAGTTCGGCAGCCGCACGGCGTCGGGCCAGCGCATGAACCCAAGCGCGATGACCGCCGCCCACCGCACCCTGCCATTCGGCACCAAGGTCCGCGTGACCCACGGTGATCGCAGCGTGGTTGTCACCATCAATGACCGCGGCCCGTTCATCCGCGGCCGGGTGCTCGACCTCTCGACCGGGGCGGCCCGTGCTATCGGCCTCCCTGGCGTCGGCCGGGTGACGGCGGAAATCGTCTCCTGACGGCCTAACGGCCTCGATCCCTCAAAGCCTCGATGTGACTGCGAACGTTCGTATCGCGCGAACGCGGAAAGCGAGCGCTCGCAGTCACAAAAAGCTTTGGGGGTCGATGTCGACTTCGAGCTTCAGGTTGCCTTTGGTCTTCGGGCCATGGGCCAGCCAATCGCGAATGTAGGCCGACAGGTCGAAGTTGCGCGTCGACTTCGCCAGCAGCCGGTACCGGTAGCGCCCGCGCACCACCGCGAGCGGCGCCTCCGCCGGCCCCAGCACTTTTACGCGATCATCGACAGGCGCGGTGGCCGCAAGCCGCCGCGCGAACCCTTCCGCACTCGGCCGGTCGCCGGCCGAGACGATCAGGCTCGCGAGCCGCCCGAACGGCGGATAGCCGGTGCGCTCGCGCGCCGCGATTTCGCTCGCGTAGAACGCCTCGCGATCGCCAACGATCAACGCCCGCATCACGGGGTGTTCGGGCTGATGGGTTTGCAGATAGCCGACGCCGCGGCCTTCCTCGCGCCCGGCCCGCCCGATCACCTGGTTGAGCAGTTGAAAGGTGCGCTCGGCGGCGCGCGGATCGCCGTTGCCGAGCCCGAGATCGGCATCAATCACGCCGACCAGATTTAATCGCGGAAAATGGTGACCCTTCGCCACGAGCTGCGTGCCGATGACAATGTCGACGCGGCCCTCGGCGATCGAATTCAGTTCCTCGCGCATGATCTCCAGCGAAGTGATGAGGTCGCTCGACAGCACCATGCTGCGCGCCTTCGGAAACAGCGTGGCGACTTCCTCCTGCAACCGCTCGACGCCGGGACCAACGGCGATCAATGTCTCCTCGGCATGACATTGCGGGCAGGCATGCGGTCGCTCGATGGAGAAGCCACAGTGATGGCAGACGAGGCGGCGGCGAAAGCGGTGATCGACCAGCCACGCATCGCACACCGTGCAGGAAAAGCGATGGCCGCAGGCCCGACACAACGTCAGTGGCGCATAGCCGCGCCGATTGAGAAACAACAGCGCCTGCTCGCGCCGCTCGATCGCGTTGTGCACAGCTTCCGCCAGACGCGGCGAGATATAACGGCCGGGCGGCGAACCCTCGCGACGCAGGTCGATGGCCTCGATGTGCGGCATGTGCTGGCCACCGAACCGCAACGGCAGCGCAATGCGCTGGTAACGCTCGCGCCGGGCATTGACCTCGCTCTCGAGCGACGGCGTCGCCGACGACAGCACAATCGGGATCTTGCCGATGCTGGCGCGCACAACGGCCATATCGCGCGCGTGATAGTGCGTGCCTTCGTCCTGCTTGTAGGCCTGATCGTGCTCCTCATCGACCACGATGAGGCCGAGATCGGCATAGGGCAGGAACAGCGCCGAGCGCGCGCCGACGATGACGCGCGCCTCGCCTGAGGCGACGACGCTCCAGGTGCGCGCGCGCCTGCGCGGCGTCAGCTCCGAATGCCACTCATGCGGACGCACACCGAAGCGCGCGGCAAAGCGATCGAGAAACTGTCCGGTCAGCGCGATCTCCGGCATCAGGATGAGCGCCTGCCGGCCACGCTTTAAAACTTGCGCAACTGCTTCGAAATACACCTCCGTTTTGCCCGAGCCAGTAACGCCATCGAGCAGCGCGACGTGGAATTTTTCCTCACTGGCGAATTGCCGCATCGCGCCCGCCGCCGGCTGCTGCTCGGCGGAAAATTCCGGCACCGCGAACTCCGGATCGGGTTCCGGCTCCGGCGGCGGCTTGGGCAGCGGCAAGACTTCAAGCGTGCCTTCGTCGACGAGGCCATCGATCACGCCGGTCGACACGCCCGCCTCTAAAGCGGCTTCCGACTTGGCGCGCAGCATGCCGTCTGACAGCAGCGCCATGACGCGGCGTCGCGCCGGCGTCATGCGTTCCGGCGGCGGCCCGTTGAGGCGGACGCCGAGGCGGATGCGCTCCGGGCCAAGGTCGCCCATGCGCAGGGTGCCGCGCAGCACCATGCCGCGCGGCGACAGCGTGTAGTTCGCGACCCAATCGACGAAGCTGCGCAGCTCGGCACGCAGCGGGGGAAAGTCGAGTTTTTCGCCGACGTCCTTCAGGCGATTGTGCAGGCGCGGATCGGGGTTTGCATTCTCGGCCCAGACCACCGCCATCACTTCGCGCGCGCCAAGCGGCACGCCGACGATATCGCCGGGCTCGAGCGTCATGCCATCGGGCACGCGGTAGGAATAGGCGCGGTCGAGCGCCACCGGGACCACAATGTCGACGACCTTTTGAGCCATGAGAACCGTCTGGCCGATTCCGCCGATTTAAGGAAGGGTGAACCAGTTCGGCCCATGTTGGCCGGATAGAGGCTCAGCATGCGTCCGCCCGCCGAACCCGACCTTGAAATAGATCCTGGCCTGATCTCACCGGACCTGACTGCCGAATTGCGGCGCTGGCTGTCGCACCTCGGCAGCGAGCGGCGGCTGTCGCCCAAGACGCTCGAAGCCTATGAGCGCGACGTCCGGCAGTGCCTGACGTTCCTGAGCGAGCATCTCGGCAAGAAGATCAGCATTGGCGTGTTCTCGAAGCTCGCGCCGGCCGACGTGCGCGCCTTCATGGCGATGCGACGCAGCGACGGCGTCGCCAGCCGATCGCTGATGCGCGCGCTCGCGGGCTTGCGCTCGTTCGCAAAATTCCTCGAACGCGAGGGCCGCGGCCGGGTCGGCGCGCTGGCCGCGGTGCGCGCGCCAAAAATCGGCAAGACCTTGCCGAAACCACTGCCGATCGAAAGCGCGCGCCGCGTTGCCGACGCTGATTTGCGCGCGGGCGAAGATCGCGAGCCCTGGGTGCTGGCGCGCGACGCCGCGGTCCTGGCGCTGTTGTACGGCTCGGGCCTGCGCATCTCCGAAGCGCTGGGCTTGAAGCGGCGCGAAGTGCCGGAGCCCGGTCGCGGCGACGTGATCGTGGTCCTTGGCAAAGGCGGCAAGATGCGGATGGTGCCGGTGCTGCAGAACGTGCTCGCGCTGATCGCCGACTATGTTGCGATCTGCCCCTACGACCTGCCACGCTGATGGACCGATCTTCGTCGGCGCCAAGGGCGGACCGTTGAGCCCGCGCATCGTGCAGCTTGCGATGGCCAGGATACGCGGCGCGCTGGGTCTGCCTGACACGGCGACGCCGCACGCGCTGCGCCACTCCTTTGCGACGCACTTGCTGGCGCGCGGCGGCGATCTTCGTGCGATCCAGGAACTGCTCGGCCATGCCTCGCTCTCGACGACGCAGATCTATACGGCCGTCGACACCGAGCAGCTGTTGAAGGCCTACCGCGCCGCCCATCCGCGGGCGTAACATCGCGCCGTTTCACGTGAAAGCAATGCAATGATCCGGCTGGCATTGCCTGGCGAAGCTGACGCGGTTCGCACGCTCAGCGCGGAAGCCTATCTGCCGGTGTATCTGCCGCTTTACGGACGACCGCCGATGCCGGCGCGCGAAGACTATGCGCCGCGCATTGCACGTGGCGAAGTGTGGGTCGCGGAGATTGAGGCGAAACTCACTGCCGCGCTCGTGCTCGAGCGGCAGCCGGATTGCTTGCTCCTCTATAGCATCGCGATACGTCCGGCTTTTCAAGGCCGCGGCCTTGCCGCAGAACTGCTCGCGTTTGCGGATCAACATGCGAGAGAGTTGGGGATCAAAGAAATCCGGCTCTACACCAACGAGAAAATGCTGCGCAACCAGGCGATCTACGCCCGCGCCGGCTACCGCGAAATCGGCCGCCGGCTGCATCCAAACCAATCCGGCTTGATGCTTGTCGACATGGCGAAGACGCTGGACTGAAGCCCGGTTCCTCTTGCGCCTGATGGCGCGTTCCGCCAATCGTAGGCCAGTCGCGAATTCTTCCCGGGAGACAGTCGATGAGCGCGCACGAAAGCATGGAGCAGGCCGAGCAGACCAAGGAGGCTTCGAACGAGAACCGCAAGATTGCACTCTTGATCGCGATCATCGCGCTGTGCCTTGCGCTGTCGGAGACGCTGGGCAAGGGCGCGCAGACCGAATCGATTGCGAAGAACGTCGAAGCTGCAAATCTCTGGGCGTTCTTCCAGGCCAAGACCATCCGCCGCACGGTGGTGCAGACCGCAGCCGAGCAGGCCAACCTCGGTCTCGGATCGGTTGCCGATGCGCAGAAGGCCGCGACCACCAAGCAGATCGACGATTGGCAGAAGACCGCCGCGCGCTATCGCTCGGAGCCGGACACCGGCGAGGGATCGGAACAGCTCTCCGAGCGCGCCAAACACTCCGAGGAAGAACGCGACCTCGCGACGGCGAAGTACCACAATTTCGAGCTCGCTTCGGGCGCGTTCCAGATCGCGATCGTGCTGGCGTCGGCCACGATCATTACCGGCATGGTGTGGCTTGCCGCGGTCTCCGGACTGCTGACGCTCGCCGGCCTCATCTTCATGGGCTTTGGGGTGTTCGCGCCGTTTGCGTTGCACGCGCTGCACGTCGTCTGACGCAGAGCGACATGATCATCGCAGGCGGCTGAACGGCGCGGAGATCGCGACCACGCCGCCGCGCAAGGCATTGAGGCGGCTTGGGTTTCAGCTCGATTTTGTGGGGTTTTGCGCGCCGGGTCGACTCTGCGTATTAGGTATCTTGATACCTTAAGCCAAATTCCGTAATCCGTCACCCTGAGGCGGCCGTGCGCATGCGCGGCCCTCGAAGGGCGACGGCCTCGATATCGGGCCTGCCCGATATCGACATTATCAATGCTCAAGTCGGCCAAGGCCGACTTGAGTGCCGCTCATCCTTCGAGGCTCGCAAGAGCTCGCGCCTCAGGATGACGGAGAGGAGGTCTCCATGCCGATCTTACACCGTAAAAATCCGCCCGGGATTGAGGATGTTGTGCGGGTCGAGCGCGCGCTTCAGCATGCGCATGGTTTCGAGCTCCGCTTCCGTGCGGCTCAGCTTCAGGTAGGGGCGCTTCAGGATGCCGATGCCGTGTTCGGCGGAGACCGAGCCGTCGAACTCGCGCGTCAGGCCGTAGAGCAGCCGCTCCATCTCGTCGTGCTTGTCGGGCGTATCGTCGTGATGGACGGTGACATGCAGGTTGCCGTCGCCGGCGTGACCCATGATGATGGCGAACGCATTCGGGTCGAGCTCTTTGATCCGCGAGCGGACGGTCAGCGCATACTGCTCCATGCGATCGATCGCGAGGCTGATGTCGAGGCCGACGCGCGCCCCCACCCCGAAGCTGCGGCCGAGCTCGACGCTCGAATCGCGGATGCGCCAGATCGCCGCCGCCGACGCCCGCGAGGTCGAGAGCGTAGCGTCGATCAACAGCCCCTCGTTCATCGCTTCTTCCAGCAGCTTCTCGTGGTCGGCGCGCAGCCGATCGGCGTCGCTGCCTGAGGCCTCGAACAGCACGTAGAACGGATGATTGGTCGGCAGCGGCGCCGCGACGCCTTTCACCCGCTCGATGACGAGGCGATAATACTCGTTCCACATCACCTCGAATGCGGTGAGCTCGCCGCCGAGCCGCTTCCGCGCCAGCCGCAGCAGCGCCATCACCTGCGGAAATGTCTCCAGCGCGCACAGCGCGACCTGCTGCTCGGCCGGCGCCGGAAAGATGCGCAACGCCGCGCGCGTCACCACGCCAAGAATGCCCTCGGTGCCGACGAACAGCTGCTTCAAATCGATGCCGGTGTTGTTCTTGATGTATTTGCGCAAGCCGTTCAGCACGGTGCCGTCGGCGCGCACGACTTCGAGACCGAGCACGAGATCGCGTGTCATGCCGTAGCGGATGACGCGGTTGCCGCCGGCATTGGTGGAGATGTTGCCGCCGATCGAGCAGCTGCCGCGCGCGCCGAGATCGAGCGGGAACATGAAGCCGTCCTGCTCGACGCGCTCCTGCAGCTTCTGCAAGATAGTGCCGGCCTGGACGATCGCGACGCCGGAGGAGGCATCGACCTCCTCGATGGCGTTCATGCGCTCCATCGACAGCACGATCTCGCCCTCGTGCGGCATCGTCGCGCGCACGAGGCCGGTCATGCCGCCCTGCGTCGTGACAGGCACGCGTTCGCGATGGCAGAGTTTCAGCAGCCGCGACACCTCCTCGGTGGTCTTCGGCCGCACCACCGCGCGGGGCTTTGGCGCCGTCCGGCCCGCCATGTCGGTGAAATAGCGCGCGTCGATATCGGAGCCGGTGAGGACAGCGGCTTTGTCGAAGCTCGACTGCAGTTCGTTGAGAAATGAATCCGGCATAAGCCTTCCCGATTTTTTGCTTGGTCAGCTATAGCCGCGAATAGCGGAAACCTAAACCCTCATGGTGAGGAGCCTGGCGTCGCTCCAGCGATGCCGGGCGTCTCGAACCATGAGGCCATCCCGCGCGCCGGGCTTGCCAGGTCCGCGCCAGCGAACACATGGACCTCAACCTTCGGCTTTGAGCGTCAGCCAAGCAGCGCTAGATTGAGCCTCTCTTTATGCAAGGCAAAGCCATGTCCGACGAAGATTTGAAGGCCGAACTCGAACGTCTCCGCAACGAGAACGCCGCCCTGAAAAAGGGGGCCTCCAGTGCAATTCGTATGAAGGTGAGCGAGAAGGGAGCGCTCTCCGTTTACGGCATGGGGCGCTTCCCAGTGACTCTCTATAAAGAGCAATGGCTAAGACTGCTCAACATGTCCGATCAGATCCGGACCTTCATTGCCGAGAACGATGCGCGGTTGAAGGCGAAGGAGTGAAGCCGGCACCTGCTCGCGCTCGGTACATCAGGCGACAGAATCAATAGATCAGAAATCTTACTCTGACCCCGATTACTCATCAGGCGACAGAATCAACAAATCAGAAGTCTTACTCTGACCCGGTTCTCTCGCCGAGCGCGCCGCGTTCCTTTTCAGAAGGCATGGATGGTGTCGCGCGCCGCCGGAGCGCGCAGATGGGGCTTGAGCGCGGCGCGGTCGACCACGTCGCGATTGCTTTGCTTGAGCAGTTTCAACGCTTACGGTTTTACGCCACTGCCGACGATGGCAGGCATCGGAACACGGAAACCATCCTCGCTCCGGAACAGTCGGTCCATTCCGCCAGCTACCGCGCCAGTAATGGCTGAGAGAGCTGCCTGATCCTGGGCGAGAAACAGTGCCTTGGTCCTCACCGTGCCTTGGGTAACTGCACTCAAAAACGTCGCCGCGCTCTCAAGCCGAAAGATCAGTGGCACAGTGATAGCGTTGGGCTCACGAAAGCCCGTCTCCGCAAGCGCCGCCTTCATTGCATCGATAGAGCCGAACTGAAAAACGTCCGGACCGTGCGGCAACGGAACATCGAGGCGACCGTTAGCCTTTACCGCGCCGAGCAGAAGACCGAAGCCGTTAGATGGTGAGGGTCCTGCCCAGACGCTGAGCGCAACACGCCCACCGGGACGAAGCACCCGGCGCATTTCCGCCAACGCGCGGTCCGGTTCAGGCAAGTGCATGATCCCGTAGCCGCAAACGACGGCGTCGAATGTGTTGTCCCCGTAGGGCAGATTTTGCGCGTCGCCCTGCTGACAATCGGCGGCCGGAGCATTCCGACGCGCAGCAGCAACCATGTTCTCCGCGAAATCAAGAGCGCAGACTTTCGCCCCGCGCAGAGTAGCGACATGCGCCAAGACTCCGTGCCCCGTGCAGACGTCCAGCACTGTGCATCCAGCGGTCACGCCCGCGGCATCCAGCACAGCATCCGCCGACTGCGCGGTTAGTGAGCCAAACGCCTTTTCATAGTCCCCTGATGCTTCATTCCATCCGCTTTGTTCAAACGAGTGAAATGCGTTTGGGTCATTCGACACCTGAATTGCCATTGGCTATCCCTTCAGTCGAATTTCGTGTGTTGAGGGGCCGTGGTCTTCGCGATGAGCCCGTGGTTCGCGGCGATGGCGAAATCTTACTCTGACCCTGTCTTTCTTTGAAGAGGCAGACCGAGGCGAGTTTGCCACCGATGCCGAAATCACCGAAGCTTGGAAAAAGCTCGGTCCGTGAACCTACGCTTCACGCCGTGTGCGCGTCGGCATCTCGACGAGATTTCTGAATACATGGGCGAGCGAAACGCAGATGCCGCGTGGCGTGTCGGTGCTCACATTCGGGAAACAATCGGTTTGGGCCGAACTGCTTAAGCGGCGCGATCGGGCCTGTAAGCACGCAGTCGGCGGGTACCCACGAGGCTTGTAATGCGTTAGCAGCGGCCGATTCTTGCGAAAAGCTGGTGAAATTTTCCGTTTTGCTAATTGAAAGAGCCCCAACTGAGGCGGCCTTAGTCTCGGTTAGAGGCAGGTAGCTTTTGGGCAATCCGAAGAAAAAGCTCTGCCCGTTCAGCTTTGGCCTTGAAGCTCTTGTCGAAGGAACGAGTGGCGAGATTCCACAAGAAATCCAAGCCAGCCCCCGCGATTCCGCCTGCGGCCGCACCAACAATTGCACCAGCGGGACCGCCCGCGATAGCTCCTGTCACCGCACCTGTTGCCATGGTGCCCGTGACTCTACTTGCAAATCCCTTCACCGCATCGAGGCCGAGTTTCGTACTTCCCTTTCGGAAGAATGGCGAAAGTCGGTTTTCCGCCCGAACTTTTTCCGCTGCGTCTTCTAATCGAGTTCGAACATCTCCAATTACCGTCGCCTCCTCCGAATTCGCGGCTAGTCGGATCAATTCGCGAATAGTAGCCAAAGCTTCAGAATCTCTTTGTATCATTAAGATATCGTCCCAGATCGCCTGCGAGAACTGTGGCAGCTCGATCTGGTCAGCTATTTCCGCCCTTTTCGGCGTGGAATTGAGACCGGACATAACGAACTCATACACGTCGGCGTCGCCGGGCAGTTCTGGCTGCAGTACTGCTCCGCAACGAGTTGATACAAGCGTATTCGCGAGGCCGTACAGCAACATCGGTGTCCGGTCAGCAATATGAAGGTCCGTCCCCGGCGGCAGATGGGGCGCGTCTTTGATTTGGATTTTGACAGGAGCTAGTCGCACGCCAACATTGTAGTCGCTCTGCGGGTAATGCATCTGCATTTTGGATGACGGTGCTCGCAACACGTCTATTGACGATTTGAGTCCGTCTTTATGCTTCAGAAAAAGCGCTTCCCACGATACGAATCGAACTGCTCCTGCAACGTGAAGCGGCCTGAGCTCGCGAAGCCGCTGTAACCTCGGCGGAAGTTCTTTGAGAAGAAATTCATGACGATCATATTTTCTATGGTGACCAAGTGGTCGCCAATCGAGCGAGATATGCGGTCCCTTTCCAAAAAACTGCGAATTACGTTCCGGCAACAAATTCCATACGTCAGCCGCTGCGGCGCTAATTAGGCTATATACTGGGTCAAATAGCCAGACCGAGTCGAAAATAAGCGCGGGCAGAGCCAGACTTTCAGGACCAACAGCTCCATCCCCGATCCTCGTCGTCAAGTGAGCACCGAGGAACGAAGAGCCCAGCCGACCCGAGAAATCGCTTTCGTATATCTGCCTCAGCGCTGCATCTATCTGTCGCCAATCCGACGGCCGGATCGTGCTTAGACTTCGGCTTTCCCCTAGCAATTTCCACTGCTCGAGTACGTCGTAAACAGTCGGCATGGTGTCCGCACTCTGCGATCAAACCTAAATACCATGAATTTTTGGCAGCCAAGACTGTAGCGCGTTTTTTTAATTTCCGCTTTGGTCAAACGCGTCGTCTCCATCATGCTCGTGCGGAGTCTGCTCTTACTTTGAATTAAGACATCACTTGACGTGGACACGCTCCAAATGAAAGAGGCCGCCTCAGTTGGCGGCCTCTTAACTCCTGTTAGCGCGTCTTGCCGCAGTCGTCGCATTGCCAATACGAACTGAACCAGAACTTGCCAGTGAAACAGGTGTGCCTCGTGGTCCTCTTACAGCGACTGCAGTACTTGTCCTCGGTATCGCCGGGGTGGTCTCCCATGTGGCTCTCCTAAGTGACGGGTAGCGCCCCCGGAGCAGTTTCGTTGAAGTCGGCGTCCGACGGCCGATCACAAGAGGGCCAATCCCCAAAATCAACGCCAAGGCGGGGCCGCGCCCAACCAACTTCTGGACCAACGCTACGACATGACTTAACGCGAACAAATGTCGCTGAGCGTCACGCTATTCTTCAACGTTCTCAGTATTTTCCGTCGAAGCAATCTCGCTCATAACGGTCTGGTTGCAGGTTCGAGTCCTGCCGGGCCCACTAGCCCTATCAACGGCTTTTCGAATACCAAAGGCCTCAGCCAGGAGACGCGATCGGCATTTCGTCGAAGGTCTGATCGCGGTAGATTCGTCCGCCTTGCTGTTTGCGGAGTCGCCCCATTGCTTGAAGAAGAACGCGGTGCCGAATTTGCGGCACAACGTTTCGATCTCGTCGACCCATTTCGGGTTCATCGCTCTTGCGTGTGGGCCACTTTCGCCGCCCACGATGGCCCAGCCGACGCCACTCAAATCGGCACCGGCGACTGAACCGAGCAGAGGTTCAAACGAAATGAACCTGACGGTTGCGCTAACGTTGCGCAGCACCTCGATGCGGTCGAGATAGTCGGCGCATTCGACGCTCGTGCCAAGCCACACATTTGGAAGCGTGGGCAGCGACGCAGTCACTGCCACCATGCGATCCGGCCGTTTGGTGAGAATTTGATAGGTGTGCTGCGGAGTGACCTTCATCGTCTGCCACACTTTAGCGATAAATTTGGGCGGCACTTCCTCATGAAAAAGATCTGACATCGAGTTCACGAAAATCCGCCGAGGCTTGCGCCAGCTTCCCGGAACTTTCAGGGCATCATAGTCAAGCTTGATCTTGCCGGTCCAAACGTGCCGCCGCCCCGATTTCCGAGTTAATCCGGCATATTTGTCCATGCCCATAGCCTGCAGTCGCGCCGCCATGCGCATCGCGTAGCAATTTGTGCAGCCGGGCGAGAGCACCGAACATCCCGCGACCGGATTCCAGGTCGCATCCGTCCACTCAATCGAGGTTTCAGCCATCAGTCGAACAATCTAGTTTGACTACCAACGTTCCTAATGTCGTCCCAGAGCCGCAATGCTAGATCATGGGAACTAACGAAGACTAACCAATACAACCTCTGTCCGCCGGTCGCTGAGACAAGTTCAATGCCGTCAGCTGGGGTGGCGCCGATCGCTTTGATCTTAGCCAACCAATACGCAAGAAGGCTGGCGCGCACCCGCTCATCAGTTTGATTGGTGTCGATCGCGTCACGCCAGCCTGGCATGAAGGCATCAAGCACTTGCCCATCCGAGATATAACGTCTGAGATTACGTTGTAGGTCGAACACGCTGACGTGAATCAGCATGTCCATTCGGGGCAATGAGGCTAATCTCCTGATGATGGAGAATGGCAGACTTTCAAGGTTGTACGGGTCGAGAAACGCAAAGTGCAATCCCGCCGGATTCACTGCATCAATAATCTCATCGACAACGACTTCGGCCGACTTGCAATAGGATCGACCTGAACCGCCAAGGGCATTGATGCGATGCATCAGCGCGGCGCTGTTTTCCGGATCGAGATCATTAAAGTGCAGTTCCGAAAATCGCGTCTTACTTCGCCTGGCGATCTTGTAGGCGACGAGCGGGCTGCCGTCGATGAACTGTCCGGTTTCTTCGATGAAGGACCGACCGGGGCCAGAGAACAAATCGATGTAAGACGCTCCTCCGCTGCCTCGTGGCGGCAAGAACTTAGCGCGCGCCGCGCGTGCGGCGTCGATGTAACGCTTGAGGCGCTCATGCTTTTCCATCGCCCACCGCCCAACGATGTCGGCAACCAATCCGTCCGCGGGATCAACGATCTTTGGCATTGCAGCTACCACCCCCTCGCGCTACAATTATAGCATGCATCTCGCGTGCAATGCACGCTGTTCCGGCTGATGATAGCGATCTAAGATTTTGGAAGCTGAGCCTAACGTCGGAGGAAGAAGTGGCAAAGAAGACGATCGCTATGCGGGTGGATTGGCACCCAAGCGGAAATCGGACACTCAAAGAACGCGTCGGCACGACGGGCCTGTTCAAGGATTGCAAAGGACCGTTGTTCGCCAATTCCGACGCAACGGAGTTCTACCGGGCGGTAGCCAAACAAATTGCAAAAAGAGCTAAGAAATACGAGGTCGCCTACAAGGACACCCCTCAACTCTAGCGGCCTACATCTCCGCAAAGTCGAAGTTATGAAAATTCCTAGATGGGCGATCGGCCTGACAATCGCCGTCGTGCTGATAGTTGGCGTGATCGGACTACTTGGGTTCGCCCATGCGAACGTAGCGGGTGGAACACGATGCTTCATTGGCTTCGCACACGCGCAATGGCCGAAATGGATCGGCTGCTCGATGGCCGCGCACGAGAGCCTTGCCGGCGGATTGATCGGCCTAGCAGGAGTGATCTTTGCTGCTTGGCTGGCTTATTCCGGCGCGCAAGATCAACTTGCGCACGTGAGAATAGCCGCTGAGGAGTCCAACCGGCTTCACGCCCAAGAGCGCTTTCAAGAAGCCAAAACTGACGTCGAAATACTCGAGCATGCGCAACAATACCTGAGAACCTTCGCAGGCAATTTTCCAGACGAGAGCAATCCCCATTATCACAGTCATTACTTCATCGGAACGCTTTCGGATTTGAACAGACTGGCGCGCCTCTATGTCAGCGAATCGGCTGCGAATGCTCCTAGGGGCTTTGGTCGGCGGATCACTACAGTCATGTGGCGCTTGAAAAAACTCGCTGAGAAGACCGTTGAGTTGAGCGATAGGGGAATGTTGGTCGACGGCAATAGAACATCAATAGAGAATGAGGCGAGGCTCGCTGTTGCTGACGCACGCAAGATCGCGGGCGAGATAGCGCAACTGCTGCCTTCCTTGGAAGAGCGCACGGCAATTCTCCAGGGGCAATACCTAAATTTGGGCGGTAAGCTATCTATCGACGTCTGACGTGGCTCGCAAAGTGAATGTTTCCAAATCCAACCCTGAGACGGCGTCTGTTCCCGTCCATATTGGATGGGATGAAAGCTCCACCCTCTGGCGCGGAGTGCTGAGCTTGATTGTGCTTGAGCGCGTACCGAGGCGCTCGAAGCCGATCAAAATTGTTGCCAGGCGGGCATGCCCTCCAGGTCTCGGCTATGGGTCGCGATGCTGCAGAGCGCTATCGGGACTGTAGCTCAATAGTCAGAGCCGGTCGCTCATAACGGTCTGGTTGCAGGTCCGAGTTCCTGCCGGGCCCACCAATCCTGCGAGATGCGGCGACGCTCCGACGCGCGCTGGCGCGGTTATGCGTGCCTTTTTTGAGAGTCTTTCGTCACACAACCGCCGCCGTTTCTTCAAGGCTCGTTAAGCGGACCAGCCGACGATCAAGCCGCACTCCGAAGGGTGCGCGTGGCGAGTGATACCGTCGCTGGGTTCCATAGTCCCGCTTCAGCCGAGCGACGGCGTCGCTCTCCCGGATTGAGATCGCATCGAAGACATCATGGACGATTTTGCCTGTTCCGCCGAACCACTCAACGGATCGCAAAAAGCGCAGGTGCTCGTCATCATCGAGCATCAGGTTCTGGCGCGGACCTGCATCCTCAGCATTCTCAAGAGAGAGCTTGCCGGATTCGATATCGTCGAAATGGCAACGACCGGTGGTCTGAACTGGTTATCAGGACGAGATGTTCGCCTGATCGCGTTGAATATCGGGGACCGGGAGATCACCGATCCCTTGATCGAGGGGGACCTCGTGATCCTCGCAGAACTCTGGCCGGATGCCTGCATCGTGCTCTTGTCGAATCGCGATGACGAGGCGACGGCCTCGGCTGCGATGCAGCGGGAAGTCCGCGGCTTTTTTCCCACCTCGCTTCCAGTCGAACTCGTTATTGCCGGATTGCGCCTGGTTCTTGCAGGCGGAGTCTACCGTCCCCTGCCGATCGCCAGGCAAAATGAAGCCTCGAACCTGAAGATGATATCGGCGGACATCTGCGCGCCCGAGCTATCCGCAATCCACCAGAGTCACCGCGCCACCGGGATTGTGCCCGAGAAGACAATGATCGACCTTACGCCGCGTGAGCAACAAGTGCTCGCGGCGCTGAAGCTTGGCCTTCCGAACAAGTTGATTGCCGCGAAGCTCGGCTTATCGGAAAACACCGTCAAAATGCACATTCAACACATCATGCGGAAGTGTTCCGCGCATAACCGCACCGAGGCGGTTCTTCGCTGGAGTGAACGGCTGCCCGCTCATGACGGTCATCCACGCTCACGCGTATCGTCATCTTCTTGATGGTTGCCTTCCTGCGCGTCCCTTGATTGCGCTTGACCGGCCCGCCCAAAAGGCGGGCCTTTGTTTTGAGTTCGATACATCACTTTTGGTAGCTCACGCAGTTGGTAAATTTTGAGTAAAGACCAGCGCGGTCGCCGGAATTAATTGAATCAATCGACCGGCGCACGGAGAACCAGACATGAAGCGGCTTTTGTCGGCTGCCATCGTTGCGATGGCGGCGAGCGTACCTGCATGGGCTCAATCGTCGACGGGCGTCGGCGCTGCCAAATCGACATCGAGCTCGCAGGCGATCTCGGGGCAGGGCGGCACGGGGGTCGGTCTGGCGTCGATCACCACCAACAGCACCGTGCCGGCCGATCAGACGGTCAAGAACGTGCCGAGCATTGGCGCCCCGGGCCTGGCCGCGGCCGGGCTCGAAACGTGCCTCGGGTCGGTTTCCGGCGGCGGCGCGTTTCTCGGGACCGGACTGAGCTTCGGCACCACGATCCCTGATTCCGGCTGCGCGGCGCGGCTCGATGCGCGGACGCTGTGGAGCATGGGCCTGAAGAAGGCCGCGGTGGCGCGGCTTTGCCTTAACGGCGACGTCTACCGCGCGATGCCGGAGGTTTGCGACAAGTACCTGCCGCCGGTCCCCACCCGCTACGCGCAGAGGAACGCCTCCGAGGCGCAGCCCACCACTGTCGGCGACATCTGGCTGGTGGACGGGGCGACGGGCAAGAACCGTCTTTGCAACGACTACGATGTGAGCCAGCAGCGCTGCCGTGTCTGGGCTCGCACCGTCCACCATTCGTCACCGAAGAAGAAGACGGCGAATGCTGAAACCTTTCGCACTCGGTGGGCCGGAGGCTTCCCTGCGATGGAGCGTTGCACGGAAACAGACGACGAGCCCGGCCTGTTCCAAAAGACAAGCATGCTTTGCGGCAAATTTTTCCCTCCCCGAGGCGCTGGCTTAGCGCCCTACGCTCAGTCCTTGGCGGGGTTGGTGGAATGACTTTCATTTCCGACTCCTCCCCGGTCCGCCCGCATGCCGGGATTCCCGGCAGGCGCCCAACTCGCCGCACGCCGGCCCCGGTTCGCCCCGCGCAAGACGCGCGTTGGAACGCGCAGGCGAAAGCGCTCCGAGAAGCGGCCTCACACCGGCGGCGACATTTGGCTGGTGGACGGGGCGACCGGCAACAACCGTCTTTGCAACGACTACGATGTGACCCAGCAGCGCTGCCGTGGCTGGGCTCACACCGTCTGCCACTCGGCACCGAAGAAGAAGGTGACGAGTGGTGAAACCTCTCACACGGCGGCATCACCGCCCCGGCACCCGCCGTGGCGGAAACAACAGAAGGGAAAGTCACAATGAAGAAGCTGTTGATGAGTGTTGCATTCATCGCTCTGGTGGGAGGCATTGCGCCGGCTAACGCCGGCTCGACGTTCGCCATCGGGGGCGGCCTCAACCTCGGTCACGTCCAGACCGGGACGACGGCGCACACGACGGGCACGGCGGCGGCGGGTTCGCTCGCCAACGGGACCACCACCAGCATCGGTGCTGGTTTCGCGGCGGCCACCCCGGCCGGCGGCATCTCGACCGGCCTCGGAGCGTCTGCGGGTCAGAGCAACTCCGTGAGCGGCGCGGCCTCGGTAGGCAACGGCTCGGCGATGTCCAGCGGCGTCTCCAACACCAGCGGTCTCGGCGTCGGCGGAGGCTTCACCAACGTGCTGCCATGACGTAGACGACAGCAGCATGGTGGCAAATCTTCGCCACCATGCTGCTGCCGACCGAAAGCCGCCGGGACAACACCAAAAGCAGAAAGCAGAACAGTCCACACCGTCCCACTCTTTGCACGCTGCATTGCCCTCGTCATCGCCGTGGTCGCCGCACTGAGCTAGCCTCGGCGAACCATCTTCGCTCGCGCCGGTCTTGCCGGCGCGTTAAGCTGAGCGGGGCAAAGGAGCAGATGATGGACCCGGCCGCTCGCGAACGCATCGACACCCTCGTGGCAAAAGGGGCCGCGTATCAGGATCGCTACGAATTCATCGACGATTTGACGTGGCCCGACGGCGCGCGGATCGCGGTCAACTTCACGGCCGATTTTGACGCCATGCTGTTCCGCCGCATCCTGAACGAGCCCGCATTGCAACTGGCGAAGGGCGAGTTTGGCGGACGGGTCGGCATCTGGCGCCTGATCGAGCTGTTCGACAGCCATGACATCAAGGCCACCATCTTCACGCCGGGCCGGATCTGCGAGCTCTATCCGCAAGCACTGCGGCGGGCCGCCGCCAGCGGTCATGAACTTGCCGACCACATGTGGGAGCACCAGGTGCCGCGCGAGGCTGATCTCGAAGCCGATCACCTGCAAAAGACGCTTCATGCGCTCTCGGCCATTCGCGGCAAGCCGATCTCCGGGAGCAGAAGTGGCCACAGCAAAAGCCTGCTGAAGCAATCCGGCATTCTCTACAACAGCGATACGCCGGCGGCGCATTTGCCCTATTACATGGCGGATCGCGACGGGAAAAATGCGCTCCTGATGCTGCCGTTTCACTTCGCCATCGACGATGCGCAATTCTATACGTTCGGCTGGCTTGGCAGCGACAGCCCGGCGCAGCGCATGAGCGATCCCGATCGTGTTCTCGAGATGTGGTGGGCCGCATTCCTGCAGCAATACAACAAGGGCGGCTACCTGAATGTCTGCGTCCATCCCTACGTCTCAGGGCGCGCGCTGCGAATCGAGATGCTCGATCAATTCATCCGTCGCATGAGAAAATTGCCCGGCGTGTGGTTTGCGACCTGCGAGGAGACCGCGAGCTGGTGCCTGAACCGTTTCCCGGCGCGACGGCTGACCGCATGAGCGCTGCATGTCCTTCACGGCTTTTGAAGAAGCTGGAGCGTGATTGATCTTAGGTTTGTGCGTCGCGCCGCTCGCAGATTGCTCCCTCCCCCCTTGTGGGGGAGGGTTGGGGAGGGGGGTCCATCGAGGGACTGAGGTCTCTCACTACGACCCCCACCCCTAACCCCCTCCCCACAAGGGGGAGGGGAACAACGAACGTCACGGACCACAGCCCATGCCCTGGAAAACCAACTATACGATCTCGGATGAAATCGGTGTTGCAGACGGCGACATCGTCTGGCCCGATGGCAACAGATGTTGCTTCAACGTCGTTGTCGACCTCAGCCTGGCGAGCGGGCCGGAGGGCCTCAAGCCTTCCGACCTCACCACGATGGATGCCGTCTTTGCGATGGGGGACGGTCTCGCCGGGCTGCTCGACGTCCTCGGCTCACACAAGATCGTTGCAACCGTCGCGGTGCCGGCCGCGATGGCGAAAGTCTATCCCAAAGCCGTGGAAGCCGTTCTGAAGCGCGGCCACGAGGTCGCGGCCGAAGGCCTGTTCCACGAAGACGTCTCGCAACTGTCGCTCGAGGCCGAGAGCGCGCGCATGAAGGACGCGACAGCCATATTGTCGGAGATCGTCGGGGCGCGGCCGGCCGGCTGGTACGACCTGCCACGCCGCGACGACAAATTTGCCGTCGGCGCGATCAGTCCGCACACGACGAAGCTGCTGCGCGACGAGGGTTACACCTACATGGGTAACGGCCTGGCGGACGATGCGCCGCATTACAGCGTCATCGATTTCGCGACGGGACAAGCAATTCTCGCGATGCCCTACTACTATCATTTCGACGATCAGTTTTTCATCCAGTTCCCGCGCCGTGGATCGGGGCTGGAGAATCCGGACATCCTGTTTCGCAACTGGAAGGCGGAATTCGCAGCCCAGTACAAGCGCGGACGCTTCTTCAACATGACCTTGCATCCCGGAAACACCGGCTGGTGCAATCGGCTGTCCCTGCTCGATCAGTTCCTCGATTTTGTGCGATCACAACCCAACGTCTGGAACGCAGCCAGTCGCGATTGTGCCGCGTACTGGATCGCAAAATATCCGCCCGAGACCCATCTCAAGCTGGAGCCCAGCATCTGGCAGGATTATCCCGGCAGCCTGAGTTGACCGGGGGTCCGCAGGACGGCGTCGCTTCGCTCGCCTGTGGCAGCGCTCCTCAGAGTCTGACGCAAAATGCGTAGAGGAAAATCGTCATGCCCGGCCTTGTGCCGGGCATCCACGTCTTGTCAGCAATTCCCAGGAAAAAACGTGGATGGCCGGGACAAGCCCGGCCATGACGAGAAAACGATTCGTTTCCAAGACCTTGGAGAGCCCCGAAATTGCACGTTGCTTTTTCGGTCAGGCTCTCAGGATGAAGGGATGAGAGAACTGGTCTCGCCTCAGCTCAAACCTTTTGCCGCACTGCCTTGTGGGAAGTGTTCGACGGCGCCGTCAATTTGAACCCAGTGATGTTTCGACTGTTCAAAGATCGATCTGGTTGGGGCCGGGTAGTTCGGGTCTGCCAGCGCGCCGACGGCAACGCCGATCATCGACGGCAGGATGTCAGCCTTCCAGTAGACCGTCGAACCGCAGTCCGGACAAAAATACATGTGGACCTTGCGGCCGCTTGCGGCCTCGCGGGTGAACTGTTTCGCAGGTCCAGAAATGCCGACGGCGTCGACCGGATAAAAGGCGCCGACGTTGAACGGCGCGCCGGTTCTGCGCTGGCAGTCGAGACAATGACAGGCGGCAACCAGCTTTGGGGTTTGTGAAAGCGTGAGTGTGAGAGCGCCGCAGCTGCATCGGGCATCAGGCATGGGAAAATTCTCCGTTTGGTGGTGACTCAGTTTGAATTGCTGACTTCTATTCCCCTCCCCCTTGTGGGGAGGGGTTATGGGTGGGGGTCGTGGAGAGAGGTTGCAGTCCCTCGACGGACCCCCCTCCCCAACCCTCCCCCACAAGGGGGGAGGGAGCGCGCACTGCACTGCGCGCCGTTTTGTTGCAGCCACGCCGCGCCTCGAATCATGAGGCCAGCTCACGGGCCTCATCCTTCGAGACGCCCCGCCTTCGCTCTTCGAGCTTCGGCGCGGCTCCTCAGGATGAGGGGATGGTTTCGGCTAGGATCGGGGAAGGAAAGTCAGCGCACCGTTTGCGCGCGGCGGCGCATGCGCATGACGATGCGCCAGAAGCGGCGGAACGCTTCGCTCTGCCATTGCAGCATCGCGGTGCGCAGCTGCTGTTTGAACGGCTCGACCAGTTGCTGCGCCAGTTCGCGCCACTGCACGATCTTGTCGTAGGCGGCGCGGAACCACTCCATTTGCAAAAGCTTGTCGCGCGTCACCGCGAACAGGAACGAGGTCACGCCAAGCCCGAGCAATTTCGCAAACACGATCGTCGTCATGGCCCACAGCCATTGCTCATGGGCGATGAACCAGATCGCCAGCAGCTTGAGCGGAAACAACAGCGCGGCCGGCACCACGAACACGAACAAGGTGGCCGGCGGCGACAGATCCTCGACCTGCTCGGCGACCAGCTGCTTCAGCGCGCGCATCGGCAGCACGGCGACACAGCGCTCGACGATGGGCTCGAGATGGTCCCACAGCCACGCTTCGATCACGAAGATCAGCGCGATCACGAACCAGAACAGCCGGAGGAGGGAGCGCAGCATGTCTTTTGCGTGGTTCCAGGCCAGACTAATTATTTCTAAATATGGATCGACCGCTTGGCCACGGCAAGCGCTGCTTCCTTGACCGCTTCGGAGCGTGTCGGATGCGCGTGACATGTTCGGGCCAAATCCTCGGAAGAACCACCAAATTCCATCAGTACGGCGCATTCGTGAATCATTTCACCCACCTCCACGCCGACCATGTGCACGCCGAGCACCCGGTCGGTTTTGGCGTCCGCGAGAAATTTCACAAATCCGTCAGTGGCCTGGTTGGATTTTGCCCGGCCGTTGGCGGTAAACGGAAATTTACCCACATTATAAACAATTCCGGCCTGCTTTAGCTCCTCTTCCGTCTTCCCGACCGAAGCAACTTCCGGTGATGTGTAGACCACCGCCGGAATCACGCCATAGTTCACATGGCCGGCCTGGCCGGCGAGAATCTCAGCGATTGCAACGCCTTCATCCTCGGCCTTGTGCGCCAGCATCGGCCCGGCAATGACGTCGCCGATGGCGTAGATGCCACGGACATTGGTGGCGAAATGCGCATCGGTGACGACACGGCCGCGATTGTCTGTTGCAACGCCCGCTTCCTTCAGGCCAAGGCCTTCGGTCACCGGGACGCGGCCGATCGCAACCAGCACGACATCTGCTTCCAGCGTCTGTCCGGCGCCACCGGCCGCCGGTTCAATCTGCGCCTTCAGCAGTTTTCCTGACGTGTCGACCGCGGTGACCTTCGAGCCGAGCATGAACTTGATGCCCTGCTTTTCCAGGATGCGCTGGAATTGCCGGCACACCTCGCCGTCCATCCCAGGCAGGATGCGATCGAGAAACTCGACAACCGTGACGTCGGCGCCGAGCCGCCGCCACACCGAGCCGAGCTCGAGCCCGATCACGCCGGCGCCGATGACGAGAAGCTTTTGCGGCACCTTCTCGAGCTTCAGCGCGCCTTCCGAGGAGATGATGCGCTTCTCGTCGATCGCGATACCCTTCAGCTTCGCGACATCGGAGCCGGTGGCGATGACGATGTTCTTCGACTCGATGGTCTGCGTCTTGCCGTCGGCGGCCTTCACCTCGACCTTGCCGGTGCCTAAAATTCGTCCGGTGCCGGCAAACGCATCGATCTTGTTCTTCTTGAACAGGAACGCGACGCCCTTGGTGTTGCCGTCGACGGCCTGGTCCTTGAACTTGAGCAGCGTCGGCAGATCAAGCTCGGGCGCAGAGACCTTGATGCCCATCTTTGCGAATTTGTGGCCGGCCTCCTCGAACAGCTCGGACGCGTAAAGCAGCGCCTTTGACGGGATGCAGCCGATGTTGAGGCAGGTGCCGCCGTAGGTCGGCCACTTCTCGACCACCGCGACCTTCATGCCGAGCTGTGCGGCGCGGATCGCGCACACATAGCCGCCGGGGCCCGTGCCGATCACCGTGAGATCATAACTTGCCATTGCAATCGTCCCTAGAACACACGCCGAGCCCGCTTTGCTTTCGAAGCTTCTTACTCACGACACGCCCTCTCGCTCCCTCCCCCCTTGTGGGGGAGGGTTGGGGAGGGGGGTCGTTGTTGTGGCGCGTGACGCCTCGACAACCACGACCCCCACCCCTAACCCCTCCCCACAAGGGGGAGGGGAATACACTGATCGTGCAATCTGGTCCGTGCGCACAATGTCACCGACCGCCGGAAACATCGAAGATGGTGCCGGTGACATAGGAGGCTTCGTCGGAAATCAGCCACACCACCGCATTGGCGACCTCGGTCGCGGTGCCGATGCGCTGCATCGGTACCGTGGGCTTGAGCCGATCGAGCCTCGCGCCGTCGCCGCCGCTGGCGTGAATCTCCGTGTCGATCAGGCCGGGCCGGATCGCGTTGACGCGAATGCCTTCGGTCGCGACCTCGCGCGCGAGCCCAACCGTCATGGTGTCGATCGCGCCCTTCGAGGCGGCATAGTCGATATAGGTGTTCGGCGCGCCGAGCGTGGCGGCCATCGATGACAGGTTGACGATGACGCCGCCCTTGCCGCCGTGGCGCGTCGACATCCTTAGCACGGCCTCGCGCGCGCAGATCAAGCTGCCCACGACGTTGACCGACATCATGCGCTGGAAGCGCTCGGTCGACATCTCGTCGAGGCGGATCGACGGGGCAACAATCCCGGCATTGTTGACAAGGACGCCGAGCGGGCCGAGCGAATCGGCCCGCTTGAACAGGCTCAGAATATCGGCCTCGCTGCCGACGTCGCAGCGCACGGCCGCAGCCTTGCCACCCGCGGCCTCAATGCCGGCGACAACCTCGGCCGCGGCCTTCTCGTTGGAGTGATAGCCAAAGCAGATCGTGTAGCCGCGCTTGGCCAGCGCGAACGCAACGACGCGGCCGATGCCGCGGCTTCCTCCGGTGATGACGGCGACGCGGGTCATGGTGTTTGTCCTCTAACGCTTGTCGCGAGCGTCACCTCTCCCCGCATTGCGGGGAGAGGTCGGATCGCGTTAGCGATCCGGGTGAGGGGCGGGGCAATGAATCTCCCGATGCTCAGAACTCGCGGATAGCGGCCCCTCACCCCGACCCTCTCCCCGCTAAAGCGGGGCGAGGGAGAAGAGCAGTCCAAGCGTCGGGCGAGTTTGCGCATCAATCGCTCCCCTAATTAGCGCGCTGTAGCGCAATGCGGACGCCGAGCGCGATGAAGACGAGGCCGGTGACGCGATTGATCCAGTGGCCCATGCGCTCGAACGCAGCGCGCATCGAACGCGTGGTGAAGAACACCGCGACCACGGAAAACCATAGCGCGAGGAAGATCGCGAGCGCTGCACCATAGGCGAACTGCGTCGCCACCGGCGTCTCGCGGGAAATGATGGTGGCGAACAGCGAGACGAAGAACAGCGTGGCCTTCGGGTTGAGCAGGTTGGTCAGGAAGCCGACGGTGTAGGATTTCGCGGCGCCGCGCTCCTGCACCACGGGCGCGGCATAGGTCTCGGCCTCGTTTGAGGGCGCGGAACGACCCGCCATCAGCGAACGAATGCCGAGATAGGCGAGATAAGCGGCGCCGCACCACTTCACGATGGTGAAGATCAGGACCGACTGCGCGATGATCAGGCCGACGCCGGTGACGGTGTAGGCGACATGGATCATGATCGCAGACCCGACGCCGATGGCGCAGATGATGCCCGCTCTGCGTCCGAACGAAATGCTCTCGCGCACGACGCTGGCGAAATCGGCGCCCGGCGCAATCGCCGCCAGCACGAACACGCCGAACAAGGCGAGGAATTCGGGAGCGAGGAAGGCTGTCATTGCAATGCCGTCGGTCTCCGCTCATTCCTGCGAAAGCGGGAATCCAAAGGCCGCGAAGAAATGCTTTCGTTGCCTGGCAAAAACTGGGTCCCCGCTTCCGCGGGGACGAGCGGAACAAAAAGACCAGCGATACGAGCTAAATCCATCCTGCTCTCGTCGTCTTGAGCCTGCTGCGGCGTATGGGTCCCCGCTTACGCGGGGACGACAAAAAATCACAAATCCAGCACCATCCGCGCCGGATCTTCCAAACCCTCCTTGACGCGGACGAGGAAGGTGACGGCTTCCTTGCCGTCGATCACGCGGTGATCGTAGGACACCGCGAGATACATCATCGGGCGGATCTCGACCTTGCCGGCGACCGCCACGGGGCGATCCTGGATCTTGTGCATGCCGAGGATGCCGGACTGAGGCGCGTTCAGAATCGGCGTCGACATCAGCGAGCCATAGACGCCGCCGTTCGAGATCGTGAAGGTGCCGCCCTGCATCTCGTCGATCTTGAGCTGGCCGTCGCGGGCTCTACGGCCGAAATCAGCGATCGTCTTTTCGATCTCGGCGATCGATTTCTGATCGCAGTCGCGCACCACGGGCACGACGAGGCCGCGGTCGGTGCCGACGGCAACGCCGATGTGATAGTAATTCTTGTAGATCAGGTCAGTGCCGTCGATCTCGGCATTGACCGCCGGCACGTCTTTCAGCGCCTGCACGACCGCCTTGGTGAAGAAGCCCATGAAGCCGAGCTTCACGCCGTGCTTCTTCTCGAACAGATCCTTGTACTGATTGCGCATCGCCATCAGGTGGTTCATGTCGACCTCGTTGAAGGTCGTGAGCATCGCTGCAGTGTTCTGCACGTCCTTCAGGCGCTTGGCGATGGTCTGGCGCAGCCGCGTCATGCGCACGCGCTCTTCGCGCGCGGCGTCGTCGGCCGGTGACGGGGCGCGCACCTGCACGGCGGCGGCGGGCTGCGGCACTGGCGTCGGCACGGAGGCGGCCCGTTCGATCGCGGCCAGCATGTCGCCCTTGGTGACGCGGCCGTCCTTGCCGGAGCCCGGCACGGTCGAGGCGTCGACGCCGCTCTCGGCCGACAATTTTCGCACCGACGGCGCGAGCGGGGTGTCGGTGGCCGGCGCCTTCGGCGGAACTGACGTTGCTGCTGCAGCGACGGGAGCTGCGACCTTGGCCGGCGCCGCGGCTGCGGCCGGTGCTGCCGCGGGTTTCGCAGCAGCCGCGCCGTCGGTGATCTGGCCGAGCAGCGCGCCGACCGCGACCGTGTCGCCGTCCTTGGCCGCGATCTCGCCGAGCACGCCGGCCGCTGGCGCCGGCACCTCGATCGTCACCTTGTCGGTCTCGAGCTCGACCAACGGCTCATCGACGGCGACGGCATCGCCGGGCTTCTTGAACCACTTGCCGATGGTGGCTTCGGTGACGGATTCGCCGAGTGTCGGCACGCGGATTTCGGTCATGATCTATTTCCCCTTGGCGTCATGCCCGCGCTCGTCGCGGGCATCCACGTCTTGCTTGTGGTTACAGCAGATAAGACGTGGATGGCCGGGCCAAGCCCGGCCATGACGAGTAAGTGTTTTCGTTAGTTCAACGCTTCGTCGAGGAACGCCTTGAGCTGGGCGAGATGCTTCGACATCAACCCGGTCGCGGTCGCCGCGGCTGCAGGACGTCCGGCGTAACGCGGGCGCTTGTGCGTGGCGCCGATCTGGTTGAACACCCACTCCAGATACGGCTCGATGAAGTGCCAGGCACCCATGTTGCGCGGCTCTTCCTGAACCCACACGAACTCGGCCTGCTTGAAGCGGCCGAGCTCCTGCACCAGCGCCTTCATCGGCACCGGATAAAGCTGCTCGACCCGCATGATGTAGATGTCGTCGACGCCGCGCTTCTCGCGCTCCTCGTAGAGGTCGTAATAGACCTTGCCGGAGCACAGGATGACACGGCGGATCTTGTTGTCCGGGGCAAGCTTGATCTTCTCGTCCGGCAGCATCTGCGCGTCGTCGTAGAGGATGCGGTGGAACGAGGTGCCCTCGCCCATCTCGTCGAGCCGCGACACCGCCCGCTTGTGGCGCAACAGCGACTTCGGCGTCATCAGGATCAGCGGCTTTCTGATTTCGCGCTTCAACTGCCGGCGCAGGATGTGGAACAGGTTCGCCGGCGTCGTGCAGTTGGCGACCTGCATGTTGTCCTCGGCGCACATCTGCAGATAGCGCTCGAGCCGCGCCGACGAGTGTTCCGGACCCTGGCCTTCGTAGCCATGCGGCAGCATGCAGACGAGGCCGCTCATGCGCAGCCACTTGCGCTCGCCCGACGAGATGAACTGGTCGAACAAGACCTGCGCGCCGTTGGCGAAGTCGCCGAACTGCGCTTCCCAGATCGTCAGCGCGTTGGGTTCGGCGAGCGAGTAGCCGTATTCGAAACCGAGCACGGCTTCTTCCGACAGGCTCGAGTTGAGCACTTCGTAGCGCGCCTGGTCCGGAGATATGTGGTTGAACGGCGTGTAGCGGCTTTCATCCTCCTGGTCGAACAGCACGGTGTGGCGCTGGGAGAAGGTGCCACGCTCGCTGTCCTGGCCCGACAGGCGGACGCGATTGCCTTCGCGCAGGATGGTGCAGAAGGCGAGAGCCTCGCCTGTCGCCCAGTCGATGTCGCGCCCGGTCTCGATTGCCTTGGCGCGCGACTCCAAAAAGCGCTGGATGGTGCGGTGGACGCGGAAGCCGTCGGGCACCGCGGTGATCTTCTTACCGATGTCGTGCATGACATCGAGCGACACGCCGGTGTTGCCCTTGCGCGGGTCGTCGATCATGTCGGCGACCTTCATGCCGGCCCAGCGGCCGTCGAGCCAGTCGGCCTTGTTGGCCTTGTAGCCGAGCGCGGCTTCGAACTCGGCGTCGAGCCGGGCGCGCCAGTCCGCCTTCATCTTGTCGACTTCGCCTACGGTGAGAACGCCATCGGCGATCAGCCGCCTGGCATAAATCTCCATCGTCGAGGGGTGCGTCTTGATCGCCTTGTACATCAAGGGCTGGGTGAAGCCCGGCTCATCGCCCTCATTGTGGCCGTAGCGGCGATAGCAGAACATGTCGATGACGACAGGCTTGTGGAATTTCAGCCTGAACTCGGTCGCGACCTTGGCCGCGAACACCACCGCTTCCGGATCGTCGCCGTTGACGTGGAAGATCGGCGCCTCGATCATCTTGGCGACGTCGGACGGATACGGCGACGAGCGCGAATAGCGCGGATAGGTGGTGAAGCCGATCTGGTTGTTGACGATGAAGTGGATCGAGCCGCCGGTGCGGTAACCCTTGAGGTCCGACAAGCCGAAGCACTCGGCGACCACGCCCTGGCCGGCAAACGCCGCGTCGCCGTGCATCAACAGCGGCAGTACCGAGATGCGCTGGTCCGGCGGATCGCCGTGCTGGTCCTGCTTGGCGCGAACTTTTCCGAACACCACGGGATCGACGATCTCGAGATGCGAGGGATTGGCGGTCAGCGACAGGTGCACCTGGTTGCCGTCGAACTCGCGGTCCGACGACGCGCCGAGGTGATACTTGACGTCGCCGGAGCCTTCGACATCGGCCGGGGTCGACGAGCCGCCCTTGAATTCGTGGAACAGCGCGCGGTGCGGCTTGCCCATCACCTGCGTCAGCACGTTGAGGCGGCCGCGGTGCGGCATGCCGACCACGATCTCTTTCACGCCGAGATTACCGCCGCGCTTGATGATCTGCTCAAGCGCCGGGATCAGCAACTCGCCGCCGTCGAGGCCGAAGCGCTTGGTGCCGGTGAACTTGACGTCGCAGAATTTCTCAAAACCCTCGGCTTCGATCAGCTTCTGCAGAATGGCTCGGCGGCCCTCCTTGGTGAAACTGATCTCCTTGTCGGGCCCCTCGATGCGCTCCTGGATCCACGCCTTTTGCGGACCGTTCGAGATGTGCATGAACTCGACGCCGAGCGTCTGGCAGTAGGTCCGCTGACAGATCGCGATGATTTCGCGCAGCGTGCCGAACTCGAGGCCGAGCACGCGATCGAGGAAAATCCGGCGGTCGAAATCGCCATCGGTGAAACCGTAGGTGCGCGGATCGAGCTCTTCGGTGTCCTTCGGCGGCTCGAGGCCGAGCGGATCGAGATTGGCGTGGAAGTGGCCGCGCATGCGGTACGCGCGGATCAGCATCAGGGCGCGGACCGAATCGCGCGTCGCCTGCTGGACGTCGGCGGCGGAAAGCTCCGCGCCCTTCGCCGGCGTCGTTGATTGGGCCTTGGCCTGGATTTTTGTGCCGATCGACTTTTCGACCTCGGCCCAGTTGCCGTCGAGCGCGGAGACCATGTCGTCGCGCGGCACCAGCGGCCAGTTGGTCTTTTCCCACGACGGCCCCTCGGCGTTCCTGACGACGTCGGCCGGGGAATCTCGGAGCGAGGCGAAGAACTCCTGCCACTCCCTGTCGACCAAGGAAGGGTCTTTCTCGTAACGGGCGTAAATGTCTTCGATGTAGGCGGCGTTCGAACCGTAAAGAAACGAGGAAAGAGCGAATGCTGCGTTCGCGTCCTGACGTGACATCGATGCGTCCTGGAAGTTCGTTGCGTCGCGGAATCTCGCCGGATCGGCTCCGAATCCGGCCGAACAGGCTCCCCGCTACGTTTACCTTATTTAATTGCGGGACGCGCGTTGAAAAGCGCCTAGAACTGAATCAAGATTTCAGAAGTTCGGACAGGGTATGCCCGAGCCGTGCCGGTGACGGGGAAACCCGGATTCCGGCCGATTCCATGGCCGCGATCTTGGATTCGGCGTCGCCCTTGCCGCCGGAGATGATGGCGCCGGCATGGCCCATGCGGCGGCCGGGTGGTGCAGTGCGGCCGGCGATGAAGCCGACCATCGGTTTCTTGCGGCCGCGCCTGGCCTCGTCCTTGAGGAACTGGGCGGCGTCCTCTTCCGACGCGCCGCCGATTTCACCGATCATGACGATGGCCTCGGTCTTGGGGTCGGCGAGAAACATCTCCAGCACCTCGATGAACTCGGTGCCCTTGATCGGGTCGCCGCCGATGCCAACCGCCGTGGTCTGGCCGAGCTCTTCCTGGGTGGTCTGGTAGACCGCCTCGTAGGTCAGCGTGCCCGAGCGCGACACCACGCCGACGATGCCGGGGACAAAAATATTGCCCGGCATGATGCCGATCTTGCACTCGCCGGCGGTCATCACGCCCGGGCAGTTCGGCCCGATCAGCCGCGACTTCGAGCCCGACAGCGAACGCTTGACGCGCTGCATGTCGAGCACCGGGATGCCTTCGGTGATGGTGATGATCAACGGGATCTCGGCATCGATCGCCTCGCAGATCGCGTCCGCTGCTCCCGCCGGCGGCACGTAGATCACGCTGGCGTCGCAGCCGGTCTTTTCTTTGGCTTCCTGCACGGTGTCGAACACCGGTAGCCCAAGATGCGTGGTGCCGCCTTTGCCCGGCGAGGTGCCGCCGACCATCTTGGTGCCGTAGGCCAGCGCGGCTTCGGAATGGAAGGTGCCGTTCTTGCCGGTGAAACCCTGGCAGATGACCTTGGTGTTCTTGTCGATCAGGACGGACATGCGATTAGAGCTCCAGAGTGTCGGCTTGCCTTCCTCCCCCGCCGCGGGGAGGGGGACCATGCGAAGCATGGTGGTAGGGGCAGTCCGACTAGGACTATCGATCGCAGACGTCGACGCGCGCACCCCCTCCACCGCCCTTCGGGCGGTCCCCCTCCCCCGCTCGCGGGGAGGACAGCGCATCACTCATCGGCCCGCTCATCATCTCACTTCGCGCGCCGGTAGGTGCCGCTGAGCACGTCGGCCCAGCCCTCGGAATCCGGCGAAAACTGAATCTTCATGGTGTAGGTGTCGGCGTCGACGAACTCATAGACGTGACGGGCGTTGCCGCGCAGCGAGCCGCGCACCAGCGTCAGCGTCTTGTCCTTCCAGCCGCCCGAGGCTGGCGCCGGCGCGAAGTAGCCGAGCGAATCGTGCCAGAACAACTTGTAGAGCCGGTCTTCGCGATCATAGGTGAACACGGCGTGGGTCGCGAAGGTTTCCTTGCCGTCGCGAAACTGACGCGTGTCCTGGATCAGGTAGAAGCCGTTGAGATCAATGCGCGCCGTGACGCGGGCGGTCGCAGGTCCACCGGCGACCCAGCGCGAGGGATAGACCGTCTCCTCGCCGTTCCACTCGCCGGCAAACGCTTGAAGTTTGCGGTGCTCATCGGTCGGAAGCGGCGCGGCAAGACGGTCGTCGGCCATCACGGGCCTCCCTTGACGGCCTTCACGATTTTCTGCGCGGCGTCGTCGAGATTGTCGGCCGAGACGACGTTGAGCCCGGAATCCTTGATGATCTTCTTGCCGAGATCGACGTTGGTGCCCTCGAGCCGCACCACCAACGGAATTTTCAGACCGACCTCGTTGACGGCGGAGACCACGCCTTCGGCGATGATGTCGCACTTCATGATGCCGCCGAAGATGTTGATCAGGATGCCCTTCACATTGGGATCGGCAGTGATGATCTTGAATGCTGCGGTGACCTTCTCCTTGGTCGCGCTGCCGCCGACATCGAGGAAGTTCGCCGGGGCCATGCCGTAGAGCTTGATGATATCCATCGTCGCCATGGCAAGGCCGGCGCCGTTCACCATGCAGCCGATCGAGCCGTCGAGCGCGACGTAGTTGAGATCGTACTTCGAGGCCTCGATCTCCTTCGGATCCTCTTCGGTCTCATCGCGCAGCGCGGCAACCTCAGGATGGCGAAACAGAGCGTTGTCGTCGAACGCCACCTTGGCGTCGAGCACGACCAGCTTGCCCTGCTTCGTGACGATCAGCGGGTTGATCTCGAGCATCGCCATGTCCTTGGCGACGAACGCGGTGTAGAGCTGCGTGGTCAGGCTCTCGGCCTGCTTGGCGAGATCGCCACTGAGTTTCAACGCCTGCGCCACGGCGCGGCCGTGGTGGCTCATGACGCCGGTCGCCGGATCGACCGAGAAGGTAACGATCTTCTCCGGCGTGTTGTGGGCGACGTCCTCGATATTGACGCCGCCTTCGGTCGACACCACGAACGACACCCGCGAGGTCTCGCGGTCGACCAGCAGCGAGAGATAGAACTCCTTGGCGATATCGGAGCCTTCCTCGAGATAGAGGCGGTTGACCTGCTTGCCGGCGGGCCCGGTCTGCACGGTGACCAGAGTTGCGCCGAGCATTTGCTTGGCGAACGTCTTCACCTCGTCGATGGATTTCGCGAGCCGCACGCCGCCGGCAGTCCCGGCGGAGGCTTCCTTGAACTTGCCCTTGCCGCGGCCGCCGGCGTGGATCTGGCTTTTCACCACCCAGAGTGGACCGCCGAGCTGCTTTGCCGCGGCCTCGGCGTCGCCGGCCTTGAGCACCGCAACGCCGCGTGAGACTGGCGCGCCGAATTCCTTCAGCAATGCCTTGGCCTGATACTCGTGGATGTTCATCCGTCCGCTCCCCCCAGGCAACGCCGCGGCTTCAAGTTGCGCATGTCCTTTTCGGAAAACCGGTTCCCACTTTTCCGGGACATGCGCTTACACGACTCGAAAGCCTAGCGACCCAACAGATCAGGCGCGATCTTCTTGCAGGCGTCAATCAGACCACGCACGGAATCCGCAGACTTCTCGAACGCGGCGCGGTCATTGCCGGCAAGCTCGATCTCGACGATCCGCTCGACGCCGCGCGCACCGATCACGACCGGCACGCCGACATAAATGTCCTTCATGCCGTATTCGCCGTTCAGCCAGGCCGCGCACGGCAGCACGCGCTTCTTGTCGCGCAAATAGCTCTCGGCCATCGCGATCGCGGACGCCGCCGGCGCGTAGAACGCCGAGCCGGTCTTCAAGAGATTGACGATTTCGGCGCCGCCGTTGCGGGTACGGTCGACGATCTCGTCGATCCGGGCCTGCGAGGTCCAGCCCATCTTGACGAGGTCGGGCAGCGGAATGCCGGCAACGGTGGAATACTTGGCCAGCGGCACCATGGTATCGCCGTGGCCGCCGAGCACGAAGGCGGAGACGTCCTCGACCGAGACGTTGAACTCGTCGGCGAGGAAGAAGCGAAACCGCGCGGAGTCGAGCACGCCCGCCATGCCGACCACCTTCTTCGGCGGCAGGCCGGAGGCCTTCTGCAGCGCCCACACCATGGCGTCGAGCGGATTGGTGATGCAGATGACGAACGCGTCCGGGGCGTATTTCTTGATGCCGGCGCCGACCTGCTCCATCACCTTGAGATTGATGCTCAACAGGTCGTCGCGGCTCATGCCCGGCTTGCGCGGCACGCCGGCGGTGACGATGCAGACCTTTGCGCCATCGATCGCCTCATAGGAGTTGGCGCCGGTGTAGTGGGCGTCGAAGCCGTCGACCGGCGAGGACTGGGCGATATCGAGGGCCTTGCCCTGGGGGACGCCCTCGGCGATGTCGAACATCACGACATCGCCCAATTCTTTCAGCCCAACGAGATGGGCGAGCGTACCGCCGATCTGACCGGAGCCAATCAAAGCAATCTTGTCGCGTGCCATGGGAAGCGTGTCCTTATGCAACCTTGCGGGAGAGAAACTTGATAGTCGGTGGTTAGCCGTTTCGGTCCCTCCGTTCAAGTCGACGCAAGGCGTGGTTGATCAACTGCCGAGCTTACACAAAGCACTGTGTTTCAAGCAAAACCGGGGCCACCAGGCCGCCCACGAAAACAGCAGAAACATTGATTGATTGATTGGCCGACCGAGGCGCCGGCAAGTGCGGCATTTGCGAGCGGGGCTTGCCGGCCTACTCGATCAGCCCTTCGCGCGAGCCTGAGGTCAGCTCGTCCCGGTCGCCATGGGGCAGCATCAGGTAGGATTCGGAACCCATCTCGATCAGACGCGAGGAGGTGCGCTTGAACTCGTTGACCTCGACGCCGTCCTCGGCGCGGTAGAGCGAGGTCGGATCGGCCTCGGCCGAGGCCACGAGCTTCACCGCATTGTCGTAGAACGTATCGATCAGCGTGATGAAGCGTTTGGCCGCGTTGCGGTTCTCGTAGTGCATGACCGGTACGTGATCGAGCACCACCGAATGGAAATCATGCGCGATCCGCAAGTAGTCCGACGCGCCAAGCGGCGTCTCGCACAACTCCTTGAACGAGAAGCGCGCCACACCGCGCGCCGCGCGCGGAATGTGCAGGCGGCGGCCCTTGATGATGAGGTCGAGCGGCACACCACGGGCGCCGCCGGTCAGCTTGGCCCAGGCGACATCGAGCGCATCGTCGGCGGCATCATCGGCGGGCACGTGCCACATCCTGACGCCGGCGAGCTTCTCCAGCCGGAAATCGGTGCGCGCATCGAGCAGCACGACGTCCATGCGCTCCTTGAGTTGTGCAATGAAGGGCAGGAACAGCGCGCGGTTCAAGCCGCCCTTGTAGAGATCATCGGGCGCGACGTTGGAGGTCGCGACCACCACCGTGCCGAGTTCGAACAGGCGCGAGAACAGCCGGCCAAGAATCATCGCGTCCGCGATGTCGGTGACGTGAAACTCGTCGAAACACAGCAGCCAGGCTTCCTCGAAGATCGTGCCCGCGGTCAGCACCACGGGATCGGTATCGGCGATCGCACCGGAGGCGATGTTCTGGCGGAAGCCATGAATGCGCTCGTGCACGTCAGCCATGAATTCGTGGAAGTGGACGCGGCGCTTGTGCTCGACCGGGCTCGCCTCGAAGAACAGATCCATCATCATGGTCTTGCCGCGGCCGACCTCGCCATGGACATAGAGGCCCTTGATCGGCTCAGTGCGCTTGCCGTTGCCGAACAGCCGGCCGAGCAGCTTTTGCTTGCGCACCGGGCGATAGCCGGACAGCCGCTGCTCCAGTGCCGAAAACGCGACCGCGGCGCTCTGCTGCGCGGAATCGCGCTCGATCTCGCCGGACGAGACGAGGTCCTCATATTGGCCGAGAAACGAAGTGGTACCCCCCTGCATGGCCCCTAACGGCCAAAATTCGAGGGAAATTGCAAGAGCTTGCCAAGCGCCAGATCAGGCGCTCAGTGCATAGGCGTCCTCGACGACGTAGGGGCCGCCGCCCACGGACGCGCGCGAGGAGAACAGCACGAACCGGTCGACGGTAAAGGCCCGGGTCGGGAAATAGCCGCGCACCGAGAGGTACTCCGCAACATCGTAGCTCGATGCGTTGCGCAACCGTGCCAGCGTCACGTGCGGGGTGTACTTGCGCCCCTCGGGGTCGAGCCCGACGCGCCGCAGCAGCCGCTCGAGCTCGGCCTGCAGCTCCATCAGCGGGCGGCACGGCGCAATCGATGCGACCACCGCGCGCGGCTTATTGCCGCCGAACGACGACAGCCCTTGCAGCGAGACCTCGAACGGCCTGCGCCTCACGCGGATCAGGCTGTGCGCGATTTCGCCTGCGATGTAGTCGTCGATGTCTCCGATAAAGCGGAGCGTGACGTGATAATTTTCCGGATCGATCCAGCGCGCGCCTGGTAAACCCCCGCGCAAGCCAGACAAGGACTGTCCGATCTCTTGCGGAATTTCCAGACCGGTAAAGAGGCGGGGCATCGCACACTCCTCGATGCAGTAAATAACCGATTTGCCGGCTCACTGTTGTTAACAGAGCGCGGGCGGAATGCGAAGAGCCGCTGCGCGATGCTCAACTGCGCTGTGCCGACACTTTGGTCAGCAATGCCTCGACGGTCGGCAGAATTCGCGCGACGATGATGTCGACGCCGGCAGCGGTCGGGTGCAATCCATCAGCCTGATTGAGATTGGGATCGGCCGCGACACCGTCAAGAAAGAACGGATAAAGCGGCAAATCATACGCCTTCGCGAGATCGGGAAAGATCGGATCAAACTGCGTGGAGTATTCGGGGCCGAGGTTGCGCGGCGCATACATCCCGGCAAGCATCACCGCGACATTGCGCTGTCGCAGGCGCTTCACAATTTCGTCAAGACCGCTGCGCGCGAGCTTCGGCTCAAGCCCGCGCAGCGCATCGTTGGCGCCGAGCTCGACGATGACGGCGTCGGCATCCTGCGGGATCGACCAGTCGAGACGCGCGAGCCCATCGGCGACGGTGTCGCCGGAGACACCGGCGTTGACCACATCGACCTTGTAACCCTTGCCGCGCAGCGCTGCTTCGAGTTTTGCGGGAAATGTGGATGCAAGCGGCAAACCAAGGCCCGCGGTGAGCGAGTCGCCGAAGGCGACGAGCTTGATCGGCCTGGCACCATCTCTCGTAGCCTGCTGGCCGTTTGCTGCGCCCAACAGTGCGGCAAACGCCACCAGCGCCACCAGCATTAATCTACCAAGCCTCTCGACCATCGACCCCGAACTCCCATATGACAGCACCATGAACGAGCGAACCGATCCCGCCGCGCAGAGCGGGCGCGACAGTGATGCCATCCGCATCCAGAACGTCAATCTGGCGCTCGGCTCGGGCGCCGCGCGCGTTCATATCCTGAAAGACATCAGCCTTCGCATCGCTCGTGGCAAGACCGTAGGCCTGGTTGGCCCATCCGGCTCGGGCAAATCGACGTTACTGATGGTGATGGCCGGACTGGAGCGACCCGATGGCGGCGAAGTCACGGTCGACGGCACGCCCTTCAGCAAGATGAGCGAAGACGCGCTGGCGCGCTTTCGCGGCCGCAATGTCGGCATCGTGTTCCAGTCGTTCCACCTGATCCCGACCATGACCGCGCTGGAGAACGTCGCGGTGCCGCTCGAGCTTGCCGGACACAGCAACGCGCAGCAGCGCGCGGCGCAGGAGCTTGCGTCCGTCGGCCTCGCCGATCGACAGCACCATTATCCCACGCAGCTGTCCGGCGGCGAGCAGCAGCGCGTTGCGCTGGCGCGCGCGCTGGCGCCGGATCCGTCGATCCTGCTGGCGGATGAGCCGACCGGCAATCTCGACGAAGCGACCGGCGCACAGATCATCGAGCTGCTGTTTGCAAAACACGCCGAGCGCGGCATGACGCTGGTGCTGGTGACTCACGATGCGGGGCTGGCGCGGCGCTGTGACCGCGTGGTGCGGTTGCGCTCGGGCCGGATCGATGATGCCGGCGACGGTTTGGGCGATGACCTGGGTAACGACCTGGGCCGCGTCAACCTCGCCGCCCAGCGATGACGGCGGCGGTCGACCAGATCGGCACCAATGCGCCGCGCCGCACCGCGACGCCGGCGTTGCGCTATGCGCTGCGCGAGCTGCGCGGCGGTTTTGGCGGCTTCTATGTTTTCATGTCCTGCATTGCGCTCGGCGTGTTTGCGATCGCGGGCGTCGGCGCACTGGCGGCGAGCCTGTCGGCCAGCCTGGTGCACGAAGGACGCACCCTGCTCGGAGGCGACGCGGCGTTCTCGCTGATCCAGCGCGAGGCGAAGCCGGAGGAGCTGGCATTTCTCGCGACCAAGGGCGCGGTGTCGGTCGCGGCGACCATGCGCGCGATGGCGCGTTCGAACGAGGGCCAGTATGCGCTGGTCGAGCTCAAGGCCGTCGACCAGAAATTTCCGCTGCTCGGCGCGCTCGACCTGCAGCCGGCGATGCCGCTCGCCGACGTGCTTGTCGCGCGCGACGGCGCGTTCGGTGCCGCCGCCGACCCGACCTTGCTTGCGCGGCTCAGCCTGAAGGTCGGCGACCACGTCAAGATCGGCGCCGCCGATTTTGCAATCCGCGCCAGTGTCAACTCTGAGCCGGACAAGCTCGGCGGCGGCATCGGCTTCGGTCCGCGCTTTCTGGTCAGCGAAGACGGCTTGCGCGCCACCGCGCTGCTGCAGCCCGGCAGCCTGGTGCGCTGGTCCTATCGGCTGAAACTAGCCGACGACAGCAGCGACGCGGCGTTGAAGGGCGTGATCGACAACGTGCGGGCGAACCTGCCTGAGGCCGGCTGGGAGATCCGCAGCCGGGCCAATGCCTCGCCGCAACTCGAGCGCACCATCGAGCGCTTCACGCAGTTCCTCACGCTGGTCGGACTCGCCGCGCTGCTGGTCGGCGGGGTCGGGGTGGTCAACGCCGTGAAAGGCCATCTTGATCGCAGGCGCGATGTCATCGCGACGCTGAAGGCGCTGGGCGCGACCAGCAGCACGGTGTTCGCAATCTTCACGACACAGGTGCTGGCGATCGCTCTGGTCGGTTCGCTGATCGGCCTCGTGTTCGGCGCGGCGCTGCCATTCATTGTCGTCGCCGGCTTCGGCAAGCTGTTGCCGCTGCCGATCGTTCCGGTGATTCAGCTTACCGACCTTGTCGTTGCGCTGGTGTACGGCCTGTTGACGGCGCTGGCGTTCGCGATCTGGCCGCTCGGCCGGATCGAAGACGTCTCGGTCTCCACCTTGTTCCGCGATGCGGCGGTTCCGGAGACTCACTGGCCGCGCTGGCGCTACATCGCGCTCATGGTCGCCGCCGTCGCCGCCCTGATCGCGATCGCGACCTTCGAGGCGTTCGACAAGAAGGTCGCGCTGACCTTCATCGGCTCGGCTGCCGCCGTGTTCGCCCTGCTTCGCCTCGTCGCGCTGGTCCTGATGGCGTTGGCGCGCCGCATGCCGCGGCCGTCGGCAACCATGCTGCGGCTGGCGCTCACCAATATTCACCGTCCGGGCGCGCTGACGCCGCCCGTCGTGCTGTCGCTCGGGCTCGGCCTGACCGTGCTCGTCACCATCACCCAGATCGACGGCAATTTAAGGCGGCAATTCACCGCGGCGCTGCCGGAGCGCGCGCCGTCGTTCTTCTTCGTCGACATTCCCTCGGCCAAAGCCGACGATTTCCAGTCATTCCTCATGACGCAGGATCCAGGAGCGAAAATCGAGCGGGTGCCGATGCTGCGCGGCCGCATCGTCGAAGCGCGCGGCGTCAAGGCCGAGGAGCTGAAGCCCAGCCCGGACGCCGAATGGGTGTTGCAGAGCGACCGCGGCCTGACTTATGCGGCCGACGTGCCGGCCGGCTCGAAGGTGGTCGAGGGGCAATGGTGGGGGCCGAACTATGACGGCCCGCCGCTGGTGTCGTTCGAGAAGAAGCTTGCGGAGGGCCTCGGGCTGAAGCTCGGCGACGCCGTCACCGTCAATGCGCTCGGCCGCAACGTGACGGCAACCATCGGCAACATGCGCAGCGTCGACTGGCAAAGCCTCGGCATCAACTTCGTACTGGTGTTCTCGCCCAACACGTTCCGTGGCGCGCCCCACACCGAGATCGCGACGCTGACCGAGCCCACGTCCAGCCCCGAGAACGACGCCCGGATCGTCAAGGTCGTGGCGGATGCCTTCCCCAATGTGACGAGCGTGCGGGTGCGGGAGGCGCTGCAGACCGTCGGCGACGTCGTCAACAACCTCGTGCTGGCGATTCGCGCCGCAAGCGGCCTGACCCTGGTCTCCGCGATCCTGGTGCTGGCCGGCGCGCTGGCGGCGGGGCATCGCCACCGGGTCTATGACGCCGTCATCCTGAAGACGCTGGGCGCCACCCGGCTGCGGCTGATCGGCGCCTATGCCGCGGAGTACCTGATGATCGGCCTTGCCACGGCCCTGTTTGGCGTCCTGTCCGGCAGCATTGCGGCCTGGATCGTCGTAACCCGGCTGATGACACTGAGCTTCGTGTTCGAGGCGGCGGGCGCGGCCGCCGTCGTCGGCGCCGCCCTGGTGGTGACGGTTGGCCTTGGGCTGATCGGAACGCTGGTCGCCCTTAACCAAAAGCCGGCGACGGTTTTAAGAAATTTGTGAGCCTTGCTGGCGGGCCGCGTCCCTGTGCCGCGACATTATAGCGACATTCAGCCGCGCAAGCGCGCTTGCGCGAAGCGCGTTAATTTCCCACATTCGCGGTGGGTCAGGCGCTTGAGAATAATGACAAAAAGTTCATGTCGGCAATGCCCGGCGCCTGGGATAGATTTCCGTGCTGGCGAGAGAAGCCCTTCTGATCTCGCCGGACAACAACGAGGTTTCGACAATGTCGGACTTTGACCGCAACTATGCGTCGCCGATCGGCCGCGCGGCCGGCCGCACCGATGCCGCGGCCGTCGATGCCGGCCTGCGCGCATACATGCTGCGCATCTACAACTACATGACGATCGGCCTGGCGATCACCGGCTTCGCCGCGCTCGGCGTCTACATGGCGGCGACGACCAGCGACCCGTCGCTGGCGGCGTTCCCGCAGAAGATCGGCAGCGTCTATCTGACGACCTTCGGCTACGCCATGTTCGTCAGCCCGCTGAAGTGGCTCTTCATCTTCGCGCCGCTCGCGATGGTGTTCGCCATCTCGTTCGGCATCCAGCGGCTCGCGCCTGCCACCGCGCAGCTGTTGTTCTGGGTGTTCTCGGCGCTGATGGGCGTTTCGCTGTCGTCGATCTTCCTGGTCTACACCCACTCATCGATCGTCCAGGTGTTCTTCATCACCGCCGCATCGTTCGGTGCGCTGAGCCTGTTCGGCTACACCACGCGGCGTGACATGACGGCGATGGGCTCGTTCCTGATCATGGGCCTGTTCGGCATCATCATCGCGGGCCTGGTGAACCTGTTCGCTGGCGAACTCGGCGCTGCAGTTCGTGATCTCGGTCGGCGGCGTGCTGGTGTTTGCTGGCCTCACTGCCTGGGACACCCAGCGGCTGAAGAACGAGTACATCTACGGCTACGCCGGTGCCGGCGGAGACGTGGCTGAGCGTTCGGCCATCCTCGGTGCGCTGTCGCTCTACCTGAACTTCATCAACCTGTTCACGCTGCTGCTGCAGTTGCTCGGCCAGCGCGACAACTGATCGATCGACCGACAGCAAGAGCTGTTGCTTCGGAAGCCCCGGCCCGCAAGGCCGGGGCTTTTGTTTTTGCGGTGGCGCGCTCCCTCCCCCTGCAAGGGGGAGGGTTGGGGTGGGGGTCTGTCTTAGCTACACTCGCTCCGACCAAGAAGACCCCCACCCGACATGCTGCGCATGTCGACCTCCCCCTTTCAGGGGGAGGTTCAAACGAAGCGTTTAGCTCTTTGCCCATGTCGACAGCCAAGATCAGGTCCGCCACCGAGGCCGACCTCCCCGCCATCACCTCAATCTACGACCACGCCGTCCGCTTCGGCACGGCGACGTTCGAGCTCGACCCGCCCGATCTCGCCGAGATGACCCGGCGGTTTCGCAGCCTCGCCGACGGCCAATTTCCCTATCTGGCGGCCGAGCTGGACGGTGCCGTCATCGGCTACGCCTATGCCGGGCTGTACCGGCCGCGGCCGGCCTATCGCTTCAGCGTCGAGAACTCGGTGTATTTCGATCCGAAGGCGCAGGGACGCGGGATCGGCAAGGTCATCCTGCAGGAGTTGATCGCGCAGTCAGAGCAGCGCGGCTTCCGTCAAATGGTCGCGGTGATCGGCGATTCCGCCAACGCCGCCTCGATCGGCGTGCACCGCTCGACCGGGTTCAGGATGATCGGCACCTGCGCGAATGTCGGCTTCAAGTTCGGCCGCTGGCTCGACACCGTGATGATGCAGCGCGACCTCGGCGAGGGCGCAAGGACAGTGCCGGGGGATTGATGAACTAGCCGGATCGTCAGCCGATTTGATCAGTCCGCTCATTCCCGCGAAAGCGAGAATCCAGGGTGTCACGAAATAAGCTCTGATTGGTTGGCAAAGACTGGGTCCCCGCCTTCGCGGGGACGAGCGGAAAAATTATCCTCTCGCCTTCGTTTGCTCACACCACCTGGAGCTTGCGGTCGATCGCGAGCAGTACGCGGTCGAGTTCGTGGCCGCGACGGAGAATAAGGCCCGTGGCCGTGATCACGCTGTAGGCGCCCTGCTTGCGCGCCAGCTTCGGATTCTTCTCGATGCGGTAGAGCGGCACTTCGGTCGAGCGGCGGAATACCGAGAACACCGCCCTGTCCTTCAGGAAATCGATGGCGTAGTCGCGCCATTCGCCTTCGGCGACCATGCGGCCGTAAAGATTGAGGATGCGGCTGAGCTCGCGCCGGGTGAAGGTCACTCTTGCGGGAATGGCCGAGGTGGAACCTCGCTCCATTCCCCTGCTCTCGCTGGGTTCCGTATCGCCGGTCAAGCTCATGCGGCGCCTCCTTTGTCACTTTCGTTTGCGCATGTCCTTGTCGGAAAACCGGTATCCACTTTTCCGGGACATGCGCTGGATGCCATGATCGCGCCGGGCGCGGCAGCCTGCAAGAGCGATTGCAACGATCCGCCGGACCGATGCGGTGGTTCGTCGCGGCGCCCCGGCAGAAACCGCCCGTCACGGGAACGTTAGTTGGATCATAAAGATGCCCAATTTCGGCCCAGCCAACGCCGCCCTGATTTGGCAAATATCCTGCACTGCGTTGGCCCGGTCTTGTTGACACCGGATTCCTCAGCCCCCAGCCCCCCGGGGTTGATAAGATCGGGCCTGTACGCGGTAAATCTCAGGTGTCTCGCCGGGCCGACGGAAGTTGGCCCGTTTTATTTTGCGGATGTCCTCGCCGGAAAACCGGTACCCAACCCCGATAAGATCGAGGGAATGTTTTTCCGGGACGTGCGCTAGCCGTGCACGATCGCCCTTTCGATCATGCAGTGGACGCCCTTCGAGCCATTGACCGCCTGGGTCACCCGCAAATCGGCGGCGAGGCTGCAGAGCGTGTAGGCGTCCTCACGCGACAGATTGCGTTTCTCGCCGAGCAGCACGATCATGTCGCGCACCGCATTCTCGGCACAGCGGTCGAGGTCGGGATCCATGAACATCGTGATGTAGTGCGTCGCCGTCTCCGCGCGCGGATATGTCAGGCGCAAATCCTTGCGCAGCTTGAAGGCGAAGCGCCCCTGCAGCGCCGTCTCGATCGCGGTGATGCAGACCTCGCCATCGCCCTGAACGCCGTGGCCGTCGCCGCACGAGAACAGCGCGCCTGGCACGAACACCGGCAGGAACAGTTTTGCGCCGGCGCCGAGCTCCTTGTTGTCGAGATTGCCGCCGAAGGCACGCGGCACGATCGAGGTGACGCGGCCCCAGGCCGGCGGCGGCGCGACGCCCATCACGCCGAAGAACGGCTTCAGCGGCAGGTCGAGCCCCCACGACATGCGGCCAACCATCCTCTCCGCATCGAGCGGAATGTGAATCAATCGCCGTTCGTGAAAATCGTCGGGCAGGATGCCGGACAACGGACGGATGACGTTGTAACCCCAGTCCTGCCGCAGCTTGACCTCGAGGATCTCGACCTCGAGCACATCGCCCACCTGCGCGCCGTCGATGGCAACGGGGCCAGTGAGAATATGGCCGGGCAGCGAACGCTCGCTGTTGGCGTGAACATCATGCATTTCAGGCGGAATATGAAAGCGCTTCGGATCGGGCAGCTGATAGGTGTCGCCGCTGATGCTGTCGATCGTCACCTCGTCGCCGCTCTTCACGTTAAGCACCGGCTTCAGCGCGGCGTCAAAAAAACCCCAATGGCAGGTTGCCGCTGCTGCCCTGAGATGATGATGCGCCATGTGCCGTGACCCCTGCTGCGTCGTCGCTGTCAGGTTAGGCGGAAGCGAGTTTGCGGGGAAGGCGTTTCAAACACAGCGTCATTCCGGGATGCGCCGAAGGCGCAGGCCCGGAATCCATACTCCCGGTGGTGGTTATGGATTCCGGGCTCGCTCACTTCGTTCGCGCCCCGGAATGACGACGTTGCTGTAACTCTAATGCAGCGCCGTATAGGCGGCGCCGAGCATTGCGCCGGGACGCTCGCGGTCGCCGTCCTGGACATAGACGATGGCGCCGTCGACGCCGTCGCGCATCACGTTCTCGATCGGGATGCTCCAGCTCGCCGCCTTGCCCGACCAGTCACCGACCTTGAGCCAGTTGCGCACCACGTTGTGGTACGTGACCTCGCGGCCATGGTTCTCGCCGCGGCCGATTGCGATCGGTATCGCGTGCGCAACCGACCACAGCCAGATTTCGCCACGTGCCGGCGCCGTCGGCGCCGCCGCCACGGAGACGTTCAGCTGGCCTCGGGTCACCGTCACGGACACCGGAACCGACATCACGCCGATCTCGTGCGAGGTCTGCTCGATGGCGCGCTCGATGCTGTCGCGATCACTGCCGACCGCATGGACCTTGCCGTTGATCACGACCTGAGGCGTGTAGACCTCGCGGTCGCCGCGGATGTGCGAGTAAGCCTTTTGCCGCGCGGTAAAGCGCTTGTCGGCAAGCGTGTCCTTCCAGCCAAGATAGTCCCAGTAGTCGATCGGCAGGCTGAGCGCGATCACCGACGGATCATTGGCCAGTTCGCCGATCAGCTTGTCGGCGGGCGGACAGGACGAGCAACCCTGCGAGGTGAAGAGTTCGACGACCGCTCTCGGATCGGCCAACGCGGTATCGCCGAGCAGGAAGATTCCACAGGCCGCGACCGCAAGCGAGCGCAGCGACCTGCCGCAGTCTCTTACATCCCCGCGCGAAACGCTCCCGTCCAAACTCAACTCCATCAAAAAAAGCACGCGGCCCAATTCCTAGGCCGCGTGCTTATCATCCGCCATTCACTTCGCAGTGAAGATTTTTCACTTAACCATGATCCCGCTTTTTCGGATCATGCTTAAGCCGCGAGCTGCCGCAGCACGTACTGCAGGATGCCGCCGTTTCGGAAGTATTCGAGCTCATCAAGCGTGTCGATCCTGCACAGCAGCGGGACCCGCTTCAGCGCGCCGTCGCTGCCGACGATCTCGGCCGACAGCGTCTGACGCGGCTTGAGGTCGCCCTGCAGGCCGCGGATCGTGACCTGCTCGTCGCCCTTCAAGCCGAGCGACTGCCAGCTGGTGCCGTCCTCGAAGGTCAGCGGCAACACGCCCATGCCGACTAGGTTGGAGCGGTGGATGCGCTCAAAGCTCTGGCAGACCACGGCGCGGACGCCGAGCAGCCGCGTGCCCTTGGCCGCCCAGTCGCGCGACGAGCCGTTGCCGTATTCGGCGCCGGCGAACACCACCAGCGGCACGCCCTCCTGCTGGTACTTCATGGCGGCGTCGTAGATCGTCATCTGCTCGCCGTCGGGCCAGTGCTTGGTGAGACCGCCCTCCGGGATGTTGCCGTCGGCGCCCTTCAGCATGAAGTTCTTGATGCGGATGTTGGCGAAGGTGCCGCGCATCATCACTTCGTGATTGCCGCGCCGCGTGCCGTACTGGTTGAAGTCGGCGGGCCGCACCTGATGCTCCGACAGGTAACGGCCGGCCGGCGAGGTCAGCTTGATCGAGCCGGCCGGCGAGATGTGGTCGGTCGTGATCTTGTCGCCGAATATCGCCAGCACCCGCGCGTCGACGATGTCGGCGATCGGATCGGGCTGCTTCTTCATGCCCTCGAAATAGGGCGGGTTCTGCACATAGGTCGAGCTCATGTTCCAGCGATAGGTCTCGCTGTCGGTGACTTTGATCTTGCGCCAGTTCGGGTCGCCCTTGAACACGTCGGCGTAGCGCTTCTTGAAGATCTTCGAGGTCACGAACTTCTTGATGAAGGAATTGATCTCCTTCGTCGTCGGCCAGATATCCTTCAGGTAAACCGGCTTGCCGTCCTTGCCGGTGCCGAGCGGCTCGGTGGTGAGGTTCTTGGTGACGCTGCCGGCCAGCGCGTAGGACACCACGAGCGGCGGCGAGGCAAGATAGTTCGCCTGCACGTCGGGGCTGACGCGGCCCTCGAAATTGCGGTTACCCGACAGCACCGCGGCGGCGATGATGCCGTTGTCGTTGATCGATTTCGAAATCTCGTCCGGCAGCGGGCCGGAGTTGCCGATACAGGTGGTGCAGCCGAAGCCGACCAGGTTGAAGCCGACCTTGTCGAGGTCTTTCTGCAGACCGGAGTTCGCCAGATACTCGGCGACCACCTGGCTGCCGGGCGCGAGCGAGGTTTTGACCCACGGCTTGGCCTTCAGCCCCTTGGCCGCCGCGTTGCGCGCGAGCAGGCCGGCGCCGATCAAGACGCTCGGATTGGAGGTGTTGGTGCACGAGGTGATCGCGGCGATCACGACGTCGCCATGGCCGAGATCAAAGTTCTTGCCCTCGACGGCATAGCGCTTCGACGCTTCCGCCGCCTTGCGGTACTCGGTCTCCATCGCCGCGGCAAACCCGTCGGCGACCGCCGGCAGCGCGACGCGGCCTTCGGGACGCTTCGGACCGGCCATCGACGGCACGACCTCGCCGAGGTCGAGCGTCATTGTTTCGGTGAACACCGGATCCGGCGTTGTCGGAGTGCGGAACAGGCCCTGGGCCTTAGCGTATTTCTGCACCAGCGCCAGACGCGGTGCGGCGCGGCCGGAGACCTTCAGATAATCGATGGTCTCCTTGTCGATCGGGAAGAAGCCGCAGGTCGCGCCATATTCCGGCGCCATGTTGCCGATGGTGGCCTTGTCCGCGACCGAGAGATGATCGAGGCCGGGTCCAAAGAACTCGACGAACTTGCCGACCACGCCCTTCTTGCGCAGCATCTGGGTGACTGTCAGCACGAGGTCGGTCGCGGTGACGCCTTCCTTCAGCGCGCCCTTCAGCTTGAAGCCGATCACCTCCGGCAGCAGCATCGAATAGGGCTGGCCGAGCATCGCGGCCTCCGCCTCGATGCCGCCGACGCCCCAGCCGAGCACGGCAAGGCCGTTGACCATGGTGGTGTGGGAGTCGGTACCGACCAGCGTATCGGGATAGGCGACCTCGAACATGCCGGTCTTCTTGCCGACCGTCATCTTCTGCTTCTTCGACCAGACGGTCTGGGCGATGTATTCGAGATTGACCTGATGGCAGATGCCGGTGCCGGGCGGCACCACCGAAAAACTCTGGAACGAGCGCTGGCCCCATTTCAGGAATTCGTAACGCTCCTGGTTCTGCTTGTATTCCTCGGCGACGTTCTTGCCGAAGGCCGCATTGTCACCGAAGAAATTGATGATCACCGAGTGATCGATGACGAGGTCGACCGGCACCAGCGGATTGATCTTCTCGGCATCGCCGCCGAGTGCCTGCATGGCGTTGCGCATCGCGGCGAGATCGACCACGGCCGGGACGCCGGTGAAATCCTGCATCAGCACGCGCGCGGGGCGGAAGGCGACTTCGTGCTCCAGCTTGCGCTTCTTTAGCCATTTGGACACCGCGAGGATGTCATCCTTTTTCACCGTGCGGCCGTCTTCGTTGCGCAGGAGATTTTCCAGGAGCACCTTCATCGAGAACGGAAGACGCGAAATCCCCTTCAGGCCGTTCTTCTCAGCCGCGGGCAGGCTGTAATAAACGTAGGTCTTGCCGCCGACCTTGAGGGTCTTCTGGCATTTGAAGCTGTCGAGCGAGGTCATGTGAGGAAATCCCGATATCTTGCGGCGCCGATACCTGAAGCCCGCAGGTATCAAGCCACCTTATTGGCTGGCGAGGGCAGGTCGTTGCGCCGCGGAACCGGAGCACGAACCGTGCCGGTTTATAGTCTTTTTAAGCGCGCCGCCACATGGCGCGGCGAGAAATCTCCGATGCATCGCGCGGCGGCGCGCCGATGTATCAATGACGCCTTGTCCTTCTAACCAGGCGCGCGGATGTCTGCTCCCAAAATGCTTTCAGGCGACGCGGTCAGCTGCATCCGCGGTGATCGTAAGGTATTCTCGAACCTTAACTTTTCGGTCTCTGCCGGCGAGGCACTGGCGGTGGTCGGCCCGAACGGTTCGGGCAAATCCTCGCTGCTACGGCTGATCGCCGGGCTGGTTGCGATCGCGTCAGGCACCGTCACGTTAGCGGGAGGCGACGACAACCTGACACTTGCCGAGCAGGCTCATCTGCTCGGCCATCGCGACGCGATCAAGCCGTCGCTGACAGTGCTTGAGAACGTCGCGTTCTGGTTCGATTTCCTGGGCAGCGATGTCAGCCAATCGGGCCCGGCCGCGGCACTCGAGTCGGTCGGCTTGAACCATCTCGGCCACTTGCCCACAGCTTTCCTGTCGGCGGGCCAGCGCCGGCGGCTTGCGATCGCGCGCCTCGTTGCGCTCAAGCGCCCGCTCTGGCTGCTGGACGAGCCGACCACCGCACTCGACGTGGCAGGGCAAGCGATGATCGCTGCCCTGATGACCGACCACCTGCGCAATGGCGGCCTCATCGTCGCCGCGACCCACCAGCCGCTCGGCATTTCCGCGCGCGAGCTGCAACTCGGGGCATCGGCATGAGCGCGCTCACCGCGATCATCAAGCGCGACATCAGCTTGAGCTGGCGGATCGGCGGCGGCGCCGCGATCGGCGTGCTGTTTTTCCTGAGCGTCGTCGTGCTGATGCCGTTTGCGGTCGGGCCCGACCTTGCATTGCTGAAGCGGCTTGGGCCGGCGATCCTGTGGCTCGGCGCCATGCTGGCAAGTCTGTTGACGCTCGATCGCCTGTTCCTCGCCGACTACGAGGACGGCTCGCTCGATCTCATCGTCATGAGCCGCTCTTCGCTCGAGCTGGTCTGCCTCGCCAAGGCAATCGCGCACTGGCTGGCCTCGAGCGTGCCGCTGATCATTGCCGCGCCCGCGCTCGGCCTGCTGCTCAATCTCGATGGCACCACGATGCTCGCGGTGATGCTGACGCTCGTGGCCGGAACGCCGGCGCTGACCCTGACCGGCCTGATCGGTGCCGCGCTCGCCGTGACACTGCGCCGCGGCGGGCTGCTGCTGCCCGTGCTGGTGCTACCGCTGTCGATCCCGACATTGATCTTCGGCGTGATCTCGGCGGAGACCGTGACATCAGGCGACGATCTTGCCGCGCCGTTCTCGATACTCTGCGCGCTGTCGCTGGTCGGACTCGTGATCGGGCCGGTCGCGGCAGCGGCCAGTCTCCGTCATGGGCTTGATTGAATTGGACTCGATTGAATTGCGCTTGATTGACATCAAGGACTATGCCGGTCGCGTGCTTTTGACATCTCGCGTTATAGCCGCGCCCATTGCACGCACAAAACCGCACCGCTAGAACCGCGTCATGTCGCTGATCGACCTTGCCAACCCGACCCGCTTTCTCGCGCTGGTGCAACGCGCCTTGCCGTGGCTCGCGGTGGCGACGGCGCTGGCGCTGCTGCTCGGCTTCGTGCTTTCGGCGATCGCGCCCGACGACTACCAGCAAGGCGCGACCGTGAAGATCATGTTCATTCACGTGCCGAATGCCTGGCTCTCGATGTTCGTCTGGGGCGTGATGAGCGTCGCGGCCCTCGGCACGCTGGTGTGGCGACACCCGCTTGCCGACGTCGCGCAAAAGGCCGCGGCGCCGCTCGGCGCTTGCTTCACGTTTCTCGCACTCGTCACCGGTTCGCTGTGGGGCCGGCCGATGTGGGGCACCTATTGGGAATGGGACGCGCGCATGACCTCGGTGCTGGTGCTGTTCCTACTCTATCTCGGCATCATCGCGCTGTGGCGGGCGGTCGAAGATCCGGCACGTGCCGGGCGCGCCGCCGCGATCCTCACCCTGGTCGGGGCCATCAACATCCCGATCATCAAGTTTTCGGTCGACTGGTGGAACACGCTGCACCAGCCGGCGTCGGTGTTCCGGCTGGGCGGGCCGACCGTTGCGCCGTCGCTGCTCTATCCGCTACTGGTGATGGGCGTCGCCTTCATGCTGCTGTTCGTCACGCTATTGCTCGCGGCCATGCGCAACGAAATCCTGAAGCGCCGGATTCGCACGCTGCAGCTGATGCAAGCGGCGGCGCAGCCAGGCTAGACGCATGGACCATGTCATGGATCTGGGCCCCCACGCCGCTTTCATCGTCATCGCCTATGCAGTGGTGTGCGCGATCGTCATACTGCTGGTTGTGTGGATCATTTCCGACTATCGCCGTCAGCTGCGAACGCTGCACCGGCTTGAAGCCGAGGGAGTCATGCGTCGCTCGGCGCGGCAGGACGAACGACCATGACCGCGACCACCGATTCGCAACCGCCGCCGCAGGGCCCGCAACGCTCGCCGACGCGCGTGATTCTCGTCGCCCTCCCTCTTGTATTGTTTATCGGCCTCGTCGTCGCCTTTACATTCCGGCTCGGCAATGACGATCCGTCGCGGCTGCCGTCCGCACTGATCGGACGTCCCGCGCCAGCGACCGTGCTGCCGCCGCTCGACGGCTTGAACGTTGGCGGCGCGCCCGTGCCGGGCGTCGCGGCCGACGCGCTCGGCGGCCGCGTCACCGTCGTCAACGTGTGGGCGTCGTGGTGCGTGCCCTGCCACGATGAAGCGCCGCTGCTGGAGACGCTGCATTCCGACAAGCGCTTTCAGATGGTCGGCATCAACTACAAGGATGTCACTGAGAATGCGCGGCGCTTCCTCGGCCGCTACGGCAACCCGTTCGATGCGGTCGGCGTCGACGCCAATGGCCGCGCCGCCATCGAATGGGGCGTCTACGGCGTGCCCGAGACTTTCGTGGTCGGCCGCGACGGCAGAATCGCGTTCAGGCTGGTCGGGCCGATCACATCGGACAACATCGACAGCGTGTTGAAGCGCGAGATCGAGAAGGCGCTGAAGGCCGGGAGTTAGAGTATGATGAGTGAAGATTAAATCGCTCTTCCTCTTCGCCGCTCGTCCCCGCTGACGCTGGGACCCAGCTTTTGCCAAACAATCAGCGCTGATCTTAGTTACAGCTGGATTTTATGGCGAAGCAATTGCTTCGCCTGACTTTCGCGGGAATGAGCGGAATTTATATCAGCTTGCGACATTCACCTGTCGCAAATATAACCGCGCGTTTAGGTGCGGTTCATCGCAGCGCCACGGCGTCGCCATGAAATCAGAGCCTCTGATGCACGTCACCATTTTGGTGATGTTCAACCGTCCTCGGAGGGGACTACGACCCATGCGTCATTTCACGCTAGCAACGATTACCGCGCTCGGCCTGCTCACCGCGACGCCGATGTTCGCACAGACACCGACGCCGCCGACCGGCACCCAGAAGATGGCGCCGCCGGCGTCGGACAAAATGGCTCCCGCGGCCAAGATGGCGCCCGCGCCTGCTGCGACGACCACCGCCGCGAAGACCGACCTGCTCGACATCAACTCAGCGACCGCAGATCAGCTCGACGCGCTGCCCGGGATTGGCAAGGCCTATTCGGCCGCGATCATCAAGGGCCGGCCGTACAAGGGCAAGGACGAGCTGGTGCAGAAGAAGATCGTGCCGGAGAAGACCTACGACGGCATCAAGGACAAGATCATCGCCAAGCAGAAGAGCTGATCGCTTTTCGTTTTGTTTCGACGAGTGACAAACGCCCTCCGCCGTCTGGCGGAGGGCACTTTGTTTGTGCCACTCCTTCGTCTGTCATGCCCCGCCTCAAGCGGGGCATCCAGTAACCACCGGCCTTGTCGATTGATCGAGAAGCTTCGGGTTACTGGATCGCCCGGTCAAGCCGGGCGATGACAAATGAAAGCCTTTGCTTGCTAGCCTTCCTTCAGATTGCCGCGCTCGTTATCGCCGGCATCGGCCGTCGCCGGCGGCTGGGCATAGCGGTTGATCAGCGGGAACTGGATCATCGCGAAAACAGCGGTGATCGGCGTGACGCCGAATGCCTTGAACGCGACCCAGACATCCGTGCTTTGCGTGCGCCAGATGATCTCGTTGAGGATCGCCATGGCGAAGAAGAACACCGCCCAGCGGATCGTCAAGAGCCGCCAGCCGCGCGGCGTCAGATTGAACATCTGGTCGAACATCACGGCGATCAGCGAGCGGTTGAACACCAGCCCGCCGCCGAGGATCAGGCCGAACAATGAATAGATGATGGTCGGCTTGATCTTGATGAAGGTTTCGTTGTGCAGGACCAGCGTCAGCGTGCCGAACACCAGCACGACCACGCCGGAGACAATCGCCATGATCGGCACGTGCCGCGTCACGACAAAGGACGCGATCAGCGATGCCACGATCGCCACCATGAAGGCGCCGGTCGCCACGAACAGGTCGAACTTGGCATTGGCGGCGAAGAACACCAGCAACGGACCGAGCTCGGTCGCCAGTTTGAAGATCGGGTGCGGAGCGGATTTGTTCATGCGTTAATCATCAAGGCCGGCGATGGCGCGCGAGAAATCCCGCGCGGTGAACGGAGCGAGGTCGTCGACGCCCTCGCCGACGCCGATGAAATGCACCGGCAGACCGAATTTCTCCGCCAGTGCGACCAGGATGCCGCCGCGCGCGGTGCCGTCAAGCTTGGTCATGACGAGGCCGGTGACGCCGGCCACTTTACGGAAGATATCGACCTGCGAGATCGCGTTCTGGCCGACGGTGGCGTCGAGCACCAGCAGCACCGCATGCGGCGCCGACGCGTCGACCTTGCGTATGACGCGCACGACCTTTTCGAGCTCGCTCATCAATTCGGTCTTGTTCTGCAGCCGGCCGGCGGTGTCGATCAGAAGCACGTCGATGCCGTCGGTCTTCGCCTGCGACAGCGCGTCGAATGCGAGGCCGGCGGCATCCGAGCCGTGGGCGCGCGCGACGACCGGCGCGCCGGTGCGCTCGCCCCAGATCTTCAGCTGCTCGATCGCCGCGGCGCGAAATGTGTCGCCGGCCGCCAGCATCACCTTGCGGCCTTCAGCGCGCAACAGCGACGCCAGCTTGCCGATCGTCGTGGTCTTGCCCGAGCCGTTGACGCCGACAACGAGGATAACGAACGGCTTCACCGCCGCATCGATCGCCAGCGGCTGCGCCACCTTGATTAAAACCTTCTCGACCTCGGTCGCGACCACGGTTTTCACCTCGTCGGCCGAGATCGTCTTGTCGTAACGTCCCACGCCGACGGCAGCCGCGACCCGCGCGGCGACCTCGGTGCCGAGATCGGCGCGCAGCAGCACATCCTCGATGTCGTCGAGCATGACGCGGTCGAGCTTGCGCTTGGTCACGAGATCGGCAACCGCGGTGCCGATCGAGCTCGACGTGCGCTTCAGGCCGCTGGACAGCCTTCGCCACCAGCTCTGCTTCGGTTGTTCCTGGGTGTCGCTCATGCAAGTGTCACTAACATTCTTGCCGTGATAGCGGTTTCGCTCGGATGACGAAAGCCACGAATTCGCCAGCAGACCCCAAGGTTGCAGCGGACGACATTCTGTCGCGCGTGCTGCATCGTGACGGCCTGATGCTGATCATCAACAAGCCGGCCGGCATCCCCGTGCATCGCGGGCCACGGAACAGCCACGACAAGAGCGGGGTAGCGCTGGAAGACAGTTTTGGGGCGCTCCGCTTCGGGCTGCCGCGGCCGCCCGTTCTGGCGCATCGGCTCGACCGCGACACCTCCGGCTGCCTGGTGCTCGGACGCCATCGCAAGGCGACCGCATCGCTCGGGCTGTTGTTCAAGCACGGCAAGATCGGCAAGACCTACTGGGCCGTGGTCGAAGGCGGGCCCGAAACAGACCAAGGGGTGATCGACATCCCGCTCGGCCGCCTCAACGAGGAGCGCGGCTGGTGGCAGAAACCCGATCCGAACGGTTTGCCGTCGACGACCAACTGGCGCGTGCTTGGACGCGCGCCGGGCATGACCTGGCTCGCGCTCGAACCGGTGACGGGACGCACGCATCAATTGCGCGTGCACTGTGCCGCGATGGGCTGGCCGATTGTCGGCGACAGCATTTACGGCACGGCCGCCCGCACCGGCGATGTGACGCTGCACCTACACGCGCGCGAGATCGTCGTGCCGATTTCAAAGAACAAGCCGCCGGTCCAGGTTGCCGCGCCATTGCCGCCGCACATGTGCGAGCGGCTTGCCGCGTGCGGATGGAAGGGCGAATAGCCGTCAGACCAGCAGCATCTGCCCATCTTCGCCCGCGATCGTCATCGGTCGCACGGCGCCGGGCGTCTCACCGCGGACGGCGACCGGAATGAAATGCTCGGTGCGGCCGCGCGTCGGGCTCTCGATCAGCACGGCGCGTTCTGCGCCGACCTCCGCCGCAAGCCGCCACTGCAAAGCGCGATCGCCCGCCTCGCGCAAACGGCGCGCACGGTCCCTGATCAGGCTTGAGGCCACCTGCGGCATGCGCGCGGCCGGCGTCCCAGGCCGCGGCGAATAGGGGAAAACGTGCACAAAGGTGAGATCGCACGACTCGACCAGCTCGAGCGAGCGACGGAACATGTCCTCAGTCTCCGTCGGGAACCCGGCAATGATATCGGCGCCAAAAGTAATATCGGGCCGAAGTGCACGAACCCGCGCACAAAACCTGATCGCGTCGGCGCGCGAATGGCGGCGCTTCATCCGCTTCAGGATGAGGTCGTCGCCGGCCTGCAGCGACAGATGCAGGTGCGGCATCAAGCGTTCTTCGCGCGCGATCGCGTCGAACAGGTCACGGCCGACCTCGATCGAATCGATCGATGACAGCCGCAGCCGCTTCAGCTCCGGTATTTCGCGCAGGATCATCTTGACCAGCCGGCCGAGCGTCGGCGCACCGGCGAGATCAGCGCCGTAGCTTGTGAGATCAACGCCGGTCAGCACGATTTCGCCGTTACCGGCGTCGACAAGGGCTCGCACCCGCCTGATGACATCGTCGGCGGAGACCGAGCGCGAATTGCCGCGGCCGAACGGAATGATGCAGAACGTGCAGCGATGGTTGCAGCCGTTCTGGATCTGCACATAGGCGCGAGGCCGCGCCGGCACCAAAACGGTTGCCGCGGGCAGCGAAGCGACCGCCATGATATCGGATACCGCGATCTTGTCCGTCGCCGCATGACCATCGCCGAGCGCCAGACGCGTGGCGCGCCAATTTTCGCTGTGCAGCTTGTCGTCATTGCCGATGACGCGATCGACCTCGTCCATTTCAGCAAACATTTGCGGCTGGGTCTGCGCCGCACAGCCGGTCACGACGATCCGGCGCCCCGGCTGCTCCCGGCGCAGCTTGCGAATGGTCTGCCGCGCTTGCGCCACCGCCTCGCTCGTCACCGCGCAGGTGTTGACCACGACGACATTGGTCATGCCGGCGCGAGCGGCTTCGTGCGCGACGATCTCGAACTTCACAGGCGTTGAGCCGGCAGCCAAAGCTGACGACGTCGAGCGCTGGATCCGAACCTTCGATCGAAGACATCGCGGGGAAATTCATGCCGGCAGCGCGGCGAACAGCTTTGGATCGAAACGCCCTTCGTATTCGAAGGTCGCGGTTCCCGTCATCAGCACGTGATCGTCGCTGGTGCGCCACTCGATGCCGAGATCGCCGCCGGGCAGCGAAATCGTCACCTTGCGCTCGCTACGGCGCAGTCGCGCCGCTGCAACGGCGGTCGCGCATGCCGCCGAGCCGCAGGCGCGCGTTAGTCCGGCGCCGCGTTCCCAGGTTCGGATGATGATGTGCTGGCGATCGACGATATGGGCGAGCGTGATGTTGGCGCGATCCGGGAAGATCGGATGATTTTCGAGCAGCGGACCAAAGCGGCCGAGGTCATGGGCATTGACGTCGTCGACCCAGAAGATCGCATGCGGATTGCCCATGTTGACGGCCGACGGTGTATGCAGCACCGGCGCGTCGATCGGCCCGATCTGCAGCTCGATGGCACGGGTATCGCGAAACTCCTCGGCAAGCGGAATTTCCTTCCACCCGAAGCGCGGTGCACCCATGTCGACGGTGAAGAGATCGGCCGACGGGCCCTGCCAGCAGCTCAACAGGCCGGCCGGGGTCTCGAAGGTCAGCGCGTTGGCACCGGTTTCGGCGAACACGCGCTTGGCGACACAGCGCATGCCGTTGCCACAGGCGCCGGCTTCCGAGCCATCGTTGTTGTAGATCTTGATGAACGCCGCGGTGCCCTGCAGCCGCGGCGGATAGAGCGCCATCAACTGGTCATACGGAACGCCGGAGGCGACGGCGCGCGCCTCGGCGGCCGCGATCGGCTTTGGTCCGCCACGCATGTCAACGACGACGATCTCGTTGCCGATCCCGTTCATCTTGACGAAGCTATGGTCCGCGAGCGCGCTCATCGTCCTTTGCGTTGGCCCTATCCGTCAGGACAAAGATATAGGTGCTGTCGCCCTGCGGCGTAAGCAGTGGCCGAATTGCGTCCACGATCTTGGTCTAGCGTCGGCGTTCATGACATAACTGTCATGGGACGAACAAGCACCCGCCTTGTAAGTTGAGTGTGCTGGGCCAGAACGAACACTGTCGATGGAGAGCCTGATGGCCCCTGTTGTGAGCCGCCCGAGCCGATTTGCGAGCAGAATTGCGGTCGCCGCGCTGGCGCTTTGGCTGGCGCCGCTGCCAGGTCTGTCGCAGACACCGCCGGCCGCGACGAGCCCTGCCCCTTCGGCTTCACCGGCGACACCGCCAGCGGCAACTCCGGCATCACCGCCAGCTGCCTCGCCACCTGCCGCCGCGCCCACGACGCCACCCCCGCCTGCCGCTCAGGCTCCCGCCGCGACCCCGCCCCCCGCTGCCTCAAGTCCCCCCGCGCAGCCTTCGGCTCCGGCCGCTCAGGCGCCACCAGCTCAGGCCCCGGCCGCGCAAGCGCCGACGCCGCCGGCGACACCGCCGAGCACACAGACCGCCGATCCGTTTGGCGAAGAGCTGACGCTGACCGCCAAGACCGTCGTCCTCATGAAGGGTTCGGCGGACTGGGATTCGGCGTTCGAAACCATCACCGACACCTTGAAGAAGCTCGGCGCCTATCTCGACAAGCAGAACATCAAGGCCTCCGGGCCGCCGCTGATCGTCTACACCTCAACGGATGACAATGGCTTCACCTATCAGGCCGAGTTCCCGGTCGATGAGCCGCCGAAGTCGATGCCGAAGGACATCAGCGTCGGCAAATCACCGGAAGGCAAGGCGCTGAAGTTCGTCCACCGCGGCTCCTACGACAACATGGACAACACCTACGAGGCGATCACCAACCACCTCGACGACAAGAAGCTCGAGGCCAAGGACATGTTCATCGAGGAGTATCTGACTGATCCGCTGAAGACCTCGGAGGACAAGCTCGTCATCAACGTGTTCGTACCGCTGAAGTGATGCGCATGCGCAACAAGCTCCAGGCTTCCATCCTTGCCGCCGCGCTGAGCGCGACCACGCCATTTGCAGCGCGAGCCGCGGACACGCCGCCGCCGATGATTTCGGTGACCGGCGAAGCAAAAGTGTCGGTTGCGCCGGATCTCGCCGAGGTCAACGGGGGCGTCACCACACAAGCCAAGACGGCGCGAGAGGCAAGCGACAGCAACAACAAGGCGATGGCGGCTGTGCTTGCGGCGCTGAAGGGCGCGGGCATCGCGGAGGCCGACGTCAGGACATCGCGGCTGTCGCTGCAGCCGCAAGTTTCACCCATGCGATCCGGTGCGGACACGCCGACCATTGTCGGTTATCACGCCAGCAATAGTGTCACGGTGCGCGTCCGCGACGTTGCCAGGGTGGCCGAGACGGTTGATGCCCTGTTGGCCGCCGGTGCAAACGACATCAGCGGCGTCAATTTCCTGGTCTCCAACGCATCGAAGTGGCTCGACGAGGCGCGGCCGAAGGCGATCGCGGACGCGCGGCGCAAAGCCGAGATCTACGCCAAGGCGGCAGGAGTCTCGGTCGGTGCGCCGTTGAGCATCAGCGAGGAAGGCTCAAATGGCCCGATCGCACCGCGTGGCTTCGCGCAGGGCATGTCCGTTGCGGCCCCGACGCCGATCGCAGCGGGCGATGAAACGCTGTCGATCACGATCAGCGTCTCCTATGAGATCAAGCCGGCGACGCCTTAACGCCCGAGCTCGACCACCTGTCCCGGCTTCAGCACGCGAAATTTCTCGCGCGAGATCTGGGCCTCGTCGAGCGCGGCATAAAGTTCGCGCTCGGGCGCATCGATCGCCTCGTCGGTCAACTGAAACGTGCCATGATGATGCGCCAGCGCGAGTTCCGCCCCGCAATCGGCCAGCGCCTTGACCGCATCGGACGGATTCATGTGCTGGTCCTTCATGAACCACCGCGGCTCATAGGCGCCGATCGGCAGGAGCGCGGCGCGCAAGGCGCCGTGATTGTCGCGCACGCTGCGGAAATGTTTTCCCGTGCCGTAGCCGGAATCGCACACGATGTAGATCCTGCCGACTCCGGTTTCGAGCACGAAGCTCGCCCACAAGCACTTGTTGCGGTCGAACAGGCCGCGCGCCGTCCAGTGCCGGGTCGGCACCAGCGTTGCCGCAAGACCACTGCCGAGCTCGACGCGGTCGTGCCAGTCGAACGCTTCGGCGCGGATGTTCTGGTCGCGCGCTTTCATGGTCTGGTCATTGCCGAGCGGTGTGACCACGCGCGGTGAAAACTTTTTTGTCAGCCGCGACAACGTCGCGACATCGAGATGATCGTAGTGGCCGTGCGACACCAGCACGCAATCGATCGGCGGCAGCGCGTCGAACGCGATGCCGGGATCATTGACGCGCTTCGGCCCGGCAAACCGGAACGGCGAAGCGCGCTCCGACCAGACGGGATCGACCAGGATGTTCTGCCCACCGGTCTGGATCAGCCAGCTGGCATGGCCGACGAACGAGAAGCGAATGCCTGATGTCACCCGCTGCGGCGGTGTGTCGGCATAGGGCGACGGCGCCCACTTCGGCCACTGCTGGCGGGTACCCGAACGCCGCCACTTCCAGAGATCGCGCAAACTCTTTGGCGCTGCGCCGTCCGGATCGAAGAAATGGGTGCCGTTGTGATGATCAGAGGCGTAGCCATCTGGCTGAAATTCACTGATGTTTGTCATTGCGCAATTGGCTTTTGGGCTTTCAACTTGCTTCGAGCGAGGACAAGGACGTCATGGATATCTACCACGCGTGGTTTGACTTGAAGCCCGGTGTCGGCGACCTCGAATTCTGCCAGCGGCTCGCGTCCTATATGGACAGCCTCAAGGCCGGTGGCCAGATGCAGGGCTGGCGGCTAACGCGGCGCAAGTTGGGGCTGGCACCGGGCTCAAACGACTTCCACCTGATGATGGAATTCAAGGACATGGCGCAGCTCGATGCTGCCTTCAATCGGGTCGGCAGCCGCCGCGAGCCGATCGAAAGCCTGCATTTCGGCGTCAATTCGTTGGTCCAGAATGTGAGCTTTGGACTTTATCGCGATTTTCCGGACCCGGTGCGGCACCAGGGCGAGGAGAAATTTTAACCGAACCGCGGAACCAAAACGCCCGATTTCCTTGACTTCTCGCTTGTTTGCATCGTAAATCCGCCCGCTTTCGAAAAGGCTTTCTTTTCGAGCCACCGCCCGGTCCTTGAGACCGGAGGTCAACGCCCGACAGCGCTGTGCGCCCTCGGGCGTGAAGGTGTTTGGTTTTTCTCCCTCGCCCCGCTTCAGCGGGGAGAGGGTTGGGGTGAGGGGCCGCTATCCGCGAATTCTGAATTGCGGATCAAGCGCCGTGCCTCGCCCCTCACCCGGATCGCTGACGCGATCCGACCTCCCCCCGCATTGCGGGGAGAGGTAAGAGAAAGAATGGCTGATGTTCGACAGTCTGTCGGAGAGGCTTGGCGGAATTCTCGATCGGCTGACGCGGCGCGGCGCGCTGACCGAGGCCGACGTCGACGCGGCGATGCGCGAAGTGCGTCGCGCGCTGCTCGAGGCCGACGTCGCGCTCGACGTGGTGCGCTCGTTCACCGAGAAGGTGCGCGAACAGGCGATCGGCGCCGACCGTCGTCAAGTCGGTCACGCCAGGCCAGATGGTCGTCAAGATCGTGCACGATCAGCTGGTCGAGACGCTTGGCTCCGACAGCCAGGGCATCGACCTCAATGCGCCAGCGCCGGTCGCGATCATGATGGTCGGCCTGCAGGGCTCCGGCAAAACCACGACTACGGCGAAGCTGGCGCGCCGGCTGACCGAGCGCGACCGGCGCAAGGTGCTGATGGCCTCGCTCGACACCCGCCGGCCTGCGGCGATGGAACAGCTTGCCGTGCTCGGCCGCGACGTCGGCGTCGACACGCTGCCGATCATGGAAGGCCAGACCCCGCCGCAGATCGCGCAGCGCGCGCTGCAGGCAGCGCGGCTCGGCGGCCACGACATCGTGCTGCTCGACACCGCCGGCCGCACCACGCTCGACGAAGCGATGATGGCGGAGGCTGCCGAGGTCAAGCGCGCGTCCAATCCGCACGAAGTGCTGTTGGTCGCAGACGCGCTGACCGGCCAGGACGCCGTCAACCTCGCGCGCTCGTTCGACGAACGCGTCGGCCTCACCGGCATCGTGCTGACGCGCGTCGACGGCGACGGCCGCGGCGGCGCTGCACTGTCGATGCGCGCGGTCACCGGCAAGCCGATCAAGCTGATCGGCGTCGGCGAGAAGACCGACGCGCTGGAAGACTTTCACCCGGCGCGGATCGCCGGCCGCATTCTCGGCATGGGCGACGTGGTGTCGCTGGTCGAGAAGGCGGCGGCGACGATCGATGCCGAAAAGGCCGCGCGCACCGCCGAGAAGATGCGCAAGGGCCAGTTCGACCTCTCCGACATGCGCGAGCAACTTTTGCAAATGCAGCAGATGGGCGGTCTTGGCGGATTGATGGGGATGCTGCCCGGCATCGCCAAAATGAAAAATCAAATCGCGGCCGCCAATCTCGACGACAAGGTGTTGAAGCGCCAGGTCGCGGTAATCGATTCGATGACCCGCGAGGAGCGGCGCCATCCCGACCTGCTCAAGAACAGCCGCAAGAAGCGCATCTCGGCCGGCTCTGGCGTCAAGGTCGAGGAGATCAACAAGCTGCTCAAGATGCACCGGACCATGGCCGACATGATGAAGGCGATGGGCGGCGGCGCCAAGCGCGGGCCGATGGCGAACCTCGCCAGCATGATGGGTTTTGGCGGCGGCGCGCCGTCGCCGGAGCAACTGAAGCAGCTCGCCGAAAAAATGCCGGGCGGGCTGCCGCAAGGCATGCCGGGCCTGCCGAAGGAATTTCCCGGCGGCGCACTGCCGCCAGGCTTGCCCGGACTTCCCGGCCTCGGCGGCAAGCCGCCGCTGCCGGGGCTCGGTGGCTTTCCGGGCAAGAAGAAGTGAACCGCTTCGCAATCACCTAATCGAACACGAACTTTACAGACAAACATCAGGAGCAAGAATGTCCGTCGTTATCCGTCTCGCGCGCGCAGGCACCAAGAAGCGCCCGATCTATCACGTCGTCGTCGCCGACTCGCGCTATCCGCGCGACGGCCGCTTCATCGAGCGGCTCGGCTTCTTCAATCCGCTGCTGCCGAAGGACAACGAAGCGCGGCTCAAGCTCGACCTCGACAAGGTCAAGGCCTGGATGGCGAAGGGCGCGCAGCCGTCGGATCGCGTGATGCGCTTCCTCGATGCGGCCGGCGTCAAGAAGCGCGAAGCGCGCAGCAATCCGCAGAAGGCGGTGCCGCGCAAGGAGCGCAAGGCGAACGCTGAAGCTGCCGCAGCCGCCGCCAAGGCGTAAGCCGTGGGCGTCATGGTTCGAGACGCGCGGCTTCGCCACGCTCCTCACCATGAGGGTCTATCCCCGCATCCTGAGGAGCGCTTTACTGGAAGCGCGGCTCGAAGAGCCTGGCCCCGACCCGATCGGGGATGAGGCCCCGATGACGCGCGCGAAAAAAATCTGCGTTGCCAGGATTGGCGCCGCGCATGGTGTGCGCGGCGAGGTGCGGTTGTGGACGTTTACACAAGATCCGCTGGCCGTCGCGTCCTACGGGCCGCTTGAGACGAGCGACGGCGCGCGAAAATTCACGATCAAGCGCATTCGCGCCGCAAAGACGCATCTCGTGGCAACACTCGACGGCGTTTCCACGCGCGAGGCCGCCGAACAGCTGAATGGCGTCGAGCTTTTTGTCGCGCGAGACAAATTGCCAGCGCCGGACGATGGCGAGTTCTATCACGCCGACCTGATCGGGCTTGCCGCGGAGACGACGCAAGGCGAACCGCTCGGCGCGATCGTCGCGGTCCATAACTTTGGCGCCGGCGACATCATCGAGATCGCCCCACCACGCGGCCCAACGATCATGCTGCCGTTTTCCAATGCGGTTGTTCCCGTTGTCGATATCGCCGGCGGCAAAGTCGTGATCGACAAGCCGGCGGAAATCGACGGCGATCAGGCGTAAGCTCCGAAGACCATGACCACACCCTGGCGCACAACCGTGCTGACGCTTTACCCCGACATGTTTCCGGGGCCGCTCGGCATGAGCCTTGCCGGCAAGGCGCTGGCGGCGGGCACATGGGCGCTCGACGTCGCCGACATCCGCAATGCCGCGACCGACAAGCACCGCAGCGTCGACGACACGCCGGCCGGCGGCGGGCCCGGCATGGTGATGCGCGCCGATGTTTTGGCGCGCGCGATCGACGCGCTGCAGCTCGACGCCGGCAGGCCGCGGCTGCTGATGAGCCCGCGCGGCGTGCCGCTGACGCAGGCGCGCGTGCTTGAGCTCTCAGGCGGCCCGGGACCCCTGATCGTCTGCGGCCGGTTCGAGGGCGTCGACCAGCGCGTCATCGATGCGCGCGGCCTGGAGGAAATTTCGGTCGGCGACTACGTGCTGTCGGGCGGCGAGATCGCGGCGATGGCATTGATCGACGCCTGCGTCCGGCTGCTGCCGGGCGTGATGGGGCACGAAGCCTCCGGAACCGAGGAGAGCTTTGCCGAGGGCCTGCTCGAATACCCCCATTTCACCCGCCCGCAGGACTTCGAGGGCCGGACCATCCCCGACGTCCTAACGAGCGGGAATCACAAGGAAATTTCGGCCTGGCGGCGGGCGGAAGCGGAGCGGCTCACCGCGGCAGCGGCGGCCCGACCTGCTGGACAAACCAGCCGGGCCAGACGGCCGCAAATAGCGCGACAGACGGGTGACAAGCGGAAGCGTTTCCCGTATAGGAGCGCGCAATCAATCCGCACCTCGCTGGATTTTTCAAGATTTCGCGCAGCCTCAAACCCTTGGCGCGCCGACGGAGATTCGACCGATGAACGTGATCCAGGAGATCGAGCAGGAGCAGCTGAAGAAGCTCTCCGCCGGCAAGGACATTCCGGACTTTGGGCCGGGCGACACCGTCATCGTCAACGTCAAGGTGGTGGAAGGCGAGCGGTCCCGCGTGCAGGCCTATGAGGGCGTGTGCATCGGCCGCTCCGGTGGCGGGCTCAACGAGAGCTTCACCGTCCGCAAGATTTCCTACGGCGAAGGCGTCGAGCGCGTGTTCCCGCTGTATTCGCCGATGATCAATTCCATCAAGCTGGTGCGCAAGGGCAAGGTGCGGCGCGCCAAGCTGTATTACCTGCGCGGTCGCCGCGGCAAGTCGGCGCGTATCGTCGAGAAGCAGGATAATCGCGCCGCAGCGGCGAACGAGTAATTTTTTCGCACGATCGGCGGAATGCAAAAAGCGCTGCGGTTGCGGCGCTTTTTTTGTTTTCATGAGCCTTTCGTTCACCTCTCCCCGCAATGCGGGGAGAGGTCGGATCGCTTTAGCGATCCGGGTGAGGGGCGAGGCAATGAGCAAGACAATTGGCACAGCATATGCGGATAGCAGCCCCTCACCCCGACCCTCTCCCCGCTAAAGCGGGGCGAGGGAGAGCAGGCTCCGCACTTCCATCACTTCTTCTCCGGCTTTTTCTCCGCGCCCGCCTTCGTCTTCTCGGCGGATGAATTGCTCGCCGTCAGCGGGCCGTTCAACAGCCAGCGGTGGCCGAACGGATCGCGGACGATCGCAAAGCGCGTGCCCCAGAACGAGTTGGTCGGCCCCATCTCGCCGGATGCGCCGAGCGCGGTGGCGCGCTTGTAGACCTCGTCGACCTTCTCATAGGTGTCGAACTCGAGGCTGACGGAAGCCGTCACTGGCTCGCCGGGCATTGGGCTGCGCGCCTTGCCAAATTCGGGGAACGCGTCCGAGACGAACACCGAGCCGCCATTGATCGCGAGCTCGCAGTGCATGATCCGAAGCCCGTCGAGCGCGGGCATCAGCGCCTTCTGCACCGCGCCGAAGGCAGCGCCGTAGAAGGCGATGGCGCCAAGGCAGGGCGTCACTGTCAGGTAGGGTGCAACCGGCGGCCGTTCGCTGGCCATCTCCGCTCCTTTTGCTGCTGCGCTTTTCTCCCCCTTGGGCAAAGGCTTAACGCAGGTCAGACTAGCGCCAAAATACTTTCACAAAAACCTTCATCCGAGTAAAACCCGCTCGATCTTTCGGCTCGCAGGGCCGCGACGGGGTGGCCGGCGGCTGAAATCATCCATCAGGCTTTGGGATCGGGACAATGGCATCAGGTAAACCGCGCACGCTGTACGACAAGATCTGGGACGACCATCTGGTCGACGAGCAGCCCGACGGCACCTGCCTGCTTTATATCGACCGCCATCTCGTTCACGAGGTGACGAGCCCGCAGGCGTTCGAGGGCCTGCGCGCTTCGGGCCGCAAGGTGCGCGCGCCCGGAAAAGACGCTCGCCGTGGTCGACCACAACATTCCGACCACCGACCGCACCAAGCCGAATCCGGACCCGGAATCCGCCGAGCAAATCCGCGTGATGGCGCAGAACGCGAAAGATTTTGGCATCGAATATTACGACGAGTTCGACAAGCGGCAGGGCATCGTCCACATCATCGGCCCCGAGCAGGGCTTTACCCTGCCCGGCACCACGATCGTGTGCGGCGACAGCCACACCTCGACGCATGGCGCGTTCGGCGCGCTGGCGCACGGCATCGGCACGTCCGAGGTCGAGCATGTTCTGGCGACGCAGACGCTGATCCAGAACAAGGCGAAGAACATGCGCGCCATCGTCGACGGCAAGCTGCCCGACGGCGTCACCGCCAAGGACATCATTCTGTCGATCATCGGCGAGATCGGCACCGCCGGCGGCACCGGCCATGTGCTGGAATATTACGGCGAAGCCTTCAGCGCGCTGTCGATGGAAGGCCGCATGACCGTGTGCAACATGTCGATCGAGGGCGGCGCGCGCGCCGGTCTCATCGCGGCGGACGAGAAGGCGTTCGCGTTCCTGAAGGATCGGCCGAAGTCGCCGAAAGGCAAGGCGTGGGACCAGGCGTTGCGCTACTGGGAGACGCTGCGCAGCGACGACGGCGCGCACTTCGACAAGGTCATTCGCCTCGATGCGGCCAAGCTGCCGCCGGTCGTGACCTGGGGCACCTCGCCGGAAGACGTCATCACCGTGACCGGCAAGGTGCCGAACCCGGCCGACATCGCCGATGAAGCCAAGCGCCTCTCGAAGGAGCGCGCGCTGGCCTACATGGGGCTCACCGCGGGCACCAAGATCACCGACATCAAGCTCGACCGCGTGTTCATCGGCTCCTGCACCAACGGCCGCATCGAGGACTTGCGCGCCGCGGCGAAGGTGGTCGAGGGCAAGACGGTCAACGGCAACGTCAACGCGATGATCGTGCCGGGCTCGGGCCTCGTGAAGGCACAGGCCGAAGCCGAAGGCCTCGACAAGATCTTCCTCAAGGCCGGCTTCGAATGGCGCGAGCCGGGCTGCTCGATGTGCCTTGCGATGAACCCGGACAAGCTGGCGCCGGAAGAGCGCTGCGCCTCGACCTCGAACCGCAATTTTGAAGGCCGCCAGGGTTTTAAGGGCCGCACGCATCTCGTCTCGCCGGCGATGGCGGCGGCGGCGGCGATCGCCGGTCACTTCGTCGACATCCGCGAGTGGCGGTGACGGCCGACCACCGGTGACGCGCAAGCCGCTGATCGGGCGGAGGTTTTCGCGCGATTTTGCGGGGGTTTTGCGGACGGCATTGGCGCCGCCGCACGCTGCGTTATCCACATCAACATGCCCATCGGTTTGTCATGCCCCGCGAAAGCGGGGCATCCAGTAACCCCTATCGCTCATTGGTTTGCGCCAACATGAGCTGCGGCGTACTGGATCGCCCGGTCCAAGCCGGGCGATGACGAGACGAGAGGCTTGGATTTTCAAACCGCCGAAATCATCTCGCGGCACGAGGTGCCCGAGGTTTGCTCACTTTCGCGCGCTCTAAATTTGCGAAGGCACATTTGTATGCGCGACGCGTGAACTCAGACACCCCCTCCTTCGCTGCGCAGCGGAGGATAGTCTGACGCATCGCTCCTTCCCAGCTTGCCTCCCTCCCTGATCGGCGCATGATCGCTGCGCTTCGATAAATTGCATCCGCGCCTTGCGCGGGACAGGGGAGGCTCAACGATGTCGACCGATCTGAAATATCTGGCGTTCACCGCGATGCTCACGGCGGCGCTGTGGATTCCGTATGTGGTCTGCCAGGTACAGACCAACGGGTTTCTCAGCCGCACCAACTATGTCGATCCGACGCCGCGGCCGGTGCCGCGTGGGGCAAGCGGGCCGACCGCACCTACATGAACGCGGTGGAGACGTTTGCGCCGTTTGCCGCGCTGGTGATCGTCGCGCATCTCGCCGGCAAGGCCAACGGCATGACGGCGTTCTGGGCGATGAGCTTCTTCTGGCTGCGCGTCGCGCACGCGGTCGTGTACCTGTTCGGCGTGCCGTTCGTCCGCACGCTGATCTTCACGCTCGGCTTTGTGTGCGTGGTTGGGATTTTCTGGGAGGTGGTGAAGTAGCGGGAGCAGAGGCGTGGGCACGGCGCACGCAAGTCGGGTGCGCCCTTGCTCATCGTGGGCGCAGTGAGCCCCCTCCACCGCGCTTACGCGGGAGAAGCCCGCCACCGCTTTGCAGACGCGATGGATTACCCGGCTCTCACAACGTCTGCTGCTTGGTGCCGCATTCCTTGCAGGTGAAGTCGGCGCGGGTTTCGCCGGGGTCGGCCATCACGCGGTTCGGCGCGCCGCACTTGCCGCACTTCGCCTCGATCCGGGTCTTGCCCTGCTTCACAGTGACCTTGCCGCGCTCCAGCGCTTCGCGGATCAGGCGGTCGGTTTCGTCACGCATCGCCTTCTTGTCCATGCCAGCTCCCGGTTGCGGCCGCCTCGTTTGCGGCCGACATGTAGCAAATTCGAAAGCCGCAGCGCACGAAGATTTCGGCTCGCGCGTCGTACATTTTTGCGCCAGATCATGTTGCAGCCGCGTTTATGCGTGATAGAACGCGCGCTCATTTTCATTGCGCATGTCCTGTTCGGGGACATGTGCGCCAAAAAATGAGAGCGCGCACTTTGGCGAAGGCGAAGACCAAAACGACGGTGAAGGCGAAGGCGGCAAAGGCTCCCGTACGCAAGGCGGCGGCCAAAGCGGCCGCACCGAAGCCGGCTGCGCGCAAGGTCCTGAAGCCGGCCAAGACCGTCGCGCCGAAGCGGGCTGCGCCGGCGAAGCCTGTGACGGCCTTGAAGCCCGTGAAGGTCGCGGCCGCAACGAAGGTAGCCGACGTCGCAAAGACCGATGTGGCCGTCGGCACGATCGTCAAGCCGGCCGCGGTGGCCGCGAAAATCTCAACGCCGCTCAAGCTTGTCGACCCGCCAAAGCCAGCTGCTGCGCCGCAGCCGCCGCGCGCCGCGCCGCCAGCCACGAGCGCCCAGCCGCGCGCCGATCTGCCGCCGGCCGCTGGCTTCGTGCTGATGGTCGACGGTCATTTCAAGAACCAGTTCGAGACGCTGAAGAGCGCAAAGACCGCGGCCGGCGAGCTGCAGGCGCGCTTCCCGGTGCTGCGGCTGGAAATTTACGACGCCGGGAAGAAGGCCAGGCTGAAGGTGTGAGGGGCGCGTCTTCCCCATACAAGCTACCCCACTTGAAATAATATGTTGGCTGGCTCCATCCTCCCCCGCGACGCGGGGGAGGGGGACCATGCGGAGCATGGTGGTGGGGGCGGGCGACACGTGAGAGCGCCAAACAAACCGTCAGCAAAGCAAAACGGCTGCGCCGTATGATGTCACCTCCGGAAGCCCGGCTCTGGGCTCGCCTCCGCGAACGTTCCCCGGGCAAACCCGCGTTTCGCCGTCAACATCCGATTGGCCCGTATGTGCTCGATTTCTATTGCGCCAAGGCGCAACTTGCCATTGAGATTGATGGAATAAGCCACGACCTGGGCGAACATCCGCAACGGGATCAGCGGCGCGATGCCTGGCTCAAGGAGCGTGGCATCACTGTTGTGCGCGTCGCCGCAAGGGAATTGACGAACATCGGTGATGTCGTCGATGGCATCGTCCGTCTCGCTGCCGAGATGGCGGCGCGCCCCCTCCACCACCCTTCGCAAGTCGGGCCTGCCCGACTTGCGCATTACAATTCGCATCCCGGGGCAAGCCCCGGATGCGTGGGTGGTCCCCCTCCCCCGCTCCGCGGGTGAGGATAAGCCAACACAAACCCGACCGCACAACACGCGTCAGCTGACTCTTTCCGGCGCGCGAATCCCGCTACAGTCGCGGCCATGTCACGCGCTTCCGCAAAACCCGTTGCCGTCGACCCCAGGCGCGCCCGCCACCTGTGGCTTCGCGCGCAGCGGCTCGATGTGCGCGAGCCGTTCGGCGCGGGCGCCCAGGCAGTCGCGGCGGCCGTCAATCACCTCGGCTATGTGCAGATCGACACCATCAATGTGATCGAGCGCTGCCATCATCACATCCTGTTCACACGCATTCCGGCCTACAATCGCAGCGACCTGCGGGAGGCGCAGAGCATCGACAAGAGCGTGTTCGAATACTGGACCCACGCGCTCGCCTATGTGCCGTCGGCCGACTACCGCTTCTTCATCGAGACGATGCGGGCGTTTCAGCGCACGCCCGGCCGCTGGTTCTCGACCGTCAAACCTGCCGACCTGCGCAAGGTGATGCGGCTCATCCGCCGCGACGGTGCGCTGACGCTACGTGATATCGACGACGACGAGCTGCGCGAGAAGGAGCATTTGTGGGCGAGCCGCAAGCCGTCGAAGCGGGCGCTGCAATTGGCGTTCCTGATGGGGCGGCTTGCGGTCACCGCGCGCGAGGGCATGCTCAAGAGCTTTGAGCTGACCGAGCGGCATTTTGGCTGGGACACGCCGCCGCGGGCGGCGAGCCCGGCCGACGTCACAGCCTACCGACTCGACCGCGCCTTGCGCTCGCAAGGCATCGTCAGCCTCGATTCGATCTGCCATCTCGACGCGCCGCGCAAGGCCGCGGTCGCGAAAATCATCAAGCAGCGCGTGCGCAGGGGAGAGCTGGTCGAGGTCACGCTCGATGGCGCCGGCAAGCAGCTGCACTGGGCGACACCGGAAGCGCTCGAGCAAAACGCGGGCGGCGAGAGCGAACTCGTGCACATCCTCTCGCCGTTCGATCCGCTGGTGATTCAGCGCAAGCGGACAAAACTGTTCTTCGGCTATGAGCACCGTTTCGAGGCCTATGTGCCGAAGGACAAGCGCGTGCTCGGCTATTTCGCGCTGCCGGTCGTGGTCGGCGACGAGATCGTCGCCGCCGTCGATCTCAAGACCGACCGGCAGAACAAGAAGCTTAAGGTGCAGCAATGGACCTGGGCCGGGGCAGCGGCCAAGCGTGGCAATGGGGGCCCGCGCAAGGAGTTGAAGCGGCGGATCGAGGACGAGCTGCACCGCTTCGAGCGGTTTCAGCTGGGGGAATGAAAGACGCGAATGCCGGCGTGCTCCCTCGCCCCGCGCTAGCGGGGAGAGGGTCGGGGTGAGGGGCCGCTATCCGCAGATGCTGTATTCCTTGTCTCACTCATTGCCCCGCCCCTCACCCGGATCACAAGAGTGATCCGACCTCTCCCCGCATTGCGGGGAGAGGTAAGCCCCCTTAACCCTTCCTTTGCCATGAACGGCGTACGCGACATCGCGCCGCCGCGTGCGGCAACGTCCCGTCAACCTCAGCGGTGAGACAAAGAGGTTCAGACATCGGCACGCATTGGCTCCACGACAATGTCGTTCGGACCTACCTCGATCCAGTCCGTCAGATCGCCCAACCAGCGCGAGTTGCTCGCGCAGTGGCAGCGCGCGAGCGCCAGCCGGCTGTTCCCCGAGATCAGGGACTTCGCGCCGCCGGAGCGCGAGCTGAAGCAGCTCCTGCTGTGGAGCGTCGAGGATGACGGCACGACGCGGCGCTTTCGCATGTGCCGCCAGGGCGCGCGGCTGACCGAGATGGTTGCCGCCGACCTCACCGGCAAGACCCTGGACGAGGTGGCGACCGAGCCGCTGCGCACGCCGGCGCTGGCGGCGGCCAACGAATGTGTCGAGGCGCGCTGCGCGGTGTACACCATCATCACCACGATCGACGCCAGTGCCCACGTGGTCGAGTGCGAGCGGCTGCTGCTGCCGTTCGGCCGCGACGGCGTGGTCGAACACCTCATCGCGGCGTTGCAGCTGATCAGCTACCAGGGCACGGTCGACCGCTCGACGGTGGCTCACGAATTCGAGACCCGCTGCGAGGTGACCTTCGCCGGCGTGATCCCGGCGAGCGCGCGCGACGGCGCCGCCGTCGTGCTGCCGCCGCGCTACGTGGCGAAACGATCCGCGCCGGCGACCGCGGTCACGGCGACGCCGGCAACCGGCCGAGCCGACGAGCGAGGCGAAAAGCACCGCAACCGGCGCCGCGCCACGCGCAAGACCGGGCGCATCAACGCGCGCGGCGTGAGCGAGATCTGCACCGTACGTGACATCTCGGCGACCGGCGCGGCGCTCGACGTTGCCAACGCGAAGCGCGTGCCCGATCGCTTCATGCTGGTGATGGAAATGGAATCGGCCGGCCGCGACTGCGCGGTGATCTGGCGCAAGGAGCGTCAGCTCGGCGTTGAGTTCCGGTAGGGGGCCAACACTCCCCGGTCGCCGGCGCGAAGGCCAAAAATTCACCCTCTTTTGCTACACTTCCTTAAACATCTCCAACCATGCTCGGGAACTTCAGTACCGACCAGCGCTGTTGGAGACGCGTCATGGCGAATAAGCCCGAATTCGTCGATACCATCAGTGCGGCGACGCGGCAGCGCTGGCGCCGCCCGGAGAAATCCGTCAGCGAGGCGACGCCCGCGGTCGAAGAGCGCTCCCGGCTGTCGCACTGGCCGCCACAGAGCCTGATCGAGTGGCGGCTGGAGACCTTCACGCCGTGGCGGATCAAGGCCTGGCACGAGCGCCTTTGGGGCAGCAAGTAGCGGAGCCGCTCCTCGGCTCCCCACGTTCATCCGGCGCTGCTCTTTCTCGTCTGTCGTTGCGGGGACGAGCGGATATTTTCGGCAATGCAAGGGCTACGGCACGACGGTGACGGCGCAGTGGGCGTGGGCGACGACCTTTTCCGACACGCTGCCGAGCAAGAGCCGCGACAGGCCGCCGAGCCCCCTGCGGCCGACGACGATGAGGTCGGCGCGCTCCTCCTGCGCAATCTTCAGCGTGGCAGCGGCCGGATCGCCCGACATCGACAGCGTCTTGATCTCGGCAACACCGTTCCGCTTGCCCCGCGCGGTGGCATCATCGAGGATGCGCCTGACGAGCGCATCGGTCGCGGTGCCGAGGTCGTGGTCTTTCTGCGCGAGCTCGCGCAGCTCCGCCGGCGACAGCGCCGTCGAGATGGTCAGCGCGATCAGCTCGCCATCCCAGGCCTTCGCCACGGTCGCGGCGAAGTCGACCGCGCGTGCGGCTGCCTTCGAGCCGTCCGTCGCCACTAGCACGCGCTTGTTCATGGTGAACCTCGTCATTTGAGCATGGTCTTATTCGGAAAACCGGTACCCACTTTTCCAGACCATGCTCGGTCAAAGCTTCAGGCTCGTGATGTAGGCCGTGAGATCATCGATGTCCTGCTTCTTCAGGATGAAGTTCGGCATCGGCTCATGACTGCTCTGCAGAAAGACCCTGATCGCAAGCGGCGTCATCGACTTCATCGCGGCGATGGCCGTAAAGGCCGGCGCGCGCTGTTCGAGCGGGATGGCGAATTTTTCCACCGCATGACAGCTCGAGCACCACGCTTGCGCCAGCGAATGGCCGCGTGACGCAGCCTCCTGGCGCCGGCGCGGCGCCCGACGCGGCCTGCATGCGGAGCAGCAAAGCGCCGCGGCGCAAAGGCGTGACAACGATAAAGGCACGCGCCCACCAGCTTCGGAGCATGACGAGACATCTCCCGCATAACGGCCAGGGAGAGGCTAGCTCAGGCGCGCGGGCCGCCATTGATTTGCGTCAACGAAGCCGCTGCGTCAGCACCATGAAGCGCGTGACCAAGAGCACGGCGTACACCGCAGTGCCGAGCGACAACCCGATCCAGACGCCGATTGCACCGAGGCCGGTGGCGAAGCCGAGCAGGCACGAGGCGGCAAAGCCGATCACCCAATAGCCGAACGCCGACATCAGCATCGGGATGCGGGTGTCGCTCATGCCGCGCAGGCTGCCTGCGGCGACGGTCTGTATCCCGTCGGCGATGAAGAAGGTCGTGCCGACGATGAGCAGCGCCGAGGTCAGCGTGTAGGCCTCGGCATTCGCACCGACGCCGAGGAACAGCACGGCGACCTCGTCGCGCGCGAGCAGCACGACCGCCGTCATCACCGTCATGAAGATGACGCCGAGCACGACCGCGGCACCGCCGGCGCGGCGCACCGCCGCAGGCTCGCCGCGGCCGATGGCGTGGCCGACGCGCACCGTGGCGGCCATGCCGATACCGAACGGCACCATGAACAGCACGGCGGCAACGTTGAGCGCGATCTGGTGCGCGGTCACCGCGACCGGGCTGATCAGGCCCATCAATAGCGCGGCGCTGCCGAACAGCCCGTACTCCAGCGCGAACGCAATCGAGATCGGCGCACCGATCCTGACGAGCTCGCGCAGCAAGACCCAGTCGGGCCGGAAGATGTGGCCGAATACGCGGAATTTTTTGAACGGCCGCATCTTGTGCACGGCGACCATCGAGGCGACACACATCACCCCGTTGACGATTGCGGTGCCGAGTCCGGCGCCGAACAATTCAAGCCGCGGCAACCCGAACGCGCCGTAGATCAGCGCGTAAGCCGTGAGCGCGTTCAGCGGGATCGCGACGAGCATGATCCACAGGCCGGGCTCGGGGCGGTTGACCGAGCCCATGAAGCCGCGGATCGCAATCGCCCACAGCCCCGGCAAGGTGCCCCACGCCATGCCTTTCAGGTAATGGCTCGCAAGCTCCGCCGACGCCGGCGTCTGGCCGAGCGCGAGCAGCACCTGTTTGCCGAACAGCTGGACCAAAGTGATCGGCACGCCGACAAGGAACGCGGCCCACAGGCCGACGCGCAAGGCGCGCCGCAGCCGGTGCGGATCGCGCGCGCCGAACGCCTGCGCGGCGAGCGGCGCCACCGCCGAGACCAGGCCCATGCCGATGACGAAGCTCATGAACGCCACGGTCTGCCCGAGCGCCGCCGCGGCGACCGCGTCGGTGCCGAGCCGGCCGATCAGCGCGAGGTCGGTCGTCATCATCGCAATCTGCGCGAGCTGCGTCAGCGCAAGCGGGATCGCGAGCTTCAGCGTTTCCGCGAACTCGGTCCCGATCAGGCTGCGAGCAGCTTCCTTGCCGTCCACGCGCGCGCGACGGCTGTCAACACGATCAAACGATGTCATGGCGAGATTCCTGCGCGGCGCTTATGCCAGATAACGTCAGCACATGCGAGGCATGATCCGTCACCCTGAGGCGGACGCGCCATAGCAGGCGCAGCCTGCGTACACTTGGCTGCGATGCGCGGCCCTCGAAGGGCGACGGCCCGGGCCTGCTCATCCTTCGAGGCTCGCATTCAATAATGCCCATCTCGGTTAAACCCGAGATGGGTGCTCGCACCTCAGGATGACGGAATACGCTCTGATTACGCAGCTTTGTTGCGATCAAGGCGCGCAGCTTGAAACATCGCGCATGAATGCTAGTGTCCGCAGCCCATCTGCCACAGCACCGAAACGCAGAAAGAGCAGAAAGAAATGACCATCAAGAACCGCTCGTTCATCGTCGGCGCCTACGAACACCCGACGCGCCACGCGCCCGACAAGTCGCTGACCCAGCTGCACGCCGAATGTGCTATTGGAGCGATCGCCGATGCCGGGCTCACGAAGAACGACATCGACGCCTACTACTTTGCCGGCGACGCCTCCGGGCTGTCGGCGATGTCGCTGGTCGACTACATGAACCTCAAGGTACGCCACGTCGATTGCACTGAGACCGGCGGCACGTCGTACCTGATCCATGTCTCGCATGCGGCGCAGGCGATCGCGGCGGGGAAATGCAACGCGGCGCTGATTACGCTGGCGGGGAAGCCGCGCTCGGAAGGCTCCAGCGGCGCGGTGCCGCGCGCCACCGCCGATGCCTCACCGGAGGCGCAGTGGGAAGCGCCGTTCTCGGCGACCACGGTCAACCTCTATGCGCTGTGCGCACAGCGCCACATGCATCAATACGGCACCACGCCCGAGCAGCTCGCCTGGGTCAAGGTCGCGGCGTCCCATCACGCGCAATACAATCCGAACGCGATGCTGAAGAACGTGGTCACAGTCGAGGACGTCGTGAACTCGCCCTTGGTGTCGTCGCCGTTGCACCGGCTCGACTGCTGCGTGGTCAGCGACGGCGGCGGCGCGCTGATCGTGACGCGACCGGAGATTGCCAAGAGCCTGAAGCGGCCGCGCGTTGCCGTGATCGGCGCGGGCGAGGTGATCAAGGGCCAGAACGGCGGCGAGATCGACCTGATGACCTCGGGCGCCGCGATCGCGGGCCCGATCGCGTTCGCGGAAGCCGGCGTCACGCCGGCCGACATCAAATACGCCTCGATCTATGACTCCTTCACCATCACGGTGGTGATGCAACTCGAAGATCTCGGCTTCTGCAAAAAGGGCGAGGGCGGCAAGTTCGTCGCCGACGGCAACCTGATTTCAGGCACGGGAAGGTTGCCGTTCAACACCGACGGCGGCGGGCTCTGCAACAACCATCCCTCGAACCGCGGCGGCATGACCAAGATCATCGAAGCGGTGCGGCAGCTGCGCGGCGAGGCGCATCCAAAGCTGCAGGTGCCGAATTGCAATCTCGCGCTGGCGCAGGGCACCGGCGGGCGGCTCGGCAGCCGCCACGGCAGCGCGACGCTGATCATGGAACGGCAGTGAGTCCGGGGGAGATAATAATGAGCGCAAAGATTCCTTCACCCGCCGTGACCACCGAGACCGCGGCATTCTGGAGCAAGGCCAATGACGGCGTGCTCAGCGTGCCGCAGTGCACGGCATGCGGCAAATTCCACTGGTACCCACGCGCGAACTGCCCGTTCTGCACAAGCGACAAGATCGACCTGAAGCCGGCCAAGGGAACGGGCACGATCTACAGCTTCAGCATCTCGCGCCGGGGTAAGGACGATACCTACGTCATCGCCTATGTCACCCTCGACGAGGGCGTGACCATGATGACCAACATCATCAATGCGGATGCGAAGGCCTTGAAGATCGGTCAGAAGGTGCGCGTGGCACTCGTGCCGTCCGCGGATGGCCAGAAGGTTCCGATGTTCGAGGTGGGGTGATTTCCCCGCTACTTTTCACGCGAAATCAATCGGCCGATTCAAGGTCTGCCAGCTCGCGCCTGGCGAGGGGGCTGCGCCTTGCGACGTCGGACTGCCCGACGAGACAATCTGCGTGCCGTTCATCAACCATTCGGCCATCGTGCCGTTGTCGTTGCGCCAGAGCACGTCGCTGTTGCCGTCGCCGTCGAAGTCACTGACGTCGACGACGTGCCAGCCCGCATCCACCGACACCGCGGCACCGTTGTAGGTCACGGCACCGCTCGAGGTAATTGCGGGCCCGTTCATCAGCCAGACGACGACGCTGCCATCGGTCGAACGCCAGAGCATGTCGGCGTTGAAATCACCGTCAAAGTCGCCGATCCCGGCGACGCTCCAGGAACTATCGGGCGCGACGGCCGCGCCGTTGACGCTCAGGTTGAAGGATGCGGCAATGGTCGAGCCGTTCATCTGCCACTCGGCGAGCTCGCCGCCGGCGTTGCGCCATATGATATCGGCACTGTTGTTGCCGTCGAAATCGCCGATGCCTGCGATGCTCCATGATGAATCCGGCGCGACGGCCACGCCATTATACGTGACCTTGGAGCTCGACGTGATCGAAGCGCCGTTCATGCTCCAGTCGGCGAGTATACCGTCGGTGCTGTGACGCCACAGGATGTCACTGTTGCCGTCGCCATTGAAGTCGCCAAAACCAGCGACGCTCCATATTGGATCGGGCGCAACAGCGGCGCCGTTCATCGTCACGGTGGCGCCCGAGACGAGGACCGAACCATTCATCGTCCAGTCGACGAGCGCGCCGTTGGGACTCTGCCAGAGGATGTCAGCACGGCCGTCATTGTTGAAGTCGCTGGTACCGACGACACTCCACGATTTGGGCGGCGCAACCACGCCGCCGTTCGACGTGACGAACCCGCTCGACACCGACGATCCGTTCATGTTCCACACTGCGAGTGCACCAGCGGAATCACGCCACAGCACATCGGCATGGCCGTCGCCACTCGCATCGTCGGGCGTGAAGGCGGCTTTCGGCGTCCGGATGGTCCAGCCGAGAACGTCGAGCAACCTGATGTCGGTCGCCGACAGCTGGCCGATGCGATTGCGCTGTCCGTCGCCAAAGCTGTCGCCGACGACGCCCCAGTCGCCGGGATCGGAGCCGTCGAAGTGTCCCACTGAATTGACCGGATTGTAGTAGGGCAGGTTCAGATCGGGATTGCTGCCGTCGGGCGAGAAGTACGTTGTCACGCCGTCCTGGCCGCCGGTGTAGTCGCGATTGCCCGAGGCGTCGAAGCGAAACAGGTCGAGCGGCGCCCACGAGCTGTTTTGGTAACCGAGGCCGCCGACGCGGCCAAGGCCACCTTCGCTGAGCTCATGCTCGAGATCGCCAATGGCGTCATATTCGCCCGGCACCGCGCGATTGTGCGGATCGAACGACCAGTTGACGTTATTGCTCAAATCGACCGTGTCGTCGAGCGAGTTGCCTGGCCCTTCGAGGCCGAGCACGCGCGCCATTCCCGAGGTGACAAGAAAGCCGGTCGAGTTGCTCGAGCCGAGGCCATTGCTCGGCGCGGTCGCCGGGAAAGACGCGATCGACGCGAGATCATCAGCGCTGGTCGCGTGGTTTGCCAGCGCTGATGTCAATGACGCGTAGCTGACCGTGACGGTATTGAAGAAATTGTTGAAGGCGAGAAAGCCGCCCGACAGATTCCGGAAGCCGAAATTGGCCCGAATGGTGATCGGATCGGTGATGTAGTTCTCGAGCTGACGCTCGGCGTAAAGGATCGCCTCGTGATAGGCATCGCCGACGCCGGCATTGTAGGTGTTGATGAAGGTAAGGCCGCTGCCGACAATCGAAACGGTTTCTTGCGGGAAAGCCATTGCAGTTCCGGAGAGGGTTAAGATGGGCCGATACGGCTGGACGTCGCACCGTAATCGAGCGACGATTTGAGTCCAAGCGCCGGCCGGCTGCTGTGCGTTCACGGCTCTGTGGGAGTGGCCTCCGCGTCACACCTGCTGATATGGCGGTTCAACAATCTCGATAAGTTCGATCGGACCGCCCGGCTGTTCATCTTCAAACACACCGATCACGAGCCGCCCGGTCTGCCACGCCAGCGTGTCGAGGTCGGTGCGGCCAGCAAGCAGTTTTGGTCCGTCGCGAAACGGGTGATGACCGTGCACGACATGACGGGCGCCGTGACCGGACGCATCATCGGCTGCATAGCGCTTGGTCAGAAGGGTGGTCTCGTCCTGGGCATCGAGCGGCCGTGCGGGGTCGACGCCGGCATGGACATAGACGCGATGCGCGTCGACATGGATTGTCCGCAGGCGCTCAAGCCAGCCGCGATGGGCGTCAGGCACAATCGCCGGATCCGGAATGTGGTCCGATTGCGGGGCATAGGAACGCAGCGTTGCCGCGCCGCCATTCTCAAGCCATTGCGGCAGCTTGCGTTCGTCGCGCAAGGCATCAAGCATGATGGCGTCGTGGTTACCCCTGAGGGTGATCATCCGCCACGCCGGGTCGAACCCGGCAAGCAGGCGTTCGATCACTTGCGCGCTCGCCGGACCCTTGTTGACGTAGTCGCCGAGCAGCACGACGGTTGCCGCCCCACCGCGCGTGCGCCTGACAATGGCCTCCACCGCGAGATCGAGCAGATCGCGCCGGCCGTGCAGATCGGGAATGACGTAGGTCCTGCTCATGCCAAGCTTCATCCGGCTATCATAGACCAATTCCACACATCGGCGTGACTGCCCTTGCCGCAGCAGCCGGTTGCTTGATTTTTTCAGCCAACCGCGCAAACACAAGGCCGTTCCAGCAGGATGCAGCAATGACGTCGACCACATTCTTTGTCGAAGCGCCGGCGCGGTGGCGTGCCTTTGTCAGGGCCCGCGAAACCTCGCTGGTGCTGATTGCGCTCGTCGTCGGCGTGCTCGGGGGCGTCCTGGTCGCCGGCATGAGCGCGGCGGTGAACCTGCTGCACATGGCATTTTTCAACATTCACTATGGCGAACGGCTGTCGGCGCAGCCGTCGATCGACCCCTGGCGGGCGCTGATCGTGCCGACCGCGGGCGGTTTCCTGCTCGGCCTGTCCCTCATCCTGGTGCAGCGCTTCCGCCCCAAGCGCGAGATCGACCCGATCGAAGCCAACGCGCTGCACGGCGGGCGAATGTCATTCCGCGGCAGCATTATCGTGGCACTGCAGACCATCTGGTCGAGCGGGGTCGGCGCCTCTGTCGGCCTCGAAGCCGGCTACACCCAGCTGGTCAGCGGGGTGGCGGCTTCGATCGGCCGCGCCTTCCACCTGCGCCGCGCCGACCAGCGCACGATCGTCGGCTGCGGCGCGGCGGCGGCCATTGCCGGCGCGTTCGAGGCGCCGCTGGCGGGCGCGTTCTATGCATTCGAGCTGATCGTCGGCGGCTACACCCCGGCGAGCCTGACGCCGATCGGCGTCTCCGCGCTCGGCGGCTTCGTGGTCGCAAAGTATTTCTCGCCGCTGACGCTCGGCATCGTCGTCAACCAGATCGGCGAGGTGCGCGGCCGCGACCTCGCGATCGCGACCCTGCTCGGCGTGCTCGCCGCGCTGACCGGCATCATCATCATGCGCGGTGTCGCCCTGATCGAGACCGGACTGACAAAGATCCGCCTGTGGCCGCCGTTGCGGCCGGCGCTCGGTGGCCTCGTGGTCGGCGCGCTGGCACTCGTCACGCCGGAGGTGCTGTCGTCGGGCCACGGGGCGCTGCACGCGAACAGCATGATTGCGCCTTCCGTGCTGTTCATCATCACGGTGTATGCGCTGAAGATCATCGCATCCATGGTGTCGCTCGGCTCGGGCTTCCGCGGCGGACTTTTCTTCGCATCGCTGCTGCTCGGCGCGCTCGGCGGCGAAATGTTCGCCAAGGGGCTCAATTTCGTTTGGCCGTCGCTGTTGCTCGATCCGACGCTCTATTCGGTCGTCGGCATGGGCGCGCTGTCGGCCTCGGTGATCGGCGGCCCACTGACCATGACCTTCATCGCGCTGGAGGCGACCGGCAACCTCTGGCTCACCACCGCCGTGCTGATCGCAGTGATCATCTCCACGCAAATCACGCGCGAGCTGTTCGGCTATTCGTTTGCGACCTGGCGCATGCATTTGCGCGGCGAAACCATCCGCAGCGCGGCCGACATCGGCTGGATCCGTGATCTTACGGTTGCCGCGCTGATGCGGCGCGACTTTGCAACCGTCGAGCTCGGCACCTCGATCGAGGATTTCCGTGAAAAATTCCCGCTGGCGACCTGGTCCCAGGTGGTGGCGGTCGATGCCAAAGGCGACTATGCCGGCATCATCGTGGTCGCGGACGCCCATGGTGCCAGCGATCACAAGGTCTCGAGCCTCAAGGATATCCTGCGCGACCGAACCACGACGCTGCTGCCGCAGATGAACATCCAGCAGGCGGCGGCCACGTTCGACCAGGCCGAAGCCGAGGCGCTGGCGGTGGTCGAGAGCGCGGAGCAGCCGAAGGTCGTGGGCATTCTCACCGAGGCCTACACGCTGCGGCGTTATGCCGAGGAATCCGAGAAGCGGCGGCGCGACCTGTCCGGCGAACAGTGATGACCGGACTCCTTGAATTGCCCGGCAAACGTGAGAGAATATGTTGCGTTTGCTGAATTGACATTAATGGTCGCGGCTAACCTCCCCTGCAAGGGGGAGGTCGATCGCGCAGCGATCGGGTGGGGGTCTTCACGGTAAGGACTCGCCGAAACGACCCCACCCCAACCCTCCCCCTTGCAGGGGGAGGGAGGAGTGGAATTAACAGTGTCGTGAGCTGATCAGCCGATGCCCAATGGAACCGTCGTCAAGCCGCGAACCAAGCCCAAGACCAAGGTCGAGCGGCCGCGTCTTCACAAGGTGATCCTCGTCAACGACGATTACACGCCGCGCGAATTCGTCGTCACCATACTGAAGGGCGAGTTCAAGATGACCGAGGACGAGGCCTACAAGGTGATGATCACCGCGCACCGCAGGGGCGTGTGCGTGGTTGCGGTCTATACCCGCGACGTCGCCGAGACCAAGGCCACCCGAGCCACCGACGCCGGCCGCGCCAAGGGTTATCCGCTGATGTTCACGACCGAGCCGGAGGAGTAGAGGCGCGGTCTGCGCGGCGCCTGCTCTCCCTCGCCCCGCGCCAGCGGGGAGAGGGTCGGGGTGAGGGGCTGCTATCCGCGAATTCTGAGCTTGCAGAGATTCTCTGCCTCGCCCCTCACCCGGATCGCTGACGCGATCCGACCTCTCCCCGCATCGCGGGGAGAGGTAAGAGCGGTCGAACTCATACCGCCTCCCCCGCCCTGTCCAGCGTTCGCTTCATCGCGGCCATGCCTTGCGTGATCATGCCGTCGACGGCCTCGCGCATCTCGTTGGGCAGGAGATCGCAGACCCAGACGATGCGCGCGCCGCCGCCCGGCTCGGCAAACACCTGCGCCGACGCATTGTGATGACTGAGGCGGCCGCCGCTCGCCGACCAGGCGATACGCATCGCCTTGTCGTCGAGGTCGACGATCGCTTCGCGCGCGACAACACCGTTGCCGAAGGTCACGATGCGAGCGCCCGGCTCGAGCCTGGTGTCGACCACAAAGCCCGGCACCAGCCGCTCATGCAGTGCGCCGACGTCACGCATTGCGTCCCAGGCTTGCGCGGGGCTGGCCTTGACCTGAATTTCCTGTCGAATCGAAGCCATGATGGATGTCTCCCGTTCTCGCGTTGCAGCTGGGCAGGACGTAACAAGCGCCTGCGCAAACCGCTGGCCGGATTCGGACCTCATCACTCTGCTGACAGAAGCTGGCGCGCCGCGGTTGCGCCGATCGCGGCGATTGCGCACAATCAAAAGATGCTCTCTCCGAAGCGTCTGCCCTTCTTCTACGGCTGGGTCGTTGTCGCCGTCGCCTTCGTGACCATGGCGATCGGCGTCAATGCACGCACCGCGTTCTCGCTGCTGTTCGCGCCGCTGATCGACGAGTTCGGCTGGCAGCGCGGCCTCACCGCCGGCGCGTTCTCATTCGGCTTTGCGACCTCCGCGGTCCTGAGCCCGTTGATGGGCCGCCTGATGGATCGCTCCGGTCCGCGCGTGGTGATGGAGCTCGGCGTTGCGCTGATGGCGGCGGGGCTGTTGCTTGCGCCCTTCACCACACAGCCCTGGCATCTCTATCTGACCATCGGCGCGCTGGTCGGCGGCGGCAGTGTCTGCATCAGCTATTCCGGGCAATCGCTGTTCCTGCCGAACTGGTTCGTGCGGCGCAGGGGCTTTGCCATCAGCCTCGCCTTCTCCGGCGTCGGCATCGGCTCGATCGTGCTGTTGCCGTGGTTCCAGCTCCTGATCGAGCGCTCCGGCTGGCGCACGGCGTGCGTCGTGCTCGGCATCGTGCTGCTCGTGGTGCTGGCGCCAATCAATCTGTTGCTGCACCGGCGGCCGGAGGATATCGGCCTGCATCCCGACGGTGACGACGGACCGGCGGCAAGCGCGGTACGCGCCGCCAACATCGTCGATCCGGAATGGGCCGCAATCGACTGGACACTGGCGCGGGCGATCAGGACGGCCCGCTTCTGGTGGCTCGCGCTCGGCTATTTCTCCGCGCTCTATGTCTGGTACGCGGTGCAGATCCACCAGACCAAATATCTCGAGGAGATCGGTTTCTCGCCGACATCGGCGGCCTGGGCGCTGGGCCTCGTCAGCTTCGTCGCCATTCCCGGACAGATCGCGCTCGGCCATCTGTCCGATCGCATCGGCCGCGAATGGGTCTGGACCATCGGCAATCTCGGCTTTGCGATCTGCTATCTCGCGCTGATCCTGCTGCAGGACACGCCATCGCTGTGGCTGCTCTATGTGATGGTGATTGCGCAGGGGCTGCTCGGCTACGGTCTGACCTCGGTGCTGGGCGCGCTCACGCTGGAGATTTTCCAGGGCGCGCATTTCGGCACGATCTACGGCACGCTGACGGTATCGGTGCTGGCGGGCGGCGCGGTCGGGCCATGGGTCACCGGCCTGCTGCACGACGCTACCGGCAATTACATGCTGGCATTCTGGATCGCGATTGCGCTCGCCGCGCTGTCGTCAGTCGCGATGTGGCTCGCCGGCCCGCGCAAGGTGCGTGCGGTGGCGGGACGAATGCGGGTTGCGGCGGGGTAGCGGCCATCTTGCAACGTCAAACCTCATCCTGAGGGCGATGTTCCCTCAGTTGACGGATCGCGCTCTCGATCCGACGGCGGCGCCTTTGGCCCGATATGGATATGCATTGCTTCCCAATTAGCGCTTCTGCTGTTGAACGGCACCTCTTTCGCATCAATCCCGATGTCTGCGAGAGCCAAAATTAATGCTCCGGATGCGGGTCGCAGTTTCGGATCAGAATCTGGCGCAATATGGATTTCTACGTTTTCAGCACTAAGAGAGCCAGCGAAGGGCCTTGTCGGTCCCCGATCATTCACTACTGCGGGTCCGAATGTGATCGTGCCCCATGCCTGCTGGTGCCACTTGGCCGCTGTAAGCATTTCTTCGATGTCCCAGCAGAAATTGGCTTGTTCGCCATCGCCAGAGCCGAATCCAATATCGAACTTGATTCCGGCGAATACCTGGAGGTCTTTCGCTATACGCTCTGCGTGCGGACGCAAAACCGCACGGCGAGGAGTAAGCAATCTGACAAGTTTCGTTTCGGCCTTTGTCGCGCGGTCGAATACGGCAGCTAGTTTATCCTTTGATCTTCGCTGCAGCTCGCTTTGGCGTCTGTGGCCCATGCGTCCGAATTGGACTTCAATCGCGATGCCGAATGCCACAAGCGCATTTGCGACAGCCGATCCCCATTGCTCCAAGAATGAATCATATGGTGGATGGTATGCGGCAATGGCTATTTCCGCAGCTACACCTAAAACGACAAGTCCGGCACCAAATCCACCCCAGCGTTCGCAGGACTCGCCAGAATCCTCTAATTCTTTTTCACTCGCGTTTATTACGCCATCTGTCAGGCGCCATGCTGGAAAGGCTTTTGATCGGGGATTTCTATTCGGGGCTGGATCGGGTGCACTAATCTTCCTAGTCCTCCTTGCCATCAGCTACTGAGGGAACATCGCCATCCTGAGGAGCTTGCCATAGGCGAGCGAAGCGACGCCGTCCTCTGGACGGCTATAGCAAGCGTCTCGAAGGAAGAGGCCGTGACTTAGCGGCCTCATGGTTCGAGACGGCCTTCGGCCTCCTCACCATGAGGTGTGAGGTGAGTACCCGTCTTACTCACCAGTAATACGGATCAAAACCAAAACCGAAGCCGAACGGGATCGGCGCGTAATATGGATAGGGCCGGTAGTAGCGCGGCCGCGGGCCGTAGTAGCCGTAGGTCGGATAGGGCCGCACCACGCGCCAGCGATTGCCGACGTAGCGATAGTGCCGTCGTGCCGCGCTGATGTCGGTGGACGAACTCTTTGCGGTCGAGGCGGCCGGCAACGGATGATCCTGCGCTACGGTCACGGTCGGCGCCGCGACTGCCGCAGTTGCGTGAAGCAAAATCGCCCCCACCGCGAGGGAAAGAAATTTCGTCATCGGATCACCTCACACATGAGGTCACGCTGCCGCGCAGGACAACCTCAATTCATCTGACGCGGCGTGCAAACGCAACGTTCAAATGCGGTCCTTTAAAAATAGCCCTGGTGATAACCGAACGGGAAGAATGCCGGAACCGGCGGCGCATAAGGCTCGAAGAAAGAATAATCGCCGCGCCGATAGATATGGACGCGCGTGGCGTGGCGCGCGCGATGCGCGCCCCGGCGGCTCGCGCTGAAATCGGTCGGCGTAACCAGCGCTGACACTCGCATCACAGTTGGGGTTCGGACAGCACGTTGCGACGCCGCTGCCGGCAACGCCGCACTTGCGACGAGCAGCGCAAGAAGCGCAGGCAAGAGTCTTGTGGGCGTCATGACAACCGTCCGTGCGCGAGGATTTCGGGGATCGCAACACTTGCTACCCCACAAATCCTAACGCACCGGACCGGTTCCGCAATCCGGCAAAACGCAACACTGCCGCGGAAGACCGCAGCCGCGCTTGCTACATCCAGCGATAGTGCCGGTAGCGGTGAACGTAGTAATGGCGGTGCGGGTGGCGCCAGTGGTAGCGCACGAAGTGGCGGCGGTAAGCGCAAATCCGCCGCGGGCCGTAGACGGTCCACACCACCGGGCAGCGATACACCGGCGCATAATACGGATAGTAGCCCGCGTAGAACCGTGGGCGATGATAGAAACGCGGCCCGACGAAGACATGCGGGCGATAGAACCCGCCGCCGTGGAAGTGATGGAAGCCGCCGCCATGGAAATGGCCGCCGCCGAAGTGACCGCCACCAAAATGGCCGCCGAAGCGAACCTGCGTCGTGCCCTCAGCGGCGATGGTCTTGACCGCTGCCGCCGTGCCCGCACTTGCCGGCGTCATCGCCTGCGCCTGGCCAAGCGGCGCCAGCGTCAGCGCGAGGCTCAATGCCGCCGCCGCGCCGACCAGCCATCGTGTCAACCTCATGATTGCCCTCCCGTTGTCGTCGTTGCTCGAAGTTCACGACTACCCGTGACGGCGATGCCACCGCCGCCAGTGGTGCCGATGCCAGTGATAGCGATGCCACCGCACTTCGGTGATACCGGAGCCCGCGGCTGCAGCAGCAATCGGCGACGAGATCGCCGGATTGATCAGGCTCGCGGCCTCCGCCTTCAGCGAAGGCATAGCGAGAACCATCAGTCCACCGATCGCGACAAGGCCAAGCAGCTTCTTCATGTTGGTCGTCCTCCAGGGAGCATGAGCGATTGCGGTGAGACGCGAACGCGCCGCTCGCGCGGCGGTTCCGCTCACACCTCAACGCTTTGTCCGATGTCCCTCGTCGCGAGCGAAACGTTAAGCGCGGCGACGTGAATGCGGAATGAATGTCACTGCCGCAATGATGAACGCGCGCTGCGCGAGCAAAGAATTGAGAGAGCGTGCGCGGATCGTTTCGACTCCGTTCATTCCCGCGAAAGCGGGAATCCAGGAGCAATCAAATGAGGCGTTGGTTACTTGGCCTGAGCTGGGTCCCCGCGTCCGCGGGGACGAACGGAGAGTCTCGATCAGCGGTCGATCCAGTGGCAGCTCATGCGCGGCACGATCACTGTGCCGCTCGGGCGATATTCGTATGCGTACCAGGATTCTGCAGGCGCGGACCGCGGTCGGCGAAAGCGGCCGGCGGCCATAAATATAGATCGGCGTGGCGCGATAGCGAAGGCGACGCTGCGCCGAAAAGTCAGACGATGTTTGCGAGGTGGCGTGCTGTGCTCGCGGCGGTGCGGTCTGAGCATGACCAGGTTCAGCCGGGACAAGCGCAACGCCTGCCGCGGCAGCCATCAAAGTGAACGATACGACCAGCTTCATTGCAAAGCCCACCCACGCGAATGCTCGACGCCGTCATCCATAACGGATTTCACGATAAAGTGGAAACCGGCTTGGGCGAGATTCCTTGGCCGGATTTATGCGCTAAGATGGCGGAATGGCATCCCCTCCCGATTGGCCGAGCGCAAAAGCACCCTCCCTCGCCGAGCTAGAAATCATGGCGCAGGAGATGTTCGAGCGCCTGCCGCAGCATTTTCGCACGCTATGTGACGGGCTCGTGATCCGCGTCGAAGATTTTGCCGACGACGCCGTGCTCGACGACATGGGCGCGGAAAGTGAATTTGACCTGCTGGGCCTGTTCCACGGCGTCGGACTGCCGTTCCGCAGCCTCACGGACCCGAACCCGATGCCGAACATGATCTGGCTCTACCGGCGGCCGATCCTCGACTACTGGGCCGAGCACGACGAGACGCTCGGGGCCATCGTGCGCCACGTGCTGGTGCACGAGATTGGCCACCACTTCGGCCTGTCCGACACCGACATGGAGACGATCGAGGCGAGCGCGGAATAGCTTTTCGAATACACGCGGCAGTCGCGTGCTAAGATCGCGCCCATTGCCGATGGCGAGATCCTGCCATGTCGCTCGAAACCATCGTGTGGCTCAGCACTGCCGCGTTAGCTCTCGAGCAAATCGAGCGCTACGTGATGTACAAGCGCGGCTGGTCCAGTAGCTACGGTGAGCCGATCACCCTGAGAAACCTTCTCGTGGGCATTCCGATTGTTGTTGCGTGTGGGACGTATTGCGCGATCAGCGCGCCGACTTCGCCTGAAACCGCGCTCGGATGCGCGGTCGCGATACTGATTGGTGTCGCGGTCTTTCAATTCTTACCTTGGCTAAGCCGTGGCGAGCGGCGCTATGTGCCTGGGTTGGTTAGCGAACTGTTGTTGCTCTGTCCGCTTGCGATTGCCGCGATCTGGTTGTCCCTCACAGAAGGCCGCCTGTCAGCACATGGCCTAGTCTTGATCGTCGGCCCTCTCATCGGATGTCTACTCGGTACGTGGTGGGCGGTGAGGAAGCCTTCTATGCCGCCCATGCCGCCGGGCCCGTTCGGCGACTGACGCAACCCCGCCAAGCGTCGAGGAATAAACACCGTTCCACGGGCTACGCAGTTCCGCCAAGCGTTCCAATGCCTTGACCGCCTCTACCGGCGCGCTAAGACGATGCCACCCAAGCTCGGAGCCCGGGAACGATGGACAAGTTCACAAAGCTGGAAGGCGTCGCGGCGCCCCTGAAGATGGTCAATATCGACACCGATATGATCATCCCCAAGCAGTACCTGAAGACCATCAAGCGCACCGGGCTTGGCAAGGGGCTGTTCTCGGAACAGCGCTACAAGGACGACGGCTCTGATAACCCGGACTTCATCCTGAACAAGCCGGCCTACAAGAAGGCCAAAATCATCGTCGCCGGCGACAATTTCGGCTGCGGCTCGAGCCGCGAGCACGCGCCGTGGGCGCTGCTCGACTACGGCATCAGCTGCGTGATCTCGACCTCGTTCGGCGACATCTTCTACAACAACTGCTTCAAGAACGGCATCCTGCCGATCCGCGTCTCGCCGGAGGACCTGGACAAGCTGTTCGACGACGCCGAGCGCGGCTCCAACGCGACGCTGTCGATCGATCTCGAGAAACAGGAGATCCGCGGCCCCGACGGCGGCGTGGTCAAGTTCGACATCGACGCGCACCGCAAGCACTGCCTGCTCAACGGCCTCGACGACATCGGGCTGACCATGCAGAAGGGCAAGTCGATCGACGGCTACGAGGCGCGGGCGAAAGAGGCGATGCCCTGGCTGTGAGCGCAACGCTCGGCGCTGCATCCGCCACCCGGACGACATCGGACTCCGATCTCTGCACATCGTGCGGCGCGTGCTGCGCCTTCTCGAAGGAATGGCCGCGTTTTTCCGTGGAAACGGAAGCCGACATTCTCGCGATTCCGGCGGTATTCGTTGGCGAGCGCGGCATGCGTTGCAACGGCAATCGCTGCTCCGCACTCGCCGGCGAAGTGGGCGTGCAAACCTCTTGCACCATCTACAACGTCAGGCCCGAGGTGTGCCGAAGCTGCCTGCCGGGCGACGCCGAATGCAACATCGCCCGCGAGGCATTCGGGCTTGCCGCGCTCGCCAGCGCTTAGACGTCGCCGCCACCTCTCCTGGCGGAGAGGGGCGGCCGGTCATCATCGCTAGGCCGGCGTCACCGACGGCGCGATCACCATGCGCTTCTTGCTGAAGCTCGCGATCGCCTTCTCAGACAGGCCGAGATTGTTGGCGAGCAGGTGATGTGGCGCCTTGGCAAGCCAATCCGACAGCGAGCTCTCGCGATACACCGGGCTATCGAGCACGCCAACCACCTCCGCATCGTCAGGACCGATGTTCTGGATCGAGTGGCCGGCGTTGCGCGGGATATAGGCGCAGTCGCCAGGACCAAGTTCCGCCGTCGCGACGCGCTTGTCGGGCGCAAACAGGGTCACGCGCGTTCGACCCTTCAGCACATAGTGCCACTCATTGGCGTCGGGGTGCCAATGCGGCTCGTACATCGCACCGCGCTTCAACTTCAGCACCATGCCGGTCAGGGTTGTCGACATTGGAAACTCCTTCGACGAGGCGACATGGAGCGTGCCGCCCGGCGTGCTGACTCGCGGCTTTTGCGCCATCAACGCATGGCGGTGCGTCCGCGCGTGATCCACCTCGTGAGCGGCACGGGCCTGGGGTCCATCGAGCGGCAGGACATCGCCCTGCATGATGTAAGTCTCAGCCTTCGGGATCTGGCCGAGCGTCTCGGCGGAAACGCCGAATGCCTGCGTCAATGCCTGCGCATCGTAGCGGCTCATCCAGTCCGAAATGCCGAAGGTGCCGTGCTCGGAATAAAGCCCGTCGTCGAACGCCAGGATGGCGTGACAGGGCGTCGTGCCAAGGGTCTGGATCGCGTGACTGTGGCCTTTCGGAAAATACCACAGGTCGCCGGGACCGAGATTGACGACCTCGGCGGCACCGTCGGGATCGACCACCGTCACCTGGCAATGGCCGTCGGCGACATAGGCCCACTCGGCCGAATTGTGCCAGTGCATTTCGCGCGAGCCGCCGGCGTTCATGAAGAGATGTGCGCCGGCGATGCCGGTTGCGATCGGCAGGCCGCGTGTCGTGATTTCGCGCGCCCAGCCGCCCGACGTGGCCTTGATCGGGCCCTTGTCCAGCGAGGCGGTGAAAGTCACCGCGTCACCGCTCTTGCGTGGGATGGTCTTGAGGAATTCGCCTGACGGCGCAACGTCATAGCCGGCGGCATGACCGTCAGTCGGCGCTGCGGCGGCTGGCGATGCCGCCAAGGCACCCGCGCCAAGCGCAAACGCTTCGAGAAAGATGCGACGATTGGGATTTATCATGATGCACGCTCCAATATTGCTGCAGTTACGAACAATCAGGAACTGTGCGTGGCGCAATTTCTCTATTCGAAAACCCTACGACAATAACGACGCGCCCCGCCCGACCATCGTAGATGCAAATACGGCGAAATATCGTGAACCAGTTCACACCAGCCGACGCTTTTGCCGCGGCGGACGCGGCCGATGGTCGTCGATCAGGCTAGGCCTGGCTCCCGATCGCATCGGCGATCGCAACTGTCCGTTTTGCCATCTCCATATGCAACCGCTCGACCATCTGGCCGCCGAGCCGGATCGCGCCCTTGCCGGCATTTTCCGGCTTCTCGAATGCCGCAAGAATTTCGCGCGCTCGCGAAATCTCATCCGAGGTTGGCGTGAACGCCGCATTGCAGGCTTCGATCTGGCTCGGATGGATCAGGGTCTTGCCGTCAAACCCCATCTCGCGCGCCTGCGCGCATTCGCTCGCAAAACCCTCCGTATCCGAGAAATCGTTGCAGACGCCGTCGAGAATGTCGATGCCATGGGCGCGCGCGGCGAAGATGCAATTCGACAGCGCCGGCAGCATGGGGCTGCGGCCTTTCACCATGCGCATGCGGGTTTCGCGCGCGATGTCGTTCGGTCCGATAACAAAACCTTCGAGCCGCACCTCGAAATCGCGCGCCTGCTCGGCGATCTCTTCGGCGCGCAGCACGCCGAGCGGCGTCTCGATCATCGCCCAGACCCGGATGGCGTGGTCGGCGTTGATGTCGCCGAGCCGGTCGGAGATCGCGGTCAGCTGATCCGGGCTTTGCACCTTCGGGATGACGATGCCGTCCGGATGCGCCCTGGCGACCATACCGACATCCTCGAGCCACCACGAGGTGTCGAGTCCGTTGATGCGGACGAGAATCTCGCGTTTGCCGTAACCGCGCGAGGCGACAGCGTCGGCGATTTGCTGGCGCGCCGCCTGCTTCAAGTCGGGCGCCACCGCATCCTCGAGATCGAAGATGAAGCCGTCGGCGGCGAGCGTCTTCGCTTTCTCCAGCGCGCGGGCGTTGGAGCCGGGCATGAACAGGAAGCTGCGGCGTGGACGAACAGTCACGGGCGCACCTCCGCGCGCTGCCGCTCTGCTATCGACGCCGCGACGGCGGCGTCATCGAGGTGACGCGCGCCCCAATCCCGGATCGCCGCGACCACCGGGATGAAACTTGTGCCCTTGCGCGTAAGGCGATACTCGACGCGCGGCGGTACCACGCCAAAATCCTTGCGGTCGATCATCCCGCTCGCAGCCAGGGCCTTGAGCTCGCGGCTCAGCACGCGCGGGGCGATCTCACCGGTACCCGCGCCGGCGCCGCGCAACAGGCCGCTGCGGATCTCGCTGTAGCGCCGCGGCCCGTCCTGCAGATCCCACAGGATGCGCAGCTTGTACTTGCCGCTGATCAGTTTCTGAAAGGCTGCGACGGGACATTGATGAAGTCTTCGCGACGTTTTCGTCATCTGGTTCTGGCCCCCGGCAGATCGGAAGTTCGCAGCGTCACAGTATCATTTTTGTCCATACTTGCGTCTGCGTATCTTACATTCCTAACTGTGCCGGAGGCAAAGCCAGAATTGATCGGCAGAGATCCAGCAGGAGCCGCCAATGAAGTATTTCATGATCAGGTATCGGCGCAGCCAGGGTAGCGAGGCCGACTGGCACACGCACATCGCTGATTTCATCGCCCAGCTCGACAGCGATCCCGCCGTGAAAGGCAAAATCTCCTATCGCTGCCTGAAGCGGCGCGATGGCGCCGATTATTTCCATATCGCTGGCGCGGTCGATGAGCAGGCGATCAAGGCGCTGCAAGGCAGCGCGTTCTTCCCGCGCTACAATGAAGAGACGCGCAAGGTGGCCGGTGGCGAAGTCGAGGTCATTCCGCTGGAAACCATCGCCGAGACCGCGTTTCGCGGCTGAGCGGGTTAAAGGTCGAGGAACTTCGCCGGCCGCGCACGACGAGGGTTGCCGCCGCGCCAAAGCCGTGGTTAGCGATAGCCCAATCGCAGCAACGAGGGCGCGCATGACTGGCTTTCCGGACCGGCTGATTTCAGGCTACCGCAGCTTTGCCCGGGACCGCCTGTCCGCGGAACAATCGCGTTATCGCGAGCTTGCCGAGCGCGGCCAGTCGCCGGAGATCATGGTGATCGGCTGCTGCGACTCGCGGGTGTCGCCGGAGGCGATTTTCGACGCCGGCCCCGGCGAACTCTTTGTCGTGCGCAACGTGGCGAACATCGTGCCGCCGTATCAGCCGGATGCCAACGCGCACGGCGTATCAGCGGCGCTGGAATTCGGCGTGCAGGTGCTGCGAGTCAAACACATCGTCGTGCTCGGCCATGCCCAGTGCGGTGGCATCCGGGCGCTGGTGCAGGACCAGGCGCCGCTGTCACCGGGCGATTTCATCGGCCGCTGGATGTCGCTGCTGGCACCGACGCTCGACGAGAATCCGCGCGCGGAAAATGAACAGCTCGCCGAGTTCATCACTCGGATCGAACACAAGGCGATCCTGCGCAGCATCGACAACCTGATGACATTCCCGTGCATCAGCATCCTCGCCGAGCGCGGCAAGCTCGCGCTGCACGGCGCCTACTTCGGTGTCGCGCGCGGCTCACTGTCGGTGCTGGATCGCAAGACGGGGGAGTTTACCGGCGTGAACGGCTAGTGGCCGCCGTCAGGCCGCCTTCTTCTTGGCGCTGATCAGTTTGCGGGTGTCCAGGCACTCGGCGATCTGCACGGCGTTGAGCGCGGCGCCTTTGCGCAGGTTGTCCGACACCACCCACATCGCAAGGCCGTTCTCGACCGTGGCATCCTCGCGGATACGGCTGATGTAGGTCGCGTCCTCGCCCGCCACTTCGTAAGGCGTGGCGTAGCCGCCATCTTCGTGCTTGTCGATGACGATGCAGCCCGGCGCGTTGCGCAGGATGTTGCGCGCTTCGTCTGCCGAGATCGGGTCCGCAAACTCGATGTTGACGGCCTCGGAGTGGCTGATGAACACCGGCACGCGCACGCAGGTTGCGGTCAGCCTGATGGCGGGATCGAGGATCTTCTTCGTCTCCATCATCATCTTCCACTCTTCCTTGGTGTAGCCATCCTCCATGAAGACATCGATGTGCGGAATGAGATTGAAGGCGATGCGGCGCGGGAATTTCTTGGCCTCGATGTCGCCGGTGGTGTAGACGGCCTTGGTCTGGGCGAACAGTTCGTCCATCCCGTCCTTGCCGGCGCCCGACACCGATTGATAGGTCGAGACCACGACGCGCTTGATCGTCGCGTGATCGTGCAGCGGCTTCAGCGCAACGACGAGCTGCGCGGTCGAGCAGTTCGGATTGGCGATGATGCCCTTCTTGGTGAAGCCCTTGACCGCGTCGGCATTCACTTCCGGCACCACCAGCGGCACATCCGGGTCCATCCGCCACGCCGATGAGTTGTCGATCACGACCGCGCCCTTGGCGGCGATCTTCGGCGACCATTCCTTCGACACCGCGCCGCCCGCCGACATCAGGCAGATGTCGATGTCGGAGAAGTCGTAATTCTCCAGCGCCTTCACTTTCAGGGTCTTGTCGCCGAAGGAGACTTCGACGCCCTGGCTGCGCCGGGACGCGATTGCAACGACCTCGTCCGCGGGAAAGCGGCGTTCGGCCAGGATGTCGAGCATTTCCCGGCCGACATTGCCGGTCGCTCCGACCACCGCAACCTTGTAACCCATTGTTCACTCTCCTGCGAAAAACCGTCGCGAGCCGCGCGCGCAGATAACAAAAGCGTGCGCGCTTCTATGCGAGAAAGACGCTTAACACAACGTTGTCGCCGCCAGCTCTTCCTTGCCAGCTCTTCCTCACCATGTCGTCCGCCGACGTCAACCGCGCAACCCTCCGCGAGCCAAAACTGATCGCGACCCTGACCAATCTCGCCGATGAGTTCCGCGCGACCACCATGCGGATGATGGCCTACCTTTGCGGCGTCGCCGTGCTCGCGCTGCTCGCAACCGACATCGCAACGCGGCTGCAAGACGACATCGATCTTGGTCCGCGGCTGTCGCTGCGCCAGTCGGCGTGGCGTCCGGTCGAGCGGGCGATTCCGGCCTTTGCCGCGCCATCGCCCGATCTCGGCAATAAAACAGCGACTTACGAGATTCTGCGCCACCCCGAAGGCGGCCGCAAGGACGTGCTGAAATGGTCCAATTCCGGAATGGCGATGCCGTGGGCCGAAATCGAGGTGTACCGGCCCGGCGCGGAATTGCCCGGGTTCGCGCCAGCCTCGCTCGAGATCGGCGGACGCACCGCGCTGTGGAACGTGCGCGACGTGCAGGCCGACGGCGTCATCGACAGCAAGTTCGGGCCGGTGGCGCTGGTCGCGTTCTCGACGCAGGCGGCGGGCAAGTTCTCAAAGTGCACCGGGTTTGCGCGCAGCTTTGATGATCCGCAGGTGCAGATCAGCGGCTGGACCTGCGGCGGGTCCGCACGGCCGAACGGGAGGCAGGCGGTCGCCTGCCTGCTGAACCGGCTCAACCTGCTGGCGGCGGGCAGCGACCCAAAACTCGCCGATTTGTTCGCGCGGTCCGAGTTGAAGCGGCAGGCCGACTGCAGCAGCGCCGCATTCACGAGCGAAAGCTGGCTCAACACGATCGACGAGCCGGAGCTGCGCGGCACAGTCGCCACCAATTAGCCGCGTCGCGGCCGCTCGATGCGGCCGGGAACGGGACATCACCCGATGCCATTATTCTCACGAGGTGTGGCGCAATTGGCCTTGTCGCCACGGGAACCAGTCCGTAGATTGGACAGCGACGCACAACTCACTGAGAGGACACGATGAATTCGAGGAAATTTGGCGGCTCCCAGGCGCTGGGCGACCGCATCGTGTCTCGCACTGACCGTTTCGATCGCGCTGACGGCGTCGCTGGCCCAGGCGCAACGGCGCCAGGACAGCATGTCCTACGGTCCGGAAAGCAACCCGCCGGCATTCGCCCGCCGTAACACCGGTCCGAACGTCTCCTACCAGTCCGGACCGCGCACGCGCATCTACATCACGAAGCGTTCGTGGCTTGACGCCGGCGTCGAGGTGAAGCCCGGCGACCGCCACTACCTCGACTACGTGATGCCGCCAGGCAACCTCCAGTACGGCATCAACACGATCAACGGCCCCGGCGCGCCGGCCGGCTTCCAGAATCCGAACTGGCCATTGCTCGGCCGGTTCGAAGCGCCCGACCCGTATCGGGTGGGGTGGTGAGGCGATAGCGACAGTATCAGTTCCGTCATCCTGAGGTGCGAGCTCTCGCACACACCCGCCGAGTTCACGGCACGCGTTTCGATGCGCGGGCACCTCAGGATGACGGATCAAGGGCGATCGCTCGATCCGCTCACATCGCCTTGGCGAGCTCGTCGCGGATCGCTTTACCCATGGCCGATGTGCTGATCACCGTTGTGCCCTCCGACTTGATGTCGGCGGTGCGCAGACCCTTGGCCAGCACCGCCGCGATCGCCGCCTCGATCTGATCGGCGAGCTTGGCGTGATCGAGCGAGTAGCGCAGCGCCATGGCAAATGACGCGATCATCGCGATCGGGTTGGCTGCGCCCGTCCCGGCGATGTCGGGCGCCGAGCCGTGCACCGGCTCGTACAGCGACTTGCTCTTCTTTGTCCTGGCGTCGATGTCGCCGAGCGAGGCCGACGGCAGCATGCCGAGCGAGCCGGTCAACATCGCCGCGACGTCGCTCAGCATGTCGCCGAACAAATTGTCGGTGACGATGACGTCGAACTGCTTTGGCCAGCGCACGAGCTGCATGCCACCGGCATCCGCCAGGACATGCTCGAGCTGGACGTCCTTGTACGACCGCTGATGCACCTGCGTGACGACCTCGTTCCAGAGCACGCCCGTCTTCATGACGTTGCGCTTCTCCATCGAGGTCACCTTGTTGCGCCGCTTGCGGGCGAGATCGAACGCAACACGCGCAATGCGCTCGATCTCGTAGGTGTCGTAGACCTGCGTGTCGATGGCGCGCTTCTGGCCGTTGCCGAGGTCGGTGATGGTCTTCGGCTCGCCGAAATAGACGCCGCCGGTGAGCTCGCGCACGATCATGATGTCGAGGCCTTCGACCACCTCGCGCTTCAGGCTCGAGGATTCCGCGAGCGCGGGATAGCAGATCGCCGGGCGCAGGTTGGCGAACAGGCCGAGATCCTTGCGTAGCCGCAACAGGCCGGCTTCGGGTCGCACGTCGTAGGGCACGCTGTCCCACTTCGGCCCCCCGACCGCGCCGAACAGCACGGCATCGGCTTCACCGGCGAGCTTCACGGTGGCATCGGTCACCGCGACCTTGTGCGCGTCGTAAGCCGAGCCGCCGACCAAACCCTGTTCGGTCTCGAATGACGCGAGACCCTTGCTGTTGATCCAGTCGATGGTCAGTTTGACCTCGGCCATCACTTCCGGGCCGATGCCGTCGCCGGGCAGGAGAAGCAGCTTTTGCGTGGGCATGATTCAAGAGCCTCTATCGTTGTCGTCATGGCCGGACTCGTTCCGGCCATCCACGTTTTTGTTCAATCGCCAAGACGTGGATGCCCGGCACAAGGCCGGGCATGACGGACTAGGAAACCGGCGGATTGCTAGAGCGGACGGAGCGCCTTGGCAAGAGACTGCCCAATGAATGCGTTGCCGCCGCAAGTCCGTTATGCGCTGGCGCTGTGGTGTCCGACGCCACGCGTCTGCGACAAGACGCTTCGCAAAGCCCTCGGAGTCTCCCACGTGTCCCCCGCCCCATCGCAGCCGGCCTACGCGCATCCGGCGCGGTTCATTCTCACCCTCGGCATTGCGCCGGCGGTCGGGCTCGGCATCTGCCGCTTTGCCTATTCGCTGGTGCTGCCTGATATGCGCGACAGCCTCGGCTGGTCGTATTCGACCGCGGGTTTCATGAACACGATCAATGCCGCCGGCTACCTCGTCGGCGCGCTCGGCGCCAGCGCGTTCATCCGCCGCTTCGGGCTGTTCAACTCGGTGTGGATCGGCGCGCTCGCCTGCGTCGTGTCGCTCGTGATCTCGGCAATCTCGGCCGACTTCGTCATCTTCAGCGGCGCGCGGCTGCTGTCCGGCATCGCCGCGGCCGTCGCCTTTGTCGGCGGCGGCGCGCTCGCCACCAACATTGCCCTGTCGCAGCGCGATCGCGCCAGCTTCTATCAAAGCCTGTTCTATGTCGGCCCGGCGATCGGACTACTGATCTCGGGCTTCGTCGCGCCATTCCTTCTGCAGTCCTACGGACGCGGATCATGGTGGATTGTCTGGTCCTGGCTTGCCGTCATCTCAGCGGTGCTGACGGCAATGCTCGGTCTCAGCAGGATCGACGAGCCCGAGATGCCGGCGCAGACGAAGCCGGCCGAGGTCGCCATCATGCCGGCGCTGCCCTACCTCGCCGGCTATTTTCTGTTCGGCGCAGGCTATATCGCCTACATGACCTTCATGATCGCATTCGTCCGCGACGCCGGCGGCGGCGCGCTGGCGCAAAGCGCGTTCTGGACCTGCATCGGCATCGGCGCCATCGCGCAGCCATGGGTGTGGGGCCGCCTGATGGCGCGCGGCCGCGGCGGCGCGGTGACCGCGCTCATGATCGGCATCACCGCGATCGGCGCGCTGATCCCGCTTGCGGGAACATCGCCGACCGTGCTGGCGATCTCGGCACTGGTGTTCGGCAATGCGTTCTTTGCGGTGGTGTCGTCGACCACGGCGTTCGCGCGGCTGAACTATCCGCGCGAAGCCTGGCCGAAAGCGATCGCGGTGATGACGATTGCATTCGGGCTCGGGCAAATCCTTGGCCCGATCGCGACCGGCGCGATCACCGACGCGATGGGCAGCCTGGCTTACGCGCTCAACATGTCGGCGGCGGTGCTGGTGCTCGGCGTCATCGCGTGCCTGTTCCAGAAGCCGCTCACAGCAGCCGCAAACCAGATCTGAGCCCAAAAATTTGGAGTGGTCGACGACGTCCGCTTTGGTGCGCATAACGGACTCGAGTCGGACATCGCGCCGTGTCCGTTAAGTGCCCACTTCCAGGCATCGCCGATGGGTATATAGGATCATCGTCCACCCCGGAGAACAGCAAGTGGCCCGAATAGAAACCTTCGTATGGATCGTAGCGACTTCCATAATCATTATGGCCGCCACTCCGCTACGGGCTTTAGCAACACCAGAAGCGTCTGCATGCGGGTACCTCGCTGGTCTAATCGATAAGGCACCGCCAGGGCCGTTGTTCTTGCCCAGCTATCCGACCGTGGAATCGGGGCCTCTCCATGGCGCCGCATACCTTTATGACAATGCGGTGGCCGCCATCGCATTAGTCGGTTGCGGCGAGCGAGACAAAGCATGTCGGATCGGCGCGGCGATTCTCTGGGCCATCGATAACGACCGGACCTGGCATGATGGACGGCTCCGGAACGCTTACGCCGCGGGTGTGGTGGCGAGTGGCTCCGCCAAACTTCCGGGTTGGTGGGACAATACTCAGAACAAGTGGTTAGAAGATCGATATCAGGTGGGCAGCGATAATGGCAACGTTGCATGGGCAATGTTGGCTTTGCTGTCGATTGACGATGTGAGCGCCAGCTCTCGGTTCCGCGATGGTGCGGCACGGCTTGGCACCTGGGTCGCGCAATGGGCCGACACGCGCGGTACTGGCGGTTTCACGGGCGGTACTTTTGGGCACGAACCGACGCCCGACGTACGGACATGGAAATCGACTGAACACAATACTGACCTCGCCGCCGCGTTTGGCCTTCTTGCAACCCGCACAGGCGATTCGCGCTGGCGTGATATGGCAACAGCTGCTGAGCACTTCGTAGATACGATGTGGGATCCGGCATGCGCCTGTTTCGCCGCAGGCACCGCCGAAGACGGCGTCACGCGCAATCCGATTTTGGCCCTGGATGCTCAAGTCTGGCCCTTAACGGCGCTCCCCGGAGCGGCCAAGAAATTTGCATCGGCAATTACTACCGCCGAACAGCGAATGAGTGTCGACAAGGGCTTTTCTTACGGTGAAGACCGAGATGGTGTGTGGACCGAAGGGACGGGCCAAATGGCTCTCTTGCTGGAATTGCTCGGCAGGACCGGGGAGGCAAAATCGTTGGTCGCTGTAATCGAATCCCAGAGGTCGCCGGATGGCGGGTTCTATGCCACAAGTGTCCGAGGGCTACCGACTGGGTTCATGTTGGATACCGATCCGGCCAAGCCACGACTCTATTTCCGATTGCCACATCTTGGCGCAGCTTCGTGGGCTGCTCTTGCAGAACGGGGGTTCAATCCCTTTACGGCGACAAAAAGACTTCCGTAGTTAAGGCCGCAGTGGCGCCCGTCTCAGCCCTTCAGTTCCATCCAAGTTAAGTGCTTTTTCGATTTCGATAGGTCCGCAATGGGTCCAATCGCCACCCAAATGCGATGTCCGCGCAGAGTCCGCGTTGCCACCCGATAGCCGACAATCGGCGCATAGCAACGAAACGACGCTTTGTGCCAAGAAGACGTTTTCGTAACACCCGATTTAAATTGAGCGGCATCCTCCGTTCGAGGGACGGTGGATTGCTGCTGTTGCCGTAAACGGCACCGGGAAGGTCGCTCCCACGCTCCTTCCGATCGATGATGGCGGCTCGATTGAGACGCGGAGATTTCCGCGCGCCGCCCTCTTTTGCATTCCACTTGTCGGGAGCAGCAAGAGCAATCGATCCACAACCGCAAAGCACCGCAGGAACAGCGTATGAGTGCCTCGAGTGAGCAAGACCGAACTACCCCGCATGATCCACTCTACTATGCACCCCGCCGATTGCGCGAAAGGCCAAGGTCGCCGCAATCCACTTTTGGCGAAGCGCAATCCGAATCAGAACCCGGCCTCGCCGGGCGCCGCACTTCAATCGACATCGCGCTTGATAACGCGTTCTACCAATCGCTGCGCCGCCCACTCGAGCCTGAGGTTATGGACAAGCCTTCAGCGCTGTGGGATCGGCCCAAGGTGTTGTTTGGGGCTGCGGCGATTGGCGTTTTGGCCGTTGCGGCGCTGTTCTTTGTTCGGATGCTCCATCGCTCCCAGGAGCCGAACGCTGCCGCGTCCTTTGCAGCAGCCGTGCAGTCGATGAAAGCCGCACGGTTACAGCAAAGCGCCGCACAAACCGTCACGCCTGAGCAATCCGAAGAGCTGCTTCAGCAATTCATTCTCTGGCGTCAAAAAAGCAGTTCCGCCGAGACATCTCAATGATCAACATGGCATACGCGGTGGAAGCAACGAGGCCCATTACTACATCCAACATCACCCCCGCGTGGAACTCGCGATCGCGTTGGATCGCGGCATTTCTTGGTGCTCTGCTCGCGACCGCCGCCGGCGCAGCGCCTGTCGAGAATTTGGACATCGTGCGCGACCTGGCGGGCCGCGTCGGACAGGTCATTGGTTCTGCGCTGGCGTGCCCGGACATCGCGCGCCCCCGAATAGGGTTCATCGCAGACAAGTTCCAGACGGTGATCAGGACAACCGCCTCCAACGAGGCCGAGCGCAACGAACTTTCGCAGCTGCTCGATCGCAACGTCGCAGATGGCCGTGGTGCCGTGTCGGCAGGCCGGACCGATTGCAGAACGGCGGGGCGCCAACTTGCCGATCTCGAACAATCACTTGCCGGGAAGTCGGCGTCGCTTGTCGGCACGATCGGGCCGTCGTCAGCCGCTGCCGCGACGGCACCCACGGCGCCCGCGCCGCGACCTGCTCTGACCTCCACCGCGCGCGGCGTCACCGCGAACGAAATCCGGTTCGGAATTGTTGCGCCGTTTTCCGGTCCCGCGAAGGAACTCGGCCGGCAGATGAAACTCGGGATCGATACTGCTTTCAATCAGGTCAACGACGCCGGCGGCGTGGAGGGCAGGATGCTCCGGCTGATCTCGGCGGACGACGGTTATGAGCCGACGCGAACCGTGGAAGCCGTAAAACAGCTCTACGAGAAGGATCAGGTCTTCGGCTTTATTGGAAATGTGGGAACACCAACCGCAGCCGTGGCAGTGCCCTACGCGCTCGAGCGGCGGACATTGTTCTTCGGGGCGTTCACGGGTGCAAATGTCCTGCGCAACGATCCCCCCGATCGTTATGTGCTCAACTATCGCGCAAGCTATGCGGAGGAAACTGCCGCCGCGGTCCACTATTTGATAAAGCTGCGCCGGCTACAACCCCGACAAATCGCCGTCTTCGCTCAGCAGGATTCCGATGGTGATGCCGGGTTCGCGGGCGTCTCGAAGGCGTTTCGGTCGCTCGGCCTGAACGACGCCACCATTCTTCGGCTGAACTACAAGCGAAATACGGTGGACGTCGACGACGCGGTCAATCAGCTAAAGGCGCAGAAGGTCGCGATCAAAGCGGTGGTCATGGTAGCAACCTACCGGGCCGCCGCTAAGTTCATCGAGAAGACGCGAGATCTTGTTCCGGGATTGATTTACACCAACGTCTCCTTCGTCGGCAGCACCGCGCTTGCCGAAGAACTGATGCTGCTTGGACCGCGCTTTGCCAGCGGCATCATCGTGACACAAGTGGTGCCCGCGGTTGGCGGCTATTCAAGCGCTGTCCTCGAATACAAGAACGCGCTCGCCAAGTATTTTCCGGGCGAGCCGCCGGATTACGTGTCGCTTGAAGGATACGTTGCCGCCAACATCCTGATCCAGGCACTCAAACGGACAGGTCCGCAGCTCGATACTGAAAGCCTGGTCGACGCTTTTGAGAATACGCACAATCTCGATCTGGGCCTCGGCGCTCCGCTTAATTATGGCCGTGCCGAACACCAGGCGTCGCACAAGGTCTGGGGAACGGTTATTGACGAAAACGGGCGGTACCGGTCTCTCGAGCTTGAATGAGCATCGGTGTCATCGGGCGAAACTGGGAGCCGGCCCGATGCTCTGCCTCCCGGGGGCAAATCCGACAGCATCATCATATTCGTATTTGATCCGCGCGATCAGCTTGGCGGCGGGCAGGATCGAGGCGTCTTGGGACCCGATCCGCGCGCACAAGACTAGGTGGTGTGGACGACCGGCCTTTCTTCGACGAAATGTACCCCACAGCCGCCAGGCACATTCTTGCAGCCTATCAAGCTCTCAGGCGCGATGGAGAAGGTCGCTAAGAAGACGTATATTCGCGCGCCCCGATATGCCAATCCCGCTTTTGACCAAGCGCTGTCCGAGTGCAGAGCCGACAAAACATGGACCACTCTGGAGAACACCACTGCCGGTCACGTCGTGATGCTCGGTGAGCCGGAGTGGCTGGCGGATCAACTCCTAAAAGGGGCTTGAACCGAAATTACCATTTCACCTGCTCGACTTCCGCTTCGGGTCAGGAGCGTCGTTTTGACGATGCGCCTATGACTTCCGGTCTGCCTTCAACACCGGACATATCGTTGCACCGCATGAATCGGCCCTAAGGTGTCATTGGCGGACATCATCAATCTCGCTTCCGCAGCCATGGCCTTCGCTTTCTTTGCGTCGGCATTTCTTGAAAGCGTGCTACGCTGGTCCTTGAGATAACCGCTTCGGATCATCCGGTCATGCAACAGACGTTCGATCGCACCGCCGAAGACATCGGCAACTCGATCCACCTTGAGCACGTCAACGTCCGCGTCCCTGACCAACGCCTTGCGACGCTGTTCTACGTCGCCGGGTTGGGGCTCACCCGCGATCCCTCCATGATGGTGGGCGACGGCAACATGTGGGTTAACGCAGGACGCAGTCAGTTCCACCTGCCGACCGGCAAGGCGCAGGTTCTGCGCGGCCACACCGGCATCGTCATCGCTGGCCGCGCCGCACTGCTTGATCGTCTCGCCAGCGTGCGCGAACGGCTTTCCGGAACGCGCTTTGCCTTCGCCGAGCGTAACGACCATATCGAGGCGACTTGTCCCTGGGGCAATCGCGTGCGCTGCTACGAGCCGGACCACGCGCGCTTTGGTCCGATCAGCATTGGCATTCCTTACGTCGAGTTTGACGTACCGGTGGGCACAACACCGGCGATCGCCGACTTCTATGGCCGCATCATCGATGTGCCGGCGCGCTTCTCGCGCGAGGACGACGACCGCGCGTCCGCGCGTGTCCTGGTCGGCCGCGACCAGTACCTGGTGTTCCGCGAGACCGATCGCCCGCTACCGGAATTCGACAATCACCATGTGGCGATCTATCTGGTGAATTTCTCTGAGCCGTACCGCCGATTGCGCGAGCGCAATCTGGTGAGCCAGGAGGACAACCGCTATCAGTATCGTTTCCGCGATATCGTCGATCTCGACAGCGGGCGCCCTCTGTACACCGTCGAGCACGAGGTGCGCAGCGTGACGCATCCAATGTATCTGCGCCCGCTGATCAATCGCAATCCAATGCTGACGAACCAAAACTACGCGCCTGGTTATGAAGAGCTGCCGTGGGCGATCGACCCCCTGGGGACGACATAGTCGCCCCTCTTGGGAGACGTCCGATGGAATTCGGCATGTTCCACGAGTTTTCGCTGACCCCTGGTCAAAGCCAGCGCGACGCGTTTGATCGCTCGTTCGAGCAGATCGACGCTGCCGAAGGCTGGGGGTTGGATGTCATGTGGCTGGCCGAACTGCACGCCGCGCCGGCCCGCTCGGTTCTGGCGGCGCCGTTGACGCTGGCTGCGGCGATCGCCGGGCGCACCAAGCGGATGAAGATCGGCACCGCTGTACAGGTGCTGCCGTTGTGCCACCCGATGCGCCTCGCCGAAGAAGTGGCGACCGTCGATCAGATCAGCCACGGGCGACTGATCTTCGGTGTGGGACGCAGCGGCTTTCCGCGCGTCTATGAGGCTTATGGCATCCCCTACGCAGAGAGCCAGGAGCGATTTGCCGAGACGCTTGAGATCGTCAAGCGCGCCTGGCTGGACGAGCCGCTGGTCTACTCGGGCAAATACTTCAACTTCAGCGGCGTTCACGTGACGCCGAAGCCATACCAGCCTCAGGGCCCGGAGATCCGCATCGCGATCAACAGCCCCGACAGCTTTCCGGCGGCCGGACGCCAGGGCCTGCCCGTTTTTGGCGCCGTCCGTCTCGGCACCTTGTCGGAGCTGGCGCCAAACCTGCGCGTTTATCGCGAAGCCTACAATGCTGCCGGCCATCCCGGCCACGGCAGGGTGTATCTGCGCCTTCCGATCTACATCGCCGAGTCACGCGAGCAGGCCCATGAGGAGCCCAGGGAAAGCATTATGCATTTCTACCGCTGGCTCGGCGGACAGCTCGAGGCCTCGGCAACCCGCGCCGGGGCACGCGCCATCGAGCAGCGCGCCGAGCGCGGCCAGCGATTGCAGACAATCGGCTACGACGACGCGTTGCGCGACAAGGTCGTCGTCGGCACGCCGGATATGGTGATCGACCGTCTCGTTCAACTGCGTGAGGAGCTCGGCCTCGACGGCATCCTCGCGGAAATGAACTGCGGCGGCTTGATTCCGCACGAGCGCGTCATGAATTCGCTGCGTCTGCTCTGCGAAAAGGTGAAGCCGCGATTCCCGTCATAGCCGGAAGGCCTGAGCGCGGAGGCCGCGATACCGCATCAGCGACCGGTGGCACGTCGAACGGCAAACCCGGCCGCCGCGGCGCGTAATGATGCGAAACGCCGACGTCCACCTCGGGTCAAAGCCGACGTTGGCCGCTGGTCGCAGATTGGTCCGCTCTGCCCCCTCAACAACGGACCTCGGCGAAATGCGCGAGTGAGTCCGTTTAGGGCCGATTTTGTTGCAGAAGTCCGTTGAGAGGAGCCGCGAAGCGTGATTCCGTCATGTTGACGCGATTCTCGACGAGGTCGATCGATGATGGGTCGTCTGAAGAGTGACCAAGGTCAACTGTTCTACGAGTTTCGTCTTGGCGATGTAGTTCCCGACGATCACATGGTGCGGAAGATCGACAGTACTCTCGATCTGGCCTGGCTCCGCCGCGAACTTGCACCTCACTATTCGTCGATGGGTCGCCCGTCGATCGATCCGGAGTTAATGACCCGGATGCTCATTATAGGGTACGTTTTTGCGATCCGTTCGGAGCGTTTGATTTGCCGAGAAGTGCAGGTGAACCTCGCGTATCGCTGGTTCTGCAAACTCGGCATTGAGGACGCTGTCCCGGATCACTCGGCATTTTCGCGCGCACGCAACGAGCGCTTCCGCGATGGAGACGTTTTCCGTCGGGTGTTCGAACGTGTCGTCGAGGTATGCGTTGCAGCTGGTCTGGTTGGTGGCGAAGGCTTTGCAGTCGATGCGAGCCTGATTGCGGCCGACGCCAACAAGCAGCGCTCAATCGCGGGTCAGGATTGGCGCAGGGATCGTGATCCGGCGAGGTCAAGCCGCGCGGTGAAGGAGTATCTGGCGACCCTCGACGATACGGCGTGGGGCGCCGCCAGCGACGTTGTTCCGAAGTTCGTTTCGCTGTCCGACCCTGCGGCCCAGTGGACCGGAGCTCACAAGGGGCCGGCATTCTTCGCTTACTCGGACAACTATCTCATCGACGTGAAGTTCGGCGTCATCGTTGACGTCGAGGCCTCCCGGGCCATTCGCCAAGCTGAGGTCGGCGCGGCAAAGACGATGATCGAGCGAACAGAAGAACGTTTTGGTCTCAAGCCGGAGCGGCTCGCGGCCGATACCGCTTATGGGGCAGCTCCGATGCTGAACTGGCTGGTCGAGGAGAAGGGTATCGCGCCACATATCCCCGTGTTCGACAAGTCGAAGCGGGATGATGGCACCTTCTCGCGCAGCGACTTTCGATATGATCGGACCAGCGACGTCTACCATTGCCCGGGCGGAAAGCGGCTCGGGACGAGCGGCACCGTGCACGAAGGCAAGACACTTCTATATCGTGCAAGCAAACTTGACTGCGATGTATGCCCCCTTAAACCGCAGTGCTGTCCAAAGGAGCCATCGCGCAAGATCCCGCGCGACATCCATGAGCACGCCCGGGACATTGCCCGATCGTTCGCTGGCACCGAGGGCTTCGAGCAGTCGCGCCGCGAGCGCAAGAAGGTCGAGATGCGGTTCGCACACCTGAAGCGCATCCTGAGGCTCGGTCGGCTTCGACTGCGTGGCCCACGAGGCGCCCAGGATGAGTTTGTGCTGGCTGCCATCGCCCAGAACCTGCGGCGACTTGCATTGCTAGTTGCCAGGCCGCCACCCGTTCAGGCTCTGTGCATCGCGTAGCGTTGGAGTTACGTAGAGGGCGTCAGACCCGGCGCATTAAAGCCGAGGCCCTTCACAAAGGGCTTAACCGCCCGATCCGCCACAGCCGACTTTTGCAACAAAATCGGCCATTATCCGACATGCGCAGGAGTTAGGTGGCAGCGCGGCAGCTGTTTCCGGCGCTGAACATATCCGCGAATCGCTAAGTTGGAGCTACCGAGACGCCGCGCGCAGGTCGCTGCGACACAAGGGATTGATCCATGGACGACACCGGGAGCGTCAAAAGCCGCTTCGCGGCATGGCGCCTCGCCCGCGATCTCCTCCAAAAAAACGGCGGGGGTCTGGGGCCTCAGGCCCCAAGAAATCTCTTCTCAAATCCTCCCTCCCTGCCCGATAATGGCCGCGCCATGCACATCCCCGGCTTCGACCTCGCTCATTTCATCACCGCCACGCTGGCCGAAGACCTCGGCGAAGGCCAGCCCGGCGGCGGGCACGACGTGACCAGCGAGAGCGTCATCCCCGCCCGCGCGCGCTTCGCCGGGGTGATGGAGAGCCGCGAGGATGTCACCGTCGCCGGCCTGCCGATAGCCGCGGGTTTCTTCCACCACCTCGATCCTGAATGCGCCGTCGAGATTCTCGTCGGCGAGGGCGAGACGGTGCGGGCGGGCGCAGCGCTGCTGCGCGTCACCGGCGCGGCGCGGGCGCTGCTCACGGCGGAGCGCAGCGCTTTGAACACGGTGCAGCACCTCACCGGCATCGCGACGCTGACCCGCGCCTATGTCGCCGCGATGGGCGGGCGCGCGACGCTGCTCGACACCCGCAAGACGCTGCCCGGCCTGCGCCTGCTGGAGAAATATGCGACGCGGATGGGCGGGGCGGAAAACTACCGCATGGGCCTGTGGGACGCGGTGATGATCAAGGACAATCACATCGCGGTGGCCGGCGGTGTCGGCGCGGCGGTAGCGCGCGCGAAGGCGGCCGGCATCGCGCGGATCATCTGCGAGGTCGACCGGCTGGACCAGATCGAGCCGGCGCTCAGCGCGGGCGCGAACCACCTGCTGCTCGACAATATGGCGCCGCCGATGCTGGCCGAGGCGGTGACGCTGGTCGCGGGCCGCGCCAAGACCGAGGCTTCGGGCGGGGTGCGGCTGGACACCATCGGCGCGATCGCCGCCAGTAGCGTGGATTACGTCTCGGTCGGCCGGCTGATGCAGAGCGCGCCGGCGGCGGATATCGGGCTTGACCTGGCGCTGGCTTGAGGGTCGATCATCGTAACCCTGCGAAAGCCAACGTCGCAAACACAAGGCGACTTCAGCTTTGGGGTCAAAAACGGAAGTCGGCGCTTGTGACAGTGAAGTCCGCTTTGCCCTCGACAGCGACGCTTATGCGGACATCGATTTTGGTCCGTTGAGTGCCTGCCATAACCGGACTTTCTCGCGTTGCTTTTCAGCCTACCGAGACGCCCGCCTTTGCCCGGCTCATTCCGAGAGCCAAAATGCGGTGCAGCAGGCCCGGATAGTCCAGTCCGTCATGCCGGGCTGCTGTCGCGAACTCTTCGCTCTTCGCGATTTCGGGATTGGGGTTCGCTTCAATGAAATAAGGAGTTCCGTCGGTAGCGAGGCGAAAGTCGATGCGCGCGTAGCCATCGAGCCCAAGTGTTCGGTAGATGCGCTTCGCCAATCGCTGAATACGGGCGCGCGCCTCCGGCGTGAGATTCCTGGCCGGCCCATCTTCGATTCCCACGCGCTGCTGATAGTCGGGATCGTGCTTGACCTTCTCGGTGGCAATGGGCTGGCCGCCCATGGTGCCGAATTTCAATTCCCACACCGGCAGCACCCGCAATCGATTGTTGCCGAGCACGCCGACATAGAGCTCACGTCCCTCGATAAATTGCTCGGCGATGGCGGCGGTGCCGATCCGCTCGTGGATGAAGGCGACGCGTTCTGCGAGCTTCTCGTCGCTATCCACGACGGATGCCTGCGAGATACCAACCGATCCATCCTCGTTCAGGCTCTTGACGATCAGCGGCAGCGCAAGACGCGCCGGCCGCCTGACCTTGCGGCGCATCGGGAACACGGCGAAGGCCGGCACCGCGATCCGGCGATGGTGCACCAATGTCTTCGACAGGTCCTTGCCGCGCGCCAGGATCAGGCCACGCGAGTTGCATCCGGTATATGGGACCTGCATCAGCTCGAGAAAGCTGGCGACGTTCTGGTCATACACAGGTTCGTTGTGAAACTGCTCCAGCAACGTGAATACCACGTGCGGCTTGAAACTCTCGATCTCGTCGCGCAGCGGCTTGATTTCCTCCTGCACGCCGAGCGCGCGAACCTCATGGCCAGCCTCGCGCAAGGTGCTCACGACATCGTATTCAGTTTTCCATTCATTGATTTGCCGCGCCGTGTATCCATCGGTCGAGTCCGGGGGCACGAGGTCCGGACGCATAAGAGCCAGAATGCGCAGGCGTCTCATAGCGCGATCCATTTGCGCCGCGACGGACCAAACAGCGCGTGCATGGTCTTGGCGGTCAGCAGGACAGTAAAGTCGACGACAAGCTTCCGTTCAGAGCCGACGGCACGCAGATTGAGCTCGCGGCAACGGGAGATCATGTCGTCAAGCACAGCATCGAGTGTAAGCTGATTCTCGCCCGTCCACCGCGCAACCAGCTCCCTGATGTCAGCGCGGTGGCGCCTGATGAAGACCGAAGCCGGTTGCGCCCGGCGATGCCGCGGATCGGCTGAGAACAGCCGGGAGAGATCGCGGTCGTAAGTCTTCGGCGGCTTGAACGCGTAAAACGCCTGCTTTTTCTGGTAGTGCTCGCCAAGCGTCTGGCTGAGCTCGTAGAGCGGATCGAGACGCTCCCGCGTCGTGACCAACGGCCGCTTCCCCGCGATTTCGCCCATCAGTTCGTCGACATATTCGAGCTTCTTCAGCGCTGGCCAACCGGCATAGCGCGTCCGCCAGTTCGAGCGCGGCCGCAGCCACACCGCAAAGGTTTCGGCGAAATCCTCGTCCGGATGACTCTGCGCGTACCAGAGCCGAAGATGCTGGACATAGCGCCGGCTGGCCGGATTGGGCCGGTAGTAACGCGGGTAGCGTTTCGAGGACGGGCCGAACAGCTGCTGCCAGTGCCGGCGGCGTTGCAGCTGGTAGGCGTGCTGCACGGCATGGCCTGCTTCATGACGGAGAATGGCCATGCACTCGGACCAGGTGCCGCCCTCGACGTCGAGCATCATTTTCTTCTCGAGCTTCATCAAGCGGGGATGGGTGAGATAGAATGGGACGGCAATGCCGGGCACGTTCGCCGGGCTGAACCATTCGCTCGATATCCACGCGTGTGGCCGCAGCCGGATGCCCCGTTCTTCGAGCTCTTCATAAAGGGTATTGAGACAACTCTCGACCCACGTGCCTTCGACCACAACCCTCAAACTACTGAGGCGGCGCTTGAGCAACTGCTCATCCGATAGTTTTTCCCAGGCATATTTTCGGCGGGGCATAGGGCATCAAAAAGGTCATAACAATTCGTTACGTAGATGGTGTCATAGGATGCTGCTGGCAACAACTGCCGTGTCTTCGCGGCGTGCTGTCGTTCAGCCGTCGCGTCGGCTTCAGGTCCAATCGCGCCGTCTTGACCGTCTGCTGACTACGTCCGGTCTGGTCCAACACCGTAAATATCGTTGCAACGCATGAGCTCGCGCTTCGCGCCAATTGCTGACGTTGAACGATGTCTTTACTCAAGCACACCGAGAGCACCTAGTCGCTTTATTTCTGAATCGTCCAGTCCGAGTATGTCGGACATGACCTCAGCCGTGTGTTCTCCCAAAAGTGGCGGCGCATGGCGGTATGTCACCGGCGTCTCGGACAATTTCATCGGACTGGCTAACAGGCGTACCGGCGTTCCGCCATTTACCGAATGCTTCATTTCATGAACCATCTTGCGAGCGATGACTTGCGGGTCATTGAACACTTGCTCGAGATTATTTATCGGACCGCATCCGATGCTCTGGGCCTCGAGCTCCTTCAGCCAAAAAGCTCTGGGACGCGCAGCGACGATCGGGTCAAGAATTTTAGCGAGTTCCTCACGATTTCGAACGCGCATTTCGTTGGTTCGAAACCGGGCATCTTTCGCCAGCTCCTCGCATTTGGCGATTCCGCAGAAGCGCCTGAACTGCTCGTCATTCCCGACAACGATGATGATCTCGCCGTCCGCGGCTTTGAACGGCCGATATGGCACGATGTTCGGATGATCATTGCCGAGACGACCGAGTTGACCCGCGTGCAGGTAATTCATTCCAACATTGGCGAGCCACGCCACATGCGTATCCAGCATTCCAATATCGATGAACTGTCCCGCACCGCTCATTTTCGCGCGGTAGATTGCGGCATTGATGGCGACCGCCGCATACATTCCTGTCATCAGATCGGCGATTGATACGCCAACCCTTTGCGGACTGCCGTCGACCTCACCGGTCAAACTCATGACGCCGCCCATGCCCTGGATCAAGAAATCGTAGCCCGGCCGATCCGCATAAGGCCCGGTTTGACCGAAGCCGGTAATCGAACAATAAACCAGCCGCGGGTTGTCGCCTTTGACATCGTCGTACGACAGACCATATTTTTTCAGCGTGCCGGTCTTGAAGTTTTCGACGACGACATCCGACTTTGCCAGCAAACGCCGTATGAGTTTTTGACCGTCGGGTTTGGTGTAATCGATCGTCACCGATTTCTTGTTGCGGTTCGCCGACAAGAAATATGCGCTTTCAGACGTTTCCGCGCCGCTTTCATCCCGCACGTATGGTGGTGCAAACTTGCGCGTGTCATCGCCATTCCCGGGCCGCTCTATTTTTATCACCTCGGCCCCAAGGTCACCGAGCATTTGAGTACAGAAGGGACCCGCCAGAATTCTGGTTAAATCCAGAACTCTGACGCCGTGCAAAGGACCAGTTACATCGACCATCGGTGACCTCTATTGACCCGGGAGTCCCGAAAGATGCCTCCCGGACCGGCATGAATGGTAGGCGTTTTCTAAACGAGGCGGTAGCCGCGATGCAAGGCGCGCACGGTTTGCTGCACGATCATCCGGACCCGCGCGAGCGACAGGCGAGGAGCAATACGACGGCTCTACTCGAGGACCGCTTCGGTCAAAAGCGTCGTTCTGATCTTTTGCCGATCACTTCCGACCTACGCCGCCAACCGGACATTCCAGGCGCCGGTCGCCAAGGTCATTGGACTGCGGGGACTTTGGCGTGTCGAGGAAACGCCCGGCTGGTTTCCGGGTCATGCTTGGGCATGCTTGGGCCGTCAGCTGCCGCTGAACGAGTTATAGCCCTGGTTCTCCCAGTAGCCGCCCTTGTACTCGTTGGTCACTTCCATCGCGATGACGTACTTTGGATTCTTGAAGCCGAGCTTGGTCGGCACGCGGATCTTCATCGGGTAGCCGTACGCCTTCGGCAGGATCTGGTCGGCGAACTTGAACGTCATCTGGGTCTGCGGATGCAGCGCGGTCGCCATGTCGAGCGGCGAGGTGTAGCCTTCGGCACAACGAAACCAGACATATTTTGCGCGGGTATCGGCGCCGATGCGTTTCAGGAAATCGCTTAAGCGAGTGCCGGTCCAGCTGCCGATCGCGCTCCAGCCCTCGACGCAGATATGGCGGGTGACCTGCTTTTCCTGCGGCAGCGCGTAGAGTTCATCGAGCTTCCACGACTTCTTGTTGTCGACCAGACCCGAGACCTCGAGCTGCCAATCCTCGGCGTCGATCTCGGGCGCGTCGTCGAGCTCGTAATAGGCGTTGAACGGAAACGGCTTTGTGATCGCGCTCTCCGGGAAGGTCGGCGCCAGCGCGTTCGGATTGAAGATTGCCGACTGCACCCAGTCATTGAATTTCGAGATCTTGGACAGGAAGGTTTCGGCAGAACTCTCATCGACGATACTGCAGCCGGTGAGCAGGGTCAGCGCGCCAAGACTGGCGCCGCCGGTGAGGAAGCGACGTCGCGCCGGATCGGGCAGCAGCTTCGCGGTGTCTTTCACCAGCAGTTTTTTGTCGACGCCTGGGATGATGAATTTTGGCTTGCGGATCATGGGGTTTCTCCGATCAGCGGCCGATGATCATGGTGCGCAGGCTTTTCGGCACCAGCAACGCCATCACGACATGGACGATGAAGAAGGCGACGATCGCAGCCATCGCGGTGAAGTGAACGTAGCGCGCGACGTCATAGCCGCCGAACAGCGCGGTCAGCCACTGCAGCTGCACCGGCTTCCAGATCGACAACCCGGACAGCACGATGATGACGGCGACCACGATGATGCCGGCATAGAGCAGCTTCTGCACCGAATTATATTTTGAGAGGTCGTCGTGCGCGAGGTGGCCGGTCAGCGCTGCCTTGGCGTCTGCAATCACACCCGATGGTGTGATCGGAACCAGCTTGCGGCGGAAGCGGCCGGTAACGAAGCCGAGCGTGACGTAGACGAGGCCGTTGACCATCAATATCCACATTGCCGCGAAGTGCCAGAGCAGTGCGCCGCCGAGCCAGTCGCCGAGCGTGATCGAGCGCGGGAACACGAAATTGAACAGCGGCGAGGCGTTGTAGATCTGCCAGCCCGACATCACCATCAGGGTCATCGCAAACGCGTTGGTCCAGTGGCAGACGCGGACCCAGACCGGGTGAATGGTTTTGGTCGCCGGTCGCGCGACGTCCTGGTGGCCTGCGGTGAGGGTCGACATCGCCGTCTCCGATGCAGGCGCGTATTCCGCAAAAGTGGGTACCGGCTTTGCGATCAGGATACGCGCAAGGAAAAGTTCGTTCGTCCCGATTTACGTATTGATTGTAGCACTTGTTACGGGCGGCCGATCATCGGTTCCAGCTAATTGATCGATGCCCGGAAGGTATCGTCGCGGGAACAAAGCCGGGCACGACGCGCGGTCGTGCCCGGCCTTTCCCCTGCCCGACTTAGCTCGCCGGGATCAGAACGGTGTCCACCACATGGATGACGCCGTTCGACTGCATCACGTCCGCGATGGTGACGGTCGAGACGCCGCCCTTCGCGTCGGTAATGGTGATCTTGCCGATCGCAGGTGACTTGAAGGTGAGTTCCTCACCCTCGACCGTCTTCAGCTTGGCGCTGCCGCCGCCTTCCTTGATGTCCTTCATCAGGGTTGCGGCCGAGAGCCGGCCCGGCACGACGTGATAGGTCAAAACGCCGGTCAGCTTGGCCTTGTTCTCGGGCTTCAGCAGCGTGTCGACCGTGCCGGCCGGCAGCTTGGTGAAGGCGGCGTTGGTCGGCGCAAACACGGTGAAGGGACCGGTGCCTTTCAGCGTCTCGACGAGGCCCGCGGCCTTCACCGCGGCGACCAGCGTGGTGTGGTCCTTGGAGTTGACGGCGTTGTCGATGATGTCCTTCGACGGATACATCGGCGCGCCGCCGACCATCACGGTCTTTTCATTCATCTTGGCGCCGCTCATCATCTTGTCTTGCGCCTGCGCAGGCGCGATCAGCGCGGAGGTCAGGGTGAGCGCGCCGAAGGCGGCGGCGATCAGGGCAAAGCGTTTGGAGGTTGAGTTGAGCACTGGAGGTCTCCCGAAGGTGATTGCGAAGCCGGCTGATATCGCCGGCGGGGTGGTCGGCAGCCCGATCTCATTTGCATGGACATTCGTGCTGTCGATGACCCGAGCTACGACGCCTGCAGGGAGCGGTTTCGGGGGAAAATTCTTTGTGAAAACTGAAACTTTCGGGCCGCCGGTTCGTGCGTGGACGGTTTGTCGGACCTTTGGCGGTCTTGCCTGACCCTCAAGGCAGCAGGCTGACCAGGAACCGCAGGCTGACGGTGACCAGGAACAGGCCGAACGCAATCTCGAGCTGGCGGCGGGTCAGCGCGTGCGCAATGCGAACACCGACCGGCGCGATCAACGCGCTCAACGGCGTTACCAGCAACACACCGATCAGCGAGATGTAGCCGAGCGCGAACGGAAACTGCAGGGCGGCAACATCGGGATACTCGGCCGCACGCGGCCAGCCGGCATAGACATAGCCGAGCGCACCCGGGATTGAGATGGCGACGCCAAGACCCGCAGCGGTTGCGACCGCCTGATGGATCGGGCGGCCGTAGAACGTCATGACCAGATTGGTCAGTTGTCCGCCGCCGATGCCCATCAGCGACGACAGCAGCCCGATGACGACACCGAACAGCTGCATCCATGGCGCTTTCGGAAACTCGTCGCCGAACTTCCAGCTGTCGCGAGCGAACAGGAGGCGAATTGCCGAGAGCGTCGCCACCACCACGAACACGATCTTGAACAGTTGCTCGGGGGCAAAGCGTGCAACGACGCTGCCCAGCAACACGCCGATCACGGTCGGCACGATCCATTGTTTCAGGACCGCGGTATCGGCGGCCCCGCGCGCCAGATGGGCGCGGAACGAGGTGATCGAGGTCGGGATGATGATCGCGAGCGATGAGCCGATGCAGAGCGGCATGCGCACGGCTTCCGGAACACCGGTGATGCGGAAGGCTTCGTAGAGCACGGGAATGATGACGGCGCCGCCGCCGATTCCGAACAGACCGGCGAGGATTCCCGTTGCGGCGCCAGCGCAGATCAGGCCTGCGCAGAGCCAAACCAGTTCTGAGACGTCGAGACCTGCGATCATCGCCCGATCGCTTTCAAGAAGCAGGGGGAATGGCAAAGCTGCGCTGCCGGCAAGGTCCGGGTGCCCCTCGCGCCAGCGACTGTCAAGCGGTCGCGATCGATCTCGCCGTGCGGTCAGAGCATAGCCGTTCGGCTATTGCCGATACGTTCAATTCTCCATTGCGCTGAATACGTTGAGTTCGTAAACAGAGGCCGTCTGCTGTCAGGGGTCGAGGGCTTGATTGCAGCTGTCCGGACGCAAGATCGCGCGACGATTTTGTGCGGATGCGAGCAAGAGGAAGCCCTCCTCTCGGGACACGCGGATGCCGGGATTTTCAAAACCGCGCGGGCACCGCAGCCCGACGTCATGAACTCCTTAAGGCTCTCACGCTAAGACGCACGACATCAGCGCCCTCGATGAGGTGACACGACGCCAATGACCGCCAGAATCGAACGGCCCCTCTCCCCGCACCTGCAGACCTACAAGTGGACGATGACGATGGCGATGTCGATCGTGCATCGCATCACCGGGGTCGCGCTCTACGCCGGCACCATTCTGCTCGCCTGGTGGCTGATGGCCGCGGCCACCGGCCCGTCGGCGTACGCCACCTTCCAGGATTTCATCGGCAGTTTCATCGGCCGGCTGATCGTGTTCGGCTACACCTGGGCACTGATCCACCATTTGTTGTCCGGCATCCGTCACCTGGTCTGGGACCTCGGCTACGGCTTCGGCAAGAAGGAGCGCGAGTGGCTGACCTGGGGGGCGCTGATCGGCTCGATCTCGCTCACCATCCTGCTCTGGATCATCGCGTTCGTCGCTGGAGGTGCCCGATGAACACGACCAACTCGTCGATCCGCACGCCGCTGGCGCGCGTCCGCTATCTCGGCTCGGCCCACGCCGGTACCTCGGACTTCTTCCGCCAGCGCCTGACCGCGCTCGGCATGTTGCTGCTGGTGCTGCCTGTCGTGGTCATCGTGATGATGCTGATGGGCCGCAACCACGCCGCCGCCACGCAAATCCTCGGCTCGCCGCTGGTTGCGATCATTCTCGTGCTGTTCGTGATCGCGAGCTGCTGGCACATGAAGATCGGCATGCAGGTCGTGATCGAGGACTATGTCCATGACGAGAAGCTGAAGCTGCTCGCGATCATCGGCAATCACTTCTTCACGTGGGTCGTCGCGCTGGCGGCGATCTACGCACTCGTCAAACTTTCATCCGGAGTTTGAATCCATGGCTCAAGGCAACGGCGCGGCGCCCAAGATCAACGGCGACGCCTATCCTATCGAAGATCACACCTACGACGTCGTGGTGGTCGGCGCCGGTGGCGCGGGCCTGCGTGCCGTCGTCGGCTGCAGCGAGGCGGGCCTGCGCACCGCCTGCATTACTAAAGTGTTTCCGACCCGCTCGCACACGGTCGCGGCACAGGGCGGCATTTCGGCTGCGCTCGGCAACATGCACCAGGACGACTGGCGCTGGCACATGTACGACACCGTGAAGGGGGCGGACTGGCTCGGTGACCAGGACGCAATCGAATACATGGTGCGCCACGCGCCGGCCGCGGTCTACGAGCTCGAGCACTGGGGCGTGCCGTTCTCGCGCACCGACGAGGGCAAGATCTACCAGCGGCCGTTCGGCGGCATGACCATGGACTACGGCAAGGGGCCGGCGCAACGCACCTGCGCCGCTGCCGACCGCACCGGCCACGCCATGCTGCACACCATGTACGGCCAGGCGCTGCGACACTCAGCCGAATTCTACATCGAATATTTCGCGATCGACCTGATCATGGACGATGAGGGCGTCTGCCGCGGCGTCGTCGCGCTGAAGCTCGACGACGGCACGATCCACCGCTTCCGCGCACAGACGGTGATCGTGGCGACCGGTGGCTACGGCCGCATCTATGCGACCTGCACCGGTGCACACACCCAGACCGGCGACGGCTCGGCGATGGTGCTCCGCGCCGGCCTGCCGCTGCAGGACATGGAGTTCGTGCAATTCCATCCGACCGGCATCTACGGCGCGGGCTGCCTGATCACCGAGGGTGCGCGCGGCGAGGGCGGCTACGTCGTCAACTCCGAGGGCGAGCGCTTCATGGAGCGCTATGCGCCGTCGGCCAAGGACCTCGCTTCGCGCGACGTGGTGTCGCGCGCGATGACGATCGAAATCCGCGAAGGCCGCGGCGTGGGCCCGAAGAAGGACCACATCTACCTTCACCTCGACCATCTCGACCCGGCCGTGCTGGCAGAACGCCTGCCCGGCATCTCGGAATCGGCGCGCATCTTCGCCGGCGTCGACGTCACCCGCGAGCCGATCCCGATCGTGCCGACAGTGCACTACAACATGGGCGGCGTGCCGACCAACTTCCACGCCGAGATCGTCACCCGCAAGAACGGCGACGACAACTCCGTCATTCCCGGCCTGATGGCGGTCGGCGAGGCGGCCTGCGTATCGGTGCACGGCGCAAACCGGCTCGGCTCGAACTCGCTGATCGACCTCGTCGTGTTCGGCCGCGCCGCGGCGCTCCGTTGCGCGGAGAAGCTTCAGGCCAACGCGACCCAGCCCGAGCTGCCGGCGAACTCCGCCGAGCGCGCACTGCATCGCCTCGACAAGTATCGCCACGCCTCCGGCGGCACGCCGACTGCGCAGCTGCGCGACAAGATGCAGCACGTGATGAGCAACAACTGCGCGGTGTTCCGCACCGGCGACACCCTGAACCAGGGCGTCAAGCTGATCCACGAGGTGCATGACGGCATCGGCGACATCGCCGTCAGCGACCGTTCGCTGATCTGGAACTCCGACCTGATCGAGACGCTGGAGTTCGACAACCTGCTGGCGCAGGCGCTGGTGACGATGAACTCCGCCGCCAACCGCACCGAAAGCCGCGGCGCCCATGCGCGCGAGGATTTCGCCGAGCGCGACGACAAGACCTGGATGAAGCACACGCTGGCGTGGCTCGACGACCGCGGCAAGGTCACGATCGACTACCGGCCGGTGCACAACTACACCATGTCGAACGACATCAAGTACATCGAGCCCAAAGCACGGGTGTATTAAGGCGCGCGCACCGAGCGAAGAATTTTCCGACGCTGTCTGCCCGCAGCGATGACAAGAGGACGGTAAATCCGATGGTTGAATTCGCCCTGCCGAAAAACTCCAAGGTCACCGAGGGCAAGACCTGGCCGAAGACCGCGGGCGCGACCGAGACGCGCGAATACCGGATCTATCGCTGGAACCCGGAGGACGGCAAAAATCCGCAGGTCGACACGTATTATGTCGACACCAAGGATTGCGGTCCGATGATCCTCGACGGCCTGATCTGGATCAAGAACAAGATCGATCCGACGCTGACCTTCCGCCGCTCCTGCCGCGAAGGCGTGTGCGGCTCCTGCGCGATGAACATCGACGGCCAGAACACGCTGGCCTGCACGCGCTCGATGGACGAGGTGAAATCCGGTCCGATCAAGGTCAACCCGCTGCCGCACCAGCCCGTCGTCAAGGACCTGGTGCCCGACCTCACGAATTTCTATGCGCAATACGCGTCGATCGAGCCGTGGCTGCACACGTCAAGCCCGACGCCGCAGAAAGAATGGAAGCAAAGCCACGAGGATCGGCAGAAGCTCGACGGCCTCTACGAGTGCATCCTGTGCGCCTGCTGCTCGACGTCATGCCCAAGCTACTGGTGGAACAGCGATCGTTTCCTCGGCCCCGCCGCGCTGCTGCAGGCGAACCGCTGGGTCAAGGACTTCGCGCGATGAAGCGACCGGCGAGCGGCTCGACAACCTGGAAGATCCGTTCCGCCTCTATCGCTGCCACACCATCATGAACTGCGCCAAGGCGTGCCCGAAGGGTCTCAACCCGTCGCAGGCGATCGCCGAGCTCAAGCTGAAGCTGGTCGAGCGGCAGGTTTAGTTCATTTGCGCGACCATCAATCGGTAATGATCATCGCCCAGAATTTGCGGTAGGGCGACGATGGCTTCGACACCACGGCGACGCCGACGCGGCGGGCACCGGTCATCTGCAAGTTCTCGCGGTGGCCGGCGCTCAAATCCCATTCCTTGATCGCCTCGGCACATGACAGGACTCCGGCTGCGACATTCTCCGCCGCAAGCCGCGGATGGCACGCGCAATCCTGACGCGGAAATCTCCGCCGACGCTGTGGTTGACCTTTTCGGCTTTCGCCATTGCTTCGGCCTGCTGTCGCGCCAGCGCGTCGAGCGTTGCGTCGGCGCGTACCGGCGACAAGCGATGGGCGCGACGATAGGCGCTGATCTCCGCCGCGCAGCTTGCGGCACGTGCGTCCCACGATGCAGCGACGATCAGCGCAACCGAAAGCGCCGCCTGGATCAAGCAAGAAAAAATACGAATCGCGCATGTCAGTTCACCGGCGGCGCCAAACGCTTCTCGATCATCGCGGCGATCAGCTCGCGGAACATCTGCTCAGTGTCGATGCAATCGCCAAACCCCGCTTGCCGTAACTTGATGGTCGAAACAAGAACGGGCTTCGGCTCTCGGGTCGCGCCGCTCGCCATCACGAAATCCGCATAAATATGCGACTGGCCGAGCAGATCGGCGAGTGCCACGCGGCGCAAGCCAAATTGCCTGATGATGGAGTCCCACGCATCGGCTTTCGGCGGAAGCCACTCGGCGAGCTTCAGCGGCGTATCCGCGCCCTGCTGCAGGCCGAGCGCGGCCGCGATCGCCGGCCAGACATTGCGCCAGCAGAACACGTCGCCATTGGTAATGTTGAAGGTCTCGTTGCGCGCTGCCGCGGCGCTTGCGGCCCACACCAGCGCCCGCCCGATCAGCCGCGCATCCGCCGCCTCGAGCAGATAGTCCGGGCCGCCGGGATAGCAAAACGGCCGGCCCTCATGGCGACAGATCGCGCCAAAGGCCGTCAGCACCGGCAGCACGTTCATTGCGGCGCCGATCGCATCGCCGAATACGATCTGCGGCCGGAAGATGGTGAAGCCAACCCCGCGTGGCGCCAGCTCGCTGCGGACAAAATCCTCCTGCAGCCAGTAGAAATTGGCATGCGGGTGACGCGGCCAGCTCTCGCGCGCCGGCACCGCAAACGGTTTCAGGTGCACGCCATAGGCCTTCGTGCCTTGCAGCAGGCTGACATGCGCAAGCGACGCGTGATCGCGCAAGGGACCAAGCAGGTTCCGCAGCATCGCCAGATTGGTCGCCATCTGGTCGTCGTCACGCCAGCCCGCGACCAGTCCCGGCTTCTCATAGAGCGCGGCATAGACCACGTGAGTCACGCCGCTCATGCCCTGCACCGCCGTCTTGCAGGATTCGGCATCAAGCAGGTCGAGCGCGAGATGTTGCCAGCGGGGCGATGGCGCAATGTCCGGCGCCCGCCGCGACACCGCGATCACGTCCCAGCCGGCTCCGACAAAGGCTTCGACCGCGGCCTGCCCGACCACGCCGGACGAACCGGCGACCAGAACCTTGCCCAGCGACATTTTGGCTTGATCAGCCGATCACGCCGAGCCGCTTCAGCGTGGCGTCGACCCAGGCGCGATCGCTGGTGCCCGCGTTGATCGCTGCGAACTGCTTGGTTTCGGCATCGTGCTTGGCCCTGGCCGCGGCATAAACCTCTTCGGCCTGCGCAAATGGCACGCACAGCATGCCGTCGCCGTCGCCAATGATCAGGTCGCCGGGCTCGATCACCATGCCGTCGATAGCAACGGCAACATTGATCTCGCCGGGGCCATCCTTGTAGGGGCCGCGATGGGTGACGCCGGCGGCGAACACCGGAAATTTCCCGGCATGAATGGAGTTGTAGTCGCGGATCGCGCCGTCGAGCACCATCCCGGCAATGCCGCGCTTGATCGCATGCGCGGCCATGAGCTCGCCGATCAGCGCGTTGGTGAGATCGCCGCCACCGTCAACGACGATGACGTCGCCGGCATCCGCGATGTCGAGCGCCTTGTGGATCATCAGATTGTCGCCGGGCCGCGTCTTGACGGTGAGCGCCGGTCCCGACAATGCGCCACCACCGTGCATCGGGCGGATGCGAGCGCCGCCCGCGGTCATCCGCGACATGCAGTCGGAGACGTTGGCGACCGGCAGCTCGCGAAATTTTGCCGCGAGACTCGCGTCAACCTTGCGGGCTCGCCTTGCGATTTGAAATCCGATCATCGGCGCCTCCATTGACCTGATTTGCGCCAGAAGGCGATCAAAGCCCGGCCGAGTCAATTGCCTGTTTTGTGAGGACCATGGCCTCACCGCAACTGATGGATGGGGAGCGCAGGCGCGTCTCGCTACCCGACCGTATCTCGCCGGTCAGGCCGCTTCGCGTGCGTGATGCAGGACCAGAAGGTCGTTCGGGGTGCATGATGCGATTGCACACGCACTGCCTTGATCGTCGCTGAACTCGACCAGCAAGGTCTCATGATCCAGCTGCTCAACGACGGTCCCGACCAGACCGCGGGTGAGCTGACGCGTGGGTATATCGGTGAGTAACGCGACGAGGTCGAACAGGGAGGGGTTCTTCGAATTCTTTTGCATTGCAGCACACCCGGCACATCACAAAACAAAGCTGTGGAAACAAAACTCTGAAAGCGGCTGTGTGTCAATTGCAAGCTGCTGAGCAAGCCCCTGCGCGTCGCACGGCGTCCGCAACGTGGTTACCACGCCGGGACACGGACCCCCATCGCCTCGGCAATAACAGTCATATCAAGCGCACTGATCTCAACCAGACCGAAACGGAATTTCTGGCCCCAGTTGCGTTGGCCCTCGGTCAACTCGAGCCGATCGAGCAACGGCTTGATCGGCGCAGGCCTCGTCTCGAACCAATCGATGTCGCGCCGGAACGGATGGAAGCCGCCGCCCATGTCAACCTGATAGGCCTCGACCTCGCGCACGATGCCGAGTGCCGTGAAGGCTTGCAGCCGGTCCACGCCGCCGAATGTTTCGGTCGGCGAGTAATAGACGACGCGGCTGCCCGGCTTTACGCGCCGCAGCGGCGCGGCCTTGCCGTGGCAGACCTGCATAAAGCCCTCGCTGCGTCCGCGGCGCACGTGCTCGGCGGACGCAACAGCAATCCAATCTTGCGGCTGATCGGACATGACAAGAACCTCACGCGGCTGCCGCGAACACGCGCAGGCGATGTCCGTCGGGATCGAGCGCGACGAAGGTGTGGCCAAAATCCAGGTCGACGGGCTTTTGGGCGATGCGCAGGCCGCGACCGGTCCAGGTGTCGTAGAGCGACGTCACCTGATCCCGGTTCTCGACAGCGAATGCGACCTCGCTGCCGCCGCCGAGCGTTTGCGCCGCGGCCGGCTCAACCGTGTGACGCGACCACAGGCCGAGCATGACGCCCGATGGCAGCGCAAACATCGCAAATGTGGCTGAGGATTCGACCGGCGGCTTGCCGAGCAGCGCGGCATAGAAGTCCGCGCTCGTGGTCGGGCTGTCGACATAGAGGATGATGAAGTTGGGATCGGCCATGACGGTCTCCGTTGCTGGGTGAACGGAGATAGCCGCAACAACTGTCAATTTCCGGCAGGAGCGATTACTTGACCGTCACAATAACGCGGACCTTCGCACTGGTCGGGTTGCCCTCCAGCTTGCCGACCAGCTCGAACACGAAGGAATCCTCACCCTTGAAACCGGCCTTGGGCTTGTACACCACCATGGCTCGCCCTGACGCCAGCGCCGTGCCGTTCTTCGGCGGCGTCGCGATCTCGACGCCGTAGATCGCACCGTCATCCCCGATATCCGTCATCCGAAAAAAGCAGGGCGCGCCATCGGTCTCGCGGCTGGTCGTCGTTTCCTGACCGAACTTGAAATTCCAGCGCACCGACGGGCAACTCGCTTCGGCAGCGGCTGGCAACAGAAGCAGTCCTAAACCAAGAAGGGCACGAAGCATCAGTGGATCCCGCGCGATTGCAGCAACGATCAGGATACCGTCGCGCGTGGAATAGACCATCCGACATTATGGCGCGGGGATTCCTTCGGCCTCGCGCCATTCCTTCAGCAGTTCGCGGCGCCGGCGCGGATAGCGCGTATCGGTGACGTCGAGCGCGACGATGCGGTCGGCGCGGAAATGCCGGACCGAACGCCGCAGCTCGCACCACGCGGCAACGATGCGAACGCGATCGAAATAGCCGAGCGCAAACGGCCAGATGGTGCGTTTGGTCTCGCGCATCCTGTCGTCACGATAGGCGATGGCGATCTTGCGCTCGTTGCGGATCGCCTGCCGGATCGCCGGCAATTCGTTTTCGCCTGCCGACAGTGGCTCGCCAGGACCGACCAGCAGCGATGAATTGTCGGCATCGTCGCGCAATTCCTTTGGCAACACCGCGGTGATCTTGGCCAGCGCATTGCGCGCGGCGAGCCCAAGGCGCGCGTCGGAGCGCTTGGCGACCCAGCGCGAACCCAGCACCAGCGCCTCGATCTCCTCCTCGGTGAACATCAGCGGCGGCAGCATGAAGCCGGGGCGCAGGATGTAGCCCAGCCCCGCCTCGCCATCGATCGCCGCGCCCTGGCCCTGCAGGGTCGCAATGTCGCGGTACAGCGTGCGGATCGAGATGCCGAGTTCGTCGGCCAGCCGCTGGCCGCTGACCGGCTGGCGGTAGCGGCGCAGCACCTGGATCAGGTCGAGCAGGCGTTCGGCACGTGACATGCTCCTTGCATAGCACGCCCGCTGCCAGAAGTTGGCAGCAGCAAGCACAGTCAATCCTGCCGAGTCCGAGAGCCAGCCAGCGCGTGCTCGCATGAACCGTGATCGGAAACCTTATGTCGAGTCCGATCGAAGCCGCTCGATCGTTGTGCGCGAGATCTCAGGTACCGTGCTCAAACGATCGGTCGGCTCTGCCGCGTGAGAGCGAGCTGCTTGCGGACTGCTGAAGCAGAATTGCCGACTTTGTCGATCGCCTTTTGCAGATCGTCGCCAGAGACGCCGAAGTGCCTCGTCCAGTAGCGCATCTGTGTCTCATGCGACATGTCGATATGAGCTCGCATGGGACGAACGACCTTCCTCGACGCCTTCATCGCGATAGCTCCAACTCACGAGTGCAACATAAAGCCCCGCATGAGCGAGGCGTCTTTCAATGTGTCAGCCGACCATTGGTGGTGTGTCGCTCGGACAGCAAAGCAAGACAGAAAGTACTCATGCGCCCAGTGCGAGAACTGACCGATTGTCGTTGGGCAACGTGACGATGATGCCAATTGTTCCGCACGACAGGAATTCAGCATTGGACGGATTTACGCGCGAGACATCGCACCAGCGACCCGGCGCTACGCACAACAGCGCTGTATTGTATTTGGGCAACACTTGCTGGAAAAGACTGGCGAAGGCAGCTTCCGATGTTGCGCCTTCGCGGAAGCTTCGAAAACTCAGCAGCCAGGCATGCCTGAACTGAGGAATCAGGCAGGTCGAGGTTCCGGAGACCGGCATCATGAACCCGCGGCGACTTTTGATTTTTTCTACGGTGGCGTTGGGCCAGGTGTTCGTTGTTCGCGTGCTGGGCTGTTGTCCGGGTAGCTGGCGTTGAGCCGGCCGGCATTGAGAGCCGCGGCGTGGCGTCAATCGCAGATGCGCAACCATCCCTATCTGCCAGTGGCGAAGCCAGGCTCGTGCAGGCACCGCAGGCGCCCGCAATCGACATTGCCGCTCTCGATATCGCCGAACCGGTGAGGCGACCGACAAGACCACCGCTTTGGACGAGGAACAAACGATCGCCGAGGCTGCGCGGACCGATTCATCGCAGGCGCAACCAGATCGAAACGACGGTGCTGGAGGCGCCGGCAGCGGGCAAACCTGATCCAGCGCCTGATAGCACCGATAAGACTGTCGCTTCCGTCGAAATCCTCGACGAATGCTTCGTCACCGACGTCTGTGTCGACCGATATCTATGGGCGCTCTACCAACGGACGCCCAAGGAAGACACCATCAAGGTGTCCGACCAGAAGAGAGTGAAGGTCAAGAGAAAGGGAAAGGTGGTCACGATCAAGCGAACCTTCACCAGGCTCGTCGATGAGAATTTCACGTGGAAGGATCCCAAAGCGGCGGACAAAGCCGGAATGCCGATGGTCGATTACGTGATTGGAGGCATGGATCGGGAATTCAAACTGAAGCTTTTTCATGCGCTGATCGCGGCGGAAGAAGCCGGGCTGTCGCCGGGCATCACCAGCGCATTCCGCGATGACTACCGTCAGTCAATCGCAAGCGGGCTGAAGGCGGCGACTGACCGCTCGTATCACGGCGGAAGCTTCCGCGGCGGCTACGGCCACGGACTTGCGGCCGACGTTGTGAGCGTCAAAGGCGGAACCCGGGCGCAGCGGCTGGTTTCCACTGAAGGTCTCTGGAAGTGGATCGACGGGCACGAGAAGGAGTTTGGAATCGGCCGACCCTATCTCGATAAAGATCCGCCGCATTTGGCACCGATCGACGGCAAGGAATATGCCGATCACCATCCCGCGCCGAAACCTCAAGACACAGCTTCGGATCCGAAGGGCCGCAGCGCCAAAGCTACGGGCGACGATCGCAACGCGAAGCGCGTCGCGAATGCGGATTCGCGAAGCTGACGACCGGCTGATCCAGCCCGCGCATTGCGGCCGGCGCTGAGCGGGCACGGCCGGCTCGAACTGCAGCAATTCCCGCGCTCACCGTGACCGGTCGCAGGCGCCTCTGCCCTTGTTGCCGCTGCGCGCTGCGCTAGAATTGCGTGAGAGAATACAACACAACAGCCAGGGAGGCACATATGCAGCGCTACGTTTATGTCGGAGCGGCGGGCGCGCCCGCGACCGGATCAGGGCCAAAGATGCAGGGCGCCTATCGGCTGAACGTTGACAGCGGCCAGTGGCAGCGGCTGTCCGGCGGTTTGCCCGGCGACATTGAAGTGCGCAGCATCGTCACCCAGCCCGGCGCACCGAATGTCGTCTATGCCGGTTCGCAGAACGGCGTCTACCGCTCGAAAGATGGCGGCGACACCTGGCAGCACCTGCCGTTGCCCGGCAAGGAGCGCGTGGTGTGGTCGATCCTGGTCCACCCCAACGATCCGAACACGATCCTGGTCGGCACCGAAGGCACCACGATCTACCGCTCGACCGACGCCGGCGCGACTTTTACGGAATTCGACGTGCCGCTGCCACGCGGCGCCTGCAAAATGAATTTTCCGATCCGCGTGCTTCGCCTTGTCGTCGATCCGCATGCTCCGGATGAAATCTACGTGGCACTCGAAGTCGCCGGTCTCGTCCGCAGCCTCGACGGCGGCAAGACCTGGGAAGGCTGCAATGATAATCTGCTCAAGCATACCGAGCAGCCGCGCTACAAGAGCAAGATCGGCAGCGACACCGACACCGAGGGCATGATGGATTCCCACGCGCTGGTCGCAAGCCCTCGCCATCGCGGCACGCTATTCCTGGCCAACCGCATGGGGCTGTTCAAGAGCCGCGACAAGGCGTCGACCTGGCAGGACGTCGAGGTCGGCCGATTTTCGCCGCTGACCTATGCCCGCGACGTGCAGGTCTCGCCTCACGACCAGAACACCATGTATGCGGCGCTGAGCGTCGCTGCCGTCAGCGATGCTGGCTCGCTCTACCGCAGCGAAGATGCCGGTGAAAGCTGGAAGCGCTTCGACCACGATGTCTCGATCAACTCGACGCTGATGACAATCGCAGCGAGCCATCAGAACAAGCAGCGCATCTATTGTGCGGCGAGGCGCGGCCAAGTGTTCGGCACCGAGGACGGCGGCCAGTCGTGGCAATCCTATCAGCTGCCCGACGGGGCGCAGGGCATCTATTCGCTCGCGGTGAATTGAGGCTGGCGGAGTTTTCCAACGGGCACGCGTTGCGCGAACCCGTTGGCTCGCCCTCCGAGAATGTCGGAACAAGAAGATGCTCGATCACATCACCTTTTCGGTTGCCGATATCGCCCGCTCGAGGGCGTTCTACGACACAGCGCTAAAGCCGCTCGGCATCCGCGTGCTGTTCGAGGTGACGCCCGAGCAATCCGGCGGCGCGCACTTCATGGGTTACGGCGAGCAACGGCCGTACTTCTGGATCGCCGCTGGCGATGGCCTCAAAGGCAGGCTGCACGTCGCGTTCACCGCTGCTGATCGCGCCACCGTCGATGCGTTTTATCGCGCGGCGATCGCGGCAGGCGGCAAGGACTACGGCGCACCGGGACTGCGGCCGCACTATCACGCCAACTACTATGGCGCCTTCGTGCTCGATCCCGACGGCCACAACATCGAAGCGGTATGCCACGCAGCGGCGTGAGCACTGCCGCTGGATTCTTCGATTTGCGCATGTCGTTTTCGGAGAACTGCTTCCCGCGCCCGATCAAGTCGAGGGCATGCTTTTCCAGGACATGCGCTACTTGAACGCCGGCAGCACGAAAATCGCGACGTTGACGATGAAGCCCGCAAGGAAGCTCAGCGAGCGCAGCGACGCCTGGTCGGTGATGTAGAGCAGGGCGTGCAGGATGCGGATCACGATGTAGATCCCGGCCAGCCAGTTCACCGTCGCGACCGGCGCGCCCAGTTGCAGCGCGATGATCACCGCCGCGGCGAAAAACGGAAAAGTCTCGATCGCGTTGAGATGCGCGCCATAAGCGCGGCGCTTCGGCGCCGGCAACTGGTCGATGCCGGCACGCGGGTTGTGGTTATCGGTCATGCCGCGCTTGGCGTAGATGACCCACACGGTCGGCAGCAGCGCGGCAATCAGAACGCACCAATAGGCGAATGGCATGATGTCCCCCCAAAGATTTCCGTTATCGATTCGCGAGGCTCCCGCAAGCCAAGTCAATGCGACAACCGCGGCGGTAATCGACGCAGGCGATCACATTTGCGGAACTTCGCGGTCGCAGCGGAATTGACGGCGCGGGCAACTCGCGCGTCGAGAGCAGCAAAGATCGTGACCGCATCGCAAACCCAGGCGCCGGAGGAAGTGCCGCAACCGGCGACGCCACAGCCATCGACGCCACCTCCCGGCATTCCGCCAGGAGGACCTGCGCCCGAACTTCCGGTGCCGCCACAAGATCCCGTCGAGCCCGAGCAGCCGTATGAAGTGCCGCCACCGCGCGAGAGCGACAGTCGATGAACGCGCGGTGAATTTGGCAAGAACGCGATTGAAATATGGCTCGGCACGCGCCTTATTGCAGCCGTCAATCGCACCATTGATTTGGCGCGCGACGGAATTGATTTGATGCCAATCGATTTTGCGGCGACGCGAGAGTTTATTGGCTTGAACACCGGGGAAGCTTTCTATGAAGGGAATTGATGTTGTCCTGCTGGCAACGACGGCGATTTCGACGACGCTGTTGCTCGCGCAAACCAGCGCGCCGGCCTATGCGGCGGCCGACCACGGCACGTTCGTCGTCGCCCAGGCCCCGCCCGACCAAGGCCCGCCCGGACAGCAAAAGAAGGACGAGAAGCAACCGCCGAAGGGCGCACCCCCAGGTGCCGCGCCGCCTCCCGGCGCACGGCCGCCGGGGGCACCGCCACCGCCTGCTGCCGCACCGCCGCCGCCTCCACCGCCGGTCGCACGACCAATAACACCGCCTCCGCCAGCGGCACGGCCTGCGCCTCCTCCACCGCCACCTCCTCCGCCTCCAGCTGCGCGGCCGGCTCCTCCGCCGCCGCCCCCGGTCGCGCGTCCTCCTTCGCCGCCACCGCCGCCGCCCCCAGCTCCTCCGCCACCGCCGGCCGCGCGACCGATAACACCACCGCCGCCGCCTGCAGTGCGCCCACCGCCGCCACCTCCCCCCCCACCTCCCGGAGCGGCTGCACCATCGCGGCCGCTGTCACCACCGCTACCAACGCCGCCGCCACCTCCGCCTCCGCCACCTCCGGCAGCCGCTTCATCAGCGACGCCGCAGACGCCTCCGGCTGGCGGCCCGCCCCCAGGCACCGGTCCGGGAGGTCAGCGTCCGAACAACAATTTCCAGCGGCCGCCCGGCGCTCCGGGTGGACCTGGCGCTCCCGGTGGACCTGGCGGACCGGGTGGGCCGGGAAGGCCGGGCGGTCCCGGCGCGCCGACCGGTGCTCCGCCGAGCCCGCCGCCTCCGCCACCACCTGCCGCGGCAGCGCCGTCAACCGCGCCGGCACCGCCGCCGCCACCGGGCGCTCCGCCTGCCGCCGGTCCGGGCCAACAAGGCGCGCAAGGAGCGCCGAACTTCGCACGCCGGCCGCCGCCGCAAATCGCTGCACCATTGCCGGCACCGCCGCCGCCGGTCGCCGTGACGCCGTTGCCGCAAGGCGCGCCGCCGCCGGGCCAGCAACGACTCGATGCGTTCCGCAACGACCGGCGGGAGACGCAGCAGGACGGCCGCACCATCATCACGGAGCCCGGGCGCGTGATCATTCGCGACCCGAGCGGCCAGGAGTTCGTGCGTCATGACGAGAATGATCGCTTCCGCTACGGCGCACGCGACGTGCAGGTGCAGCGGGTTGGAGCCGACACCCGCACGGTCGTGATTCGACCGGACGGTTCGCAGATCATCACCGTGATCGGTCCCGACGGCCGGCTGCTGCGACGAATCCGCCGCGACCCGTTGGGCCGCGAGATCATCATCATCGACAACAGTTTTGGCCCACTGCCCGGCGCGCCCGGCTACGGTGGCTACTATGTCGACCTGCCGCCGCCGGTGATCCGGATCCCGCGCGACCGCTACATCGTCGATGCGCAATACGCGACGCCGGAATTGATCTACCAGACGCTGATGGCGCCGCCGGTTGAACGGATCGAGCGTCGCTATTCGCTCGACGAAATCCGCTACAGCCCGGGCCTGCGCGAGCGCATGCCCTCGATCGACCTCGACACCATCAACTTCGATTTGGGGTCGTGGGCGATCGCGCCCGATCAGGCGGACAAGCTCGCGGTCATCGCGCAGGGCCTGAACGATGCGATCTCGCGCAACCCGCGCGAGGTGTTCCTGATCGAGGGGCACACCGACGCCACCGGCAACGATACCGACAACCTGTCGCTGTCGGATCGCCGTGCCGAAGCCGTCGCCGAACTGCTGACGTCGCAGTTCCAGGTGCCGGCCGAGAACCTGACCTCGCAAGGCTATGGCGAGCAGTATCTCAAGATCCCGACCCAGGAACCGGAGCGGCAAAATCGTCGCGTCACCATCCGGCGCATCACGCCGCTGCTCACAGGGCAGACCAACGTGGTGCCGCCGCCCCCGCCGGGCACGGTGCCGCCGCGGTAAGCTTGAGCGGGCAAGCAACGCAATGAAATGCGATGGCCGGGCAATCAACTTGCCCGGCCATTTTCGCGACTCCCACCGGTGCCGCGCAAGCGACTGATCTTGCGAACGTTTCGGCTGATTTTAGCGGGGTTTTGCGAGCCGGCTACTTGGCTTCCGCCATCTGGCGGGGATCGTAGAAGAAACGCTCCTCGATCAACTCCTCGCCGCGCCAGGTCTGCAGCGCCATTTCTTCCATGGTGCGAACCTTGCCGTCCTTGGCCGTGAAGGCGAAGCGCCACCAGATCGCCGAGTGATCGCCTTCGACAAAGATCGGACTGAGCCGGGTGGTCTCAACGCCGGCAACGGCGGCCAGCACCTGGCGTTCGCGCTCGGCCAGCGCCTCGCGGCCGATCCGCGGCGGGTTGTTGTTCTCCTGCGTGCGAGCATCCGGCGCATAGAAATTCAGGATGGCCGCGACGTGGTCGTTGGATTCCACGGTGGCGGCAAAGGCTTCGACGGTCGATCGCTTGGGCACGGCGCTCTCCTCTATTACCGACTGCTGGTCGGTAATTATCGACCTTCAGTCGGTAAGTCAATTGGCTTGACCTCACGAATGCGATAGAGAAACAAGTCATCCAGGCGCTGTCTCATTCTCCGCTCATTCCCGCGAAAGCGGGAATCCAGTCGAGAGCGTCGGCAGATGTGGCAAAAACTGGGTCCCCGCTTCCGCGGGGACGAGCGGTCAGAACATAGACGCATCGTCAGCGGCATTCACAGATGGCAACCCAGCTCGAACGGCGCACCGAGACGCGGGCAGCAATCATCAAGGTGGCGAAGCGGCTGTTCGGCGACCGCGGCTTTGCCGCGACCACGATGGACGACATCGCAACAGCTGCGAAAGTCGCCAAGGGCGCGGTCTACCATCACTTCAAGACCAAGGAGGCGGTGTTCGAAGCGGTGTTCGATCAGACCTCGCACGAGCTGGTCGCCGAGGTCGACCGCGTCGCACGCACCGAGACCGACGCGCTCGCCGCGATGGCGGCGGGCACGCAAGCCTACTTTGCCGCCTGCGCCAGGGGCGCGATGGAACAGATCATCCTGCGCGACGGCCCGGCGGTGCTCGGCTGGGAGCGCTGGCGCGCGATCGATGGCGAACATTTCGGCGGCAAGATTCCGCGCGGGCTCAAGGCAGCGATGGACGCCGGCCTGATCGCACGGCAACCGATCGAGCCGCTGGCGCGGCTGTTGCTCGGCGCGGTCACCGAAGCCGCCGTGGCCTGTGCCGCCAGCGCCGACATCAAGAAGACCGGCGCGGAGTATTCGCGCGCGTTTCGCAGCCTGCTCGATGCGCTGAGGGTGAAGTGAGGATCATCGTCAGGATGGGTTGAGCGAAGCGAAACCCGTCAAACACGACGCCCGCAGCGCGGATGGGTTTCGCTCCGCTCAACCCATCCTGCGAACTCACAACCCCAGCTTCTTCCTGCGCTGAGCCAGCGTGCGCAGCCGCAGGCCGTTGAGGCGGATGAAGCCGTTGGCGTCGCGGTGGTCGTAGGCGACCTTGCCTTCCTCGAAGGTGACGAGGTCCTGGTCGTACAGCGAGTTCGGGCTCTCGCGGCCGATCAGGATGACGTTGCCCTTGTAAAGCTTCAGCGTGACGCGGCCTGACACGAAGTGCTGGCTGTGATCGATCGCGGCCTGCAGCATCTCACGCTCGGGCGAGAACCAGAAGCCGTTGTAGATCAGCTCCGCATAGCGCGGCATCAGCTCGTCCTTGAGATGCGCGGCGCCGCGGTCGAGCGTGATCTGCTCGATGCCGCGATGCGCCTGCAACAGGATGGTGCCGCCCGGCGTCTCGTACATGCCGCGCGACTTGATGCCGACGAAGCGGTTCTCCACGAGATCGAGCCGGCCGATGCCGTTGGCGTGGCCGAGCTCGTTGAGCCTGGTCAGCAACGCCGCCGGCGACAGCTTCTTGCCGTCGACCGCGACCGCGTCGCCACGCTCGAAATCGACGGTGATGATGGTCGGCTTGTCGGGCGCCTTCTCCGGATCGATGGTGCGCGAATAGACATAGTCGGGCACCACCTGCGCCGGGTCTTCCAGCACCTTGCCTTCCGAGGAGGTGTGCAGCAGGTTGGCGTCGACCGAGAACGGCGCTTCGCCGCGCTTGTCCTTGGCGATCGGGATCTGGTGCTGCTCGGCGAACTCGATCAGTTTTTCACGCGAGCGAAAATCCCACTCGCGCCACGGCGCGATGATCTTGATGTCGGGCTTCAGCGCATAATAAGCGAGCTCGTAGCGGACCTGGTCGTTGCCCTTGCCGGTCGAGCCGTGCGACACCGCATCCGCACCGACCTTCTCGGCGATCTCGATCTGGCGCTTGGCGATCAGCGGCCGCGCGATCGAGGTGCCGAGCAGGTACTGGCCCTCGTATTCGGCGTTGGCACGGAACATCGGAAACACGTAGTCGCGCACGAACTCTTCGCGCAGATCCTCGATGAAGATGTTTTCCGGCTTGATGCCGAGCATCAGCGCCTTCTGGCGCGCCGGCTCGAGCTCCTCGCCCTGGCCGAGATCGGCCGTGAAGGTCACGACTTCGCAACCGTACGTCGTCTGCAGCCACTTCAGGATGATCGAGGTATCGAGCCCACCGGAGTAGGCCAGCACCACCTTCTTCACGTCGCCGGTCGTCATGGAAGTCCTTGCGGGTTGTCGAGCGCGGCCGGAACTAGCCAAGAAGCGGCCGCCGCGCAAGCTAATCAATCATTCATCGTGCGGCGCTTCAACGATCCGCTGTGGCAGCGAGGGCTTTGGCCGCTCGAACGAAGCTGCAACGCGCAGGCGCCAGCGAAGGAGCGGCCAGAACGCGCGCGTCAGCGCCGCATCGATCTGCTCATCCGTCAGCCGTGTCGCGCGCCAGCGATAGATGATGGCATAGAACAGCCAGACGGTCAGGAACGTGACGAGGCCGGCGGCGATCACGTCGCTCAGGAAATGGCCGCCGAAGGTCATGCGCAACAACCCGGTTGCCACGCCAAAGATGGTCGCGCCGGCATAGGCGAAGGGCCTTAGCTGCGGCGGCGCCAGCGCCGCCGGCGCATAGGTCCAGAACGCGGTGGAGGCTTCGCCAGAGAAGAACGAACAGTTCTTCGGACACTCGCCGCTGGAGTCCCACCAGTTCTTGAAGTGCCAGGGGCCGCGGAATTCGATCACGTCGGACGGACGCGGCCGGCCCCAATGGCCCTTGAAGCCCGCGTTCGACAGTACGCCCGCGCTCATGATGATGGTGATCAGGAAGAAGGCGACCGTGCGGCCCTTCACCAGCAGCGGCTTGTTCGGCCAGATCAGCTTGACCACCACGGCGACGATCGAAGGCGCCGCGATCGCCCAGCTCAGCCACATCGCGCCATCGCGCAGGAACGCCGCAAAGCCGTTCGCCTGCCAGGGAAACGTGCCGGTCTCGGCATCGAAGAAGAGGCGCGCCAGCGCGAGATCGAGCCCGGGAAAGAGCGCGAAAATCGCCGCGCCAAGGGCAGCGAGGCCGAGGGCGATGAAGAGGCCGGAGCGGTTCATTGGGGCCGGTCTAGAGCATTTTCTCGCCAAACGAAACGCACTTTATCGGCGAAAAAATGCAGGAGAATGCAGAGCTTAGCCGCCTCCGGAGGTTTCTGCGCGCCGGACCACGCAGCCCGGATGCCACGACGCGACTGCGCTGGGCCAGCGGCCAACCGCAGCAGGCGATCGCGCCGCGCAAAAGCGAAGCGAAACCAAAATCGTCATCAACCAAATCCTAATCAGTTGCCGTCATCGGACGGGCCCGCCGCTCATCCAAAATTAATCCGGCAATGTTCTGTTCGAAAGAGCTGCGCTGTCCGTCTGCAAATCCATCGACGTTCTGTTGCGTGAGGTCCGGTGCGTTCTCGCCGGATGGGGTGTGATGAACATCAATATCGAGTTCGACGCCAATGCGCTGGCGGCGCCTGCGTCCTTCCGCAATGCCGTGCTGACGGCCGCATCGCTGATCGACGCGGCGCTGACCGACAACATCACCATCAACATCGCGGTCGGCTACGGCGAGATCAACGGCACGCCGGTTTCGGGCACCAGCGCCGAAGGCGGTCCGAGCTCCGGCAACTTCTACAGCTACAGCCAGATCCGCAGTCTGCTCGTCGCCGACGCGTCGCCGGGCGATACCACGTTCAATGCACTGCCGGCGGGCAGTTCGATCCAGGGCCAGACCCAGGTCGCGGTGTGGTACGCGGAAGAGAAAGCGCTTGGCTTGCGCGCTGCAAACGACGCCGCGATCGACGGCTATGTCGGCTTCGGCACCGGAATCCCGGTGTCGCTCATGGTCGGCGTCGCGCTGCACGAGATTGGCCACGCGATGGGGCGAGTGCCCTATGGACCCCAGCCCGACATCTTCGACCTGTTCCGCTTCACCAGCCCGGGCACGAGATTGTTCAGCAACGCTGCGACGGCACCCGCGGCGTATTTCTCGGTCGACGGCGGCGTCACGGACATTGCCGACTACGGCCAGACCTCGGATCCCAGCGATTTTCTCAATGGCCCGCGGACGCCGAATGATCCGCTCAATGAATTCTACAGCTTCAGCACGCTGCAGCACCTGACCACAGCCGATCTCGAGCAGTTCGACGCCAATGGATTCCATCTGGGCGGCGGAGGCAGCATCAGCAGCAATCCTCTCGCCAAGCTCGATTTCAACGGCGACGGCCGGTCGGACGTGCTGTGGCGCCAGGCCGGCGGCGCGCTGGCTGACTGGTCGATGAGCGGCAGCGCCATCTCGGCCGCCTACGTTACCGCGAACGGCGCGATTGTCGCACCTGATGCGTCATGGAGCGTCGCCGCGATCACCGACTTCAACGGCGACCACAAGGCCGACGTGCTCTGGCGCAACGCGAGCGGGCTGCTCGCCGACTGGTTCATGAATGGATCGGCCATCAGCGGCAGCGGCTACCTCAACGTCAACGGCACGCCCGTGATGCCCGATCCGAGCTGGAACATCGCCGGCATCGGCGATCTCAACGGCGATGGCATCTCGGACCTGTTGTGGCGTAACTCGCACGGCTCGACCGCGGTCTGGATCATGAACGGCTCGTCGATCATCGGCAGCGGCTACCTCAACGTCAACGGCACGGTCGTCGCGCCCGATCCGAGCTGGTCGGTCGTCGGCATGGGCGATTTCAACGGCGACAAGTATTCCGACCTGATCTGGCGCAACTCCGTCACCGGCGAGCTCGCGGAGTGGCAGTTGCACTCTTCCGACATCGTCGGCTCCGCCGACCTCAACGCCAGCGGCGCCGCGGTTCGGCCCGACGCATCATGGACCATCGCCGGCGTTGGCGATTTCAACAACGACGGCGATGCCGACCTGCTCTGGCAGAACGCCAACGGCAACGTATCGGAATGGCTGATGCACGGCTCGACCGTGATCGACAGCCGCGCCATCACCTATGGCGGCGTACCGGTGGTCATGGGAGCCGGCTGGAAGGCGGTCGAAATCGGCGATTTCAACGGCGACGGCAACTCCGACATTCTCTGGCGCAACAGCAATACCGGTCAGCTCGAAGCATTGCTGATGAACGGCAATGTCGTGACCGCCGAGGTGTCGCCGAGCTCCGGCGGCGCTGCGATCAATCCAGACCTGAGCTGGACCACGCAGGCGAAACCGACCAATTTCACCTAGGGGCGAGAACACCGCCGGGCGTCTGTCGCGCCGTGGCGCGCCGCCATGCGAACCGCTGATCCTCTCAAGATGGCCGCCAGCTAACCGCGCTTCTCAGGCGGTTGCAAGCCTTGTCATGCAGACAACCTTCTGATTGGATTTTCCGACCTTCGTCGGGGCAATGGGCACATGAACGTCAACATTGAATTTGATTCCAGCGTATCGAGCGCGCCGGCCGGTTTCCAGAACGCAATGCTAACGGCGGCATCGATCATCAATTCCGTGCTGACCGACAATATTACGATCAACATCGCGGTGGGGTACGGCGAGATCGACGGCACCACCCTGACCAATCAAAATTTTGCTTTAGGAGGCCCCAGCGGCGGCCACCTTTACTCGTACACCCAGCTGCGTGGGCTGCTGACCAGCCACGCCACTGCCGGCGACGCCGCATTCAACGCGCTGCCGTCGGGCAGCTCCATTCAGGGCGCGCCCCAGGTCGCGGTCTGGTCCGCCGAAGAGAAGGCGCTTGGCTTGTTGGCCGCCAACAATGCGGCGGTCGACGGCTCGATCGGCATCGGCACCAATATACCGAGCAGCGACTGGATCGGCGCGGCATTGCACGAGATCAGTCACGCGATGGGCCGCATCAACGGCGGCCCTACGCCCGACGTCTTTGATCTGTTTCGCTTTACCAGCCCCGGCACGCGTTCGTTCGACGGAGCCGACACGTCACCGCCCGCATATTTTGCGATCGATGGCGGATTCGCAGACCTCGCCGACTATGGTCAGACGTCGGACCCGGGCGACTTCCTGAACAGCAGCGGCCGCACGCCAGGAGATTCTTTCAACGAGTTCGCTGATCCCGTCTCGCTCCAGAGGCTCACCGCAGTGGACATGGAGCAATTCGACGTGCTCGGATTCCATCTCGGCAAACCTGTCTATACGGCCACCAAGCTCGATTTCAATTCGACCGGAACGGCCGATATTTTGTGGCGAAGCACCTCAGGCGGGCTCGCCGACTGGGATGTCGAAGGTGGCGCAATCAGCAGCGGAGCGATCACGTCGAACGGCGCAGTCGTCGTGCCCGACGCGTCCTGGAGCGTCGCCGGAATCAGCGACTTCAACGGCGACCACAAGGCCGACATACTCTGGCGGAACTCGAGCGGCCTGCTCGCCGACTGGTTCATGAGCGGCCCGGTCGTCGGCGGCAGCGGCTATCTCAACGTCAACGGTACGCCCGTGATGCCCGACCCGAGCTGGAGTATCGCCGGCATCGGCGACCTCAACGGCGACGGCATCTCGGACCTCTTGTGGCGCGACACCAACGGCTCGACTGCGGTCTGGGTCATGAACGGCTCGTCGATCGTCGGCAGCGGCTATCTGAACGTCAACGGCACGATCATCTCGCCGGATCCGAGCTGGTCGGTTGTCGGCATGGGCGATTTCAACAACGACAAATACGCCGACCTGCTCTGGCGCAACACGGCGACCGGTGAGCTGGCCGAATGGCAACTCCACTCCTCGGACATTATCGGCTCGAATGACGTGAACAACGGCAGCGTCGGGCTGCGGCCTGACGCGTCGTGGACGATCGCAGGCATTGGCGATTTCAATGGCGACGGCGATGCCGACATCCTCTGGCGCAACAGCAACGGGACCGTATCGGAGTGGTTGATGCATGGCTCGACCGTGATCGATGGCTCCGCGCTCTCCTTCAATGGCACTGCGGTCAATGTTGCTGCGAACTGGAAGGTCGTCGAAATCGGCGACTTCAACGGCGACGGCACCTCCGACATTCTCTGGCGTAACAGCGGCACAGGTCAGCTCTCCGAATGGCTAATGAGCGGCAATGTGCTGAGCGTCTCGACGACGCTCAAGTCGAACAGCGCGACGGTGAATCCGGATTTGAGCTGGACCGCGCAAGCGAGGCCGACGAATTTCGCTTGAAGGGAAAAGCCCGAGCGGATTGTTCGCGCCGAGCCTCGCTGCAAAATGCCGTTCATCGCAACATGACCGCCAGGTGACCGCCGTGCGAACGGCTTGTAATCAACACCCCCTCTGTTTGTATCTGCCGACATTTCATTGGGAGGCAGGGGCCACAGGCCAGCGTAAGGGCCTTCCAGACTGACGGACGGTCAGACTGTCTCCGCTTCGGGCGTTGACAGGAGGTTCAGACCTATTTCTAAGATACAACCCCTGACTGTCTTACGGCTTTAGGATCTCGCGGCGTTCGGGCGCGGTGCTGGAATGGCGTGGCGCTGATTGAAGCTTGGCGCTGATCGAAGAGATGGATCCAGGAAACCTCAAGCGGTCGCGCGAAGCGAACGGACGAGCGAAAGGACTAAAGTACGATGCTCATTATTCCCGATTACGATGCCAGCGCCCTGTCCGCACCGCAAAGCTTCCGCGACGGGATCCAGGCCGCGATCAATATTCTGGACTCGATTTTCATTGCGAACGTCACGGTCAAGATCAAAGTTGGTTACGGTGAGTACAACGGAACCGCCCTGACGAACCAAAACATTTCCGAGGGCGGGTTCACCAACGGGACGACCCTGAGCTATTCCGCGCTGCGGGCGGATCTGATCGCAAACTCCGGCATCGACTCGACTTCAACCTCGCTGCCGAATACTGCAAACGTCAACGGCGTCTCGAGCTTCCTCATCTCGAGCTCGCAGGAGAGAATTTTCGGCATTCTTCCGCAGGCAAACACGACGGCGACCGATGACGGAATCATCGGCATGGGGACCAACTTTACCGGCAATGTCCTGATCTCCGGCGCGCTTCACGAAATCACCCACGCCCTGGGCCGGGTCGACGGACAAAGCAGCCTCTCTCTGTTTCGATTTACCGGCCCGGGCAGTCGTCTGTTCACCGGCGGCGGCACCGCCGTGCCGGCCTATTTTTCGATGAATAACGGCGTGACCGACATCGCTGATTTTGGCCGGACCTCCGATCCGGGTGATTTTCTCAACGGCTTCAGAACACCGAACGATCCTTTCAACGAGTTTGTCGGCAATCTCGCCACAGTCACCACAACCGACATCGAGATCATGGATGCGCTCGGCTTCCGAAGCGGCGCCGCTGCCACGGCCTCCTTCGCGCCGAACGATCTGACCGGCGACGGTATGGCCGATGTCGTTTGGCGCAGCGGCGCTGGCGTCGCGGAGTGGCAGATGAATGGAACTGCGGTCTCCGGTGCCTACGTCACGTCCGGTGGCGTCGCAGTCAACCCCGACGCTTCCTGGAACGTGGTCGGCGTCAGCGACTTCAACAATGACGGCGAGGCCGACATTCTCTGGCGCAACACCAGCGGCGCGCTGTCCGTCTGGACGATGAATGGTTCGACCGTTGCCTCCGCCGCCTTCGTGACGTCGGGCGGATCGGTCATTGCGCCTGATGCGTCTTGGTCGGTGGCGGGTGTTGGCGATTTCAACCACAACGGTGCCAGCGATATCCTGTGGCGCAACGCGAATGGCGCAACTTCCATATGGTACATGAACGGCGCAAGTATTTCGTCGAGCTCGTCGCTGTTGTCGGGAGGCGTCGCGGTCAATCCCGATCCGTCGTGGAGCGTCGCCGGAATTGGCGACTTCAACGGTGACGGCTGCGCGGACATCCTTTGGCGCAACATCAGTAGCGGCGCGACTTCGCTGTGGACCGTGAACGGCACAAACATCACATCAAGCGCATCGCTCACCTCCGGAACCACTGCGGTCAATCCCGATCCGTCGTGGAGCGTTGCCGGGATCGGCGACTTCAACGGTGACAACATCGCCGATGTTCTCTGGCGCAACGCCAATGGTTCGCTGTCGGAATGGGTCATGAACGGATCGGCGATCGTCGGAAGCGCGGCCCCGACGTCGAATGGCGTCGCGGTCTCACCTGACGCCAGCTGGCATGTTGTCGAGGTCGGCGACTTCTCGGGCGACGGCAGGTCCGACATGCTGTGGCGCAACAACAGTGGCCTGGTCGTGGAGTGGCTGATGAACGGCAGCCAAATCGCGTCATCGACAAGTCTCGCCAACCCGGACGCGTCGTGGACCGTGCAAAACAAGCCGGCCGATTTTGCCTGAGGCGGATTTCCGCTGCTGATTGAGTTTCGGCCGAGCAGGTCTGCCACCGCGCGACGCGTCTTTCGCGTGATCCCTTTGACCGCAATCCGGCGGAAACCACAGCACATACGTGGTCGCAAGGCTTGGCATCCGCCATGCGACGCAGCTGAACCCGAACGGCGTCTCCGTGAATCCGGGTCTGAGTTGGGCGGTGCAGGCCAGACCGACAAATTTCGCCTGAGCCAAATTTTGCGCAAGCCAAGCGGCTGTTCCGTAACGTGACAAGTCGCGCGCGTCATCTTCCCGTCACAACCGATGCAACGGCCGCGTAACCACAACGCTGGCGCGGTTGCAAGTCTTGAAATCCACCCGTCCCTCTGCTTTTTAGCTGCGGCGATTTCCCCGGGGGCCGAGAGCAATGAACATCAATATTGAGTTCCGAACAAGCGCGCTGAACGCGCCGGCCGGGTACCAGCAGGCGGTGATGGCCGCCGCGGCCATCTTCGATGCCCTGCTCACCGACAACATTACGATCAACATCAGTGTCGGCTACGGCGAAAACCCCGGCCCCCTGCCAGACCAGAGCAGCGCCCTTGGCGGTCCCTTGGGCGGAAACCAGTACACCTACAGCCAGATCCGGAACCTGCTGATCGGTCAGGCTTCGGCCGGCGACACGATATTCGACGCGCTGCCAGCGGGCACCTCCATTCAAGGCCAGAGCACGGTCGTGCTCTGGGACGCCGAAGAGAAAGTGCTTGGCCTGCGGGCCGCCAACGACCCAGTGATCGACGGTGATTTCGCCATCGGCACAAACGTGTCGAGCACATTGTGGGTCAGCATGGCCCTGAACCAGATCAGCCATGTGTTGGGGCGCGACTTCAACGGCGACAGGCCCAGCATCTTCGATCTGTTTCGCTTTCAGAACCCTGGCTTCCGGCTGTTCGATCAAAATGCAGTCGCGCCCACGTCGTATTTTTCCATCGACGGCGGCGTCACGGATATCGCCGACTACGGCCCGACAACGAATTCCGCCCGACTTTCTCGCTTCGACCAACCGAACGCCGGGCGACCCCTTCAACCAGTCTCCCACTTCCAGCACGATGCAGTTTCTAAGTGCTGTCGATCTCGAGGAACTCGACGCGCTCGGGTATCACCTTCCCGGCCTGCTCTATACGCCGACCAGGCTCGATTCCAATTCGACCGGAACAGCCGATATTCTGTGGCGGAACGCGTCGGGTGCGCTGTCGTACTGGGACGTCGAAGGCGGCGCGATCAACAGCGCGCCCATCACGTCAAACGGCGCCATCGTGTCACCCGATGCGTCGTGGAGCGTCGCCGGGATCAGCGACTTCAACGGCGACCACAAGGCCGACATGCTGTGGCGCAACGCCAACGGCCTGCTCGCCGACTGGACCATGAACGGATCGACCGTCTCCGACAGCGGTTATCTCAACGTCAATGGCACGCCCGTAACGCCGGACCCGAGCTGGAGCATTGCCGGCATCGGCGATCTCAGTGGCGACGGCAAGTCGGACCTGCTGTGGCGCGATGCGAACGGCTCGACCGCGGTCTGGATCATGGACGGGTCATCGATCACCGGCAGCGGCTATCTCAACGTCAACGGCACGATCGTTGCGCCCGACCGGAGCTGGTCCGTTGCCGGCATGGGCGATTTCAACGGCGACAACACTTCCGACCTGCTGTGGCGCAACGCCGCCACCGGTGAACTGGCCGAATGGCAACTGCATTCCTCTGACATCATCGGCTCGGCTGATGTGAACAACGGCAGCATCGCGCTACGGCCCGATGCGTCGTGGTCGGTCGCGGGCATCGGTGATTTCGATGGCGATGGCCACGCCGACATCCTCTGGCGCAACAGCAACGGCACAGTGTCGGAGTGGCTGATGCACGGCTCGACCGTGACCGACGGCTCCGCCATCACCTACAACGGCGTCGCAGTCAACGTCGCCGCAAACTGGAAGGTCGCCGAAATCGGCGACTTCAACGGCGACGGCAGCTCCGACATTCTCTGGCGCGACAGCACCACGGGCGCGCTCGCCGAATGGCTGATGCTCGACAACGTGCTGATGGTCGCGACAACGCTGAAGTCGAACAGCGTGACTGTGAATCCGGATTTGAGCTGGGCAACGCAGGCCAAGCCGACGAACTTCGCTTGAGGGCGATTGTTCCGTTCAGCGCGGCTTGATCGTCTCACGCCAGGCGCCGGCGGTGCGGCCGGCGATCAGCCAGTACACGAGGCCGGCAACGATGCCAGCACCGGCCATGATCTCGACCTCGCGGCGAACGCCGCCGACCATCGTCATGGTGTTGGGGTCGAAGCGCGCGATGCCGAGATAGCTGAGCGCGCCCAGCACTGCGCCTCCCGTGGCGTAGATCAGCGCGCTGCGGATGTTCAGCGCTTCCGTCACCAGCGCGATGATCAGCGCCGGCAGGAAGCCGAAGCTGCCGATCACGACAAAGCCGATGGTCGCGACCACGGCAAAGGAGCCTTCGTCGAAGCCAAAGCGGCCGCTGCCCCATTCGGGAAACACGATCGAGAACACCAGCACGATGCCGGCAGCAAGGCTCGCCGCGAAGAACGCGACCAGGATGATGAGAATGCGGCCGATCAGCGCCATCCCGCCCTCGATTGCGGACGGGCTAACCGAAGCGGCCTCAGTCCGTCATCGCCATCGCGCGCAGCGCCTGCCGTTCGCGTGCCGAGAGCTTCTCGGTCTCCGACTTCAGCTGCCCGCAGGCGGCGAGGATATCACGCCCGCGCGGGGTGCGCACCGGCGAGGAATAGCCGGACTTGAAAACATACTCAGAGAATTTCTCGATCTGGTCCCAATCCGAGCACTCGTAGGCCGAGCCGGGCCATGGGTTGAACGGAATCAGGTTGATCTTGGCCGGAATGCCCTTGAGGAGGCGCACCAGCTGTTTGGCATCGTCAAGCGAGTCGTTGACGCCTTTCAGCATGACGTATTCGAAGGTGATGCGGCGCGAATTCGACAGCCCCGGATAGTCGCGGCAGGCCTGCAGCAATTGCTCAAGCGGATATTTGCGGTTGAGCGGCACCAGCTTGTCGCGCAGCTCGTTGTTGACCGCATGCAGCGACACCGCCAGCATGACGCCGATCTCGTTGCCGGCGCGCACGATGTTCGGCACCACGCCGGAGGTCGACAGCGTGATGCGGCGGCGCGAAATGCCGATACCTTCATTGTCGGAAACCAGCGCGAGGGCGTCGCGCACCGCCTCGAAATTGTACAGCGGCTCGCCCATCCCCATCATCACGACATTGGTGATGAGGCGATTGCCGTTCGGGGTTTCACGATCGACCCAGTCGTTCAAGCGGTCACGCGCGACCATGACCTGACCGACAATCTCGCCGGCGGTGAGATTGCGCACCAGGCGTTGCGTGCCGGTGTGGCAGAACGAGCAGTTCAAGGTGCAGCCGATTTGCGACGACACGCACAGCGTGCCGCGATCGGTCTCGGGGATATAGACGCACTCGACCTCGTGCGGGCGCTCGGCGGCATGCCCGCTCGGCAGCCGCAACAGCCATTTGCGCGTGCCGTCTTCGGAAACCTGCTCGGCGACAACTTCGGGGCGCGCCACGGTGAAATGATTTTCGAGCTCGGTGCGCAGCGTCCTGGAGATGTCGGTCATCTGCTCGAAGCTTTGCGCGCCGCGGACATAGAGCCAGTGCCAGAGCTGCTGGATGCGCATCTTGCGCTGCGCCAGCGGGACGCCGATCGCGGCAAGCCTGTCGCCGAGCTCGGCGCGCGAAAAGCCGATCAGCGACGGCTTTGCCGGCGGCACATAGGTTTCGAGCGCGGTCTTTTCGACGGTCATGGCGGAAGGGTTCGTCATAGAGTGCTATATAGAGATGAAATCACTCTTCGTCATTCCGGGCGCGAGCGAAGCGAGCGAACCCGGAATCCATAACCACCACCGGGGGTATGGATTCCAGGCCTGGTCCAACCAAGTCGGCTGTTGCCGACTTGGTCATTGATAATTGCCGAACTCGGGTAAACCCGAGTTCGGTGGGCCATCCCGAAATGACGGGGCTAACGGCCTACCGCCGGCAATCTTGCGAAACGCGATCGAGCGCCTGGGCGAGACCCTTGAGCGAGAACACATCGGTGGTCTCGGTGCCCTTGGCAGAAATGCCCTTCACCGTGACGTCGGCGCCGCGCTTCAGCGCCTCGACCATCTGCGCTTCCTCGGCGGCGTTCTTGATCCAGAGCCCGTCGCCCTGGGTGTACATGGCGTACTTGGCGCTGCCGATTTCCAGCGAACCTTCTGAACCTGGCTTGAGTTGATAACCGATCGACACCGAGACCTCGTTTGAGACCTTCTCGGCCGGCCGGGTCGAGACAAACACGTAGGCCGGATCGCGCGGCCGGTTGGGTGGATTGGTTTTCGACGACGACGGCTTCGCCAGCGCAAAGCAGACCTTTCGGCCGCCGGGCGTCGCGGCGTAGGCGCCCCAGCTGCCGAACTGCCCGATCAAGGTCGGTTCCACACCGCCGATTGCCGGCACCGGAGCCGCCGGCTCCTTTGGCGCTGGCGCCGACTTTGCACCCTTCGGCGGCGGTGCAGCCTGCGCTGCCGCAAGCCAAAGCGGCGCAACAATCGCCGCCGCCGTCAGCCCGAGCACTATCAGCCGCACGCGCATCACCTGTTCTCGCTCGCTCGAAATTCGCACGCCTTGACGCCCCCGTACGGATCGCCTGCGCCGGTCACGAAAAGAAGCAAAACCTGCCCGTCACCGGAATCGCGTCGGAACGTTGCATAGACGTGAAAATCCAGTTTGTGAAGGCAGGTGAGCGGGCCGTCGATGAGGCCCGCGGCATTTTGGATTGTCGCGGGCGGTCAAATCCGCCATGAAGATGGCCTTGTCAAAACAAGCCTGATCAAAAAACCCGCCGTGAAGGTGAAACCATGAAAGCCATCATCTGCTCGCAGTGGTGCGAGCCCGACCAGCTCACCTACGGTGACGTGCCCGAACCGACCGCAGGCCCCGGCGAGGTGGTGATCGCGGTCAAAGCCGCGGCACTGAATTTCTTCGACATCCTGATGGTGCAGGGCAAGTACCAGTCCAAGCCGCCGTTCCCGTTCTCGCCGGCCGCCGAAGTCGCCGGCGTGATCGACAGCGTCGGCGAGGGCGTGACTGCGCTGAAGGTCGGCGATCGCGTGCTGGCCTCCTGCGGCCACAACGGCGCGCGCGAGAAGGTCGCGGTGCCCGCGGATGCGGCGATCAAGATTCCCGACAAGCTCGATTACGACCGCGCGGCCGGCATCGTCATCATTTACGGCACTGCACTGCATGCGCTGGAAGATCGCGCGCAGGCAAAGCCAGGCGAAACGCTCGCGGTGCTCGGCGCCGCCGGCGGCACGGGGTTGGCGGCCTGCGAGCTCGGCAAGCTGATGGGGCTGAAGGTGATCGCCTGCGCGTCATCGGACGAGAAGCTCGAGTTCGCGAAACAACACGGCGCCGCGCTGACGCTGAACTATGCCAAGGAAGATTTGAAGGAAGGCCTGCGCAAGCTCACCGACGGCAAGGGCGTCGACATCATCTTCGATCCGGTCGGCGGCGCCTATGCCGAAGCGGCGTTGCGCTCGATTGCCTGGGAAGGCCGCTTCCTCGTGATCGGCTTTGCCGCCGGCGACATCCCGAAACTGCCGCTCAACCTGCCGCTGCTCAAGAGCTGCGATGTGCGCGGCGTATTCTGGGGGGCGTGGGCGGCGCGCAACGCGGAGAGAAACCGCGTCAGCCTGCAGAAGCTGGTCGACTGGACGGCGGAAGGAAAAATCTCATCGCACGTTCATGCCACCTTCCCGCTCGCGAAGGCCGCGGAAGCGATGGCCGTGCTGTCGAGCCGCAAGGCGATGGGCAAGGTGATTTTGCATCCGTGACACCATTCGTCATTCCGGGGCGCGCGAAGCGCGAGCCCGGAATCCATAACCACGACAGGGGGTATGGATTCCGGGCCTGACCCTTCGGGTCATCCCGGAATGACGGAACTAAACCCCGCGCTTCAGCGCAGCACGCGCAGCTTCGCGGTGTTCGTCGCGAATGTGAGTGGCGACCAGCCGGAGCGCGGTCGCGAGCACGGCGGCGTCATCGGTGAAGCCGAAGACCGGCAGGAAATCCGGCACGAAGTCGAACGGCAGGATGAAGTAGGCGAGCGCGCCGATCAGCGCGGCCTGGACATGGCGCGGCGTCTGCCGGTCGAACGCGCAGTAGTAGGCGGCCAGCAAGTCCTCCGCGAACGGGATCTTCGCCGCCACGCGCTTCAGCTTGCGCCAGAAATTCCTGGCAACCGTGTCGCGATCGCGCTCGAAGTTTTCAGGCTTCGAGACGAAATCAGCGACGGCAAAACCGGTCTGATGAGTGCTCATGGTCGGCAGGTGGTGATGGGGCTAAAGCTGCGCAAGCCGCCTCTCGTGGTTGTCTCTGCGAAGAATTACTTCCCGGCAATGGCGTTCATCGCCTGTGCCAGCGCAACGTCCTTCATGGTCAGGCCGCCGGCGTCATGGGTCGACAGCGTGACTTCGACGGTCTTGTAGACGTTGCGCCATTCGGGGTGGTGGTCGTGCTTTTCGGCGACCAGGGCCGCCCGCGCCATGAAGCCGAAAGCCTCGCTGAAATCGGCAAAACTGAAGGTCCGCTCGATGGCATCGCGACCTTTTGCCTCGCTCCAGCCGTGAAGCGTCGCCAGTGCCGCTTTTCGCACCTCGCCCGTCAACCGATCGGTCATGCGATCCTCCTTTTTCCTGCCAGGGCCGCTCTTCCGCGACATGCGACGGAACCTTGCGAAGAATTAACGCTAACCATGTCGGACAAGCCGCCTGCGGTGCAACGCCAAAAGTGATACAATGCTCAAGGATCTTTGGGATATCCGATGCGGATGAGCCTCGCCCGATTGATGGGACGTACCATGACTTTTGGCGGCACGTTGGCGAACGGACCCGGGCCGGCGCGTCCCCGCCGCGCCCGCGGGGTGCGGCTTTATCTCACGCTGATCGCCGGCATTCTCGCGATTGTCGCGGGTTCGGTCGGCATCGTCTATTACATGCTGCGCCCCGCGACATTGCGCATCGCAGTCGGGCCGGCCACGTCCGAAGACGCAAAAGTCGTCAATGCGCTGTCACAGGCGCTGCTGCGCGAACGCGGCTACACCAAGCTGCGCATCGTGTTGACCGACGGCGCGGCGGCGAGCGCCACGGCGCTTGCGGAAGGCAAGGCCGACCTCGCCGTCATCCGCGGTGACCTTGATGTGCCGAAGAACGCGCAAGCGGTTGCGACCTTGCGCAAGAACGTCGTGATGCTCTGGGTGCCGCCGCCGCCGAAAGGCAAGAAGGCGACCAAGATCACGAAGATCAACCAGCTTGCCGGCCATCGCGTCGGCGTGATCGGACGCACACAAGCCAACGTCAACCTGCTGAAGGTCATCCTGAACCAGTACGCGGTCGATCCGGCCAAGGTCGAGATCGTGCAGTTCGGCACCAACGAGGTGGCCGACGCGGTCCGCACGCAAAAGGTCGACGTCATGATGGCGGTCGGCCCGGTCAACAGCCGTATCACGGCGGACGCCTTTGCCGCATCGATGCGCAACGGCGGTACCGCAACCTTCCTCGATATCGATTCCGCCGATGCGATCGCCGCGAAATACCCGCAGTATGATGCGGACACGATCCCGGCCGGCACGTTCGGCGGCTCGCCGGCGCAGCCGGAGGACGAGGTCAAGACCATCAACTTCTCGCACTATATCGTGGCGCGCGCTTCGCTGTCCGAGCTCGCGGTCGGCGCCTTCACGCGCCAGCTGTTCGCCGTGCGCCAGTCGATGATCGGCGAAGTCGCGCAGGCGGCGAAGATCGAGACGCCCGACACGGACAAGGATGCCGCCATTCCCGCGCATCCGGGCGCCGCCGCCTATGTCGACGGCGAGGAAAAGACCTTCCTCGACCGCTACAGCGATTACATCTGGTGGGGCATCATGGCGCTGTCGGCGGTCGGCTCCGCCGGCGCCTGGTTCGGCAGCTACTTGAAGCGCGACGAGCGCATGATCTCCACGTCGCTGCGCGACCGGCTGATGGACATGCTGCTGGAGGCGCGCAACGCGGCAGCACCGGACGATCTCGACAAGCTGCAGGCCGAGGCCGACGACATCCTGAAGCAGACGCTGCACTGCTACGACGACGGCGCGATCGACGACGGCGCGCTGACCGCTTGTCACATCATGCTGCAGCAGCTGCACAGCGCGATCGCCGATCGGCGCTCGCTGCTGCTGAGCGCGCCGGTGTTGATGCGGCAGGCCGCGCAGCTGCGCGCATAGCGGCGCCTCAGCGGCGGCGCCAATTGCGCAGCAGGACGGTCAGCGCCGCTCCGGAAAACGGTTTCTCGATCTTGGGCCTGTCGCCGAAGCGCGGCAGCGGCGTGGCGCGCGCGCCGTAGCCGGTGAGAAAGGCGAACGGCACGCCTAGCGCGTCGAGCCGGTCGGCGATCGCGAGGCTGGTCTCGTCCCTGAGCCCGATATCGAGCAGCGCGAAATCCGGCTTTCTTGTCGCGATCAGCTCGATCGCTTCGGCGACACTCGTTGCCGTGCGCGACGTCTGTACGCCGAGACGCAGAATCGTCTCCTCGAGATCGAGAGCAATGATCAGATCGTCCTCGACGATCAGCACGTCGCCCGGCGGCAAAGTCGACCTCTCGGGCGGCTTCCCCTCAGTTGGTTCCATGAGATTCATGCGGCTCCTGCCCGTCGCCACGCCCGGAACCGAGCACGTCCGGGTTCCGTTGTCTGTTCACTATTCGACACTGGAAGGGGGGAACGGAAAATTTCAGGAGGAGGATGACGAAATGATTTCCCAATCGAACCATTCCGGCGAGCGACCGCACAACAACCTGCTGCGACGGCTGGCCGCTCCCGACTACGCGCTGATTTCCGACGATCTCGACGCCTGCGCGCTCGACGAAGATAAGCTGATCTACAATCCCGGCGACGACGTCGAGGTCGTGCATTTTCCGTGCGGACCAAGCCTCGTGTCCTATCTGATCGCGAGCGAAGACGGCCGCGATGTGGAGGCGACGCTGGTCGGACGTGAGGGCGCCGTCGGCGGCATCGTCAGCCAGGGCTACCTGCCGGCCTATTCGCGCATTGCCGTCAAGTTCGGCGGCCCGTTCATGCGAATGCCAATCGGCAAACTGGAATTCGCCAAGCTGAAATCGTCGGGCTTGCGCGACGTGTTCGCACGCTATGCCGACTGCCTGCTGGCGCAGATCTTTCAATCGACCGCCTGCAACGCGATCCATTCGATCGAGCAGCGCACGGCAAAATGGATCATTTCGGCGATGGACCGGACCGACAGCGACCTTGTGCCGCTGACCCACGAGCAGCTCGCGGGCATGCTCGGTGTCGGCCGCAGCTACGCCAGCCGGGTGATCCAGATATTCAAGACCGACGGCGTACTCGACACACGGCGGGGTGCGATCCTGGTGCGCGACCGGGCTGCCCTCGACGCCAGGTCATGCCAATGCAACGAATTTGTGAAAACGCACTTCGAGGAGGTGCTGCGCGGGGTCTATCCGACCGAGGAGGCCGGCGCCGCCGCGAACTGAGCTCGATTTGCGGCCATTTTCGGCCCCGGCGGCTCAGGAAGTCGTTGTTTTTTAGCGATTCCCGACTATATATGCGCCGCAACAAACATTGCGTGCCCGGTCCTCTCGGCCGGGCTTGCTTTTTGGCGCACCTATCAACCGTCGCGCGTTATCGCGACGCCGATCGCGCCCAGACCTTAACCGCAAAGACGGCTCATGAACCTTCGCAACGTCGCCATTATCGCTCACGTCGACCACGGCAAGACCACCCTGGTCGACCGTCTCTTGCAGCAATCCGGCACGTTCCGCGAGAACCAGCGGGTCGCCGAGCGCGCGATGGACTCCAACGACCTGGAGCGCGAGCGCGGCATCACCATTCTGGCCAAGGCCGCGTCCGTGCAGTGGCACGACACCCGCATCAACATCGTCGACACGCCAGGCCACGCCGACTTCGGCGGCGAGGTCGAACGCATCCTGAATATGGTCGACGGCGCACTGGTGCTGGTCGACGCCGCCGAGGGCCCGCTGCCACAGACCAAGTTCGTGGTCTCGAAGGCGCTGAAGGTCGGGCTGAAACCGATCGTCGTGATCAACAAGGTCGACCGCAGCGACGCGCGCCCGACCGAAGTCGTCAACGAGGTGTTCGACCTGTTTGCTGCGCTCGACGCCACCGACGAGCAGCTCGACTTTCCGATTCTCTACGGCTCGGCCAAGCAGGGCTGGATGGCCGAGAAGCCCGACGGTCCGAAGGACAAGGGCATGCAGCCCCTGTTCGACCTGATCCTGAAGCACGTCGCGCCGCCGACCGTCGAAGACGGTCCGTTCCGCATGATCGGCACCATCCTCGAGGCCAATCCCTATCTCGGCCGCATCATCACCGGCCGCATCACCTCGGGCGTGATCAAGCCGAACCAGATGATCAAGGCGATGGATCGCCACGGCAAGCTGATCGAGCAGGGGCGCATCTCGAAGATCCTGGCGTTCCGCGGCATCGAGCGCACGCCGATCGAGGAAGCCGAGGCCGGCGACATCGTCGCCATCGCGGGCCTCGAGAAGGCAACCGTCGCCGACACGCTGTGCGATCCGACCGTGGAGACGTCGCTGCCGGCGCAGCCGATCGACCCGCCAACGGTGTCGATGTCGTTTATCGTCAACAACTCGCCGCTCGCCGGCACCGAAGGCGACAAGGTGACGAGCCGCATGATCCGCGACCGGCTGCTGCGCGAAGGCGAAGGCAACGTGGCGCTGCGCGTGGCCGAATCCGACGACAAGGATTCGATGGAAGTGTCGGGCCGCGGCGAGTTGCAGCTCGCGATCCTGATCGAGACCATGCGCCGCGAAGGTTTTGAGCTGTCGGTCTCGCGTCCGCGCGTCGTGCTGCGGAAAGACGAGACGTCAGGCGACCTGCAGGAGCCGATCGAGGAAGTCGTGATCGACGTCGACGAGGAGCACTCCGGCGTCGTCGTGCAGAAAATGAGCGAGCGCAAGGCCGAGATGATCGAGATGCGGCCGTCCGGCGGCCATCGGCTCCGGCTTGTGTTCTACGCGCCGACCCGCGGCCTGATCGGCTACCAGGGCGAGCTCTTGACCGATACCCGCGGCACTGCGGTGATGAACCGGCTGTTCCACGGCTACGCCTCGTACAAGGGCGACATCCCCGGCCGCCGCAACGGCGTGTTGATCTCCAACGACCAGGGCGAGGCGGTGGCCTACGCGATGTGGAAGCTGGAAGACCGCGGCCCGATGATGATCGAACCGGGCTGGAAGGTCTATCGCGGCATGATCGTCGGCGAGCACACCCGCGACAATGACCTTGAAATCAACGTCATGAAGGGCAAGCAGCTCACCAACATCCGCACCACGTCCAAGGACGAGGCGGTGCGGCTGACCCCGCCGATCAGGATGACGCTTGAAAAAGCGCTGGCTTACATCGACGAAGACGAGCTCGTCGAAGTGACGCCGAAGTCGATCAGGCTGCGCAAGAAGCTGCTCGACCCGAACGAGCGCAAGCGTGCGGAAAAATCCCGCGAGGCGCTGGCGAGCTGATTTAGAGTTGGTTTGTTCCGCTCATTCCCGCGAAGGCGGGAATCCAGTCGAGAAAAATGGCGTACATTGCTCACGTCCATTGTTTGGCAAAAACTGGATCCCCGCTTCCGCGGGGACGAGCGGCGGAGTTTTAAATTTCCTTCCGCTGAACCGCCCGCGCCATGTCCCTCCCCTCCGACGTTGACATCGCGATCATTGGTGCAGGAGCTGCCGGCCTCGGCGCGGCACGCACGCTGGAGACTTCGGCCTTCAGTGTTCTCGTGCTGGAAGCGCGCCACCGCGTCGGCGGCCGCGCCCACACGGTCGTTGCTTCCGAGAATGTGACCTTCGACGTCGGCTGCGGCTGGCTGCACTCGGCCGACAGGAATTCCTTCGCGGCGATCGCGCAGGAGCTAGGCTTCGAGATCGACCAGAAGCGGCCGCGCTGGCGCGAGCAGAGCAACAACATCGGCTTTCCAAATGATCTTCGCGCGGCGTTCCTGAAAGAACTCGACGCGTTCTGGGATCGCTGCGATGCGCTGGCTGAGAGCCCGCAAGACGTGCCGGCGGAGCGCGCGCTCGAAAACGGCAGCCGCTGGAATCCGTTGATCAATGCACTGTCGACCTACATCAGCGGCGTCGAGCTCGACCGCGTGTCAGTGAAGGATTTCATCGCCTATGAGGATACCGAGATCAACTGGCGCGTCCGGCGCGGTTTTGGCGCGCTGGTTTCTGCCTACGGCGCCAGGGTGCCGGTCGCACGCAACACAGTTGTCTCGCTGATCGATCACTCCGGCGCGCGAGTGCGGATCGAGACCTCGCAAGGTACCGTTATCGCCGACAAGGTGATCGTGACGCTCCCGACCGACATTCTCGCCAGGGAAAAGGTTCGCTTCGTGCCGGAGCTTCCCGACAAGGTTGCGGCCGCAGCCGGCCTGCCGCTCGGCCTCGCCGACAAGGTGACGCTGGCGCTGGACGGGCCCAACGACCTGCCGGTCGACGGCCACATGCGCGGCGCGATCGATCGCGTGGGCACCGGCACCTACCAGCTGCGCCCGTTCGGCCAGCCCTGCATCGAAGGCTATTTTGGCGGACGCCATGCCCGCGCTCTGGAAGAGTCTGGCGACGGCGCGCTCGCTGCCGCGGCGATCGACGAGGTCGTCAATCTGCTCGGCTCGGATTTCCGCAAGCGCTTGCGACCGCTCGTCGCGTCGCGCTGGGCGCTCGATGAATTTGCCTTGGGCTCCTATTCCTGCGCGCTGCCCGGCCATGCCGGCGACCGAGCTATTCTCGCCGCTCCCGTCGACGGCAGGCTGTTCTTTGCCGGCGAAGCGACGCATCTCTCCTGGTTCTCGACCTGCCACGGCGCCCGCGACTCCGGCGAACGCGCGGCGAAAGAGGCGATGGCGGAGCATGAAGGTGGGGGTGAAGTAGCGGTGGCCCCTACTCAACCTTTGAAGATTTTGTTGCGGTGATACTGCAAGAAGCGACCATTTGGGTATGCGGAAGGTTCTGACGGCAGGTTTATCCGGCCGCTGCTGTTCAGTAGCCTCGCTGCGTCCTCCGGCACATGGTGCTTCGCTATAAGAATTTCAAAATCATTCCCGACGGAGATCAGGCCTCTGTCAAACATCCAATGAACAGTCCCCGACAACGCCAAGCCGTTGCGCACCGAGTCGGGTCCGCTCGAAGCGACAGGTTGGATGTGTGCCGCCTGAACTTCTGGTCGACCTCCACCGTTGATCAACCGAAGTCCCGTCATCGCACATCGATTCTCGTACGCGGCGCGAACGTTGTACATAAATGATCGTTCTCTGAATGGACGCGAGACTGTAAGCTCGACGATTGGTCGCTCGAACAACTCAGCTGGCTCATCAAAGCCGGGGAACTGTTGCCCGGATGCGATAGGTGAGGCTTGAAGGATCGGCGCGAAGCCGGCCTTCAATATCCGATCAAACTCGTCATCGGGAATCACCCTGACTGCCCGTCCAAACGCGCCTTTGTTGGTGCTTCCATCATACTTCTGCAACGCGCTCTCGTAATACTCGCCTCCCTCAGCGAAGGAGACTGGCCGGTCAAAGTCGAGATATCCCTCAACAAGGGCATAGTAATGATTGGGCAGTTCAAAATCTTCAACGATCGACGTTACCCTAGCGACCCCAAAATACGATTGCCGCCCACCAAAGCTTGCCAAATCTGCGCTTGATCGCCGCGGCTCGTAGTAGACGATGTAGTCGCCGATCGCCTGTCTAGCCTGGTTCAAATACGTTCGCGGAAAGTGATAACGATACTCAGGCAAATCCTTGTAGCTCGGTGTCACCTTGGTCGTGAAAACCGCTTTTGCCATGTCCGCAACTAATTAGTGGCCGCAAGATTTCTGCCGGCTCATCCGTGCGAGGCCTCTCTTATCACCGTCCTCGAGTAAGCACTACTCCATCACCCGCGACCTGAACGACGAATCGCCGAGATAGCAGGTCTCATAGGTGCCGAAGATGCGGTAGCGGTTGCGGGCGACGAGATCGTAGACGGCGTCGCGCAACGGTTTTGGCACAAGCCTGAATACCCGCGCCCAGCGCCAGTGTGGCAGACTGGAGATCACCGCGATCGCGGCATCCGATTTGAACAAGGCGTGGCCGTTCAGCACCACGGCGTTGGTGTCGGGGCTTGTTGCGTCGATGCCAAAGGTTTCCGCAAGCCGCCGGCCATAATCCGACTGGATCGCCGTGAAGCGAAATTTTTCAGCGACGTCCCGGGCAGCGACGAAGCGGACCCAGCGCGAGCAGAAGATGCAGACGCCGTCGTAGAGGATGACGCCGTCATCGCGCCAGACATCGCGACCTGCGCCGCGCGCGGCGCTGTCATTGCTCATCGGTTATCCAGGATGACGAGCGCCACCAGCATCAGCACGATCGCCGGAAAGGTCTTGACCAGCGCGCCTGTTGGCTCGAGCCAGAGATCGGGCGTGAGTACTGCGGCGCCGATCATGTAGAACAGCGAGGCGGCGATGCCGGCGATCAGGCCCGCCCTGCAGGTCCGGCGAAACGCAATGGCAATGCCGATCGCAATGTCCATCAGGCTGCTGGCTGCCGTGGCGGGCGCAACGAGTGCGCGCGGAAAACCGTGAGAGGAGAGGATCGCGGCCGCGGCGGCGAACGATGCGGTGAGCGCGATCAGGCCGGAGACGACCCAGAACATCACCAGCGTAACGATGATCACGGCCTTGATCAGATAGAGCCGCGCGAACCATTTGTCCTGGATGGTCGCAGGCCGCGCCGAGAGGTCGGCAAGCGACCGCGGCGCTACTCCCGTGGCCGCGATCCACGCGGCAGGATCGCCCTGCACGCCGCGCCGCAACTCGGCCAACGCCGTCGACCGGATCGGCGGCGACCAGCCGAGCCAGCTCGCGATGTCGCCGAGGCGCGCGCCTGTCGTCAGCAGCAGCGACGGCAGCACGACGAGCGGCTTTGGTCCGCCAAGCACATCGCGAAAATAGGCGATGACATCGCCAAGCGTCGCGGGCTCCCGCTGCATCAACTCCCACGTCGCAGCCTCTCCCGCGATCGAGGAGTCATCGACGATGGTCGCAACAGTCTCGGCGATATCCTCGATTGCAACAGGCGCAAACGGCACGCGCGTCTCGCGCTGGCCCAGCGTGAACGGCAGCGCGGCCAGCGCGCGCGTCAAGGCGCTGCCGCCGAAGGCGGCGGGCGCAATGACGAAGCCCGGCCTCAGGATGACATGACGAACGCCCGATGACCGGATCACGCGCTCGGCCTCACGCTTGGTCCGGCTGAACGGCGTCAAGTCGTCGGCGTCGCGGCCGGGCATCGACAGGTGGATCAGCCTGACGTCGCGCCCGCACTGCCTGACGGCGTGGATCAGCCGCGCGACAAAAGCGACATGGACGTCGCGCGTATCGCTGCCAGGCCCATCCTGCAGCACGCCGAGGCAGTTGACGATCACGTCGGCTTGCCGCGTCCTGATCAGCTCGGCGAGCTCAAGCGCCGTCATCGACATGATCGGCAGCTCGACATCATCGGTTTGCGGGCGGGTCGCAAAGCGGCGCGCAACACCGACGACGCGAAAGCCGCGGTGACGCAGATCCGCGGCGAGGTATCCGCCGATCAGGCCGGCCGCGCCAAACACCAGTGTCGTGCGTGCGGTTGAGGGCATCGATCGCATCACCACAGGTTCGGCTTCGCGATCATCAACCACAGGATCAGCGCGACCGAGCCGAACCCCGGAAAGCCGAACATGAACCAGCGGTCGTACAGCGCGAAATAGCGCGGCGGCAGCGGCGTGCCATCCTGCACGGCGCGGCGCGCGAGGTTGCGCATTTCGATCTGCATGAACACCACGGGCACCCAGAACAGGCCGGCGACGGCGTAAAGCGCCAGCGCCCCGATCAGCCAGGGTTCTGGCGTGGACATGCCTTCCACCCACATCAAAGGCCACCGGTGATCGGTTGCACGACCACGGCGGTGGCGGTGAACAACGCGTCGGCAATGACGACGACGGATGCGGTCTGCGCGATGAAGGCGGCATCGCGCGTGCGATGCGCCATCAGCATGAAGAACGCAATGCCGCTGCCGGTGCCGAGAATGACGATGGCGCCGAGCACGTGGACATATTTTAGCAGGAAGTAGGTGGTCATGAGTGAGCGCTTTATCTGGTTGTCATGGCCGGCCTTGTGCCGGGCATCTCGCTTAGGAGGGCATCGCGTCCCTGCTCGAGATGGCCGGGACAAGCCCGGCCATGACAATCTCTGCGCTAGCCATCATGCCGCCTTCGGATTGGGCCGCAGCGTTTGCCTGACGACGCTGCCGTCGGCGAGCTTGTCAAAGCCCTCGTTGAGGCCTTCGAAGCCGAGGTCGCCGGCGTGCAGCTTGTCGACCGGCAGCTTGCCGGCCATGAACAAATCGATGAAGCGCGGGATGTCGCGCCGAGCGATGCAGCTGCCCATGTACGAGCCCTTGATGGTGCGTTCGTCGCTGACCATCGCCGCATGGGGATAGGCAATTGCGGCTTCGGGCCGCGGCAGGCCGGCGCTCACCGTGGTGCCGCCGCGCGCCGTGATCGCGTAAGCGAATTCCATCGCCGGCATCGAACCCGCCATCTCGAACGCGAAGTCGACACCGCCGCGGGTGAGATCGCGCACCTGCGCGACGGCGTCTTTGGCATTGGCGAGCACGGTATGCGTCGCGCCGAGCGATCTTGCGAGCTCGAGCTTTGCCGGCAAAACGTCGGCGGCGATGATCGGCCACGCGCCCGAGGCAACGAGGCCGAGCAGCGAGTTCAACCCGACGCCGCCGAGACCGACCACGGCGGCACTTCGGCCCGGCGAAACCTTCGCGGTGTTCACAACGGCGCCAACGCCGGTCATGACGGCACAGCCAAACAACGACGCCACCTCAAGCGGGACGCGTTTGTCGATCGCCACCACTGCGCTCTGGTCCACCGTCGCGTACTGAGCGTAAACCGAAAGCCCGCTGTAATGATTGAGCTCGCTGCCGTCGTCGCAGACGAGATGCCGCAGGCCCGATGGCAATGTGCCGTTGGCGCGTGACGCCGTCGAAACCGTGCAGAGATGCGGCCGGGCGTCGGAGCAATAGCGGCAGTTGCCGCAACTCGACACGAACGACGTCACGACATGGTCGCCAACGTTGATGTCGTGCACGCCCGAGCCAAGCTCGACCACAACGCCGGCGCCCTCATGGCCGACCACGGTCGGCAGCTTGCGCGGACGCAGGCCCTCGATGGCAGACAGATCGGAGTGACAGAGACCGGCGGCAGCGACCTGGATCAGCACCTCGCCCGGACCGGGTGGCGTCAGGCTGACCTGCTCGATCCGCATCGGCTTCGACACCGTGAACGGGTGCGGGAGGCCCTGCTCGTACAACACCGCGGCGGTCATTTTCATGTGAACGGCTCCCCGATTCTCAGGCCCGCCGAGCATGTCAGAGCCAAAGCCGGCTGCAAGCCGAAGGCGAGCCGCAACGGCAGCGCCAACCCGAATCAAAAACGAGGCGTCACACCCGCTGTCGGAGCTCAAATCGCGGCGCTTGTCCCCAGCCAACGGCCCCACCGCGCTTGTCGGGCGCAATCGTCGGTCACGTTTGTACGGTTTCGGGACAAGACAGGCACTTTCGAGCAACAAGTGATGCAGAAAATCCACAGATTAACCGATAATTAACTATGGGTCTTGAAGCGCGCCGCACCAGTTGCTTTGATTGCATCCATGAGCACGACCCTAATCGAGGTCCGGCAGGCCAAGTCGACCGACGCGACAGCAATCGCCGGTGCCCATGACGAAGCGTGGCGCGCAGCCTATCAGGGTATCATCCCGGGGGCCGAACTTGCCAAGCTGATCAATCGCCGTGGTCCGCAATGGTGGTCGAGCGCGATCCGAAAGGGCAGCCGCGTCAGCGTGTTGGTGTTCGGCGAACAGATCGCCGGCTATGCCAATTACGGCCGTAACCGCGCCCGAACCCTGCAATACGACGGCGAGATCTACGAGCTTTACCTGCGTCCGGAGTTCCAGGGCCTCGGCTTCGGCCGGCGGCTGTTCACCGCCGCCAAGCGCGACCTCGCCCAAAGCGGGCTGAAGAGCATGGTGGTCTGGGCGCTGTCCGACAACGAGCCGGCGCTCGACTTCTACCGCAACCTCGGCGGCCGCATGGTGGCGAAGTCGTCGGAGCAGTTCGGACGAAAAGTGCTCGACAAGGTCGCGTTCTCCTGGACGCATTAAGCCGGTATCAACCGGCTTTGCTGTCCCGGTCTCGTTGGCCGAGACCCGCTCCGGCCATTTGCCTTTTCGGCGTTTTTTTCGAAGACGGAGCAACGCCATGCGCATCGATGCCATCGCGATCGGCAAGAACCCGCCGATCGAGGTCAATGTCATCATCGAGGTGCCGGTCGGCGGCGAGCCGATCAAGTACGAGATGGACAAGGAGGCCGGCACGCTGGTGGTCGATCGCTTCCTCTACACGGCGATGCGCTATCCCGGGAATTACGGCTTCATCCCGCACACCTTGTCCGACGACGGCGACCCCTGCGACGTGCTGGTTGCCAACACGCGCGCGATCGTGCCTGGCGCGGTGATGAGCGTGCGACCGGTCGGCGTTCTGTTCATGGAGGATGAAGCAGGCGGCGACGAAAAGATCATCGCGGTCCCGTCATCAAAGCTGACGCAGCGCTACGACCGCATCAAGACCTACAGCGACCTGCCCGACATCACGCTGCACCAGATCCAGCACTTCTTCGAGCACTACAAGGATCTCGAGCCGAACAAGTGGGTGAAAGTGTTGCGCTGGGGCGGCGCCGAGGACGCGCACCGGCTGATCGAGGAAGGCATTCGAAGGGCGGGGAAGAAGTGAGCTGCCGTTGTCATGCCCCGCGAAAGTCTGGCGAAGCAATTGCTTCGCCATAGGCGTCCAGTAACCACCAGCACCGGTGATCAATCGAGATCGCACGGCGTACTGGATCGCCCGGTTAAACCGGGCGATGACAAATCAATAAGCGTCGCCACTCAAATCTTCGGCGCGGGCAACCCGTGGATGCCGCAGGCCGCGCGCAGCGTGTTGAGCAGGAGACACGCGACCGTCATCAGGCCGACGCCGCCAGGCACCGGCGTCACCGCGCCCGCCACCTCCAGTGCTTCGCCGTAGGCGACATCGCCAAGGATGCGGTCCTTGCCATTCGCAACGGGGAAGCGGTTGAAGCCGATGTCAATGACAGTCGCACCGGGCTTGATCCAGTCGCCCCTCACCATCTCGGCGCGGCCGACGGCGGCGTAGACGAGATCGGCCTGCCGGCACAGTTTTGCCAGCTCGCGGGTGCGCGAATGGGCGATCGTGACCGTCGCGTTTTCGTTCAACAGCAGTTGCAGCAGCGGCCGGCCGACCAGATTCGAGCGCCCCATCACGATCGCGTTCATGCCCTCGAGCGAGGCGTGCACAGTCTTGCTCAGGATGATGCTGCCGACCGGCGTGGCCGGCGCGAGGGCCGCAAAGCCGCTGGCGAGCCGGCCGGCGTTGATCGGATGCAGGCCATCGACGTCCTTGGCTGGATCGATCGCCACAATCGCCCGTTCTGCGGAAAGGCCCTTCGGTAGCGGCAGCTGCACCAGGATGCCGTGCACGGAGGGATCGGCATTGAGCCTCGCGATCAACGCCAGAAGATCCTTCTCCGCAACGTCGGCGGGCAACTTGTGCTCGAACGACACCATGCCCGCGGCGACGGACTGCCGATGTTTGCTGCGGACATAGGATTCGCTCGCCGGATCGTTGCCCACCAGCACGACGGCAAGCCCCGGCGTGACGTTGTGATCGCGCTTCAGCCGCGACACTTCGGCCGTCACCTTGTCGCGCAATCCGGCCGCGATCACCTTGCCGTCGATCACCTTTGCGGTCATGTCGCGCGATCCTTTCTCTTAGCCTTCGGCCCGCATGCGGCGCTGAGTTTTTCGCGGAGTGCCTGCGCGTCGCCTGAGATCTCAACCTGCTTCAGGCGCGAGGTCGCGCCGGATGCAATCCTGACCGACGCCTGCGGCACGCGCAGCGTCTGCGCCAGCAGTTTTGTCACGGCGCGATTGGCCTCACCGTCATCCGCAATCGCGCGCACCCGCACCTTCATGACGGCGCGTCCATCGCTCAATGTGTCGATACCCTCGATCGCATCGCGGCCGCCGCGCGGCGTCACCCGCAACGAAACACTCATCCCGCCGATGGAAGGCCGCCACGGCTCCATCTCGTTGTCCCGTCGATCGCGAAAGGGTCAGAAGACGTATGGGTAAATGTAATAGCTGATGATGCGCTGGATCAGCATGATGAGCAGGATCAGGATGATCGGCGAGACGTCGAGGCCACCGAGGTCCGGCAGGATGTTCCGGATCGGCCGCAGCAAGGGCTCGGTGATGCGGTAGAGGAATTCGGCGACCGAGGACACGAACTGGTTGCGCGTGTTCACGACATTGAAGGCGATCAGCCACGACAGAATCGCCGCCGCGATCAGGAGCCAGACGTAGAGGTCGAGCACAATCAGAACGATGTCGAGGATGGCGCGCATTTGGGCCCTGGCTGTCGCGGCGAAGCGGTTGAAATACCTGTCCCATTTAAAGGCTTCGCGGGAACCAAACAAGGCGCGGCTGAGCTTGAGAAATGCGGAATTCGCCGTCCTTGACTTGGCATTCCCCGAAATCGTAAATGGCGGCACTTCTGGCCGCGGTCGCTTCAGGCGACTGCCGCCATGGGGCCGTAGCTCAGCTGGGAGAGCGCCTCGTTCGCAATGAGGAGGTCAGGGGTTCGATCCCCCTCGGCTCCACCAGCCTTCGCTCGCTTCGCGAGCTTCGGCTCGGCAAGCCATCTCGTAGCGAAGGCTGTCGCGCCGAAGCCCGATAGGGCGAAGGCGGACCGCACCTAGTCTCAGAAACCTTACCCCGCCGCCACCGCGTCGACGTCGACCGGCGCAGCCGCACGCTTTCCACCGATGCAGCTCCAGTCGTTGGCGAGCCAGTGCGCGAGAAAATTCTTCAGCCAGATGCCTTCGGCGTAATCATAGACCGCGCGGTGCGCGAAGTGCTCGGCGCGGGATTGCATGCCCGGCGTCTCGAGCCGCGCGTGGGCGCGCGCCACCCAGCGATACATCATCGCGTAGGTGATGTCGGGATGGAATTGCACGCCGAATGCGTTGCCGTAGCGAATTGCCTGGTTGGGAAAATCGTCGCCCTCGGCGAGCAGCTCGCAAGTGGCGGGCACGTCAAAACCTTCCTTGTGCCACTGGTAGACGCGGCCGGGCCATTCCGGGCAAACCTTCAAGCCGGCGACAGTCGGGCGGATCGGATAATAGCCGACCTCAAATCTTCCTTCCGGATGGGAGTAGACGCGCGCGCCAAAATGGCGTGCCAGCATTTGCGCACCAAGGCAGACGCCAAAGTACGGGCGCTGCTCGGCTAAGGGGACGCCGATCCAGTCGATCTCGCGCTTGATGTAATCGTCGCTGTCGTTGGCGCTCATCGGGCCGCCGAAGATCACGACGCCTGCGTGATCGTCCATGGTCTCGGGCAGCGGATCGCCAAAGCGCGGGCGGCGAATGTCGAGGCGGAAGCCGAGCTTGCAAAGCGCGTTACCGATGCGACCAGGCTGCGATTGCTCGCCGTGCAGGATGATCAGGACCGGACGCTTGTCCGTGGTCACAGGGTGCAGGTGTTTCGATGGGTCGACGTGAATGGACATGGGCCCAAATTCGCGAAGTTCAAACTCGTGGCTCGAGTTCTTGGTTCAAGTTCGTGGTTCAAGTTCTTGGTCGCGGATCAGCCTATATCGGCTCATCCTTATCGCCAGTTAAAGCAAGTCATGGGCCACGAACGTGGCCTGGGTCACATAGCGGCCAGCAATGAGATGCAGACCGGCCGGCGAGGAACGTCTTAGCGACCGCGCTGGATGCGCGAGACGAGGCCGAGCACCACCCCGCGCGGCACGAACCGCAACAGAAACGGGATGATCTTCATGCCAAGGCCGGGCAATACCAACCGTTTGCCGGACATCAACCCCTCAAAACCGACGCGCGCCACGTCGGCTGCCGACACGCCAAGCACCGCCGAATCGACGCCAGGCTTGATGCCGGCGCGGCCCTGAAATTCGGTCGGCACCGGGCCGGGGCCCAGGGTTGTCACACGAACGCCCTTGGGTCCGAGTTCCGCGTGCAGCGCTTCGCTGAACGACAAAACGTAGGCCTTGGTCGCGTAATAGACCGCCATGCGTGGTCCCGGGAGAAAGCCGGCAAGCGAGGCGACATTGAGGATACCGCCTCTGGCGCGAATCAGCTGATCGGCGAAGCAAAGGCACAGCTCGGTCAGGACGCGCACATTGACGTCGGTCATTGCCAGCTGCTCGTCGCGATCAAGCGCGACGACTTCGCCGAACAAACCGAAGCCGGCATTGTTGACGAGGTATTCGACTTCAACCCCCTCGGCGTCGAGCGCTGTGCAGATGATGCCGCAGGCGTCGGGCTTTGCCAGATCACAGATGATGACGAGCGGCTGCTCGCCGCCGGCTGCAACGATCTCGTCGGCAAGCGCTTGCAAACGCTCGGCACGGCGCGCGACCAGCGCGACGCGATGGCCGGCGCGCGCAAAAATCCGGGCGAGTTCGCAACCGATCCCCGCCGACGCACCCGTAATGAGCGTAACGCGCCCCGCCATACCCCAACCCAGACCGGCTATCCGGCCTCATAAAACGCGCCTGTTCAACTCGCGGTGTCCGGCGCAACCTTGTCGCCGGCAACGCGATGCTTCAGCGCAATGCGTTCTGTGGAAGAAATGCCGAGCAAGTCCGCAGCGCGCCAGACCACGCTTTCCTCGAACTCACTCACGCGGCCGTCCGCGTAGACCAGTTCCCACATCATTTCAACAATACGAGCCCGGCCGCTTTCGTCCAGCGCGCGCATCAGGCGGCTGGTGTAGCGATAGAGATCGACAGCCTCGCCTTCGACCAGCGTCGCCGCGCCGATCAATCGATCGGCTGTGCCGGGATCGAGATCGAAGCGCTGCTCGAGCAGCGCGTGCAGCTTCTTTGTCTCGGCGTCGGTTGGTTTGCCGTCGAGCGAGATCAGGTGAATGAACAGGCCGGCGGCCGCGAGGCGATAATCGTCCTCGGCAAAAGTACGCCGTTCATGGCCGTCTGCCGATGTCAGATCGGCAATGAAGTGACGAAGGCTTTCCAGCATCGACGGATCAAACCGGTGGCGGCCTCCAGGAATTTGGGGCGCGCTTATCGTATATGTCGGCAATCCGGCGTCCGGGCAAGCGCGTCCGGATGACAGATCGGTAAGCTTTCATCCAGCTGTTACAATGATTTACGGTCATCACACGGTCGCGGTCGGAAATTCGAACCGCGGCTTTCGGCAAAAGACTAAGCATTACCGGCCGCTAATGGACTGTGTGACCTCCGTGTGATGGACCTCACAGTCAAGGCCGGCGCAGCGGGCTAGGTTTGGCGCAACACTTGGTTCCCGCTTATGGAGGCTCCCATGCGTAAGGCACTTTTGATTGCGGCGTTAATGATGACGACCAGCGTGGGCGTCGCCCATGCCGGCGACAGCTGGAGTTTCATGGTCAACGGCCAGCGGGTGAAAATCGAGCGCCCGCGCAATTGCACGTCGCTGTCGTGCATCAACATTGTCGCACCCGGCTTGAACAATTCGAGCTCCGACGATGAGTCGTCGAACACCACGACGTCGAACACACCAGCTCAAACCACGCAGCCCGTCGCTGCGGCTCCAGCTCAGCAGGCGCCCCAACAGGTGCCGCTGCAGCAGGCTCCGGTTCAGCAGCAGGTTGCGACTGGGCCGGTGACGACCGCTCCGGTCACTGCGCCGATTGCGAGCGTTCCGGCGCTGCCGGGGCAGGGCGTCTCGAGCGCCAACGTCACGACGCTGCCGGCGCCGACCGACAACCAGGCCAACGTTGCCGCGCCTGCGACCACTGTTCCGGCGCTGCCGCAAGTTGCGCAGCCGGCGCAGCAGATTCAGCAACCCGTGCAGCAGCAGGTCGCGACCGTTACGCCCACCGCCCCCGTTGCGACAGTGGCTCCCGCTCAACTCGCCAATGGCCCGGTCGGCGTGTGGATGACCGAGAAGAACGAAGGCAAGGTTCACGTCGTCGATTGCGGCACCAATATCTGCGGCTACGCGGTCGAGAAGAACGGCGCCGATGGTGCGCAGGTGCTGATCAACATGACGCCCGATGGCAACGGCTGGAAGGGGCGCATCCATGACACCCGCGGCGGCGGCACCTACGACTCGACCATCGCGATGCGCGGTACCGACAAGATGCGCGTCCAGGGCTGTGCCTTCGGCGGCATGTTCTGCGGCGGCCAGACCTGGACCCGCGTGAACTGATCCCGCGCTGACAGCTCGCAAAATCAAAGGGCCTCGCCGACGGCGGGGCCCTTTTCGTTGCCCGGACCGATCACGGGGGTGGTCAGCGATTAACAACGTTATCTCAACGGATTAGGCGATTTTTCGCGTGTTTTTGGCGCCGGCAGCGAAGGTTCCGACCGGACTAGCTCTCCGGTCCGCTCCATTAGATTATGCAATAATTTCAATGGGTTGCTCTGTGATGTCGGCGTGATCCGCATCACATTCAACGCGCGGACGATGTGCGAGAACGCTCCTCAGGAATTGCACCACAGATTTTCAACAGGGGGTTCACATGTTCCGCAAGTTCGCCACCACTCACCTCGTTCTCGCCGCCCGCGTCGGCCTTTGCCTGCTGGCGCTGGCCGCGACGCCCGCGGCCGCTTCATCGGCGCCGTTCGACGGCTCGTGGAGCGTCAAGATCGTCACCCAGAAAGGCACTTGCGACAGCGGCGCCACCGTGCCGATCCGCGTCAGCAACGGCTCAATCGCCTCAGACCTTTCGATCGTGAAGGTGTCGGGCCAGGTCACCGGCAACGGCAGCCTGAGCGTCAATGTCGGCCACGGCCTCGAGCACGCCAATGGCGTCGGCCGCCTCACCGACACCATCGGCTCCGGAACCTGGAAGGGCGGCCTGTGCTCGGGCACCTGGACCGCGGCAAAGAACTGATTTCGTCTTTCCATTCGTCGAAAGAGAGTTCGCGTGGGCGCCTCAACGGGCGCCCGCAGGCTTTTGACGCCCAGCGCGATGCGCTACGGTCCGGTCAAGTCTTTAAAGAACAAATCGTCGAGACAACAACCGGGAGGAACGATGTCGGGATTCTTTCATGCGGCGCGCGGCGCAGCATTGACGCTCTTTGTCGCGGGTTCGGCGGCAAGCTTCGCAACAGCCGCCGCGGCCCAGGACAAGACAATCAATCTCAAGATCTCGTTGTGGGTGCCGCCGGCGCATCCGCTGGTGCCGGCGACGCAAGCCTGGGCCGCCGATCTCGAAAAAGCGTCGGGCGGCACCATCAAGGCGACGGTGTATCCGTCCGAGCAGCTCGGCAAGGCGTTCGACCACTACGACATGGCGCGCGACGGTATCGCTGACATCACCTACGTCAGCCCCGGCTATCAGCCCGGCCGTTTCCCGATCATCGCCGCAGGGAATATGCCGTTCGTATTCGGCGACGGCAAGAAGGGCACGCAGGCGGCCAATGAGTGGTACGCCAAATACGCGCCGATCGAGATGAAGGACACCAAGGTCTGCTTTTCCTTCATCCACGATCCCGGCGCATTGCACGGCAAGAAAAAAATCCTCGTGCCCGCAGATCTCAGCGGCATGAAGGTTCGCCCGGCGGGCGGAACGATCGGCGAAATGGTGACGCTGGCCGGCGGCACCAACGTGCAGGCTTCGGCGCCGGAAGCACGCGACGCGATCGAGCGCGGCGTCGCCGACGAGATCACCTTCCCGTGGCAGTCGATGTTCCTGTTCGGCATCGAGAAGGCGGTGAAGTACCACATGGACGTGGCGCTCTACACCACGATGTTTACGTACAACGTCAACCTCAAAACCTACAATTCGATGTCGGACGCGCAGAAGAAGGTTTTTGACGCGCACTGCACCGCCGAATGGGCGGCGAAGGTCTCAGATCCGTGGACCGACTTCGAGTTCGGCGGCCGTGCCAAGATGAAGGCGCTCGAAGGTCATGAGGTCTACAAGCTCACCGACGATCAGCTCGCGCAGTGGAAGAAGCTGGTCGAGCCGCTGAGGACGAGCTGGGCCGCTGCGGTGAAGAAAGCCGGCGCCGATCCGGACAAGGTCAACGCCGACCTGCAGGCCGCGATCAAGAAGTACGATGCGGGCCTGCCGGGCACGGGGATGTAAGGAAGCCGATAAACCCACTCGATGTCATCGCCCGGCTTGCAGCCAACTTTAGGCAGGCTGCATAAATTAGCCTGCCGGGCGATCCAGTACTCCGCAGCGTTTGAGCGCAATCACCAAAGCTGCGGGTTACTGGATGCCCCGCTTGAAGCGGGGCATGACAGCCGAGAGGTCGTACTGCTCGCGAGCATCCAATGCCGGCTGCCGATTCTGAAGTTGCACCCAACGCTGCTCCAATATCCCCGCCGCCCAAGAACGGCATGGACCGTTTCATCGACGGCATCGAGCTGATCGCGGCGTTCTTTGTCGGCATCGTCGCGCTGAACACCTTTGTTGCCGTGTTCATGCGGAAATTCTTCGCGGTGACGATCCCCGACTACTACGACTTCGGCCGGCTCCTGCTCGGCATCCTGATCTTCTGGGGCATCGCCGCGACGAGCTATCGCGGCACGCATATCACCGTCGATCTGGTATGGGCCAATGCATCGCCGCGCTACCAGCGGCTGATCGACATCTTCGCAACGCTGGTGCTGCTGTTCGTCGTCACCGTGCAGACCATCACGCTGTTCGACAAGGTCACCGACACCTACGCCAGCAACGTGCTGACCTTCGACCTGCACCTGCCGAACTGGCCGTTCTTCGCGCTGGCCTGGGCCGGCGACGTCTCCGCCGTGCTGTTGATCGCGATCCGCACCTTCCGCCTGATCTTCCATCCCGAGCAGGTCCACGACGCCCGCATCAAGGTGACCGAGTGATCGAGCTCTCTAACGAAGCGATCGCCGTGATCGGGTTCGTCGTCCTGTTCGGGTTGATGCTGCTCCGCGTGCCTGTCGGCATGGCGATGGGCCTCGTCGGCGTCACCGGCTTCGGCTACCTCGTCGGCTTTTCGCCGGCGATGAAGCTGGTCGGGCAGACCACGATGCGGACGGTCACCGACTACACTTTTGGCGTCATACCGATGTTCCTTTTGATGGGCGCATTCGTCTCGGTATCGGGCATCAGCCGTGAGCTGTTCCGCGCCGCCAACACCTTTGTCGGACACTGGCGCGGCGGCCTCGGCATCGCGACGATCGCCGCCTGCGGCGCGTTTGCCGCGATCTCCGGCTCGTCGGTCGCGACCGCCGCGACATTCTCCGCCGTCGCCTATCCCGAGATGCGGCGCTTCAACTATCCGCAATCGTTCGCCACCGGCGTGATCGCCGTCGGCGGCACGCTCGGCGCGATGCTGCCGCCGTCCACGGTGCTCGTCGTGTACGGCATCATCACCGAGCAGGACATCGGCAAGCTGTTCATCGCCGGCATCATCCCCGGCCTGCTTGCAATCGTGATGCACATGATCACGATCTTCATCATCGGCCGCGTCAAGCCGAACTTCCTGCCACAGGGTCCGGTTAGCACCTGGCGGGCGCGGGTGTTCGCAATGCGGGACGTGTGGTCGCCGCTGCTGCTGTTCCTGTTCGTGATCGGCGGGCTCTATGGCGGCTTTTTCGTGCCGACGGAAGCCGGCGCGGTCGGCGCGATCGGCGCGTTCCTGATCGGCGTCGTCAGAGGCAAGCTCAACCGCGAGGGCATTCTGCAATCGCTGCTGCAGGCAACGCGCACCGCGGCCGCCGTATTCACCGTGCTGATCGGCGCGCTGTTCTTCGGCCGCTTCCTGACCATCACCCAGACGCCGCAGCACGTCACCGAGTTCTTCACCAGCCTCGGCGTCGGGCCCTACGGCGTGCTGGCGCTGATCCTTGCCATGTACATCGTGCTCGGCTGCCTGATGGACGCGCTGGCGATGATCATCCTGACCGTGCCGATCGTATTCCCGGCGATCCAGGCGCTCGGCTTCGATCCGATCTGGTTTGGCATCATCATCGTCATGACGGTCGAGCTCGGCCTGATCCACCCGCCCGTCGGCATGAACGTGTTCGTGATCAAGAGCGTGATCAAGGACGTCTCGATGTCGACGATCTTTCTCGGTGTGCTGCCATTCGTGGTGACCGATCTGATCCGGCTGGCTATCCTGGTCGCGGTGCCGAAGCTTGCCACCTGGCTGCCGTCGGCGATGTGAGGAATTGTGATAACCGTGGCACCTCAGTCCGCTCATTCCCGCGAAAGCGGGAATCCAGGGGCGGTTCGGTCAGCGCTGGTTGTTTGGCAAAAACTGGGTCCCCGCTTTCGCGGGGACGAGCGGGTCATATTCGACGATGCCTCCTAAGCGTCACGATAAAATCACGGCGGGTGGCGCGGTTCTGGCGCGGCTCAAGGCTGTCGGCGTCGACTACATCTTCGCCAATTCCGGCACCGACTTTCCGCCTGTTATCGAGGGCCTCGCGGAGGCGGCGGCAAAGCAAATCCCGCTGCCGCAGGCGATTGTCATTCCGCACGAGAGCGCGGCGATGGCGATGGCGCACGGCTACTATCTCGCGTCGGGTCGCGCGCAAGCCGTGATGGCGCACACCAATGTCGGCCTCGCCAACTGCGCGATCGGCGCGATCAACGCCGCGACCGAGCACATCCCAGTCATCCTGTTCTCCGGCCGCACGCCGACGACGGAGAGCGGGCGGCTCGGCAGCCGCACCGTGCCGATCGGCTGGGGCCAGGAGATGCGCGACCAGACGGCGCTGGTACGCGAGGCCTGCAAGTGGGATTATGAGCTGCGCTTTCCAGAACAGGCGCTCGAGTTGATCGACCGCGCTCACGCCATTGCGTCGTCGACGCCGAAGGGCCCGGTCTATCTCTCGCTGCCACGCGAAGTGCTGTGCGAGCTGTGCCCGGCGGATACGCTGGATCGCGCCAGCATTATGCAGCCGGTACAAGCGGCGGCGCCGGCGGCGCTGGTGCAGGAAGCCGCGGCGATGCTCGCGGCGGCAAAAAATCCCGTCATTATCGCCCAACGCGGCGCCGGTTCGGCGGAAGGCTTTGCCACGCTCGGCAAGCTCGCCTCCGACTGGGGTATTCCGGTCGTGCAGTACTGGGCGATCCAGCTTGCGATCGCGACCGATCATCCGATGGCGGTCGGCAGCGATCCGAAAGCGTGGATCGAAGACGCCGACGTCGTGCTGGCGATCGATTCGCTCGCGCCATGGTCGCCGGCAATTCACGAACTGCCTGCAGGCTGCAAGGTGATCCAGCTCGGGCCCGATCCGTTGTACCAGCGCGTTCCCGTGCGCAACTTCCGCGCCGACGTCGCGCTTGGCGGCGAGATCGCCGACACGCTGACAAGCCTCGCTGACGCGATGCGCCCGCTGCTGGCCAAGCATCGCGAAAGCCGCGACCTGCGACGTGCCCGCGTCACCGACGCCGCGCGAAGCCTGCGCAAGACGATTCGCAGCAAGGCCGAAGCCGGCAATACCGGCGTTGCCACCAAGGCCTGGGTGAGCTTAAGCCTATCGGAGGCGATCGCCGGCCGCAACGCGACGGTGCTGTCGGAACTCGGCTGCCCGCTCGACCCGCTCACCTTGCGCGAACACGGCGCCTGGTATCAGGAGCCGCACTCCGGCGGGCTGGGCTGGTCGTTTCCGGCCGGTCTCGGCATGCTGCTCGCAAAGCCCGATCGGCTCATGGTCGCCACCATGGGCGACGGTTCCTACATGTTCGCCAATCCGGTGGCGTGCCATCAGATCGCGGAAAGCCTCGGCCTGCCGCTGCTGGTACTGATCCTCAACAATTCGGAATGGGGCGCGGTGCGGCACTCCGTGCTCGACATCTATCCGCGCGGGCATGCGGCCAAGACAAACGTGATGCCGCTGACGTCGCTGAAACCCTCGCCGGACTTTGTCAGGATTGCCGAAGCGAGCCGCGCCTTCGCGCAGCGCGTCGAAACGGCCGACGAGCTGCCGGCCGCGTTGAAGCGCGCGATCGATCATGTCACGACGAAGAAGACGCAGGCGCTGATCGATATTCGCGTCGCGCTGTAGAGATTGCTGAATTCGGATTCGTCGTTCCCCTCCCCCTTGTGGGGAGGGGTTAGGGGTGGGGGTGGTCGCGAGTGGCGAAGGTCGAAGTTCCTCGATGGACCCCCCTCCCCAACCCTCCCCCACAAGGGGGGAGGGAGCCGCTTTCGCTCAGGGCAGCCAGCGCCTTGAGGCAGGGTCCGGTTCGACGGGCTGGTGCTGCGGCCGATGGCCGGGCTGGTCGTAGTGGATCATCCAGAGCTCGAGGGCCGACAGATACAGGCTGACGATGCCGATGCCGATGGCCCAGTGCATCGCCTTGGTGTGGGCAAAGCCGAGCACCCAAGGCGAGACGATCAGCCAGCAGGCCAGCAGCAGGCTCAGCCACTCCTCCCATTCGGCGAACAAGACGATCGCCGCGAGCGAAAGCACGACCAGCGCTGCGCCGACCGCCCAGGTATCGAGCCGCGCGTTCTCGCGGGTGAAGCCCAACAACCACGGCGACACGAACAGGAAGGCACCGATCGCAAGGTTGTAGGCGTCGAAAACGACTTCGCGTCGCCGTTTGAGCATGAGTTCCTCCCCGGTCATTGGTGAGACGACGGTGGAACCTATTCAAACAGCGAGACGGCAAGTTGTTCCCTGTGGCGCGGCTAGCAAAAGGGCTAAAGCTTCACCGCCCGCAGCCGCAGCGCGTTGCCGATCACGCTGACCGATGACAACGACATCGCCGCTGCGGCGATGATCGGCGACAGCAGGATGCCGAAGGTTGGATACAGCACACCGGCCGCGACCGGCACGCCGAGGGCATTGTAGATGAAGGCGGAAAACAGGTTTTGCCGGATGTTGCGCATCACCGCTTGCGACAGTTTTCGCGCGCGCAGGATGCCCGTGAGATCACCTTTCAGCAGCGTGACGCCGGCGCTTTCCATGGCAACGTCGGTTCCGGTTCCCATCGCGATGCCGACATCGGCGGCGGCCAGCGCCGGCGCATCGTTGACGCCGTCGCCCGCCATCGCCACCACGCGACCCTCGCGCCGGTAACGATTGACGACCTCGCTCTTCTGCTCCGGCAGCACCTCGGCCTCGACATCGTCGATCTGGAGCTGGCGCGCGATCGCTCTTGCGGTCGTCGCGTTGTCGCCGGTCAGCATCACGACATGCACGCCTGCCGCCTTGAGGCCGGCGAGCGCCTCCGATGTCGTCGGCTTCACCGGATCGGCAATGGCCAGCACGCCGGCAACGCGGCCATCGATGCCGGCAAAGATCGCGGTCGCGCCATCCTGCCGCAGCTGGTCCGCCGGAGTAGCGAGCACTTTGACGTCGATGCCGCGTTCGGCGAGAAAGTTGGCATTGCCGAGCACGACTTTCTTGCCATCGACCATGCCGAGCGCACCCTTGCCGGTCGGCGAGTCGAAGTCGGTAACGGCTGAGAGCGCTAGCGCGCGTTCTGCAGCTGCGCGAACAATCGCCGTTGCGATCGGGTGTTCGCTGGCGCGTTCGACGCTCGCGGCAAGGCGCAGCACGTCTGCTTCAGCAAAGCCTTCAGCGGCAATGATCTTTGTGACGCCAGGCTTGCCCAGCGTCAGCGTGCCGGTCTTGTCGATCACCAGCGTGTCGACCTTTTCCATGCGCTCCAGCGCCTCGGCGTTCTTGATCAACACGCCCGATTGCGCGCCGCGGCCGACGCCGACCATGATCGACATCGGCGTCGCGAGGCCAAGTGCACAGGGACAGGCGATGATCAGCACCGCGACAGCGGCGACCAGGCCATAAGTGAAACGCGGCTCCGGGCCGAACGTCGCCCACGCGGCAAACGCCGCAACCGCAACAAGGATGACAGCCGGCACGAACCACGCCGAGACCTGGTCGGCAAGGCGCTGGATCGGCGCGCGGCTGCGCTGCGCCTCGGCAACAAGCTGGACGATCTGCGCCAGCATGGTGTCGCGGCCGATTTTTTTGGCTTCCATGACCAGCGCGCCGGACTGGTTGATGGTGCCGCCAATGACGTTGGCGCCGGCTTCCTTGGTCACCGGCATCGACTCGCCCGTGACCATCGACTCGTCCACCGCGCTGCGGCCTTCGATCACGGCACCGTCGACCGGCACCTTGTCGCCGGGACGTACCCTCAAATGATCGCCGAGGCGCACCTCATCAAGCTGCACGTCGTGCTCGCTGCCATCGGCGGCAATGCGGCGCGCCGTCTTCGGCGCGAGATCGAGCAACGCCTTGATCGCGCCGCTGGTGCTTTCGCGCGCCCGCAATTCCAGCACCTGGCCGAGCAGGACCAGCACGGTGATCACGGCAGCGGCCTCGAAATAAACCGCGACCATGCCGTGCATGTCGCGAAACGCGGGCGGAAACAGCTGCGGCGCGAGCGTTCCAACGACGCTGTAGAGATACGCAACACCGGTGCCCATCGCGACCAGCGTGAACATGTTGAGGCTGCGATTGAGAAGCGAGTTCCAGCCGCGCACGAAGAACGGCCAGCCGGCCCACAGCACCACGGGCGTTGCGAACACGAGCTGCAGCCAGTTCGAATTGACCTCGAGCGAATGCGGCAGGCCGAACAGGTGGCCGCCCATTTCCAGCGCGACGACCGGCAGCGCCAGCACGAGCCCGATCCAGAAGCGCCTGCTCATGTCGACGAGTTCGGGATTGGGGCCGGCGTCGGCGGTCGCCAGCAGCGGCTCCAGCGCCATGCCGCAGATCGGGCACGACCCCGGGCCGACCTGGCGGATCTCGGGATGCATCGGACAGGTGTAGATCGTGCCGGCCGGCACCGGCGGCGCCTCGGCCTTCGGCTTCAGGTATTTCCCGGGATCGGCGGCGAACTTGGTGCGGCAGCCGTTCGAGCAGAAGTGCCAGGTCTGACCCTTGTAGTCGTGGCGATGCTTGCTGGTCGCGGGATCGACCTTCATGCCGCAGACCGGATCGATGACTACGGTCGATGCTTCGGCGTGACGATGGGACGCGTGGTCGTGGGCGTGATGCGCATGGTCATGCGCGCCGCAGCCGCCGCCGCCGCTTCGGGCTCGGTCTTTGAATTCTCGTGCGCCGCCATCGCTGCTCGCCTCGTGGGGACTTGAAACCTATACCCCGTAGGGGTACATAGACGCCATGAGAGACGAGATCAAGACGTCCTGCCAGAAACGTTTGAGCCGGATCGAAGGCCAGGTGCGCGGCTTGTCGAAGATGGTCGACGAGGATCGCTACTGCATCGACATCGTGACGCAGATCGGCGCGGTGCGCGCCGCGCTCCGCCGGGTCGAGGAAGAGATCCTGAAGGATCACGTCGGCCACTGCGTCGAACACGCCATCGCCAGCGGCAACAGGGCCGAGCAGCGCAAGAAGATCGCCGAGCTGATGGAGGTGATCGGGCGGGCAGATCGGTAGCGGAGTTACGCGACCCAGCTGGCCCAGCGGCCCGCACCGAGCACGCGTCGCGTGGCTGCTCATCCCGGCCGAAACACACTCCGTCGTTCCGTGGAAGGGATTTCGAACCGCGATCCGCGCGAACTTCCAATTGCATACTTCGATAAGTTGTACGACACTCAGGTCGGAGCGATATGGAAGTCTTGGCGCTCCAGAACGACCGGCGGCGCATCGATTGCCTCGAACTGCGCATTCGGTGGAGCGCTCCGAAACGATCTCGGGCCGACGCAATTTAATCTGTGTAATTCTTGTGATCTCTATTGGAAAAGCGGGGAGGCGATGCAGGTGACCAGAGCTCTGAACCTTCTTGTCATTCTCTCCATGTTTGTCGTCTCTCTCGTTTACTTGTCGCTTTCAATAAGCGTGAATTCGGGCCGAATCGCTCATCTTCAACGCCAGGAAGCAGTGATTCAGACGATCGTCACTCAGATAGCGCGGGATACCGACGCTCCCGACATCAAAGAGCTGAAAGCTCAACTCGTTACGGCTAACGGCGAACGAGAATCCCTTCTTAGTCAAATCGAATACGGCAACAACAAATTCTGGCCCCTTGACTGGTCGACATGTTTATTGCCGACCTCCGCGGGTTGCTTCCACAAAAATGCAAGCGAGACTAACAACCTGTACCTGGCAATGGCCTGCGGCGTAGTAGGAGCCAGTCTTTTTCTGCTTCTTCAAATCTACTTGGGAGCGCAGCCGAACAGAGATCCGCTGCAACAATCATCGCTTGGGCTCGCCGCGGTGATTTCATTTTTGCCGATTGGCGTTGCTGTCGCGCTCGCTGCTTTGTTCCTGCTGCGCGGCACAAAGGGCGCGCTGCTTGCGCCGGTCGCCAATGTCGTACAACTGGAAACCCGTACGGCATAGCATTCATCACCACGCTTGCCGCTTTCGGCGCGATCAGGATCCTTGCGCTCGTCTCCGGACTTGTCGATTCAATCCCCAAACTCTGGCAAGTCGCCCGAGGGCGCCAAGTCCACGTAACCGGGATCCAAGAAGCAAAGCGCGCACCACACGGAGTATGATAAGGATGACCGCCCGTCTTCGCGGTGCGTGGCTGCGCCACGCGGCGCGAAAGGCGAAGGCTGGTGCCGCAAGAAGGATTCGACCCCTACCCCGTCACTACCAATGACGTGCTCTACCAGCTGAGCTATTATGGCGAGTTCTCCGGAATCTGGCGTCCTGTTACCCAATCACTACGTCAGCGGCACCAAGGCGACCTGTTCGCGGAATGCAGCGCGCGCCGAGATTGCATCATACCAGCGGTCGAGATTGCGCGTTGGCGGGCGCTCGGGAATGAGCTGCATGTAGCGATAGATCATGATGCCGAGGGGGATGTCGCCGTAGGAGAACTCGTCGCCGGCCAAGTATCTTGTTCGACCGAGCTGTTCGTCCATGATCTTAGCGGCGGTTATGGTCCTCTCTTTGCCAGTGGCTATGAGGTTCGGGTCGCGCTTGTCGGCGTCGGTACGGATCAATTGCCAGAACACCGGCGTGATCGCAGGTCCCATGACAGAAAGCTGCCAGTCCATCCACATCTGCGCGCGGGCGCGAACCCTGACGTCGACCGGCTCCAACACTCTGGCGGAATGTTTCGCGGCAACATACCGAATGATCGAGTTCGACTCCCACATTGTGAAGCCGTCCTCCTCTTCGAGGGTCGGCACCAGCGAGTTCGGATTCATCGCAAGATAGAACGGGTCCTTGGTCTTGCCGAAGGCAAGGCCGGCGTCGATGCGTTCGAACGGTAACTTCATCTCCGTCAGCGCCCAGATCACTTTCTGGACGTTCGATGAAGTGTTGCGGCCCCAGATTTTCAACATGATCTCGCTCCTCGACCTCTGCCGATGTTCGGCGCAGGTTGTCACCCATGTCTCGGGTACAATCTGTTACCTATGTGTCCCGGCCGGACAAGACTGAAGCGGCCCGCCTTCGCCCTGCGGGCTACGCCGCGGCAGCCTTCGCCACGATGGGGCTTGCCGAGCCGAAGCTTGCGAAGCAAGCGAAGGCTGGTGCCGCAAGAGGGATTCGAACCCCCGACCCCGTCATTACGAATGACGTGCTCTACCAGCTGAGCTATTGCGGCGAATTCTCTGGATCTCGGCCTCCTGATATCCGCGCCGCCCGTCCTTGGCAAGAACGCGGATGGGCGCGAGCGGCTCGGTGAGCTGATTTTGCCGCTCATTCCCGCGAAAGCGGGAATCCAGCACAAGAACACGCGCAGAATTCCTGGCAAAACTGGATCCCCGCTTTCGATCTCGGGTTTACCCGAGATCGGTATTATAAAGCGCAAGTCGGCAACAGCCGACTTGCGCCGGGGATGAGCGGAGGCACAGCAAAATCACCCCACCCAGCGCGCGAGAAAGCCGCGCCAGCCGCCTTCCTGGGCGTTGAGCCGCCGCGGCTCGAAATCGGTCTCCGGACCGTCATCATCGACGCCGGGATCGTCGGGCGCCCGCATAATTGGAATCACTGCCGGGATGACCGGACCCTGCGCGGCGGAACGGTCGAGGCCGGCGCGTGGCCGAAACACCGGCGGCGGAACCGCACCTGGTTGTTGCGGCGATGGTTGTGCGCTGCCACCCGGAGCAGGCGCCGTCGCCTGCCGATTGTCCTGGTTGATCTGTCGCGCCGGCTGCGCGGTCGCAAGATCAGCGCGTGTCGTTTCGATCGCAGCCGTCTTGTCCGAGACAAGCGCCGCAACCGGCGTCACCCATTGGAACGCATCGAGCCGGCCCGAGACGGGCGACACCGGCCGCCAGCGATCACTGATGTAGCCGTCGGCGGTCCATGCCGGATCATGCGCGGCGCGGACGGCGCGCAAGGTCCATTCGCGCGCGGCGCCCTCGTCGCCGTGTTCGCCGCGCACGATCTCCGCCATCAGCATGGCGACGCGCTGGGTCGGCGCTGCCAGCAGCGGCTCGAGCGCGGCACGTGCCTTGGCGAACTCGTGCGCCTCGATCGCCGAACGCGCGACCGCAAGCGCACCTTCCACATGACCGGATGTCTTCGCCGCCAGTGTTTCCACGCGCGACAAGCGCTGCTGCGCGGAATCGCCGAGCCGCACGTGAGCATATGCATCGGCGAGATCGGGATGCGGATTGGCACGCCAGGCGCCCTCAATGATGCGCATGGCCTGCCGGATCTGCTGCTGCTCGCTGAGGAATTTGCTTGCGAGCACGGCTGATGGCACCAGCGTCGGTGCGAGTTTTGCCGCCTCCATGGCGTCAGCGCGCGAGGCATCGCGATCCGAGGTCTCGGTGTCGAGCGCCCGCGCTGTCAGCAAGACGGCACGATGGCGCTGGTACAGCGCACGATCGATCGCGCCGGCGGCATTGTCGCGTTCGAGAATGCTCAGCGCGCCGCTCCAGTCGCCGGCGGCACAGCGAAAACCGAGCACGGCGTGCGAGGCCCAGGCCGCGTCGCGCGTCAGCTTCAGTGCTTCCTCGGCGATTGCGACGGCGGCAACGGGATCGTCGTTGCGCTGCGCCTCGATGAACAAACCACGCAGGCCGAGCAGGCGCGTGTCGGCGCGCTCGGTCATTGCCATGAATGCCTTCTGTGCACCGGCGCGATCGCCCGACAGCTGCGCGGCTTGCGCGTGCAACAGCAGCGCCAGCGGGTCGTCGTCGGCATGGCGCTTGGCGGCTTCGGCGTGACGCAGCGCCAAGTCCACATGACCGGTGCCGACCGCGATCAAACCATGGGTAATGGCGTGCCGCCCGCGCGCCTGCCGCCGCTCGCGGCGACGACGCCGCAGATAACCCGGCAGGCGCCACAGCCCGCGCAAGACAGCCCAAAGCAGCATCGCGACAACAAGGGCCCAGCCAAACGCCAGCGCAGACACCGGGGTCGTGACGCGCCAGCCATTCCACACCAGCGCGACGTCGCCATGCTGCTCGGCAAGCACGGCGGCAGCGAACGCGGCAAGGCCGACCAGCACCAGAAACAGGATCGTGCGCAACATTTTCCGGGCTCAGTCCGCCTTCGACATCGCACTCAGCGCGCTCGAAGAGAACGCCGTGACGGTCTTCAACGCGGCATCGCGTGCGTCCACCCGATCGAGCCAGGGCTGCAGCCGCGCCTTGAGGTCGGGTGGCAGCTTCTCGATTTCGGCTCGCGCGCGCTTGACGTCGTTCTCGCGCGCCGCCGCGGCGGTCGCCTGCAGCTGCGCATTGGAATCCGGCGACGCGCTGTTCGGCGCATCAACACGTTCGATGCGAACCAGTTTTGATGCATTCGACGCCAGCTGGCCGAGCAGGCCACTGCCCTTGTTCGCCGGCGCGGCTTGCGGCTCCGGCGCGGGCGGCGGCGCGAGCTGCGGCAGCAGGGCAAGCAAATCCCTGGCGAGGATTGCATCGGTCGGCACGCCGGTCTCGGCGCTCGCATCAAGCGGCGCCAGCATGGCCTTGTCTTCGGCCACCGCCTTGGCTGCCGCAAGGGCGGCGGCATAAGGCTCGCCGCGCCGAACCTTGGTTTCGAGAACGGTCGCGATCACCAGGCGCCGCGGGCGGATGTCATCGCTCACCGCTGCCGCCGGTTGCGGCTTGTCCGGCAACGCGCGTACCGCCTGCTCGATGCGCGCAAGGCGCTCGGTCAGCGCCGACAAATCAGGCGATGCACCGCCGTCGCGCGGCGCCGACTTGAGTTCGTTGAGCGTCACGGATGCCGAGTCGATCTGCTTGCGCAATGCTGCCGACTGGTCGCGCAAGGTGTTGGCGGCGGTCTCCAGAGAATCGACCCGCGCCCGCAGTGAGCTGTCCGACGTCGTCGGTGCCGACGACAATTTGGTCTCGACCTTGCCGATGCGATTCGACAGATCGTTGAGGTCGCTTGCGACCGCCGGCGGGACTGCGGCGGCCTGCTGCGGTTCCGGTCCGATCACGCCGGCGGCCCACAAGATGCCGATCACGACCAGCGCGGCGAGCGCGCCGGCCAGCGGGGGCAATATCGTCGCGAAACCGAACCAGGCCTTTCCTGACGCTGCGCCGCCGGCGTCCGTCCGGGTATCACCGGACACCTCGGATGCCTCGAGATCGATCGTCGGCGGCGGCCGCTTCGGCCGGTCATCGCCTCCTGGCACATCTTGCGCTTGATCGTCGGTCATCACCAGAAATCCCAAAGTCACCGCGGCCACCGTTACCACATCAAGCCAACAGTCGCGCTGGTTTTACGCAGCCCGCAGCGTCCGTTCCAGCGCGTCGAGCATCGCGGCTTCCTGCGGCTTTTCGGCCACAACGAGGCGGGGTGCGCCGGATTCGCGGAGCACGCGCGCCACGCGCCTTCCGAGATGCAGACCTGCGGCAGGGCAAGTGCGGCGATCTCCTGGCCGGCGCCGCGGATTGCCGCCACAAAGGCGGCCGCGCTGCGCGGCGAATAGTGCAGCACGGCTTCGATCGCCTGCGCGGCAAATGCCTCGCGCGCGCTGGCGCCGAGGTCGGCGACCGGAATCATGCGATAGACCGCGAGCGTGGTCACCGCGATCCCGGCGCTCGCAAGACCCGAGGCGATGTCGCCGCTGATGTCGGAGCCCGAGAGATAGAGCAGCGGCGTCTTGCGCTCGCGTTTCGGGATCGCAGCGGCGATGAGCTTGCGCAGTGCCGTCACATCGCCGTCGGCGGAAAGCACATTGGCGAAGCCGATGTCGCGGGCAGCGTCTGCGGTTCGTCCGCCGACCGCGTAAACCGGCAGGCCGATCAGTTGACCCGACAGCGGATGCGACTTGACCGCGCGCAGCGCGTTGGCGCTGGTGACGATCAGGCCGGAATAGCTGGTGCTGCCGTCATGACGGATCGGCAGCGCCTCGAACTCCAGGACAGGAGCAAGCAGCGCATCGAAGCCGCGCTGGCGCAGGGCATCGGCGGTTGCTGCGTTGTCGGGCTCAGGCCGCGTGACGAGGATTGTCACGCGTCAAGCTCCCGAAAAATCGGTGAAGAATTTCTCGCCGGCGCGCTTGCGCAATTCCTTCGCGGCATCGGCGCCGAGTGCCGCCGCTTCGTTGCGCGCGCCCTGACGCGCTGTCTCGTGGAGCTCGCGACCGTCGGGCGAAATGATCATGCCGCGAAAATCGATCTTGTCGCCCACGACCTTGCAGTGCGCCGCGATCGGCGTGCGGCAGGAACCGTCGAGCAGCGCAAGGAAACCGCGCTCGGCGGCAAGCGCCACCTCGGTATCCTTATCATCGATCGCCGCGACGAACTGGTTGATGCGCTCGTCGCCGCGCCGCGACTCCAGCGTGATCGCGCCCTGCCCGGCCGCCGGCAAGAACTCGTGCGGATCGAAGATCGCGGTCGCACGATCCTGCAGGCCAAGCCGCTTCAGCCCTGCCAGCGCCAGAATCGTCGCGTCGGCCTGGCCCTCGGAAATCTTGCGCAAACGGGTGTCGACATTGCCGCGCAGGCTGACGAGCTTGAGGTCGGGGCGAAGCCGCGCCACCAGCGCGCGGCGGCGCGGCCCGGAGGTGCCGACCGCGCAGCCCGGCGCGAGCGCGCTCAGGGTTGCCGCGTGCGGGCTGACGAACACGTCGCGCGGATCCTCGCGCGGCAGCCACGCCGACAGCCACAACCGATCCGGCAGGAAGGTCGGCACGTCCTTCGCCGAATGCACGGCGATGTCGATGATGCCGGCGAGCAGCGCCTCCTCGATCTCCTTGGTGAAAAGGCCCTTGCCGCCGGCCTCGTAAAGCGGCCGATCCTGGATGACGTCGCCCGAGGTGCGGATGATCTTGATGGCGAGACGTTCGGGCCCGACATTGTGGGCGCGGGCCAGACGATCACGCACCTCATTGGCCTGCACGAGCGCCAGCGGGCTGCCGCGCGTGCCGATGGTGGCGAGGATTTCCTGATCCTGTGAGGCTTCCGCCGATTGCACGTCGCGACCCCGCAATGCTACGCCCGGTTACGAAGATTTGCCCGGCTCAAAGCCAAGGGAAACGCCGGATTGTCCAATAACGCAATAGGTATAACGCACCAAACGCGCGGCGACGACCGCGGGAAGCCATGCTGAAGTCATGCTGAAGTTATGCTGATCCTGGGGATCGAAACCACCTGCGATGAGACCGCCGCCGCGGTGGTGGAGCGGCGCGAGGACGGCTCGGGCAAAATCCTGTCCAATGTCATCCATTCGCAGATTTCCGACCATGCGCCGTTCGGCGGCGTGGTGCCGGAGATCGCGGCGCGCGCCCATGTCGAGCTGCTCGACGGACTGATCGCGCGCGCGATGGACGAGGCGAAGATCGGCTTCGCCGATCTTGACGGCGTCGCTGCGGCCGCTGGCCCCGGCTTGATCGGCGGCGTCATCGTCGGGCTGACGACGGCGAAGGCGATTGCGCTGGTGCACGGCTTGCCGCTGCTCGCGGTCAATCATCTCGAAGCGCACGCGCTGACGCCGCGGCTGGTCGCTGCGCTGGAGTTTCCGTACCTGCTGTTCCTCGCCTCCGGCGGCCATACCCAGCTGGTCGCCGTACAAGGCGTCGGCAGCTATACGCGGCTCGGCACCACGGTCGACGACGCGATCGGTGAAGCGTTCGACAAGGTGGCAAAGCTGCTCGGCCTGCCCTATCCCGGCGGACCACAGGTCGAGCGCGCCGCAGCGGCAGGCAATGCTGCGCGTTTCACATTGCCGCGGCCGATGCTCGGACGCGCTGACGCGAATTTCTCGCTGTCCGGATTGAAGACCGCGGTGCGGCAGGTCGCCGAGCAGCACACGCCGCTAACGACCGTGTCGTCAACGATCTCTGCGCCGGCTTCCAGGCAGCGGTGATCGACTCCACGATAGACCGGCTGAAAAGCGGATTGCGATTGTTTGGCCAACACGATCGGCACCGCGCCGACCGCGCTGGTCGCCGCCGGCGGCGTCGCGGCCAACGCCGCGCTCCGCGCCGCGCTGGAAGGCGTCGCCACCGGTGCCGGCATTCCCCTGCTGCTGCCGCCGCCGAATCTCTGCACCGACAATGGCGCGATGATCGCATGGGCCGGCGCCGAGCGGCTGGCACTTGGGCTCGACGATACGCTCGACACCCCGCCCCGCGCGCGCTGGCGCCTTGATGAGGCCGCAGCCGTGCCGGACAAATTCGCCAACACGCGCGCAAATTTCTGAGCCTGATGTGACGCAGCAAATGACCATCGCGATTGTCGGAGCCGGCGCCTGGGGCACCGCGCTCGCCAAGGTTTTGGCCAGCGCGCAACGGCCCGTGACGCTGATCGCGCGTGATGGCGCCAACGCCGCCGAGATCGCACGCAAGCGCATCAACCCAAGGCTCGCCGGCGTTCGCCTCGATGACACGGTCACAGTCACATCGGACATCGCGCTGGCCGGGAATGCCGCGATCGTGCTGATCGCAACGCCGGCGCAAAGCCTGCGCGTGGCTGTGTCGGCGCTTGCGCCGCACGTGGCCGCCGGCGTGCCGCTGGTCGCCTGCGCAAAAGGCATCGAGCACGGCACGCAAAAATTCATGACCGAGGTCATCGCCGAGGTTGCGCCGAGGGCACGGCCGGCGATCCTGTCCGGGCCGAGTTTTGCCGATGACGTCGCGCGCGGGCTGCCGACGGCGGTGACCATCGCTTCGCGCGACGAGAGCGAGGCAGCGCAGCTTGCGCAGAGCTTGCGAGCGGCGACGTTTCGGCCCTATCACACCGACGACGTGAAGGGCGTCGAGATCGGCGGCGCCGCCAAGAACGTGCTTGCGATCGCGGCCGGCATCGTTGCCGGCAAGGGCCTTGGCGATAGTGCCGCAGCAGCGCTGACGACGCGCGGCTTCGCCGAACTGTCGCGCTTCGGCCGCGCGCTGGGCGCCCGGCCGGAAACATTGATGGGCCTGTCAGGCCTCGGCGATCTGATCCTGAGCTGTTCGAGCGCACAGTCACGCAATTTCGCATTTGGAACGGCGCTGGGTCGTGGCGAAGCGGTGGCGAACGCAGCGCGCGGCAAGCTTGCCGAAGGTGTCTTCACCGCGCCGGTGCTGGTCGAGATGGCACGCGCCAACAATGTCGAGATGCCGATCGCCACCGCGGTCACCGCGGTCCTGTCAGGCAAGATCACGCTCGATGAAGCGATCGAGTCGCTCTTGACGCGGCCGTTGCGGGCGGAAACGTGAGCTTGTCGGCAGGCGCCGCGTCTTGTTAGCTTGGTGGCGCAACAATCAGGCGGTGACCTCATGAACTACTGGCTCGTGAAATCCGAACCCGGCTCATGGTCGTGGGATCAGCAGGTCGAGGCCGGCGCGAAGGGCACGCCGTGGACCGGCGTGCGCAACCACACCGCAAAGCAAAACCTGATGAAGATGAAGAAGGGCGACAAGGCGTTCTTCTATCACTCCGGCGAGGGCAAGGAGATCGTCGGCATCGCCGAAGTGATTCGCGAACATTATCCCGATCCGACCGACAAGAGCGGCGCGTTCGTCTGCGTCGATCTCAAGGCCGACAAGCCGCTGAAGACGCCGGTCACGCTGGCTGCCGTGAAAGCCGACAAGAAGCTCGCCGGCATGGCGCTGATCAAGTGGTCGCGGCTGTCGGTGCAGCCGGTGACGGCGGATGAATGGAAACTCGTCAGCAAGATGGGCGGGATTTAGCGATCGGCACGACCTCACCCCTCATCCTGAGGAGCGTTGCGGAGCAACGCGTCTCGAAGGATGAGGCCCCTGCATTTCAATGCGCGAACCGGGCAAGCCCGGCGCGCGGTGGCCTCATGGTTCGAGACGGCGCTTTGCGCCTCCTCACCATGAGGAGATAGATTGTGATCGTCTGAAGTGCTCACCACCAAACCCGCCATCGCAGATCCCGAAAAATTCATTCGCGCCAACACGCGGCTGCGGCCGGTGCCCCTGGTGCCCGAGATTTCGATTTTCGTTGCCGACGAAGCGGTGCCACTCTGGCAGAAGACCGAAGAAGAGCTTGACGAAGCCGGCCTGCCGCCACCGTTCTGGGCGTTCGCCTGGGCCGGCGGACAGGCGCTGGCGCGCTATGTGCTGGATCATGCCGAGCTGGTGCAGGGCAAGCGCGTGCTCGACCTCGCGTCCGGTTCGGGCCTCGTCGGCATCGCTGCCATCAAAGCCGGTGCAAGCGAGGTGACCTCGGCCGACATCGACCGCTTCGCGGGCGTTGCCGCCCAGATCAATGCAGCCGAGAATGCGGTGACGCTTACGGTCTGCGCCGACGATCTTCTGCGCGGCGCGAGCGACGCACAATGGGACGCCGTGCTCGCGGGCGATATCTTCTATGAACGCGACACCGCCGAGCTGGCGTTGGCTTTCCTCGCAGATCAGGCGCGCGGCGGCGCGACGATCCTGATCGGCGATCCCGGCCGCAGCTACCTGCCGAAGGACAAGCTGACGCAGCTTGCCTGTTATCGCGTGCCTGTCACGCGCGAGCTCGAGGACGCCGAGATCAAGCGCACGTCGGTCTGGACCATCACCGCCGCATAACATCGCGACCGGTCTTTGTTCCTTCGCGCGCGAGTGGCATAGTCGCGGCCAAACAAACCATTGGGGAAACGGTCATGATGCTGTCGACGGGCAACTTCTTCGCGATCCTCGGCGCCGCGATCGCCGCCTGGGTGTTCGGGGCTGCCTACTACATGCCGCTTGGGAAATTCTGGCTCGCCGCGCAGGGCCGCACCATGGCGGAGATGCAGGCCGCCAATGCGCGGAAAAGAGCGCCGCTCGAGAAGGCGTTTCCGTTCGTGCTGTCGTTCGTCGCCGAAATCATCATGGCCTGGACGATGTACGGCGTGTTGTTTCACACCGGAAACTTCTCGGCGCGTGGCGGCGTTATTTCCGGGCTGATCATCTGGTTCGGCTTCGTCCTGACGACAGTCGCCGTCAACAATGCCTATCCGGGCCGCAAACTGATGCTCACCGTGATCGACTCCGCGCACTGGCTCGGGGTGCTGTTGATCATCGGCGCCATTGTCGGCGGCTTTGGCGGCTGAGCGGCGCGCCAGCGCTAGATATCGTGGCCGCGCTTGCGCAGCTCGTCGGTGATGCGCGCGCGCAAATCGGCAGCGAGCCCTTGCCCCATTGTTGTCCGATCACCATGCTCTGCTGGGTGATGACCGGCATACTCTGCACCAGCTTTTGTCCTGTCGGCGTGAGATAGAAGGCCTGAGTTCGTGCAACTCGTTCGACGGTGAAGTTTCGGGCATAGACCTGCGCAATGAGCTCCGCCACGTTCAGACAGACGTGAGGTCGCCAGTTCGATCATCCTTGGCACGATGGCATCGTAATCCTTTTCGACGGCCGGCCGGCCCTGAACGATCGCCGGCTTCATGGTCTGCATCATCGTCGGCAGGATCGCCTTGAAGTTATCGGTGGCCTTGATGGTCGCGACCAGCTCGCGCGCGGCCGCCAGCGTTTCAGGCGACGGCGACTCGGCGCGCGACGGTGCGACGATCAGCAAGCAAGCGCAAGCCAGTGCAACGACAATGTTCAGCGAAGCGCATGAACGGTCCTCCGGAATCAGCGCTTCTACTATAGCGCGAAGCCGTGCCGCCGGGCACTGCCAGACCTGCCAAAGTGCTAGGCGGACCTGGCTTGTCGCGCAGCCCGCGCCGCGGCGCATAATGCCGGCCAAACGCTTTGCGCGAGATCAACACGCGCGCCGCGGCGCTGCGGTGACATCGAAAGTTGCGTGGAGGGAGCCATGTCCGAGAAAATTTATGACGTCCCGTCCGACTGGACCAAGCGGGCCTATGTCGACGACACGAAGTACCGCGCCTTGTATGAGCGCTCGGTCAAGGATCCCGACGGGTTTTGGGGCGAGCAGGGCCGCCGCCTGACCTGGACCAAGCCGTACACCAAGGTCGGCAACTGGACTTTTGGGCCGGGCAACGTCTCGATCAAGTGGTACGAGGATGGCGTCCTGAACGTCGCCTACAACTGCATCGACCGCCATCTCGAGAAACGCGCCGACCAGACCGCGATCATCTGGGAGGGCGACGACCCGAAGAACTCGCGCGAAAATCACCTATCGCGAGCTGCACGACGAAGTCTGCAAGATGGCGAACATCCTGCGCCTGCGGAACGTCAAGAAGGGCGACCGCGTCACGATCTACCTGCCGATGATCCCGGAAGCCGCCTACGCGATGCTGGCCTGCGCGCGGATCGGCGCCGTTCACTCGGTGGTGTTCGCCGGCTTCTCGCCGGACTCGCTCGCCAACCGCATCGAGGATTGCGCATCGAAGGTCGTGATCACCGCCGACGAAGGTTTGCGCGGCGGACGAAAAGTTCCGCTGAAGGCCAATGTCGACGCGGCGATCGCCAAATGCGGCGGCGTCGACCACGTCATCGTGGTCAAGCGCACCGGCGGCGCGGTCGACATGCAGCCGTCGCGCGACGTCTACTATCACGAGGCGGCGGCGATGGTGGACAAGGAGTGCCCGTGCGAGCCGATGCATGCGGAGGACCCGCTGTTCATCCTCTACACCTCGGGCTCGACCGGCAAGCCGAAGGGCGTGCTGCACACCTCGGGCGGCTACCTCGTGTTCGCGTCGATGACGCATCACTACGTGTTCGACTATCACGACGGCGACATCTACTGGTGCACCGCCGACGTCGGCTGGGTCACCGGCCACAGCTACATCGTCTATGGGCCGCTCGCGAACGGCGCGACCACGCTGATGTTCGAAGGCGTGCCGAACTATCCCGACAATTCGCGGTTCTGGAACGTCGTCGACAAGCACAAGGTCAACATCTTCTATACCGCGCCGACCGCGATCCGCGCGCTGATGCAGTCCGGCGACGCGCCGGTGAAAAAGACCTCGCGCGCATCCTTGCGGCTGCTCGGTTCGGTCGGCGAGCCGATCAACCCGGAAGCCTGGGAGTGGTATTACCGCGTGGTCGGCGACAATCGCTGCCCGATCGTCGACACCTGGTGGCAGACCGAGACCGGCGGCATTCTGATCACACCGCTGCCCGGCGCGACCAAGCTCAAGCCGGGCTCGGCGACGCGGCCGTTCTTCGGTGTCGTGCCCGAGATCGTTGACGCCGACGGCAAGACTCTCGAGGGCGAGGCCGCCGGCAATCTCTGCATCGTGCGCTCATGGCCCGGCCAGATGCGCACGGTGTTCGGCGATCACGAGCGCTTCGTGCAGACCTACTTCTCGACCTACAAGGGCAAATATTTTACCGGCGACGGCTGCCGGCGCGATGCCGACGGCTATTACTGGATCACCGGCCGGGTCGACGACGTGATCAACGTCTCCGGCCACCGCATGGGCACCGCGGAAGTCGAGAGCGCACTGGTCGCACACGCCAAGGTGTCGGAGGCCGCCGTCGTCGGCTACCCGCACGACATCAAGGGCCAGGGCATTTACGCCTATGTCACGCTGATGTCCGGCGAGCAGCCGAGCGAAGCGTTGCGCAAGGAGCTTGTCGCCTGGGTGCGGCAGGAGATCGGGCCGATCGCCTCGCCCGACCTGATCCAGTTCGCGCCCAGCCTGCCGAAGACGCGTTCGGGCAAGATCATGCGGCGTATCCTGCGCAAGATCGCCGAGGACGATTTCGGCGCGCTCGGCGACACCTCGACACTCGCCGATCCCGCGGTGGTCGACGACCTCATCGGCAACCGGCAGAACAAGAAGGGCGTGTCGGGCTGAGCGTGGCCTCATGGTTCGAGACGCCCGCCGTCGCTGCTCGGCTAAGCCGGGCTCCTCATCATGAAGATCTGACTGCCTCATCCTGAGGAGCGCTTCGTCAGAAGCGCGTCTCGAAGGATGAGGCCCCCGCCGGCATTACCAACTCGTTTACCCTAACCAAAGCTTGTACGGCGTGACGACGCCGATCGCGGCCGCGGCGCGGCCATGGTGAACGCTTTGGTAAGCGGCATGCTTTCATTTCTCTGAACGCGAAGAGTACCGCCATCGATCCGAAACGATGGCGCCGCGTTGTGTTTGCGTTGGAGTACGAGAATGTATCGTCGCGTTGCCGCCCTCGCCCTCGCCGCGGCAGGCCTGTTCGGGTCTGCCGATGTCGCCCATGCCAATCCTGACATGGTCGCCTTCGCGCAGAACTACGCGCCCGGCACCATCGTGGTGCACACCTCGGAGCGCAAACTCTACCTCGTGGCCGGCAACGGCTACGCGGTGCGCTATCCGGTCGGCGTCGGCCGTGCCGGCAAGCAGTGGGCCGGCGTATCGCAGATCGACGGCAAGTATTTGAGCCCGGCCTGGTCGCCGCCCGCGGAGATCAGGCGCGACAAGCCTTCGCTGCCCGCGGTAATCGCCGGCGGCTCGCCGCACAACCCCATGGGTGTCGCAGCCATGACGCTGGCCGGCACCGAATACGCGATCCACGGCACCAACATGCCGGGTTCGATCGGCGGCTTCGTCTCCTACGGCTGCATCCGGATGTACAATCAGGATATCCTGGACCTGTATCAGCGCGTGGCGGTCGGTACGCCGGTCGTCGTGACGGCGCGCTAAACCCGTCATTGCGAGGCGCCTTTGCGCCGAAGCAATCCAGTACTTTGTTGTCGCCCCTGGATTGCTTTGCTTCGCTCGCAATGACGAAGATTAATTGCACCAGCTCTCGCGGTGGCCGCCGTCGTAGGCACGTGCGTAGCCGCCCGCGAGCAGGGCCGCCGAAACATTTGGCGTTCGGCTGGTTGCGACGTCGGCATCGATGCGTCCGGGATATTTGTCCGGACCGATATTCGCGATCGTGACGCCGCCCTCATTGAGCAGCCTGTCGAGCGCGTCGGCCGCGGCTTCGGCGCGGCGGAACTCGTCGGCGCAGCGCGCGTGCAGCTCGGGCGCGTCGATGCCGCGCAGTCGCACTCGGGTGACAATCGTTGTGCCTGACGATAGCGCCACGCGCGCCTCAAAAGTGTCGCCGTCGATGGTGCGCAATACGGCTACTGGGCGAGGAGTGTCTGGATTGCCCGCGTTGCGCCACTGCGCGTCGCTGCCGGATGGCCTGTATGGCGCATGAATCGGCGGCAGATGCGGGATCCAGCTGCGCCAGTAGCGGTTGCCTGCGATCGTGCCGATGGCGACGCCGATGATGAACACCCATGGCAGCACCGGGCCGATCCGCGCACGGCGGCCGTTGCGAGTCAGCGGCGGCGTATCGATCCGCGGGTGAAACAAGCCCATCGGGCAATTTCGACGGCGTCAAACCGATTCGCGCAAGCGGGGAATCATTTTGCGTCCGTCATCGCCCGGCTTGCCCGGCGATCCCGTAACCCGGTTCGCTGGCTGGTGAACGCAAACTGACGTCTGTGGTTACTGGATGCCGCTTCAAGCGGGGCAGAACGACTGAGGAATTCTCGCCTCAAAAATCCGAGGCGATGCCCTTGTTCTCCCAATCGCCATAACGCGTGGGTTCCGGTCCTTTTGGACCGTTGTGTTCACTCGGACGGTTCTTTTGCGCTTCAGCCGCGAGCCGATCAGCTTCGGCGCGGCGGGCCGCGGCTTCGGCCAGTGCACGTTGCGCCGCCGGTGACAACGGCTTTCGCGCCGACGCACCGGCAGCGGGCGGCGTCACCTGAGACGAGGAAGGGTCGGTCTTGTCGCTCAAAGTTTGATCTCGCGATCACATCGATTCATGTTAGCACACGACGCAGCTAAAGGCGCTGTGCAAGCCGCGCCGTTCTGAAATGCAAAACACTGCACGTCCAAGGCATCCGCGCGTCCAAAACACTGCACATCAACGTGTTTTGAGCGGCGTCATCATGGCGCAACGCGATTACAATTCTTAAATTCGGCCAAATCAGTTGTAGAATGGTTTGTCCGGCATTCGTGCAGCGTTGCGCCGGCTTTATCCACTTCCTGGCGCATGAGCTGATGCCTGCTTCCCGGTTTGCCTCTCGCCCGGATATTCAAGGGCTCGCCACGCGGCGCATCGCCGCCGAGATGATCGACGGCGTGCTGTCGCGCCGCCGGCCGCTCGATGAACAGCTCGAGGTGCATCAGGGCTTCAAGACGCTGAGCGATCGCGACCGCGCGCTGACACGTCGGCTCGTGGCGACCGTGCTGCGCCGGCTCGGCACGCTGCGCGCGCTGCTCAATCGCATGCTGGAACGCGGCGTGCCGCACGACTCGCAGCGCACCGAGACCGCGCTGTTGATTGGGGCCGCGCAAATTCTGTGGATGGATGTACCCGATCACGCTGCCGTCGACCTGTCGGTGCGGCTGGTGCAGAGCGACCGGCGCGGCGCAAAATATGCCGGCCTCGTCAACGCAGTGTTGCGCCGCTGTACGCGCGAGGGCGCGCCGCTGCTTGCCGAGCTCGCCACGCAGACGCCGGACATCCCGGCGTGGCTGATGAAGCGCTGGGTCGCCAACTATGGCGAGAGCGTCGCCAGACAAATCGCCGTAGCGCTGGCGCATGAGCCCGCGCTCGACATCACCGTGAAGGGCGACGCGACGGATTGGGCAGCGCGGCTGCATGGCGAGGTGTTGCCGACCGGCAGCGTGCGCACCATGTTGCACGGACCGGTCGCGCTGCTGCCCGGCTTCAACGAGGGCCAATGGTGGGTCCAGGACGCCGCCGCGGCACTGCCGGCGCGATTGTTCGGCGACGTCAGGGGCAAAAAAATCGTCGACCTGTGCGCGGCCCCCGGCGGCAAGACGGCGCAGCTCGCACTTGCCGGCGCCGAGGTCACCGCGATCGATCGATCGCCGGCGCGTGCGGCGCGGCTGCGCGATAACCTCGCGCGGCTTGGCCTGACCGCCGAGGTAGTGGTTGCCGACGCCAACAGCTGGTCCGAGGACAGCAACACGCGCTTCAACGGCGTGCTGGTCGACGCGCCCTGTACCGCGACAGGCACCATCCGCCGCCATCCCGACATTGCCTGGCTGAAATCCGAAGCCGACGTTACGACGCTCGCTGCCGCTCAGCGCAAGTTGCTGCGCCGGGCCATCGCCCTGCTCGAGCCGGGGGGAACACTGCTTTACTGCACGTGTTCGCTCGAACCGGAGGAGAGCGAGCAGCCGATTGAGGAACTGCTGTCGAGCGAGCGCGCCCTGCGCCGAGTGCCGGTCCAGGCCGGCGAAGTCGGGGGTCTCAAGGAGCTGATCTCGCCGGCAGGCGATCTCCGGACCCTACCCTGCCACCTCCCAGCCGCCGATCCGAGGCTCGCCGGATTGGACGGCTTCTATGCCGCGCGGCTAGTAAAGCCCTGAGTTGTCAGCAATTCGCAGCCGCTCGGCGATTTGGCCGGGCGACGAGGCTCGGCTATGGTGCAGACCTCCCTGTAAAGCAAATCGCCTTAAGTGCCTCGCGGAGACCCTTAATTCCCAGATGGCAAGCCTGTCGGTCGCCAACACCAGACGCATCCTGACGCTGCTGGTCCTGCGCGCGAGCCGGGGCTTCGTGGCGCGTTTGAGCTGGGCCTGGCTCACCCTGTGGAAGGCGTGGCCGGGCCGAACCGACCAGCTCACCATCGCGCCGCAGGAGCTGCGGACCGCCGATGCGACGCGGGCTGCGGAAATCTATGCCGGTCGCTTCGTGTTCGCCGGCAAGATCATCACCGCCCACGGCCGCTCGATCTTCGGCATGGAGCCGCCATCGGACGACTGGCAGGTCGCCCTGCTCGGCTTTGGCTGGCTCCGCCACCTGCGCGCTGCTGATTCGGCGATCACCCGCGCCAACGCGCAGTCGCTGGTCGACGAGTGGCTGTCGGCGCAAGCGCAGTCGAGCAAGATAGCATCGCGCCCCGACGTGATGGCCCGCCGCATCATCTCGTTCCTGTCGCAGGCACCGCTCGTGCTCGCCGATGCCGACGGCCGGTTCTATCGCCGCTTGATGCGAAGCCTCGCCCGCGAGATCCGCTACCTGCGCTATACGCGCTTGAGCGTTCCCGACGGCGTGCCGCGCCTGCTGGTCCAGATCGCGCTGTGTTACGCCGCACTCTGTCTCGCCCACCAGGCACGCCATGTCAAAGCCGCGACGAAGCACCTCTCCGACGAATTGCTGCGCCAGATCCTGCCCGATGGCGGCCACATCTCGCGCAATCCGCAGGCACTGATCGACATCATGCTCGACCTGTTGCCGCTGCGGCAGACCTTTGCCGCGCGCAACATCGCGCCGCCGCCGGCTCTGCTCAACGCGATCGACCGCATCATGCCGATGCTGCGCTTCTTCCGCCACGGCGACGGCAACTTTGCGCTGTTCAACGGCATGAGCGCGACATCGTCGGATTCGCTGGCGACGCTGCTCGCCTATGACGATGCGCGCGGCGTACCCCTGTCGAGCATGCCGCACACGGGTTTTCAGCGTCTCGACGGCGGCATCACCACCATCATCATGGACACCGGCAAGCCGCCGCCGCCCAATGTCAGCCAGGATGCGCATGCCGGCTGCCTGTCGTTCGAACTGTCGGTCGGCCCCTCGCGCATCATCACCAATTGCGGCATGCCGGCCACCGGACGCGACAACTGGCGCGCCTTTGCGCGGGAAACCGCGGCGCATACCGATCTCGTCTATCGCGAGACCTCGTCGTGCGAGTTCGTGGCGCTGACGGCGATGAAGCGCTTCCTGCAAGGCGCGCCGATCATCGCCGGCCCGACCCAGGTCGAGGTGTATCGCGAGACCACCGCCGACGGCATCATGATCACCGCCTCGCACAATGGCTATGCGAGGAATTTCGGGCTGATCCATCGCCGTTCGATCCTGATGGCGGGGGACGGCACGCGCATCGACGGCGAGGATGCGCTGGAGCCTGTCTCCCGCGGCGACGTGCGCGGCGACGACGATTTTGCGGTGCGCTTCCACCTGCATCCGAACATCAAGGCAAGCCGGCTCGCCGACGGCCGCGCGGTAATGCTGGTGCTGCCGAATCGCGACGTCTGGATGTTCGAGGCACTCGATGATGCCGTCGAGCTCGAGGACAGCGTGTTCCTGGCCGGCTCCGACGGACCACGCCGCACCGTGCAGGTGGTGATCCGGGAGCGTGCGCGAGAGGCCCCGCGGGTGCGCTGGAGTATTGCGCGATCGGCGACCTCGCCCGCCGTGACGTCGCCGCGGCGCAACGCACGGCGCGAGCCGGAGCTGCCGCTGTAACGGACGGTCCCGGCATCGCCGCCAGCGTTGGGCGGGGCGCATCAGGCGGTTTGAACGGGCAGACGCTATTCCGCCCGCGTCACCATGCGGGCGACAGCGAGTACGGTGGGCTTGTTGGGCGATCCATCAAGCTGAAGCGCGTGCTCGTCGTACAGCTCCAGCCCAGCCGGAAGGACAACACCCTTCTGTGCCGATCGCGTGAAGAGGTGGCAACACGCCCCAGGGCCCCGATCAAACCAATTCGGATCGTCGAAGGTGCCTGCGCACACGCCGAAGAAGCCGGGAAACCGCTCGAAGTCGAGGTAGAGGGTCGTTCCGCACCGGCCACAGAAGTTCAGCGTGACGCGCTTGTGGCTGCCGTCCGAGCGATGATCGTGGGTCTTCGGTGCAACTCCGGTCAGGGTCACTTGCTCTTTTTTGAAGATCGGCTCGACCAGAAATGCGGATCCCGTGAACCGCTGACAGAAGCTGCAGTGGCAGACCATCACCCGCAGCGGCGCTGCCGCGACTTTGTAACGGACATCGCCGCACAAGCACCCACCTTCATGAAATTCCTGCATTGGAAAACTTCCTTTCGATCGTGGCTGCCTATCGAGACGCGGTCGTCGGATCGATAACCAGCCCCACGGCCGTTATCTTCGAGGCCGGGAATCCGCTGATTTCGGCATGACGGCGGATGACTGCTTCATCCTTCGCCAGATAGATGCAAAACGTCTTGTCGTCGGCTACGTAGGACTCGATCCACTGGATGTCCGGTACAAGTGCGGCGAGTGCTGCATTGGACGCCTGGGCGGCGTCGCGCAGCGCTTCGGGCGCAAAACCGCCGACCTTGGGAATTTCTCTTTCGATCACGTACTTGCGCATTTTTACCACCTGCATCAAAGAAAAGAGGACCGTTGGGCGAAACGACAGTCGCCAAATGGACCATGGGGACGCCGGCCCGTCCTGACAGTCCCGTGAAACCGGGCTGACATTTGCCGGAAAGTTGCGAATAGACGCCCGTCTGTGCCGGGGCCGAAGCTGAGAAAATGACGCAGCAGTCCTTCCAGTTTGAAGGCTTTACGCTCGATCTGGCGCGGCTTTCGCTCCGCGGACCGTCGGGCGAGGTTTCGCTTCGCCCAAAAGCCTTCGAAGTGCTGCGATATCTCGTCGAGAACGCCGGTCGCGTCGTCACCAAGGACGAGGTGATGAAGGCGGTCTGGCCCGGGATAACCGTCACCGACAAGTCGTTGACACACTGTGTCAGCGAGGTTCGGCAGGCTCTCGACGACAAGAGACAGCGGATCGTGAAAACAGCGCCGCGCCGCGGCTATCTGTTCGAGACGTCGGTGACGGCCGTCGACGACCCTGGCGAGGCTGCACCGGCACGCGAACCGGCGACCAGTTCGCCCGCTGTCGACCGCGCATTCATCGCGGTGCTGCCATTCGTCAACATGAGCGGCGATCCGGAGCAGGATTACTTCGCCGACGGCATTGTCGAGGATCTCATCACGGCGCTGTCGCGGTTTCGGCGGCTGCGCGTCATCGCGCGCAATTCGAGCTTCGTCTACAAGGGTCGCGCCGTGGACGTCAGGGAGGTCGCGCGCGAACTGGGTGTCCGCTATGTGCTCGAAGGGTCGGTCAGAAAAGCCGGCGATCGGCTTCGCATCACCGGCCAGCTGATCGACGCCGATACCGCGGCTCATCTCTGGGCTGACCATTATGACGGCGAAACGCAGGAGGTGTTCGACCTGCAGGATCGTATCACGCGCAGCGTGGCGGCCGCGATCGAGCCGAGGGTCCTTGCGGCCGAGATCGCGCGCGCCGCGCACAAGGGCACCGCGACGCTCGACGCGTATGACCACTATCTGCGCGCGCGCCCGCCCGCGGCGACGCGAACACAGCAGGGACTTGACCAGGCCATCGCGTCGCTTCAGTTGGCCGTCGAAGCCGACCCTGCCTATGCGCAGGCCTGGGCGATGCTGGCGCTCTGCACCTCGAATTGCTTCTTCCTTGGCTATCGTGATCGTGACGCCGTCGCGCCCGACGTGGTCAAGTTTGCCCGCAAGGCGATCGCGTGCGATCGCGACGATGCCGAGGTGCTGGCCGCCGCAGCCTACATGCTGGCGTGGAACGGCAATCACGACGAGGCCGTCGAACTTGCTGATCGCGCGATCGAGCTGAACCGTCATGCGAGTTCGGTGTGTACGGCAAGCGGCTGGGCGCTGGTCTTTGGCGGGTACTTCGAGGACGCGATCGCGCTATTCAAGGAGTCGCTGGCTCTGGATCCTTTGAATGCCCGCGACGCACAGGACTTCTCCGGCGTCGCAATCGGCAACTTCTATCTGAAAAATTTCGACGAAGCGGCCGAATGGGCGAAACGCGGCGTGGCAAAAAATCCCGAGCACACCTCGTCGCTGCGCTATTTGGCGGCGTCGCTGGCGCACGCCGGCCGGCTGGACGAGGCGAACGAGGTTGTCGCAACGCTGCTCGCCCGGCAACCCAACTCCTCGCTGAGCCGTTCGAGCGAGGGCAACAGCCTGCGGCACCCGTGGATGCTCGACCTTTACATCGAAGGCCTGCGCCGCGCGGGCCTGCCGGACTGACGTCGGCCTCCACCCCGGTTTGGCAGTGTCCGGGAAATCTCCGGAATAATTCATAGGTCCTGAAGCGAAGCTTCAGGACCGACGGCCCGACTGACCATAGAAGAAGCGCCAACAGGCTGCACATCCAGTGCAGGCCTGCAGATACGCGCTGTCAGGGACCGGCGTGATCGCCCTTCCACATCGCCGCAAGCGGTTTTGCTGTCTTGCGCGATCTGGATTGGCGGTCGCGCCGGTTTTTCGTCGGCACCAACACGGAGTGAAAGCTATGAAACGCTATGTAATCGAACGCGACCTGCCCGGAATCGGCACCCTGACGAGCGACGAGCTCAAACGGGCCGCCGTGACCTCCAACAACGCGCTGGCGCTGCTTGCCGGCAAGGCGCAGTGGCTGGAGTCATTCGTCGCGAATGACAAGACCTTCTGCATCTACCTCGCGGACAGCGAGGCATCGGTTCGCGAACACGCGCGGTTGAGCGGATTTCCGGCGAACAAGATCAACGAAGTGCGCACTGTCATCGGCCCGATGACAGCGAGCGGCTGACCGAGCCGCGCAAGCCGCCACAACAACAAGGATGCCCGCGATGATGATCGCAGATGTCACACTGGCCGCGTTCACGGCCTGCAACAGCCTTCGCGTTGTTGCCTACGTCCCGCAGATCGCCAAGGCGGCCCGGGACCGCAGCGGCGCGGAAGCCATTTCATTTGGGACCTGGGGCCTTTTCCTTGTCTCCCATACGTCAGTGATGGCCTACGCCTTCGTGAACAAGGCGGATCGCGCCATGGCTTTCATGTTTCTGCTCAATGCCGTCGGTTGCGGCGTGATCCTCTCCGTTGCGGCCTGGAAGCGCCTGCGGCATCGCAGCCAGCGGATGCAGGCCGCGTGATGGAGATACACATGCGCAGATCCATCATCGCTTGGCTCGTGTCGTCCGCCATCCTGACGAGTGGAGCCCTGTTGGCCTCGCTCGCAGAGAGCTTCGAATTCGCGCGGACCGTGACGTTCGCAATTGTTTTGCGCGAATAAAACAAGGCCATCGGCCGATCAAACCCGATCGATGACCTGACACCCGAGAACTTCAAGCGACCCCAAGGCGCGGACCATGCGGCCCGCGTCAACGATGAACCACGCCTGCAATTCACCGGCGGCATACCCGCCAAACACATCCACGCCGGAGCGCAACGCTCGGCACAACATGTTGAAAGGAATCACCACCATGGCTATCACTGCCACCTTCAATCCTGCCACTGGACTCCTCTTCGTCACAGGAGACAACCTCGGTACCGGGATCGAGATCGATCGCGACCCCGGCGGGCACAATTGCTCATCAATGAAAACAACGTCGCCATTCAGGGCGGCGTTGCCACGGTCGCCAACACGTGCGAGATCTCGATCCTGGACGGCAACGGCTCCGCCACCTCGTGCTCGATGAGACCAATGGCCCGCTGCCTCCGGCTCATCTGGTTGGTCTCGGCGGGGCCGACACGTTCATCGGCGGCTCAGGTGACGACCTCCTCGAGGGCGGCACGGGCGCCGACCAGTTGATCGGCGGTGCCGGCAATGACGTCCTGGTCGGTGGTCCCGGCGCCGACCAGTTGTTCGGAGGTGCTGGCACTGACACCGCGAGCTACGGGAACGCGGCTTCGAGCGTGTCCGTCGATCTGGAGGGCGGGGCCAACTTTGGAGATGCCCAGGGCGACATCCTGACTGACATCGAGAACATGACCGGCAGCGCCTTTGACGACGCGCTTTTCGGCAACGCTGGCGACAATGTGCTCCGCGGACGGCGATGGTGCGGACTCTGCTGTTCGGCCGCGAAGGCAACGACACGCTGATCGGTGGCCAGGGGGCGGACATTCTAGTTGGAGGCGACGGCATCGACACCGTGAGTTACGCGGATTCGGCCCAGCGCGTGGCCATGAATCTGTTTGACGGGATCGGAGCCGGCGGCGACGCGCAAGGCGATGCGCTGTCGGGGATCGAGAACCTGATCGGCAGCGCCTTTGCCGATACGCTGAACGGAGACGCTGGCGACAATATCCTCACCGGCGGCGCCGGGGCCGACGAGATCATCGGCGGCGGCGGCAACGATACTGCGAGCTATGCCAGTTCAGGCGCGGCGGTGCAGATTGATCTGGGGACCGGAAGGGGAATCGGCGGCGACGCCGAAGGTGACCTCCTTTGGAACATCGCGAATCTCACCGGCAGCGCCTTCAGCGATGCGCTGTTTGGAGATGACGGCGACAACGTCCTTGCCGGCGGCGACGGCAACGACTTGCTGAGTGGCAATGACGGGAATGACACGCTCGACGGCGGCGACGGCACCAACTCGGCCGCGTTTAGCGGCGCCCGCAGGAACTATCGCGTCAGTCGGCTGGCGAATGGCGACCTGCGGGTTGTCGACTTGCGGGTGGGGGCGCGCTCGCCCGACGGCACCGATACGCTGCACAGCATCGAGAAGCTCGGGTTTTCCGACGTGACTGTCGCTGCGAGTGAGGCGGTGTTCTCGCCATCGTTGTCGCAGAACGACTTCAACGGCGACTTCAGGAGCGACATCCTGTGGCGCAACACCAACGGCACGCTGGCCGACTGGTCCATGAACGGCGGCACGATCGCGTCGAGCGGTTTTGTGACCTCCGGCGGCACCGCGGCGAAGCCGGACGCATCGTGGAACATCGTCGGCCTCTCCGATTTCAACGGCGACCTCCATGCCGACGTGCTCTGGCGCAATACCGACGGCACGCTGGCCGACTGGACCATGAACGGCTCAACCATCACGTCGAGCGGCGTGCTGAAAGCTGGCGGCGTCGCCGCGAAGCCCGATGCGTCTTGGAGCGTCGCCGGTGTCGGCGACTTCGACGGCGATGGCAACGCCGACATCCTCTGGCGCAACACGTCAGGCGAAGTCAGCGAGTGGCAGATGAATGGCTCGACGATAGTCGGCAGCGCCGATGTGACTTCGGGCGGCATCGCGGCCAGGCCGGATGCATCATGGAGCATCGCGGGTATCGGCGATTTCAATGGCGATGGTCGCAAGGACGTGCTCTGGCGCAACACCGACGGCACGGTGGCCGATTGGACCATGAATGGTTCAACCATCACGTCGAGCGGGGTCCTGAAGGCCGGCGGCGTCGCCGCGAAGCCCGATGCGTCGTGGAGCGTCGCCGGCGTCGGTGACTTCAATAACGACGGCAACGCCGACATCCTCTGGCGCAACAGCAACGGCTCGCTAGCCGAGTGGCTGATGAACGGCGCCACCATCATGTCGAGCGGAAGCATCACGTGCCGGCGGCGCAACCGTCGCGCCCGACGCCACCTGGCATATCGTCGAGATCGGCGATTTCAACGGCGACCGCAGTTCAGACGTGCTCTGGCGCAACGACAATGGCGCGATGGCGAGTGGTTGATGAACGGCACGACGATCGGCCAGTCGCTCACACCAGCATCGAACGGCACGCCGGCCAGCCCCGACGCGAGCTGGAGCCCGCAGGCCAAGCCGACCAACTTCGGCTGAGGCGTCTTTTGCGCACCGCGTAGCCTGGGATTGAGCGGGCGGCTCAACCCAGGCTACGAAATTCGCCGCTGCCCACCGGTTCCTGTGGCCAAGCGTCGTGGGCAGGGGCCAAGTGGTTTCACCGCCGCAAAAAAAGTGCTACGCGGCGCGCGAAACTGCTGGCTTTGGACCAAACCATGACCGACCATTTGCGCCGCATCCGCCGCGCACTGATTTCCGTTTCCGACAAGACCGGACTGATCGAGTTCGCCAAGACGCTCGCCGGCCGCGGCATCGAGCTGGTCTCGACCGGCGGCACGGCGAAGGCCATCGCCGACGCCGGGCTGAAGGTGACCGACGTTTCCGAATTGACCGGCTTCCCCGAAATGATGGACGGCCGCGTCAAGACATTGCATCCGAAGGTGCATGGCGGCCTGCTCGCGATCCGCGACAACGCCGAGCACTCCAAGGCCGCGCAGGCGCACGGCATCGCGCCGATCGATCTTCTGGTCGTCGAACCTCTATCCGTTCGAGGCGACGGTCGCGAAGGGCGCCGATTTCGACGATTGCATCGAGAACATCGACATCGGCGGGCCGGCGATGATCCGCGCCGCAGCGAAGAACCATCACGACGTCGCCGTGATCGTCGATGCGTCGGACTACGCGGCGCTGACCGAGCAGCTCGCCGCCAACGATGGCGCAACCACGCTCGCCTTTCGCAAGCAGCTTGCGGCCAAGGCCTATGGCCGCACCGCCGCCTACGATGCGGCGATCTCGGGCTGGTTCTCCGATCAGCTCAAGGACAACGCGCCAAGCTATCGCACCTTCGGCGGCAAGCTGAAGCAGTCGCTGCGTTACGGCGAAAACCCGCACCAGCTTGCAGCATTCTATGCCGAAGAAAATCCGCGCTTCGGCGTCGCCACCGCGGAGCAGGTGCAGGGCCGCGAGCTCAGCTACATCAACCTGCTCGACGCCGATGCCGCTTTCGAGCTGGTCGCCGAATTCGATCCGAAGAAATCGCCGGCGGTCGCGATCATCAAGCACGCCAATCCGTGCGGCGTCGCGACGGGCACCTCATTCCAGGAGGCTTACCTTCGCGCGGTCGCCTGCGATCCGGTCAGCCGGTTCGGCGGCATCATCGCGCTGAACGGCACGCTCGATGCGGCGACAGCGGAGGAGATCGTCAAGATCGTCACCGACGTCATCGTGGTGCCGGCGGCCACCGACGAGGCGCGCGACATCATCACCAAGCGCCGGCTGGCGCGGCTGCTGGTGACCGGCGGGCTGCCCGATCCGTATGCGCGGCCGTGGACGGTGCGCTCGGTCGCCGGTGGCTTGCTGGTGCAGACGCGCGACGACGCCAACGCCGACAAGCTCGAACTCAAGGTCGTCACGAAAAAACAGCCGACCGCGAAGGAACTCGCCGACCTCCGATTCGCATTCCGCGTCTGCAAGCACGTGAAATCGAACACCATCGTCTATGCGAAGGACGGCGCCACCGTCGGCATCGGCGCGGGCCAGATGAGCCGGGTCGATTCGGCGCGGATTGCCGCATGGAAGGCGAAGGAAGCAGCGGAAGCCGCCGGCCTGAAGGAGCCGATGACCAGGGGCTCGGTGGCCGCCTCCGATGCGTTCTTCCCGTTCGCAGACGGCCTGCTGGCGACCATCGAAGCCGGCGCCACCGCGGTGATCCAGCCCGGCGGCTCGATGCGCGATGATGAGGTCATCAAGGCCGCCGACGATGCCGGAATTGCCATGGTGTTCTCCGGCGTGCGGCAATTCAGGCATTAAATTTTCTCTTCGTCCCCAGCCCTTCGCGTGGACGGCTCTCTGATTATATGATCGCCTGTTCGTCATCGTGACGTCGGGGTGATCATGCCGGGCTTTTTGTTGCGCGCGTCTCGCGTTGTTGTCGCGCTTGCCTTCGTTTGCCTCAGCCCGTCGCTGTCGTCCGCACAGGACACGCGCGGCAATTTTACACCGATCCCACTGGCGCAGGTGCGCCCGGTCATCGCAACCGGAGGCATGGTGGTGGCGCAGGAGAGCCGCGCGGCAAAGATCGGCGCCGACGTGCTCGCCCATGGCGGCAACGCCGTGGATGCGGCGGTGGCGACCGGCTTCGCGATGGCCGTCACTTACCCGCGCGCGGGAAATATCGGCGGCGGCGGATTCATGGTCGTGCATCTCGCCGACGGCCGCAATGTCGCGATCGATTATCGCGAGACCGCGCCGGCCGCGACCACGCGCGATGTGTTCCTCGGCGCCGACGGCAAGCCCGACCCGCGCAAATCGCGCTTCACCGGGCTCGGCATCGGCGTGCCCGGCACGGTGGCGGGGCTCGCGCTGGCGTTAGAGAAATATGGCTCCGGCAAATTCACGCTCGGCGATCTGCTGGCGCCGGCGATCAAGCTGGCCCGCGACGGCATGCCGGTCGAGGACGATGTCGCCGATACGTTTGGTATCGCACAGCGGCTGATGGAGCCGTGGCCGTCGTCGCACAAGATCTTCTTCCATCCTGGCGACATCTTCTTCCATCCCGACGACACGCCGCTGCATGCCGGCGAGATGATGGTGCAAACCGATCTTGCCGCAACATTGCAGGCGATCGCTGCGCGCGGGCCCCGCGTGTTCTACGAGGGCGATATTGCGGAAAAAATCGCCGCCGCGGTGAAGGACGCCGGCGGGCTGATGACATCTGACGATCTCAAGGCCTATCAGCCCGTCATCCGCGAACCGGTGACCGGCACCTATCGCGGCTACGATATCGTTTCGATGCCGCTGCCCTCCTCCGGCGGTATCGTGCTGATCGAGATGCTCAACATGCTCGAGCATTTTGACCTGAAGGGCATGGGCGCCGACAGCGTCGACACCTCACATATCCTGGTCGAGGCGATGAAGCGCGGCTATGCCGACCGCGCCCGCTATCTCGGCGACCCCGCGACCGTCGAGGTGCCGTTGCAACGGCTGTTGTCGAAAACCTACGGCGACCTGCTGTCCAAGACGATCGACTTCAAGCACGCGACGCCGGCGGCCGACGTCGCAGCCCTCGCCGCGCTGCCGCGCGAGGGCCAGAACACCACGCATTTCTCGGTGATCGACAACCAGGGCAACGCCGTCAGCAACACCTACAGCCTGAACTTCCCCTACGGCATCGGCCTCGTCGCCGATGGCACCGGCGTGCTGCTCAACAACACGCTTGATGATTTCACCGCCGCGGTCGGCGCCTCCAATTTCTACGGCCTGGTCGGCTTCGAGGCCAACCTGCCCGGGCCGAACAAACGGCCGCTGTCGTCGATGACGCCGACGATCGTGCTGAAAGACGGCAAGCCGTGGCTCGTGACCGGCTCGCCCGGCGGCAGCTACATCATCAGCGCGACCATGCAGGTGATCCTCAACGTTGTTGATCACGGCATGAACGTCGCGGCGGCTGTCGCAAAGCCACGGCTGCACCACCAATGGCTCCCGGACGAGGTGCGGATCGAGCACGGCTTTCCCGCCGACGTCGCCGAGGGTTTGCGCGCACGCGGTGACAAGGTGATCGAGCCTGTGGGGCAGACCTCGGCGAATTCGATTCTGGTGACCGACGATGGCTTTGCCGGCGCCGCCGATCAGCGCACGCGCGGCGCGCTGGCGGCGGGGTTTTAGATCTTTGTCTTACCCTCCCCCTTGTGGGGAGGGTGGCTTGCGAAGCAAGCCGGGTGGGGGCGGTTGCGAGTCGAGGGACCCCCACCCCTAACCCCTCCCCACAAGGGGGAGGGGAACAGTCATTGTCTGAGACGCTGTCCGTCGTTCTTCACGCCTTCCCGCCGGCGAGCGCATACGGTCCGCCGCGCTCGAGCGCCTTCTTGTAAGCGGGCCGCGCGTGGATGCGCTCCAGAAACGCCATCGCTTTTGGATGGCCGTTCTCGAGCCCGGCGCGTGTCGCCGCGGCTTCCAGTGGAAAGCTCATCTGGATGTCGGCGGCGGTAAAATCCTTGCCGGCGAACCATTCGCTCTTGCCGAGCTCGCCTTCCCAGAACGCCATGTGCTGCTTGAGCGCGGGATCGACGACGGTCTTGATGACCTGCGCCGCGACGCCCTTGACGACCGGCCGCATGATCGCCGGTGAGCGCTGCGGCAGCAGCGTGAACAGCAGCTTCTGCAGCAACGGCGACATCGCCGAGCCCTCGGCATAGTGCAGCCAGTAGGTATAGCGCAGCCGCTCCGGCGTTCCCGCCGGCGGGATCAGCCGGCCGTTGCCATAGGTGCCGACGATATATTCGATGATCGCGCCGGATTCCGCGACCGTATTGCCGTTGTCGGTGACGACGGGCGATTTTCCCAGCGGATGGATCGCGCGCAGTTCGGCCGGCGCACGCAGATCGGCGCCACGCTGATAATATTTGATCTCGTAGGGCACGCCGAGCTCTTCGAGCAGCCACAGCACGCGCTGCGAACGCGAATTGTTCAGGTGATGCACGGTGAGCATTTTCTTGTCCCCTATCGAAATAGCGCCGCCTACGCCGCGAGCCCCGTCAGCTTCAGAGCTCAACGCACGCAATTTCTTCCGCGCGGCCGCGTCATAGGCTTGCGCATTGGCGCGCTGCTCGTGCATGCCGTTGAAAAACAAGCCGCTGCGGCCCTCCATGTCGTCGCCCGTGGCGAGATGCAGGATCGCGGCGCCACCTTCTTCGACGGTCGAGATCGGCGTATTGCCGCCGGCGCGCACCATGGTGGTGTTCATGTAGGTCGCCGGATGCAGCGAGTTCACGGTGACGCCGCTGCCTTTCAACTCTTCCGCCAGATCGATCGTGAACATGATTTGCGACAGCTTGCTCTGCGAGTAGGCGCGCACACCGTTATATTCGCGCTCCAGCATCACGTTATCGAAATCGAGCGGCGCCTGGCCGAGCGACGCGACATTGACGATGCGCGACGGCGACGCCGCCTTGATGATCGGCAACAGGCGATAAGCCAGCAGAAAGCCGGCGAGATAGTTCACCGCGAAGCGCAGCTCGTGGCCGTCGGCACTGACGCGGCGCTCCGGGCCATAGTTGCGCGAGCCGATGCCGGCGTTGCTGATGAAGATGTCGATTTTCTTGTGATCGGCGGTCACCGCGTCGGCGAGCTTGTGGACCTCGGCCAGCGACGACAGATCCGCCTGGTAAAATCTCGCACTACCCTTGCCGCCTCGCTTGATCTCGTCGACCACCGCTTGCGCACGCGCCGCGTCGCGGCCGTGGATCAAAAGGTTTGCGCCTTGTTTCGCCAGCTCAAGCGCGACATAGCGGCCGACGCCGTCGGTCGAGCCGGTGATGAAAACGGTCTTGCCTGCGACGTTCATATTGAGCCTGCTTCTGCCGGGGGCGTTCGACACAATGTGACGTGCCCAGCGCAGATCGCAAGTACGTGGCGGCTATTTAGAGCGGTCGTGATGTCAAGAGCCGGCTAATTTGGCGGCATGGCGACGCAATCTTCCGGCGATGATTCGGGCCTGGCGCGCCGTTCTGAATGCAGACGCCGGATCGGTTGCGCAGCGCGCCTTCCACCAGCTCAAGCCTTCGAATCAGATCCTCGCCGCCGAACATGTTGTTGTCGCAAAGGCCCCGGGCGACGGCGGCGAGCGGACTGCGCAGCCGTTGCAACCGCAAGACCTGGTCAGCCGGGCAAAACAGCGGCCGGATGCTGCCATATTCGTTGTGAGAGACCCAGCCGAGGTAATCGACATAGCCGAGCTTGAGGAAGAACGGCAGCAGCCATCGCCTGCAGTCGACGAAATCGATCTTGCAGGGACGGCGTGCGTTGAAATCCCGCGCATAGTGCACGATCAGCCTGATCGGGTACAACGAGCGTTGCAGGGCGGGGTCGAACATCAGCTTGGTGGTGAGCGACATCTCGTCCGGACGATACGGAAACCGATCGTCGATCCGGTAGAGCTTGCGATAGTACGCGGTGCGCAAATCGCTGAAGCGGTTGCCGCGAATCGTTCCAACGATGCCGCCGTCGAAATATGCGGCATAGATGCGCGCCGCTTCGTCGAGCGGTTCGACGACCAATTTGCGCGCGTGATCGGCGTATTTCTGGCGCAAGCCCATCTGTTCGACGTAGATACGATATCTGAAGCGATAGACCTCATTCCTCGCCGCAGTATCGACGGCTTCGCGAATTTCGAAGCGATTGCGCGATGGAGCATTCATGCCGGTTCAAGCCGCGGCTCTACGTTCGCGCGGCGTCAGTCACGCCGCGCGTCGCGGTCCCTCAGTTATCAGGAAGCTTGTTGGTGTGGTTCTCGTTGATCGAAGCGAGCTGAGACCGTCATGGACAGCAGGTTCGCAAACGTGCCGTCGTGACGATCCGCAACTCGGTGCGCGCAAGCGATACGAAAGACGGCCGCGGCTCGCGTCGTTGGATCGGAGGAGGCTTGCGCGTTTCCGCTCAGGCCGTCGTCACTTTTGTTTGAAATGAAACGACGGGAATAACTGCTGGCGTTCTAGGAAAATCCAGCGCGTGCTTGCGAAACGAGAATACAGCTTGGCTTGTGGCGCTAAGTCCGGCTTCGCCCTGTCGGGCTACGTTACGACAGCCTTCGCCGCGATAGGCTCGCCGAGCCGAAGCTCGCGAAGCGAGCGAAGGCTGGAGCGGGCGAAGGGATTCGAACCCTCGACCCCGACCTTGGCAAGGTCGTGCTCTACCCCTGAGCTACACCCGCATCCGAGTAAACAGGCCACCACTTAGGGCGCGGTCGCCGTCCGCCTGCTATGCCAAAAGCCCTTCAGCATTGCAACAGGCGATAGGACCGCGCATCGAGCGGATTTTGGCCGTTCCGGCAAGTATTTGCATGTTAACCGGCGTCATTTTCGGTGATCTCGACCGATTTGGAACCGCCGACCGCGCGACGGAGCGAACCGAGCCAGGTTGCGAAGGCGGTTTGCAGCGATGTGGTCTGTTCGTCGCGCAGCGACGCCTCACAATCGAAGGTCGCCCACCATTCAACAAAGCTCCTGTTCCTCTCGATGATCGGCGTGATCCTGATTGTCGCCTGAAAATCGCTGATCGGCCGATAGACCGGTCCGACAAATTCGTAGGTTTGCGTTCGCTCGGGGTCGGATTGCGCCAGCAGCCGTTGCCGGATGTGGCGGCCCTGATAATGCACGCTGCGGATTGCGCCGACCGTGTCGCCGGATTTTCCGTCCTCGATCTCGCTCTCGCCAGCGCCGTCGACCCAGACCGGATAGTTGTTGAAGTTGCGCACGATCAGCCAAACGTCTGCCGCAGACGCATCGAACACGGTGCTGTAATAGGCTTTCGCCATGGCTCAATCTCCATGAAGATATCGGTTGATGCGCGAAGCTGGCGCATCACAAAGCCTCTCGCCACCCGCTTCCCGACCAGCTCTTCTTGAGTTCGTCCGACATCCGCATGCCCGTCACGCCAGCCGAATTGTTTGCGCTTCTTGACCAGCTCGGGATCGCGCACGCGACCGTCAGCCACCCGCCGCTGTTCACGGTTGCCGATTCACAAAGCCTGCGCGGAACCATTCCCGGCGGGCACACCAAGAACCTGTTCCTCAAGGACAAGGCCGATGCGCTGTGGCTGGTCGTGGCGGACGAGGACGCGGTGATCGATCTGAAGAGCCTGCACCACAAAATCGGCAGCAAGCGGCTGTCTTTCGGCTCGGCTGCTCTTCTCGAAGAGGTTCTTGGTGTTCCGCCGGGATCGGTGACCCCGTTCGCCGCAATCAACGACACCGCGGGCCGGGTGGCCGTGATCCTCGACCAGGCCATGATGGGCCATAAGACCCTGAATTTTCACCCGCTCACCAACACCATGACGACCTCGATCAGAGCGGACGATTTGCCGGCGTTTCTCGGCGCAACAAACCATCCGCCGAGGGTTCTGGCGGTCTCGGCGGGCATGGCACCGGGCGCCATGACCGATTGAAATTTGACGGAAAACAGCCATTTATGGCGCGGGCCGTGGTATCAGGGCCCAAAGCAAGCCAGTGCATGATCCCGAAAAGCTTGCCCTCGGCCCCGATCGGGGGTGGGTACCGGTTTTCGGATTAGATCATGCTCAAAATGACCCAAGGCGAGGACCAGCGTGACAATCGTTGAGAACATCGGCGCTGCAGCGCCGCCGGCCGATCTCATCAAGGAGACGACGACCCAAACCTTCGTCAAGGACGTGATCGAGGAGTCCAAGCGCCAGCCGGTGCTGATCGACTTCTGGGCGCCGTGGTGCGGCCCGTGCAAGCAGCTGACCCCGATCCTCGAGAAGGCGGTCCATGCCGCCAAGGGCAAGGTCAAGCTCGTCAAGATGAACATCGACGAGCATCCGCAGATCCCCGGGCAAATGGGCATCCAGTCGATCCCGGCGGTGATCGCCTTCGTCAACGGCCGCCCGGCCGACGGCTTTATGGGCGCGATTCCTGAGAGCCAGGTCACCGGTTTCATCGACAAGCTCACCAAGGGCATGACCGGCAGCCCTGACATCGCCGAGATCCTGAAAGAAGCCGACGCTGCGATCGCCGAGGGCGACCTCGCGACGGCGGCCGCAATCTATGGCGAGGTGCTGCGCGCCGACCAGACCAATGTCGTGGCGATCGCGGGCCTTGCGCGCTGCCATGTCGAGGCCGGCAGTCTCGACCAGGCGAAGCAGACGCTGGCGCTGGTGCCGGAAGCCAAGCGCAACGAAGCCGCGGTGAAGGCCGTGCAGGCGGCGATCGATCTTGCCGAGCAGGCCGAGAAGATCGGCCCGGCCGCCGAGCTCGAAGCGAAAGTCGCCGCCAATCCGCTCGATCATCAGGCGCGGTTCGATCTCGCGCTTGCGCTGAATGCCGCCGGCGACCGCCTCAATGCGGCCAATCATTTGCTGGAGATCGTGAAGCGCGATCGCAAATGGAACGACGATGGCGCGCGCAAGCAGCTCGTGCAGTTTTTCGAGGCATGGGGTGCAACTGACGAAGCCACGGTGGAAGGCCGCAAGCGGCTGTCATCGATCCTGTTCTCGTGACGCATTGACGCGTGCCGTCGTCCACGACTGCGTCGCGTCGTCATAATGTCCAAGTGCCACAGCGCGGCGTGAAGCGGGGACGCGAATGCCGATAAACGCGACGTATCGCGGGCCAGGCGACCTGCCCGACGTGATCCCGGTGTTCCCATTGCCGGGCGCGCTGCTGTTGCCACGCGGTCAGATGCCGCTCAACATCTTCGAGCCGCGCTATCTCGCCATGGTCGACGACGCCTTGCGCTCCGGCCAGCGCCTGATCGGCATGATCCAGCCCGACATCAGCCACATCGAGCGGCGCGATCGGCAGACGCTGTTCCACGTCGGCTGCGTCGGCCGCATCACCCAGTTCGCCGAGTCAGGCGACGGCCGCTACCTGCTGGAGCTGACCGGCGTCTCGCGCTTCAAGGTGCTCGATGAGCTTTCCGTGACGACGCCGTACCGCCAGTGCCGCGTGGACTACGCGACTTTCATTGACGACTTCACCGCGCGTAAAGGCGAGGACGAGGTCGACCGGCGCGCGCTGCTCGCCGTCCTCGCGGACTTTCTCAAAGCCAACAACTTGCGAGTCGATTGGGAAGGGATCGACAAGGCGCCCAATGAAGCCCTGGTCAATGCGCTCGCAATGATGTCGCCCTACGGCGCGCCCGAGAAACAGGCGCTGCTGGAAGCGCCCGACCTGAAAACCCGCGCGGAGATCCTGGTGGCGATGACGCAGATCGAACTCGCCAAGAAAAAGACGTCCGGCGAGCCGCCGCTGCAGTAGGTTTTTGCCGTCGTGCCGTGCTAGCTATCCCCAAACAAGATTTCGCGGACGCCATATGAGCTTGCCTGATCGCCCCGAAACCACCGTCGACCCAAAGCTGCTGGAAATTCTCGTCTGCCCGTTGACCAAAGGGCCGCTGGAATACGATGCCGCGCGGCAGGAGCTGATCTCGCGCAAGGCGCGGCTCGCCTACCCGATCCGCGACGGCATTCCGATCATGCTGCCGGAAGAAGCGCGCAAGATCGATTGACTCGGTCATTGCGAGCGGAGCGAAGCAATCCAGAAGCCACAACCGAGGACTGGATTGCTTTGTCGGCGGAGCCTGTCATCGGGCCGGCCTTCGGCCGGACCCGTTGGCCTCCTCGCAATGACGACGTGAAATTACAGCGCCTCGCCGCGCAACAGGCGTGGCACCTCGCCGGTCAACCCGGCGGCCTGCTTGATCAGCACGTCTTTCAGCGGCGGCAGGCGATCGACCAGGCCGAGGCCGAGATCGCGCACCGCCTTCAGCACCGTCGAGCGGTTTGAGAACAGCATGTTGAGGCCGTTGGTCGCGACCCCCATCGCCATGGTGTCGAAGCGCCGCCAGCGCTGATATTTTTCCAGCACATCGGCGGCGCCGGGATCGAGCCCGAGCCGTTCGGCGTCGACGATGACCTCGGCCAAGCGCCGCAACATCCTTCAGGCCGAGATTGAGGCCCTGGCCCGCGATCGGGTGAATGACATGCGCGGCGTCGCCGACCAGCGCGAGCCGCTCGCCGATGAACGAGCGCGCGACGTAATAGCCGAGCGGAAACGCGCGCGCTTCGCCCTGCGCCTCGACGTTGCCGAGATGCAGGCCAAAGCGTTTTTCGAGCTCGAGCTGGAATTCGTTGTTCGGCAGCGCAACGATGCGCGACGCTTCGCTGCGCCGCTCGGTCCACACCAGCGACGCGCGCTTGCCGGTCAGCGGCAGGATCGCGAACGGACCGGCCGGCAGGAAATGTTCCTCGGCGCGGCCGCCGTGGTCGCGCTCGTGCGCGACGGTGACGACGATGCCGGACTGGTCGTAGTCCCAACCGTAGAACGGAATGCCGGCGCGCTCCCGCAGCGCCGATTTCGCGCCGTCAGCGGCGACAAGGAGATCGGCCGTGATCGTCGTGCCGTCGCAGAACTCGACCGAAATTGCCTTCGGCGCCATTGCTAAAGCCGCTCACCGCGCAGGCTTTGAGCTCGATGCCGCCTTCGCTGAGGCGCTCGACCAGCGCATCGATCAGGTGCCGGTTCTCGACCATGTGGGCGAACGGCTGCGCTGGCTCCGCCGTCGGGGTCAGGCCGGGCCACAGCACCGACGCTGCCGGCAAATGTCAGAAACGTCGGGCGCACGACGTCGTCGAGCCGGCTGTCGGTGACGATCATGTCGAGGATCGGCTGCGCGTTTGGCGCGACCGACGTCCAGACGCCGAGTGCTTGGAACAGGTTCTTGCCGGCGGCGATGATGGCGGACGCCCGCGGATCGCGGCTTGGCTTGTTGGCAAGCGCGGGGTCGGCGACCACGAAGCGGTTTGCCTCGCCGAGGCCCCGGCGCAGCGCCAATGCCAGCGTCAATCCGACAAATCCGCCGCCGCCGATAACGATGACCCGCTCGGATGCCATTCGCCTTACTCACGCACCATGAACCGTAGACTTCAATTTATGTCATCCGGCGGTGTCTTGCCACCTTGCCACCGCGGTTAGCTTGCGCGATATCGGCCGAAATACGGATTTCTCACAATGACCAAAGCACCGATCGACCTCCTCGCCCTGCTCGATCTGGAGGTGATTGAGCTCAACCTGTTTCGGGGTGTGAGCCCGCCATCGCGCTGGCCGCGCGTGTTCGGCGGCCAGGTGATCGGCCAGGCCATGGTGGCGGCTTGTCGCACCGTCGAGGGCCGGCTGCCGCATTCGCTGCACGCCTATTTCATCCTGCCAGGTGATCCGAGCGTGCCGATTATCTACCAGGTCACGCGCCTGCGTGACGGCCGCAGCTTCACGACGCGCGAGGTCACCGCGATCCAGCACGGCAACGCAATCTTCTCGATGATCGTGTCATTCACCAAGGACGAACCCGGTGCATTCGATCACCAGGATGCGATGCCCACGGTGCCGCCGCCGGAAGAATTTTCGCCGGAGAAGATGCGCGCCAATCCGCTGATCGCGTCAGCGCCGCGCTATGTCCGCCGTTTCTTCGAAACCGATGAGAGCGACCGGCGCCGACCGGTCGAAATGCGCCCCGTCGAGTTCGAGCGTTATCTCGGCAAGAAAGTTCCTGACGGCCGCATCAACATGTGGATGCGCACCAATGGCGAACTGCCTGACGATCCCGCGATCCATCTTTGCGCACTGGCCTATGCCTCCGACATGGCGCTGCTCGATACGGTGGTTGCGCGGCACGGCCAGACCTTCTTCCAGGACAACATCATGGCGGCGAGCCTCGACCACGCGATGTGGTTTCACCGCCCATTCCGCGCCGACGAATGGCTGCTCTATTCCCAGGAGAGCCCAAACGCGAATTCGAGCCGGGGACTTGCCCGCGGACTGGTTTTCAGGCCCGATGGGACGCTGGTCGCAACGGTCGCGCAGGAGGGCTTGGTCCGGCTCCGGAGCAAGCCAAAATCGGAGCCGGAAGGCTCACAGCCACTCGGGATGCCCTGAATTTTGCGGACAGGTCCGAAAAACCGCGTCGTTGTCGCTTAACTAATGTGCAACATGCCGATAATCTCGGCAGCAACCGATGTCACTGGGCCCGTCCCGGTGCGGGGAAGGCAAAATGAAGCTGATCGTCGCCATCATCAAACCTTTCAAGCTCGACGAGGTCCGCAAGGCCCTCACCGGCATCGGCGTACACGGCATGACCGTGACTGAAGTGAAGGGCTATGGCCGGCAAAAGGGCCACACCGAGATCTATCGCGGCGCGGAATACGTCGTGAATTTCTTGCCGAAGCTGCGGGTCGAAGTGGCGGTCGACTCCTCGCTGGCCGACAAGGCCGTCGAGGCAATCACGGCAAGCGCGCGGACCGGCCAGATCGGCGACGGCAAGGTATTCGTCTCGCCGATCACCAGCGCGGTGCGCATTCGAACTGGGGAGACCGACAGCGACGCGCTCTAGCGCTCGGACCGCATTCGGCTTCACCGTTCCCGCAAGCCTGACTGTGCGCATCTGACCGCAGAACCTCACCCGGACGGCAATGCTGCCTGGGAGGGCTCGATCAAAGCGCGACGCTGACGCGGAAATGGGGAGTTGAAATGACGGGGCTTCGAGCGCGCACAGTCATCTGTGCCGCTGTATTTACTGCTCTTCCGGCAACCGCGAGCTTTGCTCAAGCCAGCAAGATCGATCCGGCGGACACCGCCTGGATGATCGTCGCCACCGGCCTCGTGCTGATGATGTGCGTCCCCGGGCTCGCGCTGTTCTACGCGGGCATGGTGCGCAAGAAGAATGTGCTCGGCACGATGGCGCAGAGCCTTGCCTCGGTCGCGATCGTCTCGGTGCTGTGGGTGGCGTTCGGCTATTCGCTCGCCTTCGTCGGCGACGGCCGCTTCCTCGGTTCGTTCGATCGCGTGATGCTGATCGGCATGATGCCCGACTCCGTCAATGCTGGCGCAAAGACGATCCCCGAAGCCCTGTTCATGCTGTACCAGATGACATTTGCGATCATCACCGTGGCGCTGGTTGCGGGTGCGGTGGCCGATCGCATGCGCTTCTCGGCCTATCTGTTTTTTTCGATCGGCTGGTTCGTCATCGTCTATGTACCACTGGCGCACTGGGTGTGGGGCGGCGGATTTCTCGGCGAGGCCGGCCTGCTCGATTTCGCCGGAGGCACCGTCGTGCATTTGAGCGCGGGCGTCGCGGGGCTTGTTGCCGCCATCGTGATGGGCAAGCGCCGTGGCTATGGCGAGGAGAACCTTGCGCCGTTCGACCTGTCGCTTGCGGTGATCGGCACCGGCCTGTTGTGGGTCGGCTGGTTCGGCTTCAACGGCGGCTCCGCACTGAGTGCCGGCTCGCGCGCGGTCACCGCGATCGTGGCGACGCATCTGGCGGCGTGCACTGGCGCGCTGACCTGGACCGCGCTCGAATGGTCGGGCCGCGGCAAGCCGTCGGTGCTCGGCATGATTTCGGGTGCGGTGGCAGGCCTTGGCACCATCACGCCGGCCTCGGGCTTCGTCGCGCCATGGCATGGTCTCGTGATCGGCGGCCTGGCCGGAGCGGTTTGCTTCTGGGCCTGCACGCGGTTGAAGCAACGCTTCCGCTACGACAATTCGCTCGACGTATTTGGCGTCCACGGCATCGGTGGCCTGATCGGAACCTTGCTGACCGGGGTCTTTGCGACCGCGGCGATCGGCGGCACCGCCGGGCTGATCGAGGGCAACCCGAAGCAGATCCTGCTGCAGCTCTATGGAGTTGCGGTGACGCTGGTGTGGTCGGGAGGGGCGACGTTCATCCTGCTCAAGGTGGTCGCCTTCATTGTGCCGCTGCGGCTGTCGACCCAGCAGGAGCTGGAGGGGATCGACATCACCCAGCATGGCGAGGCGCTGCAGTAATCCTACCTTGCGATACCGCGACCTGCCGTCGCGCTAGGCACCATTATGTCGGAAGCCAGTGCCTGATCTATTTTTAGGCACGACTGGCTAGTTTTTGGGCGCGACCGTTTGGCGCAGTTCCCACCTGAGCGGCCAGTTGGACGGAAGTTACTGATTCGTAAATCTTTCCGGCCGCCAACGCCAACTGGCATGCCATTTGATTCTACCCCTTTCGGCTGCGTGGGCGAGTGTGTCTTCCCGCAGTGAAACCAGTCGAGACCGCCCGCTCCAGCGCAGGATCGGGCCCAAGCGGGGATGAACCCATGAAAATTGTTATGGCGATAATCAAGCCATTCAAGTTGGAAGAGGTCCGCGATGCCCTGACCGCCATTGGCGTTCACGGCCTCACGGTGACGGAAGTGAAAGGCTACGGCCGACAGAAGGGCCACACCGAAATCTATCGTGGCGCCGAGTACGCCGTCAGCTTCCTGCCGAAAATCAAGATCGAGGTCGCGGTCGCGTCCGATCAGGTCGACAAGACCATCGAAGCCATCACCAACGCCGCCAAGACCGGGCAGATCGGTGACGGCAAAATCTTCGTAATCGGGCTTGACCACGCCGTGCGGATTCGCACCGGCGAGGCAGACGCTGCCGCGCTCTGATCCTCGGCCTTCCTCTTACTTTTATCAGGAGTTATTCAAGATGACGTTGAAACGTCCCTATCGGGCTGGCGTGCTTGCTGTTGCGCTCAGTCTATTTCTCGCGCTCGTCCTGAGCGTCGGTGCAAATAGCGTCTCGTTCGCTCAGACGGCCGCAGCGCCGGCTGCCGCGAGCGACAAGCCGGCCGATGCCACACCGGCCGCGGCTCCGGCAACTCCCGCCTGCGCCGCCAGCACCGATCCGAAGCAGGCCGTGACCGAGAAGTGCTCGCCGAATTCCGGCGACACCGCGTGGATGCTGACCTCGGTCGCGCTCGTGCTGATGATGACGATCCCCGGCCTCGGCCTGTTCTACGGCGGCATGGTGCGCAAGAAGAACGTCGGCGACACAGTGATGACGAGCTTTGCCGTCACCTGTCTCGTCACCGTGATCTTCGCCTGCGTCACCTACACGCTGGCGTTCACACCGGGCTCTCCATACATCGGCGGCACATCGCGACTGTTCCTGCAGGGCATCGTCAGCGACATCGCCAACAGCGTCGGCAATCCGAACGGCCTCGCCGTGACGATCCCCGAAACTGTCTACATGTGCTTCCAGATGACGTTCGCGATCATCACGCCTGCGCTGATCGCCGGTGCGTTCGCCGAGCGCATGAAGTTCTCGGCAATGCTCTGGTACATGGGCCTGTGGGCGATCTTCGTCTACGCGCCGATCGCACACATGGTGTGGTCGACTGACGGCCTGCTGAACGCCGGCAACGACGCCGCGCTCGCCAAGGTGCTCGACTTCGCCGGCGGCACGGTCGTGCACATCAACGCTGGTGTCTCCGGTCTCGTCTGCGCGCCTGATGCTCGGCAAGCGCAAGGACGCGGGCCCCGCCCACAACATGGTGCTGACCTTCATCGGCGCCTCGCTGCTGTGGGTCGGCTGGTTCGGCTTCAACGCGGGTTCGGCTGTTACCGCAGGCCTGCAGGCCGGCATGGCGATGACGGTGACCCAGATCGCGACCGCGGTTGCGGCGCTGGCCTGGATGTTCGTCGAGTGGATCGTGCGCGGCAAGCCGACCGTTGTCGGTATCGCCTCCGGTGCGGTCGCCGGCCTCGTCGCCATCACGCCAGCGTCCGGTTACGTCGGCCCGGTCGGATCGATCGTGATCGGCGTCGCCGCTGGCGTGCTGTGCTACTGGGGCGCCACGGGCCTCAAGCACATGTTCGGCTATGACGACGCGCTCGACTGCTTCGGCGTCCACGGCGTGGGCGGCATCGTCGGCGCGATCCTGACCGGCGTGTTCGCGATCTCGCAGTACGGCGGCACCGCCGGCGCGATCGAGGGCAACCCCGGCCAGGTCATCAACCAGCTGATCGGCATCGGCATCGTCATCGTCTATGACGCGGTCGGCACGGCCATCATCCTCGGCATCATCAAGGCCACGATTGGGCTGCGGGTCACCGAGGACGTGGAACGCGAAGGCCTGGACATCGCCCTGCATGGCGAGGCGGTCCAGTAATTGCATAGGACTCGTTGTCGAGCATGATCTGTTCGGAAAACCGGTCTCCACTTTTCCGGATCATGCTCAAGCGTTAAGCGGTTGGGGCACAAACCCGGCAATGCCCCGTCCGTTCGAAGGGCTCCAGCGCAAGCTGGGGCCCTTCACTTTTTTTCGGACGGCCGTGCGCCTGTCCCGGAAAATTGGGAACCGGTTTTCCGTCAGGACATGCGCCAATTTAAAGGCTTTTGCCGGCGTCCAACCGATGGTTAAACGGGTCTTAACCTCGCCCTCACTATGGTAAAAGCCGCTCCATTCCCGCGACGGCCGCGGGTCATGGAACTATTGGCGTTTGCAATGTCGGGTAATCCTCCTTCGAATGCGGCAGCCCCCGAGCGTGCGCGATCTCCGTTCGCGCGGCTGGCCGAGCTCTTGGCCGGCCACGACCCCGGCAAGCCCTTGATCTCGCTATCGCTTGGCGAGCCACAGCACCCGGTCCCCGATTTCGTCGGCCCCGTCCTGGCCAAATATACCGCCGAATTCGGCCGCTACCCGATTGCCAAGGGCATCGATGCTTTCCGAAAGGCCGCAGCGAGCTGGCTGTCGCGACGCTTCAAGCTGCCACGCCCACTCGATCCCGAGAGCGAGGTCCTCGTGCTCAACGGCAGCCGCGAAGGCCTGTTCTTTGCCGCGATCTCGGCGCAGCGCTACGTCGCGCCACGCAAGGGCAAGCCGGCGATCCTGATGCCGAACCCGTTCTACCCGGTTTACGGCGCCGGCGCCGAGACTGCCGGCTGCGAGACCGTGGTGCTGCCGGCGACGCAGGAGCACGGCTTTCTTCCGGATCTCGACGCCATCCCTGAGAGCCTGCTGGCGCGCACCGTTGCGTTCTACATCGCTTCGCCTGCCAATCCGCAGGGCACCATCGCGACACCGGCTTACTTCGCCCAGCTGAAGACGCTCGCCGACCGCCACGGCTTCCTGATCTTCAGCGACGAATGCTATTCGGAAGTTTACACCGGCAAGACGGCGCCCGGCAGCGTGCTGGAAGCAGGCGGGCCCGACTACAAGAACGTCGTGGCGTTCAACTCGCTCTCGAAGCGCTCGAACCTGCCCGGCATGCGCGTCGGCTTTGTCGCCGGCGACAAGGGCTTCCTCACCGCGTTCCACGAACTGCGCAATGTCGCGGCTCCGCAGGTACCGGTGCCGCTGCAGCAAGTCGCGGTCGCCTGCTACGACGACGAAGCGCATGTCGAGGAGAACCGGCGCCTCTACAAGATCAAATTCGATCTTGCCGACCAGATTCTCGGCGGTCGCTTCGGCTACACGCGCCCGGCCGGTGGCTTCTGCGTCTGGCTCGACGTCTCGAACCTCGGCGGTGACGAAGAGATTGCGCTGAAGCTCTACAAGCAAGCCGGCGTGCGCGTGGTGCCGGGCTCTTACCTCGCGCGCCAGCAGCCCGACGGCTCCAACCCCGGCAAAGGCTACATCCGCCTGGCGCTGGTTCAGGACAGCGAGACCACAGCCGAAGCGTTGCATCGCATTGTCGAGGTGTTGGGCTAGCGCATGAGTGTAATCGAACGCGTGTTACCATTCTCAGATCGACTGCCGGACGCGATCCGGGAGATGCTGGTGCGCCGCGTGCGCGAGTTCGCCGGCCTCGTCATGATCGCGCTGGCGAGCGCGGGTGCCGCTGCGTTCATTACCTGGTCCGTTCAGGATCCGAGTCTCAGCCACGCAACCTCGAAACCGATCCACAACATCCTCGGCTATCCCGGTGCGATCGGCGCCGACCTGTTGATGCAGATCCTCGGTCTGGGCTCGATCATGCTGATCTTGCCCGTTGCGATCTGGGGCTGGCGCTTGCTCACGCACCGCCATTTCGATCGCGAAGCCTTGCGCGTTGCGGCCTGGTTGCTGGCGACGCTGTTCGCCGCGGGTTTCGCCAGCTGCTTTGCGCGCACCGGTTCCTGGCCACTGCCGACCGGGCTTGGGGGCGTCGCCGGTGATGCCCTGCTGCGCTTGCCGGCCGCGTTGTTCGGTGCCACCGGCATCCTGCAACGGATCGGCTTTGGCCTGATCTTTGGTGCGGCGACTGCGGCACTGTTCGTGGTCGCGAGCGGCGCTGGATCGAAGGCCAGAATCCCCGACGAGGATAATGAGGAAGAAGAGGTCGAACAGGAGCCGGCGGCTGACGGCGAGGACGAAGCGGACGGCGGCGTCTCGCTCGGCATGATCGCGCATGCCTTGCTGAGCACAAAAGCACGGGTCGGCCGGGCCTTTGCCGCGATCTATCGCTGGATGGTCAGCGCTCAGGTACCGAAGCGGGTCGCGCAATTCGATCGCCGCGAACCGAACCTCGGCGAACATGGCGCGCCAGGCCTGGCACCAGCGGCAAGCGGCTTCGACGAGGACGACGAGGCTGTTGAAGGGGAAGATGAGGAGGACGACGAGCCCGCCGCCCGTGCGCCGCGCAAGCGAGCGCCGCGCGCACCGGCGCCGAAGAGGAACGGCAACTTTACGCTGCCCGCAGTTTCGCTGCTGACCGCACCACGCGCCGCCGATCGCTTCACCTTGAGCGACAGCGTGCTGCAGGAGAACGCCAAGTCACTCGAAGCCGTGCTGCAGGATTTCGGCGTGCGCGGCGAAATCACCAATGCGCACCCCGGTCCGGTGGTGACGCTCTACGAGCTCGAACCGGCGCCCGGCATCAAATCGTCGCGCGTGATCGGACTTGCAGACGACATTGCCCGCTCGATGAGCGCGCTGGCCGCACGCGTCGCCGTCGTACCGGGCCGCAACGCCATCGGCATCGAGTTGCCCAACGATCATCGCGAGAAGGTTTACCTGCGCGAGCTGCTGGCCGCGAAGGAAAACACCGAGTTGATCGCAAAGCTCCCGCTGTGCCTCGGCAAGACCATCGGCGGCGAGCCCGTGATCGTCGACCTCGCGCGCATGCCGCATCTGTTGATCGCCGGCACCACCGGCTCCGGCAAATCGGTCGCGATCAACACCATGATCCTGAGCCTGCTGTACCGGCTCACGCCCAACCAGTGCCGGCTGATCATGGTCGATCCGAAGATGCTCGAACTTTCGGTCTATGACGGCATCCCGCACCTGCTGACCCCTGTGGTGACCGACCCGAAGAAAGCGGTCGTCGCGCTGAAGTGGGCCGTGCGCGAGATGGAGGAACGCTACAAGAAGATGTCGAAGCTCGGCGTGCGCAACATCGACGGCTACAATGCCCGCCTTGCCGACGCACGCGCCAAGGGCGAGGAGCTGACGCGCACCGTTCACACCGGCTTCGACAAGGAGACCGGCAAGGCGATCTACGAGGAAGAGAAGCTCGACCTCGAGCCGCTGCCTTACATCGTGATCATCGTCGACGAGATGGCCGACCTGATGATGGTCGCCGGCAAGGACATCGAAGGCACGGTGCAGCGGCTGGCGCAGATGGCGCGCGCCGCGGGCCTGCATGTCGTGCTCGCGACGCAACGGCCGTCGGTCGACGTCATCACCGGCACCATCAAGGCAAACTTCCCGACCCGCATCTCCTTCCAGGTCACATCGAGGATCGACAGCCGCACCATCCTCGGCGAGATGGGCGCCGAACAGCTGCTCGGCCAGGGCGACATGCTCTACATGGCCGGCGGCGGCCGCATCAGCCGCGTCCACGGCCCGTTCGTTTCCGACGAGGAAGTCGAGAAGGTCGTAAGGCACCTCAAGGCGCAAGGTACTCCCGAATATCTCGAAGCGGTCACCGCCGAAGAGGAGGGCGAGGACGACCAAGCGGTGTTCGATTTCGACCGCGATGGGCGGGGGCGGCGAGGGCGACCTGTTCGCGCAGGCCGTGCAGATCGTCAAACGCGATCGCAAGGCGTCGACCAGCTACATCCAGCGCCGGTTGCAGATCGGTTACAACCGGGCCGCCTCGCTGATGGAACGCATGGAAGACGAGGGCATCGTCGGCGCGGCCAATCACGCCGGAAAGCGCGAGATTCTGGTGCCGGAGGAAGAAGGTCGCTTTTGAGCGCCCGATCACATCATGAAGCGGCGCCTGCCGGAGCCGCGAAATCGCCACAGCCGCCGGATAGCCGCGAGCGTCAATAGCAGGGGACGTCAGATTTTGGACAGGCAGATCACCAGCGCATGTCAGCGCGCGTCCGCGACGCGATTGCTTTCGCGCGCCGCGCTGGCCGTCCTGGTGATAACTGCAATCGCCGGTGCGCGCGCCGAAACGATCCCGCTGCCGAAGCCTGCACCGAAGGCGCGTGGCGCCGCAGTTCCAGCCGACAGCACGCCGTCTGCCACTGCATCAAGCTCGCCGACCTATGCCGGAACTCCGCCAGCGGCGGTCGCGCCGCCAGTGGTGCGGCCGCAGCCGCCGCCGCAAGCCTCGCAACAGCAACAGCCGCCGCAATCGCTGCTGCCCGATCCGCGAAAGCTGTTCGGCTTTGGCGGCCCGACCATCACCTTCGACGCCAACCAGCGGGCACTCGCGGCGAAGATGAGCGCTTATCTGTCGTCGATCTCGACGCTGTCGGGCAATTTCGTCCAGGTCGGCCCGAATGGCGCCAAGATCACCGGCGATTTCGTCATCCAGAAGCCGGGCAAGGTCCACTTCCAGTATGATCCGCCCTCGCCACTCGACATCATCTCCGACGGCACAACGATGGCGATCCGCGACCAGAAGCTGCGGACGCAGGACATCTATCCGCTGTCGCAGACGCCGCTGCGCTATCTGTTGTCCGACCGCATCGACCTGTTGACCGACACCAACGTCGTCAATGTCAGCGCAGACGATACCTTCGCGACAATCACGATCGAGGAAAAGCAGGCGCTGATCGGCACCAATCGCCTCACACTGATGTTCGGCGCCAAGGACATGCAGCTCAAGCAGTGGACGATCACCGATCCGCAGGGCTTCGACACCACGATCGCGGTCTACAATCTCAACACCACCAAGAAGGCTGATCCTGACATGTTCAAGATCGACTTCACGCAATACAACACCAACGACACGCCGCATTGATTTTGCTTGCACTCGTTTCAATCGTCCTTCTCTTGTCATGCCCGGCCTTGTGCCGGGCATCTCGCTTAGGAAGGCACTGCGCCCCTGATCGAGATGGCCGTGTCAAGCCCGGCCATGACAGCCGGACGTCTCTTTGACATTGAATTTGTTTCGCAAATGCGCCTGACCATCGCCACCTGGAACATCAACTCGGTGCGGCTGCGCATCGACAGCGTGGCGAAATTCATCAAGGCGGTCAGGCCCGACGTGCTGTGCCTGCAGGAGACCAAGTGTCCCGATGACGCGTTTCCGGCCAAGCGCTTCAAGCGGCTCGGCTACGAGCACATCGCGCTGAACGGGCAGAAGGGCTATCACGGCGTTGCAACGATCGGCCGTGTCCCGTTCGACCGCGTCGAGCTGACGAATTTCTGCGATCGCATCGACGCGCGCCACGTCAGCGTCACACTCGGCGAGAAAGCCGCGCTCGCCGCACCGCTCCGCATCGAGAATTTCTACGTTCCGGCCGGTGGCGACATTCCTGATCCGGCGCTCAATCCGAAATTCGCGCACAAGCTCGCCTTTCTCGACGAGATGTTTTCGCGCGATTCGATTCATCCCGGAGCCGACCAGCATTGCGTGCTGGTCGGCGACCTCAACGTGGCGCCGCACGAACACGACGTGTGGTCGCACAAGCAGCTGCTGAACATCGTCTCGCACACCCCGATCGAGTGCGAGAAGCTGCTCGGCATCAAGGCGCGCGGTGCCTGGGTCGACGTCGCCCGCGCGCGCATTCCGGAACCAGAGAAGATCTATACCTGGTGGAGCTACCGCGCCGCCGATTGGGTCGAGTTCGAACCGCGGGCGCCGGCTCGATCACATCTGGGTGTCGCGCGCCCTGGGTGAACGCGTGCAAGATTTCAGAATCCTGCGCGATGCGCGCGGCTGGAGCCGCCCGTCAGACCACGTGCCTGTCGTGTGCGCGGTCGAGGTTTGAGCTACTGTCGTCCCCGCGAAGGCGGCGAAAACCAAAAAGCTAACTCAGCTTCCCGCTTGCGGTGAGCATCTCGCTCGCGGCCTGGCTCGCGCGGCTCGCGAAATAGTCGCGTAGCCGCGACGCAGCGTCGGGATGGCCCTCGAGTACGCGCTGGAACAGACTGCGCGAAATCCGGATCACGGTGGAATCGACAATCGCAACCGCGTTTGCGGGACGCTTGATCTCGACCACGAGCGCGAGTTCGCCAATCAGATCGCCGGGACCGGCGACGACATCGCGATAGCCGCCTTCTTCGCTCGAGACCCGGATCGCGCCATCGCGGACGACAAAGCCGCAATCGGCGGCGTCACCGGCGCGAAACAGCGTCTCGTCACGGTTGACGACGCGGACTTCCGACCCGATCGCAAGCACGCGCAAGGCCTCGATCCCCATCAGCCGCAACGTCGGCACGGTGGCGAGCAGGTTGACGTCGTCTTCAATCGACATGCGGAACGCGCGACCTCGAAGAGGCATGTCCCGGAACAATGGATACCGGCTTTACGAAAAGGACATGCACAAAACAGCGGCGGATGGATAGCGCCGATTCAGCGAAGCTAAAACAGTTCGCGGAGACGAGGAAAGGCGAAATCGCCTACGGCACAAGTTTGTAGCCGCCGGACTCCGTCACCAGGATGGCCGGGCTCGCGGCATCCGCCTCGATCTTCTGCCTGAGACGATAGATGTGGGTCTCGAGGGTATGAGTGGTGACACCGGAATTGTAACCCCACACCTCCTGCAGCAGCGTCTCGCGCGACACCGGCGCCTGCCCGGCGCGGTAGAGGAAGCGCAGGATCGCGGTCTCCTTCTCGGTGAGCCGCACCTTCTTGGCATTGGCGCCGACCAGGAGTTTTGAGCCGGGGCGAAAGCTGTAGTGGCCGACCGAGAACACCGCGTCCTCGCTCGCCTCGTGCTGGCGCAGCTGCGCGCGGATGCGCGCGAGCAGCACGGCGAAGCGAAAGGGCTTTGCGACATAGTCGTTGGCGCCGGACTCGAGCCCGAGCACGGTGTCGGAATCGGTATCGTGCCCGGTCAGCATGATGATCGGCGCCTTGAAGCCCGACTTGCGCAGGCTGCGCACGACCTCACGGCCATCGGTATCGGGCAGGCCGACATCCATGATCACGAGATCGGGCGAATTGGTCTTGGCGGCCTGCGCGCCTTTCGCGCCGGTATCGACCGCGGACGCTTCGAACTCCTCGTGGAGCGAGAGCTGCTCGACCAGCGCGTCGCGGAGATCGCTATCATCGTCCACGATTAAAATTTTGCGCGCGTTCGCCATGCAATCCTTCCCCGCCGGTATCTTCCGCTTGTTGAGCGCCGAAGGCGCATCGCGACGATGCGAAAATACTTAGCTTGAAATGATGATCCGGTTCGGCCCCACTGGCCAGACGGCCCAAGTCAGGGCGTATGATGCTGCGCAATAAACTTTCCGGCCTCCGAGCGCAAGCATGAGTTCATCGTCCGAATGGGAAAGCCCTTGTCGCCAATCACTTATGAAACACTAAAGCGTGATCGGCCGGTTCGCGCCATCGTCGTGCGCCGCTCGTCGCTCGATCCCCGGCGGGGCTGGCTCGTGCTCGACGGCAACGCGATTCCGGTCGCGCTCGGCCGCGGCGGCATCAAGGCCAACAAGTTCGAAGGCGACGGCGGAACCCCGCGCGGCACATTCCGGCCGCTGCAGCTGTGGTGGCGGGCGGATCGCCATTGCCGCCCGCAGGCAAAGCTTCCGGCGCGGCCGATCACGCCAGACGATGCCTGGTGCGAAGACCCCTCGAGCCGCCACTACAATCGGCCGATCAGGCTTGAGCACGCCATGCCGGGCGACCGCCTGAGGCGCGACGATCACCTCTATGACTACGTGGTCGAGATCGACCACAACACCCGGCCCCGGGTTGCCAGGCGCGGCAGCGCAGTGTTTCTGCATCTGGCGCGGCCCGGATTTCAGCCGACCGCCGGGTGCGTCGCCATGACGCGCGGATCGATGCTGCGGCTGCTGAAAAGGCTCGGAAAAACAACCCGGATCGCGATCGGCTGACGGGGTGATCGCCGAAAAGCGAAGTGATCTCAGTCGGCTGCGCCGATTTTGACGCGTTATTTTTCTTATTCTCTAGGACCTTCTTAGCCTGGGATCCTGCCGGCCTATCCGGGAGCGGTCGTCCGCGTGCCGAAGATGGCGGAACCGACCCGCACATGGGTCGCACCGAACCGGATCGCGGTGGCAAAATCCGCGCTCATCCCCATCGACAGGAGCTTCAGGCCGTTGCGCTCCGCGATCTTTGCCGTCAGGGCAAAATGCGGCGCCGGCGCCTCGTCGACCGGCGGAATGCACATCAGCCCTGAGATTTTCAGCCCGTACTTGCTGGCACAACGGGCGATAAAGGCGTCGGCCTCGGTGGGACTGGCACCCGCCTTCTGCGGTTCCTCGCCGGTGTTGATCTGCACGAACAGCAGGGGATGCCGGCCCTGCTTTTCGATTTCCTTGGCTAACGCTTCGCAAATGCTGGGGCGGTCGACCGAATGGATGGCATCGAACAAGGCGATGGCCTCCTTCGCCTTGTTGGACTGCAGGGGGCCGATCAGGTGCAGCGTCGTGCCTGGATAATCGCGCAGTATCTCCGGCCACTTGGCCTTGGCTTCCTGCACGCGATTTTCGCCAAAGCAGCGCTGGCCGGCGCGCAAAATCGGTTCGATTGCTTCGCGCGCAAAGGTCTTTGATACGGCGACCAATTCGACCGCGCTGCGCTCGCGGCCTGCCGCCTTGCAGGCAGCGGCGATCTCGGCCTCCACCGCGGCAAGCCCGGATGGTGAAGAGGTGGTTACGGCTACAGCATTCATTTCGAATAAACCATGCTGGCACGAGCGGAGCGACATTCCTTGCGCAGACGTTGCGGCGACGCCCCGCCGATCGCTCAAATTTTAGCGGTTCCGCGAAACGGTTTTTGAATCATGTGACCTAGCGTCGGCATCGGGGCAAGGGGTTTCCAACGATGCCAGACGTTCGTTCATTGCGGGATGCCAAGTTCAAGGGGCTGTTCAGCGTTCGCGCCCGGCTGGTGGTGCTTGCGCTGATCATGGTGGTGCCGTTCATGGCCGACCGGGTCCGCACGCTGGAGAGTTCACGAGCAAGCCAGGCGCGCGCAGTGTCGGTGCAGCTCTTGAATTCGGCGCGCAACAACGCCGAAGCGCAGCGCGAGATGGTGTCCTCGATCGAGGCGCTGCTGAAGACGGCGGCCTATAGCGCGCGGATCGGCGCATCATCCGGCCAGTTCTGCGCGATGATCCGCTCGAGCTTCAACGTCGACTTGCCGTGGATCACGAGCCTCGTGGTCGCAGGCGAGAACGGCAAGATCATTTGCTCGACCTTGCCCAACTATAACGGCCTCAACCTTGACGACCGTCCTTATTTCCAGGGCGCGCTGCACACCCATCAAATGGTGCTTTCGGGCTACGTGCTGAGCCGGGCGACCGGACAGCCTGCGCTGCTCGCAGCCTATTCCGCGCCGCCCGCACAAGGCGAGCCGCAATTCGTCGTGGTCGCCGGCATCAGCCTGAAGTGGATGACGCAGCTGATGAACGGCTTGCGCAATCGACCGGGCGTCACCGCCAGCGTCATCGATGCGCAGGGCATCGTGCTTGCACAAAGCGACGCACCCGACGGCATCGGCAAGCGCATCGCCGACCAGGGGTTGCTCAATCTGATGTCGTCACAGGACACAGGATCGACCACGACCTCGGCAGACGATGGCAGCCGCCGCGCCCTGTCATTCGCGCGCATTCCCGATACCGGCCTCAGCCTTGTCGTGAGTGTCGACGAGGCGCGCATTGTCGGCGACATCGATCGCGACATCCGCAACGCCTACCTGCAGCTCGCGCTGGTCGCGATTGCCGTGCTGTTCGGTGCCTGGATGCTTGGCGAACGCTTGATTCTCCGCCCCATCCGCGTGCTCACGACGATGGCGACACGCCTTGGCCAGGGTGATTTCTCGACCCGCTCCGACCGCACGACAATGCCGCCGGAATTTGCCCAGCTCGCCACCGAACTGAATGTAATGGCAAGTCAGCTTGGCGAGCGCGAACGCGAGCTGCGGGCCTCCAACAACCAGCTCTCGGTGCTGGCCTCGCTCGACTCGCTGTCCGGTCTTGCCAACCGGCGCGGCTTCGACAGCCGGCTCGGCTTCGAATGGGTGCGCGCCGAGCACTCCGGCCATTCGCTCGCGCTGTTGATGATCGATATCGATCACTTCAAGCTGTTCAACGACACCTACGGCCATCTCGAGGGCGACGCCTGCCTGCGCCATGTCGGCGAGACGCTGGCGGCAATCGCCGACCAGGTCATCGGCTTCGCCGCGCGCTATGGCGGCGAGGAGTTCAGCCTGATGATCCCCGCGATCAATTCGGCGCGCGCCAGCGAGATCGGCGAAATGGTGCGCCGGGCGATCGAGCAGCTCGACGTGCCGAACAAGGCAGCGCCGCTCGGCTACCTGACCGTCAGCGTCGGCATCGCGATCAACAAGCCTGCTCCGGATATTGACGCGAAAGCCCTGGTGGAAGCGGCCGACGCCGGCCTCTATGCCGCCAAACGCCGCGGCCGCAATCTGGTGGTCGAACACGACGCCATCCGCGTCGACGATGCAGCGACGCCGGTTCCGGTCGAGCGGCTGAGGGCGTAGGGCCTGCCGGCCCAGCAGACCGGCTTCAATCCGTCATCCCTGCGCAACGCCTTCGGCGTTATCGCTGGAGGTGCGAGCCAACGGGTCCGCGCAAAGCGCGGCCCGATGATAACTCCGCGAGCCTCGAAGGATGAACGGCCCGGGCCGTCGCCCCTCGAGGGCCGAGCCAAACTGCCGCCAATACTTGTTGATCTTCATCAGAAGGCGCGGCCACCTCAGGGTGACGGATTACTTTCCGCACGCCCCTGAGAACCCCTAAATCATTGACCGATCGGGGCCTATATGGCCTAGTCCCGCGAATTTTCAGCCCTCGCGAACTGACCCGATTCGATGACATCAGAACGCTATAACCCCCGTGACGCCGAAGCGCGCTGGCAGCGCGCCTGGGACGAGCGCGGCATCTATTCGACCAAAAATTCGGACCCGAAGCCGAAATACTATGTGCTCGAGATGTTCCCCTATCCGTCGGGGCGCATCCATATGGGCCACGTCCGCAACTACGCGATGGGCGACGTGCTGGCCCGCTACAAGCGCGCCACCGGGTTCAACGTGCTGCACCCGATGGGCTGGGACGCATTCGGCCTGCCCGCCGAGAACGCGGCGATGGCGAGCAATGTCCATCCGCGCGAGTGGACCTACCAGAACATCGCCACCATGAAGGGCCAGCTCAAGTCGATGGGGCTGTCGCTCGACTGGACGCGCGAGTTCGCGACCTGCGATCCCTCCTACTACAAGCACCAGCAGAAGATGTTTCTGGACTTTCTGCAGGCGGGCTTAGCCGAGCGCGAACATCGCAAGGTGAACTGGGATCCGGTCGACCAGACCGTGCTGGCGAACGAGCAGGTGATCGACGGCCGCGGCTGGCGCTCCGGCGCTGTCGTCGAGCAGCGCGACATGCAGCAGTGGGTCTTCAAGATCACGAAATACTCGCAGGACTTGCTGGACGCGATCGACACCCTCGACCGCTGGCCGGACAAGGTCCGCACCATGCAGCGCAACTGGATCGGCCGTTCCGAAGGCCTGCTGGTGCGCTTCGCGCTCGATCCGAACACGACGCCGAACCGCGAGAGCGAGGCGGAGATCTTTACAACGCGGCCTGACACCCTGTTCGGCGCCAAATTCATGGCGATCGCGCCCGATCATCCGCTGGCGACTGAGGCAGCCAAGCGCAATCCGCAACTCGCGGCGTTCATCGCCGAGTGCAAGCGCATGGGCACGGCGCAAGCGGCGATCGAGACCGCCGAGAAGCAGGGTTTTGACACCGGTATCAAGGCAATCCATCCGTTCGATCCGACCTGGAAGCTGCCGGTCTATGTCGCGAACTTCATCCTGATGGACTACGGCACCGGCGCGATCTTCGGCTGCCCAGCGCACGACCAGCGCGACCTCGATTTCGTCAACAAGTATGGCCTCGGCAACACGCCGGTGGTTTGCCCCGAAGGTCAGGACCCGAAGACCTTCACGATCACCGACACCGCCTATGACGGCGATGGGCGGATGATCAACTCACGCTTCCTCGACGGCATGACCGTGCCGCAGGCGAAGGAAGAGGTCGCCAGGCGACTGGAGTCGACGCTGCTCGGCAGCAAGCCGCAGGCGCAGCGTCAGGTCAATTTCCGCCTGCGCGACTGGGGTATCTCGCGTCAGCGCTACTGGGGCTGCCCGATCCCGGTCGTTCATTGCGACAGCTGCGGCACGGTGCCGGTGCCCGAGAAGGACCTGCCGGTGAAGCTGCCTGACGATGTCAGCTTCGACCGGCCGGGCAATCCGCTCGACCATCATCCGAGCTGGAAGCACGTCGCCTGCCCGCGCTGCGGCAAGCCGGCGCGGCGCGAGACCGACACGATGGACACGTTCGTGGATTCATCGTGGTACTTTGCGCGCTTCACCGATCCGTGGAACGAGAACGCGCCGACGACGCGAAGCGTGGTCGATCGCATGCTGCCGGTCGACCAGTATATCGGCGGCGTCGAGCACGCGATCCTGCACCTGCTGTACTCGCGGTTCTTCACCCGCGCGATGAAGCTGACCGGCCACGCCAATCTCGACGAGCCGTTCGCCGGCATGTTCACGCAGGGCATGGTGGTGCACGAGACCTATCGCGTCGGCAGCGTCTTCGTCGAGCCGGCGGAGGTCGAAGATCGAGACCGACGGCAACACGCGCAAGGCCAAGCTCATCGCGACCGGCGCGCCGGTCGAGATCGGCGCGATCGAGAAGATGTCGAAGTCGAAGAAGAACGTCGTCGACCCCGACGACATCATCGCGACTTACGGCGCCGACACCGCGCGCTGGTTCATGCTGTCGGACTCGCCGCCCGATCGCGACGTGATCTGGAGCGAGGAAGGCGTGCGCGGCGCGACCCGCTTCGTGCAGCGGGTGTGGCGCATCGTGAATGCGGCGGCGCCGCCACCTGCCGGCCTCCGGCACCCCGGTGCCGAAGGATCATGCCAAGGCGACCGCGATTGCGGGCGATCACCCATCACGCCATCAACGATGTCGCCGACCGGCATCGAGCGGCTGCGCTTCAATACCGCGATCGCCAAGCTCTACACCTTCGTCGGCACCTTGCAGGAGCTGGTCGATGACCAGGCGCCATGGCGGCAAGTCCAGGAGGATCCGGCTCACGCGGCGGCCCTGCGGGAGGCGTTCGACGTGCTGGCAAAACTGATTTCGCCGATGATGCCGCACCTGGCGGAGGAATGCTGGCGGGCGCTGGGCCATTCAGGCTTCGTCGCGACCGCCGAATGGCCTCAAATCGAACGCGATCTGCTGGTAGAGGACACCATGACGCTGCCGGTGCAGGTCAATGGCCGCAAACGGGCCGAACTGACCATCGGCCGCGCCGCGTCCAACCACCGAAATTGAGGCTGCCGTACTGGCCCTCGATGCGGTAAAACGGGCGCTCGAGGGGAAGGCGCCGAAGAAGGTGATCATCGTTCCGCAGAGGATCGTGAATGTCGTTGGGTGAACGGCGGGGGCTTGCCGTCCGATTGTTGGTGGTGTGTGCGCTCGGGGCGCTGCTCGGCGGCTGCTTCCAGCCGATGTATGCCGAACAACAGCATTCCCGGCAGCCCGGCGTTGCACGACAAGCTCGCGGCGATCGAGCTGCCGACGGTCAAGACCGGCAAGCCGGCCGACATCCGGCTCGGCGTCGCCCTGAAAAATGCGCTGGCGTTCAGCTTCTACGGCGCCGCGACCGGGGACTCGCCGACCCATCGGCTCGAGGTGATCCTTGAGCACGACGGCGCTGTCGATCATCGTCGACAACACCTGAGCGGCCGCCCCGACATTCAGGATTACGGGATCGACGCGAGCTACACGCTGCGCGAGATCGCAACCAGCAAGGCGGTGGTTTCGGGCCAGACGTTCTCGCGGGTCTCGTTCGACATCCCCGGCCAGGAGCAGCGTTTCGCCCGCGCCCGCGCGCTGCGCGACGCCGAAGACCGCGCCACCCAGCAGATCGCCGACAATATCAGCCGGCGGCTCGCGTCGTATTTCGTCGCGGGAAGCTGATTCGTGTGTCGAGCGTTGCGCACGGCCTCTCGGCCGTCATGCCCCGCTTCAAGCGGGGCATCCAGTAACCCGTGTCAGTTGTTATCTGAATATCAGCTTGCCTTGCGGAGTACTGGATCGCCCGGTCAAGCCGGGCGATGACAAGCGGGGAGTAGACCATGGTCGCCCTCTCCACCCGCGAGATTGACAGCTTCATCGCAAAGCCGGACGCGAACCGTCCGATCATCCTGGTGTTCGGTGCCGATGCCGGTCTTGTGCGCGAGCGCGCTGACGCGCTGATTGCGTCCGCGGTCGACGACGTCAACGATCCCTTCTCCCTCGTTCGGCTCGATGGCGACGAGCTCGCCAATGAACCGTCGCGGCTGGTCGATGAAGCGATGACCATTCCGCTGTTCGGCGGACGGCGCGCGATCCGCGTCAAGGCCGGAGGGCGCAGTTTCGCGAGCGGCGTCGAGACGTTGCTCGCCGACCCGCCGCCGAGCTGCCGGATTGTGATCGAGGCCGGCGAGCTCCGGCGCGACGCGCCGTTGCGGGCGTTGTGCGAGAAAGCGAAGACCGCGGCGGTGATCGCCTGCTATCCGGATGGCGCGCGCGAACTGAACAAACTCATCGACGACGACCTGCGCGCCGCGAATTTGAAGATTACACAGGATGCGCGGGAAGAATTGCTCGCCCTGATCGGCGGCGATCGCCAGGCATCGCGCAACGAGATCGCCAAACTTGTGCTGTATGCCCGCGGCAAGGACGAGGTCACCCTCGACGACATAAAGGCTATCATGTCCGATGCCTCGGGGCTGGCGATCGACCCGATCATCGACGGCGCCTTCGCAGGCAAATCCGCCGACGTCGAGATCGCGTTCAGCAAGGCGCTCGCCGCGGACACCTCGGTCGGCAGCATCATGTTCGCGGCGCAGCGGCAAGCGGCGCTGCTGCACAAGGCGCGGCTTGCGGTCGATGAGGGTCAGCCGATCGATACCGTGATTGAGCGCCAGATGCGTCTGCACTTCTCCCGCCGCGCCGACGTGCTGACCGCGCTGCGCAACCTCGACTCGGAGCGGCTCGCGCAGTTCATGAAGATGCTGGCGGACGCGAATTTCGAGATGCGCCTGCGGCCGGCGCTGTCTGATGCGATCGCGCAACGCGCGCTGACACTGGTGGCATTCAACGCAAGGCCACGGGGGCGGTAAGGGCGCGGCAATTCGTAGGATGGGTAGAGCGCAGCGAAACCCATCAGCGACAGCGCAAGGGAAGATGGGTTTCGCGAACAGCTCAACCCATCCTACAGGCTATGGCACGATGTTGCCGCGTGCACTGCCGAGCCGCCTCAGGACATCATCGAGCTGCTCGAGATTTGAGTAGCGGATGTGCATGGTGCCGCCGGCGTTGCGGTGGTCGATGCTGACGCGCGAGGCCGAGGATATCGCTGACGCGGCGCTCCAGCGCGAGCGTATCGGGATCCTTTTGCGCGCGACCGGCGCGCGCCTTCTGCGGTTGCCGCGTCGGCACGCCCTTCTCGTGCGCAAGCTGCTCGGTCTGGCGGACGCTGAGGCCTTCGCTGACGACACGCTTGGCAAGCCCGGACGCATCATCGGCCGAAATCAACGCACGCGCGTGGCCGGCCGACAGCTTGCCTGAGCCGATCAGCTCCTGCACGTCATCAGGCAGCTTTGTCAGCCGCATGATGTTGGCGATATGACTGCGGCTCTTGCCGACCACCTTGGCAATTTCATCGGCGCTGCGTTTGAACTCGTCGGCGAGCGCGTGATAACCCCTCGCCTCCTCGATGGCGTTGAGATCCTCGCGCTGCACGTTCTCGATGATCATGATCTCCAGCGCGTCGGTGTCGGACACCTCGACTGGAACGATCGGCACCTCGTGCAGGCCGGCGCGCTGACCCGCGCGCCAGCGCCGTTCGCCGGCGACGATCTCGAACTGATCGGTGGCGCCGCGCAACGCGCGCACCACGATCGGCTGGATGATGCCGTGCTCCTTGATCGACGCCGCAAGCTCGTCGAGCTCGGCATCGGCGAACGTCTTGCGCGGGTTGCGTGGATTCGGCCTCAAGAACTCGATCGGCACCTTGCGCTGCGATCGCGGCCGTTCGAGCTTGGCCGCCTCGCCGCCGACATCCCCGATCAGGCTTGCAAGACCCCGGCCCAGACGCGAACGGTGTTCGTCCGCCATCGATAGTTCCTCCGCACTCACCTCGACGTACGCTCCGCCATTACTGAATTTCACCCCTCACACTGTACCCGCCGTCATCCCGAGCGAAAGCGAAGCGAGTCTCGAAGGACGAAGCCAAATCGGATTCGCCGCTTTCGCGGGAATCAGCGGATGCGGCTACGCACAGAACTCACTTCATGTTCTACGACGCGGCCTTCAGCTCGCGCTCGCGCTGGATCACTTCGGTCGCGAGCTTGAGATACGCTTCGCTGCCGACGCATTTGAGATCGTAGACCAGCACCGGCTTGCCGTAGGACGGCGCTTCGGAGATGCGCACATTGCGCGGGATCATGGTGTCGTAGACTTTCTTGCCCATGAACTGGCGCACGTCGGCCACGACCTGGTTCGACAAGTTGTTGCGCGAGTCGAACATCGTCAGCACGATGCCGTGGATCGAGAGATTCGGATTGAGCGTCGAGCGCACCTGCTCGACCGTCTGCAGCAACTGCGACAAGCCTTCGAGCGCGAAAAACTCACATTGCAGCGGCACCAGGATCGCATCCGACGCCGCCATCGCATTGACGGTCAGAAGATTGAGCGATGGCGGACAATCGACCAGCACATAAGTGTAGTCGCCGTCGGGCGCGGGGCCGCCGTTGAGGCGCGCCAGCGCATCGCGCAGCCGGAACGCGCGGTCGCGGACGTGACCGAGCTCGAGCTCGAGGCCGGAGAGATCCATCGTCGACGGCGCGATGTGCAGCCGCGGCACCGCGGTCGGCAGGATCCCTTCGCGCAAACTGACCTCGCCGATCAGCACGTCATACGTTGACGATTTTCGGCTGGCGCGGTCGATGCCGAGCCCGGTCGAGGCGTTGCCTTGCGGGTCGAGGTCGATGATCAGCACGCGTTCGCCGGTCGCGGCCAGCGCGGTGCCGAGATTGATCGCGGTCGTGGTCTTGCCGACGCCACCCTTCTGGTTGGCGAGCGAGAGGACGCGCGGGCGGCCCGGCGTGCGGGGGGACTGCTCCCCGCTATCTGATTGATTGTCCTTGAGAATATCGTCCGACATGGAGGGTTTTGCGGTGGTTATGGCACGCTATCAACGTGCCGTTCGGCTGCGGTGATCTCGACAATGAAGCTGCCCGGGCTGGTCAGGCTCAAGTGCAGGCGGTGCTTGAGCTTCCAATATTTAGTGGCCTCCGTCAATTCGGCCTCTACATCTTGGCCCTTGAGAAACAAGGCGGTCGCGCCGCGCGCGATGAGCGGAGCGCTCAGGTCCAACAACACCTTAAGCGGAGCAACCGCCCGTGCCGTGATGTAATCGGCTGGCGCAGAAAAGCTATCCACAAAATCCGCGATGTCGACAGGATGTACGATACCGGGCGCGCCGGTGACGCGCAGCACTTCGCGCAGGAACGCGGCCTTCTTGCCGTTGCGCTCGACGAGATGCATCTCGCCGTCGACGCTGGAGAGCGCGCAGGCAACCACGATCCCTGGAAAGCCCCCGCCGCTGCCGAGATCAATCCAGGTCCCGAGATGCGGCGCGATCGAGAACAGCTGCAGTGAATCGGCGATGTGGCGGGTCCAGAGCTGTGGCAGCGTCGACGGCGCGACGAGGTTGGTTTTGGCCTGCCACTGCAGCAGCAGCGCGACGAAGGCGTCGAGGCGCTCGATCGTTTCACGTGAAACAGGCATGAGCCGAAGTGCCGCGGCCCTGTCACGGGCGAGGGCGGCGGTGAGGTCGGAGCGTTGCAGAGGTTGGTCCATTGGCATCGAGCACGACACCGCGAAGTCGCGAAGCAGTACGGCGTACGCGGTATCCCCGTCCTCCTGAGTGGCGAGTGGTCAGAGCAGGCGCAGCCTGCGTACACTTTGGCTGCGATGCACGGCCCTCGAAGGGCGACGGGCCCGGACCGTTCATCCTTCGAGGCTCGCTTCGCTCGCGCCTCAGGATGACGGATGACTGGTAGCCTAACCTGCCTTCGTCGCCTTCCGCTCGCGGCGCTTCAGATGCGCGGCGAGCAGAGTGAGCGCAGCCGGCGTCAGGCCGTCGAGCCGCGCCGCCTGACCGATGGTGCGCGGGCGCGCGGCTGGCAAGGCGCTGGCGGGCTTCATTGGAGAGGCCGGTGACCCCGGCATAATCGATCTCGTCGCCGAGCAGCAAGTTCTCGTCGCGGCGGAAGGCTTCGACGTCGGCGGCCTGGCGCTCGAGGTAGACCGCGTACTTGGCGTCGATCTCGAGGTGACCCGCGATGTCGGGATCGAGCGGGCCGAAAACCTGTGGCCAGACCCTCGCGAGGTCGGCAATGCCAACGCCCGGATAGCTCAGCAGCTCGAACGCCGAGCGGCGCTGGCCGTCCTGATTCAAACCGATGCCGTGCCGCAAGGCTTCGGTCGGGGTGATCGACAGACCCTTGGCTGTTTCACGTGAAACATTGAGCGCGGCCATCTTGGTGCGATGGTGCGTGGCGCGATCCGAGCCGACGCAGCCGAGCGCGATGCCCTTATCGGTCAAGCGCTGGTCGGCATTGTCGGCACGCAGGGTCAGGCGGAATTCCGCGCGCGAGGTGAACATGCGGTACGGCTCGGAGACGCCGCGGGTCACGAGGTCGTCGATCATCACCCCGAGATAGCCGTCAGTCCGGTCGAAGACGACAGTGTCCGACCCGCCTGCCCTCCGCGCCGCATTCAGGCCGGCGACCAGCCCCTGTGCGGCCGCCTCCTCATATCCCGTGGTGCCGTTGATCTGACCGGCCAGGAAGAGCCCGCTGACACGGCGGGTTTCCAGCGACGGATGCAGTTCGCGCGGATCGACGTGGTCGTATTCGATGGCGTAGCCGTGCCGGCTGATCTTTGCCTTCGCCAGTCCAGGAATGGTCGCGACCAGCGCCTCCTGGACGTCCGATGGCAGCGAGGTCGAGATGCCGTTCGGATAGACCGTCGGGTCGTCGAGCCCCTCCGGCTCAAGAAAAATCTGGTGGCCGTTGCGCTCGCCGAAGCGGACGATCTTGTCCTCGATCGACGGGCAATAGCGCGGCCCCCGGCTCTGGATCTGGCCCGAATACATCGGGGAGCGATGGACATTGGCGCGGATCACCGCGTGGGTCGCCTCGTTGGTCCGGGTGATCCCGCACTGGACCTGCGGCGTCGTGATCGCTTTTGTCAGCACCGAAAACGGCTCGGGCGGCTCGTCGCCCGGCTGCATTTCGACCGCGCCCCAGTCGATGGTCCTGCCATCGAGCCGCGGCGGCGTACCGGTCTTGAGCCGCGCCAGGCTGAAACCGATCCGCTCGAAGGCCGCCGACAGGCCAAGCGATGGTGCTTCGCCGATCCGGCCCGCCGGCCAGCTCTGCTCGCCAAGATGGATCAGGCCGCGGAGAAACGTGCCCGTCGTGACGACGACGGCGCCGCACTTCAATTCGCGGCCGTCGGCGAGGATCACGCCACTGATCTGCCCGCCGGCGTCGACCAGGTCGACCGCCTCGCCTTCCACGATCTCAAGATTTGCCGTCGCGGCCAGCGCCGCCTGCATCGCGGCCGCGTAAAGCTTGCGGTCGGCCTGGGCGCGGGGCCCGCGGACCGCCGGACCCTTGCGGCGGTTGAGGACGCGAAACTGGATGCCGGCCGCGTCCGCGACGCGGCCCATCAGGCCATCGAGCGCATCGACCTCGCGGACCAGATGACCCTTGCCGAGCCCACCGATCGCCGGATTGCAGGACATCGCCCCGATGGTCGAAATCTTCTGCGTCAGCAGCGCGGTGCGCGCGCCCATGCGAGCCGCGGCCGCCGCGGCCTCACAGCCGGCGTGGCCGCCGCCGATCACGACGACGTCGAAGTTTTTTGCGACTTGGGACACGGCGTTCTCTTAGTGCGAAGTCCACATCGGATTGAAGAGCTTAGTTGCTCGCCATTACGAGCGAGGCACGGCCTCACCTTTGCCCCTCCCCCTTGTGGGGAGGGGTTAGGGGTGGGGGTAGCTGCGAGAGGTCTTAGCCCCTCGATGGACCCCCCTCCCTAGCCCTCCCCCACAAGGGGGAGGGAACAGACCTCCTCGGTGTTTCACGTGAAACACGCGATGGAACCAAATAATGAATATTAATTCACTATTTACCGATACAGAAGTCTTTGAATATCTTAGCTAAAACGTCCTCGACGTCGACCCGGCCGGTCAGCCGGCCGAGAGCTTGGGCGGCGGTCCGCAACTCCTCGGCGACGATTTCCTCGCCCAGCAGGACCGACTGAGTCGCCCGGCCCAAGGCATCCGCGGCGTCTTGCAGCAAAGCGCGATGCCGGGCGCGCGACACCAGCGCCAATTCGCCGGTCCCGAAATAGTCGGCGGCGAAGATTCCGAGCGCCGTGGTCAGCGCCGTCGACCCCCTGCCCCGTCTCAGCCGAGATTGCGAAGACCTTGTTACCGCTCCCCCGCTCGTCCCCGCGGCAGCGGGGACCCAGGCTGGCCAAGCCATTAGCTTTTCCCAAAGCGGTACTGGATTCCCGCTTTCGCGGGAATGAGCGGAGCCAAATCCGCCCTGCCCCGCAACCGATCGATCTTGTTGAACACCGTCCACACATCGGCGCCGAATTTTTCGCTGCGTGCCTCGCCCGGCGCCGACGCATCGACCAGCCACAGCACGAGATCGGCCTGCTCGGCGCGAGCGCGCGCGCGGCGCACGCCCTCCTGCTCGACCGGATCATCGCTTTCGTGAATGCCGGCAGTGTCGACCAGCACGAGCGGATAGCCCGCGAGATCAAGATGCACCTCGATCACGTCGCGCGTCGTGCCCGCATATGGCGAGACAATCGCAGCATCGCGATTGGCGAGCCGATTGAGCAACGTCGATTTTCCTGCATTCGGCGGACCGGCGATCGCAACCACGAGCCCTTCCCGCAAGCGTTCACTTCGCGCCGATTTTCCGAGGCTTTCTTGAATCTCGCCGCGCAGCTCTGCTGCCACCTTCAGCGCCGGCTGCATCAGTTCGGCCGGCACGTCGCCCTCGTCGGAAAAATCGATGCCGGCTTCGATCAGCGCACAGGCTTCGATGATTTTTGCGCGCCAGCGCTTCGGCACGCTTGCCCAAAAAGCCCTTGAGCTGCCGCAGCGCCTGGCGCCGCTGCATCTCGGTCTCGGCATCAATGAGATCTGCGAGACCTTCGACCTCGGTGAGATCGAGCTTGCCGTTCTCAAAACTGCGCCGCGTGAATTCGCCGGCCTCGGCAGGACGTAAACCGTCGATGGCCCGAAGCGAATCAAACAGCGCGGCGATAACCGCCTGGCTGCCGTGGACATGAAGCTCGGCGACATCTTCGCCGGTGGCGCTGGCCGGCCCCGGAAACCACAGCACCAGGGCATCGTCGATCGGCGCTGCCATCGGCGCCGCGCAAGATCGCCCGCGTCGCCGCGCCGGGCCATTGGCCGACCTGCACCCAAAGCCTCGAGCGCCTGCCCTGCCCGCGGCCCGGAAATCCGCACCACCGCGATCGCGGAGCGCGGCCGGCCCGATGACAGCGCGAAGATTGTGTCGGACGACGAAACCATGGCTAGTGGGTCTCATTTGCTTCTCGGCTGTCATGCCCCGCTTCAAGTCTGGCAAAGCGTGCTTTGCCATAGGCATCCAGTAACCCGCAGCGTCGATGAAACTCACTGACGTTGGGGGTTACTGGATCGCCCGGTCAAGCCGGGCGATGACGGGCCGAGGGGGCGCGGCTCAAGCAACCAGAAATGGCCTAGGCCATTGACCGACTGGGTTGGACAGGCGCGCTGAAAGGAAGGCTCAAATGGCACATGCTGCGCCGCAAAATCGCTCGCGAAAATCGCCTTGCCGCAGAGACGAGCCCTTATCTGCTGCAGCATAAGACCAATCCAGTGGACTGGTGGCCGTGGGGACCGCCGGCGCTGGCCGAGGCCAGGCAAAGCGGGCGGCCGATCCTGCTGTCGGTCGGCTATGCCGCCTGCCACTGGTGCCACGTCATGGCCCACGAATCCTTCGAGGACAAGGCGACCGCCGAGGTGATGAACACGCTGTTCGTCAACATCAAGGTCGATCGCGAGGAGCGGCCCGACATCGACCAGATCTATATGACTTCGCTGCATCTGCTCGGCGAGCAGGGCGGCTGGCCGCTGACGATGTTCCTGACCTCGGACGGCGAGCCGTTCTGGGGCGGCACGTATTTTCCGAAGGAGGCGAAGTTCGGCCGCGCCGCATTCGTCGATGTCTTGCGCGAGGTGTCGCGCGTCTACGCCCAGGAGCCGGCCAAGATCGCGCAGAATCGCGACGCGCTGCTTGCGGCGGCTGGCTGCGCGCGCGGAGGCAGAAGATGCCGTCAACATTGGCTCAAATGAATTGAACAACATCGCGGCCTCGATCGCGCGCGCGACCGATCCGGTGCACGGCGGCCTGCGTGGTGCGCCAAAATTTCCGCAATGCTCGATGCTTGAATTCATGTGGCGCGCCGGCGCGCGCTCAGGCGATGCGCGATTCTTCGCCGCGAGCGATCTCGCGCTGACGCAAATGAGTCTCGGCGGCATCTACGACCACATCGGCGGCGGCTATGCGCGCTACTCGGTCGACGAGCGCTGGCTGGTGCCGCACTTCGAGAAGATGCTTTACGACAACGCGCAGATTCTCGACCTGCTGGCGCTTGATTTCTCGCGCACAAAAAACCCGCTGTGGCGGGAGCGGGCGGTCGAGACCGTTTCTTGGCTGGCTTCCGAGATGGCGCTTCCCGAGGGCGGGTTTGCCTCCTCGCTCGATGCCGATTCGGAGGGCGAAGAAGGCAAATTCTACGTCTGGTCGCTGGCCGAGGTCGCGCAGGCGCTGGGCATCGACGACGTCAGCTTTTTTGCTGCGAAATACGACATCTCCCGGGGCGGCAATTTCGAAGGCCACAATATCCCCAATCGCCTCAATGGTTTGAACGATACGCCGGAGGAGGCGGCCCGCCTCGCTTTGCTGCGGCAAAAGCTGCACAATGAGCGCAGCAAACGGATCCGCCCCGGCCTCGACGACAAGATTTTGGCCGACTGGAACGGCCTGATGATCGCGGCGCTGGCCAACGCCGCGGTCGCGTTCGACCAGCCGGCGTGGCGGGAGGCGGCGGCCCGGGCATTCGACTTCATCGCAGGCGCGATGACGCGGGGCGACCGGCTCGGCCATTCCTGGCGCGACGGCAAGCTGCTGTTTCCGGGGCTGGCCTCGGACTTTGCCGCGATGATTCGCGCCGCGTTGGCGCTGCACGAGACGACAGGCGCGGCCAAATACCTCGCGCAGGCGCTGCGCTGGCAGGCGGCGCTCGACACGCATTATGCCGACCGCGACCACGGCGGCTATTACCTCACTGCTGATGACGCCGAAGGGCTGATCATCCGCCCGCATTCGACGATCGATGACGCGATCCCGAACCACAACGGGCTGATCGCGCAGAACCTGGTACGGCTCGCGGTGCTATCAGGAGATACGCAGTGGAGCGCGAAGGCCGACGCGATGTTCGACGCGATCCTGCCGCGCGCGAAGGACAATCTGTTCGGACATCTGTCGCTGCTCAGCGCACTCGACATGCGTATCAATGCGGCGGAGATCGTGGTGGTCGGGCAGGGCGCTGCGGCCGACGCGCTGCTGGCCGCGGCGCGAAAGCTGCCGCATGCGACACGGATCGTGCTGCATGCGACCGATGGAGCAGCGCTGGCTTCGGATCATCCGGCACAGGCCAAGCTCGCATCGGTGAGCGGCGCCGCGGCGTTCGTGTGCCGCGGGCAAACGTGCTCGCTGCCGGTGACGACGGCGGAGAAGCTGGTGGGGTTGGTGAAGGGCTCGCCGCATTAGCTCCTCATGGTGAGGAGGATTGCGCAGCAATCCGTCTCGAACCATGAGGCCCGACCGGTGGCCTCATCCTTCGAGACGCGCTGCAAGAGCAGCGCTCCTCAGGATGAGGAGGAAACCGTGTCACATCGAACTTCTTGGCGCGACGACGGTAGGCGCAGACATTCAATTCAACCGCTCATTCCCGCGAAAGTATGGCGAAGCCGCGCTTCGCCATAGATCCAGTAGCGACAAAACAGGTGCTGGCTTGTCTGGCAAAGACTGGGTCCCCGCGTCCGCGGGGACGAGCGGACCCAATCCTCTCCGCCTTACGTATTCATCGAGTCGAAGAAGTCCGCGTTGCTCTTGGTGTTGCGGAACTTGTCGAGCAGGAAGTCGATCGCATCCATGGTGCCCATCGGGTTCAGGATGCGGCGGAGCACGTACATCTTCTTGAGTACCTGCGGATCGGTGAGCAGCTCTTCCTTGCGGGTGCCGGAGCGGGTGATGTCGATCGCCGGGAAGGTGCGCTTGTCGGCGACCTTGCGGTCGAGAATGATTTCCGAGTTACCGGTGCCCTTGAACTCTTCGAAGATGACTTCGTCCATGCGGCTGCCGGTATCGATCAGCGCGGTGGCGATGATGGTCAGCGAGCCGCCTTCCTCGATGTTGCGCGCTGCGCCGAAGAACCGCTTCGGCCGCTGCAACGCGTTGGCGTCGACACCGCCGGTCAGCACTTTGCCGGAGGAGGGCACGACGGTGTTGTAGGCGCGGCCAAGGCGGGTGATCGAATCGAGCAGGATCACGACGTCGCGGCCGTGTTCGACCAGGCGCTTGGCTTTCTCGATCACCATCTCGGCGACGGCGACGTGGCGGGTCGCGGGCTCATCGAAGGTCGACGACACCACCTCGCCCTTCACCGAGCGCTGCATGTCGGTGACTTCTTCCGGCCGCTCGTCGATCAGAAGCACGATCAGGTAGCATTCCGGGTGATTGTGCGTGATCGAGTGCGCGATGTTCTGCAACAGCACGGTCTTGCCGGTGCGCGGCGGCGACACGATCAGGGCGCGCTGGCCCTTGCCGATCGGCGCGACGATATCGATGACGCGCGCGGAAAGATCCTTCTTGGTCGGATCTTCGTATTCCATCTTGAGCCGTTCATCGGGATAGAGCGGCGTCAGGTTGTCGAAGTTGACCTTGTGCTTGGATTTCTCGGGGTCTTCGAAGTTGAGGGTCGAGACCTTGAGGAGGGCGAAGTAACGCTCGCCTTCTTTCGGCGAACGGATCTGGCCGTCGATGGTGTCGCCGGTACGCAAACCGAAGCGGCGGATCTGCGAAGGCGAGACGTAGATGTCGTCGGGCCCGGGCAGGTAGTTGGCGTCAGGCGAGCGCAGGAAGCCGAAGCCGTCGGACAGCACTTCGACGACGCCTTCGCCGATGATGTCGATTTCCTGAATGGCGAGTTGTTTGAGGATGGCAAACATCAATTCCTGTTTGCGCATCGTGGAGGCGTTCTCGACGCCTTTTTCCTCCGCGAACGAGACGAGCTCGGCCGCGGTCTTTGCTTTGAGGTCCTGGAGTTTGATTTCCCGGGTCGTGGTGGGTTGGTCTTGCATGGGTAGTCCTTGGAGGGAGATTTTTCGAGATGCGGCTGACGACAGTTGTCTTGGTCAGGGCTCGATGAGGAGGGAGGGATCGCAGAAATCGCAGAAGTTGCGTGCAGAAGGTTCTGAAACGCAGTTCTTAGATCAGGCTGTTCTGGATTTCGGTCGGGACAATGAGCGCCGAGGCCCAAAAGCCTGATGCGGCGGCCGGTCGAATGTCGACCGGGTCACACCCACATCCGCCTGCGTTCGGAGGGATGCGCGCAATATATTCGCACGACCGATTCCTTGCAAGGAGCGCGCAGCGCGAAACCAGCGCTAAAATGGCTTTACGATCACCAAAATGACAATGCCGACCATCAGTACCGTTGGTATCTCATTGATAATTCGATAGAATTTTTTCGTACGGGTATTCCGGTCCTCGGCGAATTCCCTGACGTAGCGGACATAAAGTCCATGGATCGCCGACATAATCAGCACCAGCACCAGCTTGGCGTGGAACCAGGGCGCCCAATACCAGCCCCCGCTCCAGGCCAGCCACAGGCCAAACAGCCAGGTCGCAATCATCGCCGGATTGATGATCGCTTTCAGCAGCCGCCGCTCCATGACCTTGAAGGTCTCCGACTGCGGCGAGCCTTTCGGCGCCTCGCAATGATAGACGAACAGCCTGGGCAAATAGAGCATGCCGGCCATCCAGGAGATCACCGCAATCACGTGCAGCGCTTTGATCCACTCATACATCGCCTGGTCCCGGTGGCGCGTCAGCCCGCGATCATCGTTCGATCGTTCGAATATCGCTTGAAGGCGTCCATGCCAACACGTTCTCGACAAGCGTCCCCTTACTAAATCGATCTAGAGAATCTTATTTTAAGACTGTTAGAGCGTGGATTGGACTCACGCAGTGTTGTCGGGTGGTTGCTCATCTGCTGTCCACATAGCCAGACGTTGTCCACGCTCTCAGCACCGCCATATCGGATCAGGAAAGCCTTTGTTTTCAGGCCTCGGTGACAGTTCGATGGCGATTATCCAGAGACAAATCCACATTCTGATCCTATCATTCACACGCCGCCGGAAACTGATCCCGATGTGAGGCCTGTGCATTGAATCGCCACTTATCCCGCCGGCAGCTCCGGATGCGGCTCGAACCGGCGATTGATCAACAGGGATTCACAAGCCATACAAGCATCACACCAAATAGCCATGGCGCGGTGGCGGAGACAAGGCACTCGTCTGACCCATGATCACCTCGGGCAGCTACTTTCATCTCCACCTGGTGTCGGACTCGACCGGCGAGACGCTGATCACGGTGGCGCGCGCGGTCGCCGCTCAATACGCCAATGTGTCACCGGTCGAGCACGTCTACCCGCTGGTACGGACACAGAAACAGCTCGACCGCGTGCTGCTGGAGGTCGAGGAAAGCCCGGGCATCGTGCTGTTTACGCTGCTGGACAAGGAGCTGATCAAGAAGCTCGAAGCCAAGTCGCGCGAGTTGAACATTCCCGGCGTTGTCGATTCTCGGCCCGGTGCTGCAGCTGTTCCAGGCCTATCTCGGTGCGACCGAAACGCACCGGATCGGCGCCCAGCACACGCTGAACAACGAATATTTCAAGCGGATCGATGCGCTGAACTACACCATGGTGCACGACGACGGCCAGCACACCGAAGGCCTCGAGGAGGCCGATGTTGTGCTGGTTGGCGTATCCAGAACATCGAAGACGCCGACCTCGATCTACCTCGCCAATCGCGGCGTGCGCACGGCCAACGTGCCGCTGGTGCCAGGCATCCCGATCCCGCGTGAACTCGAGAATCTGAAGAAACCGCTGGTGGTCAGCTTGCATGCGACGCCGGAGCGGCTGATCCAAATCCGCCAGAACCGGCTGCTCGGACTTGGCGCCAAGTCCGAGCACGGCGACAGCTATGTCGATCATCAGTCGGTGGTCGACGAGGTCACCTTCTCCAAGCGCCTCAGTGCAAAACACCGCTGGCCGTCGATTGACGTGACGCGCCGCTCGATCGAGGAGACCGCGGCCGCGATCATCAAGCTGTGGAGTGAACGGCAGCGCGCGCGGAGCGTCGAATGAGCCTGTGGCGCAGCGACAAGCCGCTGCTGCTGGCCTCGCGCAGCGCGTCGCGACAGATGCTGCTGCAAAATGCCGGCATCGCCTTCGAGGCCGTGCCGGCTGATATCGACGAGCGCGGGTTGCAGGAGGAAGCCAAGCTGACCAAGCCAGGCGAAGTCGCAGAATTCCTGGCGGTCAGGAAGGCACTGCACATCGCCAACCATTTTCACCTGCGCTGGATCCTCGGCGCCGACCAGACTCTTTCGCTTGGGGACAAGATTTTTTCGAAACCGGCCAGCCGCGCGGAAGCGTTCCGGCAGTTGAAGCTGCTCGCCGGCAAAACGCATGAGCTGCACTCGGCGCTGGCCGTCGTCCGTCACGATCAGCCGGTCTGGCGGTCGGTGACGGTTGCACGGTTGACCATGCGGGCGCTGTCGGACGCGCAAATAGAAAAATATCTCGACGCTGCCGGGGACAAGGTCACGTCAAGTGTCGGTGCCTACCAGCTCGAAGGACTTGGCGTGCACCTGTTCGAGCAGATCGACGGCGACCATTTCACCATCCTCGGCCTGCCGCTGCTGCCATTGCTTGACTTTCTGCGCAGCCAAGGTTTGCTCGCGGTTTGAGGCACCACAACTGTCATGGCCGGGCTTGTCCCGGCCATCTCGATCAGGAATGCAGTGCTTCTCTAAGCGAGATGCCCGGCACAAGGCCGGGCATGACAACAACGGGCCGGGACGCTGGACGGAATGCTTATCATTGGACTGACCGGGTCGATCGGCATGGGCAAGTCGACGACGCTGCAAATGTTCGCCGACGAGGGCGTGCCGGTCTATGACGCCGACGCCGCGGTCCATGCGGTGTATTCGAGCACCGCGGTGCCGGTCGTCGAGGCGGCGTTCCCGGGAACCACCGCCGACGGCAAGGTCGACCGCCAAAAACTGTCGCAGCGGGTGCTCGGTAATCCGGAAGCGCTGAAAAAACTCGAGCAGATCGTCCACCCGCTGCTCGGCGCACACCGGCAGAAATTCCTCGAACAGGCCGAGACATCCGGCGCGCCGATCGTGCTGATGGACGTACCGCTGTTGTTCGAGACCGGCGGCGAGAAGCGCATGGACGCGGTCGTCGTGGTGTCGGCGCCGGCCGAGCTGCAGCGCGAACGCGTGCTGGCGCGCGAGAACATGACGCCGGACAAGCTCGACGCCATCCTGGCGCGGCAGATGCCGGATGCGGAAAAACGCAAGCGCGCCGACTTTGTCGTGGATACCTCGCGCGGGCTCGCGCCGGTCCGCGCCGAGGTCAAAGACATTTTGGCGAAGGTCGCTAAGATGCCGCAACGGCGTCAGTGATTCGATTGTTGGATTCTTTATGCGCGAGATCGTCGTCGATACCGAAACCACCGGCCTTGATCCCCTGCGCGGCGATCGGCTGGTCGAGATCGGCTGCGTCGAATTGTTCAATCACATGCCGACCGGGCAGAGCTTTCACCGCTATCTCAACCCCGAACGCGAGATGCCGGCCGAAGCCTATGCGGTGCATGGCCTGTCGAGCGAGTTCCTGGCCGACAAGCCGTTATTCACTGCCGTCGCGGACGAGTTCCTGGCGTTCGTCGGCGACGCGCCGCTGATCATCCATAACGCCTCGTTCGACGCCTCCTTCATCAATGCCGAGCTCGAGCGCATCGGGCGCGCTGCGCTGCCGCGCGAACGCCTGGTCGACACGCTGTTGCTGGCGCGCCGAAAACATCCCGGCGTTTCGAACCGGCTCGACGATCTCTGCTCGCGCTATGCGATCGACAACTCGCACCGCACCAAGCACGGCGCGCTGCTCGATGCCGAACTGCTGGCCGAGGTCTATGTCGACCTGATCGGCGCGCGGCAGTCGTCGCTGGTTCTTGCCACCGCTGACGCCGTACGCGTCGAGGCGCAGCTCGATATGCCGCGGCGACAGCGCGCGGCGCCGCTTGCACCGCGGCTGACCGAAGCGGCGCGCGCGGCTCACCGCGCCTTCATCGCGACGCTCGCAAAGCCGATCTGGCAGGATTTTTTCGGGACGACGTGAGGGCTGCGGCGGGCCGTTGTTATTGTCATCGCCCGGCATAGCCGTTCGAAGAACGGCGTCGCTTCGCTCGCCTATGACCGGGCGATCCAGTACGCCGAGCCGCTATCGATCGATCACCAACGCTGATGGTTACTGAATGCCTATAGCAAAGCGATTGCTTTGCTATACTTCCGCGGGCATGACGCCTCAGTTGCGGTTACCCAAACTCAGCTCGGCTGATTCGCGGCGCCCTGTTGCTGCTGACGCGCGAGGTTCTGGCGGTAGAGGCCGACAAAATCGATCGGGTCGAGCAGCAGTGGCGGATAGCCGGCGTCACGCGTCGCTGAGGCGATGATGTTGCGCGCGAACGGGAACAACAGCCGCGGGCACTCGATCATCACGAACGGATGCAGGCTTTCCTGCGGGACGTTCTGGATCCGGAAGATGCCGGCGTAGACCAGTTCAAAGTTAAACATCAACGTGCCCGACGTCTCCGCCTTGCCCTCGATCGAGAGGATCACCTCGTAATCGGTCTCCGACGCATTGTTGGCGGTGACATTGATCTGGATATTGATCGCTGGCTGCGCCTGTTGCTGTCCATAGGTGCGCGGCGCGTTCGGGTTCTCGAAGGAAAAATCCTTCACATACTGCACGAGCACGTTGAGCTGGGGCTGCGACGCCTCCTGACCCGCTCCTTGGGCCGCTCCCTGGGGCGTACCATTGCCGTTTGCCATGAAACTCTCTCCTTGCGGGCTTGTGTGCCCCGGCGATCGACGCGACATTCCAGCGCGCTCGAAGAGCCGGCGAGTGGCTAACACAGGGTTTACGCCGCCGCAAATGGCAGCCTTTGCTCCGTTTCAGGGTCATCGTCTACAATTCGACGGATTTGGCCGCCCATAGTGCGCCAGCGTTCGTAAGTCGCTGGTTCGCCTGGGCCACATCCACACGTGGGGTTGTCGGCCAGCAGCCAGGCAGACGGGCTCACAAGGCCACTATCGAGGCTTGGCGCGATGCGAAAACGGGCCTACATGGGATATTGAAATCATTGAGGAACCGGCAGCGCGATAGACCCTTGACCTGTCGGCGGTTCGCATCGATCGGAAAGTGAGCGACGTGGATAACATCTACACCATCATTTTTCTGGCGCTCGCGGTGTTCATCTTCCTGCGCTTGCGCAGCGTGCTCGGCCAGCGCAGCGGCGCGGAGCGGCCGCCCTACGACCGCCGCGACGTGTTGCAGGGTAGCGCGCGTGGCGACAAGGTGGTGCCGCTGCCGGGCAACGTGATCGAGCACGCGCCGGCGGCCGCTCCCGCTGAGACGCCGCCGCCGCTCGATCGCTGGAAGGGCGTGGCGGAGCCGGGCAGCGATCTCGCGCTCGGTCTCAACGCGGTGGCGCGGCTCGAATTCATCGTTCGACCTGCCGCACTTCCTCGCCGGCGCCAAGAGCGCCTACGAGATGATCGTGATGGCGTTCGCCAATGGCGACCGGCGGACCTTGACCGACTTGTTATCGGGCGAAGTCTACGAAGGCTTTGAGGCGGCGATCCGCGAGCGCGAGCAGCGCGGCGAGAAGGTCGAGCGCAAGTTCGTCGGCATCGACAAGACCGAGCTGGTCAGCGCCGAGGTGCGGGGCAAGATGGCGCATCTCACCGTGCGCTTCGTGTCTCAAATCATTTCCGTCACGCGCGACAAGAGCGGCGCCGTGGTCGACGGCAGCCCGGACAAAGTCGCCGACGTCACCGATGTCTGGACGTTTGCTCGCGACATCGCGTCGCGCGATCCGAACTGGAAGCTGGTTGGCACCGAGAGCGGTCACTGAGATCGCTCCGTTCGCGCGCCGGATTGCCGCCGGGCTCTGCGCGGCGGCCCTTGCGCTGCCGTTGTCGCAGGATGTCGTGGCCCGTCCGCGCGCCGTAAGGCACGCAGCGATCGAATTCCCGCACCGCCCGCCGCGGCCATGGCCGCTGGAATTTCCCAACGCACAATATCTCCCGCTGACCTGGTCCGAGGTCGACGGCTGGGCAGATGACGATCAGCTGTCGGCGTTCAAGACGTTTCGCGTCAGCTGCCAGCCGATATCATCCGAACAAGGCGCGCCGTCGGCGCCGAAGACGCTCGGCACGTCGCTGCGCGAACCCTGCCGTGCCGCGCGCAATGCCGACGTCAGGACATCGGCGGATGCACGCGCCTTCTTCGAGCGGAATTTCGTGCCGCTGCAGATCTCAAAACTCGGCGAGGCCGACGGCTTCGTCACCGGCTACTATGAACCGGTGCTCGAAGGCTCGAAAACGCCGACCGATGTTTTCAACGTGCCGGTCTACCGGCGGCCATCCAACCTGTTCATCCGCGGCGTGAAGCAGGGCGGACCGGCGCCGAACGGCGGCAAGGTCTTTCGCAAGATCGGCCGCCGCAAGCTGGTGCCGTATTACGAGCGCGCCGAGATCGAGGATGGCGCGATCGCCGGCCGCGGGCTCGAAATCTGCTATCTCAAGGACCAGACCGAGCTGCTGTTCATGCAGATCCAGGGTTCGGGTCGCATCAAGCTCACCGACGGCACGACGCTGCGCGTGAACTACGATGCGCATAACGGCCAGCCCTACACGCCGGTCGGCCGCATCCTGATCGAGCGCAACATCATCCCGCGCGAAGAGATGTCGATGCAGCGCATCCGCGAGTGGATGGAAGCGAATCCGGACGGCGCCCAAGAGCTCCGGCGGCAGAACAAGTCGTACGTGTTCTTCCGCGAGGTCAAGCTGAACGACAACGATGAAGCCGTCGGCGGAGAGGGCGTTGCGCTGACGCCGCAGCGTTCGATCGCGGTCGACCACGCGCTGCACCTTTACGGCACGCCGTTCTTCATCACCGGAAAGCTGCCGATCGAGTCGGAGAAGTCGCCGACGCCGTTCCACCGGCTGATGATCGCACAGGACACCGGCTCGGCGATCACAGGTCCGGCGCGCGCCGACCTGTACTTTGGCGCCGGTCCTGACGCCGCCCGCGTCGCCGGCCGGCTGAGGAACAACATCCGTTTCGCGATCCTGGTGCCGAAGGCGCTCGATCCGTCGCCGGGGGCGCGGCGCATCGGACTGCCGGAGCCGCGGCCGTCGGAGACGATCGCAAAGCTGTTTCCGCCGAAGCCGCCGGCGCCTCAAACGGTCACGGCAGCAGCCGGACCAACGACTCCGCCACTGCCCGCGCCGGGCGGACAGGCGACCACGGACGGCAAGGCAGCGACTGCGGACAAGAGCGCGCAACCGGCCACAGCCGCGCCTGCGGCCGACAAGCCTGCTGCGGCGACCGATGTCGCAACCGTCGTTCCGCTGCCGCAGGCGCGGCCGGCCTTGGCGCCCGAACGGACGCGCGGCTCCCGCCGGCGGCATCGTGGATGACCAAGCCGCCGCAGTCACGCCGTCACCGCGCGTTAACCGATGACGAACGCACGCTCTGGCACGCGGTGGCGAAGACGACGAAGCCGCTGAAACGGGTGAAGCGCGCCAGCAAGACGGTAGAAGCAGCCGACGCGGCCGTGCTCGTAAAGTCTCCTTCGGCCGAACCACCGCCGTCACCGGCGTCGGCGCATTCCAGGCCGCCGAAAAGAATCGAGAAGTCCGCCGCGCCACCAACGCTGGCTCCCATGAGCCGCCGCGAAAAATCACGGCTGGCGCGCGGCCGTCAGGAGATCGACGCGCGCATCGACCTGCATGGCATGACGCAGGCGCGGGCGCATCGCGCGCTGCTCGCGTTCCTGCTGCGCGCCCACGCCGACGGCGCAACCTTCGTACTCGTCATCACCGGCAAGGGCCGCGCCAGTGCCGACGAGCGCGAGCAGGGTGTGCTGCGCCGTCAGGTGCCGCACTGGCTGGCGCTGCCCGAGTTCCGCACCATCGTGGTCGGGTACGAGCAGGCGCACATCGGCCATGGCGGTGAGGGCGCGCTGTATGTGCGGGTGAGACGGGCGAGGGGGTAGCCTCTACTCCGCTCATTCCCGCGAAAGCGGGAATCCAGGGGCCACGCAACGAGTCTTTGGATCGCTTGGCAAAGACTGGGTCCCCGCGTCCGCGGGGACGAGCGGAAAGAAAACGCACCTCAAAGAATATACCGGCTCAAATCTGCGTTCTTCGCGAGGTCGCCGATGTGCTTGTTCACGTAAGCAGCGTCAATGCTGAAGGTCTCGCCGTGCTTGTCCGCGGCAACAAATGAAATCTCGTCGAGCACGCGCTCCATCACCGTCTGCAAGCGGCGCGCGCCGATGTTCTCGACGCTTGAGTTGACGGCGACCGCAACGTCGGCAATCGCGTCGATCGCGTCGTCGGTGAAGGCGAGGGTGACGCCCTCCGTCGCCAACAGCGCCACATATTGCTTGATCAGCGACGCCTCCGGTTCGGTCAGGATGCGACGAAAATCGTCGCGGCTGAGCGGCTGCAGCTCGACGCGGATCGGCAACCGCCCCTGCAACTCCGGCAGCAGGTCGGAGGGCTTTGCGATGTGGAAGGCGCCCGACGCGATGAAACAGAATATGGTCGGTCTTGACCGCGCCGTGCTTGGTGTTGACGGTGGTGCCTTCGATCAGCGGCAACAGATCGCGCTGCACGCCTTCGCGCGAGACATCGGCACCGATGCGGCTGTCGCGGGCACAAATCTTGTCGATCTCGTCGAGGAAGACGATGCCGTTGTTCTCGACCGAATGAATGGCGTCCTGCACCAGCCGGTCGTTGTCGAGCAGCTTGTCGGCCTCTTCGTTGACGAGAATGTCGTGGGACTCCGCGACCGTGAGCCGTCGTGTCTTGGTGCGGCCGCCCATCTTGCCAAAGATGTCGCCGAGCGAGATGGCGCCGATCTGGGCGCCGGGCATGCCGGGAATTTCGAAGGTCGGCATCCCGCCGCTGCCGGCTTGCGTTTCGATCTCGATTTCCTTGTCGTTGAGTTCGCCGGCGCGCAGCTTGCGGCGGAAGGAATCGCGTGTCGCGGGACCTGAACCGGGCCCGACCAGCGCATCGAGCACGCGATCCTCGGCCGCCATCTCGGCGCGCGCCTGCACGTCCTTGCGCCGGCGTTCGCGGATCTGCGAGATCGCGGTGTCCACCAGGTCGCGGACGATCTGCTCGACGTCGCGGCCGACATAGCCGACCTCGGTGAACTTGGTGGCCTCGACCTTGATGAACGGCGCATCGGCGAGCTTTGCGAGCCGGCGCGAAATCTCGGTCTTGCCGACGCCGGTCGGCCCGATCATCAGGATGTTCTTCGGCAGCACCTCTTCGCGCAGCGAGCCATCGAGCTGCAGCCGCCGCCAGCGGTTGCGCAGCGCGATCGCGACCGCACGCTTGGCGTCGGCCTGGCCGACGATGAAACGGTCGAGCTCGCTGACAATTTCGCGGGGAGAAAAGTTCGCCATGGGCCTCTGAAATAAGCAAAATTGCAGGTTCTGCAAGGCATTCCCGGAAGTGCCTTAGATATCAGGGCGCCTAGATAATCGGCGGGCCTGCCTGCCAGTGCCTGATCGCCTCGGTTGGATAGAGCAACATCAGAATATTCAGCGTCAGATTGTCGCGAATGTGGAGACCGACAAGGACCTCGAACAGAATTGCGATTGCAACGGTCGCAGTAACGGGCAGCTTCGCGGCCAGCACGAAGCCTATGATCATCGCGGTCGTATCGGAGAGCGAGTTGATGATGCTGTCACCGAAGTAATCGGCCGACACGGTCTCGCTGCGGTACCGCTCGATGATAACGGGCGAATTTTCGAGAATCTCCCAGCCGACCTCGATGGCAACCGCCATCAGCAAACGTTCGAACAGCGACATGCGTGGCGCGAAGACATTCGTCAGCGCATAGAAGATGAAGCCGTGAATGATGTGGGAGAAGGTGTACCAGTCGGTAATGTGCTGCGAGTTCTCGCGACTCTGGATGTCACCGAACCACAGCTTTACGTTGCCGCAAGGACAGATCAGGCTGTGCCCCATCTGGTGCAGCACGATCGCTTGCGCGACGACGAGCGCCGCCGCGAGCAGCAGCGCCGTGAGCGGAGCCAGCAACTGTCCGGAGTTATCTGCAGGTGAGGTGTTCATCAGGTCATCAGAATGCTGAAGAGTGCACGCTAACACGGCCAGCGAATCGAACCGGACTTGAGTTGTCGAACGCAAATGTCGCAGTGTCCAGGCGGATGCGTCGATCGTCCTCCCCTGCGGAGCGTTAGCGAAGCGGGGGAGGGGGACCGCCCGCAGGGCGGTGGAGGGGACGCGCGGAATCGGTGTCGTTTTTCGATCATTGATGCGGAGGTCGGGAATGCCCCCACCACCATGCTTCGCATGGTCCCCCTCCCCCGCGTTGCGGGGGAGGATATAAGAACCCGCTACGCCGGCAGCGCTTCGATGGTGACGTTGCGGTTGGTGTAGACGCAGATGTCGGCGGCAATGTCGAGCGCGCGGCGGACGATGGTCTCGGCGTCCTTGTCGGTCTCGACCAGTGCGCGGGCGGCGGCGAGCGCATAGTTGCCGCCGGAGCCGATGCCCATCACGCCCGCTTCGGGCTCGAGCACGTCGCCGGTTCCGGTCAGGACCAGCGACACCTCCTTGTCGGCGACGATCATCATCGCCTCGAGCCGCCTGAGATAGCGATCGGTGCGCCAGTCCTTGGCAAGCTCGACGGCGGCGCGCATCAATTGTCCGGGATACTGCTCGAGCTTGCTTTCCAGCCGCTCGAACAGCGTGAAGGCATCGGCGGTCGCGCCGGCGAAGCCGCCGATCACGTCACCCTTGCCGAGCTTGCGCACCTTTCGGGCGTTCGACTTGACCACGGTCTGGCCGATCGAAACCTGGCCGTCGCCGCCGATCACGACCTTGCCGCCCTTGCGGACGGTCAGGATCGTCGTGCCGTGCCAAGCGGGCAGGCCGGGCTGGGCGTAGGGATCGGGCGAATACATCGGCGGCGTCCTTCTAGATAGCGCATGATCTTTTTCGGAAAACCGGTATCCACCCCCGATCAAGTCGAGGGCATGCTTTTCCGGATCATGCGCCAGGTTAACGAACCATGGCCAGATTTAAGGCTTTGGCACGTCGTTTCAATTGGCTAGCAGCCATTGGCGGCCGTGCAAGGCGCTGTTAAAAGCCTGCCGTTAAAAGGAGGATCGAGCCCTCCGAAAGGTTAAGCGAATGCGCCAGGCGACCATCAAGCGCAAGACCAAGGAGACCGCCATCGAGGTCAAGGTCAACCTCGATGGGACAGGTGTATGCAGCGCTGCGACCGGTATCGGCTTCTTCGACCATATGCTCGATCTGCTGGCCCGCCATTCCCGCATCGATATTTCGGTGAAGGCGGCCGGCGACCTGCACGTCGACCAGCATCACACCACCGAAGACGTCGGCATCGCGCTCGGGCAAGCCGTCAAGCAGGCGCTCGGCGACATGGCCGGGATCAACCGCTATGCCAGCGTGCACATGCCGATGGATGAGACGCTGTCGCGCGTTGCGCTCGACATCTCGGGCCGGCCGGTGCTGGTGTTCAAGGTGACGTTCGCGCGCGACAAGATTGGCGAGTTCGATACCGACCTGGTGCGGGAGTGGTTCCAGGCGTTTGCGATGAACGCCGGCATGACGCTGCATGTCGAGACGCTTTATGGCGATAACGGCCACCATATCGCGGAATCCTGCTTCAAGGGCCTCGCCCGGGCCTTGCGGATCGCGGTCGCGATCGATCCGCGCGCCAAGGGCGAAGTGCCCTCCACCAAGGGCAGCCTTGGCCATTGACGACTTGGCCATTGAAGACTTGGTCGTCGAAGAGCTGGTCACTGATTTTGACCATTGAACTCCGCGCCTGAACTTGGCAATTGCCCGCGAGGGCATAGCTTTAGCCTTCTTGAGTTTTGAGGAAGTCCCATGCCGGTCTTCACCGTTCACGCACCCGTTGACGCCGTCAGGCGTGCGGACAGCGATCGTTTTGTGTTCGTGCGCGACGGCTTCCATTTCTGGGCCTTCCTGTTCGGGCCGCTGTGGTTCGTCTGGCATCGGCTGTGGCTGGCGCTGGTTGCCTATATCGTCATCGTCGCCGGCGTCGTCGGGCTGCTGGCGGTGCTGCGCACTGGCGCCGACGCGCGGGGCTTCGTCCTGCTGATTGTGGCGTTGCTGGCCGGCTATGAGGCCGCGAGCGCGCGGCGCTGGTCGTTGTCGCGCGGCTGGTGGCGCGAATTGGGAGTCGTCGTCGCCGATGATGCGGAAGCTGCCGAACGCCGCTTCTTTGCGCAGTGGACCGGCGAAAGCGTGACGGCCGCTCCGTCGTCCGACCGCGCGCCGCCGCCGGTGCCGTCGGCACGGTCTGGCGGAAGCAACGACGTCATCGGCCTGTTCCCGCAACCGGGGGTGCCGCGATGACCGTCGCCATCATCGACTATGGCTCGGGCAACCTGCACTCGGCGGCGAAGGCGTTCGAGCGCGCCGCGCGCACGCTCGAGCCGCCGGAAAAAATCCTCGTCACCAGCGATCCCGACCAGGTCTGGCGTTCGGACCGAGTTGTGCTGCCCGGCGTCGGCGCGTTCGCCGATTGCAAGCGCGGGCTCGACGGCGTCGACGGCATGGTGCAGGCGCTGAACGAGACCATCAAGTTCAAGGCGCGGCCGTTCTTCGGCATTTGCGTCGGCATGCAGCTGATGGCCGAGCACGGCCGGGAATACGAGACCGTCGACGGACTCGGCTGGATCAAGGGCGTGGTCGAGAAGATCACGCCGCAAGACGAGCACCTGAAAGTGCCGCACATGGGCTGGAACACGCTCGACGTGCAGCGCGAGCATCCGGTGCTGGAGAAGCTGCCGCTCGGCGAAAAAGGCCGCCACGCCTATTTCGTGCACTCGTTCCACCTGAATGCGGCCGAGGCCGCCGACGTAGTTGCGCGCGCCGACTATGGCGGGCCGGTCACCGCCGTGGTCGCCAAGGACACCATGTTCGGCACCCAGTTCCACCCGGAGAAGAGCCAGCGCTTAGGCCTGGCCCTGATTCATAATTTCCTGAAGTGGAAGCCGTGATTCTCTTTCCGGCGATCGACCTGAAAGGCGGCCAGTGCGTCCGGCTCGAACAGGGCGACATGGCGCGGGCGACGGTGTTCAACACCGATCCGGCCGCCCAGGCTCTGAGTTTTGAGCGGCAGGGTTTTGAATATCTGCATGTGGTGGATCTCGATGGAGCATTCGCCGGCAAGCCGGTGAATGCCGGGGCGGTCGAAGCCTTGCTGAAGGCAGTCAAAATGCCGGTGCAGCTCGGCGGCGGGATCCGCGATCTCGCCACCATCGAGGCCTGGCTGTCGCGCGGCATCCGCCGCGTGATCATCGGCACTGCGGCAGTGCGCGATCCGCAGCTGGTGAAGGAAGCCGCGAAAAAATATCCGGGGCGCATCGCGGTTGGCCTCGATGCACGCGACGGCAAGGTTGCGGTGCAGGGCTGGGCGGAGAGCTCGGAATTGACAGCGCTCGATATCGCCAAGCGCTTCGAAGATGCCGGCATTGCCGCGATCATCTTCACCGACATCGCACGCGACGGTCTGTTGCGCGGACTCAATCTCGACGCGACAGTTGCGCTCGCGGACAGCATCTCGGTCCCGGTGATCGCCTCGGGCGGGCTGGCGTCGATCGCCGACGTCAAGGCGCTGCTCGAGCCGCGGGCAAAGAAGTTGGAAGGCGCGATTTCGGGACGCGCGCTGTACGATGGAAGGCTGGATGCGACCGAAGCGATCGCGCTGATCCGCGCGGCCCGCAGCAGAAAACCCGGGTCATGAGTGCAAATCCGCACATCGCGCGTCGCGTCACCATCAAGGCTGCGTTGATGCCGATGCTGTGGTTTGCGCCGGTCATCGCCATTATCTCGTGGACCGCCGCTTGGGCGTTTCGCGACCAGTTCGAGTTCATGGCGACGTTTGTCGGCATCGGCTGCGCGCCGATCGTGGTCGCGCTCTGTGCCTATCTCTTCGTTCTGGTCAATTCCGTTCGCGACTGAAGGTTTGCCGATGTTCAAGGTGCGCGTGATCCCCTGCCTCGACGTCAAGGACGGCCGTGTCGTCAAGGGCGTCAACTTCGTCAACCTGCGCGACGCCGGCGACCCGGTCGAAGCGGCGATGGCCTATGACGCGGCGGGCGCCGACGAGCTCTGCTTTCTCGACATCACCGCGAGCCACGAAAACCGCGACACCATGTTCGACGTTGTCAGGCGGACGGCGGAAGCCTGCTTCATGCCGCTTACCGTCGGCGGCGGCGTACGCACCGTCGAGGACATCCGAAAACTCCTGACCTCGGGGGCCGACAAGGTCTCGATCAACACCGCGGCCGTCAACCGGCGCGAGTTCGTCAAGGAGGCTGCCGAAAAATTCGGCGACCAGTGCATCGTGGTCGCGATCGACGCCAAGAGCGTCAGGCGCCCGGGCGGCTCCGATCGTTGGGACATCTTCACCCATGGCGGTCGCAACGCGACCGGGATTAATGCCATCGAGTACGCGCAAGAGGTGGTCTCGCTCGGCGCCGGCGAAATCCTCTTGACCTCGATGGACCGCGACGGGACGCGCCAAGGTTTCGATATACCGCTGACCCGCGCGATTTCCGAAAGCGTTCAGGTCCCCGTGATCGCCTCTGGCGGGGTCGGCAATCTCGACCATCTTGTGGCCGGTGTCCGCGAGGGTGGAGCGACCGGCGTGCTGGCGGCGTCGATCTTCCATTTCGGCGAGTACTCGATCAGGCAGGCCAAGGAGCACATGGCGCGCGCCGGTTTACCTATTCGGCTCGATCCGTAGGACTCCGCGTCACAAAAGTGCTAAGTGAGCACTGAGAGCTGCCCGTTGGGCGGGTCGCGCGTTTCGAGTTTGTTGATGTCGCGTTCGATGATTCATGAGCTGGCTGCCACCATCGATGCCCGCGCCGCCTCGGGCGGCGACGCGTCCTATACCAAAAAGCTGCTCGATAAGGGCGCCGAGCATTGCGCCAAGAAGCTTGGCGAGGAGGCGGTGGAAACCGTGATCGCCGCGATCGAGAACGATCGCGAGCACCTCGTCGCCGAGAGCGCCGATCTTATCTACCACCTGCTGGTTCTGTTGAAATCACGCGGCGTCAGGCTGGAGGAAGTCGAGGCCGCGCTCGCGCAACGAACGTCAATGTCCGGACTGGACGAAAAAGCGTCGCGCAAGAAAGATTAGAAGCCTGCGACCAGAAACCTTAAGAGACGGCGACATGGATATCCGCGCTCCCGACCAGAGGTATAATCCTTACCGCATTTTCACGCGCGAGCAGTGGGCCGAGCTGCGCAACGACACGCCGATGACACTGGAGCCCGGCGAGTTTTCGCGGCTGCGATCGTTGCACGACCGCCTCGACCTCAAGGAGGTCGAGGAGATCTATCTGCCGCTGTCGCGTTTGCTGTCGATCTATGTCGATGCCGCGCAGCGGCTCTATTATGCGCAGCGCCAGTTTCTCGGCATCCGCGACCGCAAGGTGCCTTACATCATCGGCATCGCTGGCTCGGTTGCGGGCGGCAAGTCGACCACCGCGCGCGTGCTGCAGGCGCTGCTCGCACGATGGTCGCCGCGGCCCAAGGTCGATCTGGTGACAACCGACGGTTTCCTCTATCCGAACGCGGTGCTCGAACGCCTGGGGTTGATACAGAAGAAGGGTTTCCCGGCGAGCTACGATCTGCCACGGTTGCTGTCGTTCCTGAGCGATATCAAGTCCGGACGTGGCCGTGTGCGCGCGCCGGTCTATTCGCACTTGAGCTGGGACATCGTTCCGAACCAATGGCAAGAGGTCGACCAGCCCGACATTCTTATCGTCGAGGGCGTCAATGTGCTGCAGACCGGCCCGTTGCCACACCACGGCAAGGCGGTGCCGGTCGTCTCCGACTTTTTCGACTTCTCCGTTTACATTGACGCCGACGAGGCAGTGCTGCGCGACTGGTATGTGAAGCGCTGGCTGACCCTGCGCGACACCGCGTTCCACGATCCGAGATCCTACTTCCACCGTTATGCGCTGCTGTCGGACGAGGAAGCGACCGCCACCGCGAACGCGATCTGGGAGCGCACCAACCTCGCCAACCTCGAGGAAAACATTCTGCCGACGCGCCCGCGCGCGACGCTGATCCTCAAGAAGGGCGCCGGTCACGAGATCGAGACGGTGTCGCTGCGGCGGCTTTAAGTGGCGACGTCGTAGCTTGTAGGGTGGGTTAGGCGACCCCCACGGCACTGCGGTTCAACACGCTCGGCGTTGGCGCCGTAACCCACCATGAAGTCAGCCGGTGGGTTACGGCGCCGATTTCCGTCGTGCTGATGGTGCTTGCCGTGGACGGCGCCTGACCCACCCTACCGACCAGTCACGCCGCGTGGCGCTCGGCGTCGGCGCCAAAATGCTGGATGTAGCGGGTGTTGATCGAACTCACCGGCATGATGACCAGCACGTCCGTGGTCCCGAACTGGTGGTCGACCACGGCGCCATCACCGACAAAGGCGCCCAGCCTGAGATAACCCTTCAGCAACGGCGGCAATTCGTGCAGCGCGGCCTTCGGGTTGATGGCATCCTTCGGCATGCGATTCATGTCGACACGGCGCCCGGAATGGGCGCAGGCGCGCCAGGCGATCGGCGCGCCTGCGTAGTGGTGCAGGAATGACAGCTGCAACGCCAGCCGGTCCGGATCGGTGCCTTCGAGGCTGGCACAGCCGATCATGACGTCGAAGCGGTGGCGGCGGACGTAGGTCCAGATGCCGTGCCAGAGCAATTCGACGGTGCGCTTGTTGCGGTAGGGCGGCAACACGCAGGACCGGCCGAGCTCGAGGAAGCGCAGGTGCCTGTGACGCTCGATCAGGCGTGCCGACGTCGAACTCGCTCTCGGTATAGAAGCCGCCATGGCGGTCGGCGGCGTCCTGGCCGAGCAGCCGATAGGTGCCGACCACGGGCGGCTTTCGCTTGAACGGGCGCGCGCCTTCGAGCGGTTGTTTGGCAGCGTGATCGATGACGAGCAGATGGTCGCAAATCTTGTCGAACGCATCCTTGTCGCGGCGCGCCAGCATGGTCCGCGCGTCGGCGATTGCGGCGCCGTCCCTGTAGAACACGTTGTAGCGCAGCCGCTGGGCCCGCTTGATGTCCTTCTTGGTGCGCGCGAGGCGAACCTCGAGCGGGCCGAGGCGTCCCAGCGTGGCCGATGACGCCGGCGTTTCGGTCGAGTCGGGGAGTTCGAAGAATTCACCGCTTGGCAGCCACGCCGGCCGCAACTTGTTGGCAGAGACCTTGATGGCGTCCGGCGTCCATCGTTGCATCAGGCGGAGCGATGAGCGGACGAAATCATTGTCTTGCATCGAGTAAAAATCCGTCGCGGTCGTGATGCGCGAATCGCCGCGCTCAACACGTCACGATTAACTACGGTCGTTCTACGAAATTGTGACACGCTGTCCAGCTGTCTTGTGACAGGCTGTGGGGACCGCGCAAAACCTTTTTGATTGAGCATGATCCTTGCGGAAAACCGGGCTCCACCCTCGATCGCGTCGAGGGCATGCTGTTCCGGATCATGCTCTATGCAGCAATATGCGGCACGCCTGACAAACGCTGCAGCAGCTCGGCCAGCCGATCGCGGTCGAGCGGCTTGACCAGAAAGCCGTCCATCCCGGCTTCGAAGCAGGCGTAGCGATCTTCCACGACAGCATTCGCAGTCAGCGCGAAGATCGGCGTGCGGCGCGCGCCGCTGTGCGCCTCGCGCTCACGGATGAGCTTGGTGGCCTCGATGCCGTCGAGCTCCGGCATCTGCAGGTCCATCAGCACGACATCGTAGGGCGCGCCGCCCGATTGTGCCGCGATCCATGACTCGAGCGCGGCCTGCCCGGTCGTGGTGACGACGGGACGATGACCGAGCCGTGACAACAGCGAGCGCGTCAACAGCGCGTTGATCTCGTTGTCCTCCGCGATCAGCACCGAGAGACCGCGCACCGGCGGACGGGGCGGGGCTGATGATGCGAACGCCGCCTCGTCCGGCACGATCGACAGCAAGCTTCCAGCGGCAAAGCGGGCGGCAAGCGAGGCCGCGCGCACAGGTTTCACCAGATAGCCGTCACAGCCATCGGCCTTCAGCTGGTCGAGCGAGCGCCGCTCCGCTGGCGTCAGCATGACGACGCAGTGTTTGGCATCGCGCCGCGCCCGCTGCAGGAACCGTGTCACGACAGCGTCGCCAAGCGCGGTGTCGATGATGACCGTGTGCCAGGGGCGTTCCGGCAGCAGCGCGTCTGCGACCTCGGCATCGGCAACGACGGCGGTCTGCGCGCCCCAGCGTTGCAGCCGGCGCGCGATCAGCGATGCCTCGATCGGCTGCGCGGTCACCAGCAGCACGGCCATGCCGTCGAGGTTGGGCGGAACGAATGCCAGGCTGGCGGCGCCGAACGCCGGCAGGCGCAGCGTGACCTCGAAGGTCGATCCGATATCGGGCGTGCTGTCGAGCGTGATGCGGCCGCCCATGCGGCGGATCAGGCGCTCGGAGATGCTTAAGCCCAGGCCAGTGCCGCCGTAGTTGCGCGCGGTGCGATCGTCGGCCTGCTCGAACTCGCGAAAGATGCGCTCGCGCGCTTCCGGCGCGATGCCGATCCCGGTGTCGCGCACGGTGAAAACGATCTCGTCCGGCGCTGTGCCGGGCTCCGCGATCAGCGCCACCCCGCCACGCTCGGTGAATTTGACGGCGTTGCCGGCGAGATTCAAAAGCACCTGGCGCAGCCGCGCCATGTCGCCGACCACCTGGGCCGGCAGCCGCTCGTCGACATAGGCGGCGACCTCCAGACCCTTGAGCTGCGCGCGTGGCGCCAGCAGCTCGGTGACGTCCTCGATCAACTCGGTCAGCGCGAACGGCCGGCTCTCGATGTCGATCTTGCCGGCCTCGATCTTGGAGAAGTCGAGGATTTCGTCGATCAGCGCCATCAAGGCATCGCCCGAGGTCTTGATCGCCCTGGCATAGGTCGTCTGCTCGGCGGTGAGCGGGGTATCGAGCAACAGGCGCGCTCATGCCGAGAATGCCGTTGAGCGGCGTGCGGATTTCGTGGGAGGCGACCGCGAGGAACCGCGATTTGGCGCGGTTCGCCGCGTCCGACTGGTCGCGCGCCTCGCCAAGCGCATGCTCGATCGCGGCGCGGTCGGTGACATCGCGACCGACGCATTGCAATTGCGCCGGGCGGTTGGCGTCGAGGCGGATCCACTGCTCGCGCCAGGCGATCCAGCGTTCACCGGTCGCACTTGCAACGCGCTGGTCGTAGCTGCGCGCGCCGTCGGTCGTTGTCGTTGCGAGCGCCGGCCTCGAGCGCGGGCAGCTCGAATGCGGTGCCGGTCAATGCAGCGCGCGGCTTGCCGGCCAGCAGGCAATAGGCGTCATTGGCGAAGGTGATTTCGCGCGCGTTGTTGCGAACGACGATGAGGTCGCCCTGCGCTTCGAACAGCGTGCGGGCGTGTTCCTCGGCCTCCTTGAGCTCCCAGTTGCGGTCCGCCAGCAGGTCGTTGTGTGCGGCGATCTTGCGCATCTGCCGCTTGAGCCAGCGCGCCCGCATGCTCATCATCGCGAGCGCGACGCAGGCGCACGCGAACAGAAAGCTGGAGCCGATGGCAAAGGCCTGCGGGTCATAGCCCGCGACCTTGGAGCGCGCGCCGGTGACGAAACCATAGGCCGCGCTGAATGCGGCGATGAAAAAGAAGGTCGCGCGGATCGCGGTCGCGATGCGCGGATAGCGGCGAAGCAACCGGCGTAGCTCTAATCTGATCCGGATGCCTGGATGCATGGGCGCTTGTGTCCCGATTCTCGCAAATGTCAGCGCACAGTGGCTATAGGGTGTTGCGAAGTGTTTGCGCAACGTGGCGGCGAAGCGACGCGGATGCCGCGATGGTTAGCGCGGCGTTAAGATCGCCGCCATGTGGGTGCGGCCGCCGCGCGCGCCGACGATCAGCGCGGCCGCCTGCTCAGGCGTGAAGGAACCGGAGTGCACGAAGATCCGATAGTCGGCGTTGGCTTGCGTCGAGAGATAGATCGTCGGCTCACCGCCCGCGACCTTGCCGACGATTGCAACGCGACGAGCCCGTCCGCTCGCGGAGCAGGATGAATCCTCGATGCCGGCAACGTCATCGGTGACGGCGAAATCGGCGAGGTCGGGCTGGTCGACGAGCTGAACCCGCACCGTGGCGAGCTCGGGCTTCCCGGTGAAGGCGACGTGGAGGTCGGCCTGCCAGGGCAGCCATGCCATCTGCACGGTGGTCAGCCCGGCGGAGATGCAGGGCTGCGTCGGCGAGAGCCACGCCGGCGCCACGCCGCCGGCGAGCACGAACGGAATTGCGGACGCGAACAACCCGAGACGAACCATACGCAACACCACTCAACCACGGAAGCCCAATCACGCTTGCGCCTGATGTGGCGACGCGAGGCTCATGGTTGGTGAAGCGTAAAAGAAAGTGGTTACTTTCCGCGTTGATGAAGTGTGTTGAGGGCAGCGGCAAGACTGATGGTCACGCCGCGTTCCGCACCGTGTCGGCCATTGCGCGATAGGACAGTGCTTCGGCAAGGTGCAGCCGCCCGACCTTGTCGGTGCCGTCGAGGTCGGCCAGCGTGCGCGCGATGCGCAGCACGCGGTGATAGCCGCGCGCCGACAGCCGCATGCTTTCGGCCGCCTCGCGCAGCAGTTTCAGGCCGCTCGCATCGGGCTTGGCGATCTCTTCGAGGATTGCGGCCGGCGCCTCGGAATTGGTCCGCACTGAAGGCAGCTCGAGCGCCGCATAGCGCTTGCGCTGGATGTCGCGCGCGGTAGCGACACGTTTGGCGACGTCGGCGGAGCCTTCTGCCGGCGGCGGCAGGATCAGGTCGGCGGCGGTCACCGCGGGCACCTCGATGCGCAGATCGATGCGGTCGATCAGCGGACCCGAAATGCGGGCCTGGTAGTCGGCGGTGCAGCGGTCGATGCGGCCGCGCTTGCAGGCGTAGCCGGGCTCATAGGCGTTGCCGCAGCGGCACGGGTTCATCGCCGCGATCAGCATGAAGCGCGCGGGGTAGGTGACGCGATGATTGGCGCGCGACACCGAGACTTCGCCGTTCTCCATCGGCTGGCGCAGCGAGTTCGATGACGCGCGGATCGAACTCGGGAAACTCGTCGAGGAACAATACGCCGTTGTGGGCGAGCGAGATCTCGCCGGGCTTTGCGCGCAAGCCGCCGCCGGTCAGCGCGGCAATGCTGGCGGAATGATGCGGCGAGCGGAACGGACGGCGGTTGGTCAGGGCGCCGCCCTCGAGCTGGCCCGCGACTGAGCCGATCATCGACACTTCGAGCAGTTCGGCCGGCGTCAGCGGCGGCAGGATCGACGGCAGCCGCGCCGCCAGCATCGATTTGCCCGCGCCGGGTGCGCCGATCATCAACAGGTGATGGCCGCCGGCGGCGGCGATCTCGAGCGCGCGCTTCGCGCTCTCCTGGCCCTTGATGTCGCGCAGGTCGAGCGGCGGTCCGTCGGCCTCTTCGCGAATCTTCGGCTGCGGCCGCGACAGCACCTGCGTGCCCTTGAAATGATTGGCGAGCTGGATCAGCGAAGATGCCGCGATGATCTGGATGTCGGGACTGGCCCAGGCCGCCTCCGCCCCGCATGCCGCCGGACAGATCAAACCTTCGCCGCGGCCGTTGGCGCCGATCGCGGCGGGCAGCACGCCCGCGACCGGAGCGATCGAGCCATCAAGGCCGAGTTCGCCGAGCACGCTGAAGCCGGCCAGGGCGTCCTGCGGGATCGCGCCGATCGCGGCCATCAGGCCGAGCGCGATCGGCAGGTCGTAGTGGCTGCCTTCCTTCGGCAGATCGGCCGGCGCGAGATTGACGGTGATACGGCGCGCCGGCAGCGCGAGCCCCGACGCGATCAGGGCGGAACGGACTCGTTCGCGCGCCTCGGAAACCGCCTTGTCGGGCAGGCCGACGACGCCGAAGGCCGGCAGCCCCGGCGCGACCTGGACCTGGACATCGACGGCGCGCGCCTCGATGCCTTCAAATGCCACCGTCGAGACGTGCTGGACCATCGCTCTCTCGCCCCACGCGACAACGGTAACGTGGTCCCGCGCGTCAGGCAAGAACATTAGGTGAACGCTTGGGCGCAAGGGTCCGCCCGAAACGCCTTACGCCGGCGCGAGCTCCGGCGCGGCCGCCGAGGTGGCGACGCGACGTGTGCCCTGCGGCCGCATCAGGAGGGCGAAGACGTTGATGAAGCGGATGATTTCGACCTCGAACGCAGGCCCCTCGACGGTGCGAACCGACGTCCCCGGCCGGACCGGCGGGTGCAGCTTGAAACTGAAGTCGAGATCGCTGAGCTGTGGCAGGTGCTTTAAGCGCAGGCTGCCGATGCCGTCGGTGAAGTCGAGCAGCCGGCGCGCCGCGTCATTGACCATGACGACCCAGCCGTCGACCGCGTCGCCGACATCGTTGGCGATCGGCGAGGCCACCAGCATGGCCTCCGGCGAGTTCTGGAACAGAAACTCATAGACCTCGCGGTGATGACTGACCTGCTCGCTGTAGCAGACCAGGATCACGACGCCGTCGGCGAGCTTGATCGGCAAAGTCAGGCCCTGCCAGATCTCGCCCGAGCGGAAGCGCGGTCCGGTGGTGCGCACGAACGAGGGCAACAGGTGTTTTGCGGCGTGGCGGTAGAGTTCAAGCAGGTCGTGGGCGACCGGACTGTCGCTATCCGACAGCATCTTGCCGGTCGGATTGTACCCGAGCGCCTGCTGGACGTTCTGCCCGACATACATGTGCACGAAGTCGTTGCCGACCGACATCATGAAGCTCGAGTTGTCACGCAGCGCGTGGTTCGATTCCTCGGTGAGGCGCTGCAGCGTCAGGTCGTTGGTCGCGCTCAGGGTCTTCCACTTGGCCCACAGAAATTCCATTGCCGCGCTGGACAACTCCCGCGGGATCGACGCGCCGTGAAAAACTTCGATGGCCATGGGAAGACGACAAACCCGCAGACAAAATCGTGGCGAACCCGCGTGTGGGCGGCATGATGCTGACGATCGGGTCCATGGCCAGACTAGTCGCGCATGGTAACCGGCGCGTTAACGAATAGACTCAGGGTTGTGGGAGGTAGGATCACACCGCAGTTTTGACTGAGCATGATCTCCCCGGAAAACCGGTGCCCACCCCCGATCGCGACGAGGGCATGCTTTTCCGGATCATGCTCTTAGCGGCGCTTCGCCTCGATGCAGTCCCACAGCTTGCCGGCGACGTTGGGTCCGCCAAGGCGCTGCACGGCGCGGATGCCGGTCGGCGAGGTGACGTTGATCTCGGTGAGGTTGCCGGCAATCACGTCGATGCCGACGAACAAGAGGCCGCGCTTGCGCAGCTCCGGTCCGAGCCGCGCGCAAATCTCGCGCTCGCGGGGCGACAACTCGGTCGCATGAGCCGCGCCGCCACGCACCATGTTGGAGCGCAGATCGTCCGGCGCCGGCACCCGGTTGACCGCGCCGGCAAACTCGCCGTCGACCAGCAGGATGCGCTTGTCGCCGGCCTTCACCTCGGGAATAAATTTCTGGATCACCCACGGCTCGCGGAACGTCACCGCGAACAAGTCGTAGAGCGAGCCGAAGTTGAGATCCTCGCGGGTCAGGCGGAACACGGCGCCGCCGCCGTGGCCGTACAGCGGCTTCATCACCACGTCGCCATGCTCGATTCGGAACGCCTTGATCTCATCGAGGTCGCGGGAAATCAGCGTCGGCGGCATCAGGTCGGTGAACTCCATCACCATGACCTTTTCCGGCGCGTTGCGGACATGGGCGGGATCGTTGACCACGAGCGTGTTGGGATGAATGCGCTCGAGCATGTGCGTGGTCGAGATGTAGGCGAGGTCGAACGGCGGATCCTGCCGCAGCAAGATCACATCGAACGACGCGAGATTCACGCGCGTAGGGTCACCGAGCGAAAAATGATCGCCTTCCTGGTCGCGCACGGTGAGCGGCTGCACGGTGGCGAAAATGTCGCGGCCGCGCTGGGCCATGCGGTCGGGCGTGTAGTAGCTGATCGCGTGGCCGCGCGCCTGCGCCTCCAGCAGCATGGCAAAGGTCGAATCGCCGCGAATGTTGATGCGTGCGATCGGGTCCATCTGGACGGCGACTTTCAGACTCATTGCGGCTGCTCGATTGTTGGTGACGCTGACTTTGCAGGTTTAATCTGTGGCATCTCGCGTGATCTTGCTAGAGGCCAAGGCATGCACAAGGCATGCATTTGCCGCCTCAAGCGCTGGCGTCGAACGCCGCGGTGAGGTGGCGCGGCAGTTTTCCCGGCGCCACCAGCATTGCATCAAAACGAAAATCGCTCTGCGCATGCTCCGGATGCGCCGCGATCCAGGCCTCGGCTGCGGCGACGATGCGCGCCTGCTGGTGCGGGGTCACCGCATAGGCGGCATCGTCGAGGCTGGCGCGGGCCTTCACTTCGACGAACACGATCGTATTGCGACGGCGCGCGATGATGTCGATCTCGCCGACGCCGGAGCGGAAGCGGCGCGCCATGATACGATAGCCCTTGGCAACGAGATACGCCGCCGCGCGGCTTTCCGCCGACAAGCCGGTCTTGAACGCAGCGACGCGCTCCGGCGCCGGTGATTTCGGATCCCCGGCCATCGTCAGCTCCGGTCCTTCATGCGCTTCGCAAGCTCAAGGGCGCGGGCGTAAACGTCGCGCTTGCCGCGTCCGGAGATCGCGGCAATTTCGGCGACGGCATCCTTCACGCTGCGAACGGCAAGTGCCGCGCTCAGCGCCTGGTCAAGCTCGGCATCGCTCATGGCCGTCTCGTTTTTCGCGGGCGGGGCGATGACGACGACGAATTCGCCGCGCGTCTCGAGGCCGCCGGCGTTCGCCGCGAGTTCGGAGACGCGGCCGCGCCTGACCTCCTCGTGCAGCTTCGTCATCTCGCGGCAGATCGCGGCGTCACGATCGCCGAGTTCGACCGACAGATCCTGCAGCGCGTCGGCAATGCGTGGACCCGATTCGAACAGCACCAGCGTCGCATCGATATGCGCGAGTTCCGCGATGCGGGCACGCCGCGCTCCGGCCTTCGATGGCAGAAATCCCTCGAAGAAGAAGCGGTCGGTCGGCAACCCGGCGACGCAAAGCGCTGACAGGACCGACGACGCACCGGGCAGCGCCGTGACGGCGATCCCGGCCTGGCTCGCGTCGCGCACCAGCTTGAAGCCAGGATCGGAGATCAGCGGCGTGCCGGCATCCGAGACCAGCGCGATCGCTGCGCCGCCTGCGAGCTTCTCCAGCAGCTTCGGCCGCGCGGTCGCCGCGTTGTGGTCGTGGTAGGGCGTGAGCGCGGTTGCGATCGCAAAGCGATCGAGCAGCTTTCGGGTGACGCGGGTGTCCTCGCAGGCGATGACGTCGGCGCCGGCGAGAGTTTCAAGCGCCCGGATCGTGATGTCGCCGAGGTTTCCGATCGGGGTGGCGACAAGATAGAGGCCGGCCTCGAGCCGCGGGGCGGCAAAGGCCGTCCCGCTGATGGCATATCCGGCCGGATCGGGCCTTTCGGCCCGGTCGTGATCTCCTGTTTGGGCTTTGGCGCGCATATGTCCTGTCTGCTTCGTGCCGAATTCTGTCCGAATTGATACCGGCGATCCAGTTTGACCGAAGGGTTCGGCCTGCCATAAACCGTTTGTTTTGGTTAACTATTCGCCGACAATATGCCTGAATCTGAGGCGGATCATCGCCGCGCCGGCGGCGGCGGGCCGCCCAAGGGTGGCACGGAGTCAAGAGACACCAAATGGTTGCTCCGCTGCAACTGCTTCCGCCGCGTTCCGCGGCGACGCGCCGGACAGCCCTCGGGTTAGTCCTCGGTGCGCCGCTGCTGGCGGGCTGCGCCGGAATCCAGTTTTCGAACTTTCCGTCGCTGTCGGGGCAAAATCCCGATCAGCCACCACAGCCGGGAGGGCCACCACAACAGCCGACCGCCGTCGGCACCGGATCGGTTCGGGTCGGCGTGATCCTGCCACTCTCGGCCCAGGGCAACGCCGGGCTTGCGGCGCAGTCGATGAAGAACGCCGCCGAGATGGCGCTCGCCGAATTCCAGAACCCGAACATCCAGCTGCTGATCAAGGACGACGCCGGCACGCCGCAGGGCTCGCAGCAAAGCGCGCAACAGGCGGTTGATGAGGGCGCCGAGATTATTCTGGGCCCGCTGTTCGCGCTGTCGGTCCCGGCGGCGGCGCAGGTCGCGCGCAATCGCGGGATTTCGGTGATCGCGTTCTCGACCGATTCGACGGTCGCCGGCCGCGGCGTCTATCTCCTGAGCTTCCTGCCGGAGTCCGACGTCAACCGGATCATCGATTATGCGTCGGGGACCGGCAAACGATCGTTCGCGGCGCTGCTGCCGGAGAATGCCTACGGCAACGTCGTCGAGGTCGCGTTCCAGCAGGCGGTGTCCCGGCGTGGCGGGCGCGTCGCGGCGTTCCAGAAATACACCTCCGATCGCAACCAGATGCAGGGCCCGGCGCAGCAGATTGCGCAAGCGCTTAGCACGTCGGACTCGCTGTTCCTCGCTGATGACGGCAACTCGCTTGCCGCCGCCGTCGATGCGCTGACTGCGGCGCGTGCCAACTTGCGCGCGGTGCAGCTGCTGGGCACGGGGTTGTGGGATTCTCCGCGCGTGTTCTCCAATCCGGCGCTGCAGGGCGGGCTTTATGCCGCGCCCGATCCGGCAGGCTTCCGCGCCTTCGCGGCGCGCTATCGCACGCGCTACGGTCAGGAGCCGGTGCGCACCGCGACGCTGACTTATGATGCTGTGGCGTTGATCGCGGCGCTGGCGCGGACGCAAGGTCCGCAGCGCTTCAGCACGGATGTTCTGACCAACTCATCCGGTTTCGCCGGCATCGACGGCCTGTTCCGCTTCCGCGTCGACGGCAGCAACGAACGCGGCCTTGCGGTGATGCGGGTAACGTCGTCCGGCGGCCAGGTCGCGGCAGGCCGCGCCGAAGTCGTTTGCCTAGTACGAGTGCCTGACGGTCCACTGTGGCACCGAGCGTCAGTTTATGCGGTCAACGCTATGTCCGTTGTGCGGAGACGACCAGACGTGATCGCTACGCTGATAAAACGACGCGTTTGACCCATAGCCGACATTGGCAATCTGTTCCGATCCTAGGTTTTGGGGGTTGGCCTGCCTGATCGGACAATGTCTAATTACGGCATGCGGTCAGTTTTTCTAGTGACGCTATATACGCTCTTGCAGGTGCTGCCGGTTTGGGCGGAAGACGCCTCTCCCAAGGCCGGAGACCTCAAGGCAAGGGCGATCGCTGTCTGCATGGAAGAAGAAAAGGACGTTGTTTCTGTTTGCAATCGGCCTTGCGCGACGTGGGCGAGATCTCAAGCTGAGGCTTATTTTCAATCTTCGTTCGAGACGTGCGTAAGCCAGCGTAAGCAAGAAAGGCCGTGCGTAGGGCTGCCGCCCTATAATGGGCCCCGCCTTTTTGAACACCTTTCTCGTTAGCCTCGACCCGGTTGGCGGAGGTAGCCAGGTCGGAAACGGCCCCATAAGCGACATGTCCGTTTCTGGGCACTTTTCGGACTTCGAGCGACGTCCGACTTGAGTCCGGAAATCGCATCACAGCGGACATCCGTTGACCGCTCCGAATTTATGGGTTCACGCCCCAGCTACGCGGCGAGATCGGCGACGACTGCGTCAAGCACCGGGAAACCCTCTTGCGTCACGCGCAATCGTCCATCGGGATCGATCGAGATCGCGCCTTCGTCGCGCAGGTTCTCGATCCGCAGGGTATCGAGCGAACGGCCGGCCAGCATCTGGTAACGATCGGGATCGATACCTTCGCGCAAGCGCAGACCCATCAGCAGATACTCATCACCGCGTTCCTCGGCGGTGAGCACGTCGTCGGTGACCACGCCGTGTCCCGATGACTCCACGCGCGTGAGCCAGGCCTCGGGGCGGCGCTCGGTCGCGGTGGCGTGGCGCTTGCCAGCGATGTCGAGGCGGCCATGCGCGCCCGGTCCGATGCCGGCATACTCGTCGCCGCGCCAGTAGACCAGGTTGTGGCGGCATTCGGCGCCGATCCGCGCGTGGTTGGAGATTTCATAGGCCGGCAAGCCGTGCGCGGCGCAAATCTCCTGCGTCACGTCGTAGAGCGCGCGCGCCTGCGCTTCATCCGGCGTCGCGAGCTTGCCGGCCGCATAGAGCCCGGCGAACGGCGTGTCCGGCTCGATCGTCAGCTGATAGAGCGAGAGGTGCTCGGCGGCTTCCGCGATGGCGCGCTTGAGCTCATCGGCCCAGGCTTGCGTTGTCTGCTCCGGCCGCGCGTAAATCAGGTCGAATGAATAACGGTCGAATGCTTTTCGCGCGATCGCAACCGCATCGAGCGCTTCCTTCGCGGTGTGCATCCGTCCGAGCGTCTTCAGCGAGACATCATCGAGCGCCTGCACGCCGAGCGACACCCGGTTCACGCCGGCTGTGCGATAGCCGCGAAAGCGCGTGGCCTCCACGCTGGTCGGGTTGGCTTCGAGCGTCACTTCGGCGCCGGCGGCGATCTGCCACTCCTTGCCGATCGCATCGAGAATCGCGCCGACGGTGCGCGGCTGCATCAGGGACGGCGTGCCGCCGCCGAGGAAGATCGACGACACGATACGATCAGGCGTGCGCGCGGCCGTGGTCGCGATCTCCGTTGCGAAAGCCTTGACGAAGCGCTCTTCGTCGATCGCCTGATGCCGAACATGGCTGTTGAAGTCGCAATACGGACATTTCGACAGGCAGAACGGCCAGTGCACGTAAACCCCGAACGCGCCGCGCTTGTCAGGGACGCTCAAGGCAAATCTCCGCGAGCTTGATGAAGGCGCGTGCGCGATGCGACAGCGCTTTTCCACGCGGCGGCAGGCCGTGTTTGTCGTCTGAGGGCATCTCGCCAAAGGTCCGTGTGAAACCGTCGGGCATGAACACGGGATCATAACCGAAGCCGAGCGTGCCGCGCGGCGGCCACGCCAGCGTGCCGTCAACGCGCGCTTCGACCTCCTCGCGATGACCGTCGGGCCAGGTAATGCACAGCGCGGACACGAAGTGCGCCTTGCGCTGCGCCGGCTCGTGCGCGCCACGCTCCTGCAGCAGTCGTTCGATCCGCAGCATCGCCTCGGAAAAATTCCTGGAGTTGCCGGCCCAGCGGGCGGAATGAATTCCCGGCTGTCCGTCGAGCGCATCGACGCAAAGTCCGGAGTCGTCGGCAAAGGCGGGAAGCCTGGTCGCCCGCGCCGCGGCGTCGGCCTTGATGCGGGCGTTGGCGGCAAACGTCGCTCCGGTCTCTTCGGGTTCGGCAAGCTTGAGCTCGCCCGCGGAGACGGCATCAACACCGTAAGGCGCCAGCAGATCGCGCATCTCGGTCAGCTTGCCGGGATTATGGGTCGCGATGACGAGCTTGCCGTGGAGCTTGCGATGTTGATTCATGCGCCTGTTATTTCAGCCCACGGCCATTTTCTGCAGGTCGCACAACCGCGCGATGCCTTTCTTGGCCAGCGCCATCAGCGCCAGGAATTCATCGGTGCTGAACGGCGTGCGCTCGGCGGTGCCCTGGATCTCGATCAAACGCCCGTCGCCGGTCATCACGAAATTGGCGTCGGTGTCGGCTTCGGAGTCCTCGGCATAGTCGAGGTCGAGCACCGGCGCACCCTTGAAGATGCCGCACGACACCGCGGCGACGTGATCGCGCAGCACGCCGTCCTTCACCATGTTGCGCGCTTTCATCCAGGCGAGGCAATCGGCGAGCGCAACCCAGGCGCCGGTGATCGAGGCGGTACGGGTGCCGCCGTCGGCCTGCAGCACGTCGCAGTCGACCGTGATCTGGCGTTCCCCCAGGGCCACGAGGTCGACGGTGGTGCGCAACGAGCGGCCGATCAGGCGCTGGATCTCGACGGTGCGGCCGTTCTGCTTGCCGGCCGAAGCCTCGCGCCGCGTCCGCTCCAGCGTCGCGCGCGGCAGCATGCCGTATTCGGCGGTCACCCAGCCGCGGCCCTGGCCTTTCAGCCATGGCGGTAACCGCTCCTCGAGCGTCGCGGTGACGAGCACATGGGTGTCGCCGAACTTCACCAGGCACGAGCCTTCGGCATATTTGACGACGCCGCGCTCGAGCGAGACGGGACGAAGTTCATCAGGTGCACGGCGGCTTGGCCGCATGGAATCCCCCGGAAAATCTGGATTGACCGAATTTGCGGTGCTTTTAGCCGCAGTCGGGAGAAAAGTGGATACCGCTTTTCCGAAAAAGACGCGCTGGCGACGCTGTATTCGCCAGCGCTGACACTACATCCTTGAATCAGCGGGGCGTATGGACAATTCTTCGCATCGGAAGGAGTGTTCGGTGGCGAGCCACGATTTCACCAGCCTGATTACACCGGCGGAGGGGCTCGCACAGCTCAACGAGCGCTCGCGCTCGATTTTTCGGCAAATTGTCGAAAGCTATCTCGCTACCGGCGAGCCGGTCGGCTCGCGCAACATCTCGCGCCTGATCGCAGTGCAGTTGTCGCCGGCGTCGGTCCGCAACGTGATGTCGGACCTCGAACGCCTCGGCCTGATCTATGCGCCGCATACGTCGGCCGGCCGTCTGCCGACGGAACTCGGCTTGAGGTTCTTTGTCGACGCGCTGATGCAGGTCGGCGAGATCACCGAGGCCGAGAAGCTGTCGATCGAGACGCAGCTGGCGTCCGTCGGCCGCGCGCAGTCGGTCGAAGAGGCCCTTTCGGAAGCGTTGACACAGCTGTCGGGGCTGACGCGAACTGCGGCGGTGGTGTTGACCGCAAAGGCCAACGTGCGGCTCAAGCACATCGAGTTCGTCCGCCTCGAGCCGGAGCGCGCGCTGGTCGTGCTGGTCTCCGAAGACGGGCAGATCGAGAACCGGGTTCTTGGATTGCCGCCGGGGGTTCCGACGTCTGCGCTGGTCGAAGCCTCGAACTTCCTCAACGCCCGAATTCGCGGGCGGACGCTCATGGAGGTGCGTGCGGAACTGGAACAGGCGATATCAGCGAATCGCGCCGAGCTCGATCAACTGACGCAGAAGGTGATCGAGGCCGGCATTGCCAGCTGGTCCGGCGGCGACAGCGACGATCGCCGGCTGATCGTGCGCGGCCACGCCAACCTGCTCGAGGACTTGCACGCGCTCGACGATCTCGAGCGGGTCCGCCTGCTGTTCGACGACCTCGAAACCAAGCGTGGCGTCATCGACCTGCTCGGCCGTGCCGAGCGCGCCGATGGCGTGCGCATCTTCATCGGCTCGGAGAACAAGCTGTTCTCGCTGTCGGGATCCTCCACCATCACAGCGCCCTATCGGGATGCCGCCGGACACCTGGTCGGGGTGCTCGGCGTGATCGGACCGACCCGGCTGAACTACGCCAGGGTGATCCCGATGGTCGATTACGCGGCGCGCGTGGTCAGCCAGATGCTCGGCGGCTAATTCCGGCGTTTTTGACCGGGCATGATCTTGCCGGAAAACCGGCATCCACCTTTCCTGGTCATGCCATTGTTCCCGTTCGGCTTGATTTTTCGCCCGAGAGTCCTGATATCGGGCTCAAATCCCCGTTTTGAGCGATTGGATCGATTTGATGACCGAGAGTGACGGCCCAAAGAGGGACGAGGCTTTGAGCCAGGACAACTTAAGGGACAACGCGCCTGTCACCCCGAAGCCCTATGTCATGCCCGATGATCCGGAACCCGAGGACGCCGCGGCGGTGCAGGCCCGTGAATTGAGCGAGTCGAAGGACCGCTTGCTGCGGACGCTTGCGGAGATGGAAAACCTGCGGCGGCGGACGACGCGCGAGGTCGCTGACGCGCGCGCTTATGGCATTGCCGGATTCGCGCGCGACGTGCTCGACATCGCCGATAACCTGCAGCGCGCGCTCGATGCGGTGCCGGCGGATGCGCGCGACAACGCCGACCCCGGACTGAAGGCGCTGATCGAGGGCGTCGAACTTACCGAGAAGTCGCTGCTCAAGGCGCTGGAGAAGAACGGCGTCAGGAAATTCGATCCGGCGGGCCAGAAGTTCGATCCAAACCTGCACCAGGCGATGTACGAGGTGCCCGACGAATCCGTGCCGTCAGGCACGGTGGCTCATGTCGTGCAGGCCGGCTATATGATCGGCGATCGCATCCTTCGTCCGGCGATGGTTGGTGTCGCCAAGGGCGGCGCCAAGCCGGCTCCGGCCTCGACCGGCAGCACGACGAACTAACTTATCGCGAACTTATTGCGGGTCGACGCCGTCGCGCACCGCACGGAAGCGCGGGAACGCCGCTGCCCAATCGGAGCGGGTCGCGCCACCGACAATGCGCAGCGTCGCGTTGCCGCCAAAGCGCAGCCACTGCACGAGCGAGACGTCCTTGTCGTCCTTGGCGGTCGTCGCCTCGATCCGGATTTCGAAACCGGGTGAGCCCGAGATTCGCATCGGCTCGGCATTGGTGATGCGAACGTTCTTGAGGCCCGGCAGCGTATTGACGAGATCGCGCGCGATGCGGTCGCGATCCTCATTGGTCGCCGCGCTGATCGGCGCCAGCGAGATGACCACGTAAGGCGGTCCGGCGAGGTCGAGCACGTCGCCATTTGAATCGCTCAAGGTCACCGCAGCGCCGGGCGGAATGATACGGACTTTCTTGAAGTCGGCGAGGTTCGAGACCTTGAACGGCAGGACCGCAAGCAGCTCATCGACCGGGACATCGGCGCGCATCGTTATGGTCGCGAGCATCTTGCGGACCGCAGCTTCGGAATAGGTCGCGGCGGCTTTCTCGGGAACCTGGATCACGACATAGCCAGACATTTCCGTGCCTGCCACCACCAATGCGAACCGGTCGACCTTGCCGCCGGCGTCCGTGGCGGTCTCGTGATTGAGATAGGATTTTCCGGCCGCCGTATCGAAGCTTTCAGGCTTCGGCGCGTCGGCGGGCTGCTGTCCGCTCTTCAATTGGTTGTCGACCTGCGTGAAGGCGGCCGCAGGCAGCTCCGTGACCAGCACCTTGACACCGGCGTCGGCATCCTCGAAGCCCGGGAAGTTTCGCGCGGTCTTGAGGCCGTCCAGCGGGACAAGCCCGACATGCGAGCCCTTCGGATAGACCACGTCGGCGGCGCGAACCGGCGCGGTCAGGCCGAGTGTCGTCGTGAGCGCAAGCAGGCAGAGGAGGCGTTTCATGGGGCGGGGGTCTGTCGCGGGTTTGAGGCTGTTTGATGATTGCGGCCTTTGGACGCCAAACCTTACCGCTCTTTAAGGGTTTTGCGGCATCGAATGAAGGGATGGCCGAACAACCCGTGATCACTTCGCAGCCAGCGACTGGCGGCATGTTGCGCCGGCTGGTGCATGCGCTCGATGCGCTGACCCCGGCGTTCCAGGACCCAAAGGACCGCGAATTCTTCCGCGACCTGACGTGGCTGGCCGTGGTCATGTTCGCGATCGCAGCCATCGGCTACCTCGCGACGGTCAACTGGTCCACGGCGTTTCCGCGCGACAGTTCGACGCTCATCGTCGGGCGCGACTTCCTGAACATCTGGATGTACGGCCGCGCCGCGCTCGAGCCGGATCCCGGCCGCTTCTACGATATCGCGACCTACAACCGCGAACTCGAAGCGCTGCTCGGGCCGGGCTATCCCGGCCAGAACTGGCCGAACCCGCCGAGCTTCTTTCTGATCTCGCTGCCGTTCGGCGCGCTCAGCTTCTACACGGCGCTCTCGTGCTGGCTCGTGCTCGGCGTTGCAATGTTTGTCGCCGCCGCCCGCCGCGAGGTCGCAGACTGGCGTGTGCTGATCCCGGTGGTGTTTTCGCCGGCGGCAATGTTCTGCTTGATTTCGGGCCAGAGCTCGTTCCTGTCGGGCGCCGCCCTGATCATGATCTTCGTCTGGCTGGATCGCCGCCCGATCCTTGCCGGCGTCCTGATCGGACTTCTGACTGTCAAACCGCAGCTCGGATTGCTCTTCCCCTTCATGCTGGTCGCCTCGGGACGATGGCGTGTGTTCGGCTCCGCGGCCGTGACGGCAATGGCCCTCGTCGCGCTGAGCGCCGTCCTCTTCGGGCCGCAGGTCTGGGTCGACTTCGTGACGAAATCGCTGCCGAACCAGCGCGAAGTCCTGAGCGATCCGAGCGTTCTGACGGCGCCGTTCCACGCCACGGCGTTCATGAACCTGCGCGGCCTCGGCGCGAGCTACGATCTTGGCATGGCGGTCCAGGGAATTTTCGCGTTGCTGGCGATCGGCGCGGTCATGTGGGCCTTCCGCTTCGCCAGCGATCGCGACGCCGGCGAGCTGCGCGCGTTATTTTTCGCCTGCGCCGCCTGCACGTCGCCCTATCTCGGCATCTACGACCTGCTGCCCCTGACCTTTGCGGCCACAGCCTTGCTCGCCGCCGGACGTCTTGACCAGGCCGGCCGCCGTCTGGTGCAGCTCGTCTTCTGGGTCCCGGTCCTGCAACTGGCCTTCGGCGAGCTTCGCATTCCCGGTCCGGCCCTGATCGCACCGGCCCTTGCGGCCTATCTCTTGATGCGCCTCAAGGCGCGCCCTGCCCCCGTCGCGCTAGCCTGACAAGGCGGTTTTTGCAAAGACTGCATGGGGTTCGGTCCTTGCGGGGTATGCCCACCCTCCTATATGAGGCCTAGCGCCGCAGCTTATCGCGGAGATTTGAATTCAGGGGGTTCGGTCCCGGGCGCCGTCAGGGCCCTGCGAACTCGCCGCAACGAAAGGGTAGAGACCATGGGAAAGGTCATCGGAATCGATCTCGGCACCACGAATTCGTGCGTCGCCGTCATGGATGGAAAATCGCCAAAGGTTATCGAGAACGCGGAGGGCATGCGGACGACGCCGTCCATTGTCGCGTTCACTGACGACGGCGAGCGCCTCGTCGGCCAGCCGGCCAAGCGCCAGGCGGTTACCAATCCTGAGCGTACATTTTTTGCAGTGAAGCGGCTGATCGGTCGTCGCTATGACGACCCGATGGTCGAGAAGGACAAGAAGCTCGTCCCCTACAAGATCATGAAGGCCTCCAACGGCGATGCCTGGGTGGAAGCCGACGGCAAGAGCTACTCGCCCTCGCAGGTGTCCGCCTTCATCCTTCAGAAGATGAAGGAAACGGCGGAAGCGCACCTCGGGCAGAAGGTCGACCAGGCCGTCATCACCGTTCCCGCTTACTTCAACGACGCCCAACGTCAGGCGACCAAGGACGCCGGCAAGATCGCCGGCCTTGAAGTTCTGCGCATCATCAACGAGCCGACCGCGGCAGCGCTGGCCTACGGCCTCGACAAGACCAAGACCGGCACGATCGCCGTGTACGACCTCGGTGGCGGCACCTTCGACATCTCGATCCTCGAGATCGGCGATGGCGTGTTCGAGGTGAAGTCGACCAACGGCGACACCTTCCTCGGCGGCGAAGACTTCGACATGCGTCTGGTCGGCTACCTCGCCGACGAGTTCCAGAAGGAGCAGGGCATCAACCTGCGCAACGACAAGCTCGCCTTGCAGCGCCTGAAAGAGGCGGCCGAAAAGGCGAAGATCGAGCTGTCGTCGACCACGCAGACCGAGGTCAACCTGCCGTTCATCACGGCAGACGCGACCGGGCCAAAACATCTGACGATGAAATTGACCCGCGCCAAGTTCGAGGCGCTGGTGCAGGATCTCGTCGACAAGACCGTCGAGCCCTGCCGCAAGGCGCTGAAGGATGCCGGCCTGTCGGCTGGTGAGATCACCGAAGTCGTCCTGGTCGGCGGCATGACCCGCATGCCGAAGATCCAGGAAGTGGTGAAGCAGTTCTTCGGCAAGGAGCCGCACAAGGGCGTCAACCCGGACGAAGTGGTTGCGATTGGTGCTGCGATCCAGGCCGGCGTGCTGCAGGGCGACGTCAAGGACGTGCTGCTGCTCGACGTGACGCCGCTGTCGCTCGGCATCGAGACGCTGGGTGGTGTGTTCACCCGCATCATCGAGCGCAACACCACGATCCCGACCAAGAAGGGCCAGGTGTTCTCGACCGCCGAGGATAACCAGAACGCGGTGACGATCCGCGTCTTCCAGGGCGAGCGCGAGATGGCCGCGGACAACAAGCTGCTTGGTCAGTTCGACCTGATGGGCATTCCGCCTTCACCTCGCGGCATGCCGCAGATCGAGGTCACCTTCGACATCGACGCCAACGGCATCGTCAACGTCTCGGCGAAGGACAAGGCGACCAACAAGGAGCAGCAGATCCGCATCCAGGCTTCCGGCGGTTTGTCGGAAGGCGACATCGAGAAGATGGTCAAGGATGCCGAGGCCAATGCGGCCGAGGACAAGAAGCGGCGTGAGGCGGTTGATGCCAAGAACCATGCCGATGCGCTCGTGCATTCGACCGAGCGGGCACTGTCCGAGCACGGCTCGAAGATCGGCGAGACCGATCGCCGCGCGATCGAGGATGCCATCAGCGATCTGAAGGAAGCGCTGAAGGGCGATGACTCGGAAGCGATCAAGGCCAAGACCAACACGCTGGCCCAGGTTTCGATGAAGCTTGGCGAGGCGATGTACAAGGACCAGCAGGCTGGCGGCGGCGCGGCCGGCACGTCGGAAAAGAAGGACGACGTGGTCGACGCCGAGTTCACCGAAGTCGACGACGACAAGAAGAAGTCGGCCTGATTGATCAAGGCCCTCTCCCCTGACCGGGAGAGGGCCCAAGGTCCCCGGCAAGCGAAGGGACCGAAGGGGTAATGCTCTTGAAAGACTTCGCCTGCACAATGCAAGCTCCACCTCACTCTTCCGCTTCGCCCATGTCATTTCGCTCGGCGCGATCGCCCGTAAACGGGCGATGGTGCAGCCCGACTGACGGTCCGAAAAATGTCTGCCAAACGCTGCTACTACGAGACCCTGGAAGTCGAACGCACCGCGGACGATTCCAATCTGAAGTCGGCATTCCGCAAGCTGGCGATGAAGTGGCACCCGGATCGCAATCCCGATGACCAGGCGAAGCGAAGTCAGGTTCAAGGAAATCAACGAAGCCTACGAGGTCCTGAAGGACCCGCAGAAGCGCGCGGCCTATGACCGCTTCGGTCATGCGGCGTTCGAGCAGGGCACGGGCGGCGGAGCCGCGCATGGGTTCGGCGCCGACTTCGGCTCGGCCTTCTCCGACATCTTCGAAGGCATCTTTGGCATGGCCGGCGGCGGCCGTGGCCGCTCGGGCGGCCGCGAGCGCGGCGCCGATCTCCGCTACAACATGGAGATATCGCTGGAAGAAGCGTTTTCCGGCAAGACCGCCCAGGTCAACATTCCCACCTCCGTCACCTGCGAAGTCTGCTCCGGCACCGGCGCCAAGGCCGGCACCAAGCCGAAGGCCTGCGCGACGTGCGGGGGCGCCGGACGCGTCCGCCAGTCGCAGGGCTTCTTCACGCTCGAGCGCACCTGCCCGGGCTGCCAGGGCCGTGGCCAGACCATTGAAGATCCGTGCGGGTCGTGCGCCGGCTCCGGCCGTATCACGCGCGAGCGCTCGCTGTCGGTCAATATTCCTTCCGGTGTCGAGGACGGCACCCGCATTCGTCTCGCCGGCGAGGGTGAGGCCGGCGTTCGTGGTGGTCCGCCGGGCGATCTCTACATCTTCCTGTCGCTGACCCCGCACGTGTTCTTTCAGCGCGACGGTGCGGACCTGCATTGCCGCGTCCCGGTCTCCATGGTGACCGCGGCGCTTGGCGCGGAGCTCGAGGTGCCGACCATCGACAAGGGCAAGGCCAAGCTGAAGGTCCCGGCCGGCACCCAGTCGGGCCGTCGATTCCGCATTGCTTCGAAGGGCATGCCGGTGCTTCGGTCACGCCAGACCGGTGACATGTACGTCCAGGTCGTGGTCGAAACGCCGCAAAATCTGACGAAGAAACAGAAGGATTTGCTGGCCGAGTTCGATCGCCTGTCGTCAGGCGATACCCATCCCGAGGCCAGCGGTTTCTTCACGAAGGTCAAGGATTTCTTCGGCGCCAAGCCTGCGCCGCAATAGCGCATGCCCATGTCCGAGAATTCCAGTCAAGCCCTCCATCCGCTTGACCTTTTTGGCCGTCTCTGTACCCATATGTGACGGGAGAGTGACGGTTTCAGAAATGTCTTTGCAATCATCATTGCGTGTTCAGAGAAAACCGCTTCGTCTTGACGACGAGGTTCGCTTTCTCCGCTCCTGGATTGAGAAGCCGCTGCATGTCGGCGCCGTCATGCCTTCGAGCCGCATGCTCGCGCGCGCGATGGCCGAGTATGTCGATCCGAACGACACCGCTCCGGTGATCGAGCTTGGCCCGGGCACCGGTGCGATCACCAACGGCCTCATTCAACGCGGCGTCGATCCGTCGCGGCTCGTGCTGGTCGAATACAATCCGAGTTTCTGCGCGCTGTTGAAGGAGCGCTATCCGCAGGCGACGATCGTGCAGGGCGATGCCTATTCGTTGCGTGACACCTTGCGAAACGCCTTGAAGACGCCGGCCTCGGCAATCGTGTCCGGCCTGCCGCTCGTCACCAAGCCGATGGCGGTGCGGCTCAAGCTGTTGCGCGAAGCGCTGGCCCTCGCCGCGTCGAACGCGCCGTTCATCCAGTTCACCTATTCGGTGGCGCCGCCGATTCCGAAATCGCTGCCGGGCGTCAGGACACAGGCCTCGGAGCGGATCTGGCTCAACCTGCCGCCCGCGCGGGTCTGGGTCTATCGCAAGGGCGACGCCGGCGCCCGCGCCGCCGTGCGGGCGTAACAACGCCGATCGTGCTTTTTGATCAAGCATGATCTTTTCGGAAAACCGGTGCCACCCCCGATCGGAATCGAGGGCATACTTTTCCGGATCATGCTCCGATCCACTTGATCCACCGGGCGAGCCGCCATATTGCGAAGGCATGGCCGTCGTCAAAATCCTGGTGATTCCCGGCTCGCTGCGAACCGGCTCCCTCAATGCGCGACTGGCGGCTGTCGTGGCTCACGAATTCGCGCTGGCTGGCGTCGAGGTGACGAGGCTGTCGCTCGGCGACTATCCGCTGCCGATCTATGACGGTGATCGTCGAGACGCGCAGCGGCGCGCCGAGGAACGCGGTCAATCTCAAGCGCATGATCGGCAGCCATCACGGCATCGCCGTCGTTACGCCCGAATATAATTCCTCGCTGCCGCCGCTGCTCAAGAATGCCATCGACTGGGTGACGCGGGTCGCGGACCGCGGCGAGACGCCGGGGCAGGTTTTTCGCCAGCGTGCCTTTGCGATTGCCTCGGCCTCGGAAAGCCGGTTCGGCGGATCGCGCTGCCTCGCGGCGCTGCGCCTGATCCTGTCGGGCTGCCGCGCCACGGTCATTCCGAACCAGCTTGCCCTGTCATTTGCCGACAGGGCCTATGACGACAACGATCGCCTGAAGAACGCCGGCGATGTTGAAGCATTGAAAGCCATGGTGACGCAGTTGATCGATGTCGCGCAACACATGATCTGAGGCACGAAAAATGGTTCAAGCCGATGACACCATCGTCCATGTCACGCCGCGCGAGCGGCTGATCGTGGCGCTCGATCTGCCCGATGTGAGAGCCGCACAGACTCTGATCGAGACGCTCGGCGACGCCGTGATGTTCTACAAGATCGGCTACCAGCTCGCCTATGCCGGCGGCCTGTCGCTGATTGGCGAGCTTGCCAAAGCCGGCAAGCATGTGTTCGCCGATCTCAAGCTGCACGACATCGGCAACACGGTCGCGCGCGGCGTCGAGAGCGTGGCCAAACTCGGCGCGACATTCCTTACCGTGCACGCTTATCCGCAGACCATGAAAGCCGCCGTCGAGGGCCGCGCCGGCTCTTCGCTAAAGATCCTCGGGGTGACCGTGCTCACGTCCTACGATGACGGTGACCTGCACGCTGCCGGTTACCGCTTTGGCGTGTCGGAGCTGGTTCAGGCCCGCGCGTCGCAGGCGCATGCGCTCGGCGTCGACGGGCTGGTGTGCTCGGCCGAAGAAGTTGCCGACGTGCGCGACCTCGTCGGCATGCAGATGGTGCTGGTGACCCCGGGCATCCGCCCGGCCGGTGCCGAGGTCGGCGATCAGAAGCGGGTGATGACGCCCGAAGAAGCAATCGCCGCCGGCGCCGACTATCTCGTGGTCGGGCGGCCGATCACGGCGGCCAGGGATCCGAAGAACGTCGCCGAATCGATCGTTGCCTCGATCGAGGAAGCGATCATCGAGCTTGGGGAGTAGCGCAATGGCCAAGGCTTACTGGATCGGACGGGTCGATGTGAACAACGATGAGGCCTACAAGGCCTATGCGGCAGCAAACCCCGCGATCTTCAAGAAGTTTGGCGGCCGCTTCGTTGTGCGCGGCGGCAAGTTCGAAAGCGCGGAGGGACAGAACCGCTCGCGCAACGTGGTGATCGAGTTTCCCGACTATGCGACGGCTGTCGCCTGCTACCAGTCGCCCGAGTACCAGGCCAACATGAAGATCCGCCAGGCCAACGCGATCACCGACATGATCATCGTCGAGGGCTATGACGGCCCGCAGCCGTAAAGGCTGTACTGACAGCGCTGTTACCGCGGGCTATACCTCAGGAGTTGCTCTTGAGGAGAGGCCTGCAATGTCCGACATGCGACTGATCGTGGCCGGCGCCGGTGGCCGCATGGGCCGGACGCTGGTGCGCACCATCGATGACACACCCGGCGTCGTACTGGCCGGCGCGCTGGAAGCGCCGGGCTCGCCGCTGCTCGGCAAGGATGCCGGCGTACTCGCCGGCCTGCCCGCCAACGGCATCGAGCTGTCGGCCGATCTCTGGGCGCTGTCGGCGAATGCCGACGGCATCGTCGACTTTACCGTGCCGGCGGCGACCATCGCCAATGTCGCGATCGCGGCGCAACGCGGCATCGTTCACGTCATCGGCACGACCGGCCTGTCGGAGTCCGACGATGCGGTGATCAAGAGCGTCGCCTCGCGCGCGATCGTTGTGAAGGCGGGCAACATGAGTCTTGGTGTCAACCTGCTGGCGGCGCTGGTGCGGCGCGTCGCGCGGTCGCTCGATGAGGATTTCGACATCGAGATCGTCGAGATGCACCACAAGGCCAAGATCGATGCGCCCTCGGGCACTGCGCTGATGCTTGGCGAAGCCGCAGCCGAAGGCCGCAAGATCAGCCTGGCGCAACGCTCCTCGCGCGGCCGCGACGGCATCACCGGTCCGCGCAACAGCGGCAATATCGGCTTTGCGTCGCTGCGCGGCGGCACCGTGGTCGGCGAGCACACCGTAGTGTTCGCCGGGCCCCATGAACGGATCGAACTGACGCATCGCGCCGAGGACCGCTCGCTGTTCGCCAATGGCGCGGTCAAGGCGGCGATCTGGGCGCGCGGCAAGCAGCCGGGGTTCTATTCGATGGCCGATGTCCTTGGGCTTAAGGACTTTTGACTGGGGCATGATCCGGAAAAGCATGCCCTCGACGCGATCGGGGGTGGATACCGGTTTTCCGAAAAGATCATGCCCAATCAAGAATCCATCCCGGGGATTTGACGGCAACGCCTGCGGCGATTAGCTCAGGCGGACAATTCACCTTGCAGTACGGAAAACGAGAGAAATGACGGATCGCCTGCTTGTCCTCGTTCGCCATGGCCAGAGCGAATGGAACCTGAAGAACCTGTTCACCGGTTGGCGCGATGTCGACCTGACCGAGCTCGGCATCAAGGAAGCGCGCGACGCCGGCCGCAAACTGAAGGCGCAGGGGTTGACGTTCGATGTCGCCTACACCTCGGCGCTGAAGCGGGCGCAGCGCACGCTCGATCTCATGCTCGAGGAACTCGGCTTGAGCAAGATCCCGGTCATGAAGGACCAGGCGCTCAACGAACGCGACTATGGCGATCTGTCAGGCCTCAACAAGGACGATGCCCGCAAGAAATGGGGCGAGGAGCAGGTGCACCAGTGGCGCCGATCCTATGACGTGCAGCCGCCCGGCGGCGAGAGCCTGAAGGATACGGTGGCGCGGACGCTGCCGTATTACGTGCAGGAGATTCTCCCTGCGGTGCTGCGCGGCCAGCGCACCCTGGTCTCCGCCCACGGCAACTCGCTGCGGGCGCTGGTCATGGTGCTGGAAAAGCTGTCGCCACAACAGATTCTGGCGCGCGAGATCGGCACCGGCGTGCCGATCATCTATCGTCTCAACGCCGACGCGACGGTCGCGTCGAAGCTGGATTTGGCGGCTTGATTTGAAACTCCCTCCCCCCCTTGCGGGGGAGGGTTGGGGGAGGGGGGTCCATCGAGGGACTACGGCCTCGCGAACTCGCAACCACCCCCACCCCTAACCCCTCCCCACAAGGGGGAGGGGACCAAGACCGCGAGCAATCGACCTCTCACGCGTGCCCGTGCGGGACGCGGCCGGTTTCCCAGCCGAGCATCGCTTGCTTGCGCGTGATGCCCCAGTGATAGCCGGTGAGCTCGCCGCTCTTGCCGAGCACGCGATGGCAGGGAACCACGAAGGAGACCGGATTCTTGCCGACCGCAGCGCCCACCGCGCGCGAGGCTTTTGGGTTGTCGAGCCTGCGCGCGATGTCGGAGTAGGTCGTGGCGCCGCCCATCGGAATTTTCAGCAAGGCATCCCACACCCGCACTTCGAAATCGGTGCCGATCAGGACAATGCGCAGCGGCTGATCCGCATTCCAGCGCTCGGGATCGAAGATGCGCTGTGCGTAGGGCGCCGTGCCGTTCTGGTCCTCGATGTAGGTCGCCCGTGACCAGCGCTGCTGCATGTCATGGAGTGCCAGCTGCTCTTCGCCGGGATCGGCAAATGCAAGTCCGGCCAGGCCCCGCGCCGTGATCATGATCACGGCAACGCCGAACGGCGAGGGATGAAAGCCGAAGCGCAGGGTCATGCCGGCGCCGCCAGTCTTCCATTCGCCAGGCGACATCGCCTCGTGGGTCACGAACAGGTCGTGCAGGCGGCCGGGTCCCGAGAGGCCGGAGTTGAGCGCCGCATCGAGCACGCTTGCCGAGCCGCTCAGCAGCTGCTTGGCGTGGTCGAGCGTCAGCGCCTGCATGAACGCCTTCGGCGTCAGCCCGGCCCAGCGGCGAAACAGGTGGTGGAGTTCGTCGGGCGTCAGCCCGGCGGCATCCGCGACAGCTTCGATCTCCGGCTGCGAGCGCCAGTGTTTCGAGATGAAAGCGATAGCTCGCCGGACCGAGTCGTAATCGCGCAACTCCGCAACGAGCGGACCCGGCTTGACGAGACGTTGTGAGGTGATTTCGAGGTTCATCATGCTTCCGATGTAGTGGACTGAGCCCCGTCGAACCACCCGATTTCAGATCAGGCGTTCAGCTCACAGGATTGTAATCGATGCCACGTTTAGCGGCGGCCAGGGCTGCCGTTAAGGCTTTGGCAAAGCTGGCTTTTTCGTCGGGACCGAGGAACCTCGCGATGGTCAGGCGCCGGCCGCGCGAAACCAGCGCCAGCCATTCCACGCCGTATTCCTGGTGGACCTGCTTGTCGAGCGTCACCCACAGCGGATTGAAACTCCATTCCGACACCGAACCGCGGTGACTGATGCGGCGTACCCGCAGCTCCGTCGGCGTCACCGAAATTTCTTCGCGCGCAGTGGCGCGGGCAAAATTGGTGCGGAAGGCCCAGTAGACCGCGAGCACGTCGAGGCCGAAAAAGCCGAACACGGGCCAGGCGCCAATGATCAGAAAGGCGATGCCTGCTGCAAAGCTGACGATGCTCAGGAACGCCATCAACACCAGAAAGCCGGCGCGGTTGAGCGAGCGATGCGGCGTCAGCATCGCGGAAAACAAGGTGGGCAGTTCGTCGGACGGATTGCTTGGGGTCATTGGCGGCCAGTATAGCTTAAACCATGGCAGGAAAGACGACGTCGCGTTCCCAGCGAAAAAAGCAAAGCCCAAAAAAGCGGCCGGCGGCGAAGGCAACCGTGAAGTCCAAAGCTGTCCGCCCTCCGGCGGCCACGCCGGGCAGCCGCAAGGCCGTTACGAAAACAAAACCCTGGTCCGAGGCGGAAGTTCGCGAGGCCTTTGAGCGATTTCGCAACGCTAGCCCCGAGCCCAGGGGCGAGCTCGAGCACCTCAATCCCTATACGCTGCTGGTTGCGGTGGCGCTGTCGGCGCAGGCGACCGATGCCGGCGTCAACAAGGCGACGCGCAACCTGTTCCCGATTGCGGATACGCCGGAAAAAATGGTCGCGCTCGGCGAAGAAAAGCTGCGCGAGCTGATCAAGACTATCGGGCTCTATCGCAACAAGGCCAAGAACGTCATCGCGCTGTCGGAACGGTTGATCAAGGATTTCGCCGGAAAGGTGCCTGAGGACCGCGAGGCGCTGGAATCATTGCCGGGCGTTGGCCGCAAGACCGCGAATGTTGTGATGAACATCGCGTTCCGGCAGCCGACGCTCGCGGTCGACACCCATGTGTTCCGCGTCGGTAATCGCACAGGCCTCGCACCGGGGAAAACACCGCTCGATGTCGAACTCGGTCTGCTCAAGGTGATCCCGGAAGAATTCATGCTGCACGCCCATCACTGGCTGATCCTGCACGGGCGCTACACCTGTCTCGCGCGCAAGCCTTTGTGCGAGCGCTGCATCATCAACGATCTCTGCCGCTGGCCGGAAAAGACGGTGCTGAGTTGATCGCGCGCGTCACTAACAACGTGACGTCATTCCGGGGCGCGAGCAAAGCGAGCGAGCCCGGAATCCATAACCACCGCAGGGAGTATGGGCCTGCGCCTGATGGCGCATCCCGGAATGACGAAGTCGATTTGTTTCGTAGCAAGATCAGCGCAAACTCGCTGATGCCGTGCGCTCGATCAGCTCGGGCCGCGGGCCCGACAGCCGCTTGTGGATGTGGACCATGAGCGCCATGCCGAACAGTGGCGTCGCGAGGTTGAGGATCGGAATCGACACGAAGGCCGCAATGAAGCAGCCGGCGGCGAAAACCGTCGAAGCGTTCTGCCGTCGCATTGCCTTGGCCTCGGCGACGGAACGGAAGCGCATCGCGGCCAGCTCGAAATATTCGCGGCCGAGCAGGTAGGCGGTCGCGAAGAAGAACACGAATATGCCGGCGCCGGCGAAGAACACGAACGGCAACGCAACTAGGTAGACGAGAAGCGTGAGCAGCGCTGTCTTGCTGCCTTCGATCAGCGAACGCACGACCGGCAGCGCCGTGCCGATCCGGTCGGCCGGATAGTGGACGCGCTCGACCTCTTCGGCGACGTCGTCGACGAAAACACTTGCGATCAGCGAGGTGATTGCCGGCATCAGGAACACCGCGCCGAACAAAATGCCGAAGCCGGCCGCGATCGAGACGACCCATGACAACGCGTTGAATGCGGAGTGATAGCCGCCGAGTGTCGTCTCGGCCCAGGTTTCGCCCGAGGTGGCAAGCCAGCTCAAGGCTCGCTGCAGAAGGATCGAGACGACCACGATCAAGATCAGTGAAAGGCCGATCGAGCGCCAGAGAATCCGGCGCAGCTCCGGCGAAAACATTTGGGCGATCGCCTTGACGGCGGCGTCGAGCATGGCGGCAAAACCCTTGTGAACAAGCCTCGCACAGGTAGCGACGCGCTCGTAGTCTCACAAGAGGCGAATCTGCTGCGGCCGTCAGCCGGCGGTCAGGTCTTCATCCCTTTCAAAAAGCGCCGTTTCTTCGTCAGCTTGCGCAGGAACGAGCGGCGGCGCCCTGCCGGAGTACCGCTGAAACGGATCGAAGGATCCCGCCACCTCCGTGGGCGGGAGTCGCGGTTTGTCGGCCCAGTGCAGGGCGGTGTAATCGAAGCCGTACTCGATGGTCGGCTTGACGATCTGGAAGTAGGGCGAGATGTCGAAGTCGCGCGGCATGTAGAGCGAGGAATCGCGGATGTGCAGGATCTCGCGACGCGCCTTGCGGCTGCCGGCCATCGTTATCTTCGGCAGGATCGGATAACGCACCGCCTCGAACGCCTGCGCGATCAACGCCGAGCAAATGATCTTGGTCGGATCGCCCGAGCCGAACGCGATCATGCGGCGGCGGAAGCGCTGCGGGATCGGCAGCGGAATCAGGTAGCGCATCAGGTCGGTGATGTTCTTGGTATCATAGCCGAAGCCGATGCGGTTGATGGCGTAACGGCACACCGTGATGCGATCTTCATAGGACAGGCCGACGGGCCGGCAGATGCGTGTGTGATAGTTGAAATATTTGTGCAGCGGCGCCGAGACCACGCCCTCGCCGATATTGGCCTCGATCAGCACATGCGGCTCGCCATCGTGCTCGGAGGCGCCGGCGATGGGCCCGACATAGAGCGCCGAGTGTGACCAGGTCGACTGCGTCAGATACTTGATGATGCCCGAAATGCGGCTGTTGCCTTCGACCAGCAACACATCGCCGGGCTGGATGATGCCGCGCAGGCGCTCGGGATCGCTCGGTGTGAACGGCTCATAGCCCGGCTGCTCTTTCTGCAGATAGTAGGCTATCCACTTGCCAACGGTATCGAGCATCAACCCCATGATTACCCCTGCGGCTCGTTCCGGCCGCTTTTCCCCTCGCCTATTGTTGTCCCAAGCGCTTGCAATTTAGTTCATGACGTGGGGCACTGAAATAAGCAATCATCAACCATGATGGTTGCTCGGGCACTTTTGATCGGGCAAGTTCATGTGATGTTCTCGGTGGCGACGGGTCGGTTGCCGGGCTTCGAAAATCTTCGGAAACCAAGTCTTCGGAAACCTGCCATGGCAATTGCCCGCCGCGATTTTCTGTTGGCGTCGGCGGCATTGGGTTTCGGCATCCTCCATGGCCGCGCGGCTCGTGCGGCGATCCCGAAGGACGCCGATGTCGTGGTGGTCGGCGCCGGCGCCGCCGGCATTGCCGCAGCGCGGCGGCTTTCCGCAGCGAATGTGAAGGTCGCGGTGCTGGAGGCAACGGATCGCGTCGGCGGTCGCTGCCAGACTGACCTCACCACGTTCGGCATCCCGTTCGATCGCGGTGCCCGCTGGCTCTACTCCCAGGACACCAACCCGGTCGCCAGGCTCGCGCGCTCGGTCGGAATGGAAATCTACGCCGCACCGCCGTCACAAAAGATCAGAATCGGCCGGCGCAATGCCCGCTCGGGCGAGGTCGAGGACTACCTCGCGTCTCTGGTGCGCGCCAATCGGGCGATCCAGGATCCCGGCCGCAAATCCGACATCGCGGCGCTCGACGCGCTGCCAAAGGATCTCGGTTCCTGGCCGGGAACGCTCGCCTTCGCGCTTGGACCGGCCGCGATCTCGAAGGATCTGAAGGACGTGTCTGCGTTCGATCTGGCGCGCCAGGAGCCGCGTGACGCCGGCACGTTCTGCCGCCAGGGGCTCGGCACGCTTGTTGCCAAGCTCGCCGAGACCGTGCCGGTGTCGCTGTCGACGCCGGTGACGCGCGTAGCTTGGCAGGGCCGAAACATCGAGATCGAAACGCCGGCGGGTCGCCTCACGCCGCGCGCGGTGATCGTCACGGCTTCGACGGCTGTGTTGTCCTCGGGCGATCTCAAGTTTGCGCCCGACCTGCCGAAGCGGCAACTCGACGCCATCACAAAGCTCTCGCTCGGCAGCTACGATCACATTGCGCTGGAGCTTTCGGGCAATCCGCTCGGCCTGCAACGCGACGACATCGTCATCGAGCAGTCAGACAACAATCGTACCGGGCTGTTGCTTGCAAACATCGGCGGCTCGTCGATTTGTCTGGTCGACGTGGCTGGCAGTTTTGGACGCGAGCTGTCCGGGCAGGGCAACGACGCCATGATCGCCTTCGCGGTCGAATGGCTGACCAAGCTTTACGGTAGCGACATCAAGGCGGCGCTGAAGCGGCGTGCCGTGACGCGCTGGAACGCGGCGCCCTATGTCGGCGGCGCGATGTCGGTGGCTGCGATCGGCGGCCAGGGCGCGCGCAAAATTTTGACCGAGCCGCTGGGCGGACTGTTCTTCGCAGGCGAGGCGACCCACGAGACCCTTGCGGGGACGGTTGCCGGCGCGTGGGAATCCGGCGAGCGCTCCGCAGAAGCGGTGCTGCGCAGGCTGGGTTTGATCAAGGAGCCCGCGCCGGAAACCGCACCGCGCCAGAGGCGACGAAGCAAGGGTGCCGCGCCGAGCTAGAACGTGATGAGTTAAATCCGCTCATTCCCGCGAAAGCGGGAATCCAGGAGCGATAGAAGAGGGTTTGCTCGTTTGGCAAAGACTGGGTCCCCGCCTCCGCGGGGACGAGCGGAGTGTAAGTTGCCGCGTTCAGTGCGTGAAGCGGTCGAGCAGCGGCAGGCCGATCACGCCGGCAATCGCAATCAGGCTGTAGCAGACGCGGCGAAAGATGATTTCGCTGGCGACACCGAACATCTGCGCGCCGAGAAAAAGACCGAACGCGTAGATCGGGCCGATGATCAGGCAGAGCCTGGCGACATCGGCGGTGAGCAAGCCGCTGAGGAGATAAGTCGCAATCGAGAAGATGTCCGAGACGCCAAAATACAAGACAATGTTGGCGCGCGCCACCGCGCTCGCGATCGGTTGTCCGAGCCAGAACGTGACGATCGGCGGGCCGCCGGTTTGCGCGAGGCCGCTGCACAGGCCGGCCAATCCGCCAACGCCCGTGGCGATCGCCGGATGCGGATTGCCGCGATAGCGCCAGCCCGAGATCAGAAGCGCGAGCAAGACCAACACGAGGCTCGCGATGATCCAGCGGGTCACGACAGGATCAAGCCGCGTCAGCGCCCAGGTGCCGACAGGCACGCCGACCAGCGCGCCGAGCGCCATCATGCCGACGGTCTTGCGCTGGGCGATCTTCCAGGCATTGGGCACCAGCGGCGCCGCGCTGACGAAGTCGATGATCAGGAGCAGCGCGGCTGCCGTCTTCGGCGCGACGGCAGTGCCGGCGAGCGGCATGAAGATCAGCGCCGAGCCGAAACCCGAGAAGCCGCGGGTGACGCTGGCGACGAACGCGATCACGGCAAGCCGGATCAGCGCCGAGGTGCTGATGTCGCCCGGCAGGAGATCGGCGATGGTCATGTGCGCAAGATGCCGCCGGTCTTCTTCGTCACCTCGGCAACGATCTTCGCGGCAACGGCGTCGATTTCCTGATCGGTCAGGGTCTTTTCACGCGGTTGCAGCGTGATGGCGATGGCGATCGATTTCTTGGCGTCATCGATGCCCTTGCCTTCATAGACGTCGAACACGTTGACTGCAGTGATCAGTTTGCGGTCCGCTGCTTGCGCTGCGCGGACGATATCGGCCGCCTTGACGGCGCGGTCGACAATGAAGGCAAAATCGCGCGACACCGGCTGGAACGGTGACAGCTCCAACAGGGGCTTCGCGCGAGTTGGTTTGGCGCGCGGCTCGGGGATGCGGTCAAGAATCACCTCGAAAGCATCGAGCGGCTTGTCGCCGCCGAGCGCCTCGCGCACGCGCGGATGCAGCTCGCCGAAATAACCGAGGATGTTTTGTGGCCCGATCTGGATCGTGGCCGAGCGCCCGGGATGCAGCCAGGACGGGCCGCCCGAGACGATCTGCAGCGAGTTCATCGGCGCGCCGGCGGCGGCAAGCACGGCCAGCGCGTCGCTCTTGGCGTCGAAGGTGTCGACCGTGAATGTCCCCGACCAGTGCCGTCCGATGCCCTTCGATGAGGCGAGTGCCCGGCGAATGCCGCTTGCGGCGATAGACTGATCTTCCGCGCGATCGCCCTTGAAGATCTGGCCGACCTCGAACAGCGCGACATCGTCGAAGCCGCGATCCGCGTTCTGCTGGGCGGCAACGACCAGGCCCGGAATGAGGCTCGGCCGCATGTCCGACAGATCGGCGGCAATCGGATTGGCAAGCACGAGTTCCGGTTTGCCGCCGCCAAACAATTCGGCGTGCGGGTGCGAGACGAACGACCACGTCACCGCTTCGGTCATGCCGCGCGCGGCGAGCGCGCGCTTGGCGCGGCGGGTGCGGAGCTGGATCGGCGTCAGGATGGGCTTGCGCGGCGCGTCGCCGCGGTCGAACGGCGTGAGCGGCACGCGATCGACGCCGACGATGCGCACGATCTCTTCGACAATGTCGGCCTTGCCTTCGACGTCGGCGCGCCATGACGGCACGGCGATCTTGATCACCGGGCCGTCGCCGGCGATCGAGAAGCCTAGCAGGTGGAGGATGCGGCGGATTTCGTCGCGCGAGACGTCGATGCCGGCGAGGCGCTTGATCTCGCCGATCGGGAAATCGATCACGTGGTTCGCGCCGTCGGTCTTGCCGACGACGACGGCTTCCGACGGCGCGCCGCCGCACAGCTCCATCACCATCCTGGTCGCGAGCTCGAGGCCCGGCACCATGAAGGCGGGATCGACGCCGCGCTCGAAGCGGTAGCGCGCGTCGGAATTGATGCCGAGCTTGCGGCCGGTCTGGGCGATGTTGACCTCGTTCCACAGCGCCGATTCGATCAGCACGTCGGTGGTCGCTTCCGAAACACCGGAAACCTCGCCGCCCATAATGCCGGCGAGCGATTCAACGCCGGTCTCATCGGCAATGACGCAGATGCTGCTGTCGAGGCCATAAGTCTTGCCGTCGAGCGCCAGCAGCGTCTCCCCTTCGCGGGCGCGGCGCACCGTGAGGTTACCCTTGATCTTTGCGGCATCGAACACGTGCAAGGGACGGCCGCGGTCGTAGGTCATGAAATTCGTGATGTCGACCAGCGCGTTGATCGGCCGCAGGCCGATCGCGGTCAGCCGCTGCTGCAGCCACGCCGGCGACGGACCATTCTTCACCCCGCGCACCAGACGCAGCGCGAAGCCCGGGCAAAGGTCGGCGTCTTCGACCGTGACCTTCACGGGCGAAGGGAATTCGCCCTTGATCGGCTTGATCGGCTCGTCCTTGAGCTTGCCCATGTCAGCCGCGGACAGGTCGCGGGCGATGCCGTGCACCGAGGTGCAGTCGGCGCGATTCGGCGTCAGGTTGATCTCGAGGACCGGATCGCTCAAGCCGGCCCACTCGACATAACGCGCGCCGACCGGTGCGTCGGCGGGCAAATCGATGATGCCGTCATGGTCATTGGAGAGCTCGAGCTCGGCGGCCGAGCACAGCATGCCGCGGCTCTCGACGCCGCGGATGGTGCCGACGCCGAGCGTGAGGTTCTTGCCCGGAATGAATGTGCCGGGAGCGGAGAACACGCTCTTCATGCCAGTGCGCGCGTTCGGCGCGCCGCACACCACCTGCACGGGATCACCCGACCCGGTATCGACCATGCAGACGCGCAGGCGATCGGCGTTCGGATGCTGCTCGGCCGAGATCACGCGCGCGATGGTGAACGCCGACAGCGCCTTCGCCTTGTCGTCGATGTGCTCGACCTCGAGCCCGATCATGGTCAGGCGATCGGCGAGCTTGTCGAGCGGCTGGTCGGTCTCGAGATGATCTTTCAGCCAGGAGAGAGTGAATTTCATTTTTCTGGCAACCTTCGCCTGTTCCCTCCCCCCTTGTGGGGGAGGGTTAGGGTGGGGGGTGCGGCAGCGGCAGCCTGTCGAATTGCGCCGATGACCCCTTCGAGATTCGATATGACCTGAGTGTTGGTGAAACGAAGGACCTGAAATCCCTTTGCGACGAAGAAAGCATCTCGGCGCCCGTCGGCTCGCTGACGCTCGACAAAATCATGGCTCTCGCCGTCAAGCTCGACAATCAATTGTGCAGAGTAAGAAACGAAGTCAGCGATGTAATTTCCGATCGGGACCTGACGTCGAAAGCCCAACCCGTCAATTCGATGCGCCCTGATGTAACGCCAGAGTAGCGTCTCAGCACGCGTCAACGTATGGCGGAGTTCCTTCGCGCGGCTGCGCTGGACTGGGCTTACTCTTGAATGCGGCACCCGCGGCTACCCCCCTCCCTGGCCCTCCCCCACAAGGGGGGAGGGAACCCGCTCCACGTCGACGCAGCCGATGATTGCTTCGGCGATATTTCTATTCACGCGCTGAGACCTCCGGCGAGCGTCGGGAAATCCAACGGGCGAAAACCATAATGATTGAGCCAGCGCACGTCGGCCTCGAAGAAGGCGCGCAGATCGGGCAGGCCATACTTCAGCATGGCGATGCGATCGATGCCCATGCCCCAGGCGAAGCCCTGGTAGACATCGGGATCGAGCCCGCAATTCCTGAGCACATTCGAGTGCACCATGCCGCAGCCGAGAATCTCCAGCCAGTCTTCGCCTTCGCCGAATCTGATCTCGCCCTTGTCGCGGCGGCACTGGATATCGACCTCCAGCGACGGCTCGGTGAACGGGAAGAACGACGGCCGGAACCGCATGTTGACGTGATCGACCTCGAAGAACGCCTTGCAGAACTCGGCGAGGATCCACTTCATGTGGCCGAGGTGCGAGCCCTTGTCGATCACGAGGCCCTCGACCTGGTGGAATTGCGGCGTGTGGGTCGCATCGGAATCGATGCGGTAGGTGCGGCCCGGCGCGATGATGCGGATCGGCGGCTTTTGCGCCAGCATCGTGCGCACCTGCACCGGCGAGGTGTGGGTGCGCAACAGCAAGCGCGAACCGGCAATCGACTGCTCTCCCGACGAGGCCGCATTGGCGCGCGTCTCCTGCTTCGGATTGAAGAAGAACGTGTCGTGCATGTCGCGGGCCGGGTGGCCCTCGGGGAAATTCAGCTTGGTGAAGTTGTAATCGTCGGTCTCGATGTCCGGACCTTCGGCGATCGCAAAGCCCATGTCGGCAAAGATCGCGGTGAGCTCGTCCATCACCTGGCTCAAGGGATGGATGCGGCCGATCTCCGCCGGCGATTCGCGCACCGGCAGCGAGACGTCGACGGTCTCCGAGGCAAGCCGCGCGTCGAGCGCGGATGATTTCAGCACGTCGCGGCGCGCGGTCAGCGCTTCTGTGACGGTGTCCTTCAGCGCGTTGATCGCCGCGCCCTCGGCCTTGCGCTGCTCGGGCGGCATCTTGCCGAGCGTTGCGAGCAGCGCCGAGATCGAGCCTTTCTTGCCGAGCGCGCCGACGCGCACGGCTTCCAGCGCGGCCTCGTCATTGGCGGCGGAGATTGCCGAGAGGAGTTCTGTTTTGAGCGTTGCAAGGTCAGCCACGGCGGCAATCCTTAATGGGTCAATCCCGAAACAAAGCGCGACCGGTTGTCACCGGCGCCGCCGAAGAGGTCAAGGGCGGGCGGGTGCGCGTGCCTTGAACCCTGGCCGCGCAGGCTGCGACCAACAAGGCGATCTCGCGAGCAAGCAACATGACCATCCGCTCATTCATCCCGGTCGCCGGTTTTGCCCTTGTCGCCGTCCTGGTCTCACCCGCGCATGGGTCGATCTGTCAGGGCAAGTCGCTCTCGCTTGACGAGACCGTCGACGTCATCAGGGCAGCTCCCACATGCGAAGCCAGCATGAAGATCTTTCAGGACTGCTCGTACACCGCCAGCGGTGACGTTTCGCTCGGTGACGGCGGTGCGCGAGAAGTGCGAGGCCGATTTCCTGGCGAAGCTGAAGCCGCCGCAGAAGCACATTTACGAACGCGAATTGCAGGCCTGCCTCCGCAAATACGAGCACGAGTCCGGCACGATGTACGTGTCGTTCTCGGCGTTCTGCAGCGCTGAGGTGGCGCAGCGCTACTCGCAGCGCGCCTTGAAGCAATCGCGCTGAAGCCTCAGGCCGCCGCCGGAAGCGCCGCCTTCACCTTCTCGACGATGGCCTGGAACGACGCCGGCTCGGTGATCGCGAGGTCTGAGAGCACCTTGCGGTCGATCACGAGGCCGGATTTGTTGAGCCCGTCGATAAATCGGCTGTAGGTCAGCCCGAACGGCCGAACAGCGGCGTTGAGGCGCTGGATCCAGAGCGCGCGATAGGTCCGCTTCTTGCGCTTGCGGTCGCGAAATGCGTACTGGCCGGCTTTCTCGACCGCCTGCTTGGCGGTGCGGATCGTGTTCTTGCGGCGGCCGTAGTAACCCTTGGCGGCCTTGTAGACTTTCTTGTGCTTGGCGTGGGATGTCACACCGCGTTTGACGCGAGCCATGACCGGTCTCCTTCAAATCGGATTGCAAATGCTTCGGGAAAGCCGCGCTGGCGCGGCCAAGGTCAAGGCAACAGTCAGCCGTTCGGCAGCCAGTACTTCTTGATGTTGTCGCCGTCGGTCTTGAACAGCACGTTGGTGCCGCGCAACTGGCGGATCTGCTTCTTGGTGCGCTTGATCATGCCGTGGCGCTTGCCGCGCTGGGCGTATTTGACCTTGCCGGTAGCGGTGATCTTGAAGCGCTTTTTGGCGCCCGATTTGGTCTTCAGCTTGGGCATTTGGCTCTCCTGTGAGCCGGCAAGCGGCAATGCCCCTGACGGGGCGCCGGCCGGCTATTGCTCGCTAGAGCGTTGAAATATCTGATATTTCTGTTGAACAGAGATCAGATGGCACGCCGCCACGGCAGCCCTTGATCAGCCGGGCGGCGAAGGACACGGCTTATGGCAAAGCAAACGCCGATTGGCAACCGCGATCTGCGGTGCCACCGGCTCCAATGTTCTCGAGTTGTCTGAGGCGGTCCAGCGGGACCGGCGCCGAGATAACTATCTCGGCGCGAGCACCATGACGACCTGCCGGCCTTCGAAGCGGGCGTCCTGCTCGACCTTCGCAAGCTTCGCGACGTCGGTCTTCACGCGCTCCAGGAGCTTGGTGCCGATTTCCTGGTGGGCCATTTCGCGGCCGCGGTAGCGCAGGGTGATCTTCACCTTGTCGCCTTCCTCGAAGAAGCGCTGCATCGCCTTCATCTTCACTTCGTAATCGTGATCGTCGATCATCGGGCGGAGTTTGATCTCCTTGATCTCGACGACCTTCTGCTTCTTGCGCGCTTCGGCGGCTTTCTTCTGCGCGGAATATTTGAATTTGCCGTAGTCGAGGAATTTGCAGACCGGCGGATTCGTGTTCGGCGAAATCTCGACGAGATCAAACCCCGCATCTGCCGCCATCTGAATGGCGGTCTGGGTTTTGATGATCCCGTGGTTGTGGCCGGTTTGGTCGATCAGCTGGACCTCGAGGTTGCGGATATCCTCGTTGACGCGCGGCCCGTCTTTTTGGACGGGGGTGGGCGCTCTCATTGGACGACGAATGGGAAGTATCTCCTTGATTGTTGAAGGAAGCGGCAGTTTGGAGGATTCAATGCCTTTCGGCAAGCGCGCGCTTGGCACACAGGGTAACGAAGGTGTCGCAGTCCGGTTGCGTCGTTGGGATCGCCTTGGGGATCGCCTCGTGCCCGCTTGCCAGCCGAATTGATCATCAAATCGAGGCTTCGATATGGTTCATCGATCATGAATTCAAGGGTGGAGCTTAAACGGCCGTGAATGGGACAAACGAACTGCCGGTGTCTTTCCTCGATGTCGGCCCACCGCCGCGCAAGCTCGCGGTACGGGCGCGTTCGGGCGTGGAACCCGGATTGTTCTGGCTCTCCGGCTTCAACTCCGACATGAAGGGCACCAAGGCGGCGGCGCTCGACCAGTGGGCCGAAGCCCACGGCCGCGCCTGCGTCCGCTTCGACTATTCCGGCCACGGCGAATCCGGCGGCGCTTTTGTCGACGGCACGATCGGCAAGTGGCTCGAAGAGGCGCTCGCGGTGTTCGATGCGTTCTGCAAGGGGCCGCAGATCGTGATCGGCTCGTCGATGGGCGGCTGGATCGCGCTGCTCCTGGCGCGAGAGCTGAGGCGGCGGGAGCGCCCGGCCGCGAAGCTTGCTGGCCTTGTCCTGATCGCGCCGGCGCCGGATTTCACCGAAGCGCTGATGTGGAAGGAGCTGTCGCCCGAGGTCCGCAGGCAGATCGAAGACGAGGGCCAGTGGCTGCGGCCGTCCGAGTATGGCGATCCCTATCCGATCACGCGCGACTTGATCGAGGATGGCCGCAAGCATTTGCTGCTCAACGGCTCGATCGAAACAGGCTGCCCCGTGCGCATTTTTCAAGGGCGGCAGGATCCTGACGTGCCGTGGCAGCATGCCATGACGCTGGTGTCGCACATGCCGAGCGACGACGTGGTGCTCACGATGATCCAGGACGGCGATCACCGCCTGTCGCGCCCGCAGGACATTTCGCGCATTCTTGCGGCCGTTGAGGAATTCTAATTTTTTGCTCCGCTCGTCCCCGCGGAAGCGGGGACCCAGTCTTTGCCAAGACAATGAAGCCTTTCCGGGGGCCGGATTCCCGCCTTCGCGGGAATGAGCGGTGGCAAAAGCAATCGCGACCGTTACTTCGGATTGCTCACCGGCGACATCTGCCGCTGCGCGAGCGCGGTGACGCTGGCGGTGCCGATCGCGCCGCGCTCGTCATAGAGCCGGCACTCGCCGATCGCGACGCCATCGGTGGCGCCGTGGTTGACCACTTCGAAGCCGACCCATTCCGTCGCCGGCAGGCGATGCAGGTAAACCGTGACATCGCTGTTGATGTAGCCGAGGCCCTTGTCGCCGGCGTTCGCAAACGGGCTGGCGAAATCGGCGGCGACGGCAACGCGGGTGAATGGCGTCAGCGGAACGCCGTCGACCAGATCGCGCACCTCGCTCATCCAGAGCTGCCGCGGACCGATCGTGCCCATGCGCCCGGTGATCGGTCGCGTCGCCCACATCCCGTTCAGCGTCCAGCGCTTGTCATCCGGCGGCGCAATCTCGCCAGGTTTTGGTGCGGTCCAGTCGGGCGGTGTCCACACCTTGCCGTCGGGATTTTTCGTGCGCAGCAGAAGCTGGCAGGTGGCGCGCGCCATGCTGGCGCCGTTGGAAAAAAACTCCGCCTCGACCACCTTGATGCGCTTGCCGTCGCGCAAGAGGCGCGTCGTGACTTCGACCGGCGACAGATCGGGCAGGCGGTACATGTCGACGGTGAGCCGCGCCGGCATGTAGTCGGCGCCGCCATGGCGCCGCTCGATCTCCTGACCGAGCAGGCCGGCGACGACACGGCCGTGCAGCGATTTCGGATCCCAGGGGCCGCGCGCTTCCAGCGTCGGCTTGAAGCCGTCGCCGTTGCGAGTGAAGAAAGGTTCTTTTTTCATGGCGACAGCCATGGCGGATTTCTTGCGCGCCCGCTAGGCCGCACCGCTCATGCATCTATGCAGGCGCGTCTTCCGTCCATTCGACACGGACGTCAGCGTCAGCTTCGGTGGCGGCACAGCGTCGCGCCAGCGCGGCAAACTCCGCAGGGGCCAGCAGCCGCGACAGCGCCCAGACAGCGGCGCCCCGCACCAGCGGGCTTGCGTCGTCGAGCCGGCGTTGTGCTTCCGCTGCGAGTTCCGGTTTGCCCGAGTTGCCGATCGCGATCAGGACGTTGCGGATGAAGCGGTCACGGCCGATGCGCTTCACGGGTGACTTGGCAAACAACGACCGGAATGTTGGCTCGTCGAGCCGCGCCAAGTCCGCAAGTGTTGGCGCGCGCAACTGTTCGCGCGCGGCAAGCTTTGCCTCGTGTCCGGCCTGCGCGAACTTGTTCCACGGGCACGCGGCGAGGCAATCGTCGCAGCCATAGATGCGATTGCCGATGTTTTCGCGGAATTCGCGCGGGATCGGTCCCTTGTGCTCGATGGTCAGGTAGGAAATGCAGCGCCGTGCATCGAGACGATACGGCGCGGGAAACGCGTCGGTCGGGCAACTGTCGAGGCAGGCGCGACACGAACCGCAGTGGTCGAGTTCGGGCTCATCTCGCGGCAGATCAAGGGTTGAAAAAATCGCGCCGAGAAACAGCCATGAGCCGAACGCGCGCGACACCAGGTTGGTGTGTTTGCCTTGCCAGCCGATCCCGGCAGCTTCGGCCAGCGGCTTCTCCATCACTGCCGCGGTGTCGACGAACACCTTGACGTCCCCGCCGCCATGCGCGACCAGCCATCGCGCCAGCGTCTTCAGGCGGCTCTTGATCAGGTCGTGATAGTCGTCGCCGCGCGCATAGACGGAGATCATGCCATGATCGCGCTTTGCGAGCAGCGCGAGCGGATCATCATCCGGGCCGTAGTTGATTCCGAGCATGATGATCGAGCGCACATCATGCCACATCGTGAGCGGACTGGCGCGCCGGGCGGGATTGCTCGCGAGCCAATCCATCGTGGCGTGGGAGCCGTCAGCAAGAAATTCCTTGAGCCGACCGAGCGCCATCGGGATCGCGTCGGGCGCGGTCACCCCGCAGCAGTCGAAGCCGAGCGCGTCGGCCTCGCGCGCGAGTTCGGAGCGTAGCTCAACGGGATCGGTCAGAAGTCGAGATTCACATAGGTCGGCGACGCCGGGATGCCGGCGAGCCACTCCGCCAGGAGTGGACGGAACGACGGCCGCGACTTGATCCGCGCGTACCACGTCTTTGCGGTTTCGTCCTCGTTCCATGGCACGTCGCCGAGATAGTCGATCGCCGAAAGATGCGCCGCCGCGGCGAGATCGGCATAGGTCAAGCGGTCGCCGGCCAAATAGCTTCGGTTGCCGACCAGCCAGCCGATATAGCTCAGATGGTAGCGTATGTTGGTGCGCGCCGCACGCATTGCTTCGGTCGAAGGCGAGCCGCCGCCTTCGTCCTCGCGCATAAAACGCTTGTAGATGCGCTCGAGCACCAGCGGTCCGGAAACCTCCTCGAAGAACTTGTCGTTGAACCACGACATCAGGCGGCGGACCTCGATCCGTTCGCCCGGGTCGCTCGCCATCAGCCGACGGCCGGAGTCCATCGCGTGGCCGTAGGTTTCGTCGAGATATTCGCAGATGATGGCGGCGCCCGGGATCGCCGGCACGCCGTCCGACACCAATACCGGCGTGGTGCCGGCCGGATTCATCACCAGGAACTCATGCCGGCGCTCCCAGGCCCGCTCCTCGACCAGCCGCAGGTCCAGCCCGTGCTCGGCGATCGCCAGGCGAATGAAGCGCGAGTGCGGGCAGAACGGGTGATGAAACAGCGTGAACATGAGGCGGCGGGGATTCCGGACATGTCTGAATCAGGCGGGAACGACGACAAACTAGCGATCCCGGCAGCGGAGGCAACAGGCGAAGCAACAGAGCTTGATCCGGAAAAGCATGCCCTCAACTTGATCGGGGTGGATACCGGCTTTTCCGAAAAGGTCATGCTCAATCAAAAGCCCGGATCGCGATGGCGATACAATTCAATCCTATCGCGATCTGGGCCATGTTTGGCGTTGCCGACCCCTCGCGAATAGGCGAGAAGGGCGCCGCGTTTTCTCGTCAATTGCTGCCCTCAACCCCTTAAGGTCGTCGTATGGATGCGGATGTCGTCAGAGCCGTATTGCTCGGAATTGTCGAGGGCGTCACCGAGTTCCTGCCGGTGTCGTCGACCGGTCATCTCCTGCTGGTTGAACGGTTCTTTAATCTGGGCGAGGACAATTTCTGGAAGAGCTTTGCGATCCTGATCCAGCTCGGCGCCATCCTCGCGATCGTTGCCTTGTATTTCTACAAGCTGTGGCACGCCGCGACCGGCATGTTCACCGATCCCGTGCAGCGCCGCTTCGTGATCGGTGTCCTCGTAGCGTTTCTGCCGGCCGCCGTCATCGGCGGCCTGCTCGGCGGCCTGATCAAGAGTTATTTGTTCAATCCATGGGTGGTGTGTTTCACGCTGATCGTCGGCGGCGCCATCCTGCTCTGGGTCGACCAGCTCGATCTCAATCCGATCCACCACGATGCAACGGCGTTTCCGCTGCCGATGTGCCTCGGCATCGGTTTCGCGCAGTGCCTTGCCATGATTCCCGGCGTGTCGCGGTCGGGCGCAACCATCGTCTCGGCGATGCTGTTCGGCTCCGACAAGCACGCCGCCGCCGAGTTTTCGTTCTTCCTCGCGATCCCGACCATGGTCGGCGCCTTCGCCTATGACGCCTTCAAGAGCCGCCACGAGATGAGCTTCGACCACATCACGATCATCGCCATCGGCTTCGTGGTCTCGTTCGTCGTTGCGATGGTCGTCGTGAAGGCGTTCCTGTCCTATGTCACGCGCCACGGCTTCATGCCGTTCGCATGGTGGCGCGTGATCGTCGGCACGGCCGGCCTGATCGCGCTGGCGCTGGGGTATTGAACGGCCGCACGGGCAATTTCTCTTCCGCTCGTCCCCGCGGAAGCGGGGACTCAGTCTTTGCCTGACAGCGGGCGCGCGCGATTGGTCGCCCTTTATTTCTCTAGCTGGATTCCCGCGTTCGCGGGAATGAGCGGAAGAAATCTGTCTCACACCGCCGTGACGTGAAACTGGCCGCTCTTGCGGAAGCGCCACAGCCACGACGGCGCAGTCGCCTCCAGCGTGTCGGGTGCAATGCCCAAGCCTTCCAGCGTGCGGCGCTCGGCCTTGGCGCTGTCGCTGACGACGTTGTCGGTTCGCAGCAGCTCGATTTGATCGGGCGTCAGCTGCAGCGGCTGTGGCGCGAACTGCAGCAACAACGATTGCAGCTGCGCGATGGCGAACGGCAGCGGCACGAGCATGCGGCTGCGCTCGATAGTTGCCAGCACGAATTCCTGGAGATGGCGCATCGTCATCACTTCGGGACCGCCGAGCTCGTAGACCGTGCCGTTGCGCGCCTTGCCGTCGGCTGCGTCGGCCACGGCCGTCGCGACATCGCCGACGAACACCGGCTGCACACGATTGGTGCCGCCGCCGATTAGCGGCAGCACCGGGAGCATGCGAGCCAGTGCGGCGAAGCGATTGGTGAGCTGGTCTTCCGGGCCGAACACCAGCGACGGGCGCATGATCGTGGCTGACGGCACCGCGGCCAGCACCGCCTGTTCGCCGGCGGCCTTGGAGCGATAGTAGCGCGAGCTCGACGTCTCGTCGGCGCCGATCGCCGAAACATGCACGAGCCGCGCGCTCACGCGCGCGGCGGCCTGCGCGACTGCCGCTGCGCCCTCGGCCTGCACCGCGTCGAACGTCTGCGCGCCCGACGGTGCGAGCACGCCGACCAGGTTGATCACGATCTCCGCGTCACGCACCGCCGCTTCGACCGAGGCCGGATAGCGCAAGTTGGCCTGGACCGGCATGATCTGGCCGACCCGCCCGAGCGGCTGCAGGTGGCCGGCAAGGTCGGGCCGGCGCACACCGACGCGAATGCGGTAATCGCGTTTGGCCAGCGCCCGCACCACATGCCGCCCGACGAAACCCGAACCGCCGAACACTGTGACAATCGTGTCGATGTTTGATGTCATCCGTCGCTCCGGAATCGCGAAAAGCGCGTGCCTGTTCGGGTTCCGCGAATACGCCATCATTGCGGCGCTGTACAGAGGTGAGCGATTGAGCTCCCGGCACTTGAAGCGCGCTGGTCTGCTCAAGAACCGGCTCGTCGATGGCGTGGAGAACAGCGTCTCCGCGCTGATCGTCGGCCGCCACGGCGAGGTGGTCTCGCACTAATCGTTCGACGAGCACATCATGGTGCCCGATGTGTTTCTGGTCGGCACGGCGCGCCGGCAAACCTTCACGCCGGACCACCAAACCATCATCCGCGAGGCCGCACGCGCGTCGAATGATCGGATGATCATGCTCTGGGCCGTGTTCGAGACCAAAGTTCGCGGTCAGGCCGAGACGATGGGGGTGAGGTTTTCGCGGCCCGACAAGGCTCCGTTCATCGCGCGGGCCGCGCCAACGGTGAAGGATTTTGCGGCTGACCCGGCGATCAGTGGCTTGCTGGGCAAAATCGCCGAGTCCTGAGGGCCTCCTGAACCCGCTCATTCCCGCGAAAGTCCGGCGAAGCCGCGCTTCGCCATAGAATCCAAGGGCCATTCGAACGAAACCTCATGGGACCTGGCAAAGGCTGGATCCTCGCGTCCGCGGGGATGAGCGGAGCGGGAGCTTGTGCCCGGGACCCTTTTCTTGTGGCCCCCTTGTGTTGACAAGGCTTGAGGCGACCCACTATGTCTCGCCCCGGGCCCAGGTGGCGGAATTGGTAGACGCGCTGGTTTCAGGTACCAGTGGTGCAAGCCGTGAAGGTTCGAGTCCTTTCCTGGGCACCAGCTTTTCCCTTGATCCCGGCGCAGCGAGCCCCTCGTCTCCTTAAGATTTGGGCGCTAGCCTGCTCTGACCCGGATTCGCTTTAAATGCCGGGCCGATGCCCTGGAAAACCGGACCTTGACCACATGACCATTCGCCTGCATCGCGGTGATCTGCCGGACCTCTCCCGTTACAAGGGGTCGGTTGCGATCGATACCGAGACCATGGGCCTCAATCCGCACCGCGACCGCTTGTGCGTGGTGCAGCTGTCGGGCGGGGACGGCACCGCCGACGTCGTGCAGATTCCGCCCGGTCACGCCGATGCGCCGAACCTGAAGAAGCTCCTGGCCGACCCCTCGATCATAAAAATCTTCCACTACGCGCGCTTCGATCTCGCGGCGTTGTTCAACGCGCTTGGCGTGATGCCGCAGCCGGTCTATTGCACCAAGATCGCCTCGCGCCTGACGCGCACCTACACCGATCGCCACGGTCTGAAAGATCTCGTGCGCGAGATGCTCAATGTCGATCTGTCGAAGCAGCAGCAGTCGAGTGACTGGGGCAGCGAGGAGTTGAGCGAAGCCCAGGTCGCCTATGCAGCGTCCGACGTGCTGCACCTGCATCAGCTGCGCGACAAGCTCGATGCGATGCTGGTTCGCGCCGGCCGCGCTGAATTTGCAAAGGCCTGCTTCGATTTCCTGCCGACCCGGTCGCGGCTCGACCTGCTCGGCTGGAACGAAGAGGACATTTTCTCGCACAGCTGACACGGCGAGGGGATGCCAGGATCGAAACGTGAGCGCTGATCGCCCCGTTTCGGACACACTCCTCGGCGCTTGCTGGATGCGGGCGGAACTTGAGAGCTGGAACTTAAGAGCCGAACTTTACGAGCCGAACTTGGGCAAGGTTTGAGGGAATCCTGCGCGCATGCAGGTGCAATCGATACGCGATCCGTCGTTTCTGTCCGCGCTCGAGGCACGCTTTGCCGTGGCCGCGCGGCACTCGCGGCGCGTTCGCTTTCTGCGCAAGGCGATTCCGGCGATGATCGTGCTGGCACTGCTCGCGGTGCTCGGTCTCTCGCTCTTCAATCCGTTTCGCATGATCACCGGCCTGCCGATCGACATTGGCAAGATCGCCGTGCAGGGCACGACCATCACGATGGAATCGCCGCATATGGCGGGCTTCACCTCCGACAAACGGCCCTATGATGTGTCGGCGCGCAACGCCCGCCAGGATGTCACCGACCCGGCCAACGTCGAGCTCGAATATATCAAGGGCAAGATCGCGATGGACGACAAGTCGATCGTCGACATGGATGCGCGCCGCGGCAACTTCAACAACAAGACGCAGCTGCTGCATCTGCAGGAGCAGATATTCCTGAAGTCCTCGACCGGCTACGAAGCGCGCCTGACTGATGCGCTCGTCGACATGGACAAGAGCTCGGTACACTCGGATCAGCCGGTCAAGGTCAAGCTGTTGAACGGCAATCTCGACGCGAACAATCTGGAGATCGTCGACAACGGAGCACGGGTGACTTTCGGCGGCGGCGTGTCGATGGATCTCAACCTCGGCAACAACGATGCTGCGACGACACAGACGACCGCGTCGACGCCAGGCGCCAAATCACCGGCGAAGCGCTGACGATGACAATTCATTTCTCTTCGCGTCTTGATCCTTTACCTCTCCCCGCAATGCGGGGAGAGGTCGGACCGCAGAGCGGTCCGGGTGAGGGGCATGGCAGTGACTCGCAACGGATCCAGAAATCGCGGATAGCGGCCCCTCACCCCAACCCTCTCCCCGCTAAAGCGGGGCGAGGGAGAAATGGCGCCTCGCGCCTTGGTTTCGCAGCCGTCGCGACCTGTGTGGTCGCGCTGTCGGCGAGTCCTTTGATGGCACAGGGGTCGTCGGGATCGTCGAAGGCGCTGTCGGCCCAGGCCCATGCCAATCAGCCGGCGCCGGCGCAAAGTTCCGGCACCGGCACGCCGAACGCGTTGCAGGGCTTTTCGCAAAATCAGGGCAAGCCGATCCACATCGACGCAGCGAAGCTCGAAGTCCGCGACAAGGACAGGATTGCAACCTTCTCCGGCGATACCAAGACCGGAGACGTCAAGGTCGTGCAGGGCGACACCATCATGCGCTCGAAGACGCTGGTGGTGTTCTATGAGCAGAGCGCCGGCGTCGCCCAACAGGACAAGGCCGCGCCCGCGGCTTCGCCTGGACCCGGCGGCAGCCAGCAGATCCGGCGCCTCGAGGCCCGCGGCAGCGTCATCGTGACCCAGAACGATCAGACCGTGACCGGCGAGACCGGCATCTTCGACACCAAGGCGAATACGGTCACCATGCAGGGCAACGTGATCCTGACCCAGGGCAAGAACGTCATGAAGGGCCAGACGCTGGTGGTCGATCTGACCACCGGGGTGTCGCGGCTGGAGAATGGCGGCGGCCGGGTCGACATGATTCTGTTCCCGCAGTCCGGCCAGCAGCCGGGTGCGCCAGGGGGGTCTGGCAACGCGCCGGCATCATCAGGTGGTGCCGGAAAGCCGATGCTTCTCAATGGGATCGGCGGTGGCCAGGGTCGTTGATCGGGGGCCCGATTGAAGCCTCCGCCCGGACCCTGTATCAGCAACTGTTCGCACAGAACCGGTTCTTGTGCGGCGACGATGCGCTGATCATTCTGGCGAATCACTGTTACGCACTCCGTAAGGCGAAAGGGCCGTTCGACGCGGGCATGGTGGACTTTCTCGGCATGTTCCGCCGGCGATCGCCGGCCAAAAAGCTGCGCGGCTTTGCGCGGGACCGGATGGATATCGGGTCCCTCGGCGACCGCATGGCCGAGATGTTCCGCCAGCCGCTGCGCGATGCGCCGCCTGTCACCTCGAACGTCGACGCGCCGCCATTGGCTCCGCCGGCCCTCGCCCCTGCCGTCGCGCCACGGGCCGCGCAACGGCCGCGTCCGGTCGCCAAGCCACAAGCGTCCGCTCCGCCGCGCGCCGCGTCGCGCGTTGGTTATCTCGCCGCGCATAAGCTCGAGAAGAGTTTTGGCTCGCGCAAGGTCGTCCATGGCGTGAGCATCTACGTCCGCCGCGGCGAAGCCGTCGGCTTGCTGGGGCCGAACGGCGCCGGCAAGACCACCGTGTTTTACATGATCACCGGCCTGATCCCTGCTGACAAAGGTTCGATCGAGCTCGACGGCCACGATGTCACAAATCTGCCGATGTACCAGCGGGCGCGGCTCGGCATCGGCTATCTGCCGCAGGAAGCCTCGATCTTCCGCGGTCTGACCGTGGAGCAGAATATTCGCGCCGTGCTTGAGGTGGTCGAGCCGAGCAAGAAGAAGCGCGAAGCGGAACTCGACAGCCTGCTCGAAGAGTTCAACATCGCGCGCCTGCGCAAATCGCCGGCGATCGCGCTGTCAGGCGGCGAGCGCCGCCGCGTTGAAATCGCACGCGCGCTGGCCACGCGCCCGAACTACATGCTGCTCGACGAGCCGTTCGCTGGCATCGATCCGATCGCCGTCGGCGACATCCAGGAACTCGTGCGCCACCTGACCAACCGCGGCATCGGCGTGCTGATCACCGATCACAACGTGCGCGAAACGCTCGGGCTCACGGATCGCGCCTACATCGTCTATGCGGGTGAGGTCCTGACCGAAGGGGAACCCGACCAGATCGTCAACAATCAGGATGTCCGGCGTCTTTACCTTGGCGAGGAATTCCGCCTCTAGGTCTTGGTTGCGGGGGCCCTTTTTCGGGAAAACCGGTAACCAAGGTTTGGGACAGGCGGAGCCCTTATCTTGTGCGGCGCACAAGTCAAGCCGTGTACATCTCGAAATTACGTGGTAGGCAAGATTCAGACCACTCTTGGGAACGAATCTTGCTTCTATGGCCCTGAGCCAACGCCTCGAATTCCGTCAGACCCAGTCGCTGGTGATGACGCCGCAGCTGATGCAGGCCATCAAGCTGCTGCAGCTGTCGAACCTCGATCTGGCGGCATTTGTCGAGGAGGAACTGGAGCGCAACCCGCTGCTTGAGCGGGCGACAGAGGATGGCAATCCGGTCGACCAGGCGGGCGATCCCGCCCGGGGGGCCGAGGCTGGCGACATTCCCGCGCCGGACGCTGAAGCAGGCTCGGACGAGTGGCTGAGCGGCGAACTGCGCAGCCGCACCGAGATCGAACAGACCCTCGATACCCGGCTCGACAATGTGTTCCCCGAGGAGCCGGCCGAGGCTGCCTCGCGAGCCGCCCAGGACGCCGCGCCGACCTCCTACACCGAGTGGGGCGGCGGCGCCTCGAACGATGAAGACTACAACCTCGAGGCGTTCGTCGCCGCCGAGGTCACGCTCGCCGATCACCTCGTCGAGCAACTGGCGGTCTCGATCAGCGATCCGGCGCTGCGCATGATCGGCCAGTACCTGATCGATCTCGTCGACGACGCGGGCTACCTGCCGCCGGATCTCGGCGATGTCGGCCAGCGCTTGAGCGCGACCGAGGCGCAGGTCGCCTCCGTGCTCGCAACCTTGCAGACGTTTGATCCGCCCGGCATCTGCGCGCGTTCGCTGAGCGAGTGTCTCGCGATTCAATTGCGCGAGCAAAATCGCTTTGATCCCGCCATGAAGGCGCTGGTCGATAATCTCGAACTGCTGGCGCGCCGCGATCTCGCGGGCTTGCGCAAGGCGTGCGGCGTCGACGACGAAGATCTTGTCGAGATGATCGACGAGATCAAACATCTCGATCCGAAGCCCGGATTGAAGTTCGGCTCGACCAGGCTGCAGGCGGTGGCGCCCGACGTGTTCGTGCGGACCGGCCCGGGTGGCGGCTGGCTGGTTGAGCTCAACAGCGACACGCTGCCAAAGGTTCTGGTCAACCAGACCTATTACACCGAGCTTGCTGGCACGATTCGCAAGGGCGAGGACAAGACCTACTTCACCGATTGCCTGCAGAATGCGACCTGGCTGGTCCGCGCGCTCGATCAGCGCGCCCGCACCATCCTCAAGGTCGCAACCGAGATCGTGCGCCAGCAGGACGGTTTTTTCGCCCACGGTGTGTCGCATCTGCGCCCGCTCAACCTCAAGGCCGTGGCCGACGCCATCCAGATGCACGAATCCACGGTGTCGCGCGTCACCGCCAACAAATACATGGCGACCGCGCGCGGGCTGTTCGAACTGAAGTATTTCTTCACGGCGTCGATTGCAGCTGCGGACGGCGGCGAAGCGCATTCAGCCGAGGCGGTGCGGCACCGCATCAAGCAGATGATCGATGGCGAGACCGTCGCCAACGTGCTGTCCGACGACACCATCGTCGACATGCTGCGCGGCGCCGGTATCGACATCGCCCGGCGCACCGTCGCCAAATACCGCGAAGCGATGCGCATTCCCTCTTCGGTACAGCGCCGCAGGGACAAGCGCGGCCTCGGGCTCGAAAAGGCAGCCGTTGCGGAACTCGGTTGACGCGCCAATATTGTAACTACGCCATTGGTCTGAATGACTGGAGAGCCCGAGGAGAGAGATCATGACGATCCGAGTCTCCGGCAAAAGCATCAGCATCGGCGAAGCGCTGCGCGAGCGCGTCAGCGACCGCACCGACGAAGTGCTGCGCAAGTATTTTGAAGGCAACTACTCCGGCCATTTCACAATCGGCAAGGACAAGGCCGGCTTCCGGACCGACTGTGCACTGCATCTGGATTCCGGCATCACGCTGGAAGCGGAGGCGACGGCGTCCGACGCCTACGCCAGCGCGGATCAGGCGATCGAGCAGATCGAGAAGCGCCTGCGCCGCTACAAGAGCCGCTTGAAGGATCGTTCGCAGCGCAAGGCGGCTGTTGCGTCGCAGGATCTCGCCGCGCTCGATGCCGCAAGCTACGTGATCGAATCACCGTTGGACCTCGATCAGGAGATCACCGCCTACAATCCGGTCATCATCGCCGAGAGCACCACGGCGCTAAAGCGGCTGTCGGTCAGCGAGGCGGTCATGGAACTGGATCTGACCGGGGCTCCGGTCATTGTCTTTCTCCATGCCACCAATGGCAGAGTTAACGTGATTTACCGCCGCCCGGACGGCAATGTCGGCTGGGTCGATCCACCCGCTGTAAAGCCTTGAAAGGCCCATTGACGGCGTCATGGCGTATCCCTATGGTCCGCCGCCTTTGGCAGGCCGGTCTGCGTCAAGACGCCCAAAACCGCTGCGACAAAGTACTACTTGAACAACCCCGCAAGCCCGAACAGACCGATCCCCGGAACGTCCCATGACGATCACTGATCTCGTCGCACCCGAGGCGATCGTGCCGGCGTTGAAGGTGAGCAGCAAGAAGCAGGCGCTACAGGATCTTGCCGCGCGCGCGGCCGCGCTGACCGGTCAGAACGAGCGTGCGATCTTCGAGATCCTGCTGCAGCGGGAAAAGCTCGGCACCACCGCGGTTGGCTATGGTGTTGCCATTCCGCACGGCAAGCTGCCGAAACTGACCAGGATGTTCGGAATGTTCGCGCGGCTCGACCGCGCCATCGATTTCGAGGCGCTCGACGGGCAGCCGGTCGATCTGGTGTTTCTGTTGCTTGCGCCGGAAGGGGCGGGCGCCGATCACCTCAAGGCGCTGGCGCGGGTGGCGCGCCTGTTGCGCGACCAGGACACCGCCAACAAGTTGCGCGCGGCGCGCGATTCGCAAGCGCTCTATGCGGTGCTGGCAATGCCTCCGGCCACAGCGGCCTGACGGACGAGTCGTAGCAACCATTAAGTGGTAGCTGGTTTTTCTAGCCAAGGTTTACCGCGCTGAACGACAGTGTTGGCGTAGATGAGCAGCTTTCTGGCGCAGGCGACAAGAGCGGCGTTGTGGGCTTTGCCGCGGGCGATCAGGCGCGCGTAGAGAGCGATCAGCGCTTTGTTCCAGCGGAACGCCGCCGGCAAAGCGGCCGCAAACAGTGAGCGGCGCAAACGTCCGCGCCCGCCGGCGATGTGGCGTTGGCCTTTGTACTTCCCGCTGTCGTCATCGAACGGAGCAAGCCCGGCAAGTGCGGCAGCCTGTTCGCGGCTGAGGCGTCCGAGTTCCGGCATCCGGATGATGAGCGCAAGCGCGGTCCGCTCCCCGATGCCGGGGACGCTGCAGACCAAGTCGAGCCGTAGGGCGAGGTCATCGTAGGCGCGTAACGCCTTGGCGATCCGCAGCAGCTCAGCCGCCCGTCGGGTCTTCAAACGTGCGATATCGGCGGTGACGAGCTGCCGCAATCGACGATTGTCGATATGTTCGAGCCGGATCTTGCTGCGAGCAATATCCTCCTCAATCTGCTCGACGAAGGTTAGATGATCGGCAAGCTCAGCCAGGCGCGCATCCGGCTCAATCCGCGGCTGATCGACTGCGGCAGTGCAGGCTGCGATCAGGACTGCATCGAGCATATCATTCTTGGCTCGACGCAGGTGCACGCGTGCAAAGGCACGAACCTGGATCGGCTGCAGCACCACCACGGTGAGCCCTGCCGCCCGCAGATACTTGATCACCCCGCGCTCGTAGCCGCCAGTTGCCTCGATGCCAACCCGCGCGACACCGACCTTGGTCAGCTCCGCATGCAACCGTCGCCAGCCGTGCAACGTGTTCTCGACCCGCCAATGTAAGTCTTGGCAATGGATGGCAACGTCGAGTTTGTCTTTGGCCGTATCGATGCCGGCCACCACTATGTTAGTCTTCGTCATCTTCGTCGATCCCTGCCTTGTGAAGCGAACCTAATGTTCCGGCAACCATCCGGGTCCGATGAAGGTGCTGACGACGATCACGCTACGGGACAGCCCAAGCTGCTCAGGGCGGGTTCGATCCGATCGCCAGGCGCTCTGCCGTGGATCGCCGTCCGCGGCAGAGCATTCCTTTCGGAACGACCTCAAGATATTTGGATTCGCTGTTACAAGGGTGGGTTAGGCGCCCTGCACGGCAATCAATTCGACGCACACAGCTTGGGCGCCGTAACCCACCATCGGAGTCAGTTGGTGGGTTACGGCGCATGCGCGCCTAACCCACCCTACAACGCTGGTTTTAGCTTTAGTGCACGCTCACCGCCTGCAGCTCGTGGCTCCAGGCATTGGCGATCGCTGCCTCAAAACTGTCGGTCAGCATGATCGGCGCGCCGTTGGCAGCGTGGAGCGCGAACAGTTTCAGGCCCGGCGACAGTTTTGGCGCCTGCGGGAAAAGCTGCGGCACGTCCTCGGAGCGGATCGCCTTGACATAAGCGATCTGCCCTTCGCCCATCGTCGCCAGCGCTTCGGGCGTGACGCCTTCGGTTGAAATCGTGGTATTCGCGACGTTAACTTGATCCTGGGTCATGATGGCCCTCAACTCCTGCTGAGCGGTCGAGTCCGCTGCATGCATTATTCGTGCTCATTGATGGCTACTGTCTTAACGATCCGCGCCAGCTCCGGCCGGGCCAGATCGATCGACAGCAGCCCGTTACGCAAGTCCGCCCCCAAGACCTCCATTCCCTCCGCCAGCACGAAGGTGCGCTGAAACTGGCGCGCCGCGATGCCGCGGTGGATGTATTGCCGGGCTTTGTCATCTTGCTGCCGCCCGCGAATGAGGAGTTGATTTTCCTCAATCGTGACTTCGAGCTGGTCGCGGGTGAAACCCGCAACCGCGAGCGTGATCCGCAACCGTTCCGGCTGGCTCGAATCACGCGCCAGGCGCTCGATATTGTAGGGCGGGTAGCCGTCAGCTCCCTTCACGACGCGATCGAGCACGCGCTCGATTTCGTCGAATCCGAGGAGGAACGGGCTGGATAACGATGGAACACGAGACATTCCAAAGTCCTCTCGAAGCGACTTTGATCGGGGCCCGTGATTGGCACCCCTGCCGGTGGCCGCTGCCGGCCGCCGGTTCGCCATCATATGGGGCGCTGGAACCGGACTTCAAGCGCGCAAAACCGGCCTAAACGGTTGGTTTCAGGAGCTTTTGAGCAGCTCACCCGTCTCCTCGACGAGGCCGTCGAGCACATCCAGGGCAGGCGCCGGCATGCCCGCTCCCGCCGCCCGGTAGACCGTCTCGACCCTTGACGCGAAGTCTCTTGGCCGACGTGCCAGCCGTTCGGCGAAGGCGACCGCGCCCTTCTCGTTCAGCAAATATTCGCCGTTGGCAGCGCAAATCACCTGACAGAGCGAGGCGATGGCGCGAAAGCAGCAGCCGTTCACGTAGTTGACGTCGTCGCCGGCGCCGCCGTGCCGCGCGTTGTCGAGCGCGAACTGCGCCTCCCAGATGAATTTTTTGGTCAGCGCCTGACGCAGTTTCTCCGGATATGGCGTGGTCAGCGCTTTCAGCTTTGCGATGTCACCATGCGGATCGGTGAGCGGCACGCAAACCGCGATCTCGCCAGCGTAGATTGCGGTGACGAAACCGTGCGGATGACCCGGCTGGAAATAGCAGGCGACCTCGCCGGCGCGGCACTGGTCGACAACAGCGCGGACGCGCGTGAGGTCACGATAGAGCAGGTCGACCTGCGCACCATCGATCGTCAGCCAGCCGCCGCCATTGATCCACGGACCCCAGCCGCCGATCCCGGTGATCTCGGCCGCCGCGCCTCGATCGTCGAGCGTAGCGACCACAACGTGTAGCGCGGTGATGTCGAGCGGCGCCGCTGCGTCATAGTAGAGGCCGATGTCGTAGTCGGACCGCTCGCTCGCGATGCCTCGCGCACGCGAGCCGCCGAGCACGACCGCGCGCACGCCCGGAACTGCGGCGAGTGCGTCAGTCAGTCGCTTCAGTAATGCGGGATCGTTCGCAACCGTCATGCGACGGCTTGTGGACCGCGGCTGGTCACAAGTCCAGAGCGCCGACGTCTATCAGAGGTCGAGGCGCGTGCGGCCGTCGCCCGTGAAGACGTGCAGCTTTGCGCGCACCGCCGCGGCGTGGACGGCCGAGCCGAGCGCCGGCGCATCGTCGCCGGGTACACGGACCATCACCTCGCCGGCATCGCCGTTGCTGCCGTAAACAAAAGTCTCCGCGCCGATCCGCTCAATCGCATCGACGGTGAGATCGAGCCCAAGCCCGCCGCCATTGGCACCGCCGGCGCCGAGCAAGAGGTCCTCCGGGCGCACGCCGACGATGCCGGCATTACTAGGCAGGCCACCGAGTCCGGCCTTGCCGACCCGCTCGATCGGAAAAAATTCATCGGTGGCGCGCCGATGAACGAGGCGACGAAGGTGGTCATCGGCTTGCGGTAGATCTCGATCGGCTTGCCGATCTGTTCGACGACGCCGCCATTCATCACCACGAGGATGTCGGCGAGTGTCATCGCTTCAAGCTGGTCGTGGGTGACGTAGACCGAGGTCGTTTTGAGACGCCGCTGCAGCTTGCGGATTTCCACGCGCATGGCGATGCGCAGCTTGGCATCGAGATTCGACAGCGGCTCGTCGAACAGGAACACCTTTGGATGCCGCACGATGGCGCGGCCCATGGCGACGCGCTGGCGCTGGCCGCCCGAGAGCTGCCGCGGCTTGCGGTCGAGCAGCGCGCCGATCTCGAGAATCTGTGCGGCTTCGCTGACGCGGGTCTTGATCTCGGCCTCGCTCATGCCGCGGTTGCGCAAGCCATAGGCCATGTTGTTGTAGACGCTCATGTGCGGATAGAGCGCATAGTTCTGGAACACCATGGCGATGTCGCGTTTCGCAGGCTCGATCTCGTTGACGACTTGGCCACCGATGTCGATCTGGCCCGCCGTCGTGGTCTCAAGACCCGCGATCATCCTGAGCAGCGTGGACTTGCCGCAGCCCGACGGGCCCACAAGGACGCAGAACTCGCCGTCGCCGATCGAGAGGCTGACGCCCTTGATGGCCTCGACGCCACCGGCATAGGTCTTGCGGACGTCGGTCAGGATTACGTTTGCCATCGCGCTTATTTCTCGGTTTCGACCAGGCCGCGGACGAACAGTCGCTGCATGAAGATCACGACGGCGACCGGCGGCAGCATGGCCAGCACGGCGGTCGCCATCGCGAGCTGCCACTCTGCCTTGGTGTCGGTCGAGGTCAGCATCTTGCGGATGCCGATCACCACCGTCTGCATGGAGTCCTTGGTCGTGATCAACAGCGGCCAGAGATACTGATTCCAGCCATAGATGAACTGGATCACGAACAGCGCCGCGATCGTCGTCATCGACAACGGCAGCAGCGTATCCTTGAAGAAACGGAACGGCCCGGCGCCGTCGATCTTGGACGCCTCGAGCAGCTCTTCGGGGACGGTCATGAAGAACTGGCGGAACAGCAAGGTGCCGGTGGCCGACGCAATCAGTGGCAGGATGATGCCAGTATAGGTGTCGAGCAGCTTGAGATCGGCGACCACCTTGTAGGTCGGATAGATGCGCACCTCGACCGGCAGCATCAGCGTCATGAAGATGATCCAGAACGCGGTCTTGCGGAACGGAAAGCGAAAATACACCACCGCGTAGGCGGACAGGATCGAGATGAAAATCTTGCCGAGCGCAATGCCGATCGCCGAGATGAACGAGTTGGCCAGCATGCGTCCGACCGGCTCGCTGCTTTGCGTCGTCCCCGATGCAAGAACCCGCGTGTAATTCTCCCAGAGATAGCTGCCGGGCATGAGCGGCATGTTGCCGTTCATGACCGTGGCTGCGTCATGGGTCGACGCGACAAAGGCGAGGTAAACCGGAAAGACGATGATCAGTACCGCCAGCGAAAGGATCGCGTAGGCCAGCACGTCACCGAAGGAGCGATGCTCGACCATCAGTATTGCACCTTGCGCTCGACATAGCGGAACTGGATCGTGGTCAGGCCGATCACGATGATCATCAGGAACACCGATTGCACGGCCGAGCCGCCGAGATCGCCGCCGAGCCGGCCGTCGGCGTACACCTTGTAGACCATCGTCGTCGTTGCGCCTGCGGGCCCGCCGCCAGTCACCGCGTCGATGATGCCGAAGGTGTCGAAGAACACATAGACGATGTTGACGACGAGCAGGAAGAACGTGGTCGGCGACAGCAGCGGAAACACCACGGTCCAGAATCGCCGCAGCGGTCCGGCGCCATCGATGGCGGCAGCTTCGATCACGCTCTTCGGGATCGATTGCAGGCCGGCAAGGAAGAACAGGAAATTGTAGGAGATCTGTTTCCACACCGCCGCCATCACCACCAGCACCATCGCGTGGTTGCCGTTGAGCAGCGGATTCCAGTTGAAGCCCATCGCGCGCAGCGGCCGCACCAGCGTGCCGAGCGAGGGGTGGAACATGAAAATCCAGAGGGTGCCGGCAATTGCCGGCGCCACCGCGTAGGGCCAGATCAGCAGGGTCTTGTAAGCCGACGCTGCGCGTAAGTTCTTGTCGGCCTGGCTTGCGAACAACAGTGCGAGTGACAGCGACAGCGTCGCGACGAGCGTCGAGAACACGACTGTGGTGACGATTGCGGAGTAGTACTGCGGCTGTTGGAGCAGGTCGGCGTAGTTCTCGAAGCCGACAAATTCCGACGACAGCCCGAACGCATCTTCGCGCAGGAACGATTGGTGCAGCGCCTGGCTCGCCGGCCAGTAGAAGAATACGATCGTGATGGCGAGCTGCGGCGCCAGCAGCAGATAGGGCAGGAGCTTGTTGTTGAACGAAACGCTCTTGTCCATCAGGTTTTGATCAATCGAAGCGAACTGGCTTTCCCGTCATGGCCGGGCTTGTCCCGGCCATCCACGTCTGTCCTTCCGCGGCGCTCGTGGATGCCCGGCACAAGGCCGGGCATGACGAAAGCGGAATGAGCGCGCGATCGACGCACGTACGTTCACTTCACCACGGTCTTCTCGAACGTCCGCAACATGGCGTTGCCGCGCGCCACGGCCGCGTCGAGCGCGTCCTTGGCGCTCTTCTTGCCGTCGAGCGCAGCTTCGATCTCCTCGGACCAGATGTCGCGCATCTGCACCATATTGCCGAAGCGCAGGCCGCGCGAGTTCTCGGTCGGCTCCTTGTTGGTCAATTCCTTTAGTGGAACCTCGAGGATCGGATTTTTCTCATAGAAGCCGTCGGCTTTGGTCTTTTCATAGGCCGCCTTGGTAATCGGCAGATAGCCGGATTCCTGATGCAATTTGGCTTGGCGGTTGGTGTCCGACAGGAATGAGAAGAATTTCGCGATGCCTTTGTATTCAGTGGCCGACTTGCCGCCCATCACCCACAAGGAGGCGCCGCCGATAATCGAGTTTTGCGGCGCTCCCGCCACATCGGGGTAATACGGCATCGGCGCTGCGGTGAAATCGAACTTGGCCGAGTTCTTCACGGTCGCGTAGAAACCGATTGAGGTCAGGAAAATCGGGCATTCGCCGGACGAAAAACGTCCTTCGCTGGCACTGGCGCGGCCTGAGTAATCGTAGGTTTTGTCCTTCTCGAGGTCGACCAGATTCTGCAAGTGTTTGACATGCAGAGGCGAGTTGAACTTCAGCTCGGTGTCGAACCCGTCGAGCCCGTTGGCCTTGGTGGCGATCGGCACGTTGTGCCAGGCTGAGAACTGCTCGATGTTGGCCCAGGTTGCCCACGCATTCGAGAAGCCGCAGGTCGCGTAGCCCGCGGCCTTCAGTTTCTTGGCGTCCTCGAACACTTCTGGCCAAGTCTTCGGGATCTCCGCGATATTGGCCTTCTTCAGCGCGTCCTTGTTGACCCACATCACCATCGAGGACGAGTTGAACGGCAGCGATAGCATTTCGCCCTTGGCGGTCGAGTAATAGCCGGTGATGGCCGGTAGGTACGCCTTCGGGTCGAACGGCTCGCCGGCCTCCTTCATCAGCTCGAACACCGGCTTGATCGCGCCCTTCGCGCTCATCATGGTCGCGGTGCCGACCTCGAAAACCTGCAGGATGTGCGGCGCGTTGCCGGCGCGGAACGCGGCGATGCCGGCGTTCATCGTGTCGGCATAGGATCCCTTGTAGGACGGGATCACCTTGTAATCGCTCTGCGAGGCATTGAACTCGTCGGCGAGACGAACGACGACGTCGTTGTTGCCGCCGACCATCGCGTGCCACCACTGGATTTCCGTGACTGCGAAGGCAGTGTTCAGCGGCGCGGTGGCCAGCGTGACGGCCGTGGCCACGCCAAGCAGACGATATTTCATGAAGATCCTCCCGGTCATGCCATCCGTTGCAATTTGCACCTTCTATTGGCGCTGGATGACAGTTTGATGGGTTTGATCGTAGTGCGGGAACGCAAGGCGTGGGAAGCTAAAAATAGGCGAAGCCGAAGGTCGCTCGCGCAGCAACATCAGTTCAATATCAGTTCTTGGCAGCGGGCGCAGGCGCCGCAGATGTTTGCGGCGCTTGCGCCGTGGGTGCGACCGGCGTCGGCGGCGGGCCGACCTCGTCATTCGGCGAGACCCAGCACACCGCGCGATCGGCCGACACCGAACGCATGGTCAAGGGCTCGCCGGTCGCAAGCGAGCGCATGTCGAAGAAGGTCTTGCCCGGTTGCAGCTCGAAATTGACCGTGGCGTTGCATGAGTTGCCGATCGCGGTCACCGCGAATTTTACGCGGTAGTCGGTGACCTGCATGATGAGCAGGACCTGGCCCTCACCATAAGTCACCTGCATGCCGCGATCGACGCTGCCGAGCGCGGCGCTGGCGTAGCGACCCAGCGCGCCCGGCGGCGGCTGTGAGAGGTTGTAGCGGCTGGTGATTTGCGCGGGCGATTTGACATAGATCGCAGCCTCGCGGCCGCTCCTGGAGACCTTGCCTGGATTGGGCGCTTCCTGCTCCTCCACCTGGACAAATGTGATGCGATAGGACTTTCCGACATAGTCGTTGATGTTCGGTGCCCGTGTCGCCGCTGGTGCTGCGGCCCCGGCCGCCGGCGCCATCGCCGTTGCGAGTGCTGCTGTGCCGGGCTGGGCGTGGCCGGGCGGCGCCGCCGCCGAAAGGTTGCGCTGGTCCGGAGTTGCCGCGGCGACCTGCGGCGTCGCCGAATCGCTCAGCTTGTTTTGCGCCGCGCGCGCGAGGTCGGCATAGAACCCTTTCGGGTAGGTTTTGAGGAAGGCGTTCCACGCCGCCTTGGTGTTGATCTGCGCGGCAAGCTCATAGTCGCGGCGCAGCGGCGAATTCGGATCGAGCGAGGATACTTGCGCCGGCACCGCGGCGGGCGCGGGCTTCGCACCCGCCACCAGCACGACGTCGTCGCCGCCGAGCGAGCCGTAGACGAACGGCTCCTGCTTGTTGTCGGTCTGCTTCAAGACAGCATCGCGCACATAGCCGAGCGACTTGCGCAGGTCCTGCCCAGGCACCGGCAGCTGCTTCAGCAGCGCCGTGGTGAACGGGCTGTGGTCACCGTCGCCATCGGAGGCGGTCGAGCCGGCCTTTGCGGCATAGGCGATCAGCGTGTTGGGATTTTCCGGTTCGACCTTGGCAAGACCACGCGTCACGCCGCGCGAGCTCAAGCTGCGCTTCATCGTCTGCTGAAACGGATTGTCGCGACAGGCATCGAGGATCACGAGCCGCAGTTTTTTCACGGGATCGAGAATGCGCACGATGCGATCGAGCGACACCGCCTCGTCCTCGACATCGACATCACGCTCGAGCCTGGTGTCGACAGGCAGGAGATAGTTAGTGCCGCCGACCTCGATGCCGTGGCCCGCGTAGTAGACCACCGCAACATCAGCGTCGCGCACCTGGTCGGAGAAGTCGCGCACCATCTTGCGCATGTCGGCATTGGTCACGTCCTGCTTCGAGTTGACCACATCGAAGCCCGCTTTCTTCAGCATGTCGCCGATCGACGCTGCATCCTTCGCCGGATTGGGCAGACGGTTGACGTTCTGATACGCCGAGTTCCCGATCACCAGCGCGACGCGTTTGTCGGCGAAGGCCGACGAGGTCTGCAGGAGGGCCGCAAGCAGAACGGCAAGAGTCGCAAGCAGGCGACCGGCCGTGCCGAGCTTGATGTGGCCCATCGCGAAGCTCCCTTGCTCTTGGGTCTGACCATGGCACAGGCCGGTTCAAGCCGGAAGCCGTCGCACCTTATGAGCCGTGCTCGCGCAAGAATTACTGCGCGCCCTTTCTGGCCTTGCAGACCACACCCTCGGCGGTCAGCTCGGCGATTTCCGTCTCGCCTAGTCCCGCTTCCTTTAAAATATCCGCCGCGTGTTCGCTGAACCGCGGCGGCGCGTAGCGCAGGCTCGCCTTGTTGCGCTCGAAGCGCACCGGAGATGCAACACCCTTGTACCAGTCCTTGGCGACCACATCGCCGCGTGCCTTGCTGTGCGGACTCTCCAGCGCCTTGTCGATCGACTGGATCGGCCCGGCCGGCAGGCCGGCCGCGAGCAGCCGGTCACACAGCGCATCGCGATCGAAATCCTTAAAAACCTTCTCGATCTCGATCCGCATCGCGTCGCGATTGTCGATGCGGCTGCGGTTGGTGGTGAAGCGCGGATCGGCTGCGAGATCTTCCCTGCCGATCTCCTGGCACAGCTTCTTGAAGGTGCCGTCATTGCCGACGCCGATGAAGATCGGGCCGTCGCGGGTCTGAAACAATTCGTAGGGCGCGAGCGATGGATGCGGATTCCCGGTGGGCACCGGAGTCTTGCCGGTGAAGAAATAGTTCGACGCATGCGGATGCATGATCGAGAGGCCGGTCTCGAACAGCGTCGCTTCGACGAACTGTCCGCGGCCTGATGTCTGCCGTTCGAGCAGCGCCATCAAAATTCCGATCGTCGCGTAGAGTCCGGTCGTGAGATCGACGACAGGAATGCCGATCCGGGTCGGCCCGCCTTCCGGCGAGCCGTTGGCGGCGATCATGCCGGCCATCGCCTGCACGATCGCGTCATAGCCCGGCTGGCCGCCGCGCGGCCCGTCGCCGCCGAAGCCGGAGATACGGCAGTGGATCAGCCGCGGAAATTTCTCGCGCAGCAACGCGTTGCCGATGCCCCACTTGTCGAGCGTGCCGGGCTTGAAGTTCTCGATCAGCACGTCGGCGTTCCCGAGCAGCCGCATCAGCACGTCGCGGCCGCGCGGCTTGGTGAGGTCGAGGCCGAGCGAACGCTTGTTGCGATTCGCGCCGTTGAAATAAGCCGAGCCGGTCTCGGGAAGCACCGGCGCCCAGTCGCGCGTCTCGTCGCCGGCCGGCGGCTCGATCTTGATGATCTCGGCGCCGTGATCGCCGAGGATTTGCGTGCAGTAGGGCCCGCCGAGCACGCGCGTGAGATCGATGACGCGCAGGCCTGCGATGGCGCCGAGAGGGAGTGAGGAGGGCATGAGTGGTTTGCTGTGGTTGAAGAAACGGACGGCGATTTAAAGCATTACAGGCGCTTCTTCGCAAACGCGCGGCCCGAAGCCGTCTTCAGGTACTTTTCAAAGGCGACTGCTTGTTGTTCGTCGCCGAACGCGACGTAGGTCTTCAGACGCCATGGTCGGTACTTTGATGTATGCGGCACCTCGCCCGCGTTGTGAGCGGCCAAGCGAGCGCGCAAGTCTTCGGTGATACCGGTGTAGAAGTGTTCGGCGTCGAGGCTTTCGAGAATGTAGACGTATTTCATCTCAGAAGCCCGGCTACGCGGCCCGCCTTCGCCCTTCCGGGCTTCGGCGCGGCAGCCTTCGCTTGCTTCGCCACGAGAGTCCGGTGTGGCTTGCCGAGCCGAAGCTTGCGAAGCAAGCGAAGGCTGGTGGAGCCAGGCGGGATCGAACCGCCGACCTCTTGCATGCCATGCAAGCGCTCTCCCAGCTGAGCTATGGCCCCGTCGCCTCAAGACACCGCATCGCGGTGCTGAAAAATCTCGGCTGCACGGTGGGTCATGCAGCGAGCCCTCAACATCATACTTCGAAAGCGACCTTAAGTCTCCTCGTCATCGGTGACGTCACCGATGATGTCGGTGACATCGTCGTCGCCCTCTTCCTCCTCGGCGATGAAGGTCGAATCATCATCGTCGTCATCCTCGATCGGCTCATCGACCTCGATGTCGTCGACCGACTCGGGCACCTCGGCCTTGACCTGTCCGGTCGCCTCGGCATCCGCTTCTTCGAGCGACACCGTCTCGACCTCGGCGGCCGCAGGCTCGGGAACGATTGCAGCGGCGGCTGCTCCGCGCCCGTCGGACCTGGCACGCGGCAGCGTGACTTCGTACACGGTGCTGCACTTCGGGCACACGATCGGAGACTTGCTCAGGTCGTAGAACTTGGCGCCACAACTGGCGCAAAGACGCTTGATTCCAAGCTCGGGTTTAGCCACGTCGGAAATCCTGGAGGGTTCTGGAAAAACGGTGCTTCACTTGGCTAGTTGAGGTGGCGCTGTCAATAGCGAAAGCCACTGGTTTTCGGACCAGAACCGTGACGGACCGGCATGCCCGTGTTAGGACCGCCGCCATCCTGAGACCTCGCCGAGCCGCCACCGGGAGAACCCGTTCATGCCACATTCCGCCAGCCCGCGCCCGATGGAGGCCCGGCCGAGTTCCGCCTTAGGCGGTCGGGCCCAGGTCCCCGGCGACAAGTCGATCTCGCAGCGGGCCTTGATTCTCGGGGCGCTGGCGGTCGGCGAAACCCGGATTTCGGGCCTGCTCGAGGGGGAAGATGTCCTCAACACCGCGCAAGCGATGCGGGCGCTTGGCGCCAAGGTCGAGCGCACGGGAGAGGGGAATTGGTCAGTTCGCGGCGTCGGGGTGTCCGGCTTCGCTGCGCCCGAAAAGCCGCTGGATTTCGGCAATTCCGGCACCGGCTGTCGGCTCGTCATGGGCGCCGTGGCCGGTGCGCCGATCTCGGCGACGTTCGACGGCGACGCGTCGCTGCGCAAGCGGCCGATGCGGCGGATATTCGATCCACTGGAGCAGATGGGCGCCAAGGTCTCTTTGGTCGGCGAGGGCGGCAGGCTGCCGCTGACGCTGGCCGGGGCGCGTGATCCGATCCCGATCGTCTACCGCACGCCGGCGGCGTCGGCGCAGATCAAGTCTGCGGTGCTACTTGCCGGGCTTGCGGCGCCCGGTGTGACCACGGTGATCGAGAAAGAAGCAAGCCGCGACCACACCGAGCTGATGCTGCGGCATTTTGGTGCCACCGTGATGGTCGAGAACGAAGGCGCACACGGCCGCAAGATTTCCCTGACCGGACAGCCGGAACTTGCCGGCGCCCCCGTCGTGGTGCCCGCCGATCCCTCGTCGGCGGCATTCCCCATCGTCGCGGCGCTGGTGCTTGCCGATTCCGATATCGTGCTGACCGACGTCATGACCAATCCGCTGCGCACCGGCCTGTTCACGACATTGCGCGAAATGGGCGCCAATATTGAGGAACTCAACAGGCGCGGCGATGCCGGCGAACCGATGGCCGATTTCCGCATCCGGTCGTCGAAGCTGCGCGGCGTCGAAGTGCCGCCGGAGCGCGCGCCGTCGATGATCGACGAATATGTCGTGCTTGCGGTGGCCGCTGCGTTCGCCGAAGGAACCACTACGATGCGCGGCCTGCAGGAGCTGCGGGTCAAGGAATCCGATCGGCTCGCGGCGACCGCGGACATGCTGCGGGTCAATGGTGTGAAGGTCGAAATCTCCGGCGACGATTTGATCGTCGAGGGTCGCGGTCACGTACCCGGCGGCGGCCTGGTCGCAACCCACATGGACCATCGCATCGCGATGTCGGCCTTGGTAATGGGCCTTGCCGCAGATACCGGCGTGAAGGTCGACGACATGAGCTTCATTGCCACCAGCTTTCCGAACTTCGTGCCGCTGATGCAGGGTTTTGGAGCCGAGCTTAAGTGATCATCGCCATCGACGGACCGGCCGCCTCCGGCAAGGGCACACTCGGCAAGCGCCTCGCGGCGCATTACGGCTACCGCCATCTCGATACCGGCTTGATCTACCGTGCCGTAGCGAAGAGCCTGATCGACGCCGGTTGCGCGCTGACCGACGAGGCGCGGGCGACGGCGGCCGCCGTCGCGCTCGATGCCGGCCAGCTCGGCAATCCCGCGCTCAAGACCGACGCGGTGGGTCAGGCAGCCTCGGTGATCTCGGTTTTTGCCGGTGTGCGGGCCGCTTTGCTCGATTTTCAGCGTGATTTTGCCAGCCATCCGCCCGGAGCGGTGTTGGATGGTCGCGATATCGGCACCGTCATCTGCCCCAACGCCGACGTTAAGATTTTTGTCGTCGCTTCGCCTGAGGTCCGGGCCAAACGGCGAGCCCAGGAGATCTTGGCGCGGGGCGAGACGGTCGATGAGGCCGCCGTGCTCGCCGACATCAAGAGCCGCGATGAACGGGACCGCAATCGGGCCGCGGCGCCCCTGAAACCGGCGCCGGATGCGCGCTTGCTCGATACCTCCCTGTTGGATATAGAAGGCGCCGTCCGGGCCGCCATCGACATTGTCGAGGCCGTCCGAGCCGGCCGGCCGGGGTCATAAACACCCGCCGTCATTGGAGGTAAGCCGGCTCCACCGCTTCGATCTGAGCGTCCGGGCACGCAATTCATCGCAAAGATCATGCTGGCCTCAAGCCGGCCGTTTTCGTGTCTTCCGATATTTCGGAAGCGCGAGCGGGCGGCAGGGTGTGCGGAACGTATCGCGCAGAATGCGCAAGAAACCGCCTGGCTTGCTTGATCGTTGTGGAACGCAACCCCGAAAGTTTGAACTAACCGGAGAACAAATGGCTTCTGTCACCGCTGACTCATACAACCCGTCGAAAGAAGATTTTTCCGCCATGCTCGAAGAGTCCTTCGGCTCGGGCGGACTTGCAGGAAAGCTCGGTCATCAAGGGCACCGTCGTTGCGATCGAGAAGGACATGGCCGTCATCGACGTCGGCCTGAAGACCGAGGGTCGCGTCGCGCTGCGTGAGTTCAACGGTCCGGGACGTGAGAGCCAGCTTAAAGTGGGTGACGAGGTCGAGGTGTTCCTCGATCGCATCGAGAACGCGCTTGGAGAAGCCGTGCTGTCGCGCGACAAGGCGCGCCGCGAAGAGAGCTGGGGCAAGCTCGAGAAGGCGTTCCAGAACAACGAGAAGGTGTCGGGCGTCATCTTCAACCAGGTCAAGGGCGGCTTCACCGTCGACCTCGACGGCGCCGTCGCCTTCCTGCCGCGCTCGCAGGTCGACATCCGTCCGATCCGCGACGTCGGTCCGCTGATGAACAACCCGCAGCCGTTCCAGATCCTCAAGATGGATCGCCGCCGCGGCAACATCGTCGTCTCGCGCCGCACCGTGCTGGAAGAGACCCGCGCCGAGCAGCGCCAGGAGCTGGTGCAGAACCTCGAAGAGGGTCAGGTCATCGACGGCGTCGTCAAGAACATCACCGACTACGGTGCGTTCGTCGACCTCGGCGGCATCGACGGCCTGTTGCACGTCACCGACATCGCCTGGCGCAGGGTCAATCACCCGAGCGAAGTTTTGGCGATCGGTCAGACCGTCAAGGTCAAGATCATCAAGATCAACCACGAGACGCACCGCATCTCGCTCGGCATGAAGCAGCTGCTTGGACGATCCGTGGCAGGGCATCGAGGGCAAATATCCGCTCGGCGCGCGCATCAAGGGCCGTGTCACCAACATCACCGACTACGGCGCCTTCGTCGAGCTGGAGCCGGGCATCGAAGGCCTGATCCACGTCTCCGAGATGTCGTGGACCAAGAAGAACATGCACCCCGGCAAGATCGTCTCGACCTCGCAGGAGGTTGAGGTGCAGGTGCTCGAGGTCGACGCCGTCAAGCGCCGCATCTCGCTCGGCCTGAAGCAGACCATGCGCAATCCGTGGGAGGTGTTCGTCGAGAAGTATCCGGTCGGTGCGGTGGTCGAGGGCGAGGTCAAGAACAAGACCGAGTTCGGGCTGTTCCTCGGGCTGGATGGCGACGTCGACGGCATGGTCCACCTGTCGGATCTCGACTGGAAGCTGCCGGGCGAGCAGGTCATCGACAACTTCAAGAAGAGCGACATCGTCAAGGCTGTTGTGCTCGACGTCGATGTCGAGAAGGAGCGCATCTCGCTCGGCATCAAGCAGCTCGAAGGCGATCCATTCGCGGAACCCGGCGACGTCAAGAAGGGCGCGGTGGTCACTTGCGAGATCATCGACGTCAAGGAAGGCGGCATCGACGTCAAGATCGTCGGCACCGACTTCACCACCTTCATCAAGCGTTCGGAACTCGCGCGCGACCGCTCGGAGCAGCGCTCCGAACGCTTTGCGGTCGGCGAGAAGGTCGACGCCCGCGTCATCCAGTTCGACAAGAAGGCCCGCAAGGTCCAGGTGTCGATCAAGGCGCTTGAGGTCGCCGAAGAGAAGGAAGCGATCGCCCAGTACGGCTCGTCCGATTCGGGCGCGACGCTTGGCGATATTCTCGGCACCGCGCTCAAGCAGCGCGGCGCGCAGGACAAGGACAAGTAAGACAAGGACAAGTGAGTCTATTCAAGCTTGTTTGAAACGCAGAGCCCCGGCCAGTAGGCTGGGGCTCTTTCGTTTCTGACGGCTTTTCAGAAAAGTGTTCGTTGCACTTGTTGTTTCCCGACCATGATTTCTTCATATTGCAACTCAATGGATGAAAGTCGCGGGCGCCGGTCGCGCGGTGCGATCGCAAGGGTGAGGCCGAAAAAATGTCCTACGAAGCCGATCTGATCGTCGATCGCCGCCGCATGCGCCGCAAGCTCACCTTCTGGCGCGTCAGCGCCGCGGTGCTTGGCGTCGCCATCGTGCTCGGCCTTGCGTTGCTCGCGACGCCGTCGGCGCGGCGCGCGTTCTCGACCACCAACGCAATCGCGCGCATCACCATCGAAGGTCTCATCACCTCGAACAGCGAGCGCGTGCAGGCGCTCGACCGGCTCGGCCGTTCGTCGGCCAAAGCGGTGATCATCCACGTCAACTCACCGGGCGGCACCACCGCCGGCTCCGAGCAGCTTTACGACGCGCTGACGCGGCTCAGGGCGAAGAAGCCCGTGGTCGTCGTGGTCGACGGTCTGTGCGCGTCGGGTGCCTATATCGCGGCGCTGTCGGCCGATCACATCGTGGCGCAAAGCACCTCGCTGGTCGGCTCGATCGGCGTGCTCGTGCAGTATCCGAACTTCGGCGACCTGATGAAGACGGTCGGCGTCAAGGTCGAGGAGGTGAAATCCTCGCCGTTGAAGGCCGCGCCCAACGGTTTTGAGCCGACCAGTCCCGAGGCCCGGGCTGCGCTCGACGAACTCGTCAAGGATTCCTACGCCTGGTTCAAGGATCTCGTGAAAACCCGCCGTGGCATGGACGATCCGACGCTGGAGAAAGTCGCCGACGGCCGCGTCTTCACCGGCCGTCAGGCGGTGCCCTTGAAGCTGGTCGACGAGCTTGGCGACGAGACCGCGGCCGTGGCCTGGCTCGCGACCGAGAAGAAGATTTCGGCCAGCACGCCGGTGCGGGATTATCGGCTGGCGCCGCGCTTCAGCGACATGAGCTTCCTGCGGCTTGCCGCCTCGATGACGCTCGAGGCGGTCGGCCTCGAGGGTCTGGCACAACGGCTCAGCGCGACCGGCACGATCGCCGCGGTCGATCGTCTCGGCCTGGAGGGCTTGCTCGCATTGTGGCAGCCCGGCGGGACCAACTGATCCTGAGTTCCGCCGCGCGAAACTTGAGCCTGCAAAGCTGCCGGCCTCACCCCGCCATGGCGGCAGGGGTGCCACAAGTGCTTTAATCTGCGTCCGAATTTCAATTATCGTCTTGACAGTGCAATCACTTTTCACGGAAATGGAATTATTAACGGTCAGGCACCCGTTCCGATGATCAAATCCGAGCTTGTTCAACGCATTGCAGAGCACAGCCCGCATCTCTATCAGCGGGACGTCGAAAACATCGTTAACGCTATTCTCGATGAAATCGTCGCCGCGCTGGCGCGCGGTGATCGCGTCGAACTGCGCGGTTTTGGCGCATTTTCGGTGAAGAATCGCCCGGCACGATCGGGGCGCAATCCGCGCACCGGCGAGCACGTGCCGGTCGACCAGAAGTGCGTGCCGTTCTTCAAGACCGGCAAGGAAATGCGCGAGCGGCTCAACCGCGACAGCAAGATGGAAGGCGCCTGAGGCGCCCAATCCGTCTCGTCCGGAGTGTCATGGTCCGGAAGATCATCAACTTTGCGATCCTGTTGCCGCTGGCGGTGATCCTCGTGATCTTCGCCGTCGCCAATCGCCATTGGGTGACGGTGTCGTTCGATGCCTTCAATTCAACAGACCCGTCGCTCAGTATCGACCTGCCGCTGTTCGTCGTCATCCTGCTGTCGATGATCGCAGGCGTCGTGGCCGGCGGCATCGCGACCTGGATCAGGCAGGGGCACTGGCGCCGGGCCGCGCGCCGCCACGAGGCCGATGCGGCGGCGGCCCGTGCCGAATTGGCAACCAGGCCAGGCGCACCGTTAGGCCGGCCAAATCCCCTGCTGCGGCCGCCAGCCTAAGCGCACGCATGAACCGGAAAAGTGGGCACCGGTTTTCCGACCAGATCATGCTCAAGAGAAGGCGCAAGGTCTCGCCGGACGGGGGAGACAAGCCCCATATGACGTTGTAGAAGCCGCGCGAACCCCAGCAGATCGACCCAACAATGCCGCTGACCGTCAAAATCTGTGGCCTGTCCACGCCGGAGACGCTCGACGCCGCGCTTGACGCCGGCGCCGATATGGTCGGCTTCATGTTTTTTCCGGCATCTCCGCGGCATCTCAGCATCGGTGCCGCCCGCGAACTCGGCGCGCGTGTCAAAGGTCGGGCGAAGAAGGTCGCGGTGTCGGTCGACGCCGATGACGCGACGCTGGAGAATTGCATCGAGGCGGTGCGTCCAGATCTCTTGCAGCTGCACGGCAAGGAAACCGTCGCGCGCATCCGCGACATCAAGGCCAGGTTCGGCGTTGGGGTGATGAAAGTGATTCCCGTCGAAACATCAGCCGATCTTGTCTCGGTCGCCGGCTACGCCGCGGTCGCTGACCGCATTCTGTTCGATGCCCGCGCACCGAAAGACGCCACACGCCCGGGCGGCCTCGGCACGCCGTTCGACTGGCACCTGCTGGAGAACCTGAAGCTTGCCGTGCCGTTCATGGTCTCGGGCGGCATCAATGCGGGCAACGTTGCCGAAGCGCTGCGCGTGACGCGCGCGCCCGGTGTCGATGTGTCGTCAGGTGTGGAGTCCGCACCCGGCGTGAAAGACATCGGATTGATCCGCGCTTTCATCGCCGCGGCTCGCGCAGCCGATGCGACGCGACCGGACAGCAAACTCGCCAGGAGCGGCACATGAGCCTGCCGAAGCCAAACTCCTTCCGCATCGGTCCTGACGATCACGGCCACTTCGGCATCTTCGGCGGTCGCTTCGTTGCGGAAACCCTGATGCCGCTGATCCTCGATCTCGAGAAGGCTTACGCCGAAGCGAAAGCGGATGGTGCCTTCCGCGCCGAGATGAACGGTTACCTGAAGGATTACGTCGGCCGTCCGTCGCCGCTCTACTACGCCGAGCGGTTGTCGCAGCATCTTGGCGGCGCAAAAATCTTTTTGAAGCGCGAGGAGCTGAATCACACCGGCTCGCACAAGGTCAACAATGTGCTTGGCCAAATCCTTTTGGCGCAGCGCATGGGCAAGAAGCGCATCATCGCCGAGACCGGCGCTGGTCAGCACGGCGTCGCAACAGCAACGCTGTGCGCACGCTTCGGCCTCGAATGCGTGGTTTACATGGGCGCAGTGGATGTCGCGCGTCAGGCGCCGAATGTATTCCGCATGGAGATGCTGGGCGCCAAGGTGATCCCGGTGCAGTCAGGCACGCGCACGCTGAAGGACGCGATGAACGAGGCGCTGCGCGACTGGGTCACCAATGTCGAGAGCACCTATTACTGCATCGGGACTGTCGCCGGCCCGCATCCCTATCCGATGATGGTGCGCGACTTCCAGTCGATCATCGGCCGCGAGACCCGCGAGCAGATGCTGGCGACCGAAGGCCGCCTGCCGGATTCGCTGATCGCCTGCATCGGCGGCGGCTCCAACGCGATCGGTTTGTTTCATGCATTTCTCGACGATCCCGGCGTCGAGATCTTTGGCGTTGAGGCCGCGGGCCATGGGCTCGACAAGCAGCACGCGGCCTCGCTCACCGGCGGCCGGCCCGGCGTGCTGCACGGCAATCGGACCTTCCTTCTGATGAACGAAGACGGCCAGATCAACGACGCGCACTCGATCTCCGCCGGCCTTGATTACCCCGGCATCGGTCCCGAGCACGCCTGGCTGCACGAGACCGGCCGCGTCACCTACATTTCCGCGACCGACGACGAGGCGCTCGCCGCGTTCCAGCTGCTGTCGCGGCTTGAGGGCATCATCCCGGCGCTCGAGTCGGCGCACGCCATCGCCAAGGTGATAGATCTCGCGCCCAAGCGGCGCAACGAGCACCTGATGGTGGTCAACCTCTCCGGCCGCGGCGACAAGGACATCCCGCAGGTCGCCGAGATTCTGAAGGCGCGGTCATGAGGGATCGGGCGCTCTCGACTCTTGTTATCCTCCCCTGCGCAGCGGGGGAGGGGGACCGCCCGAAGGGCGGTGGAGGGGGCGCGTGGCCTGTGTCGTTTGCGCTGCCTTTCGCAAAGCTCAGCGTGCCCCCACCACCATGCGGAGTTTATCATCGGGCCGGCCTTCGGCCGGACCCGTTGGCATGGTCCCCCTCCCCCGCTGCGCGGGGGAGGATGCGCGAGCCGCGACGCATCGATGGAGTCGCGCCATGACCACGCGCATCGACACCCGCTTTGCCGAATTGAAGCGCGAGGGCCGCGCTGCGTTCGTCACCTACGTGATGGCGGGCGATCCCGATATCGACACCTCACTCGGCATCATCAAGTCGCTGCCGAAAGCGGGCGCTGACATCATCGAGCTCGGCATGCCGTTTACCGATCCAATGGCCGATGGCCCGTCGATCCAGGCGGCGGGCCTGCGCGCGCTGAAAGCCGGCACCACGCTGAAGAAGACGCTCAACATGGTGCGCGCCTTCCGCACCGAGGACGCCGCGACACCGATCGTGCTGATGGGCTACTACAACCCGATCTACATCTACGGCGTCGAAAAATTTCTCGCCGACGCCAAAACCGTCGGCGTGGATGGCCTGATCATCGTCGACCTGCCGCCGGAGGAAGATGAAGAGCTGTGTCTGCCGACGTTGCGCGCCGGCCTGAACTTCATTCGGCTGGCGACACCAACCACCGACGACAAGCGGCTGCCGGCGGTGCTCGCGAATACGTCAGGCTTTGTCTACTACGTCTCGATCACCGGCATCACCGGGGCCGCGGCGGCCAGCGCGGACAGGGTTGCCGGCGCAGTTGCGCGCATCAAGCGTCACACAACGTTGCCGGTCTGCGTCGGCTTCGGCATCAGGACCGCTGAGAATGCCGCGGCCATTGCCAGCAAGGCCGACGGTGCGGCGGTCGGCACCGCGATCGTTGATGCGATTGCCGGCAGTCTCGACGCCAATGGCGCGGCGACGGCGAAAACCGTCGGCGCGGCCGCAGGTATCGTCTCCTCGCTGGCGAAGGGTGTTCATTCCGTCGCCAAGCAACCGGCAGAATAGCTGACCATTTCGGGATTGCCCGGGGCGCGCCAAATGTCCATATAAGCGCGGGGTCGGCGACGTTTGAGCATGATCCGGAAAAGTGGAGACCGGTTTTCCGAAAAGATCATGCTCAATCAACCAGGCGTTTGCGGCACGAGCTGCGGAGCATTGAATAGATGAACTGGATCTCAAACGTCGTCCGGCCGAAGATTCGCAGCATCCTGAAGCGCGAAGTGCCGGAAAATCTCTGGATCAAGTGTCCCGACACCGGGCAGCTGGTGTTCTACAAGGACGTCGAGGCCAACCAGTTCGTCATTCCCGGCTCGAACTACCACATGCGCATGGGCGCGATGGCGCGCCTGAAATCGATCTTCGACAACGAGACCTGGTACGACGTCGCGCTGCCGCAGGTCGCCGTCGATCCGCTGAAATTCCGCGACGAGCGCAAATATGTCGATCGCCTGAAAGACGCGCGCGCCAAGACCGGCCTGAACGATGCGGTGAAGGTCGGCTACGGCCGGCTCGAAGGCATGCCGATCGTTGCCGCCGTGCAGGATTTTGATTTCATGGGCGGCTCGCTCGGCATGGCCGCCGGCGAAGCCATCATCAAGGGCCTCGAGCTCGCGGTCGAGAAAGCCTCGCCGTTCATCATGTTCGCCGCCTCCGGCGGCGCGCGCATGCAGGAAGGCATTCTGTCGCTGATGCAGATGCCGCGCACCACGGTCGCGGTGCAGATGCTGCGCGAAGCCAAGAAGCCCTACATCGTCGTGCTGACCAATCCGACCACGGGTGGCGTCACCGCGTCCTATGCGATGCTCGGCGACGTTCATATCGCCGAGCCCGGCGCGCTGGTCGGTTTTACCGGCGCGCGCGTGATTGAACAAACGATCCGCGAAAAACTGCCTGACGGATTTCAGCGCGCCGAGTATCTGAAAGAGCACGGCATGATCGACATGGTCGTGCATCGCCATGAAATCAGGCCGACGATTGGGCGACTTTGCCGGCTGTTGACCAAGACCGATCCGGTCGAAGCTTTGTCGCCCGCGGCCGCCGCTCTCCCGCCACCCGAAGCCGAACAACCCGCTCCCTCCGCGTGACCGCAAAGCCCTACGAAACCCCGGCGCCGCTGGATGCGATCCAGGCGCGGCTGATGGCGCTGCATGACCGCAAGATCGATCTCACCCTCGATCGCATGGAGCGGCTGCTTAAGCTGCTCGGCAATCCCGAACAGCGCATGGGCCCGGTCATCCATGTCGCCGGCACCAACGGCAAGGGCTCGACCGTCGCCTATCTCCGCGCCATCCTCGAAGCCGCCGGCCTGCGCGTCCACACCTACACGTCGCCGCATCTCGCCCGCATCAACGAGCGCTTCCGGCTCGGCGGCGTCCTCGTCGACGACGCTGCGCTGATCGCAGCACTCGAACATTGCGAGCGGCTGAACGGCAACGCGCCGATCACCGTGTTCGAGATGGAGACCGCGGCCGGCTTTTATCTTTTTGGCCAGCAGCCGGCCGACGTCGTTTTGCTCGAAGTTGGCCTCGGCGGCCGCGGCGACGCGACCAACGTCGTGGAAAAACCGCTCGCCAGCGTCATCACGCCGGTTGCCCTCGACCACATGGAGATGCTCGGCGATACGCTCGGCAAGATCGCGGCTGAGAAAGCGGGGATCATCAAGCCCGGCGTGCCTGTCATCACCGCGCATCAGCATGCGGAAGCCGAAGCGGTGATCGAACAGGTCGCGAAGCGCATGCGCGCGCCGCTGCGGGCCGGCGGTCAGTACTGGAGCGCCGGCGTCGAGCGCGGCCGCCTCGTCTATCAGGACGAGCAGGGCCTGCTCGATCTGCCCACGCCAAAACTGTTCGGCCGCCACCAGTTCGACAATGCCGGCCTCGCCGTGGCCGTGCTGCGCACGATCGACCAGCTTGATGTGCCGGTGACGGCGATCGAGCAGGGCATTTCGCGGGCCGAGTGGCCGGCGCGGATGCAGCGGCTGCCGCAGGGGCCGCTGACGGCCAACGCGGCGCCGCAGTCCGAGATCTGGCTCGACGGCGGTCACAACCCGGATTGCGGCCGTGTCGTCGCAGCAGCCTTCGGCGACCTCGAGGAGCGGCTGTCGCGTCAGCTCGTCATCATCATCGGCATGCTGGCCAACAAGGACGCGCGCGGCTTCCTCGCCAATTTTTCCGGCATGACGCGGCATGTCATTGCGGTGCCGATCCCCGGTCACGACAAGGCCTACACGCCGCAGGCGCTGACCGACGCCGCGCGCCCGCTCGGCATGCGGGTCGAGACCGCGGAAAGTGTGGAAGCCGCGCTGCGCGCGATCGCGCAGCTCACCTACGACGTGCCGCCGCGTATTTTGATTACGGGATCGCTGTATTTGGCCGGTGAAGTGCTGCGGGCCAACGGCACGCTGCCGGTTTAGACGGTGCGACTTGTTCAATCGTCATCGCCCGGCTTGACCGGGCGATCCAGTACGCCGTGTGATCTCGATTGACTATCAGCACTGATGGTTACTGGATGCCCCGCTTGAAGCGGGGCATGACAGTGCGGATCGTTAGGGTGAAGCCGCCGCCTCACACCGCGCCGTTGATCCACTGCTGCAGCTTCTGCTTTGGCGCGGCGCCGACCTGGCGCGAGGCGAGTTCGCCGCCCTTGAAGATCATCAGCGTCGGGATCGACATCACGCCGTACTTCGAGGCGGTCTGCGGATTCTCATCGACGTTGAGCTTGACGATCTTGACCTTGTCGCCCATCGCGCCGGCGATTTCGTCGAGCGCGGGCGCGATCATGCGGCACGGGCCGCACCACTCGGCCCAGAAGTCGACCACAACGGGGCCGTTCGCTTTCAGCACTTCCGATTCGAAATTCGCATCCGACACTTTGCCGACACTCATGGATCACCTTTTTCTTTCTCTAAGCTCGCGCGAGCGGCGCATGTCCCGGAACAGCTTGCCCTCGACTTGATCGGGAGCGGGTGCCGGTTTTCCGGCGAGGATATGCGCAAAAGCAAAACGAGAGAATCGCCCGCAAAATCGTAGCGGCGAACCTATGAACGGCGCGTTGCCCGGTCAAGGCGGGGTCACGGCGAGATGATGGCAGCCAGCTGCGTTTGGAGGGTCTCGGGCGGAATCTCAGCGATTTCAGCGGTCTCGGTCCAGACCAGGGCCGCGCGAACAGACCTGTCCGGGTAGAGCTGGCTCATCAGGGCAGCATAAAGCGCCATCTGGCGGACGTACGTCTTTGGTATAGCGGCGGCGGCTTTGGGCGGCGCCTCGTTGGTCTTGAAGTCGGCGATCAGCACTTCGCGCGGGCCGATCACGAGGCGGTCGATCTGGCCGGACACTAGCAGCGGCGAGCGGCCGGCACGGGTCAACTGCCCAATGATCGGCACCTCGGCCCGGCTTCCCGCTGCGAACAGCGCGGCAAACGACGGATGCTTGATCAGTTCAAGCGTGCGCTCGACCAGCGCCGCGCGTTCGTCCGCGGTCCACTCCTTCGCATTGCGGGCGGCAAAATCCTCGGCAATGGCCTTGCGCCGCTCGGGGGCGATGTCAGGCAGCGCCTGCAGCAGGCGGTGCACCAGCGTGCCGCGATGCAAAGCGTGCCGTCGCGCTTGCGCCAGCGCCGCCGACCACCTGGCCGGCGCGGCAGAGCCGGTTGGTTCGGACGGACGGATGGTCTCGTAAGGCTTTTGTTCCGGGCTTGCGGGCCGGCGCAGCCAGTCCGGCAGCGGCGGCTCGGCTGGCGCCGCCGGTCCGGTCGCCTCAGTTTCACCGGCGCGAATCGCAAGAGAATCGTCCGGCCGAATGAATCGTGTGACCTTGCCCGCCTCCGTCTGAAATTCCTCTTTCGTCAGCTCCGCGCCCTCAAGCCCTTTCGTGATGAGCTGATACCACCAATCGTCGCGCGGCTTATTGCGGTTCGCCGGCATCACGCCGCCGATGATCAGGCGCTCGGCAGCGCGCGTCATCGCGACATAGAGCAGCCGCCGATACTCGTCCTCGATGTCAACAACCATGCGCCCGCGGGCGTCGGCGACGCGCAGGCAGTCATCGGCCTTGCGGCCGGCCCACACCACACATTCGCTGACTCCTCTACTCCCTCGCCCCGCGTCAGCGGGGAGAGGGTCGGGGTGAGGGGCCGCCATCCGCGAATTCTGTGTATGTTGCGAGTCCGTGCCATGCCCCTCACCCGGATCGCGTTGCGATCCGACCTCTCCCCGCATTGCGGGGAGAGGTGAAGATGGCTCGCCAATCGGCAGCTTGATCAAATTCAGCCGCGGCGCGTCGGTCGGCGACGAGGTCGTGTCCATCAGGAACACGACCGGCGCCTCGAGTCCCTTCGCGCCGTGCACGGTCATGACCCGCACCTCGTCGCGGCCGATCTCCATGTCGCGCTTGATCTCGGTGTCGGCGGCGCGCAGCCAGGCGACGAAGCCTTGCAGCGAGGGCACCTCGCGCTGCTCGAACGCGAACGCCAGTTCGAGGAATTCGTCGATCGCGTCGTTGGCCTCGTGGCTCAGTCGCTTCAGCATTCGCGCCCGCCCGCCGTCGGCGCCGAGCAGCCAGCAATAGAATTCGAATGGCTTCGCCTGCGCCGCTTTCTCCTCGCAGGCCACGAGGCGCGCATGCGCCTCGGCAAAGTAGAGATCGGTCCTGGCCCGGTCCGCGAGCGCTGTGCGCAAAGACCCCTTGCGCTGATAGCACAGCTCGTAAAGCTGGTTCTCGCCGATCCCGAACAGCGGGCTCTTCAGCGCCACCGCGAGCGCAAGATCGTCCTGCGGCATCAACAGCGCGTCGGTCAGGTGCATGAGGTCGATGATTGCGATGTGCTCGGTCAGCTTCAGCCGGTCGGCGCCGGCGACCGCAATATGCGCGTGCTTCAGCGCCCGGATCACCGCGTCAAACAGTTTTCCGCGCCGCCGCACCAGGATCAGCACGTCGCCTGGCGTGAGCGGCCGCCGCATGCCGGCACGACCGGTCATCTCGTGGCTCGCGATCATCTGCGCGATGGTATCGGCCACGCGGGTTGCGACCTTCACCTCGGGATTCGTCTCGGAGACCGCATCGAACGGTGCATCCCAGCCCTCGATATCAAGCCGCTGCTCGGCGATTTCCATCTCCCACAGCTCGATCATGCCGGGCGCGGCGTCGGCCAGCGCCTCGTGGATCGGCGCGCCGATCGCGGGCGTATGGATCGAGCGGTAGATCGCCTCTTCGCGGAACACGCGGTCGACCGAGTGCAGGATCGCGCGCCCCGAGCGGAACGAATAGTTGAGGCGGATGTCGGCGTCCCACTTGAGGCCTGCGCCCTCGAAGACGCGGCGGAATTGCCGGTGGCGCTGGTCGAACTCGTGCGGCGCCGCGCCCTGGAACGAGAAGATCGATTGCTTTTCGTCGCCGACGGCGAAGATGGTCCGCAGCATCTCGTCGCGCACGCCGCGTCCGGTCGCAAAGTCGGCGACCAGCTGCGTCACGATCTGCCACTGCTTCGGGCTGGTGTCCTGTGCCTCGTCGATCAGCACATGGTCGATGCCGCGGTCGAGCTTGTAGTGCACCCAGCCGACCGCGGTGCGGGTGAGCATGTCGAGCGTCTTGTCGATCAGGTCGTCGTAGTCGAGCAGCCCACGCTCCTGCTTCTCGGCGCGATAGCGCGCGAGGATGCTCGAGGCGATCGCGATCAGCGCGACCGTGCGCTCGCGGATCATCGCGGCACGCCAGCGTTCGATCAGCGCGGGCAGCCGCGCCGCCTCGCGGTCGAGTGCGGCTGTCAGCCCCGGCTGCAGCCTGGCCAGCGACCTGCTGACAAGGTTGACGCGCGGATCGTTGTCGTTGGTGAGGAATACGGTGAGATAGCCACGTACCTGCGCAGTGCCCGTCAGTGGCACCGCCGCGCGCAATTTCGCCGCCTGCTCGCGGTCGCTCTTGCCGCCGCCATCGAAATTCTGTGCGATGGCATTCCAGTGACTGCTCGGCAGGTGCGGCCCGTCGACGATCTCAGCTTCGATGTCGGCGAGGTTGTCGCTGCCGGCATCGAGCGCCTGCGCGACGCTGGCGATCGCTTGTTCCGGACTTTCAGCCTTGTCGATGAAGGTGCGGAACGCGCCGTCGCCGAGGCAGGCTTCATGCACGATGTTGCGGAAGGTGACGTCGGCGGCGCAGGTCATCGCAAACGTCAGCGCGCGGCCGGTGGCGCTCTCGGGATTAGCCGACGCTTCCAGCAGCACGCCAAGGCTCGCCCGCTCGATCATTTCGGCCTGGTCGCGATCGTCGAGCACCGAAAAGCGCGCGGGCACGTTGGCTTCGAACGGAAACTGCTGCAGCAAACGCGTGCACAGCGCGTGGATGGTCTGCACCTTCAAGCCGCCCGGCGTCTCCAGCGCGCGCGCAAACAGCTCGCGCGCCCGCTTGCGCAGGCGGCCCGTCGGGCCAGGCGATGCCGGTGTCGCGCAGCCGCGCATCGAGCGCGGCATCGTCGAGGCCGATCCAGTCGCTCAGCGTCGAGAACACGCGCTCCGCCATGTTGGCGGCCGCCGCCTTGGTGAACGTAATGCAAAGAATCTTTTCCGGCGGCGTGTTCGCCAGCAACAACCGGATCACGCGCTGCACCAGCACGTGGGTCTTGCCGGCGCCGGCATTGGCGGAGACGAACGCCGACACCTCGGGGTCGGCGGCCCGTGCCTGCGTGCTGCGGACGAGGTCCGGTATAGTGCGCGGCGCGTTCAATTGAAGAAATCCTCTTCGCCGGTGCCGCCGAGCGCCGACCATTCCTTGATGCGCGAGAGATTGTCGTAGGTGCCGTAGCGGGTGCTCCACATCGGCAGGTTCAGCGAGATATAGGGCTGCTCCTCGCGTTCGAATTTCCGGATCAGGATTTCGAGCTTGCGGCGCGTGTCGATCGCCGCTTCGTCCGGCGTCATCGGACTATCCTTGCGGGCACCGCGGGAGAGTTCGACGACGCGGGCTTCGCCCGGCGGCTCGTTGCCGGACAGGCGCACGTAAACCAGCTCCCTGATCGAGGCATCGGCGGCAATGCCGGCAAAACCGCCCTCGCGCAGGATTGCCGCCTCCAGCGTCATTTGCGGCGACAGGCCGAGGCTCACCTGCTTGTCGCTCGGCGGTGCGCCGGTCTTGTAGTCGAGGATGGCGAAGCTGCCGTCTTTTCTGCGCTCGATGCGGTCGGCGCGGGCCGACAACGTGAAGGGGCGGCCGTCGATCGGGATCTGCAACGTGCCGCGGCTCTCGGCGAGGATGTCGACGATGTCGGGTCGGCGGTGTTGCTCCCAATGCGCGAACCACCGCGCGATGCGCTGGAACCGCGGCCACCACAGCGCGCGCGCTTCCGGCCGATCGATCAGATGCGCGAAGTGCTTTTTGCCGATCTCGCGCAGCAGGCGCACGGTGTCCGCGGGGAGTTGCTTCGGATAGGTCTTGCGTGAATTCGCCGAGCGCGTTGTGGATCGCGGTGCCGCGATCGGCCGCCGACAGCGGCATGTCGACCGGATCGAGCGGCTGCAGGTTCAGCACGTGCCGCGCATAGATCGTGTAGGGATCGCGCAGCAGATCTTCGATCTCGGTGACGGAGAGTTGCGCGGGGCGTGCGGCGCGCGGCGGCTTTGGCTGGGGCTGAGCGATTGGCTTCCACGCGTCGGAATGATCGAGCGCATCGGCCATGTGCAGGTAGCGCCGGCCTTTTGTTTGCGCGCGCTGCCAGCGCTCATCGCCGGCGACCGCCTGCAGACGATGCAGGAAGCGCGAGGGGACCGTCGGCGATCCCGCGACCTTGGCCGAATGCGTGAGGATGACATCGCGCGCGCCAAGCAGCTGGACGAAGTCGTGGGCGGCAAGGCCGATGCGCCGTTCCGGCAGATCGAGGCCGAGGGACCGGCGCATCGGCCGGCTCAGCCAGGGATCGTTGCGCGGCTCCGGCGGCCACACGCCTTCGACGAGGCCGCCGATGATGACGCGATCGGCTTCGGTGAGACGCGATTCCAGCGGACCATAGATGCGCAGTGCCGAGGTCAACAGTTGGCGCGAGCGCACGACCTGGTCGCCGAACGCGACCTCGAACAACTCGGGATAATCGATCAGCGTGGTGAGGAGGCCGGCCGGCTCCTCGCTCGCAACCAGGGGTTCGAGCGCGTCGGTCAGCGCCTCGCCATCCTCGCCTTCGAAGACCACGCTCGTTCCGGTGGGCTCTTCGCTCAAGGCGGCAATAACCTTGCTGTGGAGGCGCACTGCCTCGTTGAAATCGAGCGCCGTAGTCCGATCAACTTGTTCGAGCGGCGCCACCGCCACGCCAAGCGCGCTGACAAGCGCGTCGACGTCGTCGAGCGCGCCCGGCCTGATGTGTGCACGCGGCTCGGAGCGGTGCAGGGTCGACGGTTCGCGGGCGATCAGCCTTGTCAGCTCGGCGCGGAAGCCCGCAAGTGCCATGGCAAGGCCCTTGCTGCCCGCGGCGGGCCGGGAGCCGCGCAGCAATGCGAGCTCGAGGGTTGCGATCGCACTACGCCAGCCGTCCGCCGATCGTCCGAGCCGAAACAGCGGATGTTTCAGCAGCGCAAGCAGCGGCGCTGGCGCGAGCTGTTCGGCGACCACTGCTGCCGTCATCCGCGCGAACAGTCCGGCTGGCAGGGTGAGCAAGGCGTCGCCGCGCAAATCTTCCGCCGCGAGATTCCAGCGGCCGAGCGCCATCTGCACCCGCCGCGCCAGCGCACGATCCGGCGTCACCAGCGCCGCGCTCATGTTCTGCTCGCGCGCTTCGCGCATCGCCGCCGCAATCGCGAGCGCTTCCATTTCCGGCCCGGGCGCTTCGAGCACGCCGATGCCGTTCATCGCGGTCTCGATGTGATCGATCACGGCGGGCTGCGACAGCCGCTCGCTCCAGGCCGCGGTCGCAGCCGACGGCCGCATCGCTTCGGAGGCCAGCACCTCGCGGCCATGTCGTGTTTCAACATGCGCGGCGCCTCTTCTCCCTCGCCCCGCGTCAGCGGGGAGAGGGTCGGGGTGAGGGGCCGCTGTCCGCGAATTCTGTGTATGTTGTGACTCCGTGCCATGCCCCTCACCCGGATCGCGATGCGATCCGACCTCTCCCCGCATTGCGGGGAGAGGTAAGACAATACCGCAGTCCCGCAGCGGCCAGCTGCGTCACATCGCTCCGCCCGATGCCGAACAGCTTCAGCAAACCATGCATGGCGAATTGCGGATGGCTCGGTGCCGACGGATCATCCTCATCGCCGCCGATCAGAGTCCAGCTCGCGTCATCGAGCTCGGTGTCGAGGCCCGGCAGCACCACCGCGCCCTGCGGCAGCTTTGCCACCTCGCCAAGAAAGCGCGCGGTTGCCGGCATCGAGCCGGTCGACCCCGCCGCAATCACCGGCCCGTCGGATGCGTCGCCAGCCGCTTTGCTTCCGCTGCGATCAACAGATCGCGCCGCTGCGCCGGCTCGATGAGGCCCTTCGCGGCAAGATGCTGCGGCCAGGCCTCAGTGGCGATTTTCAGGAAATCGAGCGACAGCTGCCAATAGACGTCGAGGTCGTCGGGCACGAGTCCCTTGAGCGCGTCCCAGCTCACGCCGCGCGTAATCATGTCGTCCATCAGCCGCGCCAACTCGTCGGCCAGCGCCAGCGATGAGGCGGGGCCGCCGACCACCAGCGGAGCGTGGCCGCCATCGCCGCGGATGCCCTGCTGCCGCGCCCAGTGCGCGATCAGCTGGGCGAGCAGCAGCCGCCGCGTCAGCCCGCCGATCGCCGGCGGCACGCTAAGCTGCTCCTCCGCGCCGGCCGCGGCATCGGCAAAGATCAGCTCGTCCTCGTCGATGTCGCCTAGCGCGACGATGCGCGGCAGGATCGCGGCGTCGCGCGCCAGCACGTCGAGGAACACGCGCCGCACCTCGCGCACCGCGCGCTGCGTCGGCAGATACAGCGTCGCGCTCGCCAGCCGCTCCGGCTCTTTCCGCGCGACGAATCCCTCAATCAGGCGGCCGTCGACCAGCGCCGTGACCAGCGTGCGCAGGAACGATTGCGAAGGTGGGATGGTGAAGACGTGCATGGCTCTCTTGATTCACGCCGCGCTGTTGCACGTGAAACAGATCGGTCGAGGCGGAGCAAGGCAAGTTTTCGCGTTGTACCTGCTGCCAGATAATGGCAGGAGTGCCTACCAAACCGCGCTCCCAAAACTCGTCAAAATCGCCGGGAAAAGCTCAGCAGATCAAAGCACTGCGCGGCACCGGTGGTCAGCGCCAAATCACGCCACGCTAGCAAGGATCGCGCGCTCCGCAGCGGCGATCGCGTCGGGCGTTCCGACATGCATCCAGACGCCCTCGAGCCGCAGGCCGAACAGCCGGCCGTTCTCTTCCGCCTTGTCGAAGATCGCGGCCGGCAGTTCGAATGGACCGTGCGGCGCATCAGCGAACAGCTCCGGCCGCATGATCGCGGCGCCGGCATAAACGAACGGCACGATCTGGCCTTCGCGCTTCTTCTTCAGGGTTCCATCGGCGGCCATCGCATAGTCGCCGGCGCCCTTGTAGCCGATCGAGGACGTGGTCGGCGCCATCAGCAGCAGGATGTCCATGGTGTCAGGATCGAACGCGTCGGCAAGTTGCGCCAGGTTCGACCTGACGCCGTCGATCCACATCGTGTCGGCGTTGAGATGGAAGAACGGATCGCTACCGAGCAGCGGCAGCGCTTTCACGACCGCGCCACCAGTCCCGAGAATCTGGTCGCGTTCGTCCGAAATGATCACCTTCGGTTCCGTGCGCGTTGCGACATGCGAGATGATCTGGTCGGCAAGGTGATGCACGTTGACGATGGCGCGCTCGACGCCGGCCTCGGCCAGCTTGTCGAGCACATGGTCGAGCAACGGCTTGCCGCCGACGGACACCAGCGGTTTTGGGATGCGATCGGTGATCGGGCGCATGCGCACGCCAAATCCGGCGGCGAGCACCATCGCGGTGTGAGGGCGGACAGCCATGGGCCGACTATAGCGCAAGTGATGCAGTTGGCTCGGCATTCCAGCTTCCCCCGCCGAATCTGACACCCGGTGTGGCGTCAGGACCTCAGCGCTAGTACCTCACTGCCAGTACTTCACTGCTATGACAGGCCGACGAAGCCGCCGCACCGCCAGATTCATGTCTCCGCGGGCGCCGCGCTCGGCCGGCGGCTCTTTTTCTTCTCACCCTGTTTCAGGAAGGCAGCGCCAACCTGGTCGCCATTGACCCAGGCGAGCTCACAACGGCGGTAGGCGAGCCCCGTCGACGACAGCAGCAGGAAGAATTCCTTCAGGTTGAGACCTTCGACGTTGCCGACCACGGTCAGCCGCGCGCCGGTCTCGGAGACATCTTCCATGATGCAATCGCGCCGCCAGGTGCCGTCGATGCCCATCATGTGCGCGTTGATTCCGCGCTCGAATGCGACCCGTTCACCCTTGCGCCGCTCTGCACCCATGACACGCCTCTACCCGCGATGCGAAGACGGCAGGTTATTCTGCGGCCAGCTAACAAGCGGTAAAACAGCGAGGATTGGCCGAGGGCCGTTAACGCCGAATTCACGCTAATGGCGGCGGCAGATGCGCCGTATACCAGGCGCGGGCCGACGCCATCGCCGGATGGGCGAGGCTGCGCGTCAGATAGGTGAATATGCGCGGCTGGTGGCGCAGATAGTACGGCTTGCCGTCACGCCGGTTCAGCCGCGAGAACACGCCAAGCAGCCGAGTGTTGCGCTGCGCCGACATGATCGCGTAGGTCGCCGTGAAGCCGGCGGCATCGAACTCGCGGTCGTGTGCACGGCGTCCTTGCACATAACGGGTCAGCAGCGCGATCTCGACCTGCTCGGGAATGTCGAGCCGCGCATCCTGCGCCAGTGACGCAACGTCATAGGCTGCCGGTCCGAGCACCGCGTCCTGGAAATCGATGATCCCGACCCGCGCCATGCCCTGCCGCTCGGCGCGCCAGATCAGGTTCGGCGAGTGAAAATCGCGGATCACCCAGGTCTCGGGTTTCGTCTCGGGTTTCGCCAGCACGGGCGTGAGAATCTCCTGCCACAGCGCATAAAACTCCTCGCGCATCGCGTCGGTCACGCCGACGCCGCGATCCGGCAGGTACCAGTCGAGCAGCAGGCTGACCTCGATCAGCATCGCGGCAACGTCGAACGCCGGGATCGTGTAGTCCGAGCTGCCTGCGACCGGCAGGGTTGCCGGCAGCTCCTGTCGATGCAGCGCTACCAGCACGTCGGTTGCAGCTTCGTAGCGCTCGACGATCGGCCGCGGTGGATCGCCTTCGATCACACCGGCATCTCCGAGATCCTCGCTGATCAGGAATCCGTCGTCGAGATTGGTGTGGTGGATCACCGGCGCGGAAAAGCCGAGTGCGTGCAAGGCCTGCCCGATCGCGACAAACGGCTTGATCTCATCGGCGAGGTGAACCGCTTCGAGATACGACTTGCCGTCATAGATCAGGTGCCGATCTACCCGGGGTGGAAAATTCATCAGGATTTCGGAGACGCCGCCGCGCACCAGCCGGGCATAGGATCGCGTCGACGCATCGCCCGGCATGTAACGGCGTTCGGCATCGAGATAACCCGCGGCGCTCAGGAACCGCCTGAGCTTCTCGAGTCGTTCGACCTTTGCTGCCGCCGTGCCGAAGCCGGTCACCACGCAGAAGCGCGAGCTCGGACCAAGCGCTGACTGCGACGACAGCTGGATATCGATGCGATCGGCCGGAAGCGCGTCGGGCGCGCGCTCCGGCCATTCCAGCAACACCAGGACGTCGTCGGGAAACGGCATCAGGCCGAGCTCATCGAGTTCGCTTGCGTCACTGATGCGGTAGAGATCGGCGTGCAATACCGGTAGCGATGCGAGATCGTAGCTCTGCGCCAGCGTGAATGTCGGGCTTGGGACCTCCAGCGCCTCGTCGCGCGCGAGATGGCGGATCATGGCGCGCGCCGCCGCGGTCTTGCCGGCGCCGAGATCACCCGACAACGTGACCAGGTCGTCGCGGCCGATCAGGAGCGCGAGGTCGGCCATCAGGTGCGCCGTCGCTGTCTCGTCGGCGAGGGTGAGTGAGAAGCTGTGCAGCGGCTGGTCCGTCATTCCGCGGCGGTGCGATGGACGCTGTGATCGATCGGGAATTCGCAGGTGATGGTGGCGCCCTTGCCGACGGCGGAGTCGACGAACACCCGGCCGCCATGCAGTTCGACGAATGAGCGCACCAGCGACAGGCCAAGACCGGCGCCGCGATGTCGCGAGCCATTGGCGTGGGTTTCGAACCAGTTGAACACCTTGTCCTGAACGTCAGGCGGAATGCCGGGTCCGGCATCGGTGACCGAGAAGACGATCGTTCCGTTCTGACGACGCACTTTCAGTACGACCGAGGAGTCGTTCGGCGCAAAGCCGACGGCGTTGGCAAGGAGATTGTAGAGCACCTGCACGACACGGCGCTCATCGGCTTCGAACGAGCCGATTTCCTTCGGCGCGTCAACCTCGAGCGAGATCCGGTCGTTGATGAGGCGATCCTGAATTCCCGCGGCGGCCTGCTCGATCGCCTTCTGCACGTCGACCACGCCGAGATTCAGCGTCATGGCGCCGGCATCGATGGTGGCGAGATCGAGGATGTTGTTGATGATGGCGAGCAGCGCGTTGGTCGACGTCGTGATGTAGGAGAGGTATTCGCTCTGCTTCGGCGTCAGCGGCCCGGTCGACGGATCGGCCAGGAAGTGCGCGAAGCCGATGATGGTCGTCAGCGGCGAGCGCAGCTCGTAGGAGACGTGGTGGACGAAGTCGATCTTGATCTGATCAGCCGCCTCCAGCGCGTCGTTGCGTTCGCGCAATGCGCGCTCGACGTTCACGGTATCGGTAACGTCCTGGAACGTCAGTAGCGTCGCACCGTCGGAGAGCGGCATGGTCGTGCATTCGAGCACGCTGCCGTCCTTGCGTTCAAGCTTGAGCGCCACGGGTGCGCGGTTGTCGATGCCGGTGATCGCGCCCCGCAGCGTTTGCCAGGTCGCTGCGTCATCGTACAGCGGCTGGCACCAGGCCTGCACGGTTTCGATGTGCGGCTGATGTTCCATGGCGTCGAGCGACAGCCGCCACATCCTGGCGAAGGCAGGATTGAACAGGCGCGCGCAGCCATTGCTGCCGAACACGGCAACCGCCTCGGCGAGATTGTCCAGGGTCTCGCGCTGGACGCGGATCATTGCGGTGTAGCGGCGCTCGAGATCGAGGCTCTCGGTGGCGTCGTCGAAGATATAAGTGACGCCGCCTTCCTGGTTCGGCGTCATCACCACGTGCAGGGTGCGACCGTCGGGCAGGTGCCATTCCTCGCGCTGCGGCTCGACCGCGCGATAGGCTTCCAGGAGGCGCGCCTTCCAGGCGCGGAAGTCGTTCTGCTCCGGCAGTTTCCGTGCCGCGCGCAGGCGATCGAGGACGTTGGAGTCGTCGGGGCGCGAGTCGAGGAATGCGGCGTCGAGGTCCCACAGCCGCCGGTAGGATTCGTTGTAGAAGGCGAGCCGCTGCCGTGCGTCGAACACCGCAACGCCGGATGAGAGGTGGTCCAGCGTGCGGCGATGGGCGTCGGCCATACGTTCGAGTTCGGCCCGCAGGGCCGCGGTTTCACTGACGTCGATGGCGACGCCGGCGCTGCCGGAGCGCGTGGCAATCGCGTTCACATCGAACGTTCGCCGCTCGCCACGTACGACGACCGGCACCCGCGCCGCGAATTTCTGCTGCTCGGACAAGGCGCGTGCCAAATCTTCGCGGTCCGAGGTGTCGAGGATGTTGAGGTTGCGGTGGATGACGTCGTCGACCGAGGCCGCATCGGCCGCCGCAGCATAGGCGGGATTGGCAAAGAGCAGCGTTCCGTCCCTGCGGCGCGCCCAGATCGGCCACGGCAGGGCGGTTGCGAAGCTGCGCAGGATGTCGGTCTCCTCGAACAGCGCGGTGTAGCGCCGCGTCATTTCCGCGAGCTCGCGGCGCAGCCCGGAAATCTCGCGCAGGCGCAGGATCGCCTGGCCGCCGATGGCGCGCCCCGTGGCTTCAACCGTGCGCCCCGACAGCGTCGTCAGGTGCAGGACAAAGCTCTCGGCATCATTGCGCAGGGTCTTGACCGCACGATCGAGCTGCAGCGACGGCTCCGGTGCAAGCCAGCTGCCGAACGCAAGCAGGCGGCCCTGTGGCGCGCCGGTCGGAAGCAGGAACGAGACGTCGCCGGCGATATCGGCGCGATCGCTGCCCGCAGGCCAGGCGATGATGATTTGCGGTTCGGCGAGCAGCAGGGCGTTGTTGCGATCGGACTCGGCGCGCAGCCGCTCGACCTCGCCGCGATAGGCTTGTTCCATTGCCGCGGCGCGAGTTCGCGCGCGCATCAGGAGGATCGCGGCGACGACCGAGAAACCGACGATCGCAAGCACGAGGCCGAGGGCTGCGATCTCCTGGCGGCTCAGCTCATTGAGTACGGTGAGCGTGCGAAGCGTCGATGACGATTCGGCGCGCGCGGTTCCGCTGCCGGTCACGAGTGATGACCCGGCGGCCAGGACGCTGCACAGCGACGAGCAAGATATGGCTGACCGACGCATCGCCCCCAACACGCCTGTCATCACATGCCCCAACTCCGCGTCATCAGCCTCACGCCGAATGGCTGCGGGTGATAGCTGTGGTCTTGCTCGTCGCGGAGCGAAGCCGTCCGGACGCCTTCGCGCGCCGCGTCGGCGGGCTTGCCGCGAATCAATTGAGGATATCGGCAAGGTGACTTCTCACGGTAAAAGTCCAGACCGTGAACGCGGCCACAACGCGGCGTCAATTTCGTTGTCGCCGACGTCCACAGGACTGCCGGCGCCGAAACCGAATCAATCGCGGCGCAGGCCCTGCGTGCTTGCGCGGCGCAGCAGGGCTTCGACCGTCACCGTCTGCAATGTGTCGGAGATGGCGCGCTCGGCTTTTTCGAGGCCCGGCAGGATGATCTTGGCCACCAGCGGGTATTTCCTGATTGGCGGGTAGCTCGCCGTCGAGGGGTCGCTGGCTGCGCACACGATCTCGGCGACGGTCAGCGAGGACGACGGCCGGCCGAGCTGGTAGCCGCCCTGCGGTCCGCGGATTCCCTTCAGGATGCCGTCGTGCACCAGCATCTGCAGCATCGGTTCGAGATATCGTGGCGCAAGGCCATACCGGTGGGCGAGGGCCTTTGCCGAAATCGGCCGATGGGTTCCGTTGAGGGCGATGTCGAGAACGGCCATGATCGCGACCAGACCGCGCTGGGGGACGAACTGCATTCCAATTTAACCAGATGCAATGCCGGCGCGTCCGAATGAGACGTACGAACAGTCGTTCGCACCGGCAGATTTCTTGTGCGCCATCAATCGCCGGAACCGGATATCCATTTCCGGCAAAAGATCGCGCGCCGGTAACGTAATAGTGGAATGGAACCCGGGCGAGCAACTCGCTTACGCCGTGCCACGGCGTCCACAGCGGATTTACCTTAACTGCCGGTCGAACCCCATCCGCCGGCGCCGCGCGACGTCGGCGGCAGCGAAATCACCGGCAGAAGTTGCGCCTGCGCGACGCGGGCAATCACAAGTTGCGCGATGCGCTCGCCGCGGCGAATCACAAATGGCTCACTGCCGTGATTGATCAGCAGCACGCCAATTTCGCCACGGTAGTCGGCATCGATCGTGGCCGGCGCATTCAGCACGGTGATGCCGTGCCGTGCCGCTAATCCGGAGCGCGGCCGGATCTGGGCTTCGGTGCCAGAGGGGAGCGCGATTGCGAGCCCCGTCGGAACGACGGAGCGTCCGCCCGGCGCAAGCGTCACCGGCTCATCGTCGGCGACAGCGGCCGTCAGGTCGAGCCCTGCGGCGTCCGCGGTCTGATACGCCGGCAGCGGTAACCCCGTGGCGTGCGGCAACTGCATCACTTCGACCGTGACGATCTCGCTCATGCCTTTGCGTCCGACAAGGTCTTTGCGACGCGGGCAACCAGCGCGGTCGCGACCTCATCCTTGCCCATCGCCGGCCACGACTCGACGTCGCCGCGCGTGACGATATGCACGGTGTTGCGGTCACCGCCGAACACGCCGCCTTCCGGCGAGACGTCATTGGCAACGATCCAGTCGCAGCCCTTGCGAGCCAGCTTGGACTTTGCGTTCTCGATCAGGTTTTCGGTCTCGGCGGCGAAGCCGATGACCAGCGGCGGCCGGTTGATGGCCTGCTTCGACACGGTTGCCAGCAGGTCTGGATTCTCAACGAGCTTCAGCGCAGGCGCTTCCGTGCCTGGCGTCTTCTTGATCTTCTGCTCACCGGCTTCGGCGACGCGCCAGTCCGCCACAGCGGCTGCAAAGACAGCACAGTCGGCCGGCAAGGCGCTTTGTACCGCGACGAGCATGTCGCGCGCAGAATTCGACGCGTGTGACGTTGACGCCATCAGGATCGGACAGACGCACCGGGCCCGTGATCAAGGCGACGTCAGCGCCTGCAGCCGCGGCCGCTTCCGCAATCGCGAACCCTTGCTTGCCGGACGATCGGTTCGCGATATAGCGCACGGGATCGATCGCCTCGTGGGTTGGGCCGGCGGTGACGATGACGCGCTTTCCGGTCAGCGAGCCGCGTTGGGCAGGTCGCAGCAAGCGATCGGCGGCGATCGCAATGTCGGTCGGCTCCGACATGCGGCCGAGTCCGCTTTCGCCGGCCTCGGCCATCGCGCCGCTGGCAGGGCCGACGAACTGGATGCCCTGGCTGGCCAGTTGATGAACGTTGCGCACGGTCGCGGCATTCGCCCACATCATCGGGTTCATCGCCGGCGCCAGCAGGATTTTTCTGTCGGTTGCGAGCAGGATCGCGGTGGCAAGATCGTCAGCGTGGCCATGCGCCATCTTCGCCATCAGGTCGGCGGTTGCCGGCGCGACAACAATGAGATCGCAGTCGCGCGCCAGGCGAATATGGCCGGCATCGAACTCGCTCGCGGGATCGAACAAGTCGGTGTAGCAGCGCTCGCCCGACAGCGCACTCGCCGACAACGGAGTGACGAAGTGCTGCGCCGCGCGCGTCAGTACGCAGCGCACGTCGATCGCTCGCTCTTTCAGCCGACGAATGAGATCGAGCGCCTTGTATGCGGCAATCCCGCCACCAATGATCAGCGTCACACGCCTCGCGCCGTGACGTGATCGTCTTGCGCCGGACGATGGCTCGGCCTTGCTGGTGGCGGGCGGACGCGCTTGCGAGGGGGTCGCGGCATCGCGCAGGATGGTCCGCACCTCGTCCTCGACCGAGCGGCCACTGGCCGCCGCCCGCAACCGCAGTTGCGCCTTGATGGCGTCGTCGAGCTTGCGGATGGTCAGATTGGCCATGACTATGCGCCGCAATGGGACAGATTGCTAGCAATGCTAGCAAATTTCTGCCTGCAATGCAATCAAATCCGCATCGCGGACGGCGTATCCGGTTGGCGGCGCGGATGGGCCTTGGCAAAAGCTGGCAGTGCCATCGCCGCGGCAAAGATCCGCGTCACAGTTGGGTATGCGGCGAGATCGCATTGCGCCGATTGCGCTGCGGTCACGTGGCCGACGAGGCAAATGTCCGCCATCGTCGGCTTGTCGCCGTGACAGAATACGCCGGTCTGCGGATCGCTGTTCAGTCGTGCCTCCAGGGTGGCCAGCGTTTCGGTGATCCAGTGCCGGCTCCAGGCGAGCCGCGTCGCTTCGTCGAGCTTAAGTTCGCGCTCGAGGTACTGCCGCACGCGCGGCACCAGCAGCGGATGTCCTTCGCAGGCGACCATCAGCGCGAGGCCGCGAACCCGTGCACGGCCGCGCGCATCCGCCGGCAATAGCGGCGGCTCAGGATAAACTTCGTCAAGATAGTCGAGGATCGCGATCGACTGAAACAATGCCGGTCCGTCGCCGTCGACCAGCGCCGGCAGCACCATTTGCGGATTGACGCTGCGGTAGTCGCTCGCGCGTTGCGCGTCGGCATCGAGATCGACGAACACCGTCTCGACCGGTAGTCCCTTGAGGTTGAGCGCGATGCGCACGCGAAAAGTCGCAAGCGAACGCCAGAACGAAAACAGCTTCATGAAGCCTCCGTTGGGTCAGTCGATCGATCGTCCCGCGATATCGCGAGACGAGGCCATTGTTCAAGCCGGGCGCCTGGCCAGCAAGACAGACAGCCCAAGCCCACCCAGAACCCCCGCCGATAGCCTGCGAAGCCACGCCAGCGCCGAGCGATGTGCTGTCAGGCTATCACGCAACATGCCGGCGGTAATGACGCCGACCACATCCATCGCGGTATTGAGCGTCACGGACATTGCGCCAAAGATGAGGAACTGCAGGACGACGCTGCCGCGTTCAAGGTCAATGAACTGAGGGATGAACGCGAGGAAGAACGCGGCCGTTTTCGGATTGGTGGCCTCGACTATGACAGCCTCGCGGAAGTTTTGCGCGGCGCCGGGCTTGCGCCTCGGCAGATCGAACTCCGTCGGGGCGGCGCTCCGCCACGCCTGAACCGCAAGCACGAGCAGGTAAATGCCGCCGCAGAATTTCAAGACGGTGAAGGCGGTCGCGCTTTGCATCACCAGCGCCGATACGCCGACAATACCTGCGGTCACGTGCACCGCACCACCAACAGCGGCGCCGGCGCAGGATGCAAATCCCTGCTTGCGACCGGATGCAATCGTGCGGCTCACGATATACAGCAATCCGGGTCCGGGCACCGCGGCGAGCACCAGCGCCGCGATCGCAAATGTGCAGAGGGTCTGCGATCGAAGGCATTGAGGATCTCGCAGTCAGTCAACCATCATCGCAAGACCCACACCGCCGCGACCAGCGCGATGCCGATCAGCCAGATGCCGGCGGTGAGCCAGCGGTTGTGGCGCTGCTCCGCGCGGGTCAGCGCTTCAATCGATTCCGGCGAGAACTGCAAACCGTTGCGCGTCAGCCCGTCCATCCGCTCCAGCAGCATCACGGCACGGCCTGCGATGCTCGGTAGCTGGCTCAGGATCTTGCCGAGATCGCTGGCGCCGCTGACCGCCCCCTCGATCTTTCCGATCGGGCCGAGGTTGCGCTCGATCCACTCGCGTACCACCGGCTCTGCCGTGGTCCAGATGTCAAGCCGCGGATCAAAGCTGCGGGCGACGCCCTCCACAACCACCATGGTCTTTTGCAGCAGCAGCAGCTCGGGGCGAGTTTGCATGTCGAACAGCGCGGTGACCTCGAACAGCAGTGTCAACAACCGCGCCATGGAAATTTCCTGCGCGGTGCGATTGTGGATCGGCTCGCCGATGGCGCGGATTGCTTGCGCAAAATTGTCGACCGAGTGATGCGGCGGCACGTAACCCGCCTCGAAATGAACCTCGGCGACACGGTGATAATCGCGGGTGATGAAGCCGTAGAGAATTTCGGCCAGGAAGCGCCGCTCCTTGATGCCGAGCCGGCCCATGATGCCGAAGTCGACCGCAACCAGCCGACCGGTCTCGTCGATGAACAGGTTTCCAGGATGCATGTCGGCGTGGAAGAAGCCGTCGCGCAGCGAGTGGCGCAGGAAACTCTGGATGATCTTGCGCGAGAGATCGACGAAGTCGACGTGGCTTGTTTCGAGCTTGCCGCGATCGTTCAGCGCGATTCCGTCGATCCATTCCATCGTCAGCACGTTGTGCGAGGTGCGGTCCCAGTCCACGGTGGGCACGCGGAAGTCCGGGTCCGCCGCCGTGTTCTGCGCCATCTCCGACAGCGCTGCGGCTTCGAGCCGCAGGTCCATCTCCATCGCGACCGAGCGCGTCAAGGTCGAGACGATCTCGCCGAGCCGCAGTCGCCGCGCCTCCTCGGAGATCGCTTCCATCTGGCGGGCAGCGAAACGAAAGGCGTCGAGGTCAACCTTGAAGCTGTGGGCGACGTTCGGGCGCAGGATCTTGACCGCGACCGGGCGCCGGTCGGCTGACTCCAGCACTTCAGCACGATGGACCTGCGCGATCGAGGCAGCCGCGACCGCTGGTCCGAAGCTGGCGTAGGTTTGATTCAGCGGCCGCTCGAACGCGGCTGCAATGGCCGCCTCGGCTTCGGTCTGCGGAAACGGCGCCAGCCGATCCTGCAAGCTTTCAAGCTCGCGCGCCATTGCCAGGCCGACCACGTCGGGCCGGGTCGCCAGAAACTGGCCGAGCTTGACGTAGCTTGGACCGAGCCGCTGCAACGCCGCAGCGACGCGTCCGAGGAACGCGTCGCTGCGCGGCCGTTCGATCATGCGCCCGAGCCGCAGCGCGAGCTGCGCCGCCGGCGGAAACGGCGTCGGGTCGACGATCCCGAACACGCCTTCGCGCGCGAACACAAAGGCCGCGCGCGCCAGCCTTGTAACATGAACGATCGAAGCGATCACAAACGCCAGCCCGAATGCAACGTGACGATGCCGCCCGACATCGCTTCAAACGAGACACGTGAAAAGCCGGCCGTGCGGATCATATCGGCGAAAGCAGTGGGCTTTGGGAACTGCTTGATCGATTCGACGAGATAGCGATAGGCGTCGGCATCGCCCGTGACGATACGGCCAAGCACCGGAATGACGTTGAAAGAATAGAGCTCGTAAATGCGATCGAGGCCAGGCAGGTCAACGTGCGAGAACTCGAGGCACAAGAACCGCCCGCCCGGCTTGAGCACGCGGAACGCTTCCTTCAGCGCCACCTCGATGCGCGGCACGTTGCGAATGCCAAAGGCGATGGTGTAGGCGTCGAAGTGACGGTCGGGAAACTGCAGCTGTTCGGCGTTCCCCTCGGCGAAGGTGATGCGTTGCTCCAGCGCGTGTTTGGCGGCGCGCTCGCGGCCGATTGCAAGCATGTCGGGGTTGATGTCACAGACCACGGCGCGAAAGCCTTCGCCGGCGGCTTCTGCTGCGCGAAAGGCGATGTCGCCGGTGCCACCCGCAACATCGAGCAGCGAGAACGGCTTCGCACTTTTCGGAGGATTGAGCGCGGTGATCATCGCGGCCTTCCAGGCGCGATGCAGCCCGCCCGACATCAGGTCGTTCATCAGGTCGTAGCGCCGCGCCACGCTGCGAAAGACGCCGTCGACGAGCAACTGCTTGTCCGCGAGCGGCACTTCCTGCGAGCCAAAATGCGTAGCCCCCTCAGTCTGTTGCGCCATGGACCGCCTCCTCGAATGGGCGGACCATAGCGCGCGCAGTGGCCGCGCGCTACAAGCCCGAACCACCTGCTGCCATCAGCTGTCAGCCAACGTCTGCATGGTTAATCCGGCGAACGCCAAATCACTTTCGTTTTCAAGACCCCGATGCCCGAATTACCCGAAGTTGAGACTGTTCGTCGCGGCCTGCAGCCGGTCATGGAAGGCGACCGTATCGCACGGGTCGAGGCGCGCCGTGGCGACCTGCGGTTTCCCTTCCAGGCTGACTTCACGCAACGGCTCGATGGTCAACTGGTGACCGGGCTTGGCCGGCGCGCAAAATATCTGCTTTGCGATCTCGCCTCGGGCGACGTGCTCGTCATGCATCTCGGCATGTCCGGCTCGTTTCGGGTGGTTGAGCCAAAGGGTGTGAAGAAGCCGGGTGCATTTCACTACGCTCGCAACGAAGAGCGCAGTCACGACCATGTCGTGTTTCACATGGCATCCGGCCCGGTCATTCTGTTCAACGACCCGCGCCGATTTGGCTTTATGAAGATCGTTGCCCGCGACGTCCTTGACCGGGAGCCCTTGCTCAAGCGGCTCGGTCCCGAGCCGCTCGGTAACGCATTCGACGCGGCGACGCTCGCGACCGCCTGCGCGGGCAAGAAGACGTCGCTGAAGGCGGCGCTGCTCGATCAACGAGTCGTCGCAGGCCTCGGCAATATCTACGTCTGTGAGGCGTTGCATCGTTCGCACGTGTCGCCGCGCCGGTCGGCCTCAACGCTCGCCACGCGCAAGAAGGAGCCGACCGATCATGCCAAGCGCCTGGTCAGTTCAATACGCGCCGTGTTGAACGATGCGATTCAGGCCGGCGGCTCATCACTGCGCGACCACCGCCAGACCAACGGCGAACTCGGCTATTTTCAGAAGTCGTTTCGCGTCTACGACCGCGAGGGGCAAAAGTGCCCGACGCCGAAGTGCAAGGGCACTATCAAGCGCTTTACCCAGAACGGCCGCTCGACCTTCTGGTGCCCGGTCTGTCAGAAATGAGCGACTGACGGCCCGGAAGCCGCCTATTTGCGCACGCAGATCACGCGCAGCACCGAAGCCTTTGCGTCGCTGGCTCCGCTCGCTGGAGTAACGCCGTTCGTTTTCAGGAAGTCGCGCACCGCATCGGCGGGAACGAGCACGGCCTGTGCTGGCGGCGGCGATCCTTGCCCGCCGGCGACGACCGGCGGCTTCAGCAAAGCGATGCCGGCGAAATGACGATCGCCGTCGACAGCAGCGCCGCCCGATAAACCGATACCAGGTGCGGACTGCAGCGCTGGATCGCCGCTGCCGCTGGTTGCCGCGACCGTCGAGTCGACCGACGAAACCGCCGCGCCGCCGCCCTGGTTCTGCGGGTCGGCAATTCCGGTGATTGTCACGCCAGGCTTGGTGGTCGCCTGCTCCATCGCCAGCGCCTTCAGCGCGTTTGTCCCATAGATGCGCAACAGCGCGAGGTCGTGGGTCTTGTCCTGCGCGACTCGATCGGCGTTGCCGTATGTCGGCACGACAATGGACAGGCAGCTGTCGACGGCAAGCCGATCGGCGACGATCGCGCCATCGGCGCTGACGACGACGCCGGTCGAATATTCGACCATCTTGCGCGGCGGCGGACCGTCCGTCGGCACGATACCGTTGGTCGGAAACGCGGTGAACGCGCTCGACATCAAGACCACGACCGGCGCCATGGTGCCTTCAGTGGCCTGGTCGTACAACACGGTCATGCCGCGCGCCTCGCTGCCCTTGATCTCGCCGCGGATATAGAACTTCTTCAGGTTCTGCATACCCGAGAGCACGAAGAACTGGTCCTTGACGGCGCGGTACTCGACCTTGCGCCCCTCGGCTTTCGCTTCGCGATCGGCGAGAGCGTTGAGCGACAGCGTGTTGTCTCTCTGCCGCCAGCTTTCGATCTGGATCTGGCCCTGGGCCGACGACCACTTGCTGCCGGTTGCTCCATTGGTCTGGATCGGCGCCAGCTTGGTCGGCAGCCCAAGACGAATGCCGTTAACGGGATCGAAGCCGATCTTCCAGCCGGCGCGATCGGACAGCGCCTTCGCTGCGGCCGACAGCGCGCCGCGCTCCTGCGGGTTCAGCACGCCGGTCTGCTTGCCGCCGTTGTCCTTCTGAAACGATTTGATCGCCGCCACCATGCGGTCGCTGACCTCGCCGTTGATCAAGCCGTTGTAGGCGCCGACCCAGGCGAGGTCCGACTGCAATGACATCCGGTCGGCATCCGCCAACGCCTTTGCCGTGTCGGCCGGGGTCTGCGCCTCCGGCGGCTTGACGGTTACCGCCTGGACGCGCTTCGGTGCCTGGGCGTGAGCGGTCGTGACGGTTGCGGCGAGAGCGACCAGTGTTGCGGCGAGGGCTGATCTCATGAAAATCTCGCGGTCGGATTGTGCCGACAAAGCTTTAAGCACATCTAATTTGTCGGCAACAGAGCGAGCGCGGTTCATGGATAGGTCATGCTGACGCCTGAGGAACTGGAGCGTTACGCGCGCCATATTGTGATCCGCGAGGTCGGCGGCCCAGGCCAGGCGAAGCTGAACGCCGCCCGCGTGCTGGTGATCGGGGCCGGCGGTCTCGGCAGCCCGGCATTGCTTTATCTTGCCGCCGCCGGCGTCGGGACCCTGGGCGTCATCGACGACGACACGGTGACGTTGTCGAACCTGCAACGCCAGATCATCCATCCGACCGACGCGATTGGCCGGCCAAAGGTCGCAAGCACGGCCGACATGATCGCCCGCCTCAATCCGCATGTCAGCGTAAGAACCCACGCGATGCGCCTCGATGCGAGCAATGCGCTCGCGTTGTTCGCCGAATACGACGTGATCACCGACGGCTCGGACAATTTTGTCACACGCTACCTGGTGTCGGACGCGTGCTATCTCGCGAAGAAACCGCTGGTAACCGGTGCGCTCGGCGTCTTCGACGGCACGCTGACCACAATCCGCGCGCATGAAATGAATGCGCAAGGCGAGCTCAATCCGACCTATCGCTGCCTGTTTCCGGAGCCGCCGCCGCCCGGCACGGTACCGACCTGCGCCGAAGCCGGCGTGCTCGGCGCGCTGGCCGGTGTGGTCGGCTCGTTGATGGCGCTGGAGACGATCCGCGCCATTGTCGATTTCGGCGAGGGCCTGGTCGGACGACTGTTGATGATCGATGCGCGCGCGATGCGGTTCGAGACGCTCGATTATCAGCGCGATCCGTCCAATCCCCTGAACGGCGACCATCCGACGATCAAGGATTTGAGCGCCTATCGGTAAGCAGCCTTCTATCATCGCCCGGTTTAGCCGGGCGATCCAGTACTCCGCAGCGCCTGCGAATGCTCGCAATGATACGGATTACTGGATGCCCCGCTTGAAGCGGGGCATGACAATCGTGTGCGCTATGCGCTGATCAGCTCACGCCCGGGAGCACGCGATCCGGCGGCTTGTGGCCGTCGAGGAAAGTGCGGATGTTGATCATCACCTTCTCGCCCATCTCGACGCGGCCTTCGATCGTTGCCGAACCCATGTGCGGCAGCAGCGTGACTCGTCCGGCCTTCGCGAGCCGCAGCAACCGCGGGCTGATCGCCGGCTCGTGCTCATAGACGTCGAGGCCGGCGCCGCCGATCTCGCCGTTCTCGATCAGCTTGGTCAGCGTCGCCTCGTCGATCACCTCGCCGCGCGCGGTGTTGACGATGTAGGCTTCCTTGCGCAGCAGCTTAAGCCGCCGCGCCGACAGCAAGTGGAATGTCGCCGGCGTATGCGGGCAGTTCACCGAGATGATGTCCATCCGCGCCAGCATCTGATCGAGGCTTTCCCAGTAGGTCGCACCGAGTTCTTCCTCGATCGCAGGAGCCACCGGGCGGCGGTTGTGATAGTGGATCTGCAGGCCAAAGGCGTGCGCCCGGCGCGCGACCGCCTGGCCGATCCGGCCCATGCCGATGATACCGAGCCGCTTGCCGCCGATCCGGTGACCGAGCATCCACATCGGCGACCAGCCCTGCCACTCCTTGCCTTCGGCGAGGAGCGATGCGCCCTCGATCAGCCGGCGCGGCACTGCGAGGATCAGCGCCATGGTCATGTCGGCGGTGTCTTCGGTCAAAACCTTCGGTGTATTGGTGACGGTGATGCCGCGCTTGTGGGCTGCGGCGACGTCGATGTTGTCGACGCCGTTGCCGAAGTGGGCGATCAGCTTCACCTTGCAATCCGGCTGGCTGAGCACCTTTTCGGTGATCTCGTCGGTGACCGTTGGAACCAGCACATCGGCAACGCGGACCGCTTCTGCAATCTGCTCCGGCGTCATTGGCACGTCGTCGAGATTGAGCCGCGCGTCGAACAGTTCGCGCATACGCGTCTCGATGGTGTCGGGCAGCTTCCGCGTCACGACGACGAGAGGCTTCTTTCGGACCGACATCGCGATTGCTTTTCCTTAAGGGTGTTGAACGCTTGCGGTCACGAGCACGTCCGACTGCTTCAAATTGTTCAGGTCTCGTTAACCGGGGTGAATGACACTGCAGCTTCGCACTGCACGCAACGCCGGAATACGGCCGCGAGGCAGGGCGTTTCGGTCCTCTCTAGCAGAAGGCCGGGTCAACACAAGCTGGTGAGTCCGGCGCGCAACGTAGCGTCCGGAACAGGGGCCGGAACAACAGAGATTGCGGGTCAAGGGACGGGTAATGAGTTTGCTGCGTGTTTGTTGCGTTGCGGGGATTTTCGCGGCCGCTCTGAGCTTCACCAGTACGACGTTTGCCGGCGGCGATGTCACTGGTTCGATCCCGAAGGATACCTCGATCGGCACCACGAGCGGCCTGCCGGTGCCCCGGTTCGTCAGCCTGAAATCCGATCACGTCAACGTCCGCGGCGGTCCGACCAAGGACAACGACGTCAGCTGGATCTACACCAAGTCGGGACTGCCGGTGGAAATCACTGCCGAGTTCGAGAACTGGCGGCGGATTCGACAATTCCGAGGGTTCCGAGGGTTGGGTGTACCACTCGCTGCTGTCGGGGAAACGCACCGCCGTCGTCACGACGAAGTCGAAGGACGAACTTGCGCAGCTCCATGATCGTGCCGACGAGTCGAGCACGATCTCCGCGCAACTCGAAGCCGGCGTCGTCGCGAATGTGCGCCGCTGTTCCGGCACCTGGTGCCGCGTCACCGGCACCGGCTTTGACGGCTGGATCGAGCAGGAACGGCTTTGGGGCGTCTATCAGGACGAGAAGGTCGAGTGATTTTCTTGCCCGCGCGCAACGCGCGGGTGTCAGCAACATTCACGAGATTCGAACGGCGAGAAAATCAGCGCTTCTTGCGCAGCCGCACGACCATATCGATGCGGCTGATCTCGTAGCCTTCCGGCGTCTCGGGCAGCTTCTGCAACACGAGCTTCGGGTCGGCAATATCGACCAGTTCGCGGGTGTCCTCGACATAGAAGTGATGATGTGCGCTGACGTTGGTGTCGAAGTAGGTCTTGGCGCCATCGACACTGACCTGACGCAACAGGCCGGCATCGGTGAGTTGATTGAGCGTGTTATATACGGTGGCAAGCGAAACCGGCACCTTGGCGATCATCGCTTCTTCGTAAAGCATCTCGGCGGTCAGATGACGCTCGCCCTTGCCGAACAACAGCCAGCCGAGCGCCATGCGCTGGCGGGTCGGGCGCAAGCCCACTGACTGCAACAATTCATTGACGTCGTGCCACGGGCAGCCCGTCAGCGCCGGCGGCCGGGCCTTGCTGCCGATGTCTTCATCGCTCTTTGGGGCGACGTGTTCGCTCATGTCTTCCCGTTGCAGCGCGTGCGCTGCCCTGCTGATCGGATAAACCTCAATAGTTACTATAGAAATTGCTTGTTGCTGATGCAAGCGCTTCGCAACTGAAGGAAGACTGCGATGATCTCCTGACGCCGCAGTGGGCGCGCGCTGGCTTTGCTGCTGCAGGAGCCGTGTGATAGAGGAGCGCGGTTATATGCCCAGAACGGGTTTTTCAAAGTCCAAAGCGGGAACAAACATGCTGGACCGGCGGAGCAGCTACGAATACGAGGACCTGCTGGCCTGCGGGCGCGGGGAGCTATTCGGTCCCGGCAATGCACAGTTGCCCCTGCCACCAATGCTGATGTTCGACCGGATCAGCGAGATCACCGAAAACGGCGGCGAGCACGGTAAGGGCGTGATCCGGGCGGAACTCGACGTCAAGCCTGACCTCTGGTTCTTCGGCTGCCACTTCAAGGGCGATCCCGTGATGCCTGGCTGTCTCGGTCTCGACGCGCTCTGGCAGATGGTCGGCTTTTTCCTCGGCTGGCTCGGCGCACAAGGCCGTGGCCGCGCCATCGGCGTCGGCGAGGTCAAGTTTTCGGAGCTTGTGCTGCCGACGATGCGCAAGATCACCTACAATGTCGACATCAAGCGCGTCATGCGCTCGAAACTTGTGCTCGGTATTGCCGATGGCTGGCTTTCCTCCGAGGGGAAGATTATTTACCGGGCGACGGACCTGAAGGTCTGTCTGTTCAAGCAGGGTACGCCGCAGCCGGCCGCGTAACAGGGGTCGCCTGGACCGCAGGGACGGTGGCGTCGCCGTCCGCCTGCGAAGAGAGCGAAGACGCAAATTGGACAGAGCGAGGCAGTCATGAGGCGGGTTGTCGTCACCGGGATGGGTATTGTCTCATCGATCGGAAACAACACCCAGGAAGTGCTGTCGAGCCTGCATGACGCGCGCAGTGGCATCTCGCGCGCGACGAAACAGGCCGAGCTCGGTTTCCGCTCCCAGGTACACGGCGCACCGAGCCTCGATCCGGCTGAAGTGGTCGATCGCCGCGCCATGCGTTTTCTCGGCGGCGGTGCCGCATGGAATCACGTCGCGATGGAACAGGCGATCCGCGACGCCGGCCTCGAGGATAAGGACGTCTCCAACGAACGCACGGGCATCATCATGGGCTCGGGCGGTCCTTCGACCCGCACCATCGTCGAATCCGCCGACATCGCCCGCTCGAAGGGACCGAAGCGGGTCGGGCCGTTCGCGGTGCCGAAGGCGATGTCGTCGACGGCATCGGCGACGCTCGCCACCTGGTTCAAGATCAAAGGCATCAACTATTCGATCTCGTCGGCCTGCGCGACGTCAAATCACTGCATTGGCAATTCCTACGAGATGATCCAGTACGGCAAGCAGGACGTGATGTTTGCCGGTGGTTGCGAGGAGCTCGACTGGACGCTGTCGGTGCTGTTCGACGCGATGGGCGCGATGTCGTCGAAGTTCAACGAAACGCCGGCAACGGCGTCGCGCGCCTACGACGTCAACCGTGACGGCTTTGTGATCGCCGGTGGTGCCGGCGTCCTCGTGCTTGAGGAACTCGAACACGCCAAAGCGCGCGGCGCGCGGATTTACGGCGAATTGGTCGGCTACGGCGCGACCTCCGACGGCTACGACATGGTTGCACCGTCAGGCGAGGGCGCCGAGCGCTGCATGCGGATGGCGCTGTCGACGGTCAAGACACCGATTGATTACATCAACCCGCATGCGACCTCGACACCGGCGGGCGATCCGCCGGAAATCGATGCGATCCGGAAGATCTTCGGCAACGAGAGTAAGTGCCCGCCGATCTCGGCAACGAAATCGCTGACCGGCCATTCGCTCGGCGCCACCGGCGCGCAGGAAGCGATCTACTCGCTGTTGATGATGAATAACGGCTTCATCTGCGAGAGTGCGCACATCCAGGAACTCGACCCGGTATTTGCCGACATGCCGATCGTGCGCAAGCGCATCGACAACGCCAAGGTCGGGACCGTGCTGTCGAATTCATTCGGATTTGGCGGAACCAACGCAACGCTGGTGCTCAAGCGAATGGACGCTTGAGATGCGCATGTCCCGGAAAAGTGGATACCGGTTTTTCCGACAAGGACATGCGCAATCAAAGAATCTCTGGCGCATTCGGAGCGGGTGAGGAATGTCCGAGTTGATGAAAGGCAAGCGCGGCCTGATCATGGGCGTCGCCAATGATCATTCGATCGCGTGGGGGATTGCACGGGCGGTGGCGGCTCACGGTGCGGAGCTCGCCTTCACTTACCAGGGCGAGGCGCTGGGCAAGCGGGTCAAGCCGCTGGCGCAATCGCTGAACGCGAAGCTCATTCTGCCCTGCGACGTGGAGGATATCGGCACTGTCGATTCTGTTTTCGCAGCGATCAAGAAAGAGTGGGGCGCGCTCGACTTTCTCGTCCATGCGATCGGCTTCTCCGACAAGAACGAATTGAAGGGCCGCTACGCCGACACCTCGCGCGAGAATTTTTCCCGCACCATGGTGATCTCGTGCTTCTCCTTCACCGAGGCGGCGAAGCGCGCGGCGGAATTGATGCCGGACGGCGGCTCGATGATCACGCTGACCTATGGCGGCTCGATGCGGGCGCTGCCGAACTACAACGTGATGGGCGTGGCGAAAGCCGCGCTGGAGGCGTCGGTGCGCTATCTCGCCGTCGATTTCGGCCGCCGGCTGATCCGCGTCAACGCGATCTCGGCCGGACCGATCCGCACGCTCGCGGGTGCCGGCATCGGCGATGCCCGCGCCATGTTCGCGTTCCAGCAAAAGCATTCGCCGCTCGGACGCGGCGTAACGCTTGAGGATCTCGGCGGTTCTGCGCTCTATCTCTTGTCCGATCTGTCGACCGGCGTGACCGGCGAAATCCACTACGTGGATTCCGGCTACAACGTCATCTCGATGCCGCGCACCGAAGAGATGCGCGCTGCCCACGAGGCCGATACCGCCCAGCCGCAGCGCGACGCCGCCAAATAGCGCCGGCGTTAGCCGGCCGCGATTTGCGAGGCGCGCTGGAACGCCGGCCGTGCCGCGCAGGCGTCGAGGTATCGATCGAACGCCGGCCGCGACGGCACCATCTTGAACATGCGGATGACGGCGTGCAGGTTCGAGCCGATCATCACGTCGGCGGCGGTGAACTGTTCGCCGAGCAGCCATAGTCCCCTGTCGACCGCGCGCTCGAGCACGTCGAACACTTGGGTCGCCTCGCCCCAACCGGCCTGTACCGGCGAGAGCTGAACCTTTGTGGCGATCTGCAGGATCGCCGGTTCGATGCAGCCCGGCGCGAAGAACAGCCAGTACAGATATTTTGCCCGTCTTGCGTCGCCGAGCGGCGGCGCGAGCTGCGCATCAGGATAACGCTCGGCGACATAGGCGCAGATCGCGGCCTGCTCCGCGAGCGCTGTCTCGCCGTCCTGCAATGCGGGCACCTTGCCCATCGGATTGACGGCGAGGAATTCCGGTTTCTTCTGTGCGCCCGTCGCGATGTCGGTCAGCACGCGCTCATAGCGTTGGCCGGTCTCCTCCATCATCCACAGCGCGGAGAATGATCGCGTTCGCGGCGACCAGTAAAGCTTCATCATCTCGGGATCCTCTTCCAGCGATAATACTTCATGGTGTAGCCCGACTGCGGGTCGAGCTGCTCCTTCTCGAGCACAAAACCCTCGCGCTCATACCAGCGCCAGGCGCGCTCGTTCTCGCGCACGCAGCGCAGCCAGATTTCATTGGGCAGGTTTTCGCGCGTGAAACCGAGCAGGCGTTTGCCCAGTCCCTTGCTCTGATACTCCGGCGCGATGAAAAGCTGATCCAGGTAACCGTCGCGCAGGCGGAAGGCGAGCATGGCGGCAATGGTGCCGGCATCATCAGCGACGTAGAGGCTCCAGCCGTTCTCGATTTCTTTCGGAATGCGCTCGCACATGTCCGCGAGGGTCCAGCTGTCGCCTCCGTTCGGCGCCTCGATGCCATTTGAAAGCCAGCTGCTCATCCAGACGTCGGCGATGGCGTCATACTCGTCGGCCCGCGCGGGTCGGATCGTGGGCATGCTCATCGGTTTGATCCCTGCATGACAGCCATGTGGTTCAGCGGTTCTGAGAAAAGCTCGTTGGCTGGACGGAAGTGAGGCAGCGCTTTTGTCACCAAATCATTGCAGAAACGTGCAGGCCAGGTTCGCTTCCGCCACGGCGACGCATTGCAATATCGAAGCATCGTTCCGCTGTGAACTGCTCGCAGGCGACGTTGTCACGGGGGCGCAGTTGGTGCCATGATCGCTGCCCTAACTGCAAAACACCGGGACTGAAGGAGGGCGCATATGGGCAAGGAACTAGGGGCAGAATTTATCGGCACATTCATGCTGGTCACGTCGGTTTGCGGAGCGGCGCTGTTTTCCGCACCGAGCGTCGGCTTCATTGCGGTCGCGCTGTCGATCGGTGCCGCCGTGCTGGCGATGGCTTATGCCGTCGGCTCGATCTCCGGCGGCCACTTCAATCCGGCCGTCACGTGCGGCTTGGTCGCGGCAGGCCGCTGCCCGGCCGGCAAGGCGATCCCCTACATCATCGCGCAGGTGGTCGGAGGCGCAGCGGCTGCTGCGGTGTTCTATGTGATCCTGCAAGGTGCGCCAGCGGCCGGAAAATGGAATACGTTCCTAGCGGCGTCGAACACCTATGGCGGTGCCGGATTTCCGCTGTTCGACGTTGGCCTGATCGAGTTCGTGATGACCGCGCTGTTCCTGATCGTGATCACCGGCGTCACCTCCGAGCGCGCACCGCCAGGCTTTGCGCCGATTGCGATCGGGCTCACCCTCGTGACCATTCATCTTGTTGCGATCCCGGTGTCCAACGCTTCGGTCAACCCGGCGCGCTCGACCGCGACCGCAATTTTCGCGGGCGGCGACGCGTTGCAATGCCTGTGGCTGTTCTGGGTCGCGCCGATCGTCGGCGGCGTCGTCGGCGGCCTGATCGGCAAGGGACTCTATGCCAAATAATCCACCGATGATGGTGCAATAAAGAAGGGCGGCCAATCGGCCGCCCTTCTGTTTCGTTGTCTTGTCGAAAGGCCCCAGCTTACTCGCCGGCAACCTCGCGGATCTGTTCCGGCCGCTCGGCCTTCTGCTTGGCCTCGAGGTCCTCGCCGGTCGCCTGGTCGACCACTTTCATCGACAGCCGCACCTTGCCGCGATCGTCGAAGCCGAGCAGCTTGACCTTGACCTTGTCGCCTTCCTTGACGACGTCGGAGGTCTTCTGCACGCGGTTTGCCGCAAGCTGACTGATGTGAACGAGACCGTCCTTGGAGCCGAAGAAATTCACGAAGGCGCCGAACTCCATCACCTTGACGACGGTGCCTTCGTAGATATGGCCGACCTCGGGGTCGGAGGCGATCGACTTGATCCAGTTGATCGCGGCCTTCATCGCCTCGCCGTCGGCGGAGGCGACCTTCACCGTGCCGTCGTCCTCGATGTTGATCTTGGCGCCGGTCTTCTCGACGATCTCGCGGATTACTTTGCCGCCGGTGCCGATCACTTCGCGGATCTTGTCGGTCGGGATCTTGAAGGTCTCGATGCGCGGCGCGTACTCGCCAAGCTCGGCACGTGCCGCGGTCAGCGCCTTGGACATTTCACCAAGGATGTGCAAGCGGCCGTCCTTGGCCTGACCAAGCGCAACCCGCATGATCTCTTCGGTGATGCCGGCGATCTTGATGTCCATCTGCAGCGACGTGATGCCGTGATCGGTGCCGGCGACCTTGAAATCCATGTCGCCGAGATGATCTTCATCGCCGAGGATGTCGGACAGCACCGCGAAGCGGCTGCCTTCCAGGATCAAGCCCATCGCAATGCCGGCCGTCGGCCGCTTCAACGGCACACCGGCATCCATCAACGCCAGTGACGAGCCGCAGACCGTCGCCATCGAGGACGAGCCGTTCGACTCGGTGATCTCCGAGACGACGCGGATGGTGTAGGGGAAGTCGTGATGGGGCGGCATCACCGGGTGGATCGCCCGCCAGGCGAGCTTGCCGTGGCCGATGTCGCGCCGCCTCGGGCCGCCGAGACGCCCGGTTTCACCGACCGAGTAGGGCGGGAAGTTGTAGTGCAGCATGAACGTCTCTTTGTACGTTCCCGACAGGGCGTCGACATATTGCTCGTCTTCGCCGGTGCCCAGCGTTGCCACCACGAGGCCCTGGGTTTCGCCGCGGGTGAACAGCGCCGAGCCGTGGGCGCGCGGCAGCACGCCGACTTCGGCCAGGATCGGCCGCACCGTCTTGACGTCGCGACCGTCAATGCGCTTTCCGGTGTCGAGGATGTTCCAGCGAACGATCTTGGCCTCGATCTCCTTGAATACGTCGGCGACACGGAGCTTGTCGTACTTCGGCTCCTGGCCCTCGGGGAAGTAGTGGGCCATGACCTTTGCCTTGACCGCGTCGACCGCAGCATAGCGCTCCTGCTTGACCGCAATCGCATAGGCCGCGCGCAAGGGCTGCTCGGCGATGCCAAGCATTTCCTTTTCAAGTGCGGCATTGTCGATGGTCTTGAGGTCGCGCGGCTCCTTCGCTGCTTTCTCGGCGAGTTTGATGATCGCCTCGATCACCGGCTGGAAGTGGCGATGACCGAACATCACCGCGCCGAGCATCACGTCCTCGGGCAACTCCTTGGCCTCGGACTCGACCATCAACACGGCGTCGGCAGTGCCGGCGACGACGAGATCAAGGCCGGTCTCGGCCATCTCATCGAGCACCGGGTTGAGCACATACTCGTTGTTGATGAAGCCGACGCGGGCGGCGCCGATCGGTCCCATGAAGGGCACGCCCGACAGCGTCAACGCAGCGGAGGTGGCGACCATCGCAAGGACGTCGGGATCGTTCTCCATGTCGTGCGAGAGCACGGTGATGATCACCTGGGTCTCATTGCGCCAGCCGTCCGCGAACAGCGGACGGATCGGGCGATCGATCAGGCGGGAAACCAGCGTTTCCTTCTCGGTCGGACGTCCCTCGCGCTTGAAGTAGCCGCCAGGGATGCGGCCCGCCGCGTAGGTCTTTTCCTGGTAGTCGACCGTCAGCGGCAGGAAGTCGACGCCTTCGCGCGGCGTCTTTGCCGCAACCACGGTTGCGAGCACCACGGTCTCGCCGTAGGTCGCCAATACGGCGCCATCGGCCTGGCGCGCGATCTTTCCGGTTTCCAGCTTTAGGGGACGTCCGCCCCAATCCAACTCCACGGAGTGAATATCGAACATTCTCGTCTTTCTTTCATCGGTTGACGAAAGGTCACGAAAACCATGCGCAAGACGGCGAGACGCTGACGCGGACCTGGGTGTCCTGCTTGGTCAGCGCCCGGCGATCCTGCCATGGCTTTCGTCCTTTCGAAGTTGCGGATCTCAACTGGATCCGCTCCGGGCTTCATGCCCGTCATCGCCCAATGGCCGTATTGCCGCTGGACGCGAACCGCAGATGCGACATGCACCTGCAAAAATGCGCGCGAACGAACCTCGCGCGCATTCGAACGATCAGCGGCGGATGTTGAGCCGCTCAATCAGAGCCTTGTAACGTTGCTCGTCGATCTTCTTCAGGTAATCGAGAAGCGACCGGCGGGTGGACACGAGCTTCAGCAGGCCGCGACGCGAATGGTTGTCCTTCACGTGGGTCTTGAAGTGCTCGGTGAGGTTGTTGATCCGTTCGGAGAGGATCGCGACCTGCACCTCGGGCGAGCCGGTATCACCGGCCTTGGTCGCACTGGACTTGATGACTTCCGCTTTGCGTTCTGCGGTAATCGACATCGTCAAACACCTTCATCTCGTAGCGGGCTGGCGACCAGCCCGGTCAGGTTGAACACACGCTTGGGGATCAATTCGCCATTGCCGATTTCGGCGAGGGCCAAAAGGCGGCCACCGACGGTGACATAGACTGTGCCGCTGGTGTTGGGCGCATCCCTTCCGCGCAACAAGACGGCCTGGCCCCTGTGGAGCCTTGCCGCATCAGCCCGAGTGACGGCCAGTGCCGGGATGTCGTCCAGCGCGGTCTCAACGGGCAAAAGCGCGTCGGCGAGGCTTCCCTCGCCAGACGCGGCTCTATTACACAATGCCTCCAATTGTTCCAGCGGAATCATGTCCCGCTCGTCAAACGGGCCGCACCGCGTGCGGCGGAGGGCGCTGACGTGGCCGAAACAGTCGAGCAGGCGGCCGATATCGCGGGCCAGCGAGCGCACATAGGTTCCCTTGCCGCATTCGGCCTCGAATACCGAATGATCGCTATCCTGCTGGTTAACCAAGGTTAATTCAAAGATCTCGACCGGGCGCGGCTTCAGCTCGACGGCCTCGCCATCGCGCGCCAGGTCGTAGGCCCGCTCGCCCTGGATCTTGATCGCTGAAAAGCGCGGCGGAACCTGCTCGATCGGACCGGTAAATTGCGGCAGCAGCGCAGCGATCGCCTCTGCCGTCGGTCGAACATCGCTCGTTGCAACGACACGGCCTTCCGAATCGTCGGTGTCGCGTTCCTCGCCCCAGCGCACTGTGAAGCGGTAACGCTTGCGCCCGTCCATCACGAACGGAACCGTCTTGGTGGCTTCGCCGAGCGCGACCGGAAGTCCGCCCGATGCCAGCGGATCGAGCGTGCCGGCGTGGCCGGCGCGCTTCGCCGAGAACAGGCGTTTGACCACTGCCACCGCGTGCGTCGACGTCATGCCGACGGGCTTGTCGAGCACGATCCAGCCGTGCACGTCGCGCTTGTCGCGGCGAAACTGCTTGGGCTTTTGTTCCGCGGATTTTTCGACGACCGAGTTGGTTGGTGAATTCATTCTTGCGCCTCGTCGTCGCTCTTGTGCGTGAGGTCGCGCTGCACGGAAGGTGTTCGCAATAACTTCTCGATCCGTTCTGCCTCGTCGAACCGTTCGTCAACGCGGAACCGAATATCCGGTGCAAATTTTAAATTCACACGTCGTGCGATTTCGCCTCTGAGAAACTTCTTGTTGCGATCGAGCGCGGTGATCACCTCGTTCACATCGCGGCCGCCGAGTGGCAGCACGTAGATTGTGGCGAGCCGAAGGTCGGCGGTCATCTGCACTTCGGGAACCGTGATGAGATGGCCCTCGAGTATCGGGTCATGGACGTCGCCGCGGCCGAGGATGTCGGCGAGCGCATGACGCACGAGTTCCCCGACCCGCAACTGCCGTTGCGAGCCACCGGAACCTTCGCGCTGATGGTGACGGGGCATTGATTGAATCCTGGTCGGAACTTTGTCATGCCCGGCCTTGTGCCGGGCATCCACGTTTAACTTCCTAAAGAGGTTAGACGTGGATGGCCGGGACAAGCCCGGCCATGACGTCCTTGAACTCCAGCGTTCAATGTGAGGCTTGGACTCACAGCGAGCGCTGGATCGTCTCCACGCGATAGCATTCGATCACGTCACCGGGACGCATGTCCTGGTAGTTCTCGAACGCCATGCCGCACTCCTGTCCGGCGGTGACTTCCTTGGCATCGTCCTTGAAGCGCTTCAGCTGCGACAGCTTGCCTTCGTGGATGACGACGTTGTCGCGGATCAGGCGGACATTGGCGCCGCGCTCCACGGTGCCGTCGGTGACCCGGCAGCCGGCGATCTTGCCGACCTTGGAGATATTGAAGATCTCCAGGATCTGGGCATTGCCGAGCATGGTCTCGCGCAAGGTCGGCGCGAGCAGGCCGGACATCGCCTTCTTCACGTCGTCGACGAGGTCGTAGATGATGTTGTAGTAGCGGATCTCGATGCCGTCGCGCTTGGCGACGTCGGCGGCTTCCTTGTGCGCGCGGACGTTGAAGCCGATGATCGCGGCATTGAAGCCTGCCGCAAGCGTGACGTCCGATTCCGAAATGCCGCCGACGCCGGCATGCAGCACGCGCGCCGCGACTTCCTCGGTGCCGAGCTTCTCCAGCGATCCGAGGATCGCTTCCAGCGATCCCTGCACGTCGGCCTTGATTACCAGCGGGAACTCCTTGCGGCCCGAGGTCTTCAGCTGCGACATCATCTGCTCGAGCGAGCCGCGCATGCCGGTCGCGCGCGCCGCCTGCTTCTCGCGCTTCTGTCGCGCACGATAGTCGGTGACCTGCCGTGCCCGCGCTTCGCTCTCGACGACCGCGAGGCGGTCGCCGGCTTCCGGCGTGCCGTTGAAGCCGAGCACCTCGACCGGGACCGACGGACCGGCGAAATCGACGGCGTCGCCGAGGTCGGAGATCAGCGCGCGAACGCGGCCCATCTCGGCGCCGGCGACGACGATATCGCCGGTACGCAGCGTGCCGCGTTGAACCAGCACGGTCGCGACCGGTCCGCGGCCGCGATCGAGCTTCGCCTCGATCACGGTGCCTTCGGCCGGGCGGTCCGGGTTGGTCTTCAAGTCGAGAATTTCGGCCTGCAGCGAGATCATCTCGAGCAGCTTGTCGAGATTGGTCTTGTTCTTGGCCGACACTTCGACGTCGACGACGTCGCCGCCCAGCGATTCGACCTGCACCTCGTGCTGCAACAGTTCGGTGCGAACGCGCTGCGGGTTCGCCTCCGGCCTGTCGATCTTGTTGATCGCAACGATCATCGGCACCTTCGCCGCCTTGGCGTGGTTGATGGCCTCGACCGTTTGCGGCATCACGCCGTCGTCGGCTGCGACGACGAGCACGACGATGTCAGTGACCTTGGCGCCGCGGGCGCGCATCGCGGTGAATGCAGCGTGGCCCGGCGTATCGATGAAGGTGATCTTGCCGCCCTGGGGCGACGTGACCTGGTAGGCGCCGATGTGCTGGGTGATGCCGCCGGCTTCGCCCGAGACGACGTTGGCCGAGCGGATCGCGTCGAGCAGCGAGGTCTTGCCGTGATCGACATGGCCCATCACGGTGACGACGGGCGAGCGCCGAACCGTGTCGGAAGCATGATCGTCGGCGACGTCGAACAAGCCTTCCTCGACGTCGAACTCGGCGACCCGCTTGACGCTATGGCCCATTTCCTCGGCGACCAGCTGGGCGGTGTCGGCGTCGATCGTGTCGGTGATCTTCACCATCTGGCCCTGCTTCATCAGCAGACGGATCACGTCGACAGCGCGCTCCGCCATGCGGTTGGCGAGCTCCTGAATCGTGATCGCTTCCGGAATCGTCACCTCGCGGATCAGTTTTTCCTTCGGCTCGTCGCTGTGATGGCCTTTCAGGCGCTGGGTGCGGCGGCGGAACGAAGCGATCGAGCGCTCGCGCACTTCGTCGGCGGTCAGCGCGGTGACCAGCGTCAGGCGGCCGCGCCGCTTCTCCGCCGTCGGGCGGGTCGTCGCCACTTTGGGGGGCGTCGCGGGGCGGGCTGCGCCGCCGGGGCCGCGGCGCACCTGACGTGGACCGTCGTCATCATCGGGCTCGGTGACTGCGACCGCAGGGCGTGGCGCCGCGGGCGTGGTGCGCGCCGTGCGCGTCTCCTCGGTGCCGAAGCGCTTCTTGGCTTCGAGCTCGGCCTTCTTCTTGGCTTCGTCCTCGTGGCGGCGGCGGTCTTCTTCGGCCTTCTTGCGTGCTTCGGCGGCTTCGCGCTCGGCGTGTTCGATCGCGTCGCGGCTGGCGCGGCGCGCCGCCTCTTCCTCGGCGATCTTTCGTTCTTCGAGGTCGCGGACGCGCGAGTTGGCAAGCGCGGTTGCGCGCGCGTTACGCTCCTCTTCGGTCAGGGTCCGCAGCAGCACGCCGCCGGTGTTGCGCGGAGGGGGCGGCGGTGCCTGACGTGCGGCCGGTGCCGCGGGAGCCGCGGCGGCCGGCGCGCGCGGGGCGGTTGCGATCTTCGGAGCCGGCGCTTCCGCAGCCCGAACCTCCTGCGGCCCACCTTCTCCCGGCAAGCGGCGCTTCGGCTTCTTCTCAACGACGACCTGCTTGGTGCGGCCGTGGCTGAAACTCTGGCGCACCACGCCCTGCTCGACGCCGCCCCCGCGCTTCAGCGTGAGCGTCTTGGTCGGGCTGACGGACAGTTTGTCGCCAGGATTTTTCGTTTCAGCCATTCACTCGTCCTAGTTTGTCAGAGCGCGCTCGCGCGCGCTGTCGTACCTGAATTTTCGTTTTCCGTCTCGTCGCCTTCGCTCGTCCGGAAACGGACGAGGCGCACAATTCGCGACAGGAAGGTTTTGCCCGCCGGGCCCGCGAGCAGGGCAGCATGTATCACATTTGACCGACCGAGTGCCAAATCCAATTCCGCCGAGCTCAGCGCATTAATAATCGGCATTTTTGCCGCGATTTCCGCCTCCCCGCCGGCCGATGCTGCGGCCGCGAGGTTGTCCAGCTTGCGGATCCCGTCCGCCGCCCCATCCCGCGCGTGGATCAGGGCTTTGGCCTCGCCAGCCCTGAGGGATGCATCGACCTTGGCGAAGCCGGAGACCACCTGCCCCGCCTTGGCCGCAATCGCCAGCGCTTCGATCGCGCTACGGACAAGCAGCCCTTCGATCTCGGTAGACCAGGGTTTCCGAGTCCTTGACTGGTTTGCGGAAACCCTTGGCGAAGACCTGGCGCTTAACCGCGGTGGCAACCGCCCTGCGCGAGGCCGAGACCCATAAACCTCGCCCTGGCAGCTTCCTCTTGACGTCGGGAATGACCCGGCTGTTGCCGTCAAGCACGAACCGGATCAGTTCATCGGTCGGCCGCACCTGACGCGTGACCGCGCACATCCGCGCCGTCCCGGACCTTGTGGTCCGGGGGCCGTCGTCGAGGTCGTGGCCGTCCAGGGTTGCCAGCATCGTCTACTCGTTCCATCGCGGTCGAAGGTCTCGGCCGCAGACATCAGGCGGGGTCGGCCGCCTCGGCTTCGTCCACTGCCTCGGCCGGCTCCGGCTTTGCCAGATCGGCCTCGGTGATCCAGCCCGCCGCAAGGCGGGCCTGCATGATCAACTGCTCGGCGTCCTCGCGCGACACCTCCATGCCGTCGAGAATGCCCGGCTGCCGCTGCGACTTGCCGTCCTTGCGTTCGGTCCAGCCGACCAGGTCGTCGGTGGCGCAGCCCGCGAGGTCCTCGACCGTCTTGACGCCGTTCTCGCCGAATTTCACGAGCATCTTCGAGGTGACGCCCGGAACATCCTTCACCGCGTCCTCGACGCCGAGTTCCCGACGCTTGGTCTCGAGCTCGGCTTCCTGCTCGTCGAGGTACTGCTGCGCGCGGGCCTGCAGTTCGGTCGCGGTCTCCTCGTCGAAACCTTCGATGCCGGCGAGGTCGCGGGTATCGACCATCACGAGCTCGTCGACCGTCGAAAAACCTTCCGAGGCGAGCAGTTGGCCGACCACCTCGTCGACGTTCAACGCTTCCATGAACAGCCGGGTCGATTTCTCGAAGTCGGCCTGGCGCCGCTCCGATTCTTCCTGCTCGGTGAGGATGTCGATGTCCCAGCCGGTCAGCTGCGACGCCAGTCGCACGTTCTGGCCGCGGCGGCCGATCGCAAGCGACAACTGGCTATCGGGCACCACGACTTCAATACGCTCGCGGTCTTCGTCGAGCACGACCTTGGCGACTTCCGCCGGCGCCAGCGCGTTGACGACGAAGGTCGCGATATCGGGGGACCACGGAATGATGTCGATCTTCTCGCCCTGCAGCTCGTTGACCACGGCCTGCACGCGCGAGCCGCGCATGCCGACGCAGGCGCCGACCGGGTCGACCGAGGAGTCGCGCGAGATCACGCCGATTTTGGCGCGCGAGCCGGGGTCGCGGGCGACCGCCTTGATCTCGACGATGCCGTCGTAGATCTCCGGAACCTCCTGCGCGAACAGCTTTGCCATGAACTGCGGGTGGGTGCGCGACAGGAAAATCTGCGGCCCACGAGTCTCGCGGCGGACGTCGAAGATGAAGGCGCGGACGCGGTCGCCGTTGCGGAACACTTCGCGCGGCAGCATCTCGTCGCGGCGGATGATCGCTTCGCCGCGGCCGAGGTCGACGATCACGCTGCCATATTCGACGCGCTTGACCACGCCGTTGACGATGTCGCCGATGCGGTCCTTGAATTCCTGATACTGGCGATCGCGTTCGGCTTCGCGCACCTTTTGCACGATCACCTGCTTTGCCGATTGCGCGGCGATGCGGCCGTATTCCAGCGGCGGCAGCGCATCAGCGATGGTGTCTCCGACCAGCGCCCGCGGATTGAGCCGGCGCGCGGCCTCGAGCGAGATCTGGTTTGACGGGTTCTCGACCTGATCGACCACCAGCATGTGACGCGACAGGCGCAACTCGCCCTTCTTGGTATCGATCTCGGCGTGCACGTCGGTCTCCGCGCCGTAGCGGGCGCGCGCAGCTTTCGCGATCGCGTCTTCCATCGCCGCGATCACGATGCCGCGGTCGATCGACTTTTCGCGCGCGACGGCGTCGGCGATCTGCAAGAGTTCGAGTTTATTGGCGCTGACAGCGGCCATTGGTTCAGTCTCCTTCGTGGTGACTTCGGTGAATTGACCGGGCGGCAAGGCGTTGTTCCTTGGTCCGCCCCGACTTTGGATTTGCTGCTTGGGGTTCGTCTTCGGTACGCGATAGTTCGGCGATGGTGCTTCAAGCCCGAGGTTCTGCCGTATCTCGCGTTCGGCGGCCTTGCCGCGCTTCAGCGACTCGGCGATCAGCGCATCGGTCAGCACCAGGCGCGCTTCGCCGATGCGATCGATCGCGAGCAACACGTCGGCCGGCTCGTCTGGCTTTCGCGTCGTCGCGGCGCAGCCGCAACGCGCCGCCCTCGACCGCGATCAGCGCGCCGCGGAAGCGCTTGCGGCCATGTTCGGCGACAGCCATTTCGATCTTTGCGACATGGCCGAGGTGGCGCTCGAAGTCCGAACGCCGCACCAGCGGCCGATCGATGCCCGGCGAAGAAATTTCCAGCCGATAAGCGCGGTCGATCGGATCGGCGACGTCGAGCACGGGCGACAGCGCGCGCGACGACCGCCTCACAATCGTCGATGTTCATGGTGCCGTCCGGCCGCTCCGCCATCACCTGCACGGTGGTGCCGGCTTCTCCGGATATCTTGATCCGCACCAGCCGGTAGCCCATGCCCTGCAGGACGGGTTCCGCGACCGCGCTGACACGCGCAGCCAACCCCGGCTCAACGATGAGTCTGGGTTCGCGCAAAAGGTCGGCCGCTGTCGGTTCGGTCATGAAGTCGCTTAAAGTTGCTTCCGCTACTGCTTCGGGTTTCCCGGCTGCCTCGGGTAATAAAAAAGAGCGGGTCCCGGGGGGCCCACTCTCAATAGGCGATCAGATCACCTGACCGTTATGAGAAACCATAAGCAGAGCGAAATATAGCGATTTCCGCTATTTCCGGCAAGGGGCCGATGGACCCGCCGGGGCGATTCCGGGCAACGGTTCCTTCATCTGCCGGCCCTAGTTTTCGAGGCCATACGGTTCGGATGCCAGGGCCGAAGTGTCCGCCCCCTCAGCCATCACGGAACTCGATGACCTGGTTCGAAACGGCGATCCGCGCCGGCGCGCCAAGGCTGTGCGGCAGCTTGCGGAGCTGTTCGTCGAAGGCGCGCCCACCTTCAAGTCACAGCACGTCGAGGTGTTCGACATCGTATTGTCGGCGTTGGCGCCGGCGACCGAAAACGCGACACGTGCCGATCTTGCGGCCCGCATCGCATCTCAATCGCCAATGCGCCGCCGACCCTTGTCGGTCAGCTCGTCCGCGACGCGGACGTGCGTGTTGCCGGCCCGTTGCTTCGCGCTCTCGCCGCTGGTCGATGAACCGACTCTGGTCGAGATCGCGCGCGCCATGGGGCAAGCCGCATCTGCTCGCGATTTCCGAACGAACCGACGCTCGGCGTTCCGGTTACCGACGTGCTGGTGCGCCGCGGTGAGCGCGAGGTCATCCGCAGCCTTGCCGCTAACGACGGCGCACATCTGTCAAACCAGAGCTACTCGAAGCTGATCAAGCGCGCCGAAGGCGATGGCATGCTGGCGATTGCCATGGGCAAGCGGCAGGACATGTCGGACGAGATGTTGCGCGAACTGCTGGAAGGTTCGGTCGATCTGGTGCGCCGGCGCCTGTTCGAAGCGGCAACGCCGCTGCGCAAGGCGTCGATCGCCAAGACCATGATCGCTATCTCCGGTAGCGCGCCTGCGGAGACCTCACGGCGCAGATTTCGCTCCGGCGCAGCGCGAGATCGTCGAATTGCATCGCGCCGGCCGCCTGAACAAGGAAGCGCTGCTCGAATTCGCAAGGACCCGAAAATATGAAGAGACCGTCGCCGTGCTGTCGGCAATCTCGGCGATTCCCGTTTCCGCCATCGACAAGATCGTGAGCGGCGAGCGGCGCGATTCCATTCTCGTGCTTGGCAAGGCGCTCGGTCTCGACTGGCCGACGGTGCGCGCGCTGCTGGCGCTGCGCTCGCCGGAGGCGCGTATTTCGTCGGCGACGGATCTTGATTTAGCCCGCGCCAATTTCGAGCGGCTGGCGCCGGCTACCGCGCAACGCGTGATGAAATTCTGGAAGGGACGGCCGCCGGAGTAATCCGGCGTGCTTGTGCCGGAAAAGCATGACGCGGGCTCGGCCCGGGCGTGGCCACCGGTTTTCCAAAGAGAACATGCGCAAAGATCCGCTCAGGGCTTGCGAAAGATGAGGTAGGTCGCAGCCCGCCCCTCCCGCACCGCTTTGGCGCCGTAGCGTGTGTGGGTGAACCCGGGCCAGGGTTTGCGCCAGTCGTCGGCGCGCTCCGCGATCCAGGCAAAATCCGCCGAGTGTTGCAGCAGGTCGAGCGTCCAGGCGGCGTAGTCGTCGATATCGCTGACGAAGCGGAATTCGCCGCCCGGCCTCAAGACGCGCGCCATCGCCGCGATCGTCGCCTGTTGCACGAAACGGCGCTTCCAGTGCCGACGCTTCGGCCAGGGATCGGGGTGAATCAGGTCGATGCGCTGAAGTGACGCGGCCGGCAGCCAGGCCAGCAGCTCGGCGGCGTCGCCTGCGAACAGCCTGAGATTGCCGGCAGGCTCGGCCTCGAACCGTGCCAGGATCTTGGCGAGGCCGTTGAGATAGGGTTCGCATCCGATGAAGCCTGTCCCGGGATAGGCGCGCGCCTCGGCAAGCAAATGCTCACCGCCGCCGAATCCGATTTCGAGCCGTATGCTGTCGACCTTGGCCCCAAACAGCTCGGCCAGCGGTTGCGGCGCGGGTTCAGCAATATCGATCGCGAGCTTTGGCAGGAGCCGATCGACAAGCTCGGCCTGATGCGCCCGCAGCTTGTGCCCCTTGCGTCGCCCGAAGAACGATGTCTGGCGATGTTGCTGACTTTGATCCGGCGCGGACATGTCGCGGGACATGGCAACGGACTGCGATTTCGTCAAATGAATTGGTGCGCGTCCCCGGCAGGGATGCGCTCTAGTGCCGGTCTTCCCGAGCCGCGATCTGCTCGACGAGGTCGACGATGCTGCGGCGGAGCTTGGCGTCTTTCAGCCGCGTGAAAGCCTTGGTCAGCGCCAGTCCGTCGGAGGTGGCGAGAAAGTCGGACACATAGGCGGGCGAGGCCGCCTCACCCATGCCGCCGCCGGCAGTGCCGCCGGGCGCGCCTTCGAACATGAAGGAGACGTGGACCTGCAGCACATCGGATATCTGCTGCAGTCGGCTCGCGCCGACCCGGTTGGTGCCCTTCTCGTATTTCTGGATTTGCTGGAAGGTCAAGCCAAGCGCGTCGCCAAGTTTTTCCTGACTCATCCCAAGCATGATTCGGCGCATGCGAATCCGGCTGCCGACATACTTGTCGATGGGATCAGGCGTCTTGCTCGCCATCACATTCTCCCGTCATCGCAACGCGCTATCGGACCTGCAAAAGCTGCACGCCACTATGCAATTTTGGCGCGCGCGGTCAAACGAGTTCCAAATTCCGCAGGGCGGACGCCAGTCCTCTGCAGCGCCCCGCGCGGTGAGGACGTGCATCGTTCTATTTGTGTCGAATTACACTGATCGGGTTCGCCGGCGTGTGAGCGCGACAACAATTGCGAGCGCTATCAGCACCGCAACGGGCAAATCGCCATACCTTGAATAGAAGGTAGGAGGTGCTGCAACCGGAAGTCCCGAATCAAGTACGCCTTCGACGCCAAGGCCAAGCCTTGTAACGACACGACCGAGCGGATCGATCACCGCCGAAATCCCTGTGTTGGCGGCGCGGACAATCGGCAAACCTTCTTCGATCGCGCGCAGGCGCGCTTGTTGCAAATGTTGGAACGGTCCTGTCGAGATGCCGAACCAGCCATCATTGGTGACGTTGACGATCCAGCCGGGGCGCTCTTCGCCCTTGGTGATATCCCCGGGGAAAATCACCTCGTAGCAGATCAGAGGCAGCACCTTCGGCGCGTTCGGCAGAACAATTGGCCGCCGCCGGTTACCGGCGATAAAGCCGCCGCGCATTTTGGTGAGCTGGCTCAAGCCAAAACTCTCGAGTGTCGATTGAAACGGCAGGTACTCGCCGAACGGCACGAGGTGCAGCTTGTCGTAAGCCGACTGTATCGTGCCGGTATGATCGATCACGTAGATCGAATTGTAGGCGCGCGTGATCGGCACGCCGGGCGGTGCCGCATCGGGCGGCCGCACGCCGCCGGTGATCAACAGCGTCCCGCTCGGCAACAGGTTTGCGATCTGCGCGAGCGCATCCGGCTCGCGCGTCAGGAAGAATGGAAACGCCGACTCGGGCCAGATCAACAGCGACACGTCGCGAACGCCGGAGGCCTGCGGTCCAGCCGCGCGATCGGACAACGCCAGGTATTTCCGCATGACTTCGTTCTTGGCGGCGTAGTTGAACTTCACATCCTGCGGCAGGTTCGGCTGCATGATGCGCAAGCGCACGTTGTCGACAAAGAGTGTCGGCTGACGCTGCAGGCGGAAGGCACCGTAACCTCCCATGGCGATGAGCACGACGATCGCGAGCGTCAGAGGCAGCCACGGTCGGCGAACGATGCTTCGGTCGTCGAACAGGGTTGCAGGGCTCGCGAAAACTGCAATGGCGATGAACGTGAGGCCCCAGAGACCGATCCACGCAGCGCTTTGCGCCAGCGCATTCGGCGTGGTCAGCGCATAGCCGACTGCGTTCCAGGGAAAGCCGGTGAGGATGTGGCCGCGCAGCCATTCGGTGATCGTGAGTGCGGCTGCGAGGCTCAGAACGCGGCGGCTGTCGGCGCGCCACATGACACGCGCCAGCGCAAATCCCGCGGCAAAGAACAATGCCAGTCCCGCGGGGAGTCCGGCCACCGCGATCGGCAGCAGCCAGCCGAATGTCGGCGCATCGACCAGGAACGCGTAACCGATCCAGTAGAGCCCGGCGAGGAAGTAGCCGAAGCCGAAGCACCAGCCGCTCAACGCTGCGGCCGGAACACCCCGGCTCGTCCGCCACCGGCGCCATCGACCAGGAACACCACAACCGGAAACGTCAGAAACAGCACCGGCCAGGCGTTGAACGGCGACAGCGCAAGCACGGATATCGCGCCGGCCGCAAAGGCGATCAGCGCGCGGCGCCAGCCCCAGGCCAGAACGATTCCGTGGACGACGCGCGCACCGATCACGAGTGGCCAGCCGTCGTCGTCGGGCTTTTGTTGACCGCCCGTTGCCTTGGTTTCGCCGGGCGCCGGAGTGCTGGCTGAGCCGCGCTCGCGCGGTTCGCGGCTCTTCGAAGCAAGCGCGCCCTGCCGGCGGCTGACGCGCACCCGCTTGATGCGGCGCGGATCGGCGTCGAGCACCTCGATCTCGAACGGGTCCGGCCCGGCAATGACTTCGCCGCGCAACGGCAGGCGTCCGGCGAGCCAGGTGAGATAGCCGCCGAGCGTGTCGACGTCCTCGCCGGCCTCTCCGATGTTGAATTCCTCGCCGATCGTCGCGGTCACGTCCTCGAGCGAGGCCCGCGCATCCGCGATGAATGAACCGTCCGCCTGTTGCACGATATCGGGCGGCTCGTCACTGTCGTGCTCGTCGTCGATGTCGCCGACGATCTGCTCGACCAGGTCCTCGATCGAGACCAGGCCGTCGGTACCGCCATACTCGTCCACCACGAGCGCAAGATGGATGCGCGTCGCCTGCATCTGCTGCAGCAGGTCCATCGCCGGCATCGACGGCGGCACGTAGATCAGTTTGCGAACGATCTTTGTCTCGGCGAGTGTCGTCGCCAGATTGACGGCACGCAGGTCGAGTCCCGCGGGCAACGGCTTCTTCCGTCGCGCCGTCGTCTTCGGCTCGACGTGCGCGTGTTGCGTCATGTACACGACGAGGTCGCGGATGTGGACCATGCCCTCCGGCTCGTCGAGCGTTTCGCCGTAGACGACAAGGCGCGAGTGGCCGGCCGATTCGAACAGCTCTCATCAGTTCGCCGAGCGAAATGTCCTGGCGCACCGCGATGATATCGGCACGCGGGATCATGATGTCGGCGATCCTGCGCTCGCGCAAATAAAGGATGTTGCGCAGCATGGTGCGCTCGACCGGCGAGAAGCTGGTCTCGCCGGGCGAGCTGGTTTCGAGCACCACCTGGAGGTTGGCGCGTAGCGAATCCGAGCGCCAGCCGAACAGTGTGCGGATCGCGCGCGCGAGCCAGCTCGCATGCGCCGGCCGCAGCACTTCGCCTTCGTGCACCGGCACGGGAAGGTTGCCGCTTTGCGGCGCGCCGTCAGCGTGGGCGGGGTCGCTTGCCAAGATCGTGCTCATGCATAGGGATCGGGGATGCCGAGCCGCGCAAGAATGCGGCGCTCCAGCTCTTCCATGGTTTCGGCATCGTCATCGGTCTCGTGATCGTAGCCGATCAGGTGCAGAAAGCCATGGACCGCCAGATGGCTCAGGTGATGGCCGAACGGCTTGTTTTCGCTCTCCGCCTCGTGTCGCGCAGTCTCGTAGGCGATCGCGATGTCGCCGAGCGCGCGCGGCTGGCTGCCGCTGTCAGGCAGCGCGATCGCCGGAAACGACAGCACGTTGGTTGGCTTGTCGATGCCGCGCCAGTCGTGGTTGAGGGCGCGAATGCCGGCGTCGTCGGTGAGCATGACGGCGAGTTCGGCCGGATCGGCTGATCCGGGCGCAGCTCCCGCCGCCGCCACGATCGCGCGTTGCACGATGTTTTCAGCGCCGGGTTCCGCCCGCCAGCAATCGGCGGTTATCACGATGTCGGCCGTCAGCATGATGGTGGTCTTGCCAGCGATCTTGGCAGTCGCCTTGCGCGTTCTCAGGATTTTCCGGGCGCCTGCCGCGGGGTGGCCCGTTCATAGGCCGCAACGATTCGCTGCACAAGTTCGTGCCGGATGACGTCCTCGGCCGAAAACCTCACTTGTGCGATGCCGTCGACGTTTTCGAGCAGTCGCGATGCCTCGGCGAGGCCCGAGACCTGGCCGTTCGGAAGATCGACCTGGCTCGGATCGCCGGTCACGATCATCCGGCTGTTTTCACCCAGCCGCGTGAGAAACATCTTCATCTGCATCGAGGTGGTATTCTGTGCTTCGTCGAGGATGATCACGGCATTGGTCAGCGTGCGCCCGCGCATGAAGGCGAGCGGCGCGATCTCGATCTCGCCGGTCTGCAGCGCGCGCTCCACGATGCGTGCGTCGATCAGGTCGTAGAGTGCGTCGTAGATCGGCCGCAGATAGGGATCGACCTTCTCGCGCATGTCGCCGGGCAGGAAGCCGAGCCGCTCGCCGGCTTCAACGGCGGGCCGCGACAGGATGATGCGGTCGACCTCCTTGCGCTCGAACAGCTGGGCCGCATGAGCAACGGCAAGCCAGGTCTTGCCGGTGCCGGCGGGACCGATGCCGAAAGTGAGCGAGTGGCGCTTCAGCGCGCGAATGTAGGCGTCTTGCGCCGCGGTGCGCGCCCGCACGGGACGCTTGCGCAGGTTGATCTCCTCGAACGAGGACCGCACCGTCTTTGGATCGAAATCGAACAGCGAACCCTGCGCGATCACGGCGCGGATCGCGCCGTCGACGTCACCCTGAGTCAACTCATCACCACGCTCCGCTCGCGCGTAAAGTCCTTCGAGCACGTGGCGCGCTGCCTCGACACCATCTCGCGAGCCGGCGACCGTGATCAGGTTGCCGCGCAAATCGGCTGTTACGTTGAGCCGCCGCTCCAGCAGGGCGAGATGCTGGCCGTACTGTCCGACCAGCGCCGAGACCGCGCGGTTGTCGTCGAAGCTCAGTTCGATGTGGGTTTCGGGCGGCGTGGGCCCGTCGATCTTGCGGCCGGGAGCGAGCGAAGGTGAATCCGATGTGCTTTTCGCCAAAGGTTTCAGGCTCCATGCATGACGCGTTGGGATGAGTTGGCTGATGCGGCCGCCCCGTGGTCGCGTGGCTCGACCAGCGATCCGAACAGGCTGTAGCGTTCCAGGCCCGTCACTTCGACGGCGCGAATCGATCCGACAATGTCAGGCGATGCCATCACATGGACCGGCTGCAGCCACGAAGATCGCCCAACGAACTGGCCGGTTCTCTTCGCGCGGACGCTCGAACAGCACATCGATGGTGCGACCGATGAAGCTGCGGTTGAATGCCGCCTGTTGTTCATCGATCAAATGTTGTAGCCGCGCCAGCCGTTGGTTCATCACCGCGGGTTCAACCATCTCCGTCATCTCGGCGGCCGGCGTGCCGGGTCGTGCCGAGTACTTGAATGAGTAGGCGCCAGCGTAGCTGATTTGCGCGACCAGGGCGAGAGTCGCGGCAAAGTCGTCCTCGGTTTCGCCGGGAAAACCAACGATAAAATCCGACGAAAACGCCATATCTTCGCAGGTGCCGCGGAGACGGTCGATGACTTTGCGATAGTCGGCGACCGTATGCTTGCGATTCATCGCGGCAAGAATGCGATCCGAACCCGACTGCACCGGCAGGTGTACGAACGGCATCAGCGTGTCGATGTCGCGATGCGCCTCGATCAGGCTGTCGTCGACATCGCGCGGGTGGCTCGTGGTATAGCGCAGCCGCAACACGTCCGGGATCGCAGCGAGATGCGCGAGCAGTTTGCCGAGCGGCCAGGCCTTGCCGTCCGGTCCGTCGCCGTGGAAGGCGTTGACGTTCTGGCCGATCAGCGTGATCTCGCGGACGCCGTTGTCGGTCAGGCGACGCACGTCGTCGGCGATCGCCTTGACCGGCCGCGATGTCTCCTGGCCCCGCGTGTAAGGCACGACGCAGAAGGTGCAGAACTTGTCGCACCCCTCCTGCACGGTGACAAATGATGTGATGCCGCGGGCTTTGATTGCGTCGGGCTGCGGCGCCGGGAGAAAGTTGAATTTATCCGCGACCGGAAACTCGGTCTCGATTGCAGGTCGCCCCGCGGTCGCGCGCCGCAGCAGCTCGGGGAGATGGTGATAGCTCTGCGGGCCGACCACGACATCGACCATGTCGGCGCGCCTCACGATCTCGTCACCCTCGGCCTGCGCCACGCATCCGGCAACGACGATCTTCATCTCGCGTCCGTCGCGCGCCGCGGTCGCCTTCGTCTCGCGCAGGCGGCCGAGCTCGGAAAAAACTTTCTCGGAGGCCTTCTCGCGGATGTGGCAGGTGTTGAGCACGACGACATCGGCGTCATCAACGTCAGCGGTCTCGACAAAGTTCTCACGCGCCAGGCTGTCCACCATGCGCTCGGCATCGTAGACATTCATTTGACAGCCGTAAGACTTGATGTGGAGTTTGCGCGGCCCGTCCATCGGCATTTCGCTGACGCGGGCGATTACGTCGCCCACCGGGCTCAAATAGGGGCAAATGTCCGGAAAATCCAGCGCTTCCCGCGCCCGGCGGGGACCAAAATGTCAACTATTTCAACGCAGGAGCGGGTAAATCAGCTCTTCTCGTCATCCAGCGGCACGCAATAGAGCTCGAGCCGGTGGTCGACCAGCTTATAGCCGAGTTTGCGCGCCACCTCGGCCTGCAGCCGTTCGATTTCCTCGGAAGTGAACTCGATCACCTTGCCGTCGCGCAGGTTGATCAGATGATCGTGGTGTGTCTCGCGCATCTGCTCATAGCGCGAACGTCCTTCGCGGAAATCATGACGTTCGATGATGCCCGCGTCCTCGAACAGTTTTACCGTGCGATACACGGTCGAGATCGAGATCTTGTCGTCGACGGCAACGCAGCGCCGGAACAATTCCTCGACATCGGGGTGATCCGAGGATTCCGCCAGCACGCGCGCGATGATGCGGCGCTGCTCCGTCATGCGCATGCCGGCCGCGGCGCAACGTGCCTCGATATCGGTGTTTGACGCGGAGACGGATTTCAGGGCTGCCATCGGAGTGCCTTCAGTTGAGGCGGTTTTCGCACTGACCGCGGCTCAGGACAAGTCACGTTGCATGACGAGCGCGCTTAAAAGTTGGCCCGAGGGTTCGCGGTAATATTGCTCGCGGCGGCCGACAAGCTGAAATCCGTAGCGCTGGTAAAGCTTGACTGCGGGCAGGTTGTTCTCCTCGACCTCCAGAAAGACGGTGCGAATGCCGTGGCCGGCGAGATGGCCGAGATGGGTTTGCAGCAATTGCCGCGACAGGCCGCGGCCGCGCCATGCGTCGTCGATCGCAACAGACAGAATCTCCGCCTCGTCGGCGGCGAGCCGTGAAATGATGAAGCCGATGGTCTCGCTGCCGGCACGCAGCCGATGCGTCAGCGTGTTGCGCTCGGCGAGCAACTGCTCGAATTCGGTCTCGCTCCAGCCGCGATGAAACGAAGCCGCATGCAGCTGCGACAATTTCCGCGCGTCGCGCGGCCGCGCCGCCTCGACCACCGGCTCCGGAGAACTGAACAGGCGCCTCAGCCAGTGCATCATGATGGCGGCGCCGGATCGTGCTGCAGGGCGGATGTTTGCGGCTTGGCGTCGGGCGGCCTGAGGTAGAGCGGCCGCGCTGGCGATTTGTTCGGATCGGCGGCGGCGCCGAGCCAGGCCACCCAGGCGATGTCAGGTGCGGGCTGTGCGTCCACCAGAAACGGGGGTGGCGCGGCTGCGGGCCAGCGGCTCGCCAGCAGCTGCGCGGCATTGCCGACGAGCTGCAATGGCCCGTGTTCGCTGCTCGCGCGCAAGACATCGTCGACCGGTGCGATCGCCGGCCGCCACAGCATCGATCCGTCGCCGCCCACAAGTTGAAAATAGATCTGGTCGTGACGGGCATCGATTGCGGAGAGGATCGGGTCCGATCTTCTCTCGGCGACAATCGGAGCCGCATAAGCCGATAGCGTCGTCAGTCCGATCGCCGGCTTGTCCGCGGCGAGGGCAAGCCCGCGTGCGGCCGAGATGCCGACGCGCAAGCCCGTGAAGCTGCCGGGTCCGGTCGTCACTGCGATCCGGTCGAGGGAGGGGAAGCTGATCTCGGCGGCGGCCATCACGCGCGCGATCAACGGCATCACCGCTTCGGCATGTCCTCGCAGCATGGGAAGCGATTCGCTCGCGAGCAACGTGGCTTGCTCGGTGTCGAGCACCGCGGCCGAGCAGGCGGCAAGCGCCGTATCGATGGCGAGAACGAGCATCTATCTTGCTGTCGTCCCAGCGCAGGCGGGACCCATAACCCCTATGTCAGTTGGTCTTGCGCAATTCTTGTTAGAGAGACGATGCAGATCGGCATCGCTCGTCGAATCATTTTTCGCAGCGGGACCATAGGCCCAAATCCATCCACAATCACATCAACGCAAAAGCGGCCGGACTTCGCGCCCGGCCGCTTAAATCAATTCGAAATACCGGCGTCAGGCCATCGGCTGCACTTCGACCACCTCGGGCACGAAGTGATGCAGCAGGTTCTGGATGCCGTGCTTCAGAGTCGCGGTCGAGGACGGGCAGCCCGAGCAGGCGCCGCGCATGTCGAGATAGACGATGCCGTCCTTGAAGCCGCGGAAGGTGATGTCGCCGCCGTCATTGGCGACCGCGGGCCGCACCCGTGTCTCGATCAAATCCTTGATCGTTGCGACGATCTCGGAGTCGGCCTCATTGAAGAATTCCTCTGCCTCATCCTCGTCGTCGGCCTCACCGGCGACGAGCGGTGCGCCGGACATGTAATGCTCCATGATGGCGCCGAGGATCGCGGGCTTCAGGTGCTGCCAGTCGCTCGCGTCCTTTGTCACCGCAACGAAGTCCGAGCCGTAGAACACGCCGGTGACGCCCTTGATACCGAACAGCTTTTCGGCAAGCGGCGATTGCGCGGCGGTGCCGGCATCGCGGAATTCCATGGTGCCGCCTTCGCCCAGGACATCCCTGCCGGGCAGGAATTTGAGCGTGGACGGGTTCGGCGTGGCTTCGGTCTGGATGAACATTGTTTTGCTCCGGCGCATCGCCGGTTCAAGGCCGGCGCGGTCAGGGGTTTATACGAGCTGTCTAGCAGATAACCCCGGCAAAGGCACATTCAAGGAAGCAGTTCCGCCCTGCCTCCCTGGTGGAGCATGATCTTTTGGACAAACGAAGACGTTTGTCCGGGAAAGCCGGCGCCCGCCCCGGATCAAGTCGGGGGGATGCCCTTCCGGATCGTGCTCTACGACAGGGCGTCGAGGTCGGCGTCTGTCAGGTCGCCCGGCACCAGGATCACCGGAACCGGGAAGGTGCCGGCATTTTCCGCCATCATGGTTACGACCGGCCCCGGCCCCTCAGCGCCCGGGGAGGCCGCCAGCACGAAGGCGGCAATGTCGGGATCCTTGTCGATCACGTCGAGGATCTGCTCGGCCGGATCGCCCTCGCGGATGATACGTTCCGGGGTGATGCCGGCGAGCGCGGTGGCGCGGCTCGCCGCCTGGTCGAATGCGGCGTTGGCCGCTTCGTGGGCCTCGGCGCGCATGAGGTCGGCGACGCCCAGCCATTGCTGGTTGCGCTCCTCGGTCTCGATGACGCGCAACATCACCACGCCGCCGTTGTTTCGCCTGGCCCGTCGCGCCGCATAGTAGACCGCGCGGTCGCATTCCGGCGTTTCATCCACGATCAGCAGATATTTCGGCTTGTGGCCGGACTCATAGCTCCGGCGTCGCGTGCTCATGAAAGGCCCCGGCCTCGGAGCATGATCCGGAAAAGCACGCCCTCGACTTCGATCGGGGGTGGGTACCGCTTTTCCGAAATGATCAGGCTCACTTTATTTGCCCCTGCGATGCTGCCACGGCGGAACCGCGGCACACAAGCAGCGCGCTGCCGGGAACAGTGACAAAAGAATGTGGCACTGCCGAGAACCGATCTTCTAGCTGTGCACGAAACCGACGATGTCCTTGACCGACTTCATAGTCTCGGCCGCGATGGCGCGCGCCCGGTCGGCGCCTTCGATCAGGATCTTGTCGACATGACCGGGATCGGACATCAGCCGTTTCATCTCGCCGGCAACGGGGCTGAGCTTTGCGACGCACAACTCGACCAGCGCGTTCTTGAAGCCGGAGAATTGCCCGCCGCCGAACTCCTGCAGCACGGCGGTTTTGCTCTTGCCTGAGAGTGCCGCGTAAATGCCGACCAGGTTGTCGGCCTCGGGGCGCTTCTCGAGACCCTTCTCTTCCGAGGGCAACGGCTCCGGATCGGTCTTCGCCTTGCGCACCTTCTGCGCGATGGTATCGGCATCGTCCGTGAGGTTGATGCGGGAATAATCCGACGGATCGGACTTCGACATCTTCTTGGTGCCGTCGCGCAGCGACATCACCCGTGTCGCCGGCCCGGTGATCATTGGCTCCGGCAGCGGGAAGAACGCACCGGTGTTGAAGCCATGGCTGCGGATCAACTCGTCGAAGTCGTTGTTGAACTTTTGCGCGATGTCGCGCGACAGCTCGAGGTGCTGCTTCTGGTCGTCGCCAACAGGCACGTGCGTCGCCCGGTAGACCAGGATGTCCGAGGCCATCAGCACGGGGTAGTCGTAGAGCCCGACCGAGGCGTTCTCGCGATCCTTGCCCGCCTTCTCTTTGAACTGGGTCATGCGGTTCAGCCAGCCGACCCGCGCCACGCAATTGAATATCCAAGTCAGTTCGGCGTGCTCATACACCTGGCTCTGGTTGAACACGATGTGCTTCTTCGGATCGATGCCGCTTGCGATAAACGCGGCCGTGACCTCGCGGGTGTTGCGCGCAAGTCCCTTCGGGCCGCCCCACACCTCGAATGGCTGCGTCAGCGCGTGCAGGTCGACCACGCAATAGATGCAGTTATGGGTTTCCTGCATTTTCACGAAGTTGACGATCGCGCCAAGGTAATTGCCGAGGTGCAGGTTGCCGGTGGGCTGCACGCCCGAGAAAACGAGTTGTGCGGCGGTCATGACGGGTTCCTTGAGTGTGGCGCGTCCTTTGCCACGGCGGGGCCTTGCCGCGCAAGCTTTTGGGTTATTTTCGCAAGGCGCGCAGCAGTTCGTTAACGCGGAAAATGCCCAAAAGCTGCAGCAAACCGAGATAGAGCGCGAGACCGCCGGCGATCAACGCCGCCACTGAGGAGAGCAGCGCCACGAAGCTCGCGACGTGGTCGACCCCCGAAGCGACGCGGCCGGCGTAGAGCGCGGCGCCCATGATCAGACCGGCAACCATGATCAGCGCGAGCCGCCTTAGGCCGCCTTCGGCCAGCGCGAATTGCCTCAGCGTCAGCAGCATGACAATCAGCACGACAACAGATGTCCATGCGCCAAGCGCGATCGCGGTGGCTACACCGGCCTCGAGATAGCGCGGCTGCAAGACAAGGGCCGCGGCCACGGTAACGCCGAGACCCGCGATCATCGCGATCAGTGGAAAGCGGAAATTTTCCCGGGCGAAGAAGTTTGGCGCGAGGATCTTTGTCAGGGCGTGGGCGGGCAGGGCGGTGCTGAGGATCGCGAGCGCCAGCGCCGTGCGCTGGGCGTCATCAGCGGTGAATGCGCCGTGCCGGAACAGCAGGGTCACGATCGGTTGCGCCAGCACCGCGAGCCCGACCGCCGCCGGCAGCGCCAGCGCGAGCGCGCTTTCCACTGCGCGTGACTGCAGCGCCTGCGCATTGGCAGCGCGCGTCACGCTATCGGACAATTTCGTCAACACGACGGTGCCTGCGGCGACGCCGACGATGCCGAGCGGCAGTTCGATCAATCGGTTGGCGAAGTAGATCGCGGCGACGCTGCCGGGTGTCAGCGACGCGGCGATCGCGCCGGCGACGACCAGGAGCTGCGGTCCGCTCTGTGCCAGCGCGCCGGGCAAGGTTCGGCGCAGCAGCTGCAGCACGTTGCCGTCCGCCGAAAGCTTGATCGGCTGCGCCAGGCGTGCACCGGGAAACGCGAGGACGAAAGCTTGAGCAAGGCCTGCGGCGCCGACGGTGGCTGCAAGAATCATGGCCGCTTTGGCCGTGTCGCTCGGCTGAACCATCAGCAGCGTGAGCGTGACCAGAATCAGAAAAAAATTGAACAGCAGCGGCGTGAATGCGCTCTGCGCGACACGTCCCTCGGCGTTGAGCAGCGCCATGATGACAGCGACCGGTCCGACAAAGGCCACATAAGGCAGCATCAGCCGCGCCGTTGTGACGGCAAACCCGAATGCGTCGTGCTGCGCAAATCCCGGCGCCAGCAGGCTCACGAGATAGGGCATCGCGAGGCCGAAGGCGATGGTCGCGCCGACCAGTGCGGCGGCAGTTGTGCCGAGCACGGCCCCGGCAAATCGTCGAGCTGCGTCCTCGCCGCTGTTCCGCCGGATACGCAGGAAAGCCGGCACCAGCATCGCGTTGAAGGCGCCCTCGCTGAGCAGCCGCCGCGCTACGTTCACAAGCTGGAACGCGAACAGGAAGGCGTCGGCGGCCGGACCCGCGCCGAGCAGCGAGGCCATCAGCGTATCGCGGACAAAGCCCAGCAGGCGCGAGGCCAGCGTGCCCGCAGAGACAGTGGCGATCTGGCGAAGCATTTTAGCTCGCAGAGATTTGGCGTACGGCAGAGCCTCGCACCAAGCTCCGCTCATTCCCGCGAAAGCGGGAATCCAGAAATCCAGGAATAGTCGTCTCCTGTTTGGCAAAGACTGGGTCCCCGCGTCCGCGGGGACGAGCGGGCTGGGGGCTTAATGCCTTATACGTGCTTCGCGCTTGCTGGCGAATGCCTTGCCGTGATAACCCGCCGCGGTTTTGCAGTTGTCTCAGCACCGGACCCATTGCCTCATGCCAGCCACTTATGACGTTCTCGCCATCGGCAACGCCATCTTCGACATTCTCGTGCAGACCGATGAGGCCTTTCTCAGGGCCCAGAGCATGACCAAGGGCTCGATGCAGCTGATCGACGAGGCGCAGGCCAAGACAATCTACGCGGCGATGGGGCCGGCCACCGAAATGTCGGGCGGCTCGGCGGCGAACACCATCGTCGGCATCGCAAATTTCGGCGCCCGCGCCGTCTATGTCGGCAAGGTCAAGAACGACCAGATCGGCACGATGTACACCCACGACATCCGCGCCGCCAACGTCACTTTTACCACGCCAGCCGCAGGCGACGGCCCGGCCACCGGCTGCTGCTACATCCTGGTGACGCCGGACGGCGAGCGCACCATGAACACCTATCTCGGTGCTGCGCAAAATCTCTCGCCCGCCGATATCGATCCGGCCCAGGTCGCCGCCTCCTCGATCACCTACCTCGAAGGCTATCTGTGGGATCCGAAGGACGCCAAGGATGCCTTCCTGAAGGCGGCGAAGATCGCGCACGAGGCCGGCCGCAAGGTTGCGCTGACATTGTCGGACGCGTTCTGCGTCGATCGCTACCGCGCCGAGTTCATCGAGCTGATGCGGTCGAAGACCGTCGATATCGTGTTCGCGAATACCGCCGAGCTTCATTCGATTTACGAGACCAGCGATTTCGATTCGGCGCTGAAGCAGCTGCGGCAGGACGTCGGTCTTGGCGTGGTGACGCGCAGCGAAAAGGGCTGCATTGCAGCCACCGTGAGCGAGGTTGTGGAAGTGGCGGCATTTCCGGTGGACAAGGTCGTCGATACGACTGGCGCCGGAGATTTGTTCGCGGCAGGTTTCCTGTACGGCTTGGTGCGAGACTCGGGTCTCGCCAGGGCGGGCAAGCTCGGCGCGCTTGCCGCGGCTGAAGTCATTCAGCATGTCGGCGCGCGGCCGCTGGCGTCGTTGAAGCAGCTCGCGAGCAAGCACGGGTTGTCGGCGTAACGCGTGCTTGTTGTAAAGGGCAGGGGCAAATGATTTCGCGTTGGAGTGATTGGCGGCGCTTTCCACGCGCCCATCGCAGCGACGACATCGTCGCGCCGATCTGTCCGGGCATTTACGAGATCCGCATCGCGTCATCAGGCGCGCTGTTCCGGTTCGGCGTCACGGAGAACATCGCTCAGACCCTGTCGGGACTGGCACCGAAGCCGCGCGCCTCGTTCCGCTCCTGGTTCTTCCGCAGCGACGGCAACGCAGTCCCCGATCTCGAGTACCGCACATGCGCGACCTCGACCAAGGCCGAAGCCAAGGCCGCCGCCGCCGGCATGATCGGCCGGCGCGAGCTGTTTTTCCGGGGCGCGGCCTGAGCGCACCCTTGTAGGGTGGGCAAAGGCGCGAACGCGCCGTGCCCACCAATTCCAAAACGACGATTGCGCGTGGGCACGGCGCTAAGCCCGCCCGTCTATTCCATTCACGCTCTTGGAACGCGCCTTTGCCCACCCTCCGGGTTAGGCGTAAGCTTGCGCCGGAAACCTGTTCCGCCGTGCTGTTTCACGAGCCTCGCGCGTTGAACCGCTGCGACCAATAGCCAGATTCAAAGCAAGACAAATCCAGGGAGTGTTGCCATGACACCGTCCGCATCCGCCGCCCGCGCTGAAACCCGCCAGCCGTCTTTCGCGTCCCGGCTCAAGGATCCGTCGCTGCTGCGCGAGCAGTGCCTGATCGACGGGGCCTGGACCGGAACACCGGTCACGCCGGTGACCAACCCGGTCAATGGTGTCGAACTCGCCAAAGTGCCGCGGCTGGCCACCGCTGAAGCCTCAGCCGCCGTCGAAGCCGCCGAGCGCGCATTCCCCGCCTGGGCGAAGAAGACCGCCAAGGAACGCTCCAACCTGCTGCGGCGCTGGTTCGAACTGATCCGCGACAACCGCGAGGACCTCGCGCTGATCCTGACCTCGGAGCAGGGCAAGCCGCTTAGCGAAGCCCGTGGCGAGGTCGACATCAGCGGCGCCTACGTCGAGTTCTTCGCCGAGGAAGCGCGGCGCGTCTATGGCGAGACGATTCCCTCGCAGCGCCCCGATGCGCGATTGCTCGCGATCAAGCAGCCGATCGGCGTCTGCGGTGCGATCACGCCGTGGAACTTCCCCTCGTCGATGATCACGCGCAAGGTGTCGCCGGCGCTGGCCGCCGGCTGCACGGTGGTACTGAAGCCCGCCAACGAAACGCCGCTGTCGGCACTGGCGCTCGGCGTGCTCGCGGAGCGAGCCGGCATCCCGAAGGGCGTGTTGAACATTCTCACCGGCAATTCGTCCGCGATCGGCAAGGTGCTGTGCGAGCATCCCGCCGTGCGCTTCGTCGGTTTTACGGGCTCGACCGAGGTCGGCAAGATTCTGTTTCAGCAGGCGGCGGTCGGCGTGAAGAAGCTCGGGCTTGAGCTCGGCGGCAACGCGCCGTTCATCGTGTTCGACGATGCCGATCTCGACGCCGCGGTCGAGGGTGCCATGGTCTCGAAATATCGCAACATGGGCCAGACCTGCGTCTGCGCCAACCGCATCTACGCCCAGGACAGCATCTACGATGCGTTCGTGAAGAAGCTCGCCACCAAGGTCGCCGCGATGAAGATCGGTGACGGCACACAGGACGGCGTCACCCAGGGCCCGCTGATCAACATGGATGCGGTGACCAAGGTCGAAAAACACATCGACGATGCGGTGAAGCACGGCGCGGTCGTCGTCACCGGGGGCAAGCGTCACGCGCTCGGCGGTACCTTCTTCGAGCCGACCGTGCTCGCCAACGTGCCGGCCGATGCGCTGGTGTCGCGTGAGGAAACCTTTGGGCCGATCGCGCCGGTGTTCCGCTTCAAGGATGAGGCCGACGTGATTGCGCTCGCCAACAACTCGCCGTTTGGGCTCGCGTCCTATTTCTACGCCCGCGATCTCGGCCGCGTCTGGCGCGTGGCGGAGGGACTGGAGTCCGGCATGGTCGGCGTCAACACCGGTCTGATCACGACCGAAGTCGCGCCGTTCGGCGGCGTCAAGGAAAGTGGCCTTGGCCGCGAAGGCTCGCATCACGGTATGGAGGAGTATATCGAGATCAAGTACGTGATGATGGCGGGGATCTGAGGTGGAATGGCGCGGCACGACCCTGCTCGGCCATCGCGTGATTCATCGAGTGGCGCCGAGCTGACCGTTCGCGCTGGCATGGACGCGCGTCCCGTGCATCCATCGATCAGCGAAGACAAGATCTCGCGCCTGGTCGACGAGTTCTACGATCGCGCATTCGCCGACGCGCGGCTCGGCCCGATCTTCATGGCGCATATCGGGGCAGATCGAACTGCGCATATGCGCATGATCAAGCAGTTCTGGTCGTCGGTGCTGCTGAAGACGCGCAGCTACTCCGGCCAGCCGGTGCCGGTGCATCTCAAACTGACGGAAGTTCGAGCTGAGGATTTTGCGATCTGGCTTGAATATTTCCGCGCCACGGCGCGCGAGATTTTCGAACCCGAAGCAGCTTCAATTGTCATCGCCTCGGCCGAACGCATCGCCGAGAGCCTCAAGCTCGCGATGTTCGGGTCGGCCGGGTTGTTCCAGCCGAAACTCTAGCGCTCCCTCCCCCCTTGTGGGGTAGGGTTGGGGAGGGGGTCCATCGTGGGACTACCGCCTCGCGACCTCACTCCGACCCCCACCCCTAACCCCTCCCCACAAGGGGGAGGGGAATGGCGCGTCGGCCGACATGAAGGCAGCAACTGTTTACCCCGCCGCCACACCTGCGGCCTTGGCCTTCAGCAGTTTCTTCACCGCCGGCGCCGCGGCCACGGTGCCCTTCTCGACGAAGGCCTCGTGATTGCTCTCGATCTCGTCGAGATCGTAGAGGTAGTTCACCATCAGCCCAAAGGCCTGCTGCATGCTCTTCTCGGACGTGTCGCCGAGAAAATCGAGCTGCTCCAGCCGCGCGCCATTGCCGAGATGGAAGCGCGCGACCGAATCGAACGGCCGGCCGCGGGCGTCGCGCGCTTTCAAGAAATAATGCGCCGCCAGCGGGATCAGAACCGTGCGAACGGACTCTGCGGTCTCGGCATCCTCGTGCCAGCCTGGCCGATCCAGCGCCGCCAACGCGTCTTTCATCGCCGGTGTCAGCAGGTGCGATTTCTCCGACGCGCGCTCGGCATTGAGCCAACGCGCAAAGTCGGGCACCGGCGACAGCGTGACGAAAGTGTCGAGGTTTGGCAGCTCACGCTTCAACTCCTCGACCACCTGCTTGATCAAAAAGTTGCCGAACGAGATGCCGCCAAGCCCGCGCTGGGTATTTGAGATCGAGTAGAATACCGCCGTGGTCGCATCCACTGCGCGGATCGGTGTGCGGTCGAGCTTGAGCAGCGGTGCGATCGCTTCGGGAATCTCTTCGGTCAGCGCCACCTCGACAAAGATCAGCGGCTCGTCGGTCAGCTGCGGATGGAAGAAGCCGTAGCAGCGGCGGTCTGGTGAGGCGAGACGGTTGCGCAGGTCGTCCCAGTTCTTGATCTCGTGCACCGCCTCGTAGCGGATGATCTTTTCGAGGATGTGGGCCGGAGTGGTCCAGTCGATCCGTCTCAGCACCAAAAAGCTCCGATTGAACCAGGAGGCGAGCAGATGCACGAAGTCGCCGTCAACCGGCTTCAGTTGGGGATGGTCTCGCAAATTGTCGAGCAACGTCTCGCGCATGCGGATCAAGGCCGCGGTGCCGCCGGGCGCCTGGTTGAGGCGGCGGACCAACTCCTGCCGTCGCGGCTCCGCGGCATTGTGCAGGCGATGCACGGTTTCGCCGTCAAAGCCGTCGCGTTGCACGGCTTCAATGGCCTGCTCGACGCGCGCGCGGTCGGGTCCGAAGGATTCGGCGAGTGCGTTCAGGAAGGCGACGCGGTCGGCGGGCGCGGCGGCGGCATAGCCGTCGAGCAGCGCCTGCGCCAATGCCGTGCCGGTGACTTCGCCGCGGCGCGACAGCAGCGTCTCGCCGAGATTGACCAGTTCGGCGCGCGACAGTTTCGGCAGCTCATGGCCATTGCGTCCGCGCAGCAGCGCGCGGCCGCGCTCGGTCAGCGAGTTCAGCAGTTCGCCGAAAAAGCCGGTGGATCGTTCGGGCTTCATTTGGTCAGGCTCAAACGCTTCTGGCTGTCATCGCCCGGTTCAACCGGGCGATCCAGTACTCTGTGTCGCATGTCATTGAAACAAACTGGCGGCACAGGGTACTGGATGCCCCGCTTTCGCGGGGCATGACACATCGAGAGGTTAGCGCGTCAGACATTATCATCATCGCTCCGGCAACGGAATGAACTCGGTCTCATCGGGCACCAGCGCGAAGCGCCCCGTCTTCCAGTCGTCCTTCGCCTGTTCGATGCGCGCCTTCGACGACGAGACGAAATTCCACCAGATATGCCGCGGTCCTTCGAGCGCCGCGCCGCCGAGAAACATCATCCGCGTCTTCGTCACCGCGCGCACGGTGATACGGTCACCGTGGCGGAACACCAGCAGCCTCGGGCCCTCGAAGCGGTCGCCGGAGATCTCGACTTCGCCGTCGACCAGATAGATCGCCCGCTCCTCATGGTCGGTGTCGAGCGGCGCGGACCTGCCGGCATCCAGCATGACTTCGACATAAAACCAGTCTGAGATCATATCGACCGGCGAGGTCTTGCCAAACGCCCTGCCGGCAATCACGCGCGCCGACAGCCCGGTATCGTTGACGACGGGCAACCGAGACGCCTCAAAATGCTGGAAATTTGGCGCGATCTCTTCCTTGTCCTTCGGTAGCGCAATCCAGCTCTGGATGCCGAGCATGCTTTGGCCTTGGCGCCGTTGCAGCTCGGGCGTGCGCTCGGAATGCGCGATGCCGCGGCCCGCAGTCATCAGGTTCATCGCGCCCGGCATGATCTCCTGGATATTGCCTTCACTGTCGCGGTGCATGATGCGGCCGTCGAACAGGTATGTCACCGTTGCGAGGCCGATATGCGGATGTGGCCGCACGTCCATGCCGTGGCCAGCGATCATCTGCACCGGGCCCATCTGGTCGAAGAAGATGAAGGGCCCGACCATCTGCCGCCTGCCGTGCGGCAGCGCGCGGCGGACGGCAAAGCCGTCGCCGAGATCGCGCACCCGCGGCACGATCACAAGATCGAGCGCATCGCAGGATTTTGCATTGCCAAGTTCGGGATCGTTGGAAGGTTGCCAGCTCATCGCGCCCCGCTGCTGTCATATCAACGCGGCCATGCGAGTTCTGTGCCGCGCCGTAGGTACTTATCCCTCAAATAGGGCGTCGCGGCGACTGATCAATCCTGGTCCTCTCCCATCCCCAACTCGGGTTTACTCGAGTTGGGCATTATGACGCGCGAAGTCGGATAGATCCGACTTCGCGTGGGAGAGGGTTGGATCATGTGGGCTGGACCCCCTCACGCGGCCCTTTGGCCCTCGCCGAGCGCCGCGTACACGCCGCGCTCGAAGGCGGCAAAAGCCTCGAGGCATTTCGTGTCGGCGAACGGCAGCAGCTGCATCAGGATCACGCCGGCGACGTCGCGCGAAGGATCGATCCAGAAGTAGGTGTTGGCGAGCCCGGCCCAGGCGAGGCTGCCGGCGCTGCGGCCTTCCGGCGTTGCCGCGGTGTTGATCAGGAAGCTGAGGCCCCACTTCTTCACCATGTCGGGATAGAGATCGACGTCGTTGGTGAGCGGCGGCGCCGCCGAGACCATCCTGGTGACGTTGAGGTCGCCCATGCTGTTCTGGCTCATCAGCGCCACGGTCTCGGCCTTCAGGACCTGGTTGCCGTTGCCGCGACCCTTGTTGAGGATCATCTGCGTGAATTTCAGGTAGTCGCGCCCGGTGCCATAGAGGCCGCCGCCGCCCATGTGGAATTCCGGCTCCTGCTCGAGCTCGAACGGGATCGGCGACAGCGCGCCGTCCGGTCCGCGAGCGTGCATGCCGACAAGACGTTCGCGCATCGTGGGCGAGATTTTGAATGCGGTGTCGGTCATGCCGAGCGGTTGAAGCAAGTTGTCGCGCAGATAAGCATCAAGCTTCTGACGGCTCACGGCCTCGATCGCCTTGCCGACGAAGTCGACGTTGATGCCGTATTCCCAGCGCGTGCCCGGATCGCTCGAGAGCGGTGTCGTCAGCGCCGCGTTCTTGCAAGTGGTGATCGCCGGCGTGCCGGTTAGATTCTGCCACTTGTCCATATCGGCATTCCACAGATTGTAGCAGAAGCCCGCGGTGTGGGTCATGAGCTGGCGCAGCGTGATCGGGTTCTTCGCCGGCCGCGTCTGCGGCGCGCCGTCGGCGGCAAAGCCTTCGAGCACCTGCGGGTTGGCGAGATCCGGCAGCACCTTGCCGATCGGCTCATCGAGCGACAGCTTGCCCTGCTCGACGAGCTGCATCGCCGCGGCGCAGGTGATCGCCTTGGTCATCGACGCGATCCAGAACACGCTGTCCGGCGTCATCGGCTGATCCTTGGAAAGATCCCGCTTGCCGAACGCGCCTTCGTAGAGCGTGCCGCTTGAAGAACCGGCGATGGCGACCACGCCAGGAATATCCTTTGCGTCGGCCATGCCGCGCAAGGTCTGGTCAATGCGTGCTGAATCCATGAGACGTCTCCCAATCGTTTCGTTGGTGCCCCACAGCCCGCCGGCGCAGTTTTTTGTGATTTATGTTTTTGAAGGCGTTGCGCCGACGCGCGGATCATCCGCCCGCGTCGCCCAGTCGGCAAGCGGATTCGCGAAAGGGAAAGCGAAATCAGTTACCGCTCGTCCCCGCGGAAGCGGGGACCCAGTCTTTGCCAAACCAACCGGAGGACTTCGCTTCTGGATTCCCGCTTTCGCGGGAATGAGCGGAGTTTGGAGCTACTGTCGCGCCAGCTCGGTTACCGCGGCAAACTTGCCGAACGTTTCCATCGCCAGCACGGCGTCGCCGAATTTTTCCGCCTGCTCGGCGAGCACCGGACGCGCCAGCGTCAAGAATTTCTGCCGCATCATCTGCGTGTCGGGGAATGATGACGGCTCGCCCGACGGATCGGGAATGATGCGCTCGTGCACGCCGTCCTCGGTCTCGACCGTGATGCGCGCGCCGAACGGGTGGCTCTTGCCCTCGAGGCGCGAGTCCTGCACCACGTCGATGCGATCAGAGAGCTGCTCGATGCGCTTGTCGCCGAGGCGCTTGTAGTCGTCCCAGCCAAAACTGCCCTGGTCGAGCGCCAGCGCGCCGGTGAAATACATCGAGAACTGGCCGTCGACGATGTTCTTCGGCCGCCGCTTGTCGAGCGAGTTCGCGGTCAGCGTGATGCCGTTGCGATGCAGGCCGACCTCGACGCGCTTGACCTGGTCGGGGACCAGGTTGTGCTCGCGCCGCATCGCGATCAGCGCATCGATTGCCGCGTGGGTATAGCGGCAGCTCGGATACGGCTTCACGCCGATCTTCATGGTCTCGTAGATCGAGCCGAGGCCGGCCACGGCCTTGTCCGGATGCGCGTCGTCGGTGTAGCCGACCAGCAAGCCGTGCTTGCCTTCAACCGCCTCGATCGAGCCGCGGAAATTTTCCCGCGCCAGCGAGGCCGCGACGACGCCGTTCATCGCGGCGGCGCCGACCTGAAAACGCTTGTTCCAGGCGCCGTTGACGAGGAACTGCAGCGAGCCCGCGGCCTGGCTGCCGGAGACGCCGAACGCCGAGATCAGCTGCTCCGCTGAAAGCTCGAACAGCTTTCCGGCCGCAGCGGCAGCACCAAACGTGCCGGCGGTGGCTGTGGGGTGAAAGCCGCGCGCGTAATGCGAGGTCGGGTCGAGCGCGTTGCCGAGCCGGCAGCAGACCTCGTAGCCGGCGACGATCGCGGTCAAGACGTCCTTGCCCGACGCGCCGACCATTTCGCCAACCGCAAACGCCGCCGGCACCACCGGCGCGCTCGCGTGCAGCGAGGAGTCGGCATGCGTGTCGTCGAAGTCGAGCGAATGGCCGAGCGCGCCGTTCAGCAATGCGGCGATCGACGGCGAATAGGTCTTGGCGTCGCCGCAAACGGTCGCGCCACCACCGACGTCGAGGCCGAGCGCCGCCAGCATGCCCATGATGGCCGGCGTCGATTCCGATTCCTGCCGCGCCCGCACCGCGCTGCCGAGGAAGTCGAGCGTCAGCATCTTTGCCCGCGCGATCACGTCGGGCGGGATGTCCTCGTATTTCAATCCGGCGACATAAGCGGCGAGCGTTGCGGTTTCGTTTGCCATGGGGGGAACCTGTCGAAAGGAACTTTGTCATGCCCAGCCTTGTGCCGGGCATCTCGCTCAGGCGGGCACTGCCTTGGCGATCGGGATGGCCGGGACAAGCCCGGCCATGACATTCGGAAATGCCGTGCAAGGCAATCGGAATTTTGCCCTTTACTTCCCCCGGAACTTCGCCGGGCGCTTTTCCAGGAACGCCGACACACCCTCGCGGAAATCTTCCGCAGCGCCCGCCCGCTTCTGGCCCTGCGCTTCGGCGTCGAGTTGCTCCTCGAACGAGTTGTGCTCGCTCTCCCAGTACAGCCCGCGGATCAGCGCCAGCGCGATGGTCGGGCCGTTGGCAAGCTCGTGCGCGAGCTTCTTCGTCTCGGCGGCAAGCTGCGCGTCGTCGAACACGCGGGTGACGAGGCCCCACTCCAGCGCCTTCTCGGCCGGCAGCCGCTCGCCGAGCATCGAGAGCTCGACCGCGCGTGCCTTGCCGACCAGCCGCGGCAGGATCCAGGTCGAGCCGCAGTCCGGCACGAGGCCGATGCGGCGGAACGCCTGCAGGAAATACGCCGACTTCGCGCACAGGATCAGGTCGCCCATCAGTGCAAAGCTCATCCCGGCGCCGGCCGCAGGCCCGTTCACCGAGGTGACCAGCGGGCAATGCAGGTTGCGCAGGCGCCGCAGGAACGGATGGAACGCGGTCTCCAGCGTCGAGCCGGCGCTGCGGTTCACCGGGTTGTCGTTACGCCCTTGCAGGTTGGCGCCGGTGCAGAACGCGCGGCCCGCGCCGGTCATGACGACGCAGCGCACCTCGTCGCGCTTCTGCTCGATATGATTGAGCGCCTCCTGCAGTCCGCCGAGCATGTCGACGGAGACCGCGTTCATGACTTCCTGATGATCGAGGGTTAGCGTTGCGACCGGTCCATCGATCTCGAGCGTGCAGTGCTTGAATTGCATTTCTTTGGTCCTTTGGCGTTTCGGTTGTCTTTGCGTAGCGTTGGCTCTCTGTCATGCCCCGCTTCAAGCGGGGCATCCAGTAACCCGAAGCATCTCGGCTCGTGCGCCGGCGCTTCGGATTACTGGATCGCCCGGTCAAGCCGGGCGATGACGACGAGAAATCGGAATCGACTCGACCCCAACTCGTTCGTTTTGACAAGCGCTTATTCGGCACGTTGCAGGATGACCATCATATCAAAATCGCGGCTCGTTTGATTTCGGAAGCGGTTTTCGCCATGGTGGCCGAAAGCTGCGGCGCAATGGCGCGGAACAGCAATCCGGGAGAATCTCATGAATCTGTTCGACTTGAGCGGCCGGGTAGCCGTTATCACCGGCGGCAATGGCGGCATCGGCCTTGGCATGGCGCAGGGCCTGGCGTCGGCCGGCTGCGCGGTCTCGCTGTGGGGCCGCAATGCCGACAAGAACGCGCACGCCGCCGAGGTGATCACGAAGCTGGGCGGCAAGGTCGACACGCAAGTCTGCGATGTCGCCGACCGCGAGCAGATTGGAAAAGCATTTGCCGCAACACTGCAAAAATTCGGCCGCGTCGACGGCTGCTTCGCCAATGCCGGCATCGGCGGCGGTGGACGCAAACCGTTCATTGATCGCACCGAAGAGGAATGGCGGCGGATGTTTTCGATCAACCTCGACGGCATGTTTCACGTGTTCCAGGTCGCCGCGCGTCACATGACCGAACGCGCCAAGGCTGGCGATCCGTTCGGCCGGCTGGTCGCGACCTCCTCGCTCGCGGCGATCTCCGGCACCGCCCAGAACGAGCACTATGCGGCGACCAAGAGCGCGGCCAATGGCGTGATCCGCGCGCTCGCCGTCGAGCTCGCGCGCTACGGCGTCACCGCGCATTCCATCCTGCCGGGCTGGACCAAAAGCGAGATGACGGCGCCGGCGTTCGCCAACGAAAAATTCGTCAACAACGTGATGCCGCGCATCCCGATGCGCCGCTTCGGCGAGCCGGAGGATTTTTCCGGCATCGCCGTCTACATCATGAGCAAGGCGTCGTCCTACCACACTGCCGATACCTTCCTGATCGACGGCGGCTACGCGGTGTTTTGATTTCTTCTTGCCAGGGCGCGATGCGCAGAACCTCTCTCCTCATGGTGAGGAGCCCGGCGTAGCTCGAAGAGCGAAGACGGGCGTCTCGAACCATGAGGCCCGAGCGCGCGCCGGGCTTGCCCGGTTCTCGCAATAGAAATTCTCGGGCCTCATCCTTCGAGACGCGGCTTCGCCGCTCCTCAGGATGAGGCGAGAAGCCGTCATTCACAGCTGCTTCAGCAAAAACTCCAGCGCACCCTTCGCGAACAAAAACATGTTGTCGTAGCGATCGCCCTTGCCGGTCTCCAGCGTCATCGAGGCCTCGACCTTGCCGCGCGGCGTGACGCCAGCAACCGCGAAACAGCTGTGCCCGGCGGCGTCGCCATAAGTATTGCCGCGCCCCTGCGCGTTGACCGGCCCTGCTGCGCCGGCTTCCGCCAGTCCCCACGTCGTTTCGAACCGTTCGCGGATACGGTTGGCGTGGAGCAGCACATAAGGCTCGGTCGACGACCGCATGCCCGGCGCAAGCCCTTCGAGATCGAGCAGCAAGCGCCGCGCATGTCGCGTGTAAACGACAGCCCCGCCCATGAAGTAGCGCGACGCGCCTGGCACGGCGAGCAGCGCCGCGGATACGAGTCCGCCGGTTGACGATTCCGCGATCGCTATCGTCTGCTTGGCCTCGAACAGTTTCGCCGCGACTTTTTCTGCAACAGGCATCAGCTCGCGCATCTTTCTTCTCCTTGTTTCTTGCTGTTTCCTCTCGATGTCATCGCCCGGTTTAACCGGGCGATCCAGTACCCCGCAGCCGATATTGGAGTGCAAACAGCGCTGCGGGTTACCGGATGCCCCGCTTGAAGCGGGGCATGACAAGCGAGGGTCTAAATCTTCAGCCGCGCAATATGCGCGGGGTCCGGTTTGATCTCGTGGCGCTCGACCTTTTTCACCAGCTCGGTGATCGCGGCATTGGCCGGCGCATCGATGCCGAGCTTCTTGCCCTCGGCAACGACCATGCCGTTCATGAACTCGATCTCGGTGCGTCGGCCTTTAAAAATGTCCTGGCCCATCGAAGGGCGATGCTCGCCGCCGCCGGGCTTGGCGATCGAGGCGAGGCGGTTCTCGTCATAGACCCGCAGCGCGTTGTGATCGCCGGTGCCGGCGAGCGAAATCACGTCGGGATCGAGGTGAAAAATCTCTTCGAGCTGCAGGCCCTTGGCCTTGCCGATGCGGACGATCTCGCTGCCGAGCTTTGCCATGAAATGGCGGTGAACTTCGCTGGCGATCGAGTCGCGCGACTTCATGCCGGTGCAGGCCGACATGCCGTTGCCCATGCCGTTGATCACGAGCTTGCTCCAGCGCTCGCCCATCAAATTGTCGGTGACCTTGGCGCTGTCGGACAGCGCAACGAGGTCGCGGACCTGCTTGACGCGCTCGGTGATCTTGCCATTGGGCTGGCCGACCCGGAACACGGTATGGCCGTCGCCGCTCTTGCCGGCTGCGCGGAACACTTCGCCGGGCCCCGTCAGTTCGACCGTGATCGAGCTCGCGATCGATCCCAGCGTGCGGTCCTCGCCGACCACGCTCGCAACCACCGGCTCGTTGATGCAGTTCTGCAGCGAGACGACATAGCCATCCGGCGCGAGATACTGCTTGATCATCATGGTCGCCCACGCGGTGTCGTAGGATTTGACACAGACGAACGCGATGTCGATCGGGGCTTCGTTGATCAGTCCCTGGACGTCGGTAATGTGCAGGGCACGGACCTTGACCGTGAACTCCGGCACGTCCTTCAAGTGTTTTACGCGCAAACCCTTGGCGCGCATCGCCTCGACATTCTCGGGCCACATGTCGATGAAGGTGACGTCGTGGCCGCCCTTGACGAGATGCGCGCCGACATAGCCTCCGACCGCGCCGGTTCCGACGATTGCAATCCGTGGCGCCATGGCTGTTTCCCTCGCTTATGGTTGTCGCTTGTTGTCACTCATGAAAGCATCAAAGGCTGTCTTGTAGTCAGGGTGCCAGCGCGACAGCGCCGGCCGGTTCCTGATCAAATCGTCGGCGGACCACTGCATCCGCCGCTCGTCCATGCCCCGTGTGACGTCATTATCCGGACAGAGAATATAAAAGTCGCCGCGCGCAAGACTGTCCAGCATGAAGTCGACGACCTGGTCCGGCGTCCAGGCTGCCGGCGGCTTTTGCGCCACCCCGGTGATGCCGGTGAAGGTGAAGCCCGGCACCAGCAGATGCGCGCTGACCCGGCAGTTCGGCAGCGCCCGCAGTTCGTGCGCGAGCTGCTCGGTCAGCGCCTTTACGCCGGCCTTGGTGACGTTATAGCCGGGGTTACCCGGCGGGTTGGTGATGCCCTGCTTCGAGCCGGTATTGATCACGAGCGCGGGTGATTGCTGCGCGATCATGTCAGACACGAAGGTCTGTACGCTGTTGATCACACCCCAGAGATTGACCTCGAGCAGCTTCCGCCAGCTTTCGATCTCCGTCCATGCGGTGGTTTTGCGCGAAATCCCGGCATTGTTCATCAACACGGCGACGCCGCCAAATTTGGCGAAGACTTCGGCCTTCAACTTCCGCAGATCCTCGATCTTGCTGACGTCGACACCGACAGCCATTGCCGCGCCACCATGGGCGGATGCGATTGCTGTCACATCGGCGAATGCGGCTTCAAGCCTGTCGCCGGGCAGATCGGCAAGGCACACGCGCATGCCGGCGCGCGCAAATCGGCGGGCTGCGGCGAGGCCGATGCCGCTCGCGGCGCCCGTGATCACGGCGGCCTGGCCGCGTGCGAATGCAGGGTGGGCGTCGATGCGGTCGTCAGCCATGAGTTTCTTCGCTCGTTGAGGGGCCGAAAAAATCAGGCGCGCTGGGCGCGGTCTTTTTGATTTTGCGTTTCGATTGCCTCGCGGGCGCGCTTCCAGTCCTCGTCGCTCCAGTTGCGCAGCTCGTAGAAGCCGGCACCGGTCGCCAGCGCCTGTGCGCCGTCGAGTGCGATGGTTTCGCCGTTGACCCAGTCGCAACCGCCCGAGATCAGGAAGGTCGCGAGATTGGCGAGCTCCTCCATGGTACCGACCCGGCCGAGCGGGTTGATCTTCGCGGTGCGTTCGCCCGGCTGCGAGGTCGGGTTCAGCCGCTTGCTCATGCCCTCGGTCGGAATTTCGCCGGGTGCAATCGCATTGAGGCGGATGCCGTAGCGGCCCCATTCGGTCGCCAGCGACATCGTCATCGCATGCACCGCGGACTTGCTCATTGCCGAAGGGATCACGAACGGCGAGCCGTTGCGGACCCAGGTGGTCACGATCGAGACCACGTTGCCGCGGGTCTTGCCCGATATCCAGCGCTTGCCCACCGCATGCGTCACATAGAACGTGCCGTGCATCACGATATTGGCGATGGCGTCGAAGCCGCGCGGCGACAGATCCTGCGTGCGCGCGATGAAATTGCCGGCGGCGTTGTTGATCAGATCGGTCAGCGGGCCGTCGGCGAAAGATCGTCTCGATCATGTGGTCGACGCCGGCGGCGTCGCGGATGTCGATGCCGTGGCTCACCACCTTGCCGCCATGCGCCTTCATCAGCTCGGCTGCGGTATTGTCGCACACGAGCTTGCGGCGGCCGCAGATGTGCACTTCGGCGCCGAGTGTAAGGAACTTTTCCGCCATCGCCTTGCCAAGGCCGGTGCCGCCGCCGGTGATGAGAATCCGTCTGCCTTTGAGAAGATTGGCTGCGTACATGACGATACTCCCGCGACGTTTTTCGTTAATTGGTTGATTGACTAAATCCAAGCGGAGCGGTTCTGTAAAGGGAGATATCCGCCTTTTGAAGGAGCCTTCGCCATGGACGATCGCGTCACCACTCAGCGCGTCACCTACACTCTAACAGATGGCGTCGCCGACGTTCGTCTGGTCCGCGCCGACAAGATGAATGCGCTCGACAAGGACATGTTCGAAGCGCTGGTTAACACCACGGAACGCCTGAGCCACGAGAAGGGCCTTCGCGCGGTGGTGATTTCGGGTGAGGGCCGCGCGTTCTGCGCCGGCCTCGACATGGGTAACTTTTCGCGCATGGAGAAGGACACTTCGGTGACGACCGGCGGCGGTCAGCGCGATCTCGGCGTGCGCACCCACGGCAAGGCCAACGCCGCGCAGCAGGCGGTGTGGGGCTGGCGGCAACTGCCGGTGCCCGTGATCGCCGCCGTGCATGGCGTCGCCTTCGGCGGTGGCTTCCAGCTCGCGCTCGGCGCCGACATGCGTTTCGTCGCGCCGGATACGAAGATGTCGATCATGGAGATCAAGTGGGGCCTGGTGCCCGACATGGCCGGCACGCCGATCCTCGCGCGCCTCGTGCGCGACGATATCCTGCGTGATCTCACCTATACGGGCCGCATCTTCTCGGCGCAGGAAGCGTTGAGCTATGGCATTGCCACCCGCATTTGTGATGATCCCCGCGCGGAAGCACTCGCCGCCGCGCGCGAAATCGCGTCGAAGAATCCTGACGCGATCCGCGCCGCCAAGCGCATGATCGACAACCTCGCGATCGATCCCGGTCCCGCGCTGCTCGCCGAATCCGTCGAGCAGAAGAAGCTGATCGGCACTGCCAACCAGAAGGAAGCCGTCCGCGCCAATCTCGAGAAGCGCGCGCCGCGCTTTGCGGATGCGGGGTAGCAGCTCCGCACAATGTTGGACCGTCATCCTGAGGTGCGAGCTCTTGCGAGCCTCGAAGGATGAACGGCCCGGGCCGTTGCCCTTCGAGGGCCGCTTCGCGGCCACCTCAGGGTGACGGAGTGCACTCGAGTGTTCGTGTTGAGAGGAATCCCCATGGCCGAAGCCGTCAACCGTCAAATCCTGCTCGTCGAGAAGCCGACCGGCAAACTCGCCACCACGCATTTCAAGCTCGTCAACGGCAAGGTGCCGGAGCCGAAAGACGGCGAGGTGCTCGTGCGCACGCGCTACATCTCGCTCGATGCCGCGAACCGCGCCTGGATGCAGGGCGCAACCTATCGCTCCGCGGTCGAAGCCAACACCGTGATGGCCGGCGGCAGCATTTCCGAGGTCGTGTCGTCGAAGGCCCCGGGCTTCGCGGCAGGAGATGTCGTGTTCGCCGATACCGGCTGGCAGGATTTTGCCGCGCTGCCGGCCAACAAACTCACCAAGGTGCCGCGCATGGAGCCGATGACGCATCTGTTGAGCGTGTTCGGCGTCGCCGGCCTCACTGCGTATTTCGGCCTCTTGAATTGCGGCCGGCCGCAGTCAGGCGAGACCGTCGTGGTGTCGGCCGCGGCAGGCTCCGTCGGTTCGATCGTCGGCCAGATCGCGAAGATCAAGGGCTGTCATGTGATCGGCATCGCCGGCGGCAAGGCGAAATGCGACTGGCTGGTCAAAGAGCTCGGATTCGATGCTGCGGTCGACTACAAGGCCGAGCCGGTGTTCAAGGCCCTGAAGGCTGCCGCGCCGAAAGGCGTCGATGTCTATTTCGACAATGTCGGCGGCGATATCTTCGAAGCCGTTCTGCCGCAAATGAACATCAAGGGCCGCATCGCTTGCTGCGGCGCTGTTTCGGCCTATGACGGCGCGCCGCCAGCCCACGGTCCGCGCGGCGTGCCGGGCCTGTTCGTGGTGAAGCGGCTCACCGTGCAGGGCTTTCTCGTCTCCGACTTCTACGACCAGCGCGAGCACGCGCTCGCCGATCTGCAGGGCTGGGTCAAGAGCGGCAAGCTGAAGGTGCAGGAGGATGTGATCGACGGCCTCGAGAACACCCCGCGCGCACTGATCGGCTTGCTCGCCGGCGATAACCGCGGCAAGCGCATGGTGAAGGTTTAGGACGCGTTCTGATTAGGCCGCTCGTCCCCGCGGAAGCGGGGACCCAGTCTTTGCCAAGTGCTGTGTCTGCAGCTCTGGATTCCCGCTTTCGCGGGAATGAGCGGAGTTAGGGTCTACGCCGCGACCTTCTCGCCGAGCACCTTGATTGCGGCTTCGGTACCGCAACCGCCGTGCGGAATATCGAGCGCGATCATCGCGATGTCGACGGCGCCAAGCGTGCCGAGGATCATTGGCGCATTGACGTGGCCCATATGGGCGATGCGGAAGGCCTTGCCCTGCAGGTCGCCGATGCCTCTGCCAATGATGACGCCGCACTTCTCGTTGCAGAACTTGCGCAGTGCCGTGAGCTTCTCCGGGTCACTGACAAGCACTGTCGTCACAGTGTCGGAGCGCTCTTCCGGCTCGGTGATGTTGAAATGCAGCATCTGACCCTCGCTCCAGACGCTGACCGCTGCACGCGTCGCCTCCGCCAGCAGCCGATGCCGCGTGAACACGTTCTCGAGCCCTTCCTCGAAGATCATGTCAAGCGCCTGGCGCAGGCCGAACAGGTGGTTGACCGGCGCGGTGCCGGCATACTTGCTGTAGTGCTCCTTGCCCTCGCGCGCGCTCCAGTCCCAATAGGCGGTGCGCAGGTCGGCCTTCTTGTGGATTTCGCGGGCGCGATCATTGGCGGCGACAAAGCCGAGGCCGGGCGGCGTCATCAAACCCTTCTGCGAGCCGGACATCGCGACGTCGACGCCCCACTTGTCCATCTCGAAGGGGATACAGCCCAGCGACGCGACGGTGTCGACCATCAACAACGCGTCGTGCCTGGCTGATTTGATCGCCTTGCCGATGGCCTCGATGTCGTTGACGACGCCGGACGCGGTATCGATCTGTGCGACCAGTATCGCCTTGATCGCGCCCTTGGTGTCAGCCTTAAGCCGCGCCTCGACCTCTTCGGGCCGCACCGCGCGGTTCCAGGCGCCTTTCAGGATCTCGACCTCGACCATCATCCGCTCAGCCGCGGCGCCCCAGCCGAGCGCAAAGCGTCCGCTCTCCAGCACCAGGATCTTGTCACCACGTGACAGCACGTTGGTCAGCGCGGCTTCCCAGGTGCCGTGGCCGTTGGCGATGTAGATGTAGGTGTGCCCCTCGGTGCTGAACAATTTCTTCATATCCGCGAGCAGGCTTGCCGTGAGCTTCGGCAGGGCCTCGGCATAGATGTCGACGGACGGGCGATGCATCGCCCGCAACACTTCGTCGGGCATATTGGTCGGCCCGGGAATTGCCAGAAATTCTCGCCCCGCTCGAACGGTCATGCTTCCGAATCCTCAATTTTTGTTGCCGCCATATTCGCACGGCATGCCACGGGCGCAAAGCACCCGGGGCCGCCTGCATAGCAGAACTTGGAAAACGGGGACTTAAATTCTGCGTCAACGCCTCGCAAACCCGCTCGTCCCCGCGGAAGCGGGGACCCAGTTTTTGCCGAGCAATTAAGGCCTCTGCTAATCGCTACTGGATTCCCGCTTTCGCGGGAATGAGCGGACACAGAACTTCAACGCGAGGCCGCGCCGTCGATCGTGACGATTATTCCCGAGGTATAGCCGGAGCGGTCCGATGCTAGAAAAGCCATCATATCGGCGATTTCGCGCGGCTTGGCGGCCCGCCCCTGCGGGAAATTCGTCATCAATTCGCCATAGCGGCTCTCGTCGCCGAACTGGGTTTTGGCGCGGGTCTTCATCAGCGAGATGATGCGGTCGGTCTGCACCGGGCCCGGATTGATGCCGACCACGCGGACGCCATGGTGCAGGCTGCGTCCGCCGAGCGATTTGGTCAGCGACATCAGCGCGGCGTTGCCGACGCTGCCGCAGATATAGTCATAGTCGAAGCGCTCGCCGGCTGCGCCGATGTCGTTGACGATGACGCCGGAGCCGCGCGCTTTCATGTCGGCGTAAACCAGTCGCGTCAGGTTGATATAGCCGAACACCTTCAGCTCCCAGGCATGCCGCCAGGTCGCCTCGTCGACCTTGTCGAGCGCGCCGCCGGGAATATCGCCGGCATTGTTGACCAGGATGTCGATGCCCTTGGTGTCGCGCGCCAGGCGCTGAAGATCCTCCGGCTTGCGCAGGTCCACGGTGTGCGGGGTGATATTGACCTGATGCGACGAGCGCAGGCGGTCGGCCAGCGTCTTCATCGCCTCGGCGTTGCGTGCGGCGAGATGCACGTTGCAGCCTTCTTCGGCGAAGGCCTCGGCCGCTGCCGCGCCAATACCCTTCGACGCGCCGGTGATCAGAACGCTCTTGCCGCGCAGGTGCAGGTCCATGTCGTTTCCTCTTGCTTCTGATCTTCGTCATGGCCGGGCTTGTCCCGGCCATCCACGTTTGCTCTGCCGTGTCGCTCGTGGATGCCCGGCTCAAGGCCGGGCATGACGGGGAATGTGCCCACTTTCGTCCCAAAGCAAAAGCGGCCGCAAGAGTATTGCTGGCCGCCTCAGAGATCAGATCCTTGAAAATTGAGCGAGCGCTACGCCGCCCCGAGAATAAATGGCAGCTTGCGGGGTCCACGCACCGTGCCCTCGGACCAGGTGACGCGCCGTGTCGGGTCGAGGCTGAATTCGGGGATCCGCTTCAGCCACTCCTCGAGCGCGACCTGGATTTCCATCCGTGCGAGGTTGGAGCCGACGCAGCGGTGAATGCCGAGCCCGAACGCGGCGTGGCGGTTCTCCTTGCGATCGATGATGACCTTGTCGGCATCCGGGAACATTGCGGGGTCGCGGTTCGCGGCCGGGAACGACAGCAGCACCATGTTGCCGGTCTTGACCGGGCAGCCGGACACCGTGGTCTCCTTCACCACTTCACGCGCCATTGTGACCGGCGAAAAGGCACGCAAGAATTCCTCGATCGCGGTCGGCATCAGACTGGGTTCGGCGATCAGTCGCTTGCGGTCCGACGGCGTCCTGGCGAGATGCCACATCGAAGCGCCGATCGCGCTCCAGGTGGTGTCGATGCCGGCAATCAGCAGCAGGCGCAGCGAGCCCATCACATGCTCGTCGGACAGCGGCTGGCCATCCTTGGTCCTGGCATTCATCATCACTGCGATGAGGTCGTCGGTCGGCTTCTTCTTGCGCTCCTCGATATGGCACCTGGAAATACTCGCGCATTTCGATCGCAGCCTTCTGCAACATCTGCGGATCGTGGATGCCGAGCTCGAGGATCTCGTGGATCCAGCGGATGAACAGGTCGGCGTCGGTTTCCGGGATGCCGAGCATGTGGGCGATCACGCGCACCGGGATGTATTTGGCGTACTGCGCGGCGGCGTCGACGCGCTTCTCCTTGATGAGGCCGTCGATCAGCTCGTTGCAGATCGCGCGCGAGCGCGGCTCGAGCTTCTTCACCGCATCCGGCGTGAACGGCGGCAGCATGCAGCTGCTTTGCCGGCTTGTGGAACGGCGGATCGGACGTGATCGGCGGCGCGGGCGCGACGATCTCGGGCCGCTCGCTGCGCACGATGATCCGGCGCGAGGAAAAATGCTCGGTGTCGTGGGAGATTTCGCGCACTGCCTCGTAGGTCGTGGGCATGTAGACGCCGAGGTAGCGGTCGGTGTGCACGATCGGACTTGCGGCGCGCAATTTGTCCCAGATCGGATAGGGGTCTTCCGTCCACTGCGGGTCGGTGTGATCGAAGTCGTGCACCCAGTCGGTCACCGGCGGATTCACATTCATGGGCAGATCCTCTGATTGTCCTGCGGCGCGTTGCGCCTCAATGAAACAGCCGGCGCCGCGATCTGCGGGCCGGCCGGCAAATCACTCTTCGATGACGTCGATCGCAAGTTCCGGGCAGTTGGACTTCGCGAGATAGGCCTTGTCTTCGAGGCCCGCCGGTACGGTGCCGTTGCCGATCTCATGGGCGTTGCCGAACTCGTCGAGCTCGAACAATTCCGGCGCCAGCGATTTGCAGCGGGCGTGCCCCTGACACTTGTCGGGGTCGACTCGCACCTTGAGTTTTCCGGCCATTGCAAACCTCCCTTGCATGTCAAACGTGCGGTCTGCCGCGGTTGACCACGCAAGTTGCCGCAGCGATAGAATTCACGCCTGCGCCATCGCGATCCGCAGTCGCACTTTTTCTTGCTTGGTATTCAATAGGTAAGATTATAATATAGCCTGGAATACAATTCGACAATGGGAATCGCCTGACCGTGCCGTTCGAACTCCCCGCGACAAATTGGCAATCCGTCCAGAATCTGCCCGGAATCCTGCCGACCCGGCAGCGGCGCAGCCAGGAAACCACCGTGGCGCTGCTGGAGGCGGGGGCCGAGGCCCTGCGCACCTCCACCTTCGACGAGCTGTCGATCAACGATCTCTGCGCCAAGGTGGGCGCCACCATCGGCGCGTTCTACGGCCGCTTCGAAAGCAAGGACGCGTTCTTCAACGCGATGGTCGAGTTGATGGTTCGGCAGTGCCTGACCGCGATCAACACCGCGCTATCGGATGAAGCGGTTTCCGGCGGGACGCTGAACGATCTCTGCCGCCAGATCGTCGGGGTGATTGTGCACGCCATTCACCATCATGAAGGCGTGCTGCGGGCGGCGATGCAGTACAAGACCACGCATCCGTCGCGCTGGGGCAAGGTTCGCGATACCGCGCATGCGATCCGCGAAGTATCGACGCCGCTGTTGCTCGCGCGCATGGGCCATGGCCGCGCCGCCGCGAAGACGCGGACCATCGGCTTTGCCTTCCAATTGGTGTTCGGCACGCTGATCAACGGCATTCTCAACCAGCCGAAGCCGGTCGCGGTCGAAGACGAGGAGATGGTCGATCGGCTGTCGCTCGCGATGTTCCTGTTGCTCGACCACGAGGCGCACAGCGGGCGGGGGAAGTAAGGATGGGCTCAATCTAAGTCCTCATGGCGAGGAGCAGTGCGCAGCACTGCGTCTCGAACCATGCGGCCACCACAGTTAGCGGCCTCATCCTTCGAGACGCTTGCTACGCAAGCTCCTCAGGATGAGGAGCGCCGCTTAAATCGCATCCCAGTTGAACACGTCCTGCGAGCGGTCGAGCTTGTAGAACGACGGCTGCAGCGCCGGCATGGCGTGCTCGGCGATCGTTTGCGCGGTCCAGCCCTCGCCGCGATGCACCGAGCGGATCGGACGCGACTGGCTCATCAGGAAGATCTCGTTCAGCCGCACCGCAAAGATTTGCCCGGTGACGTCCTTCGCCAGGTCGCTCAGAAGATAGATCGCAAGCGGCGCGATCTTCTCCGGTCCCATGCGCTGGATGCGTTCGACGCGTTCCTTCTCTTCCGGTGTCTCGGTCGGGATCGTCCCGATCAGCCGGCTCCAGGCAAACGGCGAGATGCAGTTCGAGCGCACGTGGAAGCGTTCCATGTCGAGCGCGATCGATTTCGACAGGCCGACGATGCCGAGCTTGGCGGCCGCGTAGTTGGCCTGGCCAAAATTGCCGACGAGGCCGGAGGTCGAGGTGAAATGCACGAACGCGCCGCTCTGCTGCTCGCGGAAGATTCGCGCCGCGCCGTGGGCGACATAGAACGAGCCCATCAAGTGAACCTTGATGACGGCCTCGAACGCTTCGACGCTCATGCGATGGAAGATGGCGTCACGCAGGATGCCGGCGTTGTTGATGACGCCGTCGAGGCGGCCGAACTTGTCGATCGCCATCTGCACGATCTTGCTGGCGGGGATCGCCTCGGCGACGGTCTCGAAATTCGCCACGGCCGTGCCGCCGCGCTTCTTGATCTCCTCGACCACCTCTTCGGCCGGCGCCGCATTCGAGCCCGAGCCGTCGGCCGCGCCGCCGGGATCGTTGACCACGACCTTGGCGCCCTCGCTTGCCGCCAGGAGCGCCATCTCGCGGCCGATGCCGCGGCCGGCGCCGGTGACGATGATGACCTTGTCCTGAAGCGCGTTGCCCATCGGATACCTCCCAAATTGTTGCTCTGATTGGCCTCCGGCTTAGCCCGATCACATCGTTTCACGCAAGGCAGGCAAAACGAAATTTTCGCTTGTTTTTCAATCCATTAAGGCCATTGCAGCGAATGCTGCGTCGCACAATATCTAAGCCTCAAAACCCCGCATTTGCGGGCAGAAAGCGAAGCAAATTCAATGACCAAGCGGGCACCGGTGGTCAGGAATAGCATCCCGACCCGTCCAATCCGCATCCTGCGGCACGATGAGCTGCCGCTGCTGCGTGATCACCTGCTGCGGCTCGATCCGCAGAGCCGCCGCGATCGTTTCCACGGCGCCGCCGATGATCGCTTCATCGACAACTACATCGCGCGCTGCTTCGGACCAAAGACGATCACGATCGCCTATGTCGAGCACGACGAGGTGCACGGCGTCGCCGAGCTGCACGAGCCGGTAAGCGATGACGATCTGCCGGAACTCGCTTTCAGCGTCGAAGCGAACTTTCGCCGTCGCGGCGTCGGCAGCATCCTGTTCAAGACCTTGCTCGACGAAGCCCATCGTGCAGGCTATCGGCGCCTGCGCGTCACCACTGGCGCGCAGAACGATGCAATGCGCGCGCTGGCGCGAAAATTCGGCGCGCATCTGGTATTCGATCACGGCGAACTGGCCGGCACGATTGATTTGACGGTGCCGTCGATCGCCTCGACTGGCGACAAGCGCGCGCGAAACCTTGCCGAAGCCGTGCTGGCGTTCAACCGCGCTTACTGGAACGGCGTCATCAAGATGGGTGACGCGATGTGGGCCGCGCGTGACGCGCGGCAAGCAGCACGGGCCGGGACGCCGGTCAAATAGCCCGGACTTCCTTCAAGAACTTCACCAGCAATTTACTCACCGCTTCCGGCTGTTCCTGCTGCACCCAGTGGCCGGCCCCGTCGATCAGCTGGCAGAAACGCATGTTGGTGCAAGCGGTGCTTTGCATCCGCTCAAATGCCGGCGGCGCCTGGTAGACGCCCCAGTCGCTCTTGCCGGCGATGAAGGCCGACGGCACATCGATGGTGCGGCCCGAGAAGATCTCAGCTTCCCGTGTAAAGCGGCTGTCCCAGCGGACGCGATACCAGTTCAGTCCGCCCTGGAAGCCCGTGCGGCCATACTCGTCGCCATAAACTTTCAGCTCGTTCTCCGGTAGCCAGCGGCAGGCGCGGATTGCGGCTTCGTCGGGCATCTCGCTCGCGACCGTCTCGGCCATGCCCTTGTCCGCTTCCATCACGTAGTAGGTCGGCAGCTTTGCCAGCTCTGCCGCCGTATAGCCTGCGAGCGGATGCGGCTTGTTGTCCTTCCAGTCGGCGCTCTTGTGGTGATAGTAGGCGCGCAGGAAGGCGTGCACGCCCTTGCGGACACTTCCACATGTTGTCGTTGGCTTCGCGCAGCGAGTAGTACCATTGGTAATGTTTTCGCGGCGGCTTTAGCGCGGCGAGGTCGGCATTGGTGTTGCTCGCTGCAACGCTCGGCTTTGCTTTCAGCGTATCGAACGGCAACGGCGGCGGGCCGCCGAACGGCGCGCTCATCAGCACCACCGAGCGGAACACATCTGGCCGCAACAGCGCGCACCACGCCGCGACCGGCGAGCCAAAATCATGGCCGATCACGGCGGCGACCTCGCGATAGCCGAGCGCGGAGACGAGGCCGAGCGCGTCGCGCACCAGGTTGAGCGGACGGGACAGGCTGAGGTCTGCCTCATAGCTGGTGTCGCAGCCGGTGGTTCGGCCGTAGCCGCGCTGGTCCGGCGCGATCACATGGAAGCCGGCATCCGCCAGCGGCACCATCACCTTGCGCCAGCTGTAGGCCAGTTCCGGAAAACCATGCAGCAGCAACACGCAGGGGCGGCCGGGCTGCTCGAAGCCCGCTTCCAGCACGTGCATGGTCAGGCCGTTGATGTCGGGCACCAAGCGGGCGCGGATGCCTTTCGGCAGGACGGCCTGGTCGAGCGGTGCAAGCGCGGTCATGCGCGGTTCCTTCAGATTTCGCCCGACCATAACAAGGCCGCCGACGCGTGCGCCAGCTTGCATTTGGCGCAGAGCGCGCCGACACTTGCCGGCAAGAAACCAAGATCGAAGGATCGGGAGGAACGGGTGGACCTGACCTACGGACCAGAACACCAGGCTTTCCGCGCGGAAGTGCGCGCGTTCATCTCCGCCCATCGTCATCTCGCGCCGTCGCCGCAGCTCTCCGGCTCGCGGCCCGGACCGGAGGCATTGGTCTGGCAGCAGCTTCTGCTCGCCAATGGTTACGCCGGCCGCACCATCCCGAAACAGTACGGCGGCTTTGGCGCCGAATCCGATCCTCTGAAGACGCGGATCATTGCCGAAGAATTTGCCGAGGGTAGCGTGCCGGCGGCGATGAGCGGCATCGGCATTTCAATGCTGGTGCCGACGCTGCTGGAGCGGGGCACCGAGGAACAGCGTCAGCAATGGATCGCGCCGACGCTGCGCGGCGAGGTGATCTGGTGCCAGGGTTACTCCGAGCCGAATTCGGGCTCCGATCTGGCCTCGCTCAGGACACGAGCCACGGTCGACGGCAACGACTTTGTTATCAACGGCCAGAAGATCTGGACCTCGGGCGCGCACTTCGCCGACATGATGTTCTGCCTGGTGCGCACCGAGGCCGACAAGCCAAAACATCTCGGCATCAGCTATCTCCTGCTGTCGATGAAGACGCCGGGCATCGAGGTTCGCCCGCTGAAGACCATGACCGGCCGTGCCGAGTTCAACGAAGTTTTCTTTACCGACGTCCGCGTACCGACGACGCAGATCGTCGGCGGCCGCGGCGAGGGCTGGAGCGTCGCGAACTCAACGCTGAAGCACGAGCGCGGCATGCTCGGTGATCCCAATGCGACACGGCGGCGCTTCACGATGCTGTCGAAGCTGATGCAGGAAGAAGATGTCGACGGCGGCAAGCCGATCGATGATGCCGCGCTGCGCGACCGGTTGATGCAGCTCGAGGGACGGCTGCTCGCCATGCAGTTCACCGGCATGAAGAACGAGACCGCGGCGGCCAAGGGCGAGAGCGCCAGCATCGGCGGCATGATCGTCAAGCTGGTCGGCTGCGAGCTCAACCATCAGATCTCGACGCTGGCGATCGACGCACTCGGCGAGCTCGGCGTGCTCTACGACGACAGTCCCTATCTGCGCGCCGCCGGCAGCTGGCAATCCGGCTCGATGTTCGAACTTGGCCTGATCATCGGTGGCGGCACCGCGCAAATCCAGAAGAACATTATCTCGGAGCGCGGCCTTGGCATGCCGCGCGAGCCGAAGGCCGCGAGCGACTGACGGAGAGGTTCATGGAATTCGCGCTCTCCGAACAACAACAAATGATGCAGCAGAGTATCGAAGGCGTTTTGAAGCGCGCCTGTCCGCTCGATCGAGTGCGCCGCTTTGCCGATAATGGCGAGGCGCGTGCCCACGACGTCTGGCATCAGCTCGCTCAGCTCGGCATCGCCGGGATCGTCATCCCCGAGCAATACGGCGGCATGGCCTTGGGGATTCTCGAGGCGGCGCTGGTGGCCGAGACGCTCGGCCGCTACGTCGCACCGGTGCCGTTCATCGGGTCAGCCGTCATGGCGCCGCTGGCGCTGATGAAAGCGGGCACGGTGCGACAGCGCGACCACTGGCTGCCGCATCTCGCCTCCGGCAAGACAACGATCGCGGTGGCGCTGTCCGAGTTTGGCGGCAGTACGCGCGAAGGCGCCGGCATCACCGCAACCAACGGCAAGCTCTCGGGCAAGGCGCTGTTCGCGATCGATTTTGCCGAGGCCCGCGCCTTTATCGTCGCCGATCGCAACGGCCGGCTTTATCTGATCGATTCCGAGGCGCCGGGTTTGTCGACACGGACGCTCCCGACGATCGATCGCACACGGTCGTTCGGCGAGCTGATGCTGCACCATGTCGAGGCCGAGCCGCTGCACGACGACCGCGGCGCCGCTCTGCGCATCTGCAACATCGGCCGCGTGCTGCTCGCCGCCGACACGCTCGGCGCCGGCTGGGCGATGATCGACAAGGCGGTCGCCTACGCCAAAGAGCGCAAGCAGTTCGGACGCGTGATCGCGAGCTTCCAGGCGGTCAAGCATCTCTGCGCGGAGATGGTGGCGCAGCTCGAGCCGGGACGGGCGCTGGTGTGGTACGCGGCCTATGCGCTCGATCACCGCCCCGATGAAGCGCCGCTGGTGGCCGCGCATGCCAAGGCCTATCTCGGCGATGCCGGCCGCTTCGTTGCCCGTACCGCGACCGAAGTCCACGGCGGCATCGGCATCACCGACATGCTCGGCCTGCACTACTGGTACAAGCGCATCGGCGCCAATCGTCCGCTGCTCGGCACGCCGGAGCGCATGCGCGAAGCGGCCGCCCGAATCCACGGCTTTGTCGGCTGACGGCGCTTTCGCGGACTAGGTCCACTCAATTAGCCACCAAATTGCGGTCGCGGCAATGAGAGCCGCCAGCGAGGAAGTTTCTCGCGAGCTCGTCGTAGCGGGTCGCAATGCGGCGGAAGTCTTTGAGGCGGGCGAACATGCGCTCGATGAGGTTCCGTTGCCGATAAAGCCTCTTGCTGTAGGCGATGGGCTGGCTCACGGCTGGCCGTGGAGGGAATGACCGCCTTGGCGCGCTGATCGGCGAGAAGCTGACGCAGACTGTTGGCGTCGTAAGCCTTGTCGGCAATCAGGCCCTCGATTGGTCCGGCTGCGGCGAGCAGAGCCGGAGCAAGCGCAATGTCGTTGATGTTGCCAGGAGAGAGCAGAAGAACACCCGCGAACCGGTAGGCGCCGCCCTTCTCGATCGAGCGTTTGAAAGCAGGGCGCGCATGCATGCGTGCCAACCAGCTCTTCAGGTTGGGGTACGCGTCGATCATCCCAAACACTTTCGCCATTTCCCCGACAAAGCTCATCTGGATGTCGGCACCGGTCAGTTTGCCGCCGACAAAATAGTCTTTACCGTTGAGCGACTGGTTCACATAGCCCAAGTGGTTGGCGATCTCGCTGTCGATGCGCGGCCGCAGCGGTGCCGCGGCGTCGCCGAGCCGCGTCGTGTAGAGATGCAGCATCAGCGGCAGCATCGCCGAGCCTTCCGAATAATGCAGCCACTCGACGTAGGTGTCGTAGTCGGACGAATTCAGCGCGGGCTGCAGCGCGCCGTTGCCGTGGTGGCGCAGGACGTATTCGACAATGGCGCCGGATTCGGCGACGGCCTTGCCGTTGTCGGTGATCACGGGCGATTTGCCGAGCGGGTGGATCGCCTTCAGCTCCGGCGGCGCAAGGCGCGTCGTGGCGTCGCGCTGGTAGTATTTGATTTCGTAGGGGATGCCGAGTTCTTCCAGCAGCCAGATGATGCGCTGCGAGCGCGAGTTGTTGAGATGGTGCACGGTGATCATGAGTGTTCTCCACGGTCGGCAGATCGTCATCGCCCGGCTTGACCGGACGATCCAGTACTCCGAGATGTCGGCGATGTATTCGCCGGCGCTTCGGATTACTGGATGCCCCGCTTTCGCGGGGCATGACAAGGTCGCGACATCATAAACCCCGTCACCGCCCGAACATTGCAAAATCGATCGGCTTGGTCCGGTCAAGCGTCCGCGTCACGGGAGGTAGCGGATATTTCAGTCCCGTCGCGCAATTGAACAGCATCACCCGGTCAGTTCGCGACACGCGGCCATCCGCCAGCGCGTCCTTGTAGGCGGCAAAGGTCGCCGCGCCCTCCGGGCACAGCAAAAAGCCTTCCCCGCGGGCGACCTCGTCGAGTGCCGCCGTGATCTTTGTCATCGCTGACCGCAATCGCAAAGCCACCGCTCTCGCGCACCGCGCGCAGGATCAGGAAATCGCCGACCGCCTGCGGCACGCGGATGCCTGACGCGATGGTATGCGCATTTTCGAAGCGCGGTGCATGCTCCTCGCCTTTCTCGTACGCGCGCACCATCGGCGCGCAGCCCTCGGCCTGCACTGCGACCATGCGCGGTCTTTTTTTGCCGATGAAACCGATCGCTTCTAGCTCGGCGAATGCCTTCCACATGCCGATCAGCCCGGTGCCGCCGCCGGTCGGATAGAGGATCACGTCGGGCACGTCCCAGCCGAGCTGTTCAGCAAGCTCGAGGCCCATCGTCTTCTTGCCCTCGATGCGATAGGGCTCCTTCAGGGTCGAGGTGTCGAACCAGCCGACCTTGTCCTTGCCTTCGCCGACGATCTTGCCGCAGTCGTCGATCAGGCCGTTGACGCGATAGACGGTGGCGCCCTGCAGCTCGATCTCGCTGACATTCACCTCCGGCGTATCTTCGGGGCAGAAAATCGTCGTCTTGATGCCGCAGCGGCTGGCATAGGCAGCGAGTGCCGCACCTGCATTGCCGTTGGTCGGCATCGCCATGTGCTTGATGCCGAGCGCCTTGGCCATCGACACCGCCATCACAAGCCCGCGCGCCTTGAACGAGCCGGTCGGCAGGCGGCCCTCGTCCTTGACGATGATCTCGCCGCCGCCGAGTTTCTTCGCGAGGTTCGGCAGCCGCACCAGCGGTGTCACGGCTTCGCCGAGGCTGACGATATCCTGCACGTGCCGAACGGGGAGCAATTCACGATAGCGCCAGAGGTCGAAGGGCCGCGCCGCAAGCACGTCCTTGCTCAACGCCTTTTTCACCCCGGCGAGATCGTAGCGGACCAGCAGCGGTTTGCCGGCCTTGGACAAGCCATGGATGCGATCGGCCTCATAGCGTTCGCCGGTATAGGAACATTCGAGGTGCGTGACGAAGGTTGGTCGTTCGGTGTTGACATTTTCGTCGTCACGCATGGGAGGTTTCCTCTACAAAGTCGGGCGAAGCCTTAGCCGATCAAGGGCCGTTACGGAAGTCACGAGGAGGCCGTCATGGGCGTCGAGCATCTGAACATCAAGGGTATCAGCGATCTAAAGGGCCAGGGCCCTGTCGTGATGCTGAACCTGATGCGGTTTCACGAAAGAGCGCTCAATGGCAATGGCTCGGGCTGGGATGCCTACAAGCGCTACAGCGAACACACCGTGCCGATGATCAAGGCCCGGGGCGGCACGCTGTTATGGACCGGCGATGCGAAGGGGATCGCGCTCGGTGAGGCCGATGGCCCCGACTGGGATTACGTCGCACTGGTCTATTACCCCTCGGTCGAGGCCTTCATCGACATGATGACGTCGACTGATTACGAGACCAAATCCGATCCTGAGCGCAAGAATGGCTGCGCCGATCACTTGATCATCTGCACACAGCAGTCCTACAGCAAGTTCAAGATCGCATAGGGCACGTGCTTTCGTCGGGCATTGCAGGTCCCCGCGCATCGCGGGCATAGTGCCGCCGTTGGCAAGAACAAAAGACGGGAGGATCATGCCATGATGGTGCAAACGGTGACGGGACCGATCCCGGTCGAGCGGCTTGGGCGGACGCTGATGCACGAGCACCTGTTCATCGCCTTTCCCGGCGCCGAGTTCGATCCGACGGCTAAATTCGACCGTGCCGAATTCATCGAGGAGGCGGTGCGACGTCTGGTACAGCTGCGCACCGAGCACGGCGTACGCAGCTTCGTTGATCCGTGCCCGATCGAACTCGGCCGCGACGTCACCATGATGAAGGAGATTTCGGAAAAGTCGGGGATGCATATCATCTGCACCACCGGCTTCTACTTCGAGGACATGGGCCTGCCGGTCTATTGGCGCGCCCGCACAGTCGAAGAGATTGCCGAGCTCTACATCCGCGAGATCACCCATGGCATCGAGGACACCGGTGTGAAGGCCGGCGCCATCAAGGTCGCGACCGGCGCGCCCGTCGTCACCGCATTCGAGAAGAAGTTCCTCGCCGCCGCCTGTATCGCGCAAAAAGCCACCGGCGTTCCGATCATCACCCACACGCAGGATGGTTGCGCCGGCCCCGAGCAGCAGGAACTGTTTGCCGCAGGCGGCGTCGGCGCCCACCGCTGCCTGATCGGCCATTGCTGCGGCAATGCCGATCCCGCCTATCATCGCCGCGTGGTCGATGGCGGTTCCTATATCGGCTTCGACCGCATCGGCATTCTGCGCCTGCAACCCGACGAGGTGCGTGCCGACAATCTGGCCAAGCTGGTCAAGGATGGCTTTCGCGCACAGATCATGATGAGCCAGGATCGTCATTGCGGCTGGCTCGGGAAATTTCCGCGCCAGCTCAGTGCCGAAGAGCTCGCGAAAATCGAGCACCTGAAGTCGCAGGGCCGCTACCCGCCGCCCTACACCTACATGTTCACGGATTTCATTCCGATGCTTCACACCCGCGGCATCAACCAGGCCGACATCGCCTCGATGCTGGAGGACAACCCGCGCCGCTTCTTTGCCGGCGAAGTGCTGCCGCCGAAGACAGCGAATTGAACGGAGTCAGGCGTCGATACTGGCGTCGAGCGCGTTTTCCTGGATGAACTCGCGACGAGGTTCGACGACTTCGCCCATCAATTTGGTAAAGATATCGTCGGCCTCGTCGATTTCCTTGACCTTGACCTGCAGCAGGGTGCGCACGTTGAGGTCGAGCGTGGTTTCCGAGAGCTGCTCGGGGTTCATCTCGCCCAGTCCTTTGTAGCGCTGGATGGTAATGCCTTTGCGGCCAACCTCCATGACTGCCTCGAACAGGCTCACGGGTCCGTGGATCAGCGTTTCGGTATCCTTGCGACGGAACGTGCTGACGCGCGCATAAGTGTCCTGGAGGACGATCGCGGAGCTATCGAGCCTGCGGGCTTCGGCCGAGCCAAGAAGCGCCGCGTCAATGATCGCAAAATCCTTCACGCCACGCACGGTCCGCTCAAACTTGAAGCCTTCGCCTTCGACAAAGCGACCGCTCCAGCCGCGCTCGACTTCGTCGGCAAGCGCATCAAGTCGCCGTGCAATGTATTCAGCCGCCGCGGTGGCCGTGGCAGGGTCGCTTGTAATCTTCGAATTCAGGACGCCGGCGATCGCCGCCTGTTCGACCACCGAGCGATTGTAGCGCGAATGCAGGCCCTTCAAGAGGTTCCGCACGACTCGGGACTCTTCAATGATCGCGATCAGGTCGCGTCCGGAACGCTCGGAACCGTTCGCGAGCCTGAGCACCGCGTCCTCGATCCCTGTCGAGATCAGGTAATCTTCCAGCGCGCGCTCGTCCTTCAAGTATTGCTCGGACTTGCCGCGTGCCACTTTGTAGAGCGGGGGTTGCGCGATGTAGAGATAGCCGCCGTCGATGATCTGCCGCATCTGACGGAAGAAGAACGTCAGCAACAGCGTGCGAATGTGCGAGCCGTCGACATCCGCATCGGTCATCAGGATGATCTTGTGATAGCGCAGTTTGCCGATATCGAGTTGTTCGCCGATGCCTGCACCAAGTGCGGTGATGAGAGTGCCGATCTGATCGGAATCGAGCATCTTCTCCACGCGCGCGCGTTCCACGTTCAGAATTTTGCCGCGCAGCGGTAAGACAGCCTGAAATTCGCTGTCGCGCCCTTGTTTTGCCGAACCGCCTGCGGAGTCACCCTCAACAATGAACAGCTCCGCCTTCTCGGGGTCCTTTTCGCGGCAGTCGGCAAGTTTGCCGGGCAGCGAGGCGACGCCGAGCGGACTCTTGCGAGTCATTTCGCGCGCCTTGCGTGCCGCCTCACGTGCCGCCGCCGCCTGCACGACCTTTGCGACGATCACCTTGGCTTCAGAGGGGTGCTCCTCGAACCATGCACGCAGCGAGTCATTGATGACACCCTCAACCACCGGCCGCACTTCGGAAGAAACCAGCTTGTCCTTGGTCTGCGATGAGAATTTCGGGTCGGGCACCTTTACAGACAGAACGGCCGTCAGGCCTTCGCGGCAGTCGTCGCCGGTCAGCTCGACTTTCTCCTTCTTGGAGAGGCCGCTGGCGTCGGCATAAGCCGTGACCTGGCGCGTCAGCGCGCCGCGGAAGCCGGCGAGGTGGGTACCGCCGTCGCGTTGCGGGATGTTGTTGGTGAAGCACAGCACATTCTCGTGGTAGCTGTCGTTCCACCACAGCGCGCACTCGACGCTGATGCCGTTCTGCTCGGAACGGATTGCGATCGGCGCCGGAAGCTGAGGTTGCTTGTTGCGATCGAGGTATCGCACGAACGCTTCGATGCCGCCGTCATAACGCATCTCCTCGCGCTTCTCGACCGCGTGGCGCCCGTCGGACAGCACGATGGTGACGCCGGAATTCAGGAATGCGAGCTCGCGCAGGCGGTGCTCGAGGGTGGCGAAATCGAACTCGACCATCGTGAAGGTTTCGGTCGAGGGCAGGAACGTCACCTCGGTGCCACGCTTGTCGCTGGCCTCGCCGACGACAGCGAGCGGCGCGACCGGCACGCCATGGGAGAACTCCATGAAGTGCGCCCGGCCGTTGCGCCAGATCCTGAGCTGGAGTTTGGTCGAGAGCGCATTGACGACGGAAACGCCGACGCCATGCAGGCCGCCGGAGACCTTGTAGGAGTTCTGGTCAAATTTTCCGCCGGCGTGCAGCTGGGTCATGATGACCTCGGCTGCGGAGACGCCCTCGTCCTTGTGGATGTCGGTTGGAATGCCGCGGCCGTCGTCGTGCACCGTGCAGGAGCCGTCCGGATTGAGGGTCACGGTGACCGCTTTGGCGTGACCGGCGAGTGCCTCATCGATCGCGTTGTCGACGACCTCGTAGACCATGTGGTGCAGGCCCGAGCCGTCATCGGTGTCGCCGATATACATGCCCGGGCGCTTGCGGACCGCGTCGAGGCCCTTCAGGACCTTGATCGAATCCGCATCGTAATCCCCGCCATTTTCGGGCTGGGAATCCGGGATCTTCCGGGCGGGCTCGGTCATTCCAAAGGCCTTTGTCAGGGGTATCGAATCAGTCGCGCCAAAACGTCACGCAGGACAGCGGTTTGTGCCATGAAACCCGTCAACCGTATAGGGTAAACTGGCGACGGATAACATCCTGAAAAGATGGTTCTTTTCGGCATTTTTTCAAGGGCATTTTAGGACTGTTTTTGCGCGGCCGAAAAGCTCGAGTTCGGGCCTCCTGATTCGCGCTCTGCGGCACGGTTGATACGGTGCCGCAGCGGGCCTCAGACACGACGCGCGAGGCGGCCGTTCTCGACGTCGAAAATATCGGCGCACCGAATGATCGCGGCGAACGCCGCAGGGTCTGCGCCGGTCATCCAGACCTGCGCACCCAGCGTCTCGAGTTCATCGAACAGTGCGCCGCGGCGGTTCGGATCGAGATGGGCGACGACTTCGTCGAGCAGCAGCAACGGCACGATACCGGTCATGTCGGAGACCAGGCCGGCATGGGCGAGCACGAGCCCGATCAGGAGCGCCTTCTGCTCGCCGGTTGAGGCGTCTTTCGCAGGCATCGATTTCGGTGCGTAGATCACTTGCAGGTCGGTCAAATGCGGGCCGTCGAGCGTGCGGCCGGCGGCCGCGTCGCGTGGCCGGGCCTCGCGGAGGATCGCGCGGTACCGTTCCTCGACCGCCAGTGCGGTCTCGGCGAGCAGCGCGTTCTCCATCCAGCCGTCGAGCGCGATGATCGCGCTCGGAAACACCGACGCGGTTGCTCGCGCGGAAAGCTTCACCTGCAACCGTGTCACCGTTTCGCCGCGGAGTGCGGCGACCGCGACCGCGAGCTGCGCGGTTTCGTGCTCGACTGCGTCAAGCCAGTGCGCGTCGGCCTTCGGGTCTTCCAGCAAGCGATTTCGCGAGCGCAGCGAGCGCTCCAGCGCGTTGACCCGCGCGGAATGGCCGCTGTCGATTGCGAGCACAAGCCGGTCGAGAAAACGCCGCCGCTCCGACGCCGCACCCATGAACAGCTGGTCCATCGCCGGTGTCAGCCACACGAGGCGCAAATGGTCGCCGAAGGCCGCGGCCGATGACACCGGCTCGCGATCGATCCGGCAGCGGCGCGCCGTGCTCGGCGTGCCCGCAACCGGCGGTTCGATGCCGGTGCCAAGCGTGGCGAGCCCCAGCGCACCTTCGATCTCGGCGGCGACCGCCCAGGAGCCGTCGCCTTCGTTGTCGGCGATATCGTCGAGCGTGGCGCGGCGTAGCCCGCGGCCCGGCGTCAACAGCGAGATCGCTTCAAGACAATTGGTCTTGCCGGCGCCATTGGGTCCCACCAGCGCGACGAGATCGGCGCCGGTCTCGAGGTTGGCCGCGCGATAGCTGCGGAAATGCGTCAGCGACAGGCGTCGAATGCGCGAGGTGGTCATGGAGCCCTTGGTTCCGTCATGCCCGGCTTTAGGCCGGGCATCCACGTCTTTCAATTGTTTCCGCCACCCTCAAAACGTGGATGGCCGGGACAAGCCCGGCCATGACGACAAACTAACTGCAATTGAGCCGAGTTAAACCCGCATCGGCATCAGCACATAGAGCGCGTTCTGCGATTCCTTGTCCTGGATCAGGGTCGGCGAACCCGGGTCGGCAAGCTTCAGAACTGCGGCTTCGCCATCGAGTTGGGCGGCGATGTCGAGCAGGTAGCGCGAGTTGAAGCCGATATCGAGCGGATCGGCGGCATATTCGACTTCGAGTTCCTCGGTGGCGCTGCCGGAATCCGGATTGGTCACCGAGAGCACCAGCTTGCCGGCGCGAGAGCGCGAGTTTGACGGCGCGCCCGCGTTCAGAGGAGATGGTCGAGACGCGGTCGACGGCGGCCTCAAAATCCTTCTTGTCGACGACGAGTTCCTTGTCGTTGTTCTGCGGGATGACGCGCGCATAGTCGGGGAACGTGCCGTCGATCAGTTTTGACGTCAGCACGACGTCGCCGATCGTGAAGCGGATCTTGCCCTGCGACAGCTCGATCGCCACCGAGGCCTCGTTGTCCTCGATCAGCCGTTGCACTTCGCCGACCGTCTTGCGCGGCACGATGACGCCGGTCATGCCGCTCGCGCCTTGCGGCAGCGGCAGGTCGATCTGGGCAAGGCGATGGCCATCGGTTGCGACGGCGCGCAAGGTCGCGGCCTTGGCGCTGCCTGCGACGTGCAGATAGATGCCGTTGAGATAGTAGCGCGTCTCTTCGGTCGAGATCGCAAACTGGGTCTTGTCGAGTAGTTTCTTCATGTCGATCGCGCCGAGCGCGAAGGCATGGGTCATCTCGCCGGCGGCAAGATCCGGATAGTCCGACTCCGGCAGCGTCTGCAGCGTGAAGCGCGAACGGCCGGCACGGATCGCGAGCACGGCGCGATCGCCGGTCGCCTCCAGCACGATCTGCGAGCCGTCGGGCAGCTTGCGGACGATGTCATAGAACATGTGCGCGGGAACCGTGGTCGCGCCGGCTGTCGCGACTTCCGCCGGCAACGTCTCGATCACCTCGAGGTCGAGGTCGGTCGCCTTCAGGCTGAGGCGCGATTTGTCCGCTTTGACCAGGACGTTGCCGAGGATCGGAATGGTGTTGCGCCGCTCCACCACGCGATGGACGTGGCCCAGCGATTTCATCAGTTGCGCACGCTCGACGGTAACCTTCATGCCTCGTTCCACCACCTGAAAAGGGAGTGCTGCGCGCCGGAGGCGACATCGCAGCGGATCGCGGCGGATTATCAAGAAGTCCGCCGAGGGGCACGCAGGGTGGCGCGGAAGGCCCTCAAGCGCAAGGGCAGGAGGCCCGGCCGGGGCGGCATTTCCCCGGCCATTTGGAGGGCTTCACAGTCCTGGAAAGGCGGAGAACCGCGTCCCCGACGCGCCGGCGGAGACGATGTGCCGCGCCTAGTCCTGCAGCAGCCGTTTCAAGAGCTCGACCTCGTCGGCCAACGTCGTGTCCTTGCCCACCAGCGCTTCGATCTTGCGCACCGCGTGCAGCACGGTGGTGTGATCGCGTCCGCCGAAGCGCCGGCCGATTTCCGGCAGCGAGCGGAGCGTCAGCGTCTTGGCCAAATACATCGCCACCTGCCGCGGCCGCACCACATTGGCCGTGCGGCGCGACGAGAGGAGGTCCGAGCGGCTCACGTTGTACTGCCGCGCCACCACGCGCTGAATGTCCTCGATCTTCACCCGCCGCGGTTCCTGCGGGCGGATCAGGTCGCGCACCTCGCGCTCCGCCATCTCCAGCGTCACCGCCTGTCCGCTCAACGTATTGTGCGCGAGCAGCCGGTTGATCGCACCTTCGAGGTCGCGACCGTTATGGGTGATGGTGCGCGCCAGATAGTCCAGCACCGGCGGTGGAACGTCGAAGCTCGGATGCAGGATGCGCGCGGCGTTGACGCGCGACTTCAGGATCTCGAGCCTGAGTTCCTCGCCGAGCGAACCCATCTCCACGACAAGGCCGCCGGCGAGCCGCGAGCGCACGCGATCGTCGAGGCTCTCGAGGTCGGCCGGCGGCCGGTCGGCCGCGATCACCACCTGGCGACCGGAGTCGATCAGCGCATTGAGCGTGTGGCAGAACTCGGCCTGGGTCGATTTGCCCTGCAGGAACTGCATATCATCGATCACGAGCACGTCGATCGCGCGCAATGTTTCCTTGAACGCGATCGCGGTCTGCGCCTTCAGCGCAGACACGAAGCCGTACATGAATTTCTCGGCGGTGAGATACAGCACCTTGCGCTGGCCGAGCGCGTTGCCGGCAAACGTGATCGCCTGCAGCAGATGTGTCTTGCCGAGGCCCACGCCTGCATGGATGTAGAGCGGGTTGAACATCACGGGATCGCCGCGCCGGCCCTCCGCAACCTGGCGCGCCGCCGCGTGCGCCAGCGTGTTGGAGCGGCCGATCACGAAGGTCTCGAAGGTGAGCCGCGGATCGAGCGGCGACCCCCCGAGCGCCTCATGTCCGGCGCTCGCGGCCATCGCTGATACCGCGGTGCGTCCGCCGTCGTGCGCGCGGGCGTCGCCGCGTTCGCCGCGCCGCTCGTCGGTCGCAGCCCTGGCGTCCTTCGCAGGCGCTATGCTGCGCACCGGCGTGCGCACCGTCAGTTCGATGCGGTTCAGGTTCGGCAGCTCCTCCTGCCAGCAGCCGAGCACGCGCTCGGCATAGTGCGTCTGGATCCAGCTCTTCAGGAACCGCGTCGGCACCGACATGTGCACCGCTTCGCTGTTCAATTGCTCGAGGTCCACGCGTGCGAACCAGCTGTTGTAGACGTCGTCGCCTACGCTCGACCGCAGCCGATCTTTGACGCGGGCCCAGCATTCCTGTTCGTTCTTCGCCATTTGCAACAAGAGTTCCACCTGAGTTCAAGAATCGGATTTTCGTTGAGACGGGTGCTTGCGCGCGCCCGTCGACGGGAGCGGCGCGACCTCCGTGGCGGATGTTTTCCCGATGCCCTTGACTCCCGGCGTGATCACGCCAATCTGGCAAAGCTCGAGCAAAAATCATTCCGTCGCGAGGTCAGCAAGGACTCGGCGGTATTCTTGGGGGGGAGTTGCAGACAGAGTGATCTGACAGCTGGCGCAAGTCGCGGCTCTGAGCAAAGCCGTTGCGTCTCAAACTTGCGATTGCGCTGTCGAAGTGTGTTCTGTCTTTTAGTATTGGAGCCTGTCGTCGTCCGCTCCGTAACATCCGCGCATTTGGCATAATAAACCCCCCACTCAGCGCAAGCGTTGTCGCGCCAAGGTCTCCTAGCCTTCAGCCTTCTGGTTGACACTGTGATCCCCGGCCGAAGCCTCAAGGGATCATTTTTACGCCGCGTACTCTGCTGTCCGGAGCCTGTTTGCCGGTGCTCCTTCACTCACTGCCATTCACTCTCTGGTACGCACGAACGCGAACTCTCTAGCAGGCATAGCTCAACCGCTCTCACAAACCGTGTGAGCAAAAACTCTACCTCGGCTGGGAATTGCCGCTTACGCGCCGCCACTGATTTGCGCGCCTGCCGCCGAACTGCAACGTCGATTGCAGTGATCGTTGGCGCCGCGAAGGATCCAAAAGAAACACATGCCGAAACTAGCTGCAACGCCTTTCATCGGCGTGATTGGGCCTGCATGCCGGCTCTGGCCTACCCGCGCCGCCGTGCGAGACGCCAACGTTTTGAATCTTCGGGACAAAAAAACGCGTGTCAAATATGACACTGCAAAATGATCTTCATAAATTTAACACACAGCGTCATAGCGACAGACGGTGAACTCCAACTACCTTCGCGGACATTCCCGGTAAGTGATTATCTAAGCGAATTTTTTCTTGCGCAGCAGAGGAGGGTAGCCGTCGCCATTTCGTCGTGAAAACGCGCCCGCTCCTGCCAGCATCACGACCGGACGTGTCGCGACGGTCAAACGCAACGGCGGACGATGCCGACGCGCGATTTCGATTGCGCTGCAGCCAGCGCGGCGGACGGCTCTTGCCGAATTCACTGCGGTGCAAAACAAAAGAGCCCGGCGTGGCCGAGCTCTCGTCGCAAGTCGATGCGTGGCAATCGCGACGGCGTTACTTCGCGAGCCTGGCAATCGCGTGCGTCAGCCGCGAGACCTTGCGGCTCGCCGCGTTCTTATGGAGCACGTTCTGCTGCGCGGCACGCATCAACTCGGGTTCCGCCTTCTTCAGCGCTGCGGCAGCGGCGGCGCGATCGCCCTTCTTGATCGCTTCCTCGACGCTACGCACGGAACTGCGCATGCCGGTGCGGCGCGCCTTGTTGACTTCGGTGCGGCGAGCGATCTTGCGCGTCGCCTTGCGGGCTGATGTGGTGTTGGCCATACTCTTGTCTGCTCTGTCCTGGTCCGCTTGATGATCCGGTGCCGGATGCAGCCGGACCTTTCATGCACGGCCGCATGTCGCGATCCGCTCAAGCTTCAGTCGAAACTCTGTTCCTGGAAATTGCCGTTCATTCGCGCGATGCGGTCAAAGATCGTCCCGAGCCGCCGAAAGAACAGTGGCGGCGGAATGCCCGCCGCCAACGGCCCGCGTTATAGAGGCGGGCCATCGCATCGTCAACGCGGCAAACACCGTGCGTCAGGGCCAAATTTCATGGGCTGGCATGTCCAAAGCCGCCCGTTTGGATTGAAAATCGTGTCTTGTGGCGCTATTGCGGGGATCTGACGGGTAAAGGTCATCCATGATCCGGGGGTTTTTTCGTTTTATCGGTCTTCTCCTGCTCGCGGCCGGGTTCATCTTCGTGATCTACGACGGCCAGCGCTCGATCGCAGACCAGACCCTGCGGCTGACCCGGCTCTCTGAATTCTGGAACGATATCCATCAGTCGAGCCAGCAAGCTCTTCGGGTCTCGCTCGAAAGCCATGCGCCCTGGCTGTGGACCCACGTCGTCAAGGTCGTGCTGGATCAGCCGACCTTTGCAGTGTTCGGTGTCGCCGGTATTCTCTTGATGCTGCTGTTCCGGCCGCGACGGCGGCTGATCGGCTACGCGCGCGACTGAGGCTGCCTCTTTCGAGCACTGCCGGCGGCTAACAACGGGGCTGGGCCGAGCGTATATAAGGTGACAAGGAAATCAGGAGACGTTCCATGCTCTTCATGCGCAAGTCACTGGAAATGCCGACCGCGGACCAGGCGTTGCCGGGCCGGCCGACGCCGATCCCGACCGCGAAGCAGCATTTCGTCAACGGCCGTCCGATCCAGCCGCCTTATCCGGAAGGCCTGCAGCGCGCCGTGTTCGCGCTGGGTTGCTTCTGGGGCGCCGAGCGCAAGTTCTGGGAACTGGGCGACGGCATCTTTACGACTGCGGTCGGCTACGCCGGCGGCTTCACGCCGAACCCGACCTATGAGGAGGTGTGCAGCGGTCGCACCGGCCACACCGAGGTCGTGCTGGTCGTCTTCGATCCGAAGAAGATCTCCTACGAGACGCTGCTGAAGACCTTCTGGGAGAACCATGACCCGACGCAGGGCATGCGGCAGGGCAACGACGTCGGCACTCAGTACCGTTCGGCGATCTATACCTTCGACGATGCGCAGGCGAAGGCGGCGCAGGAGTCGAAGGCGGTCTTTGCCAAGGCGCTCAGCGCAAAGCGCTATGGCGCCATCACGACCGAGGTAGCGCCGGCTGGCCCGTTCTATTTCGCCGAGGACTATCACCAGCAGTACCTCGCCAAGAATCCGGCGGGCTATTGCGGCCTCGGCGGCACCGGCGTGTCGTGCCCGATCGGGGTAGGAGTTTCGGCGTAAGCGGTGTCGACGGGCGGGAAATTCGCCCGCTGCAAAGCCGCGAACACCGTTTATTAACCATAACCAGCGCAAATCGGACGTATCTCTTGGAGATCACGTCCGGTGTCCGTCGTTCGCGTCGCTCGGGTCTTGCTGGTCGTCACGATGGCGGTCATCGCGCTGTCGGGATGCATGCGGCGTCGTCCGGTGGCCTACGCTCCGCCGCCCCCTCCCGTAGCTGGCAGCCTTGACGCCGTCGCCTATGGCGGTTCGATGGCCGCGCCTCCGCCAGTCGTCGCGGTGCCGGTTCCGGCGCGCGTCGCCTACGTTGCGCCGGCTCCCGCGCCGGTGCCGGTCGCGGCCTACGACTCGGGCTACCGTCTCGACGCTGGCGACAAGCTTCGCATCGTGGTCTACGGCCAGGAGGGCCTCACCAATTCCTATGCGGTCGACGCCGGTGGCAATATCACGATGCCGCTGATCGGCGCCGTCGTGGCGCGCGGTTGCACGCCGGCCGAACTCGCCCAGGCCATCGCGGCGAAACTGCGCGGCGGCTATATCCGTGAGCCGTACGTCGCCGCCGAGGTCGAGCAGTACCGGCCATTCTTCATTCTCGGCGAGGTCGCCGCTCCCGGCCAGTATCCCTACGTTCCGAACCTGACAGCCGAGAGCGCAGTGGCGATTGCCGGCGGCTACACGCCGCGCGCCAAGAAAACTGCGTTCAAGCTGACGCGCCGCAACGAAGTCGGCGCGGTCACCGCAGTGGTGCCGCCGAACATACCCCTGCAGCCTGGCGACACGCTGGTGATCGGCGAGCGCTGGTTCTAGTTGTGATCTTCTCACGCATGCTCCTCACCCTGAGGAGCGCGTAAGCGCGTCTCGAAGGATGAGGGCACCGCATCGGCTCTAGCCGACTTGCGCATCTATAATGCTGATCTCGGGTAAACCCGAGATCAGCGCGGGCCTCATGGTTCGAGACGCATTGCTCCGCAATGCTCCTCACCATGAGGTTCAAAAGCATCTTATCCGCGGATGGCTCGCTTACTTCTTCAAATGCTTGGCAAAGAAGTCGAGCGTGCGCGGCCAGGCCATCTCGGCGCTCTTCTTGTCGTAGCTCGCACGCTCATCGCAGTGAAAGCCGTGCTGCGCGCCGTCATAGACGAAGATCTCGCAGTCGCCGCCGCGCTTGGCCTTGATGGAGTCGACGTCGGTCATCGGGATGCCGGCGTCCTTCTCGCCGAAATGCATCATAGTCGGCACCTTCGGCTTCTCGTCGGCGGTGCGGGCCACCATGCCGCCGTAATAGGCGACCGCGGCGCCGACGCCATTGAGCCGCGTCGCGCTCAGGAATGCCAGACTGCCGCCGAGGCAGAAGCCGACCACGCCGACCGGCCCGACCGATTTCACTGCGTCGACCGCGGCCTGCACGTCGCGCATCATCGCCGGCACGTCGGGGCTTGCGACGAACTTGCGCGCTTCGGCAATCTCTTCCGGCGTATAGCCACATTCGAAGTTCGGCGTCTGCCGATCGAAGATCGCTGGCGCGATCGCGACATAGCCGGCCTTGGCGAGATTGTCGGTGACGGCGCGGATGTGGTGGTTCACGCCAAAGATTTCCTGAATCACGACGACGGCACCCTTTGGCGTGCCCGCCGGATCAGCGCGATAGGCACCAAGCTTTTGGTTGTCGGAAGCCGTGAGCGTTACGTTCTGTCCCATCGCAGATCCTTTTGCTTGTTTGAATGAAGATGTCGTGGGCACGACATTCGGTGTCGGATCGCAGGCGATCCTCGAACGTCGCATGGCGGGGTGCAACTTTCCTTCTCTGTACAGGCCTTGGCAGGCCCACTACAAAGCCCTTCAATGATAGGCGAACAACGCGTTGCGGCGCAATATTCCCGCGCCTCTCAAAAGCCGGTTCAAGCCGAAGAGAACAAAGCCGAACATAAGGTGAGACGATGGAAAAAGTCCTGGTCGAGAACAATGCCGACGGCACCACGCTGATTACGATCAACCGCCCCGAAAAGCGCAACGCGATCTGTGCGGAGACCGCGGTCCTGCTGCAAAAGGCGTTTCGCGAATTCGAGGCCTCGCGCAAGCAAAAGACCTGCGTCATCACAGGTGCCGGCAATGACGCCTTCTCCGGCGGTGCCGACACCAGCAATTTTCCAGAGCTGTGGCGCTGCATTCCGACCGTCGGCTTCAAGACCGAGAAGCCAATCATTTCCGCGGTCGGTGGCTGGTGCGTCGGCGGCGCGCTGGTGCTGTCGATGATGTGCGATCTCACCGTTGCCGCCGAGAACGCCAAGTTCGCTTATCCCGAAGCGCGCATGGGGTTCACCGGCGGCTTGATCGCGGGTCTTGCTTCGCGCATCCCGCACAAGATTGCGATGGAGATGATCCTGCTGTGCAACACCGTCGATCCGCAGCGGGCCTACAATGTTGGCCTCTGCAACAAGGTGGTGCCGACCGGCCAACAGGTGCCGGCGGCGCTCGCCATGGCGCGCGAGATGACGGAGTTCTCGCCGCAGGTGCTGAAGACCTTGAAGCGCTTCGTCACCGAGACCGTGCTGCCACGCGGGCCGTCGGAGCAACAGGGACGCGCGCTGCGTGATCTCAACGCCGTGCGCGAAAGCGTCGACGCGGCAGAGGCAACGGCGGCCGTGAAGGAAAAGCGCAAACCGAAATATCAGGATTGGTAGGTATTTCTGGCGGCATCGCCGGGCATAGAATTTCTAACGGGCACAGAGTTTCTAGAACGGCGTCGCTTCGCTCGCCTGCGACCCAGCCATCCATCTCTTCAGGAACGGATGCGCGGATCAAGTCCGCGCATGACGCGCGGGGTTTTGCGCCGCTCGCGTCCAAGCCTGTTCGCTATTCCCACATCCAGTTCTTGCCCCAGTCGCCTTTCCATCCGGTCAGGCGGCCGTTGCGGAACTGCAGGAACAACTGATCGTGGCGATCGAAGTAGCCGGCGCTGGCAAAGCGCGGCGCGGCGAAGACCTCGTCGCCCGGCTTGCCGCTGATGTACTTGAGTGGCGCGTTCAGCGCGGCGGCGGCTTCCTCGACGGTCATGCCGAACACCAGCGGGACATTGTTCGACAGCGTCGCCGTGAATGGCAGCCGCGGCGGTTGCTGCGCCTGCGCGAGCGCAGGCGCGGCGAGCAGCAACAGTCCAAGAGTTACGGGCAGAGCGACCTTGATCATTGAACCATTGTCGTTGGCTACGCGACTTTCAGCAAGCCCTAACGCCGCGTCGGAGGCTGGCTTGATACGGATCGCCCGGAGTGCCGCATGCGTCGCGACTGTTCTGATCGCCGGTCACGTCCTGGTGCCGTTAGCCTCCAAAGGCGCACCGTCGCGCCAGACCATCACCTGTCCCTATCCTCATGACACCGACGAGCATTTGACCGTCGTCGCGCCGGCAAAGCTCGGCGACCTGCCGCCGATCGATTTCGACTATCCGGCGAAGGTGACGCGCTTTAGTTTCCGCGACGGACATCTGCTCTTGATCGCGATGGACCAGGATGAGCGCTCGCGGGTCAGGATCGTGGTCTCGGCCCAGCTCAACAAGGCCAAGGAGACTTACGACGGCCAGATCGTGCTCGATCTCGGCGGCCATCAGATCATGATGCAGCACGGGCCTGTCAGCTGCGCGGTCAGCCCGTAACCCCTCGACCAAATGCTGCCTTGCAAACCGGCCTGTTGTGCTAATGGGTTTCTGCAACACGTTCCAAATCCGGGAAGGGGACCCCATGCTGCAGACGATCGCTGCCTTCGACCGCATTGGTGAAGAGAACGCCTTCGCCGTTCTGGCGCGCGCGAGCGCGCTTCAGGCGCAGGGCCGCGACATCATCAGCCTCGGCATCGGGCAACCGGATTTCCGCACCCCCGATCACATCGTCGAGGCCGCGATCAAAGCGCTGCGCGACGGCCACCATGGCTACACGCCGGCGACCGGCATCCCGGAGCTGCGCGAGGCGGTCGCCGCCGATCTGAACAAGCGCTTCAAGGTCAGCGTATCGCCCGACGAAGTGATGATCATGCCCGGCGGCAAGCCCACCATGTTCATGTCGATCATGATGTTCGGCGAGCCGGGTGTCGACATCCTCTATCCTGACCCCGGCTTTCCGATCTATCGCTCGATGATCGAGTTCACCGGCGCGCGGCCGGTTCCGGTGCCGATCCGCGAGGAGAACGGCTTTGCGTTCTCCGCCGAGGAGACGCTGGCGCTGATCACGCCGCAGACGCGGCTCCTGATCGTCAACTCGCCGGCCAATCCGACCGGCGGCGTGACGCCGAAGAGCGAGGTCGACAAGCTGGTCGCCGGCCTCGAACGTTTCCCCAACGTCGCGGTGATGTCGGACGAGATCTACGACCACATGGTCTATGACGGCGAACAGCATGTCTGCCTGCTCACCTACCCCTCGATCCGCGACCGCCTGATCCTGCTCAACGGCTGGTCCAAGACCTACGCGATGACCGGCTGGCGGCTCGGCTATGCGGTGTGGCCCGGCAAGCTCTACGACTATGCGCGCAAGCTCGCGGTCAACCTGCACTCCTGCGTCAATGCGTCGGCGCAGTATGCCGGCCTTGCTGCGCTGACCGGCCCGCAGGACGCGGCCGAGAAGATGGTCGCGGAGTTCGACCGCCGGCGCAAGGTCGTGGTCGCGGGCCTCAACAAGCTTCCCAACGTATCGTGCGCGACGCCGAAGGGCGCGTTCTATGCGTTCCCGAACATCAAGCGCACGGGCTGGAAGGCGAAGCCGCTCGCCAACGCGCTGCTCGATCAGAGCCGGCGTCGCCGTCATCGGCGGCCCCGATTTCGGCATTCTCGGCGAAGGCTATTTACGGCTGTCCTACGCCAATTCGACCGAGAACATTCTGAAAGCGCTCGACCGGATGGGCGAGTTTCTGGCCACCCGCAAGCCGGGTTAGCGCGTGCCAGCGTGCGCGAACTCAGCCTGGATGGCCGCAACACGCGCGAGAACCTCGCGCGACAGCGGACCCTTCTCGACTGACCCGATGGCCGTATCGAGGTCCCGCTGCGAAGCGAGCCCGATCAGCGCCGTTCCAACATTCGGCTCGGTGATCGCGTAACGGATCGCGAGCTCCGTGAGACTGCCGAGCGCGCCATCAGCAACCAGCGGCGCAAACCTTTGCGCGAGCGCGAGATCGCCGTCGAACGCGGGCGACGATCCGATCGGCGCCGGCGCAGGGCTCGCGTTCGGCTGCCGTGTCGCGCTGCCGGACAACGCGCCGCCCGCCAGAATGCGAATGGCGATCGAGCCAATCCCGCAGGCGGCGTTGAGCTTGAGCAGTTCCTGAAAATTCTGGCCCGGATAGCGTTCCGAGACCGGCCCGGCCGCCGATGGATTGAGCAGGTTGAACACGACCTGCGCGCTATTGATCACGCGCGCCTCGGCAACCTTGCGGATATCAGCAATATCGCCGACAGCGGTGATGCCGCAGAACCTGATCTTGCCCTGTTGGCGCAGGCTTTCGAATGTCGGCACCACCTCGTTCAGCACCTGATCGGCCGTCAGGGCACCGTTCTGGCCGCGTTCGGTGATCGCATTGTGCAGATGAAAGATGTCGACGTTTGGGAGGCCGAGCCGCTGCAGGCTGTTGTCGAGCGAGGCGACGATAGCATCGCGGATGCCAGTTGCGGCCGTCAGCCGGACTTTAGTGCCGATCGTGATGTCGCGCAGCTTCAGCGCCTTGATCACGCGTCCGAGATTGGTCTCGGACTGGCCGTCGCCATATTGGGCCGCGGTGTCGAAGTAGTTGATCCCGGCATCAACAGCCCGCGCGACCGCGCGCTCCTGGTCGGCTGCCGTGCCGCGCACCATCAGGCCGCCGACCGCGCCGCAGCCAAATCCCAGCACCGACAGCTTCAGCCCCGAGTGTCCGAACGATCGCTTCTGCATGGCCGCAGCCTCCACAAATGAAAACCGCCGCCGAGCTTACTCAGCGGCGGTTCAAAATGAAATCGGATGCGACGAAGGAGTTCGCAGGAATTGGTGTTTACCAGCCGCACGAGTTGCAGCGCGGCGCGACCGGGGCATAGTAGCTGTAGCCCGGCGCGACCATTTCGACGCGATTGCGCACTGCGTACTGGGCCGGGATCTGCTGGTACTGCACGCTCTCGGGCGAAACCATGACGGTCCGCGGGACCATGACGGTCTGGTACTGTGCGGGCACGCGGTGGGCGATGACGCCACCCGGCGAAACCATCACGGTTTCCTGCACAGCGCGATACTGCGGCGGCACATACTGCGCCTGATAGCAGGTGTAGCAGGGTTGCGGCGGCGGGGTGTAGCAGCCGCCAAACAGGCCGGAGCAACCGGCCGATGCGGCGCTCGGCAGCGCCGCGACAGCGACGGCGGAGATAAGACCAGCGAGCAGTGCGCGAGACATTGGATCGGCCCCCAAGAATGTTTCAAGAAGTTCCAGAGAATGGATGGTAAGGGAACCGCTATCAGCTGCGTCGCAAGATTGCGTTGAGGAAAGTCCTTAACGAATTCTAACGATACCGTCGCGGCGATCACCGATGCGAGCGTAGCCAGGTCGATGAATCCGCTGCGAGGCTTGCGTGCGCGATTGCGGGAAGGCTCAGCCGCTCGGCCATCGCGTTGAGATCGGGACGGCTGGTGGCCGTCGCCTTGATGAGATTCCATGCTGCCCGGGTGGTCGCGCCGATGCTGCGCTTCGCAAGTACCGAACCTGTAACGTAGCGGCGGACGATCGTCTCAAAATCTTCCGCCGGCCGGCCGCCGACTTCCGGCACAATATCGGTCGGCGCGCCGACGCCGAACGAGCCGCGCTGGTAGTCCTGCAGGAACGTGTGCAACTGGACGATCAGAAAATCCGGCAGGCCGGTCGACTTCGCGAACTTCAGGAATAGGTTCATCGGCGCGTCTTGGTAACGTACGCTGCGCCCGAGCACGCGGGCAAACGTTTGAGCGATTTCATCCGGTGACAGAAGCCGTGGTCCGGTCGGTCGCAGCGATCTGCCGATCAGATCGTCGGGCTTGGTCAGCGCGCCGACAATGACGCGGGCGATGTCTTCGTTTGACGGCGGTGCGTTGAGGCCCTGGCCGAGCGGCAGCGCCATCAAGCCGAATTGGGAAATGGCCTCGAAGGCCGCCATGTAGTTATCGGCGAACCAGCCCGGGTTGACGGTGATCGTGGCGACCCCGGGCATCCAGTCGAACACGCGCCCGCTCAAATATTTTTCGCGCGCGTGCAGAGCGAGGTGCGAGCGGTCGACCAGCCACTGGCTCAGGACCACCACGGTTTCCAGGCGCGCCTCCTGCGCGGCGACCGCGAATAGTGTTGCGCGCCGGAGTGTGCCGGGCTCCAGCGGCGGGCAGAAATAGGCCCGCTGGACCCCGCGCATCGCAGCCTCGAGATCAAGCGGGTCCTCCAGCGAACCCACGCAAATCTCGGCGCCGGCCTTGGCCAGTGCCGCGCCGCGGTTGTCATCGTTGTGCACGAGGGCGCGAACCAGAAAGCCTTTTTCGAGCAACTGATGGATGGTTGGCGTTCCAGTCTTGCCAGTCGCGCCGGTTACCAGAATACGTGGCTTGGCCATATCGTTCCTCGCGCCCGTCAAATTGTAGCGTTCGATACAAGATAAGCCGAAGGGCGATCCGACGTCAAGCCGACGCGACGGTTGCGCCGATCAATGAAATTTGAGCTAAGGTGCTGACATGCCCGGCAAGAAACAGTTCGATCCCGAGAAGGCCGTCGATCAGGCGGTCCGCCTGTTCTGGGCCAAGGGTTACTCGAACGCGTCGCTGCGCGATCTGCTGAAGGTCATGAAGATCGGGGAGGGCTCGTTCTACAACAGCTTCAAAAGCAAGAAGCACCTCTATCTGCTCTGCCTCAAGCGTTATCATGCGACCGTCACCGCGCGGCGGTTCGCGGCGTTCGGCACTGCGCCGACAGCGAAGCAGGCGGTGCGGCGTTACTTTGCCGCGATCCTTGACGACCTCGACGATCCACGGATTCCCAATGTGTGCCTGATGGCCGGGAGCCTTTCCAGCGACGTGCTGAGCACGCGTGACCTCAAGGAATATGTCGTCGCCGAGATGGAAACGCTCCGACAGATCCTTATTCGCCGTCTTGATGACGCCAAAGCTGCGGGCGAGTTGCCGGTGCGGTTCGACCCAGGGGTCGTTGCCGACGTCATCATCACCTATCTGCAGGGCTTCTTCCGCGTCGTGCGCGTGCTGCACAAGCGAGCCGAGATGGAGCAACAGATCGAATCGCTGCTCAGTGGCCTCGGCTTGTGAGAAGCGCTCGGCTGCAGACCGCTAAATCCCCGGCAACCGCATCGGCTCCGGGTTCGTCGCGAGCGACCGAAACGCCGCGCCTTCGTGGGTCAGGAGCCACTGCTTGCGCGGCAGGCCCCCGCCATAACCGGTGAGGCTTAAGTCCGAGCCGATCACGCGGTGGCAGGGCACAATGACGCCGATCGGGTTGGCGCCATTGGCCATGCCGACGGCGCGCGCCGCATTGGGCACCCCGAGCCGCGCCGCGAGCTTGCCATAGGTCGTGGTCTTGCCGGCCGGGATCAAACGCAAGAGACGCCAGACGTCGCGCTGGAACGGCGTGCCGCCGGTCTTGACCGGTATCTTGTCGATCGCTGTGAGGTCGCCATCGAAATAAGCCTCGATCGCGGCGCGGATCGCCTTTGGCGCAGGCCCCTCCACGATCGCCACAGTACCCTCGCGCGCGTATTGTTGGCGCAGCAAGGTGCGCATCCGTTCCTCGTGATCGAAGAAGTCGGCGCCGCGCAAGTTACCGTCGCGATCGACCACGACCAGCATGTCGCCGATCGGCGTCGGCACGCGGTCCATGATGAAGGTCAGGACATGTCCGTCAGCGCGCATGGGCGGGTTCGCCTTCGAGTGGGAGGGATCGAGATGCGAGACGACGGCGACGCCGCGCCACGGCGCGTGGGGGCGACGCCAGCAGCAGATGCGCGGCAGCGTAGGCGCGCCACGGCCGCCACCGTTCGGCTCGCCTCGCGAGCTCACATGGCGAGAGTTTCTTTCCGGTCGACTCGGCGATCGCCCCGATGAGCCTGGGGTCGGACGCGCTGAACGCATCGTGCGCACCGGTCGCGTCGATCGCAGATCGCGCCTGCTGCGAGTCCTCCCACGCACCGGGGACGCGCAAACCGGGCCGCTTGCGGACCAGAGGCGCCAGCAGCGCATCGTCAGCGAGTTGCGCGCCGATCACCAAAGGATCGGCGGAGAGATCGAACACGCGGCGGATGCGGCGTACGATCTGCGGCAGCGCTGCGACGTCGGGGAAGCGGATGGTCGCCGCCAGCGCCGAAGCCTGGGTCGGATGCAGGCGCACCTCGACCTCGCCACGGACCCGTCCGATCGCGAAGCTGCGACGCCATGCGCCATCGTCGACGCGATCGCCCCGCGCTGCCAGTTCAGCCAGCATCTCCGGCCAGTCATACGGCGGTGCGAACGGCAAGCTGAGTGTGAGGGCGGATCCGGTCTCGCTGCCGCCGCGGCGAAACTGGCTCGGCGGTCGCCGATAAAGCTTCTGGAACACGGCGTTGAAGCGACGGATCGAGCCGAAGCCGGCCGCGAGCGCGACCTGCGACAGTGGCATCGCCGTCTCCGCGATCAACTGCTTGGCAAACAGCACGCGGCGGGTTTGCGCCACGGTGATCGGGGAGGCGCCAATATGCTGCTGGAACAGCCGCCGCAGCTGCCGTTCGCCGACCCCGAGCCGCTCGGCGAGCGCATCGACCGACGCCTCCTCGCCATCGAGTGCCCCGTCCGCGATCAGCGCCAGCCCGCGCGACACCGTGTTCGACGTGCCACGCCAGATCGCGAGTTCCGGCGAGCATTCAGGACGGCAGCGCAGGCAGGATCGGAAGCCCGCTTCCTGCGCCGCAGCGGCGGTTGCGAAGAACAAGCAGCTCGTTTGCTTCGGCGTTCGCGCCGGGCAGATTGGCCGGCAGTAGATGCCGGTGGTTTTGACGCCGATGAACAGCCGGCCATCGAAGCGTGCGTCGCGCGAGGCGATCGCGCGGTAGCAGGCGTCATGGTCGAGATCGAGGGCAGGACTCATGACGCCGATCATGCCAGAAAACGGCGCCCCCCACTCGCCGTTTTCGGACACGGTCAACAGGTGTTGTTGCACACGCCGCGCCCTCTATCCTCATGGTGAGGAGGAGCGAAGCTCCGTCTCGAACCATGAGGCCGCAGGGGCCTGATCCTTCGAGACGCGACGCTCTCGCGTCGCTCCTCAGGATGAGGAGCCAGGCGTGTAACTTACCCGGCAAGCCCGCCGATAAATCCCAGCACCGCCTCGTTGAATGCCTTCGGCTGGTCGATATTGGCGGCGTGGCCGGCATCGGGGATCACCGCCTTCTTGCAGCCCGGAATCTTCGCGGCCATGTAGTCGGAGGCGGCAAGGAACGGCGTGTCGTTGGAGCCGACGATTACGATCGACGGCACCTTGATGTTGGGCAGCGACTCGATCACCGCCGAATTCTTCTGCGCCAGCATGCCGCGCGCGGCGCGGGCCAGCCCGTCGGCCGAGCGGTGCACGGCATAGGCGCGCTCGGCGCTGCCGGACTTCAGCACGGCAAGGCCCTCCTTGTCGTAGCGGTCGCCGGTTTCGCCCGCGCGCTTGTTCCAGACTTCGCGGGCGTCGTCCTTCTTGAAGCCGGGCCCGGTGTCGATGATCAGCAGGGCGTTCACCCGCTCCGGATGCACGCGATAGAACGCGAGCGACATGTAGCCGCCAAGCGACAGCCCGCCGACGATCGCCTTCTTCGCGCCCACCGCATCGAGGATCGCCGCCATGTCGCCGACGGTAGCTTCTTCGCTGTAGGCCGACTGGTCAGCGGGATAGTCGCTCTGGCCGTGGCCGCGCATGTCCCAGGTGACCAGCGTATGCTTCTTGGTGAGCGGCTCGATTTGGCCCTTCCACATCTGTGCGGTGGCCGAATAGCCGTGGGTCAGCAGGATCACCGGCCCCGTGCCATGGACCTCGTAGTAGATGTTGACCCCGTTGCGGTTCAGCTTGGGCATGGTGCTTCGCTCCCTGGTGGTTTGTTGCTGGTTGGCGCATGTCCCGGAAAAGTGGATGCCGGTTTTCCGAAAAGGACATGCGCAGCTTGAGAGGCATCCTAGCCCGCACCCGCAAGGGCTGGGAACGCCGCACGCGCGCATCGCGCCCATGCGCAGGGGTCGCGCGGGGCCGGGGCACGCCCCTACCGCCAGCTAACTCGGGTACCTACCTAACCCGTCCTGAAGGAACAGAATCATGCTTGATTTCACCAGAACCATCGCCGCGGCAGATTTGCCGGCGGCGGACAACGACACATCGCCTGCATCGCCGGTCAACGACACGGCGCTGCTCGATGCCTACTCCAGTGCGGTCATCGCAGTCTCCGACAAGGTCGGCCCCGCCGTGGTGCGGGTCGACACCCGCGGGCGCGCCGGCAACGGCAGCCAGCACGGCGCTCAGGGCGGCGTCGGCTCCGGCATCGTGATCTCGCCCGATGGCCTCGTGCTCACCAATAACCACGTTGTCGGGTCGGCACGCGAAATTCGCCTGTCCAACTCGGAAGGGTTCGTTACAGATGCGCGTGTGCTCGGCGTCGATCCCGACACCGATCTTGCGCTGGTGCGCGCCGACACCGACGGCAAGCTTCCGGCGGCGACGCTTGGCGATTCCAAGCTGTTGCGCCGCGGCCAGCTCGTGGTCGCGATCGGCAATCCGCTCGGCTTCGAGTTCACCGTCACCGCCGGCGTGGTCTCGGCGCTCGGACGTTCGATCCGCGCCGTCTCAGGCCGCATGATCGAGGACGTGATCCAGACCGACGCTGCGCTCAATCCCGGCAATTCCGGCGGCCCGCTGGTGTCTTCGCGCGGCGAGGTGATCGGGGTCAATACCGCCGTCATCATGGGCGCGCAGAACATTTGCTTTGCGGTCGCGAGCAACACTGCGCAGTTCGTGCTGGCCGAAATCGTCCGCCATGGCTACGTGCGGCGCGCCTATATCGGCGTTTCCGCGCAGACTGTGCCGGTGCCTCGGCGCCACGCCGTCGTCGCCGGCATCGACAACCGGATGGGCGCGCTGTTGATCGGGCTGGAGCAGGACGGTCCGGCGAGCCGTGCCGGGCTGTTGTCGGGCGACATCGTGGTACAGCTCGACGGCAAGCCGATTTCCGGTGTCGACGATCTGATCCGGCTGCTTGATCGCGACCGCATCAACCGCGCCGTCGAGGTTGAGGTCTTGCGGCTCGGCCGCGTGCGCGTCTTCAACGTCACGCCGATCGAACGGAAACAGAAGGCGGTGTGACGGAGGGGGAGCCGCGTATTACTCCCGCGACGCGAACGCGCCCGGCTTCGTCGCGATCACGCGATAGCGGTTACCCGCTGTGATCTCGCAGTCCGCGTCAACCGCGATGTCGACGAAGGTCCAGGTCGGCTTGCCGTCAGCGTCGGTCTCCTTGTAGTTGTCGTTCGGGCTCTCCTTGCCATAGGGCCCGAGCGCTTGTGCGAGCTTGCGATCCGGCGCGTCAAAGATCCATTTCTCGACCAGTTGAAAGCGCTTTGGGCCCTGCCAGGTGATCTCGACGGTGCGCAGCCGCAGCGAATAGTCGTCGATTTGAAAGCTGTTTGTCTTTGATGATCCGGTCCAGGAGATCACCCGTTGCGATCCGCTCGGTGCGGCGGCCGTCGACGCCATAGAGCCACATCGTCAGCACGTGACGCTCGGTGCGAAAGATGATCGCTGCGTGCTTGGAGTCCGGCGCCCAGATCGCGTGCAACGCTTCTGGCGCCGTATCGAGCATTTCTTCCGGTGCGATGCCCTCGAGCCGTGCGACGAACTTGTGCGACGGCTCGCCGGTGAGGAAGAAGCCGAACGCATTGCCAACGAAGTCCGGCCCTGATCGCGTACGCCTTGTTAGGCGCGAGACCGCCGTCGATAATCAACCGCTCGTTCTTTTTGTAGTTGTATTCGGCGGTGCCGCGCGCCGGCGATGCCGCGACCGCCGCAAGGAGCAGCAGTGCGACACCTGCGAGGCCGCGGAGCACTCGTTTAACTCGCTGCGGTCGCGGGCGCTGAGGCGGACGGCGCGCCCGTGACGCCGAACTGCCCGCGCAGCGTCGGCTTGTGCACCTTGCCGGTGGCGTTGCGCGGCAGCGCCTCGACGAAGCGGACCTCGCGCGGACACTTGAAGCGCGCCAGATTGGTCCGGCAGTGCGCCACGATCTCGGCTTCGGTCGCGCTCTGCCCCTGCTTCAGCGCGACGATCGCAAGCCCGGTCTCGCCCCAGCGGTCATCGGCGATCCCGATCACCGCGGCTTCGGCGACCGCCGGCATGCGGTAGAGCACGTCCTCGACCTCGGCCGGATAAACATTCTCGCCGCCGGAGATGTACATGTCCTTCCAGCGGTCGACGATGAAGTAGAAACCTTCTTCATCGACGCGGGTGGCGTCGCCGGTGTGCAGCCAGCCGTCGGTGAATGACGTCGCATTGGCGTCCGGCCGGTTCCAGTAGCCGGGCGTGACGTTTGGTCCCTTCACCCACAGCTCGCCGAGCTCGCCGATTGCCGCGTCGGTCCCGTCGGGACGCACCACACGCACCTGCGTGTGCAGCAGCGGCTTGCCAGCCGAGCCCGCCTTGCGCACGGCGTCCTCGCGGTCGAGCGCGAGCACCGCCGGACTGGTCTCGGTCATGCCAAAAGCCTGCTGCAGCGCCAGTCCGCGACTTTCCCACAACTCCAGCATCGCAACCGGCGTCGGTGAACCGCCGATCCCGGCGCAGAAGATGTTGCTGAAGTCCGCGTCGCGAAATGACGGATGCTGCGACATGAACTGGTACGTGGCGGTTACACCAAGGAAGAGATTGATGCCCGATTTCGGATCGCCGATCAGCTTCAGTGTCAGGCCGGGATCGAAGGTCTTCATGATCATTACGGTCCCGCCGGCGTGGAGCGCCGGGTTCGAATAGCAATTCAGCCCTCCGGTGTGGAACAGCGGCAGCACGGTCACGGTCTTCACCTCCTGCGTGATCTTCATGCACGAGGTCAGGTTGACCGCGTTCCAGAACGTCATGCCGTGGGTGATCATGCAGCCCTTCGGCCGCCCGGTGGTGCCGGAGGTGTACATGATGGTCGAGATGTCGTCGTGAGTGACCGGCTCGAGCTGCTTCAGCCGTTGTGACGACTTGATCGCGGCCTCGTAGCTGCCGGCCGCGCCGTACAACAGGCGGTACGGTACCTTGCAGAGCTCGACGACCTTCAGCGCGATATCGGCGAGCTCATCGTCATGGATCATCACGGTCGGCGCGGCATCGCCGACGATATATTCCAGCTCCGGCACGGTAAGGCGGACGTTGAGCGGCACGAAGATCGCGCCGAGCCGGCCGCAGGCGAACTGGACTTCGAGCGTGTCGGTGGTGTTCAGCGCCAGCACGGCAACGCGGTCGCCGCGCTTGACGCCAGGCTTTTCGCGCAGGTACTGCGCCAGCCGCGAGACTTCGCTCGTCTATCTGCGCGTAGGAGAATGAGCGCTCGGTCGCGAGATCAATCAGCGCGGTCTTCTTCGGCGTCCGCATCGCGTGGTGGGCAATCCAGTCGTAATACGGGATCGGCATGGTCTTCCTCCATCAGGGCCGACGATCTTTTGGTCGTCTTGGGCCGCTTCCTGACAAAGGTAGCGCGGCTGGGGCCCAGACTGAAGCCCGTCCCAACGGCAAATTTTCATGCAACGTGAAGGGGGTACCGGCCGGCGACGCCGGCGCTGCTGGCTATACGCCTCAAGCCGGATTGAGTAGCATCGGGCGGCACTCGAGGAGGAGCACAAGCAATGGCCGTGCGCGGTCGAAAAGCGCGAAAACGCGCTGCGGCGAAGAAGCCGCCCGCCCGCGTGCGCAAAGCGGGCGCCGCGAAGCCGACCAAGTCCCCCACGACCAAGCTGCGCCCTCGCAAGGCGACCTCGACCGCCGCTCAATCGGAGGTCGCTCGGCTGACGCGCGACCTGCGCGCGGCACGTGACCGCCAGGCGGCGTCGGCCGAAATCCTGCGTGCGATCGCTGAGGCTCCAGGAGATGCTGATCGTTCCCTGCGGCAGCTGTGCGAGACCACAGAACGCCTGTTCGGCGCATCGGCCGTGACCATTCGCATCGCCGGCGAGGGCGATGAATGGCGCTACATCTTCAATGTCGGTGCTGCCGCCGACCGCAATGCGCAACGGGTTTCGCCAACGCTGCTCAAGATCAGCGGCCACAACATGCCGGGCACGGTCTATCGCGAGAACCGGCAGATCCATATTCCCGATCTCGACAACGTCCCCCGCGAAATCGCCAACTGGCCCGGTTTGCCGCCCTCGCGCGCGGCGGGTACGCGCACCATGGTCGGCACACCGCTGCGGCGTGAGGGCAAGGCGATCGGCGCGCTGATCGTTCACCGCTCACGGCTCGCGTCGTTCAGCGATGACGAGCTGGCGTTGCTGCAAAGCTTTGCCGACCAGGCCGTCATCGCAATCGAGAACGCGCGGCTGATCAACGAGACGCGGGAGGCGCTGGGGCAGCAGACGGCGATGGCGGAGGTTCTTGCCGTCATCAATTCGTCCGCGGGTGATCTAGCGCCAGTCTTCGACGCGATCCTGCAGAAAGCGCACGCGCTCTGCGGCGTCACGTTCGGCAGTCTGCAGCTTTATGATGGCGAATACATCCGCGCGGTCGCTACACACGGACTCCCGGACAGGTTTACCGAGATTTTGCGGCAGGGATACCGTGCCGTCGGGTCGCCGTCGGCGGGGCCCCTCCTGGAAGGTCAGCGCTACACCCACATCGACGATGCGGCGAAGGAAGAATTTCCGGCTCTGCGAGCGTCAGCCGAACTGGCAGGCATCCGCACGGTCCTGTTCGTCCCCTTGCGCAAGGAGAACCGCCTGCTCGGCACCATTGCCGCCGGGCGACGCGAGGTGCGCTCGTTCTCCAAGAGGGAAATCAGCCTGCTCGAGAATTTTGCGGCGCAGGCGGCGCTGGCGATCGAAAACGTGCGTCTATTTAACGAGACCAGAGAGGCCTTGGAGCGGCAGACCGCGACGGCCGACATCCTGAAAGTAATCGCCTCATCGCCATCGGATTTACAGCCAGTGTTCGACGCCATCGCCGAGCGGTCCAAACGTCTGCTTGGCGGTCATTCGAGCGCGGTCTATCGCTTTGTCGATGAGATCGCCCACCTTGTCGCGTTCACTCGGGTGAACCCCGAGGCCGACGCGACATTGAAGGCTTCCTTGCCGCGCCCGGTAACAAGTACCCCGCAACTGGAAGCCCTTCTCGCCGGCAAGGTGACACTGATACCGGACGTTGACGCCGACGGCGTCGCCGCGATGACAAAAGGGCTTGCGCGCGCGCGAGGGTTTCGAAGCGTGGTGTATGTCCCCTTGAACGGCGACCGCGGTCCAATCGGCGCGATCAGCGTCACGCGCAAGGAACCGGGGTCGTTCGCGCCGCAGCACGTGCAGTTGCTGCAGACCTTTGCCGATCAGGCTGTGATCGCGATCCAGAACGTCAAGCTGTTCGAGGAAGTGCAGGCCAGGACGCGCGAGCTTGAAGAGGCGCTGACCTACCAGACCGGCAGCGCCAACATCCTCAAGGTCATTGCGTCATCACCGACCGATGTCCAGCCTGTGTTGACGGCGATCGTCAACAACGTCTGCGAACTTTGCGACGCGGCAGACGCAATTCTTCAGCTGCGGGAGGGCGATCACCTTCGGACCCGCGCGCATCGCGGTCCTATTCCGGTTCATTCCGAGCTATTGCCGATCACGCGGGGCTGGGCGGGCGGCCGCGCCTTCGTCGATCAAGCACCGGTTCGCGTGCTCGACCTGCACAAAGCGGAGTTTGCCCAATCGCCTGAGGCGCAGATGTTGCTCGCGCGTCACGGCAACAACTTGCGCTCGATCCTGGCTGTGCCGTTGCTCCGGAAGGGTGAGAGCATCGGGGTCATTTCACTGCGGCGCACGGAGGTGAGGGCGTTCACCGACAAGCAGCTCGCCTTGCTGCAGACTTTCGCCGACCAGGCCGTGATTGCGATCGAGAACACGCGGCTGTTCAACGAGACCAAGGAGGCTCTGGAGCGGCAGACCGCGACTGCAGATATTCTCAAGGTCATCGCCTTGTCGCCGTCTGATTTGCAGCCGGTGTTCGAGGCGATTGCCGAACGTTCGAACCGGCTGATCGGCGGTCATTCGACGGCAGTGTTCCGATTCGTCGGCGATAATATAGACTTGGCCGCATTCACGCCGGTCAGCCCCGAGGCTGATAAAACGCTGCGGGCGGCGTTCCCGCAGCCGGTCGCGACCTATCCAATGTTTCAGCTCGCTCGCGACCGCGAAATCGTGGAGATCACCGATACCGAATCCGAAAACTCTGAAGCCGCCCAGGTTCGTGATATTGCGCAAGCACGCGGCTTCCGCGGCCTTCTGCTGACAACACTGCACGGCGATCGTGGGCCAATTGGTCTCATCAGTGTCACCCGCAAGCAGCCCGGCACCTTCCTGCCGCATCACGTGCAACTGCTGCGCACCTTCGCCGACCAGGCGGTCATCGCGATCCAGAACACAAGATTGTTCGAGGAAGTGCAGGCGCGAACGCGCGACCTTGCCGAATCGCTCGCTCAGCAGACCGCGACCGCCGACGTGCTCAAGGTGATCAGCCGCTCGGCGTTCGATCTTGATTCGGTGATGCATGCGCTGACACGGTCGGCGGCCGAGTTGTGCAAGTCGGAGATCAGCGCGCTCTATCTTCGCGAAGGTGACAGTCTTGTTGCGCGTGGCATTGTCGTCACTGACGCCGCGCAAGTGGATTTTCTGCAGCGCAATCCGCTTCCGACCGACAGCACTACTTATGTCGGTCGCTCCCTGCTGGAGGGCTCAGTTCGTAACGTCGCGGACATTGAAAGTGCTATACAGTTTGGCAGTTTGAAGAGGTTCGGCGAAGCCCTCGGCTTCAGGGCCATCCTGTTCGTTCCATTGATGCGCGAGGGGCGCGGCGTCGGCGTTTTCGCACTTGGGCGCAAGCGTACCGGCGAATTCTCGCAGCGCGAGGTCGAGCTGGTGCAAACCTTCGCCGACCAGGCGGTGATCGCGATCGAGAACGTCCGCCTGTTTGACGAGGTCCAGGCCCGCACGCGCGATCTATCCGAGTCGCTTCAGCAGCAGACGGCGACTGCCGACGTGCTGAAGGTCATCAGCCGCTCGACCTTTGACCTGCAGACCGTGCTTCATACGCTGGTCGAGTCGGCGGCGAAGCTTGCCGATGCGGAAAAGGCGACGATAACGCGGCAACGCGACGGCATGTTCTACCGTGCCGAGTCTTATGGCTTCTCTCAGGAATTCATGGACTACGTCCGCAATGTCCCGATTATTCCCGATCGCAGCTCGGCAACCAGCCGCGCATTGCAGGAAGGGACGGTGGTGCATATCCCGGATGTCAAGGCCGATCCTGAGTACACCTTCAACGAGGCGCAGCGGCTGGGCGATTTCCGTGCTGTCCTTGCAGTTCCAATGCTACGCGAGGGCATGGCGGTCGGCGTCATCGTGTTGACGCGTACTGAGCCGCAGCCATTCACCGACAAGCAAATTGAGCTCGTCACCACCTTTGCTGACCAGGCGGCGATCGCGATCGAGAATGTGCGTCTGTTCGACAGTATCGAAGCGCGCACACGAGAGCTCTCGAAATCCCTCGGAGACCTGCGAACCGCGCAAGACCGCCTGGTGCAGACGGAAAAGCTGGCCTCGCTCGGCCAGCTCACCGCCGGCATCGCGCACGAGATCAAGAACCCACTCAACTTCGTCAACAATTTCTCGGCGCTGTCGTCAGAGCTGATCGACGAGCTGCTCGATGTCCTCAAACCCGCCGAGCTTGCCGGCAACACCCGTCAGGAGGTCGACGAGCTCAGCCACATGCTGAAGGGCAATCTCGACAAAGTCGTCCAGCACGGCAAGCGCGCCGACTCCATCGTCAAGAACATGCTGCTGCATTCGCGCAGCGGTTCGGGCGAGCACCAGCCGACCGAGATCAATGCGATTGTGGAGGAGAGTCTCAACCTCGCCTATCACGGCGCACGTGCCGAGAAGACCGGTTTTAACATCACGCTGCAGCGTGACTTCGACCCCGACGCAGGCTTGGTCGACGTCTATCCGCAGGAAATGACCCGTGTGCTGCTCAACCTGATCTCCAACGGCTTTTACGCTGCGACCAAGCGCAAGGCTCAGGACGGCGACGGTTTTGAGCCGACGTTGAGCGCGTCGACCAGAAATCTCGGTGACAAGGTCGAAATCCGGGTGCGCGACAACGGCACGGGCATCCCGCTGGAGGTAAAGGAAAAGATGTTCAATCCCTTCTTCACCACCAAGCCGGCCGGCGAGGGCACCGGGCTCGGCCTTTCGATGAGTCACGACATCGTGGTGAAACAGCATCAAGGCAGGATCGACGTCGAAACCGAGCCCGGGTCATTTACGGAATTCATCATCATACTGCCGCGCTCGTCGGCAGCGCTGGCAAGTTAAGGGGACGACGTGAGCATTTACATTCTGGTCGTCGACGATGAGCCCGACGTCGAGGCCTTGTTTCGCCAGCAGTTTCGCCGTGACCTGCGCGCCGGGCGTTTCAACATGGAGTTTGCGGCGTCAGCTCCGGAAGCGATGGAGAAGGCGGCTGGCATCGTCGATCCCTCACTGATCCTGATCCTGTCCGACATCAACATGCCGGGGATGAGCGGGCTCGAAATGCTGCCCAAGGTACGCGCGGCACGGCCAAGCGTTCCGGTCATCATGATCACGGCTTACGGCGATGCCGATACCAGGCGCACCGCGCTCGAACGCGGCGCTGAAGCGTTGTTGACGAAGCCGATCGACTTTACGCAACTGCGGCAGGAAATCGACACCCGCGTGGGACACTCCGCATGACGGCTACCATCCTTGTCGTCGACGATGAGCCGGATCTCGAAGCGCTGGTGTTGCAAAAATTTCGCCGGCAAATTCGTGACGGTGTGATCAGTTTTGTGTTCGCGCGCGACGGCGTCGAGGCGCTGCAGTCTCTTGAAGCGCGCCCCGACGTCGACTTCGTCGTGTCCGACATCAACATGCCGCGAATGGACGGGCTGTCGCTGCTGCAAAAACTACAGGACGCCGACGACAAGAAGTCGACGATCATCGTGTCGGCCTACGGTGACATGAGCAACATCCGCACCGCGATGAATCGCGGCGCGTTCGACTTCCTCACCAAGCCGATCGATTTTGCGGATTTCGAGGCGACGATCGGCAAGACCATCCGCCATGTCGAAATGCTGCGCGATGCGCGTCGCCGTCAGGCCGATGCCGAGCGTGCGCACGCCTCGCTGTCGCGCTTCTTCTCCCCGCAGATCGCAAGCCGTCTCGCGCTCGACGGCGACGGTACTGCGATGAGCGTGCATCGCCGCGATATCGCGACGATTTTCACCGACATCACGGGCTTCACGTCGCTGGTCGAAACCACGGCGCCCGAGGTACTCAGTGCGCTGCTCAACGAGTATATGGGCGGCATGACCGAGATCGTGTTCGCCCACGAGGGTACGGTCGCAAAAATCATCGGCGATTCAATTCAAGTCCTGTTTAACGCACCTGGCGATCAGCCTGATTGCGCGGCGCGCGCGGTCGCATGCGCCCTTGACCTTGATGCTTGGGCAGAAGAGTTCCGCAAGGCATGGAATACCAAGGACGTCAGTTTTACCGTCACCCGGCTCGGCGTTCACGCCGGTCCGGCGCTGGTCGGCAATTTCGGCGGTGGCCGGTTGTTCGACTACACGGCTTATGGTGACACGGTGAACACCGCGTCTCGCCTCGAGGCCGCCAACAAACGCCTGGGTACGCGGATCTGCGTCAGCGCCGCCGTGGTTGAGGGCGTCCGGGGTTTTCAAGGCCGTCCTGTCGGCGATCTCATGTTACGCGGCCGGAGCGAGCCGCTGCGCGCCTTTGAGCCGCTCGCAAATGGATCGTTCGACAGCCAGAACTCTTGCGCAGTACACGGACGCGTTCGCCAAGCTCGAAGCCGGTGATGCCGCAGCGATGCCGGCGTTCGCTGCGCTGGTCGGGGCCCATGCCGACGACAAGCTCGCCGGCTTCCACCTGAAGCGCTTGCTGAATGGTGAGAAGGGCGTACGAATAGCGGTGGAGTGAGCGGCCTCGTGCAAGCAAGCTCGCGATCATTCAGGAACCAACAAGGGAGAGCAAAAATGCCCGAGACGAAATTCCCGACTTTCGAGACGGTGATCTATGACGAGCCGCGGCCTGCCGTGGCGCGCGTCACGCTGAACCGGCCGGACAAGCGCAACGCGCAGAACATGCAGATGACCTACGACATCAACAGCGCGTATGATTTCGCGGTGCGTCAGCCGCACATCAAGGTGATCGTGCTGGCCGCGACCGGCAAGCACTTTTCGTCCGGCCATGACCTTGGCGGCGACGGCGGCAAGACATGGCGCGACTATCCGATCGTCGGCACCTGGGCGAACTTCGACATGCCGGGCGCCGAAGGGCGCTACTCGCGCGAGATGGAAATCTATCTCGAGATCACCGAGCGCTGGCGCAACCTGTCGAAGCCGATCGTGGCGCAAGTTCAGGGAAAATGCGTCACCGGCGGCCTGATGCTGGCGTGGTGCTCGGATTTTGTCATCGCGAGCGACGATGCGCAGTTCATCTGCACCTCAACCAAGATGGGCGGCACCGGCGTCGAGTTTTGGGCGTATCCGTGGGAGATCGGGCCGCGCCGGGCCAAGCAGTGGATGCTGATGGGCGAGCTGTCGGCGGAGAAAGCCGAGCGGTTCGGTATGGTCAACGAGGTCGTGCCGCGCGCCGAGCTCGAAAAATACACGCTCGATTTTGCCGAGCGGCTGACCGCGCACACGTCATGGACACTGAACATGACCAAGGCCACGGTCAACCAGACCCAGGACATCCAGGGTCGGCGCAACTCGATGCATCTTGCCTTCGCGGTGCATCAGCTCGGTCATGCCCATCGCGTGCTGGTGCATGGCGCGGCGATCGACCCGAACACGCTGCCGGAGAACATTCGCGCGCAGTTCGACAAGCGACAGGCAGCGGCCGGCGGTTGATCCCGCGCTTTAGTCGGGCGAGGGCTCGAGAAATCCAGCCCTCGCGCGCAGCGGCAGCTGCTCACGGTCGGCCAGCAGGTCGACAAACGATCGCGCGATCGTCTTGTCGGCGGCGCGCGTTGTGATCGCGGCGGAATAGGTCGTATTCAACGCGAACTCGCCGGGCAGCGCACCGACGAGCTGCAGGCCCGGCGTCGCGATGATCTCGGTCGCTTGCGTGCAGCCAATCGGTCGGGCGGCATCGGATGCTGCAAGATTGTGCATCGCGGTCGTGCCATTCGGAAACACCTTCAGGCGCGACGCGACCCGCCCGGCGATGCCGAGCTGTTGCAGCATCTTCATCACGTGAATTCCAGCCGTCGACGAAACGACGTCGGGAACGAAGATGGCGTCTGCGACGAGCAGTGTCTGGCTCAAGGTGCCGGTATCGGCGACGGGAGCAACCTGGTCGTGCGCGCGCACGGCAAGCGCCGTTTCGACTGAGCCGACCGGTTTGATCAAGTCCGCGACGACGAGACGTTCCGCTTTGAGCGCATCGATCAGCGCTGCGGTTAGCACAATCGCGTCGACGGCCTCGCCACCTCGCAGCCGGGCCGCCATGACGCCGACCGCGCCAAAATCGCCGGCAATGCTCCAGCCCGTGACCGCTTCAAACTTCGGTGCAAAGCCTGCGATCAGGCCCTGCGCCGCACCGCCGCTGAGGATCTTGAGAGCGTTCACGGGCTCACTCTATTGCGGCTTGGCCGGAAACGTCTTCACGACGGCGGCCCATTTGACGATGTCGCCACGCAGGAACTTGTCGAATTCTGCCGGACTCATTGTCATCGGTGTCGCGCCCTGTGTGGCCCACAGCTTGATCGTTTCGGGCTGCTTGATCGCCGTGTTGATCTCGGCGTTCAGCTTGTCGACGACAGCTTGCGGTGTGCCCTTCGGCGCCATCACGCCGAGCCAGATTGTCGCTTCATAGCCCGGCACACCGGCCTCGTCCGCCGTCGGCACATCGGGCAGCACACTTGAGCGAGTCTTGCCTGTCGTCGCAAGCGCCCGCACCTGGCCCGCGGCGACGTTTGGCGCCATTGTCGTCACCGCATCGATCATCATCTGCACCTGGCCGCCGAGCACACTGGTGCGTGCGTCGCCGGAAGAGCGATGCGGCACGTGGACGATGTCGGTGCCCGTCATGGTTTTGAACAGCTCGCCGGCCATGTGATAAGGCGTGCCCTGGCCTGACGACGCGTAGTTCAGCTTACCCGGCTCGGATTTCGCCAGCGCGATGAATTCCTTCAGTGTCTTGGCCGGCACGGACGGATGCACCACGATGACGAGATCGGAGGTATTGACCGGCGCGACCGCAACGAAATCCCGCATCAGTTCGTAATTCCGTTGCGGCAACAGCAATTCGTTGGCGGTCTGGGTGTTGGACATCATCAGGAGCGTGTAGCCGTCGGGTGCCGATCGTGCGACCTCGACCGTGCCGATGACAGCGCCCGCGCCGGGCTTGTCCTCGACCACGAACGGCTGCTTGAGTTTGTCCTGCAGATTTTGCGCGAGCACCCGCGCCGTCACGTCGGCCGGGCCACCGGCCCCAAACGGCACGATGATCTTGACCGGCCTGCTCGGGTAGTCCTCGGCCAACGCAGGCGTCGCAATCATCGCCAGGGCGACAACGGCAATACAATGGATCAGTCGCTTCATGTCAGACCTCCCGGCTCACAGGATTATGAACCCCGCAATGCCGAGATCAGTCCGACATTAGTTCAATTGCGCCCCTCGCTCACAGCGACGCGGCGGTCCAGCCGATCAAGTCGCGCGCAAGGTCCGCGAACGCACCATCGAAGGCGGCGACTGCGGCAGGCGGATCGCTGCCTTCGAGCTTCTTGCGCGTGGTGAACACGCGGGCGCCGACCACGTGTCCCGATTTGTCGATCAATTTGGCGGACAGCGCGATTTCCGCGGCGCCGTCGGCTGCGATCTGGAATGTCCTGAGGTCGATCGCGAGGCGCTTGTCGGCGTCGGAGGCATCGCGCAGCGGCGGATGAGCGATGTCGTAGTTCTCGAAGCTCTGCAACAGCTTGGCTTGCATCAACGCTGGCAGCGCGTCGCTCCATTGCGCATCCGCGAACCCGTTCATCTCGGTTCCGGGCGCGAACAGGAAGCGTTGCGTCTGCAACATCACGACCGCGGTCGGCTCGGGGATCGCAAGCTGCGCGCGCAGCTCTTTCTTGGGCTCCGAAAAATCCGCAACCGCGTGGAGATCGTAGATCGTCTTGCGCGGTGCGGGCACTGCGCCAGTCATGCGTTCGACGCCCGATAGGATGCCGTCAAGCCGCGGCGTGTTCTTGGCCAGACCTTCGGAGAAGGTCTGAAGGTTGGCGATTGTCGTATGCAACGAATCCGCGTTGTCAGAGAGCACGCTGTCGACTTGACGCAGCGCGTCGCGCGCGGCCTGGGTCATGCTCAGGCCGGCGCCTGGCTCGGCGACCAGCAGGCCGACCGGCTCCGATGACGAGGTTTCCTTGCCGCCCTCGAGCGCAATTACGGGAACGCCGGTCAGGCCCTGAAACTCGAGGCCGACTTTGGTGTCCCGGCGCACCGGCGTCTGCTCGGCGACCGCTATGGTGGCGTTGACCTGGCGCGGGTGCTCGGGAACAAGGCTGAGCTCGGTTATCTCGCCAACCTTGATGCCGTTGAACAGCACGGAGGCGCCGACCAGCAGTCCGGACACCGAGCCGTCGAACTGCACATGATACGTCGCACGCTTGCTCAGGCCCGTGGTGTTGTTGAGCCAGTAGACGAAGCCGAACACCGCGGCGATTGCGGCGAGCACGAAGGCTCCGACGACGATGAAAGGGGCACGCGTTTCCATAAGGTTCTCAATTCGTTTGGGCCAGCACCGTCCGCGACCGCTTGCCGTGGAAGTAGGCTTTGACCCACGGATGGTCGGAGGCGAGCAGGCTGGTCATCGGGCCGATGGCGACAATCTTGCCGCCGGCGAGCGCGGCGACCCGGTCACACACGGTGTTCAGGCTGTCGAGATCGTGCGTCACCATGAATACGGTCAGACCGAGCGTCTTCTGCAGCGTCTGGATCAGGGCATCGAACTCGCCGGCGGAGATCGGATCGAGGCCCGACGTCGGCTCGTCGAGAAACAGAATCGCCGGATCAAGCGCCAGGGCGCGCGCCAAGGCAACGCGCTTGGTCATGCCGCCTGACAATTCGGACGGAAACTTGTCGCCATCGGCCGGAGAGAGGCCGACCATCTCGAGCTTGGCGGTGGCGATCTCGTCCATCAAAGACTGCGACATCTGCGCGTTCTCGCGCATCGGAAACTGAACATTCTGCCGCGCCGTGAGCGACGAAAACAATGCACCCTGCTGAAACAGAATGCCCCACTGGCCCGCGGCGGCGCGCGGATCACGGCCGCGGATGTCGTCGATGTCGAGCCCGCCAACATCGATGTGACCGCTGCGCTTCTTGATCAAGCCGATGATCGTGCGCATCAACACCGACTTGCCGCCGCCCGACGCGCCGACCAGGCCGAGAATCTCGCCACGCCGCACGTCGAGCGAAAGATGGTCGATGATCGTATTGCCGCCGAAGCCGACGACCAGATCGCTGACATGAATGGCCAGGTCGGATGGCGCTTGCATCGGCTCACATTCCGATCGAGGCAAAGAACACGGCGAACAGGCCGTCGAGCACGATCACGAGGAAGATCGCCTTCACCACCGAGGTCGTGGTCTGCCGTCCGAGCGACTCGGCGCTGCCGCGCACGCGCAAGCCTTCGCTCGTCGCAATGATGCCGATCACCAGCGCCATGAACGGTGCCTTGATGATGCCGACCTCGAAATGCGTCACCGATACCGCCTCGCGGAGCCGGGCGATGAAGATCACTGGGCTCATGCCGCCGTACAGCCACGCCACCAGCCCGCCGCCATAGAGCGCGGCCATCGCGCCGATAAATGCAAGGATCGGCAGTGCGATGATGAGCGCCATCACGCGCGGCAGGATCAGGACCTCGACCGGATTGAGGCCCATGGTCGAGAGCGCGTCGATTTCCTCGCGCATCTTCATCGAGCCGATTTCGGCGGTGTAGGCGCTGCCGGAGCGGCCGGCCACCATGATGGCGACGATGAGAACCCCGATTTCGCGCAGCACGAGGATGCCGACCATGTCGACGACATAGGAGTCGGCGCCAAATTTGCGAAAGTGAAAGATGCCCTGCTGCGCAATGATCGCGCCGATCAGGAACGTGATCAGCGCCATGATCGGGATTGCCTGCCAGCCGACCCTGTAGAGCTGATAGACGGTCGAGGTCAGTCGCAGCGAGCGCGGATGCCTGACAACCCCGAGCAGTGCGACGCCAAGCTCGCCCAGCACCTGCAGGAAGGCCGCGACATCCTCTCTTGCGCTGAAGACCGCGCGCCCGATGGTCTCGAGCCGCGCGCTGATCGCATTGGGCGCGGCAAGGGTCGACGGCTTCTGGCGGTTGACCTGGTGCAGTTCGGCCATCAGCTCGCGATAACGGTCCGGGATGTCCGAACTATTCGCAATCTCGCCGGCCGCGGACAGGCGCGATAGCTTTTCGAGCGACCACGCGCCCGCGGTATCGAGCGTTGTCAGCGCGCTGAAGTCGACGACGACCGATTTCGCCGCTTTCAGCTGCGGCCGCAACGGCTCGGTGAGCGCCTCGAGATCGTGGGCATTGGCGACGATCCAGTCACCGGCGGGACGCAGCTTGAGCGCGTCACCGGCAGCAGTGGTGTCGAGAGACGGTGCGGCAGCAACCAAAGCGATTGTCCTTATTTGCGTGTTGTGTAGCGATGTGATCCGTTTGTCGTCTTGACCTAACGCAACTTGCGACACCCCGGAGGCCGTTGATTCAGGTCAAGGAGTCGGGGGCCGTGGCTCCCTAACATAGTTTCTATATCGGAGAGGCGCCGCTATGGCACAATCAGGCGATACTCTATCAAACGATACTTGGGCCGAATTGGTCGGCTTGAAGGACGAAATCGCGCAGCTGGTGAACGCGAAAGCCGATCATTTGAACGCGGCCTCGCGGGCTCACGCCGAGGCCTTTACCGAACAGATGAAGGACGTCCTGCACGATGTCAGTGAGACCCTGAAGCAGGATGAACAACACCTGGAAGACATTATCGCGGCGCGGCCGCTGCCGGCCTTGGCGATTGCGTTTACGGTCGGGCTCGTGATCGGGGTCTCGCTGAGGGCGCTGCGATGAGCGCCGAGACCGCTATCGGGCATTTGCGTGCGTTATGGCGCACCGAGCGGATCATTGCGGATATCCGCCTCAAGCATCTGCTGGGCAGCTTCGGTCTCAAGGCCTTTGCGGCGCTGTTTGCCGCATGCGGGCTGCTGTTATTCGAACTCGCCGGATATTTCGCGCTGGTTCAGGTCTGGAGCGCGATCGCGTCGGCCGTCCTGCTCGGCGCCATCAATCTGGTCTTTGCTGCTATTCTGTTGCTGCTGGCCGTGAAGCGGCCACCGCCGCGCGAACTCGCGCTGGCGCTTGAGGTCGAAAACTCGGCGATCGCGGCCCTGCAGGCCGAGGCCCAGACGATGCGGGCGAACGGGTTCGGCGGCTTCCAGCATCCTTGGGGAGCGGCGCTGGCGGCCATCCTGCCGCGGCTGATCCCGCTCGTGATCCGGGCGCTGAAGAAATCGAAGACCAAGACGGCCGACGAAGACCATTAGCGATGAACCTCATCAGGTGAGCACGACAATGACAACACCCTTCAAAGCGATCCTCAACACCGACCTGCCGCACGCGTTTCGGCAAATCCGTCTCGAACTCGCGCGCGAGCCTGGCCATCCGGAAGGCGATCACGGCATTGCCTATACCATGCTGGCCCCGCTTGACGCCGAAGGCCGCATCGATGCGCAGCTGTGGCAGAAGCATCGCGAGGCCTGCCGGGTGGCGCGGCTGCGTCCCGGCGCCGAGGACGAGCGCGGGCATCTCGTGCGACGCGGCGGCAGCTGGGCGTTCACCTACGATGTCGCGGGCACGAGCCCTGATGAGTCAGGCTACCACTTCTCGAACGAGCGTTTCGTTCCCGGCGAATACGTGTCGATCAGGGAGGCGGACGGGTTTCATGCCTTCCGCGTGGCTGGCGTCGCGCCATTATGAAGTCGCGCCATCATGAATAAGCGCTAGCTCTTCAACGGCAGCGTCACGATCTGCAAGCCGCGGTCGGTCGGATCGGTCGTCATGTCGAAGCCGAGCTCGCGGCACATCTGCAGCATGGTGGTGTTTTCGCGCAGCACCTGTCCCGAAATCCGTTGCAAACCTTCGGCGCGCGCGTAGTCGATCAGCAGCTGCATCAACGCCCAACCGAGGCCCTGACCCTTGCGGTCGGAGCGCAGCAGGATGGCGTACTCGCCGCTCTCGTAAATCGAATCGGAATGGATGCGGACGACGCCGACCAGCTCGCCTTTGTCGTCGAAGGCCAGGAATGCCATTGCGCGCGCGTAATCGAGCTGCGTCAGTCGGGCGATGAATGTGTGCGTGAACACCTTCATCGGGCCAAAAAACCGCAGTCGCAGATCGTCAGCATTGATGTGCTGCAGGAATTCGAGAATGGCCGGCTCGTCCTCCGGCCGGATCGGCCGCACCCGGATATGCCGGCCATCCCGCATCGTCAGCTCGCGTTGCCATTCGGTGGGGTAGGGCCGTACCGCGAAACGCGCATTGCCCGGGCCGGCAAACTTGCGCTCGACCGCTCCGATCGCAACGCGCGCATCGAGCGCGAGCACGCCGGTATGATCGGCGAGCAACGGATTGATGTCGAGTTCGCGAATTTCGGGAATATCGGCAGCCAGTTGCGCGAGCTTGACCAGCACGAGCTCGATCTCATCTTCCTTGACTGCAGGCACGTCGCGGTAGGCCGCCAAACGCCGCGAGACGCGCGTGCGGGCGATAAGGTCGCGCGCCAGATTTATATCGAGCGGCGGCAGCGCCAGCGCCTTGTCGTTGATGATTTCCACCGCAGTGCCGCCCCGGCCGAACACGATCACGGGACCGAAGGTCGGGTCGTCGGCGATGCCGAGGATCAACTCGCGCGCCTTCCAGCGCATGATCATCGGCTGGATCATGACGCCTGTGATGTTTGCGTCCGGGCGCTTGGCGCGAGCGCTTGCCAGGATCTCGGCGACCGCGCCGCGGACCGCATTAGCATCGGGCAGGTTGAGCGCGACCCCGCCAACGTCGGATTTATGGATGATGTCTCGCGACAGAATCTTCACCGCGACCGCCTGGCCCTTGGCAAAGAAGGTCCTTGCTTGGGCCACAGCCTGCTCGGCATCGACAGCCGCAAGCGTCGGCGCGATCGGGATCTGGTACGCATTGAACAGTTGCTCGATCTCGAACGGATCGAGCCAGCGCCGCCCGTCGGCGAGCGCGGTCTGGACGACGCGGCGTCCCGCCGCGGCATCGGCAACGAACTCGTTCGGCAAGCTCGGCGGCACCGCCGCCAGCGCGCGGCTCGCCTCGGCATGATGCACGAGATGCATGAAGCCGCGCACGGCGTCGTCCTCGGTGGCGAAGCTTGGTATGGCCGCGTCGGCAAAGATCTTTGCGATGGTCTCGTCGGCGCCGACCCAGACTGAAAGCACTGGTTTGGGCGAGGACTTGCGATGAGTCGTTGCCAGCTGTGCGACGGTCGCGGCGATCTCGGCGGGCGAAGCCACCGCCGTCTGCACATTCATGACCAGAACGCCATCGTTGCCCTTGTCCTGCAGCAGGATATCGAGTGCAGCGGCGTAACGCTTCGGATCGGCGTCGCCGACGATGTCGATCGGATTCGATTTCGACCAGGTTGGCGGCAACACCGCTTCGAGTTTTGCTTTGACATCGCTTGTCAGTTCCGCCGACGTTCCGCCGAGCTCGACCAGCCGGTCGACGGCCAGAACGCCAAGCCCTCCACCATTGGTCAGGATCGCGAGCCGCTTGCCCGTCGAAGCCTTGACGCGTCCGATCATCTCGGCGCAATCGAACAACTCGCGCAGGTCGAACACGCGCAGCATGCCGGCGCGGCGGAACGCCGCGTCATACACCGCGTCCGATCCCGCAAGCGCGCCGGTGTGGGTGGCGGCAGCCTTGGCGCCCTGCGTCATGCGGCCCGATTTGACGACGACGACCGGCTTGACGCGCGCAGCCGCGCGCGCCGCCGACATGAATTTTCGCGCATCCTTGATGCCCTCGACATAGAGCAGGATGGCGTTGGTGGCGGCATCGAGCGCGAAATAGTCGAGCATGTCGCCGATATCGACGTCGAGCTGATCGCCGATCGACACCACGCCGGAGAAGCCGACCTCGCGCTGCGCGGCCCAATCGACCATGCCGGCTGCGATCGCGCCGGACTGCGAGATCAACGCAAGGCCACCGCGCCCCGGCATGTGTGCGGCGAAGCTGGCGTTGAGTCTTGCCGACGGCATCATCACGCCGAGGCAATTCGGTCCAATCAGCCGCATCTTGTGTGCGCGTGCAGTCCGCTCGGTCGATGCGGCGAGCGAGCCCTCGCCATGGCCAAGGCCCGCGCTGACGATGACAGCACCGGCGACGCCCAGCTGGCCAGCCTCGCTGATGATGTCGGGGATCGCGGTGGCGGGCGCGGTGACGACGATCAAGTCCGGCACGAAGGGCAGTTTCGCGAGGCTTGGCGTTGTCGGAACGCCGCCGATCTCGGCATAGTGCCCGTTGACCAGGCCGATCGGTCCGGCAAATCCGGCATCGTGAAGATTTTTCAGGATCGCGGCACCCAGCGATCCCGGCCGCGGGCTTGCGCCGATCAAGGCAATCGCGCGCGGCGAAAGGACGCGATCAAGGCGATAAGTCGACATGTGAATTATCCGTCGGCCAACAGCTCGGTCCAGCTACGATGCCGCACAGCGATCCAGCGCCCGCATCACATCCTCGCGCGCAATGATGCCTTTCAGATGACCATCATTGTCAACGACCGGCATGCTTCTGACGCGATGATTGACCATGAGCTGCAAGACCCGTTGCAGCTTGGTGTCCGGGCTGGCCGAGACGAACTCACGGGTCATCACCTCGGCGACGGTCTTGTCCATAAAGTCATTGTAGCGCGGGATCAGGGATGATGGCGTGAAAGCGAAGCAGTTCAGGAAGTCGAACTTGCTGACGACGCCAAGCAGCTTGCCGTCGCTGACCACGGGGTAGCCATTGAAGTCGTCCTCGGCGAACAGTTGATGGAGCGCCCGCATCGTGGTCCCCGGCGCAACCGTCTTCACGGTTCGCGTCATGTTTTCCGCCACGGTTTCTTCGAGAAAGCTGTACACTTCGGAACCTTCGCGTGCTGCTGTGTCGAACCAGGGTTTCAGGCAACGAAACGACGCTAACCGGAATTCTACATAGTTGCATGACGGGATTTCGTCGTTGAGCGAGATCAAGCCTCAATCGGCCCGATGCCGCCAACTTGAACCAAACGGAGCGGGAACCGCCATGAAACCGCTATGAAAGCGATGGTGCTGACCAGACCAGGCGCCCCGCTTGTGCTTCAGGAGGCGGCTGATCCCATTCCAGGCGCAGGCGAGGTTCGCGTCAAGGTGAGCGCCTGCGGCGTCTGCCGCACCGATCTGCATGTCGTCGACGGCGAGTTGCCCGGTATCAAATACCCGATCACCCCGGGACACGAGGTGGTCGGGCGGGTCGATGCGATGGGTCCGGATGTCGCAAATCTCAGGCTCGGTGATCGCGTCGGCGTGCCGTGGCTCGGCCACACCTGCGGCATCTGTTCGTATTGCCGCAGCGGCCGGGAGAACCTGTGCGATCGGCCGCTGTTCACCGGCTACACCCGCAACGGCGGCTTCGCGACGCATCTGATCGCCGACGCTCGTTACGCCTTTCCACTCGGCGAGGGCGGCGACGACGTCGCGACTGCGCCGCTATTGTGCGCCGGCTTGATCGGCTGGCGCTCGCTGGTGATGGCGGGCGACGCTACACATCTCGGCATCTACGGCTTCGGTGCCGCCGGGCACATCATTGCGCAGGTCGCCCGCTGGCAGGGCCGCTCGGTCTACGCCTTTACGCGCTCCGGTGACGATGCGGCGCAGGGACTTGCACGGTCGCTGGGTGTTGCCTGGACTGGCGCCTCCGAGGATACCCCACCGGTGCCGCTTGACGCCGCGATCATTTATGCGCCGGTCGGCGCGCTGGTGCCACTGGCGCTGCGCGCGGTACGCAAGGGCGGGCGCGTCGTCTGCGCCGGCATTCACATGACCGATATACCGTCGTTTCCATACCGGATTCTGTGGGAGGAGCGGCAGCTGCTGTCGGTCGCCAACCTCACACGTAACGACGGCGTCGAGTTCTTCAAGATCGTTCCGCGCGCCGGCATCAAGACCGAGACCACCGTGTTCCCGCTGTCCGAAGCAAACGAGGCGCTTGCCCGGTTGCGCGCCGGCCAGTTGGTTGGCGCGGCGGTGTTAAGGCCGTGAGATTAAGCTCACCTCACCTCGAATTTTAATGCTGCAGCACATAGCTGCCGGGCGCATCGTCGAGCCTGGCCGGATCGTCGGCCACCAATCCCATCTTCGGCGGTTGGCACGGCGCACCCGAGCGCTCGCCCAACCACTTCGACCATTCCGGCCACCACGAGCCGTCGACGCGACGCGCGGTCTTGCGCCATTCGTCGGGACCGATGTAGGCCGTGTCGGCCGGCTTCGACTGTACGTGATAGTGCCGTCCGTCTTCGGAAAGAGGAGAGACGATGCCCGCGTTGTGTCCGCCGGTTGTCAGCACATAAGTGACTTCGGCATCCGACTGGAAGTGGATTTTGTGGGTGGATTTCCACGGCGCCACATGGTCCCACTCGGTGCCTACGGCAAAGATCGGCGTACGAATGTCGGATAGCGCGACGGGTTTGCCGCCGACGAAATAATGGCCCTCGGCAAGGTCGTTGTCGAGGAACAGGTGGCGCAGATATTCCGAGTGCATGCGGTAGGGCATGCGGGTGGCGTCGGCATTCCAGGACATCATGTCGCTCAGCGGCTCACGGCCGCCCATCAGGTAGTCGCGCACGACGCGTGACCAGACTCAGGTCGTTGGAGCGCAGGATCTGGAATGCGCCCGCCATCTGCGACGTCTCGAGGACACCGCGCTCCCACATCATATCTTCGAGGAACGCGACCTGACTCTCGTTGATGAACAGTGACAGCTCGCCGGCTTCCGTGAAATCGGTCTGCGCTGCGAGCAGCGTCACCGATTTCAGCCTGTCGTCGCCGTCGCGCGACAACGCGGCGGCTTCGATCGCAAGCAGGGTGCCGCCGAGACAATAGCCCGTGGCATGCACCTTGCGGTCGGGCATGATCGCGTTGACGGTGTCGAGGGCGGCGTGGACGCCGAGCGTTCGATAATCTTCCAGCGAGAGATTGCGATCCTTGCTGGTCGGATTGCGCCAGGAGATCATGAACACGGTGAAACCCTGGTCGGTGAGGAATTTCACCATGGAGTTCCCGAGGCGTCAGATCGAGGATGTAATACTTCATGATCCAGGCCGGCACGATCAGGATCGGCTCCGGCCGCACTTGGGTCGTAGTGCTGCGCGTATTGGATCAGCTCGATCAGGTCATTGCGAAAGACGACCTTGCCCGGCGAGATGGCGACCTGCTTCCCGACGACGAAATTCTCTCCGTCATCGATGCCGCGTCCGACCGAGAGGCGCATCAGGTCGCTGAGCCAGTTCTGCAGGCCATAGACAAGATTTTCACCGCCGCTCTGCAGCGTCTGCTCGATCACCGCGGGATTGCTGAGCGCAAAGTTCGCCGGCGACAGCGTGTCGAGCAACTGGCGCAGCGTGAATTCGACGATGGCTTCGTTTTGCCGGGCAACGCCGCGAACTCCGGTGGTGGCCGAATGCCACCAGCGTTCCATCAACAGGAAGCCTTGGGCTGCAACGTTGAACGGCGGCGTTGCCCAACCGGGATGCGAGAACCGCCGATCCTGCGGCTGCGGCGTGATCAGGCTCCACGGCGCCTTTGTCGTGGTCAGGCAGTGGGTGGCGTAGTCGGCAAAGCGAAGGGCGTCGCGACAGGCGTCCTCGGCGAGTTGGCTGCGGCGGCCCGGCGAGACCGCGAGATGCAGCGCCCAGTCCGAAAACGCGAGCATCAGCGCGGCCGGTGACAGGCCGCCCGTCGCCGGCGCAAGCAAGGCGCGTAGCGAGCGGTCGAAATTATCGCCATCGATCCGAGCCGGGGCAGGCTTTGCCGCGACAGTCGTGCTGTCGTCGAGCTTGATATCAACGACGCGATGGCCGGGGCCACCAAAGGCTTTTGGGCTCAGCTCCATGGATACTCTCCTGCGGCACTCTGGATCGATTGATAGGAGCTTGCGCCCCTCGAACCCTTGCGCTGCATCAACGCTCAAGCTCGGTGAACGCTGCGGCCAGGGTCTGCCCGGGCGATCCTGACGCGTCGATTGTCGTCCAGCCCTTTAACGCGCCGATGTCATGGCGCTCCTGCAGCTTGGCGACCTCGGCATTTGCGTCGGAGGCATCATTCTTGCGTGCAGCGACGCGCGCCAGCCGCGTCGCAAGATCGGCTTGCAGGAACAGCCCGTCGAATCTCGCCTTGCTCGTCCCGGCCGCGCGACGAATCGCCTCGCGTTCGTCCTCGCGCAGGAACGCAGCGTCGACGATCACCGAACTGCCTTGCGCGAGGACACGCGCCGCTGTCGTCACGAGATCGTCATAAACCTGCCGGGAGACCTTCGGCTGGTAGGCTTCGGCGGCGAGCGGCGCGGTTTCCTCGGCGCTAAACATTTTCTTCCGAATCACATCGGAGCGCAGGATCACGGCACCGGGCGCAGGCGCAATCCTGCTCGCGAGCGACCGCGCCAGCACGGATTTTCCGGTTCCCGAGGTGCCGCCGATGGCGATCAGGCGTGGCGGCTTCGGCGCGATCAGATCGCTGGCGAGCGCAAAATATTTCCTTGCGCGATCGTGAGTCTGTTGATCGGCGCCGCGTTCGGCTTGCGTGAACAGAACGTTGGCGCGGATCGCGGCCCGAATCGACTGGAACAACGGGAACGCGCTCAGGCCATCGAGGTTGGCGTCGTCGCCTTCCGAGAGATAACGGTTCAGCACGACATTTGCCGCGTCGGTCCGTTCGAAGTGAAGCAGGTCCATCACCGGGAATGCGAGATCGTAGAGCACGTCGGTGGTCGCCATCGCCGGATCGAACTCGATCGCGTCGAACAGGACCGGGTGATCGTCGATCAACGCGATATTGGCGAGATGAAGATCGCCATGGCAGCGCCGCACAAACCCGTCGGCGCGGCGCTTCGTCAAGGTGTCATGAACGCGATCGAATGCCTCAAGGCTCAACGCGTCGAGGCGATCGATCTGCGCGGCGTCCAGTCCTTGGACCGAACGGAATTTCTCCGAATTGCGTGCGATCAGCGTTGGAAGCGATTCCGGCCAGGGGGCTTGCGAGCGCTCGGCGGCGCTGTGCGAACGCAGAATTGCATCGGCGATCGCGACTGCGAGGCCGGTATCGATCGGGTGTTCGCGCGCAATCTTGTCGAGGGTTTTCGTCTCATCGAACCGCGCCATTTCCAGCGCCCATTCGACCGGTGTGCCCCGGCCCCCGATCTCAAAGCGCCCATTTTCATTCTGCGTGATCGCCACGACGCGGCGGTAAATCTGCGGTGCGTTGGCCTTGTTGATTGCAAGCTCCGCCTCGCAAGCGGTCCTGCGCAGCGAGAGTGTCGAATAATCGAGGTAGGGCAGGCGGATCGCCCGCTTGATCTTCAGCGCCCGCTCGCCGGCAAGAAAGATGCTTGATGCGTGCGTATCGATGCGGCGCACGGTCGCGCCGCGATGCGTCCTTGGATCGCCTAGAAAGGCGAGGACGCGCGCCTGCAGAACCTGATCGTCAAGCGGCGCGGCCATGACCTCATCTTCAAGCCTCTGTCATGTATCCCGTCGTCGAGGCTGGAACAACGCGCAAGTCGCCGCTCGGTTCAGGAATTGAGCCGGGCGAGTGCGGCGCGGTTGCGGATCTCGATCTGCCGCGAGGTCGGCAGTGCGATCGCGGCCGATTTCTCGAACTGCGTCAGCGTCCGTGAGATCGTTTCGATCGTCAGTCCGAGGTAGTCGGCAATGTCCTGCCGCGACATCGCAAGCTGGATCGTGCTCGCGGCGCCCGGCGCCCGCTTCGCCATCTCGACCAGGAAGCCGGCAACGCGCTCCTGCGCGCTCTTGATCAGCAACAGCACATGCTCCTGCGCCCGCTGCAGCTCGCACCCGGTCACGGTCCAGAGCTGCTGAGCAATGCTTGAGTTCCGCGCCGCGAGGTCCATCACCGCGCTGCGCTTGATGACAAGCACGTTGCTGTCGGAAACCGCTTCGGCCGAGAAGGCGTGTTCTGCACCGGCCTCGAGGCCGAAGATATCACCGGGCAGATAGAACGCGCCGATCTGGCGGCGGCCGTCGGCCAGCACCTTGTAGGTGCGCACTGCGCCGCTGATGACCTTGTAGAGATACTCGGCCGGCTCGGCCTCGCCGTAGATTTCGGCGTTGCGACCAAATCGCATCTGGCTGCCCATCATCTCAAGCGGGCTGTCGAGGTTCGGCTTCGGGGTTGGGTTGATCGAGAGTGCGAAGGGGGACTTGCGGGCCGGGATCTGGGTCTGATGCAGCATGATCGTCTCCTGAAGTTCGATGGAGACAGCTTGCCGAATACCGCGGGAACCGAAAATTCAGATCAACTCCTTATGGGGTTCTACGGAGGTCACCGGAACAACGAAGAATTCACGCCTGTTTCACCGTCTGTTCGCTGGATTCGCTCAACGATCGCTCGACGGCTGCGAGCAATTCGGCGCGGCTGATCATGCCGACCAGGATTCCGCCGCAGGTGACCGGCATCTGCGAGATCCCGCGCTGGTCCATGGTTGCGACCACTTCGTCCACCGAAGCCTCTTCCTCGATGCAGTGCGGATTCTTTGTCATCACCAGCGCAACCTGCAACGCGCCGACACGCGCGCGATAGGCGCTGCTCGAAGCCGCGCCGAACAGCGATTGCAGCCAGCCTTTTGCCGGCGCCTCGATCCCAAGCTCCACGCGATGCAGGAAATCGCCTTCGGAGATGATGCCGACCAGTCGGCCGCCGTCGAGAACCGGCAACGCACGTTGGTTGGTTTCCAGCAGGAGCCTTGCGGCATCGATCAGCGGCGCCGTCGGGCTCACGGTTGCGATCGATCGTCGCATGATGTCGGAAGCGTTCATTGTGATATCATCCCTGAATTAAGCCGCGTCGGTTTGATCTTGCGGCTTGTCTTGCGGCGGCGTGGACGTCTGGATCGCATAAGGCGGTGCGGCCGTCGTCGTGGTCGGGTTGAGCGGAATCATCTGCTCGTGTGCTGCGACGAAGGCGCGCCAGACCTCGCGAATTGCAATCTGTGTTCCGGCGCCGACGTAGCAACGTTCCTCCTCATCGACGGCGCAGAATAGAGCGTCGCTGTCGCTGCGCAGCTCTTGCAGCACCTGATTGAGAATTTTCAGGCAGGCCACGACTTGAGAAGCGCCCTGCAGATGGGCATGAATGGCGATGTCGCGCAGGCGAAACATGATCGCGCCATTGGGTAGCGGCGCTCCGGTCTCGCGACCGAGCTCCAGCAGCACGTTGAGCACCGGCGGCATGCCGCGGATGGCATCGAATATCTGAGTCAGCTCGTCGCGCATGCAAGGCACGAGACGCTCGTGATGGACAGGCAACGGCACCGGCGTGCGCATGCCGAGTGATTCCGCGAGTTCGTTTTCGATCCAGCGGCGGACCTCGATCGGCGCGGTGCGGATTCGCTCAGAACTCAGGGTGATGTCGACCATGGCGTCATTCCTTGATTGAATGAGCCGCAATGTGGCGCACGGCTGGTTGCGAGGTATTGACGCAGCTCAAATGAACGAAGCTGGCGCGGAGGCGCCACGATCAACAGCTCACGCCGTGGAAATCATCTCCCGACAGCGGCCAAACGCCCGCCGCATTCAACACCAGGCGAAACGCCCGCTCGAGCTGCTGCACGAATGCCGGGTCTTCGATGTCGAGTGGTCCCGGCTGGTTGATGATTGCGTTGTTCAGCGTGCCATAAAGCATCTGGAACGCGAACCGCACTGAAAGTTCCTGTTCGGCCGTTACCGGTCGGCCATGATAGGCGGCAAGCCGATCGATGAAGCAGCCGGCGTTGAAATGGCCGCTGTTCCGAATTGGATCCCAGATCGCGCTGTCGTCCATCCGCATCCGGATCGCCGAACGGATCAAGCCGGCGTAGCGGCGGAAACGCTCGGCGGTCTCGATGACGAGTGCATGGATGAGGCCATCGTGGTCGTGATTTGTGTAGAGCGCGAGAGTCGCCGCGCGGCCTTCCGACAGATATTGCGCGATCAAGGCACGGAAGAACGCGTCCTTGTCGCGGAAGCGCAGATAGAACGAGCCGACCGAGCAATTTGCCCCACGCGCAATATCGGCGACCGAAAGCGCGTCGACGGAATGCCTGGCGATCAGCTTTTGACCGGCATTGAGGAGGCGGTCGCGTGTCCGCCGCCCGCGCGTTTGCCGCACCGGATAAACGCCCTCGAATCCGGGTTCGTCCAGGGCAGCGTCTTGTGCTTGACCAGAAATATGAACCATGGTTCTCTATTCATACATAAGCTCATAAAATAACGCAAAAATCTGACTTCGCTTTGCCACAAGTCGTCATGGCAGGCGTGGGTCACGGGCGGTCTCGGGGGAGGAAGCCATGAAACAGAAGCGTGGCGTTGCCAGCTTGCGTGCAACGTGGATGGTGCTTGCGGTAGCGCTTGTCTTGAGTGCCGCGATTCGTCCCGGCTCGCTGCAGGCACAGCAACTCACGCCACTCCGCGTTTCGAATTTCCAGAACACCGTCGTGCTCGGGCTCTATCACGGCATCGACAAGGGTTACTTCAAGGAAGCCGGGCTCGATCTCGAACTCGTACGCGTGGCGACCGGCGCCGCTGCCGTATCTGCGGTCGCTTCGGGTCAGGCCGATATCGGTTGGGCCGCGACCACTGTACCGATCTTCGCCCGTTCGAACGGCGTCAAGGTCAAGGCCTTCATGACTGCGGATCAGGAAGGCCCTCCGGATCACTATGGGACCTTCATTGAAGCTTCGGCAAAGTCGGGGATCAACTCGTTTGCCGACCTCAAGGGCAAGACCGTGATGATCAACGCGTTCGGAACGGCGGGCGAACTCGCGATCCGCGACCGGTTGCAGAAGGCGGGTTTGAGCTGGGATGACGTGAAGAAGGTCACGGTGCCGTTTCCGCAGATGCAGGCCGCGCTCGAACTCGGCAACGCCGACGTCGCCGTCACGATCCAGCCGATGCATGCGGCGATCATGGCCAACAAGGCGATCGGTGCGAAGGTCCTCGACGTCGGCACGCTGAGCGACAGCCGCACCAAGGCGGCTACCGCGAGCGTCTATTTTGCCTCGGACGAGTGGCTCGCGAAGAACGAGAAGACCGCGCTTGCCTTCGGCCGCGCGTTCCTGCGCGCGCAAAAGGAGGTCCACGCCGATCCAAAACTTCGGCTGGAACTGGTGATGAAGATTGCGGGTATGGACGAGGCGACGGCCAAGACCGTTCCCGAGGCGTGGTTCGAGACGCTGGCGATCACCAGGGAGGCAGCGACGCCGGCCTATGATACGCTGATCCGCACCGGGATGATGACCAAGAGCTTTCCGGTCGAGGACGTGATCGCGACGCTGCCGTTCTGACGAAAGCTGATCCAATGCGCGTAGAGGATGCGATGGCGGCGCGCACCGGAACAGCGTCAGATCCTTCAGCGGCGCCGCTGCTCAAGGTCGAGGCCCTCCGCAAGGCATTTACGGGACCGCCGCGCGTAGAGGTGCTGGCGGATGTCAGCTTCAGCGTTCGCAAAGGCGAGTTCGTCTCGGTTGTCGGGCCGTCCGGGTGCGGCAAGACCACCCTGCTGCTCGCGCTTGCTGGCTTGCTGCCCGCCGATGGCGGTGTCGTGGACTTCGCGGGCGCTCGCGTCCGCGACCGCACGCCGGAAGGTATGGCGATCGTGTTCCAGGATTACAGCCGCTCGCTGCTGCCGTGGAAAACCAATCTCGGCAATGTCCTGTTCGGCATGCACCGCTTCAAGGGACAATCCACGGCCGAGAAAACCGAGCAGGCGATGGCGTTGCTGGAGTCCGTCGGGCTTACGGGCTTCGAGCGGCATTATCCCTGGCAATTGTCAGGCGGCATGCAGCAGCGCGTCGCGATCGCGCGTGGGCTGGCGTCGCGCTCACGGCTGTTGCTGCTCGATGAACCGCTCGCATCGGTTGATGCGCAGACGCGCGCTGACCTGCAGGACCTTCTGCTCGGGATCGCCAGCCGTTATGGCCAGACCTGCGTGCTCGTCACCCACGACGTCGAGGAAGCGACTTACATGGGCGATCGCATCGTCGTGCTCTCGAGGCGTCCGACCCGCGTGGCACGCGAGATCATGGTGGAATTGCCCCGGCCACGCGACCAGATCGAGACCCGTGAAAAACCGCGCTTCCTCGAAATCCGCCACGAGGTGCTGTCCTACATCCGCCGCGAACGCAGCGGCGCCGGTTCCGCGTCATGACCTGGTTGCGCCGCGGCGTGGCGCTCGCGCTGGTCGTTGGCGTCTGGCAGATCGCGGTCTGGCTCGAGGTCGCGCCGGAGCGCTACCTGCCGACGCCGGCGCAGGCGCTGCAAGCGCTGGTCAGAATTCTCACGTCGCGCGACGACATGGCCGCGAATGGACTCACGCTGGCGCGGGCGCTGGCCGGCTTCGCACTGACCGTGCCGCTCGGCATCGCATTGGGCGCGCTCGGAGCGCTGGTACCGGCGTTCCAGCGCATGATGCGTCCGTGGTCGGAACTGCTGCGCCCCCTGCCGCCGGCAGCGATCATTCCGATCTCGGTGTTTGCGATCGGCTTCGGCATCAAACTCTATCTCTTCGTCATCGTGTTCGCTGCGGTGTGGCCGGTCTATTTCAACACCATGGCGGCGTTTGCCGGAACGAGCGACATGCTGCTGCGGACGGGCCGCGCGTTCGGCTATAGCAAATCCGAGCTGATATGGTCGGTCGTGCTGCCGCAGGCGCTGCCGCAAATCTTCATCGGCATCCGCATCGCGGCGACCGTCAGCCTGATCGGGTCCGTCGTGACCGACCTGTTCGCAGGCCAGGACGGCGTCGGCTATCTCCTGTTCGAACGCGCCTTCGCGCTGCGCGTTGCCGACGTTTTCGCGCTGACCATGCTGTGCGGCCTGAACGGCATGATCTTCAATGAAATGGTGCTGATGCTGCGCCGGCTGACAATCGGCTGGCACGTGCGCATGATGGCGGAGGCGGCATGACTTCGCGGCGGATCATCGATCCGTTTGCACTGCTGTCGATCGTGCTGGTGCTCGGCCTCTGGCAGCTGGTGAGCTGGTCCTACGATACGGTGCTGTTCCCCGGCCCCTGGCAGACCGCGATCGCGATCGTCCAGAATTTCTCCGGCATCGCGATGGAACTCGGCAACACGCTGCGCCGTGCCTTCACCGCGTTCGGCCTCTCGGTCCTTGTCATGGTGCCGTTCGGCGTCGCCTGCGGCCGGCTGCGCGCGCTCGGGCTGATCGTCGATCCGATCCTGGAATTTCTTGTGACAATTCCACCGCCGGCGGTGATCCCGATCGTGATGCTGCTCGCCGGCGTCGGCGACGTCGCCAAGATCGCGGTGATTTCCTACGCCATGGTCCCGAACATTCTCATCAACACGATCGAGACGGTGCGCCAGGCCCCGCCGATGCTGGAGCGGGTCGGCCGCTCCTTGCGTTTTTCGAAGGTCGAGCAGATGGCGCTGATCGACTTGCCGGCTGCCATGCCGGGCATCGTCACCGGGCTCAGGCTCGGCGTTACCGCATCGCTCCTCGTCACCATCACCTCCGAGATGCTGCTGTCGACCAACGGCATCGGCGCCTTCGTCCAGCGCAGCCAGGAGAGCTTTTACGTCGCGTCGGGGCTCGCTGGCATCGTCGCGATTGCCATCATGGGGCTGATCGTCAATCTCGGCCTGCGCCTTGTCGAGGAACGCCTGCTGTTCTGGCACTATCGCGCCAGAATTGCCGAGGAGTGACGGGCGGCCTTTGAACCGGGAGAGACTGGCGCACCCGACACGATTCGAACGTGTGACCTTTGCCTTCGGAGGGCAACGCTCTATCCAGCTGAGCTACGGGTGCGGCGCGTTTTCTTTAGCTGATTGGGCCAGTTAGGGCAACGGGCGATACCTTTCAAGGCGTTGTCTGCCGCCCGGTTTGCGGCCTATTCTCGGCCCGCAATGAGCGACGCAAAAGTGACGGCACCGGCAGCAGTCGAAACCGCGACCAAGATCTCGCGACGGCCCTTCTTTGGCAGCATCACCGGATTGTTGGCATTCGCCCTTGTACTGTTTGCTATTGCCGCGATTTTCCTCGGCGTCAATCTGACGAGGCTGCGCCAAAGCTTCGCCTTTGTCGAACACACCAACGAGGTGCTGCGCAATCTTGCTGCCGCCGAACGCCAGTTACTGACCGCCGAATTGGGCGAGCGCGGCTTCCTCTTGACCGGCGATGCCAGCTACCTCAGTTCCTATACCCAGGCCCGCGATAGCCTGCCCAACACCCTTGCGACGTTGCGGCAGCTGACATCAGACAACCCCGCGCAAATCGCAAGGCTCGATGAACTGCGCCCGAGTATCGACGCGCGCCTCGCCGAATTCGCCGAGGTGGTTGCCCTTGGGCCGAACCGCCTGCAGGAGGCGCTCGCCATCCTGACCACGGCGCGTTCGCGGCAGCTGACGCCGCTGATCGAGAACAAGCTTGGCGAATTGCGCGATTCCGAGTTGGCTCTGCTCGATGAGCGACAGCGCAACGTCGACCGCTCCGCAGTGCTGGCGACGGTGTCGACCGGCGCGATGGTCATCCTCGCTTTGCTCTGTGCGGCGCTCGGCGCCTATCTGCTGGAGCGCCGGCGCACGGTGGCCCAGCTGCAAGCCGCCAACGAGGAACTGGCGCGGAGCGAGTTCAGGCCTCAGGAACCGCGAAGCGCACCTGCAGGCGATTCTCGACACGGTGCCGGATGCGATGATCATCATCGACGAACGAGGCGTGATTTAATCGTTCAGCGCGACGGCGGAGATCCTGTTCGGCTACAAGGCAGATGAAATCGCAGGCCGGAACGTCAGTGCCCTGATGCCTGCTCCGCATCGCGAACAGCATGATGGCTACCTTGCACGTTATCTCCGGACAGGCGAGCGGCGTATCATCGGCATCGGTCGCGTGGTGGTCGGTCAGCGCAAGGACGAGACCACCTTCCCGATGGAACTCGGAGTCGGCGAGGTTCAGCTTAGCGGCCGCCGGCAATTCATCGGCTTCATCCGTGATTTGTCGCAGCGGCAGGAGCGTGAGCGGCTGCTGCATGAGGTGCAGTCGGAACTGCTGCACATGTCGCGCCTGAGCACCATGGGCGAGATGGCCTCGGCGCTTGCTCACGAGCTCAATCAGCCGCTGTCGGCGATGACCAACTATCTGCGTGGCTCACGACGCCTGTTGCAGGGCGTCTCGGACCCCAAAGTCGCGTTGATCAGTGACGCGCTCGCCAAGGCCGCTGACCAGTCGATGCGCGCCGGCGCCGTGATTCAGCGGCTGCGCGAGTTCGTCGCCCGCGGCGAAACCGACAAGCGCGTCGAGAGCATCAGGCGGATCATCGAAGAGACCATCGCGCTGGCTCTGGCGACTGCCGGCCAACAGGGCGTTCAGGTCGACATGACGCTCGAGCCGAGTGTCGATCTTGTCGTTGTGGACCGGGTGCAAATCCAGCAGGTGCTGTTGAACCTGCTGCGCAATGCCATTGAGGCCCTGCAGGCCACGGAACGGCGCGAGATCCTGATCTCGACGAATCCGTCCGACGGCAGCATGTTGATGGTCAGCGTCGCCGATACCGGTCCTGGTCTTGCTCATGATGTCGCGTCCAGGCTGTTCCAGCCGTTCGTCACCACCAAGGCCCATGGGATGGGGATCGGCCTATCATTGTCGCGCACGATCATTGAAGCACACGGCGGCCAGATCACCGCCGAGCCCAATCCGGACGGCGGCACGATCTTCCGTTTCACCCTGCGCGCGGTTGTGGCCGACGAGGTCGAGGAGACGCCCTAGCTCGGCTTGAGCTGAATCAAGGCGGCCATGGATGGATCAGAGGAATTTGCGGCTCAATTTGCCTCAGGAGACTTCTGCCGTGATCAAAGACATTCTGCTTCCGCTTGTGAGTTACCCGAAAGCCGCCCCGTCCGAGGTGATCCGCTCTGCCGCGGGTCTCGCGGGGCATCTCGGCGCCACACTGACCGCCGTCGTGCTCGAGATCGAGGTCGGTCCCGGCCTCTATTTTGAAGGGGCGGAGATCGGCGCCTTCCTCGATCAGGAGAACGCCAAGAGCCGAAAGAACGCGCAGGATCTGGCACAAACCTTCCGCTCGATCGCCGAAAACGCGGGCATTTCCAGTGAGTGCCGCGTCGAAAAATCGGTCTATGTGGACGCGGGCGCACGCGTGGTCGAGGAGGCTCGGGTCAAGGATTTGTGTGTGATCCCGCTGCACGAGGACAACGACGGCGACCGTGACCTCGTCGAACGGCTGGTTTTTGCCGGCGGCGCGCCCGCGCTGGTCGCTCCGTCAGGCGCGCGCAAGGCCGAACGATCCACCTTCGATCGCGTCGCGATCGCTTGGGATTCAAGCAGGCCTGCCGCGCGTGCCGTCGCCGACGCACTGCCGCTGCTGCAGCGCGCGGCCAAGGTTCGTGTCTTCAGCGTCGAGAACGACAAGACGTTCGAGACCTTCCGGACCGGCGTCGATCTGGCCAAGCATTTGAGCCGCCACGGCATCGACGCCGAGATCGATGCCATCGAAAAGGGCCGCGACCAGACCATCGGCCAGGCCTTCAAATCCTACGTTTCGAAGCACAAGATCGATCTGTTGGTGATGGGTGCGTACGGCCATTCGCGCATGCGCGAGTTTGTCCTGGGCGGCGCGACGTTGAGCGTGCTCACCGATCCGCCGTGCTGGACCTTGCTGTCCCATGGATAACGCGCTGCAGCATCCGTTGGCGCTGCCGAGGCGGGTGCTTCGCGCCGCGCGCCGCGTTCTCGGGCGCAAGAATCTGGTCGAGCTGTTGCAGGCCTATCTGGAGCGTCTGCCGCCGTGCTGCATGTAGGCGAAGCCGCGAGACGTTGACGAGGCTGTTGCGTTGCCAAGGGTTCAGTGCGCGGCCTCCGTAACTCTCCTTAGGCCGGGAATGCAGCACCATGGATTAGTCTTGCTCCGGAGAGATGATTTTCAACAGCGGCAGAAACATCCGTGGGAATCTTAGAAAGACATAGCGATCGTCGAGACCAGGCCCTCGAGCTCGCCCCGGTCATGGTGCGCGAGCTTGATGGCACGATTATCTACTGGGCTGGCGGGCTGGAGCATCTCTATGGGTTCTCGTCCGCCGAGGCGCTCGAGCGGAATTCGAATGAGCTTCTGAAGACCCGCCTGCCGGAATTGCAGGGAGCCATCGCCAATGCGTTGAGTGACCACGGCGAGTGGGCCGGAGAACTGGTCCGCCGCCACAAGGACGGCCGCGCCATCGTGGTGCAGAGCCGCTGGTTCCTCAGGCGCGACGGTGACCATGCGACCGTCATCGAGGTCGGCAACGACATCACCAATCTCAAGCGGGTCGAGCACGACTTGCGCATGCGCGAAGCGCAGCTCGAGCTGGTGCTCGAGACCGTCCCCGACGGCATGATCGTGATCGACGATCGCGGCATGATCCAGTCATTCAGTTCCGCGGCCGAGCGCCTGTTTGGCTACGACGCGAGCGAGGTGATCGGCAGGAACGTCGCGATGCTGATGCCGAGCCCGCATGCCGAACAGCACGACAGCTACATGGAGCGTTACAAGCGCACCGGTGACCGGCGCATCATTGGGCTCGGCCGCATCATCTCCGGCAAGCGCCGCGATGGCTCGATCTTCCCGATCGAGTTGACGGTCGGCGAGGTCAGCTTCGAGGGCAAGCGGCTGTTCACCGGCTTCGTGCGCGACCTGTCCGAGCGCAAGCAGTCGGAACGCAGGCTGCAGGAGCTGCAGTCGGAGCTGGTCCACATGTCCAGGCTGACGGCGATGGGCGAGATGGCGTCCGCGCTGGCCCACGAGTTGAACCAGCCCTTGTCGGCGATTGCGAACTATTTGAAGGGCTCGCAGCGCATCCTCGCGCGAAAGCCGCGGCTGCAGTCCGAACAATTGCGTGGAGCGCTGAGCAAGGCGGCGGATCAGGCGTTGCGCGGCGGCCAGATCATCCGCCGCATGCGCGATTTCGTCTCGCGCGGCGAGACCGAGCGACGGATCGAGAGCCTGACCAAGCTCGTCGAGGAGGCCAGCGCGCTCGGACTGCTCGGCGCCCGGGAGCGCGGCATCCAGGTGGTCTATCACCTTGATCCGGCGGTTGATTTGGTGCTGACGGACAAGGTGCAAATCCAGCAGGTCATGCTAAATTTGATCCGCAATGCTATCGAAGCTATGGATTCGTCGGAGCGTCGCGAGCTGACGATTTCCAGCAGGCCGGCAGGTGAGGGAATGGTTGAGGTCAGCGTTGCCGACACCGGCAGCGGCATCGCACCGGAGGTGATGGCGCAGCTGTTCCAGCCTTTTGTCACCACCAAGGCGCAGGGCATGGGCGTCGGGCTCTCGATTTGCAAGACGATCGTCGAAGCCCATGGCGGGCAGATCGTGGCGCGATCGAACCCCGGCGGCGGCACTATATTCAGCTTTACCCTGCGGACGGGAACGGAGATTGCAAGGGATGCCGACTAAGAGCGTTGTCCACGTCATTGACGATGACGAGGCCGTCCGCGAATCGCTCGCGTTCCTGTTGCGCAGCGCCGATCTTGACGTCGCGAGCTACGAGTCGGCGACCGCGTTTCTTGCCGCACTGCCTTCCGTCGCGCCGGGCTGCGTGATCACCGATGTGCGCATGCCGGGCCTCAGCGGCACCGAGCTGTTGCAGAAGCTCAAGGAGATGGGCGTCAAGATGCCGGTCATCGTCATGACCGGCCATGGCGATGTGCCGCTTGCGGTCGAGGCCATGAAGATAGGCGCGATCGACTTCTTCGAAAAGCCGTTTGATGATGAGGCGCTGCTGGCCTCGGTGCGGTCATCGCTGGGGTCATGGGGCGAGAAGGAGGCAAAGGAGGCGGAGCGCGCCGACGTGCGCGCCCGGCTCGAGTCGCTGTCGCCGCGCGAGCGCGATGTCCTCAAAGGACTGGTGGCAGGTCATCCCAACAAGACCATTGCGTTCGACCTCGGCATCAGCCATCGCACGGTCGAGATTTACCGCGCCAACGTCATGACCAAGATGAAAGCCGCCAGCCTGTCGGAGCTGGTGCGCATGGCGCTGTTCAACAGCCAGGAAGGCTGATCGGGCGCCGGGCACGGCGCCGTCCGTATTGCCCTAGATCAAAAACTCAAGACTGCAAGCGGTAGAAAAAGGAGCTGACGTAATCTCTCTTGACGCGGTCGGCCCTCGTGAATCCCGCTCCTGCCCAGCCGGTTGTTCTCGTCGTGGACGCAGATTCCGCGGTCAGGGGCGCGTTGAAGTTTTCCCTCGAGGTCGAAGGCTTTCAGGTGCGCGAATTCCGCGATGCCGCTGCCTTGCTGTCGGAGCAGAACCTGCCGGCGAACAGCTGTCTGGTCGTCGAGTCGAAGCTGCCCGACATGTCCGGACTTGCGCTGATCGCCGAACTGCGCGGCAAGCGGCGCGCGTTACCGGCGATTCTGACTTCGACGCACCCCAATGAGCAGTTGAAGAAGCGGGCGACCGCCGCGGGCGTCAGGGTGATCGAGAAGCCGCTATTGAACGAGGATTTGGTCGAGGCGATCCGCAGTGCCTTGCCGCATGCGCCCTGACGCGCAGCGTCGCGCAGCTGCTATTTCTCGAGCGTTTTCAGAAACCCGATGAAATCGGCGATCTGGTCAGGGGCGAAGCGAAATTCCGGCATGCTCGGGTGACCGGTCATGATGCCCTCGGCCAACGGCTCTTCGAGGTCTTCGACCGGATAGCGCTCGTGCAGGGTGCGAAACGGCGGCGCGATCGCGAGCGGACTGGGGCCGGCCTTGTCGATCGAGTGGCACCTTGCGCAATTGGCCTGCGCCAGCCGGCGCCCTTGCGCGATATTTGCCGCGGACGCGTGGTCGGCGATCAACAGAAGAGGAAAGGCTGCGTAGATCAGGCGTTTCATAATGCTCACCGGTGTGAGGCTGCTGGATTTTTAGCGCGAGATTGCATGGCGCGTGTTGATCCCGGTCAAGCGGGCGGGTGGACTTGCTCTCTTGGCGTGCTTGATCCAGCTCAACGCGGTTCTGCGGTGATGATGTGACAGTGCGCGGCATATTCCTTTGGAGAAAGCCATGCCGATCACCACTGTCCTTGTCGTTGCAGCCATTGTTGCGGCCTTCACAGTCCTCGCCGGCGTGCTCGCCTGGGCCGACCGCCAAACCAGCAGCCTGCCGCGACAGGGCTAACCTGCAACCATCAGGATTCCCCCTCGACCTTGAGCGGGCCGGCCGGCTCGTCGCTGAGTTCCTCAAAGATCAGGTCGCCGTTTGGCGCAACCAGTTCGTGCCCGATCCGGGTGCGTGCGGCCTCCTGGATGCGCGAGGCGATCTGCGGCTCCTGCTCCATCAGCGAGTGCAGGTCGGCGGCGTCGAGCACAAGCAGCCGCGTGGTCGTGACGGCGGTCGCGGTGGCCGAGCGGCGCGTTCGCTTCAACGCGGCGATTTCGCCGAAGAAATGCCCCGCTCCCAGCCGGACGGTCTTGTGATGCAGCCTGATCTCGACCTCGCCGTCTGCGATCAGGTACATCGCATGCGCGGGCTCGCCGCGTCGCGTGATGATGGCGCCGGCGTCGACCTTCAGGGCCCTCAGGCATCGCATGATGTCGGCGATGTGCACGGCGCTCAGCTCGCGGAACAGCGGAATGCGCGCGAGGATGCCCCAGGTGATGACGAAGTCGCGGCGGTGCACCTCGTTCGAGAACGCGGTCGCCACGATGCCGACCGGCAGCGCCATCATGATCAATCCGATGAAGATCGTCACGCCGGCAAGCATTCGCCCCGCCACCGTGATCGGGACCGCGTCGCCATAGCCGATCGTGCCGATGGTCACGATTGCCCACCACATCGCTTCGGGGATGGTGCCGAACTTGTCCGGCTGTGCGCTGCCTTCGATCAGGTGCATCAGGGCCGCCGCGATGACCGTCGTTCCGCAGAAGATGACGAAGCACCCGGCGAGCGCGCGCCGTTCCGAATAAAGCGCGTCGATCAGCGACCGCATCGCCGGCGAATAGCGCGTCAGCTTGAAGAAGCGGATCAGCCTGACGACGAGGATGATCCTGAAGTCGGGGGTTACCACGAAGGCCAGCCAGAACGGCAAAATGGCCGCGAGGTCGATCAGTCCCGACCAGCTGGTGCCGAGCCGCAGGATGGCCTGAAACGTCCCAAGATGCCGCAATGGCGCGTGCTCGACCGCGGTCGCCAGCCTCAGGAAATATTCGATCGTGAACACCACGATCGCAACCGCCTCGATCGCCTGAAACGCGGTGCCGTATTTCGCAGCAAGGGACGGGTCCGATTCGAGGACCGTCGCAATCACCGTGACCACGATGAGCGCGATCAGGACGCGGTTCACGGCGATGCTGATGGCATCCTCGGCCGACCCCTGTTCGAGGATCTCGTAGAGTCGATGACGCCAGTTTGGTCGATGCATGATCGGAATCCGGAAACCCCTACAACTTTGTTTCGCAACTCATTGGTCGATCGATTGATTCGTATCAACAAACGTCACGGGCGCGCGCAAAACCCAAACCAGGTTTGACATTAATCAAACGCGGTCGCGCCGTCACTCGGCATAGAGGTCGCCGCAACTCTTTCGCGAAGGACCGCCGATGATTCAGGCTGGCAATCTCACCACGAAAAACCGAACCATCATGACGCTCGGCGAGGGCGGGCTGGCGATCTGTTTCGCGTTGACCGCCTTGCTCTGCCTGGTCGGGGCGGGCCTGACCAAGGATCCCGCCTTCGAATTTCACGCCCTGCTTGGAACGGCGGCGAGCATCGCGGCGGTGTTTGCGATCCTCAACCGGTTCTACGCGGCGTCGAATGCGCTGGCGCCGCGGGAAATCGACGGCCGGCCGAATTACAATTTCGGTCCGATCAAGCTGGCGAGCGGGCTCGCGGTGTTCTGGGGCATTGCCGGCTTCACGGTCGGGCTGATCATCGCGCTGCAGCTTGCCTATCCTGTGCTCAACTTCGACCTGCCGTGGACCAGCTTCGGGCGTCTGCGGCCGCTCCACACCTCGGCCGTGATCTTCGCGTTCGGCGGCAACGTGCTGCTCGGAACCTCGTTCTACGTGGTGCAGAAGACCTGCCACACGCGTCTCGCCGGCGATCTCGCACCGTGGTTCGTCATTCTCGGCTACAACTTCTTCATCGTGATCGCCGGTACCGGCTATCTGCTCGGCGTCACCCAGTCCAAGGAATATGCCGAGCCCGAGTGGTATGCCGACCTCTGGCTGACCATCGTCTGGGTCACATATCTCCTGGTGTTCCTCGGCACGATCATGAAGCGCAAAGAGCCGCATATCTTTGTCGCCAACTGGTTCTATCTCGCCTTCATCGTCACCATCGCGGTGCTCCATCTCGGCAACAATCCGGCGATTCCGGTGTCGTTTGTCGGCTCCAAGTCCTACGTCGCCTGGGCCGGCGTGCAGGACGCGATGTTCCAGTGGTGGTACGGCCACAACGCGGTCGGCTTCTTCCTGACCGCCGGCTTCCTCGCCATCATGTACTACTTCATTCCGAAGCGCGCGGAGCGGCCGGTTTATTCCTATCGCCTGTCGATCATCCATTTCTGGGCGCTGATCTTCCTCTACATCTGGGCCGGCCCGCATCACCTGCACTACACCGCGCTGCCTGACTGGACACAGACGCTCGGCATGACGTTCTCGATCATGCTGTGGATGCCGTCATGGGGCGGCATGATCAACGGCCTCATGACGCTATCCGGCGCTTGGGACAAGCTGCGCACCGATCCGGTGCTGCGCATGATGGTGGTGTCGGTGGCGTTCTACGGCATGTCGACCTTCGAAGGCCCGATGATGTCGATCAAGGTCGTCAACTCGCTCAGTCATTACACCGACTGGACCATCGGCCACGTGCACTCCGGTGCGCTCGGCTGGGTCGGTTACGTCTCGTTTGGTGCGCTCTATTGCATGGTGCCGTGGATCTGGAACAAGGAGCGGCTCTACAGCCTGAAGCTGGTCAACTGGCACTTCTGGATCTCGACCATCGGCATCGTGCTCTACGTCTCGGCGATGTGGGTATCCGGCATCCTGCAGGGCTTGATGTGGCGCGCCTACACCTCGCTCGGCTTCCTCGAGTACTCGTTCATCGAAACTGTCGATGCCATGCATCCGTTCTACGTCATCCGCGCGACCGGTGGCGCGCTGTTCCTGATCGGAGCCCTGGTCATGGCCTACAATCTGTGGATGACCGTGCGTGCAGGCGAACCGAGTGCGGCCGCTGTTCCGGTCTCGCTGCAGCCCGCGGAATAAGGAAACGGCAATGTCATTCTTTGCGAGGCATCAGGTTTTCGAGAAGAACTCGATCATCCTCATCATCGGCATCCTCGTCGTGATCGCAATCGGCGGCCTGGTCGAGATCACGCCGCTGTTCTACCTGAAGAGCACGATCGAGGTCGTCGACGGCGTCAGGCCCTACACGCCGCTCGAGCTCGCCGGCCGCAACATCTACATCCGCGAAGGCTGTTATCTCTGTCACTCGCAGATGATCCGGCCGTTGCGCGACGAGGTCGAACGCTACGGCCACTTCTCGCTCGCCGCCGAGAGCATGTACGACCACCCCTTTCAGTGGGGCTCGAAGCGAACCGGACCGGATCTGGCGCGTGTCGGCGGCAAATATTCCGACGACTGGCACGTCACGCACCTGACCGATCCGCGGTCGATCGTGCCGCAATCGATCATGCCGGGCTATTCGTTCCTGGCGCAGACTGAGCTCGATCCGACCGCCGCCAAGGCGCACCTGCAGGTCAATCGCACGCTCGGCGTGCCCTATACCGACGACCAGATCGCCAATGCCGCGGCCGATATGCGCGCGCAGGCCGAGCCCGATGGCCCGGGCCAGGACGATTTCGTGAAGCGGTACCCGAAGGCCATCGTCCGCAACTTCGACGGCAAGCCGGGGTTGACCGAGATGGATGCGCTGGTGGCGTATCTGCAGATGCTCGGCACCGGCGTCGACTTCAAGCTTTACGACGAAAAAGCCAACCTGCGCTGAGGACTTGGATCGACATGAACGCGACCGTGGCAACCCAGCATCTGTTGCTCGATTTCATCGTCCAGTGGTGGACACCGGCCTTCTTCGTCATTTTTCTCGCGATCCTCGCCTACGCCCTGTGGCCGAGGAATCGCGACAAGTTCGACTACGCGGCGAAGCTGCCGCTGCGCGAGGACTAATTGCATGACCGATCACACCGAGGTTGATCAACACACCGGGACCGCGACGACCGGTCATTCCTGGGACGGCATCAAGGAACTCAACACGCCGTTGCCGCGCTGGTGGGTGATCACGTTCTACGCCACCATCATCTGGGCAATCGGGTATTTCATCGTCTATCCAGCGTGGCCGACTTTCACGGGCTACACCCGAGGCGTGTTCAACTACTCCTCACGTGCCCAGCTGCAGACCGATCTCGCCGACCTACGCGCCGTGCGCGGCGAAAAGGCCGCGCAACTCGCCACGGCCTCGCTGAGCCAGATTGAGGGCGATCCGTCATTGCTTGCGTTTGCACGCGCGCTCGGCAAGACCGCCTTCGGCGACAACTGCGCCGCCTGCCATGGCACCGGCGCAGCTGGCGCAAAAGGCTTTCCGAACCTCAACGACGACGACTGGGTGTGGGGCGGCACCCTCGATCAGATTCAGAAGACCATCAAGTACGGCGTGAGGTCCGGCCACAAGCAGGCCCACGAGGGCGCCATGCTGGCCTTCGGCCGCGACGGCATCCTCAAGAGCAACGAGATCGTCATGGTCGCCAATTACGTGCGATCGCTGTCAGGTCTGCCGGTAAGCAAAGACTTGAGCCTCGACGCGGGGAAGAAAATATTCGCCGACAATTGCGCGTCCTGCCACGGTGACGCCGGCAAGGGCAACCAGGAACTCGGTGCGCCAAACCTGTCCGACAAGATCTGGCTCTATGGCTCCGATGAGGCGTCGCTGATCGAGACCATCACCAACGGGCGCGGCGGGGTGATGCCGACCTGGGAAGGCCGGCTCGACCCGGCGACCATCAACGCGCTCACCGTCTTCGTGCACACGCTGGGCGGTGGAAAGTAAGCTTACGCCGAATTCACTCGTAGGTCGTCATGGCCGGGCTTGTCCCGGCCATCCACGTTTTCGTTTGATGGTGCGCTAAAGACTTGGATGCCCGGCACAAGGCCGGGCATGACGGCCATGAAGGCCCGCGCACCGGGCCCAGCCCGTCTCTCCCCTGTTTGAGGTGCATCAATATCGCGCCTTAGGGCGAGGCCTAAGGTCGCCGGGCAAACACCTTAGCTGCCCGTAAAGACATGAACAAAATGGTCTCCCCGGCTGGACTTGAACCGGTTGATGGGCCGCTTTATGCGCCCCGCAAGAAGGTTTACCCGCAAAGCGTTTCCGGCACCTTCAGGCGCATCAAATGGGCGCTGATGGGGGTCTGCCTCGCTGTCTACTACTTCCTGCCCTTCGTGCGCTGGGATCGCGGCCCGACCGGCCCGAGCCAGGCGGTGTTGATCGATTTCCCGAGCCGCCGCTTCTATTTCTTCTTCATCGAGCTGTGGCCGCAGGAAGTCTATTACTTCACCGGCCTGTTGATCCTTGCGGCGCTCATGCTGTTCCTGATGAACGCGGTCGCCGGCCGCATCTGGTGCGGCTACCTGTGTCCGCAAACCGTGTGGACCGACCTGTTCTACGCGGTCGAGCGCTTCATCGAGGGCGATCGCCGCGACCGGCAGAAGAAGGATCACCAGAGGCTGACCGTCCGCCGCGTCGGCGAGATCGTCGCCAAGCATACGATCTGGCTCATGATCGCGTGGTGGACCGGCGGCGCCTGGGTGCTCTACTTCGCCGACGCGCCGACGCTGGTGAAGGACCTCGCGACCTTCCAGGCGCCGTACGTCGCCTATCTCTGGATCGGCATCCTCACGCTGACGACCTACACCTTCGCCGGCCATATGCGCGAGCAGGTTTGCACCTACATGTGTCCGTGGCCGCGCATCCAGGCGGCGCTGACGGACGAGTGGGCGCTCAACGTCGCCTACAAATACGATCGCGGCGAGCCGCGCACCTCGCTCAAGAAGGCCGCTACGATGCGCGAGGCCGGCGAGGTCGCCGGCGACTGCATCGACTGCGACCAGTGCGTTGCGGTGTGCCCGACCGGCATCGATATCCGCGACGGCGCGCAGCTCGAGTGCATCCAGTGCGGGCTTTGCATCGACGCGTGCGACACCGTGATGGCCAAGATCGGCCGACCGGCGCGGCTGATCGGCTATGAGAGCGAGGTCAACCTCAAGCGCCGGATCGCCGGCAAGCCTGAGCTGACGCGCATTGTCCGGCCACGCACGATCCTCTATGCCGGTTTGATAGTGGTGATCTGTGCGATCATGCTGGTGACGTTGCTTGACCGGACCTTCCTTGCCGTCAATGTCCTGCACGATCGCAATCCGGTCGCCGTCAAGCTGTCCGACGGCTCGATCCGCAATGGCTATACGCTGCATTTGCTGAACAAGCGCGGCTTCCAGCGCACGGTTGCTATCGACGTCGACGGGCCGACCGGCGTGCAGATCCATACCGTCACGCTCGACAGCATTACGCCGGATCGGCCGATGGTGACGCTGGAGCGCGATGCCACCACCGAAGTCCGCGTGGTTCTGACGGCGTCGAGCGAAAATCTGGCTGCATCGACACCGGTGCGGTTCCGCATCACCGACCTCGGCCTTGGCGAGATCGCCATGGCGACCGACCACTTCGTCAATCCGCAGCCGTAAGGAGCCAGTCATGACCACGGCAGTTGCCGCCAAGGGGGTCCTTACCGGCCGCAAAGTTCTCGCGATCGTGGTTGCGTTCTTCGGCGTCATCATCGCCGTGAATGTCACACTGGCGGTGCTGGCGGTCGAGACGCTGTCGGGTACCGAAGTCGCCAGCGCCTACAACGCGAGCCTGGCTTACCAGAACGAGATCGAAGCGGCCCAGCGCCAGGATGATCGTCACTGGAATGTGTCGGCCGCGGCAAAGCGCGATGCGTCCGGCAATGTCAATGTCAGCATTAACGCACGTGATGCGCAGGGCACGCCGCTCAAGGGTCTGCAACTGAGCGTGCAGCTGCAGCGGCCTGTCGACAAGCGGTTCGACCGTGATGCCGTTCTCGCGGAGCAGGCTCCCGGGACCTATGCAGTGCGGTTTGCCGACGTTGCCGCCGGCCAGTGGGACCTCGTGATCGAGGCCGATAGCGACGGCGCTGCGATGTTCCGGTCGCGCAGCCGCATCGTGCTGAACTAGCTGGCTCGAGCGATGCGCGACTTCTCCCATTTCGTGAAACACAATGCCGGCACGGCCGGCATGGATCTCGCGCTCGAAGGCGTCTCCTGCGCCGGTTGCGTCGCCAAGATCGAGCGCGGCCTGTTTGCGCTGCCCGATGTTACCAAGGCGCGCGTCAATCTGACCGAACGCCGTCTCGCGGTGGAATGGACCGATGGCGCGATCGACCCGGCGAAGATCGTCGATCGGATCGCCGAGCTCGGCTATCGCGCCCACCCCTATGAAGCGGCAAGCGCCGAGAAGAGCGAGATCGCGGAGACGCGCTTTCTGCTGCGCTGCCTCGGCGTCGCCGCTTTCGCCGCCATGAATGTTATGCTGCTGTCGGTCTCGGTGTGGTCCGGCAATGCCAGCGATATCTCGCCCGAGCAGCGCGACTTCTTCCACTGGCTCTCGGCCTTGATCGCGCTGCCGGCGGCGGCTTACGCCGGCCAGCCGTTCTTCCGCTCGGCGTTGCGCGCGCTGAAGGCGCGCCACACCAACATGGACGTGCCGATCTCGATCGGCGTCATTCTGGCGCTCGCGCTGTCGGTCTATGAGACCTGGCATCACGCCGAGCACGCCTATTTCGATGCCTCGGTGATGCTGCTGACGTTCCTGCTGGCTGGCCGTTACCTCGACCACAGCATGCGGCGGCGCACGAGCGCGATCGCGACCAATCTGGCGGCGCTGCGTGCCGACATGGCGACGAAAGTGGTCGGCGACGAACTGATCGAGAGCCCGGTCGCGGCGATCGTGCCCGGCGATCTCGTGCTGGTGCGGCCCGGCGAGCGAATTGCGGTCGACGGCGTCGTGATCGGCGGCACCTCCGAGATCGACAACAGCCTGGTCACCGGCGAGACCGCCTATCTCGCCGCCCGTCCGGGCGCCACGGTGTTCTCCGGAACGCTCAATGTCTCCGGCCTGCTCCGCATCAAGGCGACGAAGCCTGCGAGCGGCAGCCTGCTCGACGAGATCGACAAGCTCCTGCAGAAGGCGACCGCGGAACGGACGCGCTACGTCCGGCTCGCCGATCGCGCCGCGAGCCTTTATGCGCCTGTCGTTCACACCACCGCGCTGCTGACGTTGTTCGGCTGGCTTCTCCTTGGCGCTGGCGTGCACGATTCGATCGTGATCGCCATTTCCGTTTTGATCATCACCTGCCCCTGCGCGCTCGGGCTTGCGATCCCGGCGGTCCAGGTGGTCGCGGTCGGCGCGCTGTTCCGCGCCGGCGTGCTGCTCAATCGCGGCGACGCGCTGGAGCGGCTCGCCGAGGTCGACACCATCGTGTTCGACAAGACAGGCACGCTGACGCTGCCGGAGCCGGAGGTCGCCAACGCGGCCGCGATCGATGGGCAGACCCTGAGCCTCGCAGGCCGCCTTGCGCTCGGCAGCCGCCATCCCCTTGCCGTTGCGCTCGCTAAGGCCGTCGGCGCCCGGGAACCGCTGCCGGCTGTTGTCGAGCAGGCGGGCCGGGGCGTGCTCAGCGTGGTCGATGGTCAGCCTCTGAGGCTCGGCAGCCCTGAATTTTGCGACGCGCAGGCGCAGACGGCAGCGGTCAATGCCACGTATCCGGATGCGTCGGTGATCGCATTTTCGCAAGGCAAGACCCGCGTGGTCTTCGCCTTCCGTCAGCGCCTGCGCGACGACGCAGCGGCTGTCGTCGGTGGGCTGAAACAGGCCGGCTATCGCATCGCGATCCTGTCCGGCGACCGCAAGGAGTCGGTCGCCGACATCGCAGCCGCATTGTCGATCGACGCCTGGCAGGCGGGCTTAAGCCCGGCGGACAAGATTGCGCGCATCGAGGAGATGCGAAAGGCCGGGCAGCGCGTGTTGATGGTCGGCGATGGTCTCAACGATGCGCCGTCGCTGGCAGCCGCCAACGTCTCGATGTCGCCGGTCAGCGCCACGCATCTCGCGCAGGCCGCCGCCGACGCGATCTTCCTCGGCGAGCGGCTCGAACCGGTCGCCACGGCCTTGAAGCTGTCGCGCCGCGCCTTCAAGGTCATGAAGCAGAATCTGTGGCTTGCGGTGATCTACAACGCCATCGCGCTGCCGGTTGCGATCGCAGGCCTCGTGACGCCACTGATCGCGGCGGCCGCGATGTCGGGCTCGTCGATCCTGGTAACGGCGAACGCGCTCCGGGCGCGCGCCGGCGCCAGGCAGGCTCAGGAGGCCGCAGTCCCATGGAAGTCCTGATTTATCTGGTACCGCTGGCCCTGCTGCTTGGGCTGTTGGGGCTCGCGGCGTTCCTGTGGACTCTCAACAGCAACCAGTATGACGATCTCGACGGCGCCGCATGGCGCGCCATCAGCGACGACGAGATCGGACCGAGTCCGCCTGCACCATCCCCTGAAGACACCGTCCGATCCGCCCAATGACCCAATTACAGCTCGTTGCACAGAATCAGCAGCCCGATCACATCGATCATTTGATCGCGAAATACGGCGAGCGCGTACCGCGCTACACGAGCTATCCGACCGCTCCGAATTTCAGGAGCGATATGTCCGCGGACACCTACGCCTCGTGGCTCGCCGACCTCGATGCGACAGTTCCCGTCTCGGCCTACATTCACGTCCCGTTCTGCCGCAGCCTGTGCTGGTACTGCGGCTGCAACATGAGCGTGGCGCGCTCCAACAGGCCCATAACGGACTATGTCGATTGGCTGATCGAGGAGATCAGACTGGTCCGCCTGCATGTCGGGCAAACGCTGACTATTGGTGCGCTGCATTTCGGCGGTGGAACGCCGAATGCGTTGCCGCCAAACGATCTCCTGCGTCTGATTGCCGAGCTGCGGCGATGCTTCGACGTCGCCGCAGGCGCCGAGATCGCGGCCGAGATCGACCCGCGCGTGCTCAACGCGGAGTGGATCGCGGCGGCGGTCGATGCCGGCCTCAATCGCGTCAGTCTCGGCATCCAGGATTTCGACGCGCGGGTGCAGCGGGCGGTCAACCGGATCCAGCCCTTCGTGCGGACGGCATGGTCGGTCGAAGCCTTCCGCAAGGCCGGTATTGCCTCGATCAACATGGATCTGATGTATGGTTTGCCGTTCCAGACCACGGCAAGCGTTGCGCACACCGTTGGTGAGGTCATTACGCTTGCGCCCGATCGGGTCGCCTTGTTCGGCTATGCCCACGTGCCCTGGATGAAGCCGGCGCAGCAACTGCTTCCGGAAGCCGCGCTGCCGGGCCCACGCGAGCGGTTCGACCAGCAGGATGTTGCGGCGCGGATGCTGGTCGATGCCGGCTATGTCCGCGTTGGCCTCGATCATTTCGCCAAGGCCGGCGACGCGCTGGCGAGCGGCACGGTCAAGCGGAACTTTCAGGGCTACACCGGCGATGCGCACACGACGCTGATTGGCTTCGGCAGTTCGGCGATCGGCCAGCTGCCACAGGGTTACGTCCAGAATTTTTCGAAAACACCGGAGTGGCGGCGCAAGCTGAGCGATGGCGAGCTGCCGGTCGCGCGCGGCGTCATGTTAAGCAACGATGACAGGTTCCACGCCGAGCTGATTTCGCGGCTGATGTGCGAACTTGCTGTTGATATCACCGAGCTTGCGAAGCATTTCGGTTTCAGGCCCGACGGACTCGCTTCAGACTTCGTTAAGCTGAAACAGATGGAATCCGAGGGAATTGTTCGGATCGATGGTGAGTTAATCGTGGTGACGGAACTTGGCCGCCCCTTCGTCAGATCGATTTGCGCCACATTCGACAAGTATTTGGCAAGCACGGGTGGGCGACACTCTCAAGGCGTCTAGCGCATGTTCCCCGAACGAGGCATGCGCAGGTTCTAATGCGACGGAGCAACCCATGCGTGTTTACGAACGAATCAGAGCGTCGAGCCCCCAGTCCGGTGACGTCAGCCCGCGGCGATGGTGGCGCGTTCACCTCGTGCCGCCATCGGTTTTTGCACACTGGCTGCTGTCGTTCGGTCGGCTGCGATTCCACCCGGCCGGCCATCGCGCCAAGCCGCTCATCGAAGCAGCGCCGCGGCGGCGGCGGCCGTTCTGACGCTTGCTCCAGCGTCGTTCCGGCGCAGGCGGGAACTCGTAGGCTACGAATACCTGGGCTACGAATACTTGTAAAACCCGCGGCCTGACTTGCGGCCGAGATAGCCGGCGTCGACCATCTCGATCAGCAGCGGCGCGGCGCGGTATTTCGGATCGCGGAAGTCGGCATAGAATACGTTCAGCACCGCCAGCAGGGTGTCGAGCCCGACGAGATCGGCCAGCGCCAGCGGGCCGATCGGATGATTGGCGCCGAGCTTCATGCCGGCGTCGATCTCCTCCGGAGTCGCCAGTCCCTCCTGCAGCACGAAGATCGCCTCGTTGATCATCGGGCAGAGGATGCGGTTGACGACGAATCCCGGCGCGTTCTTCACCGAGATCGGCGTCTTGCCGAGCTTGCGCGCCAGCGCATCGGTTGCGGCGAAGGTCGGATCGTCCGTTTGAATCGCGCGAATAATCTCGACCAGGTTCATCACCGGCACCGGATTGAAGAAATGCATGCCGACGAAACGGCCGGGCGTCGCCAGCGTCGCCGCGAGCTTGGTGATCGAGACCGACGACGTATTGGTCGCGATGATCGCGGAGGGTTTGGCGATACTTTCGATCTCCTTTAAAACTTTCTGCTTCAGGCCGAGATTTTCGGTTGCCGCTTCGATGATGAAGTCGGCGGTTCCGAGCCTGGTCGCGTCGGTTGTCGTGGTGATCGCGGCCAGCGCCGCGCTCTTGACGTCCTCGGTCAGCTTCTGCCGGGCGACCAGCTTGGTCAGGCTGTCGGCGATCGATTGCGTCGAGCGCGTCAGCGCCGCCTGATCAATATCGCGGACGATCACTTTCAGCCCCGAAGCGGCGCAGACCTGCGCGATGCCGGTCCCCATCAACCCGGACCCGATGATGCCAACTGTGTCGATCGCCATGTTCGCTCCTGCGCAAAGGCCAGTGTTGATGTATCCAATCAACGGCGGAAATCGATCAGCGTCAAGATCAAGTCCCGGGCAGGCCTGATTGTAAACTTCGACATCAGTCGTCACGCCGTGTTGATGGATGATGCTCGTATTTTTGCGAAATCGTACGCGCCTGTCCTCCGATCGGAGGAGGCCGATCGATCGGACCTTCGTCAATTTCCGCGCTCCGTTTCGCTGCGAGCGAAACCTCGCTCATCGGCAGGTCGCGACCTGTCGCCTAACCCTTGACGAAGGTCCGACATGGCAAGCTTCACTGGCACTGCGTCCGATGAAACCATTACTCCAGATTCTGTCTCGCCGACGGTCACTGCGGCCGGCGGCGCGCATCCGTCCAATGCCGCCGACACCATCAACGCCGGCGGCGGCAACGATTTCATCGACAGCGGCGGCGGCAATGACGTCGTGATCGGCGGGCAGGGCAGCGACACCGCGATCCTCGGCTCCGGCAACGACACCTTCATCTGGAATCCGGGCGACGGCAGCGACGTCGTCGAAGGCGGCAGCGGCACCGACACGCTGGTGTTCAATGGCTCGAACATTGGCGAGAACATGACGCTGTCGGCCAACGGCAGCCGCACGCGCCTGTTTCGCGATGTCGGCAACATCACGATGGACCTGAGCAGCATGGAGCGCATCGACATCAACGCGCTCGGCGGCGCCGACAACATCACCATCGATGATCTCTCCGGCACCGCCGTCAAGCAGGTCGCGATCGACCTGTTGGCGCCGATCGGCAGCGGCACCGGCGACGGCAACCAGGATACCGTCACCGTCAACGGGACAGCGGATGACGATCACATCACGGTTTCGACCAGCGGCAACTCCGCCGTTGTCAATGGGCTGGCCGCAAAGGTCACCGTCACCGGCGCCGAGCTTGCGAACGACCGCTTGGTGATCAACGGGCTCGGCGGCAACGATACGCTGACGTTTGCCGGCGCCAGCGGTGGCGCCGAAATCGACGTGTTCCTGGACGGGACGCATGTCGGCGTGAACCAGGCCGGCTCCACCGTGGTAACGGACCTCGTCAATGTCGAGAACCTCGTCATCAACGGCACCAGTGGCGATGACGTGATCCGCGGCCAGAACGGGATCGTCAACCTCACCAGCCTCACGATCAACGGCGGCGCCGGCAACGACACCATCTTCGGCGGCGACGGTGCCGACATTCTGAACGGGGGTGGCGGCAATGACACCGTGATCGGCGGTCGCGGCAACGACATGGCGTTGCTCGGTTCGGGCGATGATACTTTCGTCTGGAACCCTGGCGACGGCAGTGACATCGTCGAAGGCCAGGGCGGCCTCGACACGCTGCTGTTCAATGGCGCCAACATCAGCGAGCACGTCACGATCTCGGCGAATGGCAGCCGCGTCAGGTTTTTCCGCGACGTGGCGAATATCACCATGGATCTCGACAGCATCGAGCATATTGATTTCAACGCGCTCGGTGGCGCCGACACGATCACGGTCGATGATCTCAGCGGCACCGACACAAAGCAGGTCGCGATCGACCTGTCGGCGCCGATCGGCAGCGGCACCGGCGACGGCAACCGGGATACCGTCATCGTCAACGGCAACGCGGGCGATGATCATATCGTGGTCTCGACCAGCAGCAATTCCGCCACGGTCACCGGACTGGCCACGCAGGTCTCGCTCACGGGAGCCGAGCTTGCGAACGACCGACTCCTGATCGACGGGCTCGGCGGCAACGACACGCTGACGGTCGCCGGTGCCGGCGGCGGCGAAATCGACGTGTTCCTGGACGGAACCCATGTCGGCGTGAATCAGGTCGGCGCTACGGTGGTGACGGATCTCGCCAATGTCGAGAACCTCGTCATCAACGGCACCGGTGGCGACGACGTGATCCGCGGCCAGAACGGGATCGCTGGGCTCACCAACCTCACGATCAATGGTGGTGCCGGCAACGACACCATCTTCGGCGGTGACGGCGCCGATATTCTGAACGGTGGCGATGGCAACGACACCGTGGCTGGCGGTCGCGGCAGCGACACCGCGTTGCTGGGTTCCGGTGACGACACCTTCATCTGGAATCCGGGCGATGGCAGCGACATCGTCGAAGGCCAGAGCGGGTTCGATACGCTGCTGTTCAACGGCGCCAATGTCGGCGAGCACGTCGCGATCTCGGCCAACGGCAGCCGCGTCCGGTTCTTCCGCGACGTCGCCAACATCACCATGGATCTGAACAGCATCGAGCGCATCGACTTCAATGCACTCGGCGGCCCCGACACGATCACGGTCGATGATCTCAGCGGTACCAGCACGAAGCAGGTCGCGATCGATCTGTCGGCGACGCCCGGCAGCGGCATCGGGGACGGCGCGGCTGACACCATCGTCGTCAACGGCACGGCGGGCAACGATCACATCCGGGTCGCAAGCGATGGCGCCTCGGTTGTGGTCTCGGGCCTCGCTGCGCAGGTCACGATCAACGGTGCGGAGGCGGCGAACGACACGCTGGTCATCAATGCTCAGGACGGCAACAACAGGATCGACGCGTCGGCACTGCAGGCCGGCCAGATCAACCTCGCGCTCAACGGTGGTTCCGGCAATGACACGCTGATTGGCAGTGCCGGCAACGACATGTTGTTCGGCGGGTTCGGCGCCGACACCTACGTCTTCGCCGGCAACTTCGGACACGACACGGTCGGGGACTTCTTTGCCGGCAGTGGCAACGGCGCCAACGATTTCGTCCGGTTCGATCGTTCGATCTTCTCGAACTTCTCCGACGTGCTGCAGCACGCGCAGCAGATCGGCAACGATACGACAATCACCGTCGACCCGCTCCGCAGCGTTACCTTGCAGAACGTCGCGTTGAGCAGCCTGACGGCGGGCGACTTCCGTTTCGTCTGATCGCGTTGAGCAAGCAATGCCCGGCGGCTCGCAAGGCCGCCGGGTTTTCACGCCGGCACGATCATCTTGCCGATCGGCCACAGCGCGATGCCGGCGAGCTTCAGATGCGCCCACGCAAACGGCAGGCCTACGATGGTCAGCGCCAGCACGAATGCCGTGATGAGATGCCCGAGCGCAAGCCACCAGCCGGCGAGCACGAACCAGATGATGTTGCCGATCACGCCGAGCAGCCCGGTGCCGATGTCATGCTCGCCGGTCACCATTTCGCGCGGCACCGCCCTCTGTCCGAACGGCAGCAGCGTGTAGGCGGCGATGTTGAAGGCGGCGCGTGCCCAGGGAATGCCGACGATGGTGATTGCCATGATGACAGCTGCGATCACCCAGCCCGCCGCCATCCACAGTCCGCCGCACAGGATCCAGAACAGGTTGAGCAGCAGCGAGACCGGGGACATGCACGCACTTCCAGGAAGGGCCGCGCAGACAAGAGTTACTGCGCGAGCGCCAGGACACCGCCGGCAAAGGCGTGCCAGCCGGCCGACATGCTGATCGGCAAATTCAGCAGTTTCAAGGCTACCAGCGCGATGCCGCCATAAATGTAGACCGGATGCGGCCGGCCACGGGTCCGCCAGTCGAACACGATAGCGACAACCAGCAGCAGGTAAGCCACCAGCGCAGGCGGGATCGTCACCGGCACCGGCGGCGGGCCGGCCGGTCCGGGAGGCGCCAGGAAGAAGATGAACCAGCGCGCGACGGCGGCGTCGAGGATCGATATCCCCGCCAGCAGCATCAGGCGCTTGTGGACCTCGATGTTGCGCACGTTGATCACGGCGAGCGCGAACACCACGGCAAAGAAAGCGATGCCGCTCAACGGCACGATGGCGAACGCGATGCCATCGTCCTTCATGCCGCCGAGCGCCGCCATCTTCATGGTGTTGATGGCCGCGAGCGTGCCGAAAATCGTCATTGCGGTGGCAAACGAGACGCCGATCAGGCCGACCGAGCGATGGTTCATGACCCGCCCCGAGCTTGCCAGCCAGGTCTGGAAGCAGAAGAACAGCGTCCAGGCGAAGAACACCGCGCCGTGCACGTAGACGATCGGATTGGCCTTGAAGCTATGGGCCGCCAATGGAAACCAGAATGTCGGCGCAAAGCCGAGGAAGGCGACGGCGGCGCACGACAGCGCCATATAGAAGTAGAAGTTGGTCGTGGTCGCACGTACCCCGGCTCGTGATGGAGCAGTGGTCAAAGTCGTCATGTTTCTTTCCTTGAAGATCGCCCAGGGATGTTCTGTCTTGTTCGCACTAAAAAGGTTCAATGATGCAATGGCTATTGGCCGGCGAAAGCATTCCCGGCCGCGATTGAACAATTGATGTTCGATGTCTGGATCGGGCCGGTCGCAGTGTAGGTCTTGCCGTTGACGCCCTTCCATTGAATTGCGCGCCCGCTGTCGCGGCCGGCCTGGATCGAGGCGTTGCAGCTTCCGCCGGAGGCGTCCCAGGTGATCGCCATCTGCGATGCGCCGCTGACGAACTGCATCACGCCGACCAGCTTGTTGCCTTCGAAGCGCAATGTGTTGGCGCTCTCGCCCGGCGCTGCCTCCTTGGTGGCCGAGGCGTCGCGATCGCGTCGAAACACCCGCGCAAACATACGGCCGGCGCTGCTGATGTAGACGGTGCGCACCGAGTTCCGCACGCCGGAAATGGTCTGGCCGTCCGGCGATTTGCCGGGGATCGTTGTGGTGTAGCTGACGGTGATGGTTTTGTTCAAGAGCTCCGCGGGCGCCGCTAACGCCAGCGTCGGACAGATCAGGCCACCCGCGACCAGGCAGGCTCGAGCGATCGTCGACCGGCGCATGATTGATTGATTCCCCTTTGCCCGACCGGAAATTCTGATGTTTTGTGACCTTCCGCAACAGCAATCTGTGCGCTGGGGCACAGACCCCGTGGTTTTCCCTGCAACGGAAACCCGGCATCCTCATGGTGAGGAGCCCTGCGTAGCGCTCTTGCGCGAAGCAGGGCGTCTCGAACCATGAGGCCCGATCGGTGGCCTCATCCTTCGAGACGCGCCATAGGCGTGCGAAGCACGCCGTGCTTCGGACGGCTATGGCGCTCCTCAGGATGAGGTTAGACTGAACCGGCAATTGGTATGAAATGCGAGTTGAGGCCGCGCGCCGGCATCAGCACAATGTGCTCCGCAGAACTCAAGGCCGAGGGTGGATCATGAGCGGGCAGGCGGGTGCAAGTAGCGGGGGCGCGCCGAAGATCGGGCGCTTCGTAAAGGACTCGACGCCGTACTGGCCACCACCGCCGCAGGCGCCGAAGGGCGCGCCGAACATCCTTGTCGTGCTGTTCGACGACGTCGGCTTTTCCGATTTCGGCTGCTACGGCTCGCCGATCGGGACGCCGACCATTGATCGCCTTGCCGGACAAGGCCTGCGCTATTCCGGCTTCCACACCACGGCGATGTGTTCGACGACGCGCGCGGCCTTGCTCACCGGGCGCAACCATCATTCGGTTGGCGTCGGCTGCCTCGCCAATTTCGACAGCGGCTATCCCGGCTATCGCGGCAAGATCGCGCGCGAAGCGGGCACCATCGCCGAGATGCTGCGCCCGCACGGCTATCGCAACTACATGCTCGGCAAATGGCATGTCACGCCGCTCACCGAGTCCGGCCCGACCGGACCGTTCGACGGCTGGCCGTTGGGGCGCGGCTTCGATCGCTACTACGGCTTCATGGATGCGGAGACCGACCAATACGCGCCTGAATTGATGCGCGACAATTCGGCGATCGCGCCATCAGGCACCTACCAGTCGAGCTATCACCTCACCGAAGACCTCGTCGACCAGGGCATCCGCTTCATCGCCGATCACATCGCGGCAAGGCCCGATCAGCCCTGGCTGACCTGGCTCGCATTCGGCGCGTGCCACGCGCCGCACCAGGCGCCGCGCGACATCATCATGAAGTACGATGCTGTCTTCGCAGGCGGCTGGGATGCCGAGCGCGAGCGTCGTCTCAAGCGTCAGGTCGAGATGGGTCTCGTGCCATCCGGCACAAAAATGCCTGCGCGTAACGAAGGCGTCAGGCCGTGGTCCGAGCATTCGCCCGAAGAGCAGCGCATCTTCACCCGGCTGCAGGCCGCGTTCGCCGCAATGCTCGATCACGCCGACCAGCATCTCGCGCGGTTGATCAAATTCCTCGAAACCAGCGGCGTGCGCGACGACACCCTTGTGATCGTGATGTCCGACAACGGCGCGAGCCAGGAGGGCGGACCGCTCGGCTTCATCAACGCGATGGGCCCCTACAACATGCGGCGCGAGCCGATCGAGGAGAAGCTTAAGCGCATCGACGACATCGGCGGCCCCGACACGCACTCGAACTTCCCGCACGGCTGGGCGATGGCGTCGAACACGCCGCTCAAGCGCTACAAGCAGAACACCCATGGCGGCGGCATTCGCGATCCGCTTGTCATGTCCTGGCCAAAGGGTATTGCCGCACGCGGTGAGATCCGGCCGCAGTTCTGCCACGCCAGCGATCTCGTGCCGACGCTGCTCGATCTCCTCGGCGTCACCGCGCCCGAGGTGATTGCGGGTGTTCCGCAGCAGCCGATCGAAGGCGTCAGCTTTGCGCCCAGCATCCGCAATGCGGACGCATCCTCAAAGGGCAAGCCGCAATATTTCGAGATGTTCGGTCACCGCGGGCTCTGGCAGGACGGCTGGAAGGCAGTGGCGTTTCATCCATCGGGCTCGCCGTTCGAGAACGATGCCTGGGAGCTTTATCACCTTGATCGCGATTTCTCGGAAACCAGCGATCTCGCGCAACAGGAGCCAAAGCGGCTGGAGGCGATGATCGCGGAGTGGTGGAAGCAGGCCGAGACCCACAAGGTGCTGCCGCTCGACGATCGTTTCGGTCCGCGCTTTGCGGAAAACGCCGCGCGCACCCATCATCGCCGCCAGTTCATCTTTCACAAGGGGGTCGGCCACATCCCGACCGAAGTCGCGCCCGATGTGCGCGGGCGCAGCTACCTGATCGAAGCCGACGTCGCGGTGAAGTCGGGCGACCGCGGCGTGTTGATCGCCCATGGCGACGCGACGTCTGGCTACAGCCTCTATATGGAAGACGGCCATCTCGTGCACGATCTCAACATCGGCGGCGAGCACCAGATCGTGCGCTCCGAACAGCCGGTGTCGCCGGGCGATCACGTGCTCGGCCTGCACATGCTGCAGGAGGGCAAGCGCGTCGCGACCTTGCTGATTGACGGCAAGGCAAGCGGCAGCGCGCCCTTGACCTACGGCTTCTTCACGCTGGTGTCGTGGTCGGGCCTCGACATCGGCCTCGATCGCGGCAGCCCGGTCTCGACGTACGAGGCGCCGTTCGCGTTCACCGGCGAGCTGCGCAAGGTCACGATCACGATGAACCCGGACCGGGTGCTCGACGGCGACGCCGTCGGCAACAGCGAGATGGGAAGGCAGTAGAGTTCGCGCGTCAGCCGGTGCAGAACTGGGTCGTCATGCCCGGCCTTGTGCCGGGCATCCACGTCTTTAAGCTCACCCCGAACAAAACGTGGATGGCCGGGACGAGCCCGGCCATGACGAAGACTGGGATTTTCCCTCATGCGCCCCCTCGAATTCGGCTGGTACCTTCCGACCCATGGCGACACCACAGCCTATGGCGTGCCGTCGGCGCAGGTCGCAGGCTCAGCCGAGCTGTGCGAGCGCGTCGTTGCGGCCGCGGAAGCCGCGAAATTCGAATACTTGCTGATCCCGGTCGGCTCGACCTGCTGGGAGGCTTGGATCTCCGGCGCGTTCATGGCGGCGCGCTCAACGACGATCAAGCCGCTGATTGCGGCGCGGCCGGGCTACATCAATCCGGTGCTGATGGCGAAGATGATCTCGACCTTCGACCAGATGTCGGGCGGCCGCATCTGCATCAACCTGATCGCCGGCCAGAACGAGAGCGAGGTCGAAGGCGAGGGCGTGCGCTATCCGAAGGAGCAGCGTTACGCGCTGATGGACGAAGAGGTCACGCTGCTGAAGACACTGTGGACCACGCGCGGCCCGGTCGATTTTGCCGGCCAGTTCCACACCTTGAAGGGCGCCGTGGCGCGGCCGAGACCGCTGCAGCAGCCCTATCCGAAATTCTATCTCGGCGGCGGCTCGCGCCAGGCCTGGGAGATCTCGGCAAAACATTCCGACGTTCACCTGTTCTGGGGCGACACACCGGAGCGGATCAAACAGAACATCGCCGAAATTCGCGCGATGGCGCGGGCGCACGGCCGCGAGGACAAAATCGGTTTTGGCATGCGGCTGCAGGTGATCTGCCGCGAGAACGAACGCGACGCATGGGACGCCGCCGAGACGCTGATCAAGGACGCCCCGGAACGCTTGAAGCAGGAGCGCGAGAAGCTTTACGTCAGCTCGGAAGCCAACAAGCGCGTGCAGCAGCTCGCGCGCGAGTATGGCGACCTGATCATGCCGCACCTGTGGACCGGGATCACCAAGGTGCGGCCGGGCGCCGGCATCTGTGTGGTCGGCAATCCCGAGCAGTGCGCCGCAACGCTGCAGCAGTTCATCGACGCCGGCTGCCACTCGTTCTGCCTGTCCGGCTACCTGCACGACGAGGAAGCCGAACGCTTCGGCCGCCTGATCCGGCCGATCCTGGTGGCAAATAATCGCGAGCGGATGGTCGCGTGAGGGCGACAGCAGCGACAGTAGCGACAGAGTGGTAACACCAGGGCGAGTTCGTGCGGAACGATCGGTTCCCCCGCTCATTGTCCGGCTGCCCGTCGGAGAGATCGTGATGTATGTTCGCGCCATTGCAATGATGATCATGTGCTGCGCGCTGGCCGCGTGCGGCGACACCGCCACCTTGCCGGAGGATGCGTCGATCGGCTCCGATCCGCCGTTGCCGTCTCCGGTCAAGACGTTGCTCCCGACCATCCACATTGCGATCGCGTCGAGCTGGCCGGAGGGCAAAACGCCGGTCGCCGGCGAAGGTCTCAAGGTGAACGCGTTTGCGGCGGGACTTGAGCATCCGCGCTGGCTCTACGTGCTTCCGAACGGCGATGTGCTTGTCGCGGAATTGAATGCGCCAAACGATCGTCCCGATGAGACCTCAGGATTCCGCGGCTGGGTTAGCGGCCTGGTCCAGAAATGGGCGGGAGCCGGCGTCGACAGCCCGAACAAGATCATTCTGCTGCGCGATGCCGATGGCGACGGCGTCGCGGAAGTGCAGGAAACTTTCCTCAGCGATTTGAACTCGCCATTCGGCATGGCGTTGATCGGCCACGACCTTTATGTCGCGGACACCGATGCCATTTTGAAATTCGCCTATGTCGATGGCGCGACGAAAATCGCCGGCAAGGGACAGAAGGTCGCTGATCTCCCGGCCGGGCCGATCAATCATCACTGGACCAAGAACATTCTCGCCAGCAAGGATGGGACCAGGCTCTACGCGACGGTCGGATCAAACAGCAACGTCGCAGAGAACGGCATCGACAAGGAAGATCGCCGCGCCGCTATCCTGGAGATCGATCTCGCGACCGGAAGCTCGCGCGTGTTCGCATCGGGTCTGCGCAATCCGAACGGTTTGGGGTGGCAGCCGGACAGCGGAGTGCTGTGGACTGCCGTCAACGAGCGCGATGAGCTCGGCAGCGATCTGGTGCCGGACTACATGACATCGGTGAAGGACGGCGGGTTCTACGGCTGGCCCTACAGCTACTACGGCAACCATGTCGACACGCGAGTCACTCCGCAAAATCCGGATCTCGTCGCCAAGGCGATCGTCCCCGACTACGCGCTGGGCAACCACACGGCGTCGCTCGGGCTCGCCTTCGCGCAAGGCTCGGCGCTGCCGGAATCCCTGCGCAATGGCGTTTTCATCGGCCAGCATGGCTCGTGGAATCGCAAGCCGTTCAGCGGTTACAAGGTGATCTTCGTGCCGTTCAAGGACGGCAAGCCGGCGGGTCCGCCGGTGGACGTGCTAACCGGATTCCTCGATGCAAGCGAAAAGGCGCAGGGGCGGCCGGTCGGCGTCGTGATTGGCAAATCGGGGGATCTGTTGGTGGCCGACGACGTGGGCAACCGGGTGTGGCGCGTCAGCGCCGCCGCCCGATCGGCATCAGGCCAATAGGACTCTAGTACTCTCTCTCCGGTCGTCCCCGCGAAAGCGGGGACCCATACTCCGCAGCAGAGGTGTGGTCCTCGGAGAGAGCGACCAGGCGATTTCAGTCACGGTCGCGACTTTACAATTTACACAGGGCTATGGGCCCCCGCTTTCGCGGGGACGACCACCTCGTGTGAGCCCTTACGCCTTCGCCTTTGCGGCGGCGCGGGCCTTCGCCGCTTCCTTCTCGAGGTCCGGTGTGTTGCTGCCAGATGCAGATGCAAAGCGGCTGGAGCGCGTTACGGCGAGGGCTGCGGCTGCCTTGTCGTTCTCCATGATCTTTGCCATCACAGCCTTGTTGGCCCGCTCGAACGACTCGCGGTTCTCGATGACATACTTCTGCGACTCCCTCAGCTTGGTGATATAGCCGTTGATCTCGGGGATCACATAGCGCGCCACCATTTCCCAGCTGCGGAAGGTGTTCTCGATGTTCGCCCAGTCGTGGGCGAAGCCGACGATCGTGCCGAGACCGCCCGACATCTTGATCACGTTCTTGATCGTCGCGACGAGATCGTCGGGCGTGCCGATGGTCGCGGCCGAGCCCGGCGCGCCGGAGGTGGTGTCCAGCGCCTCGGTCACTGACTTGTAAGGCTTGGCACCGGGCCGCTGCAGCGTGCCGACGATATACTCGTTGTGGTGGCGCATCAGGCCCTTGCCGGCTTCCTCGCGGGCCTTCTCGCGAGTCTCGGCGATGTGCCAGCTCAGCAGCACGCGCCAGTCCTTGCGGTTGACGGTCTTGCCGTGCTTCTTCGCGGAGTCCTCGGCGAACGACCACTGCGTCGGCAATGCCGTCAAACCTTCCTCTGACATCGAGCCGATCGAGATCACGCCGATGCCGTGCTTGCCGGCAAGCGTCATGCCCGACGGCGAGATTTGCGAGGCGGTCACGAATGGCATTTCTTCCTGGAGCGGCAGGATCTGCAACGCCGCATTGCGCAGCGTGAACCAGTCGCTCTCTGCCGTGACGCGCTCGCCGCTCATCAATCGCCTGATAACGCCGATCGCCTCGTCCTGCCGGTCGCGCTGCACCATCGGGTCGATGCCGAGCACATAAGCGTCGGACGACAGCGCGCCCGGGCCGGTGCCGAAGATCGCGCGGCCGCCGCTCATGTGGTCGAGCTGCACCATGCGCTGGGCGACGTTGAAGGGGTGGTGATAGGGCAGCGACACAACACCGGTGCCGAGCCGGATGCGCTTGGTGCGTTCGGCGGCGGCAGCCAGGAACATTTCCGGCGAGCCGATCATCTCCCAGCCGGACGAGTGATGCTCGCCGCACCAGAATTCATCGTAACCGAGCTTGTCGAGATGCTCGGTGAAATCGAGGTCGCGGCGGAATTGCAGCATCGGGTGTTCGCCGATGGGATGGTGGGGGGCCAGGAATGCGCCAAAGCCAATGCGGGGCATCAATTTCCTCGAGGTTGTTATTTTTGGAGGTGACTTATGGCGACAAATTACGTGGCCGGGCGACGCCGCGCAATCGGCGGAAAACGCCCGCATAGCAGGGTCTCGCGCGGGATGTCGGGGGGAATGTCAAACCTGACGGGTGAAAATGGGCGCGTCTCAGGCTCGTTTCCGCAGCTTCGCGGCTTTCCGCAAGGTCTCATCGATCTTGGTTTGCCATCCGCGACCCTTTGCCTTGAAGTGATCAAGCACATCAGGGCTGAGGCGTAGTGAGACAAGTTGCTTCGCCGGCTTTTTTCCAGGGCCGCGGCCTCGCCGGATCGATACCGCCAGCCCTGGAAAGACCTCGCTGAAAGGGCGCGCTCGCGCAATCTGTTCTGCCGTAAGTTCGGGGCTTTCGACGGCTTCCCAATCTGCTTTGGTGTAGCCCTTCCCGCGTTTGTATCGCTTTGCTCTCTTCACCTTAGAAACCCTCTCTCCCTGCGGCTCGCCGGTCGCATGCTGATAATGCTGACCGCCTCGCGACCCAAGGGCGTAAACACGACCACCGCCGTGCCATGCCGAGGGTGGCCGATCGCTATGTAGCGGCGGTTCTTCGCCACATCGATCACCGAATTCTCAAAGAAGGACTCGTCGAGCTCCGCGAAATCCAGGCCGTGCTTGGCAAGGTTTGCCAGCCGCTTCGGTTCGTCCCAGACAATGCGCATCTTGCAATTAAATTGTAGCTACGGTTTGATCGCGCGACAAGTGGCCGCGCGATGTTTAATGTCCTCTTCCCGCTCAATGCGCCATCAGCACCGGCAGTTCGGCGTGGGCCATGATGTGGCTGGTGGCGCCGCCGAAGACCAGCTGCCGCAACCGGCTGCGGGTGAAGGCGCCCTTGACCAAAAGGTCGCAGCCTTCCGCCTTTGCGGCGGCAAGGACGGCCTCGCCGGTACTGCGGTTTTCGATCTCGACCCGGATCGGTTTCGCGGCAATGCCGTTGCGCTTCAGCTGCTTGATGACATCGGCGGGCCCAGGCCCCGCAACGCCCTGGCCGCCAACCACGGTCAGCACCGAGACACGCTCGGCAGCGCGCAATAACGGCATCGCGAACGCGTTGGCACGGGCCTGCTCGGTAGAGCCGTTCCAGTGGATCATGATGTTGGTCGCGATGGTTTTGGGCGGCTGCGGCGGTGCCAACAGCAGCGGCCGGCCGCTCTCGAACAGGCTCGATTCGATGGCGCGGGTGTGAAGGCCGATCGAGTTGGTGTCGGGCCGGCTCAGCACGGTGACGTCGAAGGCGCGGCCGTAGCTGCCGACAAAGCCTTCGCCTTCGGGCGCATCGTCGAGCCAGCCATAGGCCAGTCCCAAACTCTCGCCGGCGAGAGGCACGCCGCGCTCGGCCATGAACCCCTCGAACAACTTCTGCGTCTGCTCGGCCTCCTGCACGCCGTATTGGCGATAGGCTTCGGACGGAAAGCCGCCGACGACCTCGGCGGTGGCAAACTCGCTGATGCCGAAGCGCAGCGGAAAACCTTCGATGTAGGCCTCGCGATGTTTGGCAAGAAGCAGCGCAGTCTCCAGCGCCGCCTTCATTGCATCGGTGATTTCGATGGGAACGAGTATCGACTTCATCCACCCCTCCTCCGGTTGGCCAAAGCTTAGCCCGTTGATAACAGCTTACCCTGTGTTCTCCTCGCCTGCGAGCAGCGCGGCGTTGCCGCCGGCCGCCGCCGTATTGGTGGTCAGCGTCTGTTCGGTCGCGAACCGGGTCAGGTAGTGCGGCCCGCCGGCTTTCGGCCCCGTCCCCGACAGGCCAAAGCCGCCGAACGGCTGCACGCCGACCACGGCGCCTATCATGTTGCGGTTGACGTAGACATTGCCGACTCGGAGCCGCGCAACGATGGTATCGACTGTGTCGTCGATGCGCGAGTGGATACCGAGCGTGAGCCCATAGCCGGTGGCGGCTATTGCGTCGAGCACGCGATCCAGCGCGGTCGCGCGGTACCGCACTACATGCAGGATCGGTCCGAATATTTCTTGCGTCAATTCGCTCGCGTCGCGCAATTCAAAGATGTGCGGCGCGACATAGTTGCCCTTTGGCGCGCTGCCCGCCAAATGCATGCGCGCCTGCGTCTTCATTCTGGCGATATGGGCGTCGAGCTTTTGTTTGGCCTCGGCGTCGATCACCGGGCCGACATGGGTTGCCGGGTCGCGCGGGTCGCCGATCACGAGCTCGCGGGCCGCACCCGCAATCATCTCGATCATGCGGTCGGCGACGTCCTCCTGCACACACAGCAATCGCAGCGCCGAACAGCGCTGGCCGGCGGAGCGGAACGCCGAGGTCACGACGTCGTCGGCGACCTGTTCAGGCAGGGCGGTGGCATCAGCGATCATGGCGTTGATGCCGCCGGTCTCGGCGATCAAAGGCACGATCGGTCCGTCCTTGGCGGCAAGCGCGCGGTTGATCGAGCGCGCGACTTCCGTCGAGCCGGTGAAGACGACGCCGGCGATGTCCGGATGTTCGACCAGCGCCGCGCCGATCCGGCCGTCGCCGGGCACGAGATGCAGCGCGCTCTTTGGCACACCGGCATCGTGCAGCAGGCGGACCACTTCGAATGCGATCAGCGGCGTTTGCTCCGCCGGCTTGGCGATCACGCCGTTGCCAGCCATCAGCGCGGCGGCGATTTGGCCTGAGAAAATCGCAAGTGGAAAATTCCACGGCGAGATCGCGACAAAGACGCCGCGGCCGCGCAGCCGCAAGCTGTTGCTCTCGCCGGTCGGTCCCGGCAGTGCCTCGCCGGTGCCGAACAGTTTGCGGCCCTCGGCGGCGTAATAGCGGCAGAAGTCGGCGGCCTCGCGGACCTCGGAGACGGCATCGTCGAGTGTCTTGCCGCCTTCGCGCTGCAGCAGCGCAATGAAGTGAGCGCGGCGCTGTTCGATCAGGTTTGCCGCGCGCTCGAGCGCTGCGGCTCGCGTCTCCGCTGGCGTGGCGTTCCACGCACCGAACCCGGCCTTGGCCGCCGCCACCGCGTGGCTCGCGATATCAGGCGATGCGTCCACGACGTCGCCAATTTGCGTTGCGAGGTCGATTGGGCTGAGGCGAGGCTGCGATTCTGCTGGAATCATGTAACCATCGATCAACGGCGTCGCCGCGATTGTCGATTGCTGTTCCGCGACATCGTGCAACAGGTTCGCGAGCGCTGCGCGGTCGCCGAATTCGATGCCGCGCGAGTTCGCGCGCTGCGGCTGCAAGAGATCGCGGGGCAAAGGCAGGTTCGGATGTCGGGCCTTGTCGGCGCTGCCGATGATGTCGGCCGGTCGCTTCAGCAGCGTCGCCGTCGAGACCGAGGAATTGGCAATGACCGCAACAAAAGAGGAATTCGCACCGTTCTCGAGCAGACGCCGCACCAGATAGGCGAGCAGGTCGCGGTGGCTGCCGACCGGCGCGTAGGTGCGGCAGGCGATGTCAGGCCGGTCTTCGGCGAGCTGCGAGTAGAGCTCTTCGCCCATGCCGTGCAGCCGCTGGAATTCGAAGCTGCTGGCATCCGCCTTGTCGCCGCCGGCCAGCGCGATGACGGTTGCAACGGTCAGCGCATTGTGGGTCGCGAATTGCGGAAACAATCTCGGCCGCGCACCGAGCAATTTTTGCGTGCACGCGACGTAGTTGAGATCGGTCATCGCCTTGCGGCTGAACACCGGATAGTCGTCAAGCCCGCGCTCCTGCGCGCGCTTGATCTCGGTGTCCCAGTAGGCGCCCTTCACCAGCCGCACCATCAGCCGGCGGTTCAGCCGCCGCGCGAGATCGTCGACGTGATCGATCACCGCTTCCGCGCGTTTCTGGTAGGCCTGGACAGCGAGGCCAAAGCCATCCCAATCGGCGAGCGAGGGATCGGCCAGCACCGCGGCGATGACATCGAGCGACAGTTCGAGCCGGTCGGCTTCCTCGGCGTCGACGGTAAAGTTCAGGTTCGATTGTTTCGCAGCGCGCGCCAGCTTGATGACGTCGGGCACCATCTCGGCCATCACCCGCGCGCGAGACACGGCTTCGTAGCGCGGATGCAGTGCTGACAATTTCACGGAAATGCCGGGACGGTCGGGCAGGGGATTGTCGCCCGCGATCCGGCTGATGGCCGCGATCGCAGCCGCGTACGAGTTGAAATAGCGTTTCGCATCGTCGCGCGTGCGCGCGCCTTCGCCGAGCATGTCGAACGAATAGCGTGCGCCTTGCGCGTGCGCCTGTGCGCGATCGAGCGCCGCCTCGATGGTCTCGCCGAGCACGAAGTGATTGCCCATCAGCCGCATCGCCTGCCGCGTCGCGGCGCGGATCGCAGGCACACCGATGCGCCGCGCGAGCTGGCCGAGCGTGCCCTCGGGTGTGTCGGCGTCCTTGACGATGCGTGCGGACAGGCCGAGCGCCCACACCGAGGCGTTGACGAGAAATGCGCTCGACTTCGCCTCGTGATGGATGAAGTCGCCCTTGCCGAGCTTGTCCTCGATGAACTGGTCGACGGTGTGCGCATCGGGCACGCGCAACAGCGCCTCGGCCAGAACCATCAGCGCAAGGCCTTCCTTGGTCGACAGCGAGAACTCGCGCAGCAGATCTTCGACGCCGCCGAAGCCGGTGGGGCGCGAGCGGATCGCGTCGATCAGCCGCGTCGCGGTGCGATCGATCCGGGCGTCCTGATCGGGCGAAAGCCGCGCGCGCGATAAAAGTTGTTGCGCGAGCGCGCCGTCATCAGGCGCATAGGGCGCGTCAAACTGCGGCAAATGCAGCGAGGCAGCATTGTGCATGTCAAGCGGTATCCGAATCTGTTGGCGAAGCCGCTTGTGCGCAGCAGATCATGCGCAGTGAAAAAGTAAATTGCAGACTCGCTCAAATCCGCTGAAATCTTGAGCGTTGTCTGCGGTTTGCGCGTCACCGGTGGTCGCCGGATTCGGCCGGCTTAGTACTGACAGCCCTGGCCGGTCGGAACTGAAACCACGATGCAGCCTTTTGGTTTGGGGATGCAGCCATGGTCGTCGCAGATGATTTGGGCACCACCGCCGCCACCGCCTGATGATTGCCGCGTCGGCGCCGGCGCGGATTGCCGCGATTGCGACTGCTGCTGTTGCTGCTGCCGGCTCGCGGTCGGCTGCGAGTTGCGCTTGGCGGGAATCTTCTCGCAGGTGTTGTCGTCGCCGACCTGGTAGCCGTCCTTGCAGGCGATCCTGGTGCAGGTGTCGCCGTCGGCACGGAAGCCGTGGTCGCATACCAGCGGGCAGACCCGCGCGGTCTTGGCGTGCAGCGCGTCGAGCGCGTCGCTGCTTGCGAGCTTGGTATCGACCTTGGCTGGCGCATATTTGTTGAACTGGTCGAGCGCGCGGCGCGAACTCGTGCTCCAGTCACCATCAACGGCGCCGGAATAGCAGCCGACCCGCTTCAACTCGCCCTGCACCGAGCGCGCGAGGTCGGCGGGGTTGATCGTCGTGCGCGAAGTATCGGTCGGCAATGCCGCGACCTGCGTACTTGGCTGCGGCTGCGCCGGTGTGGCAGGCGCTGCCGGTGTCGCAGGAGCCGCCGGAGTGGCGCCTGCGGCCGACAGCTTGTCGAGCTGCGCCTTGGCGAGGTTGGCGTAGAATCCGTCAGGATAGTGCTGCAGGAAATAGGCCCATGCCTGCTTGGTGCCGACGCGCTCGGCGAATGCGTAGTCCTGGCGCATCTGCGAGTTCGGATCGTTCGCGGCCGGTGCCTGAGTGGGTGCAGGCGTCACCACAGCGGCCACGGCCGGGGTTGACGCGTTGACCAGCGCCATCTGCGAGCCGCCGAGCGAGCCATAGACATACGGCTCCTGCTTGTTGTCGGTCGCCTTCATGACATCGTCGCGCACCTCGCCGAAAGCCTGGCGGACATCGAGGCCCGGTGTCGTGAGATGGCTCAGCAGCGCGTTGGTGAACGGGCTGTGGCCGGTGTTGCCATCATCCGCCGTCGAGCCGCCCTTCGCTGCATAGGCAATCAGCGTGTTCGACGTGGTCGGCTCGGCCGCGATCAGGCCGCGCGTTGTCAGCGCACGCGCCGCGCTGGTACGAATCATGGCCTTGGCGAACGGGTTGTCGCGGCAGGCGTCGAGGATGATCAGGCGCAGCTGCTTGGCCTGTTCGACGGACTCCAGGATGCGATCGAGCGATACTGCCTCGTCGTCGACGTCGCGGTCGCGCTTCAGCACGGCGTCCACCGGGACCATGTAGTTGGTGCCGTCGACCTCGATGCCATGGCCGGCGTAGTAGACGACGGCGATATCGGCCGAGGCGGCCTTGTCGTAGAAATCGCGCAGCGCGCGGCGCATGTCGAGCGAGCCGACGTCGCGGCGCAACTCGACCGCGTCGAACCCGGCCTTCTTGAACATGTCAGCGACGGAGGCGGCGTCATTGGCCGGATTCGGCAGCTGCCGCGACGTTCTGATAGGCCGAGTTGCCGATCACCAGCGCGACGCGCTTTGCGGCAAACGCGTCGGCATTGGCGGCGAACAGGCCGCACAACAGGGCGATGGCAAAGAGAACGAGGGAACGCGCGCGCATGACGATATCTCGCAGCATGAGGTCTGGAGATTAGTCACTCCGTGCCTTGCAAACAATAAGGAGGCCGCTTCGCGCGCCGCGGCAATGTGACAGCCATCACCAATGCGGCTATTGGAACTGGAAGCTATCCTTTGAACCTCAAGCCAGCATGGAGCGACTATGACCATCCTGATCACCGGCGGCACCAAAGGCATCGGGTTTGGCATTGCCGAGCGCCTGGCGCGGCCTGCTGCGACGCTGGTTCTGGCCTATCACAGCGACGATGCGGCGGCCCGCGACGCCAAGGCGAAATGCGAGGCCAAGGGTGCCGTGGTCCATACGCTGCGCGCCGAGGTCGGCACCATCGCCGGATGCACCGAGCTAATGGCGGAGATCGGCAAGCTCGGCTCTGGCCTGAAGCACATCGTCCATTCCGCCGCCATGGTCTATCCGACCGGCATGCTCGACGCCGACCTCGAGAAATTCACCCGCGCAATGCAGACCAACGGGCTGTCGCTGCTCTATCTTGTGCAGAAGGCGATGCCGTTGATCGGCCGCGGCTCGAGCATCGTATTCATCTCCTCGGCCGGCGCGCGCACCGCGCGGCCGGGCTATGCCGCGCTCGGCAATGGCAAGGCGCTGGCGGAAAGCATCATGCGCTACCTGGTGCCGGAACTGGCGCCGCTCGGCATCCGCATCAATACAGTCGCGCCGGGGCTGGTCCACACCACCTCGGTCGCCAAAATGGTCGGCAGCGCGGAGCTCGCGCAGAAGCGCGTCGATCAGGCCGCCGCGGCAAATCCCTCCGGCCGCGCCAGCCGCGCCAGCGATTATGCTTCGCTGGTCGAGTATCTGCTGACGGATGATGCGGAATTCATCCAGGGTCAGGTGATCCACGCCAATGGCGGGGTTTACGTCGGGGTGTGACTGAAACGCCATATCGGCCGGGAGTCGCCCGCAACGGACGTGACAAGCCGCGCGCCATGGCCTATAGAGCCCGGGTCATGATCAACGCGTCCAGCCGTTATTACTTTTGGTTTTACGGTTTCCGAAGCCCCCGGCAGAGGAAGGGATACGTTTGATCTGACGACTTAAGTCCAGAACAATCCCGAACAAGCTGCCAGTCTCCTGGCGGCTTTTTTTGTGTCCGCCGGCAGACTCCAAATCGAACGAGGAGCCTTCCATGCTTGCCGACACCGACAATGTCCGTATCCGCGAAATAAGAGCGCTGTTGACCCCGAACGAGGTCACCGCCGAGTTCGCTCGCACCGAAACCGCAACGCAGACGGTGACCGCTGCGCGCGCCGCCTTGCACGACATCCTGCACGGCGCCGACGATCGCCTCGCCGTCGTGGTCGGGCCGTGCTCGATCCATGATCCCGCTGCCGCCATGGACTACGCGCTGCGCTTGAGGCAGCTGCGCCATGAGCTCGGCGGCGAGCTGGAAATCGTCATGCGCGTCTATTTCGCAAAGCCTCGCACCACTGTCGGCTGGAAAGGTTTGATCAACGATCCCGATCTCGACGGCAGCTTCCGGATCGACGACGGCCTGCGCATCACCCGAAAACTCCTGCTCGACATCAACAACCTCGCCCTGCCGGTCGGTTGCGAATTCCTCGATATCGTCGCCCCGCAATACGTCACCGATCTGATCAGCTGGGGCGCGATTGGCGCCCGTACCACCGAGAGTCAGGTGCATCGCGAGCTTGCCTCCGGCCTGTCCTGTCCGATCGGGTTCAAGAACGGCACCGACGGCAAGATCAGGATCGCGGTCGACGCGGTGAAGGCGGCGGCACAGCCGCATCACTTCCTGGCTGTGACCAAGGAAGGCCGCTCGGCGATCGCGGCAACCACGGGCAACGAGGATTGCCACATCATCCTGCGCGGCGGCGAATGGCCAAATTACGACGCCGCTCACGTGTCGGCGGCGAGCCGCGACCTGCAGAAGGCAGGTCTTGTGCCCGCTGTCATGATCGACACCAGCCACGCCAACTCTGGCTACAATCCCGACAACCAGCCAACGGTGGTCGACGCGGTGGCACGCCAGGTCGAGAACGGCAACGGTCACATCATGGGCGTGATGATCGAGAGCCATCTCGTTGCCGGCCGCCAGGATCTCGTTCCCGGCAAGCCGCTGCGTTATGGCCAGAGCATCACTGATGGCTGCATCGGCTGGGACACGACGGTCGAAGTGCTGCATCGGCTGGCTCAGGCAGTGCGGCAGCGCCGCGGCCGGTCACAAGGGACGCGTGTTGCGGTTGGTGGCTATGCGCGGGCGTAGTGGGTGCGCCGGCGATTGTTTTGCGATAACGCTGACAGGGAGAACGCTCAGCAAAAGGGTTCGCACCATGAAACTCGCCAAGCCGCGCGTCGACATCGGCTTTCCGACCAACAACGCCAAAGCAGTGCTGGCGTTCTGGCAGAACGAGATCGGCTTGCCGTTCGAAGGCGTGCTGCCGGTCCGCAAGGGCCAGAACCAGCATCGGCATGACCTGCTCGGCTCGGTGCTCAAGGTCAACGAGCTGGAAGCGCCGATCCCGGACAAGCCGCGGGCCGGGTACCGCGAGCTCTTGATCGCGCGCGACGGCATCGCGCAGCCAAAGACGCTGGTCGATCCGGAAGGCAACCGCGTCACCCTGGTGCCGCCGGGCACGTTTGGCATCACACGGATCGGCATCCGGCTCGCCGTGCGCAACGTCGCGGCGCATCGCAAGTTCTACATCGAGGCGCTCGGCCTCGCCGAAGGCCCGTCTGCCGGCAACGCGGCGACGTTCCACGCCGGCGACACCGTGCTGCTAATCGAGGCGGCGCCGGACGCCCCCGACAATTCCGGCATGGAGGGCCAAGGCTATCGCTACATCACGTTCCAGGTGTTTGCGGTCGATCGCGACCATGCGCACGTGTTGGCTCATGGCGGCCGCGAAGCTCGCGCGCCGGTGACGCTCGGCACCACCGCGCGCATCTCGATGGTCAGGGACCCCGACGGCAACTGGATCGAGCTGTCGCAGCGCGCCTCGCTCACCGGTTCGCTGGAGGTCGTTCGCTAGACCTGACCGCCGTCATGCCCGGCCTTGTGCCGGGCATCCACGTATTTCAAGACGGCGCGTAGCAAGACGTGGATGGCCGGGTCAAGCCCGGCCATGACAGTGGGAAAGGCCAAATTCATGCTCTTCATGGTCATCGAGCGCTTCAAGAACCAGGACGGCGTGCCGGTCTACAAGTTCGTGCGCGATCGCGGCATCAAGTTCCCCGACGGCCTCGTCTATCACGGCAGCTGGATCGAGCCGAATTTCGACCGCTGTTTCCAGCTGATGGAATGTGACGACGCGCGGCTGCTGCAGCAGTGGATCTTGAATTGCCGCGGCATCGGCACGACCTTCGAGATCGTGCCCGTCGTGCCGAGCAAGGAGACGCGCGAGGTCATCGCGCCGTATCTCGACCAAAACGATTCCGGCTCAAAGCGCGGCAGCAAGCGCAAACGCGGGAACAAGTCGTAACCCTCCGGTTTGTCCGGCGACATTCGCGAGGACGAACCGACGGCCATGCTTGGACGCGCGTTTGCCAACCTGCTCCTGTTCCTGATTGCGCTCGGCTTGCTGTTGTTCCTGCCGGCGTGGTCGCTCGCTTACGTGCAGGGCTGGGTCTTCATTGACCTGCTCGGTACGCTCTCGGCGGCGGTGACGCTCTATCTCGCGGTCTATGACCCGCAATTGCTCGAGCGGCGATTGAAGGCCGGTCCGGGCGCCGAGCAGGAGCGTTCGCAGAAGATCATTCAGCTGATGACGTCGGCGATGCTGTGCGCGATGACCGTAGTGGCGGGTTTCGATCACCGTTGGCGCTGGTCGGGCGTGCCACAGGCGCTCGTGATCGCGGCTGATGTCGCCTTCGTCCTGGCGTTCGTCCTGATCTTCATTGTCTTTCGCGCGAACACCTACACCTCGGGTGTGATCGAGATCGCCGAGGGCCAGCACGTCATCTCGACCGGACCCTACGCCATCGTCAGGCATCCCATGTACACCGGCGGCATGATCTTCATGCTGGCAGCACCGCTGATGCTCGGCTCGTGGTGGGCGCTGATTCCAGCCATCGTGGTGTGCGCCGGCATCGTCGTGCGCCTGCTCGACGAGGAGCGCTTCCTCGCGAAAAATCTGTCCGGTTACGCCGACTATTGCCGGCGCGTGGGCTGGCGGCTGCTGCCGGGCGTGTGGTGAGAGCTACCGCTTGATCCCGTCAAATGCCGCGGCGATGCCGCGCTGGAACAGCGACCAGTCGAAACCGAGCGCCAGCGCGAGGTAGCCGCGCGCGATCATGGCGTTGGCCTGTTCCGCTGTGCGCGCGACGCCGCCGACCGGCACGCCGCTCTTCAAGATGCCTTCCTCGGCCCGCCGCATCAGCGCGACCACCTCGGCATCATCAGGCTTGCCGTGCTTGCCGATCGAGGTTGCGAGATCGCCTGGACCGATCACCGCAAGATCGATGCCCGGCACCGCCATGATCTCGTCGATCCGCTCCACTGCCTTCACGTGCTCGATGGTGATCATGCAGATCATCGCGTCGTCGGCCGCGGCCATGTAGTCGTTCATCGTTACGCCCCAGCGGAACGGCGCGTGGAACGGTCCCCACAGCCGCTCGCCTGCCGGTGGATAGCGCACGCTGCGGACCGCACGCGTGGCATCTTCTGCACTGCAGATCATCGGAAAATTGATGCCAAGCGCGCCGATGTCCATCGGCGCTTTGGCAAGATGCGGCTGGTTGTCGGCGATCCGCGCCAGCGGCACGCACGGTGTGCCCGACGTCGCGACGATCATCGCGTGCGCCATGGTGAGATCGATCGGTCCGTGTTCGAGATCGACAATGATCCAGTCCAGCGAGTTGGCCATGATCTGGACGGTCTGCACGCTCGGAATGGTCGCGATCGCGCCAAAAGTCGGGCGCTTGTCGCGCCACATCTGCTTCACGCGGTTGGTGAGTTTGGACGGCTCGGACATCACATCTCCGCAAATGATTGGCCTCAGCATTTATCACGGCAGAACAAGGCGCGATCAAGCCAGCGACCGTTACCTCCGACGTAATCGACCGGATGACCTCGGGCGCAGACAGTGCGCCGCATACAAGTCCGGAAGGTATCCCTCATGTCGCAGGTCATCTCGCTCAGCTCCCCAGCCAGGAGCGCCGCCGAATCCCGTCGCTGGTGGGTGCTTGGCATCGTTGTGTCAGCACAATTCATGTTCGTGATGGATGCCTTCATCGTCAACGTCGCCGTGCCGACCATGGCACGCGACCTTCACGCCGGGGCATCCGAGATCGAGGCGGTCATTGCGGTCTACTTGATCGCCTACGCGACACTCATCATCACCGGCGGTCGACTCGGCGATATCTACGGCACCAAGCCGATGTTCGTGCTCGGCATTGCCGGCTTCACTCTGGCCTCGCTGTGGTGCGGGCTCGCGCAAAGCGGCATCGAATTGATCGTCTCGCGGCTGGCGCAGGGCGCGACCGCGGCGCTCATGGTGCCGCAGGTGCTCGCCACCATCCACGTCCTGTTCTTCGATGAAGCGCGGCCGAAGGCGTTCGCCATCTATGGCATCGTGCTTGGACTTGGTGGCGCCGCCGGCTTTCTGTTCGGCGGCGTGCTGGTGACGCTGAATATCCTCGGCCTCGGCTGGCGCTCGGTGTTCTTCGTCAACGTGCCGTTCGGCGTCATGATTGCGATCGCCGCTGCGCTGATGATTCCAACGGTGCCGCGCCGCGACGGTGTCCGCCTCGACATCACGGGCGCTGCCGTGCTGTTCGTCGGTCTCGCCTGCCTGATCGGTCCGTTGTTGTTCGGCCGCGATGTCCACTGGACGCCGTGGGTCTGGGAAGTGATGGCGCTGGGCGCTGCGATCGTGGTCGGCTTTGTCGCGCTCGAGCGCGTGATCGCCGCAAAAGGCGGCTTGCCGCTGATCGACCTAGCGCTGCTTGCCAACCGCGCCTTTACACGCGGACTCGCCGCCACCTTCCTGTTCTTCTTCGCCAACCTGTCGTTCTACCTGGTGATCACCTTGTTCATGCAGAACGGGCTCGGCATCGCGCCTGTCAGAACCGGTCTTGCCCTGATGCCGCTGGCGCTGGGCTTCGTGGTCTCGTCGCGGCAGAGCGCGGCGCGGGTGGCGGCGGGCGGCGTCCGCGTCCTGATCGAGGGCTGCGCGTTGCAACTCGCCGGTCTTGCCGGCGTGGTCGCCACGGTCGAGTTCGTCGCGCAACCGGGGCTGATCTTGCTGATGCTGCCGCTCGCCGTTTTCGGCCACGGCCAGGGTTTTGTCATGGGCCCGCTGTCGGGCGTGGTGTTGTCGACCGTGCCGAAGAGCAGCGCCGGCTCAGGCTCGGGCCTTTACGGCACGGTCACCCAGATCGCCAATGCGGTCGGCATCGCCGTGGTCGGTGCCGTGTTCTTTGCCCTCCATGAAGCCGGCGCGGAACGCGTCGCACTGCTCGCAGCCCTGGCAACGGTGGCCGTGGCGCTGATCGGTTGCAGCGGCTGCCTTGTTCTCAGAATGCGGGCAGCGTGAGCCGGTCGCTTCCTAAATCCGATACCAATTGCGCCAACACTGGTAACCAGGTGGGAATGGCTGACAACTAAGCTTTAATCAACATCGGTGAGGGTCAGACAAGCATTCCAGAAGGAACGCGAAGGCTTCGTCCTTGAAGTGGCTGTCGGGTCGGAGTCCGATCTTTTCCGGGCCCGTCTGCGCACAACGCGCAGCGGGCCCGAATTCGTTTGGGCGCAAGTCAATCCGCATCCTCACCGCCCAGCCCCCAGTTCTCCGCGCAGCTTCCCAATCAGAGGTCGAAATTCGCTTGCCGACGCAGGCCGCACCCAGATCGCGTCGTAGCCGAGCCGGCATTCTTCGCCGTTCTTGAGCTTTAGCCAGACGATGACCGAGCGCCGGCTCGCGGCGTAGCCGACTTTGGTGTTGAGCGCCGCAACGTCATCGAAAGTGACCGGCCCGCGTTGCCGGGCAGAAAAGCCGCTTTCGGTCAGCGTGACGGTGCGTGCCGCTGAATCGAACACTGTGGTGTAGTCCGGTTTGAGCAGGGGGTCGGCGCCGTTCCAGACCGCAAAAGCGGCCCCGGCCACGAACAAAGGCACCGCAAGAGCCGACTGCGCGGGGTCCGCATGGAGGATCGCATAAACGGCTGCGTAGAGCAGGGCGACGACCAGGCCGCCCATGAACAATGCACGCAGTGTCGCCGAGGCGCGCTGGTCGGGCGCGCGTTCGAACACCAGGATTGTCTTGCCATCTCTGTGGAGAAGGTCGAGCCCGCCGTCACCGATGCCCGGTTAGTGGGGTGACGCCGTCGCCGCGTTCAATCCAGCTTGAACCCCAGCTTGGTCAGCGCAAGGCGGATGCGGTCGCGGCCGTTGATCGACTTGGCGTCGCGCCAGCGCGTCTTCATGGCGCCGGTCCAGCCGATCTCTTTCATGTTCTCGGAGCGCTGGAAGGCGCTGAGTGTCGCGTCGTAGCTGTCGAGCGCGTCCTGCGGCAGCGAGCCATCGTAATGCTCGCGATGCAGGACCACGCGCTGCGGCAGCCGTGGCTTGACATGGAACGGCCTGTCAGGATCGGGTTTGCCGACACACATCCCGAACGCAGCGACGACATGATCCGGCAGCTTCAGGATCTCGGCAACGGCCTCGGGATTGTTGCGCAGCGCGCCGATATAGACCATGCCGAGCCCGAGCGATTCCGCGGCGACGGTCGCGTTCTGCGCCGCGAGCGCGGCGTCCACCACCGACACCACAAAGCTTTCGAGGAACTCGGTCGCCTCGGTCGGATAATTGTGCCGCTGGCCCATCTGCTTGGTGCGGCCGAGGTCGGCACACCACACCAGCAGCACCGGGCACTCGATCATGTGCTTCTGGTTGCCGGCGATCGCGGCAAGCTTCGCCTTGGTCTCCGCATTCTCCACCGCGATCACGGTCCATGCCTGCACGTTCGAGGAGGATGATGCCGACTGTCCGGCGGCGACCAGCGTCTCGACCGTGCCCGGCGGCAATGGATCGGACAGGAAGCCACGCACCGAGCGATGCTTCAGGATGACGTCGATGGTCTCGTTCCACACCGCCAGCACATTGCCTTCGGTTGCGCCGTAGCGCTCCGCCATTGCGGCCTTGGCTTCGGGATCGAGCGGTGTTGCTCGTGCCGGCGTCTTGACGCTCTCGTTCATTGTCTTCCCCTGGATCTCTCGGCGACTACATCGCGCCGTTCAAGAATGGATTGGTCAAACGTTCCTGGCCGATGGTCGAGCCCGGCCCGTGGCCGCAGACGAAGCTGACGTCGTCGCCGAGCGGCAGCAGTTTTTCGGTGATCGAGCGGATCAGCTGCTCATGGCTGCCGCCCGGCATGTCGGTGCGCCCGACCGAGCCCTGGAACAGCACATCGCCGACATGGGCGAACTGCAGCTCCTTCGAGAAGAACACGACGCTGCCGGGCGAGTGGCCGGGGCAATGAAAAATCTCGAACTCGAGCTCACCGACCCTGACGGTGTCCCCTTCGTTGAGCCAGCGGTCCGGCGTGACGTTGCGTTGACCGGTGATGCCAAACCGCTTGCCGCTGTTCTCCAGCGTGTCGAGCAGGTGCTTGTCGTCGATATGCGGACCTTCGATCGGCACGCCGAGCTTTTCCGCAAGCTCCTTGGCGCCGCCGGCATGGTCGATATGGCCGTGGGTCAGCCAGATCCGCTCGATCTTGACGCCGGATTTTGCGATCGCCTCTTCGATGCGGTCGAGGTCGCCGCCGGGATCGATCACGACGCCGCGTTGCGTCGCCTCACACCAGATCAGGGTGCAATTCTGTTCGAACGGGGTGACCGGGATGATGGTGGCGCGGGCCTTGGGGGCCTGCCGCACGCCGGCCCGGCTGGTTTCGCTGTCGTTTTGCATGGCAACACAATGCCGATTTTTCGGCAGCGGCCAAGCCCGAATCAAGTCCGAATTCGGCCGAGTGTTGCATTGCCGTCATTCCGGAAATCGCGCTTTTAGGCGCAATTTCCGGAAGCCCGAGACGACGAGTGACTTACACTTCCCGGGAACACCGCACTCGCTGTGGGGTAGCGAGTCCGGATTTCGTGCCGGGTGGGGTCGGATCTGGTTTGACATTGCCGTCCCCACTCGGAAATTCCTTCTACCTCGGCATGATCCGGAAACAGCGCCCACTCTTCCCGCATCATGGTTCGGCCTATAGTTTCTTGATCCGTGCCTTCAACGTGGCCGCCACGGCCTGGTCGAAGGAACTGGTTCTTGGCTTCTGCTTGCCGCGCTGCTCGGCGATGTAGGCGTCGCGTTTGGCGACGAGACCGGCAAGCTTCGCGTTTAATTCCTTGCGCTCGTTCGATTGCTCTTCGAGCGCTGCGCTGCGTTGTGGCTTCGGCAGCGCGCGTAGCGCCGTCGGCAGTTCGTCTTCCCTGATCTGGTCCAGCTTGCGGCCTTCGATCAGGGGGCCCATCGATCCCGTGGTATCGAGCACGAACGCGACCTCGACGGTCTGCTTGGCGCTGGCTTGCGGAATCGCCAACAGCGACAGCACCAGGGCAGATACAACCGCGGCGATTTGGGCAGGTTTACGCATGAATCTCCTCTTCGGGTGATGCGCTCCGAGGACGAGGCCATGGTTCCCTCGCTTCACGACCGCGTGAGGTCGGAATTGGGGCGAACTGGGTACGAATCTTGGAAACTGTTCGCGCCAACCGACTCTGCTAAAGAAGGCGGGCCAGAGGTCAGAAGATGAGTTTCTGATCTGCTTGTCATCCCGCTCCACCCGCCCATCGATGGGCGTCAATCCGAGACCGCACTCGCGGTTGCCCGCGGCACATCCAGGCTGTTGCGATCCCTTGGATTTTCTGCGCTGAGCGAACTGCCTTTGCCGTCCGGCCGCAGGGCTGATCTGGTGGCCTTGAACGAGCGCGGCGACGTCTGGATCGTCGAGATCAAGTCGTCGCTGGCCGACCTCAGAGCGGACCAGAAGTGGGAAGATTACAGGCAGCATTGCGACCGGTTGTACTTTGCCTTCACCTGCGACCTGCCTTGCGCGATTTTTCCCGACGATGTCGGCCTGATCGTCGCTGACGCCTATGGCGCCCACATGCATTGCGACGCGCCCGAGCATCGGCTCGTTGCTGCAACCCGCAAGGCGATGATGTTGCGCTTTGCGCAGACCGCAGCGCAACGCCTGAGCCGGCTGGCGGATCCTCAGGGTCACGCCGAGCTTTTTGGCTAATTTAGCGAACGGTCCTGCTGTTCAGGCCTGCCAGGGCGGCGTCTGGTTCGCTGCGGCCAGCTCTTGCAGGATTCCGAATTGATGCGGATCGTCGACCGCGGCGCTCGACTCGGCGATGCGATCGACAGCCGCGAACGCGGTTGGCGTCAATTTTTTGCTCGCCACAGTCGAATTGCGCCAGCCGTCCCACGCCGACGTCTGCTGGTTTGTCAGCGCGAGCAGGTCGCGATGGACGTTGACCCGCAGGAACCACCAGCCGCGGTCATTGCCATGCCCGAATATGTCGGCATCGACGCTGCCGCTTCGGGCCAGCTGCCACGCTTGCCCAGCAGGCAGGAACGCCTGCTCCGGCAGGTCGGCGCAGTCGAAGGTGATGTCGAGCTGCTCGCGCAGGCGCTCGTCGATCTGCGCATCGGCGCGGACCCAGCGCGCCTGCGCCGCCGACCAGTATTCGCAGATCCAGTGGTCTTCGTACGGTGCCGAGGTGAAGTAAGTGGCGAAGCCGCAGCGGACCCGCGCAGGAATTGCGCGCTGCCGGAGCATGGCGGTCAGCATCAGCGCGTAATCGCGGCAGGTGCCGAACGTGCGCTGCGCCGGCGAGCGCCGCGTCGTTAGCGGCGCGCGGAGAGCAGACTGGGTGAGCGCGAGGCGCTGCACAACCGGCAAAGTCTCGCGCGGCATCGGCGTATCGGGCGGAATGCCGTAGTTCGCCGCCCACGCGACATGGACGATGAGGCGCGAGACCAGCTCGCGAAGCGCCGCAGGATTTTCAGGCAAGCCTTCGAACAGACCTGCGAGCGTTCCGGGGTCGGTCAGCGCGTCCTGCTGGATGTAGAGTTCGGCAGGCTTCACGTCGTCACCCTTCACTCCTCCAGGAGCCCAAGCCTGCGTCCGAGCCACTTGGTGGTCGGCGCCTGGACCAGGATCGTCACAAGAATCGCGATGAAGGTGACGGATTCGATCATTTGCGCGCCAGGCGCCTTCATGCCGACGAGCAACCCAGCCAGCGCCGCCGGAATGACGCCGGTCTCGCGGGTCCAGCACATGAATAGCATTTCCTGAAAACTCCAGCGCGCGCGGCGATCCGGCAGCGCGCAGGCAAACACCGCAATCGGCCGCGCCACCAGCATCAGGAATGCAACGACGATGAGACCGCCCACGAGATATTGCCGCATCAGGCCAAAGTCGACCTGTGCGCCAAGCAGCAGGAAGATGAACAGACGCATGATGAAAGCCGTCGTCAGCACGTAGTCGTCGAGTTTTTGTGCCTCACCCGGTTCCATCGCAAAGCCAAATGTTTCCTTGTTACCGACAATGATTCCGAACACGAACACTGCCATGAAGCCAGAGGCTTGCAGACCGTCGGCGGCGAAGTAGGCACCGATCACGGCGACCAGCGTGATTGCCGGAGCGTATTCGGCGAGGAACGACCAGCGTTCATGCGCGATCAGCACCAGGATGAGATAGCCGAGCACACAGCCGGCGGCGAGCCCGATCGCGATTTGCTTCAGCAGTTCGAACAGCGAGGCCGTCACTGAGACTTCGCCCGCGCCCATCGCAACGCCAAGCACGCCGAAGGTGACGATTGCACCCATCGCGTCGTTGAACGCCGATTTGCTCATCACGGTTTGCGCAACGCGGTCGCGGATTTTGACCTGTCGGAAAATCGGCACCAGCGTCGCCGGATCGGTCGACGCCAGCGTGGCGCCGAGCAAGAGCGCGACGATGATCGGGACGCCGAGCACGTAGTGCGCGGCTAGCCCGGTGATCGCCGCCGTGATCAGCACGCCAAGCGTCGCAATCACGACGATTGTGATCCAGACCTCTTTGAGTACCGCGAGGCGCAACGAGGCGCCGCCATCGAACAGGATATAGCTTGCGCCGAACAGCAGGATGATCTGGTTGAGCGCCGAGTTGGCCTTGATGTTGATCAGTCCGAGCGCGTCGGGGCCAATCAGCATGCCGACGATGAGAAATACCGCGACGTCGGGGGTGCGGATTTTCTGGGCGATGAAACCGGTGATGATGCCGATGGCGAGAATCAGTCCACCGGAAAGCAGCGTGTGCTTGGCGATTTCGATCGACGCCGATTCCAAAGCATCCTCCCGTCGCGTCCTTCAGGCTTACGACGCTGCCCGAGGCCGAAGGAGATGGCAATATGGCCTTAGCGCGATGGCCTTAGCGCGGCGCTCGCTTGGCGAGGATACGCTGCAGGGTGCGGCGGTGCATGTTGAGCCGTCGCGCGGTCTCCGAGACGTTGCGGTTGCACATCTCGTAGATGCGCTGGATGTGCTCCCAGCGCACGCGATCCGCCGACATCGGATTTTGTGGCGGCTCGACCTTGCCGGCGCCGGTCGCGAGCAGCGCGTTGACGACGTCGTCGGCGTCGGCCGGCTTGGCGAGGTAGTCGACCGCGCCGAGCTTGACCGCCGTGACGGCGGTCGCGATGTTGCCGTAACCGGTCAGCACGATGACGCGCGCGTCCGGCCGCTTGCTCTTCAGGGCTTCGACCACGTCGAGTCCGTTGCCGTCGCCGAGTCTGAAGATCGACCACCGCAAACGCCGGCGCGGCGCGGCCGATTCGTGCAATGCCGTCGGCCACCGTCTCGGAGGCGGTGACGACAAAACCCCGCGCTTCCATCGCCCGTGCCAGCCGTTCGAGGAACGCCTTGTCGTCCTCGACGATCAAAAGCGAGCGATCGCTGAGGGTCTGCAGGGCCGGAATGATTTCGGAGGTCGCGGGGGCCAGGTTCACGATGTCTCACTCGGTTCCCATGATGATGCCATAAGATATGGCGTGCGGTAACTGCAATGCCAAGCCCGTTTTGAGACCAGATTCGGCAACATGGATGACCAACCCTTGATGATCAGGGGTTGGCCCGCGCGCTGCCGGCCTCGAAGCTGACGCGCGGCCAGGCGATCTGGACGACCGCGCCATGCTGCGGGAACATACGGTTGTGAAAGTCGACCTTCGCGTCGGTGCGCTCGAGCAGGGTCCGCGCGATGAAGATGCCGAGCCCGAGCCCGCCGGCCGCGCCCGCCTCGCGTGGGCGCGACAGATAGGGTTCCCCGATTCGCTTCAAAAGGTCCGGCGGAATGCCGGGCCCGTCGTCGGCGATCACGATCTCGACGGTCTCGGTGTCCCACCAGGCATTGACCTCGACGGTCTCGCGCGCGAAGTCGACGGCGTTCTCGAGGATGTTGCCGAGCCCGTAGAGGATCGCCGGGTTGCGCATCACGACAGGTTCGGCATCGTTGCCGCGCGAAACGCGAATCTTGATCGCGACGCCGAAATCGCGATGCGGTGCCACGACCTCTTCGAGCAGCGTCGACAGCGGCATGCGATCGAACGGCGCGCCGCTCGACGACAGTTGCGTGAGCTTGGTGAGAATGTCGCGGCAGCGCTGTGTCTGCTCACGCAGCACCTTGACCTCTTCCGCCATTGGATTTTTTTCATCGATGGCGCGTTCGAGCTCGCGCGCGACCACGGCAATGGTCGCAAGCGGCGTGCCGAGTTCATGGGCCGCGGCGGCCGCGAGGCCGTCGAGCTGGGTCAGGTGCTGCTCGCGCGCCAGCACGAGTTCGGTCGCGGCCAGCGCGTCGGAGAGCTTGCGCGCCTGCTCGGTGACCTGGAAGGCGTAAAGGCTGGTGACGCCGATCGCGAGCACGATCGAGAGCCAGACGCCGATCATGTAGACCCGCGGCAGGATCAGGGGGTCGTCGTCGCTCCACGGCAGCGGCATGTGAATAAATCCCAGCGCCGAGGCGCAGGCGGTGGCGAAGATGCCGAGCGCCAGCGTCAGCCGCGGCGGCAGCGCCGTGGCCGCGATCAGCACCGGCGCCAGCAGCATGAACGAGAATGGATTCTGCAGGCCGCCGGTCAGGAACAGCAGGACGGCGAGCTCGGCGCCATGCAGCGCCAGCAGCCCCGCTGCCGGCAGCGGCGCCAGCTGGTGCATCGGCGGAAACACCATTTGCAGCGCGATGTTGACCAGCGCGGCGAACATCACGACGGCGACGCACGAGACGATCGGCACGTCGAAGCCGAGCCCCTCCGAGACGACAAAGATCGCCGAGAGCTGGCCGAGCACGGCGAGCCAGCGCAGGCGCAGGATGGTGTCGAGCCGCACCGGACGCGGCTGCGGGACGTCGATGATGGTGGTGGCATCAACAGTGGCCATGACGCAAATGTACCGCCGCGCGAAGGCCGACACAAACAAAGCTGGCTGCCGCGTTGTCGCAGCAATTGCCCGTGCGAAGCCAATCCGATAAATCGCTGCCATGCATGACATGGCCGCCGCCCAGCCCGAACCTGCGATCAGTGTCGAACACCTGGTCAAGGTTTATCGCGCCACGCGCGCGGTCGACGACATTTCATTCGATATTGCCGCAGGTTCCGTCACCGCGCTGCTCGGCGGCAACGGCGCCGGCAAGACCACGACGATCGGCATGATCATGGGGCTGACCGAGCCGACCTCGGGAAAAATCCGCGTGCTCGGCCATCCGATGCCGCGGGAGCGCGACGAGGTGTTGTGGCGGATGAATTTCGAGAGCCCCTATGTCGACATGCCGATGCGGCTCACGGTGCGGCAGAACCTCACCGTGTTCGGCCGGCTCTACGACGTGAAGGATTTGCGCGGGCGGATCGACCGGCTCGCCGAAGACCTCGCGCTAAAGGAATTTCTCGATCGGCCGAGCGGACAATTGTCGGCGGGGCAGAAGACGCGGGTGTCGCTGGCGAAGGCGTTGATCAATGATCCCGACCTGCTGTTGCTCGACGAGCCGACCGCCTCGCTCGATCCCGACGCCGCCGACTGGATCCGCAAGCACCTTGAAGATTACTGCAAGCGACGCAACGCCACGATCCTGCTGGCCTCGCACAACATGCTGGAGGTCGAGCGGCTGTGCGATCGCGTCATCATCCTGAAGCGCGGACGAATCGAGGATGACGACAGCCCGTCGGGTATCCTCGCGCGCTACAATCGGGCGACACTGGAGGAAGTGTTTCTCGACGTCGCGCGCGGCCGCACCCAGGAGGCCCGATGACAGTGCGCGCAATAGAGCAACGCTCTCATCGTGGCATTGCCTGGCACCGCATCGCCGCGATGCTGCTGCGTCACAAGTACCTCCTGACCTCGTCGTGGCCGCGGCTGCTCGAATTGATCTACTGGCCGATGCTGACGCTGATCTCGTGGGGCTTCCTGCAGTCCTACGTCAGCAACAACGCCACCTTCTTTGCCCGGGCGGGCGCGACCTTCGTCACCGCCGTCATCCTGTGGGACATGCTGATGCGCGGCCAGCTCGGCTACTCGATCTCGTTCCTCGAGGAGATGTGGTCGCGCAACCTCGGCAACCTGATGATGAGCCCGCTGAAGCCGATCGAGTTCGTGATCTCGCTCATGCTGATGAGCCTGATCCGGCTTGCGATCGGCGTGGTGCCGATGACGCTGATGGCGATCGTCTTCTTCCACTTCAATCCGCTGGGCCTCGGCTTTGCGCTGGTCGCATTCTTCTGCAACCTGATCTTCACCAGCTGGGCGGTGGGACTGCTGGTGTCGGGCCTCGTGCTGCGCAACGGCATGGGCGCCGAGAGCCTGGCCTGGACGCTGATCTTCATCCTGCTGCCGCTCGTCTGTGTCTATTACCCGGTCGCAGTGCTGCCCCACTGGCTGCAATGGGTGGCGTGGATGCTGCCGCCCACCTATGTATTCGAAGGCATGCGGGCGCTGATGATCGACAAGGTCTTCCGCGTCGATCTGATGGTTGAGGCGCTTGCGCTCAATGCCGTGGTGTTTGGCGCCGCGGTGGTCGCCTTTCTGGCGTTGCTCAAAAGCGCGCGCGTTCACGGCAAGCTGATCGCCTCTGGCGAGTAGCGGACGCGAAATTAACGCTTCCGCCACCGTGCCGATGAGTTGCGGTCGTCCCCGAATATCGGCTTGTGGCGCATTGACGCGTCCTCAACCTATCTGCACTATGCTGCGCCGCAAAAGGGCTTGAGGGAACTATCGATGCCGATTGGAGAATTTGGAGGTGCGCCGGGTCCGGTCACCGAAGGTGTGCCGGTCCTGACGACGCCCTTGTACTGGATGTACGAGATCGGCCATGCGGCGCTCAATCCGGGGCGCGCGGTGGCGGATGCGACGCGCCTGCTTGTTTCAGAATCCGATGAACCCGCTGGCGCAGACCGAGTTCGGCAAATCTGTTGCCGCGGCCTGCGAGCTGTTCGAGCGCACCACGCGCCGCTACGGCAAGCCGGAGTGGGGCATCGCCGACGTCGACGTCAACGGCATGCGCGTGCCGGTCACCGTCCACACCGTGTGGGAAAAGCCGTTTTGCCGCCTGCTTTATTTCGAGCGCCAGCTGACCAAGCCGCTGCGCGTGCCGCATCCGCGCGTGTTGATCGTGGCGCCGATGTCCGGCCACTACGCGACGCTGCTGCGCGGCACGGTGGAAGCGTTCCTGCCAAACCATGAAGTCTACATTACCGACTGGGCCGACGCGCGCATGGTGCCGATGGCGCTCGGCCGCTTCGACCTCGACGACTACATCGACTACGTGATCGAGATCCTGCACGTGCTCGGCGGCAACGTTCATGTCGTCGGCGTGTGCCAGCCGTCGGTGCCGGTGATCGCCGCGAGCGCGGTGATGGAAGCCGCGCGCGATCCGTTCGTGCCGCTGTCGATGACGTTGATGGGCGGTCCGATCGACACCCGCTCCAGCCCGACCGCGGTGAACAAGCTTGCCGAGCAGCGCGGCATCGAGTGGTTCCGCAACCACGTCATCACCCGTGTGCCGTTCCCGCATCCGGGCGTCATGCGCGACGTCTACCCGGGCTTCCTGCAGCTCAACGGCTTCGTCAGCATGAACCTTGATCGCCACATCGACGCGCACAAGAACCTGTTCCGTCATCTGGTCGAGGGCGACGGCGATAGCGTGCAGAAGCATCGCGAGTTCTACGACGAATATCTCGCGGTGATGGATCTTGCCGCCGAGTATTACCTGCAGACCGTCGACACCGTGTTCGTGAAGCACCTGCTGCCGAAAGGCCAGATGACCCATCGCGGCAATCCGGTCGACCTCAAGGCGATCGAGCGCGTCGCGCTGATGACGGTCGAAGGCGAGAAGGACGATATCTCCGGCCTCGGCCAGACCAAGGCGGCTCACGAATTGTGCGCCTCGCTGTCGGCGGACAAGAAGGTGCATTACGAGCAGAAGGGCGTCGGCCACTACGGCGTGTTCAACGGCTCGCGGTTCCGCGCCGAGATCATGCCGCGCGTCTCCGACTTCATGCGCTCGGCGGCGAGCACGCCGAAGCTGCACGTCGTGGCGGGCTGACGTCGTCATCGCAGCCCGAATGCGGCGCCTAGGTGTCTCGATGGACGAGAAGCCTCACGCGCGCAATCCGGGATCGGCCTCGTACGCGACGCTCCGGGATTGCGCGATCAAGTTCGGGGAATAACCGGCAGCGCGCCAGCGCTCCATCCGGGCTACAATCTCACGATGATTCGCGTCACGCTGTTCCGCCGCACGCCTGAGCCGAAGACGATCACCGTCAAAGTCGGGAACGCGAGCTATGCGGTTCGCGTCTCGCGCAATCGCCGCGCCCGCCGCTACACCCTGCGCATCCACACCGCCTTGCGCGAAGCGGTGCTGACCATGCCGGTGCGCGGCAATCTTGCCGATGCGACGCGCTTTGCCCAGGCCCATGGCGGCTGGCTGGCGCAGCGGCTCGCGCAATTGCCTGCGGTCGCGCCGTTCGCCGATGGCGAGATCGTGCCGCTGCGCGGCATCGATCATCGCATCGTGCATCGTCCGCACGCGCGCGGCACGGTATGGACCGAGCAGGCCGGCGACGAGTACCTGTTCTGTGTCGCGGGTGCTGCCGAGCATGCGGCGCGGCGGGTGCGCGATTTCCTGAAACGCGAGGCGCGGCGCGACCTTGAGACCGCGGTCGCGGCCTATGCGCGGGCGCTCGACGTGCGTGTCAGGCGCATGTCGATCCGCGACCAGTCGAGCCGCTGGGGCTCGTGCAATTCCGCCGGCGTGCTGTCGTTCTCGTGGCGGCTGATCCTCTGCCCGCCCTTCGTGCTCGACTATCTCGCCGCCCACGAGGTCGCCCATCTCGTCGAGATGAATCACTCCGCGCGGTTCTGGAAGGTTTTGCGCGACGTCTGCGCCGCGACCGACGAGGCGACCCGCTGGCTCGATAGCCACGGCAACGCGCTGCATCGTTACGGCGCGGCAAAGGAAAGTGATCAGAACGATTTCTGATCGCCGTGCTACGACGCGGCATGACCGATGCGCGGCCGAAGCGATTTCCGACGACCTCGTGCGCGAGATCAACGCGCGCCATCTGGTAACAACGCCACTCAAGCCGGCCGACCTGCTGTTCGTGTTCGGCACCCGCGAAGGCGTCGACGAATTTGTCGAGGCGATCGTCAAGCTGTGGCGCGACTGGGCTTCTGCCGTCACATCCTGATCTCGGGCGGACCGACCTGGAACAATGACGACGCCGAGGCCTTCGTGCTCCGCGCGCGCGATTTTACGCGCCGGCGTACCCGACGCCGCCATCCTGATCGAGCCGCAGCGCGACCAACACCGGCGAGAACGTCATTTTCTCGCTGCCGATCATCGAGGAGCGCATCGGGCTCAAAACAATCCGGCTCGGTCATCGCGCTCGGAAAAGTCTGCACCTCCGTGCGCTATCTGATGACCTTGCAGCGGCACTGGCCCGAGGTCGAGAAGATGCTGTTTGCGGTGAATTATTTCGGCCATCCGATCGAGGAGTGGCCGCGGCATCCCGTCACGCGGGAGCGCATCCTGCGGCGAATGGCGCAAGCTCGAGCCCTACAAGGCGGCGGGGTTTATTGCGGACTGGCCTTGATCGTCATTGCTTCGTCGAAAAAACTCTTCTGTCATCGCCCGGCTTGACCGGGCGATCCAGTACTCCGTGAAGCCGCGATCAATCAGTTGCGCTGCGGGTTACTGGATGCCCCGCTTGAAGCGGGGCATGACGATCGAGAGGCTCTCTCACAGGAATTACCGGAAAAGCTCACCGCTTCCCGAACAGCTTGTCGAGCAGCCAGCCATCCATGCCGCCGCCTGCGGCCGGACGCTGTGCGACCTGCGTCGGGGCCGGACGGCCACTGCCTCCACTGCCGCCGATGCTCGCCAGCGGCATCAGTGATCCCTGGTCGGCCGGACCCGCACCGGGCGTGGCGGCACTGCCCGCATTGGCAAACCAGCCGCCGCCCCACGAGGTCGACAGCGCCTGGGGCGTCGCTCCCTGATGCGCGGCCTTCATGAAGCGCGTCCACACCTCCACGGGGAGTCCGCCGCCGGTGGTCTTGCGGGTCGGTGAGTTGTCGTCATTGCCGAGCCAGACGCCGGTGACGAGGTTCGCGGTATAGCCGATGAACCAGGCGTCGCGGAAATCCTGGCTGGTGCCGGTCTTGCCGGCGGCCTGCCAGCCCGGAATCTCCGCCTTGCGCGCGGTGCCGGACAGCAGCGTCTCCTGCATCATCGCGTTCATCATCGCGACATGGCGCGGCTCGATCACCTGGCTCAACTGATCGGCGGGCCGCGCGTAAAGCAGCTTGCCCTCCGCGGTCTTGATCTTCTCGATCACGTGCGGGGAGATTTCCGCAGCCGCCATTGGCGAACGGGGCGTAGGCGCCGACCAGTTCGGTCAGCGTCACCTCCGAGGTGCCGAGCGCGATCGATGGATTGGGATCAAGCTTCGAGGAGATGCCGAGCCGGTGCGCGGTGCGCACCACGTTCTTCGGCCCGACCTCGATGCCGACGCGCACCGCCACCGTGTTGAGCGACATCGCCAGCGCCTGCGTCAGCGTCACCGGTCCAAAATACTCGCGCGAATAGTTTTCCGGCGACCAGCCCTTCAGCTTCAGCGGCGCATCCTGCCGCACGGTGTCGGGCGTCAGACCCTGTTCGATGGCGGTGAGATAGACGAACGGCTTGAACGCCGAGCCCGGCTGGCGCTTCGCCGTCGTCGCGCGGTTATACTGGCTCTCGGCATAATTGCGGCCGCCGACCATGGCGCGCACCGCGCCTTGCGGCGTCATCGCCACCAGCGCGCCCTGGCTGACCTGGAATTTCGTGCTCTTGGCGGCGAGTTCGTCGATCACGGCGGCTTCGGCCGTTGCCTGCAGCTTTGGATCGATCGAGGTCTGCACCACGATGCTTTCCTCGATCTGCCCGATCAGATCGTCGAGCTCTTCGGAAATCCAGTCGGCGACATAGTTGATGCTGCCGGCGCCGGCTGGCTTCACCGCGTAGGCCGGGCTCGCGATTGTGCTCTTGGCCTGTGCCTCGGTGATGAAGTGCGCATCGGCCATCGCTGTCGAGCACGGTTTGCGCACGCTGCTCGGCGCCTTCCGGATTGCGGTTCGGCGCGAGCCGGCTCGGCGACTTGACGAGGCCGGCGAGCATCGCAGCTTCAGCGAGCGTTACGTTGCGCGCCGACTTGCCGAAATAGCGTTGCGCTGCGGCTTCGACGCCATAGGCGCCGGAACCGAAATAGACCCGGTTGAGATAGAGCTCGAGCAGCTCAGCCTTCGCGTGCTTGTGCTCCAGCCACAGCGCGAGTTCCGCCTCCTGCAGCTTGCGCATCATGGTGCGCTCTTGCGTCAGGAACAGGTTTTTCGCGAGCTGCTGGGTCAGCGTCGAGCCGCCCTGCGACACGCCGCGGTGCAGAATGTTGGCGACGAGGGCACGCAGAATGCCGGTCGGGTCGACGCCGAAGTGGTGGTAGAAGCGGCGGTCTTCGATGGCGATGAATGCTTTCGGCAGATAGGGCGGCAGGTCCTTCAGCGCCACGTTGGTGCCGGCCTGCTCGCCGCGGGTGGCAAGCACGCTGCCGTCGAGGCCGACGATCTGGATGGTCGGTGGACGCTTTGGAATTTCGAGCGACTGGATCGGCGGCAAGTGTGCACCGACCCAGATCAACGTGCCGCCGACCGCGATCAGGCTCCACAGGCCGAGCACCGCGCCCCAGTAGATCAGGCGGCCCAATGTGCCGCGCGAGCTCTTGCTGCGCTTGCCGCGCTTCTTCTTTTTCTCGGTGCGCGGCTTCGGCTCGGGCGCGTCCTCGTCGTCGTCCTGGGTGCGCTTGCTCTTCGACGGTTTCGCCGCGCTCTGGTCGCCGCTGAACACCGGCAGCAGGCGGTCCTCGATCGAGAGGCGCAGATGGCTCAGCGAGCTCGCGAAATCGAAGCGCGGCTCCTTGCGGCCTTTCCCCTTGCGCCGACCCCAGAAACCCATACGCGAACGCCCTTCCGTCCCACCACCGGCAAGCTACCGGCGGGGGTTTAAGGGCGCGTTAAGCAGGGGTTAACGGCGGGTGAGTGGGGCAATTGCATGCCGCCGTCATCGCCCGCTTGACCGGGCGATCCAGTACTCCGCGGCGGATGTTGGCTAAACAAATGAGCGCTGCAGGTTACTGGATGCCCCGCTTAAAGCGGGGCATGACAACAATTCAGGTCCAGTAAGACCCAAAAACAAATCGCCCCGCGCAAGGCGGGGCGATCGTCGTATTTCAAATCAGCCGAAGCGGGATCAGCTGCCGCTCTTGCTGGAGTCGATGATCGGGCCAAAGCCCACCCAGCGCTCACCGTCGAACTTCATCATCTGGAACTGCGTGTTGAGATGGTAGTTGGTCGGCGTGGTGTTTCCGGTGGTAAGGCCCGGCAATGTGAGATCGAGCTGGATGCCGGGCAGGTTGGAGGCGACCTTCATGATGTTCTCACGCGTCAGGTCATCGCCGCAACGCTTCAGGATCTCGATCAGCATCTGCGAGGTCGAGTAGCCGTAGCCGTTGAAGCTCGACATCTTGTCGCCCTCTGGATAGTACTTCGCCATGAAATCCCAGAACCGGTTCATGCCCGGATCGTTCTTCCACTGCGGGTCGTACATGTCCTTGCCGTAGTTGACGCTGATGATGCCCTTCGAGTTGTCGAGGCCGGCGGGTCTCAGCGCCTCGGCAACGCCTGACGCGTTGATGTCGAGGATATGCACCGGCTTCCAGCCGATGTCGGCAACCTTCTTGATCGCCTGCGCGGCAAATTTCGGCGTCGAGATGTCGTAGAACAGGTCAGCGCCGAAGTCCTTCAGTTTCACGATCGTCGAGTCGATGGTTGGCTCGCTGAGCTCGTACGAGGACTCCGCGACGATCATCGTCTTGGCCTTATCGCCGAGGCCGGCCTTCAGTCCGGTGACATAATCGCGGCCGAGATCGTCGTTCTGGAACAGGATCGCGATCTTGGCATTCGGGTAATTGGTCAGGATGTACTGGGCGTAGACCCGGCCCTCGCTCTGGTACGAAGGATTGAAGCCCATCGTCCACGGATAGTTCGCGGGATCACTGAAGCGATCGGCGCCGGTGCCGGCCAGAAGCTGCGGCACTTTCTTCTGGTTGAGATACTTCTGCACGGCGGCATTCGGCGGCGTGCCGATCAGCTGGAAGGTGATGAGCACCTCGTCGCCTTCGACCAGCTTGCGGACCTGCTCAACCGTCTTCGGCGGCGAATAGCTGTCGTCGTACTGGATCAGGTTGATCTTGCGCCCGTTCACGCCGCCCTGTTCGTTGATCATCTTCATGTAGGCGGCCTGGGCCTTGGCGATCGTCGAGTAGGCGGAGGCAGGGCCCGAGAACGGCACGCTCTGGCCGATCTTGATCTCGGTGTCGGTGGCGCCGGTGTCGTATTTCTTCTGCGCGAAGGCAGCGGTCGCGGAGACGGCAAGCGTCAGCGCCGAGACCATCGCGGCTTTCGCAAATCTGTTCATCATTGTGGTTGTTTCCTTGGTTGGACCGGACCTGTTGTTGCAGTCCGCGATTGGCGTGACCTTCCGGTCATTGCCGGCGGTCCTTCTTGGGCGCGGATACTGGCGGAGCCCGACAGCCAAGGCAAGGCGGCAAAACGGGCATAAAGCCCCACTCGCAGAGAGCGTTAACCCGGTAACGGCGTAACGGTCGGTCAGAGCATGATCCGGAAAAGCATGCCCTCGACTTGATCGGGAGGCGGGTTCCGGTTTTCCGAATAGATCATGCTCAAATGATCAGGCGGCGATCTCTTCGGTCTGCGCCAAAAGATGGATCAGCGCGCGCTTGATCGCGGCCTGCCGGGTCGGCGCCGCGATCTGCGCGCCCAGCAGATCCGTGACGTAGAACACGTCGCGGGCGCGTTCGCCGAAGGTCGCGACATGCGCCGAGGCGATGTTGAGGTTGAGCTTCGAGATCGTGGTGGTGAGCTGGTACAGCAGGCCGGGCCGGTCGAGACCGGAGACCTCGATCACGGTGTAGCGCTCCGACCATTGATTGTTGATGGCGACCTCGGGCTCGACCGTGAAGGGACGCGAGCGCGAGCGGTTGGCGCGCTTCGCCACCACGTCGGGCAACCGTACCTTGCCCTCCAGCGCCTGCTCGATGGTCTCGCCGATGCGGGTGGCGCGCCGGCCTTCGTCCTCGTCGCGGTCGTATTCGCGCGAGATCGAGATGGTGTCGAGCGCGAGCCCGTCGGTCGTGGTGTAGATCTGCGCATCGACGATGTTGGCGCCGGCCGAAGCGCAGGCGCCGGCGATGATCGACAGCAGCCAGGGATGGTCAGGCGCGAGGATGGTCAGCTCGGTGACGCCGCGCGCCTCGTCGAAGCCGACGTTGACCGCGAGCTTGTGGCCGGCCTCTGCGTTCGACTTGATGAATCGCGCGTGGCGCATTTTCCGCGCGAGATCCACCTTCAGCCAGTAGGCCGGATAGTGGCGGGCGATGTAGCCGTTGACCTGCTCCTCCGGCCATTCCTTGAAGTTGGCGCGGAATTCCGCCTGCGCCGCTGCGATGCGCGCGCCGCGATTGACCTCGGAGAAGCCGCCGGTCAGCGCCGGCTCGGTCTCGTAGTAGAGCGAGCGCAGCAGCTGCGCTTTCCAGCCGTTCCAGACGCCCGGGCCGACGCCGCGGATGTCGGCAGTGGTCAGGATGGTCAGCAGCTTCAGTTGCTCGAGCGACTGCACCACGGCGGCGAAATTCTCGATGGTGCGGCGGTCCGACAGGTCGCGCGATTGCGCCACCGTCGACATCGTCAGGTGTTCCTCGATCAGCCACGCGATCAGCTCGGTTTCGGCGGCGCTGAAGCCGAGCCGCGGGCACAGCCGTCGCGCCACCTTGGCGCCGGCGATCGAGTGATCTTCGGGCCGGCCCTTGGCGATGTCATGCAGGAAGGTCGCGACATAGAGCACCTTGCGATGCTCGGGCTGGATCTTGCGCACGAGGTCGCTCGCCAGCACCAGCTCGTCGTTGCTGCCGCGCTCGATCTCCTGCAGGTTGCCGATGCAGCGCAACAGGTGCTCGTCGACCGTGTAGTGATGATACATGTTGAACTGCATCATCGACACGATTTTGCCGAACGGCGGAATGAAGCGGCCGAGCACGCCGGTTTCGTTCATGCGGCGAAGCACGATCTCGGCATTGTCGGAGGTCAGGATCTCCACGAACAGGCGGTTCGCTTCCTCGTCGTCGCGCAGCTGCTGCGTGATCAGCCCGAGCGACTGCTTTGCCGAACGCATCGCGTCGGGATGGAATGCGAGGTTGTGCTTCTGCGCGAGGCGGAAAATGCGGATCAGATTGACCGGGTCGTGCTCGAACACGTCGGGCACGGCGAGGTTGATGCGGTTATAGTCGACGATGAAGTCGTCGCTGTCGCGCAGCCGCCGCGAGGCCTGCGGCCGCAGCCGCGCCATCATCCGGCTCAGCACTGGCGCGGGCTTCGCCTGCTGGTCCTCGAGCTTGGCGCACAGGATCGCGGTGAGGTCGCCGACGTCCTTCGCCACCAGGAAGTAGTGCTTCATGAAGCGCTCGACGTCCTGCATGCCGGGATGCTGGGTGTAGCCGAGCCGCACCGCGATCTCGCGCTGGATGTCGAACGACAGCCGCTCTTCGGCGCGGTTGGTGAAGAAGTGCATGTTGCAGCGGACCGACCACAGGAAATCCTCGCAGCGGCGGAACGTGCGGTATTCCTGCGAATCGAACACGCCGCGCTTCACCAGCTCGTCGGTGTCGCGCACCCGGTACACATACTTCGCGATCCAGTACAGCGTGTGCAGGTCGCGCAAGCCGCCCTTGCCCTCCTTGACATTGGGCTCGACCAGGTAGCGCGACTGGCCGGCGCGGCGATGACGTTCCTCGCGCTCGGCAAGTTTGGCCGTGACGAACTCGGACGCCGTCCCCGAGACGATGTTCTTGTCGAAGCGCGTGACCAGTTCGTCATGCAGCGCCTTGTCGCCGACCAGGAAGCGCGTCTCCAGCACCGCGGTGCGGATCGTCATGTCGGCGCGCGCCTGGCGGATCAACTCGTCGATCGAGCGCGTGGCGTGTCCGACCTTCAGCCCCATGTCCCACAGGCAATAGAGAATGGCTTCGGCGACGGATTCGCCCCAGGCGGTCTGCTTGTACGGCAGCAGGAACAACAGATCGATGTCGGATTCCGGCGCCATCAGGCCGCGGCCGTAGCCACCGGTCGCAACGATCGCCATGCGCTCGGAGTCGGACGGTACCAGGCTCTTGTAGAGATGCTTGGTCGCCGCCTCGAACAGCAGCCCGATGATGTCGTCGTGCATCGAGCACAGCCGCTCGGCGCAGCGCCGGCCGTGACGGTCCTTCAAGAGCTGCGCCTGGGCCACCTCGCGGCCGTTCGCGAGTTCGGTCTTCAACAGCTGCGACAGCGCGGTGCGAAATGTATCGTCGCGGCCGGCATTCTTTCCGGCCAATGCGTCGATCTCGCCGCGGAGGCGATCGATATCGAACAGGTGCTCGGGCGCTGGGGTCTGGACGGCGATGTTCATTGGTCAACCGGAATAGCTCACCGCGACGGCGGAGTCACGGTCCGGGGCGGTTGTGCGCGCTGGGATTTCGTCCTCCCCTGCGTAGCGCAGCGAAGCGGGGGAGGGGGACCGCCCGAAGGGCGGTGGAGGGGGCGCGGGGTAACACGCGCGCTCTCGATTATTCGAACCTCAGCATGCCCCCACCACCATGCTGCGCACGGTCCCCCTCCCCCGCACAAGAGTGCGGGGGAGGATGGGCAAGCCAATGCGCCGCCTTCAAGTGGTGGCGCGCAAACCGTTCACTTTCCCTCGTCGAGCACCGCCTTCAGCCGGTACAGCGCCTCCAATGCCTCGCGCGGTGACAGATCGTCGGGATTGACCCGCTCAAACGCGCGTTTCAGCCGCTCTTCGTTGGTCTCCTGTTCGGGCTCGGCTGAAGCGCGCGAGGGCGTTGCGAACAGCGGGAGGTCCTCGACCAGCGCCTTTGCGGTCGCGCCACGGTCCTGCGCTTCGAGCTTGGCCAGCACCGCTTTCGCGCGCGCAATCACGGTGCTCGGCAGCCCCGCGAGCCGTGCCACCTGGATGCCGTAGGAGCGGTCGGCCGAACCCGGCATGACTTCGTGCAGGAACACGACGTCGCCCTGCCACTCCTTGACCCGCACCGTGGCGTTGAACAGCCGCGGCAATCTTGCCGCCAATGCCGTGAGCTCGTGATAGTGCGTGGCGAACAACGCCCGGCAGCGGTTGCTCTCATGCAAATGCTCGATCGCGGCCCAGGCGATCGAAAGGCCATCGAACGTTGCGGTTCCGCGACCGATCTCGTCGAGGATTACGAGTGCGCGCTCTCCTGCCTGGTTCAGGATCGCTGCAGTCTCGACCATCTCCACCATGAAGGTCGAACGCCCGCGCGCGAGATCGTCGGCCGCGCCGACCCGCGAGAACAACCGGTCGACGACGCCGAGCCGGGCGCGCGTCGCCGGCACGAAGCTGCCGGCCTGCGCCATCAGCGCGATCAGCGCGTTCTGGCGCAGGAAGGTCGATTTGCCGGCCATGTTGGGACCGGTGACGATCCAGATTTGCCCGGAGGTTTCGCCGGATCGCGGCGACAGATCGCAGCTATTGGCAATGAACGGTTGGCCTGATCGTTTCAGCGCCTGTTCGACCACCGGGTGACGGCCGCCTTCGATCGAAAATTCCAGCGAGTCGTCGATCGCGGGCCTGACATAACCATGGTCGAGCGCGAGCTTGGCGAGTGCGGTCGAAACATCGAGCGCAGCGAACGCGCGCGCCGCGGCGTGCAGGTCGTCCGAGGCTTCGATCACTTCAGCCTGAAGTTTCTCGAAAATCTCGAGCTCCAGCTTCAGCGCACGGTCGCCGGCGTTGGCGATCTTGGCTTCGATTTCGCCGAGCTCGGACGTCGTGAAGCGAACCTGGCCAGCGAGCGTCTGGCGGTGAATGAAGGTGGCGTTGAGCGGCGCCGACAGCAACTTGTCGCCGTGCTGCGCGGTGACCTCGACGAAATAGCCGAGCACATTGTTGTGCCTGATTTTTAAGGCTTTCACGCCGGCGAGATCAGCGTAGCGCTGCTGCATGGCCGCCACCACGCGCCGTGATTCGTCGCGTAAGCCGCGCGCCTCGTCGAGCGCCGGCTCGTAGCCCGCGCGGACAAAGCCGCCGTCGCGCTTGAACAGCGGCAGCTCGTCGTCGAGCGCACGCGAAAGTTCCTGCGCGAGCGCACGCGGCGGTCGCCGCAGCGCGTCGGCGTAAGTGCGCACATCGACAGGCGGTTCCGCCATCGTGCCAAGGCGCGCCAGCGCAGCGTCTGCCGCAACGATACCGTCGCGCAGCGCAGCGAGATCGCGGGGGCCGCCGCGGCCGACCGCAAGCCGCGCCAGCGCACGCGCCATATCGGGCGCGCCGCGCAGCAAGGTGCGCATCGCGTCGCGCGCAGGTGTGTCGTCGACAAACGCCTCGACCGCATCGAGCCGGCCGCGGATCGCTGCGATGTCGGTCAAAGGCGCGGCGATGTGCTGGGCCAGCAGCCGCGAGCCCGCCGCGGTTACCGTCTCGTCCATCGCCGACAGCAGCGAGCCGCGCCGCTCGCCCGACAGCGTTCGCGTCAATTCGAGATTGGCGCGGGTTGCCTGGTCGATCGACATCGTGGTGCCGGCCGCTTCGCGGGCCGGCGGCGCCAGCGGCGGCCTTTTGCCGACTTGTGTCCGCTCGACATAGGTGACGCAGGCCGCCGCCGCGGTTGCTTCCAGCCGCGACAGCGTGCCGAATCCGTCCGAGGTCGCCACGGCAAAATAATCGCACAGCCTGCGCTCGGCGGTGGCGCTGTCGAATACGTCGCGCGTCACCGGCGTGACGGCGGCGAGATCGGTGATGACATTGCGGAAGCCGTCATCGTTGTAGAGCGTGTCAGGAACGATCACTTCGCTTGCGTTGATACGCGCGAGCGTCGCCGGCAATTCGCTCGCCGCGCATTCGCTGACGAAGAACTCCGAGGTCGACATGTCGATCCAGGCAAGGCCGATGCGGTCGGTGCCCGATGAGGCGCGGGCGCGCGCGATCGCGAGCAGGTAATTGTTGGCGCGGGCATCGAGCAGGGTGTCTTCGGTCAGCGTGCCCGGCGTGACGAGGCGGATCACCTCGCGCCGCACCACGCTTTTCGCGCCGCGCTTCTTCGCTTCCGCCGGATCCTCGGTCTGCTCGCACACCGCGACGCGATGGCCGAGCGCGATCAGCCGGTGCAGGTAATCCTCGGCCCGCTCCACCGGCACGCCGCACATCGGGATGTCGGCGCCGGCGTGCTTGCCGCGCTTGGTCAGCACGATCCCGAGCGCTTGCGATGCGACCTCGGCATCCTCGAAGAACAGCTCGTAGAAGTCGCCCATCCGGTAGAACAGCAAGAGCCCGGGATTGGCAGCCTTGATCTCGAGGTACTGCTCCATCATCGGCGTGATGCGCAGCGCTTCGTCAGCCACTTTCGCCTGCGGCAGCGCCGCCGGTGCGGGCTCGTCGTCAGGCTCGCGGAGGATGGGTTTTGGGATGGTCATGGTGGGCCGCGACGCTAGCAAAGTTCACGGCCCGTTCCTACGGAACGAGTTCCGGCAGCGCGCCGCTTGTCCCCACCTGCGTCCGTTATGTCCGTTGCGAGCGCCGCCTAATTCCCGGCGTTGCTGGTCTTCTTCGGCGCCGTCGTTTTCGGCTTGAGCTGGGTCGGCTTGGCTGGGGCGCCGGTGTCGGCACTGCGCATGTTGCCCCACGGATCGTTCGCTTTCGCGTCGGGGATCTTCTTCAGCGTCGCCTTGTAGTCGGCATCGATCTGCCTCTGCTTCTCGATCTGCTCCGGCGACTTGGCTTCGTCCTGGTTGAGCGGAATCGCCATTCCCGGCGACTGGGCCGACGCGGGATGAACGACGCAGCACGGCTGCCGCGACGGCCAGCCCAAGGGTGTGGAATAATCTCATGATGGTCCCCGGCTCAGCGCGTGTCCCGGAGGGACATGCGCAAAACAATGGTTGCCAATCAAATCACTATTGGGCGCGACCGGCAATGCGCGTTCGAGAGCCGTTTGGCGCGACTCTATGGCGGGCGCATGGCTGTCCGGCGCCGGCCGCGCCGGCAAGATTGAGCCGTCATTTGACCTCGGCGGCATCCAATCCTACAAAACGCCGAAGGAACAATTATAGGTCATAACTGTCCGGCGGCCCTTCGCCAAAATCGGCGGGCTCAAATGTTCCGGACCTTGGGAGGATCAGCGCGATGGCCGACGTTTATATCTGTGATGCAGTGCGGACCCCGATCGGCCGCTTCGGCGGATCGCTTGCCAAGGTGCGCACCGACGATCTCGCCGCCGTGCCGCTGAAGGCGCTGAAGGATCGCAATCCAAAACTCGATCTCGCCGAGCTCGACGAAGTCGTGTTCGGCTGCGCCAACCAGGCCGGCGAGGACAATCGCAACGTCGCGCGCATGGCGGTGCTGCTGGCAGGCTATCCGGATTCGGTGCCGGCGCAGACCGTGAACCGGCTGTGCGCCTCGGGGCTTGACGCGGTCGGCTCCATCGCGCGCGGCATTCGCTCTGGCGAAATCCAGTTCGGCATCGCCGGCGGCGTGGAGTTGATGACCCGCGCGCCGTTCGTGATGGGCAAGGCGAACGAAGCGTTCTCGCGCTCGGCCGAGATGTATGACACCACGATCGGCTGGCGCTTCGTCAATCCGCTGATGAAGCAGCAGTACGGCGTCGAGGCGATGGGCGAGACCGGCGAGAACGTCGCGCAGGATTTCCAGATTTCGCGCGCCGACCAGGACGCGTTCGCGATCCGCTCGCAGCAGCGTGCCGGCAAGGCGATGGCCTCGGGCTATTTCGCCAAGGAGATCACGCCGGTCACCGTGCCCGGCGGCAAGGCCGGTCCGGTGGTCGTCGACAAGGATGAGCATCCGCGGCCCGAGACCACGCTGGATGGCCTCGCCAAGCTGAAGCCGGCGTTCCGCAATCCCGGCACCGTCACGGCCGGCAACTCGTCTGGCGTCAATGACGGCGCCGCCGCCATGATCATCGCCTCGGAGGCGGCCGTGAAGAAGTACGGCCTGACCCCGCGCGGCAAGATCCTCGGCCTTGCCTCGGGCGCGGTGCCGCCGCGCATCATGGGCATCGGCCCGGTGCCGGCGACGCGCAAGCTGATGGAACGGCTCGGCATCAAGATTTCCGACTTCGATTTGATCGAGCTCAATGAAGCCTTTGCCTCGCAGGGCATTGCTGTGCTGCGCCAGCTCGGCGTCAAGGAAGATGCCGACTTCGTCAATCCGCATGGCGGTGCGATCGCGCTCGGCCATCCGTTGGGCATGAGCGGCGCGCGCATCGCGATGACCGCGCTGCACGGCTTGCGAGGAGGGCGGCGGCAAGCTTGCGCTCGCCACCATGTGCGTCGGCGTCGGCCAGGGCGTTGCGGTCGCGATCGAGAAGGTGAACTAAGGCTGCTCGTTCATTTCCGCTCATTCCCGCGAAAGCGGGAATCCAGAGCGGTGGAAACGAGCATTCACTGTCTGGCAAAGTCTGGGTCCCCGCATCCGCGGGGACGAGCGGTTGAGGAGATCTCACCATGTCGCTGGTCTATCCGGTCAAGAGCAAGGAAGCGAACCCGCCGCTGCTCTATCCTGAATACAAGAGCACGGTCTTGCGTGCGCCAAAGCATGCGCTGGTGCTGATGCCGCACACGCTGTCGGAGCTGACCGGCCCGGTCTACGGTCACAACGACATGCAGGACACCAACTCCGATCTCACCCGCCAGCACAAGGGCGAACCGCTTGGCGAGCGCATCATTGTCCACGGCACGGTCATGGACGAGGACGGCCGCGGCGTCCCCGACACGCTGGTCGAGATCTGGCAGGCCAATTCCTGCGGCCGCTACACCCACGTCAACGACCAGCACCCCGCGCCGCTCGATCCGAATTTCACCGGCTGCGGCCGCGTCGCGACCGATGCCAAGGGCACCTACAAGTTCGTCACCGTGAAGCCCGGCGCCTATCCGTGGATGAACCATCACAACGCGTGGCGGCCCGCGCACATTCATCTGTCGCTGTTCGGCCCGTCGTTCATGTCGCGCCTGGTGACGCAGCTCTATTTCCCCGGCGATCCCCTGTTCTTCCAGGATCCGATCTTCAACTCGGCGCCGGAGGAATCGCGCGGGCGGATGATCTGCAAGTTCGACCTCGAGCACACCGTGCCGGAATGGGCGCTGGCCTATCGCTTCGACATCGTATTGCGCGGCCGTAACGCGACGCCGCTCGATGAGGACAAGCACTAGCGCATGTCCCGGAAAAGTGGATACCGGTTTTCCCGAATCTTTGTCCAAAGGACATGCGCAAACAAGAGACTCTGATGCCCGGCATCACTCCGTCACAAACGATCGGTCCGTTCGGCGCGCCCGCCCTGACGCCCAATGAAAAGGGCAAGACGCAATATGACTGGAAGCAGCTCGTCACCAACAACACGGTGACGCCGGACACTGCGGGCGAGCGCATCCGCATTGAAGGCCAGATGGTCGATGGCGCCGGCAAGCCGCTCGACGGCGTGCTGCTGGAAACCTGGCAGGCCGACGGTCAGGGCCGCTACGCCCATCCGCGCGACGGCCGCGCCACCAATTCCTCGTTCAAGGGGTTTGGCCGCGTCGAGACCGACACGGAGGGCCGCTTCACGATCGACACCATCAAGCCCGGACCGGTGGCGGGGCCGAACGGCGCGATGCAGGCGCCGCACATCGTGGTCGCGATTCATCTGCGCGGCATCCTCTCGCACCTTTATTCGCGCATCTATTTCGGCGACGAGGCGGCGGCCAACGCCAGCGATCCGGTCCTGAAGCTCGTGCCGGCGGAGCGCCGCGACACCCTGATCGCGAAACGCCAACCCGGCGGGGCGGGCCCGGTCTACAAGATTGATTTCCAGATCCAGGGCGACCGCGAGACGGTGTTCTTCGATATTTAGTGGCTCTTGAGCAGTTGATTTTAGCGTTTCGATTGGTCCCCGAGATCGGCCACGCACTCTAATTTCCTCCCCCGCGAAGCGGGGGAGGGGACCATGCGAAGCATGGTGGAGGGGGCTGGCCGCATGAGAGCGTCGCGGAAAACGTTCAAACATGCGCGACGACTTCGTCGGTCAATGTCGCCTCCTGAAGCGCGACTTTGGCTGCGCTTGCGCGAACGTGCGCCGGGCAAGGCCACATTCCGCCGTCAGCACCCAGTTGGCCCGTACGTTCTGGATTTTTATTGCGCCAGGGCGCGGCTCGCGGTCGAGATCGACGGTGTGAGCCACGATATGGGCGACCGACCCGAGCGCGACTTTCGACGCGATGCTTGGCTTCGGGAGCGCGGGATAACCGTGGTGCATATTCATGCCAAGGATTTGCTGCAGGCTGATAGCGTGGCCGATTCAATTGTTCGGATGGCAGACGAGATGATGTCGGGTGCGGCCGCCCCCACCACCGCCCTTGCGGGCGGTCCCCCTCCCCCGCTTCGCGGGGGAGGATAGGTCGCGTCCGCTATTACCTCCTCAGCAACTGCCCGAGCGTCGCCAGCATCGCGGCGCGCTCCGGCGAGTCCTGATAGGTCCGCACCAGCTGCTCGGCTTCGCTCAGTTCGGCGGTCGGCGCGCAGCCATGTCGCGCCAGCCAGATCAGCGCCGGCAGCGGCTCGCCGGTGCCCATCCGTTCCAGCATCTCGCGGTAGGGCAGCGGGTCGTCCGCCGTCGGCCGGTAGATATCCTTGAGCTCGCGATGCACCTGCGCCAGCGCCGCCGCGCACAGCGTTGGCGTCGCGTCGAGATCGAGCTCGGGCAGGTATTCGAGCGCCCGCCATGCCGTGTATTCATCGGCGTTGAGCATCTCGATCGCGTCAGTGGTGCGATGATCGAGCTTGCGTGCGCCGGCCAGCGCCGCGGTTTGTAAATCCCTGTCGTCGGTGAATTTCAGCCAGCCCTTCAGATGTGAGTTCGGCGTCAGCATCGAGAATCTGTCCGGATCCTCGCGCAGCTCGCGGCCAAGCGCCTTGGGGTCGCGCAGCTCCTTCAGCTCATGGATGTCGAGACTGGTATTGCTGTAGCCGTTCGCCATCTGCTCCCACGCCATCGATTCCTGATCGCAGGCGCAATTGTATCCGACCATCCAGCGCATCGCCGCCAGCGCCTCTTCGAGCGGCTGCACGATGTCGGTATAAGGCTTCGGATTCGCATCCCTGACCACGAGCGATGCCGCTTGACGCCGCAGCATGTCGCGCGCCTTGTCGCACAACCGCGGCGTCGGCTCGAGATCGATGCGGCCGAGATAGCGCAACGGAAAATTGCCGCGATCAAGCATCTGTTCGGCCTCACTCTGCCGCGCCGCATGTTTCATGATGCGATCGAGCACTTCGCTCTCGCGCGTCGAGTCGGGCGTGCCGAGGAAAGGCGCGAGATCCCACAATGCGGCGTCCGCCGGCAGGCTCGCATAGGCGGCCTCGACCTTTTCGCGCTCGGCTTCGAGCTTCGCGACCGCGACTTTGCGCGCCTGGATCATCGGGCCAAGCGCGATGCAGACGCCGGCGAGCCCTGCAATGAAAACACCGGTCGCAAGACTGGCCGGCACCACGCGCCGCAGGTCCGGGATCAGCGACCACAGGCTGAAGATGATCACCAGCGGCGGGGTGACAGCCGGCACCACCAGCGGCCAGAGATAGGGCGTGATCTCAGGCTTGGCCAACAGGTTCTGCGCCACGAAGGCGGCGACGCCGGTCGCCGGCACCAGGATCAATGCCGCGAGCTTCGCGACCGGAGGCATCGCGCCATTGACCGCGGCGATGATGGTCAGGATGGCGAGCAGCGCCCACAGCACGAACAGTTCGATCGCGCCGAACGCCTGGGCGAGCCCATTGCCCGCCGCGTCGCTGCCGGAGAGGTCCGACAGCGTCGCGAGCGCAATGGCCCACACCAGCGCAATCGCGAGACCGAGCGCGATGGCGGCGGCGAGACCACCGGTGGAAACCTTCTCGGTTGTCGGCATTCTGTTGCGGAGTTGCTGTCCCGATCGCGCGCCCCGATGCGCACGGCGCCCTGGTTAGTCGCAGAACTGTGCGGGAACGTTCGATCGGCTGTGCCGGATCGCGCGCAAAAAATTACTCCGACGCCATCTCGACTTCGTCCTCGGGCCGCATCGTCTTCTGCCGGAACGTCGCCTTGGTCGGGCCGATCACGAACGCCACCGGCAGCGACAACAGCGTGAACAGCATCACCAGAAAGAAGTCGTTGCCGTACGACATGATCAGCGACTGCAGGTTGACCACCTGCTCGGTGAGCGCTCGCCCTGCCTCGGTTGACAGGTCCATCAACCGCGCCACGTCGGGCATCTTCAGCGCGTCGTTGAACGGATTGATGTGATTGATGAGCTCGGCGTGGTTGCGCGCCGCGTTCTCGGTCAGCTGAGAGATCACGATCGAGATGCCGAACGAGGCCGAGATATTGCGGACCAGCGTCTGGAACGACGAGCCGTAGGTACGCAGGTGGTTCGGCAGCGTCAGGAAAGCGACGGTGTTGATCGAGACGAACACCATGCCGAAGGCGAAGCCCTGGTACACGCCGTTGAGGAAGATTTCGGCCGACGAGGTATCGTTGGTGAAGCCGCTCATGAACCAGAAGGTCGAGGCGGACATCGCAAGGCCCAGCATCAGCACGCTGCGCGCCTCGAAATAGCGCATCGCCTGGCGCACCGCCATCATCGCGATGAAGGTGCCGCAGCCGCGCGACGCCAGCACGAGGCCGGCCGACAGCACGGGATAGCCGGAGACCTGCTGCAGGAACGGCGACACCAGCGCCATGGTCGACATCATCACCGTCGACATCACCACCATGAAGACACAGGCCGAGGCGTAGTTGCGGTCCTTGAACAGCTCGAAGCGGATCAGCGGGTTCGACGTCGTGAACGAGTGCGCCAGGAAATAGTAGATGCCGACCACCGCGACGATGGTCTCGATGATGATCTCGTTCGATTCATACCAGCCGACCTGCTCGCCGCGGTCGAGCGCGAGTTGCAGGGCGCCGATGCCGACGGCCAGTGCCAGGAAACCGAACCAGTCGAACTTCAGGCTGTCGTTCGCCGGCGTTTCGTCCATCAGGAACAGGATGCCGAGCGCAGAGAACAGCCCGAACGGCAGGTTGATCAGGAACACCCAGTGCCAGGAGTAAGTGTCGGTCAGCCAGGCGCCGAGCGTCGGTCCCATGATCGGCCCGACCATCACGCCCATGCCGAAGATGGTCTGCGCCTTCGGCAGTTCGTAGCCGGCGAACAGGTCGATCATCATCGATTGCGCGAGCGGCATCAGCGCCGCACCGAACACGCCCTGCAGCAGGCGGGCCACCACCATCTGCTCGATGTCCTGCGCGGTGGCGCAGAGCAGCGAGGCGAGCGTGAATCCGCTGGTGCAAAGAATGAGCAGCCGCTTGCGGCCGAAGCGTTGCGCCAGCCAGCCGACCGGCGCGGTCATGATGGCAGCGGCGACGATGTAAGAGGTCAGCACCCAGTTGATCTGGTCGAGGGAAGCCGACAGCGAGCCCTGCATGTAGGGCAGCGAGACATTGGCAATGGTGGAATCGAGCGTCTGCAGGATCGCCGCGCACATCACGCATGATGTCAGCAGCGCGCGCTTCAGGCCGGCGGGCCGCGCGATCGATTGCTGCGTGGGCCCTGAGGTGACGACCGTGCTCATGAGGCGGCTCGGCGCGCAGCGGCTTGCGCATCCTCCCCTGCGGAGCGAAGCGGAGCGGGGGAGGGGGACCATGCCAACGGGTCCGGCCGAAGGCCGGCCCGATGATAAACTCCGCATGGTGGTGGGGGCATTCTTGATTCAGCGTTATTGGTAGAAGCGAGGAGCAGCGCACCGGGCGCCCCCTCCACCGCCCTTCGGGCAGTCCCCCTCCCCCGTTTCACGGGGGAGGAAAGGAGGCGTGGAGCGCTCCCCCTCACTGTACGTTTTCCTGCGCCGGTGCGCTCAGCCCAAGCAGGCCGGCGAGCGAGCGGCCGCGCCTGGTGTCGATCCACACATTGGCGCTCATGCCGGCGCGCAGGTTGCGGGTGTCCTGGTTGCCGTCGAAGGTGACGCGTAGCGGCACTCGCTGCACCACCTTGACCCAGTTGCCGCTGGCGTTCTGCGGCGGCAGGATCGCGAACTGCGCACCGGTGCCGGGGCTCAGCGATGAGACCGTGCCCTTGAACACCTGGTTCGGGTAGCTGTCGACGACGATCTCGACGCGCTGGCCGATCGTCACATAGGTGAAGTCGGTTTCCTTGGGATTGGCGTCGACCCACGGGTGCGTGTCGTCGATCACGCTGAACACCGGCGTGCCCGAGGTGACGTAGCGGCCGAGCTGGATGTTGTCGACTTGCGTCGCGATGCCGGCGATCGGCGCGCGCAGCAGCGTGTTCTTGAGGTCGTTCTGCGCCTGCTCCAGCGCCGCCGTGGCCTGCAGATAGGGCGGGAATTTTTCCAGCGGCAGGTCGGGATCGCCGAGCAGCTGGTTACGGATGCCCTGCTGCTGCTGCATCATCTGCTCGACCTGGGTCTGTGCCACCACATAGGCCCCGTTCGAGCCGTCGAGATCGAACTGGGACCCGGTGCGGTTCGCCATCAGGGTCGACTTGCGCTCGACGTCGAGCCGCTTCAGCTCGGCGGTCTTGCTGGCGAGCTCGATCATCCGCGACATCGCGCGATCATTGGTCCGCAGGTTGGCGTAGTCGGTCTTGGTGCTGTCGACCCGGGACTGCGCCTGCTGCAGGGCGAGGCGGTAGGATTCCGGATCGATCTCGAACAGTTCGTCGCCCGCGTTGACATGCTGGCCTTCGCGCACCATCGCACGCTTGATCGTGCCGGACACGCTCGGCGTGATCAGGACCTTTTGCGCGCCGACATAGGCGTTGTCGGTCGTCACGTAACGGCCGCCAGTCAGGTAGAACGCGAGTCCTGCGACTGCGACGATCGCCGGCAGCACGATCAACAGCAACAGGCGGCGGCGCGCCAGCAGCCGTACTTTCAGCGATTTTGCCGTCTCCCGCGCCTTGCCCGATGGGCCGCCGGGGAATTTGAGCACCGGCTCAGCCATAGCGCCGTTCCTTCTTCTTCTCGTTTTTGTCGACGCTTTCCGTGGTTTGCGCGGAGCGAACGTTTTCCTTGATGGCGTTGAGCTGCTCGACCAGGCGCTGCGCATCCGCCGGCTTCAAATGGATCAGCGCCTGCTGGTTGATCTCGCTGCGCAGCGATTTCAGCTTCGCGACCAGCGCGCGGCCGGCCGGCTTCAGGTACAGGCGGTAGGCGCGGCGGTCGTCCTTGTCGCCGCGCCGCACGATCAGGTCCTTGGCGCACAGCGGATCGATCAGCCGCTTCAGCGTGATCGGCTGCATGTCCATCGCCTTGGCGAGCGTGGCCTGGGTCTGGCCCTCGCTCTTCTCGAGCTTGGCGAGCGCAGCCCACTGCGCGCGGGTTATGCCGAAGCGCGAAACCTTTTGTTCAGCATAGGAGCGCACCACACGCTGCAGTTCGGCCAGCGTGAAGATGAAATTGTGCTCCGGAAAACTCAGCGGCACCTGCATTTCCCTCGAAATAAGCCTCGAATCCGACAATACGATAAGCTTGCTTACGAATTTGAAAATGCGCTTTTGACGCAAGTGATGTCTGCGCAGGACGCATGGTTCCGCAGTGCAGCGACGGCCCGGGGGTACCGGCCGGTCGTGCAGGACAGGCACGAAAAAAGCGCCGGCGGAAGCCCCACCGGCCCGTCCAGGACCGAATCCTTTTCGCCCGCGCGAACGTCAAGGTCATTGAGCGCCGGAATCACCGGGGCCGGCGAACAGGAGGACGACATGAACCGACGGCTGATCCGCTACAAGGCAAAGCCCGACCATGCTGACGAAAACCAGCGCCTGATCGAAGCAGTGTTCCAGGAGCTGCGCGAGACGAAGCCCGACGGCGTGCGCTACCTGGTATTGCGGATGGCCGACGACAGTTTTGCGCATTTTGTCGAGCTCGAGGGTACGGTGAACCCGCTGCAGGTGCTGGAACTCATTCCGCAAGTTCTCTGGCACGGCCGGAGAACGGGCGCTCGAACCGCCGGTCGCGAGCGCGGCTCAGGTGATCGGCGATTACCGCATGCTGGAGAAGAGATGATCGACGCTGCGAGTTCTTCTACAACAGGCACTTCAGCACGAGACGAGTTCGATCGCCTGCTGGAACAACTCAGGCCAAAGCTGCATCGTTATTGCGCGCGAATGACCGGGTCGGTGATCGACGGCGAGGATGTCCTGCAGGACGCGCTGCTCAAGGCGATCGAGGCGTTCGGCGCCGGCGCCCCGATCAGGAATCCCGAGGGCTGGTTGTTCCGCATCGCGCACAACGCTGCGCTCGATCTCTTGCGCGCGAGAGCGCGTGCCAACAGTCATCTCGGCGAAGGGGATCCGGACATGATGGCCGACAGCGTCAACCCGGTCGAGGACCGCGAGATCGTCGCCGCCACCCTGCACTCCTTCATGCGGCTGCCGGCGGCGCAGCGCTCCAGCGTCATTTTGATGGACGTGCTCGGCTATTCGCTCGATCAGATCGAACAGATCACGGCAATGACGGTGCCGGGCATCAAGGCCGCGCTGCATCGCGGCCGCGCCCGGCTGCGCGAACTCGCCGCCGAGCCGGAGGAGAAGGTGCTGCCGCAACTCGGCGCGCGCGAGCGCGCGTTGCTCTCGGCCTATGTCGATCGCTTCAACGCCCGCGACGTCGACGGCTTTCGCAATCTGCTGGCCGAGGACGTCAGGCTCGAAGTGGTAAGCCGCTTCCGGCGCTCCGGCACCGCCGATGTCGGCACCTATATCAGTCGCTATGCCGCGTCAAACGACTGGCACCTCGTGCCCGGCCTGGTCGAGGGACGCCCGGCGGCCATGGTGATCGATCCAGCCGATGCATCGGCCAAGCCAGGCTATTTCGTGCTGATCGACTTCAGCGCCGGCCACGTCGCGAGCATCATGGATTTCCGCTACGCCCGTTACGTGATGGACGGCGCGGAGGCGGTGGTGTTGTAGCGCAGCGCTCCATCGTAACTGTCATCGCCCGGCTTGACCGGGCGATCCAGAGTGCGCCGCCATCTATCCTCATCCTGAGGAGCCCGCAGGCGCGCTCTTGCGTGACTGCGGGCGTCTCGAAGGATGAGGCCCCCGACGTTGCGCCAACTCGTGCAACTTCTCTAAGTCGCCGCGGATGAACGCCTCTTTTTTCGCGCGCGTCCACTTCTTCAGCTTTCGTTCGGCTGCAATCGCATCTGTGATGTTAGCGAACCATTCAGAATAGGCGAGAGTGACCGGTCGTCGCGTCGACGTGTACCCACCGAACGTCCCGGCATTGTGCTGAGCAACTCTGATTTCCAAAGTGTCGCGCGTTGTCCCTGTGTAGAGGCTCTTGTCAACGCATCGAACGATATAAAGATAGGCGCCGCAATTCATGGGCCACATCCTTCGAGACGCGCCGTTGCCGTCCGAAGGACGGCGTCGCTTCGCTCGCCTATGCAGCGCTCCTCAGGATGAGGAGAAATGCCGTAGTATTGTCAAGTGAGGGTTCGCCAACTGGTCTCACCTCTCGTTCTTCCTCACCCCCACTCCACGCCCGCTTCGGCCTCGACGTCGATCGTCGAGCGCACGCCGAGATCGTCGAAGTGGGCGTCGAGAAACCGCCGTGCGGCGCGGTTTCCCGCGCGGCGCAACAGGTCGAAGAACTCGTAGTCGGTTTTCAGCTTGCTCGATGCCGACAGCCGCGTCGCGAGCGAGCCGAGATCGATACGGTGGATGTGCAGCCGGCGGAACGCGCCCTTGCCAAAGCCGTTCGGCAAATGGCCATCGTCGATCAGGCGGTTGACGCTGTTCAGCGTGCGCAGTTCGGTGTGCAGTGCCGAGTTGAAGGTGATCTCGTTCAGGCGGTTGACGATCTCGACCGACGATTTCGGCGTCGTCGTGCGCAATATCGGGTTGATCTGCACCACGACGACGTCGTCGGCTTCCGTGGCGCGCAGGAACGGAAAAATCGGCGGGTTGCTGAGGTAGCCGCCGTCCCAGTACGGCACCTTGTCGATCTCGACCGCCTGGAACAGGAACGGCAGCGCCGCCGAGGCCATCACCGCATCGGCGTTGATCGTCTCGCGCGAAAAGATCTTGAGGCGGCCGGTATGAACGTTGGTCGCGGCGACGAACAGCGGCAGCTTGCTCTCGCGCACCGCCTTGAAGTCGACGAAGCGCTCGATCAGATCCTTCAGTGGGTTGATGTTGAGCGGGTTGAGATCATAGGGCGAGAAATAGCGCGCCATGGTCTCGAACCAATCGTGCAGCGACGCGCTGGCAAACGGCAGGATCGAGAACAGCCGGTCCGTCACCGCGCGCTGTACTGCCGGCAGGTTGCCGCCGGTCGACGCCGCGCGCCAGAATTCCGCGAGCCGCTTGCGCGCCTCGTCGCGGCCGCCGCGCGCAAGTCCGTCGGCGATCATCACGGCATTGAGTGCGCCGGCCGAGGTGCCGGAGAGTCCGGCGATCGCGATGCGCTCGTCGGCGAGCAACTGGTCGGCGACGCCCCAGCTGAACGCGCCGTGCGCGCCGCCGCCCTGCAGCGCCAGATTGATCTTGCGCGGCGGCACCGCGCGCGGCGCGGCGCCGGTCCAGATCGCAAGACCGTCGAGATAGGAGCGAAGCTTTGCCAACGAACCGAGTTCCCCTGCTGAGTCGAGCCGCGCGAGTCGGCGCTATAGGGAACTCAGATGGCAGTTATATGTTGCGTCGCAATACAAATATCTCGCAAAGCACAACATTTGCGCAGCAAGTCGTGCGAAATGCCGCAATAGAGGCGCGAAATCAGACACTTGATCGTGAGACGCGCAGCCCGGGCAATTCGGTGATAGAGATTGCGGACGATGGCACACCCGGCCCACGCCTTCCCGGAGCCTGATCATGACCACGCGCGCTGCGCGGCGGATGCGATCGCGCATGCGGAGCTTGTTTGCCGCAACCGCGGCGAACGCTTCACGCCGATCCGCCGCCAGGTGCTTCAGGCGCTGCTGTCGAGCCATCGCCCGCTCGGCGCCTACGATGTGATCGAGCTGCTCGCGCGCGGTCACGCGCGTCCCGCGCCGATCACGGTCTATCGTGCGCTCGACTTCCTGATCGAGCAGGGCCTCGTGCACCGCATCGTCAGCCGCAACGCGTTCCTTGCCTGCGCGCACAATCACGAGGAACGCGCGACCGTTGCGTTCCTGATCTGCGATCACTGCGGCGCGGTCGGCGAAATTCCCGCAGCATCGCTGGCGCAGCCCCTGATCGACGGCGCGCGCCACGACGGCTTTGCGCCGAAATTCACCGTGGTCGAAATCACCGGCACCTGCGCGCATTGTGCGAAGGGGTGAGTGTTCTCTAACCTCTCCCCGCTGCGCGGGGAGAGGTCGACGCGCGAAGCGCGGCGGGTGAGGGGCATGGCAATGCGTGGGCCGAACGCGAAGGCGTCGACGACATCTCGGAAGCTCCGCATCAATCAGACTGACGCGGAGAGGATGCTTTGGAGCAAGCTGCGCGGTCGGCGGCCCGATGGACACAAGTTTGTTCGGCAAGGACCGGTCGGTCAGTACATTTGCCGAGAGAGGCAGATTGTTATCGAAGTCGATGGCGGGCAGCATGCAGAATCAGCACGCGACAAGGTTCGCGATGAGTTTCTTGTCGCTGAGGGGTATCGCGTGTTGCGCTTCTGGAATAACGAGGTGTTGTCAAACATGAATGGCGTGTTGCTCGCCATACAGGCAAAATTGCGCGGATAGCAGCCCCTCACCCCAACCCTCTCCCCGCTGAAGCGGGGAGAGGGAGAACAAGAAAAATGGCCTCCGTCACCGAAGTCTCCCTCGCACCACCAGCCTCACGCCCGCTGTCCGCTGCAGCGGTCGCGATCATGCTGCTGCTGCTGTCTGTCCTGGGGCTTCAACCAGGTTTCGGTGAAGCTGGCGCTGCCGGATTTTCCGCCGCTGCTGCAGGCGGCAATCCGCTCCGTCGGCGCGCTGGTGGTGGTGCTGATCGGCGTGCGGATCCGCGGGCTCGAGGTGTTCAAGCGCGACGGCACGCTTAAAGCGGGCATCGTGCTGGGTTCGCTGTTCGCGCTCGAATTCGTTTTTATCAATATCGGGCTGACGTTCACGACTGCTTCGCGCGCGATCGTCTTCCTCTACACCACGCCGTTCTTCGTCGCGCTCGGCGCCAACGCGCTGCTCGGCGAGAAGCTTGGCTCGATGCAATGGGCCGGCATGGCGCTGTCGTTCGCCGGCGTGATCGCGGCGATCGGCATTCCGCAGGCCGACGTCGATGCGCGTGTGATGATCGGCGATGTCATGCTGATCGGCGGCGCGATCGCCTGGGCAGCGACCACGCTGGTGTTCAAGGCGACGCGGCTGGCAAAAGCGCCGGCGGAAAAGGCGATGGTCTATCAGCTCGCGGTGTCGGCGCCGCTGCTGTTCCTGTTCGCGTGGCTCGCCGGCGAACGCATGACGCACTGGCCGACCGCAGTGCCGCTCGCCGCCTTCGCCTACCAGACCATTTGGGTGGTCGGCTGCACCTTCCTGATCTGGTACGTGCTGATGAAGAGTTATGCCGCGAGCAAGCTCTCCGCCTTCACCTTCATCACACCGCTGTTCGGCGTCGCCGCCGGCCACTACGTGCTGAACGAGCCGCTGTCGGCGGGTTTTGCCGTCGCGGCCGTGCTGGTGGTCGCGGGCCTCGCGCTGGTGAATCGCAGAAGTTGAGTTGTTCTTGCTCGGCGACGGCGACGCGCTAACCTCTCCCCGCAATGCGGGGAGAGGTCGGATCGCGCAAGCGATCCGGGTGAGGGGCAAGGCAGTGCGCGGACCAAACCCAAAAACGTCGACGACATCTCGGAGGCTCCGCGTCAATCAAACAGACGCGGAGAAGAAGCTTTGGAGCAAGCTGCGAAGTCGTCAGCTTGGTGGACACAAATTTGTTCGTCGGCAGCCTCTCGGTCACTATACATGTGACTTCGTTTGCCGAGAGAAGAAAGTTGTCGTTGAGGTTGACGGCGGGCACATGCTGAGTCGGCACGGGATGAAGTTCGCGATAAATATCTGCGAGGTCTTGGATACCGTGTGTTGCGGTTTTGGAACAACGACGTGCTCTCAAACACTGATGGCGTTCTTCTGACCATCGAGTCAGAATTGCGCGGATAGCGGCCCCTCACCCCGACCCTCTCCCCGCTGAAGCGGGGAGAGGGAGAAAAACGCCAATGCCCCATTGCTACACCGATCGTCTCTCCGCCTACCCCGGCGACACCATCACCCTGCACGCCAGCGCTGCAAAAAATCCGTGCACGCTCGAGGTTGCGCGCGTCGGTGCTGAACGTCACGTCGTGCTGCGCCAAAGCATCACCGCAGGCGATCACGCCATCCCCGATCATGCCGATCGCGACGGCTGCAACTGGCCGGCCGCGGCCGAGATCGTGATCGGTGCGGACTGGCGCAGCGGCTATTACGACATCGTGCTGACCGACGCTGCGGGCGAGGGCGCGCATCACTTCGTGTGCGTGAAGCCCGCCAGGACCAAGCCGCGTGCAAAGGCCGCGTTTGTGCTCGCGACCAACACCTATCACGCCTACAACTATTTTGGCGGCGCCAACGCCTATTGCGACGTCGCTGGCCTGATGAGCCGCCAGAAGAAACTGACCGAGGCGATGGATGGCGGCATCGGCGTGCTGTCGACGCAGCGTCCGTTCGCGCCGGCGATTGTTGCCGCGCCCGACAACGTCCCGCGTCTCGTCACCTCGCGCAAACGAAACTTCCGCGAAAAGCCGTTTGTCGAGCGGATGCCCGGCGCGTCGCCTTACGACCGCTCCGCCGGCTTCCTCAACAAGTGGGAGCATGCCTTCGTCCGCTGGGCGGACGCGGAAAATCTCGCGCTGGATTATTTTACGGATTTTGATCTCGACGCCGAACCGAACCTGCTCGATGCCTACGGGGTGCTTATTGTCGTCGGCCACAGCGAGTACTGGTCCGCGAAACAACGCGATCAGGTCGAAACCTTCGTCGACCGCGGCGGCAGGTTCGCGATCTTTTCCGGCAACACCGCGTTCTGGAAAGTGCGCTTCGAGAACGACGGCAAGACTTTCATCTGCCACAAGTGGCACGGCTTTGCGAACGACCCGCGCGCAAAGCTTGAGCCGCAAGCGGCAACGCATCTGTGGTCGCACAAGACCTTTGCGCGGCCGGAAGCCGGGATCACCGGCCTGACCTTCCTGTTCGGCGGCTACCATCGCCTCGGCGGTTGCGTCGCGCGCGGCGCGGCTGGCTACACCGTCTACAACGAACGGCACTGGGCGCTCGAAGGCAGCGACCTGTTCTATGGCGACGTCATCGGCGGCGAAATCCCGTTCCTCGGCTACGAGAACGACGGCTGCCGCTTCACCTTCGATCGCGACGGCCGCCCGCGAGCAGTGCCTGAGCTCGGCGTGCCAAAAAATCTGGACATCATCGCGCTAGCGCCGACCGCGTTCGGCGAGGATTTGTCCGGCGGCTATCCGATGCTGATCCCGCCGGAAAACCTGCCGATCATCGCGCGCGAGGTATTTGGCGAGGAGGGCGCCGCGGCCGAGGACCGCATCCTGCGCGGCCATGCGGTGATGGCGTCATTCACCCGTGGCAAAGGCGAAGTCTTCAACGGCGGCACCACTGAATGGGCGCATGGCCTTGCCGCGCGCGATCCCTTCATCGAGCAGATCACGCGCAACGTGCTCCGACGGTTCGGGGCGTATTGAGCGCCAACTCGTAAACGCCATGTCCACATTCGCTCCGCCCATTCATCCCTTGACTGAACCGGCGGTGAGCCCGGCGACGTAGTGCTCGACGAAAAATGAGTAGATCAACGCGACCGGGATCGACCCGAGCAGCGCGCCCGCCATCAGCTGGCCCCAGTAGAACACGTCACCGCGGATCAGCTCGGAGATGACGCCGACCGGCACGGTGCGCACCGAGGTCTTGGTCAGAAAAATCAAGGCGTAGAGAAATTCATTCTGCGAGAGCGTGAAGGCGAAGATGCCGGCGGAGATGAACCCCGGCGTGCAGAGCGGCAAGAAGATCTTCCACATTGTCTGGAGCCGGCTGGCGCCGTCGATGCGGGCCGCTTCCTCGAGCTCCTTCGGAACGGTCTTGAAATAGCCGAGCAGCAGCCAGGCGCAGAACGGCACCAGCATGGTCGGGTAAGTCAGGATAACCGAGGTAAGTGTGTTGCCGAGGTTGAGCCGGTTGATGACGTCGGCGAGCGGGATGAATAGCAGGGGCTGCGGCACGAGGTAGATCGCCGCGATGGTCATCGCGATCAGCGACGCGCCGGCAAAGCGCATGCGAGCCAGCGGATAGGCGAGCATAGTGCCGAGGATCAGCGAGATCGCCGTCGCCACCACGGCCACCAGCATCGTGTTCCACGTCCATATCAGGAAGCTCGACTTGGTCAGAAGGTCGACATAGTGCTTGAGCGTCGGCGCATGCACGATCAGCGGCATTACGTTCCTGTTGTAGAGCTCGGCGTTCGGCTTGATCGACGTGATCGCCATCCAGTAGAATGGAAACAGCGCCACCACGAGAAAGAAGCCGACCGGCAGCCACACCCGGACGGCCTGTTCGATGCGTCCGCCGCCGCTTACCATCACTCGCTCCGCAGGTAGATAGTCAGAGCCACGATCAGCAATGCGAGCGCCGGCAGCATCGCCAGCGCCACCGAGGCCCCGAGCCCCAGCTGACCTGCGCCCATCGCGAGATCGAACGCGTAAGTCGCAAACAGCTGCGTTGCGTTCTGCGGCCCGCCGTGGGTCAATACGTAGACGAGCTGGAAGTCGGCGAACGTGAAGATGACCGAGAACAAGGTGACGATCAGAATGATCGGCCGCAGCAGCGGTAAGGTGATGAAGCGGAAGCGCTGCCATCCGCCGGCACCATCAATGGCGGCTGCGTCGTAGAGTTCGGAGGGCACCGTCTGAAGTCCGGCAAGCAAAGTGATTCCATAGAAGGGCAGCCCGCGCCACGTGTTGATGATAATGATCGAGACCATCGCCAGCGTCGGATTGCCGAGCCACGACGGGCCTGGCTTGGGCCAGCCCAGCGCTACCAATAGCCGGTTGACGACGCTAAAGGCCGGATCGAGCATCCACAGCCATGCGACGGTACTCAGCACGGTTGGAATGATGAACGGCAGGAGCAGCAGCGCCCGCACCAGGTTCTTCATGCGGAAGTGCTGGTTCATGGCCAGCGCCAGGCCGAGGCCGCCGACCATCTTGAGAAACGTCGCGACGCCGGTATAGACGAACGTGTTGATCGTCACCCGCCAGAAGATCGCATCATGCAGGTCGGTAACGAAATTCTTCAGCCCGACAAAGGTGCCGACGTGTGCGACCGGCCGATCCTCGAGGCTCAAGAGGATGCCGTAGAAGAACGGATAGCCGACGAGCGCCGCCAGGAAGGCGAGCGGCAGGGCCATCATCAACCAGCTGAAGACGCTTTCGCGGTCGAGCAGCACCGCGAGTGGCGCGCGCCGGCGCGCCGCGTGGGCAAGCAGAGGCAGACGCTCGGAGGCGATCGTCATGTGTCAGGCCGCGCGATAGATGCCCTTCAGCTGGGCCTCGGCGTCCCTGATGACCTCCTTGGTCGATGTACCGCCGCAGGCCTTGGCAAACATGTCGACGACCACGTATTTGGCCACGCTTTCGGCCATTTGCCGGCTCGCCGGAGCGGGCCAACCCGGCAGATGGGCGCTTGCAAGCGCATCGCGGAAGGGCAGATTGCGCGGCTCGACGCTCCACATCGGCGCATTGTCGTAGCCGTGCAGCAACGGCTGGTAATAGGAGTCGGCGATCGCGTACCAGCCGCCTAACTGCTTCGGCGCCATCAGCCAGCGCATGAACGCGCGTGCCTCCTCGCGGACCGGCGAGAAGCTGAAGATCGAATGACTGATCGAGTTGAGCAGGTGGAAGCGCCCCTTCGGCCCCGCCGGGTTCATCGCCTGGTCAGTCATCTTGCCGATTTCGGGAAACTCGTGCTTGGCGAACCACAAGATGCTCTCGGCATTGTTGGTGCAGGAAATCTGTTCCGCCATCCATGCCTTGTTGTTGCTCACGTCGGTCCAGCCAAGCACATCGTCGAGCATCGTGTCCTTGAAGAGCTTGCGGCAGAAATCCACGGCGCGCGCAGTCTCGTCGGAATCGATGACCACGGTCTTGCCGTCGGGTGCCACCTCGGCGCCGCCATAAGACCACAGCAGGGGGTAGAGCCAGCCGTGGTTGTCGCCGAAGCCGTGGCCAAGCTCGAAGCCGAATGGATGGTCCTTGGCTTTCAGCTTCTTGCCGACCTCGTAGAGTTCGTCCCAGGTCTCCGGGAACGTCTTGACACCGACCTCGGCGAACCAGTCGGTGCGCCAGTTCATCAATTGGCCGATATTGCTGAAGGGAATTGCCTTCCATTTGCCTTCCACCAGAACGGCCTCCCGACCAGCGTCGTACCATCCGCCCTGCGCCTTGCCGATGTCCTCGGCCAGGTCACCAACGTCGAGATATTTGTCACCAAACTGGATCACCTGGAGCAGACCGTTCATCGTAATGTCGGCGCCCGACCCAGTTTCGACAATCGTGCTGATCCGTGTCGGCAGGCTGCCGACGCTGGTCACCTCATAGTTGATCTTGACGCCGGTTTCTTTCTCATAGGCCGGAGCTAGCGTGTTCATCACATAGTCGTCGAACGGCTTGATGAACGAGCTTTCGTGCAGGATTGTGATGGTCTTCTCTGCGGCGCCCGCCGGCAGCGGCCGGGCCAGCGCCGCTGCGGTGCCTGTGGCCGCGAGCTTGAGAAATCGCCGCCGTGTCGTCGGCTGACTGCTTGCTGGCGCTGTCATGCTATGCCCTCCCTGAGTTGATGCCCTGGGGGTTTGACTGCCCGCTTGTTTGCTTGTTGGCTGCAACACTACATCAAGATCGGGTTTGGCACAGTCAAGAATCGTGACCGGGCCACGCGTGCTTATGAGTTGTTTCTCGGAGGGTTTTGCCCGAAGCTTGAACGAAGCTCCCCGCAGCGCACGCGCAAGAAGGACAATATTGCTGACGGAAGTGCGTGCGCGTTGAACTTGAGATCGCCCAGGGTCACGAGCCGACATCCCAAGTTTGAATCCATCTCTGCTTAACGCTCAGCAGCGGGCATCACGTTTGTGAGTGCACACCCCAGTTCGTTGGGCGCGCCCGGTTTCTCGCCCTCTCGCGCAAATTATTCCCGCAACGCCGCTCGACAAATAGGACGAGAGCGCGCGTGCGGCTTTCCATCTATCCTCGGCGCGGGGCAGCAGAACATCACGCCGGGAAGATCATCATGCGCTATCTCAGTCTGCCGCTTTCATTGATGTGCGCCCTGTGGCTGCTTTGCGGCCCGTCCGCGGCACAACAACCGCAAGCAGCGGCCCCGCAGCCGCCCTATGGCACGCCGATCTCGGTCGAGCAGGCGAGGGCGGCCGCAGCCGCAGCCGTCGCGGAAGCGAAGAAGAACAACTGGTTCTACGCGGTCGCCATCGTCGAACCGTCGGGCGCGCTGGTTTATTTCGAGCGGATGGACAATACCCAATACGCATCGGCCCAGATCGCGCAGGATCGGGCGCGGACCTCCGCCTTGTTCCGGCGGACGACCAAATCGTTCGCCGATCGTGTCGCGCAGCAGAACGATTTGAGCGTGCTGTCGCTTGCGGGGTCGAACTGGTCCGAAGGCGGTTTGCCGATCATCGTCGATGGCAAGCTGATTGGTGCGATCGGCACCTCCGGCGGCACGCAGCCACAGGATGGCCAGGTCGCAAAGGCGGGCGCCGACGCGGTGAAGTAGCTTCCGGGAGACCTCGATGGCCAAGGTCCGCGCGGCGCTGCTTGCTCTTGTCATGTCGCTGGTCGCGATCGCGCCTGCGCTTGCTCAGCAAGCGCCGCTCAAGGTCCTCTGCACCCAGGCGCTGCGCACCAGCCTGCTCGAGCTCGCGCCGCGTTTCGAGCAGGCGAGCGGAACGAAGGTGGAGCTCTCTATCGCACCTTCCGGCAAGCTGGTGGCGCGCGTGCGTGACGGCGAGGCCGCCGACGTCCTGATTGCGAATGCGCCCAACATCGACAGCCTGATCAAGGAGGGCAGGATTGCCGGCGTTCGCGTCGACCTTGCGCGCGCCGAAGTCGGCCTTGTGGTGCGGGCTGGCGTGGCGAAGCCGGATATCTCCTCGGCCGAGGCCGTGAAGCGCGTCTTGCTCGATGCAAACGCGGTGGCGTACTCGCCCGGAGGCCTCAGCGGCACGATTTTCGAAGGCAGCGCTCGACAAGCTCGGCATCACGCAAGACATCAAGGCGAAGGCGAAGCTCGGCTCACCGGCGGCCGCGTTTGTCGCGCGCGGCGAAGCCGACATCGCGGCCCAGCAGATTTCCGAACTGATCGCGGTACAGGGCGTCGAACTCGTCGGTCCGCTGCCCGCCGAGCTTGGTGGCGCCACGCAATTCTCGATCGGCATCATGGCGACCGCGGCACAGGCCGATCTTGCGAAACGGTTTGTCGAGTTCCTGAAGTCGGACGAAGCGGCGCGCGTCATCACGGCCAAAGGACTGACACCGGGATGAACGGCCACCGCCATCGGCCGCTAATTATATCCGGATAAAAATTAACCAAGCTCCGCAAAACTCGGTAAAAACTCTCGATTATGTATGTCATTCCAATGAGTTGCGCGTCACCGCTGGTCGCGCACGCGACTCTGCTGTGAACCAAACGTCATTGAAGATTGCCATATAGACCTGATATCCAATTTTGAGACGCGCAGCCGACCGAACCGCCTGCCAAAACCCAAAAGCCCCCAATTCTTCCAAGAAAATTGGATTTTGCCCATGAACAAGTTGATGGATGCGACCGCCTTTGATGTCGACGTGGCAGGCCCTGCGCCGCGCCGCAAAAGCGTTCAAGTGGTGGTCGGCAATGTCCCGGTCGGCGGCGGGGCGCCGATCGTCGTGCAGTCGATGACCAACACCGACACCGCCGATGTGAAGGGGACGGTCGAGCAGGTCGCAGCGCTGTGGCGCGCCGGCTCCGAGCTCGTGCGCATCACCGTCGATCGCGACGAGGCCGCCGCCGCCGTGCCGCACATCCGCGACGGCCTCGACAAGCGCGGCGTGAAGGTGCCGCTGATCGGCGACTTCCATTACATCGGCCACAAGCTGCTTGCCGATCATCCGGCCTGCGCGGAAGCGCTCGCGAAGTATCGCATCAATCCCGGCAATGTCGGCTTCAAGGACAAGCGCGACACGCAGTTCTCGTCGATCGTCGAGATGGCGATCAAGCACAACAAGACCGTGCGCATCGGCGCCAACTGGGGTTCGCTCGACCAGGAGCTTTTGACCAGGCTGATGGAAGAGAACGCGTCCGCGCCGAAGCCGAAGGATGCGCGCGCCGTCACGCGCGAAGCCATGGTGCAGTCGGCGCTGTTGTCGGCTGCGCGCGCCGAAGAGATCGGGCTTGGCCGTGACAAGATCATTTTGTCGGCGAAGGTCTCTGCCGTGCAGGACCTGATCGCGGTTTATCGCGAACTCGCCGCGCGTTCCGATTACGCCATCCATCTTGGCCTCACCGAAGCCGGCATGGGCTCGAAGGGCATCGTCGCGTCGTCAGCGGCGCTCAGCGTGCTCTTGCAGCAAGGCATCGGCGATACCATCCGCATCTCGCTGACGCCGGAGCCCGGCGGTGACCGCACCAAGGAAGTACAGGTCGGCCAGGAAATCCTGCAGACCATGGGCTTCCGCACCTTCGTGCCGCTGGTTGCGGCGTGCCCCGGCTGCGGCCGCACCACCTCGACCGTGTTCCAGGAACTCGCCGGCGACATCCAGGGCTTTATTCGCGACCAGATGCCGGCGTGGAAGACGCAGTATCCGGGCGTGGAAAATCTCAACGTCGCCGTCATGGGCTGCATCGTCAACGGCCCCGGCGAATCCAAGCACGCCGACATCGGCATCTCGCTGCCGGGCACCGGCGAGACGCCGGCCGCGCCGGTGTTCGTCGACGGCAAGAAATTCAAGACGCTGCGCGGCCCGACCATTGCGGCCGAGTTCAAGACCATGGTGCATCGACTACATCGAGCAGCGGTTCGGCACTGGCAGCAAGACCGCGGCCGAGTAGAGCATGATCCGGAAAAGTGGAGACCGGTTTTCCGAGCAGATCATGCTCAATCAGGAATCTGAGGCCTATTGACGTGACGCAGATCTCGTCGCGCATGACTTTTTTTTACAAGCGCGTATTTCCGATCTTCTGGTTTGGCTTCCTCGCGCTGTTCATGATCGGCCCAACGGCCATAGCATGGAGCAGCGGACAATCGCCGCAGCCGATGTTCTTCATCATGCCTATCATCATGATGGCGGTCGGCTACGCCATCATGAAGAAGATGGTTTTCAATCTCGTCGATCAGGTGTTTGACGTCGGCGATGCGCTTGCTGGTGAAGAACGGCTCACAGCAGGATCGCATATCTTGCTCGCCGACATCACCAACATCAGCTACGCGCAAATGATGAACCCGCCGCAGGTGACGCTGTCGCTGCGGCAGCCGACGAGCTTCGGCGACAAGGTGACGTTCTGCGCGCCGACGCGGTTCATCCCGTTCGCCACCAGCCCGGTGATCGACGACCTGATCAAGCGCGTCGACGCAGCCCGCCGCCGCGGGCGGTAGAGCATGATCCGGAAAAGCATGCCCTCGACTTGATCGGGGGTGGGGACCGGTTTTCCGAAAAGATCATGTTCAATCAAAAGCTCTGCTTCACTCGACCTTGATGTCGGCCGCCTTGATCAGCGGCCACCATTTCGCGATCTCGGCCTTTTGCATCGCGCCGAGTGCCTGCGGCGTCTGCTGATCCGGCGGCGGGATGTCCTGGCCGAGTTCGCGCAGCCGCGCGCTGACCTTGTCGTCCGCGAGCGCGGCTCTCACCGCGCCGACCAGTTTGTCGATGGCCTCGGGCGGCGTGCCCTTCGGCACCCACAGCCCGTGCCAGACCGAGATGTAGAATTCGGGCAGGCCGGCTTCGTCGACCGTTGGAATCTCCGGCGCCGCGGCGAGCCGCCTCGGCGCGGTGACGGCATAAGCCTTGATGGTCCCGCCGCGCACCTGCGGCAGCGAGTTCGCGGCCTGGTCGAAGGTGAAGTCGATCTGGCCGGCCATCATGTCCTGCATGATCGGGCCCGAGCCGCGATATGGCACAAACTGAAAGCGCGTGCCGGTCTGGTTCTGGAAGTACACGCCCGCGACCTGCGACGGACTGCCGACACCGGCGTGGCCTTCCGTTGCCTTGTCGGGATTGGCCTTGAGCCAGCCGATGAAGCCCTTGAGGTCATCGGCGGGAATGGCTTTCTTGCTGACGATCAATTGCGGATTGCTGGCGACCAGTGCGATCGGCGGGAGGTCGGCGACGAGATCGTACTGCAGCTTGTAGATTGCGCCATTGATGACGTGGGTGCCAACATGGCCGATGCTCACCGTGTAGCCATCCGGCTCCGAGCGCGCGACGCGGCCGACCGCGATGCTGCCGGCGGCGCCGGTGACATTCTCGATCACCACCGCTTGGCCGAGCGTTCCGGTCATGTGCTGCGCCAGGATGCGGCCAATGGTATCGGTCGGCCCGCCCGCCGCAAACGGCACGATGATGGTGATCGGCCGCGACGGGTATGTTTCGGCCTCGGCACTGATGCTGCCGACCAGCATGCCGATCAAAGCTGCAAGGACAATTCGCTGCACGGCTCCTCCCAATTTCTCTTTGTTCGTTGAGCTACTATCGCATGCCGAAAGAGCCGCGTCTCAGTCGTAGCCAAGATTGCTCAGCACCGCCTCTTCGAGATCGAGATCGCGTTCGATGCGGCGGCGCGCCTCGTCGGTGATCTGCCCCTCGCGCAGCAGCCGGTGAATATAGTTTCGTTCGTCCGCGATCAGTTCGCGGACCAGCCGCGCGCTCTCCTCGGTCATGGTGGCCTTGTCGCCGTTCTCGCCGCCGGGCACCTGGCTCGATCGCGCCATGTGCCGTGCGCACAAAATATCGACGATGTCGTCGGGCAGCTGCCGGGTCTTCGCCATCTCGTCGATCGAGGCGCGTGTCGCCGCCAGCAGGCCGCGCCGCGCTGCGATCTCGGCCTCGTATTCCTCGCGATGTTCCTCGCGGCCGACATTGGAAATGCCGAGCGCCGTCACAACGAAAGGCAACGTTAGCCCAAGACCGACCAGCGTTATCAGGATGACGCCGAACGCGACGAACAGCATGATGTCGCGGTAGGGGAAAGCATCGCCCGACGCGACCGTCAGCGGCAACGCCAGCGCAGCCGCAAGCGAGACCGCGCCGCGGACGCCGGTGAAGGCGATCACGAAAGTGTAGCGCCATGGCGGCAGGGGCGGCAGCGGGATCGGGATGCGCAGAAACTGCAGCACGACACACGCCAGCCAGCCGAGATAGAGTCGGGCAAACACCCACACAAACCGCGCCGCCACGATGGTCGCCGAGACGATCAGGGTCGCGATCAGGATGCGCGATAGCTCGAAATCCTTCGACCGCTCGATCAGCGGCCTGAGCTGGGCACCGGTCAGCAGAAACAGCAGGCCCTCGATCAGGTAGATGATCAAGCCCCAGAAAAAGATCCCCTGCAGTCGCGTCGCGGCCGAGATCAGCAGCGGGCCGTTCCAGGAGATGTAGAGGCCGCAGACCACAGTCGCGAGCACGCCCGAACCGCCGAGATGTTGCGGCAGCCAGAAGGCGACGTAAGGCGTAATCAGAGACAGCGTAATCTCGACCTGCGGATCGCGGGCGCGCTTGCGAAGCAGCAGGCTGGCCCAGCCAATGAACAGGCCGTAGGCGATCTCGCCGGCAAGGATCAGCGCGAACTCGCTGGTCGCCACGCGCAGCGAGAACATGCCGGTCGCGATCGCGGCGATTGCAAAACGATACATGATCAGCGCGGTGGCGTCGTTGACGAGGCCTTCGCCTTCCAGCACCACCAGCACCCGCCGCGGCAGTCTCAAGCGGCGTGCGATCGCGAGCGGGGCGACCGCATCGGGTGGGGCGACAATGGCGCCCAGAAGGAAGCCCAGGTTCCACGGCAGGCCGCTGAAATAATGCATCGCTGTTGCGACTGCGGCCGCGGTGAAGATCACGCAGCCGATCGCGAGCAGCGCGATCGGGCGCAGGTTCAGCTTGAATTCGCGCCAGCTCATCGCGACGCTCGCCGAATAAATCAGCGGCGGCAGCACGATCAGCAACACGATCTCGGGCTCAAGCTCGAGCCGGGGCAGGCCGGGCACGAGAGCAAGGCCGATGCCGGTCATCAGCAGCATCACCGCCGGTGCGACGTTCAGCCGCCGCGCCAGCAGCGCCGCGCCGGCGAGCACCGCCAGCAGGATCAGGAAGATTTCAAAACGATGTTGCACGCGTGATCCCAGGACCAGTCCGGCTTGGCGCCATGAAGTCTATTCTTCGCATTATTTCAATCACTTGCAACCGCTGCCGGCGACCTATCCCGGACCCTCTCCGTGCGCTCTCCCACGGACGAATGACGCAACCCTGAAGTTTTTGTGATGAACCGGGGTGCGCATTCCCGAAACAATCGGCGCAGCGGCTCCGTACCAGCCATCAGTCCATCGGAAGGGGTAGCATCATGAAGCGGATTGGCGAACACGCCATTGTCATCGGCGCCAGCATGGGTGGGCTATTGGCCGCCCGCGCGCTATCGGATTTCTTTACCACTGTCACCATCATCGAGCGCGACGCGTTTCCAGTTGGTGACGTACCGCGCAAGGGTGTGCCGCAGGGCCGGCACACCCACGGTTTGCTGGCGCGCGGCCGCGCTGTGCTTGAGGAATTCTTTCCCGGCTACAGCAATGAGGTGGTGACCGAGAGCGGCGGTCTGCTCGGCGATATCGCCAACGACGTCATGTGGCTGGGCCACAACGTGGCGCTGGCGCAAGGCAAGAGCGAGTTGATCGGCCTGCTCGCCAGCCGTCCAGTGCTCGAAGGTCACGTCCGTCGCCGCGTGCTGAAGCTTGCGAATGTGCGCGCGATCGAGAATTGCGCGGTGCAGGGCCTCGTGACCGGCGCTTCCCGCGATCGCGTCAACGGCGTCCGCGTCCACATCGACGGCAAGGATGAAGAAACGATCGATGCCGATCTGGTGGTCGACGCATCAGGACGCGGCTCGGCAAGCCCCACCTGGCTCGAGGAACTCGGCTACCAGCGGCCCGCCGACGAGAAGGTCGAGATCGGCATCGGCTACATGACACGCACCTATCGCCGCAAGCCGGGTGAACTCGGCGGCAAACTCGGCATCGTAATCGCCGGCAGCGCGCCGAACTGGCGCAACGGCGTCATCCTGGCGCTGGAAAACGATACCTGGACCGTCAGTGTCGGTGGCTTCCTCGGCGACGATGCGCCGGCAAGCGATGCGGAATTCCTCGCCTACCTGGCGACGTTGCCGACGAGAGAGATCCACGATGTCGTCGCCAAAGCCGAACCGCTCACCGACTACATCCGCTATCGCTACGTCTCGAGCCTGCGCCGTCGTTACGAGAAGCTCGTTCGGTTTCCGCAGGGCTATCTCGTGTTCGGCGATGCGATTTGCAGCTTCAATCCGGTTTACGGTCAGGGCATGACGGTCGCCGCGCAGGAGGCGGTGACGCTGCGCGAGGTTCTGAATGCGGGCACGGAAATCTCAGCACCCGCTTCTTCAAAGCGGCGGCGAAGATCGTCGATATCCCGTGGGATATCGCTGTCGGCAACGATCTGCGCCATCCTCGCATCGAGGGGCCGCGGCCGGCGATGGTTCGTTTCATCAACTGGTATGTCGGCAAGCTGCATCTCGCGGCGCGCAAAGATGCGACGCTCGCCACGGCGTTCCTGAAGGTGGCGAACCTGATGAGCCCGCCGCCGGCCTTGCTCAGCCCGGCGATCGCGTGGCGGGTCTGGCGCGGCAACCGGCGCGTCGGCGCTGCCGTCACGTCGAGCGCGGTCGAAGCGACCGTTTCGTAGCGACGATGCCGCCGCGATGCGTTATCTCAGCGGCCGGAAGAACTCGCGGATCTCATGGGCCAGCGCGTCGGGTTGCTCCATCGCCGCGAAGTGGCCGCCCTTCGTCATCTCGGTCCAGCGCCGGATATCGGTGTAGGCCTTCTGCGCCAGCGAGCGCGGCGGACTTAAAATCTCCTTCGGGAACGCCGCGTAGCCGGTCGGCACCGTGATCGGGCTCTTCGGCGACACCGGCCACGGCGTGTGCAGCCGGCCGTAATACGGCCAGAACGACGAGCTGATCGCGCCGGTGAACCAGTAGAGCGAGATGTTGCCCAGCATGCGGTCGCGCGGAACAGCGTTTTCCGGCACGCCACCGCAATCCGACCAGCTGCGGAATTTTTCGGCGATCCAAGCCGCAAGTCCAGCTGGTGAGTTGGTCAGCCCGAACGCCAGCGTCTGCGGCTTGGTGCCTTGAATCTGCTGATAGCCGGTCTCTTCCTTCAGCCAGTGCGCGAGCTGTTCGCCGAAGCGCGCTTCTTCCGGCGTCGGGGTCGCTGCGGGATCGCGTCCGGCAAACATCAGGTTGATGTGAATGCCGCACAGCGAATTCGGATAGCTGTGGCCGAGCAGCGAGGAAATCCCGGCGCCCCAGTCGCCGCCCTGCACGGCAAATTTCGTGATGCCGAGCGCCTGCGTCATCAGGTCATGCACGCAAGCCGTGATGTCCTGCAGGATGAAGCGCTTTTGCCCGGGCTTGAACGACAGGCCATAGCCCGGCAGCGACGGCGCGATCACCGTGAATGCATCCTTGGCGTCGCCGCCGAACTTCGCGGGATCGGTCAGCCGCGGGATGATATCGAGAAACTCGAACACCGACCCCGGCCAGCCGTGCAGCAAAAGCAGCGGGTAGGGGTTCGGTCCTTTGCCGGGGACATGCAGATAGTGCACGTCGATGTCGTGTAGCGGCACCTTGAACTGCGGGAACGCGTTCAGGGCCGCTTCCTCCGCGCGCCAGTCGAACTTGTCTTTCCAGTAGGCGACGAGGTCGCGCACATAGTCGACACTGGCGCCGAACGCCCACGGTTCGCCGGGTGCGGCATCCGGAAAGCGCGTCAGCGCAAGGCGGGTCTTCAGATCAGCAATCGCGCTGTCGGGGACTTCGAGGCGAAACGGCTTTGGCGTCATGGCGTAAACTCGCGCAACGTTGGTGTCGGCCGACGTTACGGCAAAACGGCCGGGATTGCGATGTCCCGGCCGTCATGCGTGCAATGCCTTGAGGTCTCTCAGCCCATCACAAATGCGTTGAGCTTGTTGCCGTCGAGATCGCGAAAATAAGCCGCGTAGAAGCCCCCTTCGCCGCGCGGACCCGGCGCGCCCTCGTCCGTGCCGCCGAGCGACAGCGCCAGCTTGTGGATGCGGTCGACCTGCGCCTTGTCCTTGGCCGCAAGCGCGACCATCACGCCGTTGCCGACGGTCTGTGGCTTGCCGTCAAACGGTTTCGTGATGCCGAGCCCGGCACCGCCGCCCGGCGCGCCCCAAGCGATGAACGTGTCGGATTCCATGAAACGCTTGATGCCCATTTCGGCGGCGATCTTGTCGTAGAACGCGGCGGCCTTCTTCATGTCCTTGGTGCCTAACGTCACATAGCCGATCATCGGTGTTCCTCACTGGTGGTTGGTCGTTCCGTCGCGTTCAGTCTCTTCACGAATGTGAAATTGCGATGACCGCGCGGATAACCTTCGACCGAACCGGTCGCGACAAATCCGCGCTTGCGATAGAACTCCGGGGCCTGGAAATCGTGGCTCTCCAGCACGATCATGGCGCAGCGTCGCGCCAGCGCTTCGCGCTCGATCAAATCCATCAGCTTCGCGCCGAGTCCTTGGCCGCGCATCGCCGCCGGCAGGTAGAGGTGCCGCACGTAACAGGTCGCGCCCCAGGTCCAGCCGTCGGCGCCGCCGATCACCGCTCCGTTCGCGTCGCGCAGGAAGATGCCGTAGAGCTGGCCGTCGGTGTGGCCGGTCGCCTGCATGTTGAACTCATACAAGCGATCTTCGAGAACCGCGATGTCGGCGGGACTTGGGTCGGTGTCGAAGGTGAGATCGGTCATCGCGAGCCTGTCATTCTCCGTGGGCAAGCGTGCAGGTTTGCAGGATGGGTTGAGCGCAGCGAAACCCATCATGACTGCCCAAGTCGGTGACCGCTGATGGGTTTCGCTGCGCTCAACCCATCCTGCAGATTACGGTGTCCACGCCGCGCGAGCCGGTGCATCGTCCTTGCGTGTCCGGGCGGCCTCGCCGATCACCTTGAGCAGCGCGCGCAATACCTCGTCGACGCCCTCGCGTGTTACCGCCGACATCACCAGCGGTGTCTTCTTCGCCGCGCGCTTCAGCCGCGCCACTTGCTGCTTGAGATCCTCGGCCGACAAGGCGTCGGCCTTGTTGAGCGCGACGATCTCCGCTTTTTCCGCGAGCGCGTCATCGTAAGCCTCGATTTCGGCGCGCACCGTTTTATAGGCCTTGCCGGCGTGTTCGCCGGTGCCATCGACGAGATGCAGAAGAACGCGGCAGCGCTCGATGTGGCCAAGGAAGCGGTCGCCGAGGCCTGCGCCCTCGTGAGCGCCCTCGATCAGGCCGGGAATATCGGCGAGCACGAATTCGCGGCCGTCGATCTCGACCACGCCGAGCTGCGGATGCAGCGTCGTGAACGGATAGTCGGCGATCTTCGGTCGCGCCGCGCTGACCGCGGCAAGGAAGGTCGACTTGCCGGCATTTGGCAATCCGACGAGGCCGGCATCGGCGATCAGTTTCAGCCGCAGCCAGATCCAGCGCTCCTCGCCGGATTGTCCGGGATTGGCGTTGCGCGGCGCGCGATTGGTCGACGACTTGAAATGCGCGTTGCCGAAGCCGCCATTGCCGCCCTGCGCCAGCACGACGCGCTCTCCGACCTTGGTGAGGTCGGCCAGCAGCGTCTCGCGATCCTCGTCGAAGATCTGCGTGCCGACCGGAACCTTCAGCGTGAGGTCCTTGCCGCCGGCGCCGTGGCAATCCTTGCCCATGCCGTGGGCGCCCTTCTGCGCCTTGAAATGCTGCTGGTAGCGGTAGTCGATCAGCGTGTTGAGGCCGTCGACCGCCTCGACAATGATGTCGCCACCGCGGCCGCCATTGCCGCCGCTCGGCCCGCCGAACTCGATGAACTTCTCGCGCCGGAACGCGACGCAGCCATTGCCGCCGTCGCCGGAGCGGATGTAGACCTTGGCTTCATCGAGGAATTTCATGGGGCATAGGTATAGGACGGGTGTGCGTCCCGCAACCTGGTGTGGGCGTCATTGTAAACCGTCGCGTGGGCGATTTGGTTACCTCTCCCCAACGGGGGAGAGGTCGACGCGCCAACGGGTCCGCGCAAAGCGCGGCTCGATGACAGGCTTAGCGCGGCGGGTGAGGGGGCTTCTCACCAGCGGCTGATCCCCTCACCCGCGCCTTCGGCGCGACCTCTCCCAATGGGAGAGGTAATGCGGGGTCCGATGCAACCTCCTCAGCTCATCACACCAACAAAATCCCCCCGCTGGACCCGCCTCACTTTCGGTGGCAACAGCTTCAACAATGACCTCCGCCACAGCCACCGTCACCCCATCAGACCAGCGCCGCGCCACGTTGCTCGGCATCGGCTTGATGCTGCTCGGCGTCTGCGTGTTCTCGGTTGGCGACATGTTCGGCAAGATGCTGGTGGCGACCTTGCCGGTCGGCCAGTTCCTGATGCTGCGCGCCCTAGCGTCGCTGTTCCTGTTGTCACCGTTCGCCTGGCGCGAGCGCGCCGCGTTCCCGCGCACGCCGCGGCCATGGCTTCACGTGCTGCGCATCGTGCTGTCGTCGAGCGAGGTGGCGGCTTTCTTCTTTGCCGCGATTTACCTGCCGCTTGCCGACCTGATCACCTATTATCTCGCGTCGCCAATCTTCGTCACCGTCATTGCCGCGATCGTGCTGAAGGAGCCGGTCGACCTCCGCCGCTGGGCCGCGGTCGGGGCCGGCTTCGTCGGCGTGCTGCTGGCGCTGAAGCCCGGCGCCGGCGCCGTGAGCTGGCCGGCGCTGATCGCGCTCGCAGGCAGCTTTGCGTTCGCGATCATGATGGTCCTGACGCGCGCGCTCCGCGGTACGCCCGACATCGTGCTCGGCGCGACGCAGCTTTCGGGCACGTTCTGCCTTGGCCTCGCGCTGGTGCTGCCGCTCGGCTGGTCGCCGCTGACATCGTGGGAGATCGGGCTGATCGCGCTCGGTGGCTGCATCACCGTGGTCGCGCTGTTCAGCGTCAACCGCTCGCTGAAACTTGCACCGGCCAGCGTCGTCGTGCCCTATCAATATTCGATGATCATCTGGGCCGTGATCCTCGGCTATATAGGTTTCGGCGATGTGCCCGCCTGGCACACGCTGGGCGGCGCCGCCATCATCATTGCGTCCGGTCTCTACATTTTCATGCGGGAGCAGGCGGCCGGTCATGTTGAACCCGTGATGGATCCGCCGCCCGCATGATATTGAGTTGAGAGCCCGCGTGGCGTAAGGGTGCGGCCGAAATGACAATCACAATCCGCCCAACGCTAACCCGAATTCGGCAGCTGCTCGCCATGGCATTGCGCGCCGCGATCTGGCGCCGCACGCCCGAGCCGCCCGTGCTGGGGCTCGGTGCACTGATCGGCTGGGTCGTCCTGGTCACCATCGTCGAACTTGTCATTGCGCTCGGCAACGCCGGGACCAATGCGCAGTTCGATATCTACGGCCTCGATGCCTTGATCGCGTGGCGCGCCACGTTGCTGCTCGTCGGCGTCATCTTTGCGCCCGCGATCTATCGCGCGACGATGTTGTCGGCCTCGCTCGCGCTGTCAGCGCTCGTCGGTTTCGTCACCGCCGTGACGCCCTACGCGCTGTCGCACCTGCCGACGGTCGATCTGGAAAAGGTCTGGGGCATCGAAGCGCGCTACTCTGGCGGCGCGCTCACCGTGCTGTATTTGATCTGGACGTTCGGTGCGATCTTCGCGCTATTCCGCAGCGTCGTCGCCGCTGGCCGCTGGAACAAGCTCCTGCGCACGACGGGTTATTTTGCGGCGACCTTCCTTGTCACCTACGGCTTTCCGCATCTGCCGGTATTTGCGCCGCCGGATTTTCAGCTTGCGTCGGCCAACGTGTGGGAGGCCAAGCGCGCCGCCGCGATCGAGCAGGTCCGCTCGCAGCGGGCGCATGTCGATGCGAGCCAGGTTACGCTGGCGCAGCCGGCGCTCATGGACACGGCGATTTCGCGAATCGTTGCGCAACACGACCACCTCGCCCACATCTTCACCATCGGCGTTGCCGGCTTTTCCGCCGAGGATGTCTTTCTCAAGGAGTTGAATGGCGCGCTCGGTTCGCTCGGTCAGGTGCTGCCGATCGAGGGTCGCACGCTGCGGCTGGTCAATCACCTCTCGCTCGTCAATGCCGCGCCGCTCGCAAGCCTGCAGAACTTCGCAACTGCGGTTCACGACGTCGGCAAGCTCATGAACAAGGACGAGGACATCCTGCTGCTGTTCATGACGTCGCACGGTTCGCCCGACGGCTTTGCCCTGGTCATGGAAGACGTCGGCCACGGCACCTTGCGGCCGGATGAAGTTGCGAGCGTGCTTGACGACGAAGGCATCAAGAACCGCATTGTCATCGTGTCGGCTTGCTATTCGGGTATTTTTCTCAAGCCCCTGATATCAGACAATTCGATCGTGCTCACGGCATCCGACGAGAACTCGACATCGTTCGGCTGCTCCAACGAGCGCGAATGGACCTACTTCGGTGACGCGCTGTTCAATCGTGCTCTGCGCCCGGGCGTCACGCTGCAGCAGGCCTTCGATCAGGCCAAGCAGTTGATCGCCGGGCTGGAGGCGGAAGGCAATCTGCCGGCCTCCAATCCGCAAGCCTATTTCGGCGAGGCCCTGGTCGAGAAACTCAAGCCGCTCTACCTGCAGGCGGAAAGCTCACCGTTCCCCGCGGTGCCCGGTCCGAAGAAGTAGGCAGGGAGATTCGGACTGTCATCGCCCGGGTTGACCGGGCGATCCAGTACTCCGTGTCGACTGTTTTGTAGACAAACTAGCGCAGGGGTTACTGGATCGCCCGCTTTCGCGGGCGATGACGGCATCACCACTCACGTATCATCAACTCACGAAAGCCTTCGCGCATGACTCTGGCCCCATGCCTTGAGCGATTGCCAGATACCCCGGTTCAGCTTGAAGCGATCGACTGGTGTCGATGAACCCAGCGCAACGAAACGATAGAGCCCCACGCCGGTCCACTGGAATCCGCACTTCTCGAGCACGCGGCGCGACGCCGGATTGGTGACGCGGGCGCCGCCGAACAACTCGTCGATCACGTGCTCTTCGAACGCGTAGTCGATCACCGCGCGCACGGCCTCGGTGGCAAAGCCATTACCCCAGTGATCGACGCCGAGCCAGTAGCCGATCTCCGGGCCTTCATCATTGCCGAAGTCGAGCCCGATCATGCCGCAGGCGGCACCCTCGGTTTCGATCAGGAACACGGTTTCATGCCGCGCACGAGCAAGATAGTCGAGAAACGCATCGGCATCCGCGCGCGAATAGGGATGCGGCAACCGGCGCAGGTTTTCGGCGATGCGGCGGTCGTTGGCGAGGCGGGCGATCGCCTTGCTGTCGGCCGGCACTGGCGGACGCAGCACCAGGCGCGCGGTCTTCAGCGCCACGCTTTCGGTTTCGTACAGCGTGTCTGTCCCGAAATCGTACAGCATCGTCGAGCTCCAGGTCACGGCGCGCCTCAACGTAAGCACGCGCCAGAAATGCAAAGGGGAGCCGGTGTCCCGTCTCCCCCAAAGAGCCCTGCCATGAGCTCGCCGGTTCAACAGGACCCGGCGGACTCAAATTGATCCACCGTTTTACTCGGCCGCGGCCTCGGTCATCGGCACAACCGATACGAAGACGCGGCCCTTGGCTTTAGTGCGGAACTCGACACGACCTTCGACCTTCGCGAATAACGTGTGATCCGTGCCCATGCCGACATTAAGGCCTGGATGCCATTGCGTGCCGCGTTGACGCGCGATGATGTTCCCGGGAACGACGTGCTCACCGCCGAACGCCTTGACGCCGAGGCGCTTGCCCGCCGAGTTGCGCCCGTTGCGCGAGGAACCGCCTGCTTTCTTGTGAGCCATCGCTCGTCTCCAAACTGTATGTTCTAAGTACCGCGATTCCTTGACGGAATCATTTCACTTTTTGTCACGTTATCTTGGGCGACGCACAATCGGAAAAATTGTCCGGAAGTGTCACACCAGCGAATTATCCTTCTTCGCCTTCGGCTTGGCAGCGGCCTTGGCCTTTGGCTTCGCCGCGGCCTCATCAGCGCCTTCGGTGGCTTCGGCCTTGGCTTCAACAGCCTTCGGCTTCCTCAGCGTCTTGCCCTTCGCGGCAACCGAGGGCGCCTTGCCGTCGGTCAGGATCTCGGTGACGCGGATCACCGTGATCTCGTCGCGGTAGCCGCGCTTGCGGCGCGAGTTCTTGCGGCGGCGCTTCTTGAACGCGATCACCTTTGGGCCGCGCTTGTGGTCGAGCACTTCGGCTGCGACCGAGGCACCGCTCACCAGCGGCACGCCGAGCACGGGCGCATCGCCGCCGACCACGAGCACTTCACCAAGCTGCACGATCGTACCGACATCGCCGGCGATCTTGCCAATCTCAAGCACATCATCCGGCACAACGCGGTATTGTTTGCCGCCGGTTTTGATGACTGCGAACATCGTTTTTTCCTTCGTGTTCAAATCCGGCACTCAGGCCCTAAAGCACGGTGCGGCTTCTTGTCAGTCGGTTACGGAGTGTTTGGCGGCTGCTTCTTCGAGCGGCACGGCCAAAGCAAACGGCGCGAGAGGTTTGTCCCGCGCCGGGTTTCTTGAGGCGGACTTATAGCCGCCAGACGCCCGTCGTCAAGGCAAATCGGCCGAAAAAGGCTGAAAATGGAGGGATTTGGCCGCGTTTTGCGTGGTTTTGGCCCTTTAGGGCTTCACACCATGCTCGGATCGGTCGGTAATCCCAGCAGCACCCGCCCGGCCAGCTCGTAGGCCGGTGCCGCGACCATCATGTGCTGGGTGATGACATGGACGTCGCGGAAGCGGCGCTGCAGCGGGCTTATGCGATAGACCGAGGTGCCGCCGCCCAGCGTGTAGCAGATGTCGGTCGCCTTGACCGCGGCATCGACGGCGTGAACCGCGACCAGCCGGAGCGCGGCACGGCGCTCGGTGGAAAGCTCGTCGCCGCGGCTCGCGAGGTCCCACGATTTGTCGATCTCTTCGACCAGCCACGCGCGGGCGGAGGCAACCAGCGCATGGGCCCTGGCGACGTCGCTCTGCACCTGGCCGCGCTCGGCCAGCGTTCGTCGCGACAGTGTCGGCGTCTTGGCGCCGGCCAATTCGCGGATGTCCTCGATGGCGCCGCGTGCGATGCCGAGCGCGACCGCGCCGCATCCGATCGCGAGCAGGCCGAACAGCGGGAAGCGATAGAGCGCGCCGTCCGCGTAGAGTTTTCCGGAGATCATCGACAGCGTGTGCTCTTCCGGCACAAACAGATCGCTGACCGTCATGTCGCAGGAGCCGGAGCCGCTTAAGCCCGACGAATACCAGTTGTCGTGCAGCGTAATCTTGTCGCGCGGGAAATACATCGTCCGGACATCAGGCACCCCGTCGCGCAGCATCTTCGGCTTGCCGTCTTGATAGACGATGCAGCCACCCTTCATCCAGTCGCAGTGGCTCGAGCCGGATGCCCACTGCCAGGTGCCGCTGACGCGATAACCGCCGTCGACTTTGGTTGCCTTGCCGCGCGGCGCAAAGATCCCGCCGGTGACGGCATCAGGTGCACCGTGAATTTTGCGCGCGACGTCAGGCGCAAGATAGGCCGCCGTGAGGCCCGACGTGCCTGAGATCATCACGCACCAGCCGGTCGCGCCATCGGCCTGCGACATCTCCTCGATCGCGGTCATGAGGTCGAGCACGCTGCCTTCGACGCCGCCGACCGCGGCCGGAACCGTCAGCTTGAAAACCTTTGTGCGGATCAGGTTTTCGGCGATATCGGCCGGCAGCCGGCGCGTCTGCTCGATCTCCTCGCCGCGCGCGGCGATGCCGGCGTGAAGCCCGCGCAGCGCTGTGAGAACCTCAGCTGGATTGGACTGCGCCACGGCGAGCTCCGGCGTGCAAAGCTCCACCTCGTGGAGCGGTCGCTCGACGATAGCGCAGTCATCTCATGAGGAATAGCGCGCGGCGTCTGCCTTAGGCAAAGTTGGTCGCCTTGACTTGCGTGCTCCAGCTGCCGTCGGGGCTGACCTGCACGCCGTTTGATGTCGGCGTCATCGACTTCGCGATCGTTGCGCCGTTCATCAGCCACTCTGCGAGCGCGCCATTGTCGTTGCGCCAGAGAATGTCGGAGTTGCCATCGCCATTGAAGTCACTGATGTCGACGACATGCCAGCTCGCGTCGGGCGTCATGGGCACACCGCCCAGGTTGACCGTCGCGCTCGAGGTGATGTTCGCGCCTTTCATCTCCCACATGGCGAGCGCACCGTTTGCGTTGCGCCAGAACAGGTCGGAGGTGCCGTCGCCGTTGAAATCGCCGATGCCGGCAATGCTCCAGGACGCGTCGGGCCTGGCGGCGAGGTCGGCGCTTGCGGCGATGCTCGCGCCGTTCATTTGCCATTCGACGAGTTCACCCGCGGAATTGCGCCACAGGATGTCGCGCCGGCTATCGCTATCGAAGTCGCCGATCCCTGCGACACTCCACGAGGCATCCGGCGTCACTGCGACACCATTGGCTTTGAGGTCGGCGCTTGAGGTGATCGTCGCGCCGTTCATCTGCCATTCGGCGAGTTCGCCCGAGGCATTACGCCAGAGGATGTCGCTTCGCGTGTCGCCATCGAAGTCGCCGACACCGGCGACGCTCCAGGATGCGTCCGGTTTGATGGCGCCGCCGCCCGCGCCGACTGTCGCGCTCGATGTGATCCTCGAACCGTCCATGATCCATGTCGCGAGCGTGCCGTCGGCGTTGCGCCAGAGCACGTCGGCCTTGCCGTCGCCGTTGAAGTCGCTGATGCCCGCGACGGTCCAGGAGGCGTCGGGCGCAACCATCGCGCCGTTCGCGGTCAGGAAGCTGCTCGAGGAGATGATCCCGCCGTGGATGCTCCAGTCCGCAAGTCCACCGGAGGCATTGCGCCAGAGAATGTCGCTCGTGCCATCGCCGTTAAGGTCATCCGGCAGCGTGGCTGCGGCGAACCCGATAAACGGGTTCTTGAAGAAGTCGATCTTCGTGTCGGTCGCAAGCTCGATGGTGCCCGCCGCGGTGCCGTCGGACCGGAATACACCGATTCCGCTGCCATCGAACGCGTAGAATTCCAGCGCGCCGTTGACGCTGATCAGGCCAAACGCGCTGGAGCCGCCGCGTCCCGGATTGATGTCTTTGACCATGACGGTGCCGGCGGCCGTGCCGTCGGATTTCCAGATCTCTTGCCCATGCACGCCGTCCTCCGCGACAAAGAACAGGGTGCCATTCACGTCAGTCAGCTCCGAAGGGAAGGAGGCCTCGGTGCCCGGAAAGATGTCCTTGACGAGCACGGTGTCGCCCGTGGTGCCGTCCGTCTTCCACAACTCGGGACCATCGACGTCCTCCCTGGCCTGGAAGAACAGTGTGCCGTTCACATTGGTCATGTCCGCCGGGAAGGACCCAAATGGCCCCGGATTGATGTCCCTGACCATCACGGTGCCCGCCGCCGTGCCATCAGATTTCCACAGCTCGGTGCCGTCCGCGCTGTCTCTTGCTGTGAAGAACACCGTGCCGTTCAGGTTGGTCAGTCCCTCCGGTAGAGAGTCGGCGCTGCCCGGATTGATGTCCTTGACCAGAACCGTTCCGGCCGCCGTGCCATCGGACTTCCACAGCTCAATGCCGTGAGTATCTCTTGCCGCGAAGAACAGGGTGCCGTTCACGTTCGCGACGGCAGACAAGCTGGGGCCTTGGGGACCGGGATCGATCGCCTTGACCATGACGGTGCCGGCTGCCGTACCGTCGGACTTCCACAGCTGCGTACCAGTGGTGCCATCGTCTGCCGTGAAGAACAGCGTTCCGTTCACGTCGGTCAGAAATGAGGGGAAGGAATCGCCAGCACCCGGATTGATATTCTTGACCATCATGGTGCCCGCAGCGGTGCCGTCGGACTTCCACAGCTCACGGCCATTCACGCCGTCGTCGTCGGCGAAAAAAATCGTGCCGTCAACCCCCGTGAAAAACGCAGGAGGCACGCCCGAGCCCGTCTGCCGGATGTCATCGACCATCACGGTGCCCGCCGCCGTGCCGTCGGACATCCAGAACTCGCCGCCGTGCACGCCGTCGTCGATCTCAAAAAAAGCGCGCGCGCCGACCACCGTGATCGGAGAGAACGGGACGACATTGAAGGGTTTTACAAAGCGCGTGCCGGCGACCGTTCCGTCGCTGACCCACAGCTCTTCGACTCCATCCACGATCTTGCTGAAATACGAAAGCGACACCGGATCTCTCCTCGCCGTCAACATTGCGTTCGGCAAGGCGCTGGTCAGCGTCACTGCCAAACCGGGCGAGGGTGGTGTCTCAACAAAATGCGCGGCGTGCATCAGCTATTCGGATGACGAGCGCGCGAATGATATTCAAAGTCGCATGATTGACGGCGCCGTAGTCGGAACTTGCGCGGCCGCGCAGTGGTCGGCGGTCCGCGGAGCGAGTCCGTCAGTTCGTCACCCGCGCCAGCGCGCGGCCAAAGATCTCGCCGCGGAGCTGGGCACAGAACAATGCCGGCATCGCTTCGAGTCCGTCGACGATGTGCTCGCGATATTTCAACTCGCCGGATTCGATCCAGCCGGTCAGGGCATCAAGCGCTTCCGGAAAGCGCGCGGCGTAGTCGAACACGACGAGTCCTTCCATGCGGAGCCGCTTGGAGATGAATTCGAACACGCGCCGCGTGCCGTAGCGGTTCTGCGGCGTGGCGTTGTAGTCGGCGGTCTGGCCGCAGATGATGACACGACCCTTCTGGCGCATCGAGGCGATTGCCGCGTCGAGCACAGGGCCGCCGACATTGTCGAAGTAGACGTCGATGCCGTCGGGCGCGACTTGCGCGATGCGCTCGACCAATGCCTCAAAGGTCGGCGCAGCGGCACGATCGATCACCGCGTTGAATTTCGCCTCCTTGAGCAGCCAGTCGCGGCGCGCCTCACCGCTCGCGATCCCGATCACCTTGCAGCCCATGATGCGCGCGATCTGGCCCGCGGTCGCGCCGACCGGGCCTGCCGCCGACGATACCAGCACGGTCTCACCGGGCCTGGCGAGGCCGACATCGCGCAGCGCGAAATAGCTGGTCAGCCCGGGGATGTTGAGGATGCCGCCCCACGCCGAGAGGTAGGGGGTATCCTTCGGAATCCTGTTGAGGGCGCGGCCACCGACCTGGACATGCTCGGCCCAGCCGGACGCTCCCCACACCAGGTCGCCGACCGCAAAGTCGGGATGGCGCGTCTCGATCACGCGGCCGACCGTCGGGCCCTCCATGGTCTCGCCGATATTGAGGGGACGCACGTAGCTTGCCACGGTGCCGTCGAGGCGGCCGCGGCTGCCGGGATTCGCCGTCGTGTAAAGCACCTGCACGGTGACGCGGCCGTCAGGCAACTCGCCGAGCTCTCGCGTCTCAGTGCGAAAATCCTCAGGCACCGGCGCCCCATTCGGGCGCCGCGCGAGCACGACGTGGCGGGATTTCATGGTGCAGTCCGTCAGAGCAGCGCTTCGAGCGCACGCCGTTCGTCGCCGAACGGATCGTCCTCCTGCCGTGAGAACTTTGTGTCGAACACCATGGTCGGGCGCTTTGTGTCGTCATAGGCCGACCACGCGCCGACCGCTTTCGCCGCCGGATTGCCGGTGCGCGCGAACGCCAGCCACGCGTCCATCATGTCGCGCGACAGCCGCTCGACATCGGGACCCGTGCCGGCGAAGCGATCCTGCGTCGGTGCATCGAGCGTGCCGAACACGAATGGCAGCTCCAGCGCGTGGCAGGAGCCAAGCGCGCCGCGACGTGCCGGCGACGCGTGCGTAAACAGATAGACATAGGCCTTGCCGCCGGCCGCGCGCTGGTTGAGCGCGAGTTTGAGCGAGGGAATGCGGAAGCGCATGTCGGTTGCAACCGCGTCGAAAATGTCGAGGTTGTCGGTCGGCAGATTTTTGGCCTTGCGCGAGGCGCGATAGGTGTCGACGAGGCTTTGCACTGCGGCCTTGTCCTTTGCCGCCACTGTCGCGCCGACGGCATCGACCAGCGCCGCATCGCTGATCGGCTCGCGCCGCGGCGGCACGAACAGCTTGTTCTCGTCGCGCGTGGTGCCGATCACGACGTCGATCGCTTTTGCCAGCCCGCCGCGCACCATCGCGATCGGCTCGTCAGGCAACACGTTGGGGTCTTTCACCGGCCCGAAGCCGCGCGCGGTGCCGGACGCAAATGTCTGCTGCACGACCTGTTGCGCCTTGACGATGTCGCGGTGATCGACAGTCAAGAGCTCGCACACCTTGGTGCGATCGAGCGACAGTTCCTTCAACATTGCATCCGCGATCCGGTCGCTCGTCTCCGGCGTCGCGGCGCGGCCCGCGCCGCTCTCCATGATCGCGCGCTTGAACAGTCCCCGTGCGGCTGGCATGCCGAGCAGGCAGCCGACCGCGGCCGAGCCCGCCAACTCGCCGAAGATCGTGACCTGGTCCGGATCGCCGCCGAACGCGCGGATGTTGTCGCGCACCCAGTTCAGCGCCGCGATGCAGTCGAGCAAACCCTGATTGCCATGTGCGCCGATTTCGGGAACGCGGAGGAAGCCGAGCGCGCCGAGCCGATAGTTGATGGTGACGAGCACGACATCGCCGCGTACGCAAAGCGGTCCGCCGTTGTAGAGCGGCTCGTAGCCGGCGCCGTGGGTGAAGCCGCCGCCATGAATCCAGAACATCACCGGGCGGCGCTTGTCGTCGGCAGCCGGCGTGAAGACGTTGAGGTTGAGACAGTCCTCACCCTGCGGACCGCTCGCCGAAAAGCCGGCGATCGGGTGCGTCGCCTGTGGCGCGGCGAGTCCGATGGTGTCGGCGCTGCGCACGCCGCTCCAGCTGTCGGGCGCTTGCGGAGCGGCAAAGCGCTTCGCCTTCGCATAGGGGATGCCGAGAAACGCGAGATGTTTGTCGCGCGCGATGCCGGAGACCCGTCCGTATGTCGTGGTGAGGGCTTCAAGCGCGGCTGCCTCGGTCATGGTCGCATCTCCCTTAGCGTCATTATTGCTGGATTGTTCGATGCAGTGTGGGAGGGGACCCGACACCGGTCAAGACTGCATGGAACTCAAACGGTCGCCGACGCGTTCTCGTGCATAGCTCGAATGAATGTATCGAGGGAATTATGGCTGACGACCTCAGCGTTGTCGGGATCGGCAAGCACGGCGCATCGCGCCTGCCGTCGGTCGAGGTTGATTGCTACAATATTGAGTTAAAGGACGAGAACGGCTTCGTCGGCGACCGCGCCAGCAAGGGCGCCTTCCAGGAGATTCTCGATGCCTGGCGCAAACCCCTGCGCAAGCGTGGCGATGATCCGCTCGGCAACAAGCCGTCGGGCGAGATCAGCAAGAAGGAACTCGACGAGGTTCTGGTTGGCGACGATCTCGAGGCTGCGGCTGTCGTGCATAGCGCGGTCGAGGATTTTGCCCAGGAACTCGGCCACGTCACCGAACGCTTTCTGAAGACCAAGGCCTGGAAGGACACCGAGGCCATCGTCGTCGGCGGCGGCTTCCGCCAGAGCCGCATCGGCGAACTCGCGATCGCGCGCGCTGCGATCATTATCAACGCCGGGGGCGGGAAGGTTGACCTCATCCCGATCCGCTATCATCCCGACGATGCCGGCCTGATCGGCTGTGCGCACCTCGCGCCGCCGTGGATCTTCGAAGCTCAGGATTGCATCCTCGCGGTCGATATCGGCGGCACCAACATACGCGTCGGCGTGGTCGAGACGCGCCAGAAAAAAGCTTCTGATCTTTCCAAGGCGAGCGTCTGGAAATCGAAGATCTGGCGACACGCCGACGACGAGCCGGATCGCGCGAGTGCCGTGAAGCGGCTCACATCGATGCTGAAGGGAATGATCGAGGAGGCCGCCGACGCGAAATTAAAGCTCGCGCCCTTCATTGGCGTGGCCTGTCCCGGCGTCATCGACGACGACGGGTCGATCGAGAAGGGCGCGCAGAACCTGCCGGGCAACTGGGAAAGCAGCAAGTTCAATCTGCCCGCCGAGCTGGTCGAGACAATTCCGGAGATCGGCGATCACGACACCGTTGTGCTGATGCACAATGACGGCGTCGTTCAGGGCCTGAGCGAGGTTCCCTTCATGCAGGATTTCAAGCGCTGGGGCGTGCTGACCATCGGCACCGGACTTGGCAACGCTCGCTTCACGTCGCGAACCAAGGCCGACAAGAAAGAGAAAGATTGATCAATCGCTATTTTTAGTTGATCTGTAACCTGCGCCAAGATCAGGTTAACCGACTGAATTTTTGGTTGAATTCGCGCCTCACCCCTCATTGCCTGACGAGGACGTGATCGCTAGACTGGCCCAATCATTGAACCCCTCGGCAGGGGCCCGGACGGATAGGCGGAGTAGTCTCGTTTTCCGCTGGTCCGGGATCGGTTTGCGATCTCTCGTGTCATGCGCACGCGCTTTTTGTCGACACGACATGGTTTGAGGCATTTGGCCTCGCGCTTTGGCGCGGCGCTTGGTCTTGCCGTGGCGCTGGCGTCGCTGTTCGTCACTGAAGCGCTGGCCGACAAGCGCGTCGCGCTCGTGATGGGCATCTCGAAATATCAGAACGTGCCGCAGCTGCCGAATCCGGACAACGATGCTGCGGCCATGGCCGATGTTTTCAAGCAAGCCAAGTTCGACAAGGTCGATCTGCGCAACGATCTCAGCGTGTCCGACATGCGCCGCGCCGTGCGCGAGTTCGCGGTGACTGCCGCCGATGCCGACCTTGCGGTCGTCTACTATGCCGGCCACGGCATTGAAGTTGATGGCAGCAACTACCTGATCCCTGCCGACGCCAGGCTGATGAGCGATTTCGATGTCGAGGACGAAACCGTCTCGCTCGATCGCATCCTGCAGGCACTGAACCCCGCGAAGCGGCTGCGGCTCGTCATTCTCGATGCGTGCCGCGACAATCCGTTCTCCAAGACGATGAAACGCTCGATCGGGACGCGCTCGGTTGGTCGCGGCCTCGCCAAGATCGAGCCGACCACGACCGATACGTTGATCGCATTCGCCGCCAAGGCCGGCGCAGTTGCGAACGACGGCGATGGAAATCACAGCCCGTTCTCGGTGGCGCTGATGAAATATATCGCGGCGCCCGGGCTCGATCTGCGCATCGCCTTCGGCAAGGTCCGCGATGACGTGTTGAAGTCGACCGGCAATCGGCAGGAGCCGTTCGTCTACGGCTCGCTGGGAGGCGATACCGTGTCGCTGGTGCCGGCCCCGGCAGCACCGGTTGCTGTCGCGCCGCCGCCCGCTCCGGTCGATCCGAACGCCGAGGCCCGGCGCGATTATGAATTCGCGGCGCAGATCGCCACCAAGGAGGCCTGGACCTCGTTCCTCAAGGCGCATCCCGACGGGCTCTACGCCAACCTCGCACACGCGGCGTTCGACAAGCTCGACGCCGCCGAGCAAGTGAGCGCGAAAGCCACCGAGGCGCAACGCAAGGCCGACGAGCAGGCGAAGCAGCAGGCCGCCGATTTCCGCCGTCAGCTCGAGGAGCAGGCCGCCAAGCAGGCCGAAGAGACCAAGAAGCAGCTCTCCGAACAGGCGAAGAAGGACCTTGAGGTCGAGCGCCAGCGCATCGCCGACCAGGCCCAGAAGCAACTCGATGCCGCCAAGCAGCAAGCCGCCGAGGCCCAGCGCCAGGCTGCCGATGCGCAGAAGCAGGTTGATCTGGTAAAGGCCCAAGCGGCCGCCGACGCGCAAAAGCAGGTCGAGGCCGCCAGGCAGAAGACCGCCGAGGACGCTGTCGCGCAAAAGGCTGCCGCGGATGCGGCCGCCGCGCAGAAGGCGCAACAACAACAGGTCGCTTCACTCGCCCCGCAGGATCAGTCCAAGACGCATCCGGCTCCGCCGGTTCCGGCAATGGATCCGGCTGATATCGCGCGCCTGTTGCAGGCGCATCTGAAACGTGTCGGCTGCGATCCCGGCAACACCGACGGCAACTGGAATAACTCGTCGAAGAAGGCGCTCGACCTCTTCAACAAGACCGCGGGCACCAAATTTGACGTCAAGCTGGCAAGCCTCGACGCGCTCGACGGCGTGAGGGCGCAGACCGCGCGTGTCTGCCCGCTGGTCTGTACCAAGGGCCAGAAGGCAGATGGTGACCACTGCGTCGCAATCACCTGCAACTCAGGTTCAGTGCTCGGTGCCGACGGCGCCTGCCACAAGCGGCCCGATCCGCCAGCGAAGCCGAAGGCGGTCGCGCGCAGCGAGCCGGCGCCGCGCGCGGCGGCAGCGCCGAGCCGCGGCGGCGGCAAGTGCTTCTCGTTCAACGGCAAACAATACTGCGAATAGCAGCCGATTCTCTCCTCCGCTCATCCCCGCGGAAGCGGGGATCCAGTCTTTGCAGCGAAATACGGCGTTCTTTTCGATCGCCTGGATTCCCGCCTTCGCGTGAATGAGCGGCTTTCCGAGGCCCGCGCAGCTCGCCGAAAACGCGCTTTCCCTTTTCCGGACGATGCCCTAATACTCCGCGCGCAACCCGGCACGGCTTGATTTGCTCGTGCTGTCGAGCATGATCCGGAAAAGTAGAAACCGGTTTTCCGAAAAGATCATGCTCAATCAAAAAGCTGGGGCGGGATGGCGAAGCCATCGCGCGCCAGGCCTCGCGGAGAGGTGGCAGAGTGGTTGAATGCACCGCACTCGAAATGCGGCACTTGGGAGAAGACTTCGGCGGGTGTCCTGAAGTCAAGGCACTTGCGTGGAGTGTTGTTATAGGCGGCGGCCAGAGCCTTCCGAAGCGACTTGATGTGAGGGTTGCGAGGTCGGTCTTGCGCGGCAGGAACCTGCGCATCCGGCCGATCGCATTCTCGATGCCGCCCTTTTGCCAGGGCGAATAGGGATCACAGAAGAAGGTCTCGACGTCGAGCCTGTGTAGCAGGCGGTGGCGAGCGAACTCGGTGCCGTTGTCGAAGGTGACGGTCTGCCGCAGTCGTTGCGGGAGCGCACTGAACAGGCGCGCCCAGATGATGAGCGACAAGCTATCAGCGGCCTTGCTGGCGAGGCGCATCGCCAGCAGCAGGCGGGACTGGCGCTCATGCACGGTCAGGACCGCCTGGCCGTACCTAGCGAACATCATCAGATCGGCTTCCCAGTCTCCGGGCGTGGAGCGATCGTTCACCGGGGGCCGTTCAGCCAAGGAAACACGGCCTTCAATGAAGCTCGCCGAGCTGCTGCGCTTGCGGCCACGGCAGCCCCCGTTTGCTCTTGCCGCGCGGCAAGTAGTGGCGCCAGCGATAGTCCTTGGTGCGTTTGATCTCGGCGTAGATGAAGCGGTAGATGGTCTCGTAAGAGATCACCTTGCGGCCCTTCTCGCGGGCGAGCCGGCCGGCGACCTGCTCGGGCGACCAGCCCCTTGGCCAGACGCTCAAGCACTGTGCGGCGCAGGAAGTGGCATCCCGGGCCAGGCGCGAGCCCTCCAGCGCCGGGCTCTTTCGCTGCTGGGCGTAAGTGGGTTTTTAGCCGACCCGGGCTGCCGCGATTGCGCTTCAATCCCGAGCAATCGTTGATGGCGCGCGATCCAAAGCTGAAGCGATTTGCCGGATCGATCAGCCGCTTTTCTTGAAGCCGGGCAATCGTGCATCGGTCTTCCAATGAAAGCTGGCCGTAGCTCCGTCCCATGGCAACACCCCCTCAACCAAGGTGTTGCACTTCGTTTGTGAACTTAGGGGACCCAGTCTTTGCAGCGAAATACGGCGTTCTTTTTCGATCGCCTGGATTCCCGCCTTCGCGGGAATGAGCGGCTTTCCGAGGCCCGCGCACCTCGCCGAAAACGCGCTTTCCCTTTTCCGGACGATGCCCTAATACTCCGCCCGCAACCCGGCACCGCGCGATTTGCACGTGCTGTCTCGGCCTCGCGGAGAGGTTGGCAGAGTGGTTGAATGCACCGCACTCGAAATGCGGCATAGGCGCAAGTCTATCGGGGGTTCGAAATCCCTCCCTCTCCGCCACCGCTCAAGACCCTGCCGGGTTCTTCCCGAAGCTGGACCACCGAGACGGCACGCTCATCCGGCGCGCGGCCTACCCCGCGACTCCTCGCTGATCGGAGGAGGATCAAGTTACCTAGTTACCAGTCGTCACCGCGCCTGACCGCTTCCGCCATCACCAGCTCGTCAACTTTCTTGCTGCCGGTGTCCTGCGGATCGGTCGATATGAGCCAGAACCTGTCCAGTCCGTGCTGAACAGCCCGGAACGTGTCAGTCATCTGCAGGGCATTGTTCTTCTTGAACTTCATTTTGACCTCAAGCTCGATCGGATTGCCATCCGTGCCGTCATTCTCGACGGTGTAAGTACCGTCAAGCTTGTACACGGTGTGTCGAACATGTTTCGGGTCATCCGGTGGTTGGTGGGACATATCCTGGTCGGTCGTGCCCGTCATCGGAATATTGGTTGATCGATGCGTGCCACCAACGTTGCCGCCTTGGAGGGTCAACGTTCCCACGCCCACGATATGCCGCGCGCGCTGCGCGGTGCCCTCTCGATTGAAGCCGCTGAAGCGGATCGCATAGCTTCCTTCGATCGTGGAATGGACTGCCACCTTTGCCTTTGCCATTCTGTTTCTCCGCGCAAAATGTTCAAGTGATCCGTTGAAAGTGCAGATTGCAAACTTTGCCAATTGCATTAGTCTGAGCAATCCATTGAAAAATATCAATCGCTTTCGGAATTCCCGCATAGATGCATTTGGAGGGCTCCATGGGAAGCGCAGCAATACACTTGGCGACCAATTTGCGGATCCTTTGCGACAGCGCCGATGTGGCCGGCCTGATTCCAGAGCAAGAAGCTGCGCTGCACACCTTCATTTACAGAGTTCTGGCGGCTTACAATAGTTTGCAAGAGAAGATCCCGTCCGACCGAGTCGACCAGATCGTCAGCAAGCGGTTGGCGCAGGCGTTCAATGACAGCCAGAAGAGCAAGAAGGGTCCTGACCCAAAAAGCCCGATCCAGTGCTTGATCGCCAATTTGCTAACCCCTTGCGACAGTGACGATAGGTCAGGATTGACGGCCCAGCAGGAAGCTGCGTTGCACGCGTTTACGTACAAGCTTCTGGCGGAGCACAGTCGGCTGATAGAAAGAGTGCCGGTGGAGCGGGTTGATCGGATCGCGAGCAAGCGCGTGCAAAAAGCGGTCGATGACAGCAAGAAGAAATAGGGCAGACCGGTCGAGCTCAATTTTCACTGGCGCGCTTGACCTCGCGCCGCTCGGCCACGACGAGCCAGACCGTGGCGGCGGCCGTCAGTCCGCCCAATGCCACGAATGCGAGACCAAAGCTGCCGGTTGCCGACACGATGCTGCTGAATAGTGACGGCCCGACCAGCGCACCAAGAAATGTCAGCGTGATGGTGCCCGCTGTGGCTTCGGAGATTTGGTGTGCCGGCGCGTGACGGACGGTCTCGGCGATGCCAATTCCTGCCCAGCAGAATGCCGAGATGCCGAACAGCGCAGCCAGGGCGATGATCGCGACGGCCGGCCAGGATGCACTCACCGACGCCGCAAGACAGGCGCCGAGACTCATCAGGGCGCCCATCCCGGCAAGCATGCGCCGGTAGCCGAGCCGATCGGCGACGTTGCCCCAGATCACGCGGCATATCGTGCCGATCACAAGCGCTGTCGCCAGCACGAGGCCGGCATCGGCGACGCGCCAGCCGGCCTGCGCCAGCACGGTCGGAAACACGGCGCTGAAGCTGAACTGCAGCGCGCCGAATGCGAATGAGGCAAACGCGATCGGCCGCAGCTCGATTTGCTGTGCCACCAGCCGAAGCGGAGTCCAGAACGGGGATCGGATAATGACTGCGCCGTCGTCATTGCCATCGAGTTCGCCGCGCCATGGCTGAATAAGGAGCGCCAGTCCGAGGCACGCGCATGCGACGAGCGTGACGGCGCCGCGCCATCCGAGGAGTTGGGCGAGCGCCGGCGTCAACGAGCCGGCCAGCGCGCCGCCGATCGGCACGGCGGTCTGCTTGAGCGAGAAAATGCGTGCGCGGGCGGCGACTGGCGTGTGGCGTGCCAGCATCGCCGTGCTCGCCGGATTCATCGGTCCGTAGGCGATGCCCAGCACGATCGCGCTCGCGACAAAGGCCAGAGGCAGCGCTGGAAGCAGGACGAGCAGCGCAGCCGCAGTCAGCACCAGCATGATCTGGTGCAGGCGGATGCCGCCATAGCGGCGCAGCAGATCCGGCGTCGCGAACGAGCTCATCGCGGCGACGCCGTAGATCAAGGCGGAGTAGTAGCCGACGAGATAGGGCGGAAGCCCGGCCGCCGTCGCAAGAACAGTGGCGAGGACGGGCACCAGCAGCGACGCCATGACGACGATCGACTGCACCGCGATCGTCGCGGTCACGACCTTGGCCAGCAGTCTCGATTCGCGATCGATCGGCAGACATCAGGCGTTCCGGATGTGAAACACCAGACCGCGGACGAGCAGGCGTCATTCCCTCGCCGTCCTCACCAGCGCGATCAGCTCGCCGCCATAGTGCTCGAGTTTCTTGTCGCCGATGCCGGGGATGCCGCGAAGCGCTGATAGCGTCGCCGGGCGCGATGCGGCAATACCTTCGATCGTGGAATCGTGAAGCACGACATAGGCCGGCACGCCGCGTCTGCGCGCCGTCTCCGAACGCCAGGCCTTCAGCGCCGCGAGCAGGTTGAATTGGCAACGGCACTCTTGCCGGCAGCGCCTACGGGCGCGTCGCCGGACTTTGATCGTCGGCGGCTCGTGCGGTCGCGGCGGCCCGTCTCTTCGCGCAGCATCACCGTGGTCTCGCCCCTCAGCACGCCGCGGGCGCTGTCGGTCAGCTTCAGCGCGCCGAACGCTTCGCTATCGGCCCTGAGGTGGCCCATCGCCACCAGCTGGCGCAGCGCCACTCGCCACTGCCGGTCGTCGAGGTCAGAGCCGATGCCGAATACGGACAGCTTGTCGTGCCCGAATTGCTGGACGCGTTCCGTCGAGCGCCCCGTCAGAACGTCGATCAGGTGCATCGCTCCGAACCGCTGTCCGGTGCGATAGACACAGGACAGCAGCTTCTGCGCGATGATCTTGCCGTCATGGACGCGCGGCGGCGCCAGGCAGTTGTCGCAATTGCCGCATTTGCCGTCAAAAGCTTCGCCGAAATAGCTGAGCAGGCGGCCGCGCCGGCAGTCCGCGGCCTCCGCGAGCCCGACCAGCGCTTCGAGCTTTGCGATCGAGACGCGCTTGAAGGCGTCGGAGCCGGCCGACTCATCGATCATGCGGCGCTGCTGCACGATGTCCTGCAGCCCATAGGCCATCCACGCACTGGACGGCTTGCCGTCGCGCCCGGCGCGCCCGGTTTCCTGGTAATAGGCCTCGATGCTCTTCGGCAGATCGAGATGCGCGACGAAGCGGACGTCGGGCTTGTCGATGCCCATGCCGAACGCGATCGTGGCAACGATCACGACGCCGTCCTCGTTGATGAAGCGGTCCTGGTTGCGCGAGCGCACGCTGCCCTCGAGGCCGGCGTGATAGGGCAGCGCGGTGATGCCAGCCCGCGTCAGCGCCGCCGCGGTGTCCTCGACCTTGGCGCGCGACAGGCAGTAGACGATGCCGGCGTCGCCTGAATGGCGTTCGGCGATGAAGGCCTCGAGTTGCCGTGGCGCGTTCTGTTTCGGTACGATTTCGTACCCGATGTTCGGGCGATCGAAACTCGCGACAAAACTCGGCGCGTCGGCAAGCCGCAGCCGCTCGATGATCTCCTGTCGGGTGCGCTGGTCGGCGGTTGCGGTCAGCGCGATGCGCGGCACATCTGGAAAGCGCTCGGCGATAGCAGTCAGGCCCATATATTCCGGGCGGAAGTCGTGGCCCCATTGCGATACGCAATGCGCTTCGTCGATGGCAAACAGCGCGATCCGTGCCTTGTCGAGCAGGGCGAGGCAGCGCGGCGTCAACAGCCGCTCCGGCGCGACATAGAGCAGGTCGAGGTCGCCGGCGACGAGCCGCTGCTCGACGCTGGCGGCTTCGTCAAAACTCAGCGTCGAGTTCAGCACTGCCGCGTTGACGCCGGCTTCGATCAGCCCGGCGACCTGATCGCGCATCAACGCGATGAGTGGCGAGACCACGATGGCGCAGCCGTCGCGCAGCAGTGCCGGCAGTTGATAGCACAGCGATTTGCCGCCGCCGGTCGGCATCAGCACCAGGCAGTTGCCGCCGCCAGTGACGTGCCGGACGATGTCCTCCTGCGCGCCGCGAAATGCCGGCAGGCCGAACACGGAATTCAGCACGGCGAGAGCGTCGTGCGCTGGGTCGGATTGATCGGTGCGGGCGGGTCGAATGGCGGAAGTCGGCATGCAAATTCAGGCTTCCGGCTGGAGTTGGGCGCAGGGCACCTCTCCGGCGCGCAATCCGCACGCCGATGACGTTCTCAGTCAGTGTTTCTGATTCAGCAGCCCAAAGAAAGCAACTGCCTTCTCGCCGATGGTGCGTCCTTCGGACCGCTGGATGGCGGCGTCGATCGAGTTCGAGCTTGTGTTCGGCGCCTTTCACCACGAGCAGGTCGAATGCAGCCCCGGAATCTGCAAAGGCCTTGCGGGTATGGGTTTCCGATTGGTAGACGGCTTGCGACAGGCCCTTGGTTCCTCTCCCGCCCGCGAGCGGAACATTCTCGTCGTTCTCGCCGTGAATCGCCAGAATGCGTTTGCCGCGCGCCGCCGGACAATTTGCAGTTTCGAGATTCAGCGGACCGGAGATTGCGACCGCCGCAGCGTAGAGACTGGTCTCGCACATCAGCCGCTCGGTCATCATCGCGCCGTTTGAATGGCCGATGCCGTAGATGCGGCTGCGATCGATGCCAAATTTGCCAACGAGATGATCGACGGCGCCGGTGATGTAGTCGACATCGCGGATGTTGTTTTCAGCGGACTGACCGCAACAACCGCCGCCGGCGTTCCAGCCCAGTTTGTCTGCGCCGAAGAAGCGCGTTACCGGTGTGCCGTTCAGATAAGCGACGATAAAGCCGTTGGTCTCGGCGAGCGAATCCAGGTTCAGCCCGCTTTCGGATTGGCGGGACGCGATGCGCTGCGCATTGCCGAGCCCGCCGTGCAGCACGACCACCAGCGCGCGGGCGCCGCGGGCTGGCAATTCCGAAGGCGCATAAACGATCATGCCGCGCCCGCCGTAAGTCTCGGTCGTGGCTTGAGGGGCTGCGGCCAGTGCACCGGGTAGACCGATGAGCACAAGGGCGCCTGTCAGTGCCGACACCAGCCATCGACTTGGAGCGGGTGGGCTCATTTTTCAGCCGGACCTGCGGCGCCCAGCCCCTCACTCGCTCGACAGCACGTCGCCGAACAGCACGTAGCGCTCGCCGTCGAACCGCACCAGGTTCATCTGCTTGATCGGGCGGTGATCATCCGGCGAGGTGTGCAGCTTGATGCCGGGCAGCAGCAGCGGCAGGTCCATGTCGAGATGGGTGGCGATGTTCATGATGTTTTCGCGGCTGAGATTGTCGCCCGCCATCTTGATGATGCTCGATACCGCGAACGCGATGTTGTAGCCATAAGGCGCGTAGTAGTCGCTCTTGGAGATGTGCGGATTGTACTTGTCCATCCACTCGTTCCACTTCTTCATCTCGGGATCGTTGGCCCATTGCGGATCAGCGGGGTCCTTCTGGTAGGCCGCCGAGATCACGCCCTTTGACGCATCGAAACCGGCGGGCTTGATCGCCCCGGCAATCGACGAACCGATGCTGACCACGATCTTCATCGGATGCCAGTCGACGTCCCACGCCTTGCGGATCGCCTGCGCGGAGAATTTCGGCGTCGTGACGATGAAGAACACGTCGGCGCCGGCTGTCTTCAGCGATACGACCTGCGAGTCGACGGTCGGATCAGTGACGTTATAAACCTGTTCCGACACGATCATCTTGGCGGCCTTGTCGCCGAGGCCACGCTTGAACCCCGTCAGGTAGTCGCGGCCGAGATCGTCATTCTGCGAGAGAATGCCGATCTTGGCGTCCGGCTTGTTCTTGAGAATGTATTTCGCGTAAATCTCGCCTTCGGAGGCGTAGTGAGGCGTCCAGCTCAACGTCCACGGATAGTGCTCCGGATCATTGAACATCGTCGCGCCGGTGCCGATGAAAATGTCCGGCACCTTTTTCTGGTTGACGTATTTGACGACGGCGAGATTTGAAGCGGTGCCGACCGGGTTGACGATGAAGAGCACTTCCTCGCCCTCGATCAGCTTGCGGGTCTGCTCCACCGTCTTCGGCGGGCTGTAGCCGTCGTCGAGCGCGACGTAGTTGATCTTGCGGCCGTTGATGCCGCCCTTCTCGTTGATCATCGCGAAGTAGGCGGTCGCGGATACCGCACCGGCCGAATAGGCCGAGGCCGGGCCGCTGAACGGCGTGGTGGTGCCGAGCTTGATTTCGGTGTCAGTGACGCCTGGGCCATAGGATTTTTGTGCCGCCGCCGGCACCGCAGTTAGAGCACCCACGATCAGCCCAAGCGTTCCGAATATTAGACCCTTCCTCAAATCAGTCTTGCAGCCCATAACGTTCTCCCCTCGGTCTCGCGCCGCAGCCCAAAAAGGCTCGCGCTTGGCCTTGGGAAATAGCATTTTGGCGCGGCCCTTAGAAGATCAAACACGAACCCCGTCGCGTCGGGAGGCCGCATCGCATTGCGACCTTCCGCCGCTAAGCCGCCCGGCCGAACGCCTCGCGGAGCTTGGCCTTCGCGGCCTCCAGCTTCTTGCGGTCGCTTGCCGACAGGTTCTTGCCGGCGCGGTTGATGTAGAACGTCAGCATCGACATCGCCGAGCGATAGGGCGATGACTTGCGGCGCCGGCTGCGTTCGGCCGAGCGCTTCAACGACTTCGCGATCTGCGATGGCGTGCCCTTGAACACCTTGTTTTCAAGGTCGAGCGCATCCGATTGCCTGGTCACGCGTGCCGACCATTTCTTTGCGGTCGACTTTCGCGCGCTGCCCCGTTTAGCGTGAGTCGTCTTTTTCGCGGTGCTGCGTGATCGTCGTGCCGCCATGATCGGACCTCCATCAGTCGGTGACATGATGCAGGCCAACGACGTCAGCCAGGGAGCATTCCGCGTGCTCAGTACTCTCCGCTGCGGAAGGCACGATCGAGCCGCTCGGCATCTTCTGGCGACGGTTCCGGCCACGGCTCGCCACGCCGGCGCAGCGTGCCGGTGAAGTTCAGGCGGCCGCTTCGCGTTGAAGGCCTTGCGGCCTTCCTCGCCGTCCATGGTGGTCTGAATCAGCAGCGAGTTGATCAGGTTCTGCACGTGCCAGGCCTGGTCGGTCGGCAGGTCGCCGAAGCGCACCACGAACTCCTTCATCATGCGCACGGCGACCGGCGGCATGTTCACGATCTGCCGCGCGATCTTTTCCGCGCGTGCGAGCAGCTCGGTGTGCGGCACCACCTCGTTGATGAGGCCGATGCGCAACGCCTCGTTGGCGTCGACCGGCTCGTCGGTGAGCAACATCTTCATGGCGTCGATGTAGCGCAACTGCTTGATCAGGAGGCTCGCGCCGGGCCCATGGCCGAGCCAGCCCTGCGTGGTCAGCGCGAACTTGAAGCGGGCATGCTCGGCGCTGGCGATGCGGATATCGGTCGAGGCGAGCAGGATGTAGAGGCCGGCGCCCGCGGCCCAGCCGTTGACCGCCGCGATCACCGGCTTCCAGACCCGCGGGTAGTGATCGCCCATGCGGCCGTCGACGCCGGTGGTCTGGCCGTGCACGGTGCCGGCGAGCGGCCAGAACATGCGGTGGGTGCGCAGGTATTCGCGGTCGTCCTCGGTCAGCTCCGGCCGCGGCGCGAGGTTGTGGCCGCCGCAAAAATGCTTGTTGCCGGCGCCGGTCAGGATTGCGCAGCGGATCGAGCGATCCTCCCACAGGTCGACCCAGGCGTCCGAGATTTCGTCCGAGGTCGGCTTGTCGAGAATGTTGGCCTTGTCGGGATTGTTCAGCGTGATGTAGGCGACGCCGTCGCGCTTCTTGTAGTCGATGCCCACGTGGCTCCTCCGCTTCCGTGTCTGTGGCTGACGTCACAGACGGCTGGAGCATGATCCGGAAAAGTGTGAAGCGGTTTTCCGAAAAGATCATGCTCAATCAAGTAGCGCATTGTGGCCGCGATTGGCGCGCGGCGCAAAAGCTTTGCGGCGCCGCGCGCGAGCGACTATCGTGCTTGACGGGTCGGGTTGAGCAGCAACCGCGAGGGGGACATGATCAGAGTATTTCTTGCGGCGCTGTGCGTGTCGCTGTGGACGACGGCTGCATGGGCGCAAGGCGCGCCCGCGGCATCACCGGTCTGCGTCTACGAGAGCAGATCCTACAGCGACGGCGCCTTGATCTGCATCTATCGCACCTTGATGCTGACCTGTTCGTCGGACGGGCCGAAGGCGAGCTGGAAGCCGGTGACGGATCAGAAGCTCGCCAGCGTTTGCGAGGCGTCCAGCGCGCGGCCGCGCGTGGTCGAGGCGCCGCCGCGGCCGCGTCGTCGGCACGGGCTCCATCATCCCGTGCGGGTCAATGCCGATCGGTCGCGCGAAATGCTTCGTGTTCAACGGCAAGCAGTATTGCGAGTAAATCTTGCGCCTTAATGCATTTGTTATCACCGGGCTTGTCCCGGTGATCTCGCTTAGAGAGGCATTGCGTCATTGATCGAGATGGCCGGGATGAACCCGGCCATGACACCAAAGATGCCTCGGAGCGAGCGCTACGCCCGCACTTCCTGGCGCTGGAACAGCACGTAGGCGATCACGAACAGCACGATCACGGACGCAAGCAGCGCGGTGAGCTGCGGCCAGACGATGGCGATGCTGTCGGCGAGCGGCAGCGGCGTGCCGCGGATGGCGCCCGCCATCTGCGTCGACAGCACCGGGCCGAGCGCGCGCGTCGTCGGACTCAGGAACGCCAGTGTCGCTTCGGAGAACAGCGTGTTCGGCGAGACGCGCGCGATGTCCATCCCGATGTTGATGGTCTGCAGTGTCGAGTACGGATCGTAGGGGTCGGGCGGCGCGATCGCCACGGTGACGAGCGGCACCAGCATCTGCCAGAAGAACGCGAACAGCAGCCACACCGCGAGGCTCGCCAGCGCCGCCGTCGCGGCCGAGCGGAAGATCACCGAGAACAGCAGCGCCAGCGCGAGCCAGACGCCGCCATAGGCGATCGCGGCGAGCAGGAAGGCGAAGCCGCGCAACACCTCGTCGGTGTTCGGCGGCAAGCCGAGCAGCAGGATGCCGAGTCCAACCACCAGCAGCCACAATGCGGACAGCACCACCGCGAGCGTGATCAGTCCGGCGAAAAATTTTCCGATCAACAGCGCGTCGCGATAGATCGGCTGCGCCAGGATGCGGCTCATGGTGCGGCGGTTGAACTCGCTGTTCACGGCGTCGAAGCCGAGCGCGATTGCAACGATCGGAATCAGGAAGCCGAGGAAGGCGACGAACGACGGCAGCGGATCGTGGCCGTAGGTGAAGACCAGCAGGAACACGAACGGGTATTCGCTGAGCTGGTCCTTGACGACACCGATGGTGGAGTAGGCGGCACCGGCGCCGGTGACGAAGATCAGCAGCTCGAGCAGCCGCATCCGCGTCGAGGTCAGGTTGTCGGCGAGTTCCTTCATGGTCACGGTGCCGACGCCGCTGAAAGCCGAGCCTTCACGCCGCATTGCGAACTCCCTCGAAATATTGCGTGTAGACCTCGTCGAGGCTGGCATAGCCGGCTGCGATGGTGGTGAGGTCGCCGCCGGCGCCAACCACCGCGCGCGCGATCTGCGGCCTGAGGTCGTCGGTCGCTTCGACGCGGAGCGCCCCGCCATCGTTCGTCACGCGCTTGACGCCCGGTACCGCCGCGATCGCGCCTGCGAGATTGGCGCCGGTCGCCTCGACGCGAATGACATGCGAGCCGCCGAGCACCTGGCGCAGCAAATCGTTGACGCGGCCGATCAGCCCGATCTTGCCGGCATTGAACAAGGCGACGCGGTCGCACACCGACTGCACGAGGTCGAGCAGGTGCGACGACAACAGGATCGTCATGCCGTCAGCTTTAAGCGAGCGGATCAGCTCGAGAAACTCGCGCGTCGCCTGAGGATCAAGCCCGCCGGTCGGCTCGTCGAGGATCGCGACCTCGGCCTGCTTCATCAGGATTTCCGCGATCGCGAGGCGCTGCCGCATGCCGCGCGAATAGGTTTTCACCGCCTTGCCGCCGGCCTCGTTCAGGCCGACGCGCTTCAGCGCGGCGTCGATGCGGCTGTCGATCTCGCGGCCCGCAATCCCAGCAAGCCGCGCAGTGTAGCGCAGGTTCACCACGCCGGAGAGATTGTCATAGAAGCCGACCTGGTCGGGCATGTAGCCGACCCGCCGCTTGACTTCGAGCGGCTGGCGCAACGGATCGAAGCCCGCGACGCGGGCGCGCCCCGAGGTCGGCTCGGTCAGACCCAGCAGCATCAGGATGGTCGTGGTCTTGCCGGCGCCGTTCGGGCCGAGCAGGCCGAACACCTCGCCGCGCTCGATCGTGAGGTCAAGATGATCGACCGCGATGTTGGTGCCGTAGGCCTTGGTCAGCTGCTCGGCGACAATGATGGGTTCGCTCATCGCCGGCCGAACCTGCCGACCGCGCCGACCAGCACCAGAAGCGCCGCGCCGATCACGCCGATGCCGGTCATGCCCCACAGCGTCGAGGTCGTCACCGCGACGCGGTAGTCGGCCGATTGCGACTGGCCGCTGCCGGACGCGCGCATCGTCACCATGTAGTCGCCGGCCAGCGCCTTCGGCGCCGGCGTCACCAGCGCGTTGACCTTCTGCTCGCCGTCGACGGCAAGCTCGGCCACCTGCTTCGGTTCGAACGTCACCTTCCAGCCGCTCGGTGGCGAAGCCGTGAGCTGAATGTCTTGCGCCGGCGCCGAGCCGGTGTTGCGCAGCACCAGCGGGAAACTCTTCTCCTGGCCGGCATAGGCGTCGCCGGACAGCCGGCCATCGTCACCGGACAGCGCGAGCGAGGCTTGCCCCGCGATATCGAGCGTCAGCCTCGTTTGCGCCTTCGCCTTCTCGCCATTGGCGTGGACGACGACCGGGATCGCGGTCGACTTGATGTCCGGGGCAGGCTTGATCGAGACCGAGAGATCCTTCAATTCACCGGCCTTGAACGGCAGGCTCGTCAACTCCTGGGCGCCGTAGCCTTCCTTGAATGCGACCGCGAACCCCTCGGGCGCGTCGGCGCTCAGATTGACGAGCATGTCGCTGCCGCTCTCGTTCTTCACCGTGACGTTGAAGTCGAATGACGATTTCGGCGTGCCTTTCAGCACCGGGAATTTCGGCGTCATCGTCAGCTTGGCGGCGAGCGGGGGCGCGAGCTTCACCGCGATCGGCAGGTCGGATTTCGCGTTATCGCCTTCGGCATGCAGCATGAGCTTGTAATCGCCCGGCGCCGCATTGGCCGGGACCGTCAGCTTGAGCGAGAGCGTGGCGCGGCCGTCATGGTCGACGAACGCCGCCGCCACCGGCTTGCCGCCACCGGTGATCTCGGCGGTCCAGTCGGCTGGCTTGTCGGTGATGGTGATCGCCGTGCGCTGCGGCGGCAGGCCGTAATTGTACAGCGTGAGTGGAAGCGTTGATGTCCTCGCCGGCGCGGATCTGCAGCGCCGGGTAATCTGTGGCAAACCAGAGGCCTTGAACCGGGTTGGGGTCGGCGTCTTTGGCGACCGCGGGGAGAGCGAATGAGACGAGAGCGGCGACAAGAATCGCAAGGCGCATGAAGGACCTCATGGCAGAAAGTTGTCGAATGAGCGAAGCCGCACAAGACAGCTTCAATGGCGGCGTTTAGGCAGGCCGCAATTTTGGCAAAACTTTGGAAAATGTGTCAGACGATTGGCTAGCTTCAACGACATGTGAACGATGCGCTTCGCGTTGCAGCACGAGGATTGAGGGCGGTCCTCGGCAAGCTCCTGCGGTCATGATCATTGGCCGTCGTCGTCTGCCGGTCGGCCGCGCGATCTAGCTGTGAGTCTCCTCGAAGAGCCGGCGGTCGCTTGACCTCATGCGGGCCAGGTTGAAGGACGCTCGACCCTGACATTCGCAGACTACGATGAATGGTTCGGTCGTCGTCCGGTGCCGAGCGACGGCGTTACCCTGATCGGCCCGGTGCCTCGCCACCCTGGCGTGTTCCTTGCTTTCGGCGATCAGTATGTTGGTCTAACGTCGGGGCCGAAAACGGGGCGGTTGCTTGCAACAATGATTTTGGGCGCGACGCCGGAGCTCGACATGGCTCCCCGCGCGCCGGCGCGGTTCGCGCCGAGTTGAAGGAGGGCGGGTGATTTGACCGAGGTTGGTGACGGCGGCAGGCCCCCGCATCCGCTGCGGCGCGCGCTCGACGCACTTTATCTCTTTGCCGGTTATGCCGCCGGCGCGTTCCTGGTCCTCGTCTTCGCGATCATGATGGTGATGTCGGTCGGGCGGCAGTTCTCGCTGAACATCCCGGCTGGCGATGACATCGCGTCCTGGTGCATGGCGGCGATGGCGTTCCTCGGTCTCGCCCACACCTTCAAGCGCGGCGAGATGATCCGCGTCGGCCTCATGATGGAGCGGCTGCAAGGCCGCGCCAAGCAGGTGGCGGAGGTCACCGCGCTCGCGATCGCCACTGCCTTCATCCTCTATTACACGCGCCACGCCGTGCAGATGACCTACGATTCCCTGCGCTTCAACGACATGGCGCAGGGCGTGCTCGCGGTGCCCTTGTGGATTCCGCAGCTTGGCTTCACCGGCGGTCTTGCCATTCTCTCGATCGCGCTGATCGACGAGATGGTGAATGTGCTGCGCGGCAACCGCCCGAGCTATGAGCAGGGCAGCCCGGACGAGACCCCGGACGAATTCATCGAGCGCATCTCGCAGGGCGGGGGCGGCTGATGTTTGCCAATCTCGGCATGGTCCAGCTCGCGATCATCCTGCTCGGCTTCATGATCGTCGTGCTCGCCGGCGGCGTCTGGATCGCGGTGACGCTTGGCCTCGTCGGCCTGGTTGCGATGGCGCTGACGACAAGCGTGCCGATCGGAAGTGTGCTGGCCACCACGACCTGGAGCGCCAGCGCGTCGTGGACGCTCGCCGCGCTGCCGCTGTTCATCTGGATGGGCGAGATTCTATTTCGCACCAAGCTGTCGGAGCAGATGTTTCGCGGCCTGTCGCCGTGGCTGCAGTGGCTGCCGGGCCGGCTGATCCACGTCAACGTGGTCGGCTGCGGTATCTTTGCCGCGGTGTCCGGCTCGTCGGCCGCGACCTGCGCCACGATCGGCAAGATCGCGCTGCCCGAGCTCGAGAAGCGCGGCTACGACCGCGACATGAGCCTCGGCTCGCTTGCCGGCTCCGGCACGCTCGGCCTCTTGATCCCGCCGTCGATCCCGATGGTGGTCTACGCCGTCACCGCGAACGTGTCCGTGCTGCAGGTGTTTCTCGGCGGCTTCCTGCCGGGCATCCTGGTGATGGCGCTGTACTCCGGCTACATCGCGCTGTGGTCGCTGCTCAATCCGGAGAAGACGCCGCCGCGCGATCCGCCGATGCCATTTCGGCAAAAGCTCAGGGAGTCGGCAAATCTCGCCCCCTGCCTGCTGCTGATCCTCGCCGTGTTCTTCTCGCTGATGCTTGGTCTTGCCACCGCCACCGAATGTGCGGCGTGGGGCGTTACCGGCGCGCTGCTGCTCGCCTGGTGGAGCGGCACGCTCAATCGCAAGGCCTTCTTCGAGAGCGTGATGAGCGCGACGCGCTTGACCTGCATGATCATGCTGATCCTGGCTGGCGCCGCTTACACCACCGCGGCGATGGCCTATACCGGAATTCCGGCTGCGCTTGCCGAGTGGGTGAAGGGCCAGAACCTCACGCCCGGCATGCTCGCGACCTATCTCAGCATCATGTACATCATCCTCGGCTGCCTGATCGACGGCATCTCGATGATCGTGCTGACCGCGGTGATCGTGCTGCCGATGGTGAAACAGGCCGGGCTCGATCTCGTCTGGTTCGGTGTCTATCTCGTGATCCATGTCGAGATGGCGCAGGTCACCCCGCCGGTCGGCTTCAATCTGTTCGTGCTGCAGAGCATGAGCGGCCGCGACACCTTCGACGTGGCGCGCGCGGCGTTCCCGTTTTTCGCACTCCTCGTGGTCGCGGTGTTCATCATCACCGAATATCCGGATATCGTGCTGCTGTTGCCGAGGCTCGCGTTCCCGAGCTGAGTTCGTTACCATTTGTTTGTCGAAGGAGAAGATCGATGAAATCGCGTTATGTTGCCGCCGCCCTGATCGCCGGTGCGGCACTCTGGATTGCCCCCGCATCGGCGCAGACCAAATGGAATCTGCCGGCGGCGTACCCGGCGGACAACCCGCACAGCGAAAACCTCGTGGCATTCGCCAAGGATGTCGACACCGCGACCGCAGGCAAGCTGCAGATCACCGTTCATCCCGGCGCTTCGCTGTTCAAGGCGCCCGACATCAAGCGCGCGGTGCAAACCGGACAGGCGCAGATCGGCGAAGTGCTGCTGTCGCTGCACGAAAACGAGGACCCGGTGTTCGGCGTCGACGTCGTGCCGTTCCTTGCGACGAGCTTCCCCGAGGCCATGAAGCTCTACAAGGCATCGAAGGCTGCGGTTGAGAAGAAGCTCGCGTCCCAGGGCTTGATGCTGCTGTTCGCGGTGCCGTGGGCGCCGCAGGGCGTCTATGTCAACAAGCCGCTCAACACCATCGACGACATGAAGGGCCTGAAGTGGCGTGCCTACAACGTCGGCACCGCGCGGATCGGCGACCTGGTCGGCGCGCAGTCGGTCACGATCCAGGCCGCCGAGCTGCCGCAGGCGCTCGCCACCGGCGTGGTCAATTCGTTCATGTCGTCGGGCGGCACCGGCTACGACTCCAAGGTCTGGGAGTCGCTGAAATATTTCTACGACGTGCAGGCCTGGATCCCGAAGGACATCACCTTCGTCAACAAGGCAGCGTTCGATGCGCTCGACAAGCCGACCCAGGACGCGATCCTGAAGGCGGCGGCGACCGCCGAGACGCGCGGCTGGAAGGCGTGGGAGGACAAGTCCGGCTGGTACATCGATCAGCTCAAGGCCAAGGGCATGATCGTCCAGCCGCCGAGCCCGGAATTGAAGGCAGGCTTCCAGAAGATCGGTGAGCAGCTGACAGCCGATTGGCTCAAGAAGGCCGGCGCCGACGGCCAGGCGATCGTCGACGCGTACAAGAAGATGTGAGTCTTGTCATTCCGGGATGGCCCAAAGGGCCAGGCCCGGAATCCATACTCCCTGTTGTGGTTATGGATTCCGGGCTCATCGCTTCGCGATGCCCCGGAATGACGAAAGAAAAAACGGCCGCGGATCGCTCCGCGGCCGTCTTCATTTGAAGCTTGTGACGTTTACTTACCAGCTCGCCGGCAGGTGCATCAGGCCGCGCAGCACGAAGGTCGGCCGCCAGTCGGGGTTGACGACGTCATCGATGCGCAGGTTCGGGATGCGCCGCAGCAGCGTCTCGATGGCGATCGCGGCTTCGGCACGCGCGAGCTGCGCGCCGAGGCAGAGATGGATGCCGCCGCCGAACGACATCGGCCGCACATCCGCCCGCTCGATGTTGAGCTCGTCCGGGCGATCCGGATAGACAGCGGGATCGTGATTGGCCGAGCCGAGCAGGCACATCACGTTCTCGCCCTTCGGGACCATGGTGCCGCCGACTTCGATGTCTTCCATGGCGACGCGGCCGGTGACCTGCACCGACGAGTTGTAGCGCAGGAATTCCTCGATCGCGTTCGGCATCAGCTGCGGATTGGCCTTCAGCTTGGCGAGCTGCTCGGGATTGCGATGCAGCGCGAGCAGGCCGTTACCAATCAGGTTGACGGTGGTCTCATGGCCGGCGCCGAACAGCAGGATGATATTGGCGGTCAATTCCTCGTTCGACAGCTTGCTGCCGTCCTCCTCGGCCTGCACCAGCTGCGTGGTGAGATCATCGCCGGGCTGGCGGCGGCGCAGGTCGAACAATTTCTGGAAATAGGCTTCCGAATTCTTGTGCGCGGTGTTGGCGGCGTCGATCTCCTCGCGCGACAGCGGCACCGGATCAAGCAACCGGCCGCCGGTGCGCTCACGGGTGAAGAAGATCTCGCGGTCCTCCTCGGGGATGCCGAGCATGTCGCAGATCACGATCACCGGGAGACGGAAAGCAAAATCCGGGATCAGGTCCATGCGGCCCTGATCGATCACCCGATCAATCGACTCGTCGACGATCTGCTGAATGCGCGGCCGCATGTCCTCGATCCGGCGATACGTGAAGGCTTTGACGACAAGGCCACGGAGCCGGGTGTGGTCCGGCGGATCCTGCGACAGCATCCAGTGGCCCATCGCGCGATAGATCGGCTCCTTCAGCACGTCGGGGCCGTAGCGGCGAGTGATGCGGGTGACGAAGTCCTTGCCGAAGCGCTTGTCGCGCAGCACGAACGCAGCGTCGGCATGACGGCTGACCAGAAACGCATTCAGGTGCGGCAGCCGCATCACGGGGCTGGTCTCGCGCAGGTGCGCGTAGGCCGGGTAGGGATTGCGGATGAAATCGAGCGACATCGGATTGAACAGCGGAGCCGCGGCGGCGGCCTGGGTCGTGGCGGTTTGAACGTTCATGGGCGCCTCATGAGAGAGGTTGCGATCTTGAGAGAGGTTGCGATCTTGGCCCCAAAAATATGCCAGTTCGGTAAATCCTCATACTCGCTTTTGGAATTCGGCAAATACTGAGCTTTTTCAGTATTTGCCGCGGGTCCTCAGATATCATGTTCGTTGAATTTTTTGGCGCTAACCACGTTGGCGGGTGCTGCGACGGCATAAGCGCGCAGTCCAACAATTCGCATTGCGTTATGAATAATGTGAGTCCACACTATGTTGAATCCAATAATCAATAAATCCAGTGGGAGGTTGTTCATGAGTGTTCTGACGTCGGCGCGCGCCGGGTTTCTGGCTGCGGCCGTGGGCCTTTTCGCAATCGCAGGTCAAGCGGCTGCGCAGACGCCGAAGGCCAATGGCGAGACGCTGAAGATCCAGAATTACTCCGGCACGACCGGGAACATGCACGCCATCGTCGCCAAGGCGAAAGGCTTCTGCGAAAAATACAACTTCCACTGCGAGCCGACGACGATCAACTCGACCTCGCTCGGCCTGCAAGCGCTGATCGGCAAGTCGATCGACGTGACACAAGGTGGCGCCGACCTGGTGGCGGCCTCGATCGTCGCCGGCGCGGACATCCGGATCGTCGGTCTCAGTCTGCCCAACAACGTGTTGGCGGTCTCGGTCCGCAACGACGTGGCGCTGCCGCATCGCAAGGACGGCTATCCGGCGATCATGCAGGATTTCAAGGGCAAGAAGATCGGCGTCGCCGCGCGTGGCACCTCGAGCGAGAAATACTTCAACATGATGCTCGGTGAGGTCGGCCTGAAGCCGGAGGACGTCACCTATGTGGCGATCGGCAATCCGGTTACCGGCTATGCCGCGCTTGCTGTCGGCAAGCAGATCGACGCCATCATCATGTATCAGCCGCTGACGCAGATCTGCCAGTTCAACAAGACCTGCGAAACCGTGATCGACATGACGGTCGGCGAAGGCCCGAAGTCGGTGTTGGCGACATCCGGTTCCAACGTGATTTTCGCCATGCGCCGCGAGATGGCCGACGGCAATCCGGAGCTGATGAAGGCGTTCTACGCGGCGATGACCGACACCGCCAAGTGGTTCAACGATCCGGCCAACTTTGAAGAGCTGTTGAACATCTACAAGCCGATCATCTCGTTCGGCGATCTCGAGGGCGCCGACGAGATGCGCCGGAGCTGGGTGAAGAGCGTGATCACGGCCTACAGCAAGGACCTTGTCGTGAAGCGCTCGGGCCTGCAGCAGATCCTCAACAACTCCTACGACCAGAAGATCATCGACAAGAAGCTCGATGCGAAGGACGTTCTCTGGGACAAGGCGCCGCAAATTCCTTGAGCGAGCCAGTCTCTGCGGGTATCTAAATACCGTTTGCGAGAATGAAAACCTCGCAAAATCGCGCCAATAACGTTGTAAATTCAAGAGCTAAGCGCGCGCCGGTGGTGCGCGCTTGGCCGTCGGCAAGCCCAGCCGGCGCCGAAAGCGAAAACAAAGCGAAAAGCGAGAAGAGCGAAAGATGAATATCGCTGTTCAGGCGGCGTCGGCGTCCGCCGACGCCGAGCCAATGTCCGGCGCGCCGGCAGGTTCGGTCGTGCTCGACAAGGTGTCGGTCGTGTTCGGCGACCTTGTCGCGGTCAAGGAGTTTTCGCTGCGGGTGCGGCCCGGCGAGTTCGTCTCGATCGTTGGCCCAAGCGGCTGCGGCAAGACCACGCTGTTGAATTTCATGGCCGGTCTGCTGCCCGCCGGCGTCGGCCGCGGTACCATGCTGGTCAACGGCAAGGCGCCGGTCACCGGCAGCCATGACATCGCCTACATGCTGGCGCGCGACGCGCTGGCGCCATGGCGCACAGCGCTCGGCAACGCCGAGCTCGGCACCGAAATTCGCGGCGTGCCGGCGGAAGCGCGGCGCCGGCGCGCGCTGGATCTGCTCGACAAGGTCGGCCTGACGGGCTTTGAGAACGCCTATCCGAAGGCGCTGTCGCAAGGCATGCGCCAGCGCGTCGCGCTGGCGCGCACGTTCAGCCTCGATGCACCGATCCTGCTGATGGACGAGCCGTTCGGCGCGCTCGATGCGCAAACCAAGCTGCAGCTCGAGGACGTGTTGTTGTCGCTGTGGCAGCGTGAGAAGCGCACCGTCGTGTTTATCACCCACGATCTGTCGGAGGCGGTCTCGATGTCGGACCGCGTCATCGTCATGAGTTCGCGGCCCGGACGCATCATCGCCGACGTGCCGATCGATCTCGGCCGCCCGCGCTCGGTGCGCGCCCTGCAGAAAGACCATGCGTATCACGAGCTGTACTCGCACGTCTGGAGCAAGCTCGAGGAAGGATTGACCCAATGAACGAAACGAAGCGCTGGAGCGCCTGGCAGGTCTGGGCCGCGCGGATCGCCTTCCTTGCCGTCTTCTTCTTCCTCTGGGAGCGCGCCGCCGACACCAAATTCATCGATCCGATCCTGATCGGCAGGCCGAGCGGCATTGTGAAGTTCATGTGGGAGGAGGTCTTCGTCACCCACAGCCTGCTCGAGGATTTCTACTACTCGATGGGCGGCACCGTGATGGCCTTCGCGCTCGGCAGCGTCACCGGCATTCTGGTCGGCATGCTGTTCGTCACGAGCCCGACGATCGATGCGATCTTCAGCCCGATCCTGACCGCGCTCAACGCGATGCCGCGCATCGCGCTGGCGCCACTGTTCATCATCTGGTTCGGGCTCGGTCTCGGCTCGAAGGTCGCGGTCGGCTTCAGCCTGACGTTCTTCATCGTGCTCACCAGCACGGTGGCTGGCGGCCGCGGCGTCAACCCGGATCACATCACGCTGGCGCGCACGCTCGGCGCGAGCGAGAGCCAGATCTTCCGCAAGTTCGTGCTGCCGAGCGCGGTGCCCGTCATCTTCAACGGCCTGCGGCTCGGCCTCGTGTTCTCGCTGCTCGGCGTGATCGGCGCCGAGATCATTGCCGCCGAGCACGGCCTCGGCCAGACCCTCTCGGTGCTGGCGGCGAGCTTCAAGACCAACGGCGTGTTCGCCCTGATCTTCCTGCTCTCCCTGATCGGCGTCGGCATCAGCTGGGGCATGACCGCGCTTGAGAACCGTTTGCTGCGCTGGCGGTAGTAAATAGCGGTCATTAAGCCGGATATTTCTTTGTCATGGCCGGGCTTGTCCCGGCCATCCACGTTTTCATGGTGCATCGGCAAGACGTGGATGCCCGGCACAAGGCCGGGCATGACGGCGTTTCGTTGCGCTACATCCTCAGCGGCCGGAAGAATTTTCGGACATCCTCCGCAAGCAGCTCCGGCTGCTCCATCGCCGCGAAGTGCCCGCCGCGCGGCATGTCGGTCCACTGCACGAGGTTGAAGAAGCGTTCCGGCCATTCCCGCGGCGGCCGGACCAACTCTTTCGGGAAACCGCGCAAAGCCCAACGGCGGGGTGATCCGCTCGCCAGCCTCGACCCGCAGCGGCACGCGCGCGGATTCGCGATAAAGTCGGACCGATGACGTGATTGTCTGCGTGAACCAGTAGATCGAGACGTTGTCGAGCAGCTCGTCGCGGCTGAAAACGGACTCGACGTCACCGCCGCAATCGCTCCAGGTCCAGAACTTCTCGACAATCCAGGCCGCAAGACCGGCGGGCGAATCGTTCAGCCCATAGCCTAGCGTTTGCGGCTTGGTGCGCTGGATGTGGCTGTAGCCGCCCTCGCGCTCAAGAAAATCGGCGCCCTCGGCGAGCAGCTTCTTCTCGGCGTCGGACGGCGGCTTGGCCGCCAGAGCCTCCGGCGAGGGGCGCAGTGAACCGGGCATCATGTTGAGATGGAAGCCGGCGAGCTTGTCGGCATGATCGCGCGCCAGCCAGACCGTGACGCTGGCGCCGAAATCGCCGCCTTGCGCGCCGAAGCGGTCATGGCCGAGACGCTGCATCAGCTTGGTAAACAGGCCGGCGATCACGCGTGGGTTGGTGCCGGCCTGCAAGGGCCGGCTGGAGAGGCCGAAGCCCGGCAGCGAGGGCACGACGACGTCGAAGGCGTCGCTTGCGTCGCCGCCGAAGCGCTGGGGCTCGGTCAGCATCGGGATGATCTTCAGCATCTCGACGAACGATCCCGGCCAGCCATGGGTGATCAGCAGCGGCAGCGCCTTTGGCGCTGTGCTCTTGACGTGGATGAAATGAATCTCGTGTCCGTCGATCGGCGCGATGAAGTGTGGCCAGGCGTTCAGCGTGGCCTCGCGGCTGCGCCAGTCATAACCGTTGGCCCAGTAGTTACAGAGCGCCTTCAGGTAGGTCTGGTCGGTGCCAAAATCCCAGTCGCGATCGGCGTATTCGTCGGACCAGCGGGTGCGGCGCAACCGGTCGCGCAGGTCGGCGATCGCTTGATCCGGCACTGCCAGCCGGTATGGCCTGATCTCGCTGGCACTCATCTCCTGCTCCTGACTTTGTCGCGGTTGATATCTCTCAGGATGGGTGCGGGCCGGAGATGGTCAAGATTGATCAATTCGATCAATGCCGAAAAGCGATGGCCCGCCAGGGCGCCCCGCGGTCGCCATTTCCGCACGAGGGGCCCGTTCCCCACGCATGAATGCCAGATGTCACCGCGCTTGACCCGGCCGACCATCTTTCTCAAGAAAGCTGCATGAAAATGAAAAAGCTCCTGATCGCCAATCGCGGCGAAATCGCCATCCGCATCACGCGCGCCGCCGCCGATATGGGCCTGCCGACGGTCGCGGTCCACTCCGAAGACGATGCGCGCAGCCTGCATCTTCGCGTCGCCGATGAAGTTCAACTGCTGCCGGGGCAGGGCGCCGCGGCCTATCTCAATGGGCAGTCGGTTATCGCGGCGGCGAAGGCATCGGGCGCCAACGCCGTACACCCCGGCTACGGCTTCCTCGCCGAGCGCGGCGATTTTGCCAAGGCCTGCGCCGACGCCGGTTTGATGTTCGTCGGCCCGGACGTCAGGCATCTCGACCTGTTCGGCGACAAGGCCAGGGCGCGGGAGGCCGCGCAGAAGGCTGATGTCCCGGTCATCCGTGGCCTCGACCATGCCGTCACTTTGGACGAGGCGAAGAAGTTCTTCGCCGCACTGAACGGCGGCGCGATGATCATCAAGGCGCTGGCCGGTGGCGGCGGTCGGGGCACCCGCGCCGTACTGACCGAGAAGGAAATCGAGGCTGCATTTCAGCGCTGCCAGTCCGAGGCGCAGGCCGCCTTCGGCCGCGGCGACGTCTATGTCGAGGAATTCATTCCGCGCGCCCGTCACGTTGAGGTGCAGATCCTCGGTGACGCCAAGGGCGGCATCGCGCATCTCGGCGAGCGCGAGTGCAGCGTGCAGCGCCGCTTCCAGAAGATCGTCGAGATCGCGCCGGCGCCGGCGATGGACGACGGCCTGCGGCAGCAAATCATCGCCGCCGCAGTTCGGTTCGCCAAGAGTGTCGGCTACACCAACCTCGGCACGTTTGAATTCCTGGTCGACGTTTCGGGCCGCGCCAGCGCTCAGCCCTTCGTGTTCATCGAAGCCAACGCGCGGCTCCAGGTCGAGCACACCGTGACCGAAGAGGTGACCGGCGTCGATCTCGTGCAGTCGCAGATCAAGCTGGCGCAGGGCGCGACCTTGAAGGAACTCGGTCTCGACAAGCCGATCGCGCTGCGCGGCTACGCGATCCAGTGCCGCATCAACATGGAAACCATCAAACCTGACGGCTCGGTGCGGCCCGGCGGCGGCACGCTTTCAGTCTACGAGGCGCCGAACGGGCCCGGCGTGCGCACCGACGGCTTCGGCTATGCCGGCTACAAGACCTCCGGCTCCTATGATTCCCTGCTCGCCAAGGTGATCGCGCATTCGCAGTCGCCGGATTTTGCCGTTGCGGTCGGCCGCGAAACGCGGGCGCTCAGCGAATTCCGTCTCGAAGGCGTCACCACTAACATCGGCTTCCTGCGCAATATTCTCGCCCATCCGCATTTCGTCGCCGGTCACGTCCACACCCGCTGGATCGATGAGCACATCGCAGAGCTCGCGGTCCAGGGCGAGCAGCGTCAGCGTTTTGTCGAGGCGGCAAAACCTGCCACGAGTGATGCCGGTTTTGCCGGCGCGCGGGTCAACAGCCGCGATCCCCTGGCGCTGTTCGCGCACGATGCAGCGGTGAAGGCCGAACGTACATCGACATCGGCGAGCGATGAAGCTGCACCTGATCTGACCGGTCCCGACGGTTCGGTCGGTGTCGCCTCGCCGATTCAGGGAACGATTGTTGCGATCAATGTCGCCGAAGGCGACGAGGTGCGCGAAGGCCAGCAGGTCGCGGTCGTTGAAGCCATGAAGATGGAGCACGTCATTACGGCGCCGCACTCCGGCATCGTGCGCTCGGTGACGATGGCGGCGGGCGATGTGGTGCGCGAAGGTTTCCCGATCGTGTTCGTTCGCGAGGCCGAGGTGAAGGGCGGCGCGGTCGCCGCCGCCGCCGAAGTCGACCTCGATCACATCCGCGATGATCTTCGCGAAAACATCGAACGTCACGCGCTGACGCTTGACGAGAACCGGCCCGACGCGGTGGCGCGCCGGCGCAAGACCGGGGGCAAGATGCCGCGCGAAAACATCGCGCGGCTGGTCGATGCGGGCTCGTTCAAGGAATACTGGCCGCTGATCGTGGCGCGCCAGCACCAGCGCAATACGATGGAGGAACTGCGCAAGAACACGCCCGGCGACGGCGTCGTCGCCGGCATGTGCTCGATCAATGGCGATCTCTTTGACGAGACGCGATCGCGTGCCGCGTTGGTGCATTACGACTACACCGTGCTGGCGGGCACACAAGGCGGCCGCAACCATTACAAGCAGGATCGGATCTTCGAGCTCTGCCACCGCTTCCGCCTGCCGCTGGTTCTGTTTGGCGAAGGTGGCGGCGGCCGGCCCGGCGACGACCACACCGGCCCGCGCGTTGCGATCGACACCAAGACGTTCACCACGTTCTCGCAGCTGTCCGGCCTGGTGCCGATGATCTCGGTGGTCAACGGCCGCTGCTTTGCCGGCAACACCGCGCTGGTCGCGTGCTCCGACGTGATCATTGCGACCGAGTCCACCACCATTGGCATGGGCGGGCCGGCGATGATCGAGGGCGGCGGGCTTGGCATCTACACGCCCGAAGAGGTCGGCCCGATATCGGTCCAGGTGCCGAACGGCGTGATCGACATCGTGGTGAAGGACGAGTTCGCCGCAGTCGACGCCGCGAAGAAATACCTGTCGTATTTCCAGGGCGCGATCCCGACCTGGGAGGCGCACGACCAGCGCAAGCTGCGTCACCTCGTGCCGGAGAACCGGCTGCGCCTCTACAACATGCGCGACATCGTCAACACCATCGCCGACAAGGGCTCGGTGCTGGAGATCCGCGAAAAGTTCGGCGTCGGCATCATCACGGCCTTCATGCGCATCGAAGGCCGGCCGATGGGCGTGATCGCCAACAATCCGCATCATCTTGCCGGCGCCATCGACTCCGACGGCTCCGACAAATGCGCCCGCTTCATGCAGCTGTGCGATGCCTTCGATATCCCGGTGCTGAACCTGATCGATTGCCCTGGCATCATGGTCGGCCCCGACGTCGAGCGCACCGCGTTGGTGCGCCACTGCACGCGGCTGTTCAATGTCGGCGCCAATATGACCGCGCCGCTGTTCACCGTCGTGGTGCGCAAAGCCTACGGCCTCGGCGCGCAGGCGATGCTGGGCGCCGGCTCGCTGGTCGGCTTCTTCTCGGTGGCGTGGCCGACGGCCGAGTTCGCCGGCATGAATATCGAGGGCTCGGTCAAGCTGGGGTACCGCAGGGAACTCGCGGCGATCGCCGATCCGGAAGCGCGGCGTGCCGAATTCGATCAGCGTACCAAAGCGGCCTATGAGAACGCCAAGGCCGTCAACGCGGTGGTCGGCGGCGGCATCGATGACGTGATCGATCCGGCGGAAACGCGCAGCTGGATCATCAACGGCCTGAAGCGGCTGCCGCCGGTGCTGCCCCGGGCGACCAAGAAGTATCCGTACGTCGATACGTGGTGAGGTTAGGGCGCCACGTGGTGAGGTTAGGGCGCCGAACTAATTTCGCTCATTCCCGCGAAAGCGGGAATTCAGTTGGATAAAGCGGCGCTTCGATTGTTTCGTAAAGGCTGGGTCCCCGCTTCCGCGGGGACGAGCGGCATGTTCTTTCAGGGCGCCCAACTCCGCCTGAGGTTCGCGATATAGGCGTCGCGCACCTTGTCGAGGTCGACGTTGTCAGGCGCGATCAGCCATTGCGTCATGACCCCGCGCATCGCGCCCCAGATCGCGATCGCCTCGGCCGTCGCATCGATATCGCTGCGGATTTCACCGCGCGCCTGCGCCGCGCGGATTTGCGCCGCGAACCGCTCGACGATTTCCTGATTGATCCGCGCGACCACTGTTGTGATTGAAGGCCAGCGCAGGCCCGCTTCCATCACCTCGTAGAACGCCTTCAGCTGCTTAGGCCAGCCGCGGCTGTCGTCCATGTAGAATGCGATGCGCGTGAGCAGGGATTCTCGCCCCTCGGGCGTCGGCACTTTCAACTCGACGATTCGCTGCCGGTACTTGTCGACGGCATGCCGCGCGACCGCGGCGAGCAGGTCCTCGCGGCCGTCGAAATAGTGCGCCGCCAGAGCGCGGCTGTAACCCGCCTCCTCACCGGCCTCGGCGAGTGTGAGCTGATCGACGCCACGGCGCGCCACGATCTCGAACGCGGCCTGCAGGATGCGCGCCTCTGCGTCCCGCCGCCGTTCGGCATGGGTGCGGCCGGTTTCAACAGGCTTGCGTCGGACAGCAACACCCACTTGTCAGACTCCGTGCGAGAAAATCACTCCGCCGCCTGCTGCGCCACACGCTCGGTGCGTTGCGACGGCGGCAGCACGATCCGCTTCGGTCCCGAAAACGCCAGCGTGCCGTCGTCGACCTCGCCGCGCAGCAGCGTCTTGCGGTCCCAGAAATAATTCTGCTCGGTGAACCACGGAAAGTCCGCGCCCATGCGCGGCATCTTGCCGGCGGCCCGCAGAATGTAACCGGAGAGAAAGCGATTGGGACGGCCGGGCTTGGTGAACACCTCTTCACCGGCGACCGGCGTGACCTGCTTCGCGCCGGTCTCGTCCATGTGCTTGAGCAGCCGACACGCGAAGTCGGCCACCAGATCGACCTTCAACGTCCACGAAGCATTGAAGTAGCCCGTGAAGTAGATCAGGTTCGGCATGTTCGAGTACATGAAGCCCTTGTACATGACGAGCTTGCCGGGCTCGATGTCCTGGCCATCGACGTCGTACTTCACGCCGCCCAGCGCCTGCAGCACGAGGCCGGTTGCGGTGACGATGATGTCGGCGTCGAGATGCTTACCGCTCTTGAGCTGAATGCCCGTCGCATCGAAGCGCTCGATCTGGTCGGTGACGATCTCGAGTTTGCCCTCGCGGATCGACTTGAACATGTCGCCGTCGGGCACGCGGCAGATGCGCTGCTGGCCCGGGAAATAGCTTGGCGTGTAATCCTTTGGATCGCTTTTCGGTCCGGCCTGCGTAACGGCGAGGTCGACCAGCATCTTCTTCATGCCCATCGGATCCTTCATGAAGCGCTTGGCCCGCAGGCGGCCGGCGATGATGGTGCGCCAGCGCGTCGCCTGGTAGGCGAGCTGTGAGGGCAGGAAGCGCTTCAGGAAGGTGTTGAACGCATCTTCGGACGGCCGCGTGACGATAAAGGTCGGTGAGCGCTGCAATTGAATGACATGCGCGGCCTTGTCGGCCATCGATGGGCCGAGCGTCACCGCGGTCGCGCCGGAGCCGACGATGACGACGCGCTTGCCGGCGTAATCGAGATTCTCGGGCCAGAACTGTGGATGGACCAGGATGCCCTTGTAGTCGTGATAGCCCGGCCACTGCGGCAGGTAGCCTTCGTGGTGGTTGTAATAGCCGGAGCAGGAGAAGATGAACGGGCAGTTGATCGTGCTGCGGCTGCCGTCGGCCGTCTCGATCTCGAGCGTCCACAGCGCCTTGTCCGACGACCACGACGCGTTGATCACCTTGTGCTCGAAGCGGATGTGGCGATCGATGTCGTTCTCGGACGCGGTCTCCTTGATGTAGTCGATGATCGCGCCGCCTTCGCTGATCGCCTTCGGGTGTTTCCACGGCTTGAAGGCGTAACCCATGGTGTGCATGTCGCTGTCGGAGCGGATGCCGGGGTAGCGGAACAGGTCCCAGGTGCCGCCCATGCGCGGCTTGGTCTCCAGGATAACGAAGGATTTGTTCGGTAGCCGGGTCCTGAGGTACCTGGCAGCGCCGATCCCCGACAGCCCCGCGCCAATGATAACTACATCAAATTGTTCGGTTTTCATCCCCTAGCCCCTATCTCAGAGGTGCAAAATATATGTTTGTCGGCAAACAAACATTTTTATGATTGGTCGTCAAGGGGTCGAACTTTCCTTAAGCCCGGCCGTACCAACGCGCCATGAAGGTTCTCCGCATCATCCTTGTCACGCTCGCGATCCTGATCGCGGTGCCCGTCATCGCCATGCAGGCGCTCGGCATCTACGTGAACGCAGTGACGTCGAAGATCGAGGAGGCCGAGAAGAAAGCAAAACAAGCCGAGCTTGATCGCGTCGCGAACCCCCTCACGCGCGAATGCCTGCGCATGAAGCAGGATCGTCCGTCGCCCTGGGATGTCGACGAGCAGAAATACCGCGACTATTTGAGCAGGTACATCGATGCCTGCACGCGGGCCGTCGCGAGCGATCCGGCCGACAACCGTGCGAAGATCACGCTGTCGAGCGCCTTGTTTGATGCCGACCGTCGCGCGGAGGCGATCGTGCCGCTGCGCGAGGCCGCGGCCAGCGGCGACGCCGACGCGCTGGTCGAGATCTTCGAGTGGCACAAGTCGTGGGAGCGCGGTGATGTTGATCGCGTCCAGATCGTCAAGCGCGAGGAGGCGGCGAATGCGCTGCGTGGAGCTGCGGAGCTAGGCAATCCGTTTGCGATGCATCGGCTCGCCGTCATCCTCGACCGCGGCGAGATGGTGAAGCGCGACAACGCCGCGGCGATCTACTGGGCCGAACGCTCCCTGCAGAAGCCCATGACGAGTGGGGCCAGGCCGACATTGCCACGCTGCTCGGCCGGCTGCTGACTCAGTCGGATGATCCCGCACAACGCGCGCGTGGCATCGATATGCTCGAGCGCCTCACCGGGGCTGGACGGCGCGATGCCGGCGCCTATCTTGCGATCGCGATTCGCAGGGATGATCCGGTGCGGGCGCGCAGCCTGCTGGAGCAGGCGATGTGGCGCGAGTCCGGCACGGCATTGCCGACGCTGGCCGATATGCTGATCAAGGGCGAGGGCGGTGACGCCGACCCGAAGCGTGCACTCAAGCTGCTGCAAGCCAATGCGACAGGCGGAGGCGCCACCGCAATCAGCTTCAAGCTCGGCGAGCTCTATCGCGACGGTCAGCTCGTGCCACGCGACCCGCAGAAGGCCGCAGACTTGATGCGCAGCGAAGTGCAGTGGAGCGTCGATGCGACGCTGGAAGTCGCACACCTCGTGATCGACAATCCGACGGTCACGTTGAGCAACGACAAGGATTTTCTCTACACGCTGAACGACTCCGCCGAACTCGGCGAGCCCAATGCCATGGCGACGCTGATTGCGCTAAAACTGTCGTCCAGCGCGCAGTTTGCCGATCGCGCCGGCGGTTGTGCGCTGGCCGAACGGGCCGCGGCGGTTGGCGATGGAGCGGCGAAAAAGCTGCTGGCGAGCTGCAAGAGCTGAGGTCTTTCGCAAAACGTTCGGCTTGCCGATCTTCCCATGCGCGTACGCTCGCGCCCATATGCGAGAAGTGCTGGACGAGCGGTAAGTGACGAACAGCCCCGATCAAAACGGCGAGCGGCCCGGCGGCGTGGTGATGCTTCACGGCATCGCGCGCAGCGCACGCTCATTCCGCAAGATGCAGGGCGCGCTCGATGCGGCCGGCTTTGCCACGCTTAACCTCGATTACCAGAGTCGAGCCAAGTCGCTGGAAGCGCTGGTCGCTGACATTCATCCGGCGATCTCCGAGTTTGCGGCGCACGTCGACGGCCCCGTCAACTTCGTCGCCCATTCGATGGGTGGCCTCCTGACCCGGGCCTATCTCGCAAAGCACCGGCCGCAGCGGCTCGGCCGTGTGCTGCTGCTCGGTCCGCCGAACAACGGCAGCGAGATCGCCGATCGCTTCGGTCGTCTTGCGCTGTATCGCGCGTTCTTCGGCCCCGCCGGTCAACAATTGACTACGACGCCCGATGTCGCAACGAGAGCGGTGCTATCGACGCCGACTTATGAGCTTGGCATCATTGCCGGCAGCCGCTCGGTTTATCCGATCGCCTCGCGCTTCCTGCCATCGCCGAACGATGGGCGCGTGTCCGTCGCAAGCACGAGGCTCGACGGCATGGCGGACCACATTGTGATATCAACCGCGCATCCACTCCTGGTGCGCGACGTGGGCGCCATCGCACAGACTATCGCCTTCCTCCAGAACGGACGTTTCAACGCGAACGGCTTGACGTCGTTTCCGCGCGAGACCGGCGAGATAGGTGTCGACGAACAGCCGGAGCTGCTCGCGAAGCTTGTCCGACGGCACCGCGACCAGCCGCTCCTCGAGACCGAGCGTAATGATGCCGTGCGCGGCCGAGAACATCATGCGTGCAAGCATCGCGACCTGGTCGGTCGGATAATCCGGCAGCAGGCGCAGCAGCGGCGGATACATCAGCGCGAACGTGCCGCGGACCATGTCGAGCAGGTCTTCGGGGAAGGGACGGTCGCCCTCCATGCGGTGCTCGTAGAGGGAGCGCAGCAGGTTCGGGTGCTCGCTCGCAAAGGTCAGGTAGCCCTGCGCGAAGCCGTGCAGCTGCTGCATCGGGTTCTCGCTCGAGATTGCGGCCATCGCGGCTTCCAACGCGCGCATGGTGTCGCGGTTGACCGCGAGCACCAGTTCATCGAGGTCGACGAACTCGTTGTAGACGGTGCCGATTGAGCATTCAGCTGCGGCCGCGACGTCGCGCACCTTGAGTGACCGCAGGCCATGAGCCGCGATCAGGGCGCGAGCGACCTCGATCAAATGAGCCCTCCGCTCACTTTTTCGTGAAATCGCCGCGGGCGCTTGAACATTGTTCATTTTCGGGCTACCAAGGAAATGAACAATGTTCATGCCTAGGAGACAGTACCAATGCAAACGTTTTCTTCTTTAGCCTCTGCGGCCACGAGCTTCAAGAAAAGCCGGCTCTTCGCCGTGTTGAAGGCAGCACGGGATACCGTCATGGGTCCGGTCGACCGGCTGGCCAGGGCTGCCGATGTGGCCGACGTGCTCACCACCCGCGAACGATCAGCCGATCCGGACCGGGGCCTCGCCCCGCCAACGGCTTTGAAGTCCCAGCCGTTGCTCTGGCTCACGCATCTGCACTGGCACGCGACCGCGCCGAAGCGCCGCGTCTTCCGTCTGTTCGCAAGCCTGAACCATCTCAGCTGACCGCAGACGGAGAAGTACCATGTTGCACGACGTTTTCACTCGCCTGGTGGACCTGATCGACACAGTCGTCGGCCCCCAGCCCTCTCCGCTGTCGAACCTCGACCGCGCGATGCTGGCGGCCGGTGCCGCCCACGTCGCCGCAAGACGGGCGCTCGCGGTCGCGATCGCCGAGGAAGAGCGCGAGGTCCGACGCCGCGACGCCCTGGCCGGCAAGCTGTCCGACCTCGAGCTGCGCGCGATCGAGGCGTTGCGAGCCGGGCGCGATGATCTCGCAGGCCAAGCGGCCGAGACGATTGCCGCAGTCGAGACCGAGCTCACGGCCTCGACCCAAGCCTCAAGCCGCTTTGCTGCCGAAGTGACGCTGGCCCGCCGCGAAGTCGATGCGCAGCGCCGCAGGCTAGCCGATCTCGACCGCGGCCGCCGTCTCGCTCGTGTCGGCGTCGCGCTGAACGCCGCGCCACGTGAAGGCGTCGATGCGCTCACCGCGGCGGAATCGGCGTTGGCGAAAATCGAAGCCGACAATCACGACGCGCGCGCGATCCGCGAGGAGCTCGCGCCGCCGACAGAACGGCTGATCGAGCAGATGGCGGATCTCGGCTTCGGCGCGCCAGTCCGCGTCCGCGCCTCCGACGTCATGGAACGGCTGCGTGCGCGCGCGGTCGCCTCCGCACCGCTCATCACCTCTGTCCCGTAACCCCTAGTGTCGTAGGAGCATCAAAATGTCCCTTACAGCCATTGCCCATGTCGATCGCCCCAGCAACGCCTGGGTCAGCTTCTCCTACATCTCGTTCGCCGGCTCGGTGCTGCTGGTCGCTGGCGGCATCGCCTCGCTGCCGCTCGACTGGTGGGTGCGCGGCTATCTCGCGATCGGAACCGTGATGCTGATCCAGTCGTGCTTCACGCTGGCCAAAAGCCTGCGCGACATGCACGAGGCCGGCCGCATGATCAATCGCATCGACGAAGCCCGCACCGAGCGCCTTCTGCGCACGGAGCAATAGCCAAGGGCGACGCGCACAAAATGAACCCGCGCGTCAACCTTGCATTGACCATGGGCGGCGGAGCGATGTGCAACCGCCGCCTTCTCACCGAAAAATAACAGTTTCTGCCGCAATAGTCGCAACCCGCCGCCGCCGCGCCAGCCGCCTCAACCCGCGCAAAATCCTAAGGAAATCGCAATGCTCAAGGAGCTGATGTCATCCCGCCGCTTCGCGCCGCTGTTCTGGGCGCAGTTCTTCTCGGCGCTGAACGACAATTTCCTGAAGAATGCGCTTGTCATCCTGATCCTGTTCGGGGTGGCGGCCGGCCATGGCGACGCTCTGGTGACGCTCGCGGGCGCGACCTTCATCTTTCCGTTTTTCATCCTGTCGGCGCTCGGCGGTGAGCTCGCCGACAAATACGTCAAGGCCGATATCGCGCAAGCGGCTGAAGTTCGCCGAAATCTTTGCCGCCGGCTTTGCCGCTGCCGGCTTCTTCCTGCATTCGGTTCCGCTCTTGTTCATCGCGCTCGGGATGTTCGGCATCATTGCCGCGCTGTTCGGCCCGGTGAAATACGGCATCCTCCCCGATCAGCTCGCGACCGGTGAGCTTGCGAGCGGCAACGCGCTGGTCGAGGGCGCGACGTTCCTTGCAATCCTGTTCGGCACCATCGGCGGCGGCCTGTTTGTCACCGGCTCGAGCCACCCCGGCTACGTCTCGACCGCAGTCGTCGCGCTTGCAATCGCCTGCTGGTTGTCGGCGCGCATGATCCCGAAGACCGCGCCGTCGGCGCCGGATCTCATCATCACCCGCAATCCGGTCACTTCGACCATGCACCTGTTGCGCGCGCTCAAGGCCGAGCCGCGGCTGTGGGACGGCATGGTCATCGTGTCGTGGTTCTGGCTGGTCGGCGCGGTCGTGCTGTCGCTGTTGCCCGCAATCGTGAAGGACAGCATCGGCGGCAGCGAAGGTGTCGTCACGCTCTGCCTCACGGTGTTCGCCGTCGGCATCGCCTGCGGCTCGCTCGGCGCGGCCCAGCTCAGTCACGAGCGGCCTAATGTTGCGCTGGTGCCGCTCGGCGCCATCGTCATGGGCATCGTCGGTCTGGATCTTGCGGTCGCGATCGGCCGCTGGACGGCATCTGGCGAAATCCACCCCGCGCAATTCGCTTTCAGCTTCGGCGGCGCGCGGCTGCTGCTCGATTTCTTCCTCTTCGCGGTCGGCGGCGGCCTGTTCGTGGTGCCGTCGTTTGCCGCGGTGCAAGTCTGGTCGGCGCCGGCCGAGCGCGCCCGCGTCATTGCTGCCGGCAATGTGATGGGCGCCGCGTTCATGGTGACGGCGTCGCTCGCCGTTGCGCTGCTGCAGGCCGTCGGCGTTCATGTCGCCTGGCTGCTTGGTGCGCTGGCGGTCGCAAACTTCCTCGTGTGCTGGTTCGTCGTCAAGACATGGGGCGAAGCCAGCATCCGCGATCTCGGCACGTTGCTGTTCAAGCTGCTGTTCCGCGTCGAAGTGCGCGGCCTTGAAAATCTGCCGCCGTCAGGCACCCGCATGCTGATCACGCCGAACCACGGCAGCCTGATCGACGGGCCGCTGCTGCACGCCGTGCTGCCGATCGACGCCGCCTTTGCCGTCGACACCGGCATCGCGAAGGCGTGGTGGGCCAAGCCATTCATGAAGCTGATCCGGCACTACACGCTCGATCCGTCACGGCCGCTCGCGACCCGCGACCTCGTGCATCTCGTTGCGCGCGGCGAGCCGCTGGTGATCTTCCCGGAAGGCCGCGTCACCGTTACCGGCAGCCTGATGAAGGTTTACGACGGCGCCGCCATGATCGCCGACAAGGGCGACGCCGTGGTCGTGCCTGTTCGAATCGACGGCGCGCAGCGCTCGCACTTTGGTTATCTCCGGAGCGACCAGGTCAAGCGAGTTCTGGTTCCCGAAGATCACGATCTCGATTCTTCCGCCGGTCAAGTTGAAGATCGAGGACAGCCTGCGCGGAAAACTCCGCCGCATCACCGCGGGCGCAGCGCTGCAGGACGTCATGATTGACACCATCGTCAAGACGGCGATGCTCGACCACACCTTGTTCGAGGGCCTTGCGCATGCCTGGCGCACCCACGACACCGGCAAGCCGATCATTACTGACGCGCTCGGCACCTCGCTGACCTATCGCAAGCTGCTCCTTGGCGCCCAGGTGCTGAGCCACAAGCTCGAGGCCGGTACCGCTGTCGGCGAAAATATCGGCGTGCTGCTGCCGAACTCGGCCGGCGTCGCCGTCGTGCTGATGGCGCTGCAAACGATCGGCCGCGTTCCTGCGATGCTGAATTTCTCCGCGGGCGCGGTCAGCGTGCTCGCCGCAATGAAAGCAGCACAGGTCAAGACTGTGTTGACCTCGCGCGCCTTCATCGAGAAGGGCAAGCTCGACAAGCTCGTCAGTGCGATCGGCGCCGACGCTTCGCTCGTCTACCTTGAGGACATCCGCACCACGGTCGGTATTGCCGACAAGGTCAAGGGTTTGCTCGACGGCACCGCGCCGCGCGTGAACCGCTCTTCGCAGGATCCCGCGGTGATCCTGTTTACCTCGGGCTCCGAGGGCACGCCGAAAGGCGTCGTGCTGTCCCACCGCAACATCCTCGCTAACGCTGCGCAAGCGCTGGCGCGGGTCGATGCCAACGCCAACGACAAGGTGTTCAACGTGCTGCCGGTGTTCCACTCGTTCGGCATGACCGGCGGGTTGATGATGCCGCTGCTCGCAGGCATCCCGATCTTCATGTATCCGTCGCCGCTGCACTATCGCATCGTGCCGGAGCTGATCTATCAGACCGGCGCGACCATCCTGTTCGGCACCGACACGTTCCTGACGGGCTACGCCCGCTCGGCGCATCCGTACGACTTCCACACCTTGCGGCTCGTGCTCGCCGGCGCGGAAGCCGTGAAGGATCGCACCCGCGCCGTCTACATGGAGCGCTTCGGTATCCGCATCCTCGAAGGCTACGGCGTCACCGAGACCGCGCCGGTGCTGGCGATGAATACGCCGATGGCGAACCGCCCCGGCACGGTCGGCCGGCTGTCGCCGCTGATGGAATACAAGCTCGAGCCGGTGCCTGGCATCGAGGAGGGCGGCCGTCTCCTGGTGCGCGGACCGAACGTCATGCTCGGCTATCTGCGCGCGGAAAATCCCGGCGTGCTCGAGCCGCTGCCGGACGGCTGGCACGATACCGGTGATATCGTCGTCATCGACTCGGCCGGCTATATCACGATCAAGGGGCGCGCCAAGCGCTTTGCCAAGATCGCGGGCGAAATGGTGTCGCTCTCGACGGTGGAGTCGATGGCTGCGACGCTGTGGCCGCAGGCAATGTCGGTTGCGGTGTCGCTCCCCGATGCCCGCAAGGGCGAGCGCATCATGCTGCTGACGACGCAGCGCGACGCTGCGCGGGATGCCATGCAGAAGCAGGCGAAGACTGTTGGTGCGACGGAGCTCTCGGTGCCGGCCGACATCCGTGTGGTCGAAAAGATCCCGCTGCTCGGATCGGGCAAGACCGACTACGTCGGGGCGACTGCACTTGCGAAGGAGCTTGCGAATTCAACCGAGCCGCGGCAGGTGGCGTGATCGGTTGATCCGCATTTTGACTCCGTCATGGCCGGGCTTGTTCCGGCCATCCACGTCTTTCCTTTCGGTCGCCTAAAACGTGGATGCCCGGCACAAGGCCGGGCATGACGATTGTTAGCGACTTAACCCGCGCAAGAGAACGTCGCACCTCACCCGAAGCTGTAGTGCTTCTTCATGTCCTTCTTGAGGTGGGTCATGTGCTCGTAATATTGCAGGAAGCTGCCGTTGTAGTTGCCGTCCTGCCTGCGCTGTTCCTCGCCCTCGAAATTGTAGTAGCCGGGCGTGCACTCCTTGTTGCGGTTGGTGCGCCCGCGGTTCTTGATCACCTCGCCGACCCACCACTCTTCGGTCTCGTACCTGGCGTCGATCGTGGTGTGGCCGTGGTCACGCACGTATTTGATGCACTCGGCGATGTGATCGGCCTGGGTCTGCAGCATGAAGGTCAGGTTGAACTGGAACGACGCCTGGTAGCCGCCCATGACGAACATGTTCGGATAGCCATTGGAGTGGATGCCGAACACCGTTCGCATGCCGGTCGAATACTTCTCGTTCAGCTCGAGTCCGCCGACGCCGCGGATTTCATTGTAGATGCCGGTCTTCTGCACAACGAAACCCGTCGCATAGATCAGCACGTCGAGCGGATATGTCTTGCCCTCGAACACCGGACCCTTTTCGTTGATCTCGGTAATACCCTTGCCGTTGGTGTGCACGAGATGCACGTGCGGCAGGTTGAACGCCGGCAGGTAGACGTCGTCATAGGTCGGCCGCTTGCAGCGGTGCATGTACCACGGCTTCAGCGCTTCGGCCGTCGCCTTGTCCTTGACGATCTCGTCGACGCGCCGGTGGATGCGCATCATGTGCTCGATGTTCAGGTTTTCCTGACGCCGGATCTTTTCTTCGCGCGGCAGCTTGGCGAGTTCGATCTTGTCTTCCTCGCTCATTTGCGGACCGCGCATATGGCGTCATACGCCGTTCCTTCTGCCAGCCCGGTTGCAGGCTCGCCGCCCAATCCGGATCGGTCGGCACGTCGTCACGGATGTCGATCGCCGACGGTGTGCGCTGGAATACGTAAAGCTCCTTCGACGCGGCGCCGACACGTGGAATGATCTGCACGGCGGATGCACCGGTGCCGATGATGCCGACAACCTTGTCCTTCAGGTTGGAGAGGTCCTGCCCGGTGTAGGCGTAGTCGAAGCGCGAGGTGTGGAAGGAGTGACCCTTGAACTTCTCCATGCCGTCGATCTTCGACAGCTTCGGCTGGGACAACGTGCCATTGGCGATGACCACAAAGCGCGCCGACATCTTGTCGCCGCGGTCGGTGCCGATCCGCCAGAGCTGAGCCTTCTCGTCCCATACGGTCGAATTTACCGTCGTCTGGAACACAGCCAGCTTATAGAGGTCGTACTTCTTGGCGATGTCCTGGCAGTGCGCGTAGATTTCCGGGCCCTTGGCGTAGTAGCTCGGCGGCACCTTGCCCATCTCGTCGAGCAGGGGGATGTAGTCGTAGGACGGCGTATCGCAGGCGATGCCGGGGTACCTATTCCAGTACCAGGTGCCGCCGACGTCGGCTCCGCGCTCGACGATGCGGATGCTCTCGACGCCGCGCTCGCGCAGGCGGGCGGCCGTCAGCAGGGCGGAGAATCCGCCGCCGATGCACAGGACCTCGACCGTGTCGGTGATCGGTGCCCGCTCCTTGAACGGCTCAGCGAACGGGTCGGTCTCGTACTTGGCGAGATCGGCGTCGTCATCCAGGTTGGTGATGTACTGGGCCTTGCCCTCCGGCCGGTAGTTGAGGCGCAGGTCGCGTTCCTCGGCGAACTTCTTCTTGATGTCGTCGTAGTAGGATTGCGGCTTGTCGGTCGGTGGCTTCAGCGGGTCGAAATTTCGAACGCGCGATGGACGGGCCGACGCCGGTTCCGGAGCTGTCACGGTCTTGGCCCGGGCCTTGGTATCCATAGTGTCAGACATCAGATGTTTCCTGCCTTTGCCGATTTGGTCCGACTGCCGTTCCTGCTTTGCGAGGCGGTCGTACGGTGTATATTGGCCGACGTGCAACAAGGCGCCGACGACGCACAAACCAGTATGACGAGGCTCTGGTAGCCTGCAACCTGCATTATTGGAAGAGCACGCATTCCGGTGGCGTGGTAACCTTTAGGGCCGGGGCGGCGGCGCATCAAACACAAGCAAGCTCGTCAGGGAGACGCACATGAGTTTAGCTGAGGCCGAAACCAAGAAGCCCATCCCCTTCGACACCGTCAAGCTCGACAAGCTGCTCGACGACGCCGGCATCGATGTCCTCGTCGCCACCTCCAAGCACAATGTCCAGTACCTGCTCGGCGGCTACCGTTTCTTCTTCTTCGACACCATGGATGCGGTGGCGGTCAGCCGCTACCTGCCGGCGCTGGTCTACCGCAAGGGCAAGCCGGAGCAGGCGGCCTATATCGGCTGCGGCATGGAATCCTACGAGCGCGAGCTGGGGAAATTCTGGCCCAATGAGCTTGATCTCGGCGGCATCGGCAGCCAGGAGACCATGCGGCACGCCCTCGCTCACATCAAGAAGCTCGACGGCGTCAGGCGCGTCGGAGTCGAGTCGGCGTTCCTGCCGGCCGACGGCGAAGCCGTGCTGCGCCAGGGCCTGTCGAATTGCGACATCGTCGACGCGGTGTTTCCGCTGGAGCGGCTGCGGGCGCGCAAGACGCCGGAGGAAATCGCCTACTTGCGCGAATCCTCCGAGCGCGTGGTCGACGCCATGCTCTCCACGTTCGCCCAGTGCAAGCCGGGCATGACCAAGATCGAGATGAACGAGACCCTGCGCCGCGAGGAGGTCAACCGCGGCCTGGTGTTCGATTATTGCCTGCTCACCGCCGGCACCAGTTTGAACCGCGCACCGTCCGAGCAGCGGCTCGCCAAGGGCGACATCATGTCCCTCAACTCCGGCGGCAACTACAAGGGCTACATCGGCGACCTCTGCCGCATGGGTATCCTCGACGCGCAGCCGGACGCCGAGCTTGTCGACCTGCTCGGCTTCGTCGAAGAGGTGCAGCAGGCCGCGCGCAAGAAGGTCAAGCCGGGCGCGCCGGGCGGCGACGTCATCGAGATTCCGGAAAAGATGCTCGATGCCTCACCGCATCGCAAATACACCCACTACATGGCCCACGGCATGGGCCTCGTCACCCACGAGGCGCCGCGTCTGATGAACAACCCGCGCATGTCGTACGACGCCTACGACGCGCCGCGGCCGCTCGAGCCCGGCATGGTGATCTCGATCGAGACGACGATGTCGCACCCGAAGCGCGGCTTCATCAAACTTGAGGATACCGTGCTCGTGACCGACAAGGGCTACGAGGCGCTCGGCGACGGTGGTCGCGGCTGGAACAAGGCGGGATAACCCCTATATGCGGGGCGATGGACGATAGACCCGTTGAGCTGTTGACCGCGCGTCTGCTGTTGCGGACGCCTCGCATTGAGGATGCGCCGGCGATCCAGGCGATCGCCGCTGACCCGCGCGTGGCCCGAACGACGGCGTCGATTCCGCATCCCTATCCGGAGGACGGCGCCGCCCAGTACATTCAGCACGTCCGCGAGGTCGCGAGCCGATGAGCAGCGTAATCTCGCGATCGTGCTTCGCCGCAGCCGCGACGTCATTGGCATGACAGGCTATGAGATCACAGGCAGCGAGGCCGAGCTTGCCTACATGCTGTCGCCGGAACATTGGGGGCAGGGCTACGCGACCGAAGCGTGCCGCAAAATGATTGCTCATATCTTCGAGGCCACGCCGGCCACCGCCGTGGTCGCCCGCGTCATGGTTGACAACAAGGGGTCCGAAGCCGTGCTGCGCAAGGTCGGTTTTGGCCGGCAGAGCGAAGCGCTGGTCGAGCTGCCGCTGCGTGGTGGTTCGTTCCTCACCTCATTCTGGCGTCTTGCGCGCAACGAATTCTGAGGCGTTCGCGCAGAAAATTTTGCGCTATAAGCCGTCCGCGACACCGATGCGGGGCAGCACATCTTCATGCGTTTCCTGATTGCTCTTTTGGTCCTTGTCTCAATGACTCCGGCCTGGGCCGCCGATGTCGTCGTCAAGGATGGCGGCACCATTCAAGTTTCAGGCACGACCTGGCGACTCGACGGCGTCGACGCGCCGGCGTTCGATCAGCTCTGCCTGAACGAGTTTGCCGACCCCTTTGCCTGCGGCGCGGATGCGCGCGAGCAATTGACCAAGCTGATCGGCGATCATGCGGTGCGCTGCGACGACCTCGGGCCCGACAAGAGTTTTGTCAAATGGCACATCGGCGTCTGCACGGTCGAAGGCGCAGCGACCAGCCTCAACCAGCAGGCGGTGCAGAAGGGCATTGCGCTCGCCGCTGCATCGTCAGTCAAGAGCAACTTCAAGGACGACCAGGCGGCGGCCAAAAAAGATCTTTTGGGACTATGGAAGGGCTGCTTCGTCGCCGGTTCGGATTTTCGCCGCGGCAACAAGACCGCGGCTCTGCTCGGCGGCTCCTGCCGCGGCGACAAGGATCGCGAGATCCGCGCAATCCTGTTTCCCTCTGAAGCCGTTGCGCCGCCCAGCTGCAACATCAAAGGAAAATTCGCGGTGCGCGCCCATGTCACGGGCAACCTCGGCATCTATCACCTGCAGGCCTGCCGCAGCTACGAGACGCTGATCAAGCCGGATCGCTGGTTCTGCAGCGAAGAGGATGCGCAGGCCGAAGGCTTTCGCAAGGCCTACAACTGCCGCCCGCGAAGGAAGTGAAGGTTAAGGGCTGCAGGGTGACGCTGACCCGTCATCCTGAGGCCCGCGCAATGTCTTGTTGTGTGCGACGATAGCGTGTGGCGCGCGGGCACCTCAGGATGAGCGGCGACAGATTGAGCATGCCGTCGACCTAAATCCCCGTGCCTCTCGCCTTCGTATACAGCGAGTACAGCGACGTCTGGCCGCAGATGTAGAGCCGGTTGCGTTTCGGCCCGCCGAAGCAGACATTCGCGACCAGTTCAGGCACCGGAATCGTGCCGATGTGGGTGCCGTCGCTCGCGTAGCAAAACACGTTGCGTCCCGCGGAGGTCCAGACATTGCCCTCGGTGTCGCAACGGAAGCCGTCGAACACGCCGTCCGGGCAGGTCGCAAACAGTTTTGAATTCGCCAACCGACACGCCGTCGGAATTCATCGTGTATGCGGTAAGTGTCGCCGGCAAATCAGGTACGTGCGACCGGCCGGTGTCGGCGACATAGAGGATTTTCTCGTCCGGCGAGAACGCCAGGCCATTGGGCCGCACCCGATCGCGCACAACCAACGTGACCGCTCCGGTCTTCGGATCGATGCGATAGACGTTCGACGCGCCGATCTCGGACTCCGCCTTGTCACCTTCATAGTCGCTGTCGATGCCGTAGGTCGGATCGGTGAACCAGACCGAGCCGTCGGACTTCACCACCACGTCGTTCGGCGAATTGAAGCGCTTGCCCTCGAAGCGGTCGGCCAGCACCGTGATGGTGCCGTCGTGCTCGGTGCGCGTGATGCGCCGCCCCCGATGCTCCGCGGTGACGAGGCGGCCTTGGCCATCGGTGGTGTTGCCGTTGGCGTTGAAGCACGGGTCGCGAAATACCGACACCGAGCCGTCGGTCTCGTCGAACCGCATGATGCGATCGTTCGGGATGTCGGACCAGACGAGATAGCGTCCGGCCGGAAAATACGCAGGACCTTCCGCCCAGCGGCAACCGGTCCAGAGCTTTTCCAGCAATGTGTGTCCGATCACCAGCGCTCCGAACCGGCGATCGTGAATGACAAACGGCCTCATGCTTCCGCCCCTCCACTGCTGCGCAACTGATCTTTTCGTCGAGCGCGAGCATAGCAGAAAGATGGCGAGCGGAAGTCCGTTAGCGCTCCCTGTCGGCTAAGGGCGGCTTACGCAGCACCACCCGCTGCATTCCAGCGCGGTGTGCCGGAAATGGGATTCACATCCCGTCGTCCCTGGTACGGGCTGACGCCCGGTGCGCCAAATGTGTTGAAGGAGCCGTATGGACCCTGACGAACGACGGGCGCGGCGGGAGTGCGATAATGCGGATGACGGGCCGCGGCATTCGCATCGGTTGACAGGCCAATCGCGGCAGAGGCCAGCACTGTGGTTGCGGCAACAGCAGAAAGCAGGAATGTGCGCATGGTTTTCACGCTTGTTGGGTTCTTCGATTTCGAGGTGCTTTGGACGCAATACAATTGTTGAACATGAAAGTAAGCCGGTTATTCCGTCGCGCAATTGCGGCGCACAATCAGTTGATTGCGCGGTGCAAGATGCGTATCAGCGTTGCGCTTTTTGCCGGGGTCAGCCGACAAAAGGCAGGTAACGCGGCGCTTGCGCCTTGTAACTCCGGTATTCGTCCCCGAATTTGCGGTCGAGATACTGTTCTTCTCGGCTGACAATGCCGAGGTGCAGCACGACGGCGGCCGGAACCATCTGCAGCACCAGCCAGTCGAGCGCGAAGATCAACGCGACGCCCGCAAGCGCTGTCATGCCGCCGACATACATCGGGTTGCGCGTGAAACGGTAAATGCCGTCGGTTGCGAGCGCGAGTGTCGGGCGCGACGGGTTCGCATTGGTCCCGCGCCGCGCCAGGGCGCGCTGGCCGCTGACCGCAACGAGCGCGCCAGCCAGCGCAATGATTGCTCCGACGACAATCCTGGGCGAACAAGCAACCGCTGCAAGCAGATTCAGCGGGGCGAGCCGTTGCAGCGCAATTGCGAGCACGAGGATCGCAAGCAGAACGATCGGTGGAAACACCACGACATCGGGGCGATCTTTCAAAGCTTCGCTCATTTGTCCTCACTGTTGAATCGAGTTCGACCGGCAGCGGCGATCCGCATACCGATTCTTCGGGTGCGTTGTTTCGCTCCCGATGCTTTCGCTGTGCAAGCCGAGTTATCTCAAGCTGAGGCTCAGCTTTCCTGACGGCGCGAAATGCCGACCAAAGTTCAAGCGCTGCCGCTTCCCGGCGTGAGATCGCGGTGTTACGGTTCGCCACTGCCTTTTTGCCAAACAAGCAATCCGCCCAGCTCAAAAAGAAGCGGACCCATTTCGGGGAGGAAGTTATGGACATCACCAGACGGGCCGCCGTTGGCGGCCTCGTGACGGGCGCTGCTGGCCTCGCCGCACCCTTTGTCGTGCGTGCGCAGGAGGTGAAGCACTATCGTTTCGCCTACGACCAGCCGAAGACGACGGGCTACGGTATTCTCGGCGACATCTTCGCCGACAGGCTGAAGCAACTGTCCAACGGCACGATGCTGATCGACCAGTATCCCGGTGCGCAGCTCGGCCAGGAGCCGCAGGTGCTGCAACTGGTCAAGTCGGGTGACATTGAGTTCTGTATCTCGTCATCCGCGAACGCTGCGACGCTGTCGCCGCAGGCCGGCGTGATGTCGCTGCACTTCCTGTTCCGCTCGGAAGATCACCTGATCAAGGCAATGGGTGAGCAAAAACTCGCCGATGCCTGCAAGACGATGATTCAGGAGACGGTGCAGGGCGCGCGCATCATCGCGCTGTCGACGCTCGGCTTGCGCAACATGTATTCCAAGCGCGAGATCAAGAACATCGGTGACATCAAGGGGCTGAAGGTGCGCGTGCAGGCGACGCCGACCGAGGACACAATGTTCCCGGCCTATGGCGCGCAGACCGTGCACATGCCGTTCGGCAGCGTCTACACCTCGCTGCAAACCGGCGTCGTCGATGTCGCCGAGAACGGCGTCAACGTCTACCTCGCCAACAAGCACTATGAAGTCGCGCCGGTGCTATCGATGACCGAGCACGAGGCCAACAACAGCTTTACCTGGGTCAGCGACAAGACCTGGAACAGCCTGTCGGCGGACCAGCAGAAGTGGGTGCAGACCGCAGCAGACGAGGTGAACAAGAACCAGCCGGCGAAAGCGATCGCGCTGGAGCACGAGTCGGCGACCAAGCTGACCTCGATCGGGGTCAAGATCGTCAAGGATGTCGACAAGTCCGGCTTCCAGAAGATCGCCGACCCCTATCTCGACAAGATGTCGGCCGAACTTGGCCCCCATGCCACCAAGATCAAGGACCTCATCCGGGCGATCACGTGAGCGGTGTCGCCAAACCCATGAGCCGTCGTCACCGCGAACGCGGGGATCCATAGCCCCGGTGTACATTGTCGGGATAGGGAAGTCGCCGAGAAGCGATGGAATGACTGCGCTTGTGCCCGTCGTCTCGCTTTTGCTGCGGAGTACGGGTCCCCGCGTTCGCGGGGACGACCGTAACAAAGGCGGACTGCGCCCATGAGTCTCCGCTCTCACCTCGTCTCGCAGCGGCAACGCCACCTGAAATGGCGCGCGCTGGATGGCGTCGAGGTGATCCTGATGATTCTCTGCGGCATCCTGTTGTGCGGATTCTGCACCACCGTGATCTTCGACATCATCACCCGCGAGATCCGCCATCCCTGGCTGTGGCTGCAGGAGGTCACCTCGACCTTCTTCATCTACGCGATCTTCACCGGCACCGCGGTCGCGGCGCGCCGCAACGATCATCTCTATCTTACCGCGATCAGCGACGCCCTGCACGGCAGGACGCGCCAGGTCATCGAGATCGCGACGCGGCTTGTCGTGCTCAGCGTCGCGCTCTGCTTCATCTATTTCGGCTATCTCAATTTCCTGCGCGGCTTCACCAGCTTCCGCATGCCGTCGATGACGCCGATCGCTTCGCTCTATGCGGCGATTCCCTTGAGCGGCGTGCTGATAGCGCTGTTCATGGTCGAGCAGCTCGTCAACGGCTGGCGCAACGGCTTCGAGCGTGACGAAGACGTCGCCGACCCCCTGCTGGTGCGAACGATCGAAGCGATTCCTCCGGTCATTCCCGCGGGAGAATCCAGGTGAGCACCACGCTGGTTCTCCTCTTGATGACGTTCTGCTTCCTGGCTTCGGTTATCTTGGTGTGCCCGTCGCGTTCTCGCTGCTCGGCGGCGTGATGATCGGTGCGATCTTCACTGACGTCTCCCACACTGCGCTGATCCAGAAGATGTTCGACGGCATGGATTCGGAAGCGCTGCTGGCGATTCCGTTCTTTCTTCTGGTCGGCGAGCTGATGAGCTCGGCCAATGTCGTGCAGCGCGTCGCCAACCTGTCGCTGGCGCTGGTCGGCCACATCAGAGGCGGCCTCTCCCAGGTGGTGACCGTGTTCTCGATGTTCTTCTCGGAGATGTCGGGCTCGACCACCGCCGACGTCGCCGTGATCAGCCGCGCGCTCGCCGGCCCGATGAAGCGCGAGGGCTACGATCCGGCCTTCATCGCCGCGATCATCGCGGCGGCGTCGACCATTGCAGCTCTGGTGCCGCCAAGCATCACCGCGGTGGTCTATGGCGCGATCGGCAACGTCTCGATTGCCGGCCTGTTCATGGCCGGCATCGTGCCCGGCCTGATGATCGGCGTCGGATTGATGATTTACTGCTATTTCTTCGGCCCGCGTGGCATGACGCGGCCCCGCGCGCTGTTCCGTGATGTCGTATTCGCGTTCGGCGACGCCGCGCTGCCGCTGATGATCCCCTTGATCCTGCTCGGCGGCATTCTCACCGGCTTCTTCACGCCGACCGAGGCCGGAGTCGTCGCAGTCGCCTGGATCATCATCGTCGTGATCCCCTTGCTCAATCGCGGCCATATCAAAATGCTGCCGCGGGATTTTTGCATTGCCGGGCTGATCTTCTCGCTGCCGCTGATCACGATCGGCGCCGCCAATTCGTTCGGCTGGCTGTTTGCCTACCTGCGCGGCGCGCTGGTCATCGCCGAATGGATCACCGACCTCGCCGGCACCGACCCGCATCTCATCATGCTGCTGCTGGTGCTGCTGTTCACCATCATCGGCGACTTTATCGAGCCGGTGCCGACCATCATCATCTTCATGCCGCTGGTGAACGCATTGACGCAGGCCGGCGACATCAATCCCGGTGCACATGGGCGTGGTGCTGATTGCGACGCTGGCGTTCGGCCTGATCACGCCGCCCTATGGACTGGTGCTGTTGATGGCGTCGAAATTCGTCGGCGTCCGATTCCCGCAGGCGCTGCGCGCGGCGTTGCCGATCTACGTCGTATTCCTGTTCACCATCGTGTTCACGATCTATTTCCCGAAGGTGGTGCTGTGGCTGCCGAAGCAGGTGATGCCGGAGGCCGTCGGCTGTTTTAAAAGCCCGAGCGGACCAGGGTATATCTGCCCGTGATCACCTCGGCCACGCCCGGAGCGCCGTCAGCCCGCCGTCGATCGGCAGCATTAGCCCGGTGATCCAGCGCGACTCGTCAGAAGCGAGATAGACCGCGCCGTGGGCGACGTCCCAGCCTGTGCCTTCGGTCTGCATCGGCACCATCTTGACCCGCCGCTGGCGGGCTTCCTCGCCAAACCCGGAAGCCATCGGCGTGTATACCGAACCGACGATGATGCAGTTGGCGCGAATGTTTTGTGTTGCGTAATCGGCGGCGACCGAAAGTGTAAAGCCGTGCAACCCGGCCTTCGAGGTCGCGTAGGCCACCGCGCCCACCGACCCCATCAGGCCGAGCGCGCCGGCAATCGACGACACCATGATGATCGAGCCGCCGCCGCCCTGCTTCATGCGCGGCAGGCAAGCCTTGGTGCACAGCATCGTGGAGGTCAGATTGGTTTCGAGCACGGTGTTCCAGCCTTCGAGCGCCACCGTCTCCGGCGTTCCGGGCACGCCGCCGATGCCGACATTGTTGTGCAGGATGTCGATGCGGCCATAGCTCTTCATCGTGAAGTCGGCCATCGCCTCGGTGACGTCGGGCTTGGCGACGTCGCCGGCGAACACTGACACTGTGCCGCCTTCATCCTTGATCTGCTTCGCCAGTTTTTCGGCGCGTTCGGCGCTGCGGTTGACCAGCACGACGTTGGCGCCCTCGCGCGCGAACAGGATCGCGGTCGCCATGCCGTTGCCGATGCCTTCGCCGCGCGGCGCCGCGCCCGTCACGATTGCCACCTTGCCCTTGAGCCGTCCCGCCATGGTGTTTTCCTCGCCTTGTTTTATCCGGTGCCCTGTCGCACCATCAGCATGCCTCAAACGCGCGAGCCGGGAAACACATGGCCAAAGCAAAAAACGTCCTCTGGATCATGTGTGACCAGCTTCGCTACGACTATCTGTCCTGCACCGGGCATCCAACGCTGCAGACCCCGAACATCGATGCCATGGCGCAGCGCGGCGTACGCTTCTCGAATGCCTATGTGCAGTCGCCGATCTGCGGCCCCTCGCGAATGTCGTTCTATACCGGCCGCTACATGCGCAGCCACGGCTCGCACTGGAACGGCTGGCCGCTGCCTGTCGGCGAGCCGACACTCGGCGATCACCTGAAAGCAATCGGCGTGCGCAATGTGCTGGTCGGCAAAACCCACATGGCTCCTGATTTGGAGGGCCTCAAGCTGCTCGGCATCGCGCCGGACTCGATCATCGGCGTTCATGTCAGCCAGTGCGGCTTCGAACCCTACGAGCGCGACGATGGGCTGCATCCAACCGGAAAGCCGCGGCCGCGCTACGATGCCTACCTGCGCGAGCACGGCTATGACGCGCCGAATCCGTGGGAGCATTGGGCCAACTCGGGCGCCGCCGACGACGGCGGTTTGCAGAACGGCTGGCTCCTGGTCCACGCCGACAAGGCGGCGCGCGTGCCGGACGAGCATTCCGAGACGCCTTACATGACGCGCCGCGCGATGGATTTCATCGCCGAGGCCGAGCAGGACGGCCGACCCTGGTGCCTGCACCTGTCCTACATCAAACCGCACTGGCCCTACATCGCCCCCGAGCCTTACGCCAGCATGTACAGCGCCAACGAAATGCTGCCGGTCGTGCGCTCCGAAAAGGAGCGCGACAACGCGCATCCGGTGTTCGCCGCCTACATGGACATGCGTTATTCAAAAAACATGTCGCGCGACGAAGCGCGCGCCAAGGTGATCCCGACCTATATGGGGCTGATCAAGCAGATCGACGATCAGATGGGCGTGTTGATGCGCTTCCTGGAAGCAGCGCGGACTTGCTCGACACCACGATGATCGTTTTCTGTTCGGATCATGGCGACTATCTCGGCGACCACTGGATGGGCGAGAAGGACTTGTTCCACGAGCAGTCGGCCAAGATTCCGTTGATCGTGATCGATCCCTCGCGCGACGCCGATGCGACGCGCGGCACGGTCAGCGACGCGCTGGTCGAGGGCATCGATCTCGCGCCGACCTTCATCGAGTATTTTGGCGGCACGCCGCCCGACCATATTCTCGAAGGCCGCTCGCTGCTGCCGCTATTGCACGAGGGCCGGGCCAAAAAACTGGCGCGACGTGGTGTTCTCCGAATACGACTACTCGATGCAGGACGTGCGGCTGAAGCTGAACCAGCCGATTCGAGCAGTGTCGGCTGTTCATGGTGTTCGACGGCCGCTGGAAATATATCCACGCTACCGGCTTTCGCCCGATGCTTTATGATCTCAGACCGATCCGCAGGAGTTCATCGACCGCGGCAACGATCCGGCCTGTGCCGACGTGATCGCGCGGCTGCAAGCAAAACTGTTCGACTGGGCGCTGCTGCCGAAGGGCCACATCACGACCTCGAACGAGAAGATCGCGGCCTACGCCGACAACCAGCTGCAGGTGAAGAACGGCGTGCTGATCGGCATCTGGGACGAGGCCGAGCTCGCGGCGATCAAGGCAAGGATCGGGGCCTAATCGAGTGCTCGTCGTCCCCGCGAAAGCGGGGACCCATAGCCCCCGCGCTCATTGTCTTGCCGCGGACTCGGTGAAAAGAAAGTATGATAATTGCCGTCGTCGGGCTCAATTCTGCTGCGGCGTATGGGTCCCCGCGTTCGCGGGGACGACAAGAGGAAATGCTGAGTTGCGGCTTGTTCTCGCGAAATGAACGTCATGTCTCAAACACAAATCAAACACAGCTCTGTCGTCGTCAACGGCGTGTCGCTGCACGTGGCGCAGGCGGGCCCGGCTGATGGACCGCTGGTCGTGCTCCTGCACGGCTTCCCGGAATTCTGGTTCGAATGGCGCGACTATTTCGAGCCGCTGGCGCAGGCCGGCTTCCGCATCGTCGCACCCGACCAGCGCGGCTACAATCTGTCGAGCAAGCCGCAAGGTGTCGCGGCGTATCGGCTCGATCTGCTCGCTGACGATATTTTTGCGCTTGCTGACGCACTTGGTCGCAAGACCTTTCGCGTCGTCGGTCACGACTGGGGCTCGGCGGTCGCGTGGTGGATGGCGACGCGAAATCCGGCGCGGCTTGAGCGCCTGGTGACGATGGATGCGCCGCACCCGGCGGTCTGGATGAGCGCCGTCCGTCATGACGCCGAGCAGCGCCGCAAGAGCTGGTACGTGCAGGCGCTGCGCATCCCGTGGCTTCCTGAGTTCCTGATCAGGCTTGGCGGTTACTCCGGCCTCACCAAGGCGCTGACCAGCGCTGCCCGAAAAGACGCATTCACGCCGGAGATTCTCAAGCAGTACAAGACCGCATGGCAGCAGCCGGGCGCGCTGACCGCGATGATCAACTGGTACCGCGCGGTCGCCGCCGACAATCTGGTGATGCCCGCGGCGAAGAGCTTGCCGATGCCGACCCTCATCCTCTGGGGCGACAAGGATATCTATGTCGGCCCAAAACTCGCCGAGGCGTGCGCCGCGCTCTGCGCCGACGCGCGCGTCGTGCATTTTCCGCAAGCCGGACACTGGCTGCCGCACGATGAGCGTGAGGCGGTGATCGGGCAGTTACTGGAGTTTCTGAAGGCATAGTTTGTTGTCATCTCCCGGTTTAACCGGGCGATCCAGTAACCTCATACGTTTGAGATTTAGCCACGCTGCGGATTACTGGATGCCCCGCTTGAAGCGGGGCATGACGACTGAGTATGAGGTGAGGCTGGCCGCCACAATAGCACTGTGCTAGCTCGTCTTTGGCAAAATCAGGAACAAAAAAATGGTCGACGCAGTGATCTGGGATTTTGGCGGCGTGTTCACGACCTCGCCGTTCGATGCGTTCGCGCGCTACGAGCGCGAAAAGGGCCTGCCGGCCGACATCATCCGCCGCACCAATGCCGCCAACCACCATGACAATGCGTGGGCGAAGTTCGAACGCGCCGAGGTCGATCTCGACACCTTCGATCAGCTGTTCGCCGCAGAATCGCTCGCGCTCGGCGCGGAGGTGCGGGGCAGGGACGTGCTGCCGCTATTGTCGGGCGATCCGCGTCCCGAGATGGTCGAGGCACTGCGCCGCGTGAAGACGAAGTTCAAGACCGGCTGCATCACCAACAACCTTCCGGCCAACGCAGTCGGCAGCCGCGGCGGCAAGTCGATCTATGCTGCCGAGGTGATGGTGCTGTTCGATCACATCATCGAGTTCGGCCAAGATCGGCTTGCGCAAGCCCGACCCGCGCATTTATGAAATGATGATTGAAGCGCTCGGCGTCGACCCGAAGCGCTGCATTTACCTCGACGACCTTGGCGTCAACCTTAAACCTGCGCGCGCCATGGGCATGACCACGATCAAGGTGGTCGAAGGCGCGCAGGCGATCGCCGAACTCGAGATGGCGACCGGACTGGAGCTGCGGTAGCGCATGTCCCGGAAAACTGGGCACCGGTTTTCCCGGACAAACGTCTTCGTTTGTCCAATAGGACATGCGCAAAACAAGATTTGGGACCAACCTTGCCTTTGCCTTTGATGCGTATCAAGAAAGGCGAACCGCCGGGCCGATATTGATATAAGATGAAATCATCAACAGAGGCGGCCTGAGGCCGGGCGAACATGGGCGATATTGCCGTTGGTGACGAGGACCTGGAACTCACGCTTGATGAATCGGCGGTCCAGGCCCATCTGAGCGGGCTGCACACCCACGATTTCGACAAGGCCCACCGGGTCTATCGGCGCGATGCCGTGCTGATCCAGCCGCAACTCGGCGCCACCATCTCCGGCCGCGACAATATCAAGGCCGCGCGGATAGCTCATCCGGAACGCGAACTGGTCAAGGTCGATGTCGTGATGGGCCAGGGCGCCCTTTGGGTCGCCGAATGCCTGTTCACCGTGGGTGCCCGAAAAGTGTTGGTGGTCAGCGTGCTCGAATTCTGCGAAGGCCAGATCATCCGCGAGCGCGAATACACCTGCGAGCTTGGAGCGACTTCGTAGCTTTCGCTGCCGGAAGGTTGATTGGCATCAACGCACATCACTACAGGCCGTCGCATCATTCATTGGTTTCATTGTCAGGATCGTTGCCATGATCTGGATTGCGCGATTGCTGCTCGTTGCGGCCGGATCGATTGCCGCGCTGTTCGTCGCTCGTGACGCCGCCAATTTCGGCGTGGTCGAGGTCATGATCGCCATGGTGCTGATCTTCCTGTTTGTGGTCGGCGCCGGCTGGTGGGTACAGCGCTGGAAGAAGACCTAGCCCTGCTGATCGAATCCGTTTGACGCTGGCCGCGCGGCGCGCCCAAAATAGTCGCCGGACTTTCGCGGAGCGGCGTGCCATGGCGACGGCGGACGATCTCATTGAGCTGACGGCAACCGATGCAGTCACGCTGTTGCGCCGCGGCGATCTGGCGGCGGAAGCTTACGCCGGTGCGTTGCTGGTGCGGGCGCGACAATGCGCCGATCTCAACGCCTTTCGCACCCTCGATCCCGAGAGGGTGCTTGAAGCCGCACGTGCCGCTGACAAGGCCCGCAGCGCAGGCAGTTCGCTCGGCCCCATGCACGGCCTGCCGATCCCGGTGAAGGACAGCGTCAATACGGCGGACTACCCGACCTCGCAGGGCACGCGCGGTTTGCGTGATTTCCGCCCCAAAGCCGATGCCGATGTGTTGAAGCCACTGAAGGCGGCCGGTGCCATCATCATGGGCAAGACCAACCTGCACGAGCTCTCGTTCGGCTGGACCAGCAACAACGAATGTTTTGGCAGCGTTCACAACCCGCATGATCGCAGCCGCATTCCCGGCGGCAGCAGTGGCGGCTCGGCCGCCGCCGTGGCCGCGCGGATCGCCCCGCTCGCGATCGCCGAGGACACGCTGGGCTCGATCCGTGTGCCCGCGGCCTGCTGCGGCCTTGCCGGCTTGCGGCCTACATTCGGCCGCTACTCCGATCATGGCATCATGTCGCTCACATCAGACAAATTCGACCAGGTCGGGCCGGTGGCGCGCTCGGTTGCCGATCTCATGCTGTTCGACAGCGTCGTCATCGGCGACACGCCGCCGTCATCAGCAGCGCCGCTGAAAGGCGTTCGCCTTGGCCTCGCGGATCATTTTCTCGCCGGCCTCGATCCTGCGGTCGAGCGCGTTGTCGCTGCTGCGTTCGCAAGACTGCGCGACGCCGGTGCTGTCCTGGTCGAGCTCAAGATGCCCGAAATTTTACGCGCGGCGCCCGATATCGCCTTCACGATCATCGCCTGTGAGGCCGCCTCGCGCATCGAGGCATTTCTGCGCGAGCAGGACACCGGGCTGACCCTGGAGACGATGCTGGCGCAGGCCGGGCCTTCGATCCGCGCTCTCGTCGCGTCGATGGCGAGCCCTGCGAACCGGCCGCCGCGCGAAGCCTATGAGGCGATGCTGGCCAAACGCGAACAGCTCAAGGCCGCGCTGCGCGACTGGTATCGCGAGAACAATATCGTCGCGCTGGCGCATCCGGTGATCTTGTGCCCGCCGACCAGGATCGGTCTCGAAAGCATCGTCGAGGTCGCGGATCAGAAGGTACCGATCCGCGCCGCCTTCGGCCGCAACATCGCGCTCGGCAGCTGCGCCAGCATGGCGAGTCTCGTGCTGCCTGCCGGCACGACGGCAGATGCTCTGCCGATCGGACTGGAATTCGATGCGCTCAGCGGCCAGGACCGCCCGCTGCTGTCACTTGGCTTGTCGCTGGAAGCGGTGCTGGGGCGAGGCAAGGCGCCTGGGATGTAGGATCGCGGCATCGACCCGTCGTTCCCGCGAACGCGGGGACCCATCACTCCTTGCGACTGTGGCTCGTTGGGTCTCGGTCCACGCGTCAGTCGTTCCAGTCTGCTACGGCATTTGGGTCCCCGCGTTCGCGGGGACGACAACTTCACACCACCCGCAAATCATAGCCCAGCCGCGGAAAATGCACGACGATCTCGCCGACCCTGTCGTCATGCCGGCGCAGCGCGATCTCCTCGGCATCGATAAACACCAGTTCGCCCTCCACCGGATCGCGGCCATAATCGTCAGCGCGAATCTCTGACACGCACGCCGGGCTTCGGATCCTCCGCAAATGGTCGCGACTCGCGCAGCGGCCGCCGGCGTCGCTGCAGCAGCAATGTCCAGCGCTTCCCGCGCGGTCAGCGTCGCCACCGGCGGCCGGGAAAAGCCGCGCATGCGCTGCATCCATTCGCCGATCCGCGGGTAAGGCGCAAGTTCGTGGGCGAGGCGATCTGTGCGGCCGGTGACGAACCACAGCGCGTGATAACAGGCGAAATCGGCGACGGTGACGTCATCCCCGGCAATCCATCGTCGGCCGTCCCGGAAAAATTCCTCGACCCGCGCGATCAGGATACGCACCAGCGGTGCATTCCGCATCGCCGCGCGCTTTACGGTCGCCTCGTCGGGAACCGGCAGCCCACGCATCAGTGAGCGGTCGGCCTGCAGGTTCGGCGGCAGTACGTCGAGATTGGAGCCCGAGACATAGAGCGAGATCGGCCGGAACAGTTCGTGCTCGGCCCAATAGGCGATCGCGTCGGCGAGCGCGCGGCTCTCCGCGGGAAACAACATCGGCTGCGGCTTGCGCCGCTCGAGTTCGCGCAGGATCAGTTGCGTGTCACAATAGATGTCGGCGCCGATCTGCAGTACCGGGGTACGGCGATAGCCGCCGGTCAGCGGCGTCAGGTCCGGCTTCGGCGCCACCGGTGGAATGATCACTGAATGCCAGTCGAGCCCTTTGTAGCCGAGCGCGAGCCGCGCCTTCTCGGAATAATTCGAGAAGTCGTAGTGATGCAGGATGAGATCGCTCGTCATGGCTTCGTTCCGTCGTCATCGCGCCTGTTGCGCATCGCGGTGCAGCGTGTAGCCTGACTCAGGACCGGCCTTGCGTGAAGCCGGAATGCGGGAACAATCCGATGCCGTCGAGTCCTCCGGGTACGCCATCGATCGCGAGCCGCACGGTCGTGCAGGCGCTCGAGGACGAGGACCTGGGCGAGGCCGCGCTGATCGTGCGGCTGGCGTTCGGCACGTTTCTCGGCGCGCCCGATCCGTCGACCTTCTGGAACGACCGCGACTATGTCCATGGCCGCCATCGCGCGCCGCATGTTGCCGGCTTCGGTGCGAGCCTCGACGGCAAGCTGATCGGCTCGAACTTCGCCACCCGTTGGGGCAGCGTCGGCTTCTTCGGCCCGCTGACGGTGCGTCCCGAACTGCAGGAAAGCGGAATTGCGCGCAAGCTGCTGGACCGCACCATGGCGCAGTTCCACAGCTGGGACTCGCGTCACGTCGGCCTCTTCACCTTCGCGCAGAGTGCCAAGCACATCGCGCTCTATCAGAAATACGGCTTCTATCCGCGCTTCCTGACTGCGGTGATGGCGGCGCCGGTGCCGGCCGCGCCGGCCGCCAGCGGCGTGGTCGCGTTTCAGCAATCTCTACGAGACGCAGCGCGCTGATGCGCTGAAATCCTGCCGCGAGCTGACCGACAAGCTGTATCCCGGCCTCGACCTGTCCGATGAAATCCGTGCCACCCACGAGCAGGGGCTCGGCGACACCGTGCTGATCGAGGGAGTCGGCGGGCTCGCAGGCTTTGCGATCTGCCACTACGGCCCGAACAGCGAGGCCGGCGCCGATTGTTGTTTCATCAAGTTCGGCGCCGCGCGCGACAGTGCGATGGCCGAGCGCGACTTCGGCCGCCTGCTCGACGCGTGCGCCGCGCTTGCGCGCACCGTCGGCATGCCGACGCTGCTGGCCGGCGTGAACATGGCCCGCTCCGAGGCCTACAAGAACCTCATCGCGCGCGGCTTCCGCACCGACTTCCAGGGCGTCGCCATGCACCGGCACAACGACCCCGGCTACTGCCGTCCCGGTGTCTACGTCATTGACGATTGGCGGTAACAGCACCGCGAACCGCTGGTCTCCTCTTCCGCTCGTTCCCGCGGATGCGGGAACCCAGTCTTTGCCAAACAGCCACAGCCCATTTTTGATTGCTCCTGGATTCCCGCCTTCGCGGGAATGAGCGGAATTAGACGCGAGAGGTACTTGGTTACGCCGCCGCGGCCTTGCGCGGCCACACCGGCGGGTGCGAGCCGGGCGGCATCGACGGCCTCGCCCAATGCGCCGGCGTCGCGGAAAACTTCGCCGCGTGCGGCATCGCCACCAGCTTGCCGTAGCCGGAATCGTAGGCCTGCAGGTGACGCTTCAGCGTGTCGAGATCGGGCTTCGGCGCATCGGTGCCGCCCACGACGCGGCCGAGCTCGCGCAGCCACAGGCCGGTGCGCGCCAGCGAGACGCGGACGTGCCAGCTGCCGCCTTCGCGCGCCTGGCGCAGCAGCGCCGCCTGCGCGCCGAACGCCATCAGGAAGCCCGAAGCAAAATCGAGGATCTGCATCGGCAGCGCGCGCGGGCCGCCGCCGAACGCCTCGCCCTCGGCGTGATTGAAGCCGGTCGCGGTCTGCACCAGCGAGTCAAAACCGCGCTTGTTGCCCCAGGGCCCGAGATGACCGTAGGCGCTGAGCGAGACATAGACGATGCCGGGCCTGAGTTTCGCGAGTTCATCAGGCCCAAAGCCCCGCGCGGCAATGCCGTCGGGACGATAGCCCTGCACAAAGACATTGGCGTCGCGCGCGAGCTCGCGCAGCGTGGCGCGGCCGGCTTCCGTGTCGAGATCGACATGCGCCGACAGTTTGCCGCGGCTGGTGTCGATAACAGCTTCGATGTTCGGCAGGTTCGGCGAGTTGATCAGCATCACGTCGGCGCCGTAAGCGGCGAGTGTGCGGCCGCAAGTCGGGCCAGCGAGAATACGGGTGAGATCGAGCACGCGAATGCCTGACAGCGGCTGCTCGCGCGGGCTCAACGGCGGCAACGGGATCGGCGCGGCTTCGCCGATCTTCTCGATGCTCAGCAGCGGTTGCGCCCTCAATGCCGCGCTCGCCGGATGCGCGTCCCATTCGGCAAAGCTGCGCAACGCGGAGACCACGAGCTTGTTGTCGGCGGCGGCCTGCTCGAACTCCTGTGCGCGCCATTTTTTCAATGCGCGCTCGACATCGGCCTTCTCGGTCTTGTCGCCGCCCGGCAGGCCGAGCAGTTTTAGCGCGCCGTCGCGATGATGGGCGAAGTTGGCGTGGATGCGGACGAAACCCGGCTCGCCGGTGTCGGCGCCGCAGGGATAGAGCCCGGAAATCTTGTCCCAGGCTTCCGGCACCCGGCCGTCGATCGAGAAGAAGCCCGTGCATTCCAGCGCGGCGTCGCGGATGTCGACGCTGACGTCCTGCCTTGTCTCCGCTGCGCGCCGCGCCGATCTCCGCCGCCGCGAGAGCCGCCGCCGCGATCGCGCTTTGCGCGGCGACGCCGACCGCAAACGACGACGGTAACGCCGGCTCCTCGCCGCTCAACGTGGCGCGTGACAGCGCCGCTTCCGGCAACTGCGCGAGACGCCAGAGATCGTGCAGGGCCTTGGTCGATGATGCGGTCATGGCGGCTACCTCGTGATGCGAGCAATTGACACGCTCGCAAGAATGAGCGCACCCTCGTCTTGGTCAAGATTGATCAAGTTAATCAATATAGTTGATCGCATCAGTCAATATTGGCGCTGCAATCAACATCAGACAGGATCGCCGGGAATCAGGACCACAACGATGAAGACCACCGATCTCTGGATGAGCCGGCAGGACGCGACCGAGTTGCTCGGCGTGCGGCAGCAGACGCTCTATGCCTATGTCAGCCGCGGCCTGATCCGCACCCGGCCCGATGCGGCCGACCCGCGCCGCTCGAGCTATTCGAAATACGACATCCAGGCGCTGGTCGAGCGCAAACGCGGTTCGCGCCGCCGCACCGACATCGCGACCGGCGCAATCGCCTGGGGCGAGCCGGTGCTTGAGAGCGCGATCTCGACTGTGCGCGACGGCCAATTGATCTTCCGCGGCCGCGAGGCGGCGGAGCTTGCCAACCGCGCGACGCTGGAAGAGGCCGCCGCGGTGCTCTGGCAGTGCGAGGTGCCCGATGCTGCGACGATCACGCGCGATGCGGCGCGCGGTGTTTCGGGGAAAGGCGCATCAGCCAAGGCGCGCGCATTCGACTATCTCGCCGCGACGGCCAACACGCAGCCGCCGAGCTACGGGCGCAGCGAGACGCTGCAACAGACCGACGCGTGGGCGCTGCTGTATGGTTTCGCCGATACGCTCGCTGGCGAAGCAACGTTCGGCCTGATCCATCAGCGCCTCGCGTCGGCCTGGGGCCTCGACGCGCGCGGTGCCGACATTGTGCGTCGTGCGCTGGTGCTGATCGCCGATCACGAGCTCAACGCCTCGACCTTTGCGGTGCGCGTGGCGGCCTCGACCGGCGCGTCGCTCGCGGCATCGGCGCTGGCCGGGTTCTGCGCCTTGTCGGGCCCGCTGCACGGCCAGGCCTCGGCGCGGGCGCTGGTGCTGCTCGACCGCATCGTCAGCGCGGCGGATCCGAAGTCCTATATTCGTGCACTGGTCGAGCGCGGCGAGCCGCTGCTCGGCTTCAACCATCCGCTCTATCCGCTGGGCGACATCCGCGCGATCAACCTGTTGCGCGCGCTGAAGGCCGGTCCGCGCTGGATGCGCGCGCTGCGGCTTGCCGAGAAGGAGACCGGTGTGCTCGCCAACGTCGACATGGCGCTCGCCGTGATGACGCGCGAGCTGAACCTGATCGACGAAGCGCCGTTCGTGCTGTTTGCCGTCGGCCGCATGGCCGGTTGGCTCGCCCACGCCATGGAGCAGCGCCAGACCGGCCGGCTGATCCGGCCGCGGGCGAGGTATGTCGGGCTGTGAGGACAACGTTTCGCAAATCGTCATGGCCGGGCTTGTCCCGGCCATCCACGTCTTATCGTCCAACGCGCCACAAAGACGTAGATGCCCGGCACAAGGCCGGGCATGACGGAAGAGATGACTAGCTTTTCAAGCTCACCCCAATCGCTGAATCGCTGCGACCGTCTCGCGGGTCTTCTCGTGCATCACCATGTGGCTGGCTTCGGGAATCGAGACCAGCTGCGCGCCCTTGATCAGCCGCTTGAACTCGTGGGCGTAGATCGGCGAGATCAGCTTGTCGCTGTCGCCCCAGACCAGCACCGTCTTCGCCTTGACGCGATAGAGCCGCTGCGACAAGTCCGCGCTCCGGAATCGGAAACAGCATCTTGCCGGCCATGCCGAGCTGGCGCGCATTGGTGACGAGATAAGCCTGCAGGAATTTTGGATCGTCGAGCGCAAGGCCCGCCGTCAGCATCGCCGCTGCCCGGCTTCGGCGTCGTGAAAAAGCAGCGCCGGCATCTCGAACGGCAGCGTCGAGAACACGTCGACGATCGGATGATCGTCGAGCCACAAGCCGGCCGGGCAGATCAGCGCCAGTCGCGACACGTCGTTCGGCGCAATCGCCGCCATTTCGGCTGCGATCATGCCGCCCATGGAGTGGCCGACCAGGATCGGATCTTTCAAGCCGAGCGCGTCGACCACGTCCCAGGTGTGCAGCGTGAAATCCAGCATGTCGCGGATTTCGCCGGCACTCCTCGCTGTCGCCGTAGCCGGGGATCAGCGGCGCATAGACGTGATATTTCTCCGCCAGCGCATTCAGGAACGGATCTTCCGGCGGTCACGCCGCCCGCGCCATGCAGGAATACCAGCGGCGGGCCCGGATCCGCCTTCGAGATAGCGGACGGGAACGTGTTGGGTCTTGACTGTCTTCAACTCCACGACGACCCTCCTTACGCCAGCACGCGTGACACGGCGGCCGCCGCGTCGCGATCGGACGGCAGCCGTCCCGCGCTGACCTGCTTCGCCATCGGCTTGCACCAGAAGCGATTGTCGTCAGCGAAATCCGGGAACATGTTGCGCAGCTTCGGCATCACCTTCTCGGCGAACAGTTTGGTCGAGTACATGCACTTCTCCTTCGGCATGTCGCCGACATGCATCAGGCAGAAGATGTTGCCGACGTGCAGCGACTTGATCAGGTCCTCCATGCGCTGGCGCACGGTCTCCGGCGAGCCGGCGATGACGTGGCCGCCTTCGGTCAGGTCTTTCCAGGTCAGCTTGGCATAGCCGGCGCGCGGCGGCGCATATTGCGAAAGCGCGCCGGTCTGGATGGTCTTGATGGTGCGGTAGCCGGGCGCGTCGGCGAAGCCCGGATAGACGTGCAGGCAGCGATTGTAGAAATAGTTGACGTGCTGCGAGTAGAGCCGCTCGGCCTCTTCGTCGGTTTCCGCGACGCAGATCGTCTGCGCGAAGCCGGCGCGATAGGGCGAGGTGTCGGGCGTGTTGCGTTCCGCGACGCGATCCCAATAGCCCTTCATCAGCGCCTGCGCGCGGATGTAGCCGGAGAACGACAGGTACGAGTATGAATAGGTGTTGTCGATGCAGAAGTCGTAGGTCTCGACCGAGCCGCCGCCGGGGATGTGGATCGGCGGGTGCGGCTGCTGGATCGGGCGCGGCCAGATGTTGACGTGGCGCAGCTTGTTGTAGCGGCCGTTGAACGCGAACGGCTTGCGCTCGGTCCAGGCCTTGATGATCAGGTCGTGCGCCTCCTGGTATTTCTCGCGCGTCAGCGCCGGGATCTGGCCGTAGCAGTAATTGGTGTCCATCGAGGTGCCGACCGGGAAACCGGCCACCAGGCGGCCGCCGGAGATGCAGTCGAGCATCGCGAACTCTTCGGCCACGCGGATCGGCGGATTGTAGAGCGCGATCGAGTTGCCCAGCACGACGAGCGCCGCATCCTTGGTCCGCCGCGCGAGGCCGGCCGCGATGATGTTCGGCGACGGCATGATGCCGTAGCCGTTCTGGTGATGCTCGTTGACGCCGATGCCGTCGAAGCCGAGCGTGTCGGCATATTCGAGCAGGTCCATGTAGGTGTTGTAGACCTCGTGGCTCTTCACCGGGATCGAACAGCGCCTGGTCGATGTCGACCCACACCGAACGGTTCTTCTCCCGGAAATCGTCCGGCAGATAGGGCCACGGCATCAGGTTGAACCAGGTGAACTTCATGGCGCGTTTCTCCGTGCGTCAGCTTGGATTATTCGATGGCGCATGTCCGTTCGGAAAAGGACACGCGCCGATGCTTGCTTTGGCAACGATGATAACCAAGCTTACGATCCTGAACAGGCCTTATTCCTGCAACCGACCCCTGCGGCGGGTGCGCGCGGCCGTTCGCCGTGTTCATCCTCCCCTGCGCAGCGAAGCGGAGCGGGGGAGGGGGACCGCCCGAAGGGCGGTGGAGGGGGTGCGCGAGGCGTGAGCTACCGGTCCGTTCGAGACTCAGAATGCCCCCGCCACCATGCTTCGCATGGTCCCCTCCCCCGCGAGCGGGGGAGGATGGCAGGAGCCGATGCGCTCGCCGAGTTACCCCACCCAGCCCTGCTTGCGAGCGTGGACGAGGCCATCGTCGAGCGCCCGGCGCAGCCCCTCGACCAGCTCGTCGATCTGGGCCTCGTCGATGATCAGCGGCGGGCAGACTGCAACTGCATCGCGCATGTTGCGCACGATGACGCCGTATTCGAGTGCGCGATTCTGCACGAAGGCGCCAACGCCGTTCTTCGGATCGAACGCCTGCTTGGTCGACTTGTTCTGCGTCAATTCGACCGCACCGACCAGGCCGATGCCGCGCGCTTCGCCGACCAGCGGATGGTTTTGCAGCGCGCGCAAGCCCTCCTGCAGGCGCGGCGAGACCTTCTTCACGTGGTCGACGATCTTGCGCTCCTCGTAGATCGCGAGCGTCTCCAGCGCGACCGCCGCGCACACCGGATGGGCCGAGTAGGTGACACCGTGCGCGAATGCGCCGTGCTTGACGCTGCCTTCGGCCAGCACGTCGTTGATCTGGTCGGTCAGCAACAGGCCGGAGATCGGCAGGTACGACGACGACAGCGCTTTGGCGCAGGTCAGCATGTCCGGCTTCAGGTTGTAGGTGAAGGAACCGAACATCTCGCCGGTGCGGCCGAAGCCGGTGATGACCTCGTCGACGATGAAGAGAATATCGTGCTTCTTCAGGATCGGCTGGATGCGATCAAAATAACCAGGCGGCGGCACGATGACGCCGCCGGCGCCCATCACCGGCTCGGCGATGAAGGCGGCAATGGTGTCGGCGCCTTCCTTCGCGATCAGCTCTTCGAGGCTTTTCGCAATGCGGGCGCAAAATTCTTCCGGCGTCTCGTTACCCTCGGCGTAGTGATAGTAACTCGGCGAGTTGGTGTGGATGATGTTTGATATCGGCAGATCGAAATCGGCGTGTACGGCGGGCAGGCCGGTCAGGCTGCCGGACGCGACGGTGACGCCATGATAGCCGTGCAGGCGGCCGATGATTTTCTTCTTCTTCGGCGGCCGAGCAGGTTGTTGTAGTACCACACGATCTTGACCGCGGCGTCGTTCGCTTCCGATCCGGAATTCGCGAACAGCACGTGGTTCAAGCCCTTGGGTGCGATCTTCGTGAGCCGATCTGCAAGCAGCACGCCGGGCTCATGCGACCGGCCGCCAAACGTCTGCGAGTAGGGCAGGCGGGACAGTTGCCGCGTCGCCGCGTCGATCAACCGCTGCTCGGAGAAGCCGAGCGACGTCGACCACAGCCCCGCCATGCCCTCGATATAGCGCTTGCCGTTGTTATCGAAGACGTAAACGCCTTCGCCGCGGTCGATGATGAACGGCCCGGTATCGCGGATGGTCTTGAGGTTGGTGTAGGGATGGACGAGGTGATCGATGTCGAGCTGGCGCAGATCGATGGGCTGGTTCATGGGTCGATCCCTTATAGTGTTGGTATATAGTCTTTGATATTCGCCCGTCTGCCGTCAATGCGTTCGACGGTACTAGCCTGGCAGATATATAGGGATCAGACGACCTCCGCAGCCCGCAAGCTCGTGATTTCTGAAGTGCTATAGCCCGCCTCGGCTAGCACGGCGTCGACGTCCGAGCCGAGCTTCGGCGCCATCCGGTCGAGCTTGCCGCCGCCGTGCGCAAGGCGGAAATCCGTTGCCGGCAAAGCGGAGTTCGCCAAATGGCGTCTGCACGGTCTGGATCGCGCCGCGCGCCTTGATCTGCGGATGGTCGATGACCTCCTCGATCCGCCAGATGCTGGCGCAGGGCGCGCCGGCGGCGTCGAGAATTTTTTCCCACTCCTTCGGGTCTTTGGTCGCGAGCTTTTCCTCGATCGCTGCGCGCAGCGCAGGTTCGTTGTCCTTGCGGGCGTACCAGTCGACGAAGCGTGGATCGTTCTGCAGGTGCTCGAGCCCAAGCGCCTTGAGCAGTGCCTGGTATTGCTTCTCGTTGTTGACCGCGAGCAACAGGTGGCCGCTGCCGGCCTTGAACAGGTTGGCCGTCGGCCGCCGGCTCACCGCCTGGTTGCCGGACAGGGCCTGCTTGTGACCCGCAACAGTGAAGTCAGCGATCGGTCCGGACAGGAACGCCAACGTCGCTTCCAACATGGAGACGTCGACCAGTTGCCCCTTGCCGGTATGCGTACGCTGGAACAGCGCGCTGGAAATGCCGAACGCGGCCGTGGCGCCAGACAGCACGTCGCACACCGCAAAGCCGGCGCGCGTCGGCCCCGTCGCCTCGTGGCCGGTGATCGACATGATGCCTGACAGCGCCTGGATCTTGCCGTCATAGCCGGCCTGGTTGCGTTCCGGTCCGGTCTGGCCGAAGCCGGAAATGGCGCAATAGATCAGCCGCGGATTGATCTCCGACAACGCCGCGTAACCGATGCCGAGCTTGTCCATCACGCCCGGACGGAAATTCTCCATGACCACGTCGACCTTCGCGGCGAGGCGCTTGACGATCTCGATCGCCTCCTTGCGCCGCAGGTCGAGGGTGAGACTGCGCTTGTTGCCGTTGATCGCCTGCCAGCCCGGCGCAAGCCCGCGGTCGCCCCACTCCTTCGACAGCGGCGTCTGCCGCATATCCTCGCCCTCGCGGCGCTCGACCTTGATGACATCGGCGCCGAGCAGCGCGAGCTGATAGCTCGCATAGGGCCCGGCGAGCACCTGGGTAAAATCGAGGATTTTTGTGCCCTCAAACGGTCGGGTCAAAGTGAGGCTCCTTGCAAACCTGTTTCACGGTGGGGCGTCCTCTTTTACCTCTCCCCGCAATGCGGGGAGAGGTCGGACCGCGAAGCGGTCCGGGTGAGGGGCGAGGCACAGCGCTTGACCTGCATCTCAGCATTTGCGGATAGCGGCCCCTCACCCCGGCCCTCTCCCCGCTGAAGCGGGGCGAGGGAGAAATCATCACGCCACCCGAAGCCCGCGGGCGATTTCCTTTTGCTGGTCGAACTCGCGGCGCCGGCGCGCCAGCTCTTCCGGATCCATCTGCTCGATATTGTTGTAGTCGAGCTTCCATTTGCCGTCCGTGTTCCAGCGCAGCGGCGACTGCATCGTGGTCTGCGGCCCGATCGCGGACTCCAGCACGCGCAGCGCGAGCTCCAGCGTCAGCGCCTGTGACTCCGGATCGTGCGGCTTGCCGGCGGAATTGCCGAGCGGGAAGTCCGAGAACAGGAAACGCGGCACTGCGGCGTGCTCGATGATGTCCTTGGCGCAGCCCATGACGACGGTCGGGATACCGTTGGCTTCCAGATGTCGCGCCACCAGCGCCGAGGTCTGGTGACAGACCGGGCAATTCGGAACGATCACCGCGACGTCGACCTTGTCCGCCTTAGCCCGCGCGAGAATTTCCGGCGCGTCGGTCTCGATCGTGACTCTGTGGCTGCGGTTGGTCGGCGCGCCGAAAAACCGCGGCGCGACTTCGCCGATCCGGCCGGATTGCTGTGCCTTGATCAGCGCCGGCAGCGGGAACCAGGTGCCGGAGTCGGTCGCCGTGGTGTGCTTGCGATCGTAGCCGATGTGCGAAATGCGCAGGTCGTGCTGTTTGGTCGTGTCGCCGTCATAGACCTGGTAGAATTTGGCGCCGCCATTGTACGCGGCGCCCGGACCCTGGTCGCCCTTGGCCGGATCGTAGGGCGCCGCCGTCGTCACGATAGTGACACGCGAGTCCTTGAGCGGCTTCTTCAGCGGCTGGAACGGCGCGGCGAGATGGTGCGCCCAGCGGTACGGCGTGGTGTAGCCGATCGCGATGTAATAATCGCGCGTCCGCTTCATGTAGGGGACGGGCGAGTTGTAGTCCGGCGCGAATCCAAGCTGCTGGTCGAGATTGTCGATCATCGGCGTCTCCTGAAGTCCGGCAAGATCACCCGGCGCGGCGGTCACCGGAATATATGATTGGCATCAGGCTAAAAGCTTGGCCTGCCAAGTCAACCGGGATGAGCGCGGGGCAGGTGCGCCCGCGCTGCCGAGGCGCGCGGGCCGCCTTACTTTCCCTGCCAGCGTGGCGGACGCTTCTCGATGAAGGCGCGCGGGCCTTCCTTGTAGTCTTCAGTCGCGGCAACCGTGCGGCTCGCAACGGCCGAAATCTCACGCAGCTCGGCGTCGGTGTGGTCGAGCGACTGTTTGGCGACCTTGAGGCTCTCGCGGACGGAAATGGGGGCGTTCTCACAAATGGCCGCGGCAAGCTTTAGCGCCTCGTCCATCAGTTGCGCGCGCGGCACCATGCGGTTGATCAGGCCGTAGTGCAGGGCGCGCTTGGCATCGAGCCGGTCGCCGGTCATGATCAGTTCCAGCGCCAGCGCTTTCGGCAGCGCGCGCGGCAGCCGGTAGAGGCCACCAGCGCCTGCAACGAGGCCGCGTTTCACCTCCGGCAAACCGAACGCCGCTTCATCGATCGCAACGATCAGGTCACAGGACAGCGCAATCTCGCAGCCGCCGGCAAGTGCAAAGCCGTTCACCGCGGCGATCCACGGCTTTGTGCGCTCGCGGTGCACGAGGCCGGCGAAACCGCCTTTTGCCGTGCCGAGCGCGCTGCCGCCACCCTGCGACACCGCCTTGAGATCGGCGCCCGCCGAGAACGCGATGTCGCCCGCGCCGGTCAGGATCACCACCCAGCAATTCGGATCGGCCTCGGTGTCGTTGATCGCCTTCTCCATGCCTTGGGCGACGTCGCCGTTGACGGCGTTACGCGCATCCGGCCGGTTGATCGTCACGAGTGTGACGTGATCGGCGATTTTTTTGGTCAGCACAGCATCGGCCATAGGCGTGTCCTCAGGCGTTGTTTTGGTTGCCGGCTATCTTAGGCAATGCCCCAGCCTACGCAATCGACGCTTATGGAGAACAGTCATGCCAGCGGATCGATTGCGAGCGCGGCACCGCATCGCGCCATATCGATCCGGACTCAATGACTTACAGAGAGATCTCGGACTTACAGAGAGATCTCGCGGTGCCGTGCGGCGCGGATGGATTTGCGCAGCAGCGCAAGCAGGCTGCCGCCAGTGAGGGCGCCGAGCAGGTAGACGACGACCATCACAACTGCCAGGGGCACTTGAACATCCATCCGAAGGAAGGCAACGGTCGTCATGTCACGGTTCTGCGCGGCAAACAGGATCACCGCGACAGCAAACAACACGACCACGGCGAGATAGAACCATCGCATTGTTCGTCTCCTGAACTGCTATGTGGCGGCCTTCAATCCCAGGCTGATAGCGATCCAGCTCACGCCGGCGATCACGAGATCTATGCCGAGGAAGACCCCAAGGACATAGAGGCCGGACACCGGCCAGTGCGACAGGATCACGCCGCCGAGCAGCAACGTCACGACGCCGGAAAACACCACCCAGAGCCAGGCCGACCCCTCCTTCATGCTGAAGGCGAGAATGATCCGCATGATTCCGGAGGCGACCAGCGCGCCCCCAAGGATGAGCGTGAGAAATACGGCGGCAAGCAGCGGGTTCTGAAACGTGACGAAGCCGGCGACGATGTAGAGCGCGCCGAGCAGAATCCAGAGCAGGAACCTGCCCCACGTCTTGATCTGGAACGCGTTGATGACCTCGGCCACGCCGCTGATCACCATCATGATGCCGACGACGAACACGCTTGCAGCTGTCGCCATCACGACGCTGCCAAGCGCGACGATACCAGTGATCAGATAGACGATGCCGAGAGCAAGGATCCAGCCCCACTTTGCGCGTAACGGCGCAACTCCGGACGTCATCGCGAGGGTCATGCTGGGCCTCCATCAATGGCGGGCCCCCCGAACCGGCCACGACGAAAATTATGAACCCCGCGCAGTCGCCGGCCACTCGGGGTTTCTACTGGAGTTTGGCTTAGGTATTCTCGGCGCGGCGAACTCGCCGTCACGCCGCCTGCCACTCCGGAATGTCGTCCGCCGCCTTGCGGATCGTGCCGGAGATGCCGATTGGCGTGCGATCGAGATCAAGCAGCCGAGCTATTGTCGTTGTGTCATCGGCCGGCACCCGCGCCAGCGTGCGGTCGTTCGCTTCTGTGCGCAGGATGACAACGCCGTGCCGTGCGCTGCCATCGCGATCGTAGATCACAGTGAAGCTTTCGACCGTGCCCTTGCCTGACGGATGGTCGTCGTATGTCGGCGCGGGCTTGCGATCGCGATCGGCAATCGTCTGCACGCTGACGCTTTCGCTTAAAGATTTGGCCGCCTGTTCGGGCGACAGCACCAGCGCATGGTGCTTGGTGACGAATCCGCCCTGCCCATAGAGCAGGCCATGTTGCACCCCGCCACGCACGCGCCGCACCATCGCACACGCCGCATGCGTCATGTAGCTGTTGAGCGGCGCGCCGAAGAAGGTCAGCCCGCCGGTGACGGTCGGCTGCACATCGGCGCCGAAGCCGAGCGTGCGCCGCGCCATCTTCGGCACGCAAGGAAAACAGCTGTAAAGCTCGATCGCGTTGAATTTCGTGCCATCGCCATCGACGATGTCCATCACCGTGCGCAGCACGGCATTCTGTGCGTAGCTTTCGACGAACTGGTCGCGCTGCAGGTAGTCGCGCGGTTCCTCGGCCGAGGCGCCGCCGATGAAATGGACGCAAGCGTCGGCCGGGATGCCTGATCGTTTCGCATGGGCGAGGCTCGTGATGATGAGCGCCGCACCCTGGTTCACCTGCGGGTTGGCGACCATCAGCTTGTTGTAGGGCCAGGCAATCAGCCGGTTATCCGCCGTCGGCGTCATGATGGCGTCGGCATCGACCGCGCGCTTGATCCACGAATATGGATTCTTTGCTGCGACGCTTGAGAACGTCGACCATAACTCGCTCGATTCACGCAAGGCTTCGCGTGGCGTCTGACCCCAATGCGTTGCGGTCGCTGCATCATAGAACGGATAGACTGTGATCGGCTGCGCGACGCCGAGCGCCCGCGCCATCGGGTGCTGGTAGCTGACGTTGCGCACCGAGGTGACGCCGTGCTCGGCATATGGCGTCCACGGTAATTTCACCTTGGTCTTCTCGGCCTTGTTGACGGTGTACTGCGCTTCGGCGCCGCAGATCGCGGCGACCACACTTTCGCCGCGCTGGATGCGCAATGCCGCTTCGTGCAGGTAGCGGATCGGCGCTTCGCCGCCGACCGGCCCGTATACGGCTCGCGCAGGCTTGATGCCGAGCCGCTCGCAAAGTTGTTTCGCGGGATCCTCGTAGCGCCAGCTGACGAGATTGACGAGATCGATCGAGTTCGATCGCGCCGAGCAGTTTTGCACCGGCATCGTCCTCGGCACGCTTCAGCGCTTCCTGCATCAGCGCCAGCGGTTCGAGGCCTTGCTCGGGATTGGCTGGCTTGTCGGTGATTTCGCCGACGCCAACGATGACGGGAATACGGTCTTCGGGATTTTTTATCATGTCTCGTTCTTGTTGTTGCTTTCGTCGCTCGGCTCTCCGAGCCGCTAGTTCTTCTGCCGCGGCCGGTTCACGAAGTCGCGCATCGCATGCTGCGGCTCGCCGGTGAGGAAAGATTCACCGAACACTTTGATAGTCGCATCGATGGAGTCCTTCAGCGGCAACTCCTCCCACTGGTGCATCAGCTTCTTTTGCGCGATCAGCGCCTGCTGGCCGCATGCCAGCAAGGCCTGCGCCAGCTTCTCGACCTCGGCGTCGAGTTGCGCCGGCGAGGCGACAACATCGACCAGGCCCCAGTCGAGCGCCGTCTTCGCGTCAATATTCTCGGCGGTCATCAACAGCCAGCGCGTCCGGCTCGAGCCGATCAACCGCGGCAACAGCGCCGCATGAATCACCGAGGGGATGCCGACCCGCACCTCCGGCATGCCGTAGTGCGAGGTATCCGAGGCAACGCGGAAGTCGCAACACGCCGCGAATTCAAGCCCGCCGCCGAGCACCCAGCCCGGAATCCGCGCGATCACAGGCGCCGGAAACGTGCGCACGGCCTCGCAGGCGTCGCGCAGCCGCGTGATGAAGGCTTCGGCCGACTTCTGCTCGAGGTTGACCATCTCCTTGATATCGGCGCCGCCGACAAAGGCCCGTTCGCTGTCGCCGCGAATGACAAGCACACGAATTGCGGAGTTCTTCGCCAGCGCTTCGAGGCCCTCGCGCACCGCCTGGATGACCGCCGTGCCGAAGATGATCAGCGGTCCGGCGTTGCAGATGGTGAAAGTCGCAACGCCGCGCGCGTCGATCGCGACGCGGCTATGCTTGTTGAGCTCGGCCTGCGAGCCCGGCGTCAGCTCGGACGCTGCGGCCATCAGCCGGCGGCCGTCGGCAGGAAGAGGTCGTGGGCTTCGCGCGGCGCGGCGCGCAGATACTGGTTCGGGCTCTTGACCTTGGCGCCGAGCTTGGCCGCGGCATGCCACGGCCAGCGCGCGTCGTAGAGCATGCCACGCGCCAGCGCGACCATGTCGGCCTGGCCGGATGCCACGATCTGTTCGGCCTGTTCGGCCTCCGTGATCAGGCCGACCGCCATGGTGGGCACGCCGGTCTCGCGTTTCACGGCTGCTGCGAACGGCACCTGGTAGCCCGGCTTCAGCTCGATCTTCTGGGCCGGCGTTATGCCACCGCCAGACACGTCGAAGAAGCTACAGCCGCGTTTCTTCAGTTCGTGCGAGTAAGCCAGCGTCTGCTCGAGATCCCAGCCGCCTTCGGCGAAATCGGTTGCCGAGTAGCGGACGCCGAGCGGAATTTGCGGCGGGATCACCGCGCGCATCGCGTCGAACACGTCCAGCGGGAAGCGCATGCGGTTCTGCAGCGAGCCGCCGTATTGATCGTCGCGCTTGTTCGACAGTGGCGACAGGAATTCGTGCAGGAGATAGCCGTGGGCGCTGTGGATCTCGATGGCGTCGAGCCCGAGCCGCGCCGAGCGCTGCGCAGCCAGCTTGAACGCGGCCTTGACGCGGTCGAGCCCGTCGCGATCGAGCGACAGCGGCGCTTCTTCGTCCGGCATGAACGGCACCGCTGACGGCGCATAAGTGCGCCAGCCGCCGCTCTGCGTGCTGCGGATCTGCGCCGAGCCTTCCCACGGCACCTTGTGCGAGGCCTTGCGTCCGGCGTGCGCGAGCTGGATCGCGATCGGCATCGCCGAGTTGGCGCGCACCGCTGCGAGCACGCGGGCAAGGCCGCGCTCGCAGGCATCGGAATAAAGACCGCTGTCGCCGGGCGAGATGCGGCCGACCGCCTCGACGGCGGTCGCTTCGATGACCAGGAGACCCGCGCCCGACAGCGCGAGATGGCCGAGATGAATGGTGTGCCAGTCGGTCATCACGCCTTCCGAGGTCGCCGAGTACTGGCACATGGGCGCGATGACGATGCGGTTGGACAATTTCAGCTTGTCGATCTGGATCGGTTCGAACAGGCGAACGGTCATCGGCGTGCCTTCTCCAAAACGTGCGGGCGACCAGGTGCGGGATCGCAAATTCATTAACAGCGATCCGGAGAGGGCGGAAGCAAGCGGCACCTCGTAGCGCCATCGGCCCAGTGCATGCGCGCGAGCTGCGATCACTCCTGCCGTTTCCTGGCCGTGGTCCATGATCCCCTGATACGCGACGGACAAGCCATCGCTGCGCAGCGATGGCCGATCCGGCAGAAGAAACGCGTCGCCGCGACAAAAAGAGCCATCGGCTCTGTCCGTTCTGCATGTTAATGTGCTTAACATTATCACGGCCGCATCGCGAAATCGTGAGTATTGACGAATATTGACAATCGTCATTCGACATTTATCATGGGCTTCTGAACTTCAGGAGCCCGCCAATGCCCTCGCCAAGCCTCGCAGCAAAGCAGTTTTTTCAGCGAATTCCCGCACCGGTCGTCGCGTTTTTGATCCTTTTTGCCCTTTCGGCGGTGCTGGCAGGCTGTGACACCCATGCCGAGACCAAGGCCCAGGCCCCGCTCCGCCCGGTGCTGGTCACCACCGTCCACTACGCCAACCAGACCCCGGACCGGACTTTTGTCGGCACCATCAAGCCGCGGATTGAAACCGACCTTGGGTTCCGGGTTGCGGGCAAGGTCGCCAAGCGCCTGGTCGAGGTCGGTGACATCGTCGACGCCGGCCAGCCGCTGGCGATGCTCGACGAATCCGACCTGAAGCTGCAGGCCGACCAGGCGGCGGCTGAACTCGCGGCGGCAACCGGCGTGAAGGCGCAGGCGCAAGCGTCGTTGCAGCGCGCGGTCGATCTCCGCGCCAAGGGCTGGACCACCGACGCACAGATGGATACGGCGCGTGCTGCCGCTGATGAGGCACAGGGGCGGTTCAATCGCGCCGAGCGCGCCGTCGAGCTGACCAGGAATAGCCTTTCTTATGCGACCCTGACTGCGGACGGCGAGGGCGTCGTCACCGCAACACTGGTCGAACCAGGCCAGGTCGTTGCCGCGGGGCAGGGCGCGATTCGCGTTGCGCGCTCGACCGAGAAGGAAGTCGTCGTTTCGATCCCGGAAACGCTGGTGGCGCGCGCTCGCGATGGCGCAGCAAGCGTCTCGCTGTGGTCGGAGCAGGGCCGCCAGTATGAGGCAAAGCTGCGCGAGCTCGCGCCGATGGCCGATCCGACGACGCGGACCTATCTCGCAAAATTTTCACTGCCGGGCGCCGGCAAGGACGTGAAGCTGGGTATGACCGCGACACTGACGCTCAGCGATCACGCAAGTGAGCGCGTCGCGCGGCTGCCGCTGTCGGCGCTGTTCAACCAGGGCACGGGGCCCTCGCTGTTCGTCGTCAACCCCCAGACCGGCGAGGTCGCGCTCAAGCCTGTGACCGTGAAGTCCTACGATGCGCAGGACGTCGTGATCGCCGGCGGCGTCAATGAAGGCGACAGCGTCGTCACGCTCGGCGTGCAGAAGCTCGACACCGAGCAGCGCGTCCGGGTTGTCTCGAATCTCTCATTCTAGACGGCGGTCAGGAGTCGGCGCCATGAGCAACACAACGACCAGTGGCACCGCAGACACCGCTCAGGTTCTGGTTCGGCCGCCGCTGGCGTGGGCGCTCGCCGCAGTCATCGGCATTGCGCTTGGCTGGCTTGTTCCTTTGCGGTTCGTGCCGCCGGCGGTGCCGGCCATCTGGATCGGCGGTGCAGTGTTCGTGCTTGCGCTTGCGCTGTTCGCCTGGGCGGTCACCACGATGACTCGGTCGGGCTCAAACGTGCCCACCAACAAGCCCAGCGTGTCCATCGTCGATACCGGGCCGTACCGGTTCACGCGCAATCCCATTTACCTCGGCATGATGCTGAGTCTCGTCGGCCTTGCCCTCGCCTTCGACAGCCTTTGGTCGCTGATGGCGCTTGTCCTCTTCTTCCTTGTCATCCGCTACGGCGTGGTCGCTCGGGAGGAAGCCTATCTCGAACGCAAGTTCGGCGAAGCCTATCGCAGCTATCGCGCACGCGTGTGGCGCTGGCTGTAACCAAGAGTCCCCCTTGTAGGCGAGACAAGACAACGAATTTCGACCAAGTGGAGCAACGGCGATGCGCAGGTTCAACCTTTCGGAATGGGCGGTCCATCATCAGGCACTAGTGCTGTTCCTGATCATCGCGATCGGTATCGCCGGCTTCTTCTCCTATGAGCGGCTCGGCCGCGCCGAAGATCCGTCCTTTACCATCAAGGTCGCGGTGGTCACCGCGTTCTGGCCCGGCGCCACTGCCCAGGAGATGCAGCAGCAGGTCGCAGACCCGATCGAGAAGAAGCTGCAGGAACTGCCCTATTTCGACAAGGTGACGACCTATTCCAAGCCGTCGTTCGCGGCGATGCAGATCGCGTTCCGCGACAACACGCCGGCGAAGGAGGTGCCGAACCTCTTTTATCTCACGCGCAAGAAGCTGAATGACCTGAAACCCGACCTGCCGGCGGGCGTGATCGGCCCCAACGTCAACGACGAATATGGCGACGTCGACTCGATCCTCTACATGGTCACGGGCGATGGCGCCGATTACGCGCAGCTGAAGAAGGTGTCGGAAGGTCTGCGCCAGGCGCTGCTCAAGATCACTGGCGTCATCAAGGTCGACATCTACGGCACCCAGGACGAGAAGATCTACGTCGAATTCTCGCACGCCAAGCTGGCGACGCTTGGCATCCAGCCGCAGCAGATTTTTGACTCGCTCGCCAAGCAGAATTCGATCACCCCCGGCGGCGTGGTCGAAACCTCGTCGCAGCGCGTCACGCTTCGCGTGACCGGCGCGCTCGACGGCGCGCAGGCCGTGGCCGAAACGCCGGTCGAAGCCAATGGTCGGGTGTTCCGGCTCGGCGATATTGCGACCGTCACCCACGGTTTTGTCGATCCGTCGGCCTTCAAGGTGCGCCAGCGCGGCAAGCCCGCGATCGGCGTTGGCGTCGTCACCGCGAAGGGCGCCAATATCCTCGAGGTCGGCAAGGAAGTCACCGATGTCACCAATCGCTTCATGAGCGCTGTGCCGCAAGGCATCGACATCGAACGCATCGCCGACCAGCCCGAGGTGGTCGATCACGCAGTGACCGAGTTCAGCCACTCATTCGTCGAAGCGCTCGCGATCGTGCTGTTCGTCAGTTTCGTGTCGCTCGGCTTGCGCACGGGCATCGTGGTTGCGGCCTCGGTGCCGCTGGTGCTTGCCATCGTGTTCGTCGCGATGAATGCCATGGGTCTCGACCTGCACCGCATCACGCTTGGCGCCTTGATCATCGCGCTCGGCCTGTTGGTGGATGATGCGATCATCGCCGTCGAGATGATGGTGGTGAAGATGGAGCAGGGCTGGGGTCGGCTGAAAGCCGCGTCCTTCGCCTGGGATTCCACCGCGTTCCCGATGCTGACCGGCACGCTGGTCACCGCGGCCGGCTTCCTGCCCGTCGGCTTTGCCGCCTCGGGCGTCGGCGAATATGCCGGCGGCATCTTCTGGGTGGTTGCGATCGCGCTGATCGCGTCCTGGTTTGTCGCGGTGATCTTCACGCCCTACATCGGCGTCAAGCTGCTGCCGAACTTCAAGGTCAAGGCCGGCGTCAAGCACGATCCGCACGCGATCTACGAGACCCGGATCTATCGTTCGCTCCGGCGCGTGGTCGAATGGTGCGTCGACAATCGCGGCAAGGTGGTGCTGGCAACCGCCGGCGTGTTCGTGGCGGCCGTGATTGGCTTCGGCAACGTGCAACAGCAATTCTTCCCGCTGTCGGAGCGGCCCGAACTGTTCCTGCAACTCCGTCTGCCCGAGGGTACCGCGTTCGGTGTGACCGAAAAGGCCGCCGGCGAGGCCGAGAAGCTGTTGAAGGACGACAAGGATATCTCGACCTACACCAGCTATGTCGGCCAGGGTTCGCCGCGCTTCTGGCTCGGCCTCAACCCGCAATTGCCCGACGAATCCTTCGCCGAGATCGTGATCGTGTCGAAGGACGTCGATGCCCGCGAGCGCATCAAGGCGAAGATCGAGCAGGCGGTCGCGGACGGCGCGCTGCCGGAGGCCCGTGTTCGCGTCGATCGCTTCAATTTCGGCCCGCCGGTCGGCTTCCCCGTGCAGTTCCGCGTCATCGGTCCTGATACCAGCAAAGTGCGCGAGATCGCCTACCAGGTGCGTGACGTCATGCGGACCGAGAAGCGGCTGATCGAACCGCAGCTCGACTGGAATGAGCAGACGCCTTACCTGAAGCTCGTCGTCGACCAGGAGCGCGCCCGCGCGCTCGGCCTGACCCCGCAAGACGTCTCGCAGTCGCTGGCGTTCCTGCTCTCCGGCGTGCCGGTCACCACCGTGCGCGACGGCGTCGAGCAGGTCGGTGTGGTGGCCCGCGCGCTGCCGAGCGAACGGCTCGACCTCGGCCATATCGGCGACCTCACCGTCTATTCGCGGAACGGCATCGCCGTGCCGCTGTCGCAGATCGCCAAGGTCGAATACAGCCACGAGGAGTCGATCCTGTGGCGCCGCAATCGTGACATGGCGATCACCGTGCGCTCCGACGTGGTCGACGGCGCCCAGGCGCCTGATGTGTCGAATGCGGTCTGGCCGAAGCTGAAGGACATTCGCGACAAGCTGGAACCCGGCTACCGCATCGAGATGGGCGGCGCGATTGAGGAATCGCAAAAGGGCAATGGATCGCTGCTGGTACTGTTCCCGGTCATGGGCATTGTGATGCTCACTTTGCTGATGATCCAGCTGCAAAGCTTCTCGCGGCTGGCGCTGGTGTTCCTGACCGCGCCGCTCGGCATCGTCGGCACGTCGCTGGCGCTGAATCTGACCGGCGCGCCGTTCGGCTTTGTTGCACTGCTCGGCCTGATCGCGCTTGCCGGTATGATCATGCGTAACGCGGTGATCCTGGTCGACCAGATCGAGACCGAGGTGCTGCAGGGTCACTCGCGCCGGGTCGCGATCATCGAAGCCACGGTTCGCCGCGCGCGGCCGGTGATCCTCACCGCACTTGCAGCAATCCTCGCGATGATCCCGCTGTCGCATTCGGCGTTCTGGGGCCCGATGGCCATCACCATCATGGGTGGCCTGTTCGGCGCGACGTTCCTCACGCTGCTGTTCTTGCCGGGCCTCTATGCCCTGTGGTTCAGGAAGAGCCTTGATGAGCACGGATTGAAAACAAACGTTGACGACACCATGTCAATCCATGATGAATTGGGGAGCATGCTGCCGGTTGCAGCGGAATAAGCGCTGAGGATTCCGCAAAACCCATGACGATGGTGCTTGAACATACCGAGGCCGATACCCGCGCCCGGATCCTTCTGACCGCCGAGCGGCTGTTCCGCGAGATCGGCTATCAGAAGACGACCGTGGCCGACATCGCCAAGGTGCTCAAGATGAGCCCCGCCAACGTCTATCGCTTCTTCGATTCGAAGCGCGCGATCCACGAGGCTGTGGCTCACCGGCTGATGGGTGAGGTCGAGCAGGCGGCCGCCGCGATTGCCGCCAGGCCGGCGTCGGCCACCGCGCGGCTCCGCGAACTCCTGATGACGATCCACCACATGAACAAGGAGCGCTATGTCGGCGACTCCAAGCTGCACGAGATGGTCGCCATTGCCATCGAAGAGGACTGGAAGGTCTGCGACGCCCATATGGAATTCATGGGCACAGCGATCGGACGGGTGATCGCGGAAGGCATGGCAAGCGGTGAGTTCAAGGCCGGCGATCCGATGCAAGTCGCGTTGTGCGTGACCGCCGCCATGGTGCGCTTCTTCCACCCCCAAATCATCGCCCAGTGCGCGACCAAGCCTGGACCTTCGCTGGAGCAGATGGTCGATTTCGTGATCGGCAGCATTTCGGCCGCCAAGGGCTGAGTTCGCTGCCTTCCATCCGTGCCGCCGCGGCCATTGGCTACTTGCTTTCGCCCCCCAAACGGTGAATGACTCGGCGAGCGACGTTGCCGCAGGGCCGAACCGATGACATCCGCGCCGCTCTATCTGGATCGCGCCGAGGCCGGACGCCGCCTCGCCACCGAGCTTAGCCCCCTTGCCGGACAGAAGACCGTCGTGATCGGACTGCCGCGCTGCGGCGTGCCGGTCGCGTTCGAGATTGCGGAAGCGCTGAAGGCCGCGCTCGATGTGCTCTTGGTCCGCACCATCCGCGCCGATGGTCGCGGCCAGACCGCGGTCGGTTCGGTGCTCGAAGGCAACCCGACGCAAATCCGGGTCGATCGGCAGAAGGCGCGCATGCTCGGCATGCCGGCCGACGCGCTCAAGGCCAAAATCGACGACGCAGTTCGCGAGGTCGAAGACCGCCGCCAGAATTACCGCGGCCGGCTGTTCGACCTTCGGCTGTCCGGCCACACCGTCATCATTGTCGATCAGGCGATTCGGACAGGCGAAACCATGGAAGCTGCGGTCGGCCTGCTCAAGACAGGCAAGCCGGCGGCGATCGTGCTCGCCGCGCCGGTTGGTGCCGGGCACGCGGTTCGCAAGCTCGCCGAGATCGCCGATCGCATGATCTGCCCAACTGTGGTCCCAAGCCTCGGTCCGCTCGAGGACTATTATAAGGACGCGCACCAGATCACCGATGACGAGGTGATCGACTGCCTCAGGCGCCACCGCGCCTCGGCCGCGTTGCTGCCCCCGACTTTCACCGATGTCACTCTTCGCGCTTCCTGACGATCAAATCGCGGTTCGCGACATAGCGCGGACCTTTGCGGCGGAGAAAATCGCGCCGCACGCGCTGGCATGGGACGAGGCCAGGCATTTCCCCATCGACGTCATGCGCGAGGCGGCAGGACTCGGCATGGGCGGCATCTACATCAAGCCCGACGTCGGTGGTTCGGGTCTGACGCGGCTCGACGCCGCGTTGATCTTCGAAGCGCTGGCGCAGGGTTGCCCCACCGTCTCGGCTTTCATCTCGATCCACAACATGGCGTCGTGGATGATCGATCGCTACGGCTCGGTCGAGCTGCGGCAGCGCTATCTGCCAAAGCTTTGCACCATGGAGACGATCGCAAGCTATTGCCTGACCGAGCCCGGCGCCGGCTCCGATGCCGCGGCGCTGCGCACCTCGGCGAAGCGCGACGGCGACAGCTATATCCTGAATGGCACCAAACAGTTCATCTCCGGGGGCGGTGCGAGCGACCTTTATGTTGTGATGGCGAGAAGCGGCGGCGACGGCCCGAACGGCATCTCGACTTTCATCGTCGAGGGCAATTCGCCGGGGTTAAGCTTCGGCAACAACGAGCGCAAAATGGGCTGGAACGCGCAGCCGACCCGCGCGGTGATTTTCGAGAATGTCCGTGTGCCCGCGGCGAACCGCGTTGGCGATGAGGGCATCGGCTTCAAGATCGCCATGGCCGGTCTCGACGGTGGCCGCATGAACATCGCCGCATGTTCTGTCGGCGGCGCGCAAGCCGCGCTCGATGCCGCACTGCGCTACACCAAAGAACGCAAGGCCTTCGGCAAGCGGCTTGACGAATTCCAGGCGCTGCAGTTCCGTCTTGCCGACATGGCGACCGAACTCGAGGCTGCGCGCGTGTTCCTTTATTCCGCGGCTGCGGCCTACGATCGCGGCGACGCCGACGTCACCATGCGCTGCGCCATGGCCAAGCGTTTCGCGACAGATGTCGGCTTCGAGGTCGCCAACCAGGCGCTGCAGCTCCACGGCGGCTACGGCTATTTGAGCGAATACGGCATCGAGAAGATCGTGCGCGATTTGCGCGTGCACCAGATCCTCGAGGGCACCAACGAAATCATGCGGCTGATCGTGGCGCGCAAGTTGATCGAGGCAAAATAAGTGAGCGTGACCGAGGGGCAAATCCAGCAAGAGGACGGCGACCTCATCGTCAAGAGCGAGGGCGCGCTCGGGGTCATCAGGCTGAACCGGCCGCGGACTATCAACGCGTTCACGCACGAGATGCTGCGCGGCATCAACACCGCACTCGACGTATTCGAGACCGATCCCTCGATCGGCATGGTGTTGATCGAGGGCAATGGCGAGCGTGGCTTCTGCGCCGGCGGCGATATCCGCGGGCTCTACGAGAGCATTCGCGAGGGCGGCGACCTCGGCAAGGTATTCTGGCGCGAGGAGTACATCATGAACTCGCGTATCGCCGCTTACCCGAAACCCTACATCGCCTACATGGACGGCATGGTGATGGGCGGCGGTGTCGGCCTTGCCGCGCATGGCCGCCACCGGGTTCTCACCGAGCGGACGCAGCTCGCCGATGCCCGAGGTCGGCATCGGGTTCTTTCCCGATGTCGGCGGCACCTGGCTGCTCGCCAATGCGCCCGGCGAGCTCGGTACCTATTTCGGCCTCACCGGACAACCGATGAACGCCGCTGATGCGCTGCGCTGCCGGCTCGGCGATGTCTACATCCCGACGGCACGCTGGCCGGAGGCGCGCGCTGCGCTGACGCGCCTTGGTCCTGACGTCAACAACGGCATGGTGCGCGGTGTCCTCGGCCATTACTCGTCGCCGAAAGAGCAGGGGCCGGTCGAGCAGCACAAGGAGCTGATCGATCGCGCCTTCGCCTTCGACACCGTCGAGGAGATTCTTGCGGCGCTGCTCAGCGAAGTATCGGAGTTCGCGCTGAAGGCACGTCAGACCATGCTGGAGAAATCGCCGACCAGCCTGAAAGTGGCGTTGCGGCTGCTGCGCGCGGCGCGTGCGTCAAAGTCGCTCGATGAGTGCTTGATCCGCGAATATGGCGCCGCGCTCGAAGTGTTCGTCAGCCGCGATTTTCCGGAAGGCATCCGCGCGGCGGTGATCGACAAGGACCGCAAGCCGAAATGGTCGCCGCCGCAGGTCGCCGAGGTTACGGCCGCGATGGTCGACGCCTATTTTGCGCCGCGCGGCGACAGACGAGTTGGTAATTCCAAAATGGGAGGGCCGCAAATGACCGGCAAGCAGATCGCATTCATCGGCCTCGGCAATATGGGCGGCCCGATGGCTGCCAACCTGGTGAAATCAGGTCACAAGGTCACGGGCTTCGACATCGTGAAGTCGCTTTGCGATGACGCGAAGGCAGCGGGTGTGACGATCGCGCCGAGCGCCGCCGACGCCGTCAAGCAGGCGGAGGTGATCATCACCATGCTGCCGGCCGGCAAGCACGTGGTGTCGGTGTGGACCGAGGTGGTGCCGGCCGCGGCCAACGGCGCGCTGGTGATCGATTGCTCCACTGTCGACGTCGAGAGCGCGCGTGCCGCGCACGGCCTTGCCGCCAGGCGCAACTTGCCGTCGGTCGACGCACCGGTGTCGGGCGGTACCGCAGGCGCCAAGGGCGCGACGTTGACCTTCATGGCCGGCGGCACCGCGCAGGCTTTTGCCGCGGCAAAACCGGTGCTGGAACACATGGGCAAGCGCATTGTCCATTGCGGTGACGCCGGCGCAGGCCAGGCCACGAAGATCTGCAACAACATGATGCTGGCGATTTCGATGATCGGCGTCAGTGAAGCCTTTGTGCTCGCCGAAAAACTCGGGCTGTCGCACCAGGCGCTGTTCGATGTTGCCTCGACCTCGTCGGGCCAGTGCTGGGCGTTGACGTCATATTGTCCGGTGCCCGGTCCGGTGCCTGCGTCGCCCGCCAACAACGGCTACAAGCCGGGCTTCGCGTCGGTCTTGATGTCGAAGGATCTCGGCCTTTCGCAAGCTGCCGCCAAAGCGGCCGGTGCTGTGACACCTCTCGGCGCGCACGCCGAAGAGATTTACGCCGCCTTCAACAAGGCGGGCAACGAGGGTGTCGACTTCTCCGGCATCATCAACTTCGTCCGCGCGCAGTCGGTGCAGAAGTAGTTTGTTGTCGTCGCCGCGAAGGCGGGGACCAATAACCCTGTCCCGATTGCATGCGCGGAAATCGTCAAACCGCAGCCCAGCATCCATGATGCGCGCAATTTTTTGGGGGACATTCCGCGAAGCCTTTCAGGCAAAGGCCCGAGGGCGGTCCTGCGCGACAGAATTATGCTCCGCGCGAGAGGGCAGAAAGCTCCGCAGGAGCGCCCCATGCATTGCGCAAAACCACTGGCATTGGCTGGGGCAATTGCGGTGGCGTCGGCCGCGACCAGCGCGTCAGCCCAGCCGGCCGTCAGTCTCACCGGGACCTATCGTTGCGTGCAGGGATGCGTGGCGGGCTTTGAGAACAGGCCGGCGTTCATCACGCAGAATGGCTGGACCATCAACCTGGTGAGCGAAGCCGGCGTATCCGCGCGGGCCTCGTCCGACTGGTTCGCGCCGACAACACGGATCTGGATCGAGGCCTTGAGGCAAGGCGCGGTCTTTTCGCCCGACGGGATGACCGTTCAATTTGACGGCGGAGCAGTGTGGCAACGCGTCGTCGAGCCCACGCCTGAGATGATTACCTATTGCGCGCGGCGCTACCGCTCGTACGAGCCGGACAGCCAAACCTATCTCGGGCGCGATGGTATCCGACATCCTTGCCCCGCCGCCGGAACAATGGGTTGATGCCCTACTGTTTCACCGCGTTCCAGCGGCCGGTGCAGCCGTCGGATTGCCGGAACGTGCCGGAGCCCGAGCGGCCTGACAGTCGTCCCGTGCTGATGATGGTGATGCCGTTCGAATTGCCGACGGTGTTGACAGCGCCGTTCGGCGACACCTGCCCGCTGACGCCCTGCCCGATGATCTTGCCCGATGTCACCACGACAGCACTTTGACTGCCGCCGGAGCAGGTGACGCCGACGCTGCTCACCGCCCACGCACCGTCGAAGTTGCCGCCACCACTGCCGCCACCGGCTGCACCCGAACCAGCACGGCTCGAGCTCTTCGCCTTTGGCGTTGCCGGTTGCTCCTGCGGCAGCGCACGTGCCGGCTCCTGCGAGCCCGAGATCGACTTGTTGTCCTTGCCAATCGAGCCGCCGATGCTGCCGGATTGTGCGAGCGCAACCACAGGCGAAAGCACCAGCAGCCCGCCAAGTGCCGCCAGCCGAATGGCGCTCCTCCGAATGCTATCGCGGTCCGACTGGGTCACTGCTTTTGCGCTGTCCAGCGGCTGGAGCAACCATCCGATTGCTGCCAGCTGCCGGAACCAGTGGTCCCGGACAGGCGGCCCGTGCTGACCCCGCTAACGCCATTGGCGGCGCCGACTGCACTGATGGCGCCGTTCGGCGAGACCGACCCGGTGACGCCTTCGCCAATGAGTTGGCCGCCGGAAATCGAAAGTGTGACACTGCCGCTGCAGTTGCCGCTACTGACGCCGACAAAGGTCCAGACCCCGTCGAACGAACTGCCGCTACTACTACCACCACCACTGCCTCCGCCGCCTGAATTGGAACGGCTTGCGCTTTTTGCGCGCGGCGTGGGTGCAGCCGGCTGCGCGGGAAGCGATCGTGCCGGCGCCTGCGAGCCGGACACCGATTTGTCTTCCTTGCCGATCGAGCCGCCGACGCTGCCGGACTGCGCCGTTGTCTGCGATACGGACGCGAACAACAAAGCAGCCGCGACCGCGATCGAGCTTGTCCAGCCGCTGCGACTGATGTCGATCATTTTCGTCATAGCCCCCTCGTGTGATGCCGCCGTCGCAAGACGCCACTCAATTAATTCTTCGCAGTCGCCTGTTCGGGTCCGTCGGCACAGGCTGCGCCAATGATGCGACATGATTTGCCGCCGTGATTGCAATCGTCAAGCGCGGCGTCCTTGGCCTTTTGCAGCTGGTCGCGCTGGACGATCGACCACCTGGTATCGGAATAGGCGAAGGCGCCGCAGCTGGTGCCGAAGAAGCTGAGTTCCACGCCGCATTGCGCGGTACCGCACTTCTTGCGGGCGTCGGCCACGGCGTCCTTGCGCGAGGTATGGCCCCACGACATGCCCCAGCTGCCGACCGCGGGTGAGGAAAACACGATCGTGCCCCACGGCTTCAGCCCGCCGATCTCGCGCAAGCGAACGAGCAGGCCTTCGGTCGGCACGCCGGTCTGCGGCAGGCTGCTTTGCCGCTGGAAATCGCGGATCGCATTGGGCAATGCGTTGCGGTCGGTCGGCGAATCCGGATCGAAGTTGAGCTCGTAGAGACGGTCGCGCAGTTCGCCGAGCATGCCGGGGTCGCTGATCGGCGCCGACTGCGCCGGGCTCGTCGATCGGGCGCGCGGTCGCGACCTTGAACTGGTCGCGATCGATCTTCGCGATATCGGCAAACGTCCCGTTCGGATAGCGCTTCAGGTAGGCGTCGAACAGCTGCGGGTTCTTCGAATCCTTGATCGAGTTCCAGAATGCAATCTCGAGTTTGGCCTGCGCATCGCCAGGCCCGCCTTGCCCAGGCGCCGGCGGCACGAAATAGAATTGACCCGTCAGCGAGGAGTGATCCCACGGCACCTGCTGGCCGTTGGTCGCCTGCAGCACGTCGTTGCGCACCGCGATCATGGTGTCGCCGAGCGACAGGCCGGGTGTGTCGATGGTCTTCAGCAGCGCCGACGTGAACGGGCTGTTGCGGCCTTGCCCGTCGAGGGCGACGTTGCCGGGCTGGGTGGAGTAGGCGATCAGCGTGCCGACGCCGGCCTGGGCCTGCGCCAGCCCGCGCCCGACGGAGGCGGATCGCGTGCCCATGTTGGCGGCGAGCTTCTGCGCAAACGGATTGTCGCGGCAGGCGTCGAGGAACACGATGTTGGTGCGCTGGTCCGCTTCCATCGCGCGCAGGATCACGTCAAGGTCGATTGTTGCGAGGTCGACATCGGACTGGTTGGAGATCCTGGCGTCGACCGGCACAAGATAGTTCTTGCCCGCGACCTGCAGCCCATGGCCGGCATAGAACATCAGCGCGACGTCGGCGCCGTTCAGCTTGTCGCCGAAGCGGCGGATGATGTCGCGCATGCCGGCATAGTCGAGGTCGGTGCCGCGCAGCACGTCGAAGCCGATGGCGCCCAGTTTTGCGGCGAGATCGGCCGCGTCGTTGGCTGGATTGTCCAGCGTCGGCACCTGCTTGTAGTTCGAGTTGCCGATCACCAGCGCGACGCGTCGGTCCGCCGCGGCCGACTGTGGTGCAAGCATGACCACAACCGCCAGACATAGTGCGACCAAGGTCGTCAGATGCCGCAAGCCGATTCCCCCAAATAACGCATCAGGGAGAATAAACTATCGGCCTGCGATTTGGCGAGGGTGGGACAGCAGGGCTCCCCGGATGGAGAGGTCAGACGGTTGTCAGATCACTCCTCCACGTCCCAGCTGAACACGTCTTGCGTGCGCTCGACCGGGGTGAACGAGGTCTTGAACATTTTTGGCAGCTGTTCGGCCAGCACGGCCGGCGGCCAGCCGCCGGAGCGGAAGATCGTGCGGATCGGCCGCGGCTGGCTGTAGAGATAAATCTCGCCACCGCGCGCGCCAAAAATTTGGCCGTTGATGGCCTTTGCTGAATCGCTGAGCAGGAACACGGCGAGGTTTGCGACGTGCTCCGGCTTCTGGATGCGGCCGCGGCGCTCGATCCGCGCCGCCATCTCGGGCGTCTGGTTCGGCGTTGCTTCCACCATGCGGCTCAATGCCGCCGGCGAGATCGCATTGGAACGGATGCCAAAGTGACCCATGTCGATCGCGATCGAGCGCGACAGTCCGGCGATGCCGAGCTTGGCCGCGGCATAGTTCGCCATGCCGAGCGTGCCGACAAGGCCGGCGGTCGAGGTCATGTGCACGAACGCGCCGCTCTGTTGCTCGCGCATGTGCGGCGCGGCGGCGCGCGCGACATAGAACGAGCCCATCAGGTGCACGTTGATGACATCGTCCCAGTCCTTCGGCATCAGCTTGTGGAAGCTCGCCATGCGGATGATGCCGGCATTGTTGACGACGAGGTCGATGCGGCCAAAGGTGTCACGCGCGCACTGGATGATCTTTTGCGCGGATTCCCAGCTCGAGACGCTGTCGCCGTTGATGACCGCTTGTCCGCCGGCCGCCTTGATGTCGGCCACGACCTTTTGCGCGGGTCCGGAATCGTTCTGTTCGGAGCCGAACACCGTGCCGCCGACGTCGTTGACCACGACCTTGGCGCCTTCCTTCGCGAGCAGACGCGAGATCGCACCGCCGATCGCTCCTCCGCCGCCGGTCACCACCGCGACCTTGCCCTCAACGATCCCTGCCATGCGCTTGCTCCTGATACTCTGCTTGAGTTTGCTGATTGTTGGTCATCGATGAACGCAGTCTAGCGTCGAACCGCAATGCGTCCATTGCGTTTGCGGAACGCGGCGTATGCGGCTTCGCCCTCTTCGTGCTGGGAGAGGGCCGCGCCTAGGTCGGCAAGCCCAGCACGCGCTGCGCCAGGATGTTGCGCTGGATGTCGTTCGAGCCCGACGCGATCATCATCGGGAACACCAGGTAGAACGGCGCGATCACCTGGATCATGTCGTCGCCGAACTGCTGTAGTGCATTGATCGCACCGGCGCCGCCGGCGGTCTCCATCAACAGCTCGGTAATGCGCTGCGTCGTTTCCGCCGCGAAGATCTTCAGTTGCGACACCTCCGGGCCAAGCTCCTCGCCCTTGCCGACGGCATCGCAGAAGCTCTGGTACAGCGAGCCGAGATCTTCGAGATCGAGATAGACCTTCGCATATTTCGATTGAAACTCCGGCTCATCCCACAGCCCGGCAGCACGCGCCACCTGCTCGAGATTGGCCAGCGGCGCCTGCGGCCGGCGCGGGCTGCCCGAGTTCAGCCGTTCGAAGCCGAGAAGGCTCTTGGCGATCGTCCAACCCTTGTTGACCTCGCCGACGACGTTCTCCTTCGGCACGCGGACGTTCTCGAAGTACTCCTGGCACAGTTCGGTGATGCCGTTGACCATCTCGATCGGTCGCACGGTCAGCCCCGGTGTCTTCATGTCATCGATCAGCAGGAAGCTGATGCCTTCCTGCTTCTTCGGCCCGCGCGCGGTACGCACCAGCAGGAACATCTTGTTGGCGAGATCGGCGCCGGAGGTCCAGATCTTCGAGCCGTTGATGACGTAGTGATCGCCATCCAGCACGGCCTCGGTCTGCAGGCTCGCAAGGTCGGAGCCGGAATTTGGTTCGGAGTAGCCCTGGCACCATACGTCGTCATTGGTGAGGATGCGCGGCAGGTATTTTTTCTTCTGTTCCTCGGTGCCGAACTGCATCAGCAATGGCCCAAGCATCGCGACACCGTGCTCGGAGGTCCGCGGCACGCCGGCATGCTCGCGCTCCTCGATGTAGATGATCTGCTTCGACGGCGCGAGGCCCATGCCGCCATATTGCGTCGGCCATGCCGGCGCGTTCCAGCCTTTCGCCGCAAGTGCCGTGAACCACGGCTTCATCTCGGCAGGGGTGACGCGGCGGCCGAGATTTTTGAGATGCGAGGGCGCGTTCTTCTCGAACCACGCGCGGATGCCGGCGCGGAATTCACGATCGCTGAACGAATTCCAGTCGACGTGCTCCTTGTTGTCGGAAAGAAACACGGTCGAGAACGGAACGCTGTCGCGATCCCTGTCACTGGTGCGCAGGCCCTCGGATACGTTGAGCAACGCGGCGAAGCGGCGGCGATGCTCTGAGGGATTGCCGAGCCAGGCGTTCAGCGTCATGGCGCGGCGCAGGAAGAGGCCGACGTCGTATTCGTCGGTGAAGCCGATCGCGCCGTGCAGCTTGATTGCCTCGCGGCAAATCTGATGCGCGGCGTCGCCGCAGCGCGATTTGGCGCGGCTTGCGGCCATGCTGACCTGGTCCGCTGAAGCATGGGGGTCGTCGAGTATGCGCGCCGCGTCGGCGAGCGCGCCGATCGCGAGCTGTTGCTGGATGTAGAGCTCGACGCAGCGCACCTGCAGCGCCTGGAAGCTGCCGATCGCCTTGCCGAACTGAACGCGGGTCTTCAGATACCCGATCGTGATGTCGAAGGCCTGCTTCATGACGCCGAGCAGCGCCGCCGAGGTCATGACACTGGCGGCATCCATGGCGCGGCGGATTGCAGCAACCGCCGTCTCGCCCGACGCGATCCGGTCTGCAGCGCCCACCTTGACGTCGCTGAGCGTCAGCGTGCTGGCGAAGGTGCCGTCGGCGCGCAGCTCATCGGCGCGTTCGATCCCGGCAGCGCTTGCCGGCACGTGATAAAGGACCACGCCACCTGCGGTGTCGCGCGCGGCGATGATGAAGGCGTCGGCGCCCGGGCCGGGATCGACATGCGGCGCGGCGCCGTTGAGCAGGGTGTCGGTACCCTTCGGTGTCGCGTTGACGCCAATGCCGCCGGCATCGAGCGCGCCAAATCGCCCGGTCAACCCGGCGCCGATGATGGCCTCGCCCGAAGCAATCTTCGGCAGCAGCGCCGCCTTGAGCCGGTCATTGCTGCCGCCTTCGATCAGCTTTGCGGCGAGCACGGCGCCGCCGATCAGCGGCTCCGGGGCCAGCAGCCGGGAAAGCTCCTCGACCACGACAGCCATTTCGGCAAACCCAAGCTCCTGGCCGCCATTCTCTTCCGGAACGAGAATGCCGAGCCAGCCTTGCTCGGCCATCTGTGTCCAGACCGTGCGGTCGAACCCGGACGCCTTGGCGCGCAGCGCGCGAACCCGGGCGATGCCGCCGCGCCGGGCAAAGGCTGCGGCGGAATCCCTGAGCAGGCGGTGCAACTCGACCGAAGCTTGGGTGGCTTCATCTCGCGCGGTCGCGACCGACATTGGTGTCTCCCGTTCTCGTATTCTGTCCGGCTCGAATTCCACGCGATGCACAATTGCGCATTTTCAGCGCCACCATGCGGTAACCGGCTTCCTTGGTGACGGTATCTCAAGCTAATAAGAACGTGAACGGCAGCGGCGGCACATCTCATGTTCCGAAATGACTGCCGGTGTCAGCAAGAATGGTGGGAGCCGTCCATGTCGATTGCTGTTGCGCATGATGACCGTCAGGACGATGGCGAGATGCTGCGCCTGCTGCGCGATGCCGCCGCAACTTTTGCGAAGCGGTCGGGCGTTGGCCGGTCACGCGCCCTGCGCAAGACCCGGCCCGGCTTCGATCGCCCGACCTGGAAGCAGATGGCCGAGCAGGGCTGGCTCGGCATCCTGATCCCGGAGAATTTTGGCGGGCAGGGGCTCGGCGCGGCGGAAATGGCCGTGGTGGTTGAGGAGCTTGCGCGCACGCTCGCACCCGAACCTGTTGTGGCGTGCGCTGTGCTCGCGGCAACCGTGATCGCCGCGAGCGATAACGAGGCCATCAAGACCGTGCTATTGCCAAAGATCGCGGCGGGCGAGAGCATCGTCGGCGTGGCGCTCGCCGGCCGCTTCGCTTTCGACAAGACCGAAGTCACCGCGCGGAAGTCGGGCAGCGACATATTGCTCGCAGGCCAGGTCCATCACGTCTATCCCGTGCACGATGCGGACGAGTTCCTGGTCGCCGCGCGCGATGGCGGCGAGCTCGTGCTGTGCAGGGTCAACGCCAAAGCGGCGGGCCTGTCGTGCCGGGAGGAGTTGCGTGCCGACAGTACCTTCGCCGGAACGCTGACGCTGAAGGACGTCAAGGTTTCCGCTTCGGACGTTGTCGCGCGTGGCGCCAGGGCCGAAGCGGCGTTGCGCCGCGGCGTCGACGCGGCCGTGATCACGAGCTGCGCCGAGCTATGCGGCATCATGGACCAGGCCCTCGACATGACCTTGCAGTACCTGCGCACGCGCGTGCAGTTCGGCAAGCCGATCGGCAGTTTTCAGGCGTTGCAGCACCGCACCGTTGATCTCTGGATCCAGAAGGAGCTTTCCGCCGGCGCGCTGGGTGATGCCGTGCGGACCCTCGACGATCCCCAGGCGTCGGCCGACGAGATCAGCATGATCGCGAGCCGCGCAAAATCGCGCTGCGGCGATGCCGCGCACACCATCGGCCGCGAGGCGATCAAGCTGCACGGCGCGATCGGCTACACCGACGAGTACGACGTCGGTCTCTACCTCCGCCGTGCGATGACGATCAATGCCTGGCTCGGCAATCCGGCCGAGCACCGCCGCCGCTTCGGCAGGCTGTTGCGGCAAACCGGCGGCGCCTCCGAGAAGGTGCGGGCGAGCGTGCCGTTCTCCGCCGTGTTCCTGTCCGACGACAAGGCCGACGTCGACTGGAATTCGTTCAGCGATGATGAATTCCGCGCCGGCGTGTTCGCGTGGTTCGACAAGAACTATCCGCACGACATGCGGCACATGGGTCGGCGCGGCAGCGCCGACGAAATGAACGGCTGGATGAAGCGCGTCTCGCGCAAGGGCTGGATCGCGCCGGCCTGGCCGGTCGAGTGGGGCGGCATGGGGCTGTCGCCGGCCAAGCAGCTGATCTACATCGAGGAGCGCGAGCGCGTCGGCGTGATGCGCGATCCCGACATGGGCATCGTGATGTTCGGCCCGATGCTGATGCGCTGGGGCACCGACGAGCAGAAGCGCAAGTATCTGCCATCGTATCGTCGAGCAGAAGGACATCTGGTGCCAGGGTTATTCCGAGCCGAACGCCGGCTCCGACCTCGCCGGCTTGCAGACCACAGCGGTGCTCGAAGGTGATCACTGGGTCATCAATGGCTCAAAAATCTGGACCTCGTCGGGTCATTGGGCCGACCACATGTTCTTCCTGGCGCGCACCGACAAGACCGCCAAGAAGCAGGAAGGCATCACCTTCTTCGTGCTCGACGACATCCGCAACACGCCCGGCTTCACCGTGCGGCCGATCCTCAACATCGCCAATCACGAGGAGTTCGCGCAGGAGTATTTTGAGAACGTGCGCGTGCCGAAGGAGAATGTCGTCGGCGAGGTCAACAAGGGCTGGACGGTGGCCAAAGAGCCTTCTCGGCTTCGAGCGGCTCAACTCCGGCAGCCCGCGCCCGGCGCGCGCGCCATTGATGGCGGTCGAACGTGTCGCGAAAGCGGCTGGCGTCTGGGACGATGCCGAATTCCAGCTCAAGTACGTTCGCGTGTTGCTCGATGTCGCCGACCTCAACACAAACTATCAGCGCTTCGCCGACATCATGAGCCTTGGCGCGTCGCCGGGTCCCGAGCTGTCGCAGCTGAAGATCTGGGTCGCCGAGACCACCCAGCGCGCCAGCGAACTCCTGATGGAGACCGCCGGCGGCGCCGGCGCCAACCAGGACTTCGAGGAGATCGAGGGCGAGAACATCAACCTGATGGGCGCATTCTTCCACCACTTCGGGTCGATGATCGCGTCCGGCACCAACGACATCCAGCGCAATATCATCGCCAAGAACGTGCTGGGCCTGCCGTGAGGTTCCGTGGCCTCATCCTTCGAGACGCGCTTCTGACGAAGCGATCCTCAGGATGAGGAGATAGACCCTCATGGTGAGGAGCCCGGCGTAGCTCGAAGAGCGAAGCCGGGCGTCTCGAACCACGAGGCCCAAAACGCCGATACGGTCACCTCAAGAGCAAAACAAATGTCCGACGATCTTCAATTCACTGTGCCGCGCCCGCCGCAATATGGCGAGCTCAACGACCTCGTGCCGGGCATGTACTGGGTGCGGCTGCCGGTACCGCTGACGCTGAACCACGTCAATTGCTGGCTGCTCGACGACGGTCCGGGCTGGACCATGGTCGACTGCGGCATGAACACCGACGATATCTTTGAAATCTGGGACAAGCTGTGGAAGGGGCTCTTGCGCGCACGGCCGCTGCAAAACCTCACATTGACCCACGCCCACATCGATCACATCGGTTTCGCCGGCTATCTCGTGAAAGAGCACAAATGCGCGACGCGGCTGCCGCTCGCCGAGTGGCTGAATGGCTGGTTGATGTGGCACGAGCGCGACGTCGGCATCGACGACGTCTTCATCGACTACATGAAGCGCCACGGCGCGAGCGATGAGGAGGCCAAGGGCATCGCCGCGGCGCAGCGTCCGCGCAAATTCCCAGGCGTCAGGCCGCCGCGCGAGTTCACGCGCATCAAGGACGGCGACGTCATCACCATGGGCAAGCGCGAGTGGCGCGTCATCACCGCGGGCGGCCATTCGCCTGAGCATGCCTCGTATTTCTGCGAGAAGGACAAGATCCTGATCGCCGGCGACCAGGTGCTCTCGCACATCACGCCGTCGGTCATCGTCTCCGCGGCGCAGCCGGATTCAAATCCGATGCAGGAGTATCTCGATTCGCTCGCCCGCTTCGAGGCGCTGCCGCCGGATACCCTGGTGCTGCCGTCGCACGGCCTGCCATTCCACGGCCTGCACACGCGGCTCGCCCAGCTGCGCGAGCACCATCAGTCGCGGCTTGACGATCTCGGCAGCATGATCACCGAGACGGTGACGCCGTTCGTCGTGGCGCAGGAAATCTTTTCGCGCCTCTTGATGGAAAACCCGCGCCAGGCGTTCGGCGAAACGCTGGCGCATCTCAACATGCTGGCGTCGGTCGGCAAGCTGACGCGCGCCGTTGATAACAAGGGGGCGGTGACCTTCGCGCCGAAGTGAGGCTGTGTTCCCCTCCCCCTTGCGGGGAGGGTTAGGGGTGGGGGTCCATCGTGGAACTTCGGCCTCGCGACTCGCAACCACCCCCACCCGGCTCGCTATCGCGAGCCACCCTCTCCACAAGGGGGAGGGTAAATGAAGTCACCCTGGCCGATGCGCCCGCAAGAACGACCGGATCTGCCGCACCGCCAGCGGAATGCGCTCCTTCGGCTCCTTCCACGGATACATGCTTACCTCGGCCTGCGGCGCCAGCATCGCGCATTCCATTGCCACCGCATAAGGATGCGCGGGCACGTCGTCGGGCAGGATCAGCACCGGCGTCTGGCATGAGCGCACGAAGTCGCGCGTCACGGTGAAGACGAAGTCGGCGTTGGTGCGATACATTCTGGTCAGAAACTTGTCGACCGTGTCCTTGTTGATGTCCGGCCGCCGCGCCATCAGCGCCGGGCCCCAGTTCTTCGAGTTGTTGTCGTAGAAGTAGTCGCGCAGTTCAGGCCGCGAGCCCGACGGCTGGGCCGCCACCGCAGCGACGACGCGGTTCGGCGCGCGCTTCAGCAAATTCCAGATGAACGGCCCGCCGATGCAGAAGCCGAGCACCGCAAACTTGTCGATGCCGAGATGGTCCATCAGGCCGAGCTGGTCGTCGGTATGCGAATCCCACGGACGCTCGACCTCGAGCGGGCCCGACGATTCGCCGGTATTGGAGTTGCGCAGATCGAAAGCGATGCAGCGGTGTTCGTTTTTGAACTCTTCGATCGGATTGAACGGCGACATCCCGGTCAAATTCTTGATCGACGAGTTGAGTCCGCCGCCGGAAATCATCAGCAGCGGAAAGCCAGAGCCGTGCTCCTCGTAGCGGATGCGGACGGAGCCTTTTTCATAGAACGGCATTTCGTTGTCTCCCTTCTCTCTTCTTTTCTGCGCGGCTTTTGCTGTCAAAGGTATCACAGGCCCGCTGCGACGACGAGACCGCGAAAGCGCGGACCTCGCTTTGTTTCGCTCGTGTTTCGTCGCTTCGCATGACACGACACGATTTTCACGAAGACCTTATCCGGCGGCCCCTCCCGCACCGCGGTGGAAGGCACCATGTCATGGGTCACAGATCACAAAATAAACGGGGGTTTCCCATGCGTAAGTCAGCAATCGCCGTTGTCATTGCCGCCGCCAGCATCGCGGCAGTTCTCGCCACCCCGGCCGATGCCAAGCAGCGCCATCGCGCCGTGCCGCAGAATCAATTCAATCAGCTTCAACTGCCCGGCGCGGCGATCAGCCCGGACAATGATCCGACCGGCGTCTACCGCAACGGCCGCCTGATCGGCCGCGATCCGGATCCGTCGGTCCGCCTGCAGATCGAGCAGTATTACGGCCGCGGCGCGGCGTCATAGGCTGGCCGCCGTGCCTCGACCGCTCGTCCCCGCGGAAGCGGGGACCCAGGTTTTGCCAATCAAACAAGGCACTCTTCTGGCACGCTTGGATTCCCGCTTTCGCGGGAATGAGCGGAGTTAAAATCGCAAGTTTTCAAAGCTCCGCCTCGATCATCAGCTCCGGCGCGGCGCCGTATCTGATGCCATAGACCGATGCGACGCCGCGGTCGAAATCAAGCTCCGCAAACGTCAGCCGGTCCTGGGCGCCACGGGCGTCGCCGCAGGAGCCCGGATTGACGACGAGCTTCTCGCCGACCCGCGCCAGCATCGGCACGTGGGTGTGGCCGAGCAGGATAACGTCGGCCTCGGTGTCCGCCACGCGCGCCATTGTGGCGCGATTGCGCTCGTAGACATAGGCGCAGCGCGGATCGTCGGGATCGTCCCATGGCGCGCCGTGGGCGACGTGCAGCGTACGTCCCGCGACGTCGACGACGCGCGACGCCGGCAGGCTTTCCAGGAATTCGATGGCATCGGGCGAGAGCTTGGCGCGCAACGACGACGCCGGGTGCTTCAGGATCGTCTTCTCGTGATTGCCGACGATGCCGATGAGGCCGGCACTCCGCGCGAGGTAAATGATCTCCGGGTCGACCTTGTACTCGAACACGAGGTCGCCGAGGTTCAGCTTCAGCTCGCACGCCGCAAGCTGCTCCAGCGCGTACTGAAGCGCGGCGACGTTGTTATGCACGTCGGAGACCACGCCGACTTTCATTGTGGCGAGTCCACCAGTTGCTCGGCACGGCGCTGTTCCCCTCCCCCTTGTGGGGAGGGGGTGGTCGCGAGTGGCGAAGGTCGAAGTCCCTCGACGGACCCCCCTCCCCAACCCTCCCCCACAAGGGGGGAGGGAGTAACGCGTCCCAGGATGCACCAGCTCAAGCGCTCAAGCATCGAGCGAGTAAAACTTGCGCGCTGTATTGCGATACAGCGCCGCCTTGTCCGCGGCGCTCGCGCCCTTGGTCACGCGCTTGAACGCGTTCCACAGTGCCTGGTAGCTGCAGGACGCGCCGTCGACCGGAAAGTTGCTCTCCAGCATGCCGCGACCAACCCCGAACGCCTCGATGCAGGTTTCCAGATACGGCCGCCACACCTGCGCCAGCTCTTCCGAGCCAGGCAGCACGTCGCGCTTGCCGAAGCCGAAGCCGCAGATCGTCATGCCGAGCCCGCCGAGCTTGACGTAGACGTTGGGACACGTCGCAAGCTCCTTGATGCCGCGTGACCACAATGCAAACACCTCGTCGTGCTTGCCGGTATAGGGGCCGATGCCGAGCGGCCCGCCGACATGGTCGAGCACGATCTTCGCCTCCGGCACCGCGCGCGCCAGTGCGATGACGTCGGGCAGCTGCGTGTGATACTGCCAGGCCTCGAAGGTCAGGTTGCGCTTGGCGAGTTCTTTTAAGCCTTCTCGAAACTTGGGCTGGGCGTAAAGATGCTCGGGCGGATTGGTGTGGCTGTTGCGCACGTCGGGGCTCGCGTCCCAGCCGGCGGCGTGGCGGATGCCACGGAAGCGGCCATTACCGGCGGCGATATGCGCGTCGAGCACGCGGCCGACGGCCGAGCCCAGCGCGAGATCAGCGCGCGAGACGATGCCTTCGCACGCTTTTATCTTGCCATAGCGCCCGCTCGCTGCCATCGCGGCGGCGCCATTGACGAACTCGGTCTCGCCGATCACCCGCATCTCTTCCGGCCCGTCGGCGCGGTAGAACGACGTGCATTCGACGAACACCGTGCTCTCGATGTTGTGGCCGGAGCCGAGGTCGGCGAGCAACTGGGGCAGCAGATAGAGGCCGGACAGAACGCCGGTGGTAGTGGAAAAATCCCACAGGTGGTGGTGTGGATCGCAGATCGGCAGGTCTGGCTCGAGGATCTCTTCGTTCGGGCTCGGCGCGGGCATTTTGTTGTCTCCCTGGGGTTTTGCTTCTCGGATTGTATCGAAGCCTCTCGCGATGTCATCGCCCGGCTCGACCGGGCGATCCAGTACTCCGGGTCGCTTGTGAGTCCCACATGCGCTGCGGGTTACTGGATGCCCCGCTTTCGCGGGGCATGACAGCCCCGATGGTCTACTCTCCGCTCTGCCCCTTCTTCGCCAGTGCGTCGGCATTGTCCTTCGCAAAGCTGTCAGGCACGTCGAATTTCCCGGTCTGCAGATCATAGCGGCACTGCCAGCCGCGGATGACGAGGAGCTGGTGATGCTTTGGCGTCGGCTCGAGGTCGCCGGACAGGCCGATCACGATGTAGCGGCTGTCGGGCCAGTTCTCGCCCAACGATTTGTAGTTGTCGACGACGCCCTTCACGAGGCCCGAAAAGATATGGAAGTCGGGCTTTGGCACCTTCTTCGACTCCGGCCGGCTGTTGAAATAGTCCCAGGCGAGGTCGCCGATCGGCTTCTTGGTCGCGCTGACGAATCCCTTCGGCGTCAGGCGATAGAGAAACATCGTGCCTTCGCCGCTGCCGATCTTCTGCAGCCGGACCAGCCACTGCGAGTCGTTGGTGAAACGGAAGTCGGATGGATAGTCCGCATTGTCAGGCGGCAGCAGTACAAAGCTGTCGCCGTGGCGAGCCCAGGATTGCCAGCTAGAACTGCCGTCTTTGTTCTCCTTGGAATACTGCTCGACCGTGGTCGATTTGTCCGGCGAGACCTCCTTGTAGTCGTCGTCGTCCTTGAGCTTGTAGCCATCGGGTGGACCGGCCGCCTCCGCGGCGGCGCTCACGAGCAGTCCGGCTAACAATGCGAAAGCTAAAGCGCGGCGCATCATCGTAGAAAAAACCTCAGCTGAAATAGAACTTGAACGCCGTCTCGCCGCCGATTTTTCGCCGGGCGTTCGCGTCGGGAATCCAGTCGAAGAAATTCTGTACCGTTTCGGCGTACGTGACCTTGTCCTCGTACGCCGCGAACGGCCAGTCGCTGCCCCACAACAGCCGCTCGGGGCCTGCCGTTTTCAACAGCTCGCGCGCCAGCTCCATGGCGGCTGCGGGCGATGCTTGCCGGTAGCCCGCCGATAGCTTGACCCAGGTATTGCCCTTCTCGACCGAGCGCAGCACCGTCTTGAAACCTTCGCAGTTGATGCCCTTCTTGTGATCGGGCCGGCCGAAATGATCGATCACCAGCTTGACGCCTGATGCCTCGAGATCCTTGAGCGGCCGGATGATGCGCTCGCCGTCATTCTCGAGCAGGTGTGCGTGCCAGCCGAGATCGGCGATGCGGCGCAGCAGCAGCTTGTAATCCGGCGACGACAGGTCCGGCGGGTTGTCGACATTGCGCCGCTGGAAGCGCACGCCGACCACGCCGTCCTTTTTCATCATTTCGAGGATGTAGCGGTCAACCAGCGGATTGTTGATGATGACGGTGCCGCGCAGCCGCGGATATTTGCGCAAGGCGTCGATCTGGTAATCGTTGTAATCGCCATAGATGCTGGCGGCAGCCAGCACCGCATGCGTGATGCCGTGCGCGTCGAGCTCGCGGATATAAGCCTCGATCGGCGCGTCGTGCGGCGGCCGGTGCCAGGCGCCGGGCGCGAGCGGCATGTCGAGCGTATAGGCATGCGCGTGGGTATCGACCAGCGGACCATCGTTCATTGCGTTTGCCGCCTGCATCGCCAAAACTCACTCGGGCTGGATCTTTTCGGCAGCCGGCGTCCATTTCACCAGCTCCGACGCCATGAATGTCTTCAGTTCGTCGGCCGTGCCGCCGACCGGCACCATACCGAGCTTGTCGAGCGTCTCGGCACCTTCTTTGGTCGCGAGGTAGTCGTTCGCCGCCTTGTTGACCTTGGCGACGATATCATCAGGCAATCCCGCCGGGCCGACGATCGCCATCCATCCCGTCGCGTCGAAGTTCGGCATGCCGAGTTCGGACAGCGTCGGCACGTCAGGCAGCAGCGCCCAGCGCTTCGGCGTGGTGATCGCGAGCGCACGCAGCGTGCCTGCCTTCACATGCGGCGCGTAGTTTGACGCGAGATCGATGCAGATATTGACCACGCCGCCGAGCAAATCGTTCATCGCCGGCGCCGAGCCGCGATAGGGTACGTGCGTCATCGTAAAGCCGAGGTTGGTCTCCAGCAGGTCCGCGGTCAGGTGTCCCATCGAGCCGTTGCCCGATGAAGCGAAGGTGATCTTGCCCGGATTGGCCTTGGCGTAGGCGACCATCTCCTGGAAATTCTTGGCCTGCAGCGTCGAATTGGCGGCGATGATCAGCGGCAGCTGCGTGACCTCGACGATCGGTGTGAAATCTTTTGCCGGATCGAACGTCGTGCTCTGACGGTAGATCACCTTGTTGAACACCAGTGGGCCGGTCGTGGTGAACAGCAGGTTGTAGCCGTCGGGCGCGGCGGTCGCGACCGAAGCAGCACCAAGATTACCGTTGGCGCCGGCGCGGTTCTCGACCACGAACGGCTGGCCGAGTTTTTCCGAGAACACCTTTGCGAAGATGCGCCCGACTACGTCGGCCGACCCGCCGGCCGGGAACGGCACGATCAGTTTTACGGGGCGCTCCGGCCAAGCCGCCAGCGCCGTCGTTGCTCCCCCGAGGCGAGATAGGGCCGAAACAAAATCCCAGCAGCGCCACAGTTATTCTTGTTGTTGCCTTGCGCACCTGTTCGCGTCCTCCCGTTGTTGCTTGACGCGGTCTCCGCCGCTTATGCTCGACCCTAATTCAACAGGAGCAGAGCCGATGACACAACAGCCCTCCAGCAACCCTCGTCTGCGTGACAAGGTCGCCGTCATCACCGGGGCGGGCAGCGGCATCGGCCGCGCCGCAGCGAGACGCTTCGTCGCCGAGGGCGCCAAGGTCGTGGTCGCCGAGATCAATGAAGCGCTTGGCGCCGCCAGCGTCCGCGAAGCAGGCGGAGCGGCTCACTTCGTCCGCACCGATGTCACCGATGAAGGCAGCGTGAAAGAGATGGTGCGGCAGGCGAAACAAAAGTTCGGTCGCATCGACGTGCTGCTGAATTGTGCCGGCGGCTCGGTTGCCGACGACAAGCCGGTGACGACGGTCGACCTTTCGGTGTGGGATCACACCATCAGCCTCGATCTGAAGGGGCCGTTCCTGTGTTGCCGCCACGTCATCCCGGAGATGGTGGCGCAAGGCGCCGGCAGCGTCGTGAATTTCTCCTCCGTCGTCGCCTTGCGCGGCAATCACATCGCCCATGTCTACGTCATGGCGAAAGGTGGCCTGCTGGCGCTGACCAAGGCGCTGGCCGGCGCTTATTCGCCGAAGGGCGTGCGGGTCAACGCGATCTGCCCCGGTGTGGTGCTGACCGAGCGGGTCAAGAGCCGCTTCGTCGACGGCAACCAGATCCGCTTCGGCGGTATCGACAACATGACGCAGCGCTATCCGTTCGGCGTCGGCGAGGCCGACGACATCGCCAACGTCGCGCTGTTCCTGGCGTCCGACGAATCCCGCATGGTCAACGGCGCCGCGATCGCCGCCGACGGCGGAATTTCGGCGTATTGAACAACGAGATTCTTGCCGTAGCTTCGGCGACTTCCCCTCCCCCTTGTGGGGAGGGGCTAGGGGTGGGGGTCCCTCGACTCGCAACCACCCCCACCCCGACCGCTTCGCGGCCGACCCTCCCCACAAGGGGGAGGGTAAGAGCCGACAGCGTGCAATTTTTCCCAAGGAGTCCTCCACCATGCCCGCCTCAGCAAAATCCTCCGGCGCCATTTATCCCGATCTGGCCGGCAAGTCGGTGATCGTCACCGGCGGCGGCTCGGGCATCGGCGAAGCGATCGTGCGCGCCTTCGTGCGCCAGCAAGCCAAGGTCGGCTTCATCGACATCGCGGCCGAGCCGTCGCTGAAGCTGCTCGAGGAGCTCGAGGGCGAGGACGCGGGCCTACGCTATGTCGAGGCCGACATCCGCGATATCGCTGACTTGCGCAAGGCGATCTCGGCGCTGACCGAGGCGCAAGGCGCCGCAGACGTTCTCATCAACAACGCCGCCCATGACGAGCGCCACGCCACGCCCGACGTGACGCCGGAGATGTTCGACGAGCGCATCGCCGTCAACCTCAAGCATGCGTTCTTCGCCGCGCAAGCGGTGCTGCCGGGCATGCAGGCGAAAGGCTGCGGCGTCATCGTCAACTTCTCGTCGATGTCGTGGATGGCGGGGCAGGGCGGCATGCCGGTCTACACCGCGGCGAAGTCGGCGATGATCGGGCTGACGCGCTCGCTGGCGCGCGACTACGGCGTCCACAACATCCGCGTCAACGCGGTCGCGCCGGGCTGGGTGCGCACCGAGCGGCAGGTCACGAAATGGCTGACGCCGGAGGCCGACGCGCGGCGGCTGCAGGCGCAGTGCCTGAAGCGCTGGGTCGAGCCGTCGGACATCGCGCGTTTCGTGGTGTTCCTGTCGTCCGACGAAGCCTCGGCCTGCACCGCGCAGCATTACGTCGTCGATGCCGGCTGGGTGTGACGGAGGGCGTCGCCGTAACCCGTCGCGGGGACGACGACGGAGGCTTTCCTAAGCCGAAACGTCATACCGCCCCGTCTTGCTCTTCTTGCCCTTCTTGTCTTCGAGAAATCGCAGGCCCAGCTCGTCGCCGTGGATGCGGATCATCTCGCAGCGGCGGTAGGCGAGGCCGGTCGAGGACAGCAACAGGAAAAATTCCTTGAGCTGCAGCCCCTCGAGCGAGCCCTCCACCAGCAGCCGGGCGCCGGTCGAAGAGATGTCGAGCAACTGGCAGGTCCGCCGCCAGGTGCCGTCGATCGACATGATGTGGACCGTGAGCGGGCTCGAGAACGCGACACGATCAGATTTGCGCGCTCCGTAGGACATGCGCCGCTTCCTAGAGCGCTAGCGCGGGCGCGCTGGGCTTCCTTGCCGTGCCGCGCGCCGACCAGAACCGCATCGTCCGTTGCGCCGCCGACAGCGACAGCTCGTTGAACACGGCGCGGCCCTGGTCCAGCTCCTCGCGCGCGACCGGCGGGCAGTTCTTGCGGTTGCGGATGATCATGGCGGCGGTCGACCAGCTCAACCGCGCCGCCTTGCAGGCGACGATCAGGCCGTCCGGCCGCGGATTGTTGATGACCGGCTCGATCAACTCGATCGGCGTCGACGACAGCAGCGCCAGCGCCGCGATGACGTTCTTGTAATTGTACTCGAGCGCGAAGCGGTTGACCGAGGAGTCGTTCAGGTTGCCGGCGCGGTTCAGCGCCAGCACCGCGGCCTGCGCCTGGGTGTAGTCGACCGCCTTCGCGATCTTCACCTCGCCGACGATCGACTGCATCACCGCCTCGATCTTCGCGCGCAGCTCGGGCGGCGCGATCTTGAGCAGGCGGTCGCGCACCGCCGCGGCCGCCTTCGACAACAGCTCGCGCAGCAGGCTGGCCGGCATGTCGAGGCGCAGGCCGAGCAATTCGGCCAGGATGTCGTCGCGGCCCGCGTTATCGACCAGCGTCGCATAGCCGCGCTCGGAGAACCGCGCGCCGTCGTTTTTCGCGAGCACGTGCGACACGACATTGTCGTTGCGGTTGATCAGCGCGTCGGTGACGGCTTCGTTGATGATCTTGCGGCTGGAGATCGCGAGCAGGTGCCCCTGCTCGGCGTTGCTGGCGATAGTGACGAGGTCGCGTTCGGACAGCCGGGTGGACTTGGCCAGCACCGGTCCGGCCACCTCGATCTCGCTGTTGAAGGCGAGCTGGCGCACCACCTCGCGCGGCGCGGAGTTGATGTCGGCGAGCTGGTCGCTGAGGTTTGCAAGGGTGCGGCTCTCGATCCGCTCCATCAGGCGGACCAGCACGTCGTCGAACACCTTGACCTGCTGCTCGTTCAGGCGGTCGGCGTCGGACAGGAACAGGTCCGTCATCTTGCGCAGCATTTCGACCCGCCGGTCCGGCGTGCCGGATCGCACGGCTTGTTCGAGGTCTGTGACCAGCGCTGCCGCGGCGAGTTCAGTCATAATCCCTGCCCAACTGGGGCGCACTCCAAACACCCCGAAAACGCCAGTGTCGCCGGATCGGGGTTATTTGCGCGTCGTCCCTTTACGCGCCGCAGCAGTTTTCTCCCCAATCCGTGAACCAGCCGTTATGCTTGCTTGATGACCGGTATCTTTTTCCGGAAAAACTGATATCGGTTTCAGGCAACTGCAGCGCAAAATCCGCGGTGGAAACCTGCCGGTTTGGAGGGGGACGCCCCCCTCGCTGCCGGGCTAGGGTGCCGGGGCAAAGCAAGCTTCCAGTTTTGATTCGTCCAGGAATGGCGCAGTTCGAGCCACGATCGTCGGCTGTCTTGACCGTTTCGCGCTTCGGCGACGTCGACGAGTTCAGGCAATCCCTGCGCAGTGCCACGGTGCAGATGTGGCCGACCCGGGCCGGGCCGATTTCGGCCATGCAGGGCGTGCTGCCCTTGCCGGATGGCGAGCTCTACCTGCTGCGCACCTTCCCGCGCATCGTCGACGTCGGTGTGCCGGCGACGCGGTCGCTGGTTGTGGTGCCGTTCGCCGAGAATCTCTCGGAGACGGTCGTCAACGGCCAGACCCTGAACCCGGCGTCGCTCGTGCTCGGGCGCGGGCCCGGCTACTACCGGATGCTCGAGAAGGGCGACGGCCTGGGCGCGGCGCTCCTGCTCTCGACGTCGCTGAGGGATCGCGGCTGGCCGGCCACCGGGCGGATGTTCATCGCGTTCGATACGCCGGATGCCGCGCTGGCCGCGCTGCGCGACGTGATCGAGCGCGCCTTCGTGGTCGCCTCCTACTTCCCCTCGCAGCTGTTGTCGCTCGAGGCACGGCTCGGGCTGCAGGAATCGCTATTGGATGCGCTCGACTTTGCGTTCGCGGACACCCGGCCGGCCCCTGTGCTGCGGTCGGTCGCGTTCCAGACGGCGCTGACCGTCGTCGACCGCATCGAGGAGATTCTCAGCGTCCAATCTCGGCCAGACCATCTATTCCGACGAGCTGGCGGCGCGGTTGCACGTTTCGGTCCGCACCATGAACTCGGCGATCACGAAAATCCGCGGCACCAGCCTGCACCGCTACCTGCGCGCCCGCCGGCTGTGGTCGGTGCGGCGGCAGCTGCTCGAAGCTGATCCCACCACGCGCATCAAGGCGATCGCGCTCGCCCACGGCTTCTGGCACTTGAGCCAGTTCGCCGCGCAGTACGTCCTGAAATTCGGCGAGCACCCCTCCGACACGCTCGCCCGCGCCATCGCGCGGCGGTGGTAGGGCTCGCCCAGCGGTTTATCCGTGGCGAGTGGTACAGGCGTCATGGCCGGGCTTGTCCCGGCCATCCACGTCTTTCCTGGATACGCGCTGACAAACGTGGATGCCCGGCACAAGGCCGGGCATGACGGCTCGCAGCTAACTCAAGCCGCCTTCGCGTGCGTGGGAAATCCTCCGCCCTTCACCGCCGTCTGCGTCATCAGCGCCACCATGCCATCGGACGCCAGCGCGCGGCGCCTCTGGTAATTGCTGTTGGCCGCAAGCAGCGCGCTCAACACGGCGATTCCAGCGAGAGCCCACAGGTCTCCCACAGAGAGGTATTCGAAAATGACTTGCATGACGGTTGCTCCCGGTCGGGCGCGCGGCTCGCGCGCTGCATACCGCCTTTTTCGCCCCCGACCGCACCGACGCATTTGATCCAGGACAAAGCGGATGCCCTGCGAATGGCAGGCATGCGGATGAGCGGGAGGATGGCGGCGCGATGATGGCGGCCGCAGTCGAGCGGCCGCAGCGCCGACCTCACCCCTTCAACGCACTCAGCTGATCGGTGTCATACCGCGCGCGCAGCTCGGAAATCTTCGCCGGATCCTTCGCGCCGCCGCGCTTGACCGTCTCCGCCAGCTCCTCGAAATAATGCTCGTGCCCCGGCGGCGACACCGTCATCAGCACGCGCGCGATCTTGTCCGAGGCGTTCGCGATGTTGTGCGGCACGCCCGGCGGCAGGAACAGGTAGGTGCCCGGCACAGCGCGCACGCGCTCCTCGCCGACCTGCCAGTCGCACTCGCCCTCCAGCACGAAGAACGTCTCCTCCTGCACGCGATGCACGTGCAGCCCGGTCGAGAAGCCGGGCGGGATCGTCCATTCGAACATCGAGGTGTGTTTTGTGTCCTCGCCGGTGACGAGAAACGCCATCGGGTGCCCGGCAAGCTGCACGCTCTTGCCCTCGCCGGGTCGTCGGATGATGGCCTTTGCTGTCATGTCAGTCTCCGCGGTTGAGGTGATGAGATGAAAGGCTCGACAAGTCGAAGTCGAAGCTCTGTCGCGCCGTTCGCTGTTCCCCTCCCCCCTTGTGGGGAGGGGTAGGGGTGGGGGTCGTAGTTGTTGAGGCGCCGCGCGCGATAACAACGACCCCCCTCCCCAACCCTCCCCCACAAGGGGGGAGGGGAGCGCGTACGGCACGCTGGGTGAACTCGCACTTCAACTCGTCGAGCTTCGCGTCGAACGACGCGCCATCACCCTGCCTCCCCACCGCCCAAAGGTCGTGAATCGCTTCCGAAATTGTTGCAAAATGTCGCCGAAACGCGAGGCGACATAACCGATGCCAGCCACCTACACCTTCGGCCGCTTCGCCCTCGACGCCGACTCCGGCATGCTGTTTCACGCTGGCGAGCCCGTGCTGCTCGGCAGCCGCGCCACCGCCCTGCTGCGCCTCTTGCTGGAACGCGCCACCGAGCCGGTGAGCAAAGATGCGCTGATCGAGGCCGCGTGGCCGGGCCTCGCGATCGAAGACTCCAACCTCACCGTGCAGATCGCAGCGCTCCGCCGCGTGCTGGCGCAGGACGGCGGCGCCAACTGGATCGAGACCCTGCCGCGCCGCGGCTATCGCTATGTTGGTCCGCCCGCAGCCCGCGTCGACACCAGCGCGAACAACGCTCCGCAGCCGCAAGCCGCGCCAGAAATCCCCGACAAACCGTCGATCGCCGTGCTGCCGTTCGACAATCTCGGCGGCGAGGACGCCTGGTTCGCCGACGGCATGGTCGACGACATCATCACCGGCCTGTCGCGCATCAAATGGCTGTTCGTGATCGCGCGCAATTCCAGCTTCGTCTGGCGCGGCCGCAGCGTCGACGTCAAGCAGGTCGGCCGCGAGCTCGGCGTGCGCTATGTGCTCGAGGGCAGCGTGCGGCGCGCCGACAATCGCGTCCGCATCAACGCGCAGCTCGCAGATGCCGCGAGCGGCGCCCATGTCTGGGCCGAGCGTTACGACCGCACGCTGGATGACGTGTTCGCGCTGCAGGACGAGATCGCGCTCGCCGTGGTCGGCGCCATCGAGCCGAGCCTGCGCCGCGCGGAAGCTCAGCGCGTCGCCCGCAAGCGGCCCGACAGCCTCGACGCCTACGAGCTCGTGCTGCGCGCGCAAGCCGACGTCGATTCCGGCATGCCCGATCGCGCGGCATCAGCGCTGCCGCTGCTCCAGCGCGCGCTCACGCTCGATCCGTCTTACGCGCTGGCGCACGGTCTATCGGCGATGGCCCATCACAATCGCTTTTTGCGCGCGGGCCTGCACGAGGAGGATCGCTCCAGCCTCCGTGCATCACGCGCGACAAGCGCTGCAGCACGGCCGCGACGATGCGCTGGCGCTCACCTTCGCCGGCTTCTCGCTCGGCATGGATGCGCACGACCGCAGCGCGGCCTTCGCCGCGTTCGACGCCGCGCTCGCTTTGAGCCCGTCGACCGCGCTCGCCTTCATTCTCGGCAGCGTCGTCCATAGCTGGGCCGCGGATGCCGAACGCGCGATCGAATGGGGCGAGCGCGCGCTGCGGCTCTCGCCGTTCGACCCCTGGGCGTTCGGCGCGTTCGGCTCGCAGGCGCTCGGGCATTATCTGTTAGGCAGGCCGCAGAAGCAGCAAAGGCCGCCTGGCAGGCCGTCCAGTCGAATCCCGCCCACAGCATCAATTATGTGATCCTGATCGGCCCGCTGGTCGCGCTCGGCCGCCTCGACGAAGCCAAAGCCGCCGCCGCCCGCGTGCTCGAATTGCAGCCGACCTTCCGCATCATCCAGCCAGTTCGCCGGCGTCGACTGCGCGCCGGTGCTGGCGGCGAAGCTGGGTGAGGCGCTGCGGGTGGCGGGGTTGCCGGAGTAGAGGGAAGTCACTCGGCGAGTAGCAGATATCGGGTGATCACAGTGAGTTCGAGAAGTCACCAGTCGCGACGGCGTTCCACCGGGACAAATTGGTCGTACGTATCGAGTTCGGCGTCTTCGCCATCGTGGAAGCGAGAATGTGCATCCTCAAGCTGCAGCAACGAAAGTGCGAAATCATAATGTTCTGCGAAGATAGTCGTCTCACGAACCGGTTCGCGCAGCCAAACGCCGCGCGGGTGCTCGATGCTGGCGCGGCCGTCGACCAGCAGGTCGGGATGTCTCGCCAACGCGGCGGCTGGGATTTCGATCGGACCGGCTGACGTCCTGAAGTAACCGCCCGTGTGCAATGCCGGATCGCTTGATCGTGCCCACAAGATGAAACCGTCGCGCGAGACGACCATGACGGCTCGCTTCTCGGTATAGCTGAGCCAGCGCAGAACCGCAGCGATCAGCGATACGCTTGTAGCGATCGGCACAACCGCGCGAGCATGTCGACTTCGACTTTTGCATTCGCAGGAGATCTGACGCCGGAAGTCATCAAGCGGCATCAGAAAGTTTGCGGCAAAGACGTTTGCCTGGTGCTCGACCTGACCGTACTCGGAATCCCAACGCACAATGTGCTGTTGTCCGCACCGAAAACCGTTTGGGTAAGCGATGCGATGCAAGAGGTAATGGCCAAATTCATGAGCGAGCGTGAAGTTGATCCGGCCTCTTGAGGTGATCGAATTGTTGTAAATGATCCCCCAACCTTTTCGCCCGGGCTTGGCCTGGAATAGCGCGCCATCGAAGTTCAGGCAGATCGTCACCCTGCACGCTGACGATCGGGTCGTCAGGAAATCGTTCTGCGAATTACTCTATGGCTACTTCCGGCACATTGATCGGAAATTGCTCAGCGCCGAACACAGCATTGAGTACATTTGTGATCTCGAACGCCCAACGCTCCGGAGCTAAAGACCGTCGTCAATCGTCGTCCCCGATCAAATCCATCATTCGGCGTATCTTCTCCTTGGTCTCTGGCTCCATTCCCCGGTACTTTCGGAAGAAGGCTGTATCGGTGGCGTCCTCGACCTGGTACCGATTCGGTCGATTAGGTAGTCTGGCGTGACGCCCAACGCGACGGCGATCTTGGCGATCTTGTCCGCCGATGGTCGGGGCGGGTCTTTGTTCTCCAACTCCCAGATGTAGCTCTTACTCGAGTTCAGAAAGCTCGGCGAGTTTGTCGAGGGTGTATCCGCTCTTCTTGCGAAGCCTGCGGATTTTGTCGCCGAGGGGCGTAGACACGTTGTGTCCTCCTCACAAGAATGTTCGGAGTAGAAGCACTTCTTATCGTCGTGTTCAGGCATAAAACCGATTGATGGTAGGCCGCTTCGATACAAGTACGCATCATATAGTGCCGGACGCCCGCGTCGGGCAAGCCGTAGCCGACGCGGTTTCACAGCTAGCTGTTTGTCACGGCGCCGGAAGGAGCAGGGCCATGAAATCAGCGCGTGACTTCCCCTTTTGACGAGCGGCCCAAGGGCGTCCAACGGATCAGGTCGCTTCCCGATCCGGCACTCGGCACGCTCTGGGATTCGATCATCCTTCGACTGCGGCCTCAAGTCGCAGCTGCTGTCTCAGGCCGTGCTCAACTTCACCATGCGCGGCAAGGTCGACCGCAGCGTGATCCCGCTGCACGGCGTCATCCTGCTCGTCGGCCGCCGGGCACAGGCAAAACCTCGCTTGCCCGCGGCCTCGCCCATCGCACCGCGAAGTCGTTTCCCGGCGGCAAGTTCCGGCTGCTGGAAGTCGAGCCGCACATGCCTCGACCAGCTCGGCCATGGGCAAAACGCAGCGCGCAGTCTCCGACCTGTTCTCCCAGTCGATCGCCGAGGCCGCTACGGCGCGGCCCGACCATCGTCCTGCTCGATGAAGTCGAAACGCTGGCGGCCGACCGGTCGAAGATGAGCCTGGAAGCCAATCCGATCGACGTTCACCGCGCCACCGATGCCGTGCTGGTGCAGCTCGACGCGCTGGCCGAGCAGCATCCCAACTCTTCTTGTTCGTCGCGACCAGCAACTTCCCGCAGGCGGTCGATAGCGCGTTCACCTCGCGCTGCGACCTGGTCGTTGCAGAGTGCCGCTGCCCGACCGCGAGGCGTGCGCCGAGATCCTGAAAGATTGCCTGGCGGGCCTCGGCCGGACCTATCCGGCCATCGGCAAACTGGCGACTCGCCGCAGATTCGACCGCTGCGCGGCCGCCTGCGTCGGCCTCGACGGACGCGCCATCCGCAAGATGGTGGCCAACGCCCTCGCGAGCAGTCCGCGAGACGGCGATGAACCCCGAGCAGGTCACGATCGAGAACCTGCTCGCCGCCGCCAAGCCGCGAAGGCGAGCCGCGCGAAGGAGGCAAGCGCAATGAGCACCGTCGCCAGCCGCACCTTTCGCAGCAACCCGCAGCGCGACGCGCTGCAGACTTGGAACGCAATCGTCGACCTGCTGACGCACGGCAAGACCGGCGCGGCGCGGACGAGCTGCTCGCGGTCGCCGGCATCGCCGCCAGCATCATCGCGGATCAGGCCCCGAAGGACGCCGCGATCGTCGTCACCTGCGACGGGCCGCGCACCCGCATCTATTGCCTCTACGACGACGACGCGATCGACGGCTCCGATGCCAACGAGGACGCACTGGGCTTCGATCCCCTGAAAGGCGACTGGCGGGTGTCGCTGCCTTGTCCCGAGGACGACCTCGCTTGGGTGCAGGCCGCGCTGAAGAAGCACAGCACGCGCATCACCGCGCGCGACCTCGATGACCGCTGTCGGCCGACGAGAGCGACGACAGCACGCGCGAAGGCGCAGCGCCTTGTTCTTGATCCGAAGGGGTTCCTCGGATCATGACCAGCGTCGCCGTCAACACCTACACTCACTCCGTCACCTATGTGGCCGACAACATCCTCAAGAGCTTCAAGGACATCATCCGCCTGAGCGGGCTCGACCCGCCGTAATTTGTGGGCGAGCTGGGAGAGCAATATGCGGGCGCTGCAGACCTGGCTTGATTCGCGGCGACCTGCGAACGAGTGGTGCTGGAGGTCTTCAATCCCACGACCGGACGCGCTGATCTTCCGCTGGGATATCGACGTCGTCTACGGCTGGTCGGGGGCGACGGCAGTTTCTGGACCGACACGGAGCAACTCAAGATACGCACATCCGCAAGGCCGGCCTCGCGCCGAGCGACGCCAGCTACGAGCTGCTGCTGCAGAACAAGCCGGGGCGTCCCGATGTCGCTGGCTGGGTCTAACGGCAGCTTCCGCTCCGACCGACGGCTTGGTGCGGCACAGCCTCGGCACGACGATCGAGCACAACGGCCTCGGCGGCAACACGCCTATTGGAGGAAGAACCTGATGCTGACGGTCGATGAGGCATTCCGGAAATTCAAGAGCCGGCTTGAGCTGAACGACAAGCGAGCAGAAGAACGCGTCGGCGCGGCACAACGAGGTGCGCGACTATCTCGTCACCAAATTCGCGATCGACCGCAGCTTCCTGACCGGCTCCTACGCTCGCTACACCAAGACGAAGCCGCTCAAGGACATCGACATCTTCTTCGTGCTGAAGGAGTCGGAGAAGCACTATCGGTCGAAGGCGCCGTCCGTGGTGATCGGTGACTTTCTACGACGCGCTCGTGGAGAAATACGGCAAGGAAGCCGTGCGCAAGCAGAGCCGGTCGGTCAATGTCGATTTTGGCGTGGTGGTCGATGCCGACGACAATACCGACTACCGCGTTGTCAGCGTCGATGTCGTGCCCGCCTTCGCCGACGGCGACGACTACGAGATTCCCGACACCGACACCGGCAAGTGGATCAAGACCAACCCGAAGATCCATGCCGAGAAGGCCACCGCGGCGCACCAGGCCTTTTCGAACGAATGGAAGGGCCTCGTGCGCATGGTCAAATATTGGAACAACAATCCGCGGCACGGCGAGAAGCCGGTCAAGCCTTCGTTCCTGATCGAGGTCATGGCGCTGGAATGCCTCCATGGCGGGTGGCAGGGCCGCTTCGACTACGAGTTGCAGGCTCTTTTCTCGACGCTGGCCGACCGCATTTTCGACGAGTGGCCTGATCCCGCCGGCCTGGGCCCCCCGATCAGCAACGGCATGGACACTGCAGCGCAAGCAGCGAGCGCGCGATCGCTCTGAGCACGGCCAGCCGTGACGCGACGGTGGCCATCGACTCACACGGCAGGGTCGCAACGGCGATGCGTTAAAGCGTGGCGCGCGTTGTTCGGCCCCAAGTTCCGTTGTCCTAAGCGTAACGAGCATGAGGTAGGTCATGTCGGACTGGTCGCTGTCTCAACTGCTTGCCTCCTTGCACGAGGACATCCAACGGCGGCTCGCTACAGTTCGGAAGACCATCAATCATCCAGGATCAAAGGGCGATGCCAGCGAGAATGTCTGGATCAGCATGCTCGACCTCTACCTGCCAAAGCGCTACCAAACAGCAAAGGCGCACGTCGTCGACAGCCTTGGGAATTTCAGCCAGCAGATCGATGTCGTCGTGTTCGATCGGCAGTACTCGCCGTTCATCTTCACGTATGAAGGCGAGACGATCATCCCCGCCGAGAGCGTCTATGCCGTGTTCGAGGCTAAGCAGACTGCAAACGCCGGCCTAGTGAAGTATGCCCAGGAGAAGGTTGCGAGCGTCCGGCGACTTCACCGGACTACTCTGCCGATTCCGCACGCAGGCGGCACCTATCCGGCCAAGTCATTGATCCCTATCCTCGGGGGCATGCTGACCTTCGAGAGCGAGTGGAGCTCCGCCGCTCGGCACGTCGTTCGCGAACGCCTTGAACGCTGGGACAGGAGAGTGGCAGCCTCGATATCGGCTGCGTCGCATCGCACGGCCACTTCTCCGCGATCCGGACTCCGGCACGTATAGGTTCGAAGGCGAGAGTAAGGCGGCGACCGCGTTCCTGTTCAACTGATCTCGCGCCTGCAATTCAGCGGCACCGTGCCGATGATCGACATCGAAGCTTACGCGAACTGGTTGACGAAGTAGGTGTTGTCCTGCCTCCAGGAACACACAGGTGGCTCGTCGGACTTGTAGAATGCGTCGCGCCGCACTTCACTTACCCCGCCTTAGCGGCCAGTTGATCGCCTCCGAACAGAACAACGCCCACCAGACGATGACCGGCTGAAACGCAAGCCGCGGCGCGTGATACCACCAGCTCGATGAAATATGCGGAAGGTCGATGCCGTCGATCGCATGTTTGAAATTGGCGGGCCACACGCAGATTGCGTAGATCGCCAGCAAGACGCCGGCCCATTTTCGCCATGGCCCCGCGAGCAGTGCGGCTGACGCCGCCAGTTCGAACAGCCCGGTCATGAAAATCACCTGAGGGGCGAACGGCACCCAGGACGGTGTGATCGCGAGCAGTTGGCGCCGGGGCCAGCAAATGCGCGATGCCGGCGGCGACAAAAAATGCCGCGAGCACCCATCGCATGATCGCCCGCAAGCGCGGATGTGAAACGTCGGCGTCCATCGGCAGGTTCTCGTTGTGAACTTGAAACAGAGTGGCCGGGCTCTCGTCCTGCCGCTGTCTCCCTTTCATACCGCTCATCCCCATCGCAAGTCGGGCCCGCCCGACTTGCGCATCAAAATGCCGATCTCGGTAAACCCGAGATCGGAAGCGGGGATCCAGTTTTTGCCAAACCAGCAGAGTTCTTGGCTACTGGATTCCCGCCTTCGCGGGAATGAGCGGAGTGGGGAGAAACCAGAACTTCTTACCCCCGCAGAACACGCTTGTGAACCGGGCTTCCGAAAATGATACTGGCCCCGGCGGAGTCCTTGGGAGACGATCGATGCGCACTCTGACATGGTTGCCGATATTGGTTCTCGCCTGCATGGCTGATCAGGCCGTGGCGAAGGATTGCGTCCTTTCGGCCGGTCAAACGGCCGCCGTTGCGAAATTGCCGCACCCGATCACCCGCAATGCCGACGGCAAATGGGTTCAGAATGGCGAGGTGCTCAATGACGACCGTAATTTTGAGATGTGCAACGCACGCCACATGTACGAGCTGATGGTTGCGCGTGAAGCGAAGGGCAAGCGTGTTGCAATAAAAGAAATCAGCCCGTTCGATTTCACCTTCCTGAGCGATGCCGAAGGCAACAAGCTCAAGGCACATCTGCAGAAACACCCGCAGCTTTAGTTTCGCCCAAAAGCAAACGGCCGGGCTTTTTGACCCGGCCGTCGCACGTTCTCTCTATCGCTCATCCCCGTCACGTCGCATCGCGGGGATCCAGTCTTTGCCAAGCACACAGCGCCGAGCTCGTCCAGACGCCATTTTTCTGTGCTGGATTCCTCGCCTTCGCGCGGAATGAGCGGAGTATGCGGCGCATCGCGCTTCGGTGCGCGTTCCCTTACCCCGCGACCTGCTGATACCGCTTCACGTCAGGCCGGCCGTCCATGAAGGCGCCCATCGCGCGGCCGAGCGTCTTGAAATATTCGGTGCCGCGATGCTCTTCCACCGCGGCCTGGTCCTTGTAGCGCTCCAGGAACACATAGGTGTTCGGCTCTTCGGACTTGTAGAGCGCGTAAAGCAGGCAGCCCTTCTCGTTGGCGTTCACCTGCGTCACGAGCTGGCTCGCGACCTTCACGAACTCGTCGCCCTGGCCGTCCTTCACCTTGATGGTCGCTACGACGCCGATCATTTTTTTTCTCCCTTGAATTACGCATTGTCGCGCGGCTGCCGTGCGACATCTTCAACTTTTCGGCCTCTGGCGGCAGCGGCCGAGGTGTGTAGGATGTTATCTCATTAGAAGCACGACGAAAGCTGGTTTCGGCGCAATGGCGCATGCGATCGCCCAGCACTCAGTATGCTCCCTCCCCCCTTGTGGGGGAGGGTTGGGGAGGGGGGTCGTAGTTGGTGAGCGCATCATCTCAACAACGACGACCCCCACCCCTAACCCCTCCCCACAAGGGGGAGGGGAACACACTGAGCGTGGCGCATCGTTTGTGCACTAACCTCGCCGAGAGGTAATCGACAAGAGCGGCCGTTCAAAAGACCGCAGGGGAGAACGATCATGGACCTGTCGCTGTCCGACGAACAGCGGCTGCTTGGCGAAGCCGCATCGCGCTTCATCGCCGGGCGCTACAGCTTTGAACAACGCCGCGCGATCCTGCAAAGCGCCGACGGCTTCTCCCGCGACATCTGGCGCGAGCTGGCCGATCTCGGCTGGCTCGGCTTGCCTTATCCCGAAGACTTTGGTGGGCTTGGCGCCGGCCCGGTCGAAATCGGCATCGTCATGCAGGCGATCGGCCGCGCGCTGATCGTCGAGCCTTATCTCTCGACCATCGTGCTGTCGGGCGGCCTGATCGGCGCGCTCGGCACGCCTGAGCAGAAGACCGCGCTGCTGCCGAAAATCGCCGAAGGCAAGGAGCTGGTTGCGCTGGCGCACACCGAGCCGCAGGCGCGCTTCGCGCTGGAAGATGTGTCCACCATGGCGACGCAGGCCGGCGACGGCTGGCATCTGTCGGGCCGCAAGGAAGTCGTGATCGGCGCGCCCGCGCGCGGACTGGCTGCTGGTCTCCGCGCGGCTTGCCGGCGGCCAGCGCGACAAGAAAGGCATTGGCGTGTTTCTGGTGCCGTCGTCGGCGAAAGGGGTTATCGCAAAAAAATTTCCCGACGCTCGATGGCGGCCGAGCCAGCAATCTCGAGCTCGACGAGGTCAAGGTCGACAACGCCGCGTTGCTCGGCGGCTCGCACGATGCGCTGCCGGCGATTTCGGAAGCGACCGATCGCGCCATCGCCGCGGTCTGCGCCGAGGCGATCGGCTGCATGGAGGTGCTGCTGGAGACGACGATCGCCTACACCAAACAGCGCGTGCAGTTCGGCCAGCCGCTCGCGGCCAACCAGGTGCTGCGCCATCGCATGGTCGACATGGCCGTGCGCATCGAGGAGGCCAAGGCGTCGTCGTTGAAATGCACGCTGTCGATGGACACTGATCCCTTGACCCGCGCCCGCGCCGCGTCATCCGCCAAAGCCAAAGTCGCCCGCTGCGGCCGCTACGTCGCCGAGCAAGCCGTGCAGCTGCACGGCGGCATGGGCGTCACCGAAGAACTCAACGTCAACGCCTACTTCAAGCGCCTCCTCGCCATCGAAGTCCTGTTCGGCTCCCCCGACCACCACCTCCGCCGGCATGCGAAGCTGGCGCGCGAGGAGGCGGCGTGATGGGTGCAGATATTGCGCCCAGGCCGGATCTTTCCTCACCCGCGAAGCGGGGGAGGGGGGCCGCGCGAAGCGCGGTGGAGGGGGCGACGCGGCATGCGCCGCCTGCTCTTGCGCACACGAGAATCCTTGTCATGAAGGCCGCCCACTACCATGCTTCGCATGGTCCCCCGTCGCCCCGCTCCGCGCGGTGAGGAAGTAACTAACACGGAGCCCCCACCATGGACCTCTCCTTCTCCCCCGCCGAGCTCACCTTCCGCGACGAGGTGCGCGACTTCATCGCAAAAAACCTCACCGCCGAGGCCAAGCGCAACCAGCGCCTGTCGCCAACCGGCATTCCCGAAAAGGCCGCGTTCGAAACCTGGCACGCGGCGCTGTTCAAGAAAGGCTGGGTGGCGCCGTACTGGCCGAAGGAGCATGGCGGCACCGGCTGGACCGAGGCGCAGCGCTACATCTTCGAGACTGAATGCGCGCGCGCCGGCACGCCGACGCTGCTGCCGTTCGGCATCCAGATGGTGGGACCTGTGCTGATGAAGTTCGGCACGCCGGCGCAGCAGAATTTTTATCTGCCGCGCATCATCTCTGGCGAGGACTACTGGTGCCAGGGCTATTCCGAGCCGGGCTCCGGTTCCGATCTCGCGTCGCTGAAGACGCGCGCGGTGCGCGATGGCGACCACTACATCGTCAACGGCACGAAGATCTGGACCACGCACGCCCACTTCGCGACCCGCATGTTCGCGCTGGTGCGCACCTCCGACACGCCGAAGCGGCAGGAGGGCATCAGCTTCATGCTGCTCGACATGACAGCGCCAAGGGCATTTCGACGCGGCCGATCATCACCATGGGCGGCGACCACGAGGTCAACCAGGTTTTCTTCGATGACGTCCGCGTGCCGGTCGAGAACCGCGTCGGCGAGGAGAATAAGGGCTGGACCTACGCAAAGTACCTGCTCGAGTTCGAGCGCGGCGCCGGCTTCCGCGCCACGCGCCTGCGCCGCCAGATTCGCGAATTGAAGGAATTGCTGTCGAGCCGCGATGACGACGACGAGGAAAAATTCGGCGAGCGCATGAGCGGCATCGAGATCGACGTCGACGCGCTTGAGATGATGGAGCTGAAGCTTCTGTCCGACGTGCAGCACGGCCGCAATCCCGGCGCCGATCTCCTCGGTGCTAAAGCTGCGCGGCACCGAGATCTACCAGGACATCACCCGCCTCGGCATCGACATCCTCGGCCCCCACGCGCTCGTGTGGGAGCCGCGCCGGCCGCTCTACGATTTCAACGATCCGAGCATATTGCCCGACGACGAGCTCGCGCTGCTCCCCGCCCACCTCGACGGCCGCGCGCAGACCATCTTCGGCGGCTCCAGCGAAATCCAGCACGAGATCATCGCCAAGCAGATGCTGGGGCTGTGAGGCGTTTCTCCCTCCCCCCTTGTGGGGGAGGGTTGGGGAGGGGGGTCCATCGAGGGACTGAGGTCTCTCACTACGACCCCCACCCCTAACCCCTCCCCACAAGGGGGAGGGGAACCGCTATCCAAATACCCGTCTGCGAATATCCGTCTACGAATATCCGTAGACGAATATTCGTAGACGGATATTTGCCCCGCGACTGTCGCCCCGGCCCAAAAACCCGCACAAAAATCGCGATAACGCGTTGTCCGCCAACGCCTTGCGCGTCGCCGGTGGTCGTGGCCCCTACCGCCCCGTAAACGCCGGTTTCCGCTTCTCGACGAAGTGTTTCACGCCTTCCTTGAAGTCATCGCTCTTCAGCGACAGCAGCATCTCGTGGTCGGCGACGTCCATCGCCTCATCGAGCGACTGCATCACCGATTGCCACAGCTGCTTCTTGATCACCTTCAGCGACCGCGGCGACGAGTATTCGGCGAGCTCCTTGGCGTAGGCATAAGTCGCCGGCAGCAGCTCGTTGCCGGCATAAAGCCGGTCGACGAGGCCCATTTCCAGCGCTTCTTCCGCCTCGACCCGCCGCGCCGACAGCATCAAATCCGTCGCCTTCGACACGCCGACGAGCCGCGGCAGCGTCCAGCTCATGCCGTGCTCGGCGATCAGCCCGCGCCGCGCGAAAGCCGTTGTGAACACGGCATTATTCGATGCGAACCGCATGTCGCAGAACAGCGCCATGCACAGCCCAAGCCCCGCGCACGGCCCGTTGATCGCAGCGATGATCGGCTTCGACACCGACGGGAAGTACGTGTTCTTGCGCTGAAAATCCTTGCGCGAATTCTTGTCGAACGGCGGATCCGGCTGCTCCTCGAGCCGCCCCGAGGTCGAGATGTTCGAGAGGTTCTTCATGTCCGCGCCGGCACAAAAACCGCGGCCCGCACCGGTCAACACGATGACGCGGACGTTGTCGTCCTTGTCGGCCTGCTCCATCGCCTGCCGCACTTCCTTGCCCATCGTGCCGGTCCACGCGTTGAGCTGCTCGGGGCGGTTCAGCGTGATGGTCGCGATCTTGTCGGCGACCTTGTAATCGACTTCGGTGAAAGCCATCTGGGTTCTCCCTTGATCTTCTGTTCTTGGATGGCGCCAACGATAATCCAGCCCGGCGGAGGACGCGAGTCGCCGAAAATGAAAGGGCCGCCGGCATTTCTGCCGACGGCCAATTCTCTCGCCGCCGTCATCGCCCGGCTTGACCGGGCGATCCAGTACCTTGAAGCGCCCATGAGACTCACGAGCGCTGCGGGTTACCGGATGCCCCGCTTTCGCGGGGCATGACGATCGATCCGTTACCCTGCGGCCTGCACCGCGCGCTGCGCCATCACCTTGATCAGGTTGGCCCGGTAGGCGGCCGAGCCAAAGATGTCGGCCATCAGCCCGCTGTCGGCGATCTTGATGCTGTCGAGTGCGCTCGCTGCCCAATTCGCCTTCAGCGCGCTCTCGATCGCGCCGACGCGCATCACGCCTGACTGGCTTGCGCCGGTCGCAGCGACCCGGACGTCGCCGGATTTGGTCTTGACCACGAACACGCCGGTCAGCGCAAAGCGCGAGGCCGGATGCGGGAACTTGCTGTAACCGGCCTTCGCCGGAATCGGGAACGAGACCGACGTGATCAGTTCGCCGCCCTCCAGCGCGGTGTCGAACAGCCCCTTGAAGAAGCTGTCGGCCGCGATGGTGCGCTTGTTGGTCTTCACGGTGGCGCCGAGCGCAAGCACGGCGGCCGGATAGTCCGCGGCGGGATCGTTGTTGGCGATCGAGCCGCCGATGGTGCCGCGATAGCGCACGGCCGGATCGCCGATCACGGACGCGAGATGCGCCAGCGCCGGGATCGCCTTCTGTATCGCGCCGTTTTGCGCGACATCATAATGTGTCGTGGCTGCCTTGATCGTCACGGTGTCGCCAGACACATCGATGCCGATCAAATCCTTGATCTTGGCGACATCGATGACGTCGGACGGCCCTGCCAGCCGCTGTTTCATGACCGGCAGCAGGGTGTGGCCGCCGGCGAGATACTTTGCTTCCGAGCCCTTGGCGAACAGCGCCGCCGCTTCGTCAACGGTGCCGGCGCGGTGATAGGTGGTCTTGTACATGGTTTAGCTCCCTTGTTCCGCGCTTAGCCGTTGATCGCCGCCCACACCCGGTCGGGTGACGCCGGCATTTCCAGCTTGTTGTTGCCGATCGCATCGGTGATCGCGTTGATCACCGCGCCCGACGCGCCGATCGCGCCGGCCTCGCCGCAGCCCTTCACGCCGAGCGGGTTGCCCGGGCAAAGCGTCACGGTGTGCTCGATCTTGAATGTCGGCAGGTCGTCGGCGCGCGGCATGGCGTAGTCCATGAACGTGCCCGACGTGAGCTGGCCATTCGCGTCGTAGACCGCATGTTCGAGCAGCGCCTGGCCGATGCCCTGCGCCAGCCCGCCATGGACCTGGCCTTCCACGATCATCGGGTTGATCATGCGGCCAAAATCGTCGGCGGCGACGAAGTTGACGAACGTGGTCTTGCCGGTTGCGGGATCAACGTCGACCTCGCAGATGTAGGCGCCGGCCGGGAAGGTGAAGTTGGTCGGGTCGTAAAACGCGGTCTCCTTCAGGCCCGGCTCCATGCCGTCGGGCAGGTTGTGGGCCGTGTAGGCGGCGAGCGCGACGTTGGCCATCGCCATCGCCTTGTCAGTTCCGGCCACCTTGAAGGCGCCGTTCTCGATGACGATGTCCTTCTCCGACGCTTCGAGCTGGTGCGCAGCGATTTTTTTGGCTTTCGCCTCGACCTTCTCGAGGGCCTTTACGATCGCGGACAGGCCAACGGCCGCCGAACGCGAGCCGTAGGTGCCCATCCCGAACTGCACCTTGTCGGTATCGCCGTGAACGATCGAGATCTGGTCGATCGGTATGCCGAGCCGGTCGGCGACCACTTGCGCGAACGTCGTCTCGTGGCCCTGGCCGTGGCTGTGCGAACCGGTGAGGACTTCGATGGTGCCGACCGGATTGACGCGGACTTCGGCCGACTCCCACAAGCCGACGCCGGCGCCGAGGCTGCCGACCGCCTTCGACGGTGCAATGCCGCAGGCCTCGATGTAGCAGGAGAACCCGATGCCCCGCAGCTTGCCCTCCTGCTTCGCCTTCGCCTTGCGCGCCGGGAAGCCCGCATAGTCGATCGCCTTCAGCGCCGCGTTGAGCGAGGCGTTAAAGTCGCCGGCGTCATAGGCCATGATCACAGGCGTCTGATGCGGGAACTGGGTGATGAAGTTCTTTCTTCGCAGCTCGGCCGGATCGACCTTGAGCTGCCGCGCCGAGGTCTCAACCAAACGCTCGACCAGGAAGCTCGCCTCGGGCCGGCCCGCGCCGCGATAGGCGTCGACAGGTGTGGTGTTGGTGTAGACGCCGATCACCTCGGCGAAGATCGCCGGGATGTTGTACTGGCCCGATAGCAGCGTGGCGTAGAGATAGGTCGGCACCGATGACGAGAACAGCGACATGTAGCCGCCGAAGTTGGCGTGGGTCTTGACCCGGAGCGCCAGCATCTTGTTGTCCTTGTCGAACGCCATCTCGGCCTTCGAGAGGTGATCGCGGCCGTGCGCATCGGTCAGGAATGACTCGGTGCGGTCGGCGGTCCACTTGACGGGCCGGTCGACTTTCTTCGAGGCCCAGAGCGCGACCATCTCTTCCGGATAGATGAAGATCTTTGAGCCAAAGCCGCCGCCAACGTCGGGTGCGATCACGCGCAGCTTGTGCTCAGGCGCGATGTTGTAGAACGCCGACAGCACGAGGCGCGCGACGTGCGGATTCTGCGACGTCGTATAGAGTGTGTAGTGATCTTCCGCGCTGTTGAAGTCGGCGATCGCCGAGCGCGGCTCCATCGCATTCGGCACCAGGCGGTTATTGGTGACCTCGATGCTGACTACATTGGCGGCCTTGGCGAAGGCGTCGTTGACCGCCTTCTCATCGCCAATTGTCCAGTCATAGACGATGTTGCCAGGGGCCTCCGGGTGCAGCTGCGGCGCGCCGGGCGCGATCGCCGCCTTGATATCGCCGACCGCCGGCAGCTCTTCGTAGTTCACGACGACCGCTTCGGCCGCGTCACGCGCAAGATTCTTGCTGTCGGCAATGACGACCGCGACCGCCTGGCCGACATAGCGTACGACGTCGGGCGCCAGCGCCGGGTAGGCGCCCATCTTCATCGGCGTGCCGTCCTTGGAATGGATCATCCAGCCGCAGATCAGATTGCCAACCTTGTCCTCGACCAGCTGCTTGCCGCTCAGGACTGCGACCACGCCCGGCATCTTCAGCGCCGCCGACGGGTCGATGCTCTTGATCTTGGCGTGCGCATGCGGGCTGCGGATGAACTGCGCGTAGGTCATGTTGTGCAGGCGGATGTCGTCGGTGTAGCGGCCCTTGCCGGTGATGAAGCGCTTGTCCTCCTTGCGGACGACGCTGGCGCCAATGCCTTCCATACCCATGGTGTCTCTCCCTGTCGGGCCGCGGATCGCGCCTTCGCTAAGCGCGGACGGCCGTATGTCTGGATTGTCGAGATTTGTGATCGCGGTCGCGCTATTCAGCGGCCTGCGCAACCTTCATGCGGCCAGCTGCATCCAGCACGGCCTTGACGATGTTGTGGTAGCCGGTGCAGCGGCAGAGATTGCCTTCCAGCTCGTGGCGGACTGTCTGCTCGTCGACCTTGCCGCCGTGGCGCTTCACGATGTCGATCGCCGACATGATCATGCCTGGGGTGCAGAAACCGCACTGCAGTCCGTGATTGTCGCGGAATGCCGCCTGCATCGGGTGCAGCTCGTCGCCCCTGGCGATGCCTTCGATGGTGGTGATGTTGGCGCCGTCGGCCTGTCCGACCAGCACGGTACACGACTTCACGGCGCGACCATCGATGTGAACCACGCAGGCGCCGCATTGGCTGGTGTCACAACCGACGTGCGTTCCGGTCAGGCCTAGATGGTCGCGCAAGAAGTGCACCAGCAGGGTGCGGTCTTCGGTATCACCGGAGACGGCCTTGCCGTTCACCGTCAGTTTGACTGCGGTCATTCGATCCTCCTCAGGACTGTAGACGTTTCCGCGGGCAGCGTTTCTTGGTTGCATTGAAGTAGGCCGCTGCTCTCAGCGCAATTCAATTAGATTTTCGTCTGTCGCAAAAAAATCATTTTGGGTCGTGCCCACGAAGGAGCCGGAATATTGGGCGGCTCGCATTGTGCGGACGACCTTTGGCTCGCGAAGCCGCGGGCGCAGACGGAGCCGTCTGCATTCCCGCTCCATTGCGCATCAGGTGAGTGGGCCCCCCTGCCAATCTTGCTGCAGCGCAATGTGGGCGCGTGCCAGCGCGCAAATCCCATGTTGGCGAATGGCTTACCCCCGGCCATGCGCGGCGCGCGTGGTTTACGCGCCGTTATCGTTTGCTCGGTATTTTGGCACCCGTGATGTGACGATTTGCCCGCATTTCGAGACGGGTCGTGCCAGCAGAAGCAGGTGTCGCGCATTTTTGCGCGTGGCGCCGCACGGCCCTCAGAACCCAGGACAGGCCATGCCCGTGCGCTTTCGCCCCTTCCGTTTGAAGTTGACCTTCCTTTCCAACCTGTCGTTTCGCTGGAAGATCATTCTTGGCTTTCTCACCGTGCTCGCCATCTTCGCGGGCTCGATCGCGACGGCGTATCTCGGATTCGGCAGCATCACAAGCAGCGTAATGTCCTACCGCCAGGGCGTGGCCGCGTCGAACATGGCCGCTTCCGTCGATCGTGAGCTCGGCTCATTCCAGTCGGCGACCCAGCTCTACATCCTCTCCCGCACCGAGGATGATGGCAAGTCGGCGCTCGATGCCCAGGCCCGCTTGCGTGCCGCAATTGACCAGTTCAAGGCATCGGACGGCAGCGCCGAGCATCGCGAGCAGATCGCCTCGCTGTCGAAGGACGTCGATGGGATGTCCGCGTCCCTTGCGAAAATCGTCGATCTGATCAAGGCAAACAGCCAGATCGCGGCCGACCGGGTCGGTTATGGCGGCAGCAAAGTGCGTTTTTCGTTGGAGAAACTGGCCGAAACGGCAGGCGCCGAGGGGCAGGGCGACCTTCAAACGGCGGCGAAGAATGTGCTCGGCCAGTATCTTGCGGCCGCGGCGCTGGCGAACAACTTCGTCGCCAAGCCGGATGCCTCGTCGGGCACCAGCACCCAGGCCCGCATCAAGTTCGTGCAGAACGCGTTCAAGCAGGTCGCGTCCGGCGACGACAAGCTGGCCCCGATCATCAAGGAAATCGCCCAGCAGCTCGAGCAATTCAGCGACGGGTTCGGAGTTCTCGTCGAGAACACCCGCACCATCAACACGCTGGCATCCGACTTGTCGACGACGGCGGAACGGATCGTCGGCGATTCAAAGGTGCTGAAGGACGATCTTGCGGCGGCCCAGGACAAATCCGAGGCGGCCGCCGACGCGACGATCCTCGAAACCAAGCAGCGCATCACGATATTTGGCGCCGGTGGCTTCGTTTTCGGCCTGATGCTGGCGGTGGCGCTCGGTGGTGGCTTGTCGTCGTCGATGCGCAGGATGTGCGCAGCGATGCGCGAGCTTGCGTCGGGCAATTTCGAGGTTGTGTTGCCGGGGCTCGGCCGCAAGGACGAGATCGGCCAGATGGCTGCGGCGGTCGAGGAGTTCAAGGTTCAGGCGGTGGCCAAGGCCGCACGTGATGCCGCCGAGCAGGAGGAGACGAATCGCAGCGCAGCCGAGGCCCGGCGCTCCGAACTCGGCAAGTTTGCCGATGATTTCGAAGCTGCCGTCGGCGCGATCGTCGGCAATGTTGCAGCATCCGCGCGTGAACTCGAAGGCGCGGCGGGCATGCTGACGCGGACCGCAGAGACGACGCAGAACTTGTCCGGGACCGTCGCCAGCGCATCGGAAGAGGCGTCCTCGAGCGTTCAGTCGGTTGCCGGCGCGACCGAAGAGTTGTCCGCCTCGATCGACGATATTGGCCGTCAGGTGCGCGAGTCGAGTGTCATCGCCGATGGCGCAGTGTCGCAGGCCCGCGATACCGATGCACGCATCGGCAAGTTGTCCCATGCCGCCCAGCAGATTGGCGAGGTGGTCAAGCTGATCAATGCGATCGCCGAACAAACCAACCTGCTCGCCCTGAACGCAACCATCGAAGCAGCCCGCGCTGGCGAGGCCGGCCGTGGTTTTGCCGTGGTCGCTTCCGAGGTGAAGACACTCGCCAGCCAGACCGCGAAAGCAACCGACGAAATCTCCGGGCAGATTTCCAGCATGCAGACTGCGACCGCGGAGTCAGTCGCGGCGATCAAGCAGATTGTCGAGACCATCGGGCGGGTGTCGAGCATCGCCTCGCAGATCACGACCGCCGTCGAACAGCAGGGAGGCGCGACCCAGGAGATCGCGCGCAATGTGCAGAACGTGGCGAAGAGCACCCAGGACGTCGCGTTGAACATCACCCAGGTCAATCGCGGTGCTACCGAAACCGGCTCGGCCTCGTCAGAGGTGCTGAACTCGGCAAAGACCCTGTCGGTCGAAAGCGGGCGCCTGCGCCAGGAGCTCGACCAGTTCATGGCAACGATCCGCGCCGCCTAAGCCACAGAAGCGACAGCGATTTTCGGATGGAACCGAGCTGCGTACTCCCGCGTTAAAGGGGTTTGGCAAGTCCTTGAGCCGGGAGGCGAGGCATGGCCGTGCCGCGCACCGCAAAAGCATTATCTGTCGGCTCAGATTCCACCGATCTGCAAACGGAAGTCCGTCCAGGCGACGCACGCACCTCTGCGGGTCTGGTGACAACCGATATCCCGGCGCGGCTGGACCGCCTGCGCTGGAGTTCGTTCCATACCCTCGTCGTGGTGGCGCTCGGTGTGACCTGGATTCTCGACGGTCTGGAGGTCACGCTGGCCGGCTCGGTATCGGGCGCGCTGAAACAGAGCCCGGTACTGCGGCTGAGCAATGTCGACGTTGGTCTCGCCAACAGCGGCTATCTCGCTGGCGCGGTGCTCGGTGCGGTTGGCTTTGGCTGGCTGACTGACAGGTTCGGCCGAACAAAACTGTTCTTCACCACGCTCGCGATCTATCTGCTCGCAACTGCCGCCACCGCGTTCTCCTGGAGCGCCTCGAGCTACGCGCTGTTCCGATTTTTGACCGGGGCCGGCATTGGCGGCGAATACACCGCGATCAACTCGACCATCCAGGAATTCATCCCTGCGCGCTATCGTGGCTGGACCGATCTTGCCATCAACGGCACCTTCTGGGTCGGCGCCGCGCTGGGCGCTGCCGCGACCACGGTGCTGCTGGATCCTGCGCTGCTCGATCCGGAACTCGGCTGGCGCCTGTGCTTCTTCATTGGCGCAGCCATCGGCCTGATCGTTTTCTTTATGCGCTTCTGGATTCCGGAAAGTCCGCGCTGGCTCGTGATCCACGGCGACGCCGCTCATGCGGCCGCAATCGTCGACAACATCGAGCGGCGCGCAGGCCAACCGGTGACAGATAGCGAGAGAGAGGGGTTGTTGCGGATCGTATTGCGGCAACGCCGCACCACGCCGCTCGCCGAGTTCGTTCAGACCATTGTTCATTCCTACCGCTCCCGCGCGGTGCTGGGCCTTGGGTTGATGGCCGCACAGGCCTTCTTCTACAACGCAATCTTTTTCACCTATGCCTTGGTGCTGACCGATTTCTTCGGCATCGCGACCGATCGTATCGGCCTTTACATCCTCCCGTTCGCCGCGGGGAATTTCCTGGGTCCTCTGCTGCTCGGGCGATTATTCGACACGCTCGGTCGACGTGTCATGATCACCTTGACTTATGCTCTGTCAGGCGTACTGCTCGCGTTGTCGGGTTACCTGTTCTCGATCGGGGCGCTGTCGGCGGAAACGCAGACGATCGCGTGGATGGTCGTGTTCTTCTTCGCGTCGCCCGCGGCGAGCGCGGCCTATCTGACCGTCAGCGAAACTTTTCCGCTGGAGGTCCGGGCTCTCGCCATCGCGCTGTTCTATGCTGTCGGTACCGGCATCGGCGGCATCATCGGTCCGGCGCTGTTTGGCGTGCTGATAGAATCCGGCTCACGCAACAGTGTTTTTGTCGGATATCTTTTTGGATCAATCCTTATGATCGCAGCGGCAGGACTGGCATGGTGTCTTTGTGTTGCCAGCGAGCGCAGGTCGCTTGAAGACGTGGCGCGGCCGCTGGCTGCGGTCGATTAGGTAGCATGGCAGACATTGATTTCACCTTCGAGACGTTGTCGGCGTCGCATGGTCCGGCGCTGCAACCGGTTCTGCCGTCGCTGAACCGTTGCGCATTCCTGTTCGATATCGACGGCACGTTGCTCGATCTCGCTCCGACGCCTGACGCGGTGGTCGTGCCAAAGGAATTGCGGAGCGCATTGCACCGTCTGTTCGAGCTCACGGATGGTGCCGTGGCCTTTGTCAGCGGACGTTCGATCGTCGACATCGATCGTATCTTCGCACCCTTGATGCTGCCCGCGATTGGCGGTCACGGCGCGGAGATACGGGTATCGCCGACGTCGAAAGCGTATGCCGTTGGCGCTTATCCGATGAGTCCTGAACTGAAGCGGAGGTTTGCCGCGATTGGCGACATGAGCGAGCGGATCCTGATCGAAGACAAGAGCTATTCGCTCGCCATCCACTATCGTCAAGCCATCGAGTACGAACCTGCCATCTTCGCCCGCGTGGCGGCGATCAGAAGCGAATTGTCGGAAGCGCCGATCGACGTGTTGCCGGGGAAGCGTGTGGTTGAAATCAAGCCCTCCGGGTTTTCCAAAGCGTCCGGCGTACGCGAGTTGATGACACACGTTCCATTCGCGGGGCGTTGTCCGGTGTTCTTCGGCGACGACGTCACCGACGATGCGGTGTTTGCGATCATGCCCGATATCGCGGGGTTATCGTTCTCGGTCGGCCGCAGAGCCCGCGGCGTCGCCGGTCAGTTCGGCCGGCCGCGCGATGTCAGGCGCTGGCTCGCCAGACTGGCAGAGCGTGAGGTTGCCCCGCAATGATCGATCATGGTCTTGACCTTGCCGTGATCGGCAATTGCCGCACGGCCGCGCTGGTAAATCCGATGTCGCGGCTGGTGTGGTGGTGCTTTCCGAATTTCGACGCCAATCCGATGTTCTCGCGCCTCGTTGCCGGCGACGAGGAGAAGGGCTTCAGCGAAGTCGTGCTGGACAATCTGGCGGACTATCAATCGGAGTACGTCCGTAATACGGCGCTGGTATCGACCGTCCTGACTGACACACGCGGCAACGCGGTGAGAATCACCGACTTCGCGCCGCGCTTCCGGCAATACGGCCGCGTGTTTCGCCCGGTGCAGCTGTTCCGCATCATCGAACCGGTCAAGGGCCTGCCGCTGATCACCATCAAGATCCGGCCAACTCATTCCTACGGCAAACCGTTTGCCCAGCCGTTGCTCGGCAGCAATCATATTCGCTACGTCGAGGGTGATACCGCGATGCGCGTCACGACCGACGCGCCGCTGTCGCTGATCCAGAACGAAACCCCGTTCGTGATCACGCGTCCGTTGCATCTCGTGTTCGGTCCGGACGAACCGTTCCCGGGCGACCTCGCCGCTACGGCGACGTCCTTCGCCGAGCAGACGCGCGATTACTGGCGCGACTGGGTACGGCGTCTCTACATTTCCTATGAATGGCAGGAAGCCATCATCCGCGCGGCGATCACGCTGAAACTGTCTAATTTCGAGGAGACCGGCGGCGTCGTCGCCGCACACACGACGTCAATCCCGGAAGCGCCCGGATCCGGGCGAACCTGGGACTATCGCTATTGCTGGCTGCGCGACGCCTACTTTGTGGTGAAAGCGCTCAATCGCGTCGGCGCCACCCAGACGATGGAAGATTTTATCGGCTTCACGCTGTCGATCGCGGCGAACCGCGATGGTCCGCTCAAGCCGGTCTACAGTGTCGTCCCGAACCTGTCGCTTGAGGAACGCATCGCGACTGATCTCAAGGGTTACCGCGGCGACGGCCCGGTGCGGATCGGCAACGCTGCTGTCGATCAGGTTCAGCACGATACCTACGGCAGCGTCATTCTGGCAGCCTTGCCGTTGTTCTTCGATCGCCGGTTGCCGAAGCCGGGCGACGAGAGCCTGTTCGGGCTGCTCGAGACGCTCGGCGAAAAGGCCGACAAGGTGTCGCTCGCGCCCGACGCCGGCATCTGGGAATATCGCGGTCGTCAGCGCATCCACACCCATTCGTCGGCGATGTGCTGGGCCGGTATGAATCGCCTTTCGGCAATCGCGAACCGGCTGGGTCTGCAGGATCGAGTCAGCTACTGGAATGCGAAGGCCGATCCGTTGCATCGCGAACTGCTCGAGCGCGCGTGGAATCCGAAGCGCAAGGCGTTCACTGCGGCGTTCGGCTCCGACGATCTCGACGCCAGCGTATTGCTGTTGCCCGATCTCGGCGTTTGCGAGGTCGACGATCCGCGCTTCGTCAGCACGGTCGCCGCCATGGAAAAAGAGCTGGTGCGCGAGAAGCACGTGATGCGCTATGCGGCGGCCGATGATTTCGGTCTGCCGGTGACGGCGTTCCTGATCTGCCGCTTCTGGCTGATCGATGCCTGGTGGCAGCTCGGCCGCAGGGACGAAGCACGCGATTTGTTCGTCGACGCATTGGCAAGCCGCAATCGTTATGGATTGCTGTCCGAAGACGTCGATCCAACCTCAGGCGCATTGTGCGGAAATTTTCCGCAGACTTATTCGATGGCCGGATTGATTTTGACCGGCATGAAATTGTCGCGCAGCTGGGAAGACCGCTACTGGCGGGGCTGAATCTTATCGGATTCCGCGCTCCCTGATCACTTTGTGCCGTAATTCTGCACGGCCCGCGGTTCCATCTTCCCGAAAATGCCTGGAACTCGCTGTTATCGCGTCCAAGATTGGGACGGGAACCATGTTTATGAACAACAGTTTATTTAGCAGCCAATTGCGGGACCGAGCTATGAACAATCTAGTCGTTGTCTCAAATCGCATCGCGCGCGCCAAATCGAATGAACCCATGACCGGGGGACTGGCAGCCGCGCTGCTGCCTGCTGTCGAAAGGAGTGGCGCGATCTGGGTTGGTTCCAGCGGCCGCGTCTGTGACGGCCGGGCGTCGACGCCGATCAAGACCGAGAGTCTGGGTCACGGCACGCTCGCGATGCTCGATCTGCCGGCGGCGCACTATGGCGGTTACTATCAGGGCTTTGCCAATTCGGCGCTGTGGCCGGCGCTGCATTCGCGCAGCGACTTGATTCGCGCATCAGCCGACGACTATCACTGCTACCGCGAGGTCAACGCCTTCGTGGCAGAGGCGCTGTTGCATTTCCGCAAGCCCGATACCGTCTACTGGATCCAGGATTATCACTTCCTCGCGCTCGGCGCCGAGTTGCGGCACCAGGGTGTGATCGAGCCGATCGGATTTTTTTTGCACACGCCATGGCCGGTGCGCAGCATCGCCGCGCGTATCCCGAACCATCGCCAGCTGATCGAGTCGATGCTGGCCTATGATCTGATCGGTTTCCAGACCGAAGACGATTGCGCGAATTTCGCGGATTATATTCGCAAGGAACTCGGTCTCGAGGTGGACGACGGTCTCGTTACCTCGCGCTTCGGGCTGTCCCGGCTTGCGGTGTTTCCGATCGGCATCGACGTCGACGGCTTCGCGTCGATGGCCGCGCGCGCGATCACGCATCCCGACGTGTCGCGGCTGCGCCTGTCGTTGCGCGGTGAGCGGCTCGCGATCGGCGTCGATCGCGTCGATTACTCAAAGGGCCTAGTCAACCGGATCTATGCGTTCGATCGCCTGTTGACGGTTCATCCAGAGCTCAAGCGTACGCTGTCGCTGCTGCAGATTGCGACCCCCTCGCGTGGCGAAATTGAAGCGTACGAGAGTTTACAGGCCGAGCTTGCCGGCCTCGTCACCGACGTCAACGGCCGGCATGGCGAGGTTGACTGGACTCCGATCCGCTATCTCAGCAAGGGTTACAGTCAGAACGTGCTGGCCGGGTTCTACCGCTCGGCGCAGATCGGGGTCGTGACGCCGATGCAGGACGGCATGAACCTGGTCGCCAAGGAATATGTCGCTGCGCAAAACCCCGACGATCCCGGTGTTCTGGTGTTGTCGCGTTATGCCGGCGCGGCGAATGAGCTCGACGCGGCGTTGATCGTCAATCCGTCCGATATCGATGCAATCGCGCGCGCAATGCACACGGCGCTGACGATGTCGATCCTGGAGCGGCGCGAGCGCTGGGCGGCGATGATGGCGAAACTCAAAGGCCATACCATTCATCAATGGTTCGCCGAATTTGTCAGCGCTCTGGAAGAGACCCCGTCGCGGCGTGCGTTTGCCGGGCTGCAGCCGGCGCTGGTCCCGGCCGCAGGCGTCGCCGCCAGCGGTAATGTTCGCGTGCATTAATCGCAGTACGACATGCCGTCGAGAATGGCGCAACGGGTCTTGTTCGGCGCGTTCGGATCATCCAGTGGCACCGAATTGCCGTTGTTGCCGGAGCCAACAAAGACGCCCTGGCCGACACGGATCGACTGCTTGTTGCCGATGATGACGCTCGGGTGCTCGGTGACCGAGCTTGAGCGGGTGCCGTCCTGCCAGATGATCGAGGTGCCGGTCCACACCCCGCGGCGGCCGTCGTCGCACATCACATCGGTGCCTTCGCGTTTGCAGGTTTGCGCCAGCACAGGAGTGGTCGCGGCCGTCAGGGCGGCCACCGTGGCCAGGCTTGCTAGGAATGGACGAACAGCGATCATGACAAAGCCTTTCAGCGCTTGCGGATCCGGAATACCAGCACCTCGTTGTGACGCGACTGCTCTTCAAGCTTATCGCCGCATTGCGCGACGAGGTGCGGAATATCGATTGCCGCCAGCGGGTCGGTGCATTCGACCGTTGCGACGTCTCCCGCTTTTAGTTGCGCCAGTGCCTTGCGGGTTCGAAGCGCCGGCAGCGGGCACTTCAGGCCGCGAAAATCAAGCGTGATGTCCATGGCCACTTTCCTGCCGCAACCTAAAGCATGATCCGGAAAAGTGCGAAGCGGTTTTCCGAAAAGATCATGCTCAATCAAGAATTTAATGCGCGATGACGATTCAATCAAATCTCATCGCGCTTTAGGTCTTATTGGCAAGCGCGCAAAAACTGCTCGGCGAGAGCGAGATCGTCAGGCGTATTCACGTTGAAGAACGGATCGATCGGCTCCGTCGGCCATTCGGCGACCGCCACGTCATGACGGCCAAGCCACTGGTCCACCTTGCGGATGCCGTCGACGGTCAGCGCGCGGCGCAGGTCGGCACGCAACGCGGCTGAAAACAGTCCGTAGACGCCATGCCGGCGGCCGCCGGATTGCGCACAGGCGATTGCGGCGTCTGTCGACTTCGCCGCTGCCCGTAATTTGGCGCAGAGGTCGGAGGGAAAAAACGGTCCGTCGACCGGCACGGTCAGGAGCGCGGTGTCAGGCGCGTGGTCGGCGAGCCAGTCGAGTCCGGCGAGAACGCCGGCCAACGGGCCCGCATGGCCAGCAACGGAGTCGCTGATCACGGGAAGGTCAAGTTGGGCGAGCTGCGCAAGCTCCCGATTGGCATTTATAATGACACGGTCGCATTGTGGGGCCAGGCGTGCGATTGCGCGCTGCACGAGGCTGGCGCCCGCGAGCGGCAGAAACGCCTTGTCGCGCCCGCCCATGCGCTGCGCCCGCCCTCCGGCGAGGATGAGGCCGATGGTTTCGGCTCGTGCCATAGCCGCATTGATACGCTGTTTTCGGCGAAAGTATAGAAGCATCAATATGTTGCGAAAAATCCGCCGGGCGGGCTGATGCCGCTTGCAAATCACCGTCGCGCTCGGCAAGAGATGGCGCCGATTGATTGTGGAGCGCTCAAGCAGCGTTCCCAATCCGCGCAGGCGCGGTCGGAGAGGTGGCCGAGCGGTTGAAGGCGCACAGCGCGCCTTCGGCGCGCGTCTCTCCGGAAAATGCGTGCGCCTTGGGGCGCAGGCGCGGTTGGAGAGGTGGCCGAGTGGTTGAAGGCGCACAGCGCGCCTTCGGCGCGCGTCTCTCCGGAAAATGCGTGCGCCTTTAAGGCGCAGGCGCGGTTGGAGAGGTGGCCGAGTGGTTGAAGGCGCACGCCTGGAAAGTGTGTATACGGGAAACCGTATCGCGGGTTCGAATCCCGCTCTCTCCGCCAGTTCCTTGAATTAGAGCTGTTCTCGGCAGATCTGAGGCGGCGAACAAATGGCCCGTGACGCGGGCGTTTCTCGAAGTGGCTCCGTATTCGGCCATGGCGTCAGCTAACCCAAGATCGCTCTCTTCCGGCGATTTTCTCTGAAGCTCTGTACTTTGCCGGCAAACTACGGAATTTTTTCTCGTTGAAGATCAGAGGTCTATCGGGGCGCATCTGCGGGCGGGTTCGAAATCTCTCTTGGTCTGCGAGGGCGACAAACCGAACCCCCTTGAATTGCCAGCGTGATTTTCGGTCGCTGCGGTTCGTCTGGTCTCACTCTCAACTCCGGACACATTTCAGTAGAATCTGTAGGCTGTTTCGAGTGGCCCGAGAGCACGACATGAAGACAACGAGGAGTTGACGGAGGAAACCAAATGGATTTCGGCATCGCCCTGCCAACGGCCGCAGATTCCTGGAAGGTCACCAAGGAAGCCGAGGAGCTCGGTTTCACCCATGCCTGGTTCTACGACACCCAGATGTTGAGCGCGGATTGTTTCGTCGCCATGGGCGCGGCGGCCGTGAACACGAGGCGCATCCGCCTCGGCACCGGCGTGCTGGTGCCGTCGAACCGCATTGCGCCGGTCGCCGCCAATGCGCTGGCGACACTGAACCAGCTCGCCCCGGGCCGCATCGACTTCGGCGTCGGCACGGGATTCACCGCGCGGCGAGCGATGGGCTTTGGCGCTATCAAGGTGAAGGACATGGAGACCTACATCCACCAAGTCTACGGCCTGCTGCGCCGCGAGACGGTCGAGTTCGAGATGGAAGGGCAGAAAAAGAAGATTCGTTTCCTCAATCCCGAGCTACCTCTGTTCAACACCAGGGATCCGATCGCGCTCCATCTCTCGGCCTTCGGGCCGCGCACCCAGGCGCTGACAGCCAGGCTCAAGGCGGGCTGGATCTACTTCGTTGGCAACGTCGAGAACGGCATCAAGGAGGTCGAGGCCATGCGCGACGCCTGGTCGAAGGCCGGCCATGCGATCGGCGATTTTCAGGCGACGGCCTTTGCGCTGGGCTGTGTGCTGAACGACGGTGAACCCGCGGACTCCGATCGTGCGATGGCGCAAGCCGGCCCGCGCGCGGCGGTCATGCTGCATCGTGCGGCGGATGAGGCGCTGGCCGGACTGGCGCCAGGTGTGACGATGGTGTCCAGGACCAGGCCCGAGATGCAGGGTTATATCGACTTGGCGCGCGACTTCGAGCCCAGGGATGCGCCCTACCTGCAGAACCATCGCGGGCACCTGATGTTCGTGAAGCCCGAGGAGAAGCGCTTCGTGAGCGCCGAGTTGATCGGCGCCACCTCTTTCACGGCAAGCGAGGCCGAGATCAAGCAGCGCATCGAGGCGCTGCGCGGCGCGGGCTACACGCAGTTCACCATCCAGCTCGTGCCCGGACACGAACACGCGCTGGCAGACTGGGCGCGCATCCGAAAGGCGTTCGCCTAAGGTGCCTAAACCCCGAGTCGGCGAAAGGCTTGATCGTTTCGTTGCCTCCACCGCCACCTAGGTTCGACAGGGTCCCGAAGCCGGCCCTAAGTGTCGGCAAAGCAGAATTGCAGTGGAGTAGGGCGATGGGGAGCCAGATGGAGACGGAATCTTACGACTACATCGTGACCGGCGCCGGGTCTGCCGGCTGTGCGGTGGCAGCGCGGCTTTCGGAGACGGGGCGCCACCGGGTGCTCTTGCTCGAAGCAGGCGGGCGCGACAGCTCACCATGGATACACATTCCAGTCGGTTATTCCCGGCTCTTTACGCACAAAACCTACAATTGGAGGTTCGAGAGTGAGCCCGTTGCCGGCCTCAACGGGCGCACCTCCTACCAGCCGCGTGGCAAAATGCTCGGCGGGACGAGTTCGCTTAACGGCATGGTCTATATGCGCGGGACGGCGGCCGACTACGATGGCTGGCGTCAGCTCGGCTGTGTCGGCTGGGACTACGAAAGCGTTCTGACTTTCTTCCGCAAGGCCGAAAACCAGGAGCGGGGTGAGGACGAATTCCACGGCGTCGGTGGCCCGCTCAATGTAACCGACGCACACTACAAGCACGAAATCATTGATGCGATCATCGAAGCGGCCGTCCAGGCCGGCATTCCGCGCAATCGCGACTTCAACGGCGCGACGCAGGAAGGCGCCGGATACTATCAGGCAACGGTCGGCAAGGGGCGCCGATGGAGCGCCGCGACCGCCTATCTGAAACCGGCTAGAGGTCGCCGGAACCTGGTGGTCAAGCCGAACGCGCATGCGACACGAATTGTCATCGAGAACGGCCGCGCCGTTGGCGTCGAGTTCCGCACGTCCCGTGGCATGGAGATCGCCAGGGCCAAGGGCGAGGTGATCGTCTCCGGCGGCGTTTACGGCTCGCCGCAACTCCTGCTGTTGTCCGGTATCGGACCGGGTGACCATCTGAACGAGATGGGTATCGAGGTCACGCACGACCTCGCGCCGGTCGGCGCCAACCTACACGACCACTTCAATTCGTATGTGGCCTGGCGCTCGACCAAGACCGGTACCTTCAACGAGCTCCATCGCTCGCCGCTCCGAAAGCTTGCGGCCGGCGCCAGATACTTGGTTGGACGAGATGGGCCGATGACAGCCATCGCCACGCATGCCGGCATCCTGACCCGCACGGACCCCCGCTTCAATCGTCCCGATCTCCAGATCAATACGTATCTCTGGTCAATCGAGACCCGAGACCGCACCGGCATGCACCCGCATAAATGGCCGGGGTTCAGCATGTCTCCCGTTCACTTACGTCCGCAGGGTCGCGGGCTGGTGAGCCTCGCGAGCCGCGACCCGCTCGCCCCGCCGAGGATCGAGTTCAAGTTCATGGAAAACGCACATGATGTCGATGCCATGATCCGCGGCGTTCGGCTGGCGCGAAAGCTCGCCGAACAGCCAGCGCTCAAGCCATATATCGCGGAAGAGGTGGTACCGGGGCCCGCCGTCCGCTCGGACGAGCAACTCATTGGGGACATCCGCAATCGCGGCGTCTCGAACCTGCATCCTGTCGGCACCTGCAGGATGGGCACGGGTCGCGATGCGGTCGTGGATCCCCGTCTGCGGGTACATGGCATTCGAGGACTGCGCGTCGCCGATGCCTCCATCATGCCTCTGGTTGTCGGCGGCAACACCAATGCTCCTTCGATCATGATCGGGGAGAAATGCGCCGCCATGGTCCTGGAGGATGCCTGAGGGAGATCAGGTATGGCCGTGAGCGTGGCTGATTTTAACTGTTCCTGCTCGGAGCAGATATTTCAATTCGAGGATTTAGTCGGGCCGTTCTCTGCAGGGTTACGCTTGCGACCAAATGTCTGTGACGCGGCCGTTTCTTGTATTGGCTCCGTACCGGGCCACGACGTAGCCTAAGCCAAAAGCGTCCTCTGGCCCCGCTTTTCTCTGAGGCTCTGTACTTCGCCTAGAAAGTACGGAGTTCAGTCAAATGGAAGAACAAGGGCTTACAGGTGAGGTGAGGGTGGCAGTTTCGAATCCCGCTCGCGGCACCGAGTGAAATGATTAAGACCCTTGGCTCGTCTTGAAGAATCTCAACACTAGCGTGCCGCCTAGGCTTTGGTCTCTGCAACCGGGCGAGGAAGCTCTCAGCCCGTTATCGACAAGTTGTTGGGCTTGGCTTGTATTTGCCAAGTAGCGTCAGGCGTCGCGTTGACAACGTCCGACGCGATCTGGGTCCCGTTCATCTGCCAGTCAACCAGCGTGCCGCTGCCGCCTTGCCGCCACAGGATGTCGGACTTGGTGTCGCTGTTGAAATCACCGATTTCGACGACGTTCCAGGACGCATCGGGTGAGGCGCCGAGGACGGCGCTCGAGATGATATTCGCCCCGCGCAGTTGCCATTCGACGAGTGTGTTGCTGGTATCCTGGCGCCACAGCATGTCGGCGTTGCCGTCGCCGTTGAAGTCGCCGATACCAGCGACGTGCCACGACGAGTCGGGCGCCGCACCGATCAGGCTCGAAGAAATCTGATTGCCGTTCATCTGCCATTCGGCCAGAGCGCCGGTGCCGCTGTTCCGCCACACGATGTCGGATCGGCCATCCCCGTTGAAATCGCCAACTGCGGCGACACTCCATGACGGGTCGGGCGTGGCATTGATGACTTTGCTCGACGAGATCTGCGCGCCGTTCATCAGCCACTCGGCGAGCGTACCGCCGCTGCCTTGTCGCCATAGGATATCAGACTTTCCATCACCATTGAAATCGCCGACAGCCGCCACGTTCCACGACGCGTCGGGCGCAGCGTTGATGAGATTGCTCGATGATATCTGTGCGCCGTTCATGCCCCATTCGACGAGGCTGCCGGTGCTCGTTTGCCGCCATAGCAAATCCGCGTGGCTGTCGCCGTTAAAGTCACCGTTGCCCGCGATACTCCAGGACGAGTTCAGGCGTGGCATTGATGATATCGCTCGACGAAATCTGGGTGCCGCTCATACTCCAATTCACCAGCGTGCCAGCGCTGCTACGCCAGACGACATCGCTGTAGCCATTGCCATTCGTGTCGAGGGGTGCCGGCAACACCGAGGCGCTAACAGTATAGGTGCCGGTGTGAGAAGCGAATGCAGCGGCGTCAATGTAATATGTGCCGCTCGAAGTCGGCGTATAGATGATCTGCGAATTGAGGGTTCCACGGGAATCGTCGTTGGAGGCGACCAGGGTCCCAGCGCTGTTGTAAAGAGTCATCACAGTATCTGACAGCGAGCCAAGGCCGTGGGCAGAGCCCGATTCCCGGAACAGATAATTGACGCCAGCGGTCAGCGTTACCTGAAACCAGTCATGGTCGCCCGAGGTTTCGATGCTTCCGGTCGCCGAACTGCCCAAGGCAACACTACCGGTTGTCCGGATGCCCGCGTCATAGTCATCCGCGGTCACGGAAGCGGTGTAGGTACCTAGATGGGTCGAGAACGCTCCGGCGTCGACGTAATAGTAGCCTGATGTCGAAGGCGTATAGAACAGCCGTGAATTGAGCGAGAACGTGGCGCCATTGAAGCTGTCGTCGTCGAGGCCAACCTGGTTCGATGAGCTGTCGTAGAGATGCAGCAAGGGATCGGAAAGCGAGCTTCCGTTTTCTTCGATCCGGTAGCTTTGCCCGGCGTTCAGGAACACCCGGAACCAATCATGATCGCCGCTCGTCTCGATATTGCCCGACGATGAACCGTCGACCGCCACTTCGCCTGAGAAGTTGGAGTTCGCGGCGAAATCGTCTCCGCTGTAATTATACCCAAGGATGTCCATCCAGGTCAGATCGGAGGGCGTGATGTCGTTGTAGACGCCCGGATTGCTGAACGAGAGAAATGAATTGTTGGTGACGCTGCCGCCGAGATCTCCGGCGTCACCGCTCGCACTGGTGCTGAGATCGCCAAGATTGGTCGCGCCGTTATTCGCCGAAAGATAGCCGCCGCGCGAGAAGTCGCGGACGCCTGAGGAGGAAAAATGAAATAGGTCGGATATGAAGTCGGAGGGCGCGTTGTTGACGTCATTCTCCTGCACTCCGACCTGTCGTCCCAGCACCTCGGTAATCTCGTGCGCGACGGTCCCAATGAAGTCGTAGGCGCCGGATGCAATGCCGTTGCTGCGATCGTAGTCAAACGTGAAAGTGTTGCTGAACCCAACGTACCCGTTGATGGCGGTGCCGGAGGAAAGCAGCCCCAGGGCTTCTTGTTCGGCCTGCGTAACCCAATAGGTATGCGTACCGCTGATTGGATCACTGGCGGGCAGGCTCGCGACGGCAGTCGAATCCGAACTGTCGGTCGCATCGTTGGTGAGGGCGGTCTTGAGTTGTGAGTAGGTGAAGCTGTTGGCGTTCCAATTGCTCTGGCCGAGACTGCCGGCGTTCAGCGTCGTGCCGTTCACCTCTCCGTAGCCGACGTGAAGAGTAAGATCGATCGTGTCGTTGAACGCGCTCTCGAAATAGGCAAGGACGGCGTTTACGTCGTTCACGAAGCCCGACGGCAGGGTATTTGTTGCTTGATCGAAAACCACGCTGATGCCGGACATGCCTGTGACTCCTTTTGCGGACGCGTCAACGAGGCAACATGCTATCCATGGTCTTGCCGGCGGACTGTGACCGGCCGCACAGTCAAGTACGCATTTTGACAGGACGATCGGCCTTAGGAAGCGTATGTCAGCTAATGGCGGCACTAACAGTCTTGATCGGACGTCATCCTGACGTCCGCTTCTCGCTGGTGAGCGATCGTTCTTGCCGACGTTATCAAGGTAAGGCGAGCGACCACCTGCAGCTCATGCGCAATCTCGCGTATCTGTTCGAAGTCCTGCGACTTTCCTGGTCGCGCTCTCTATCGCGTGGAATCTTGTTTTGTTGAGCACGAGGTTGCTCATCCCGCGCTGAAGCATGAGCGGTGTCCGATACAGACGACGAGGACGTTAAAGGCAAGATCGTGAACATGCCGGTGCATGCTTGACGCATTGCAGGCGGCCACATCCTGTGGCTTCGTCGTCGGTGCGATAGCAATGGGGCTCGGCGGGGCCTGAATGCTTAAAGGCGCTCGGCGACGTTTTGGAGTGGCGCTTGAGCGCCCCGCTCGCTCGTTCGCAATAGGAACTGCAGAATTTCGTTTTTAAAGCCGCGACCTGCTCGCCTGGATCAGACTACGATCACGGCAGCTGTCCCGGTCGAGATTGACGGGGTCCTTGTGGGCCGCCTCATCGTGGAGAGCCCTGACGCACGATAACGAACTGCTGCAAGGGAGGTGAGCGATGAACCAGAATGCGGCGATCGCGGTCAACCGGTTTGGGCTCGGGGCGCGGCCGGGCGAGATGGAGGCGGCTGCAACCAATCCGCAACGCTGGCTGCTCGAGCAGCTGGAAGGGCCTTACGTCCAGCCGGAGCAGTTTAAGGGTTTCGCCACCACCGCCCAGCATCGCGAGAACTACTCCTACCGCTACTCGGTCTTGGGCCGCGGTCTGAACGAGGCGCAGCGCAAGGCGAAGGAGGCTGGCGATCAAAGCGAAGTCGATCGGCTCGGGCATTCAATCGCGCGGATGCTCGGCGGCTATGTCACATGGGTCGCCGAAAACTTCATGCTGGAGTACGGCGCACGCACCAATGTTGCGATGACCACGGACAAGCCGTTTCACGAACGGCTGGTGCGGTTCTGGTCGAACCACCTGGTCGTGCCGGCCATCAAACAGCAGTGCGGCGTGGTTACCGGGGCCTACGAGCGCGAGGTCATCCGCCCGCACGTCACCGGCAAGTTCTCCGACATGCTGCTGGCCTCGTCGCAGAACCCGGCGATGCTGGTGTTTCTCGACAACCACCTGTCGATCGGACCGAACTCGACCTATGGCCGCGAGAAAAAAGTCGGGCTCAATGAAAACCTGGCCCGCGAGATTCTCGAACTTCACACCATGGGTGTCGAGGGCGGCTATACCCAGACGGACGTGATCCAGCTCGCCCACGCCATCACCGGCTGGAGTACCTATCCGGCCGCCGAGCACGCGGCCTACCAGCTCGATGGGCGGGCTGGAAAACCGGCCGGCCGGTTCGTATTTCACGCCGAGTGGCACGAGCCTGGCGAGGTCACGGTGGTCGGCAAGACCTACAAGGCGGGCGGCGTGGAGCAGGGCGAGGCGGTTCTGTACGATCTCGCGCGCCGGCCCGAAACGGCACGGTTCCTGGCGACGAAACTCGCCCGCCACTTTGTTGCGGACGAACCGACTGCGGACCTCGTCGACCGGCTGGCGAAAGTCTACCTCGCGAACGACACTGATTTGTCCGAGATGACCCGCGCGCTCGTCGAGAGCGAGGAAGCCTGGGCTCAGGCCCAGTCGAAGCTGAAGCTGCCGGAGGATTACGCGATCTCCTGCTATCGCTCGCTCGGCCTGACGATCAGTGACGCGCCGGTACCGCCGCAATCGATGTACAATTTCGAGACCTATGTGCAGAAGAAGCACTATTGGGCGTGGCTCGCCAACGATACCTTCGGCTTTTTGAAGAGCAAGGATCTGGACCAGTTCACCGAACCGGACGCGAAGCTCGGCGCGTCGATCGCGACGTTCTATGCCGACGTGAAGTCGATGGGCCAGAGTCCGTGGAATGCGCCGGGGCCGCAAGGCTGGTACGACCGCTGGGCTGATTGGTCGGGTGCCGATTCCATGCTGAAGCGCGTGGAGTGGTCGCTCACCGTTGCCGCAAAACATGCCGACCGGATGTCTGAACCGGTTGCGTATCTCAACCACAGCCTGGGCGACCTTGCGTCGCCGGAACTCAAGACCGAGGTCGCGCGCGCGGCTTCGGCTCAGCAGGCGCTGGGTCTCGCGCTTGCCAGCCCCGATTTTCAGCGGAGATAAATGATGACGGATAATCGCAAGAATGGCCTTGAAGGCTTAAGCGGCGCGGCGCTGTGGAACACCGTCTCGTCCACGATGGCGATGGCGGACGTCGAAACCGACCAGCGTTTCGTCTTCATTTTCTTACGCGGCGGGATGGACGGATTGTCCGCGGTGCCGGCCTATGGCGACCCATCGTTCCGTGCGGTGCGGGGCGTGCTGGCCGACGAGGCGCCGGGTTCAGGCAGCCCGTTCGATATACTCAAGCTGAACGAAACCTTCGGCCTCCATCGCGACCTGAAATCCATGCATGGGCTTTACGAGCAAGGGGAGCTCATGGTGGTGCATGCCACCTGTCACGACTATCGCGATCGCTCGCACTTTGACGCGCAGGACGCCTTTGATCGGGGAGCAGTCGACAAGTCGATCAAGAGCGGCTGGTTGAACCGCACGCTCCAGGCGCTTCCAACCAGGTTCCGGACTGGACGCTCCGATGTCGCGATGGGCCTTGGGCCGACACTGCCGCTCTCGCTGCGGGGCGACGAAGCCGTTGGCTCCTGGTCGCCGCCGACCGCGCCCAAGGCGGATCCTGACACACTGCAACGTCTGGCCGCACTGTATGCGGCAGACGCGCAGCTCGGTCCGGCGCTCTCCAAAGGGCTGTCGGCTCACCAGATTGGTGAGGGCCCGAACTCCATATCTTCGAACTCCATATCTTCGAACTCCATGTCTTCGAACTCCATGTCGATGGGCATGTCCGACGGCATGTCGGAGGGCTTCGGCAATGCGATCGCCTTTCAGGAATATGCCAAGGCCGCCGGCACCTTCCTGTCGGCGCCTGCCGGCCCCCGGATCGTAACCATCGACTTCGGCAACTGGGACAGCCACGCCAACCAAAATCAGCAAGGTTTGCGCGGCCCGAATAACGGCAATTTCGGCGGTCAGTTCGCTGAAATGTATCTCGGGCTCGACCGCGGCATTGATGCGCTCAAGGCAAATATGCCTCCCGAGGTATGGGCCAAAACGGTGGTGCTCATCGTCACGGAGTTCGGGCGGACCGTCAGAATCAATGGAACCGCCGGCACCGACCATGGCACCGGAGGCGCCGCATTCGTCCTCGGCGGAGCGGTCAAGGGCGGCCGCGTGTTGGCTGATTGGCCGGGTTTGAAGGACGCGGACTTGCTTGATGGTCGGGATCTGCGGCCCACGACAGATCTGCGCGCCGTGGCCATGGGCGTGCTCCGTGAACACCTGAAAGTGCCGGAGGAAGCCTTTTCAACGATCTTCCCAAACAGTGATGCTGTGAAGCCTCTCGAGGGCCTAGTTCGCGCCTGAATGATTCGACGCGCGATTGAGAGCAGACGGAGTCAGCCGGCGCAGGTGCGAATCGCGGGCCTTGAATGCCGACGCGGCGAGCCGGTGGTCCGACGAACAGCGCGAACGACGCCTTGCGGTTTCGTTCGCGTTTCTGCGACAATATATAAGTGGATGCATAGCAGAAGGTTGGTTTTCCTCTCTCTCCGCCAATCCCCAACTCGACGCTTTCCCCCATCGCTCTGGCAAGAAACGGCTTGGCTTGAGCGGCCTGTCAGCTCGTGACCAAAAAAAAGCCCGCCGACTCTTCGTCGGCGGGTCCGTTCGTTGCGGCAGGTTGCTTAGTCTTCGAAGCGCTCCCCTCGTTCCGCGAGATCCTGAACCTGATCGATCAGCTCGCGCGCGCGGTGGCCCAGGCCATCTTCTGAACCTTCGCCGACCGGCTTGTTGTTGAAGGCGGCATCGTTCAAGACCCCCTTAATGCTTGCCGCGAGGTTGTCGCGACGGCTCGTGATGTCAGCGATCCGTGTCAGGTAGCGGGCATAGACCTTGTCGACGCTGGTGATCGAGCGGTTGGCGTAGACCAGGCTAGCACGTCCGAGCGCGCCCTTGGGCGCATTCAACTGCTTGAACACTTGCGCAAGCTCGACGAAGTCTTCGCTGCGCTGGCGGATGCCGTTTGGCAATGCACCGTGCTCCATCCACTCTGCGATCGTGCGACCGTCGTGGACATAGTCATCCTTGAGCCCGACCAGCGCCATCACGGTCGGGCGCACGTCGGTGTGATCGCTGAACTCCGCATCATGACGGCCGAGCCTGCGCACACCTGGGCCAACCATGCCGACCCAGGTCCGCGTGATATCCTTCTGGAAATCGCCGTGATTCCAGGCAAAGCCCGGAGCCTCGCATACGGCGTCGGTCGGTGTCGCGCAGCCGCTGTTGTTGCCCGTCTCGAAGAAGTAGTTGTCGTCGCCGAACATGGTGAAGGTCGGCGTGCGCTGCGGGCTGAAGGTAACCATGTGCAACAACTTCATTTCGGCCCGGTCAGCCAGTAGCTTTGACAGCTTGTCGGTGTTGCCGGTGATCGGGTTGGAGGCAGTCAGCGCGTCGATGTCATGCTCCATGGTCCGGGTGAGACTGTCGGTCGCCCCGGGATTGGTGTTGATGTACATGTTAGGAGCATCGTCGCTGTGGACTGAGAACGGTGTGCTGTTCATGCGTTGCGTGAGCAGAACCTTGTTGATCGACAGTTCGATCTCACCGACATTCGTGTAGGTGCAGGGCGTGGTCACGCCGTCGCAATTCGCCGGGCTGGCGGGGCCGCCGACAAAATGGTCGTTCTCATCTGGCACGACGACAAACAGCGTATTGGTCTCGTCGATGCCGTTCGCCTTGAGACGCGCAAAGAACTTGCCGAAGGCCTGATCGTAGGCCTTGAGCGCCGCGACATACCCCGCCTCGCCCGGACCATAGGCATGGCCGTTGTTCGGCGTCGGAGGAGCATTCGGGATGTTCAGACGCTGCGGATCGTGCGCATCGGCAATATACGTGTAGACAACCTGAACGCCGGCTTCGAGCATTTTTGCGGCATAGCCGAGCGAGGCTGTGGCCGAAGGATCGAAGTTGGTGGGGAAGCCCGGCTTGTTCGAGAAGGGATCGGTGATCACCACGCCGTCAAGGTCCTGCACAAAGTTGCCCGTGCCCGGCGAGATCACCGGCTGTACGTTGATGTTGCCGTAAAGCGCGGAGAAGCCGGTATAGCCGCCGGGCTCATCGGGCAGGAGATCGGACTTCGCAAAGGAGTTGTTGCACAGCGCGCTGCCTTTCGCGCAGTGAATAGCAATACCTTCATAGTCCTGCGTTGCCGCGGTAGAAGCGACGGTCGAGCCAAAGATGTTGGCGATATCCGTCTTGTTTTCGATTGCAAGCCCGTTCAAGGAGAACACGCCCACGTCGCACCCGGCGCGCGTATACGCGGTCCACGGAGCTGGGGCGTTCTTGCCGTTCTCATTTACGAGGACGGGAAGATTTTCACCCGCCTCAGGATGGCTCTGCGCCGTGGTGGTCGTCCAGTAGACAAAGGACGTCTGGAAAACGGTCGAGGAATTGTCCGCTTTGAAAATTCCGAAGCTGTTCGACACCGGACTGCCGTGACGATCGCCGTAGACACCGGTCAACCCCGTGAGAATGTCGTCAGCCGTATGGGAGATCAGCGGAGTGTGGTGATTGCCGTTGATGACGCCTTTTCCTTGCAGGAAATTCAACAGGTTTGGCATCTGCTCAAGATCGGACGGCACGTTCGGATTGTCGCGGCGAAGATGCACATTGTCGAACACGATATTGACGACATGTTTGATCTTACCGCCCGGCGAGTTGAGTTGGCAGGTAGCAGATGCCGATTGAGAGGTGGCACCGACGAATAACAAGCCAAGCGCAACTGGTGCGCCCAATGCAGTGTGGAATCTTTTCATCGCGTTCTCCCGACGTCGACTGTGAAAATTGCAGGACCGTTGTCGACGCGCGAAAAAATACTTCGAGCCTTGTTGCGATTGGTTGACACGACCATGACGATCGCGCGCGATGAACGATCGTCTCCGATCACACCCGAGCGCGTGAAATATTTCTTGAGGGGACGTTCTTGGGATCGTCGTTCCGTCGTCATCGACGATATACGGAGATGCGTCGTGAAGTTCCGGCTGATCGCGAATGGTCGGACGATCAATTCCAACCCGGCGCCCAGAGCAATGCGAGCCGTTGTCCGGCAACAATCTGATCGGGCGACATTTTTGACGCGACCGCATTGCGCAGGCGCAGGTAGTAATCGCGCTCGCGCTTTGGCGCGCGCGCGGCCGCGAGGTTAAGCCATTCGTAGGCGAGAATGTAGTCCTGCAGCACGCCATGCCCCTTGTCATAAAGCAAGCCGAGCATGGCCCGGCCGAATGGATCTCCTTTGATTGTGGCGTGCCAATAGAGGTCAGCGGCAGCGTCATAGGCCTGCGGTTCACCGAAGCCGTTTTCGTACATGAAGCCGAGAAACGCCTGGGCTTTGGCGCTTCCGTGCAGCGCCATTGGCGTCAACGCATTGATCGCGCGAACATAGTCGCCGCGCCGGTAGGCCGCGGTAGCGGACTCGATCGAGGCGGATCGGCCGGGTGCCATCGCAAGGAAGCTCATCGCAATTGCGGCCGTGGCAACCATCGCCGCGCGATGCGAAACCCGCCATCGGGGCGTTGTTTGTGACTTCAACACGTCAGCGCACCACGGGTACCCGCAAATCGTCAGTGACACTTGCGCCAACCGTGCCGCGCAGCTTCGACCGCAATTCCTCGGCGACAAAGTTGGCATCGGTACCGTCACGGATGATTTGTGGACGGATGAAAATGATCAACTCGGTTCGGACGCCCTTCTTGTCTTGATGCGAAAACGCGTCACCAAGGCCGGGGATCTGGTCAAGCAAGGGAATTCCGTTGCGATCGCCGTTTTGTTGCTCGCTGATAAGTCCTGCCAGCAGTACGGTCTGGCCGCTCGCCACCGCGATCGAGCTCTTGACCCGGCGCTCGGACACCGTCGGTGTCAAACTCGTGGCTGTCTGGGGCGAGACATTGCTGATCTCCTGCTCGACGTCGAGTCTGACCGTTGCATTGGCATTGATGCGCGGGGAGACTCTGAGAATGATGCCGGTGTTGCGGTAATCGATGGTGTTGACGACCGTATTGCTGGTGGTGAGGACGGTTGCGCTGCCGGTCGAGACGGGGACGACATCGCCGACCTGCAATGTCGCGACCTGATTATTGATCACGACCAGCGACGGATTGGACAGCACCTTCACGCTGGTCACGCTGTGCAGCGCATCGAGGACGATGCTGGGCTGGGTCTCGGAGCCGATGAGAAAGTTGAAGCCCGGAAACGCCCGGTTGATGAATGCGTTGGCAGCGGTGCCAGCCGCAGCGGCGGCCGCCGTGACAGGCGTCGGCGCCGCAGCCGACTGCGTCTCCAGAAGCGAGCCAGTGTTCGGCTTGAGTCCGAGATTGCGGCTCTGCAAATAGTATTGAACGCCATAGCTCAATTCATTGTTCAACGTGACCTCGGCGATCGTCGCATCGATGGCGACCTGCAACGACGGCTGGTCGAGCTGGTGCAGCGTTGTTTCGATGATGCGATAGTTCTCCTGATCGGCGTAGATCAACAGCGAGTTGTTGACAGTATCCGGCGTGATCCGGACACCGGGCATGGTTGGTTGACCATTGCTGCCGGTTGCGCTCTGGGCATCAAGCGTGCCACCGTTCGCTGGCGCATTTGCCGTTGATGGCGCGGCTTGCGATGCGCCCATCCCGCTACTATTGCCGGTGTAGCCAGCGGTTTGGCCGCGTGGACCAAAGCCGCTCGTGGCCGGCGCGTTGGCGTTGGAATTTAGCGAAAGTCGGTCGGCGCCCGAGGCGAGAGCCGAACCGGAGCCCGGCGCGAGTTGATTTTCGGCACTGTCGAGCGAGGATGCTGACGATCCTCCAAGAAACATATCGCTCAACACGCGGGCAATCTGACGCGCCTCGCCGAATTTCACGCGATAGACGTGAACACTGGTTCGCGTAGGATCAGCATGGTCGAGCCGCCGTATCCAGGTCGCCGCAGTATGCAGCAACGCCGGCTTGCGACTGACAACCAGGATCGCGTTCAAGCGGCTGACCGCCTGGAACTTGATCACGTTCTGGCTGAGGCCGCTTTCGCCGGAATCCAAGATCTTTTCCAGTTCGGGTATCAGCGGCTCGGGCGCGCTGCTGGCGACCGGGAAAATTCCGATGGATTGTCCGCGCATCCAGTCGACATCGAAGCTCATGGCGGTGTCGACCGCGGCTCGGCGTTCGGCGCCAGTGCCCTGGATCAACAAGATGTTTCGTGTGGAGTCGGCGCGCACCGCGCCGGGTTTGGTCGCAAAGCTGTCCATGAGTTTGATGAGGGTCTGCGCCGACACATACTGCAGAGGCACGACAGACACGCCGTAGCCGGCCTCCGGGCTCGCGGCAGCCTGATCGACCATACCGGCGCCGACCGCATCGCCCAGTGGGGTCAGGCGATATCCTGCGGTGTCGCGGACCAGCACGATGCCGCTGAGGCGCAACGCACTCTCGAGCACGAACAGGATGTCGGACTTGGGCACCGGTCTAACCGAAACCAATGTGACGGTGCCCTGGACCCGCGGATCGATCGTATAGCCGGTGCCAAGAATGTCGCCGAGCACGACCTTGGCGACGGTCGCGACGGGCGTATTCTCGAAATTCAGTTCAAAGCCGTTACCACTTGCCGCAAACTGCGGACGAATCTCGGAAACGTCAGACACGTTCGTGCCTTCAAAGACAGCGGCGCTCGTCCGTGCCCCGGCCCCGACCTGGGCATCGCCGACCGACTGCGGTTGTCGCGGCAGGATGTCCAGCGATCGCACCTTGTCCAGAACATCGATGTCGACCGGCGTGTTGTTCCCGGTCGGCGCGGTGCCGCCGATCGTTGCGAGGTTACAGGACGCCAATATGGTGAGAGTTGATAGCAGGGTAGCAAGAGCACAAATGTTGCGCGCTGCCGTCAAGTAGCGGCTTCGTTCGCCGACGCGTCCCATGCTTCAAGCCGTTCCAACTCAACTAGGGCTTCGAGGATTGCGGACGACGGTCGATCCCGAGCCAACGCGCACCCGTAGCGATGGATTATGACAGCAATAGTTGACGACGGTGACATGGCATAGCCGGCGACCTGTTCGTGCCGCACTGATGCACGGTCAGACGGCGGCGAGGAGCCAGCGACCGGCTCCTCGAGGCGGCGGTTCCGGTCAGTTGGTCGGTCCGATCGCTGAGGCGAGCGTCGCGCTCAGCGCGCAAAGCAGGGTAAAGGGTCCTGCCGCGATGAACATGGCAGCCTCCCGGTCGTCGCACTCAATCAGGTGCCGCGCCCCTCGAGAACTCAAAGGGCGCGGCACCTGTCACCTGCTCGGTGTCGAGCGCGTCATGTCAGTTAGTGCCGGTCATGACCGTGATCATGATCGTCATCGTCGTCGCCATGTGCGGACTGGAACAGGATCGTACCGGTCGCCTCGTCGAGGATCAGCTTGCGCGGCTCGTCCTCATTGTGGTCGTCGAAGTCGAACATGTGATTGAGCGACCCCGCGATGGTGTCGAATGATCCACCGGGCTGAATCCGCTCGCCGTTGAGCCAGTTGTCTTCGATGAAGCGCAACACCGAGGTCTGGTCGGTCAAGGTATGATCGACATGGTTTCTCTTCGCGAACGGCGAGACGACGAGCAACGGCATTCGGGTGCCGTAGCCGCAGCGACCCCACATCGGCTGGCCGAAATTGCCATTGAGCATCGGCGCCGGGCTTGGTTTGCCCTGCTGGAAGCCGTTGCTTGTGTTGCAGACGCCGGGGCCGTTGAGGGTGTCGACCGCCGCGCTTGCCGAAGCATTCACGATCGGCGGCATCTGATGATCATACCAGCCGTCCGAGTCGTCATACACGATCATCACGGCGGTTTCCGACCACTCCGGGCTCTTCTGCAACGCGTTGATTACCCGGACCAGGAAGTGCTGTTCGTCCAGCGGATCCGAATATCCAGCATGACCGTCCTCGAACGCGGCCGCCTTCAGGAAGCTCACGGCAGGCAGGTTGTCGGCCTTAAGCGCGGCGAAGAAGTCGTTGATGTCATAGTTGTGGTTGGCCGGCTCCGGCTTGTTGGTGCCGGGGATGGTGCTATGACCGATCGCCGCCACCGAGCTCGGCCGGGCGTGGGTCGGATTGCTGGTCGAGGCGTAGTACTGGAACCAGGCGTGGTGCGGGATGTAGTCGACCGACGTGAAGGCGGGCGTGCCCGACGCCGTCGGATCGGTCTCCCGCAAGCATCCAGTGGTGGCGTTCTTGTTGACGACCGTCAGGTCGAACCCGCCCATGAACGAACCCCAGGTAATGCCCTTGGCGTTGAGCAGGTCGCCGATGTTCTTGCCGGCCATCTGCACCTGATCAAGGGTCGGGTTTGAGCACACGTCGTGTAGGGGATCGCCGTCGCCGATTTCGGTGATGTTGCTCGTCAGGTGAGCCGCGTCGCCGAATGCCTCGTGCGTGCCGTGTGCCAGGGCAGGAGGAGAAACCCCTGGCTTGAAGACATTCAGGCTATCCGCAATGCCGTTGGCTTGACCCGAGATCAGATTTAGCGCGCCCGGGGTCGATGGACCGAATTGCGTGGTGTAGTTGTTGTCGTTCAGCGCGAAATGCTGGGCGTAGTTCCACAGCGCGGTTGTGGTGTTGCCGTCGAAATAGCCCATGACCAGCGCCTTGGTGCCGATTCCGGTCGGCGGCGGGCCGGCAGTGCCGACGAATGCCGGGAAACCGTCCATCTGGCCGTTGTTGTACGCGCTCTCCTCAGGACCTTCATTGTGGCCCTGGTCGTTGGTCAGCACCTGCGCGGGTGAAAGCCGGAACGGGTTGGACGCGCCCGCGCCGTTCTTGACGCCGTTGTTTGGCGCGGCCGGCCGGTTGGGATCGCTGTTCGGATTGTTGTTGATCAGGTCGACGCCCCCAAGCGGGCCGAAGTTGTGGTTGACATCGAGCGGAGTGACCAGGTTGTTGACAACCGGTGTATGCGGCGAGGCCCTGAACGGCGTTTCGCCGTTCAGGTTCAATGCCTTCGGATAGGTTCCGAAGTAGTGATCAAACGAAACGTTCTCCTGGAAGATCACCACCACATGTTTGATGGGTGTCGCCGTGTGAACGCGAGGCAGATCGTCTGAATCTCTGGCGATCGCACCTGCTCCCGCGGCTGTAAGCGCGAGTGCAGATACCAGGCCCAGGGCTGCTGGCAAACGCATATAAATAGTCTCCTCGTTGGAGCGTCGATGAACGTGTGAAGGATGGCGCAACGATGGGTGCGCCACCGCGATCCTTTCAGCGCTCCGTCACAGCGCGACGAAAAAAATGTGACAGCTTGCTTTCGACAGCGACGGCAGCCGCTATGGCGATTGCCGTTGAAAACGGCGCGCTTGTATTTTTTCTGTCACGTGAATTGCACATCGTTGTGCGTGATTGCGCCGCACCTGTTCTTGCATTCTCATCACACGGAAGGTTTTGCCATGTCCCTGCCACGCCCGTTGCGTGCCTCGCAGCCTGTGAAGGCGTTGCTGACGGTCTCCGTCGTTCTGTCCGGGATAACGATTGCGCTGGCTGACGACGATGGTCGTGATTTCGATCGCGCGGACTTCCGTCCCGGGAATCTGCTGCTGAGCCGTGTGGTTTATGACAACAATGCCAGCAACATCGCCGCCGGCGTGCAGCTGCCGCCGAATTGCGTCGGGTCTAACTGCGTGACGGCGACCGACAACGGTGCCTATCCCAATGTCTGGAACAACGATCTGGTCGACGCCAGTTTCGGCATCACCGCGAAAATCCTGCTGGACCAGTTGCGGCCGTCGGGCGCGTTCGTGAGCTCCCTTGAGGTGCCGAACAGTTCGCAGCGTCATATTGGTCCGGACAAGGACCAGATGGTCACGAGCTTTTCGTCAAAGTCCGAGCTCGCGCTCAACCTTTCGACTGACGGTCGATTCGTCACCTTCATGGGCTACCTCGCCCCCGTCGACGCGATCGACGTATCGAATTCGAATACTCCTGCGGTCGTTGATCCGACCAACCCCGTCACTGGATCGAATTTCCGCGTCGTCGCGGCCGTCGATCGGGAGGGCCATTTCCGTTTCACGAAGACCAACGCCTATAGCGGCAATAACGGCCGCGCAGCTATTATGAACGACAGCAAGGGCAGTCGGCTCGTCTATACGGCCGGCAATGCCGGTAACGGTGCTGATCCGCAGCCACCCCTGGTCATTGTCGGTGCAGGCGCGCAGATCATGACCGAGGAGCACAGGCCGCTGGTCGAGCAAACTCCCGGTCTGCCGACACCCGTTGGCAGCTTCAACATCACGCAGCTTGGCGTGAAGGCTGACAAGGTCGGCAAGGATACCAACTTCCGCGGACTGACGATTTCCAACAACGTGCTCTATTACACCAAGGGTAGCGGCGGTAACGGCATCAACACGGTCTATTTCGTCGATACCTCCGGCTTCGACGCCAATGGCAAACCGCTGGCATGCCCCAATGGCGTCGGCTTGCCGAATCCGTCAGCGACCTTGCCGGCCACGGCGATCGCCTACAACGCCAGCGTGCTGCAGACCCAGGGTGTCGTGCCTTACAACATGTGTATCTTGAAGGGGTTGCCGACTGCGACCAAGAGCAAGACAGCGTTTCCGTTTGGCATCTGGTTCGCCAATGCCAAGACGCTCTACGTCGCCGACGAGGGCAACGGCGACAACTCCTTCAACGCCGCGACCAATCGCTATGCCGGCACCGCGGCACAGACGACCGCGGGACTCCAGAAGTGGGTGTTTGACGACAGCACAGGGGCCTGGAAGCTCGCTTATGTGTTGCAGGCCGGATTGGGTCTTGGCGTGCCCTACACGGTCGAGAATTATCCGACCGGGCAAAATCCAAGGACCGGGCTGCCGTGGTCGCCGGCCATAGCCGGGCTGCGCAACATCATTGGGCAAGTGCATCGCGACGGCACCGCAACCATCTGGGCGGTCACGTCGACCGTCAGCGGCAACGGTGATCAGGGCGCCGATCCGAACAAGCTCGTCATGATTACCGATACTCTTGCGGCGACCACGCTGCCTTCCACTGAGGCTTTCACGGTGGCGAGAAGCGCGCGCTTTGGCGAGGTGTTGCGAGGCGTGTCGTTCACGCCGGGCACTGATATGGCTGATGTTGCCCGGCGCGATCACGACGACGACTGAGACAAATCTTCAGACGATGAAATGGAGCGGCGCCAATTGGCGATTGGCGCCGCTGCCATATCGGCACAGCGTTTGCATTTCATATCGGACCTGGTTGCATGTCGAAGGTCTTGGCCGGCTCACGTACGTCGAGCAGCTCTCGGTTACAACGGCGAATTGCTCGATCGCGGTTTCAAGTGTCGGAATTTACCGAACTGTCATGCGGCTGGCATCTTGCCGAGCTGTACTAAGTTGGGTCGTCAATTGCGACGAATGCGAAACGTGAATGCCGTCTTGTATTGCTTACGCGTTCACGGTCGCATCTCCCGTCGCTTTCCCTAACGAACGATCGTTTCGATAGCCTGCAGCGCGGCAGCGGGCGCACGCCATTATTCAACCGGAGGACAAGAGTTTCATGAGAAGACTTCTTATTGCAGCGAGCTTGCTAACCGTCGCGCTTCACGCTCCCGCGATTGCAGATGATCGAGACGGTGATGAAAAGGTCACGGTCGCGGTCTTTGGTGACTGGCCTTACAGCCAGGTGCTGCTGTCAAACGCAGCGCTCCTCACCAAGTCGGTCAACAGCGATCCTGACGTCAGCATGGTCATCCACGTCGGCGACATTCATTCCGGCAGTATGGCCTGTACCAGCGCCGGCATCTTGCCACCAATCCCGACCTCGAATCCCGGCTGGAATCAATCGATCTACTTTCAGTTTCAGCAGTTCAAGTTTCCGGTGGTCTATACGCCGGGCGACAATGAGTGGACCGATTGTCATAAGACCAAGCAGTTCAAGAGTGGAGATCCCCTGAAGGAGCTTTCCAGCGTGCGGTCACTGTTTTTTGCAAGGCCGGGAAAAACTCTCGGCGGGCGATCCCGGGAGGTCTGGACCCAGGCGAAGTACTTCGATCGCGCGTTTCCCGCCGATGCTCAGTTTGTTGAGAATGTGATGTGGGAAGACGGCAGGACGGTTTTTGTCACGCTGAATTTGCCGGGCTCGAACAACGACACTGTGCCATGGACCAACGGCTTCGAGAATCCGGAGGCGCAGGCCCAGGAAGTCGCCGAAAGGACCGCAGCGGATATCCGCTGGCTGCAGGCGGCCTTCAAGCGCGCAGATGAAGCTCACGCCAAGGCCGTGGTCGTCGCAACGCAAGCCGACATGTGGGATCCGGCAGCCGTCGCACCTGGTGGTGACGGACTAAGTGCTTACACACCCTTCGTGCAGCAGCTGGCCGCGCTGAGTTTGCAGTTTCGCAAGCCGGTGCTTCTGTTCAACGGCAACTCCCATCTGTTTGAGGCCGACCATCCGCTCGCCAACTCGTCGAGCCCGACTGGCGTGATCCACCATGCCCCGTCCGTACCGAACTTGACGCGGATCACGGTACAAGGCTCGACCAACGCGCCGGCGGAATGGCTCCGTCTCACCATCGATACCCGCAAGCCCGGCGTGTTCAGTTGGACCAACGTTCCCTATTGCAGCAACCCGACAACGAGCTGCCCATGAATGTTGGCTGATCAGTTGGCGGCGCTGGAGACGAGTTCATCTGCTGTCCTCCACGATCCGGTGTCAGCCTAAGTTGGTTCGCGAGCCGCCGATGCCGAACGCATCGGCGGCTCGTGCGTATTCGCGATCCTCTTTCCTTGACCCGGAGGGTCGGAAGATTGCTCCCAATTCTCTTCTGATCCGATGACAGTTCCTGATTCATGTTTTCTTCGCGCTCGTGTCACTCAAACAAACAATGCGCGTCATCGTTGCAGAGTAGGCAGAAAGCCCCGCCTTTGTCTTTCCAAAAGAGGAGAAGCTCTGATGAAAATCTCGCGTAAGCGAAGACTCAGTTATTTGCTGCTTGGTGTCTCTGTGGGAGCGCTCATGTGTATGAGTAGCGTGCGCGCCGACAACGATCGCGATCACGATGGAGACCATCAGATCAAGACTGCATCGCCGATCAAGCACGTCATCATTATCGTCGGTGAGAATCGCAGCTTCGATCATCTGTTCGCGACCTACGAACCAAAGTCGCGTGGCGAACATGTCCTCAACCTGCTGTCCGAGCGCATCGTCAAAGCGGACGGATCACCCAACGAAAACTTCGACAAGGCGCATCAATTCCAGATCACGTCGGCGCCCAACGGTGGAAAATACTTCATCAGCGCCGGGGCTGCCAACAAAGCGCTGTATACGACGCTGCCTGCCCCCGACCTGGCCGGTGTTAAAAATCCGCCGGCTGCGGCGATCCTGGGCTTGCCCGGTGGCGATCCCGGACTTCCTGCCGCCGATCAATTTTTGTTCGGCACCGGAGGCACCGGCCTGCCCAACAGCGTTGGTCCGGACACGCGCATTACCAACGTGAACACGCTGCCGCCGGGTCCGTTCCAGATGACCGGGCCGAACATGCCTTATGACGCATACACCGGCGATACCATCCATCAGTTCTTCCAGATGTACCAGCAGATGGACTGCGCCATCGACAAGGAGCACGTGACACGGCGCAATCCGACCGGATGCCTGCAGGACCTGCAATCGGCGATCACCACGACCTATTCGACACCGCCCGGCGGCACGCCCCACGACACCGGCCAGACCATGGCGTTCTTCAATATGCAGCAAGGCGATGTGTCCTACTTCAAGTTCCTCGCCGATCACTACACGATGAGCGACAATTATCATCAGCCGGTTATGGGTGGTACCGGACCCGACAGCGTCCCGCTCGGCTTCGCCGATCAGGTGTTCTTCAGTGACGGCAAGGGCAATGCGGTGACGCCGCCGGCGACCAGCATTTACAACCCCGATCCTCAACCGAATACCCTGAACCTATACAAATCTCGCAAGCAGTGGTTCAATTGCTCGGATAACACGCAGCCGGGGATCCAGCCGATCGCCGACTACCTGAGCAAGCTGCCATATGCGTTGCAGACGAAGTGTGCGTCGGGCGCCTACTACAATGCAGTCAACATCAACCCCGCCTGGACTCCACAGGGGACGCCGAGCGGCGCGGGCAGCATTCCGCCGGTGACCATGACCAGCATCGGCGATTTGCTCAGCGCGAAAAATATCTCCTGGAAGTACTATGGTGGCAGCTACAATGTTTCCGGAACCGGTGCTCCGCTCGACGAAATCTATTGCAACATCTGCAATCCGTTCGAGTATCAGGTCGATTACCCTGCGATGCGTGCGGATCACATGCGGGACGTAACTGACCTCTTCACCGACCTCAAGAACGGTACACTGCCTGCGGTATCCTACGTGAAGCCCGACGGCGCACTGGACGGTCACCCGGCGTCGTCGAAGTTCAACTTGTTCGAGGCGTTCACGAAGAACATCATCGACCTCGCCCAGGGCAACAAGGAACTCTGGGAGTCGACCGCGATCTTCGTCACGGTGGACGAAGGCGGCGGCTACTATGACTCCGGCTTTATTCAGCCGGTCGACTTCTTCGGCACCGGCCCGCGCATCCCCATGATCGCGGTTTCGCCGTTCTCGAAAGCTGGCCACGTCACCCACGTCTATGGCGAGCATTCCTCGTTCGTGAAGTTCGTCGAACGCAACTGGCATCTCGGCAAGCTGAGCGACCGCAGTCGCGACAATCTGCCGAATCCGCGCATGCATGACGACGATGACTACGTGCCGGTCAACATGCCGGCGATCGGCGACCTGTTCGACATGTTCGATTTCGATCAGGACGATCATGACCACGATCGCGGCGATCGATAAGGTGCGGCGCCAGGAGCGTTGCTCTCCTCCCTGCCGTTAAACATCAACGCCGGCGGCGCCTCGACGCTCGCCGGCGTTGTCCTGTCTGCCTGGATCGGGACCGAGTTCCTCTTGCCGTGCCAGCCCTTCAGCTTGTCGCGTGTGTATCGCCCGCGGGGAATGCCCACGGCTCGGCGGCGCGTCGGCGCTCTCTGAAGTCCCGTATCCTGATTTCATTCGATCGCGTCAGATCGATCTCATCCCAGCCATTCAATAATTGATCGCGCCAGGACGACGGGATTGAGAACCTGAACGTGTAGTTGCCGCAGGCGATGGTTTGTGTTTGCAGATCGACGGTCACATCAAGTTCCGGATGGCGTTCGAGCGTCGCCGCGAGTTCGGCAACATCGACCACGCTCGCGACGGCGGGCAGTAGCCCGTTCTTGATGCTGTTCTGCGCGAAGATATCGCCGAACGACGGCGCGATGACGCAACGGATGCCATAATCGCAGAGCGCATACACCGCCGCTTCGCGCGATGATCCGCCGCCGAAGTTCGCACCCGCTACAACGATGCCCGCTTTGCGCCACGCGGGCTGATTAAGCGGAAAGTCGGAGCGTTCGCTGCCGTCAGAATCCAGTCGCAGATCGTGCAACAGCAACTTGCCAAGTCCGGCCGAGCGGGACACTTTGAGAAACCGCGCCGGCAACAACTGGTCCGTATCGATGTTGGCGACCTTGAGCGGGCAGGCGGTCGCAGTGAGACGCGTGAATTTTTCCACTCTCGCCTCCTAGGTCGGCTGGCCGGCAAGGAGCAGCCGTGCGTCCGCAAGATGACCGGCGACGGCGGCAGCGGCGACCATCGCCGGTGACATGATGTGCGTGCGTGCCCCTGGTCCCTGCCGCCCCTTGAAATTGCGATTGGTGGTCGAGGCGCAACGGTTGCCGGATGGCACGAGATCACCGTTGATGCCGACACACATCGAGCATCCGGATTTCGATCCATTCGAGGCCGGCATCCCGAAAGATGCGATCGAGGCCTTCCTGCTCTGCCTGCCGCTTGACCGTCGATGAACCCGGCGAGACCTTGCCCGGTACCTTGCTCTTGCGGCCTGCGAGGACCGCGGCCGCAAGGCGCAGATCTTCGATCCGCGAATTCGTGCATGAGCCGATGAAGACCTGGTCGATGCTGATATCCGTCAGCTTCTGACCGGGGGAGAGGCCCATATAGTCGAGCACCGCGCTGATGTACTTGGCCCGCTCTTCATCTGCGTGACCTGCCGGATCAGGAATTGTTGCGTCGATCGGCAGTGCATCTTCCGGGCTTGTCCCCCAGGTGACGATCGGGGCAATCTCATCAGCCGCGAACTTGTGTTCGCGATCGAAGCTTGCGTCGGGATCCGACGCGAGGCGCGACCAACGCTCGACTGCGCCGTCGAATTGATCAGGTCTCGGGGCGTACGGACGCCCTTTCACATAGGCAAACGTCCGCTCATCGGGCGCAATCACGCCGCATCTGGCGCCGGCCTCGATCGACATGTTGCAGAGTGTGAGCCGCGCCTCCACCGAAAGGCTCCTGATAGCCGAGCCCGCATATTCGATAGCGTGGCCCTGCGCGCCATTTGCACCGATCCGGGAAATGATCGAGAGCGCGATGTCTTTGGCTCCGATGCCTGCAGCGAGTTTGCCTTCCACATTGATGCGCATGGTGGCTGGCTTCTTCTGCCAGATCGTCTGCGTCATCAACACGTGAGCGACTTCGGACGCGCCGATGCCGAAGGCGTAGGACCCCAGCGCGCCGTGCGTCGACGTGTGGCTGTCGCCGCACACGATCAGCATTCCGGGTAGGGTGAGGCCCTGCTCCGGACCGACAACGTGCACGATGCCCTGTTTAGGATCGTGCAAGCCGAACAGCTTGAACCCGTACCGCTGTGCGTTGTCGTTCAGCGTCCGCACCATCCGCGCAATTTCGGGATTGGCGATTTCCTTGTTGCGCGAATGCGTCGGGACGTAATGGTCGGCAAATCCGAACACCAGGCCGGGCTCGGCCACTGACGTTTTACGTTGCGCCAGCTGCTCGAAGGCGTGAAACGATCCTTCGTGCAGGTACAGACGATCGACCCACAGCAGGGTATCGCCATTGTCGCGCCGCAAGATTTCGTGCGCCGACCACAACTTGTCGAACAGCGTCTTGCGCGATGCCGTGGGGCTTGCGACCGGAGCCAAGTTGTCGTTTCCGCGTATTGTATTTTATTTAATACCAAGCTAGCGTTTCGCCGGAGGCTTCGCAAGGCGGAGCCGGGTGGAGTGTGGTGTGGCGACCGAACTCGGGGAAGCGAAGGCTCGGCAGGTCTACCTGGTGCTGCGCGACCGGATCGTGACCGGCGTCTTTGCCAACGGTGCACGTCTTCCCAACGAAAACGATCTTGCGGCAGCACACGGTGTTTCGCGGGTCACGGTGCGCCGGGCTCTCGCCGAGCTCGAGCAGGAACAGCTCATCGAGCGCCGTCCCAGCGCCGGGACTCGGGTGATCTACGAGCCGAACAGCGCGCCCATCGTTGCCGATATTGCGGGCGTCCTGACAAATCTCGCCGAGATGGGGCGGCGTACGAACGTCAAGCTGCTGTCGTTTGATTACCTTGCCGGCAGCACACCGATTACAAGAGCACTCGGCCTTGAGGATGGAGCCGAACTGCAACGTTCGGTTCGTGTTCGCTCGATCGTGCGCGATCCCTTTTCGTTTCTGACGACCCATGTTCCGGCCGCGATCGGGCGAACTTTTACCCGCGCTGAACTCGCATCCCAGCCGATGCTCAAGCTGCTCGAGCGCGCCGGGGCGAGGGTCGAACATGCGACCCAGCGCATCGGAGCCGGTCTTGCAACTCCACCGGTTGCCAAGGCCCTCGGCATCAAGACCGGATCGCCCCTGATCGAACTGGTGCGTGTTGTCTTCGACAGAACAGGCAGGGGTGTCGAGCATCTGCACGCGCTGTATCGGCCCGATCGTTACAGCATCGCGCTCGATTTGATCCGCACCGGCACGCCCGAGCGCGGAGGCTGGAGGCCGGCATCGCGCATCCGCGATCGATCAGGTCAAAAGGGATTCATTAATTAACAGAGAAAGGCAGCCAACGATGTCACGTAATCGCAAACAGGGATTGAACCGTCGCGACTTTCTGCAGACGTCTGCGCTGGGCGCCGCCGTTGGCATCGGGGCGATTGCATCGCCGTCGATACTTCGAGCCCAGGCAGCTGGTGTCAAACTCGGCATTCTGCAGCCGGTGACCGGTGCACTGTCCTATTCGGGTCAGCAGGGCAAGCTCGGCGCGCAGCTCGCCGTGGACGAACTCAACGCAGCCGGCGGGATCAAGGGCCTCGGCAAGATCGACGTGGTGTTTGGCGATGCGCAGTCAACGCCCGACGGCGGCACCGCAGAGGTCGAGAAGATGAATGCGGCCGGGGTCGCCGCGATCGTCGGCGGCTACGCGAGTTCGATTTGTCTCGCCGCAAGCCAGGCCGCCGCCCGCTATGACCTGCCGTACCTGGTCGATGTCGGCGTGGCCGACAACATCGTGACGCGCGGCTTGAAGAATACGTTCCGTTTTGGTCCAGGCTTTGGCGTGATCGCCAGGACGGCGATCGAGAATCTCGTGACACTGAATGACCAGTCAGGCAAGCCGGCCAAGACGGTCATGATCATCAACGAGGACTCGCTGTTTGGCTCCGGTCTCGCAAAATTGCTCAACGACCAGCTGCCGCAGAAGGGTTTTCAGGTTCTCGAGACGATCCCGCACCCGACGCCGACGCGCGACTTCAACAACGTCGTATTGAAAATCAAGTCGCAGAATCCCGACCTCGTGATTCCGGCAAACTACTACAACGAGTACGTGCTGCTCGCACGCACGATGCAGCAGCAGAAGGTGCGGCCGAAGGGAATTTATTCCGTGCTTGGCGGAGCGGCCTCGTCATACAAGTTCGTGAAGGAATTCCCGGAAGCCGCCCAATACATCATGGACTGCAATCACTGGTTCGATCCGCGCAACAAGAAGGCTCTCGCACTGAAGAAGAAGGTCGAGGATGCCGGCCAGTTCTTCACCTACGAAGTTTATCTGAACTACTGCAGCGTGCTCCTGGCGGCTGATGCTTTGGCTCGTGCAGGCTCGCTCGACCACGCCAAGGTCACCGCGGCGCTCGAATCATCGACCTTTGCAGATCACATCATGCCCTATGGGCCGACGAAATTCGTCAACGGCCAGAACCAGGGCGCGGCTCCGGTCAACACTCAGGTGCTCAACAACGACATCCAGGTGATTTTCCCGGCGGCGTTTGCAAGTGCCAAGCCGGTGTTCCCGATGCCGGCGTAGGGAGCAGGCCTCACAACATTCGGACGAGATATTCGCTGGTTTGGAGTTGGCCCGAATGTTTTCGCCTGCCATTCTGATCCCCGCAATCATGAACGGCGTCCTGACGGGCGCCGTTTATGCGCTGATCGCGCTGGGGTTGACCCTGATTTACGGCGTGCTGCACATCATCAATTTCGCGCACGGCGCGCTGCTGACTGCGGCGCTGTTTGCGGTCTATTTCGCGTTCAAGGTTCTCGGGATTGATCCCTACATTTCGGTGTTCGGGATCGCGCCGCTGTTTTTCGTATTCGGATATTTACTGCAGCGATTCGTGATCGGGCCGGCCTCGCATGGGGATGAGCGGAGCGTCCTTCTGGTCACGCTCGGGCTCGCGATCGTGATCGAGAACCTGGCGCTTTATGCCTTTCATGCCGACACCCGCACGATCGACGTGCCGGCCGGTTTCAATGTCATCGATGTCGGCGTCGCGCTGCTCGGCGTCTCGCGGGTGGTCGGCTTTGGTGCGGTGATTGCGCTCACGCTTGTGCTCTGGGCTTTCATGCGAATGACAGACACCGGAAAGGCGATCCGGGCCGTGGCAAGAGAGCAATTGGGCGCGCAGCTCGCGGGCATCGACGTCGCCCATATCTATGCGGTGACCTTCGGATTGGGCACCGCATGCCTCGCAATCGCCGCTTGCCTGTTGATTCCGACCTTTTATGTCAATCCCAATGTCGGTCGAGGTTTCGTGCTGGTCGCCTTTACCATCGTCGTGCTTGGCGGCATGGGCTCGATCACTGGCGCTTTGGTCGGTGGAATCCTGATCGGTGTGATCGAAAGCCTCGGCGGGCTTTTCTTCGGTGAATCGCTGGGACAGCTCGGGATCTTTCTGGTCTTTATTCTTATATTGCTTGTTCGGCCGACCGGACTGTTCGGAGCGCGGGCATGAAGACGCCGCTGGCCATCTTGTGCATTTCGGCCGCGTTCGCATGCTTGCCGTTGCTGGGCGTTTCGAATGTCATGCTCAATTTCCTGGTCTTTGCGTTGATCATCGCGCTGGCCGGCCAGGGCTGGAACATCCTTGGCGGTTACGGCGGGCAATATTCGTTCGGACACGCCGCCTTCTTTGGCGCGGGCGCGTACGTCACCGCGATCCTGCAGGTCCGATATGGTGTGAATGCCTGGGCCGGGTTCGTTGCCGGTATCGCCGCGGGCGCACTCGTTGGTGCGGCGATCGGATTCCTGGCGTTTCGCTCGGGACTCAAGGACTCCTACTTCGCGCTAGTCACGTTGGCCTTCGCGGAGGTGCTCAGGATCGTCGCAAGCGTGGCGCCGATTACCGGCGCAGGCGTTGGAACGTTGATCAAGCTGGATATGCGACCTGAGGCGTTCCAGTTCCAAAGCCGGGCGGTGTTCTATTGGATTATTCTCTTTCTGGTGTTCATTTCATTGCTTATCTCGGCACGGCTGGAGCAAACGCGATTTGGTGCCTGGCTCGTGGCGATCCGCGAGAACGAAGACAGCGCCCGTGCGCTTGGTGTCGACGTCGTTTCGATCAAGCTGCGGGCAATGATGCTCTCGGCGGCCATCACGGCTGCTGCAGGGTGCTTCTACGCGCAGTATTTCCTGTTCGTGGATTTGACAATCGCGTTCGGCTCGTGGATCTCCGTCGAGGCGCTGCTGGGGCCGATCGTCGGCGGCGGCGGCACCGTCTTCGGTCCCCTTGCCGGAGCGCTGGTTGTGCGCCTGCTGGGAGAAGCCGCCAAGCTTGTCGCCGGCGATGCGCCCGGGATCGATCTTGCGATCTATGGTGCGGTGCTGGTCGGCGTCGTGGCCTTTGCGCCGCGCGGAATTGTCGGTCTTGCTACGACACTTGCTGCCGGCGCCCGATCCAGCGACTCCAATGCTGTTGTGGGGAGGGCAAACCGTGGATGAGCCGCTCCTCAAGGTCGAGCAGATTTCGCAACAGTTTGGCGGCCTGCGCGCAGTCGACTCTGCATCGTTCGATGTCGAGGCAGGAAGCATTACTGCTCTCATCGGACCAAACGGCGCCGGAAAGACGACGCTGTTTTCCATCATCTCTGGCTTCCAGAAGCCCACTCAAGGTCACGTCTATTTCGCCGGTCGGGATATCACTGGCATGGCGCCACATGAGCTGGCGCGCCAGGGCCTCGCGCGCACGTTTCAGATCGTCCAGCCGTTCGTCGGTCTCACCGTGCGCGAGAACATTGCGATCGGCGCGTATCTTCGGCACCGCGATCGCGTGGCCGCGTTCGATTCCGCCGAGAAGATCGCCCAGCGGCTCGGGCTGAGCAGTCTTCTCGATCAGTCGGCGGGAACCCTGACCGTCGGGGCCAGGAAACGCCTTGAGCTTGCACGCGCGCTGGCGACGTCGCCGCGCCTGTTGCTGCTCGATGAAGTCATGGCGGGGCTCAACCCGTCGGAGGTGCGGGATCTGTTGCCCGCTATTCGTGAGATTCGCGGGCAAGGCACCACGATCCTGTTGATCGAACATGTCATGCAGGCCGTGATGCATCTATCCGACCACATTCACGTGCTCGCCGAAGGCAAGATCATCGCGTCGGGCGCACCGGAAAGCGTCGTCGGCAACGCACAGGTGATCGAGGCTTATCTTGGAGAGGGCGCGGCCGTCCAGTACGGCGGGGTCTCGCGCTCGAAATGACCGCCACCTACCTTCTCGATATCCGGGGCGTTTGCGCGGGTTACGGCCGCACCGAGGTGCTGCGCGACATCGATCTGACGATCGCGCGCGGCGAAATCGTTGCGCTGCTCGGCTCCAATGGCGCCGGAAAGTCGACGCTTAACCGGATGGTCTCCGGGCTATTGCGGCCACGAGCCGGATCGATCCTGCTCGAGGGCCGACCGATCGACCATGCCAAACCAGCCGAGATCGTCGAACTCGGCTTGATCCATGTTCCCGAGGGCAGGAAGATTTTTCCAAACATGACGGTTCTGGAAAATCTCGATCTGGGCAGCTATCGCCGCGCCACCGCGCGACGCGCTCAGAACCGCGAGCGAGTGTTTTCGACATTTCCGCGTCTTGCCGAGCGACGCAGCCAGAGTGCCGGAACGCTGTCGGGTGGCGAACAGCAGATGCTGGCGATCGGACGCGGCCTGATGGCTGAGCCGAGATTGCTGATCCTCGACGAACCCTCGCTCGGATTGTCGCCACGCCTTGTTGAGGATCTCTTCGCGCTGATTGCGCGCATTCACGCGGACGGCCTCGCAATTCTGCTTGTCGAGCAGAATGTGGTGCAGAGCCTCGCGGTCGCCGCAAGGGCCTACGTCCTCGAGCAGGGCGAGATCGTTCTCTCGGGCGCAGCATCGGAGCTGCGCGACAATGCTGGCCTCAAGCGAGCCTATCTGGGAATGTGAGACATGACCAAGACCGAAAATCTGCGCGAACGCCTGCGACGCAAGCCGATCGTGATCGCGCCCGGCGTCTACGATCCGCTGACGGCAATGATCGCCGAGAAGGCGGGCTTTACGACGCTCTATGTGACCGGCGGCGGCATCGCCTACACCCGGCTTGGGCGCCCCGACATCGGACTTGTCAGTGTCAGCGAGGTGGTCGACACGCTTGCTTTGATCCGTGACCGCGTTGGAGCAAATCTGATTGTCGATGCGGACACCGGCTACGGTAACGCGCTGAACGTGCAGCGCACGGTGCGCTCGTTTGAGCGGGCCGGCGCGAACGCCATCCAGCTCGAGGATCAGAGCTTTCCCAAGCGTTGCGGCCACCTCGAAGACAAGACGATCGTCAGCACCGGCGAAATGGTCGGGAAGATCAAAGCCGCCGTCGACGCGCGACATTCCGAACGGACACTGATTGTTGCTCGCACCGATGCTGTGGCTGTCGAAGGGCTCGCTTCCGCACTTGATCGCGCAGCGCGCTACCGTGATGCGGGCGCCGATATGCTGTTCATCGAAGCGCCGACGGCGAAGGAGCAACTCGCTCATATAACGGGGGCGATCGGCGGGTCGGTTCCGCTGATGGTCAATCTGGTCGAGGGCGGCAAGACGCCAAGCCTTCCGGCTGATGATCTCGAACAGCTTGGATTTTCGCTCGCGATTTTCCCCGGCGGCATCGTTCGCGCGTTAGCGCGGACGGCCGTCGATTACTATGCCAGCCTGGCGACCCATCGGAGTACCGAGCCGTTCCGTCCGCGCATGTTCAACTTTGCCGAACTGAACGAGCTATTGGGGACCCCTGAGATGCTCGAACGCGGCCAGCGCTATGCGCCGGAGGGAGATGCGCCACGTTCGAAGAAGGGGAGCGTATGACGAAGGTGCTGGATCCAGTCACGCTTGCCGTTCTCAACGGGCGGCTTGTTCAGATCGCCGATGAAATGGATGTCACGCTCTATCGGTCCGCGTTTAATCCGATCATCGCCGAGGCGCACGACGCCTGCCATGGTCTCTATCACGCCGAGACCGGCGCGACGCTGGTCCAGGGAACGTCGGGCCTGCCGATCTTCGTCGGCGCCATGGCGTTTGCGGTGAAAGCAGTGATCGACAAGGTTCGCCTTGATGGCGCACCGGCATCGGGTGACACTTATATCTTCAACGATCCTTATGACGGCGGTACGCATCTCAACGACTTTCGTCTCGTGAGACCGTTGCTCCGCGACGGCAAGGTGTTCGCGTGGCTTGCCTCGGTTGGACACTGGCTCGACGTCGGTGGCAACGTGCCCGGCAATTTCAACGCGCGGGCGACCGAGTCCTTTCAGGAAGGATTTCGCGTGCCCCCGGTCAAGATCGTGCGTGATGGCCGCCTGCAGCAGGATGTCGTCGACATCCTTGCCGCCAACTCGCGCGTCCCGCAGTCGAACTGGGGCGACTTGAACGGGCAGCTTAACGCGCTCGATCTCGGCGAGAAGCGCTTTCACGCGCTGCTCGATGAATATGGCGACGACACGATCCGGGCAGCGCTTGTCGCGCTGACTGAACGCGCCGAGGCGCTGATGCGCGCCAACATCAGCGCGCTTCCGGATGGCGTCTATTCCTACGACGACTTTCTCGACAATGATGGCATCACTGACAAGCCCTTGCGCATTGCGCTCGATCTGACCATTGCCGGCGATCGCATGAAGCTCGATTTTTCGCGATCGGCGCCGCCTTGCGACGGCCCACTTAACATCTCGCGCTCGACGGCGGTCGCTTGTTGCTATGTTGCGCTAAAGCATCTGTTCGTCGACGTGCCCGCCAACGCCGGTTGTCTGGCACCGGTCGATTTCGTGATCCCGGATTCGACATTGCTCGGCGTATCCGCGCCTAAGCCGGTCGGCGGTTATACCGAAACGATTCTCCGCGTGATCGACGTGGTGTTCGGGGCCTTTTCAAAAGCCGCGCCGGAGCGGGCCAGCGGCAGTCCGTTTGCGACAATCAATGCGCTGTCGCTGGCTGGGTGGCGCGGCAACGGACAGCGCTGGGTCATGTTCTGCTTCTTCGGGGGTGGGCTCGGCGGCAATCCCGAAACAGACGGCCTCAATCATGGCAACAACCCGATTTCGACCGCCACGATCCCGCCGCTGGAGATTCTGGAGTCGTTATACCCGATCCGCTTCACGCAATGGGCGCTGCGTCCCGACTCCGGCGGTCCGGGCAGGCATCGCGGCGGGCTGGGCGCGATCTACGAGATCGCACCATTGTCCGACGGCGACACCGACGTCTTCCTGCTCGGTGAGCGCGGCAAGTTCCCGCCCTTTGGCGTCAACGGCGGCAAATCAGCCGCACTCAATCGCTTCATCTATCGAGATAGCAGCGGTGAGCATCAGGTCCCACTCCTCACCAAGACCACCGACGTGAAGATCACGCGTGACGGCATTGTCCGGCTGGAGTCGCCGGGGGGCGGCGGCTTTGGCGATCCGCTGCAGCGCGACGCGGGTCTGGTCGCGCGCGATGTTCGCCTCGGATATGTGTCGGCCGAGAGTGCGCGGCGCGACTACGGCGTCGCGCTTCGCGTTGACGGAACTGTCGACGAGCAGGTCACCTCCGATCTTCGGAGGAGCGGCTGATGGCGCGACGTACGCTTGCCGGCGTCGACGTCGGCGGCACCTTCACCGACTTGTTTTTCTTCGACGAAGAAAGCCGAGCCTTTCGAACGGAGAAGGTCCCGTCGGAGCGTGGCAATGAAGCGTCGGGCTTCATGAATGGCTTGGCCGCTCTCGGCGGTGTCCGCGGCATCGGCTCGATCGTTCACGGCACGACGGTCGGAACCAACACGTTGCTCGAACGGCGCGGGCCGCGGATCGGTGTGATCACGACCCGCGGGTTTCGCGACGTGCTGGAAATGCGTCGCCGCGATCGCCGGCGGACCTGGGGCCTGTGGGGCGATTTTGTCCCGATCGCCGACCGCGATCTTCGTCTCGAGGTCGACGAACGCACGCTCGCCGACGGCACGATTCATACAACCGTCAATACGCATGCAGTGCGTGCTGCCGCAACAGAACTTCATCGCCGGGGCGCGCAGGCGCTGGCCATCATCTTCATCAACGCCTATGCGAACGCCACCAATGAGCAGCAAGCGCTCGCTGCCGCAACGGAAGTCTGGCCGAACCAGCACATCTGCGCGTCGCATCAGGTGTTGCCGGAGATCCGCGAGTTCGAACGTTCTTCGACCACGGCGTTGAACGCCTACCTTCAGCCAGTAGTAGGCGCCTATCTCGCGCGTCTCGAGCAGGCCCTCGCGGAGGGAGGATTCTCCGGCCAGTTCCAGATCGTGCAATCCAACGGTGGCATCATGTCGACGGCAACCGCGCGGCGGCTGCCAGTGCGCACTGCGCTGTCAGGACCTGCGGCCGGCGTGATTGCGGCGGCGGCGATTGCGTCTGCTGCGGGCCATGAGGATGTGATCACCTGCGATCTCGGCGGCACGTCGTTCGACGTCTCGGTGATCGCCGGTGGCAAGGCGTCGCTGTCGGCGCAGACGACGGTCGATTTCGGGCTCGTCGTGCGCACGCCGATGATCGAGATCACGACGATCGGTGCTGGCGGCGGTTCGATCGCCTCAGTCGATCGTGGCGGTTTGCTGCAGGTCGGCCCGGAGAGCGCGGGTTCAATCCCGGGGCCTGTGTGCTACGGCCAGGGCAACGATCGTCCGACACTAACGGATGCGCATGTCGTGCTTGGGCGGATCAATGCCGCACGGCCGATCGGCGGTAAGCTCGAAAAGCTCGATGTTGACGCTGCGCGAAAAGCCATTCTGGCAAGCGTCGGCGAGCCGCTGGGGCTCGATGTCATGGCGGCCGCGCAAGCCATTATTCGCGTTGCCGACGCCCGCATGGCCGGTGCGATCAGGCTGGTCTCGATCGAACGCGGCCACGATCCGGCGAAATTCGCCGCGATGCCGTTCGGCGGTGGCGGGGCGCTGCATGCTGGCGCGCTGGTCCGCGATGTCGGTCTTCGCTGCGCGATCGTGCCACCGTTCCCGGGGGTGACCTCTGCGTTCGGCTGCGTCATTGCCGACATCAGGCACGATCAGGTGCAGACGTTGAATTATCTGCTGGAGGACCTCGACGTCGGAGCGCTTGACCGGCGCATGATCGATGCGGGTCGTGCAGCGCAAAGTGTCGTCGAGGAGACTGGAGTTTCGGTTACTAACATCGAGGTCATTTACGAGCTCGATATGCACTATCTCGGTCAAACGCACACCGTGTCCGTACCGCTTCCAGTGCGGCTCGATGAGAGCGGAACCGGTATCAGCCGCGAGATTGTTCAGTTGGCATTTGAGAAGGCCTATTCGACCTCGTTCAGCCGATTGCTCGGCGCAATTCCGGTCCGCGTCGTTTCCCTGCGCACCGCAGCCATCGGCAAGCGGCCGCCGTTCGACATCTCGGTATTCACTCCGGCAAGTGACAATTCGCTCGAAAAAGCTTCACGCGGCACCCGCCATGTCTGGTTTGGTGACGCCTGGCGCGACGTCGCGATCTGGTCGCGGCGTGACTTGCCGGCGGGTGCCGTCATCACGGCGCCGGCAATTCTCGAACAGCCCGATGCCACGATCGTTGTCGAGCCCGGGCTGCAGGGTCGCGTGGATCAGCTTGGAAACGTCATCCTCGAGAGGCTGCCATGAAGAACACGGCGTTGCTGCTGGTCGATTTGCAGAATGATTTTATCGACGCCGAAGGCGCCTATGGACGCGCCGGACAAGGCAATGCCGCGATTGGGGCGCTGCCGGCGAAGCTGAAGCCGCTGGCCGACCTTGTACGAAGCCGCGGCGGCATCTTGATTGCGACGTTGTTTACGCTCGTGCCGGGTCGGGGCGGCGAACCAATCATCTCGCCGCATCTGAAGACACTGCGGCCTTTCCTCGGGAAGGGCGATTTCGCTCCCGGCTCGTGGGGCCAGCAGCTCGTCGACGAGCTCGCGCCCGCCGATTTCACGGTCGAGAAGCTTGCCTATTCGGCCTTCTATATGACCCGCCTCGAGTGGATTCTGCGCAAGATGGCGATCGAACACATCTATGTCGGTGGAATTGTCACCAACGGCGGTGTGGCCTCGACCGTGCGCGATGCGCATGTTCGCGAGTTTGAAATCTCGGTCCTGGAAGACGGTTGCGCAGCGTTTTCCGCCGAAGCGCATCGCGCCGCGATCGAAGGCTTGCGCCCGGTCGCTGCGATTTCGAGCATTGCGAAAGCCTCCGAAGACTTGGCGGCATGAGCGCGTTGCCGACGATCGAGCCGGCTGAAGGCCGACGCTTTGAAAGCGCTGGCGTCGTGATCGTCGGCGCCGGCGCCGCCGGGCTGTGCGCGGCTTTACGCGCGGCGGAGGCTGGTGTTCCCGTCGTTGTCGTCGAGCGCGACAAGCTGCCGGCGGGATCAACCGCGCTTTCGGCCGGATTGATCCCGGCGGCGGGAACGCGATTCCAGCGCGCGAAGCGAATCGAAGACAGCGCGGAATTGTTCGCCATGGATATTCAGACCAAAGCGCATGGTGAGGCTGATCCTGTGCTGGTGCGAGCGGTCAGCGAAGGCGTTGCTCCAACGGTCGAGTGGCTCGCCGATCGCTACGGCTTTCCGTTCGAGGTGATCGACAACTTCAACTATCCCGGCCATTCCGCTTTCCGGATGCATGGGCTGCCGACGCGCAGTGGCGCCGAATTGATTGATCGGCTGCGGGCCGCTGCGGAGCAGGCAGACATTCCGATTCTCACAAATGCGGTTGTGACCACGCTGTTTGCCGAAGCCGACGGAAAAATCGCCGGGATTGCTTGCGAACGCGGCGGGGTTGAGGAGTTGATTGGCTGCGACGTTTTGATCCTCGCCTGCAATGGCTTTGGCGGCAACCGGCAGCTCGTGGAGCGTTACATTCCCGAAATCGCCGAAGCGATTTATTTCGGCCATGTCGGTAACCAGGGTGACGCATCGTGTGGGGCCAGCAACTCGGTGCCGACATTCGTTGCCTGTCGGCCTACCAGGGACACGGCTCCGTCGCCACGCCGCACAATGCGCTGATTACCTGGGCCTGCATCAGCGAAGGCGGAATTCAGGTGAATCGCGAGGGCCGGCGTTTCAGCAACGAATCCCTCGGCTATTCCGAGCAGGCTGCCGAGGTGATGCGGCAGCCCGATGGCATCGCCTATGAGATATTCGACGAGCGGATCGCGGACATCGCGCGGCAGTTTCCGGATTTTCGGGACGCTGAAAAGGCCGGCGCCCTATTGACGGCGAATACGATTGAGGAGCTCGCCGCTCTCGTGAATATCCCCTCAGCTGCCTTAGCCGCCGAACTTGAGCATGTTGCGCAGGCCAGGCAGTCGCGAAGTCAGGATCGCTTTGGCCGTGCATTTCAAGCGCAATCCGAATTGAAGCCTCCCTATCTCGTCATCAAGATCACCGGTGCCCTTTTTCACACGCAGGGTGGCTTGATGATCACACCCGAGACACAGGTCATGCGTCCTGATGGAACTCGATTCCCGAACCTGTTTGCCGCCGGTGGTGCCGCAGTCGGAGTGTCTGGCAACTCGGCTCGCGGGTACCTGTCCGGAAATGGACTATTGACAGCAACCGTCTTCGGCCGGCTTGCAGGCGAGCATGCCGCCAGGCTTCTTGTCAGCCGCCATTGACCTCAGATCAATTTGCACGATGGCCAGGATATGTGTCCAATGGCCGGCGCAGCGGAGACATTCGAGAAATGGCAAGGCAAACGATCGACTTTCACGCCCACATTATTCCCGAGGCTTACACGAGGGCGCTACGTGCGGCAGGCTTTGTGAATGCTGATGCAGCGCTGGTTGCAGATGGGTATCCGGTGCCTGACTGGAGCGTCGCCGACACCATTCGGTGCATGGACAAGCACGAGATCGCGGCGAGCGTGTTGTCGGTCAGTTCGCCCGGCACCCAGTTTCTCCCGATCGAAGACAACCGCCGCCTCTGCCGGCAAATGAACGAAGAGCTTGCTTCGATTGTAAAAGCCCATCCGCGGCGCTTCGCCAATCTGGCAGCCCTTCCGCTGCCCGATGTCGACGCTGCCTTGAAGGAAATCGATTTCGCTTTCGACGAGCGAGGAATTCGATGGGGTCGGCCTGTTCTCGAGCTATGAGGGCAGATATCTCGGCGATCCTCTGTTCGATCCGGTTCTTGAAAAACTCAACGACCGGGGAGCGACCATATTCATTCATCCCGCGCAACCGGTGGCCTTCGACAGCATCGGGCTTGGCCTGCCATCGCCCATTCTGGAATTCCCGTTCGACAGCACGCGAATGCTGACAAACTTGCTGCGCTCCGGCGCGCTCGGCCGCTTCACCAGACTTAACTTCGTCGTGCCGCATGGCGGGGGCACCGTGCCCTTCCTGGCAACCCGAATAACCGGATCCGTTGCAAGGTTTCCCGGGCGCGGTGGATCGATCTCGATCGCAAACGCGATGCAGCAGCTTCGATCGGTCCATTATGATTTGACCGCAATGGGCCACAAGACCAACCTGGCGATCCTGAAGGAATTTGTGGCGGCGGATCGGTTGGTCGTCGGCTACGACTATCCCTACATGCCCGAGGCGACGATCGCCCCGCACATCAGGGCATTCGATGGCTTTGCCGGGTTTTCGGAGGACGAAAAGGACATGATCCGAACTCGCAATGCGATGAGATTGCTCCCGCGCCTCAAAGCTCTGGCCTGACCCGAGCAGTGAATTCGCAAGTCTAGCTTCGCCTGCGTGAGGCAGGGGACGTTTCTGCATTGGTTCGTTGGACGTCTTCCTCGAGATGCTGTGCGAACAGTTTTGCGCGCAGCGGAATTTGTCGCTCGGGAAAGATCAGTCGGATCGTGAAGCTCTCACCCTTGGCATCGGTGCCGATATAATTCGGCAGCAGCCGCACCAGACGCTTGGCCGCGATGTCCTCGCGCACGATGTGCTCGCCGATATAGATGACGCCCGCACCCTGAATGGCCAGTTCGCGAAGCAACGATAGCGAGTTGATCTCGATGACCGGAGTGATCGAGTAGCTGACGCGGCGCCCGCTCTCGTCGACAAAGTGCCAGAGGTTCGGGTGACTGAGGGAATTGCTAAGGCACGGCAGACGGTCGAGATCCTTCAGCGTCTTGGGAAGGAAGTTCTTTTCGATCAGTTTTGGCGCCGCGCAGAGAACGCGGTGGTATTCCTGGATCTTGCGGCCGATGAAATTTCCCGGCGGGATCGGACCGGAGTCGATGGCGAGATCATAGCCTTGCGCGATCTGCTCGGCGGGATGGTCGCAAACCTTCACCTGAAAGCGAATATCGGGGTAGCTCTCGCGAAACCGCGCGATCGACGATTTCAGGTAGTTGTGCCCGGAATAGATCTGGCACGCCAGCCGCACGAGGCCGGCCGGCTCATCCTGCAGCGCAGCCAGTTCGTCGCGCAGGATGTTGCCGCGATTGCTGACGTCGCGGGCGTAGGTGAGATAGGCCTCGCCGGCCTTGGTCAACATCAACGCCCGCGTGGTGCGCGTGAACAGCCGCGCATTGACGACCTTCTCCAGCAACAGGATCTTGCGGCTGGCATAGGACGGCGAAATGCCGAGCGCCTTGGCTCCCGCCGCGATGTTCCCCGATTGAACGATGGCCAGAAACAGCTGCGTCAGTTCCGGGTCGACAATAAGTTCTTGCGATAGTTGCAGCTTCGTGGGTGGCATATGAACATCTGTTGCGGCGCAGCGCGCCAGGTCTGGTCAGCGATCAGGTCTGGTCAACGATAAAGTCTGGCCAGCGGTAAGGTCCGGCCAGCGATTAGGTCCTTCAAGGCATCCCAGTATGAACTCGAAAGCACGACTGCAATCCGCTATTTCTGCACAAACCCATGCAAAGAGCGTCTGGATCGCCCTTGGCGCGGATCGCTGCTAGCTTTGCCCGGAGAAGATTGTCCTTCTGATGCTGATTGTTGTCGGCCTTGAATGCTGCGCCTGATCTTCCGACGCCTGCTGTTGTTGCTGCCAACTGCCCTGTTCGGCAGCATTTTGATCTTTGCCATGGTGCAGATCATTCCCGGCGGCGCAGCCGAAACGATCGCCGGCGAGGATGCATCCCCGCAGACGATCGAACGTATCCGGGTACAGCTCGGCCTCGATCGGCCGTTGTATGAGCAGTATCTGAGCTGGTTGAACGGAGTCCTGCACGGCGATTTCGGCCGCGCCTTGCTCGACAACCGGCAGATCGGCCAGGACATCGCCGATCGCTTTCCCCACACGCTGGAACTGGCGCTGGCGGCCCTGTTCGTCGCGCTGCTGGTGGGGTTGCCGCTTGGCACGGCATCGGCAATCTATCGACGTAGCGCTGTCGACAACGCCATCACAACGCTATCGGGCGTCGCTCTTGCGATCCCCGAGTTCTGGATGGCGATGGTCGCGATCAATCTGTTTGCCATCAAGCTCGCCTGGCTGCCGGCGACCGGCCTCGAGCCGTGGTCCGCGGGCTGGCAGGATCACGTCGCCTCGATGCTGATGCCGGTTCTGACGCTGAGCTCCGGCGCTGCCGCGGTCGTGACGCGCTTCACGCGAAGCGGCATGATCCAGGCGCTCGACTCGCCTTATATCCGGACCGCACGCTCGCTGGGCCTCGCGCCAGCGGCGATCTACCTCAAATTCGCGCTGAAGAACGCGCTGGTGCCAGTTGTCACGATCAGCGGCATCATCGCCGGAGCCTTGCTCGGCGGCGCCGTACTGGTCGAACAGGTGTTCGTCATCCCGGGTCTTGGCGCGATGCTTGTCACCGGCGTTCTGCAGAAGGATTACCCGACAGTCCAGGGCGTTGCACTCGTGCTGACGGTTGCGGTCATCATCATCAATATGCTGGTGGACATTGCCTGCGGCGCGCTCGATCCGCGGAGCAGGAGTTGAGCATGCCGCGCCTCGACTTCTACATTGCACTCGCATTTGTCGTGCTGCTGGTCGTCATCCTGATCTTCGGTCCGTTGATCGTCCCTTACGACCCGATCGCACAGGATCTGCGCCATCCCTTTGCGCCGCCGAGCGCGGCGCACTGGCTCGGCACCGACAATCTCGGCCGCGACGTGCTCAGTCGGTTGATGATCGGCACGCGGCCGGCGCTGACAGGAGTTCTCATTGCCGTCGGGATCGCCGCCCTTGTCGGCGTGCCGTGGGGCCTGTCCGCTGGCTATGTCGGAGGTCTGGTAGACCTTGTTCTCATGCGCATTGCCGATGCGATGCTGGTGTTTCCAGGGCTTGTCCTCGCACTCGTGCTGACCGCGATTTTCGGGCCGAGCCTGCGCATGAGCATGGTCGCGATCGGGCTCGTCTACTCGCCGGTCGTGGCGCGTGTGGTTCGCTCCGGCGTCATGGCGGTTCGCAACCGTGACTTTGTCGTGGTAACCAGGATGTACGGATTGTCTGGCTCCTACCGGATGTGGCGTCACGTTTTGCCGAATGCGGCGGCGCCGGTGATCGTGCAGCTGACCTTGCTGATGGGTCTGTCGCTGCTTGCCCAGGTGGGCTTGGGGTTCCTCGGCGTCGGTCTGCAGCCGCCGTTTCCGAGCTGGGGCAGCGCCTTTGCCGAGAGCTTTCCGTACATCATCGTCAGTCCGCAGGCCACCTTTGCGCCGGGAATCGTGGTCGCGGTCACCGTGCTCGCGCTATACCGGATCGGCGACGAGTTGCGGGACCGGCTGACCGGTCCATGATGTGAGAAGCTCTGCTCCGATAATCACAATGAAAAACGGGAGGACATGATGCGCGGGACGATCGAACAGGCGGCAAAACTGGCTATGGCCATCGGGCTCGCGGTCGTCGTACCGGTTGGCGCCGCGAATGCCGACGCCAAGAATAATGTGCTGACGGTCGGCATCGCCTCAGAACCCTTCACGCTCGATCCCGGGCAGGGCGTTGCCGGAACCGACTACCCTTATCTCTACAGCCTGTTCGAGCGCATCCTGCGGTTCGATCCCAAGACGCTGGAGCCGATGCCGGGTCTTGCCGAAAGCTGGGAGTTCGTCGGCGAAGACAAGACCGTCTTCAAGTTCAAGCTGCGACCCAATCTGAAATTCCAGGACGGCACTCCGCTCGACGCGGAAGCCGTGAAGGCGAGCCTGGTTCATTTCAAGGACGATGGGCGGGTCAAGGACCTCGATATCGTCAAGTCGATCGACGTGGTTGATCCGCTCACGGTGTCATTGACGCTGGCGCAGCCGTATTCGCCGATCACCGCCATCCTCGCCGATCGCGCCGGCATGATCATCTCGGCCACGGCGCTGAAGAAGATGGGCAAGGACTTTGAGCGCGCGCCGGTCGGCGCCGGCCCGTTCCAGGTCAAGAAGTGGACTGCCGGTCAGGCGATGGAGATCGAGAAATTCCCTGGCTATTGGGACGCCGATCGCATCAAGCTGAACGGGATCAACTTCAAGTTTATCCCGAACCCGACGTCGCTCGTCAGCGCAGCGCTGACGGGACAGGTCGACTATGCCTTCGCGCTCGATCCAAAGAATCTGTCGGTGCTCAAGGCAAATCCGCGTATCCGTGTCGAGAGTGAGCCAACACTCGCCTATTATGAAATCGCGCTCTACAACGGCCCGCCGCTGGACAACCTGAAGGTCAGGCAGGCGCTTGCGATGTCGCTCGACCGCGCCGTGCTGCGCGACGCCGTCATCGGGGAAGGCGGTGGTGAAGGCGCGACCTCGCTTCCCGTGCCGCCGTCGAGCTTCGCGTCGACGCCGGAGTGGGCGAATGCGATCAAGTATGACCCGGCAAAGGCCAAGCAGCTGCTGGCCGAGGCTGGCTATCCTGATGGGCTGACCCTGAAGATCTGCGGCAGCCCGTCCACCGGTTACGGCGCGGATATCATCGACATCGAGCGCGAGCAGATGAAGCCCGCCGGTTTCACGCTCGACGTCACCATGATGACTCCCAGCGCCTGCTTGCAGGCTGCCGCTGTGAAGCACGACTTTCCGCTGCTGCAGATCGGGTTCTCCGGTCGGCCGCATCCGTTCCTGACCTTCCTGCAAAACTCCGGCTCCAGCGGCCAATACAACGGCGCCCACACCAAATATTCCGGCATCGACGAGCTCTTGGACAAGATCGCAGCGACTTACACCACGGCCGAGCAGAAGCCGCTGTTCGCCCAGCTCGACAAGCTGTGGGTCGAGCAGGTGCCCCACCTGCCGTTGTTCTTCCGCCCGAACATCTCGGTCTACAGCAAGGCGATCGCCGGCGAGCTTCCGAATGCGCAAGGCAAGCCGGATCCGACCTCGATCTATTTCGTCGATAACAAGAAATAACAGCAAGCGCGCCGCGAAGAGGAAGCTATGACATCAGATCAGGATGGAGTGCGTTCGCCTGGTGCCCTTGGCTTCGTCAGGGCGCTTGATCTCAGCGAGAGCATTGCCGGGCAGTTCTGCTGCCGGATGCTGGCCGACTACGGCGCCGACGTCACGCTGGTCGAACCACCGCGAGGGTCAGTGACGAGGGCAATGGGGCCGTTCCGCGAACAGGGCAATGCGGAGTCATTCCTGTTCGAACACCTCAATGTCGGCAAGAACTCCGTCGTCGTGGATCAAGCGTCGGCGGAAGGACGGTCGTTGTTGAACAATCTCGCCAAGGCCTCCGACGTCGCTGTCGTCCCGGCCGGCTTTGACCGCTCATCGTTGCGCGCCGCCAATCCAAAACTCATCATTGCTACCGTGAGCCCGTTCGGCGAAGGCACGCCAAAAAGCCACTGGCGCGGCACCGAGATGATCTATCAGGCAATGTCGGGCATGATGATCCACAACGGCCGCCATGATCGCGAGCCGCTTTACGGCGTCGGCAATCGCGCATCGTACTGCGCGGGCGTTGCGGCTTACAGCTCCGTCCTCTCGGCGCTGATGGTTCGCGAGCGCACTGGCGTTGCCCAGGATGTCGCGATCGACATCGCTCATGTCGCGGCATCGATGACCTATCCGTTCACCTTGCAGTACAGCTACAACGGCTCGTTCGAAGAGCGCGGCATGCGCGGGCAGCCGCTGATCGAGGTCAAATGCCGCGACGGCTGGATCGCGATCTGGATCCGCGCCAACCATTTTCCAGTAGTCTGCGAGAATTCTCGGCATGCCCGAGATGATCACCGATCCGCGCTTTGCCGCGGACGCGGACCGCAAGGCCAACTTCCAGCAGTTTGTCGCCGAGGTGCAGAAGAAGGTCGCCGATGGCGTCGGTGCCGACATCGTCAAGGCGCTTCAGGCCAAGCGCGTGGTCGCGGCGTGCTGCTTCCAGCCCAACCAGCTTGGTCCCGAGGCCGAGCATCTGAAAGTCCGGGACTTCTGGTACACGATGGAAACATCTGCGGGTCGACGGCTGGCGCTCGGGCCGCAGTTCCGGATGAGCCGTACACCGCGCCGCGTCCCGACGCCGGCACCGGCGCTCGGTGAATCACAAACAGCGGGAGCACGCTGATGCTGGATCGACCCAACCTTTCGCCCGCGGCACAGACCTTTCCTGAAGCGTCGACGGGCCTGCCGCTATCGGGGTTCCGCGTTGTCGAGTTGACGACCGCTTGGGCCGGTCCCATGTCCGGGCGCATCCTGGCCTGCCTCGGTGCCGAGGTCGTCCATATCGAGCCGGCCAACAACCTCGATTCCTGGCGCTCCTACACGGCGCTGCCGCTGCTGCAGCGCTATCCGAAGCACCAGATCGGCGAGCGACGGTATAACCGAGCCTCTCTGTTCAATTCGCAGAATACCGACAAGCTGTCGCTGTCGCTCGACCTGAAGGCGCCTGGCGGCAAGGATACTTTTCGGGATTTGATCGCAAAGGCCGATGGTCTGATCACCAACTTCACGCCCGGCATGTTGCAGCGGCTCGGTTTCGGCAACGAGGAACTGTGGTCGATCAACCCGGGCCTTTGCGTCGTCGAGATGCCGGCCTACGGCAATTCCGGCGTGATGAAAGGCTGGACCGCGCTGGGCCCGACCATGGAGCAGGTCGCCGGCATGTGCGCGACGGTGGGATATGGCGACGGCCGTCCGGTCTCGACCGGACCCGCCTATCTCGATCCGATCGGCGCGTTTCATGGCTCGGCGGCGATGCTGACCGCACTGTTGCATCGGCAGCATACGGGCGAAGCTCAGCACGTCGAGGTTCCGCAGGTCGAAGCCGCGATGCAATTGATCGGCGAAATCCTGCTTTGCGCTGTCGAGACCGGCAAGAACCCGCCCGTCAACGGCAACAGGCTGCCGGATAGAGCTCCGCACGATGTGTTCACTGCAATCGGTCACGACGAGTGGGTTGCGATCGATGTGACGAGCGACGCTGAGTGGGCCGCGTTGTGCGGCGTGATCGGCAAACGCGAGATGGCGAGCGATCCGCGCTTCGCGACGACGGCCGAGCGCGTCAAGCATCAGGATGAACTCGCCGAGCCGATTACCGCTTGGACGCGACAGCACGACAAGCATCAGGCCGCAAAGCTCTTGCAGGATGCCGGCGTGCCGGCAGCGGCCGTGTACAAGGCCAACGACGCGCTGAGCTGCGATTACCTGAATGCGAGAGAGTTCTCGATCCCGCTCGATCACCCCGAGGCGGGCCGACACTTGCATCAGGGTCTGCCGTACCGCTTCGAGAAGACGCCTGTAAAGCATCGCCGCGCCGCGCCGTGTCTCGGCGAGCACAATCACTATGTGCTGAAGAACATCCTCGGCCGCATCTGATGCCGAAGTCGAGGCGCTCGAGCGGGCAGGCACCGTTCGCTCGGTGCCGGATTCATAATGCCCGTCGAGACCATATCGCGGGCCAGGACAGGCGAGTCGCAACGCGCGGCGTCATCCGAGACGCTGCTCGTGGTCGCGGACTTGCAGGTCGTGCATCGGCGCCAGCGCGCGAGCGTCACGCTGGTCGATGGCGTCTCCTTTAGCGTCACCCGCGGCGAAATCTTTGGACTTGTCGGCGAAAGCGGCAGCGGCAAGAGCATCACGGCGCTTGCGACGATCCGCCTGCTCGGCGAAGGCATCAGCGCAACCGGCAGCGTTGTGTTCGAAGGGCGCGACCTGACCAGGCTGTCCGAAGCCGACATGCGGGAGGTGCGCGGCGGTAAGATCAGCATGATCTTCCAGGAGCCGGTCGCAGCCTTAAATCCCGTGTTCACCATCGGATCGCAGATCGTCGCCGCCATTCGCGCCCACGCCAAGGTCGGCAAGGCGGACGCGCACCGCCGTGCCATCGATCTCCTGCGCAAGGTCGGCATTCCCGATCCGGACAGCCGGATGGCGTTTTACCCACACCAGCTCTCCGGCGGCATGTGCCAGCGCGTCATGATCGCGATGGCGCTGGCCGCAGGCGCACGCCTCGTCATTGCCGACGAGCCGACCACGGCGCTCGACGTGACGATCCAGGCCGAGATCGTGAAGCTGTTGCAGCAACTCGTGCGCGATACCGGTGTCGGCTTGTTGTTCATCAGCCACGATCTCGGCCTCGTCTCCGAAATCTGCGATCGCGTGGCGGTGGTCTATGCCGGTGAAATCGTCGAGACCGGCGCAACCGTCGCTTTGCTGCGCAGGCCGCTGCATCCTTATATGCAGGGCCTGCTGCGCTGCGCGGCCCACCTGGACGATGTCGGCAAGGTGCGCGGCGGAATTCCCGGCGTACCGCCGTCACCCGGCGTGTGGCCGCAGGGCTGCCGGTTTCAGACGCGGTGTTCATTCGCGATTGCCGGCTGCGAGCAGCGGCAGGAATTGCGCGAGATCGAGTCGGGGCACTTGGTTCGCTGCTGGCGCGCCGGACATTTGCCCGAAAGCAATCCGGCATGACCATCACCGATGCTTCGACAACGGTTGCGCCGGTGCTGCGGATCGACGATCTCATCGTCGACTACCGCGTTGGCGTCCGCAAGTCGGTTCGTGCGGTCGCTGGCGTATCGTTCGATATCGAGCCGGGGCGTGTGCTGGCGCTGATCGGCGAGTCCGGGTCGGGCAAGTCGACGATCGCGCGCGCGATCTGTGGCCTTGGGCCGGTGACCAGCGGATCGATAGCGTTCGCGGGCTCAGCACTGTCGGGCGCAGCCAATCCGGCGGCCGCGGCCGGAACGGCCGGCGTCCAGATCGTGTTTCAGGACTCCACGTCGGCACTGGACCCGCGCTGGCCGGTCTGGCGCAGCGTCATCGAGCCGCGGATCGCTCGGAGATCAGCTGGTGCCGCCGAACTGAAGGAGGGCGCGCTCGTCCTGCTTGCACGCGTCGGCCTGCGTGGCGATCTTGCCGAGCGCAGGCCATCGCAGCTGTCGGGCGGGCAGCGCCAGCGTGTCACCATTGCCCGCGCACTGGCGTCAGAACCCAAGATGATCGTGCTCGATGAGCCGGTGTCGGCGCTCGATGTCAGCGTTCGAAATGAAATTCTATTGCTGCTCGATCAGCTGCGCCGCGAAGAGGGGCTGACTTATCTTTTCGTCTCCCACGACATGGGGGCCGTTGCACAGATCGCAGACGAGATCGCAGTGCTCTACCTTGGCCGCATTGTCGAGCATGGCGAAGCGGCCCGGGTCATCACGCAACCTGCGCATCCCTACACAAAGGCCTTGATTGCGGCAGTTCCGTCGCTCGGCCCGAAACGTTCAGACAGCACCCCCCGGGGAGAAATCGGCGATCCGGCAAATCCGCCGCCCGGCTGCCGATTTCATCCGCGCTGTCCCATTGCTGTGGAAGAGTGTCGAACGACCGTGCCGGAATTGAAGATGTTCGATGGACGGTTTGCTGCCTGTTTCAGACTTTGATTTCAGTTCGAGAGTGCCAGCATCATGCGAAAGCCAATCAAGAGACTGCTCATCGCCAATCGTGGTGAGATCGCGATCCGCGTTGCGCGCGCCGCCTCCGAGATGGGGATCGGCACGGTTGCGGTTCACTCGCGCGACGATGCGCTATCGTTGCACACGCGAATGTCCGACAGCGTCGTCGAGATCGCGGGCGCTGGCGCCGCCGCCTATCTTGACGGGGCCGCGATCGTCGCCGCCGCGCGCGAGACGGGCTGCGACGCAATTCATCCCGGGTACGGCTTCCTCAGCGAGAACGCCAGCTTTGCGTCGCTGTGCCATGAGGCCGGGTTAACCTTCGTCGGACCGCGCCCCGAAACTCTGGTCCAGTTCGGCGACAAGGCGCAGGCGCGTCGCTTTGCCGAGGAACACGAAGTGCCGGTGACGCCTGGAACATCGGGCCCAACGACCGTCGAGCAGGCACGCGCCTTCATGACACTGCTCGGGCCGCATGCGGCGATCATGGTGAAGGCGCTGGCCGGCGGCGGCGGCCGCGGTATGCGGGTGGTGACCGATCCGGACCAACTCGCAACGACGATGGAGCGCTGCCGCTCCGAAGCCCTGCAATCGTTCGGCAACGCCGATGTCTATGTCGAGAAGCTGTTTCCCCGCCCCTGGCACATCGAGGTCCAGGTTGTCGGCGACGGCACCGGCGCCGTTACGCACCTGTGGGAGCGCGATTGCAGCATCCAGCGCGAGCGCCAGAAGATCCTCGAGATTGCGCCGGCGCCGTTCCTGCGGCCCGCCGTCCGGCAGCGGCTATTGAACGCCGCCGTGCGCCTGGCTGCAGCGTCCGGGTATCTGGGGGCCGGAACCTTCGAGTTCCTGGTCGATTCCACCGATGCCTCTGACGACGCCCCGATCGCCTTCATCGAGGCCAATGCGCGTTTGCAGGTCGAGCACACCGTCACCGAGGAAGTGACAGGCGTCGACCTGGTCAAGGCTCAGCTTGAGGTCGCGTCGGGTGCAACTCTTGCCGACCTGAAGCTGCTGCAGCAGGACATTCCCGCGCCGGCAGGCATCGCAATCCAGGCCCGCGTCAATCTTGAGACGATGCAGCCCAACGGCTCGGTCCGCGGCTCGGGCGGCGTCATCAACGTTTATGAGCCGCCGAGCGGTCGCGGCGTGCGGGTCGACGGTTACGGCTATTCCGGCTACCGCACCAATCCGCGGTTCGACTCGCTGCTGGCAAAAGTCATCACGCATGTGAACACGCAAAACTTCGCAGACGCTGCTGCCAAGGCTGAGCGCGCGCTCTCCGAATTCCGCGTGTCGGGCGTGCCGACCAACATTCCGTTCCTGCGCGCGTTGTTGCGTGACCCTCGCGTGCTGGCCGGCGAAGGCCACACCCGGTTCATCGACGAACACGCGGCCGAGCTCGTTGCCGCCCAGCCGGATGCGGCGCGTTACTTCGAGCCTCAGGCGGCAGCGGCCAATCGGAGAGCCGGCGCCAAGCTCGAAACCACCGATCCTCTGGGCATTGTCAACTATGGCCGGAGTGACGCGCCTGCTCAGCAGGAAACTGACGCAGCCGAAGAGGCGTCGGGGCCGGCCGGCACTGTGCCGCTGCGCGCACCGATGCAAGGCACCATCGTCTCGCTGACGGTGGAAGAGGGCGCGACCGTACTCGCCGGGCAGGAAGTGCTCGTGCTGGAAGCAATGAAGATGCAGCACGCCGTCAGCGCCACGACGGCGGGTATCGTCCGGGTCTTCACGGTTGCCGCAGGCGACACCGTGTTCGAGAACACTCCGCTGGTGTTTATCGAAGAGCAGGCGGAGCTCGGCGGCGGTGCGCGCCAGGAACAAACCATCGATCTCGACCACATTCGCCCCGACCTGAAGGAGGTTCTCGATCGCCGCGCGCGCGGCCTCGATGAGAACAGGCCGAAAGCGATGGCGCGACGGCGTGCCACCGGCCAACGCACGGCGCGCGAAAATATCAATGACGTTTGCGATGCCGGCAGCTTTGTCGAGTACGGTTCGCTCGTCTTGTCGGCGCGCCGGCGCAGTGTGCCGATGGAGCAGCTGATCGAGGAGTCTCCGGCCGACGGACTCATCATGGGCCTCGCGCAGATCAACGGCGATCGTTTTCCGGAAGAGAAGAGCCGCTCCATCGTCGTCTCTTATGACTATACCGTCATGGCCGGCACGCAGGGCCAGATGGGCCATCACAAGCAGGACCGCATGTTCGAACTCGCCGAGCGCTGGCGGCTGCCGGTCGTCATCTTCTGCGAGGGCGGTGGCGGCCGCGGCAGCGACAGCGACAACATCGTGTCGTTCAGCGATACGTTCTATCGGTTGCCGCGTCTCTCCGGCCTCGTGCCGCTGGTGGGTATTGCATCGGGCCGCTGCTTTGCCGGCAACGCCGTGCTGCTCGGCTGCTGCGACGTCATCATTGCGACCGAAGGCACGACCATCGGCATGGCCGGACCGGCGATGATCGAAGGCGGCGGCCTCGGCGTCTATCGTCCCGAGGAAGTCGGGCCGATGTCGGTGCAGGTGCCGAATGGCGTGGTCGATGTCCTGGTCAAGGACGAGGCCGAAGCGGTGAAGGTCGCACGCAAGTATCTGTCCTATTTCCAGGGACGGACGGAAAACTGGTCGTGTCCCGATCAGCGCAAGCTCCGTCACATTGTTCCGGAGAACCGGTTGCGCGGCTACGACATGCGGCAGGTCATCGACACGCTTGCAGACGATGACTTCGTGCTGGAAATCCGCCGCGGCTTTGGTCACGGCATGATCACGGCGTTCATCCGCATCGAGGGCCGCCCGATCGGCGTCATCGCCAACAATCCGATGCATCTTGGCGGTGCGATCGATAGCAGCGCTGCCGACAAGGCCGCACGCTTCATGCAGCTGTGCGACGCCCACGACGTCCCGCTGCTGTCGCTGAACGACAATCCGGGCAACATGGTCGGCCCGGAAGCGGAGAAGACCGCGCTGGTCCGCCATTGCTGCCGCACCTATCTGATCGGCGCCAATCTCGAGATTCCGGTGTTTTTCGTGATGACCCGCAAGTCCTATGGCCTGGGCAAGCTGGCCATGACCGGCGGCTCCATGCGGGTCGGCATGTTCGGTGTGGCATGGCCAACCGGCGAGTTTGGTGGCATGGGCCTGGAAGGGCAGGTCAAGCTCGGCCGCCGCCGCGAGCTTGCGGCGATCGAAGATCCGGCCGAGCGTCTTGCGGCCTACGAGCGCATGGTCGCGAACCTCTACGAGAAGGGCAAGGCGCTGAACGCCGGCAGCCTGTTCAACGTCGACGAGGTGATCGACCCGGCTGAGACACGCCGCTGGATCGTGGCAGGGCTGCGCTCACTGCCGCCGACGCCGGTGCGCGAAGGCAAGCGGCGGCCTTGCGTGGATGGGTGGTGACGGGCAAGCTTCATCTACAACCGTTCAGGCCGGCTTTGTATCTCGAGTGCCCTCCATGATCGTCATCACCACCAGCAACCACGCCTTGCATGATCCGGCCTCGATGGCGCCGCTGCCTGACGGACGCCCGTTCTACGATCGCGCGGCGAGGGCGGAGCAACTGCTCGGTGCGGTGAAGAAGCTGGGGCTCCCGACCGAACCAGCACCCGACCATGGCCTCGCGCCAATCGCTGCGATCCACGATCGAGGTTACCTCGATTTTCTCGAGACCTCGTTTGCGCGCTGGCAGTCGACCGCGATGGCCGGGCCTGCTGTGCGGCCCGGCGCGTACGCGGTGCGTCATTTGCAGCGGCGGCCGGACAACATCGTCGGGCTCGCGGGCTACTATCTCTCCGGCGTCGGGGTGCCGGTGCTGGCGGGCACCTGGCAGGCCTCGAAATCGTCGGCCCACGTGGCAGTAGAAGGCGCGAAGCGCATCCTCGGCGGCGCGCGCGAAGCCTACGCCTTGTGCCGGCCCTCCGGACACCACGCCTATGGCGATCTTGCCGGCGGCTTCTGTTACCTGAACAACGCGGCGATTGCGGCGCAGACGCTGGTGGCGGGCGGCGCGAAGCCGGCGATCCTGGATGTCGACGTGCACCATGGCAACGGCACGCAGGCAATCCTTTACGAGCGTGACGACGTCTTCTTTTGCTCCGTGCACGGCGATCCGCGCGAGCTCTATCCCTGGTATGCGGGCTATCCCGATGAGACCGGCGCCGGCCGTGGTCTCGGCTGCAATCTCAATCTTCCGCTGCCGGCCGGGACTGGTAACGACGGATTCGTTGCGGCAATCGACAAGGGGCTCTCGGCCATCAAGCGCTTCGGCGCGTCCGTGCTGCTTATTTCGCTCGGCTTTGATGCTCACGTCGGTGATCCCACTGCAAATCTCGCGGTCACCGCCGAAGGCTTTCGCGACATCGGCGCGCGGATCGGTGCGTTCGGCGCACCGACGCTCCTCGTGCAGGAAGGCGGCTACATCGTCGAAAAGCTGGCCGACAACCTGACGGCCTTCCTCGGTGGCTTTCTTCCGGCGCGTAAGCCCGCTTGAGCTTGCACGATCCGCGCGCGGCGGAGCATAGTTCGCGACGAAAGCCGGAGGTGAATATGGCGAAGACGATTGCGGACCTGATCGAGCAGCGGTTCGGGATTCCAAGTGAGGCAGGGCGTGATGCCCCGGCCGAGGGCGAGCTGGCGTCGATCCTCAGTCATCGTACCCATCGGCGTTATACTGAACAGCCGGTCTCCGAAGACCTGATGCAGCAGGTGCTGGCCGCCGGCCTGTCGGCACCGGCGAAATCGGACCTGCAACAGGTCGCGGTCATTCGCGTCGAGAGCGCCGCAACTCGCCAGGCGATCGCAGCACTGCTGCCGGCGATGCCGTGGGTCGCCCAGGCGCCGCGGTTCCTGGTGGTGTGCGGCGACTCGCGCCGGATCCGCCGTATCTGCGAGCTGCGCAAGATTCCGTTTGCGAACGATCATCTCGACGCGTTCTTCAATGCAACGACGGATGCCGCCCTGGTGTTGCAAAACCTCATTCGCGCGGCGGGCGCGGTCGGCCTTGGCGCCTGTCCGATCAGCGTGATCCGCAATCATGCCGCGCGGATCGGCGAATTGCTGGCGTTGCCCGACTGGGTGTTTCCGGTCGCCGGACTCTGCCTCGGCTGGCCGTCACGCGAAGGTTTCGTCTCCATGCGCCTGCCGATGGCGCTGACGGTGCATGTCGATCGCTACGACGATACGAATTTCGTCGCCGAGATCGACGGCTACGATCGTCGCCGCAATGCGCGTTTCGGTATTCCGGAAAGCGAATGGCGCGAGGTCGAGCGGTTCGGCAAGCCAGAGCTCTACGGCTGGTCCGAAGACAAGGCGCGTCAGGTCTCCACACCTGAGCGACAGGATTTTGGTACGTTCGTCCGGCGCCAGCGCTTCAAGCTCGACTAGGCCCACTGGCAAATCAGAAAGCACAGCTCACAACAGGCCGCATCATGTCGAAGCCGAGCGAAGCCCCCGTCACCACCGTTCGCCTGCAAAATGTCGCGCAATCCTACGGCCAGTCGGCGGCGCTGATGGCGGCGGTCGAGATCGGCGTGTTCACGGCGATCAGCAAGGGCGCCGGGACTTACGAGGAGGTCGCCAAGGCCGTCGACATTCATCCAACCAATGCCGAACGGTTGATGGTGATGCTATGCGCCGCAGGTCTATTGGAAAAATCCGGAGGCCGCCACAGCAACGCGCCCGATGTCGAACGCTTTTTGGTCGAAGGCGAACCCGGCTACATGGGGCCGTGGATTACCTTCACCAAGCCGCAATGGAACGAGTGGGGCCGCCTGAGCGATCATCTCCGCGTCAAGGCGCTGAAGGTGATGGGCTCGATCGAGACTTTTACGGTGGCCGACGCCCGGCGCTATCACAATGCGACTTACTCGATCGGCATGGGGGCGGGGCGGCGCTTCGTGCGCCAGATCGATCTTGCGAAGCGCCAGCGCATCATGGATATCGGCGGTGGCTCGGGTGCCTACTGCATCGCCGCTGCGAAAGCGCATCCCGCCATCCGCGCTGTCGTGCTGGACTTGCCTGTCGTGTGCGAGGTCGCGCGCGACTTCATCGCCGAGAATGGCGTGAGCGACCGCGTCGAAGCGCGGCCGTGCAATTTTACGAGCGATGCGTTTCCGACTGATTGTGACGTCGCGATCATGGCGTCCAATCTGCCGATGTACAGCCGCGAGATGATTGCTGCGGTGATCAAGAAGGCTCACGATGCGCTGTTGCCGGGTGGCGAGATGCATCTGATCGGCGAGACCACGAACAATGAACGCACCGGCCCGTGGGGGCCGGCCTACTGGGGTCTGGGCCAGGCCGTGGTCGATTTGCTTGGCCTCGCTCACTCCGAGGCCGACGTCATCGGCTACTTCCGCGACGCCGGCTTCAAGGATGTCGGTGTCCACGAATTCATCGCCGGCGCGCTCAGCCGTATCACCGGCACGAAGGCGAAATAATTGCGAGAAGATTGCCGGGCCATGTTCCACACCGTCATTTGTGATCTCCTGAACATTCGCTATCCGATCCTGCAAGGCGCGATGCAGGGCGGCGGTGGTGTCGCGCTGGTCGCGGCCGTGAGCGAAGCCGGCGGCCTTGGCGTGCTGCCGACATTCGGCGGCACCGACCAGAAACTCAGAGCTGATATCGCCGCGGTGCGCGCACTGACGGGCAAGCCGTTCGGCGTCAACATCATGCCGCTCGGCCGCGGCATCACCGAACGCTGCACGGCAACCTGCATCGAGCTTGATGTGCCGATTGTCACGACAGGACGTGCTGATCCAGGGCAGGATGTGGTCCGCCAACTGAAGGCCGCAGGCATCAAGGTCGTGTCCGTCGTGCCGACCGTCGAGCACGCGCGGCGCATGGAGGCTGAGGGTGTCGATGCCGTCGTCGCCTCCGGATCGGAGGCCGGCGGCCACGTCGGCACCATCTCGACGCTGCCGCTGGTGCCGCAAGTCGTCGATGCCGTGAGAATCCCGGTGCTCGCCGCCGGCGGCATCGGAGACGCACGCGGCTTTCTAGCCGCGTGCGCATTGGGTGCCGTCGGCATTCAAATGGGCACGCGTTTCATGGCGACCTCCGAATCCGATCTCAACGAGTGGGGCCGCGATCAGCTTCTTTCCATGCGCGAGACCGATACCATTGTCACCAGGGCAATGACCGGTGCCACGGTACGCTGCATCAAGACGCCCGAGATCGTCGCCTACGAGGCGGCGCTCGCGCGAGGGGCCGATGACGCGGAAATCACCGAGCTGAAACGTATCGTTCGTGGCTCGCGCTACGAGGAAAGCAAGGATGACCGGCACCAGTCGGCAGCCGGACAGATCGCCGGCATGATCCACGACATTATTCCGGTGCGCGACTTGATTGAAGGGATGCTCATCGATGCCGCACGCCTCGCTGAGCGAATGCCAGCGGCGGCGAGACGTGCGAGTTCAGCCGCATCGCAAGACGAACATGTTCGAACCTTGGCCTAGCTGCGACCGCGGCAGCGGAATCCAATAATCTAGTCTGGAAGCCGACCGATGATGACATCAAGCGATCTCCCCACTCGCCTTGACGCAGCCGTCGACGACAATTTTGCGCGGCAAGTCGACTGGCTTGCCACGCTCGTGCGCTTTCCGAGCCTGCGCGGCGAGGAAGCACCGTGCCAGGACTGGATCGCGCGCGAATTTTCTGCACGCGGCTGGTCGGTCGATCGCTACACGCTCGCCGATGTGGCGATGAGCCACTTGGCTGGCTTTTCGCCGGTGATGGATACCGATTATTCGCGCGCCGTTCAGGTCGTGGCGAGTCTGCGGTCGCGCGCTCCGAAGGGGAAGAGTTTGATTTTGCAGGGACACGTCGACGTCGTGCCGACCGGGCCGCTCGCAAGCTGGGCCGAGCCTCCCTTTGCGGCTGTGGTCAAGGATGGCCGTATGATGGGGCGCGGCGCCAATGATATGAAGTCCGGCGTTTGCGCCATGGTGTTCGCCCTCGACGCGCTGCGCAGCATCGGTTTGCGGCCTGCAGCTGACGTCTACGTGCAGACGGTGACGGAAGAGGAGAGCACCGGTAACGGGGCGCTCTCCACGCTGGCGCGCGGCTACCGCGCCGACGCCTGCCTGATTCCGGAGCCGACCGCCGGCCGAATTTTGCGCGCGACCATCGGCGTCATGTGGTTTCGCTTGCGGATATCCGGCCGGCCCGCGCATGTCGGCGAGAGCGAGCGCGGCACCAATGCCATTCTGTCCGCGTTCGGTTTGATCGAGGCGCTGCGCGGCCATACCCGCGAGCTCAATGATCGCGTGAAGCAGGATCCATGGTTCAGCCGGATCCCCAACCCGATCAAGTTCAACCCGGGCAAGATTGCTGGTGGTGACTGGGCGAGCTCGACGCCGGCGTGGTGCGAGGTTGATTGCCGCATCGGCGTGCTGCCTGGCATGTCGCTGGCCGCGTTTCGCGAGGAACTCGCCGGCGTGGTGATCGCCGCTGCACGCCAGGATCCGTTTCTAGCCGACAACGCGCCGGAGATTATCTGGAACGGTTTTCAGGCTGATCCTTATGTGCTCGAGCCGGGCAGTGCGTTCGAGGCTGCCGTGCGCGCGTCCCACAAGCGCATCACCGGCAACGAGGCCGAGGAATTGATCCTGCCAGCCGTCACGGACTGCCGCTTCTATGGCCGCTACTACGACATCCCGAGCCTGTCCTATGGCGCAACAGGTACCGGCAGCCACGCCTTCGATGAAGGCGTTGAGCTCGACAGCATCCGCCGGGTGACCAAGGTGATCGCCGGCGTGATTGCGGACTGGTGCGGAACCGAAGCGATATGACCCGTGGGTCGGCGGCGAGCGATGATCGCGCTAGTTAGCTTCGAACGAGGCCGGTAGCCCAAAGCGCAAACGTGTAGGCGATCGCGACCTCGTCCAGCCGATTGAATCGGCCGGACGATCCGCCGTGTCCGGCGCCCATGTTGGTTCGCAGCAGCACCGGTCCGCCTGAGGTCATCGTCGCCGCGCAGCCGCGCGATCCATTTCGCCGGCTCCCAATAGGTCACCCTCGGGTCGGTCAGGCCGGCCATCGCAAGGATCGCGGGGTAGTGCTTTGCGGCCACGTTCTCATACGGCGAATAAGATAGGATGTTGCGGAACGCCGCTTCATCGGTGATCGGGTTGCCCCATTCCGGCCACTCCGGCGGCGTCAGTGGCAACGTGTCGTCCAGCATCGTGTTGAGGACATCGACAAAAGGCACCTCGGCAACGATCCCTGCGAATAACTCTCCCGCCCGGTTCGCGACCGCGCCCATCAACATGCCGCCGGCGCTGCCGCCATGCGCGACGATACGTCCTGCGCAGGTAAATCCGGTATCGATCAGTTTTTGCGCGGCAGCCGCGAAGTCGCCGAACGTGTTTGTCTTGTGTTCACGCTTTCCGGCGAGATACCAGCCCCAGCCCTTGTCGGCGCCGCCCCTCACATGCGCGATGGCGTAAACGAATCCACGGTCGACCAGCGAAAGCCGGTTCGCCGAGAAAGCTGCGGGCATCGAAATCCCGTAGGCGCCGTAACCGTACAGCAGCAGCGGCGCGCTTCCATCACGCGGAAGATCTTTCAGGTGGAGCAGCGAGACCGGAATCTCTGAACCATCCTTCGCGATCGCTAATATACGCGAGGTCACGTAGCGCGCGGGATCGTGGCCGGACGGGATCTCCTGCCGCTTGCGCAGCTTTCGCTCCCGGCTCGCCATATCGTAATCGTAGATCTCGGTCGGCGTCGTCATCGACGAATAGGAGAAACGCAGCGTCGTCGTGTCGAACTCATAGCCGTCGATGGTGCCGAGCGAATACGCGGCCTCATCGAACGCAATGGCATGTTCGACGCCATCCCTCAGATCGCGAATGACGATCGACGGCAGCGCGTTCGATCGCTCCATTCGGACCAGATAGTTCTGAAACAGGCTCAGACTGATGACGTAAATGCCTTCGCGATAGGGAACGAGATCGCGCCAATTGGCGCGCGCGGACGAGTCCAGGGGCGCAACGGCAATCTTGTAGTCGATCGCCGAATCCGCGTTGGTCAGGACGAAGAGTTCGTCGCCGCGATCCTCGACCGAATAGCGGATTCCGGTCTCGCGGGCCGCCACCAGACGTGGCTTGGTGTCCGGATCGAACAGATCGATCAGCCGGCACTCGGAGGTTTCATGATCGCCGCCCGCAATGACGCAATGGCGGCCGCTGGCGCTCCGGTGGATGTGTGTGAACCAGCCGATGTCCTGCTCCTGATAGATCAGCACGTCGTCGGCTTGTGACGTGCCCAGCCGGTGGCGAAAGACCTGCAGCGGGCGGTGATTTTCGTCGAGCCGGACATAAAGGAACGCACCTGAATCCGCGGTCCAGACCATCGAGCCATCGGTTTGCTCGATCAAATCGGCCGCGTCCTGGCTATCGTTCCATGAGCGAACACGAATCGAGAAATACTCGGAGCCGCGCAGATCGGCACTCCAGGCCTGAAGCTTGTGATCGGGTGAATGCTCTGCGCCGCCGAAGTTGAAATACTTGGACGTCGCGGCCAGCGCATCACCATCAAGGATAATGTGTACTTCAGAGCCCTCTCGCGCCTGGCGTCCGATCAACTCGTGCTGACCGCCCTCCCGGTACTTTGTCAGGTACTCAAACGGCCCATCAGGACTTGGTACTGTCGAATCATCCTCCTTGATGCGTGCTCTCATTTCAGCGACGAGCTGCTTTTGCAGGCTTTGCGTGCCGGCAAGCACAGCCTCGCTATAGGTATTTTCGGCCTCGAGGTGGCGCCGGATGTCGGCGGCGAGCACGGACGGGTCGCGCAGGACCTGCTGCCAGTTCTCGTCCTTGAGCCAGGCGTAGTCGTCGGTCAGCGCCACCCCGTGGACCGAAAACTTTCGTGGGCGTTTTTCTGCAACTGGTGGCGTTGCCGTGGCTCCGGCCCGAGCACGTTCGGACGTCATTTGCACATCGCAGCGTTTGATGGATCGGAAATTTCAGCGCCACATACCGCGCATGCGCGCGCGAATGTCAATGCGTGGGCCCCGGCTCGCGTTCCCCGCCGCTGGATCGCTCGACGCGACAGGCCAGCTCGACCGCTCGAACAGGCGGACGAGGGATTCAGGGATGAACCGGGTGCGGGCCGCATAGACGTGTCGATCGCCCAGCGCATTCTGGCCGTGAACAAAGAAGCGCTGGGGCACAATCAGGTGCAAGTCGTCCCTGGCGCGGGTCATCGCGACATAGAGTAGCCGCCGTTCCTCCTCCAGCTCAGCCGTCGTTCCGACGCCGAGGTCGGACGGAATGCAGCCGTCGACGATGTTCAGCACGAAGACCGATCGCCACTCCTGGCCCTTCGCCGAGTGGATCGTCGACAGGATCAGGTAATCCTCGTCGAGCAGCGGGACGCCGGCCTGGTCGCTGACGGCATCGGGCGGATCGAGCGTCAGCTCGGTCAGGAAACGCTCGCGCGAGGGATATCCACCCGCAATCTGCTCGAGCTGGATCAGGTCAGCGCGGCGCATCTCGGCATCCTCGTGGATGCGCTCGAGATGCGGCTCGTACCACAGCCTGATACGTTCGATGTCGCTCGGCCAGTCCGACGTCTGCAGATGCTCGATGGTCCGCACGAACTCCTTCCAGTCATCGCCGGCGCGCGGCGGTGTCGGCGCACTGCAGAGAGCATCGACCGGGCTTTCTGCCTCGGCGATGCGATCCAGCACGCGCTGCGCCGATGTCGGCCCGACGCCGGGCACCAGATGTAGCGTGCGAAAGCCCGCGACGCGGTCGCGCGGATTTTCCACGAATCGCAGCAAGCCGAGCACGTCCTTGACGTGCGCGGCGTCGAGGAATTTCAATCCGCCGAATTTCACGAACGGAATATTACGTCGCGTCAGCTCGATTTCGAGCGGACCACTGTGGTGCGACGCGCGGAACAGCACTGCCTGAGCTTTGAGAGCTGCGCCTTCTTCCCTGTTCTCGAGGACGCGCTCGACGATATAGCGAGCCTGGTCGGCCTCGTCGCGCACTGACACCAGCTGCGGTGACCTGCTCGAAGTTCTGTCGGTCCAGAGGTTCTTCGTGAACCGTTCTTTGGCCAGCCCGATGACGGCGTTCGCGGCTTCCAGAACCGGTTGGGTCGACCGGTAGTTGCGGTCGAGCGTGACGATTTCCGCGTTGGGATCAAACTGCGCGGGGAAATCCAGGATGTTTCTGACGGTCGCGGCGCGAAACGAGTAGATCGCTTGCGCATCGTCGCCCACCACGGTCAGTCCGTGTCCTGCAGGCTTCAGGCCAAGCAGGATCGATGACTGCAGCCGATTCGTGTCCTGATACTCGTCCACCAGCACATGGTCGAACCGCTCGCCGATCTCGCGCGCGAGCGTCGTGTCCGACATCATCTGCGCCCAGTACAGCAGCAGATCGTCGTAATCCAGCACGTTCTGGTTCTGCTTGGCCTCGACATATGCGGCGAACAGGTCTTTCAGTTCGGCCGTCCATGCCGAGCACCACGGGAAGGACCGCTCCAGCACCTCTTGCAGCTCGCTCTCCGCGTTCACGCAGCGCGAATAGATCGCAAGACACGTCCGCTTGGCGGGAAAGCGACTTTTCGTTTTGGACAGTCCGCGCTCGTGGCGGATCAGGTTCAGCAGGTCCGCCGAGTCTTCCCGATCATGGATCGTGAAGGCGGGGTTCAATCCGATCTGCTCGGCGTATTCGCGCAGCAGGCGCGAGCCGATGCCGTGGAATGTTCCGGCCCAGGCCAACGTATCCCTGACAGGGCCGCTATCGCTGCCGATCGTCTTGCGCGCGATCAGCTCGACGCGTCTCGCCATCTCGGCCGCGGCCCGCCGCGAGAACGTCATCAGCAGGATACGGCGTGGATCGGCGCCATGAACGATCAAATGGGCAACCCGGTGGGCGAGCGTGTTGGTCTTGCCCGAGCCGGCGCCGGCGATCACCAGAAGCGGCGGCCCGATATGGCCGTCCGGCCCAATGCCGTGCTCGACCGCGCGACGCTGGTCCGAATTGAGCGTATCCAGATATGTTGCGGCAGCGATCGGCACGAATTGTCCCCAAAACGGGGCGATTAGACTCTGATTTCATGTCGAATGGCAACGAGACAATGCTCGTTCCCTATCGGGCAAATGGCGGGCGCAGTTTTGCGCGGAGATCTGAGGTGGCGGGGCAATGCGCCTTGTGCTGTGATGGCCCCTTGAACTTCAAGATCGTTGCCTGGCGAAGAAACAGATGCGTTCTCCTTACGAAGTCTTTTTGCGAATTGTGGAGTGCGGAAGCATTTCGAAGGCTTGCGCGGTGCTCAACGTGACGCAACCGGCGCTGAGCCGGCAGCTCAGGAAGCTCGAGCATGAGCTCGGTGTCGAGCTGTTCGAGCGGACCGCAAGCGGCGTGCGGCTCACCGTATTCGGCGAGTTGCTGATCGGCCACGCTCAGGCTATCACGCGCGCCCAGCGCTCCGCGCGGCAGGATGTCGATCGGCTCCGCCAGAATCTGCAGGGTCACGTGACCTTCGGCGTCAGCGTCACCACCAGCATGCTGCCGCTGGCGGCGATGGATGTCCTGACCAAGTTGACCAACTTGCGGATGACGATCATCGAGGAACGCCCGCACGTACTGGTCGAGCTGGTCAAGAAGCAGAAGCTTGAGTTCGCCCTTTGCAGTGCCTCGCTGCTCGATGACGACGCTTCGCTGGTCACGAAGCACCTGTTTCACGATGACCGGCTGGTCGTCGCGTCGTCCAATCATCCCTGTTTCCAGCGCAAGAAGGATGACTTCGTCAGCCTGCTCGGCGACGCCTGGATGTTGCCACCGCGCGGCTTCATCCGGGAATGGCTGGACGAATGTTTTGCGAAGATCGATCTGACGTCGCCGGTGCCGCAGATCGAGACCAATTCGATCGTGCAGATGATCAACGCGGTCGAATCGCAGCGCTTCATCTCGGTGATGCCGGCAACCGCCATTCGCCGGCAGATCGATAAGGGCGAGATGCGGCCTGTTGCACCTGAGATTTTTTCCGAAAAGGTCGACGTTGTCGCCGTCTATCGCGCACAACACAAATTGAGCCGCGCGGCGCGGCTGCTGCTGGACGGCATTGCAGCGGCCGAAAAGGGTTCGAACGTGATCCCGCTGACCCGTCCGCGAAAGGCGGGCACAGTCAGCTAGTCACTTGTATCCTGCACCGCTCGTCCCCGCGGAAGCGGGGACCCAGCTTTTGCCAAGCAATTAAAGCTCCCTTGATTGGCCCGGGATTCTATGGCGAAACACTTGCTCCGCCAGACTTTCGCGGGAATGAACGGACTTAACCTCATCAGGCTCTAGGCCGGTACGGCCGTCCGTTGCGTCGATTCCAACTCACGTGCCAGCGGTATGACCTCATCGGCGAACAGCTGCATCGAGCGGCTGGCTTCCTGATGCGTGAGGTCGCCCCACTGGAACGAGAGACCGTAGTAGTTCGCGTCGGTTGTCCGCATGTAATCGCGCAGGTGATCGCGCAGCATCGACGGCGTTCCCGCGATCAGCGAGTTGCCGGCAAGACCCTGTTCGAACGAAATGGCGGTCGGCCCGAATTTCGGCGGCGGCACGCGCGGCGTCCGGACGTCACCCTCGACAAAATCGTCGGTCGCCGGCTTGCGGAAGTTGCCGAGATAGACCTCGTAGCTGGTCCGGGCGCGTTCGCGCGCCTCCTCCAGCGTTGGCGCCAGATACACCCGCCGCGTCGCACCATAGACCGGCGCGTCATTGTGGCAGATGCCGTTGCGCCAATCTGGTTTCGATGCGGCAAGTGCGTTCCTGTAAGTCCTGATCTTCTCAGCCAAGCTCTTGTTCGAGCCGTGGAACACGACATTGGCGCGCAGCTTGCCGGCCGTCGCGGCATTCTCGCCGTACCAGAATGGCGGATGCGGTGTTTGATACGGCCGCACCGCCATCCAGAGATTGCTGAACGAGAAGTGCTTGCCTTTGAAATCAAGGAATTCGCTCTGCATGCCCTGCAGCAGGATGACCATCGCCTCGTCAAAGACCTCTTGCCGCGCGTCCGGATCGCCACCCCACATCGCGAACTCGGAGCCGGTCGGACCCTTGCCGACCCCGATCTGCAACCGGCCCTTGCTGATGTGGTCCATCATGCAGAGCTCTTCGAGCAGGCGGACCGGGTGATGCAGCGGCAGCACCGAGACCAGCGAGCCGAGCTTGATATTGCTGGTGCGCGCCGCGGCAGCGGCAAAGAACACCATCTGGTTCGGCGCCATGCAAAGCGGCGAGTGATGATGCTCTGCCGTCAGCCAGCAATAGAGTCCTGCGCGGTCAGCCTGTTCGATCAGCTTGAGCCGCTCCTCGTAAAGCTCGGCGAGCGGCACGCCGCGGCGTTGCTCGAGGTGATCGAAGATCCCGAATTTCATGGCTTGCTCGGTCCCTCGCGATCAACGCGCCTGCGCGCGTGCAAAATTGTTCAGTGTGAGATTTTCGTTGCGGTAGAATTCTGGGTCGACGAGATGGCGGTGCAGGAACGACGCGGCAATCGACTGGACCTGCGGCAGCATGCTCGGCAGCGCACAAAATTCATGCGTATGTCCCGCGAACAGGTGCAGGTCGACCGCGACGCCCGCCGCGGTCAACGCATCGAACATCCGCTGGCTCGTGCTGTGTGGTACGATGTGATCGTTCGTGCCATGCAAAAGACAGGTCGGTGGAAAGCGCGCGTCGACATGATGGATCGGGCTCACGAGCCGTGCGGCGGCCGCGGTTGCGCCGTCGCCGAGCAGGCGTGTTGCGTCGGTGATTCCGGGTGTTCGCGAGCCGATTTGAAATTCGATCGGCGGAAAAAGCGCGATGGCTGCGCCGACCGACGCATCGCCGTCATCGCCGTCTGCATCGAACACGGCTTCCTTTGCAGTGCCTGCGGCCAGCAACGCGAGATGTCCGCCGGCGGAAAAACCCTCGATGCCGATCTTGTCGGGACCAATGCCAAGCTTGCCGGCATTCCTTCGTACCCAGCGGATCGCCGATTTGACGTCTGCGATTTGCGCCGGCCACGGCGCCTCGCCCAGCAGTCGATACTGCGCGGGCAACGCCAGCAGGCCGTGCCCGGCAAGTGCTGTGGCGACATCCGCCATCCAGTCCTTGCTGCCGACGCGCCAGCCGCCGCCGTGCAGGATAATGACGGCGGCCTTTGCGTCGCCGTTCGGGTGGAACGCATCGATCTTCAAGTCCTGACCATTGCGGTTGGCATAGACGTGCGTTTCCATGGCGGGCTCCGTTTACACCCTGTCGCGCTTTGGCGTGATCTGAAACGAAACGAATTGCCAGCGGCCGCCTGATTTTACCGCCACCTGCGTCACCGTCGCATCAATGACCCGCGTCGGCTGGCCAGGATAAGTGATACGGTTGATGATGTCGCCGATCGCGACCGCCGTGTGGCCGTAGACCCGGACGCTCAACTCGCCGCGCTCCGGCACGCGTGGGCCGTTGCGGATGGTGTCGATGTAGGCGGCCTTGTCCTTCACCACGCCCGTGCCCATCACGTGCTGGTAGTCGTCGGCAAGGATGTCGCCGAGCGCGGCGAGATCGCCGGCGCCGATTGCGGCGCAGCGGCGGCGTTCGAGATCGATGACGTCGTTGATGGCATCAGACATGGGTCAGGCGACCTTCCTTCCACCCGGCAGATGACCGGGGTGGACCTTCTCGTAATGCTGCCGCAGCAAATCCTTGCCGTAGTCGTTGCCGTTGGGCGTGCGCACCACGGTGTGGATGTGGCACTTCCACGGTTCTTCATTGGTGAGGAACACGCCGGAATGGTGGTCGAACTCGATCATCACGACGGGTGAATGGATCTTGTAGTAGAACGTGTCGTCATCGCGGTAGCCGCCGATCCAGGCAAAGCGCGTCGCTGGCAAATGCTTTTCGAGCTGTTCCATGCGCGCCGACAATGGTCCCGGCGGCAGATAGCTCAGGAACACCTTGGCGACGTCGAGCAGCTTCTGCTGCTGCGCCTTGCTGAATTGCGTCGCCTGCACGCCCTCGTAGGGAATGACCCGGTTGTCGCGGAAGGCGCCGCCGAGATGGCGTTGATCGGCAGGATGCCAGCGTCCCTCGGGCATCGCGGGATCCTTCATCAGCTTGTAGACCTGCGCCCGATCGCGAATGTCGGGCGACAGCGACCGCATCAGATCCAGCCCCTTGGTCTCCTCATCGCCGAAGATGGTGAGGCCCTTCCACGGTCCTTCGTCGATCACGTTTGGCTCGGCGCCGAGGAAGGTTGGCGAGATCACCATCTGCTTGTCGAAAATAAAACAGTTCAGGCAGAGATGATGGCCGTAGAAATTCCAGCCCCAGGGCTCGGATGGCGACGGTGTCCCAAACATCAGGAAGTTGTAGCTGTACTCGTTCATGATCATCGGCGCGTTGACGAGTTGGCCGAGGAAATGATTCATCCGCATACAGTCGCGGGCCTTCTCGAAGCCGGTCGCGCTCATCGAGGCGCGCAATACGCCGAGAATCGCCTCGCGCAACGCGGGACGGATTTCGTCGAGCCGCAGTCCGAACCGGTTGACGTAAAGTTCCGGATTGCTCCAGTAGCGCCACCGCTCGGAGTCCACTGGGTGACAGATTTGTGCGGCTTCCTCGGGCGTCGCGACGGCGAGCAGGCCGCGCGCGGCCGCCACCATTTGCTCCGTTGGCGCGCCCTCGTCGGCGAGGTGAAACAAACCGGGGATTTTCTGACCGTCAGTGGTGATGCCGACAAACGGCTCGGCGGCGCGCTGCTTCCAGGCCGCCATGAAGTCCCGGACCCGCGGCATCTGCATGCGCTGCTCGACATGTTGGCAGGCATCGCGCTCGGAGAGGCCGGCGATGCGCGGGTTGTCAGGCTTCGGAACGATGTCGCGGAAATTGTGCTTCATGGGAGCCGTTGTCCTGGCAGAAACGCTTGGCCGGCGCGGCATGGTAAGCCGCATCGATGCGAGTATCACGCAGAGCAGCCTTACTGTGAAGCCGTTCGCTTGGAGGGCCATGCCGGATCGTTATGGGTACTTGCAATTCTGCATTTCCGGCCGCAAGCGTTACCTTGGTAGCAAACTGGTGGAGCGAAGACGAAAAGGATCTTCGGTCATTCAAGGCAGCGAGCATGAATAGCGGATTCCCGGCATCACCAAACAGCCAGCCTCTCGACTGCGCCCGCGCGATCGCGCCGAAATTGTCCTCACTGTCCTCGCGCCACGATCAGCTTGGCAAGCTGTCGGACGAGGCAATCGAGGCGCTGAAGTCGGGCAACCTGTTCGGCCTCATCGTGCCGAAGGATTTGGGCGGGCATGAAGCTGGCCCGCGCGAAGCGCTGCTCGTGTACGAGGAAATCACGCAAGCGGATGCCGCGACCGGCTGGGTGCTGACGACATGCGGTTTTGCCGGCGGCATTGCCGGTGCGTATCTCGACGATGACGCGGTGCAATCGATCTTCGGCGCGGGTATGCCCATCATTGCGGGGTCGGGTGCCCCCACAGGTCGGGCTGTGCCTGCCGATTCAGGTTACCGCCTGTCCGGACAATGGAGTTACGGCAGCGGCATCCTGCATGCCACGCATCTGCACACCGGCGCGGTGATCCTTGAGGACGGCAAGCCGCGCAAGAATCGGCGCGGTAATGTCGAGGTTTATATTTTTGCGCCGCCCGCCAAGGCCGCCGCCTTCAAGGAGAACTGGGATGTGCTCGGGCTGCGCGGCACCGCCAGCGTCGACTACGACATCGAGGACGTTTACCTGCCCGCGGGTCATGCATTCCCGGTTGACCAGCGCGTGCCGAAACGTGGCGGCGATATCTATCGCACCGGGATGGGCGCCCTGAGCGCGCTGATTCACTCGGGCTTCGCGCTCGGCATGGGGCGCCGCGCCCTCGATGAGCTTGCGATCCTCGTTCAGAACAACACCGGGCGCCTGGCCAGACTGCGCGACAGCGAGAGCTTTCTTGAAGGTTTTGGCCGCGCCGAGGCACAATACCGGTCCGCGCGTGCCTTCGTGTTCGAGACCTGGGCCGAGATCGAGCGGAAGATCGACGCTAGCCAGGACATCACCACGCGGGACATCTCGCTGTCCCATCTGTCGCTCAATCAGATGATGTGGACCAGTGCCGCTGTCACCGACTTTGCCTACAACGCGGCGGGCGGCGCCAGCCTGCGCGATGGCGCGCTGCAGCGCTGCTTCCGCGACATTCATGCCGCCACCCAGCATGCGCGGGTCTCGAGCGGGTACCTGCGCGAGGCCGGCCGGGAGCTTGTGGGGACAGTTCCCAACCCCGTGTGGGAACGGATGCAGGTCGTCCCAAGGCTCGACTGATCCTGCCAGTCGACGCGTCACGAAGCGCGACGGTCGCGCTTCCAGCTGCTAGTCTCGCCCGTAAGAAAAAACATCACAGTCGAGGGAGATGCAGCCATGGAACGCGTCGCGACAGGGTTCGGCTTGATCGAGGGACCGGTGTGGGATCCACAACGCGGGCTCTATTTCAGCGATGTTCCGAACGGCGGCGTGCATCTGCTTGATAGCACCGGCAAGGTGTCGCTGGTCGTGCCGAAACGGCGTGGTATCGGCGGCATGGCTCTGCACGCCAATGGCGGACTGATCGTTGGCGGACGCGACATCGCCTGGGTGTCGCGCGCCGATGGAACGACGCGGACGTTGCTTCCGCTCGACGCCATCCCTGGCGCGACCGGCTTCAACGATCTGACGACCGATCGTGCCGGGCGAATCTATGTCGGCTCGCTGGCCTTTCGCGTGTTCGGTGGCGACGAGCCAAAACCCGGACATCTGCACGTCATCGATCTCGATGGCACGATGCGCACACTCTCGGATGGGGTGCTGCTGACCAATGGTCTTGGCTTCTCACCCGACGGCCGGCAGCTCTATCATTGCGACGCGCGTGCTGGCCTCGTGCGAGTTTACGATGTGAACGCGGATGGCTCGGTGGGAGCGTGGAAAACCTTCGCGACATTGGCACCGACCGGCGTACCGGATGGGCTGAAGGTCGCGAGCGACGGCTCGGTCTGGGTTGCGGACGCGCACGGCAGCCGCGTCGCAGTGTTCGATTCGAATGGCAAGCATCGACGCGATATTGCGGTCCCGCTGCCGATGGTGACGAGCCTTTGCTTCGGCGGCGCCGATTTACGCGATCTCTATATCGTCACCGGATCGCGCGGCGGCCCGCACGAGAACTGCGGCAGCATTTTCATGACCAGAGTTGATGTGGCAGGCTTGGCGCTGCCTCCGGCCCGCGTGACGGTTTAGGTCGTTGCGTTTCTGTAGGCGTGCCGCGTCAATGGTCCTTGTTGGCCTGGGCAGCCAGCGCCGCGGCCGCAGTCCGGTTCTCGACGCCGAGCTTGGCGTAGATTTGCTCGAGATGCTTGTCGATCGTGCGGGAACTCAAGCCAAGAATTTGTGCGATGTCACGATTGGTCTTGCCCTTTGAAATCCAGGACAGCACCTCGCTCTCACGGCTGGTCAGGCCGAGCTCCTTGCGAAGATCGGCAGGCGTGATCGATTGTTCGCCATACGCCAGGCGCAGCAGCAGTTCGCCGGGCGCGAGCTTGCCGAGATAGAACAACCGCAAGCGGGTCTGCGCATTCCAGTCGGTGGAGGCATGGCTGTCCTCCTGCACGGCCTGCAACAGCCATTTCAGCTGCGCCGCCGAAAGTTTGAACTGCGCGCCGCCGGTCTCACGGGACTCGTCGAGCAGTTTTTGCGCCTGCGGAGTCGACCACAGCAGGCGGCCCTGGCGATCCACCGCGAACAGGTAGCGGCCGGCGACGTCGAGCGCCGCGCGGGCGCTTTGCGCCAGCCGTGCATTGGCGAGGTGCACGCGAATGCGTGCGATCATCTCGTCGACCACGATCGGCTTGGTCACGTAGTCGACCCCGCCGACTTCGAGGCCGCGCACCAGATCCTCGGTCTCCGTCAATCCGGTCATGAAGATGACCGGGACGTGGGCGAGGCTTGGAATGCGCTTGATCTGCCGGCAGGTCTCGAAGCCGTCGGTGCCCGGCATGACGGCATCGAGCAGGATGACGTCGGGCGTCACCTGCTCGATGATGCGCAACGCGCTGGCGCCGTCGAGCGCGACCATCACGGTCATGCCCGCTGAGTCGAGAGCGTCGGTCAGGAGCCGCAGTGAATCGGCGGAGTTGTCGACGACCAGGGCAATGTCGCGTCGATTACGGTCTGGACTCATGCTCTTGTCCGGCGCCCAGGCTGACCATGAAACGGCTGAGATCGAAGTCATCGACGAGTTCTCGCAGGTAGGAGACGATCATCCGGTGTTCGGGGTGCGCGTTCTGCAGTTCGTCGAACTTGCGTTGCAGGCCCTTGATGTGGCCCATGCGGCCGAACGCGATCAACTCATCGATGTCGGGAATTGCGCGCACGACGTCGAGCGTCGGCATCGGTGCGGGCTGCGCGCCGTCGTCCGACTTGTAGGTCCACTGCAGGCCGAGCAGCTGGCCGACCATGGTCAGTACGCGGCCGAGGTCGATCGGCTTGATGACGTAGCCGTCATGGAACGGCTGGGCCAGCGGCGTGCGGTGCGCCTCCAGCGCGCTGGCTGAGATCATCAGGATGCGGGCCTGGCGATGCCCGCCGTCGCGCAGCCGCTCGGCGACCTGCCAGCCGCTCAGGCCCGGCATCGAAATGTCGAGCATGAAAAGATCCGGCTGGCAGTGCTCGGCGAGCTGCAGGCACTCCTGCCCATCGGTCGCGCTGAGCACGATGAAGCCTCGGGCGACCGAGCGCCTCGCGCAGCAGCTCGCGATGGGTCGGATCGTCATCGGTGATCAGGATGGTCTTGCGCGGGCCGAGGTAGCCAACCACGGTGGCGTCGACGTTCGGCGCGCGCGTGGGATTTGAGACTTCCGAGAGCAATAGTTTCAGGCGGAACGAACTGCCCTGGCCGACCGTGCTGGTGACGCGGATATCGCCGCCCATCACACCGGCCAGCGCACGGCTGATGGTCAATCCAAGTCCCGTGCCGCTCGACGGCTGCGCCGCGCCGAGCATGCCGCGCTCGAACGGCGCAAAGATGCGTTCGAGATCGTCCGCCACGATGCCGGGGCCGGTATCCGTGACTTCGAACTCGGAGACCGGGTTGCGGTAGTGCAGGGCAAAGCGGATGCCGCCGCGCGCCGTGAACTTGATCGCGTTCGACAACAGGTTGATCAGGATCTGGCGCAACCGCTTCTCGTCGACATGGATGACCGGCAGCTGCCGCCGCGGCCGTTCAAAATCGAACGCGAGGCCCTTGGCGTTGGCCTGCAGGCGGAACATGCCGACCAGCTGGTCGAGGAACTCGTCGAGCCGGACCTCGTCACGCGACAGGTAAAGCCGTCCCGCCTCGATCTTGGAAATGTCGAGAATGCCGTCGATCAGCCCGGACAAGTGATCGGCGCTGCGCTTGACGACGCGGACCTGGTCGCGCGGTTTTTGGGCCAGCGTCGCGTCGTTCTCCAACAGCTGCGCATAACCAGAGATCGCGTTCAGCGGCGAGCGCAGCTCGTGGCTCAGGCCGACAACGTACCGGCTCTTGGCGAGGTTCGCGGCTTCGGCGGCTTCCTTGGCGCGCTGCAATTCCTTGTCGGTGCGATGATGCGCTTCGATCTCCTGCATCAACAGATCGGTTTGCCGCTGCGTCTCGGCTTCTGCGGCACGGCGGCTCTCCTGTGTCAGCACGAATAGCCAGGCGACCACGCCGATGATCAGCAGCAGCGCAAAGAACACTTTCCACAAGACACCCGTGATCTGCAAAAGATCGATCGCCGATTCCGCCGAGCTTTCAAGATAGATCAGGCCGAGTACGAGGCCGACGAGCCCTGCCGACGCCAGCACGATCGCGAGATAGCGCCCGACATGCGAATTGATCAGCGCATGCGCCGGCTTCGGCAGGATTTTTGCCGCGGTCTCGGCGACCTGCGCCTGCAGCCGCGCATGCGGCTTGCAGAGATCGTGGCAGCGCGCGTCGAGCGAGCAGCACAACGAACAGATCGGGCCGGAATAGGCCGGGCAGGAAGCCATGTCTTCCGGCTCGAACTCGTGCTCGCAGATGCAGCACTTGATCGCCGTCATCTCCTGCCAGAGCCGCTTCGGCTTGCGGGCGACGTAGTATTTGCCGCCGGTGGCATAGGCGATGACGGGTGCGGTGACGAACGCCACCGTCAGCGCGATGAACGGCGCCAGCGCCTTCATGGTCGGTCCGAACAGGCCGATGAACGCGCAGATCGAGGCGACCGTCGCGATCGCCATCGAGCCGACGCCGACCGGATTGATGTCGTAAAGGTGCGCCCGCTTGAATTCCATGATGGGCGGGCGCAAGCCCAGCGGCTTGTTGACGACGAGGTCGGAGACCAGCGCGCCGACCCAGGCGATCGCGACGTTGGAATAGAGCGCCAGCGTCTGCTCCAGCGCCTTGTAAACGCCGATCTCCATCAACAGTACGGCGACCAGTACGTTGAACACCAGCCACACCACGCGGCCTGGGTGGCTGTGGGTCAGCCGTGAGAAGAAATTCGACCACGCGATCGAGCCGGCATAGGCATTGGTAACGTTGATCTTGAGCTGCGACAGGATCACGAACGTTCCCGTCAGCGCCAGCGCGAGGTCCGGCTGCGACAGCACATACTGGAACGCGGTCAGATACATCTCCGTCGGCTCAGCGGCGTGCTCGGCCGTGACGCCGTGGCTCAGCGCGAAATAGGCGAGGAACGAGCCGGCCATCAGCTTTGCGGCGCCGACCACGATCCAGCCGGGTCCTGCGCTCAACATCGCGAGCCACCAGGACACCTTTGATGTGTGACGATCGCGCGGCAGGAATCGCAAAAAATCGACTTGCTCGCCGATCTGCGCCACCAGCGAGCAGACGACGGCCGCAGCGCTGCCGAACAGGAACAGGTCGAAATGCGCGGGCGCACCGTGCACGCCGGGAAACGACATCCATTCCGTGAACGACTGCCGATGCGCGAACGCGATCGCGACGAACGGCGCGATGTGCAGGATGATCCAGAGCGGCTGGGTCACGAGCTGAAAGCGGCTGATCAGCGTGATCCCGTGGGTCACCAGCGGGATGATCACGACCGCGCTGACGAGGTAACCGATCGGACGCGGCAGCCCGAAGCACAAGTCGAGCGCCATCGACAGGATCACGGCCTCGATCGCGAAGAAGATGAAGGTGAACGAGGCGTAGATCAGCGAGGTGATGGTCGAGCCGATGTAGCCAAAACCGGCGCCGCGGGTGAGCAGGTCGATGTCAACGCCGTAGCGCACCGCGTGATAGGCGATCGGCAGCCCCGACAGGAAAATGATCGCGCTGACGCAAAGGATGGCAGCCGCCGCATTGCTCACCCCATAGTGCAGGGTGATGGTGCCGCCGATCGCCTCCAAAGCGAGGAACGAGATCGAGCCGAGCGCGGTGTTGGCGACCCGGGCGGCGGACCAGCGTCGCGCGCTTTTGGCGGTGAAGCGGAGCGCGTAGTCTTCCAGGGTCTGGTTCGCAACCCATTGATTATATTGCCGTCTGACGCGATCAATGCGCTGCCGTTCCACGGCCGGTCTCCATCAAGCACGCACCAGCCTATGCCGTCATTTTGCGGTGCAATATACGCGATCTTGCGTATCTGTGCACTGCACAAACCGCGCCAGTCTTCCCGGGCAAGGACGAGTTGTTTTCCAAAGCCCAATTCTTCCAAATCCCAGTTCTTCCAAATCCAAGGGGGTCGCAATGTCAGACGAGAATGATCGGGGTCTTTCCTCGCCGCTCCGGCGAAAATTGCTGATGGGGATGGCGGCAGTGCCGGCACTGTCGCTGTTCCCGCGGATCAGCCTGGCCGATGCGCCGACATCGGTCGTGAACACGACGGGCCTCGCCGTCACCGATACCGAGGCGACGGTCGGCATTCTCCATTCCGTCACCGGCACCATGGCGATCAGCGAGACCGGATCGGTGGAGGCCGAAAAGCTTGCGATCGAGCAGATCAACGCCGCGGGCGGCGTGCTTGGCCGCAAGATCAAGTTCATCCAGGAGGACGGCGCGTCCGACTGGCCGACCTTCGCCGAGAAGGCGAAGAAGCTGCTGGTCAACGACAAGTGCGCGGCCGTGATGGGCTGCTGGACCTCGGCCTCGCGCAAGGCGGTGCTGCCGGTGTTCGAGCAGTACAACGGCATGCTCTATTACCCGACCTTCTACGAAGGCCTCGAGCAGTCGAAGAACGTCATCTACACCGGCCAGGAGGCGACTCAGCAGATCATCGCCGGGCTCGACTGGGTCAACAAGACCAAGAGCGCCAAGACCTTCTACCTGCTCGGCTCCGACTACATCTGGCCGCGCACCTCCAACAAGATCGCGCGCAAGCACATCGAGGGCCATCTCGAAGGCGGCAAGGTGGTCGGCGAGGAATATTTCCCGCTCGGCTCGACCCAGTTCAACTCGGTGATCAACAAGATCAAGCTGGTGAAGCCCGACGTGATCTACGCGATCATCGTCGGCGGCTCCAACGTCGCGTTCTACAAGCAGCTCAAGGCGGCCGGCATCGATCTCTCCAAGCAGACGCTGCTGACCATCTCGGTCACCGAAGACGAGATCGACGGCATCGGCGGTGAGAATATCGCCGGCGCCTATGCCTGCATGAAATATTTCCAGTCGCTCGACAATCCGAACAACAAGGCCTTCGTGCCCGCATTCAAGAAGATGTGGGGCGAGAAGACCGTGATCGGCGACGTCACGCAGGCCGCCTATCTCGGGCCGTGGCTGTGGAAGCTGACGGTCGAGAAGGCTGGCTCCTTCGACATCGACAAGATCGCGGCGGCGTCACCCGGCGTCGAGTTCAAGGGCGCGCCGGAAGGTTATGTCCGCATCCACGAGAACCATCACCTGTGGTCGAAGACCCGCGTCGGACGCGCGCGCGCCGACGGGCAGTACGACCTGATCTACGAGACCGCCGATCTGGTCGAGCCGAACCCCTTCCCGAAGGGCTACCAGTAAATCGCAGGCGTTTCACCGCGCTCCCGGACGCAGACGCGTTTCCATCTGCGCCCAACCCTCGCGCCGCGGCCCCCGTTCCGCGGCGCGAGTCACCCCAGCCCTTTGAGAATTCTGCTTTGAGAATCTGGAGACATTGATGTTCGGCGACTACTCGCTTTCGGATCTCGGTTCGATCTTCGTGATGCAAGGCTTCGCCGGCCTGATCCTGTTCTCGGTGTTCGTGCTGATGGCGCTGGGGCTCGCCATCATCTTCGGCCAGATGGGCGTCATCAACATGGCCCATGGCGAGTTCATGATTCTCGGCGCCTACGTCACCTGGATGACGTCGAACTTCTTTCAGCAGCACTTGCCGTCGCTGTTCCCCGCCTACTTCTTCGTCGCGATGATTCTCGCGTTCCTCGCCTCCGGCGGGCTCGGCGTCTTCGTCGAGTGGGCCATGATCCGCCATCTCTATAAGCGCCCGCTCGACACGCTGCTCGCCACCTGGGGCCTGAGCCTGATCCTGCAGCAGACCTATCGCTCGGTGTTCGGCGCTCGCGAGGTCGGTGTCGAACTGCCCGACTGGATGATGGGCTCGAAGCAGATCACGGATTCAATCGAAATCCAGATCAACGGCATGTTCGTGATGGCGCTGACCACGCTGATCACCGTCATCGTATTCTACATCCTGTTCTGGTCGAGCTGGGGCAAGCAGGTCCGCGCCGTCGTGCAGAACCGCGTGATGGCAGGCGCCGTCGGCATCAACACCGACAAGGTCGATCGCCTGACCTTTGGCCTCGGCTGCGGCATCGCCGGCATCGCCGGCTCCGCCTTCACCATGATCGGCTCGACCGGGCCGACCGCCGGCCAGCTCTACATCGTCGACACCTTCATGGTCGTGGTGTTCGGCGGCGCCGCCAGCCTGCTCGGCACCATCGCCTCGGCCTTCACGATTTCGCAGGTGCGCTCGACGCTGGAATTCTTCACGTCCGGCTCGATGGCCCAGGTGATGACGCTGCTCGGTATCGTCGGGATTTTGATGCTGCGGCCGCAGGGGTTGTTCGCCCTCAAGGTGCGCAAGTAGTCGGCAGGCAATCGCACAGGACTGCATCAACAGGACCGCATCACATGCTCGACAATCCAAAAGTCCTCAATCGGTCGGAGTTGATTGGCGTCCTCGCGCTCGCGTTGCTTCTCGTCGTCATCCTGCCGCTGACGCTCGACGCGTTCCGGCTCAATCTGGTCGGCAAGTATCTGACTTACGCCTTCGTCGCGCTCGGCCTCGTGCTGTGCTGGGGCTTTGGCGGAATCCTGAGCCTTGGACAGGGCGTGTTCTTCGGCCTCGGCGGCTACTGCATGGCGATGTACCTGAAACTCGAGGCGTCCAGCGTCGCGAACACCAAGATCCAGTCGACGCCGGGCATCCCGGATTTCATGGACTGGAATCAGCTGACGCAGTTGCCGCTGTTCTGGCAACCATTCCACAGCCTGACCTTCACGATCTTTGCGATCATCGTGGTGCCCGCGTTCTTCTCCTTCATCATCGGCGCTGCGATGTTCAAGCGCCGGGTCGGCGGCGTCTACTTCGCCATCATCACTCAGGCGATCGCCGCGATCCTCACGATCCTGATCGTCGGCCAGCAGGGCTACACCGGCGGCATCAACGGCATCACCGATCTGCGTACGCTAAAAGGCTGGGACATCCGCACCGACCACGCCAAGGAGATTTTGTACTTCTTCTGCGTCGCCTGCCTGTTTGCCTGCATCTTCGTCGCGCTGTTCGTGCGTCATTCCAAGTTCGGCCGCATCCTGGTCGCGATGCGCGACAAGGAGGACCGGGTCCGCTTCTCCGGCTACAGCGTCGCCAACTACAAGATCTTCGTGTTCTGCCTGGCGTCGGTGTTCGCGGCGATCGGCGGTGCGATGTTCACCCTGCAGATCGGCTTCATGTCGCCGTCCTTCGTCGGCATCGTGCCGTCGATCGAGATGGTGATCTACACCGCGGTCGGCGGCCGGCTCTCGATCTTCGGCGCGGTCTACGGCGCGCTGCTGGTCAACTTCGCCAAGACCAGCCTCTCCGAAACATTCCCGCAGCTCTGGTTGTTCGGCCTCGGCGGCATGTTCATTGCCGTCGTGCTGATCTTCCCGAACGGCCTTGCCGGCCTGTGGGCCGACTACGTGCAGCCTCATGTCGATCGCCTGATCAACGGGCGCAAGTCGAAGCCGACGTGGGCGGAGACCGCCGCTCGCCGACGGCGCGCCGGCCGAGTGACAGGAGCAATTCGATGGTGACTGGTCATATCCAACCTGATTTTCTGCTCGCGGTCGAAGCGCTCACCGTCTCGTTCGATGGCTTCAAGGCGGTCAACGATCTATCCTTCTATGTCGAGGAGAACGAGATTCGCGTCATCATTGGCCCGAACGGCGCCGGCAAGACCACGGTGCTCGACCTGATCTGCGGCAAGACCAAAGCCACGTCAGGCTCGATCAAGTTCCGCGGCAAGGAGCTGACCCGGCTCAAGGAAGACAAGATCGTCGAAGCCGGCGTCGGGCGGAAATTCCAGACGCCGTCGATCTACGACGACCTCACCGTGTTCGAGAATCTCGAAATCTCCTTTCCGCGCGGCCGCACCGTGTTCGGCGCGCTGGCGTTCAAGCGCGACGCCGCCGTGCGCGACCGCGTGCAGGAGGTCGCCGAGATGATCTTCCTGAAGGATCATCTCGCAATGCCGGCCGAGCTGTTGAGCCACGGCCAGAAGCAGTGGCTCGAGATCGGCATGCTGCTGATCCAGGACCCCGAGCTGTTGATGCTCGACGAGCCGGTCGCCGGCATGAGCGTCTCGGAGCGCGTCAAGACCGCCGAGTTGCTGCACAAGATCATCAAGGATCACTCGGTGCTGGTGATCGAGCACGACATGAAGTTCGTCGAAGACATCGCCCACCGCGTCACCGTCCTGCACCAGGGTCAGGTGCTGTCGGAAGGCACGATGGATCGCGTCAAGAACGATCCCAAGGTCATCGAAGTGTATCTGGGTCACTGAGGGCGGATGGCGATGCACTTGATGAACAAATTCGCCAAGCGCTCAGACTGCTCCCTCCCCCCTTGTGGGGGAGGGTTGGGGAGGGGGGTCCATCGTGGGACTTCCGCCTCACGACTTGCAGCCACCCCCACCCCTAATCCCTCCCCACAAGGGGGAGGGGAACGCGCCGAGCTTGGCGCAGCGTTCGTTCGCCAAGTTCACTGCGACTCGCTCTGAGGTCAAAAGAAAATGCTGCAGATCGCGGACTTCCACGTTGCCTACGGCCAGAGCGAGGTCTTGCACGGCCTCAATGTTGACGTCGCGCCGAACGAGATCGTCGCCATCATGGGCCGCAACGGCATGGGCAAGACCACGCTGATGAAGGCGTTGATGGGCATCGTGCCGACCAAGAGCGGCTCGGTGAAGATGGACGGCGCCGAGGTCTCCACGCTGAAGAGCTACGAGCGCGTCGCCAAGGGCCTCGCCTATGTACCGCAGGGCCGCATGATCTTCTCGACCATGACGGTCAAGGAGAACATCGAGACCGGCCTGGTCGCTGCCGGCGGCGGCAGCGTGCCGCCTGATATCTACGAGCTATTTCCGGTGCTGCTCGAAATGAAGGGCCGGCGCGGCGGCAATCTGTCCGGCGGCCAGCAGCAGCAGCTCGCAATCGCGCGCGCGCTCGCCACCAAACCGAAGAGTCCTGCTGCTCGACGAGCCGACCGAAGGCATCCAGCCCTCGATCATCCGCGAGATGGCACGCACCTTGAAGCGCATCCGCGACCAGCGCGGGCTCTCGATCGTGGTGTCCGAGCAGGTGCTGAGCTTCGCGCTCGATATCGCCGACCGCGTGCTCGTCATCGAGAACGGCGAAATCGTTCGCGACGATCCGCGCGCCACCGTCGATGAGGCGCAGGTCGCAAAATATCTCTCCGTCTAGAGCATGATCCGAAAAAGTGTGCAGCGGTTTTTCCGAAAAGATCATGCTCAATCAAGAAAGAGTCATCGTCCACCCGTAGCAAGAGGGGAATTGCATGCCAGAGACTTTGATCAAGGTTGATCTTTCACAGTCGCCTTACAAGAACGACATGATCCACAATCGCTGGCATCCCGATGTGCCGATCGTCGCGTGGGTCAAGCCCGGCGACGATTTCATCATCGAGACCTATGACTGGACCGGCGGCTTCATCAAGAACAACGACTCCGCCGACGACGTGCGCGACATCGACCTGTCGATCGTGCATTTCCTGTCCGGTCCGATCGGGGTGAAGGGCGCCGAGCCCGGCGATCTCCTGGTAGTCGACCTGCTCGACGTCGGTCCGGTGAAAGAGAGCCTGTGGGGCTTCAACGGCTTCTTCTCCAAGAAGAACGGCGGCGGCTTCCTCACCGATCATTTCCCGCTGGCGCAGAAGTCGATCTGGGACATCCACGGCCTCTATACCTCGTCGCGCCATGTGCCCGGCGTCAACTTCGCCGGCCTCGTCCATCCCGGCCTGATCGGCTGTCTGCCGGATGCAAAGATGCTCGCGATGTGGAACGAGCGCGAGGCGGCGCTGCTGGCAACCGATCCGAACCGCGTTCCCGGCCTCGCCAACCCGCCGTTCGCGCCGACCGCGCACGCCGGCAAGGCCACAGGCTCCGCGAAGGAGAAGGTCGGGCTCGAGGGCGCACGCACCGTGCCGCCGCGCGAGCACGGCGGCAACTGCGACATCAAGGATCTGTCGCGCGGCTCGAAGATTTATTTCCCGGTCTATGTGCCCGGCGGCGGTCTCTCGATGGGCGACCTGCACTTCAGCCAGGGCGACGGCGAGATCACCTTCTGCGGCGCCATCGAGATGGCTGGCTGGCTGCATCTCAAGGTCGACATCATCAAGGATGGCGTGAAGAAGTACGGCATCAAGAATCCGATCTTCAAGCCGTCGCCGATCACGCCGGCCTATCGCGACTACCTCATCTTCGAAGGCATCTCGGTCGACGAGGCCGGCAAGCAGTATTACCTCGACGTCCACATCGCCTATCGCCAGGCGTGCCTGAACGCGATCGAGTACCTGAAGAAGTTTGGCTACTCCGGCGCGCAGGCCTATTCGATCCTCGGCGTCGCGCCGTGCCAGGGCCACATCTCCGGCGTCGTCGACGTACCGAACGCCTGCGCCACGCTGTGGTTGCCGACCGAGATCTTCGACTTCGACATCATGCCGTCGTCGGCGGGCCCGGTGAAACACGTCACCGGCGACATCAAGGTGCCGCTGTCGCAGGATAAGTGATCATCGTCATTCCGAGCGAATGCGGCTCGGCCATCCTCCCCTGCGAAGCATCGCGGAGCGGGGGAGGGGGACCGCCCGAAGGGTGGTGGAGGGGGCATACGGTTGTCTATGCTGTTGTGACGGCTCGCGCAGTGTGTTGGGGCGCCCCCACCACCATGCTGCGCATGGTCCCCCTCCCCCGCGAGCGGGGGAGGATGAGCAAGAGCCGCTACGCTTCTTATGTGCGCACCAGCACGGCTTTGAGGTTTTCCCATGCCCGTCTACGACTATCTCTGTCCCGACTGCGGACCGTTCACCGAGATGCGGCCGATGGCCGAGTGCGATCTGCCGTCGCGCTGCGAGGGCTGCGGCTTCGACGCGCCGCGCGCGTTTCTCAACGTGCCGTACTTCGCCTGCATGCCGGCCGAGCAGCGCAAGGCGCAAGCCGTCAACGAGCGCAGCCGTCACGCGCCAAAGACGCTCGATCAATACAAGGCCTCGCATGGACCGGGCTGCGGCTGCTGCTCGCCAAAACCGTCGCGGCGGGTGGCGAAAACCCGGAGCGGCGCCAAGAGCTTTCCGACCTCGCGGCCGTGGATGATCAGCCACTGACCACGAAATAACTGCCTAATATGGCGCCAATCTTGCGTTTCTGTATGCAATGACGCTGAGCGCGCGCCGGCATCGGCGTCGCAGTGGAAGTCCGCCAAACCAGAGCCTTTTCAGCGCATTAGATCGACCGCGCCGCGCGCCTCGATCGCTTGGCACGCGCATTGCGTAAGACCCTCCAACAGGGTGGTTGGAGGCGATCATGAAGCGTCGCGATTTTCTGAAAACGATGTCGGGGGCGGCTGCGGGGACGTTGGTCTCGGCGCCGGCGATCTGGTCCAGCGCGAAGGCCGATGCGCGGTCCGAGACATTATTAGTCGTGTCGGAGAGCGGTCCGAACAATCTCGACATCCACGGCGTCGGCACCAATGTGCCGGGCTACGAGGTGTCGTGGAATTGCTACGACCGGCTGATCAGCCACGAGATGAAGACGGGGCCGAACGGCGTCCCCTATTACGACCGCGACAAGTTCAAGATGGAGCTCGCCGACGACATGAAGGTCGGCGACATGTCCGTCACCTTCAAACTGAAGAAGAACGCGACCTTCCAGGACGGCGCGCCGGTCACCGCGAAAGACGTCAAGTGGTCGCTCGATCGCGCCGTCAGCGTCGGTGGTTTCCCGACCTTCCAGATGGGCGCGGGCTCGCTGACCAAGCCGGAGCAGTTCGTCGTTGTCGATGACAACACCGTGCGTGTCGACTTCGACAAGAAGGATCGGCTGACGATTCCCGATCTCGCGGTCATCGTGCCGTGCATTGTCAATTCGGAGCTGGTGAAAAAGAACGCCAGCGAAAAGGATCCGTGGGGTCTCGAATTCACCAAGCAGAACGTCGCCGGCTCGGGCGCCTACAAGGTGACGAAGTGGACCGCCGGCACCGAAGTCATCATGGAGCGCAACGAGAGTTGGGTCGGTGGTCCCCAGCCGAAGATCAAGCGCGTGATCTGGCGCATGGTGCCGTCGGCGGGCAACCGCCGCGCGCTGCTCGAGCGCGGCGACGCCGACGTCTCCTACGATCTGCCCAACAAGGATTTCGTCGAGCTCAAGACCGACGGCAAGCTCAACATCGTGTCGACGCCGTATTCCAACGGCATCCAGTATATCGGCATGAACGTCACCCAGCCGCCGTTCGACAATGTGAAAGTGCGGCAGGCGGTGGCTTACGCGCTGCCGTATCAGAAGATCATGGACGCCGTGCTGTTCGGGCTTGCCAAGCCGCTGTTTGGCGCCGCGGCCGATACGCCGACGAGCGTCGGCTGGCCCCAGGCGCACAAGTTCAACACCGATATCGACAAGGCCAGGGCGCTGATGGCCGAAGCCGGCTTTCCCAATGGCTTCGAGACCACGCTGTCATTCGATCTCGGTTTTGCCGGCGTCAACGAGCCACTCTGCGTGCTGACGCAGGAGAGTCTCGCGCAGATCGGCATCAAGACCACGATCAACAAGGTGCCCGGCGCCAACTGGCGCACCGAGCTCAACAAGAAGACGCTGCCGCTCTACACCAATGTGTTCTCGGGCTGGCTCGACTATCCCGAATATTTCTTCATCTGGTGCTATCACGGCAAGAATTCGATCTTCAACACCATGAGCTACCAGTCGAAGCCGATGGACGCGCTGATCGACGGCGCCGTCACCGCGGCCGCGACCGGCGACACCGCGACCTACGACAAGGACGTCAAGGGCTTCGTCGACCTCGCCTTCACCGACATCCCGCGCGTCCCGCTGTATCAGCCCTACGTCAACGTCGCGATGCAGAAGAACGTCTCCGGCTACCAGTACTGGTTCCACCGCCGCCTCGATTACCGCTCGATGGAAAAGGGGTGAGGGAGGTACGTCGCGTGCGCGCGGCTGCTTCGAGTCTCCGGTCGTCCCCGCGGACGCGGGGACCCATAACCCCGGCATTTGTTGGCGTACTCGGGTCGGCTTCTAACTCCGCTCATTCCCGCGAAAGCGGGAATCCAGCGGCGACAGCAGAAAGCTTCGTTTCCTTGGCAAAAACTGGGTCCCCGCGTCCGCGGGGACGAGCGGTCAAATGAGCGGAACCGGACCATGCTCACCCTGATCGGCAAACGCCTGCTGTTCGCAATCCCGAGCCTGATCGGCGTCGTGATCGTAACGTTCCTTCTGACGCGAGCATTGCCCGGTGATCCCGCGGCTTACTTCGCCGGTCCCGCCGCAACGAAAGATGCCATCGAGCAGGTCCGGAAAAAGCTCGGCCTCGACAAGCCGCTGGTCGAGCAGTTCGTCCGCTACACCGTCGATCTCGCTCACGGCGATCTCGGCAACTCGCTGACGACGGGTCAGCCGGTCGCGACCGAAATTCGCAACCGGCTGCCGGCCTCCGCCGAGCTCACGCTGCTCGGCCTCTTCATCTCGATCGCCATTGCGCTGCCGCTCGGCATCGTCGCCGCGACCCGGCCGGGATCGTGGATCGATCATTTGTGTCGTATCACCACGACAGCAGGTGTTTCGCTGCCGGTCTTCTTCACCGGCCTCGTGCTGGTCTACATCTTCTATTTCAAGCTCGGCTGGTCACCGGCGCCGCTTGGCCGCCTCGACGTGTTCTACAGCGCGCCTGATCAGGTCACCGGCTTCTATCTGATCGACAGCCTTTTCGCGCGCGATCTTGAGGTGTTTCGCTCTTCGCTCAGCCAGTTGCTCTTGCCGGCGGCAACGCTTGCGGTGTTCTCGCTGGCGCCGATCGCCCGCATGACCCGCGCCTCGATGCTGGCGGTGCTGGCGTCCGATTTTGTGCGCACCGCGCGCGCCAGCGGACTGTCGCCGGTCAAGGTCACCGTCACCTACGCGTTCCGCAACGCCATGCTGCCGGTCATCACCACGCTCAGCATGGTGTTCTCGTTCCTGCTCGGCGCCAACGTGCTGGTCGAGAAGGTGTTCGCCTGGCCTGGCATCGGTTCCTACGCGGTCGAAGCGCTGATCTCGTCGGACTTCGCTCCGGTGCAAGGCTTCGTGCTGACCATGGCGGTCATGTACGTCGCGCTCAATCTCGGCATCGACATTCTCTATGGCGTCATCGATCCACGCGTGAGGCTTGAGGGATGAGTACAGTCACGCCGACCGCCGATCCGGTCTCGGTGCGGCCCGCCACCGGGTTTGCCGCAACCCTGCAGCATACCCGCTACATCCTCGCAGAGAACCCCGTCACTGCGTTTGCCTTTGGCCTCCTGATCCTCATCGTGATCGCGGCGGTGTTCGGTCCGGTGCTGGTGCCGCATGACCCTCTCGCGAGCGAGACGTCATCGGCGCTGAAGCCTCCTTCGGCGCAGCACTGGTTCGGCACCGACCAGCTCGGCCGCGACATCTTCAGCCGCGTCATCGTCGCAACCAGGCTCGACCTGTTCATTGCCGTCGCGTCAGTCGTGCTGGTGTTTCTGATGGGCGGGCTCGCCGGCGTCGCCGCCGGCTATTTCGGCGGCTGGACCGATCGCATTGTTGGCCGCATCGCCGACACCATCATGGCGTTTCCGCTGTTCGTGCTTGCGATGGGCATCGTCGCAGCGCTCGGCAACACCGTGCAGAACATCATCCTCGCCACCGCGATCGTGAACTTCCCGCTCTATGCCCGTGTCGCTCGCGCCGAAGCCAATGTGCGGCGCGAGGCCGGCTTCGTGCAGGCGGCGCGGCTGTCCGGCAACAGCGAAATCCGCATCGTGCTCGGCCACATCCTGCCGAACATCATGCCGATCATGATCGTGCAGATGTCGCTGACCATGGGCTACGCCATCCTGAATGCCGCCGGTCTCTCGTTCATCGGCCTTGGCGTCAGGCCGCCGACCGCCGAGTGGGGCATCATGGTCGCCGAAGGCGCAACCTTCATGGTGTCGGGCGAATGGTGGATCGCGCTGTTCCCGGGCCTGGCCCTGATGATCGCGGTGTTCTGCTTCAATCTATTGGGCGACGGCCTGCGCGATATCGTCGACCCGCAGCGGCGAACGTGAGGATGAGACGGCAATGCACGCTCGTTCGATATCCTCCCCCGTACACGCGAGCGGGGGGACCCCGCGGGGCGGGGAGCCGCGCGAGTCGTTGTATTCACTGGCGCTGAGTTTGCGAATGCCCCCACCACGTGCTCCCTATTCCCGCTTTGCGGGGGAGGATGCGCGAATCCACTCTGTTCTGGCAGCCGGAGCCAAGATGACCGCCACAGCGCTGCTCGATGTCGAAGATTTAACCGTCGAATTCGCCACCCGCCGCGGCATCGTCCGCGCGGTGCAGAACGTTAGTGTCAGCATCAGGAAGGGTGAGACGCTCGGCATCGTCGGCGAATCCGGTTCCGGCAAGTCCGTGACGTCCTATGCCGTCATGCGCATCCTCGATCGCGCCGGCCGCATCGCCAAGGGCTCGGTGATGTTCTCCGGCATCGATGTCAAGGCGGCGAGCGAGCGCGAGATGCGCGACCTGCGCGGCCGTGAAATCTCGATGATCTTTCAGAACCCGCGCGCCGCGCTCAATCCGATCCGCAAAGTCGGCCAGCAGATCGAAGATGTGCTGCTCGAGCATACCCAGGCGACGCACGAGGATCGCGGCGAGAAGGCAATCGAAGCGCTGGAGCAGGTTCGCATCGCCCGCCCGCGCGAGCGCTACCACGCCTATCCGTTCGAGCTGTCAGGCGGCATGTGCCAGCGTGTCGTCATCGCGCTCGCGCTCGCCTGCAATCCGCAGCTCCTGATTGCCGATGAGCCGACCACTGGCCTCGATGTGACGACCCAGAAGGCGGTGATGGATCTCGTCGTCGAGCTGACACGCCAGCGCGGCATGTCGACCATCCTGATCACCCATGATCTCGGTCTCGCCGCCGCCTATTGCGACCGCGTCGTCGTGATGGAGAAGGGCAGGGTGGTCGAGACCGCGAGATCGTCAGACATCTTCGCCAATCCGCAGCACCCTTACACGCGAAAACTGATGCGCGCGACGCCGCGCCTCGGCATCTCCTTGCGCGATCTGCTGCCGGAAGACGAAGCACCGCTGGCGCTGCCGGCAAGCGCGCCAGCAGCATTAGGCGGGCCGGCGCCACCGCTGCTGATGGTCGATAACCTGGTGAAGGAATATCCGCGGCAGGGCGCGACCAGGACGTTGTCGGCGCTGTTCGGCAAGAAGCCGCCGCTCGAACCCGAGGTGTTTCGCGCGGTCGATGGCATCAGCTTTTCCGTGGCGCGCGGCGAGAGCGTCGGCCTCGTCGGCGAGTCCGGCTGCGGCAAGTCGACCACCTCGATGATGGTGATGCGGCTGCTCGCGCAAACCTCTGGCAATATCACCTTCGACGGCACGGCCATCGACGCACTTGAACCGAAGGAGTTCGCGCGGTCGCCAATGCGCAAGCGCATCCAGATGGTGTTTCAGGATCCGACCGACAGCCTCAATCCGCGTTTCACGTCGGCGCGCGCGATCGCCGATCCGATCCTGCAGATGGGCGAGTCGATGTCGCGGGCCGCGTTGCGCGAAAAGGTCGAGGACCTCGCGCGCCAGGTCGGCTTGCCCGTCGAGTTGCTCGACCGCTTTCCGCATCAGCTTTCGGGTGGCCAGAAAGCACGTGTCGGGATCGCGCGGGCGATTGCGCTGAAACCCGATCTGGTCATTCTCGACGAGCCGACCGCGGCGCTCGACGTCTCCGTGCAGGCGGTGGTGCTCAATCTGCTGCAGGATTTGAAGCAGTCGCTCGGGATGAGCTATCTGTTCGTCTCGCACGATCTCAACGTAGTCCGCCTGTTGTGCGACCGCGTGATCGTGATGCGAATGGGGCGGATCGTGGAGCAGGGCGAAACGGAAGAGGTTTTGGGTGCGCCAAAGGATCGATACACGCAAGAGTTGCTAACGGCGATTCCACACCCGCCGATCTGAAAACCGCGCAAATTCGAGCCAATTCTCCAATTCAGCCAGAGCCTTACGATGCACCGGTGGGATACCTTTATTGATGCGGTTTCAGCCTCGCTTGGGCTCACGATCGATGAGGCCTGGAAGCCCGCAGTCGAGGCCAATCTCGAGGTGACGATGCGCATGGCGCGGCTGGTCGACGAGTTTCCGCTGCCCGACGAAACCGAGCCGGCCGAGATCTATGAAGCCTGACCTGCAGACGGCCAGCGAGATCGCGGCGGCCGTGTCGTCGCGCCGGATTTCGGCTGCGCACGTTATCGATGCCTCGCTCGCACGGATCGCAAGCGTTGATCCAAAACTGAATTCATTCACCGATGTCGTCGCCGACCGTGCGAAACAACGCGCGCACAAGATCGATCAGGCGATTGCCGCGGGCCTCGATATTGGTCCGCTCGCCGGTGTGCCCTTCGCGGTGAAGAATTTGTTCGATGTTGCGGGTCTCGCCACACGCGCGGGCTCGAAGATCAACCGCGATCATGCGCCGGCGGCGCGTGACGCAACACTGATCGAGCGCATGGAAGCCGCCGGCGCCGTGCTGGTCGGCGCGCTCAACATGGGCGAATACGCCTACGATTTCACCGGCGAGAACGTGCATGACGGCGCCTCGCGCAACCCGCATGATCTCATGCGCATGAGCGGTGGCTCGTCCGGTGGCTCCGGCAGCGCAGTCGGCGGCGTGCTGGTGCCGCTGGCGCTTGGCTCCGACACCAATGGTTCGATCCGCGTGCCGTCGTCGTTCTGCGGCATCTTTGGCCTGAAACCGACATACGGCCGCCTCTCCCGCGCGCGAACCTTTCCGTTCGTCGCAAGCCTCGATCATCTCGGTCCTTTCGCGCGCAATGTCCGCGATCTCGCGTTGAGTTACGACGCCATGCAGGGGCCGGACGAGGAGGATGCGGCGTGCACGAGGCGGCCGGTCGAGCCGGTTACGTCGCTGCTCGATGAGGATGCGAGTCGAGCTGCGCATCGCGGTGGCTGGAGGCTATTTCGCCAAGGGCCTGTCTCCCGAGGCGCGTGAAGCGGTCGCTCGCGTGGCGAAAGCGCTGTCCGCCACCCGCGAGGTTGAGTTGCCCGAGGCAGCACGAGCACGTGCCGCGGCCTACCTCATCACCACCTGCGAGGGCGCGTCTTTGCATCTCGACCGGCTGCGAACCCGGGCCGCCGACTTCGACCCGGCGGTGCGGGACCGCCTGCTCGCCGGCGCGCTGATTCCGGGCGCGCTGGTCGATCGTGCCCAGAAATTCCGCCGCTGGTATCGCTTGCGTGTTCTTGAGCTGTTCCAATCGGTCGACATTATTCTTGCCCCGGCAACCCCCTGCGTGGCGCCAAAACTCGGTCAGCAGACCTTTGTGATCGACGGCGCCGAGCTGCCGGTGCGGCCGAATATCGGCATATTTACCCAGCCCATCTCTTTCATCGGACTGCCCGTCGTGGCGGTTCCGGTGCCGCTGGACCCGCTGCCGATTGCGGTGCAAATTATCGCGCCACCCTGGCGCGAGGACCTCGCGCTGAAAGTGGCGCGGGCGCTCGAGCGGATGGGCATGGTGGCCGCTCCCGCGCCCCGGGGACTGTAAGCATTATGGATATCGATCTGCCCGACGTCATCGCCGAGGTCTCGGCGGCGTTCGCTCGCTATGAGCGGGCGCTGGTCACGAACGATATTGCGACGTTGAACGAGCTGTTTCACGAAGACGCGCGAACGCTGCGCTATGGCATCGGCGAAAATCTCTATGGCCACACCGCCATCAAATCGTTTCGTGCGGCCCGTTCACCGGTTGGCCTCGCACGTCGCACCGCCGGCACGGTGATTACAAGCTACGGCCGCGACACCGCGGTTGCCTCGACCCTGTTCTATCGCGACACCATGCCCGGCAAAGTGGGGCGGCAAATGCAGACGTGGGTTCATTTTCCCGAGGGCTGGCGCATTGTGGCCGCTCATGTCAGCGTGATCGATGAGCCGAAAGATGATTTGAGATGAGTCTCGACGATTTACCAGAAGCGGTCGCCCGTATCGAGGCGCGGGCGGCGCGAGCGGGCGGACCGAAGCGCGTGACCCGCGCCGAAGAGCTGCGGCTGGCGCTCGCCGACCAGATCATCAACGGTTCGCTGGCGCCGGGCGCGACGCTCGACGAAACGCTGCTGGCGCAACGTTTCAATGTGTCGCGTACGCCGGTCCGCGAAGCGCTGCGGCAGCTCGCGGCCAGCGGCTTGGTCGAGACCCGGCCGCATCGCGGCGCCGTGGTGGCGAGCCTCTCTCAAGAACGGCTGAACGCGATGTTCGAGGCGATGGCCGAGCTGGAGGCGACTTGTGCCGGGCTTGCGGCGGAGCGGATGTCGGCCTCCGAGCGACAACAGTTGCAGCAGCTTCACGAAGAGCTGCGGAAACTCTCCTATCTCGGCGATCCCCAGCGTTTCCACGAGCTCAACGAAGTCTTTCACAACGCGATCTATGCCGGCGCCCACAGCGACCATCTCGCCGAGATCACGCTCAGCACCCGCACCCGTGTCCAGCCGTTCCGCCGCGCCCAGTTTCGCAATCTCGGCCGGCTTGCGCATTCCCACGCCGAACATGATCGCGTCGTCAACGCCATCGTCCGCGGTGACCGCGCCGGCGCGGCAACCGCGATGCGCGAGCATATTGCTTTGGTGCGCGAGGAATACGAGCTGTACTCGGACTCGATCTAGCTAGCCAACTTTTTCCTTCGCATCAGCCAGAAACGCGCGCCAGCCACCGTACTGCGAGATGTCACGCGCGCCGACCGTCGCTTGTGCCTCGACCAGAAAACCTTTTACGGCGCTGCCGTCGGCAAGGCGCACGGTGCCGATCGACATTGGCGGTGGCACATTGGCAACGAATGTGCCGAACGCTTCCGTCGTCAGCGCCCAAACCTCGACCTCGATCGCGACACCCAAGCCCGTTTCGGCGCGGAGCAGACCCGGCTTCGGTGGCGCGGTGCCGCGCAGCGCGTAGAGCCGATAGTCGCGCGTTGTTGTGGTCGCCTGCAGCAGGCGGCCGTCGAGCGCCTTGAGTTCTCCGTTGAGCGCCATGCCCGACAGATGCGCGCCGACGACGGCGATCGCGACTTCGCCGTTGCGCAAGCCGTTGTCGAGCGGGGCCGGCAGCGGCTGCGCGAGACCGAGCGCGCCAAGCGGCAGGCCGGTATCGGCATGGAAGACGCGGCCGAGGCTTGCGAGTTTCGCGTCACGGCCGGATGGCGCCAGCAGCGTGATGCCGAATGGCGTTCGTTTGTCATCAAGCGATGCCGGCAAAGCGATCCCGCAGAGGTCGAGCAGGTTGACGAAGTTGGTGTAGGTGCCGAGGCGGCTGTTAAGCTCGATCGGGTTCGACAGCACCTGCGCCACCGTGTAGGTCGTCGGTGCCGTCGGCAGCACCAGCGCATCGACGCCGGTGAGCAGCCGTTCGGCGGCGCGGCGCAGCGACTCGAGCCGGTAAAAGGCAGCGAATGCGTCAGCCGCGGATTGCCGCGCGCCTGACAGCACGATCTCGCGCGTCACCGGATGCACGGCCTCCGGCGCCGACGCGATGAGATCCCGCACCACGAGATAGCGTTCGGCAACCCACGGTCCCTCATACAGAAGCCGCGCGGTTTCGTAGAATGGTTCGAGATCGACTTCGACGAAGCGTGCGCCGAGATCGCTCCAGCGCTGCAGCGCGCGGTCGTAGGCGGCAGCCGCACTTTGATCGCTGAAGAATACGAGTTGCCCCTTTTGCGGAACCGCCAGTGTAAAGCTCGGGGGCAGCGCGGACAGTGCGCGCAGCGGTCGGGTTCGCGAATAAGGGTCGGCAGTGTCTGATCCAGCAATCACGCCAAGCGCCGCCATCGCATCGTCGACGGTCAACGAGAACACTGAGACGCAATCGAGTGTCCGACAGGCCGGTACCAGTCCTGCTGTCGAGACGAGCCCCACGCTCGGCTTCAGCCCGACGATGTTATTGTACATCGCTGGCACGCGGCCGGAGCCGGCGGTGTCGGTGCCCAGCGCCAGTGGCACGAGGCCAGCCGCCACGGCGACCGCAGAGCCCGAGCTCGATCCACCGGGTATGAGATCGCTGCACAGCGGATTGCGCGGAATGCCGTAGGGTGAACGCACACCAACAAGCCCGGTCGCAAACTGATCGAGATTGGTCTTGCCGATGATGATCGCGCCGGCCGCGCGCAACTTCGCGACCGCGGTTGCGTCGTGCGCGGGCGTATAGGCGTAGGCCGGGCAAGCCGCTGTCGTCGGCAATCCGGCAACGTCGATGTTGTCCTTGACCGCAACCGGCACGCCGTAAAGCGGCAACTTTGCAGGGTCACGCTTTGCGAGTTGCTGGGCTTCGGCAACGGCCTCCTCTTCCGCACGCAAACTGATGAACACGGCTGGATCGTCGTGCGCGCGTATGCGTGCAAAACTGCGTGCGACGGTCCGCGCAGGCGTGGTCTCGCCCGCGCGGTGAGCGGCAACAATGGCGGCAACGGTCTCGGTCACAGGTGATCTCGTTCCGGGCGTTGCCGTCAGCCTAACATATCGGCCGCATTGATTCGGTCATTCGGCGGGCGCTGCGGCCATCTCCTCGGCGGGCGGCACACTGACCGCTGTGGGGTTGCGGGCGAGGCCGTACAGCATTGCCGCGACAACGACATAGGCCAGTGCTACCGCTGGCGAGACACCCAATCCGCCGCCAATGCCCACCGCTTCACCGTGCATGAAGCCGAAATAAGTCAGCACCGCGCCAGCGAGCGCAAAGGCCGAAGCTTTGGCGAAGTCACGCTCGATCACGAAAACCCCGATCGCGCCGAGCACGAGGCCAGTAAGGATCGAGCCGCCGCCCATCACTTCGAGGCCGTGGTACAGCACGCCTTGCGCCGGCAGCGAGGCGAGCGCAGCGGCCTTGACCTCGCCGACCTTGTCGCCGGCGAGTGAGCCTACCTTCTGCGCCGCGTCGAGCGTCGCGCCGAGCATGGTGTCGACCTGCAGCTTGGCCCAGGCCGCGAGATGCGGCGTCAACGCCAGGACGATGGCTGGCGCGTGCTTCACGGGCGTGGTCTGGAACGCCTGCGCGCCGATCAGCATGCCGATGTAGAGCAGGATCGGGGAGATCGCGACCACTGGCACCAGCGCGAGAAGCACCGAGATGATGCCGAACCATGACAGCAGCACGACCATGATCCCTGTCGCGGCCGAATAGCCGATACGGCCGCCCATCGCCTTCCAGCCGGGATGACCGATATAGACGGCGTTGATGAAGGGATTGCCCATCAGGCAGCCGATCAAACTGACGACACCATCCGCTGTCAGTACGCGCGTCGTCGGATATTCGTCGCCGGCGGCCTCCGCGCTCTCGACGTTGTCCATCGCCTCGACCAGATCGTAGATGCCGAACGGGATTGCCGTTACCAGGATGACCCCGAGGAATTCGAATCCGGAGAACACCTGGCCGACCGCCGGCAGCGGCACCGAAAAACCAAAGCTGGCGAACGCGTCGCCGACGCCCTTGACGCTGAGGCCGCCGAGCCCCAATCCAAAAAGGTTCGAGCCCCACGCGATCAGCATGCCGGCGGCAATCGCGACGAGACCCGCGGGAATGCCCCGTGGATACTTCACACCGCCGAACCAGCTCGCGAGAATGATGGCGAAGCAGACCAGACCGATTTGCGGCGTCATGTACATTTCGAGCGCGGGCCGCATCGAAATGAAGGTGATGGAGACGCCGGCCAGCGTGCCGAGCAGCGCTGCTCGCGGCGTGATCCTGCGGACATAAGGTGCGACGAAGCCGCCGATCATCAGGATAAAACTCTGGAAGAATACCCAGACGAGGCCGGCGGACCAGCCCTTCATCGGATCGCCGGTTTTCAGCGTGATCGGCAGCATGATCACGAAGGTCACGATGAACATGTGCGGCACGCTGACGCCCGATGGCAGCGCGCAGACATCGTTCCGGCCCGTCTTCAGTGCCAGCCGATAGGCAAGCCACGCATAGTAAAACGTGGACAGGCACATCATCAGGCCAAGCGCCGGCAGGATGCGGCCGAACACGAGCGTGTCAGGCATCTTCAGGACGAAGCGCAACAGCCCGGTGAGCACCAGCATGTTGACGAGAATGTTGGTGCCGAAGCCGAAGAATGCGTTCCAGTCTCCTGGCGACCACAATGATGGTTTGCCGGCAGTCACAGCCTTCGCTTCACTCATGGCTCAGCCCCCTGTCGCCTGTCGCTTCGCAGGCTCTGTCGTTATCAGCTTCAAAACTTCGGCAGAGTTCGAGACCCAGCCGAAAATGCCGCCCTGGGCCTTGATCATCTTCAGGCCCGCCTCGTGAAATTCCGGGAAGTACGAGGCACAGCAATCGGCGAGCACGACGCAACGATAGCCGCGGTCGTTCGCCTCGCGCACCGTGGTGTTGACGCAAACCTCGGTGGTGACGCCGCAAACCAGCAGCGTGTCGACGCCGTGCTTCGACAGGACGTCGCCAAGCTCGGTTGCGTAGAACGCACCCTTGCCGGGCTTGTCGATCACGATCTCGCCAGCGTCAGGATAGAGCTCGGGCACGATGTCGTGGCCCGCTTCGCCGCGGATCAGAATACGGCCCATCGGTCCGGGATCTCCGATGCGCAGGCTCGGCTTGCCGCGCGCGATTTTCGCAGGCGGTGCGTCGGAAAGATCGGGCAGGTGGCCTTCGCGGGTGTGGATGACCAGCACTCCGTTGCCGCGCGCCGCATCGAGCACTTCACGGCATGGCGCGACGGCACGCTGGAGCTGCGCCACGTCATTGCCGAGCGTTTCGCCGAATCCGCCGGGCTCGAGAAAGTCGCGTTGCATGTCGATGATGAGGAGCGCAGTCTTCGACCAGTCGAGGTCAACAGGCGTGGGCTCAGCGGCCAGACGTTTGCCCATAAACGGCATGGATTGCGTCCCCTGTTCGGCGGTCCGCCATCGATCTTGATTTGATGCCGATGATCGCTCCGCTGCGCCTTCTCAAAGCAAGGCTCATGCCATTGAATACAATCGGCTACGATTCTATTCGTGTGATCGCGCGCCGGTATTTGTAAGCAAATTCAGGTTCTTGCTGAGCTGAGCGCGCGTTCCCAAGCGACGCAAGCCGACTAGTAAATCTGGGCGACGCTCAAAGATTGGGCATCTGGCCGACTCCTTGAACGTCTCCACTCTGAACGGCGTCTAACGACAGATCGGATCATCGGCGCCTTGAGCGCGCTTCCGTTCCCCTGCCTGCATGTCCGCTCGGGAGGTTCGCAATGCGCGGTGTCATTCAAGCTGTGACCGCACTGGCCGCTGGTGTTGTCGATGGCACCGGCGCGCGCCGCGACCGACAAGGATCGCGCCGATTGCGAGCAGATGACCAAGCCGAACCTCAAGGTCAACGCATGCACGCGCGATCCTGTCGGCGGCCAACCTGCCCAATGATGTGAAGGTATTCGGCCATCATCATCTCGGCGTCGGGCTCCTGCTTCAGGACAATTTCGATCGCGCCATCGTCGAATTCAACGAGGCGTTGCGCATCGATCCGACCTTCGTCAAGTCCCTCAACAGCCGTGGCAATGCCTGGCGCGGCAAGGGCGACCTCGACAACGCCATCGCCGATTACAACGAAGCGATCCGCCTCGATCCGAACTTTGCGTTTCCGTATAACGGTCGCGCGTCGGCCTTTCTCAACAGGGGCGAGCTCGATCGCGCGGTCGACGACTACAGCCAGGTGATCCGCCTCGATCCGACGCTGGCAGCGCCTTACTCCAACCGCGCGCTAGCCTGGCGCGGCAAGGGCGATTTCGACCGCGCGCTCGCCGATGCGGATGAGGGGCTACGGCGCGATCCGAACAATCCGACGATCTATTCGACGCGCGGCGAAATCTGGCGGATGAAGGGCGATCTCGCTCGCGCGTTGGGCGACCAGGACCAGGCGGTGCGGCTCGATCCGCGGAGCGCGCTGCCCTATCTCACGCGCGGCGACACCTACCGCTACAAGGGCGATTTTGCGCGCGCGCTTTCGGATTACAACAGCGCGCTGCGCGTCAGCCCGGATTATATTCCGGCGTTCGTCGGGCGCGGCCTGACGTTCGAGAAGCAGGGCAATCTCGCAGGCGCCCGTGCCGAGTATGAGAAGGCGTTGAACTCGCGCAGCCAGTTTCGCGGCGACACGGCTGGCGAGGCCCTCGACACCGCGCGTGCGCGTCTTGCGGCATTCGACTCTGGCGCACCGCAACCGGTGATCCCGCCTGCGCCGATCCGCCGTGCGTCCGCTGACTCGATCCCGACTCCATCTGTGACAGCTCCGCCCGCGGCACCTGCGGCCGCGGCGCAAGGCCGCCGGGTCGCGCTTGTGATCGGCAACGCCGCTTACAGAAATGTCCCCGCGCTGTTCAATCCTGAGCACGACGCCGAGGCGATCGCCTCGTCATTGCGCGCCACGGGCTTTGAGAAGGTAACGGTGGTGAGCGACGCCTCGCGCGAGCAGATCGTTGACGCGCTGCGCACCTTTGCGACCGAGGCCGAGCAGGCCGATTGGGCTGTGGTCTACTATTCGGGACATGGACTTGAGGTGAACGGCACCAACTACCTGGTCCCGGTCGATGCGAGGATCTCGAGCGATCGCGATGTGCAGTTCGCAGCCGTGCCGCTGGATCAGGTCATGGCGTCTGTCGAGGGCGCGAAGAAGCTGAAGCTGATCCTGCTCGATGCTTGTCGCAACAATCCATTCGTGCCGCAGATGCGCCGCACGGCGCCGGCCGATGCTGCCGTCGCGTCAACATCGGCCACAGGCGCCGCAACGCCGACGCGTTCGATCGGACTTGGTCTTGCCGAGATCAAGGTGTCCGGCGCGACGCTCGTGGTCTACGCGGCGAAGCACGGCCAGACCGCGCTCGACGGCGAGGGCAATGACAGCCCGTTTGCTGTCGCGGTGGTGCAGCGGATCGCAACTCCGAATGTCGAGATCAACAAGCTGTTCCGTTTGGTGCGCGACGACGTGATGGAGGCGACCGCCGGACGGCAGGAGCCTTACACCTACGGCTCGCTGCCGGGCCGCGAGGATTTCTTCTTCGTGCAAAAGTAGCTGTCGATCTGCGCAAGCCGACGTTATGAGGCCGCGTCGGTCTGCGCCGAGATCAGATACGCCACATCCTGCTCATAGGAGGGGACCTGCGGCGGCGCCGAATCGTAGCGATAGGCGCGAACGCCCGCATCGTCGGCGACGAACACCGGCCAGTAGTTGGTGATCTGGTTGTCGGCCAGCATCACCAGCATGCGATTGTCGAGCACAATCCAGCGCTCTTGGAGCCTTACCGCCAGCACGGCGTGATCCTCGGCGCGCGCGATCTCGCGCAGGATGACGAGGCGGAGATCTTTAGACGGGATTCCTGCCGCCTTCAGTGCTGCCATTTTCGCGATCGCATAGTCTTCGCAGTCGCCGGCCCCCCTGGCCAGCGTCGCGAGCGGCGAGCTCCAGACGTCGATTTCGCCGTAGTTGGCGAGATCACTCATTGGGCGGATCGCAAGGTTGATCGCGCGATTGATTTCGCCGAGGCGCGCCAATCCTTCACGTTCGCGTGCGGCGTCGACAATGCTGAGGAAGACGATGGCCGCCTTGTTCGTGCAGTGGCTGCGATCATCGCGGCAGGCCGCGATCGTGCGTTGCTCCTCGTCGAGCTTGGCCTGCACACCGCTCCATTTGTCGTGAACGCCACCCTCGGCAACGACACGCGTGGCAAATCCGAACGGTTCGGAGCGGAAGCTTGCCGCGGCCACCAGTTTGTGCAGCTCCAGCGGACCCGCGACGAGCGGTCCCGGCACAAGCAGAATCGTCACCAGGAACAATGCCAGCACGCGCAATGCGCGTGCATATAAAGAGATACGCATTTGACGCCCCTTGTCCGGGCATCGGCGCCATCGGCGGCGCACGTGACCGGATCGTCCTTGGGGCGATCATCGCGAGGGCGTACTTTCTTCTGCTTAAGCGCTGCATCTGCCGGGGCCGAAATTGCGGCTCAGGCTCAAGCGGACGACACCAGGTCGTCTCAAATTTTACGGAACGGATTCCGGTTGTTACCGAGCGGGATTCCGTGACCTGTTTTTGGGCAGGGCCCGGCGGTAAGCCGATCCGGGTTTTTGGTCAAAAAGTGCAGGAAAAGGAGAGGGTTGCGTAAGAATCTTCGATATGGCTAACGACCTGAAGTAGAGTAAAATTTGCTACCTGAAGGTGTGTGATCCAGCGTTTCGCCGCGTGGTGAAGCGTATTTCATAAGTATCAAAGAGCAATTCGATCAGATTTCGCGTCTGCGTCAAAGTATATTTACGAGAGTTGGCCGACGCCGCTCCGGATAAACCTCAGTTGAACCAGTAAAAACTGTCGCGCCCGCTGTCTTGCCGCGCCGGATCCTCAATAAATACCTGTATCGTCTGAGATTTCCGGCGGCCGCCGCAATTTGTTCGGTCGAGTTGGCATTTGTGATGCATACAACAAATGCTATGAACCATTCCGACCTATCTTAAGACATCATTTATTATAAAGCGGTGCGCGCTTGACGGTGGCCGTTCGACCAGATTTGGCCAACACACAGGGTTCGGAGAAGCTCTCCGCCCTGTCGCACTCCTTTTCAGAAAACATAACTGACTCCGCCGGCCACGGTTCCGGGCCGATTCAGGTTCCCGATGCACGTCTGCTGTTTGGCGGTGACTACAAACAATCCGGCCTCGACCTGATCCTTTCGAGGGACGGTCACGACTTCACGATCCACGACTACTTCAAAGGCTCGCGCCACGCGGACCTGACCTCACCTGATGGTTCGCGGCTCGATGCGAGCCTGGTCGACGCGCTGACTGCGGGTCACACCCAGTATGCCCAGGCCAGCGGTGCGGCCGACGCTGCCAAGGTGATCGGGCAGGTTACCAAGCTGACAGGCAACGCGACCGCAATCCGGAACGGTGTCACCGTCGAACTGCATGTTGGCGACAACGTCATGAAGGGCGACGTTGTTCAGGCAGGCGCGGGCGCTGCGCTCGTCATGACGTTCATCGACGGCACAGTGTTCGGGCTGTCGTCCAACGCGCGCATGGTGCTGAACGAGATGATCTACGATCCGAACGGATCGTCGAACTCGTCGTTGCTGAGCCTCGTGCAAGGCACCGTCTCTTTCGTCGCCGGCGAAACGGCCAAACACGGCGACATGAAAGTTGATACGCCGGTCGCGACCATGGGCATCCGCGGCACAGCGGGCCTGATCGAGATGGGCTTCGATGTGGCGCAAATCAACGCGCCTCCCGTCAGGTTTGAGATCTTGCTCGAGCGCGGCAACGTCGTCGGCTCTTACCTGCTGCTTAGCAAGACCGATCCCAACGTCATTTATGGCACCGTTGATCGCCGCGGGATTGCGACATACCTCGACGGCAGCGGCCATCTGACGCGGACGAGTTCACCGCCTCTTACCGATGCGGCCAAGAAAATCATCATCGATACGCTGTCGACGTACTTTCCAAGCTATATTCCGGACCTGGACAACGCCAATCCCCAAAGCGGTCCGGGTAGCCACGGGTCGCCGCCCATTGGACAGCCGACGAACGGGCTCGACCTGATTCCGCAGAGCTTCCCGCTCGATCAACCATTCAAGGTTCCCGTTCCGATTAGCCTGCCGGGCACGAACATCGAGGATCAGGCGCCCCAACTTACGCTCATCGTGCACTCCTCGCCGCCGACGGTGAGTGTCCAAATCAACCCGACGACGAAAGTTACCGAGGGCGGCGCACTTCCGCTGAATGTCATCGCGCAGAGCAACCAGAACGCGCCAACGGTCCTGATCAGCGGTGCGCCGTCAGGTGTGGTGCTGAATGATGGTCACGGCCACAGTGCAACAAGCAATGGCTCGGCACCAATCGACGTGACGGGCTGGACTCTGTCCACGCTAACGATCACACCGACCAGCGATCACAACTTCACGCTGACGGTGACAGCGACCGACGGCGATACTAGCGCGACCGCCACCGAGCAGGTCATTGTCAACCCGGCGGCGCCGACGGTGACATGGGCGGCGGCGACGCCTGGCGTTCAAGGCGCGCCGATTGGGCTAGGCGCCCTTGCCGCCACCATCACCAGCCAGGCCGGCGACATCAACACGCTCAACACGTTGACGATCAGCGGGGCACCGGCTGGCACGGTGCTGAGCGATGGTCACGGCCACAGCGCGATCAGCGATGGCTCGACACCGATCGATATCATGGGCTGGAATCAGTCGACGCTGACGGTCACGCCGACCAGCGATCACAACTTCCCGCTGACGGTCACGGCGACCGAGAAGGATGCCGACGGCGACGTCAGCACGACCGCGACTGCCACCGAGCAGGTCATCGTCAAGCCGGAGGCGCCGACGGTGACGTGGGCGGCCGCGACACCTGCGGTCGAGGGCACGGCAATTGCGCTGGGCAACCTTGCCGCCACCGTCACCAGCCACGCTGGCGACACCAACACGCTCAACACCCTGACGATCAGCGGAGCGCCGTCCGGCACGGTGCTGAGCGATGGCCACGGCCATAGCGTGATCAGCGACGGCTCGACACCGATCGATGTGGCGAGCTGGAATCTGTCGACGCTGACGATCACGCCCACTGGCGATGCCAATTTCGCACTGACGGCGACGGCGACCGAGAAGGACGCTGACGGCGACATCAGCACGACCGCGACCGCGACCGAGCAGGTCATCGTCGAGCCCGACGGCGCCGACGGTGACGTGGGCGGCGGCGACGCCCGGGGTTGAAGGCACGGCGATTGCGCTGGGCACCCTTGCCGCCACCATCACCAGCCACGCCGGCGACACCAACACGCTCAACACGCTGACGATCAGCGGGGCGCCGTCTGGTGCGGTGCTGAGCGATGGTCATGGCCATAGCGTGATCAGCGATGGCTCGACGCCGATCAGTGTGGTGGGCTGGAATCTGTCGACGCTGACGATCACGCCGACCGGCGACGGCAACTTCACGCTGACCGCGACGGCGACCGAGAAGGACGCCAACGGCGACATCAGCACGGCCGCGACCGCGACCGAGCAAGTCACCGTCGACCCGACGGCGCCGACGGTGACGTGGGCGGCGGCGACGCCCGGGGTTGAAGGCACTGCGATTGCGCTGGGCACGCTTGCCGCCGCCATCACAAGCCACGCCGGCGACGCCAACACGCTCAACACACTGACGATCAGCGGGGCGCCGTCTGGTGCGGTGCTGAGCGATGGCAATGGCCATAGCGTGATCAGCGATGGGTCGACGCCGATCAGCGTGGTGGGCTGGACATCTGTCGACGCTGACGATCACGCCGACCGGCGACGGCAACTTCACGCTGACGGCGACGGCGACCGAGAAGGACGCCAACGGCGACATCAGCACGGCCGCGACCGCGACCGAGCAAGTCACCGTCGACCCGACGGCTCCGACGGTGACGTGGGCGGCGGCGACGCCCGGGGTTGAAGGCACTCCGATTGCGCTGGGCACCCTTGCCGCCACCATCACCGGCCATGACGGCGACGCCAATACGCTCAATACACTGGAGATCAGCGGAGCGCCGTCTGGTGCGGTGCTGAGCGATGGCAATGGCCATAGCATGGTCAGCGACGGGTCGACGCCGATCAGTGTGGTGGGCTGGAATCTGTCGACGCTGACGATCACGCCGACCAGCGACGGCAACTTCACGCTGACGGCGACGGCGACCGAGAAGGACGCCAACGGCGACATCAGCACGCCCGCGACCGCGACCGAGCAGGTCACCGTCGGCCCGACGGCGCCGACGGTGACGTGGGCGGCAGCGACACCCGGGGTTGAAGGTACTGCAATTGCGCTCGGCACGCTTGCCGCCGCCATCACCGGCCAGGAAGGCGACACCAACACGCTCAATACGCTGGAGATCAGCGGGGCGCCGTCCGGTGCGGTGCTGAGCGATGGCAATGGCCATAGCATGATCAGCGATGGGTCGACGCCGATCAGTGTGGTGGGCTGGCATCTGTCGACGCTGACGATCACGCCGACCGGCGACGGCGACTTCACGCTGACGGCGACGGCGACCGAGAAGGACGCCAACGGCGACATCAGCACGGCCGCGACCGCGACCGAGCAGGTCACCGTCGGCCCGACGGCGCCGACAGTGACGTGGGCGGCGGCGACGCCCGGGGTTGAAGGCACGGCGATTGCGCTGGGCACCCTTGCCGCCACCATCACCGGCCAGGAAGGCGACACCAACACGCTCAATACGCTGACGATCAGCGGGGCGCCAGCTGGTGCGGTGCTGAGCGATGGCAATGGCCATAGCATGATCAGCGATGGATCGACGCCGATCAGTGTGGTGGGCTGGCATCTGTCGACGCTGACGATCACGCCGAGCAGCGACGTCAACTTCACGCTGACCGCCACCGCGACCGAGAAGGACGCCAACGGCGACATCAGCACGACCGCGACCGCCACCGAGCAGGTCACGATCGGCCCGACGGCGCCGACGGTGACGTGGGCGGCGGCGACACCCGGGGTTGAAGGCACGGCGATTGCGCTCGGCACCCTTGCCGCCACCATCACCGGCCAGGAAGGCGACACCAACACGCTCAATACGCTGGAGATCAGCGGAGCGCCGGCCGGCGCGGTGCTGAGCGATGGCAATGGCCATAGCGTGATCAGCGATGGATCGACGCCGATCAGCGTGGTGGGCTGGCATCTGTCGACGCTGACGATCACGCCGACCAGCGCGGTCGACTTCACGCTGACGGCGACCGCGACCGAGAAGGACGCCAACGGCGACATCAGCACGGCCGCGACCGCTACCGAGCAGGTCGCCGTCGGCCCGACGGCTCCGACGGTGACGTGGGCGGCGGCGACGCCCGGGGTTGAAGGCACGGCGATTGCGCTGGGCACCCTTGCCGCCACCATCACAAGCCACGCCGGCGACGCCAACACGCTCAACACACTGACGATCAGCGGGGCGCCGTCTGGTGCGGTGCTGAGCGATGGCAATGGCCATAGCGTAATCAGCGATGGGTCGACGCCGATCAGCGTGGTGGGCTGGCATCTGTCGACGCTGACGATCACGCCGACCGGCGACGGCAACTTCACGCTGACCGCGACGGCGACCGAGAAGGACGCCAACGGCGAAACCAGCACGGCCGCGACCGCCACCGAGCAAGTGACCGTCAACCCGACGGCTCCGACGGTGACGTGGGCGGCGGCGACGCCTGGGGTTGAAGGCACGCCGATTGCGCTGGGCACCCTTGCCGCCACCATCACCAGCCATGCCGGCGACGCCAATACGCTCAACACACTGACGATCAGCGGAGCGCCGTCTGGTGCGGTGCTGAGCGATGGCAATGGCCATAGCATGGTCAGCGACGGGTCGACGCCGATCAGTGTGGTGGGCTGGCATCTGTCGACGCTCACGATCACGCCGAGCAGCGACGTCAACTTCACGCTGACGGTCACCGCGACCGAGAAGGACGCCAACGGCGACATCAGCACGGCCGCGACCGCCACCGAGCAGGTCACCGTCAACCCGACGGCGCCGACTGTGACGACGGCGCCGGTCAGTGGAATTGAAGATGGACCGATCGCGCTCGCTATCTCGGCGTCGGCCAATGGACTGCCGGGTGACGGCAATAGTCTTCAGTCGCTGGTCATAAGCGCGATCCCGGTTGGCGCCGTGCTTAGCGATGGGCATGGCCACAGTTTCACAGCGACAAACGCGACGACGTCGGTCAATGTGCTCGGCTGGACGTTGACGGGCCTGACAATCGATACGGAAAACGCGCAGGGCGGCGACGAAGCCAATTTCACGCTTCAGGTGACGGCGACTGCGAAGGATGCCGACGGCAATACCAGCAGCACGACGGCATCCGAGCACGTGACGGTCACTCCCGAGGTGCCGTCGATTTCTGCTTCGTCGGCGACGGGTGTCGTGGGCTCGCCGATCGCGCTTCACGTCGGTGCTTCGGGCGACGAAGCCGGTGACTCGCTGGCATCGCTGGTTATCGGCGCCATTCCGATCGGCGATACGCTGAGCGACGGTCATGGCCACAGCTTCACCGCAGCGACCGGCCAGACGTCGGTTGATGTCCACACCTGGAATTTGCCGAGCCTCACCATCACGCCGAACAGCACTGTCGATTTCACGCTAACGGTGACGGCAGCGGTGCGGGATTTTGAAGGGGACGTCGGCCCGAGTGCAACGACGACCGCGCGCGTCACGGTCAACGATCCGCCTCAGATCACCGGGACGACGGCGACCGGGTCGGTTCCTGCCGGTCTTCTCACCGCGGCCGCGGCAACCTATCTCACCGATAGCCACGATCTCGTTAATGGGCTCGGCGGCACCAGCGGCTTCGGCACCCCGATCGCCCGAAACGACGATGGCTCCAGTCAGTCGCTCGACATTGCGACCGTGTTCGGTGCTTCCGGGCTGAATTTCTTCGGCCACACCTATACGAACATCTACGTCAACAATAACGGCAACATCACCTTCACCGGGCCGAACGGCACCTACACGCCGGACACAATCACCGCAGGCAGCAATCCGATCATCGCGCCGTTCTGGGCTGACGTGGATACGCGTGGTGGCGCCGTCTCACCATCGCCCGGCGGCAATTCGACCGGGTCGAATCTCGTCTATTACAGCCTCGATGCCACCAATCACGTCCTGACCGTGACCTGGGATGATGTTGGCTATTACGGCACGCACACGAATCCGGTTGATGCTTTCCAGCTCCAGTTGATCGGGCTCGGCAACGGCGACTTCGACATCGTGTTTCGTTACGAGTTGATCGACTGGACGACCGGCGACGCCAGCGGCGGACACAATGGATTGGGCGGATCGATCGCGCGTGTCGGCTATTCCGCGGGCGACGGCAACCCTGCGCATTATTTCGAACTGGCGGGCTCCGGCAATCAGACCTCGATGCTCAACCTGGACAGCACGACCGGCAACACCGGAATTGCCGGTGTCGACGTCTTCCAGGTCACTTCGGGTGCCGTGACGAATGCGCCGATCGCCAGCGGCACGGTTTCATTCGCTGATCCCGATGACACTGCGCATACGGCCTCGTTCCAGCCGGAGGCCGCAGGTTATAAGGGCAGCTTCACACTTGATCCTGTTTCGGAGTTGAACAATGCCGGCTCGGTGGCATGGCACTTTTCATTGGCAACCACTGAGATCAACGCCATCACGACCGGCGCGCCACTCGTCCAGTCCTACGACATCACGGTTGACGACGGTCATCCCGGTGGACAGGTGACCCAGACCGTCTCGGTCATGGTCGGCAGTGCCGGCAACGACACGCTGACAGCCAATCACGGTGTCGATGTCATGATCGGCGGCGGCGGTAACGACACATTTGTGTTCAATGCTCACATCGGCCAGCAGACCATCGTCGATTTCCAATCCGGTGCCGATAAGGTCGATATCACTCAGATCAGCGGGGTGACGGCGGACAATCTTGCTTCCTGGCTCAATGGCGGTAATGGTCTCGTCGCGCACGCAACGCAGGTCGGAAACGATACTCTGATCGATCTGGATCAGACGCCGCACGGCACTGACACGATTCTCGTCAAGAACATCGCACCGAACAACCTTCACATGAGCGACTTCATCGTTCACGCTTGAAGCGGCAGAATCCAGGGGATTTGAGCCGCCTTCGGCTCTGGGCCAAAGCGCACGCCAATGGTCCGCGAAGACCGCACCTCATCAAGAATGGGCCGCGCCGGTTAACCGAGTGGCCAGCGAGCTGTCACACGCAGCCCGAATTGTGGCATGATAGCAGCCATGCAGCTTCCCCGGATCATGCAGCTTCCCCGGATCACGTCGATAGCCCCGTCCCAGCAGTCGGACCTCGGCTCCGCGCTGAAGGCGTGCCGTCACGCCTTCGTCGGCGTCGGGTTCATCAGCTTCATGATCAACCTGCTGTACCTGACCGGCTCGATCTTCATGCTGGAGGTCTATGATCGTGTGCTGCCAAGCCGCAGCGTGGCGACGCTGGTCGGGCTCGTCATCCTCGCTGGCGGCCTTTACATCGCGCAGGGCGTGCTCGACCTGATCCGCAGCCGTATCCTGGCACGCATCGGCCTGAGCCTGGACGAAGCCCTGAACGCGCGCGTCTATCGCGCCGTCGTCCAGCTGCCGTTGATGGTCGGCAGCCGCAACGAGGGTCTGCAGCCGATCCGTGACCTCGATGCGGTGCGCAGCTTTCTCGCCAGCATGGGTCCGATCGGCGCTGTTCGATCTGCCCTGGCTGCCGCTCTATCTCGGCATCTGCTTCGCGTTCCATGTCCTGATCGGACTTACAGCGCTGATCGGCGCAATTCTTCTCGTCGCGCTGACGGTTCTGACGGAGTTGCTGACCCGCGACCCGGCCAAGGAGGCGACCCGGCTTGCGGCGCGCCGCAGCGATCTCGCCGTCGCGAGCCGCCGCAACGCCGAGGCCCTCGTCGCGATGGGCATGGCGCAGCGGCTCGGCGCGCGCTGGAGTACGGCGAACGCCGAATTTCTGGCGAGCCAGCAACGCGCCGCCGACGTTGCCGGCGGCATCGGCGCGGTCGCCAAGGTGATGCGCATGATGCTGCAATCGGCGGTGCTGGCGGTCGGCGCCTGGCTGGTGATCAACCAGCAGGCAACCGGCGGCATCATCATCGCAAGCTCAATCCTAAGCGCACGGGCGCTGGCGCCGGTCGATCTTGCGATTGCGCACTGGAAGAATTTTATCAGCGCGCGGCAGAGCTGGCAGCGGCTCAATAGGATGTTCGTGGTGGTGCCTGCACAGGCCCAGGTCACCCAGCTCGATCCGCCATCGAAAGGGCTGCAGGTCGAGATGCTGGCCATCGCGCCGCCCGGCCAGCAGAAGATCGTGGTGCAGGACGTGGCGTTTGTGCTCGAGGCGGGCCACGGCGTCGGGATCATCGGGCCGAGCGGATCGGGCAAGTCGTCGCTGGTGCGCGGCCTGGTCGGGGTCTGGAAGCCGGCGCGCGGCAAGGTTCGCCTTGACGGTGCGGCGCTTGATCAATGGGCGCCGGAGGCGCTTGGCCGCCATATCGGGTACCTACCGCAGGACGTCGAATTGCTGGCCGGCTCGATCGCGCAAAACATCGCGCGATTCGATCCTGATGCAGATGACGCTGACATCATCGCGGCTGCCACCGAAGCCGGTGTGCACGAGATGGTCATCAAGATGCCGGAGGGCTACGACACCCAGATCGGCGAGCAGGGCAGCGTGCTGTCGGCGGGGCAAGCCCAGCGCATCGCTCTGGCGCGCGCGCTTTATGGCTCGCCATTTCTGGTGGTGCTGGACGAGCCGAACTCCAATCTCGATGCTGAAGGCGACGTCGCGCTGACGCGCGCGGTGCAGTCGGTTCGCGCCCGCGGCGGCGTCGTCGTCGTCGTGGCTCATCGGCCGGTTGGCATCGAAGGCGTCGATAAGGTGTTGATGATGAAGGACGGTCGTCTGCAGGCCTTCGGCGCGAAGGAAGAAGTGCTCGGGCAGGTCCTGCAGCGCTCCCAGCCGGCGCCGGCGATCAAGATCGTCTCGGAGGGAGGGTCAGACAAGACATGACCGGTCCTGATAGTTTGTCGCCCGCAAGACAGTCGATCCGCTTCCATCTCGTCCTTGGCCTTGCCGTCGTGCTGGTGCTCGCCGGCGGGTTGGGCGGCTGGGCCTCGACCGCGAAGATCTCCGGCGCGCTGATCGCGCAAGGCTCGATCGTGGTCGATTCCAGTGTCAAGAAGGTGCAGCACCCGACCGGCGGCGTTGTCGGCGAGCTCAGGGTTCACGACGGTGATGCCGTGAAGGCCGGCGACGTGCTGGTCCGGCTCGACGACACGGTAACCCGCGCGAGCCTTGCCATCGTGACCAAGGGTTTGAACGGGCTTTACGCGCGACAGGCCCGGCTCGAGGCGGAGCAGCGTGGCGATCAGTCGATTCGCTTTCCGCAGGCCCTGCTCGACGGCGCCACGACCGATGCCGACGTCAAGGCCGTCGTAGCTAATGAGACGAAACTGTTCGAGGACCGCAGCTCCGCCCGCGTCGGCCAGAAGGCGCAGCTCAAGCAGCGCATTGCGCAGTTGCAGGAAGAGCTCGCCGGGCTCTGGGCGCAGGAGAAGGCCAAGAGCGAGGAGATCAACCTGATCCAGAAGGAACTCCTCGGCGTCCGCGAACTCTACGAGAAGAAACTGGTGCAGCTGTCGCGCGTCACCCAGCTTGAGCGCGACGCGGCGCGGCTCGACGGTGACCGCGGCCAGTTGCTCGCGGCGTCGGCGCAGACCAAGGGCAAGATCACCGAGACCGAGCTGCAGATCATCCAGGTCGACAAGGATTTGAGCACCGAGGTGTCGAAGGACCTGCGCGAGACCAACGACAAGATCGGCGAGTTCGTCGAGCGCAAGGTTACCGCCGAAGACCAACTGCGCCGTGTCGATATCCGCTCGCCCCAGGACGGCATGGTCATGCAGTCGACCGTGCACACGATCGGTGGCGTGATCACCGCAGGCGACGCCATCATGCTGGTCGTGCCGCAGGCCGACAATCTGTCGGTCGAGGCGCGCGTCAATCCGCAGGACATCGATCAGCTGCAGATCGGGCAAAGAACCGTGTTGCGGTTTTCCGCCTTCAACCAGCGCACCACGCCCGAGCTCAACGGCATCGTCAGCCGGGTGTCGGCGGACACCACAACCGACCAGCGCACGGGACAGTCCTATTACACCATACGCGTCGCGCTGCCGCCGGAAGAGGTGGCGCGGCTCGGCGACGTCCGCCTGATCCCCGGCATGCCGGTGGAAGCCTTCGTGCAGACCGGCGATCGCACCATGATGTCCTACCTGGTCAAACCGCTGCAGGACCAGTTGATGCGCGCCTTCCGCGAGAAGTAAGCTGCTTTCGGGACTCAAGGAGCGGCGGATAATTTCCCGCTCATTCCCGCGAAAGCGGAAAACCAGCTAGAGTGAAAATGGCCGCGTGCGGCGACGGTGGTCGCATGGCAAAGACTGGGTCCCTGCATCCGCGGGGACGAGCGGCGAAGATATGCTCGGCCGCTGGGTGATGGGCAGGGATATGAATTGGGTCTGGCGGCGGGTAAGGAGGTTCGCGCGACGATTCGGCTTTGCGCGGGTGCTTTGTCTGTTCCTGCTGATCGGCCTTGCCGCGCTGCGGGTCGCCGATCCCCGCCCGATCGAAGAGTTGCGGGCCCGCACCTTCGATACATTCCAGCTGATCGATCCGCGCAAGAAGACGGCGCGACCGGTCAGGATCGTCGATCTCGACGAGCAGAGTCTCGCCAAATACGGCCAGTGGCCGTGGCCGCGCACCCGCGTCGCCGACATGGTCAACGAGCTGAGCCGGCTCGGGGCCGTCGCGATTGGCTTCGATATCCTGTTCCTCGAGCCTGATCGCATGTCCCCCGGGATTATTGCCGCAACAGTCCGTGATCTGGACGACGTGACCCGCGACAAGTTGCGTGAGCTGCCGAGCAACGACCAGGTCCTCGCCGAAGCGATCCAGAAGAACCGCGTCGTGCTTGGCGAAACCGGCTTGCCCAGCCGTGTCCCCAATCTCGATACCTCGTTGCCGGTCACCCCGCTTGCGATGCTGGGCGGCGAGCCGCAATCGCTGCTTGTCCAGTTTCCCGGCCTGTCGCGCAACATCCGCACCCTGGAGCAGGTCGCCGCGGGGTTTGGCGTGCTCACCATCAAGACCGAGCATGACGGCATCGTGCGTCGCGTGCCCCTGATCATGCAGGCGCAGGACATCACCATGCCGTCGCTCTCGTTCGAGCTGCTGCGCATCGCGAGCAAGACGGACACGGTTCTGGTCAAGACCGACAAGGCCGGCGTCAAGAGCGTCGGTGTGCGCGGCTTCGATGTGCCGACCGACCGCAACGGCCAGCTCTGGGTGCATTTCGCGCCGCATGATCGGACGATCTACGTGTCGGCGGCCGACTTGCTGGATGGACTGGTGTCGAAGGACAGCATCGAAGGGCACATCGTGCTGATCGGCACCTCCGCCGTCGGGTTGCAGGACGTCAAGACCACGCCGCTCGACCCAGTGATGCCCGGCGTCGAAATCCACGCCCAGATTCTCGAGAGCATCTTGACCAGGAGCGTGCTGTCGGAGCCGGCCTGGGGCATCGGCGCCGAGTTGATCGCGGCCATGCTGCTCGGCCTGATCATCATCGCGGTCGCGCCGCTGTTCAGCCCGGTGGTCCTCACGCTGTTCGGCACCGCGATCCTCGCGGTGCTGGTCGGCACTTCGTGGTACTTTTACGCCAGCCAGCGCATCTTGATCGATGCGACCTATCCGTTGATGTCCAGCGCCGCGATCTATCTCACGCTGGTATTTTCAAGCTATTTCCGCGAGCAGTCGCAGCGCCGGCAGATCCGCTCGGCCTTCAGCCAGTATCTGTCGCCGGCGCTGGTGGCGCAGCTCGCGCAATCACCGGAAAAACTCGTGCTCGGCGGCGAGCAGCGCACCATGACCTTCATGTTCTCGGACATGCGTGGCTTCACCACGATCTCCGAGTTCTACAAAAGCGACCCGCAGGGCCTGACCGGCCTGATGAATTGCTTTCTCACCCCGCTCACCAACGCGATCCTCAAGCGCAAGGGCACGATCGACAAGTATATGGGTGACGCCATCTTGGCGTTCTGGAATGCGCCGCTCGATGATGCCGACCACGCCGTCAACGCGGTGGAGGCGGCGATCGACATGATCGGCGAGATCGAGCAGCTCAACAGGGCGCGCGCCGAGGAGGCGGAAGCTGCCGGTGTGCCGGCGCTGCCCCTCAACATCGGTGTCGGCCTCAACACCGGCCTGTGCGTGGTCGGCAACATGGGGTCCGACCTGCGCTTCGACTATTCGGTGTTCGGCGACAGCGTCAATCTGGCCTCGCGTCTTGAAGGCCAGTCAAAGAACTACGGATTCCCGATCATCGCTGGCTCGACCACCGCAATGGCGGTGAAGGACAAATATGCCATCCTCGAGATCGACTTCATCATGGTGAAGGGCAAGAAGGATCCGGAGGTGATCTACGCCATCATGGGCCGCGAGGAGATGGCGCAGTCGGCGCGCTTCCAGGCCCTGCGCAACCAGATGATCGAGATGCTGGCGAACTATCGTTCGCGCAACTGGGAGGAGGCGCTGGCATTGATCGAACGTGGCCGCGCCAGCGATGAAGCCAACACGCTGGAATTGCTTTTCGACATTTACGAGGAACGCATCCGCGAGTTTCAGAAGAATCCGCCGCCGGATGACTGGGACGGGGCTTTCGCACTCACCACGAAATGACGCATAATACGGCCTCGAAATCGTTGGAGCTCGTTTTTGAGCTCGATTGGGAATGCCAATATGCAATCGTTCGAACAGCGCCTCGATCGTCTTGCCGAAGTCGCGGTGAAGGTCGGCGTGCGGATCAAGCCGGGGCAGGAACTGGTGATGACGGCGCCGGTCGAGGCCTTGCCGCTGGCGCGGCGGATCACCGAGCACGCCTACAAGGCCGGTGCATCTCTCGTGACGACGCTGTTCTCGGACGACGCGATGACGCTGCTGCGTTTCCAGTACGCGCCGGATGAAAGCTTCGACAAGGCTAACGGCTGGCTGTTCGACGGCATGGCGACGGCGTTTCGATCGGGCGCCGCGCGGCTCGCCATCGTTGGCGAGGATCCGTCGTTGCTGTCGGCGCAGGATACGCAGAAGGTGGCGCGCGCCAACCGCGCGCGCTCGGCGGCCTATCGCCCCGCGCTGGAGTACATCGTCAATTTCGACGTCAACTGGAGCATCGTGTCGTTCGCGACGCCGGCCTGGGCCAAAGCCGTATTCCCTGATCTCGCCGAGGGCGAGGCGGTGCGCGAGCTCTGGGAAGCGATCTTTGCCAGCTCGCGGGTCGATGGCTCCGATCCAATTGCTGAATGGCAGCGCCATAATGCGATGCTGAACGCGCGCACGCGCTTCCTCAACGACCGGCGTTTTGCAGCGCTCCGCTTCCGCGGGCCCGGTACGGACCTGACCGTTGGCCTTGCCGACGATCATTTGTGGGAAGGCGGCGCCTCGATCGCCAAGAACGGGATCACTTGCAACGCCAACATCCCGACCGAAGAGGTGTTCACAACGCCGCACCGCCTGCGTGTCGACGGCATCGTGCGCTCGACCAAACCGCTGTCCTACCAGGGCACGCTGATCGAGGATATTTCGGTGCGCTTTGCCGGTGGCCGCATCGCCGAAGCGCATTCGCGCACCGGGGCCGATGTGTTGACGAAAGTGCTGTCGACCGACGAGGGCGCCTCGCGTCTCGGCGAGGTCGCGCTGGTGCCGAACTCCTCGCCGATCTCGAGCAGCGGCATCCTGTTCTTCAACACGCTGTTCGACGAGAACGCGGCGAGCCACATCGCGCTCGGCCAGGCCTATTCGAAGTGCATGCGCGACGGCGCGACCTTGTCGAAGCAGCAGCTCGAGGAACGCGGCGCCAATTCCAGCCTGATCCACATCGACTGGATGATCGGTTCCGGCGAAATCGACGTCGATGGCATCAACGCCGGCGGTGCCGCCGAGCCGCTGATGCGCCGGGGCGAGTGGGTATGAGGCGCCGCAGCTTGTAAGGTGCTATGATACCTTCATTGGCACGCGGCAAAACTCCGCGAAAATTGCCGAAAATGATCGTGAGATCAGCGGCTTGCGCGGCGGCGGTGGTCGCGAGAACTCACCTCAGTTCGACCCAGACCGGCGCATGATCGCTGGCGTCGGACTTCCCGCGCATCGCACGGTCGACTTCCGCGAGCTTCAGCCGCTTCGCAAGCTGTGGGCTCAGCAGGATGTGGTCGAGCCGCAATCCGGCATCGCGCGCGAAGCGATTGCGCATGTAGTGCCAGAACGTGTAGACGCGCTCGTCGCCGTGCAACTCGCGTAGCGCGTCGGTCCAGCCCTGCTTGACGAGCTTCGCAAAGGCCGCGCGGCTCTCCGGCCGCACCAGCGCATTGTCGTCCCACGATGTCGTCGGGTAGATGTCGATCTCCGTCGGCGCCACGTTGAAGTCGCCGGCCAGCACGACCGGCGCCTCGGTCTTCAACAGCTTGCGTGCATGTGTGTTCAACCGCTTGAACCATGCAAGCTTGTAGTCGAATTTTGGCCCGGGCTGAGGATTGCCGTTCGGCAGGTAGATGCAGGCAACCAAAATACCGTTGACGGCGGCTTCGATATAGCGCGCCTGCCGATCGTTTGGATCGCCCGGCAACGCCGTCCGCGTCACCACTGGTTCGCCGTGCCGCGACAGGATCGCAACGCCGTTCCATGATTTCTCGCCGCGCCAGACCGCTTGATAGCCCGCGCGCGCGAGCTCCTGCGCCGGAAACTCGGCATCGGTGCATTTCAGCTCCTGTAGGCAGACGACGTCGGGCTTTGCGGCCTTGAGCCACGCCAGGAGGTTCGGCAGCCGACGATTGATGTGGTTGATGTTGAAGGTCGCGATCTTCATCAGATCGCTCAGCCCGCGGTCTTCTTGGTGCGCAAATCTTTTTCCCAGCCGAACACCGAGCGGCCGCCGAACGCGACCGAGTCGTTGCGCTCTTGGGTAACGAACGCGTCGAACGATGGCCCTTCGACCGCGCCTTCGAGCATCCGCGCCTGGTCATCAAGCCGCTTCAGCGTATGCAGCTTCTCGTCCCGGCCGAGTCGGGCGTTGTTCACCGCCGTCTTCAGCACGCCAATGGTCTCGTCAAACACCTTGATCGGCACCGGGAATGGATGGCGGTCCTTGCCGCCATGCGCAAGCGAGAAGCGCGCCGGATCCTGGAAACGATAGGGGGCGCCGTGGATGACCTCGGCGACCATCGCCAGCGATTGCATCGTGCGGGCGCCGACTCCCGGCGTCAGCAACAGTTCGGGAAAGTCAGCGGGGCCGCGCTCGGCCGCCGCCGCGAGCGTGCCATGCAGGCGGCGAATGAAAACATCCTTCGCACGAACGTCGTGATGGGCGGGCATGATGAGGTGCGGCAATTCGCGTTGCGCCGGAGGTTCGATCGTGAGCGCGGCGACCTCGTCGACGATGCGCTCAGGCCCTTCGGAGACGAGCAGTTCAAGCTGTGCAGCGCGCGATTGCGCGGCACGATGATCGGTGAGGTTGACGATCTCGCCCTGGCTGCTGCCCTCGATCGCCGCATGAGGTTCGTCGACGAAATCGGCAAGGCCCACCGAGTGCCAGTGATAGCGCCGCGCCTGGCGCTTGTCCTCGTTCATGCCTTGCTGCACCACCGTCCACTTGCCGTCGGCGGTGACGAAGAAACCGTGCAGGTAGAGGTCGAAGCCGTCCTGCACGGCGGCGCTGTCGACCTTGGCGACCAGCCGGCTGGCGCGCGTCAGCGCTGCGCCATCGAAGCCGACCCTCTCGCCGAGCGCGCTCAATTCCTGCGGCGTCTTGCGCGAGTGCTGGCCGCGGCCGCCGCAGACATAGATGCCGAGTTCGTCCTGCCGCGGCCCAAGACCGCGCTTCAGCGCGCCGATCACGCTGGTCGTGATGCCGGAGGAATGCCAGTCCATCCCCATCACGGCGCCGAAGGCCTGGAACCAGAACGGCTGTGACAGCCGCCGCAGGAACTCATCGCGACCGTAGTGGTGCACGACTGCTTCGCAGATGATCGCGCCGAGCGTCGCCATCCGCGCCGCGAGCCACGGCGGAACCCGGCCGCCATGGAGCGGAAGATCGGCGCTGCCCGAGCGTTGCGGCATGTGTTTCGAGACTCGATGTTCTTGCCCGGATGGTTATATCGAAAAACCATGCGCATCGCTGTATTGCTGTCAGCCGCCATAGCGTGGATTGCGGCCTCGACGATTGCCGTCCGGGCCGAGCCGGTGCTGGCCGCCCCGGAAAATTCCATCTGCCTGATGCTGGAAGCGGCGGCACGCTCAACCGATTTGCCGGTCGACTTTTTCGTTCGCGTCATCTGGCAGGAGAGCCGATTCCAGGCGGATGCTGTCGGGCCGCCGACCAGGAGCGGCCGCGCCCAAGGGATTGCCCAATTCATGCCGGCCACCGCCGACGAGCGTGGCTTGCTCGACCCCTTCAATCCGATCCAGGCGCTGCCAAAGGCCGCCGAATTCTTGAGCGAACTGCGCGAGCAGTTCGGCAACCTCGGCCTTGCCGCAGCGGCCTACAATGCCGGCCCGCGCCGCGTCCGCGACTGGCTCGCCGGTACCGGTTCGATGCCGGCAGAGACGCGAGCCTACGTGCTCGCGATCACCGGACGCCCGGTCGACGACTGGGCCGAAGAGACGGGCCGCGATATCGGCAAATCATCGATGGACTGCGGCGCGATGGTCGCCCTCCTGAAGGAGCAGCCGAACCGCTACATCGCCGCGCTCGAGCAACGGGTCCGTGCGGCGGGCGGGCATCCGTGGGGCGTGGAACTCGCCGCCGGCTTCTCGCGCGACAGCGCGCTGTCGCTCTATTCGCGCACGCTGACGCGCATGGCCGACGCAGTCGCCGATCGCGATCCGATCATCACCAGCAGCGTCCTGCGCAGCCGCGGCACGCGTCCTTTCTACAAGGTCAGCATCGGTGCCGACACGCGGCCGGAAGCGACCGCGTTGTGCGCAAAGGTTCGCGCCGCCGGCGGCGCATGCATTGTGCTGCGAGCGAGTTGACGTCGGCTACGCCGTCAATTGCGGGATCAACGCGCGCCTTTCAGCGTGCAAGACGTCGTGCATGTCGTGGTGACTCCCCGATCACACTTGATGCAGACATCGACACACTGCTGAAGAACCTTGGGGCTGTACTGCGGGTAAAGTCGTGTCGCGCAAGCGCTAACTGAGCCGGTCGTGTCATCGTTGTCGCCCCAGCAACCACAGAGCAGCAGAGCGACAGCTAGAATGGCGCCGCGCTTCATTTTCTCCCCTCACCCAAATCGTCACGCCGAATATGATCGATAGAAGCTCGTTTGACCAACACAGCTTCACAGTCGCACTCAAGACCTGTCGACGACACTCGATAATTGGCACCGCGGTCGGCACGGAAATCCATCGACAAGTAACAGGGGCCGCAAACTCAAGAGTTCCGGGCGATGCGGCGGTATCCACGTATGTGATGCCCGCGATCTCTGGTCGCGCAGGCACGCCTGATCCAAAGAGCGACGCAGACGATTGTGTGTACTAGTGGACTGAAGTCTGCGCCGAGCCGTGGCGAAGTGCACAAGCAGTCATAATTCGGCTTTGCAGAAATGAAGGTCATCATCGGCATCGTGCTGACGCTGCTTCTGATTGGCCTCTGGGACGAGCACTTCAATAACGGCCAGTACAGCCGCGGCGTTGAGAAGATCGCGCTCGACATACGGCACACCCTGTTTTGAATTCTGCGGGCGTAGCTCAGGTTCTGCGGCATCACCAGCAACGTCCTGCGAAGCCACGGCACTCGTCCGATCTCCAAGGTCAGCATCACCGTCGACATTCGGCTGGAAAGCGACCGCGTTGCGCGCAAAGTTCGCGCCGCCAGTGGCGTGTGCATTGTGCTGCGAAACGGCTGGAGCTGGGAGAGTCGGACCGGGCCTGCAATGTTGAGCCAAATCAATCGCGGATAGGCTGCGCCAACCTAGTTTTGACGAGAAATTTGCGGCCGCGGCTGATAGGTTGCCCGCCATCTAACCCGCCGAACCGACTTGCGGAGGACATTATGAAGTTGTCGATTGCGTCGCTGCGTACCGTTTTCGTCGTCGTTGCCCTTGGCCTTGCCGTATCCGGCTGCGGTTACAACACCATCCCGACCGATGAAGAGATTGCCAAGGCCAAATGGGCCGACGTACAGAACAACTACCAGCGGCGCGCCGATCTCATTCCAAACCTTGTCGCAACCGTGCAGGGCTATGCCAAGCAGGAGAAGGATGTGCTGACGGCTGTGGTAGAGGCGCGCGCCAAGGCCACTCAAGTGCGTGTCGACGCCTCGCAGCTGACCGACCCCGACAAGCTCAAGCAGTTTCAGGACGCGCAGAACCAGCTCTCCGGCGCGCTGGGACGTTTGCTGGCCGTAAGCGAAAATTATCCGGATTTGAAATCAAATCAGAATTTTCTGGCTCTGCAGTCGCAGCTCGAGGGCACCGAGAACCGCATTACGGTTGCCCGGCGCGACTACATTGATGCGGTCAGGGTTTACAACACAGACCTGAGGACGTTCCCCACCGCATTGTGGGCGATGACGGCCTTTCGCGGCAACAAGCCGATGGCCGAGTTCACTGCCAATGAAGGCGCGCAAACGCCGCCGCAAGTGAAGTTCTGATCCTGAGCTGCTGACCTGAAGGTTCGGATGAACGGAAGCCGCGGCCATCATGTTCTTGCGGGCGTCGTAACGTGCGTCCTCGCGGCGCTCGTTGTCGCTCTGTGCGCAGGGGCGGTGGCGCTGGCTCTGAGCTTCCCGCCTCTGACCGGGCGCATTGTCGATCAAGCCAATATCATCTCACTCGACGCCCGAAGCGCGATCGAGCCGAAGCTCAAGGATCTCGAAGACAAATCCGGTATTCAACTCGTCGTTGCAACCGTGACCTCGCTGGAAGGTCAGGAGATCGAGCCCTACGCCAACCAGCTGTTTCGGACCTGGAAGCTCGGCGAGAAGGCGAAGAATAACGGCGTGCTGCTGTTGGTTGCGCCCAACGAACGGCGCGTGCGCATCGAGGTCGGCTACGGCCTGGAAGGCACACTGACCGATGCCTTGTCCAAGATCATCATCAGCAATGCGATTGCGCCGCGTTTCAAGGCTGGCGACTACAGCGGCGGGATTACGCGCGGCGTCGATGATATCATCACAGTGCTGACCACCGACGCCTCCGAGTGGCAAAAGCGCCCATCGCTGCGGGTCGACAGCGAATCGACCCAGGACCCGATGAACTGGGCGTTGATCCTGGGCATCATCGCGTTTTTGGTGGCGTTCACAGTCTGGCCGGGCTTCCGGTGGTTCGCGCTGAATATCCTGCTCAATGTTCTCGTCAGCTCCGGAAGCTCGCGGGGCGGCTTTTCGACGGGCGGAGGATCCTCCGGCAGCAGCGGCGGATTCTCCGGGGGCGGCGGCTCGTCGGGCGGCGGCGGGGCTTCGGGGAGCTGGTGATGACCATTTCAGAGGCTGAGCGCGGCCGCATAGCCTTGGCGATCCGTGAGGTCGAGGCGAGATCATCAGGCGAAATTGTCTGCGTACTGGCGCAGGCGTCGTCCGACGCCAAAGCGCTTCCGGTCCTTGTCGCCGCGGTCGTTGCGCTGGCTCTGCCGTGGCTGCTCGTCGCCCTGACCGCGATGCCGGTGTATCGCATCCTGTCGCTCCAGGGGCTTACCTTTGTTGCGCTTGTGCTCGTGCTTTGCGCGCCGCGCGCGCGTGTTTCCCTGTTGCCGCGAAGCGCGCGCCGCGCTGCGGCCCATCGGGCCGCGATGGAGCAATTCGCAATCCGCGGCATTGCGCGCAAGAAGGAGCGCACCGGCATTCTCATCTTCGTGTCGCTTGCCGAGCGTTACGCGCGGATTGTCGCCGACGACGGAATTTCGTCGCGCGTGCCGCAATCGGAATGGCAGGGCGCCGTCGACGCGCTCGTCGATCACATGCGCAGCGATCGCATTGCTGACGGCTTCATCGTGGCGATCGAACGATGTGGCAAGGCGCTCGAAGCGCACTTTCCACGTAGCGGTACGAGCCGTGATGAACTGCCCGACCGAATTTACGTCATCTGATCTTGCTAATTTGCCGGCGCCGGTCGTCCCGCGGTGCGGGTCAGCTTGTCCGCCTTGAGCAGCACGTAGGTGTTGTCGGGCTGCGGCTTCAGGAAATACGACACCAGGACGAACATCGCGCACAGCATCAGGCCAACAATCATGACCTTGCGATGCGTGGCCCGGTCGGCGCTGTAGAAAGAATGCGACATGCGTCATCTCGATGCGAAGGTCGCACCCTGTGCCACGCGCGCCGTACCTGCAACGTAAGTCGCATCTTAACCTAACCAGATAGAGTCAGCGTTGATGCGGCAAGCATTTGTTCAGCATGCTGGCATTTCGGGGCTGGCATTGAATCCAGGCTGGCGCGGCGAATCCAGGCTGGCGCGGCGGCAATTCAGTGATTTGAGCTGCCCCGGCGCTCCACCAAATGATCGGCGAGCCGTGCGGCATCATCGCCGACACCGGACAGGAATGACGACATCATTTTCGAGAGCCACTGCAGCCCGATGAAATAAAGGCCGGGGATCTCGGCAACGCCGTGGTGGTGGATCGGTTCGCCGTCAGGGCTGATCACGGGTATGTCGATCCAGCCGATGTCCAGCGCATAGCCGGTCGCCCAGATCACGGCGTTGATGTTCTCGGCGCGTAGATCGAGTTGAGAGGGAGGCGTCGCGACGCCCGGCGGCTTGGGCAGCCTCGCGTGGGCCGCCAGATCTTCAGGCATATCGAGCTTTGCGTCCACGACCTGTGCGTCGGCCATGCTCAAGAACATGTTGTAGGACGCGTCGCCCTGCCGGATATTCTCGGCAAGATCATCAGCAAATTGCAATACGCCATCCTTTGCGCCCGAGAGATGGCCGAGCAGCGTGACACCGTCGGCCGCGTACCGTCGGAGGTCGACGGTGTGTCCGCCATAGGCGCCGGTGATCAGTGGCAGCAGCCGATCGGGTCCGCGTTGCTCTGCGGTCATCTTGTCGCGGCCCAGCGCGTAAAGCCACCACATCAGGTCGCGCCCGCGATAGCGTCGCGGCACGCGGCGATGTCGTCCGACCGAGAGAAACACCCGCCGGCCCGCACGCATCAGCTCCTCGGTGATTTGCGCGCCTGAGGCGCCCGAACCGATGACGAGCACGGCACCTGACGGCAGCTGGTTCGGATTGGTGTAGCTGGAGGCGTGCACTTGAAACAGGTCTTTGTGGTCTCGCAGCAGGTCCGGAAGTTTTGGGCGTTGGTAAGGACCGGTCGCCACAACGACGTTGTCGCTCTCAATCGGTCCCGCCGATGTCTCGGCGACGAAGCTCTTGCCGCCCGGACCTCTGCGCAGATGGGTCACCGCAACACCGCTCCGCAGCGGTGGTTTGACGAACTCGGCATAGGCTTCGACATACTTCAGGATGTCTTGCTTGGTCGCGAACCCGTCGGGATCGCTCGTGACAAACGGAAAATCCGGCAGCTTTATCGACCAGTTCGGGAACTGGAAATGCAAACCATCCCAGCGCTCGCTGCGCCAGCGCTCGGCGACGCGGTTGCGCTCCACGACAAGATGCGGGCAGCCGCGCTTGCTGAGCATGTGGCTCATCGTGAGCCCGGCCTGGCCGCCGCCGATAACAAGTGTTTCGATGCGTTCGTTGACCGGATCGGCCAAGGGCTCACTCCGCGGGTTGCGTCACCGGTTTGGCCTTGCGCCGCGCGCGCCATTCCACGAACTGCTGCACGACGACGAAGAACGACGGCACGAACAGCACGGCAAGGCAGGTCGAGGCGAGCATGCCCGAGAACACCGTAATGCCGATCGACTTGCGGGCGCTGGCGCCCGCGCCGGTCGCAAGCACCAGCGGCAGCATGCCGAGGATAAACGCGAACGACGTCATCAGGATCGGGCGGAAGCGGGCACGCGCGCCGGCCAGCGCCGCGTCGATTGCGCTCATTCCCTCTGCGACGCGCTCGCGCGCGACTTCCACGATCAGGATCGCGTTCTTGGCCGACAGCGCGATCAGCAGCACGAGGCCGATCTGGACATAGAGATTGTTGTCGATGTGCAGCCCCGTGAGAACAGCGATGGGCCCCAGCGTCGCCAACGGAACGGCGAGGATGACGGCGATCGGCGTGTACCAGCTCTCATATTGTCCGGCGAGCACGAGGTACACCAGCAGCAGCGCAAGCGCGAACACGACGTACATCTGCCCGCCGACGATCTTCTCCTGGTACGACAGCGCGGTCCACTCGTAGCCCATGCCAGGGGGGAGGGTCTTTGCGGCAATCTCTTCCATCAGCGTCATGGTGTCGCCGGTCGAGACGCCGGCCTGCGGGATCGCGATCACCGTCGCCGATGGGTAGAGGTTGTACAGGCTGATCAGCGACGGCCCGACCGTCGGCGTCACCGTCACGAGCGTGCCGAGCGGGATCATGTTGCCGTCCTTGTTGCGGACGGTGAGGCTGGCGAGGTCTTCCAGCCGCAGCCGGAACTGCGAATCCGCCTGCACATAGATCTGGAAGGTGCGGCCGAACTTGTTGAATTGGTCGACATAGCTCGAGCCGAGATAGCCCGATAGCGCGGCGAATACCTGGTCGGTGGTCAGCTTCAGCGCCTCGGTCTTCACCCGGTCGACGGTGACGGTGTATTGCGGTACGCTGGAGCGGAACGAGGCCTGCACGCGCTGCAGGCGCGACTGCGTCGAGGCGTTGCCGACGAACGTGTCGAGCGCCGCCTGCAGCTTGGCGAGGTCGAAGCTGGAGTCACGCAACTCGAGCTGCATGGTGACGCCGGCGGCGTTGCCGACGCCCTGGATCGGCGGCGGCGGCAGCACGATGGTGCGTGCTTCCTCGATCGCGCCGAGCGCCGAGTTCAGTCCGAGATACAGCGAGCGAAGATCCTCGCCTGCGCCGCGCGCGCTCCAGGGCTTCAGGATGATGTAGGCGACGCCGGAATTGGCCAGCGTCGCCGAGTTGTCGAGCACCGAGATGCCCGCAATGGTCACGACCTGCGCCACCGCCGGCGTCTTGCGCGCGATCTCGGAGACCCGGTCGAGCACGTTCTGCGTGCGGTCGAGCGAGGCGCCATCGGGCAATTGCACGCTCGCCAGCAGATAACCCTGGTCCTCGATCGGGATGAAGCCGGTCGGCACGCGCGTGAAGCCGTAGCCGGCGAGCGCGATGATCGCGAGCGCGATGATCGCCATCAGGCCGCTGCGCTGTGCCATCCGCCCGATCAAGCGCGAATAAGCGCCCTCGGCGCGGTCATAGATCGCGTTGAAGCCGCGGTAGAACGCGTTGCGCTGCTCGGGCGGCACCTGCCGCCGCAGCCACAGCGCGCTCTGCGTCGGCTTCAGCGTGGCCGCATTGACGGCACTGAGCAGCGCGGTCGCGGCGATCACCAGCGCGAACTGCGCGTACATCCGCCCGGTCAGGCCGGGCAGGAACGCCGCCGGCAGGAACACGCTCATCAGCACCAGCGTGATGCCGATGATCGGCGCGAACAATTCGTCCATGGCGCGGATCGCCGCGTCGTGGCCGCTCATGCCCTTCTCGATGTTGTGGGCCGCGCCCTCGACCACGACGATCGCGTCGTCGACCACGATGCCGATCGCGAGCACGATGGCGAACAGCGTCGACATGTTGACGGTGAAGCCGAGCGCGGCCATCGCAGCAAAGGCGCCGATGATCGTGACCGGCACGGTGGTCGCCGGCACCAGCATCGCACGCCAGTCCTGCAGGAACATCAGAATGACGATCAGCACCAGGATCGCCGCCTCGAACAGCGTCTTGTAGACCTCGTTGACCAACTCGTTGACGAAGATCGAGGTGTCGAACGGCACGTCGTAGGTCAGCCCTTGCGGAAACTCGCTGGCCAGGACCTTCATCTTGTCGCGAACTTCGCCGGCGACATTGAGCGAGTTGGCGCCGGGCGCCTGGAAAATCGCGAGGCCCGCCGCCTGAATTCCGTTCAGCTTGAACACCTGGCCATAGGTCTGGGCTCCGAGTTCGACCCGGCCGACGTCCTTGAGCCGTGTCACGTCGCTGCCGCCGCCGGCCTTGACGATGACATTGGCGAAGGCGTCGGCGTCGTCGAGCCGGCCCATGACGTTGAGCGTGTACTGGAACGACTGGTCCGCCGGCGCCGGCGGCGCGCCGATCTGTCCGGCCGTCACCTGCGCGCTCTGCTGCTGCAGCGCCTGGATAACGTCCTGGGTGATGAGGCCACGTGCCTGCATCTTGTTCGGGTCGAGCCAGACCCGCATTGAATATTGTCCCGCGCCGAACACGATCACGCTGCCGACGCCGGGCAGGCGCGCAATCTCGTCCTTCAGGCGGATGGTCGCGTAGTTCGCAAGATAAAGGCTGTCATATTGCCTGGTCGGCGAGGTCAGCGTCACGATCTGCAGGATCGCCGTCGACTTCTTCTGCACGTTGACGCCCTGCGTCTGCACCGCCTGCGGCAGCGACGACAGTGCGGTCGAAACCCGGTTCTGCACCAGGATCTGTGCGGCATTGAGATCGGTACCGATCGCGAACGTCACGGTCAGCGTGTAGCTGCCGTCGCTTGCGGCGTAGGACTGCATGTAGATCATGCCCTCGACGCCGTTGACCTGCTGCTCGATCGGCAGCGCCACGGTGTCGATCACGGTGCGCGCGCTGGCGCCCGGATAGCGCGTCGTCACCTGCACGGTCGGCGGCACGACGTCGGGGTATTGCGCGACCGGCAGCCGATACAGCGCGACCGCGCCGATCACGACCATCAGGATGGCCAGCACATTGGCGAGGACCGGCCGCTCGATGAAGAATTTCGAGATCATCGTCTTCAGCCGTTATTTCGCGTTGGCCGCAGCCTGGACCTGCGGATCGACCTTTTGCCCGGGAATGGCGCGCAGCACGCCGGCCACGACGACGGAATCGTCGGCCTTGAGGCCCTCGTCGATCACCCGCATCCCGTCGATCAATGGGCCGATCTTGACGTTGCGATGCTCGACGACGTTGTCCTTGTTGACGACGAGCAGGTAGCGCCCGCCCTGGTCGCTGCCGAGCGCCGCGTCCGGCACCAGCAGCGCGTCGGCCTGGTCTTCGACGGGAATCCGCACACGGACGAAGTAGCCTGGCAGCAGCGCGCGGTCCTTGTTGTCGAAGATCGCGCGCGCAGCCAGTGTCCCGGTCGAGGAATTCAGCATCGGTGCGGCATAGTTGAAGTGTCCCTTGTGCGGATAGCCGGTCTCGCTCTGCAGGCCGACCTCGACCGGTACCTGCATGAGATCGTCGCGGTTCATGCCGCGTTTCGCCATCACGTCCCGCAGACGCAGCACGTCCCGCTCGCTGATGTTGTAGGTGGCGTAGATCGGGTCGACCTGCACGATGGTGGCCAGCACGGTTGGCGATCCGCTGCCGCCGACAAACTGGCCGACCGAGACCTGCCGCGCCAGCACGACGCCGTCGAACGGCGCCGTGACATGGGCGTAGTCGTAGTTGAGCTGTGCGAGCTGGGTGTTGGCGTGGGCCTGATCGTAGGTGCCCTGCGCGGCATCACGGTTGGCCGTGGCCTGATCGAACGAGGAGCGGCTGACCGTCTGCGACGCGACCAGCGCACTCTGCCGGTCGTACTCGGCCTGGGCCTGCTTCAGTGTTGCCTGCGCGCCGGCTTCCGCCGCCTGCGCCTGCTTCAGCTTGACGTCGTAAGGCTGCGGCTCGATCGTGAACAGCGGCGTGCCCTTTTTGACGATGGCGCCGTCCTGGTACTGAATGTCCTGCACAAAGCCGGAGACGCGGGCGACCAGGTCCGCGGAGTTCACCGCAACCGTATTGCCGGTCAGCTCGAGATAGCGCGTCACTGCCTGCTTGGTCGGGGCGGCAACCGTCACCTTGGGCGGCGGCGGAGCAACATAGTGGTTCTCGTCGCCGCAGGCGCTCAGTGCAAGCAAGGCGGTTACCGCGCCTGATACCAGAAGACACGTTCGCCTGCCGTTCATCCCCAGACCCCTGATGCAGTGCGGCCCGCAAGCCTTGCTGAATTCAAGCCTTGCTGAATTCAAGCCTTGCCGGATTGGTAGCAAGTTTCGGCCTGCTTCGAAACCGCTCCGGGCCCTTCGGGCGCATCATCGGTGGGAATCCGAGCACCTGCGCGAAGCCGGGCAGCATAACGAAGAACCGCCTCCAAGGATCGTCTTGCAGCAGCGTCACAGATCGCTATATCGGTCGAAAATTCTGAAAACTGAATGGATCGACGATGACGACTGCGACATCAACAGAAACCAAGCCATTCCAGGCCGAGGTGACCGAATTGCTGCACCTGATGGTGCACTCGGTCTATTCGGAGACCGATATTTTCCTGCGCGAGTTGATCTCGAATGGCTCGGATGCCTGCGACAAACTGCGCTACGAGGCGATCGCCAATCCCGACCTCGTCGGCGATACCCCGCCGAAAATTCGGATCGCGCCGAGCAAGAAGACCAATACGCTGACCATCTCCGATACCGGGATCGGGATGGACCGTCAGGAGCTGATCGACAACCTCGGCACCATCGCGCGATCGGGCACCCGCGCATTCCTCGAGCGGCTCGGCGAGGCGGCTAACGAGGCGAAGAAGGACGGCAACACCCTGATCGGCCAGTTCGGCGTCGGCTTCTATTCCGCCTTCATGGTCGCCGAAAAGATCGTGGTGACCAGCCGCCGCGCCGGGAGCGCCGAGGCCTGGACCTGGTCATCGTCGGGTGGCGCCGGCTACGATATCGCGCCGGCTGAGGAGGAGCAGGCCAAACGCGTCAGCCGCGGTACCGAGATCGTCCTGCATTTGAAAAAGGACGCCAGCAAGTATCTCGAGACTTACGAGATCGAACGCATCGTCGGCGCTTACTCCGACAACATCCAGTTTCCGATCGAGCTCGCGCCCGAAGAGGGCGAAATCCGGCAGATCAATTCGGCGAGCGCGCTGTGGCAGCGGCCGAAGTCCGAGCTGAAGCCGGAGGATTACACGCAGGCCTATCGCGCGATCGCCGGTGCCTTCGACGAACCCGCGATGACGCTGCACTATCGCGCCGAGGGCCGGCAATCCTATGCGGTGCTGCTGTTTGCGCCACAGACAAAGCCGTTCGACCTGTTCGAGCCGAACCGCAAGGGCCACATCAAGCTCTATGTGCGGCGGGTGTTCATCACCGACGATGCCGAGCTGTTGCCGAACTACCTGCGCTTCATTCGAGGCGTGGTCGATAGCGAGGATCTGCCGCTCAACATCTCGCGCGAGATGCTGCAGAACAATCCGCAGCTCGCGCAGATCAAGCGCGCGCTCACCGGCCGCGTCGTCAGCGAGCTCGAGACGCTCGCCGACAAGGAACCGGAGCAGTTCAACAAGATCTGGAGTGCGTTCGGCGCGGTGCTGAAGGAAGGTCTGTGGGAGGATCAGGAGCGCCGCGAACAGCTCCTGAAATTCGCGCGCTTCACCACCACGACCGGCGAAGGGCGATCGCTGAAGCAATATCTCGAAGGCCTGAAACCGAACCAGACCGAGATCTATTATCTGGTCGGCGAAGGGCTCGACCGGCTGAAGTCGAACCCGAAGCTTGAATCGGCGCGGGCGCGCGGCATCGAGGTTCTCCTGCTGACCGATCCGGTCGACGCGCTCTGGACCTCGGCGCAACCTGGCTTCGACGGCAAGCCGCTGAAGTCGTTGAGCCAGGGCGATGTCGATTTCGATCTGATCCCGCTGAGCAGCGAGGCCGGCAAACAGGACGAAGCGCCTGCGGTCGACGAGGCGATGACCATCGCCATCATCAAGACCGCGCTCGGCGACAAGGTGACCGACGTCCGCGCATCGAAGCGCCTGACCGACAGCGCCGCCTGTCTCGTCGCCGAAGGCAAGGGACCCGATCGCGAGCTCGACAAGCTGTTGGCGCGGCATCACCGCGCCAATGCGTCAAAGCCCGTGCTCGAGATCAACACCCGTCATCCGCTGGTCGCGGCGATCCCGGCGGCGCAGGCAGCGAAGGACGATGCCGCTGCCAGCAGCCTGTCGCTGTTGCTGTTCGAACAGGCGCAAATCCTCGACGGCGAAATCCCCGACGACCCCGCCGCCTTCGCCAAACGGCTGAACGAGCTGGTGCTGAAGGGCGTCGGGAGGAATTGAAGATGCTGAGTCCGTCTCACCTCTCCCTGAAAGGGAGAGGTCGGATCGCGTAGCGATCCGGGTGAGGGTCTTCTTGCTCCAATATGCGAAGTTTGACCGGGCAGACCCCCACCCGACTGCTTCGCAGTCGACCTCCCCCTTCCAGGGGAGGTAAAAGTAAGTCTGGCTACTTCGCCCCGGCCAGATAACACCTCGCCGAGCAGTGACGAGTTGCTCCACGGCACCTGCTTGCTGCCTGTGGAAGCGACGACGTCAGCGCGCACCCGCGTGAGCATTTGTTGAACCTCGATTCCCGGCGTCGGCATGTACTTCGAGAGCGCCGCCGAGAACGGGCTGTTGCCGCCTTCGCCGTCGAGCGCGACCTTGCCGGGCGCGGTGGCGAACGCGATCAGCGTGCCGGCGCCCGCGGTTGCGCCTGACGCAAGCGAGCCCGGTGAGGCAAGGCCCGTCGAGATCGAGATCGAGCGGCCGGTACCGGCGTCGGCGACCTTTTCGAACGGATTGTTGCGGCAGGCGTCGAAGATCAGGATGTTGGTGCGGATCTTGTCGTCGAGGCCGGCCAGCAGGTTATCCATGTCGGTCATCGCGGCCATCAGGTTAGGCACGCTGTCGCGCTGGATGTCGACGGGCACCAGGAAATTGTGGCCGTCGATCTGCACGCCATGGCCGGCATAGTAGAGCAGGGCGATCTTGGCGCCGGTGGCGTCGACAATGAAATTGCTGGTCACCTTCTCGAGCGTCGCATGATCGGCATCGATGCTTTCGGTGACCTCGAAGCCAAGGTCGCGCAGCGTCTTGGCGACGGCGTGCGCGTCGTTCGGCGGGTTCGGCAATGCCGTGACGTGGGCGTAGGCGCCATTGCCGATCACGAGCGCGACGCGGCGGCCGCCGGCGGAGTTGGTCGCGGGCCGCGGCGGCAGGGCGTCCGCCTTGTTGAACGCGGCGAGCTTGGCTTTCGCTGCCGCCTGACCTGCCTTGCTGTTGGCGTCGGTGACGGTGACGCCCAGCGCCGCGGTGTAATCCGCCTTCGCGCTGTCGATGTCGCCCTTGGTTTCATACGCCAGGCCGCGGGTGATGTAGGCGCTCAGGAGATAGCTTCCCGGTGCCGTCAAGCGCCGGCAGCGGCACGCCGCTCTTCAGCAACTGGATCGCAGCGTTGGTGTCGGCGATGGCGCGGTCATAGTCCTGCTTGATGCGCCAGAGGTCGCCGCGGTCGATCAGCGGTCCCGGCGCCTTGGGGTCGAGGCGGATCGCCTGGTTCATGTCGGCGAACGCGCCGTCGATGTCTCCCAACGCCTGCTTTGAGCCACCGCGATTTTCATAGGAGAAGCTGGTCGGCGACAGCTTGATCGCCATGTCGTAGTCGGCGATCGCGTGCGCATAGTCCTTGTTGTCGCGATAGGCGTTGCCGCGATTGTGGTAGATGATGCCGCTCGGCTGGCCGGCCTTCAGTGCGTCCGTGAAGTCGGCGATGGCGATGTCATAGTCGCCCTTGTCGAAGTAGGCGGAGCCGCGCAGGTTGAGCAACGACTGGTCGTTCGGCGTGATGCGCAGCGCTTCGGTCGCATCATTGATGACATTGCCGTAGTCGCCCTTCTTGTTGTAGCCGACCGCACGCCAGAAATAGAGCGACGCCAGTTGCCCGCCGGAAAACTTCTTCATCGCGATGATCTTGGTGCAGGCCGCGATCTGCGCATCGGCCGGCGTGTTCTCGGACGTGCAGACAAGACCGATGTTCTCGGCGCTCGATGTGGGGGCAACGCCGCCAAGCACGACGACGGCCGCCGTCATCGCAACTAACGAAAATCGTCGCATGGGTGTCCTCCAGCCTCTGCCATTTGTGCGGGGTAAATCCCTGCCGGTTCAAACCGTTGACCGTGACCGGCACCCATGCGGCCGGTGCCGTTGCGTTAACCCAGCCCTGTGCGCTCAGATGGCGCGCAGTCAGAACAAGAACGATCGAGGGAGCGCGCCATGACCTACACCCACATTCTCGTCGACGAACCCCGGCCGCGCATTCGGCGTATCACCCTGAACCGCCCGGAAAAACGCAATGCGCTCAACAACCTCTTGCGCAAGGAGGTATTTGAGGCGCTGGAGGCGGCCGATCGCGATCCCGAGATCTCGGTCATGATCATCCGCGGCGCCGGGTCCTCGTTCTCGTCGGGCTATGACCTCTCCGCCAACAACGCGGCCGAGCAGCCCTATCATTCCGCCGGCGGGCCCGGCCAATGGTCGCGCCACGTCACCGAGGGCTGGTTCTCGATCTGGGATCTCGCCAAGCCGGTGATCGCCCAGGTGCACGGCTACTGTCTTGCCGGCGGCTCGGAGCTCGCGACCGCATGCGACGTGGTGTTCGCGGCCGAGGATGCCCAGATCGGCTATCCGCCGGTGCGGCTGATGAGCCCGCCCGACATGCAGTACCACCCGTGGCTGATGGGCATGCGGCGCGCGATGGAATTGATGCTCACCGGCGACGCGATGAGCGGCACCGAGGCGGCCGAGTGGGGATTTGCCACGCGCGCGTTTCCGCTCGCCGAGCTCGAGCAGCGCACGCTCGATTTCGCCGAGCGCGCGGCAAAAATCCCGATCGAGCTGCAGCAGCTCAACAAGCGCTCAGTGCATCGCGCCATGGAGATCATGGGCGCGCGGGCGGCGATGCGTGCCGGCACCGAGATCCAGGCGCTTGCCTTCACCACCGAAGCGAGCCAGACGTATCGGAAGAATTTCCGGCGCGACGGCGGCAGCGTGCGCGACCAGCTCAATGCGCGCGACACCACGTTCGGTGATTATCGGACGAAGAAACCCTGAGCCTTCTACGATGGTCGCCAGCGACAGCTTTGCCGAATTCCTGCGCGAACAGCTGGCGCCGCTCGGCCGCCTCTCGATGCGGCGCATGTTCGGCAAGACCGGCGTATTCTGCGACGGGGTCATGCTTGGAATGGTGCGGGACAACTCGCTCTACTTCCGCGTCGATGACGACAACAAGGCGTTCTTCAAGGAAGCCGAGGCTTTCCCGCCGCTGAACTACGAGAAGAAGGGCGGCAGTATCGACCTCGCCTTCTCGCGCGCGCCGGAGCGGCTGTTCGATGAGCCGGATGAGCTGGTCGCATGGGCGAGGCAAGCACTGGCGGCCGCACACCGCGTCGCTGCAAAGCGCGAACGGACGGAGCCGGCGCGAAAAAGGAAGCGGCGGAAGTAAGAGCGCCAGCGATCGTGCTCATCCTCCCCTGCGCGAAGCGCGGGGGAGGGGGACCGCCCGAAGGGCGGTGGAGGGGGCGGCGCGGCCACTCCGTTGCTTTCGATCACACGAGACTCTGAGAGGCCCCCACCACCATGCTGCGCATGGTCCCCCTCCCCCGCTTTCGCAGGGGAGGAAAACCAGCCGCGACGCCGCGTCCGAATGAGCGCCGCTATCTCGCATGCAGCACCCGCCAAACCTTTTCCGCCGTGGCCGGCATCTGCAAATCCTTGCCGGCTTCGCCGAGCGCATTGCAGACCGCGATCATGATCGCGGCGATGCCGCCTGTCGTGCCGGCTTCACCGACGCCCTTGACGCCGAGTGGATTGGTCGTCGCCAGAACCGGGCGGTTGGCCTCACGGATTTCGGGCATATCGTTTGCGTGCGGTATCGCATAGTCCATGAACGAGCCGGCGATCAGCTGCCCCGACGAGTTGTAGGCCAGATCCTCCATCAGCGCCTGGCCGAGCGCATGCGCGATGCCGCCCTGCACCTGGCCGGCGACGACGACGGCATCGAGCACGCGCCCGCAGTCGTCGACCGCGGTGTAGCTGATCACCTGCGTCGCCCCGGTTGAGGGATCGATCTCGACTTCGGCGATGTGGCAGCCGTTCGGAAACGCCTGCGGCGTCTCGGTGATTTTCGCCGTGGTGAGCGTCTCCGCAATCTCGCCGCGCGACGCCATCTCCGACGCAGCACTGGCGGCCTCGAACAACGTCAGCTTGCGATCGGTGCCGGCAACCGCGAACGCGCCGTCGCGATAGACGATGTCTCCTTCGGCAGCCTCGAGCTTCAACGACGCGACGCGCTTGCCCTTCTCGATCAACGCTTCGGCTGCGCGCACGATGGCGCTGCCGACCGTGATGGTCGAGCGCGACGCGACGCTCGCCGACATGGCGCCGGCGACATCCGGGCGCGTGCGGCCTTGCAGGTGCCGCACCTTGTCCGGCGCGATGCCGAGCTGGTCGGCGACCAGCCGGCCAAAAACCGTGCCGTGACTTTGGCCGGTGGAGTGCACGGCGGTCACGAACTGCAAGGTGCCGTCACCGGGAAAGCCAAGTTCGACGCCCTCGCTTGGCATGCCGCCGGCATGTTCGAGGAACATCGACACGCCGATGCCGCGCAGCTTGCCACGCTTCTTCGCGTCGCGACGGCGTGCCGCGAATGTGTCGTACTCGCTTAAGCCCAGCGCCTGGTCCAGCATCGGCGCAAAATCGCCGCTGTCGATCGTGGTCCCGACGGCGGTGCGATACGGCATCGCCTTCGCCGTCAGCAAATTCCGTCGCCGCAGCCGCACCGCGTCGATGCCGGTCACCCGCGCCGCTTCCTCGACGAGGCGCTCCATCAGATAGTTCGCTTCGGGCCGGCCCGCGCCGCGGAAAGCGCCGCTTGGCACGACGTTGGAGAAGACGCAGCGCACATTCACCGCGATATGGGGAATCGCGTAGACCGTGGGAAAGCAGCGCGAAAAATTCATGGTCTGGATGTTAGCGCCGCCGGCGGCGAGATAGCCGCCCATGTTGGCGATGTGCCTGACACGTAGCGCGAGAAAGCGGCCCTTGTCGTCGAGCGCGAGCTCGCCTTCGGTGATGGTGTCGCGCGCGTGGTTGTCGGTCATCAGCGCTTCCGAGCGCGTCGACATCCAGTGCACCGTGTGTCCGGTGATGCGCGCAGCGGCGAGCAATGCCGGGTATTCCGGATAGACCGAGGTCTTCAGCCCGAACGCGCCGCCGACGTCTTCCGTCAGCACCTCAAGCTGCTCGCGCTGCAAGCCCATGACGCCGGCAAGCTGATCGCGCAAGGTGGTCGCGCCCTGCGAGCAGCAGCGCAGGTAGTAGCGGTCGGCCTTGGCGTCATAGCGCGCGGTAGCGCCGCGCGGTTCCATCGGCGCGCCGTTGATCGGCTGATTTGTCACGCGCACGCGAGCCACCGTTTGGGCCGAAGCAAAGATTTGCTCGATTTCTTTTGCCCGGGCGCCATCCTCGTCAATGACAGGGCCAACCCAGTCGAGCGCGACGTTGCCCGGTGCGTCCGGCCAGAGCTGCGGCGCGCTATGCTTGATCGCATCCTCGAGCGATGTGACCGCGGGCAGCGCCTCGTAGCCGACCTCGACCAGCTCGGCGGCGTCCTGTGCCGCCGTCATTGTCTCGGCAACCACCAGCGCCACCGCATTGCCGACATGCATGACACGATCGATCGCGAGCGCCGGCCGCGGCGGCACCACGAGCTGGCTGCTGCGGCCGCCGGCGATCGGCGGATGCCGCGACACCGAGGCGACACCGAGATTGACGACATCGGGCCCGGTCAGCACCGCGATCACCCCGGCCACCTTGCGCGCCGCGTCGACATTGACCGCCGTGATCCGCGCATGTGCGTGCGGCGAGCGCACGAACAGGCCGACCGCCTGGCCGGCCACCGCGGCATCATCGACGAAGCGGCCATGGCCGCGGAGCAGGGCATCGTCCTCGACGCGCGCGAACGGCTTGTGGTGCAGGCTCTGGTCCATGGCGATCCGGTTGGGTGAGGGCTTGACGACGTTAACCCCAGGGTAGCCTTGTGATGCCGGCATAGGGCCTATGCCGGGGTCCCGCCTGGAGCTTAACAGCCTATCGCGGCGCGTAAATTTCTTCTATTCCCAACCCCTGATTTCAAGGACACTGAAGGCGTTTCAAGGAACCATGGACAGCTTGCCCGATCCAAAAACCTCCATCGAAGCGGTCGAGCGCGGCCTTGCGCAGGCAAACTACATTGCCAGCCGCCAGATCGCGACCGCCGTCTATCTCGGGCAGAAGATCGACAAGCCGATCCTGGTCGAAGGCCCGGCCGGCGTCGGCAAGACCGAGCTCGCCAAGTCGATCGCCGCCTGGCAGAACATCCCGCTGATCCGCATGCAGTGCTACGAGGGCCTCGACGAGTCCAAGGCGCTGTATGAGTGGAAATACGCCAAGCAGCTGCTCTACACGCAAATATTGAAGGACAAGATCGGCGAAGTGCTTGGGGGCACCGAGACGCTGGCCGAAGCGCTGAGCAAGTTGCACAATTTCGGCGACGTGTTCTTCTCCAAGGAATTCGTCGAGCCGCGCCCGCTGTTGCAGGCGCTGGAGCAGCCGGAAGGCTGCGTGCTGTTGATCGACGAGGTCGACAAGGCCGACGCCGAATTCGAGGCGTTCCTGCTCGAAGTGCTGTCGGACTACCAGGTCACGATCCCCGAAATCGGCCGGATCGTTGCCGAGGTGAAGCCGATCGTGATCCTCACCTCGAACGCCGCGCGCGATCTCGGCGACGCCCTGAAGCGCCGCTGCCTGCATCTGCACATCGGCTTCCCCGAGCCGAAGCTGGAATCGCGCATCATCGCCACCCGCGTGCCCGGTATCGAGACCAACCTGCGCAAGCAGATCGTTGCCTTCGTCCACGAAGTGCGCACGCTCGACCTGAAGAAGCTGCCGTCGGTGTCGGAGACCATCGATTGGGCGCGCGTGATGCTGTTGCTCCACGCCTCCACCCTCGAAACCGATCTCGTCCGCGACACGCTGAACGTGTTGCTCAAGTACGAAATCGACATGGAGTCGGTCGCGCCGCAGATCAGCGAGATGATCGACAAGGCCAGCCGCGCCCACGTTCCGGATTGATTTCGTGGACGCGCTGCTGCTCAAATTCTTCCGGGCGGCGCGTGGCGCGGGCGTTCGCATTTCGCCTGCCGAAAGCCTCGACGCGGTCAACGCGGTTGCCGCCGTCGGCTATGGCAGCCGGCAGCGCATGCGCGATGCGATGCTGCTGACCATCGCCAAGACCGAAGAAGAGAAAAAATCGCTCGCCGAATGCTTTGACCTGTTCTTCCGCCACGACGACCAGCTTGGCGCTGACGACGAGGCCTCGGGCGAGCAGGAGTTGTCCGAGGATCAGCAGCAGAACGATCAGGCCGACGGACAGGGCCAGGCCGAAGGGCAGGGTCAGAACCAGTCGCAGGGACAGGGCCGCGGCCAGGAACAGGCCCAGGACGAGGCTCAGCGCACCGGCGCGCCGCACAACCAGGACCTCGGCAGCCTCGCGCAGATGCTGCTGTCGAACGATCGCTCGGCGCTGGCGCAGGCGATGAATGCGGCGGCCGATGCGGTGAATCTCTCGGAGATCCAGTTCTTCACCCAGCGCGGCATCTACTCGAACCGCATCCTGCAGCAGATGGGCGCCGCCCGCCTGCAGCGTGACATCGCCACTTTAACTGCTGCGTCCGACGCGCGGGCGCAGCGCCTGATGAACGCACGCGAGGCCCTGCGCGACGCGGTGCGCGAAATGGTCAACCGCGCCATTCTGCTCTACACCCGCGAGGGCACCGAGAACCTGCGCAACGAAATCCTGCGCAACACCGCGTTGAACAATCTCGAGCGGCGCGATGTCGAGCGCACCCGCACGCTGGTGCGGACCATCGCGCGCCGCTTGCGCGACCGCTATTCAAAACCGCGCAAGCGCAAGAACCGCGGCCGGCTCGATACCCGCAAGACCATCCGCCGCAACGCCAGTTGGGGTGGCATTCCCTTCATCACGGTGTGGAAGCAGAAGAAGATCGACAAGCCGCGCATCGTCGCTTTGTGCGACGTCTCCGGTTCGGTCGCGCGCGTCGTCGAATTCCTGCTGCTGTTCCTCTACAGCCTCAACGAAGCGGTGCAGGACATCCGCACCTTTGCCTTCGCCGGTAATTTGATCGAGGTCTCGGAGAAATTGAACGAGAACCATATCGAAGACGCGATGAAGGAGATCTTGAAAGAGATCGGCTTTGGCTCCTCGGACTACGGCCAGTCGCTGGTCGATTTCGAGGAAGGCTTCATGGACAGCGTCACCAACCGCACCACGGTGATCATCCTCGGCGACGGCCGCACCAACAATCTCGACCCGCGCACCGACATCCTGCGCCGCATCTCCGAGCGCGCCAAGCGCGTGATCTGGCTCAACCCGGAGGCGCGCTACGCCTGGGGCGTCGGCGATTCCGAAATGCCGCGCTACGAGCCGTACTGCACGCTGGCGCGCCCTTGCGGCACCGTGATGCAGCTCGAGCGCGTCGTCTCTGACATCATGGCGATGGATCGGCATTAATCCTCATCCTGAGGAGCGCCGCCTTTGCGGCGCGTCTCGAAGGATGTGGCCACTGATCGGGCCTCATGGTTCGAGACGCATTGCTACGCAATGCTCCTCACCATGAGGACCGAGGTTTGCGCCGGGTCACTGCTCGCGGATCCATCCTCGCGCCACCGCCGCCACGACAACCACGACCGACAGCGCCGCCGCAAAGCAGAACGCGCCATCGAAGCCCGACACGAACGCCGAAGCTGCATCCGCTCCGCCTGACGCCGCGTCGACGGACAGCCGCTGGAACACCAGCGTCAGCACGGTGGCGCCGATCACGATGCCGAGCGTCCGCGTCATCATGACGAGCGAGCCGGCAACGCCGCGATCCGCGGCGGGCAGCGTTGCGGTCGCGATATCGAAATAAGCCACCTGGTAGAAGCCGAGGCCGAGGCCCTGCAGCAAAGCAGCGAGCGCCAGCAGCGTGACGCCGCCAAGGTCGATGCCGATCATAAAACTGCCGGCTGCGACCGCGATGGCTCCTGCAACGGCGAGCCGCTTCGCATTCACCTCGGCGGCAAAGCGTCCGGCGATCGGGGCGGCGATGGCAGTGCCGACCGGCGCGAGCGCGAGAACGAGCCCGATCGCGCCGAGCGGCAACTTCGCGATGCGGTCGAGATAGAAAGGAACAAACAGCCAGATCGCAAAGGCCCCGAGGTTCAGGATCATGCTGCCGATATTGAGCAGGTCAAAGTCGGCGCTGCGGAAATATTTCAGGTCGACCACCGGGTGCATTGAGCGGCGCTGCTGCGCAACAAAGGCTGCGCCGAGCACGACGAACAGTGCTGATAACGCTACCAGCGCCAACAGATTTTCGGTGTGCTGCAGCTGGTTCAGTGCCAGCAGCAGCGCGGCAATTGCGGTCACCAGCAGCGTCGCGCCTGTTACGTCAAAGCTGCCGCCGAGTTGTCTCAAACCGGTCGGAAGGACCAGGCCCATTGCCAGTGCAACCAGCGCGATCGGAATGCGAAACGCGTAGACTGCCGGCCAGCCCCACGTCTGCACCAGCGGCCCGCCGAGCAGCGGACCAATGGCACCTCCGACGCCGAACACCAGCGTGTAGAGGCCGAGCACGCGCGTGCGCTGGTCTTCCGGATAGAGCGCGGTGATCAGCGCCGGACCGCAGCTCAGCGTAAGCGCCGCGGCGATGCCCTGCAGCACGCGCGCGACCAAGAGCCAGCCGTAGGTCGGCGCGATCGTGCAGAACAGGAAGGCCAGCGCGCTCGCCGCGCAGCCGCCCAGGAAAATCGGCCGATGGCCGAACAGATCGCCGGCGCGGCCGGCGACCAGCATCAGCGCCGCATAGGTCAGCGTGTAGGAAATCACCACCCACTGGATGTCGGCGATCGGCAGATGGAACGAATTGACGATGTCGGGGAAGGCGACGTTGACCGAGGAGTCGAGCGGCATCGCCAGCGTCGCAAGGCAGATCGCCGCGGTGCCAAGCCGGCGCTGCGTGGCGGTGACGGATGTGACGGAGAGAGCCGGCGAGGTCATGCGCCGGTCACTGTAGCATTGACAGTAGGTGTGGTTGGGAGCGACGCGCTGCCGTTGTCACCTCTCCCCGCAATGCGGGGAGAGGTCGGACTGCGAAGCAGTCCGGGTGAGGGGCGAGGCACAGCGTCTCACCGAAAATCAGAATTTGCGGATAGCGGTCCCTCACCCCAACCCTCTCCCCGCTGAAGCGGGGCGAGGGAGCAGGCTGTCGGGTGGCGCATTGTCGTGCCCCTTACGGATCCACCTTCGCGGTGGCCTGTCCCGCGACCACTTCCTTGCCGTCCTGGTTGACCGTGGAGATGGTGAGGTCGACGAGATGCTCGCCGTTCTCCTGGCGGATCGCGGCAACTGTCGCGGTCGAGTTCGAGCGTGTCGCCCGGCCACACCTGGTTGGTGAAGCGCACGCCGAATTTCTTCAGCCGCGCGTCACCGACGTAGTTCGTCAGCATCTTGCCGGTCAGGCCCATGGTCAGCATGCCGTGGGCGAAGACGCCCTTGTAGCCGGCATGCACCGAGTAGACCTCGTCGGTGTGGAGCGGATTGTAGTCGCCCGACGCGCCGGCATATTGCACGAGCTGGGTGCGGGACAGGTTGTCGACGACGCGCTCGGTATGCTTGTCGCCGACCTTGAGTTTCGATGCGCTGAGAGCCATGTCCGCTTCCTCACTTCTTGGCGTCGACCGGGCGTTCGGTCGTGACGCCGACGCCGCGTGCGGTGATGACGAGTTCGCCGTTCTGGTCGCGATGCTCGGTGATGCGTTCGCGGAAGATCAGTTTTCCGGCGCGCTTGCTCTCCTTCTCCCAGACTTTGCCTTCCTTGGTCTCGGAGGTGAGGATGTCGCCGGGCCGTAAGGGCCGGTGATAGGTGTATTCCTGCTCGGCATGCAGGCCGCCGCTCGAGGCCGGCTTTTCCGTGATGCCGGTTGCGGTCCTGCCGCTGCCGAACCACGGCTGGCCGGGCTTCGGGCGCAGGCGGTATTCCGGATCGAACTGCGCCATCGCCTGCGGGAAGGTCGGCGGCGCGATGATGCCCTTGGCTTCGGTTTTCTTTGCGGCATCTTCGTCGTGGTAGACGGGATTGGGATCGCCGATCGCGCGCGCAAACATCATGATGTGCGTGGCTTCGACGGGAAATCTGATCTTGGGCAAGCGGGTCCTCCGTTTCTTCAGGCTTTGTTTCAGTTAGGCATATCGCGGCGGATGAGTTGATTCGGCCCGTGCATGGCTCGCATTCCGTACAAAGCCTCTCGATTGTCATCGCCCGGCATAGCCGTCCGCAGGACGGCGTCGCTTCGCTCGCCTATGACCGGGCGATCCAGCAAACCGAAGCGCTGATGATACTCGCCGGCGCTGCGGGTTACTGGATGCCCCGCTTGAAGCAGGGCATGACAAGGGCGAGCGGAGAGTGCAACCCGCCTCACGTCCCCGCGCCGGCCTCGCGCCGCGCCGCGGCAATCAGCCATTCGCGAAACACCCTCAGCTTCTGAGCGCCCGCGCGCTCCGCCGGATAGACCAGGTAGAAGCCCGGCATCCGCCGGCAGCGAGATCCTGAACGGCACCACAAGCCGCCCCTTCTGGATGTCGCTCTCCACGTAACTGGTGCGTCCGATCGCGACCCCGAGCCCGTCGATCGCCGCCTGCACCGTGACCAGCGTCAGGTCGAAGGTGATGCCGTTGTGCGTCGACAGTCCGGGCGGCTGGCCGGCCGCGGTCAGCCACTGCCGCCAGTCGTCGCTGAAGCCGCCGCTCGTGTGCAGCAGCGTGTGGTTCGCGAGATCCTCCGGCTTGCGCAACGGGTTTTTTCCCTCGAGCAGCGCCGGGCTGCACACCGGAAACAGTTCGTCCGCCATCAGCCAGTCGGCGTGCACGCCGCTCCACTGGCCGCGGCCGTAGCGGATCGCGGCATCGATCTCGTCGCGGTGGAAGTCGACGAGGTCCGACGACGTGGTGATGCGGACGTCGATCTCCTTGTGCAGATCCTGGAACGAGGCGATGCGCGGCAACAGCCATTTCGCCGCCAGCGACGCCAGCGTCGACACCGTGAGCACGCGGCCGTCGTCCTTGCGCAACAGGCGGTCGGTCGCAAGCCGCAAATCCTGGAACGCGGTGCGCACGCCGGGCAGGTAATCGCGCCCCTCCGGCGTCAGCGCGAGCCCGCGATTCTGCCGCACGAACAGCTTGACGCCGATCTCCTGCTCGAGGCGGCGGATCAAATGGCTGATCGCGGTCTGCGTCACGTTCAGCTCGGCCGCGGCCTGCGTGAAGCTCATGTGGCGGGCCGCGGCCTCGAAGGCGCGCAGACCGTTCAGGGAGGGGAGGCGGGCAGCCATCGGATGCCTTGTGGGGATCTATTCGGATGACATTTGCTCATATAATCGGGGACAAACAGTCGTTTGTCAATAACCGGTCCAACGCAGATATTGCCTGCAAATGTTAGGCAATAGGAGGTCATCATGACCGCAATCAAGGCGATGATAAATCATCATGGTAACAGTGTTTTCGACCGGGTTTTGCAGACGCTCTGGACCTGGCACCTGCGCAGCGTCCAGCGCTCGGAGCTCGCCAGCTGGTCCGAGCAGGACCTGCACGACATCGGCCTGTCGCACTCGGCGATCGCCAGCGAGGTCGAAAAGCCGTTCTGGCGCGCGTGAGTGACGAGGTTGTCATCGCCCGGCTTGACCGGGCGATCCAGTAATCCGTGTCGAGAGTCGTCGAGGAAAAGCTAGCTACACGGAGTACTGGATGCCCCGCTTTCGCGGGGCATGACGATGGAAAGTAGAAACGAGACCGGACCATGCCCGCCATCGCCCCCGAAATCCTGCACGCGTTCGCCGACATCCTTCGTCTGCGTAACGGACAATCGCTCACCGTCCGTTTCGTCGAGCCTGACGATATCGGTCCGCTGTCGGACTACTTCCACGCGCTGTCGCGCCGCTCGAACTACAACCGCTTCCTCGGCGCGATGCGTGACCTCCCCGAGCGAGAGATCGCGACGATTCTCGCAACCGGCGAAGCCAACCGGTTCGCCGTGATTGGAGAGATCGATGTGGACGGCGAGCGGCGCATCGTCACTGAAGCGCGCTACGCCTGGCATCCGGAGGACGACACCGCCGAGTTTGGGCTGTCGGTCGCCGATGGCTGGCAGGGATTTGGGGTCGGCTCGGCGCTGTTGAAGAACCTCGAGTGCCGCACCGCGGCGCTCGGCGCGACACGTCTGGTTGGCGACACGCTCCGCACCAATGAGGAGATGCAGGGCCTCGCCCGCAAGCTCGGCTTCGCCTTCACCCACTCGCCGGAAGGCTGGAACCTGGTTCGCATCCAGAAAGAGATTTATGCCGCACAGGACATTCCGTGCGTGAACTGGCGCGAGATCGCGCCCTCGCTGGATATGGCTGCCGGGTGACATACCCATCGAGCCGTCATCGCCCGGCTTGACCGGGCGATCCAGTACTCCGCAGCGCCGCGAACAATTACCTACGCCGGTGGTTACTGGATGCCCCGCTTTCGCGGGGCATGACGACAGCGGCTAGCTTACCTCCCCCACTCCCCCTATAGTTTCGCCCAACAACAACCCTCACCAAAACCAGCCGAGGGAGCAGGGCGGACATGCATTTCGGAATCTTCGATCACATGGATCGCTCCGGCGAGCAGCTCGCCGTGCAATACGAAAATCGTCTCACCATGCTGGAGGCCTGCGACCGCGCCGGCTTCCACGGCTATCACCTTGCCGAGCATCACCAGACGCCGCTCGGCTTTGCGCCGTCGCCAAGCGTTTTTCTCGCCGCCGCCGCGCAGCGCACGAAGAACATCCGGCTCGGCGCACTGGTCTTCACGCTCAGCCTCTATCATCCCTTAAGAATCCTCGACGAGATCTGCATGCTCGATCACCTGAGCAAGGGCCGGCTCGAGCTCGGCCTCGGCCGCGGCATCTCGCCGATCGAGGTGAATTTTTACGGCGTCGACGCGGACAAATCGCCCGAGATTTATGGCGAGGCGGTTGCGATCCTGCAGCAGGGCCTGACGTCGAACGTCATCAATTTCGAGGGCAAGCACTTCACCTTCAGGAACGTGCCGGTCGAGCTGACCTCGCTGCAGAAGCCAATTCCGTTGTGGTACGGCGTGGCGCAGCCCGAGAGCGCCGATCGCGCCGCCAAGAACGCCGGCAACATCGTCTGCAACGGCCCGCCGAAGATGGTGAAGGAGCTCGGCGACCGCTTCCGCCGCGCCTTCCATGACAGCCATGGCGCATCGGCAAAGCTGCCGCTGATCGGCATGACCCGCCACATGGTGGTCGCCGACTCGGATGCCGAAGCCCGCGAGCTCGCCGGCCCCGCCTACCTGATGTGGGTCGGCGCGATGCGCTATCTGTGGGACAAGCACGGCGTGCCGATGACGATCCACCTGCCGCCGACCTTTGCCGCGGCGGAAGAACTCGGCATCTGCGTGGTCGGCTCGCCGTCGACGGTGCGCGACAAGCTGCTCGCGCAATGCAAGGCCGCCGACGTCAACTACTTCCTGTGCCGGCTCGCCTTCGGCAACGTGCCGATCGCATCAACGCTGAAGTCGGTCGAGCTGATCAAGCGCGAGATCATGCCGGCGTTTGCGTGATGTGAGCCACCGCCCTTTCGATCCTCGATCCTCATCCTGAGGAGCGCGCTCTCTTGCGCGCGTCTCGAAGGATGAGGCCCGTGCGGTGGCCTCATGGTTCGAGACGGAGCTGCGCTCCTCCTCACCATGAGGCGATAGCTACGAGCTATATCACCTCTCCACCCGCCCGCTCTTCGCCCAGCTGATCGCATCCTCCAGCCGGTCGTCACCCCAGAACAATTCTCTGCCATCAACCACGAAGGTCGGTGAGCCAAAAATGCCGAGCGCCTTGGCGCGGTCGGTCTCGGCCGCCAGCGCTTGCGTCACCTCGTCGCTGGCCGCACGCACGAGCACTCGCCCCGGGTCCTGGCCGATCTCGCGCAGGCTCGCGCTCACATTTGGCTCGCTGCCGGTCTCGTGCCCGAGCTGGAACCATTGCCGATAGGCTTCGCGCACGAATGCCTGGCCCCAGCCTTCCTGCATGCCGAGCAGCGCGACCTGGTTGGCGAACACCGACTGCTTCGCCGGATACGGCGCCGGCACATGAATCGGAATCCCGTGCATCGCCGCACGGCGTTCGATATCGCGCCACATGTAATTCATCTTCGCCGGCTTGTCGGCGAACGGCACGTGCTTCATGTCGTTGAGGATGGTCAACAGATGAAACGGCCGCCAGCGGAACGCGATGCCGCTCGCGCGTTCAATCTCTGGCAGCCGCATCACGGCGAGACAGGTGTAGGTGCTGCCCATCGTGAAGAAGAAGTCGATCGATGGCGCGGGCATGCGCGTGCTCCCGTTCTGCGAGCTATCGCGCAGAGAAGGCTGCAGCCAGTCATGCAGACTGTCAATGCGGCGCGCGCTTGCGCGCCCGCGCGCGCCAACGACGGTGTCGCCGCCTCGGTTTGAGGCCTGCAAGGCAACATTGGTCGTCGCGGCAAGCTGCCTTGGGCGCTTGCATGTGTTTCCGCCAGGTCACCGACCAAGTCATCGAAACGGCACCTCAACGTAAGATTGGGCATCGGTCCGTAAAAAATACGGATATTTGGCTGAACCACCAATAATCTTCCGAGACCAACTAAGTCGAATGCGTCGCGCTGGTACAATGATCCGCTGCGGCTCAACGAACCCGGAGGATGATAATGAGCTTCAGATTCACAACGATCGACGAGCCGAACGCCCCACAAGGCAAAAACAAGGGCACCCAGCTGTATGGGATCAGCAGCAAGACAGGCGTGATCGTCGGGGACTACGTCCCGGCTGCCGGACCCAGCGCCGGGTTTACAGACTTCCTTGGGAATTTCACGCCGCTGCTCGTTCCTCCGGGGACAGGCAGCTTTGTTGCCGTCGGAGTGAACGACTTTGCGAATGTCGTCGGCGTAACCGTAGATGCCGTCTTGGGCGACCGCGGTTATCTCAATGTCGGCGCTGGCTTCATAATGCTCGACGATCCAAGCGCGGCTAAGGGTACGATTGCGACCGCGATCAATGATTCCGGCAAGATCGTCGGCTACTACATGGACGCCAACCAGGTCGATCATGCTTTTACCTATAGCGGCGGAGCCAACGGAACGTTCTCCGATGTGCTGATCCCCGGCGCCACGGGCAGCGCCGCGGTCGGTATCAACGCGTCGGGCGAAATCTCTGGCTATTACCAGAACGCTTCCGGCGTCCACGGCTTTCTCAAGACCAACAACTCCGTCGTCACGCTCGATGCGCCCGGCGCCGGGTTAACTCTTGCAACCGGCATCAATGATAACGGCCAGGTCGTCGGCCGTTATTTTGATAGCAGCGGTCAGGACCACGGCTTTCTCTACACCGGAGGTGTCTACACGACGTTCGATAATCCGAAATCGGCGCCCGGCCAGACCGTTGCATGGGGGATCAGCAATACAGGCCTGATCACAGGAACGTACCAAGACGGCGCGGGCCAGAACCACGGCTTTGTCGCGTCGCGCAGCACGGCTCACGATTTGTACAACGTCGGCACCGCCGGCGTGCTGTGGCGCAGCGGCACCGGCCTCGCGAGCTGGGACATGAGCGGCTCGTCGATCTTCTCGAGTGCGACGGTGACTTATCAGGGCCAGATGCTTAACCCGGACGCGTCGTGGAAAGTCGCCGGGATCGCCGATTTCAATGCCGACGGTGCCGCCGACGTGTTGTGGCATCAGGACGGCGGCCCGCTCGCGCTCTGGCAGATGAACGGCGCGACGGTGAACGCAAGCAACTCCATCACCTACAACGGCAGCGTCGTTGCGCCGGACGCATCGTGGAGCGTCGCCGGCGTCGCCGATTTCGATGCCGACAGTGAAGCCGACATTCTTTGGCGACAGAGCAGCGGCGCGCTTGCGATGTGGTCGATGGACGGTTCGACCGTCACCTCGAGCAACACCGTGACCTATAATGGCAGCGCCATCGCTCCGGACGCATCGTGGAACGTCGCCGGCATCGCCGATTTCAACGGCGACGGGTTCTCAGATGTGCTGTGGCGGCAGAGTTCCGGTGCGCTTGCGCTGTGGGACATGAAGGGCTCGACGGTGGCGTCCAGCTCAACGGTCACCTCGCAGAGCAACGCGATCGCTCCCGACGCGTCGTGGAGTGTCGCCGGTGTTGGCGACTTCAACAATGACGGCAGGGCGGACATGCTGTGGCGGCAGACCACCGGCGCCGTTGCGCTCTGGCAGATGAACGATGCGAGCGTCGCGGGATCGGCCTACGTCACCTACCAGGGCAACACCATCACGCCTGACGCGACCTGGAAGATCGTCGAGGTCGGCGATTTCAACGGCGACGGCAACTCCGACGTACTCTGGCGCAACGACAATGGCTCGATGGCCGAATGGCTGATGAACGGCTCACAGGTCACCGCCAGCGTGACGCCGGCGTCGCAGGGCAATGCCGTCGCGCCGGACGCAACCTGGAGCGTGCAAGGCAAGCCAACGATGTTTGCGTGAGCGTGGTCAGGGATCATCATGGCTGGGGAGTATGCGGCGCTTTCCGGCGTTTCCCGTCATCCTGAGGAGCCCGCGCGCAACCGAAGTGTCGCAACAAACAATGCCATCGTACGCGGGCCTCGAAGGATGAACGGCCTCGGCCAAACCGCCATGCTTCGAGCCTCGCGGCCACGGCGCTTGCCGTGTTGGAAGCGCCGTGCCAGCGTGAGCACCTCGGAATGACGGCTTAAGTCGCCGCTTGCGCCCTAGCGTCCCGCCGCAAAATCCCTGTAAACTCGGCCCCAGGGAAGAAACAACAAGAAGGGCAGGGGCGCGGTCGCTCGAGGGGCGCGCATCTGCGATGCTGTGACCGACTTCGCCAAGCCCAACTTCGTAAAGCCCGACTTCGTAAAGCCCTCCGCGCTCGCCCCGTTCCGCATCCGCAACTACCGATTCCAGTGGCCCGCCGATCTGCTCACCTCGTGGGCGTTCGAGATGGAGGCGATCATTCTCGGCTGGTACGTGCTGGTGACGACCGGCTCGGTGCTGCTCGCTGACGATCCTCGTCTCGCTCAACTATGTCGGCACGCTGGCTGCTCCTCTGTTCGGCGTGTTCGGCGATCGCATTGGCCACCGCAACCTGCTCGCGGGCATGCGGGCCTGCTATGCCGTGCTGTCGATCACCATGATGACGCTGACGCTGACCGGCGTGTTGACGCCGATTTACGTCTTCTTCATCGCGACCGGGCTCGGCATCATCCGCCCGTCCGATCTCGGCGTGCGCGGTGCGCTGGTCGCCAACACCATGCCGCACCATCACCTCACCACCGCGATGAGCGTGTCGCGCACCACCATGGACACCGCACGGCTGTTCGGCGCGCTTGTCCGGCGCCGGTCTGTTCGCCACCGTCGGCATGGGCCGCGCTTATATCGCGATCGTGTGCCTTTATGTGCTGGCGACGCTGCTGACGCTCGGCATTGTGTCCGGCGCTTCGGCGCGCCCTGGCGCGGAGGGCGATGCGGACATTCCGATGCCGTCGCCGCTGCAGGATCTGAAGGAAGGCATCGCCTACACCATCAAGATGCCGCGCATGCAGGCGGTGATGTGGATCGCGTTCTTCACCAACCTCACGGCCTATCCGATCACCAACGGCCTGTTGCCCTACGCCGCAAAGAATATCTTTGGCACCGATGAGACCGGGCTTGGCTACCTGTCGGCGAGCTACGCGGTCGGCTCGCTGATTGCCTCCATTGGGCTCAGCATCGCTCACGCCCACAAGCTCGGCCGCATGGTCGTGTGCTGGACGCTGGTCTGGTACGTCGCGCTGTTTGCTTACGCGCAGTTGACCAGCTTCAACGTCGCGATCGCCTGCCTCGCGCTGATCGGCTTTGCGCAAAGCTTTGCCATGGTCGGCATCGCCGTGATCCTGTTGCGCACCGCGAGCGAACACATGCGCGGCCGCGTCATGGGCGTGCGCATGATGGTGATTTATGGGCTGCCGATCGGTCTCTTGATCGCGGGCAGCCTGATCGAGAAAATCGGCTTCGCCGCGTCCGCTTCGCTTTACGCTGCGCTCGGCGTGGTGTTCATGATCGCGGTGGCGCTGAAATGGCGCACCGATCTGTGGGACATCCAAGCGCCCGCGAATACGAGGTGAGATTCGAAGTCCTGTGCCTCTTCACTTGTCATGCCCCGCTTCAAGCGGGGCATCCAGTAGTCCGCAGCGTTCTTTGCTTATTACGGACGTTCGCGATTACTGGATCGCCCGGTCATAGGCGAGCGAAGCGACGCCGTTCTTCGAACGGCTAAGCCGGGCGATGACAAACAGAACTAGTTGATGGGAGTTCTTAAAAAATGCCCGGTGCCCTTTCTGGCGTACGCATCATCGACCTGACCGCCGTGATCGCAGGCCCGCTCGCCATGCGCACGCTTGCCGACTACGGCGCCGACGTCATCAAGGTCGAAGGGCCGACCGGCGATGTGCTGCGCGCTTCGTCGCCACGGCGCAATCCGCAGATGGGTGCGCTGTTCCTCAATCTCAATCGCAACAAGCGCGTGATCGCGCTCGACTTGAAGGCGCCGCAAGCCGCTGAGGTGATGCGGCGGCTGATCGAGAAGGCCGACGTGCTCGCTCACAACATGCGCCCCGACGCGCTTGAAGCGCGCCGGTTTCGACTACGACACTTGCCGCGCCATCAACCCAAAACTGATCCATGCCGGCATCATCGGTTTTGGCCGCGGTGGCCGTTACCGTGACCGTCCGGCCTACGACGACCTCGTCCAGGCGGTGAGCGGGTTCTCGTCGCTGTTCGCGCGCTCGGGCGACCGACCGCGCTACGTGCCAATGAATGTGGTCGACCGTCTGACCGGTGTCACCGCGGTGCACGCGATCCTCGCCGCGCTGTTTCACCGCGAGCGCACCGGTACCGGGCAGGCGGTGGAAATTCCGATGTTCGAGAATCTCATCGAGTTTCATCTCGGCGATCACATGAGCGGACACCTGTTCGATCCGCCGATCGCGCCGATGGGAAACGTGCGCGCGCTGTCGCCCAATCGCGGGCCGTACCAGACAAAGGACGGCACGATCTCGATGCTGATCGGCGTCGACAAGCACTGGACCGCATTCCTCGAGGTCGCGGGTCTGCACGAACAGCACAGCCGCGATCCGCGCTTTGCGACGCCTGCGGCGCGCGCCCAGAACATCGAGGCGATGCTGGCCTTCATTGCGGAAGCGTTGAAGACCAGGACGACGGCGGAGTGGCTGAAATTGCTCGCGCAAGCCGACATTCCCTGCGGTCCGGTGCAGACGCTGGAGGAATTGCGTGACGACCCGCATTTGCAGGACGTCGGCTTCTTCGGCCACTACGATCATCCGACCGAAGGCCGCATGACGATCCCGAAGCCTGCGGTATGGATGTCGGAGACGCCGCCTGAGATCGAGACGCTGGCGCCGCACCTCGGCGCCCATACCCGCGAGGTTTTGGGCGAATGCGGCTACAGCACGGGCGAGATCGACGCGCTGCTGGCGAGCGGGGTCGCGACGCAGGGCAGGTAATATAATACCGTCAAGATCGCGGCCAAAATCCCGCAAAAACGGGCGAAGATCGCTTCTGATTTCAGCAACTTGCGCGTCACCGGTGGTCGCGCTTCAGAGCCCGACCGGATAGCCATCCTTGCGATGATCGGATGCGGCGATGTAGCCGCCCTCGGTTTTCAGCGCGAGCTGCGCGCAGCCGAACTCGGTGTCGAAGCGTTTGGCGACATTGATCTTGTGGCCGAGCGCCTGCAGCCCTTCGATCGAGCTCGGCGGAAAATTCCATTCGACATTGACGGCGTCGAGTTCGTCGCTGATGCGCCAGCGCGGTGCGTCGCTGGCGCTTTGCGGGTTCTGTCCGAAGTCGGCGATGCGCGATGTGATCTGCAAATGTCCCTGCGCCTGCATCGAGCCGCCCATCACGCCAAAGCTCATCAGCGGTTGTCCGCCCTTCGTGAGGAAGCCCGGGATGATGGTGTGGAATGGACGTTTGCCCGGGCCGACCTGATTGGGATGACCTTCCTTCAACGTGAAACCGAAGCCGCGATTCTGCAGCGCGATGCCGGTGTTCGGCACCACGACGCCCGAGCCAAAGCCTTTGAAGTTCGACTGGATGTAGGAAATCATCATGCCGTTCTGATCGGCCGCGGTAAGATACACCGTGTCCGAGCTGTTCGGCGCGCCGGGCTTTGGCGCAGTAGCGCGTTTTGGATCGATCAGCTTCGCGCGCCTCTTCAGGTAGTCGCGATCGAGCAGGTCGCTGGCGCGGACGCGCTTCATGTAGTCGACGTCGCCGACATATTCGTTGAGGTCGGCGAAGGCGAGCTTCATCGCCTCGAGCTGCAGGTGCAACGTCTGCACGGTATCGAGGCCGTGCGCGGCAACATCGAAGTTGTCGAGCATGCCAAGCGCCATCAGCGCGGCGATGCCCTGGCCGTTGGGGCCGATCTCATGCAGCGCGATGTCGCGATAGGTCATGCTGATCGGCTCGACCCAGTCGGGCCGATGTGCGGCAAGATCGCTCTCGTCGATCACGCCGCCCGTCGCACGCGCATGCGCGACAATCGCAGCGGCCAGTTCGCCATGATAGAACGCCTCGCCCTTGGTCTCCGCGATGCGTTGCAAGGTGTGTGCCTGCCCCGGACAGATCCAGCGTTCGCCGGGCCGCGGCGCGCGGCCCTGCGGCGCGAACGCTTCGCGAAAGCCGGGCTGCACGATCAGCGTTTCGACCTGCGCCTGCCACTGCCGGTGCACCGTGGGCGAGACGAGATAGCCGTCAGTCGCGTAGCGGATCGCCGGCTCGAACAAGTCCGCAAACGGCAGCTTGCCGAAGCGTTCTGACAGCACGCGCCACGCCGACACTGTGCCGGGCACCGTGACACTATCCCAGCCGCGCATCGGCACCGCATCGCGGCCGGCGAAATGCTTTGGCGTCAGCTTGTGTGGCGCGCGCCCCGATGCGTTCAAGCCATGCAATTTTCCGTCGGCCCAAATGATCGCAAAGGTATCGCTGCCGATGCCGTTCTGGCACGGCTCGACCACGGTGAGCGCGATCGCGGTGGCAAGCGCCGCGTCAACCGCGTTGCCGCCGCGCGCCAGCATTCTCAAGCCTGCGCTCGCCGCAAGCGGTTGCGACGTCGAGACCACGTTCGCCGCGAGGAGCGGCATGCGTTGCGAGGCATAAGGGAAGTCGAGCAGCGCGGCCGGGTCGGCAGAACGTGCGTGAAATGTCATTGCGCGTAATCCTCTATTGCCCTTCCGGCTTGAACGGCTTTGCCCTGAGCCTGGTCCGATGATCCAGAGGGGCATTGATCGAGATCTCCGACCGGCCGGAGAAATAGTCCTTTTGCCACTTGCGCGACTGCGCATCAGAGCCTTCGACCTTGAGGTCGGAGTTGAATTTCAGCCGGCTTTGGCTCCACTCGCAGATAAGCGCGTTCGGCCTCGGGATCGGACGACGAGCGTACGAAATTCCGGCTCGACCTGTTCGATCAAGTTGCGCGGCAGCGGATAGATCATGCAGATCGGATCGCCGTGCTCGAACGCGACCGGCGTGTGCTTGCGCGTGAACCGCCAGTTCATGGTGAATGTGAAGGGCGACCAGTCGGTCTCGACGATGCCGGTGAGCGGTTGGATGCCGTCCCTGAGGCTGTTGATCGGCCCGGTGACGACGAGATCATAGCCCGGCTCGGTGCGAAACAGGCCGCCTACCGTAAAGGTCAGGACGCCGTGGCCGAAATGGCTCGACGCAAGGAGCGGCGCCTCAGTGGCTGGCATCGCATCGATGCGGATCGCGTCGAGCGAATCTTCACCGTTCCATTGCGCAACGAACGGCGCTTCGTTCAAAACGAACCAGCCATGAGCGTTGGCGATGTTGAGCGGCAGGCAGCGATAGGCGAACGCTGACGCGGTTGCTTCCATCCAGTCCCGCTCGAGCGGTGCCGGTACGATCTTCGGCGGCTTGCCGGAAGTTGGATAGCAGATCAACTTCATGATTGCGTCAGCACTCTCAACGATACTGGCACTATACAGGTGCGAAATAGCCGATCAATATGAGCTGCGGGCGAGTACGAGGCAGCGATGGATGCCAGAACACCAGCTATGACATCAGCTATTCAGACGATGCGCGCGCCGTATCTCGTGATCGACGATTTTCTCCCCGCCGAGGTCGCGGCGCGGATGCGCAGCGACATCGAGCGGCACTTTTCCGATCCCGCCCGCCATCGTCCGGACACCCATCAGGTCTGGAACTACTGGTTCGTGCCCGGTCTCTACACCTATTTGCGCACCGCGCCTGAGAAGGTTCTGCAGCACGCTGATGTCGAGCTGTTCATGGATGTGCTGTCGAGCTGGTCGACCTCGCGGCTCGGGTTGCGCCATGCGACCTGGCCGTATCTCAGCCTCTATGTCGGCGGCTGCCGGCAGAACCTGCACAACGACACCGGCAACGGCGACTTCGCATTCGTCTATTCGCTGACACGCAACGACAGACGCAGCAGCGGCGGCGAGACCATCGTGCTGCACGAAGGCGATCTGTTTCGTCGTCACGTCGCAACCCGCAGGCGCCGGCAAGAGCCTGTTCGACGCGATCGAACCGCGCTTCAACCGGCTGGTCGTGTTCGACGATCGCCTGGTCCATGGCGTTGAGCGGATCGAGGGCACAATGGATCCGCTCGATGGCCGTTTCGTATTGCACGGCCACCTGCGTGCCGACGGGCCGATGATTGCAGGCGCGCTGGCCGGCGAGCAGGTCGCCGGGGCCGTCAACTCGGATCTGGGGTGAATTTCTGAATTCAGCGGCGGCCCGCGCTCGCCTCTATCATGGCCCGATCGTGCTGCGCTTTCAGGTTGCCGCGTCAGGGCAGGTTGAGAGTTGCGCGGTGCTGATGGATCGCGTCACCGCGGCTGAAGCGAGCGATGTCGACTGGCCGTCGCTGGCAAATGAACTGGTCGCGATGCTGGGCCGCCATCGTTTTCCGCAAGCTGATGGGCCCACGGTGGTGATCCAGCCGTTCCTGTTTGGCGACGTGCCAGGTGCTCAGGGCAGCGGGAATTCGTCGAGATAGTGCTTGTAGTCATCCTCGACGTCGATTTGCAGCGCCGACAGCAGCCGCACCACGCCGTTGTAGAACGAGATCGCGACCACAAGCTCGACCAGCGTCTCGGCGTTCAAATGCTGTTTCAGCTCGGCATAGGTCGCGTCCGACAGTTTTAGATCGCTGGTCATCTCGCGGGCCGCGCGCAGCACGGCCTTGGCCAACGGCTCGAGCTTGCTCGGCTTGCCCGATGTCTCCAGCGCCACTGCGCGGATGTCGTCGTCGCTGCAGCCGAATTCGCGGCCGATCTTGACGTGGTGCGAGTATTCGTAAGGTGAGCGCGTGGAGTAACCGACCTGCAGGATTGCGAGCTCGCGCAGCCGCGGGTCGAGCTTGCTCTTGAAGCGGATATGACCGCCGAGCTTGCCGAACGCGCGTGCAGCTTCCGGACTGTGCGCCAGCAGCTGGTTGAGGTTGATCTTGCGCGCGAGCAGATCATGATGCTCTGGCGCCAGATCCTTCAGGTCGAGATAGGGCAGGCGGGCCATCAGGCGTCCTCCGCATCCGGCTTGCGATCGGTGAAGAGCGTGAGCAGCACGGTCAGCACCATGAACATCCCGGCAAGGCCGAACACCCAGCGCGGCATGTTCTGGTCCATGATGAAGCCGAACAGCAGCGGCGAGATGATGCCGCTCATGTTGAAGCCGGTCGAGACGATGCCGAAGGCGCGGCCGGCCGCTCCGGGCGGCGCCGCCTTCCGCACCATCATGTCGCGCGACGGCGCGATGACGCCGCCGAGGAAGCCGGCAACCAGCAGCGCCGGGATCAGGATAACGGTGCCCGGCGTCGTCAACGCCAGCGCGATCACGATCACGGCGTTGACGGCGAAGCACACGGCCGCAACCTGGCCATGGCGTTGGGTGCGATCGGCGAGAAAGCCGCCGGCCAGCACGCCAACCGCGCTCGCGGCGAGATATCCGGTCAGCGCGACGTTGGCGGTCGAGAACAGCTGGCCGTAACCATTCATCAGCGCGACCACGCCGAAGGTGCTGATGCCGCTGTTGGAAAGACCGAGCAGCATGAAGAACAGGGTGAGGATCAAGATCGCAGGCGTCCAGACGCTGACGCGTCCGCCATTGCCATCGGCTGTGCCGGCGGTCTTCGCGCTCGCCTCAGGAATCGGGATTGCGATCAGGAGCAGCGCGGCGATCAGCCCGACGGCACCCGACGCGATCAGCGCGCCCTCGCCGCCGACCACGGCAACCAGCGCCGCGACCGTTGCCGGCGCGACCGCGCCGCCGAAGAAGCCGGCGAAGGTATGGATCGAGAAAGCTCGGCCGATCCGGCCGCCGTCGATGTTGGCCGCGAGCAGCGCGTAGTCGGAAGGGATGGTAGACGCTGTTGGCGAGCCCGAGCAGCGCGCCGCAGCCGATCAGCCAGGTGTAGTTGAGGTTCAGCCCGAGCAGCACGAACGAAATGCTGCCGAGCACAAGCCCGATGATCAGAACACGGCGTGCGCCGAAATGGTCGACGATGTAGCCGACCGGCGCCTGGGTGAAACCCGAGACCAGGCCGAACACGCTCATCGACAGGCCGAGCGCGATGAAGTCGACGCCAAGCCGCTCTTTCAGGAACGGATACAGCATCGGCAAGACCAGAATGTAGTAGTGGCTGACCCAGTGCGCGACCGAGATCAGCGTCAGGCTGCGCAGCTCGGTATTGGCGCGGGCACTGGTGGTGCCGGCCGCGACGTCGACCATCTGGCGTTTGCTCCCGGCGTCTGTTTGTTAAGCACCAAACTATCGGCGAATACGCCGATTTGTCCATGCCTTGTCCATACCTTGGGCAGGCCTGCATGGCGGAGTTGCACGCCGTCGCGCGCAGAGCGTCTCGGCCGAACGCGGAGTGTTCCGGCTATCTCAGGACGGCTTTCGGCAGCCACAGCGACAGCATGGGAACGTAGGTCACGAGCATCAGGACGAAGAACATCACACCGTAGAACGGCCAGATCTTCTTCATCACCTCCTCGATCGAAACCTTTCCCACCGCGCAGCCAACGAACAGGATCGATCCGACTGGTGGATGGCACAGCCCGATGCCGAGGTTCAGCATCATGATCATGCCGAAATGCACGGGGTCGACGCCAAAGTTCGTCATCACAGGCAGCAGGATCGGCGTCGCGATCAGGATCGACGGCGCCATGTCGACCAGCGTGCCGAGGATCAACAGCAGGATATTGATCAGGAACAGGATGACGTACTTGTTGTCGGAGATCGTGAGGAAGAATGCCGTGATCTTGGCCGGCATCTGGTTCAGCGCCATCACGTAGCCGACGGCGGAGGCACAGGCGATCAGCGTCATCACCATTGCGACGGTGCGAAAGGTGCGATGCAGCAGCAGCGGCAGATCCTTCCAGCGATAATCGCGGTAGATGAACATCGTCACCAGAAACGCCCACACGCAGGCCACGGCGCCTGCTTCGATTGCCGTGAACACGCCGCCGAGAATGCCGCCAAGAATGATGGCGAGCGTGATCAGGCCCCAGCCGGCGTCGACCGAAATCTTGACGGCGTCGCGGACCGGCACGACCTCGCCTTGCGGATGGCCCTCGCGATAGGCGATGACGAGGCAGAGCACGATCAGCGAGAAGCCGAGCAGCAGCCCCGGGAATACGCCGGCCATGAACAGCGCGCTGATCGAGATCGCGCCGCCGGTCGCGAGTGAATACAGCACCGCATTGTGACTCGGCGGCACCAGCAGGGCCTGTACTGATGCAGTGATGGTCAGGTTGGTCGCGAACACGCGCGGGTAGCCTGATTTTTCCATCTGCGGGATCATCACGGAACCGATCGCCGAGGTGTCGGCGACGGCGGAGCCGGAGATGCCACTCATGAAGGTCGTTGCCACGATGTTGACGATCGAGAGCCCGCCGCGCAACCGGGTGTAGCCGACCAGCACGTTGGCGAATGCCACCAGCCGCCGCGCCATGCCGCCTTCCGCCATGATCGCGCCGGCCAGCACGAAGAACGGGATCGTCAGCATCGCGACCTTGCTGACGCCGTCGGAAATCTTCAGCATCACCGCTTCGAGCGGGATGCCGAGCTGGATCGCGCCGACGATCGCGGCGAGCGCAAGCGAATAGGCGATCGGCATCCCGATCAGGAAGCAGACCAGCATGGTCGCGAGCAGAACGAAGATGTCCATGCGCGCCCTCAGTTCACCTCAATCGACGGGAAGCGGTTCGGCATCGTGAGCAGCTGGATCATGCGGCGGACCAATCAACAACCGTTCGATAATGAAGAGCAGCAGGCAGGCGCCGCCGATCGGAATCGGCAGATAGGTCACGCCGACCGACAATAAGGGAAAATCGCCAATAGTGTTGTACCAGGTCACCTCGACCAGCCGCGCGCCCCACACCGTCATGAAGATCGCGACCGCGGCCATCAGCAGCTGCACGATGATCTCGACTACGCGCCGCAGCGGCTTCGGCAGCTGGTTGGCGAAGTACGACAGGCTCATATGGACATTAAAGCGGTAGCCGGCGGCGGCGCCGATGAAGGTGACCAGAATCGTCAGCAGCACCGCCATCGGCTCGGGCCACGACGCAGCGCTGTTCAGCACATAGCGCGTGAACACCGCCCACGGGATCACGGCCGAAATCATGACCAGTGCGATGATGCCGACCACCACGCAGGCGAGGTAGAGCCAGTCCATCAGTTTGCGATACAGCGCAGCCATTGTTGTCTTCCGGGCAGTCGAGATCGCTCAGTGTTCGGAACCTGATCCTAAGGAGCTCGCCGAGGGCGGGCGTCTCGAAGGATTAGCCGCGGATTCGGTGGCCTTCATGGTTCGAGACGCGAACTGCGTTCGCTCCTCGCCATGAGGGGTGAGGCGGACGCTCCCAACGCGTCAAGAGACGGCCTGAATGCGCTTGATGAGATCGGCGTATTTCGGACCGTACTTGTCCCACACCGGCTTGACCGCATCCTGGTAAGGTTTCTTGTCGGCGACCTCGATGATCTGGTTGCCGGCTGCCTTCGCCTTCTCCATCGCCGAGGTCTCGTATTTCGCCCACAGCACCCGCGCCTCGGCCTGCGCCTCGCGCGAAAATTTCTTGATCAGCGCCTGGTCGTCCTTCGACAGCGTGTCCCACGACTTCTTCGAGAACACCAGCATTTCCGGCACGATCAGGTGCTCGGTCAGGGTGTAGTACTTCGCGACCGTGAAGTGGTTGTCGAACACGTAGCTCGGAGGATTGTTCTCGGCGCCGTCGATCACGCCGGTTTGCAGCGCGTTGAACACCTGGTCGTAACCCATGGCAACGCCGTTGGCGCCGAGCGCGTTGGCCATGTCGACGAACATCGGATTGCCGATGACACGGACCTTCTGGCCTTTCAGGTCGTCGATGGTCTTGATCGGTTTCTTCGTGGTGTAGAAGCTGCGCGCGCCGGCGTCCATCCAGCACAGCCCGATCAGGTTGGCGTTGGCGTTGCTGGTGACCTTGTCGAGCAGCTCGTTGCCGATGTCGCCGTCGAGCACCTTTTGCATGTGCGCGGTGTTGCGGCACAGGAATGGGATGTTGAGCGCGTTGAGCTCGTCGACCACAGGGCCGAGCGTGCCGACGCTGACGCGGTTGATTTGCAGCGCGCCGAGCTGGGTCTGCTCGATCGTTTCCTTCTCGCCGCCGAGCTGCATCGAGCCGAACATCTGCACCGAGAGCCGGCCGTTGGTGGCCTGTTCGAGCTTCTTGCCGAGGCTCTCGACCGCGGCCACGGTCGGATAACCGGCTGGGTGCACGTCGGATGCCTTCAGCACCATCTTCGACTGGGCGCGCGCCATCGGCGCGGCGATTTGCGTGGCGAGACCAGCGGCACCAAGGCCGGCGCTGAGCTTGATGAAATCGCGGCGTTTCATTCGTCACCTCCCTTGAACGTTGTCGGCGGTCCTGTTGAGACCTTGTTGTTGTTTGCTGCTTTGAGCCGAGGCGCCGTTGCCCGGTCGCCGGCCATGTGGTATCAACTTGTACGATGACCAGACAAGCTCCGTCAATCCCGCTTTCGGCTGGTGTTGCCGCGCACGAGTTGCATGATCGCTTGCTGCGCCCGCTCAGTCCGACCCGGAGCCGCAGCGATGAGATTTCCGAGCGGCTCGCCGAACAAATTGTCGGTGGCCGCCTTTCGCCGGGAGCCAAGCTTCCGTCGGAGCAGGAAATGATGCAGGCGATGGGCGTCAGCCGCACCGTGGTGCGCGAGGCGGTTGCCGCGCTGCGCGCCCGCGGGCTCGTTGTGACGCGGCAGGGCGCCGGCGCCTTCGTCAGCAACGATCCGCAACGCCAGCCGTACATGATTGATCCGGAAGGCCTTGGCTCGCTCAGCAGCGTTGTCGAGGTCATGGAACTGCGCATGGCGGTCGAGGCGGAAGCCGCCGCGATTGCGGCCGAACGGGCAGGTCCCGCGCAGCTCAAGGCCATCAGGCAGGCGCAAAAATTGTTCGGCAAGGTTGCGGCCGGCGGCGAGCGCGGCATTAATGAAGACTTTGCCTTTCATGACGCGATCGCGGTTGCAACGCAAAATAGCCGCTTCATCGAGTTCCTGCATTTTCTCGGCCGCCTGATCATACCGCGCCAAAGCGTGCGGACCTTCGAGGACGCAGCCGAGTTGCGCGGCTATATGCAGAAGATCGAGCGGGAACATCAGGCGATCCTCGACGCGATCGAGGCACATGCGCCCAACAAGGCGCGCGAACTGATGCGCCGTCATCTCCTCAATGGACGCGATCGCTATCGCCAGCTGCTGGCCGGCAAGGCAAAATAGGCCAGCTTGATCGTTGTAGCGTCATGAAGGAATAGCTGGATGCCACGCATATTGTTGACCGGGGCGGGCGGTGGAATTGGAACGCGCCTGCGCAAGCTGCTGCCGCCGATCTATCCGGATCTGGTGCTGAGCGACCTGAAAGCGCCGGCGGATCTCGCAGCTTCGGAGAAATTCATCGCGGCAGACTTGTCGGACCTTGGCCAGGTGAAGAAAGCCGTCGCCGGGATCGACGGCATTATCCATCTCGGCGGGTTCTCCGTAGAAGGCCCATGGGACACGATCCTCAACGCCAACATCATCGGCGCCTACAACCTGTTCGAGGCGGCGCACCAGGCGCGCGTGAAGCGGATTATCTTTGCTTCATCGAACCACGCCGTCGGCTTTTATCCGCGCAACCAGACCATCGACACCCAGGTACAGGTGCGCCCCGACAGCCGCTATGGCGTCAGCAAGGCGTTTGGCGAGGCGCTGGCCTCCTACTACGCCTTCAAATTCGGCATCGGTTGCCTTTGCATCCGGATCGGCAATCTCGGTGAACGACCACTCGACGAACGCCGACTGTCGATCTGGCTGGAGAACAGCGATCTGGTGTCATTGATCCGAATTGGTCTCGAGCGCGAAGGTCTGTTGTTCGAGGTGGTTTACGGCATGTCCGACAACAAGCGCGCATGGTGGGACAATTCGCGCGCCGGCGAACTCGGCTACCGGCCGAAGGCGCGATCGGAGGATTTCGCCCCCGAGATTCTCGCGGCGCAGAAAAATATCGCAGCCGACCCGGTCAGCGATTTCTTCCAGGGCGGCACGTTCTGCGCCGATGAATTCGCCAACGATTTCGAAATGCTCAAGAAGCTGAGGCCGTAAAGCGCATGCCCAATCCCGCCTTTCGCATCAAGCGCCTTGACGCGATTCCGCTAAAGGTGCCGTTCGGCGATCAGATCACAGGTCCGCGCACCCAGCCACAGGGCTGGCGCGAGTTCGACATGGCCCTGGTCCGCGCCGAGACGACCGACGGCGTGGTCGGATGGGGCGAATGTTTTGCCTATGGCTGCCTGCGCGCAGTCTGCGCGGCAGCTGAAGACATGGTGTTCCCGCTCGTGCGCGATCGCGAGATCAGCGACATCGAGGCGCTGAACCGAGAGCTGCAGTTTCAGCTGCACATCTGGGGGCGCTACGGCATCACGATCTTTGCGATCTCAGGTGTCGATATTGCGCTGTGGGATATCGCCGCAAAGGTCGCCGGCAAGCCGCTGTCCGATTTCATCGGCGGCACGAAGCGCGCCGAGGTGCCGGTCTATGCCAGCCTCGTCCGCTACGGCGAGTCGCGGCTGGTTGAGGAAGTTGCCGCGCGCGCGATCGGCGAGGGTTATCGCCACATCAAGCTGCATGAGGTGGCCTACGATCCGATCGCGGCTGGTCGGCGCGCGATCGGTCCGGGCGTGCCGTTGATGACGGACGTGAATTGCCGCTGGAACCTGACCCAGGCCGAGATGACCCTGCAGCGGCTCAAGGAGCTCGACATGTTCTGGGTCGAGGAGCCGATCTTCCCGCCGGAAGATTTTCGCGTTCTGAAAGCGTTGCAGGATCGCTTTGCCATTCCAATCTCGGCCGGTGAAAACGCCTGCACCTCGATCGAGTTCGAGCGGCTCACGCAGGCCGTGACCTATCCGCAGCCGAGCGTCACCAAGGTCGGCGGCGTCACCGAGTTCCTGAAGGTCGCACGATACGCGGCGATCGTCGGCAAGACGCCGATGCCGCACTCGCCGTATTTCGGCCCTGGCTACTGGGCGACTTTGCATCTGGCCAGCCTGTTGCCCGATCCGTCGCTGTTCGAGTTCATGTATGTGAAGACCGACGCCTGGCTCGATCCAAACATTCCGTTGCCGCGCAACGGCAAAATGGCGCCCCCGCCGCGCGCAGGGTTGGGTTTTGAGCCGGATCAGGACATGTTGAAGCGCTTCCGCGTGCAATGAGGTGAGATGTCATGGAACGCAAGCTGACGGGGGCGCCGCCAAAGCTATTCTCGATCAAAGGCAAGTGCGACACCCACATCCACTTCTACGACGACAAGTACCGGCCGCTGCCGGGTACGCCGTCACCGGCGGCGGCATCCGTTGCTGATTATCGCAAGGTGATGCAGTGGCTCGGCATCGAACGCGTCGTGGTCGTGCAGCCCAACGCCTATGGCGATGACAACAGTTGCACGATGGATGCGGTCCGCAAGCTTGGCTCGCATGCGCGCGCCGTTGTGGTGGTGAAGCCTGGGGTTTCCGATGACGAGATGGCGCGGCTGACCAAGGCAGGCGCGCGCGGCATTCGCTTCATGTCGCTGCTCGGCGGCACGCTGTCGTGGCCGCACATGGACGAGATGGGCCGTCGTGCGCACGAGCACGGTTGGCACGCGCTCGTGCAGCTCGACGGGCGCACACTGCCCGAGCATGAGGCGCAAATCCGGCGGCTGCCCGGCGGCTTTGTGATCGATCACATCGGCAAATTCCTTGAACCGGTCGAGCCCGATCATCCCGGCTTCAAGTCGTTGCTGGGCCTGCTCGACACCGGCCGGTGCTGGCTGAAGCTGGCGGCTCCGTACGAATGGTCGAAGTCCGGCGGCCCCGCTTACGCAGATGTCGCCAAGCTTGCAAAAATCCTGATTAGGCACGCGCCTGATCGCATGATCTGGGCCAGCAATTGGCCGCACGCGCAGGCGCACCTGTTCGGCTATCCGGACGATGGTGCCTTGATGGACCTGCTACTTGATTGGGCGCCCGATCAGGCGGCCATCGAGAAGATCCTGGTGCGCAATCCAGCCGAACTCTACGGCTTCTGACCGTCTTGCGGCGCGGCTTTGCGCGGGTGTGCGTTCGTGGCATGCTCCGCGACCGACCAGAAGAAAAAGGAAAGCCGCATGTTCATCGCGATGAATAGGTTCAAAGTGAAGAAAGGTTCTGAGGCGAGCTTCGAGCACGTCTGGACCAGTCGCGAGACTCATCTGGAGCGCGTCCCCGACTTTGTCGAGTTTCATTTGTTGAAGGGGCCGGAGGCCGACGACTACACACTCTACGCGTCGCACACGATCTGGCAAAGCCGCGCCAGTTTCGAAGCCTGGACCAAGTCCGCGGAATTTCGCGCCGCCCACGCCCGCGCGGGCAACGAGACGACCGGCTCGCTCTATCTCGAACATCCGAAATTCGAGGGGTTTGAAGTTCGGCAGACAGTGGCCCGTGCGTCAGCGGCCTAGCAGGCTGTTGAAGAACTCAGCCGCGTTCGCTATCCCAGTTGTCCATTTCGACGATGCGCCAGCGGCCGGCAAAGGCCTTGGCGAAGCCGGGCACCTTGGTCATCAGCCGGCCTCCGCTATCAGCTTGGGTAGCCGCACCAGATTGTAGGCGTCGGCAGCGAAGGTAAAGCCCATGCGACGCGATCACGGCCACGGAAGCTGATCTTCTCTTGCTCTGCGACCGTCTTGATCCAACCGAATGCCTCCTCGATGCGCTTGCGGATGCGCTGGCTGACGGCATAGCCGCCGCGCCGGGTCGTTCGCCCGTCGATCGCAGAGCTGCGGCCGCCGGTGTTCTGTGCAACATGCGGCGTCATGAAGCTCGAGAACTGCAAATGCCTTGCGAAACCGAAAAAATTAACTTTCACGGCCACTCGTAGTGTGGGTCCCGCCTCCCTCGGTTGACACCGCTCGACCGTCCGAGGCACGAGGTTAATCGCTACCTAAGCACAACCAATGCCTTAGGAAAATTGGGTTCGTTTTGCCAGTCCGCTCTATCAAAGATTGATAAAACAACATAATGCAACTATCCTATCTGCTTATGTCTAAACCGACGAACTGCTCGATAAAGCGTCGAAGCAGCGCGGCGCTCATAGCGCTCGAGCTTGCACAGTTCGGGCAGCACGCGCTGGATGGCCTCAGCAGTGCGGTCCTGGTCCTGGCTTGACATGCTGCGCTCGGACTGCGGATCGCTCTGCAAGCGAAGGTGCCCGAGCGCTAATCCAATTCGTCGCGGAGGATCATCCGAACCCATCGCGCGTTCGATGATCGCGACCCTCGCCCGCCGAACGCGGACAAGCTGGTATTCGGCAGCCGCCACTTCGATCGCCGCCTTCGGGATGGCATTGTCGGTGACGGCCCCCGCAATTTCTTGCGCTCGCGAATTCAGGTACTTTTGCAGTTCGGGCCCTAGAGGCAGGCTGAGGCCATGGCGATAAGAGTTTCGGCTGCTCCGTTTTTTTCCTGCGGGAAATTTGGGTCCTGTGCTCTTGCGAGAGTTGCGCAGGTTTGCCGCGATTTGACGTTCACTAGCCATCACTCAAGCGGCCGTTGGTGGCTGGAGTTTAAGTTGAGATGTGCTTGCGATGATATCATTTGAATTCCGCTCCAATTGCAGCGCAAGTTCGCGCCGGTATTCGAAAATGCCCCGAAGCGCTCGATCCCGCCGCGATTCCAACGCGGACAAGATCCGTTCAAACTGTTCGAGATCCTCAACGCTGGAGCAAAGGGCCTTGGCCTCGACCGCCGACGCGTCGAGCTTACGACCGGCAAGCATGTCGTCCACGCGATGGCGCGCGTCGGCATCGGTAAACCAGCTTTGGGCCAACCTTCGGAGCTCTTCGCCGCGAACGTTGCTGCACTCGGCGATCAGGTCACACAGTGCACTGTAATAGGCCTGATTGATCATGACCGGCTTGCAGCGCCGAAGTCGCTCGATGTCCCAGATGACGGCGACGAAATCGGCGACATAGATCTCTTCAACGATATCAAGCGGCCCGAGCTTGGCGACGAAAGCTTCCTGGAGTGCGCGATAATCGTCGGCGCATTCGGTGATCAGCAGTGGCGGACGAAAAATCGACGGGCTGCTCTTTCCTCCTTTGCGTTGCTTAGTCACAGCTCATCCTCCTCGTCCGGAGGAACGACAAACTGCGCCTTCATCACGATTTGGTAGAGAGATTGGAGCTCGTCGTCGGTGAGCTTGGTGACATCGATGCTATACTTTGGGGGGACAACCACCTGCATCAGGAGCGCGCGCGAGCAAAGGAGCGAACTCGCGCGGACAATCGGCTGCAAAGCGGGCGAGATAGCCTTCTAGGCCGTCCCGGCCGTGGCCATCCGCGCCAACAGCGACGGCGGCCGCGAAAATTGCTGAATAGAGCTCGCGCGATTGGCGGCTGAGCTTTGGATCGGATCCGATAAGGTTGTTGCGGGTCATCAGAGCTTTTCTCCTTGGTGAATGCGTCCGTCACCACGCAAATAGTCTGATGTCCTTTGCGAGGCCGTTTGAGGGAAGCATCATGGCCGACTTGGCCGCGTACTCATAAATCGACCGCATCAATCGATGTTCGCTTTTCCTCCAACAGCGGCGTGAAAGATGGGGTAATCGGCCGGCCCAGCTTGTGGATAGCTGAAGATTTTGGGTGCTGCGCTTCAGGCCGATGGTGAAACGAGGTCCGTGGTGACGGCCTCAAGCATCAGAAGGAGAAGCGCAGCATGGACCATTTTGCGGGATTGGACGTATCGGTCAAGGAGACAAGCGTCTGCATTGTGGACGCTATCGGCAAGATCGTTCGGGAAGTGAAGGTTGCGAGCGAGCCGGCTGCGTTGTTGGCGGCGCTGAAGAATCCCGCCTATCACTTCAAGCGGATCGGACTGGAAGCTGGACCGCTGTCGCAATGGCTGTTCAGCGCTCTCGCCGAAGCGGAGTTGCCCGTGGTCTGCGTTGAGACGCAGCACATGCAGGCGGTGTTGAAGGCGCAGATCAACAAGACCGACCGCAACGATGCGCGTGGCATCGCCCAGATGATGCGGGTGGGGCTTTACCGTCCGGTGCATGTGAAGACGTTACGTAGTCAGAAACTGCGAATGCTGCTGACCCATCGCAAGCTATTGCAGTCCAAGGCGATCGCCATCGATAACGACTTGCGCGGTACTTTGCGCAACTTCGGTCTCAAGGTCGGCATGGTTGGGACAGTTAGGTTTGAGGCACGCATCAGGGAGTTGGTCGAGGGCTTACCCGACCTGGCCGCGCTGATCGAACCGCTGCTGATTGTTCGACGGACGCTTCGCGAACAGGTCATCATCCTGCACCGCCGCTTACTGGCCGTCGTGCGAGACGATGAGGTTTGCCGGCTTTTGTTGACGATCCCGGGTGTCGGACCCGTGGTATCGCTGACTTATCGCGCCATCGTCGATGTGCCTGCCCGGTTCCGAAAATCCAAATCAGTCGGCGCAGTGTTTGGGTTGACGTGCTCCAGATATCAGTCGGGCGAGGTCGATTGGAGCGGCAAAATATCGCGCTGCGGGGATGAGATGATGCGGGTGATGCTCTACGAAGCAGCGCAGAGCATGTTGCGTTCGAAGAAGTGGTCCTGGCTTAAGGCCTGGGCCATGCAAATCGCCAGGCGCCGCGGAATGAAGAAGGCGATCGTGGCATTGGCTCGCCGGCTGGCCGTCATCATGCACCGCATATGGATTAATGGCACCGAGTTCCGGTGGACTCGGGAGGCAACCGCGACAGCAGCATGAAAACCGTTCAGGATCAAACCCAATAGGAGAAAACTCTCCTTACACCAGCAGTGGAAAGATGTCCCTCGCGGGACGATGGATGAGGTGAGTTCGCATGTCCGCTTGGACCTACCGTTCAACTGACAGCAAGGCCGCGTGAAAGATTGTTCCACCACGTCCTCGAATCCCATGATGGAAGGGCCTTGGTGCCGATTCCGAAGAGAAGCACGAGCCCGCGAGACGACATCGACACTGCAGTGGCGGATAGTCTGAAAGTGCTTGACCCCAAACGGCCGATTAGAGAAGCAGACATTGCCTGTACTTCCGAGATGGGCCCAAACCCAGACATCGCACCACCTCGGTTTGTCAGCGCAGGGGTCGTTAATAGCTGGCCGTGTCGGGCAGATTAATGGCCCCTACCTGGGGCGGTTCTACCTCGGACGCGAGAGATCGATCTGAGACGTAAGCACCGGGTCGCAAACTCCCCGTTCCAGAAATCAGACAAGCTAGCTCAATCGCTCGCGCATTGCGTTCAAGATGGCTTACGTGCCGAGACCAACAAGTAAGTTTTGCAGACCATGCCGATACAGGCTGCTAGCAGCCTGCAAATCAGAGCCGCAGCACGGCTCTGCAACAAATCCATGCGTCCGGCCCGGCGCTCCGCGTTCGGCCAACGACTTAAGTTCTTGCGGAATCCGCCGAGGCAAAAGCTGGTCGCGTCGGTCACGTCGATGGCGACCAGGCCGGCGGCGGCAAGACGGTCATGGTAGTCGACAATTCTCGGCACCAGATTCGCTGCCGGAATGTGGCCGATTTCTACCAGGGCGTTGAAAGGCGTCCGGAACAGGATATCGGACATGACCAATGATCCACCCGGCTTGAGCACGCGATGAGCCTCCAGGAGAAATTTGTCGCGGGTATCGAAATGATACGCCGACTCGACGCAAATCACCGCGTCAAAATGGTTGTCAGGAAAATCCAGTTCGGTCGCGTTCATCACCTGGAAGGTGCAGTCGGGCGCTCTGATGCGCGCATCGGCGATCTGCGTGTCGGAAATATTGATGCCGGTAATCATGTCGGGCGCAAAGGTCAGCGCCAGCCGTTGCGTGGAGGCCCCCAGTCCGCACGCGACATCGAGTATCCGTCCTCCTTTGTCGGGAATGCGCGCGACCAGCTGATCGACGAGCTCTTCGCTCGCCTCTCGTTGCGACTTTGTCCCTCCGCCCCAGTATCCGAGGTTGTAGAAGCCGCTGTTCGCGTAGTAGCGCCGCTGATCCCGACCACGCATCGTGCGGTCATAGAAGCGGACCATTCGCTCGCGCTTCGACATTGCGTCGTCTCTCTTCAGCCGCTCGCAATATCGCTGAAACACTGCGCGGATCGACCGGTATCCTGATCAAACTGCCGACTCAGGGCTTCCAAACCTTTCAAAAGGGCGTGAAGATTTTGCAGCTCTTGGTGGGCGGGGGTGTTAAGGCAGGTCAAGCTTTTGTCCGATCGCGCGTCGGGGTTGGAGGCGAGCGAGGCTCGACTGGCGGACCCCGCCATCGGTAATCGGCGACGGATAAAATGGGATAATCTCTTCTCATTCGTTCTCGTTCACGCGGGGGCCGCCTCGCTTTTTTCCCGTGGGTTTTCAGCTGGACGGGCGTGGTCCTGGCGTTACCTGGTGTCTTCGCTTTTGGGATCATCGGCATCAATATCGGATACCATCGGCTTTTGACACATCGATGAGTATTGGTCGCTAATCCTGGACAGAGGGTTCCAATGCAACGGAAACGCGATGTCCGATGAGGCTCAAACGCTGCCCAACTGCGATGTCCGCGCGGCCTCCGCTTTCCCTCCGTTAGCGACCATTAAACCGACATCGTCGGAGGTCCGCGTCGGGCCAGCAACGGACTATCTACCCCGCAAGATCGTTGCAAAAAAATTCGCGGCGCGGGGGAACGCGTCGTTCGCGGCGGCGACGTTAGCGGGATCGCTGCGATGCTCCTTTCCGGGATCGTCGAAATCGTGGGTTGCGCCCGGATATAGGACGTACTCGATGTCGCCGCCGAGCGCGCGCGACTTGTTGACCAGCTCCTGGCACAGTGGCGGCGACACTTCTTCGTCCGCGCTGCCCTGAAGCACGCGGACCGGCGCATACGGGAGGAGCCCGTTTTCAAACTGTCCCTTCAGCCCGCACGCCGGATAGAACACGAGCGCGCCGCGAAATCCGCTCTCTGGTGTCGGCGAAGCCACGCCGGGCGCCGATGGCCTTCACCATGGTTGCAAGCGAGGCGCTGCCACCGTTCGACCATCCCTGTAGACCGATCCGGTCGGGAATGACATCGCCGCGCCGTCTCAACCAGACCAGTGCGCCGTATGCATCGAGCGGACGCACCGTCACTTCATTCAGCGACTCCGGCCGGTTCTGATAACTGCCTTTCGGGAAGCCATGTGGATAGCCGCGTGGACCAAAACCATCGACCAGCACCGCGAGATAACCCTGCTCCGCCCAGAAATGCCCCCACTCCTGATGGCGCCGCGACAAGGTGCGCTCGTCATATTCGCCGTCTGCCGCCTCGGAATAAGCCCCGGCGCGGCCGTGCATCATCACCACCGCCGGCATTCGCGCGGGGTGAGGTCCCTGCGGCCGGAACAGATAGGCGACCAGCATGGTGGTGTTATCGGCGCTGAGGAAAGTAACGCGCTCGGCGAGCGGCGGAATTGGCGGCGGCGCGGCGCCGAGCAAGACGACCGAGAGACAAACGAGGACAAGCAGACGCGCGGAACGCAGCCGAACCCGATCCAGTGGCATACTTGCCAGGGTCCCAAGGACAGCAGTTGTCAAAACGCGAGCACTCGCAGCATCACAGTAACTTCTCCTACTCATAGAGACTTACTTGCCGAAACCCGCAACGAAACAAAATCGTATCCTTCGGCGCGCTCGCGGCACGCTGTGAGAAAACGGAACAGGAATATGCCAGGTAAAAGCTCCACCCCCGCTGGACCCATGAGAGCATGAAGGACTGGGTCGGAGCTAGCGCCAAATGTCCGAGTTGGGTTAACCTCGACAAAACTCAACGTGAGCATATTAGGTCTGCTTTCGGGAGTATCGCGACCAACGCGCCGCTTTGGCTAGGCATGTTGAGCGTCACCGCCAGATCGTGATTCAAACTCCCGCACCGAGGAGGCCGAATCATGCGCTACGAACTCACCGACGAAGAATGGACTGCCATCAAACATGCTGCCGAACAAGCCGCGTGGCGTGCCGAGGGTCAATGACCGCCGCGTTCTCAATGGCATCTTTTGGGTCTTGCGATCTGGAGCGCCGTGGCGCGACCTTCCAATCAACTTCGGTCCATACACAACCTGCCACAATCGCTTCGTTCGCTGGCGGCGGGCTGGCGTGTGGGGCCGTATCATAAACGCCCTTGCCGCTGCTCACGACGCGGCTGTGCAGATGATCGACACTTCCATTGTCCGCGTGCATCAACACGGAGCGAGCATCACTAGGAACCAGCGGCAGTCGAGGGGACCGTCAAGAGGCGGATTGACCAGCAAGATTTATGCGCTCGTGGACAGCAATGGCCTTCCGGTACGGCTGGCGCTGAGCCCCGGTGAGGCTCACGATAATCGGCTTGCCCGCAAACTTCTGTCTCGTCTGAAGTCCGGATCGACGCTGCTTGCCGACCGCGGCTATGATGCCGATTGGATCAGGGAGCTTGCCACGAGGAAAGGCGCATGGGCAACCATCCCGCCCAAACGCAATCGCAATAGTCCGATCGGCTTCAGCCCTTATCTGTATCGAGCTCGCAACCAGGTCGAGCGGTTCTTCAATAGGATCAAGCAATGTCGTCGGGTCGCGACGCGTTACGACAAGCTTGCCGCCAACTACCTAGCCTTCGTCCAGCTCGCTTCAATCAGGCTATGGCTCCGCGCTAATGAGTTCACGCCCTAAGTGAAGCCAATAACTGCACGTAAATATCAGCACTTTTGCTATTTTTTGCGCGCGGCCTAGCAGAAAGCGAACTATACTAAAGAAAGCGCCATTTTTTGTTGCGAGTCGCTCGTCCGACTTGAACGCTCGGCTGCTCTTGCCAGCAAGCCCCGAAGTTAAGTGAGCGCAAAAAGAGGGGCTGATCTAACTGAAACGTCGATGACACGGACAGCAGCGCATCGACATCGCATTCAGAGCCGCTCCTGACACTGAGCCGTGAGGGCAGAGCCAGACCAGACGCGCCCGCCCGATCTCTTCGTTGCGGCCCTTGGCTCTATGGCCCTCTGCAACTGTTTCCGAGTTGATTATGGACGTCTCAACACCTACCGTTTACCCGACTTGCGGAGGCGGACACCTGGCCCGCCGCCGTTCTCGTCGATGAACTCGACGCCGGCTTTTTCTAGAGCTTTCACGATCTGCTCTGCTGTTTGCGACCGACCTCCGATCTGCCCATCGCTGGCTTCGAGCCGTTTGATTGTCGGGATCGAGATGTCCGAGGCAGCTGAAAGGTCCTCTTGAGACCATCCCACCAAGGCCCTTGCCGCCTTTAGCTGACGTATTGATACTTTTGGTATTGACTTGCGATTACTCGTCATGATACTTTTGGTATCGAAATGAGCAAGCATGGAATTCGATGAATGTCAGAACAAGTGACAAACATGCATAGTGTCGATCGACGTACCTTTATCGGCGGCTCAGATGCCCGAATTATCATGGGCCAAGATGAGAGTGCCTTGGTCAGGCTTTGGCAAGAGAAGCGCGGCGAAATACCCAAGCCTGATCTTTCAGGTAACCTTGCCGTCCAGCTGGGACTTGCCACGGAGGCACTGAATTGACGTTGGTTCGAGCGCAACACGGGCTCGATCGTTACAGCCGTCCAGAAGAGAGTCTACCACCCAGTAAACAAATGGATGGTCGCTACACTCGACGGTCTCGTGAAGGGCAGCGGCGCTGTCTTCGAAGCAAAATTCATGCTGCCGTGGTCGTTCTCCGAAGAGGCGGCCGCGGAGAAGCATATGGCCCAACTGCAACATAACATGTGGGTAACCAACGCCCGCACTGCCGTGCTCTCGATTATCACGGGCGGCGGCAAATGGGTCGAAATGACCATCCATGCCGACCCGATCTACCAGCATCTGATGATTACAGCAGAGAAGAAGTTTTATCGCTGCATGCAGAGTGGCGAACCGCCACGCGTGTTCGGCGTCGAAACGCCTCGACCACGGGTTGGAGCCGTTCGTGTCGTTGATATGAGTGCCTCTAATGCATGGGCCGATCTGGCAGCGACCTACCGACGAACTCGCGCTGCATCCGTCGAGCACGACACTGCCCGCACCGAGTTGAAGCGCTTAATGCCGCTCGACGCCAAGGAAGCCATTGGCCATGGCATTCGCGCCAAGCGGTCAAGGAGTGGCGCGGTCAGCTTCGACCTGATGGACACGGAGGTGGCCGGTGCAGCAGTCCAGTGAGACCATTGGAAGGATCGCCGCGGCTCTCGCCCTTGCTCAGAAGCAGCTCGAGAACCCGGAAAAAGACCTGACCGCGACAATTGCGTCGCCATTCCCCCGAGAAGGTTCGATTTCATTCCGCTACGCCTCATTGGCGGTCGGTCTAGACCTGATCCGAAAGGCCCTTGGAGAAAATGAAATCGCCGCGATCCAACGGACCGAGATTGATAAAGAACTCGGATTAATCCGGCTGAATACAGTTCTGGCGCATTCGTCCGGTGAGTGGATCTCTTCGGATTGGCCGGTTTGTCAGACATCCGAAGTCAGTGCACCACATCGACTCGGTGCTGCACTCACCTACGCCCGGCGCTATGCCCTCTTCGCTCTGGTCGGCATTACGGGCGAAGACGACCTTGACGCCCCCGATCTTCCCATCAACGCTTCGATCCAGCCAAAAACCTCTGAACCCATCAATGTGGTTGAAGGCCGCTCGCCGAAACGCGAGAAGTTACTAGCTACGTCGGAGTTCTCAGGAAACCAGGGATCGGCTCATCGCAGAAATTCAAACGCTAGTCTCAGCCGAGGATCTGACAATCTGGTCGTTACGTCGGCTACCTGTCAAAGACAAGCTTCAGAGCGATGACGCTGGGATCGTAGACGCCGCTTATCGAGCAAAACTCGATTCCATAGGTTCTATGGTCGACAACGGATCCGATGGTGTGACGGCCTCTCCCGCGACGTCGCCTCGATCCGATGACGGCGCTTTCAAGCTGCCAAAGACGCGGCGTCGCAGGAGCAAGAGACATTTGGCATTCGTGGCTTCACAACCTTGCCTGATCTGTCGGCGCACCCCGTCAGATCCGCATCATCTCAAATTCGCCCAAACTCAAGCAATGGGACGCAAGGTCAGCGACGAATTCACGGTACCACTCTGTAGAGATCACCACGTCCAGCTTCATGCGCACGGCAACGAAAAGGTCTGGTGGGCTGACTTGGGCATTGCCCCTCTCAATTACGCACAGCAGCTGTGGAACGCGAGTATGTTGGCAAATGGAAAGGCAGATCAAAACCCCTGAAGGAATGTGCGAGAAACGCAAGATCGAGATGCGCTTCAAGGGCGTCGCCGATCTTGGTGACTAACTTCTTGTTAACCGCGACTCTGGTCATCATGGCACGTCGCGTGCATTTCGACACCACGACGACAGCGTAGAGAGCAACCGCCGCTGGGACCCTGCAACGACCAGCGGCGGTTTTCTTTTTTGCTGACCAGCCTTCCTGCTCGACGCGCTGAGCCTTCTCATTGCTGTGACGTAGTTGACGACGGCCTTTTGGGCGATTTCTTCGTCCTCGCCGTGCTCGCTCGACGACCTTCGCGGCCTCGGCGCGCTGGTCGGTGCGTGCCGGATTTCCGGCAGAACTTTCCTTTTTGCCCTTGTCTTTCTTGGCCTGCCACGGATTTCAGGCAGCAACATCCTCGTCGATGGGGCACAAGCGAACGGGCTCGCATGAGTAGAGTTGGGCAGCAGCGGCAATGCTCGCGTTGGAAGCAGGCGAAAAGGCCGGCGGATCGTTTGGGCGACACGCGATGGCGCTCGCAAGGTCGCGCGAAGATCAATGCCCGCAGGAATGACGACGATCCCTCCTTTCGCGATCTCGAAATTGCTCCGTATGCCTGCCGCGTGCACCTGATCTCTCACGCCGAGATCACCAAGCGCGCCACTGCTGCGGTCACCTTGATCGGGCGCTCAACTCAGCGCACGGGCGCGCTAAAGGCGTTCAATGCCGCCTATGCCGAGCGGCGACGTCAAGGCCAACCGGTGCCGAGCTACGAGCGCGCGCTTGCCATATTCCGGGCGCGCGTGCTGGCATGCGTCGCCAAGGGCGAGACGCTGCCGGACATCGCGACGCCGCTATAACTCGCGCTCGGCCAACTTGGCCGGCGCTTCAAAGCCAGCCGAATGAACGCAGCATGTGCCGCGCCACGAACAGCGCCGTATTGGATAACCTGCCGTCGTTGAGCGACGCATCGACCGCGCGCACCATGGCCTCTCGACCTTTCGGCGTCAGAGGCGCATTCACGTGAGTGTCCATTCGGTCCTCCGCGAATCACTGGTTGTTTGGCAACATCAGCGTTCACGGCCCAGTCCGAATGGACAACCTCCTGAAAGCTCGCATCTAGAGGACAAGATCCAGACAGTCAGGAGCGGTCCTCCGAAAGGTCATGCTCAACGAAAAGCGCGCCGTGATCAGTCGTTCTCGTTCCTCGCCCGTCCTGCTGGTAACACGCGGGGCCGTAGCTTCATGCTTGCGGCCCTTCTAACGCAAATCAGCGGAGGGTAATTCAAGCATCGACGGTGGGTCTTGATCATGTTGAACAAAGAACCTAGCGCACTCGCCCAAGGCTACGCTGGCTCACCTCTCGCCCAATCACGTTAGACTGCTCAATAGCGGCAAGCTTGCGTCCCTGACGGAGAACCAGGAGCATAAAAATAAACGCAAAGAAAAGTAGCGTTCCGGGAATGAAGTATTTTCCAACTCCTAGTGCAGCATTCAGGCTCGTGAAAGCATCCTCGCGGAATCCAAGATATGCGACTGTGCCGATCAGGGCCGTCCAAATGCCATACTGCAGGAGGCGAGTCTGCAGCGTTCGGAGCGATATTTCGATCGAGCGGCCGGATGAAAGCAGCTTGCCAACGTTAGCCACCATGTCCTGGGCTTGTCCCCACGACTCGGTAACGCTTCCAATTACCTCCCGTTGCTTGAGTATCTCCTTAACGTCCATACGAGCGGCTCGCACCATAAATTGCGCTTCGTCTGCCAGCGGATCGAAAGTGGGCGACAGTTCGAAGATGATTGCGTCCCGTGTAAGCAAAGTCCGCAAGTACAGCGAAACCGTAGCGGGAATAGATAGGCCGTGTTGTCGTATGACAGACATCATCCGAACCACGACATGTCTGGCCGCCAGCCAAGTCACGCTTCCGACGGGGCTTCGAAAACCATCCAGATAGTCTTCCAATACGGCTGACATATCTCGTCGAAATCTAGCGACATCCGCGTTCGGCGCTGCTTTGATCCATCGCAAGAGCTCATCTACTGCCTCATCAAATTGTTCTCGAAGCGTATGCTGCATGAAGAACCGAAACGAATCCTGGTGCTCTTCGGTGAACCGTCCAACGACAGCGAAGTCGACATGTGCTATCCGATTGTCGGGCAGGACCAGAATGCCGGCAGGACTTAGGTCGGAATGGAACATCCCATCCCGATAAATCTGGTTGAGCGTACTCCAGTAAATGCGCCGGGCGATCAAACGCACATCGTATTGCTGGTCTTCCAGTTTCTGAAGGTATTTCCGGTCGCCCCGATGAATTGCGTTCAGGATTTGCAGCACTGGTATCCCGTCAACGAACTCCCAAGTCAAAATACGATTGGCGGTATATTCCTCTCTAATTGTGAAACCGTTTTCAGCTTCGTCCTCTCTAGACAATTCCGACATGACAGTTGCGTTGCGCGCCGCATCCGCAAGATCGAGCTCAGAAAACAGAGCTTGCGCAAATTCGTCGACGTAATCCGCCACTGAATTGGCTCCAAAAACTCCTACCCAATCCAGCGGCACGGCAAGCCAGTGCATCAGACGAATATCTATGGCGTACTTCTTTCGTGTGACCTGATTTTGTATCTTCACCACGAGCCGAACCCCACCCACAGAGATCGCTCGATGGAGCTGCCCGCTTGACGTGACTGCAAGGGGTTCGCGTTCAAACGACGCAAAAATCTCGTCGGGAGAACGGCCGAGGTCTTCAACGATGGTTCGACTGATTGCCGGATATCCCTCCGCCACCACCGCGTTGGTGATCTGCAGGAATTCCTGGCAATAATCCGCAGGCAACAGATCGAAGCGCAGGCCTAGTGCCTGACCGAGTTTGACGAAAGTAAAATCCAACTTTTCAAACACAACGCGCAGGGCGTGCGCCGATCTCTGTGGGTTCGATCGAAAAAATAATCTCGCAGGCAACTGATATCTCGCCAGCAAGAGCGTCAGTTGGAACAGACGTGCTACCGTTCGAAATATATCAGGCATCCGTTGCACCGCGTGTTGTCCGCACAAGCAGCCGTCGGACAGCATGGAGACGGACCGTCGCTGCTACAATCCTAAGTTCCGCCGCATGTGCGTGCAAGCCGTTTGTGGTCGGTTCGCGGGGGCGCGCGGCGCTCGGCTGAGCCGAGTTGCACGGTATCCTACTCGTCACTCAATTCCGTGCTCTGATTGCAAATGGAGGCGAAGCTCAAGGCTGTACAAGTCGGGTGGCACCCTGCTAAATCTTGGCCCTGGCTCATAGTGTCAGTCGGCATCTGGCTGTAGCGAGTGATTAGCACGAGTGATTAGCAATTGACCTCGATGGGAATTGGCCACGTGTTTTTGGGTGCGCGACGTCTTGGTCAAATTTTCTCGGGGGTTACGAGGTTTTATGTTCTCCCCAAGCTTCGGCCAGGAAGTGTAGTTGTTCGTCCCGAAGTGCGTCTCCGCCTTTTTTTCGAGTATATGGGTGGAGCCTGGATGAAGATCGGACAGGCACTCGCGTTGCGGTTCGATTTGCTGCCTGACGCATATTGCGCCGAACTGCTGAAGCTTCTCAGCCAGACCCCGCCGGTTCCATACGAGGCGATCCGCCAAATCATCCTGGACGAGCTTGGTTCGTTTCCTGAGCAGATGTTTGCATCGTTCGATCCGGTGCCGCTCGCGACCGCTTCGATTGCCCAAGTCCACATCGCGACCACCCATGATGGCGAAAAGCTCGCAATCAAGGTGCGACGGCCTCACGTCGAGGAACAGTTTGAAGCTGATTTTCGCATTTTCCGTTTGATATCTTATCTGGTCGGGCTCGGGGACTCGTTAGGGGGAACCGCGCTTCGTTCTTTCTCGGAAGAATTCGAACGGTGGAGCCGCGAGGAACTGGATTTTACCACTGAAGCGAAGAACTGCCATCGACTACAGGTGCGTGCCGAGGGCGATCCATTTCAGGTCATTGCGAAACTTCGTTTTGAATTTTGCTCAAGGCGCGTTTTGGCCACTAAGGTGCTGGCAGGCGTCTCGTTGTTAGAGGTTGGCAATGCGGCGCGAGCGAAGAATCCTGAATTGTTGCGTGCTCTGAACCTGCGACCCGACGATCTCAAGACGATTGCGCGAAATTTCTCCTGGTCGATGTACAACCAAATCTTTCGCGATGGCATTTTTCATGCAGACCCCCACCCAGCCAATGTCTTCGTGCTCCGCGGAAACAGGCTCGGATTTGTAGACTTTGGTGCGATGGGTCGGTTGTCCAAAGAATTCCGATCCTCGCTCGCCAAGGTCTTCGTCAATATGTATCGGGGCAACATCGAAGGAGCTGTGGCGGAAAATTTCAAACTGCTCGTTCCATCGGAAGACTCCGACCTGCGTCAGGCGCGAGAAGAGTTTTTCGTGGCGTATCAGATGTATCGACTTGCAATAGGCATTCCGACCGCAAGGGTGCGCAGGCTCACCACGCAGCTGCTGATTGACACCATGACGATTGCGCGTCGCCACAAGCTCCTCATGCCGCAGGAGCTGAGTATCTATTACAAGACCATTATGACCGTTGATGGCGTCGTTTCTGACCTGGTGCCTGACTACAATTGGCTTTCCGATTTGCCTGAGTTCTTTACGCAAGGTTTTATCAGCGATTTGAGAGAAGGGCTTTGGCGTTGGCCAGAAGTAGTGATGGCGACCAAGTATCGTGCGGGCCGTTTGTTGACTGATGCAAATAATCTCGCGACGTCGTTTCAGTTTTTCAATCCTGCTCTGAAAAGCATCCAAACCAGGGCCGTATTTTACGGAGTTCTGGTCTGTCGTCTTTTGTATGGGAGCCTATTTGGCTGTGACGGGTGACTTGTCGCTCTTGGGTGACATATTTGGAGTGAGCAATCGTTGGGTCGCTTTCGGCCTCATATCGTCTGCGATTGTTTCTCTGCTTCTAATGCAGCGGCAAATCCGTCATATTCGGAAAGTCTGAGATGCCCGATCGGACTCGCGGCGCGCCGCGCACGGCCACCTTTGCGGCTGGCCTAGGTGGTCACCGTCGCTTTCGTGTGCATGAGGATTTGATGCGTCGTAATGTCTTCTACTGCCACGCGGAGCGCGTGCAGGATCCATGGTGAAGGGCATGCATACTCAAGTCCTGAACGCTCTCGACCCGGACGTCGACCGCAGCGCAATTCCAGCCATGCCGCGTCTTTACAATTTCGCCGAAGACGTTCTCGCCCGAAATCTGGCCGCAGGGCGCAGCGGCAAGTGCGCCTATATCGATACGCGTGGGACCTGGAGCTATGGTCAGCTTGCCGAGCGGGTCGCTCGGTTCGGCAATTTGCTGCGCGGCCTTGGCATTCAGCGCGAGCAACGCATCTTGATTTGCCTGACCGACACTATCGACTGGCCGACGTCTTTTCTTGGCGCCGTCAAGGCGGGCGTAGTCGCGATACCCGTCAATACTCTTCTCGGCGAGTCTGAATATCGCGTCATACTGGAGGATAGCCGCGCGCGCCTATTGATCGTGTCAGAGGAGCTGTACCCGCTTTTCGCGAAGCTGATCGATGCGTGTCCAGACCTCGAACACGTCATCGTATCGGGCAACCATGGCTTCGGGCACGCACTCTTCGAGGACGCTCTGCAAGCGGCCGATGCAACCGAGTATACCGCGCCGACCATTTGCGACGAGATGTGCTTCTGGCTTTACACGTCGGGCTCGACTGGAATGCCGAAAGCTGCCGTGCATGTGCATGCGACCCTTGGGTTCACCGCCGCTTGCTACGGCGCTCAGGTGCTACGGCTCACCGAGGACGATGTCGTCCATTCGGTGTCGAAACTGTTCTTCGCCTACGGTCTTGGCAATTCGATGATTCATCCTCTGTCGGCAGGTGCGACGACGGTTCTGGTGTCAGAGCGCCCGTCTCCCAACTCGGTCGCGGAGCTTTTGCGAAAGCGCGGCGTGACCGTACTCTTTGCGGTGCCGACGTTCTATACGGCATTTCTTCAGGCGGATCCGGTGGAACGCGAAGCATTGAAGCTGCGATGTTGCCTTTCCGCCGGTGAAGCGCTTCCGGTCAATATCGGGCGGTCGTGGAGCGAACGCTTTGCCGTGGACATACTTGATGGTCTTGGGTGCACGGAAACGATTAGCACATTCCTGTGCAACCGCGCGGGATCGGTGCGCTACGGCACGAGCGGCAAACCCGTGCCAGGCTACGACATCCGCCTCGTTGATGAGGCCGGCGCCGTTGTCGCGCAGGGTGAGATGGGCGAGCTGCAGGTTCGCGGGCCAACCACCGCAATCATGTATTGGAACGACCGCGAGCGATCCCGCTCGGCCTTTCTAGGCGAGTGGCTTCGCTCCGGGGACAAATACATCCAAGACGAGGACGGCTACTATTCGTATTGCGGGCGTCGGGACGACATGATGAAGGTCGGCGGTATTTACGTGGCGCCGTTCGAGGTCGAAGGCGCGCTATTGAGCCATCCTGACGTGCTCGAAGCGGCGGTCGCAGCTTGGCATGATGAGGATGGCTTGATCAGGCCCAAGGCTTTTGTGGTCCTTAAGCCTTCCGGCAAGCCGAACGAAGCGATGGCGCTTGCGCTGCGCGAGCAGTGCCGCAAGCAACTCGCAACATTCAAATACCCCCGCTGGATCGAATTCCGCACAGAACTGCCGAAAACCGCGACGGGTAAAATTCAGCGATTTAAATTGCGCGGGGAGACGGCTCAAGACCGCACGGGCCCGGGGGCGACCGAATAGAAGCAACGTTTCGATCTTTCTCAGTAACAAAGCCAGCGGTTTTTAAGCCGGACCGGCGAGGAGAGACAGCGCGCGGCTAAAGTGCCGCCCGTCTTGAAGTCCGTTACTCGAGAGCCTTCAAGATCGTCGCACGCACCCCGTCGACTGCACTGTTTATGAAGAAGTGATTTCCGGCGACAGTCTCGGTGAATAGCGATCCGGTCGTTTCTTTTTGCCAACCGGCCATCGAAGATGGCGGGCATATATGGTCTTGTTCCCCAGCAATCGTGTAAATAGGACAACCTAGCGGCTCTCCGGGCAGATACTCGTACGTTTCGAACATCTTCGTGTCTGCCTTGAGTACAGGCAGCAGTATCGCCAAAAGATCGGGTTCATCGAAAATGGCTGCAGGGATGCCGCCAGGATACCGGTGAACGATCCTCCTGATAAATTCGGCGTCAGAAAGCATGTGCAAATGCGGGAGCCTTGGCCTCTCCGTCGGTGCTCCAATTGCTGCCAATATTAGGGCTCGGGGTTGCTGCTGTTTCGCATCTCGCGCCAAGATCCGCGCCGTCTCGAAAGCAATAAGCCCGCCGACGCTATAGCCGAACAAAGCGTAAGGTGTCGGTGACAGACTTGTTATTTCGTCAGCCAAACTCCGGGACGCCTCACTCACCTTCGTCAAGAACGGCTCCTGCCTACGATTCCAGCGCCCCGGCAGTTGGACAGCTCCAACCTCGATCCTTTCAGGCATGCTGCGCGATAGCGCGTGATAAACTTGCGCGCTCCCACCTGCATAGGGGACACATAAAACGCGCGCCTGCGCATCCCTGCGTTCCGGGCGAAACTCTATCCAGGGACTAGTCATTGGAACAACTTTGAGGAAAAAGACATAGCACGCACACTTTAACACCCTTCAAACAGATTTTGGTCAAATTGCGGCCTGGCGGGGAGGCCCGCCTCTGTAATGCAGCGGCCTCTTGAGCTGATGGTAGGCGAAAGGCCAAAAGTAATTCCGATGTCACTTTAAGGACGCCGCCGATTGGGGACATGGCGACGGGTCGGTCGCCTGACCGCGGTGCCAGCGTCGGCGTCCGCTCAAAGGTCATCGATCACCTTCGCAGCACCTTTGCTCTAAAATGATGTACATCGGCGGTCGGTTGGTGATGTCCGCTTCAGAAGGAGATGGCGGTGATCGGCGTCCTTGCGCGTTAATTTCTGCGCTTATGCAAATGTGGATGGGTGCAGTTCTCCCTTTGGTGGCTTTGCGAATCACGCCGGCACTGCCGCCGGCACCCGGCCGAGCCGATGTGGCAGCGGATGACTTAACTCCTCAAGGAGCCAAGTCCCGCTCAACCTGCTTGCCCGCGTTCGTGATCTTGTACCGCGACTGCCGCCGCCGCAGCCACCCGCGATCGACAAGCGCGTCGATCGTGGCCCGGCTGCAGAACGGCTGCTCGCTGCGCGTGCTGTAAATCTTGCCGTCGCGCTCGACGAGGTCGCTGAAATACTTGGTCTCGCGCAGTGCGCGGATCATCGCCTGCGTTGGCTCACTTGCGATCGTACGGAGCTTCGACGATGTTGATCCCGCTTGGCCCGTTGATCGCCGTTTGGTCTTTTCGAGCGTATCTAGTCGCTCACGTACACGCGCGAGCAGGGTGCGGCCGATCCACAGCAAAAGCATGCGAGAAAAAAGATCGCGCATTGTTAAAAACCGAGGGTTAGTGCCCGAGATCACCAATGGGCTCGCGCGCGCATTGTCGCCGCGCGTCCATCAGCGACAGTGTAAGGCAACCGGAAGAAAAGCAAGGCAGGCTTCCAAACGAGAGCAAAGAAAGACGGTCTTGCCGATCGGAGGGCAGGGCAGCAGTGGATCAAGGAACTATGCGCTGATGCACGGCGGGGCGGACCGATCGATCTGAAGCACTGACTCGCGCGCTACTTATACGCCAGCTCGGACCACGTCACCTTCAGAAGCCTTTGCAGCCCGCAGAGGCGTTCACAAGGCCGGAAATTCGCACTCAAGCCGGTCTAAGTTTTGGGATGCGTCCAGCGCTCTGGAAAAAGGCCGGCACCCTGGTCCAAGAACGGGGGAGCAGTTCAGAATGGGGAGCAGTTCACCCGTTGCTGGATGACAGGGGGGCTCAGACCACCCTTCGCGGCCTCTCCCACGAAGTGCTGGGCCGCCGCACTGCCGCGCTCGCCGATTTCCGCAAGAGCAACCGATCGACCCGGCCGACGAGATCAGCAAGAGGCTGCTGTGGGTACGGGGTTACTGAAGGCGTCAGGAATCAGGCACTTTCGGGAGGTGTGCAGCCTTCCGGCGGTGCTGTCGGCTACAGCCAGCCGGGCACGCCATCGACTTTCATCGTTTCCAGTTCAGGAAGGTCGAACCCGAAGTGCTGTGCGACGAGCAGACGCAATGCCTTGCGGTCTGCCAGGTGAACGAATTCAGCCGCGCTATGACGGATGATGGTGGCGTCTTGGTTCATGATATTGACGCTGCCTTCCTTCGTGATGGCGGTGGCGACAAGGTTGTGCGTATAGAACGAAGCCGGGTGAGTGATGAGGTAGTGGCTCATCATCTCGAAATCGACCGGATATTCCTCCTCCATGGTGGATATCCATCCTCGTATCTCCCCGCCGTTGCGGGTCACGTAGAGAACCCAATCGTCGCCTTCGTGGACAAGCCTGTGCGTCGGGGCGCCGATCGGCACCGGAGTGCCGTCAACGGGTATCGGAAGAGGGCAGGCAAAGAGACCGAAGCCGGGATCGACCACGTAAGCGGCGCCATCAATCGTAACCGAGAGAAACATGTGCTGCCGCACGCTCTCATGGCGTGGTGCAAAAAGGACGACGCGGGCCGAGTGCCTGACGGGGTCGAAGCCAATCGCATGTAGAGCGGCATACATGAGGCTTGCGTGTTCGACGCAGTTTCCGCCGCGACGGGCAGTGACGATCTTGGCCTGTAGTCCTTCGGGGTCTAACGTGATCGGACGGCCAAGAAAGATGTCGAAGATTTCGAACGGGATGTTCGCGACGTGGGCCGCGAGGATTCCAGCCAGGGTTTCGTAGGTCGGTGTGCGCGGGCCAGCGTAGTTGATACGGCCGAGGTAAGCGTCGAGGTCGAAAGTATTCGCCATCCTGCTGAACATCCTTGTGCGAAGAGATTACTGAACAGCGCGCGAGCGGGTTGCGCGGGGACGCGGAAAATTGTTGCGGCGAAAGAAGAGCAGGGCGCAGTCGTTCTGCGCAAAGTTTTGCAGCCATGGTCGGTGCACCCAATTCGCTTCGATAGCGGGACGCGCCCTATGTGCTTCATGGTGTCAGACCCGAATGGTTAAGTCCATCCGCCGGGCTTTTCGACCGGCTATCTGATCGGCTGCGGCCGGAGCTTCCCAGAACTGCAATGACTGTCAATGAGAACGATGCGGACACAATGGCCATTGTCGGCCGAATGATAGCTATTTTTTTGGGCGACTACGAGACCGCGATTGATCTGGCGGGTCGATCGCTCAAGTTCAACAAGAACTCTTCGCTCGGTTGGAGGTCAGCGCGGCTGGACCTACATCTATTGCAGCGCGCCCGTCGAAGCCATTAAGCCATTCGAAGTTTTGAGCGTGCGATACGTCCCAGTCCGCTGGACCCCATGATGTATGTGACGCTTGGTGGGCGGCCTTGGTGCCGAGACATCCGAGGAGGATAAGCCGGCCCCCGTCGAGGCCTTGGCCGGGGCTCCGTCGTCCCAGCGCAAGCCCGGGTGTGGCGTGGGGGGAGATACCCGATGGAAAAGCAGGTTCTTGATGTCTGGCAGACCGACTTTACCTACCTCAGGGTCATTGGTTGGGGTGGTACTATCTCTCCACCATGCTTGATGATTACTCGCGCTTTATCCTCGCCTGGAAGCTATGCACGACGATGCGCGCCAACGATGTCAACGACACACTCGAATTGGCGTTGATAGCCTCAGGCTGCGACGGTGCCGAGGTCGTGCACAAACCCCGGCTGCTCAGCGAGAACGGTTCGAGCTACATCTCCGGTGATCTTGCGGAATGGCTTCAGGATCGCGGTATGGACCTGTCCGCGGCGCACCGTGCTCCGCAAACCCAAGGCAAGATCGAGCGCTGTCACCAGATGGATCACGCGGCATCGCTCAGATAGCGACCGGGCAACACGATGACGACGAACTTGCCTCTCCAAGTACGCCCGCTCAACACCAACGGCGCGATCGGCCGCCCTCTCACACCTGCATTCGTCACAAGCGCTCTCCTCCGAAGATCCCGGCGCTCTCTTATGTGACGAACTTGCATTCCAGATGACTAGGGTGTGGACTCATTCGCGCGTGGTCAGCTAAATCCGGACGGATGCGGGCTGGACCAAGACAAGGTAATTTTCTGGCTCAAGGAAGCGCCGCCGTGACAGTCGCCCACCAGCCGCCGCGGATCGCCCGCGCTAACGGCATCAATATTTGCTATGAAATTTTCGGTGAGGCCAGCGCCGAGCCGATGCTGCTAATCATGGGACTTGGCGGCCAGATGGTGCTCTGGGACGACGCCTTCTGCGAGCAGATTGCTGCACGCGGATTTCGCGTCATCCGTTTCGACAACCGCGACGTCGGCCAATCTTCCAAGCTCACAGGCGGCAAGCGCCTGACGTGGCTGGAATTGCTGAAGCTGCGTTTTCTGAAAATCCCGGTCACAGCGCCGTACACGCTACGCGACATGGCCGAAGATACGATCGCGCTAATGGACGTGCTCGGCATCCGCTCGGCGCACATGGTCGGCGCTTCCATGGGCGGCATGATCGCGCAGGAAATCGCGATCACCTTCCCCGAACGCGTGCGTTCGTTGATCTCGATCATGTCGACCACGGGCAATCCCAAGTTGCCCCAGCCAACGCGCGAGGCGATCTCTATGTTGATGGCCCCGCCACCGAGGATCCGCGACGAATACATCGCGCGCTTTGAACGGAACTGGAAGGTGCTCCGGGCAGGCCGCTTTCCCGAGGATGAAGCCCTCGACCGCTCCCGCGCCGAACGTGTCTTTGATCGCGGGCTCAATCCCGCCGGCGTCCAAAGGCAGATCCGGGCCGTCCTTGCATCGGGAAGCCGCAAGGAACGGCTGCGCAAGGTCAAGGCGCCGACACTGGTGATTCACGGCACTGCCGATCCACTGGTCGATCCGAAGGCTGGTCAAGATACCGCGGTTTCCATTCCGGGCGCCAAGCTGATGATAGTTCAAGGCATGGGCCACGCGACTTCCCATGGCGATATGGCCAGAGATCATCGACGCCATCGACAAGCATGCACACCAGGCAAGCGCGAAGGCGGCGTGAATTAGCTGAACTAATATTGACAGCCTTGTCCGGTCGGAACCTCAACCACGGTACAACCCTTCGGCTTCGGGATGCAGCCGTGATCGTCGCAAATGATTTGCGCGCCGCCGCCTCCCGCGGCGGCACCACCTACGCGGGATGACTGCCGCGTCGGCGCAGGCTGCGACTGCTGCTGTTGCTGCTGGCGGCTTGCGGTCGGCGTCGAACGCTTCGTCGGGATTTTCTCGCAGGTGTTGTCGTCGCCGACCTGGTAGCCATCCTTGCAGACGATCTTGCTGCAGCTGTCGCCGCTGGCCTGATAGCCGTGGTCGCAGACCAGCGGGCAGACCCGCGCGGTCTTGGCGTGCAGCGCATCGAGTGCGTCGCCGCTGGCCAGCTTCGTGTCGAGCTTGGCCGGCGCATATTTGTTGAACTGGTCGAGCGCGCGCCGTGATCCGGCGCTCCAGTCGCCGTCGACGGCGCCCGAGTAGCAGCCGACTCGCTTCAACTCGGTCTGCACCGAACGCGCGAGGTCAGCCGGGTTGATCGTGGTGCGCGAGGCATCAGTCGGCAGCGCCGCGACCTGGGTGTTCGGCTGCGGCGCCGGTTGCGCCGGTGTCGCAGGAGCCGCTGTCGCGGGCGCGGTGGCAGTCGACACCTTGTCGAGCTGCGCCTTGGCGAGGTTGGCATAGAAGCCATCCGGGTAATGCTGCAGGAAGTAGGTCCAGGCCTGCCTGGTGCCGACCCGCTCGGCGAACTCGTAGTCCTGCCGCATCTGCAGGTTCGCATCGGGCGCGACGGGTGCCGGCGCGGGCGTCACCGCGGCAGTCGGAGCGGGCGCGCTGACCAGCGCCATCTGCCCGCCGCCGAGCGAACCATAGACATACGGCTCTTGCTTGTTGTCGGTCGTCTTCAGCACGTCGTCACGCACCTCGCCGAACGCCTGACGCACGTCGAGGCCAGGCGTCGTGAGATGGGCGAGCAGCGCGTTGGTGAACGGGCTGTGCCCGGAGCTGCCGTCATCCGCCGTCGAGCCACCCTTTGCCGCATAGGCGATCAAGGTGTTGGACGTCGTCGGTTCCGCCGCGATCAGGCCGCGGGTGGTCAGCGCACGGGCGGCGGTGGTGCGAATCATGGTCTTGGTAAACGGATTGTCGCGGCAGGCGTCGAGGATGACCAGGCGCAGCTGCTTGGCCTGCTCGACGCTCTCGAGGATGCGGTCGAGCGATACCGCCTCGTCGTCGACGTCGCGGTCGCGCCTCAGCACGGCGTCCACCGGCACCATGTAGTTGGTGCCGTCGACCTCGATGCCATGGCCGGCGTAGTACACCGCGGCGATATCGGCGGCGGCGGCCTTGTCGTAGAAGTCGCGCAGCGCGCGGCGCATATCAAGCGAGCCGACGTCGCGACGGAGCTCGACGGTGTCGAACCCGGCCTTCTTGAACATGTCGGCGACGGCAGCGGCGTCATTTGCCGGATTCGGCAGCGCCGCGACGTTCTGATAGGCCGAGTTGCCGATCACCAGCGCGACACGCCTTGCCGCAAAGGCGTCGGCGTTGGCGGCGAACAGTCCGCACAACAGGGCAAGAACAAAAACAACAAAGGGTCGGGCGCGCATGACGGCAGCTCTCGCATAGACAGCTTAAGATTAGCACTCCACGCCTTGAAAACAATAATCCGACCGCCTGGCGCGCCGCGGCAATGTGACAGCAGTCACCAATGTTTCTGGCATTGGGGTATTTGGGCGGGTACGCATTAAGCGGCTAGCGAAGCGCCGAATAGCGCTTCCATTAGCGCTCGTGCGTCCTGCTCTTCAAAAAGAGCCGGCCTATCCAAAGAACGGTGCAGATTGCGACCAGCACCGAATGCGTACCAGCGGGGTAATAATGCTCAGGACTGACCAGCAAATTGATTCCGACGACGACGGCGAAAGCGTAGAGAGCGAGAGCGATACGAGAGGATGTCATAACGGTTGTCCTTGCCGCGACCGGTGGCATCCAGCGCGCACCTTAGCTGCGGCGATCAGGAGGTTATTTCCTGACCGACAGGCAGCCGGGGCTGAGCTGCGCTTTGTTCTTCTGCAGGCACGCGGTGACCTTATCGACGTTCGGGATCTCCGACGAGCAGAACTTGAGCGCGTCGCTCATGCAGAGGCGCTGCTCTTCGGCAGTGTAAGCGTGGCTCGCGGTCGACATCGAGAAGACCGAAACGGCGAAAGCGATCACGAAGCCGATCTTGCGAATGGTGGTGGTACGGGTGGTCATTACAATCCTCCTGAAAAACCGACCGGCCTCCCGGTCTCGGTGTGTTGGAAGCAATCTAGGGAAGCGCGACCGATCGCTCAGTGACGCTCGTCACACTGAAAATTTGCCACGCCGGAACGGGCTGGCGTGTGGAGCCGTATCATACCCTTGCCGCTGCTCTCGACGCTGCCGTGCAGATGATCGACACTTCCATTTTCCGCGTGCATCATCGCGATAATCGGCTTGCCCGCAAACTTCTGTCTCGCCTGAAGCCCGGATCGACGCTGCTGGTCGACCGCGGCTATGACGCCGATTGGATCAGGGAGCTTGCCATGAAGAAAGGCGGATAGGCAAACATCCCGCCCAAAAGCAATCGCAATGATCCGATCTGCTTCAACCCTTATCTGTATCGCGCTCGCAACCAGGTCGAGCGGTCTTCAATAGGATTAAGCAATGTCGTCGGGTCGCGGCGCGCTACGACAAACTTGCCGCCAACTACCTAGCTTTCGTCCAGTTCGCTTCAATAAGGCTATGGCTCCGCGCGAATGGGTCCACACCCTAGTCATCTGGAATGCAAGTTCGTTACATAAAAGAGCGCCGGGATCTTCGGAGGAGAGGTGTTCACACCTCCGTCAGGCAGCTTGAGACCGACATCCGTACCTTCATCGACCTGCACAACAGAAATCCGAAGCCCTCTAAATGGACCACGTCCGCAGACCAGATTTTGGCTTCCGGCAAACGCTTCTACCTCAAAGCCCAGCAGACTTTAATGTGGCAAACTTTAAATTCGCGTGACTAGTTCGCGCGAAGATTTCGCCCGTTGGTACACATGCCGACTTCAGATCACGGCGGAAGCATCTTAAATCAGTTGTCGGAGACCAGCTAGGATCGGGGAATACGAAATTTGGCGGGACGCAAATGGAATATCGGCGACGGCTTCTCTTCCATGGAATTGCGTTGTTCTTGATTGGGCTCCTCACCGGTTTGGCCGAGCAGCATTTTGCCAATGTAAGGATGGCACTGGCTGCTCATCTGGAAGGAGTGTTGAACGGAATTTTTCTGCTTGCAGTCGGCGCCATTTGGAGTGACGTGAGGCTGCCGTCGTCCGTAGGCAAGATAGCTTATTGGGCGCTGCTCGGCGGAACGTATGGCAATTGGGCTGTGACGACGACTGCCGCCGTTTTGGGAACGGCGGCACTGTCTCCGATAACTGCAGCGGGGTATCGTGCTGCACCGGGCCAGGAAATTCTCGTCACTACCGGGTTCGTCTTGATAGGCCTTGCCATCGTCTTGGCGTCCTCACTGCTCTTGTGGGGTTTGCGAGGGACGGCAAAACAAGAATAGCCAATCTGCTTGGGCCACGAGCCGGCATCTCGCCTCCTGATCGCCCGAACGACGTCGTCGCAGAATTTGTGACTGCTTGCCAGAAAGAGCCAGGGTCGACATCGCCTCGGTGCGTCATTGTAGCACGCGAGCGGTATTGCGAGAGTGCGCAATAGTGAGGTCCGTCACGGTACGGAACAGCAAACATGCGAATATCCGCTTGTGCTTGAATCGCTAGCGGATTTCAAAAACCCGCTGTTTTCCGCGGCTTTTCGGACCAGAGAATTTCGTGGAGTGGTCAGAAAACCGACAACTAGCCAGTTAATTGTGCTCCGTGTATTCTTGCGTGCCGTGTATTCTTGCAGAGAACGATGAGACGCGCGTTAAATCGTCAGTTGTCTGGTGCAGCAATGCGATTGGTCGTCATAGATAACTACAACTCGTTCACCTATAATCTTGTCCATCTGCTTGCTGAAATTTGCCAAGAGACGCCACTTGTCGTGAAGAATGACGAGATTTCTTGGAATGAGCTCAAGAAGAAACAATTCGATGGAATTGTGATTTCGCCAGGGCCCGGGAGGCCAGACCACCCGGATGATTTCGGCCTCTGCAAGACTGTGATTGAAGAAGCCACAGTACCGCTGCTTGGTGTGTGCCTCGGTCACCAAGGCATGGGCGCGTCCTTAGGAGGCTCGGTGGTTCGCGCGCCTGCACCGATGCACGGACGGACGTCCCTGATTCATCATAGCGCCAGCGGAATCTTTAGTGGAATTCCTTCTCCTTTCAAGGCAGCTCGATACCATTCGTTGGTCGTGCGGCCGCCTGTCCCTTCATGCCTGGAGGTGACGGCCTGGACAGACGATGGCTTGATCATGGGGCTTGCCCACCGCAGTCGGCCGCAGTGGGGTGTTCAATTTCACCCCGAGTCCATTATCACTGAGCACGGCCGGAAACTGTTGGAGAATTTCTGTCGGAAGATCGATCCGTCAATAAGTCGCTTACCTAGCCAGAGCAAGTTGTTGAATGGCTCCACTCGCAGGAAGGAGTTGAGGGCATCTCGGAAGCGAGCGTTTTGGAGAGAAATTCCTCGTGAGATTGATATGGAGGACGCATTCTCGTCGCTGTATTCCGAGTCACCCCATGCTTATTGGCTTGATAGCAGTCTCGTCGAACCAGGTCGGGCGCGTTGGTCTTATGCAGGTGACGCGTCGGGGCCAAACGCGGCCCGGCTTCAGTATCGATCCTCGGATAGGCGCCTTGAGATAACGGACTCTACTGGCGCCCAGGTCAGGAACACTGGAATTTTCGACTACCTCGAGCAGCTGGAATCCAGTCGCCCGGAGCCAGCTCCTCCGTGTCCGTTCGTCGGTGGATACGTCGGATGGTTCGGTTATGAGCTTCGCAACGAGTGCGGCTCACCGACAAGTCGAAGTGCAGCGACGCCAGACGCGATGTTCATACACTCAGACCGTTTTATCGCAGTCGATCATGTCGAAAAGAAAACTTATGTCATAGCTATCGACGAACCGTCTCAGGCGGAGCGGGCAAAAAAATGGATCGATCGCACCATAACTGCGATCGAACGTACTGCCCCCGCGGCGATACCTGAGGTTCGGATCATACCGAATGAGCCCATAAAGTTTTTCTTGGACCGCGACCGAGAGACCTATCTATCTGACATCCGTCGATGCCTCGATCTCATACAGCAAGGTGAAACATATCAGGTCTGCTTGACGAACGAGTTGCATTGCACGTCCGATGTCGACCCGTTGACGCTCTATCGAACCATGAGGAAGGTCAATCCTGCCCCTCATGCAGCGTTCATCAAGTGGCCCGAAGGCGCGGTCCTCAGTGCCTCGCCTGAGCGCTTCCTCTCGATCGACGCAAACGGCAAAGTCGAGGCGAAGCCGATAAAGGGCACGATTAAACGCGACCAGGACCCACTCAAGGATGATCAACTCGCCGAGCAATTGAGAACGAGTGAGAAGGATCGTGCAGAAAACGTGATGATCGTTGATTTGTTGCGAAACGATCTCTCGCGAAGCTGTGAGCCCGGCAGCGTTCGCGTACCGAAGCTATTTGACGTAGAAACATATCGCACGGTTCATCAACTGGTGAGTACCGTGAGCGGTACGTTAGAGCCTACTCATCGCCCGATCCAATTGATCCGTAATGCGTTCCCCGGCGGTTCGATGACCGGCGCGCCGAAGACACGCACGCTGCGATTTATTGATGAACTAGAAAAGCGCGCCCGAGGAGTGTACTCAGGTGCGTTGGGCTGGCTGGGTGACGATGGGGCGGTCGACCTGAGTATTGTGATAAGAACGATCGTTGCCAACAGAGGGCGTCTATCAATGGGCGTCGGAGGTGGCGTTGTAGCCGCGTCGACGCCTGAGGGAGAGTTCGACGAAATGCTCCTGAAGGCGGCGGCCTCGATCAAATCCGTCGTCGTGGCGGTCACTGGTGAGTTTAGTCCGGATCGATACGAGCTTGTTGGTGCAGACCAAACAGACAGCTCGCCAAAGGATCCGAATTGAAAGTTTGCGAGATTTTCGGATGGGCGTTGTCTGGCTTAACGGAAGTATTGTTGATCAAAATGACGCTCGTGTCCTGGTAGGAGATCGAGGTTTCACATTAGCGGACGGTATTTTCGAGACGATAAAAGCCGTAGGCGCCACTCCATTCTGGCTGTCTGACCATTTCGAGAGGCTCAAGGCTGGGGCGGTCGAGATCGGTCTGACTATCCCTTTCAGCGAGACTTCTATTTGCGACGCGATTGATCGATTGCTGGCGGGTGCAAGCGAAGATACTTGGAGCGCAATCCGACTGACGGTTACGAGAGGACCAGCGGCGAGAGGGCTCTGGCCGAAAGAAACTGCCTCACAACCGACTTGCGTTCTGACTGTCGCATCCAGCTCCGCGATGCCTCCCCAGGATTTTGTCGTTTGTCGGTCGACGCGTCGAAACGAACACTCTCCTCTCTCAAGGATCAAGTCATTGGGCTATGGCGACAATATTTTGGCCAAGCGGGAGGCAATCGAACGCGGCGCTGGCGACGCTATTATGCTGAATACAAAAGGGCATGTGGCGTGTGCAACTGTGGGCAACGTATTCTTCAGGATAGACGGAGGTTGGGTAACGCCGCCGATCGCAGACGGAATACTGCCTGGACTGGCGCGCAGACGCTTCATTGCAGAACTCGGAGCTGTCGAATCGTCCATCTCCACCGATATGATTCGGAAATCGGATGCAGGCTTCGTCTGCAATAGTCTGGGATTTTCGCAGGTAAAGAGTGTAGACGGTCGCGACCTGCCCGGAGATTTGACCGAAATCCCGATCCAGGCTGTTTATTCGCCGTAGCGAATAGAGTCTTCGTTATGATGACTAGGCGTCATCGGAGCGTGTCTGGTCGTGCGACAGTTGCCGCAGCATCGGAAGGCACCGTCACTGCAGTCGCGATTAGGCGATGCGCAACGACAAAACGGCCGCGAAGCTCAACAAGCGGTGGACCACCGTCAGTTCGGGCGCCATCGACGAGCAGCTTCGCTGCGAACGTGCCGGCCGGCTCGATCACCAAGCATGCGTCCTCGAAGCCGAGCCCGCGGCCAGTTAGGGGATACCAGGCCTTGTAAACGGATTCTTTTGCGCTGAACAACAACCGACCCCAGTTCGTCGCCGGAAATGCGCGTGACAACGCAGCCAGCATTTCCCGCTCTCCCCGAACGGTGACCGATTCCTCGATGCCGTCAGGCAGCTTATCGTTCTGTTCGGCGTCGATACCGATGCTCGCAACGACGCTTTGGGAAGCGACTGCGGCAGCTCGGAATCCGGTGGTGTGAGTTATGCTGCCGACCACCCCCGTCGGCCACAACGGTTCGCGTTTTGGGCCTGCGCGGATTGGAGCGGGTGCGTACCCAAGCTTGGCGAGTGCTTCGCGGGCGCAGTGTCTTGCCGTTATGAACTCGCGACGGCGGGTTGCGACAGCGTTCGCAACCAGGGATTCCTCTCCCGGAAAACTCGGGTGCCCTAGCACATCGTCGAAAGTCTCGACCGCCACGACGCCGTGGGGCAGCAGCCCTTCGATCATGTCGGGAGCACCTTCCTGAGTGTTGGCGGCTTGCCGCGTTTACTCCACTCGCGCGGATAGCCGACCGAGACCTCCTCGAACCGGACCCCATCATAATGGGTTGTCCGCGGGATGTGCAGGTGACCGTAGACAACGGCCTTGGCGCGAAAGCGGATGTGCCAATCGGCGGTCCGAGCTGTACCGCACCATTGCGCAAATTCTGGGAATCGAAGCGCGTGGGTCGGCTGGCGGACGAGTGGCCAGTGACCGACCAGGACAGTCTTCACATCAGGCCCTAAGGCGAGCAGCCGCTGTTCGGCTTCTTTCAGCCTCGCACTACACCATGATCCTCGATCTGGGTAAGGGTCAGGATGCAGCAACATCTCGTCGGCGCAGACTACCCCAGTCTCATGCGCGTACTCCAGAGACTCCTTTTTGGTGCTCGTACCGGGCACAAGCCACGAGTAGTCGTAGAGCAGGAACAGCGGAACTATTGTTACAGGACCGCTCGGGTCCGGCCAGATCGCAAAGTCGTCCTCGGGCGTGAGAATGTCGTTATGCTGGCACATTTGGACGAGAGCCTGGTAGCGAGCCGCACCTCGCAATTGTACGGGGTCCTCACGGAGCGTCCACAATTCGTGATTGCCGGGGGTCCAGATAACCTTCGCATACCGCCGCCGTAACAGCGAAAGCGTATTCTCTATTTTGCTAAACGTGTCGTCTACATCGCCGGCGACGATTAGCCAGTCATCACTTGATTCCGGACGCATTTCGTCGATGATACGCCTGTTCTCCGAAAATGAACTGTGTAGATCACTGGTCGCAAATAGGGATCCCGGCACCTCGACTCCTCTCCTGCTGTACTGTCATGCGCCAGCGACCGTGTCTTGCCCAATCTGGACGCAGAGTGTGAGGACAATAAAGCGGCAACACATTCAAGCGGACAGTGCTATGGTGGCCAATCAATACCTTTGAGAGATGCCCGCCATCGATGTAGAAAAAGTCCATGACCGAGGCAGGAATTGTTGCACCCTTGCCGCGAGCATTGAATCAGCTATTCACGTTTGCGGGGTGTAAAATTCCGTTTCCATCAATCCTGGCCACCCCAAACCTGGATGCTACGCAAGCGGTCGTCGGCTCATCCGCGGCGCCGCATTGATTTAATATCTGATGCCGTCAAGCAATTTCACCGAGTTATGTGTGTTGGTTTGGTGCAGTCCGAGGCTACGCGGCCTCAGACATTCCTTCTAAACGATCCAGAAATGCAATACGCTCGGAGAGAGTCCAAGACTTTCTCCGCCCCTGAGATTTCGCAGTAGTTCACTCGGCAGGGGTGCGATCGGCTAATGTCGGAGAGGCGCTACCCAACGGCACCGCCCAATGTCACTTTGACTGCCTGAACGCGCACCAGAAGACCGACAAATGGCTGGAGCCCCACCTGCTTGTAAAATTGTTGACGCCGAAACGCGCCTCGTGACCCAATCAGGCCGAGGCTTGCTCTTCCATCTTGCAGGGTCAGTCGCTGACCGGCATCGTTCACTTCAGTGGGGCAACTTTGCCTCGTCAAAGCCTACAACGGAGATGCAAACTGTTCGTCTGAACGAAATTCAAATGTCCAACTGTGATGTCCCCCACTGTGATGTCAAAGGGTCACGTCGTGCTGACGTATGATGCCGGGTACTGGTATGAGTGATACTCGACGAGTTTTGTACTTGAGTGGTTGCCATGCAGCATCTCAGCGCAACGTATGATCTTTTAACTGGTTCGGCGTTGATCAGTTACCGACTGTCTCAGTCGGAGCACCCCTGGTTGGCGCATCACAAGGTTTTCGATCGCGTCACTTTGGTTGAGACCGGGCTATTGGAATTGGCTCTCGCAGCGGGGCTTGCCGTGGACAGTCCGCGGGTGCTCGAGCTAACGCTGGCGGCTCCGCTGATGATTTCGGCCACGGGCGGATCGCAGGTGCAGGTGCAGGTGCATGCTGCCGATGCGCAGGGGCATCGTGCATTTTCTCTACATAGCCAGGATGAGGCATCTTGCGCGAAGTCAGACGGCTGGGTCCTCCATGCGATGGGTGTGTTGGCGGGGGCCGAGGCAGCTGGCCGAGAGCGGGCCGCTGTGCCACTTCTCGAGGAGTGGCCACCGGAGGGTAGCACGCAACTGGACATCTCGAATCTCTACGCTCGACTGCGCGCGCGGGGACGAGATTACGGGCCGGTATTGCAGGGACTGACCGGTATCTGGCGCCTCGGCGAGGCGCTCTATGTAGAGGTAGCTCTGCCCGCCGGCACCACATCCGGCGCAGGGAAGTACGGCATTCACCCCGCGCTCTTTGATGCTGCCTTGCATGTGTTTGCTACGGATAGTTTTGCCGCTGCGGATGATGAAGACGGCGTGCTGCTTCCGTTTGCGTGGTCGGACGTCACGCTGTACGGGCACGGGGCCAGCGAGTTGCGGGTGCATCTTGATCTGAGCGCGTCTGATGGCTCGGGGCAGGTGTCGGCCTCGATGCTGCTGTGGGATGGGACAGGGCAGCCGCTCGCATCGGTTGGGTGTCTGAAGCTGCGTCGAGTTGCGGGCGAGCAGAGGTGCTGGAGCATCACGTCGAACAGGCGCTGGCCCCGGCGCTTTTGCATATGCGGGAGAGCCCGGAGCTTCGCCCGGCAGCGGCAGGAAGCATCGCCGTATCGGCCCTGCGCGATCGCTTGACCGGGCTGCTCGAGAGTGAGCGGCTCGGGACTCTCGTGGTTTTGGTGCAGGAAGAGATTGCGGCGGTGCTGGCACTGCCCGGGGCGTCGTCGGTTCGGGCCGATGTGCCGCTGAAGGAGCTTGGGCTGGATTCGCTGATGGCGGTCGAGCTTCGCAACCGCCTGTCGGGGCGGGTCTGGGATCAAGCTGCCGACGACGCTGGCGTTCGATTATCCGACCGCGCGGGCAATGGCGCTCCTGCTCATCGAGAAGCTCTCCGCCAACGAGCGAGCGACCGGGGGGCATGGTGCGGAAGCCAAGGGCAAGTCTCAATCAAAACCCGAAGGGCCGGTATCACTCGGGGCATTGCTTGGCAGCGCAGATCCGGAATTCCTTCGCCAGCTCGACCTGGAACGGCGGCTTTCAGGGCTTGCGGAGATGAACGCCCTGCTCGAGAAAGGAAATTCCTCGTGCATCACTCCTATACGCCCCGGATTTGGAAATCGTGTACTGCTTTACATTCCAGGCCTCGGCCACGGCTCCACTCGCGAGAACACGCCCCAAGTCATAAAAGATTTGGCTGGACACTATCCTATCGCCGGTCTCAATCCATACCCACTCGCGGCTCAAGGGCTTCTGTCCGGGCTGGTCGAAGACTTGGCTTCAAACTATGCGCAACACGTGGAGTCCTGGATCGGTGACCGATCCGTGTTTCTTGTTGGAGGCTCTTTCGGCGGGGTTGTAGCCATTGCACTGGCTTCTGAATTGGAACGTCGGGGACGGCATGTCTCTGGAATTGTCCTGCTCGACACGCAAGCGCCTCCGCCTGACATCCGTTCCATACCAGCATCGATGATGCATGTTTTCAACGAGGTGGGGTGGACTCACCTGATGAGAACGTATGGCCTAACCGAGGATGATTCCGAAAAGTTATCCGAACTAACCGGCGCACCAACGACCCTAGCCCTGCGCGAGATGATAACTGACAACATCAAGGGTCAAGTTGGCTTCGTCTTGCCGGAAGTGGCAGCGCCGATTTACATGCTCCACGCAAAGGAACACGATCCGGCGCTTCGTAGTCTTGAAGAACATTTGATGCCAGATTTGGGCTGGAGCCGGCTTGGGCTTGAGCTGACCTCTGTCGTCATGGTGGAAGGTACTCACAGCTCCATGTATGCCCATCCGGAAACACCAGGTCACATCGATGCGCTATTCGAGAAAGCATCATGACCACGGCAAGAGGAACGTCGCGGGTCTGTGCTGCGGCCGCCGGATTGCCGAATTGACCTTCTCTGCAAGTCGATGATCGGATCATCGCTCAAAGGCGCGATTGTTTCCGGTCCGTGCAATATGGCCAAGCGAACCTGTTTGTCGTTCTGACCGTTTGTGCCAGCAGACTCGCCGCAAGCCCGGTCACTGAGTTCACGCACCCTCAAAGCAACTCAAGCACTGCGTTTACGAAGTCGAGAGCGAAATCAATGGTAACGCCCAAAGCGGCGACTCGCCGTTTCGAATTTTGTCGCTTAGCGGTGGCGAGGGCTGCCGAGATGCCATGAACGTGCTCAAGCTCTGAGCGTCATCACTCTAAAAAACACCAATGATCGAGCTAGGATCGTGCCCTGCTTGCCGGCCCGCTCAAAAACAACGGTCCGCCCAGAGGTACCCCGGGCGAACCGTCTATCGAATTCCCTAGTCAAGTGCGCGAATAAGGTGCTCGCACACGACACTTGCGCAGCTTCAAGCTCAAATCCCGCCTGCCGCATCACAATCACTGCACGAAAGTTGGCAACTATCTCACTCAACTTTCGTCAGCAGGGTACACCCGGCGACGCCTGCGCAATGGCTCCCTTTCACGAGACTCAACACTTCGCCCCTCGCGAAGCAAGTCGCCAAGCTTACGAAGAGGTGTATCAACCATCCGGTTTGTAAAGCCGGCAATCATACGGTCGGCGAATCGACGACCATCTTCAAGATCAACGTCAAAAAGATCATCAAGGCCTAACAACTCCTCACGGTACTGGCGCTTGCGGCGCAGCCGCTCGGCATCAGCCCACGCCTCCTTGTCTTCTTCATTCGGGCCCTCAAGCCACGCTTGCCGACGCTTCCGTTCGCGCTCGGCCCAAGCAGCGATGTCAGCTTCTGATACCGCCCATGGCTCGTTGCCGGTATCGGAATCACTATCGGAACGACGGGACTCGGTCGGCCTCTTGCTCATGGACAGTCTCCAATTTAATGGGCAAAGGATAGCATGTCTTAGAAACTTGTCCATCCGCTCCAGCCGAGGAAACGCGGATCGAAAACTGGGAGCTATGCGGAAATTTAAAGTAATTAAGGCGCGATCAGGCGGCATGGTTTGCCGACGCTTCGAGGACCTAGATGCCGTCTTTGATCTGACACCTGCGACAATCTTGGGCAAATGATCTGTGCTTTTCAGCCGCTGCCAGGTTTTTGATGCGGCGATGACCAACTTGAACACCATCAGCCTGGCGGTCGTTGACGACAACGAACCTTTCGTTCGTACCGTCCGATGGTGGACCGCGGCGAATACGCTTTCGATGGGGTTCGTCGTCTGCAAGAGATCCCAATGCTCGGCAGGGAAGTCGAACAAGGCCAGCAGTGCTTCGCGGTCCCTTGGTCAGTCGACCGCCTTGGAAACCGGTCATTGCTGGCTGAAGTTGGCGGCGCCCTACGAGTGGTCGAAGAGTGGCGCCCCTGCTTACGCCGATGTCGCCAAGCTCGCGAAGATCGTGATCCGTCACGCGCCGGATCGCGTCATCTGGGCCAGCAACTGGCCGCACGCGCAGGCCCACTTGTTCGGTTGCCCAGACGACGGAGCGTTGATGGATCTGCTGCTCGACTGGCGCTTGACATGGTGACAATCGAGAAGGTTCTGGCGCAAAACGCAGCCGAGCTTCACGGCTTCTGAAGTCAGCGTATCGCCGAATGTACTTGCGCGCGAAGTCGTGCCAATCCTCGGATATGCAAGAATAAGAACCGAGCTCAATGTGCCATGAATTGCTTCAAGGTGAAGAAAGGTTCTGAGACGGGCTTCGAGCACGTCTGGACCAGCCGTGAAACCCATCTCGAGCGCGTGCCCGGCTTCGTCGAGTTCCATCTGTTGAAAGGACCCGAGGCCGAAGACCACACGCTCTACGCCTCGCACACGATCTGGCAGAGCCGTGCCAGTTTCGAGGCATGGACCAAATCTGCCGAGTTTCGTGCCGCACATGCGCGCGCCGGCAATGAGACGACTGGCTCGCTTTATCTGGAGCACCCGAAGTTCGAGGGGTTTGAGGTCCGCCGGACAGTTGCGCGAGCGTCGGCGGCGTAGCGCACGATCCCGAAAAGTGGCAGCGTTTTCGGAGTAAGGTCATACGTAAAGTGGAGAGTGCGTCGTGATCAAATCGTTCTCATTCCTCGTGCGGCGTCCTGGCATGATGCACGAAGACTTCGTGCGCCACTGGCATGACGTGCACGTGCCGATGTCGCATGAAGTACCGGGCCTGCGCGGTTATATTGTCTCAACCGTGGTCGAGCAGCAGACCCGCAGCGACGTGTCCGGCTTTGATATGGCGCCGTTTGACGGCCTTGCGCAGACCTGGTTCGACGATCTTGACGCACGGGCGCGCGCGGGCGCCTCGGCTGAGGGCAAGCGCTGGCATGCGGATGGCGGTGAGATCATCGGCAACATCCGCATGTTCGTGACGAACGAGGATTTCTTCTTGCCGCTGCCGGCAAAGCGACCGCGGCTCAAGACGCTGTCGGTGATCAAGCGCAAGCCGGAGCTTTCAGCTGAACAATTTCGCCGGCACTGGCGAGACATTCACGCGCCGATGGCGCGCGAGGTGCCGAAGCTGCGTGGATTTGCGCTCTCTGAAATCATCGAGGAGCAATTCCGGCCGGATCTCCAGCCATTCGCGCTTGACGGTCCAGTCGATGGCTTCGGCGAGAGCTGGTGGGACAGTCGCGAGGTGCGAGCCGAGATGGTCGCATCCAACCAAGGCAAGGCCTGGTTCGCGGATGGAGCAAAATTCATCGGCGCGGTCCGCAGCATCCTGTTGTCGGAACGGGTCGTGATCGCGCCGCCGGCGTGAGCGACTTTACGCCCGGGCCATTGCCCGCCGGGCGAGCGCCAGGCCAATCAGCACGAAGGCCGATGTCACCTCCGGTCCGCCGACGATGATGCGGGTCGGCGTTTTCATCTTGTTCCACTCATAGGCCCTGAACGGCGCGGCGCGCCCGCCTTCGCCGATGCTGCGGGCGATGCAGTCAAGCGGCGCGGCAAAGCTTTCTGCACCGGCGTCGAGATGGCCGAGCGCAAGCAAGGCGAGTGCGGCGTCGAACGCGTTCATCTCATGGGCAATGAGATCGTAACGGACATAGGTGAGGACCTTGTCGCGGATGAAGCCGAACGTATCGTCCGGATCGAGCGCGCGCTGTGCTTCGATCGCGAGCGTCTTGAACGTTGCGTAGCAGCGTCCGACATAGGCACAATAAAGCTCCGGCAGGTAGTAGATGTGCGATTTCGGGTCGGCGAATGCGCCGCTCTCGACCAGGCGCCGCTGGAAGTCGATGATGCGCCTTACTGTCTCCAGACGATCCGGCGTTTCCAGCACCTGCCAGCGTTTGAGATTGCGGAAACTGACTTCCAGCACATCGAGATTGAGCGTCGGATCGAGGTCGTTGCCGTAGGGCCGCTCACCGGCGAGATTGTCGATCCAGGTCGCGATGGCGCCGTCGTAATCGATGTTTTCGTTGAGCGGCACGGTGATCAACGGTGCGTTCCGGCCGCGACCGACCTGATAGCCGGCATAGAAGTCGAGCAACGGCTGATCGAGAACTGCATCTGTCACGCCCGCCTGGGTCGCCGCCGAGAACGAACACGCGGTCGTATCGCAGTCCGGCACGTAGGTACCGAAGCCGAGCTTCTCCTTGATCTCGGAGAAATAGCGGCTGAAGCGTGGATGCGGCGTCGGCGCCAGCGCTGTAATGACATCAAAAGGCCGGCCGTCGCGTGCCGCGACGCGCTCGCGACTGGTGACGACGCAGAACTCGGCCATCTCGGCAATCGCGCGGCGCGCGGACGCGGTTTCTTCGGGCCTCGCGAGGCCGCTCTCCAGAAAGCTGAGCAGTGCTTCAACGAAGAAGGCGTCGTAATAGGCCGAACGGTGACGGATCTGCACCGGTGACCACATCGGCTCGGCGATCCCGTTCCAGGGCGGGTTGATCACCGCCTGGCTCGGAGAGCGCGCGATGAAGACGCGGGCGAGATTGAACAATAGCGTCGAATTCTTGTAGGTGCGCGCGTTCAGGCCCTCCAGCGCGACCGACAGCTCGCGTGCCTTGAAGTCGGGATCGCCGATCAGGTTGAAGGCCGCATAGGCCGGGATGAAGCCTTCGCGGGCAAAGGTGGCGAGGAGATGCCGTCCGCAATTGCGGATGATTTCGTCGATCTGCTGCGGACCGGGCGTTCGCTTCGGTGGTGGAACCGGTTTCGGCCGCGGGTGCTGGGGGTCGAGAGACGCCATCAGCTCGGCCACCGGCCTTGCGACTGCGCCCCAATCGGGATTGGCCGAGGTATGAGCCAGCGCGATCGCCTGTTGCAGCAGCGCGAGCCGGGCCCCGTCACGGAGCTCAGGCAGCCCGGCGCGCCACAGTAACGGCCGCAGGGCGGGGTTGCGAAGGGCGGTCTGGTAGAAGGTCGCGAGATGGGCGTCGCCGCCGTCAGGCTTCGACAGGACGGGGTCGCACACATCATAGAGGGATGGCCCGGCCTTGCGCGCGGTCACGGCGCGCAGCGTGGCCGCGGCGAAATATCCGATATCCATCAGGCTCCCTCTCCGTCCGGTCGGGACTATTGCATGTTGCCTGCTATAGCGACATCATTCGCCGGTATGATCCATAAGTATCTGTATTGACTTGTGAATATTGAAAAGACGAGGGAATGATCGCCCTGTGCCACCCGGTTAGCCTTGCAATTTTGGGCTTTCCCCATGAGGGGAGGTCAGGGCAAAGCACAGCCAACGCACCTTCTGTCGGTTCTGGGCGCGGCTACCGACAAAAATTCCCTATTCATGACAAATGGTTAGGCGTCAGCGGTTGTTGCCCGAGGAGGCTCGCGTGCAATGCGGCTAATGGGCACATTCGATAAACCTTAGCTTCATTAATATTTGTAATGGAGTGAAAGGCTTGCTATTTGCTGCACCGCCGCAAATCGAGCGTATTTTCGTACGAAGACCGCGCCGCTTTCAATCAAACCAAAACGGCGCTGCAGCGACTAAAGCTGGACTTGCTGCGGATGGGAGTGAGGGACAGGTAGAATGAATTTTGCGCATCTCGGCCTATCGCGCGGCACGATTGTGCTGGGTGCCGCAGTGTTCGCTGGCCTGATCTCGGCCGGCATCGGCGCTGACGCTGCCCTCAACAAGCTTACCCCGGACGGGGCCTACACGTCTTCGGAGACGTCGACCGGTTCGATCGGCGGTCAACCGAACCGTGTCGCTCTGCTGGTCGCCAATTCGCGCTACCCGGACGCCAATGCGCCGCTGGTTCAGCCAGTCAATGATGGCCGTGCGCTGTCGACCGCGCTTCGCAATGACGGCTTCGACGTCGAACTGGTCGAGGACGCGAGCCGCGACGACCTCGTTCGCGCCGTCGCGCGGCTGAAGGACAAGGTCCGCAGCGACACCGTGGTCATGCTCTATTTCGGTGGGTTTGGTGTGCAGTCGGCCGGCGAGAGCTTCATGATTCCGGTCGATGCGACGATTTGGAAAGAGGGTGACGTCCGCCGCGACGGCATCAGCGTCGAGTGGGTGCTCGGCGAAATGAAGGAGCGGGGCGCGCGCGCCAGGCTCGTCGTCGTCGACGCGTCGCGCCGCAACCCCTATGAGCGCCGCTTTCGCAACTATTCGCGCGGGCTCGCGCCGATCAATGCGCCTGACAACGCACTCGTCATGTCATCGGCCCCGCCGGACAAGGTGGTCGATGACACGAAGAACAAGAACAGCCTGCTGGTTACCGAGCTGCTCGACAACATGAACTCGCCGGCCGGCACCGCGGAAAAGGTGTTCAACCGAACGCGCGTCAGTGTTGCGCGCGCCACCGAGGGCGTTCAGGTGCCGAGCGTGTCATCGTCGCTGATCGAAGACGTCAGGCTTGGCTCGGGCCCCGCGCATTTGAGCGATCGCGGTAGCTGACGCCGCGTCCGGCGAACCGTCGGCAATTCCAGCTGCGGCGCCTCATTTGTTTCGGGTCGCGTCAGCCTCGCTGATCGCGCGGACCGGATCGCCTTCGCGCAGCAGCGCGCCGGCCTTGGCCACGACGATGTCGTTCTCGTTGACGCCGCTCTTGATTTCGACTTGTCCACCGGACATCAGCCCAACGTCGACGCGATGCGTCTCGACGCGATCGCGCCGGACCACCTGGACCACCGTGGAATCGTCACCGTAAAGAATTGCAGTCAGTGGCACCGAGACTCCACAGCTCTTGCCGGCGGTGATCTTGGCGCGTCCCGAGGCGTTGACCAGCATGCGCTGCTTGCTTGTAATCGCAACCTGGACCTGCCCGAGCTGGCTGGTTTGATCGACCGTGGTCGGCACGCTGCGCACAACGCCCTGGGCAAACCCGCCGCCGACAATCCGCACTATGGTCGGCTGACCGGCCTTGAGTTTCAGGATGTCCTTTGCTGCGGCATCACCAACGAGATCGAACTCGTTGTTCTTGACGATGCTGTAAGGTGGTTGTTGCGCGGTCGCTGGCGCGCCGACGGCGGCCGTCGACGCGCTGACGAGCCCGCCAACCGGGGCAGTGATGGAAATGTCGCCGCCATCAGCTGGCCCGATCTTTGCCATGACCTGACCGGCCGTCACGGTGTCGCCGGCATCGACCATCACCTGCGTGAACTTGAGACCTTCGCGATCCGGCCGGACCGTGACTTCTTCGTGAGGCTGCAACGATCCGAAGAACTCGACGACGTCTTCGAAGCAGGTTCGCGTCGCGCGAATGACGGTGACGGCTGCACCTTTTGGGGCCTCGGCCTCGTCCACTGCCTTGGCGATCTGCGGGGCCGTCCAGGCAGTGCTCGCAAGCGCGAGCGCTACAACAACGGCCGCGCGTGTCCGCGGCGGTTTGGTCGGCAGGCCGCTCGGGTTCGTCAACATGCTCGACATATACTCCATGGCCGGCCAATCATGAGACGGCGCAAGATGTGTTCGGTTCATCGGGCCGACAACTTCATTGCATGATCGTCCGACATTTGTCGATGCGTCATCCGGTGCGGCCAGCGTTTGCCACGGCCTCGCGTGCTTGCACTGTCTCCCCTTCTTCCCGCCAGCGCAGGATTTCGACCGCGGCGATTGGACGGTTGAACCCTTTTAGGGTCAGGTCCTCGATCGGCGCCGCATCGAAAAAGTCCTGCACCATACCGTAGGTCCGCTGGCTGGCGATGATCTGCCCGGCCTTGGCCTCGTCGCACAGCCGTGAGGCGAGGTTGGTAACGCCGCCGATCGCCGCATATTCGAGGCGCTGCTCGAAGCCGATCTGCCCGAGCGTGGCGTAGCCGACCGCGATTCCGACACCGAAACCGAGACTGTGGCCACGGTTGCGCCAGCGCTGCACCAGCTTGCCGACATTGTCGCGCATCTCGACAGCCATGTGCACCGCGCGCTTGGCGTGATCGGGCAGTGGAATTGGTGCATTGAACAGCACCATCACGCCGTCACCGGCGAAGCGATCGAGCGTTCCTTCATACTTGAAGATGAGTTCGCCGAGTGTCGAATGATACTCGCGCAGCACGTTCATCAGCTCTTCGGGCTCGGTGCTCTCGGTGAAGCTGGTGAATCCGCGCAAGTCGCAGAACACGACCGTCACCTCGCCGCGATGACTGGCGAGCAATGCGTCGTGGCCGTCCGACGATGCGATGATCTGGGCGACCTGCGGCGAGAGGAAGCGTTCGAGGCGGCTGATCCGGCCGATCTCGGCGAGTTGCGAGGCGACACGCTCCTCGAGCGACTTGTTCCAGTCGCGCAGCTGATCGGTCTGCTCCTGGAGCTTGGCCGCCTGGTGCTGCACCGTCTCGTGCACGATCGCGAGTTCGCGGCCCTTGTGATCGACTTCCGTGAATAGTTGTGCATTGCGCATCGCGAGCGCGGCCTGGTGCGCGAAGGTTTGCATCAGGCCGATGACGTTGGTCGGGAAATGACCCGCCGCTTTGCGCAGGATGACGAGCGCGCCGAGAATGCCCTGCAGGTCGAGCAATGGAACGATCAGCACCGAGTGGAAATCGGCAGCCAGCGCAGCATCGCGCATCGGATAGGAGGCTTCCGCATCGAGGTCGGCGATCTCGAGCGCTTCCCCGCTGTCGGCCGCCTGGCCGAGCGCGTTGCCCTCGCCCGAGATCGTCAAGGCCTGGCCGTCGGGGCGTGGCGGGGTAATGCCGATGGCCTGGGCGAGGGTAAAGGCGCGGTTCGACGCGGCATAGCTGAAGATCAAGACCGCATCGGCGCCGGTGATCTCGGATGCGCGGGTTGCGACGGTCGGCAGCACCGCGTCGAGGTCGAGCGACGACACCACGGCGCGGCCGACCTCCTCGAGCACCTTCAGCTCGGCGACCGATTGCGCGAGGTCGCGTGTCCGTTCGCCGACCTTCTGCTCGAGCTGTGAATACGATTGATGGAGTTCACCTGCCATGAAGTTGAATTGCGTGGCGAGCTCTTCGAGTTCGTCAGAGGTCTTGACCTCGATGCGCTGGCCAAAGTCACCACCGCCGAGCCGACGGGCACCGGCCTGCAGGGCGTGGATCGGCACCAGCATACGGCGGGCGAGGAAGCTGCCGGCAAGCATCGCGACGATCAGGCCGAGTGCGACCAGTGCGGCGTTCCGCAGCAGCAGGTCGTAGAGCGGCAGGCGCGCCTGGCTCAACGGCTGTTCAAAGAACACGTACCATTTCAGGTCCGGTACGAGCTTCGACGCGGTCAGGACCGCACCGCCGTCGATGCTGGTGCCTGTCGATGCCGACTCGATGCCGCGCAGCGCCTCGGCGACCTGCGGCAGGTGTGACATGTTGGTGCCGAGCAAGCGGTTCGAATCGGTTGACGCCAGCAGCTCGCCCTTTGGGCCGATGACGTAGCCGTTGCCGATCTTGCCGGCTTTAGCGGTGCCCACATAGTCCGAAAAGATTTGCAGCGAGACTTCGGCCACCGTGATTCCAGCGTCGCGGCCGGAATGCGCGACCGAGATGGTCATGTACGGTTCATCGTCGCGGAAAAACGCCTTGCCCCAGCCGATGCCCTTGTCGACGGTCTCGGAAAAATCGAGAGCGCGCGAGAAATCGACGTTGCTGCCGACCGAGAACGTCGTCCCCGTCACGCGCAGCTGCTCGTGTCCGGAGCCATCGAGATAGTAAAGCTGCTTTACTGCCGGGACCTGGCGCAACAGCGTTGCGTAGTCCGACCGGCGCTGGTCGATCGTTCCGGCGCTGGCGCGGGTGACCCAGCTGATCTGGCGCTCGGTGTCGGACAGGAACTGCTCGATGCGGCGTGCCGTGATGTCGGCTTTCTCCGCCATGCCTGTGATCAGCGTCGACTTGGCCTCGCGATAGATGAACCAGGCCTCGATCGCGCCATTGATGATGAGCACGACCAGTACGAGACCGACGAGATAGATCACGTACTTGGCGAAGAGACCGCCATTACGGATCCAGCCCGGCTCCTGCTTCCGCTGAACGTGCTCCATCGTGGCCGGTTTCTACCATGATTTTGTCGCCGCTGCGCCTCATGCGGACAGGCGACGGTTAACCGGATCGGATCGTTTATTTGGACTGGTTGGGCTGGTTCGATGATCCGAACAGGTTCTGCATGATCTGATTGAGCTGGTTGTTCTGTTGTGGGCCGAGAATCTGACCTAAACCGCCTCCGGTGGCCGGTTGTCCGGGCGCGGGACCTCCCGCCTGCTGGCCCGCCGCACTACCCTGGGCAGCCTGGCCTTGCGGACTGGGTGTCTGACCCTGCGCAGCCGGATTCGAAGCCTGGCCCTGCGCTGGCGTCTGGCCTTGTGCCGGCGCCTGGTTTTGGCCAGTTCCTTGTCCGGCGGGTTGCCCTTGATTAGGTTGGCCACCGGTCAGGCCCTGGATCAGGTTGCCGATGCCGTTCATGACATTGTTGCCGCCCGGATTATTCGTCCCGGAATTGCCTGTCGCCGCGTTCGGTTGCAGGAAGTTTGACCCAAACAAGCCTTGGCCAAGTTGGCGCAATTGGGCGTAGGCGGCATCCGGATTGTCCAGGATGCCCGCCATGTCGAGGAAGAAGCGCGGATGGTTCGATGGCCCCTGTACCATCACCGGCACGCCGAAGCCGACCGGATCGGCAGTCGCGCCCTGGCCCTGGATCGTCATAACCAGCTTTGGTTCAAGGCGAAAATTGATCGCTTTCGTGTTCAGGTCGGCAGTGCCGATGCCGGTGACACGCACCAGCGGACCGGCGAGCTTGAGGTCCTGGGTCTGGGCCTGACCATGCTGGATCTGAAAGCTTGTGCTGAGTTCGGTGAGATCGGTGGTCTCCGACTGCTTGTCCTGCCATCCCGCGAGCGAGCCGCTGGTGAGTGAGCGAATCATCTTGGCGACATCGATGCCGCGGATCTGGCCGTCCTGAAATTTCGTTACTGTGACACCTGACAGGCTGGCGACGATGTCGCGCTGGTTGTTGCCGACGGCCTGCAGGTTGATAGTCGCATCGAGTTTGCCGTCGAGTTTGGTGAAGTCGGCGGCAGCGGAGAGCAAGGGCAGCGCATGCACTTGTCGAAGCTCCGCCCTCACCGCGAAGCTGGGCGTGTCGACTGAAGCGTCCATGGCAAGGCCGGCGGCAGCCTGACCCTCATAGATACCGATCTTCGAGGCGGTACCGCGCACGATACCGTCCACAATGCTGGCATCGACCTCCAATGGAGCAATCTTGATCGAGCCGATGTTGAGTTCACCGATCGAGAGGTGCGTCTGCGCGTCGACATAGTTCAAGCCACGAAGATCGAATGGCTCGTCGCTCCACGGCTGTGGCGCAGCCGCGGGTGCCGCTGACGTAGCAGCGTTTCCAGTCTCGCCGACGGCGGCCTTGGCGATACTGATTCGTGTGAGGTCGAGATTGACCTTGACCTGCGGCTTGCTCACCAGCTCGACCGACGCGTTGCCCTTGAAGCCGGCGCCGTCCAGATCACCCCTCAGCGCGTCGATCAGGATCGTCGAGCCATCGAACCTCACCTGCGCGCTCGCGCTCAGCTGCTCGGCCAGAATGGCCGGCACCTTGAGTTTGAAGTCGACTGGAATTGTCACATCGGCCAGCGAGCCCTGCGGGACGGTGGCGTTGGCCTCGAGTCCGATCGGATTGCCGCCAGCGACCGCGTCGAACGCGACCTTCATGTTTCGGTCAGCATCGATCGTTGCATCGAGACGCACGTTGTCGAGCCGGTTTTCGAAGCCGCGCTGCTTGTCCGACATGACGATCGTGCCGTCTTCGATCGCAACATGGCTGACGCTGAGCAGCGCATCGGTCGTCGGCGTCTTGCCTGGTGCACCGTTTGACGAGTTGTCGCGCTGTCGCGAGCGCTGGCGATGCATCGGCGCGTGTATTACCGGCTGCGTTACGATCAACTCATCGACATGAGGTTTGCCGCGCAGCAGGCTTGCGAGCGAGATTTGCGCTCGGGCGCTGGCAACCGTGAGCTTGATGCTGTTCTCCCGGTTGCGCACGTCACTCAGCGAGATGCCGGTAAGCGCAATGGTCGGGTTAGGCCGCAGGTGGATGCTGGTCGTCTCGATTTCCAGCCGGTAGCCGGTTTGTCGCTCGATTCGGTTCTGGATGACGTCGGTCAGCAGGCCGCCCGGGATTCCGATCACGAGCAGCGCCACGGTCAAAACGACCACAATCGCAATGCCAGCGCCGAGAAATTTCAGAAATCGCATCGGAAACCCGTGATTTCGAAGAAAAGTCAGCAATCCGGGACCCTGCCGACGCCCCGCTGCAGGACGAGCTTAGTGCTTCGTCCTGACCAGTCAAAGCTAGGATTGTGGCGAGCCGATTATGTGACTAGTGTCACAGTTCGGCAAGCGTGACCGGGTCACATTGGCTTTCAAGAATAGCCCCGAGGGAAACCAGTGACATGAGCAAGCAATCAGAATTCGCAGTCGTTCTCAGCATGAACCCGCTGTTCGCCGATCTCGGTGCTGACGCACTCAAGCGGATTGCGGCGCTCTGCCACACCCAGTATCTCACCAGCGGCGAAACGCTTTTTCAGAAGGGCGATGCAGGCAATGCGCTGTTCGGCATTCGGCGTGGCCAGATCCGGATCGAGACCGGCGCGAGTGATGGCACGCGGTTGACGCTGAACTTTCAGGGCGCCGGCGATCTGTTCGGCGAAATCGCGGTCCTCGACGGGCGCACCCGCAGCGCGGATGCCGTCGCTGCCGAGGCAACCGAATTGTTCGTGCTCCGGCGCGAAGATCTTTTGGCTTATCTCGAGCGTGAACCCAAAGTGGCGATCCGCTTGATCGAATTGTTGTGCGCGCGGCTCCGTCAGGTCAGCGAGCGCATGGAAGAATTGATGCTGCAACCGCTCCCGGTCCGGATGGCGCGGCGATTGTGCGCGCTCGCCGAGGACTACGGCTCCGAGGTTCACATCTCGCAGGAGCAACTCGGCATCTACGTCGGCGCGGCTCGCGAGAGCATCAATCGCCAGCTCCAGCAGTGGCGGCGCGACGGCATTCTCGAACTGAAACGCGGCCGCATCGAGCTCTTGAACCTGAAGAAGCTCGCGAGCGAAGCGCGCAGCGAATGACCGTTACTCGGCCGGACCATGGGCGGCCGCGCCGCCGTGCGGCTCGTCCGGCTTGCCTTCGTCGGTCGCGTTCGAGCTGATTAGGCGTTTGCCGATCGACCAGAAGAACTGCGAGACGTCATCCATCAAGATGAACATCGCTGGCACGAACACCAGCGACAGCACCGTCGAGAACAGCAGGCCGCCGATCACCGCGACCGCCATGGGTGAACGGAATTCACCACCGGCTTCCAGCGCCAGCGCGCTCGGCATCATGCCGGCGGCCATCGCGATCGTCGTCATCACGATCGGTCGGGAGCGCTTCTTTCCGGCATCGATAACTGCATCGGAGCGCGACATGCCGGCATGCATCGACTCCACGGCGAAATCGACCAGCATGATGGCGTTCTTGGTGACGATGCCCATCAGCATCATGATGCCGATCCACACCGGAATCGTCAGCTGCTTGCTGCCCGTTGCAATGAGCAGGAAGATCGCGCCGCCGATCGACAGCGGCAGCGAGAAAAGGATCGTGATCGGCTGCAGGAACGTCCCGAACAACAGCACCAGCACGGCATAGACCATCATCAGGCCGACGGTGATGGCCGTTTTGAAGCCGGCTTGCAGATCGGCGATACTGTCAGCATCGCCCGCTTGCTTGATGCTGACGCCCTTCGGCAGGCTCTTGGCAACCGGAAGGTCGTAAATCGCAGCCTGGGCTTTTCCAAGCGCAGCGTTGCCGACGAGATCCGCTGCGACAGTCGCTTGCCGTTCGCGATCGTAACGGTCGATGCTGGTCGGGCCCTGGTCGAGCTTGACGTCGGCGATCACGGACAACGGCACGCTGCTGCGTCCGCCGAGCGTCGGTACGCGCAGTTGTTGCAGCAGGTTGAGGTCGGCGCGCGCGGAATCGTCGAGCTGGACCCGGATCGGGATCAGCCGGTCGCCGGTGTCGAACTTGGCAAGCGCCGGCGTGACGTCGCCGATCGTCGCCACGCGGATCGTCTGTGACAACTGCTCCGTCGACACGCCGAGGCGCGCGGCGAGGTCGGCGTGCGGCTGGATGCGCAGCTCGGGGCGATCCAGCGCGGTCTCGGCCGTGACATTTGCGATCAGTGGAACACGCTTCATCTGGATCGCGAGTTCGCTTGCGACATTGTTGACGATATTGATGTCGGTCCCGGTGACGTACAGCGAGATCGTGCGCAGGCCGTTGTCGTCAAGGAACCAGAAGCGGATGTCGGGAACGTTCTCGAGCTCCTTGCCGATGTCGGTTTCGAGCTCGCGCTGCGTGATCTTGCGCTTGCCCTTCGGCACGTAATTGATGATCAGCGTCGCGCGACGCACTTCGGCAGTGCCAGGTGGCACGCGGCCACCGTCGACGAACACACTCTTCACCTCGCCGCGGTGGCGCAGCCGCGACACGATGTCTTCGGTCACTTTCTCGGTCGAGGACAGCTGCGTGCCCGGCGGCAGTTCGATGGCGAGCGTCGAGCGCGCGGAATCCTGGGCCGGCATGAAGCCCTGCGGCAGCACCGTAATGCTCCAGATCGAGATCGCGAGCAGGCTGAGGCCGATCAGGATCGTGATCAGGTAATGCCGCACCGACCAGGTGACGAGGCGGATATAGGCGCGCAGTATAGCGCCTGGCGGTGGCTCTTCGTGACCATGCGGCTTCATGAAATAGGCGGCTAGCACCGGCGTGACGAAACGCGCGGCGAGCAGCGAGAAGAACACTTGCACCGAGACCGTGATGCCGAACTGCTTGAAGAACTGGCCGGCGATGCCGGACATGAAGCTCGCCGGGGCGAAGATCGCGATGATGGTGAAGCTGATCGCGATCACCGCGATGCCGATCTCGTCGGCCGCTTCCAGCGCTGCGACATAGGGCGATTTGCCCATCCGCATGTGCCGCACGATATTCTCGATCTCGACGATCGCGTCGTCGACCAGAATACCGGTGCTCAGCGTGATCGCGAGGAAGCTCACCACGTTGAGCGAGAACCCGAGCAGATCCATCGCCCAGAACGCCGGGAAGATCGATAGCGGCAGTGAGATGGCGGCAATGATGGTCGCCCGCAGGTCGCGCAGGAACAACAGCACGATGATAACGGCGAGCGCCGCACCCTCGAACAGTGTCTGGATTGCCGCATCGTAGTTGCCCATGGTGAATTCGACCGAACTGTCAATCAGCTGCAGGTCGACCTCGGGATGGTTCTCTTTCAGCGCGTCGATGCGTTTCTGGACCGCGGCCGCGACCACGACGTCGCTCGCGCCCTTCGAGCGCTTGATCGCCAGCGCCACCACCGGTTCGCCCTGGAAGCGGGCGAAGGTGCGGCGGTCGGCCACGGTGTCGGTGATCGTTCCGAGATCGTCGAGCCGGACCTCGCCACCGGCCGGCAGGCTGATCATGGTACCCTTGAGGTCGCTCAAAGTGCGCGCGCCGGCCAGCGTGCGGATCGCCTGGTCGTTCCGGCCGATCTCGGCGCGGCCGCCCGCGACGTCGACATTGGTGCCGCGCAGCCGTTGGCTCACGTCAAGCGCGGTCAGGCCGACGGCCTGCAGCCGGTCCTGATCGAGCGAGACCAGGATTTCGCGATCGACACCGCCGACACGCTCGACGAGACCGACGCCACGGATGCCTTGCAGTTCGCGCTTGACGATGTCGTCGACGAACCACGACAGGTCCTGCGGCGTCTTGCCGGGTGAGATCGCGGCGTAGGTCAGGATCGGCGTGCCGACCACGTCGACGCGCTGGATCAACGGCTCGTTGACGTTCTGCGGCAGGTTCGAGCGCACGCGCGTCACCGCGTCCTTGACGTCGTTGAGGGCGCGATCGGTGTTGGTATCGAGGTTGAACTGGATCGTCGTGACGGAGAGGCCGTCGGTGATCGAGGAGGTGATGTGGGAAATGCCTTCGACGCCTGAGACACCGTCCTCGATGACCTTGGTGACTTGCGCCTCCAGTTCGGACGGTGCCGCGCCGAATTGCGCCACCGCGATCGAGATCACCGGGATATCGGCGCTAGGCAGGCGTGTCACGGCGAGTTTGGTGAAGCTCATCCAGCCGAGCACCAGCAGGATGATCGAGAACACCGTTGCGGGCAGCGGTTGACGGATCGACCAGGCCGAAATGTTCAGAGCCATCGCGCTACCATCTCCCGTTCTCGTTCAACGCCGCAACCGATCGACGTCGCGTCGCCGCAATGCGCGCACAAATTCATTTCTGCTCGGACGGCGAGCGATCGACGTCCTCGGCGAACATGGTCTTGACGTGATCGCCGTCGTGCAGCGAGGTGCCGGCATTGGCGACCACGACATCGCCTTCTTTGACGCCGTCGCGGATTTCGACGCTGGTGTCGGACATCAGGCCAGTTTGCACGCGACGGACCTCGACTACATCGTCCCGCACCACCTGCACGGTCTGGTGCTCCACTGCGAGCAGCGGGATCGAGACGCCGCAGCTTCTCGCCGCATCGATCGTGGCGCGCGCGAACATTCCGATCTTGACCGACGGGTCCTTGACCACGGCGATGCGAACCTTGCCGAGCTGGGTGCGCGCATCGATCGACGGCGCAACAAGGCGAACGCGACCGCCGAGCTCCGGGCCGTTCTCGATCGTGATGCGCACCGGCGCGCCGGCGCTCAGTTTCAGCATGTGGATGCCGGGCACTTCAGCCTCGAGCTCGATCTGGTCGTCGGTCGCGATGCGCACCAGCGGGCCGAGCTGCGGCGAGGCAAACTGGCCTGCGCGTGCTGAAACCTGGATCACCGTGCCCGCAGCCGGCGCTCGCAACGACATCAATCCCGGGCGCTGGTTCTGAGCAGCGAGATTCACGCCGCCGCCCGCACCCGCGGCGCCAGCAGCACCGGGTTGCGCGCCGCCGCCAGCCGCCGCGCCGCGAGCTCCTGGCGGCGGCTGCAGGCGAACCATTTCCTGGCCGTCCGTGACCTTGGCGCCCTCCTGGATGAGGACGTCGTTGACGCGATAGCCTTCCTGATCGACACCGACCTGCGCTTCGCGATGCGCCACCAGGAAGCCAGTGACGCGAACCATGTCCGAGAAACAGGCCGATGTCGCCTTGGTGACGATGACGCGCGCACCACCTTGCACGCCGCGCTCCTCCGCCGCGCGTGCGCCGTGAAGTCCGCTTGCGAGAACGAGGCAGGATGCCGCGGCGAACGCGGACACGGCAATCGATGGTCTCATGCGAGTTGGCTTACCCCTACCGTGACAAGCGCCCCGTATGGTGACGCGGGACGCTTTTTTGTACGCTGCAAAAACAGCCCTGTCACGACAGCTTCCCGTCGCACTGCCTGAGCCTCGCGCGGAACCTCGTCCGGCGCGGCGCGTTTCGCGTCGCGCCGAAACGTCAATTGGCGGCGGCCTTGGTCGTCGCCATGTTCACGACCTGGACGCGCCGGTTTTCGCCGCCCTTCGGATCGTTCGGGTCCTTCAAGACGGGTTTTGCCGTAACCGACGGTGACGAGGTCAGCTGTGGCCATGCCGTATTTGCTCGTGAGGTATTGCTTGACCAAGTCGGCGCGGCGCTCCGAGAGATCCTGATTGTAGGGGTCGCTGCCGACCGCGTCGGTATGACCGGCGACCACGAACGTCGTGCCTTTCATCGATCGGATCGGTCAGCGCCTTGCCGAGCGCGTCGACCTGCGGCAACGCCGAGTTGCTGATCTTCGCCGAGTTGTAGTCGAAGGTGATCTCGAGATCGATGGCCGGCTTCTGCTGGGCGATCGCATAGATCTGGTCGCGCTCGGGGGGCGACAGCGAACGCGTAGTGCGGTTCTTGATGGACTGCACGAACTGGGTTTCGGCAGCCGTCTTCGCCTGATCTTCCGGCGTTGCGGTCAGGCTGCGGGTCAGCCGCTTCGGCGTCAGCGCCTGCAGGATCTGATCCGAGCTCACCGGATCGCCGGCGAGAGCGAGACCGATGGTCATCGTCGTTGCGACGCCCGCAGCGATTACGACGCGGGTGAGGTGCATTGCCAGAATTCCAGCACTCGATCTGTTGTGTCGTGCGGACATAGCCGTCTCCTGCCTGGTCAGCGCCGTCCCGGGGGCGATCGAGGATAAGGCGGCGCGCGAAGTGTTGCCTTAATTCACCTATTTTGTCGCTGGCGGCCCGGCTTAGTTCAATCGCCCCCACGTTGCCGTTGCCGTCAGAACCTCCTGAAAAACCTTCCTTTCCTGTCCGGCTACGCCCTCAGCGGACCCCGAAGCTCGTGAAGTCGCTGGCGATGTCCGGGCTGATCTGCTTGGCGGCCTGAATGTCGCGGTCGCCGGCGGCGGCCAGCCCCGAGCGCTGGCGCGCGAGTCCGCGGCCGTACAGCGACGAGGCGAGCCTTGGATTGAGCTTCAGCGCCGCATCAAAATCGTTGAGCGCGCTCGTGATCTGGCCAAGCTTCAGGTTGGCAAGGCCGCGGCTGTCGAGCGCATCGACGAAGTTCGGGCGCAACGCCAGTGCGTCGTTGCAATCCTTGAGTGCCGACTGCAGCTCGCCGACAATGGTGCGGACCCAGCAGCGATTGTTCAGCGCTTCAACGTCGCGCGAGTTGAGCCTGATGGCCTGATCGAAATCGTTCAATGCGGCGCCATAGGCGCCCTTGCTGGCGTAGATTTGGCCGCGCTTATAGAACGCCGCCTCATCGTTCGGGTTGTCGTTGAGCAGCTGTGTCAGATCGCGGATCGCCGGATCGCTCTGGAGTGCCGCAAGCTTCGGATCCTGCTGCTGCACAGGCAGCGTTGGCGACGCCGGCGTCGAGACCTGCGGCGTCGTGACTTGGGGCGTCGCGACTTGTGGCGTCGTCACTTGGGGTGTCGTGACCTGTGGCAACGTCGGCACCGTGGTCGCAACGTTTGGCGCGGGAGCAGACGTTGTCGGCTTCGGCAGGTCGGGGATCGACGGGGCGGTGACAGTCGGTTTCACGCCAGGCGGCGGATCAAGCGTAGCGACCTTCGAATCCGAGGTCTGCACCGGCTGTTGCGGCGGGCTCTGACTGACTTGAGGCTTTGGCGTCGTCGTCGCGGCGCTGTCCACCGGACCCGGGCCGAACGAGAATTCTTCGGCGAGCGACGATGAGAACCACGGCACCTGATCGCCCTGGGAGGCAAGCGACACGCCCTTGCGCGTGCGGTTGAGCGCCTCTTCCGCGGTCAGGCCGGGAACGCGGATCTCCTTGAGCAATTCGTTGACGAACAGGCTGTGATCGGTGGTGGCATCGGCGACCACGGTGCCCGGCGCCGCGGAGTACATCACCAGCGATCCTTGTGGTGCGGTCGCGGGCGCAAGACCTGCGGAATAGCTGCGGAAGCGTCGCTCAAACGGATTGCGCCGCGATGCGTCGAGGATCGCGATCTTCACTCCGGCGCCGCGGCTGTTGATCTCGCCGAGCATGTTGTCGAGGCTGAAACCGTCGCGACGAACATCAGCCTCGGTCCAGAGCTGGCCGTCGACCGGAATCATGAACGTCTGGCGGCCCGATTGAATGCCGTAGCCGCTGAAGAAGACCATCACGACCGCCCCGGGCTTGATCCGCCCGTACAGACCGTCGATCGCCTTCTGCATTGCGTCGCGGCTGAGGTTCTCGCCTTGCGCAACTTCGAACCCGGAATGCTTGAGCTCGTCGGCCATCGCGCGCATGTCGGCGGCCGGCTCCTTCAACGGGGTGTCGGCATCGGGGTATTTCGCGTTTCCGATCACAAGCGCGACGCGCTTGCCCGCATCCTGGGCCGAGGCGCTGCTCCAGTACGAGATCACGGAGAAAATCAGGCTAATCAACACTAAAAGGCGCGTCTTCATCGGAACGCGGATCCTGCACATTCGCGCGGAGGGGATGGCTTGATTGTCAAAGTACATTATCGCATGCACGGAGGGCTTTTACAAACCACTCAATGCAGCGCGTCAATCGGCGCAAGTCTCTGTCGTGGCGCGATTATCCCGCGTCGGAAGGTTTCGCGAGCGGTGCTGCGGAATCGATCTCGCGATCAATAGGTGATGCCGATGAAAAGGATGATGGGCACCCGGCAAGCGCTGCTGCCGCACGCGGTGTCGGCGGCCGGGCGATAGGCGATGCGCATCAAGCCCCCGGGTAAGGCTGCAGACCTCGCCACCATTGTCGCCTTGCGGCGATGTGTGCGGATCGTCGCAGCCTTGGTCAATCGCGGCGCCGGCACATCAATGTTTGCAGCAGTGCGGATTTTGGCGACAGGGGCGGCATCCCTCGTTGCGCCTGAACCTTCGTCGGCGCGCGCCGGAACCATTGCGAGGGCAATGAGCGCGACGGCGGCCGCGAGCGATAGCTTCGTGCGCAGATCTGTCATCATGATGTAAGCACCTTGTCACATCCGTCATTGCGACACACTACAGAAGATTGCCGGCAGCCGATCGCCAAAATTTCGTGACTGGGCCTCCTCAGAAGCCGACGCCAACCATCGGCGCGTGACTGGCGCCGCCATATCCGCTGGGAGCGGGGCGCGGTGCCGAGGCAGCCTGCTGCGTCGCCCGCGGCGCGGCCGGGCGGGTATCGGCCTGTTGCCGCGGCGGCGGCGATTTCCGGCTCGAAATCATCACGCTTGGCCTGCGCCGGCGGTGCGGCGGCAGGCTTGGCGGCTGCAATGCAGGTGTCGCCGCTCAGCGTTTGACCGCTCGGGCAGGTGCGCAGGCACGTGATCGGCTGTTGCTTCTGCAGGTTCGTGATCAGCGTATCCGTCACGGTGAGATCGCTGGTTGGAAGGCCCTTGGCCGAGAGATAGCGGCTCAGGGCGTTCTTGGTGCCATCGCTCATCACGCCATCGGTCGTACCGGTGTAGCAACCGATCCGCGTCAATTCCGTTTGCGCGGAACGTACGAGATCTGCAGTTCGCTTGGCCGCTTCCGCGTTGAAGGTGTTCAATGCCGCCATCGCCTGCGGCTTGATGCGATCGCAGGTCACGGTCTTGACGAACTGGGTCATATCGTCGACGCCGGTGCCGGTAGACCCCTTGGCCTGCAACGCCGCCAGCTGATCGCCTTGCTGCTTGCACGCCGTTTCCGCGGCAGTGGCAGCAGTGGCCTTCCGGCGCTCGGCGTCGGCCGCTTTCGCTGCGCGATCACTCTCCTCGCGCAGCTTCGCCGCCTCGACGGCCGCAAGCTGCGCTGCGGCCGCATCGGCCTTCGCCTTGGCCGCTGCGGCCTGCCGTGCGGCCTCATCGGCTTTCGCCTTCTGGTCGGCCTCGGCTGCTTTCGCCTTTCGCTCGTCCTCGTCGCGCTGCTTCGCGGCCACAATTTCAGCCGCCTTGTGGTCGGCGGCCTCCTTGGCGAGCCGGTCCTGCTCGGCACGATCCTGGGCCGCCTTGATCAGCACATTGATTCTGTCCTGCGCGGTAATCGCCAGCGGCGAGTCCGGGTAGCGCTTGATGAAGTTCTGCAACACGTTCTGGTCGGTCGAATCCTTGATCTTGTCCCAGTCGAGCGCTTCTTTGGTCGTCGCCGGCCGGCTGGCCGGGAGCGTGGTCGGGCCGAGCGAAGCGACCTGGATATCGGGCGGCAGGGAGTTGCGTATGCCGCGGGCGAGGTCGGCGTAGAGGCCGGTTTTGTAGGTGTTGAGGTAGACGTCCCAGGCCTTGCGTGTGTTGATCTGTTTGACCAGTTCAAAATCGGCCTTGGCGTCGGCGACCGACGGCTCCAGGCTTGGCGAGGGGGGCGGCACCAGCGAGTAAACGCCGCCGCCAAGAGACCCGTAGACGAAAGGTTCCTGTCGCCCGCTGGTCGACTTCATGACGTCATCCTTGACGTAGCCGAAGGCGATACGAATGTCGCGGCCTGGCACCGTCAGGTCTCTCAGAAGCGCCGTCGTGAACGGGCTGTGATCGCCGTCGCCGTCTTCGGCCGTGGAGCCGGCCTTGGCCGCGTAGGCGATCAGCGTGTCGGTGGTGGACGGATCGACCCGCGTCAGGCCGGAGCTGATGCCGCGCTTGGCCGCCAGACTGTCGCGCCGCATCGTGCCGGTGAACGGATTGTCGCGGCACGCATCGAGAATGACGACGCGCAATTTCTTCGCTGAGTCGGCGGAGGTGACCAGCCGATCGAGCGTAATCGCTTCATCCGGCGCATCGCGATCGCTGGCGAGTTCTCGCATCGACCGGAATGAGGTAGTTGGTGCCGCCGATCTCGATGCCGTGGCCGGCATAGTAGATCACGGCGATATCGGCGTCCGCTGCCGTATCCTCGAACTTGCGGATGCCGCGCTTGAAATCGAGGTTGCCGACATCGATCAGCGTATCCACGCTTTCAAAGCCCGCGTCCTTGAACATCCTGGCAATCGAGGTGGCGTCGCGGGCAGGGTTCGGCAGCGGATTGACGGTCTGGTACTTCGAGTTGCCAACCACCAGCGCGACGCGCTTGTCCGCCAGCGCAACGTCCGGCGCGAAGCCGAGCAGCAACGCTGCTCCGACCGCGACGATGATGCTGGCCAGACGCTTTGGCATCCAACACGACGCCGGCGAGTTCCTGCGTGTCGCCGGTCCTTCCCTGTCACGAGCGGTTGTCCGCCGAACTCAATACGATCCTTGAGTCGGAAAACCACTGAAATTTAGCCGCATTGCCTCGACCGATCAATGCAAGGGGCGGGCGGATGCGACCAAGCGCCGCCGCGAAAGCGGCGGCGCTCTCACACTTGTCTGTGGGCCGCCCCGCCGGAGCTTCGGCGCGGCGATCCCGTCACTTGTTCGCGGCAGCGGTGTTGTTCGCCATGTTGACGATCTGGACGCGGCGGTTTTCCGGTGCGAACGGATCGGAAGCGTTCTTCAACTCGCGCTTGCCGTAGCCGGTCGAAATCAGCGTATCCGCCGAGACGCGATAGTTGTCGACGAGGAACTTCTTCACGGTCTCCGCGCGACGCTCCGACAGGCTCTGATTGTAGCCGTCGCCGCCCTTGGCGTCGGTGTGACCGCCGAGCATCACGACAGAACCGGTGAGATCCTGGCTGGTCAGCGCCTTGCCGAGGTTGTTGAGCTGCGGCTCGGCCTTCGGCGACAGCGCTGCCGAGTTGTAGTCGAAGTAGATCTCGACATCGACGCTCGGGCGCGATTGCGCGATCTGCTGGACTTGATCGCGATCCGCGCTCGACAGTGATCGGGTCTTGCGGACCCGGTCGATGAAGGCAGCGTCGTTAGCGCTCAGTGGTGCAGGTTCCGCGTTTGGCGCGGCCAGGCTGCGCGTCTTTGGCGCTTTCAGCCCGTTGATGATCTGCTGGGCCGACAGGTCGTCAGCGCGGGCGGCCTGGCTGAGGGCGCCGATCGCCAGAAGGGCGAGGGCAAATGTCTTGGAAAATTTGCGGCGATTGAACTTCATGGTGGTTGCTCCGTAGCGGGCAATGCGGCGTCTGCCTCTTGGCTCGCTCGCATGCTTCACGTGTTGGTCGCAATGTTGCCTAAGCGCGTTCGCAGCACTGTGACGAAGATCACGCAACTGCTTATCACGTTACCTGGCCGTGCAAACCCCGTCCGATCGGAGGGGACGCGTGTGACGGCCCGATCCTCTGACATCACGCACAGAGGCAATCATTTGTTGCTGAAATGGCACAAGTTTCTGAATAGTGGATGGGGTCCTTGTGGAACGTGGCAAGCGAACTTCCGGGCCGGAGTTCAGTCATTTACAGATTGAACCAAGAGTCCTTGTGACCGGCATTTTGGAATTTTGTTTTGGGGGCGAAATTATGAAAATTCGTGGCATTGTACTCGGAGGTCTCGCTCTGGCGACGACGCTCGCGATGTCCGGCCAGGCTTTTGCGCAGTGCGCGGCGCCGACCAATGTCGTCGGCGGTGCTCCGGGTTTGCCACCAAACGTGATCGTGGGACCTGGTGCCGGGATTCTCGGCAACATGGCGGCCACCACGTCGGCCATCATCGCGGCTGATCTCAGCAACGCCACGACGGCATTCCAGGCTCAACAGGGCAGTGCGTTCGTGTCGGCGCCGGCAAATCCGCCGCCGAACTCGCCCGGCGGCGGAATCTGGGGCCGCGTCGTCGGCGGTGAGGTGACCACGAAGAGCACGTCGTCGACCAGCGCGCTGAACACGTCGGTCGGTGCTGGCCTCAATCAGACCTCGACCGTCAACTGCAGCAACCGCATTCGTGATACCTATGCTGGCGTTCAGATCGGCACCGATGCGGCCGAGCTCAACTGGAATGGCTGGAACCTGCATCTCGGCACGACGGCCGGTTATCTCGAATCCAACAGCAATTCGAAGACCGACACCTTCAATTCAAACTTCCAGATTCCATTCGTTGGCACCTACTTCGTCGCCACCTACGGGCGCTTCTTCGCCGACGCGATGGTACGGCAGGAATTCTACAACATCTCGCTGAACAATCCGGCGCTGGGCTTCTTCAATCAGCCGATCTCGGGCCGTGGCCTCTCATTCGTTGCCAACGCCGGCTATAACTTCGATCTTGGCAACGGCTGGTTCATCGAGCCGTCGGGTGGGTTCACGTTTTCGAATACCAAGATCGACGCGTTCACGGCGGTTGGCGTGCCTGGTGGTGGCCAGGGCGGCAGCATTTCCGGTACGCTCTCGACGTCGGACGTGCAGAGCGACATTGGTCGTCTGAGCTTGCGCGCCGGAACGAGTGCGCAGGTGGGCAATCTCGCGCTACAGCCGTTTGTGTCGGCGAGCCTCTTTCACGAGTTTGCCGGCAACATCAATTCGAGCTTCGTGACCTGTGCGAATTGTAATTTCTTCAGCGTGACCGGGGCGCCAGGTACGTTCTCCAACGCAAACTTCGCGTCGACCACCTCGACATCGAGGATCGGAACTTACGGCCAATATTCGGCTGGGGTCGCCGGTCAGATTGTGAATACCGGCTGGCTTGGCTTCGTAAGGGTCGACTATCGCAATGGTCAGAACATCGAGGGCTGGTCGGGAACCGGTGGCATTCGCTATCAGTTCACGCCGGAGATGATCGCGGCAATTATGCCGGTCAAGGCGAAGGCCAGGCCAATGGCGGCCGCGCGGCCGGTCGACTGGACTGGTGTCTATGTCGGCGTCCACGGCGGGGCTGGGTATGGACGCGATACGATCGGCTTTGTCGGTGCGGTCGATCCGGCGGTAGGTGTCCACAGTGCCGGGCTGCTCGGCGGCGGCCAGATTGGTTACAATTACCAGTTTGCGAACAAGTGGGTGCTCGGCGCTGAAGGTGATGTGAGCGGAGCCAATCTGCACGGGGGCGCGACTTGCGGTGGCACCGTCGGGCTGGCCGGCGTCGTCGGCAATGGCTTTGGTTTTCCGATCGGATTTAGCCCGTTCTTCATGAACTGCAACACGAAGCTGAATTGGCTGGCGAGTGCGACCGGCAGGCTGGGCTATTCGTGGGACCGCAGCCTTCTTTACGTTAAGGGCGGCGCGGGCTTCACCAACGAAAGGGTTAGCGTTGGCTGCGACGTTGGTCCCGTCAATGTGCCTGGTAACATTCGCAATTGCCTCAATCAGGCGGGAGTGCTGATCAACGGCATCTCAACTTCGGCAAACCGGGCCGGGTGGACTGCAGGTTTCGGCGGCGAGTTTGCGTTCGACGATCACTGGTCGGCCAAGGCCGAGTACGACTATTACGGCTTTGGCACCCGGACTGCGCTTGCAAGCGACGGAACGACGAGCTTGAGCTCGCGCCTCAACGTTCAGGTGACCAAGGTCGGCCTGAACTACCGCTTTACGCCGTTCATGCAGTGATCGGTGATTGAGCCGTTACCTCGGCGCCGCAGCGTCGAAGTGGGGTGACCTCGAGCGTTCGAGGAGCATGGGGACCGGGCGATCGCGTGGGGGCGCGATCGCCCTTTTTCTTTGGCACGCGATCGTCGGCGGTTGCTTGCGCAAGCGGTAAATTCCCACTCTGATGGCGCAGCGTGCGAGACGTGGCGCGCTCCCGATCGATCGAGTTCAGTCAAGGGACTAAACAATGTTGAACGATCTTTTCTCGCTGCAAGGGCGTGTTGCGCTGGTCACCGGAGGCTCGCGCGGCATTGGCAAGATGATCGCCCGCGGCTTCATCGCGCAGGGCGCCACGGTCTACATCACCGCGCGCAAGGCTGGGCCGTGCGAGACGACGGCGAGGGAGCTCTCCGCCGGCGGCGGAAAATGTATCGCCGTTCCGATTGACATCTCGACCGTCGCGGGCGCGCAAAAGCTCGCTGCCGAAATCAAGCAGCGTGAACCGAAACTCGACATTCTGGTCAACAATGCCGGAGCGGCCTGGGCGGCTGACTTCGACATCTTTCCCGAGAGCGGCTGGGACAAGGTGATGAACCTCAACCTGAAGGCGCCGTTCTTCCTAACGCAGGCCCTGCTCGCCCCGCTGAAGGCGGCGGCGACACCGGAGAAGCCCGGCAAGATCATCAACATCGCGTCGATCGACGGCATCTTCGTCAATCCGCTCGAAACCTATTCCTATGCCGCCAGCAAAGCCGGACTCATTCACTTGACGCGGCGGATGGCGGCGCGCTTCGCGCCGCTACATATCAATGTCACGGCAATCGCGCCCGGACCATTCGCTTCGGACATGAACCTCGATGCGCGCGACCACGGCGATGCCGTTGCGCGCCAGGTCCCGGTCGGACGGATCGGCCGGGATGACGACATGGCGGGAGCTGCGATCTTTCTTGCCTCGCGCGCGGGCGACTATGTCGTGGGCGCGACGCTAGCGGTCGACGGCGGCGTCGCGTTCGGCCGCGCCGGCATTGATGGAACACGCTGGCAGGCGGAGTAGCCGCAGCAGCGCTGCCGAACGCGGTGCAACCTTACAAAAAGGTGGCGGACAGGTGCGGGCCGCTGTGGTTGACAGTGTGGGAACCGATCTATTGAATCCGCGCATCATTCTGCACGCGCAAAGCTCCACGACCAACTCCATCACGCATCATGCCCGTCATCGTTGAGCAGGCCGAATTGACCGCGCTGTTCGAGCGGTTGCCGGACCTTGTCAGCGGCGACAGCGATCTCGTCCGCCGCGGCGCGCTCTGCAATGCCGAACTCGAGGCCGGGATCGGCGATGCGATGTATTACCTTCGCATCGCCGCTGGTCGCCTTGCCACGCTGGAGCGCCAGCCCAAGCTGGTGCGACCGTGGCAGTTTGCGTTGCGCGCCACCGCTGAAGCCTGGCAGAGGTTCTGGATGCCGGTACCGGATCCGGGCTGGCACGATCTGTCGGCGCTGACCAAGCGCGGCGTTGCCAGGCTCGAAGGTGATATCACGCCATACATGACGCATCTCCAGTTCTTCAAGGACATGTTCGCGGCGCCGCGTCGTCTGGTGTCGGCGAGGCGGTGATGGCGGCCGCGCTCGAACCGATCATCGGTCGCTACATGACGCTGTCGCTGGGCGGCCGCGCGCATCGGCTTTATTTCGAGGAGGCGGGGCAGGGCATCCCGCTCGTGTGTCTGCACACCGCGGGCGCCGACGGCCGCCAATACCGTCACCTGATGAACGACCCCGCGGTGACGCAACATTTTCGTGTGCTGGCGTTCGACATGCCCTGGCACGGCAAGTCGTTGCCGCCGGTCGGCTTCGAGCGCGAGGAGTATGTGCTGACCACGAAGAGCTATACCGAGATGGTCATCGCGTTCTGCGATGCGCTCGATCTGGTCTCGCCGGTGGTGATGGGTTGCTCGATCGGTGGCCGTATCGTGCTCAATCTCGCGATCGAGCATGCACGATGCTTCCGCGCTCTTATCGGTCTCGAGGCCGCCGAGTTTCAGGAAGGCTGGTACGACACCTCATGGCTCAACCGCGCCGATGTCCATGGCGGCGAAATCTGCGCGGCGCTGGTTTCCGGGCTGATTGCGCCGCAAAGTCCTGACGCGAGCCGGCACGAGACGCTCTGGATGTACAAGCAGAGCGGGCCCGGCGTGTTCAAGGGCGACCTCTATTTCTATCGCGTCGACGGCGACCTGCGTCCACGGATCAGGGAGATCGACACATCGGCCTGTCCGCTCTATCTGCTCACCGGCGAATATGATTTCTCCTGCGCACCGGAGGACACCCAGCGCACGGTGCGATCGATCGCCGGCGGGGTCGATGTCACCGTGATGAAGGAGCTCGGGCATTTTCCGATGAGCGAAAATCCGGCGCGGTTCCGCGAGTATATCTTGCCGGTACTCGACAGGATCAGGCGCCAGGGCGCAGAAGAAGAACGACAAGAATCCGGGAAGAAACGAGGAACGCGATGAGCGAGTTTGATGTCGTGGTGGTCGGAGGCGGCAACGCCGCAATGTGCGCGGCGCTGGCCGCGCGCGAGCATGGCGTCAGTGTCGCCGTCTGTGAGTGGGCGGCGTTCGGCGACCACGGCGGCAACTCGGCGTTCACCGCGGGCGCGATCCGCACCGTCTATAACGGGGTCGACGACCTGCGCGCGCTGATGCCGGACCTCACCGACAGCGAGGTCGCCAACACCGACTTCGGCACCTACACCGAGGACCAGTTCTTCGACGACATGGCGCGGGTGACGCAGAACCGCACCAATCCGGACATGTGCGAACTGCTGGTCAAGCGCAGCCTGCCGACGCTGAAATGGATGACGACCAAGGGCGTCCGCTTTGCGCCGATCTATGGACGCCAGGCCTTCAAGGTCGACGGCAAGTTCAAGTTCTGGGGCGGGCTCACCGTCGAGTCGGTCGGCGGCGGCCCCGGCCTTGTCGAAGCCTTGCACAAGGCCGCCGTGCGCGAAGGCATCACGGTGATGTACGAAACCCGCGCCGTGTCGCTGCTTGCAGACGACAGCGGCGTCCATGGCGTGCGCGTCAAGCAGAAGGGCATTACCAAGGATATCCGCGCCAGGGCGGTGATTCTGGCCGCCGGCGGCTTCCAGGCCAATACCGAATGGCGCACGCGCTATCTCGGCCCGACCTGGGACCTCGCCAAGGTGCGCGGCTCGCGTTTCAACATGGGCGACGGCATCCGCATGGCGATGGAGGTCGGCGCGCGCCCCGGCGGCAACTGGTCGGGCTGCCATGCGGTCGGCTGGGATCGCAATGCGCCGGAGTATGGCGACCTCGCGGTCGGCGACGGCTTCCAGAAACACTCCTATCCGTTCGGCATCATGGTCAACGCCGACGGCGAGCGCTTCGTCGATGAGGGCGCCGACTTCCGCAACTACACTTACGCGAAATACGGCCGCGTCATCCTCAACCAGCCCGGCCAGTTCGCCTGGCAGATTTTCGACCAGAAGGTCGTGCATCTGCTGCGCGACGAGTATCGCATCCGCCAGGTCACCAAGGTGCAGGCCGATACGCTGGAAGAGCTCGCGCCCAAGCTCGAGGACGTCAACCCGCAAGCCTTCCTCAAGACTGTGAAGGAGTGGAACGCCGCAGTGACGCAGGACATTCCGTTCAATCCGAACGTCAAGGATGGCCGCACCACCAAGGGACTGAAGGTCGTCAAGAGCAACTGGGCCAATACCCTGGACAAGCCGCCTTATCTCGCCTTTGCGGTCACCTGCGGCGTTACCTTTACCTTCGGCGGCGTGCGCATCACCACAGAAGGCGCAGGTGACTAGCGTCGACGATGCGCCGATCCCGGGTCTTTATGCTGCCGGCGAAATGGTCGGCGGTCTGTTCTACTTCAACTACCCGGGTGGCTCGGGTCTCTGCGCCGGCGCCGTGTTCGGCAAGATCGCGGGCGATTCGGCGGGCGCGTACACCAAGGCCAAGTAAAACGCGAAGTAAAACGCGAAGTAAAACAAGGTCAGTGAACCATGGCGGGCTTTGAGACAATCGGCTTCATCGGGCTCGGCGTGATGGGCGAGCCGATCTGCCGCAACCTCATCAAGAAGAGCGGTCGGCCGATCGTCGCGTTCGATCTGGCGAGAGAGCCGCTGCAGCGCATCCGCGCCGACGGCGCGACCATCGCCACGACAGTCGCGCGCGTCGTCGAGCAGGCCGACCTCGTTTTCTTCTGCCTGCCAAGCGGCAAGCACGTGCAGGCGCTATTCGAGGAGTTCGGCGGCATTCTTGATGCCGCGCGCGCCGGCCAGATCTTCGTCGATCTCGGCACCTCGCCGGTCAAATTGACCCGCGAGCTTGCGGACAAGGTCCGCAAGACGGGCGCGGACTATGCCGACGCGCCGATCGCGCGTACGCGCGAAGCGGCCATCGCCGGCACGCTGAGCGTCATGGTCGGCGCCACGCCAAACCTGTTTGCGATGGTCGAGCCTGTCATCCGTTGTTTTGCCAGTGAAGTCACCAATTGCGGCAGCACCGGCGCCGGCCAGGTGACGAAGATCCTGAACAACATGGTGCTGTTTCAAAGCATCAATGCATTGTCGGAAGCTTACGTCATCGCCAAGCGCTCGGGCGTCGATCCAAAGCTGCTGTTCGAGACGCTGGCAAAGGGGTCGGCGGATTCATTCGGGCTGCGCAATCATGGCTTGAAAGCGATCATCCCCGGCGAGTTTCCGGAGCGCGCGTTCTCGACCGAATATGCGCTCAAGGATTTGAGCTATGCGCTCGCGCTCGGCGATGACGTTGGACTCGATATGCGCGGCGCAAAACTCGCGGGGCAAATTCTGCAAGAAGCGATCGACGCCGGCCACGGCAAGGAATATTGGCCCGTGATTTCACGGGTTATCGACCGCGACAAATAGCGGTCGATTTTCAGCCTCTGAAAATCCCCGAGTTTGCGCGCCGATGTGCATCACAACGGCGTGTGCAAACATGTTGCCATATCCTGGCGCGGCGAGCGCCTAGCTTCGCATCCCTAAGCTGGCGTTGTTGTCGAAGTGCTGTAGTTCATGCGCCCGGGAATCGGGTGTCGAGAGCGCGCTGGCTCGTTCAATCTCATCCAATCATGACAGGAGGTCGCCATGACCACTTTCGTCATCCGCTCGACCATTGACCGTCGTCCGAAGCCGCAGTCGGGCTTGGTGGCTCGCATCCTCGAAATTCTTGCCACATGGCACGATCGCAGCGTGCAGCGGCGAATGCTTGCCGGCTTGAGCGACTACCAGCTTCATGACATTGGTCTGTCGCGCGGTCAGGTGTTCCACGAAATCGAGAAGCCGTTCTGGCGGGTGTGAGCGCATGTCCCGGAAAAGTGGGTACCGGTTTTCCGACAAGGACATGCGCAAGGACAAGGTGCGGTAGAAAGCATGACGATGCTTGCGCCCCCTCATGACATAACCGGCGTGCGCGACGAGCGCTCGCCGGCCTATGAGGGCTGGCGCGTGGTGTTCGCGCTGTTTGTATTCGCGATCTTCGCCTGGGGTCTTGGCTTCTACGGCCACGGCGTTTATCTCGCCGAGCTGCAGCGGACCAAGGGCTGGCCGACCTCGCTGATTTCGACTGCGACGACGCTGTATTATCTCTCCAGCATTGGCCTCGTCATCTTTGTCGCCGATATCATCAAGCGATTCGGCCCGCGCCAGGTGCTGATCGGCGGCGCCGTCTGCTTCAGCCTGGCGGTCGCGATCATCGCGAAGGTCGACGCGCCCTGGCAGCTGTTCGCCGCCTATCTCGTGATGGCGATGGGCTGGATGCTGATGAGCCTCGGCTCGATCACCACCATCGCCGGCCTGTGGTTCGTCGAGAAACGCGGGCTCGCGATCAGCCTGGCGCTGACCGGCGCAAGCTTCGGCGGCATTCTCTTGACCCCGCTGATGGTCGCGTTGGTCAGCCGCTTCGGCTTCTCCGACGCCATGTTGCTCACCGCAGGCCTGACCGCAGTGGTGCTGGTGGCGGTGGCGCTGCTGTGCGTCGGCAAATCGCCTGGATCCAGGGACGCCGCGCCGGCTGCGGCTGGCCAGGCCGCCACCACCGAACAACCCTGGACGCGTGCTCGCGCGCTGCGCAGCCTGCAGTTCTGGACCATGACGCTGCCGTTTGCGTTCGGCATCGGCGCGCAGGTCGGCTTTCTCGTCCACCAGATTGCGTTTCTCGAGCCGAAGATCGGCACCCAGCATGCGAGTCTTGCGGTCGCAACGACGACGGCGTTCGCCGTGCTCGGCCGGCTCGTGCTCGGCACCTTCATCGATCGGCTCAATCAACGGATCATCAGTGCGATATCGTTCGTCAGCCAGTCGCTGGCGCTGCTCGTGCTGATCCGGACCGACAACGAAATCGCGGTGTTTGCGGCTTGCGCATTGTTCGGCTTCTCGGTCGGCAACCTGATCACGTTGCCGTCGCTGATCATCTCGCGCGAATTCTCAACCGCTTCGTTCGGTTTGCTGGTTGGCCTGTCGGTTGCGATCAACCAGGTGATCTACGCGTTCGGCCCCGGCGTGGTCGGCTGGCTGCGTGATTTCTCCGGCAGCTATTCCGCGTCGTTCATGCTCTGCATGGCGATGGAGATCGCGGCCGCGGTCATCATCTTGATCCCGTTCAAGAAGACCGCCTGAATCCCCGCGTTGGTTTCGTCTGGCGAAACCGAACTTTGCCGAGTGAGCCTCCATTTTCGGCCGCAAATGCGAGCAAGCTATGCGGCTCGTTCGGTTGAATTTCGATCTCCCCACGTTAAAGTCACCCCGAAATCGACGGCGTGTCGCGCCGTCGTCGCAACAATTCGAAAGAAGCGTCCCAAAGGAAAATACAATGTCGGATCTCGAGAGCTTCCGCAAAGAAACCCGCGACTGGCTGGAGAAGAACTGTCCGCCGGAGATGCGCCAGCCGATGCTGGTCGAAAGCGACACCTTCTGGGGCGGCCGCAACCCGAGCTTCCAGTCGGAGGCGCAGCGCGTCTGGTTCGAGCGGGTGCGCGACAAGAAGTGGGTCGTGCCGCACTGGCCGGCCGAATACGGCGGTGGCGGTCTTGATCCTGCCCAGGCCAAGATCGTGCGCGAGGAGATGGCGGCGATCGGCGCGCGCCCGGCGCTGCGCTCGTTCGGCATCATGATGCTTGGCCCGGCGCTGCTCAAATTCGGCACCGAGGAGCAGAAGCGCGAGCACTTGCCGAAGATTTGCTCCGGCGAGATCCGCTGGTGCCAGGGCTACTCGGAGCCGAACTCCGGCTCCGACCTCGCCTCGCTGCAGACCCGCGCCGACCTCGACGGCGACCATTATGTCGTCAACGGCCAGAAGATCTGGACCTCCTACGCCAACAAGGCCGACTGGATCTTCTGCCTGACCCGGACCGATTTCTCGGCCAAGAAGCACGAGGGTATTTCATTCCTCCTGTTCGATATGCGGACTGCCGGGCGTCACCACCAAGCCGATCCTCCTGATCTCCGGCTACTCGCCGTTCTGCGAAACCTTCTTCGACAATGTCCGCGTACCGAAGAAGAACGTCTTGGGCACCGTCAACAAGGGCTGGGACGTCGCCAAGTACGTGTTGCAGTTCGAGCGCGACTCGATCAGCGGCATCGGCGACCGGGGCTCAAAACGCTCGATGAGCGAGATCGCGACCTCGACGGTTGGGGTCGACAAGGAAGGCAAGCTCGCCGAATTCGCTGTTGCGCGCGAGTCTGGCGAAGTTCGAGGTCGATGAAGTCGCCTTTGCGCTCGCCGCCGAGCGCGCCTCCGACCAGGTCAAGGTCGGCCAGGCCCATCCGGCGTTCTCCTCAGCCATGAAGTACTACGGCTCCGAGCTGAACAAGCGCCGCCACGAGCTGTTCATGGACATGGGCGGCTCGGACGCACTTGAGTGGGAGAGCGAGCGCTCAGAGCACGGCCGTACAGCGAAAAGCTGGCTGCGCACCAAGGCGAACTCGATCGAGGGCGGCACCTCCGAGGTCATGCTCGGGATCGTCGCCAAGCGCATCCTCAACCTGCCGGGCACGTGATTTTGATACCGCTCATTCCCGCAAAAGCGGGAATCCAGTCAAAGAGAAATAGCGATTGAGACGAGCGCTCGCTGTTTGGCAAAGACTGGGTCCCCGCGTCTCGCGGGGACGAGCGGAGTAAAGAAACGCAACTCGACATCAATTCATCGCGCTCAAGCTTAAGAAGAAAAACGGATTTCCAAAGATGGCCCTCGTTCTGAACGAAGAACAAACCCTGCTGCGCGACAGCGCGCGCAACCTGATCACCGACAAGGCGCCGATCGCCCATTTCCGCAAGCTGCGGGATGACAACGACGCCCGCGGCTATTCGCCGGAGATGTGGAAGACTTTTGCCGAGATGGGTTTTTGCGGCCTGCTCGTGCCGGAGGAGTTCGGCGGCTCGGGTCTCGGCCATGTCGAGGCCGGCATTGTCGCCGAGGAAATCGGCCACACGCTGTTGCCGTCGCCATTCCTTGCTTCAGCCGTACTGACAGCATCGGCCATCGCGCGCGGCGGCAGCAAAGCGCAGAAGGCGGAGCACTTGCCGAAGATCGCCGAGGGTGCGTTGATCGGCGCGCTCGCGATCGACGAAGGCGCAAAGCACCGGCCGCAGACCATCAGGCTCAAGGCCGAGCGTTCTGGCAACGGCTTCCGCCTCAATGGCGCCAAGGGCTTCGTCGTCGATGGCCACGTCGCCGATGTGCTCGTCGTCGCCGCGCGCACCGCGGGCGCCGACAATGATCGCAACGGCGTTACCCTGTTCCTGGTCAACCCGAAGGCCAAGGGCGTCGCGATCGAACGCACCATCATGGTCGATGCCCACAACGCAGCGCGGCTCAATTTCTCCAATGTCGAACTGACCGCCGACAGCGTGCTCGGCGAGGTCGATCAGGGCCACAAGCTTCTCGACGGCGTGCTCAATGCCGGTCGTGCGGTGGTCGCAAGCGAAATGCTTGGGGTGGCCGACGAGGCGTTCAGCCGCACCGCGCAGTACCTGAAGGAGCGCAAGCAGTTCGGCAAGTTGATCGGTGAATTTCAGGCGCTGCAGCACCGCATCTCGCACCTCTATGTCGACATCGAGGTGACGCGCGCGGCGATCCTGAAGGCGCTGCAGTCGCTCGACGAGGACTACGACAACGCCAGCGGCATGGTGGCGGTCGCCAAGGCGCGCGCCGGCACCACCGGCACGCTCGCGGTGCAGGAAGCGCTGCAGATGCATGGCGGCATCGGCATGACCGACCAGTTCGACATCGGCCTGTTCATGAAGCGGATGCGGGTCTGCCAGGAGCTGTTCGGCGATTCGAACTATCAGGGCGAGCAACTCGCACTGATGCGGAGCTATTGAGTCGGCCGACGTCCGATCTACGGATGCAGCCAGTACCGCAGCACCACGCTGACAACGGCAACGCTGGCGACGCCGCCGAGCCACAGCAGCACGAACCATGCGAGCCGCCGCAGCAGTGGCGGCTCTAGCCTGTTGCGCGTGTTGCCTGCCGCCATCAGTGATATCCGGCTTGCGGGTCGACCTTGCCGCGGAACACCCAGTAGGCGAACGCGGTATAGGCGAGGATCATCGGGATCAGGATCACCACGCCGACCAGCATGAACAGCTGGCTCTTGGCCGGCGCCGCCGCCTGCCAGATCGTGATGCTCTGCGGCACGATGAACGGATACATGCTGATGCCAAGGCCGGCATAGGTCAGCGCGAACAGCGCCAGCGTCAGGACGAACGGGCGAACATCCTGCCGCCGCTCGAGGCTGCGCAGCAGCGCCAGCGCGATCGCAGCAACCAGGATCGGCACCGGCGCGGCGTAGAGAATGCTGGGCCAGGTGAACCAGCGATGCCAGTAGTCGATGTGCAGGAACGGCGTTGCGATGCTCACCGCGACCAGCCCGATCAGCGTCGCGAAGAGCAATCGCCAGCTCAACACGTAGGCGCGTTCACGGAGATCGCCCGACGTCTTCATGATCAGCCAGGTCGCGCCCAGCAGGGCGTAACCGACGACCAAGGCGGCGCCGGTCAGCACCGTGAACGGCGTGAGCCAGTCCCACCAGCCGCCGGCATAGGCGCGGCCCGACACCTTCACACCCTGCAGGATCGCGCCGAGCGCGATGCCTTGCGTGAGTGATGCCAGCAGCGATCCCGCTGCGAACGCAATGTCCCAGAAGTTGCCCTCGCGCCGCGCTTTCCAGCGAAACTCGAAGGCGACCCCGCGAAATACCAGCCCGAGCAGCATCGCGATGACAGGCGTGTACAGCGCCGGCATCACCACGGCATAGGCGAGGGGAAACGCCGCCATCAAACCGCCGCCACCCAGCACCAGCCACGTCTCGTTGCCATCCCAAACCGGCGCCACCGAATTCATGATGACGTCGCGATCGCGGTGGTCGCGAAAAAACGGAAACAGCAGACCGAGGCCGAGATCAAAGCCGTCCATCACGACATAGGCGAACACCGCAAACGCGATGATGAAAGCCCAGATGGTGGGAAGGTCGATCGTCATCGGTGCCCACCTCCGCTCACACCCGGCAGCGGCGTGATGCCGGCCGCGCGCGCCGGTTCATGCCGTGTCCGGTCCTTCCTCGCCGCGATGCGGCGGCGTCGCCATCGCCTTGAGCAGGTAGAACACGCCGATCGCGAACACCGTGAAATAGACGATCGCGAACGCAGCAAGCGATGAGGCCACGGCAGGTAAGGCCAACGGCGACGCGGATTCGGCGGTACGCAGCAGGCCGTAGACCGTGAACGGTTGCCGCCCGGTTTCTGTGACGAACCAGCCGGCGATGACGGCGACAAATCCCATTGGCCCCATCAGCAGCGCAAACCAGTGCAGCAGCGTCGATTCGTAAAGGCTGCCGTGCCAGCGATGGTACAGGCTGACAACGCCGAGCAGCAGCATCAGCAGCCCGGCTCCGACCATGATGCGAAAACCCCAGAACGGCAGCAGCACATTGGGCCAGTTCTCGCGCGGCACGCTGTCGAGACCTTTGAGCGGCGCGTCGAGCGAGTGCTTCAGCACCAGCGAGCCGGCCTTCGGGATTTCGAGCGCATAGTCGACGCGCGCGGCCTCCTGGTTCGGCCAGCCGAACAGGATCAGCGGCGCGCCGTCGGGATGGCTTTCGAAATGGCCCTCCATCGCCATGATCTTCACCGGCTGATGTTCGAGCGTGTTGAGGCCGTGCTGGTCGCCGGCGATGATCTGGATGGGCGCCACCAGCACAGCCATCCACATCGCCATCGAGAACATCACGCGGGCGGCTTCGTTGGCGTAGTCGCGCAACAGATGAAACGCGCCGGTCGCACCGACCACAAGCGCCGTTGTCAAGTAAGCTGCGAGCACCATGTGCACGAGGCGATAGGGAAACGACGGGTTGAAGATCACGGCGAGCCAGTCGGCGGGATAGAACTGGCCATCCGCGGTGATGGTGTAGCCCGCCGGCGTCTGCATCCAGGAATTCGCCGAGAGAATCCAGAATGCCGAGATCAGCGTGCCGATCGCGACCATCAGTGTTGCGACAAAATGCAAGGTGCGGCCGACCCGCTCCATGCCGAACAGCATGACCCCGAGAAATCCGGCCTCGAGGAAGAACGCAGTCAACACCTCATAGGCCATCAACGGGCCGATCACCGGACCGGTCTTGTCGGAGAAAACCGACCAGTTGGTGCCGAACTGGTAGGACATCACGATGCCGGAGACGACGCCCATGCCGAACGCAATGGCGAAGATCTTCAGCCAGTATTTGAACAGGTCGAGGAACACGGCGCGGCCGGTCCACAGCCACAGCACTTCGAGCACCGCGAGATAGCTTGCGAGCCCGATCGAGAACGCCGGGAACACGATGTGAAACGTCATCGTGAACGCGAACTGCGCGCGTGCCAGAGCTACAGCGTCGATGGCAGCGAACATGGCCCGGCGTCCGTCTGCGTTATCCCACGGACGAGATAGTTAGCACGCGCATTGGATTAAGCCAGCGCGCGGCATGCCGGATATGTGATTTGATCGCAGGCTTCACGCCATCGTCATGCCCGGCGTTGTGCCGGGCATCCACGTCGTCAAAGTCGCGTAACCACAAGACGTGGATGGCGGGACTAGGCGAGCGAAGCGACGCCGTTCTTCGAACGGCTATGCCGGCCATGACGATGTGAGCGGATGCGTTCTTCGCGCGTGTGCTATCGCGTGACTCAGCTTGTTGCGTTCAGCAGCCGACGCACCGTGCGCTCGATCTCGTCATACTGGCCTTCGCCGGCGTGGCTGAAGACGATGTTGCCGTTCTGGTCGACGATGTATTGCGCCGGCCAATACTGGTTGCGCCAGGCATCCCAGGTGGCGGAGTTGTTGTCCTGGCCGACCGGATAGCTGATGCCGTGCCGCTTCAGCGCCGCCTGCACATTGGCCGGCGAGCGTTCGAACGGAAATTCCGGCGTGTGGATGCCGACCACCACCAACCCTTTGTCCTTGTAGGTCTCGTAGAGCTTCGTCACATAGGGCAGGGTATTGACGCAGTTGTAGCAACCGTAGGTCCAGAAATCGACCAGCACCACCTTGCCGCGCAGGTCGCTGATCGAGAGCGGGCCTGAGTTGAACCACTTGCTGATGCCGACGAAGTTGGGTGCTGCGGCGTTGGCTGCGGCAAGCTGGACCGGCGTGCCGGCATCACCCGCCAGCACAGGCGCGGCGAAGGCGACAGCGGCAAGCCCGGCGAGTGTCGTGAGAAGTGTTCTGCGTGATCCGATCATCTTGATCTCCTTGCGTCAGAGGCCGATGCGGCCTTCGGGGAAGAACTGGCCGAGCCACGCGAGAGCGATGGCGTCGTATTGCAGGAAAGCGCTGGTTACGAAGGCGATGACAATCACGCCAAAGCCCTGTTGCAGGCGCGCGGCATAGGGCGCGACACGGCGCAGCTGCGTTGAAATCGCCTGTCCGCCGTAAGCGATTGCCAGCATCGGCAGGGCCGCGCCGATCGCGTAGGTGACCAGCAGGCTGGCGGCGCGCTTGTGATCGGGCGACGTCGCGACCGCGGTCAGGATGGCGCCGAGCACCGGGCCGGCACAGGGCGTCCAGACCAGGCCCAGCGTGGTGCCGAGCACGAAGCCGCCGAGATTGGGGCGAGCAGCGAAACCCGGCCGCGACGCGATCACGGCGGCGCCTGCGAGCTGCGGCGCCAGTCGCTCGAACGCCGCTGGAAACAGCATCAGTGCGCCAAAGATCGCGAGCAGGACGAGCCCCGTGGTGCGCAACACCTCCGGATCGAACTTGAAGGCGGTGGCGATCGCATTCAGCGCCAGCGCAACGAAGGCGAACGAAATCACAAAGCCCAGCGCAATCAGGGCCGGCCGTGCCCGGCCACGTTGACCGATCGAGGCGCCGAGCAGGATCGGCAGCACCGGCAGTGTACAGGGCGCAGCAATGGTCACGACGCCGGCAAGCAGCGCGAGCAGAAGGTCAGGCATTTGGCGTCTGCTGGAATTGGGCCGCACTATGCGGGATGGCGCAGGCCCGGCGCAGTCGCCGTCGGGCCTGCCGCGGGCGACGAAAAGGTCAGTTCGTCTTCTTCATGGCATCCTTGGACATCGTGTCCTTCTTCATGCCGTCGTCCTTTTTCATGGCATCATCTTTCTTCATGCCATCATCCTTCTTCATCGCGTCTTTGGACATCGAATCCTTCTTCATGCTGTCCTTCGACATCGAATCCTTGGACATGCTGTCCTTTTTCATCGAGTCCTTCGACATGGAGTCCTTGGACATCGAGTCTTTCGACATGGTGTCCTTCTTCGTGGCGTCCTGGGCGAACGCGGTGGGCGCGAGCGCGAGGCCGAGAGAAAGCGTCGCCGCCGACAGGATGAGCGCAATGCGGTTGGTCATGGTTTGGATCTCCTCGAAAGCGTGTCCGTTAGGCGACGGTTGCCACCCTCTGAAGCTTCGCCGGAGACGGCCGTCTGTTACGGGCCTTCAGAAAGATCTTGTCACGACGGCGTGAGGCCGTTTGCCATCCTGCCCTGCGGAGCGGGGAAGGATGCGCGCGCGCCGCGGCATTCGACTTCGCCAAAAAACCAAAAGCCCGGCGGGGGGCATCCGCCGGGCTTCGTGGGGAGGTTTAAATGGCTTGGAGAATGAAATCAGTGCGAAACGCTGTCGGCGACGATGCAGATGTCGACGGTGTTGCGGTTCTCGTCGGTGCAGGTGACGACCTGTTCGGTCATCACGGCAACGACCGGCTCGCGGGTGGTGGCGTGGGAAGCGGTCTGGGTCGCGAGCGCGGCGATCGTGGCGACTGCACCCAGCGGGATGAGCAGGAAGCGAAGCTTGATCATTGACGGTCCCCTTTAAGTCTTGCGCCGTTTTGTTGGATTGGACCGTAGGGCCAGGCTTTTTCAGGATGATTTCGTCGATTGTTTCATTGGTTTCGTCGGGGCGGGATTTGTGTTTCGGCCCGCCAAAAAGTTCTGCCCCCGGTTTGAGCCGAGGGCAGGGGAGCGTTTCGGGAGGGGAGCCCCCGAGGTGATCCGGGGCCGGAAATTCAGGCTGCGGCGCGGTCGATGCCGGCCTGCTTCAACAGCTGGGCGAGGTGTTTGCGGGCATAGAACATGCGGGTCTTCACGGTTGCCTGCGGAATGCCGATGATCTGGCCGACCTCTTCTACCGACTTCTCGTGGTAATAGATCAGGTCGATGATCTCGCGGTGCGCCGGGGAGAGCTGCTCGACCGCCCTGCGCAGGCTCTCTGAGGTCTGGCTGCGGTTCATGCAGGCTTCCGGGTTCTCGGCGGTATCCGGGATCGCCAGCACTTCGTCCTGGTCGACGTCCTCGTGCTTGCGGTTACGCAGCGCGGTCAGCGCCTTGAAACGGGCAATGGCCAACAGCCAGGTCGAAACCTGCGAGCGGCCCTCGAACTGGCCGGCCGTGCGCCAGACGTCGAGAAACACCTGGCTGACCAGGTCCTCGGCAATCGTGGCATCGCTGACAATCCGCAGAATGAAACGGTACACCCGCACATTGTGACGGGCATAGAGCACGTGCATCGAGGCCTTTTCGCCGCCGGCGATGCCCTCAAGCAGCATCTCGTCCGACGTCGCCTGGGCAGCGATAAGGCCGTTCCTGGCAGAGGCCCGGTTGGCTGCGAAGGTGGTCTGCATGCTGACTTCTCCCAATTCCTTCCCGCGCCGTAGCAGGCGCAGCCTGCGTAAACTTGGCTGCGACAGCGCGTCCGTTGGGCGAATTGGTAGCCAGCTCCGGTTTCAGGAACTCTGCGTGAGAGGCGGAAAATGGTTTCGTGGCGGACGGAATTTATTTCTTTCGCAAGTGCAGCGAAGAAACAATAAGAGAAAAAACTCAATTATTTCAATGGGTCCCGATTCGGGTCAAGCCGATCAGCCCTTGTCCCCGATCGGCGAAAACACGTAACCGCCACCCCGGATGGTGCGAATAACGGCAGGGCGTGACGGGTCAGGCTCGATTTTCCGGCGAATCCGCATGATGCGCAGGTCAATCGCGCGGTCGAACGCTTCACTATCTCGTGCATTGGCAAGCTCGAGCAGCCGCTCGCGCGACAACACTCTCTTGGGGTTCGCTGCGAACACCTTGAGCAGGCCGAATTCAGATGCCGTCAGCGGGTGCTCGTTGCCCTCGTCGTCTTCGAGCGTCTGTGCTTCGAGGTTCAGCCACTTGGTGCCGAACCGCACCATCTCCTTCTTGTTGGCCTCGGCCGGCGCTGCGGCTTTGGCCGGTGCGCTGCGCCTCAGCACCGAGCGAATGCGCGCCATCAGCTCACGCAGCTCGCACGGTTTGGCGAGATAGTCGTCGGCGCCGAGTTCGAGGCCGACGACGCGGTCGATCGGGCTTGCGGTTGCTGTCAGCATGATCACAGGCACATTGATGCGCGACTTGAGATCGCGAATGATCGATAGCCCGTCTTCCTCCGGCATGTTGAGATCGAGCACCACGAGGTCCGGCGCCTGTTTCTCGATCTCCTTGCGCAGGCTTTTTCCCCCGTCGCACAGCGTCACCGCAAAGCCGTGCATCTTGAGATAATCGCCGACCATCTCGCGGGCGGGCGCCTCGTCGTCGACAACGAAGATGTGCTGGCTTTGGGTCATCGCTCGTGGTGTCTCTTTGCTGTCGATCGTGTCAGTCAGTTGGCCGTCGCCGGCAAGGCAATCGTGAAGGTCGCGCCCTTGCCCGGGCCGGCGCTGGTCGCCGACACCTTGCCGCCGTGCATGTCGATGATGCGCTTGACGATCGATAGCCCGAGCCCGGTCGAGCTTTCGCCGCCGGTGGGTTTTGCCGACAGCCGCTGGAATCGGCCGAACAGGCGGCTCAAATCCTCAGGCGAAAGGCCTGCGCCATTGTCGGTGACGTTGATCAGCAACTGGCCGTCGACATGCGTCACGCCGAGTACGATCTTGCCGCCGACCGACGAGTACTTGATCGCGTTGCTGACGAGGTTGTCGATCGCCTCGCGCATGCGGTCGGCGTCGCACATCGTCACCTGCTCCGGCGAGCCTGACACGGTGATGGTTTGCTGCTTGTTCGCCGCGGAGGGCTGGTTTGCCGAGACGATTTCCTGCACCAGCGCCGAAATGTCGACCGCTTCGCGGCGGATCGTGATGTCGAAGGCGTCGGCCATCGCATCCGAGATCAACCGGTCGACCATCGAGGTCAGGCGCTTGGTGGCGTCGCGGATGTGATCGACCTGGGCGATTGCGCCGTCCTTCGAGGCCATCGCGCCGCCGACCAGTTCTTTCAGCATCTCGGTGCGGCCGAGGATGACGCCGAGCGGGTTCTTCAAGTCGTGTGCGACGGTGCCAAGGATCTCGTTCTTGAACGAGTTGGCGCGCTGCAGGCGCAGCCACTGCGCCGACAGGCGCCGGTTCGCCGCCATCAACGCCTTGGTGCGCTGGGCGACGCGATCTTCCAACTGCGTGTTGGCCTCCTGCAGCTGCTGGTAAAGGATCACGTTGTCGAACGCGACCGACAGCCGGCTGCCGAAGATCTCGACCAGCGAGCGATCGGTATCGGACAGGTCTTTCGCGGCTTCCAGCAGCACGACCACCTCGCGGTCGCTCGCGGTCTTGATGTAGAGCACCGACCGATGATCGACGAATTCGTGCTTGCGGCGCTCGAACGCCGATTGCACCAGCGTCTGCAACTCGCTGTCGAGCGGCTGGCCGCCATTGGTCGCGAGGAACTTGCTGTAGCAGCCGGACCCGGCCAGCACCGAAAATGCCTTGTTGACGTCGCGGCTGTCGCGCAGCACCAGAATGCCGGCGCAGTCGACATTGAGCAGGGACGCGATCTGGGTCAGCACGCCTTCGGCAAGCCGCTGCATCGACTTGAAGTCGTAGAGGGTGGACGCCGCATCGATGATGATTTCCAGCCCGCGCCGGGTCTGCACCATGCGCTCGAGCTGCTGGTAGCTGCGCAGCGCCGCGGTGAGCGAGGTGAACAGCTTGTCGGCGGTGAGCTCGGTCTTCGCCTTGTAGTCGTTGATGTCGTAGTCGACGATCACGCGCCGCTCCGGCGCCTGGCCTGGCTGGCCGGTGCGCAGGATGATGCGTACGGTCTCGTTCCTCAGTTCGTTGCGGATGTATTCGACGAGCTCGAGGCCGGCGGAGTCGGTCTCCATGATGACGTCGAGCAGCACCGCCGCGATGTCGTCGTGCGCGCTCATCAGCGCGCGGCCTTCCGCGGCCGAATAGGCCGAGAGAATTTCCAGCGTCTGGCCGTTCAGGCTGTAATCGCTGAGCGCAAAGCGCGTGCCCTCATGGACGGCGGCATCATCGTCGATGACCGCGATCTTCCATTTCCGCTCCGAGCCCGTCTGTGCCGGTCGGACGTCGTCTTCGATCAGTTGGAGGACATCGTCCTGGTCGGCCATTGCGTGGTCCCAAAGCTGTGTGTGCTGGAATTCGGTCGCGCGCGCGGCGCGCGGCATGATAATGCGAAACGTCGTGCCTTGTCCCGGCTTGGATTCGAGCATCATCCGCCCGCCCATTTGCTGGGTGACCAGGTTGTAGACGATGTGCAGGCCGAGCCCGGTGCCGCCTTCGTTGCGGCGGGTGGTGAAGAATGGATCGAACGCCTGCCGCATCACGTCCGCCGACATGCCGGCGCCGTCATCGGCGAAGATGATCTCGATCTCGTCGTTGCCGCGTGGCCGCGCGTCGAGCCGGATGATGCCGGGACGGCCGTCGGGGAAGGCGTGATTGGAGGCATTGAGGAACAGGTTGGTCAGCACCTGGCCATAGGAGCCGGGGAAGGAATCGACCATCAGGCCTTCGGGAATGTTCAGCTCAAGCGCCACCGACGACTTCTTCAGCACCGGACGCAGGCTCGCGACGATCTGCTCGGTCGCTTCCTGCAGGTCGAACAAGCGCCGCTCGGCATGCGAGCGATCGACCGCGACCTGCTTGAACGAGTTGATCAGCTCGCCGGCCCGGGTCAAATTGCCCACCAGCTGCTGAGCCGCATCGACGCACACGCGCACGAACTCCTCGAGTTGCGAGCGGCGCAATGGCGCCTGTGACTTCAGCTCGTCCTGGAACTGCTGCGTGCGCCGCTCAAAACTCGACGCCACCGTGAGGCTGATGCCGATCGGGTTGTTGACCTCGTGCGCGACGCCGGCGACGAGGCCGCCGAGCGCGGCAAGCCGTTCCGCATCGATCAGGTTTTGCTGTGCCGCGCGCAGCTCGCTCAGGGCGTTCTCGGCGCGCTCTTTCGAGGCGCGCAGATCGTCCTCGGCCTGGCGCTTGGCGATGGCGTTCTCGCGAAACACCTCGACCGCGCGAGCCATCGCGCCGACCTCGTCCTTTGCCTCGGTGCCAGCCACGCGGCGGCCCAGATCGCCGGTCGTGATCGCGTGCATCGCTGCCATGATCTGCTGCAGCGGCAGCCGGATCGACAGCGCGATGATGACGCCGGCGATCACGATCACGGCGAGGAACACCAGCGCGATGGTGCCGACCCGCGTCGAGATATCGGCCAGCGTCTGGTCGAATTTGTCCTGCGCCTGCAATTCACGCTGCCGCATGTTCACCGACAGCCCGTCGATCGCGGCAATGGTCGCTGCCTGGTTGGCGTCGATCGTGGTGCGCAGCAAATTGTTGCGCGCAGTGAACTGTTCGGACAGCGCCGCAAGCCCCTGGCGCAACGCGGTGGTGCGCTGGCTGAGGCGCTGCAGCGCGAGCTTCTGTAGGTCGGCTTCGGCGAGATCGATCATCACGGGGATGGTGTTCTCGATGGTATCGGCGTTGCGGCTCGCTTCGTCGGCCGACTCCGTCGACAGCGAAAGGTAGTAGGCGTTGGCCGCCACCAGCATCGAGGTGAAGGCTTCGCGCGATTTGCTGAGCGCCGGCACGATCAGCGAGTCGCGCTTGCTGGCGCCCTCGATGATCGCATAAAGCCCGCCCATGTCGCGGGCAGGGGTCAGCACCTGCTCCTCGTAGGTCTTGGCGATCTGGTTCTGCAGGCCGCGCACCTCGCCGAAGCCGTCGAGGAATTTTTCGGTGACGCGCTCGAGCTCCTGCACCGAGCCGGCCAGCATCGGATCGGTCGAGGCGCGGGTGTTGAGCGTGCCGAGCACGGCTTCGCGCAACAGCAGAATCTCCGCGAACACTTCCGGATTGGGCTGGTTGATGTAGCGGTGAATCAGGTTCTGCAGCCGGCTGGTCTCGCTCTCCAGTATCGCGAGGATACGATCGGACTCGCGGACCTGCCGCACTTCGTCCCATGCCGACGACAGCACACGCGCGCCGTTCCAGATCATCGCGGCAAGAACCAGCACCACGGCCGAGTTCAACGCGGCGATCGACAGGATGCGCCAGCGGATCGGGATCGCGCGCACCAGGCTGACGAGGCTGGAGCGGCTCCGCGTCGCAATGTCGTCTTCGGTGTTGTCGCCCTCGGAATTCACGGGGTTAACCGGTCACTGCATTTTCTTGATGCGGTCGACGTATCGGGCGATGGCGGGATCGTTCGCCGCCTCCTTGTAAATGGCGCCCATCGCGTCCTCGAACGATTTGCGATCGAAGTCCTTGATGATCATGATGCCGGCGGCCTCGGCCTCGCGGCGTGACCTGTCCTCGAGCGCCTTCCACCGCTCGCGCATGTAGATGTTGGATTCCATCGCCGCCTGCTTGAAGATCTTCTGATCGTCGGGAGTTAAGGATTCCCAGGCCTTGCGCGACATGACCAGTACCTCGGGCGACATGGTGTGCTCGGTCAGCGTGTAGTAGCCGGCGTACTTGAAATGGCCTGTGGTGACGAAGGAGGGCCAGTTGTTCTCGGCGCCGTCGATCAGCTTGGTAGCGAGGCCGGTGAGCACCTGGCCATAGGGCATCGCGATCGGTTGGGCTCCGAGCGCGCTGATCATCTTGACCATCAGGTCGGACTGCTGAACCCGGATCTTGAGGTTCTTCATGTCGGCGACCGACTTGATCGGCCGCACGCTGTCGTAGATCGAGCGTGCGCCGGAGTCGTAATAGGTCAACCCGACAAAGCCGTGCGGTGCAAAGCTGTCCAGAATTTCCTGGCCGATCTGGCTGTCCAGCACGCTGTGCAGGTGATCGATCGAGCGGAACAGGAACGGCATCGCCAGCACATTGGCGAGCGGCACGAACTCGCCGATCGGCGCCACGTTGGTGCGATTGAGGTCGATGGCGCCGGCCCGGGTCTGCTCGATGGTTTCCTTCTCTTCACCGAGCTGGCGGCTGTGAAACACCTTGATCTGGTGGCGGCCGTTCGTGCGCTCGGCGATCAGCTTGCCCATGTAGTTCAGGGCCTGGACCGTCGGATAATCCTCGGCCTGGGTGTCCGCGGCCCGGAATTCGCGCGCGTCCGCCGGCGCCGCCGAAAACATGACGGCCGCCCACAAGACCGCGACAGTCTGGAAGACCAGATGTCTCGCCGTTTGCACGAGAGCTTCCTTTTAAACGACCGGGCAATTAAGACGACCGGGCAATGTCTCGCCCGCGGCGAAACGTTGCGTCTTCTCAAGACTTTGACCGCGACGAAACTCTATCGAATGGACGCCGGTTTTGCTATCGGGAGATCGCGGCTGTCCGGTCACCAAACGACGGAATGGCAAACGGAGCAGGGGGCTTACGGCCGCGGTCGGCGCAGGGGCACGCGGCGCCGTACGATTAGCGAGTTATTTCAAAGGTTTGCTACCGCACGGCCCGACCACCGCGATGTCCGATCGCGGGCCGGCTTGCGGCACAGGGCAGGCGGCGCTTTGACGGCGTCGAAGGGACATGCGGAATTTCACGCTGAAGGTCGCGGCCGTGTTCATGGCGCTGATGCATGCGGCGCCGGCGTTGGCCACGACGGACGTGATCTGGTGGCACGCGATGCCGGGCGAGCTTGGCCGCCAGCTCGAAAAGCTCGCATCCGACTTCAACGCGACCCAGTCGGACTACCGCGTCGTCCCGGTCTACAAGGGCAACTACACCGAGACTACGACGGCGGCGATCTTCGCCTTCCGCTCGCAGACCCAGCCGGCCATCGTCCAGGTCAACGAGATCGCGACCGCGACGATGATGGCGGCGAAGGGCGCGATCTATCCGGTGTACGAGTTGATGCGCGATGCGAAGGAGACGTTCGATCCCGAGCGCCTATCTGCCCGCGGTCACCGGCTATTACACCGACGTCGCCGGCAACATGCTGTCGTTTCCGTTCAACTCGTCGACCCCGATCCTCTATTACAACAAGCAGCTGTTTCGCGCCGCCGGCCTCAACCCGGACGTTCCGCCGAAAACCTGGCCCGAGGTCGGCGTCGCGGCCGCAGCGCTGCGCGCGTCAGGCGCGGCCTGCGGCTTCACCACGCACTGGCCGTCCTGGGTCAACGTCGAGAATTTCTCCGCGCTTCACAACTGCCGGTCGCGACGCGCAGCCAACGGCCTCGGCGGGCTCGATGCGTTGCTCACCATCAACAATCCGCTCGAGGTCCGCCACATCGGCAAGCTCGCCGAGTGGCAGAAGACCAAGCTGTTCGACTACAGCGGCCGCGACACCAAGGCCGAGCCGCGCTTCCAGCGCGGCGAGTGCGGCATCTTCCTCGGCTCGTCGGCGACGCGCGCCGACATCCTCGCCAAGGCAAGTTCAGGTCGGCTACGGCATGATGCCGTACTGGCCCGACGTTCCCGGCGCGCCGCAGAACACGATCATCGGCGGCGCCACGCTGTGGGTGCTGCGCGACCGGCCGGCAGACGAATACAAAGGCGTCGCGCGTTTCTTCGCCTTCCTGTCGCGGCCGGACGTGCAGGCCTGGTGGCACCAGAAAACCGGCTATCTTCCGATCACGCGCGCCGCCTTCGAACTGACGCCGCGCGCAAGGCTTCTACGATCGCAATCCCGGCACCGCGATTTCGATCGAGCAGATCACCTACAAGCCGCCGACCGACAATTCGAGAGGCCTCCGGCTCGGCTCGTTCGTGCTGATCCGCGCCGCCATTGAGGACGAGCTCGAGCAGGCCTTTTCCGGCAAGAAGACGGCGCAGCAGGCGCTCGATGCCGCGGCCGAGCGCGGCAACCGCCTGCTGCGCCAGTTCGAGCGGGCAAATCGCCTAGCGCCTCAGCGCGCCGCGAAGTATCGCTCCCAGGAAAACGATGTCTGCGGTTGAGTCATCTCCGGCGGGAAATGCGGAAAGGGCGATGCACGCCGCACGATGTCGAGCGCTGCCTGGTCGAGAATTGAATTGCCCGATGACTTCGTGACATGGACATCCAAGAGGCTGCCCGCACTGCTGACCGTAAACGCCACGGAGGTTTTTCCAGTCGGCGCCGCCCGGCGGGTATCCCTTGGCGCGTTCGAGCTGCCCAATGACCAGTGAATTGTAGTTGTTCGAAGCCGCGACGCTCGATTGTCGCGAGGCTTCGCGCGCCGCAGCCCTCTCGTGCGCTTCCTGCGGCGGAGACAATTTTTCGACGCGCCTCTTTTCGACAGGCCTCTTTTCGACGGATTTTCTTTCGACCGGCTTTGGCTCTGGCTTCGGAAGAGCGATCTCCGCCGGGCGTGGCGGTGGAGGTTTGATCTCTTCCGGCGGCGGCTCGACCTTCGTCTCGACTTTGGACGGCTCGGGCGTCGGATCGATATGCGTTGTTTGCTCGGCCGCGACTGGCTGATCGTTTTCCATCGGAGACAGTGGCGCCGCCGGTACGATGCTCACCACGATCGCTGGAATGAGATTCTCCTCCGGCGGTGCGCGCGTATACCACAGCGCCAGCGCGCCGATCACGATCGCCATGTGCGATGACGATCGCCACGGCGGCGAGCATCCAGCGCGTGATCCCGCGCCGTTCCGGAAAATGCAGCGCCAGCGCTGTCATGGCTTTGCCGGGCCGCTTCCAGCCCGACCAGCGCGAGCTTGAGGTAGCCGGCGTCGCGCAAAGGTTCATGACCTGCGATCAGGTCGCCGTAGGCCAGCTCCTTGTCGCCGCGGACAAAGATCACCTCGTCCTTGTGATTGTTGGTGGCGGTATCGAGCGCGCCGGCGACAGCGTCTCGCGCGTCACCATCGTCTCGCCGACCGCGACGGTGCCGTCGGGCTTGACGGTCACGAATACCGGCTTGTCCGGCCGCGGCTGTTCGCGGCGCGGTGCTCGACGGCAGGTTGACGCCGATGTCGACGGTCGCGAGCGGCGCCGCCACCATGAAGATGATCAGGAGCACCAGGATGACGTCGATGAACGGCGTGACGTTGATCTCGTGCTGGACTTCGAGGTCGTCGCCGCCGGAACGCGAGCCGAGCCGCACAGCCATGACAGCTACTCCGCGGCGCGCGCCGACCGGCGCGCGGTCGGTGCGTCCGCGGCTGATCATCAGGAGCAGCTGCGCCGAGGCGTCGCCGAGCAACGCGCGGTAGCCGCCGATGACGCGGACCAGATGGTTGTAGATCACGACCGCGGGGATCGCGGCGACCAGGCCCATGGCGGTGGCGAGCAGCGCCTCGGCAATGCCGGGCGCGACCACGGCGAGGTTGGTGGTGTGGGATTCCGAGATGCCGATGAACGAATTCATGATGCCCCACACCGTGCCGAACAGGCCGACGAACGGCGCCGTGGCGCCGATCGTCGCCAGCACGCCGATGCCGCGCGAAATCTGGCGCTGCATCGCCGCCTCGACCCGCTCGAGCCGCAGCGCCACCCGCTCCTTGAAATCCGCGTCGAACGTGCCGCCCGACAGCTCGCTCTCACGTGCCGTCGACAGGATGAGCTGGGCGACGGCGTCGGTGTCGCTGCCGCAGGCGCGGACGGCGTCGCGCAGCGCGCCGCCCTGCTCGATCACGCGAAGTCGCCGTCTCGCGCGCGTGGTCTCGCGCCGCAGTTCGATGGTTTTCGTGAGCCACACCGTCCAGGTCACCAGCGAGGCGAGGGCAAGCCCCACCATCACGGCTTTGACCACGATGTCGGCGTTGAGGAACATGCCCCATGGCGACAGGTTCCGTGGCAGCAGCTCGCTCGGAACCTGCGCCAGCGCCACCTCAGGCGCCAACAGGGCGAGTGTTCCCAACAGCACCGCGAATTGACGTCGCATATTTGCGCGTTCCGCTTTGAATGAAAGATGGCGCACTGGCCGCGCAGGATGGTTTGTGCCCAATCCGGGTGGGAATTTCAAACCGGAAAAGCCCTCGCTTGTTCTGTTGCAACTTCGGAGCGGTTCCGAGCCGTCAGCCGCCGCAACCGAACGGAACCCGACGCCTCAGGAAGGCCCGGATATTGAGGTCGGGATCCTGGCCCGCATAGCAGCGTCCCCAGAACACCGCGGTGGGGTGCGCGGCCTGAAATGCCACGAATTGCGCTTCCGTCATGTAGTTCAGGTTCATCACGCCGGGCGCATTCCAGTCCTTGGCGCGGACATGGGGTGTTTCAGGGTCCGGATGCTCCGGCATGATCGACACCGAGTCCGATCGTGCTGCACGAGTCACCACAGCCGGCTTTGGTTTGGGCTTCGGCGCGACGATGGTCGTCGTCGGCAACTGGGTCTGTGCGAGCGCAGTTGAGACCGGCGACAGCGCCGTCATGGCGGCCGCTGCGACCAATGCTGATTTCATCTTGACTGCCCCTTGCGAGTTTTGCGCGGGGGCTCTCCCTGACCCCTGGACGGAGGACCGTACGCCAATGCCGTTCTATTTGCACTCCGATGTGCTTTTTTTCGGAGATGCTCGGCTGGCTCCGGAACGCCGAAGGCATTCCAGTGCTAGAGAATCAGCTTAGCGATCGCCTCCGTCCAGCAGCCGCGTGCGCAAATCCTCGATCGTCTCGGCGACCCCGTCCGCACCTGCCGCGATAAGCCGATCGCGCGGATGATAACCCCAGGCGACGCCGACCGCGGCAACACCGGCCGCGCGCGCCATCTCCATGTCGAAGGCGGTGTCGCCGATCATGACGGCATCGTCGGCTGCGGTGTCGGCCTCGGCGAGCGCCTGCAGGATCATGCCGGGGTGCGGCTTCGACGGCGCTTTGTCGGCGCTCTGTACGGTGCAGAACAGCTCGCGCCAGCCGAATGTCGCAAGCGCCGGCTCGATCGCGCTCGAGATATGCCCGGTGGCGATGCCGAGACGAAGGTCTTTCCGTGCCCCCAGCTCGAGGAGCAGCTCATTGACGCCGGCAAAGGGCAGGTCGGCAAATGCGGGATCGGCGCGCAGCTGCTTCACGACCGGCTGATAGGCCGTCGTCATCGCCGCGACCGGCGCATCGGGTCCGGCGAGTTCGGCGAGCACTAGCTCGAGCGAGCGCCCGATCAGCGCGAGGCTCGCTTCCGGGGGCGGCACCGGCAGTCCGAATTGGGAAAACACCCGCCGGTGCGCCTCGATGATCAGGTTGCGACTGTCCGCCAGCGTGCCATCGAAGTCGAAGATGATCAGTTTCATTCCGCCCGCCACGTCCCCGCGACGGTCTACGTGGGCGGCGGTGCTTGTGCAAGTTCGCCAACGCCTGCAGCCAGCAGTGGCGCTACGTCGAGGGCGTTGCTCGGGTGGGTGACCGTGTTGGACGTGACGATGCGCGCGCCCGAGGCCGACAGCAGCCGGTCGGAGTTGTCGGCGAACAGCCCGTGCAGGGCGATGCAGACGGGACGCTGCGGGGTGCGGGCGGCCACCAGCCGAACCGCCTCGGCCATGGTGCGGCCTGATGAGATGATATCATCGACGAACACCGGCGTGCGCTCGCCGAGTTGCCCGAGATCGCGCATGGTGATCTCGACGTCGCGATCGCCATTGCGGACCTTCTGAAGCACGGTGAACGGCGCGCCGGCATCGTTGGCGACGGCGGAAACCCACTGCTCGCTCTCGCCGTCGGGGCCGATCACCAGCGCCTGCGGTACGTTGGCCTTGATCCATTGCGATACCAGTGGGGCGGCATGGGCGACGCGCGTCGGGATGCGATAGATCTCGGCAAGCGACGTGTAACGATGCAGGTGCGGATCGACGGTGACCAGCCAGTCGAACGCGCCCGACAACAGTCGCGCGACCTCGCGTGAGGTCACGGCTTCGCCCGGCTTGAAGCGGCGGTCTTGCCGCATATAGGCCAGATAGGGCGCGACCAGACCGACCTGACTGGCGCCGAGGTCGCGCGCGGCAGCGGCCGCAAACAGTAGCGGCAGCATCTTCGCATCGGGGTGATCGAGCGTGCAGACCAGCGCGATTCGGCGATCCTTAAGCTCGGTGGCGAAACGCAGGTAGGCCTCGCCGTCGGGAAATGCGCGCAGCTCGAGTTGGCCCACATCGGCGCCGAGGATGCGTGCGATCGATTGCGCCATGGCTTCGTTGCCGGGCATCGCAATCAGCATGGGCGCTGTCATGGCTCGCCGACCGCAATGATGTCGCGGTTGGCCTCGGCGAAGTCGAACGCATAGGCGAGTTCGCCCGGCGAATCGGCGTGGACCGTGCACAGTGGCTGGCCGCTCGCGACCAGGTCGCCGACACGCACATGCATGTCGATGCCGGCGGCCTTGTCGTCCGGTGCGCCGGCAAGCTTGGCGAGCCGCGCAATGCGGCGGTTGTCGATCGCGCGCACCTTGCCCGGCCGCTCGGCGAGCACGGGACGCTGCTGGCGCGAGACCGGCGGTGTCCGCATCCCGCCCTGGGCCTCGCAGATGCGCTGGAACTTGCGCCAGGCGCGTCCGCTGTCGAGCACATCGGCCGCGATCGCTTCGCCGCGGCCCGCTGGGCAGATCTCGGTGAGCTCCAGCAGCGCGGCGGCCAGCGCGAGCGCGCGCTGGCGCAAATCCTGCGGCGCGGTGGCCTCGCCGCGCAGTACCTGAAGCACGTCGCGGGCTTCGAGCGCGGGACCGATGCCGCGGCCGATCGGCTGCAGCCCGTCGCCCGGCACAATCCTTGTCTTCAGCCCGAACTCGGCGCCGACATTGGTCAGTCCGTCCGCGAGCTGCTGCGCAGCGCGCGCGGTGCGCACCTTCGCGGTCGGGCCGACGGGCAGATCGAGCACGACGTGGGTCGAGCCGGCGGCGATCTTCTTCGACAGCACCGAGGCGATCATCTGTCCTTCGCTGTCGATATCGAGCGCGCGCTCGACCCGGATCAAAATGTCGTCGGCCGGACTGAGATTGATCGCACCGCCCCAGACGATGCAGCCGGCTTCGCGCTCGACCACGCGCCGGATCGCATCGTTGTCGAGATCGACCGGCGCCATGGTCTCCATGGTGTCGGCGGTGCCGGCAGGCGAAGTGATCGCGCGCGACGAGGTCTTCGGCATCATGATGCCGAGCGCTGCGACGATCGGGACGATGATCGGCGTCGTGCGGTTGCCGGGCAGGCCGCCGACGCTGTGCTTGTCGGCGACGGTGCCGGCCGGCCATTTCAGGCGATCGCCGGCCTCGACCATTGCGTGCGTAAGCGCCAGCACCTCCTGGTGGTTCAGCGGCGGCGAGGCGCAGGCGGTCAGGAACGACGACAGGTGGATGTCGGAATACTGGCCGTCGACGATGTCGCCGATGATGGCATGGAAGGCGGGCTCGCTTAAGTCGTTGCCGTAGATGCGGCTGCGCAGATGGCTCAGTGAATCGAGCTGCGGCGGATGGCCGATGGTGATGTGCTCGCCGTCCTTCAGGGCGAGCCGCTTCCAGGCCGACTCGGACAGGATGGCCTCGTCAGGACGGACCAGCGGGCTCGTGATCTGGTAAAGCGTCGCGATGACTCTGCGGCCATTGGCTGTCAGCAGGACACGGGTCAGCGCGGCAAAGCCTTCCGAGCGGCAGACCCGGCAATCCTTGTGCATGAAGATGATGGCTTCGTATTGCGTGTCGATGCCGAGCCGCCGCGCGCGAACGGTGTTCGCCGCGTCGTGCGGCGGCAGTGCGCCGGCTGGTCCGTCGTCGCTCATGCCAGTTCGACCTGTTGGCCGTGCTCCGGCACGGTGCAGGGCCACTTGAGCTCCTCCTCGATGCGCCGGCGCAGCGCGTCGGACGCCGCCGGTTCGCCGTGGGTGACGAAGGTCATCCTTGGCGGCGATTTGAAGCCTTTCAGCCAGCGCAGGATTTCGCCGGCGTCGGCGTGGCCCGACAGCATGTCGAGATTTTTCACCTCGGCGCGCACCGGCACGTAGGCGCCGTGAATCTTGATACTGTCGGCGCCGCCGACCATGGACGCGCCCCGCGTACCGCCGGCCTGGAAGCCGGCGAACAGGATCGTGTTGCGCGGGTCGGGCGCGTAGTGCTTCAGGTGATGCAGCACGCGGCCGCCGGTCGCCATGCCGCTCGCCGAGATGATCACCTTCGGCATCGGATTGGTCATGAGGGCCTTCGAACTCGTCGACGCTGCGGACAAAGCGCGCGACGCCGCAGGCGCGGCGGCAGGCGCTCATCGACAGCCTGTGCTCGCCGACATCATCGCAGAAGATGTCGCTGGCGTCTTCTGCCATCGGGCTGTCGAGGAAGACTGGGCACGTTGGCGAGCCGTCCCTTGTCCTTGAGCTGCGCGAGATGGAACAGCAGGCTCTGGGTCCGGCCGACCGCGAACGCCGGCATCACCACCGTGCCGCCGCGCCCGATCGTCCTCTCGACGACGTCGCCAATCGCCTGTTCCGGATCGACGTCCGAATGATGCCGATCGCCATAGGTGGATTCCACGACCAGATAGTCGGCGCGATCGAAGCCGACGGGATCGACCATGGTCGGGTCGTTGTAGCGGCCGAGATCGCCGGAGAACACGATCGTCGTGCCAGCGGCTTCGATCTGCAGCGAAGCGGCGCCAAGGATGTGCCCGGCGCGATGCATGCGAAACGACAGCGAGCGCGTCAGCGCATGGCTGTCGTCGAACGATACCGTCTTGAAATAGTCGAGGCTGCGTCTCGCGTCGTCCGCCGTGTAGAGCGGCAGCGCCGGCTTGTGTTTCGAGAAGCCGTGACGGTTGGCGAACTCGGCGTCCTTCTCCTGCAGGAAGCCGGAGTTGGGCAGCAGGATGCGGCACAGTTCGAGCGTCGGTCGCGACGCGAAGATGGGGCCGCGAAATCCGTTGCGCACCAGGAGCGGCAGATAGCCGGAATGATCGAGATGGGCGTGGGTGAGAACGACCGAGGAAATTTTACGCGGGTCGATCGGCAGCGGCGCCCAGTTTTTCAAACGCAGTGTCTTGAAGCCCTGAAACAGCCCGCAGTCGACGAGGGCAACATCCCTGCCGTTCTGCAGTGCGTATTTCGAGCCGGTGACCGTCCCGGTGCCGCCCAGAAAACCCAGTTGAAGTGCCACGTTCCCTCACACCTTGGCGCGGCCCGATGCAAGCCCGCGGTTTGGCGCCACTTTAGGCCGATTGTACCTCAGGGAGCTTGACGTGCGTCAACGGCCGGCTCCCCGGCTTTGCTCTTGATCAAAGGTTATGGAAGCCGCGTCAGGCAGCATGCTTCCACCTTGAACAGACTGGACGGCTTTCCATGGCTCTTAAAGATGCCGCGATCAAAGACATTCTTCTCGCGCTGACAAGTTATCCCGAGCCCTCGTTCAGCGTCGTCATCGACAAGGCGATCGATTTTGCCGCGGCGATCGACGCGAAGCTCTCGGCGATCGCCTGCGAGGTGCGGGTGGCCATGCCCGGCAGCCCGTTGGGCGACGCCATGTTCGACATCCACGCATTGGCCAACGCCGAGGCACGGAAGAGCCGCCTCAAGGCCGAAGAGCTGCTCGCGACCTTCGAGCAGAAGGCGACCGCGCGCGGCGTCTTTCGCGAGCGGATTTTCGACACCTGCTTTACGAATGAACTGGCCGCCCTGTTCGTCGACTACGCGAAGCTGCGCGACCTGACCATTATCGGCACGCCGGAACACTCATTTCAGGAGTACTGGTTCGCGGAAGCGATCATCTTCGGCTCGGGCCGCCCGACGCTGTTGATGCCGGCGCAGTCGCTGAGCGACCGTCCGTTCGCGCTGGATCATGTCGTGGTCGCCTGGGATTTTTCGCGGACGGCGGCGCGGGCGGTGGCCGATGCCTTGCCGCTGCTGATCAAGGCGAAGCAGGTCAGCGTCGTGACGGTGAGCGGCGAGAAGACGATCGACAGCAAGCGCTCCGGCGAGGAGCTTGCAAGGCACCTGGCCGAGCACGGTGCCACTGTGGTCCTCGAAGACGTCAAGTCCGCAGGCCGCCCGGTCGGCGAGGTGCTGGAATCCTACGTCACGTCGGTGCAGGCCGATCTCCTGGTGATGGGCGCCTACGGCCATTCGCGCCTGCGCGAATTCGTGCTCGGCGGCGCCACGCGAAGCATCCTGTCACGCCAGGTCGTGCCGGTGCTGCTGTCGCACTAGATCATGTTACCGTAAGATCGGCTTGGTCGGGCGGAGCGCTAAGCATCAGAAGCGGAATTACCCATGAGCGAATGTCAACTTCCGCAACCTAGTCACTTCCGTGCCTCTTCTATGCGGAACGTCGGCCACGTGCCAATTCTTGGAGCGCGAGCAAGCCAACGGGCGGGTTCGCCTGCCAGGGCAGAAAGAACACATTCTTCGCCATCGATCCGCGCACGCGATCGATTTGCTTTTGCTCACCCAGCAATCGCTGCGTAAGCAGCGGATCACGCGTTCTGGCGGCAAGCAAGCTCTTGTTGATGACCCAGGCATAGGGCTCGATACGCGCGCGCCGCAGGTCCTCTTGCAGGGCATTCGCCTGCGACACAGGTGTCGCTTCTGCCAACGTCACCAGCACGACGTGCGTGTAGGCCGGATCCTGTAGATGCATCAGCGGGGTGATGATCCGACCAACCGCCGCGTTCTCCATTTGCCGGGTCACCTGCCGGTGATAGGCGCCGGCGGCATCCATCAGAAGCAGAGTATGACCTGTCGGCGCGGTATCCAGTACCACGAATGCGCTTCGCGCTTCCTGCACGATTCGGGAAAATGCATGAAAAACGGCGATTTCTTCGGTGCATGGAGAGCGCAAATCCTCACGCAGCAGAGCTCGTCCCTGTGCATCAAGTTTGCGGCCGCGCTCCGCCATTACCTTCTCGACATAGCGTTCCGTCTCCACTTTTGGATCAATTCGGTCGACCCGCAAACCGGGAACCGCCTCCGTAAGCGTGATCGAAAGATGGGCCGCCGGATCTGTCGTGCTGAGGTGAACCGTATGGCCTCGCTGCACCAAGCCGACGGCGATAGTGGCTGCGATCGTGGTCTTGCCCACGCCGCCTTTCCCCATGACCATGATCAGGCCCCTGCCATCTGCCGCCAGACCGTCGATTAGGTTGTCGAGGCCGGGAAGGTCGTCCACCAACGGCAGGGCCGGAGGAGTTGGTGTTGGCGTAGCAGTTGCGCTTTCAGGTGCGAGCAAAGACCGCAATGCATTGACGCCCAGCAACTCGAAAGGCCTAAGCGGGATATCGTCGCGCGGGAGCACCTGGAGTACTGCCGGAAGCTCCGAGAGCGCCCGCTGTCCCAGATCTTCGAGCGACGCTGCTGTCACGTCCGATCGATCGCTGGCCCTGAATACGCCGTTCACAACCAGCCGCTGATTAGAGAGGCCAAGCGTTTGCAACTCCGCCGAGGTTCGCGCCGCCTCGGTGAGAGCTCCGACCTCGGGTCGAGCAACGAGGATAATGGTCGTCGATGCCGGATCGCTGAGCGCGGCCAAAGCAATCCGGAAGCGAGCTTCCTGCATCTTGAGGCCAGAATGCGGTCCCAAACACGAAGCGCCTTCTTCATTGACCTCGAGAAAGCCGCTCCAGGCCTTGGGCAAGCTCAGGAGACGAAGCGTATGCCCGGTTGGTGCAGTATCGAACACGACATGATCGTAAGGGGCGTCATTATTGGCCAAGTGGCCGGCAAACTCGTCGAAGGCAGCGATCTCCGTCGTGCAGGCGCCCGACAATTGTTCCTGAACAGTTTTCCGCTCTTGATCGCTCGCATCCGTTCCCATCTGGGCCAGCACCCGGGAACGATAGGCATCGGCGGCGGCGGTCGGATCAATATTGAGGACCTCGAGATGCTCGGTGCCGGGAACGGCGACCGGCAGATTGCCCAAGGGCACATCCAGTATCTCATCGAGATTGGATGCCGGATCGGTGCTGACTATCAGAACAGACTTGCCCCTGTCGGCAAGCGCCAAAGCAACGGCGCAAGCAATCGACGTTTTACCGACGCCACCTTTGCCAGTGAAAAATATGAAGCGAGTTGGATCGGTGAGAAAACCGAGCGAATTGACCGAAGCGTTCATGATGTCCATTGGATCCGGCGAAAAGAACGAGACGGCGTTCAGGAGTTCAAACTGTGACCGTGGCGTCGCAGAATTGCGAACGACTTCGCAGCCCTTCGATCAAGTGACCTCTAACACCCGATGGATCAGCCAACACGACGCCCCTCGCGATCGATAAGCAATTGTCCGTCTTCCTTTTGGAACGGCCCAGGCAGCAAACCGTCGAGTAGATCAAGGACCACTTCGCTTGGACGGCATAGCCGCACGCCCTTGGGTGTGCAAACGATCGGGCGGCTCACAAGTATGGGATGCTTGATCATTGGCGTCGAGGATTGTTTCGTTGGGCACGCCCTCGCCAAGGAGACCTAGTTCCGCGGCAGGTGCTGTTGCAAAAGATACTTGGCATCTCGTTATCAATCTCGCGCCTCACTCGTCGAAGAGGTCATGTAAGCCCCTTCCCCCACTCATCCCAGTCATGCCACGCCCGGTCCGGAAGCCCCAAGGTAGCGTCCAACAACTTTTGCGCCACACGACTGAGCTTGACCGGATCGCTTATCTCATCCTCCTTCAGAAGATGATACTCGATGATTTTGCGCAGATGCTCATCTGTGAGAAGGATGGTCAATGCGCATCCTCCTGATATTGCCATTGGCTTCTCCCGCTGCATTACAGTCTCTCATCATCGACCTTACGGGCACCGGCTGCGCATCTTGCTCGGCGATTTATTGCGGCTTTGAGCCGGCAAACTGATCGAAGGCGCGCAAAGCATCGCCTCCGTACACTGCCGCTGGTCCACCACCCATGTACACGGCAAGAGCAACCGTCTCGGCGACCTCCTCGCGCGTGGCTCCGTGCTGATGAGCCATTTTGGTGTGGTAGGCGACGCAGCCATCACAGTGGACCGCGATGCCAATAGCCAGTGCCATCAACTCCTTCGTCTTTGTGTCGATCGCTTTGGCGGCCGTCGCGGCAATGGAAAGAGCACCAAAAGCCTTCATCGTGTCGGGCGCGCTCTTCTGTAGCAGCCCGACACCGGTGATCACATCGTGGGCGATGCCCGCAAAATCCTTGCTCATATTCGCACCCTGTTGAAACCCCTAGAATCTCTTCTCCGCAACGGCCGCGTCGGAGCGATCATGCAAACATCCGCTGGATTTCCAACACCAGCTCAATTCACGGCTTCGAGTGCGAGTGCAATTCCCTGGCCACCGCCGATGCAGAGCGTGACGATCCCCTTTTTGATTCCATCGCGTTGCATCGAATGCAGCAGTCGGGTCGTGAGCACCGCGCCGCTGGCGCCGATCGGGTGACCATGCGCGATGGCACCGCCTTCGACGTTGACGATTTCGGGACCCAAACCAAGGTCCGTTGTGACCGCAATTGCGATTGCTGCGAAGGCTTCGTTGATCTCGATGCGTTCAATATCTGAGGTTTTCCATCCGGCGCGATCGAGCGCCTGCTTCACCGCTGGTACCGGACCCAAACCGAACATACCCGGCTCGACGGCGCCGATACCGTAGGCTACGAGCCGCGCCATCGGCACGAGGCCCTTGTGGTCAGCCCAAGCGCGATCGGCGACGATCATGGCTGCCGCTCCACTGTTGAGACCCGGCGCGTTGCCAGCGGTGATGGTGCCATCCTTGCGAAAGGCCGGTTTTAGCTTCGACAGGCTCTCCAGTGTGGCGTCCGGCCGATTATGTTCGTCCTTCTCGAATTTTGCCGGGCCCTTACGCGACGCGACTTCGACTGACGTGATTTCCGCCGCAAACTTGCCGGCGGACTGAGCAGCCGAAAACCGCTTCTGCGAGCGCTCTGCCCAGCGGTCCTGCTGCTCGCGCGTAATCTGATGCGAGCTCGCGAGATCCTCCGTGTGCCATCCGGAATGTTGACCGGAGAAGGCATCGTTGAGGCCGTCCATCAGCATTGAATCGAACACCTGGGCATCGCCCATGCGGTAGCCCCAGCGCCCAGAACTCATGAGATACGGAGCGCGGTCCATGTTCTCCATTCCTCCGGCGACCGCGCTATCGATGAAGCCGAGCATCACTTCCTGCGCTGCGCTCGCAATTGCCTGCGCGCCCGAGCCGCAGACGCGGTTGACTGTCATCGCCGGAATATCGACCGGCACACCGCCGTGAATCGCGGCCTGGCGCGCCGGATTCATCTTGTTGCCGGCCTGGATCACATTGCCCATGACGACCGTACCGATATCGCCCGGCGAAAGTTTCGCGCGCTCAAGAGTTGCGCGAACCGTAACAGCTCCGAGATCGACCGCCGGCATGTCCTTGAGCGTGCCGCCATAAGTACCGATCGCTGTGCGCACCGGTGAACAGATCACAACTTCGCGATTAGCCATAGTCGATCTCCTCGGACTTTGCTGCTGCAGCACAGTAATCAAATGTCAGCGCAGTGGGCGCTGATCTGCATCAATTTACGGTCGAGCAGGATCTGCCAACTGACATTTCTCCTCCGTTCCTCGCTCCACTTGGAGCGTTACGTGAGCGACGCGGAACCGTGTTTCTAGATCGTGTGCAGTCTGTTCGAGAAAGGCATCGCTCGGACATCCATCAGGCATCACCAGATGAACCGTCAGCGCATTAGATGTCGTGCTGAGCGCCCAGATGTGAAGATCGTGTAAGTCGGTGACGCCGGGAAGTGCGCGCAGCGACGCCCCGATCGCCGACAAATTGATGCCTTCCGGAGTTCCATCGAGGCTCAAGTGGAGCGCCGATTTGGAGAGCCCGAAAGCCGACCAACCAATCGCGGCACTTACGAGAATCGCGACGACCGGATCGGCAACCGTCCAGCCGGTGAGGAAAATCACGATTGCGGATACGACAACGCCTGCCGAAACCGCTGCGTCCGCTGCCATGTGCAGGAATGCGCCTCCGATATTGATATCGTGGGAGCGTTCTTTCACGAACAGGAGCGCGGTCCCCGATTTAACCGCAATTCCGATTGCTGCGACCCAAAGAACAGTTGTTGCTGCGACTGGCTCAGGAGCAGCAATGCGCTCAGTCGCTTCGCGAACAAGCGCGCCTACTCCAATCAGTAAGGCAATTCCATTGGCGAGAGCAGCCAGGATCGTTGCACGACCGAGGCCGTAGGTGTGCCACTCTGTCGGTCGGCGTCGCGCGACAACAAATGCTCCCCACGCGATCAAAAGGCCGAATACGTCCGTGACGTTGTGCGCCGCGTCAGCCAGCAAAGCTAGTGATCCGACCCAAAAGCCAAATAAAGCTTCGACCACGACATAAGCCGTGTTCAGAACCGCGGCCCACAGGAAAGCGGGTCCAACGTTCAGGCTTTGCTTGTCGTCATGGTGATCCGCCATCGAATCATCTCGAACGGTTCGCGTTCAAACAGTTCCGGCCCGCACAATCTTGCCCTCAAGCTTCGTTGCTGCGGCTACCGTGTTCGAGATCGTTCCATACTTACGAACATTCTGATGCAGGAGATCGAGGCGCCGATCGTCTTCATCCGTGTCGACGATAAGGTCATAGGTCACGGAAGACATGAAAGGCGGGCTATCTTGACGAACGCCATGAAGGCGGACCTCGACGCCGCTGAACTTGAAGTGGAGCATCGGCGCGACCCGTTCGATTCCTTTGATCATGCAGGCGGCGACCGCCGCCAGAAACAGTTCCGCAGGATTGAAGGCGTCCGCCCTGCCATTCACGTCAGTGTCGAGCACAAGTTCGGCCTGTTTGGATCGGGCCGTACTTCCGTGGGAGTCTGAGCGTTTTGCGACAACATTGTATTCGAGCATGGCGAGACACTCTCCGCGGGCATGATCGCCGAACGCGCACACGATGCCAAATGGCCGACTACCTCCTATTGCGATGGGTCAAAAGGCGGGCAGCCAGGGTGCGATCGGTCGAGATGCAAGTGCCTTCACGTTACGAGCGTAAATGTCCGCTTCGGTCAAACTCGGACCTCAATACCAATTTGAACTAAGTCTGCAATTCCTTCGGGAGCGGACTAAGCCGGCCACCGACGAACTCAACGAACGCTCCCGTGCGTCGACGATTTGGCGCGGGTGCCCTCGCGGCGTTGGCTGGTCGATGAGTACGAAGCAATAAATTCTGAGTCGCGGGCAGTACTTGCCAGCCTCTTCTCGCCAAATCACAATAACGGGCCGATTTGCCGGGGAGAGACATGACCAGAGCAACGATTGCCGACGCCAAGCCAACGCTCGAGACCGAATTCGTCTTTCGCCTGTCCGTTGACGTCGCCACTCCCGTCTCGGTTGGCGAGACCGGCCTTGGGGTGCGCCGGCAGATCGCGATCACGGGTGGCGAGCTGCGCGGCCCCAACATGCGCGGCAAGATTCTGCCTGGCGGCGCCGACTTTCAGATCATCCGCCCCAATGGCTTGATCGATCTCATTGCGCGCTATGTGGTCGAACTGGACGATGGCGCGCTGCTCTACATCGAGAACACCGGCATCCGCACCGGCCCGCGCGAGGCGCTCGAGCGCCTGACCCGCGGCGAGGCCGTCGATCCCAGCCTGATCTATTTTCGCACCGTGCCGAAATTCGAGACCGGAACCGAAAAATATCGCTGGATGATGCAGACGCTGTTCGTGGCCTCGGCCCAGCGCCATCAGGCGCAGGTGGTCATCGACGTCTACAAGGTGCTGTGAGGCGCGGAATCTGGATTGTTCATCCGCTCGTCCCCGCGTTCGCGGGGTCGAGCGGCCAAAATTGGCATTCGCCGCCTCACACGCGCTCAAGCATCTCCAGCACCGCAGCAGCCGTCGCAAACAGCCTCGCATCGCGGTGGGCAAAGCCCATCAGCTGCAGGCCGAGCGGCAGGCCGCCATCGTCGAGCACCGGCAGCGAGATCGCAGGGATGCCGAGCATCGAGCCCGGCGCGGCAAACACCGGGTTGCCGGTCGAGTCGAGACCGACCGGAGCGGCACCCGTCGCCGACAGCGTAACGCAGGCGTCGAATTCTCCGGCCAATGCCGAATGGATCGCGCGCCGCCGATCGCGATCGGCGATGTCGAACCGATAGTCGTCGAGCGTCATCGCCTCGGCCTGCGCGCCGCGCTCAAGCGTCGACTTGCTGAGCTTCGTGGCATCGCGGGCGCGATAGGTGTTGATTGGCCAGCGCCATTCCCAGGCGTTGATCCGCGTTGAGAGCTCGCGGGCGGCCGTGATCGCGGCTTCGGTCGCGGCTATTCTCGCATCGTCGTGCCGTGTCGCGATCGCGATTCCGGCACTGCGCGCAGCTTTTCGATCGCGCCGGCGAGCGCCTGTTTCGCGCCCGGCGTTGCGACCGCCCAGCCGTCGGTTTCGAGCAACGCGAGCTTCGTCGGCCGCGACCGCCGCCGGCGGCGTCGCCGGCCCGTACAGCCCGGGAAAGCCGGGGTCGCCGCCGGCGCGCTGCGCGATCTCGTAGGCGACAATCCAGGCCTCGGGCAGGCTGGCAGCGATCGGCCCGTGCACGCTCTGCGACAGCCCATCATAGCTGCCGCCGCGATTGAGCGCGCCGACCGTCGGCTTGAAACCGAAGCAGCCGCAGAAACTCGACGGCCGGACGATCGAGCCCAGCACCTGCGTGCCGATGCCGGCCGCAGATGGCGCCGACGGCAACGGCCGCCGCCGAGCCGCTGCTCGAACCGCCCGGCGTGCGCGTCACGTCATGCGGGTTGCGGGTGCCGCGCGGCTGGGTGGACGCGAACTCGGTGGTCACGGTCTTGCCGACGATCACCGCGCCCGCCTCGCGCAGCGCTGCGACACTCGCGCCATCGCGTTCGCCGCGGTAGCCGTCGAACAGCGGCGAGCCGTTGCCGGTCGGCATGTCGTTTGTCTCGATGATGTCCTTGATGCCGACCGGCATGCCGTCGATCGGCGACAGCGGTTTTCCCGAACGCCAGCGCGCGGTGGCGCGATCGGCGTCGGCCCGCGCGGCTGCGAGATTGAGCGCAACAAACGCTCCAATTTTGGGTTCCCACGCTTCCAGCGTGGCAATCGCCCGCTCGAGGAAATCGCGCGGCGAGCCTTCTCCCTTGGCAAAGCCTGAGGTCGCCGGCAGGTACGGCCGCAGCCCTGGCGCTGCATCGTTCTTCGCGCTTGCATCGGTCATGGTCACCTCGCCCAACTATCGTGACAGCGTTCGGTTGGCGCCCGCAATCATACCTTTTTTCGCGAACTTGACACATCGTCGCCGGGCATCTCGCGCGAAAGCGGCTCGGCGCGGGGCTCGATCTGTGGCAGAGTCCAGCCCGCTGGACGGGCTGTTACTCAGCACGAGGAGGCTGTCATGCCGATGTACATGCTTCTCTGCAACTTCACCGAACAGGGCGTTCGCACCATCAAGGAAGCGCCCAAGCGCCGCGCCGCGGCTCGCGAGAAAGCCAAGGCCGTCGGCGTCGAGATCAAGACGTCGTATCTCGCGATGGGGGTCTACGACCTCATCATCCATGTCGAGGCCAAGGACGAGGAGACGCTGGCGCGATATGTGCTGTCGCTCGCCGCTGCCGGTAATCTGCGTACCACCACGGTCCCGATCATGAGCGAAGCACAGTTCGACAAGATCGTCGGCTCGTTGGCCTAAGCGACCCTCGGCTATCTTTTCCGCCTCTTGCGCGGGCGCGACGCCTCGCACGGCGCCGCGCGGATTGGGCTTGTCGAGTTGGCCGCCATTGACACCGGCGGGTTAGTTATAGAACGTAACTATTCAGAAGATCGGCGGCCATTGCGCCGTCGGCGAACCGGCCGCTAACGTCCGGCCAATCAGAACAATGGGTATTCAAGGAGGAGCGATGACAAGGAAATTTTGGGTGGCCGCGGTGGGTCTTGCGGCATTCGGCTTCGCCGCAACGCCATTAGCATCGGCGGCGGAATCTCCCGACATCACCATCGGCATCACGATTTCGACCAGCGGCCCGAGTGCCGCGCTCGGCGTGCCCGAGCGCAACGCGCTCGAATTCGTGCCGACCGAGATCGGCGGCGCCAAGATCAAGACCATCGTGCTCGATGACGCCGGCGATCCCACGACGGCGACCACCAACGCGCGCCGCTTTGTCAACGAATTGGCGGTCGACATCATCATGGGCTCGTCGAACACGCCGGCCTCGATCGGTGTCGCGACGGTTGCGGCCGAAGCTGGCATCCCGCACTTCGCACTGGCGCCGACCCCGATCACGCCGGAGCGCGCCAAGTGGACGGTGGTGATGCCGCAGCCGGTGCCGCTGATGGCCAAGGCGCTGTTCGAACACATGAAGAAGAACGGCGTGAAGACGGTCGGCATGATCGGCTTTTCGGATTCCTGGGGCGACCTCTGGCTCGGCGAATTCAAGAACCAGGCAGCGCCCATGGGCCTCGAGCTCGTCGTCGACGAACGCTATGCCAGGGCCGACACGTCGGTGGTGGGCCAGGTGTTGAAACTGGTCTCGGCCAAGCCCGACGCGGTGCTGGTGTCCGGCTCGGGGACCGCCGCCGCGCTGCCGCAGCTCGGCTTGCGCGAGCGCGGCTACGCCGGTCCGATCTACCAGACCCACGGCGCGGTGAGTTACGACTTCATCCGTATCGCCGGCAAATCGGCTGAAGGCGTCATCATGGCGTCAGGTCCGGCGATTGCGCCGGAAGGGCAGGACGACAGCGCACTCACCAAGAAGCCCGGCCTCGCGCTGGTCAAGGCCTACGAAGGCAAATATGGCCCGCAGAGCCGCAGCCAGTTTGCCGCACACCCCTACGATGCCTTCGAGATCCTGAAGCGCATCGTGCCGGTGGCGTTGAAGACGGCGAAGCCCGGCACCAAGGAATTTCGCGAGGCGATCCGCCAGGCGCTGCTGAGCGAAAAGGATCTGGCCGCGAGCCAGGGCGTCTATAACTTCACCGAGAAGGACCGCTACGGCGTCGACGACCGCGCCCGCATCCTGCTCACCGTGAAAGACGGCAAGTTCGAGGTGATCAAGTAGCATAGAGGTATTTAGATACCTCAACTGCTAGTGCGAAAACCCCACCAAAAAGCCCGCGAACGCGTTTGAAAACAACGCGTTGCGCGGCGCCGGTGGTCAGTGGGCCGGCAAGCCGAGATAGCTCGCGATCACGCGGGGATCAGCCGCAATCGCGCTGGCCTCGCCATCGAGCACGAAGCTGCCGAGCTCCATCACGTAAGCGCGGTCGGCGATCTTCAGCGCCGCCCGCGCATTTTGCTCGACCAAGAGGATCGACACGCCGGATTGCTTCAGTTCGCCGATGATCTTGAAGATATCAGCGACGATCAACGGCGCGAGCCCGAGGCTCGGCTCGTCCAGCATCAACAGTTTTGGCGCGCCCATCAACGCGCGGCCGATCGCGAGCATCTGCTGCTCGCCGCCCGACAGCGTCGCCGCGAGTTGCTGCCGCCGCTCCTTCAGGCGCGGAAACAGCGTGTAGACGCGCTCGATGTTCGCGCCGGCGGCCTTTTGGCCGAGGCGGAATGCGCCGAGCAGCAAATTGTCCTCGACCGGCATCGCACCGAACAGCTCGCGCCGCTCCGGCACCAGCGTCAGTCCGAGCGCGACGCGATCCTCGATTTCGAGCGCCGCGATATTCTGGTCGGCCACGCGAAAGCGACCGTTCGCTGGGAGGATGCCGATGATCGCGTTCAGCAACGTGGTCTTGCCGGCACCGTTGGCGCCGATGATGGCGACGATCTCTCCCTGCTCGACATGCAGCGACGCCGAGCGCACCGCCTCGACCTTGCCGTAAGCGATCGCGGCATCGCTGATATCGAGCAGGCGCGCGCTCATGCGGCAACCCCGAGATAGGCCGCGATCACGGCCGGATTGGTCCGCACCTGATCCGCCGTGCCCTCGGCGATTTTGGTGCCGAAGTCGAGCACGACGATGCGCTCGGCGATATCCATGACGAAACCCATGTCGTGCTCGACCAGCACCACGGTGACGCCTTCGTCGCGCAGCTTGCGCAGCAGCTCGGCAAGCTCGGTCTTCTCGCGATGGCGCAGGCCCGCCGCCGGCTCGTCGAGCAGCAGCAGGATCGGATCGTTGGCGAGCGCGCGCGCGATCTCGACCAGGCGCTGTTGTCCGAGCGGCAGGCTGGCCGCAGGCAGGTGCGCCGAGTCCAACAGACCGACCCGTGCGAGCTGTCTCCGCGCCTCCGTGAGCAGCGCGGCCTCATCGGCGCGATCGAGACGAAGCATGCTGGCGAGCGCGCCCGAATGGCCGCGCAGATACGCGCCAAGGGCGACGTTCTCCTCGACGCTCATGTCGGGCACGAGCTTCACGTGCTGGAACGTGCGCGCGACGCCGAGCCGCGCGATCGCCTGCGGCGTCAAGTCGTCGATGCGCTTGCCGTCGAACGTGATGGTGCCTGATGTCGCCTTCAGCACGCCCGAGATCATGTTGAAGGTCGTACTTTTTCCCGCGCCGTTCGGGCCGATCAGCGCCAGAATTTGTCCCGCCATGACATCGAAGCTGACGTCATTGACGGCGACGAGACCGCCGAAGCGCTTGGTCACGTTACGCACCGCAAGCAGCGTGCGCACGTCGCCGCGCTTGTCGCGCCGTGGCAGCCCACCGCCGGCGCCATCGCGCGCCCGGCGCTTCGTCGGCACAAGCGCCGCCAGCCGCGGCCATACGCCCGATGGCGCGACCTGCAGCAACAGCACCAGCAGCATGCCGAACACGATGGTCTCGAGCTGCAGATGGGTCTGGAACAGCGCCGGCAGCGTGTCCTGCAGCACGTATTTCAGGACTGTGACGATCGCCGCGCCCAGCACCGCGCCCCAGACGTGACCGGCGCCGCCGACCACCGCGATGAACAGATACTCGATGCCGGCATCGATCCCGAACGGCGTCGGATTTACCGCGCGCTGAAAGTGGGCGTAGAGCCAGCCGGACAGGCCGGCGAGCACCGCCGCATAGATGAAGACGAACAGTTTTGCGCGTGCGGTCGAAACGCCGAACGCTTCGGCAGCGACATGGCCGCGCCGCAGCGCGCGGATCGCGCGCCCGGTGCGCGAGTCCAGCAGGTTGAGCGTCAGGATTGCGGCGACGAACACTGCGACCCAGATCGCGTAGTAGATGCGGCCGATGTCGAGCAGCTGGAAACTGCCGATCGCGAGCGGCGGGATCGAGGAGATGCCGTCATTGCGGCCGAGCAGCGCGATCTTGCCGAAGACGTAGTAGAGGCTGAGCCCCCAGGCGATGGTGCCGAGCGGCAGGTAGTGGCCGGAGAGCCTGACGGTGATCAGCCCGAGCAGCACCGCGAAGCCGCCGCTGATGATGAGCGACAGCGGCAGTGTCAGCCAGGGCGATAGCCCGTAGGAGGTGGTCAGCAGTGCCGTCGTGTAGGCGCCGAAGCCGCAGAACGCCGCCTGGCCGAACGACGTCAGCCCGCCGACTCCGGTGAGCAGCACGAGCCCCATCGCGACAAGCGCTGCCAGCCCGACGTTGTCGGCGAGCACGATCCAGAACCGCGGCAGGCCCGGGATCAGCGGGAATACGGCCATCGCCAGGGCGAAGATCAGGATGCGGACCGTCGATGCCATCACGATCAGTCCGGCTCGTCTTCAACGGCAGGCGAAGCGAGCGAGCGCGCCATCAGCACCGGCACGATCAAGGTGAAGACGATCACTTCCTTGTAGTTGCTGGCGTAGAACGACGACAGCGCCTCGACGAAACCGACCACCAGCGCCGCCAGCGCCGTCACCGGATAGCTCGCAAGCCCGCCGATGATCGCCGCGACAAAGCCTTTGAGCCCGATCAGGAAGCCGGTGTCGTAGTAGGTCGTCGTGATCGGCGCGAGCAGCACGCCCGAAATCGCGCCGATTGCGGCGGCGAGCAGGAACGCAATCTGCCCGGACAGCGAAGTGCGGATGCCGACAAGCCGTGCGCCGATGCGATTGACTGCGGTGGCGCGCAGCGCCTTGCCGTACAGCGTGCGTCCGAAGAACAGCCGTAACGCGATCATCAGGACGATTGTCACGGCGTACACGCTGAGGCTTTGCCCGGTGATGGTCAGTGGCCCAAGCGAGGCGGACAGGTTCGACAACTCCGGACCGCGAAGGCCCTCGGCGCCGAACACGATCAGGCTGTAGCCGAGCAGCGCCAAATGCGCGCCGACCGATGCGATCAGCAGCGTCAGCACTGAAGCCTGAGCCATCGGCTGGAATGCGATGCGGTAGAGGTAAGGCCCGAGCGGCGCCACGATCATGATCGTGAGCAGCACGTCAACGGCGATGCCGTAGCGGCGCGGCGCGAGCACCATCGCAATGGCGGCGATCGCAAGCGGCAGCGCGACGAAGAGGCCGAACGCGCGCAACAGCCGGCGTGCGCCGAAAGTCCGTCGCATCGACAACAATTCGAAACCGAAGGCTGCAACGCCCATCAGCACGACGAGTCCGACCGTGCCGGGCAGCTTACCGGTGGCCAGCGCCGCGTAGGTCAGCGCACCGAAGGTCACGAAATCGCCCTGCGGAATCAGAATGACGCGGGTGACCGCGAACACCAGCACCGTCGCGAGCCCGAGCAGCGCATAGATCGCGCCGTTGGTGATCCCGTCCTGCAACAAAAACAGGAATATCGTCGAATCCAAGCCGGTCCCCCCGCAGGCCTTTTGGCCCGTCCCGCATCATTGTGGCGGGTGCCGTACCGGCTTTCAACGCGCCGAGGCGCGCTGTGCCGATGATTGATATGGCCAATAACAATTAGCGACTATAACCTCAAGTCGGCACATGTCCCGGAAAAGCCTGCCTTCGACTTGATCGGGGCGGATGCCGGTTTTCCGAACCGGACATGCGCAGGCAAAATGCAGGTCTCACGAGGAGCAGATGGCGAAAGTTGCGGCAGCGCGGGCGGCGCGAAGCGCGATTGTGGAGGAGGGGGCGGCGGCGCCGCTCGACCTTGGCGAGTTGTCGGACTTGCTTGGTTACGCGCTGAAGCGGGCGCAGCTGAAGTTGTACGAGGATTTCCTCAAATGCGTCGCCCCGTTGCAGCTGACCCCGGCGCAGTTTTCCGTGCTGTTGCTGCTCGAAAACAATCCCGGTCGCAACCAGACCGAGGTCGCCGGTGCGCTCGGTATCCTCCGGCCGAATTTCGTCGCGATGCTGGACGGGCTCGAATCCCGCAGCCTCTGCATTCGGACCCGCTCGGCGACCGATCGCCGCTCGCATGTGCTGTCATTGACCGAGAAGGGCCGAGCGGCGCTGGCGCGGGCGCGAAGGATCATTGCTGCAAAGCATGAGGCGCGGCTGAGCGCGCTGCTTGGTGCGTCCGATCGTGCCGCACTGCTGCGAATTCTGGCCAAGATTGCGCAGGAGTTTTAGGGGTCGATCAGCAGGATCCGCACATCGTTGACGTTGGTGAGCGTCGGGCCGGTCACCAGCAAGTCCCCGGTCTTTTCGAAAAAACCGGTCGCATCGTTGTTGGCGATGAAATCCGCCGGGCGCAGCCCGAGCGTTCTGGCACGCGTCGCCGCGTGTGCATCGACGAAGGCGCCGGCGGGATCGGTCGCCGACCCCGCGCCGCCATCGGCGCCGTCGGTGTCGGCAGCGAGCGCCGCAATCCCGTCCATCGCGCCGAGCGCTTCCAGCAGCGCCAGCGCATATTCCTGGTTCGGCCCGCCACGGCCTGTTCCTTTGATAGTGACCGTCAACTCACCGCCGGAAAGGATCGCAATCCGCCGCCCGGCAGCGCGGGCGTCCCGCGCGAGCGCGGCGTGGGCGGCCGCGACCTCGCGTGCTTCGCCCTCGACCTCGCTGCCGAGATCGAGCGTGTCGTAGCCTGCAGCCCGCGTCGCCGCGATCGCCGCATCCAGCGCGTCGCGTGGCCGTGCGATCAGCTCAAAAGTCGCATTGGCGAAGGCCGGATCATTCGGCTTGCAACTCTCGTTCGCGGGATCATCGAGCGCCCGCCGCACCGCGTCGTCGAGTTTGAGGCCATAGTGCGCGACGATGGCGCGGGCATCGGCCAGCGTCGACGCATCGGGCACCGTCGGGCCCGAGGCGATCACTGCCGGATCGTCATGCGGCACGTCGGAGATCGCGAGCGTCACGATGCGCGCGGGTGCCGCGGCGCGCGCCAGCCGGCCACCCTTGATGCGCGACAAATGCTTGCGCACGGCATTGACGGCGGAGATCGGCGCGCCCGAGCGCAACAACTGCCGCGTGACATCCTGTTTCTGCGCGAAGGTGATGCCGTCGGCCGGCGCAATCCAGTTCGCGGAGCCGCCCCCGGACAGCAAGGCAAGCACGAGATCTTCCTTCGTCGCCGTTGCGGCAAGCTTGAGCGTATCCTCGGCGCCCTGCAGGCCCGCCTGATCAGGTACGGGGTGGCCGGCCTCGACCACGCGGATGCGCCGGGTCGGAACGCCGTGGCCGTGCCGTGTCGTCGCGATGCCGACCAGGCGCTCCGGCGGTAAGCCGAGCCGGTCGAGATAATGGTGCTCGGCCGCTTGAGCCATGGCGCCGGCGGCCTTGCCGGCGGCGAGGCAGATGACGCGGCCTACTGGCGGCGGCGGCGGCAGGTGCTTTGCCAGCATGCGGGCCGGATGGGCACGCGCCACGGCGGCATCGAAGATCCGGCGCAGCAGCTTGCGTTTATCGTCGGCCATCGCAGCGATCGTCATTTCGCGAGCTTCAGCGCAAGCTGCAGCAGGTCGCCTTCGATCAACCCATCGAGGATGTCGAAATGGGTCCGCTCGGCGACGATCAGCGGCGGATCGGTTCGCCAGGTCGCGGCGAGGTCCGCGCTCTGCCGCTTGAACTCGTCGCTTTCGCGCGCGCCGAGCGCGAGTCCGACGCGACAGCCGGGTCGCGGGCGAAAATTGATCGGCGAGTTGCGCCGGACGACGGCCGGATCGGTAAGGCCGAGGATCGCTCCCATCGGCAATAGCGCCAGCGGTTTCAACTCGAACACGCCGGAGATCAACAGCGCCGAGGCGATCGGCGGCGAGTCCGGATCCGCGGCCAGCATCGCGGCCAGATGGGCGCCGGCGGAATGGCCGATCAGGTGCAGGCGCGAGGCGTCGACGCCGAGGTTGTCAGCCTCGCGGCGCAGAAATTTCAGCGCGGTGCGGATTTGTGCAACGATCTGCGGTAGCGGCGTCTCGGGACAATAGCTGTAATCCAGATTGGCGACGGCGAAGCCCGAGCGCACCAGCCCCGCGGCAAACTGCGCGTTCTGCTCCTTGGTGATGGCCTGCCAGTAGCCGCCGTGAATGTAGACCCAGAGTGGCTGTCGAGCGCCTCCGGCCGGTCGGTAGAGATCAAGGCGGGCAGCGGCTTCGCGGCCGTAGGCAAGGTCGAGGCCATGATGGTCCCGGCGAAACGCCGTGCCGTCCCTGGTCCATTGCTCAAACACCGCGATGACGTCCGGAACCTGCGATCGCGGGCTGTACTGCTGCGCGAGCTGTTGCGCCGAATAGGTCCGCCAGATTGGATGTGGATCGGGAGGCCCGGGCGGAGCCACATGGGCCGTGACGACGAGCCCCGGGACGCTCGTGCGGGTCAGCAACAGCTTTGGGCGAAAGCCGGCGAACACCTCGCGGTAGCTGGTATCGATGGCGCGGCGCGACGGATGGAACGCCGCAACGTCCGCCGTCGCCCAGATCATTTGCGTCAGGTGATGCGGGCCGGCGCCGGCCTTGGCCAATTGCTCTGCGATCGCGCGTAGCGCCTCGCGGAGCGCGTCTGCGGGATCGCTCTTGTCCGAACGGCCCGTCAGTACGACATGTCCGGCGGAGGAGATGTCAGGCGCCAGCATTGCCAAACCACCGTCCTGTCTGGATGCCGGCACCGCGCATGGAACCCTCAGCCCCTCGTCTCACGCGCACATTATGGCATCAACGCAACGCGATCAAAGTCGAACAACGCCGGCAACAAAAAAACCCTCCACGGTGTTGCCGTGGAGGGTCAGTCTCTAGTCGCGCGGTCCCGGTGTCAGCCGGGACCGCAATCGGCGTCGTTGATCAGTCCCTGATCTCGCCGCTCATGACGTCGCCGAACAGCTCCCAGGTCTCGCCCTTGAAGCGCTGCAACTTCAGCTGCTCGATCGGGTAGAAGTCGGTCGCCGAGGTATTGATCTTGATCCCCGGCAGCAGTGTGCCAGTCTCAAAATCCTTCAGACTCGCAGCCTGCTTCATGACGTTCTCGCGGGTGAGATTGTCGCCACTCTGCTTCAGCACCTGAACCAGGGTGCGCGCGACGGCATAGCCGTAGAGGTTGCCGGCGTCGGTCTTGTCGGCGCTTGCGTTGTACTTGTCCATGAAGGCGACCCATTCCTTCATGCCGGCATTGTCCTTCCACTGCCCGTCGGTGGGATCCATCCCATAGGATGCGGAGATGATGCCCTGCGCGTTGTCCATGCCGGCCGGCTTGATCACGCTGCCGACCGAGGCCGAAACGTTGTTCAGGAAGTGCGTCGGCTTCCAGCCGATCTCGCCAAGCTTCTTGATGGTCTGCGCGGCGAATTTCGGCGTTGCGAACGTGAACAGGACGTCGGCATTGCTCGATTTCAGCTTGACGATGTGGGAGTCGATGGTCGGCTCCGAGACCTCGTAGCTTTCCTCGGCGACGATCATGCTCGCGGCCTTCGGCCCGAGCCCGTCCTTCAAGCCCTTGAGGTAGTCCTTGCCGTAGTCGTCGTTCTGGTAGATCACCGCGATCTTGGCGTCCGGCTTGTTCTGCAACAGGTACTTCGCATAGATGCGCGACTCGCTCTGATAGGTCGGCTGCCAGCCCATGGTCCATGGGAAGTTCTTTGGGTCGCCCCACTTGGTGGCGCCGGTGGCCACGAACAGCTGCGGCACCTTCTTGCTGTTGAGGTATTTCTGGATCGCGGTGTTGGACGGCGTGCCGAGCGAATTGAAGACCAGCAGCACCTCGTCGCCTTCGACCAGCTTGCGCACCTGCTCGACCGCCTTCGGCGGCGAGTAGGCGTCGTCATAGGAGATGAAGTTGATCTTGCGGCCGTTGATGCCGCCTTCCTCATTGACCTTGTTGAAGTAGGCCGCTTCGGCCTTGCCGATCACGCCATAGGCGGACGCTGGGCCGGAATACGGCATGATGTTGCCGATCTTGATCTCGGTATCGGTTGCACCGGTGTCGTAGGTTTTTTGCGCCAACGCAGCGCTGCTGGTCGCCAGCAGGGCGGCAGCAGAAAGGCCGACGAGGTTCAGACGAAAGCCCATGAGTTTCCTTCTTCGCTTCAAATGATCGTTGAGGCTGGTCGTTCGTGACCACGCCTTGGCGCTGCTTTGCCCCGCAGAACGCATGCGCAGTAGCGTCATTTTTTCAGGGCGCCCTGATGCAAAACGCAGGTGTTATGAAATGCGTCAGCGTGACGCAGAATAAACAAGGCTCCCCGCGCGGGCGCGAAGAGCCTTGTTGCGAACCAAATGCAGTTGCGGGTTCCGTCAATCAGTTTTCGGCAAGCCAGAGCATGATCCAGAAAAGCATGCCCTCGACTTGATCGGGGGTGGATACCGGTTTTCCGAAAAGATCATGCTCAATCTAGTCGCGAACTTCACCCGCAATGATCTGGCCGAACCGGACCCAGGTCTCGCCCTGGAACTTCTGCAGCTGCTCCTGCTCGATCGGATAGAAGTCGGTCGGCGAGGTGTTGATCTTGATACCCGGCAGCAAGAGGCCGAGCTCGAAGTCCTTCAGGTTGGCGGCCTGCTTCATGACGTTCTCGCGCGTCAGATCGTCGCCGCACTGCTTGAGCACCTGCACCAGCGTCTGCGCCAGCATCATGCCGTAGCCGACGCTGCCGTCGATGCGGTTGGCGTCGGGGTACCACTTCTGAATGAACGCGTCGTAATCCTTGACGCCCGGATCATCCTTCCATTGCGGATCGGTGACGTCCTTGCCGTAGGTGACGGAGATGATGCCCTGCGCGGTATCGTAGCCGGCAGGTTTGATCACGCCGCCGATCGAGGACGCGACATTGTTGAGGATATGCAGCGGCGTCCAGCCGAGCTCTTTGACTTTGCGGAGGCTCTGGGCGGCAAATTTCGGTGTGGTGATGTCGACGTAGATATCGGCGCCACTCGTCTTGAGGCTGACGACGTGATTGTCGATCGTCGGATCGGTCAGCTCGTACGGCTCCTTTGCAACGATCATGTTTGCCTTGGCGCCGAGGCCGTCCGTCAGGCCCTTGAGCAAGTCCTTGCCGTAGTCGTCATTCTGGTAGAGCACGGCGATCTTGCCGTCCGGCTTGGTGTCGAGGATATATCTTGCGTAGATGCGACCCTCGGTCTGGTAGTTGGGCTGCCAGCCCATGGTCCATGGGAAATTCTTCGGATCGCCCCACTTGGTCGCGCCGGTCGCAACGAACAGTTGCGGCACTTTTTTCTGGTTCATGTATTTCTGGATCGCCGAGTTGGCGGCGGTGCCAAGCGAATTGAAAATCAGGAACACCTCGTCGCCCTCGACGAGTTTGCGGGCTTGCTCGACAGTCTTCGGCGGGCTCGACGAGTCGTCATAGGTGATGAAGAAGATCTTGCGGCCGTTGATCCCGCCCTCTGTGTTGATCTTGTTGAAGTAGGCGGCCTCGGTCTTGCCGATCACACCGTAGGCCGACGCTGGTCCCGAGTACGGCATGATGTTGCCGATCTTGATCTCGGTATCGGTCGCCCCGGTGTCATATTTCTTCTGCGCGCTGGCAGGAGCCGCTGCGATCGCCAGCCCCACCAACGCCGCGGACAGAGCCGCGACGCGCGCCGGAGAATTGATGGTCATACTTGGTCCTCCACTGTTTCCCGCCGTCTTCGGCGTCTCGCGGAGGGCAGTAGAACTCACAGGGCAAGCGTCTGTAAAGCCGGGCTTGAGGCCGGTCGGGGCGCGGCATTCCCTGAAAGGTAGCCGAGCGTCTCCCGAAAAAGCCCGCGGCCCGGAGGCCGCGGTAAGGTTCGTCGAGGTCCTGATCGTCCCGGCAAATCAGCCGGAAATTTCGCCGCTCATGATAGGCCCGAACCGCTCCCAGGTCTGCCCATTGAACCGCTGCAGTTGCAGTTGCTCGATCGGATAGAAGTCCGTCGGCGAGGTGTTGATCTTGATACCCGGCAGCAACGTGCCCGGCTCGAAATCATGCAGGTTCGCCGCCTGCTTCATGATGTTCTCGCGGGTGAGATTATCGCCGCATTGCTTGAGCACCTGCACCAGCGTGCGCGCGACGTTATAGCCATAGGAGTTGGTGGCGTCGGTCTTGTCGGCGCTCGGATTCCACTTGTCCATGAAGGCGACCCATTCCTTCATGGCCGGATTGTCCTTCCATTGAGGATCGGTCGAGTCCATGCCGTAGGTTGCCGAGATGATATCCTTGCTGATGTCGAGCCCGGCAGGTCGTAGGGTTCCTCCGATCGAACCGGCGACGCTGTTCATGATGTGCAGCGGCTTCCAGCCGAGCTCGGCCACCTTCTTGATCGCCTGCGCTGCAAATTTGGGTGTCGCGACGTTGAAGAACACGTTGGCGCCGGATGACTGCAACCTGACGACGTGGCCGTCGATAGTCGGTTCTGCAACTTCATAGCTCTCTTCGGCGATGATCATCTTGGCGGCCTTGTCGCCGAGGCCATCTTTGAATCCCTTCAGGTAGTCTTTGCCGTAGTCGTCGTTCTGATACATGATCGCGATCTTGGCATCCGGCTTGTTCTCGAGCAGGTATTTCGCATAGATGCGTGCTTCCGACTGGTAGGTCGGGGCCCAGCCCATCGTCCACGGGAAGTGCTGCGGATCGCCCCACTTGGTGGCGCCGGTCGCGACGAACAGCTGCGGCACAGCCTTCTTGTTCAAATAGGGCTGGATTGCCGTGTTGGAGGGTGTGCCGAGCGTGTTGAACAAGAGGAGTACTTCGTCGCCCTCGACCAGCTTGCGCACCTGCTCGACCGCCTTTGGCGGGCTGTAAGCATCATCATAGGTGATGAAGTTGATCTTGCGGCCGTTGATGCCGCCCTCGGCATTGATCTTGTTGAAGTAGGCGGCTTCGACCTTGCCGATCGGGCCATAGGCGGACGCCGGTCCGCTGTAGGGCATCGTGTTGCCGACCTTGATCTCGGTGTCGGTGGCGCCGGTGTCGTATTTCTTCTGGGCGCTCGCCGGGCTTGCCAGCAGCGCAACGCCGAGCGCCGTGACAAGGACATTCGCAGACAGTTGAAACTTGCTTCGCATTTCGTTGCTCCCTTGGTGGCCGTGGTCACTGTCGGGGATTCTTCGCGAACCTCTTGATGTTGTTGCGCGCGCATTGAATGACCGGTTCTTGTCGCCTGTAAAGGCCAGCAAGGCTGACCGAAATGTTGCAGCGCCGTCGTCCTTAGCCGCAGCGCAAGGATGAACCTCCGCGAGGGCATCGCGGAGGTTCATGCAGTGCTGCAGGGAATGTCCGGGAGGCGATCAGCCGGAGGCTTCGCCGCTGAGCACCGGTCCGAACAGCTTCCAGGTCTCACCTTCGAACTTCATCAACTGCTCCTGCTCGATCGGATAGAAGTCGGTCGGGCCGGTGTTGACCTTGATGCCTGGCAGCAGCGTCCCCGAATCGAAGTTTTTCAAGTTCGCCGCCTGCTTCATGACGTTGGCGCGGGTCAGGTTGTCACCGCATTGCTTCAAGACCTGCACCATCGTCCGTGCCAGGTTGTAGCCATAGACGTTGAAAGCGTCGGTCTTGTCGGCGCTGGGATTCCACTTGTCCATGAAGGCGCCCCACTCCTTCATGCCTGCGTTGTCCTTCCACTGCGGGTCGGTTGGATCCATCAGATACGCGGACGAGACGACACCTTGCGAGGCGTCGAGGCCGGCCGGCTTCATCACCGCGCCGATCGAGGTCGAGACACCATTCAGGATATGCAGCGGCTTCCAGCCGAGCTCGTGGACCTTCTTGATCGCCTGCGCCGAGAACTTGGCGATGGAGACATCGAAGAACACGTTGGCGCCCGATGCCTGCAGCTTGACGATGTGGCTGTCGATGGTCGGCTCTGAAGTCTCGTAGAGTTCCTCCGCGACGATCAACGACTTGGCATTGTCGCCCAGGCCGTCCTTGAGGCCCTTGACGTAGTCCTTACCGTAGTCGTCGTTCTGGTACATGATTGCGATCTTTGGATTCTGCACGTTCTGCAGGATGTATTTCGCGTAGATACGCCCTTCGGCCTGGTAGGTCGGCTGCCAGCCCATGGTCCAGGGGAAGTGCTCGGGATCGCCCCACTTGGTAGCGCCGGTGCCGACGAACAGCTGCGGCACGCCCTTCTTGTTCATGTAGCCCTGGATCGCCGTGTTGGGGGGCGTGCCGAGCGTGTTGAACGTGAACAGCACCTCATCGCCTTCTACCAGCTTGCGGATCTGCTCCACCGTCTTTGGCGGAGAGTAGGCGTCGTCATAGGAGATGAAGTTGATCCTGCGGCCGTTGATGCCGCCTTCGGCGTTGATCTTGTTGAAATAAGCGGCTTCCGCCTTGGCGATCACGCCGTAACTGGACGCCGGTCCGCTGTAGGCGATGGTGTTGCCGATCTTGATTTCGGTGTCGGTCGCGCCGGTGTCGTATTTTTTCTGGGCACTGGCCGGTGTCGCGACCAGCGCGATGCCCAGGAGCGCCGCCGAAAGCATCGTCGATCGCAGATGAAGGTCATTGCGCATTCCGAATTCTCCCTGTGGCCGTTGTGGGGTTTCAGGGGATTCTTTGCGAACCTCTTCATGTTGTGAGCGCATGGTCCGGAGTCGTCGACTCCGGCTGTACCAGTAGAAACATGCGCGTCAGGACGTCCGGGCACAGCTCTGCGCCGATGCGAGAGGGCTGCGTTCCAGTGCCGCGCGCTGAACTACCGGCTCGGCCGGCCGTAAAGACAACAAGGTTGACCCAAGCGGCTCCTGGCTGCCGACGTGCGAAAGAAAATCTCCGCGACGAGATCGCGGAGATTTCAATCGCTACAGTTTGGCTATGAAAGTCAGCCGCCGATCTCGCCGCTGATCACGGGGCCGAACAGCGTCCAGGTCTCCCCCTGGAATTTCATCAGTTGCAGCTGCTCGATCGGATAGAAGTCGGTCGGCGACGTATTGAGCTTGATGCCCGGCAATAGCGTGCCCGGCTCGAACTCCTTCAGGTTCGCAGCCTGCTTCATGACATTCTCGCGAGTGAGATTGTCGCCGCACTGCTTCAGCACCTGCACCAGCGTCCGCGCCACATTGTAGGCATAGACGTTGAACGAGTCGGCCTTGTCGCCGCTCGGATAGTACTTGTCCATGAAGGCGACCCACTCCTTCATGCCGGGGTTGTCCTTCCACTGCGGGTCGGTCGCGTCCATCACATAGGACGCCGAAATGATGCCCTGCGCGGCGTCAAGACCGGCCGGCTTGATCACGGCGCCGATCGAGGTCGAAACGCTGTTCAGAATATGCAGCGGCTTCCAGTTGATCTCGGCCATCTTCTTGATCGACTGAGCCGCGAACTTGGCACCGGTGGCATCGAAAAAGACATCCGCGCCGGTCGCCCTGAGCTTGACGATGTGGGAGTCGATCGTGGGTTCGGAGACCTCGTAGCTCTCCTCGGCAACGATCATCGAGGCCGCCTTGGCGCCAAGGCCGTCCTGCAATCCTTTCAGGTAATCCTTGCCGTAGTCGTCATTCTGGTAGAGGACCGCGATCTTGGCGCCCGGCCGTTCCTTCAGGAGATACTTCGCGTAGATGCGCGCTTCGGATTGATAGGAAGGCTGCCAGCCCATCGTCCACGGGAAGTGCTCGGGATCGCCCCACTTGGTTGCGCCGGTCGCGACAAACAGCTGCGGCACGCCCTTCTTGTTCATGAAGCTCTGGATCGCGGAGTTCGGCGGGGTGCCGAGCGAGTTGAAGATGAGCAGGACCTCGTCGCCTTCCACCAGCTTGCGCGCTTGCTCAACCGACTTTGGCGGCGAGTAGGCGTCGTCATAGGTGATGAAGTTGATCTTGCGGCCGTTGATGCCGCCGTCGGAATTGACTTTGTTGAAGTAGGCCGCCTCGAACTTGCCGATCACGCTGTAGGGCGACGCCGGCCCGCTATACGGCATCAGGTTGCCGATCTTGATCTCGGTATCGCTTGCACCGGTGTCGTATTTTTTCTGCGCGTTCGCGGCTGTCGTCGCGAGCGCGACACCAAGAAGTGCTGTCGTCAGGAAGGCAGCAGCAGGTGAAATGGACTTGCGTTGCATGGGCAATCTCCCTCTGGCCGTGGCGGGTTGCAGGGATTTTGCGCAATCCTCTTCGCGTTACATTGTGATGCGTACTAAACTACCGCCGATGTCCGCTGTAAAGCAGGCGAGACGCTGCGATCCAAAAAAGACCGTGACTGCGAGCGAATTTGCAGCGCAGAAAAAACCTCCGCGACAAAGCCGCGGAGGTCCCTTCGTGACAGGCGTGTCTGTGACAATCAGCCGGCGACGTCGCCGCTCAGGACCGGGCCGAACAGTTCCCAGGTCTCACCCTTGAAGCGTGTCAGCTGCTCCTGCTCGATCGGATAGAAGTCCGTCGGCGAGGTGTTGACCTTGATCCCCGGCAGTGTCGTGCCCGGCTCGAAGTCCTTGAGGCTCGCAGCTTGCTTCATGATGTTGGCGCGGGTCAGGTCGTCGCCGCACTGCTGCAGCACCTTTACCAGGGTCCGCACGACCGTGTAGCCATAAAGATTACCCGCGTCGGTCTTGTCGGCTGTCGCATTCCATTTGTCCATGAAGGCGACCCATTCCTTCATGCCTGCGTTGTCCTTCCACTGCGGATCAGTCGGATCCATCAGGTAGGCCGAGGAGATGATGCCCTGTGAATTATCAAACCCGGCCGGCTTCATCGTCGCGCCGACCGACGCGGCAACGTTGTTCAGGATATGCAGCGGCTGCCACTCGAGCTCATGGATCTTCTTGATGGCCTGGGCGGCAAACTTCGGCGTGGTAACATCGTAGAAGATATCGGCGCCGGTCGATTTCAGCTTGACGATGTGGGAGTCGATGCTCGGCTCGGACACTTCGTAGCTTTCTTCGGCGACGATCATCGATGCGGCCTTGGCGCCGAGACCGTCTTTCAGGCCCTTGACGTAGTCCTTACCGTAGTCGTCGTTCTGGTAGAAGATCGCGATCTTGCCGTTAGGCTTGTTCTGCAAAATGTACTTCGCGTAGATGTGGCCCTCGGTCTGGTAGGTCGGCTGGAAGCCCATCGTCCACGGGAAGTGTTGCGGATCGCCCCACTTGGTCGCGCCGGTCGCGACGAACAGCTGCGGCACACCCTTCTTGTTCAGGTAGCCTTGGATTGCACTGTTCGGCGGCGTGCCGAGCGTATTGAACGTGAACAGCACCTCGTCGCCCTCGACCAGCTTGCGGATCTGCTCCACGGTCTTCGGTGGCGAGTAGCCGTCGTCATAGGAAATGAACTTGATCTTGCGGCCGTTGATGCCGCCTTCGCTATTGATCTTGTTGAAGTAGGCGTCGATCGCCTTGCCGATCACGCCGTAGGCCGACGCGGGGCCGCTATAGGCGATGGTATGACCGATCTTGATTTCGGTGTCGGTCGCGCCGGTATCGTATTTCTTCTGTGCGAGCGCGCTGCCACCGGTCAGGGCAAGTGCGAGCGTGGCAGCCGAGAGTGTCGCAAGATGCGACCGTTTCAGCATGGCGTTCATGGTGTCTCCTCGACGTTCTGTTGGACCTCTCTTTGCTGTGCCGCCTTTGGTCCGTTGGCTCGGACGGTTAGCGGTCTGGTTGCGTTTCTTGTGGTTAGCTTTGCTTCAAGCTCCGGCGGCTGCGTGGCGGCGGCTACTTGCCGCCGCCCATCAGACGCCGAATCCAGTATGCCCCGAGGTAGGCGGCTTGCCGCGCGCCGTTCGGGAACAGGAAGATCACCGCGATGATGAAGACGCCGAACACCGCGCCGGACAGTCCCTTTGAAATGCTTTCGGCCATGTTCGGCACCAGCACGATGAAAGCTCCGCCAGCCAGCGACCCCGGCAGCCAGCCGACGCCGCCGATCACCATGCCGAGGAACAGCTGGTTTGCAAACGTGATCGAGTAGCCGTCGGGCGCGACGAATGCGACCACGATGGCGCCGAGGCCTCCGGCGACACCGGTCATGCCCGCCGAGATGCCGAACGACAGCGTCTTGTAGAGCGCGAGGTTGACGCCCATCGAGGACGCCGCGATCTGGTTGTCACGGATCGCCATCATCGCCCGCCCGGTGCGCGAGTTCAGAAGGTTGACCGAGAGGATGTACATGACGAGGGCGACGCCGAGGGTCACGTAGTAGAGCCAGACGTCCTGGTTGATCTTCAGCCCGAACGGCGCGTCCGGCTTGGTAACGACAAGGCCCTGCACGCCACCGGTCCAGTACTCGAAGGTGCCGAGCTTCAACAGCTGTGGCATCGCGATCGCGAGCGAGAAGGTGGCGAGCGCGAGGTAGACACCCGACAGCCTGAGCGCCGGCAACCCGAACAGGAAGCCGAAGACGAAGCAGACGGCGCCGGCGAACGGCAACGTCAGGATGTAGTTCACGTCGCCATGTTCCATCAGGATCGCGGTGGTGTAGGCGCCGACCGCGAAGAATGCGCTGTGGCCGAGCGAGAACTGGCCGCTCGCGCCGGTCAGGATGTTCAGCGACATGATCGCGATGCCGTAGATGATGATCATCGTGAACTGGAACACGACGAAGTTGCGCACGAACATCGGCGCCGCAATCATCAGGGCCAGTGCCACCAGGCTCGCTGCACGCGAGATGTTCAGCGCTTTGCGCGTTTCCGCGCGCGCTGCAGCGACTGCGGGGCTTTGAACGGTGTCTTGAACGGTGCTCATTTAAGTCTCGCTCTGGCTCAAACGCGCTGAACTTGCGGCCGACCGAACAGGCCGGTTGGTCGGAAGACGAGGACGGTGACGATCATCGCGAGCGCGATCGGCAGCTTCAGTTCGTTGCCAACGCCCGGGATGTAGGTGCCGGCGAGGTTCTCCAGCACGCCGACCATGAAGCCGCCGGCCACCGCGCCGGCCGGGCTCGACAGGCCGCCGAGCACGGCGCCGACGAAGCCGTAGAGCAGCACGCCCGCCATCATGTTCGGCTCGAGGAACACCACCGGTGCGATCATGATGCCGGCGACCGCGCCGATGGCGCTGGCCAGGCCCCAGCCGAGTGCGATCATCCAGCCGACATTGATGCCGACCAGCCGCGCCGATTCCGGCAATGTTGCCGCCGCCCGCATCGCAAGGCCGATCCGGGTGAAGCGGAAGAAGAAGTAGAGCAGACCAAGCAAGATCAGGGTGATGAAGAACATGCCCGCCTGGTGATCACTGATTAGCTGGCTGCCGAGAAATGGCGCCGAGCCGAACGGCGAGGGGAATGACTTGATCGAGAAGTCCCAGATCAGGCCGGCGCTCGAGTTGATGATCGAGAACAGCGCGATGAACCCGGCGATCTGCACGAGGATCGAGGAGGTGGCGAGCGGCCGGAACAGCGCGCGCTCGATCGCAATGCCGCCGATGAAGGAGATCACGACCGATCCCACGAAGGCGCCCCAATACGGCACACCCCATTCCAGGAGTTGCCAGGCGATGAAGGTCGAGAACATCGCCATTTCGCCTTGCGCAAAGTTCAGGTGGTCGATCGCCTCGTAGATCATGACGACGGCAAGCGCCATGCAGGCGTAGATCGCGCCCGTGGCAATTCCCGCCAGCACCTGGTTGGTAAAGAGTTCCATGGTCTCGTCCCTTAGTATCCGAGATAGGATTTGCGGATGTCTTCGTTGTTGGCGATGTCGGCGGCCGGGCCGGCTTTGACGATCTGGCCGGTCTCGATCACGTAGGCGGTATCGGCAAGCTCGAGGGCGAGTTGCGCGTTCTGTTCCACCACCAGGATCGTCGTCTTCTCTTCGCGATTGATCTTGGTCAGCGTCTTGAACAGTTCGCGCACCACCAGCGGCGCGAGGCCGAACGACGGCTCGTCGAGCAACAATAGCCGCGGCCGCAGCATCAGCGCGCGGGCGACCGCGAGCATCTGCTGCTCACCGCCCGAGAGCAGGCCGGCCTGCTGCTGCCGGCGTTCTTTCAGCACCGGAAACATCGAATACATGCGCTCGATGTCGGAGGAGATCGCACCACGATCGGGGCGCGTGATGGCGCCGAGCTGCAGGTTCTCCTCGACATTCATACGCGTGAACGTGCCGCGGCCCTGGGGCACGTGGGCAATGCCGAGCTTGACGACGGCCTCGGTCGATAGCCCGATCAGCTGACGGCCATCGAACTCGATCTTGCCGGTCGAGCGAACCATGCCGCAGATCGCGCGCAGCGTCGTGGTCTTGCCGGCGCCATTGGCGCCAAGCAGCGTGGTGACGCTGCCTTCAGCCAGCGCGAAGTCGATGCCGTGCAGCGCCTGGATCTGGCCGTAGTAGGAGCGCAGGTTCGCGACCGTGAGAAAATCGCTCATTGGTCCTTGCTCCCGAGATAGGCCTTGATGACGTCGGCGTCGGACTGCACCTGCGCTGGCGTGCCCTCGGCGAGCTTGCGGCCGAAGTTCAGCGCAACGACGTGATTGGCGATCGACATCACGAGCCCCATGTGATGTTCGACCAGCAGCACGGTCATGTGCCGCTCGTCGCGGATGCGGGTGATGAGATTGCCGAGCTCGTGGACTTCCTCGTGGTTCAGGCCGCCGGCCGGCTCGTCGAGCAGCAGGATCTTCGGCTTCGCAGCAAGCGCCCGGCCGAGCTCGACGCGCTTCTGGGTGCCGAACGGCAGGCCGCCGACCAGCGTTTCGGCGACTTCGGTGAGGTCGAGATAGTGCATGATCTCGTCGACCTCGGCGTCAATGGCCGCTTCCTGACGGCGCGTCCACGGCAGGTGCAGGCCATCGGAGATGATGTCACCCCTGGTGCGGTGATGGGCGCCGACACGGATGTTGTCGGCCACCGACATGCGCGGGAACAGTGCGACGTTCTGGAAGGTGCGGCCGATGCCGATGTCGCAGATGCGATGCGCCGGGCGGGTGAGAATGCTCTCACCCTCCATCATGATATCGCCCTGGCTCGGCTGATAGAGGCGGCTCAGGCAATTGAACAAGGTCGTCTTGCCGGCGCCGTTGGGGCCGATCAATCCGAGAATCTGGCCGCGGCGCTGATCAAACGAGACATTGTTCAGCGCGACGATGCCGCCGAACACGACGCTCACCTCGCGAACGGAAAGCAGGACATCCCCCTGCGCTGCTACGGCTCCGTTCATGTGTGGCGCCCCGTTGCAGGCGTTGAATATTTGTTTTCTTGGTGGCCAGGCACACTAAGCCCGGCGAGATCCCTCGATCTCACGTGCAACTTGTCCTCCTCCTGAACTCGATCTTCTTGTTCTTGCTGGCTTTGGTGCCAGGATTGAGGTGCCGTTTAGCACACCCTCAATATCCCTTACCATCGCCACCAGACGCGGTCCAATGTCGCTCTTTAGCCGATCTTCGGTAAATTTAAAGGCCGGCGCCCCGCAATTGAATGCGTAGGGTCCCGTACCGTCGTTCATACGCAGTCCGACGCCGACCGCGTAAATGTCCTCGATCCATTCGCCGGCCGAGATGACGAAGCCATGCTTGGCCATCGCCTCGCCGGCGCGGTCGATCCCGGCCTTGATCTTGAGCCAGTCCTGGCCGGCGCGATCCCTGATCCGGTCGAGCAGTTCCGCGCGCTCGTGGTCCGACACTGTGAAAAGATAGGCACGTCCCATCGCCGTGGTGGCAACGGGTATACGCACGCCGGTGTCGAGTGCGGTGCGGATCGCCGAACTGCCGCGGGATTGGGCAAAGTAGATCATGCTGAGGCGATCACGTGCGCCAATCGCGACATCAGCGCCTGCGTCCTGCGCAAGCGTGCGCATGAAGGGCTCGGCGAGATCGCGGATGCCGAGATTGGCCAGCGCGGCGTAGCCGATCGCCATCGCCGGCGGCGCCAGCTGATATTTTTCGAAGCGCGCCACCTGGGTGAGATAGCCGAGCTTGGTCAGCGTGTAGGTCAGCCGCGACACCGTCGGCTTCGGCAGGTTGGTGCGTGCGGCGATTTCCTGGTTGCCGAGCAGGCCGTCGCGCGGGTGAAACGCGCGCAAAACATCGAGGCCCCTCGAAAGTGCGACGACGAACTTGCGGTCGGTCGCAACCTTCCTCCTGACGCGCTTCATCCCGCAACCAATTGGCTTATCGTTGACAAGCGACGCTTGCCAAATTAGGCCAGCAAGTCAAGTTGCGAAACTAAATTTCGCGATGCGGAATCGCATCGCCCATCGAAGAAGAACCGGGAGACCGCAGATGAGCGAAACCGTCAAAGCCGAAAATCGCGACGGCATTCTGATCCTGACCATCGATAATCCGCCCGTCAATGCGCTCTCGACCTCGGTGCGCGCGGGCCTGTTCGATGAGCTGACCAAGGCCAAGGGCGACGCCAATGTGAAGGCGGTCGTGCTCGCCTGCGCCGGCCGCTCGTTCATCTCCGGGGCCGACATTCGCGAGTTCGGCAAGCCGCCGCAGCCTCCCGGCCTGCACGAAGTGCTCGACCTGATGGAGAATTCGACCAAGCCGGTGGTTGCCGCAATTCACGGCAACGCGCTGGGCGGCGGCCTCGAGGTCACCCTGTGCTGCCACTTCCGCATCTGCACTGCCGACACCAGGCTCGGCCTGCCCGAAGTGAAGCTCGGCCTCCTGCCCGGCGCCGGCGGCACCCAGCGCCTGCCGCGCGTGGTCGGCCCCGAAAAGGCCGTGCAGATGATCGTGTCAGGCGATCCGATCAATGGAACCGAAGGCCTCCAGGTCGGCCTGGTCCAGGAGCTGTTCACGGGCGATCCGGCCAAGGCCGGCGAAGCCTTTGCCCGCAAGGTTCTGGCGGAAAAGCGGCCGCTGAAGCGCGTCCGCGATGACAACTCCAAGCTCGCCGCCGCCAAGGCCAACCGCGACGCCTTCAACGCCGCCGCCGCTGCGGCGAACCGTCGCAACCGCGGCCTCGTCGCGCCGCTCGCCTGCGCCGAATGCGTCGCCCAGACGCTGGAGGGCACCTTCGACCAAGGCATGGCGTTCGAGCGCAAGAAGTTCCTCGAATTGATGAATGGCGAGCAATCGAAGGCCCAGCGTTACGCCTTCTTCGCCGAGCGCGAGGCTTCCAAGATCGCCGGCGTCTCCGCCGAGGTGAAGCCGCGCAAGGTCGAGCGCGTCGCCATCATCGGCGCCGGCACCATGGGCGGCGGCATCTCGATGTCGTTCGCCAATGCCGGCATCCCCGTCACCATCATCGAGATGGCCGAGGAGCCGCTGAACCGCGGCCTCGGCGTGATGAAGCGCAATTGGGAAGCGACCGCCGCGCGTGGCGGTATGTCGGCTGACGACGTGACGAAGCGCGTCGCTCTCATCACCGGCAAGGTCGGCCTGGAAAATGCCGGGGATGCCGACCTCGTCATCGAGGCGGTGTTCGAGACCATGGCGGTGAAGAAGGACGTGTTCGGCAAGCTCGACGGCATCGCAAAACAAGGCGCCGTGCTCGCCTCCAACACCTCCTATCTCAACATCGACGAGATCGCTTCGTCGACCAAGCGTCCGCAGGAGGTGCTTGGCATGCACTTCTTCAGCCCGGCCAACGTCATGAAGCTGTGCGAGATCGTGCGCGGCGCCAAGACCGCGCCCGACGTGCTCGCGACTGCGGTTGCGGTCGCCCGCCGCATCGCCAAGGTGCCGGCGGTGGTCGGCAACTGCGACGGCTTCGTCGGCAACCGCATGCTGGCGGCCCGCGGCAAGCAGTCCGACCAGCTGCTTTATGACGGCGCGCTGCCGCAGCAGATCGACGCCGTGGTGACCAAGTTCGGCCTGCCGATGGGACCGTTCGCGATGGGCGACCTCGCCGGCCTCGATATCGGCTGGCGCTCGCGGAAAGATCGCGGCGTCAAGTCGCCCATTGCCGATGCACTGTGCGAATCCGGCCGCTTCGGCCAGAAGACCGGCAAGGGTTACTACAAGTACGAAGGCTCCAACCGGCAGCCGATTCCCGATCCCGAGGTTGAGAAGCTGATCGACCAGACGCTCGCCGGCATGGGCAAGAAGCGCCGCGCGGTCTCCGACGACGAGATCCTCGAGCGCATGACCTACCCGATGATCAACGAGGGCGCCCGCATCCTCGCCGAGAAGATCGCGGCGCGGCCGAGCGACATCGACGTGGTCTGGCTGTACGGCTACGGCTGGCCGGTCTATCGCGGCGGTCCGATGTACTTTGCCGACACCGTCGGCCTGAAGAAGATCGTCGAGCGGCTGTCGTTCTATGCCAAGCAGAACAACGATCCGTCCCTTGAGCCGGCGCCGCTTCTGAAGAAGCTCGCCGACGAGGGCAGGACGTTTGCGTCGCTGGCGGCGGGGTAAGGCAAGCAGATGCCATTATCTCCGCTCGATTCCCGCGAAAGCGGGAATCGAGCGCAGAAAAAACGGCCGCGTGTACTGATGCACGTTGTTGGGCAAAGGCTGGGTCCCCTCAGGCCAAACAATTGTTTGGCCGACGTCCGCGGGGACGAGCGGAAGTGAAGTAGGGTGTCACAGTGCCCACGCAAAGCTTCGAGAAAAACTATCCTCCCGGCGTTCGCTGGGATGCGCCGATCGTCGGCCGGGCCATTCAGGCGCTGCTTGATGCGTCGATCGAAAAATTCGCCTCCCGCACCGCGCTCGAATTCCGTGACAGGCCGATCACCTTCACCGAGCTCGGCAAGCTGGTCGATACATCAGCCGCGGCGTTCCTGCGTGCCGGCTACGGCCGCGACACCTCGGTCGCGCTCTACATCGGCAACACGCCGGATCATCCGATCAACTTCTTCGGCGCGCTGAAGGCAGGCGCGCGCATCGTCCACCTGTCGCCGCTCGACGGCGAGATCGCGTTGTCGCACAAGCTGAAAGATTCCGGCGCGCGGATGCTGGTGACCAGCAACCTCGCGATGATGCTGCCGATGGCGCTGAAGTTCCTCGAGAAGGGCCTGCTCGACCGCCTGATCGTCTGCGACGACGCCTCCTGGGGCGATGTGCGCCACCCCGTGCTGCCATTGCCCGACGACAAGCGCATCGTGCGCTACGGAGAGTTCGTTGCCGAAGCGACGCCGCCGTCGCGCTGGCCCGAGATCACGCCCGACGACATCGCGCTGTTGCAATACACCGGCGGCACCACCGGCCTGCCGAAGGGCGCGATGCTGACCCACGGCAATCTCACAGCTGCCGTCGACATCTTCGACGTCTGGGGTGCACCGGGCCGCGAGAAGCGCGGCGGCGTGACCGAGCGCACCATCTGCGTGCTGCCGCTGTTCCATATCTTCGCGCTGACCACGGTGCTGCTGCTCGGCTTGAAGCACGGCAATATCATCTCGCTGCACCAGCGCTTCGATGTTGACGCGGTGATGCGCGACATCGAGGTCAAGCGCGCCACCGGCTTTCCAGGCGTCCCGACGATGTGGATTGCGATCGCCGCCTTGCCCGATCTCGAGAAGCGCGACCTGTCGTCGCTCGCCTACGTCGGCTCGGGAGGCGCGCCGCTGCCGGTCGAGGTCGCCAAGATCCTCGCCAGCCGCACCGGGCTGTCGCTGCGTTCGGGCTGGGGCATGACCGAGACATGCTCGCCGGGCACCGCCAATCCGTCGGAAGGTCCAGACAAGCCTGCTTCGATCGGCCTGCCGCTGCCATCGATCGAGCTCGATATCGTCTCGCTCGATGATCCGAAGAGGGTGCTGCCGGTGGGCGAGGTCGGCGAAATCCGTATCAAGGGACCGAACGTCACAAAAGGTTACTGGAACAAGCCGAAGGAAACCGCGGAAGCCTTCGTCGGCGACAAGTTCCTGACCGGCGACATCGGCTATGTCGATGACGACGGCTACTACTATATCGTCGACCGCAAGAAGGACATGATCATCTCCGGTGGCTTCAACGTCTATCCGCAGATGATCGAGCAGGCGATCTACCAGCACCCTGCGGTGCAGGAAGTGATCGTGATCGGCATTCCCGATCAGTATCGCGGTGAGGCGGCGAAAGCGTTCGTCAAGCTGCGCGCGGGCGCGGAAAAGTTTTCGCTCGAGGAGCTGCGCGATTTCCTGACCGGCAAGATCGGCAAGCACGAGCTGCCGGCCGCGCTCGAGTTTCGTGACGATTTGCCGAAGACCACGGTCGGCAAGCTGTCGCGTCACGAGCTCAGGGTGGAGGGCGAGAAGCAGGTGAAGCGTTAATGGCGTGGTGTTGAGTTCACGTCCTCGTCATTCCGGGATGCGCCGTCAGGCGCAGGCCCGGAATCCATACTCCCGGTGGTGTTTATGGATTCCGGGCTCATCGCTGCGCGATGCCCCGGAATGACAGCGGCAAGTTTCGCTCTGCGAACGAAAGTCGCGTGATGCAAAGGTGCCGGCAGGATATGCTTCCCCTGCGGCTTGGAATGCACCCGCCGTTTCATTACTGCAGGTGTGAAATTTAACGGAAAGGCGTATTCTTGGCGCCGAAGCAGTGACCGGTTTTCGCCTCGGCCACGCGACACCGACATCCGAAGGAGAGCGCACGATGGATCTCAGCTACAGCAAGGACGAAATGGAATTCCGCGAGGAAGTGCGTGACTTCTTTCAGACGGCGGTGCCGAAGGAAACGCGCCGCAAGCTGCTCGAGGGCCGTCATCTGTCGAAGGAAGACATGGTCACCTGGCAGCGTATCCTCAACAAGAAGGGTTGGGCAGTGCCGCACTGGCCGGTGCAGTGGGGTGGTACCGGTTGGGATTCGGTCAGGCTCTACATCTATAACGAAGAGATGCAGCTTGCGCCGGCGCCGCAGCCGCTCGCCTTCAACACCTCGATGCTGGGACCTGTGCTCTACAACGTCGCGAGCGAAGAGCAGAAGAAGTATTACCTGCCGCGCATCGCCAATCTCGACGACTGGTGGTGCCAGGGCTTCTCGGAGCCCGGCGCGGGTTCTGACCTTGCCTCGCTGAAGACCAAGGCAGAGCGCAAGGGCGACGTCTACGTCGTCAACGGCCAGAAGACATGGACCACGCTGGCGCAGAACGCCGACATGATCTTCTGCCTGGTCCGCACCGATCCGAACGCCAAGAACCGGCAATCCGGCATCTCGTTCCTGTTGATCGACATGAAGTCACGCGGCATCACCGTGCGCCCGATTGTCACCATCGACGGCGGCCGCGAGGTCAACGAGGTGTTCTTCGACAATGTCGAAGTGCCTGTCGCCAACCTGGTCGGCCAGGAGAACAAGGGCTGGGATTACGCGAAATTCCTGCTCGGCAATGAGCGCACCGGTATCGCCCGCATCGGCGCCTCGAAGGAGCGGCTGCGCCGGATCCGCGAGCTTGCCGCCGCGGTGAAGTCCGACGGCAAGCCGATCATCGAAGACCCGCGCTTCCTCGAAAAGCTCACCGCGGTCGAGATCGAGCTCAAGGCGCTCGAGATGAACCAGATGCGCGTCGTTGCCGCGGAAAAACATCGCGAGAAGGGCAAGCCGGATCCGGCCTCGTCCATTCTCAAGATCAAGGGGTCTGAGCTGCAGCAGGCCACCACCGAATTGATGATGGAGGTGATCGGTCCGTTCGCAGCGCCCTTCGAGTCCGACGACGAGGACGGCTCCAACGAGGTCGAGGAGTGGACCACCCAGATCGCGCCGAACTACTTCAACTACCGCAAGGTCTCGATCTACGGCGGTTCGAACGAAATTCAGCGCAACATCATCGCCAAGGCGGTGCTGGGGCTGTAACGACGGCGCTTGCCGCTGCTTGGTCATTCCGGGATGCGCCGAAGGCGCAGGCCGGAATCCATAGTCCCTGTCGTGGTTATGGATTCCGGGCTCGCTCGTTGCACTCGCGCCCCGGAAAGAGCGAGTTCAACATTACCTGAAGTTAAGGAGTACTCATGGATTTCGATTTGTCCGAGGAGCAGCGGCTTCTCAAGGATAGCGTCGACGGCCTGCTCGCCGACAGCTACGATTTCGAGGCGCGCAAGAAGCACGGCGCATCGAAAAAGGGCTGGAGCGACGAGGTCTGGAACAAGTTCGCAGAACAAGGCCTGCTCGGGCTGCCATTCGCGGAAGCCGACGGCGGCTTCGGTGCCGGCGCGATCGAGACCGGCATCGTGATGGAGGCGCTCGGCCGCGCGCTCGTGCTTGAGCCGTATTTTGCCACTGTCGTGCTCGGCGGCGGCTTCCTGCGGCTCGGCGGTTCGCCGGCGCAGCGCAAGGCCCATCTGCCCGACGTCGTCAGCGGCAAGAAGACGTTTGCCTTCGCCCAGCTCGAGAAGGATTCGCGCTACGACCTCGGCGACGTCCTCACGTCGGCGAAGAAGAAGGGTTCTGGCTGGGTCATCTCGGGCGAAAAGTTCGTCGTGCTGCATGGCGACTCCGCCAACACGCTTGTTGTGACCGCGCGCACCAAGGGCGGTCAACGCGACCGCGACGGCGTCGGCGTGTTTCTTGTTCCCGCCAACGCCAACGGCGTGCGCGTCAGGGGTTATCCAACCCAGGACGGCCTGCGTGCTGCCGACATCACCTTCGAGAATGTCGAATTGGGTAGCGACGCGGTGCTTGGCGATCCCGAGAAAGGTTTGCCGCTGGTCGAGCGCGTGGCCGACGAGGCGCGGGTGGCGCTGTGCTCGGAAGCGGTCGGCGCCATGGATGAGTCGCTGAAGACCACGATCGAGTATCTGAAGACGCGCCAGCAGTTCGGCGTCAACATCGGCACCTTCCAGGCGCTGCAGCACCGCGGCTCCGATATGTTCGTCGCGCTGGAGCAGGCGCGCGGCATCTCGATGTACGCCACCATGGCGGTCAGCTTCGATGACGCCAAGGCGCGCACCGACGCAATCGCGGCGGCCAAGGTTCAGGTCGGTCGCTCGGCAAAATATATCGGCCAGCAGTCGATCCAGCTGCATGGCGGCGTCGGCATGACGATGGAGTACAAGATCGGCCACTACTTCAAGCGCATGACGATGATCGAGTCGACGCTCGGCGATTCCGACTTCCACCTGCGCCGCCTCGCCGCGCAAGGCGGGTTGTTCCGGTAGGGCTGGGCTACACCAGCACGGTCGTCCCCGCGCACGCGGGGACCCATAACCCCCGTATTTGTTGGTCTTGCTCGGAGCGAGGCCGGGTCGCTTCTGCGTCGTCTCAATCCTGCTGCGGAGTATGGGTCCCCGCGTGCGCGGGGACGACGAAAGTTAGGAGTTTACGAAATGAAAAAATCCCCGTTCGATCTCACCGGCAAGGTTGCCGTCATCACGGGCTCGAGCCGCGGCATCGGCCGCGCCACCGCCGAGCTGCTGGCGCAACTCGGCGCCAAAGTCGTAGTGTCGAGCCGCAAGGCCGACGCCTGCGAGGAGGTCGCTAAGGCGATCCGCGCCGACGGCGGCGACGTCTTCGTCGTCCCGTGCAACATCTCGCGCAAGGATGAAGTCGAGCGGCTGATCAAGGACACCAACGCCCATTACGGCGGGATCGACATCCTGGTCTGTAACGCCGCGGTCAACCCGCACTACGGCCCGATCGCCTCGCTGACCGACGAGGCGTTCGACAAGATCATGGGCTCCAACGTCAAGAGCAACATCTGGCTGTGCAACCTCGTGATGCCTGAGATGGCCGAGCGCGGCGGTGGCTCGGTGATCATCATCTCGTCGATCGGCGGCTTGCGCGGCTCGACCACGATCGGCATGTACGGCGTCTCCAAGGCCGCCGACTTCGCGCTATGCCGGACGCTGGCCGGCGAGTGGGGGCCGAAGGGGGTGCGCATCAACTGCATCGCGCCGGGCCTGGTGAAGACCGACTTCGCCCGCGCGCTGTGGGAAGACAAGGAGCTGATGGCGCGCCGCAATTCGACCTCGCCGCTGCGCCGGATCGGCGAGCCGCACGAGATCGCCGGCGCCGTCGCCTTCCTCGGCTCCGAAGCCTCGACCTTCATGACCGGTCAGACCGTCGTCATCGACGGCGGCGTGACCACCGCTGCGGTGTGATTTTTTGTTCCTCCGCCCTGCAGGAAGGGCGCCGAGCGAATAGAGTGAGTGAATTGCTCTGTTTGCTCGTCGAAGTTCCTGACATTGGAGGAGCCAGTCATGACCGGCACGTCAAACCCGTCAACGCAATCGTCTTCACTGACCGGGTGGCCGATGTCGCCGCTCGATTTTTTCGAACGTCTGCTGCCGACCGCGCCCAGGTCGCTCAATCAGCCGATCAATCCCGGCTGGACGTTCGGCAACCTGATCAGCGTGACCGAGCAGAATTCCAGCGCCCCCGACACCGAGCGCAACATCGTGGCCGTTCACAGCTACGGTCGCCAGCTTGGGCGGCTGATGGATGCGGTTGCCGTGCTGATCGAAGATCTGCCCGAGGCAAAGCAGCAGAGCCCGGCTTTCCGGCAACTGGCCGATCTTCAGGAGGAGATCGCGAAGATCAAATCTCGGTCAGCGGCGCACCGGCTTGATCTTTTTGCAGCCGACCTTGAGGAACTGCGAAAGACCAATAAGGCCGAATACCAGCGCGTAGCGAAGGAACTGCGGGTCATCCTGGACCGCTAGCTCGCGGGCGCGCCGCTCGACTCCACCATCGCGCAGGGCGGTGCGCTTCCTGTGTTCTAGGCCAGCGGCGACAAACCGCCGTCGACGTTGATCGCGGTACCGGTCACATATGACGCCGCGTCGGATGCCAGGAAACACGCGAGGTTGGCAAATTCGGCCTCGGTGCCGAGGCGGCCGATCGGAATGTTTTTACCACGCTGGGCGATATAGTCGCGATAGGGCACACCGGTACGAACCGCCGACCGCGCGTGCTGGTCGGACTCGATAAATCCCACCAGCAGGGCGTTGACGAGCACGTTGAAGGGAGCGCCTTCGCCGGCGAGCACCTTGGTCAGCGCAAGGCCCGCGGCACGTGAGATCGACGTCGGCGCGCTTCCCGCGCCCGGCGCCCTGGCTCCGATGCTGAGCACGTTCAGCACGCGACCCCAGCGCCGTTCCTTGAGTTGCGGCCACGCCAGGCGCGTCAGTCGAATCGCTGCAAACAGCTTCTGGTCGAGGTCTTCCTGCATCAGTTCATCGGTCAACGCTTCGAACGCCCCGATGCGAAGCACGCCGGCGTTGTTGACGACGATGTCGACTTTCCCGAATGCCTTCATCGTTTCATCGAACACCCTTTGAATGTCGTTCGACCGGCCGACGTCGGCGACGACGCTAGCAACGCGGCCGCGCGCATTGTCGCCCCGGCCGATCTGGCTTTCGGATTGAGCGTTGATCGATGTCACGGCTGTCTCGAGAGACTCGCGTCCGCGCGCGCAAATCATCACGTCGGCGCCGGATGCGACGAACTCCGCGGCAATGGCGCGTCCGAGCCCCTTGCTCCCGCCGGTGACGATGGCCGTGCGTCCCGAAAGCGAAATGTCCATTCCTGTACCCCTGCTATTGGATCTGTTGCGCACCTCGGGAAGCTCAGTGAGCCCTGAGAGGCTCTTGCGCGCGCCGACAATGGTGTCGACAGGCCGCGTTGCGCGGTGGGACGGTGGATGGCACTCATCACGATCCCTGCGCAATCTGTGTTTAGGTCCATGAGACGTGCAACTCGTGCATCGTCGTTTGGAGCGGACGGGCGTTGTGTCGCATGACAAGCTTCCGCGGAAGAATATTTCGGCGGATTAGAGGGGCTGACATCTCCTCTGCAAATCCTCTACGCTGAGCAAAACGCCATATCTCCGCCGGGAAACGCCATGCCGTTTGTTCTCGCCATCGATCAGGGCACCACGTCATCGCGCGCCATCCTGTTCCGCGACGACATCTCGATCGCAGCCATTGCGCAACAGGAATTCCCGCAGCACTTTCCGGCCTCAGGTTGGGTCGAGCACGAGCCCGACGACATCTGGAATTCGACGCTCGCGACCTGTCGCGAGGCGCTGAAGAAGGCCAACGCAAAACCGTCCGACATCGCCGCGATCGGCATCACCAACCAGCGCGAGACCACGGTGGTGTGGGACCGCGCCACCGGGCAGGCGATCCATCGCGCCATTGTCTGGCAGGACCGCCGCACCGCCGACATCTGCACGAAGCTGAAGGCCGACGGTGCTGAGCCAATCATCTCGGCGAAAACCGGCCTGATCATCGACCCTTATTTTTCCGGCACCAAGATCGCCTGGCTGCTCGATCACGTGCCCGGCGCGCGCGAGCGCGCGATGCGCGGCGAGCTCCTGTTCGGCACCGTCGACTGCTACCTGTTGTGGCGGCTGACCGGTGGCAAGGTGCATGCGACCGACGCCACCAACGCCTCGCGCACGCTGCTGTTCGACATCCACAAGGGGCAATGGGACGACGAGCTGCTCAAGCTGCTGCGTGTGCCGCGCGGCCTGCTGCCCGAGGTGAAGGATTCCTCCGCCGCGTTCGGCGAAACGGTCCCGGATCTGTTCGGCGGCGCCATCGCCATCAGCGGCATCGCCGGCGACCAGCAGGCCGCGACCATCGGACAAGCCTGCTTCACCCCGGGGATGATGAAGTCGACCTACGGCACCGGCTGCTTTGCGCTGCTCAATACGGGCACCAATCCGGTGACCTCGAAGAACCGCCTGCTGACCACGATCGCCTATCAGCTCAAAGGAGCTCGCACCTACGCGCTGGAAGGCTCGATCTTTGTCGCCGGCAGCGCCGTGCAGTGGCTGCGCGACGGGCTCGGGATCATCAAGCAGGCCTCGGAGACCGGGCCGCTCGCGGATGCCGCCGACGGAGCGCAGGACGTCTATCTCGTGCCGGCCTTCGTCGGCATGGGCGCGCCGTACTGGAATCCGAATGTGCGCGGCGCGCTGTTCGGGTTGACGCGCAACACCGGGCCGAAAGAGCTGGCGCGAGCCGCACTCGAAAGCGTCTGCTACCAGACCTACGATTTGTGGGCGGCGATGCGCGCCGACTGGCCGGATGCCAGCGCCGCGAACACCGTGCTGCGCGTCGACGGCGGCATGACGGCCTCGGACTGGACCATGCAGCGTCTCGCCGACCTGCTGGATGCGCCGGTCGATCGTCCGGTGATCCAGGAGACCACGGCGCTCGGCGCGGCGTATCTCGCCGGCCTCTCCGCCGGGGTGTTTCCGGAGCCGGCGCGATTTGCGGACAATTGGCGGCTCGAGCATCGCTTTAAACCGGCGATGAGTTCGGAGACGCGCACGAAAAAACTCGCGGGCTGGAAACGCGCCATCGCCGGCGTGCTCGCCAGCGATCCGGGATAATCATGTCGTCCTCGCAAAGGAAAGGCTTCGGATGTGAATAGCGGTCTCCTCGCAAGGATTGTCGTGATTGTTATGTCTTTGACGGCGTTCATGGTGTGGCGCGCCGCGGAACGGCATCAGCAAGGCAGTTGCGGCGTCAATTGCCCAACCGATCTCTCCTCGGCCAAGCGCAGGTAGATTGTCGAATGATCCTGATCGGCCAATATGACTCGCCCTTCGTCCGCCGCGTCGCCATCGCGATGCGGCTGTACGGCTTAGCCTACGAGCATCGCACCTGGTCGACCTTCGGCGACGCCAACAAGCTCGCCGCTTACAATCCGTTGCGCCGGGTGCCGACCTTGGTGCTCGACGACGGCGAAGTGTTGATCGAGAGTTTTGTGATTCTCGATTATCTCGACGAGCGAGTCGGCGACTCGAAAGCGCTGATCGCGCGGAGCGGCGACATCAGGCGCAAGGCGCTCAAGGTCTGCGCGCTGGCGACGGGGCTCGCCGACAAGGCAGTCAGCCTGCTGTACGAGCGTATCCTGCATAAGGAAACGTCCGACGTCTGGGTCGCGCGCTGCCGCGCGCAAGTCTCTGGCGTGCTCGAGGTGCTGGAGCAGGACCGCGCCGCGCGGACGACGGCGTACTGGTTCGGCGACGCCATCAATCATGCCGATATCGCCGTGACCTGCGCGTTGCGCTTCGTGCGCGAAGCGCATCCCGGCGTGTTCGACGAGGCGCGCTATCCGGCGCTCACGGCCCATGCCGCGCGTTGCGAGGCGTTGCCGCCGTTCAAGGAGATCGTTCAGGTGCTCATTCCGCCGAGCTGACGCTCAGCTTGCCGCGGCAACGCGCTTGCGCAGGTCGCGCAACTCCTCGAACCGCGCGGTGACGTCGCGCAGCACCGCGATCATGCCCTGCATCGCGCCGGTCGCGTCCTTCAGCGGGGCAATGGTGAACTCCAGCGAGATGCGCTTGCCGTCCTTGCGCAGCGCCGGCACCGCGAGCATCGCGCCTTCGCTGTAGCGGCTTTTGCCGGTGCGCATGACCTCGTGGTAGCCGGCCCAATGCCGCGCGCGCTGGTTCTCGGGGATGATCAGGTCGAGCGATTGCCCGATCGCTTCATGCGCGCTGTGGCCGAAGATTCGCGTGGCGCCAGCATTCCACACCGTGATGATGCCCTCACGGCCGGTCGCGATGATTGCGTCGCCGGCGGAGTGCATCAGGGCCTCGGCGAGAATCGAGTTGTCCATGGGGATCTCCAGCCTGTTGGCCTGCGCGGCGACGGAATATTCGGTGACGGATATTCAACGCAGCTGCTGCCATGGCGTTGCATTAGTCGATATTATGAATCCCGACTTCACGCGAGTCGAAATGTGCACGAAAATCGAGAGAATCGCTTGTTCTCTCGATGCAATTTCGTTTTCACCCCCGCGCCGTCCGGCGCAGCCGCAGATGCGCGACGCAACTGCAGCCGATCGGGTGCGAAGCGAGTTCGGCATCCTCGGCCTTTGGCTGCGGCTTGTTGGCGTTGGCGGCCGGGATGTAATTCAGGATCGGCGCCAGCCAGCGCTCGGTCTCGGCGACCGTCCAGCCCTTGCGTGCGGCATAGTCCTCGACCTGGTCGAGCTCGATCTTGCCGACGCCGAAGTACTCGGCCTCGTCGTGGCTGAAATAGAGCCCTGACACCGACGAGCCCGGCCACATCGCAAAGCTCTCGGTCAGCTTCACGCCGGCCGAGTTCTCGGCATCGAGCAGGCGGAACAACGCCGCCTTCTCGGTGTGATCGGGCTGTGCGGGATAGCCGGGCGCCGGACGAATGCCCTGATATTTTTCCAGCATGAGTTCAGCGTTGGACAATGACTCATCCGGCGCGTAACCCCAGAATTCCTTGCGCACGCGCTGATGCAATCGCTCGGCAAACGCTTCAGCGAGACGGTCGGCCAGCGCCTTCACCAGGATCGACGAGTAATCGTCATTGGCGAGCTTGAAGCGGTCGGCAATAACATCCTCGCCGATCCCAGCGGTGACGACGAACGCGCCGATATAATCGGCGACGCCTGTCGCCTTCGGCGCGATGAAATCCGACAGCGCGACGTTGCGACGGCCCTCGCGTTTCTCGAGCTGCTGGCGCAGCGTGTGGAACGTCGCAATTTCTTTTGCACGCGCCTCATCAGCATAGACCCGAATATCGTCGCCGACAGTATTGGCCGGCCAGAAGCCGATCGCGGCGCGGGCGTGGAACCATTTCTCGTCGACGATCTGCTTCAGCATCGCCTGCGCGTCGGCGAACAGCGAACGGGCGGCTTCGCCCTGCTTGGGATCGTCCAGGATCGCCGGATATCGACCGCTGAGCTCCCAGGTCTGGAAGAACGGTGTCCAGTCGATGCAGCCGACCAGCTCGGCGAGCGGATAATCATCAAGGCTCTTCACGCCGATGAACGACGGCTTCACCGGCTTTGGCCCGGCCCAGTCGATCTTCAAGCCATTGCTGCGCGCCTGTTGCAGCGTCAGCCGGCGCTTGTCGGCCTGCGCGCGGGCATGCGCGATCGCGATCTTCTCGTACTCCTCACGCACCTCGGCCATGTAGCCGGCGCGGCGCTCCGGCGACAGCAGCGCCGACGCGACGCCGACTGCGCGGCTTGCGTCGTTCACATGCACCACCGGCCCACGCTGGTAGTTCGGGTCGATCTTCACCGCGGTATGGACGCGGCTTGTCGTCGCCCCGCCGATCAACAGCGGTACGTCAAATTTGTTGCGTTCCAGCTCGGCTGCGAAGTGGCACATCTCGTCGAGCGATGGGGTGATCAGGCCGGACAGGCCGATGATGTCGGCGCCTTCGGCTCTCGCGGTCTCGATGATCTTCGCGGCCGGCACCATGACGCCGAGGTCGATCACTTCATAATTGTTGCACTGGAGCACGACGCCGACGATGTTCTTGCCGATGTCGTGAACGTCGCCCTTCACCGTGGCGAGCACGATCTTGCCGGCGGAGCTGCGGCCTTCGGTCCCGCCGTTCCTGGCCTTCTCGGCTTCCATGTAAGGCAGGAGATAGGCGACGGCCTGCTTCATCACGCGCGCCGACTTCACCACCTGCGGCAGGAACATCTTTCCCGAGCCGAAGAGGTCGCCGACCACGTTCATGCCGTCCATCAAAGGTCCTTCGATCACCAGCAGTGGACGATCGGCGGCAAGGCGCGCCGCCTCCGTGTCCTCCTCGATGAACTCGGTGATCCCATGCACCAGCGCGTGGCTGAGGCGCTTGTTGACCTCCCACGAGCGCCACGCGAGGTCGGCCTCTTTTGTCTGCTTCTCCTTGCCGCGGAAGCCTTCTGCGAGTGCTAGCAGACGTTCCGACGCGCCAGGATCGCGGTTGAGGATGACGTCCTCGCACGCCCCGCGCAGTTTTGGATCGAGGTCGTCATAGACTGCCATCTGGCCGGCATTGACGATGCCCATATCCATTCCGGCCTTGATGGCGTGATACAGGAACACCGAGTGCATGGCCTCACGCACCGGCTCGTTGCCGCGGAACGAGAACGACAGGTTCGAGACGCCGCCCGAGATGTGACAGAGCGGCAGGTTCTGCCGGATCCAGCGCGTCGCCTCGATGAAGTCGACGCCGTAATTGTTGTGCTCTTCGATGCCGGTCGCGACCGCAAAGATGTTCGGGTCGAAGATGATGTCCTCGGGCGGAAAACGCACCCTGTCGACGAGGATGTCGTAAGCGCGTTTGCAAATCTCGGTCTTGCGCTTGAAGGTATCGGCCTGGCCGGTCTCGTCGAACGCCATCACGACCACGGCGGCGCCGTGCCGGCGCGCGATCGTCGCCTCGTGAATGAACTTCTCCTCGCCCTCCTTCATGGAGATCGAGTTGACGATCGGCTTGCCTTGGACGCACTTCAGGCCCGCCTCGATGACGTGGAATTTCGATGAGTCGACCATGATCGGAACGCGCGCGATGTCTGGCTCCGAGGCGACGAGATTCAGGAACGTCACCATCGCCTGCTCGGAATCAAGCAGGCCCTCGTCCATGTTGACGTCGATCACCTGCGCGCCGTTCTCGACCTGGTCGCGCGCGACCTGCAGTGCGGCCGGATAGTCGCCTGCGGTCACCAGCTTGCGGAAGCGCGCGGAGCCGGTGACGTTGGTGCGCTCGCCGATATTGACGAACGGGATGTCTGATGTGAGCGCGAAGGCTTCGAGGCCGGACAGCTGCAGGCGGCGCGGCACCTCAGGTATGGTGCGCGGCTTGTGCGGCGCGACCGCTGCGGCGATCGCAGCGATGTGATCGGGCGTGGTGCCGCAGCAGCCGCCGACAATGTTGACGAGGCCGCTCGCAGCGAACTCGCCGATCAGCTTCGCCATGTACTCCGGGGTTTCGTCGTAGCCGCCGAACTCGTTCGGGAGGCCGGCGTTCGGATAGGCACAAACAAGCGTGTCGGCGACGCGGCCGATGTCGGCGACGTGGGCGCGCAGGTCCTCGGCGCCAAGCGCGCAGTTGAAGCCGACCGATAGCGGCGCGGCGTGCCGTACCGAGTTCCAGAACGCCTCCGGGGTCTGCCCTGACAGCAGACGCCCCGACTTGTCGGTGATGGTGCCCGAGATCATCACGGGGATGCTGATGCCGCGTTCGTCAAAGATCTCGGAGATCGCGTAGATCGCAGCCTTGGCGTTCAGCGTGTCGAAGATGGTCTCGACCAGCAGCACATCGACGCCGCCGTCGATCAGGCCCTTCGCCTGTTCGCCATAGGACTTCGCGCAGCTGGTCGAAGGTGACGGCGCGGTAGCCCGGGTTCGAAACGTCAGGCGAGATCGAGGCCGTGCGGTTGGTCGGGCCGAGCGCGCCCGCAACGAAGCGCGGCTTGCCGTCTTCAGCCGCAACGCGCGCCGCGGCGGCCTTGGCGAGCTTCGCGCCGTTCAGGTTCAGCTCGTAGGCGAGGTGCCCCATCCCGTAGTCGGCCTGGGCGATCGAGGTCGATGAGAACGTGTTGGTGGCGACGATGTCGGCGCCGGCGCGCAGATATTCGGCGTGGATGTCTTCGATGGCGCGCGGCTGGGTCAGGATCAGCAGGTCGTTGTTGCCTCTGATGTCGCGGTCAAAATCCTTGAAGCGCTCGCCGCGGAACGCCGCCTCGTCGAGCTGCAGGTCCTGGATCATCGTGCCCATGGCGCCGTCGAGCACGAGAATCTTGTTGCGCGCGAGTTCGCGCAGCGCCCGTTCAGCGGCGGTCATTGTCCCTGGCATTGCTCAAGCCGCCTTCTGCGCGCCGTTGGCCCGGAAACCGAGCAGGTGGCTGATCGCGAACACGAGTTCGGCGCGGTTCAGCGTGTAGAAATGGAAGACATCGACGCCGTGCTTGAACAGTTTTTGTACCTGGCCGGCGGCCATGGTCGCCGCGATCAGCTTGCGCGTATCGGGGTCGTCGTCGAGCCCCTCGAACTTTTCGGCGAGCCAGGACGGTACACTGGCGCCGCAGCGCGCCGCCATGTTGCGCAGGCCCTTGTAGTTCTGCACCGGCATGATGCCGGGAATGATCGGGATGTCGATGCCGCGGGCGCGGACGCGGTCGACGAAGCGGTTATAGGTGTCGTTATCGAAGAAGAAGTTGGTGATGGCGCGCGTCGCGCCGGCGTCGATCTTGGCCTGCAACAGATCGATGTCGGCATCGAAGCTCGCGCTCTCCGGATGCTTTTCCGGATAGGCCGACACGAACACCTCGATGTCGGGATAGCGCTTGCGAATGCCGGCGACGAGGTCGGCCGAGGTCTGGTAGCCGTCAGGATGCGGCTGGTAGGTCGTGCCGGCGCCGGTCGAAGGATCGCCGCGCAGCGCCACGATGTGACGGACGCCGACGTCGTGATATTGCGCCACCACGTCGTCGACCTCGCCGCGCGAGGCGTCGACGCAGGTCAAGTGCGCGGCCGGCGTGAGCCGGGTTTCTTTCAGGATGCGGGCGATGGTCGCGTGGGTGCGGTCGCGGGTCGAGCCGCCGGCGCCATAGGTGACCGACACGAACGACGGCTCAAGCGGGGCGAGACGCTTGATCGTCTCCCACAGGTTGCGCTCCATCTCCTCGGTCTTCGGCGGAAAAAACTCGAAGGAAATCTTTGGCAGCTTTCGCGCGGTGCCGGCCTCTGCCGTGGCTTGCGCGTTCGCCGTCGTTTCACTCATGACAGTCCCAATCATATTCAACTGTTGCCGAGGGCCGGCCAGTCGAAGCCGATCCCTTTACCCCGCGGGCGCTGAAGGATCACATGTTCAATGCCATGCAAATTGCCCATCGGCCTATGGGAAGTTGCCCACATCGAGGAAATTAGTGAATTTTTGCGGGCTTATTTCGCCTGGGTGGGCAGGTAAGGTTTTGCCTCATTTCAAAGAAAATATATAAATATCAATGATATAATAAGACGAGATTCCACAGTGCAGGTGGGCGCCACCAAAATCTCGACGGCAATTCGTGATGGCTTTCCCAACGGCCGCCATGCGCGGCCAGCGAGATGGCTCGCCCATCGCCGCCCGTGGTGACCAATGACCTGACCCATTAGCTTTAGGCCATGACCGATCTCTCCGTTCTCGACCTCTCGACCGTCACAACAGGCACGCCGCCCTCCAAGGCGCTGCGCAACTCGATTGATCTTGCCAAACACGCCGACCGGCTCGGCTATTCGCGCTACTGGCTCGCCGAGCACCACAACCTGTCGTCGGTGGCGAGCCCGTCGCCCGATATCATGATCGGCCAGATCGCGGCGGTCACCGAACGAATCCGGGTTGGCTCCGGCGGGGTGATGCTGCCGAACCACGCGCCGCTCGTCGTTGCCGAGCGGTTCAAGATGCTGGAAGCGCTGTTCCCCGGCCGGATCGATCTCGGCCTTGGCCGTGCGCCAGGCACCGACCAGGCGACGATGTATGCCTTGCGCCAGCGGCTGCTCGATCGCGATGGCGACGATTTTCTCGAGCGGTTGATGGAACTGATGCTGTGGGAGACGCGCAATTTCCCGGAAGGGCATCCGTTCAACCACGTTGTGGCGATGCCGTCCGACGCGCCGCTGCCGCCGATCTTCCTGCTGGGCTCGAGCGATTATAGCGCCGACCTGTCGGCGCAGATCGGCATGGGCTTCGCGTTCGCGCATCATTTTGCATCGTATGATGCTGTCGAGGCGCTCCAGCATTATCGCGCGCGCTTCAAGCCATCGCCGGCGCGCTCCACGCCATGGGCGATCCTTGCGGTCGCTGCAATCGTCGCCGAGAGCGACGAGAAGGCCGAGTATCTCGCGACCTCGATGGATTTGAACCGGCTGCGCCGCGACCGCGGGCAATACTTTCCGCTGCCGAGTCCCGAGGAGGCGATGGCCTATCCCTACACCGACGAGGAACGCGCGCGACTCGGTCGCGGCCGGCGACGGCTGTTCGTCGGCAGCCCATCGAGCGTGATGGCGAAACTGCAGCCGCTCATCGAGGCGACGCAGGCCGACGAAGTCATGGTCACATCAAGCATCTACGATCACGAGGCGCGCAAGCAGTCGTACACGCTGCTCGCCGACGCCTTCGGCCTCGGCAAAAGCAAGGCGGCGTAGCTCGATAGAAATCGTCGTCCCCGCGTTCGCGGGGACGACAAGACACCTCAATCCATCGCGAAGGTCTGCCGGAACGGGTGTGCCGGATAGACCCCGATGATGCGGAATTCCTTGGAAAAGAATTTCAGCTCCTCGATCGCAAACGCCAGCCCACGATCGTGCGGATGGCCATCGACGTCGGCATAGAACTGCGTCGCGAAGAAATTGCCGTCGACCATGTAGCTTTCCAGCTTGGTCATGTTGACACCGTTGGTGGCAAACCCGCCCATCGCCTTGTAGAGCGCGGCTGGAACGTTGCGTACGTTGAACACGAACGTCGTCACCAGGGGCCCTGAATCCTGCGGCGCCCATTTCTCCTCGCGCGCCAGCACGACAAAGCGGGTGGTGTTGTGGGCCTCGTCTTCGATGTCCTCGGCAAGAATATCGAGACCGTAAATTTCTGCGGCAAGCCGCGAGGCGATGGCGGCGCAGGTTCTGTCGCCGCGCTGGGCGATGTCGCGTGCGGAGCCTGCGGTGTCACCGGCGACCACCGGCTTGATACCGAGCTTGCGGATGATGCGCCGGCACTGGCCGAGTGCGTGCACGTGGCTCTCGACGGTCGTGATGTCTTTGAGGGTCACTCCCTTCACCGCCATCAGCTGATGGCGGATCGGCAGGAACCACTCGGCGACGATGTAAAGCCCGGACGCCGGCAGCAGGTGGTGAATGTCGGCGACGCGGCCTGCGACCGAGTTCTCGATCGGGATCATGCCGAGCGCGGCTTCGCCGGAAGAAATCGCGGCGAGCGCATCCTCGAACGTCGCGCAGGGCAGGGGCTCCGCGTCGGGATAGGCTTCGGAAATCGCGAGATGCGAGTTGGCGCCGAGTTCGCCCTGGAATGCAATCTTCATTCTCTTTAGGTCGCCTCAAGTATGTGTCGCGCGGCCTCGAGGTCGTGCTGGGTATCGACGCCGAGCGGCACCGAGGCGACGATCGCCGCATCGATACGCATGCCTGCTTCTAGCGCGCGCAACTGCTCCAGCCGCTCGCGCTGCTCCAGCACCGAGGGCGGGAGTTTGACAAAGCGCTCTAGCGCCGCGCGCCGATAGGCGTAGAGGCCGATGTGGTGGTAACGGGGACCGTCACCGTAAGGAGCGGTGGCACGCGTGAAATAAAGCGCCCGCATTCGCCGCGGTCCAAGCGGTGAGCCAATCAGCTTTACCACGCTCGGCTCGGTATGCTCCTTCTCGACGCGGATCTGCGCCGCGAGCGTTCCGATGTCGACGAGCGGATCGTCGAGCAGGCTAACCGCCGCGCGAATGTCGTCGGCGACTATGGTCGGCAGGTCGCCTTGCACATTGATGACGGCCTCCATCTCGCCGCCTGGATCGAGCCGCTGCAATGCCTCGTGGATTCGATCCGATCCGGACGGGTGGTCGTCTCGCGTCATGACGGCCTCACCGCCGTGCTGGGTCACCGCCGCGACGATATCGTCCGTGTCGGTCGCCACTACAACGCGGCCGATCTTCGCCTCCTCGGCGCGGCGCATCACCTGCACGATCATCGGCAGCCCCGCGATCTCCTTCAGCGGCTTGCCTGGCAGGCGCGTCGAGGCCATGCGGGCCGGGATCAGGACCAGGGATTTGGCCGCGAGCATGTCGTTATGGACTCCATCCAAATTCGGAATGCTGCCCAAGCAAAAAGGTGAGGGATTAGGCGGCTTTCCGGGGATTTTGCCGGGTTATACGGGTTGCCAGAGCCGAGGCAAACCGTTATCTCGGTCGCCGTTGCCCGGGGTGGGCAGCGTTCTCTCCGGCCGCGGCCGCGGCTCTAAATATTCCTGACGTCTGGCTTGGGGCCTGCTTCGACTATGGACTCCTTCGAACTCAACAAAATCCTCGGCGCGCTGCTCGGAACGTGTCTCGTGCTGCTGACGGTCAATTTCAGCGCCAACGCGATCTTCTCGCCCGTCAAGCCGGAGAAGCCGGGTTTCGACATCGCGGTGAAGGAGGCTGGCGAAGGCAAGGGCCCGGCGGCTCCTGCAGAACCCTCGAAGCCGATTGAAGAACTGCTGGCGAGCGCCTCGGTCGACAAGGGCCAGGCGTCGGCCAAGGTTTGTCTGACCTGCCATACGTTCGACAAGGGCGGTGCCGCCAAGGTCGGTCCAAATCTCTATGGCGTCGTCGGTCGCGACAAGGCGACGTTTGCCGGCTTCAACTATTCGGCCGGCATGAAGTCGAAGGGCGGCAAGTGGAGCTATCAGGACCTCAACGCCTTCCTCACCGATCCAAAGAAATTCGTGCCGGGCACCGCGATGGGCTTTGCCGGCATTTCGAGGGACTCGACCCGCGCTGACGTGATCGACTACCTGCACACGCTGTCGGACAATCCGGTTCCGTTGCCGGCCACGGCGAGCAAATAGGGCGGGATTCAAGCCCGCAACGAATGACGCTGTTTTGAGTTGACGGTCGGGCCTGCCCGGCCGTCTTTGCATTCGGCTCCCAAAAGAGGCGTTTGGTCGCAACGGCGGCAGCCGCAAGCGATGGTGCCGGATCGAAAAACCGACATAATCGAATCAAAGCCTTGGCCGCGGCGGCAAACTCTCTCCGAAGCCTTTTCAAGGAGTACCTGTTGAGGATTTCACGGCGGCAACTTCTGCGATCCGGCGCAATCCTGGCGGCGACGCCGTTGGTCGATCTCGCAACGGGCAAAGCGGAAGTTGTAGCCGCGCCGCAACCCCCTCAGGATCTGGTCTGGCGGCACGGTTTGTCGCTGTTCGGCGACCTGAAATATCCGCCCGACTTCAAGCGCTTCGACTATGTCAACCCGGACGCGCCGAAGGCCGGCCAGGTCCGCCTGATGCAAACCGGCACCTTCGACAATTTCAATCGGGTGATCTCGGGTGTGAAAGGATCTCTCGCAAGCGGTCTCGATGTGGTCTTCGAATCGCTGATTGCGCAATCGCTCGACGAAGAGGCGAGCGCTTACGGGTTGCTTGCGCAGTCGTTTGCCTATCCCGAGGACCGGTCGTGGGTGATCTACCGGTTGCGCCCGACGGCGCGCTGGCACGACGGCAAGCCGGTCACGCCTGACGACGTGATCTTCTCGTTCGCGGCCTTCAAGCAGAACAGCCCGATGTACGGCGCCTATTACCGCCACGTCGTGACGCTCGAGAAGGTCGGCGAGCACGACGTGAAATTCACTTTCGATGGTACGGGCAATCGCGAATTGCCGATCATCGTCGGCGAATTCCCGGTGCTGCCGAAGCACTGGTGGGCCGGCACGGATGCGCAGGGGCGGCAGCGCGATATCACGGCAACCCTGCTGGAGGCGCCGCTCGGCTCGGGGCCCTACCGGGTCAAGGAATTCACTGCCGGCCGAACCATCCTGCTCGAACGGGTGCCCGACTATTGGGGCGCCAACCTTGCGGTCCGCGTCGGACAGAATAATTTCGACCAGATACGCTACGACTATTCGCGCGATGAGACCGTGTCGCTCGAAGCGTTCAAGGGCGATCAGTTCGACTGGATCACAGAGGCCAGCGCCAATCGCTGGAATAACTCTTATGACTTTCCGGCCGTGAAAGATGGCCGGGTCATCAAGGAGAAATTTCCAACGCCGAACCTCGGTGTTATGCAGGGCTATGCGTTCAACCTGCGGCGGCCGATGTTCGCCGATGTCAGGCTGCGTCGCGCTTTCAACTATGCCTACGACTTCGAGGAGCAGAATCGCCAGCTCTCATTCGGAGAGTACCAGCGCGACAACAGCTATTTCGACGGCACCGAGCTTGCGTCGTCCGGATTGCCCGAAGGCAAGGAGCTCGAGATTCTCGAAACCGTGCGCGACAAGGTGCCGCCCGCGGTCTTCACGACGCCTTACAAGAATCCGGTCGGCGGCAGTGCCGAGGCGATGCGCAACAACCTGCACGAAGCCGCCCGCCTGCTGAAGGAAGCAGGCTTCGAAATTCGCGATCGCAAGCTGGTCGGGCGGGATGGAAAGCCGGTCAGCGTCGAGTTTCTGATTCAGGACCCTGGCGACGAACGCGGCCTTGGCTTCTACAAGCCGAACCTGGAAAAGCTCGGGATTGCGTCGACCATTCGCCTGGTCGACAGCGTGCAGTACCAGAATCGCCTGCGCAGTTTCGACTTCGACATCGTCACGACGTCGTGGCCGCAATCGATCTCGCCCGGCAACGAGCAGCGCGACTTCTTCTCATCGCAGGCGGCCGATATACCCGGCTCGCGCAACCGGCCGGGAATCAAGAATCCGGCGGTCGACGCATTGATCGAACGGATTATCTTCGCGAAAGACCGTACCGAGTTGGTCGCCGCCTGCAGGGCGATGGACCGCGTCCTGCTGTGGAATTTCTACGTTGTGCCGCAGTTCGATATTCCCTACGAGCGCGATGCGCACTGGGATCGCTTCAGTCATCCCGATCCGCTGCCGAAATATGGTATCTCCGCCTTTCCGGACCTATGGTGGTGGGATGCCGACAAGGCCGCCAAGACAGGCAAACGCTCTTGATTGAATTTTTCCGTACGCCACTCCTGACGCGCCGGCGCTTGATCGCGACCGGGGCCGGTGCGCTCGCCGCCGCTGTCGCGCCACGCAGCTTTGCCGGCACGGAGGCGGAGACCGAATCACACGGGCTCTCGGTGTTCGGTGACTTGAAGTACCCCGTCGACTTCAAGCATTTCGATTACGTCAATCCGAACGCGCCGAAGGGGGGCGTCTTCTCGACCATCCCGTCGCTGCGTGTCTACAACACGTCCTACTACACCTTCAACTCGCTCAACTCGTTCATTCTGAAGGGTGACGGCGCCTGGGGCATGGACCTGACCTTTGCTTCGCTGATGGTCCGCGCCAACGACGAGCCCGACGCGCTGTACGGCCTCGTCGCGAAATCGGTGAGCGTGTCGCCGGACAAGACGGTCTACCGCTTCACGCTGCGGCCGGAGGCGCGCTTCCACGACGGCAGCGGGCTCACCGCGCAAGACGTCGCCTTCTCGCTGAATGTACTGAAGGACAAGGGCCATCCGATGATCGCGTTGCAGACGCGCGACATGATCAAGGCGGAGGCGAGTGATGACGCGACCGTTGTGGTGACGTTCAAGGAGACGCGCGGCCGCGATGTCCCGCTCTACGTCGCCTCATTGCCGATCTTTTCGCGTGCCTATTACGCGAACCGGCCGTTCGACGAGTCGACGCTCGATATTCCGCTCGGGTCCGGGCCTTACAAGGTCGGGAGATTCGAAGGCGGTCACTACATCGAATATGACCGCGTCAAGGATTGGTGGGGCGCTGATCTCCCGGTCTCGGTCGGCAGCAATAATTTCGATACTGTGCGCTTCCAGTTCTATCGCGATCGCGACGTTGCATTCCAGGGCTTCACCGCGCGCGACTATCTGTTCAGAGAAGAATTCACCTCGCGCGTCTGGGCGACCCAGTACGATTTCCCGGCCGCCAAGGACGGTCGTGTCAAGCGCGAGACGTTGCCGGACGATACGCCGTCCGGAGCGCAGGGCTGGTTCTTCAACGCGCGGCGGACGAAGTTTGGGGATCCACGGATTCGCGAGGCGCTGATCAACGCCTTCGATTTCGAGTGGACCAACAAGATCATCATGTACGGCGCCTATGTGCGCACCCAGTCGGTGTTCGAGAACTCGGACATGAAGGCGATCGGACCGCCGTCGGCCGCCGAGTTGGCGCTGCTCGAACCGTTCCGCGGCAAGGTGCCCGACGAGGTGTTCGGCGCGCCCTATGTGCCGCCGGTGTCCGATGGATCGGGCCAGGACCGCGCGCTCTTGCGCAAGGCATCGCAATTGCTGCAGGAGGCCGGTTGTCCGGTCAAGGACGGCAAGCGCGTGCTGCCGAGCGGCGAGGTTTTCACGATCGAGTTTCTGCTCGACGAGCCGTCGATCGAGCCGCACCACGGCTCCTTCATCAAGAACCTCGCCACGCTCGGTATCACCGCGAGCCTGCGCGTTGTCGATGCCGTGCAGTATCGCGCTCGTGTCGAAAGCTTTGATTTCGACATCACGATCGAGCGCTTCAGCATGTCGTCGACCCCCGGCAACTCGATGCGGCCGTACTTCACGTCGCAGGCTGCGGCGACGCGGGGCTCCTACAACCTGGCCGGCATTTCCGATCCGGTCATCGACGCGCTGGTCGAGAAGATCATCGGCGCCAGCAACCGCGGGGACCTGACCGTCGCGTGCCGAGCCTTCGATCGCGTGTTCCGCGCGGGGCGCTACTGGGTGCCACAGTGGTACCGCAACACCCATCCGATCGCGTATTGGGATATATTTGCGCATCCGGACAAGTCGCCGCGCTATGCGCAAGGCGTCGGCGCGCCGGAAAACTGGTGGGCCGATCCGGCCAAGGCTGCCAAAGCCGAGCCGGCGAAATAGGCCGGCATACGCATGAACGCCTATATCATCCGTCGCCTGCTGTTGATGATTCCGACCCTGCTCGGAATCCTGTTCGTGTCATTCATTATCGTGCAATTCGCGCCGGGGGGACCGGTCGAGCGCGTGATTGCTCAATTGACCGGCGCCGACACCGGTGCCGCCTCGCGCATTTCGGGATCCTCCGGTGGCGATCTCGGCGCGCGTCTTCCCGGCAACAATGCGGGCGGCGGCGTCGCCTCGAAATATCGCGGTGCCCAGGGGCTCGATCCGGATTTCATCAAGTCGCTCGAGAAGCAGTTCGGCTTCGACAAGCCGGCTTACGAGCGCTTTCTGCTGATGGTCTGGAATTTCGCGCGGTTCGATTTCGGCAAGAGCTATTTCCGCGACGTCAGCGTCGTGCAGCTGATCCGCGAGAAGCTGCCGGTGTCGATGTCGCTCGGCATCTGGATGACGCTGATTTCATACCTGATCTCGATTCCGCTCGGTATCCGCAAAGCGGTGCGCGACGGCTCCCAGTTCGACGTCTGGACCTCGGGCATCATCATTATCGGCTTTGCGATTCCCGGCTTCCTGTTCGCGATCCTGTTGATCATTTTGTTTGCCGGCGGCTCATTCCTCAGCATCTTTCCATTGCGCGGGCTGACGTCGGACGGCTGGGCGCAATTCCCCTGGTACTGGAAGATCGCGGATTACTTCTGGCACCTGACCTTGCCGCTGATCTCGATGTCGCTCAGCGCTTTCGCGACCATGACGCTGCTGACCAAGAACTCGTTCCTCGACGAAATTCGCAAGCAGTATGTGATGACGGCGCGCGCCAAGGGTTGCACCGAGCGTCAGGTGCTGTACGGCCACATCTTCCGCAATGCGATGCTGATCGTGATCGCCGGTTTTCCAAGCGCGTTCATCCACGCCTTCTTTTCTTCATCGCTCTTGATCGAAACCATCTTCTCGCTCGACGGTCTCGGCCTGCTCAGTTTCGAGAGTGTGCTCAACCGCGACTATCCTGTGGTGTTCGGCACGCTCTACATTTTCTCGCTGATTGCCCTGGTCGTGAACCTGATCTCGGACCTGACCTACATGTGGGTCGATCCCAGGATCGATTTCGAGACGCGCGAGGTCTGATGACGCTCGCGCCGCCGCCTGATCTGCTGGCGAACAGGAAGACGCGGCCGCCCGCGCCCGGCAACGTCTTGCCCGGCGGCTCCGGGCCCCCGCCCGCGGGTCGCTCGCGGCTGTCGCCGCTCAATCAGCGGCGCTGGCGCAACTTCAAGGCCAACCGCCGCGGTTTCTGGTCGTTCTGGATCTTCTCCGCGCTGTTCCTGATCTCGATGTTTGCCGAGGTGATCGCGAACGATCGTCCGCTGCTGCTGCAATACGACGGCAGGCTCTATGTGCCGGTGCTGTTCAACTATTCCGAGACGACGTTCGGCGGCGACTTCGAAACCACGGCCGATTACCGCGATCCGTTCCTGCAGAAGCTGATCGCAGAGAAGGGCGGCTGGATGATCTGGCCGCCGATCCGCTACCACTACGACACTCACAACCTCGACCTGCCGACGCCCGCGCCGTCAAAGCCGACCTGGCTTCTGACCGAGAAGGACTGTCAGCCCATGGTCCAGAAAAAGGAGCTGAAGAGCTGCCGCGACCTTGAGTACAACTGGCTCGGCACCGATGACCAGGGGCGCGACGTGGTGGCGCGCCTGATCTATGGCTTCCGCATCTCCGTGCTGTTCGGCCTGACGCTCAGCCTGGTGTCGTCGGTGGTCGGCGTTGCCGCCGGCGGCATACAGGGCTATTTCGGCGGCTGGATCGATCTCGGCTTTCAGCGCGTGATCGAGGTCTGGACCGCGATCCCGTCGCTGTACCTGCTGCTCATCCTGTCGTCGGTGCTGGTGCCCGGTTTCTTCATCCTGCTCGGCATCCTCTTGATCTTCTCGTGGGTGACGCTGGTCGGCCTCGTGCGCGCCGAGTTCCTGCGCGGTCGCAATTTCGAATACATCCAGGCGGCCCGCGCGCTCGGCGTCTCCAACAGCGTCATCATGTATCGGCATCTGCTGCCCAATGCGCTGGTCGCGACCATGACGTTCCTGCCGTTCATCGTCTCGGAGTCGGTGATGACGCTGACGGCGCTGGATTTCCTGGGGTTCGGCCTGCCCCCCGGCTCGCCGTCGCTCGGCGAGATGCTGTCCCAGGCCAAGGGCAACGTCCAGGCCCCCTGGCTCGGTTTCACCGCCTTCTTCTCGGTTGCGATCATGCTGTCGCTCCTCATCTTCATCGGCGAAGCGGTGCGTGACGCGTTCGATCCGCGCAAGACCTTCGAGTAGCCCATGGACGCGACCAGCCAGCCGTTGCTCGATGTGCGCGATCTCTCCGTAGCGTTCCGCCACGGCGGGACACAGACACTGGCGGTCGACCACATCTCGTTCGAGATCAAGCCGGGTCAATGCACCGCGCTCGTCGGCGAGTCCGGCTCAGGCAAGTCGGTCAGCGCACTGTCGGTGCTGCGGTTGTTGCCGTATCCGGCTGCGTCACACCCGTCCGGCAGCATCCGCTTCAAGGGCCGTGAGTTGCTCAAGCTCAGCGAGAACGAGATGCGCGGCATCCGCGGCGCCAACATCTCGATCATCTTCCAGGAGCCGATGACCTCGCTCAATCCGCTGCACACCATCGAGCAGCAGATCGGCGAGATGTTGCTGCTGCACCGGCGCATGGGCGGCGCCGCGGTCCGCGCGCGCATCATCGAGCTCCTGACGCAGGTCGGGATTCCCGATCCGGCGAGCCGGCTGTCCGCCTATCCGCACCAGCTCTCCGGCGGGCAGCGGCAGCGCGTGATGATCGCCATGGCGCTCGCCAACGAGCCGGACCTGTTGATCGCCGATGAGCCGACCACCGCGCTCGATGTCACCGTGCAGGCACAGATCCTGAAGCTGCTCGCCGATATCCGATCGCGGCTCGGCATGAGCATGCTGTTCATCACCCACGACCTCGGCATCGTCCGCCGCATTGCCGACGTGGTCTGCGTCATGAACAAGGGCAAGATTGTCGAGCAGGGGCCCGTCGAGCAGGTGTTCGCCTCGCCGCAGCACCCCTATACGCGCGACCTGCTGGCAGCCGAGCCAAGACCTGATCCGGCGCCGCCGCGGCCGGAGCAGCCCGTCGTAATGAAGTCGGACAACCTGAAGGTCTGGTTTCCGATCAAGAGCGGCCTGTTCCGGAAGGTGGTCGGGCACATCAAGGCGGTCGATGGCGTCTCGATCGCGATCCGCAAGGGCGAGACGCTCGGCGTGGTCGGCGAGTCCGGCTCCGGCAAGACCACGCTCGGCCTCGCGCTGTTGCGCCTGATCTCGTCCGACGGTCCGATCGTGTTCCTCGGCAAGGACATCCAGGGCCTGCGGTTCAAGGAAATCCGGCCGTTCCGGCGCGACATGCAGATCGTGTTTCAGGACCCGTTCGGCTCGCTCAGCCCACGCATGTCGGTCGGCGACATCATCGCCGAAGGCCTGCTCGTGCATCAGCCCGATCTGTCGGAAGAGCAGCGGACCGCGCGTGTCGTCAAGGCGCTGAAGGACGTCGAGCTCGATGATCCGCAACTGCGCTTCCGCTTTCCGCACGAATTTTCCGGTGGCCAGCGCCAGCGCGTCGCGATCGCGCGCGCGATCGTGCTGGAGCCGGACTTCGTGGTTCTCGACGAGCCGACCAGTGCGCTCGACATGTTGCTGCAGGTTCAGATGGTCGACCTGTTGCGCAGCCTGCAGCGCCGGCGCGGCCTGACCTATATGTTCATCTCGCACGATCTGCGCGTCGTGGCCTCGCTCGCGAGCAACCTGATCGTGATGCGGCACGGCGTCGTGGTCGAGCAGGGACCGGCGGCGGACCTGTTTGCGAATCCAACGAGCGACTACACCCGCGCACTGTTTGCCGCGGCCTTCCATCTCGATACCGCCGATGGGGGCGCCGTCTCGCAGTAGCGAGACGGAGCTTCACGCGATAAACGCCGGATCGATCGGCGGGTCGAACAGCCGCTTGACGCTGGTGATCTCGCCGGCGGTCTCGTGAATGCGGCGGCAAGCTTCGGTAATGTCCTCGATCGTGACCGCCATGTGATGGGCGTTGGCATGGACGATGGTGTCGTCGTCGCGAACGATGGCGACGTGCCCCTTCCAGAAGATCAGGTCGCCGCGGGCGAGATAGTCGAGCTCGATCTCGGTCAAGGCTTCGCCGAGCTCGGCCTCCTGCATGTCGCTGTCGCGCGGCGCCTCGATGCCGCAGGCCGCGAGCGCGGTCTGCACCAGGCCCGAGCAATCGACGCCGAGGCTGGTCCGGCCGCCCCACAGATATGGTGTGCCGACGAAGCGCTCGGCGACCGCGACAAAGTCGCGCTCGAACGCGTCGAGCGGCGCGACATGCGAGCGCGGAATGCAGTGCTGCTGCACGGTGATCGCAAAGGCGCCGTCGTCGCGCGCAATCTCGATTTGGGCGCCGAGCGGCAGGGTCTCCACCGGGGGCAGCTTGATCGACGGGCCGGGAAACGCAAAGGTCCTGAGCGCCGTGATCTTGTGTGTCGGTGAGGTCCGCGGCCGCACCAGCGCGGCGTCGGGCAGCCAGCCGACATAGCCGTCGCGCAGCAATTGCCCCCACGCCCAGCCTTCGATGGTGCGGTCGTAGATCATCACGCGCTCGCCCTTGAGCGCTTCGGTGTCGAGGGCTGCGCCGTGAGACGGCTCGCGGCGCACCGGCACGATCGGGTCATACACCTCGAGCTCTTCGCCTTCGACGAAACGCTCGGCCTCGACCTCGCCTTCGAGATGCTTTGCGGCAATGTCGCCGCGCGCCGGTGTCAGCCGTGCGTCAACCATGGCGCTCGCTCAACAGCCGATAGAGCGCTCTTGCGCCCTGGCACTCGCCGCCTTCAGGCCGACCGGGCTTTGCGCTCGGTGTCCACGCATAGATGTCGAGATGCAGCCAGCTCCTGGCGTGCTCGACAAAGCGCTGCAGGAACAGCGCGCAGGTGATCGAGCCGGCAAAGCCGTTGCTCGGCGCGTTGTTGATGTCGGCAATCTTCGAATCGAGCCACGAATCGTAAGGCGGCCACAGCGGCAGTCGCCACAACGGATCGCGCTCGACGGTCGCGCAGCGCGCGACGTCGGCGGCGAGCTGTTCGTCATCGGTATAAAACGGCGGCAACTCGGGTCCGAGCGCGACACGCGCAGCGCCGGTCAGCGTGCCCATGTCGATCAGGAGGTCAGGTTTCTCCTCGTCGGCGAGCGCAAGCGCGTCGGCCAGCACCAGCCGTCCCTCGGCATCGGTGTTGCCGATCTCGACCGTCGGTCCCTTGCGCGACGGATAGATGTCGAGCGGCCGAAAGGCGTTGCCGGCGACAGCGTTCTCGACCGCCGGAATCAGCACGCGCAGCCGAACCTTGAGCTTCGCGTCCATGACCATCTGCGCCAGGGCCAGCACGTTCGCGGCCCCGCCCATGTCCTTCTTCATCAGCAGCATGCCTCCCGACGGCTTCAGATCGACACCGCCGGTGTCGAAGCAGACGCCCTTGCCGACCAGCGTGACCTTGGGATGCGACGCATCGCCCCAGCTGAAATCGATCAGCCGCGGCGCGCGCGGTGATGCCTTGCCGACGGCATGAATCAGCGGAAAATTTTGCGTCAGCAGGTCGTCGCCGACGATCGAGCTGAACTTCGCGCCGTAGCGCTCGGCAACCTGCCGTGCGGCGTCGGCGAGCTCTTGCGGGCCCATATCGTTGGCCGGCGTGTTGACGAGGTCACGGGCGAGCGTCGCGGCTTCGGCAACACGCGACACGTCCTGCGCATCGACGCTGTTCGACAGCGCGAGCCGGGTCTCTGCCGGATCGGCCTTGCGATAGCGGCTGAACCGGTATTGTCCGAGCGCGAAGGCGAGTGCGGCCAGGCGCTCGTCGTGGGGCTTGTTGGCGAAGCGGTAGGTTCCGGGCGGCAGCAGGTTGGCAAGCTGTCCCGGGCGAAACAGGTCGCGGCTCTTGCTGTCGGTGTCTTCAAGGCCGAACAACACCTGCGCGATCGCTCCGCTTGCATCAGGCACGACCAGGCACTGTCCCGCCTTGCCGGCGAAGGCGCTCGCCTGGGCGAACTGTCTGGCCGCCGCCGGCAGGCTGTCCAGCGCGGCCTGGCAAGTCGCCCTGGTGACGAAGGTGATCGGGATCGGCGTCGTTGCAGGGGCCGGATCGAAACTGGGATGCATGTTGTTGTCTGTCCTTGGCCGCATCATGCGGCGATTTGTGTCGGGGTTCGCATGGCCCGCAGGCGGGGCTGCCGGTTAACCAACCATTAGGGTTAACGCTCTATTGCTGGCTGGCCAAGCCTGCCGGCATAGCGGGTCGTTTCCGCGAGTTATCATGCATCACCGGTCTCTCAAGCGGATCTTTGTAACGACAAGCCTCGTGACGCTGCTCGCGGCGGGTGTCGGCGGTTGCGCGACATTTCATCCGCCAGAGACTACCGGATCGATCGCCAGGACCGATACGCCGCAAACCGACGCCGATTGGCGCAAGAGCGCCCAGGTCTACGGCGAGCGCTACCGCGCCAATCCGAAGGATCCCGATGCCGCCGTTCGCTATGGCCAGGCGCTGCGGGCGCTCGGGCAGAACGAGCAGGCGGTCGCCGTGCTCGAGCAGGCCACGATCGCGAATGCCGGCAACACCACCGTGCTCGCCGCCTATGGCCGGGCGCTGGCCGACAATGGCAACTATCAGCTCGCGCTCGACACCCTGTCGCGCGCCCATACCCCCGACAATCCGGATTGGAGCATCCTGTCGGTGCAGGGCACCGTGCTCGACCGGATGGGCAAGCACGACGAAGCCCGCCGCTATTACGGCACGGCGCTAAAGATCAAGCCGGCGGAGCCGTCCATTCTGTCTAATCTCGGCATGTCCTACGTGCTCTCCAAGGACTTGCCGAAGGCCGAGGACGCGCTGCGGCGTGCGTATGCCGGTGCGCCGGCAGACCTGCGCATCCGGCAGAACCTTGCCCTGGTCGTGGGCCTGCAAGGACGCGTTGATGAGGCCGAGGCAATCGCGCGCGCCGATCTGCCGGCGGAGCAGGCCGAGGCCAACGTCGCCTCGCTCAAGGACATGCTGAGCCACAACGACAGCCGCGGCGCGCCGAAGAGCGCCCGCGCCCAGTCGTAATCCCGATTGAAAGCAGTAAGCGTCCCGCGGCGGCCGGACGCGCCCGGCGCCGGCGCCGCCGGCAATCGGTTCAATTCATCTGCTGCAGCTTGATCGCCGTCGGTCCGAGAATGACCACGAATAGCACCGGCAGGAAGAACAGCACCATCGGCACCGTCAGCATGGGCGGCAGCGCGGCCGCCTTCTTCTCGGCCTCCTGCATGCGGATGTCGCGGTTTTCCTGGGCCATGACGCGCAGCGAGTTGGCGAGCGGCGTGCCGTAGCGCTCCGACTGGGTCAGCGCCATGCAGACCGCCTTGACGCCATCGAGACCGGTGCGCTTGGCAAGGTTCTCATAGGCCATCTTGCGATCCTGCAAATAAGACAGCTCGGCCGTGGTCAGGGTGAATTCCTCGGCGAGCGGCACGGACTGGGTGCCGATTTCAGTCGAAACCTTGCGGAAGGCGACCTCGACCGACATGCCGGATTCGACGCAGATCAACAGCAAGTCGAGCGCGTCCGGAAAGGCGCGCTTGATCGACAGTTGGCGCTTCTTGATCAGGTTCTTCAGGTACAACATCGGCGCCTGCATGCCGAGATAGGTCGCGCCGACACAGTAGCCGATGCCGAGAAGGGTGCTGCGGTCGGATTTCGAAATCAGGAACACGTAGACTGCGGTGCCGACCAGGGCGACGATCGGCATGACCAGGCGGAAGAACAGGAAGGTCACGTACGGCGCCTGGCCGCGATAGCCGGCCATGACGAGTTTGTCGCGCGCGGCTTCCTGTGCCAGCCATTTGGTGAGGTTGAAATCCTCGACCACCTTCTGCACGACTTGCTTCGGCGTCTGTCTGAGCGAGACCTTTTCGGCGGTTGCCATCCGCTCGCGCTCACGCTGGCGGATCCGCTCGCGTTCGTCGGCGACCGATTTCATTCGTTTGCCGAGCACGTCGGTAGCAAGCAGTGGCATCACCAGCGTGAACACCGTGGCGCCTGCGGCGATGGCGGCCAGCACCATCGCCATCAGCTGGCCGTCATGCATCTTTTCAATGATGAACTCGATCATGTAGCCTCGTCAGAAGTCGAAATTGATCATTTTGCGCATGACGAGAATGCCGATCGTCATCCAGACCGCGCTTCCGGCCAGCAGCAAATGGCCGAGTTGTGTGGTCCACAGCAGCGAGATGTAGCCAGGCGTCATCAAATAAACGAGGAACATGATCGTTGGCGGAATCGCGCCGATGATCGCCGCCGACGCCTTTGCTTCCATCGACATCGCGCGGATTTTTCCCGCCATGCGCTTGCGGTCGCGCAGCACCTTGGACAGGTTGCCGAGCGCTTCGGAGAGATTGCCGCCGGCTTTCTGCTGGATCGCGACGACGATGCCGAAAAAGTTCGCTTCGGGAAGCGGCATCCGCTCGAACAGCCGCAGGCAGGCGTCACCGAGCGGCATGCCGACCGCCTGGGTCTCGACGATCGCCGCGAACTCGGTGCGCAACGGCTCGGGTGCATCGACTGCGACCACCTTGATCGAGTCGAACAGCGGCAGGCCGGCCTTGATGCCGCGAACGATGATATCGACCGCATCGGGCAGCGCATCGAGGAACTTTCGCTCGCGGCGCTTCTTCAGCCAGCCAAGCAGCCATCGCGGCAGGCCGAAACCGGCAGCGAACCCGAGCGCCGCAGCGGCGAGCACGCCGATACCGAGCAGCATCGCGGCAAAAAAACCGATCCCGCCGAGCACTCCGGAAATGATGAAAAACTGCCGCTTGGACCAGGTCAGTCCGGCCATTGTGATCCGGGTGCTGAGGTTGAGCCTGTTCGCCTTGCGGTGGCGGTTTTCGACCTCGCGCAGCGACTCCTCGACCTGCTCGCGACGTGATCGCAGTTGGGCGCGCTCGGCGCGGCGCGCCACCGGCTCGGCCTTGGCGAAGTTGGCGCGGCGCTGCTCCGCGTGGCGTTCGCCGGACAGGATCGGATAGATGAAGACCCAGGCCAGTCCGCCGATCGCTGAGGCTGCCATGAAAGCCAGTGCGAGCGCTTGCAAGTTCACGATCTGCGCTCCTATCGCTCGTCTTTGATCTCTGCGGCGTCGAGCGCGGCGGCGAGCCGCTTCTCCTCGTTGTAGTAGCGGGCGCGCTCCCAGAACCGCGGGCGGCCGATGCCGTTGGCGCGATGCCGGCCGATGATCTTGCCGCTGGCGTCCTCACCGACAATGTCGAACAGGAACAAGTCCTGGGTGACGATGGTGTCGCCTTCCATTCCCATCACCTCGGTGATGTGGGTGATGCGGCGCGAGCCGTCGCGCAGCCGGGCGGCCTGGATCACGATGTCGATCGATGTGCAGATCATCTCGCGGATCGTGCGCGACGGCAGCGAGAATCCGCCCATGGTGATCATGGACTCGCAGCGGGACAGCCCCTCGCGCGGGCTGTTGGCGTGCAGCGTACCCATCGAGCCGTCGTGGCCGGTATTCATGGCCTGCAGCAGATCGAACGCCTCGGGTCCGCGGACTTCGCCGACGATGATGCGTTCGGGCCGCATGCGCAGGCAGTTGCGGACGAGGTCACGCATGGTGATCTGGCCTTCGCCCTCGAGGTTGGGCGGTCGCGTCTCGAGCCGCACCGTATGAGGCTGCTGCAGCTGAAGTTCGGCGGCATCCTCGCAGGTGATGACGCGTTCGTCGTGATCGATGAAATTGGTCAGGCAGTTCAGCAGCGTGGTCTTGCCCGAGCCGGTTCCGCCGGAGATCAGGACGTTGCAACGAACCCGGCCAATGATCTTCAGGATTTCAGCGCCTGCCTCGGTGATCGCGCCGAATTTGACAAGCTGATCCAGCGTCAGCTTGTCGCGCTTGAATTTGCGGATCGTCAGCGCCGGGCCGTCGATCGCGAGCGGCGGCACGATGGCGTTGACGCGGGAGCCGTCGGCAAGACGGGCGTCGCAGATCGGCGAGGATTCGTCGACGCGGCGGCCGACCTGGCTCACGATGCGCTGGCAGATGTTCAACAGCTGCTGATTGTCGCGGAAGCGGATGCCGGTGCGCTGAATCTTGCCGCCCACTTCGATGTAGACCGTGTTCGCGCCGTTCACCATGATATCGGCGATGTCATCGCGCGACAGCAGCGGCTCGAGCGGTCCGTAACCCAGCACGTCGTTGCAGATATCGTCGAGCAGTTCCTCCTGCTCGGCGATCGACATGATGATGTTCTTGATCGCGATGATCTCATTGACGATATCGCGGATTTCCTCGCGCGCCGATTCGCCGTCGAGCTTGGCGAGCTGCGCAAGGTCGATCGCCTCGATCAGGGCGCCGAAGATGGTCGCCTTGACCTGGTAGTAGTTGTCGGACCGGCGGTTCTCGGGCGGCGGAGGAGGTGGCGGCGGCGGTGCGCGGTTTGGCGCCAGCGGCGGCGAGGCGACGCTCGGCGCTGCGGCCGGCGCGCGCGGCGCCGCCGCGACCGGGGCCGCGGGGGCGGGCTTGACCGGTTTGACTTCGGCTTCAACTCCGGCACGTTTGCCAAACGCCACGACGATTACTCCACGCGATGACTTGCTTCTGATTTACTTCTTCAGCAGCTTCCCGAGCAGCGGCGAGAACAGCGAATTGCGCGGCTTCTTGGCTTCCGCGCGGCCGGTCAGCCGCTGTGCGATCTGCAGGAACAGCTCGGCAACCTTGTGCTTTGCGGCGATCTCTTCGATCATCTGGCCGTTGTTGGCGGCGAGACCGAACAGCTGCGGCTCGAACGGAATGATTGCCGTCGGCTCACTCTCGATCGCCTTGGCAAACTCACCGGCCTTGATTTCCGGGCGCTTCGGCACGCCGACCTGGTTCAGGCAGTAGAGCGGCGCGCGATCGTTCGGCCGCTGCCCCTTGAGCATGTCGATCAGGTTCTTGGTGTTGCGCAGGTTGGCAAGATCGGGCGCTGCGACGATCAGGATGTCATCGGCGGCGATCAGGGCGCGCCTGGTCCAGCCCGACCACTGGTGTGGTACGTCGAGAACGATGCACGGCACCGACGAGCGCAGCGTATCGAAGATCGAATCGAACGCATCGTCGCCGAAGTCATAGACGCGGTCGAGTGTCGCAGGTGCGGCGAGCAGGCTCAGGTGATCGGTGCACTTCGAGAGCAGCCGGTCGATGAAGGCGGTATCGATGCGGTCGGGCGAGAACACCGCGTCCGCGATGCCTTGCGGCGGATCCTGATTGTAGTCGAGGCCCGCGGTGCCGAACGCGAGATCGAGATCGGCGACCACCGAGTCGAGCGCGAGGTCGCGGGCGATCGACCAGCCGATGTTGTGGGCGACCGTCGACGCGCCGACGCCGCCTTTTGCGCCGACGACCGCGATCACGCGCCCGACCGGCTTGGCCTCGGGCATCGAGAACAGGCTGCAAATGGCGCGAACGACGTCGATGGTCGTGACCGGAGCGATGACATATTCACTGACGCCGCGGCGGACCAGTTCGCGGTAAAGTGTGACATCGTTCATCCGGCCGATCACGATGACGCGGGTGCCGGCATCACAGACACCAGACAGGTCGTCGAGGCCGGCGAGAATGTCGCTGCGGCCGTCGGTCTCGAGGATGATCACATTCGGGGTCGGCGCACTTTTGTAGGCCTCGACGGCGGCGACCATGCCTCCCATCTGGATCTTCAAGTGCGCTTTGCCGAGGCGCCGATCTTCGCCCGCCGCCTGCACCGCGGCCGCAGTTTCGACCGTCTCGCAGAATGCCTGCACGGAAATGCGCGGCGCTGGCGCAATGTGCTCGTTATCCGGCGCTGAGTCTGCAGCCGCCGGGTCCACGTCCTGATCTTTACGCGCGTAGCTGATCATTTTCCAACGTCGCTCAGTTTGTTCTTGTCGGCATCGGGGTAGGTAATTGCGGTTGGCTGGGCCTTGCCGTACTTGTCGAGCACGGTGGAGCGGCGCGTCGCGGACGCGGGCGCTTCGGGCCGCGGCTGGATCAGGTCGGATGGATTGGCAACCATCGCGGCCATGTTGCGCTGATAGGCGCAGCCCAGATTGTAATAGGGCTTGTTCTCCTGGTAGATCCGGTTCTTGAACGTCGGACCCAGATCCTCGGGCCAGACCCCGCATGGGCCGGCATCGGCCGTGATCTTCGGATAGTTAAGCTTGATCGTGGCGAGCTGGCGCGGATCGTCCGGCCGGTACTCGCGAATCTTGACGCCCTGCGGCGGCACGCCGACCGCGGCGAAGATCGATTTGATCTCGTGCAGTGTCTGGGTCGCCGCATAGGCGTTGGGCGTCGCCGTCGGCAAGTCGATTGCGATGCCGCCGGTCGCTTCGTGCAGCCAGGATTGCGCGAACGCCGTCACATCGGCGCGCTGCGGCGCGGTCAGGCCACCGCGACGATTGCCGACCAGGACCTCGACCGTGCGGTCGGCTTCCTGGATCACGATCGGGTGGCGCAGGCGATAGTCGTTCGGAATGCTGGCCGTGGTCTCGTCCTGCGTGGTCGTGCAGGCGCCGAGCGCCGCGGCGGTGCTGATCAACAGGGCGGCGAGCGGCAAACGAGCCGGTGCGACGGTCCAGGGGATGATGCGTTTCTTGATCATGTCCTGCTCGCAGCTCAATCTGTGATGAAGCCGTAGGCGGCGTTGCGGTTGCGCGCCGGTGCGGAGTGGGCGGGAACGCCGTAGATTCGGTTGATGCGTGCCAAGCAGCGCCGTTGACGGGTCGGACGAGTCGGCGAAGCCGTCATCGGGCCGCGACAGGTCCTTCTGCGCCACCGCGCGCACCACATAGGGCGTCACCAGCACCATCAGCTCGGTCTGGTGATTGACGTAGTCGCGGCTCTTGAACAGCGCGCCGAGCACCGGAAGCTGCATCAATCCCGGGAAACCGTTGATCGCCTGCTTGGTCTGTTCCTGGATCAGGCCGGCCATCGCGAGCGAGCCGCCCGACGGAATTTCCAGCGTGGTCTCGGCGCGCCGCGTCACGATCGAGGGGATCGTGATGCTGTTGGTCTGGGTGTTAGAGACCGCCTGGGTCAGAGTGAGCGCGTTGTCGTTCGAGAGGTCGGACACCTCGGTGGCGACGCGCAGGCTGATGCGGCCCTCGCTCAGGACCACCGGCGTGAAATTCAAGCTGATGCCGAACTTCTTGAAATCGACCTGGGTTTGACAGACGTGGGTGGTCGGATCGCAGGTGTAACCTTTCGGAATCGGGAACTCGCCACCGGCGAGGAACGCTGCGGCCTCGCCCGAGATCGCGGTGAGATTTGGCTCGGCGAGCGTGCGCACCACGCCGGCGCGTTCCATCGCGCGCAGTGTCGCGGTCACCGATTTGAACTGACCGGTGACGGCGTTGCTCTCGACCAGCTCCTTGCCGGTGATTGCGAACGGGCTGGAGTTGCTGAAGTTGACGACGGCGGTGCCATAGCCGAGGCTGCCGCTGAGATCGACGCCGAGTTGCTTGACGAGGTCGCGCCGGACTTCCGCGACGGTGACCTTGAGCATGACCTGGTCGCGGCCGCGGACGATGATGCTGTTCACCACCTTGGCGGAGTCGCCGGCCAGCCGGCTCGCGACCTCGAACGCCTGCTGCGATTCGGCCGGGCTCGTCGCCGTGCCCGTCAGCATCACGCCGTCGCCGACACCCTCGATGTCGATCTCGGCGCCCGGCAAGCTCTGGCGCAGCGCGGCGCGGACGCCGTTGAGATCGCGCTTGACGGCGATGTCGTAGGCCGCAATCTGCTGGCCGTTGGCATCGAAGAAGAAGATGTTGGTCTGGCCGACCGCGCCGCCGATGATGTAGGCGCGTTGCGCCGACCGCACGACCGCGTTGGCGATCTTGGGATCGGCGACCAGCACATCCTTGATTTCGCGCGGCAGGTCGATCACCACTGATTTGCCGATGCCAAGTGCGAGAAACTGCGCGCCGTTGCCGACGGGTGCGGCTTGTGGCGGCATCGCAGCGGGGGCGCGGTAATCGCTCGCCAGCGCGGCGTGGAAGGCGACCGCCGAGGCGAGCAGGCCGGCTGCGACGAACGACAGACCTTGAAGGCCTACGCTGCGGCGGGATCGAAGCTCAGGGCGGGTCAGCATTTACGTACGTTCCTCAGCTCATTTCTGCGTTGGCGTTGGGGTGGTGACGCCATAGCGGACGACATTGATGGTGTCCTGGCGCCGCCGCCTCTCGTCGGTCTCTTCTTGCGGGACTTTGGCGTCGGCGATGCTGCGCAGCGCGAGCGACAGCGTGCCGGATTGGCGAGCGCGCGCGAGCGTTTCGGTCTGTTCGGGCTTGAGTTCGAGAGTCGCAGTCTTGCCGACCACGACCTTCTGGCCGTTCTTCTCTTCAATGGTCTGGTCGATCGCGAGCACGCGGATGTTGCTCAGCACGACCTCGGAGTTGATCGTCTCGGCGCCGTTCTTGCCGTTGCCATTGCGGTCGCGGGTCGTCAGCAGCACATCGACGCGGTCGTTCGGCAGGATGAAACCGCCGGCGCCGGTCTCCGGCGAAACCTCGGTCGAAACCGCGCGCATGCCGGACGGCAGGATCGCCGCCATGAATCCGGAGCCATTGGCCTTGACCAGCTTGGCGTCGCGGATCGGCTCGCCGGCGAAGAAGGTCGAGCGCACGATCGATCCGGTGAATTCGGTAACAGCGTTGGGATTGTTCTTGCGCTGGATGAAGGCCGAGCTGACCGTGCTGGCGGGCCAGGTCTGCCACTGCATGTCGTCTGCGGTGATCGACTGGCCGAGCGGCAGATCGGATTTCGCGACGAGGACGTCGACGGTCTCGATCTGGGCCGCTTGCTGCGGCTCCGGCTTACGGTCCGTTCCGCTCGCGAGATAGGCGGCGACGCCGCCGGCTCCTACGGCAAGAACGAGAACCACTATACGCGCGGTATTCATACGCTTCTACTTTCCACATGACGCTGCGAAGCGGACGCACAGTTCGCTGCCACTGGATATGACCAGTTAAACGTCAAAGCATGGTTAATGAGGCGTATCTAAATCGAGTTAACGAGAGCTTGCTCATCTCATCGCAAGATGAGTGAAGTTGATCGCCTTCATCCATTCGGTCTCGGGATAAATCATCAGCGCGCCGATCGCGAGCGCGATGCCGTAGGGAATGCCGCCCTTGGTCTCGTGCAGTCGCTGCAACCAGAGCTGTCCGCTGATCGCTGCCGGCAGCGGCCACTTCCGGAACTGCAGGATCAGGAAGGTGAGCGCGCCGCCTGCAAGCGCCGCGTAGACGAGATAGTCGAACAGCCAGGTGAAGCCGAACCACAGCGCGATTGCGGAAGCGAGCTTGGCGTCGCCGCCACCGACCCAGCCCATCGCAAACATGGTGAATGCACAGGCCAGCACGATGGCGCCGGCCGCGAGATGAAACATGACGTCGTGCAGGCCCATGCCGCCGAACGCCGCCAGCAGCGCAAATCCCGCGACCAGGGCCAGCGAGATCCGGTTGGAGATCGTCATCGTGAACAGGTCGCTCGCGGCGGCAAACGCCATCAGCGCGGGGAAGAAGGTCAGGCGAATGATGTCGAGCAGCATGTCAGTTTGGTTTCCGCGGCGACGGGCGCAATCCCACGCGACCATAAGAGCGAATTCATAAACAATCGCCGAATGCTCCGGCTAATTGTGACGGGAGTTTTGATCTTGTCTGTCACCACGCGGAGGCCGGGCGCTGCCGTCGCGGGCGTGGATCACGATGCCGTCGCCGTCGTAAAGGCGCCGCCATCCTCCCTCGCGATCCATCAGCGCGGCAATCGGCATGTCTGACGGAAAGATCGTCCAGGCAATGCCGTACTCTGCAAGCGTCCGGTCCAGTTCATCCTGGCTCGGCGAGATCAGCGCCCGGTAGCGGCTCAGGAACGCATCGCCAAAGAGATCGGCTCGGCTGTCAATGAACGGCCGCACGCCCTGGAAGATCAGCCGCCCGCCGAGGCTGTATTCGTTCAACACCGGCTGCGTCCGCAACGTCGCCGGGACGTGCTGGAGCGTCGCCGCGAAGGCCTCGCCGGTGCGCTCGGGATCGAGCGGCACGGTCAGGCGCGCTCCGAACGCAAGCAGGGCGAGCAGGGTCGTGGCGGCAGCGAGGGGCCGCCAGGTCCGGCCCAGCGCTGCTGCAGGTCCGGCGGCAAGTGCTTCGCCAATCGGCTCCGCCAATATGAGCACGCCGACCAGACCCAGAAGTTGCTCGTTTCGCGCGTGCGACAGCGCGGCGTGGATCAGGCCCAGCAGCAGCAGCAACCGGATCGGCGGCAACCGCAGCTTCCCCGTGAGCCCGAGGGCAAGACCGCCCAGGATCATGAGTTCCAGCAGCGGCACCTTGTCGAAATGGGTTGGCTCCCACTCGTTGATCCAGGCGGTGCTGTGCATGCCGAGCATGTGGAACGGGAACAGCAGACCGCCCAACCCATCCGGATTGAGCAGCGCGACGCCGCAAGCTGCGGCAACGAAGCTGAACCACGCGCGAAAGACGCTTCGGCGCTGATCGGCGCTGACGTCGAGCACGGCTTCAGCCGCGAATGCGGCCGCAAGAAACAGGCCCGCCATGAAGCTGCCATGCAAGTTCACCCACGCCAGCATGGCCGGCAACAGCCACCAGGACGGCGCGGTGCCACGGGCGCGCGCGGTCACCAGACCACCGCACCACAGGACAAGGCAGGGCCACGCCAGCACGTGGGGGCGTGCGAGCATCGACGGCGCCGCATTCGCAAGCGCGATGCTGAGCCCCAGCACGGCATAAATCCCTGGAACGAATTGCCGAAGACGGCGCAACAGCGCTGCGGCCGTCAGTGCGACCGCGGCGGCCGTCAAGAGCATCACACCGGCCATGCCGCCCGCTCTCCACGCGAGCGCCATCGCGGTTTCGGCGAGCCATTCGTGTGCGAACCAGCGTCGGTCTGCCGCTGTGAACGAGAACGGATCGATGGCGGGGATCGCGCGATGATCGAGAATCGATTCGCCGGCGCGGATCTGCCAGAGCGTGTCGACGTCGTTGAGGATCTGAGGGAGGAACGCGACCGCGGCGAACGTCAGGCAAAAGACGACGATCGCTGCCGGATCCCCTAGGGCTCGCGTGATAGCGGCCGGCGCGGAGGCCCAATCGGACAAGCCGTTCGCAACCTCGGGGCGTACGTGACTGACGGACATGGCGCCTCTCTAGCGCCAAACAGTTGGCGAGACGTTTCCGTGAGCGGGGACCGACCTGCATTGCGGCCCGCAATCCGATGCCTGGGCCGCGTCTTGGGCCGCGCGCGACTGCGCCTTGGCCGCTTTTCGGTATCGGTAAAAAGACAAGGGCTTCGGCGAAGCCGAAGCCCTTGAAGGCTGTCGATAGCCGTCGCTGCTTACTTCAGCGAGCTGTTGATCGAGGCAAACTTGCCGCTGAGGGTCGTACCCAGCGTGTTCACCGCGGTGATGATTGCGAGGGCGATGCCGGCGGCGATCAACGCGTACTCAATCGCGGTGGCGCCCGACTCGTCCTTCGCAAAACGAGAAAGAAGCATCTTCATTTCGTAACTCCATGGATATACGCGTGGCTGTCGTATGTCGTCCCGAGTGATGCTTGGAATTTCATCCGCCCCGAGATCGTTGGTCACCCTAAGGTGCGACAATTGCGGCGCAGTTAATTGAACCGCGTAATTTTCCGTGCAGTTGGCGGATATCTCCCAGAGTTAACAAAGGGTTGACAGATCAGCTCGCGTGCAACGTCGGATTAATGACGTCGCCGCGGCCTTTGTCCTGTCTCGTCTTGGGCAAGCGATCAACCGGGCCTTAAGCCCCGCGGCGCTAACGTGCCGTTGAAGGATGTGGAGGTCGTCATGCTCGAGAATATTCCGCAGGTCGCAATCGTGATGGGTGAGACGCTCATCAAGGTCCTGCCGGCGACCGCGATATTGGCTGTGGTCTTCACCATCCTGACCCACTATTGGGCCTGCAATCCCGGCTACGTCTGGTGGCGCAAGCGCGAGCTTCTGACCGATCTGATGTATTGGTTCTTCGTTCCGCTGATCGCGCGGATGGTGCGCATTGGCCTGCTGATCTTCGGCGCCGGGATGCTGTTCAACGTCCATACGCCTGAGGAGCTGATCGCTTTCTATGACCACGGGCACGGCCCGCTCTCCGAATTGCCGTTCGTGGTCCAGCTCGTCGTATTCATGCTCGTGTCGGATTTCTTGTTGTACTGGACCCACCGCTTCTTCCATGGTCCGGCGATGTGGAAGTACCATGCGATCCATCACTCCTCGGAAGACGTCGACTGGATTTCGGCGGCCCGCTTTCACCCGGTCAACCTGTTCCTCGGCACTGTCGCGGTCGACGTGATCCTTCTGCTCGCCGGCATTTCGCCCGACGTCATGGTCTGGCTCGGTCCGTTCACGATCTTCCATTCGGCCTTCGTGCACGCCAACCTGAACTGGACGCTCGGCCCGTTCAAATACGTGATCGCCACGCCTGTGTTCCATCGCTGGCATCACACCGGCCTCGAGGAAGGCGGCGACACCAATTTTGCCGGTACCTTTCCGATTTGGGATATCCTGTTCGGCACCTTCCGGATGCCGAAGGGTGAGCTGCCCGTCGTCTACGGAGCCGGCGATCCGGTGATGCCGCACGGTTTCCCGGAGCAGATGGCTTATCCGTTCCGCCAATAGAGCAGGATCCGGAAAAGCCTGCCCTCGACTTGATCGCGGGTGCGAAGCGGCTTTCCGAAAAGATCCTGCTTCAGGAAGCCAGAGCGCGATGACGGTTCAATCAGTCTCATTGCGCTTTAGTGCGCGGCGCGCCCGGTCGTTTGCAGTTCATTCATCAATTAACGGCACATTTGCCATCTCGGGTGCCGGCAGCTGAGCCGGCGTGTATGCGTCCCGGAGTAGTAGCGTGATGTCGATCAGGTCCCCGCGCGGTCGCGCGCGCCCCGTCTTGAGCCTTTTCTCAGGCCAGCTTTTCTTAAGAATTGCCATCGTCGCCAGCGTGTCGCTGCTCGGGAGCGCGGCCGCTTCCGCCGAGTTCGATCGACGTGATCGTTGACCAGGCAATGGTCGTCAAGCTGCCCGAGAAAGTCGCGACCCTCGTGGTCGGAAACCCGCTGATCGCTGACGTTTCCCTGCAGCCTGGCGGCACCATGATCGTCACCGGCAAGGGTTATGGCGCGACCAACGTCATGGCGATCGACCGCGGCGGCGCCGTGCTCCTCGACCGCATGATCCAGGTTGACGCGCCGACCGAAAAGCTCGTCACCGTGTTCCGCGGGGTCAACCGCGAGACCTACAGCTGCACGCCGGTCTGCCAGCAGCGCGTCACGCTTGGCGACGGCACCGACTATTTCAGGTCGACCCTCGACCAGACCGGCACGCGCAACAGCCAGGCGTCAGGTGCGTCGGCCGACAAGTAGCCGTGACGGCAGCGCGAATCGCGAGACCGCCCAGCACATCGAACGCTTAATTTTGCGTTAAGGGGCTGGTCGTGTGTGTCGCCGATGCCCGCAACATTTCGACAAGCCCTCAAGTGTACTGTTGCCGTTAAGTTTTTTCAGCAGGGGGCTGCCATGGCGCTGCGCCAGACCAGCAGAATTCCATTTGCGAAGGCGTTCCGCAATTTCCGCTCCAATCGCAGGGGCAGTGCCGCGGTCGAGTTCGCCATGATCGTGGTTCCGTTCTTCATGATGCTGTTTGCCATCGTCGAGACGGGACTCGTCTTCTTCGCGCAACAGACTCTCGAGACGGCAACCCAGGACGCGGCGCGGCTGGTGCTGACCGGCCAGGCGCAGAACGCGGGCTACACCCAGAGCCAGTTCAAGACCGCGCTGTGCAACAACCTCCCATCGTTCTTCAATTGCGCCGGCGGCATCTACGTCAACGTCACGAACTACGCGAATTTCAACGCAGTCGCCCCAAACATGCCGATCGACGCTTCAGGCAACTTCATCAACAGTTTCCAGTACTCGCCGGGAGGTTCGGGCGTGGTCACGCTGGTGCAGACCTACTACATGTGGCCGATTTTCGTGACCAGCCTCGGTTACAACCTCGCCAACGTCAACGGCCACTACCGCCTGCTGGTCGCGACGGCGGCGTTCCGCAATGAGCCCTACTAGCGCATGCCCCGGAACAGCGGACACCGGTTTTCCGATAGGGACATGCGAAAAATCGAAACGAGGTCAGTAATGATCAGCTTGAGGAGCTTGCGTATTCGGCTCTTTGCACGGGACTCGCGCGGCGCCGCCGCGGTTGAATTCGCTCTGGTCACGCCGCTGATGATCGCCATGTATTTCGGCACAGTCGAACTCTCGAGCGGCGTTGCGATCGACCGCAAGGTGACGCAGGTGTCGCACACGCTATCCGACCTCGTCGCGCAGGCGACGTCGGTCTCCAATAGCGACATCGCCGGCGTGTTCGACGCCGGGTCCAAGATCATGACGCCGTACCTGGTGTCGCCGATGACCTCGAAGGTGACTGCTGTCACCATTGACGGAAACGGCCGGGCAACGGTGGCTTGCAGCAGATCCTGGTCGTCGAGCAGCGGCGTAACGTCAGGCTACGCACAGAACACTGTCGTCACCTCGTCGATTCCGGCGGGGCTGATCTCCAACAATACCGAATTGATCTGGGCGGAGGTGACGTATGTGTACACGCCAGCCATTGGCTATATCGTGACGACGGCGATCACGATGTCGGATCAATTTTTTTCCCGCCCGCGCCAATCGAACACTGTCGATTTCAGTGCTGTGACGTGCTCCTGAGGGCCGAATTCCCAGCCAGAAAATGACAAGGGCCGCGCTCTCGCGCGGCCCTTGCGTTTTGTCTGACGGTGAGGCGGTGGATCACTCCACCCGCAGCTGATCCGCCGATGCCTTGCCCGAACGGCGGTCGGTCACGATCTCGAACGAGACCTTCTGACCGTCGTTCAGCGTGCCGAGGCCGGCGCGCTCGACGGCGCTGATGTGCACGAACACATCCTTGCTGCCGTCATCCGGCTGGATGAAGCCGTAGCCCTTGGTGGCGTTGAACCACTTCACTGTTCCCTTGCTCACAAGACAACCCTTTCGCTTGCATGGACTGAGCGTCCGCGGCATGCGGACCGCTCGGAAAATCGAAATTTTGGAAAGAGGTCGTCAGCGCTGATCCGGCAGTGCCGGTCGTAGGCCACGTCGTCCGGCCGAAACTCGATGGCCGATAATATACTGAAAATCGGCAAGTCTCACAATCCCAAGTCTCACAATCCCAGTCTCACAATCCCGTCGCGCAACGCGGCCGCCGGAAAAGCGACGGAACGTTGCCGTCGCCTTTCAGCTCGCGCGATCAGCGGCGGCGGAACTGCTGGTTGCCGCGCGGGGGCGCGTTCGGCCGCGGCGCCGAACTGGCGCGCTCGTCCTTGTGACGGAAGATCAGGCGGCCCTTCTCCAGGTCGTACGGCGACATCTCGACGGTAACGCGGTCGCCGGCCAGCGTCTTGATGCGGTTCTTCTTCATCTTGCCCGCTGTGTAGGCAATGATTTCGTGCCCGGCATCGAGCTTCACCCGATACCGTGCGTCGGGAAGGATCTCGGTCACGAGTCCTTCGAATTGGATCAGTTCTTCCTTGGCCATGGTTTCTCCGAGAGAGATTTTCTGGATTCTAACGCTGTGGATGACGGCCGGCCTTTACCCGACCGCTTGAACGCAAATGCTTGTTGCGGGGCGCGCCCGCCGCCGGCCGCTGACTGCTCCGTGTCATGAAGCCGACACCTTGGATGCCCTCATGCGGCGCGCTGCCATTGCCATGCGGACGCGCCGGCTGGGCGGTGGCGTCGCGACCTGGGCGACGGTGACCGTGTTGGGTGTGGTTTCCGCGCGCCTGCTCAGGCTGCTGATCGGTGCGGCCGCCCTGGTGGCGTTGCGTGTGGCCGCGCCGCCCGTCGTGTGAGCGCTGCTGCGGATGCCGCGTGGCGGCGGAACGATCCTCCGCACGTGCGCCTTGATTGCCGCTGCGACGATCCTCGCGCGGCAGGGTCTGGCGGATCAGGCGTTCGATGTCGCGCAGGTAGGCGACCTCGTCGGCATCGACGAACGAGATCGCGACGCCATCGGCCCCGGCGCGCGCGGTGCGGCCGATGCGATGAACGTAGGTCTCCGGAATGTTGGGCATATCGAAATTGAAGACGTGGCTGATGCCGTCAACATCGATGCCGCGCGCCGCGATGTCGGTCGCGACCAGGGTGCGGACGCTGCCGTTACGGAACGCCGCCAGCACGCGCTCGCGATGGTTCTGCGACTTGTTGCCATGGATGGCCTCGGCCGCAATCGCGGCTTTGGCAAGGCCTTTCACGACCTTGTCCGCGCCGTGCTTGGTCCGCGTGAACACCAGCGCCCGATCTACCGTCTCGCTCTTCAGCATCTCGGCAAGCAGCGCCGGCTTGACGCCGCGGTCGACCTCGATGATGCGCTGGCTGACGCGCTCGACGGTCGAGGCGACCGGCGTCACCGCGACCTTGGCGGGATCGCGCAGCATCTGCTCGGCGAGTTCGGCGATGTCCTTCGGCATTGTCGCCGAGAACAACAGCGTCTGCCGCTCGGTCGGGATCTTGGCGACGATTTTGCGGATGTCGTTGATGAAGCCCATGTCGAGCATGCGGTCGGCTTCGTCGAGCACGAGGAATTCGACCTGGCCGAGTTTCAGGGCGTTGCCGCCAACAAGGTCGAGCAGGCGTCCCGGGGTGGCGACCAGCACGTCGAGTCCCGGCATGATGGCGCGGACCTGGCGTCCCATCGGCACGCCGCCGATGGCCAGCGCGGATTTGAGTTTGAGGTGGCGGCCATAGGCCTGGAAGCTGTCAAGGATCTGCCCGGAGAGCTCGCGCGTCGGGCTGAGCACCAGCACCCGGCAGCTCTTCGGCGGCATCTGTTTGCGTGGATGAATCAGGCGATGGAGGATCGGCAGGGCGAACGCGGCGGTCTTGCCGGTGCCGGTTTGGGCGATGCCGACCACGTCTCGGCCGGTGAGTGCCACGGGGATAGTTTGTGCTTGGATGGGTGTCGGCGTGACGTAGTTTTCTTCCTTGAGTGCACGCCCGATTGGATCGGCGAGGCCGAAATCCTGAAAAGAGGTCAAAACGGTTCTTTCTGTGTTCAAACGAAACCAGCCGCCGGCGGGATACGCCGTGCGCGGTTCAATGGACGCCCGCGTGTCTGGGGCATCGATTTTGGGTGAATAGCAAAGCCTGGATCCGTCAAGCGGATGCAGGACACGCAGCCCGATGGGGCCCGAGAAACCTCAAGGCCGCGCTTCATATGCGCCATGTGCGCGGCGCTTTCAAGGCGCAACCGTCGGGAAACTGAGGGAAACAGCCCGCAGAGCATTTTTGGTAAAGGCGCTTCACCGTCCCGGCAGATGGGCGTCGCACTGATCTCGTTTGCCGATTGCCGATATTTTGGACAATTGTGAAATTCTGCATATATTTCGATCATATCGCCAAAATTGCATTCAGTTGAGCTGACCAAGAAATAGGCGATACTGTCGCCAAAGCCTCATGCAGAGGAGAGATTCCCTTTTGCGTGCAGTAGCTTAAGCGGCGCCAGTTGGATGGCATGGTTCTTGCGATTCCGTTAACGCAGGCGGCCGTCCGGCCGTTCGCAGCCATTCAAGTCTGCGTCAGGGGAGACAACATCGCATGCTTAATCAATTCGCGTCCGCAATTGCGCGGCCGCTCAACCGCCGCGTCTTTGTTGCGGCGACGGCGGGCCTCGCGCTCGGCCTGGCATCCTTCAGCGGAGCAAGGGCCGATGACACCATCAAGGTCGGCATCCTGCATTCGCTTTCCGGGACCATGGCCATCAGCGAAACCACGCTGAAGGACACCATGCTGTTCCTCATCGACGAGCAGAACAAGAAGGGCGGTCTGCTCGGCAAGAAGCTCGAAGCCGTGGTCGTCGATCCGGCCTCCAACTGGCCGCTGTTCGCCGAGAAGGCGCGCGAGCTCATCACCAAGGACAAGGTCGCCGCGGTGTTCGGCTGCTGGACCTCGGTGTCGCGCAAGTCGGTGCTGCCGGTGTTCAAGGAATTGAACAACATCCTGTTCTACCCGGTGCAGTACGAGGGTGAGGAGAGCGAGCGCAACGTGTTCTACACGGGCGCCGCGCCGAACCAGCAGGCGATTCCGGCCGTCGATTATCTGATGAGCAAGGATGGCGGCGAAGTGAAGCGCTGGGTGCTGGCGGGCACCGACTACGTCTATCCGCGCACCACCAACAAGATTCTTGCCGCCTATCTCAAGCTGAAGGGCGTCAAGGATGAAGACATCATGATCAACTACACGCCGTTCGGTCATTCCGACTGGCAGACGATCGTGTCCGACATCAAGAAGTTCGGCTCGACGGGCAAGAAGACGGCGGTGGTTTCGACCATCAACGGCGACGCCAATGTGCCGTTCTACAAGGAGCTCGGCAACCAGGGCATCAAGGCGACCGATATTCCGGTCGTGGCGTTCTCGGTCGGTGAAGAAGAACTCGCCGGCCTCGACACCAAGCCGCTAGTCGGCCACCTCGCGGCCTGGAACTACTTCGAATCGATCAAGACCCCGGAGAACGAGGCCTTCATCAAGAAATGGCAGGAGTACACCAAGAATCCGAAGCGCACGACCAATGACCCGATGGAAGCCCACGTCATCGGCTTCGCCATGTGGGTCAAGGCGGTCGAGAAGGCCGGCACCATCGATCCTGACAAGGTGATCGACGCGCTGCCCGGCATCCAGGCGCCGAATCTGACCGGTGGCATGTCGACCATGCTGCCGAACCACCACATTACGAAGCCCGTGTTCATCGGCGAGATCAAGGGCGACGGCCAGTTCGATGTGGTGTGGAAGACCAGCGGTCTTGTGCCGGGTGACGCATGGTCCGACTATCTCGAAGGCTCGAAGGACCTCGAGGCGGATTGGGTCAAGCTGAAGTGCGGCAACTACAACACCAAGACGCAGAAGTGCGGCGGCTCGGGCTCATAAGCCCCGCCACGTCCAGCAACAACGGAAGGCGGCTCGTCGCCGCCTTCCATTTAACTTCGGCCGGGGACTGCCAGTGTTGAACCGATCGCTTTGCCGGGCTGTTGCGCTCGCGGTCTTCTGCCTGCTCGTTGTTCTTGGGTCGCGTCCCGCGGTCGCCGGCCCCGTGGACGATGCGATCGCAAAATTCTCGAATGATTCCTACAGCGACACCGGCGATGCCATCGGCGCCCTGGTGTCGAGTGGCGACGCCCGCGCATTGCCGATCATCTCCGCGTTGAAGGACGGCCGGCTGCTCGCTGACGGCGCGACCAGGAAGGTTTACATCAAGGCCCCTGACGGCAAGGTGGCCGACGCCGCGAGCGGTGCTGCGGCCGATTCATCCTTCGCCAATCTCGCCGCGGTACGTCTCAACAATCGCCTGCGCGGCATGGTCGATCAAGCGCTCGGCTCGCTGACGCTGCTCTCGCCCGATCCTGCCAAGCGCATCGAGGCCGCGCAATCGGTGTTCAAGTCGCGCGATGCCGCCGCGCTGCCGGCAATCGAGGCGGCGCTGCAGAAAGAAACCAATGCCGACGCCAAGCGCGCCTTCGCGGCGGCGCGGGCGGCGATCATGCTGTCGAAACCGGACGCGGCCGAAGCCGACAAGCTTGACGCAATCAGCATCATCAAGGGACTCGGCGATCAGGACGCGTTCAACCTGCTGACCGGTGCAAGCTCTGATTCCTCGCCGACCGTTGCCAAGGCCGCTGCGGCCGCGGCAGGATCGGTGCAAACAACGCTCGCGATGTGGTCGGCGGTGCAGAACGCCTGGTACGGCGTCTCCCTCGGCTCGGTGCTGCTGCTCGCCGCAATCGGGCTTGCCATTACCTTCGGCGTGATGGGCGTCATCAACATGGCGCATGGCGAGATGGTCATGCTCGGCGCCTACACGACCTTCGTCGTGCAGGAGGTGATTCGTACCCGCTATCCGGCGCTGTTCGATCAATCGCTGTTCATTGCGGTGCCGCTTGCGTTTCTGGTGTCCGGCGCGATCGGCGTCCTGATCGAGCGCAGCATCATCCGCTTCCTCTATGGCCGGCCGCTGGAGACGCTGCTCGCGACCTGGGGCCTGTCGCTGATCCTGCAGCAGGCGGTACGCACAATCTTCGGTCCGAACAATCGCGAGGTCGGCAATCCCTCGTGGATGAGTGGCGCATTCGATATCGGCCAGATCGCCATCACCTATAACAGGCTGTGGATCGTGATCTTCACCGTTGGCGTGTTCGCGTTGCTGCTCGGCATGCTGCGCTTCACCCGCCTCGGCCTCGAGATGCGCGCCGTGACGCAGAACCGCCGCATGGCGGCCTCGATGGGAATCGCAACGTCGCGGGTCGACGCGCTCACCTTCGGGCTCGGCTCGGGCATTGCCGGCATCGCCGGAGTCGCGCTGTCGCAGATCGACAATGTCAGCCCCAATCTCGGCCAAGGTTACATCATCGACTCGTTCATGGTCGTGGTGTTCGGCGGCGTGGGCAATCTGTGGGGCACGCTGGTCGGCGCCATCACGCTCGGGATCGCCAACAAGTTCCTCGAGCCCGTCGCCGGCGCCGTGCTCGGCAAGATCGCCATTCTCGTGTTGATCATCCTGTTCATCCAGAAGCGTCCGCGCGGCCTGTTCGCGCTGAAGGGCAGGGCGGTGGAAGCATGAGTGCTGCGGCGCGCCGCAACGAGACCGTCGTCCCCGCGAACGCGGGGACCCATAACCCCTGTGCTCATTGTCCAACGCTGAGTTCGGCCAGAGAATGATTCTCCGAGGCTCAGCGTCTCGCTTGCGCTGCGGCGTATGGGTCCCCGCGTTCGCGGGGACGACCAGGAACAGAGGCGCCTTGCGCGCGGAGCATTGGCATGACCGGCCACCCGCTCATCCGCGCGCTGGATCGCTCCTCGACGATCTTTCTTGGCGTGCTCGCGGCGATCGGCATTTTTGTGCCGCTGTCGAACCTGCTGCTGCCGGAATTGTCGCTGCTGCACGTACCGACCTATCTCGTTGCGCTGTGGGGCAAATACACCTGCTACGCCATTCTCGCGCTCGCAATCGATCTGATCTGGGGTTACTGCGGCATCCTCTCGCTCGGCCACGGTGCATTCTTTGCGCTCGGCGGCTACGCCATGGGCATGTACCTGATGCGGCAGATCGGCACGCGCGGCGTCTATGCCAATCCGATCCTGCCCGACTTCATGGTGTTCCTGAACTACAAGGAGCTGCCGTGGTTCTGGTACGGCTTTGACATGTTCTGGTTCGCTGCACTGATGGTCGTGCTGGTGCCAGGGCTACTAGCCTTCGGCTTCGGCTGGTTCGCCTTCCGCTCGCGCGTCACCGGCGTCTACCTCTCGATCATCACGCAGGCGATGACCTATGCGCTGATGCTCGGCTTCTTCCGCAACAATTTCGGTTTCGGCGGCAACAACGGTCTCACCGATTTCAAGGACATTCTCGGCTTCAACGTGCAAGCTGCCGGCACGCGCGCAACGCTGTTCATGTTGAGCTGCTTCGCGCTCGCCATAGGCTTCATCGTGTGCCGGGCAATCGTTGCATCGAAGCTCGGCAAGGTGCTGATCGCGATCCGCGACGCCGAATTACGTACCCGATTCCTCGGCTACCGTGTCGAGTCCTACAAGCTGTTCGTGTTCACCGTATCGGCTTGCATGGCCGGCATCGCCGGCGCGCTCTATGTCCCGCAGGTCGGGATCATCAACCCAAGCGAGTTTATGCCTGGCAACTCCATCGAGGCCGTGATCTGGGTTGCCGTCGGCGGTCGCGGCACGCTGGTCGGCGCCGCGCTGGGCGCGGTCGTCGTCAACTATGCCAAGACAGTCTTCACCTCCGGTCCGCTCGCGCCGTACTGGCTGTTCATGCTCGGCGCGCTGTTCGTGCTGGTCACGTTGTTGATGCCGCGCGGCATTGTCGGCACTTTCCGCCACTGGTGGTCGCCGCTGTTTGAACAGCGCGGTAACGGCAAGCCCACGATGACCGAGTCAGCGGTCGAACCGAAGCCCGCGGAGTAACCCATGGACGAACGCGCGACCTCGGCGATGCTTTATCTCGACGGCGTCCACGTCGCCTTTGACGGCTTCAAGGCTATTAACAACCTGTCGCTGACCATTGCGCCGGGCGAGATGCGGGCGATCATCGGTCCGAACGGCGCCGGCAAGACCACGATGATGGACATCATCACCGGCAAGACGCGCCCCGACGAAGGCGACGTTCTGTTCGATGGTCGCATCGATCTGACGCGGCTGGATGAAACCGAGATCGCGGAGCTCGGCATCGGCCGCAAATTCCAGAAACCGACAGTGTTTGAAAGTCAGTCGGTCGAGGACAATTTGCGGCTCGCCCTCAACGTCGATCACCGCGTTCGCAGAACGTTGTTTTGGCGCGAAACGCGCGACGAGCAGAAGCGAATCGAGGGCGTGCTGGAAACCATCCGCCTGATGGATGCGCGCAACCAGCTCGCTGGCAGCCTGTCGCACGGTCAGAAACAGTGGCTCGAGATTGGCATGCTGCTGGCGCAGGATCCAAAACTGCTGCTGGTCGACGAGCCGGTTGCCGGCATGACCGATGTCGAGACGCACCAGACCGCGGAGCTCTTGAAGGAGATCAACAGGGACAAGACCGTCGTCGTGGTCGAGCACGACATGACGTTCGTCCGCGAGCTCGGCGTCCGTGTCACGTGCCTGCACGAAGGCGCGGTGCTGGCGGAAGGCACGATCGATCAGGTGTCGGCGAACGAGCGCGTGATCGAGGTTTATCTGGGGCGGTAGCGAATGCTGGAAGTCGACAACATCAGTCTTTACTACGGTGCGGCGCAGGCGCTGCGTGGCGTCTCGCTCAAGGCGGAGCCGGGCAAGGTCACCTGCGTGCTCGGCCGCAACGGCGTCGGCAAGACCAGCCTGCTGCGCGCGCTGGTCGGTCAGCACACCATCTCGAGCGGCACGATCAAATTCGACGGCGCCGATCTCGGTGCGATGAAGTCCTATGAACGGGCGCGTCGGGGCATCGCGCTGGTGCCGCAGGGCCGCGAGATCTTTCCGCTGCTGACGGTCGAGGAGAATCTCAAGACCGGTTTTGCCGCGATCAATCGCGACGATCGTAATGTTCCTGATGACGTGTTCTCGTTGTTTCCGGTGCTGGAGTTGATGCTCGGCCGGCGCGGCGGCGATCTCTCCGGCGGCCAGCAGCAGCAGCTCGCGATCGGCCGCGCGCTGGTGATGCGCCCAAAACTGCTGCTGCTGGACGAACCGACCGAAGGCATCCAGCCGTCCATCATCAAGGATATCGGACGGGCGATTTCCTACCTGCGCGACCTCGGCAACATCGCGATCGTGCTGGTCGAGCAGTATCTCGATTTTGCCTGCGAGCTCGGCGACTATTTTTCGGTGATGGACCGCGGCGCGGTCAAATTCACTTGCGATCGAAGTGACCTCGATCCGTCGGCGATCAGCCGGGCGATGGCGCTCTAGGTTTTTCCGTGCCATCGTAATCCGCTCATGTCCCGGAAAAGCTCGCCCTCGACTTGATCGGGGGTGGATACCGGTTTTCCGACCAGGACATGCGTAAACGAAAGACTCGGGGGCATGCGAGAAGCCGTTCGAACGCGCGTCAGGCCCAATGCCGCGATATCGGCCGATTTCACCGCCAATCGGGCGGTTGGCTCGGTCGAGCTTGGCGTCCGCAGTATCGATGGCGTGACTCGCCGCAGCACGGTGCACGAAGCCGGCTCGTTGCGGGTCCGTTTTCCTTCGCGCGAGACCGACGCCCTGTCGGCCGTGCTGATCAACACGGCCGGCGGTATTGCGGGTGGCGATCGCTTCAGCATATCCGTGCATGCCGACACAGGAGCGCGCGTCACGGTCACGACGGCAGCCGCTGAAAAAATCTATCGCTCGCACGGCCCGAATGCCGAGATCGCCGTTGACCTGAAACTTGCCGAGGGCGCGCGTGTCGCCTGGCTGCCGCAGGAAACGATCCTGTTCGATCGCGCCGCGCTTGCTCGCCGCATCGACATCGATGTGGCAGCAACGGCCTCGCTGCTGTGCGCCGAGATCGTCGTGTTCGGCCGTGCCGCCATGGACGAACGGCTGCAACAGGGCCGCTATCTGGATCGCTGGCGGCTGCATTGCGGCGGCAAGCTGGTGTTTGCCGAAACGTTGCGGCTCGATGGTGACATCGGCGACAAGCTCAAGCGCCGCGCCGTTGCCAATGGCGGTGTTGCGGTCGCGACCGTGCTGATCGTTCCGGGTGACGAGGCCCTCGTCGCGCGGCTGCGCGACGGTGCCGAGCGGTTCGGCAGCGAGGTCGGCATCTCCGCTTGGAACGGCTTTGCGCTGGCGCGGTTCTGCGGTGCCGATGCGGCGCGCCTGCGCACTGATGTCGTCGCACTTCTCAACGCGGTAGACGGTAAAATATTACCGCGAATATGGCTAAGTTAGACGGCAAACCGGTTCGGTTTGCAGCGAAAACATCAATGTTCAAAACGAGATAGTCGGAGCCGGTGGTCCCATGAATCTGAGCCCCAGGGAAAAAGACAAGTTGCTGATTTCGATGGCCGCGATCGTGGCGCGCCGGCGGCTGGAGCGCGGCGTCAAGCTGAACCATCCCGAAGCCATTGCGCTGATCTCGGATTTCATTCTCGAGGGCGCGCGCGATGGCCGCACCGTCGCTGATCTCATGCACGCCGGCGCGCAGGTCCTGACCCGCGCCGCAGGTGATGGACGGGATCCCCGAGATGATCCACGACATCCAGGTCGAGGCGACATTTCCCGACGGCACGAAGCTCGTGACCGTGCACGATCCAATTCGCTGAGGAGAACCAATGATGATCCCGGGTGAACTCTTCATCAAGGACGGCGAGATCGAGCTCAACGCCGGCCGCAAGACGGTGACGCTCAGCGTCGCCAACTCGGGCGACCGGCCGATTCAGGTCGGCTCGCACTACCATTTCTTCGAGACCAATCCGGCGTTGAAATTCGATCGCAAGAAGGCCCGCGGCATGCGCCTTGATATCGCCGCCGGCACTGCGGTGCGCTTCGAGCCAGGCCAGACCCGCGAGGTGACCCTGGTCGCACTATCAGGCAAACGCACGATCTATGGCTTCCGCCAGGATGTAATGGGAAAGCTCTGAGCGATGTCCGCGAAAATCAAACGTTCCGTCTATGCCGACATGTTCGGGCCCACGACCGGCGATCGCATCCGGCTCGCCGATACGGATCTCATCATCGAGGTCGAGAAGGATTTCACCACCTATGGCGAGGAGGTGAAGTTCGGCGGCGGCAAGGTGATCCGCGACGGCATGGGCCAGTCGCAGGTCACAAACCGGCAGGGTGCAGTCGATACCGTCATCACCAACGCGGTGATCGTCGACACCTGGGGCATCGTGAAAGCCGACGTCGGCATCAAGGACGGCAAGATCCATTCGATCGGCAAGGCTGGTAATCCGGACATCCAGCCCAATGTGACCATCATTATCGGGCCAGGCACCGACGTGATCGCCGGCGAGGGAAAAATTCTCACCGCTGGAGGATTCGACAGCCACATTCATTTCATCTGCCCGCAGCAGATCGAGCACGCGCTGATGAGTGGCGTCACCACAATGCTCGGCGGCGGCACTGGTCCGTCGCACGGCACCTTTGCCACGACCTGCACGCCCGGCCCCTGGCACATCGCGCGGATGATCCAGTCGTTCGACGCGTTCCCGGTCAATCTCGGCATTTCAGGCAAGGGCAACGCGTCGCGGCCGCAAGCTTTGGTCGAGATGATCAAGGCCGGCGCGTGTGCGCTGAAACTGCACGAGGACTGGGGCACCACGCCGGCTGCGATCGACAACTGCCTCAATGTCGCCGACGATCACGATATCCAGGTGATGATCCACACCGACACACTGAACGAGTCGGGCTTTGTCGAAGACACCATCAAGGCCTTCAAGGGCCGCACCATCCACGCCTTCCACACCGAAGGCGCAGGCGGCGGCCACGCGCCCGACATCATCAAGGTCGCGAGCCTGAAGAACGTGCTGCCGTCATCGACCAATCCGACCCGGCCGTTCACCCGCAACACCATCGACGAGCATCTCGACATGCTGATGGTGTGCCACCATCTCGATCCGTCGATCGCCGAAGATCTCGCCTTTGCCGAAAGCCGGATCCGCAAGGAGACGATCGCCGCCGAGGACATCCTGCACGACCTCGGTGCGCTGTCGATGATGTCGTCGGACAGCCAGGCCATGGGTCGGCTCGGCGAGGTCATCATCCGCACCTGGCAGACCGCCGACAAGATGAAGAAGCAGCGCGGCGCGCTCCCCAACGACAAGGGCAAGGACAGCGACAATTTCCGCGTCAAGCGTTACATCGCCAAGTACACGATCAATCCGGCGATCGCGCACGGCATATCAAAGCTGATCGGCTCGGTGGAGAAGGGCAAGCTCGCCGACCTCGTGCTGTGGTCGCCGGCGTTCTTCGGCGTCAAGCCGGAATGCATCATCAAGGGCGGCACCATTGTGGCCGCGCCGATGGGCGATCCAAACGCGTCGATCCCGACCCCGCAGCCGGTGCATTACCAGCCCATGTTTGGCGCCTTCGGCCGCGCGCGGACCGCCTCATCCGTCGTCTTCACCTCGAAGGCGGCGGCGAGTTCCGGCCTGCGCCGGCAGCTCGGTGTGCAAAAAGAGTTTTATCCGGTCAAGAACACCCGTGGCGGCATCTCGAAGAAGAGCATGATCCACAATGATGCGACGCCAAAGATCGAGGTCGATCCGGAAACCTACGAAGTCCGGGCAGACGGCGAACTTCTGACCTGCGCGCCGGCCGAAGTGTTGCCCTTGGCGCAGCGCTACTTCCTGTTCTAGGTTGCCGGCTGAAACGGCGGACTGACCGGGAGGATTGCGCGTGATCTACGTGATGGCAACCATCCAGCTGCAGCCGGGCAAGCAAGAGGAATTCCTGAAGCATGCCCGGCCGTTCATTGCCGAGAGCCGCAGGGAGAAAGGCTGCCTCGCCTATGATATGCACGTCAGCGCTACCGATCCAAACAAGATCGTGTCGGTCGAGCAGTACGAATCCGATGCCGCGATGATCGCCCACAACACCAGCCCGCATTTGCAGGCGCTGGTCGGTGCGGTGGGCGGGTTCCTCGCGGCAGCGCCGCAGCTCGTCAAGATCACGCCTGCCAAAGTCGAACCAATCTCGCTCTGACGAAGAATAGAACGAAAGGGAGAAGAACAATGATCTATGTTGTTGCCACCACCGACATCAAGCCGGAGCACCGCGAGGCCTATATCGCCGGCGCCAAGAAAGCCATTGCCGAAACCCGCAAGGAGAAGGGCTGCATCTACTACGATTGCCATTCGAGCGTCGCTGACCCGAACCGCTTCGTGTTTGTCGAACGCTGGGAAACGCAAGGCGACCTCGACGCCCACGGCCAGGCGCCGCATCTGAAGGCCTGGCGCGAACTGTCCGGGCCGATGAAAGTGTCGCCGACTGTGATCGAGATCGTCACGCCGGCCAACGTCGTCAAGCGCTGAAGCATGCTGCGCGCAACGTCGGTCAAGGCGGCAAACAGCTGGCGCGACACGCCCGCCGACACGGTCGTGCTGGAGTTCGACGACCGCCACCGGCGTCGCATGGCCATGACCGGCACCCGCGGCCTCGAATTCCTGCTCGATCTGCCGGAGACGGTCGCGCTGCGGGGTGGCGACGCCCTGGTGCTCGACGACGGTCGGCTCGTCGAGGTGGTCGCGGCGCCGGAGCCGCTGATCGAGCTTCGCGGCGTCGATCCCAGGCAGATGGTGCGGCTCGCCTGGCATCTCGGCAATCGCCACCTGCCGGTGCAGATCGCGGGGAAGCATTTGCGGATTCGCCGCGACCACGTGATCGAGGAGATGGTGAAGGGACTCGGCGCCAGCGTGGTCGAGATCGAAGCGCCGTTCGATCCGGAAGGCGGCGCCTATGTCAGCGCCGGCCACGATCATCATGACCACGATCACGGCCATCAACACCATGATCACAGCCACGACCACCATGACGATCACAGTCATGGTCACGACCATCATCATGATGATGATCACGGTCATGCGCATGGTCACGGGCACCGCGATCACGACCATTCGCATGATCACAAGCACCATGGTCATCATCACCAGGGTCAGAAGCGCTGATCATGCGAGCTGGCCCGCGCCGCGATTCTGAAATGCCGCCGAAGCCTGGCGCAATGCGCGGGCGGACGCGCCGTTCGCGAGCGCCGCGCAAGGACGGCGCGACAGCCGTCGCATCGCCTGCGGTGTCCAGCGACGAGGCATCATTGTTTCGTTTGATGACGTGGCTGTCGCCGTCATTTCCGGTCGGCGCGTTCGCCTATTCCGGCGGCATTGAATGGGCGGTCGAAGCCGGTGATGTCGCCGACGCTGCGAGCTTGCAGGACTGGCTCGCTTCGGTGATCGCCGATGGCGCCGGCTTCTGCGACGCAGTGTTCCTCGCCCATGCCCATTGTGCGGCGTCGCGCAACGAGGACCAGCCGCTCGCGGAGCTGTGCGAGCTCGCGGCCGCGTTCGTGCCAGGCAGAGAGCGCCGCCTCGAGACCACGGCACAGGGCCGCGCGTTCATCGATATCGCCCGGGCGACCTGGCCATGCGACGCGCTCGACCATTTGCGCGCGATCGATCCGGGGGCGATCGCCTATCCCATCGCCGTGGGCGTCGTCAGCGCCGGCCATCGCGTTCCGCTCGGCGCCACGCTGCACGCGTTCCTGCACGCGCTGACCTCGAACTGGATTTCTGCCGCCGTGCGTCTTGTTCCGCTCGGTCAGACCGACGGCCAGCGCGTGCTGGCGTCACTTGAAGCGCTCATTCATGCCACTGCGGCGCGCGCCATGGTGGCATCGCTCGACGACCTTGGCAGCGCGACCTTTCGCGCCGACATCGGCGGCATGCGCCACGAATCCCAATACACGCGGCTGTTTCGCAGCTGAACGCAACGGAGTTTCCTAATGCCAGGTTCTCGCGCTCAAAGCCCGCACGGTCCCCTGCGTGTCGGCATCGGCGGCCCGGTCGGTTCAGGCAAGACCGCCTTGATGGATCTGCTGTGCAAGTCGATGCGCGAGACCTACGACATCGCCGCGATCACCAACGACATCTACACCAAATGGGATGCCGAGTTCCTGGTGCGATCGGGATCCCTGACCCCGGACCGCATCGCCGGCGTCGAGACCGGCGGCTGCCCGCACACCGCGATCCGCGAGGACGCGTCGATGAACCTTGCCGCGGTCGCCGATATGCGGGCGAAATTTCCCAACCTCGATCTCGTGCTGATCGAGTCGGGCGGCGACAACCTCGCCGCGACCTTCTCGCCGGAGCTCGCCGATCTCACGATCTACGTCATCGACGTGGCCGCAGGCGACAAGATCCCGTCAAAGGGCGGGCCCGGCATCACGCGCTCTGACCTTCTCGTCATCAACAAGATCGACCTTGCCCCTCATGTCGGTGCATCGCTGGACAAGATGCGGGCCGATGCGACCCGGATGCGCGGTGAGCGGCCATTCGTGATGACCAACCTGAAGAAAAGTGACGGCCTTGACCGGATTGTCGCGTTTCTTGAAGCCAAAGGTGGCCTCAAGGAATAGTCCCGCTGTCGCTTCAACATCCGGCCCGGTAAGGTTAAGCTGTGGTTTAGCTGGACGCGCGGCAAGGCGGGCAGTGCATTGTCGTTGGCCAGCACGGGTCACGCGGGAACCTTTTCCCGAGGCAGTTGTTATTTAGCTCGTTTGTCTGCCGCCGGCCGGTCAGCTCGGTTCGGCTTATCATCAGTCGTAGTGCATGCGCGCGTTGTCCTCCTTGCCGCCTCGAGGCGCTTCCCACAAGCCCTTGCAACGCCGGGAGCGATATCCTTGCGGTGAAGTTTTCAGAGGGTCATTGTTGCGGGCGGCCGCGTGATAAGGCTGGTTCTCATATTTGCGCTGATTGCGGGGGTCGGTATCGTCGCGTCGGGCTTTGCGGCCCGGCGGGCCTATGACCAGGAGGTTACGATCGAGCGCGTCGCCCTGACGCACGCGATCGACGCGCATCTCGAGCAGGTCCACGACCGCCTCACGGACCGCGAACTCCTGACCCAGGTGGCGGTCGGCCTGATCCGGACGCCATCGACGCCGCAGCCGAACATGCTGGAGCCGCTGCGCCACGCCGTCGAAGCCTTCAAGGACGACTTCGTGTTGGCGTCGTGGATCGAGCGGGTCGACCCATCCAACCTCGCCCAGGTCAAGGCGCTGCTGGGCGCATCGGGCTTTCCCGAGCCGGAGCTTCGCGGGTTTGACGACCGCAAGCTGCCGGAGGGTTTTGCGCCCTCCGGTCCCATCAACGTTCTGATGGATGTCGAGCCGCGAACGACGGAGACCTCCCATTTGCCTGGCCGAATTGTCGACCAGTCGCCGACGCTTGGGCCGGCGATCGCCCGGGCGATCGAGAGCGAAGGCACGATCTGTACCGATCCGATTCCGTTGCCGCGCACCGACAACGTCCTGGGTCTCGTGCTGGTGACACCGGTGTACGAGCCGGGCACGCCGCGGCTGCTGCGCGGGTTCGTCACGTTTTCCTATCGCCTCGTCCCGCTGATGTTGGCCCATGATGCCGGCGCGCCGTTCAACGTGCTGCTGCGCGATCCGCGCAGTAGCCGCGGCGAGTACATCACCGAGGACGTGAAACTCGTACCGTCGTCGGAGGGCGCAGGGGTCCAGACCGTGAAGCAGGTTTCGTTCGGCGGCCATCAATGGACGCTCGACTATACGGCCAAGCGCGACCCGACGGTGCGCGCGTTTTCGCTGGCGATGGTTGTCGCGACCATTGGCTTCTCGCTGACCAGCATCATCTGCGGTTTGTTTGGCTATGTCGCCTTCAACAATCTGCGCCTCTCACGCGAGATCGAGGCGCGCATCAGCTTCGAGGACCGCCTGAGCGCCGTGATCGGCGAGCTCAATCACCGCGTCAAGAATATCCTGGCGGTGATCCAGTCGATCGCGACGCGAACGCTGCGCGACGGCGCCGACGTCCGCGTCGCGCGTGAGTTGCTGATCGGCCGCATCCATGCGATGTCGCATGTGGTCTCGCTGCTCAGCGACAGTGATTGGCAGGGAGTCCGGCTGCGCAGCCTGCTGGAGTCGTCGGTTTCGCCGGCGCTGAAGCAAGTCAACGCGCGGGGTCCCGACATGACGATCGGGGCTCGCGCCGCACAAAGCCTGTCGCTGCTGTTGTTCGAGCTTGGTTCGTTTGAATCGAATGGCCACGAGGGTAGCGCGCCGCGCAGCATCACTCTGGAGTGGAGCACGAGCGGCGAAGGCGCCGATGCCAAATTCAATTTGCGCTGGCAGGAGCAAAATACAACGCGCGATCGCCGCGGCGCCGAGGATGACTTCAGCGACGTGCTCTTGGATCGTGTCGTGCCTGAGGCGCTCGGCGGCGTCGCCAAGCGGTACTTTGTCGAAACGACTTATGTGTACGAGTTGACCGCGCCGCTCTCGGTCGTCGTCGACCAGGCGGAAGTCGACCGCACCACCCGCCTTTTGCGCCCGGTGTGATTGCGCATCGCCCGGCGCGGAACCACACGCATCACCTCGCATTGAAAAATCAGGCTTTCAATGAGCAGGCTTCAATGAGGAGGTGTTGTCATGGGTCGATATTTGTTGCTGTGGCTGCTTGGCGTTCCGATTCCGATTCTGCTTCTGATCTGGGCCTTTGGCGGGCTGCATTGATCGACGGCTGGTCTGCAGGATCGCCCCGCGCAATTCATTGCGCGGGGCCATACGCATTCATTGCGCGGGGCCATACGCATCAGCAGGTCGCCTCGTTGCGAAGCGAGAGCGCTAAAGAGACCGATGGCGGTGATGATGGAAGCGGTCGCCCGCGACGTGGCCCGTGATCAGCCGTTGCCGCCGATCACGGCGCGCACCGTCTTGTCGGGACCGAAGTCGTCGGCGCTCTCGACATAGAGCAGGCTGCCGAGCTTCGAGCGCGCGCGGTTGACGCGACTCTTGATCGTTCCGACCGCGCAGCCGCAGATTGCGGCCGCATCCTCGTAGGAAAATCCCGATGCGCCGACCAGGATCAACGCCTCGCGCTGGTCCTGCGGCAGTTTCTCCAGCGCAGTGCGGAATTCCTCGAACTCGAGGTGCACGCCCTGGCTCGGCTGCGTTTTGAGGCGCTGCGCGTAAGTGCCATCGGCGTCCTCGACTTCGCGCCGGCGCTTGCGATAGTCGGAGCGGAACAGGTTGCGCAGGATCGTGAACAGCCAGGCCGGCAGGTTCGAACCGGGCTGGAACGAGTCGATATTGGCGATCGCCCGCAGCAGGGTTTCCTGCACGAGGTCATCGGCGCGGTCGGTGTTTCCACTCAGGGAAATCGCAAACGCGCGCAGGTTCGGCACCGCGGCCAGGATGTCATCTCTGAGCTGATTGGTGAGAGGCATTAGGCAGACCCCTCTGTTTCAGAGCCTCCGGCCTTCGCTGCACCCGGATCATCCAGCTTCCGGATCAGCTCTGCGAAACGATCGGGCACGCCCTGCCGGACGACTTCGTCGTACATCGCGCGAAGTTGATGACCAATCCGCGCCTGAATCTCTGTCGTCAGGCCGGTCGGTCGGGTCGGATTGCTGCTTCCAGGCGGATTGCCACCGGCAGGCGAGCCCCCGGCCGGCACCGTCCTTGTTCCTTGAGCTTTCAGGTCTTTCATGATCCGTTCCAAATCTTCCCGTCGAAAGCCGATTCCGCAAGCGGGACGGATTTTTTCTTGTATTATGAAGCCATTGTTGCCAGCTCGGCAGGACAATAATGCCGCAGCTGCAACAACGTTCCACGCCTGCGGGAACTTTTTTCTGCCTCACGCGTAGACCAGACGCGAGAAACCAATCGCGTGGCGTCGAGCCCGATCAAGCGCCGCGTTGGCGGGCTGGACCGGCGATCGTGTCGGGCGATGCGAAAATGGAGGGGCAATGTTGCGATCCCAGGTTGTTGCCGAATATCTGCCGCTGCTGAGGCGCTACGCCCGCGCGCTGACCGGAAGTCAGCAATCGGGCGACGCCTATGTGTCGGCCATGCTCGAGGCGTTGTTGCAGCAGCCATCGTTACTCGATGAGTTAAGAGGCGCGCGGGCCGGATTGTTCCGCCTGTTCACTAAAATCTGGCACTCTGTCGCGCTGAACGATCGCTCGGATGTCGTGCCGCTGCACTTGCCCCCCGAGCAACGCCTCGCGCACATCACACCGGATTCGCGCCAGGCATTTCTGTTGCTGTCGCTTGAAGGCCTGTCCGAGGCCGACGTCGCCTTTATTCTGGATTCCGATGTGAAGCGGGTGCGCCAGCTGGCCGATCAGGCTGGCCGCGAGCTCGCCGCCGAGATCGCGACCGACGTACTCATCATCGAGGACGAGACCTTCATTGCCATGGATCTTGAGAGCCTGGTGCGCAATCTGGGGCACCGGGTGATAGGCGTGGCGCGGACGCATTCCGATGCAGTCGAGCTCGCGCGCAGGTCGCGGCCTGGACTGATCCTGGCCGACATTCAGCTGGCGGACGGCAGTTCCGGCCTTGAAGCCGTGAACGAGATGCTGAAGTCGTTCGAGGTTCCGGTGGTGTTTATCACCGCCTATCCGGAGCGGTTCCTGACCGGCGAGCGGCCGGAACCGGCATTTCTGATCTCCAAGCCGTTCCAGCCCGCCATGGTCTCCGCCGTTGTGAGCCAGGCGTTGTTCTTCCAGCGGAACTCGAGGATGCGGACACCGCGCGCCGCGGCCTCCTGAGCCCGCAAAACGCGACTGGCTGTTGCGCAAGTGAGAAACAGGCCGGCGCCCGACGGGCCCGGCCTGTTCGCTTTTCAGTTGAAGTTGTTGAGACAAAAAGAAAAAGGGCGCAGCCGGCATCACCACAGCTGCGCCCCGTATGGCCGGTCGATAGGGGCAGGGGGATTAACCGGCCGCAGAGATTACGCCGCGCCCAAGCATTCGTTCCATACCGTACAAAAAATATTGATCATTTCCGCAGTGGTTCCAGTCCGGAACGGTGCGGTCGCACTGAACGTTAACAATTCGAAAACGACCAATCTGGGTCGAGGCCCAAAAGAGGCCTGATAAGAATTCCGAGGCGTCCCATGTCCCGCTGGTCCAATGGCTTCTTTGCGCTCATCGCCGCGTCACTGGCGTTTGGTGCCGTGCACCTGGAAATCGCGTCCGGCACCGATCTGAAAATGCCGACGCGAGGCGATGCCAGCCTGTTCGGCTCGCGCGGGGTAGGCGCCGCCCGGTCGCTCGTGGCGGAGGATGTGAACCGGGCTGCCAAATCGGATCGGCTCGCCGCCGCGGTTGCCGGCAGTTCCGGCCCGACCATCGTGTTCAACGTCGCCGGCCTCAAGAATATGTCGATCGCGACGTTCCTGCCGTTGCCGCAAACGTCGTCGCAGGGCACGCCCACGCCAAAGTCGATCTCGAGCACGACCGCATGCGAACCGCCGGTCAGTGCACTCGCTGAAGCCGCCCGCGTGATGGAGAGCGGCCGCTGCGTGACGTGATCCGGGCGGGATTATTCGATGTGATCCCCGTTGCGACGACGGTTTGCCGAGAGGCCGAGGGCGACCCCCGCAATCGCAAATAGCGGCACCAGCCGCTTGAAGCCGATGGCGCGGCCCACCTGCAAGGCGACTGCAATCATTGCGGGGTCGCTGAGCGCTGCGGTCAGCACCGATTTTTCCTCCTCAACTGCCTCGCGCTGCGTTTCCCGCTTGTACAGCAGGTAAACCAGCGCCGTGATCAAGGTCAGGATGAAAAAAACGGCTGCGCCGGCGAGGCATGCTTCCGGCAGCCCGTAGCGTTGCAAGACCATGATGAAGATCGCGGCGCATAGAAAGCCGGTCGTGATGAAAAGCGCGGCTGCGCATGCGATCACGAGGCCCGTCAGCCTTAGTGCGACCGCAGATGTCGTCTTCAAGTCGTCGATCATGTGGTGCAGCATTGTTTTCCGCCGGCTCAACGACGCCAGGTCACACCGATCAAAAAGCCGAGGCCGACCGCAAGCCCCATCGCCGCAAGCGGCCGCTGCACGATGGCATCTTCCACCGTGTCTTCCAGCGTGCCTGCGGCATCCTGCGCGGCTGCGAGCGCGGCGTTACCCTTTTCAGCGGCGTCCGACATCATCGAGTTGAGGTTCGATCGCGCCCGCTTGTAGCCGCGGCGCGACTGCTTGCGTGCAGTATTGGTGAATGCATCGAGCGCGTCGGAGAGCTGATCTGCAAGTTTCGAGATATCGTCTTTCACGGCGGTTACATCCTTCTGAAGGCGTTCATAGGTGGCGTCGTCCGCAAGTCCTTTCATTGCGTCTTCACCATTGGTGCTGGACATCGAGGGCTCCACATTTGAGATGCGCGGCAAATACATATGTGTCGACAACGCGGCCTCGACGGCGAGGTTCCGTACCGGAACATCGCGTCAGCGCAGCGCGGAGGCTAGAGGTCAGGCGTGGCGGGATCGTTCTCAGGCAGCAGATGCTGCCTGAGCACGAGGGCGACGATCAGCAGCGGCGAACTCAGGAACGCGCCGATCGGCCCCCATAGCCAGGTCCAGAATGCGAGCGCTACAAATACCGCAAGCGCGTTGAGCGCGAGCCGCCGCCCGATAATTGCGGGGGTGACGAAGTGGCCTTCGACAAAGGCGAGCATTGCGAAAGCGAGCGGAGCGATCAGGCCGGCGGCCACGTTGGGAACGCTGATCAACCCGACCGCCAGCAGCACGACGAATGTGGCAATCGGCCCGATGATCGGCACGAAGTTCAATGTCGCCGCCAGCGCGCCGAGGCCGGCCGGATTGGGCATCCCGCTAATAGCGCACACCAGGCCCGTGAGGGTCCCGACACCGACGTTGATCAAAGTGACCGTCATGAGATAGCCGCCCAGGCTGTCTTCGATCTCGTTGAGCATGCGCAGCGTTCGCAGTCGCGTTGGACGGTCAGGAAACATCAGGATCAGGGAGCGGCGCAGGTCCGGCCAGCTGGCGATGAACAGGACCAGTGTTGCAAAGAACAGCAGCAACTCGGCGAAGGTCGGTGACACGAATTCGAGCGTCGGTTGCACCCACTCGATCTTGGGCCACTGCAATGACGCTCCGTCCGAGATGCCGAAATAGCTACCGGCTTCGCTCAGGATTGCGAGCGGTCGCTCGAACATGGCGGCGCGCTGCTTGAGCAGGGCGGCGAGCTCCGGAAGCCGAGAGCTCCATTCGAGCAGTGGCGCCGAGATCAGTCCGATGATCAGCGCGAAGGCGCCGAAAGTGCCGAGCACGATCGCAATCGCGGCAAGCGGCCGCGGCGTGCGATGGCGTTGCATGAACGAGGCGGCCCGCGCCAGCATGGTGCCGAGCACCAGCGCGCTGACGATCGGCAATAGCAGCGTTTTTGCGAGATAAAGAGCGGCGATGATAGCAAGGACCAGAAGCCCGCTCAGCGCCGTTGATCTGAGATCGAGGTCCTTGAAGGAAAACTCATTCTCATCTTTGCGCGCGTCCAACGCGGCTGCGGCTTGCGTGATCGTCTGCTCTGGTCGTTCATCCGCGCGGGCTTTCGCGCCGGCGGATCGTTTGTCGAGCTCGTGTGATTCCGTCGCCACGCCGCGTGCGCTTAAATCCGTCCCAGCAGTGCCAGAACGATGATGACGATCAGCACGATCCCGACAATACCTGACGGGCCGTAGCCCCATCGGGAGCTGTAACTCCAGCGCGGCGTGACGCCGAGAAGAACAAGAATCAGTACGACGATTAAAAGCGTGCTCACGATTGGGTCTCTCAATCCTGGCCGCCGACGGGCGCCATGGCTGTTGAGCCAGATACTAACACAACCGCGCTGTTTCCGGTTCCATTCCCATCGCGGGAGGTAACCCAAAAAGGGAGCAATGGGAGACGGGATTACTGGAATTGCAGTCCACGTATCGCGGTGAGCCGGAACGGTGAAGGGACACTCGCGTTCTCAAAGCCTGGCGTTGATGATCTTCACACCATCTGGCTGAGGAGCCCGCGATGAAGCGTCCGTACTCAAAGGCTGTGATGTTTGCCGCATCAGTTGTGGTGGGGCTGTCGGCGTCAACCGCCCGGGCGGAAGACTTCTTCTCGGCGCTGTTTCGCTCGTTCGGAGCGCACCGATCTGCGTCTCCTGTCGAGTTCGGGGCCGTTCAACTATGCGCCCGAGCAGCCGCAATATTCTCCGCGCCGCTTTGTGGCGGCTGGGGACGGCCTATTGCGTCCGCACCTGCGACGGGCGCTATTTCCCGGCGCCTGCCGCCGCAAATCAGAGCCGTATCGAGACTTGCAAGAATTTCTGTCCGGCAGCGGAGACAAAGGTGTTCTACGGGTCGGGCATCGATGATGCGGCAAGCGACACCGGGAAGTCGTACAGCGAGCTGCCGAATGCCTACAAGTATCGGACCGAACTTGTTGCGGGCTGCAGCTGCAATGGCACTGATCCCGTCGGCCTGGCCAAGGTGAAGATCGAGGACGACAAGACCCTGCGCCGCGGCGACTTTGTGGTTGAGGCGGACGGGGTCAAAGTCGCAGCCGGCAGGTCAGACAAGCCGGGCGCATCGGCCGAGCTCGTGCCGGCGCCGCCGGCGGTCAGCGCGCGCATCGCTCGCCGACCGAGCCTGGCAGCGAACTGAAACGTGACGCAAAAGGCAAAGGGCGCGGTGGTTGCCCACCGCGCCCTCTTTCGTGATTGCTGAAGCTTCGATCAGGCCGCGCGGATCTTGTCGAGGAAGCCGTCGATCTGCCCACGCAGCTGGTTGGTCTGGTTGGTCAGAGCCTCGGACGCCGACTTGACGCTTTGGGCTGCCGCGCGCGCCGCGTCCGCACCGGCAGTGACGCCGCCGATATTGTTCGAGACGTTGCGGGTGCCTTCGGCGGCCTGCTGGGTGTTGCGGCTGATTTCGCGTGTCGCCGCGCCCTGCTCCTCGATCGCCGCCGCGATTGCGGTCGCGACCTCGCTGACCTCGGCGATGGTACCGCCGATGCCCTTGATCGCATTCATCGCGTCGCTTGCGACCTTCTGCACCGCCGCGATCTGCTGGGTGATCTCCTCGGTCGCCTTCGCCGTCTCGTTGGCGAGTGACTTGACTTCCGAGGCGACCACCGCGAAGCCACGGCCGGCTTCACCGGCGCGTGCCGCCTCGATCGTGGCGTTCAGCGCCAGCAGATTGGTCTGGCCGGCGATGTCGTTGATCATGTTCACGACCTCGCCGATCCGTGCCGCGGTCTGCGACAGGCCCTGCACGGTGTCGTCAGTCTGGCGAGCCTGATCGACGGCGCGGCTCGCGGTCTCGGCGGCGCGGGCGACCTGGCGGCTGATGTCGTTGATCGACGCGCTGAGTTCTTCAGTCGCCGACGCCACGCTCTGGACGTTGACCGAAGCCTCGCCCGAAGCCTGCGCCGCGAGTTGCACGCTGGCGTTGGTCTGGTCGGACATTGAGGACATGCTGGCGGACGCCGCATGCATCTGTTCGGAGGCCTTGCCGAGCGTGCCGATCGCCTGGCGAACCTGGCCTTCGAACGCCTCGATATGGCCTTCGATCGCTTTCTGGCGCTGCGTCGCTTGTGCCCCACGCGCCTGCTCCTCCTGCTCGAACTTGGTCTTCTCGACCGCATTCTGCTTGAAGGTCGCCATCGCGCCGGCCAGCGCCCCGATCTCGTCGTTGCGCGCGTTGAAATCGGTCGAGACGGAAAGATCGCCCGACGCGAGCTTCAGCGTGGCGTCGCTGATCGCGCGCAGCGGATTGATCACCCGGTTGCGGACCACAAACGTCGCGCCGACCGCGACCGCAACGGCTGCGGCGAGCAGCGCGAGCTGGATTACCAGTGCCCGCATTGCGGAGGACTGCAGTGACGCGGCGTAATCCTTGGCTGCGTCGAGTGCGGCTTCGGCGACGCCGACAGCGGCAGCAAGGCGTCCGACGGTGATCGGGCTCCATTGGTTCGGGGTCAGCTCCGGCTTTTCGCCGGCCAGCGCCGCCTTGACGAGGCGATCGCGCAGCGCGGTGTATTGCGGATCGAAGTATGCCGACTTCGTGTCAGCGATGGCCTTTGTCAGGCTCGCCGGCAGTTGCATCCCGGCAGCGGAAAGCTGCAGCGCATTCCAGGCGATGTCGGTCCCGCCGACGTTCTTGATATAGGTCTGGTAGACCTCGGCGCCCATCTTGCCGGCGCTCATGGAGTTGGAGACCTGCAGCGAAGCTTCGCCGCCTGTGTTGCGAAGCAGCCAGGCCATCTGCTTGATCTGAAGCAACTGATCGATTGCCGGGTCGGCATGATTCACCACGGCTGCCAGATTTCCGGAGATCTTGTCGAGATTGTCGAGCAGCGAGGCCGTTGTATCCATGTACTCCTTGGCCAGCGCCAGACGCCGCGACGCCTTGGGTTTCGAGATGTTGTCCCAATATTCAGCCTGTTCCGCGGTGAGTTGCTTGAAGAGGCGGTCGAACTCCGGCACCAGCGTTTTCTGGTCGGTGAAGTCGAGGCCTTGCAGCTGCTCGAGCGCCGAGCGCATCGCCGGCATCTCGGCGTCGCGCACGCTGCGCAGATATTTGTCCATATCGGCGTCAAGGCTGCCCTCGGCATTGAGGGTCCGGTTCGTGCTCGAGCGATCGGTGCGCAGATTGTGCATTGCCTTGAAGGTGTTCGCAGACGCATCTGCGATCGTCAGCACCCGGCCCGCAGTGCGCACCTGGGTCCAGGACCCCCACGCGTTGATCGCCAGCAGCGCGACGACACAGACCGCCAATCCGCTGATGACCGAAGTCAGTAAGGTTGTGATGCTCAGTCGGTTCAACATAGTTCCGCCCCCATGAAACGAGGGCTTCACGCTAGGTTTTCATGGTAAAAATTCTGGTAACCCCCTAGCTAAAATGCTGATTTTTAAGGGTTGTGAGGCGGCCTTCTATGATCACGCTTGGGTTTGGAACGGTCTGCGGATACCGTTGGCGCTCAGTCAGTTGCCGATTTCCGATTTCCGTAACAGGTCCGATCTGACTTGCATGAAAAAACCCCGGCACGAAGCCGGGGTTTTTCGAATCACGGGCAAGTCGCCAAACGTCAGTGCAAAGCCTTGAACCAGTCGTCGACATCCTTGCGGGCCTGATCCTTCGCCAGACCGTAACGTTCCTGCAGTTTGCCTTCGAGCTGGTCGCGGCGACCGTTGATGACGTTGATATCGTCGTCGGTGAGTTTGCCCCACTTCTCCTTCACGTTGCCCTTGAACTGCTTCCAGTTCCCTTCGATACGATTCCAGTCCATGTCGCTTTCTCCTGTTGTGCGGAGAAAACGCTTCGCGCGTGAAGGCGTTCCGGAGTTCCGTGCTCAGCGCGCCGAGGCCTTCGCCTCCTTGCGGCGGGCGTGCAGAATCCACTCGGTGTAGCCGTTCGCCTGTTCGCGGCCCTTGAAGACAAGATCGCACGCCGCCTTGAAGGCAACGCCATTGAATGACGGCGCCATCGGCTGGTAGTGCGGGTCGCCGGCGTTCTGACGATCGACCACGACCGCCATCCGCTTCAGCGACTCCATCACCTGATCTTTCGTGACGATGCCGTGGTGCAGCCAGTTGGCGAGATGCTGGCTGGAAATCCGCAGCGTCGCGCGATCTTCCATCAGACCGACATCGTGAATGTCGGGCACCTTCGAGCAGCCGACGCCCTGGTCAATCCAGCGCACGACGTAGCCGAGGATCCCCTGGCAGTTGTTGTCGATCTCCTGCCGGACGTCTTCCGGCGCCCAGTTCGAATTCGACACCGGGATGGTGAGGATGTCCGACAGCTTGCCGCGCGGATGCCCGGTCAATTCGCGCTGGCGCGCGGCGACGTCGACCTGGTGATAGTGCAGGGCGTGCAATGTCGCCGCGGTCGGCGAGGGCACCCACGCCGTGGTCGCGCCGGCCTGGGGATGACCGATCTTTTGCGCCAGCATGTCGGCCATCTTGTCGGGCGCGGCCCACATGCCCTTGCCGATCTGGGCGTGGCCGGGCAGGCCGCAGGCCAGACCATTGTCGACGTTCCAGTCCTCGTAGGCCTTGATCCAGGCCGTTGACTTCATGTCGTTCTTGCGGGTCATCGGACCTGCTTCCATCGAGGTGTGGATCTCGTCGCCGGTGCGATCGAGGAAACCCGTGTTGATGAAGACAATGCGGTCGGATGCCACCTCGATGCAGGCGCGCAGGTTCACCGTGGTGCGCCGCTCCTCGTCCATGATGCCGACTTTCAGCGTGTTGTTCGGCAGCGACAGCATCTGCTCGACGCGGCCGAACAGGTTCACGGTATGCGCGACCTCGTCGGGGCCGTGCATCTTCGGCTTCACGATATAGACCGAACCCTTGCGGCTGTTGCGCGTCGCCGATTTGCTCCTCACATCATGGATCGCGATCAGTCCGGTGATTGCCGCGTCCAGCATGCCTTCGGGGATCTCCGCGCCGGAGGTGTCAAGCACGGCGTCGGTGTACATGTGATGACCGACGTTGCGGATCAGCAGCAGCGCGCGGCCGTGCAGCGTCAGCTCCTTGCCGTCGGGCGATTTGTATGTGCGGTCCTTGTTGAGATGGCGCGCCACCATCTGGCCGCCCTTCTCGAAGTCGGCGGCAAGATTGCCCTTCAACAGGCCGAGCGCGTTGCGATAGACCAGCACCTTGTCGTCGGCGTCAACCGCGGCAACGCTGTCCTCCATGTCGAGGATGGTCGATACCGCGGATTCGATCACAACGTCAGCGACGCCGGCGCGGTCGTCCTTTCCGACCGGATGGTTGCGATCGATCTTCAATTCGATGTGCAGGCCATTATTGACGAGCAGGATCGCGCTCGGCGCCTGCGCGGTGCCCTGGAAGCCCGCCAATTGTTTCGCGTCCTTCAGCTTCGGCGACAGCGCGCCGTTCTCGATCGTGTAGGCCGCCACGTCGGCGTGGCTGCCGCTGGCGAGCGGCGCGGCCTGGTCGAGAAATTGCCTCGCGCGCGCAATCACCTTGTCGCCGCGCTTCTTGTTGTAGCCCTTGACGTTGCCATCAGCCGGATCCTGCGGGATCACGTCGGTGCCGTACAGCGCGTCATACAGACTGCCCCAGCGTGCATTGGCGGCGTTCAGCGCATAGCGCGCATTGGTCAGCGGAACGACGAGTTGCGGTCCGCACAGCTTGCCGATTTCCTCGTCGACATTGGCGGTTGCGACTTGCTTTGGCGCCGGCTCCGGCTTGAGGTAGCCGATTTCCTTTAACAACGCGGTGTAGGCCGCGGCGTCGATCGGCTTGCCCTTGTGGGCGAGATGCCACTGGTCGATCTTGGCCTGCAGTGCGTCGCGCGTCTGCATCAGCTCGCGATTGACAGGCGCGAGATCGCGGATGATCGCGGCAAGGCCGGCAAAGAACGCATCAGCGGAAATTCCGGTATCGGGCGCGGCTTCCTTCGCGACGAAATCATACAGGGCAGAGGCGACCTTCAAGCCGCTGACGTCAATTCGTTTCATGCTGGGTGTCCTCGGAAATCACTGATTGCATTGCCGGAATTCTCTTGGCAACGCGGCCGTCCGCAAACGCTGCGGGTGGCGTCCCCGGCGGTTTTAGCCCTAAAGCGATGGGAAAGAGAAGCCCGTTTACAGGTCAGCCACCGGCCCCTCAGTCGTCATTGCGAGGAGGCGTAGCCAACGAAGCAATCCAGTTCTTTCTTGAGGCTCTGGATTGCTTCGCGGAGCCTGTCATCGGGCCGCGCGTTCGCGCGGACCCGTTGGCTCGCAATGACGAGTTCTTCAAATATTCGCGGCCAGATCGGCCAGCTCCTGGAACAGCGTGCCGCGCTCGGCGAGCATGCGCTCGACCGCGTCGGTGGCATCGGCAATCGACAGTGCGCCGTTGTCGAGCACGAGCTCGGCGCTGTCTGGCGCCTGGTAGCTGCCGTCGATGCCGGTGAAGCCCGGCAACTGGCCGGCGCGCGCCTTGCGGTAGTGGCCCTTCGGATCGCGGCTCTCGCAGACCTCAGCCGAGGTCGCGACATGAACCTCGCGGAACAGCGTGTCGGCGATGCGCCGTGCCACCGCGCGATCCTCGCGCGACGGCGACACAGCGGCGACGATTGCAATGTGACCGTTGCGCGCCAGATGTGTTGCCACCTCGGCGATGCGGCGGATGTTCTCGGCGCGATCCCGCGGTGTAAAGCCGAGGTCGCCGTTGAGACCAGCGCGCAGCGTGTCGCCATCGAGCAGGATCGGCGAGCCGCCGCGGTTGAACAGCCGCCGTTCCAGCGCCTGCGCCAGCGTCGATTTGCCGGCGCCCGGCAATCCCGTGAGCCACACCACTGCGCCGTTGTGCTTGAAGCGGGCGACGCGCTCGTCGGCACGCAGCGCGCTCTCGACGGGCACGATATCGACCGGCTCGCCGCGCGCGCCGGCATCGACCGAGAGCACGAGGCCGCCGCCGGCGATCCGGCCCTGCATGTCGATGACGAGGCGTCCGGTGCGCGGATTGTCGGCATAGGCGTCGACCGCGACGGGTTGTGCCAGCGCGAGCTCGATCTCGCCGACATGGTTCCGCGCGATTTGCTTTGCGCTCTCGGGCGCGAGCTCGCCGGGATCGACCGCGTTCTCGATTGCAACCACGCTGGCGCGGGTCTGCTTGGTGCCGAATTGCACCGCGAGCGAGGTGCCCGTCGTCAGCGGCTGATCGTGCAGCCAGAACACGCGTGCGCGAAGCCGCCGCGTGTCGCGCGGCGCGCGGTCGAGATGGCCGATGACATCGCCGCGTTCCAGGAATAGTTCGCGGTCGAGCGTAATGCCGACCGAACGTCCCGGCGCCCTGCGCGCCCTTCACCGGCGTCTGCGGCCAGCCTTCGACCGTCCTGATCTTCGCGATCTTGCCGGCCGGCATGATGACGATCTCGTCGCCGGCGCTGAGCGAGCCCGACTCGATGCGGCCCGCGACGATGCGGCGGTCGTCGAACTTGTAGATCGCCTGGATCGGCAAACGCAGGTCAAGCTGGTCCAGCGCACGCGCCGGTGTCAGGTGGTCCAGTGCCTCGACCACCGTCGGCCCCGTTGTACCAGGCAATGTGCGGCGTCAGCGCGGCGACGCCGTCGCCGTCGCGCGCCGAGATCGGAACGATCGCGACCGGCGCGACGCCGAGACCTTCGAGATGTGCCGAGATTTCCTCGCTGATTTCGCGGAACCGCGCTTCGCTGTAATCCACGCGATCCATCTTGTTGATCACGATCGCGACCTGGCGGATGCCGAGCAGGTGCAGGAGATAGCCGTGGCGGCGGGTCTGGTCGCGGACGCCCTCCGCGGCATCGATGATCAGCACCGCGGCGTCGGCCTGCGAGGCGCCGGTGATCATGTTGCGCAGGAATTCGGCGTGGCCGGGCGCGTCGATCAGCACGATCTCGCGCGAATTGGTGCGGAAGCGGATTTGCGTGGTGTCGATGGTGATGCCCTGGTCGCGTTCGGTCTGCAGCGCGTCGAGCAGGAACGACCATTCGAACGGCATGCCGCGCCGCTCGCTGACCGCCTTGAGCATTTCGAGTTTGCCGTCGGGCAGGCTGCCGGTCTCGTGCAGCAGGCGACCGACCAGCGTGGACTTGCCGTGATCGACATGGCCGACGATGACGATGCGCACCTGCGGTCGCGTTGTGCTCGGCGTGGGCGACGTGGCCGGCGCGACGAACTCGGCGGCTGCGGCTTCGCGGCGGGACAACTGGACATTCATCGCAACAGACCCTTCGAACTTCAGCGCATGTCCCGGAAAAGTGGAGACCGGTTTTCCGATAAGGACATGCGCAAATAAAACCTACAGATAGCCGCCGACGCGCAGGCGCTCGAACGCGTCCTCGGTCTCGTGGTCGAGTGCACGGCCCGCGCGCTCCGGCACCTTGGTGCTCTCGAGTTCGGCGAGGATCTCGTCGATGTTGGAGGCGAGCGAGGCGACCGGGAAGGTGATGTCCTCGTCGCCGAGCGAGCGATAGCGCTTGCCGTTGTGCGACAGGTACAGCGGAATGATCGGGATGTTTTCGCGCCTAGTGTAGGCCCAGATGTCGGTCTCGGTCCAGTGCAGGATCGGGTGCACGCGCAGGTGCGCGCCCGGCGGCGGCGAGGCGTTGAACTGGTCCCAGAATTCCGGCGGCTGGTCGCGAACGTCCCATTCGCCCTCGGCGCCGCGCGGCGAGAACACGCGCTCCTTGGCGCGCGTCGCTTCCTCGTCGCGGCGGATGCCCGCGATCAGGCCGTCGAAGCCGTGCTTCGCCAGCGCCATCTTCAAGCCTTCGGTTTTCCGCGCGGCCGAGCGCGCTGCAGGAGGCAAGGTCGGGTCGACGGCGTCGATCGGTGGGCATAGCTCGATCTTCAGATCGAGACCCCACTCCTTCGCGTAACGATCGCGGAAGGCGTACATCTCCTTGAACTTCTTCTCGGTGTCGACATGCATGCAGGTGAACGGCACCTTGCCGAAGAACGCCTTGCGCGCGAGCCAGATCATCACGTTGGAGTCTTTGCCGAGCGACCACAGCAGCGCGAGCTTGTCGAGCCGCGCGAATGCCTCGCGAAGGATGTAGATGCTCTGCGCTTCGAGCTGGTCGAGATGGTCCATGGATTCGGTCCTGCGGCGGTCAGGCGCGGCAACGGCACGGCTTTCGCATCGGAGGCCCGGCGAGCGCGCGAAAGCTCGCGGTTGGGGGTGAGAAGATGCATCTCCGGCGCTTTGACTTTCGGGTGGAAAATTCTATATTCGCGTTGCACAATAGAAGGAATAATTTTCTCTTTTGTGCGACTTGACGACAGATATATAGAAAATAATTTCAGTCAACCCCGCGATAGCGGGTGCGGAGTTTCGAATGCGCTTTCTGCCCGTCTTCCTCGATCTGAAGGCCGGACCACTCGTTCTCGTCGGCAGCGGGGAGCTTGCGCATGCGAAGTTGCGCCTGTTGTCGGCCGCCGGTGCGCGCGTGCGCTGGTACGTCACCGCTGGCGACAGTTCCGCTGCAACAGATTTCTCCGCCGAGCGTGTCGAGATCGCGTCAGGCGATCCGCTGACCGACAGTTTTGACGGTGTCATCGCTGTGCTGTCCGCTGGCGCCGGTGATATCGGCGTCGCGGTCGCGGCACGCGCGCGTTCGCTCGGCCTTCCCGTCAATGTGATGGACGATCTTCAGCACTCGACCTTCATCTTCCCGGCGATCGTCGATCGCGGCGACGTCGTCGTCGCCGTCGGCACCAGCGGCACCTCGCCGGTGGTGGCACGCCGCATTCGCGAGCAGATCGAGGCGCTGCTGCCGGCGCGGATCGGCGATCTCGCAAGCTTCATTGGCCGCTGGCGCAAGACCATTCACGCGCGTATCGCGCACGCACCGCTGCGCCGCAGGTTCTGGGAACGCATCGTCGACGGGCCGATTGGCGAGTGGCTACTCGACGGAAAAACGGAAGCTGCCGAAGCGGCGCTGATGGGCATCGAGGATGCTTCGGCGTATGCGGGCGGCAACGATCCCGGCTTCGTCACGCTGGTTGGCGCCGGCCCCGGCGATCCCGACCTGCTCACCATCAAGGCGCTGCGCGCGCTGCAGGACGCCGATGTCGTGTTCTATGACGAACTCGTCTCGCCGGAAATTCTCGACCGCATCCGTCGCGACACGCCGCGCGTTGCGGTCGGCCGCCGCGTCGGCAACCCCGGCATCGGCCAGGACGCCATCAACAAGCTGCTTGTCGATGCCGCGAAGTCCGGCCAGCGCGCGGTGCGGCTGAAGGGCGGCGATCCCTTCGTGTTCGGGCGCGGCGGCGAAGAAGTCGAGGCCTTGCGCGCCGCCGGCGTTGCCTACGCGATCGTCCCGGGCATCACCGCCGCCGTCGGTGCTGCCGCCCAGTTCGAAGTGCCGCTGACGTTCCGCAAGGAAGCGCTGCGCATCACCTTCCTCACCGCCCACAAGGCCCACGACGCCGAAGCCGTCGACTGGTCTGTTCTGACCGACGACAAGATGACCATCGCTGTTTACATGGGCATGACGGCGGCGCCGTCGGTGCGGGCCGGTCTGCTCGCCGCCGGCCGCTCGCCGCAAACCCCGGTCGGCATCTTCGCACGCGCCACGCGTGCGGACGCCAAAGCTGTCGTCGGCGTGCTCAGCGATCTGCCGGCGCTTGCCGCCGCGGTCGAGAGCGGCCCCGCAATCCTGATCATCGGCGATGTCGTGGCGCATTCGGCGCCATGGCAGCAGGCCGAACTCCGTTCCGTTGCTTCCAACCTGATGATGGCTGCCGAATGACCTCTCCGCTCGAACAAAAGAAACTGAAAATCGCAGGTCCCCACGTGGTCACGGCAAACCGCACCGGCGACGGCGCGGTGATCTGGCGTACCGCGAACAAGAGCTGGTCGACCAACCTGTCCGACGCAGCGGTCGTGCGCACGGCGGATGACGCGAAGACGTTGTGGGCCGAGGCGATCGCCGACGATGTCGGCGCCGTCGGTTCCTACATCGCGCCGGTCAAGGTTGACGCGGCCGGGATCATTTCCCCGGGCAATCTGCGCGAACGCATCCGGGTCACGGGCACGACCATCGAGCTGCCGGTCGCGGTGTAACATGATGATTATCTTCCCCGCTCATTCCCGCGAAAGCGGGAATCCAGTTCAAGAGAAATGGCGTCGAGCGCTGACATCCGTTGTTTGGCAAAGCCCGGGTCCCCGCTTCCGCGGGTACGAGCGGATGAACTGAGGCAAAGAAAAAGAAAATGTACGCATACGACGAACTCGATCGCACGCTGGTCCGCGAACGCGTCGAGGAATTCCGCGACCAGGTGCGGCGCCGCCTCTCCGGCGAACTGACCGAGGACGAGTTCAAGTCCTTGCGGCTGATGAACGGCGTCTATCTGCAGCTGCACGCCTACATGCTGCGCATCGCCATTCCCTACGGCACGCTGGCGTCAGACCAGATGCGCATGCTGGCGCATGTCGCGCGCAAGTATGACCGCGGCTACGGCCATTTCACCACGCGGCAGAACATCCAGTACAACTGGATCAAGCTCGAGCAGTTGCCCGATGCGATGGCCGATCTCGCAAAAGTCGGCGTGCACGGCATCCAGACCTCCGGCAACTGCATCCGCAACATCACGACTGACCAGTGGGCCGGCGTCGCGCCGGCCGAGATCGAGGATCCCCGGATTTGGGCCGAGCTGTTCCGGCAGTACGCCACGCTGCACCCGGAATTCTCGTTCCTGCCGCGCAAGTTCAAGATCGCGGTGACCGCGGCCGATCACGATCGCGCGGCGCTGCGCATCCACGACATCGGCGTGCGCATTCATCGTAACAGCGCCGGCGAGGCTGGTTTCGAGGTGATGGTCGGCGGCGGGCTCGGCCGGTCGCCGTTCCTCGCCAAGACCATCAAGCCGTTCGTGTCGCGCCGCGACATCCTGAGCTACATCGAGGCGATCCTGCGCGTGTACAACCAGTACGGCCGCCGCGACAACATCTACAAGGCGCGCATCAAGATCCTGGTCCACGAACTCGGCATCGAAAAGTTCGCGGCCGATGTCCAGGACGAGTGGCAGAAGATCAAGGACGGTCCGCTGGCGCTCGACGAGATCGTGATTTCAGACATCCGCTCGCGGTTCAAATATCCGGCCTACGAGAAGCAGATCGACAATCCGCCTGAATTGAAGGCCGCCGCCGGCGACGCGCGCTTCGAAGCGTGGCGGCGCAACTCGACCTCGCACCACAAAGTGCCGGGCTATGCCATCGTCACCATCTCGCTGAAGGAGATCGGCAAGCCGACCGGCGATGCTACCGCGGAGCAGATGGACGTGGTCGCCGATCTCGCCGACAAATATTCGTTCGGTGAAATTCGCGTTGGCCACGAACAGAATCTCGTGTTGCCGAGCGTCGCCAAACGCGACCTGCCGGCGCTGTGGCGAGCGCTCGATGCCGCCAATCTCGCGACGCCAAACGTCAACCTGATCTCCGACATCATCGCCTGCCCGGGCCTCGATTACTGCTCGCTGGCCAACGCCCGCTCGATCCCGATCGCGCAGGAGATCTCAAAACGCTTCGCCAACCATGAGACGGCGAACCTGATCGGCCGCCTGCACATCAACATCTCCGGCTGTATCAATGCCTGCGGCCACCATCATGTCGGCCACATCGGCATTCTCGGCGTCGAAAAGAACGGCGAGGAATTCTATCAGATCACCATCGGCGGCAAGGCCGACGAGAACGCCGCGCTCGGCACGTTGATCGGGCCCGCGGTGCCGTACGCAGAAGTCGCCGACCTCGTCGAGGATATTGTTGAAGCCTATCTGGCCTTGAGGCTGCGGCCCGATGAATTGTTCATCGACACCGTCAAGCGTCTCGGGGTCGAACCGTTCAAGGAGCGAGTTTATGCCACTCATTAAAAATGGTTCTTTGGTCGCCGACCGTTTTGCGCGCGTGGCCGATGACGCCGAAGTCCCCGCGACCGGCGCGGTGCTGCTGTCCGCGGAGCGATTCCTGAAGGATGCCGAGGCGTTCGCAGCGCGCGGCGACGTCGGCGTGATCTGGCCGAACAATCGCGACATCGAAGAGCTGGCGCCACATCTCGGCCGGCTCGCGGCCGTCGCGCTCGTGTTCCCGGCGTTCAAGGACGGCCGCGCCTACAGCCAGGCAAGAATCCTGCGCGAGCAGCTGAAATATCGCGGCGAGTTGCGCGCCACCGGCCAGGTGCTGCGCGACCAGTTCCTGTTCATGCAGCGCGCCGGCTTCAATGCGTTCGAGGTCAAGAAGGAAGCCGACGCCACCGCCTTTGCCGAAACGCTGAAGCGCTACTCGGTGTTCTACCAGCCGACCGGCGACGGCCGCGTTACCGTTTTCCGCCAGCGCCTGGCGCGCATGAATGACAACAGCGAGAGCGAGCTGATGAAGGGAGCCGCGGCGTCCTGACGAGCGCGTGGCAGTTTTTACCTCTCCCCGCTTTTTTGCGGGGAGAGGTCGGACTGCGCAGCAGTCCGGGTGAGGGGCATGGCACTGCCTTTCGACGGACTCAGAATTCGCGGATAGCTGCCCCTCACCCCAACCCTCTCCCCGCTGAAGCGGGGCGAGGGAGGAGAAGCCAGCAATAATATGAACACATACAACGATCACGGTTTTGATCCAGCTGACCTCGCTGCCCGCGCCGCGAGGCTTGACCGCGCGTTGCAGGAGGCGTCGCCGGTCGAGATCATCCGCGCCGCGATCAGCGAGGTCGGACGCGATAAACTCGCGCTGGTGTCGTCGTTCGGTACGGAGTTAGCAGTGCTCTTGAAGTTCGCCGCTGACGTCGATCCGGCAATCCCGGTTGTGTTCCTGGACACCGGCTGGCTGTTCGAGGAGACGCTCGCCTATCGCGATACGCTGACGAAGCTCCTGGGTCTGCGCGATGTCCGCAGCATCAAGCCGGACGAGGCGGCGTTGGTTCGCGAGGATGGCGGTCGCGAGCTGTGGCTGACCGATCCCGACGCCTGCTGCCGCATCCGCAAGGTCGAGCCGCTGGCGCGCGCGCTTAGCTCCTTCGACGGCTGGCTCAACGGCCGCAAGCGCTTCCAGGGCGGCGACCGCGCCAACATTCCGGTGGTCGAGGCCGAAGGCCTGAAACTGAAGTTCAATCCGCTCGCCAACGTCTCCGCCGAGGAGCTGAAGGCAGTATTCCTGAGCGCCAAACTGCCGCCGCATCCGCTGCAAGCGCACGGCTTCAGCTCGATCGGCTGCATGCCCTGCACCACGCGCACCAAGCCGGGCGAAGACCCGCGCGCCGGCCGCTGGCGCGACCGCGGCAAGACCGAGTGCGGCATCCACACGACGGTGGCGAGCTAGCCGCGTTCTCTCTCCGCTCGTCCCCGCGGATGAGGGACCCAGCCTTTGCCAAGAAAAGGGGCTTCCTCTTACCTCCCCGGATTCCCGCTTTCGCGGGAATGAGCGGAATTGAATTGGTTACGCAAGAAGCCGCACGACCATACCGGTTGATCGCGCCCCGGCTCTGTGATCCCTTCTCGCCATCGCACCGACTGCGGGGAGGCGCGTTATGGCCAACGATCCGGAATTTTTCGACGGCGGTTGCACCTGCCGCCATGTGCGCTACCGCGTGACCGGCAAGCCGATGATCGTCCATGCCTGCCATTGCCGCTGGTGCCAGCGCGAGACCGGTACGGCGCATGCGCTCAATGCGATGTATGAGGCCGATCGCGTCGTCCACACCGCGAACGAGCCCGAGATCGTCGACACCCCGTCGGCCAGCGGCAAGGGCCAGCGCATCGCGCGCTGCCCGGTCTGCAAGGTCGCGGTGTGGAGCAACTATGCGGGCGCGGGACCCGCAGTGCGCTTCGTCCGGGTCGGCACCATGGACGATCCCGACCGGTGCCCGCCCGACATCCACATCTTCACCTCGTCGAAGCAGCCGTGGGTGACGTTGCCGCCGGGTGCCAGGGTTGTTGCCGAATTCTACGACCTCGACGCGGTGTGGTCCGACGAGGCCAAGGAGCGTCGTCGCATCATGCGCGAGCGGGCTAGGGCGAAGGCGTAAAACATGGCGCGGGTTCTGGTCACCGGCTGCGATACCGGGCTCGGCGTGGAATTCGCCCGGCAATACGCCGCCGACGGTCACGACGTCATCGCCACGTGCCTCGATCCGGTAACTGCCAGGGAGACGGCTGCGATTGCCGGCAAGATCGAGTTGGTCAAGCTTGATGTCACGGATCACGCCGCCATCGCAGATTTCGCGCATCGGCTTGACGGCACATCGATCGACATTCTCATCAACAACGCCGGCATCGCCCGGCCGCATCCGCCGTTTGGCGCGACCGACTATCAGAACTGGCGCCGTATCCTGGAGACCAACCTGATCGGGCCGATGAAGATCGCCGAGAGCTTTGTCGATCATATCGCGCGCGGCGAATTGAAGATGCTGGTGTTCGTGTCGAGCCGGATGGGCTCGATCGCGCTCAACAACAGCGGCGGGTCATACGCCTACCGCTCCAGCAAGGCCGGCCTCAACATGGTGGTGAAGTCGCTGGCCATCGATCTTGCGCCACGCGAGATTTGCGTGCTCGCATTGCACCCGGGTTGGGCGCAGACCGAGCCGGGCGCGCGCGTGCCGGTCGCCGAAAGCGTTGCCGGCATGCGCGGCGTGATCAACCGCTCCGGCCGCCACGCCACTGGCAGCTTCGTCACCTATCACGACCAGCCATTGCCGTGGTGAACGACATTGCGGCTTCGAGAGTCGCAGCCGCCTCGGCAACGCCGTGAGCAAATCTTCACGTTTCAGCCACCGTTTCCATGCAACAAGCGGCCGATGATTTGGGGATAGGGGCCTTTGCAGGTGCGGATTTTTCTTGCGGTCTTGGGATTGGCGCTGCTGCTCGCCGGCTGTGCCGCCGACCGTTTGCCGCCGGAGAATCCCGCGTTCACCGCCAGCATGGCGCGGCCCGGTGCGCATCTTGATTCCTCGGTCGCCGTCTCGATGATCTCGACGTATCGCGTCAACAACGGCCTCAGTGCCGTCGAGATCGATCCGGTGCTGACGCGCGCCGCCGAGACCCAGGCCGAGGCGATGGCGAAGCGCAACAAGCTCGACCACAACGTGATCGGCGAGCTTGGGGTCCGCATCAAGCGCTCGGGCTACGACGCCAGGCTCGCGGTCGAAAATATTTCGGCTGGCTACGATACCCTGTCCGAAGCGTTTTCGGGCTGGCGGGAGTCGCCGCCGCACCGGGAGAATATGCTGCGTTCCGGTGTCACAAAAATGGGCATCGCGGCAGTTTATGCGCCAAACACCCGCTACAAGGTGTTCTGGGCCATGATCCTCGCGGCACCGGACGCGCCCTGAGTTTCGCTAAAATTTGATCGGCCCCAAATTTGATCGGCCCGACGCGTCGGCTTCGCGATATCACGCGCTCGTGTCATATTTGCCGCGCGAGTTCTTGCTAGAGCGAAACGAATTGAGATTGTATTGGAACAATCTGCTCCGCTCGTCCGCCAGAAACGGGGATCCGGTTTTGCCAGACAACGAGCGCGAGCCCCGGATCGCCATTTTCTTTTGACTGGATTCTATGGCGAAGCAATCGCTTCGCCAGACATTCGCGGGAATGAGTGGAAACGAATTCACCAAGTGTTCGAGCGCATCCGATGAACGACCAGAGCATCCAGGAATCCCCGGTCACCGAAACGTCGACGCCGGCGAAGGCGATGCCCGTGTTCGTCCTGCAGGGTGGCGGCGCGCTCGGCTCGTACCAGGCCGGCGCCTATCACGCGCTGTGCCATCACGGCTTCATGCCCGAATGGGTCGCCGGTATTTCGATCGGGGCGGTCAATGCGGCGATCATCGCCGGCAATCCCCCCGAGAGACGCGTCGCGCGGTTGAAGGAATTCTGGGAGATGGCGACCGCGCCGGTGCCGTGGAAGCTGCCTCTCGTCGGCGAGCAATCGCACTCGGCGTTTCATGAAGCTGCCGCCGCATGGATCGCGACTTTCGGCGTTCCCGGCTTCTTCACGCCGCGCTTTCCGCCGGCGCCGCTGTGGCCACCGGGCTCGCCGCAATCGCTGAGCTATTACGACACCGCGCCATTGAAGGCGACGCTGCAGCGGCTGGTGGATTTCGACCTGATCAACGCGAAGAAGACGCGCCTCAGTGTCGGCGCGGTCGGCGTCACGACCGGCAACTTCATCTATTTCGACAACTTCAAGCAAACCATCGTGCCTGAGCACATCATGGCGTCGGGCGCGTTGCCGCCGGGCTTCCCGCCGATCGAGATCGACGGCGAGCACTACTGGGACGGCGGACTCGTGTCCAACACGCCGCTCGAATACGTCCTCGAGGAGGAGCGCGACCGCGACCTGCTGATCTTCCAGGTCGACCTGTTTCCGTCGCGCGGCCCGCTGCCGACAACGCTGCTCGAGGCTGCCGAGCGCGAAAAGGACATTCGCTACTCAAGCCGCAGCCGCCTCAACACCAATGCGAACATGACGCTGCACAATACGCGCAAAGCCATCCGCGCATTCCTGAAGCAGCTGCCGGCGGAGTATCAATCCGACCCCGCGGTGCAGAAGCTGTGCGAAGACGCCAAGGAGAACACCGTCACCGTCGTGCACCTGATCTATCGCACCAAGAATTTCGAGAGCAACTCGAAGGACTACGACTTCTCGCGCGCCGGCATGATCGAGCACTGGAAGAGCGGCGAGCGCGACGTGCATCGCTCGATGCGGCATCCCGAGTGGCTGGAGCGGCCGCAGAACGGCGAGACCATGGTGACCTACGACCTGACCCGCGACGAAGTCGACGCGGCAGGCCATCTGACCAAAGCCATCAACGAGTGAACAGGAGCATTCATGACTGATCTCAAGGGCAAGACCGCCGTTGTCACCGGGTCAACCAGCGGCATTGGGCTTGCGATCGCCCGCAAGATGGCCGGCGCCGGCGCCAACATCGTCATCAACGGCTTCGGCGCCGCCGCCGACATCGAGAAGGAGCGCACGGCGATCGAGAGCGAGTTCAAGGTCAAGTGCGTCTATTCGGCCGCCGACATGACCAAGCCCGCCGAGATCGCCGACATGGTTGCGCTCGGCGAGAAGACCTTTGGCTCGGTCGACGTGCTGGTCAACAATGCCGGCATCCAGTTCGTCTCGCCGATCGAGGAGTTTCCGATCGAGAAGTGGGACGCCATCATCGCGATCAACCTGTCCTCGGCGTTTCACGGCATCCGCGCCGCCGTTCCCGGCATGAAGAAACGCAAATGGGGCCGCATCATCAACACCGCCTCGGCGCACTCGCTGGTCGCCTCGCCGTTCAAGTCCGCCTACGTGTCGGCCAAGCACGGCATCGCCGGCCTGACCAAGACCGTCGCGCTCGAGCTTGCGACCTTCAAGGTCACCTGCAACTGCATCTCGCCGGGCTATGTCTGGACCCCGCTGGTCGAGAAGCAGATCCCAGACACCATGAAGGCGCGCAACCTGACGCGCGACCAGGTCATCAACGACGTGCTGCTGGAAGCGCAGCCGACCAAGGAGTTCGTCACCTCGGATCAGGTTGGCGCGCTCGCACTGTATCTGTGCAGCGACGACGCCAGCCAGATCACCGGCGCGAATCTCTCGATGGATGGCGGCTGGACCGCGGGGTAGGGGCATTATCTAGTCGTCCCCGCGCGCCCCGGCTCATCCTCCCATGCGCGAAGCGCGGGGGAGGGGGACCGCCCGAAGGGCGGTGGAGGGGGCGCGGCTTGCTTCGAATGTTGTTGGCTGTGCAGCGTTAGGATGCCCCCACCACCATGCTTCGCATGGTCCCCCTCCCCCGCTGCGCGGGTGAGGATGGCAGGAATTGCTAGCCGCGAATTTCCTTCCGCTTCCCGAACGCCAGCACGTGGAAGCCGAGGTGACGCATGATCCAGAACAGCAGCAAGGTCTCGAACACCAGTGCGATCGTGGTCGAGGCGGCGGCGCCATAGCCGCCGAAACGCGGCACCAGGATCACGCAGAGGCCGAAGTTCAGCACGAAGGCGAGCGCATAGGCGCCGGCGCAGAGGCGTTGCTGGCCGATCATGCTGAGGAGCCTTTCGATCGGCCCAATCGCCGCCCGCGCCAAAAGTCCGATCGAGAGGATGAACATCATCGGATAGCCCGCCGTGAACTGCGCGCCGAACAGCCACAGCAGCGGCTTGCCGATCGCGAGCAGGCCGACGGTCGCCGCGAGCGACGGCCAGAACGTCCACTTGATGGCGTGGTTCAAATACCCGGACAGTTTCTCGTGGTCGCCTGACGTGTGGTACTCGCTGAAGCGGTGTGCCGTCGAAGCCGACATCGCGTAGTGCACGAACGACACCAGCGCCAGCGTCTTCACCACGGAATAGTAGATGCCGACGTCTTCCGACGGGCGGAAATACTGCAGCACCAGCACGTCGATGTAGGAGAGCAGCAGATAGAAGCTCTCGACGATCAGGATCGGCAGCGAGGTGGCAAGCCAGCTTTGCACCGCATAGGTTCGCGGGCCCGCTTCGACGGCGCCGCCGAGCCGCCGGTTGAGCAGCAGCAACTGCCCGATCATTGCAAGCCACACCGCGATGGCGCTCGCGTTCATGGCGTCGATCGCGTTCAGGTGCGCGCCGGCGAGGAACGCTGCGCCCGTAAAACCGATGATCAGCGTCTGCCGCACGATGAACTGCGGCATCAGCGCAAGCCGCATCCAGTCATAGGCGCGGGCGATGCCGTCCTGCACGTTGGCGACCACGAACGGCGGCAGCGTCGCGCAGCCGAGATAGAGCGGGATGATCGCGGCGCGATCGAGATGCGGCGACAGCACCCAGACGAGGCCGGCAAGCGCCAGCGCGACCAGCGAGGACACGGCGAACGTCATCCAGCGGCTGCCGAAAATGAAGCCGCGCAGCAAATCGTTGCGGTTCTGCACGCGATACTCGGCGATGAACTTTTGTGCGGACACCGAGGTGCCGTAGTCCATCATCGAGCCGAGCAGCAGCACCCAGGTCCAGACATAGACATAGATGCCGTAGTCGGAGCTGCCCATCCAGCGGGCGAGCAGCACCTGCGAGAGGTAGGCCATGCCGGCGCTGAGGACGCGGATGATGAAGATGGTGCCGGCCAGCCGCTTGGTCAGCGCGTTCTCGCCGCCGCTTAACAGCAGCGCGCGGACGCGGCTGATCAACCCGGTCGGCTTCTGGTCTGTCGGCTCGGCCTCGACGACGGCCACCGCGGCCTCATTGCTTCACTTTCGGAGATGGCCCGCTTTATCAACGATCCATTAAGAATTGGTTGGGCGGTTTAGCTAAAACGCGAAATAAGGTATTTAAATACCGTCGAAATGGAGGGTCAAAATCGCTCAGAAATCCTGAATTTTGATGGGAAGATCAATGGGTTGCGCGTCACCGGTGGTCAGCCCGAGAACCCGCCCTCATCAAGAAACTGCTGCTCGTTTTCTGTCGTCGCGCGACCGAGCATCTTGTTGCGATGAGGGAAGCGGCCGAAACGCCTGCACGATGTCGGCATGACCTTCCGCAAATCTCGCGCTGTCGCCTTCGCCTGCCGCGCTGAACAGCGCGATGCATCGCTCCTGATCGGCCAACGCTTCTGAATGCATGAACGGCATGTAGAGGAATTGCCGCAGCGGTTGATCGACGCGGCTGTCGGCGCCCGCTGCGATCGCCTCGCTTGCGACCTCGCGTGCGAGCGCATCCGTTGCGTAGGTGCGCGCATCGCCGCGGAACATGTTGCGCGGAAATTGGTCGAGCACGATGGTCAGGGCCAGCAGACCGTCGTCGCTGGCGCGCCAGTCCTGCAAGCCGCCGGACTGCGCCCTTTCCCACAGGCCAAGGAAGCGCGCGCGGATCGTTGCATCGAATGCGTCGTCCTTCTTCCACCAGCGATCTTTTCCGGCCTCGCGCCAGAACGCGATGATGTCGGCGGGAGAGATGTTTGTTGTCATCGTTCCGATGAGGCCTATCGAGGGACGCTTATCCTCCCACGCGAAGCGGGGGAGGGGGACCGCCCGCAGGGCGGTGGAGGGGGCGCGCGATTTGCAGCGTGGCGCCTGATTGACGCAACTCAGAGAGGCCCCCACCACCATGCTTCGCATGGTTCCCCTCCCCCGCTTTGCGGGGGAGGAAGAAGACCGATCGGCCGAGTCTACGCCGCCTTCTCCGCTTTCGCCGGCTCGTCGCGCAGCGCGCGGCGCAGGATCTTGCCGACGTTGGTCTTCGGCAGCTCGTTGCGGAATTCGATCTGCTTCGGCACCTTGTAGTTTGTGAGCTGCGTGCCGGCGAACTTGATGATGTCCTGCGCCGTCACGTTCGGGTCCTTCTTGACCACGAACGCCTTCACGGCTTCCGTCGAATGCGGATCGGGCACGCCGACGACTGCGACCTCGAGAACGCCCGGGTGCATCGCGATCACGTCCTCGACCTCGTTCGGGTAGACGTTGAAGCCGGAGACCAGGATCATGTCCTTCTTGCGGTCGACGATTTTGGTGTAGCCGTCGCCGTTCATGACGCCGATGTCGCCGGTGCGGAAGAAGCCGTCCGACGTCATCACCTTCGCGGTCTCATCAGGCCGGTTCCAGTAACCGGCCATCACCTGTGGGCCCCTGGCGCAGATCTCGCCGGACTGACCGAGCGGTACTTCCTTGCCGTCGTCGTCGCGGATCGAAAGCCAGGTCGACGGCACCGGCAAACCGATGGTGCCGTTGTATTCGTCGCTGTCGGCGCGGTTGGAGGTCAACACCGGCGACGTCTCCGAGAGGCCGTAGCCCTCCGACAGCCCGCAGCCGGTGGTCTTCTTCCAGGCGTCCGCGACCGCCTTCTGCGTCGCCATGCCGCCGCCGAACGAGTTCTTCAGCATCGAGAAGTCGATCTCGTTGAAGCCGGGCGCATGCAGCAGCGCATTGAACAGCGTGTTGACCGCGGGGAAGCTGTTGACCTTGTATTTCTTCAGTTCCTTGATGAAGCCCGGGATATCGCGCGGGTTGGGGATCAACAGGTTGCAGCCGCCAGACCGCATCGCGAGCAGGAAGCAGACGGTCAGCGCGAAGATGTGGTAGAGCGGCAGCGCACACAGGGTCATGAGCTGGTCGACGACAGGCGCCTTGGTCAGCGCCGGCTGCATCCATGCATCGACCTGCAGGATGTTGGCGACGATGTTGCGGTGGAGCAGCGTTGCGCCCTTCGACACACCGGTGGTGCCGCCGGTGTATTGCAGGAAAGCGACGTCGTCGGGTCCGATCGCCGGCTTCTTCAGCGTCATGCCGCGGCCGGCGGAAACTGCCTCGTTGAAACCCGCCGCGCCGGGCAGTGAATAGGCCGGCACCATCTTCTTCACGCGACGCACCACAAAATTGACGATGACGCCCTTGAAGCCGAGCATGTCGCCCATGCTGCCGACGATGACATGCTTCACATTGGTGTGCGCCAGCACCTGCTGCACCGTGGTGGCAAAATTCTCCAGCACGATGATCGCCTCCGCGCCGGAATCCTTGAGCTGGTGCTCGAGCTCGCGCGGCGTGTACAGCGGGTTGACATTGACGACGGCGTAGCCGGCGCGCAGCACCGCCGTGGCCGCGACCGGGTATTGCAGCACGTTCGGCATCATCACGGCGACGCGCGCGCCTTTCGCGAGCCCCTTGCTCTGCAGATAGGCGGCAAGCGCGGTCGAAGTTTCGTCGAGCTCGCGATAGGTGATCGCCTTGTCCATGCAGATGAACGCCTTGCGATCGGCGAACTTGGCGAAGCTCTCTTCCAGCAGCGCGACCAGCGACTGGTACTGCGCGGGATCGATGTCAGCGGGTACGCCGGGCGGATAGTGCTTGAGCCAGATGCGATCCATGGGGTTCCTCCTCGCGCGTGTTCCGCAAAAGTGGGTACCGGTTTTGCGATCAGAACACGCGCCCCAAAATACCTGTCAATCAGACCCGCTCTTCGCTGGCGGGTTGAATTGATGGTTTCCCCGCTAATATCGGACGCGGCGCCGACGAGGGCAAGCAGGCGAGGTGGCGCAGGGGGCGGCGTCGCGCGGCACGTCCGTGTTGCTGCGGCTGCGCAGCGCCGGTTACTGGCTCTTGGAGGTGTCTTTCGGCTTGTCGGCAGGCTTCGCCGCAAGCCGGGTGCCGGCGGCCGCCGCGGAGGTCTTGGCGTCGTGTTTTGCCGTTGTCTTCGGTGCGGCGGTCTTCGGCTTGTCGGTCGGTTTCACCGCAGCGGTTGCGGATTTATCGGTCGCGGGCTTCGCCACCGTCTTCGGCGGTGTCGGCTTTGCGTCAGGCTTGGCCGCGACGGCGGCCGGCTTCTTCTCGAGCTTGGCGGTCGGTTTGACGGCAGCAATCCGCGTGCCCTTGCCGCGTCGGCCCTTGCCCTTGACGTCCTGGCTCGCCTCATCGGCTGCGATCGCGGCAGCAAGCGCCGCGCCATCGCGCTTCGGCCCGGTGTAAACGACGACCGGTTCGGCCGCTGCCGGCGCCATCGCCAGCATTTCCGACGGCTTCATCGTCGCCGCGGGCGAAGCAGCCGCAGTCGCGAACAGCGAGAAGCTTGGACCAGACCCGGAACCAGAAGCTTGAGCAGGAGCGAGATTGATTGCGACGTTGTCGTCGTCCGTTTCTTCGACGCCCGGCCGCTTGCGCTTCGGACCACAGGTGTCGTCACGCAGGTTCGGCGGCGCCGCTGCGATCGGCTGCAGCTGGTCGACCTGGCCCAGCGATGGCGTCAGCCAGGCCAGCGAGTTGCCGTTGAAGCCGGTCTCGAGCAGCTGCGCGGCTTTGGCGGCGCGTACTGCCGACGACGGCGCGCCGAGCACGACCGCGATCAGCCGCCGTCCATTGCGCGTCGCCGACGCAACCAGATTGAAGCCCGAGGCGCAGATGAAGCCGGTCTTCATGCCGTCCGCGCCCGGATAGCGCCCGATCAAACTGTTGTAGTTGCGGGTGACACGCCTGCCGAAGCGGATCGCCGGGATATGGACGTAGTATTCGTACTCCGGCAGTTCGCGGACGATCGCGCGCGCCAGCATCGCCATATCGCGTGCGGAGGTGATCTGGCCGTCGGCGGGCAGCCCGTTCGGGTTGACGTAGCTCGTCTGCGTCATGCCGAGCTTGGCCGCGTTGGCATTCATCTCGTCCGAAAATTTCTCGATGGAGCCGTCGAGGCCCTCGGCGAGCAGCACGGCCATATCGTTGGCGGATCGGACCATCATCATCTTCAGCGCGTTGTCGACGGTGACCTGCGTGCCCGGCCGGAAGCCCATCTTGGTCGGCGCCTGGTTGGCCGCGATCGGCGATACCGTGAACAGCGTGTCCAGCGTGATACGGCCATCCTTGACCGCTTTGAGGATGCTGTAAGTTGTCATCAACTTGGTGATCGATGCCGGATACCACGGATAGGTCGCGTTCTCGGCCTGCAACACCTTACCGCTTTCGGCGTCGATCAGGATCGTCGCTTCGGCACAAGCGCCGCGCGGCGTCAGGATGACAGCGGCAAGCGCGAGCACAGCAAGGACAAAAGAAAATTGGCGAGGCAGTTGCGCAGGAATCACGAGCTTACTTCCGGTCCGTGAGGCTCTCGCCACGCGCGCGAGAGCCGCGATTGAGATCGTGGTAATGCGCAAAAGCGCTTTGGAGGCCACATCGGTGAGCGGCCGACGCCACCCTATACCGGGTTCGACGCAGAGAACAGAGGGCCACTCATCACCATGGTGGATGAAAAATAGGCCAAATTTCGGCTTTCGCTTTCTGTTCCGTGTTTTCTTGTTCGGAAAACCGGTACCCGCTTTTCAGCGACACGCGCTATTTGTTCCGTTCCGCCGTCGCGAGCAGTTGCGACGTTGCGGCGAGCGGCCCCTGCACCATGAACTGCGCGCGCGCGAACTCGGCAAAGCGCCCGCCCTTAGCGACCAGCTCCTCGAAGGTTCCAGTTTCAACGATTTGACCGTTCTGGAACACCAGAATCTTCGTCGCGTTGCGGATCGTCGACAGCCGGTGCGCGATCACGAAGGTGGTGCGTTTTTTCATCACTTCGTCGAGCGCGGCGTTCAGCTTGGCCTCGGTGACCGCGTCGAGGGCACTCGTTGCTTCGTCCAGGATCAGGATCGGTGGATCCTTGAGCAGCGCGCGGGCGATCGAGAGCCTTTGTCGTTCGCCGCCGGACAGCATGCGGCCGCGCTCACCGACGCTTGCGGCAAACTTCTGCTCGGACGCCTCGATGAACTCGAGTGCCTGTGCGCGGCCTGCGGCCTCGCGCAGCTCGTCGTCGGTCGCATCGGGCTTGCCGACGCGCAGGTTCTCGCCGATCGAGCGATCGAACAGCAGCGCCTCCTGGAACACCACGCCGATGTTTCGCCGCAGCGCCGCGACCTTGATGCCGCGGATGTCCATGCCGTCGATCTTGATAAAGCCGGACTGCGGATCGAACACGCGATGCAAGAGCGCGATCGCGGTCGACTTGCCTGCCCCGGTCGGCCCGACCAGCGCAATGGTTTGACCGGGCAGCGCCGTGAACGAGAGGTCTTCCACCGCCGGGCGCTTGCCGTCATACGAGAAGGTCACGTCGGAAAATTCGACGAGGCCGGTGAGGCGGCCGGTGTCGATCGCATCAGGCCGGTCGCGCACCGCCGGCACCGTGTCCAGCACCTCGAAGAACTGGCGCAACCGCGGCGCTTCCATGAACACATTGTTGATGAAACCCACGACCTGCTCGAGACGGCTGATCAACATCGTGGCAAACGAGACGAACATCGCCATCTGGCCGACGGTGGCGAGGCCCTCGCTGTGCAAGACCGTGCCGAGGATGAAGATCGCAAGCACCGTGATGGTGGTCGAGGCGCGGGTCATCACTGTGACCAGCGCCCACCACGACAGCACCGGCAGCTGTGCCGACAATAGCTTGTCGCTGACCGTGCGCAGCGCGTGCACCTCGGCGTCGATGCGCACGAAGCTCTGCACCAGCGCGACATTGCCGAGCGCGTCGGAGGCGCGCGCCGCGAGGTCGGAATAGAATTCCTCGACGTCGTTCTGCATGCCGTAGGTCTTGCGCACCACGATGGTGGTCAGCGCCGTGAAAGCGCCGCACAGGATGAAGAGCAGGATGGCGAGCCGCCAGTTCAGGTAGAAGGCGAGCGGCAGCAGCACGACGAGCGAGACGATGCCGGCCAGATGCTCGCGGAAAAAGCCGACCCACAGCCGCCACAGGGCGTCGGTCCCCTGCAGCAACACCTTCATCAGCCGGCCGGAATGGACGCCGGAGTGGTAGGTCAAGGGCAGCTGCAGGATGTGATCGAAGTAATCCGCCAAAATGACCTGGCGGCGGCGATGGGCGAGGCGGTCGGCGTAAAGGGCGACCACGGCGCTGCAGGCAATGGTGAACAGGCCGAACGCCACCCAGATGCCGAGCAACGGCCACACCGCGGAATTTGCCGCCGCGCTGGTCGCCGGCTGGGCCTGGCCGCCCGCGAGCACGTCGATGACCCGGCCGAACAGGATGGGCTCGGCATATTGTGCGATCGCCAGCAGCACGTTTGCGATCGCCAGCAGCCAGCCGAGCCGCGCTTCCGATCCCAGAAGCTCGAGCACGCGGGTGTACAGACGGAACATGGACATGACGGCCGCTACAGGACGCAGTTCTTTTGCATTTTGCGGCCGACGCCGCAGCCGTCATTCTAGCGGAACATCAGGGGAAGGATAGGTGTCGCGTCCGACAACTTCGAGCGTCGCATCCGGCCAGGGCTTGGACGCCTTCGTGATATCAGCCTTTGGAGCTAAAGCAGAATAGGCGTGCGGATCGCATCCCCGGCGAATGCCCCATAAGCGGCACTCGAGCGACACTCGCGCCGCCACGTACTCCTGGGGCGTTCTCGGCAGTGCAATAATTTCGTCAGCTCTCCGGAGGCGATCCGAAGCTTGTCACGCGGCCGCGGCTGCTTGAGAATGGGCAAGGCGTATCGGCTTCGTCAATTGCGCACTCCGCCCGGACCGAAGGAAACGCACCAATGAACAACATTAGCCGCCGTACCATGCTCGCCGGCACCGCCGGCCTGTTTGTCACGCCCCATCTCGCCATGGCCCAGAGCGTCAAGCCGCGTCTGACCGTGATCTCGCAATGGTCGGCAGGCAGCGATGGGGCGGCCATCACCGCGCTCGGCAAGAAGTTCGAGGAGCAGGGCGGCATCTGGCAGCACTCGCCCGTTCCTGGATTTCACGACCGAGATGATGAACAAACTACGCGCTCAGATCATGGCCGGCGATCCGCCGGCCTGCTCGCAACTCAAGGGCCCCGAGATTGCGGCCTGGTCGAAGATCGCGCCGACCGTCAACCTCGACGATCTTGTGGCGGCCGCCGGTTACGAGAAGGTCGTTGCTCCAGACCTTGCGCGACTGCACAAGCCCGGGGGCAAGTGGATTTCGCTGCCGCTGCAGATTTACGCCACCAACATGCTGTTTCTCTCCAAGCGCGCGATGGACAAGGCCAAGGCCGACAAGATCCCCGTCACGTGGGCTGAGTTCAACGACCTCGCCGAAAAGATGAAAGCGGGCGGGGTAACATACCCGATCGCCAACGGCGGCACCCGTCCCGACGATGGACAGAAATTCGAGGCCTCCTTCGCTGGCATGAGTCCCACCGCTTACCGCGCCGCCATCATGAATCTCGACGAGAAGGCCTTGAAGGGCCCCGAGATAAAGGCTGCCTTCGCACAAGTGCGCAAGATCGCCGACTGGATGGACCCCAACACCGGCGCCCAACCCTATGCCACCAACCTGAAGCGCTTCGTCGATGGCGACATGGGCATGATGATCCAGGGCGGCTGGGCGCAGGGCGTGTTGCGCAACGCGGGTTTCAAGTTCGACGACTTCATCATCGCGCCAGGTCCCTCAGACAACACCAAGCCGGTCTTCCTGTTGAATGCCGATGCTTTCATTTTCTGGCAGCGCAGTGAGGCCGATCTGCAGGCCGGTCAGAAGCTGATGGCGAAGCTCGTCATGGATCCCGCGATCCAGACCATGTATTCGCAGATCACTGGATCAATACCCGTGCGCACCGACGTGGACCTCTCGGGTGCGGGCTGGTCCGACGGCCAGCGCCGGACTGCCGCCGCGCTGAAAGATTCCGTCGCCAACAATCAGGCCGTGCTCAGCCTCGCGCACAACATGGCGCACGAAAACGGCCTGACCGCAGCGATGATCGACGTGATCACCGAGTACGTGAAGGACAAGACGATTACGCCAGAGCAGGCCATCACCCGCCTCGCCGAGGCCGTCGAGGGGGCGCGTTGATCGACGCCGTCGCTGCGGCAACGCGAACGGGGCGACAGGCGATTCCGGGCATGATGCGCCGGCTGCCCGAGTATCTGATCATCTGGGTGCCGCTGCTGTTGTCGGCCGCGCATCTCGTTTCGTTCGCGCTGTGGACGATCTGGATTTCGTTCACGCCCTCCACCCTCGTTCCGGTCTCGGGGTGGGTGGGCTTCCGCAACTACACTGCAGTCATGGCGACGCGGAATTGGCAGATCGCCTTCGACAACCTGTTGCTGTTCGGCTGCGGCTTTGTGCTGTTGAGTTCGCTGACCGGCCTCGTCCTCGCGATCCTGCTCGACCAGCGCATCCGCGGCGAAAACGTGCTGCGGTCGATCTTTCTCTATCCGCTGGCCGTCTCCTTCGTCGTGACCGGTACGGTCTGGAGCTGGCTGCTCAATCCCGGCCTCGGCGTCCAGAAGCTTTTTAACGATCTCGGCTGGACGTCGTTTCGCTTCGACTGGCTGGTCGACCGCGACATGGCGATCTGGACCATTGTGATAGCTGCCGTTTGGCAGGCGTCTGGCTTTGCCATGGCGTTGTTCCTCGCCGGCCTTCGATCCGTCGACGCCGACCTTGTCAAGGCCGCGCAGATCGACGGCGCCGGACCGATCCGAATGTACCGGCGCGTCATTCTGCCGACGCTTTGGCCGATCACCATAACTGTCGTCGTAATTCAGCTGCAGTTCGCCATTTCGACCTTCGACCTCGTCCGTGCGCTTACCAATGGTGGGCCGGGAATCGCGACCCAACTGCCAGCGCTCGTCGTCTACGATCTCATGTTCCAGCGCGGCTTGCTCGCACGCGGTGCGGCAGCGGCGGTTCTCATGTTGCTGATTCTACTCGCAGTGTTGCTGCCGTACGCGGCGTGGCAATATGTCCAGCGACGGCGGGCCGCCCATGCGTGACCAAACCTTCGCGCCGAGCCGAATTTTGATCTATCTCGCCATTTCGCTGGTCGCTGCAGCTTATCTCGCGCCACTCGTTGTCGTCGTGCTGAACTCGCTCCGCAACAATCAGGAGATCGCACAGACTTCGATGATCGGCTGGCCGAAGCAGTGGGCCTGGAGCAACTATGTCACGGCCTGGGGCGAGTTCTGCGTCGCTCAGACCTGCTCCGGCATCCGGCCCTACATGCTGAACTCGGCGCTCGTCACCATTCCTGCGACGATCATCTCCACTATGCTTGGTGCGGTCGCCGGCTACGCCGTTTCGCTCTGGCGCTTTCGCGGCGATCGCTGGATCTACGGCATCGTTACCCTTGGCATCTTCCTTCCCCAGCAGATGCGCTTGCTGCCCTGGACCATCGTGCTGCGCGACATCGGTCTCATCAATACGCTCACAGGCCTCGTGATGATCCACACGATCCAGGGGCTCTCCTTCACCACGTTGTTCTGCCGAAACTACTACACCGCCATCCCGCACGAGCTGATAAGGGCCGCGCGCATCGATGGGGCGGGCTTCTACCGTATCTTCTGGCGTATCGTGTTGCCGCTCTCGCCTCCGATCCTGATCGTCACCGTGATCTGGCAGTTCACGCACATCTGGAACGAGTTCCTCTATGGCGTGACATTCACGACCGGCCAACAGCAGCCGGTCACCGCCGCGCTGATCGCGCTCTCCGCCGCAGTCGCCGATATACCGCAGCACGGCGTACAGAGCGCAGCCGTTGTGATCGCGGCCCTGCCAACCTTGCTGATCTATCTCATCGGTGGCCGGTATTTCGTGCGCGGCCTTACCGCCGGCGCCGTTAGGTAGGGGAGGGGCATGTCGGCTCTCAGCGTCCGCGACGTGTACAAGAGATTCGGTCCCGCCGAGGTGCTGAAAGGAATCAGCCTCGAGATGGGCTCGGGCGAGTTCACCGTTCTGGTCGGACCGTCCGGTTGCGGCAAGTCGACCTTACTCAACATCATCGCCGGCCTGGAGCGCCAGAGTGCCGGCAGCATCGCGATCGGCGGGCGCGCGGTCGATGACGTCGAGCCCAAGGATCGCGATATCGCGATGGTCTTTCAGTCCTACGCACTCTACCCGGCCATGACGGTGCGCCAGAACATAACGTTTGGTATGGAATGCCGTAACGTCCCGCGTGCGCAGCGCGATGAGGCGGTCTCCCGGGTTGCAAAACTTCTGCAGATCGAGGCTTTGCTTGATCGCAAGCCGGCCCAGCTTTCGGGTGGCCAGCGCCAGCGCGTCGCCATGGGCCGGGCGTTGGTGCGCAACCCGTTGCTCTTTCTCTTCGATGAGCCGCTTTCGAACCTCGATGCCCAGCTCCGTGCCGAGATGCGCATGGAGATCAAGCAATTGCACCAGCGTCTTGGCTCAACGATGGTGTATGTCACCCACGACCAGATCGAGGCCATGACGCTGGCCACGCGCATCGCCGTCATGCGACAGGGCGTGGTCCAGCAATTCGCCGACCCGGAGACTGTCTACAACCGTCCTGCCAATCTCTTCGTCGCCCGTTTCATGGGTGCGCCGCCAATGAACACACTTTCCGCCCGGCTCGAGACAACCCCCGGCGGCACTGTGGCGGTCATCGGACACGGTGAATCGGGCATCAGGTTTCCCGTGCCACCGGAGGCGAAAAGCTGGGTTGGGCGCGAAGTCGTGCTCGGGATTCGGCCGGAATGTATCACCGAGCCGACACGGCATTTCGGCGACGCGCCGGATGCCGCGCTCACCATCGTTGCTCCGGTGGAAATGATCGAGCCAACTGGCGCTGAAACGATCGTTGTCATGCGCCTTGGCAATGAGCGCGCGCTCGGCCGGGTGTCGGCAGATCTTCGCCCCCGTTTGGGCGAGATGACCAGCTTTGCGGTTGATACCCGCAAGATCAATCTTTTTGATCCTTCGACGGGTGATCGCATCGCGCCGTGAGCCGATGAACACGCGTGCCAAGCCCGCAACTCGGGAAACCTAGTTGATCTTCCGCTGGGCCTCGGGCGGCAGGAAGCCCGGGTCGAAGATGTCGGCCATGGCCGGAGTCCTGCGAAACTTGTGATCGACCGCGATCTGCTGCACCGACGTGTCGAAGCGCTGCTGATCGACCGTGCCGAGCCCGACGCGCTTGACCTCCGGTGTCACGACATTGTCGGCGAGCACCGTACTCAGCCGCTCGAGCTCGACGTCGCGGGCGCCGCCGTCCATCTGGCCGAGCACGGCATCGATGGCTTTGCCGGGATCCTTGATGGTGAGCCTGATGCCGCCGATCAGGGCGCGAACGAAGGCTGATGCGGCGTCGGCGTGCGCGGCAAGGAATTGCGGGCTGACGATCACGGCCTGGCCATAGCTGTCACAGCCATAGTCGGCGAACTGGAACACCATCAGGTCGTTGGCCGGCACGCCGCGGTCACGCAGGTCGACGGCGGTGCCATAGGAGAGGCCGGTGGTGGCGTCGACCTGGCCGGCCGACAGCATCGGTCCTCGCACCGCAGCCGACATCCGCTCGATCTTGACCTGGCTGAGATCGATGCCGTTCTGCCTGGCGACCGCCGGCCACAGCCGGATGGCGAGGTCGCCCTCGGCGATGCCGAGCGTCTTGCCGGGCATGTCGGCAAGCGTTGCGACACCGCGGCTCCTGCGTGCGACCAGCGCATAGGGCGTGCGGTTGAAAACGATGAAGATCGCCTTGAGGTGCGGTACGTCGGCAGCGTCGCGGAAGCGTATCAGGGCATCGAAGTCCGCGATCGCGATGTCGGCGTCGCCGCCCGCCAGCCGCTCGATGGCGTCCTGTGAGCCGTTCGCCGCCTCAACGGTGACATCGACGCTTTCGGTGAGGAACAGCCCCTTGGCCTGCGCCACGAAGAACGGCGCGGCAGCGCCATCGGGCCGGCGATCGAGCAGCACGCGGACAACGTTCGCGCTTTGCGCTGCGCCGGGCCACGCCGCACTGAGGCCGCTCGCAACCCATGTGACGGCGGCAAGCTCGCTCAAGACTGATCTGCGGTTCTTTAAGATACGCATTCCGGTGCCGATACGTTGGAGAACCGGGCGGTCCTGCTAAAGCGCGAAGCGGCCGCGCCCGCAAGGTCCGATATTGTCGCATGTCACTATGCAATTAGTCGTCCGTGATCAACTCGCAAGAATTATCCAGCCACGCCCTGTCAACGCAGCATCTTGAATTTGCCACGAACCGTTCAACCGCCGTTCAGCATGACAGCGGCACCGTGGAGGATACGGGCTTGGCTTCGCATTTTGGTGACGCGGGGCGGTGATGCATTTGATCGGGTATTTTTCATGTTCAGGGATGGCATTCGACTGCTCCGCGCCAGAGCGGTGCCGGAGCGGCTTGTCACGCTTGCGATCTCGGCGGCGCTGATCGTGACAATCATAGAACCGCTGCCCGCGGCGGCCCGCTCGGCGGAGTTCACGCGCCCGCTGGCGTCGGGCACTGCGACCGATTTCAGTGCCGTGCGACGGCGTGGCCAGGTTCGCCATCATCACGTTCGCCGTTATGGGCGGGGTCCCGGCATCGCCATGATGGGCATGATGGTCGGTGCCATCGGCGCGATCGCCAATGCCGAGCGGCGCCGTGCCTATTACCACGACGTGCCGGTGGTCTATGCGCCGCAGCCCTATTTACCGTGCGCAGCCGTATTATGACGGTTATGCGCCAGGCTATTACGGCTGTGAGCCGCAGCCGGCCTACCCGGCGGCGCCTGCCTATGCGGCGCCGGTCTATGCGCCTGCTCATCGCGCGGGGCCGGCTTTTGTGCCGTACGTCCATGCCGGTGCACCGGTCGTGCACGCCGCCCCGCAGTTCAACATGGCGCGGGCAATCCCGCGCTTCCTGCCGCAGGGGCACCCCCATCATCGTTAGCCAGAGCTTGCCAAAAACCCGCAAGGTAGGGCCGCGCGTTAACACGTCGTCGGCGAGTTTGAACTAGTGTTGTGTCATGAGTGATTTGCTCGACCGCCTGTATGCTGCAGTGGTCGCCGCCCGCGACCTCGATCCCGCCACGTCGCGGACCGCACGCCTGTTGCGCAGCGGCCAGGCCAAGATGTCGAAGAAACTGGCCGAGGAAGCGATCGAGGTCGTCATCGACGCGATGAACGGCGAGGCCGACGCGGTGGTGCGCGAGAGCGCCGACCTGATCTACAATCTCGCGGTGTTGTGGGTCGCCTGCGGCGTCAAGCCGCGCGACGTCTGGGCCGAGATGGATCGCCGCGAAAAGATGCTCGGCATCGCAGAAAAGCTGCCGAAGGCCCAGCGCAAGGCGGTGCGGAGCGGCGCAGCCCGCTCGGGTGCCGTCGATTTGCGCGGCGTGATCGCGCTGCGCGCGCGGCGCGCCGACAAGCGCCGTTGACATCGGCTCCCTTTCCCGTCACTGACGCGCCGGAAAATCACCGCATGTCCCGGAAAGAGCTTGCCCTCCGGCTTGACCGGATGGGTGGGCACCGGTTTTCCGGGTAAGGACATGCGCACAACAGGCAGGAGGCCGGCGGAGCGCCGATGCTGAGACGAATTTATGACTGGTGCATCGCTGCCGCCGACAAGCCCTACGCGCTGTGGATCCTGACAGCGGTCTCGTTCGCCGAGAGCTCGTTTTTTCCGGTGCCGCCGGACGTCATGCTGATCCCGATGTCCCTGGCGAAGCCGCACCGGGCGTGGCTCTATGCCACGGTCTGCACCGCTGCGTCGGTTGCGGGCGGCGTACTCGGCTACAGCATCGGCGCGCTGCTCTATGATTCCATCGGCCAATGGCTGATCGGTCTCTACGGCTATGGCGACAAGGTCGAGGCGTTCCGCTCCTCGTACGCGCAATACGGCGCCTGGATCATCCTGCTGAAAGGGCTGACGCCGATCCCCTACAAGATCGTCACCATCACGTCGGGCTTCGCCGGTTATAACCTCTGGCTCTTCATCCTGCTCTCGATCATTGCCCGTGGCGGACGCTTCTTCATTGCCGCATTGCTGATGAACCGGTTTGGTGACGTGATCCGCGCCGAGATCGAGAAGCGCCTCGGATTCTTGGGTCGCGATCGCAGCCGCGCTTCTGGTGTCCGGCTTCGTCATCGTCGCGCGCGTGATCTGACGGCTTCTCTCGCACCCGGCGACGCGATACGGTTCAGCCATGTCTGCCGTCCGACCTGCGACTTCGCGGCTGCGACGCGTGCCGGCGCCGGCCTCGGTCCTGGTTCCAGGCCTTGTGCTATCGATCTGGCTCGCTCTCGCGGATGGTGCTTTCGCGCAAAACGAGACCAACCCCGCGCAGCAGCCGGTCGCGCCACTTGCGGAACCGGCAACGCCTGCTCCACCGGCGGGTCAGCCACCGGCTCCAGGCCAGCCGGCACAGCAGAACGGTTCGCCAGGGCTGGTCGACAAGCTCGGCGACCTGATCAAGGGTTCCGTCGACAGTCTGTCGTCGTCGGTAAAGGGCACCCAGCAAACCATCCAGGACCTCAACCAGGGTACGGTCGACACGCTGTCGCGGTTGCCCGTCACCGGTCTTACCACCGGTCATGCGCTCTGCGCTCGCGCCGACAACGGCGCGCCGGATTGTCGCGCCGCCTCTGACCAGTTGTGCCAGGCCAAGGGCTACAAAACCGGGCGCGGCCTCGACATCGAGACCGCAGAAAACTGCAATCCGCGGATTTTTCTTCCTGGTTACCAGCGCAAGGACGGCGATTGCCACACCGACAATTACGTGACCCGCGCCGCCTGCAATTGAGGTGGCGCGCGCCGCGCCGCTTTCATATGACGACTATCATGCTCCAGCAGAAGGCCATGCGCAAAACGGGGGCCGGACCGATTGCATCTTCGCGAGGTTCTGGCATCGTGCCATCAGCTCATTCTTAATCTTACGAGGTTTTTTGCATGCCCATTCCGGCCCTGTTCAAGAACCGGCTGTCGATTCCGGTGATCGGATCGCCGATGTTCATCGTGTCCGGTCCTGAACTCGTCATCGCCCAGTGCAAGGCCGGCATCGTCGGCTCGTTCCCGGCGCTCAACGCGCGCCCGCAGTCGATGCTCGACGAGTGGCTGGCGCGGATCAAGGAAGAGCTTGCCGAGCACGACCGCAAGAATCCGAACCGGCTGTCAGCGCCGTTCGCTGTCAACCAGATCGTGCACCGCTCCAACAACCGTCTCGATGCGGACCTTGCGATGTGCGAGAAGCACAAGGTGCCGATGATCATCACTTCGCTCGGCGCGCGGCCCGAGCTGAACCAGGCGGTGCACAACTGGGGTGGCATCGTGTTCCACGACGTCATCAACCAGAGCTTTGCTCACAAGGCGGCCGAGAAGGGCGCCGACGGCCTCATCCTGGTGGCGGCCGGCGCCGGCGGCCACGCCGGCACGGTGTCACCGCTCGCCTTCGTCACCGAGACGCGCGAGTGGTTCAAGGGCCCGATCGCGTTGTCGGGTGCGATGGGCAACGGCCGCGCGGTGCGTGCCGCGCGCGTGCTCGGCGCCGACTTCGGCTATATCGGCACCATCTTTGTCGCGACCCACGAGGCCAATGCGGCGCTCGGTTACAAGTCGATGGTGGTCGAGTATTCGGCGGACGACATCGTCTATTCGAACCTGTTCACCGGCGTGCACGGCAATTATCTCAGGCCCTCGATCAAGAATGCCGGCCTCGATCCCGATGCGCTGGCATCATCCGACAAGACCGCGATGAGTTTTGCCACCACCGCCGACGGCGAGCGCGCCAAGCCGAAGGCGTGGAAGGAAATCTGGGGTTCCGGCCAGGGCATCGGCAGCGTCACGCACATCGTCTCGGTTGAGGAGCTGGTGTCGCGGCTGCGCAAGGAGTATTTCGAGGCCGGCGATCCGGCGTTCGACGGCTGGACCGACAACGCAATTGCGGCATGAGCTGCGCAGGCCGCTTCGAGCAAGAGGGCGGGAGTGACCCCGCCCTTTTTTGTTTGCCGCCACAGCCTGCCGTTCCCCGCCGGAATCTGAAAATAATCACCGCAGCTCTACTGTCGCGTGCATGACATCGAAGTTTGGAATCACATAAAGATTATCGCGTTACCGCCTCGCTCCGAGCCAAACGGGAGCATGCGCTGTTCGCATCAAGAGCGGCTTCCTCGCGAAGAAGACCATAGGCTGGATCGGGGCGGCGTCACGTTGCTGCTTGGAAACCGGCCGCGCGTTCTCGCCAACGCCTTAGGGAGCAGTCCTTGACGATACTCGGATATATTTACCGCTTTCTCTCCAACTTCGCCTTTCTCGCGTTCGTCTATTTCAGTCTCAATTTCCTCACCGCCTATCAGCAACGCGCGATCGTGTCGTTCCTCGTGCTGGTCTATACCGCGATGCACGTGGTCTCGACGTTGCGCAGTTTCAACTTCTTCCAGAAGATCGAGCGCCTCGAAGGCGAAGCCCGCACACTCGCGGCCGCAGCCTCACCCGACGGCCAGGTGCGCAAGTCGATCATCCGCGAGGTCGGCAAGCTTCGTCATGAGGGCGAGTTGAAGTCCTATATCGACCTCCTGTTCCTCGGCCTCGTCGCACTGCTCTGCGTCTCCAAGATCGTGACCAGCTAGGATAACGGTCGCGTGCGGAATTCCGGCTGAAGTTCATGGCAAGGATGGTTGCGGTCTTCACGCACATTCCGGAAGATCGATGAAATACACCCGACCGGTGTCAAGCGCGGCCTATGGATCAGATCGGCTCTTCATACTTCCGTTGCGACGTCGCGATCGTCGGGCTGGGACCGGTCGGCGCAACGCTCGCCAACATCCTCGGCCAGGCCGGCATTTCGGTCCTCGTGCTCGAGAAGGAAGCGGCCGCCTACCACCTGCCGCGAGCGGTTCACTTCGACGACGAGGTGATGCGGGTTTTCCAGTCGATCGGGCTGGCCGAAGCGCTGCTGCCCCATCTCGCCTTGTCTACCGGCATGCGCTTTCTCGATCCGGCGGGCCGCATCATTCTTGATTGGTCGCGCCTGCAACCGACCAAGCCGCATGGCTGGAACACCAGCTACCGCTTTCACCAACCGGAACTCGAGGACGTGCTGCGCAAGGGTCTGACGCGCTGGCCTTCGGTCACCGTTCGCGAGCGGTGCGAGGCCTTTGCCGTCGAGGAGCATGCCGACGGTCTCGTGGTCCGGTTCGAGGACCTCGGCACGGGCAAGCTTTGCGCCGCGAACGTGCGTTACGTCGCCGGCTGCGACGGTGCGCGCTCGCTGATCCGCCGCCTGATCGGATCCGGGCAGGTGGATCTTGGCTTCCACGAGCGCTGGCTGGTGATCGATGCAATTTTGAAGCGGCCGCGGCCCGACCTCGGCGACATCAGCCTGCAGTTCTGCGATCCGGAGCGGCCCGCCACCTATGTACGGGGCACCGGCGATCGCCGGCGCTGGGAGATCACGCTGAAGGATGACGAGCCCTCGGCGCGAATGGCCGATCCGGCGCGCGTATGGGCGCTGCTGAGCCGGTGGATCACGCCCGATGATGCCGAGCTGGAGCGCAGCGCGGTCTACACCTTCCATTCGGTGATCGCGGAACGCTGGCGCCGTGGCCGCCTGCTGATTGCGGGCGATGCCGCGCATCAGACCCCGCCGTTCCTCGGGCAGGGGATGTGCGCGGGTATACGCGATGTCGCCAATCTCGGCTGGAAGCTGATCGGCGTGTTGCGCGGCGAGTTCGGCGACGATCTGCTGGACAGCTACCAGACCGAGCGCTTTCCGCACGTTCGCGAGTACATCGAGCTTGCCGTCAAATTCGGCGGCATCATCAATACCAGGGCGACCGACGTGGCGCTGCCCAACACATCGAAAAGCGCGGAGAACACGCTGCAGATCCGCGTGGAAAAGCCGCGTCTCGGGCGCTCCTTCCACTGGGGCCACAGCAATCAGGTCGGGCGCCTCATCATCCAGCCAACCTTGTCCGACGGCGCGCGGCTCGATGATCGCGTCGGATCGCGGTTTTGCCTGCTGGTCGAGTGCGATCTCATCCGGTCAGCCCCGGCAGCGCTCGCGCGCGAACTTGAGGACCGCGGGGTGGTTTGCGTCGATAGCTCGCACAGCGAGGTGGCGGATTGGCTGCGCGCGATCGGCCACAGGGCGGTGCTCGCCCGGCCGGACCGTTATGTTTTCGGCGTTGCTGACAACGAAGCGGAGTTGTCGGCGCTGGTTGCGGCGGTTTCCTGACGGCGCTCAAAAAATCGGCCGCGGAGTTGTCTCCGCGGCCGATCGCTCTTGAACGATTCTTGCGACGTCAGGTCTTGGTGATGTCGACGTCCTTGGTCTCAGGCAGGAACAGGAAACCGATCACGAGGCTGCCCGCCGCGATGATGATAGGGTACCAAAGGCCGGAATAGATGTTTCCGGTCGTGGCCACGATCGCGAACACGGTCGCGGGCAGGAAGCCGCCGAACCAGCCGTTGCCGATGTGGTAGGGCAGCGACACGCCGCTGTAGCGGATGCGGGCTGGGAACAGCTCGACCAGCCAGGCGGCGATCGGTCCGTACACCATCGTGACGTAGATCACGAGGATCCACAGCAGCAGGATCGTCATCGGATAGTTGATGTCGGCAACCGCTGCGCCCTTCGGATAGTGGTTTCCGATTTCGGCGGTAACAGCCTTGGCGAAATCGGGCATGGTGCTCACGAAAGTCTTGTCACCGACCTTGACCGTGGCGGGTGAACCCGCCGCAGCTGCCTGGTTCTCATAGTTCACCGACAGGTTGACGAGCGTGGCCTTGGCCACGTCGCAGCCGGTTGTGAAGCTTTCGGTGCCCGTCGCCTTGAACTGGAACGAGCAACTCGCCGGATCGGCGATCACGGTCACCGGTGACGACGCCAGCGCTGCCTCGAGCTTCGGGTTGGCGAAGTGCGTGATGCCCTTGAACAGCGGAAAGTAAGTCACTGCCGCGAGCAGGAAGCCGGCGAGGATGATCGGCTTGCGGCCGATCCTGTCGGACAACCAGCCGAACACGATGAAGAACGGCGTGCCGAGCAAGAGCCCCAGCGCGATCATGATCTGCGCGTTGGTGCCCGGAACCTTCAGCGTCTGGGTCAGGAAGAACAGCGCGTAGAACTGGCCGCCGTACCAGACCACGGCTTCGCCGGCGGTGGCGCCGAGCAGCGCCAGGATCGCGATCTTGGCATTCGACCACTGGCCGAATGCCTCAGTCAAGGGACGCTTCGAGGTGCGGCCCTCGTCCTTCATGCGCTGGAACACCGGAGATTCGTTCAACTGGATGCGGATCCAGATCGACACGATCAAGAGGATCGAGGACAGCAGGAACGGCACGCGCCAGCCCCAGTCGCCGAAGGTGTCCTCGCCTTGCACATTGCGGATGCCCAGGATCAACAACAGCGCCATGAACAAGCCGAGCGTCGCGGTGGTTTGGATCCACGACGTGTAATAGCCCTTCTGGTTCTGCGGCGCGTGCTCTGCGACATAGATCGCAGCCCCGCCGTACTCCCCGCCGAGCGCCAGGCCTTGCACCAGGCGCAGCGCGATCAAGACGATCGGCGCGGCGATGCCCCAGGTCCCATAGCCCGGCAACAGGCCGATGAAGAAGGTGCCGACACCCATCAGCGACATCGTGATGAGGAAGGTGTATTTACGGCCGATCATGTCGCCGAGCCGGCCGAAAATCAGCGCGCCGAGCGGTCGAACCGCAAAGCCGGCGGCGAAGGCAAGCAGCGTGAAGATAAAGGCAACATTCGGCGGCACCGCCGTGAAAAAGTATTTCGCCAGGAACGGCGCGAGCGTGCCGTAAATGTAGAAGTCATACCACTCGAACACCGTGCCGAGTGACGAGGCGAAGATGACCATCCTCTCTTCGCCGGTCATTCCGCGCCTGCGGACGTCACCTCCGACAGCACCAGCCATTGCCATATGAGCGCTCCCCATGGGTTAGATTGAAGTCGATTCGGTCGCCGATCTTTGTCGACTTCGCGAAATTCAGGAATTGATCTAAAATAACATTGCTGCGAAACAGCGCCCTATAAGACTTTTGGCGTCGCGTGCGCCGAGCTTCGGGATGCGCACAGCTGCACGAACTTGATGGTCCCTATTGCGACGCAGCAGAACCACAAACGCCTACGAATTTGGCAAGTTAAGTCGAGTTGCGCTTGCAAGAGCCGGTCGAGCAGTGATGTATTGATCTTCGGTCGTACGACTATTGAGTGATGTGAATTCCCAAGTTGCACCTGAGTGGTTCGAATGATTTCCACCGCAAATGCCCGCCTTGTGATCGCTGACGATCATCCACTGTTCCGCGGAGCGCTGCGTGGCGCCGTGACCGACGCGGTGGGCGCCGCGACCATCGAGGAAGCCGGCTCATTCGAAGAACTGACGAAACTGCTTGAGCAGGACAGCGACGTCGACCTGATCCTGCTCGACCTCACCATGCCGGGGATCAGCGGCTTCTCCGGGTTGATCTATCTACGCGCGCAATTTCCCGATGTGCCCGTTGTGATCGTGTCGGCGACCGATGATGGCGAGACGATCAGGCGGTCGCTCGACTTCGGCGCCTCCGGCTTCATCCCGAAGCGCTTCGGCGCCGACACGTTGCGCGATGCGTTCACCAAGATTCTCGCCGGCGACGTCTGGATCCCCGCCGACGTCGATCTCTCGGCTGCGACCGACCCCGAGACGGCGCGCTTGCGCGACCGGCTCATCACTCTGACGCCGCAGCAGGTGCGGGTGCTGATGATGCTGTCGCAGGGGCTCTTGAACAAGCAGATCGCCTATGAGCTTGGCGTCTCCGAGGCGACCATCAAGGCTCACGTCTCGGCGATCCTGCAGAAGCTCGGCGTCGAGAGCCGCACCCAGGCGGTGATCATGGCGTCGCGCATCGCCGGCAGCCAGTGGCGGCAATCCGACTTCGCGCCGCCGACCGCGCCGTAATTCCTTACGGCTTCGACGGCGGTATTTCGTCAGTTGGCGCCGGCTTCTCGTCCTTCGGCTGAGGCTCCTGCTTGATTTCAGCCGAGCAGCGCCATTCGCTGCGCGTGCAGGCGATCCCGGGACTTGAGCACGTCAGGCTGTTGCCATCAGGCACGCAGCTCTGGCAGCCGTCGGTGAGCGTGGCGCAGTTCGGGAAGCGCGCGATGACATCCCGCCACCACTCCTTGCCAGGTTCGGCGCGCTCGATCTTGGCACGGTCGATATCGCCGTGGGACGACGAAAGGTCGTCCGATTGGCTTGCAGGCCGAGCGGCATCTGCCGCGAGTGCTCCGACCGTCATCAGGGTCAGTGCGGCGACCGTCGCAAGCATCCCCCGCAGCGAACGTTGAATACCCATCATCAACTCGCGCGGAGCTTATTCGGCAGCGACCATCCGCTTCTTGCTCCACTGGCCGAGCATGGCCCGCAGCGCCGCCGGCTTGATCGGCTTGTTGAACAGGCGGATGTTGGAGGATCGGATCGCCTCGCGGACGCTCGGGCTGCGATCGGCGGTGATCAGGATCGCCGGGAGGCTTTCGCCGAACCGCTCGCGGATGTCGCGGATTACGGCAAGCCCGTTGCCGCGGTCCAGATGGTAGTCGACGAGCATGCCGGTCGGCGTGAGACCGGAGGCTTCGATCGCGGCAATCGCCGCCGCGCCGTCCGTCTCGGCGATCACCTCGGCGCCCCAGCCCGTCAGCAGCGTGCGCATGCCGTCGATGATCGCCGGGTCGTTCTCGACGCAGACGATTAGCGCGCCTTCCAGCGGCATGCGCGAGGCGGCCATGACATTGGCGATGGTGCCGATATAAGTGACCTTGTCGCTGATCGGCACGGTGACCGAGAAATGCGAGCCGCCGCCGCGATTGGCGTCGAGTGCAAGCCCGTGGTTCAAGACGCGCGCCATGCGTTGCACGATCGAAAGCCCAAGGCCGAGCCCGCGCGCGATCCGCGCGCCCTGATCGAGCCGGTAGAATTCCTTGAAGATATCGCGCCGCTTGGACTCGGGAATGCCGAGCCCGCGATCGTAGACGTCGATCTGCAGCGACTTGCCGCGGCGGCGGCAGCCGATCAGAACGCGGCCGCGCTGGGTGTACTTGATCGCGTTCGAGGTCAGGTTCTGCAACAGCCGCAGCATGAGGATGCGGTCGGACTGGATCGGTACCGACGACTGCACGAAGCGCAGATCGAGGCCCTTCTCGCGCGCGATCGGCGCGAACTCGACCTCAAGCGAGCGCAGGATGTCGGAGATGCGGAAGCCGGTGATCGAAGGTTTGAGCGCGCCGGCGTCGAGGCGGGAGATGTCGAGCAGCGCGCCGAGCAGTTCCTCGATCGCCTCCAGCGAGTCGCCGATATTGGTGACCAGCCGCCCGGCATCGCCCTCGACCTTGCGGTCGGCGAGGCTTGTCACATAGAGCCGCGCCGCGTGCAGCGGCTGCAACAGGTCGTGGCTCGCGGCGGCCAGGAACCGCGTCTTGGAGATGTTGGCGTCTTCGGCCTCGCTCTTGGCGCGGGCGAGCTCGGTGTTCAGCCGTGTCAGCTCCTCGGTACGCTCGCGCACCCGCCGCTCCAGCGTCGCGTTGGCGCGCTCCAGCGCCTCGGCGGCCTCGACGCTCGGGGTGATGTCGGAGAACGTGATGACGAAGCCGTCGTCCGGCATGCGGTTGGTGCGCACCTCGATCACGAGGTTGCGGTCGACGAGACGTTCGAGGAACGGCTCGCCCTCGGTGGTATAGGCGGCAAGCCGCTTTCCGACGAAGTTGTCGGTGCCGCCGATGGACGGATTGGCCTTCGGCTCGAGCGATTCGAGAATGTCGCGCAAGGACACGCCGACCTGGACGACGCGCGCCGGCAGGTCGAGCAATTCGCCGAACTGCCGGTTCGAGCAGATCAGCCTGAGATCCGCGTTGAACACTGCGATGCCCTGCCGGACATGATTGAGCGCGGTCTGCAGGATCTCCTGATTGTAGTGGAGTGCGGCGTGGGCATCGTCGAGCAGCCGGAGTGCTGCGGTCGCCGACACCGTGCGCTTGCGCAGCAGCAGCGACAGCACGCGCCGCGCCGACGCGACGCCGATGGTGGAAGCGATCAGCCGCTCGGCGTGACGCAGCAGCTGGAAATCCGCGGTCGCCGCCGGCTCCAGCGACAGGCGGTTGCTTGCGGCGAATTCCTCGAACGAAGCGCGTGCCCGCTCCGGCCCGAGATATTGTCCGGCCGCGCCGATGAGGTCGCCGACCGTCACCGCGCCGCGCCAGCGGCGGAAGTTCGGCGCAATGGTTTCGAACTTGGCCGGGCCGAACACGTCGGCCTGCAGCCGCTCGATCGAGGACGGCGAGCGCACCAGCGACAGTGCGATATAGGTGACGAGATTGAGCGTGAGGCTCCAGACCACGCCGTGCAGCAGGGGCTGCATTTCGGTGCCGAACAGCGCCTGCGGCCGCAGTGCCGACAGGCCGAACAGGCCATCGCGCACGATGTCGGAGGTGACGATGCCGGCATCGGCGAAGCTCGGCAGCAGCAGTGTGTAGGTCCACACTGCAATGCCGACCAGCATGCCGCCCATGGCGCCGAGCGCGGTGGCGCGGCGCCAGATCAGGCCGCCGAAAAACGCCGGCGCCAGTTGTGCGGCAGCCGCGAATGACAACAGGCCGATCGAGGCGAGCTGTGCATTGCCGGCCGAGCGGTAATACAGGTAGGCGAGCAGCAGCACCGCGAAGATCGCAAGCCGCCGCGCCTTGAGGATGATGCTGCCGACGTCGGCGTTGGCCGCCGTCGCGGCGCGCCGCTGCAAGAGGATCGGCATCACTAGGGTGTTCGACACCATCACCGCGAGCGCCACGCTTTCGACGATCACCATGGCAGTCGCCGCCGACAGGCCGCCGACGAACACGATGAGGGTCAGCCATGGTGAGCCGGCGGCAAGCGGCAGCGCCAGCACATACATGTCGGAATTGACCGAGCCGAACGGAAACTTGATCAGGCCGGCGAGCGCGATCGGGATCACGAATACGTTGATCGCGACCAGGTAGAGTGGAAACATCCAGCGCGCGCGTACGACCTCGGATTCATCGGCATTCTCGACCACGCCGACGTGGAATTGCCGGGGCAGCAGCAACGTTGCAAAGAACGACAGCAGCGTCATCACCGCAAAGCTGCCGGCCGACGGTGTGTAGTTGAGGACGTGCGAGGCTTCCGGGCTCTGCAGCGCGCGGGTCAGCAGCTCGTGCGGACTGAACAGCACGAAGGTGACACAGGCACCGACCGCAAGGAACGCGACCAGCTTGACGATCGACTCCGACGCGACCGCCAGCATCAACCCGTGCTGATGCTCGGTGACGTCGGTGTGGCGGGTGCCGAATGCGACCGCAAACAGCGCCATCGCCGTGGTCACGATCAGCGCGATGTCGCCGATCACGGGGGCAAAACCGCCGCCAAAACTGTCGTTGACCAGAAGTGTCTCGAGCGAGGTCGCGACCGCCTTCAGCTGCAGGGCGATGTAGGGCACCGAACCGGTGATGGCGATGATCGCGACCATCGCCGCGATCGGCTGGCTCTTGCCATAGCGCGCGGCGATAAAGTCGGCGATCGAGGTGATCTTTTGGGCCTTGGCGAGGCGGATGACGCGGAGCAGGAGCGGCGTGCAAAACCCGACCATGATGATCGGGCCGATGTAGATCGCGAGGAACTCAGGCCCGGTCCGCGCGGCAAAGCCGACCGAGCCGAAGAAGGTCCAGGAGGTGCAGTAGATCGCCAGCGACAGCGGATAGATCAGGACGCCGACGCGGCCGCGTGGACCGCGCCCGGGCCGGTCGCCATAGCTCGCGATCGCGAACAAGAGGCCGATATAGCCGAACGCGACAACGATCACGATCCAGCTGGAGAGCATCCGCTTTGGCTCCGTCGCCCGCCGCGGCGGGCCGAAAACAGCACCAAACTACCGCCTTGCGGGGCTTTGGGCGAACGGATTCTCGGACTGGATCGGTGCAGGATTAACGGCCACCGCCGGCGAGCTACTCCGCCGCCAGCGGGTAGGTGCCGCGCGGCAGCGCGAGACGCTCCCAGACGTCGATCAGCGCCTCGGCCAGCACGTCGATCAGGGCGTCGTCGTGGTAGGGCGAGGGCGTAATGCGCAGCCGCTCGGTTCCGCGCGCGACCGTCGGATAGTTGATCGGCTGGATGTAGATGCCGTGCTGCTCCAGCAGAAGGTCGCTCGCCTTCTTGCAGCGCTCGGCGTCGCCGACGAACACCGGCACGATGTGCGTCGAGTTCTGCATCACCGGCAGGCCGGCGGCATTCAGCACCGCCTTGACCCGTGCGGCGCGGTCCTGATGCCGCTCGCGTTCCCAGCTTGAGGTCTTGAGATGCCGGATCGCGGCGGTTGCCGCGGCACAGACCGGCGGCGGCAGCGCGGTGGTGAAGATGAAGCCCGGCGCATAGGAGCGCACGGCGTCGATGACGTCGGCCTTGGCGGTGATGTAGCCGCCGAGGCAGCCGAACGCTTTTGCCAGCGTACCCTCGATCACGTCGACGCGGTCCATCACCCCGTCGCGCTCGCAGATGCCGGCGCCGCGGGCGCCGTACATGCCGACCGCGTGCACTTCGTCGACATAGGTCATCGCGCCATAGCGCTCGGCGAGGTCGCAGAATGTCTGCAACGGCGCGACATCGCCGTCCATCGAGTACAGGCTCTCGCAGGCGATCAGCTTCGGCTGGTCGGGATCCGCGATCTTGAGCAGCGCCTCGAGGTGGCCGGCGTCGTTGTGGCGGAAGATGGTGTAGCGGCAACCGGCGTTGCGGACGCCTTCGATCATCGAGGCGTGGTTCAGCGCGTCGGAGAAGATCAGGCAGTTCGGCAGCAGCTTGGCGAGCGTCGCGATGCCGGCCTGGTTTGATACGTAACCCGAAGTGAACAGCAGCGCGGCGTCCTTGCCGTGCAGGTCGGCGAGCTCCTGCTCGAGCTGCACGAGCGGATGGTTGGTGCCGGAGATGTTGCGGGTCCCCCCGGCGCCGGTGCCGAGGCGCGTTGCGGTCTCGACCATGGCGCCGATCACCTTCGGATGCTGGCCCATGCCGAGGTAATCGTTGGAGCACCAGATCACGACGTCGCGCTTGCCATGAGGCGAATGCCAGATCGCGTGCGGGAAACGTCCGGCGATGCGCTCGAGATCCGCGAAGGTGCGGTAGCGCCGCTCCTCGTGAAGACGGCTCAAGGCATCGGCAAAGAAGTGATCGTAGTTCATAGTCCGAACTCTATTTTTGCCCGGCCTTTTTAGAGTTGTTCCAGATCAAAATCGAGATGCAAAAATGCCGCCCTGACCGTGGTGGCGGGCGGGCTTTTTGGCGGTTCGGGCGCGCAATATCGCCCGAAAAGGCGGCGTTCACGCCGCCTTGAAGGTCATCACGCCGTCGACCGAGGTTTCCCTGATCAGTCGGCCCTCGGTTAACATATAGTTGATGTGTGCAATCACCTCGCCGGTGGCGAAGCCGGCCTGGTGGGCGTCGAGCGGCCGATGAAAGATCAGCGGCACCATGTCGGACGCCGTCAGCGGTTTGGCCCGGCAGGCGTTGGCGATGGCGCCGCAGCGCTCCTCGTGATGGTCGCTAAGCTGGCGGATGCGGGTCTTCACGCCGTAGAACGGCACGCCGTGGCCTGGCAGCACCAGCACATCGTCGGGCAATTCGCGCCCCAGCCGCTCAAGCGACGTCAGGTAATGCCCGAGCGCATTGGCTTCGGGCTCCATCGACCACACGCTGACGTTCGGCGAAATCTTGCTCAGCACCTGGTCGGCCGCGAGGAAGAGCTTCTCCGGCCGCGACAGCATCATCATCTGCTCGAGGGCGTGACCGCCTCCGGTGAGCACCTCAAACTCGCGAGTGCCGATGGCAAGGCGCTGGCCGTCATAGGTGCGGTGATAGGACGGCGGCAGGTTCGTGGTGCGCGTCAGGTAGTTCGAGCCGCGGCCGAGCAGCTGCGTAATGGTCGTCGGCGGAATGCCGTGGCGGCGATAGAACTCGGCCTGGTCCTTGACCTGCGCATCGGTGCGGCGGGTCTGGTGGAACAGCGCATGGAAATATTCCGTCTGCGTCATCGTCAGCGGGCAGTCGAAGCGCTCAGCGAGCCAGCCAGCGAGCCCGACGTGATCGGGATGGGAATGGGTAACGATCAGCCGCGTGATCTTCTGCCCGGCGAGCGGACCCGTGAACACCGCCTCCCACGTCGCCTTGGTCTGGTCGGTGCCGATGCCGGTGTCGACCACGGCCCAGCCGCCGTCATGGGCGAGCATGTAGATGTTGACGTGATTGAGCTGGAACGGCAGCGCAAGGCGCAACCACAACAGACCCGGCGCGAGTTCGACAAGCTCTCCTGACTGCGGTGGCGTCGGCCAGGGGAAGCTGATGGTCTCGGCGGTTCCGTGCATGCGTCAGGAGCCTGCGGTTTTCGAATGGCGTGTTGCTACGGACTTAACGGGCACAAGCGGCCTGCGCCAGCCGCGAAAGCGCACGCAAGCCATGCAGTGTTAACGAAAACGGCCTCTCCGGTTGCCGGAGAGGCCGTTTTGCCGACCTTGGAAACTTGATTGGAAACTGATGATGCCCTTACGCGGCGCGGATGCCGGCCAGGAACGAATCGATCTCCTGGCGCAGCGTGTCGGCCTCGCGGCGCAGCCCGGCGGAGGCAGTCAGCACCTCGGAGGCTGCGCTGCCGGCGTCCGACGAGGCCTGGCTGACGCCGACGATGTTGCTCGACACCTCAGCCGTGCCGCTCGCGGCGTGCTGGATGTTGCGGGCGATCTCGCGGGTCGCCGCGCCCTGTTCCTCGACCGCGGCCGCGATCGCTGTGGTGACCTCGTTGATCTCGCTGATGGTCTGGCCGATGTGCCTGATGGCGCCGACCGCCGACGTCGCGACGTTCTGCATGGTGACGATCTGCGATCGAATCTCGTCGGTCGCCTTGGCGGTCTGATCGGCGAGGCTCTTCACCTCGGAGGCAACCACCGCAAAGCCGCGACCGGATTCGCCGGCGCGGGCCGCCTCGATCGTCGCGTTCAGCGCGAGCAGGTTGGTCTGCGAGGCGATGGTCTGGATCAGGTCGACCACCGTCGAGATGCGGCTGGCGCAATCGGCGAGGCCCTGCATGGTCGAGTCGGTCTCGCCCGCCTCGGTTACCGCCTTGCCGGCGACCGTGGTCGAGTTCGAGACCTGGCGGCTGATCTCGGAGATCGACGACGACAGCTCCTCGGTGCCCGACGACACCGTCTGCACGTTGACCGATGTCTCTTCCGCGGCGGAGGCCACCGCGCTCGCCAGTGCGCTCGACTTGTCGGCCGAGACCGACATGGTCTCCGCCGTCGACTGCATCGCGTTGGCGGATGCGATCAGCGTGTCGAGTGCCGAGCGGACCGTGTCCTCGAACGTACCGATCTGCCGCTCCATCTTGCCGGCGCGCTCGGCCTTGACGGCGCGATCCTTCTCCTGCTCGGCACTCAGGGTGCGCGCATTGATCATGCTCTCGCGGAACACCTCCAGCGAGCGGCCCATGTCGGCGACTTCGTCCTGGGCGCGGCTCGCGATGACTTCGGCCTCGAGATCACCCTCGGCGAGGCGCTTCATCACGGCCTGGAGGTTGGCGATGCGGCGCAGGATGTTGCGGCCGACATAGAGCCAGACAAACAGGAACGAGCCGACCAGTGTGCCAACGCCCATTGCCACCATCACCAAAGTCGAAAACTGGATCAGGCTGTGGGCGCGGTCGGTGGCGGCAATGGTGCTGGTCTGCACGTTCTCGACCAACTGCTTGACGCCGACATCCATGCCCGACGACAGCTTGCGGGTCTCGTCCAGCGTCAGCTCGCTGAACTCGGCCGAGTCGATTTCCTTGGCGCGCAGCTCGAACACGCTGTTCTTGCCTTCGCCGAAAGTGACGAATTTGGCGAACGCGGCCTTGAGTGCAGCGCCTTCGGGCATGCTGGCGAGGCTGTCGACGCCGTCCTGCATCACCTTCTTGGTCTTCTTGAAGGTGTCCTTGTAGGCGTCGATGGTTTCGGTCTTGCTCGCGGCGGGCGCGGCTGACAGATCACCGGCCATCTGGTTGCCCTGGGCCAGAAGCGCGGCAAGCACGTCGGTCTTGCGCATCGCTTCCTCGATCGCCTTGTCCTTCTCCTGCCGAGCCAGATCTTGGCGTGCGATGTCGGCTTTCGCGACGGCTTCCGCCTTGGCGGCTGCGGCGGCGTCCTTGTCTTCGTCACCCGCGTCGTCGGCCTTCGCCGGCGCCGGCTTGACGCTGACGTCGATGGCGAGCGCTGATTTCACCGCGCCCTTGGCGTCGGCCATCGCCCCGTTGATGGCGTCGACGAACTCCTTGTGCGCCGAACGCATTTTGACGAACTGCTGCTCACGTTTGTCGACCGTGTCGATGCGCTCTTTGGCAGCGTTGTTGAGGCTGTTGATCATGTCCTCGAGGTTCTTGACGTTCTCCTCGAGGCCGGAGACGACGGTCGCATCCGCGCCGCCGATCGACTTGATCAGCTTGATCTTTGCGAGTGCCGCGGCCTGGGTCGTCTTGAGCTGCTTCAGCTGCTCCTCGCGGGCCGCATCGGTCGCCGCCTGCAGCAGTGCCGGAGCACGTGACGCAAGGCTTTCAGTCATCGCCGTCAGCTGCAGGCTCGCCGACAAGCGCGGAATGTCAGCGCCGGCGAGGCCGGTCATCATCCGTCCGAGCTGGTCAAGCAGGATGCTGGCTCCGCCTGAGATCACCAGCGCCATCGCAGCGATCGCGGCGAAGGCCAGGAACAGGCTGCCCCGGATCCCGATCCGGGCGCGCTTGCGTTCGGGCCGCTTTGCGCTCTTCGCGCGAAAAAGTTTGCCCAGCTTGAACGGCATCGCGACCATGATTTCCCCCGGGAGCACGCAAGAATGTTGCTGAAAAGACGCAGCGAGTATCGCGGTACCGGGTTAATAAAATTTGGAGAATTTGAGCGATTTAGCGGTTTTGGCGCGATTCCAGCGCGGATGCGCACGGCCGCCCGGAACCTCGGCGGCTTCGCCAGCGGTGATCGCAGCCCGCGGCCCCTTTTAGTGTGACGTCAGTCACAGTCACGAACCGCTGCTCAGCCTAAATCCGCGGGCCATGAGCGATCCATTCACCATATCCCCGAGCCAAATCTCTGCAGGCGAAGTCGGCGCGCCCCGCAAGTGCAAGCTGATCGATCTTAGCCTCTTGCTGGCGGTCGTCGGCCTCTTTGTCTGGGCGCTGCTGCTCTGACGCGTCTGGCGCTGCTGCGCCGCCTCAAACGTCAAGGGCGTGCCGCAACGGATGTCACGGCACGCCCTCCATTCGAACTCGCTGATTCCAGGCTACCTTCAAGAGGTTCGAAGGCCGCCCGTTGGCAGGCGTTTGAAGAAAAACGCCTTACCGGGCGACCTCAGCGAGGTGACAGCGCTTGGAATGAGACACTGGACCACCTCCTTTCAGTTGGTTGACGACGGCGCAAATGTAGCTGCTTCGGCCCTGAAAGTTAAGGGCCGGCCCACGAATTTTGCAGGTTCATCAAGAGGGTGGTGCTGTTGGACAGGATTGAACTGTCGACCTCTTCATTACCAATGAAGTGCTCTACCACTGAGCTACAACAGCAGGTATTCGGGAATCGCGGCAAAGCCGACGCCGGATCAGCGTTCATTGCCATAAGGCCTCCAGCCGCGCAAGCAAGAGGGGGCCGCGTGCCGCGACCGCATGAGAAACCTGATGAATTCGGCACAAATCGACATCCGAAAAGCCGACCTCGCCGATGCCGAAGCCGCAGTCGAAGTTCTGCGCCGCTCGATCACGGAACTCTGCATAGCCGACCACCGCAGCGATCCGGCGCGGCTGGCGCCGTGGCTCGCCAACAAGCGCCCCGAGGTCTTCGCTGCGTGGCTGGACGACGCGAACAATCACGTCTTCGTCGCGGTCCGCGACGGCAAAATCGCGGGCGTCGGGTCGGTCACCTCCGAGGGCTACATCGGTCTGAACTACGTCGCGCCGGAGGCCCGCTTTTCTGGCGTGAGCCGGCAGATGCTGACCCATCTCGAGCATGAAGCCCGCCGCTCCGGGCTCGCTCGCGTGTTCCTGACCAGCACTGCGACCGCCCGAAACTTTTATCTCGCCGCGGGTTATCGGCTGCGACGCGGTGAAGCTATGATCGACGGATCCGAAGTACCAATGGAGAAGCTGTTCGATGAAGCGTAGGGGAGCGTAGAGCCCGGAGGCCATGAGGAACGATCCAAAAGCCGACCAGCGTGAGCGGCTGCGCAGCGCCTTGCGCGAGAATCTCAAGCGCCGGAAAGCGCAGGCCAGGGGCCGCGCGGAGACTTTGCGCGCGGACGACGGCGAAGAGCGTAACTCTGCCGACCGGGATGCTGCGGATGCCAAGAGCAAGACCTAGCGTTCAGCTCGCCTCGACCAGAGCCCAACCCGACTTTCGCCGCATTGGACGGGAACGTTTGACCATGGGGCGGGGCCTTCGCTGATATTTTGCTGGAAGTTTTTCGTCGCCTTCCCCTAGAAGCTGTCGGTCAAGACGAGACCTGAATCGGGGGTGGCATGGACCGCATTCGCATCACCGGCGGCAACAAGCTCAACGGCACCATCGCCATTTCCGGCGCCAAGAACGCGGCTCTGCCGCTGATGACGGCAGCGCTCTTGACCGACGACACACTGGTGCTGGAGAACGTGCCGCGGCTCGCCGACGTCGCGCTGCTGCAGCGGATTCTCGGCAATCACGGCGTCGACATCATGACGTCGGGCAAGCGCACCGGGGACAGTGCCTATCAGGGCCAGACCCTGCACATTTCGGCCAAAACCATCATCGACACGACCGCGCCTTACGAGCTGGTGTCGAAGATGCGCGCCAGCTTCTGGGTGATTGCGCCGCTGATCGCACGGATGGGCGAGGCCAAGGTGTCGTTGCCCGGCGGCTGCGCCATCGGCACGCGGCCGGTCGATCTCCTGATCATGGCGCTGGAAAAGCTCGGGGTGCAGATCGAGATCGACGGCGGCTACGTGATCTGCAAGGCGCCGAAGGGGCTGAAGGGCGGCGCGATCGATTTCCCGAAGGTCACCGTCAGCGGCACCCATGTTGCCGTGATGGCCGCGTCGCTCGCCAAAGGCACCACGGTGATCACCAATGCTGCGTGCGAACCCGAAGTCGCCGACGTCGCCGACTGCCTCAACAAGATGGGCGCAAAGATTTCCGGCGCCGGCACGCCGCGCATCGTCATCGAGGGTGTCAGCCGGCTGAATGGCGCGCGCCACACCGTGCTGCCTGACCGGATCGAGACCGGCACCTACGCCATGGCGGTGGCGATGACCGGCGGCGATGTGCAGCTCTCGGGCGCTCGGCCCGAGCTGTTGCAGACCGCGCTCGACATTTTGGTGCAGGCCGGCACCGTGATCACGCCGAACAACGACGGCATTCGCGTCGCCCGCAACGGCGCGGGCATCGGTCCCGTCAGCGTAACGACGGCGCCGTTCCCCGGCTTCCCGACCGACCTGCAGGCCCAGCTGATGGCGCTGATGACCCGCGCCAAAGGCAAGTCGCAGATCACCGAGACCATCTTCGAGAACCGCTTCATGCACGTGCAGGAGCTGGCGCGCTTTGGCGCGCGCATCCAGCTCGACGGCGAGACCGCGACCATCCAGGGCACCGACACCTTGCGTGGCGCGCCGGTCATGGCGACCGACCTGCGCGCCTCGGTCTCGCTGGTTATCGCGGGGCTTGCCGCCGAGGGCGAGACCATCGTCAACCGTGTCTACCATCTCGACCGTGGTTTTGAGCGGCTGGAGGAGAAGCTGTCGGCCTGCGGTGCCGCAGATCGAGCGAATCAGCGGTTGATACTGCAGAGGCGTGCCCCTAAATGCCCGCCATGACGCCGCGCAAGCTCGTTGCCCTCGATGAAGACGATCTCGCCGTGATCTCCGCGCATGTCCAGGATGCGCGGGTCAGGACCGGCAACATCCTGTGGCGGCAGGGCGAGAAGCGGCTGGTGATCGGGCTCGAGCGGCTGGACCTTGATGAGGAGCTCGACGGCCGGCCGGCCGGCCATCTGGTGTCGGCGCTGCGCTTCGATCGGGTGCTGTCGGTCAAATCGCAGAATGTCGCGATGGACACGCCGGGCGCCGCGATCGAGCTGATCGGGCTTGAATTCACCGCGACCGATGCGCCGAGCGGCAAGGTCACGCTGCTGTTCTCCGGGCGCGGCGCCATGCAGCTCGAGGTCGAGTGCCTCGAATGCGAGCTCGCCGACCTCGGCGAGTGCGCGGGTGAATCGCTCGGCGCGAGTTGATTTTCCTCACCCGCGAAGCGGGGAGGGGGACCGCCACGCATCCCGGGCTTGCCCCGGATGCGCATGATAATTCGCAAGTCGGGCAGGCCCGACTTGCGTGGGCGGTGGAGGGGCGCGCCACAACACGCGGGCTCTCGATCATACGAAGCTCAGCATGCCCCCACCACCATGCTTCGCATGGTCCCCCTCTCCCGCTTCGCGGGGGAGGACGCACAGGTGGCTATGCTCTCCGATTCTGGGCCCTCACCAAGGGTTGACGTTCGCCCACCGCCAAGCCATTGAGCTTGCGTCACTGCGCATCAACGGCGGGCCAACTGTCCGCCAGGACATTTGCGATGCCGATCCGGATCGACACGACAGCCGCCGACTTTGCCTCAGCGTTCGCCGCCTTCCTCGGCCAGAAGCGCGAGGCGGCTGATGATGTCGAGCAGGCCGCGCGCCAGATCATCAACGACGTGATCGCGCGCGGCGATGCCGCGCTGTTCGAGACGACGAAGAAATTCGACCGCTTCGATCTCAATGCGACCAATCTTCGCGTCAGCGGGGGCGAGATCGACGCCGCGGTGAAGAACTGCGACGCGCAGACGCTCGATGCGCTGAAGCTCGCGCGCGATCGTATCGAATCGTTTCACCAGCGACAGATGCCGAAGGACGACCGCTTCACCGATGCGCTCGGCGTCGAGCTCGGCGCCCGCTGGACCGCGATCGAGGCAGTGGGGCTCTATGTGCCTGGCGGGACCGCCGCATATCCGTCATCGGTGCTGATGAATGCCGTACCGGCGAAGGTCGCGGGCGTTCCCCGCGTCGTCATGGTGGTGCCGGCGCCGGACAACGTTCTCAATCCGCTGGTGCTGGCGGCGGCGCAACTTGGCGGTGTCAGCGAGATCTACCGCGTCGGCGGCGCCCAGGCGATCGCGGCGCTCGCCCACGGCACAAAGACGATCAAGCCGGTGGCGAAGATCGTCGGGCCCGGCAACGCCTACGTCGCCGCCGCCAAGCGCCTGGTGTTCGGCAAGGTCGGTATCGACATGATCGCCGGCCCGTCCGAGGTGCTTGATCATCGCCGACGACGGCGCCAATGCCTCGTGGGTCGCCGCCGATCTGCTGGCGCAGGCCGAGCATGACACGGCAGCGCAGGCGATCCTGATCACCGACAGCGACCGGCTCGCCGGCGACGTGATCGCGGCAGTGGACTCGCAGCTCGCTACGCTGCCGCGCGAAAGGATTGCGCGCGAGTTGTGGAACACGTTTGGCGCCATCATCAAGGTGAAGGCGCTCGATGAAGCCGTGTCGCTTGCGGACGCTATTGCCGCCGAGCATCTCGAAATCATGACCCGCGATGCGGAAGCGCTGGCGAAGAAAATTCGCAATGCCGGCGCGATCTTCCTTGGTGGCCACACGCCGGAAGCGATCGGCGACTATGTCGGCGGCTCCAACCACGTGCTGCCGACCGCGCGCTCGGCGCGCTTCTCGTCAGGCCTTGGTGTGCTCGATTTCATGAAGCGCACCTCGATCCTGAAATGCGGCCCCGACCAGCTGCGCGCGCTCGGTCACGCCGCGATCACGCTCGGCCACGCGGAAGGTCTTGACGCGCATGCCCGCTCGGTTGCGATCCGGCTCAACCTCAAATGAAGAAGCCGCAAAGCTCTGAAGCCAACAACCGTATCTGCGCGGTGACGCTGGACGAGGAATCGATCGGGCGCTCCGGCCCCGACATCGAGCATGAGCGTGCCGTTGCGATCTACGATCTGGTCGAAACCAACATGTTCGCTCCATCCGGTGATCACAAGGGGCCGTTCGCGCTGCGAATCGGCATCACCGGCAACCGCCTGGTGTTCGACATCCGCAAAGAAGACGGCACGCCGGTCGTCGCGCACCTCTTGTCGCTGTCGCCCTTCCGCCGCATCGTCAAAGACTATTTCATGATCTGCGACAGCTACTACCAGGCGATCCGCACCGCGACGCCTGACAAGATCGAGGCGATCGACATGGGGCGCCGCGGCATTCACGACGAAGGCTCGCGCACCTTGATGGAGCGGCTCGAAGGCAAGGTGCGGATCGATTTCGAGACCGCGCGCCGGCTGTTCACGCTGATCACCGTGCTGCACTGGAAAGGCTGGGACGGCTGATCCCGTGGAGCGATCCGCCAAATCCAACCCGCAGGCCGTGCTGTTTGCGTGCGGCATGAACAGTGTGCGCTCGCCGATGGCGGCGTCGCTGCTGCACGAGATGTTTCCGCATGCAATTTATGTCGGCTCGGCGGGCGTGCGCAAAGGCGAACTTGATCCGTTCGCGATTGAAGTGATGGCCGAGATCGGTCACGACATCAAAAAGCATCGCCCGATGACGTTCGAGGAACTCGAGGATTGGGAAGGGCTCAACTTCGACCTGATCGTCACGCTGTCGCCGGAGGCGCACCACAAAGCGCTGGAATTGACGCGCACGCTCGCAGCCGACGTCGAATATTGGCCGACGCCCGATCCAGTCGCGATCGAAGGTACGCGCGAGCAGAGGCTCGACGCCTATCGCAGTGTTCGCGACGGCTTGCTGGCGCGTATCGTCACCCGCTTCGGCGGAGTTAAGCCTGCTGCGGTGTAGGAAACGACGAGAGAATCAACGCCGCCGCGACCTGAGCAGCACGGCGCGCAGCTGGTGGCGCTGCCATAGCCGCACCCTCAAGCGGTCGGCTTCCAGGAGTGCCCAGGGCGTCAGCACGAGAAGCAGCAGCATGACGGCGACCGCGAGATAGGCAGGATCTGCAAATCCCATCATCAGCTACTCCCGTTGCGTCCCGGTCAGCCAGCCGTCGATTTGAAGAATAGCCCAGGGCGCGAGCCCAATTAAGGCAATCAGGATCGCGACGCAGGCGAAGGCTCGTTGGGTGTCAGTCAGATGTTCCATGCCGGTTCATAAGCAAAACGCGGACCGGACGGGAGCGTGAAGATCCCGTTTGCCGCATGCCGTGATGAGTCGGTTGCAGGTCTGGTTAAAGGGCGGTTACCACAGCCTGGCGTTCCGTCCGGATTTGTTGATCGGCTACGGAAGCCTGGCGTCGCGACCGAACTTGTTCCGCCAACATCTGGCACAGGAGATGCATTGCAGGGAGGGCCGGGGATCCTCACGCGCCTGCCGCGCCGATGACCTCTCTTTGCGCGGCGGAGAGCGTGTCGCGACGGAGAGACTTCGACATGCGAAAGGTTGCCCTGGTCTCGGTATCGTTGCTTTGCGTCAGCGTCGCAATGGGACGCGACAATGGTCGCTTTGCCGGCGGCGATCCCGAAATCAAGGCGTGGTTCGACAAGCTCGCAAGCCAGCGCGGCCCATGCTGTTCCGACGCCGACGGTTTCGCCCTGTCCGATCCCGACTGGGAGAGCAAGGAGGGCCATTATCGTGTGCGGATCGATAGTCAGTGGATCGACGTCCCCGACGATGCCGTGATCACGGTGCCGAACCGCGTCGGCCGCACCATGGTCTGGCCGATCCGCTATCCGGGCCAGGTGATCTTCATCCGCTGCTTCATGCCCGGCGCGATGACCTAGATCGAGCATGACCCGCATCGATCTGGTCTGTCAGGCCGACAGCGCGATCGGCTTGAACGCGCGCACCAGCGCCGGCTCGAGCTTGCCGTTCATCTCGTTGAGAATGTCGTAGGCTTTCGACCGGCTCATCGTAGCTTTATAGGATCTCGCCTCGATCAGCGCGGCGAAGATATCCGAGATCGTCAGCAGGCGGACGATGTCCGGGATCGCCGGTGCCGCCAGCGCGTCGGGATATCCCGTGCCATCGAGATATTCGTGATGATGACGAACTGCGTCGAGGACTTCGTCATCGATGCCGGGTATGGACTTCAGCGCTTCGAAGCCGTGAACGGGATGCTCGCGCATGATCCGTTCTTCTTCGGGCTCGAGCCGGCCCGGTTTGTCGAGAATGGCGAGCGGTATGTTGGCCTTGCCGACGTCATGGAGCGTCGCCGCTAGCCCGAGGCGATAGACGTCGGTACTCGCGAAGCCGAGATTGATCGCAAAGCTCGTGGCGATGCCGGATACGAGCAGGCAGTGCTGGAACGTCCCTTCGTGGTGCTTTCGGACGTCGTCAAGCCATGCCGTCAGTCCGTGTTGCGAGACGCTGTTGATGATCTGCTCGGTTGCCCGCTTGGCGTCGGCGAGCTCGATCGGCGTCCCGTTGAGGATCGCGGAAAACATTGAGGCGAAGACCGCGGCGCTGTTGCCGAGGTCAGTGGAAGGCGCCGCATGGCGGCCGTTGCGCGGCGTGGAAATTTCAAGCAGCGACAACCTGCGCAGCACGTCGTCGCGGTCGAGCGGACGGAAAATCGTTCCGGTTGCTTCAAGTGCATGCGCCTGGACGATCAACGGATGCGAATTCTTGTCGACGATAAATATCTTGTGACGGATCTTGCCGGCCCTGCGCAGGAATTCGCGCACTCGGGTGACCGCCGCCTCATTGCGGAGATCGAAATCGATCATCACGACTTCGTCGGGCGCAAACCTCGCTTTGTGGTCGGTATCGATCGGTACCAAACGGTGCAATGGCTCGACGATCGCCCGGATCGGCGCAACCTTTGACGGCGTTTCCGCTAAGAGATGGATCAGCATAACGAATATGTCGGCGCTTGCTTCTCGGCCTGAAACTGTTGGCTTCTGCCAACTTCAAGCTGTTCGCATTGTCGCGAACAGCTTGGACTTTGCCCTACCGAAATACCATTTGAGCTTGTCGCGTTATGGTTCGACTACTATAGATGGAAGCGGCTTAATGACTGCTGAAACACCAATGGTTCAGCGCATTGCTGGCCTTGCTGCCGCTTGCTTCAATTCGATGGCAGCGCCAGCGCGCGGGGGAAACAGTGCCGAGCCTGTATGAATTTACCGCCGACAGTCTTGATGGCCGCAAAATTTCGCTCGGCGAGTTTGCCGGGAATGTGCTGCTGATCGTCAATACCGCGAGCCACTGCGGATTCACGCCGCAGTACAAGGGGCTGCAGGAGCTGCATTCGTCGTTCGGTCCGCGCGGCTTTGCCGTGCTCGGTTTTCCCTGCAACCAGTTTGGCAAGCAGGAGCCAGGCAATGCCGAGGCCATCGCGACGTTCTGCGAGCAGAACTATCGCGTGACGTTTCCGCTGTTTGCCAAGATCGAGGTCAATGGCGAAGGCGCGCACCCGCTGTACCGGTTCCTGAAGGAACAATGCCCGGGGGTGCTGGGGTCGCAACCGATCAAGTGGAATTTCACGAAGTTCCTGGTCGACCGGAACGGCCACGCGGTCTCGCGCTATGCTCCGACCACGGCGCCGAAGGCGTTGGCCGAGCACATCGAGGCGCTGCTCTAGCTGTCGGCCGCCGGTTATATGATGATACATCATATAACTCGCGCAAAAACTCCACCAAAAATCGTCAAATGCATAAGTTCTTCAATCGATTGGAAGGAGCCGGTGGTCGCGGGCAAAAAGCCGCCGATTTGCTCAAGACGCCGGTTGTCGGACGTGGGGCCGTCCTATAGGTTCCGCGCGTTCGCAAAACCCCTCCTAAATCGATGATTGGCCGCCCCAAACTCGTCCTTGCCTCTGGCTCGCCGCGCCGGCTTGCCCTGCTCAACCAGGCGGGCATCGAGCCCGACGCGCTGCGGCCTGCCGATGTCGACGAGACGCCGAAGCGCGGCGAGCTGCCGCGCGCCTGCGCCAATCGCCTGGCACGCGCCAAGGCCGATGCCGCACTGAAGTCGATCAAGCTCGATGACGAACTGCGTGGTGCATTCGTGCTTGCGGCCGATACCGTGGTCGCGGTCGGCCGCCGTATCCTGCCCAAGGCCGAGCTCGTCGACGAGGCCTCACAATGCCTGCGGCTGTTGTCGGGCCGCAACCACCGGGTCTACACTGCGATCTGTCTGGTGACGCCGCGCGAAGCGTTTCGGCAGCGGCTGGTCGAAACCCGCGTGCGATTCAAGCGGCTGAGCGAGGATGACATCACCGGCTACGTCGGCAGCGGCGAGTGGCGCGGCAAGGCCGGCGGCTACGGCGTGCAGGGCATCGCAGGTTCGTTCGTGGTGAAGCTGGTCGGCTCCTACACCAACGTTGTGGGCCTGCCGCTCTATGAGGCGATCTCGCTGCTTGCGGGCGAAGGCTTCCCGGTGCGGTTCGGCTGGGTCAACACGGTCAACGCGTAATGGCGAAAGGACGCTGTCCGATCTGCGGCAAGGAGGCTGCGGAAAAGACGCGGCCGTTCTGCTCCGCGCGCTGCAGGGACGTCGACCTCAACCGCTGGCTTTCCGGCCGTTACGTCATTCCGGGTGTGCCCGATGATGACGAGGGCGAGCGGCCGTCCGAACGATCGGGCGAGGATGACGACGCCTAGCGGTGGGCCCGCGGTCGGTTGATTTTCCCAATCACGCCACGCAAACTGAAAAGAAAAAAAGCCTCGCAAAGGCTCAAGATACACAGGAAGGAATGCTCATGCTCAATCGCCGTGGCTTCATCAAGGTCACGTCAGCTTCGCTGGCGACGCCGACGATCCTCCGCGCCACGCGCGCGTTTGGCGCGGATTGGCCGACCAAGGCGATCCGGGTCGTTGTGCCGTTTCCGCCGGGTGGCTCGACCGATACGACCGCGCGCATCGTTGGCGCGAAGCTGTCGGAGATCTGGAGCCAGCCGGTGGTGATCGAAAACCGCGGTGGCGCCGGCGGCAACATCGCGGCCGACCTCGTCGCGAAGTCGGATCCTGATGGCTATACGATTTTCATCGTCGGCCCGGGCTTGGCGACAAACCAGTTTCTCTATCAGAAGCTGACCTACGATCCGGTCAACGATTTCGCGCCGGTGTCGATGCTGATCACGCAACCGAACATCATGACGGTGCCGAACTCCTCGCCGGCAAAGACCGTGAAAGAGTTCATCGACTACGTCAATTCGCCGGACAAGAAGGGCAAGGCAACTTACGGCTCGTCGGGAGTGGGTACGACGCTGCACCTCTCCGGCGAGCTGTTCAAATACCTGACTCATGTCCAGCTGACGCACGTTCCGTACAAGGGCGGCGGACCCGCGATCAACGATCTCATTCCAGGTCGCCTCGACGTCACCTTCGATAACGCGCCATCGATCTTTCCGCACATCCAGGCCGGCGAGGTGCGCGGCATCGCGGTGACGACCAGGGAACGCGTCGCCGTGGTGCCCGACCTGCCGCCGATCGCCGAGACCGTGCCGGGCTTCGACGTCTCGTCATGGTTCGCGTTCTTCGTGCCGGCGAAGACGCCGCCGGAGATCGTCGCAAAGATCAATGCGGCCACGGTCGAAGCCATCAAGTCGGACGCCGTCGCCAACAAGCTGAAGGCGCTCGGCGCCGATCCCAAGAGCTCGACGCCGGCCGAACTTGCTGCGTTCCTGAAGTCGGAAATGGACAAATGGGGGCCGGTCATCAAGAACGCCGGCATCACCGCGGAGTAGTCATAGCGCCTTGATGCTGGGGCAGTTTTGCCCGCGAGTGGGGAGGGCGCGCCACCGCTTGCCAGCCGCGCCGCTGACCCCTATAAACCGGCGCTCTCGTACGTTCCGTGGGGCGATATCCCTTGGATCGTACGAATGCCCAGGTAGCTCAGTTGGTAGAGCATGCGACTGAAAATCGCAGTGTCGGTGGTTCGATTCCGCCCCTGGGCACCATCCTCCGTAGTGAGTGCAGATCTCCCAACCGGTTTGTGTGTAAAGCTCCGCTTGTTTCGGTGCCGCCTGTCCAAGTGACGCGACCCCCGCGGCCTGGACGCATCTTAGTCTTCTTAGTCTTCGAGGCTTTTCGACTCGTTCTACCTGCCGTCATCGCGTGCGTGCCGCCGCCCTGATGCCGGACCAGTCTCGCTGTGTCGGTCGCAATCGATGAAGCGTGTCCTATGGCGATGGACCATTGGTCTACGGTGAACATGGTCGGGGCTGAGGTCGATCGCGCCGGCATTGCCGTAATCATCTGCGACCCCAAATGTCTGCTCTGACCATGTGTTCCGCTGCCCAAGAGGGATTTGAGGGATTTTCTGCATTGCGGCAGCGGCCAGAAACGATTGACCGGTTAAGCTCCCAAAGGGTACGACCTTCCGGCGTGCAAATGCGGCTTGCTAACGTGAAACCAAAGGCGAAAATTGCTTGGTGATTGAAGAAGATAGCCAGCATCCCGCGGAAGCAAATGGCAGCCAAGCAAGCCGGCCAGGGGCGACCGCTGGATACGACAGCTATCGAAGTTTGGCTGATTCCAATCTTATCATCTTCGTCCCAAAACACACCGTTCCACCCCTCCGATTTCAAGGCTGGTGGCTGGGAGTTGTTGCAAACGTCGATCGACCTCAATCCGGACGCGAGAGCCCGCGTTGCCGAAGAGGGCTACTTCATTGAAACTACAAACCCGGTGGGTTCGGGCGAAGTAATACGAAGCGATTGCGACGGGCCGACAAAGCCTTTCCTTGAGATCGAGTTCGCGCTCGTCATTGCTCGCATGATCAACTCAGTAAGGAGTAGCCCGGAAGATATACGTCAGGTCATATACGATCTTGCGCGGTACAAGCTGCAAGAGCAACTTCTGCATGCCAACGCCAAAGAAACAGAACATACACAGCGGGCTTTGGAAGTTGCTATCCATGGCGTCGAGGCATTCTCAGCAAAGCACGCACACATTCAACCCCCGGAGCACCAACCGCAACTCAGCGGTCCCGGTATTGGATCTGCGGATCATAAATGGGTTCCTCGAGTTCGCATCTGCTCCTCACCTTGAGGTAGTTCCTCAAGTCGGATCAAGCCTGCGTCTGGGCTCTGAACGGAATGCTGGCGGTTCGGGAAATAAGTCGCCCTGGTCGTATCTGAGGCGAACGGCCGTGATGATCATCATTCTCGTCGCAATATTGGTGGCCATTCAGCAACGAGAGCGCTTGCAGTATCTGGCCCATAATCTGTCTAAACTCGAATGGAAAACCGCAGTTGAGGAGCACAGCGCGCCATCTCAAGTTAGCAACCCCGTCAATATCCGTTCCGCCTCCAGCCAAGTCTGCAACGTTGCGTCCAACAGATTATGGCGTCTATGCTGTTGCCAATGACTCGCTGTTCGATCTAAGCCCGTTGCCGGGGCGGCCTCCCGATATCCGAATTGCAGTGTCTCCCGCGCTGACGACACCTAGTCGCACGATCCTCCCGAACGGACACCTCAAATTTATTGTCTTCAGCCGCGATATGGCATCAAGCATTTCCGATCGCGCCGAGGTTCGCATAATAGCCAAGGTCGCCCGCGAATTCTCAGCCAGCGTAGCCGGCAAGAAAGCAGCTGACGACACGTGGGTAATTCGAAACATCTCATTTCCCTTCCGATCGTCCCCGGTCAATGACAATCCTGAGATGCATGAGCTCCATAGCGAGGATCCGGCATTCGAACTAACCCCTGGCCGCTACGCCCTTGTTCTGAAAACCCAAGCGTACGATTTCAGCGTTGAAGGCAACGTAGTCGATTCAAGGCAATGTATTGAACGAATAGTTGGATCGTCAGGTGTTTTTTATTCCGATTGCAAGAACCCCTGACGCCCGGTGCGGCGTCCAAAGGCGAGCGCGCCTATCGAATTAAGCGAGGTCGGTGAAATTGCCGCTTAAGTCTCGAAAAGAGATTTCTTGCTGCTCAGGAATGGCTTGGACTATCGAGGTCAAGCCCTGCAACCGGCGCATCATCAATTGCGTGCTCTCGACGATCGTCGAAATTACCTCGCAGTCGATCAAAAAAGAAGCGATAAGGCGCCCCCCACGCAAAGACCTAGCTGTCGCTTGAGGGCTGGGCTATTCATTGGATTGCAACTCCGCGAGTATAGAATATGCCGGTTTTGGTAACTGGTGGTGCCGGCTATATCGGCAGCCACATGGTCTGGGATCTGATCGATCACGGCGAAGACGTAGTCGTTCTGGATCGGCTTTCGACCGGTTTCGAATGGGCGGTTGCGCCCGAAGCAAGGTTAATTGTCGGCGATATCGGTGAGTACGACCTCGTCGCGAACTGATTGAGCGACCACAAGATCGATTCCGTTATTCATTTCGCCGGCTCGATCGTGGTGCCGGAATCGGTCAGCGATCCTCTCTCATATTATGAGAACAACACCGGCAAGACGCGCACGCTGATTGCAGGCGGTGGTTGACGCGCGGGTGCCGCACTTTGTTTTCTCCTCGACCGCAGCCGTCTACGGCAATCAAGGCTCAGAACCGATCGGCGAAGAGGCGCCGACCATGCCGGAATCGCCTTATGGGCGCTCCAAACTGATGACCGAATGGATGCTAGCGGACGCATCGCGGCGCACGGCTTCAGCTATGCGGCCTTGCGCTATTTCAATGTTGCTGGCGCAGATCCGAACGGTCGCACCGGACAGTCAACCGCCGGCGCCACTCATCTCATCAAGGTTGCTTGCGAAGCCGCGCTCGGCAGCGAGAGGCGATCAGCATCTTTGGCAATGACTACGAAACGCCTGACGGGACCTGTCTGCGCGACTATATCCACGTATCCGACCTCGTGGAGGCGCATCGGCTTGCGCTCGATCGGCTTCGATGCGGCGGCGCCAACCTGGTCGCCAATTGCGGTTATGGCCATGGCTATTCGGTGCGCCAGGTCATTGGCGCGGTCAAGCGCGTTTCGGGCAATGACTTCATGGTCAGGATGTCCGACCGCCGGCCGGGTGATCCAGCGGCGATTGTCGCGCGCGGCGATCTCGCGCGCCGCGAACTCCAATGGGCACCAAGATTAAACTCACTCGATGGCATCGTGCGCGATGCGTTGGCGTGGGAGCAAAGCTTGATACGCCGCAACAGTCTACCGCCAGCACACGATGCTCAGGATAGCCGCCGAAACTGATTTCATCGCCCGCAGGCGGTAATCGCTCGGCAATCGAGCTCGGAATGCTCGCAACGAATGGACCGCCGCGCTCCTAGCAGCAATGTCCGAGGTCAAACCAACAGCAAATCAGGGGAAGAAATCATGAACAATCTCGGTGCCGATCAGCTAGACGCGTTGCGCGCGCAAACATGGGCTTCACCGCGCCATTGTTAATAGGGCTTGCTACCGCGATCGGGGATTGCCTTGCGACGCCCTCAAGAAGGGCCGCCGGTGGTTTGGACGCACCAAGCGGTCCTTGCGCGGCATCGCGGCCGCCAACGGGAGGCGAAGCCTCCCACGAAATCAATCTCGACAATGCTGTGACCTCACGCCAAGACGCGCGCCCCGCTCGGTCAAATCCAGGACGTCACAAGGTAGTGTCTCGAGCGGCCGGATGCGCATGACGTTCAATGCGAAAACCTCGTGCGAGCGTCGCGATTGTCATCTTGATATTGTTGGCCCGCGCGTCAATCGAATGCGCAAGGTTCGAGTAGCATGTGTCACTTCTCTTAAGTTTGCAGCTCAGATCCGCCGGAAGCGGCGATTTACAACGCCGGAAGCTCTCGGCCTGATCGGAGCAGAAAGGCGGGGGGTTCAAACCGACCCGGGACTGTCGCTTGATAAAAGAAGGGCTCAGGTCGTCTGGTTAGTACGGGCGCTGTGCTCACCTCTGAAGAGGCCATCGAAGCTGATCTCATTACGCCAGAGCCCGTTCGGGGGCGCCGAACTGGGTGCCGATCAGAACTGGGCGTCGATCAGAAGGCGGTCAAGCCCCGGTAATTATGTCGTTTTTGCTTTGGTTGCTTGAATAAATTCGACGTGCCGGGGTACACACATTTCTAAGACGAGGCCCGTACTATCCCTAGTGCGCCTCAATCCAACCTTAATCAATTACTAACGCCTGAGGTGGGTGGTCAACTAAAGTATTCAGCTAAGTGGATAGTCTCGGCAGCAGTGTTGAGACCGGACGCGGCGAGCTTACCGGTTTGCTCTCAG
>CAVXOW010000007.1:0-855419 GCA_963763485.1 uncultured Alphaproteobacteria bacterium | reverse complement strand
ACCGCGACTTTTGCCGAGTTTCAGAATTGGCTTTGAGCACTTGTCACCCAGCGGCACCCGCAACACAGGCACAACAAACGCGAAGGAGAACAGACCAGCGGAAAGTCTCGCCCGCGCGTCAAAGCAAACGTTTTTGCATGTCAAGGTCAGCAGAGTACTCGCACTTACCCGACCCCGTACCTGACGCGACGACTGTAGGCATTGAAGTCGGCTCATCGAAGTAGAGCGGACTCATTTTGCCCAGCCGAGCCTTTCGGCTCATGCCCCCTTAATGATGAAACGAATGTCCGCTTCCATGTCGGCGAACAGATGCAAAGCGGACCCCTTGTGCTCAATCTGAGTTTTGTCGAGTTTGACCCTGGCTGTGTGAAAACGCTGTGCTGCGGTTATGATTTTCTCGTGATTCTGCGGGGGAATTGATGAGGCGCTTTGTTGAAGGGGCGGATCGTGGGCAATGGACGCTGTTGCCCGAATGCCTTGATGATTTCATTGACGAGAGCAACCCTGTTCGCGTGATCGATGTGTTTGTCGATGCGCTCGATTTGGCCGAGATGAGCTTCGAGGGGGTTGAGCCGGCGGCAACTGGTCGGCCGTCCTACCACCCTTCGGTTCTCCTGAAGCTTTACATTTACGGCTATCTGAACCGGGTGCAGTCGAGCCGGCGGCTTGAACGAGAGGCCGGACGCAATGTCGAGGTGATGTGGCTGTTGGGTCGGCTCGCACCTGATCACAAGACGATCGCGGACTTCCGCAAAGACAATGGCCTGGCGCTGCGCAAGGTCTGTGCGCGGTTCGTCGAACTCTGCCGCGAGATGGGCTTCTGGCGACGGCGAGCGTCGCCATCGATGGCAGCAAGTTCAAAGCGGTGAATAACCGGGACAAGAACTTCACGCGGGCGAAGGTGGAGCGGCGGCGGCCCAACTGGAGGAGAGCGTTGCGCGCTATCTGAGCCAACTCGATACGGCTGATCGGCACGAGCCGACGGAGGCGCTGGCCGCGAAGGTAACAAGGCTCAACGAGAAGCTGGCGAAGGTGAAGGAGGAGATGGGCAAGCTTGCTGTCTACGAGAAGCAGATGCTGGCTTCGCCCGACCAGCAGATCTCTCTGACCGATCCCGACAGCCGTTCGATGGCAACCAGCGGCCGCGGCTCCGGCGTTGTCGGCTACAACGTACAGGTCGCCGTCGATACCGAGCATCATCTGATTGTGACGCATGAGGTGACGAACAGCGGCTCGGATCGGGCACAACTCGCCAATATGGCCAGCAGGCAAAGATGTTCTGAGACCGAGACACTCGAAGCCGTTGCCGATCGCGGCTACTTCAGCAGCGAGGAAATCCTCGCCTGCCACGAGGCCGGCATCACGGTCACGCTGCCCAAGCCGATGACTTCAGGGCGCCAATCGGCGGTCGCTTTGGTAAGCAGGACTTTGTCTATTTGGCGGAGGAGGATGCCTATCGCTGTCCGGCTGGCGAACAGCTGACCTATCGCTATACCAACGAAGAAGCCGGCAAGATGCTCCGGCGCTACTGGACCAATGCGTGTCGAGATTGTTCGCTCAAATCCCAGTGCACGACCGGGCCAGAGCGGCGGATTACGCGATGGGAGCATGAGCACCTGCTGGAAGCGGTACAGCAGCGCCTTGATGACAACCCGCAAGCCATGCGCCAGCGTCGAGAGACAGTCGAGCATCCGTTCGGCACGATGAAGGCCCGCATGGGCGCGACACACTTCCTGACCAAAACGCTTCCAAAAGTAGCCGCCGAGATGGCCCTCTCGGTCCTGGCCTATAATCTGACACGGGTCATGAACATCGTCGGGATCAAGCCGCTGATCGCCGCTATCGCGGCCTGAAACCGAACCGGTCTGGCTTCGAAAATCGACGTCGCCTGTCAAAGTGTTTTTACACGACCAAGACCCATTCCGGACATTCGCTCTAGCCCGACGACAGTATGGCGTGCTTTGTTGAAGCGGCTGAATTTCCCTTTTTGGGAGGCATTTGTTGACCGCAGAACGGGTGGAACGGCGGCTGGCGGCTGTTCTGGCGGCGGACGTCGCCGGATACTCGCGACTAATGGCGGCGGACGAGGTTGGCACGCTGGATGCGCTAAAGGCGTTGCGGCGCGAGGTCGTCGATCCAGCCATCGCCGAACACAAGGGTCGCATCGTCAAGACGACTGGCGACGGCATGCTCGTGGAGTTCGCGAGCGCAGTCGATGCGGTGACATGTGCGATGGCGGTGCAGGCGGCGATAGCGGCCCGCGCCGGCAATTTCAGTTTCCGTATCGGCATCAACGTGGGCGACATCATCATCGACGGCGACGACATCTTCGGCGACGGCGTCAACGTGGCTGCGCGGGTAGAGAACGAATGTCAGCCGGGTGGCGTCTATCTGTCGGATGACGCCTTCCGCCAGGTGCGCGCCAAAACACCGTTCAGTTTTGACGACCTCGGCGAGAAGCCGCTAAAGAACATCGACCGGCCCATCCGCGTCTACGCTGCGCGCATTGCGGCCGCTGCGCCGACCAACATCGTGCTGTCCGAACCCGGTAAGCCGCTTCCGCTGCCGGATAAGCCCTCCATCGCCGTGCTGCCGTTCCAGAACATGAGTGGCGATCCGGAGCAGGAGTATTTTGCCGATGGCATGGTGGATGAGATCATCACAGCGCTGTCGCGCTTCAAGTCGCTGTTCGTGATCGCGCGCAATTCGAGCTTCACCTACAAAGGCAAAGCCGTCGACATCAAGCGGGTTGGTCGTGAACTCGGCGTGCGATATGTGCTGGAAGGGAGCATAAGGCGAGCCGGACAGCGCGCGCGCATAACCGGCCAGTTGATTGATGCCGAAAGTGGCAGCCATCTTTGGGCCGACAGGTTTGAGGGAGCACTCGACGACATTTTCGAGCTTCAGGACAATGTTGCGCGGAGCGTTGTCGGTGCAATTGCATCCCGACTGATCGATGCCAGCGAAACGGCTGCGGCGCGAAAGGCGCCCGAACGATGGGACACCTATGACCACTATTTTCGGGCCTTGAGCTACGTCTACAAGTTTGACCTGGCGTCCACGGTCGAATGAAGCGCATCTTTCAGGCAGCTATAGAGACTGATCCGGCTTTTGCACTTGGCTATGCGGGTGTTGCTCGTTCGACCGTGAACATCCGGCACGTCCACAACCAACCCATATCGGATGGTGAAGCTGACCCAGGCGCTCGAGTTCGCAGATCGCGCGGTCGAGCTTTCACCTGAGGACGAGGTTGTCCTGACCTGCGCGGCTTACGTCGTTAGCCTGCTGGGTGGAAATCCCGAACGAGGGCACGAACTGGCCAAGCGGGCGACGGCGCTGAACGTGAACAGCGCACAGGCCTGGAACGCCCGCGGAACTGTCGAACTGGTCCTGGGCGAGTTGGAAGCCGCTCTGGAAGCATTCGCCAACGTCATGAGGCTCAATCCCCTCGACACACGCTCGGTCCCATTTGCGCTCTTCGGCACCGCAGCTGCTTTGCTCCTTTTGGGACGGCATAAGGACGGCGCGGCAGCTGCCCGAAGAATGCTCTTGAGCTTTCGGAACGATATACGAGGCCTGTTTATCCTGATCGGGAATGTATTTCTTGACGGCGAGATGGAAGAAACCGAGAGCCTGATCGAAAATTTCAAGCATCTGTTCCCGCATGTGCGCAGTTCCCATCTGAGGCAAACCTACCGCGTACGCAAACGCGAGCACATGGCCATTATCGAGCGCATCATCGCGCGGATCGGCCTTCCCGAATGACCACCACCCGCCGTCTCGCAGCGATCCTCGCCGCCGACGTGGCGACTAAGACCGCAGATTAGGTCGAACAGACCCGCGCGAAGTCGGTTCATGGCCCGTAGCGACAGAAATCCACGTCTGCGCGCATGTCCGCGATAAGGCGGAAAGCGGACGTGTTGTGCTCAAAGTGAGTTTTGTCGAGTTTGAGCCGTTGCGGACATAACCCTATTCTAATTCATGTCGCCTTGGCTTGGTTCGGATCTGCCTGAGTCCCTCGCGAACACCGCGCCCTCGAACAAGCGGCGCGCGGTGCGAACCAGTGAGGCCACGGGTTCGTCGCTGCCCTGCTGCTTCTCCAGCTTCGACTTCGACCTGGCCCGATGGATGTTCGATCACGATTGAACGCGGCAGTTCGATGGGCCCACCAGGGCGGCAGCAACGGTTCCTGGCTTGATGCAAGCGGTCGACAAACCGACCGCGCCGGTGATGGCGAACGCCTTGTGGCAGGACGCGGCATGAAGTAGCGCGCCGCGATCGTTCCACGGCTCCGAGGAGCGGCAATCAGGACAGGCTTCGGAATGACCGATTGGGCGACATTCTTGAAACCCATCCGCTCGCCGGCTTCGATGCGAATGGCTTCGAGGCGCTCCATGAAGGCGCGGTCGGCGTCGAGTTCGGCCGGCGATTCATAGCCGGTCTTGCCGAGGTCGCTGGCGCGAATGATCACCAGCGGCATCGCCGCGTCGATGCAGGTTACGTCGATGCCCTGGATGCGATCCGTCGCTCGGCCCGTCGGAAAGAGCTTGCCGGTCTTGGCGCCGGCCGCATCGGCGAAGGCGAGATGGACCGGCGCGGCGGTGCCGGGAACGCCATCGATAGCGGTGTCGCCCTCGTAGGAGACGCGACCGATCCGGCGTCGCAATGCGCGCTTCGATGATCTTACCGGTGTTGACGTTGTGAATCCGAACGGTCGTCGTGCCGTCGTCGGCGCGAACCAGCCCGGCTCTCGATCGCGAACGGGCCGACGGCCGATAGCATGTTGCCGCAATTCGGCGATGTGTCGACGATGCGCTCCGCAATCTTGACCTGGGCAAACAGGTAATCGACATCCGCGCCGGGAAGGGTGCCGGGCCCGACGATCGCGACCTTGCTGGTCAACGGATTGCCGCCGCCAATGCCGTCCACCTGCAATTCATGCCCTGCGCCCATCGCCGAGACCAGCACGGCATCGCGTTTCGTCCGGCTCTCGGGGCAGGTCAGACGCCAGAAAGAAGGGGCCGCGCGAGGTGCCCCCGCGCATCAGGGTGCAGGGAATTCGTTTTTCCTGGAACATGGCATGGTCTCCCGTCATCGGATCGAATTTGCGAATGGCCAGTATAGGACCCTAAGACAGGTCTCATCTGTGAAATGCAAAGATTGGATCGATTGATCCGGTATGCGCATCAATTTCGAATTGCTGGACCTGCGGGCCTTCCTCGCCGTGCTCGATCTCGGCGGATTTCACAAAGCCGCGGCGGCGCTCAATCTGTCGCAGCCGGCGCTGTCCCGGCGCATTCAGTCGCTGGAGGCTGCCGTCGGCGCGCCGCTGATCGAGCGCACCACGCGGCATGTCGCGGCGACCCTGATCGGCCGCTCGATCGAGCCACTGGCCCGCCGCCTCATCGATGAACTCGAGGAGTCCGTTGGCGCGCTTGACAGGCGTTGGGCAGAAGAAAACGGCACAGGTGACGATCGCCTGCGTTCCGACGGCGGCCTTTTACTTTCTTCCCGCGGGTGATCGAAAGGTTCAACCGGAAATATCCGCACTATCGTTTTCGGATTCTCGACCTCTCGGCCAATGAGGCGCTCGAAAGCGTTGCCCGCGGGGAAGCAGAGTTCGGCATCAACCTGACCGGCAGCTCGCATCCGGACATCGTGTTTACGCCGCTGATCGAAGATCCGTTTGTGCTTGCTTGCCGCAGCGATCATCCGCTCGCCAGGCGCCGGCGCGTGGGCTGGAAAGATCTGCAAGGCCAAAAGGTCATCGGCGTCAGCCGAAACAGCGGAAATCGCACGATCCTGGACAATGCGCTTGCGCAGGCCAAGGTCCAGATCGAATTCTTTTATGAGGTCAACCATCTGACGACATCACTGGGTCTTGTCGAGCGCGGCCTCGGAATTTCGATTTTGCCGAAGCTGGCGACGCCACCGAGCGGCCATCCGACGATCGTGACCAAGCCGATCAGAGATCCGGAGGTGAAACGCACAATTGGCCTTATCGAGCGTCGTTCAGTCCGGCTGTCGCCGGCGGCCCAGAAATTTCGCGACAAGCTGGCTGAGAAATGGAGGATCTAGGCGCGCCACAGGATGGCTTTCTTGGCCCGTAGCGACGGAAGTAGGTGTCCGCTCGCATGTCGGCGATCGGGCGGAAAGCGGACTTGTTGTGCTCACAGTGAGTTTTGTCGAGTTTGACCCATACCGGACCTGCTGACTTCGCCGCGAGCATATCAGTGGTGTACTTCGGGTGGACGGTCACGACACTTTCGATGTTTCTGCAACGCCCGCTTTGCGAAGTCCGGCCAGCAATCGGTTGAGACAAGTTGCGTCGAAGACGATGTAATCCCGCAGCACTTGAGCAATTGAAAAATCTGACCGATGTTTTTGCGTCTCGAGAATTTGCTGCTTTGCTCCTTTGTGATCGCCAAGATGGCCGAGTGCTGACGTGATGATCATATGCGGCGCCCAGGTGTCGAATGACTGGATCGCCTCGCGGGCGAGTTCAACGGCCCTGGTGTCATTACCTAGATAGAGATGCCCGACGGACAGAATGTTGAGATACTGGCGCGCGCTCGGCGCGAACGGACTTAACCGGAGCGCCCATTCGACCTGTCGAATTCCGTCGTCGCAGCGGCCAGAGTGGATTAGGATTTGGCCAAGGATCGCATAGGCGTGCGCAAAACTTGGATTAAGTGCGATCGCTCGCTTCGCCGCGTCGATCGCGGACTCTGGTTGGCGACTGAACGTCAGGCCCCAAGCCACCGCCAGATGCGATAAAGCGTCCCGGTCGTCGAGCACAACCGCGCGGCGGGCACGATCGAGAATGTCCTTCGGGTCGTGCGTCGCGTAGCGAAAGAAGAGATCCTCTGCCTGACTCCACGCAATCGCGGCGTGAGCGGGCGCAAAACCGGGGTCGAACGCGAGCGAACGTTCGAGCAGCCGTCGCGCCTCAGCATTGCCGTCCCGCGTGCGTCGCGCAATCAACGCCATACCGCGATGGAACAGCTCCCAAGCGCCGAGGTTTTCCGGCGGCGTAGCCTTGCGCCGGTCGTATTCGGCGCGACCGAGCTCGGCTCGATCTGTCCTGCGATTTCGCGAGCGATCTCGTCCTGGAGGGCAAAGATATCGTCGAGCTTGCGGTCGAAACGCTCCGCCCAGACGTGATTGCCAGTACCACCGTCGAGAAGTTGGGCCGAAACCCGGACGCGTCCAGCATCCCTGCGAACGCTGCCTTCGACGACGTAGCGAACGCCGAGCGTCGCCGCGATCTCGCGGACGTCGGGTAGCTCGCGCCTGTATCGCAGCGTCGCGTTGCGTGCGATCACGAAAAACTGCCGGATACGGCTGAGGGCCGTGACAAGGTCATCCGTGATCCCGTCAACGAAGAAGTCCTGTTCAGCGTCGTTCGACAGGTTAGTGAATGGCAGGACCGCAATCGATGGACGATCCGCGAGTGCCATTGTGGCTGGACCGTCCTGTGACCCCTCAACAGGTAAGGAACTCGCGACCCGGCGCTTCTCCACCTCGCCAATGAACCGAACCCCCTTTCGCGCGATGGTGCGGATTAGTCGTTGTTGGTCACCGTCATCGCCGATCGCACGGCGCGCTGCGTTGATGCGACTGATCAGCGTTGATTTAGAGACAATGCGGCCGTTCCAGACGGCCTCCAGTAGATCATCCTTGGTGACGACTTGGTCACGGTTCTCGATCAGATAGACCAGGAGGTCGAATACCTGCGGCTGCACAGGCACAGAGCTTTCGCCGCGCCGCAGTTCGCGCCGGTCAGTATCCAAAACGCACTTTTCGAAATTGAAGCGCACCCTTCGTCTCCAGCGGGCTGGCTCCAGCCGCAGTCGGCATGTCAATGGAAAGAGCATGAAAAATCAATACGGGTTCAAGAACAGCTCCGTGCTCTGAAGCTAGTCTGGCCTTGCTCCGTACCCCATTGGGAGACCCCGCCATGAACGAGCAAATTCAATCGCAGGACCTCAACGCAACAGTATCGGTAACGCCGGACGCCATCATGCAGCTCGGCTTCGCGTTTTGGGGTTCAAAGACACTGCTGAGCGCAGTCGAACTCGGGCTGTTCACTTTGCTCGCCGACCGGCCGCTCGGCGCGGACGCTTTGACCACCCGGCTGAAGCTTCATCCGCGCAGCGTACGCGACTTCCTCGATGCGCTGGTGTCGCTTGGACAGCTGGAACGTAGCGATGGCCTCTACTCTAACACGCCGGCTGGCGCGCTATTTCTCGATCGCCGCAAACCAACCTATGTCGGCGGAATGCTCGAAATGGCGAACGCGCGGCTCTATCCATTCTGGGGCGCGCTGACCGAAGCCTTGCGTACCGGCGAGCCTCAGAACGAGGCGAAGCAGGGCCGCGACCTGTTCGACGAGATATACCGCAACCCTGCGATCCTTTCGGAGTTTCTCAAGGCGATGACGGGGTTAAGTCTTAGCGCTGCGCACGCCATTGCCGAGAAATTTCCTTGGGTTGACTACAAGAGCTTCGCTGACATCGGCACCGCACAGGGCGGCCTTGCGGTCGAGCTTGCTCAGGCACATCCCCATCTCAGTGGCATCGGCTTCGATTTGCCGGTGGTGAGGCCGCATTTCGATGCCTACGCGGCGCAGCATGGTCTCTCGGCACGACTTTCGTTCCACGCCGGTGACTTCTTCGCGCAGGTGATGCCGTCGGCGGATGTGCTGATCATGGGGCATATCCTGCATGACTGGAGCCTCGAGAAGAAACGGACGCTGATCCGCAAAGCCTACGAGGCGCTGCCGTTCGGCGGGGCGCTGATCATCTACGATCCGATCATCGACGATGACCGTCGGCGCAATGCCTTTGGATTGCTGATGAGTCTGAACATGCTGATTGAGACCCGCGAGGGCTTCGACTTCACCGGCGCAGAGTGTGTGGATTGGCTCAGGGAGGCAGGTTTTGCAGAGATGCGAGTCGAACCGCTGGTCGGCCCAGAACTTCGATGGTGATTGGCGTCAAGTGAGAGCGACTTGCGCAACTTATGGTGCAACTGCTCACGGCAGCTTATGGCCCTTAGCGGACCTCCGCGCCATGTCCGACGTGAGTCCGCTTTCAGATGCAAAGCGGAAGACATTGGCTCGCACCGAACATTTCGCCTTTTGACCCGAAGCGGAGATTGGAATGGCTTCAATCTGACTGCTCTCATTGAAGGCAGCAATTGATTTGTCCTGGTGCGGATGACATCATTATTACTCTAGTCGATTTCACATCCAGTCAGCGTAGATGGAGTCAAATATGACAATCATCAATTTCAAGAAAATCACGACCTCCGGCTTCGACGAAGATGCTTTGACGACAGCCGCGTCGGACGAGCACGTTTTTAATTTCGCCGACTTGAAGACGACTGGCGACACTGCAAACGGCATCTTCGCAGATGCCAACAACGTTTCGATCCGCAATTTCGCACATATCCAGACTGGGGGTCTCGGCGCCGCAGGCATTTTTGTGCTGGGTGATGACGCGCGCATTGAAAATTATGGGTCGATCATGACCACCGGCGGCATCTTCGATCCCGATCCAAACGTGGATGGTGACGAATCCTTTTCGGACGCAATCACCGTCTTTGGTGATCGGTTCTGCATTGCGAACCTCGGAAATATCCAAGTCGCCGGAGATTCTTCGTCCGCCATGTCCGGAATCGGTAACGACGGCACCGTGGCCAACTACGGTCGCATTGAGGACTCCGCAATTTTTTCAGCGGTTCTCGCTGTTGTCGGCGACCGATCCCACGTCATCAATGGCGGGGATGTGACCGCCAGCGGCGACGGTGCCGCTGCGATCCTTGTTCTCGGCGATGACGCCACCGCTCTCAATCTCGGTCGGATGCAGGTTGTCGGCGACGGAAGCGACGGGATCGGGGCCAACGGTACAGCCCAAGTCCTGACGAACAAGGGTACCATCAACATCAACGCAGAAGCCAGTTTCGGCGTATCAGCGATCGGAAATGGCGATCACATTAACAATTTCGGGCTCATCGAGACGCATGGGCTTTTTGATCTCGCAATCGCTACGCGCGGTCTGGACTTCCAGATCCTCAACGCGGGACGCATCGCAACGGAGGGCGACGGTGCCATCGGGATTGCCCTCGGCGTGAACTCGGCCGGATTTCGACTGGCCGCGAATGGCACTGTCGACAATCGCGGAGTGGTCGAAACCCAAGGCGATGGTGCCGCGGGTGTTGTCCTTGTCGGCAACAACCATCACCTCATCAACAGCGGACGGATCGTGACGAATGGCGGTGCCATTGACGAGGTGCCCCTCGGCCTTTTCCGGGCTGCCGGTGTCGTTGTGTCCGGTGATGGCGCGTTGCTGGAGAACACCCGCTCCGGGAACATCGAAAGCAGGAACGCCGGTTCGGCCGCCGTCGAGTTGAATGTTGTGGAGCGAAATGGCTTGTCGGATAAGGGCACCTCTTCGCGACTTGAGAATTCCGGCCTCATCAAGGGAGCCGGGGTTGCGGTTCTCGGCGGTGCCGGGCAAGACACCGTGCTAAATTACGGACGCATTGTTGGAGATGTTGTCCTGGGTGATGGGTCAGATACCTTTGTATTTGGTCATGGTGGTTCGCTCGTTGGGAATCTTTACCTCGGCGGCGGCCTTGACCTCGTTCGCGTCGAGGATGGCGCCGGCACATGCCATATCTCCGATTTCCAAGCCGGTGACGTTGTCGATGTTTCGGCGTTCTTCTCGAACTTCAGCAGCCTAAGGGCCCATAGCACCCAGCAGGGCAGTGACGTGATCATTGCTCTGGATCACAATGATCGGCTTGTGCTCGGACAAACCCAGCTTAACACATTGAGCGCTGGCGAATTTCTCTTCGCGTGATTGCTTGGAAAGAAACCCAAAGCTTCCAAGAAGCGAAGGGCCGCCTTCCGGGCGGCCTTTTTGTTTCGATTTGGCACTCCTTCGGTGGGCGATGCCATCTATTGTCATCAAACGGACTCTTGCAATGTCCGTTGTGCGGGGAAGATGGGGCAATCCGCCGGCCCAGCTTGTGCTGCGATGCATGAGTTCGGAAGTGGCCCTTAGCGGACCTCCGCGCCATGTCCGACGTGAGTCCGCTTTCAGATGCAAAGCGGAAGACATTGGCTCGCACCGAACATTTCGCCTTTTGACCCATTTCGGAAATCGCGCATGATGCGGCCCCGGCACCGGCTTCGACTTCGTGCCGCGATCACCGTTGAAGTTCGTCCAGATGCCAGCGAAGGCGCACAGCGGGCGGTCGTCGTTGAGCGCGAACCAGGACATCCTTTTTTTTCGTCTCCGGGTTTGGCTCCGGCGCGTACTCGGCGAAGCTGTTGACCGGGACAAGGCAGCGGTTCTCCGGCTTCAGCCAGCCGCGCAGTGCGGTCGAGGATTCCAATCACGGCGTCACGGCAGCTCACGCCGCGGGCGCCATCACGATCATGGTGCCTGTGGTGCCGACGGCAGAGTTGCGCGCGCGGTGTGCGGCTGTGGTACCCGATCTCAACGCCGTGCTCGACACGCTGCGAAGGCAAGGTGGACTTGAACGCCGCTCGACGTAGTCGTCATTGCGAGGAGCGACAACGACGACTTGTCCGCCGTAGCTAACGAGCGAAGGCGGGAAACAGCGAAGCGTTAGCTTTACGCATCATATCCCGGCAACTTCCGCGCCATGCCGTCGAACGCGTCGAACAGCCTTTCGCGCCAAGCATAAACCGGATCGTCTTCGGCGAGCAATTTGAACGGGCTCACCAGGCGCGCCGCCTGGAACGGACCAAACACGATATAGTCTGCGTAGTTCGGCGCGGCGCCGCCGAGAAAGGCTTGCGTCGTCAGTGTCAGCCGCAACGGATCGAGCGACTTGCGAAAACCCTCGATGGCCTTGTCCCGGCCGGCCATGACTTCTTCCAGCGATTTGCCGAACCGAGCCTCGCGGCTCTTGCGAAAATAGGCAGCGTCGACCGGCTTCAGGTTGAGGGGGACGTCGGCGATGATCAGCGGAAAGATGCCGCCCATCACGCTCACGTCGCCCCACCAGTTCAGCATCCGGGCCATGGCGCGGCCCCCCTCGCCGCCGAACAGCGACGGCCGGTCCGCATAGGCATCTTCAAGATAATTCGCGATCACCCAGGAATTGACGACCGCGATATCACCGTCAAGCAACACCGGCACCTTGTCGGATCGGTGCGGCGCGATCGCCTCCTTCTCGGTGAGGCACCAGGGAATCGATTCCGCCGACAGCCCCTTATGCGCCAGCGCCATGCGCGTCCGCCAGCAGAATGGACTGAACGGGCGGGCTGCGTCCGTGCCGACGAGTTCGTAGAGTTTGAGTGTCATTGGCGCCTCCTGTTCGAAGACGTCGCGAGACTAGCCGTTATTGCGAGGAGCACAAGCGACGACTTGTCCGCCTTAGCTCAACGAGCGAAGGCGCCGGAATCCGCGATCGTTTCGAAACGGTGCTGACGCGTGATGATGTTAGCCGCGGCAAGCCGAGCCCTGATCTTTGTCTTCTGGCGGCATCGCGGTTCGGTGTGAGACCAGAATTCTGCGTCGCTGTGTATGTCGATGGCCCTGCCGCCGGATTTGTTCCACCAGCGCCGCCGGTCGTTAACGATCGATCAGAAGCACGACCGCGATCGATCCGCTACGCAATCTGGATAACGTCCGGGTGAACTACGATCGTACTTCAGCGTCGCACGGTCCCCCCATTAATCCACATGCTCAGAAGGACCCCAGCCCCAGACATCTCTTGGGATGTCTCTTCGGCGCACACCGGGAGCGGCCATCACGTCATCACCGCGACACGGCGCGAACCATCAACGATGCGATTGTCCGCTTTTGGTGCGCCTAAGCAGACATCCCGCCGCAGGGCCGGGACTTCCCACCTGCTAACCGCTACAGTGTGGCGTCGAGTTCGTGTTTATGCGCGTAGTCGAACAAGTATTGCGACTTCCGGTATTGGCCCCTAGCTGACCTGACTGCTGGTTTGCACAATGTCGGCTATCGAGGGGATTGTGTTGCAAAACTTGGTTGCGCTGACCGGCGGGCTATTTTTTGCGCCCTTGCTCCGCTGTTCCGTTGAGGATTAGCGGTACTAACGCTTGGCGGAGGCCTAAGCCGGACAGGTAACTGCGAACGGTGGGGCGCGACCAAGCAACTTGACGAGCCGCTTCAGGTTCTGCGCGGTTGCGGTGAGCAGCACCTCATCCCTGGCGCCGCTCAGGCCTCGCAGTCGAAGGCGATCGAGCCTGAGGATACGCTTCATGTGCGCGAATTGCATCTCGACCTTCTTGCGCTCGCGGCGCGACTGCTGAAAAGCTTCCGTATCGGCCAACGCGCGGACACGGTCACGCACATCTTCGTTGAGGTCACGGGTGATTTTGCGCACGATCGCCGTCGTGCACTTCGGCTTTAGAGAACACTGCGAGCAATCGCTCTTGCTGGCCCTGTAGTAAACGATGTGGCCTTGATCGATGTTGCCGGTGCTGGTGAGTTCTGCGCCACCCGGACAGGTGTAGATGTTGCGCTCCCGATCGAAGACGAAGTCAGCCCGGCTGAAAGTGCCATCTTGGCGCGCCGACTTGTCCCACACCGGTACGTGAGGTGTGATGTTGCGATCCACCAGCCATTTGAGCAGCCTGACCGCACCATAAGCCGTATCGCCCGCGAGCCTCAGGGGCCGCAGATCGAAGCGGCGCGCAACACGCTCCACCATGGTCTGGGTGACGGCAATCTCCACGGCTCGGTTCGCACGAGTGCCCACGGCATCGAGGATGATCCCGGCCTTGTTGTCGATCAGGTAGTTGGCGTCGTAGGCAAAGAACGGGTCGACGCCCGGCCTGGCAACCCACGTTGCCTGCGGATCGGTGAGCGAGACTTCTTTGGGAGGCTTGCGTCGACGGCCACCTTCGCCTGAGCCGCCACCGTCTTCATCATGATCTTCATCGCCACGGGCGGCATCGAGGGATGCGAGGTACTCGCGAACCGCATGGGATGCCTGCTCTGCCTTCGGCCATGCAATCGGCTGGTCGCCGGGGACTTGCTTCTTCTTATCTACATCCGCCTTGATCAAGCTCGCATCGATCGAGAACGCTTCGCCTCCAACGAGCCCGGCGGCAATACACCTTGCCACGACTTCCTCGAAGACTCGCCGCAAGGCATCGCTCTCTCGGAAGCGTTCGGATCGCGCACGGCAGAACACAGAATGATCGGGGATCCGGTCCTCAATGCCGAGCTTGCAAAACCACCTGTAGGCCAGGTTGACCTGGACTTCAGCGCAAAGCCGGCGCTCCGAGCGCAGTGCAAACACGTAGCCGACAATCAGCATCCGGATCATCAGCACCGGATCAATCGAAGGCCGACCCGTGTGTGAGTAATAAGGCGCCAACTCTCGGTGCACCCAGCTCAGGTCAAGCAAACTGTCGATCTGCCGCACCAGATGATCGGGTGGAACGACCGCGTCGAGATCAAACGCATAAAAGAATTGGCCCTGACTGTTCCCACGCCGACCCATCATGAGCCGCTCCCGCCGATGCTCTTTGCAACCGACGGAATCACGGTTGGCGAGTCGCCTCAATCAGTGTTTTGCAACACAATCGAGGGTGAAGCGGACCAGATTTGCTCCTCTGCGAGCCTTTCGGCTTTTGACCTAGGCTGTGTAAAAACGTCCGCGCGTGAGAAAGGCGCAGAATAGTTTTCTTTATTGCCTTCTCCTGGCAGTGGTCGCCAGCGGTTTTGTTTTTCAATTTTCTAAAGTCGAGGTGAAATTTCTACACGCAAATTCGATTTCGGAGTTTTCACACAGCCAAGACCCATAGGAGACGTCCGTCAAATCTGCGGAACCCCCCTGCCTCTTCAATCAGCAAGCGAACGCATGGCCTGTTTCAGCCGAGGAGCCGCGAAATCAAGGAAGGTCCGGATTTTCAGCGGCAGGTGGCTCCCCGCTTCGTAGATCAAATGAACCGGCATGGGAGGCGAACGAAACAACTCCAATACCAACTTGAGGCTGCCGGCACGGCGCTGCAGATCGATCTGGTAATCGAGCATCCGCGTTAGTCCCAAGCCTGAGACCGCGGCATCTGTGGCAGCCTCGGCCGTACTCACAACCAGGCGCGAATGAATAGGAAACGACTTCTCGGCTTTCCCGATCTCGAACGCCCAGCTCTGCGACGAGAGTGTGTTCTCGAATGTGATGCAATCGTGATTTTTGAGGTCTTCGGGGCTCTTCGGCATTCCGCGGCGCTCCAAATAGAATGGACTGGCGCAGACGACGCGTCTGACGGTCCCGACTTTCTTGGCAACAAGACTGAAATCGTTTAGTTCGCCGACCCGCAGGCCTATGTCGATATGGTCCTCGATCATGTTCAGGCGGCGATCTACGAGCATCATTCGTACATCGATATTCGGATGGTCCTTCAGGAAATCCGTGACGACGGGAAGGAGATAAATTCGCCCGAGGGCGATCGGCGCGGACAAAACTATTTCACCTTTCAGCGTTTTGGTTGCGCTCGCAGCGTCACGCTCAGCGTCATCAAGATCAGCAAGAATGCGGCGGGAGGCCGCTACGAAAGAGCGGCCGGCCTCGGTCAGCATGACATTCCTAGTCGACCGCATTAGAAGCCGCGCATTCAAATGTTTCTCAAGTTCTGAGACTTTGCGGCTGATCGTCGCCACAGGCGCCCTAAGCTTCCTTGATGCAGCCGAAATGCTGCCGGCCTCCGCCACCGCAACCAATAAGGTCATCGCTTCAAGCCGATCCATTGCAGCTTTCCAGATTTCGAAAATTATCTTCTCAGTCTGGCACTATAGGCCGCAGCACGGAACTCCCTTAAAACCGCGTCCGCTCGGATAAGCTGTCAATTGAGAGGGCGATATGCCGGCCAAAATGCTCGCGGTTGTGGCGACTGCAATGTTGCTGTCGGGTTCTGCGCGCGCGGAGGCCGGTGGCGATTTGCGCGGCACCTGGGTCCTGGTTTCGTCGGTGACAGACAAGGACGGGAAAAAGACCGATCAGTTCGGCTCCGGCGCCACCGGCATGATGACGCTGGATGCCGGCGGCCATTTCATGCTGACGATCGTCGGTCCAGACCTGCCGCGGTTTGCGTCCAACAATCGCGCCGAAGGAACGCCGGAGGAGAACAAGGCCGTCATGTCGAAGAGCATCGCCATGATCGGCACCTATTCGCACAACCCAACCGACAAGACCCTGACCTTCAAAGTCGAAAGCTCGACGTTTCCAAACTGGAACGGCACGCAGCAGAAGCGGGTTATCGTTGCCGCCACCAACGACGAGCTAAAATATATTACGCCGACGGCGTCTAGCGGCGGGATTGGCACTGTCACTTGGCGGCGCGCCAACTGATCCGAATACGACAGAGCTGTTTGTCTGTTATTGGCACAAAGCGTCAGTTCATGGGGTGCAACGATATGTCCGGTGTCGGGTGAACGCCGGAAGTGATTGGCTGTCGGCCAAAACGGCGCTTCTGCCCCCAAGCCGACGCAAGCCTTGTTCTTGCCTGATCGCTTTTTCCCGCTAATTTAAGTGGCACTCGATTGGGAGGGGCGAATGTTTCGTGACGTCGCATTTCCGTCGGAAGGAGCGACTATCCGAGGCCGACTCTATGTTCGGCAAAAAGCTCCGCCTCAGCCGTCAACCCAAGACGGGTCTGGTCGAGCTGCACCCGTCGTGATCATGACACACGGCACATCAGCAACGATTACAATGGTGGCTGATCGGTATGCCGAGATCCTCCATGACGCCGGCTTCGCAGTCTTACTCTACGACCACCGCAACTTCGGAATAAGCGGCGGCGAACCTCGGGGCGAAATCAATCCGTGGGTCCAGGCGCGGGGCTACCGTGACGCCATCGACTTTGTTTCGTCCTTACCCGAAATCGACAAGTCACGAGTTCGCGATCTGGGGCGATAGCTTCAGTGCTGGTCAGGTCCTTGTCGTTGGCGCCTGCGATGATCGCGTGAAGGCGATTGTTTCCCAGACCACCGCATGCGGACCCGCCATGCCCCCGCCGGATCCGGACGGGGCGCTATTCGCTGCGGTCAGGAGCACCTTCAGAGACGCCGATGTTAGCAGACCAGATGTCATGACCGGTCCACTTCCGGTTGTCTCGTTTGATCAGCACGGCACCCCTTCGCTGCTTACTCCGATATCGGCCTATCGCTGGTTTATAGAGTACGGCGGTCGCCATGGGACCAAGTGGGAAAACTGGGTCACCCGCTTTATTGCAAAGACACCAGCTCCATATCACCCAGGCATTTGCGCGCCGCACATCAAAGCGCCCACTCTCATGATGATTGCGCCTGAGGATGAAATGGCAGGAGCCAATCCCGCTGTGGCGCGAGCCGCGTACGACGCAATCCCCGCAAAAAAGGAGCTAGTCGAGATCGCGGGAGGACATTTCGGGCTTCTCCATTATCCAAGTGAACTCTTCGATCAGGCCGCTCGCGCTCAACGCGACTTTCTTGTTCGACATCTTCTCTAAGCGTTGGGCAGTCGGCGAGTTTGCGATTTTTATCGGACTGCCGCTTTTGCGGGGGATTAGGGAGGTGACAAAGCGGCACAAGGTCCCTTCAGGGAAGAGGTGACCAATTCATGCGATAGGTTCACTTGGAGGTTTCGATGAAGCTGTACGTAACATACACCTCGCCGTACGCGCGGCTAGCCCGCATCCTTGTCATGGAGAAGGCACTCGAGGATCGCGTTGAGATTATCGAGGCGAAAACGCGCACCCTCGGCAGCCCTTATTATCAGATCAACCCCTCTGGCCGCGTACCCTATCTCGTCGACGAGGCCGGCTTTGGCATGGAAGACAGTCAGCTCATCTGTGCCTACCTCGATAGCCTCGACGGTCAGCCTCGGTTCCACGATCCGCTGCGCCAACAAGACTGGGCTTATCTCCGGCTCGAGTTCGCGGCGCGCAGCATGTGCGAGGGCATCGCAGTATGGGGGCGCGAAATGAGTTGACCGGAGAGCGAGCGTTCGCCTACCATCCTTGCTCACGAGGCTGCCCGCAGCCAGCGTATGGCGGATGTTTTTGAGAGCTATGTGGCCGACCCGCTGATGCAGGGGGCACCTGGCATGGCACACTTGATCCTCGCAGTGGCTGTCGAGATGGCGCGTAAGCGCGGCCTGGGTGATCTCACCAGCGGCCGCCCGCAGCTCGCTCGCTGGATGCATTCAGTGTCAGAGCTACCGTCAATGCGGAAGACGGCCCCACCGTAAACCCAAAATCGCCGGGCAGCTGGGCGGAACTTCCTGAGTAACTGACCGCCGTCTTCGCGCATTTCTATTGCCGACTTCCGTTGTTGGCCGATTTTGTTGCAGAAGTCCGTTGAGAGGAGCCGCGAAGCGTGATTCCGTCATGTTGACGCGATTCTCGACGAGGTCGATCGATGATGGGTCGTCTGAAGAGTGACCAAGGTCAACTGTTCTACGAGTTTCGTCTTGGCGATGTAGTTCCCGACGATCACATGGTGCGGAAGATCGACAGTACTCTCGATCTGGCCTGGCTCCGCCGCGAACTTGCACCTCACTATTCGTCGATGGGTCGCCCGTCGATCGATCCGGAGTTAATGACCCGGATGCTCATTATAGGGTACGTTTTTGCGATCCGTTCGGAGCGTTTGATTTGCCGAGAAGTGCAGGTGAACCTCGCGTATCGCTGGTTCTGCAAACTCGGCATTGAGGACGCTGTCCCGGATCACTCGGCATTTTCGCGCGCACGCAACGAGCGCTTCCGCGATGGAGACGTTTTCCGTCGGGTGTTCGAACGTGTCGTCGAGGTATGCGTTGCAGCTGGTCTGGTTGGTGGCGAAGGCTTTGCAGTCGATGCGAGCCTGATTGCGGCCGACGCCAACAAGCAGCGCTCAATCGCGGGTCAGGATTGGCGCAGGGATCGTGATCCGGCGAGGTCAAGCCGCGCGGTGAAGGAGTATCTGGCGACCCTCGACGATACGGCGTGGGGCGCCGCCAGCGACGTTGTTCCGAAGTTCGTTTCGCTGTCCGACCCTGCGGCCCAGTGGACCGGAGCTCACAAGGGGCCGGCATTCTTCGCTTACTCGGACAACTATCTCATCGACGTGAAGTTCGGCGTCATCGTTGACGTCGAGGCCTCCCGGGCCATTCGCCAAGCTGAGGTCGGCGCGGCAAAGACGATGATCGAGCGAACAGAAGAACGTTTTGGTCTCAAGCCGGAGCGGCTCGCGGCCGATACCGCTTATGGGGCAGCTCCGATGCTGAACTGGCTGGTCGAGGAGAAGGGTATCGCGCCACATATCCCCGTGTTCGACAAGTCGAAGCGGGATGATGGCACCTTCTCGCGCAGCGACTTTCGATATGATCGGACCAGCGACGTCTACCATTGCCCGGGCGGAAAGCGGCTCGGGACGAGCGGCACCGTGCACGAAGGCAAGACACTTCTATATCGTGCAAGCAAACTTGACTGCGATGTATGCCCCCTTAAACCGCAGTGCTGTCCAAAGGAGCCATCGCGCAAGATCCCGCGCGACATCCATGAGCACGCCCGGGACATTGCCCGATCGTTCGCTGGCACCGAGGGCTTCGAGCAGTCGCGCCGCGAGCGCAAGAAGGTCGAGATGCGGTTCGCACACCTGAAGCGCATCCTGAGGCTCGGTCGGCTTCGACTGCGTGGCCCACGAGGCGCCCAGGATGAGTTTGTGCTGGCTGCCATCGCCCAGAACCTGCGGCGACTTGCATTGCTAGTTGCCAGGCCGCCACCCGTTCAGGCTCTGTGCATCGCGTAGCGTTGGAGTTACGTAGAGGGCGTCAGACCCGGCGCATTAAAGCCGAGGCCCTTCACAAAGGGCTTAACCGCCCGATCCGCCACAGCCGACTTTTGCAACAAAATCGGCCAGTAGCCGACATCGGACGCTTGGCCCGGTTTGCTGACTCGGGCCCAACAGGCGACATCGCGTGCCTGGCTTGACGTTAAGAGGCCGCCAACTGAGGCGGTCTTTACTTCTCGCGCAACAGCCTAGCCATCGCTTCGACGAGTTGCACGTCGGTGTACGGCTTCTCCAAGAACTCACTGTTATCGACCAGTAGCTCTTTAAGCCCGTCAGTCAGTTTGAAGCCACTGCAGTAGAGCACGGGCATTTGCGGATGAAGCTGGCGGACCGATTGGCCGACATGAATACCGGCATCCTCGTCATCGCCCAGGTTGAGGTCGGTGAACACCAAATCGAAATTCTCTGTAGAACCAATCAGCGCTTGCGCTTGATTGAGAGTTGATGCGGTCAAGGTCTCATAGCCAGCCGACCGAATAACCGACTCTGCAAGGACAAGCAAAATTGCTTCATCCTCGACGATAAGCACTGTTGCCATTCCAATTCATCCTCTGCCCGCACGATACAATTTGCATGGCAGGGAACAGGTTCCAGCGATGAGTTACAAAGGGGACACAAAAGGTAATCGCATTTCGGCAAGGCCGGGAATTTCGACTAGGCAGCATCGTCCGCGCTTGTGCTGGCACCTAGTCGGGCGCGCGCGGCGATCACGGCTTCAACTTCTCGGGCTAGCATTTTCAGGTGGAGCGCGAGCTTGGCGAAAGTGGCTCGCTTTTTTACGTCGGTCGCGAGCTTCGCGATCAGTTCGCAGTCCTCGGCTTCAAGCCGCAGCTTCTCCAACTTTGCCTTGAGGTCTTCCATGGCAGTCGTCCCTCAACAACAACCTGAACGGGCCATTATCGAATTTCTTAACGGAAAGTTCCATCCGGTTTCCGGCTTATGGCCCTGCTAATTTTTCAAATCAGACCTCTCATAAATTCAAGACAGTCCACTGGTGATCACCAGCATCCGCGGCGGCTCTAGATTGTGCCGCTCAACAATAGCGTCAGGCAAACGATTAGGGTCGCTACGCTCAGCACGACCACCACGATTGCGTGGTCTGTCATCTTGCTCATCGGAACCAACGCGGGACCGGGCACAATCGTTCAGGTTCTTCATAAAAGGGAAGCAACTACCAGCCATTCAAAGTATCGGAAAAGGGTAGCCTGGCTTGCTGAACGGAACGCGCCCCAGTTCCCACGACTTAACCTCCGCCTTGAGCGCGCGAACAGGAGGAAGTCATGAGCAGCGACAATTGGACCCGACTGGGCGTAGCCACTTTGGTCTTCTTGATGGCGAATGCGGTTGTCTTCGGAGCGGGCCTGGTTACCGTGCTCACCGCGCCGACACTGTCGCAGCATGCGTTTTTTTGGATACCGGCCGTAGTCATAAGCAGCTTTGTGCTATCCCCGCCGATAGCCTGGTTTATCGCGCCGACAATGATGCAGCGCTTCATTCAGGCGCGGCAGATGCGCTGATCCGCTCACCTAAATCAAAAGAGACCACTGCGATTAGTAAGTGTCGGAAACTGGACGAAGCGTCACCTACCTGCGAGAGATGGACGCTGCCACCGCACGGCGGGCGTCATGCCATGGACGCCAGCACTCCGCGTGCAACCACGTATGCGCACCGGGCTCAGTGCCGAACGGCAGGACGATCGCGTGTGACCGTTCATGTTGGCCGCACCATGCGCACAGGCCTGCCTGCGATGGAGCAGGATGCTCATCAAGCCAGCGGACGACCCGGGTTGCGGGTGATTTCATGCATAAGAAGGCGATCAGATCGCGCTTCGCGTCTCTAACGCGCCGGACAAGCTGTGGCGGAATCGGCTTCGGTCCCGCTCGCAGTATTAAGCTGCTACCCGCGGGTTCGATCTCGGCGCCGATCCCGGCGAGTTCCTCGAGCAGACAACCAGCGATGCTCATAACTGCGTTTCCTCTCCCGGCATGGGCGCTTCTTCACCCCGTTCAGCTGCATCGCCCATAGGGGTCATAGGGGTCATAGGGGTCATAGGGGTCATAGGGTCTGCTTGAAGATCTCCCTTCGTGGTCGGCACTCCGGCGTCGAGGTGAGCGATGGCCGGTTCCTCCCTATGACCCCTATGACCCCTATGCCTTTCGTGGCCGCCATCGACCTTGTTGAGCATGTAAGTGGCGGTACTCCACCGGCCCGCTCCAGTCTGGCGGTTCAGAACGAACCCGCCGGCGTGCGTACCAGCCATCGCTGCGATCGCTCTCTGAACGAATTGACGTCCACGGCTCTGGGGATCGACAAGCGCGCGTACTATGTCCGACAGCTCGCTCATCTTGATCCGCTCGCTGCCATGCTGTTCCCACCAGGCTGCTAAAACCTCGACCACCTGTAATCGCTTCGGATCGCGCGACTTCATGGTCTCGATGCGTTCGACTGGGTCCTGGCAGCCAAGTGCCAGCAGAGGATCACGGCACCATTCACACCAGCTCTCGAAGCTGCCGAGAGGCCTGCCCGCTATCGATACGGATGCATTCTGCCGCCCCCAACGCCAGATTGTTAATGCCGCAGCAAGCAGTTCGGCCCGATGATTTTCAACCTCGTTGAGGAACCCCGGGACAAAAGATCGCGCTTCCGGGTCTTCGCAATGAGCATCCAGCTCACAGACGATAAAGCGCCGAGCCAGATCTTCGCTCAACGTCAGGCCATTGCCGGTGACCGCAACGAACGCAGTGCTGTTGAGCTGGACCATGCGGGTCTCGCCGAGCACCCGGACGCTGGCCGGCCGCTCAGTCAATACCGAGGCGAGCGTGTCCGAGCGGAGGGCAAGTCCGTTCGCATTATCGAGAAACACAGCCGGCTGGGCCTGAACGAGTTCGGCTGCCAACCGCTTTTCCAGTTCGTCCCGATTGTGCCCAGGGGTGAACGCCCGGGGTTTGATGCCGAAGGCGATCATGTTTATCGCGCGAACCAACAAGCCCTTGCCGCTACCGGCTCCGGAAATCGATGGCGCGCAGACAAGAAATGCAGGGGCGAGCCAGAGGCTTGGGCGGCAGCAGGCTGTCAGCAGGGCGACAAGGAACGAGCTTTCGTCCTGTCCCGGGCGTTGTCGAGGTATCGACAACCTCAAGCCCAAGCGCTGCATCTGATTTTCTCTTCGAATCCCCGAAGGGGAACGTCCGGAAAGTATGTCTCAGCAGATGGACCGCGGCTTCTGCATCGTCGCGACTGGGTCGGAATGGCAGCGGCAATTGTGGAACGCGCCAGCACCACAGCGTAGAATTCAGGTCGTAGCCGTCGGTGCTGCGAACGCTGCCATCGTCAGACAGCAGAGGCGCCGTGCTAATGCCCGCAAGAGGACGCAACGACCATTCGCCGAAGAGATCCAGATACATCTGGGCGACGCGATCCGGCAGCGTGGCGGCGACAAGCTTGCCGCCTCGATCGAACCTCATCGGCTGGCACTTGCGATGCGCCTCCATGACGACGTTATTCTTCGTCAGGGGGATGGCTACGGGCAGATTGGAGTTTGCCGGGAAGACAATGCGGACTGGAACACCCCGGTCGAATAGGCGATCGGAATCGGCGAGTAATTCGCGCAGCGCCTCGACTGTCGACGGAAGATCGCCCGCTTCGATAATCAGTTCGGGCTTTTGACGCAGAGCTAGCTCTACGATCTCGGCATGGGTTCTGAGCTCTGCATCACGCACGCGCAGGTCCCCCTGCCGTACGGATGCCGCTCCACACGGTGCGCTGCGCTTCCGCCGCCGGCAGTCCAGCTCTGGTGGCTGCTTCAGCGAGCACCAAGCCGGCGGTTCGCGCCGGCAGGAGGCCGGACGAGACCATTTCGCCCACTCGGCAGGCGGCCCAGAAAGTCAGCCGATTGCGTTCGCCTGGTCGCGAAGTGGCAACGAGCCTAACGAGACGATCGAGCGCCGCGTTGCTTGGAACGACGACGCGCTGGGGAAACCCCGTTGATCGTGATCGGGCGGTCGGCAACAGCCAGTCGGGCCACGCGGCCGGCGAAAGGTCATTCAAAACCGGAAAGCCGGCCGCCGGCCACCAGATAACGTAGCCACCTGACGCGCGCACATCCACTCCACGAGCGATCCGGCCGGCGCTGCACTTGATGGAGGCGTCGTGGCGAAAAAAGAAATGCACTCCGCCGCTCCGCGTACGATGCACTCTGGTCTGCGCCAAACGATCGCTGTTGTCCGAGAGCCACTCGTTGCCGCCGTTTCGTGAGTCGATATCAGAACATTCAGATTACAACACTCGCCAGTCGGAACACCAACAAGCGGCCCAGGGTGCCGAAGCCGAAGTTCGCGAACGGCCGCGCGATCCCAACTCGCATCCTTGAAGCCTCGCGGCGTGGTAGGTGATTTCTTCGGCGAGCAGGGAAAGCAAGGAATGCCTTGATTGGCCAACTCCAGTGCCCTTGCCAGAGCACGTTCGTTCGTCTCCGCTATGCAATCGTTCATGAGCGCCCCGCCTTGTTTGTGATGACGTGACGCCGCGCCGCTTCGTACTGCTCGACATCCTCGAGCTTGTAGACGACCCTGCCACCCACTTTCAAAAACGTCGGCCCTTCCTTGAGCCAACGCCAGCGCTCAAGAGTGCGGGGGCTTATTCGACGATTTCGCTGTTTCTTTCGCCCGAGCAAAGCCATCAGACGAACCATCTTAATTGATGGATTCGCTGATGCGTCCCGCGCGTCAAAACGAGACTGACGAACGCTTCGCCGAATTGGCGAGCATTTTGGCCGCGGGCCTTCAGCGCGTTTTGGCCCGTCAGTCCAGCGCAGTTTCCAAGGATTTCGGAGAAAGTTCGCTTCACTCCTCGCCCGAGCAGAGCGGTGATGTTCCCGTTTCGGAGAACGGGGAACGGGCATGAAGTCGTCTGTGTTGGCCGAGTTGTCGGCCCTGAAAGCCGCGCCGGTTGGCCAGCTGAAAGCCCGTTGGCGGGAATTGTTCGATACCGAGCCTCCGGCCTACAACCGCCGCAACCTCGAAGCTCGCCTCGCCTATCGCATCCAGGAACTGGCTTATGGCGGCCTGAGCCGCGACACCATCAAGCGGCTGGAGGCGTTGGCCGCCGACTTCAAGGGCCGGCGGCGCAAAGCGATCCCGGCGCCCGGCGAGCGATCGGCCGATCGCGGGGACGCGCCTGATCCGGGAATGGCAGGGGGTCGAGCACAGCGTCACGGTCCGAAACGAGGACTTCGAATATCAAGGCCGACCCTACAAATCGCTGTCGGCGATTGCTCGCCTGATCACCGGCACCCGCTGGAACGGCTTGGTGTTCTTTGGCCTGAAGAAGCAACGGACGCAAGGCATGACCAAGCCGATCGTCCACAAACGCCGGTGCGCGATCTATACGCGCAAGTCGAGCGATGAAGGGCTGGAGCAGGATTTCAACAGCCTGGACGCCCAGCGCGAGGCCTGCGGCAACTACATCGCCAGCCAGAAAGCTGAGGGATGGCTTGCTCTCGACGATCACTATGACGACGGCGGCTTCTCCGGGGGCACGCTGGATCGCCCCGCCCTGAAGCGCCTGATCGCCGATATCGAGGCCGGCGCCGTCGACATCGTGGTGGTCTACAAGATCGACCGCTTGTCCCGCTCGCTGATGGACTTCGCCAAGCTGGTCGAGATCTTTGAGCGCAACAACGTCACCTTCGTCAGCGTCACGCAGGCCTTCAACACCACCACATCGATGGGTCGGCTGACCCTCAATATCCTGCTGTCGTTCGCCCAGTTCGAGCGCGAACTGAGTGGCGAACGCATCCGCGACAAGATTGCCGCCTCGCGCAAGCGAGGCATCTGGATGGGCGGATGGGCGCCATTCGGCTACGAGGTCAAGGACCGCAAGCTCGTGATCAACGAAGCCGACGCCAAGGTCGTCCGATCGATCTTCGCTCGCTTCATCACGCTGCGGTCCGCCACCCTTCTCGCCCGCGAACTGCAAACCAAGGGCGTTCGCAATCGCTACGGCCACCTGTTGGATAAGGGCTCGGTCTACAAGCTGCTCAGCAACAGGGTCTACGTCGGCGAAGCTGTCCACAAGGGCACGGCATACCCAGGCGAGCACGAAGCAATCATCGACCGCCGGACGTGGGACCGGGCTCACGCGATCCTTCAAGCGAGCCCCCACAAACGAGCCACCACGGCGCGGGCGAAAACGCCGGCCCTCCTGAAGGGATTGATCTTCGACAGCCAGCGGCAACGCGATGTCGCCGACCTATACGCGCAGGAAGGGCAAGCAATATCGCTACTACGTCAGCCAGGCCGTCCTGAAGGCGAAGAGCGACGCCACCGCGTCCATGCGGGTACCCGCGGGAGAGATCGAACAGATCGCGGTCGGGCAAATCCGACGGCTGCTCGGTCAACCCGAAATGATCGTTGCGACCTGGAAGCAGCTGAAGCGAACCGGCAGCCCGCTCGCCGAGCGGACAGGTTCGGGAGGCGCTCCTGTCATTCGACAAGGTCTGGGCCGACCTCTTCCCGGCAGAGCAAAGCCGGCATCGTCCAGCTGCTGGTCGATAAGGTAGTGGTCGCTCCCGATCGCGCCGACGTCCATCTGCGTGTCGACGGCTTCACTTCCCTCGTTCAGGAGATCGCGCCTGCAGAGGCAATCAAGACCGGGAGGGCGGCATGAGCGCCGTCATGCCGACCGTTGCGCTCGACAAGTCCCGTGGCACGATGGTCGTCAGCATTCCCGTGAGCTTCGTCCAGCGTGGCGGACGCAAGCAGATTGTTGTGCCGGTCGGAGCTGAAGATTGGATTGCCAGGTCGAAACTCTCCTCGCAGCACCGCGATCGTAACCGCCCTTGCGAAGGCTTACCACTGGCGAGCGCTGTTGGAAGACGGTGAGTTCACCTCCGCAGCCGAACTCGCGAAGGCCAGCAAGGTCAACGAGTCCTATCTCTGTCGCGTATTACGCCTGACCTTGCTTGCTCCGGACATTGTCGAAGCGATCCTCGATGGGCACCAGCCCTCGACCTTGGAGCTAAAGGACCTGCTCAGACCGTTTCCGCTCGAATGGCACGCGCAGCGGAAGCTTTGGGGCTTTCGTTAGGCGTGGCTCCTTGCGACCGACAAAGCTTCGCGGAACGGTCCCTTTCAGCATTCATATGCGATTACCGCGAATACGAAATGAACCAACAAGACGAGCATGATTCGAAAACTCATCGCTCGGTCCTCCTTCGAGGGCTGGAACTCCCTCTTCATCCAGATAGGACCTAAGGGAGAGCCGCCGTGAGTAAGACGATCGTCTTATATTGATTTCCTTGGGCATCAACTGCATCGGCAGCAATTACGTCCTGCGTTCCGCATATGCCCAAGTCCACGCAGTCAAACTCGATTTGGCTATGACCACCTCTGAGCGCATCATTTATAGCGGTTTTGATCTTGATATGGTTAGCCGGAGTTAGAACGTTCGCGTTGGTGTGATCCAAATAGAATAGCCACCGACCCTCTGCGCGAGCGCTCCACGCATTCGGCAAAAGACACTTCTTGTCGTGTGGACGGTTAGAATGTGGGTGAGTGACATTTTGGGTCAACCACAATAAGTCATGATTTGCATTTCCGTCGTTGAAGTGAGCCAGAATTGCTGCGGTAGCCCGCAAATCGGCTATTTTCGTGGTTCTGAATTCTGTATTTAAATGAGCGATAAGAGTGCTTGTGTCTTGTGTCCGAACTAGAAGGCCCATCAGTCTTTCTCCCTAAATTGCTCCTAACTCAGCTTCGCAAACTCTTCGGTTGCGCAAGTCGGCATCGGCGCACCGCGTAGTCCGGCGCGAAATATGTCTAAGCGCGTCGCAGGCGAAAGATCGCTGGCCCATTTGTCGTTATCGCGCGCAAGCTGACGTTCGAGATTGCTGATCTGCACCGCGCCGCGAAGAGTCATGGACTTGGCGGCATCTCCGAATACTGATGGCATACCCGTTTTTGCAGCCCAGTAATCGGCTTGGCCCTGCCAAGTCATCCATCTCATATCGGGATCGCGAGGCTCCCCACCCAAATGATGGCCGGTCTCGTGAGCGAGGGCAACCGCCAGCCCCGCCGTCGTAATAATTGGATGCCTTACGAGCCCACCGTACAGGAACACGTTGCGCGCTTCACCGAGGCGCCAAGCTTGCGCGTTTATGAGGGACGAGTCCAGATCATGCCATAGCTGATTTGCGGAAAAGCGCGTGTGAAAAGGGTCACGAGACGCGAGGCGCTCTTCCGTCGGCGCACGTAGCTACCCGGGTGACTTAATCGACGATCTTCAATCGGCCAATCTAGGAAACTCATCGCTTCCGCACTGTGAACAATGGCGAACTTCTCAAATTGAGAGGATGCCTGGTGGCGCTCGGCAACGATATAAGAGTTAAATCATCTCAATTTTGGTACGGCGTCAATTGCATAGGGAGCTTGCCTCGGCAATTTCGCGAGCTGCCGAAATCAATCTTGTCACTCGGCGGTACTCAGTCTGTCAAACGCGGCTTCAGTTTGAGTGAAATTCGCTCGACTAGCCTTGGCGTTTCGGTCAGGGCGTCGCGCGCCCTTTCTCGTTCTTGCCCCGATTGTCTAGAACAAAATTGCGGCGACGGCGCGCCTTCTGATTTGCCGTTTGCGTTTGTTACCCGCGATCGGAAGCTGCATATATCAAGCAACACGGAGACCTATCCGAGATAACTCGTTGCTTTACAATAGCATAGAAACGAAGCCTGCATTGGGCTACTCTCCATGAAAGATCTTCAGGGACGCCTCCATTGGGATCAAAAGAACCATCGACGCAATGTCCGCGCTGCGGCTGCCAGAACAAGGCGGCCAACGACTATTGCGAAGGATGCGGGGTGCCCCTTGGAATTGATCGCACCTCCTGCGGTCGCCTCAACGGATCGAGCCGGTAGCTTTTGTGGGCGGTGCGGCACCGCGCTGAAGGCGGCACCTGCTGAAGTATCCGACCAAACGTGGCAGCATGTTCTGAGATCGCTGAACGCAAAGGGAGGAGAGCGGAAACGCATTACAATTACTTCGCCGACATCCGTAATTCGACGGGCCTCATTGATAGTTTGGGCGATCCTGAATTGGGCATCCGGCGCTTGCAACATACCACTCTGGATCTCATGGATGAAGCCGTTCGGCGTTACGATGAGGGTAGTCAACAAAGCACAAGGCGATGAAGTCATGGCGCTATTTGGCGCTCCACAACCTCATGAGGACCATGCGATCCGAGGCTGCCTCGCAGCACTGGCAATGCATGATGGGGTGGCGCCCTGAACGACCCCGATTTGCAGATCCGCGTTGGCGTTCACACAGGTGAAGTTGTTGTTCACGCAATAAGCATGGAATTTACCAAACGTACGATGCCGCGGGCGAAATGCGCACCTCGCGAGTCGCCTCGAGCAGATGGCAGAGCTGGGCGGCATTCTGATTTCGAGGGACACTTACAACGGCGCTAAACAATTTGTGGAAGTAAGGATGCGCTCGGAACTCAAGAAGAGCCCATTCGGGGGATCGCAGCGCCTATTGAGTGTATTCAAGCTGGTGGGACTTCAGCATGCTCCTTCGAGCCGCGTGTTTCGAAGTGGAAGGCGAATCGACCCCCTCACTGGTCGAAACGATCAATTTTCCGCTCTCTCAATGGAACTCGAAAATACCATCAAGGGTGATGGTCGTGCCGTCGGTATCGTTGGTGAAGCTGAGATCGGAAAGAGCGCGTCTCTGTTTCGAGTTTGCGGAAGGTTGTCGTGGCAGAGGTATCCGCGTCTTTGAGGCCCGCGTCTGGCTCATGGTCGCGCAACTCCCCTTCAGCCCGTATTGGAATTGCTACGCGATTTCTTTGGCCTGCGTGCTAAAGAAGTAGCTGATGTTTAGCGCCAACGCGTTCTCGGTCAACTGGTCATCTCTCGCCTGTTCCTGAGCAGTTAACGGACGTGTTGCTGGATTTCTTAGGCCTTGCCGATCCAACGCGCGCGGCATCTAAATTTGACCCCGAGGCGCGAAAGACGCACCTGCTCGATTTTGTTGGAACGCTTGCGCGCTCCGGGCCACGTGATGTCGCGACGGTCGTCATCATCGAGGACTTGCATTGGATCAATGCGGCAAGCGAAGAGTTCATTGAGGCACTAGCTGACGCTGTCGTGGGTCCCACGACTCTGCTGGTTGTTAATTTTAGGCCGGGATTTGTTGCGCCTCGACGCAGCGATCGCACTCTCGCCAGATCGGCATGCCTCCTCTGGAGCCCTCGCAAGCGGCCCTGTTCCTGCGCGATCATCCGGATCGGATCCGACACTAGCGTTGCTGAGTCGGAACATCATCGAGCGCGCGCAAGGAAACCCTTTCTTTATCGAGGAGCTTATTTAATGCCCTAGTGGAACGAGGAGATTTTGAAGGAGAAAAGAGACGCCTATTAGATTGAAGGGGGCGTTGCAGAATTTCAATTCCACTGCCCGCGACGGTGCAGGCGGTAGTTGCGGCTGAGAATCATATCAGACTTGAGGAGGCCGCCAAAGCGGGTTCTCGAGATTGCGTCCGTAATTGGCCGCGAGATGGATATCGATACCTGTGGACGTCGCTCAGCCGGGTGTGGACGATGCACGGGATATCGGGAGCGATCCAGACAGAAGAAGTTGGCCGGATGCAGGCTACTCTACCGAAGTGCCGATCTTTGAGCAGCAGCTTATTAACTTTTGTACATTCACCCTCTGCGTCAACAGGTTGCTTTCTGCTGTGGATCGTTGCTGCACGAACGTGGCCGCCAAGTTCATTCCACTGTAGCAACGGCGATAGAAAGAGTCTTTAAGGATCGCACCGAGGAGCGGGCTTCCTTCTTAGCATTCCGGTTTGAGCAGATTGGCGAAAATCTCGAAGCGGCTGAACAGAATATGCGCGCTGCGGTCTGGATCAGCGCGAGCGATCCAAGCCAGGCGCTGCGAAGCTGGAAGAGAAGGTTCGTGAGTTATTGTGCAGACCAGCTTCCCATCTACGCGGATGGATTATTTCCATATGCTGGCCTGCGGCCAAATCGTCAATTTTGGCTGGCGAGAAGGAATTTCGTCGGAGGATGCTGGGGTTTACTTCACAAAACCGAACCGAATAAGCCCTTAGCCTTGGGGGATATGAGGGCCAATGTGCTGATCCACGCAGGTTACGGACGGATACTGGCGATGAAAGCTCGGCAGACGAGTATGTCGAAAAAGAGTGCGAAAAGCCCGAAAGTAATCGCTGATCAGCGTGACGATCCTAGTGTTCAAATCACGCTTAAGGCCGTACACTATCCCCATGCGTTTGCGGCTGTCAGGCCGCATGTCGGAAGCGCTGGTGATGAACATAGAGGCAACCGACCGCGCGAACGAAATCGTGCAGTTGGATCGACAAACGCTGGGCTACGACATCCAGGTTTGGCTGACCGTAATGCGCGGTCAAACGTTGGTGATGCTCGGTCGAGGCGCAGAAGCAAGCGAATTCCTCAACAATAACTTTAGGCTACAGGATAGTCAAGTTGACGCCCTACTACCATCACGTCGGGCGCAGTATCACCTATGGGCGACCTAGCCTCAGGCTGAAGGAAATGTCGGGCTCGCGCAAGAGCGTGCGAAACAAGGCGTTTTCGCTCGCCATAAAAAGCGGCATCCATATTCCAAGTCTACGCTCAAGCTTGCCGTGGTCTTTCTCATATCGTCGCTGGAAAACTCACGTCTGCCATTGAAGATTTAGCTGATGCCCTCAGCTTCGCTCGGTCGCGCAAGGCCGGGTTAGAAAATCAGCCCCGCATTCGGGCTGACCTTGCGAATGCGTACAGACTGAGCGGCGATTATGTGACCGCATTCTCCACTGTCGACGAAGCAATAGACGTGGCGACCAAGGTCACGCCCGGGTGGCCGAATGTTTCGCCCGCATCGTGCGCGCCGATCTCCTGATACGATCTGGAACAAGCGCTCAAGAATCGCCGGGAAGCGCGAGCTGGAGCGTGCACGAGAGCTAATCCGGGAAACTGGGGGACTTACGTGGCGAACACCATCGAGAGCGTAAATGACAGGTCGGAGCCAGGTGCCCTTGAGGTTTCTGCAAGGGCCAGCTAATTGGCAACTCCGTCATTCCCCCCGAGAAGTTGATCTGGTAATGGTGTAGTCGGTTGTGAGCGCGACTCGTAGAAGAGTCTTAGTGCTTCTACGACGATCCCTTTGTTTATGACGTGTCCCGTGTCGCTTCCGCTTTGACAGACGCGGCAAAGCGCTCGGTTTTTGCCACCTCCCCCCACCGAAAAAGGATTCGAACCCGCCCGCGTGCGCGCTCCAGCAGGCCACTGATTTGGAACGAGAAAAAATTTCCGTACTTTACCTGCAAAGTACAGAGCTTCAGAGAATAGCCGGGACAGAGAACGCTTTTGGTTTAGATCAGGCCACGTCCGACTACGGAGCCTTCTCAAGAAATGCCCGCAACACAGGCTGCCTGTTTGCAGCAAATGATCCACGGAGAACGGATCAATCTTGGGGGACTGGCGGAGGGAGAGGAACTGAAAACTAACCTTCTCCATTTCGTGCGTCGTACCCGAAGAGTATTGGAGCGATCGATGCTGCTGATCCGTGGCAAGCGGCTACAGTCAAGGGCGATCGAGAACGATCTGCGTAGTGCGGCGCGCAACCGCCCAGTTTCATGGGTCTTGTCAATGTAAATTTGACGATGTTTGCGCGACACACTGCGAGCATCACGAAATCCGGCAGTTCGGAGAGAATATTGTCGCAGCCTCAATGCGTTGACCAAGTTTGACGCTCTGAGCACATTTCCGTGAACGAACGCGGCAATATGAGCGCCGCAGAATGTTTCACTGACTTGGCTGACGAAAATCCCGCGCTGCAGGTCAAAGAAGAAGAAGTTCAACAGGCTTCGCGCTTGGGACGTTTGATCGGGAGGGGGCCGGACATGCTCCAAGCCGACGGCGCGCTGCGAACCACCGCGGCTGACCACGCGTATGTGCGCAATCGTTTGCTTGAAACCATGCCGCCGGAGGATTTCAGCGCGCTGAGGGATCGGCTCGAACTCGTCGACCTGAAGAAGGGAACGGTCATTCAGGACGCCAACAGGACTCTCGAGCACACCTATTCCATCGAGAGCGGTGTAGTCTCGATTGTTACTCGGACGAACCTCGATGGGGCCGTGGAAATCCTGACCTGCGGAAATGACGGGCTGATCGGAATCGCCACGGTGCTGGATGGTGGGCCGTCCGTGCACCGCGCCTGCGTCCAGGTTGCGGGCAGCGCATTACGCGTCAGCACCGCCGATTTTACCTTGGCCATGTCCAGCCGGCCGTCCATTCGCGAACACCTGATGAGTTACCTGCGGACCCTCATTTGAGGCAGCAGCATACTGCGCTGTGCAATGCCAGGCACGACACCGAACAGAAGGTTGCGAGATGGCTGTTGTTGGCGCAGGACTACGCCGAGACGGATGTCCTGTCGATAACACACGACTTGCTTAGCGGGCTGGTCAACGCGCGGCGGGCCGGGGTAACTCAGGTGCTTTCGGGGTTCGAGGCCGAGGGCATCGTCGTCCGATCGCGCGGAGCCCTTCGCATCCGCAATCGAGAACTTCTCCAGTCGAAATCCTGCAACTGCTATAAAGCGATTGCCGGCACCGTGGCGTGGCTTGATGAGCGCGAGCCGTTTTGCCATCACCTGCCCGGCTGCTGAGCCGCGGCAGCTTTTTGGTTTTTGGCCGCCTGCCTGGCGCTCGACGGATCGCCGGGCCATGAGAAACAAGAAAACCCCGGCGATCTCTCGCCGGGGTTTGCTCTTGGAGCGCCTAAGCCCCCTCCGATTGGGACGATCGAAGTAACGACGGACCGAGAACAGGCCGCCGACGTAGGTGCTGTCCTTTTAGAAAGTAGACCGTCGCCGGCTTGAACCCAATGTTGACCGGGCTGGTGTAGGTCTGGCCGTTATTCGCAGAGTGATGGAACGAGGCCAGCACTTCCGCACCGATCACGAAGTCCTTGACCGGGGTCCACACAGTCCGGGAACCAATGGTCCAGATCTGGTAGTCGTTGTTGCAGCCTGCGAGACCGGCGCCGAGGCGACCCGCCTCCGTGCCACCGCCAACATCGGCGCCGTGCAAATGATGTTATTTGCAGCTGCGCCGTAGTGCCACTTGACGTAGCCGGCATTCAAGCTGGACGCCCACTGCGGGCTCCAGTTGTGCCAGAAGGCGATGTTGCCGCCGTACGTGGTGGTCAACTGCAACTGACCGCCGTTCACGTAAACGGAGTCAAACAGGTAACCGAAGTCCAGCGTCTGGTACGTGCCAGCCGGCGCACTGCTGTAGGCGAACATGCCCGGGTCGCTCGTCAGACCACCGCCTTCGTTATAGGTGTAGCCCGACGCACCGACGGCATAGGCGCCGCCGAGACAACGAAGTTACCCGTTCCCCACGGAAGGTTGATCTTGATGCCAGCGTACCTGCGCCACCCCACTTGTCGGCGGGATTGCCGCTGGTCTCGAGAGCACCGTAGTACAGCGCATGGTTCATGTGCGCCGCAGCGGCAACCTGGAAAGTACCCCAGGATTGATCGACGCGGAGCTGGCCGACGATGTCAGGAGCGCGTTGACCGCCACCCGAGTTGTAGGTGGAGTTGACGAACCGGGATTACCAAGCGGCAGAGCAGCATTAGCTGCCATTGAAGATCGCACGATCGCCACCTTGGGCGAGTACGGCTTCGACTCTTCGATCGACAGCGTGCCGGACACGCCATTGCCGAACTGGTAGGTGTACTGCGTCAGGAACCGGCCACCGGCCCAGTCCGACGTACCCAAGTTGACGCTCGGGCCATAGAACGAGGCGTAGTTCCAGGGCAGTGTGAACGCCGAGTCGGCGCACGACCGATCAGGAAGCCCCCCACTGGATGAAGCCGATATCGACGCCCATCGTCTGCACCGGTCCGAGGTTGCCGGCTTGCTGACCGAAGGCGTTACCGCCTGTGGTCGCAAACTCCCAACGGATCACAGAGTAAGCACGGAGCGTGCCGTACTCGGTCTGGGTGCGCACGTCAGTGTGCATGAACACGCGTTGACGATTGTACCAATAGTCCTCTGCGCGATCGATTGTTTCGCCTGGTTGCCAGCCCACTCTGGATTCCTGTACCGCCCGCCCAGAACGAATATTCGGAACGAAGGTGACCGCCGATCCGAATGCAGGTGTCGGTGCCGGGGATGTAATAAAACCCGATACCGTACAGGGAGCAGATCTTCACGTATTCGACCGCCTTGGCCTTCACGGGAAGATCGGCTGCCTGCGCCCAGCCGTTGCGACGAGACCCGCCGCCGAAGCCAGGAGAAGGCTCTTAACCATCTTCATTCTAACCTCCAAGTTTGCCTTTGCGGATGTGTCTTGAGTCGCAGCATGCGTATTCAAGAAAAGTGCACCCGCCCTCGCCCCAATGAAGAACCACCCCGTCGCTCGCGCTCCCCGGTTCGACCCGCAGAGCGCGAGCTACTTTGTACAGCCGCCTTGAAGGCGTGCGATGCTCGGGGGGCATCCCTTGATCGTGGGGACCGAGCTTTGCCGGACACGTGATTGGTTTGCCATTTTGCATTTCGGTACGCAGCGTACCGTTCTCGCGGTTCGCCGCCGGATGTTGCCCTCGTAACTCGTCAATTTGACCAAATCCGGGCCGCATCCGCGGGTCGTCGGTCGGCTCTATGCCGGGTGGCTGTGCTTTGTCGATGTCACCCGTTGGCGGTGCACCCGCAGACGACTTACATTTCTTGTCCGCCGGGACTCATCGGCACGAGTTCCGGCTCCTCTTGCGCTGATTTCGTCGGTCGGGCCTGCTTGAACATCTGAAATCACGAAGCCATTCTCACGTCGTCTCGAACGCAACGTTGTTCGCCAGCATGCACACGTCCAAGCAATGAGCCGACGAACCGTATCGATAGCCGGCGCCGGAATAGCCGGCCCAACGCTTGCATACTGGCTGACTGTCGCTGGATTCCAGCCAACCATCGTAGAACGCGCCCCCGCAATTCGCCGCGGCGGCTATGTCATCGATTTCTGGGGCCGCGGTTACGATATCGCCGAGCGCATGGGGCTGCTCCCCGATATCCTGCGCGTCGGCTATCACATGCGCGAACTGCTAATTGTCGACCGAGAAGGTCGGCGGATTACCGGCTTCGGCACCAGGGTGTTCAGCGAATTGACAGACGGACACTACGTGACACTCCCCCGGAGCGACCTCGCGCGATTGCTCTTCGAACGTATCAGACAGTCTACGCCCGGTGATTTTTGACGACGAGGTGGTCGAGCTGCGAGAGGAAGCCGATCATGTCCGCGTCGGATTCAAACGAGAAGGCGACCGCCAGTTTGACATTGTCGTTGGCGCGGACGGCCTGCATTCGGGGATTTGCAGGCTGACATTCGGGCCACAGGATCAGTTCGAGAAGCCGCTTGGCTATACGGTCGCGGCCTTCGAAGCTCATGGTTATCGGCAGCGCGAAGAGGGTGTGTACGTGATGCACAATGAACCACGCTCGGATGGTTGGACGTGTCACGCTACGCGACAACCGAACGCTGTTCCTGTTTGTCTTCGCGGCAGACCCACGATCGCACCCGCTACGGCGCCTGATCTGCCAGAAGACGGCTTTGCTGCAGGCACGCTACGCCTACAGTGGCTGGGAGTGTCCGCAAATTCTCGACTCACTCGACCACATTAGATGATTTGTACTTCGATCGGGTCAGCCAGATCAGAATGCCACGCTGGAGGCAAAGGCCGCGTCGCCCTTATCCGCGATGCAGCCTTTTGCGTTTCCCTGTTGGCCGGGCAAGGCTCCGCTCTGGCGATGATCTCGGCCTGTGTACTGGCGAATGAACTCGCCCGTGCGGGAGACGACTACGCGAAAGCCTTTACCGCCTATGAGGCCGGACTGCGAGCGTTCATTGAAAAAAAGCAACGGGCCGCTGAACGATTTCGCATCGTCATTTGCGCCGAAGACGGCGCTGCTCGGAGTACAGTTTCGCAAATCTTGCCGATACGGCTGCTGGCGCTTTCCCGGCACGGCCAGATTGATCGTCGGGCGCGACATCAGAGATGCAGTGCGGCTGCCCGAATGGATCGTCTGAAACAAGATCGAACACGGGCGGCGGCGACGACGTCCTGCGGAGCGGACGAGCACGCGATGTCGCATGAGCCGGTCTCCGAGGAGGTGCGGGCATTCATCCAGCACTACATTCGACTCCGTTGCGCAACTGGAAGCTCTGCTGTTCCTGCGCGCTAATGCTGGCGATCATTGGGATGTCACGACCACAGCCAAGCGCCTGTTTGCACCGGAAGACGAGATCGCCCGCGTGCTTGAGAAACTGACGATCGACGGCTTCCTGAAGCATGTCGACAATGCGTATACCTACAACTGCTCTGACGAGCTGCGGCAGAAAGTCGATCGTCTGGCGGACACCTATCGCCGGCTTCTGATACCCGTTACGAACCTCATCCACGGCAAGCTGTGCGGAGTGCGCGAATTTTCCGACGCATTCAGATTCAGGAGAGATCGTTTACTCTTGCGCTCGTCATCTACAGCCTCTGCGCCGCCGCCGCGGCGTTGTGCACCTTCCTGCTCGCGAGAGCCTATTTTCGGAACAAATTCAAGTTGCTGCTCTGGAGCTCGATCTGTTTTTCCGGGCTAACGCTGAACAATCTCGCATTGTGGGTTGATAAGCTCCTGCTGCCGTCGCTGGATCTGTCGATCTTGCGGACATCAATTGCGCTGCTTTCAATGGTTTTCCTGCTTTACGGGCTCGTCTGGAACGCCGAATGACGGGTCATATCGCATCCGCATTGATGGGCGCCGTCGCGATGGCTTGTTTTGCGGCCTCGCTTTCTTCCTGCGCTTCTGGAGGCAACTCGAGACAGGTTCTTTCTGCTTTTTTTCGCGGCGTTCTGCATCGATGCCGCCGCTCGCCTCACCCTCGCGGTGATTCCCGTATCGAGCGATGCCGAGCCTCTTGCCTATCTTTCGCGATTGCTGACCTTCGGCCTGATCGTGGTGGCGATTGTGGACAAGAACAATTCGAGCGAGGTAACCAATGATCCCGCGCTACGTCGCTGTACAGAGTCGTCGCACCACACCGCTCCTGCTGACGCCGATCGCACGCAAGGCCGACAAAGTCCATCTGAAACACTTTATGCAAGACGCCACAAAACTCAGGCGCCACTTTCCCGCCCTGCGGTCATCATCGGAGCAAGGTTCGCACCGCCGCTCACATGCCGGACGCACGAAGATGCGGAACCCTCTTTGAGGATGCCAGCGACAGAATCCGTTGACGTTTGCGGTCTCTCGCAGCATCGCTCAACATTCGACCCGCCCAGCGATAGACATTGTTCTCGCGAACCTGCTGTCGCATAAGCTTCATGCGCTCGGCCTGCTCGTCGATCGGCATCCGCAGCGCCCGGGCGATCGCGCTGGCCATCTCGGCGGGATCATACGGATTGACGATTAGGGCCTCCGCCATTTCGCGTGATGCTCCGGTGAAACTCGACAGCACGAGCACGCCAGCATTGTCCTCGCGCGACGCGACAAATTCCTTTGCGACAACATTCATGCCATCGTGCAGACTGCTGACGATGCAGACATCCGCAGCTCTGAACAACTTGAAAACCTCGTCGGGTTCGTGGTGGCGGACGATCAGCCGCACGGGCGACCAGTCGGCACTGCCATGCCGGGCGTTGATCGCGTCAGCCAGCGCCTGGGCCTCGATCTGCAAATGATTGTAGGCGGCTAGCTTGCTGCGGGTCGGCGCCGCCGCCTGAATGAATATGAAACGCTGTTTCAGCGCGGGATCGCGCGTCAGCAGGACGTCGACCGCCCGCATTCGATCAAGTATCCCCTTGGTGTAGTCGAAGCGTTCGATCCCGACGGCGATACTGGCTCCAAGTGGAACCCCAAACAACTTGCGGACTTCTGCACGGCACGTTTCGACGTCAGGAATTTTGGCCAGGACCTTGGGCGGCCACTCGATCGAAATCGGATACGCACGGACTTTCGTCTCATGTCCCGCCAGGGTCACTGAGAGGGTCTCGCGATCGATCCGGCTTTCGAGGAACCGATCGACGCACTCGATGAAATTGTTGCAATGGAACTGCGTGTGAAACCCGACGATCGTGCTCCCGAGCAGACCCTCGATGATCTCTTCCTTCCACGGACAAATGCTGAATGTTTCGGCGTTCGGCCAGGGGATGTGCCAGAACAGCACGATCGTCGCCTTCGGCAACCGCTCGCGAATCATTTTGGGCGCCAGCGCAAAGTGATAGTCCTGTACGAGCACGATCGGATTTTCGGTGCGCGACTCCGCGACGACCGCCTCAGCGAACCGCCGATTGATTTTCTGATAGGCGCGCCAGTCCGCCACGCGAAACGACGGTCTTACGAAAGCGATATGGCACAGCGGCCATAGGCCTTCATTTGCGAAGCCGTAATAGTACCCGTCCTGCTCCTCCTCCGAGATCCAGACGCGCCGAAGCGCATATGCCGGCGAGCCTTCCGGCACACGTATTCTGTCGTGCTTGTCCACCGTTTCTCGATCGGCACTGCCGCTACCGTGCGCGATCCACACGCCGCCACAGGCACGCATGATTGGCTCCAGCGCCGAGACCAACCCGCTTGCGGGCGTCTGCACGACGATGCCTTTCTCGGAGCGGTTGTGAATATATGGCTCGCGGTTCGATACAACGATGATTTCGGCGTCGGGCAGCGTGTTCCGCAACAGATCGTGCAAGGTCTTCGGCGACCAGTCGACCTGGCTCGATTGTGTCCACAGATGGTCTGCGTCACGAAGCAGCTTCTGAATTTCCACTTCGATCGACGAGCGCGAAGTTGGCGGAGCGCCGACATTGCCCTGTCGCACCTCCTCCACAGCACGTCGCAGCGAGCGCATCCAGCCGCGGAGCGTGAGCAGTCCGAATAAAGTCGTCGCCAAAGCGAGGACGAGCGAAACACCGGCGAGCAGCGCAAAAAGATAGGCGATTGCCTGTCCCGAGCGTGCGTCGATGAAACTCAGATCAGTGAGCAGGACGAGATGGTTCTTGCGCTCCTCTCTGGCCAGCGGGAACGCGGCAACGAGGATTGGCGCCCTCCGCTGGATACGCTCGAAAAGCTCTCCTGATCGGTCCGAGCCACTTTTTCACAGGAGAAGTCTTTCGGCATCAGCTTGGTCGGAGCAACCAGGCTTCCCGAGGCATCACACAGGCCGACTGCAAGGATCCGCTCGTCGAGCGCGACATTCTCGAATATTCGTTCGATTTGCCGCCAATCCTTCTCTTGAAGGGAGCTATCAAGCGAACTCTGGATTGCGTTTAGAACCAGTCGCGAACGCGACTCGACGTCGCTTCGGGACCATTGTTCGACAACACCTTTAGAGAACGGCGCTATAATCGCACCCGCAATCAAGACCATCAGAAGTCCAACCGCGCCATAGCGTGCGAGACTGGTAATGCGGAACAGCATCTAAGACCTCGGTCGCTCAAGCGACTCAGTGGAGCACTTTGTCTTTGCGATGACAATCGCAGCCAGCAAATACGGTGCCGCCTAGGCATATCTTGCGAAGATGATCTTCATTTCGCAGTTCGGCAGCCGGCTTTGTGCGTTTCGTACCGATCACAACATTGCAGAATGAGTGGCTTCGACCTCGCCCACTTTCAGGCTCCGCAGTTCCAGGCCCTCGGTGTCGAGCCAAACGCTATGGTCGGCGCGGATGTCGAAATAATAGCGTGTCATCTACTTACGACGGCAAGCGAGGCCTGTCGCTTCAGCAATTAGAGTACACGATCACAGGAGTTTACCTTGCGACTGGCGGTTGCCAGCGGTTTCCGGCTTGTCAGGCCTTCGGAAGGGCGCATATTCGTGGGATGCGCCATGATGTCGGCATTCTCGTTTTGGCGATAGCGCTCGCAGGAGCGGCGATCTGGACGCTGGGCCAAAGGCGTGCCCCTGAAGGGGCATTAGAGCCTATGAGAACCGTCGATATCAGTTTGCCTTGCACCAACCCGCCACCGCATGAGTTGACGCCGACGCAGCACGCGGTCGGCCATCCCGGCAATCGCAGCGTTGTGTGTGATGATGATGGTTGTGGTGCCGAAACGCTCGTTCACGCGCGCGATTGCAGCCAGCACCACTTTTCCGGTGTCGTAATCGAGTGCGCCAGTCGGCTCATCGCAGAGCAGGACATCGGGTGACTTCACAATGGCCCGCGCAACGGCCACGCGCTGCTGCTCACCGCCGGACAATTGCGATGGGAAATGATTCAAGCGGTGCTCGAGGCCGACCAGCACCAACACTTCCTTGGGATTCAGCGGCTTTTCTGCAATCTCGTTCACCAACGTAACGTTTTCCAGAACGGTCAGACTGGGAATTAGGTTGTAGAACTGAAATACGAAGCCGACGTGCTCTCGGCGGTAGCGCGTCAGTTCGGCGTCGTCGGCACCGACCAGATTGTGATCGCGCCAGCTTGCCTGGCCCGAAGTCGGAGTGTCCAGGCCGCCGAGAATGTTCAACAACGTCGATTTGCCGGAGCCGGACGGGCCGAGCAGGACGACGATCTCGCCCTCGAAGATGTCAAGATCGACATCGCGCAGCGCGTGAACTTTGATCTCGCCCATCACGTAGGTCTTGGAAAGACCACGGGCGATGAAAACTCGTGCGGGGTGGGTGTCCGTCGTCATCTTCGGCCTGTCGGGCTGCGATCGGCAAACAAAACACGGCGCCAACGCAAAGATTTGTCCTGGATCAAGGCTTTGCGACCAGCGCTTTGCGAGTTTCACGGCCCGGGGGCAATCCAGCCGCCAAGGACGTCACAATGGCCAAGCCCATGGTGCAGAATGAATACGGTGCGACTTCCAGATCGCTGCATTGGTTGACGGTGATGCTGGTCGTTATCGCTTGGGCATTAGGCATGTTCGGCGACGATTTGTTTGGCGATGATTTTGCCGAAGGCGCGGTGGCAAGCGCGGGACTTAACGTTCATATCTGGGCCGGATTGGCGGTCCTGATGATCGCTGCCTTGCGCTTTCCATGGCGGGTCGCAAATCCGCCGCCGCCCGCCGAAGCGAACGAATTCAGTCGCTGGCTCGTGACCTGGACCGATCCGGCCGCCCGCATCACCCATTACGCGCTTTACTTGCTGCTATTTGCTGTTCCGATCGCGGGAATTCTGCTGCAATTTTCGCGTGGCCACGAGATTTCGCTGTTCGGACTGATTCAGATTGCTGCGCCGTTCTCGGCCAGCCGCAACCTCGCTCACAATCTGAAGGAATTGCACGAAGTGCTGGCCAATGCGCTGGTGATCCTCGCGCTATTTCATGCCAGCGCCGCGCTCATTCACCACATAGTATTTCAGGACAGTACGCTGGTACGCATGGCGCCCTGGTTGCGCCGGACCGGCCGGACCAGCGCTGATAGTTAGTTGAGGCTGCTCATATGCCCTCGACCCCGCATATCGAGAAGCACTTCACGGCGACAGAGACGGTTCGCGACGCTGTCATCGGAATGGCGGACGGCCTCACGGTCCCGTTCGCGTTGGCTGCCGGCCTTTCGGCTGCAGTGTCGAGCACCGCAGTGATCGTGACCGCCGGGCTTGCCGAAATTGCGGCTGGCGCTATTGCGATGGGTCTCGGCGGCTATCTCGCTGCTCGAACGGATGCGCAGCACTTCGCATCGGAGGTTATCCGCGAAGAGTGGGAGATCGACAATAAGCGCGAGCTGGAGGTCAAGGAGGTGCGTGCTATTTTCGCCGGATATGGCCTCGTTGGATCAGCGCTTGACGATGTCGTCTCGTCGATCACGTCCGATCGGAAGCGCTGGGTCGATTTTATGATGCGCTTCGAGCTTGGTCTCGAAAAGCCGGATCCGCGACGCGCACCGATTAGCGCGGCCACAATCGCCGTTTTCTATTTGATTGGCGGATTGATTCCGCTTCTTCCTTATATGCTGATTGCAAATCTGCCGGAGGCGCTGAAAGTCTCGATCGTCACAACCGGCATAGCACTTCTCGATCTTCGGCGCCGTGAAGGGGCATTTCACGGGCCTCAATCGCTTGGTTTCTGGCTTGCAGACTCTCTTTGTCGGTGGACTGGCCGCCGCCGCTGCTTTTTGGCTTGCGCACCTCTTTGGATGATCGCAGCGAGCAGCCGGAGTTGCTCTAAGGCTTGCGTCGCACGCTTTTGGCAATTTGTCAGTCCGAAGGATCATAAGGAGTGAGTATGGCCATCTCAGATATCCTCCTGGTTCTGACGAGCTATCCTGAACCTTCGCGGGCGGCCCTCATTGACAAGGCGATCGATTTCGCTGCCGCGGTTGACGCGAGGATTTCAGCCATCGCGTGCGAGGTGCGGGTTGCGGTGCCGGGCAGCCTTTTGGCGGACGCATTGATTGACGTCCATGCCATGGCTGCTACCGAGGCAAAGAAGAGCCGCCGCTATGCTGAAGCTCTGCTCGAAACGTTCGAGCAAAAGGCGCAGCGGCGCGGAGTATTTCGTGAACGCATCTTCGACCGATGCTTCACTTCGGAGCTGACGGGCCTGCTCGTCGATTACGCCCGGTTGCGCGATCTCACGATAATTGGTGTGCCGGAGCATCCTTATCAGGAACACTGGTTCGCGGAATCGATTATCTTCGGGTCGGGACGGCCAACCTTGATCATTCCGGCTGCAGGTCAAAGCGAGTGTGCGTTCGCGCTGGAGCACGTCGTCGTGGGCTGGGACTTCTCCCGTCCTGCTGCGCGCGCCGTCGCTGACGCTCTCCCACTCCTGATCAAAGCAAAGCGAGTAAGCGTGGTGACCGTCACCAGCGAAAAAGAAATCGACACCAAGCGCTCGGGCCAGGAACTCGCCAAACACCTGGCGCTGCATGCTGCTCGTTCTAGAACAAGTGGACGCCGCGGGGCGCCCGATTGGCGATGTGCTGGAGTTGTATGTCAACTCATTGCAGGCCGACGTTCTGGTAATGGGCGCGTACGGTCACTCGCGGCTTCGGGAATTCGTCCTCGGTGGCGCCACTAGGAGCGTGCTCGCCAAGCCGCCGCTGCCGGTCCTGCTGTCGCACTGACGGTGTAGACCGCGCCAAGCTCGAGAATGCTCCCTCGCTTATCGCGCCGAAGAAGTGCTGGCTCACCATGGCGCGTTTTGATCACCGCCTTTAACGTCCAAATTGATCTAGATCATGGCTGGAAGTCCAGAACGGCTTTTCTAACGAGCAGCGGCTAGAATATTAGGAGAATTCCATGTTGAGGTACCTGTTCGCGATCTCTATCGCGGTATCGGCTATGGTGGCCCAGGCAAACACAACGCTGCACGCGCAGACAACGTCCGCCCAGGGGCAGGAGCGGCGCTCGACTTTAACGGATATACGGAAATCCGTTGTTCGCTCGATGGGAGCAACGGATCAAACGGTCGAGGTTATCGTTAAGGACAATGTCCTGATCGTCTTGCGCGTAAACAGCAACATGAATGAATTCGACTTATGCTGGTCGCGACAACGAAGCAACTGCGATTGCATCCATTGCGTCGAAAGCGATTTCTGGAAAGACGTCGCTCAAGGACGTCATCAGCCTTCAAGTCCGTTAATCGTGCGCAAAGGATCAAGTGATAAAACAATCGACACAGTTGAATTTCGCGAAGATACGAACGGAATGTTCCAGCACCATCAAACGTGAGACTAGCAGGCGACCAGACGTGGTTGTGCCCTAAAGCTGTCTGGAAATTGCACTCCCGTGATTCCCCAGCTCAAGCGAGCAGGGCACTGCATATCATCACCAGGCAGGTCACAAAGCCAAGCGCCGGCACCCAGAGTGGGACCCGAACGTGCGGCGCGGAGGAATGGACTTTGCGAAGCCTGATCCGTAGCAGGGACAGATTGACGAGGGCGAAAGTCGCGAGTGTCGCGATCGATGTGCTTTCCGCCAACCGCTCCAGTGGAAACGCGAGTGCAAGGATCACGACGGCCGCCACAACCAAGCCGGTCGCAACTAACGGCGTGCCGGTCCCCTCATGCACGTGCCCGGCAATACCCGGCAGGTCACCCTGCCGGGCCATGCCATAGACGACCCGGGCGGCCATCGTCATTTGGGCAAGGATGGTATTAAGTGTGGCTACCACTGCTATCGCATTAAAGGTGGATGGATTCACGCCGGCGACGATCCGGAATACGAGACTTAGGGGCGCCGGCGACGCTGCAAGCTGGCCCGGCGGCACTACGCTCACCGCGATCGCGACGACCAGAATGTAGAGCACGGAGGTGATCAGCAGCGTCAGCACCATGGCGCGCGGGATGTCCCGATGCGGCACTTTAGCTTCCTCGACGACATTAGCGAGATCTTCAAAGCCGATGAAGGCAAAGAACGCGAGCAGACTCGCGAAGGCGATACCTGAAAACTTCGCGACGTCGAGCGGCGGCACCGACAGCAGCGTCGGCATAAAAGGCACGTTGGAATGGATGGCCGCAGCGATGATCAGGATGAGCCCGCCGGCTTCGATCAGGGTGAAGAGGCTCGCCAGCACGACCGACTCGAGGATGCCCCACGCCGCGACGGCGCCGAGCACGACGATGATCGTGGCGGCAATGAGCGCTGGCGGCAGATCGATGAATTGCCTGATGTAGCCGGTTCCACCGAGGGTGACGGCAGCTGACGCCACCGCGCCTGTCATGGTCGTCAGCAAACCAACGCTCGTGGACAGAAAGCGCGAGTTGAAGGCGGCGCGCGTATACGCCGCTTCTCCCGCACTGACGGGATAGCGAGTCGCCATTTCAGCGTAGGAGGCAACGGTCAACGCCATGACGACAGCGGCTAGCACGAACGACCATGGCGCATAAATACCGGCATGCCCGGCAACCGCACCAACCAAGACGTAGATGCCCGCGCCTATTGTGATCCCCGTGCCGTAGAGGACAAGCAGCGGTAGGCTAAGCCGGCGTTGCAAGGTTGGCGGCAACTTGATCGGATCGTCGGCCATTGGGCTCTAATATCAAAAAGCGCACCGACTGTAACTTGATCTTGGTCAACCAAGTCGATGCGCGCTGATGCGAGAAAAGTGGAGGTTGCGGGCCATTGATCGGCGGGAGCTGCGCCATGACCATTGCTTCCCTAATGGTTTACGTCAATGCCGGCGAGCGGACAGAATACCACGTCCGCTTTGCGCGAAGCGTCGCCGACAAGTTCGGCGCGTCGATCATTGGCTAATGATGTGTCACGGACGACGCCAAGGCAGGAGGATATACTCATCATTGATCCTCTGATCCTGAATCTCGCTGTGGCACTTGGGATCGGCCTATTGATTGGGGCTGAACGCGAACGCCGCAAAGGAGAGGGGTCGTCGCGGTCCCCCGCAGGAATTCGCACGTTCACAATCGCCGCGCTCGCTGGCGCTGTCAGCATTATCGTTGGCGGCCAACTGATATTCGCAATCGTGATAGCCGGCGTCATCCTCCTGACCGTGGCGGCGTACTGGCGTGCGCATGAAGAGGACCCCGGCTTGACAACCGAGGTCGCATTGGTCGTGACGACCCTGCTCGGCGGACTTTCAATCCAAAATCCCGCGCTGGCTGGCGGCTTGGCGGTCACCCTCGCTATCTTGCTCGCTGCCCGAACTCGGCTTCACCACTTTGTTCGTGCTGTCCTGACGGAAGATGAGCTCCGAGATGGATTATTACTCGCCGGCGCGACGCTTGTCGTCCTGCCGCTGGCTTCCGGATCGCGCGATGGGACCGTATGACGCTCGAACCCGCACGCGATCTGGATACTCGTTGTTCTCGTCATGGCGATCAGCGCGGTAGGCTACGTCGCCGTCCGACTGCTTGGCGCTCGCTCTGGGTTCCCGATTGCGGGTCTCGCATCAGGCTTTATCTCAAGCACTGCGACGATCGGCGCGATGGGTGCGCGGGCTGCAAAGACGACAGACGTTCTCGCGGCTACGGTCGCGGGCGCAGTGTTGTCGACAGTTGCGACGATCGTCCAGATGGCGCTTGTTCTTGCTTGCTATCAGCACGATAACCCTTTGGCCTCTGTCGATACCGCTGATCAGCGCCGGCTCGGCTGCCGTCTGTCTACGGAATCGTTTTCACGGCGTGGGCGCTGCGGCCAAAAGTCTGAAACTGAAGCGCAACGCAGGCCGGGCGTTTAGCTTCTCGACGGCTTTGGGATTTGCCTTTACCCTTTCCTGCATCCTTGTCGCTTCTGCGGCACTTCAGGAATGGTTTGGTGAGAGAGGCATCATTTTGGCCGCCGCGTTGGCAGGCTTCGTCGATACGCATTCTGCCGCCAATCTCGGTCGCATCACTCGTCGCATCGGGAAAATTGAGCGCAAACGACGCTATCGTTCCAATCCTGGCAGGACTCTCGCACGAACACAATCAGTAAGATCGTCCTTGCCGGCACCAGTGGTGGACGTTCCTTTGCGCTTCGTGTGATACCGGGTTTGGTCATCGTCGCGCTCGCGGCTTGGGCCGGTGCGCTGCTCAGCGCCTTCTGGGGCAGGCCGGGGTGATCACTGGCAATCGCCCCGAACATGACTGGTTCGTCATTGCAGCGGCTTGGTTCTGGAGCGGAACCTTCTAACGGCGATGCGGTGCCGAGCTGACATGATGAGGAGGCGGCTTGGCGAAGCCGTCGCATTCAAATCGGCCGGCGATATCCGACTGGATCGTTGATTTGTCTCAAAGCCAGGCCGCTCAGTTCCAAACTATCATTAGCAGCTATTTCGCACCGTACGGGGTTTAGCATCGCAAGCAGCAAACCCGGAAGGAACTGGCCTTATGACGTACCATTTCTCCAAGACTGTCGACATGACGTTTGATAAGGCTGTTGCTGCAACGACAGATGCGCTGAAGCAGCACGGCTTTGGTGTTCTCACGCAAATCGACGTCAAAGATACCTTGCATAAGAAACTTGCGGTCGACTTTCGCCCCTATCTCATTCTGGGCGCGTGCAATCCGAAGATGGCCTATCAGGCGCTCGCTCTCGAGGACAAAATCGGGACAATGCTTCCCTGCAACGTTGTCGTCCAACAGAAGGAGGGCGGCAAGGTTGAGATTTCGGCGGTTGATCCTGTCGCATCGATGAGCGCGATCGACAATCGGCCCTAGGGTAAGATTGCAAGCCAGGTTAGAGATTTGCTCAAGCAGGTCGTCGCAGATATCCGCGAGCGGGACGTACTGCCGCCTTCTTGATCCGCATTGGTGAACTTTGCGTAGGTTTCTGATCGACGCCTTGAGCTTGGCCTTATGTAGCCCTACTTGGTTGCGCTCAGAACTTGAACCGCTACGATGCGCCAACACTCAAACGCAGACGTATTGCCCCATCATGCCTGCATCCTCATGTTCGAGAATATGACAATGGAACATGAAGGGATGATCGCGCGACGCCAGCTGCGTGAGCGGGACCAGGATCTGCGCCTCTCTCGCTACCAATACGGTGTCCTTCCAGCCCTGCATATGCAACGGCGGAACCTGCCCGTTCAGTGACAGGATTTGAAACTGTGTGCCATGGACGTGGAACGGATGAGCCATCATCTGCGAACCGATCTCCCAAAGCTCCATTGTGCCGCGTTTGGCTTCGACGTTGATCCGTTTCATATCGAAGGATTGTCCGTTGATGGCCATGGCCGGGCCGAAGCGCCGTTCGCCCTGTCCGAAGCCCATGCCTCCCATCATCCCACCCATCATCCCACCCATCATCATATCGTTGAGCAGAAATTGGCGACGAGCCACGACCTTTGACCAGTCAAGCACCGGCACGTCGATCAATCGTTTGGGCATCGAAGTGACCGCCGCCGGTTTCGTCGAATCGACCTCGAACTTGATCACGCCTCCGCCGCCGGCAAATGGCGCGTTACCCCGCATCATCCCCATCATCGGAACGTTTCGGTCTGCGCCGGTCTCGAGCACGACCTCCGCGCCGCCCGAGAAGTCGACCAGCAGTTCATAGCGCTCGCCAGGCGCGATCAGCAGGTTAGGCAACCCGACCGGTGCGGGAAGGTACCCGCCGTCGGAAGCAATGACCTGGAACATTCGCCGGTCTGAAAAGCGTAGGTCGAAAATCCTGGCGTTGGCCCCGTTGAGCAGGCGCAGCCTCACCAGGCCGGCCGGCACCCGCGCAACCGGGGCAACCGCGCCGTTGACGATAATCGTGTCGCCGCGATATCCGGACATGATGTCCATTGGCCCCGGCTGATAGACCGGCGCCCCGTTGCGGTCGAGGAACCGGTCTTGCAGCACCAGTGGGAGATCGTCGACGCCATAACTGCGCGGCAGGCCGAGTTGTTCGCCGCTCCCGTCCTCCACGATGAGCATGCCGGCAAGCCCGGAATAGACCTGCTGCGCGGTCTCCCCGTGGGGGTGCGGATGAAACCAGGCGGTGGTTTCGGGCTGGTCGACGTGCAGGCTGACTTTCCAACGGTCGCCCGCTGCAATCGTGTTGTGCGGCCCGCCGTCGACCGCGCCGGGAACAATAAGCCCGTGCCAATGCACGGTGGTTGGTCGGCTCATCTTGTTCTCGATCGTGACGTCCGTGGTTTCGCCGCGAGCGAGCCGAATGACCGGTCCAAGCACCGGTGCGGAATAGCCAAAGCTCTGGACGGGTTGCCCGGGCCGATAGGCGTGCAGGCCTTGCCCGATGGTCAACGTGACCGCATTGGCATCCGCCTTCGCGTCGATCAATTGTGGAATTGGCAGCGGCGTCTCGAACCGAGCCGCATGTGCAGATAGGTTGGATTGTGTGAGGATGCGGCGCTCGTCAGCGCTGTCGCAGCCAGGAAATGCCTTCGCGTCAACATGGGGTCCTCCGCATAAGGCAACCTGCAATGGCGGCATGCCACCCCTGTTGATCTGCATCAAGTGGATGCGATGACTTCTGGTCGGCGCTAATGAGCCAGATGCAACTCCAAGCTACCTGCATCGTTCTCGCGAGCGAGCCTGGCAGCTAGTGATGGTGGGTGTGGTGCATGTCCGGAACGTGCGGATGTCGATGCCGCATCGGCCGATGCTGGTGCGGGTGCGAATGTGGCTCGCCCGGCGGATCGGACTGGCTGTGTGCGTGTCGGTGATGTTCATCATGGATATGCGGATGCGCGTGCGTCATCGGTTCGTGTTCGTGCTCATGAACATGCTCTTCCGTCAAAAGAAGCCACACGCCAATCGCCATCAAGGCACCAGTACCGATCAACTGAAGCGTAACGGGCTCGCTCAGAAAACGGACACCATGAACTACACCGCTTTGGTCAATTCGCCCCGATTTCTCGCCGATCCGACTCGCATCAAGTAATCGGCGCGCGCCCAGAGTGACCCATCAGCGACATCTTGGGCATTCGCTGGGGCTCGCGATTGCGCGTCAGTTGGCGGATTCCAGCTCGACCGTAAATTGATGCAGATCAGCACCCACCGCGCTGACATTTGATTACTGTGCTGTGCGGCAGCAGAACGTCAGGAGATCGACGATGGCCAATCGCGAAGTTGTGATCTGTGCGCCGGCGCGCACAGCGATCGGTACTTATGGCGGCACGCTCAAGGACATGCCGGCCGTCGATCTCGGCGCCGTTGCGGTTCACGCGACTCTTGAGCGCGCGAAACTCTCGCCAGGCGATATCGGTACGGTTGTCATGGGCAATGTGATCCAGGCCGGCAACAAGATGAATCCAGCGCGCCAGGCCGCCATTCACGGAGGCGTGCCAGTCGATATTCCCGCGATGACAGTCAACCGCGTCTGCGGCTCAGGCGCGCAGGCAATTGCGAGCGCAGCGCAGGAGGTGATGCTCGGCTTCATCGATAGCGCAGTCGCAGGCGGCATGGAGAACATGGACCGCGCTCCGTATCTTATGAGTTCGGGGCGATGGGGCTACCGGATGGGCGACGCGCAAGTCTTTGATGCAATGCTGATGGACGGCCTCAACGATGCCTTCTCCGGTCAGCATTCCGGATGGCACACGGAGGATCTCGCGAGTTCGCACCAGATCACGCGCGAGCAGCAGGACCGTTGGGCAGAGCGCTCGCAGAAGCGGTTTTCGGCTGCTCAGTCCGCCCGCAAGTTTGCGGCGGAAATCACGCCAGTCGAAGTCGCGTCGCGTAAGGGCCCGGCAAAATTCGAGAAGGACGAACATAATCGGCCGGATACCACCCTGGAGAGCCTCTCGAAACTAAAGCCGGCCTTCCGCAAGGACGGCACCATCACCGCGGGCAATGCGCCGGGTCTCAACAGTGGAGCGGCAGCGATGATCGTGGCCGATCGCGCTTGGGCTGATCACAAGGGTATCGTGCCAATGGCGCGACTCGTAGCCTACGGTATCGGCGCCGTCGAGCCTGGTATGTTCGGCTTAGGTCCGGTCCCGGCGGTGAAGCAGGCGCTCGATCGTGCCCGATGGAAAACCTCAGATATTGAGCGCATAGAGATCAACGAAGCCTTCGCAGCAATTGCAATTGCGGTCACAAAGGACCTTGGTTTGGGTCCCGAAATCGTCAACGTCGAAGGTGGGGCCATCGCGCATGGTCACCCGATCGGCGCGAGCGGCGCGGTGCTCACGACCCGACTTCTGCATTCGATGCAACGCGATGGAATCAAAAAAGGGATCGTCACGCTCTGTATCGGCGGTGGCCAGGGAATTGCACTCGCGCTCGAAGCCGTGAATTGAGCTGGTGTTGGAAATCCAGCGGATGCTCGATGATCGATCCGACGCGGCCGTTGCGGGGAAGAGATTCGGTCAATTCACCCGGATTTCTCGCCGATCCGACTCGCTTCTTGTTTTTCACCGGCAAAGGTGGTGTCGGCAAAACGTCGATTGCCTGCGCCGTTGCCTTGACGCTTGCCGACCGGGGCAAGTCTGTCCTGATAGTCAGCACCGATCCGGCATCCAATCTCGATGAGATACTGGATGTGCCCTTGGGCAATCTACCGGTCGCTGTTCCCCGCGCCGAGCATCTGCAGGTCCTCAATATTGATCCGACCGCCGCCGCCGATACCTATCGCTCCCGGGTGTTGGCCCAGATGGGAACGGATGCGAGCGACCAGGAGCGGAAAACTGTTCAGGAACAGTTGTCGGGCGCCTGCACGACGGAGATCGCTGCCTTCGACGAATTTGCCGGCCACTTGGCCAGCAATGACCATGCCTACGATCATGTCGTGTTCGATACTGCGCCAACGGGACATACGCTTCGTCTCCTCAGCTTGCCGAAGGCCTGGAGCGGCTTTCTCGATGTCAATGAGGAAGGCGCTTCGTGTTTGGGGCCGCATTCCGGACTCAAAATGCAGGAAGCCCGCTTCCGGGCGGCTTTGGCCGCGCTCAGCGATGCGGGATTGACGACCATCATCCTCGTTGCCCGACCCGAAGTCGGCGCTCTCATCGAAGCGGCGCGAACCTCGACCGAGCTCCGAACGCTCGGCCTTTCAAATCAGCGGCTCGTCGTGAACGGCATATTCAGGGCCAGCGACCGATCGGACGCGACGGCTGCGTCCCTGGAAGACCAGGGGCAGCGGGCGCTGTCCGATCTTCCGTCAGCACTCCAAGAGCTCCCGCGAGACGATATTCCGCTCCGGCCCTTCGAGATGTTGGGGGTAAGCGCATTGCGGTCCCTGCTCGGCCCTGCCAGCGCAATTGCTACACCGGCACCGACACCTCCGGCCGAGCTGTCACTCAGCGACCTTCCTGGCCTCGACAAGTTGATCGACTTGCTGGCAGCAGATGGCAGAGGCCTCATTCTGGTCATGGGGAAAGGCGGCGTCGGCAAGACCACGATCGCAGCCGCCATCGCTGTCGGCTTGGTGCAGCGGGGCCATACCGCGCACCTCAGCACGACAGATCCCGCAGCCCATCTTGCGATCACGCTGGCGGGGGCGGTTCCTGGTTTGCGGGTCGACAGAATTGATCCGAAGGCGGAGACGGAACGCTATGTCGAGAAGATAATGAGGGATCGCGGTCGCAACCTTGATGCCGAGGGACAGGCTCTGCTGCGCGAGGATTTGCGCTCTCCGTGCACCGAAGAGATCGCCGTTTTTCATGCCTTCTCTCATATTGTGCAGGAAGCGCGGAGCGCGTTTGTGGTGCTTGATCCCTTCCCAGCTCTGCAACGATGAACGGCACGCGTTGCGCCATAAGGCCAGCCACGAACGCGACATCGCGGGAAAGCCGATCCAGCTTGGACACGAGGACGAAGCTCTTCGCGGCGCGTGCGGCGGCTAGGGCGGCGGCAAGCTGAGGCCGACGATCGAGGGCATCGGCGCCCTTCCCCGTCTCCGCCTCCGTGTATTCGCCGATGATGGTCAAGCCCTCAGCTGCCGCGAAGCCTTCGATCGCCGCCCGTTGGGCTTCTATGCCAAGGCCAGAGCGCTGCTGTCGTTGCGTCGAAACTCGAAGATATGCGACAGCGCGATCCATTGACCACACCGCATACCACCGTATGCGGCGTGGTCGTAGCGAAGTTCAAAGCAACATCGTTGCTGTTTTCATGTTGCACCAGCACAGAGAGTGGCGACCGCTGTGCGCGCGAGAGAGCCGGCGACGTTGGCCTTCTCGCAGTTCGACACAAATGGATCGCACTATGCGTCCGTTAGCCGCGTTAAAAGAGCTGAACTAGAATAGCAGCATGAGCTAGCGTCTTGCGAATTGCCTCCGGCTCGGGAATTTGGCGTGCACTTGAAACATGATAGCAGCAAATCGGGACACTGCATGGGAACTGTCAATGTTCTGATGGTCTACCCGCGATTTAATGCGCAGTCGTTCTGGAATTATCAGGAAACCTGCGAGTTCCTGGGTGCGAAATATCCGACGATCCCGCTCGGGCTGATCACGGTCGCCGGGATGCTTCCGAAGTCTTGGACGGTGCGACTCGTCAACCGAAATACCGAAGAGCTTTCAGACAGCAACCTCGCCTGGGCCGACATGGTGATGACCGGCGGCATGATGTTTCAGCAGCCGGACACCCTGCGGCTGATCGAGATTTGCCACGCCCATGGCAAGCGGGTCGTTGTCGGCGGGCCGGATGTGACCTCGAGCCCGCACGTCTACCGCGACGCCGACTTTCAGGTGCTCGGCGAAGCCGAAGGAATTCTTCATCAGTTCATCGAAGCGTGGAACAAGGGCGCGCGAAGTGGCGTGTTCAAGGCAGAGCCCTTCAAGGCGGACGTGACCAGCTCTCCGATTCCGCGTTTCGAGCTCCTGAAATTCGAACAGTATCTTCATGTCGGCATCCAGTTCTCGCGCGGCTGCCCGTTCACCTGCGAGTTCTGCGACATCATCGAGCTCTATGGCCGCGTGCCACGAACCAAGGCCTCGGCGCAGATGCTGGCTGAGCTCGATTGCCTCTACGAGCTCGGCTATCGCGGCCATGTCGATTTCGTCGACGACAACCTGATCGGCAACAAGAAGGCCGTGAAAGCCTTCCTCCCCAACCTGATCGATTGGAATGAGCGGCACGACTTCCCGTTTGAGTTCTCGACGGAAGCTTCGATCAACCTTGCCGATGATGCCGAACTGCTCGACCTCTTGCGGCGTGCAAATTTCTTCCTGGTGTTTGTCGGCATAGAGACCCCCAATACCGATGCCTTGGTCGCAATCCGCAAGAAACAGAACACGCGGCGCAAGCTTGCCGAAAGCGTTCATCGCATCTACGCCGCTGGGATCATGGTCACTGCCGGATTTATCGTCGGCTTCGACACCGAGCGATCCGGCACCGCAACCGAAATGATCGAATTCATTCGCGAAGCGGCCATTCCGATCAGCATCGTCGGGCTGCTCGCAGCACTGCCGAACACCCAGCTAACGCGCCGGCTCGCCAATGAAGGGCGGCTGCACGCAGGTCACGAATTGATGCCGGAGGGGTTGAACGATCACGTTGGTCTCGGGCTCAACTTCGATACCAAGCGACCGCAGGCCGAAGTGCTCAAGGACTACATCGAGATTTTGCGCACCATTTACGACCCTGAGGTCTATTGCGAGCGCCTGCGCCGATTGGCGGGGATGCTCGACCTGTCGACCCGACCGGATGCAGCTCTCAATGTCGCCACCCGCTTTGGCGCCGAAGGCCTCACCAAGCTGAAAGCGCTGATCGACCGCATCCCTGACGACAAGGGCCGGCTGTTCTGGCGAACCCTTCTCGAGTGCCAAAAGGCGAATCCAAGAGCGACAAAGGCCATCCTCATGATGATATCGGCCTACCTTCACCTTGGCCCGTTCGCGCGCTGGATGGCCGAGCAGGTGGAAGCTCGGCTCATCAATGCCGAACGGGACAGCTATTTTAGCGCACAGCAACAGCTCGTCAGCGAGACGGCGCTCGAGGCGCGCTAACTATTAATCCAGTACGAATGCACCTTTGGTGACCTGCAGGGTGGCTCGTTAACGGGAGGAAATGAGACGCGGAAAAGCATTGACGCGATCCCTGCGTTCCTGCCAGCACAGCGGATAGACTTCGAAAAGCGCATCATCAAGCGTTTGGGCTGAAACAAACATCTGCAAGCCAAAAATGCACGGCGTTGATAGAGAAACCGAAGGTAGCAAAAATTAGCGATTTGATCGCTGGCTCTTTTTTGGAGCTCAAACCTAAATCAGCGATCGCAAGCCACAAAAGCCGCTAATCCATTGATTTATGGTGGCGATGCAGGGCTCGAACCTACGACCGCTGATTAAGAGTTAGCTGTTCAGGTTGGTCACCGGAAAGAGATTTCAACCAGCTCGCGACCTAGGTCAACCAGGCCACTGATTTACAACGAGAAAAAATTCCGTACTTTGTCGTCAAAGTACAGAGCTTCAGAGAAAGGCCGGGCAAGAGAACGGTATTGGCGAATGCCGAGCCGTTGCGGAGTACGGAGCCGATTTAAGAAACGGCCGCAACACAGGCTGCTTGCTTACAGTGATTGATCCGTGGAGAACGTAGTAGCCTTAAGGGACTGGCGGAGAGAACGGGATTCGAACCCGCGATACGGATGTCAGCAGCCGCCGGCTTTTCCAATTCCGAAGGGTTTGTCGACCTTTGCTGGCGACGTCTTCGCGATCAGGTCCGTGACGGGGCTGGGGGGGCGGTTGGAAATTTTTGGAGCCGCCTGATGCGGAGCGCCGGCTTCGCTCGCTTGTGTCACTCGTCAAGTTTTTTTGTTTTCAAGGGCCGGTCGATGTATACTCTGCTAGCTTCGAAAATCAGCGAGGGCAACCGTGCACCCTCTCCAACCAACTGGCACCTCATTGCGCTTAATCGCGCCGCCATCGCTCACGAACGACGAGCAAAGCCTGTTCACCGAAATCGTGAGTTCCGTCGAGCCGCGCCACTTCGCAAAATCCGACCTGCCGCAGATCGTTTCGTACGTTCAAGTAACGCTGGCCTGTCGGGCGCACGCCACTCGCGCCGCCGCCGACCCAAACAAGAACATCATTGCCGCTTGGGAAAAGCTGCTGCGGACGCAATTGGCGCTGGCGCGATCCCTACGTCTGACGGTGCAATCCAGAATTGACCCCCTCACCATCGGCCGGCGCGCGAACGACCACGGTCGGCCCCTGACGTTCAGCGACACGGTGCGTCTTCGGTATTCAGAAGATCATAGTGGTGTTGAGGCTGACCAAGACGCTGGCGATGACTGATTGCATTGCTGCTCGTCGCTGTATTCCAACTGGCTCTAGTTCTTGAAATTAAGAGCTGGGCTTGCCACCAAGAGCTCCTCAGGATGGAGATCGCAGTCTTGATCTGCAGTTCTCAATAGCGAGAGAAGCGCTTCCTCAATTTGATCCATGGTTAGGTCCCAAGGGACGGTCATTTGATAAGCAGCCCCTGTGAACTGGAAGAATCCGAGCATTGTCATCATTACGAAGTCGCATCCAGCATTCGCATCGCTAATATCTACGACAAAAGAGCCCCCCTCGAATTGATTGAGCAATTGCCGCGCGCTTACCTCCAGATTTGGCATGGACCAAATAATGGTTGCCGCATCTAGCTCCAATCTGCTGCCCAAAAAAGCCTTCCAGTTAATTTGTGCTTCGACAGCAGCTGACAGCCAGGCGGCGTAGAACTCCGCATGATTTGAAACTGGCCCATCGATTATGAGGTTCAGTTTGTCTATTAACGATAACCGCGACATTGCCATCTCCATTGCTGCTGAGCGAATACGTTCAGTCACAGGCCGTAGCCACACTCCTCCTTCGATTGTGCTCCACATCGAGGCCATCGCGGCTGTAAGCCTTGCGAGCCGCCTGCGGTGTCGACCACAAATCCGGATAGAGCCTGGCAGCATCTGCCGACCAGGCTGGAACCAGGCCGCGCTCGATCGTCAGATCGATGTTGTTCGGTTCGAGGTAGCGAAAGTCCACAACAGAACGGACTGCGATCGGGACGACCGTGTCGCGCAAGATCATCTACCCTGCATTGGGTTGGCCGCTGATCGATTGACTTCCCCTCGCCCTCCCAATTGCCTGCACCAAGGCGGCCTCCGTGACCGCCTGTCTGATCAATTCGGGCTCCGGCACGTCAAACGCCCTACTCGAAAGTGTGCACTCCGCGCCGTTTTCCAGGCGAATGGTGCGATGGCAGGTCGGCGGCGATGACGCGGTAGTCATTGAGCAATCCAGCGAATGATTGCGACGTTTCGATCGAATCTTTGTCGCCTGGTACGCGCGAACAACAACCCCGCGACACAATCACCTCCGCGCCCTAAACCGACCCCTCTTTAATCGTTTGTGTCCGCTTCGAGAGCCGCGACCCGCTGGTCCATGGTCGACGGTCGTCCGCAAATTTGGCCGTGCATCTTGAACAGCCCGAGTTCGCCTTTGAGCCCCGCCTTCCACTTCGCCTCGTCGATGAAGATGTACTGAGCCAGCGCCTTGGCGCCGAAGATCACGTCAAGGCGGCGCTCGTCCGTGGCGTTTTTAGCCATCGGTGAAACCTCCAGAAGAAATGTCAGACATTACATTATTAATAAATCAAAAGCAACATTTTGCTTGACACAGCGGAGGCACCGGCAAAAATAGAGAAATCGGCGGCAAGGGTCCGCAAAATGGCCTTCACAATTGGTTACGCAAAGCTTGAGGCGGCACTGGCACGCCTGCACGGCATCGACGCCAGCGCCCTGCCCGCCTTTCGCTCGCGCTTTGGCGCCCTGCAGCGCGGCGGCCTGCTAGCTAAGCAGCCGGGCAGAGGCAACAAGCTTGCATACGCGCCGGATGATTTTCACCGTGCGCTGCTCGCATTCGAACTCGTGCAGGCTGGCATCGCGCCGGTGGTCATTTTGCGACTGTTCCGGGACTGCTGGGACGCCAGGCTGCGTGTGATCTGTGCGAAGGCCGAGCACGCCCGCACGCATCCTGTAGACGCCAACAGAAACGACGTGCTCTTGGTCTTAAATCTCGCCTTGCTGGACGGCGAGGTGATCGGGATCAATCACAAGACCCTCGACGAGGTAGGCCGGTTGGCAACATTCGCGCTCAACGGCGAGAGCGCCCCCCCTGCACGTATCCTGATCCTGAACCTGACCTCGCAGCTGCGCGCCTTCCACGAAAATTTGAAGGTGCTCCACATGCAGCCGGATGAACTGTTCGAAATGGTGGCGCAAGCGCGGAAAAGCGCAAAGCGGAAGATGCGTTGAGAAGTGATCCATTGAGTAAGCCCGTAGCGCTGAAATTGGCCGCTACCCGCGCGAGCGCGGCGATCTCGGTGGCATGTCGTTTGGATTCGTTGTCGGCAACGGTGGTGACACGTGGTCCGGCAATAAGAGAACACTGCATAGCGTTGATCTGAAGGAAATCAGCGTCGTCAGTGCATGGCCGGCCGCGGCGGCACGGTCGTTACAGCGCGAGCTAATCAAGGTGGCAATCCCAACTTGATCCCTCTCGCGCTCGCGCGTCGTTACATCGACACCCTCAGGAGATAGGAACATGGGAAAACCAGAGACCTTCAAGGAAGTACGGCTGCTGGACGAAAACTTCATTGGTGATGACCTCGAACAATGGCTCGACCGGGTAGAAGACCTGACGCGTGAGTTTGAGATGCGAGGCTATGAGCTGCACGGAGACGATCACTGGGAGATTTGTAAATTCTACGATCCGTACTGCATCCGCAACTGGCAGGTTTTCGAGCCTAGCAAGGTAATCCGCTGTGACACCCTGAGTGAACTGGAAGCGATGCTGGCTCGCTGGAAAGAGAAAGAGGGGCCCGTGACGTCCTACTGCTGTTACCCCGGCGCTGTGGGACAGGCGCCTCGTTTCTGATGGGCATCCTCGCACGCATCTTCGGTCGACCTCCGGTGAAATCACCGGAGATCGAAACTCGCGCCTTCGATCCGTACTTCGATTGGCGCTTCACATCGGATATCGTGCTGAGCAATTTGGCCGTCGCTGCGCGCTGCGTGCAATTACGTTCCGAGATCTTGGCGAGCGTGCCGCTGTTTCTGTTTCGACGCGACGCCAACGGTGACCGCGAACGTGCCGACGATAATCCGCTGTACGGCGTCTTGCACGACATCGCGAACCCGAACCAATCGACATTCGAGCTCCGCGAGTTCGCCGAACGATATTCGCCGCAAGGAGATGAGCCACCGATTCCGGACGGCAGCACCTATAACCAGCCTGCGAATTCGGTCGCGCTCGGAGCGCAAAGAGGACCGACGATATGAGCAAAGCGAGAAATCTGAAACGCGGTGACAGGTTTCCGATGATGGTGCCGATGAAGGTGCTTGCCGTTAAGCCTCTCGCTGGAGGACTTATCAAAATTAAGGCCGAGACCGAGAATTCACCAAGCATAGAATTCGGCGATGGCGGCTGCGTCCTGGAGATCATCTGCAAGTCCTACCGCGTGTTTGCTTCCCGATATCGTGGCGATGACAAGGTCGGTGGTGATGGCGGAGTGGATATCGATCCGTTGCCACCGGCAAATCTGGAGCCGGTGGGATGAGGCGAATGTGATGAGCAAGAGCCCGCAATATGACGAGTACGATCCTTGGGTGACCTATAATTCGGACGCGCCACTGGTGGTGCGCCGGCATTCCAAGCGCGCGCGCAAGGTGACGCTTGATCGAGTGCTGCGGCAGGTCGAAAAGACCGGCAAGGTTCCGACAGCGGCAACCGTCAAGACGGATGGCACTGTCTTGATTAAGTTCAGGGAAGGCGACGGTAGGGCTGTATCTCCGGATGGAACCGGCGATGTGAACGAATGGGATGTGGAGCTGCTGCAATGAAGATGCCGAAGCATGTCCACGGCTATGTCGATAGGCATGGCAAGGCCAGGTTCTACCTGCGCCGTAAGGGCTATGCGCAGATTCCGCTGCCTGGCCTGCCGTGGTCGCCGCAGTTCATGGCGGTATACGAGGAGGCAATGTCCAGCGAGACTCCGAAAATCACGGCGGCCACCAACAGGATCAAGCCGGGCACCATCGAGGCGGTGGTACATTCCTATTTCAACTCGGTTGCCTTCAGCGATCTTGCGGACGAAACCAAGCGCACGCGCAAGAACATCTTGCTGCGCTTTGCCAACGAGCACGGCGAGAAGCGCATCGCGATGCTGAGGCGCGAACACGTCGTGGCGATCTTCACCAAGAAGAAGGACAAACGGTTCGCGGCACGCAACTGGCTGAAGACGGTTCGTGCGCTGATGCTGTTTGCGGTTGACGACGGCATCCTGAAGGAAGATCCGACCGCCGGCATCAAGAACCTCTCGAGCAAGACCGCTGGCTATCGCACTTGGGAAGAAAGCGACATCGCCGCCTTTGAGGCGCGGCATCCTATCGGCACCCGCGAACGGCTGGCGCTCGCGCTGCTCCTCTGCACTGTGCAGCGGCGCGGTGACGTGGTCCGGATGGGCCGGCAACATATTCGTGCCGGCATGATCTCCGTGCACCAGCAGAAGACCGGCACCATGCTGGCGATTTCGATTTATCCTGATCTGCAAGCGGCACTCGACGCCACGCCGTCCGAACACCTGACGTTTCTCACGACGTCGCTCGGCAAGCCGTTCACCGCGGCCGGCTTCACCAATTGGTTCCGCGAAGCCTGCAACGAAGCCGGCCTTCCGCGCGGGACATCGGCGCACGGTCTACGCAAGGCGGGCTGTCGCCGTCTCGCCGAAGCCGGATGTTCGGCGAATGTCATCGCGTCAATCAGCGGCCACGTCTCACTCAGTGAAGTGGCGCGCTACACCAAGGCCGCCGATCAGGCGCGCATGGCGAAGGACGGCATGGCGCAGCTCGTTGCAGAAACCAAAAAGAGAACATCGGGTGGCTAACCTGGGGTGCCGGTTAGCCAATTTTTCGAAATTGCCCAACGATATCAAAAGGAGAAAATCGACATGGTGGGCCCGGCAGGACTCGAACCTGCAACCAGACCGTTATGAGCGGCCGGCTCTAACCATTGAGCAACAGGCCCGGTTCGCGCTGCGAACACGGCGATCCAGGCCCGTCTTCGTCAGACCAGCCCTCGGCCTCGCCCAATCACCTGCCGGCGCTTTTGAACGAGTTGGCGACCGTAGCCGCCCCGCTGAAAGCTTCCATTGCCTCCTTGGAGGTCATGGCGACCGTGGTCTGTACGTTGCAGACGCTGCCGCCCGCCATAGCGACAAGGATGGCTGCTGCCGCAGCCTTCTCGTTCGGAAATTCTCCGACGAGCAACCAATCGAATTCGCCAAGGGTGACGTAGTAGCTCAGCAACTTGCCGCCGAGCTTCTCGAACGCGCTTGCGATCGACCGCTCCCGATCTTCGGGATTGGCCATCATGCCGCGCACGGCATCGGCGGTGTAACATCCACGCGAGATATAGATCGGCATGCCAAAACCTCCCGTTCGTTACGAAGCAGCACCCAGCAGCCGGAGAATTCTAGTGCAACTTGGGCTGGGCCTTAAGTCCCATGTCGGACGCGCGACCCGCCTTTGCCCCTCGGGCTCCGGCGCGGCAGCCTTCGCTACGACGAGCTTGCCGAGCCGCATCTTGCGAAGCAAGCGAAGGCGTGGTGGGCCCGGCAGGACTCGAACCTGCAACCAGACCGTTATGAGCGGCCGGCTCTAACCATTGAGCTACAGGCCCGTTTCACCCTGCAGAGCAGGACGACCCAAGCCCGATCCAGATACATTGCAGGCGGCGAAGTCGCAATCTGCAACACGAGCTTATCGCGCTAGCTCTCCCTTCGCCCCCCTTTAGCGGGGAGAGGTCGGGGTGAAGGGCCGCTAGTCCGCGAGTTCTGAGTTGCAATTAATGCCGTGCCCCGCCCCTCACCCGGATTGCTACGCAATCCGACCTCTCCCCGCATTGCGGGGAGAGGTAAAACGCTCACGCCAGCCCCTCAGGCCATCACCAGCCGCCGCGCCGGCTGCGCGCGCGCAAGAGCAGCATCAGCGCGATCGCCATGTTGAGCAGGTTCCAGGCGACGCCGTTGAGGAAGGCGGCGCGGTAGGAGCCGGTGGCATCGAAGATGGCGCCGGACACCCAGCCGCCGAACGACATGCCGAGCACGCTCGCCATGATGACGATGCCGACGCGCGTGGCGGCTTCCCGCGCGGGCATGGTCTCGCGCACGATCAGCGCGTAGCTCGGCACGAGGCCACCCTGGAACAGGCCGAACAGCGCCGAGATCACGTAGAGCGAGGCGAGGCCATCGAAGAACAGGTAGAGGCTGAGCGCCACGCCCTGCGCGACCGAACCGATCAAGAGCGTGACCAGTCCGCCGAAGCGGTCGGCGATCAGCCCTGAGCCGAGCCGGCTGACGATGCCGAACGCGAGCATCACCGCCAGCATCTGGGCGCCGCGCGCCATGCCGTAGCCGAGGTCGCCGCAGTAGGCGACGATATGGACCTGCGGCATCGCCATCGCGACACAGCAGGACACGCTGGCGATCGACAGGATCACGGTGAGCGCGTTGGCGCCGATGTTCAGATTGACGGTCGGTGCGGCGGCGACCGCATGGGAATGCCGCGTCGAGCCGCGCATGCTCGCGCGCAATACGACCAGCAGCAGCGCCATCGCGACCGCGGCCACCACACCGATGCCGATATGCGTCGCCTGCCAGCCGTAAGCCACCATGCTGCGCTCGACGAGCGGCGGCCAGATCGCGCCGCCGATATAGTTGCCGCTCGCGGCCATGGTCACGGCAATGCCGCGGCGGCGCTCGAACCAGTGCGAGGCTTCCGCCATCAGCGGCGCGAAGGTTGCCGACGAGCCGAACCCGATCGCGGCGTGCGCGATGGTGAATTGCCACAGCGAGGACGACAGCCCCGCGGTGATGTAGCCGATCAATAGCGCGAGCATGCCGAGCGCGATCGCCGGCACGATGCCGAGCCGGTCGGTGACGCGGCCGATCAAGACGCCGCCGAAGCCGAAGCCGAGCATCGCGAAGGTGAAGGCGGTCGAGGCTTCCGCGCGGGTCGCGCCGAACGAGGCCTGCACCACCGGCAGCGCCACCACGACCGACCACATGCCGACGCTGCCGACCGCGCCGATGGCGAGCGCCAGCCCCAGCCGCCGCCACGCGGCGGGCGAATCCGGCACGAACGTCACGAGCGCGGCGCGCGAAAGATCGGCTGTTGCAGTCAAGGTGTCGCCTCGCGTGTTGTTGTTTGTTCGCCGCGTACGGAGGCGAAGGAGATGAGCCGCGGCAGTGCGGAAGAGTTGTCAGCAGAGATAGCGTGCGCGGCGCAACATCTCAATCCATCGATTGGATGACGCATATCAGATGCGACTTTGCGCGCGCGGCGCGCGATTGCACCGAGGGCAATTGAGTTCGTGGCCACGGCGCCGTAGGGTGGATTAGGCGCCATCCAGCGCACAGCGTGCCAACGTGCAGAGCGCTGGCGCCGTAACCCACCAACCAGAGTCAGCCGGTGGGTTACGGCGCCCATTCCAGTCGTGACTGAAAGCGCGCGCCGTGGAGGGCGCCTAACCCACCCTTGTAACAGCGAATCCAAATATCTTGAGGTCGTTCCGAAAGGAATGCTCTGCCGCGGACGGCGATCCACGGCAGAGCGCCTGGCGATCGGATCGAACCCGCCCTGAGCAGCTTGGGCTGTCCCGTAGCGTGATCGTCGTCAGCACCTTCATCGGACCCGGATGGTTGCCGGAACATTAGGTTCGCTTCACAAGGCAGGGATCGACGAAGATGACGAAGACTAACATAGTGGTGGCCGGCATCGATACGGCCAAAGACAAACTCGACGTTGCCATCCATTGCCAAGACTTACATTGGCGGGTCGAGAACACGTTGCACGGCTGGCGACGGTTGCATGCGGAGCTGACCAAGGTCGGTGTCGCGCGGGTTGGCATCGAGGCAACTGGCGGCTACGAGCGCGGGGTGATCAAGTATCTGCGGGCGGCAGGGCTCACCGTGGTGGTGCTGCAGCCGATCCAGGTTCGTGCCTTTGCACGCGTGCACCTGCGTCGAGCCAAGAATGATATGCTCGATGCAGTCCTGATCGCAGCCTGCACTGCCGCAGTCGATCAGCCGCGGATTGAGCCGGATGCGCGCCTGGCTGAGCTTGCCGATCATCTAACCTTCGTCGAGCAGATTGAGGAGGATATTGCTCGCAGCAAGATCCGGCTCGAACATATCGACAATCGTCGATTGCGGCAGCTCGTCACCGCCGATATCGCACGCTTGAAGACCCGACGGGCGGCTGAGCTGCTGCGGATCGCCAAGGCGTTACGCGCCTACGATGACCTCGCCCTACGGCTCGACTTGGTCTGCAGCGTCCCCGGCATCGGGGAGCGGACCGCGCTTGCGCTCATCATCCGGATGCCGGAACTCGGACGCCTCAGCCGCGAACAGGCTGCCGCACTTGCCGGGCTTGCTCCGTTCGATGACGACAGCGGGAAGTACAAAGGCCAACGCCACATCGCCGGCGGGCGCGGACGTTTGCGCCGCTCACTGTTTGCGGCCGCTTTGCCGGCGGCGTTCCGCTGGAACAAAGCGCTGATCGCTCTCTACGCGCGCCTGATCGCCCGCGGCAAAGCCCACAACGCCGCTCTTGTCGCCTGCGCCAGAAAGCTGCTCATCTACGCCAACACTGTCGTTCAGCGCGGTAAACCTTGGCTAGAAAAACCAGCTACCACTTAATGGTTGCTACGAGCGTCACGCATGCGGCAACATTCCCGCGAACCACAGCATCTCCAGCAACACGACGCCATTGTTGAGCGCGTGCATCGCTATCGTCAGCACCGTCGAGCCGGACACCGCACGCATGGTGCCGAGCAACAGCGCCGTCGCGAGCACGCCGCAGAGCGTGATCAGGTCGTACTGGATATGAATCGCCGTAAAGATCAGTGACGAGAGAACGACGGCGCCGACGGTCCCCAGCCGGCTCGCGGCGAAGCCGCGATAGATGAAGCCGCGGAACACGATCTCTTCGGTGATCGGCGCGGTCACGACCAGCGCCAGGGCAAAGAAGCCGATGGCCTGTGTGCTGCTGCGCGCTGCGAACGCCGTCGAGCAAAACGTCAGGCACGAGTGGTCGACCGGCCAGCGCCGAGGTTGCATCGATGGCGACCATCAGCAGCGCGATCGCGCCGAGGCCGATGCAAGCGTGCCGGGCCGAAGGCAGTCGCAGCGCGAGGTAGTCGACAAATTTTTGCCGCGCCAGCCGGATCGCCAGCGCGATCACCAGCAGCACCGGCAGCGTCGCCGGACATCGAGGTCGCCGCAACGACGATCCCGTCGCTTAGGAACGCGCTCTTGTCCGCGGCAAAAGTGCTGACATCGATGCCGTACCATTTTACTGCGAGCACGATGCCGACCGCCGCACTGACCGTCATCACCCCGTACAGCAGGATGCTCCAGGCCAGCGTCGCCCAGAATTTCCAGACCCGCGGCGGTTTTGGGGACGCGGCGGTCGCAGGCTCAGTCGGTGCGAGCGGTGATTCGGTCGTGGTCACGGCGGCGTTCATCTCACGAATCGCAATGCTTCGTCGCCGTAAAACAATCCACGTTCTCGGGAGCGTTAAAGCACGATGAAGCTTGGCTCGCGCTTCCCCTCCCCCTCGTGGGGTAGGGGTGGGGGTGGTAGCGAGTCGCGAGACCTGTGTCCCACGATGGACCCCCCTCCCCAACCCTCCCACCGCATCCGGGGCCTGCCCCGGATGCGCATTGTAATGCGCAAGTCGGGCAAGCCCGACTTGCGATGGGGAGGGCCGACCACTGCGAATGGCGCGGTAGCCTCAACCTGATTTCGTCGTGCCGCGAGAGCTCACCCCGTTAACCCTTTGCTAACCATGCACCGGGCAAATTTTGCCCAGTGAATGTGGTGGTGAAGTCGCGTGTCGTCGGCAACTGAAACGGGAGACCCCGTGGACGCCAGCGCGGTACCGCACTTTCGAGCCGGTGGCCCCCAGGCCGCCGCGCAGACGTTTGGCTCGCGCGAGCGGCATACCCGGGATGATGCGGCGACCATGGTGGATGTGAAGGGCGGCGCAATCGACGCGCCAGGGCTTTCCGGATTCAGTCTCGCCGAAATCGGCGCGCTGCTCCGCCGCGGCGATATCGCGCTTGCGATCGGCATCCTGACCATCCTGGTCGTGCTGATCCTGCCGCTGCCGTCGATCATCCTCGACCTGTTTCTGGCGGTCTCGATCACGCTGTCGATCCTGATCCTGATGACGTCGCTGTTCATTCACGCGCCGCTGGAATTCTCGTCGTTTCCGACCGTCCTGTTGATCTCGACGATGCTGCGGCTGTCGCTGAACCTCGCTTCGACGCGGCTGATCCTGGCGCACGGCCACGAGGGCACGGCCGCCGCGGGCCACGTCATCGAGGCGTTCGGCAATTTCGTGATGGCCGGCAACTTCGTCATCGGCATCATCGTTTTCGCGATCCTGGTGATCGTCAACTTCGTCGTCATCACCAAGGGTTCGGGCCGCATCGCCGAGGTCGCCGCGCGCTTCCACCTCGACGCGATGCCCGGCAAGCAGATGGCGATCGACGCCGACCTCTCCGCCGGCCTGATCGACGAGAAGGTCGCCAAGGAGCGCCGCAAGGCCCTTGAAGACGAAAGCGGCTTCTTCGGCGCGATGGACGGCGCCTCCAAATTCGTGCGCGGCGACGCCGTCGCCGGCCTGCTGGTCGTGTTCATCAACGTGATCGGCGGCATGATCATCGGCATCGCCCAGCAGGGCATGAGCTTCACCGACGCCGCCAGCGCCTACACCATTCTCACGGTCGGCGACGGCCTCGTTACCCAGATCCCGGCGCTGATCGTGTCGACCGCGGCGGGCCTTCTGGTGTCGAAGGCCGGCGTCAGCGGCGCCGCCGACAAGGCGCTGCTCGGGCAACTGTCCGGCTATCCGCGCGCACTCGGCATGTCGGCGGCGGTGATGATCATCATGGCGATGCTGCCGGGGATTCCGACCTTGCCGTTCCTTGCGCTCGGCGGTGGCGCCGCGTTCTTCGCCTGGAAATCGAACAGGGGGAAGGCCGCGAAGGCCGCCGAGGCGCTGGCCGCGAGCGATGCGCCCGCCGCCGGCGGCGCCGCCGCGCCGACCGAAGAGCCGATCTCGAGCGCGCTGAAGATGGACGATCTCAAGATCGAGCTCGGCTACGCGCTGTTGCCGCTGGTCAACGGCCCCGACGGCACCGATCGCCTGACCGAGCAGATCAAGGCGCTGCGCCGCTCGCTGGCGATCGAGATGGGATTCGTGATGCCGGCGGTGCGCATCCTCGACAACGTGCAGCTCGAGGCCAACACCTACGTCATCAAGATCAAGGAGGTCGATGCCGGCACGGGACGGATCTGGCCGGCGAATTACATGGTGATGGACCCGGCCGGCGGCCAGGTTTCGGTGCCCGGCATCCACACCACCGAGCCGACCTTCGGCCTGCCCGCGACCTGGGTCGATGCCGGGCTGAAGGAAGAGGCCTCGCTCAAGGGCTACACCGTGGTCGACGCCGCAACCGTGCTGTCGACCCACCTCACCGAGCTCCTGAAGAACAACATGTCGGAGCTGTTGTCCTACGGCGAGGTGCAGAAGCTCCTGAAGGAGCTGCCGAAGGAGCAGTCCGAGCTGGTCAAGGATATCGTGCCGGCGCAGATCACCGCCTCCGGCATCCAGCGCGTGCTGCAGCTCCTGCTCGCCGAGCGCATCTCGGTGCGCGACCTCTCGACCATCCTCGAGGGCATTGCCGACGCGGTCGCGTTCACGCGCAACCCCGCCACCATCGTCGAGCACGTCCGCGCCCGCCTCGCCCGGCAAATCTGCGCGCAAAACACCTCGCTCAACGGCTACCTGCCGCTGATCGCGCTGTCGGCGAAGTGGGAGCAGTCGTTCGCGGAATTGATCATCGGCACCGGCGACGACCGCAATCTCGCGATGCAGCCGTCAAAGCTCTCGGAATTCATCAACCTGGTGCGCGACCGCTTCGAGCAGGCCGCCCGCGAAGGCGAGAACCCGGTGCTGGTGACCTCGGCCTCGATCCGCCCGTTCGTCCGCTCCCTGGTCGAGCGCTTCCGGGCCCAGACCGCTGTGATGTCGCAGTCCGAAATCCACCCGCGGGCGCGGCTGAAGACGGTGGGAAGTATTTGAGGACTGTGAGCATTGAACGGAATTGACGCGGCTGCGTTTGCTGTTCCCCTCCCCCTTGTGGGGGAGGGTTAGGGGTGGGGGTCGTAGTGAGGGACGAAGGCCTCGTTCACTCGCAACCACCCCCCCTCCCCAACCCTCCCCCACAAGGGGGGAGGGAGCGCACGAACGCCGGTTCCCACTGATTCCGCAAATGTCACAGGCAAGCCCGGAACACGCCTTTTCACGTCTATTCACGGCCTTGTGATCGCCTATTTGGAACGGCGGGCCCCCTCCATAGCTTTGCTTTGAACCAAGCTGCCTGAGCGGCGAGTTCACAAGAACAACCTTGTGCGCAGCGAAGAGCAGCGGAGGCCGAAATGAACCATACATTTTATACTGCCGACCGCGCGACGCATTTGAAGATCGTCGCAGTCGCGTTGCTTGCAGCAACTGCGGTCGCTGGAATTGGAATTTCCGCGCGGGTCAATACGGGCGACCAGTATGCCCAGACCGAGCGCGTGCAAGTCATCAAGGCCGGCAAGCCGGTCATGGTCACCACGTCGGGTCAGACGATGGTGCGATAACGAGATCCCGGCGCGCTCCCCGTCCCCAGGGAACGTTCGGGCTAATAAGCGACCCCCAAGTACCCAAGTGACTCTACGGAAACGCCCCTCTCCCCAAGGGGCGTTTCTTTTTGCGGGGCGATGCATTTCCTCTCGCGTCATTCCGGGATGGCCCGAAAGGCCAGGCCCGAATCCATACGCCTCGCGCGTGGCCCTTGGGCCACTCGCGCATCTAAATTGCGCGAATGCGGCAAGCCGCAAGCGCGCGCGTGGTTATGGATTCCGGGCTCGCTCGCGGAGCCTGTCATCGGGCCGCGCTTCGCGCGGACCCGTTGGCTCGCGCCCTCAGCGCAAACGCGGCGCGTTTGCGCGGGGAATGACGAGGAGAGTTCATAACCGCTCTCAGCGGCCCCATCAGGCAATTATCCGCGGACGAATATCCGTCGACGAATATTCGCCGAAGCAATAATCTAGAGTTGCATCTAGTGATTGTTCAATCTAGTGTAATAAAAAGTGCGCCGAAGCTTCACCTAATATTCTGAACACGCGTCCGTTTTCCGCCGACCACCCCCAGCCGAAAATCACTCTCACCCGCGCGCGGCCAAAACCCACCAAAAATCGAAAATTCTTTGCTGCGATCAACGCCTTGCGCGGCACCGGTGGTGCGCGAGGCTACCGCGCGTCTCGGCTGCGGCTGCGGCATGATCTCGATCAGCTTGCCCGCAAAAATCGGCGCCGAGGTCGGCAGCCCGGTCGGCGAGCCGCCCTGCGGCTCCAGCGTGATCGCGTAGGTCGCGTTGTCGACGGTGTCCTGGTCGTAGGAGGCGAGCTGCGCCTTGGCGGTGAAGTCGGTCTTGCCGATGATGCCGAGCGAACGCGGCTGCGTGAACTTGTCGGACACCATCCAGAGCTCGTAGCTCTTGGTGCCTTCCGGATCGACGCCGGCGCGCCGCACCGTGAAGGTTTTCGACGCAACATCGACGGTCATGACGAACGCCGGCGGACCGCCATCGCGCGACAGCACGGCAACCAGCGGCCGCGCCGGCGCGACAGCCGGAGCCTTCGGCCGCATCCCTTCCGGCAACAGGTCGGGCCGATAAGTCTGCACGCTGATCAACGCGACGAGGCAAGCCGCAAGCGCGGTCACGCCTTGCGCAATGCCGCGCCAGCGCCGCGCCCGCGACGACAGCATGGTGACGTCGGCGCTCGGCACTTCGATTGAGTGCAGCACGATGGGCGCGATCGACGGCGGCGTCGACAGTTCGGGCAGACGAAATGCCGCGCTCGGCGCAATCGCGGACACCGCACCGCGAATCTTGCCCCACACATGCTCCGGCGGCTCGACGGCCGCGACCATCGCATGCAGTTCGCCGAGACGACGCTCCCAGGACTCGACCAGCGCCTTGAAAATCCTCGTCGACGTTCATCATCGTCTCGACCTGCGTGCGCTCGTCGCCGTCAAGCGTCCCGAGGACGTATTCGGCGGCCAGCACAATATGGTCTTCGTTCTCGATCATCTGTTGCTTCGTCGACCTTCACGTCAGGCCATTACTCATATTACGTCAATCCGAGGCACTCACGAATTTCCAGCATGCTCCGCCGCAACCAGGTTTTCACCGTGTTGACCGGCGTATTGAACTTCTCCGCCAGCTGCTCGCGGCTCCAGCCGTTGTAGTAGGCGAGCAGAACCAGGCGTTGCCGCTCCGGCTCGAGCTTGCCCACGCATCCGAGCAGCCGCTTCAACTCATCGTTCATTTCCCGCCGCGCCAGCGGATCGGGATTGTCGGCGGCGACCTCCATCGCGTCCGGCTCCTCCTCGATCGACACTTCGCCGCGCTTGCGCATCAGGTCGATGGCGCGGTTGCGCGCGATCGACACCATCCACGTGATGGGCGATGCCAGCGACGGATTGAACTGCCCGGCGTTACTCCAGATCTTGACGTAGCACTCCTGGATCACCTCTTCCGCGAGATCCTGTCGGCGCAAGATACGCAGCACGACGCCGAACAGTTTCGCCCGGGTGGCGGCGTAAAGGCGTTCGAAGGCCGGCTCGTCGCCCTTGGCCACCGCGGCGATCAGCCAGACCAGTTCAGTCGGCGTCAGCATTCAGTCGTCCCCATGCCGTGGAACCGGTCGCGTGCCTGGCACCACGTCTCCCCCTCAAGCTTGCGGCGGCTGGCGGCAGTGGATTTTTCGTACCATACCTTGCGCCTTCCGGGAGCCACAAGACGCGCAAAACGCCCGGAGCGACCACCGCCCCGGGCGTTTTCACCAGATTGTTGAAGCAGCTAGACCTGACGAGCGCGTCAGGCCACCGCGACGCGGGAGCGCATCAAGCCGATCGAATCCATGTCGGCCTGGTCGCGCGCGTTCTCCTCGGCGCGCTCGCGCGCCTGGTCACGCTCGTCGAGCATCTCGACCTTCTTCAGGTCCTCGAAGGCGTCGGCGAGGTGCCCGCGGGCTTCCTCGAGCTGACCGCGCAACTCGTCGGTCGAGCGATTGAGGTTCTCGCGCCGCTGGATCGCGGCCTTGGCATAGGTCGGATAGGCGAAGTGGGTCGGATCGTTGATTCCGGCACGCTCCTGCTCGGTCTGGATCTCGCGCTCGAGATCGGTGGACATGCGCTGGAATTCGGCGATCATGCCCTCGATCTGGGCGACCCGGCGGCGCTTCTCGTCGACCTGGAATTTCTTCAGGCGGATAAGCGTTTCCCGTGACTTCATCGACTCGTACTCCCCAGAAGTCCCTGACAGGCGGGACAACGCCAGCGCCCCCCAAAACAGGACCCCGCCGGCGAACTCACAATAAAGCGGTAGGGATGATGGCTGAGCAAAGTTAGCTTTCCGTTTCCAAGGTCGCGACGATCTGCTCAAGTTGTTGGTATCCGGCCAATAATCCGGTGGCCTCGTCCTTGGCCTGGCGCAGGAAATCCTCCAGCGGGCCGTGCAGGCGGATCGCCTCGTCGACCTCCTTGCTGGAACCCGGCCGATAGGCGCCAAGCCGGATCAACTCCTCCATGTCGGCATAGGTCGCCATCACCTGCCGCGCCCGCATCAGCACCGGCAGGTAGTCCGGATTGGCCGATTTCGGCATGGTCCGCGACACCGACTTCAGCACGTTGATCGCCGGATAGCGGCCGCGCTCGGCGATCGCCCGCTCCATGACGATGTGGCCATCGAGGATGCCGCGTACCGCGTCCGCCACCGGCTCGTTGTGGTCATCGCCGTCGACCAGCACGGTGAAGATGCCGGTGATGGTGCCCTCGCCCATCCCGGGCCCGGCGCGCTCGAGCAGCTTCGGCAGTTCGGTGAAGACGGTCGGCGTATAACCCTTCGCGGTCGGCGGCTCGCCGGCCGACAGCCCGATTTCGCGCTGCGCCATCGCAAAGCGCGTCACCGAGTCCATCAGCACCAGCACGTCCTTGTCCTCGTCGCGGAAATACTCGGCGATCGCCAGCGTGAGGAAAGCCGCCTGCCGCCGCATCAACGCAGGCTCGTCCGACGTCGCGACCACGACGACGGAGCGCGCAAGACCTTCGTCGCCGAGATCGTCCTGCAGGAATTCCTGCACCTCGCGGCCGCGCTCGCCGACGAGGCCGATCACCGAGACGTCGGCATCGACGTTGCGGGCGAGCATCGACAGCAGCACGGACTTGCCGACGCCGGAACCGGCGAAGATGCCGAGCCGCTGGCCGCGACAGCAGGTCAGGAAGGTGTTGAGCGCGCGCACCCCGAGATCGAGCGCCGGACCGACGCGGCGGCGCGCATGGGCCGGCGGCGGCGCATTGCGAAACGGCATCGGCGAAGGCCCTTGCGGCAATGGGCCCTTGCCGTCGATCGGCTCGCCCATGGCGTTGAGGACGCGGCCGAGCCAGGCGGCGCTTGGCCGAATTTGACAGGCGGCATTGGCAATGACGGCGCGGCAGCCGCGGCGCACCCCCTCGAGCCCGCCGAACGGCATCAGCACCGCGTTTTCACCAGCAAAGCCGACGACCTCGCACGGGATGAAGCGCCCAACGCCGGTTTCAATGACGACGCGAGCGCCGACTGACATCGCGTGAATGGGTCCAGCAACCTCGACCATCAGGCCGCGCACACCGACAACGCGGCCATAAATGTTGACGCCGTCGATATCGCCGATTTGCTCAGCGAGCGCCTTCATCGCGAAAACCTAACGTTTTCGGACCACATCGCCGCACCATTAACGTCGTATTTACCCGCATCATTAATCATTGCGTCACTGTCTTTGAGTGACTGACGACTTGTGCCCTCAGAAAGAAGGTCGAGTTGTGAGAGTTGGTTAAATCTGGCTCTTAAAGTGGAACTTGAACGCTCGTGGTTACAAAAGCCGCTTTTCAGGCAAGAGCTTAGGTCGATTCGACAAAAATTGCACCCGGGTATCTTGCGTATAGGAATCAGGTTTTGTTAACCATGTCGGGTCAGGGTCCGAATCAGTTGCTTTAAGGCGTTTATCCCGCGCCCCGTTTGGCGCGCCGACCTGACGCCCGGAGCGGCGATTAGAGGGGACTGGCATGCGCGTATTGCTGATTGAAGATGACAGCGCCACCGCGCAGTCGATCGAGTTGATGCTCAAATCCGAGAGCTTCAACGTCTACACGACCGATCTTGGCGAAGAAGGCGTCGACCTCGGGAAACTCTACGACTACGACATTATTCTTCTCGATCTCAATCTGCCGGATATGTCCGGCTACGACGTGCTCAAGCAGCTGCGCGTCTCGAAGATCAAGACCCCCATTCTGATCCTCTCCGGCCTCGCCGGCATCGAGGACAAGGTCAAGGGCCTCGGCGTCGGCGCCGACGACTACATGACCAAGCCCTTCCACAAGGATGAGTTGGTGGCCCGCATCCACGCCATCGTGCGCCGGTCCAAGGGGCACGCCCAGTCGGTCATCCAGACGGGCGATCTCGTCGTCAATCTCGACACCAAGACGGTAGAAGTCACCGGCCAGCGCGTGCATCTGACCGGCAAGGAGTACCAGATGCTCGAGCTGCTCTCGCTCCGCAAGGGCACCACGCTGACCAAGGAGATGTTCTTAAACCATCTCTACGGCGGCATGGACGAGCCGGAGCTCAAGATCATCGACGTCTTCATCTGCAAGCTGCGCAAGAAGCTCGCCAACGCCTCCGAAGGCCGAAACTTCATCGAGACGGTGTGGGGTCGCGGCTACGTACTGCGCGAGCCGCACGAGGAAGAAGATCGCATTCCCGCCTGAGATTTCTCGAGGTTTTCCCGAAGCCCGACGCAGGGCTTCTCCTCCCAGACTGACCCCGCCGCAAATGGCGGGGTTTTTGTTTTCGGAGCGCGCCTTGAGGCAACGACGACAGGCGATGAAGCGGCGCCGTCGTGCAAACAGCTATGGTCGCGTCTCGACGGACGGTAAGTTTCGAAGTCAGTGCTCGGCGCAAGAAGGCGGACCCGTTTTCGCTTTGCCCACTCGGCGACCTCTATCGCGACGTGCGAAGGCTGCTCAGCGCGCCGCCTGCACCATGCGCAACACGCCACCCGCAGCCGGCGCAAGCGCCGGCGAGCGCATGCTTGGCACGTTTGCAGGACGATAGAGGCCGCGGCGGTCCGGATGCGGGGCAAAACTGTTGGTGACGCCGACCACGGTTTCCGCCGCACCAAGGGTAAGAAAGCCGTCCGGCTCGATGACGCGTGCGAGCCGGTCAAGCACGTCGATCTTGGCCTCGAGGTCGAAGTAGATCAGCACGTTGCGACAGAAGATCACGTCAAAGGTGCCAAGGTGCGAAAAATCCTGCAGCAGGTTGAGCTGCTTGAACTGCACCATGCTGCGGATCTCGGCGGAGATCTGCCAGAGCTCGTTCACCTGCGAAAAATACCTCACCAGCATCTGGATCGGGAGGCCGCGCTGGACTTCGAACTGGCTGAAGATTCCGGCTTTTGATTTTTCCAGCACCTCCTGGGAGAGGTCGGTGGCGATAATCTCGGTGCGCCAGCCAGCGAGCGTTCCGCCCATCTCCTTCAGCATCATCGCGAGCGAGTACGGCTCCTGGCCGGTCGAACACGCGGCGCACCAGATGCGGATCGAGCGACGCGTTTTCCGCGCCTCGAGCAGCGTCGGCATGATGGTCTGGCTGAAATGGTCGAATGGCACCTTGTCACGGAAAAAGAAGGTCTCGTTCGTGGTCATTGCCTCGACCACGCTGACGATCAGCGGCTCGGCGCCGCTCTTCATCTTCTGCACGAGTTCGGTGATGCCCGCGACGCCGCCCCGGCGCGCCAGCGGGATCAGCCGGCTCTCCACCAGATAGCGCTTGTCAGCCGACAGGATCAGACCCGAGCGATCCTTGAGAAGCTTCTGCAGGTATTCGTAATCCGCCGGCGTCACGAACGATCTCCAGAAAATACGCGCATTAGTTTTGGGGCTATCTGGTCGAGCGGCAAAACCGACGCGCAGATGCCGGCGTGCGCAACGGCACCGGGCATGCCCCAGACCACGCTGGTCGCTTCATCCTGCGCGATGACATTGCCGCCGGCGGCGACGATATCCTTGCCGCCGCGCATGCCGTCGGACCCCATGCCGGTCAGCACGACGGCCATGACGCCGCTCTGCCAGACCTCGATCGCCGACTGGAACAGGGGATCGACCGCCGGCTTGCAGAAATTGACGGCGGGTCCGTCGTCGAGCGCGATCACGATGTCGGTGCCACGGCGCGCGACCCGCATGTGTTTGCCGCCGGGCGCGAGATAGATGCGGCCGGCCTTGACGAGCTCACCATCGACGCCTTCGGTGGCGGTGCGTCGGCTGGTGCGGGCGAGATGCTCGGCGAGAATGGTCGTGAATGTCGGCGGCATGTGCTGGGTGATCAGCACGGGGTAGTTGTCGATGATCTTGCCGATGCCGCCGACCAGGGTCATCAGCGCCTGCGGACCGCCGGTTGATGACCCGACCAGCAGCACGCGCGGCGCCGCATGAGTCAGCGTCCGCGTTGTTACAGGGGTGTGGGCTGCAACGTGCGGCGCGGTCGTGACCGCCGCGTGGCTTTCGCGCGCGCGCTCGTGACCAGGCGCGAGCGGCGGCGCCGCAACCGTCTTCGCCGTGCGGCGGACGCGCGCGCCGAGGTGGCGGATCTTCTGCACGAGGTCGTGGCGGAAAGCATCCGCGCTGCCGAGTTCGCGGGTGGTCTCGGGCTTCGGGATATAGTCGGAGGCGCCAAGCGAGAGCGCCTTCAGGCTGACCTCGGCATTCCGCCGCGTCAGCGTCGACGCCATGATGATGATGAGGTTGCGCTTCTTCGCCAGCAGCAGCGGCAGCGCAGAAATGCCGTCGAGGTCGGGCATCTCGATATCGAGCACGGCGACGTCGGGATCGATGCGCTCAAGTTGATTGACGGCGTCGCGTCCGGTCCGCAGCGAAGCAGCCACAGTGAGGTCGGGCTCGGCCTCGATCCAGCGCGAAATCAGCCCGCGAATGACGGCAGAGTCGTCCACCACCATGACGCGGATCGGATCGTTCTTCTTGACCGGCGCGCTAGCGAGCGCTCCTGCAACGACACTCATTACTCACCAAAACAAACGCAACGCTACGCTACTTGGGCCGCGACGGCGCGCCCCTCAGACCGGCCTCGGGTCAGATCAACCCGACTTCGTGGAACTTCGCCGTGACGATGTCCTTATCGAACGGCTTCATGATGTACTCGTTGGCGCCGGCATGGAGCGCGCGCGCGATGTGCGCAACGTCGTTCTCGGTCGTGCAGAACACGACCTTCGGCCTGTCACCGCCGGGCATCCGGCGCAGGTTGCGCAGGAAGTCGTAGCCGTCCATGACCGGCATGTTCCAGTCGAGCAGCACGGCATCCGGCAGTTCACGCTTGCAGGCTTCGAGCGCCTTCTCGCCGTCTTCGGCTTCGGTGATCTGGAAATCGAGCCCTTCAAGGATCCGGCGCGCGACCTTGCGGATCACGCTCGAATCATCGACTACCAAGCAGGTTTTCATCGCTTAACTCCAATTCTACGCTAGTCCCTTGCCGGCCTTTTGGCCGTTTCCCCAACCTTTGCGCCGAACGCCACGCAGCTTCACGCCGCCATCGCTTCCGACGACATTTCGAGAATCCGGTCGACGTCGAGCACCACCATCAGGTGGCCGTCGAGCCGGTGCACACCGCCGCTGATCTTGGCCATGCGCGAGTCCAGGTTGACAGGGTTCTCCTCGCGGCCGTCGTCGGCCAGCTTGAGCACCTCGCCAATCGAATCGATCAGGAGCCCGTAGGATTCGCCGCGCAGGTCGACACCGACTGCCATCGACGGACGGTCATCCTCGCGCTTCGGCAGTCCGAGCCGCGAGCGCATGTCGATCGCGGTGACGATACGGCCGCGCAGGTTCAGCACCCCGGCGACGTCTCCGCCCGCGAGCGGCACGCGGGTCATCCGCTCCGGCATGAAGACGTCCTGCACCCGGGCGATCGGGAGGCCAAACAGCTGGCCGCCGATCATCGTCGTGACGTATTCGGTGATGTTGCCGGTCGCGCTCATCGCTTGTGCGGTCATTGTCGTTTCCCCTTAGGCGGCCGCGGCGCGGTGCATTTCGGTGGTCTGCTCTTTCAGCGCGGCAATCAATCCCGGCCGATCGAACTTGGCGACGTAGTCGTCGAAGCCCGCGTGGCGGCCGCGCTCGATCGCCGCTGGCGAGACCATCGACGACAGCGCGATGATTGGCATGGTCTTGAAGCGCTGATCGGCGCGGATTGCCTCGGCGAACTCGAAGCCGTTCATCTCGGGCATCTCGATGTCGGTCAGGATGCAGTCGAAGCCAGCACCGCCGCGCAGTGCTTCGAGGGCTTCCTTGGCGTTGGTTGCGAGCGCGACGCGATAGCCGGCCGCCTTGAGCACGGGCGCCAGCATGTTGCGGAAGAAGGCGCTATCGTCGACCAGGAGGATCGCCTGCGACTGCGCTGACGGCCGCATCTCCTTGCGGCGGAACCAGTCGGCGAACGCCATCGGCAGGAAATGCCCGACATCGATCACTTCGGTGGCCTGGCCCTTGATCACGGCTGAACCAAGGATGCCCTCGTTGTTGCTCGACACCTCGATATTGAGGCGTTCCTCGACGATGTCGATGATCTCGTCGACCACGAGACCCATCGAGCGGCCGTCGTCGGCAAACACCAGGATAGGCTGCGAGCCCTGGTCGCGGACCTTGGCGCCCTCGATCTCGACCAGCGGCATCAGCTGCTCGCGGTACTGGATCATGTGGCGGCCGTTCGACAACTCGATCTTGGTGGCGTCGAGCTCTTCGAGGCGCGTGACCAGCGACAGCGGTACCGCCTTCGGCTCTCGCGAGCCGGCGCGGAACACGAGCAGCGAGGTGAGCTGGTCGGCCGACGCACCGCGCGTCGAGTCATTCTCATCGGCAATGTCGCGCTGAACGGCACCCGCGGTGCCGATCGACGACACGATGCCGTTGGGATCGATGATCATAATCACCGAGCCGTCACCGAGAATGGTGTTGCCGGAGAACATCGAGATGTGGCGCAGCTTGCTCGACATCGGCTTGACGACGATTTCCTCGGTGTGGAACACGCCGTCGACCACGATGCCAAAGGTCTGGCTGCCGACTTGCGTCACGACGATGAAGCCATTCTCGGCCTCGATCTCGGCGCCGCCGTCGATCCTGAGCAGCTTCTTCAGGTGGATCAGCGGCAGCAGCTTGTTGCGCAGACGAAGGACGGGAGTGTCCTTGATGCGCTCGATGCGGTGATCGGAGTTGGCGCGGGCGCGCACCAGCTCGACCACCGACAGCTGTGGAATGGCGAAGCGGTCGCCGGCCGCTTCCACGATCAGCGCGGAAACGATCGCCAGCGTCAACGGGATCTTGATGGTAAAGCTCGAGCCCTCACCCGGCACCGACTTGACGTCGATGGTGCCGCCGATCTGATCGATGTTGGTGCGCACCACGTCCATGCCGACGCCGCGGCCTGAGACGTTGGTGACCTTGGCGGCGGTCGAGAAGCCGGGCGCGAAGATGAACTTGTGGATCTGCGCTTCCGTCATCTTCTCGACGTCGGGCTCGGTAGCGAGCCCGTTCTCGACCACCTTCTGCTTGATGCGCTCGGTATTGAGGCCGCGGCCGTCGTCGGCGATGGAGATCAGGATGTGGCCGCCTTCGTGATAGGCGGAGAGACGGATGGTACCGACCTCCGGCTTGCCGGCCCCGACGCGGTCGGCCGGCATCTCGAGGCCGTGGTCGGCCGAGTTGCGTACCATATGGGTGAGCGGATCCTTGATCAGGTCGAGCACCTGGCGGTCGAGCTCGGTGTCGGCGCCGTGCATCTCGAGCTCGATCTGCTTGCCGAGTTCGCTCGACAGATCGCGCACGATGCGCGGCAGCTTCTGCCAGGCGTTGCCGATCGGCTGCATCCGGGTCTTCATGACTCCTTCCTGCAGCTCGGCGGTGACGTTGGAGAGCCGCTGCAGCGGTACCTTGAATTCACTGTCCTCGTGGCGGCGCACGATCTCGAGCAGCTGGTTGCGGGTCAGCACCAGCTCCGAGACCATCGTCATCAGATGTTCGAGGGTATCGACGTTGACGCGGATCGACTGGTTGGCGATCTTGTCGGCGTCGTTGGTCACGACGTCCATCTCGATGACGGATTTCTTCGCAACGGCGGGTTTTGCCGCGGGGGCCGCGGCTTTGGCGGCCAGCGCGGCCTTGGCCGCCGGTGCTTCAGAGTCCATTGGGGTCTCGCGGAACGCGCGCTCCAGTTCATCGAGCGACACTTCGCCGGGGCGAAGGGTGCGCTCCAGGGTCTGTGGCACCAACGTGCCTTCGGTCATTTCGGCTTGTTCTTGCGGCTTCGGGGCGAGCGGTGGCGGTTCGGGCGCCGCCGCCTCGGACCCGCTTTGCTCGACCATGCGCTCGAGCTCGTCGATCAGGTCGCGGTCGCTGCCCTCCGGCTCGCCTTCGGTCTTCTCGAGTTCGTCGAGGATTTCCTTCAGCCGATCGATGGTGGCGAGAATCAGCGAGACCGCTTCACCGGTCACCGCCTTGCCATCGCGGAAACGGCCCATCAGCGTCTCGGCGGCATGCGCCAGCGCTTCGAGGCGGGGTAATCCCAAGAAGCCGCAGGTGCCCTTGATGGTGTGCACCAGGCGGAAAATGTTGTCGAGAATCTTGGCGTTGTTCGGATCTTGCTCGAACTTGACGAGCTGGACGTCAACCAGGTCGAGGCTTTCGTTAGTCTCGGTCAAAAATTCTCGAAGAAGATCGTCCATGAAAACTGGCCCCTGCAGATGAAGGTGTGCGCCGAGAGCACCGCCTTCTGGTATTGGGCCAGTCTGTCGGGAAAGCCTTTATTTTTGGTTGAGCAGACATGAAAAGATGCCGTCGGCCAAAGGGATGGCTCAGATTCATTCGCGTTGTTCGCGACATAGACGGTTAACGAAACGTAAAGGCGCCGCTCAGGAAAAAGCTGAAGAAATCGACATCGTTTTTATGAAAATGCGCCGCATCGGCGGCGCGTCGCCTGGTGCGCGCGACACGCGACGATCGGAACGTCGGCTGTCTATTATAAGATATAAGAACGACGCCGGCTCAAGCGGCGGTCACTTCGACCGCTTCGCTGTTGCCCGCCATCGTGGCGCGCAGTCCGCAGGCTTGCGCCAGCAGGCGCGTGTAATGCGGCTGCACAGCGTGCGCGTCGATCGTGCCTTGATGATTGCCGGCCAGCAGATCGGCGAGGTTCTGCGGCACCCGCGCATTGAGGCCGCCGGCGCGGACCTTGATGCCAGCCTTGTCGCCCTCGCCTGTTGCATCGACCGTCAGCGTGCCGCCGCGCGGGATCGCCTGTTGCGCCAGGATCAACATATTGAGGAGCAGTTTGACGCGGTTCTTCGGCTGCAGCGTGCGCGGCAGGTTCCAAGTCAGCCTGGTCTTGTCGTCTTCGAGAAAACCGCGCGCCATGGTTTCGGCATCGCCGGTGTCGATCTGGGCGCCGGCGGAACCGGCCGCACCAAACGCGAGCCGGCAAAACTGCAGCTTGGCGGACGCGCTCCTCGCGCTCTTCCTGATCAGGTTCAGCGCAAATTCGCGGTCGTCCGAGTTCTTGGCGTCGTCCAGGACCTCAAGCCCGTTGACGATGGCGCCAACCGGGCTGATCAGGTCGTGGCACACCCTGGAACACAAGAGCGCGGCGAGTTCGAGCTGGTCCGGAAGGGCGGGACGTGAACCGATTTCGGTGGCCGACGAAGCAGACATCTTGAGCCTTTCCTGAAACGTTTCCTGCCAGCTTTGAGCTGGTGAACAAATCACGACATGTGCTTGATACATTAGTTCGGCGAATTGACGTTCGCTACCGAGCTCGGGACCTGCCATGAAAAGGTAGGGCTCGCCGGAACACGAGGAATGACAGGCGCGGCGTGATGCAACCGATCGATATCGACACCGCGCTTGGCTTGCTTGCGCCGCTCAGCGACGTCGTCGCAGAGGCTTCGGCCGCGGTGCTTGCAATCGATCGCTCCAGCGCACGGCTCGAAGACAAGGACGACGGCTCGCCGCTGACGCGGGCCGATCTCGCCGCCGACCGCGTGATCGCCGATGGGCTGGCACGGCTTGCGCCGGAGTTGTCCGTGATCTCCGAGGAACGCGTCGACAGTGCGGCAGCGGCCGACGGCGCAAACTTCTTCATTGTCGATCCGATCGACGGCACCAAGGAGTTCATCGCAGGCTTTGACGATTACACCGTCAACGTTGCGCTGGTGAGCGCCGGCAGGCCGCTGCTTGGCTTGGTCGGCGCGCCCGCTCTCGGCCTGCTCTGGCGCGGCGTCGTTGGTGCGGGCGCCGAGCGCCTTGCGATTTCGAGAGACGGCCGGATCGTTGCCGGCAGCGCGACGAAAATTCACACGCGGCGCTGCCCCGAGCGAGACTGGATCGCCGCAGTCAGCCGCTCCCACATCGACAGCCGCAGCGAGGCCTTCATCAAGAGCCGGCCCGGCGCGGTGCGCAAACCAATCGGCTCGGCGCTAAAGTTCTGCCGGGTCGCCGAAGGTTCGGCGGATATCTACCCGCGCCTGGCGCCGATGTCGGAATGGGATATCGCAGCGGGCCATGCGGTGCTGGAGGCCGCCGGCGGCAAGGTCACCGACAGCAAGGGCCGCCCACTTCATTTCGGCGGTGATCCGGCGAGCCTTATCGTGCCCGAGCTGATCGCCTGGGGCGATCCGAGTCTCATCTCCTAACGCATGCCCCGCCCGATGGGTGGCTACCGGATTTCCAAAAAGGACATATGCAGGATTACGCAGGATTAAGGATTACTGCGCCAGTTCGTGTCTGAGCGCGGGCCAGCGCCGGGAAGCGGTCGCGAGCCAGTCGCGCGGAGCCTTCAAGAGCGTGTCGCGATTCTCGATGCTCGAGAACAAAACCAGCTGCGAGCCAACGACGGCAAAAATCTGCGGTCGTCCCTCGACTACCTTGCCCTGCGCCACCGTGACCGGATCATAGCCGCCAAACATTGGCTCATAAATTTCGGGGTGCAGCCGGAATGCGTTCAGGTTGCCCTCGTTTTGGAACCGCCAGACCGCCCGGTCGTAGACGAACTCATAGTCGCCACGGCCCACCGCCGCGTTGCCATCGACGAAATAGGCGACCGGGTCATAGCCCGAGATGGCGTAACCACTGACGCGGTTGGTGATGACGCGCTCGGTTGTGGCCTGGGCCCATGCCGGCGCGGCGCCGAGACAAGCCAGGGCGACAGCCGCGGCCACGGCAAACAGGTCGGGCCGCCGCCCAAGCCCGCCATTCCAATCCTGCCGCCATAACGTCATAGTTGCCCACAATAAAAGCTCGATTCGGAGTGCCTGAAGGACCTTAGGGCGACGCCGTAAGGACCGCGTTAAGCGACCCTTGAGTTTTGTGCATGCCGTTCTCGGAGCCGTTCCGGGACATGCGCTCGATCCGAATACGGAGGGGATTTTCGATGAAGCTCGCTTCGCGCCTGGTCGCGCTTGCGTTCGTTTGCCTGATCGCAGGCTCGTTGCCGGCCATGGCTCAGGCGCAGCGCGACCCGAATTCGACCTATGGCCCCGACGAACTCGTCAACGCCGGCCACCGCTTCTTCGGCAACGTTTCCAGAGGCTTGGCCTCGGTCATCGAAAGGGCGGTGAGCAACTGGGGCCTGCCCAATGGCTACGTGCTGGGCGAGGAAGGCGGCGGCGCCTTCGTCGCCGGGCTGCGCTATGGCGAAGGCACGCTCTACACCAAGAATGCCGGGGATCTGCGCGTCTACTGGCAAGGCCCCTCAGTGGGCTTCGACTGGGGCGGCGCCGGTTCCCGCACCATGATGCTGATCTACAACCTCCCCGCAACGCGTGCGATCTACCAGCGCTTCGCGGGCGTCGAAGGCTCAGCCTACATCATCGGCGGCTTCGGCATGACCGCCCTGACCGCCAACGACATCGTCGTGGTGCCGATCCGGGCCGGCGTCGGTTTGCGGATCGGTGCCAATATCGGCTACTTGAAGTTCACGAACTCGGCGACCTGGAATCCGTTCTGACCGCGCCCAGGCACACAGCCGACTGTTCCCTTGCCCTGTGGAAAGATGAATGGCCGCACAGCTTGCATTCGCACAATTCAAGCATCGAAATTTAGGTTAACCGGGCGTCAGACTGGCGTCGGCTCGCTCGACTATGGCATGGTAACCAAAGCGTTAGTCCGTTGACGGAGTTCCATCCATGGTCGAGCCGATCATGTATTTCGCGATCGGTTTTCTGGTCTCGACACTTCTTGGTCTGGCCATCGTCCCGCTCGTCCACAATCGCGCGGTGCGGCTGACCACGAAGCGGCTGGAGGCTGCGACCCCGCTGTCGATGGCGGAGATCCAGGCTGACAAGGATCAGTTGCGCGCGGAATTCGCGATGTCGGCGCGCCGGCTCGAGATGAGCGTCGAGCAGCTCAAGGTGAAGACGACGAGCCAGCTCGCCGAGCTCGGCAAGAAATCGGATTCGATCAATCGCCTGAAGTTCGAGCTCGGTGAAAAGAACGCCGCGATCTTCTCGCTCGAAGCGCGCGAGAAGGCGATGAAGGAGCAGCTGCGCGCCACTGAAGAAGAATTCACCGCCAAGACCCAGTTGTTGCGCGAGGCCGAGACCGACCTGTCGGACAAGAGGGGCGAGCTCTCACGGCTCGAACATCAGCTCTCCGAAAGCTCGCTCGCCGCGGAAAGCCGCCAGGCCGAGCTGACGACGGTCACCACGCAGATCGCGCAACTGCAGCAGCGCGTCGGTGAAGCCGAGCAGTCGCTGGCGCTGGCGCGGCAGAACCTCGAGATGCATCAGGGTAAATCGGTCGCGGCGACGAGCGAGCTCGCGACCGCACGCGAACGTGGCGAAGGCCTGACCCAACGCGTCGCCGATCTGGAAAAGCAATTACTGTTGCAGACCAAGGAAGCCGAAATGCTCGGCGGCCGCGCCAACGAACTGGAGAACCGTCTTGCCGTGCAGGGCAAGATGCTGGCCGAGCGCGGGTTTGAGAACCATCAGCTGCGCCAGCAGATGGAGGCCATGCAGGCCGGCGAGCAGCCGAGCCGCGCGCTGGAAACCGTGCGCGGCGAGAAGGCAGCGCTTGAGCAGCAGCTGACGGTGGCGCGCGACGAGCGCGCCAAGATGCAGCGCGAGCTGCAGGCGATCCAGCAGCAGGCGGAAGCGTCGTGGGCGAGCGAGCGCATGGAGAATGCGGTGTTGCGCGAGCGCATCAACGACATCGCGGCCGAAGTCGCGCGGCTTGCCATGACGCTGGAAGGTCCGGACTCGCCGATCGAAAGAATTCTCGCCACTGAAGCGGCGGGCGCGGATCTTGCGCCGGCGCAGGCGGCGAACACCAACGCCGAACCGGTGGCAACGCCAACGCGTCCGCTCGAGCCGATTGCGACGGGTTCAGCGCAGCCGCGCGGCACGCTCGCCGACCGCATCCGCGCCCTGCAGGCGCAAGCCTCGCGCGCGCGGCAGGTGGGGTGAGACGGCGGGGCCACCTGCACTGTCGTCCCCGCGGGGGCGGAGACCCAGTTTTTGCCCAATATTTGAGACTGTCTTGGTGGTCTTGGATTCCCGCATTCGCGGGAATGAGCGGACGTAAGATCACCACGCGCTAATGCTTGACCTCGTGGCCTGCGCTTCGTAAACCGCTCCGCGTCGCTGATGGCGACGGGCGCTTAGCTCAGCGGGAGAGCGTTCCCTTCACACGGGAGAGGTCGTAGGTTCAATCCCTACAGCGCCCACCAGCCTCCGCTTGCTGCGCAAGCTACGGCTCGGCAAGCCTCTCGTAGCGAAGGTTGTCGCGCCGAAGCCGTAAAGGCGAAGGCGGACGCCATCGACTACCAACCGCCGCGTCTCTACCCCGCCGCCATCCCGAGCGCCTGCTTCACCGAGCGATGGAAGTGCTGCAGCGCCGGCTCGTTGCGGCCGAAGTGGATCGCCTCCTGCGCCGGCGAATGGAAGCCGCGCTGGATGCCCTCGGCCATCGGAAAATCTTCCTTCTCGACGGTCGCCATCAACAGATCGAAGTTGCGGTCCCAGTGTCCGCGCGCGCTGGCGGTCGTCGCTGGCTGCGGCGTGTACAGCGATATTCGCATCGTCGCTTCATTGATGCCGTCGCCACAGGGATAGACGTGCCAGGTCTCGACGTGGTCGCCCTGCATGATGAACACGGTGTTCGGAAACAGCACGTAGATGCAGGCAATGAACGGGATGACGTCCCATTGCTCGGGCGGGATCGCGCGCAGCTTGTCGATGGTGCGGCGCGCCGCGATCATGCGCAGGCTCGGCCCGAATGCGTCGAACGCCGTCAGGTTGGAATGGATGATGGGCGACACCGTGTTGGTGTGCAGGAATTGCAGATGATAGGTTTCCAGGAACGTATCAACGACCACCTTCCAGTTCAGCTTCTGGCGCAGCGTACGCGTCTCGTAGTGATGGTAGGTGTCGAGCCGATACGACGCGAGGTCGCGTTGCGCCCCGCCGAGCAGCGCATCGACGTCGAACGTCACTCCAGGCGTCGATGCCAGCCAGATCATGCCGTATTTTTCCACGACGGGCAGCGCACGCAGACCATTCGTCTCCTTGTCGAAGCCGGCAAACGATCGCTCGTCGGGACGGCCGCGAAGCCTTCCATCGGTGCCGTAGGTCCAGGCATGATACGGGCACGTGAAAAGCTTGGCGCTGCCGCAGCCCTCCGCGACGCGCGAACCACGATGCCGGCATACATTGAGGAACGCACCAAGCGAACCGTCGTCGCGTCGCACCAGCAGGATCGGGACGCCGGTCTCGTCATGGGTCATGAAGTCGCCAGGCTTCGGCAGCAGGCAGCTGAGGCCGATGTTGATCGGGCCGTTGCGGAAGAATTGTTCCTGCTCGGCCGCGGCCTGTTTCGGGCAAATGTAGTCGCTGACGTCGTTGGCGTAGATGCTGTCCGCCATCGCCGTGGTTTGCTCATCGAGATAATGGAGCAGTGTCTTCCCGAGCGCGACCTGATCGTCGTGTTTCATCGTCGTCCCCTATGGCGCGGAGGCCGGTGACATCAACCGCAGCTTAGGTCGAACCTCATCGGCCGGAAACTGGAAATTCCCGCAATTGCCGCTTGAAAAATCGCGCCGGCGTCACTTGCTGGGCACGATGCTGCGCAGCAACTCCGAGCGCTGCGTTGCACCGGCGACCAGATAGGTGTGATCGGAGCCGCTCAGGACGAAGCGGGCGCCGCTCTCCTTGATGTAGCGGCTCGCCCACTCGCGATCGTAAACGCCGCCCATTCCGAGCGTCTTGCCGTGCTTGCCGCAGGCCGCCGTGACCGCGTGATAGGCAGCCTGCACATCGGGGTGCCCGATCTGCCCGGCGACGCCCAGGTCCGCCGAAAGATCGGACGTTCCGATCAGGAGCACATCGATGCCGGCGACCGCGGCAATCGCGTCGATATTGTTGACCGCCTCGCGGCTCTCGATCATGGCGACGACGAGCACCTCCTCATTGAGCAGCGTCTGCGCCTCGGCGTGGCTTGGCGGCTGGAACCGAAACGCCGCGGGCGGCCCGCCCCAGCTGCGCGTGCCTTCAGGCGGATATCGGTAGGTCCGCGCAATGCGTTCGGCCTGGGCGCTTGTATCGACGTGCGGCACGACGATGCCCATCGCACCATTGTCGAGCGCACGCGCCCCCTCATCGAGAGCGTCGGCCGCGACACGGACGATCGGTGTTACGCCGGTCGTGAGCGCCGCGATGCAGATCTGGGTCGCCTCCTGCATCGAGAATGCGCCGTGCTCCATGTCGATGAAAATCCAGTCGTGGCCGCTAGCTGCGGCCAGCATGCCGACCGCAGAGGTGCGCAGGTGGTGCACGCCAAAGCCGAGGGCCAGCCCGCCGCCCTTCAGTTTTTGTTTGGTCTCGTTCTTGATCAGCGTCACGTCGCGCCTCCATGCTGCGTTGCCGCGCATTTTTTCACGGACCCCAGCATCGCATCATGGGCCGGCGCGGGGCAACGCCGGGGCAGCAGGCAGCCAACCATTGCCCGTTAACCACAGCCGGGCGATTGAACAATCTGGCCGCCGACCTAACTACAGGATATGCGAGTTCCCTTGTTGATGCGCCTGATCGGTCTCGGCCTGGTCGCCTTGGCGGCGGCAGTACCCGCACGCGCGACCGACTATCTTTCGCTCGACCTGCGTCATGCCGAATTCTCGCCTGAGCCGCTCGGTCCCGCGGCACAATTTGTCCTGCCGCGCCCTTCAGCACCGCTGCCCGTCGCGACCGTCCGCGAGCCGTCATCGCCAACGCAGGCCGTCGCCGCGACGACCCGTCGCGTTCACGTCACGCGGGCTCGCGAGGCCGCGCGCAAACCCCATCGTAATCCGCTGAACGCGTTCGCATCATATTCGCGCCCGCGCAACACGAGTTGCGCGGGCGCCAACATTTGCGTGTTCGACGGCGTGCACGGCCGCTGGCACGCCAAATAAGACGGCGCGAAGCAAGAGTACGCGTTAAGCCGCCCGCACGGTTGCGAGGAATTTCCGCACCTCGAGCTTGAGGCGGTTGGAATCCGACGACAGCGATTGCGCCGACGACAGCACCTGCGACGATGCCGAGCCGGTCTCGTTGGCGCCGCGGTTGACCTCGATGATGTTGGACGCGACCTGGCTCGTGCCTTCGGCCGCCTGGCTGACGTTGCGAGCGATCTCCTTGGTCGCCGCGCCCTGCTCTTCCACCGCAGCTGCGATCGTTGAGGTGATTTGCGAGATGTTGGCAATCGTCGTGCCGATCTCCTTGATCGCTGCAACCGATTCACCGGTCGTGGTTTGAATCTCGGTGATCTGCTCGCCGATCTCGCTGGTCGCCTTCGCGGTTTGGGCCGCGAGCGCCTTCACTTCGGAGGCGACCACGGCAAAGCCGCGGCCGGCTTCTCCGGCTCGCGCCGCCTCGATGGTGGCATTGAGCGCGAGCAGGTTGGTCTGTTCGGCGATCGTCGTGATCAGGTTGAGCACGTCACCGATTTTCGTCGCAGCCTGACTGAGCTTGTGGATGCGCTGGTCGGTCTGTTCGGCCTGTCGCACCGCTTCGCGGGCGATCTGGGTCGAGCTTTCGATCTGGCGGCCGATCTCGCTCACCGAGCTCGCGAGCTCTTCGGTCGCAGACGCCACCGACTGCACGCTGGCTGACGCTTCTTCCGACGCGGAAGCCACCGTAGTGGCAAGACGCTGGGTGCCGTCGGCAGTGTGGGTGAGCGTTCCGGCGGCGGCTTCGAGCTCGGTCGAGGCCGACGATACGGTCTCGACGATCTCGCCCACCGCAGCTTCGAAGTCGCCGGCGAGGCGATGCATGTCCGCCTTGCGCTGCTCCGCGATCAGGCGATCCTGCTCGGCCTTTGCTTCGGCCTCCAGCTTTGCCTTCTCCTGTGCCTTGACCTTGAAGGCTTCGACCGAACCCGCGACAGCGCCGATCTCGTCCTTGCGGCCGAGGCCCGGTAGCACCACGTCGAAGTTGCCTTCAGCAAGTTCGCGCATGCGATCCGCCAATGCGCGGGTTGGCCGTGCAATCGTGAACACAGAAAATATCCAACTGCCGACCAGCATCAGCGCGACCAGCACACCGATCAACATTGATTGACGTTCGGCGGATGCCATTTCTTGCTGCATCGCCGCGACCTCGGCCTCTGCGCTATGCTCCGCGAAATCGGCGATCTTGCTGGACACGTCTTCAAGTTCGGCCGCGATCGGCAGAGTCACCTCGCGCGCGATACGTACGGCTTCGTCGTTCAGCTGATCGACTTTGGCTGACACGTCTGCTGGCAGCTGCTGGCCCGCCGTGTGCGCCGCCGTCAGCGCAATGATCTCCTTGCGTTTCGCCGCGATATCCTGTGCGCGCGCCGCGTAGTCGCCGATCTTCGGTTTCATCTTTTCCATGCGTTCGCGATTTTCGGCGGATCGCGCGATCTGTATCATTTGCTCGGTGAATTTCGTTGCCGACTTCTGCCGATCCGACAGGAAGTCGGTCGCTTTCTGCAGGTCGGCGGCCGTCCGCGCCAACCGGATGTCGCGCACCCCGATCTGCATGCCGCGAATCGAGGACCTGGCGTTGGCAGCATCGCGCGCAATCGTTTGCTGCGCGGCGGCGGCTTCCGACGTTGCCCGGACCGCTGAGTTTCCAATGATCTGCCCGGTGATCATCGCTGCTACGAGCAGGACGCTGATAGCGGACGCGATGGCGAGCTTGGTGCCGATGCGAAAGTTGAGGATGATGCGGGTCACCGATTTTCTCCGTTTGTGCTTGGCGAATGGCACATTTCGCGCAACTCGCAACGCTGTCGTCACCTTGTGCAAGTCGACGAGCGCTTCACGCCAAGAAAACTCGGCGGCTGTTTGGTCAAAACATCGGCGATCGCGACCCGTGGCAGGCGGGCGACGCTATAATTCCCACGCTTCAGAAAACCTGGTCCGCACGGCGTTGGGCGGAGAGCGCAGGCGGCGGAGCGGCTTTGCTCGCCGGTGCGGCGTGATTGTCGGCGGCCGCAAGCATGGCGCGCCGGTTACACGCCAAGACTAGGCAGCAGCGATTTCGGTAAGGTTAATTTCCGGTGCGGCGAACCCGCTGCAGTTGAGATTCTGTATCGGGATTGTGCAATTTGCGATTTCTTGTCGGAAAGCCGGTAGCTACTCACTCGCTCAAGCCACAGGGGAGCGCCTCTCACGCGGATCGTCCCGCCTCGACGACATGCTCGCTTCGCTCGCGCGCGATCCAGCGATCGAGCGCGGCCACCTGATCGGCCGCCAGGCGCAGGCCGAGCTTTGAGCGCCGCCAGACAACGTCTTCTGCAGTCAGCGCCCACTCCTGCGCCATCAAGTAACGCACTTCGGCTTCGGTCAGGGTCGCGCCGAAATCCTGACCGAGATCGGCTGATGACGACGCCTTGCCCAACAGCTTCCTTGCGCGGGTGCCGTAGGCATGCGCCAGCCGCGTCGCGTGCGTATTCGACAGGAAGGGATAGTCTGCTTGCAGCGACGTGATCAGGGCATCGAGGCCCTGCACGTCGAACTCGCCGCCCGGCAGCGCGGTGCGGCCGGTCCAGCTGCCTTCTGTCTCGATCTTTGGCAGGTAGGGCGCGATACGCTCGAGGGCCTCTTCCGACAGCTTGCGATAGGTCGTGATCTTGCCGCCGAACACGCTCAGTACCGGCGCCGCGCCCGGCTTCGCGTCGAGTTCGAACACGTAGTCGCGCGTCGCGGCCTTCGCCTCGCTCGCGCCGTCGTCATAGAGCGGACGCACGCCGGAATAGGTCCAGACCACGTCGGCCGGCTTGACGGGTTTTGCGAAATATTCGCTGACTGACGCACAGAGATAGTCGATCTCCTCTTGCGTCGCTTTTGCCGCCGCGGGATCGCCGTCGTAGTCGCGATCGGTGGTGCCGATCAGCGCGTAGTCGTCCTGATAGGGAATCGTGAAGACGATGCGGCCGTCGGCGTTCTGCAGGATGTAGGCGCGGTCGTGGTCGTAGAGTCTTGGCACGACGATATGCGAGCCCTGCACCAGCCGAACATTGGCCCTTGCGTTGACGCCAATCGTGCCGGCGAGGAATTCGTACACCCACGGACCCGCGGCATTGATCAGAACGCGTGCCGAGATCGTGCTGCGCGCGCCGGTCGCGGTGTCTTCGACCGTGACCTGCCAGCGACCGTCGCGCTGGCGCGCCTCGATCGCGCGCGTTCGCGTGCGAATGGTTGCGCCGCGTTCGGCGGCGTCGCGCGCGTTGAGGACGACGAGGCGCGCATCATCGACCGCGCAGTCGGAATATTCGAAGCCTGTTGTGAAGCGGCCGGGCGCCAGCGGCTTGCCGGTAACATCGGTACGAAGGTCAAGGGTCCGGGTCGGCGGCAGCAACTTGCGGCCACCGAGGTGATCGTAGAGGAACAGGCCGAGCCGCAACAGCCAGGCCGGACGGAGGCCAGCGTGATGCGGCAGCACGAAGCGCAGAGGATGGATGATGTGGGGAGCGATCCTCCACAACACCTCGCGCTCCATCAGCGCTTCGCGAACCAGGCGGAATTCGTAATATTCGAGGTAGCGCAGGCCACCGTGCACAAGCTTGGTCGACCACGACGAGGTCCCGCTCGCCAGATCGTTCATTTCGCAGAGGAACACCGACAGCCCGCGGCCGGCGGCGTCGCGCGCAATGCCGCATCCGTTGACGCCCCCGCCGATGATCGCGAGATCGTAGTCAGAATTCACGAACGGCCCCTGCCGAAGAGATTTTCGATTCTTTCGAATTTCTTTCGAATAGAAGTAAAACGCAAGAGAATACGAAAGCAGGAGAAGCAGGCGCGACGAGCCGCAGTCCGGGAATTATCGCTTGATTTGGCCGAATTCGACAACGGAATCATCGGCTTCCTGGGAGCCGGTGGTCATCGCTTCGACGACCTGGATGCCGCGGTGCTGGCACACCGCCCTCAGCCCCGTCGGCAACGGTAGATCGGTGACGAAGGTCTGGATCTGGCTGATATGGGCAATGCGTACCGGCGCGCTCCGCCTGAACTTTGTGGAGTCGGCGACCAGGATGGTCGATCGCGCATTTTCGATGATCGCCTGCGCTGCCTGCACCTCGCGATAATCGAAGTCGAGCAGCGCGCCCTCCTCGTCGATCGCTGACGCACCGATGATCGCGTAATCGACTTTGAACTCCTCGAACAGCTTGTTGGCCGAGGAGCCAATCACCGCGCCGTCAGCGCGCCGCACCTGGCCGCCGGTGACGATCACCTCGATCCGCGGATGGCGATAGAGCAGCATCGCGACGTTGAGGTTGTTAGTGATGACCAGGAGGTCCTCGTGCGTCGTCAGCGCGCTCGCGACTTCTTCCGTAGTCGTGCCGATGTTGATGAACAGCGAACAGCCGTTCGGAATCAATTCGGCCGCGGCGCGGCCGATCGCGCGTTTCTCTTCGGCCGCAACAAAGCGGCGCGCTTCATAGGACAGATTCTCGACGCCGGAGGCAATGATCGCGCCGCCATGGACGCGCGTCAGCGAACGCCGCTCGCACAGGTCATTGAGGTCCTTGCGGATCGTTTGCGCGGAGACGTCGAACCGGCGCGCCAGGTCTTCGACCGTGACGCGCCCGTGGGTTCTCGCAATGTTGAGGATTTCCGATTGTCGGAGCGGAATCTTGGTCATCGCGGTTCACCTGGCCAACACCAGCTATAGCCGTCCTACATCTGCACTTCGACCAGCGACGGACCTGGCGTGCGGTTGGCGTTGTCGAGCGCCTTATAGAAATCTTCCGCGGTCGCGACCGAGACGCCCGGCACGCCCATGCTCTTGGCAAGCGAGATCCAGTCGATCGTCGGTCGGTCGAGGTTGAGCATGTCGATTGCCTTCTGGCCCGGCTTGCCGGCGTCCACATTGGTGAACTCGCCCTTGAGGATCTCGTAGGTGCGATTGGCGAAGATCACCGTGGTGATGTTCAGGCTCTCGCGCGCTTGAGTCCACAACGACTGAATCGTGTACATGGCGCTGCCGTCGCCTTCGAGCGCGATCACACGGCGGTCGGGACAGGCGACCGCGGCGCCGGTTGCAACGGGCGTTCCGTAGCCGATCGAGCCGCCCATGTTCTGCAGCCAGTCGTGCGGCTTTGCGCCGGCGGTCGGCGGCAGAAACGCGCGACCCGTGGTCACTGCTTCGTCGACGATGATGGCATTGTCGGGAATGGCGGCAGCGATGGCCTGCGCGATCGAAGCGTGCGTGATCGGGCCAGTCGGCCTCACCAGCTCCGGATGCTTTTGCGGCTGAACGTCGGAAGCCTTGGCGCCGACGGCATCGGCAAGCGCCTGCAGCGAACCGAGCGAGTCGCCGCCGATGTCGGCGAGCCGGTGCACCTTGGCGCCGTCGGCCTTCAGCAGGCTCGGCTTGTTCGGATAGGCGAAGAACGCGACGGGTTCGACCGCCTCCACCAGAATGATGTGCTTGAATTCCTTCAGCGTGTTGACCGCGAGATCGACCACGTAAGGCACGCGGTCGACCGAGAAGCGCCCTGCCCCGCGCGCGATACGCGGGTTCGAACCCTGCGCCATCACCTTGCAGCCGGTCTTGCCGGAAATCCGCGCCGCAAGATCGAGCGTGTCCTCGCGCAGCGCGCGGTGCGACATCAGGATCAGTGTCGGCTCGCCGCTCTTCAAAAGGCGCGCGGCGTCATCGACCGCTTGCGGCGAAAACACCGGACGCTGCGAGATCGCACCGACCTGCGCCACGCCTTCGGCTTCGTTCCACGCGGTATCCGCCGGCAGGATCAAGGTCGCGATCTGGCCGGGCGATGCGCTTGCCGCGGCAATCGCATCGGCGCCGTCGCGTGCCACGGACTTCGCGTCCGGCGAAGTGCGCACCCAATGCGACACCGGCCGAGCCAGACCCTCGATGTCCGAGGTCAGCGGCGCGTTGTGCGCGATGTGATAGGTCGCGTGCTGGCCGACGATGTTGACGACGCCGGACGAGGCTTTCTTGGCGTTGTGCAGGTTGGCAATGCCGTTGCCGAGGCCGGGCCCCAGGTGCAGCAACGTGCCGGCCGGCGTGCCCTTCATGCGGTAATAGCCATCGGCCGCTCCCGTCACGACGCCTTCGAACAATCCAAGAACGCAACGCATGCCGTCGACCCGGTCGAGCGCGGCAACGAAGTGCATTTCCGATGTTCCCGGGTTCGTGAAGCAGACGTCGACACCGCCGGCGACCAGGGTCCTGACCAGGCTTTCCGCACCATTCATGGCTGCACGCTTTCGTTTTGGTTTGAGACGGTGGCCAAAACATCATTGTTCGGTGCGCCCGTCAAACGCTTCGCCCGATGACGCAGCCATGATGTCAGCGCAATCGGTAAAAAAGACGCGACATGGTTGACGCGCGCGAAGGCGTGAAGAAGCGCTGCGGTTGCGAAATCGAGCGAACTATGGCCTCTCTTGGCGCAGACTTGCATCGACAAATCGAGATCGTCGCAACCCCGTCATCAGATCTTCCCGAGGGCAAAGAAAATGATTGGACTGAGGACCTTGCTGCTGTCAGCCGCTATCTTCGTTGCGGCCGTGCCCGCGGCCAGCGCCTATGAAACATTCGGACTGGATGGCAACCCACTGGATATGGGGCGGCCGATGGTCAATCCGATCCCGCGTACCACGGTCACGGTCAGCAACGAATATCCCGCGGGGATTATTGTGGTAAACACTGCGGAGCGGCGGCTTTATCTGATGATTGGTAACGGCGAAGCCATTCGTTACGGCATCGGCGTCGGCCGCGACGGCTTCCGCTGGAGCGGTGTCCACAAGATCACCGCGATGCGGGAGTGGCCGGACTGGACGCCGCCGGCGCAAATGCTCGCCCGTCGGCGCGACCTGCCGCGGCACATGAAGGGCGGCATCGACAATCCGCTTGGGGCGCGCGCGATGTATCTTGGCTCGACGCTGTACCGGATCCACGGCTCGAACGAACCCGAGACGATCGGGACGGCGGTATCGTCCGGCTGCTTCCGGATGACCAACGAGGACGTCGAAGACCTCTACAAGCGCGTCAAGATAGGCACCACGGTCATCGTCAAGAATTAAGGGACCTGCCGCAATCCCCCGTTGAAGCGGCTTGTCGGCGGGCCACGACGCTCCTAGCGTTGCGGCATGGCGAAGATCGAGGCGCGGACCGGTGGCGCCGTCACGGCGACAGTGCTCTGCCTGACGGCAGCGCTAACTATGCCATTGTGCCGGGCCGAGCCGTCGCTCATCACGCAGAAGCAGCGCGCCGAAAAAAAATCCTTCACCGACGCCCAGTTGGTCGAGGGCTTCCTGAAGACCTCGTTCGGCGCCGAGTTTCAGCTTGCCGGCCGGGTCGACCGCATCAGGAAATACGTCAAGCCGGTGCGGGTCTTCATCGAAGGCTCGCAACGCGCCGACCGCCGCAAGCAACTCGCCGACGTCGTTGCCGACATCGGCCGCCGCATCGCCCATCTCGATATCGCGATGGCGGATGACCTTGAGAGCGCGAACGTCGTCGTGACCATGGTGCGCGAGCGCAATTTCCAGAAAACACTGGTGTCGATGTACGGCGACGCGCGCGCCAGCGAGATCAAGAAATCGCTCGATCCGGAATGTCTCTCAGGCTTCACCAAGAACGAGCGCTTCGAGATCGAGCATTCCGAAGTGATCCTCGCGGTCGATGCCAGCGACTTCATCTTTCTCGATTGCGCCTATGAAGAACTGTTGCAGTCGCTCGGCCCGATCAACGATACAAGTTCCGTGCCCTGGACGATGTTCAACGATCAGGTGCAGATGGGCTATTTCGACGTGTTCGACCAGCATCTGCTGAACATCCTCTACGACCCGCGAGTCAAGCCGGGCATGACGATCGAGGAAACCAAGGCGATACTGCCGGAAGTGCTGGTGACGGCGCGCGCATTCGTCAGACAGTTAAACGGCCTGACGCGCTAAAGTCTTGACTTGCAAATCGACCGCAGCGCCATCCATTCGTCGTCGGACAGGATCGGCGGCGCCGTCGGCGGGCGATCCTCTTTGCGCATCAGGTCAAGCCGATCCTCGGTGAAGGGATGATTGGACAGGAATGAAAAATTCTTGTCTTTCTCATTGCCGGTGACGCGCAGCAGCAACTCGCCCATCGGCTTCGGCGAGCGGCCAAGCTTGTGCATCAGGTCGATCGAAAATGCGTCGGCGTTCGCTTCGGCTTCGCGCGAATAGGTCACGTCGAACATGGTGCGCGACGCAAACAGCAGCGCGCTTGATCCGGTAACGTCGCCGAACAGCAGGCCGACCAGGAACGACGTGCCGCCGTTGTAGATCAGGTTGCGCATGCTGTCGCGATGCTTGACGTGACCGAGCTCGTGCGCCAGCACCCCAGCAATCTCGTCGGAGTTGTGCGCCTTCGCGAGCAGTCCGTCGAACAGGTAGATCTTGCCGCCGGGCAGTGCGAAGGCATTTGGCACGTCGGTCGAGAGCACGGCGGCGTCGACCGGGCCGTCGAGGCCGGCGGCGCCGCGCAGCGCGCCGACCAGTTTTACGAATGCTGCCTGGCCGTCCCTGGCGTTGCAAACCTTGTCGCCAAAGGCGAGCCGCATCTGCTTGTCGGCGGCGTCACCCACCCGGCTTTCAAAGGATGGCGGTACCAGCGGCGTCAGCCGCTCGGCGGCAAACGGCACGCCGTAGATCACAACGAGCAGGATCGACACCAGCGCCGCCAGCGACCAGCCGACAATTCGCGTGGTGCTGCCCTTGCGGCCGGGACTATCGGCGTCGAGATGCGGGCAGCGTCCGGCCAGCTCCGTTGCCAGCGGCCCTTCGAAGATTTCGAGCCGCGCCAGCGGCAGCGCGGTCTGACATGACAGTCGCAACACGCCCGGCGGCGCGTCGACACGTCGGATCCTGTCGTACGGCCACTGCGCGATGGCGGCATCGTTCTCGATGATCTCGCATTGCTCGCCGAGCGTCACGATGACCAGATGCTTGCGGTTCGACTGGCCGTCAAAGAAACGAACTTGATCGCGCGGCGCCGCAGACGCACTAACGTCTGCGGGGACAATCTCGGGAACGCTGGTCGAGCTTTCTTCCAAGCCTGCAGTCCAAGCCTACAATGCAACTGTCAGAAGCCGGCGACGTCGAGACCGTCGGCGATGCCCTCGCCGAGCGCGCTGACCAGCTCACCCTTCGCCGCGACATTCGCGGCCGCATCGAGGCGGTTGACCACGACGGAGCCGACAACGCGCTGCCAGATGTCGTGGAACAAAGCCACACGGATCACGATGTTCATCGCCAGTACCAGCGCGAGATAGCCGACCGCATAGATGATGATGATCGGAATAGCTTGCGTGATGCGGCCGCCGGCAACCAGATTAGCCAGTCCCTGGCCGCTCACCTGCATATAAAGGAACACCGCGGCGCTTATGTAGATCATGAAGCCGACGAAGGCGAGCGTACACCAGCCGACCGCGGCCCAATAGCGTCCGATCAGCGCGTCGGTGCGAAGCGTCGAGCGGAAGCTGACGTCGCCGAAGCGCAGGCCTTCCACCCACCACTTCCATTCGATCGCCCGGAACGCGCCATAGATGAAGGGCGCGGGGATAATCAGCAGCATGAACGGCGATGCCAGCCACAGGCCCCAACCGCGCTTGAAAAACTCCCAGCCGGTGCCGACGAAGCTGCCCTGCAGATCGCCATAGTAGGTGTGCCGCATCTTGTAGCGCTCGAGCGCCGCCTCGCGCCACGGCCAGGCGAGGCCCAGCGTCAGCGCGACCAGCGCGCCCCACAGCGCAGCACGCCAGGCATATGACCAGCCCGAGCCGTCCATCCAGAAGCGCACGCCGCGCCAGATCGTCCGCGTCAGCCGATAGCGTCGCGCGCGATAGATAGCGAACTGGCCGAACATGTAGAAGAACAGGAAGATCGGAGTGCTGGCGAACGCCTGAGCACGTTCGGCCTCGATGCCAAGGACGAAATAGACCAGGTAGATCGGGACCAGGATCGCCATCGCGAACAGGAAGCCGATCAATAGCTCTTTGGCACGGCCGGTGTATTCGAACGAGTCGCCGTCGACTTCGGTGTGGGACCACATGTGCCGGCGCATGTCGGTCGCAAGCCAGAAGCGATAGAAGCCCGCGGTGATCAATTCGAGGGCAGCGCCCCGCGTGACCAGCTTGCGAAAATCATCACGCTTGCCGGTGAAGAGGACCTGCTTCGGTTCGTCCGGCAGCGGTGGTGGTGCAACCAGCATGTTCATAAGGACCCCGCTCGAGTGAGGAAGGTTACCAATAGAGGCGTCACGGCTCTATGACCGTGACATTGGTCACGTCCCAACGGGGGCCGGTTCGATAGCGTTCAACGCATTTTTTCGAACAGTTCCCGGCCAATCAGCATCCTGCGGATTTCGCTGGTTCCAGCGCCAATTTCATAGAGTTTGGCGTCACGGAGCAGCCGGCCGGTCGCGTAGTCATTAATATATCCGTTACCACCGAGCAGCTGGATCGCATCCAGCGCGCACCTGGTGGCCTGCTCGGCGGAATAAAGGATGGCGCCGGCAGCGTCCTCGCGGGTGGTCTCGCCACGATCGCAGGCTTTGGCCACCGCATAGACGTAGGCGCGCGCCGCATTCATTGCGACATACATGTCGGCGATCTTACCCTGCACCAGCTGGAAGGTACCGATCGGCTGGCCGAACTGCTTGCGCTCCTGGACATAGGGCATGACCACATCGAGGCAGGCGCGCATGATGCCCAGCGGTCCCGCGGCCAGCACGGCGCGCTCATAGTCCAGCCCCGACATCAGCACGTTGACGCCCTTGCCGACGGTGTTGAGCACGTTCTCTTCCGGCACCTCGCAGTCCTGAAACACGAGTTCGCAGGTATCGGAGCCGCGCATGCCGAGCTTGTCGAGCTTTTGGGCGGTTGAGAAACCCTTCATGCCCTTTTCGACCAGGAAGGCGGTGATGCCGCGGGGGCCGGCCGCGGGGTCGGTCTTGGCATAGATCACCAGCGTATCTGCGACCGGACCGTTGGTGATCCACATCTTCGAGCCATTGAGCACGTAGCGGTCGCCGCGCTTGTCGGCGCGCGTCTTCATCGAGACGACGTCTGAGCCTGCACCGGGTTCGGACATCGCGAGCGCGCCGACATGTTCGCCGGAGATCAGCTTCGGCAGGTATTTTCGCCGCTGCTCTTCGCTGCCGTTGCGCCTGATCTGGTTGACGCAGAGATTCGAGTGCGCACCGTAGGACAGGCCGACCGACGCCGAGCCGCGCGAAATCTCCTCCATCGCCACGCAATGCTCGAGGTAGCCGAGACCCGCGCCGCCGTACTCCTCTTCGACGGTGATGCCGTGCAATCCCAGCGCGCCGATCTTCGGCCAGAGGTCGCGCGGAAAGGTATTGGTCTTGTCGATCTCGTCGGCGCGCGGCGCGATCTCGTTCGCGGAGAAATCGCGCACGGTGTCGCGGATCGCATCGGCGGTCTCGCCGAGATCGAAATTGAAGTCGCGCTGGGCGTTCGCAATCATCTCAAGACTCTCCGGCTCACAGGCCGCGGATATATCACGCAATCTAGTCGAGATCCGCCAGCATATCGTAGCCCAGGAGGTCGTCGGCGCCGTTCGGGGCGGCGACGATGCGCTTGCCGATCAGGTCGCGCAGGGTCTCCGATGTTCCACCGCCGAGCGAGCCGTAGCGCGCGCCGCGGTAGAGCCGCGACACCGCGTATTCGTCGGTGAAACCGAACCCGCCATGCATCTGCACCGCCTCGCCGGTGACGCGGATCGCCATCTCGTTGCAGAACACCTTTGCGACCGCGGCCAGGAACGGATCGGGGAACGGATCGGCGGTAATGCAGGCGCGGTATAGCATGCTGCGGCCGACCTCGATGTCCTTGTACATGTCGGCGAGCTTCCAGCGGATGCCCTGGAACTCGCCGATCGCCTTGTTGAAGATGGTGCGCTCGCGCGCGTAGTTGGTCGCCTCGGCGAACGCGCCTTCCGCGAGCCCCAGCGAGATGCTCGGGTTGAGACAGCGCTGGGTGTTGAACGCGCTCAACAGTTTCTTGAAGCCGTCGTCACGGATGACGAGGTTCTCCGAGCGGCAGCTCGCAGTTATTGAACTGCACCTCGTGCAGGTTCTCGCCGCCCATGGTGTGATAGGTTCCGGTCACCTCGAAGCCCGGCGTGTTGCGCTCGAGCAGCACGCAGCCGATGCCCTCGCGGCCGGGCTTGCGATCGATCCTGCTGAAGATGACAAACATGCCGGCTTCCTCGGCACGGCTGATCAGCGTCTTCACCCCGTTGAGCACGATGCGGTCCGACTTCACGTCGACATTGGTGCGGTAGTTGGCGACATCGGTACCGGCGTGCGGCTCGGTCATGCAGATCGCCAGGATGCAGTCGCCGCTGACGACCTGCGGCAGGATGCGCTCCTTGATCGCCTTGGGCGCATAGGTCGAGATCACGCGGGTCTGCACGCCGGCTTCGCCGAGCGTCGCCATCGCCGTGACGTAACAGCCCTTGGCAATTTCTTCGAGGATCAGCGCGGTATCGAAGATCGACAGCCCGAGACCGCCAAATTCCTGTGGGACCGACATGCCCAGCACGCCGAGCTCGGCGAGCTTCTTCATGTTCGGCCACGGGAAGGTGCCGTCCATATACTTCAGCGCATTCGGTTTGAATTCGGCCTCCACCAGATCGCGCACGCTCGCGATCATCTGCTTCTGCTGGCCGGAGATTTTGAAATCCATTTTTCTGACCCTGTTCGTCTTGCACGCTTTTGTCCCAGAGCATCGCATGCGGCCCGTCGCGGGAGAAGATGCAGCGCACCGCGCCGCGCCTTCTACCTCCCGCATGGCAGAGCCGCCCGCACAACAACGGCTAGCAAGTTGACGTTTAAATCGGTCTCGGCCAAAGAGGCCTGAGGTTCCGACACGGGACGCGGACCATCCAGCAAACCCATTCCCGGCCGCAGGTGGCCGAAAACCGCGCACTGCGTTATGGTCGGACGTTCCGCCAGACTATGGATCGGTGAACGCCATGAATGTTGAGGCGCACGTCGAGCACGACGACCATCGCGATATCCGCCTGGCGGTTGCCAAGCTGTGCGAGCAATATCCGGGCGAGTACTGGCGCAAGCTCGACCGCGAGATGGCCTACCCGACCGAGTTCGTACGCGCGCTGACGGAGTCGGGCTACCTCGGCGTGCTGGTGCCGGAGGAATATGGCGGTGCGGGACTGAAGATCGGCGCCGGCTGCGCCATCCTCGAGGAAATCCACCGCGCCGGCTGCAACGCCGCGGCCTGCCACGCCCAGATGTACACCATGGGCACCGTGCTGCGGCATGGCAACGACGCGCAGAAGAAGCAATTCCTGCCGAAGATCGCAAGCGGCGAACTGCGCCTGCAGGCGTTCGGCGTCACCGAACCGACCAGCGGCACCGACACCTCATCCTTGAAGACGACCGCGCGCCGCGAGGGCGACCACTACATCGTCAACGGCCAGAAGATCTGGACCAGCCGCGCCGAGCATTCCGACCTGATGGTCCTCTTGGCGCGAACCACGCCGAAGGAGCAGGCCGCCAAACGCACGGACGGACTTTCGGTGTTCATCGTCGACATGAAGGCGGCGCTCGGCAATGGGCTGACGATCAGGCCGATCCGCACGATGATGAACCACTCCACCACGCAAATCTTCTTCGACAACATGCGCGTGCCGGCCGAAAATTTGATCGGCGAGGAAGGTAAGGGCTTCCGCTACATTCTCTCCGGTATGAATGCCGAGCGCATCCTGATCGCATCGGAAAGCATCGGTGACGCCAAGTGGTTCATCAAAAAGGCGACGGACTACGCGAGCGATCGCGTGGTATTCGGCCGGCCGATCGGCCAGAATCAAGGGATCCAGTTTCCAATCGCGAAGGCCTATGCGGCCATGCGTGCCGCCGAATTGATGGTGCGCGAGGCGATCCGGCTCTATGAGGCCGGACTCGATTGCGGCGGCGAAGCCAACATCTCGAAGATGCTCGCGGCCGATGCCGCGTGGGAAGCCGCCAACGCCTGTGTGCAGACCCACGGTGGCTTTGCGTTTGCCGAGGAGTACGACGTCGAGCGCAAATTCCGCGAGACCCGGCTCTACCAGGTGGCGCCGATCTCGACCAACCTGGTGCTGTCCTACATCGCCGAGCACATCCTCGGCATGCCCCGCTCCTACTGAGGTCTTGCGATGCTGCCGCTGGAAGGGATCACCGTCGTGGCCGTCGAGCAGGCGGTGGCCGCGCCGTTCTGCTCGACGCGTCTTGCCGATGCCGGCGCCACCATCATCAAGGTCGAGCGCCCGGAAGGCGACTTCGCCCGCGACTACGACGCCAACATCAAGGGGCAGTCGAGCTATTTCGTCTGGCTCAATCGCGGCAAAAAGTCGGTGTGCATCGATCTGGCCAAAGATGAGGGCCGCGCCCAGCTCGAAGGCCTGATCGCCAAAGCAGACGTCTTTCTGCAGAACCTCAAGCCCGGCGCGCTGGAAAAGCTCGGCTTCGCGCGCGAGCGACTGCGCAAGGATTATCCAAAACTGATCATCTGCTCGATCTCGGGATATGGCGACAGCGGTCCTTACGCGCAACGCAAGGCCTATGATCTGCTGATCCAGGCCGAGAGCGGGCTGTGCTCGGTGACCGGCGCCGCCGAGGCGGCATCACGCGTCGGCATCTCGGTGGTCGATATTTCGACCGGCGCGACGGCACATGCAGCGATCCTCGAAGCGTTGTTCGCGCGCACCCGCACCGGCAAGGGCGCCGACATCCGTGTCTCGATGTTCGACGTGATGGCCGACTGGATGAGCGTGCCGTTGCTCAACACCGAAGCCGGCAAACCACCGCCGCGCATGGGCCTGTCGCACCCGTCGATTGCGCCCTACGGCGCGTTCCGCTCGAAGGACGGTAAGGACATTTTGATCTCGATCCAGAGCGAACGCGAGTGGAAGGTGTTTTGTGCCGTCGTGCTCGAGCAGCCCAGGCTGCCCGAGGATCCGCGTCTTGCCACGATGGTCGACCGCGTTCGCAATCGTGCCGCCACCGACAAGGTCGTCGCCGACCTGTTTGGTTCGCTGTCGCGCGAGCAACTTATCGCCCGGCTCGACAAAGCCGACATCGCCTATGGCGAGGTCAACACGAGTTCCGATCTGGCAAAGCACCCGCATCTCAGGCGCATCGAGGTCGACACCGAAGGTGGCCGCGTTGCCATGCCGGCGCCGGCGGCGATCGTGGTCGGCGAGACACGCAACTATCGTCCGGTGCCAAAACTCGGCGCCGACAGCTCCACCATTCTGCCTGCCGCTGCCGCCCCTCAAGCCAAAAGGCAATCGTCATGACCGCTGCCGCTCGCCCCCGCTGCTCTCGATCTCGATCACCTGCGCAAGTGGATCGGCCGGACGCATGAGTCGACCGACACCATCACCGCGCAGATGGTGCGAGGCTTGCGCGCGACGTTCTTCCTCGACATCGGCAATCCGGTGAAGGGCGATCCCGCGCCGCTTGCGATTTACTGGTGTCTTGCACCACAGGTTGCGCCGATGTCCGAAATCGGTCCCGACGGGCATCCGGCGAGGGGCGGCTTTTTGCCGCCGGTGCCGCTGCCGCGCCGGATGTGGGCGGGCGGCAAGACCGACTTTCGTGACGCGCTGTGCGTCGGCGACGATGTGAAGAAGGTCTCCAAGATCGTCGATGTGCAGCTCAAAACCGGTTCGACCGGCACGCTGTGTTTCGTCACGCTCGACCACAGCTTCTCGACCCCGCGCGGTGAAGCCGTGTTCGAGCGTCAGGACGTCGTCTACCGCGACAATCCGCCGCCCGGCGGCAACAAGACCTCGACCTCGACGATCGCAACAGCGGCTCCACAGCCGCAGCATCAGAAGAAGCTGAAGGCCGATCCGGTGCTGTTGTTCCGCTATTCGGCGCTCACCTTCAACGGCCATCGCATTCACTACGATCGCCCCTATGTCACCGAGGTCGAAGGTTATCCGGGCCTGATCGTTCACGGCCCGCTGCAGGCTTCGCTGCTGCTCGAATATGCGATCGCGCTGCGCGGCAAGCTGCCAAAGACCTTCACGCATCGCGGCGTCAGCCCGCTGTTCGACGGCGCCGAGTTCACGGTCAACGCGAAAGAAAGCGGCGAGGGGCTCGACCTGTGGACTGCGAACAGCGCAGGCGCGCCGACCATGAAGGCGAGCGCAAACTGGTAAGCACTGCGCGGCTGATCAGTTCTTAATCACGCACCTCGTTCCAGAATGCGAAACGGGTTGGCGCAAGCAAACGCTGACCCGTTTCGCATTGCAAAACCAATTGACGGCCCGAGAAAGCATCGCCATTCTCCCGGCCAAGAAAAGCCGGAAAAAATCCGGCAGAGGGGGAGAGCGTAAGGTGGACGACGCAGCGCGCCTGTTGCAGCTGGTCATCAATGGTGCGGCCGGCGGCTGCATCTATGGCGTGATCGCACTCGGCTTTGTGCTCATCTACAAAGCCACCGAAATGATCAATTTCGCCCAGGGCGATCTGATGATGCTCGGCGGCTTCGTCGCGTTGAGCTTGATCGCCAATTTAGGCCTCAACTATTGGGTTGGCGCTGTTCTCGCGATTGCGATCATGGCGGTGTTCGGCTTCCTGCTCGACTCGATCGTGCTCCGCCGTGTCATCGGTCAACCGCAATTCGCGGTGATCATGCTGACGCTCGGCCTCGGATTTATCTTTCGCGCGTTCGCCGGCATCACCTTCGGCTATGGCTCCTATACGTTCGCCACGCCCTTCACCAACAAGGTCGAGCGCTTCGGCAGCTTCGTGATCGGACAGGACAGCCTCTCGATCGTTGTCGGTACCGTTATCTTGTGCGCGATCCTCTACCTGTTCTTCTCGAAGACGCGTCTCGGGATCGCGATGCAGGCGGCGTCGCAAAACCAGCTCGCCGCGTACTACATGGGCATCCCGGTTCGCACCATCTTTTCGCTGATCTGGGGGATCAGCGCCGCTGCCTCATGCGTCGCGGGAATCCTGCTGGCGCCGAGCACGGTGCTTGACGTGAACATGGGCTTCCTCGGCTTCAAGGCGTTCGCGGCAGCTGTCCTCGGCGGCTTCGGCAGCATCCCCGGCGCGCTGGTTGGTGGGGTCGTCATCGGCATCGTCGAACAACTCGCGGGTTATTACCTGCCGGCCGGCTTCCAGGAGGTGACCTCGAACATCGTTTTGCTCGCGGTCTTGATCCTCCGTCCACAGGGCCTCTTTGCCGAAACGCAGCGCAAGAAGGTCTGAACCGACATGCTTCAATCTTTGAAGACCAGCTACACGCAGGACATCTCCTTGCTTGCGCATCGCGGCAGCGTGTTCTGGTACGGCCTGTTGTTCATAGCACTTTTGATCGTGCCGGGCGTGCTCGGCGAATTTTACGTCAACGAACTCGGCGGCGTTTACATCTTCGCGATCGCCGGCGTCGGACTGATGCTGCTGACCGGCTATACCGGCCTCGTCAACCTCGGCCAGGGCGCGTTTCTCGGCATCGGCGCCTACACCAACTCCGTGCTGATGGAGAAGGGTGTGCCGTTCGTCATCACGCTGCCGCTGTCGGGCGTCGCCGCCGCGCTCGCCGGCGTCTTGCTCGGCGTTCCGACGCTGCGCATGACCGGGTTCTATCTGGCCATCGCAACCCTTGCCTTCGGCTCGATCGTCGGCACGATCTTCCAGAAATGGACATCGGTGACCGGCGGTTTCGACGGTTTTGCCGTGCCGACGCCCACCATCCTCGGCTATCCGATCGAAGGCGCGAACGGCGTCTATTACATGTCGCTGTTCGTGCTGATCTTCGTGCTCTGGATGTCGGTCAACATCCTGCGCTCGCCGCTCGGCCGCGCCATGGTCGCGATCCGCGACAGCGAGGTCTCGGCGCAGAGCATGGGCATCAACCTGTCGCTCTACAAGACGATCTCGTTTGCAATCTCGTCCGGCATCACCGGGCTTGCCGGCGCGCTGTTCGCCCACTATGTCCGCTTCCTTGCGCCTGAACTCGTTCGACATCCTGCTGTCGATCCAGTTCGTCACCATCATCTTTGTCGGCGGCCTCGGCTCGCTGCATGGCGCGATCTTCGGCGCGATGTTCGTACGCCTGCTGCCGCAGATCATCGCGATCGTGCGCGATGATCTGCCGTTCGGCATCGGCCGCATGCCGGGTCTTGAACCTTCCTTGTTTGGCCTCGTGCTGGTGCTGGTGATCCTGTTCGAGCCGACCGGCATGTACGGCCGCTGGCTGAAGCTGAAGGCCTATTTCCGGAACTTCCCGCTGCACCGGCGCGCCGGCACGCGGCGGCAGAAGGCCTACGCGCGTTCGGAGCGGCTGCGATGACCCTGTTTGCCGCGCGCGACATCGCGATCCAGTTCGGCGGCATCAAGGCCGTCGACGCCGTCACCTTCGACGTCAACGAAGGCGAGGTCTTTTCCATCATCGGCCCGAACGGTGCTGGCAAGACCACGATCTTCAACCTGATCAGCCGGATCTACAATCCGACCTCGGGTGAACTGACCTTCGACGGAAAGAACATCACGAGGGTGCCGCCGCACGAGATCGCGTCGCTCGGTATTGCGCGCACCTTCCAGAACATCGAGCTGTTCGCGCAGGCGACGCTGTTGCAGAACCTGCTGATCGGGCGGCACTGCCACGTCCGCAACAACCTGATCTCGCAGCTGTGCTTTCTTCCGTCGACCCGCAGAGCCGAGCTCGAGCATCGCGAGAAGGTCGAAGACATCATCGCGTTCCTCGACCTGCAGCGTTACCGCGACACGCTGATCGCCAACCTGCCCTACGGCGTGCGTAAGGTCGTGGAGCTCGGCCGCGCGCTCTGCGTCGAGCCGAAGCTGTTGCTGCTCGACGAGCCCTCCTCCGGCCTCAACGTCGAGGAGACGGAGGGGATGGCGTTCTGGATCGAGGACATCAAGAAGGACCTCGGCATCACCGTGATCATGGTCGAGCATGACATGAAGCTGGTCAGCGCGGTCTCCGACCGTGTCATGGCGCTGAACTATGGCCGCGTGATCGCACTCGGCACGCCGCACGAGGTGCAGACCCATCCCGAAGTGGTGCGCGCCTATATTGGAGGCGAAGCATGACCACCGCTGCCGATCCCATTTTGCGCGTCAGCAACATCGAGACCTATTACGGCCCGATCCAGGCGATCCGCAGCGTCAGCCTGGAAGTGCCGCGCGGCCGCATCGTCACCGTACTGGGCGCCAACGGCGCCGGCAAAACCACGATCCTGCGCACGATCTGCGGCGTCATGGACCCCGAGCGCGGCGAGGTTCGTTTCGAGGGCAAGGACATCGCGCGCGTCGCCCCCGACGCGGTGATGCGGCAGGGCATCTGCCACGTGCCCGAGGGACGCGAGATCTTCCCGTTTCTGACCGTGCAGGACAACCTGAAGATGGGCGCGTTCACGCGCCGCGATACCGACGGCATCGCTCAGGACATGGAGATGTGCTTCGGTTATTTCCCGGTGCTGCGCGAACGCGCGAGCCAGCGCGCCGGGCTGCTCTCCGGCGGCGAGCAGCAGATGCTCGCAATCTCGCGCGCGCTGATGGGCCGGCCGAAGCTGTTGCTGCTCGACGAGCCGTCGCTCGGCCTGTCGCCGATCCTGGTGACGCAGATCTTCGGCATCATCAAGCGCATCAACCAGGAACAGGGCGTGTCGATCCTTTTGGTCGAGCAGAACGCCCACATCGCGCTGAAGACCGCCGACTATGGCTACATCCTCGAAGTCGGCCGCATCGTGCTGCAGGACGAGTGCGCGAGGCTGCTCGAACGCGAGGACATCCGCGAATTCTATCTCGGCCAGAAGGACGCCGGCATCCGCGGCGCGCGGCGGTGGAAGAGGAAGAAGCTGTGGCGCTGATCGAGACCCAAAAACCTGTCGTCGACATCGCCGCCAACATTCCCGCGATGGTGTTCGCCCAGGTCGAGGCGCATGGACCCGAGACGATCCTCCGTAAGAAGGATCGCGGCATCTGGCGCGCCATGAGCTGGGCCGATCTCGGAAAGGCGACACGGCAAGTCGCAATGGCGCTGAAGGCGTCGGGCTTCCGCCGCGGCGAGGTTGCCTGCGTGCTCGCCGACACCAGCCCTGCCTGGGTGATGACCGATCTCGGCATTCTGTGCGCCGGCGGCATCTCGGCCGGCCTCTACACCACCGAGGCGGTCGAGCAGCTTCAGGTCTTGCTCAACGACTGTCGCGCAAGAATTATCTTCGTCGGCAATGAAGAGCAGCTCGACAAGATCCTGCAGATCAGGGGCAACTGCCCGGCGCTCGAGCGAATCGTGATCTACGACTTCAAGGGTCTGCGCGATTTCAACGACCCGATGTGCGAGAGTTTTCAGGCGTTCATGGCACGCGGCGAGACCCATGACGAGGCTCACGCTGGTGAATGGGCGATGTGCCTTGCCGCGCTCGACGGCGAAGACGGCGCCGCCCTGCTCTACACCTCCGGCTCGACCGGTGCGCCGAAAGGCGTATTGCTGAGCCACCGCAGCGTGGTGACGCAGGTCGCCAGCACGGCGACCTTGCTCGGTCAAACCTCCGGCGACGAGCGGCTGGCCTTCCTGCCGATGTCGCATTTCATGGAGCGAATCCTCGGCATCTATCAGGCGCTCTATAGCGGCACGATCTCGAACTATGTCGAGAGCGCCGACAGCGTGCCCGAGAACCTGCGCGAGGTGATGCCGACCGTGTTCTCCGCACCGCCGCGGGTGTGGGAGCAATTCTATTCTCGCGTGCTGACTGCGGTCTCGCAGGCCACCTGGCTGCAACGCGCTCTGTTCAACTGGGCATTCCGCGCCAATGAGAAGCGGGCGAATTCGGGCTCCGGCGGCCTCTCGGCTGCGCTCGGCTCCTGGCTGGTGTTGCGGCCGGTCCGCCGCCGACTTGGAATAGACCGCCTGCGTGTGGGTTGTATCGGGGGCGCGCCGGTCTCGCCGGCGCTGGTGCGCTGGTATCGCGCCCTCGGCATTCATCTGGCGGAGGTCTACGGCTTGAGCGAGGCGGCAGGCATAATGATGGCGACCCGCGCCGACCCTGCGGCTGGCAGCGGCATCCAGCAGCGCGCCGCCCTCGGCGAGTTGTCGCTGTCGCCAACCGGTGAGGTTCTTGTCCGCGACGATCACATCTTTACCGGCTACTGGCGCGCGGGCGGCCGGCCCGAGCGGAGCAGCAAGGCCGGCTGGTTCTCGACCGGCGACGTTGGCCGGGTCGAAAATGGCGTTTTGCGCATCACCGGCCGGGTCGAGGATTTGATCGCCACCCCGTCCGGGGTTAGCATCGCGCCGTCCGAAATTGAAGCCGAGCTGAAGTTCAGCCCCTACATCGCCGACGCGCTGGTCGTCGGCGGGCCAAACGGCGGGCTCGGGGCGCTCATCGCGATCGATCACGAAAACGTCGAGCGCTGGGCGCAGGACAAACGGATAGCTTTCACCGGCTTCGCCGGGCTTGCCCGCAGCGATGCGGTGCGTGGACTGATCGAGACCGAAATTCAGCGGGTGAACGCGATGTTCGCCGAGCCGATAAAGTCCTTCCGCGTGATCGATCGCAAGCTCGAGCCGGAGGACCCGGAACTGACGCCGATGATGAAGCTCCGACGCCGATTCGTCAGCGAGAAGTATCGCGACTTGATTGAAGGAATGTACTGAGACGTCCGTTCGCCGACGGGCGCCCCAGATCAAAGAGGCATAGTGCTTAAAACACATCGGCGAAGGAGACGTACCTATGCGCAAGTTATTCATGGCCGCGGCCGCAACGGTCGTCCTTGCGGTACCCGCGTTCGGAGCTGACGTTCGCGGCGTGACCGACAAGGAGATCGTGATCGGCACCTCGACTGACCTCTCGGGCGTGACGGTGGAGTGGGGTGTCAACAACACGAACGCCATCCGCATGGCGTTCGAGGAGAAGAACGCGAAGGGCGGCATCAACGGCCGCACCATCAAGTACATCGTGGAAGACAGCCAGTATACCGTCCCGCGTCACGTGCAGGCCGTGAACAAGCTGATCAACCTCGACAAGGTCTTCTTGTTGATTGCCAACGGCGGCACGCCAATGAACAATGCGACGTTGCCGACTATGATCGAGAAGGGCGTCCCCAACATCTTCCCGCTGACCTCGGCGCGCTCGATGTACTCGCCGCTCAACAAGTACAAATTCGGCCTGGCGTCGTCGTACTACGATCAGATGCGTTCCGGCATCAAGTACTTCGTCGATAACAAGGGCAAGAAGGCGGTCTGCGCGCAGTCGCAGGATACTGATTTCGGCCGTGACGTGATGGACGGCGTGCGCGATCAGCTCAAGTCGATGGAAGGCAAGGCGCTGCTCGTCGCCGAGTCACTCAACAAGCCGACCGATACCGATTTCACGGCATCGGTCGCCAAGCTGCACGACGCCAATTGCGACCTGATCGTGCTCGGCGGCATCGTCCGCGACACGCTGCAGTTTGTTTCGGCGGTTCGAAAGACCGGGTGGAACGTCGACATGCTTGGCCAGGCCGCAATCTATGACTCGGCGGTTGCGGAAGCCGCGGGTGGTACCACTGAAGGCATCTACGCGATGGCGCCGGTGCTGTTCGTCGCTGCCGACGATCCGAAGCCGGAAGTGCAGAAGTTTGCCGCGGACTACAAGGCCAAATACGGCCACGTTCCGAACTTCGCCGCCCAGATCGGCTATACTGCCGCGCAGGTCATGATGGCGGGGCTCGAGAAGGCAGGTAAAGACCTGACTGCCGACAGCTTCATCACCGGCCTCGAAGGCGTTAAGGACTATCAGGACATCTTTGGCTCGCCGAAGATGACATTTGCGGCCGACAAGCATCAGGGCTCGAACGAGTCGTTCCTGACCCAGGTGCAGAAGGGTAAGTGGGTTCCGCTGCTCGACAGGAAGCCCTTAGGCTACTGATCGCCCAAGGCGGAACATACAGCTTCCAAAACAGACACGCGCCGCGATCGCTCGCGGCGCGTGTTTTCTTTTGGCGAGACAATTACTCCGCGGCAACGCCCTTGCGCGCGGAGCGCTGGGCGATCAGCGCATGGGTGCGGGGGATGAGGTCGCGGCCGTATTCGATCGTATCGATCAGGGGGTCGAAGCCGCGGATCAGGAAAATATCGATACCGAGGTCGTAGTATTGCGCAAGCGACTCGGCGACCTGGTCGGGTGTGCCGACCAGTGACGTCGAATTGCCGCGCGCGCCGGTCAGATTGGCCATGCCAGTCCAGAGCCGCTGATCGAGCCGTGTGCCCTTGGCCGCCAGCGCCAGCAGGCGCTTCGAGCCTTCATTCGGCGGACCCTGCTCGGTCCGCTTGTATCCGGTCTTGTCCTGCACCGCCTTGGCCTGCTCCAGCAGCGCGTCGGCCTTGGCCCACGCCTTCTCTTCGGTGTCGGCGAGGATCGGCCGGAACGACAGGCTGAAGCGCGGCGCGGCACGGCCGTTCTGGGCGCAAGCGGCGCGCACCCTGGCGAGTTGGCTGCGCACCTCGTCATAGGTCTCGCCCCACAGCGCAAATACGTCGGCATGCCTTCCGGCGACTTCGATCGCGGCATCGGAGGCGCCGGCAATGAACACCGGAATGCCGTCCTTGTGGTACGGCTTCACAGTCGAGAACGCCCCGCGCACGCGATAATACTTGCCGTCATAGTCGAACGGCCGCTCGCTGGTCCATTCGGCGCGGACGATGTCGAGGAACTCAGATGTGCGAGCGTAGCGCTCGTCCTTATCGTCGATCGTGTTGCCGTCCTGCGCCAGCTCCTTCGAATCGCCTCCGGTGATGACGTTGAGCGAGATGCGCCCGCGCGTCAGCTGGTCCAGGGTTGCGAACTGCCGCGCAAACAAGGTCGGCGCGGTGAACCCCGGCCGTTGCGCGATGAAGACGTTGAGCCGTTCAGTGGCGTAGGCGACGTGCTGGCCGATCTGCAGGCAGTCTGGCATGGTCGAATGGAACGCCAGCAGCGCGCGGTCGAAGCCTGCCGCTTCATGAGCTTTTGCAAGCGTCTCGATATAGGCGCGATCAATGATCGGCCCGCGCCGCGGGATCGTTTCGGACGAATAATTGTTGCCGATAAACCCGATAAACTCGGCCATCGTCTTCTCCTTGAAGGCGTCCTCGATTTGGCGCGATGATGCGCCCGCCGGCCACAAATCGTCAACGGAATGAAAGCATTGTTTTAGCGTGGAAACGCATACTGGGCCGGCTGGTTTACGCTACCCGCGGGTAACGATCATCTCGACGAGCATGAGCAATGAGGCTGCGACGGCCTGAACCACACGAACTCCCGCAACTTTCGGCGCTTTGCCTGCGTTCGAAGGCGGTGTGGGGCTACGATCAGGCTTTCCTCGAGGCCTGCCGCACAGAGCTCACGATCCGCACCGAGGAACTCGAGAGCACCGCACTTTGCATCGCCGAACATGACGGCGCATTGGTAGGCATCGCGCAAATCACCGTTGAAGGCGATACCGCCGACCTGCAAAAAATGTTCGTCGAACCCGATTCGATCGGACTCGGCGTCGGCAAGGCTTTGTTCGCGTGGGCCATCTCGACGGCGAAAAATCTCGGCGTGCAACGGATGACCATCGACGCCGATCCCGGCGCGGTCGGGTTCTACAAGAAAATGGGTGCGGTCGAGCACGGCGCAGCGCCGTCAGGTTCGATTCCCGGCCGCATGCTGCCGCGACTTCAAGTCGAACTGTGAGGCGTGAAGAAGCTACCCGCGCCGCTCGATCAAAATGCTCTGCACAGCACGGCCGAAATAACCCTGCTTGTCGGCGAGACGACCAAAGGCGAGGCCGGCGCCGTCGGGCCCCAGCCATGTCTCGGCATCGAGCAGGATCCAGTCGTCGACCGGGTCGCGGGCCAGGCTGATCGTCAGGTCGCCGTTGATGAACGTCCACTCTCGGAAGTCGAGCACCGCGGAAGCACCGTTACAGAAATCGGCGGCGATCGCGGCCGCCACGAGCTTGCTGATCGGATTACCCTCGATGATCGGCTGCTCGGCGCGAAACCACGCCGCGCAGGGCCCCGGTTTGTTGAAAGCGCCCTTGACGATGCTGATTTCGATCAGGCTGAGGAACGGATTTTCGTCTTTCTTGACCTTGGCGCGACGGCCGGCCTCCGGCCCCGGCAGCGTCACGGGTTCGTCGGCAACGCCTTGAGGCAACTCGGTCGGCGCGCGGCGGATTTGCAGCACGCTGCCGCTGACGACGAGCGTGCCTTCGGCAAGCAAGTCGATCCGCAGCAGCCTGATCTTGCGGCCGTCGCGCACGATCTCGGTCTTGATCGAGAGCGGCGCGATCGGCACCGGGCGCATGAGGTCGATCGTCAGCCGCGCCGTTCGCATCGGCTGCTCCGATGGCAAGCTCTCTGCGACATGCGCGATCAGCGACGCCGGCGCCGAGCCGTGCTGCATGCGGCCCCACGGGCCCGAAGCGAGCTCGGACGCGATCGCGGTCGCACCATCGAGCCGGTAAACCGATGTCATTGTTACCCTTGCCCGCTACGTCACTGCCAGGTCGACGCCAGCACGTCGCCCAACAGCTCGCGCTCGCGAATGAATTCGCGCTTCGGGTCGGCGTTGAAGTTTGTCATCGAGGCGGCGAGGATGGGTTCGGCGCTGGCGCGCGGAATCTTGAGCTGCGACAGATTGATCGGCAGGTCGAGCGACGCAAAGAGCCTCTCGAGCTCCGCGGCGGCGCGGAGCGGTGCCTCGGCAATCGGATCACCGTCGCGCCAGACGCCGAGCGCCTTCGCGATCGCGCACATCGCCTCCGGGTCGCGCGAGCCCAGCCGGCGCATCACCACTGGCGTCAGCGCGCAGTGCGCCGCGCCCTGCGAGACCTCGCCGTGCATATTGAACAGCGCCGATGCAAAGGCATAGACCACCCGCGAAACCCAGTGTCGCACGCCGCTCGCGCCGTCATCGACCTCGCGGTTTTGCAGATAAGTTGCAAGGCAAAGGTTCATTCGCGCGGCGACATCGCGCGGGTCTTTCAAGCCCGGGAGCGCCGCGCGCGTCAGCTCAAAGACCTCTTTCCGATTAAAGTCGGACAGCGGCGTCGCCTTGGTGTAACCCATGTTCATGATTGCGCGCCAGAACACGGCGCCGCCGCTGGCGCAGACCATCGACACCGGCGCCGTCAGCAACGCGTCCTGATCCCAGAACAGCGCCACCGGCCGCGTCTTCGGATCGAAAAATTCCAATCGCCGGCCGACCTGTTCGGATTTGGCCGGCGAGCCGGCGCGGTTCTGCGCCGATGTGCCGACCGTCAGAACATTGATGATCGGCAGCTTCGGCGCCATCAGTTTCGGGCTGATCGCCGGACCATGCTCCGGATATTGTGTGATCAGCTTCTCGATCGGCTCCTTCTCGGCCAGCAGGATCGCGACGATACGCGTCGCCTGCACCACGCTGCCCGCGCCGACCGCGATCAAGAGGTCCGCTTCCGCGGCGCGCGCGCGATCGCGTGCGGCAAGGACATCGGCGATCGGCGAGTCCTTGCCCATCTCGTCATACACGCCGGCGAGCGAGGTGCCGAGCAGCGCGCGGATGCGTGTGATCAGGTTGGTCTTCTGCGACACCGAACGGCCGCAGACGACAAATGCGCGTTTTGCGCGATGCCGGCCGAGTTCGGCCGGCAACTGATCGAGCGCATCGAGCCCGCTGTAGACGCGCGTCGGATAGCCGACGATGCGGAAGTCGTACGAATAAGAGACCCCGGACATCGGGACACCTTTCCGAGTTCGTGCGTATGCCTCTCGCTATCAGGCCTTCATCGAAGGCCGCGCGCCGACCCGCTCCAGCCAGGCACCGACGTTCTTGTTGGCGGGATCAACCGGCTGGCCGACCTTGGCGAAGAACGTCACGAAGCAGTACAATAGGATGTCGGCGAGCGTGAAACGCTTGCCGCACAGATACTCTCGTCCATCCGCCATCTGGCCGTCGAGCCATTTGAGCCTGTTCTGCGCGACCGCCTTGAGCCCGGGGGAGGCTTCCGGCACCGTCAGGATCCGGCTCTTGAAGAAATCATTGCCTTCACCAAAGCGGTAGCCATTGGCGAGCGGCTCGCAGATGTTGAGATCGACGCGGCGGGTCCACATGCGGGTTTCCGCCTTCTCCTCCGGGGTCGAGCCGATCAGGGCCGGTTTCGGATTCTTGTCCTCGAGATACTCGCAGATCGCGGTGATCTCCGACACAAAGGAACCGTTGTCGAGCTCCAGCGTCGGCATCTGACCATGCGGATTTCGTTTCAGGTGCGGCTCCTTGCGGTTATCGCCGGCACGCAGATCGACCCGTTCCAGCGGAATGGTGATCCCCTTTTCCGCCATGAACACGCGCACGACCTGCGGATTGGGCCCGCCCGAATCATACAACTTCATTTGCTCGCTCCCTGATGATCGATTGTTTGGTCTTTGGCGGAAGCTTAGGGGAAATTTCCGCGCGCGCGAAGAGCGTCGTCGCAGATAGCCCTATGCGAGAACGAGGCTCAGCACTGCCGTATAATGGCAGGACGCGCCGAGCAGCACGAAGCCATGCCAGATCGCGTTCTGGAAGCGCAGCCGCTCCCAGACATGGAAAATCACGCCGAACGAGTACAATAGCCCGCCAGCGGCGATCAGCCACAACACCGACGGCGGCAGCGTCGCGACCATCGTGTTGAAGACCATCGCCCCGCTCCAACCCATCGCGAGGTAGAGCGCGATCGACAGCTTGTCGAGCCGGCCCGGCAGCACGAGCTTCAGTACGACGCCGACAGACCGCGATGCTCCAGACGCCGACGAGCAAGCCGACCGAGGTCAGACTGACCGGCGTCTCGGCGATGAACGGCGTGTAGGTCGCCGCGATCAGCACATAGATCGCCGAATGGTCGAACCGCCGCAGCACCCACTTCGCGCGCGATACCGGCCAGAGGTTATAGAGCGCCGAGATGGTCAGCATGATGACGAGGCCGGCGACATAAACCGACACCGCGGCGATCTCGGTACCGGTCGCGGCCAGCGACGCGACGACGATCAGTGCGACCGCGGCGACCACGCCGCAGATGACGCCGAGGCTGTGGATCACTGCGTCGACGATGATCTCGGCGCGGTCGTAGTTCCAGCGCACGCCCTTTGGCGCGCCGTGCAAGGCAGCCGACGCCAGCTGCTTCAACTGTAAGATGGTCATGCGATGGTGAACGCCTCACTCACGCTGTTAGCACGCAGCCCATGGAAATCTTGTGTCGGTGAAATGATCGGCGGCGGCTGCGCAAGGAACGGTCAATCCTGTGTCACCCAGGCCTCAACCGTCATCACTTCCGGTTTCTTGCCATAGCCGACCGTCCAGAGATCGACCACCCACTTGTTGCCGGTCGCCTTCTCGCGCAGCACCGGGGTGTTGTGCGGGGTCTGCAGCACGAACGCATTGCCGCGATACTTTGGATCATCGACGATGTGATACTTCAACAAGCCCCAGTCCTGCAGGATCACCAGCAGGCTCGTGACGTTGCGCGTCGTATCCCAGCAATCGAAATTCTGGCGCGAATCCGGCGCGCGAAAGTCGGCGCGCGCGATGCGCTTGTCGGTCCCGATCACCGGGCCGATGCGCTTGTCCCACCACACCACGGCATTCTGCACCGCCTCGCGCTCGGCCGCAGCCGAGGCTTTGCCGGCAGCCAGGATTTTGGTCAGCGCGGCGCGGTCCTGCGCGCCGATGTCGTAGACGTAATGCAGCCGGCACACGAAGCCGTAGCAGACGATCATCCGCGAGGCGGTCGGCGGGAACACCGACACGCTGGTGTAGAGGAAGGAGACGTCAGGGCTGAGCTCGATCGCCGATGCGGCGCCGATCCCGCCGATCGCCAATGACAGCGCGGTGAGGATCAGGACAGTCGATTTCCGCATCGGGGCAGCTCCTGTGCGCTCCTTAGCTGAGGCGCTTCCGCGCTGCCAAGGTCGCGGCGACGACACGCGCAAATTTGCTGCAGCTGCGGCATTTTCGGCACGCTGCGGGTGGAACCGGGGCCTTTTTCAACAAACCACTGCCTCCTCCTAACGAACTGTAAACAATGATTTTTTCACCAGAAATTGACCGAGGATTTGCATCTAGTCTTGACATATTGAAGCCTGCTTATTATAAGCATGCTTACTATTTCACCCGGATCCCACATGAACCCGAACTCGCCGACTCTCGGCTTCCTGATCCACGATGTCGCGCGCCTGCTGCGCAAACGCTTTGAACAGCTGTCGCGCGATTCCGGCCTGACGCGCTCGCAGTGGCAGGTGCTCGCCTATCTCGAGCGCAACGAGAACATCCACCAGAGCGGCCTTGCCGAGTTGCTCGAGGTCGAGCCGATCACGCTCGGCCGCATCGTCGACCGGCTGCAGGAATACGGCCTGATCGAGCGACGGCCGCATCCGTCCGATCGCCGCATCTGGCTGTTGCGGCTGACCCCGCGCGCCAAGGCAAAACTCGACGAGCTGCACCGGCTTGGTGACGAGACCCGCGGCGAGGCGCTTGCCGGCATTGCCGAAGCCGACCGCGAACATCTCATGACGACATTGGCCACCCTGAAAGCGAACCTGACTGCTGCTTGCACCTCGCCAAGCCCGGTTACGCAGAAGCGAGCAAGCCATGGCTAGTTCCACCGACCCCAATGACGACGCCGAGTTCGGCGACAACATTAGAAGGCTCAACCGCCGCCTCGGCGAAGCGCACACCGCGCCTCAGGCCGATGCCGGCGCTGCCGAGCCGATCGCGCGCGAGTTGCCGAAGGCACGCGGCCGTGTGCGCCCGCGGGTGGCGCGCCGCGCCTCGCAGATCGCCTCGCTCGCGCGGCAGCGCGCATCGTCGCCGCGCGCCTACCTGTTCGCGCTGTTGCCGATCGCGCTCATCGTCGGCGCCTACGTCTACGTCACCGGCGGCAGCACGATGTCGACCGAGAACGCCTATGTGCAGGCCGACATGGTCAACGTGTCGACCGACGTCTCAGGCATCGTCAGCGAGATCGACGTCAAGGAAAACCAGAAGGTCAACGTCGGCGACATCCTGTTCAAGCTCGACGACAGGGCGTTCCGCCTTGCGCTCGACAAGACCAACGCCCAGCTCGGCGCGGTCAAGAACGAGCTGCTGGCGGCGCAGGCCAACTATCGCAACATGCAGGCCCAGATCGAGCAGGCGCAAACCGACGTCGCCTACTACGATACGACCTTCAAGCGCCAGCAGCAGCTCGCCGCCAACAGCTTCGCTTCGCAGGCGGCGTTCGACGACGCACGCCGCAACCTGCAGGTCGCGCAGCAGAAGCTCGCTTCGCTCAACCAGCAGCTCGCCGGCCTCGCCGCGAGCCTGAACGGCAACCCCGATGCGCCGGTGGAAAGCTACCCGCGCTACAAGGAACAACTCGCCGCGCGTGACGAAGCCGCGCGCCAGCTCGAGCACGCGACCGTGCGCGCGCCGATCCCGGGCATCGCGACCAAGGTGCCGTCGCTGCAACCCGGCCAATATCTCGCCGCCTCGACCAGTGCCATCGCGGTGGTCGCAACCGACCACGTCTGGGTGCAGGCCAATCCGAAAGAGACCGAGCTCACCTACGTGCGGCCCGGTCAGAAGGTCATCGTTGAGGTCGACAGCTATCCCGGTGTGCAGTGGACCGGCACCGTCGAAAGCATCTCGCCGGCGTCAGCCTCGAGCTTCTCGCTGCTGCCGGCGGAGAATTCGAGCGGCAACTGGGTCAAGGTGGTGCAACGGATTCCGCTGCGCGTGCGCATCGAGAATGAGCCCGGCAAGCCACAGCTGCGCGTCGGCATGAGCGTCCAGCTCGCGGTCGAGACCGGCCATCCGCGCGGCCTGCCGGAGCCGATCGCGCGGCTGTTCGGACGGTCGGGAGAGTAACTTGGCCGGCGCCGTCTACGAGGAAGGCGTCGTTCCGCCCGGGGTCAATCGCATTGCGATCACCGGCTGCACGATCCTTGCCGTCATCATGCAGGCGCTGGACACCACCATCGCCAACGTCGCGCTGCCCTACATGCAGGGCACGGTGTCGGCGAGCGCCGACCAGATCAGCTGGGTGCTGACCTCCTACATCGTCGCATCCGCGATCATGACGCCGCCGTCGGGTTTCCTGACCGGCCGGTTCGGCCGCAAGCGCATCCTGCTGGTCTCGGTCGCGGGCTTCGTCGTCACCTCGATGCTGTGCGGCGCCGCGCAATCCTTGACCCAGCTCGTGGTGTTTCGATTGCTGCAGGGCGGGTTCGGCGCGATGCTGGTGCCGATCTCGATGGCGGTGTCGCTGGACATTTTCTCGGTCAAGGAGCGTGGCACGGCGATGGGCATTTTCGGCGTCGCCGTGATGGTCGGACCGGTGCTCGGGCCCGTGGTCGGCGGCTGGCTGACCGATCATTTGAACTGGCGCTGGATCTTTTACATCAACCTGCCGCTCGGCGCGCTGGCCTTCGTCGGCATTTCCTATTTCATGTACGAGACCAAAAGCAGCCAGCCGACGAAGCTCGACTGGCTCGGCTTCGGCACCCTTAGCGTTTTCATCGGCGCCTTGCAGATGTTTCTCGACCGGGGCAGCCAGCTCGACTGGTTCTCGTCGCTCGAGATCATCGCTTATGCGGTCGTCGCGGCATCGGCGCTCTACATTTTTCTGGTTCATATCTTCACCACCAAGAATCCCTTCATAGAACCAAAGCTGTTTCTCGATCCCAACTACGCGATCGGTATCTCGTTCGCGTTCATCGTCGGCATCAACTATCTCGCATCGATGGCGCTGATGACGCCGTACCTGCAAACAATGATGGGCTATCCCATTATCACGGCGGGTCTGGTGATGGGCCCGCGAGGGTTTGGCACCATGATCTGCATGTTCGTGGTCGGCAGCCTGATCGGCCGCGTCGACGTTCGCTTCCTGCTATTGTTCGGGTTCAGCATCATGGCGTGGTCGATGTATGCGATGAGCGGATGGACCCCCGATGTTTCCGAGGGGACCGTTGCCCTGGTCGGATTTGTTCAGGGCTGCGGACTGGGTTTCCTGTTCGTGCCGATGTCGACAGTCACCTTCGCCACGATGGCACCGCGCTATCGCGGAGAAGCAACGGGGATGTACAACCTCGCCCGCAATACCGGGGCCGCCGTCGGCATTTCGATCATGACGTCATTGCTCGTCCGCAATACGCCAGATGAACCATGCCACATTGAGCGAGCACGTCACCGCCTATAATCGCCTGTTCGACAAGGCCCCGGTGCTGCATGCGATGAGTCCCGTGGACGGCCAGCGGCCGCGCCGCGCTCGACCATCTCGTACAACGGCCAAGCGCGATCATTGCCTATGTCAACGACTTCAAGCTGCTGATGATCCTGGCGTTGGCGGCGATGCCGCTGGTGTTCCTGTTGAGGAAGGGCGGGCCGACCAAAGCGCCTGAAGCCGCGGTCGCGGTGGAGTAAGCTGCGGGACGCCGCGGATTGTCATTGCCCGGCAGCAACGCAGTCCAGTGGCCGGGCCGGACTTAAAGAAGGTGCACGACGGCGTCGCACCGGTTCGCTACTCCAGCCAGCGCCGCACAGCCTTCTTCAGAAACGCCGCGTCTGCCGGGCTCGACACGGGATTGCCGGCGCGATGGCCCCAGATGGTGGGGATCGGCAGCAATTCGGCTTCGGCGAGATGTTTAAGTTCAAGCGCGTTGTCGGCGACGCGAAAGTACAGGTCCGTTTCACTCGGCAGCAGCAGCACGCGCGCCTTGATCGCTTTCAGCGCGCACTCGAGGTTGCCGCCATAAAGCGAATTGGCGCTGATGTCGCCGTGATACCAGGTGACGAGTTGGGCATAGCAGTTGGCGGCACGGCGGCGCGCGAAGGATGCTTCCCAGTCAGTCCGCAGATAGGTGTCGAGATCAGGCGCGCCTGAAACCGTGAGGTGCAACCTCTCGCGATAAAAATCCTGGCTCATCGCCCAGCCGGCATAGATGTGGCCGATCGCGCGCAGCGTCGCCAGCGGCTCGCTCGAGAAGCGGCCATCGCCTGTGTGTTCTGCTGCTGCTTCCAGCGTGCGCAGCAGCCCGGACAGGAAGACCTTGTTGTGCTCGGCAGTGCGCGCGCTGCCGCACACGACGATGGCGCGCTCCACCGCGTCGGGAAAGATCGCGGCCCAGTGATAGGCCTGCTGGGCGCCCATCGAGAATCCGTACACCGCATGCAGCCGTTCGATGCCGAACTGCTCGGACAGCAGGCGCCGCTGCGCGTGGACGCTGTCCCATGACGTCACCAGCTTCGGATAATCCGGTGTCTCCGCCGCGCCGGAGGAGACGCCGTTGGAAAACATGTTGGGAATGACGATGAACCAGCGGGTCGGATCGAGAATGCGATCGGGCCCGATCAGCCACTCCAGGTCCTCATGCTTGGCGCCATAGCTGCACGGATACAGCACGACATTATCGCGCGCCGGCGAAAGCCGGCCGTGGCTCTTCCACACCAGCCGCGCGTCGCGAATGGTCTCGCCGGACTGCACCTTGAAATCGCCGAGGCGGAATTCGCCGCTGGTCTGGGGCCAAGTCATGAGGTGATGCCTGTGTTGATAGGTAAATTGGATACTTCATTATTGCAGGCCGGTTGGGTCTCCACCAGATGTGGCATTGTCGGGGCAACGTGCCGACCGGGAGCGCTAACGCCGACCGATACCGTACTCCGCTGGCAACCCGGTCTTTCCCAGTCGGTTTGCCACGAAGCGTAATTGCGAGTTGTCACTTCCCCAAACGTATGTTTGAGCGCGCCCAACCACACGTTCGTTTGTGATTTTCATGACGTATCCGGCATCAAGCCCCCGAAACTCGCTCTGGCCCTTCTCAGTTGCGCACGCAAAGAAAAGCATTGTCGGACTGATAGGCAGACACAAGTGGTTAGCGCTGATCGGAAACTGATTTGAGACAACGGAACGATCCGAAGTTAGAAACTCGTGCTCGTAGTCGCTGAACGCTACAACACCCCAATGCATGCCGAAGATGAGACGACCCATTCTTGAATTGAGCATAAGATCCATCATCAATTTGCCATGCAAGCGGGCCAGCTCGTTGGTCCCAAGCGTTGCCTCGTACTGCTCGAAGCTCTCTAGCTCATGTGGCTGGCGAGTTTTCGCGTATATCTGTGCTACGTTTTGCAGAAGCTGCCTCTTCATTTCTGCAATCGCTTCCGGGTAGCGAATGAGGAGTGACAGGACGAAGCGTGTCCAAGCGTGCCGCATCCGTTCCGGATGACTGAACGGCTCTTCGCGTAGCAAGCACTGGAGCGCTTCCGCTGCCATTCCATCGCTCGGCTTCAAGAACATATCTTCGATCGCGTTGACGACCTTCGGGTCGATATCGTCGATCGCGTACAAACCGCGGCCATAGCCTGTTCCAGTAGGAGAGGTCGGTCGCGCCTTGACGATCTTTTGCGGCCCCTGCCGACTAAATTCAATGAGGCGGCTGTTCTCGTCAGCCCACTGCTGAAGATAGAAGCAAGGTATGTAATGATGCTTCGGTTCTTTCGGCATTTGAGGCTAATAGCCGAGTCTCACATTTCCCGGCGATTCTTTCAGTATTACGTTTCCAGCGGCGTTGACGTTAACTTCCTTCCGAGCCGGTTCTCGACGAACCGAAGCTGCCTATCATCGAACCCGTACATGTACCTGCGGGCCTAGACCCAATCCGTTATCGGATGGCGGCTGAATTCGAATTAGGACACCGTCTCGCAACCGGATCGCTTGCGCGGCGTGACCTGTCAGTGGTTGAATACGCCGCGCTCTTTGGTCAGCTCATGCCTGCGACACCCTTGCCCGAACCTTCAGGCAAAGGCCTGCCAGGCCGTCGGGGGTCTTCATGATGAAGCGCTTTGTGCTCGCCGTTTTCGCTCGCATTGCTGGTGGCGGCATCCGCCAACGCCCAGGAGCCGCGCAAGGGCGGCACCATCCGGATGACCGCGCCTTACGGCACGAACATCTCGACGCTGGACATGCAGGCGACGGTTCGCGCCCAGGACGACATCTACGGCCACGTGGTGCACCGCACGCTCTACATCTACGACTTCGGAGAAGGGCAAGCCGGTGCTGGAACTGGCAAAGTCCGTCACCGCCTCGAGCGACGGACTGACCTGGACATTCAAGCTGCGCGACGACGCCTTCTTCCACAACGGCAAGAAGATGACGGCGGACGACATCGTCTATTCGTATACCCGGCTGATGGACGGCAAGCGGGCGTTTGCCGGCGCGCGCTGGGCAAGAATCATCAAGGGCGCGATCGATGTCGAGAAGGGGCAGGCGACGGCGATCGCGGGCCTGAAGAAGATCGACGACTTCACGCTGGAGATGACACTGACCGACAAGGTCGACCCCGGCTTCTATTTCTACAACGGCAACACGGCGATCTATCCGGCCGGCGAAGCCGACAAGCCGGAATTCCTGCAGCACCCGATCGGGCTCGGGCCGTTCAAGTTCGTCGAGCACGTGCCGGGTTCGCGGCTGGTCGCCGAGCGCTTCGACAAATTCTACAAGCCCGGCCTGCCCTATGCCGACAAGGTGGTCATCAACATCATGGACGAAGCGGCGGCGCGCGATGTCGCGTTCCGCAACAAGGAGATCGACCTGTCGGTGCTGGGGCCGGCGCAATACGTCGCCTACAAGGCCGACCCGAACCTGAAGGACAACATCATCGAGGTCGCCGAGCTGTTCACGCGCCACATGGGCATGAACCTCGATTTGAAGCCGTTCGCCGACAAGCGGGTGCGGCAGGCGATCAACTACGCCATCGATACCGACCTCATCATCAAGCGGCTGGTCAAGGACAAGGCCTACCGGGCGGTGAGCTGGCTGCCGCTGTCATCGCCCGCCTACGACAAGGACCGCAAGGCCTACCCTTACGATCCCGAAAAGGCCAAGGCGCTGCTGGCCGAGGCCGGCTTCAAGGATGGCTTCGAGTTCGAGTGGACCACCAGCCAGAACGAGAGCTGGGGCCTCCCGATCGTCGAAGCCGTCATCCCGATGCTGGCGAAGGTCGGCATCAAGGTGAAGGTCAAGCAGGTCGAGACCAGCGTGCTGATCGACCTGCGCAACAAGGGCGAATTCGAGGCCTACATCCTGTCGGCGCAAACCGGGCCCGATGCGCTGGCGGCGATGAAGTGCTTCCATTCGCAGACGCCGATGACCGCCTGCAACTACTATCGCTTCAAGAATGCCGACTACGACAAGCTGATCGACCAGGCCGGCCAGACCAGCGACGAGAGCGAGCGCAACGCCCTGCTGCGCAAGGCCGACGGCATTCTCTACGACGAGGCGCCGGTGTGGTTCTTCAACTACAACAAGGCGGTGATGGCGTATCAGCCGTGGATCCACGGGCTGCAGGCCAACGCCACCGAGCTGACGCACCAGTATCCGGAATACATCTGGGTCGACGAGCGATCGCCGGCAAAGTGAGCTGATCGAGTGTGATGAGTTCAAGTGCGACCGCGCGCGCGATTGTGCAGAGCGTGCTCCCTCCCCCCTTGTGGGGGAGGGTTGGGGGAGGGGGGTGGTTGCGAGTTGATTGAAGCGCATCGACTCTCACTACGACCCCCACCCCTAACCCCTCCCCACAAGGGGGAGGGGAACAGGACGTCAGCGATTCAACCTCAACTCATTGTGCCCTGATGCTCGCGTTCGCGTTCCGCCGCACCCTGCAGTCGCTGCCGACCATCGCTGCGGTCGCGCTGGTGGTGTTCGTGCTGTTCAGCGTGATCCCGGGATCGATCGCGACCAGCAATGAGCGACGACGGCCGCAGCACGATGGACGCCGAGGTGGTCGAGCGGATGCGGAAGGAGCTCGGGCTCGACGATCCCCTTTACGTGCGGTTTGCGACCTACGTCGAAAAGCTCGCCGTGCTCGATCTCGGCGTCTCGTTCCGCGCGCGCGAGCCGGTGTCGCAACTGCTCGGCAAGCGGCTGTGGCCGACGATGCAGCTCGTTCTCGCATCGATGGGCTTCGCCATCGTGATCGGCGTGCCGCTGGGCTTCGTCGCGGCGATGCGGCCCGGAGGCGTCATCGACGCGGCATCGATGGTCACGGCGGTCTCGGGGCTGTCGATTCCGAAATTCTGGTTCGGGCTGCTCTTGATGTACCTGTTCGCGCTGAAGCTCGGGTGGTTTCCGACCTTCGGCTATGGCGGCTGGTGGTACCTCGTGCTGCCGGCCGTCACGCTCGGCGTCTCGCCGCTTGCGCTGCTCGCCCGCACCACGCGCGCCGCGGCGCTGGAGGTCATCAACGCGGATTTCGTGCGCACCGCGCGCTCCAAGGGCATGAGCGAGACGCGCGTGGTGCGCTGGCACGTCATGCGCAACGTCGCCGTGATCGTGCTGACCACGCTCGGCCTGCAGTTCGGCGCGCTGATGGGCCAGGCGGTGGTGGTCGAAAAACTGTTCTCGTGGCCGGGCGTCGGCTCGCTGCTGGTCGACAGCGTGTTTGCGCGCGATATTCCGGCGGTGCAGGGCTGCATCCTGCTCATCGTGCTGTTCTTCCTGGTCGTCAACATGCTGGTCGATATCGCCTGCGCCATGATCGATCCGCGCATCAAATACACATGAAGCTCCATGCGAACCTCGACCATCGGCGGCGCGCTGTTCCTGACCGCGGTCGTCGTCGGCGTGTTCGCGCCATGGCTCGCCCACACCGACCCGGTGATGGGCGCGAACCTGATGGTCGCGGAGGAACCGCCCGGCCGCGAGTTCTGGTTCGGGACCGACGCGCAGGGACGCGACATCTATTCGCGCGTGCTCTACGGCGCGCGCATCTCGCTGACCGTCGGCATCTTCGCGCAGCTCATCAACACCATCATCGGCACGGCGCTGGGTCTTTCCGCCGGATACTGGGGCGGCTGGTGGGACGATGTCGTCACCGGCCTGACCAACCTGCTGCTCGCGATACCCTCGCTGATTTTCGCGCTCGCCATCATGGCGATCCTGGGTCCCGGCCTCACCTCGCTGCTGATCGCGCTCGGACTGACCAACTGGTCGTTCACCTGTCGCCTGGCGCGCGCATCGGCGCTGTCGCTGAGATCACAAGGCTATGTGCAGGCCGCGAAAGTGCTGGGGTACGGCGATATCCGCATCATGCTGACGCAGGTGCTGCCCGAATATGCTCGGGCCGCTGATCGTGATCGGAACGCTCGGCATGGGCGGCACGATCCTCGCCGAGGCTGCGCTGTCGTTCCTTGGGCTCGGCATCCGCCCGCCGTTTCCGAGCTGGGGCAGCATGCTGTCGGAGGCGCGCAACGAGATCACCACCGCGCCGTGGCTCTCGGTGTTTCCGGGTCTTGCGATCTTCTTCACCGTGCTCGGCCTCAATTTGCTCGGCGACGGGCTGCGCGACATCCTCGATCCGCAGTCGCGGAGCCGACGTCCATGACGCTGCTCAGCGTGGAGGATCTGCGGATCGATCTGGTCGGGAGCGAAAGCCGGCACGCGGCGGTCGACAAGGTCAGCTTCGCGATTGCGCGCGGCGAGACTTTTGGGCTGGTCGGCGAATCCGGCTGCGGCAAGTCCATCACCGCGCTCGCCATCATGGGGCTGTTGCAGCGGCCGCTCGCGATCGGCGGCGGCGCGATCACGCTCGACGGGCGCAGCGTCGACAATCTCGATGCCGATGAGATGCGCCGCCTGCGCGGAAAAAGGCTCGCGATGATCTTCCAGGAGCCGATGACCGCGCTCAACCCACTGCTGCCGGTGGGCCGGCAGATCGCCGAGATGTTCATCCTGCATGAGGGCAGTAGCTGGCGCGACGCGGAACGCCGCGCCGTCGAGGTCCTGGCGCGCGTGCGTGTGCCCGCGCCGGAGCGGCGGGCGCGCGACTATCCGCATCAGCTGTCCGGCGGCATGCGCCAGCGCGTCATGATCGCGATCGCACTCGCCTGCTCGCCCGATCTCTTGATCGCTGATGAGCCGACCACGGCGCTCGACGTCACCGTGCAGTCGGAGATCGTCGACCTGATGAAGGACCTGTGCGCCGCGAACGGCACCGCGATCCTGATGATCAGCCACGATCTCGGCCTCGTGGCGAGCATCTGCCGTTCGGTCGGCGTAATGTATGCGGGACGGCTCGTCGAGATGCGCGCCTCGGCCGACGTGTTCAAGACCCCGGCGCATCCCTACACGCGCGGGCTGGTCGCCTCGCTGCCGCGGCTCGGCTCGCGCGCCGCGATCGGACGGCAGAGATTGAAGGAAATCTCCGGCGTGGTTCCCTCGATCGCTGACTTCCCGACGGGTTGCCGCTTTCACCCGCGCTGCGACCGCTCGACCGAACTGTGCACGACGACCGAGCCCGCGGTGACGGCGCTCGCGGGGAACGGCTTCGTCCGTTGCCATCATCATGGCTGACGAATTGCTGTCAGTCCGTGACCTCGCGGTCGAATTCAACGTCGGCGGACATTTTCTCGGCCTCGGCGGCAAACGCGTCCTTCATGCGGTTGACGGCGTCGACCTCACATTGCGCGCAGGCGAATGCCTTGGTCTGGTCGGCGAATCCGGCTGCGGCAAGTCAACCGTTGCGCTGGCGATCCTTGGCCTCGTAACGGCTGTGCGCGGCACCATCACCGTCGACGGCATGGAGATCGGCGCAGATGCCCCGGTCGACCGCCGCCGTCTCGCCCGCACCGTGCAGATGGTGTTCCAGGACCCTTACGCCTCGCTCAATCCGCGCCAGACCGTGCGACGCACGCTGGCCGATCCCTTAAGGCTGCACGGCGTGACCAACACAGGCGAAGTCGACGACCGCGTCGCCGACATGCTGAAGCACGTCGGCCTCACCGCCGATCAGGCCGGCCGCTATCCGCACGAGTTCTCGGGCGGGCAGCGTCAGCGCATCGGCATCGCGCGCGCGCTGATCTTGCGGCCAAAACTCGTCATCTGCGACGAACCGGTCTCCGCGCTCGACGTCTCGATCCGCGCACAGATCATCAATCTGTTGCTGGAGCTGAAGGAAAGCCTCGGCCTCTCGTATATCATGATCAGCCACGACCTCGGCGTGGTGGAGCACATGAGCGACCGCGTCGCAGTGATGTATCTCGGGAAAATCGTCGAGACCGGCGACTGGCGTGCGATCTTCGAGAGGGCGGGCCATCCCTATACGCGCGGACTGATGGCGGCGATTCCGGATGCCTTCGCGCCGGCGAGCCTTTCGGCCAACAAGGTGCATGGCGAAATCCCGAGCCCGTTCGATCCGCCGCGCGGATGCGCGTTCCATCCGCGCTGCCCGATTGTGGTCGACAAATGCCGCGCGATGCCCGGACCCGAACTGCGGCCGCTCGCGGAGGCCCACGAGGTCAGTTGCTGGCGGGCGTCGTAGCCTTCCGTGGACCGGCTGGTTTGCGCCGGTAGCGGACCTCGTCGTCCCGGCGCGCGAGGTCGCTCGGCGCGAGGGTTCACAAAAAACTGCGATTCCAGGTTGGGCTGATCAGGATCTCGTTGATGCAGACGTGCGGCGGCATGCCGGCGATGAAGGCGATAGTGCGGCCGAGATCTTCCGGCTGCAGCATGCGGGCCTTTTCTTCATCGGTCGGCTGCACCGGCCGCAGCTTCAAGATCTCCGTCGCGGCTTCGCCCGGGCACAGCGCGCAGGCGCGCAGGCCGTTCCTGAACTCCTCCATGTTGAACGAGTGGCGTCAGCGCCACCACGGCGTGCTTGGTCGCGGCATAAGCGGGACCTGTGATCTTCGACGGCAGCCGTCCGGCCCACGACGACACGTTGATGATGGTGCCGCTCTTTTGCGTACGCATGGTCGGCAGCACCGCGTGCATGCAGTAGAGCAGGCCGTCGAGATTGATCTTGACCACCTTGTCCCAACCCTCGGTCGTCATGTCGGCCCAACTGCGGTTCGGCACGTTGAGCCCCGCCGAATTGACCAGCAGGTCGATACGGCCATGCTGGCCGATGATTTGTTGCGCCGCGCGTTCGACATCTGCCTTGACGCCGACATCGAGCACGAGCGCGCTGGCGTTCGGCCCCGCTTCCTTCACGGCCTTCTCAAGCACGTCGGCGCGGCGACCCGAGACAACGACGGTCCAGCCGTCTTTCACAAGCTCTACTGCCCCGCCGAGCCCGATCCCCGTGCCGCCGCCGGTGATCCACGCGATTTTCTTGGATGACATTGTTGTTGCCCGGCCCCTCGTTGTTTCTTGCGAATACCCTACCACCCATGAGGCTTGTCATGCCCCGCTTCAAGCGGGGCATCCAGTAACCCGCGGCTTCTCAGATCATTAGTGACGTCTCGGAATACTGGATCGCCCGGTCAAGCCGGGCGATGACAGCAAGATGGCTTAAGAAAAAGATCGCTACTCCGCCGCCGCAGCACGGCGCGCGAAGAAGCGGTTCTCCGGGCGTGGCAGGCCGAGATTGTCGCGCAGCGTCGGGCCCTCATATTCCTTGCGGAAGATGCCGCGGCGCTGCAGTTCCGGCACAACCTTGTCGACGAAATCGTCAAGGCCTTCGGGCAGGTAGGGGAACATGATGTTGAAGCCGTCGGAGCCCTCCTCGACCAGCCACTGCTCCATCTGGTCGGCGATCATTTTTGGAGTGCCCATGAACTTGTTGCCGGAGTAGCCGCCGAGCCGGGTTGCGAGCTGGCGCACCGTGAGGTTGTCGCGCCGCGCCGCTTCGACCACGCGCTGCCGCGAGCTCTGGCTGGCGTTGCTTTCGGGAATGTCCGGCAGCGGCCCGTCCGGATCGAATCCGGACGCATCATGGCCGAGCGCGATCGAAAGCGACGCGATGCCGTTGTCGTAATGCACGCGGCTGTCGAGCAGCGCGAGCTTTTCCTTCGCCTCGGCTTCGCTGTCGCCGACCACGACAAAGGCACCCGGCAGGATCTTCAAATGGTCGCGATCACGGCCGAGCCGATCAAGCCGGCCCTTGATATCGGCGTAAAGCACCTTCGCGCTGGCGAGTGTGCCGCCGCCGGCGAACACGAGTTCGGCGGTCTCCGCCGCAAGCTGCTTGCCCGGCTCCGAAGCGCCGGCCTGCACGATGACCGGCCAGCCCTGAATCGGCGCGAGCGATATTCAGCGGCCCGCGAACCGACAGGTATTTGCCCTTGTGATTCAGCACGTGCATCTTCGCGCGGGTCGAAATAGAGCCCGCTCTCAACGTCGCGGACGAACGCATCATCGGCAAACGAGTCCCACAAGCCGGTGACGACGTCATAGAATTCGCGCGCCCGCACATAGCGCTCGTCGTGATCCATGTGATCGTCGAGGCCGAAATTCAGCGCGGCATCAGGGTTCGATGTGGTGACGATGTTCCAGCCGGTGCGGCCGCCCGAGATATGGTCGAGCGAGGCGAAGCGGCGGGCGATGTGATACGGCTCGTCGAACGTGGTCGAGGCGGTGGCGACGAGGCCGATGCGCTCGGTCACGCCGGCGAGAGCGGACAGCAGCGTGAACGGCTCAAACGACGTCACGGTGTGGCTGTGTTTCAATGCATCGATCGGCATGTTCAGCACAGCAAGATGATCGGCCATGAAGAACGCGTCGAACTTTCCATGTTCGAGCTTCTTGATGAAACGTTTGATGTGCGAAAAGTTGAAATTGGCGTCGGGAAATGCGCCGGGGTAGCGCCAGGCGCCGGTGTGAAGGCTGATGGGGCGCATGAAGGCGCCGAGTTTGAGTTGACGTTTGCTCATGTCGTGGGCGCCCTGATTGTCATGCATAAAGCGTGGTCGACGTAACGTCAGCACGTAGGCATAACGCCCTCCCCGTCAAGTCCCCGCGGCTGGCAAGGCAGGTCGGCCATCATGTAACGCATGTCCCGGAAGGCATGCCCTCGACTTGATCGAGGGTCGGTCCCGGTTTTCCGACCAGGTCACGCGCAGAAAAGCGAGCCGTTGCGGCCGAATGGGCGATTGCAATTATCCGGCCAAAGACCCAATATCCGACCCGCGCCTGACGAGGCGCGCCGGGATTTTTTGAGGGCCGCCGCCGCGCGGCGGGCCTGAAGATCCAGAACAACGAAGTCCAGAACAAAGAAAATACGCGAGGGAGAGTTGGCGTCTTAGGGTTCGGGCCGACCGCTGCAGGCCGACCGACCTTCCAAGAAAGGCGCTCGTCGACAATCCCCGCGTGGTCCGCATCAAAGCTCCCACTGAAGAGGTTATGTGATGGTCAACCGACTGAAATTCTACATTGACGGCGCCTGGGTCGATCCCGCGGTGATGAAAACCGTTGCGGTCACCAACCCGGCGACCGAAGACAAGCTCTACGATATCGCGGTCGGCTCCAAGGCCGACGTCGACAAGGCCGTCGCCGCCGCCCGCCGGGCGTTCGAGACCTTCTCGGTGACGACCCGCGAGCAGCGCATCGAGCTGCTCAGCAAGATCATCGAGGCCTACAAGGCCCGCGCCAAGGACATCGCGACCGCGATCTCCGACGAGATGGGCGCGCCGATGACGCTCGCCGAGCGCGCGCAGGCCGCCGCCGGCCTCGGCCACCTCGCCTCGACCCTCGACGTGCTCAAGAACTACGAGTTCGAGGAGAAGATCGGCAACGCCGTCGTCGTGCGCGAGCCGGTCGGCGTGATCGGCATGATCACCCCGTGGAACTGGCCGCTCAACCAGATCGCCTGCAAGGTCGCGCCCGCGCTCGCCGCCGGCTGCACCATGATCCTGAAGCCGTCGGAGTTCACACCGACCTCGGCGCTGATCTTCGCCGAAGTGATGGATGCCGCCGGCGTGCCGAAGGGCGTGTTCAACCTCGTCAACGGCCTCGGCCCGGAGGTCGGCGTCGCGATGAGCGAGCACCCCGGCATCGACATGATCTCGTTCACCGGCTCGACCCGCGCCGGCATCGACGTCGCCAAGCGCGCCGCCAACACGGTCAAGCGCGTCAGCCAGGAGCTCGGCGGCAAGTCGCCGAACATCATCCTCGATGACGCCGACCTGCAGAAGGCGGTCAGCGGCGGCACCGCGCACGTCTTCAACAACTCCGGCCAGTCCTGCAACGCGCCGACCCGCATGATCGTGCCGGCCGCCAAGATGAAGGAAGCCGCCGCGATCGCGAAGGCCGTCGCCGAGAAGACCAAGGCCGGCGACCCGAAGGCCGCCGACACCAACATCGGTCCCGTGGTCAACCGCACGCAGTGGGACAAGATCCAGGCGCTGATCAAGAAGGGCATCGACGAGGGCGCAACGCTTGTCACCGGCGGTCCCGGCCTGCCGGAAGGCGTCAACAAGGGCTACTACGTCCGCCCGACCGTGTTCGCCGACGTGACGAACGACATGACGATCGCTCGCGAGGAAATCTTTGGCCCGGTGCTGTCGATTATCGGCGCCAAGGACGAGGCGGAAGCGGTCAAGATCGCCAACGACACGCCCTACGGGCTTGCCGGCTACGTGTCGGCCGGCTCGGTTGAGCGTGCCCGCAAAGTCGGCCGCCAGCTGCGCGCCGGCAATGTCAACCTGAACGGCGTGCCGAACGAGCGTGCGGCGCCGTTCGGCGGCTTCAAGCAGTCCGGCAACGGCCGCGAGTGGGGCAAGTACGGCATGGAAGAGTATCTCGAGGCCAAGGCGATCGCCGGCTTCAACGCCGCGTAAGCTGACGAACTGCGACAGCTATAAGCGCCGGGGCCCAAGAGCCCCGGCGTTTTGCTTTTGACCCATGCATTGCGGTCTACGCCATCTGTTGATCGTCACCCCGTCGTTCGCTACAACCTGAAATAGAGGGGACGGCATTAAGGGGCTTGGAGCTGCATGCGATTTGGACGCGTTCTCCTAATCCTGGCGCTGCTGGCGCCGGCGCTGGCGGCATGCGCGACGCCGCAGGCGATGACCGTTGTCGGTGTCGCAAACGCCAATCCCAAATACCGGAATGCGATTGCGGTTCGTGACGTCAGCGGCGGTCAGGCGATGAATGTGCTGACGATGCCGGGAGTCTCCAACGAGCCGCTCAAGACAGCTCTCGAAGGCAGTCTCGCGGCTAACGGCTATCTCGCCCAATCCGGAACGCCGAAATTCTATGTCGACGCCGAAATCCATAATCTCGATCAGCCATTGATCGGTTTCGATCTGACCGTGACCGCGGAGGTCACCTACAAGATTTCCGGCGCCGGCGGAACCACGGACTATCCGATCAAGAGCAGCGCAACGGCAACGTTCTCCAACTCGCCAATAGCTGCCGATCGCTTGCGCATCGCGAACGAGCGCGCCATGCACGAGAATATCAAGCTGTTCTTCGAGAGATTGCGCTGAGCATGTGATCAGCCCGTGAGGCGCCGTTGCCGTCTCGCCCGTCATCTCCCTTCTCAGCCTCCCTCACCCGCCCCGCATGGTCCCGATCCGACGCAGCGCCTGCTTCAGCGCCAGCAGCTTGCGGTCGCGCTCGGCGAACAGCGCGGTCCGGATCGCGGCCGCGCCAGTCGAAATAGCCGCCGCCGGCAAGCACGCCGGTGCGCCCCGCGGCGACCAGCCCATCAAGCACGGCCGAATGCGTCTTCTGCCGTGGCGGCTGGTAGGTCGAATTGCGCATGCCGTCGTAAATCAGCATCAACCCCATGAAATCGGCCTTCGCCAGGTGACCGAGGACGGGCATGCGCAGCGCAAGTCCGTGGATGATCGCATCGTCGATATCTTGCGGCGTCGCATAGCCTTCGTCGAGCAACATGGTCACTTCGAGCCAGATCGCGCCTTGCACGCGGTTGGCGATATAGCCGGGGATGAATTTCTTCATCACGACCGGCGCCTTGCCCATCGCCACGATCGTGTTGCGCACAACATCGATCACCTCCGGGATCGGTGCGCTCGCTGCCGACGATGTCGCACAGATCGACCAGATACGGCGGCGAATACCAGTGCGCGATCACGGTGCGCGGCTTTCGCCGCTCCGGCACCAGCGGAAAGATGTCCAGCGCCGAGGTGTTGGAGGCCAGGATTGCACCGATCGGTGCGCAGCGCGTCGATCTCGGCATAAAGCGCGCGCTTGGCCTCGGGCTGCTCACTGATCGCCTCGACGATCAGTTCGGCCTGGTCGAGGGTCTCCGCGAGCGCGGGACAGCGTGTCACCGCCATGCCGAGCCTGGCATCGGTCCAGGACGCGTCGACCTCGCCGCCCTCGCGCAAGATCGCGAGCGCCGTCTGCATGGCCGACATGGATCGCGCCAGAACATCAGGGCTGCTGTCGGTGACGCGCACGGTATGGCCGCCGAGCGCATATACCAGCGCCAGCGCGTGCCCCATCAACCCTGCCCCCAACCACCGCGACCCGCATGCAAACCTCCCTTGCTGCTTCGCACTCGAGCTTGCGGACGCCGGCCCGGAGGTACAAACGATACGTTGTCGCCCTTTCGCATGAGAAAACTTTGCCGCAATATCGGCGGCGATGTCATCTCCTCTGCCATCCCTGAACGGTCTCTGCGCTTTCGAAGCCGCTGCGCGGCTTGGCAGCTGTCACGCACGCTGCCGCAGAGCTTGGCGTGACCAAGGCGGCCGCCACTCACCGCCTTCGACGGCTTGAGCAGCAGCTGGGGCTCGTGCTGTTCAAGCGAACCTCGCGCGGCCTGATCCTGACGGCCGCGGGCAGCGCCTACCTGCCCGCCGTGACCGGTGCCTTCGAAAACCTGCGTGTCGCGACCGACGAATCTGTTGCGCGGGCACGGCGCGCGGGTTCTCAACGTCAGCGCGACGCCCACACTTGCCGCGAAGTGGCTGATCCCGCGCCTGCCGGCATTCTACGCAGAACATCCCGGCATAGCAGTGCGCATCAACACCAGCATGCGGTTCGTGGATTTTGCCCGCGAACCGATCGACGTTGCGATCCGCTACGGCGATGGTCCGTGGCCCGGACTAAGGGCCGATCGCCTGCATGTTGCGGACGATGTCTTCCCGGTCTGCAGTCCAGCGCTGCTCGATAGTCCACGGCCGCTGCGCAGCCCTGCCGATCTCGCCCACCACAGGCTGCTTTACGTCGACTACGATCGCCGGCAGTGGCAGGACTGGCTCGACGCCGCGGGCGTTGCGCGTCATACCGGGCGTGAGCTGGTACGACGCGGCCTGACTTTCGACGTGGCCTATATGGCGATCGAGGCCGCGATTGACGGCCTCGGCGTCGCGCTCGGCTACGCGCCGTTCGTGGCGTCCGATATCTCTGCCGGCCGTCTCGTCGCGCCGTTCAGCCTGTCGCTGCCATCGTCGGTCGGCCCCGACGCTTATCTGGTTTCGCCGGAGCAGACCGCCGAAGCGCCCGACATCCGGCTGTTTCGCGACTGGCTGCTGGCCTCGTGATCGCTCGTCAAAGAGCGCGGCAATACCAACGGAGCACAACAAAATGCCCCTGCACCCTTTCCTGCAAACCATGGTCGACAAGGCGGCGGCGCTGCCGCCGATGCACACCGTGCCGCTGGAGCGGCTGCGCGCCACCGACGTCGCGCGCTTCACGGCCGGCGTGCCGCGGGTCGAGCTGCCTTCGGTCGAACAGCGCACCATGCCGGGACCGGGTGGGCCGATTGCGCTGCGCATCTACAAGCCATCGAACGAGGCGAACCTGCCCGTTGTCGTGTTCTTCCACGGCTCCGGCTTCATCCTGTGCAGCCTCGACACCCATGACCTGATCTGCCGCCAGCTCTGCAAGGCAAGCGGCGCCATCATCGTGTCGGTCGATTACCGCCTCGCGCCGGAACACAAATATCCGGCCGCAAGCGATGACTGCCTTGCAGCGACGCGCTGGATCGGCGCGCATGGACACGAATTCGGCGGTGATGCATCGCGTATCGCGCTCGCCGGCGACAGCGCCGGCGGCAATCTCGCCGCGGTGACGGCGCTTCGCGTGCGCGACCAGGGCGGCCCGGCGTTGCGCGGGCAGCTGCTGGTCTATCCGGTGACCGATCATCCCTCGGCGCCCAAGCCGTCGTACAAGGAGTGCGGCGAGGGCCTTGGGCTGACCGACGTCTCGATGCGCTGGTTCTGGGATCTTTATCTCGCCGACAAGAGCGACCTGACGCACGCTTACGCTTCACCGCTGCGCGCGGAGAGCCTGCGCGGCCTGCCGCCGGCTTACATCATCACCGCGCAATACGACGTGTTGCGCGACGAAGGCGAGCTCTATGGCAAGCGCCTCGCCGAACACGGCGTCGAGACCAAGGTCGAGCGCTTCAGCGACATGAACCACGGCTTCATCTTCTGGGTCGGCGTGATCGACCCCGCGACCGAGGCGGTGATGAAGAGCGCGGCGTGGCTGCGCGAGAAGCTGGCGTAGCGGCGTCAAATCCCCGCCAGCGCCAGCGCGATCACGCAGAGCATCAGCATCCATCCGGGGTGAGGGCCGCGCGCCGCCAGCGCATTGCCGATCGCGGCATAGCCGTAGACGGCCACGGCGATCGCAATGATCCAGTGGCGGGCGACCGTCGAGCCGAGCCAAGGCGCGGCGATCAGCAGGATGCCGAGCCCAATCCAGTCGATGGTGCTGGCCTGCCAGATCAGGCGCAGCAGCCGACGCGTCTGCCGCGGCTCGATGCGCGCCTTGGCGAACACCTGCAGCTCGGCAATGGCGCCATGAATGAGCGCGACAACGATGGCCAGCACGCCCGCGGCCTGCAATGCCAGATCCCGCATACGCCTTCTCCATACATTAGTGTATGGAGAACGCTACGCCCGGCCCGTTGCCGCTGTCAATACAGCACTGTATGGTTCCGGGGATGACCAAACGTCTCACCGCCGAGGACTGGATCGATTTCGCGCTGATCGACGCTGGCGCGCGAGGGTTTCGAGGCACTGAAAGCAGATGTGCTGGCGCGCAAGCTCCGCGTCTCGCGCGGCAGCTTCTACTGGCACTTCGCCGACCTCGGCGCGTTCCATGCGGCGGTGATCGAGCGCTGGAAGCGGGTCGCGACCGAAGCGATTATCTCTGACATCGAGCAGCATGATGTCCTCGAAGCAGCGTCTCGAAGCCCTGCTGCATCATGGGTTCGGACGCGGCGCCACGCTGGAATTGCGCATGCGCGCCTGGGCCGACAACAACGCCGCGGCGGCGCGCGCGATTGAAGAGATCGACGGCAGGCGCCGCCGCTATATCGAGCAGCTGCTGCGCGACGCCGGAATTGCTCCGCCGCTCGCGGCGGCGCGCACGCAAATCCTGTACTGGACCTATCTTGGCGCTGCGCTCAGCCGCAGCAAGCTTGCCGGAGAGAAGCTCGATCGGATCGTGGCCGAACTCAAGCGGATCGGACTGGGCGAGACTGCGCAGCGCCGGCATGGATAGCGCGCGCCCCTTGCTGACCTGCTCCTCATCCTGAGGAGAACGGGAGGTCCGTCTCGAAGGCCGAGACCCACCATGAGGGTTGAGGATAGCTTCGCGCGACCTCATACTCCGGCACAAACGCCCTCAAGCATCAAACCGAGGGCGGCGGGGAGAACGGCTCATGAGCAGTCAAGACACCAAAATCCGAAAAATCGAAATCCTCGCCTGCGATGCGGGCTGGCGGAACTATCACTTCGTCAAGGCTGACGACCGATGGCGGCATCGTCGGCTGGAGCGAGTTCGACGAGGGCTTTGGCTCGCCCGGCGTGTCGGCCGCGATCGAGCGGCTGGCGGCGACGCATCATCGGCGAGGACGCCAGCCAGCACGAACGCATCTACGCCGAACTCTATGCCGCCACCCGGCCCGGCCGCCGGCGGCGTCGTGGCCCAGGCGATCGGCGCCATCGAGAACGCGCTGCTCGATGCCAAGGCAAAGCACCTCGGCGTGCCCTGCTACGAGCTGCTCGGCGGCAAGATCCGCGACCGCATCCGGGTCTACTGGTCGCACTGCGCGACGCTGGCGCATCAACCACGCCGACTGGTACAAGCCCGCCATCACCGACCTCGACGGCGTCAAGGCGATCGGCCGCGAGGTGCGCGAGAAGAAGTTCACCGCACTGAAGACCAACATCTTCATCTACGAGCAACGGCAAGCCGCGCGGCTGGCGGCCCGGCTTCGGCACCCCGTTCGAGCCCGAGCTCAATGTCGACCGCAAGGTGCTGCGCAACCTGCACATGCACCTCGAAGCGATGCGCGACGGCGCCGGCCCCGACGTCGACATCCTGCTCGACCTCAACTTCAATGCCAAGACCGAGGGCTACCTGAAGATCCTGCGCGAGATCGCCGACCTCGACATGTTCTGGATCGAGATCGACACCTTCAACCCGCAGGCGCTGGGCTATATCCGCCGCCACAGCCCGCACCCGATCTCGTCCTGCGAGACGCTGCTGGGCCTGCGCGAGTTCCTGCCCTATTTCCGCGAGCAGGCGATGGATGTGGCGATCATCGACACGCCCTGGAACGGCGTCTGGCAGTCGATGAAGATCGCCAACGCCGCCGAAGCCTACGAGGTCAACGTCGCCCCGCACAATTTCTACGGCCATCTCTGCACCATGATGAATGCGCACTTCTCGGCCGCCGTGCCGAACCTGCGCATCATGGAGACCGACATCGATCGCATCGCCTGGGATCACGAATTGTTCAGCCACGAGCCGGAATTCAAGGATGGCTACCTGATCCTGCCGGACCGCCCGGGCTGGGGCACCGACCCGGTCGAGGAAGCCTTGCGCGCCCACCCGCCCGAAAGGTCACGGGCTACTCAATGCGCCGAGGAAGAGCTAAAGAAGCCTCATCCCCCCTGCATTGGGGCAACAAGAACTCTGGGAGTTTTGCCATGGAGCAGCGTCGTCTCGGTCCTTCTTCGATTTCGATCCCGCCGCTGGTGTTCGGCGGCAACGTGCTTGGCTGGTCCGCCGACGAGGCCACCAGCTTCAAGCTGCTCGACCATGTGTGTCGAGGCCGGGCTGAACGCGATCGATACCGCCGACGTCTACTCGCGCTGGGTGCCGGGACACCAGGGCGGCGAGTCCGAAACCATCATCGGACGCTGGTTGAAAAAACGCGGCAAGCGCGACGACGTGAAGATCCTGACCAAGTGCGGCATGGAGATGCCGGGGCGCGGCAAGGGTTTGTCGCCGGCCTGGATCAAACAGGCGATCGAGGACTCGCTGAAGCGCCTGCAGACCGACTATGTCGATCTCTACCAGGCTCACGCTGATGATGCGTCGACGCCGCTCGCCGACACGCTCGGGACGTACGGCGAGCTGATCAAGGCGGGCAAGGTGCGCGCCATCGGCGCGTCGAACTACACCGCCGCCGCGGCTCGAGGAGGCGATGGAAACGAGCCGCGCCAACAACCTGCCGGCCTATGTCTCGCTGCAGCCACACTACAATCTCGTCGAGCGGCCGCTCTACGAGGAGGCGCTGGAGGCGGTTTGCCAGAAGCACAAGCTCGGCGTCATTCCCTACTACTCGCTTGCCAGCGGCTTTTTGACCGGCAAGTACCGATCCGCGGCGGATTTCGGCAAGAGCCCACGCGGCCGCGGCGCCGGCAAATACCTCGAGGGCAAGGGCCCGAAGGTGCTGGCCGCGCTCGACCAGGTCGCCAAGGACACCAAGTCGACGCCGGCGCAGGTTTCGCTCGCCTGGATGATCGCGCGGCCGAGCATCACCGCGCCGATCGCCAGCGCCTCGAAGCCGGAGCAGATGGACGATCTGGTCAAGGCCACGTCGCTGAAGCTGTCGGCGGCGCAGATCGCGGCGCTCAACGCCGCGAGCTGATTTTTTTCGCCCTCGCAAAAGAGCGAGACAAATGCGCGTCCAGCGCTTTGCGACAAACCCCATCGTCCGTCCGCACATGGACGGACGAATGGGCGACAACATCAACGGTCCCTCGCTGATCCGCGTGCCCGGCTGGGTGCGAAATCCGCTCGGGCGCTACTATCTCTACTTTGCGCACCACGACGGCCACTACATTCGCCTCGCCTATGCCGATCGGCTCGAAGGCCCCTGGCGAACTCATGAGGCCGGCGTGCTGTCGCTGCAACAATCCCGCTTCGCCGGACATGTCGCCTCGCCTGATGTCCACGTCGATGAACGCGACAAACGGATCCGGATGTATTTTCACGGCTCGGAAGTTGCGAGCGGCGTTCCCGGCGCCGACCAGTACACCCGGGTCGCGATCTCCTCTGACGGACTGCGTTTCGAGGCATCGAGCGAGCGGCTTGGCCGTCCCTACTTCAGGACGTTCGCATGGGATGGATACACCTACGCACTCGGCATGCCCGGCGTGTTCTACCGTTCGCGCGACGGCCTCACCGGATTCGAAGAGGGACCGCGGCTCTTCGGGCCCAACATGCGTCACTCCGCGCTCAAGCTCGACGGCAATATCCTCTCGGTGTTCTACACCGACGTCGGCGATAACCCGGAGAGCATCCTGCTCGCGACGATCGAGCTCACACCCGACTGGCGGCAATGGAAGGAGAGCAAGCCCGTCACCATCCTGCAGCCGGAAAACCCATATGAAGGCGCCGATGCGCCGCGCGCGCCGTCGGTGCGCGGACTCGTGCATGGACCGGTATGCCAGCTGCGCGATCCCGCGATCTTCCGCGAAGACGGCCGCACCTACCTGCTCTATTCCGTCGCCGGCGAAAACGGCATCGCGATCGCGGAGCTGACGGAGTCGGCGTGAGCGCAGAAGAAAAAGCTTCAATCGAGATCATAGATCCGCTGCCAGCGCGATCGGCGTCGCGGCTGTGATCCCTTGGTGAGCAAGACGCCAAGGGCGAAGCCAATGATACCGGCGGCCAGCAGCGAGCTGCCCGGTCGCGCCGCGACCGCGTCGACGCCACTCGCATAGGCATCGCTTGCGATATCCGTGGCGGCTTTGGCCGCAGTTCGCGAAAGATCCTTGGCCTGCCCGATCGTGTTCTGGACCACTCCCTCGGCTTGCCGGGCTGCGCCGGCGGCCTGCGTCTCGCCGTCACCAACGGCTTCTCCAACCGCTCTCTCGGCCTTTCCAAGCATATTCTTCGCTGAGCCCGCGGCCCGATCGGTATTCATGTCTGTCTCCTCGCTTAAACGCGACATGACAACCGTCCATGGCTTTGGGTGTTCCATCCCGGCCGGGTGGCCCGTCGTCACGTCACGGTCGATCGCGCGGCGAAGCGAGGAGCGCGCCAGGTTTCATCAGCCAGAATGTCGTGCAGGATCGATGCGGCGGCCAAAACATCGGCGTAGCGCAGATAGAGCGGCGCAAACCCGAAGCGCATGTAGTCGGGGCTGCGGAAGTCGCCGATCACGCCGCGTTCGATCAGCGCCTGCATGACCTCGTAGCCGTGCGGATGGCGGAACGAGACCTGGCTGCCGCGCTGCGCGTGGTCGCGCGGCGCCGCAAGCGTGACGCCGAAGCGGCCGCAGCTCTCCTCGACCAGCGCGATGAACAGGTCGGTGAGGCCAAGGCTCTTCTCCCTCAGCTGATCGAGATCGACGTCGTCCCAGACGTCGAGCGCCCCGGCAAGCGCGCGCATCGAAAGAATTGGCTGGGTGCCGCACAGCATCGGGCGAATGCCATCGCCGGGCCGGAAGGAATGATCGAATGCGAACGGGCTGGCGTGGCCCCACCAGCCCGTCAGCGGCTGCGAGAACTTGCCGTGATGGCGGCTGGCGGCAAACACGAACGCCGGCGCGCCAGGCCCGCCGTTGAGGTACTTGTAGGTGCAGCCGACGGCGAGGTCGGCGCGCAGCCGCGTTGAGATCGACCTTCATCGTGCCCGCGCTGTGGCAGAGATCCCAGATGGCGATCGCGCCGGCGGCATGAATGCGCGCTGTCAGCTGTGCCATGTCGCGCAGCACGCCGGTGCGATAGTCGACGTGATTGATGAGCACTGCGGCGACGTCATCGCCGAGCAAGTCCTCGATATCAGGCGCATCGATACCGGTGAGCTTGATGCGCACGTCCGGCCGCACGCTCGCCACGCCCTCGGCGATGTAGAGGTCGGTTGGAAAGCCCGTGCCCTCGGCAACGATTGTCGATCGGCCAGGGCGAAGGCTCAAGGCCGCGTACAGCGCCTTGTAGATATTGATCGAGGTGGTGTCCGTGCAAACGGTTTCGCCCCGCCCCGCGCCGATCAGGCGCGCGAGACGATCACCCAGCGTCGCCGGCAGGTCGAACCAGCCGGCCGCGTTCCAGCTACGGATGAGGCCCTCGCCCCATTCCTGCTCCGCCGCGAGTTTGAGCTCGCGCAGCGCCGCCTTCGGCAACGGACCAAGCGAGTTGCCGTCGAGATAGATCAGGCCATCGGGGATGATGAAGGCATCGCGCTTTCCGCGCAACGGATCGCGCTGGTCCAGCGCCGCAATCGCCTCGCGGTCGAACGACGTTGTCATGCCCGCCGGCCGGATAAATCAATACTCCAGGATTGCGCGCCCCAAAATCTCGCCATGGTGCAGGTCGTGGCATGCCTCGTTGATCTGCTCCAGCGAGTAGCGGCGCGTGATCAGCTTATCCAGCGGGAATTTCCCCTCCTGGTGCCAGCGCAGATACATCGGGAAATCCTGGTCCGGGAAGCTGGCGCCGAGGCTACCGCGGTACATGCGCTGGCCGTAGACGAACAGCCCGGGGTCGAGGGTCACTTTCTCCTGCGGGATGCCGACGAGAACCGCCGTGCCGCCAAAGTTGTCGGCGCCGACGCCGCCGGGCCGCACCGCGCGCAAGATCTGCTCGATGGTGACCTGCCGGCCGATCGCATCGAAGGCGTAGTCGACGCCGCCTCGGGTCAGGTCGTGGATCGCCTCGACGGGATCGACATTGCGCGAGGCATTGACCGTATGTGTTGCGCCGAACGAGCGCGCGAATTCGAGCTTCTTGTCGTCGAGATCGACGGCGATGATCGGATAGGCCTCAAGCAGCGCCGCGGCCTTGATCGCCGACAGGCCGACGCCGCCGACACCGAACACGGCGACCGATTGGCCCGGCCTGACCTGCGCGGTATGCAACACGGCGCCAGCGCCGGTGAGCACCGCGCAGCCGACAATGCAGCTCACGTCACGCGGATGTTCCTTCGGGATCGGCACGACCAGTTCTTTCGACGTCTGCACGTCGCGCGCCCAGGTGAAGACATTGCCGTGCGCCGCCTGCCCCTTGAACAAGGCGCCCGTCATCTGGCGCGCCGTCGGCCCGCGCTGGGGTGTCCGCGGCACCCAGGTGACGATGCACTGGTCGCCTTCCTTCAGATGCGTCACGTCGCGGCCAATGCGGGTGACAACGCCGGTGCCTTCGTGCCCGAGCAGCAGCGGCCGGCCCATGCTGTGGTTGTGCATCTGGTGCAGCTGCGAATGGCACACGCCGCTGGAGTACAGCTTGACCGTGACCTGGTCAGGCGCGGGATCGGGCAGCTCGATCTCTTCGAGCAGGAGCTTTCCACCAATCTCGGTTTGGACAGCGGCTTGCGTTTTCATCGGACGGGCGGCCTTCTTGGTTGGGGTGGTTTTTTGAGTTTCCGCGGGTATCGGACATCGACACTATAGAGCGACGCGCTACACGGGCAACGTCCGCTTCTGGTGGGCCCGGCCCTTGATCGCGGCAGCCTCGCTATGCCCCGCGACCACGCGCACGCCCTCGTCGATCCGGGCTGTGATGTTGCCCGGCGTACAGAGCTGCAGGAAGGCGACGCCGTTCTTGCGGCAAGCGCTGAGGATGCGGTTCCGCGCCTTCTGCATCTCCGGCGGCCAGGGTTCGCGCGGCATGGTGCGGTAGCCGAGCGAAAGGCTCAAGTCGCCCGGGCCGATCTCGGCAAACGCAAGTCCCGGCACCGCGATGATCTCCTCGCAATTGGCGACGCCTTCGGGGCTTTCGAGCTTTACACCCAGCAACAGCTCTCCGTTCGGGTTGAGCGGCCAGGGATCGCAGCGCTCCATGTACTCTTCGGTCGACAGGCCCCAGACCGGCGCCGCCGTCGATTTCCGATCCGCGGCCCCGGGTGCCGATGCCGAGCAGCCTGCGACCGTTGGAGTCGATCCCGCCGTCGGTCGCGCGGATAGCTCCGTCCATCCGCTCCAGCGGTAACGGGATCGCGGGATCGACGCCGATCGTGTTGTGCGGATAGCGGCAGGATTCGACGAACGCGCGCACCGCGTCGGCGGTTTCCGCCTGGCACAGCAGGATGCCATGCACGCCGCGGCCGAGGATCTGGCGGAACTGCCAGGCATTGTAACGCACATGCGCGGCATCGATGCCATTCACCGGGGCTTCGACGATCACCGTCGGCGTGCGGTGGCCCGACCGGGTCGATCCGGCGTCGACCATGCCCTGCATGTACTCGGCGAGCCCGGCCATGTCGAACGAGCCGTGCTCCATGCCGACATTCATGTAATCGGCCCAGGTCGCTGCATCGATGCGCCCCTGCGCACGGCTCAGCACGTGTCCGCTATGCGGACCGTCGTAGTAGATCGCCTGATCCTCCCCCAGCAGTTCGACGCAACGACTGATCCGCTTTCCCATGACGGTCCACTCCGGCAGTTTCCGCCCATGACGGAGGCAGGCTATCATGGTCCCGCGCTACCGCGCGACAAGGAGCAGATGATCCGATGACAAACGACCGGAGCCTGGCATGAGCCCCGAGGTCGCGGTAATCGGCGGCGGCATCGGTGGCCTTTCCGCTGCGCTGCAGCTTCTGAAGGCCGGACTGGATGTCCATGTCTACGAGCAGGCGCCGCGCATCACCGAGATCGGCGCCGGCCTGCAAATCAGCCCCAACGCGTCACGGCTGTTGCATCGGCTCGGGCTGAGGGAAGCGATGGACGCGGTCGGTGTCCGGCCTCGTGCAGTGCACCAGCGCCGCTGGGACGACGGCAAGACTTTGCAGCGGGCACCGCTCGGCCCGGAGGTCGAGGCGCAATTCGGTGCGCCCTACTACCACTTCCACCGTGCGGACCTCGTCAACCTCCTCGCCGCCGCCGTCCCTCCGGAGCGACTGCATGTCGGCCACAGGCTGGTCGACCTGGAGCAACGCGGCGAGCGCGTCACCGCGCGCTTCGAGAACGGCGCGTCGGCCGAGGCTGATCTCCTGATTGGCGCCGACGGCATTCACAGCCGCGTGCGCACAATCATCTTCGGCCCCGAGAAGCCGCGCTTCACCGGCTGCGTCGTGTGGCGCGGAATGGTGCCGGCCGAACGCATCGCTCATCTCGACATCGAGGTGGCCTCGCACAACTGGATGGGACCGGGCGGACATTGCGTCCACTATTGGGTCTCTGCGAAGCGGTCGATGAACGTGGTCTGCTGCGTGGAGCACGGCAACTGGACGGCCGAGTCATGGACTGACCGCGGCGAGGTCGCCGACGTGCTTCGCCGCTACGAAGGCTGGCACCCGATCGTGCGTGGGCTGATCGCAGCGTTCCCCGAAACCTTCATTTGGGCACTGCACGATCGCGCCGAGTTGCCGCGCTGGACGGAAGGTCGCGTCACCCTGTTGGGCGACGCCTGCCATCCCATGCTGCCGATGATGGCGCAGGGCGCCGCGCAGTCGATTGAGGACGGCGCAGCATTGGCGTCGCTGCTCAAGGCAATGCCCGACGACGTGCCAGGCGCTCTGAAGCGCTACGAGACATTGCGCAAGCCGCGCGCCACGCGGCTGCAGGAGGTCAGTGCCGCGAACCGCGCGCGCTTCCATTTACCCGACGGGCCCGAGCAACAGGCGCGCGATATACAAATGGCCACCAGCGGCGATCGCTCGCTCGCCAATATCGGCTGGCTCTACGACCATGACGCGGCGGCGGTGAGCTAAAGTTCCAGAAGGAAGCTTTCCACGTCTCGGGTTTCTCCCGGCAACCAAACAGGCACTTCCCCGTATCGGTTCTGGACGCTCAAGGGCAAAGTAGTCCGGACAAGGGCGTGCGTGGACACGACTGATCAGCAAGGGATCGCGATGGCAACGGGCAAACAATCCCGCGCAGCAGCGCTCGCGGTCGCATTGGTCGTGGTGGCCGTCCCCCTTGCGGCTGTCGCGCAGCAAGGTCAAACCTCAGCCGTTGCCGTGGGCACGGTGAGCGTCGAAAAGAGGGAAATCACCAGGACGATCGAGTTTGTCGGGCGCGTCGAGGCGGTCAATCGCGTCGAGGTCAAGGCGCGGGTCACGGGATATCTGGAAGAAGTCCTGTTCAAGGAAGGCGACCTGATCAGCGACGGCAGCCCGCTCTATCGCATCCAGAAAGATCAATATGAAGCCGCGGTCCAGCAGGCACAAGGCGCGCTGGAAGGCGCCAAGGGCGCAAAAGCCCTGACCGAAATCCAGTTGCAACGCGCACAAGACCTAGTTGACAAGCAATCCGGCACCGTGGTCGCGCGCGACCAGGCACGTGCTGCCGATGAGCAAGCGGCAGGCACGGTCATGCAGGACGAAGCCGCCCTGAAAAACGCCAGGCTCGATCTCGATTACACGGAGATTGCCAGCCCGATCACCGGCAAGATCGGTCGCACCAACATCACGAAGGGCAACGTCGTCGGCCCGGACAGCGGCGTGCTGACAACGATCGTCAGCCAGGATCCGATGCACGTCACTTTCCCGGTGAGCCAGCGCGATCTGCTGCATGCGCGCCAGTCTGCGATCGACCTCGAGGACATAAGGATCACGCTCCGCTTCGCCGATGGGTCGAGCTACGACCAGACCGGGCACGTCAATTTCATCAATGTGACGGTGGATCGTACGACGGATACCGTGCTGGCCCGCGCGGATATGCCGAACCCGAAAGGCGCACTGATCGATGGTCAGCTGGTGCGTGTCATTGCCGAATTAGGCGCGCCTGAGCAAAGGCTGGTGATCCCGCAAGCCGCACTGGTCGCCGATCAGCAAGGCGTCTACGTGTTCGTCGTGGACGACGGCAAGGCCGCGGTCAGGCGCGTGAAGCCCGGCGCACCAAGCGGCACTGAGGTCGTGATCGCGGAAGGCTTGTCGGGTGGCGAGCTGGTCGTCGTGCAGGGCCTGCAGGGCATCCGTCCTGGCATGCCGGTCCGCGCCGCGCCCGTGACGGTCGGCGTGAACCGGAGCTGACCTGATGCTCTCGGCAATCTTCGTCGACAGGCCGCGGCTCGCGATCGTCATCGCCCTCGTCACCACCATCGCCGGCCTGGTCGCGTTGCTCGTGCTGCCGATTGCGCAGTATCCCGATATCGTGCCGCCACAGGTGTCCGTTACAACCCTGTACCCCGGCGCTAATTCGGCGGTGGTCGATTCGACGATCGCACAACCGATCGAGGCGCAGGTCGTGGGCGTCGACAAGATGCTCTACATGAAAAGTGTAAGCGGCGACGACGGCAGTTACAGCCTTACCGTCTCGTTCGAACTTGGTACCAATCCGGACATCAACGCGGTCAACGTCAACAACCGGGTGCAGGTCGCGCTCTCCAGCCTGCCGCAGGATGTCCAGCGCCAGGGCGTAACGGTAAAGAAGAAATCATCGGCCTTGCTCGGTGTCATTGCAGTTTACTCGCCGAAGCACACGCACGACCCGCTCTTTCTGTCGAATTACGTCACGATCAACCTGCTCGACCGGATCAGGAGCACGCCGGGCATCGGCGACGCGAGCCTGTGGGGGCCACAGGACTATGCGATGCGCGCCTGGATCAACACCGATCGTCTAACCGGCCTCAATCTGACCACCAGCGACATCATCAACGCCATCCAGTCCCAGAACGTCCAGGCGGCGGTCGGACGGATCGGCGCGCGTCCGATTTCGGACGACCAGCGGCTGCAGCTCAATATCCAGACCAAGGGCCGGCTCGACTCGGTCGCGGACTTTGAAAAAATCGCAGTGCGCACCAATCCGGATGGCTCAGTGCTGCGTCTTAGCGACGTCGCACGGCTCGAGCTCGGAGCCGCCAATCTCGATCGCGAGACGCGCTTCAACGGTGGCCCCACCGCCGCCATCGGCATTTACCAGACGCCGGGAGCCAACGCACTTTCCACCATGAAGGCGATCCGCTCCCTGATGGAGGAGCAGGCGAAGCGCTTCCCCGAGGATCTCGCCTGGAAGGTGACCTACGATCCCACGGTCTTCGTCACCGACACGATCCACGAGGTGCGAAAGACTTTGTCGAGGCCTTCGTCCTGGTCGTGATCGTCGTCTTTCTGTTTCTCGGCAGCCTTCGCTCCACCCTGGTTCCGGCCTTGGCGGTTCCGGTCAGCCTCATTGGCACTTGCGTGGCGTTGCTCGCGGTCGGATATTCCGCCAACACGGTTTCCCTGCTCGCAGTGGTGCTAGCAATCGGCATCGTGGTCGACGACGCCATCGTCGTGGTCGAAAACGTCGAGCGGGTGATGGAGGAGCATCCCGAGCTCTCGCCCGCCGAGGCCACCAAGCAGGCGATGCGCGAGATCACCGCACCGATCATTGCCATCACGCTGGTGCTGCTCTCGGTCTTTGTGCCGGTGGCATTCATCCCCGGGATATCAGGTGAGCTGTTCCGCCAATTTGCGGTGACGGTCTCGGTTGCGATGCTGCTGTCGATGATCAATGCGCTGACGCTTTCACCGGCGCTTTGCGCCGTCTTCCTGCGGCCGCACCATGGTCCGCGTCGCGGACCGATTGGTTGGGTGATGCGCTCGATCGATCGTGTGCGGGACAGCTATGGCGCAGCCGTCGGCTTCGTTGTGCAGTTTTCGATCGTCGGCCTCGTGGTGGTCGTTATTGCTGCGCTCGGCGTCGTCGGCCTGGCGAGGATCACGCCGACCGGCTTTCTTCCCGAGGACGACCAGGGCGGCCTGTTCGTGGTCGCGCAACTGCCGGGCGGCGCGTCGGTCGCGAGGACCGAGGACGTGATCCGCCAGGCAGAGGACATCGTCAAGAACGACAAGGCGATCGAGGATTATACGTCGATCATCGGCCTGAACTTCATTGACAACTACTCGCAGCCCAATGCGGCCTTCATGGTGCTCACGCTGAAGCCCTTCGAGCAACGCAAGGATGCGGCCCTCGGCGCATCGGCGGTGATAGCCCGGCTGAACGAGCGGTTTCGCCAGATCGAAGGCGGATCGGTGGTGCCGCTGGCGCCACCACCCATCCTCGGTCTCGGCACCGGCGGCGGCTTCACCTATGTGCTGCAGGACTTGCGCGGCGGCGATCCAAGGGAGTTGGCCCAGGTCGTGCGCGGCCTCAGCGTGGCTGCGAATCAGAGCCCGCAGCTGAACCGCGTGTTCTCGACGTTCTCCGCCACCAATCCGTCGATCTATCTGGAGATCGACCGCGACAAGGCACAAATTCTCGGCGTGCCGCTGAATGCCGTGTTCCAGGCGTTGCAAGCCTCGCTGGGCGGCTTCTATGTCAATCAGATGAACCTGTTTGGCCGCACCTGGCAGGTTTGGGTGCAAGCCGAGGCGGCCGACCGCAGCAACATTGAGGCCATCAATCGGATCAATGTTCGCAACGCCGAAGGCACGATGATCCCGCTGCGCAGCCTGACCGAGGTCCGCGTTGAGGTCGGGCCGCCGTCGCTCATCCGCTACAACAACCTGCGCGCCGTCACGGTGCAGGGCACGCCTGCAGCGGGCGTCTCATCCGGCCAGGCGCTCAAGGCGATGGAAGGGGTCGCGGCGAAGACGTTGCCGCAAGGCTATGCCGGTGAATGGACCGACATCGCGTTCCAGGAAAAGCGTGCCGAAGGCAAGACCCCGATCATCCTCGGGTTTGCAGTGCTGTTCGCCTACCTGTTCCTGGTTGGGCTTTACGAGAGCTGGACGATTCCCGTCTCTGTATTGCTGTCAGTTACTGTTGCAGTTCTTGGCTCGTTCGCGTCGATCATCATTGGTCGTCTGACACTCGATCTCTATGGGCAGATTGGAATGGTCGTCTTGATCGCGCTCGCCGCCAAGAACGGCATCCTCATTGTCGAGTTCGCCAAAGAGCAGCGCGAGCGCGGCGTGCCGTTGTTGACGGCGGCGACCGAGGGCGCACGGCTGCGGTTTCGGCCGGTCATGATGACGTCGTTCTCCTTCATCCTCGGTCTGCTGCCCCTGGTGGTGGCGACGGGCGCCTCGCAACTGGCGCGCCGCAACGTCGGCACCCCGGTGTTCGGGGGCATGATATTCGCCTCGCTGATCGGCATCTTCGTCATTCCGCCGCTCTATGTCTTCTTCCAGGCGCTGCTGGAACGGCTGGGGAGCCGCGCGCATCCGATCGAAAGGAACAGCACCAAGACCTCAGACAAGCAGGCAAGGACCGCGGCCGAGTGAGCTCGCATCTTCCGTCTCAGCGCAACAGCCGCCGCATCGCGAACAAGCCGATCACCGGCCCCGGCAGCAACAGCCATGCCACCTCTGGCCCGAGCGAGCCGATGCGATTGGTCGCAAGCTCGATCGCAAACAGCGTGATGAAGAAGCCGATCGAGTTTTGGATCGCGAGCGCGCTGCCGACCATTTGCGGCGGGCACGCTTTTGCTGACAGCGCGGAGAATTGCGGGGAATCGGCAACCACGGCAAAGCCCCAGACCAGTAGCAGCGCGAGCAGCAGCGCAAACGGCAGTCCCTGCGCCAGCGGATAGACCGCGCACATCAGGGCCGACGTCGCGAGCGCCGCTGCCGCGACCCGCGCGCTGCCAAATCTTCGGCTGAACAGCCCGCCGATCACACAGCCAAACATCCCGGCCGCGATGACCGCAAAGGACAGGATCGACACGGCGCCGGGAAAATTGATCTGCGCCCGCGCCAGCAGCGGCGCGACTAAGAGCGGCGTCGCGGTCCAGAAAGCGTAAAGCTCCCACATGTGGCCGAAGTAGCCGGATGCCGCGCCACGATAATCGGCGACGCGAAACGCCTGCACCACTTCACCGAGCCGGATACCGCGCGCCCTGCCTGAGCCAAGATGCGGCCCGTCGCCAAGCGAGGCGATCATCACGGCGGCGACCAGCGCAAGTCCCGACGAGGTCAGCACCACGCTCTGCCAGCTCCACGCAGTGCCGAGCCCGCGCACGAGATGCGGCAGCGCCGTGCCAAGCGTGAGCATGCCGACCAGCCAGCCCAGCGCCTCGCCGGTCTTGTCCGGCGCCCAGCTCACCACGAGCTTCATGCCGAGCGGATAGACGCCGGCCAGCGCAAATCCCGTGAGAAACCGCAACGCCAGCGCTTCGTTGATGCCCGCGGCAAGCAACGCCATCACAGCATTGGCGATGGCGCCGGCGACCGCGCACACCGCAAAGATCTTGCTGGCGGCAAAGCGGTCGGCCAGGCCGGTGAATGCGAAGATCAGCGTGCCGGCAATGAAGCCGCCCTGCACGGCGATGGTGAGATGACCGAGGTCGGCCGCATTGAGCTGCCACACCCGCGCCAGATCATCGGCGGCGCTGTTGGCGGAAAACCACAGCGACGTGCCGAACAGTTGCGCGATGACGATCAACGCGAGACGGAGGGGCACCGTTTCAGACTCTCGCGTCTCGCTGGCAACGGATTTTGTCGAGGACACGCCGCTGTTTCAGCACGAGCGGCCCGAGCGATGCAAGCGCGTCCCATCCCAGCCTTAATTTCGCGGCCGGTACGGCGGTCGCGAGCCGTACCGCGACCGACCGCACAATCAAATCATGCGCGCGATCGACAATCTCTTCGAAGGATGGCGTCGCGGCAAACATCGACCGAGCCTTGATCAACAGGTCTTCCCGACTGGGCAGGTCGACAAGATGAGCTTTGAGGAGACCTGCCACCACACCGATCCGCGACTCGGCGAGCGCCTCACGCATGCGTTCCAGCGGCAGCTGGTCAGGCAACACCGCGGACACGATCGCATCGAGGCTGAAGTGCGAAGCGAGCTCGAGCGCCGCGCGATCGATCACGCGCATCCCCAACCGGTATTCGTTGCGAAGCACCTGCAGCGGCGGACGCTTCAAATCCCACACCACGCCGATAACGGACAACAGCTTCAGGATATAATAGGTCGGATCCCACTCCCACCACTTGAAGCCTTGCCGCACGCTGCTTTGGTAGGCGTGATGGTTGTTGTGCCAGCCCTCACCCATGGTGATCAGCACCAGCAACCAGTTGTTCCGCGAATCATCGCCGGTCACGTAGCGCTTGCGGCCACGAACGTGGGCGAGCGAATTGATGCAGAACGTGGCGTGATAGACCAGCACCGTGCTCCAGCAGAACCCAACCACCAGGCCCGACCATCCGTCGATCAGAAACGACAGGGTACCCAGGCAGAACGCGGGCACGATTTCAAACCTGTGCAACCACAAAAGCTCGCGATAGCGCGCGAAGTCGCTGACTTTCGACAGGTCGGTGGCGTCGTGCCGGCGCGCGAAAATCCAGCCGACGTGGCTGTAGAAGAAGCCGAAATGCCGCGGCGAATGGACATCGTGGACCGTGTCGGAATGCAGATGGTGATGCCGGTGCTTGGCGGCCCACCACAGCACGCTCTTCTGCGCGGTGGATTGCGAGAGGAAAGCCAGCACGAGCTGAAACGCACGGCTGGTCGAAAACGACCGGTGCGAGAAATAACGATGATAGCCCGCGCCGATCGAAAAGATGCGCAACCAGTACAGCACGAAGCAGATCGCCACCGACTGCCAGGTGACACCGGTCCAGATCGCCGCGAAGCAGGCCAGGTGCAGTCCGACAAAAGGCACCGCCGACGGATAGACGATGTCGTCGTGGATGTCGGAGGTTCCGTCGGATCGCAAATCGGGGGCTGTCATGAAACGGTCATGCCTCGTGGATGTCTGGCGTCTGGGTTTCAGCGCTGCGACCCAAGTCGCATGCCGCCGGCGATTCGCTGCCGACAGTGGGAGAAATCGCGTGCTCCCATAGCAAATCCAACGTGACTCTTCGCCACATAAATTTACGCCGTGACCCCTGATGTGGCGGCGCCGACCCCCTCATTCAAGCAGTTTCCGACGTCATGCCTAATTCCGGGGCATTATTCCGCCACCAGTTCCTGCATGTGCTCGACGGCCTCCAGGAACTCCGTCTTGAATTCCTGCACCACCGCGCCGGCCGATTTCACGCTGTCGACCATGCCGACGCCCTGCCCGACAAAGTAACTGACGAGTTCGCGCGCCCGCTGGTTGCCCGCGGCGGCGGCCTTGTCGATCGCCCGGAAGGCGTCGGTCGAGACCAGGGTCTGCAGCGGCATTGGGAGTGCCCCGGGGCTGTCGGGGCTCTTGTCCTTGTCCCACGCGTCCGTCCACACCGAACGCAACTGCCGCGCCGGCTTGCCGGTGCGACCGCGCGATCGGGTCGTGTCACGCGACGATGCGGCGATCATCTTTTCGCGGAAGATGTCGGTGGTCTCCGACTCGACGGTGGCAAGCCACACCGACCCGGTCCACACGCCCGCCGCACCCATTGCCATGCACGCCGCCATCTGGCTGCCGTTCATGATGCCGCCGGCAGCAAGCACCGGCACGTCACGAATCTTCTTCACCGCGCGGACCACCTCCGGCACCAGCACCATGGTCGAGACCTCGCCGCAATGGCCGCCTGCTTCGGTGCCCTGCACGACAAGAAGGTCAACGCCGGCGGCAACCTGGCGCAGCGCATGTTCCTTGGCACCGCAGAGAGCCCCAACCGGCACGCCGTGTTCCCGTCCCATCCGGATCATCTCGGGCGGCGGCACACCGAGCGCGTTGACGATGAGCTTGATCGGGTGCGCAAACGCAACACGCAGGATGTCGAGCGCCCGGCCGCGGTCGAACGGCTGCGGCTCGTCATTGGGCGCACGGACGTAGTCGAACTCGATGCCGTGTTTCTTGAGCAGCGTCCTGGCGTAGCCCCGATGCTGCGGCGGCACCCGCGCCTCGAGACTGTTGTAGGTGACGTTGGCCTCACCCGCGGTCGCGAGATTTTCGGGGATCAGCACGTCGATGCCGTAGGGCTTGCCGCCGATATGATCGTCGATCCATTTCAGCTCCTGCTCGATGGTCTCCGGCGAGAAGCGGGAGGCGCCGAACACGCCAAAGCCGCCCGCCTTGCTGACAGCGGCGACGACGTCGCGGCAATGGCTGAAGGCGACCAGCGGGAACTCGATGCCCAACATGTCGCAGATCGGTGATTTCATGGCGGCCTCCCTTTCTTTTGCGCTTTCGCTTGTTTCGACCTTTTACGGGTGAAAGCGGCTTTTTCGCTGCCGCAGACCTCCTCGAATGCATTTGCGGCAGGGTCCCCAAGCGCCTTTGCAGCTTGCACTTTGTCGATTCCGATGAAAAGTTAATTGACCAATTAAACTGCGTCCTTTGCCTTAGGCCGCGCGCTCGCGGTGCAACAGGACGCAACGAAAGCCAACGGGAGAACGCAGAAAAATGTCCGCCACGCAGACCGCGCCGCAAGGCCGCCCCTCGCCCGACCAGTTCGACGTCGTGGTGGTCGGCGCCGGCTTCGCCGGCATGTACCTGCTCCACAAGATGCGCCAGCTTGGACTCTCCACCCGCGTTTACGAGCAGGGCACGGGCGTCGGCGGCACCTGGTACTGGAACCGGTATCCGGGCGCACGCTGCGACATCGAGAGCATGCAGTATTCCTACTCGTTCTCCAACGAGCTGCAGCAGGAGTGGGAGTGGACCGAGCGCTTCGCGGCGCAGCCCGAGATCCTGAAATACGCCAACCACGTCGCCGACCGCTTCAACCTGCGGCCCGACATCCAGTTCAACACCAAGGTGCTCTCGACAGTTTTCAACGAGGACACCAACCGCTGGACCGTGACGCTCGATGACGGCAAGCGCGTCACCGCGCACTACGTCATCATGGCGACCGGCTCGCTGTCGAACGCGCGCGTGCCCGACTTCAAGGGGCTCTCGAGCTTCAAGGGCAAGACCTATCACACCGGCCAGTGGCCCCATGAAGGCGTCGACTTCTCCGGCCTGCGTGTCGGCGTCGTCGGCACCGGCTCATCGGCGATCCAGTCGATCCCGGTGATCGCGGAGCGGGCCAAGCACCTCACGGTGTTCCAGCGCACGCCGAACTACTCGCTGCCGGCGCGCAACCATGATCTGACGCCGGAGTATCAGAAAGAGTGGAAGGACGATTATCCGGAGCGCCGCCGCCGCGCCCGCGAGGAAACCCGTAACGGCGTGGTCGGCCTGATCCCGACCAAAGGCGCGCTGGAGGACACACCGGAGCAGCGCCGCAAGGCCTATGACGAGGAATGGGGCCGCGGCGGCTTGCACTTTATGGCGACCTACAACAACCTCGCGCTGAGCAAGGAGGCGAACGACACCGCCGCGCAATATGTGCGCGAGAAGGTCGCGCAGGTCGTCAAGGACCCGGCGGTCGCTAAGATCCTGCAGCCGACCACGTACCCGATCGGCACCAAGCGCATCTGTCTCGACATCGATTATTTCGAGACCTTCAACCGCGACAACGTCACGCTGGTCGACATCTCCAAAGCGCCGGTCGAGCAGATCACGGAAAAAGGCCTGATCACCGGCGGCAAGGAATACGAGTTCGACGCCATCGTGTTCGCGACCGGCTTCGACGCCATGACCGGCTCGTTCGCCAAGATCGACATGCGCGGGCGCGACGGCCTCACCCTTAAGCAGAAGTGGGCCGAAGGTCCGAAGACCTATCTCGGCATCATGGTGACCGGCTTCCCGAACATGTTCTTCATCACAGGTCCCGGCAGTCCGTCGGTGCTGTCGAACATGATCGTGTCGATCGAGCAGCACGTCGAATGGATCACCGAGTGCCTCGACTACCTGCGCAAGCGCGGCATCGACTGCATGGAGGCGACGCAGCCCGCCGAAGACGCCTGGGTGGCCCACGTCAACGAGGTCGCCTACACCACGCTCTATCCGACGGCCAACTCCTGGTACATGGGCGCCAACATTCCCGGCAAGCCGCGGGTGTTCATGCCCTATATCGGCGGCGTCGGCGTCTACCGGCAGAAGTGCAACGAGGTCGCTGCAAAGGGCTACGAGGGTTTTGCCTTGAGCGGCGCGCAGCGAGCATCCAGTGCGGCGGAGTAAGGCGTTGGCTACTGTGTCTGTTCGGCCGGCACCCTGCCGATATAGCCGGACAGCAAGATCAGGCCGGTCAGGTTGTCGCGCAGCGCAAAGATGAACGGCTTGTCGAGCGTGATGGCATCATTCCTGGTCGGCGCGATCGACGCTGCGCGCACCATTACTGACGTTGCGGCGGCGGCCTCGGTACCTTGCTCGTTGATGCCGAGATAGACTTTCTGCAGGATCGCCGAGATATCAAGCACGTTGTTTGTGATCGGCGCGAACGCGGCGCGATCACGCCGCGCATTCGCGAGGCCCGCAGCATCCAGCGCCGGCAGCAGGTCCATTGATTGCCGCAGCGTGAAGCGCGGCATCTGCACGTTGACGCTACTGAGCTCGAACTCGTTGCCCGACAGCCAGCTGGTCACGCCGGCGAATTCGGCGAAGGTTGCCGGCGCATCGCGCGTCGTCACCAGCGTCACTGAGAAGCGCCCCGACTTGTAGCGCAAATCTACCGCTGCGAAACGGCCCGCTGCGCGGAACGGCGTCGACATCACTCCGTGCATCATCGGCACATCGGACACGCCGCCGCTCGAATCGCGAAATGATGCGAGCTGCGTCTGCGCCTTATTGAACGACACGGCCCAATCGTCTTTGAAATACAGCGCATTCAGGGCAATCAGCCCGGCGTCGGCGATGCTGTCATTGACGATCTGCGGAATGAGGTTGTTTGTCTTCTTCGCGACCCAATCGTTGATGGCGTTCACCGTCGCATGGTCGGCGAGCGGCTGGATCGACACGTCGGCCTTGCTCTGGCGCATCCGCGCGATGACGTCCGGATTGGCGTTGAGTTTCGGGTCGAACACGGCGGCATTGGCGAACGAAAAGGTTCCGGCGGCGCTGCCGGCGAGATGATCGACGCTGGCGATCTGGTCGCGCAAGTCCTCGAAATCAGCGGCAGCAGCACGGCGGCTGTCATAACCGAGCACGGTGTGGGCAGCTTCGCGGAAACCATCGCTGGTGCCGATGTCGAGTAGCGCGAACACCGCCGCGACGCCGGCGGGCGAGACGATCACGTTCTCCTTGCCCGTAGGCTGCAGCCGGTCGACCAGCGCCGTCGTCAATTTCGCCTGCGCGGCGAGCGTGCGTTCAGCGGCCGCATCCTGCGCACGCACGGCGAAAGGCACGAGCAAGGCCGCACTCACGGCGCCTGCAAACACGACCTGGCGGAACATCGGTATCACGAGGCCTCGCCGCGAATTGGTGAATCTCACATTAACAGGCTCATTGGTGTTGAACTGCCTCAATTCGGTTCAGGCAATTCGGCCGGATGCGGACAATTTTAGCGATTGGCTGAACCACAAGCGAAGGGAGTGCGCGGCACGATGCACCGACGATGAGGGTGTCATGTTTGAAGCAGAACTGGGTGAAGCAGAATTCGATTTATTGCTGGACGTGGTCCGCGCCAACATGAGCGCGGGCCCGACGGCTCGCGACCTGTTCTCAGGCGAAATTGACGACCTGATCATTGTGCCGATCGCGGCCAACGACAATGAAGGTCCGTGGCCGCATCTTCCCTTCCCGGAAGGCTGGGTCGCGTCCTGCTGAGATTCTCGAGGTTTACGTCCGCCGCGGGCTGATCACATAGGTCAGCGCCAGCACCAGCAGTAGCACGACAGCGGTGACGCCCGCGACCAGCGGGTTCAGCAACACCAGCGCGGACACCGCCGCCCATCCAATCGACGAGAAGGCTTCCGCAAACGTCGCGATCCGCGACGAGGTGTGCCGCCGGCGAAACTGGCTGCGCCGCGCCTGCGCACGAAACCAGTACTGGATCGCTGTTGCAGCGATCGCGGCAATCGCCGCGCCGGATGCCGCAACCAGCGCGGCGGCCGGCGCTACGACCGCCATTGGCACCAGCAGCGGCGCCAGCACAACGGCGATCGCGATCAACACGACCTCGATCTTGGCGCGCATCACCGCGGACCGCGCGAGCGGCGTCGTGGCGATCAGGTCCGGTGCATCCTCCCCGGAGATCGACAGCCAGGCGATACCGCCGGCGAGCTGGCCGGCGGCCATCACGATGACGGGCACCAGGAGAAGCGCGGTGCCTGCGCCCGTACCGAAAGAACGCCACATCATCAAAGCCGGTGGCACGAGATACAGCAGTTGCATCATCGTTTGCGAGACCAGCCAGGGGTCACGGCGCAGTAGCATCAGTTCCTTGCGACGCAGTGCCTGCTGCGGCGAACGCGCGCGAAACGGCTTCGCCGCAACCACCGTTCTGGTCGAAACGGAGCCGCCAGCGACACTGACGATGCTGTCGCCGAACAATGGCGCGCAAACCGCCATGGCGGTGCCGAGCAGCGTCAGGCTGGCGGCCAGTAGCGCAAACAGGGCGACGTTGTCGCCAAGGATGGCGCGCGCCGGCCACCACAGAATGCTGTCGGGCGATGGCGCATAGACGCCTGCGCGATCCGACATCAGTACCGCAAACCGCGACATCGTGCCGTAGGACAGGATGGCGCCGACCTGCAGCGCAATGACGAACCCCGCGCCGACGATTGCCGAGACGACCTGAGCAGCAAGCCGTGTGCGGCGCGGGCCGAAGATGCGGAACAACGCGATGGTCGCCAGCAGCGCCGTGGCGGTCGCTGACAGGGCCGCTGCGATCGTCACGCCATAGGTCGCAAACCAGCGCGGGCCATCCCGCAGTGCCAGCACGTCGACGAACGGCAGGACCATGACAAACGCCAGCACGATCATGGTCAGCGCGACCGCGCCCATCCGGAGCGACATCACTGTGGTGAGCGGATACGGCGACGACATGATCAAATCGAGATCACCGCGGGCGTAGAACACCTTCGTGGCCTGCTCGATGGCCTGCGACAGCACCAACGCCCAGCCCAATACGATGCTGACGCTGATCACGATCAGTGTCGTCGGCGTGGGCGCGGCGAAGGGATCGCCGGCGCGCCCGACCACGGCATAGGCCAACAGGTGCATCACGGCTGCAACAATGACGAGGCCGAGCGCGACGCCGATACGCCGCGACCGGCGGCCTGACGTCATCATGCCGAGCCAGTCGCGCCAGGCGATGCGCAGCTCGTGGCGCGCGAACCAGGCGAGCGTCGCGGTCGAGTTCATGCGGCGATGGTCTCGCCGCCGACCAGCGCAACGAAAAGATCTTCGAGGCTGCTGTGGCCCTGGCCGATTTGCTGGCGCAATTCTTCGAGCGTGCCCTCGGCGATCAGCCGGCCCGACGCGATCACGCCGATGCGATCCGCCATGCGCTCGGCGACCTCGAGGATGTGCGTGGTCATTATCACGGTGCGGCCGCGCGCGACGCGTTCGCGCAGCAGGTTCTTGACATGCCGCGCCGAGACGGCGTCGAGGCCGGTCAACGGCTCATCGAGAATGATCAGCTTTGGGTCGTGTACCAGCGCGCCGGCGAGCGTCACCTTCTGACGCATGCCGCGGGAAAACCCTTCGCAGCGTTCATTCAGATGCGCCTCAAGGCCGAGCGAGACGAGAAGCTCGCGGGCGGAACGCTCGGAGGCCGTCGGTTCGACACCCCAAAGTCCACCGACGAACTCGAGATATTCCATCGGCGTCAGCTTGTCGTAGAGCATCGGCTCGTCGGAAACCCAGGCGATCAGCTGTTTGGCGCCAATGGGATCGCGCAGCGCGTCGATGCCGAGCACGGAGATCGCGCCGCCGTCGGGCTTCAACAGCCCCGCGACCATGCGCAGCGTCGTGGTCTTGCCGGCGCCGTTCGGCCCCAACAGGGCGTAGAACTCGCCGCGCTTGATCGAAAGATCGAGCCGGTCGACCACCGGCCGGTCGAAACGTTTCGTTAACCCTCGCAGGCAGAGGGCGAGATCAGCGGCTTCGACGGAAGGCACGGTTGCACGCAGCATGGCGCGCACAATGACGGCAAGTTATTGCGTGGCGGTGAATCGGGCTGCGTTGTGGGTCTTAGGGCCGATCGATTTCTACGCAACGCATAAAATCTGAAGTAGCAATTGCGAGCTATATCTAGCTTGACACCTGTTATGCGAGGCATGCGGCTTGCGGGGCTTATAATTTGTTGCTGCTGGAGAGACTCGCGCCGCGTAGAACGGAGCGACAGGCATGTTCAATCTGATTTTCCAAAGCACCCAGGCCTATAATCAGGTCGGCCTGTGTTTCGGCGCGCTCGTCTGCCTCGGCCTGGGCGGGCTGCTCCTCGGCAACGCGCTTCATACGCGGCTGCACGCCTACCGCACATCGGGAACCATTATCGGTGTGGTCGCGAATGGCGGCACCTACTTTCCGGCCTACCGCTACACGCTGCCCGATGGACAGACGCATCTGGCGAAATCCAGCATCGGTTCAGGTTCAACTCGTGGAAGGGAAACCGGGCGGATCGTCCCTCTGTTGATCTCTGCCCACAACCCGAACGAGGCGCAGCCGGCCAACAACTACGTGTTCGACGCGCTCGGCCTCATCCTTTTTGCGCTCGGCATTGGGCTCGCCTACATCGCATTCACGGCCTACCCAATCACCAAGATGACCTGGGTCATGGCCGTCGGCCTATCTATCTATCTCGTCGAACGCGGGTACCGCACCCTCATTCCCAGGGGTCAACGCCTTTCCATCACGGAATGGAGAAAACAGCATCAGCTGGATCCGTCTGCGATCGACCCGGCGGATGTAAAACCGATCGAAAGCCTGGTGTCCGGGGCCGCGGTCGCGCAGGCGCAACAGAAGCAGGCCCAGAACGCCAGGTTGGCGATCCCGCTTCTCGTGTTTTTTGCGGCGATCCTGGTTGCCGTCGGCACCTACCAGAGTGTCAGGATCAGTCACCTTGAGTTGGCCGGGCTGCGCGCGCAAGGCGAGGTCGTGCGCTTGAAGGAAGAGTCCAGTTCAGGCAACGGCGGTCACTACAGCTACTACCCGATCGTCAGAGTTCGCCTGTCGAAAAACTCATACTTCGAGTTCAAGGACAGCGTGGGGAGCAATCCGCCCAGCTATCGGCGCGGCGACACGGTGAGCGTTCTCTACCTCGCCGAGGATCCCCAGCGCAGCGCAATGATCGACCGAGGCACTTACTGGAACTGGGCGATCCCGCTCGTCATTTTCCTGTTCGCCGCGATAGTCATCGCGATCCTGGTCAGCATGCAGTGGCCGAGGCGATCGAGCGTGCTGCCGCTGCCGAAGGCCGCGGGATAGCGATCGCGACACCGCCTCGACAAAGCCTGACCCGGAGATATGGCAGGCTCTGCAGAGAAGCTTACGCTCGATTGAAGATCGGCTTGCGCTTCTCAACGAAAGCGCGGACCGCTTCCTTGTGATTTTCCGAAGCCGATATCCGGACAATGCGCTCGGACTCGTGATCGATTGCGGTCGGATAGTCGATCAAGGTCGCTTCGTTGAGGTTTTCCTTGATCAGCCGGAGTGCATCGCCCGGTCCGTCGGCGATCTGCACCGCGAGCGCGCGCGCCGCCGTCGCCAGCTCAGCGTCCGGCACGACACGATTGACGAGGCCAAGCTGTTCCGCGCGCGGCGCGGCGATCCGGTCCGAGGTGAACATCATCTCGCGAGCGCGCGAGGTGCCGATGGTACGGGTCAGCAGCCAGGCTATGCCATAGTCGCCACTGAGGCCAATCTTGGAATAGCCTCCGGAGAGAAACGCCGACTGCCCGGCAATGCGGATGTCGCAGGCGAGCGCGATGGCAAGGCCTGCGCCGACAGCAGGTCCCGCGACCGCGGCAATGGTCGGTTTCGGCGACGCCACGATCTGGCCGCCGACGCCGCGATGCCGTGCTTTCATTTCCTTCAACCGCTCGTCGGGCGTGATCGACGGCGAACGGCGATCCCCCATGTTCTTGACGTCGCCGCCAGCGCAGAAAGCACCACCCGCACCGGTCAACAGGATGACGCGTACCGCAGTATCCTCGTTGCAGTGCTTCAGCATCTTGATGAGCCCCTGCGACATCGGGGTCGACAGCGCGTTCTTCGCCTCGGGTCGGTTGAACGTCAGCGTCGCGACGCCGTCGGCGATTGTGCACAACAGATCAGTCGTGCCGGTATCGATGGTGCTCATTGGGCGTAGCCTTTTTTTGTGCCGGCGTCAGCGATAGGACGGTGCGAGTTTCTGCTCGACCGGCTGGCCGATGGTGATCGCGCCCGATTTCCCCAGCGCATTGATCTTGTCGCGCGACAGCCCGGCGCTGGTCAGGACGTCGACCGCGTGCTCGCCGACGCCGGCAACCGGCATCGGACCGGAGCGCTGGGTTCGGCTGAACGTCGCGAAGCGGCCGGGTGACGTGAAGAACGTACCATCGGATGCCGCGCGAACGTGGACGAACTGATCCTGCACGAGCTGCGGATCACGCAGCACTTCGGAGACACGCCGGGCGCGGGTTGCGGCCACGCCAGCTGCGGCGAGCCGCTTCACCGCTTCGTCGCCTGACAGCGGCGCCAGCACCTCGGTCATCGCCGCGACCTTGTCATTCAAGCCATTCAGCTTGATGCCCGCCTTGGCCAACGTCTCTTTGGTCACGGCATCGGGGTTCTCCGCCTGTACGCGAACCCAGCCGTCGCTGGTCTTGTAGAAGCGGTCGAGCCAGCCCGGGCCGCGATGATTGGCGCTGCCCTTCACATTGGCCGGCCGTCCATCATAGCGGACGAGTTCCTCAGACTGCAGATAGGTCGCGGTCGCCGCAAGCGAATCCCAGATACGCTGGCCTTCGCCAGTGCGCTCGCGATGATAGATGCCGAGCACGCTGCCCAGCACGCACATCGCAGCCGTCGTCACGTCAATGATCGCGATGGTGTTGGCGACAGGCTCGTCGTCGCCACCTTGCGAAGTCATCATGCCGCTCATGGCCTGCAGCACCATGTCGACGCCGGGCAGGTGCGACAGCGGTCCGCCTTCGCCGTAAGCCGACAGCGAGACGGTGACCACGCCGTGCTTCAGCGAGTTCAATTTGTCGAAGTCGATGCCGAGCTTCTTCGTCACTCCGGGCCTCAGCGAGTCGATCACGACGTCGCTGATCTTGACCATCTCGTAGAACGCCTTGCGCGCATCATCGTTCTGCAGATCCATCGCGACGCTGCGCATGCCGCGGTTGTAGGTGAACCCGGTGGCGCGGAAGGGATCGCCTGTCAGCGGCTCGACCTTGATGACGTCGGCGCCGAGTTCGGCGAGCAGCGAGCCGCAATACGGGCCGGCGACGAAGGTGCCCATATCGAGGATGCGGTAGCCGGACAAAGGGCCAGGCCTGAGCTGCGGCGTCTTGTCGGGCCGCGCCGGCGCCGGCCGCACCGTGATCTTGCCGGTGTCGGCGCCGAGCTTCGGCGCGGGTCCCCGCACCTTGCCGGGCGTCTTGGTCAGGTTGACTGGAATGCCGGGCATGGTGGTGGCGCCGCGCTCGTGATCCTTGACCTCGGCGCGCATGTTGATGGCCTTGACCTGCGCGTGGTCGAGCCACTCCTCGGTCGGGCCCAGCGAGCCGCAGGGAATGCCGAGTTCGGTGATCATCTTCACCAACTCGTCATGGGTGCGCTTCATGAACTCGCGCTGAATCTTGTCCTTGGCCCAGTCAACATTGGTCGCGAGCACGATGTTGGCAATATTGCCGCCCATGCGCTCCTCTTTGAGCATGTCGCCGAGGCCCAGCGCATTGACGAGCCATGTCTCGAACTTGCCGCCAAGGGCGCCGCAGGCAACCCATTTGCCATCCTTGGTGGGGTAGCGGGTGTAGGTCGGGTGGCGGCCGCCGAGACCGACCGCGGTGCTGGGATCGGGATTGTCAGGATTGACGGTCAGCGCACCGACCGCCGCTTCCATCACGGCATTGATGCCAGAAACCGCGATGGTTTGGCCGAAGCCCGACTTCTCGCGCTCGATCAGAGCCGCGACCGTGCAGACCGTCGCCCAAAGACCCTGGACATAGAGCAGGTGCGGGAACACGGAGTCGATCGGGCCACCGTCGGTCGAGGATTGCCGCCAGGCGATGCCGCCCCGCGCCGCCAGCAGCGCCTGCGACTCATGGCCGCCGGCCCAGGGGGTCTCGCGGCCGTAAGGCGGCGTCTCGATGATAAGCAGGCGGGCGTTGCGGGCCGCGAGATCGGTGGCCGACAGGCCGAACTGGCTCAGGGTCGAGGCATCCTTGATGATGCAGATGTCCGCGCCGCTGATGAGGTCGCCGAGCCAGCGACGCTGTACGGCATTGGCCGGATCGACCACGACGCTCTTCTTGCCGCGGTTCCACATCGAAAAGCCGGGCGTGTTGCGGGTCGGATCGCCTGAGGGCGGCTCGATCTTGACCACTTCGGCCCCGAAGTCGGCCATGAACATGCCGACGATCGGTCCAGCGATACCGTTGGTGAAATCAACGACCTGCAGGGTGCCTAGCGCTTCCATCGTTTCTCTTCTTGTTGGCGAGAGTTCGGTTCAATCGGCTATAGCAAATTGTGCCGGTTGACACCCGTCGTTCTCGCGCGAATGGTTTCATGGCAGCTTGCGTGATCTGCATAAGCGGGCCTGTTTCTGATTAACTCGCCGCGCGCTAGACCCAAAACACCCTCGAGGACACGACCAAGGATCAAAGCCATGAAACTGGATTCGTCGATTTCTGCAGTGATCACAGGTGGCGCTTCCGGCCTTGGCGCCGCAACCGCACGACTTCTGGCCTCCCATGGGGTCAAGGTCGCCCTGTTCGACCTCAATGAAGAGCTGGGCGAGAAGCTCGCCAAGGAGCTCGGCGGAGTGTTCTGCAAGGTCAACGTCACCTCGACGCCCGAGGTCGATGCTGCATTTGCGAAGTCGCGCGCCGCGATCGGCCAGGAGCGCATCCTGGTCAACTGCGCCGGCGTCGGCGGCTCGGTCAAAACCGTGTCGCGCGACAAGCAGACCGGCGAAATCAAGGAATACCCGCTGGAGAACTTTGAGCGGATCATCCAGATCAACCTGATCGGCACCTTCCGCTGCATCACCAAGAGCGCTGCCGGTATGCTGAAGCTGCCGGCGCTGCCTGATGGTGACCGCGGCTGCATCATCAACACGGCGTCGGTCGCCGCCGAAGACGGCCAGATCGGCCAGGCCGCTTACACCGCCTCGAAGGCCGGCGTCGTCGGCCTCAACCTCGTGGTGGCGCGCGACCTTGCCCAAGAGGGCATCCGCAGCAACACGATTCTGCCCGGCATCTTCGACACGCCGCTGCTGCAGCGCGCGCCGGAGCAACTGAAGCAGGCGCTTGCCGCCCAAGTCCCCTTCCCGCGCCGCCTCGGCCGGCCCGAAGAGTACGCACAGCTCGCCTACACCATGATCACGAACGGCTACTTCAACGGCGAGGACGTCCGCCTCGACGGCGCAATCCGCATGGCGCCGCGCTAACTTTCACAACACGACAACCGACCGCCGGGAGATACGACCATGGCAGAAGCACTGATCATCGACGCCGTCCGCACACCGCGCGGCATCGGCAAGGCCGGCAAGGGCGCGCTGTCGGACATCCATCCGCAGCAACTGGGCGCCACCGTGCTGCGAGCGCTCGCCGAGCGCAACAAGATCAACACCGGCGACGTTGACGACATCATCTGGGGCACCAGCGCCCAGGTCGGCCCGCAGTCGGGTGACATGGGCCGCATGTCGGCGCTTGATGCCGGCTACGACATCCGCGCCAGCGGCGTGACGCTGGACCGCTTCTGCGGCTCGGGCATTACCGCGGTCAACATGGCGGCGGCCTCGATCATGGCCGGCGCCGAAGATCTCATGATCGCCGGCGGCACCGAGAAGATGTCGATGCAGACAAGGCGCGGCGACGGGCCGATGATGATGGACTCCGGTAACCTGCGTTTGCGCGCAAGGCATCCGCAATCGCATCAGGGCGTCTGCGCCGACGCGGTCGCCACCCTGGAAGGCATCAGCCGCGAGGACACCGACAAGCTGTCGCTGACCAGCCAGCAGCGCGCCGCGAACGCGATCAAGAACGGCCACTTCAAGAAGAGCGTGGTGCCGGTTTATCGCGAGGACGGCAGCCTCGCGCTCGACCACGAGGAATATCCGCGGCCGCAGACCACGCTCGAAGGCCTCGCCGCGCTGAAACCGGCGTTCCCGCAGGTCGCCGACTTCCCGCTCGACGACAAGGGCACGACTTACCGCAAGCTGATCCTGCAGAAATATCCCGATCTCGAGATCAATCACATCCATCATGCCGGCAACTCGTCGGGCGTGGTCGACGGTTCGGCGGCGCTGCTGCTGGCGTCGCCGGCCTACGCCAAGGCCCACGGCCTGCAGGCACGCGGCCGCGTGGTGGCGATGGCCAACATGGGCGACTCGCCGACCCTGATGCTGAACGCCCCGGTTCCGGCGGCGAAGAAGGTGCTGGCCAAAGCCGGGCTCGACATCGAGGACATCGACCTGTTCGAGATCAACGAGGCATTCGCGGTAGTGGCGGAAAAATTCATCCGCGACCTCAAGCTCGATCGCGACAAGGTCAACGTCAACGGCGGCTCGATCGCGCTCGGCCACCCGATCGGCGCCACCGGCTCGATCCTGATCGGCACCATGCTCGACGAACTGGAGCGGCGCGGCCTGAAGCGCGGCCTGATCACGATGTGCGCGGCCGGCGGCATGGCCCCCGCGGTGATCATCGAGACGGTTTAAGTGGGCTTGATCTTTTGGACAAACGAAGACGTTTGTCCGGGAAAACCGGGATCCATCCCCGATCAAGTCGAGGGCATGTTTTCCGGATCATGCTCTAGGAACCGAACCGAAGCGGCGCGTTGCGGGTTATCGCCGGTGACAAATCACCGGCGAGGTTCCCAAATGCCGAACAGCCCGCACAAATATCCTGACCGCGCGACCGGGCCGGTCTATTCGGCACGCAATGCGCGCCAAGGCGACATCGTCTTGCGCAAACCGTGGGAGCGTGGCGTGTTCGTCGCGGGCCTCGTCGGCGCTGTGGTTCTCGCCCTCGTGATCGTGCTGGCTGGCATGCACCTCGGGCGCGCCTATAGCGAACACCAGGCGCATGACGCGCGTACCCAGATCAGAGTGACCGAGATATAAGCTCTGCCGAGGCGCAGGGATCACGCTCGTGGCAGCCACGCAGCCAGCAACGCAACCGGATGCCGAGCGGCGCCGTCCAGACGCGGCGGGCGAACCGGCTGTGCTCGTCGTCGGCGGCGGACCAGCCGGCATGATGGCCGGCCTGCTGCTCGCGCGCGCGGGCGTGCGGACGCTGGTACTGGAAAAACACTCCGACTTCCTGCGCGACTTTCGCGGCGATACTGTCCATCCATCGACGCTTGAGCTGTTCGCCGAGCTTGGGCTGCTCGACGAATTGCTCGAGCGCCCGCATGACGAGGCGCGCCAGCTCAAGGTGCTGATCGGTGGGCGCCGCTACTCGGTCGCCGACTTTTCCCACCTGCCGACTGTGTGCGGCTTCGTCGCGCTGATGCCGCAGTGGGAGTTTCTTGATTTCGTCAGCAAGACAGCGAGCCGCTATCCGACATTCGCGCTGCGCATGACGACCGAGGCCGTCGATCTTGTCGTCAGCAACGATCGCGTCACCGGCGTCAGGCTCGCCGATGGCTCAACGATATCGGCGAAACTCGTCATCGCCGCCGACGGGCGCCACTCGGCGCTACGCGACGCCGCGGGATTGCAGCGCGAGGATATCGGCGCACCAATGGATGTGTTGTGGTTCCGCGTGCCGAAGCCGAAGGAGTCCGAGAACCGCACCACGGGCGTGTTCGGATCGGGACGCATCATGGCGCTGATCGATCGCGGCGATTACTGGCAATGCGCGTTCGTGTTTCCAAAGGGTGGCGCCGACGCTATCAGGTCGCGCGGCATCAAGCAGTTCCGTCGGGATGTCGTCGCGGCGGCGCCATTTCTCGATCCAGCGATTGCCGTGATCAAGAGTTTTGAAGACGTCAAGCTGCTGTCGGTCGCGCTCGATCGGCTGACGCATTGGTCGCGCCCCGGATTCCTCGCGATCGGCGACGCCGCGCATGCGATGTCGCCGATCGGCGGCGTCGGCATCAACCTCGCGATCCAGGATGCCGTCGCTGCGGCAAATTTCCTTGCCGCGCCTCTGGCTGCAGGTGCGGACATCGATCCCTTGCTGGACCAGGTGCAGGCGCGTCGGATGCTCGCGACGCGGGCTGTCCAAGGGGTCCAGCGTACGATCCAGGATCGCATTATCGGGCGCGTCCTGACGCAAAGCAGGCAAGCCGGCGCGGATACAGCGCCGTTTATTGTCCGTCTGATCGATCGATGGCCGTTGTTGCAAAGGATTCCCGCGCGGCTGGTCGGCCTCGGCGTCAGGCGCGAGCACATTCGCTCGCCAGACGCCTTTCCAGCGACGAAATCCTGATCATCACGAAACATTGCTGACGTTGGACGCAGCTTGTCCATCGCCGAGCGGCGGTGCCGAGGAACCTTTCGCGCGCGCTGGTGCTTAAGACCTTGATAGTCCCTCCTTTTGCGGCGTTCGCCATGCCTCACGCCCGCCACGGCCAGCCGGCCAGCCTCGCTCGCAAGGGCCTCGATGAGCTTTGCGTTGATACTATCCGCACCCTCGCAATCGACGCCGTGGAACAGGCGAATTCCGGGCACGCCGGAACGCCGATGGGTCTGGCGCCGGTGGCCTTCACGTTGTGGCATCAGTTCCTGCGCTACGATCCCGCCGATCCGCTGTGGCCGAACCGCGACCGCTTCGTCTTGTCGGCGGGGCACGCCTCGATGCTGCTCTACGCGATATTGCATCTTGCCGGCGTTAAGCGTGTCGAAAACGGCAAAGTGACCGCTGAGCCGGCGGTCTCCCTGGACGACATCAAGCGCTTCCGGCAGATCGACAGCGTCACGCCGGGTCACCCCGAATACGGCCACACCACGGGTGTCGAGGTCACGACCGGGCCGCTCGGTCAGGGCTGCGGCAACAGCGTCGGCATGGCGATCGCATCACGCTGGCTTGCCAGGCGATACAATCGGCCCAGCCACACGTTGTTCGACTTCGATGTCTACGCAATTTGCAGCGACGGCGACATGATGGAGGGCGTGGCAAGCGAAGCGGCGTCCCTTGCCGGCCATCTCGCCCTCGACAATCTCTGTTGGATCTACGACAGCAACACCATCACGATCGAAGGCCACACCGATCTCGCGTTCAGCGAAAATGTCGAGCAGCGATTTCGCGGCTATCGCTGGAACGTTCAGCACGTCCGCGACGCCAATGACACGGTCAGCGTTGCACGCGCATTGCAAGGCTTCCGCACTCACAAAGGCCAACCCACGCTGATCATCGTCAACAGCGTGATCGGCTACGGCGCGCCGACCAAGCAGAACGCAGCGGCGGCGCATAGCGATGCGCTTGGCGCCGACGAAGTCCGCAAGACCAAGCGCTTCTATGGCTGGCCGGAGGATCAGACCTTTCTCGTTCCGGATGAAACCTACGAATACTTTGCCGAAAGCATCGGGCAGCGCGGAGCTTCGCTCAGCACCCGCTGGCAAATCCAGCTCAACACTTATGAAAAGCAGCATGCGAACGAAGCGAAGGAGCTGCGCCGTTGCCTGGCGCACGAACTACCGGAAGGCTGGGACTCCGAGCTGCCGCAGTTCGCGCAGGACGACAAGGGCATGCCGACCCGCGAAGCCTCCGGCAAGGTGCTGAATGCGTTGGTTGCAACATTGCCTTGGCTCATCGGCGGATCGGCCGATCTCGCACCATCGACCAAGACGAAGTTCGACGACAGGTTCGGCGGTGACCTGGCTGCCGGATCGCCCGGCGGACGCACAATGCATTTTGGCGTTCGCGAGCATGCCATGGGAGCAGTGGTCAATGGGCTGGGCACGTGCGGCCTACGGGCGTTCGGTGCGACATTCCTGGTGTTCTCCGACTACATGCGTCCGCCGATCCGGCTTGCTGCCTTGATGCGATTGCCGATCTTCCACGTGTTCACTCATGACTCGATCGGGGTCGGGGAGGACGGCCCGACACATCAGCCGATCGAGCAGCTCGCCGGCTTGCGCGCCATCCCCAACCTGATCGTGCTGCGGCCGGCCGACGCCAACGAGGTGGCGGAATGCTATCGCGTCATCATGCAACTCAGGGACACGCCGGCGTGTCTCGTGTTGAGCAGGCAGCCGCTTCCGATCTTCGATCGCAAGAGGTACGCGAGCCCCGCTGGCGTTGCGCGCGGCGCCTATGTGCTGGCGGATAGCGAACAGCCGCGCGTGCTCCTGATCGGCACCGGCAGCGAGGTTCGGCTCTGTCTAGACGCATACGAGACGCTGAAGGCAGAGAGAATCCAGTCGCGGGTGATCAGCATGCCGTCCTGGGAGCTGTTCGAGCAGCAAGACGAAGCCTATCGGGACAGCGTCCTGCCGCCGCAGATCAATGCGCGCGTGACTGTCGAGCAGGCCGTGCCGCTCGGCTGGGATCGCTATGCGGGGCCGACCGGTGCTATATTGGGCATGCGCACATTTGGCGCCTCGGCCCCGCTCAAGGATTTGCTGGTGAAATTCGGCTTCACCTCAGAGCATGTGCTGGCCGCCGCGCGCGAACAGATAGCGCGTCATGAGCGCGACCAGCGATGAAGGGGGAGCGATGCAACTCGGTGTGATCGGATTGGGGCGCATGGGCGGCAACATCGTTCGCCGCCTGATCAAAGGCGGTCGGCATCGTGCCGTGGTCTATGACAAGGACGCCAAGGCGGTGTCGGCGCTGACCAGCGACGGGGCTTCCGGCTCGGACACGCTTGCCAAATTCGTGAGCCAGCTCGAGAAGCCGAAGACCGTCTGGATCATGCTTCCAGCGGGTAAAATCACCGAAGACACGATTGATGAACTGTCGGGCCTGCTCGAGCCTGACGACGTCATCATCGACGGAGGCAACACGTTCTGGCAGGACGACATCCGCCGCGCCACGGCGCTGAAGAGCAAACGCATCCACTATCTTGACGTCGGCACCTCCGGCGGCGTCTGGGGCCTCGAACGCGGCTACTGCATGATGATCGGCGGCGACAAGGCCGTGGTCGACCGGCTTGATCCGATCTTCGCTGTGCTCGCGCCAGGACGCGGCGACATTCCGCCTACGCCCGGCCGTGAAGATCGCGACCCGCGCGTGGAGCAAGGTTACATCCACGCCGGCCCGGTCGGCGCCGGTCATTTCGTCAAGATGATCCACAACGGCATCGAATACGGCCTGATGCAGGCCTATGCCGAAGGCTTTGATATCCTGAAGAACGCCGGTCAGGAGACGCTTCCGGCCGAACACCGCTTCAGCTTCGATGTCGCCGACATCGCCGAAGTCTGGCGGCGCGGCAGCGTGATCCCGTCCTGGCTGCTCGATCTCACTGCGAGCGCGCTCGCGCGCGATACGAAGCTCGACGCTTATTCGGGCTTTGTCGAAGATTCCGGCGAGGGCCGCTGGACCATCAATGCCGCCATCGACGAGGCCGTGCCTGCCGAAGTTTTGACCGCTGCGTTGTTCGCCCGCTTCCGTTCGCGGCAGGAGCATACCTTCGCGGAAAAAATCCTGTCGGCCATGCGCGCAGGGTTTGGCGGACATCGCGAGCCGCCGGCGCCAGGGCAAACCCCTTCAAAGACCGACCGCTGATGCTGGATACGCCTGACAAGCCAAGACCGCCGGACCCCTGCTCGCTCGTCATCTTTGGCGTCACCGGCGACCTGACCCATCGCCTGATCACGCCCGCGCTCTACAATCTCGCCGAATCGAACCTGCTGCCCGCGGACTTTTGCCTGGTCGGCGTCGTGCGCAAGCCGACGTCGGCCGACGCATTGCGCAACACCCTGATGGACGGTTTGCGCAAATTCTCCAAACGGAACATCAAGGACGAGATCGCGGCAAAGCTGTTCGGCTGCGTGACGGCATTGCAGGCCGACATCGGCGATCCCGCCTCGTTCGACCGCCTGAGCGACGAGCTTGGCAACGCCGAGCGCGCAAAGCGCACGCGCGGCAACCGTTTGTTCTATCTCGCGACGCCGCCCGACGCTTTCGCCCCGATCGCACGCCAGCTTGGCCGCGTCGGTCTGTTGCGTGAAAGCGCCGGCGGCCCGTGGCGACGTCTGGTGATCGAAAAGCCGTTCGGTACCGACCTTGTGTCGGCAAGACGTCTCGACGCCGAACTGCTCAAGATCATGACCGAGCACCAGATCTACCGGATCGATCACTACCTCGGCAAGGAGACGGTGCAGAACATCCTGGTGCTGCGCTTCACCAACGGCCTGTTCGAGCCGATCTGGAATCGCAACCACATCGACCATGTCGAGATCACGGTCGACGAGGCGCTCGGTGTCGGCCACCGCGGCGCGTTCTATGATTCGACCGGTGCCCTGCGCGACATGGTGCCGAACCACTTGTTCCAGCTTTTGTCGCTCGTTGCGATGGAGCCGCCGGCCCGCTTCGACGCCCATACCGTGCGCTCGCAGAAGGGCGAGGTTCTCGCCGCGATCCAGACCCAGAGCCGCGAAGAGGCACTGCGCAACTCGGTACGCGGACAATATGTTGGCGGCGTCATTGACGGAGAGAAGGTCCCGGCCTATCGCGCGACATCCGATGTTCGTCCCAACAGTCCGACCGAAACCTACGTTGCGCTGAAACTTGCGATCGACAACTGGCGCTGGGCCGGCGTGCCGTTCTACCTGCGAACCGGCAAGGCCCTGGCGCACAAACGCACCGAGGTCGCGATCAAGTTCAAGCATGCGCCGGTCGCAATGTTTCGCAATACACCGGTCGATAGCCTCGCTCACAACTATCTGACCATCGGCATCGAGCCGGCCGAGGGGATCACGCTGCAATTCAATACCAAGGTGCCGGGGCCGGAGGTCGTCACCGATGGTGTCGAAATGAAGTTTCGCTATGTCGACTACTTCAAGACCGAGCCGAAGACTGGTTATGAGACGCTGCTCTACGACTGCATGATCGGCGACAACATCCTGTTCCAGCGCGCCGACAGTGTCGAAGCCGGCTGGCAGGCCGTGCAGCCGTTCCTCGACGCATGGCGCGATGCTGGCGCTCGCGGGTTGGTGCACTACGAAGCCGGCAGCGAGGGCCCGAAAGAAGCGGACGACCTTCTGGCCCGCGATGGCCGACAGTGGCGAAAGCCAGCCTGATGGCACGGTCGGCGCGAGAGCTTGTGATCGTCGATGATTCCGAAGCGCTCGTGCACGAGGCGGCGAAGCGTGTGATCGCCCGTATAAGCGAGAGTGCCCGGCCAGCGGTCTGCCTTGCCGGCGGCTCAACGCCACGGCGGGTCTATGAGCTGCTCGGCTCCGAACCGTTTCGCGACCAAATCCCGTGGGGCCGCGTGCACTGGTTCATCGGCGACGAGCGGTTGGTTCCTCACGGCGATCCCCTCAGCAACATTGGCATGGCGCGGAAAATCTTTCTCGATCGCCTGGCACCGCGCGAGAACGTCCACGCCGTTCCGACCGACACGCACGATCCGGACGCAGCGGCCCGTGCCTACGAAGAGGACCTGCGCTTCGCCTACGGCGCGGATCACCTTGATCCAGCAAAGCCGTTGTTCGATATCGTGCTGCTCGGGGTCGGCCCCGACGGCCATGTCGCGTCGCTGTTTCCCGGGTCGCCTCTCAACGGTGAGGGTCGCTGGGTCATCGGCGTTGCCCAAGCGAATGTCGCACCCTTTGTGCCGCGGGTGACCCTGACATCCACGGCCCTCGCCTCCTGCCGACAAATGATGTTTCTTGTCAGCGGCAAGGAAAAGCGGACGATCTTTGCAAGCATCCAGCGAGACGACGACTTGCCGGCGACACGCGTCCATTCCAACGCGCTCACCACCTGGCTGGTTGATCGTGCCGCCGCCGGTGACACGGCATGAATGAACACGCCGTTCCGTCGTCGGTTCACGCGCTGATCGTGATGGGCGTGGCCGGCTCCGGCAAGACCACGATCGCGAAAGCACTGGCGGCGCGTCTTGGCTGGCGCTTCGAGGACGGAGACGTCTTCCATCCCGCGAGCAACGTCGAGAAGATGCGCAGCGGACGCGCCCTCACCGACGAGGATCGCTGGCCCTGGCTTCGCGCCATCGCCGCCGAGGTCGACCGCACGCGCCAAGCCCGCGGACATATCGTCATCGCGTGCTCGGCGCTGAAACGCGTTTATCGCGATATCCTGATCGGAAAGCGCACCGGCGTACGGCTGATCTACCTGAAAGGCTCGCGCGACCTCGTCCTGCAGCGGTTGCGCGCGCGGCGTGGGCACTTCATGCCTCCGGAATTGCTCGACAGCCAGTTTGCGACACTGGAAGAGCCCCGCGCCAAAGAGGACGCGATCGTGGTCGATGTCACGCCGACGGTCGATGCAATCGTCGACGATATCGTCCGACAACTTCATCAACCCTAGTCATGTCTTGCCGCGCTGCAGGGCAGGTTTTCGCGCATCGCTGATATTGTGCGCGGTATTGACCAGCGCGATGTGAGTCAGCGCCTGTGGAAAATTGCCGGTCTGGCGCCGCGCCACGGTGTCGTATTCTTCCGACAGCAGGCAGAGATCATTGGCGACCGCGACCACCGAATCGAACAGGGACTGCGCCCGGTCCAGGTTGCCGGCAAGGACATAGGCGTCGGCAAGCCACAACGTGCAGGCCAGGAACGCGCCCTCGAGCGGCCTCTGGTCCGTGTCGATCTCGCGTGGGTCGTGACGCAGCACAAAGCCGTCGCGAACCATCCGACGTTCGATAGCTTTCATTGTGCCTGTGATCTTCGGATCGGTCGCCGGCAAGAAGCCAACCGCCGGCAGCAACAACAGACTGGCGTCGAGCAGATTCGAACCATAGGACTCGACAAACGAGTTCTGCTCGCGATCGAAGCCCTTTGTACAGACGTCGCGGTGAATCTCTTCGCGCAACCGCCGCCACGCCTCGACCGGCCCCTTAAGGCCGAACAGCTCGCAGCTCTTGATGCCGCGGTCGAATGCGACCCAGGTCAGAACCTTTGACGACACGTAGTGCTTGCCCGGTCCACGGCGTTCCCAAACGCCGGAATCCGGTTGGCTCCATATCTCGCCCAAATGCTCGAGCAAGGAGAGCTCGAGCGCCCAGCTCTCCGCGCCGAAATTCAGCTTGGCCATGCGCGATTGATGAAACACGTCCATCAGCTCGCCGTAGACATCGAGTTGCAGCTGGGCGTGCGCCGCATTGCCGATACGTACCGGCTGCGCGCCCTCATAACCCGGCAGCCATGGCGCCTCCCACTCGGTCAGCCGGCGCTGCCCCATGATGCCGTACATGATCTGCATTTCGGCCGGCGACCCGGCGACGGCGCGGAGCAGCCAATCGTGCCACGCCAGCGCCTCGTCGTAGTAGCCGGCGTTCATCAGCGCCAGCAGTGTAAAGGTGGCATCGCGCAGCCAGCAGAAACGATAGTCCCAATTGCGCGAACCGCCGAGCTTCTCCGGAAGCGAGGTCGTCGGCGCCGCGACCATGCCGCCGGTCGGCAGGTAGATCATGGCCTTCAGCGTAATTAATGAGCGGAGCACCATGTCGCGCTGCTGGCCGTCGTAGCGGCAGCGCTCGCACCATTCGCGCCAGAACGCTTCGGTATCGCGCAGCGCCTGGTCGGGGTCGATCGGATCGGGCACCTCAAGATGCGAGGCGCGATAGGTCAAGACGAACGGGATGGTTTCGCCTTCGGCGACCTCGAAGTCGGCCACCGTCGTCATATCCTCACCACGGGTCTCGACCGGAGTGCGCAGGATCAACATGTCGGGCCCGCAGATCGCCAGGGTCGCGCTACGCTCTTCGATCTTCCTGACCCAAGGGACATTGAGACCGAGGCCGAACCGGATTGCGAGGTCCATGCGCATTCTGGTCCGGCCGCGATCGCCGCGAACGAAGCGCACCACGTTGGACGCCTCTCCGCGGTGCGGCATGAAATCGATCAGGGTGACTGCGCCGCCCTCCGTCACGAATTGCGTTTCGAGAATGAGCGTGTTGGGGCGATAGCGCCGTTCAAGCCGCGTCGGTTTGTCGCGCGGCGCGATTTTCCAGCGGCCGTGGCGCTCATCGCCGAGCAACGCCGCGAAGCAGGCATCCGAGTCGAAGCAGGGCCAGCACAACCAGTCGATCGAGCCTTGGCGATCAACCAGAGCGACCGTCTCGCCGTCGCCGATCACGGCGTAGTCTTCGATCTTGCCCGGCAATTGGTTCCGCGACCTTTGTCAAAAAATGTGTGAGCAGGCGACAAGCCATCATATAACGTCACCGTCACCGCCAAGTTCCGCGTCGCGAAACAGCGGTGGTTAACGGCCCCGCAACGTGAAGGCGGTCCCGCGTCAGGCGGCCCAACGCTTATTCCCTAGCGGCACGCCTTTACGAGCGGCGTCAGCTCACTTTCCGGACTTGCCGTGACGCGCAATTCCATCCAATCTAGTGCCAACAAAAAGATCCGCAGAGCGGACATTTGTTTCTTTAGGGAGGATACGATGAAACTGGCATCCCGCTCACGCGCAATTCTGCATACCTCGCTTGGCGTAGCGCTCGGCGCGTTGATGTTCACCGTCCCCGCTGCCGCGCAAAAGCAAGGTGGCTCGCTCACGGTCGGTCTCGAACTCGATATCCCGGGGTTCGATCCACTGAAGGTGGGCGTTTTTGACACCTCGGCGGAGACAGCCGCCGCAGCAATTTTCGACACCCTGACAACGCTTGATGACGAAGGCGCTCCGCAACCGCGACTGGCCCTGTCGTGGTCCCATGCCGACGATTTCAAGACCTGGACCTTCAAGCTCCGCCCCGGCGTCAAATTCCAGGACGGCACGCCGTTCAATGCCGCCGCGGTGAAGGCCAATTTCGACCGGCAAAAGGACCCTGCGAACAAATGTCGCTGCGCGTTCTATATCGGCTTCATCAAGAGCGTGGAAACGCCTGACGACCTGACCGTCGTCTACAATCTCAACGATCCGTCGGTGAACCTGCCGGCGCTACTGACGATCCAGAGTTCGAACAACGTGGTGCAGTCCCCGGCTGCCTGGAAGGCGAAGGGCGACGACTACAGTCGCAATCCGGTCGGCACGGGCCCGTATGTCCTGAAATCCTGGACAGCCGGCGACCGCATGGTGCTCGAGCGCAATCCCGACTACTGGGACAAGAGCAAGGTCTTTGTTGACCGCATCGTCCTGAAGCCACTGCCCGACGCGCAATCGCGCTTCGCCAGCCTGCAATCCGGCGAGGCTGACGTCGTTTGGGACGACGAATACGACGCCGACAATATCAAGAAGGCGCAGGGCGATTCCAAGCTGAAGGTCCTGACCTACACCGGGTCTGGCGCCGCGGTGGATGCGTTCAACACCAAGGTCGCGCCGTTCGACGATGTTCGCGTGCGTCAGGCGCTGGTGATGGCGATCGACCGCAAGAAGATGTCGGAAGCGATCACCGGTGGCTTGAGCCGGCCGGCGTCCAATCCCTATGGCGATGGTTCATGGGTCAAGTGCAAGGATGACGGCGCGCTGCCGACCGATCCGGCGAAGGCCAAGGCCCTGATCCAGGACTACGGCAAGCCGGTCAAGTTCAAGATGGTCGTGACCGCAACGCCGCGCGGCCGCACCGTCGGCCAGGTGCTGCAGCAGTTCTGGAAGTCTGTCGGCGCCGAGATGGAGATCGAACAGGTCGATCAGGCGGCAATCCCGGCCCGGGCATTCGCTCGGCAGTACGAATTGACGCCGTGGCGCATCGTCGATCTCGCCGATCCCGATCCGCAAATGTTCGCCAACTTCCACACCGGCAGCCCGGTGAATCTGGCGCAATATTCCGACCCCGAACTCGATCGGCTGCTCGAGCATGCGCGCTCGACTGCCGATCTCAACGCGCGGGTCGACGACTATTGCGCGGTCAGCCGCTTGATCAATCAGAAAGCGATCTGGTTCTGGACCTTCCAGAACACCTACTACGCGATCACCAGCGCCAAGGTGAAGGGCATCCCGGCGATGCACAGCGGTGTGATCGACGTGTCGCGGGCGTGGATCGAGTAAACGATGCTGACCTTCGTCGCGCGCAGGTTCCTCTATCTGGTCCCTGTGCTGCTTGCGGTCTCGATGCTGACGTTCCTGATCGCCTCGCTGCTGCCTGGCGATCTGGCCTACGTCATTCTCGGCGATCAGGCGGAGCCGGACAAGGTCGCCGCGCTCCGCCATGACCTCGGCCTCGACCTGCCAATCTGGTGGCGCTACCTCAGCTGGCTTGGCCATATCCTGCAGGGCGATTTCGGGCGCTCATTCCGCACCGGACAGACGGTGTTGCAGGCCGTCGTCGAGCGGCTGCCGGTGTCGTTCGAGCTGATGATCTTTGCCGAGATTGCGGGCCTCATCATCGGTATTCCGCTCGCCATCATCTGTGCGGTGAAGAACGGCAGTGCGTTCGATCGCTTCATGACCGGCGGAGCGTTCGGAATGCTCTCGCTACCGTCGTTCCTCTCGGCGATCCTGCTTATCTACCTTTTTGCAGTGCAGCTGCACTGGCTACCAGCCACCGGCTACGTGCCATTCTTCGAGGATCCGATCGGCAACCTCCGTTGCTTTGTCCTGCCTGCGCTGACGCTGGCGCTCGGCGAGTGGCCGGTGCTGATGCGCGTGCTGCGTTCGGACATGATCGCAACCCTGCAGGAAGACTACATCCAGATGGCCAAGGCGAAAGGTTTGAAGCCATGGCGTATCCTGCTGGTACATGCGCTCAAGCCGTCGTCGCTCACGCTGATCACCGTGACCGGCATCAACATCGGCCGCCTGATCGGCGGCGCGCTGATCGTCGAGACGATCTTCGCATTGCCCGGGATCGGTCGCCTGCTGGTCGGCTCGATCTACTCCCGCGACCTGATCATCCTGCAGGGCGTCGTGCTGTTCGTCGCCGCAGGCTTTGTGATCATGAATTTCGTTGTCGACATGCTGTACGCGGTGATCGACCCAAGGATCCGCCATGGCCGCGCTTGACATCAGCATAGACACCCCGGTCGAGGCACCGGTTCGTCGCCGCCGTCGGCCCGGCACGCTGTTCTGGTGCGCCGTCGTCTGGATCAGCATCGCGGTCGCCGCCGCTGTATTGGCGGGCGTGTTGCCAATCCCGAGCCCGACCGACATGGAGATGCTCGGGCGCCGCGCGCTGCCGAGCGCTGCGCATTGGCTCGGCACCGACGGCCTCGGCCGCGATGAACTCGCGAGGCTTGTCTACGGCGCACGCATTTCGCTGGTCGTGGGCTTTTGTGCGCCGATCATCGGCGTCGTGTTCGGCGGCGGGCTCGGCATGCTCGCCGGCTATTTCCGCGGCCGGTTCGAGCTGTTCGCGGTCGGCAGCATGGACGTGCTGCTTGCCTTTCCTCCGCTGGTACTGGCGCTTGCGGTCACCGCCTATATCGGCCAATCGGTTTTCAATCTCACCTGCGTGCTCGGCGTGCTTGGCATCCCGGCGTTCATGCGCGTGGCGCGTGCCGCGACGCTTAACCCTGACCGAACGCGAATTCGTGGTCGCAGCGCGTGCGCTCGGCGCCTCCCATGCGCGCATTCTGCTGCGCGAACTGCTGCCCAACGTGTTCTTGCCACTGCTTGCCTTCTTCCTGCTCGGCGTCGCCGTCACCATCCTGGTCGAGGGCGCACTGAGTTTCCTGGGCCTCGGCGTGCCGCCGCCGGCGTCGAGCTGGGGCAGCATGATCGGCGAAGGCCGCGAGAGCCTGGAAATCGCACCAAGGCTGTCGTTCATTCCGGCCGCGGCAATGTTCCTGACCGTGCTGTCGTTCAACCTGGTCGGCGATACGTTGAGAGCGCTCACCGATCCACGTCAGGGCGCATTGTGAACAACGCGTTAAGTCAGCAGCAGCCATTGCTGTCGGTGGAGAAGGTGTCGGTCGACTTGCCGACAGTGCGCGGCAACCTGCGTGCCGTCGATCAGGTCGATCTCAAGCTCGCAGCCGGCCAGACGCTCGGCATCGTCGGCGAGTCCGGCTGCGGCAAGACGATGCTGTCGCGCGCCATCCTGCAGCTGCTGCCGAGGAAGGCAAAGCTGAGCGGCCGGGTGATGTTCGACGGCCAGGACCTGACCCGGCTCGATCCGGAACGCTTGCGCAAGCTGCGCGGCCGTTCGCTTGCGGTCGTGTTCCAGGACCCGATGACGTCGCTGAACCCGGTGCTGACCATCGGCAGCCAGCTGATGGAGACCGTGCAGGAGCACCTCGAGCTGGATGCCGCGGCAGCGCGCCAGCGCAGCCTCGAACTGCTCGCGGCGGTCGGCATCCCCGCGCCCGAGCAGCGCCTGAAGCAATACCCGCATCAGCTCTCCGGCGGCATGCGCCAGCGCGTCGCGATCGCGATCGCGCTGTCGTGCGAGCCAAAACTGCTGATCGCCGACGAGCCGACCACCGCGCTCGACGTCACCATCCAGGCCCAGATTCTAGACCTTTTGGCGCGCGAGCAGCGCCGCCGCCACATGACGATGATCCTGATCACCCACGATCTAGGCGTGGTCGCCGGCCGCACCGACGAGACGGTGGTGATGTATGGCGGCCGCATCGTCGAACGGGCACCGACCGCCGTACTGTTCAAGCAGATGCAGATGCCTTACACCGAAGCTCTGCTGGCGGCGATCCCGCGCATCGAAGCCCCGCCCCACACACGTCTGCCCGCGATCTCCGGGCGTCCGCCCGATCCGACCCAGCCGATGCGCGGCTGCTCGTTCTCGCCGCGCTGCCGCTACGCCGACATGCGCTGCCGCAATGAGAAGCCGACGCTGGTCGCCGACCGGCCCGATCATACCTACGCCTGCTTCCATCCGATCCGCGTCGCTGCCGGAGCTGAAGCGTGACCGTGCCCGCCGTGACCGTCCAGCGCCCGCCGCTGCTCGACGTGCGGGATCTCGTTGTCGAGTATTTCGTCGGCGGCCACACCGTGCACGCCGTCTCCGGTGTCAACCTGCAGGTCGGACGCGGCGAGACGCTCGGCCTCGTCGGCAAATCCGGTTGCGGCAAATCCACGCTTGGCCGGGCCGTGCTGCAGTTGCGCCGCGCCAATGCGGGACGCGTGATATTCGACGGCCAGGACCTTACCGCGATGCGCGAGGACGCGATGCGGCGGATGCGGCAACGCGTGCAACTGATCTTCCAGGACCCGATCGCTTCGCTCAACCCCCGACGACGGATCGGCGATATCGTCGCCGAGCCGCTACTGATCGCCGGCGTCAAGAACCCTGCCGAACGTGACAGGCGTGTACGCGAGGCGCTCACCGCCGTTGGTCTCGACCCCGATCTCGTGATGGGACGCCTGCCGCACGAATTCTCGGGCGGCCAGTGTCAGCGCATCAGCATCGCTCGCGCGCTGGTGCTGAGCCCGGATTTCATCGTCTGCGACGAGCCGGTGTCGGCGCTCGACGTCTCGATCCGCGCGCAAATCCTCAACTTGCTCGAGGACATGAAGGCGCGTTACGGCCTGACGCTGTTGTTCATCGCCCACGACCTCGCCGTGGTGAAGGCCGTCAGCGACCGCATCGCCGTGATGTATCTCGGGCGGCTGTGCGAAGTGGCGCCGGCGGCACAGCTGTTCGAGCAGCCGGCGCATCCCTATACCGCGCTGTTGATCGAAGCGATCCCGCACCCTGACCCGGACGTCAGGCCGGCTGAAAGCATTCCTGTCGGCGAGCCGCCGTCGCCGATCGCGCCACCGTCAGGCTGCCGTTTCCGCACGCGTTGTCCGCGCGCCGATCATCGCTGCGCCAGCGAAATGCCCGAGCTGCGGCTGATCGCGGCGGAGCAATACGTGGCGTGCCATCATCCGCTGCTGCCGGAGCCGGCCAACCTGAGTTCAGTCTGCCGCGCTGAAGCGTGCAAGACCTTTCCAAAAATTAATCGAAACGCGCCCGTGCGAACGTCTGCCATGATCAACCCGTGTTGATTTCATCGCGTCGAAAATGCGCCGAATAAATCTTCCCGCGAAACCCGGCAATGCCGTCGGGTTTCTCGCTTAAGGGAAGAACAAGATGAAAAACATTGTCCGCAAACTGGCACTGCCCGCCGCAGCCCTCGCCGCCGGCTTATTCGCAACGGCACCCGCCTCGGCTGCAAAGATGCATGCGGTCGGCTGCAGCGGCGACAGCATTGCCAAGGCCGAAGCCACGGTCGACGCCATGCCCGACACCGACACCAACAAGCAGATGGGCTACAAGGAAATGACCGACGCCAACGAGGCGCTGGTCGGCGGCAAGATGGGCGAATGCGCGATGCACCTGAACAAGGTCATGCACATGACGCCGGCCAAGCCCGCGTCGTAAGCGAGTTGATGCAAGCCGTCGGCGGCTGGGGCTCCAAGCGGTCGCCGACGTCTCTCGCGAACATTGCGTGGGCGCTTGCGGCCAATCCGGACAATGGTCGCCCGAATACAGCGCGGCGACACGCTCGTTTTCGGTTCAGGCCGCGCGCACGGTGCTGAGGAACTTGTCCACCTCGCCCGAGAGCCGCTCACTCTCGTGCTGTAGCGACATCGCCAAACCCTTCACCTGACTCGCAGCGGCGCCGGTGTCGACCGCGCCGCGGTGCACGTCGGCGATGCCACTGGACACCTCGGTCGCCCCGTCCGCTGCGTGATTGACGTTGCGCGCGATCTCCTGGGTGGTGGCGCCCTGTTGCTCCACCGCAGCGGCGATCGACGACGATATCTCGGAAATCTGACCGATGGTCTTGCCGATCTCCCGGATCGCTGCGACCGACTGCTCGGTCGCAGCCTGCATCTGCGTGATCTGGGCGGTGATCTCCTCGGTCGCCTTGGCAGTCTGTGCCGACAGCGCTTTCACCTCGGAGGCAACGACCGCGAAGCCCCGCCCGGCGTCGCCCGCGCGTGCTGCTTCGATCGTCGCATTCAGCGCCAGCAAATTGGTCTGTTCGGCGACCGCGGTGATCATCCGCACAACCTCCCCGATCCGGTTCGCCGATTGGGAGAGTTCGTTGATGCGGACATTGGTCTGCTCGGCCTGCTTCACGGCGGCGTGAGCGATCTTGTGCAATTCCTGAACCTGCCGGCCGATCTCGGAGACCGATGAGGCCATCTGCTCCGAGGCGGCTGCCGCCGATTGTGCGCTCGACGACGACTGCTCAGACGCCATCGACACCGTGGCAGCAAGCTCCTGCGTGGTCTCCGCCGTCTTGCTCAAGCTCGTGGTTGCGGCCTTCATTTCGCTTGCTGCCGACGACAGCGACTGCACGATCTTGCCAACCACCTGCTCGAAGCCGTCGGCGACACGACGGATCGCCGTCTTGCGATCAGTTTCGGACGTCCGCATCAGGGCCGCGCGTTCTGCCTCCATCTCCTTCATTCGGAGCGCGTTGTCCTTGAAGACCTGAACCGCTTTAGCCATTGCGCCGACCTCGTCCTTGCGGTCCAGCGCCGGAATCTCGCCGTCCGTCTCACCGCCGGCAAGGCGTTTCATCACGCTGGTCATGCGCGCAATCGGATGGATCACGCCGAACGCAACCCCGAGCACGCCAGCTCCCACCACGACGAGAACAAGCCCCGAAACCAGCCACAGGATCGTCGAAAACAGGCTGACGCGCCGCGTCGCCTCGGCTTCGATCGCGGCATTGTCGTCGTTCGTCAGCTTGACGATCTCGTCGATCAGCGCACGGTGCGTAGTGTAAGCGGACGTCAGCTCGGCATAAGCCTTTTCCGCACCCGCCATGTCGTGCTTGCCGATCGCGGGAAGCACGCGATCGACCGCGGCCCAAAACTTCAGAACTTCATTGTGAGATTTTTCGGTGAAGACCGACTTGATCTTGGCGTCATAGTCGGCCTTGAGCCAGTAGTCATGGCGCTCGTCGTAATCCTTCTTGAGCTGCGCGAGTCGATCCTGGTGAGCAGCAAGCGAGGCGGGATCGCGCAGGGCGAGCGTCGTCTCGAGATAGGCCTCGATCACGTATTCCGGGGGCGGCAGGATGTCGGCGACCAGATCGTTGCCGATCTTGATCTTGGTGTACAGCGGACCACCGACCTTCAACTCGCTAAGCGCATAGACGCTGGTGAAAATGACGGCGCCAAAGCCAAGTGCCGTGACTAGGCCAAACAGCGCGATAGCCCGGGAAATCGTGAAATTGAACCGCATCAGAGCCTTTCCTCTCCCACGAGACAGCTCCTGGTCAGCGTCCTCTGCTTGCCCCCTTCCGGCGCCCTGCTTTGTCGTCAGAGCCCGGCATGCTTCTTGCGCGCAATCGCGCTTTGGTTGCACTCCGATACCGCTTAATCCTTAATTTACTGTAATTGGCGTGGGTTCGGCGGTTCTGGCACATGGACGCGTCCGGCAGCGATGCACGACTGCTCGCGATTATCGTTGAACGCTTCGACGAAGCGATCAGCGGATCGACCAAGTGCTTCCTGGACCACTTCGATTTCGCTCCGACGTTCGGATGTCCCGTGAGGCCGTCCGGGATAGTGCGCCGCGACATCGCCGGACGTTGCGCAGCATTCGCATCGGTGCCAGTCTCAAGGACAAAGAGAAACGTCTTGAAAGAGAAACGTCTTGGGAGGCTGGCCAATGCGTTCCCGACAATCGCTCTACATCGCTGCCATTTCACTTGCTTCCGTGCTGGTTGCGGCCGCGCCCGCCATCGCACAGAAGCGAGGCGGCACCCTGCGGCTCTATCACAATGATACGCCGGCGAGTGCGTCGCTGCTCGAGGAAGCAACGATCTCAACGGTCGCGCCGTTCTCGGCCGTGTTCAACAACCTTGTGATGTTCGACCAGTCGAAGCCGCACGAGAGCGTCGATACCATCGTTCCCGATCTGGCCGAAAGCTGGTCGTGGGATAGCACCAACACCAAACTGACCTTCAAGCTGCGCCAGGGCGTAAGCTGGCACGACGGCAAGCCGTTCACCGCGAAGGACGTGCAGTGCACCTGGCGGATGCTGATCGGCAAGAGCGAGGGGCCGACGGATTTCCGCAAGAACCCGCGGCAGGTCTGGTACACCAAGCTGCAGGACGTCACGACCAACGGCGACTACGAGGCGACGTTCGTCTTGAGTGAGCCGCAACCGAGCCTGCTCTCGCTGCTGGCGAGCGGATTCTCCGCTGTCTATCCCTGCCACGTGCCGCAGCAGGTGATGCGAACCAAGCCGATCGGCACCGGGCCGTTCAAGCTGGTCGAGCTCAAGCGTGGCGACTCGATCCGCCTGGTGCGCAATCCCGACTACTGGAAGAAGGATCGGCCCTATCTCGACGAGATCACCTACAAGATCATCGACAGCCGTGCCACACGCTTGCTCGCATTCGACACCGGCGAGTTCGATATCACCTTCCCGAACGACGTCAGCATTCCCCTCTTGAAAGACGTCAGGGCGCAGGACCCGAAAGCGATCTGCGAGACGGCGCCGACCGGTACGGCCGCCAATCTGCTGGTCAACCGCGTCAATCCGCCGTTCGACAATGCCGACATTCGCAAGGCGATGTCGCTTGCCCTCGATCGACCGGAGTTTTCCAGGATCTTCCAGGAGGGTCAGGCGCTGCTGGGTGGCGCCATGCTGCCGAAGCCGTCCGGTGAGTGGGGCATGCCCAAGGAGACGCTCGAAACGCTGACCGGCTACAGCGGCGATCACGCCAAGAACGTCACCGACGCGCAAGCGATCATGCAGAAGCTCGGCTACAACGACGGCAATCCACTGAAGATCAAGATCCAGACCCGCAACCTGCCGACCTATCGAGACCCGGCCGTCGTGCTGATCGACCAGCTCAAGAAGATCTACATCCAGGGCGAGCTCGACATACTCGACACCACACAGTGGTACGCCAAGCTGGTGCGCAAGGACTACACGATCGGCTTCAATATCATGGGCGTCAGTGTCGACGATCCCGACGGCAACCTGATTGAGAACTACTCCTGCAAATCGGAGCGCAACTATACCCAATACTGCAGCGCCGACGTCGAGAAGCTCTTGGCCGCGCAGTCGCGCGAACTCGACAAGGACAAGCGCAAGAAGATCGTCTGGGACATCGAGCGCATCCTGGTCGACGACGGCGCGCGGCCGATGATCGACTGGGGCGTCGCCGTCAATTGCTGGCAGCCCTATGTGAAGGGCTACGTGCCCCACGACAACAGCCAGTACAACAATCTGCGGCTCGAGGACGTCTGGCTGGATCGCTGATCCATCCCCGCGCGCGCTTGGCGCTAGCGGCCCTTGAACGGGCCCGCCGGCCGCTTCTCGACGAACGCGCGCGCCGCCTCACGGAAATCCTCGGTGAGGTGCAGATTCAGCGCCGATTGCTGCATTTCAGTGTGGCGAGCACGCTCGGCCATGTACCAGCGCCGGGTGCGCACGGTCGATCGCACGCTGAGCGGTGGATTTTTCGCAATCAGCTTCGCGAGTTCGAGCGCGACGTTGACATGCTCGCCGGCGGACGCGACGCGGCTGATCAGGTTCGCCGCCAGTGCTTCCTCCGCGGTGAAGATGCGGCCGGTCAACGCCACCTCGACGCCGAACGCACCGGCCCCAATGAAATCCAGCAGGCCCCAGTAGCGTGCGCCGCCAAGGCCACGCGATGTCTCGGTAATCTGGAATTTTGTTCCAGCCTCCGCAACCACGAGATCGCAGTCGAACGCGACGTTCACCGCCATGCCGAACACGTAGCCATGCACCGCCGCAACAACGGGCTTCCAGTTCACCGTGCGTGTCAAAATATCACCGGCTCGGGCGCCCTCGCCCGACGGCCCTCCGAGCCGCTCCAGTTCGTCGCGGCTGCGCAACTGCCGCTGCTGCACGTCGGCACCGCTGGAGAAGGCGCGTCCGGCGCCGCGCAGGATCGCCACGAACGCCTCGGGATCGGTGTCGAACTGCCGCATCCGCGCCGCCAATTCGCGCACCACGTCGTCGGAGAAGGCATTCAGCTTCTCGGGACGATTCAGTGTGATCGTCGCGATCTGATCGGTGCGTTCATAGGTGACGAGCGTGGCGGTGGTCATGCGCAAATCCTCCCGGTCTGTTGTTGGACCTTCGTCAGACGAAATTTGCCCGTGCGCGATGGCTGGTTCAAGCCCGCATTATATTGCTACAAGCGGCTGGAAGCGGCGCGCCGGCATATCCTGGTGCGGTGGGAAGGATCAAATACGGGCTATGGGCTCGACGGCAAAGCCAAGATTGCTGATCTTCATCGTCGCTTACTTTGCGGAACGGACGATCGACAAGGTCATAAAGCGCTTTCCGAAATCATTGCTTGACATCTACGACGCCGAAATCCTCGTGATCGACGACGGCTCGGCCGACGCCACATTCCTGCTCGCCCGCGACGACGAAGGTCGAAACGTCGAAGCCGTGACGCTCCAGCGCCGGCATGATCGCGACGACGTAAATGGTCAGCGCGCGGCAACTGCGAACAGCAGGGCAGATCGCGGTCGTTCCATGCGAAAGACCTGCACGAATTGAGCACGGATCGGAAGAGATGATTGGGCTTGCCAACGCTAATTTGCTATGTGCCGCTTCGACCGAACTGATCGCGCGCATGATGTTACAGTTGAAACAAGCCACGCTCCGGCGCCTGGAGCAACACGCCACGCCTTTGCTGGCAGTCGTTTGCGCGACCTGGCTCGCGCTGCTGTGCATCGTCGCAATCGTCACACGCCAGGTGCTGGTCGCCGATGAAGGTGGTTACCTGCTGCCCATGTTGCACGGGTGGAGCGAAGCGAATTTTCAACGCTGGGGAATTGTCGGCCAGTATCCGTCCTATCTCTATTTCCAGATCTATTCGCTGCTGCCGTCGGTGGGTCTTCGCACCTATGCAAAGATGCTGAACGCCGTCCTTATCGTAGCTGCCGCATTGCCGGCTTATGGGCTGGCGCGGCGCCTGCTGACGGCACCGCTCGCCGCGCTGTTCACTGCGATCGTCATTCTGTCACCGATCAATTCGTTTGTATTTGTGGTGATGCCTGAGGCGCTCTACTTCTTCGGCTTCTGGTTCGTCGTTCTGTTTGTGATCGCCGCGCTCCGGACATCACCGCAGCTCGCTTCGCTCGGCGGCGGCGCGCTGATCGGCGCGCTGTCGCTGGTGAAACCACACGCCATTGCACTGACGATCGGGACAGCGGCGTTCTTTCTGCTGCGCGATCGCCTGCGCGGCCTGATGCCTGCGGTTATGCTGCTGGTCGTCTATTACATCGTCCGTGTTGCGCTCGGTTATCCGCTCACCGGACAGTGGCAGTGGTCACTGACCGGCTCGACCTATGGCGGCCTGCTTGTCGCCAATCGCGTCGACTTGTCCGCGGCGTTCTTCAATCTCGCCGGACAGCTTTGCGCCGTCGTGACGTTGATCGCGGTGCCGCTAGCAGTGACGGTGGTGACGGCGTTGCGCCGTATCTTCGACCCGGCGGCTCCTGCCACCTCGCCGGTCAGCACGACACGCGATCTCGCCCTGCTCGCGACGCTGCCTGCTCGCGGCGATGATCGCAATGACGGTGTATTTCTCGCAGAGCGTCTACCAGATCAGCCCGGTCAGCGAGGACATCGCACGCCTGCACGGCCGCTATTATCTGTTCGCGCTGCCGCTGTTCGTCCTGGTGGCTCTGGCGGTGTGGCAGCAAGGCACCGACCTGCCGCGATTGTCGCGCGGCCTCATCGTCGCGCTGTGTGCGGCGGCTCTTGCGGCGGCCCTGATCGTGATACGCTTCTATCGCGTGGGTCCGATCGACTTTCCCGATCTGGCGCTGGCCAACTGGCGCTTTACGCTGCCGGCGTTACTGGCCGTTCCGCTTGGAATTGCGGTGTTCGCGCGAAACACCAACACGTCCCACTTGCTCGTCGCGTTGACGCTGTGGTGCGCACTCATCGGCGTCATGACTTCGGTATCGCTCGTGGCCTATACCGGTCTCGTTCGTGCGCGCGATCTCAGCAATCCGGTGGACGCGGCGTTTCTCGGCCGCACCGACATCACTGGCGTCCAGCAGCTGATCGGGCGGCCTGACGGAATCGTCCTCGGCGGACCGGCAAGCGCATCGGATCTGCTGCGCACGATGGCCTATTTGCGCTGCCTGTGCGTGGGTCGAATCGTCTCCGACAATACCGAGCTGAAGGACAGCGATTTCTCGAACGATGTGCGCTGGGCCGTCATGCTCGCCGGCGCGAGGTATGTCGGCTCAGGCCAGGTGGTGCGGCTCGGCTCGCTTGCTGTGATGACGCGACCGTAACCGCTTCAGTGGATCGCGAGAAACAGGTTCGACGAGAGCGGCCCAAGCAACAAGCCGGTGTAGCCGACGGCGACGCTGCGATCGATCGTGCCGGCCAGCCGCCAGAGCTGCTTGCGCGTCATCAGGATCAGATTTTCGTCCTGCGCCCACTTGCTTTTTCCCGTGAAGGTGCAGGCGATGCGGAAGCTGCGGTCGGTGAAATGCACGATCGGCAACGCGGTGTGGTGCTCGACCGGGAAGTAGCGATTCGGCACCGAGATGAACACCTTGCGCGCGACGCGGCAGAGCTCGGCGACAAACTGACGCTGATGCTCGGCGCTACCGACATGTTCGAGCACGGCATTCGCGGTCGCGATCTCGAACGCTCCGTCGGCGAAATCGAGCCGCGTGTTCGGCGCGATCTGCTGGTAGTGCACTGTCGGATAGGCGCGGCGGAACGCGCGGCCTTCGCCAAGGCCGCACGCCGTGATCCGGGCCGGATGCGGATAGAGTCGCTCCAGCACATTGGCGCCGCCGCTGATCACGTCGGAAACACCGACGTCGAGGATGCGGCTCTCAGGCATCGGCCGCATGCGGATCATGAAGTCGCGGAAGATGCGGTCGCGCGCCATCACGAACAACCGCTCGCTCAAGCCCGAGGGCTTGATCGCCTCGTAATAGACGTCGTCAATCGTCGCCACAGTCGTCTCCCCGGCCGCAAAGCTAGAGGCGTGCCGTGGTCGAGTAAAGCCTTGACTTTTCCACCTCGCGCACCGGTCTTTCGATTAAACTAGGATGCGGCCGGAACAACCTGGGAGCCGTCATGCGCGCAAAGATCCGCGACACCGAAATCTATTTTGACGTCGTTGGTGCCGGCCTTGTTCCCGATGGCCCGACGATGCGCGAGAAGCCGGTCGCCTTCATCATCCATGGTGGCCCAGGCGCCGATCACAGTGGCATGAAGCCGGCGTTCACGCCGCTCGCCGAGAGAATGCAGCTCGTGTTCTTCGACCATCGCGGCCAGGGTCGTTCCGCGCGCGGCGATGTCAACAAGTATGTGCTCGACGAGAATGTCGAGGACATGGAGGCGCTTGCGAAGACATCTCGGGCTCGGGCCGATCGTCTCGATCGGCACGAGCTATGGCGGCATGGTGGCGATGACCCATGCGGCGCGCTATCCGGCCGCGGTCTCGCATCTTGTGCTGATCGTGACCGCGGCGCATTCCGGCTTCAACTCGCGCGCCCGCCAGATCGTCGCCGAACGCGGCACGGCGGAACAGAAGGCGGTGTGCGATGCGTTGTGGGCCGGGAAGCTCGATACCGAAGCGAAGATGCGGCATTACTTCGAGGTGATGGACCCGCTCTACTCGGTGAAGTCAGATCCGGCCGCCGGCAAAATCGGCCGCTCGCGCGGAATCTATTCGCCTGACGCCATCAACCGCGCCTTTGCGCCCGGCGGCTTCCTGCAGAATTTTGACGTGCGTCCGGAGCTCAAAAACATCACCGCGCCGACGCTGATCCTCGCAGGCCGCCACGACTGGATCTGTGCGCCGGAATTTTCCGAAGAACTGCATCGGCTGATCCCCGGATCGGATTTGCGCATCTTCGAGGAGTTCGAGCCACTCGATCCGGGTCGACGAACCCGAGAAGATGCGCGATGCGATTGCGGGGTTTGTCGTTTACAAGAGGCGGGCCCAGGCGTGACCACCGGCGCCGCGCAAGTGGCTGATCGGTTTGGGATTTTCAACTGATTTTGCGGGGTTTTTGCGGCTTATCCCGGAGCGCGCGTCTTACGTTTCTTGTGGTCGTCGCCGCGAACGCGGGGACCCATAACCCCTGCGCGGATGGGTTTATCTCGATACCCAAAGAGACATTCAGTGGCGCTTGTCGCCTCACCGCTGCTGCGGCGGGTCGCCGCGTTCGCGAGGACGACGGGAAAGACATGCGAAATCGCCTCGCGGCACGAAGTGCCCGAGGGTTTGCTTCAACCGTTACCGCTCTGAAGGTCAGAGGGCGCAGGGAAAGCCGGGTGCGCCGATCGCACCCGCGGCTTCGTACGCAAACAAAAGCAAGACGTACGAGCCTTGGTCACCGCTGGGTTCAACCGGGCATCCGGCTTTCCCTGCACGATGGATCTTTTGGCATCCATCGTAGTCCGGCCCGCATTCGCCAGCGATCGCGACGCGCCCCTCTTGAGGACCGGAACGATTTGAATATTACACTAGACGATATCGCGACGCAAGACCTTTTTCACCGCTTCGCCTCGCTGAGCGCGCGCTTGAGCTTGGCCATGCCGCCGATCCAGCGCGAATAATTTTCCGTCTTCTTCTGCATGTAGCCGAGCACCTGCGGGTGCGGCAGAATCTCGAACCGCTCCTCCTCGATCGCCTCGACCACGCATTGGGCGACCTGCTCGGGGGTGAGGATACCGTCGACGTTCTGCGAGCCGACACCCGCGCGCCGCAGCATCGGCGTGTCGACGGCCTGCGGGCACAGCACCGAGACGCGAATGCCCTGGTCGCGATGGGTGATCGCGAGGATTTCGGCAAAGCCGACCGCGGCGTGCTTGGTGACGCCGTACACGGGATTGCCGATCTGGTTGAGCAGGCCAGCGGCGGAGGCGGTGTTGACGAAGTAGCCTTCGCGGCGGCCGATCATGTAAGGCAGGCAGGCGCGCGCAGCGTAGACATGCGCCATCACGTTGACCTCCCAGCCGCGCTGCCACTGCTCGTTCGGCTGCGAGGTCGCGTCATCTGGCTTACCGCCGAAATCGCCGATGCCGGCATTGGAGCAGAACAGCGCGATCGGGCCCACGGTCTTCTCGACCTCGTCGACGATGCGCTTGATGTCGGCCTCGCGCGACACGTCGCAGTCATACGCGATGCCGCCAACCGCGGCCGCAGTCTTGCGCGCGCCATCGCCGTTGCGGTCGAGCACAACAACCTTTGTCGCGCCCTCCTTCGCGAAGCGCTCGCAAAGGCCCTTGCCGATGCCGTCGGCGCCACCGGTGACGACGGCGATCTTGTTCTTGATTTTCATTGCTTCCTCCCAAACACCACACAGCCGGAAATGATTTTCAGAGTGTGCACCGTTGCCTATTGATTGTCATGCCCGGCGATAGCCGTTCGAAGAACGGCGTCGCTTCGCTCGCCTATTGTGCCGGGCATCCACGTTTGGTTTGCTCTCTCAGAGGAAAGATGTGGATGGCCGGGACATCTAGCGCGAAGACCCGCTTCGCGCTTTTGCCCGGCCATGACGGAGTATGAGGCTGCCCATGAAGCAAACCCATCAAGGCTCCTGCCACTGTGGCCGCGTGCGCTTCGAGGTCGATGCTGATCTCGATCATGTGCGGGTCGGCGACTGCTCGATCTGCCGCCGCCGCGGCGCGCTGAACCACAGAGTCGACCCCGACGACATCCGCCTGCTCACGCCGCTCGACGATCTCGCGCTCTATACCTTCCACACCCACACCGCGCGCGACTACTTCTGCCGCACCTGCGGCATCCTTCCGTTCCGCCGTCCGCGCACCGCGCCGGAGAAATGGACGATCAATGTACGCTGCCTCGACGGCGTCGACCTCGATGCCATTCCGGTGCAGCGACTGGAGTGCAGCAAGTTGCCGTGAGGGGCGTTTAAGCCGCGGGGACGTGGGGTCGATACCTTGACAGTTCCATGAACGCCGGCAGTTCCATCTGCCCGGAGCTTTTGCTTGCGGGCAGAACAATGTTAGGACAGCAACCAGAGCGAGTGGGCGTGCAGGGGAACCAATGTCTCGGAATGTCGAAGTTTTTGCCGGCGTGGATGCGAGCGGCGCCACCACGTTTTGGGTGACGAATGGGACGTCAGGCGGGACGTACGAGCTCGGCGATCCGTTCAATTCTTCGCTCGGACTTCAGATCGTAGCCGCCCCGGTCGCGCTTGGCACGAAGGTGCTGTTCGTCGGCAGCTCATCCGGCAGCAATATGCTTTGGGCGACGAATGGAACGGCTGCAGGAACGGTCGCCGTCTCCGGCCCAAACACTCACGCCGTGACCATTTCCGACCTGACGCTGTTCGGCAACCAGGTGCTGTTTGCCAGGAATTTCGTCGGGGGCAACGATGGGCTCTTTATCTCCGATGGGACACCGGCAGGCACGCAATCGCTGCTGCTCTCGTTTTCCCCCAATCCGCTGCCATCTCCGAACAACATCACTGCCTTCGGCAGCAAGGCATTGTTCGTTGCTACCAACTCCAGCAATCGCGCCAATCTGTGGATCACCGACGGGACTTCGGGAGGAACGACAGAGCTGTTGGTCGCTGGCGCCGATGCCGGCGGCCTCTTTGTCAATTTCAATGGATTTTCCCCTGACTTCACCAGGCTTGGCAGCCTCATGCTGTTCGCCGGCCAGGACAGCAGCGGCAAAATCAATCTATGGACGACCGACGGCACCGCGCTCGGGACGACCGAAGTCTCCGCCGCAGGCGCGAATGCAAACGGCCTCAAGCCGACCGGGTTTGCCGTTCTCGGCAACGTGGCAATCTTCCTGGGCTCGGATGCCGCCGGCCATCTCAATCTCTGGGCGACGGACGGCACTTCGCTGGGCACCACCGAACTCGCGCCGGCGAACGCTTCAGCCGCCGGTCTCGACCCGGAAGACATCACGGTGTTCGGCACGCACGCACTGTTCAGAGGTCAACCTGCGGTCGGCAATCAAAGTCTCTGGATTACAGACGGGACCAGCCTCGGCACACAGGAAGTTGCCGCGGGCGACCTATCAGCGAACCCCGACATCACGGTGGTCGGCAGCGTTGCGTACTTCAATGCCTTCGACGCAAGCGGTCACGCAAATCTCTTTATTACGGATGGGACAAATGCCGGCACGCACGAATTGACGGTCGCAGGCGCCAGCGTCAACGGGCTCAACCCGCAGAACATGTCCGCCTTTGGTTCGTTGCTGATGTTCAACGGCACCGACGCGAGTGGTCAACAGGGCCTCTGGGTGTCGGACGGGACCTCGGCCGGCATGCACGAAATAGCGGTGATCGGCGCGAGCGCGAACGGCGTCGCTCCGAACTTCCTGACGTCCTTCACACAATCGACCACGACATCGAACGACTTCAGCGGCGACGGCGTTGCGGATACGTTGTGGCGTAACAACGATGGCTCGCTGGCCGAGTGGGCAATGAGCGGATGGCAGATCGCATCCGGTCGACCGCTTACCTATCAGGGCAACCTTGTGAAGCCCGATGCATCGTGGGCGGTCGCGAGCGACAGCGACTTCAACGGCGATGGCACCGCGGACGTCCTGTGGCGACAGGCGAGCACCGGCGCGCTCGTCGACTGGACGATGAACGGCTCGCAAATCCAGTCCAGCCAGAACGTGACGTCCCAGGGCAACGCAGTCGCGCCGGATTCGTCCTGGTCGGTGCTCGGGACCGGCGATTTCAATGGCGATGGCATGGCGGACATCCTGTGGCGCCAAGGCACCGGTGCGATCTTCGACTGGACCATGAACGGCTCGCAGATCGCCTCGAGCCAGGCCATCACGTCCCAAGGCAGTGTGATCGCTCCAGACGCATCATGGACCGTTGCAGGGGTTGGCGATTTCAACGGCGACCACATGACCGACGTGCTCTAGCGTCAGGCCGGCACCGGCGCGCTCGCGGAATGGGCGATGAATGGTGCGCAGATCTTGTCGAGTAGCTACATCATCACTGGTAGTAATAATGCTCAGCCGCGGCCAGACAGCAGCTGGAGCATTGCCGGCCTCGGCGACTTCGATGGCGACGGCAAGACCGACATTCTCTGGCGCCAGGCCTCCACGGGAGCCGTGGTCGAGTGGAACATGGTTGGACCGATCGTCTCGGCGGCGGGCAACAGCACCAACCTGACATTTCAAGGTAATGTTGTGGCTCCCGACGCATCCTGGAGCGTCGTTGAGGTCGCTGACTTCAATGGCGACGGCCGTGCTGACATCCTGTGGCGCCAGAGCACGACGGGATCGCTTGGCGAATGGATCATGGGCGGATCGCAAATCCTTGCGAGCCAGACCGTGACCTCGCAATCCAGCGCGGTTGCGCCCGACGGCTCATGCCACCCGCAGGCGTTTCCGACCAACGCCGGGTATCGCGGGAATGAGCGGAGCGAAAATCAGCGCAGTAAGCCCAGGCTTGCGGGCGCGGCGAAGAATTACCGGAACGACGCCACCAGCGCATCGACCTCCTTCTGGTCCGGCCCCCTGGAGCGCGCATTGGGGCGTGGACCGCTCGCATAACCGAGAAACAGCGCGATTTCTTCCGCGCGCGGCGCATCGGGCACGCTGACCTGGATCGAGTCGGCGGCATCAAGGTCCCAGCCCTCGTCGATCGGGCCATACATCAGATCGATCGCCGCGCCCGCCGCGCCGACCTTGGCGTGGCCGGGAATGATGACCTTGCCACGCCTGATGGTCTGGCGCATGGCCATGCCAAGCCGCGGATGAATCAGCGCCGCGCCATGTTCGAGATCGCCGGCGGTGCCGACGATCACGCCTTTGGTGTAGGCGCGCAATTGCTGGCTGCCGAGCAAGCTCAATGCCCGTCTGGTCAGCGTCTCACCGAGCTCGTTCGAGATATCGATCAGCGGTTTGAGATCGGTGCCGACAGGCTTGCCGAGCAGCGGATTCTTGAACACCGCGCCGACGACGACACGCCGCAGCGGCGGAACAACCGGAGCGCCGTATTCGGAATTGATCTCTTCGATGAAAGCCACGGTCTTGCGAAGGTCCATGTCGGTCTCCTCTTTGTAGCCGGGTCGTCGAACGCCGGGGCGTTGCAGGCCAAAGCAGCACCGTCGTCGGCAGCCGGCAACATCATAAGCGAAGCCGTCGACCCTTGATAGTAAGGCGAGTTTGCCTTACATATCATGTAGATCATCGAGCAGGAAAGCCCATGAGCACGCTCACCGTCACTGCCAAGGGACAAGTCACGCTGCGGAAAGATCTCCTGAAGCATCTTGGCGTCCAGCCTGGCGAAACGATTGCCGTCGACAAGCTGCCCGACGGCCGGATCGAGGTCCGGGCGGCGCGCCCGACCGGGAAAATCTCGGATGTCTTCGGCTTCCTGAAGAAGCCTCGTGGGCGCTCGCTGTCGATCGAGGAGATGAACAGTATCGCGGAGCGCGGCTGGGCCGGCCGGCGATGAAGGTCACGGCCGATACCAACGTACTGGTGCGCGCGCTTACGGATGACCACAAGCGGCAAAGCAAGATCGCACAGGCGCAGCTCGCCGAAGCGGACATGGTTGCCCTTGCGCTCCCTGCCCTCTGCGAACTGGTCTGGGTGCTGTCGCAAGGCTACAAGATCGCCTCGCTCGATATCGTGGAAGCAATCCGTCGCCTCATCAATGCGGCGAATGTCGCGGTCAATCGACCAGCTGCGGAAGCCGGACTGGCGATGCTCGCCGCTGGCGGCGACTTTGCCGATGGCGTCATCGCTTATGAGGGCAGCTGGCTCGGCGCCGAAACGTTCGTCTCGTTCGACAAGCAGGCGGTGAAGCTGATGCAAGGCCGAGGCGAAGCTGCGCAACTGCTGGCGTAGCCCTCCACCCGATACTATTCCCCCCTTGTGGGGAGGGGTTAGGGGTGGGGGGGTTGCAAGTCGTGAGGCGAAAGTCCCACGATGGCCCCCCCTCCCCAACCCCTCCTCTAGGGGGGGGAGCAGGCCTGCGAGCGCTGCTACGCCCCCTTCATCCCGAGCCGCTTCGATGCAATCTGCGCGCCGTCGCTGAGCGCGCGCAGCTTGGCCCACACCACATCCTCAGCGACGGCGCCGCGGCCCGCGGAGGTGTCGAAGCCGCAATCGGTGCCGGCGATGAGCCGCGAGGGATCGCCGAGCACGCGGGCAATCTGCTCGAGGCGGTCGGCGACCACTTCGGGGTGCTCGATGTAGTTAGTGACGCTGTCGATCACGCCGGCGATGACGAGCTGATCCTGCGGCAGCTCCGCAAGTGCGCGGTATTCATGCGCGTGGCGGGGATTGGCGAACGGCAGCACTAGCGCGCCGACTCTCGCCTGCTTCAGGACGGGGAGGATGTCGCGCAGCGGCACGTCCAAGTCGTGCGGGCCTTGATAGTTGCCCCAGCAGACATGGAGCCGGACTTTTTCTCGCGGTACGTTGGTGAGCGCCGTGTTGACCGTCGTGATCACGCGCTCGACGAACTTGACGAAATCCGAGAGCGGGCGATCCTGAAACGTGATGTGGCGCTCCATTGCCAGATCTGGCGCATCGATCTGCAGGATATTGCCGTGCTTCACGATAGTCTCGTACTCGACCCGCAGCGCCTCGCCGAGCGCGGCGAGGTAGGCGTCCATGGTGTCATAATATTCGTTCAGCATCGCGGTCGCGATGATGCCGGGTGACGGCGCGGTCAGGAACGGTTCTGCGAAGCCGGCGCCGGTCTCCTCAAGCACCGCACCAAAATCGGCGCACTCGATCTCGATCAGCGCGCGATCGAGATAGCGGACTTCGCCCACTGCCTTCGGCAGCCGGTTACGCAAGCTGACATGCTCGGTGCCCGCCGCCTGTGCCATTGTCATCGCCGCATAGGCTGGATAGCGAACCATGTCGGCGAACGCGTGGCGCTCCCAGCTGCCGCCGAACCCGCTCATGCGGCGCTGGACATACAAGAAGAACGCCTCGCGCTGCTGCTCGCCGTTGTTACCGATGTCGATGCCGGCCTCACGCTGCTTCGGCACCACCCAGCGCAGCGCCGCGCGCCCCGCCTGCTCGATCGCCGCGGGATCGACCGCCGCGCCGCGGGCGCGCTCGGCATAAAGATGGGTCAGCGCGCTCGGCCGCGGCAGGCTGCCGGCATGGGTGGTCAGGATGCGATGTTCGCTGCGTTGCATGAGATCATCCTCGGTTGCAAAACGCTCAAACTTGGGTTGACAAAGTTGTCAAGCACACGGACGAATATACCCGCGTTTATGCTCAGCACTACGTAAAGTAACACAATCGAGATGGCGCAGCAGAGGGGTCCAATGAAAGCGACCGGTTTCTGGAGCTACGTGCGCGCCGATGACGAATACGAGAACGGCAAGATAAGTCGCCTGAGGGAGCGCTTAGAAAGAAGTGTGCGGTTCCATTCTGGCCTCTCGGACTTTGCTATTTTTCAGGACAAGAACGGCATCGGGTGGGGAGAAGATTGGAGCAAACAAATTGCCGAGTTTGTAGACGAGGCCCTGATCTTATTTGCGGTTGTAACGCCCAGCTATTTTATGAGCGACGCCTGCAAAGGCGAAATTGCCGCATTTCAAGAGCGCCAGCGCAAGCTACATCGCGAAGACCTAATCCTACCCATCTATTATCTCTCGGCGGACGCTATGTTGGCGGACGCGCCAGATGTCGGCGCCAAAGAAGCCGGATTAGGTAAGCTGCTTCGCGATCTTCAATACGAAGACTTTCGATCCTCTCGAATTACCGAAGAGACTGATCCGAGCTACGCGCAGGCTGTGGAACGGCTTGGAGCGAGAGCAAATGCCGCTATCAAGAGAGGAAGGAAGACAGCGACTGAAGCGAAGAGCGACCTAGCGACGTCGGTCGTTGATAACGATGAAGCGGTAGATCAATCTTCGCTGTCAAAGTCTGACGCCCAATCGTCGGTCTCATCACCTGCGGCTGTGAAGACATTCTCCGTTCATCAAATGCCCGGGCGCGGTGAGTTCACGAGCATCAACGAAGCGATTAAGCAAACTCCAGCTGGTTCCCGTATCGCCGTATATCCCGGCCACTATCGCGAAACCTTGCTCGTCGATAAACCGCTCGAACTGATTGGAGTAGGACCGGCTGAAGATATCGTCATTGAATCAGTTTCGAAGGAACCCATCATCTTCGATACTAATATAGGGCTCATCCGAAACTTCACGATACGACGCCTAAAGTCGAAAGAAGAACTCAAGAGGTCAGAAAATCAAGACAACCAAGAAAAGAGGCCATTTTACGGGGTTTGGATCAGACAGGGTCAACTCGAACTCGAAGATTGCGACATTACAAGTGCGGCCGGGCCCGCGGTATGTGTGTCAGCGGGGTCCGATCCCCGAATTCGCCGGTGTAAAATGCATAATAGCCGGACAGGATTACTGATCGCGTCGCGCTCGCTAGGCACTTACGAAGACAACGAGCTGTTTGGAAACTACTTGTCGGGCGTCGCCTTAGGAGCAGATGCGAGACCTGTTCTAAGGCGCAATCTGCTGCTATGAAAATCTGATAAGTCTCGCTGTTCGAACGCCGCGCGTCTTGAATGATGAAATACAAACGCACAGAGGCGCGTAACTTTTGCGAACGCCTCCGTCGCCAAGGATTACGCCCCATCCAGATTTGGGTCCCGGACGGGGGCACAGTGGCGTTCCATCGAGGCGCATCGTCATCGCTCCGCGTTGGCTCCATCTCATGCGGGCGAGGATCTGGCGTTCGTCGACGTCGTGTCACATTCGATGACGAAGCGGTTTGCGATGCATGAAAGCATGGTTGTACCCGGACCAATGGTCGGCTTGAATTCGTTTCCAAGTGGACCTCGACGCGGCCAACGTTTTCATGGCACGCACTCGGTCCCGAGGGAGACATCGATGAAAACAGTACGCGCGACCTGCGCCCATGACTGCCCCTGCATGTGCTCGCTGCTGGTCGAGGTCGACGGCGACCGCATCGTCAAGGTTTCGGGCGACCCGGAGCAGCCGTTCACCGACGGTTTTGCCTGCGCCAAGGTCAATCGCGACGCCGAGGTGGTGCACTCGCCGTTGCGCGTGAAGACGCCGCTGCGCCGGACCGGCCCGAAGGGCCTTGGCCAGTTCGCGCCGATCAGCTGGGCGCAAGCGCTCGACGAGATCGAGCAACGCTGGAAGGCGATCATTGCCAAAGATGGCCCGCTCGCCCTGCTCGGCTACGCCTACTCGCTCGCACCAGGGGCAGATGAACCGGCACCTGCCAAACGGCTTGTTTCATGCGCTGGGCACCAGCCGGCTGACGGCCGGCACGGTGTGCGACACCTGCGCCGATGTCGGCTGGGAGATGACGCTCGGGCCGGTCGGCTGCATCGACCCGGACGAGGTCGCCGAGTCCGAGCTCATCGTCGTCTGGGGCTGCGACGTGAAGGCCGTCAACGTGCATCTCTGGCAGAAGCTGGAGCAGCGCCAGCGGCAGGGTGTCAAGATCATCGTGATCGACCCGCACCGCAATCGCACGGCTGTCAGCGCCGACTGGCACCTGCCGATCAGAATCGGCACCGACGCAGCGCTGGCGATCGGCATCGTCCATGTGCTGGTGCGCGACGGCCAATGCGACGAGGATTATCTCGCGAAGCCACACGCTCGGCTTCGAGCAGTGGAAGACCGAGGTGGTCGCGAAATTCCCGCCGCAGCGCGTCGCCGGGATCACGGGGCTTACTGTCGACGACGTCGAGCGCCTCGCGGCGATGTACGGCGCGACGAAAAAATCATTCCTGCGCATCGGCTGGGGCATGACGCGCGTCGCGCGCGGCGGCCAGGCGATGCGCGCGGTGGCGACGCTGCCGGCGGTAACCGGCGCCTATGGCGTGCGCGGCGGCGGCGCGATGTCGGTCACCGCGGGCTCGCTCGATTTCAATTTTTCGCACCTGCGCAAGCCGTCGGGGCCGGCCGAGACGCGGCAGGTCAACCACAGCCTGCTCGGCGAAGCGCTGCTGACGCTGACGAACCCGCCGATCAACGCGCTGTTCATCGCGTCGAACAATCCCGCGGTGACCAATCCTGACTTCGCGGAGAGTGAGGCAGGGCCTGTCGCGCGAAGATCTCTTTACGGTGGTGCATGATCCCGATGCTGACCGATACGGCCAAATACGCCGACATCGTGCTGCCGGCGACAACCTATCTGGAAACCTCGGACTTCTATCGCAGCTACGGCACCTACTACATTCAGTTCGCGCCCGCCGCGGTCGCGCCGCAGGGCGAGGCGTGGTCCAACATGCGCCTCGCCCAGGAGCTGGCGCGGCGCATGGGGCTCACCGACGAGATCTTCCGCCTGACGCCCGAACAGATCCTGCCGAAATTTTTCGACGGCGCCAAAGGCGCGGTCGCCAAGATCGATCCGAAGCAGCTGCTCGACCACCGCGCCGTCAAGGCGGCGCCCGAAGGCGTCGGCCAGGAGTTCCGCACCAAGTCGGGCAAGCTCGAGATTTATTCGGAACACCTCGCGCACCAGGGCCTGCCGCCGATGCCGATCTGGGAGGAGGATCCGATCGAAGTTGCCGATGCCGCGCGCTGGCCGCTGCGCCTGCTGACGACCCCCGGCTATTTCCAGTCGCACACCGCGTTCTCGGCGAACGGATTTTTGCGCAAGCGCGAGGGCGAGCCGGTCTGTGTGCTGCATCCGAACGATGCGGCGAAGCGCGGCCTGACCGACGGCGATCGCGTGCGGCTGTTCAACGCGCGCGGCGAAGTCGGCCTTGTGCTGAGGATCAGCGACGAAATCCGCGAGGGTGTCGCGCTGGTGCCGGGCCAGCGGCCCGAGGCCGAAGCGGTCCACGGCACCGTGAACAACCTGTGCTCCGACCGCCTCACCGACCTCGGCGCCGGCGCCACTTACCAGAGCACGTTCCTCGACGTCGAGCGCTGGGAGCGGCGGGTGGCGGCGGAGTGAGGGGATGGCGTGACGAACTTCGAATTCGTTTTTCCCCTCCCCATCGAAACCCGAGCTTGCCCGGGTTTCGCATTTATCATTACGCAAGTCGGGCAGGCCCGACTTGCGGTGGGGAGGGGTTAGGGGTGAGGGTGGTTGCGAGTCGCAAGGCCAAAGTCCCTCGATGGACCCCCCTCCCCAACCCTCCCCCACAAGGGGGGAGGGAGCAGGCTTGCGTGCGGAGCTTCTGCATCGAGCTAAATTCATTGTAGCTTAGCGGATAGTTGGTGACACGCCGACCGAGGTCAAAGCGTCGACCCGGAGAGAAAAACATGCCGCGCATTCTCGTCTTCAATGGCACGCCGTCGGAGGGCGAGGCGCGAATCGTCGATGCGGGCTCGAAGTCATATGACCGGCTCATTCGCGAGTCGCTCGACCAGCACCTGCAGGACGGTCCGCCGCTCGATTACTTCACGCTGCGCGTCGCCGACGGCGAGCGCTTTCCGCAAGGCTTGGGCGTCGGCGACTTCGACGGCGTGTGGATCTCCGGATCGCCGTATAATGCCTACCGGCTCGACCAGCCATCGGTGAAGGACCAGATCGAACTGACACGCGAGATCTGGAACAAGGGCATTCCGGCGTTCGGCTCGTGCTGGGGGCTGCAGGTGATGACGGCGGCGCTCGGCGGCAAGGTCCATCTCAACCCGAACGGGCGCGAGATCGGCGTCGCGCGGAACATTTATCTCACCGACGCGGGCCGGCAGCACGAGATGTTCACCGACAAGGCGGACGCGTTCGACGCGGTGTGCGTGCATGAGGACGAGATCGCGGAGCTGCCGGCATGCGGAACCGTGCTGGCGTCGAATGCGACGAGCCGCGTGCAGGCCGCCGTGATGCGCGAGGGCGAGCGCTGCTTCTGGGGCGTGCAGTATCACCCGGAGTTCGAGCTTGCGACGGTGGCTGGCATCATCGCGCTGTATGGGGAAGCGTCACATCAGCGAGGGGCGGGCTCGCTCGGAAGACGATGTCGCTGGTGTCGTGAGCGACTACCGCGCGCTCAGCGCCGATCCCGCGCGCAAGGATCTGGCCTGGAAGCACGGCGTTGGTCGCTGATGTGCTTGACCCGGTGCGGCGCACGCTCGAATTCCGCAACTGGCTGACGGCCGAGGTCATGCCGTTTGCGGCGAAGCGGTGAGGACGCGCCACGTGATCGTCGCAAACAGCCTCATCCGTCGCCGCGACGACATCGATCTCGCAACGTTCCAGCAGCACTGGCTCGATCCGCACGGACCTCTGACCGCAAAACTGCCGCGCTGCCGGCACTATGTGCAGAACCACATTCTCAATTCGGCCGGCACCAACGCGCTCGCGCGGAAGCTGCGCATCGACGGCATTCCGCAGCTGGCGTTCGCCAGCGTCGAGGACCGGACGGCGGCATATGGCTCGGCGGAGCTCAAGGCCTGCGACAAGGATTCCGAACTCTTCATCGGGGCGGTGTCGCGTGTCGTCACGGCGGTCGACGACGAAGCCGCGTTCGACCAGGACGATGGATCGATCAAGCAGATCCTGCTGTTCGTCGCGCCGCGCGCGCCGTCGCAGCCCGTCGACGCCATCTTGAGTGAATTGCACGGCGTCCGCCGCATCATCAGGCACAAAATCCTGCAGCAGACGCATGCGCCAGGAAGCCGCGTGCCAAATCTCGACGTTGCTGTCGCCGGGCTCGTCGACGTTTGGCTCTCCGGCATTGACGCCGTCGAACGCAACGCGGCATTGCTCGATCGCGACGGCGGGGTCGCGAGCTTTGCGGTGAAGACGTACCGCTTTATCTAGCCGCAAGCTCACACCGTTTTTTTCCAGAGACCGAAGCTTGCTCGCGAGACAGTTGTCGTGCGCCTCATTTTCGCGTCGGTCATCGTGCCGCCTTACCAGCGGTGAATACGCACGATTTCGCCTTTGTTTTTTCAAATTCCCCCACTCTAGTAGGCTTGGGACACGGTGGGACAAACGAAGAACTCTTGGGGAAAATCATGGGCCAAACGACAAAATTCGACGCGATGTCGATCGACGAGCTGTGGGGACTTCACGGAAAGATTTCGGAGGTTCTCGCCGCCAAAATAAATGCCGAAAAGGAGGAGCTCGACCGTCGCCTCGGCAGTCTGCGCCCGGCGATAAATCAGGAGAGGACGCGTCGCCCCTATCCGCCCGTCTTGCCCAAGTTCGCAAACCCGGACGCGCCGCAAGAAGTCTGGTCAGGACGTGGCAGGAAGCCCCGATGGGTCACGGAAAAGTTGTCGTCGGGATTGGCGCTCGAGGATTTGAGCATCGTGCCAACGCAACGCTCAATGATGATGCGGAACTAAGGCTTCCGGAGCGCTAAGCGACCGCTTCGACGATGTCGCGCTCGACCGCGTCGCCAGGCAGCTCGCGCGCGTCCTGACAGGCCGGGCTGTCGTGAGCCTTCGTTGCGGCTGCGACACTGTCGAACTCAATCAGGACGACACGCTCAAGGACGTTCCGCTCGTAAGCCCTAGCAGGATTGCCCCTCGCAAGAATACGCCCTCCGGCGGCCCGCAGCGCCGGCCCTCCAAGTTTCGCGTAAGTGGAAAGCGCGTCGGGTTCTTGATCGAGCGATACGTGGCGACCCAGTAAGCCCTAGCCACGCAGTGCCTCCACTTTTGCGCGAGACGCTTGAAGCGAAAGGTTCTTGAAGGACCTTGGCGCTCCCTAGGGGAATCGAACCCCTGTTTCAGCCTTGAGAGAGCCAAATAATAGCTCCGTCTCCGTCCGCCACCGTTCGCCAATGTTCAATTATTTCAATAGCTTGAATGTCCACAATCCTGTATTGTTCGCGCACGTACGTCGTCGGATATTCGACGGATATTCGACGTCTAACAGTGCGACAAACGCTATGTCGAAGACACTCACCGAGGCTCAGATCACGACGGCTAAAGCGCGCTCCAGACTTGAGCTTGGCGTGCATTGGCGTCGCCTCGATGCGGAAGCCCATCTGGGCTATCGCAAAGGAAAACGGGGCGGCGTTTGGTTTGTCCGCTGGCGTAATCACCACGAAGGCGGCAACTACAAGCAGGTGCCAGTCGGCATCACCAACGACATCAATGACAAGCCCGCCGACGGGATTCTGACCTTCGAACAGGCCGTGAGAACGGCTCGGGAGGCCGTAGCTCGAGCCAGAACAGAAGCCGCGTCGCAGGCGGCGGGCCCGGCTCCTACCGTGCGATCGGCCGTTGAATCCTACGTCAAGGAACGCGATGCTCGAGAAAGACGCCGAACAGGTCGCGACGTCCGATCCGACGCCGGTACCAAGCTGCGGCGCTACGTTCTTGGTCAAGAAAAGCGCGGCAATCAGGAAGCTGTGGAAGCCGCTCCTCTCGCATCGGTGCATCTGCATGCCTTGAAAGAAGACGACTTGATAACGTGGCGTGAGGGTTTGCCGGAGGACTTAAAGGTCACGACCAAGCAGCGGTTCGTGAATGACCTCAAGGCCGCACTAAATGCCGCGTGGCCGCGGCTTTCCGCAGATCGGAAGAAACTAAACCCGACGTTCCTCGCCATTGTGAAGGCCGGCTTCAAAGCCGAGCGGATCGATGATGATGATGATGTGTCGGTTGCTCGGGATAACCAGATTCTCACGGATGAGGAGGTTGGCACCATCCTTCAAGCTGCGCGTGAAGTCGATCAGGAGCTGGGATTTGATGGCGATCTATATCGGATCGTCGTATGTCTGGCCGCGACCGGCGCGCGGTATGCGCAGGTCAGGCGAATGCGCGTGGGCGACATACAGGTTTCTGCACGGCGTCTGATGGTGCCGGGCTCCTACAAGGGGCGCGGCGGCAATAGCGGCTCAGACCCGGTCCCGGTAGGCGACGATGTGATTGAGGTGCTTTTGCCCGCAATCGCCAGGCGGGCAAGCGATGCACCTCTTTTCGAGCGATGGATCCATGAACAGGAGCCGAGGGGTATCGCGTGGAAGAAGTCTCAACGCGGTCCGTGGAAAAGAGGCGAACTTGCACGTCCCTGGAAGGCCATTCGCGAGCGCGCCGGTATGCCGGAGGTGATTCCCTATGCTTTGCGGCACTCGAGCATCGTGCGCGGTCTCCGAAAGGGCTTGCCCATCCAACAGGTCGCCAAACTGCACAACACCTCCGTCAAAATGATCGAGCGGCACTACGCGAAATACATTGCGACCGCCTTGGAAGACCTCGCAAGGGCGGCAGTCGTGTCGCTGGTGCCGCGGAGTGATGGAAACGTGGTGCAGATGGGAAAACGCGCGTAGCCGCGTCAGCTTTTGTCGCGCTACTCGCTGTTTTGCTGTCGGTTCGAACTATCGAATACAAAGGAGAACAGTGCAGCGGCGGAGAGGGAGTCCGTCTGACCACTAGCACCGTTCGCTTCCCCGTACTGCGGCTTTGGTCTTGGTCGCGCGCATGGGAGGCGTTCAGCCTTCCGGGTCTTCGGTATTCGATCCATCGCTGCAAGAACCTCGGCGGAGACTATTCCGCCCAAGTCTGCGGAAACCCGTTGTTGCTTCATGGTTTCCAAAAAGAGTTTCGGGAGTGCCCTACGTACTGCCCTAGCCGGCCCCAACGATCCCGGCGACTGCCGCTTAGAGGCGACAACACCTCTGCTCGGAAGTAAGGGAACCTGCCAATGGCCTCGACAACAAGCATTACGCCGGCCGGTAGCGTCGAAGGTCAAAGGTGAGAGAACGAGCCAAATCCTGAGGAAGGGGAACGCGATTGGCCAGCTCCTCGGAAGTTGCTTCATCGAACTCGAACTTCTGCCCCATTACGATTTGAAACCAGCGCTCGCGATCTTTAACGACGCGGAACATCTTCTCGTCGGCGCTCCCGCCGAGATAGGGCTCATAGATCATGATTGGCCTGCGCGTGGTCTCCGCCTTGCAGCGGATGCGATCGAGTTCGACCGGTGCGTTGCTCCAGCGTACTTGGATTCCAGCATAAATCGTGATGAATGACGTGACGGCAGAAGCGATGGAGATCGACGCCCTCACCCAAGACGGCGCTGCTGATCAGGATCTCCGGAAACATCGGGCTGTTGAAGGCGAGCATCAGCCGCTGACGGGCGTCGGGCTTCGTTTCACCATAGACCATGCGCACGGGCTGCAGAACGCGATACGAACCCTCCCCTGCCTGCACGGCTTCTTGGTCGGCGGGGGTACGCCGAGGTGAAACGTGCACTGCGACGGCGGCCAGATATTCCTTCAGAGGGTCCACCGCACCATCGTCATCTCCGTTCGATCTCAGCGCCTGCCGTTCAGCCAGGTCCTTGCCAAAACGCAGGAACTCCACGATCCTGGCCGACATTTTCATGGACGACGCATCGATATGGCTGGCAAGGGCACCGGCGAGCGCTTCGGCGCCTGCGCGCGCAGCGGCGGCATTTCTTGAACCGTCCACCAGCGCGCGCCGTATGTCGGGGACCTCGAGCGGAATGTATCGCGCAATGAACGATGGCGACCGGACATACCCGGTCAGGAGACCCAGCAATTCCTCGCGCTGCGGATGAAGGATGGCGAATTCCTCGGCAGCCAGGGGCTCTCCCAGAATGCCCATCAGGGCGCGATGAAACGGACTGTCTTCATCCGACAACCGGCGAGCGACGTTCTCCAGCACATCGTGCACCGAGGCGCGATTCCTGTCGGCATCCAGTCCAAGTTTTTTTGCGGCGACGTCGATCGTCGCCCGCTCGACCTCCCGGCCGATGTGCTCCCGCAAGGCCCTGGCCGTCTCGCGATAGAAGCAGAACAGGAGCACCTTCTCGCCCGAGAGCCAGAGTGAGATCGTCCGTTGAACCACGGCCCGAATCTTCGGATGTTCGAAACGCGCAGCCTCGCTTGCGCGCCTGGATGGGATCATCTTTCCCACCTGATCTTCGTACCAGCTGACCGGCACGATCGTCTCGGCGCGCGCCCCCGCTTTGTCGGCCGTCGCATCGCGTTCGACGCCATCGTCTCCGACATCTCGCGCGTCACCCCGCTCGTCGCGCGTGTGATGAAACGCCTCGTAACTCGAACACAAGCCCTCGGCGAAGAAGGCCCGTCCCCTGGCTGAACCCCACGCCAGTTCGCCCTGTGCGCGCGCCGCCAGCAGAAATGGCAGAGCCGCGTCTCCCGCCAGCGGCAACCCGGCCACGCGCTCACCGGCCGCTGCTGCCGAATCCGCCCCCACGCCGTTGTCGGCGATCTGCCGACCGCTCAGAAAGTGCCGCCTTTCCATGGCCGCGCCGGAGCCCTCGATCGGCAACTTGGTCGAACGATTGTGGCGGATGACCCACGTCCGCAATGACGACCATGGGCTGCCCGGATCATTTTCCGCGAGCCCCCGCGTTCTGTGACACTCCTCAATGGCCGAGTGCAGCTCACGATCGAGGGCATCGACCGACTTGCCAGCCTGGATTTCGTCCCACCACCGTTCAGCGACTCGAGAGGCGTCCAATTCCGGTGCAAGACGCGAAACCGCCTGATGCGCAAGCCGGCCCCAGAGCCGGTCGAGGTGCCGGGCCGCTCGCCTGTTCTGGTTCAGGCGTCCTTCCAGCTCAAATATTCCGGCTTCGAAGTCCTCCCGCGTGCGAGCCGGGGCATCCGCTCCCTTCCACTTAGCCGCAGCAAACGAGCGCAGGACACGAATGAGTTCATGATGCCCCAGCTGGAATGGCGTCGCAGTCAAAAAAAGCATGCGATCGAACTTCTCCCAGAGCAGCGGCCTCGCCGAAGACTGCTCTCGCTCGACCAGCTTGCGGGTCTCACTCGATCGCAGCAGGCCGGCGAGGCTGGTTGCATCGTTCTTTGCGTGATGGGCTTCGTCGAGCACGAAAAGCGGCGCCCGCCAATCCACACGCGCGAGCCAGCTCCAGTAAACCTGCTGGCAAGCGTCGTTGAATTCGTTACGCGCTTCCTGAAGCCGGGTCGCAGAGACGGCGCCGCGCCGCCCCGGGATGGTCTCGCTTCGCAGCACCGCGGTCAGAGGCGTCCAGTCGATCTCGTCATGGTGCCGCAGAAGATGTTGCGACACCGGATCGGGGGCATCTCCGGCCAGTATTCCTTCCCGAATGAGAAGCGCGTGCCATGCGGCAGGTTCACGTTGAAGGAGCGTGTCAACGATTTCAGGCGTGAGCTGGCGCTTCGTCTTGAGACGAACGAGCGTGGTCGCCCATTTCGCCACTGCCTTTCTGGTCTCTTCGTCCATGCGCGTGCGGCTGCGCGCAAGACGGATCAGCGCGAGCTTCGTCCAGGGGTCCGACAATCCGCGAGCGAAGCAGCCGGTCGTCATCCATACAATATGCGGTCTTTCGCCGCGCGGCCGGTCGAGAATGCGGAAGAAATCCGTGGGTGTATGCACATACTCATCGCGCACCCACGCGAGCTTAGATGGATCCGCACAACAGACGGCAACGAATTGCCCCCATTCTCGCTGCCACTTTCGCGCAAGCCCAGGCGGGAGCATGACGACCACTGGCCGGCCGGCGGCGCGGTTTGCGAGCACGACCGAAGCAACGACGGCGAGCGCGACGTAGGTTTTGCCCATGCCGACTTCGTCGGCCAGGACCACACCGGGCTGGTTCGCCAGGTCGTTCAGAATCGAACGCGCCGTTTCTTGCTGGCGCAGGCCATCGATCGCTTCGATCTTGCTTTCGCCTGCTCCACCCATCCGCAGGAGGGCGTCGGGGAAACCCCAGTCAATGGCCATTGCGATGCGTCATCCTGTCCTGCTTCATGCGAGCAGCTCCACCTGTCTGCGCGCGACTTCGCGCATGTACAGTTGTAGGTTCTCGGGAGGAGCCTGCGCAGCGACGATTTCGCGCTGCATGCCCTCGATCTCTTCGATCGTCGCGCCGAAAAGCTTGCGCAGCGGCAACTCGACCACACGCTGAGCTATATGCGCCAGCGTCAGATTGAGTTCGATCAGGCTGAAGATCACGTGGGTCGCGTCGCCGCGCGCGACGCCGTCGCCGTCTCCCCGCCACTCCTGCACCAACGACTCGGCGAGCGCCCGCGGCCCAAGCGGATCCTGCCGGAGTTTGTAGGACAGCGCATCGGGAGTTCGGACGGTCCTGTCCAGCCGGTCGCCCAGCGCGGTGAGCGCCGCCCCAAGGCGACGGGTCCGGTAGAGCAGATAGCCACTGGTATCGATTGACCGCAGCGGATCGTACTCCGGCTCGGCTCTATTGTCCGGGTCGTAAATTTCCCGCCGCTTCTCGATGCCGTCGACCCACTCCGCGAGCTCCTTGCCGGAGATGAGACAATCGAGAATGTCCTGTGCCTTCAGGGAACGGATCTCCTCCGGAGGCAGGAGGTCATCCATGGACTCGACGTGGACGGGAAGGATGCCGGAATGGCTACCGCCGGCTTCGTCGCGCCAATTCAATCGCAGTCCGGGAATGTTCACACCCTTCAACGCGTCGGGAAGCGTTGCCACCAGCTTCTCGTCATGAGGCGGCCAGGGCTTATGCTGTCCGTCGAACAGGAGTGTCGAGGTGTCGGTCCGTTCTCCGGGCAGGTGTAGTGACCAGTCTGGCGGAAGCGGAGCCGTCAGATCAAGCGTCACGACGATCGAATTGGTCCTTTGATTGTAGATGCCCCAGAGGAACGCTGCGGGCAGAGGAGGATCCTTGCTCGGCGCATCGTCTTCCAGCGGTTCGGCATCAGGTGGCCAGAATGCAGTCTCGCAACGATCCGCGCTCCAGTCGACCGGCAGTCGGTCTTCGAGCCTGCTTCCGTCACGCCGCGCATTCTGATCGTCGATATAGCAGAGATTGGCTTCCACGTTCGCAACGCGCAGACCCATGCCGTGCGGACTGAAATTGCTGGATCCGCAAAGCAGCATCGTCGTCCCGTCGCCGCTCACCAGAATGCCCTTGGCGTGCAGATCGCGGCTGACCTTGTCTCCGGTGCGACTGGGCGGAACGACAAACGTTTCGACATCGTCCGGACGCGTGCGCCAGGCAGCGGCCCATGCATCGCGAAAGCGGGCCGGAAGCGCAACGATCATACGAGCGGGATCGTCCGTCTTCGGGCGGCCCGGCACGACAAGAAAGCCACGCGCATCGCGCGTTCGCGGAAAGGTCATCAGCGTATCGATCACCGGATCGTTTGCTCCGGCAATGTCGCCGACGAACGGGGTGATCACCGTAATTTCCTCGGCTCGCCGCGTCCCCCAGTGATCGATGGCCTGCCGCAGCGGCGAGCGAAGCGCTGCACCTGTGCGACGGGGCAGCCCGCCGACAAACATGACGCGCGGCCGTTCGCGCGGTGCGAAATCCGCGGATATGTTGCGCCAAGCGCGAAGGCGCGCACGGCTGGCCGTAAGCGAATTATTCCACCGCGCACGCGCAGGCTCCGACGCCTTGACCAGCGGCGAGACCTCGCTCAGGAAATCGAGTGCGTCGAGGAACAGACGTCGCGGCGCCGACGCCTGATGATCGAAGAAGTCGATCACTCCAGCGATCTCGCGATTGCGCCGATAACCCGATCTGGTCAGATTGGCTGAAGACACGATCAACCGGGCATAGTTTTCCCAGAGCAGCAGCACGATCTTGGCGTGCTGCGCACCAGACGGCACCCGGACCGGCAATTGATCCCAGCGAAGCGTCGTCTGCGCCGGATCAAGGTGGTCGGCATCGACAAGGATCGAGGCGCGAACGGTGCCCAGCGCCTGCTCCCGTTCGACGATGAACGGGCGCATGCCTTCCGTCTCATCGAACTTCAGCCCCAGAAACCGCGGCAGCAGCTCGCCTTCGAGATACTCTGCATGAAACGTGTAGGTCGTGGCCAGGCAGATGAGAGGGCGGCCGATCTCGCCGGCGGGCGACATCGCCGGGGCAGTCCACGCCTCGGCCAGCGCGCGCGGCTGCCCCTTACTGGACTTCGGCATAACGGCTGTCCCGCCTGACGTGTCCCAGGTCACCCAGCAGGGAGTAGGCGTTGGGAATCTTGAACGGGTGAAGATACATATTCTGCCAGCTCGGCAACTTGCCCATCTCAACCCGATGCTCGCCCGGCATCAACGTCCAATGGGCGCCTGCTTCGATCCACACGGCCTTGCGTTTGACTTGCTGAACGCGCACATGCCGCCGCATGACGACATCGACGAGGCTCGCCACGGAAGTCGCGGCCTCTTCAGCATTGGCCCTCAGCTCACGCAAGGGATCGACGACCAGTGTGGGACTAATGGCCGGCTGCTTGTCCAGCAATTCCGCCGCACGACGCAGGGCCGGAATAATTTTTCCCAGCCCGGCACGCGTTGCATCTAGGTGCTTGCTAATACGAGGATCGCCGAGGATGTCCTGTTGTCGCGCGCGGCCATCGCGTTCCTTCAGCGCATAGATCAGACTGTCGAACGTCTGCTGCAGCAGCGCGACCGTCTGTTCATAGGCTTCGGCGCCCGCGATCGCCGCATCTATCAGCCGATCGACTGGATCGTCGCCGAGATTGGGCTTGATGCCCTGAAGCAGGACGGTTCGCTCGGCCTCGCCGCGCGAATCCCGCCCAGCCCACGCGCTGCGAAAGAGGTCGTCGTTCAGCTTCAGCAGCTCGACCATCCGCTTGCGTTGAGGAGATGTGCGCAAGGTTTCAAGCAGGAAGCGCTTCTCGAGCCGACCCGGCAGGTCAGGCCTGAGATTTTCGGCGAGCCGATCCCAGATCGCTGCGCCCGGACCTGGCCATTGACCGCCATCAACAACGCCGACCGTCCGGTTCACTGCTTCGGACAGCCATTTCGCGCCTGGCTTGTCCCCCTCTTCATCGAGGATGCCGTCAAGACCTTCATCGGCAGCCCATTCGGTCAGGAGGCGCGCGGCGTTTTTTCCCGGCCGGCCATCGAGATCGACCAGTTCAAGCTGACGGGCAAGCCGGGCCATCACGCCGAACGGACCGTTGACCGCCTGCCCCTTGAGGAAGTTTGCACGCGTCAGCGGCTCACCCGCCTCAAGCGCGTTGCTCGCGAGTTCCCGTCCCGGCAAATTGAGCGGCGCATCCTTGTAGGTGACATCCCGCTCGGCTTTTCGCACGATCGCCGAGACGACGAGTCTCTCAAAAGCTAGTCGGGAGACGAGACGCACGTCATCACGATTATTTAGACGTACAACGGCCTGATCTGCGACCCACGCCGCGAGGGTCGCGACTGTCAAAAGCCGACCCCGCCACATGCGCACAGTAAGCCCTGGCAGCAGTATTTCTGAAAAGCGCTCGGCCTGCAGCAATGTACCCAACGGATCCAGACTGCCTGGTGGATCTTCAGCGGGATCGTGTGGCGTGGCGGCAGGAAGCCAATCAGATTGCAAAGGCATCGGAGGACTTTTTTCGGATAGGCAATGCGAAGATTGTAGGGTCGCCATGCAGGCTTTGTCGAGATAGCCGCCGATCGCCCCTCTCGCTTCTCTTTCAGTCAGGTCGTGGCCAAATCAAATGCGCTAATCTCCATCGCTATCGCAGCGCACCGGCGGTACAACCCGTTTCGACGTTCGAGCTATACTGAACCGTTGTGACGCTCCAGGCGTCGAACGTCTTGTTGGTGGCGACCTTGAAGGTGGGCGCATTTCCAGCGCCGATGTCCAGAAGAGTCACGTTGTAGGTATAGGCGCCGTCCTCGGCGACGTGCAGGCCCACGACCCACACGGCTTCAAAGAGCAACGGAACCGGAAGCGAACGCGCTACCCTGTTCGGAAACCATTCGCCGACCGGCGCATCGAGAAAGACCACGAGGGTCTTTCCTGATGCGTAGTCAGCGCCGCCCTTCCCACGTTTGTGCTCGATGGCCTTGAGGATAAGCTGATGGGCATCCGCTTTTCCATCCGCCTGCTGACGCGGAATCATCACGTGCTCGGTCGGGAAGACGTCGCCCGACTTCGCATCGTGCAATACGCCATCGCCGTCGACCGGATCGCTTACGAAGGACAGTTCGCGCTCGTCAATTTCATTGACGACGGCGCAGAGCAGCCAATTTGCGACGGCTTCGCGCGATCTCATGCCGCCCATGCGCTCGAACGGCCTTCCCGACTGGAGATGCGCGCCGTCCTTGATGAAGGGCTCCAGCTCCTTAAGAGCCACCTTCATGCTCTTGAAACGCGTAACCGGGTAACGCAACGAGACAGTCATGCAGCAACCTCCGGCTCCGGAGTATACGCGAGCGCCTGCGTCGTCAGAAACTGAGCCGCGATGCGCTCTCCGTTTTCAGCAACGGCACGTTCTGCCGCAGGCACCAACTCGCGTACCGAGCGCCGCCAGTCGTCCATGCGAAGCATGGGCTCGAAGGTCGGTGCGTCAATCCGCACGACGGATGGCGGCCCCAGAAGCAGCCGCGCTTGATTGGTGGCGGCAAGGGACTGAAGGCGCATTGCGCCGCCCATGATTTTGCGCCAGTGCCACAGGCCGCCGGCCGTGATCTGGCTGCCGGAGACGACATACTTGTCGTCGCCACAGCCGAGCGTGAACACGTCGATCTGTTCGCGGGAGACGTCGAAGCTTGTCAGCGCTTCGATGACCGCCAGCATGACCGGGTTGTTGGCCCATACCCCGCCATCGACAAGCGTGTATCCGCCGTGTTCGAGCGGCCGGAAATAGGTCGGCGCTGCCGCCGTCGCCAGAGCTACGTCCACCATGCGCTGGTGACGATCTGTCTGGAAATCGGGATGGTGCGGCGTCTTGAATACGAAGACTTCGCTGTGCTTGCCCTCGAAGGCGGGAATACACAACCTGACGCCCGCCGTGCCGAACAGACGCTGGCCAAGTTTATCGGCGAGGAGCTTTTCGAGCGCGCCGCGATCATAGGTGTAGCGGGCATATTGCGTGGCGTCGCGCGCGGCCGCCCTCAAGCGGCCGAGCGAAGTGTCGGCGTATGGCGGGAAGATTTCATCTCCGCGATTGACATAGAGGTCGCTGAGTTCACCGGCGGTGTATCCTGCCGCCAGTCCAAGACCGATGATGCCGCCGGTTGAGGTTCCTGCGACAAGGTCGAAGCAAGAAGCGATGGAAGCGCCGCCGGCGTAGCAGCGTTCCAGCTCTGCCAGAACTGCGGCGGGAAAGATCCCCCGGATGCCGCCACCATCAATGGACAGGATGCGAAAACGCCGATCTTTCGGCCAAGCCTGTGGAACTCGGCGCTTCGGAATTGCTCCCGCCGAACGTGCTTCTCCGGGTCGCAGTCGTCGTCCTTCAGACATGGTTCGGGAATCTCCGGATGCAGGCCGCCGCCCTTCCACTCACCGCTTGCGACCCACTCTTCGTGGAAGAAGAGCCATTTGATGGTCCATGGAATGATGCGATCAACGATGAACTCGCTCGGCTGCCAGTCATCGTCGACCGGGTCGTAGATGCACAGGCGCGGGAACGCGGGGTCGTGACCGAGACGATAGACGTGCTGCGGCGGCACGCCGGTGCCGCGCGGGTCAGGCCCAATCGGCGGATCGATGACGAACACGCTGATGTACGGGTTGTCGAGATAGTAGCCATCAAAGAAGCGGCGCGAGAAATACACCAGACGCACCCAGTAGGTCTGGCAGATCGGCGTGAGCGGCCCCTCCCAGATCCCCATCCATCCGTGATGCGCGACAAGCCGGAACTGCGGGCATTCAGCCCGCAGTTTCCGGTCCTGTTCATCAACCGAGAGCGGAGGCATGGCCGATCAGTCACCCCACGGACTGCTCCTGGGCGTCGGCCGCGCGCTGGCCGGCACGGCGGCGGAGCCAAGTGCCGGGATGCTGCCGGTGCGCAGGACGTGGAAGCCCTTGCCGGTCTTGTTGTCGTTGACGTGCTGGTCGGTGTACTTGCGCACCGCATCGCGGGCGGGCTGCTCGCCGAACAGGTCCTCGAGCGCCGCCTGCATCTCGTGCAGCGGCAGGCCCTTCTGCAAGCCGTTAAGCTGCACAACGAACGCCCGCAGCTGGTCGATGAAGACTCGCTGCTCGGCGAGGTTGGCAGGCCAGCGGTCCGTCAGCTCGTCCTGCTCGCACATCGGATTGACCTCGTACACGGTCTGGTGCGCCTTCTCGGCCTGTTCCAGCGCGACGATCATGCACTCGACCTGATGGACGAGTTCGTCGGCGAGGGTCCGCGTCTTGTTGGCGTTCGCGGCGACGTAGTACGCCAGCAGCACTGACGGCGGCATGCGCAGGCGCGCATGGCGGCGGTCGTAGGCGAGATTGCGCCAGCGCTTGATGAGCTGGAGCGCGATGACGGCCCGCGACTTGCGATAGACTGGCGTCTGCGGTGGCACCGGGTCTGCGTCCGATTTCGCGAGCGCTTCGAGCCGGATGCGGTCGTAGTCGAGCGACGACTTCTCGAAGTAGAGGCCGAAAATCTCGTCGGCCGGCGTGAGGGCGTTGAACCACTGCCCGAAACCGAACGGGTTGGCGTAGAGCGTCTGCTTCGGCACCGACGGATCGGAGGGCTTCGAGTGGAAGATGAAGCTGATCTTCTCGGCCTGGCCCGGCAACCGGACCGACGGCGTCACATCGAGATGCATCCCGTTGTAGTGAACGGTGCTGCAACGCGTCTTGCGCTCGGCCTTCTTGTGGTAGCGCGAACCGGGTTCGCCCCGGATCGCCTCGTCCAGCGTCGCGAGCGCAGTTTCCGGGTCGACGTTGGTGGGCCAGTCGATCTGCGCCATCACGTCGATGTCGAAGTCAGCCTCGGTGTCGTGGCGCGCCGTCGTCGCCCCGATCATGAACCCGCCCTGCGAATAGAGAAGCCGTACCCGGCCGTGCAGGACGCTTTCTTCCCGGTCGATCCACTCGTTGATCGCGTCATAGTGGTCGATGGCCTTCTGGTATTCGCTCGGCGGCAGCTGAATGCGGACAGCAATGTCCGCCAGCATCACGTCGAGAACGCTGTAGCTCGCGGTCTCGCGAAGAAAACGGTCTGTGTAATTCACGCGTCACCTGTTGGTTTGATTGCGCCCGAAGGCGGCCCCTTTCTCGAAAGCCGCGCCCGATCAACAACTTGCAATTTTCTTGTTCGCCATGGCATTATTGTCGATACCGCATATTCGCAGCGGTGTGCGAACTCGTCAACTATTCCATATCGAAAGCGCCATGACTGACGACCAAGCCTCTGAAATATTTAAGGAACGACTGAAGCGAGCTCGCGAGATGCGGGGGTACAATCAGACCGAACTGGCGACTCGGGCGAAGCTTCCGGCCAGCTCGGTGTCCCACTTCGAGGCCGGGCCGCGGAAGCCGTCGTTTGAGAACCTGAAGCGCCTGGCGGGCGCGCTGAACGTCACCACCGACTTCTTACTGGGCCGGGTGGATAGTCCGGAGGCATCAGCACCGGTCGGCCGACTGCACCGCGACATCAACAAGCTGAATGCGGATGATTTGAAGCTGACGGAAGAGTTCGTCGAAATGCTGGTTCGCCGCGGTCAATCCACAGAGAAAAAGTAGTGGCCAAACTCACGGTCCCTCGGAAGTCGATTGCCGAAGGGGCGGCTAGCGTCGTTCTGCGCGAGACGAAGATCGAGGGCCTGCGAGTCGATCCAATGGCCATCGCCACGGACAAGGGGATCCTCGTCAAGCCCAAACCCGATACGGTGGATGGTGTCTCCGGGATGCTGGTGAAGGTCGGTGATCAGTTTGGCATTATGTATGCGACCAGCATCTCGAGCAAAGGTTTTCAGAAATTCAGCGTGGCCCACGAAATTGGCCACTACTGCATAAGCGGACACGTCGATGCGCTGCTGAGCAGTGGAGCACACTTCTCCCACGCCGGCTTTCAGTCGGCTGATCCGTACGAGCTCGAGGCAGATTATTTTGCCGCAGCCCTGCTGATGCCGGAGCGGCCTTTTAAGAGCGCCATCGACGATCATCCAATAGGACTCGCAGGCATCGAGGCCCTTGCGAAAGCCTGCGAGACTTCGCTAACGGCAACAGCCATTCGATACTCCGGCTTCACGCGTGATGGTGTGGCGATCGTGCTGAGCAAAGGCCAGACTGTCGACTATTGCTTCATGTCCGAAGCCCTGAAGGAAGCAAAGGGACTGAAATGGCTGCGCAAGGGCACGCCATTGCCAGGCGGCTCCCTCACCGAGAGTTTCAACGCGCGGCGTGAGAATGTGCGCACCGGTCAAAAGGACTCCGGCGACGGAAACCTGCGCGACTGGATGGACACTGAGCGCGGCTACGGAATTACCGAAGAAGTGGTTGGTCTCGGCCAGTACGGCCGCACCCTGACCGTGCTCACCTGCAAGAGTCTTACGGCTCGCGTCGAAGAATCAGAAGATGACGAGAACGAGGATAAACTCATCGAAAGCTGGACGCCGCGCTTTCGGAAGTAATCTCGAATGGTGGAAAGATGGCTGACAAAACCGAAACAATCACATGCAAAGTTCATCGGCCAATTCAAGGTCGGCGACAACATGATTAAGAACGCGGAAGTTCTGTGCAAGATGGCCGCTTTGAACGACAACCAGTTCAACAAGCTCATGGTCGTTCAGACAGGCTCACTCGTCGAAGCGGCGCTCGAACAGATCATCTATCGCGCACAGAATTTTAGTAAGGAAGGCGTGCCAAACATTTCCGAGGCAGACCGCGCCAAAATAGCAGACACCGACTATGAGCAATTCAACAGCATCATAAACGCAATGAAGAAGTACAAATTGCTCGATGGCCTTGGGGCGAACATTTACGATGAGCTTCACACGTTGCGGCAGTACCGCAATCGCGTGCACATTCAGAACGACAGCAAGCCAAAAGACATCTCCGCCGACGAAGACAAAGCGTTCACCAAGCAGATTGTGAATTGGTCGTTGGCCTTGAACATCAAGGTGCTGAAGTTTCTCAACGATAACTATGCGCGGCCCAAGGAGCTGGAACAGTTCGCGCACGAACTGAAAGTGCCGACGAGCATTTGAAGATTGGCTCGACGAGCATGCGACCCGCTAGGGCAGCCGCTAGGGCACGGCATCTCTGACGCGAATTATCGACAAAGTTTCAAAGGCTTAAATAACTCGTATGGCGGAGAGGGAGTTAGTCAACTCCCATTGAAAAATAAAGCATTTTCGACCTTCCCACACCAAAACCACCGTTTGAGCTACGGCCCGAATATAGGGTTTCGCCTCCGACAAGCGCCTGTTCCGACAATGGCCGGTTATCGACCACAAGGCGCGTGTGAGGGTCAGCTTACATCGGCAACGCTGCGGATCGATGGTAGAGATCAGGAAAACTGATGAGACTGAACATTCAGTGAGCGTAGATGCCAATGTCCGATAACAACGTGCTAATCACGCAATATCCCAGCCCAGACCAATTGCTGGCGGCGCGAGCCTCAGAGGTCGAGCGTATTCTGCTTCGCCACATAATCGAATATTGCAGGGATGGTATGCATCCAATGATAACGCGGGATAGCGTCTCCACTGCGTTGTTCGACGCGAACGGATACCCGTATAGCGCCCGAGCAAGGGCAGACGTGCAGCAAGTTATCGGCCGTGCTTGGAAAGCGCTTGACGACTCCGGTTTCATCGAAGAACCCGACCCCGATAATGGGAAAAATGGATATCGGATACCCTCGGCAACCGGAAAAGGGGTGTCCGCGTCAACGGACTATGTAGGGGCCCGGATGCGATCAAAGTTCACCCGAGAGATGTTTCATTCCGGGTTGCCGGATGCCGCATGGAACGCCTTCACCGTGGGCGATTATGACACCGCGGTTTTTGAAGCTTTTAAATCAGTCGAGGTCGCGGTACGGACGAAGGGCGGCTTCACCACCACGGATTTTGGTGCGCCGCTTATGAAGAGGGCATTTGATCCCAACACCGGACCCTTGCGCGACAGGGCCGCACCGCCTGCTAGGCAGAAGGCGCGTTGCGACCTGTTTACCGGAGCGTTTGGCGAGATACGGAATCCTAAGGGCCACAACGACTCCACGATCGCCGATGCATTGGTGGCGGCCGAAGAGCTCATGGCCGCTGGCGTCCTTCGTCGGATCGTCGATAGCGCCTGAGCTTCCTAATGACGCGCGCCCCATCCGGAGACTCGTTGCGCCAGACGGTAACGCAAGACAGGTCCGTAGAACAAAAAGGTCGCAAAAAGGCGAGCTATCTTATTCCAACGACAACGGTGGCTTGGTTGCGCGGATGAGCAATCACTGATGCCGGCCCGTGGTGGCCGTTTTGAAAATGGCGAGTTACTAAAACCCAAGCGGGACCTAGTCCCGGCCGACTGATTGTGTCCTACCGATCCAGAAGCTGCCCCGCCTCGTCGACCAATCGCTCGCGGCGCGCGCTTTCAATTTCGCGCAGCATCCAATGAGCCTGCTCTCTACCGTGCGCCACGACTGGCCGAAGCATCTCGCGAACTTCGTCACGGGGATAGCTACGCAACATCTGGCCGATGTATCGATAGTGATGGAGATTCATCGGATCGTTCAGGACCCTCGCCATCAGTTCGACATGCAGGGGCTTATGAAGGGGATTGCTCGCCTTGCTAAGTCGCCATAAGAGATCCTCGAATTTAACGTACGGTGACCCGACAAGTTGCCGAAGATCCTCTACCGGAACCATGTCGACAACGTCCGAGAAAAGGCGCGGAATCAAAGGGGCAAGCAAGGCACTTGCGATCATGCGCTCGAAGAGTGCCGGCTCATAGCGTGGAAGCGGTTTGATTACGTCTAGAATAGACTTCGCCATGTTGTCGTCCGACGCGATGTCGGTCAGCACGAGGCGAATGGCTAGTTCCGGAGCATATTCAAATCCTCTTGGAAGAAAGTCCTTGTCGCGCGTGCGGCGCAATGTCGTTGTGAGCGCCCATTCGCGGAAGGACATGTCTCCCTCGGGAACACGCACGCGAAGCTCTATCGAGAAACGCTCTTGCCATTCGCTATATAACCGAACGACCTGGGCCATGTGGTAGCCCGGCAAAGCGCCCGGCTGATCAACACAAAACCGCACAATAGAGGGTACACCGTTCGGCATCACCCTTGCGATGGCTTCAAGGGCATCCTGCATGGCTTTCGGCTGCATCGTGCCGCGGATGCGCGACCATATTTCGTTGGGGAGGGAATCCGGGGCATCCGTCAGAAAAGACATCGCCGCAAGCGATGGGATGTGATGGAGGCCATCAAACGATTGCGGAAGATTAGCAATCAATTCCGGCACGATGGCATTGTCGTGGCGAGCGATCAAAACGCGCCAGCCAAGTTGATCGTACCCAAGCGATATCCAGCGCCTGGCGGTGTCATCATCGATATCGAGGGACACCTGCTCCGCCAGGCGGTGATGATGCTTCCCATCGTTCGATGTGAATGCCAGTCTCTGGAATCGCGCGATCCATGGATCGCCGCGTTCAACAACCGCGTAACCCAGAAGTTCCTGAGCCTTGCGTAACATCGTCGGGAAACCCGACAGAAGGGCGTCGAATATCGAGTCGTTACCGCAACTGACGAGGACGCGATTGAGCTCAAACCCACCGCTGCCGCCTGGTGATATCCATCGATCGACGATTTCTCCGTACCGCGTTGCGATCCAACCGGCGAGCGAAACATTGACTCCTCGTTCCGCTGTCGGCCGTAGCTTCCATGGCTCGCTGCGAATAAGGTCATGCAGATGATCGTAGCACCACGCTGGAATATCCCCGCTACAGCCGAGCGCAGCGCCAAGCGCCAGGTTTGGTGAGAGCTTGCCGGACCGCGTGACCTGTTCGAGCCAAGGCCCCCACTCCGGGCCGCCTTCCTTGGCTATCGCGTCGGTAAGCAGAGAGGTACCCGACGACCCAAGCCATTCTGCGAGAATACCGCGGTTCGGAAAAAGTTCCGCGGGCTTGAACACGTCTAAGAATTCGAGCGGAAACAGCTTAGCTGTAATTACCTCGCTGACGATATCGAGCGAGCGCGAGAGATATCGGGACTTTCGAGAACGGAGACCTGCAAGGGCCGCCCGGCAGCGCACCGAGAGGTCTGGGTTGGCGAACATCTCTTCAAGCTGTGCTTCCAGCCTATCTTCGGCATCTTGTCCCTCTAGGCTTCCGCTGAATTCAGCAGCAAGAACGACATCACGGGATGCGGTGGCATTCGCCAGATCAACCGTTGCCTTCGCTTTCGACTGAATCGCAAGGTCGTAGCCTTCCCGCGTATCGAGACGCAAAAGTGCCTGCTCCGTTCTCTGCTCGTGCAGGAAGCCTAGGCCACTGAGCCAGCTCCAATAGAGGTCATGAATGGGCAGAGCGTTTCCACCGCGCTCGGTAATGGTGCCAAGGCGCTCCAAAAGCTTGGTCGGTTCGTCGAGATTGAGAGTCTTGGCACGATCTCGGAGTTCCGCAAGCAAGCGCGCATAGGATCGGTCGCTAGATAGCGCCATCGATGCGACGGCTCCTGAAAGTGCGTTGTCGAAGCGCTCGGGAATTCCATGTGAAAGATGCCGATGGAGTCTTTCCAGCAATTCACCGGGGGATACCGCCGAGCCGCCGAGAAGCACATACAACGACAGCACCAATGGCGAACGAAGCAGATCGAAGAGTTTCTGGTCGGGCGGAGGCAGCCGGCCGAAAGCACTCTTCAGCGTTTCCCTGACTAATCCCGGTGCGAGCGGTTCTAGGCGCCAGCTTTCGAACGTCGTATCCGACGGACTCGTTTGCCGACCATTGGCGATAATCCGAGTGCCATGAAGCGAGCGAACGGCTTTCGTTCGTTCGACGACATTTTCAATGCCCGTAAATTCTGACCAACCATCCAGACACACGCATACCTTGTCGTGACGCAGCACGGCTGTCGCATCGATCCCTCTCCCGAGATCGGCAACGGTTTCCAAGACTTCATTCCAAGACTTAAAATCTCCGACCGACAAGAGAAGCGGAATAGTTTCGCGCCGCGCCAGCATGGCTGTCGCGGCTTGCCACAGCGACTGGGTCTTGCCGGATCCAGGCGGACCAACGAAGAGTTGATGGCCTGAGGACCTACGGCGGAGTTCTCTTAGGGTAATGGACCCCTCGTGCCCTCCATTCGATTTTTGCTCCTTCGCTATGGTGCGCTCGACGCGAGAAAGCAAAACAAGAGCATTTCGTGCTGATTCCTGCGCGTCGCCAAACAGCGCCAACATCGACGGCGGAGCGTTCACTTTTAGGAGGGCTTCGGCAAGCTCGTGAAGTCGATCCTCGTCAACGGGCACGCCTCCAACCGGCTTGAGCGAAACTTGGGATACCAAGTCGACAAGCGTCTGTGAGGGTAATCCGATAGTTGTTGCCTTGGAGAAGCAATCGAGAAGCTTTTGCCGATTGAGCATCCGGTCGCCAGAAAAAATCGTTCGAAGAGCCTCACTGAACAGCACGTCGTAAGCTCGCGTCGCCAGATCGAGGCTAGCGTTGACCTCGCCGCGAGCAGCGACGAGAGCGGCCCTATTTGCCGCCTCAACTTCTTTCCAATCTCCCGCGCCGCAGACGAAAGTCAGGCGGTTCAGTATCCGTTCGCGAAGTTCATCATTCGAACTCGTCCGCAAGAACGCGCAGAGCTGACCACTCTCGTAGCGAGCGCAAAGCGCCGTACGCAATTCTGCAATATCGTCGGCACTGCCAATGCTATGCCACGCCGTGATGCCCGGCCGACCGCTGGCGAGAGGGTTCTTCCGCTCCTTTCCAATTGGCGAAGTCGTGAGAAACTTCAGATGCACACCGCGGTCAGGATTGGCCTCTTGGAGCCAGAACAGATGACTGATTGCGTCGAGAACATCCGCAGAATTCAGCGTGACCGAACCTGACTCGCGAGTATCCTTGATCTGGGTTGCTTTCAGCACCTCATCGAGCCGTTCTGGGTCCTTGGCGATAAGGACAAAATCTTCGGCCACTTCAAGGTAGAGTTGATCCTCGCCGCGCAGACCTATCCACGCCGAAAGCGTCTGGTGAATTTGATAGACGTAGCCGCGAAGCGGCGCGATTGCCTGCCGATTGATCTCGCCGGGCGGCAATAACCACTGGTCTTTCCCTGTACCGAATTTTTCAATCTTGTCGTCGGTCACGGCATGCTTTCTAGTGACCTTCGTGTTGGAGACTCACCAACGCTTTGCGGGTAGCAGACAGAACTGATCAACGTGGTCGCCGCCAGTTTTTGGGGCCAATTTGGGCCCACGAGAAAATTTGAAGAATTGTAGCCAATGGAAAGATTGGGAAGTAGCTTCCTAATATAGAAGCGTTTCCTTCGTTGAGAAGAATGCAACGCGCGGGAATGGTGTGCAACGCATGAAAAGGCGGCCCGCCAAGAGGCAATCTCACTGATATCACTATCGAGGCTTGGTTGCTGGGACCTGCAACCATCTCAAATTGCTCTTCGAGGCGACAGCTTGAGGACTTAGATGAGATGATCTGCGATAGCGCAAGAGCACTGCTGGTGTTCTGAATCAAATTCAGCGGGATCTCCGGCAATTTCAATGGATATTCTGACTTGTCTAGCTAGCACTACTTTGGCAGATTGTGGATCTGGGCTATTTATTAGGATTCCCGAATCAATTTTTCAATGATTCATGGGTGGTCGGCTCTTGGAGGGCTGACCATGGCGGAATGGGAAGACGAACTCGAACGCTGGCTGAAGCCGTTCCTGGATCGGTTGGGTCATAAAACCCGGCAGCGGATGTGTCCACTATACGTTGCGGGATTGATCGGTCCCGGCGATCGCAAGAGCGTTCAGCCGATGGCGGAACGCGCTTGCATCGGGCAACTACGATCAGTTGCACCATTTCATCGCCGATGGTGTCTGGGATGCGACGCCGCTGGAATCGGAGCTGCTCAATCAGGCCGACCGGCTTGTCGGCGGCAACGATGCGGTGCTCGTTATTGACGACACGGCACTGCCGAAGAAGGGTAATCGCTCAGTCGGTGTCGCGGCTCAATATGCGTCGGCTCTCGGCAAAACGGCAAATTGCCAAACGCTGGTGTCGCTGACACTTGCGCGCGGCGAAGTGCCGGTAATGGTCGCGCTGCGTCTCTTTCTGCCCGAGAGCTGGACAAGCAACGTGTCTCGTTTGAAGCGCGCTCGCGTGCCGGTCGAACACCGAACGCCACGGTCCAAGCCGGAAATTGCTTTGGCTGAGATTGACCGCGCGATGGCAGCCAACGAGCGGTTTGGGTGTGTACTGGCGGATGCAGGATACGGGCTCAGCGCGCCGTTTCGACAAGGGCTAACGGCACGCGGACTGGCCTGGGCTGTCGGCATTCCTCGACACCTTAAGGTGTATCCGGTCGATGTGCAGCTGATTTGGCCGATTACCAAAGTTCGAGGGCGGCCACGAAAGCACCACGTGCCAGATATTTTATCGATCGCGGCAGAACACATGCTGGCCAGTGCTAAGTGGAAAGCCGTGAGTTGGCGCAGCGGAACGAAAGGTCGGCTGAAAGCCCGATTTGCTGCTGTCCGTGTCCGCACCGCCGACGGGCCTCCGCAGCGGATATGGGATAAGGGTCAGCAACATCTCCCCGGCGACGAAGCCTGGCTCATCGGCGAGCAACGCGCCTCGGGGGAAAAGAAATACTATCTTGCCAACATGCCCGCGGCGGCCGATCTGCGCACGCTGGCCGCCACCATCAAGGCGCGATGGATTTGCGAGCAGGCGCATCAGCAGCTGAAAGAGGAGCTTGGACTCGATCACTTCGAAGGGCGATCATGGCAAGGTCTTCATCGTCACGCACTGATGACTATGATTGCCTACGCATTCCTGCAACATCGTCGCCTCGCACACGCGGGTCGGAAAAAAAGAATCAACGGGCTCCACCTCAACCAACCATGCCTGCCGTACGTCACGCCATCGTCGATCTCATGCTTAGACCGCCTATGCCCGTATTGCAGAAAGCAAATCCGTGAAAAGCCGCGGCACAAACAGATTCTGCCAAAGTAGTGCTAGAGCCTGTACTCAATTGGGCGATTTGGCAGCTTGCCTAAGTTGTTGATCGCGCGATGCACGGAGACCCTTAAGCGCTGTGGGTGCCCGCAATCACTTGATTAATTGCTTGGTAGCTGTCACGGCAATAAAGGCGGCCCCAATTGTCGATTTGCGACCGAGCCACAGGTCGATGGGAGCCATCAGTTGCGCCGCAAGACTGCATGGCGGATAGTAGATCGCCCCACGTATCTGCCCGACGTCGAGGCCCGCGGCACAAGCGAGGCGGCGAAGTTCTTCGGTCGTGCGGAATCTCGCCACTCGCCAAGTCGGATTTCCCATCCAGCCCCGAATGCGGCGATACGCGGCCCAGAAGCTCAAGCGTCCCAGTTCGCCAATCACAAGCCGCCCGCCGGGCTTCAGCACTCTGGCCATTTCCGCGACTGCCCGTTCCGCATGTTCGACGAAGCAAAGCATCGCCACCGCCACGACACAGTCGAACGTTGCATCTTCGAAAGGTAGCCTTTCTGCATTTCCCTCGACAAAACGCAGCTGCATCCCCCCAGCTTCGACGCGATTGCGTGCGGCAGCGATCATCGTGGGATCTGGATCGAGGCCTGTTACCGTTGCACCCCGCCGAGCGAGGTCCGCGGCCAGCGCCCCATCGCCGCAGCCGACATCCAGGAACATCTTGCCCGCAACCGGACCAAGCAACTCCGAGACGAGTTGCCACTCCAGCGCGTCAGTAATCTGGCCGAGCCGAGTTGACCTCCACCGCGCGTAGGATCCCGTCAGAGGAGTTGATTGCACTTCGTTCATGAGGGTTGCTCAAATGATCTCGGCCCGAATTACGCATCTTGTCATCTTGCGGCGGCAAGTACCTCGGCAAAGAGCGCGACAACGGCGTCTATTCTCATCGCTGCTCGTCGCGTCCAAGGGTGAAGCGGACAAGATCAGCGAGAGTTCGATGCTCCAGAGCGACATGCAGCCTCTGTTGTGGCGGCGCCCCCATCAAGCCGCGCCAAAATCTCGGCGCCGACCTGGTCGGCGAAGGAAACATTCAGCGTGTTCGGTAAGCGCTCCGTTGAACGCCTGTTGAGAGCAATGCAACTGCCAAAGACGCCAGCACGCCGGTCTAGTTGCGAGCGTCATGTTTCGCGGAGTGCCCAGTTGGCTGGCCGTTTTTCCGCAAACGAGGCAAGTCCCTCGCCAGCCTCCCTGGTCTGGCGCTTGGCTGCATGCATTTGCACAAGGCGCGCATAGGCCGCGTCATCGAGGCCCATGCCGCCAAACGAACTTTCCATCGCTAGCGCCTTGGTTTCGGCCAAGGCTTCGGGGCCGTTGGCGAGCAATTGCTCCACAACCTTCGTTCCGGCTTTTTCCAGATCGGCCAATGGCACCACCTCGTGCGCGAGGCCAATGCGGCGCGCGTCGTCGGCGCCGAAGCGCTCTCCCGTCAGCGCATAGCGGCGAACTTGCCGCACGCCGATCGCGTCGCAAAGCTGCGGAATGATGATCGCAGCCGTCAGCCCCCACCGCACCTCTGTAATCGAGAACATCGCATTATCGGCTGCGATCACCACGTCGCAAGCGGAAATGATGCCTGTGCCGCCGCCGAAACAGCCGCCTTGCACCAGCGCCACCGTCGGAATCGGTAGCCTGTTCAGGCGCTGCACAGCTTCAAATGTCGCCCGCGAGACCGCCTCGTTGTCGGCCGGCGATTTTGGCCGCACGCCATTGATCCATTTCAGGTCGGCGCCGGCCTGAAAGTGCTTGCCATTGCCCTTGAGGACAACGACACGGAGCGAAGGCTTCTTGCCCAGATCGTCCATTGCCGCCAGCACACCATTGATGAGACCTGCATCATAAGCGTTGTTCACTTCGGGGCGGTTCAGCGTAACCGTTGCAACCCCGCGTTGATCGAGGCTCCACAGGACTGGATCAGCAGGCATTAATGTCCCCTTGATGATGTGTGGCGTCAACTTTCGCTAGGTAGACTGTTATGACACCGCTCTGCCCGCTGCGGCGCGAGGCAGGTGATTGCCCCTTTCGCACCGAAGTTGATGCGGCTCAACGCTTATTTCGCAGTAGAGATTTCCGGGATCGCGGAAGTCGTGCATTCTGAACCCGGGTAAACTCCGCATTGCGACTCATTCGTTCTGCGATCTCAGGGTTGAACCCCAAAGTGCCGGCGCCGCCCGGTTCGGACATCGCAGATGCCAGTGAGAAGCCCCACATCATCGCCAGCATCGGGTTGCGCAGGTTGTCTTCAAATTTTGGCTTGCTGCGGATGTCCTTGATGAACCACAGCACGACGGCGGCAAAGAAGTGCCACTGCATATCGAAGGCATCGGCCCACGCCATCAACAAAAGCTTTCGGCTGAAAGCCGTGCCGGTGATCAGCAAAGCATTGGCGAGCAGTGCCCACCGCACGATGGACGCAAACGCCTCATTGAGACGATCAATCTTCTCCGCGAGCCAAAGAAGCACCCGCATGGCTTCTTCTCCTCGATCCTGGTCGACCCGACGCCCTCGAACCCGTGCCCTTCAGCGCGTGCCTGTCACAGGAACCAGCCCATCGTGGCTCCAACGAGAAGAACGACGCCAAGCACACCGCGATAGATCACGAACGGCCAGGCCGAGAAGCGCTCAAGCACGCGCATCAGGCTCCAGATGGCAACAAATGCCGAAACCGAGGCGACCACTACGCCAACGGTGAGGACGGACCATCCATGCGCATCGAGGTGCGCCTTGTGAAACTCCCACAACTCCTTGAACCCAGCCAAGGCAATGGCAGGCAATCCGAGGAGGAACGAAAATCGGGCTGCCTCGTCCCGTTTGAAGCCGAGGGCGAGAGCCGCGGTTAATGTGGAGCCGGAACGTGACACACCGGGGATCAGCGCGCCGACCTGCGCGATGCCGACCATCATCGCATCAGCCAGGGTTACGTTGGCGATCGTGCGCTTGTGACGCGCGTAAACTTCGGCTGCCGCAAGAAGGAGCGCCATCACCAGACAAGCCCAGCCGATGACGCTGAGACTGCGCAGCGTTGAGCCGCAGGCGTTCAACGTCTTGGCCAGCGCCAAACCAGCAATCCCGATCGGTATTGTCGCGAGTGCGACCCAGGCAGAAAAGCGAAGATGACGGTCGCCGAACTGCCGGCGAGCGATAGCGCGTAAGGACCCGGTCGTCAGTTCCCGGATGTCGCTCCAGAAATAGCTTACGACGGCCGCCAATGCCGCGAGCTGCATGGCGGCGGAGAACGCCGATCCGGGATCTTGCCAGCCGAACAACGCTGGCACCACTCGCATGTGGGCCGTCGACGATATCGGCAACAATTCGGTGATCCCCTGCAGCACACCGAGTACCGCAACCTTGGCGTAACCCAATGTCACGAAGCCGGTATCAAGACCTTCAGTGCAGACCTCGGCCATTTCCTCGCCTACCCTCATTTCGTCAAATAGAAGGTTGTCCGATAAACCATGCTTCGGGAGATTCTTGTCAACTCCGATTGACGCTGCGACGGAGATTCGCCGTGGAGTTTCAGCCCCACAAGCCCGAAAGCCCAGAATAAACCCCGAAGACCATCGTGGCCGCGATAATGATCGCAACCAGGGCGGCATAGGATCCCTGCAGTCGATAACGTTGTGGAAGCCTGCGGGCCAGCAGATACAGAAAGCCCAGCACGATCGGCAGCAACAGGGCATTCATCACCTGCACACCAACGCTCAAGCTGACAAGGTTGACGCCGGAGGCCACAATCAGTGCTCCGGCGATCAGAGTCACAGCATAGATGCCGTAGAACCAGGGAGCTTCATGCGGCTCGTGCTCCAGCGAATGCTTGGTACCGAGAACTTCGCTCAGGGTGCGCGCTGCGGTCAGCGTGACGACGATGGTTGCTACAACGGCAGCACCGGATAATCCGAGACCAAATAGCAGCTTGCCGGTGGCTTCGCCGAGAAACGGCGTGATTGCCTGGGCGATCTGCTGCACCGTATCGAGTGAACCCGACTGCGTCGTGCCTCCAAGCGTCGCGGCCGTGGCAATCAGGATCGCTGCCATGATGACTTGCGTCACCACAGCGCCAAACGCCGTGTCGAGCCGCGCTGCGGGCAAATCATCAAGCGTCAGCTTTTTTCTACCACTGCGGACTGCTGGTAAAACACCATCCACGGCATGATCACCGCGCCAATGTTGGCGGCGACCAGATAGAGGTATTTCGGTTCACGCCAAGCGATATCGAATGCACCGGAAGCCATCGCGGCGATTTCAGGGTTGGCCCGCCAAGCGACCAACAAGAACACGAGCTCAAATGCCCCAACCGCGATCGCTATCCGCTCGACAGCGAGATATGAACCGCGATACGCCATAAGAATCAGCACGGCGACGATCAGCGTCATGGTGACGGGTGCCGGCACCCCCATCAGCAGACCGACACCCGCGAGCCCGCTGAGTTCGCTCAACAGAGCACCGACACAGGCGACCACCAACGTCGCCACCGATAACCATGCCCAGCCCTTGCCGAAGTGATCGCGGATAAGTTCGGCGTGGCCCTTCTGCTCGACAATGCCGAGGCGTACGGTCAGCTCCTGCACGATGTACAGGATCGGCACTAGCACGAGTTGCAACAACAGAAGCTGGTAACCCCACTCTGCCCCGCTTTGCGCAGCAGTGATCACGCTGCCGGCATCGGTATCCGCGAGCATCACCACGATGCCCGGTCCGGCGACGATCGCAAAGCGATGCCAAGTCAGGTGCCGCCACAGCGGCAGACGGGAGAGCTCCGTACTTTTCATTAGAACGATTTCAAAGAACAGTGACTGACCGCACGATCAACCAAATACAACAAAATCGAATCGATCAAGCAGCGCTCAGCGGGCGTCAAGCAATTTTCGCAGCAGTCGAAAAATCACCGCCCGTTTTTCAACACCGGCAGTCACAACGGCACCAAATCCGGGTAGTGTTGCGCCAACTACTCCCGTGAGGAAGAAGGTCTCATGAGTGTTGGTGAAGCCAACCAAACAACGGACCGCCAGCTCCTCGTCAAAGAAGCGTTCTTGCTTGAGTGGATCACGGTCGCCTGGATGACGATCGAAGCCGCCGTCGCGCTTGCTTCCGGCGTCCTGGCGCACAGCATTACCTTGCTGGCGTTTGGTCTTGATAGCCTGATCGAGCTTGCGTCGGCCGGCGTCCTGATCTGGCGACTGGCAGTGGAACTTCGGCATGGACAGGAGTTTTCCGAGTTCGCCGAAGAACTCGCAAGCAAGATTGGCGGCACTTTGCTCTTCGTGCTTGCCCTTTATGTTGTCGCCAGCGCGGCATGGAGTCTCTGGACTCGCGCGGGCGGCGAGTTTTCGTCCCTCGGCTTGGCCATCGCTCTCGGCGCAATTCCGATCATGTATGTGCTCGCCAAACGCAAGCTTGTTATTGCTGAAAAGCTCGGAAGCCGCGCCCTGCGCGCCGACGCGGTCGAAAGTATTACCTGTGGCTGGCTCTCATTCGTCGTTGTAATCGGACTGCTCGCTCAGCTGCTCACTGGCTTGTGGTGGGTCGATGCTGTGACATCGCTCGGCATCGTTGGCTTCCTCGTAAAAGAGGCCCACGAGGCGTGGCAGCGCGAGGAATGCGGCGACGAATGTCATTGATGTTCCCGTTCGTTTAGCCAAGCATTGCCGATGTTGAACTAAGAGTGGCAGTGGTTCGATATACGTGCCTAACCGACTTTTCTTGTAACTCGTCGGGGAGAAGAGAAGCGAACCAGCCCTAACTTGGTGTTTGCGGGCCGCTAAGCCGGCGTCCCGCCGGTTCCCGCCCCTTCCAGAGACGCCGTCGTCCCGCAACGCTTGAAATAGCAGAGGCCGTCACTGAGCGACGTTACTTCTTGATGTGGATCAATGTGCTTGGCTTCGGGAGGCAGGAACTGCCCGTGTTACTGCTGATGTGGCGAGGCCGACGCGGAGAGACACAAATGAACGAACGGGTTTGCGTCACTGTCACCCGAGAGGAAAAGTATAAATTCCTCGTCGATTTCGGCCCATCAATCGCAAAGACAATGGCGGACGAGCCGGCGCCACTCGGCGACGGCGCTGGTCCCTCGCCAACCCAGTTGTTGGCTGCTGCCGTTGCGAACTGTCTTTCGGCAAGCCTTCTCTTCGCCAACAGCAAATTCAAGGAAGATCCGGGCCGTCTGATGACGACGGTGACCTGCGAGGTCGGCCGGAACGACAGAAATAGATTGCGCGTGTTGGGGATGGAGGTTGCAATTACTCTCGGCGTTCCGCCGGAATCGCTTAGCCATCTCGACCGGGCTCTGGCGCAATTTGAGGACTTTTGCACAGTCTCGCAAAGCGTTCGGACGGGCATCCCCTTTAACGTGACGGTCAAGAGTCCGGACGGCCGCGTGCTCAAATAGCCGCAGGCCGCCAGGCCGCGCAGCGCATCCCAAGAGAGCATTTGATGTGTGAGCTGTTTGCCTTGAGTGCGAGTGCACCGGTTGACATCAAACTTTCGTTCGCCGAGCTGGCGAGCCGCGGTGGCAATACCGGTATCCATCGCGACGGCTGGGGCGCCGCATTTCTCGAAGGACGTGACGTGCGCCTCTTTCGCGAAGAGTTTGCGGCCGCTTTCTCCCCATGGGTACAATGCTTGCAGGATCACCCGATCCAAAGCGACACGGTGATTTCCCATATCCGTCATGCAACGAGGGGTGGGATCAAGCTTGCGAACACGCAGCCATTCGTGCGCGAATTGGGCGGGCGCGTGCACGTATTCGCCCACAACGGTTACCTCGACGATGCAGTGTTTCCGGACAAAGCGAGCGAACTCCGCTTCCAATCCATTGGTGATACGGATTCGGAGGCTGCGTTCTGTCTCTTTCTTGAGTGTGTGGCAGCGAATGGTGGAACCGGCGAAAGCGCCGATCGTAACTTTGCCAAGTTTGCGACGTTCGCGCGCAGAATGCGCGATCATGGTCCGGCCAATATCATCTACGCGTCCGACGGGTACCTTTTTATCTATGCTGACAGGCGAACACAGCGTCCCGGCGTTATAGAGCCTCCGGGCCTATGGATCCTTCGGCGCCAGTGCAGCGCGCATGCGGAGTTGACGTTCGCCGGAGCAGGTGTGAGTGTCGCGGGGACGGCGCTTAACGTTGTGCTGATCGCAAGTGTACCCCTCAGCAACGAACCTTGGCAGCCACTCGAACGCGGCACCGCGATCGAGGTGCGAAACGGGCATATCGTAACGCAGCTGCAAAACTAGTTTGAATGGGTGCTCAGAGTGTCGCTACCGTTGCGTTCAAGGGAGGCAAGTCTTGAAAGTCCTCGTCGCCGTTGATGGCTCGCCCGCATCGACCCGGGCGGTCAAACTCGCCATTGATCAATTCGGCGGAATGGGAGCTAGTATCGTCATCGTGAACGTCCAAAATCAGGCAACTCTCAACCTGGGTGGAGGTGGAGAGATCATGCCGCTGTCGTGGATCGAGCAGCAAGAAGACAAGGCAGCCGGGGAAGCGTTGCAGGAGGCTGTGACCATCTGCCAAGAGGCAGGAGTTACCTACGTGACTCGTTCGGAGCGAGGCGCTGTTGCGGCAACAGTCAATCGCGTAGCTCACGAGGAGCACGCCACGCAGATAATTATGGGAACCAGAGGGTTGGGTGGTGTGCGCGGCCTGCTTTTAGGCTCAGTAGCCACGCAGTTGCTGCATTTGGCCGACGTTCCAGTGACGCTGGTGAAATAGCAGCAAGGTCGGCCGATCAGGTAGAGCCCCTCGAAGCCAATTCGTGAGCATCGCGCGGTTTGCAAGTCCAGATTTTGCGGTGGGGAAGAGACGTCCGACCATGAAGGCCGCAATGAATGCCGTGGAGCTTGATATCGCCCGCGCGTCTATTCCCGATACGCTCAAAAAACTTCAAGTAAATGTTGAGACAGGACTTACGCGCACCGAAGCAGAAAGCCGTCGAACGCAGTACGGCGCCAACGAAGTGGCCGTTCAGAAGGGGCACCCGGTCCTCGCGTTTCTCGCGAAATTCTGGGGTCTGTCGGCGTGGATGCTGGAACTGATTATGGTCCTGTCGGCGGTGCTCGGGAAATATTCCGATCTTGCAGTGGTAAGCGCGCTCCTGGTTATCAATGCAATACTGGGCTTTGCACAGGAGCAGCGCGCCGCTGGTGTGGTGGAGACGTTACGGCAACGCTTACGCGTCAGTGCGCGGGTGCGGCGCGATTCGAATTGGCAGGTCGTTCCCGCCCTGGAGCTGGTCCCCGGCGATATCGTCCGGGTGCGCTCCGGCGACATCATTCCGGCTGATGTGAAACTCCTCACCGGCGCGTTGAGCGTCGACCAGTCGGCGCTCACTGGCGAGTTGAAGGACGCGGAGAAAGCGCCCGGCGACACCCTTTCATCGGGATCAATTGTGCGGAGGGGAGAAGGCAACGGCGTGGTCATGCTGACCGGAGCGAACACTTACTTCGGTCGGACGACGGAACTCGTGCAAGAAGCGCGACCGAAACTCCACATCGAAGCCGTGGTAGCGAAGGTCGTTCGTTGGCTGTTTGTCATCGTTGGCACGCTGCTCGCCGTGGTGATCGTTATGTCGTTGATCCGAGGTGTACCCCTGGTCGAGATGGTCCCGCTCATGCTCGTCCTGTTGATGAGTGCGGTGCCGGTCGCGCTGCCGGTCATGTTCACGGTCAGCATGGCGGTCGGGTCGAAGGAGTTGGCCAAGCGCGGCGTACTGGTCACGCGGCTAAGCGCGGCTGAGGACGCCGCGACTATGGACGTACTCTGCGTCGACAAAACCGGTACGATCACGATGAACCAACTTGCGGTCACCGGCGTGATTCCGCTGGAACGAGCAACGGAATCCGACGTTTTGTTTGCCGGTGCACTGGCGTCGCAAGAGGCAAATCAGGACCCGATTGACCTCGCCTTCCTCGCCGCAGCACGGGATCGGCACATCTTCGATGGGATGCCTCCGGTCACGCCGGTCTCGTTCGCGCCTTTTGATGCAAAAAGCCGACGGACGGAAGCCGTGGTCGAACACAACGGGCAGCGGCTGCGCGTGATGAAGGGCGCTGTCCGAACCATCGCCCAAGCTTGCGGCCTTGAGCCATCCGCAATCAGGGCGGTTGAGGATCGCGTCGGCGAAGCAGCTCTCAAAGGGTACAGGACACTGGCAGTGGCGCGCGGGTCGGAGACCGACAGCCTTACACTGGTCGGACTGGTGACGCTGTACGATCCACCGCGACCGGACGCCAAGCAATTGATTGCCTCGCTCCACGACCTCGGCGTTGGGGTGAAAATGCTCACTGGCGACGCGCTTGCGGTCGCCAGTGAAATCGCGCGCGGCGTCGGATTGCCCAACATCCGGCGCGTGACCGATCTAAAGGCCTCGAGCAATGAGGCCAGCAACAAGACGGTCGACCTGCTGGCTGGTGCCGATGGCTTCGCCGAGGTTTTTCCGGAGGACAAGTACGTCGTGGTGCAGCATCTGCAGGCCGCAGGGCATGTGACCGGCATGACGGGCGATGGCGTTAACGATGCGCCCGCGTTGCGTCAGGCCGAAGTCGGCATCGCGGTCAGCACAGCGACCGACGTTGCCAAAGGGGCCGCCAGCGTTGTCCTGACCGATCCGGGGCTCACCAACATCGTGACGCTGGTCGAGCAGGGTCGCACCATCTATCAGCGCATTCTGACCTGGATCATCAACAAGATCAGCCGCACCATCCTGAAGGCGGCTTTCGTGGCCATCGCATTCGTGTTCACTGGAAAGTTCGTCGTCTCCGCCTTTGCGATGCTGCTTCTTGTCTTCATGACTGACTTCGCAAAGATTGCCCTCGCGACTGACGACGTGCGATGGTCCAGGAAGCCGGAGACCTGGAACATCGGCGGTTTCGTCTTGGTGTCGGTCGCGCTGGGTGTCGTGATGGTCGCTGAGACGTTGCTTCTCTTGTGGATCGGCTGGTCAAGCTTCCCGCTAGCGACCAATGACCACGCCCTCTACACTTTCAGCTTCCTGACGCTGTTGTACTTCGCCGTGTTCTCCGTTGTGTCTGCGCGGGAGCGACGTTGGTTCTGGTCGACAATGCCAAGCAAGACCCTCATTGCGGCTCTCACGTTAGACGTCCTCGTGGGTACCACCCTCACGTTCGCCGGTCTCCCGGACCTCGTTCCATTGCCGTGGTGGCAGATATTGCTGATCATCGGTTACGCGATGATTGCCTGCCTCGTCGTAAACGATGGCGTTAAGGTGGCGCTGATCAACTGGCGCGTACCATCAACCGCAGCCTAAGAAACACCCGACCCAAGATTTGAGCTCTCGCAGATCGCGCCGGCAAGACCCTCCGCCTGCTCATTCGTGCGATCGATCAGAACAACTGATGACAGGAGGACTCTGTGCACAAGCGCTGCGATCGGCCAGGCCGCTGCACCGCCGAGATTCAGGAACCGCGTTTTGCCGCGCGCAATTGAAATGACACGGCGCCGTATGTGCTCACGGCATAAGGCACGAGGTAAGTTAGCACGATCTTGAACCAATTGATGGGCGCAGCGCCCAGCATTGCATCGCCCTGGTTGATAAGATTCGAAGATCGTTCCAACCACAATCGCGACCAGGAAGGACCGGCGGGGCACGCCTTCCGAGAGGGCACAACGACATGCTCGTCTAAGGGCCGACATCGGTGCCCCCAAATATCAACCGGTGATCTCGTTAGAATCTCGTGGTGAGATCGGTCAGCCATTGCGGTGAGGCCTCCACGAGGATTGCCTCAAGCGATTTATCAAGGCCCGAGAATACCAACAACCCGATTGCGATGAAAATGGTACCCAGCGCCGCTTTCATCCCGTGACCCGCCGCCAGCATCCTTCCGCGCAATCGTAGCATGGCCTCGCGGGACAGGATCCCGAGCAGTAACAACGGACGTGCTGCACCAATCCCGAAGGCGAACATGGTGATTGCGGCCTGAGCGAGATCTCGGCCCTGCGAGGCCAGCAGCGAGGCGGCGCCAAGGGTCGGTCCGACGCACGGACTCCAGACCGCGCCCAACAAGACGCCGACCCCGAACTGGCCTAACGGACCCTCTCCACGCATTCCGTCGAACCGCTGATCCGCCCAATTAGCAATCGGACCGCTTGCAAGCGAGAGTTGCGCTTGCAGGTTCGGCAGCAAGAGCACAAAGCCCATTGCGACGATCAAGGCTGCGGAAACGCTGCCAAAGACTCTCGCGTCAAGTCCGACGGCGTAGCCGACCGTCGCGACGAACATTCCGATCGCAACGAACGAGAGCGACAGCCCGCCAGCAAGCGCAAGCGCACCCAGTCTGTGATTTGAAGCCGCAGCGCCAAGCACAATTGGCAGGATTGGCGGAAATGCGAGCGCGCCTGATCGCTGCCGTTGTTTCGACGATGCTAACCGTTACATCGGCGTCCGCGACCATGATTATCAGCGACGACATCGGCGGTAAGATGCGGGACTACACGACGCGCTTCCAACAGATGCGCGACTCCGGCGAGCCCGTCATCGTTGCCGGCACATGCGTTTCGGCCTGCACGATGGTGCTCGGGTTCGTGCCGAGCGACCGTATCTGCGTCACTCAGAATGCGGTGTTTGGTTTTCATTCCGCATGGATGCTCGACAACTCCGGGAAGCGGGTCGTCAGCGTTTCGGGGACACAAGATCTGATGAAAACCTATCCAGCTTCTGTGCGCACCTGGATTGCTCGGCGCGGCGGGTTGACCCCAAAAATGATGTACTTGAGAGGTCGCGATCTCGCCGCCGTTGTTGCGCCCTGCAAGAACTCACGCTCGGCATCTGTCCCACGAGCGAAGCGCTTCGGCGGTGTTCATCAAATTGCGGATACAAATGCGGCGCGGGCCAGTTTTGACGCGCGTTGAATAACCGTTGCAGTACCGAGCCATATAGCCGCATCGCACCAGGTCACCGTTCGTCTTGCCAGCGCGACAAGCGGATATCACGCAAGGCATCGGCATCGTGTTCGCTTAGCTGCCAAACCCCGCCAATTCGCTGCGGCGCCGAGCAGCTTCATCCAGTGATGTCTCGCTTTTTCTCAAGATATTCGTCGCGCTTGATCTCACCGCGCGCATAACGTTCCTCAAGCACGTCAAGTCCAGACGACCGCCGCTCTATTCCGTGGCCTATCATGCCCGGTCTCATCGGATGACCGTCCCAACCCGTCGCATAGCGTACGGCCATCACAATCACCGTAATGATCAGGGCCAAGAACACGAGTGGTATGATGAAGTGGAAGGGACCGAACCAACCCCAATCGCCCATCATTCCGTAACCTCCATTCCACATCATGGCTTAATCCTCCGATGGTTGGAAATAGCCGTTGCGACGGTTGATAACAACACGCTGTACGAGCGAATTGTCCTTGGTGACGATGTCGGCCACTATCGTGTCGGCATCCTTCTCCTTTACCTCACCAATCTTCAAACGCGGATTGCCCTGCCACGCGAGCCAGCGGTCAATATAATCCTTCACGTTGTCCGTCGACAGATTGAGATCTCGCCCCGGCGTATTCCATCCTGGACTCCATGTGTCCGGGCCATACTCTCGCATCATGCCGGGACCATATCCGCTCCACCTTCCGGGGCCCGCCATCATGTTGGGTCCCATCATTCCCCGCCATCCGTTTGCAGAATACGGCGCCACTAAAGCTCCGTACCCCCACATCAGCACAAAGATGGATGCCGTGAGGGCTATGATGAAAAGGAAAGGTCTGTGCATGGCCAAAACTCGTTCTACTTAAGTCACCGACCCTGGGCGATAGGCGGCAATTTTCATCGTACTCGGGCTTCAATCTTGCCTTTCGCGAGACGCTCGTTGTGAAGTAACGACAAACCGCACCGTACCATTTCTCAATCGTGGTTACGCATTGCCGATGACGACCGGGAACCCGGCCGCACGCCACTCCGGAAGGCCGTCTTCCAATCGGCGCACCTTGAAGCCACGTGCGCGAAGCGTCGCCACTGCTTCATAGGACAATACGCAATAAGGCCCGCGGCAGTAGGCAACGATTTCGGTTGAACGTTTCAGCTGCGAAAGTCTGGTTTCGAGGAGCCTTAGTGGGATATTCACCGCACCGGGTAGGTGCCCCAATGCAAATTCGTCCGCTGGCCGCACGTCGAGGATGGTCACAGTGCCGGCGCGCGATCGTTTCAGAAGTTCTTTGCGGGACACTGCCTCAAAACTATCGCGCTGGTCAAAATAGCCGCGCACCACGCGCTCGACCTCGGCAACATTTTTCTCGGCTATCCTGCGTACCGCTGCGAGCGCGTCCAGCACTGCATCATCGGTCAACCGGTAATGCACGAATTTGCCGTCGCGTCGGGTGGTGACAAGTCCGGCGCGCGACATTCGTTGCAAATGTTGGGATGCGTTGGCGACAGACAGCCCGGTCTTTTCGGCAAGCTCTTCGACGCTGCGCTCGCCTTGGGCGAGTTGTTCCAGCAGTTCGAGGCGATGTGGATGTCCGAGTGTCTTCGCGACCAGGGCGAATTGGGCAAACAATGCTTGTTTGGGGCCTATGCTTGACATGGTCTCCGCATCGTTACATCATTCAATATAATACTTGAGTGACCCATATTGATCTGTCAAGGTCGGCGCACAGCACAAAGTAAGGAAAGTTCCATGATCCTGCGTCAGTTCCTGCACAATGATCCCGTCGCCGCTTCATACTTTGTCGCCTGCGCCGGCCACGCTTCGGCGGCGGTCGTCGATCCGGTATGCGACATCACGGCCTATCGGGCGCTCGCCGAGGTCACCGCAACCCGCATCCGCTATGTGATAGATACTCATCTTCACGCCGACCATGTATCGGCGGCGCGCGAGCTTGCCGCCGCGACCGGGGCCGACTACGTGCTGTTCGCGGGTGCCAAGGTCGCGTTTCCGTTCCGCGGCGTGCGCGATGGCGAAGTGCTTGAGCTTGGCAACGTCTTAATCAAGGTTCTGCATACGCCCGGCCATACGCCAGAGCACATCTCGCTTCTTGTCACCGACCGAACACGCGCCGACGAGCCCTGGTTCGTGTTGACCGGGCACACGCTCATGGTCGGTGATCTCGGCCGCACTGAACTTGCCACCAGCGCGGAGGATGGCGCCCGCGATTTGTTCCGCAGCGTGCAGCGGCTCAAGGCGCTACCGGATTATCTGGAAGTCTTGCCAGGAGCCTATTCCGGCTCGGTCTGCGGGCGCAGCCTCAGCGCCAAGCCGATGTCCACCATTGGCTTCGAGAAACGCCACAACAAGGCGTTCCGCATCGATAATGAAGCCGAATTCGTCCGTGCCATGATTGTCGACGTGCCGCCGCCTCCCCCGCAAGCGGCTCAACTTACGTGCCGCGAATTCCGGCATGATGGCGGCGGCCGAATGAGCATACCGGTCGCCGATCCGGCAATCGGCACAATTAGCTGGCGGCGTCTCGCTCGGCCTGCGTGCCAACTGGCCACAGTTCACGCTGCTTGTTCCTGATCAACGCGTTTGTCGGCGGCATGGTGGGAATCGAACGCACCGTCGTTCCGCTGATCGGCGCGGAGGAATTTCACCTGGCCTCGACCACTCTTGTGGTCTCCTTCATCGTTAGCTTCGGCATCGTGAAGGCCCTCGCCAATCTTGTCTCCGGCCATCTCGCCGACATCTGGGGCCGCAAGAGCGTGTTGGTCCTCGGCTGGCTGGTAGGCTTGCCGGTACCGTTCATGATCATGTGGGCCCCGAGTTGGGACTGGGTTATCGCCGCCAACGCCCTGCTGGGCATCAATCAGGGTTTTGCCTGGTCGATGACGGTGATCATGAAGGTCGATCTCGTCGGGCCGAAATCGCGCGGTCTTGCCGTCGGCCTCAATGAATTCGCCGGCTATCTCGCTGTCGGCGTGACCGCTTTTCTCACCGGCTATCTCGCGGCCGAGTATGGCCTGCGGCCAGTGCCGATCTACCTTGGGGTCGCCTATGCCGTGTTGGGTACGGCGCTTTCGGTCCTGCTGGTGCGCGACACGCGCGACCACGTGCGCCTGGAAATCGGCAGCAGCCCGCGCCCTGCCGCCGCGATCGGCTTTTGGGAGATCTTCGCGCTCACGTCGTTCCGCGACCGCAATCTATTTGCCGCTTCGCAGGCTGGGCTCGTCAACAATCTCAATGACGGCATGAGCTGGGGTATCTTCCCCTTGTTCTTCGCCTCGTTCGGATTAGGCGTCGAACGCATCGGTATCCTCAAGGCGGTCTACCCCGCGACATGGGGCATCCTGCAGGTCGCGACCGGGCCCTTAAGCGATCGCTGGGGTCGCAAAGGTTTGATCGTCGGCGGGATGTGGGTTCAAGCGGCTGGTCTGTTGCTGACCGCGCTCACGACCACATTTGCGTCCTGGCTCGGCGGTAGCCTGTTGCTCGGGATTGGCACGGCGATGGTGTATCCAAGCCTGATCGCGGCCGTCTCCGACGCGTCGCATCCGACCTGGCGTGCGCGTTCGCTGAGTGTCTATCGGTTCTGGCGCGACCTCGGTTACGCCATCGGTGCGCTGTCGGCGGGCCTCATTGCCGACCTGTTTGGAATGGCCTGGGCTATCGGGCTCATCGGCGCGCTGACCTTCGTGTCAGGCGTGATCGTCGCCGTGGTTATGACCAACAAAAGGGGAGGACAGTAATGAGTGATGTGTATTCCGGTCGGTGTCTCTGCGGCGCCGTACGCTTTGAAGCACGGGGCAAGCCAAAGGGCATCTTTTGGTGTCATTGCGACAGTTGCCGCAGACATACTGGCGCCCCCGTGAGTGTCTTCGCCGGGTTCGAGAATGACGCGGTCACCATCACGGAGGGAGCGATCACAACGTTCAAATCGTCGCCCGGCACGACACGCGGCTTCTGTGCCCGCTGCGGCTCGACGCTGACGTGCGCCACAGTTCGCCTTCCCACCGAGACGCATTATCACATCGGGGCCTTCGAGCGGGCGGCTGACCTCGCGCCGACGCGCCACGTGTTCGTGAACGAGCGCCTGCCGTGGTTGCATCTGAGCGACGGAAGCGCGGCAAACTAGAATGCTATGATGGAGGTGCACCATGAAAACGCTCTTCATCCTCAATGACGCGCCCTACGGCACCGAACGCAGCTATAACGCGCTCCGGCTGACACACGCGCTTCTAAAGAAAGACCCGCAGATGGAATTGACAGTTTTCCTGATGGCGGACGCCGTGGTGGCAGCAAGGGCCGGCCAGAAAACGCCGGATGGCTACTACAACATCGAACGGATGCTCAAGCGCGTGTCCGCAGCCAATGGCAAAGTGCTTCTGTGTGGCACTTGCATGGAGGCGCGCGGTCTCGATGACGCTGCTCTCGTGACGGGAGCGCGCCGCAGCACTATGGACGAATTAGCGGCGGCGACGGTGGAAGCGGACAAGGTCCTGGTATTCTGAAATGCAGCGCATCTATCTCGATTACAACGCGAGCACGCCGATTGACCCCGCGGTGGCCGACGCGATGTTGCCGTTTCTGCACGATCATGTCGGCAATCCATCGAGCGGCCATTGGGCTTCGATCGGAGCGAAGGCAGCGCTGGAGACGGCTCGCGGACAGATCGCCGAACTGCTCGGCTGCAGCAGCGCGGAGATCATCTTCACCAGCGGCGGCAGCGAGGCCAACAACCTTGCTATCAAGGGAGCGTTCTTCGCACTCCGTGACAAGGGCGATCACATCATCACCAGCGAGATCGAGCATCCGGCCATCCTCGAACCTTGCCGGTTTCTCGAACGGCTCGGAGCTCATGTAACCTATCTGCCGGTTGACAGCGCCGGTCGCATCAATCCCGACGATCTACAGCGCGCGATCACGCCTCGCACGATTCTTGTCAGCATCATGCATGCGAACAACGAGGTTGGCACGATTCAGCCAATCGAGGAATGTGCGCGCATCACCCGCGAAGCCGGAATTCTGCTGCACACCGATGCCGCACAGTCGGTCGGCAAGGTATCGACTGATGTGAACGAGCTCGGCGTGGACATGCTGTCGATCGTCGGTCACAAGCTTTATGCGCCGAAGGGTGTTGGAGCGTTGTACGTGCGCTCCGGGACCTCGCTCGAACCGCTGATACACGGCGGCGGGCACGAAGATGGTCGTCGCGCGGGAACCGAAAGCGCGCTGCTTGCAGTTGGCCTTGGCAAGGCGTGTCAGCTTGCGCAGGATCTTGCGCCGATGGATCGCGTGCGCGCGCTGCGCGATCGTTTTTGGCAGGAGCTGCAGAGTGCATTCGGCAATCGCATTATGCTCAACGGGCATCCGACGCACCGCTTGCCGAATACGCTGAACGTCTCGTTTGTTGGCCAGGTTGGCGCTGACGTGTTGCAACGGCTGGACGGTGTCGCCGCCTCCACCGGATCGGCCTGTCACGCCGGCCAAATCACACTATCGCCCGTCTTGCAGGCAATGGGGGTGAAGCCCGAAGCGGGAATGGGAGCTGTGCGCTTCAGCCTGGGCCGTGCGACGACGGGCGATGAAATCGATGCCGTGATGGCGCGTCTGCGGCGCACCGTGTCTGCGGCCGCATAGCATCCTTCGATCGGATAAGCTGGTGAGTGAACCAAAACCACCCATCCTGTCGCACAAGCACTACGCCGCAGCGTCCGCCTTCACGCCGGAAAATCTATTGCGCGAGGCGCGCCGGCAGAAGCGGCTGGCGCCCGGCAGCATTCCCGAGGTCTGCGTGCTCGACCCGGACGGCGACATTGTCCGCTATCTCCGCGCGACGGGACGCGCCGAGCTTTCGCGGGATTGGGCCTGCTACCACACTGATTTGTACGTATTCCGCCATGACGGGCACGACTACGGTATCATCGGTTGCGCAGTTGGCGCCTCCTACGCCGTGCTGATTGCAGAAGAGCTGTTTGCGTCGGGCTGCCAGTTGCTTCTGAGTGTCACGTCGGCAGGTCAAATCCGCCCCGTGCAAGCGCCGCCCTATTTTGTCGTCATCGCCCGCGCGCTGCGCGACGAGGGCACCAGCTACCACTACTTGCCTTCGTCCGACTACAGCATTGCTGCCGAGCAGCTCGTAGCGGATGCGCGCGACGCGCTCGCTGCCGCGCAGATCGGCGCGCATGTCGGCGACAGTTGGACCACCGACGCGCCGTTTCGGGAGACCGCGGAAGCTATCGAAGCTGCGGCTCAGGAAGGTATGCTTGCCGTCGAGATGGAAGCCGCGGCCCTCTACGCATTCGCGACGGCGCGCAATCGCCCCGTGCTGTGCTTCGCGCATGTCACCAATCAGATGGCACTGATCGACGGAGATTTTGAAAAAGGCGTCGCTGATGGCGCCGAGATTTCGCTCAAAGTGATTGCATTGGCGGCAGCGAGCTGGCGGGCAAGGAGACGCTCATGAACGTCTACGACCAATGGGTGTTCCCCTCAATTCTCGATCTCGTCATGCGCCAGAAGCAACTGGCGAAATATCGTGGCGCGGTGGTCGGCGGGGCGCGCGGCCGCGTGCTCGAGGTCGGGGTCGGCTCGGGACTTAACTTTCCGTTCTATGGCCATCAGGTCGAGCGGGTGTTTGGCCTCGATCCCTCGCCTCGATTGCTTGCGATCGCGCGCCGGCGCGCGGAGGCGGCCAAAGTGCCCATCGAATTGCTGCTCGGTTCTGCGACGGCGATCCCGCTCGCTGACCAATCCGTCGACACCATCGTCATGACCTGGACGTTGTGCTCGATCCCGGATGCGCCTGCGGCGCTCGCGGAGCTGCGACGGGTGCTGAAGCCGGACGGGCAGCTATTGTTCGTGGAGCACGGGCTCGCTCCAGAACCGGGTGTGGAAAAATGGCAACATCGACTGACCCCGCTCTGGCGTCACGTCGCCGGCGGTTGCCACCTCGATCGCAAGATGGATGAGCTGATCCGGTCAGCCGGCTTCGATCTCACAAAGCTCGATACCGCCTACGCCCCGGGGCCTCGGCCAATGGCCTTCATGTACGAGGGATGCGCCTGTCGAAGTACGACGGACAACCACCGCCGGAGTGTGGACTTGAATACCGATCTTCCGGTAAATTCATGACGACCCGTCTCGCAGACCAGGCAACGCTTCGGCTTCGATGCAAGGCGGTAGCATGCGTGACTCTTGCCAAACATGATAATCCGACGAACCCAGGAGAGAACCATGCGTGTTGATTCTCGGGACGGCATCGCGGTCGACGTGGACGCGCTGCGCGAGGAAGTCAAAAGCAAGTATCGCGAGGTCGCGACCGATCCCCACGGCAAGCACCACTTCCATACCGGTCGCTATCTTGCCAGGCACCTTGGATACGACGAGAACCTCGTCGCCTCACTGCCAGACGCGGCTGTCGAATCGTTTGCCGGCGTGGCAAATCCGTTCTCCCTCCACCCGCTGGCCAAGGGTGAGCGCGTGGTCGACGTCGGGTCGGGTGCCGGCTTCAACTCGTTTGTGGCCGCCCATCATGTTGGCCCAACTGGCAACGTCGTTGGCATCGACATGACCGAAGAGATGCTCGCGAAATCGCGGTCAACGGTCCAATCGCTCGGATTAGCTCATGTCGAGTTCCGCGAGGGGCTAGCGGAGAAAATGCCAATTGACGACGGCTGGGCTGATGTCGTCATTAGCAATGGCGTCATCAATCTCTGCGCCGACAAGAAGGCGACGTTCTCTGAAATCTTTCGGGTCTTGCGTCCGGGCGGTCGGCTTCAGTTCGCTGATATCGCGAACGGCAAACCTGTTCCCGAATCGGCAATTCGTAACGTCGATCTTTGGACGGCTTGAATTGCCGGTGGTCTGCCGTGCGCAGCCTGGCAAAAAATGTTGGAAGACATTGGCTTCGTTGACGTAACGATCGGTCCGCCCATCGACACGTTCAAGGGCGCGGGTGGCGAGGACAAGGCGCGTCTCTTCGCCGTCTTCGGCTACGCCTTCTTCGCGCGAAAGCCAAACTGAACAAATCGGCGGCGCGATAAGGCGCCGCCGTCACGTGCCGCGGCCGGTGCAAAATGGCCATTCCCCTTTTCACTCGGCGGAGTGTTTCTGCGTCATGCTAGGGTTGGACGAACAGGCGCTTGAGAGACGTTCGCTCACACGAAACGAGGTGCTGTTTCGGCAGGGCCAGAATTCGGGGCAAGCTACGCTTTTCCCGCGCAATCTAGTTGGTTGAAAAGGTCTCGGTGAATACGGCCGATCGATTCAAGCAGACTGTTCGAGCTGCCGGCGTTGAGCGCTTGTTCAAGGCGGGCGAAGCCTTGTTTCGCACGGGACAACGGACTGCCGGTTACTACGAGGTCGTGACCGGAAAAGTACGGCTCATCCGCGTCGACCGTGCGGGCCGCGAGGTTTTGCTTCATCTCGCAATGGCTGGCGACACGCTTGCCGAAGCCTCGCTATTCGCATCGACCTATCACTGCGACGCGATCGCCGCGACCGATGCAGTGGTTCGCCGTTATCCAAAGGCGATCGTGCTGGCTGAGTTCGACCGCAATCCCAAAGCAGCCCAAAGCTTCACCGCGATGCTCGCGCGCCAGGTCATGAACCTGCGCACGCGCCTTGAACAACGCAACATTCACTCCGCGCGCGATCGCGTCCGGCACTATCTCATGCTCAATGCCGGCACAGATGGCCGTACCGTCACGGTGGCCGGCACCCTGAAGGACCTCGCGACTGAACTCGGACTGACGCATGAGGCGCTGTACCGGACGCTTGCGGACATGGCGGCTTCCGGCGAGATCGAGAGACTCGACGGAAAAATCAAGCTGGCGAAGCCGTCGATATGATCAGGATCATAGGAACGGGTGCGCGTCATGGTGTAACTGGACAGCAAGGGCACGTTACAGAAAGAGGTCGATCATGTCGTCATGGTCATGGAAGGCCGGCCTTGCCGGCGTAGCGATCGTTACCGCAACCGCCTTTGCGGCAGCGCAAATGCCTAACCACTCCGAAATGCACGGGCAAATGGGCGCGGGCGATCCTGGCCAGCAACAGACGATGCCGAAGGGCGGCCCGATGATGCACGGACAGATGATGCATGCCCAGATGATGCAAGGGATGCAGGGCGGAATGGGCCAACGCGGGATGATGACGGGAACCGAAGCTTCCGGTCAGCCCACCATGCCCGGACAAGAGGCGTTCGGCACAATCCAGGAAGTCGTGCGTATCCTCGAGGCTGATCCCGCGACCGACTGGTCGAAGGTGAATATTTCGGCGCTACGCGAGCACCTGATCGATATGGACGAGGTGACGATGCGAGCCAAAGCCACCGAGCGCGGCCTCGACAATGGCATCGAGATCGCAGTGACCGGCGAGGGCCGCACCCTTGATGCAATAAAGCGCATGGTTCCCGCGCATGTTCACGAGCTCAGCCTGCTCGGCTGGAACGCGAAAACGGAGGACCTGCCTAACGGGGTCAAGCTTACCGTCCTCAGCACCGATCCGAAGCAAGTGGCAAAGCTCAAGGCCCTCGGCTTCATGGGTATCATGGTGCAAGGGTCGCATCATCAGCAACACCACCTGATGATGGCCCAAGGCACGTTCACACACTAGTCGAGACGGATACGCTGCCGACACGTCTCGCTACGGTCCCATGCTGGCGATATTAATCGCCCGCGTGGGTTCGGTTCCCAACCGACGCTCATCGGTGATTGGTACGCGCCTCGCGCCGTGGTGGCGGTATCTTAGCATCTGAGTGCTGGTGAATTCTTCCTCTACGGGCATTTAAGTCTGGGGCTGAGATGCCAGTCCTTGACGCTTTGCCTCAAGAACCGTTTCGATGCGGGCCAGGATCAGATCAAAGGCTGGTTGATGGATGTCATCGATACTCCCGTCAAACAAGAGCTTTGAAGTAGCGGTAAGGAGCTTGTCGATCTCGCGCTCGATGTTTTCGACCTCGGTCATGGAAGTGGCAGCTCGCGCCTTTTCCATCAACTCTAGAAGCTCGGCGAATTCGGCTTGGACCATTTCGCGGCGTCGCGGGAAGAGACGACTGAGAATCCACGCACCCATTGAGCCAATACCCCCGAGCCCCAGCATTCCCACCCAGAACCAATCACTGAGTCCGCTGAGGAGGTTCGTTTCCTCTGCGTCGTAGTAGGTGGCCGCGCCAGGATGCACGGCGAAAGACTCGCCTCTGTCCGTCGACAACTTTTCAATACGTCCTGCCTCGGGATTCTGGGCGAGGAGTGCATGACGCAGCGAAAAGAGCTGTTTGGTAAATTCCTGTACCGCCTTGGAAGCGAGGCGGTTGCTGGCAACGAGCAGCAAAGGAAAGGTCAGGGTTTGGACTTCCTTGGGCGGCATCAATGGTGTGATTTCGAGCTCACCCGGGGCGATCTCGCCAGCGGCGAAGACGGGATTGCGGGCCGCTAACGCCGCAGCTTCGCTTATGGGGACAAAAACCGGAGCACCTTTTGTTGCACCGCTGAAGGCATGAAATGATTGTGTTATCAGCTTTCCGCCGCGTGGACCTGCGACGAACACTGCGTCTATTCGACCGCTTGCAATCACTCCGGCAATCTCATCCGGAGAGGTCAGCGGAACAACGCGAACGGTTCCAGACTTTAGCTCGTAAGCCGACATTAGCGTTTCGAACAGCGCCATGTTTCCGCTTCCCGGGCCGACGACGCCGATCGCGTGATTGCGCAAATCGCTAAATCGTCTGATGTTTGCTTGAGGCCGCGAAAGTATCAGCGCCATGTATTGATGGGCAATCGCCACGCCCAGACCGGAGGTCGGGAGGCTGAGGTCCGTGCGCACGACAGCGAGATCAGCCTGACGCGCGTCAAGTGCGGCGGACGTGTCCGCGAGATTTGCGTAAGGAACGAGTACCAGGCGAATTGACGCATTGTCTCGCTCGATCGCCGCGGACATGGCGGCGAGGAGTTCCGTTGGTTCGGTGTTGGACGGACCAACGGCTACCCTGAGCGTGTACGGAACGAAGTAAATATACCAGAGGATGCCCGCGGCCGTAAGCGCCCCAAGCGCCAACGCCAAATAGCCCAGAATGTCGCGACTTCTCATGGCGCCTTCGTCGATCCGACCTACCAATAAACTCTGAAAAATTGTCGAGCCCATGTTGTTTAGCATGGGGACAACAGAGCATTACAATTTGAGTCGTTCTGTGAGTGTGTTCGGTCCCAGCCCGATGCGCGGATCCGTAAATGCCGGTTCGCTGCGTCGTACGGGAACGGAATGCTGCGTCCTAGATGCGATCATGTTGATCAGATTGGCAAAGTCACACGAGCCCGCAAACCACCTTCCGGCTGGTTTGAGAGCGTAAGCTTGCCCCCATGCGCCTGGACGATTGACAGTGCGATCGCCAGCCCGAGACCGATCCCACCAGTTTCGCGGTTCCTAGAGCCCTCCACGCGGTAGAACGGTTGAAACACCTGGACCAGTTCGTCTTCGGGAATTCCAGGCCCTTCATCAGCGACCATGATCTCGACCGCCTGCGGTGTCGAGCGAATCGTAGCGTGCGCCCGCTTGCCGTACTTCACGGCGTTGTCGATCAGATTGATGAGCGCGCGCTTTAAGGCAGCCGGTTGGCATTCGCAGAGAATGGGCGGTGCCGGCTCCATGGCAACCGGAAGTCCGGTATCGGCCATGTCATCGACCACGCTGGCAAGGAGCGCGGTGAGATCAGTTCGGCGACGCGGCTCTGCCATTGCTTCGTCACGGGCGAATTCCAGCGTTGCAGTTAACATGGAATCCATTTCGGCAACGTTGGCCAGCATCTTTTCGCGCTCTGGAGCATCTTCGACATGCTCCGCGCGAAGCCGCAAGAGAGTTAGAGGTGTGCGCAGGTCATGCGAGATAGCTGCAAGCATACGCGTTCGATTTTCGATGAGGCTGCGCAGACGCGCCTGCATCGTGTTGAACGCCCGCGACGCCTGCCGCATTTCAATTGTGCCGGTCTCGGCCATCGGCGGAGCATTCAAATCATTGCCGAGCATTTTAGCTGCAGCCGAGAGCGAGGCGAGCGGCGCTGTCACCCGCCGAACGACCCATATCGAAACGGCGAGAATAATGATTGCCATAAGCGCCATCGAAAAAAGGAATTGCCTCGAAACGGCTGGTCCTCCCTGGGGCAGCGCGGTAACGAAGGAAAGCCATTGACCATCCGATAGTGGAACAGCGACTTTCAAATCACGGAAGCCTCCGAAAGGACCGAAAGCACCAAAGCCGTGCATCATTGGGCCGCGCCCCATGATTGGGTGCATGCTCCCGAATGCGGATTCGGAGCCAGCAGGCCAAGAGGCGGACACACGAGGTAGCTGCGTCGACCCGAGGGAAAGCTGATCAACGAGAAAGTCCTTGATCGCATCTGTGACCTGCGGGTCATCGTCGCCCGGATTCATTGCCGGAAGCTTGGCAGAAAGCGCGACGCGAAATGTCTGGTCACTCAAGTTTGCGACAATGCGCTCTCGCCATTCACGCGGAGCCTCCTGCACCAGTCGGGTCAGATTAGCGATCCGCTGTGCAGCGGCAAATCCCCCGACGGCGCGCACGGCTTGTTCGCGATCCAGGGTATAGATCCAGGATCCCGCCGCGTGCGAGATTATCAACCCTACAAGCAGAGCAAGAAGCGTTTGACCGAAGAGGCTTTGAGGAAGAAATCGGCTCATTCGTATTTAACCGCAGGCGTAAACGTGTATCCGCCACCCCACACGGTCTTGATGATCTTGGGATCCGTGGGGTCGAGTTCGAGCTTCTTGCGAAGTCGGCTGACCTGAGTGTCGATGCTGCGATCGATGGCGTTGGTAGCGCGCCCGCGCGCCAGATCAAGTAGCTGATCGCGACTCAGCACACGCTGTGGGCGCTCTACGAAGGCGATTAGTAGATCATATTCGCCGGTGCTTAGCGGTACCGTGACCCCATCATCGCGAAGAAGCTCTCTTGTGCTGGTGTCAAGTTGCCAGCGATCAAAATGGTAGTGCTGGGGACGGTGAGCGGCATTTGGCTCCGCCGCCTTGTCCCGGCTGCGCCGCAGCACCGCCTTGATGCGCGCGACAAGTTCACGGCTACCAAACGGCTTCGCGAGGTAGTCGTCGGCGCCCATCTCCAGGCCGATGACGCGGTCAATCTCGTCGCCTTTGGCCGTCAGCATTATGATTGGGATGTTCAAGTCGCTGCGAAGCGCGCGGCACAGCGAGAGACCGTCCTCGCCCGGTAGCATCAGGTCGAGAAGGATGAGGTCGATCCGGCTGTTGGCCAACACTTTGTGCATCGCGCGGCCATCCGCCGCTGAACTGACCCGGAAGCCATCCTTGGTCAAAGCGCGCGAGACCAGATCGCGAATCTCGCGGTGATCGTCGACGATCAGAATGTGTGCCCCGCTTTGCATGGGTGGAATATAGACGAGGGGCTCACAGTCGTTTCACGGAAAGTGTAACGAATTGCCGCAAATGTGGTGGTTGACAGACTTTGTCACACAAAATGCGGTTTCTGAAATACTTGGGTCAAATCTGCGGTTGCCAATGTGCACCAGCAACGGACCTCTCTGTTGCCTAGGCATTGGAGACAATTATGAAGAAGAAAGTCTTGTTGATCGGCAGCATCGCAGCCGCAACCGTGCTCGTCGGCGGATGGGCTTTGGCACAAGCAACAGGTCCCGGCGGCTTTGGGCCCCCGTTCATGCGAGGCATGGGTCACGGCGGTATGGGCCCAGGCATGATGATGCAGCACATGGGTTCAGGAATGCATTCCGGAATGGGCCCGGGGATGATGAGTGGAGCGCCTGGCGCAATATTTGCCAACCAAGTGCAGATCGAGACGCTAAAGAAGGAACTCGGCATCACAGCAACCCAAGAGCCGGCGTGGACCAAATATGCGAAGACAATCCAGGATGCGGGCACCACGATGAAGGCAGCTCGTGAGGGCGTCGATCCTGATGCAGTCAGCAAGCTGAGCCCACAGGACCGCTTTGTGTTCATGACCAAGATCCGAGAGCAGGGACAGAAGCAATTCGAGACCGTGAAAGCGGCTGCGAACGAACTTCTTGCGACGCTCGACGATACACAGAAGGCCAAGGCACAGCAGACCCTCCCGGGACTAGCGTTCGGTCCTGGCACCATGCACAGCGCTGGCATGGGCGGTCCGCCGTTCCCGCGATGAGATCGGCGACGGCCGACTGGCGCGAGGATGTGCACGCGCCAGAGGACCAAACGCCGCCTCTGGACCTCTTCAAGAGTCCAGAGGCGCAGCGCAGCAACGCGGTAGATGTCGAATGAACTCACTTCGACGCATTAGGGCTTGCATGCCAAGCGGTGTCGCGGTCACGATCGCAGGATCGCTATTGGTGCAGGAAAAGCTTGATTGGGGGCTGACGCTGGCGCCGAGGGCCGTACTGTCACGCTGGCCGGCACCTTTAAGGAACTCAGAGCCGAACTTGCACTCGCGCATGGGGCGCCTTACCGGACGCTCCAGAAAATGGCCGCAGATCGCGAAATCGATTGGCATACGCGTGTCATCCGCCTCTTAAAGCCGACCGTATGATCAAGATCATATGAGGACACGGCTAGGCGGGGTAGAAGAGCCTCAGGACGAATTTAATCTGAGAGATCAGTCAATGTCTTCATGGTCGTCGAGAGCTCTTATCGGGAGCTTCGTGATTCTGGCGACTGCCGCATTCGCGGTGGCGCAAACCCCTAATCATTCTGGAATGCATGGTCAGATGCAGCAAGCGGCGCATAGCGCAGCTGCCAAGGATACGCGTGAGATGGTGCAATTTCCGCCCGACATGCAGATTAATTTTTTGGGAAATATGCGCGACCACATGCAAACCCTGAACGATCTTGTCGATGCCCTAGCGAAAGACGACTACGCCGCGGCGTCGAAAGTCGCTGCGGAGCGCCTCGGCCTCAACTCTCCATCGGCCGCGGGCTGCAAGCCGACGCCTGCGTCGCAAGTATCAGAGCGTCCAGCTACGCCTACGAACAAATCGGATAAGCCCATGACGATGGACGAGATGATGAGGGTTTACATGCCAGAGCCAATGCGCGGCATTGGACTATCAATGCACACGGCTGCGAGCGAATTCTCAAAAGTGGCTATGACCAACGATCGCGCTGCCTCGATGGCTGCGCTGTCTCAGGTAACCCAGAATTGCGTCGCGTGTCATTCGAGCTACCGGCTTCGATGACATTTTTGCGATGAAACCATGATGCTGGCTAACGGCAATCAAAAAGGTGGTCGATGCGCCAACCGTGGCACCGCGACTGGCTGGAGATGCGCGCCACTTCGCGATTTCTCTTGATGCAAACGACTCGCGGACAATATCGCTGAGATGAAGCCAGCGCTAAAATTTGTAGCACTCCTTGCCGCACTCATCTCGACGCTCGGGACGTCGCCCTTAGCTGAGGCGGTCGCTTTCCAACCGGACCACATTGTCGTATTGGTTGAGGAGAACCATGGCTTCTCGGATATCATTGGCAATACAAGGGCGCCTTTTATCAACACGCTCGCGTCCGAAGGTCTGCTCTTCACAAATTTTCATGGGATCGGCAGACCAAGTCAGATCAACTATCTCGCGCTGTTTTCTGGCTCAACGCATGGCATCGAAGATGACGAGGCGCATGCGATTTCAGCGCCCACTCTCGCAGACCAACTTGAGAGCGCCGGGTTAAGTTTTGCCGGGTTTGGGGAACATGGCTCTGAGCGAAAGCATAAGCCGTGGGAGAGCTTTGCAAGTTCTCGGCATCGCGCTGAAGACTTCAATTTCTTCCCCAAGAATTTTGATCAACTTCCGACAGTGGCGTTTGTCACACCAAATCTATCGCACAATATGCATGATGGCACGATCGAGGAGGGTGACAGGTGGCTGAGAAAGTACCTTGGTCCTTACATAAATTGGGCTAAACGCCACAACAGCCTATTCATCCTCACGTTTGACGAGGATGCTGGACACGACGATGATCGTGTGCCGACGATTGTCGTGGGCGCCGGAATCACGCCGGGAATGGACCCCACGCCGGGCGATCACTACTCGCTGCTGCGTGCAATCCAGTCGAGTTACGGGCTGGCTTCGCTTCGCCGCCGCGCAATCGCGCCGCTCTTTGTCGTTGCGCCCGCGGATTCCGGACCGCCGCAAGCCTTGTCGGCGAAGTAGCTCGGCACAAATTAATCCGCTGAACGGGTCGAACCGCTATCTTTCAAACGCGCGATTCAGGAGCCAAGCCAACCGGACACCGGCCATCTTCAGGCGATGGCCGATGATGCGTTTGACTTCATCGATAACCGACGTCGGAAGCACGATCGGCGTATCCTCAGAATTGTCACCGGCGCGCACAATGCTGGTCAGGTTATGCCTAGCGACGAATTCGCGTGCCATGTTGAACGACTCGTTTGCCCAATCTTCCGCCGTGCCGCTACTCCACGCCTTCAATTGATCTGCGGTGATCTCGGCGACCAGTATATTGGCGAGATCGCTCGGGTCTGAGCCGAGTTCCTCCACGAATTCGTTGTCCCACCACAGATGCAGCTTCTCGGTCCTCTTACCGATTCTGACCCAGGTTCCTTTCGGGTGATTTAGAGGCGCATAGGCGTGGAGCGGCATGTGAACATCGCCCACAAAATGGATCAGGTATTTCAGGGCCTCGATCCGCTGCGCCTTTGCTGCCCGCGCATCCCCAACGATCTGGGAAAATTGTTTGATCCTCTCGACGATGCAATCGTCGTTCTTGCAGTCTCGTGCACGGTCATATCGGATGCCATCAGGCGGGATATCGACCGTGTGCCACGGGTAGGATTCTGCCGTCTCAGTCTCATCCGCCCAGATCGCGACATCTGCCATTGCCTTCGCTACCGGGCTGCCATCCAGCAAGGCTTGGACCTGGGCAGCCGTCGTCTGGGAGAGATAACGGGCCGCTATCTCCGCGACCGTCCTGTGACCCAAGGCTCCCCAAGCCAAACAAGAGCTGGAGGTAAAAACCGTGATTATCAATCCCAGCAACGCATACGATGCCAGCCGTCTCATGGTGAACTCCATATGACGACTTCCAAGCTGACCAACCGACAATTGGCCTAGCCCTGAAGCGCTTGCGAAGGCCATCATGTCAACGTTGCGCGGCTATTGAGCTGCGTCAACGGCCACACGAGAGAGGCGATATAACCTTGCTTGCATTGCTTTTCGGTATCGTCTCGCTGCTCTATGCGACCGTAGGCCAAGCAGGCGGAACGGCGTTCCTGGCGGTCATGGCGCTCGCCTCATTCCCCGCCAGCGAAATGCGCCCGACGGCATTACTACTCAACATCGTGGCTGCCACTTACTCAAGTTGGCTCTTCCATAGAGGAAACCACGTCGATTGGGTCAAGCTCAGGCCGCTGCTGTTTGCCTCACTGCCGACCGCGCTCATCGGTGGATTCATCGTGCTCAACGAGCGCAGCTACCACGCCGTCACGGGCGTCGCCCTTTTGCTGGCAGCCACCATTCTGATCGTTCGCCGAGCGCGCCACAGCGAACCGGATCGACAGACCCCGCTCTGGGGTGCAATTGTGGTAGGGGCGAGCGTTGGTTTTGTATCTGGCCTCACCGGGGTTGGCGGCGGCGTCTTTCTCGCACCTGTTTTGATCGCATTGCATTGGGCGTCCCCTAAGCAAACTGCGGCCCTTTCTGCGCCGTTCATTCTAGCTAATTCTGCCGTTGGGTTGGCGGGTGCGATATATTCGGGACAGATGCCGTCACCGAGCACTTGGCTTTACGCCTTGGCGGCGCTTGCAGGAGCGATGGTCGGTACCAGCATTGGGCTGCGCTGGCTATCGCATACGGCCACGCGGTACATGCTCTCCATCATTCTTGGTGCAGCGGGCATGCAGCTCTTGTTCCTATGAGATTGGAACTGAGATCGTACCAAGAAGTCGATCTCGAACATTGGAGTGGCCAGCGCGACGGGCTTGCGCACTATCCTTAGCAAGAGCGCTGCTCATGGCGCCTTGTCTCATCGCCCTCGCCTACGGATGAGCCGTCAGCTTGCGTCCTTTTTTCCAAAGAAGCCCGATATGAATCCCATCATCCTCTGCATCGGTTGCGCTGACATGGAAGAGGTCGATGCTAATTTTCCTCCGCGCACAAGCCTGAACAAGCCAGCGATCAGCCCAGCACCAATGAACAGAAGCATCGGCCAAGGCAGGCGTGCGAACAGAGACGCCCACTGTGACGGCACGCCGACGTCAATCGTGACGCTTTGCTTGCGCAGCTGCGATATCAGCCCGGGATCTCCAAAATCGGGGGTACGGCTAATGAAGTTATCACGCTGCGCCGTACCGGTCGGCATCGCGGTATCCAAGGGGCGCTTGAAGCGTCCATCGATTACCGTTCCCTGAAACGTGACGCTTGCTACATTGCCCGCATCGAGCTGATCGAGAAACGCGCCGTATGACATCGGTGCCGGCTCAATGACCTTCTCAAAGACGGCGATGCCGATCATCACCAACACCGCAACGATTGCGACTACCCACCATGCTCTCTGGATTCGAGACCACCACGGTTTGTCGGAACGAGCGATTTCGCCGATCTGAGTCATGTTGCTCGACCTCTCAAAGTGCCATCAGGACACCCACCCAATGCCGCAGGACAATCGGCCTCTACGACCTACTCAACTTTAAAAGCGGTCAGCACCAGCAGTTTGACCTGATCGAGAACGAGCCCGAATCCTATAGCAGCGATGAACACAATCGCCATGGCGGGCCACGGCAGCGGTGCCATCAAAGTCCCCGACCACGCGAGCGTCGAGACAATGACAATGTCGGCTGCCGATGCCGCCAACACCCAATTACTGGGCTTTGAACTCCACATGCGCCGCCGTTCGCGCACGACGTACAAAAGGGTCTGGCTTCCGAATATGAGTGTGACGAAAGCCAGCGTCTGCAGCTCTCCCGACTTAAACCCAAACTGGGAAATTCCGATTGCCAAAATCGCCGTTGAAAAGCAGAGCTTGCACACGCCAAGTGCGAGTGCTGCGAGCGTGATATTGCGCATGCGCCAGATGCTTGGCAAAGGGGCGGGGCTGGCGCGGTCAGTGGTCAGTGACATAGCCAGGAGGTCATTGGTCAATAGCATCAAGACCATGAGCGCCGGAGTAAGGATGGCATGGCCGGTGATGCCAAGCCCGATCGCGAGGAAGAGGACAATCTCGACCTTTTTGACCAGCATGTTGAAGGCGTAGGTGAGCAGCCGTTGGAATCCGATCCGCCCTTCGCGGACGGCAAGTACCACGCCGGCGAGACCGGACTCCGTCAGAACCATGCCGGCGGCGGCTTTCGCAACATCCGTTGCAGAGGAAACGGCGATCCCAATTTGTGCCTGGCGCAGAGCCGGCGCATCGTTCACGCCGTCGCCGCACATGCCAACGACGTGACCGTGGCTCTGCAAGGTCTTCACCAGGCGATATTTTTCCTCTGGAACGATGCGCGCAAACACACCGAATTCGTTCGTACTCAGATCGTCGGAAATGCGCTCAGGGGGGCAAACGCCGCCGTCGATGCCGACCATGCGCGCGATCGCGACCGCAGTCACGGCCGAGTCTCCGGTCACCATCACAGTGCGGACATTCATGGCGCGCAGCGCGCTTATGAGGGTCGAGGAATCGTCGCGTGGCGGATCGCTGATCGCAACGAGACCCGCGAGACGGAGCAAGGTTGGCGAGCCCACCGCCACCGCCAACACCCGATGGCCCTTCTCCGCCCACTCGTCGACCAAGTGCCTCGCATCCGCGGGCAATTCCGCCATCTTGGAAATGGCCTCGAATGCGCCCTTGATGATTCGGAGCTCGTTTCCCTCGCGATCGACAACGAAGGCCTCGGATGTCTTGGTTGTTGGGTCAAAAGGAACATAACGTAGGAGACGTTCATTGCCGGCCTTCTCGCGTCGCAACTGCGCGAACGGCGGCATCAATCGGGTCCTCGTCCGCCTCAGAGCTTGCAAGCCCTGCGAGCTGCAGCACCCGCGCGCGATCAAATCCTGGCAGCGCAGTGACTCCCACGACCTCCAGCGCATTGCGGGTTAGCGTGCCCGTCTTGTCCGTACACAGGATATCCATGGCGGCGGCCTCATGTGCGGCCGACAGTCGCGTGAGAAGAACGCCGCGTTGTGCAAGAATCTGCGCGCTCAATGCCGCCGACAGCGTGAAGGTTGCTGGCAGCGCCACCGGGATGGTCGCCAGCAGGGCCGTTAGGGCAAGACCGGTCAGATCACCCAATGGCAGTGCCAGGACGTAGGCGTAGACGATGATAAGAACTCCGACCGCCCCATTCACGATCATCAGGTTGCGTGTCACCGCAAACACGGCCGCCTGTTCGGTGCTGGCGGAGTGGGCCATGCGGACCAGTTCGGCGCCACGTCCAAAATAGGTCTTCGAGCCGGTTGCCGTGACCTCTGCGACCGCTTGCCCGCGCCGCACCAGTGCACCCGAATACACCTGACCCCCGGGCTCGGCATCGATCGGGACCGACTCCCCGGTCAGCATCGATTGATCGACCATCGCCGATCCCGAGAGCAAACGTGCGTCCGCAGGAACCACCGCACCAAGTGCAAGTCTGATGACGTCCCCGGGAACGACGTCCGCTGCCGGAAGCCTGATCCATTTGCTGTCGCGACGGACGAGCGCGGTAGGCGCGAGCCTCTTCTTCAGGGCGGCAAGGACCGCGCCGGCGCGGCCTTCCTGGATAAAGCCCAGTGTTGCATTGAACAGTAGCAGGCCACCGACAATAGCCGCTTCGACATATTTGCCCGATCCGATCTGAAGAACGATCGCGGCCTCGAGCAGCCAGGGTATTGGCGACCAGAACTTGGCGAGATAAAGCCGCCATGCCGGCGCTTCCTTTTCGGAAACAGTATTGGAGCCGAATTCACGCTGCCGGCGGCTTGCTTCGGCAGTCGTGAGACCAGCCGGAATCACATCCTGCGGGCCAAGCTCGGACGCTGCGGTTATCGACGGTTGCGCCATATCGGCGATGCTTCCTGTTGCAACTGCGGCGTCACGTCTTGATGTATTTACCCGATGCTACAACGCCGGTCATGACGAGCAGTATCAGACATAAAATGAGGGCGCTGAAGTTGGTCAGAAAACTTGTAGCCGCTTCCCAATCAGCGCCGATTTCATAACCGAAGCCCAGATAGGCCGCGGTCCATAACAATCGACCGACAAACGCTATCACCAAGAATTTCGACAGGCGATATTGGCTCATACCCGCAACCAAGCTTGCCACCGGAGCAAGATACGACATGAAGGTGCGGGTTATGAACACCGTTAGCGCGCCCCATTCGTTGAAGAGCGATTGAACGCGCGACCGCGCCGCGCTGGCGTGTATCCCAACCATCGTCCGTGGCGATCCAGAATCTCCCGACTGAGCAGGCGCCCGAGACCGTAACCCACCGCGTCGCCGAGGATCGAAGCGACCACCGCTATCGTTCCAGTCAACAGCCAATCCATGCGGCCCTGAGCAATCAACGAGCCGGCCACGGTGGTTGCCACTCCATCCGGCAAAGGCAGCCCAATCGCACAAAGCAAAAGGATCAAGCCAAGGACCGGATATCCGTACACTATCAATGCAGTGAGAACCTGATCACCGATCGTGCCGAACCAGCCGGTCCCGTTCCTATGATCCGATCTGACATCGGGCACGAGGTCTGCGATGACGCGTTGGACATGCTCGACATACTGGGAGGAGCGAGAGGCCCGCGGGCGCGGCAAGCGTCCTCAGGCTCGTGGCCGGGTCCGTGCGCGGTGGTAATCCAAGCTTTTCTATCAGCGTTGCACTGGGCACGCGATACACGGCGGCGACGTAGTCAAGCGTCATCCAAGGTCGGATGCTGCTGGTCATTGGCGCGCCCGCTTCGTAGGCCGAACGCAGCAAGCACGAACGAGCCGTAGGTGCGCAATCCGAATAGCAACGTTGGCGCGATGGCGAGCAGGAGCAAGAGCGCGGCGACACGGCGAAACCAGGTGGATTTGCGCGCCGCCTGCTTCGCCGTCACCGTGTCGCTCCGAAGCATCGAATGCTTTGGTCAGGGATAGCCATAAGGTCATTCTGTTGCGGCGGGGTATTTGCGGCTTGATCTGAATCAAGATGCTCGATCTACCCGAGGCGCATTGAAAAGCTGTACTGCGCCAGGTTCAAAAAGACGCGCGATCGAGAGACGCCCTCTCATGAGCCGCAAGCACATCCTTTTAATCGCCATCACTGTCGCGGTGGTCATCGCCGCCGGGGCAGCTGCGTGGGCAGTGTTCTTCCGTCCGGTCAATGTGCAAGTCGCGCAGATTGAGCGCGATGTGCCAGTTGAGGTTTTCGGCCTCGGAACTGTCGAAGCGCGCGTCACATCAAAAGTTGGATTCAAAGTATCTGGCGTGCTGGTCGATCTTCAGCGCCGATGTTGGCGACCGCGTCGCGAAAGGCGCGATGCTTGCCCGCCTTGACGATCGCGAACAGCGTGCGCGTGTCGCCAGAACCCAAGCAGCGATAGAGCAGGCCAACGCCAATCTGCAAAAGGCGACCGCCAGCGTCGAAAAGGCCGAGGTGAATTACGCGAATGCCAAGAGCATCAACGAGCGCCGACAAAAGCTGGTTCAAAGTAACTCGGCCTCGATCGAGACAGGCGGAGACGGCACAGGCCGCGCAGGACGCGACGCTGGCCGATGTAAACCTGGCCAAAAGCGACGTGGCGGTAGCGAAGGCCGCAATCAGCGACGCCACGGCGCAACAGGCGCAGGAAACCGCCACACTGGATTTTCACACTCTGACATCGCCATATGACGCCATGGTCATCGCGCGGCAAAAGGAGCTGGGCTCGGCTCTGGCGGCGGGAGAGCCGTCTTCACGCTGATCGATCCGCAGCAGGTTTGGGTGCTCGCTTATGTCGATGAGAGCAAGGCCGGAGAAGTCAAGGTCGGCGAGCCGGCCGAGATCGTTCTAAGGTCCCGTCCGGGCCAACGCTATCGCGGGCAGGTCGCCCGCATCGAGCCCGAAAGCGATCGCGTCAATGAGGAACGCCGCATCGAGGTCGCGTTCGACCGGCTGCCTGACAATTTCAATCTCGGCGAACAGGCCGAAGTCTACGTCACAACGGTGCGGCTGCCGCAGGCCCTGTTGGTGCCGGAGGCGGCAATCGAGGGGCTTGGCAAGAATCGCGGAACCGTGTGGACGGTCAAGGATGGGCACCTCCAGCAGCAACGAGGTGACGCTGGGACATCGATTGCTCGATGGACGTTATGAAATCACTGGCGGCGTGCCTGATAACGCCACGGTGCTGACGCAGCTGCGCACCGGCTTGCGCGTCGGCCGCGCCGCCAAGATCGCCGAGAAGGCGCGGCCAAGACCGCCGGAGATCAAGGTTCATGAATCTGGCCTACCGGGATATCAAGCACAATCTGTTGCGCTTCGTGCTGACCAACTTCGGATTGAGCCTGCTGCTCGGCATCGTGATCGTGATTACCGGCGTGTACGGCGGCCTGATCGATGATGCGCTGCGACAGGCACGTGCGGCAAACGCGGATCTCTGGGTCGTTGAAGCCGGCACCAATGGACCGTTTGCCGAGTCGTCACGCATCCCCGGCGATACGCGGGAACTGGTCAGTCGGGTTTATGGCGTGCAACGCGCGGGCTCCGTTACCTACCAATCTGTGCAAACCCAGCTGAACGGCCAGCCGCTTCGCATGTTTCTCATCGGCTTCGAGCCGGGTCGGCCCGGCGGACCTCGGCAGCTATCGGCCGGACGCGACCTCATGCGCAGCCATTATGAAATGATCGTCGATCGTTCCGCCGGCCTGTCGCTCGGCCAGGAAGTGCCATTGGGCACGCACGGGCACAAGTTCACCGTCGTTGGCCTGATGCGCAATGAGATCACGGCCTCCGGCGACCCCGTGGCCTACATCACGCTTGCGCGACGCGCAAGCGCTGCAGTTCGAGCTCGCTCCTCCCGCAGAGCGACGCGAGGTCGCACGCGGTGGGTCCTCCCAAGGCAACGATCAGATCAATGCAGTTATCGCCAAGGTGTCGCCCTATGTTCCGATCTACGGAGGTCGCGACCGCACTCTCACGATGGAAACATCTCACGACCCTCACCCAAGACCAGCAGGAAACCTTGCTGAGCAAGTTCGTCATCGAGAAAGCACGCAACCAGCAACGTCTGATCATGGTGTTGCTGATCATCGTATCGGCGGTCATCATCGCGTTGATTGTCTACACGCTGACCATGGATAAGGTGCGCTCGATCGCTACGCTTAAATTTGTCGGTGCGCCGGATCGAACCATCATCGGCCTTATCATTCAGCAGGCGCTGTCGATGGGAATATTTGGGTATTTCGCCGGGCTCGCGCTTGTCCTGATCTTTCAGCCTTACTTTCCGCGACGGCTTGTGCTCGATCCCGCGAGCGTTGCCATCGTATTCGCAATCACGGTCGTCGTCTGCCTTGCCGCCAGCACCCTCGGTATTCGGCTTGCTCTCAAAATCGATCCAGCGGAAGCGCTGGCGACATCGGGGTAGGACGATGGCAGAACCCGACAGACGAGCGCTTGTATCGCACCGAACATCTTTCGAAGCATTTCGGTCAGGGAGTGCGCGCGTCGACGCCCTCAGTCGACATCAATATGGAGGTCTACCCAGGCCAGGTTGTTGGGCTGATGGGCCCGAGCGGCTCCGGCAAGACGACGCTGCTCAACTGCATCGCCTGCATTCTAGAGCCAAGCAGCGGCCGCATCACGCTCGACAGCGAGATAGTCTATGACGATCGCTGGCTCAAATCCGATCTGCGCCGGCTTCGGCTCGACAAGATCGGCTTCATCTTTCAATACCCCAATCTGCTGCCGTTTCTCGACGCCACCGACAACGTCGCCATGGTACTTCATCTTGCCGGATTTAGCGCAACGGCAGCGCACGCGCGCGCCGTCGAACTGCTCGACTATCTGGAAGTCGGCCACCGCAAGCACGCGATGCCTGCGCAACTCTCGGGCGGCGAAGCGCAACGCGTGGCGATTGCCCGCGCGCTTGCAAACCGGCCGCGCATTATTCTCGCGGACGAGCCGACCGCGCCGCTCGATTCGGCGCGCGCCAGAATTGTGATGGATTTGTTGCGACGGATCGCGGTCGACCAAAGCGCTGCAATCATCTGTGTCACGCATGACGAGATGATACTCGATCGGTTCGATCACATCTTCCGGTTACGCGACGGAAGGCTTGACGCCGACGCGGTCGACCGGCCGCCTGCCGTGGAGGCTAGTCTCGGCTAACGTCGGGGCCGCGCTGTGCAAACAGCGCGTAATGTTCCCTCGTTTGCCGCCGATAACCGACCACCGCCAGGCCGGCTTGCTCACACCATCCTTGAATCCTCTCTGGCGCCAGCCGGTGCTCGCGCGGCGGCCCGCTCTTACACGGACCCTCTGGATGGAATTCGCCGATTACTATCGGCGCGCCGAGCGGTACACATCGGCCCACATTGCGCAGGATCCCGGCCGGATCATCGGCGTGATGCAGGACCATCGTGATTAGGGCGGAGTCCGCATGCACGCTGGAAGGCTCCAGCGCGGCCGCGTCCGCGACCATCCGCCGAATTCTGCTCGACCCCGCGCCCGGTCTGCAGGCGCTCAAGGTAAGCGAGAGCGTCAACAGAACGGTCCAGCGCGTAAACGATGCCCGTTGGTCCCACACGATCGGCGAGAATAAAGCTAACATAGCCGGGACCCGCACCAATTTCGAGCACTCGGTCGCCGGACTTAAGGCGAAGCGCCTCGAGCCAATCGGTGGCGAGCTCGGCCCGCAGCGCCTGCCGCTCATAGACCTCGTCCCAGCTAAGATGGCTGAGGTCCTTCTGGAATGGCTTCTCCATGGCGGGAGTTCTCACAGGCCAAAGCGCAGGACGGACCATCCCGCAAGGCCGAGCGTGAAGAGAATGGAGAGCGCGCCAATGAGGCGCGTCGCCGTGGGACGGCTCGGCCTGGAAATCTGATAGCCGACCACCGCGGCCATCACCAAGGACAAGACTAACATTGAGGTGCGAACCAGCGGAATCGCGGTCATGGCGCTCATTCCCGCATCGCCGAGACCGAGCGCAAACAGCAACATCATAAGGTTGTGATGCTGGGAGCCCAAAAATGCGAGCGCTACGGCGCCAAATGAAAGCAGCCATTCCCGTCGCATTGTCGTGAACTCCGTTGCATAGCATCGGTCGCGCCGGAGGCGCTCACCTTATATATTGTAACACTGAGCGGCGCGGGATCGTATGATTATGATCATATGCTTCGTGACCATGGAGGGCAATGCGGGTCATCATCCGCGCAGTCCTCACCATTGCGCAGTCCTTACTGCCCCTGCTTGCTGGACATAATTCGTGATTGCAACAGACTGGCTTTCCTCATCGGTTCGAGTTGCCGCCGCCGAGCGAAGGCTGAAGCCAGGTCAGCGTTCGTGTGGGGCCAAGGCTGACTGGAGCTCTGAAGTGAGCTTGCGCTAGCTGCGCCGATGATTGTCGCGGGACGGATCGTTACGATTCTGGTTCGCTGCCCAAAGAAGCACCGAGAATCAAATGGGCGATTTCTGAACCCGCGTGGATTCGCGGTGGGGGCAAAAAATTTAAGCCAGCCCGTAAACACCGCGTCCCGAACGCTGTTGCCCGCCGCTAAGTCATTGAACAAATTGAAGCCACGTGTGATCACTTCTCACTCTGTTCACGTCGAAACCACCTAACTCTTTGCGATCTCTTTGCGCCGTTGCAATTCCGTTCTGAACTCAGTCGAGCGCTCACAAATGATCGAGTGTCGGTGGTGCGATCATGAGGCCCTGACGGCGATCCCCACATCGATATTGCCGCGCGTGGCGTTCGAATAGGGGCAGACGTTGTGAGCGGCGGCGACCAACGCCTCCGCGGCGGCCTGGTCGAGGCCCTCGGTCTCGACGTCGAGGTTGACGCCGAGCTGGAAGCCGCCCTCCGCGCGCCGGTACAGCGAGACACGGGCGGTCACCGCTGCACCTTTGAGCGGGATCTTCTGCTGGCCGGCAATGAAGCGGACGGCGTTCTCGAAGCAGGCGGCGTAGCCGGCGGCGAACAGCTGTTCCGGGTTCGTGGCGCAGCCGCGGCCGCCCATCTCTTTGGGCAGCGCGAGGTCGACGGACAGCAGGCCGTCCGGAGTCTCGACGCGGCCGGCACGGCCGCCGACGGCGCGGGCTTCGGTGGAGTAAAGTGCGGACATGGGAAGTCTCCGTTGCAGGATCGTCAGCAACAAATTGTACTGCAGCGAGCCTATGCGATCGCCGGGGGCTTGAAGGTGGCGATGTCGTCCCCTTGTGCGTGGAAGGCCCGCAGCACGTCAAGCGCCTGACCATCCTTGAGCAGTTGCGCGAAAGCCTTTCGTTCGCGAGCATAGCCTTCCGCGAGGGCCGCTTCGGTCTGATGGCGAGTGCAGGCTTTGGCGGTGGCGAGCACATCCGGCAGCATCAGCTCCAGTTCGCCGGCGATCTCGAGTGCACGTGCGAGCGCGTCGTCGGCGCCTTCGTTCACCAACCCGATCTGGATGGCGCGCCTGGCATCGACGATCGTGCCGCGGCGGATCATGTCCAATGCGCGGCCCATGCCGATCACACCGGGCAGTCGCTGGGTGCCGCCGCAAACCGCGGTTCGGGTCTCGGGCAGTCCGAGTTGGGTAACGCTGTTCGCAACGACCCTGATGTCGCAAGCAAGAGCCAGCTCCAGCCCGCCTCCCATGCAAACCCCGTTGATCGCAGCAATGACGATCTTGGGAGAGCGCGCGATGCCATTGAGCAACGCCGCAAACGGGCCGCCCTCGAACACCTCTGCGCCCACTCGCCCGGAGGCTATCGCCTCGCCCGCAGAAATGATTTCGGCAATGTCAAAGTGACGGATGAACTCCGTAGCGCTGCCGCCAGTGAAGACAATGACCCGCAGGTCTGGATCTCTGGCACAGTCTTCGAACGCCTGGAGCAGTTCGCGGCACCCGGCGCGGCAGAGAAAGCCACGCGGCGCGTTGGCATAGCATATGATCTGTGCTTGACCGTGGCGCTCTGTTGTAACGTACGTCATGAATAGCTCGCTCGCTTTGCCGGTGACAACGATGCCTTCATTGTGCCAGCCCCAGCTGATCGATGGCCGTCACCTGGGCAGCCTCCAGCGGTCCCGCCGCCTCGGCCGCCAGGGCGTCGGCGAGTTCGGCGCGGTTCTTGACGCCGAGGATCAGGCTGTCGACGCCGTCCATGCCGAGCGCATAGCGATGCGCGATGATCGCCGGGTCGTCACCCCAGGTGGCGCATAGGGCGCGGTAGGGGGCGGCGCGCGCGTAGTCGCGCGCGTCGGCATGGTCGGGCGGGAGCGGCCGGTCCACGGCGCGGGTGAGCGCGCCGGCCTGGACGGCGCGGATCCCGAACACGCCGATGCCACGTGAGCAGGCTGCTGCGATGATCTGCCGAGGACGAGGCGGCTCGGCGAACCGGCGGATTGCCCCGGCGCTGTCGAGCAAATTCGTGATCGCCTGAACCACGGCGGGCTTGGGATCGCGCGCGATGGCCTTGAGCACGGCGTCGGGCACGCCGATCCCTGTGATGCCCCAGCAGCCGATCCGGCCTTCAGCTTGCAGCCGCTCGAACGCAGGAACCACCTCCTCGACATAAAGCGACCAGCGGGTGGACATCGCGTCCCTGCGGGCGTCGCCATGCGCGTAGGCATAATCGTCGGCAGCGATGGAGGTGTGCAGGAAGAAGACGTCGACGCGGGCCAGCCGCATCGCCGTGAGGCTGGCCTCCAGCGAGGCCCGCAGGCGCTCGGCTACCTGTCCGGACGGAGGTGAGCCGAGGGCGCACTTCGTCGTGATCTTCACACCGGCCGGGAGCACGCCGGCGAAGGTGTCGCCGATCAGCCGTTCGCAATCGCCGTACATCGGGGCGGTATCGAGGACGTTGATCCCGCCGTCGAGAGCGGCTTTGAGGGTCGCGGCGGCCTCGTCACGGCTGACCTCGCCCCAGACCTGGCCGATGCCGCCACCGCCCAGGGTAAGACGGCTCACCGGACCCAGGGCACCGAGGGGAGAGATTTTCATGATCGCTGCCTTGACGATCTGCCTTCAATGCCGCCGACGCGAGCCCGGCGGCCGGGTCACGCCTTTGCACTGGCGCGCTCGCGGAGCGTATCGACCGAGGCGCGCACCACGTCGGGATTATTTGCCCGGACCACCGACTTTTCGTGGCCGGTGGTGTCAAATTGCTCGAGCACGATCTTGCGGTTCAGCACATCCTGCTTCCACGCCTGGTGTGCCGGTTCAAGAGCGTGAAACTCCGGCATGACCTCGCGGGCGAACAGTTCAAGGCTCTCGCAGATGTCGGTGTGCGAAGTCTTTCCGGACTGGTTCAACAGGATGATCTGATCGACGTGGGCGTCGGCAAACTGGCGCAGCTTCTTGCGGATGGTCTCGGGCGATCCGATCAGGCCGGTCTTGAACGCAAGCTGGGCCTTCTCGGTGTTGCGCCATGCCTGATATTCGCTCCACAGGTCGACCGTGCCGGGCTCGTAGTTGTGGCTCGAATTGTATTCCAGGCAGAAGATGAAGAACGTCCAGCCGTCGGCCTTCGCCCGCGCCTCCTCGTCGGTCGCCGCACACATGAAGCCTGACACCACGGCGATGTTGGCGTTGGTCTGATAGTCGGTCAGCTTCTCGATTTCGCCTCGGGCGATCAGGTCATAGTAACGATTGACCCAGGCGCGTGCGCCCTCCGGCGTCGCGAACTGAAAGCCTAGAGCGCCAACCCCGCGGCGCGCGGCGATCTCGATATTCGCGAGGTTCGAGCACGCACGCCAAAGCGGCGGGTGCGGCAGCTGTAACGGTTTCGGCAGCACGTTGCGGCGTGGAAAGTCGAAATACTTGCCGTGGAATTCCCAGTCAGTCTTGGTGAAGCAGGGGATCAGCGCCTGCAGGCCCTCTTCCCACATCTCGCGCTTGTTGCGAACGCGGGCACCGAACGGATGCAGCTCGGTCGGCCCGACGCCCTCGCCGGTGCCGAGTTCGACCCGGCCGCCCGACAACAAATCGAGCGTGGCGGTCATCTCGGCGATGCGGATCGGATGATTGGTGGTGAGCTGGAAAACGCCGTGACCGAGCCGGATGTTCTTGGTGCGCTGGCTGGCCGCCGACAGAAACGACGATGGCGCCGAACCGTGGGAATATTCCTCGAGAAAATGATGCTCGACCTGCCACGCATAGTCATAGCCGAGACGGTCGGCGAGTTCGATCTGCGTCAATGCGTTCTGGAAATGATCGTATTCGCTGCGCGCCGTCCAAGGCCGCGGAATTTGGTGTTCGTAGAAGATGCCGAATTTCATTGCTAGCTCCCGCAAGGTCAAGGCGATCCGGACCACGCGCCGCCGACGATGCGGCGCTTCCGTCACGACTGACAACGACACTAATATGCGTCCTGCCGCACCGCCACAGAGCGCGCGGCAAAGCATCTATGCTGGCGGAGCACAAATGTGTGCAAGCGAGTTGTGCCACGGCTTCAACAACTGCGTGGCGGCGGCTTTGCAAGGACGCGGGCGTACGCGCGCAAGATCCTTGCGGATCTCGAGGCCGCGCACACCATGGTCTCTGCGATGGAAACAGCGCCGCACGGAGCGCTGACGTGGCGCTCGTTTTTGGGGCCGCCTAGCTCAGCTTGACAAGCATCTTCCCAATGTTCTGTCCGCTGAACAATCCCAGGAACGCCTCGGGCGCGCGCTCAATCCCATTGAGGACCGTCTGACGCCACTTGAGCTTGCCCGCGGCGTGCCAGGCGGCGAGATCCCTGGCAAAGGCCGGCTGAAGATCGAAGTGATTTGAGACGTTAAAGCTCTGCAAGCGCAAGCTCCGGCCAACGGCCAGCGCGATGTTGCGTATGCCCGCGCCTGGGGCGCTGGCGTTGTACTGCGAGATCATGCCGCACAGCACAAACCTGCCAAACGGCTTTGTATTCGCCAAAGCCGCATCGAGGTGATCGCCTCCGACATTGTCAAAGTAAACGTCGATCCCATCGGGCGCTGCCGTCGCCAAGGCTTGCGTGAGATCGCTTGTGGCCTTGTAATCAATCGTTTCATCGACCCCGAGCTCGTTCTTCACAAAAGCGATCTTGTCCTTTCCGCCGGCGGAGGCGATCACCTTGTGACCCCTGAGTTTGGCAATTTGACAGGCCATTGAGCCCACGGCCCCAGCCGCGCCGGATACCAAGACAATATCTCCGTCTTTCAGGGCGGCGATGCGCAAAAGGCCCACGTAAGCGGTGAGACCCGGCAAGCCGGCGACGCCGAGAAAAGCCTCCGGGGGAAGCCCGTTCGTCTCCAGTTTCCGGACCTCGCTTGCTGATGCATTGAAGCCCTCTCGCCAGCCGAAAAAACTCTGGACGAGGTCGCCGGGCTTCAGAGAAGGATCATGAGAAGATGTGACCTCACCAATCGCACTTCCCTGCATCGCCGCGCCGAGCGCGAATGGCGCAGCATAGCTCTTCCCGTCGTTCATTCGGGCGCGCATATACGGATCGACAGTCATCCAGAGATTGCGCACCTGAATCTGCCCCGCAGCGGGCGGAGGCAGTTCAACGGTGGCGAGTTCGAAATCGCTTGCTGCCGGCATTCCGACGGGACGGCTTTTGAGGCGAATTTCTCGTGATGTCGTCATCGCTGAGTCCCGTTGCTCGGAGCAAGATTAGTGCGCGTTATCCCGCATCGCCACAGTGCGGGCGACAAAGCATTTGTGCTATTGGAGCACAAATGCTTGCAATCGAGTTGCCACGGCTCCAACAGCGCCGTAACGGCGGCTATGCAGCGACAGGTGGGATCAGCATGGACGAAATGCTCGGCTTGCGGATTTTCGTCAGCACCGTGACACAAGGCAGTTTCTCGGCGGCTGCACGACGGCTTGGATTGCCGCCATCATCGATCTCGCGGCATATCGCGGCGCTGGAGAAGCAGCTCGGCGCGGAGCTCCTGACGCGAACCACCCGGATGATGGGCCTGACCGAAGCCGGTCGGGTATATCACGCGCACGCGCGCAGGATCCTGGCGGATCTCGAGGCCGCGAATACCATCGTGGCCGCGATGGAAAAGGCGCCACAAGGGACGTTGACGCTGCAGACCCGGGCCAGCATCAGCGCGCGGGTCATTGCGCCCCTGCTGCCTGAGTTTCTGTCGCGCTATAGCGGCATCAGCGTGAAGATTTACGTCGACGATCGAAGCCCCGACACGGTGCCCGACGGAGTTGACGTCGTCATTCGCTTTGGCCTCGGTGCGAGCTCGACCCTCAGGTCGCAGAAGATCATCGATACGCAGCGGCTGTTGCTGGCGAGTTCCAAACTATGTTGCGCAGCACGGCGTGCCGGTGTCGATCGCCGACCTGACTCGCCACAACTGCCTCGTGTTCCCGGTGGCGCCGCAGGCGATGTGGCGCTTCGAAGGCCGGACGGGTACGCACGATCACTGGCCGCGCGGCAACCTTCAGGTCAACGATATCGACGCGTTGCGGGCCGCCATGATCGGCGGACTCGGTATCTCGGTGCTGCATGAGTGGATGGTGCGCGAAGAATTGCAGAGCGGCAAGCTGGCGCCGTTGCTGCGCGAGTATAAGGTGACCACCGCACAGACCTTCAGCACCGCGATCTACGCGGTCTACCATCAGCGTCAGGCCAGGACAGCCAAGATCAAGGCCTTCATGAAATTTCTGCTCGAGCACAGCCGCGGCCGCAGTTAACTGTCCGCCAGGGCCTAGGGCGGGATCGGCGTGTAATGGCGGGCGATTGATTCGGAGAATGCTGTCGCGCGTAGGTTCAAATCAGGGACCTGCAACCATCTCCAATTGCTGTTCGAGGCGACCGCTTAGACGGCATCCTGACGAAATCGCGCGCCGTTTAACCATCTGGTAGAAGGTGAAGAAATGCTCGAGCAAGTGCACGAGACTCTTTGGGTCACTGAAGGGGAGAATGTCAGCTTCTTTGGCATTCCCTATCCGACGCGCTCGGTCATCGCCCGATTGGAGAACGGCAATCTGTGGGTATGGTCGCCGATCAAGCTAACTGCAGATCGGCGCACCGAAGTGGATCGTTTAGGCTCTGTTCGTCACCTCGTGAGCCCCAACAAACTCCATCACCTCTACCTGCAGGAGTGGAAGACGGCCTATCCCGAGGCAACGTTATGGGGGCCGCAATCGACAATCAAGAAATGCTCCGACCTCTCGTTCCGCGAAGCGCTGAAGGACAGCCCGCCGCCCGAATGGCTTCCCGATATCGACCAGGCATGGTTCCGCGGCTCATTCGCCATGGACGAGGTTGTGTTTCTTCACCGCCCCTCCGCCACCGCAATCGTCGCCGATCTGATCCAGACGTTCAGCGATCACTTTCTCCGAGAACATTGGGGTTGGTGGCGCTTCCTCGCGCACCTCGATGGCCTTACCCAGGACCAAGCCTGCGCGCCGCTCGAATGGCGATTATCTTTTATCGACCGCGCACCGGCGCGCCGGGCGCGTGACAAGGTGCTGAGCTGGAATTGTGAACGCGTCATCGTGGCTCACGGCGAGTTGCCGCGCACGAATGGGAATGCCTTTCTTGCAAAGTCATTTCGCTGGCTCGGCGCTTGATCGGATAACATTCTTCAATGCGCACATCGACAAGAGATTGGGCGGGCCATGTAGCGGCGATGGAAACAGGCCTAAAAATGAGTACGAGGTGAGCTTGACGAGCCTCTTGCAGACGTCGGAGCAAAGACAATTTTTTAGCCGCTCAGTTCATCGATTTTCGACCAAGCATCAAGGCCAGGCCACTGGCCGCCCAGTTCCTCTAAAATTGGGACACTGGGTGATAAGAGCGGTCAGCACTCCCTAATGCGCTATCACGGAGGAAACTAGCGAGGCACATCCTAGTGCCAGCAGCGCTAGCACCAATGGCGGGAAGAGAACGGGCGCCGCGTTGAAGCGCAGGAAACGTGCAGGATTGCCCTCTTTGTCTGGTCGTCCAATGAACCACAAAGCTGCGGCGACGGCCAAGAGAACGACAGCGGTGGGTGTGCCTGTCATTCTCAATTGATACCAGCCGATCCTAGATGCGACGAGTGCCCATTCGAGCCTGCGTCAAAAGGGGCCAATCCCTTAAATCAAGGGACCACTCACCCAAATGGATGATGGAGAGGGCGAGCACCCCACTACCGAGAGACAGTCGATCAGAAATCCGGAACAGTTTCGGGCCATAGCGGGGGTTGCCCGAACGACAAGTCTGGGGTCAATCGCTACCGAAAACGACATGCGCGTTACTTCTGCTTCTGCTCTGCCCTCGATATCGGGACGTTGCTCGACGCTGTACGCACGTCTGAAAAGTGCCTAGTTTTCGGACTCCATTCAACGTAATAGCCACATTAACAGCAATACGAATTGACACTGCTGTGGACCAGTGTTGCCTGCGGGCACTCTCGTTTACATTTTGCAGTATCAATTGCTGCACTAACGGCTGGCGGCACCGCGCGAGTTTAGGCTACCGGTACTGAGGCAGGGACCAGCACTTTGCCTCTTGCGCCACAGTTTGCTATCATAACCGCTCGACTGGACTCTATGGCCCACCGACCCTTGGTGGGCTTTTTCTTTGGAGCGCCTAGTCGCTCAGCCTGCGATAAAAGAACAACTGCGAGGCGGAACTTCGACGTCCAATTGCTTCGCCGCGTGGTCAGACAATCGGCGCCGCGAGAAAGAGGAAAGTGCCGAGGGCAGCAACGTTCCACACAACCGAACGGATGATAGGTACACCGAGCGCGTAGAGCGGCAGATAAGAGAGCCGCGCCCAAAATAAAGATGGCACGCCAAAACATCAAAGCTCCATCACAGCCTGCGACACGCGCCATCAATACGGACGCGGCAAAAAAGTGGGAAGGTCTCGAGAAAGTTTTGTGAGGCTCTCCCCAACCGCCCTGCAGTGCCTCCAAGCGGCGGAACACTGTCGTCGCGCGGCGCTGCCGTTCACCGATAACCTCGCAGCCAGCTCGCTGAATGAGACGCCAGAACAATTTGCACGAAGCTGCGTACAATACTCGATGCCAACAAGGCAAGTCCTGTGCTCACGTCAAGCATTGTTCATGAACGGAAACCCCATCGCGTCGGCAGGACTCTCGCAGCGATTGATGCAGCCGGGGTCGGAAGGGATACCATCGCGACGCCCTGAAACTTCTAGGCTATCGCGGGCCAGCACCTAAATCGTACCTTCCCAACCGCTGAAAGCGCTGTTCCGGATGTCGCATGGTCGAACCGCGAGATCGTTGCTATAACGCAAATGATTGGTTGGCGGCTCAAGCGGGGCCATCGTAGCTGCCAGATTCCACTGCGACGGAAACGGCTAAAGAGGATCCAGCATGCGGTTCCGGCTCGCGAACATCATTCGCTTTGGCGCTATTGGCCTTGCCATCCTGCTGATCGTCGGGCTGGTTGTCACGCCATTCTCCAGCAAACTCGTCGAACAATGGTCCCGTCGCGACGTCGAGTTGCGCTCCCGTCTGGTTTACAATGCGATCCGCGGTTCGCTGCGAAGTGCCATCGAGGATCGCGATTGGGGCCAGCTTGAAAGCATGTTCGAAAGCGTCGCGCTCGATGAACGGATCCTGGCCGTCGCACTTTGTGACGAATCGGGGTCTCTGGTCGCACCCACCAAGCTCATGCCCAAGAGTTTCTCGTGTGAGAAGGTCGCGCGCGCAGAAAGAGAGAGCTTCGCCACCGTTTTTAACGACGGACGGCGGATGCTGGTTGCGGCATTCCCGGTAACAGTCGACGATCACAAATCGTATCTTGTTGTCCTTACGGATCTCAGTTTCGCCGATGCACGATCTGGTCAGGCGCTGGCCTACATTCTCGCCGCATTGGCTGGACTCTCGATTGTGTTCGCGGGTGGCGGCGCATTGCTATCGCTGCTGACGATGCGGAGCTGGATGAACTCGCTAAAGCGAGCTGTCGAGGAGGTTCGAACAGGCAATGCCGGATCGGTTGTTCCGCGCGGACGTTCGTCGATCGAAGTCGAAATTCAAAAGCTGCTTCGTGAAGTCGAGCACCTGCCGAGCCAGCCAAACCAGATCGAATGGTCGCCGAAATCGCTGCAAGAGTTTCTACACAGCACGATGCCCGATGCAGAGGTTTTGGTCGTCGCAAACCGGGAGCCTTACATCCACAACAAGTCTGGCGACGGCATCGTCGTGCAAACCCCTGCGAGCGGCCTGGTGTCGGCGCTGGAACCGATCATGAGGGCCTGTGGCGGTGTTTGGATCGCCCACGGCAGCGGGTCCGCGGATCGAGAAACGGTCGACAAGCACGACAGGCTACGTGTTCCGGAAGAATCACCCGCGTACACGCTGCGGCGTATCTGGATAACGGAAGAGGAACAAGACGGGTATTACTACGGGTTTGCCAATGAGGGGCTATGGCCGCTGTGTCACATCGCCTTTGTGAGGCCCGCGTTCCGGTTGACTGATTGGCAGCTGTATCGAAGGATCAACCAGCGTTTTGCGGATGCGGTGGTCGCGGAGGCGCGATCTGAGGATCCGATCGTGCTGGTTCAGGACTATCACTTCGCGCTGGCCCCGAAGATGATCCGCGAGCGGCTGCCCAAGGCGACAATCATCGCATTCTGGCACATACCGTGGCCGAATGCCGAGACATTCAGCATCTGCCCATGGAAAGAGGAAATCATCGAGGGTCTGCTTGGAAGCACGATCGTTGGCTTCCATACACGATTTCACTGCAACAATTTCCTGGAATCGATCGACCGATTCCTTGAGAGCCGAATTGATCGCGAGACCCAGACTGTGACGCTGGCCGGGCGCGAGACGATGGTGCGTCCCTATCCGATCTCGATCGAATGGCCGCCCAAGGCGCTTGCCGATACTCGCGGCATCGACGCTTGCCGCATCGAGATCCGCAAACAATTTCAGATGAGCGCTGGCACAAGGATCGTTCTTGGGATCGAGCGCTTCGACTACACCAAGGGCATTCTCGACCGCATGAAGGCATTCGATACTCTCCTGTCACGCGAACCCTTTTGGAGAGGTCGACTTGCCTTCATTCAGGTCGCCGCGCCCACCCGGAGCAAGTTAGCCGCATATGCAACGCTTCAATCGGAAGCCGAGGCGTTGGCAAACGAAATCAACGCGCGCCATGGCCGTGCTGACTATTTGCCTATTCGGTTGATCGTTCGCCATCACGAGCCGGTGGAGGTCTTCAGTCTCTTCAAGGCCGCTGATGTGTGTATCGTGAGCAGTCTTCATGACGGAATGAATTTGGTGGCTAAGGAGTTTGTCGCATCAAGAGAAGACGACACTGGCGTGCTTGTCCTCTCAGGCTTTACCGGTGCATCGCGAGAGATGTCGGAAGCTTTGATTGTCAATCCGTATGATCTGGAGCAGATGGCTACTGCCATTTCCTCCGCGCTTCGCATGCCCCTCGACGAACAGGTCGCGCGAATGAAGACCATGCGTCAGCAGATTAAGGAAAATAACGTATACAAGTGGGCCGGCAGGATGCTGATCGATGCAGCGCGAAGTCGCACGCGTGAACGGATCCGGGCTCTGGCGATCTCAAGCGAAATTCAAGACCGGCCGCAGCTGCGCGGCCGTGCCCAGGCTTGAGGCGATTCGAAGCCGCAAGCCTTGCAACCTCCTCAATTGCCGTGTCATTTGCGAGTTGCATCGGGCCTGTTCTTCTGCACAATGGCGATGACGATCAATCCAAATGTCACGAGTTTGGACAAATAAGCCATCGGTTCGGCTTCGTTGGAGATATGAACGATTGCAAGGAATAGCCGCGCGATCGAGTCAATTCCGAAAGCGGCTGCGAACAGCAAGAAAAACGCATCCCGCGTCTGCTGCCAGAATCTGAGAAAGAACAGTATCGCTACGAACGAGGCCATGGCAACCGCACCCATGAGCGCGGGGGCTATATGGTCAGTCATTCGGGTCCTCCAGATCAGTCCATATAGCAGCACCATCATCGCAACCAGTGCGATTAGCGTGCGTGGGTGTGCGGCGGTCATCACGAACGGCGACCGCGTCAGATGTACAAAGGTGCACCTTGGCAAGGTCTGCCGAACACCTGAAAGCTAGACATCGTAAAGCTTCGTCAAGGTCAGCTCGCTGCCGTTATCCGTACCGATTGCAGAAGTGTTACGATGGTGGACCACGGCCGCTTTGACGTCATAGAGTTAGAGCCCAAGATATGCACGTCGGATTTCCGCATTTGCCTCAAGCGCAGAGGGCAGGCCTTCGGTGAAGACCCGCCCCTCGGCAATAACGTAGGCATAGTCGCTCACGGCCAGGGCTAGATGCACGTTTTGTTCAACCAGCAGAATCGTGAGGCCGGCCTGCTTCAGTTTCTTGAGCGTCATGAACAGTTGATAGGTAAGAACCGGCGACAAACCGAGAGACATTTCGTCGATCACCAGAATGACCGGGTCGGACATCAAGCCGCGCGCGATTGCCAGCATCTGTTGTTCGCCGCCGGACAGCGTACCCGCAAGCTGACGCCTCCGCTCAGCAAGCCGCGGAAACAGGCTGAAGACCTCGTCAAGACGATCTTCATAGTTACGCGCAGAACGCTTTGAAAACGCGCCAAGTTCGAGATTCTCATCGACGGACATGGCGTTGAACAATTGCCGTCCCTCGGGCACCAATGCAAACCCCTGCGCCGCCTTGGCGTTGGTTGGAACATGTGTGACGTCTTTGCCCTCAAACATGACCCGGCCGCCCCACGGGGTGATTGAGCCCGCGATCGCGCGCAACATCGTGGTCTTGCCGGCGCCATTGGCGCCGACAATCGCCGTGAGCTCGCCGCGAGCCGCCTTCAGCGAAATGCCCCACAGCACCTGGACCTCGCCATAGCCGGCTTCGAGTTGGTCGGCTACAAGAAGTGCTTCGGCCATCCTAATCCCTCTTCTGAAGCTCGGCGGCGGCCTTAGGATCGCCCAGATACGCCTCGATCACGTCCGCGTTGCTGGCGATTTCGGCCGGAGGACCTTCGGCAAGCTTCTCGCCGAAGTTCAGCACCACGATGCGATCCGACAGGTTCATGATCGCCCGCATGAGGTGCTCGATGATCAGAATTGTCACGCCATGCTCGCGGATGCGGCGGACAACACCAATCATGTGGTCGACCTCGGTTGGATTGAGACCGGCCAGCACCTCATCCAGCAGCAGAAGCAGCGGACGCGCCGCGAGCGCGCGCGCAAGCTCGAGCCGCTTCTTTCCGGCGATCGTCAGTTGCATTGCCTGCGTTAACGCGCGGTCCTCGAGGCCAGCAAACGCAATCGCCTCGCTAGCAGCGTCGCGCGCCTTCGCGAGCGGCATGTTTTCGCGGCCAAAGCAGGCGCTGACCATGCAGTTTTCCTGAACGGTCATGTTCATAAGCGGTTGAACAATCTGATAGGTGCGGGCAAGGCCCCGACGGGCGACGCGGTAAGGCTTTTCGCCGGTGATATCGGTGCCGTTGAACAGGATTCGTCCGTTGTCCGGCGTGTAGAAACCGGTGATGAGATTGAAGACGGTGGTCTTGCCGGCGCCGTTGGGACCGATCAGGCCGAGGATCTCGCCTTTGGTAACGGCGAAGCTCAACTGTTCCACTGCGCGCAAGCCGCCGAAGCTCTTGCTGATCCCGTCCACTTCGAGAAGCGCAGTCATTCCAGCACCTTTTGGCTGTGCGGAAAGCGCTTGTAAATGAAGCCCATCAGCCCGGTCGGAAAGAACAGCACAATGAGGAGCAGCAGTACGCCGGCGATCACGAGCTGAAAGTGGGAGAAGGTTTCCGAGGTGAGCAAGAAGCCGCGCAGCTCTTCGTAAAGATAGGCGCCGAGCGCAACGCCGGTCACGGTGCCCTGGCCGCCCAGCATCGCGATCACGATCGCCTCAGTCGATAGCGTGAGGTCGAACGCATCAGACGGTTGAATGAACGCGCTCTTGAAGAAATAGAGGCCGCCTGCGATGGCCGGCAGAAAGGCGGACGCGCTGTAGACCAACGCCTTGTAAAGCGGCGTCGGCACCCCAAGCATCGCCGCCGCGTCTTCGTTCTGTCCGATCGCGCGGAGCCCGAGGCCGAATTTCGAGGCCTTGATCGCGTAGCTCAGATAGAGGGACAGGCCCATCACCGCGACCATCAGGAAATAGATGATCCAGAGCGCGTGCGCCGGGCCGCCGAGCGGCTCAAAAATCGCCGGCGAAAGGTAAATGCCGGAGGAACCGCCCCACGGGCCGAAGTTCTCGACAAAGGCTTGAACCGCTTCGTTGATACCGATCGTCGCCAGCGCAAAGAAGGCGCCACGCAGCCGCAGGATGCCCAGTCCGAACAGCAGCGCCAGCAGGCTCACGCAGACGCCACCGGACAGAAGGCCGGCGCCGAGCGGCCAGCCATGCGCATCGACAAGCCAGACACAAACGTAACCGCCCAGTCCAAAGAAGACGATGCTGCCGAAATTGATGTAGCCGGTGTAACCGAGCATCAGATTGAGGTTGCTCGCCAACGCAATGTAGAGCGCTGCGAGAATCAGACTCTCGCGCAGCTCGACGTTGTTGCCGACGAGCGGTGCAATCGCGAAAATTGCAATGACGACCGTGATGATCCAGAAAAACGGCCGGCGCAGCATCACAGCACGCCACGCCGTGACGCGAAGATGCCGCCTGGAAATGCGATCAGCACGACCACAAACAGCGTGAATTCGATCTCCAGCGTCCAGCTCACCGGCACAAAGGGCGCAACCAGCCCTTCAAGCAATCCGAGCGCGACACCACCCATCAGCGCGCCGACGGGATTGCCGAGACCGCCGAGCACCGTCACGATGAAACCTTTGAGCTGATAGTTGTCCCCCGAGAGCACGGTGAACGGAAACAGCGTACCGATCAGCACGCCTGATACCCCTGCGAGCGCCACACCCATGCCGACCGAGGCCGCGAGCACGCGCGTGGTCGGAATCGCGACAAGCTCTGCAGCCTCGCGATTGCTGGCAACCGCGCGTACTGCCTTGCCAAGCCGCGTATAGCGGAGGAACAAGTAGAGCGAGCCTGCAATCACCCCCGCTAGCGCCGCAGCAACGATGTGGGCGCCCGGAAAGGTATAGCGACCGATGCTCAGTCCCGGCACCGATACCTCGACGTTGAAAAGCGCGGTGCCCCAAACCGCGGTGCCGATGCCGATCAAGATCAGATTGACGGAAAAAGTCGACAACAGGCTCATCAGAGGCGGTCGGCCGATCATTCGATGGATGGCAACCCAGTAGAGCAGTATGCCAACGAAGAAGCCGCCGATCAGCACCGGCGGCAAGGCCGCATAGGGCGACACGCCAAACGCGCTGGTCAATAGAAACAGCGCGAACATGCCGGCGACGATCATGGCGCCGTGCGTCAGGTTGATCACGTCCATGACGCCCCAGATCAGGGTCAGGCCCATGGCGGCGAGCCCGTAGACCAGGCCGACCAGCACACCATCGATGATCGATGCTAGAATTCCGAGCATGGCATGAGCCGGCGGTCGGGCCCGGCGAAAGCACCGGGCCCGAGGGACATATCAGTGCGTGGATTCGGTGTTCGGGTAAACGAGATCAGCCGACTGTGCAGCCTTGGGCCAGACAACTTGGCGACCGAGACCGCCATTGGTCTTTTGCCACTGCGCCAGCACCATCTCATGTGCCAGTTGCAGGCCATGACGGGATGGATCAGTGGCGAACTTGATGTGACCGAAGAAGGTCGTCACATCGGTCGCGTTGAGCGCATCCGCGACCTTGTCGGTATCGAGCGTGCCGGCTTTTTCAATCGCGTGCTGAAGGATCGCGCCGCTGGTATAGCCCGACGCCGCGTGATAGTCGGCCTTGATGTGGAACTTGTCCTCGAACGCTTTGGCAAACTCCGCCGTCGTCGGCCCGAATTGCGGCTTGTAAGAGACTTGAAGCTCCCACTGCGAGGGTACGGTAACGCCCAAAGCGGCTGGACCGAGTTGGCCGAACTTGTCGTCACCCGGCGCTACTAACAGCGATATCCACTTCATGTTTGCTTTCTGGTCGTACATCTGGCGCGCCAGTGTGGCGCCGTCCGAATAATGACCGCCACCAAGGAATGCATCAGCATTCGATGAAATGATCTTGTTCACGATCGGCCCGAAGTCCGTGGTCGACGGGGCGTAGGATTCGAACATCACGACGTCGAGCCCAGCCTGCGTCGCCTGCTCTTTCGTCGCCGTCAGCACTGCCTTCGAAAATGGATCATCCGAATAGACCATCGCGATCTTGGCGTGCGGATTCTTGTCTTTCAGCGCCGCAACCGCGCCGGAAAGATAGTGGGTGGCCGAAGTGATCACCATGAACAGGTGCTTGTTGCCGAGCTCGAACGGCTTTTCCTCGGCGCCGCCGCTGTCCACCATGATCTTGCCGTACTGCTCGCTGATCACCGCGGCTGCCGCCGTGAGTCCGGATGAGTAGGGGCTGAACAGGAACTGCGCGTTGTCCTGATTGACAAGCCGAGTGTAGAGCTGCTGGACACGGCCGCCGACCGACTGATCGTCATAGGTGACAAACTTCACCTGGTAGTGTTTGCCGCCGACTTCGATGCCACCCTTCGCGTTCACCTCGTCGCGCCAGAATTCAAAGCCGTGCTCCTGGCCAATTGAATTGACATTGAGCGGTCCGGTTCGCGAGGCCGTGAAGCCAATCGTGATGGTGTCTGCCGCGAAGGCAGGTGCGGCTACAATCGTTGCGGCCGCGACGAGTACATAAAGCGATTTCATGTATTCCTCCCTAATCGCCCCAATCGAAAGATTGCTCGTATTGCTTGAAAGTTTCAGGCGGCCCGATATCCTGGTCGCCACAGCGGTTACCACAAGTTTACATACCACAGTTCGGCGCTGCATTGTCCGCTCGCGCCACCCACTTTGGTCGACCTTGCTGCACAGCAATATGAAGCCTCGGGATAAGTTCGCAATCTCCAGGGGCGACTGCAATCGCGTCCGCAAGTAACGATGCTGGGCTTTGGGATGAGAGGCGCCCCCCGGCTTCGCGACCTGCATCACGATATTCGCATTCAACCGATGTGGCGGTGCCCCTCAGAGACGGCCGGTCATCCTTGCCGGACGCTTGCGCTGGACAAATTCACGGGCCATCAGGCATCGCATCTTGCCCTGCAAGGGTTGGTGATCAGCGCTTCCGACATCTGTCGCGATGCGTGCGCAGAACCAAGAAGCCTGTATTATCCTCCCGAGAGGCGACAAATTCCTTTGCGACGAGTTCATGCCGTTATGCACGTAGCGGACGACGCATGCGTCAGAGGCCCGGAACAGGATCATCTCCGGTGCCAGCACAAAATACGACGCTTGGAACGTTTGTCAGCGAGAGAGCTTCGAATTAGGCTCGTTAGGCAGTGCGCGAGTTAACAATTCACGATTTGACGTGATAGCGTAACTTCGGATGCGGGCTACTTTCAATGTTGCTTCAAAATTGGTGGTACACCACGCTTCTCGGTACAGCGGACGCGATCCAGCCTCCGCTTGCGGCCGACATCAAGGCGGATGTCGTGGTCGTGAACTGGGATAGCGGGCCTTTCAGCGGCAATGCGCCTTACCGAGTTGAGGCGCCCTTGTCGTTCTTCTCGACAGGAACATCTGCGGCGGTAGCACCACAGGCAAGAGCGCCGGTTTTCTCACTACCCGACAGTGAACTCGAGCTGTCGCAAATCCTGCGGCGCTTCGGACCCCAAGGTGCGCATCATCTTTGGCAGGTTCCGCAGAGCGGGATTGCGCTCATCACGAAAACGGTGAGCGATCACGGAATTGTCTGCGATCTGCAAAAGCAGGACAGCCTATTTCTGGCAAATGATCGCTCCGGGACCGACGATGTACGTGAGGAAGCCGACGCGAGGCGACAGCTTGGCTATCCGCTAACAGAATACACCGCGCCCGAAGTAGCGAAGGTGCTTGGTTCGTCCCAGTATCACGCGGGGGTTCGTTACGGCGGCACGTACGGGATTGATGCGCTGCGTTACAGCCAGGGCGTCAAGCGCGTTCTTCTCGATCGCGGTGTGCGCATCTTCGAGAGTAGCGAAGCGCACGCGATCGATGGTCACACGGTGCGGACTCACGGCGGCAGTGTAACCGCCGATCGCATCGTCGTCTGCGCGGACAAGCTCCCTCGGAGATTTACGCAATACGCCGCAAATGTATTTCATGCGGAGACATATCTTACGATTAGTGCGCGTTTGACCGATCGCGATGTCTCCGAGCTTTTCCCGGGCGATCCACTGCAATGTTGGGACTCTGATTTGGTTTACAGCTATTGGCGGCTCACCGGCGACCAACGCATCCTGCTCGGGGGCGGCAGCGCTCTGACAACTTATGCGCGGCACGCCGTGACGTCGCCGCGGGTGGCCGAGCGGGTCGTCGGTAGCTTCCACAAGAAGTTTCCGGCGCTTAGACGGATCGAATTCCTGCAGTATTGGCCAGGCCTTATCGACATGACCCGCGATCTGTTTCCCACCGTTATTCGCGATGCGCGTGCACCTTGGGTCCAATTCGTTCTGGGATGCGTAGGATTACCGTGGGCGGCCTTTTGCGGCGATTTTGCAGCTCGGCACGCGCTCAACCGCGAGGCGCAAAATGACCATATATACACCATATATACTATGAGTACTTTCGTCCCGATCGGCCTTTCTTATTGCCGCTGTGGGCCGAGCGCTTGCTCGGCAAACCGATCGTGTTCTCTCTCAACAACATTTGGTCAAAATATTATCAGCGCGGAAAACACTGAACTGCAGCTGAAAACGATCATAAGGGTTTTGCAGTTTCTGGCAACTTAGGTGGCCCGCGCGAGTTCTGCGGCTAGATTAGCTATAGCTGAAGGCGACTGACAACAAAACGGTTGTTGCGAGCGCAACTCCGAAGCAGATCAAAATGAGCATAATCTTATCCATTGGTATTAACGGACAGCGATGGTCATAGTTCCTGCAAGAGGGCCGACTGAGGCGACCTTACTCATCCGATTTTGTTTGCCTCACCGCGATCATGGCTTCGAACGTCCCGCCGCCGGCGGAGACTCTGCGGGCCTGGCTACGGCTTAGGTGACAGCGCGAAATCGGAGTTGCCCATTGCCGTCGCGCTCCCCGCGAAGCTTACGGCGATGCCAAAACTTCCGGCGCTGAAGGGATCGCAGAGATCCTCGTTCGATTTCGACGTCACGGTGAAGAACGAGAGCGCCAACGACATGCCAGTCAACCTGAGCGCCGATGCGTCGTAGGGCTTCACCACTGTCTTCAAGGAAGGGCGGTTTGGCTCGCAGGAACGCAGGAACTCGCCAGCCTTCCGTTCAAGGCTGGCGAGAGCAAGGATTTGATCGTCTCGATCAAGCCGGCGCGCGACCTGCGGCAGGCTGTGCAGCCGCGTTTGCGGCAGCCGGCGACAAACTCCGCGGTGTCATAATTCTTGTCGCCGCCCACGGTGCTGCCGGGTTTGGCATTGTCCCCGATCATGTCGAGCGCCGTCGAAGCGCTCGGCCGTGCCGTTGGCTTCGGTCAATCTTGCATCGATGATGAGCCCGTTGCGGTTCTCCGTCATCAGATGTCCCATGTGGCAGAGCCTGGCTTCCTTGCCGGCGCCCTTGCGAAACAGCTTGGCATCAGGGTCGGTGGTCGAGGAATGCGTATCTTCCTGAGCTTCTCGACGTGGAAGTTCTTCAGCAGCCTGCTAGCTAGGGTCTTGGCCCGCACACAGCGGTCTCAGATACTGCGCTTGAGAAGCGATCTAAGCGACGTCTGGTCGACGTCGTTTCGGGCAATAGCATCACGTGCTAGAATTGATGGCTTCGGGATGGCCCATTTCTAATGCGTCGTCGCGGAATCTTTCGCGCCGGTCGAATTGGCTTCGAGCTGCCATTGGCCCGTCGCAAACAATCTGCAGTGAGATCTGGCCACACTTGCTGGGAGCATTGAGACAACCTCGACTTAGCCGGTAAGCTCGCCGCCCGCGCTGTTCCGGACGACCACATCCCCAATGTTATTAAAAGAGCAACGGCGCCGTAGGAAGCCGCGGTTGGAGCAACAGCTGTGCATCTCAATAGGTAAACTATGCCTGCTCTCTCGCGCGGCAGGCGCCAGCAACTTGGGTGTTTGCTTTTCAACGGATCTGTCATGACAAGCCTGGTATTGCCTCAATGTGGAAGCGCATTAGCAACTTGCAAAATCAGACCAAGGATAAAGGTCGCTATTCCGACAATAATCGTTACTCGTATCGGTTTCGTCGTTCCCGCGATATTTCGCTCCTGTACTGAAGGCGCCGGATCGAGCATCACTTTCGCAACGCCTGCCACAAGGCAGACGAGACCTCCAAGCTCGAAGATACCCCCAAAAATAAATTCAAGCTTTAACTCAAGTCCGCTCATCGGCTCTCCAATGACCAAATCTCATTGCCCGGACGACACATCAAATACCGTTATGATCAGCGTTCGACTTTAGACCACCGTGCAACTGCGGCGAGCGTCGAGCCCTGAACCACGATACTGAAGAGGACGACGGCGTATGTCGCAGCCAAAATCGATGGCTTTGCGTCACTATCAGGAAGGGCGAGGGCAAGAGCAACCGAAATGCCACCGTGCACTCCCGACCAAGTCAGGAATGGCACATTTCCAATAGACATCAAGTTGGTCCAGGCAAAGAACACCGGCATCGTTGCAACAGCGATCAGCCTCGACAGAACCACCAGCGGAACCGCCGCCACAGCGATTGCCAATGTCCGAGGCTCAAAGTGCAGCACGAGGACCTCAAGTCCGATCAAAAGAAAGAGTACGGAATTCAGGATCTCGTCGATCAAAGTCCATAGTGCGAAGACATAGGTCTGCGTTCGCTCGCTCATGGCATCACGTGGCCCTCGGACCCCGATCAACAGTCCTGCAGTGACGACAGACAATGGTCCACTCATGTGGAATTTCTGCGCCAACGTGTATGTGCCCGTCACGAGCGCCAAGGTAATAAGCACCTCGATTGCGTAATCGTCGATCAACCGCATGGCCCGGTAGGCGATGTAGCCGGTAACCAGTCCCAGAGCGAGGCCGCCGCCAGCGTCAAACAACAATAGCTCTGCAATAGTTGACGCACTTGCGTTCTCGCCATCATTCATCGCAAAGCGGAGAAGAATGGTGAAGAGAACAATGCCAACACCGTCGTTGAACAACGACTCCCCTTGAATTTCGACTTCCAGATCCGCAGGAATCGCGACCGATTTCAATGTGCTCAACACCGCAACCGGATCAGTCGGACTAATAAGAGCGCCAAAAACCAAGGACCAGGCAAGGTTGACCGGGTGACCGATAGCCTTGGCGATCGACCAGAAACCAAGGCCGACCAGCCCAGTGGAAATGATCGTGCCGATCACTGCGAGGAGGACGACGGGCAGAGCTCGGCTTCGCAGCCTCCCGAAGTTAACATGAAGAGCGCCGGCAAAAAGCAGAAAGCCCAGCATCCCGTCCATCACGACAGTCGAGAAATTGACCTGAAGCAGCAAGTCCGTAAAGGCATCGAATAGATGCTTGTGCGGAAACGCAGTGTCTATCGCGACCAGGACGAGAGAGGCTGCCACACTCATGACGAGCAGACCGACTGAATGTGCAAGCGGCAGGTATTTGTGATTGAGCCAGCCGAAAAATGCCGACAGCACCAGCAAAATGGTCGTCAAATCGAAGAAAGAGAGCATCTCAATAGTTCCACCTTTGGACGAGAGGCTAACCCGCGCACAAGATCGTTCAAAACGTCAATTCGCTCAGATGCCAAAGCAAAGTGACGCACGGGGAGCATGTGCAGTTCCGCGACGGACCAGCGACCAAACGTGCTGCTTAGATGTCGACTTGCAATCCGATCGCAACGACACGCGCTGAAGGGATGTTGTAGAATGCGGTGGCCCTGGTGGCATTTCGCCACAACAATGCAAAGAGCCGGTTCCGAACGCGCTCCACAGCCGATGCACTGCGTGTCGGAACGATTTCCTCATGTCCCAGAAAGAAGGTTGCGGCGTCTGCGTCGACCTCCAAGCCGAAATGACCGCAGAAACGCAGCGCCACTGGGACATTCGGACTTTGCATGTATCCGTAGTGAAGAATAATGCGATGGAACCCCATTGTGAGCTGCGTGAGCTCAACGCGATCAGCACTCGGGACTCTCGGCACGTCGTCGATCAATACGGTAACGAGAATTACACGTTCGTGCAGAACCTGCGTGTGCTCGAGCGTATGAGTTAGCAAAGATGGTGTCTCGGACTTGCTCGACGTCATGAAAATCGCGGTTCCGCTTACTCTTTGCGGCGGAGATGATGCAAGTCCGGTGAGAAATTCATCAAGTGGTTCGCGGTTTTCCTTCGTGACTGCCCTTAGCCGCTGGAGACCGTGCCGCCAGACACCCATGGTGGTGAACACTAATCCTGCAATCATCACGGGATACCATCCGCCATCGAAAAACTTGAAGGAGTTTGCCCCGAGGAACGCGAGATCGAGCACAATAAAGAAAGACGTCAGCGCTCCGGCAAGCAGCGGCGACCAGCCAAAGCGTTGCGCGACAAAAAAGGCAAGTATGGTCGTGATCGCCATGTCTGCAGAAACCGCGAGGCCATAAGCAGAAGCCAGGTTGTTCGATGTCTGAAAGCCGACGACGAGACCGACTGTTGCGAGCATCAGTGTCCAGTTGACGAACGGAATGTAGATCTGCCCGATGTGATCCGGATCGGTCTGGATGATCTTCAAACGCGGAAGCTGGCCGAGCTGCACGGCCTGCCGCGTCAAGGAAAACGTTCCGGATATAACGGCCTGAGACGCAATCACCGTCGCAACGGTCGCCAGGATCACCAGCGGATAGTGCGCTGCTTTGGGGGCAAGCCCATAAAAGGGATGGTTGACCGCGGCCGGATCGGAAAGGATGAGAGCGCCCTGACCGAAATAATTCAACAACAACGCGGGCAAGGCTACGACGAACCACGCGAGCCGGATCGGTTGTCGTCCGAAATGGCCCATATCTGCGTAGAGTGTCTCCGCTCCGGTCACAGCGAGAAACACGGTCCCCAGAACGATAAAGCCAACCAATCCGTTGCCGAACAGGAAGCCCATCGCGTGCCCCGGAAGCACGGCGGCGAGCACTCCTGGATATGCGGCGATCCCGAACACCCCCAGCAAACCCAGCACGAGGAACCAGGCGAGCATGATCGGCCCGAACAACGCCCCAATTCTAGAGGTTCCGCGCTTCTGAATCACAAAGAGCGCGATCAGTATGACCACGGCGATCGGTACAACCACCGAATCGAAGGCAGTTGTCGCAACGGTGAGCCCCTCGACGGCACTGAGGACAGAGATTGCAGGGGTAATCGTGCCATCGCCATAGAGCAACGATGCGCCGAACAAACCCAGAAGCATCAAAACGTACCGCCTTGAGCCGGGTGCGCTGCGCCATGGGTTGAGCAACGCAACGAGCGCGATAATTCCGCCTTCACCCTTGTTGTCGGCTCTCAGGATGAACAGCAGATATTTCACGGAGACCACAAGTATCAGCGACCAGACGATCATCGACAGTACGCCCAGAACGTTTTCTGGGCTGGACACAACGCCATGGGCACCGTGAAAGCATTGTTTCAGCGCATAAAGCGGGCTGGTGCCAATATCTCCATAGACGACACCCAACGCTGCGATCGACAAACCAACAACGGGTCGCTTCGCTTGATCTTCGCCGCCGACGCTGCTTTTGGCGGCAGCCGAACCATCCGGTTCGATCGCAACGGTTCGTTGTGCGTCCATAGCGGCACCAGATTGCCTGAGGAAATCGTCGGCTGACATTACCGAAATCGCCGCAGCAGCGCTATTGTCCGTGACCCGTCTTGCATTCGGCCGCGAGGCGCGGGCGCGGCGCGGCCTTCCAGGTTCTTTCTTGCGAGGTGATTTGTGGCATTCGGACTGACACCCCTGCAGGCTATTGCCTTTGCTCTCACAATCGCAATGCTTGCGCTTTTCGTCTGGGGCCGCTGGCGTTACGATCTCGTTGCCGTTCTCGTTCTGCTTATTGCAGCCATGACCGGAGTGGTGCCTCCCGACAAAGTATTCGATGGGTTCGCCAATCCGGTTGTCATTATAATCGCTTCGGTTCTGATCGTCAGCAAATCGATCTCGAACTCGGGGATTCTCGACGGATTGGTTCGCAGAGCTCTCAATGACGTGCAGTCTCCCTCCCTGCAGATCGGAGTGCTGACGGCGTGTGTGGCCGTCCTCTCGGCATTTGTAAAAAATGTGGGAACGCTCGGCATTTTCATGCCCATCGCCATTCAGATCGCGCGGCGCAGCAAGCAATCGCCGTCGATTTACTTGATGCCGTTGTCGTTTGGCTCGCTGGTCGGCGGCACCGTGACCCTGATCGGCACTTCGCCAAATCTGCTCATTTCCACCGTTCGTCAGGAATTAGGAGGAAATGCCTTTCGTCTGTTCGATTTTTTACCGGTCGGGCTGCCCTTGACGGCTCTCTCGGTTGCATTTCTTGCGGTCGGCTGGCGATTGCTGCCCACGGACCGGACCGCTGCGCCGAGCGCCGACGAAGCTTTCGAAATCGAAAAATATACGACAGAACTTCGGGTGGCAGAAAATTCACCGCTGATCGGCAAGAGCGTCGGCGACATCGAGAAGCTCGGGGACCGCGAGTTGCTGGTTCGCGCGATCTCGCGAGAGGGCGGCCACCACTACCTGCCGCAACGTCATTGGCGGCTCTATGCAGGCGACATCGTTACAGTGCAGGCCGATCCGACCGTGATCAAGCAACTGACGGACGATGGACGTCTCGAATTGGTTGGGGCCAAGGAACTCGACAGGACCAGCGACAGCCACGACGAGCTTGGCTTGGTTGAAGCCATCGTCACGGCGGAGTCGCCGCTGATCGGCGAGAGTCCGGAATCGATCAACCTGCGCGGTTCTAGCGAGGTCAATTTACTCGCAGTCAGCCGTGCGGGGCACAACCGCCATATCAATCTGCACACCCATCGCTTCGAGGTCGGCGATGTCGTTGTCCTGCAGGGTTGGCAGAGCGCGCTTTCCGCGACATTGACGAAGCTCGGTTGCCTGCCGCTGGCCGACCGCAATCTTGGCCTGGGGCAAAGCCGGCGCGGTTTGATCCCGATCGCAATTCTCACCGCGGCGATGATCCTGGTGTCAATTCACGTTATTCCAGTGGCCGTCGGCTTTTTCGGCGCAGCAGTGCTAGTCGTCTTGCTCATGCAGATCAGCCTGAAAGATGCCTACGCGTCGATCGAGGGACCATTGATCGTAATGCTGGGCGCGCTCATTCCGGTGGGCGAAGGCCTGAAGGATACCGGCGCAACCGATGTGCTCGGACATTTCCTTGCGGCAGCCGGCTCCCACATGCCGGGCTACGCAATGCTTGGACTCATGGTTGCGGTTTCGATGCTGCTCACGCCGTTTTTGCACCACGCGGCGGCGGTGCTAGTGTTAGGACCTGTCGCGGCCGTGGTCGCTGGTGCACAGGGTTACAACACCGACCCTTTTCTGATGGCGGTCGCACTTGGTTGTGCCTGCGATTTTCTCACACCGATCGGTCATCAGAATAACCTGCTTGTGATGGGGCCTGGTGGCTATCGCTTCAGCGACTATTGGCGTCTCGGCTTGCCGCTAACGTTACTAGTGATCGTCGTTGGCACGCCTCTCATCATCGCCGCCTGGCCATTAAGATAAATTCTTGACGAAGCGGCGAGCGCAATTCGTTACGCAATTGCGGAACGCAGTGAATCGAGTTGCCCGACCGCCTCGCGATTGCTTGTCATCGTTTCCATTCTGCAATAATTGGCAAATAAAGTTTTTGGAACCAAATGATCTTTTGCGCGTTATCAGATCACACCGTTGCGCGCCTCTGACCCATTGCGGTCCTTTTCCGCGCGCGACCACCATTCACTCGACATAACGGAGGGTAGCCATGACAAGGCGCTCACGTATTGCCGTACTGGCTGCGGCCGCTTTGGCCGCCAGTACGACGTTTGCGGCCGCACAAAAAGCTTACGATACTGGTGCGACCGATACGCAGATCAAAATCGGAAATATCGTGCCCTATAGCGGTCCGGCTTCCGCTTATGGCACCATTGGCAAGGTGGAAGCGGCCTACTTCAAGATGATCAATGACGAAGGCGGTATCAACGGCCGCAAGATCAACTTCATTTCCTACGATGACGGCTACTCGCCGCCGAAGACCGTTGAGCAAGCCCGCAAGCTGGTCGAGGGCGACCAGGTGCTGTTAATCTTCAGTTCGCTCGGCACGCCAACCAACACGGCCATTCATCAGTACATGAATGAAAAGAAGGTGCCGCAGCTGTTCGTCGCGACCGGCGCAACGAAATGGAATGACCCCAAGGACTTTCCATGGACGATGGGATGGGGGCCAAACTACCAGACCGAGGGCCGCATCTACGCCAAGTACATCCTCCAGCACATGCCAAATGGCAAGATCGCCGTCTTCTATCAGAACGACGACTATGGAAAGGACTACCTGAAAGGACTCGTTGACGGTCTGGGTACAAAGGCGAACATGATCGTTGCCAAGGACAGCTACGACGTGTCCGAGCCGACGATCGCGTCGCACATCGTCAACCTGCAAGCCTCCGGCGCGAACATCTTCGTCGACATCGCAACACCGAAGTTCGCAGCGCAGGCGATCAAGGAGGTGCACCAGCTCGGCTGGCATCCGACCTTCATCCTCAACAACGTCAGCGCGTCGGTCGGCAGCGTCTTGAAGCCCGCCGGGTTCGACAACGACCAGGGGATCATCTCGGCGGCCTACCTGAAAGATCCGACCGATCCGCAGTGGAAGAACGATAAGGAAATGAAGGCGTGGAATGCCTTCATGGACAAGTACCTTCCTGACGGGGACAAGACTGACGCCGGCAACGTCTACGGCTATACGGCGGCGCGGACGATGGTTCAGGTGCTGAAGCAATGCGGCAACGACCTGACCCGCGCGAACATCATGAAACAAGCCGCGAACCTGAAGAACTTCGATCCTGGCATGCTGCTGCCGGGAATCACGATCAACACCAGCGCGACGGATTTCGCACCAATCCAGCAACTGCAGCTGATGCAGTTCAAGGGCGAAACCTGGGAACGTTTCGGCCCCGTGATCAGCGGCCAGCTTGGCTCGTAAATCCCGGGTCGTCTTGCTACTGCGGGCCTTCCGCTGGTATCCGCGGAAGGCCCGTCTCTCCTTGGGTACGAGCCAGACAGCGTTCATATGATAGCCGCTCATCGTATTGCGATCCCCTGACGACATTCAACCGAGGCGACCGGGACACGATTGCGGCAGCGATGCCGTACTAACATTCTGTGCCCGTTATGGCCTTGAGGCCTCGCCATTCAACCTTGCAGGAGTTCGTTATGAAAGACATTCTCGTCATTGTTACCGGTGGCGCCTACGACGAATCGCGCGTTGTGACCGCAACCGCGATCGCCAAACATTTCGATGCTCAAATGACCGTTGCGGTCGTCAATGAGCTGCCGGACCCGCAGCTGTATGCGGCCGATCCGTCTGTCGGGGTCGCCCCGATCGACACACAGCTTCAGGACGAAGCAATGGAACGCGGTGTCGAATTGAAGGCGAAGATCGAACAGCGGCTTGCGGACGCGTTCGCCGGAGCGAACGTTATCCTTCTCCACGAGCTTCACAGTCGCGTGAGTGACTCCGTGGCAGAGCTTGCCAGGCTGAACGACCTCTTGATCACCACTTTGCCAGCCGATTCCTCAAAGCCCGAATTGATGAGCGCGCTGCTCGACAAGGCCTTGCTGGAAGGGGCGTGCGGTATCCTGTGCTTGCCGCACGGGATCGCCTGTTCGCCCGTCGCCGATCACGCCGTCCTTGCCTGGAACGGAAGCCGCGAAGCCTCTCGGTCCATGCAGGCCGCGCTGCCGCTACTGAAGGCGGCAAAGAAAGTCACGGTTTTGCTGGTTGATCGACCGCTGCGCCGCGCGGGCGCGTCGTTTCGACCGGGCGATGAGATTGTCATGCGCCTCAAGCACCATGGCATCGATGCCGGTCTGGTAAGGGTTGCCAGTGAAGGACTGAGTACCGCCGATGCGATCACGGCCGAGGTAGGACGGCTCAACGCCGATTTGCTGGTGATGGGGGCGCAGGCCGAAGGAGGATTGATGCAGTGGTTCAAGAGCAGTGTCTCGCGGAAAGTGCTTGCCGATGCGAAGTTGCCATTGTTGATCGCGCATTAAGTGACGGCGGCAGTCCGAAAGGCAAACGCGTCGCGGCCAGCGTATCTATTTCATATGATGCGACCGCTCCGAATATGGTTCCATCAATAGCGCCGAAGCAATCTTGTGGTTTTCTCCGGCGCGCAACACGTTGCGCGGTTGAACCACTTCTCCGCATGCGCCGCTTACGCTGCGCAATTACGGCCTGCCGAGCCAGCTCCGCCGAATTGGCCACGCCGCACAACAAATAGGAGACATGCCTGAAAGACATTCTCGTAACTGTTATGGGAGGCGCCTACAACGAATCTCGCCTCGTGACCGCAGGCAGGATTGCCGGGCATTTCGACGCTCAACTGACCGTTGCGATCGTCAATGAACTGCCGGAGGCGCTGTTGTTTGTAGCGAACCCCCTCGGGCCGCGTTGCCTCATCGATACGAAGCTTCAAGACGACGCGAGCAAGCGCGGCTCCGAGCTGAAGGCAAGTATCGAACAAAGGCTCGCAGCTCCAGTTTGCCGGCGCAACGGTAATCCTTCTCAATCACTCCGGTAGGGAGCTGACCGACTCAGTTGCCGAGCTACTAATGAGATTGAATGATCTGTTCGTTACCGCTTTGCCAACCGATACGGCAACGCCTGAGCTGATGAGTGTGCTCCTTGATAAGGCACTGATGGAAGGTATCAGTGGGACCCTCTGCTTGCCGCACGGCATTACATGTTCACCGATGGCAGAGCACGCTGTCCTTGCCTGGAATGGAAGCCGAGGGTCGGCTCGAGCGATGCAGGTTGCGCTCCCCCTTTTGAAAGAGGCAAAGAAAGTCGCCGTATTGCTGGTCGATCAACCGCTTCGCAAGGCGGGGCGTGATATTCAGCCTGGCGACGAGATCGTCGTTCGGCTTCGCCATCATGACATCGAGGCGGACCTGGTGAGGGTTGCGAGCGGTGGATTAACGTCGTCGACGCGATCACCACCGAGGTTGGGCGGCTCAACGCCGATCTACTGGTGACGGGAGTGCAAGCCGAGAAGGGCTTCATGCACTGGTTTAGGAACGGCGAAGTGCAGGACCTGCCGACCCTCCTTGGGGCCGTCGTACGGGGCCGAGGTCATTAGGATGCCGCCCTTGGGCGAACCGCTGCCGAACGGCTTCTGGCGCTGACCCGGAAGCCGCCGTCGGCGCGCTCCGCCACGCCGTTCGATTCCAGCCAGTCATTAGCGCCGGTCGAGATCGGAACCGTCTCGTCGGCGCCGACCCGCTCCAACAGCTTCTTGCCCGGCCGGCCGTTGCGGTGATTGTAGACGGCCGCGGCAACCAGATGCTGATGCATCGACAGCGCGAGCGCGGTCGACGGGCAATAGTGAAGTGAGCTAGCTGGCGCAGGAAGACGCACATGGCGCTGTGGCGCACGCCGCCGCCGCCAAGGTCGGCGGGAACAAGCGCCGAGAATATTTTGTGCTCTTCAGAACCTCGTAATGCTTGGCGACAAAGATATCGTCGTGGTCGCGTTCGGCTGCGCCCTCGGCAGAGCGCGGTCCGATGATCTGTACGATCGCTCGCAGGTCCAGCAATTGGGTCATGGGTGCATCTCCATTATGGGCATTTGCCGCAACGTGAACCTGACTGGACGCTCGAGGCAACTTTCAAATGTGAAGTGTTACGTTCAGCCCGGCATGGTAGGATTGTGGATGGTCGAGAAAAGGAGATACGGCCAGTTCTGCCCGATCGCCCTTGCCGCTGAGATACTAGCGGAGCGATGGACGCCACTTGTTGTTCGCGAGTTGCTTTGCGGCAGCGTCCGCTTCAATGACCTCCAACGCGGGGTGCCACGCATGTCGTCGGCACTGCTGGCGCGGCGTCTCAAAGAGCTGCAGTTTGCGGGCATCGTCGAGCGCCGCAGGGGCGCAGGCGGTTCTTTCGAGTATCACCTGACGACGGCGGGCCGAGAGCTATTTCCGGTTCACGGCCTAGGTGAGGGGCGTATCTTTCAATCGTCATGAGCTATGCTCAGTACAACACCGCTGCAACCTTGATAGGAATTGGGATTTGCATCGTACAAGCCGGCATTTTTTCCGGGCTTAATCTGGGGATTTTCAGCGTTAGCAGGCTGCGCCTCGAGGTCGAGAGTGCGGGCGGCAACGAACATGCTAGAAAGCTCCTTCGGCTACGGGCAAAATCGAATCTTACGTTGGCAACAATCCTCTGGGGCAGCGTCGCCAACAACGTACTCCTGACATTGTTGTCTGAATCGATCCTTGCTGGCCTCGGTGCCTTCCTATTCTCGACGGTCGCCATCACGCTACTAGGCGAAGTCATTCCTCAGGCATATTTCTCACGAAACGCAATGCGACTTGCCGGTCGCTTTGCAGGATTTCTCAAATTTTACGAACTACTGCTTTTCGCTGTCGCAAAACCAACCGAGCTTCTTCTGAACGGTTGGCTTGGCCCCGAGAATACAAACTTCTTCCGCGAGCAGGATTTTCACGCGCTGTTGTCAATGCATGCGCAGGCCGTCAGTTCGGACATTGGGCGCCTCGAATCTTATCGGCGCCCTGAACTTTCTCGATCTCGATGACATCCCGCTCTCACAGGAAAGTCAAATCGTTGATCCGCGCAGCATCATTGCAGGCTCCAATCTTGGCACGATGCTCGAAATCCCCAGGTACGAAACTCGAGAAGATGCGTTCCTGAAGCAAGTGGCTGCGTCAGGTAAAAAGTGGGCCATTTTTATTGATGATTCCGGCAATCCAACGATGGTTTTGGACGTGCGCCGCTTTCTTTGTGACGCGATTTTTGGAGACAAACCGGTTCGCGTGGAGAACTATTGGCATCGACCAATTGTTGTTCGCAACCCAAATGCCCGCCTCGGCGAGGTGCTTGGCTTACTCAAAATCAGGCCGGGAAAAAATGACGTCATAGACGACGACGTCGTACTGCTTTGGGGGAAGCAAAAGCGCATTCTCACGGGCGCGGATCTGCTTGGCAGACTATTGCGTGGAATCGCTAACGGCGGCGCAATTCCTGATTGAGCAGGTTTGCAGTCAGAAGGGAAGAAGGGGATTGACACCTACGTGGTCCGACGTGCGGACTACGTCATTGGGCCATCAAGGGTTTAAACCGGGAGATACCGAAGCTCCGACAGTGAAATGATCGAATCGCCAATAGCCGATGCGACAAATGAACCCGCAAAGTTCGGGACGTACCCTGCTAAAGGGTGCGCTGAGGTTAACGCGCAGTTGGCGATCGGCGCGTCCATCCCTCAATTATAGAGCTGGATCTCGAGAAGATGCAGACATGTTACCTCGCTGTGGGTCAAGTTTCTGTCGGAGAGGTCGATCTTCATGCAGACTTATTGCAGTCCGGATTAACGCGAGGTGTGAAAACGCCTGGGGGAAGTTACCGACTAGCTGCCGCGATTTAGGATCATATTCTTCGCTGAGCAGCCCAATATCATTTCGCAGCGCCAAAAGTCGATCAAGCAGCTCGTTAGCCTCGTGATCGCGACCTTGCATTTGATAGACATCGGCTAGCCAGAAGCTACACGCAAGGAAGACGCCCTCCCCGGCCGGAAGGCCGTCTGACACGCTCTCAGTACGGTACCGAAGTACGAATCCATCCGAGAGCAATTCTTGCTCGATCGCTGTGATCGTACGTTCCACTCGCTCATCCTGCACCGGCAGAAATCCGACAGCAGGAATTATCAGCAACCCGGCGTCCAGCTCGTCGCCTCCGAAGCATTGAGTAAAAATGCCGCGGTCCGTGTTGTAGCCCTGTTCGCAAACAGTCCGATGGATTTCGTCGCGAACTGCTCGCCAACGCACTAGGGGCGCCTCAAGGCCGTACTCTTCCGCGTCACGGATGGTGCGATCGAACGCGACCCACGCCATAACCTTCGAGTGTGTGAACTGCTTTCTGCCGCCGCGCATTTCCCAAATGCCGTCGTCTGGCTCTTTCCATATTGTCTCCAAATGTTCCAACGCTTTACATTGAAGCGACCAGCCGGAAGGGAGTGGCGCGAGGTCGCCCTTGCGCGCCAGATACAGTGCATCCATCATCTCGCCGAAGACGTTGAGTTGGAGTTGGCCGGAGGCAGCATTGCCAATCCGCACGGGCGTTGAGTGGCGATAGCCCGGCAACCACGGCACTTCCCATTCGTCCAAACGCCTTTCTCCAGCAATCCCATACATGATCTGAATTGCGTCAGGAGAGCCGGCGACCGCACGATGAAGCCAGTCTCGCCAAAGCTTGGCCTCCTCGTAATAACCCGCCCCCATAAGCGCTATCAGCGTGAAAGTCGCATCGCGTATCCAGCAATAGCGATAATCCCAGTTGCGAGGGCCTCCGATTTGCTCTGGAAGCGAGGTCGTCGGAGCCGCGACGATGCCACCGGTCTCTTCGAATGTAAGAGCTTTCAACGTCAACAACGATCGAACAACAGCTTCGCGCCGATGTCCGCGATAAGTGCATCGAGCCGACCAGCCCCGCCAGTAATCTTCGGTCTCACGCAGTGCGACATTAGGATCGAGCGCGGCTGGCGCATTTCGATGCGAGGCACCATATGAGAGAACGAAAGGCACTCGCTCGCCTTCATTGATCGTGAAGGTGACTGTCGTCGAGAGATCTTCCCCACTCATCTCCACGGGTGCGTGCAGGACGACGAGATGAGGTCCCGCAATTGCAACGATTCCGGTATTGTCCGGCAGTTTAGTGACCCAAGGCACTTCCGAGCCGTAATCGAACCTGAGGGTCAGCTTCATCCGAACCGACGCGCTTCCGCGGCGCCCTTCGACGATGCGAATCAGCGATGAATTCGGTTGTTGGACAGGCATAAAATCGATGACAGCAAATGAGCCATCGTCGGTGTCAAACTCAGTTTCGAGGACCATCGTGTCACCGCGATAGCGCCGAGAGCTTCCGCGACAGCTACCGTCAAGCGGCGCAATGGTCCAACGTCCGTTGTCAGAGGTACCCAAAAGCGCTGCAAAGCAAGCACCGCTATCAAATCGAGGCCAGCAGAGCCAATCGACGTCTCCATTCCGATCAACAATCGCTGCCGTCCGGCAATCGCCAATCAAGCCTAAATCTTCAATAGCGGGTTGGCTCATTGGATTATCGATACCCCCGGGTTCAAAGGCAATTCTTAGCGAAATTCGGTCCGACAATCGCGATAGCAAAATGCTTTTGACAAAGGCATCAGCCGCCGGTTGCGAAGCCTGGATAGAGAGTCATGCCGCCATCAACAAACAGCGTCGCGCCAGTTACGTAATCAGCTGCATCCGATGCGATCCACACCGCAGCCCGTGCGATGTCGTCGGGCTCACCAATACGCTTGTAAGGCACTAGCGTCATAAGCTCTCGGTATGCCTCCGGCGTGCTCCATGCGGCAGTATTTATCGGCGTTCGGATGGCTCCAGGCGCGATGCTGTTGACCCGAATGCGATAGGGCGCCAATTCCTGGGCAATGCTCTTCATAAGCAGCATTACACCGCCTTTCGAGGCGGCATAATTGGCATGTCCAGCCCAAGGAATCTCTTGATGGACCGAACTCATGCAGATGATTTTGCCCGCGGCCACAGAGACCGATTCTACAACTCCCCGTCGTTTGAACTCTCGCGCAGCCTGCCGACTACACAAGAATTGACCGGTCAAATTGACCCCGATGACGGTATTCCATTGTTCAACCGTCATAGTATCGAAAGGCGAGTCCCGCTGTAATCCTGCGTTGCAGCAGACCACGTGCAGCGTCCCGAAATGTTCGATAGCCTGGTCGAACATCGCGGTCACTTCCTCCTCGCAACTCACATCGGCCCGGATCGTAATTGCACGGCGTCCCATCCCTTCGATCTGGTGCGCGACTGCTTCTGCGGCCTCGGGATTGACTACATAGTTGATCGCCACATCGGCGTCTGCAGCAGCCAAGCCTAGAGCGACGGCTCTGCCAATGCCCGAATTGGCGCCTGTTACCAGGGCCGGTTGACCTTCTAAGACGATCGGAACTGCGCTTTTGGGCAATAGGCGAGTATCTGGATCGGCTGCAGCATCCGGATCATTTGACGACTTCGGCATCGCGTCCTCACAAATACAAAAGTCAAAGCATACGCCGCACAAAGTCGACGCATTTTTATCGCTCAAAAAAGCGGCGCCCCGCGGGGCTGGAGAGCATCACGGGGCGAAGAGTTTAGACGCGATTGGCCCATCGTCCGGAGTATTTAAACTCAGGTGCAGCGAGCACCTGCTGCGTCGTCGCGTTCATTGTCGCGTGCCATTTCTTATCCAAGTCATTGTAGCCGATCTTTACCGCTGACGGATTGACTGCGACGTAATGTTCACCCACTCCAAGGAATCCGCCAACTGACACAATGTAGGCTGCGGCCCGTCCGTCTTGGTTCATCGCGATATCATTGATCGTCCCGATTTCCTTGTTCGAAGTCGTTGTAAATATCCAATCCAACGATCTTGGAACTTAGCTCGTCGCTGCTTGGAATTGAAACATATGGCGCAGACGTTGAAGAGCCGTCCCGGTTGCTCGCAGCGGAAGCATTTCCTGTCGTATTGATATCCGTCACCTCGGCAAAGGAGTCGCGACTGACCGACATGACAACAGGATCGCCGTCCGCATCCTTGGCGCGCACCATAAACGATGACGGGGCCACACGAATGTCCGTATATCCCGACTTTTGCAGCATTTGAGTGAGCTCTGACTTCATGTTCGAATTGGGTGCAGCCTGATTGTGCGAAGTGGCCGACTGTGCCCAGACCGCAGTGGATAGGACAGCCAACGCTGTACCGGCGAGCAGTAATGCGCGCATTTTGCTTCTCCATTGACATCATCCAGCCCTCAAAGAGGAAAAGCTCTTCCACCCGCGGAGTTTCATGAATTTTTGAACACATCACCGTGCGGCAAGACCTCGACACACGCTCATCTGCGCTCATCGACACGCATAATTCGGCTCGCGTGCATAATCCAACGTGTACTCGTTACGCTTCGCGATCACCGCAAATTTTCCCACATGCACTTTTATCGGCGCTTCCAAATCCACGTTACTCATTTTCAAGCAGACCGACAGGACGCGGTAATGCCTGATCCCCACATAACTCCAAAAGCATTCGGCATCAGCAAGCGTGGAGACCCTCACGGATCGTCTCACGACGTCAGGCTGGCGATTGAAGAGTTTGCTGTGGCACTTCTGTCGTCGGCCGGAACAGGAGGCTGACTCTCTTCAGGTCGCCTACCGCCATCGATCGAAATATGACGCTTAAATCAAGCATTGGACGGCCGTTAATCTGAACTTTTGCCCAATCGGCCAATCCAACGGCGGGCATATTTCAGCGTGTTACGCGGCAGATCACCCAAAGTCCGTTGTAAGGCTCGTAGCTCTGGACAATCTGCATGTGCCGCTCGATCTCGCGAAATGCAGGATTTTGTCCTTCCGCTCACTAGGCGGCCAATTCAAACCGGACCCAAGAGTTGTCCCGAACGCGCTTGAACAGAAAAAGATGGCATCGAAATTATCATGACGGCCGCAGCTCATACCGATCTCAGCGATCGGGACCCGGAAACGTTAAAGCGGAGATTGGCAGACGAGCTGGATCAGTTTCTGGGTGATAATCGACCGCTTCCCTTGAGGCAATCTTTGGCTCCACTTCCTCCATATTGAGAATGCCAGATTGATGTTGCCAGCAACGTACCTGCGCAAGCGCCTTCGCAAGGCGATCACTGCAGCGCGCTGATTGCCGGGCGTCGAAGAATGCGGCGGCGCGCAAAAGCACAAGGAGACTCGCGTCCACAAACTATCGCTGCCGCCGAATCAAAAAATCAAATGAATTGGTGCGCGTCTGACCTGCCACTGAACTTTCATCCAGCGGCGACTAGAGCCTCGGCTGGATGGCGTGGGGGCTGGAGCGGACGTTCACATTGGCGACATCATCATGGTTGGGGACCCGCCGTCGGCGGGCTGGCCGCGGGCGCGGTTATTGGAAGCGCGATCGCGAACAGCAGGGCGCAAGCTGCACATGATGCGTATTGTTCTCAACGCTACCGGTCGTACGATCCAGCATCTGGGACTTATCTCGGCTTCGACGGATTGCGACATCCTTGCCCCTAGGAGGCTTTAACCGCGCCTATCGTTCGCGCCGTGAGGGGTTCACTGCGACGGCGGGAACCGGCGCGGATTTTGTCGAATTTCCCTGCGACGAGTTGAAATGACAGTGCGTTAGCTTTTCAATATACCCTACGAGGCGCAAGGTATGCGGCTCGTAAGAACCAGAACCGGGCCGACGGCGCTCTGGCGCCGTCGGCCCGAAGAACGGCGCAGCTCGATTTTGTCGTTCATCATCTTGGCCTTGCCCGGTCGCCTCGCGGCGGGTTTTGCCTGTCGACAAATGATGCCTGTGAGCAACGACACTTTGCTTCGGGTCGTTTGGAGGCGCGGGTGTCCGGGCCCTTTGGCGCGCCGAGCGGTTTCGACGACTGGGCATGGCGGCGCAATCAACGGTACGGAACGATCCTCTGCGACCTTGAACGGCGCCGACCTCCTACCCGATAGAGGGAGCCTGGCGACAGCAGGCCTGGCGCGCGGGGCAGCTGCAAATCACCGTGGTCAGATCGACCGGGGGGGCGGTTACGCCCTTGGTGCGGCCCGAGGCACTCCCGCACGCTACCCAGGTCGCTGACCGTTGGCATCTCATGGAGAACGGCGCCGCCACTACTAATCCCGACCTGCTGACCACCGCCGAGCGCATCCAATATAAGGGCTATCTCCGGCGTGAGGACACTAACCCGGCAATCCTCAAACAGGCCGCGAGATCCCTGAAAACATTGTTTCAGTGCATAGAATGGGCTGGAGCCGATATCGCCGTAGAAAACGCCTAGGGCCGCGATAGACAGCGTAAGGATGGGACGTCGCGCTTGATCTTCATTGCTTGCGCTGCCGTCTGCATCGACCAAAGGTCTCGGCTCGGCCTCGATGGTCTGTCGCGCGTCCATTGCGGTCCAGATTCGCTGAAGATATGATCTGGCCAACATTGTCGAAGTCGCCAAAGCGACGCGACGACTGCGATCAATCAGACTGGAATACCAGTGCGTAACAGGCTTTGTAAACAGGAGCCCGGCGCTTGCTTGCCCCACCAATCGGAATAATAATTTTGAGAAATCGCTGTTGTCCTGACAGGTTTGAGTCCGGAGACACTCCTGCGTTTCGATGACCAGCTGATTCTTAACGGGGTCCTTCGTGCGGCGTTGCCGGAGGTGCGCGAGCGACTCGTCCATAAATTCGACCAGGTCGAGCTTTCTCCCGGGCACGTCATCTATCGAGCAAGCGCGCCAGTCGAACAGTTTTATTTCATCGAAAGCGGGCTGGTATCCCTCATCCAGATCATGGAGGACGGACGGAGCGTTGAGATCGGGGTAGTTGGCGTCGAAGGCTTCGTTGGCGTGTTTGCGTTGCACGGGGCGGGCCATGCGCTTGTGGATTATGTTGTTCAGATCCCAGTCAGGGCTTTCCGCATCGACCGCAAGACGTTGCAAGATGAGTTGGCAGAGCAGCCAGCGTTCCAAGATCTTGTGCAACGATATCTCTTCCTTCTCGCCAGGCAGCTTGCTCAAACAGCCGCCTGCAATCGCCTTCACTCGTTAAAGCAGCGTTGCTGTCACTGGCTGCTCGTCGCCCACGATAACGCTCGCTCAGATAGTTTTCCGCTTACACACGAATTCCTCGGCTTGTTACTCGGCGTACAGCGACCAAGCGTATCGATGACCGCAAACGGTCTCCAGAAACGTGGTCTGGTTCGCTATACGCATGGAAATATCACGATCCTGGATCGCACCGGCATCGAACATGACTCCTGCGAGTGCTACCGCGCCATCCGCAGAGAGACCGAAGAATTGTTCGGCACACCAAGCAATGTCAAAGTCTGAAGGTTTTCAGAGTCGAATTTCAGGATGATTTCGATACTTGCCCTGCTCGATCCCTCGTACAGCAGCCAAATTTCCAACGCCGCCATAAATGCTACCGCGGTGCCGATCGCTATACTGTAATGGACAGCTCCTGTGTGTGTGCGAATCCGAGAACCCACGGCGAACCGATCAGCCAGAAACCGAGCAGCAGATTGAGGCATTCCTCCCACTTCGAGAATGCAATGAACGTCGCGAACGCGATCACGGCAATCAGGGGGCCGGTTACCGACAGATCAATCCTCGCATCTTCGTTACCGTAGGCAAAAAGCCATGGCGTCACAGCCAGAAGCACGGCCAAGAGCAGGTTGTACAGATCAAATACCGACTCGCTTCGCCATTTTGAGCATGTGAGTTCTCCTGCTTTGGCGACGGCGGTTCGAGAGCCTGCCGCAAGAACCAGATCTCGGACTGACTGGCAGAAACGGCCGCATTGCAGAGCGCTATATACCTGACGCTCCGGCAGCATCCCCTCCGTTCAGTGATTAGTTCTGAAAGCAAAACCCGGAGCATCTCTCGACGCCTGCATATTACAGCAATTTCATTATCGTTCTGTCAGGCACCTGACAGAGCGAGAGCGCCAGGAGCGCAATTATGATCGGGCTACATCTCGTATTTCCAACATTTCAAACAAGAACATTATGGAGAATCCACAAATGCGCTTTGAATCAGCCACAGGTGGGACCAAAATCGCTAAGGTCGGAGTTGCATTTTTGACGCTCGTTTGGATCCTCACTCTCGCTGGTGCGGGCTATTTTGCTGCCAGCAAATGGGGCATTCGGCATGAAGCGCTCAATTTTTTTGATGCTTCCCGGCAACGGAACGTCGCTGTGGACCTTGCTGTCCGTCGAGATTACGAGACGAGGGCGGATGAAGGTTACCGGAAGCTTTCTGTCGCCATCATCAGCAACGGCAATACCGTGAAGAACACCGAGTATTCATTCCTGGCGAATGTCTTCGCGGCTAGAGGATATCTTGTTGCCAGCATCCAGCAGGATGTTCCGACTGACCCGCCATTGATGACCAAGATCGGCCTGCCCTATGTCGGCCGGCGCGCCGTGTATGAAAAAGGCGAAGCCAACATACTGTTTGCGATCGAACAATTGAAAAAACTGCAGCCGAATGCTGACTATCGCCACTTGACACTTATCGGTCACTCCAATGGCGGCGATACCGCCATGTACTTTGCAATGCAGCACCCGGAGTTGGTGTCGAAGGTTGTGACGCTGGACAATCTGCGCGTTCCATTCGTTCTCAACAAAGGTCTGAAGATCTTATCGTTTCGCTCTAAAGACCCTACTTTCAAGACCGACCCTGGCGTATTGCCGACCGTCCAGCAGGCCCGGGCCGACGGAGTTGATATCGTACAAACGCCATTCCAGCATACCTGGATGAGCGACCGCGGTCCCGATTCCGCGAAGGAGAGGATGCAAGCTACACTTGGTAAGTTTCTAGACAATCAGAATGTTAGCGGCTTGGCGCCGGCCAATACCAGCCACGTGTTTGCGTTTGGGACCTTCGTGGGCCCGGTGATAAGTTCATCGTGAGATGTCGGCTTTAGCCTGATCGAAGTGGAGAGCGTTTCGCGGTCACGGCATGCAGCAGGACGGCGGCCGACAGTGCTCGCTGCACTCGATCAAGTGGCGCCAAACGATGGCGTCTGGGCGAACGAAATTGCGTTTTTGATTGCGCTACGCTCGACAATCCGGCGTGTCTCAGCATGCATCGAGACTTCGCTCTGAGGATAACCTTCGCATCGAGCGACCTTGATTGACAATCAATTGCCGGCAACTTCATCCCATGCGGACGCCACGGCTCCGAGATGTTACGGCAATTTCATCGTCGGACTGTCAGGCACCTGACAGATTGAGAGCGCTCGGTGCTTGATTATCGTGGCACCACATCGCTCAACCCGACATTGTCCGCAACACTCGCGGCGCTCGTGTTTCAATTTATCGACTGCCTGGATAGCGCGATTTAATGTAGGTGTCCGACAGATTTTGTTCTGAAGACGAATTGCTCGAACGAAAGCTGCCAGACGAGATGTTTAGGTTTCGCACTTTAGAAGAATTGGAGAATGAACAAATGCGCTTAGCTCAAAGAGTTCCCATCGTGGCATTGGCGACAATCGGACTTATCGCCACTGCCGGCGTCGCTGTCGCTCAAAACAAGTACGACACCGGAGCGAACGACAGCTCAATCAAGATCGGAAACATCATGCCTTACAGCGGGCCGGCCTCCGCTTATGGTGTGGTCGGCAAGGCCGAGGCGGCGTACTTCAAGAAGGTCAACGACGAGGGCGGCGTTAATGGCCGCAAGATCAACTTCATTTCGTACGACGACGGCTACAGTCCGCCAAAAACCGTGGAGCAAGCCCGCAAGCTGGTCGAGGGCGACCAAGTCCTGCTGGTCTTCAACTCGCTCGGCACGCCGACCAACACCGCCATCCACCAGTACATGAACGAGAAGAAGGTGCCGCAGCTGTTTGTCGCAACCGGCGCGACGAAATGGAATGATCCCAAGCACTTTCCGTGGACGATGGGATGGGCGCCCAACTACCAGACCGAAGGACGTATCTACGCCAAATATATCCTGCAGCATAAGCCCGATGGCAAGATCGCGGTCTTCTACCAGAATGACGACTACGGAAAGGATTACCTGAAGGGTCTGACCGATGGCCTTGGTGCCAAGGCGAACATGATCGTCGCCACGAACAGCTACGATGTGTCCGAACCAACGATCGCCTCGCATATCGTCGACCTCCAGGCCTCGGGCGCCAACATCTTCGTCGACATCGCGACGCCGAAATTCGCGGCGCAGTCGATCAAGGAGGTTCACCAGCTCGGATGGCATCCGATGTTCATTCTCAACAACGTCAGTGCGTCGGTCGGGAGCGTGCTGAAGCCGGCCGGCTTCGACAATGCGCAAGGCGTCATTTCGGCGGCGTATCTGAAGGACTCGACCGATCCGCAATGGAAGAACGACAAGGATATGAAGGACTGGAATGCCTTCATGGACAAATATCTTCCTGACGGCGACAAGACCGATGCGAGCAATGTCTACGGCTACACCGTCGCCCGGACGATGGTTCAGGTGCTCAAGCAGTGCGGCAACGACCTGACCCGCGAAAACGTCATGAAGCAGGCGGCGAACCTGAAGAACTTCGATCCCGGACTGCTGCTGCCGGGAATTACGATCAACACAAGCGCCACCGATTTTGCTCCGATCACGCAACTTCAGCTGATGCAGTTCAAGGGCGAGACATGGGAGCGCTTCGGCCCGGTCATCAGCGGCGAGGTTGGCTCCTGAGGACATCCCTACCCCCGCAGCTCAGGCTGCGGGGGATTTCAACTTTGGGTCTGCTCTTCGAATCTTGTATTTCCGAAGGGAAGCTTGCATTAACAAACAACCAGATTAGGGTGCGCTTCGTTGGCGGTGGCTACACACTATCCGCCCAAAACCAGAGTGCGCATGCCGCAAGACGTATCCAACAAACAACCGGGCTCATCGGGACAGTCCTCCGCGACGGTGGTTGTTGTCGCTCTGATGGGCTTGATCGTCGGCGTGGCCGTGCAGGAATGGCGCATACGTCATAGCTCTGTACCAGCAGACCAAAGCCTGCAAACCGGTGAAAAGGCGTTTCGCGCCGGTGACGAACAGGATGCGGTGTCGATATTCCGAAAACTTGCCGATCAGAACAACCCTGACGCTCAATATTGGCTCGGCCACATGAGCGAGCTTGGCCTCGGCGCTCCGCGCGACATCGGGAAAGCTATCGAGCTATACAAGAAATCCGCGTCGCAAAATGTCGTCGCCGCAGAAGTTCGACTCGGCGAGATCTATTTGCACGGCGATGCCACGTCACCGGATTTTGCCGCGGCAAAAACCTACCTCGAAAGGGCAGCCAATGTCGGCGATGCACGGGCAGCAATGTTGCTTGGGCAGGTGTATCGCCTGGGTCTCGGGGTGCCCGAGAACGCCAAGGAAGCTTACGCATGGCTGGAGGTATCATCCATTGAGGGCAATCAAGTTGCGCGGCATGAACGCGATGCGTTGCTACGCGGCATGAGCCCTGCCGACCAAACGACTGCCGTCGCAGAAGCGCAGGATTATCTCAAAGAAATTAAACGGCAGACAGCGCCGCCAAACGTGCCGGTTGCAAAGTGATCCGGTCTGAACCCAACTGACTCCAATCTGCTCTGCGATGCAGTCGATGGTACTTTGATCGTTTCGGGATACTACATCACCTACCCTTTCAGGGTCGGCTTTCCTGCGATCGTGTCTGAGCGCACTCATGCTCGTCGGGAGATGGTCGTGCCACACGAGCAAATTATCAATGGTGAGGTCCGTTGCGCGGGCGAAAAATCAAGCAGGGGCGGCGGCAGATGTCTGCCAACTTATTTGATGCTGCAATTAAGCGCCGAAGCCTCCTGAGTGCGGGCCTGACGCTTGGTGGGTTGGCGTTCGCCAGTCCGATCGTTTTGACGCCCGCCGCTGCGCAAAAGAAATACGATACAGGAGCAACAGATCGCCACATCAAAATTGGCAACATTATACCTTACAATGATGCGACCTCGGGCCATGGCGCGGTCGCCAACGTCGAGGCGGCGTTATTCCAGATGATCAATGATCAGGGTGGCGTCAACGGCCGCGAGATTTCGTTCATTTCTTACGACGACGGCGGCAACCCCACAAAGGCGATCGAACAGGCGCGAAGGCTTGTCGAAGGCGACGAAGTTTTGCTCTTATTCAACTCCCTCGGCACAGAGTCAAATACTGCGACCCGAGGTTATTTGAATCAGCGAAAAGTGCCCCAGCTGTTCGTCGCAAGCGCAGCCGCCAAGTTCGGTGACCCCAAGAACTATCCATGGACAATGGGATGGGCGCCGAATTTTCGGAGCGAGGCACACATTTATGCGAAATATATCCTGGAGAACCATCCGCGCAAAACGATTGGAATCCTCTACGAAGACGACGACTTCGGGAACGATTGCCTGATCGGTATCGATCGAGTTCTTGGCGACCAGGCCTCGAAACTGATCGTTGCCAAAATTCCCTATGAGACGACAGACGCTACGGTCGATTTGCAGATCATACAGATCAAGCAGGCTAACCCAGATATTTTCATCAGCCTTGCGACCGACGGCTCCGCTGCGCAGGCTATCGGGCGCGCGGCCAAGCTGAATTGGCACCCGATCACTATCGTGCCGAACGTCTCGACGTCCGTTGACACGGTATTGCGCAAGGCAGGTTTTGAAAATAGTCAGGGCATCCTGAGCACCGCTTACATGAAGGATCCGGGCGATCCGCAATGGCAGGACGATCCTGCGATGAAGCGATGGAGCGGCTTCATGGACAGATATTACCCTACGGGAAACAAGGGAGATCCTGCCAACGTCTATGGATATGGCGTTGCACAGGGACTGATTTCAGGTCCTCAGGCAGTGCGACAACGATTTGACGCGCGCGAATGTTATGAGACAAGCCGCCAATCTTGATTTTCAAATCGGGGTCTATCTGCCGGGAATCCGAATCAAGACGTCGCCGACCGACTTCTATCCAATCGATCAGCTTCAAATGATGAAATTCGAAGGCGAGAGCTGGAAACTGTTTGGTCCGATCATCGATGGATCGGCGCAGAATTAGTCTGCTGTGACTGACAGGTCGCGGCAATTTCAAGTTCATTGATGGATTCCGGGGAACGCGCTGGCGCGTTTTAAATCGATTGTCAACAAACAGCGCTTGTCAAAACATGCAAACACTTGCCGCGAATTAATGCCTGCGACAGGCCGTTGTAACGTCCTCTCCCCATATCTTCAGAAGGGCTTGACCCAGAGCTTCTGGAGATTTCATCATGACAGGCAATAGCAATGCCGGCCGATCCAATGGCCGACGATTACTTTCGGCGCGACGTATGACGTTGCTCGCTTCCGTCGCCGCTATCGGCGGCGCGGTCGTACTGGCGGGCCCCGCCGGATATGGCCGATCTACTTTGCCAGCGTGGACATCGAGCGCGCGTGCTGCTGAAAACCAGCCAGCGCCCAACGGATTCGCCGACCTCGTCGCGAAGGTCAAGCCGGCGGTCATTTCCGTGCGGGTCAAAATCGATCAGAATAGCGATCCGGCTGCCATCGCCCAGAACGACGACGAAGGCTTGCCACCGACATTGAATGGCACCCCGTTTGAGAAATTCTTTCGTCAGTACGGCTTCAACGGCATGCCGAGAGGCGAGCTTCAGCAACACCAGATCATCACGGGTGTCGGCTCCGGCTTCTTCATCTCACCGGACGGCTACGCCGTGACTAACAACCACGTGGTCGACCACGCCAAATCCGTGCAGGTCACGACCGACGATGGCGCAACCTACACCGCGAGGGTGGTCGGCACAGATCCGAAGACCGATCTCGCTCTCATCAAAGTCGACGGCAAGACCAACTTAGCCTACGTCAATTTCGAGAATAGCGATCACGCGCCGCGGGTCGGCGACTGGGTCGTTGCCGTCGGAAATCCGTACGGACTGGGCGGCACCGTGACGGCCGGCATCGTATCGGCAAGCGGGCGCGACATCGGATCGGGCCCATACGATAACTACCTTCAGATCGACGCGCCGATCAACAAGGGCAATTCGGGCGGACCAGCGTTCGACATGAGCGGCAATGTGATTGGCGTGAACACAGCGATCTATTCGCCGTCAGGCGGCTCGGTCGGGATCGGGTTCGATATTCCCGCGCAAACCGCAAAACTGGTCGTGGCTCAGCTGAAGGACAAGGGCGTCGTCACCCGTGGGTGGCTGGGCGTCCAGATCCAGCCCGTCACTCAAGGCATCGCCGACAGTCTCGGGCTGAAGAAGGCCGCGGGTGCGATGGTCGACGAGCCGCAGTCCGGCAGTCCCGCTGCCAAAGCCGGCATCGAGTTCGGCGACATCATCACCGCCGTGAATGGGACGGCCGTCAAGGATTTGCGTGATCTTGCGCGCCAGATCGCGATGCAAGCCCCGGGGAGCTCGGTCAAGCTCGATATTTGGCGCAAGGGTGAAGCAAAGACAATGACGGTCGCACTCGGCACGATGGCGAACCAGCAGCAAGCGAATGCCGGCGACCAGCAAAGCGAATCTGGCCGAGGTGTGCCTCATCTCGGGTTGACCGTTGCGCCTGCAAACGACGTGGCCGGCTCCGGCGGCGGCGGTGTCGTCGTCACCGGCGTCGATCCGGAAGGGCCTGCGGCCGAACACGGCTTCCAGTCGGGTGACATCATTCTCGATGTCGGCGGCAAGGCCGTCGCCAATGCAGGTGACATGCGCAAGGCGCTCTCCGCTGCCAAGAGTGACGGAAAGCGTGACATCCTGATGCGGGTCAAGACCGCTGACGCGACGCGGTTCATCGCCATGCCCCTGGGCTGACAAGGCTCGAGAGGCCCGCTCGGTCCTTGCGGTCTCCGGGCATACGGGCGGGCTATCTCCGGGGAGGGTCTGCGGACCCGCCCCACAATGCGGAGGTTTAGCTACCCGCGCAGCCGCGATCAGGGGTCGATTTGTCATGAAGCGAAAAATCATAATTGCATCCTGTGTTGCTCTCGCCCTGATCGGCGGATTGGTTGCGACGACCAAGTTGGCTATCCGCCACGAACGATTGGCGTTGTTTGACGGCGCACGAAATCGAAGCGTGCCCGTCGACCTCTACGTCCGACGCGACAAGGAAATGGAGGCGATGGCTGGTTTGGAAAAGTTGCCCGTCGCAATCCTGAGCCAGGGCCACACCGTAAGAAGCAACGAATATTCTTTTGTCGCGGACGTGCTTGCCGCACGCGGCTATCTGGTTGCGAGCATTCAACACGACCTGCCGACCGACCCTCCCCTGTCGATGTCGGGCTCTCCCTAGTCGGTCGGTTGCCCGCCTTTGAACGAGGCGCAGCCAATATTGACTTCGTTATAAGCGAACTCAGAAAGAGAGAGCCGATCGCGAACTACGACAAACTCACTTTGGTCGGCCATTCCAACGGTGGAGACATATCGGTGTTTTATGCGGCGGATCACCCCAATTCCGTCGTGAGACTCATCACGCCGGACAATCTGCGGGTCCCGCTCGACTTTGTGAGAGCCAAAATCTTGTCGTTTCGCTCATTGGGCGGCCAGTTCACGCCGGATCCAGGTGTGGTGCCGAATGCAGCTGAACAAAAGAAAGACGACATTGAAATCGTCAAGACCGGTGCACCCCATACCGATCTCAGCGATCGCGGCCCGGAGACCTTGAAGGAACGGCTTGCCGGTGAGCTCGATCAGTTCCTGGGTGATGATCGACCGTTGCCAAAGAGACCGCCCGTTTCTGTTCCGCCGTATTCTCTAACCGAGCCCTATTGACGGAGTTGCTGTCGCCGCTGCCTTGGCGTCGCCGCGCGGCGAAGACCCGTAGGTTTGCGAGACTGGTCACCAGAAATCGGGAGGTGACGACGTCGAAGCCGTTGTGGTCAACCATCGACGCCACCGTGGCCCATCAGAAAGAAGATGATCTTCGTCGCCGGGTCAGCGTCTCATCGAGCTGGTACACGGTTTTCGTGAGAAGACACTGGCACCAAACAGAGTGGAGGCCGATTTTCTGACGCCGCGCAGACGCTCCAGTTGCGATCGTCAGATGGCATACCGACAAGGTGCTCACGCGGCTCTCTCATCGAACAGAAAACCTCCGACGATATGTTCGCGTATCGCTCCTTTCGGAAAACCTTCAGCTTACGGGTTGGTGCTACTGGCGTTGCGATCCGGCCGCCGGGTAACACAGAACGCAAGCGCCTCGGCATGCGCGTTTCAGGGGATCGTGAGCACGGATTTCACCGCATCGTGAGCAGCGATTTCGCGGGATCGTGAGCAACGATTTCAGAGCATCGTGAGCAGCGATTTCAGGCGATCGTGAGCACCGTTTGGCGGTGCCGGACGCTTCGGCCGACAACTCAGCCGGGCTACGGGTTCCTCATTCAACAATGAGGAAGCCCGATGCCTACCGAGAGATTGTCGATGCGCCGGATCAGAGAAGTTTTACGTTTGAGGCAGCAGGGCCTGACCGAGCGCGTCATCGCGCGGATGATCGGGGTAAGCAATGGCGTCGTGCATGGTTACGTGCGGCGCGCGCGCCTTGCGGGGTTGAGCTGGCCGCTGCCGGAGGGCCTGGACGACGAGGGGCTGGAGCTGTTGCTATTCCCGGCGCCGAGGGCGGCCTCGCAAAGCGACCGGCGACCGGCACCCGATTGGGTTTATGTGGAGAAGGAACTGCGCCGCCGTAGTGTGACCGCCTGCTGTTGTGGGAAGAGTATCGCGCCGCCAATCCGGACGGTTTTGGCTATACCTGGTTTTGCACGACCTTCGAGGCCTGGAAGCAGCGTGCGCGGCCGAGCATGCGTCAGATCCACATTGGTGGGGAGAAGGTGTTCGTCGATTTCGCCGGCGATACCATCGACATCTTCGATCCCATCACCGGCGAAGTGCGCGCCATGAAGCTGTTCGTCGCGGCGATGGGGGCCTCGAACTACACCTACGCCGAGGCTTGCCCAAGCGAGGGCCTGTCGGACTGGATCGGTGTTCATGCCAATCTGTTCAGGTTTCTGGGTGGCGTGCCGAAGTTCGTGGTCTGCGATAATCTCAAGGCGGCCGTTACCAACCCCGATCGCTACGATCCCGGTATCAACCGAACCTATGCCGAGATGGCCGGCCATTACGGCACCGCGATCCTGGCGGCAAGGCCGAGGCGACCAAAGGACAAGGCCAAGGTTGAGGTCGCCGTCCAGATCGCGCAGCGCTGGATCCTGGCCCGCCTGCGCAATCAGCGTTTCTTCTCCCTGGCGGAACTCAATACCGCGATCCGCGGGCTCGTCGTCGAACTCAACGCCCGCCAGATGCGCGGCTTCGGCTCCAGCCGGGCCGAACTGTTCGCCGAGATCGATCGTCTCAAGTTGGGAGAGCTGCCAGACCAGCCCTACGTCTTTGCGCGCTGGAAGCGTTGCCGCGTCGCGCCCGACTATCACGTCGAGATCGACGGCCACTGGTATTCCACCCCTTACCGCCTGATCCGTGAACTCGTCGATGTCCGCATCGCCGACAAGACCGTCGAGATCTTCCACAAGGGTCAGAGGATTGCGAGCCACGCCCGTGCGCCCAACCGGCGTGGCCACACCACCATCGCCGATCACATGCCGAGCGCCATCGCCGCTACGGCAAGTGGACGCCGGGAGGACTGATCGCTGCCGGCGAGAAGATTGGTCCATCGACCGCGGCGTTTTTCCAGGCGGTCATCGCGGCCCGGCCTCATCCCGAGCAAGGCTTTCGCACCTGCCTCGGTATCTTGTCGCTGGCCAGGAGCTACGACAATGCGCGCATCGATGCGGCCTGCCGACGCGGCATCCTCATCAAGGCACGCTCGGTTGCCTCGATCCGTTCCATCCTCAAGAACGGCCTCGATCGCGCCTTCCTCGACGAGAGCTCCGACCATCAACCCCTGCGCCACGGCAACATCCGCGGTCAGGGCTATTTCCACTGAACCATGGAGATTTCAATGCTGACACATCCCACCCATGAACGGCTAATCAGGCTTGGTTTGACCGGAATGGCCAAAGCCTTCGAGGAGCAGCGACGATCACAGGATCTCGATGCCCTGCCGTTCGAGGAGCGCATCGGGCTGCTCGTCGATCGCGAAGCTGCCGAGCGCGACACCAAACGTCTCACGACCCGCCTCAAGTTCGCCGCGTTGCGCCAGAGCGCATGCGTGGAAGACGTCGATTTGCGCACGCCACGTGGTATCGATCGCGCCGTCTTCGCCAAACTCGTCGGTGGCGACTGGATCGACCGCAACGAGAACCTGCTCATCACGGGGGCAACCGGGCTAGGCAAGAGCTGGATCGCCTGCGCCCTCGGCCACAAAGCCTGCCGCGACAATCGTTCGGTCCAGTATCATCGCGTCCCGCGCCTGTTCGAGGCACTTGCCCTCGCGCGCGGCGACGGCCGCTATGGCCGTCTGCTCAAGACCTTCGGCCGCGTTCAACTCCTCATCCTCGATGATTGGGGTCTGTCGGTTCTCAATCCGCCTGAACGGCGCGACCTTTTGGAGATCCTTGATGATCGCCACGGTCGCGCCTCGACCATCGTCACCAGCCAAATCCCCATCGAACATTGGCACGCCGTTATCGGCGACCCCACCCTCGGCGACGCTATCCTGGACCGCCTCGTTCACAACGCTCACCGCCTTCAACTCTCCGGAGAAAGCATGCGAAAGAAGAACGCCCGCAATCAAACTCTTGACGCAAACTCAAACCCCTGAACCAATCATCATGTCGGTCAAAGCGGCCGCTCATGATCGCGTGAAATACCTGCTCATGATCAAACGAAACGAGCGCTCACCATCGAGTGAAATCGCCGCTCACCATCACCGAAATGCGCACCTCGGCACACGCGTCGCTGGTCCTTATAGGCTCGCTTCTAGCGCTCCTTGGAAGCGGCCTTCAGACTATTGCCGCATCACATTGATGGTCGACGCTTGCACCAGCTCCGCTTAAAGTCAGGAGCAGTGGAGTTCAAGCCAGGCGGATAAGTCGTCCTAGACCGCAGGCCTAAGAGCTGGTTGACGCGATTCACCCTCGCTGTGTCAGGGGCTGCCACGTCGACCGTGAAGGCTCAAGCAGTGACGCGAAGCGATCTTTGGCGCGGTCTGATGCACAGTCAATTCTAACAGGAAGGGCCAAGGCCAATGAACTACCAGAATTACCAAGGGCTAAGGAATAAGCTCGATACTTTCTCTCGCCGTCTCGACGCAAAAGTGCGCGAATTCAAAGACCAAGGGGAGTTCTCGGACGACCACGAGCCCGTCGTCGAGCAAATTCGCAAACGTCATAAGTGCATTAGAGAAGATCTCGATGCCGCGATACGAAAGGGTGCCGTATGGGAAACCATCAAGTACGAGTTCGAGCGCGACTTTAATGCTTTGCATGAAGAGTTGTTGCGGTTTGAAGATCGACTCGACGCGAATGTCAGTAAGCGCGAAGCCGCCACCCTTGCTTCAGAGTTAAAATGAATGTGCGAAGAAGCCTCCGGCTGGAACTTGGAACGGAGGTTTGGGATGGGACTGGACAGCAAAAAGGACGTCCATTTGGACGGCTCATCGGTACGGCCGGTGAGCCGGCTGGAGGTTCTTGAAGGGCCGACGGGTCGCCGCGTGCGTTCGGAAGCTGAGAGAGCTCGGATCGCCGCCGAGAGTCTGCTCCCCGGTGCGCAGGTGTCCGAGGTGGCACGTAAGCACGGCGCGACACGCTGGCAGATTTACGATTGGCGACGGCGGTTTCGACAGCGAGGGATGTTGCCGTCGTGCGAGGCGCCGCAGCCGACATTCGCGCCGCTGGTCGTTGAAGGTGCGTTGGAGGAGCGTCACGTTCCGGCGATCAAACTTGAGATCGCGATCGGCGATGTCGTACTGCGGACGGACACGGCCATAGATGGCGAGCAGCTGTCCCGGGTGATCCGCGCGTTGCGAGCATCAAGATGATTGCGGCCGGTGCTGATCTGAAGATTTACATGGCGACGCGGCCGATCGACTTCCGCTGTGGCCATGATGGGCTTGCTGCGAAGGTGCAGGAGATGCTTCGTCTCGATCCGTTCAGCGGGGCAGCCTTTGTGTTCCGATCGAAACGAGCTGACCGGATCAAGATTTTGGTCTGGGATCGAACGGGCCTGGTGTTGGTGCACAAACGCCTCGAAGGTTGCAAGTTCGTATGGCCAACGATCGCGGACGGCGTGATGCGGATGTCGCCGGCGATGTTTGCGGCCTTGTTCGAGGGGCTGGATTGGAGGTTGGTCCGTCCGGAGGAAGCACGGCGCCCGCAGGCTGCGGGATAACTGCGGCAGAATGACTCGGAAGCTATTTTGAACGTGGCACGCGCGGCGGCGATATGCTCGAAATAGCGCATGAGCTTCGCGGCGCTGCGCGACGAAAATGAACAACTGAAAGCGCTTTTGGCGCAAACGCAGGCGGCCTTGAGCGAGCATCAGGCGGCGCTGGCGACGTCGGAAGAGGCGCGGCGTCGGTTAGAGGTCATTCTCGGCGAATTGCAACGCGAGAAGTTCGGCGCGACGTCCGAGAAGCTGCGGCCAGATCAGTATCACTTACCGCTGGAAGACGTGGAGATCGCGCAAGGCATCCTGGACGCGGCGCAGGAGAGAGCCGAGGCTGTAATCAAGGGCCGATCACGAAACGCGACGGATCAAAGCTCTCATCGCAATCGCGGCTGCTTGCCTGCCCATTTGCCGCGGGTGGAGCGGATCATCGAGCCTGCGAACACGCTCTGTCCGTGCGGTTGCGGCGCCATGACGAAGATCGGCGAAGACGTGAGCGAGCGCCTCGACGTGATCCCGGCACAATGGCGCGTGCTGGTCACGCGCCGCCCGAAATACATCTGCCGCCGCTGCTCGGGCCCTGTCATGCAGGCACACGCGCCGGAGCATGTCGTGCCTGGTGGACTGCCGACCGAAGCGGCGATTGCGCACGTGATCGTCTCCAAGTTCGGCGACCACTCGCCGTTTTACCGTCAAGCCGAGATCTATGCGCGCCAGGGGATCCGGCTTGATCGGGCGACACTGGGCAACTGGTCCGGCCGCGCTTGCTTCCATCTCCAACCCATCGCGGACCACATGCGCCGCCGTCTGGCCATGGCGGATCGTCTGTTCATGGACGAAACCACGGCGCCAGTACTCGATCCAGGGCGCGGCCAAACGAAGAAAGGTTACTTCTGGGCGATCGTCTCCGACGACCGCGGCCACAGCGGCCCAAGTCCGCCGATCGTGCTGTTCCGATATGCCTCCGGTCGCAGCGGTGCCTTCGCGGAGCAGTTCCTGGACGGCTTTAGCGGACGCTTCCTGCAATGCGATGCCTATGACGGTTATGACCGACTGACCGAAGTCGCGCGACCGCAAGGGCCTTGGACGCTCGTGCATTGCTGGAGCCATTTGCGCCGGCGCTTCGTCAAATTGGCCCGCAACAGCAAATCGCCGATCGCCCAGGCCGCCGTTCGGCACATCGCACAGCTTTACGCCGTCGAAGCCATGGTACGCAGCTCATCGCCGGATAGCCGGCTGGCCGCGCGCAAGGAGCACTCGCTGCCCATGGTTGCCGCGTTAAAGCCGTGGTTCGAGAAACAGCTGTCGATGATCTCCAGCGGCTCGACGCTCGCCGAGGACATCCGCTACGCGCTCAATCACTGGCAGGGACTGACCCGCTTCCTTGAAGACGGGCGCCTCGAGCTCGACACCAACCCGGTCGAGAACGCCATCCGGCCAGTCTGCCTGACCAGAAAAAATGCGTTCTTCGCCGGCTCGGAGGTCGGGGCTGAAAATTGGGCCTTGCTTGCATCGATCGTCGCTACCTGCAAGCTTAACGACGTCAACCCGGCCGCCTACATCGCCGAAACACTCGAGGCGATCATCGACGGCCATCCCAACAGCAAAATCGAAGACCTCATGCCGTGGCGATTCCGTAAAGCGTCAAGCCTGCGTCAATAGGGTCGCGGTTAAGCGCTTACGAATGTCATCAAGCAAAACAAACATTAAGAGAGTTGATCCGGAAAGTTCTTGAGTCGCATGAACCAGGAGATCGCCGCGCTGCGATCATTTATTCCACCGATGTTCAGAACCGTGATGGTACCTTCGATCTGCTGCATGCGCGACTGTTCCCGCTCATCCAGCGCATCTTTGATATGCAGTGACAAAATGGCGCTCGTGGTTGGTGCACCGGAGCATGGAAGCTCCAGATCGTGAAACGATCCGATCGCGCGCCGGTCGGCACAGCCGTCTTGTCGTCTCTTCCTTCATCGCGACAACGTTTGCCCAGGATGACACCGAGGCGGCTCGCACCCAATGGCGAAGAGTTGCCGACGAGCCCTCACAAGCTGCCCAAGCTCACGGAAAGCTGAGACTGATGTATTGGCCTATGAGCTTTCCTGCCGCGACCCGGGCCAAGCTGCGCTCGGCCAATCCACTTGAGCGCGTCAATGGTGAGATGAAGCGACGAGCCGACATCGTCACATCTCGCAATGAATATGCGATCCCTCGCCTGGTCGGCGCGACCTTGCTCGAACAAAACGATGAATGGTCCAGCGTGGCAACAACGCAAGCAGGCCTAATTTGCATCTCTAAAAAGCTGCACCAAATAAAAAACGACCCCAGTGATGAGAAAGCCGAATAGGGGCCACTGCCAATATTGGCCGGGGAGCGACAGCCACATCGCGAACGCGCTTCCTGTTTGGGATAACGAAAAGAATGGCGAATGAATGAATCCCAGCAATAGGCCGAGGACAGCCCCAACAACGCTCATGATGACCCCAGCGAGTTGATGCTCCCGCTTCCAGTGCAAAGGGTTCATCTTCGCCCCCATGATCCGTTGCGACCGTCGGCCGAGCCGCGGCTCCTCGATTGGTGGTCGCCGCAGTGCTTCGCATAAATCGATCGCTGCGGGAACATGGTTAGAGGCTTGCCTAAGTATCTTAACCCGACCTTCGATTGCGGATTAATTGGCCGATGGAGGCGCCCACGGTGCCCATTGCTGCGCCCGCGACGCCCCACAATCCGACCCGGACCCAGTATAGGTCTGCAGACGGGTCAACACGCTGAGAGCCGGCAAAAACGCCCAGGCAGGCACAGACGACGACCGCAATCACGAATGCGATTTGATGCTCTCGTTTCCAATATATCGGGTTCATCGCGACGATCGATCCTCAGAGACCCTCATGCGCAGATCTTTGAACATCGCGCATTCAAGTCAGATGCGACAAGTGCCCCAACACGTCACCGTAGATTGGGTCCTACCGGCCTCGGACAGACCCAAACAATCGCTCCTGTTTTCGACAAGGAGGAATCACCTCACTACATCGCTAGCCAAGCGTAGAGAAACAGGGTGTTATTGCTATGAGCGTTGACTGTCGTGCCATCAAATTTGTTATAGTAAGTATATTGTAGACCAATGCGCGCATTGGCCCATGGCCAGACCGGAGCATCGCTCGTGATAAATGGAATATACGCGATTTCGGCGACGTAGCCGTTGCTGTTTGGGCTGAAGCCGCTCGCGAGGCCGCCATACAACAGCGGGTCCGCGGTGCCGTAAGTGTCGAAGTATTGGCCTGTGAGGACGACTTGATTGTCGTTCCCGTAGGCAAGCGAAGCCAGCGCCTTCAGCGTATTGAGCTGATTTGTCGGATTGCTTGAAAGTCCGTTGGGAAAACTCGCATCAAGCTTCTGGCTCTCATGGATGAAAGTACCACGAAGCGTTATCCAATAATTGTCCCCCTTGTATTGGTACTGCGAGTTGAAGCCAACATCGTTATAGCGATCCGTTTGAGCGAAGGTCGCATTTTGATAGAGCCCGACCCCATTCAGCGCGAACGTCCATGGATGGACATTTGCCGCCATTCCAAAAGCGCCAAACTCCAACCAATGATTGCCCCAATGAGGCTCGACCGCCGCCCGCCAATACGGCGCAATGCCCCCGAACAATCCGGGTGCACCAAAAGGATCGGTTCCCAAGCTGGCCTGGGCGCCACGGGCGATTGTCCGATAGCCCGACACTTCCAGATACACGAGATTGTTTATCCAAGCGTAGGCGCCGACACCTCCTACATGCGCAGCAAAAGTGCCATCAATTAAAGTACCGGCGGCTGGAGTTGGCGCGATGCTTGAGACCGCGTAGGGGAACGACCAGGCAGGCGTCGTATTCCAAGGGTCTTGAACACTCGGATTGTTGTTCGCCGTGACACCATAGGTAACGGCCAGGTCGCCAAGAGTACCGGTGTTGGCATAACGGATGTCGAGGTTGTCCCACGTCGCTTCGAACTTCGCGAATGGATCGGCCGGATCCTGAGGACCAAACGGAGCACCATTGTAGGTTCCCTGGACAAAGGCACCCACGTTGTCAGTGATGGCGCCACCCCAGAACAAGCTCACAGGCGATACGACCACGTTGTCGTTCGAGTGGTATGGCGATCCGGTCGCATCCTGCGGTGCCTGAGTGTGCGTGTATCCGACGATTGTCATCATCGAAATGGGCGGCGCCCAAACTTGACTGGGGTCAGTCTGTCCTTTGGAGGAATCTGGCGCGGCCTTTACATAAGCCGCCAAGGCCTTTGTTGGATCATTATTCTGAAAGGGGAACAGCGCGGTCCGAAACTTTCCTCCACCCAAGGTATAGCCGCCCAATTTGAACTCGCGGCCAAATGGTGTGAGGCCGGGAAAATCCGTATGGCAGGCGCCGCACGGTTGGCCGGTCTGCCGTGCAAAACTCGGCAATGCAGCGGCGCGATCCGTAGTCGCCAAACTGCCGACGAGCGCTGTCGCAAAGACGACGGCAGCAATCTTGTTCTTCGATGCCGGCACGGCGGCAACCATTCTCTGGCGGCTTCTCGGTACGCAGACGGACGTCCTGACGATCGGAGACAAAGGGCACCCCCCAAAATGCTCAAGCCCATTTTGACATCAGCGACTTTTAGAAGTTCGAAACTCCCTACCTCATGCTTTGCGATAAATTGCGCACCAGCCATTTGGACTGATGACACCAGCGACGCTCTTGCACCCGCTAGGCGGCTCGAACAGCACACAGTTACTACATTTCTGGCCGTTCTTCGGCGTATCTTGATAGCCGACGGCCGCCTTTGACACCTTGGCGGCCTGCGCCGGGCGCGTCTCCGCAGCGATGATTGTGGCTATCGCGGTAGCGTATGCCGCGCCGCTCAGGAAAGCCGAACGCCGGGAATATATTGCTCCCATGATTCCTCGTGATCGCCGGGAACGCCAAATTGCGCTACAGGCAAATATTTAAGGCGGAAGCCGTACGTAAGGCGACTCCTTTATCGATGCTCACAAAACTGTTACCAGCTGGCATTCTGACTATCGTTGAATCATTGGACGGCACCGAGGTGCACACGGCGGTCGACAACGCAAGGATTTTTGGGGCGCGCAGAAGCGTAGATATCGACCCTAGCTGACGAGCTCCGGTATCAAGACGTCGTTATACGCAATCAAATCAGGGTCTTGCAAGCATGGGTGACGAGACTCGCCCCGCAAGGGATGATCGGCTCGCTAGCGGACAAACCAACCGGGCTGACGCCTCTCGGCTCCCGCAGTCACCGCAAGCGATCTTCAGCGCGGTCCGCGAAGGAAGCGAACCGACCGGCGTCTACTGGCTCATGAATGCGTTGGCGACCGTCATTGCGTGTTATGGGCTGCTCGCTAACAGTCCGGCCGTGGTGATCGGTGCCATGGTCGTTGCGATGCTGCTCGGTCCTATTTCGGGCGTCGCGCTTGGAGTGAACGAAAGCGACAGGCCACTTCTCAAGGTGGCACTGCGTACGCTTTCTGGAGGCATGGCATGGATCCTCTCCATCGCGATCATGATTGGGCTCGTCCACCGCGATGTCCCGCTGACCGCCGAAATCGTTTCTCGCACTGATGCAAGACTGTTCGATTTGATTATTGCCCTGGCGGGCGGTGCGGCAGGAGCGATCGCGGTGCTATCTCCTCGGGTCGGTACCGCCATCGTCGGAGTCGCGGTCGCCACCGCCCTAGTCCCACCGCTGGCCGCCGCGGGCATGTTGGTGGCACGCGGCGACTTCGAGCTGGCGGGTGGTGCGCTGCTTCTGGCATTCACCAATGTAGTCGCGATTTAGGTGGCGTTCTCGGCGGTGTTTTGGGTTGGCGGCTTTCGACAGCTTACGTCGGTCGGAAAACGCGGACTGTTCGCGTTCGTGCGCCGCGATCTTCCCAGTCTCCTGATCGTCGTCGTGCTAGGTGCCGTGCTCGGATTTCAACTTAACACCGCAATTGCCCGATCGCTGTTCGAGAGCAAAGTTCACGCGGTCTTGCGTGAGCACTTCGATGACATGTCGGGCTCCTACCTGATCGATGTCCGCTTCTCCAACGAGGCCGGTGCCTCGATTACCTCGGCCGTCGTCCGCGGGACAAAGATGCCTTCGCCAGAAGATGTGGCTAATGCGCAAGCCGAACTTCCGGCTGCACCAAACGGCACGAAATTGCAGCTGCGGGTACGCTTCGTCGAGGCGACGATCGTAACGCCTCACGGGCGGCTTTTCGACGGGGGCGAACCCGAAAGGTAGGTTTGGACAAGACGGGCCTACAGCAAGCGCGAGAGAGAGCGCTACGCCAGATCATCGACTTTCGGCCCTCATGAAACGAGGATTGCCGCCTCAATGCAAACGGTTGGATTAGTCGGACGAGTCACTTTTTCAATCTCGCGGCTATTGATCGCAATCCTCCTTCTGGGACATTGGATGTATTTAAAAATGCGACGCGGTACAGCCGGCAAGGCAAGTCGATCGCCCGATCGCTCCCTTGGCTTTGAAATATTGAATCGCCGTTTCGCTGGCCAATGACGCCGATCTTCAATCGGACTGGTCGCCGCGCGTTTAGATCTGCCGGATAGAGGAAAAATCGAAGTTGCTGCCAAGCGGATTTTCTCCGATCCGCACCGTTGTATCGTTGACGAAACGGTAGGGTGGGACAGGCAAATTATAAGGCGCAGGAACGCCATTGAACACCCGGCCAGCCAGATCGTACTTCGAACCGTGGCACGGGCAGAAATAGCCGCCCAACCAGTTTGCAGTCGGCTGCGATGCGTTTTGAAGTGGTTCGAACAGGGGGATGCAGCCGAGGTGCGTACATATTCCGACAAGCACTCCATATTCCGGCTTCAGCGAACGATGCCAGTTGACCGCATAGGCCGGTTGCTGGAGTTCGCTGGATAGAGGATCGGCGAGTTGCGCCAATAGCCTAGGGTCCTGGAGGGTATGAAGAAGTCCAGGGGGGCGATTGGTCACAAAGACCGGGTGACCTCGCCACGTGACCACGACCTGTTGACCGGGCTGGACTTTGCTCAGATCAAGATCGACCGGACCGCCTGCTGCGAGGGTCGCTGCATCCGGGTTCATTTGATCAATTAGTGGCACCAAAGTCGCCAGCGCGCCAACCGCAGCCACAGAGGCTGTTGCGACGTAGAGAAAGTCGCGGCGGGTTGGCTCAACCGAGGAGGGATTTGTCATCTTCAGCGAAGAAGTTGCCACACCTGCCTCCTATCAATGGTGTCATCGACGTCCGCCAATTCTATCCGCCATCCTAGCGCGGCGACGTATGCGTTCGCTTTACCCGTTCGGACAGAACGCCTTATCCTCGACGAGCCCACACCATCAGCGCGGATAGAACCGATTTGGCATCAGCGGCGATCTTCAGGATTTGCTTGCAACGATCGGCACACGCCGGGCCCTCAAGCGTGACTGCCATGCACGGTCGCTTCCTTGTTGATCGCCAAGAGCTCAGTCGCCGCTACTAACGCCACAAGCGACCCGATCACGATGCTGTAATGCATCGCCCTGGTGTGTGCGAAGCCGAGCGCCCATGGCGAGAGGATGAGCCACACCCCCAAGGCAAAATTGAGCCACTCTTCCCAGATCGAGAACGCCAAAATCGCCGCGATCGAAACAATGGCGATAGCGGCGCTGCTCGCCCATATGTCAACCCTCGCCTCTCCATTTGCGAATGCAACGAACCAGGGTGTCGCGAATAGAAACAGCGCGAGCAGAAGATTATAGATATCCAGAACTGTTTCTTTCCGAAACCATAGGTTAGGCATTTGAATATCTCCTCTCATCGTCAGGACCCGACGGAGCGATTTCTTTCTGCTTGTCAACATGGTGCAATGCGCCGTGTGGAGCGCCCTGTCGCGAGTGATCGCAAATTAGGCCCTGCATTGATTCAACTCATAGCCGCTCAGAATGTTGCGTTAAAAATTGTACATCAATGTCACGATGATGGAATTCTTTAGCGGATTCGACGTTCGTGCCCAACAACTCTGGTCTTTGAGATCCGAACTGCTATCGACGCACGACATCGGATCGGTGCGATCCGTCGTTCACTGGCCGTTTCCGGTCATCCAAAGGATGAGTCCAATGATTGCATCGGTCAACGTTGCGATCAGTTGTGAAATAAAGTTCAGATTGAGTCCAAGCTGTGCGCCGAGGACAGGCAAGACAAACAGCAGCCCGATCAGGATCGGAAAGCCGTAGGGCTCGAGGCGAGACAGCGGAATCGACAGCGCCTTTGGAAGCGCGCCGACCGCGATCCGGCCTCCATCGAGCGGCGGCAATGGCAACAAGTTGAATATTGCTAGGAGTACGTTGATAAGCAGCGCGTTCCGGAGGTTTTCGGCCACCCATTGCCCTACCAAAGTCGGCAAGTACGCGACGAAATGAAAGGAGAGCGCCGCAAGCGTCGCAAGCAGCAGGTTTGTGGCGGGGCCGGCGGCAGCTACCAAAATCGTATCGATCCGCGGATCGCGGAGCGCGCCGAAGTTCACCGGCACTGGTTTCGCATAACCAAACAGAAACGGTGAGCGCAGCATCAAAAGCATCGCCGGCAGCAAAACAGTGCCAACTGGGTCGATGTGCTTCAGCGGATTGAAGGTGACCCTGCCCAAACGCCATGCAGTATCGTCGCCCCGCAAATGGGCCACAAGCCCATGAGCCGCCTCATGAAAGGTGACCGCAATCAAGACCGGCAGCAACCAGATCGATATTTCGTATGCCATAGGCCTAACGTTGCCTCCTCATGCAAGCCTCGTCGGACAGCGGCAGCGGCTCCGAAGCTGAGATCGAGGTCCGCTTGCGATGGCTGCGTATTGTCGCCTTCCGATCGATCATGCTCGCCCAAGTCCGGCAAAAGCTCACCCGTTTCCCGCGATGTCATCTAGCCTTGGTTCTGCCTGCGTATTCGCCCTGTTTGGCGATCTGCTGCTCAAGCTCGGCCGAGTGGTATTTGCGCCGGATTGCGGCGATGTCGACGTCGGTCGGCGGCAACTTCAGACCCATTTCGTCCATCGTATCCGCGATGATCTGCGAAACCGCGAGATTGCGGAACCATTTGTGGTTCGCCGGGATGACATACCATGGCGCCCGCTTCGTGCTAGTCAGCGAGAGAGCGTCCTCATAGGCCTCGATATATTTCGGCCACAGCTCGCGCTCGGAATAATCGCTTTCGCTGATCTTCCAGTGTCGCGACTGGATCGTCGAGCCGCTGCTTGAACCGATCAAGCTGCTCGTCGGGGCTGATGTGGAGATAGAACTTGAGGATCCGCGTGCCGTTCAGCTCGAGCAGCTTCTCGAAATCGTTGATCAAGTCGTAGTACTTTCACCAGACCGATGCGAGGCACGAGTTCGTGGACGCGCACGACGAGGACGTTCTCGTAATACGACCGGTTGTAGATCACCACTTCGCCCTTGGGAGGAGCAGGCAGGTGCGCCCGCCAGAGAAAATCGTGGGCAAGTTCGATTTTGCTCGGCTCCTTGAATCCGCGACCGATGTTCCTTGCGGGTTCATGCCGCTGAAAATATGCCGAATGACGCCATCCTTGCCGGCGGCGTCGAGGGCCTGCAAGACGATCAGCAACGATTGGTTGCCGTCGGCAAACAGCAGATATTGCAGCTTGTCCATGCGCGCGACATGCTTGTCGATTTCGGACGTCGGCCTTCTTGTGTGACTCGTGCTTGCCTGTGAAGGAAGGATCGATCTTCGCAAGCCGCATCTTCGTGCCCGGTTTGACGACAAATTTCTTGCGGTAATCCATACTGAAATTCCTGCCAAATCAGTCGACGCAAATTTTCAGTGACGATCTCAAACCCGAGGAGACTTCCTGCGTCCGGACGAGCGGTTGACACGCATCGGCGCTCCGGCAGAAAGCTATTGGGAGGCAATCCAGCGCGCAATCGGCGGCCAGTGCTCCTTCAATGTGCGAGCCCCCATGAACAAGCCGATATGGCCGCCAGGTACGGTCTTTTGAACAATGCGATCCTTCGGCGTCCCAATATATTTTGCGGCGTCAAGAACCTGTTCGGGTGTTGTGATATCGTCGGCGTCGCCGGCCAGCAGATAGGCCGGGCAAGTGATGTTGTGGAGATCGAGCCTCCGACCAAGCCCCACGAACTCGCCTTTGGCGAGCCGGTTCTCCTTGAAGAGCTGAGTGATCACCTGAAGATACCAGCGCCCGGGCAGATCGATCGGATTTTCGTACCAGCTCTTGAACGCTTCCTCCTTGGCTATGTATGCCGGGTCATCGATGTGCTCGTAGAGATCGATGTGATCCTCGAATGTAGTGCTGCTCCGGGATGCATGTTCTTCCAGCCCTGCAGCATGAATTTGCCCTTCATCAGGCCGCCGCCGAGCTCCACCAGCTCCTCGTAGAACGAGGCAGGCGAATCATGCACCATGCGCTTGATCGATCCGTTGCCGGCGTCGGTGTCGATCGGCGAACCGGCGAGCACCAGCGAGTTGACCTTGTCGGGAAACCGCGCGGCGATCATCGCCGACACCCAACCGCCCTGACAAAGCCCGACCAGATTCACGCGCCCTCCAAGATCATCGATGGCAACGATGATTTCCGCGAGATAGTTGTCGATCTCCAAATCCTTCATGTCCTCGGTGGCCGACTTCCAGTCGGTCAAGCACGACATGGTCGATGCCGTTGGCAAGCAGAGTCTCGATCAAGCTCTGGCCCTTCTGATAGTCGGCGATCATCGCAGTATGGCCGGCGTGCGGCGCGTCGACCAGTGTCGGGAATACCCGCTGGTTTTCCGTAATCGCGCAGCACCATGGTCCGCAGATCGAGGCGCACCTGGTTCGGCGTCGCGAGGACAGGCCTCAGCTCATCATGAATTTTGATCTCTTCCTCGACGAATTTGAGGTTCTTGGCATAGAGCTCGGTCCCCTCCTCGAGCCATCGCGGCAGCCATCGCCATCGGCCAAAACGCCGGAACACTTGCCAGCGATAGCTCAGAAGATTTGACCGACGATGTTTTCGACATCACTGTTCTACCCTTACGGATCAACTGGCCAACACACACAAAATCGTCGGCGACTTCTCTATTCACCGAGCCATCGACGCTAGCGATCAGGGAACTACGATCACAGGCAGCGGCGCAAGACTGACAATCTTTTGCGAGATGCTGCCGAACAAGAACTCGCCGATGCGTCCGGCGCCGCGCTTGCCAACGACGATGGTATCCACCTTTTTTTCTTGCGCGATCTCAACGATGGTTTGCGCGGTATCGCCAATACGCGACTCCAATTCGACCATCGCCACACCGATACTTCGTGCGCGGTCTCTAGCCTTTGACAGTATCTCCGCCGATTCCGATGTCAGCAGCTCCTTTAGCCAGGTTTGCTGCGCGATTGCTGATGCGGACTGAACAAATTCTCAGGAAGTCCCTCGCCGATGACATTCGCAATCAGCAAGTCGGCGCCCTCATTCTTCGCCAAATTCGCTGCGTACTCGATAGCCCGACCGGCGGCCTCGGATCCATCTGTTGCCACCAGGATGCGCTTCATGGTTCACCTCATTCGTCGAGCATAATACCTATTGCCTTACCCTGCGCCGGTGCGAGGCTTGTTGGCTAAGGTGAGTCTTGTGAGTATGCAACACGCCATGCACCCGAGCGAGATGCCGCGACATCCATCGCGATTCGCCCCGCAACGCGCGATAGAGTAAAATTTTGCCGACATTGTTGATAACAAACCAGGCAAGAGCGTACGCCCACACCAAAAGCGCATAACTCCATCCGATGGGCTCAACAAACCAGCCATAAACAGCGGCCAGCGTTCCGAAAATCTGCGTTGCTTCACATGCGCAAAATAATCGCCAATTCGGCCACGGCCGTTGCCAGAACCAACCGACATTGCGCGTCAGATAGATTGTCAGGTGTCCTGCCACCAGCAACTTCAGGAAAATCAGCGTTTGAATTGTCGGCCGGGGCAAATGCAGATATCGCTCGGCGAACCAGAACACGCCAAAACTTGCAATCACGCCCAGAAATTCCGAGGAATGCGCTCACCGTCAGGACGCGGCCCATATCCCACCGGACCGGTTGTTTGGCGACCGATACATCGTCGTAGGCGATCATCATGATCGGCACGTCATTAAAGATCGCGAGCAGGACGATCATGACCGCGGTGACAGGATAGAAATCGAAGACAATAATCGAAAGCGTCATGAACAGCAGAACGCGGATGGTTTCGGCAATTCGGAAGGTTGCATAGCTTGTCATCCGCTCGAAAATTCGCCGCGCCTCCTCGATCGCACGTGCTATTACAGATAGGCCGGGGGCCGTAAGCACGAGATCGGCTGCAGCTCGCGCAGCATCGGTCGCTCCGCTGACCGCGATGCCGATATCCGCTTGCTTGAGTGGCGGCGCATCGTTGACGCCGTCGCCGGTCATGCCAACGATATGGCCGGAGCGTTGCAAGGCGCGCACGATCTTGAACTTGTGCTCGGGAAACACCTCGGCATAGCCGTCGGCGCTTTCGATCCGGGCTGCGTCACCGTCAGTCCCATCATGGAGCAAATATCTCGCGGGCTGAAACGATATCGGTCCCGAGCCCAAGCTTGCCGGCGATTTCCCGCGCGATCGCGATGTGATCGCCGGTCACCATACGGACCTGAAGACCCATGTGGTGTGCCGTTGCAATGGTCGTCGCGGAATCGTCGCGCGGTGGGTCGAAAAGCGGCAGCAGCCCCAGGAACCGCCACTTTCCGTCATCTCCGGTCTTGGCTACACCAAGGGTTCGGAAGCCGCGGCCCGCGATCTCATCAGTCGCTGCGCGTACCTTTTGTTGAAGCACGTCATCAGGCTTGACGAGATCGAGAATAACTTGGGGAGCACCCTTGGCCACTTGGAAACTGCGGCCACCTATTTGCACCTGGGCTTCGGCACGTTTGCGGACCGGGTCAAACGGCGAAAATTTGACAATCTGGTAGCCGGCAAGACCGCGTTTGTCGTCGATCCCCTGGAGCACCGCCGCGTCGATAGCATCGGGCGCGTCCCTTTCGCAGGTGAGTGCGGCAGCCAGCAGTAGGTCCCGCCGATCCTCCGTTCCGATCGGCAGCGGATCTCCCAGCGTCAACTCGTTCTTGGTCAAGGTTCCCGTCTTATCGGAACACAACAGGTCCATGCCGGCCATTTCTTCGATCGCAACGAGCCGCGAGACGATAGCCTTCATATCGGCGAGCTTCGAAGCGCCGACCGCCATGGTCACCGACAGCACCGCCGGCAAGGCCACGGGGATTGCCGCCACGGTCAAAATCAGCGCGAAGACAAGCGTATTGATCAGGCTTTGTTCGCGAAACAGCGCGACCATGAGAATAAGCGCAACGAGGCCAAGCGTAATCAGTATCAAAAAGTTACCGATTTTGAGCACGGCCTGCTGAAAATGCGAGCGTTGCTGGGCGGTCTCGACGAGCTGCGCGGTCTTGCCGAAATAAGTCTCCATTCCTGTGGCAGTCACCAGCGCACGCATTTGACCCTGCCGGACGATAGAGCCTGAGTAAGCAACATCGCCCACCTTCTTGTCGACCGGCAGGGATTCTCCCGTAAGGGCCGATTGGTCGATGCTGAGATAGTCGCCCTCGAGAAGTTTGATATCCGCAGGCACGATGTTGCCGAGCTTGACCAAAACAACATCGCCTGGCACGAGCAGCCGCGCTGCAAGATCCTGCCAGGTACCATCGCGCAAGCACCCGCGCCACTGGCGCCAAGCGTTGCTTGAGCGCTTCGATCGCGTTGCCCGCCTTGTATTCTTCGAAGAAGCCGACCCCGGCGTTGATCAACAACATCACGATGATGATGGCCAGATCGTCCCACCGCTGAGTCACGCCCGAGAGAATGGCCGCCACCTCAATCATCCAGGGGATCGGCCCCCAAAAATAGGTGAGAAATTTTCGCAGTGGATTGACATGCTCCTCGCGAATGGCGTTCTCGCCATGTTTCGCGAGCAGGCGTCTCGCTTCATCGGCGGAAAGGCCGGTCAAGTGACCGGGCTTGTTCGGTGGAGTGACGTTGCGGTTCTTGCCGGAGGCCTGCTGTTCTGCGGTCATGATCCAAGCCTCTTTTTTCAAATCCCTAGCAGACCGCCCGTCGCGCGGGTTTGGAACGCTTCAGCAGGTCACCTCACGAGATCGTCCTGCGAGCTCGCAGCGCCATCACCATGAGCGACGACCCTCCAAATATAAAATCAACTCCGACGATTAGACCAATTGCCCACGCGGCCGTCCCGGGGAAGCCGGAGATGATGAACCCGGCAAGGGCCAAATCGATGACGCCGGATACCACCAGCCATCCCCAACTGTGGGACGCTTGCCGTCGATGCTCGATAGCGAACATGATCGAGGCGATGCCTTCGACGACGAAGAAGACGGCAAGTACCAACGTAAGTGAAAGAATGCCGCGTAGCGGCGACCAGATCAGCATAGCCCCGACGCCGACCGCCAGTGCGGCCGAGACCAGCGACCACCAAAAGCCCGGCATCTTGTGACCAACGAAGGTCGTAATGAAGCCGACGCCCCCGCCAACCAGAAGCAGCCATCCGACAAAAATCTCTACGGCGAGACTCGCAAGCGGCGGTACGACAACGGCGAGAACGCCGAGCACGATGAGCACAATTGCTTCTATGAAATAGAGCAGCCAGTGCTCGTTGAGCGATTTTTTGAATTCCGCGCGGAGTTTCTCAAGGTCAAGCAACTGAGCCGGTTGAATCGTTTGAGCCATTTTCCTCACCCACCAAAGACGAACAATGTCGCCTGGCTTCACATTTGCTCGTGCAAAGCCTCGAGCGCCAACGCAATGCCCTGGCCGCCTCCGATGCACAACGTTACGACGCCGCGTGAAATGCCATCACGCTTCATCGAATGAAGAAGCCTGGTGGTCAGCACGGCGCCGGTTGCCCCAATCGGATGACCATGTGCGATGGCACCGCCTTCGACGTTCACGATATCTTCGGAGAGACCGAGCTCGCGCGTCACCGCAATTGCGATCGCAGCGAACGCCTCGTTGATCTCGATGCGTTCAATGTCGCTGATTTTCCACTTCGCGCGTTCCAGCGCCTGGCGGACCGCGGGGATCGGACCAAGTCCGAACATGCCGGGTTCGACGGCGCCGATGCCGTAAGCCACCACCCGCGCCATTGGCTCAAGCCGATGCCGCTCGGCCCAGCTGCGCTCGGCGACGATCATGGCAGATGCGCCGGAGTTGAGCCCCGGCGCATTTCCCGCGGTGATCGTTCCGTCCTTGCGAAACGCCGGGTGCAGCTTGGCGAGGCTGTCGAGCGTCGTATCGGGCCGGTTGTGCTCATCCTTGTCGAAGGCCTTCGGCCCCTTGCGCGAGTGCAGCTCGACCGGGGTAATCTCCTCCTTGAATTTCCCCGCGGCCTGTGCAGCCGAAAATCGCTTCTGCGAGCGTTCGGCCCAGCGGTCTTGCGCTTCGCGCGTGATCTGGCGAGACTTGACGAGATCCTCGGTGTGCCAGCCCGAGTGCTCACCGGAAAACGCGTCGTTGAGGCCGTCCCGTAGCATGCTGTCGTAGAGTTGCGCGTCGCCAAGCCGATAACCCCATCGTCCGCCGCCGGCGAGGTAGGGCGCCATATCCATGTTTTCCATGCCACCTGCCACCGCACAGTCGAGCATGCCGAGCATCACCTCCTGCGCAGCGGAGGCAATGGCCTGGGCGCCGGAGCCACACACGCGGTTGACAGTCATTGCCGGCACGTCGACCGGGATTCCACCATCCACCGCCGATTGCCGAGCCGGATTCATCTTGTTGCCGGCCTGAATGACATTCCCCATCACGACCGTCTGCACGTCGGAGCCGTTGAGCTTTGAACGCGACATCACGGCGCGCAAAACCATCGTTCCCAACTCGGTCGCTGGTACGGTCTTGAGGCTGCCGTCGAATGTTCCAATTGCGGTCCGTAAGGCGTCGCAAAGCACGATTTCACGCTGGCTCATGATCTTACCTCCTGAACTTCCGAGCAGTTCCGCTCCGCTTTGGCACGTTCAAACAGAGACTTTGCGTTGTTCCGATTTCACGCTCGTGGCTACATTCTGAGCCCGCCATCGATCTCCAGAATGCGACCCGTGCAGTAATCATTCTGCAGAATGAACAGCGCAGTGCGTCCGATTTCCTCTGGAGCCGCGAGCCGCCGCAGCGGAATTGTCGAGATGATCCGCTCCATGATCTTTGGCGGGATTTTTGCGACCATTCGCGTATCGCAAAATCCCGGGGCAATGCCCGCCACGCGGATCTTATACCGCGCCAGTTCCTTGGCCCACGTCACGGTCATCGCGGCAACGCCGGCCTTGGCGGCCGAGTAGTTGGTCTGGCCGACATTGCCGGCGCGCGAGATACTGGAAATATTGATGATCACCCCGCCGTGACCACCCTCGATCATATGTACGGCGGCCTCTCGTCCACAGAGGAAGACGCCCCTTAAGTCGACAGCGACGACCTTGTGGAACTCCTCTGCGGACATTTTTTTCTGAACCTTGCCGTTCTGGGCCTTTACCAACAGCGCGTCGCTCGTGACGCCGGCGTTGTTGATGACGCCATCGACGCTGCCAAAGTCCTTGTGGACGCTGTTGAACAACGCCTCGACCGCCGGCTCATCCGTCACATCGGCCGGATAAACGCGCACCGTTGCCCCGGCCTTCGCGCATAGGCGTAACGTATCCTTGAGCTTCGCGTGATCGAGATCGACCAATGCCACGTTGGCTCCCTGACCGGCTACGATCTCGGCCATCTTTTGGCCAAGACCCTGCGCTGCGCCGGTAATTACGATCGTCTTGGCTTGCAGATCCATCAACTCCTCCGACTTCGGGTACGGCTCCATTTGCGGTGGCGCGAACTCGCGGAGATCCTTGCATCCGCTGTCGTCACTTCAGCTCCGAACGCCCGCCTTCTCGAATTGATCCAGTGCATCGAACGCGTCACAAGCGTACATTGCCGCAGGTCCACCGCCCATCATGATTGCGACGCCGAGAGTTTCGATAATTTCCTTACGTGTTGCGCCGGCTCTCAATGCGTCATGCACATGAAACGAGATACAGCCATCACATCGAACCGCGACGCCAATACCCAATGCAATGAGTTCTTTGACTTTGGTGCTGAGGGCCCCAGCGGCAACCGACTCCCTATGCAGGCCCGCAAAGCCGCCGAGCGGGCCAGGCAATGTCTTGCCAAGCTCTGCCAGCAGCTTCTCCAGTTGCTTTCGGCGCTCCGGATAATTCGTGTCCATCTCTGCATCTCCTACCGGACCATCACCAAGCCAACCGCGATTTGCTTCAACGCACGACCATTGGTCAGGCTTGCGGAGCTCCCGTCACCGATGTCTTGTCGCCCCCCTGTTGCAGCCCCATCGTCAATGCGGTCAGTCCGGCAATGCCGCCAAGCTGCATGCTGTCAGCCGCCGTGCTCGGGACGATGACAATCGTGGAATTCTGCTTCAGCCCTTCGTACAGCATGTTCATCGCGCGCAGATGAAACGCGGTCGGATTGCTGGCATAGGTTTTTGCGGCCTCGCCGAACTTCTCGGCAATCTGCCGCTCGGAGTCGCCCAGGATGACGCGGGCCTGTCGTTCGCGTTCGGCCTGCGCCTGCATCGACATCGCGTCCTCCAGGGCGGGCGGAATCAAGACGTCCTTGACCTCCACGGAAATGACATTGATGCCCCATGGTTCGGTGCGCACGTCGATGATCCGCTGCAGTTCGCTGCTGATCTTTTCGCGACCCTCGAGCATGTCGGACAACATCGTCTTGCCGATGACGTCGCGAAGTGCGGTCTGCGAGGCCCAACTGATGGCGCTGCCATAGTCGGCAACGTCAAGCGCCGCTTTCTTCGGATCGACGACCTTCCAGAACAGCACGGCATCGACATCGACCGGAACGGTATCTTTGGTCAGTGTTTTTTCCGCCTTGAACGCGCTGGTAATCACGCGGGTGTCGATCCAGTAGGGAATGGTGTCGATGATTGGCACGATCAGGAACAATCCAGGCCCGCGCATCGCGTGAAAGCGGCCGAGACGCAGGACAACTGCTCTATTCCACTGGTCCGCCACCTTGATCGCCAGAGCAACGACAACGGCGACAATAATGGTCACGAGAATAAGCCAGTTGCCCTCCCAGCTTGCGGTGATCCCGTACCTTGCGAAGGTGAAAGCGATGCCCGCGGTGAGGATGACGACGAAGACGAGCGTTGCAAACGAGTTGGCCGGTTTCATGGGTTAACACCTCGGCAATGGATGATTGATCCTCTGACTTGGCAAAAAATCACTCGCGTCGCGGTTGGGGTTCCGCTGGCGTTCAAATACCGAGATGATGAAAATGCCGCCGAAGTCCGCCGGCGCAATTCATCTTCAGCTGCTCGGCTTCACCATCGTGTGTTTAGCGGCGAGGATCGCCGAGCCGCCGAATTCAGATACATCGGCCTGACGTTCGGATCGGCCAGCAAAGTCTCCACCACGTCGATCTGGCACAGCACGAGACTTATTCGCCTCGCTTCCTCTTCCATGCCAATCCAGCGCAACTTCCTGACCAGCTTGGCGAGCAGGGTCGTCGTGCGCTGCTCGAAAGAGACCTCGGGGCGGTCTATCGTGTTCAAAGAGAATTCCATGGGTAGCCTCTCTGTTTTGAATGCTGCGATCTGACTATCTTCGGTTGGCGAAACGGACGATCGTTGGTCGTTCCCTCGCGCGGCCTCGTTGACCCAAACGGCTGAAGATGGCCGTTAGCCACCTTGAACTCATGACGTTGCCGGCAGGCTCGGCAGTCGACCCCTACGCTGAAGTGAGCCAACCGCAGGAAGGTAAATCGATCCATTTCGATGCCACTCTCGACATCGCGCCCCATTGTCGGACAGCGAAAGACCAAGGCACCGATTTCCAATCGGTCAGTGCAGTCTGGCGATTTCGATCCAAAACCGTCCAGTGACGAAAATGCTCGCCATCTCGCGTGGCGGACTTCGCGGAGACCTGCCGCCATTGTTATTTCTCCGACTACTCGCGCTTGAGTAACGTTGATGGCCGCAATACAAGCCTTACACGGCCTCGCCCCCGCGCTGCGGATGATCCCGGCGGCGACGCGTTACAAACTGCCCCCGTGCCCATTGGCACGCCAGCCGTTTGCCAGGAGGCGCGCACCCGCTTCAGCCATTTTCTGGCTGTCGGCGAAGATACGTTTGGCATCCTCCGTCACCATCTCCATGTGCCGCTGCGCCCACTCCTGATAGGCCGAGGCGACTTCGGGCATCGATCGCGCCGCTGTCAGCTTGCTCGCCAATTCGGACGCGAGCGTCGCTTCCGATTGAATGCGGTCCAGCCAAATCTGATTTGCCGCTCGCAGCCTATCGAGTTGCTCGGTTTGCATGGCGACAAATGCGTCGAAGCGCTCCTTGCCCATCATGGTAAGTTCGGGAGGAACCAGATTTGGGAATGGTGACTTCTCAGAATTTTCGGTTTGGAATTCGGTCTGGGCCATCGTTCGCCTCCGCTCTCTCGTTGGTAGTACAAAAACTTACGAGCTGATCCTGCTTCACGTTTGATCCAGATCATTTTCCGATTGATCCGGAGAACGGGTGGCCGACAAGAGCTTCGCCTCGAACTCAACCAGCATCCTTTGGATCGCGCGGCGCGAGATTGCATCCACTTCGGTCCCCAACATGCGCCGATAGCGCTCGATATTGAGACGGATAATCGTGGTTTCGGTGACATCCATGGCGGCGCTCACGTCGTTGGCGATGACGGATTGTTCGACAAGGCAATTTGACCGGGCATGTCATCACTCCCAATGCCTAGTCGGTTGATGTCTCGCTGGACATTGTCCGCGCGCTCCGCAAGCCTTTCGTATTCGGCTGCGACCTTTGCAAGTGAACTGCGCATCCTCTCGCCGACATCTGTTTCCGCTTGCTGGCGCGTGAGTTTTGCTCGCTGCCGCCAGTAGTCACCGCTGTAGGCTTCGCGCGGCGTGATCGGGGCGGTGTCTTTTTCAATCATCATGGCTGCTCTCCCATGTCAGATCATTTCGTCGTGATAAAATCCGCACCAAACCCAGCCCCCTCGGAAAGTACGTAGATGCCCCCGGTCAAAAGTGGTCGTGCGTTGCGGCAGTCGTAAGCTGGACGAAGCGGTGCACTGGCTCGTCGGTATGTCCTGCGCCTCTGGCTGCCGCGCCATGATCTGCTCCTACTTCGCCGGATCGCTCTCAACCTTCAGCAGGCGCCAGCACCGCGCGATATTGAGCCGCAGGACCCGTCCGGCCTTCAAAGATTGACTCAGGCTCCGATTGACGTGGTGCTGCTTACATCCCAAAGTCCAGGCTAGGGGTTGTGCAACGGCGCCAAAAGAGTCGGAAAGTACCTACGAAAACACGTTGAAAGCGGCACGTTCGTCGTTCTTTGTGGCGTGATTAGAACATCTCCAGCTCGGCCCAATGACACTCCCGCGACCGACGGCCATGAAATAAGATCATGCTCATTCGTCGTGGTTGTACGCGCGGGCCATGGATTTGGGGATGGTGGGAAGGCGCAACTCAAAACGATCGCGCGCGCGGCGGCGGCCACACCGGGCCGGGGCCAAATCTCCGCAACGGGTGAAGTCCGCCCCGCGCGCGCAGGTGACGCCGCGCGCCGACCGTCCGCCGAAGAAAGGCGCGCGTAAGCCGAGCAACGATAGCTCCCTCGTGGTCGGGCTCGGCGCCTCGGCCGGCGGCCTCGAAGCGGTCCGGAAGCTGCTGGCGGCGTTGCCGGCGGAGACCGGCTTCGCCTTCATTCTCATCCAGCATCGCGAACCCAGCCATGAAAGCATGCTGGCCCAGCTATTGGCACGCGACACCGCGATGAAGGTGGTGCATGCCTCCGACGGCATGCCGCTTCAGCGCAACTGCCTTTATGTCATCCCGCCGCAAGCCGATCTCGCCGTCCGCGAAGGCGCGCTCCGATTTTCGGAGCCGCAAATTCGGCATTCGGCGCGCATGCCGATCGATTTCTTTTTGCATTCGCTGGGCAAGGAGTACGGCGAGCGCGCGGTCGCGGTCATCCTGTCCGGCACTGGCGGCGACGGCAGCGCCGGGATCAAGACGGTGAGCGAGAACGGCGGCCTCGTCATCGCCCAGGACCCGAACGAAGCCGCCTTCAGCGGAATGCCGCACAGCGCAATCGCGACCGGCGTTGTCAATCTGGTGCTGCCGACGACAAAAATCCCGCACGCGGTGATCACCTACGCGCAGCATCCCTACGTCGTCGCGCGCAGCCATGTCCCGCCTGCCGAGATAGCGGACGACGCACAGCTTACGCGCCTCATTGATCTCTTGCGCGACCACTCCGGTCAGGACTTTGCCTCCTACAAGAAGGCGACGCTGTTTCGCCGCGTCTTGCGGCGCATGGCAACGGCGGGCATCAAGACAATTGACCACTACCTCGACGTGCTGCGGCAGGACAATCGCGAACTCGAACTTCTGGTGAAGGACCTCTACATTCACGTCACCAGCTTCTTCCGCGACTCCGCGACCTTCGAGGCGCTGGCAAAAACCGTGGTCGCCGAACTGGTGCGTCGGCAGCAGGATGATCGGCCAATCCGCATCTGGGTCGCCGGATGCAGCAGCGGTGAAGAGGCCTATTCCGTTGCGATCCTGTTTTTCGAAGCGTTCGGCGCGGTCAAGCGGGACCCGAAGTTTCAGATTTTCGCCTCTGACATCAGTCCCGAAGCCGTCGCTATCGGCCGCAACGGGGTCTATCGCGAAGCCATCAAGGCTGAGGTCAAGGAGGAGCGACTTGCGCGCTTCTTCACCCATGAAACACAGGGGTATCGCGTCACGCGCGAACTGCGGGATTCGATCGTCTTTACCGTTCAAGATGTCCTGACCGATCCGCCGTTTGCACAACTCGATCTCATTTCATGCCGAAATCTGCTGATCTATTTGCAGCCCTCTGAACAGGAAAAGCTGCTGGCGATGTTCCATTTCGCCCTGCGCGAGGGCGGGTTTCTGTTTCTCGGCGCCGCAGAGGCGGTCGGCAGGTTCGCCGACGGCTTCGAGCCGGTGAACGGTACGCGCCGCGCGTTCCGCCGCATCGGACCGGTGCGGACGCGCGGGACCGTGCCGGCACCGTTCACGGCTGAACGCAGCCGCGCGCTTTGGTCCCGCGTGGCGTCACAAGCCGAACCACGCCAGCAAAGCGTCGGCGAGCGAACGCGGGCACTGCTGCTCGAAACCTTTGCGCCTGCTGCCGTTCTGGTCAACCGTCAGCATCAGGGGCTGTACTTCTTTGGCCCAGTCGATCGCTACCTCCGCGTGGCGGCCGGCGAAGGGGGACAAGATCTTCCCGCGATGCTGCGCCAGGGACTTGCGAACAAGTTCCGGACGGCGGCCCGGCAGGCAATCCGCGACAACGCAACCGCCACCGTCGGGGGCGCGCAAGTCAAGCGCAATGGCGGGACCGTTCCGGTCAGCATCTCGGTCCGACCGGTGCAGCTTGACGACGAGAAGCTGCTGCTGGTCACGTTCGCCGACGAGCCTGTCGAGACGCAGATCCGCATCACCGAACTGCCGGCCGACGCTTCCCGCGTCGAGCAGCTCGAAAGCGAGCTCGACACCGCGCGCCGCGAGCTCGACGCCACGATCCGCGACCTGCAGTCATCGAACCAGGAACTCACTTCGCTCAACGAAGAATCGCTGTCGTTGAACGAAGAGTACCAGTCGACGAACGAGGAACTGGAAGCATCGCGAGAAGAGCTGCAATCGCTCAATGAGGAGCTGACGACACTCAATGCCCAGCTTCAGGAGGCGCTCGACCGGGCCAATCGGTTGAGCGACGATCTGACCAACATCCTGAACAGCTCGGACACCGCGACGCTGTTTCTCGACAAGGCGTTCAAGATTCGTCTCTTCACACCCCGGTCGGCCAAGCTGTTCAATCTGATCGCCACCGACGTCGGCCGGCCGCTGGCCGATCTGGCCAGCCGCTTTACCGGCCCCAGCCTGCTGGACGACGCGCACAACGTACTGACGAGCCTCATGCCGGTGACGCGCGAGGTCACGGCCGGATCCAGCACTTGGTACCTACGCACCGTCATGCCTTATCGGACGCGGGACGACCGCATCGAAGGGGTGGTCGTCAGCATCACGGACATTTCAAGCCAAAAGGCCGCCGAGCAAAGCGCCCGCGCAGCGCAGATCTACGCCGAGGGGATCGTCGAAACGATCAGCCAGCCTCTGGTCGTGCTTGACAAGAACTCGTACGTCTTGTCGGCGAGTGCGTCGTTCTATCGCTTTTTCGGCCTTACTCCCGAAGCCACCGTCGGACGTCCACTGCCCGACGCCGATGCAGTTCCTCTCGGTACTCCCGCGCTGCACGCATTCCTCGATCGCATCAAGAGCGGCGACGACAGTATCAGGATATTCGAGGCCGTACTCAACGTACCGCCACATGGCGCGCGAATCATGACCGTAACAGCAAAAATGATTGGTTACGGCGGCCTGCAAAACATTCTCCTGGTGTTCGACGACATCACCGAATCCAAGCGTGTCGAGCGCGAACTGACCGTAGCTGGCCGGGCCGCAAGTCAGGCCAATCTGGCCAAGTCCCACTTTCTCGCTGCCGCGAGTCACGACCTGCGCCAGCCCTTGCAGACATTGAAGCTGCTGTTGGGTGGGCTCGAACAACGGATCAAGGATGAGCAGGCGCAGCCGGTGCTAGCTCGCATGGGACGCGTCCTCGAAACCATGGCCGGGATGCTGACCGCCCTTCTCGACATCGACCGGCTCGAAGCCGGCATTCAGCCGACATGGTCCGATTTTCCGGTTAGCGAGCTGTTCGACGCGCTGAGCAACGAATTCCCCGAGCAGGCCAAGAGCAAGGGCCTGGGCTGGCGGGTCGTTCCTTGCGGGCTCGCAATCCGCAGCGACCGCCACCTGCTTGAAGACATGGTTCGCAACCTGATTTCGAACGCGATCCGCTATACCGACAAGGGCAGGATTCTGCTTGGCTGCCGGCGCCGCGGCGACAGGCTGCGCATCGAGGTCTGGGATACGGGAATCGGTATTTCCGAAGAGCAGCTTCCCCGCGTTTTCGAAGAATACCATCAGGCCGCCGAAGTCGACCGGCAAGACGGGCTCGGTCTTGGCCTCGCAATCGTGCAGCGCCTCGGAGAACTACTGTCGCATCCACTCGGCGCTCGGTCCTGGCTCGGCGAGGGCTCGGTCTTTTCCATCGAAGTGCCGTTGGCCGGCGCCGCACCACTAACGGCACGGCCGCCGGAATCGCCGCAACGCGCAGCCGCATTCCGCGCCGGCACAATTCTGGTCATCGAAGACGACGCGCCGGTGCAGCAAGCGCTTTCGGAGATGTTCAAGACGGAAGGGCATCGCGTGACGGCAGTGGCCGGTGGGCAGGCAGCCCTCGATCTCGTCGTCAAGCACAGGATGCGACCCGATCTGGTGATTTCTGATTACAATCTCCCCGGCGGAATGAACGGCCTGCAGACGGCCGCGGCCCTGCGTTCGGCGCTGGCCCGGCAGGTTCCCGCCGTCATCCTGAGCGGCGAGACGAAAGCCGAAAAGCTGCGCGATATCGAAGCAAGCGGTTGCGTCGGCCTCACCAAGCCGATCAAGGCGGCGGCCCTGTCGCGGCTGGTCCAGCGGCTGCTTGCTCGCGAGCTTCCCCGAACTGAAAGCCCGGCAATCCCCGAACCGGCCGAAGCTGCAGCGGGCACGGTATTCGTCGTCGACGACGACGGTGCTACGCGGGACGCAGTGAAACTCCTACTCAGCAACGCCGGCTTTCGAGTCAAGACATACGCCAGCGCCCGGACGTTCCTTGATTCACTGAGCCCTGCGGACGAGGGCTGCCTTGTAACCGATGTCCGCATGCCCGGCATGAATGGACTGGAAATGCTCGCTCGGCTCGCGGCCGTCGGCAGCAAATTGCCGGCGATCGTCATTACCGGCCAAGGTGATATCCCCATGGCGGTCGGCGCGATGCAAGCAGGCGCCGTGGATTTCATCGAGAAGCCGGTCGAAGCGGCAACGTTGCTCGCCTCTCTCCGCCGCGCTTTGCGACGGGCGGCCACTCCAGACGAACGCGAAAGGACGCGTAGCGCAGCGGCCATGCGCATCGCGGGACTGACCAGGCGCGAGCGGGAGATTATGAATCTCGTGGTCGATGGCCAAGCCAACAAGCAGATCGCCGAGCGACTCAGCATCAGCCAGCGCACGGTCGAAGCTCACCGAGCCGCCGTCATGAAAAAGCTGGGCGTGTCATCGCTGTCCGACCTGGTTCGCCTCGCGCTTCGAGCGCGGAATGCGGGGGGATCGGGAGGCAGATCCTCGACAACCAGCCGTGTCTAGTTAGCGTTGGAATATCATGAGGAATATTCTTGGCGGCGGCGCGGCCTAAATTCACAACAGGCCGATTCAGCAAGCTGGAGCAATTTCGCTGAGTCAGACCAGAGCCCGCGTATGGCGGGCAATCACGTATTCCTCGTTCGTCTTCAATGCCAAGACCGACACAGTGCGGTCCTTGTCGCTGATCGTCGGATTGCCGCTCGCGTTTGCACGCTCGTCAAGCTGGATGCCGAGCCACCCGAGCCGGCGGCAAACTCGGGCCCGAATTTCGGGCGAATGCTCACCAATCCCGCCGGTGAAGACCAGGGCATCAATGCCGCCCAGCGCAGTCATCAACGATCCCATCTCCTGGATGATCCGGTAGACGAACAGCTCGACGGCTTCGGCCGCCCGCGGGTCATTGCTTGACAGCAGTTCTCGCATGTCATCGCTGATGGTCGAGACGCCAAGCAGGCCCGATTCCTCATAGAGCAGATGGCTGATCTGCCTGGAATTCATGCCTTCATGATCGAGCAGATAGAGGATCACCCCAGGGTCAAGAACTCCGCACCGCTTTCCCATGACCAGCCCGTCGAGTGCGCTGAACCCCATGGTGGTGGCGATGCTTCGCCGTCCAGCCATCGCACACATGCTCGCGCCGTGGCCGAGGTGGGCGACGACCACCTTGCCGTCGGCTCTTGCGCCGAGATGATCCGGCAGGACGCTCGCGATGTACTCGTATGACAGGCCATGAAAACCGTAGCGCCTGACGCCCTTTTCGGACAGCGCCCGGGGCAGCGCGAACGCCGTCGCCAGTGCGGCTTGGGTGGTGTGGAAGGAGGTATCGAAGCAGGCTACCTGGGGAAGTTTGGGATGGAGCTTGGAGAGCGCGCTGATCGCCGCGAGGTTATGCGGTTGATGGAGCGGCGCCAGCGGGTTGAGCGCGGCGAGCTTTGCCATGACTTGCGGCGTGACCCTCACCGGCCCGATGAACTCACCGCCACCATGGACGACGCGATGTCCCGCTGCCGCCAGCTCCATGCCGCCGGAATGTCCGCCGACCCACTTCAGTAGAGCAGACAACGCCGCATCATGGGTGCCAGGCCCGGCGATCGCCGCATCCACCACGGATTTTCCGCCAGCGTCGCGTACGGTCAGCCGAGCGGCGTGTCCGATCCCTTCGATTTCTCCCTGGTAGAGCGCGGCCTTCCCGTCGTCCCGGCTCTCTGCCGGATAAAGCGCAAACTTGATGCTCGAAGAGCCCGCATTGATGACGAGAATAGCGGCGTTCACGGCTTTGCCTCGCGATGGCGATGGACGAAAAGTTGGGCCAGCGCACAGGAGGCGGTGCGCGCGAGCGCGTTGTCTGCCCGGCTTGTCAGCATGATCGGGACGCGTGCGCCGAGCACGATCCCGGCGGCGTCGGCGCCGGCGAGATAGATCAGCTGCTTTGCCACCATGTTGCCCGACTCCAGGTCGGGAACGACCAGGATGTCGGCATCGCCGGCGACCGGCGAGACGATGTGCTTGGTCTCCGCTGCTGTCTTCGACACGGCATTATCGAAGGCGAGTGGACCATCGAGAATACCGCCAGTGATCTGCCCCCGGTCGGCCATCTTGCATAGTGCCGCGGCTTCGACAGTCGATTTGATCTTCGGATAGACGGTCTCGACGGCGGAGAGGATGGCGACCTTTGGTCGGCCAATGCCGATCGCCCGAGCGAGGTCGATAGCGTTCTGGACAATGTCGCGCTTCTCGTCGAGGTCCGGGTAGATGTTGACCGCCGCATCCGTGACCAGGAGCGGCTTCGGGTAATGCGGAACGTCAATCACGAAGATGTGACTGATCCGTCGCTCGGTACGCAGGCCGATATCGGGATTGACGACGGCGCCCATCACTTCGTCGGTATGCAAAGCACCCTTCATGAGCGCTTCGGCCTGACCGTCCCGGGCCATCGCGACAGCCCGCGCCGCGGCGGCATGACTATGGGGCGCATCGACCAGATCGATGCCGTCGAGGCTCCTGCCGGCCTGTTCGGCCGTTTTCCTGATCTTCGCCATGGGACCAACGAGGATGGGGACAATGAGCCCCTGCTTGCCCGCATCAAGCGCGCCGGCAAGCGAGAGCTCGTCGCAAGGATGGATAACGGCGGTGCGAATTGCCGGATTCTGTCGTGCCGTCTCCATCAGGCTCTGAAAGAGCCGCCCGCGTTCGTGGAGGTGCACGTCCGGCAGCATCGCCCGTGGTCGATGCACCTTTTGCGTCGGAGCGATGACAACGGCCTCGCCGGTAATGACCACGTCGCCGGCTTGATTGATGCATTCGCAGTCGAGAATGACCCGGTGCTCGACGGGAATCTTTTGGCGTACTCTCACCCGGACGGTCACGGTGTCGCCAAGTCCAACCGGCTGGCAAAACTTCAGCGACTGATCCTGGTAGATTGTCCCCGGCCCCGGCAATTCGGTGCCCAAGACCGCCGAGATCAGCGCACCGCCCCACATGCCATGGGCGATCACCCGATGAAACAAGTCCGATTGCGCGTAGTCCGCGTCGAGATGAGCGGGATTGACGTCGCCGGACATCACTGCAAACAGCTCAATGTCCTGCTGGCGTAACGTGCGCTTGATCTCCGCGGTATCGCCGACCTTGATTTCGTCGAACGTCCGGTTCTCGATGAACTGCATCTGAAGCCTCACGCCATCACATGATAGCCGGCATCGACGTACTCGATGTTGCCGGTAACGCTTCGCGCCGCGTCACTGACGAGGTTTGCGGCAACGGCACCAACATCCTCGATCGTGACAAGCCGGTGTTCCGGCGCGCGAGCCCGCGCCAGGTCAATCAACTCGTCGAAATGGTCGATTCCGGACGCCGCGCGGGTCCGCAACGGTCCTGGTGACAACGCATTGACGCGAATGCCCTTCGGTCCTAGCTCGGCGGCAAGATAACGGACGGTCGCCTCAAGGGCAGCCTTCACGGGTCCCATGACGTTGTAGTGATCAACGACCTTCTCAGCGCCGTAGTAGCTGACCGAGAGCAGACACCCCCCATGCGGCATCAACGGTTCCGCGAGCCGAGCCATGCGGGCAAAGGAATGCACCGAGACATCCATGGCTTGCGCGAAGCCATCGCGGGAGCTGTCGACCAGGCGGCCATGAAGGTCGGCCTTCGGGCAATAGGCAATGGAGTGCAGCACGAAATCGAGCCGGCCCCATTCGTTGCGGATGCGATCGAACACGGACTCGAGTGAACCTCCCTGCTCGACATCGAGCGGCATGACGATCCGGGCGCCAACTGCCGACGCAACCGGCTCCACATAGCGTCGTGCCGTTTCGTTGAGATAGGTAACGGCCAGCTCCGCTCCCGCCTCTCGAAATGCTCGCGCACAGCCCGCTGCAATCGAGGTCTCGTTGGCGATGCCGACCACAAGTCCCTTCTTCTCTGCGAGAAGATTAGTTCGCTGTGTCATCGAACTAGTCTTGAAGCACGTAGCTACCAGGAGCATCGCACAAAGATGGATAACCAGACGAGGCTGCACCCATGGATGGCGGCGCGACTTCCGGGCCGGAATGCTCGGCTAGCCACCCGACCCACTCCGGCCACCAGCTGCCGTCCTTGTGCTGTGCTTCCGCCAAATAGCTGTCCGGATCAATGTAGTGGCCGTCCGACTTCTTGGTCAGCACCTGGAAGCTGCGATGAGGATGGCCGGGCTCCGATACGATGCCGGCGTTGTGGCCCCCGACCGTGAGCAGAAATGTCACGTCGGTATCGGTCATAAGATCGATCTTGTAAGTCGAACGCCACGGCGCCACGTGGTCGCGCACAGTTCCGACCGCAAAGATTGGAGCGCGAAGGTCGGTGAGCGCGATAGGTTTGCCGGCGACGATGTATCGGCCCTCTGCAAGATCGTTATTCAGGAACAGGCGCCGCAAGTACTCCGAATGCATGCGGTAGGGCATGCGGGTCGCGTCCGCGTTCCATGCCATGAGGTCGATCATGGGCGCGCGTTCACCTGTCATGTATTCGCCGACGATGCGCGACCAGATGAGGTCGTTAGAGTGCAACATCTGAAACGTGCCCGCCATTTGCGTGGTATCGAGGAAGCCCTGCTCCCACATCATGTCGTCAAGGAAGGCAAGTTGGCTCTCGTTGATGAAGAGCATCAACTCTCCCGCTTCCGTGAAATCGGTCTGCGCTGCGAGTAAAGTGATCGATTTCAGCCGATCGTCGCCGTCGCGCGCCATGGTGGCCGCAGCGATCGAAAGCAGCGTTCCCCCAAGGCAGTAACCGGCGGCGTGTATCTTTTGCTCCGGCACAACGGAGCCAACCGCGTCAAGCGCCGCCATGACGCCGAGCGTCCGGTAGTCATCGAGGCTAAGGTCACGATCGTCGGGCCCGGGATTTTTCCAGGAGATCATGAAAACCGTGAAACCTTGCTCAGTGAGGTACTTCACCAGCGAATTGTGCGGGGAGAGATCGAGGATGTAGTACTTCATGATCCAGGCCGGAACGATGAGCACCGGTTCAGGCCGAACCGCATCAGTCGCCGGCTCATATTGAATGAGCTCTATCAATCTGTTGCGATAGACCACCTTGCCCGGTGTAACGGCAACCTCACGGCCGACCCGAAAAGCCTCGGCGCCGATCGGCTTCTTGCCGCTTATCGTGCGCTCCCAGTCTTCGACAAGGTTCTGGAAGCCGCCGACCAGGTTCTTCCCACCGTTGTCGATGGTGTGCTTGAGCAGATCTGGATTCGTGAACAAGAAGTTCGACGGTGAGAACATGTCCAGCAACTGACGGGATGTAAACTCCACCATGTTTTCATGCTGTTTAGTGACACCCAGGACATCGGTTGTTGCGTTGTGCCACCATTGCTGATTCAGCAGAAAGCCCTGATAGATCAAATTGTACGGCCATTTCTGCCAGGCCTCGCCGGCAAACCGACGGTCCTGGGGCAGCGGCTCGATACAGGGTTCGACACCGCCACCTTCCAGCGCGTAGCGACGAGCCTGGTTGGCGAGGCGCAATGATTTTCTGGTCGCCTTGTCGATTAGCCGCAAACGCTTGCCCGGTGAAAAGGTCAGATGGATCGCCCAATCGAAAAAAGCCTCGCCGAGTGCCGCCGGCGACAGGCCCATCGTGAATCGCGCGGCCGCAGCGTGCAGCGATCGATCAATGACGTCAGCAAAGGCCGTCACCGCATAGGAATCGCGGCCGCGCGCTCGCTCGGGGATGTCCGAAGCCGTCTGCGCGGTCACCTTCACATTCTGCACGGCATCCGGCACCATGCTCGGAGAGATTGTCTTCGAACGGGCAGCCTTCGACTTCACCGCAGTGTCAGCCGACTTCCTCGAGACAGCCATCGCACATACTCCCTCCGTTCACGGTAGCTTCGACATTATCTGATGTCTTATTGCGGACGCAGTATGACTTGGATCAAGCTTTTGAAACACCGCGCGCACATACCCGCACGACCTCGTATGCCGAAGCTCGGTCAGATAACGCGCATCGTTCGGACATGCTCCGAGATTAGGCACAGGCTCTGCTACGAAACCTGTAGTTGAGCCGTTTCAGTTCCATCTGGCGCGTGTTCGGTCTCACCTGAGGGCACGATCTGTGCACGCAGGGCCACGATGTCCGCCTCCTCCAACGTCTCCTTGCTCAGCAGCAGCTGCGCCGTCTTCTCGTGCACCGCTCGATGCGCGTTGAGGATTTCGACCGCCCGATCGAACGCATGTCCGACGAGATCGCGGACCGCATGATCCATAAGCCGCTCCGTCTCGTCGCTGAACTCCCGTGCTGGCGGCCAGCCCTGCGCTGCCGACATACCAAGCATGGGTTGTCGCTCGCGCTCATAGGCAACGTGGCCGAGGTCCTTGTCCATGCCATATCGCAGCACCATGCTGCGCGCGGTATCGGTGGCTTTTGCGAGATCGTCCGCGGCGCCGGTGGAGAGATGATGGAAGAAGATGTATTCGGCGGCTCGACCCCCGAGCAGTACCGCCATGCGGTTTTCCAGCTCTTCCCTTGTCATCAGGAAACGATCTTCGGTCGGCCGCTGGATCGTGTAGCCGAGCGCGCCGATCCCTCGGGGGATGATCGAGATCTTGTGCACGGGGTCTTGTCCGGGCAGAGCAATGGCCACAATAGCATGGCCGAGTTCGTGATAGGCGACGATACGGCGTTCCTTAGGGATAAGCAGGCGGTTCTTCTTCTCGAGACCTGCAACAATGCGTTCAACCGCAGCCGTGAAATCCGTTAGATGCACGCTGTCGGCGTGTCGACGGGTCGCAAGCAACGCTGCCTCGTTCACTAGATTGGCGAGATCCGCGCCCGTAAAACCCGGTGTCAATTCGGCGATCTGTTCGGGGTCGACATCCGTCGCCAGCACCGCCTTTTTCAGATACACTTTCAGTATCGCGATCCGATCCTTCTTGTCAGGACGATCGACCAGAATTTGTCGGTCGAAGCGGCCGGCGCGCAGCAGCGCGGGGTCAAGGATCTCCGGTCGATTGGTAGCTGCCAGGAGGATGACGCCGACCGTGGGATCGAAACCATCGAGCTCCACCAGAAGCTGATTGAGTGTTTGCTCCTTTTCGGAATTGCCGCCGTACAGTAAGGCCCCGCGGGCACCGCCCAGCGCGTCCAGCTCATCAATGAAGATAATTGCCGGCGCTTGCTTGCGCGCCTGCTCAAACAGGTCGCGCACCCGCGCGGCGCCGACGCCGACGAACATTTCGACGAACTCGGAGCCGGAAATCGAAAAGAACTTTACGCCCGCTTCACCCGCGACCGCACGGGCCAGTAGAGTCTTGCCGGTACCGGGCGGGCCGACCAGAAGAACCCCCTTGGGGACGCGTGCGCCGAGCCGCCCGTAGGCTTTCGGATGTTTCAGGAAGTCGACGACCTCCTTCAGTTCCTCCTTTGCCTCCTCCACTCCCGCAACGTCGGCGAAAGTAACTTTCGTGTCCTTCTCGACATAGACTTTGGCACGGCTCTTACCGATGGACATGAGCGCGCCGCCAACTCCTCCCTGCCCAAAGCGTCGGACGACGAACATCCAAACGCCGAAGAACAGAAGTGTCGGCAGCACCCAGGACAGAATGTCCGCCAGCCACTTGCTCGGCACTTCGCCAAAATACGTGACGTGGTGCTTATCAAGCTCGGTCGCGAGCTCAGTGCCGACGCGCGTCGTGGTGAACTGTTTGAGGCCGTCCTTCTCCGGCTTTTTAAGTATTCCCTGAATAGTGTTTTGTTCGATCCAGACCTTGTCGATCTTGTCCTGATCGAGCAGCGTCTGAAACTGGCTGTAAGGTATCGTCGTGTATTGTTTGCTTGACTGGTAGACGCTTTGCAGTAGTGAAAAAGCGATCAAGGCGGCGAAGACATACCAGAGATTAAACTGGGTCTTGCGATCCATAGGACTTCTCCACGCAAGGACTCACTACCTTTTACAAAAAGGACAACTATAAGCCAACTGTCCGGCACCTGACGAACAACTGAACGACAGATACTGCCACAGGCATACCAAGAGAAGTTTGCAGCGATTGACTTTTAGAGAGCCTCTTCCAGCAATCCGACCGAACACCCGGCGGCACGACCGCCGAGCAGCATTGCCAGGGCGGTTTTCCAACTCTTCGCGAGTCATCAGGAAGCGTCTTCGGTCGGCTGATGGTAAATCCGAGCGCACTGATCCGGGGGAGATGATCTTATGCACGGTATCGTGTCCAGACAGCGCGATGGCAACACTGGCGTGGCCGAGTTCCTGATAGGCCACGAACCGCCGGTACGTGGGAAACGGCACAAACCATTTCATCTCTATCTCTGTGAAGCTAGAGACTTGGGGTCGATGTTCGAGCGAACCAGACTTTGAGATAGACTTGCAAGGAGCACGGCCAGGATCCCCGTTAGAAAGATGCCGTCGAATGTTCCCGCCCCACCAATGGATGCCACTGGCGCACCGAGCCCTTGGACCTTCCCGAGATTGAGGAGGTCGGCGCCGAAGAGCGTTCCGAGACTGCCGCTGATGTAGGCTATGGGTGCGGCGTATTGGCGAGAAAGGAGCAAGGCCACGACTGCGGTCGCCGCCCCCGGTACGAACACAGGCTCCGCGATCCCTAGACCAGCAATCGGATGCGCCATCAGGTGACACATCATAGTTACGGCTGCGGTCGCCAAAAGGCCCCGGACCCACAGCTGGATCTTGATCAGCAGATAGATCGACATCAAACTTGGAATGACTGCGCCGCCAACGTTCACAGCAACCACTGTGTTCGGCCAATCCACAACATGCGGAACAACATAGCGCATTCCATAGAAATTGATTACCTGGTCAGACTCGACCGCTTGCGCTGGTAAATCGGCCAGTGGAACATTGAAATAGCTGCCGAGCAGCGAGCCAAAGAGGAGAAACAGTGCGGCACCAGAACTCACGCCAAGACGCATGTACGTGTAGCGCAAGGCTCCCAACCGAACCACCAAGAGCACGGCAGCGAAGATTCCTACGAGCATGGAAAAGAAAGCGGGAGTGAGCGGCAGGTAATGAAACTGGCTCAAGTGCATTGATGCCCCACTCGCTCTTGCAGGACTTGAGGAATGCGACGCTGCCTCGTCGTCACTATATGTCGTGGGATGCGCATCGATTATTGGCTCCACTCAATTGCGCATGCGCAAACTTGCCCAGCACTATTGGATCGACGTCACGGCTTGGGCTCGGTGCAAATGACCGCCCAGCGGGAACGTGCCGTAAGTTACCTCAGCCCCAGCGCGGGCAACAGCACGACGGAAAGGAAGTCTTGAAGAAAGTGCATCACGATGGGTGCTACCAAGCTTCCACGCCACAAGTAGACAACGGCGAAGACAGCTCCCATGACCCCGACCGTCACCAACCCGGCTGATCCCTCGTAGCCGTGCCCAACGGCGAAGATCACTGAGGCAAGCAGTACGGAAGCTGTTGTGCTGCGCAAAATGGGCAGGAAGCGGAGCAGCAGATAACCGCGAAAGATGGTCTCCTCTGCCACAGCAACCACGGTAACCAGAAGGGTTGCCAGGAGCGCTTCGGCCGGGCCTTTGTCGTTCAGGAAAGATGGAAGCGGCGTTGCGGGCGGAGAGAGACCGGCACGCACTAAGACGTGCCCAAGAAGCGCGGCACCTAAAAAGACCGGGATGAAGCACACTACGCCAATGATTAATTCGCGAAGGGGTTGACGCCAGGTCCAGCCGGTGCAGCTGAAGGGTTCGTCGTTCCGCCAAAGGAAAAACAGGATCAAGCAGACCAGGCCGACGTCACGAAAGATGGTCGCCATCGCCGCCAGCACGAAGCTCAACTGCCCCTGCCGAATCACAAACAGTGACAGAACCAGCGACGGCACGATGAGCAAGAGGAAGACGGCAACTTCCGTCGCCGGTACATTCCGACTGGGTGCCATGCAGCAAACGTCCAAGCTTGCGCGTCCACCTAAATCCGGCCCCGAGGGTCGAAATCCTGGCCGACACTGGTAAAGTCTCAAGGTCCATCAGTTGCTTTTCGATGGCGATTCAATCGGAACAGCGATCGAACCTCAAGGTAAAGATGCGGCCTTGCCTGCTATATTTGCCCCGCCCCACCGACAGACGAGCCATTCCGCTATGAAGGAGAAAGAACTGCGGCTGGCATTGGTTTGCTATGGCGGCGTGTCGCTCGTCCTCTACATGCAAGGCATCATCAAAGAATTCGTGAAATTGATACGTGCTTCAAAGGTATATCATTCAATCGATGAACCGGAACAGCGACAAGCTGCAACCTACGCAACGGTGAATGCCGATGATGGCCGCGAGCGAGACACTGAGGCTGTTTATTTTTCGCTTTTTCAGACGATTGGCAGAAAACTCGACTTGCGAGTGATCGTCGACAGCTTGGCCGGCGCTTCAGCTGGCGGCATCAGCGGCATCATTCTCGCGCGTGCGCTGGCGCACGATCTTTCCATAGATCACTTGCGGGACAAGTGGCTCGAAGAGTCGGACGTATTGCGGCTCCTGGCCAAATCGCAACGAGCGCGGGTATGGAGCAAATGGTTTCTCTATCCACCGCTGTGGATTTTGCTCCGCTCCCGCTTGTTTGGGCTGGTGATGGATCGCGAGGTACGACGGAAATTGTCGACATTCTTTCGGTCTCGCTGGTTCGAAGCGCCACTCGACGGAGACCGGTTTCTGGAGTTGCTGTTCGACGGATTGCGCGATATGCGCGTATCCAGCGTTGCACCGTCCTCCCTTCTACCGCCCGGTCACGTGCTCGATCTCGCTGTCTCGGTTACCGACTTCTTTGGGTATCCGCGCCAGATCAGTATCAATACACCGACCTTTATCGAGGAACGGGAGCAAAGCCTGATCTGGAAATTCAGTTACTGCCGCTGGAAGGATGGGCGGGAGGAGTCGGATTTTGATGAAGATAACGTGCCGGCGTTGGCGTTGGCCGCACGCGCAACCTCTTCGTTTCCCGGCGCGTTCCCTCCGGCTCAATTGACTGACATCGATCGTTTGCTTGAAAGACGACGCGCTAAGTGGGCATCTCGCTCCAAATTTATAAGTGAGACTTTCAGGGAGCACATACGTACGGGTGTCGACCCGACAAAGACATCGTTTATGGATGGCAGCATCGTCAACGCCAAGCCGCTTTCGGCGGCCATCACAGCCATTCGAGAGCGGGCAGCCTTTCGCGATATCGACCGTCGGCTCGTTTATATAAATCCGGATCCCGAGCCCGCATCAATTCCGCATGACGGCAAGGTACCGGGATTCTTGCAAACGCTGGAAGCTGCAATTTTCGAAATTCCAATGCTCGCCCCGATCCACGGGGAGCTAGCGCGGCTTGCGCAATTCAACCAATCGATTGGCCGTATGCGAATGATTTTGGCAGCGGCCAAACCGGAAATTGTGCGCCTCGTGCGCGAAATAATCGCAACAACGCCGCAGGCCGCATATACCGAAACGCTCGTCACTCGATGGCGCAAAACGGCAAACGAGCTGGCCGCAACACAAGCCCGTTACGCCTACCAGGTGTATGCTCGCTCCAAAACGGCTTTGGCGCTCGACCAACTGATCGCTGTGATAAACGATCTTGGCGAGCTCGATCCGAATTCTACAGCCAAGACGTCTTTGGCAACGGAGATCCGTGCATGGGCCGATCGGTATCGCGTGATGGCGCCGGAAGGCTCGCTGTTTGCCTCTGATGATGACAAAGAGCGCCCTTGGATTAAATTCTTGGAGCAATTCGATATCGCATACCGGCATCGGCGCCTATCGTTCGTCATCCGCGGCATCAACGAACTCTATGAGCGGCTCGCGGAGCCTGAATTTAGCGAAGTTGGCCCGCAAAATCTCGATGATGCCAAAAGTCAAATTCAGGTCCCATTGCATCGCCTCCGGATGATCCGTTCGGGCTCGTTTGCCACTGCGAGGCTGCGAAATGAGATCAAGGCATTGGCCGATCGCCTGCGGCGGACGACAGACGGAAGTGCGCCGCAGGCAGCGGGCGAAACCGACAATATGATGCAGCGCCTGTCCGAAGAGTTTGACTTGGCCGGCGTCGATCGGATGGTCGATCACATCGCGGCGTCGTCCATGACAAAATCGTCGCCGACCAAGCTTCGAAACGAACTGCTAGTGAATTATCTCGGCTTCTCATTCTGGGATGTCTGGACCTTGCCAATGTCGGAATGGCACGAACTTGAAGAGCACCGCGAAATCCGCGTCGATCGTATAAGCCCCGCGGATGCAACCTGCCTCGAAACAGGTCCACGGCTGAAAGGGACCAAGCTGAGGCATTTTGCCGGGTTCTTGAGCCGTTCGATCCGCGAGAACGATTACCTGTGGGGGCGCCTTAACGGCGCCGAACGTTTGATCGACATCGTTTGTAATGCGGCAGAAGCGGAAAATGCGTTGCAAGGAATTGACATTAAGGCATTTAAAAAGGCTGCTTTTCGATCCATATTGGCCACCGAAGAACGGTGGTTGACAGACAAGAAAGTTCTAGCCGCCGCGCGGGAGTTGATCGAGAGACTGTAGATGCGATCTATTGTCGTGGCGATCGAAGGAAATGAATATTGACTCGATTAAACTTCGGAACAAGGTCGGATGCGCAAGCACAGCGTCCACTGCGTCTGCTGTTATCTCGTGAACGCGCAATAGGGTTTGCTTGTGTGCGTGGCGGCCGCATCATCCCTGACCTTGAAGGTCTCGGACTGCGGCGATCCGACCGGCGCTTCGCATAATACACAAACAGCCTCGGCAAATATCGACAGCAAGCGGGTCTCCATGACCCGGCTCCAGGCCCCTCCCTTGGGTTCAAGATTTTTCGTTGAGAATCGATTGCAGCTCAAACCTCGCGGGCGGGCTTTGACTCGCGATAAATCTTCCTCTCATGTTGCTGGACCATGAGCTTCGCCCGCCCATAGCATTTTGGATTGCGGTGCTCGCGGTCGTCATCGCCGTCGTTGCGCTGTTGCGACAAGTCTTGCCGCCTTTTATCGCCGGCGCGGTTCTGGCTTATCCGCTTGATCCTCTGGCACCAGGCTGGAACGGTTGGGGATGAATCGGCTCGTCGCGGCGCTTGCCGTGTCGGTGTGTTCATCGTCGGATTTGCCGCCGTGATTATTCTAACCGCCCCTGTTATCGTTTGCGAGCTTGCATACTTCATCGATAACTTTCCAGTTTACCTCAAACAATTTCAAGATCTCGCCGTCGATCCGAGCGGGCCATGGCTGAGCAAGATAATCGGCAAAGGTGTGGAACACCGAGTTGACCGCCACGCCGCATTGAAAAAGATTGCATTCTGCGCTCTTGCAAAGAGTATTATCGCGGCGTTTGGCGAGGTAAAACCGCGCCGAAATCTCTCGACGCGCAGTCAGGCGTGCAACTTTTTTTATTCGGTTGCTATAGAAGGGTGATGAGCCACGCGAATGAACAACATCGCTTTGGTAACGATGATTTTCGTCATTGCGGCAGTAGGTCTCTCGAGCAAGGCGACCGCTGGTCTGACGACCGTTTTTGGAACGTCTACGGACTATCAAGATCCGTTCCTTGAACGCCCGTCTGAGCTAATGATTCTCGCCCAGGTAATCGTCAAGAATAGCATTGTCGTGTCGAGCCTCAACGATATCGCCCTTGAATTCGAGCATGTCGCAGGGTTTGCGAGTAAGGGTGAATCCGATCATGTTGCAAACAGTCTTAGAACGATCGCTGCGGCGGTTGATAAGCTGAAGGGGACCGTGTCGGGTCAAACCTATCGTAATCTGAGCGATAGATTATCCGACATGCGTGAAACCGAAAAGAACAGTGATTTTGAGGGCGTGGCACTTGCCGCGGCCGAGGGTTATCGCACCGCAATGCTGGCGCAGGATCCGGCCACTCTTCCGATGCCCATGGAGGTGTATATGCTCAACTACACAGCCTTAAAGGCGATGGCGCTCGCGCGTACGGAAACGCCCGACTGGCAACGCCTTGCCGGCATCGGGGACGAAACTTCGAACTACGCGACGGAAATTTCTCCCAACATCAAGCAAAAGGCGCTTCGCGACCTGGTGGACTCTATAGTCGGGGGGTTTAAGCTAGGCGTGGCGGAGGAAAATGTGTCTGAGCTTCGATTCGTCATTCAGCTGCAGTTCGAGGAGGTCGATCTGCTCAAGGATGCTTTCGCTAAGAAGTAGTATGACACAGATACCGCAGTGCACTATTTCAACTTGACTGGGCCCAAGACATTTTTCGATCAAGCTGAGCCTTATCCCTAAGCATGAAGTCGGCGGCGCTTTGTTGAACGGCCAGAGCGCATCGGAGACCGGAGCTGATGGCGGACAAACGAGAATGCGCTGGGGCCAACAGTTATTCTCCGGCGTATTTCAGTCGTAAAGAAAGCGCAACCCTGCGAGACCTCAGCCGGAAACGCCTCGATTCAAGACGATAATTTCGAGGATCTCTCGCTTAACTTCTCATATTCCAGCCAGATCTCCAACGCCGCCATAAATGCGACAACGGCGCCGATCGCGATGCTGTAGTGCATCGCTCGTGTGTGTAAATCTGAGCACCGACGGCGGACCAACCAGCCAGAAACCGAGCAGGAGATTGAGCCACTCCTCCCATTTCGAGAATGCAATGAACGTCATGAAAGAGAGAACAGCGACCCTTGCTGAACTCGAGTACTCGAGTTCATCCCCGGCTAGAAGCATCGCGGGACGCTCTATTCGCCCGATTTCGACCTTCTAGAGTGGGTCGGCTTGGTTTATCTTCCTTGAACCCCTGAACTTCGCGCTTCAAGCGCCTTCGGGTTCCCTTCGCAGCAGCTCGCCCGGCGAAGGGTCAGACAAGTTGCAGAAATCTAGGCAGGAAACTTGACGCACGACTGCGACGACTGGTCTGATTATTCATCGAAATGCCCTCCCAGTCGAACCGAGGACACAATCAAGACACGCACCTGGAGAGGTTTCGGCAGAGCATTCGCGATTTGACAGGATCCAGGACCAAACACTTCCTGCTGACCAGACGACGCTGTGGATCGCCAACTGAAAGCGGATTCTGAGCGAGCGAAAGGAACCACGATGGAAAGAAAAACATTGCATCGGTTTCTTCGCGACATGCTGCTTGCTCGAGCTTTCGAGGAGCGTGCCGCCGAAGAGTACGGAAAAGGCAACATTGTCGGATTTCTGCATCTCTACCCGGGCGAGGAGGCGGTCGGAGTCGGTCTCATCGGTGCCGCGGAGCCGTCCGATTACATCGTAAGCACCTACCGCGAGCACGTGCACGCTTTGGTGCGCGGCGTACCACCTAGGAAGGTAATGGCAGAATTGTACGGCCGGGAAGCCGGTATGTCAGGCGGAATGGGCGGCTCGATGCACTTGTTCGACCGGGAGCGGCGGTTCATGGGCGGTTACGCCATTGTTGGCGAAACCTACCCTATCGCTATCGGCATCGCCTATGCGATCGCTATGCGCAAACTTCCGGAAGCCGTGATCTGTCTGTTTGGTGACGGCGCTGTCAATCAGGGGACATTTCACGAATCGCTCAACATGGCCGCGCTGTGGCGGCTCCCCGTGCTATTCGCCTGCGAAAACAATCGCTACCAGATTGGCACCGAGATTCATCGTCATTCCGCGGTGACTGAGGTTTACAAGCGCGCAGCAGGCTCCAACATTCCGGCCGAGAAGGTTGACGGCATGGATGTGATCAAAGTTCACGAAGCCTCGCAGCATGCACTGCAACGCATCCGCTCTGGCGACGGGCCGCAGTTCATCGAATTCGAGACCTATCGATACCGTGGCCACTCCATGGCCGATCCAGGCGCTTACCGGCCTGCCGTCGAACTAAGGGCCTACCAGGCTCACGACCCAATTTCCGCTGAGATAAGAGGACTTGAGTTCCGTTTTCCTGGCGCCGACGAAATCGCGCAGGTCGGCATCGATAATATCGGTCGTCTGGCCGAACACATGCGCAACGCCGGTCATGCCACCGAGACAGAGGTCGAGCGTCTGCGCAAGAACGTGCAGAGGGTGGTCGACGACGCCGTGACATTCGCCACGCAAAGCCCCGAACCAAAAATGGAAATGGCCTGGAAGGCGATGCGCGGCGGCCGTGAAGCGGAAACTTTGTTCTAGGAAACGTCAGATTTAGGAAAACGTCATGGCCGAAGAATTGCTCTATTGGCAAGCTCTCAACCGCGCCCTCGACGCCGAGATGTCCGAAGACGACTCCGTATTTACCTTAGGTGAAGACGTGGGCCTATTTGGCGGGACTTACAGGGTTACCGAAGGTCTCCACGCGAAGTACGGCGAATGGCGCGTAAGAGATACTCCTATATCCGAGAATAGCTTCACCGGTCTTGGCGTCGGCGCGGCGATGGTTGGCATGCGTCCGGTAGTCGAAATCATGACCATTAATTTCGCCCTACTCGCCCTGGATGCGATCATCAATATGGCCGCCAAAATTCCGTTGATGTCTGGTGGCCAATTCCAAATGCCACTTGTCATCCGCGTCCCCGGAGGAGTGGCCAAACAGCTCGGAGCCCAGCATTCCCAGCGGCTCGAACATACTTTGATGAACGTGCCGGGCATCCATATCGCGGTCCCTAGTACACCGCAGGATGCCTATTGGCAGCTGCGCCAGGCCATTGTTAGCGACGAGCCGATCATCCTCCTCGAGCACGAGCTGCTCTATTTCAGCAAAGGTCCGCTCGATGTCACCGCCGAACCGCCTCCTTTACATCGGGCGCTCGTCAGGCGCGAGGGCAGCGATCTTACGATCGTCGGCTACTCGCGAATGGTGCTGCTTTGTCAGGAGGCGGCGGAACAGCTAGCCGCAGAAGGCATTCATGCCGAAGTCATTGACTTGCGTAGTTTGAGCCCGATCGACTGGGAAACCTGTGCGAATTCGCTCAACAAAACGCATCGGCTGTTGATCGTCGAGGAAGATTGCAAGTTCGCCGGAGCTGGCGCCGAGATTGCTGCAACCCTAATGGAAAAATGCTTCTTCATTATGGAGGCCCCGCCCATCCGCGTCGCCGCGCTCGATCTTGCAACTCCGTTTAACGGAAAGTTGGAAGCGGCGAGCATTCCGCGGGTGCCGGACATCGTTGACGCTGCGCGCTCGCTTTGCCGCACGACCGCGCAATAAGGAGGAGCCGCCGCCGTGAAGCAGTCCATCACTATGCCTGCGCTATCCGACACAATGTTGACCGGCCGTCTTGTGCGTTGGCTAAAGCAGGTGGGCGATCCGGTGAAAACAGGCGACGTGCTCGCCGAGGTCGAAACGGACAAGGCTACGATGGAGGTCGAGGCTTTCCATGACGGCTTCCTCGCCGGCCCTTTGGCCCCCGTGGATACCGATATCCCGGTTCGCGAAACGATCGCTTATATTGCCGATAGTGCGGCCGACGCTTCAAAGTCTGAGAAACAAGCTCGAGCCGCTCCCGCAAAATCAGACGCCCCCGTGCCGCCCAAAACGAAGGCATCGCCCTCCGCAGCGGCTAAATCGGCGGCACCGTCTCGACAAGGCAAGGCGCCTGCTGAGACCGCTCCGCCAAGCCATCCGGCAAGTCCGGCTTCGGCTAACGTGCGCGCCTCACCCTACGCGCGCTCGCTTGCACGCGACCTTGATATCGATTTGACGACGGTAAAAACTGGACAGGACGGTACCGTTCACCCGGCGGAGATTGTGCGCGCCTTCCATCAACCTCCGACGCCTAACTTAGACGCAGGTCCGCCGTATCGGATCGAGCGGCTCTCTTCGATGCGCGAAGCAATGGCGCGCAACATGATCGCTAGTCTGGCAACGCCAACGTTTCGCGTCACCGCCCAATTCCCGATCACGGACCTGAGAAACGTTGCCGACGCGAAACACCTTTCTCTCACCTTGCTGATCGCTCGTGCCGGCGCTCTGACGGTCAAAGCACTTCCAATCTTCAATGCTGTTTACACAGCCAAAGGACTGGCGCGGCGTGACAGGGTGGATATTGCGATCGCGGTCGATGTGCCGGGTGGCCTGATCACGCCGGTGTTGCGTGACGCTGCGGAGCGGCCTCTTGCCGAACTCGCCGATGACTGGCGCAACCTCAGCGACAAGGTCAAAAACCGGCGACTGAAGCCTGAGGATTACCAGGGTGGGACATTCTACGTTTCCAATTTGGGCATGTTCGCGAGCGTCCATAATTTTGATGCGGTATTGCCCTTAGGGGCGGCAGCAATTCTCTGCATCGCCGCCGGGACGGGTGGACAAGCATCTTTTACGATCAACTGCGATCACCGCGTGGTGTCGGGAGCGGACGGTGCGCGGTTTCTGGAGGCGTTAAGCGAGCAGCTCAATAATCCGCAGCGGCTATCGACATAACCAGGAACCGCCGTTGCCGCCCACGAAATCAGGACTAACCGGAGCGCGTCATGACAACAAATTACCCGCAGCGACATCAAGAATTGCAGGGGCTGCTTGGACGTCTGGCAAAGGAGTTGCCCGGACCTATGGCCGGCTTTGGACGACTGCACAGGGATTCAGTTGCCCAAGGGACTCTGCCAGCAAAATTTAAAGAATTAATAGCGCTGGCGATTGCGATTGCCGTGCGCTGCGAGGGTTGCATTGCGTTCCATGTTCACGATGCGATCGCTGCAGGAGCTTCACGTGAGGAAATCGTCGAAACGATCGGCGTTGCGGTCATGATGGGGGGCGGACCTGCGGCAATGTACGCCTGCGACGCTTTTGAGGCGCTCGACCAGTTCGAAAGGCAATCAAAGCAGCTCTGACTCGGCGCCTCGCGGAATGCGAGGAGATTGCTACCTCGCGAGAAAGCCAGAACCGGAATTAGAGAACGCAATCTGCGAATGAGAGAAATTGGACACGACGCCCCAAAATGAAGAGGCCGCCAATGAGGCCGCGGCCCAAAGATCAGTTGACTTAAGTCCAGAGGTGAAGGCGTCGACCGCGCTTAACTTCAAACTCCCGGAAGCGTAATATGCCATATAATTGAAATCCAAAGTTCGAAATCACGGCCAAACCTCCCCTGCCGCGAGCAAGAATCGTCGCGGCTACCATCGCAGCCCTGCGATCGTTGACACGAGAGGACGCTCAACATGGCATCGCGAATTCAAAACATCATGGTCGCCGCCGATGGCTTCGACAGCTCAAACGGGGCCATTGACGTTGCGGCAGCTCTGGCCAAGACAGAAGGTGCCCGCTTGTCGTCGTCAGCGTGGTGACAGCAACCCCCGGCCCAATAGGACGCGATTTTCAGCTGATCAAGGGCGATGCGCCCGATCCGGCCGAGGCCGTAGGTCAGCTAATTCTGACCGACGCTCAGCAACGCGCAGGCTGGGCGGATATTAAGGCCAGGCTGATCCCGCTGTGGGGCGATCCCGAACAATCTTTGCCGCGCCCTCGCCGTTAGATGTGGCAGGTCCGCAGGATAGGTTAGCATAGCAACCGAGAGCGAATACTACAGCGCGTGGTGTAGAAGCATCGATTGATGACTAAAGGGGTCGGGCGGCAAAACAGTCGGCATCGCTTCGGTTGATTCAATTTTCCTTTGCATCGCGCATATTGATCTGACCGTCGCGGCGCGACAAATTGAGCGCCACCATCTGATCTTCAACAGCGGGGTCATTCAAAACATCCGAGAGCGGGCCCGAAGAGCGTCTGCGCCAGTTCGGATATTGGGTTGTGCTGCCTGGTAGATTGGCCTGATTCAACTCATTGGCGAGATCATCCAGCTGCACCATGAACAGCCGACTTGGCGTACGCCCGAGATATGTATGTACGGCACGCGTAAGACGCGGGGTCCAATCGAGAATATCAACGTCCGGAGAGGACCAGCGTTCCGGCAAAAGCCCTTCGCCCGCAAGCGTCTCGAGCAACAGTCGCCTGTCGTTCGAGCGCGTGTTGCGCACCGCGCTTTCCTCTTCTTCCGACTTGAAGGTTCCAAGCTGTGCTTTTGCCGCGATGTCATCGCCGTTCCAGAATCCGCGAAGGGTCGGCAAGTCATGGGTTGAAGCCGACACTGAAGCCAGCGCGGGATAGTCGCCTGGGCGGCGAAAGCGGTCATGCTGGTGCTCAAAATAAAAGACACGGCAAGAAAGGATATTCTCAGCCGCCATGCGCTCTCGAATACCTTCCTGAACGGTTCCGAGATCTTCGCCGATGATGAGACAACAATTGCGATGGCTTTCAAGCGCCGCAATAGCCAAGAGCTCGTCGAGCGGAAATTCGCATAAGCGCCGGTCGCCGGGGGCTCCCCCGCGGGGATTAGAAAGAGCCGGCTCCAGCCCATCACGTGATCGATGCGCAATGCGCCCGCATGCGGAATGACGCCCCACTCCTGACCCCGCTCATTGAACGGATCGGGCGGCGCACCGATCCGAAGCCCGCCTGCAAAGAGGTCCGGATACGTTGGCGCATATTGGCGCGCAATACATCGATGAAATGCGCATAGCGCGCTGTTTTGAGCTGGAGTGGCTTCAACGTTTCAACGCGACGGCAGTCGGTCGAGCAGCTCGTGCGCGCTCATTGGCGCGAATACGGCCGGCACTATTATTCGCGGCATGACTACGAGCGCCTGGACAAGGATGTCGCAGAACACCTGATGGCTGATCTGCAAGAACGTCTCCAGCACCTCAAAGGCCAGCGGGTGGGGAACCATGAGGTGACCTTCTGCGACGAATTCAGCTACCTCGACCCAAGTGACAATTCCTTAGCCGAGCGTCAGGGCCTCCGTATCGTTTGTTCGGACGAGGCTCGTATCGTGTACCGGCTTTCGGGCACCGGCACCGAAGGTACGACGTTGCGCATTTATCTGGAACGCCATGAGCGCGATCCATCACGCCAATCTCTCGATTGCCAGGACGGTCTTTCCAGCCTCGCGACGGTAGCACCACGGATCGCACAAATTGAGGAAAGAACGGCGAGGCGGTGTCCCTCGCTCATCACTTGAGGGCAGCCGTGCAGACGATAATAAGCAGACCGGTCACCTTCGGTAACTGCAAAGCCAGATCGAAGACAGCTCGATATTCTCGGAGTTCGTCGTGAACAAAATAGAATACCGGCTATCAATCCAACGATACGAGGCGGTGACCGCCACACGGTAAATCGATAGACCAGCTGTCCATCTTAATGATTGCGCTTATTCGCTTTTCTTCCTCATGGTCTCCGCATCCAGCCGTTCTTCCAATTGCAAAAGCTTATCGAACAGTGAGCTGTAGTCCCGATTAAACTCGGCCTTCAAGAGATCCCAAGTCCTGCCGCCGTGTTGTTCTGCAGCATGTACCTTTTGTCTGAGTTGGTTTTGGTCTTGATGAATTTGGTCTGCCACTCTCTTGTGAACATCTGAGAATTCACCTCGCTCACCGAACTCTTTAATTCGCTGGTCGAGGCGATGCGAGAAGTCGTCAAGCTTCTTCTTGAATGCGGTGCGATCTGTTTGGTTCATTGGGACTTCGCTTCCGTAGATGCCTCGCGGCGCTTGACTAAACACTCCATATCGCTCGTCGCAAGTCCAGCATCGATCGTGACGAGCTTCGGATCGTCAAGTTCCGGAACAACGACGTTACCGCGGTCATGAAGTTGCGGAAATTCAAGCCTATATCCAGGGCCTCGCGCAAGTTCGGCACACACACTTAAATAGTTCGACCGACAAGCTTCAATTTAGAAGAAACAACAGCCAAAAACATCATTAATCCTTCCGCAATTGATGGATATCAACGCAGAAGCTGCCAACTGTGTTGGTCATTATATTTGAGAGGTTGGCTGATCGAGATCAAATTGCGCGTTGCGGCACGACGATCCGAAGGAGGATGACATGACCTCAGATTTTCGTCAGGTGATCTGGTTCGAAAAACTGGGGAAAGACGACGTGCCCCGCGTCGGTGGCAAGAACGCCTCGCTCGGCGAGATGGTGGGTCACCTCGCCTCACAAGGTGTACGGGTGCCGCCCGGCTTCGCCACCACTGCGGAGGCCTATTGGCAGTTTATCGAGGCCAATCGGCTCGGACAAATGATCACCGATTCACTCGCCGCGCTTGAGGCCGGCCATGCGCCGCTTGCTGAGGTTGGGACTGCGATCCGCCGCGCATTCTTGCGTGCCATGTGGCCACAGGACATCGCTGAGGCCATTCAAGCATCATATCGCGAACTTTGCCGGCGCGCCGGCAAGGCGGATGCCGACGTGGCCGTGCGTTCAAGCGCGACGGCAGAGGACCTCCCCGACGCGAGCTTTGCTGGGCAGCAGGAAACCTTTCTCAATATCCGCGGCGATACCGCGTTACTTGATGCTTGCCGGCGCTGCTATGCGTCACTGTTCACCGACCGAGCCATCAGCTACCGGCGAGCGAAGGGATTCGACCACATGAAGGTTGCCCTCTCTGTCGGTGTGCAACGCATGGTGCGTTCGGATCTTGGCAGCGCCGGTGTCATGTTCTCAATTGATACCGAAACAGGCTTCGACAAGGTCGTGCTGATCAATGCCGCCTGGGGACTTGGCGAGAACGTCGTGCAGGGTACCGTCGATCCTGACGAATATGAAATTTTCAAACCGTTCCTGTCGAACACAGAAGTCACGCCGATCATCGAGAAGAAGCTTGGCGAAAAGTCTCGGAAGATGATTTACACGAGCGAAACTGATCATCCGACCCGCAACGTTCCGACGTCCCGGGCCGAACGCGCAGCATTCGTGTTGAGCGATTCCGACATTCTAGCGCTTGCCCGCTGGGCGCGCGTCATCGAGGGCCATTACGGGCGCCCGATGGACATGGAATGGGCCAAGGATGGTGAGACCGGCGAATTGTTCATTGTCCAAGCGCGCCCCGAAACCGTCCAATCACGCAGAGAAGCGAGCGCGTTCATGACCTATCGAATCAAATCGAAGGGCCGAAAGCTCGCTTCGGGGCTCAGCATCGGCGAGGCGGTCGTTGCCGGCCGAGCCTGCTTGATCGATAGCCCTCGCGATATCGATCGCTTCGTCGACGGGACAATTCTGGTGACGCGGACGACCGATCCGGACTGGGTTCCGATCATGAAGCGCGCGGCCGCCATCATCACCGATCATGGTGGCCGCACCTCGCATGCAGCGATCGTCAGTCGCGAATTGGGTGTGCCTGCGATCGTTGGTACAAGCAATGCAACGCAGTTGCTACATGACGAACAGGAAGTGACCGTATCATGCGCCGAAGGCGATGAGGGTTTTGTTTATGAAGGTCACGCCGACTTCGAGGCGGAAGAGCTAGATCTCGAGCACATTCCGGCGACTCGCACCCAAGTGATGCTCAACCTCGCCAATCCCGCCGCGGCGTTTCGCTGGTGGCGGCTTCCTACCGACGGCGTCGGACTCGCCCGCATGGAATTCGTCGTGAGTAACCACATTAAGGTCCACCCGATGGCGCTTGTACATTTTGACGCGCTCGCCGATCAGGAGGCCAAGCAGGTAATCGCAGAGCTGACGCAGGGCTACGCGGACAAGACCGAATATTTCGTTGACCGCTTGGCGCGCGGCTTGGCGCGGATCGCGGCCGCGCATCACCCCAAGCCGGTCATCGTGCGCATGAGCGACTTCAAGACCAACGAGTATGCAAACTTGATTGGCGGAGCGAGTTTCGAGCCGAAGGAAGAGAATCCGATGCTCGGATTTCGCGGGGCCTCCCGCTATTACTCGCCGCGTTATCGCGACGGATTTGCGCTCGAATGTCGCGCGGTCCACCGCCTACGCGAGGAGATAGGTTTCGGAAATGTGATCGTCATGATCCCATTCTGTCGCTCGATCAAGGAGGCCGACCGTGTTTTCGCGGTAATGGCCGAGAATGACCTCAAGCGCGGGGCAAACAATCTCCAAGTCTATGTGATGTGCGAAATCCCATCGAACGTCATTCTGGCCGAGGCCTTCGCCGAACGCTTTGACGGCTTCTCGATCGGCAGCAATGACCTCACGCAGCTTACGCTCGGAGTTGATCGCGATTCCGAGGAATTAGCCGGACTGTTCGACGAACAAGACGACGCGGTCAAATGGATGATCAGCAATGTCATCATCGAGGCGCATAAGTCCGGCACCAAGGTCGGGCTATGCGGGCAAGCGCCGAGCGATCATCCCGAATTCGCCGAGTTTCTCGTGACCTGTGGCATCGATTCGATGTCGGTGAGCCCCGACAGCTTCATTGCGGTGAAGCGCCGAGTGGCCGCCGCCGAGTTAGAGATTGACAGGCCCCGCAGTGCCGCACGAACGGCTGGATGATGGAGAAGCGATCCATCCAATTCAATAGGTCGCAAGATTGTGAACCGCTGGAGGACGACATGATCGAAATCCTGAAAGACTTCCCGGACAACGTCGCCGCCTTCGCCTGCCACGGACACGTCACTAAACACGACTATGCGACGGTCCTGGTCCCTGCCGTCGAGAAGGCGCTCAAGCAGCACGACAAGGTTCGGATCTACTACGAGACCGCCGCCGATTTCGCTGGCATCGATCCGAGCGCCGTATGGGAGGACACCAAGGTCGGCATCGGTCATTTTCCACGGTGGGAACGGTTTGCCGTCGTCACCGATGTTGAATGGATCATACTGACCATGAAGTTCTTCAGCTTCCTGATGCCTGGTGAGATGAAAGTGTTTCCAACCGCGCAGGCCGCGCAGGCACGCAAATGGATCGCCGCCGACTGACGTCATGGCGGCGCGACGGACGTGGCCGGCGCCGAGAGCGAGCCGCAGTGGGGTGCCCACACCTAGGGAACCGGTCATAAGCATTCGGATCGGGATCAACGAGTTCTGCCGTATCGGGCGGTTGGTGCTTCGAGGAATCACAGAATCGCACCGCAATGACTTTACCGTCGTCGCCATCAACGATCTCGGCCCGCCCGAAACCAATGCAAATGCACATCTACTGCGCGACGGTACGGTACATGGTGCCTTTCCTGGGGTCATACATTCGAGTGCCACTCAAACGGTTTGTATTGTCACCTGAGGATAGAGGCGCAGAACGTCTTCTCGGCGGCAAAGCTCAGTCCCCGGTGCGAGTAGGGCAGCCGAACCCGCCGCCACGCCATATCGGAAGGCGTTCTCTATGCTGTGGCCAGAGACAAGGCTCCACACCATGGCGCCTAAAAAGCTATCGCCAGCGCCTACCGCACTTATCGGTTTGACGCGCAACGGCTGCGCGCACCAAGCCTGGTCGTGCGTAACCAAGAGCGCACCCTGGTCTCCGAGCGTAAGGGCGACGACCTGAGCCCGTGCCATTCGCACCAGACGGCGGCAGGCATCCACCCGCGCATCTAGATTCTCCAGTCCAACGCCGACAAGGTCGGTCAATTCGCGCAGATTCGGCTTGAATAGGTACACGCCTTCCTCCAAGGCAACCTCTAAAGGTAGTCCAGAAGTATCGAGCAGCACCCTTGCGCCCTGATCTTTGGCAATGCGCGCAGCCTGCTTGTAGAAATTCACCGGGACGCCCGGCGGGAGACTCCCGCTGGCAACGACAAAGCCCAGTTGGCCCTTGAGGGAAGCTAGCGCATCGAGACACCCCCGCCACTCGTGTTCGCTCAGTCGCGGCCCCGGAAGAACGAAGCGGTATTGATCGCCAGTTACCTCCTCGAATACGGTAAAATCTTCACGGATCTCCTCCGACACAGGGACAGCCAAGCTTGAGATTCCCTCGTAGTCCATGAGCCGTCGCAGCAATTGCCCGGTAACTCCTCCCGATGGGTAAAGCGCTTTGACATCGGCGCCGAGCCTCGTCACGACGCGAGCCACGTTAACACCACCTCCGCCGGGCTAGCGTTGCGCAGCCGAGCATCGAAGCTTGCGGACCGGCGCCACCCGGTCGATCGAGGTTGAAATGTCGATAGACGGGTTGATGGTGAGCGTAGCGATATCTGTCATAAGCGTCTTTGCCTCTGATCCGCAACAGCTTCGGGAGCAAGTCGGCCGAACTCTGTGGAGTTTCAATCCCGTCTGACAGCTAAGGCACACGATCCGAGTGCTTCGGTATGTCGTATTCGATACCGAGAGTTGCGCCGACAATATCCAAATGCGCCCTCTCTCTACAAAGGAAGCAGCCGGAGCGCTGCCACTACGCACTCACTCGACTGGAGCATCACATCACGCTCATCTTGAGCAAAGTTTACATAACGCAGCGGACAGCGACCGAAAATTTCAGGACATCAAATTCTGATGAAGCACCTCGGCTCCGAGTAGCATCGAGACATAACCATTGCCCCACAGCGGAAAAAGCAGACGGGAAAAGGATTTTGAGATGTGCGATTTTTCCGTTTTGCTCAGATAATAATAATAGGTAGGCGCGCAGCCTTCGACGGTCGCACTGCACTGAGAGAGCAAATTTCGAAGGGATATTCTACTTCCATTTCGTCAATGAACTTGCCAGCAACGGCCTCGCCGTATGCGTCGGTCAACTGGTGCCCGACGGTACTCAAACGAAAACGCCCTGGTGCCGCGAATACGTCGATCAACATCAAACTATCCGCCAGACCTGGCAGTGACGATGTCTTTACGTCGTCCCAGAACGGGATATCGTTCCCCGCTCTCTTCAAGCCCACCCAATACTCCAGAACACGCTTAAGTCTCGGCTCGATTTTCTTGGGGACCGAGTAGGGACGAGCTGGGCGCTTCATGGCGTCTCCCGGGTCAATGGCCGCGTGCGGGACAAAACTTCTACTAAAGGAGTTGTCTCGCTGTTTCCCTTCCGCGTCCAGAAATTCGATGAACACATAGCGTATCGCTGACGTTTGATTGCATAGTGCAAAATCGGGCCAGCGAGTTGATTCAACTCAAGGAAATTCTCGACGTGAACCCAATGCCTTGTTATTGAAGCATGCCCTTAGGCCCTCAGCTACAATCCGATATCAAGACAACGAGCGCCGCATGCCTGTTTCGCGCCGTTAATCCGTTTCCGCTTCGTGACAGGGAGCAACCGCACAAGTGAGTGCGCTCAATGGGCGCCCTACTTGGTTGGGCTCGCGTCCGAGCAGGATACAAGTTAGCAAATGCGCGGCAGCTGTTCTCCGCTCAACATGATGAGCCTCCGCGTCACGCCATAAGGTCCTCGAATGCTGACGGTGCCCGCCTCGCCCGCGCCGACCCGTCCGATTGCAACGGCGCCTGCACCGATGCCATCGCTGGAGAGCAGCTTGAGCGTCCGCGATACCTGCGCCCCCGGCACGAAGGCGACGAAGCGTCCTTCGTTTGCCACATAAAGTGGATCAATTCCCAACAGATCGCAGGCGGCCCGCACTTCGGGCAAAACGGGAATTGCGGTCTCGTCGAGCAAGATTGCGCAACCCGCCGCTTCGGCAATCTCAATCAGCGCCGAGGCGAGGCCGCCGCGGGTAAGGTCCCGGAGGCAATGAATTTCGATATCGGCCTCGATAAGGCGACCAACGGCTGTCCAGAGCGGTGCGCAATCGCTCGTGATTGTCGTCTCGAAGGACAACCCTTCGCGGGCCGCCATGATGGCAATGCCGTGACGGCCAAGATCACCGCTGAGGATCACGGCATCGCCCGGCGCGATCGCGCCGGGACGAACCGGCTCCTTCGCACGGACCGCACCGATGCCGGTCGTATTGACGAACAGCCCATCGCCCTTGCCTCGATCGACGACCTTGGTGTCCCCGGTAACGAAGGTCACGCCCACGCGACTGGCTGCCTCCTGCATGGAGTGAACGACGCGGCGCAGGTCGGCAACCGGAAACCCTTCTTCAATGATGAAGGCCGCGCTCAGATAAAGCGGTTGCGCGCCGCACATCGCGAGATCGTTGACGGTTCCATTGACGGCAAGGCTCCCGATGTCGCCGCCCGGGAAGAATAATGGCTTCACCACATAGGAGTCCGTGGTGAAGGCAATGCGGGCGTCGCCCAGATCGAAAACTGCACCATCGTGACACTCCCGCAGCAGCGGATTGTCGAACGCGGGGCGGATCACCGTCTGGATCAGCGCATTCATGAGCCGCCCGCCGCCACCATGTGCAAGTTCGATGACTTCCGTCTTGGTCACCGGTACCGGGCAACTGATACCTTGAGTTTCGTTCATCGCGCATCAATCTCCAGCCAGGCGGGCTGCGCCGCGATATCGGTAATAGGCCGCGCAGGCCCCCTCCGATGAAACCATGGTGATGCCGAGCGGATGGTCCGGCGTGCAAGCACTCCCGAAGGCTGGGCACTGCAGCGGCGAGCGGACACCGCGCAGAATATCACCGCTGATACATTGCGACGGAGTCTGACGGCTATCTCCAACCGGGCCGAAACGATTCTCCGCATCGATATCTGCATAGGCCCGGCGCAGCGCGAGGCCGCTTCCGGGAAGGACGCCAAGGCCGCGCCATTCGCGGTCCGCGATGGTGAACACCTCATCGATCAGCGCCCGCGCAGCCGTGTTGCCGTTTTGGCGCACCACGCGCGCATACTCGTTGAGAGCTTCGTATCGACCATCCTCGAGCGCACACACGCAGGCAAGAACACCGGAGAGAATATCGACCGGTTCGAAACCGGTGACGACGATGGGCACGCGGTAACGCGCGGCGATGGGTCCGTAGGCCTCCGTTCCCATCACGGTGCAGACATGGCCCGCCGCAAGAAAACCCTGTACGCGCGTCTCGGATGCAGAAAGAAGCGCCTCCATTGCGGGCGGCACCAGCACCTGCGAGACGAGCAGGGAAAAATTAGTCAGCCCGTCGCTCTTGGCCCTGTGGGCAGCCATGGCATTGGCTGGCGCGGTGGTTTCGAAACCGACGGCAAAGAAAACAACTTCACGATGCGGATTGTTCCGCGCGAGTTCGACTGCATCAAGCGGCGAGTAGACGATGCGTACGTCGCCGCCGCGAGCCTTGACGCCCGACAGGTCACCCTGGGCGCCGGGGACGCGCAGCATGTCGCCGAATGAGCAGAAAATGACGCCGGGCGTCGCCGCGATGTCGAGGGCCTTGTCGATATAAGCTTCCGGCGTCACACAGACGGGACAGCCGGGTCCATGAACAAGCGTAATGTCGTTCGGAAGGATCTGGTGGAGCCCAAAGCGCATGATTGCATGCGTCTGGCCGCCACAGATTTCCATGATGGTCCAGGGCCGTGTCGTTGCAGCGGCAATTGCCTCGGCAAGCCGCCCGACAATCCCGGCGTCCCGGTATTCGTCCAGATATTTCACGGCACGCCTCCGGCCACCTCGCCCAACGCGTCGAGTGCGGCCAGGATCCGCGCGGCTTCGTCCTCATCGATCGTTGCGATCGCGATGCCGACATGGACGAGCACGTAGTCGCCAACGCTAGCTTCCGGTGTAAAGCCCAGATTGATCTCGCGGACGACACCACCGAAGTCAACACGCGCCACCCGCGAGAGGGCTTCGCCTGCTGTCGAAAGGATGCACCCGGGAATCGCGAGACACATGAGGTTCACTCCCTGCGCGCAGTCCAGCGCGTCCATAGAGCCTGACCGAGCGATAGCCCCCCATCGTTCGGCGGCACGGCCCTCGCAAGAAAGACCTTGGCGCCCGCCGCCTCGATCAGCTGGACGGAAAGCTCCGTCAACAAACGGCTCTGAAAGCAACCGCCAGTAAGAACGACGGTTCCGCATCCACGTATCTCTACGATCGCGGCCATCATAGCCGCGAAGCTTGCATGAATACGTCGAGCTATTTCGCCCGTCTCAACATTCGCTGCGCGGTCCCGCAGCACGGCACTGAGCATCGGTATCCAATCGATGATGGCCGCATTGCCGCGCGGCGCCGTGATTTCGAAGGGATAGGTCTCGGATGATGCGCCGTCCGCAAGCGCCTCGAGTTCGCGTTGCCGCCTCGCCTTCGTAAGTCGCAACAGGCGTGAAGCCGAGAATGGCGCCGAAGGCGTCGAAAAGACGTCCCGCGCTTGTCGTCCAAGGCGAGTGGACGCCACGCTCGAGCATCCCGTGGAGGACCTCGCGCTCGGCCGAGGTGAAGGCGGCGACGGGCGGAAGATCGACGCGCGTGAAAATGTCCGGCCCGAATGCCTCGTAGAGGACGCCGATGCCCGACCTGCGCGGCTCGCGGATTGCGGCTTCCGAGCCGGGGAGACGGAAGGGACGGACATGCGCGACGCGGTTCCACGCCCCCCTTTCAACGCTGAGAAACTCTCCGCCCCAGATCGAGCCGTCGGGTCCATAGCCGGTCCCGTCCCAGGCGATACCGAGAACGGGGCCATCGAGCTCGTGTTCCGCCATCACCGCGGCGACATGCGCAAGGTGATGCTGTACGCGCACGACCGGCCGTCCCAGGCGCTCGGCAATGCGGGAGGTCGCGTAGTCCGGATGCAGGTCGCAGGCGACAATATCCGCTCGGCTGCCGCGCAACCTCTCCAGACGGTCAAGAGTCTCGACAAACACGCGTTCGGCCTCGAGCGTGCCGAGATCGCCGACATGGGGGCCGACCGTAGCCTCAGCGCCGTGCAGAACCGTCGCGGCCGTCTTGAGATGACCGCCCAATGCAAGGACCGACAGACCCTTCCCGGCGATTGACGGATCGAGAGCTAACGACAGGGGTGCATAGCCGCGGCCGCGTCGGATGATCTGTGGCGCCCCGAGAACTATGCGCACGACAGAATCTTCAGTGGGGTGGGCAATCACACGGTCATGAACCAGAAACGCATCCGCGATATGACCGAGGTAGCCCAGCGCGCTGTTCTCCTCCGTCACAATGGGCTCTCCGCTCAGGTTTCCGCTGGTCGCGACGACGGCGAAGCCCGATCTGCGCATCAGCATGTGATGGATAGGTGTGTAAGGCAGCATCACACCGAGATCGCGTTGATGCGGCGCAACCCCCTCGGCAATTGCTGTGGGCAAGCGCTTGCGCATGAGAACGATCGGGGCGGCGGTCGACGCGAGCAAGGCCTCCTCCTCCGCATTTATTGTGCAGAGCTGCCGCGCCATGTGGAGCGAAGGCACCATGAGGGCGAAGGGTTTGGCTGGTCAACTCTTGCGTTCGCGCAAGTTTTGGACGGCATCAACGTTTCGCGCATCGGCAAAGAGATGAAATCCGCCAAGCCCCTTCACGGCGACGACGCTACCTGCACGCAAGAGCGCAGCCGCCCGGTCGATGGCCTCGTCATGCAGGGCAATCGCGCGGCCCTGCCTGTCCCACAGCGCAATCTGCGGACCGCAGGCGGGACAGGCGACGGGTTCGGCGTGAAAACGACGGTCCTCCGGATCGCCATATTCTCTCGCGCAGTCCTCGCACATGGAAAATCTAGACATCGTGGTCCGCGCCCGATCATAGGGAAGATCGAGCAGGATTGAGTAGCGCGGACCGCAATCCGTGCAGTTCGTGAATGGATAGAGATAACGGCGGTTCGCTGGATCGAAGATTTCTTCAAGGCAGGCGTCGCATGTTGCAAGATCGGGCAAAACGACCGCACTATGTTCCGAAGTCGCAATACTCTCTCGAATGACGAAGTCGCTGTCGCCCCGCCGGCCGAGGACTTGCCGCACGATCGACCTGACACTTGCCCGCGGCGGTGCTTCTTCTTCGAGGGCTCGTGCGAAAGCCTCGAGCGCGCCGGGCGAACCCTCGGTTTCGACGATAACTCCATCGCCCGTGTTCGCGACATGTCCGGTGAGCCGGTAACGTTTCGCCGTCCGATACACGAAGGGACGGAAGCCTACTCCCTGGACAGCGCCACGAATTGTGAAGCGCAGACGCTTGCTTTCAGCAGACGAACTTAGCGCGCGCTCGGGCATTCAGTCCTCTGCCTCGATGCTCCTGAGCATGACGGTCTGCGCGTCAGGGTGATGGATGTCATCGGATTGTTCGACAACGACAAGCGCGCCTTCGGCGAGCGAGCCCTTTGAGGACTCTTTGAAATGTTCGCCGAAATGCTCCGGGGACATGTGAGAAAGTGCGCCAAGCCAGACCGTTACGCTCGTAACACGCGCCACTCCTTCCTTCGCGGCGACACTGACGACCTTGTCCATCAGGTCCTTCATGATCGAGGCTTCGTGCATCCCTTGCCCCTAGGCAGCAACACGGAAGAGTTCGGCGAGGATGCGTGCCACCACATCCTCCACCGCCCGCGCGACCGGCGCCGAGAGTGGCCATCCCGCCTGGAACGAACAGGCCTCGATCCCATAAACAACAAGCGACTTTGGCAAAGCATCCATGGCGCGCGCCAGTTCGATGGTTGCAGCGACGCCGAAACCGTGGGTCGAGACGGCGCCGAAATGCTCCGGCAATGGCCGTTCGTGCACCGCGAAGCGCCGGATCGCTCCCGCCTCTGCACCGCTCGAGCAGGCGTCGATGAGGAATACGACATCGGCTTTGGTCCAGGCATCGATCAGGGTCGCGGGTTCGCCGCGCAACTCGACAACAGAGACACCGTCCGGCGCCTTCTCCGAGAGAGCGCGCGCGGCGGCGAGCCCGGCGCCGTCGTCACCCCTGTCTGGATTTCCAATGCCGATCACGAGGCGTCGCATGGTGCGGTGCGGCCTCCACGCTTGATGTCGAGTTTGAGGAAATGGGTCGCGCAGGAAATGCAGGGATCGTAATTGCGGATCGTCTGCTCGCAACGTCCGCGCAGTGCATCGTCGTCGAGTGCGAGATTGGCGGCAATCAAGTCGCGCAGATCATCCTCGATGCTCCGCTGGTTCTGCGACGTGGGCGGAACAATCTTCGCCTGGCGGATGCCGCCGTCTGCCGCAATGTCATAGCGATGATAGAGGAGACCGCGTGGCGCTTCCGTCGCCCATTGGCCCGAGGCCGCGCGCGGCTCGACCGAGACCGCGGACTCCTCCGGCTGTTCATACAGGTCGATAAGCCGCAGCGCCTCGTCAAAGGCAAACAGCACCTCGACCGCGCGCACCACGATGCTCTGGAACGGATTTCGGCATTCGCCGCCCAGGCCCGCATCTAGCGCAGCGGTCTGGACGTACCCGGGAAGGCGGTCGAAACTCAGGCTGTAGCGCGCCAGCGGACCGACGAGATAGGCTCCGCGCTCCTTGATACGGCTATGCAACGCGGTCGAATGCTGGACTTGGATCTCCTCAAACGCATCTTCGAAACGAGCGTGGTCGAGGTCGATCCCCTTGCTCGACACGATCCGTCCGTCGTTCATCGGGTACTCGGCCGGATGCCGGAGCGCGACAAACTCGTAGTCGCGCTCGAAATCCGGAAACGGCAGTTTGGCCGCCCAGCGCACCGTTTCGAGCGCGGCATCGCGACCCCAGCTGAGCTCGTCGCGAAGTGCCATCAGTTCGCGACGCTCCGGCGCCCGGTAGAAGCCTCCGACGCGCACGTTGACGGGATGAACCTCGCGACCCCCTATCCTCGTGATGATCGCGTTGCCGGCCTTCTTCATCCGGAGGCCGCGCTGCAGCAGCGCCGGGTGATCGCGCGCCATGTCGACCGCACCTTCGTAACCGAGAAAGTCCGGCGCATGCAGCATGTAGATGTGGAGAACGTGGCTCTCGATCCATTCGCCACAATAGAGCAATCTACGCAGGCCGCGAAGAGCGCCATTGACGATGACGCCGCAGGCAGCCTCCATCGCATGAACCGCGCTCATCTGGTAGGCGACAGGGCATATTCCGCAGATCCGGGCGGTGATGTCGGGCGCTTCGCGGAAGTCGCGCCCGCCCAGAAACGCCTCGAAGAACCGAGGCGGTTCGAAGATATTGAGTTCGACGTGCTCGACCTTGCCGTCGAGCACGTGCGCATGCAACGCGCCCTCGCCCTCGACGCGAGCAAGATGGTCAACCTTGATCGTCCGTCGCGCCATGGCGCTGGCTCTCCTCGCGGAACGGGGTGGCGTTGGCGTTGAAGGTTCTCAGGATCCGCCGGATATCCTTGCTTCCCATGTTATGGGCTTTCAGCACCTTCGTCATGGCCGTCATCGCCGGCGTGTCCTGCGGCCCGTAACAACCATAGCAGCCTCGATTGTAGGCGGGGCAGATCGCGCCACAACCGGCCTGTGTTACAGGACCCAAACAAGGCGTCCCGCAGGCGACCGTGACGCAAACGTTGCCGCGCATCTTGCATTCCATGCAGACGCTGTGGCCGGCGATCATCGGTTTCCGACCAAAGAGGAATGCGATCACCACTTCGAGCAGCTGATGCTTGTTGACGGGACAACCTCTGAGTTCGAAGTCAACGGCGACATGCTCGGCGATCGATGTCGACGTCGTCAGCGTGTCGATATAGTTGGGCCTCGCGTAGACCGCCGCGATAAACTCCTTGACGTCGCGAAAATTGCGCAACGCCTGAATCCCGCCCGAGGTCGCGCAGGCGCCGATAGTGACGAGCGCCTTGGATTGCTGCCGCACACGCTTGATGCGCTCGGCGTCACGGGCGGTCGTGATCGAGCCCTCGACGAGCGAAAGATCATAGGGCCCCTCGGAGATCGCCCGTGTCGCTTCGAGGAAGTGGGCGATCTCGACCTGGCCCACCAACGGCAGAAGTTCGTCTTCGAGATCGAGAAGCGACAGTTGACAACCGTCGCATGAGGCGAACTTCCAGACTGCGAGCTTCGGTCTGGGCTGGGTCATCGCCGTTAGAGCTCCGTCACTCTGATAAGGTTCCGGATACGATCGTAGCGCAGTATCGGCCCATCCTTGCAGACGAAAAACGGACCAAACTGGCAATGACCGCAATGGCCGAGCGCACATTTCATGCTGCGCTCCATCGAGATATGGATGCGATCGTCCTGTACGCCCCTCTTCTTCAGCATCTCGATGCTGAATCGCATCATGATTTCGGGTCCGCAAACGAAGGCCACCACACGCTCCGGGTCGAAGCGGGCTAGCGCGATCAGCTGCGTTATGACGCCCACCCGGCCACGCCAGTCAGTGCCGGAATGGTCGACAGTCACCTTGCAGTCGATACCCGGATCCTCGTGCCATTGTCGCAACTCGTCGGCGAAGAGGATCGAATTGGGACTACGGGCACCATGAAGGATCGTGATCCGACGATAACTGTTGCGCTCCGCCATCATCCGGTAGATCGCCGAGCGCAGTGGCGCGAGGCCAAGCCCGCCGGCGATGACAAGCACGTCGTCACCTTGGGCATCGCCGAGCGGCCACGCGCTGCCGAACGGTCCCCGCACGCCTACCATGTCGCCGGCTTCAAGCGCCGCGAACGCGCGCGTCACGCTTCCTATCGCGCGTGCCGTATGAACGAGCCGCTCGGACATCGACGGATTGCCGCTGATGCTGATCGGCACTTCGCCATAACCGAATAGATAGAGCATGTTGAATTGGCCAGGGGCGAAGTGAAAGGCGGTCTCGCCATCCGCGCGGGCGAGAGCGAAAGTATAGGTATCGGCAGTCTCCTTTTTCTTCTCGACGATCCGGAAGCGGCCCGGCACCATCGGGTCAGCGCGCAAACTCGATTGAGGCATCACGCTGCGCTCCCGGCTCCGTAAACGTCGATGGACTGCAGCCTCGCATGAGTGAGCCGCTCGACCACGACGGGAACGAACCGCTTCATCAAGTCATAGCCAAGGTCGTGATTGGCGTCGCATTTGTCGCGCAGGCAGCTGGCATCGAAAGCGATCGCTACGGTCGTCTCGACGGCGCGGGCGTTCGATTGACACCGATAGGGGGGTACGACCCAGGAAGCATTCAGGATGTCCCCGTCGTGAAGAGTTTGATAGACGAGCGGCCTGCCGCCGCCGGGAAGTTCGAGCGCGACGTGACCGTGCCGAATGACATAAAAGGTGTCGGCCGGATCGCCCTGCCGATAAACGATCTGACTTTTCTCAAAGCGCACATGCTTGCCACAACCTGCGATGATCTCGCAGAATGGCTTTGAGAGACCGCGGAAAAAGGGATCTCGGGCTATGACGTCGTCGAGCTTGTGCAGTTCCATGGTTTTCAGCCCTCTTCGAGGCTGGCGCGGATCGCCGCGGCTTCGACCGTGATGTCGATTCCTGCGGGACACCAGGTGATGCATCTGCCGCAGCCAACGCACCCGGACTCTCCGAACTGGTCGATCCAGTTCGCGAGTTTGTGCGTCATCCATTGCCGATAGCGGGAAGCGACGCCGGGTCGCACGGATCCGCCCCGGATATGGGAGAACTCGAGGCTAAAGCAGGAATCCCAGCGTTGATGGCGTTCTGCCTTCAGCCCTTCGAGGTCGGTCACATCTTCTTCCGTGTGGCAGAAGCAGGTCGGGCAGACGAAAGTGCAGTTGGCACAGGTGAGGCAGCGCGCCGCGACGTCGTCCCAGCGCGGATGCTCGGGATTGTCCTGTAGGAGCGACTTCAGACCTTCGGTTTGCAGCGTCCGGCCCATGCTCGCTGCCGTCTTTGCGACGATGTCATTCGCGGCGGCGATGTCGTCTTCGCGTGCCGTAGTGAGGGGAAGAAGAGCGGCGATGCGGGTACCGCGAGCGCTGCCAATCTCAACAAGAAAATCGTGGCGCTCGCCAAGGATGATTTCGGTGAGCGCAAGGTCGTAGCCACTGCTCGCACGCGGACCTGCATCCATGGAAACGCAGAAGCAGGTTGCGCCGGCCATGCCGCAATTGACGGCGACAAAGAAAGCCGCATCCCGCCGCGCCGTATAGTCCGGATCGGGATGAGTGGCATCCGAAAATACGTGATCCTGGACGGAAATGGCTTTGAGTTCGCAGGCGCGCATCCCGAGGAAAGCAACACGCGGTGTTTCTTCGGCGGGTGCGCCGATCTCGAAATCAGCTTGGTTTCCTTGCGCCCGCCAGAGCAGCCGGCGGGGCTGAAAGAGAAACGGCTTCCATGACTGGGCGCCGGCCACGTAACCAAACAGCGCCTCGTCGTCGCGCCGCTTGAGGCGATATGTCCCCGCCTCCTGCTCGTCGGTCCAGCCAACGGGCAGTTCGTTCTCGTTCACGATTTCGGCATAGACGACCGCATGCCCCCGGATCGTCGGGCCGATGACCGAATAGCCTTCATCTTGCAGGGCGCTGATGAGTTCGCCAAAGTCAGCGCGCGCCAGCAGCGCCCTGTCACCGATATGGAGGGTATCGCCTGTGCTCATCGTTTGCACCTTTACTTTGACAGCATCGATTGCCGTGCGTCAGTTTAGCTGAATATTGCGGCTCTGCGCATGTCGGACCGATCAAATCTTGCCACCTCGGTCGGCGCGCGCCCGATTTCACGGAACCGGCTTCGAGTTGCCTTCGCAACCGCTACCCGGCAAAGGGTCAGGCGTTGCCTGAAATCTAGGCGGGAAAGTTGACGCACGGCGTGGACCGACCCAGATGGCTCATCGGAATGCCTTGCTCCGTCGAGGCCGCACATAAGCAAAATGATCCTTCGATGCGCACTGGGGCGAACACCACGAGCGCTCAGCTCACCTTCGGTTCCTTCGTGACGATTCCGCGCAGAAGCCGCCCGAGAAGATCCGCCCCGGTTATGATTCGCTTTTGCTTTCCCCACACCAAGATCAAATCGTGATCGATGACATCGTCATCCGTTCGCTCTGGCTTAACCTTCATCAGCCCGATCACGTCGCCCAAGCGGGCGCTCAGGTCAGTGATGACGATCGGGCGATGCCAATAGGCCTCCGGTCCAACAGAAATTTCGTTGAAAAAAATATCGCGCAGAAAATGGTGGGCGTCCAAAACCATGAACGGCTCGCCGGATTGATGAGTAAAGATCACCCATTTTTTCCCTGAAGCATTCAACCGTCTCAAAAACAAATCGTCAGCGGTTCGTTCGAAGATTGGCAATACCGGACGACCCCTCAGTGTCGGCAACGAGATAATGCTGCGGGGATCAATGAGCTCCCCCTCGTCGAGCACGACGATGTCGTCCAGATCGAGAAAGTTCAGTGCGCCGATGGCTTCCACAGACCCCACATCAGTGTCGACGGCCTCCACGTGCTTCGACATAAGGGCGCGGAAATCCCGTTCGCGAAACAGCGCGATCGTTTCCGGACCAAGCCACCAATTCAGGAACAACGCGGTTGGCTTTGCCACGCCGAACAGCACGACCTGGTAGAACTTGAGGAAAGGTGAAAATCGGGCAGCAATGCGTAGCGCATTCCTGGAAAAATATGCCTGCGGAATTATTTCCCCGAGGAAGGTGATCGCGACGGTCGAGAAGATGAAGGCCCCAACGCCCGCGAAGATCGACTTGGACAACAAGGTAAGCAGCACATTTGTAGCCACATTGCCCCAAATTATTGTCGTCAGCGCAAAATTAGAATCCGCGCGCAAGCCAAGCAGCTTCGCAGCATCACTGTTTCCGCCGGCAGCCTCGACTTCCAGCCGCAATCTGCTGACACTGAAAATCGCCAAGTTCAGCCCTGAAAAAATGCCTGTCTGCACAATGCAGAACACGATGCCGACCGATACGGCAACGTTCGCATATGGGAGAGGAGCCATAGGAGCCTAACTAAGTTCGAAAATGCATTTGAGCACCAACCCACTCGTTGTCGTTCAAAAATCATATTCCAAGGTCCGGCTCTTTGGCGGTTTTTTTAGCAAAGGACGCCGCTAATTCAGGTCCATGCGTGGCTGCACAGATCGGAGCCGTGGCTCGTTCGAACTGACGCTCTATTCAGTTTTCCAAAAAATCGGTCGATGGCAACGGCCGCGCACGAGGTTCGACACGATGACCTGGCAAACGTTCGTCGTGGCCTTGTGATTCAGAAGGATAGCCCCATGTTCCATATTCGCGCGTTCTGCGAATGAGATCGAGACGTCATTCACCCTGAGGCGCTGCCAGAATTCGCAGTTGACCACCGAGCTCGGGGCTCCAGAAAACACGGACATCGGCGGGATTTTGTACGACGGTCTTTTCCGATGACCTCCGTGTTCTCGACTATGATGGGAGTCGCGCCTTCAAGCTGTTCCGTTTCAGCGAGCTCGGTCCAGCGCAGGTCTACGAAATCAGCGCCGGTTGCGAGTTGATTGGGGTCGCAAGTTTCTCAGAGCCGCTTTCCTGACCGCGGAAGGCTCCCTTGATAATGACTGTTCTCGGCCTGACGAGAAGCGGTCCTGATGTGCCTCACTATTCGACGGTCTATCGGCGAGACTTCCCTGCCTGCCGTCGGGACAGCGCAAAGTGAGCAGGCCGGCGCGGATCTGCCGAAAGGCATCATAGGTGAGCCATGGAGCCGCCAATTCGATCGGAGTGCAGAATCCATGAACCAGCTCCGGGTTAACATGTGCAACGAGGACGAGATCCATGGAACTCAAAGACATTGTCGTGCACGTAAACGCATCGAAGCATTGCGGTTGCCGCATCGACTTTGCGCTGGCTCTGGCGCGGCGTTTTAATGCTAGAGTGGCCGGTCTGTATGTGAGCCCAGCGAGCGACCTTTCGTATTTCATGGCTTCGCAGATCGGCGAAGACAGATGGCCAAGTATCCGCGTGTGGGCATTCGAGTTGCACAATACGACTAAACTGCAATTCGAACGTCAACTCGAAGGGGCGAATGCGGCCGACTGGTGCGAGGCCGAAGGTGATAGCGCGACAATGGTAGCGCAATTTGCTCGCTTTGCCGACGTCGCGGTCGTTGGCCAAGCCGATCCGAACGAGACCCTCCCGATTTCAGAGCAGCTCGTGGCCGAGCGGGTAACGCTGGAAGCAGGCGGACCCGTCCTGGTCGTGCCCCACGCGGGCGAAACCTCGGACAAAGCGCAACGCGTGCTCGTTGCCTGGAAGGCCAGCTCCCAGGCTGCTCGGGCTATCCATGACGCCTTGCCACTGCTGAAGGCTGCAGATCGGGTCGTCGTGCTGTCGCTCAATGCCGCTCCGGGTCCGACGTCGCAAACGTCCGGAATGATGGTCGTCACGCATCTCCGGCGGCACGGAATAGAGGCGGTGCTTGAGGAGGAAGAGGTTGACGAGGGCGAAGTCGGTGAGACCATCCTGGCTCGCGCGCGAGCGAAGAGAGCTGATCTCGTCGTCGCCGGCGCCTACGGCCACGCTCGCGCTCGAGAGATAATACTGGGCGGGGTCACGCGTCGTCTCTTGCGGTGCGCGATGGTACCGGTGCTGTTTTCGCACTGAGGAGGTGGGGTCGCGACCCTACGAGCCCGCATAGTCGCCGAAGCCGCTCGCCCCGGCTTTAAATCGTCCAGCGCCGCGTCGCGGGCTATTGGCCGCAGGTGGATTTATTGAGTTCGGACCTTGTGCTGCGTCGATTTCCCGCGCGCCAGCCGTCCGAACTCGCCCTCGATTGTCACTCGAGTCCTCGGCGGAACAACCAGGCCGCGCCGGAGAGCGTGACCGTTGCGATCAATGCCATTGGCCAAAGGTCCGGAATCAACAAAGTCGGCCCGGCGCCTTCGAGATAGACACGATGGGCGATGTCGATGGCATAACGCAACGGGTTCAGCAGCGTGATGTATTGAAACACCAAGGGCATGTTGCTTAGTGGCGTCGTCAGGCCCGAGAGCAGCGCGAATGGCATCATCAACACAAATGCAAAGAGCACCGCTTGCTGCATGGTGGCAACGACTGCGGAAAGCATGAGACCCATCCCCACCGCCGCCATCAGGAACAAGCCGAGGCCGGCGTAGAGGGTGAGATACGATCCTACGAACGGAATACGGAACCAAAGCTGTGCGACAAGCAGGATCAAAGTCGCCTGGACCAGGCCGATCAGAACTGAAGGCACCGCCTTGCCGACCATGATTTCGGGTGGGCGGAACGGCGTCACCAGGAGCTGATCGAAAGTCCCCTGTTCACGTTCGCGGGCGACCGACATTGCTGTCAACAACAGCGTCTGCAAAAATGTCAACGTGCCGATCAGCGCCGGGACCATGTACCAACGGGTTTCAAGATTGGCGTTGTACCAGGCCCGCACCGTGGCACGAAGAGGCGGCTCCGGCTCCCCGTGTTCCGCCGCCCAGCTAGCGTTAAACGTGCTGACAATCGATCCGACATAGCCCAATGCGGTGCCGGCAGTATTGGAATTGCGGCCATCGGCAATCACCTGCACGTCCGCCTGCTGGCCAGCCATGAGCCGTCGCTGAAAATCCTGCCCGATCTGAATGACAAGCAATGCGCGCCGTTCGTCAATCATCGATCGAATGTCGGCAGCGCGGTTGAGTTCCGCAACACGCTGGAACACGCCTGACCCGTCCAGCGCCGCGAGGAGCTGACGGGATGCCGCGCTGCGATCCTGGTCGAGTACCGCATAGGGCACATTGCTGAGGTCGAAGGTTGCCGCATAGCCAAAAATCAGACATTGCAGGATCGGTGGGATGAAGAGGCTGAAACGGCTACGCGGATCTTTCAGAACCGCTAACAGCTCTTTGCGAATGAGAGCCAGAGTGCGTAGGATCGCATCGACCATCGTCGTCCTCATAGAAGGCGTTTTTTGGCAACCGCGCGCGTTAAAACGAGCAACAAGCTCGCCATGATTGCAAGGACGGCCGCATTGATGACAAGAACATTCCAAGTGTTACCGGCGAGGAAGACGGTCTGCAGCAACGTAACATAGTAGCGTGCCGGCAATACGTAGCTGAGCGTGCGGACCGCCGCCGGCATGCTGTGGAGGTCGAACAGGAACCCGGACAGGAACAGGGCAGGCAGGAATGTGACCAACAGCGTCACAGTGCTCGAAACAAACTGGCTTCTGGTGAGCGACGAAATCAACAATCCGATTGCCAGCGCAACGAGCAGATAGAGTGCCGACACGCCGATCAGAACCGCGATGGAGCCGCGGAGTGGAACACCAAAGAGGAACTGCGCCGCCAAGATGCACAGCCCGAGGCCAACCATCCCGAGCACGAAGTACGGTATCATCTTGGAGAGCACGATCTCCCCGGCTCGCACCGGGGTCACGAACAGCGCTTCCAATGTGCCGCGCTCCCATTCTCGCGCCATCACTAGCGCAGTCAGAAGCGCGCCGATAAGCGTCATGACCAAGACAATCAGGCCGGGAACCAGAAAGTAGTGGCTGTCGTAGGCCTCGTTGAACCAGAGGCGGCTCTGTACCACCGCTACGCCGCCCGTCGGCGCCTGTTGACTTTGGGCGGCCGTGCGCGCCGCCCATTGCGCAATGGCGCCCTGGGCATAGGCCTCGATAATGCGGGCGCGGTTGGCATCGGTTCCATAGACGATGACCTGCACCTCGCCGTTGCTCATGTTCAACTGTCGAGCGAAATTCGGCCGAATGCGGACGATGCCGTCGACCTTCTGCTCGAGCATGAGCTGGCGGGCCTGTGGCATGGATGTCGTGAGTCGAGCATCAAAATAGGGAGACAGTGTGAATCCAGCAGCAAGGTCGACGGCTGCGGGCGAAGGCTCTTCCAACACAACGGCCACGGGAACATTCTTGACATCGAGTGACAGCGCGAAGCCGAACAGGAAGATGAGCAGCACCGGCATGACGACGCCGATTGCGATGCTGCTCGGATCGCGGAATAGCTGAAGGGTCTCTTTGCGCACGAGCGCTGTGACGCGGCGCAACTTCGCTGAACTCGTAGTCGAAATGGCCGGCGACGACCGGTTCACTACCTGGCTCATTGCGCACTTCCTCCGCCGAACGCCGGCAAACTGTGCTTACGAGCCTGTTCGACGATCGCGATGAACGCATCCTCCATGGTAGTCGCGGCACCCTCCCCGGACGCGGTCTGGCCCCGAACCGTAGCTGGCGTGCCCGCGGCGAGCATGCGACCGGCATCGAGGATCAAGATCTTGTCGCAATACTCAGCCTCCTCCATGAAATGCGTCGTAACCACGACCGTGACGTTCCGCTCGGCGAGGTTCGTGATTCGCTGCCAGAACTCCCGCCGTGCCAAGGGATCGGCACCGCTGGTTGGCTCATCCAGAAACAGAATTTCAGGTTCGTGAATGAGCGCGGCAGCCATGGCCAGCCTCCGCTTGTAGCCCCCGGGCAGATGATCGCTGGTCAAGTGGATCAACTTCGAGAGTTCGAATTCCTCGAGTGCCTGATCGATCCGATCACGTCTGCGGTGGCCGCGGAGGCCGTAAGCGCTGGCGAAGAACTCCAGGTTTTCGATGACCGAGAGCTGGCCGTAGAGCGAAAATTTTTGCGCAACATATCCGATGTGCTGGCGCGCGGAGGCACGCGCATTGCGCAGATCGAAGCCCGCGACGCGCAACGTACCGGCGGTGGTCGCAAGCAAGCCGCACAGCATGCGGAAGGTCGTCGTCTTGCCGGCGCCATTGGGTCCAAGCAGACCGAAGATTTCGCCACGGGAAATCTCGAAGGTGAGCCGGTCGACGGCCGTAAAGGCACCGAACCTCCGAACCAGGTCGCGCACTTGGATCACCATCTCACCCGATCGAGACGCAACAGCGTGCTCTAACGGCCGCGGGGCAGGCGTTTTCCGGCTCGTTCCGGTTTGTTTCCGCAGGAGCATCATGAAGCCGTCTTCGAAGCGTGCCGGCACCGGGACGATCGCATGCCCGGCCAACAGAGCATCAGCGTCGTTGTCTGCTCCTGCCCGTACCAGATGTACGCGACCTGCCTTCGGAACCGCATCGATAGTTGCCGGGTTGCCCAGCAGACGCGATTGCAGAACTCCGCGCCAGCTCGCCTTCGGTTGGCTGCACTTCAAATGTGCATCCAGCGGCGCCGTTGGCGACATCTTGCGGAGGACTGCTTGCCAACAGTTTGCCCTCGCGCAGCACAAAGGCGTGATCGCAATGGTCGGCCTCATCAAGATATGAGGTACTTGTGAGAACAGTGAGACTTCGATCGCGAACAAGCCGTACGATGATTTCCCAGAGTTCACGGCGCGATAATGGATCGACGCCGACGGTCGGCTCATCGAGCAACAACAGAGCCGGCGACCCAACCAGCGTGCATGCCAGTCCCAGCTTCTGCTTCATTCCTCCGGACAGCTTGCCGGCCAGCCGTGTTGTGAAGGGCGCAAGTGCCGTCATCTCCAGCAGTTCGGGATACCGCGTCATCCGGTCCGTGATGGAAAGACCATGCAGATCGGCGTACAGATCGAGATTTTCCTGGACACTCAGATCGTCATAGAGTCCGAAGCGCTGCGGCATATAGGCGATGCGATCCTGGACTTGTTGAGGATCTCTTGCCACATCAAAGCCCAGGACTGTCAACTTCCCTCCGTCGAGAGGCATCAGCCCGGCGATCAGCCGGATCAGCGTGGTTTTGCCAGCACCATCCGGCCCGACGATCGCTGCAAGCGTGCCACGATCAACCGCAATTGAAATATCGTCGAGCGCCATCACGGTCTCGCCAGTGTCACGCCGGAACGATTTGCGAAGGTTCTGGCCCAGCAGGATGGAGTCGTTTGCCGGCGTTGCATTCATGATCGTGGCTCGCGCCTCGGACTCCCCTGGGGAGTTTGATCCTGATCCTGCGGCAGAAGCACGGTGGCTGGCATGCCGAGCCGAAGTCGATCCTCAGGATCCTTGACGAAGACGCGAACTTCGTAGACCAGGCTGGTCCGCAACTCCGGGGTCTCGACCGTTTTTGGCGTGAATTCCGCGACTGGAGATATGAACCCGACCCACCCCTCAAAGCGACTGGCCGGAAAGCTGTCGACCGTGACATATGCTTTCATGCCCGGACGCACTCGGCCCAAGTCCGTTTCTGTCACATAGGCACGCACCCATTTCGGATCGACGATGGCCAGAGAAAAGACGGGCCTTTGTGGCGAGGCCATCTCTCCGGGCTCCATTAGACGCGAGCGAACCACGGCATCCATCGGAGCCACAAGTGTAGCGTCCTTGAGCTGCTGCTCAAGGAATGCCAGTTGGGCCTTACTCCCTCGCAACTGGGCCTCTGCTTGGGCAATATCCTCGCGGCGCGGTCCGACGATCGCGAGTTCTAGCGCTTTCTGATTTACATCGACCTTTGCATCGGCAACGTCCATCGCTGCCTTGGCTGCGTCAAGATCCTGCTGAGTGCCAGCGTTCGTTGCTACAAGGGACTTCTTCCGCTCGTATTGGCGGCGCGCATTGACGGCATCCGCTTTTGCGGATTCGAGGTTCGCACGCGCCTGGGCGATTTCTTCAGGCCGGCTGCCGTTGTGCAGTCGCTCGACTGCGGCTTGCTGGGCCGCGACCTGCGCCTCTGCTTGAGCGACCTGCGGTTCCAGGCGACTGGTATCTAGCTTGGCGAGTATCTGTCCCTTGCGGACATGATCGCCCTCCTGCACGAGAACGGCCGCGATGCGTTCATTGCCATTGAATGCCAAGTCGACTTGCCGCAGATCAACGTTGCCATAAATAACGAGTTCGTGCGGTTGGCCGGAGCGATGGGTCAGCCAATAGGTTAGGCCGGCTCCGATCGCAACCAGGACCAGTGCAATTGCGATAAGGACAAGTCGGCGCCTAGTACTGCTCGACATCTTGTCTTTGGCTTTGATTGACTCCGGCATAATCTCTCTGCGGCAAATCGTTCGGCCCGGCTGCTGCAGCAAAATCCCTCAAGCTGGCACGACACAGTCCTTGACCACTGATAGCGTACACTCTGGTTGACAGTTCATCGGCAGCTATCCAATCGGTATTGGCCGCCATGCTAGCCAAGGTGCTCGCACCCCGAACACCCCCGATGTTGTCGCCGCGCGCATTCTTTTTGAAGATGCGAACTCGACGGTATTGCGAGATATGGTTGCAATATTTAAGCAAGAAGTCCCGGTGATGTTGATCCTCGTCAAGTGCATTCCGTTTGATGTTTGCATGGTAGCTTTCGCTGGCCTAGGCCGATGTCGCGAGAAAGAAAGCTCATGACGGAGATTGTGACAATCACACCGAATCCGGCAGTCGACCTCTCCACATCGGTCGATAAGATCACCCCCATCTACAAGCTTCGGGGCATATCGCAACGGCGCGATCCTGGAGGCGGCGGAATCAACGTCGCGCGCGTCATTCAGCGCCTGGGAGGAGATGTCAGCGCAATCTATCCGGTGGGCGGCGCGACGGGAGGCTTGCTACGCAAACTACTCGACAAGGAAGGCGTCGCAAGTCGGAACTTTCCGATTGCGGAAGACACTCGCGAAGACTTCTTCGTGAATGAAATGAGTACCGGCCAGCCATACCGCTTTATACTCCCTGGTCCGCGACTTGCCGAAGCCGAATGGCAAGAATGCCTGGCGCAGCTTTCCGCGGTCGAGCCGTTTCCCAGTTTTGTAGTCGCGAGCGGAAGTTTGCCCGCTGGCGTTCCCGACGATTTCTACGCAAGAGTGGCCAGAATCGCAAAGCAGCGTGGCGCCAAGATGATTCTCGATGCTTCTGGGCGAGCGCTCGCGGCAGCCGTCGCTGAAGGCGTCGATCTGATCAAGCCAAATTTGCGGGAGATGCGCGCGCTAACGGGCAGCGAACCAACCGGAGCCAGCGGGTGGGAACTAGCCGCCAAAATTCTTGTCAACAGCGGGAAAGTTCCGGTGATCGCCCTCACAATGGGGCACCTCGGGGCGGTTCTGGTCACCCGAGACAGGGTATTACGGGCGCTACCCCTTTCTGTCGAGCCGGTGACTGCAGTAGGAGCGGGCGACAGCTTTCTCGGAGCGCTGATCTGGCGGCTGTCATCGGGAGACGATCTCGAGCATGCCTTTCGGCAAGCCGTCGCAGCTGGCGCAGCCGCCCTGCTCCATCCTGGCACCGAGCTATGCCGGCCGGTTGACGTCAAACGCCTTGCCGAGCAGGTGATTCTGCAAGCAGCCTGAGTTACGAGGACTATGGATCTCGTACAAAGCGGATGTGCTGGCCGGAGTTGGGCAGCCTGCACCACAAACGCGCAGGAAGATGGATGCGCGGGCCAAGGTACATCCAGATCTGCGACCTGATGATGTTCTCCAGGTCGGCGGGGTCACCTCATCGACAGGGCTCGAGCACATTGCTCGATGACCATCACGTTTGTAGTCGGGTGGTTGCGCGAGCTTGCGCGGAGTGCCGTTTTGCACACATGGCAAGGTGAAATTCTCGTGGAACGCGTAGAGGAGCCGAGCGCCGGCAACATCTTCACCAACCACACCCCAGTCGAACAAGAGGCGGCGGCAATCCGCAATGCTCTTCCGGCGTGACAGCGCATGGTCTGATTGTGCAATTCGAGCCAATCGGTGAATGACGTCTCGATCTAGATGCTGAATCAGACGCAGGGTCGGCTTCAACGTCGGCGGAGTGACACGGACCGACGTCGCGCAATCCTGCGCACTTTGGAACGCTTGACCTCGACGATCGCCCAGGCGCGCGCACTTGGCCAACGAAGCACGGGCCCACCGTCTCTGGCACTGTTAGATTATCTGCTTAAACGTCCAACACCCACCGCGCGGCGCGAAGACATTCACTTCAGGATTGCAACAGACTTCTCCTGTCGCGCTATTCGGTCTGTTTGAGGAGGCAATGTGCCCCTGAATTAAGCTCACCGGTTGACTTGCAAATCAGCACCAATCACGCGACCTCCGTACAATTCAGGGCCCGATGCAAAAAGCGCATCACGTCTGATTCATTCCCTATTGACTAAATGGTGCGAGCTAGAAATGTTCGCCTATTCCGCGAGCGGGCGGGTACATTGCCAGAAATTCTAGTTGAGATTATGGAATTAAATAAAGTCAGTTCACCGGCCTTCTTGAATTCATCTCCAATCGATCTGCAGCATCTTCGTTATGCCGTCTGTGCACAAGATTACGGGAGCTTTCGACAGGCTGCGGAAGTCCTGTCGGTTCGCCAATCGACATTGAGCCGCACGATTCGCCAGCTCGAGCAATCGATTGGAATTGTTCTGTTTGAGCGATCAAGCGGTGGCGTGAGGCCAACACAGGCTGGCCACGGTATTCTTCGAATGGCAAAAACAGTACTGAACGAATTCGAGTCACTGATCGCAACAGCGCGGGCGAATAGCTCTGGAGCAGCTGGCAGGCTCACAGTTGGATTCTGCTCCTCGCTGTCTGCAGGCAACCTTCGAGCGACGTTGATCGATTTCAAACAGCGCTGCCCTGATGTCAAATTGGCTACGATGGAAGGCTCGAGTGAAGATCTGATCGCGGCCTTGCGTAATGGCACGCTCGACATTCTCACCGTGATTGGCGACGTTCGAAGTCTACCGTGCAGATCCCTGGCGCTTTGGAGCGAGAGGATTTTAGTAGCTTTTCCTGCGGGTCATAAATTGGCAGATCGGGATGTCATTTACTGGACAGATCTGCGCAACGAAAACGTCCTTTTGAGCGAACGTGATCAGGGAACAGAGTTCGAAAACCTGCTCAATGCGAAACTTGTTTCACCAAGCGATCGGCCAAAGATCGAACGGCACAATGTAAGCCGGGGAGCAATCAAGGCGCTGGTAAGCATGCAAATGGGCGTTAGCCTGATACTGGAATCCGATCTTGGCGCCAGCCTGCCAAGTCCGCTCTATAGAGACCTTCGCGATGGGAATGGTTCGAGCCGCTTGGATTTTTCGGCCTTCTGGCTTCCGGATAACCAAAACCCTGCCCTCGAAAGCTTCCTCAAGCTGCTGCGCGAACGTTATCCCTCCCCCGTTGCAGTCGATTGATTGCTACGTCGTGCCTTGAACGCTCGGTCGGTCGCCATGAAGCGTGCGAGCATTGGCGCGATCAACTTTGCCGGATCGCCGACGAGCTTGCCCGCTTTCGCGGCCGAGCATTTCGGCATAGGCCAGCAAATCGCGGTGGACCGCAGCCGGCAGCTCGATCGTCAGCTTGACCGGCTTGTCGTCCAGGAGTGGACCGAGTTTCAGCCTGGCCATTCCAGCGCACTCCTCAAATTCGATAGGGCTCAAGGACGAGATCACGATTGACGATCACACGAACTGAAAAGCCCGGCCGGATCGTCAAAGTCGGCTGGATGTTAAGGTTGCGCCTGACGACCTGAGAGCCGGTTTGATTGACCGCATCCCCTGCCCCGCGGCGAAGTGCCCGAATGAGGTCGGCGTTGTTGCCGCTGTCCGAGCCTGAGCCTACTTCGGTCCCGACGCTCAGCAGTGTCGAAAGCAGCGCCGCCTTGAGGAGCTCGCCCCAGTGATTGTCGACCTCGTCTTCGAGGCCTGCATATCCAGCGCTGTCGGCTCCTGGTTGGCGCTCCAGAACGATTGAGCGTCCGTTCGGCATGATCAGCCGCGTCCAGACCAACAGGACTCGCGACTGCCCGTACGTGACTTGACTGTCATATAGGCCAATCAATCGGGCTCCCTGCGGGACCAAGAGCGCCCGGCCAGTGGGAGAGTCGTAAACATTTTCCGTAACTTGCGCCGTGATCTGACCAGGCAAATCGGACCGGACGCCAGTAATGAGCGCAGCGGGAATGACGGTGCCAGCCTGAACGACAAATGGCGAAGTCGGTCTCGCGAGCCGATCTGGTGCTGTGGTTCGGCGATCGACGGCGGCATTGACGAAGGCCAGCTTACGGTCCTGGCCGTTCTGAGTGAACGCCTCGTCTGAGGATGGCGACCCGGCCGGCGCCTGCCGATCAGCCGTATTCTCGCTTGTCGCCGCGAATTGCCTGAGGTTCGTTGACGCAAACACTTTGCTCGTCCGCGCAGCCTCAGTCTCCTGATTGAGCCGTTGTTGCTCCGCGTCAACGGCGAGCGGTCCCGACTGGTTTTGTGCAGCAACGATTGGGCGCCCTAAATCGCCTGGAAGGGGTGGGCCAAGGCGCGGCACATCTCGCGGCACGCCGCTGTAGTCACGCGGCAATTCGGAGAAACCTTCCGCCAGTGTCCGATGCTCAGTGCCGAAGAGTTCGTCCTGCGCTTTGTTATCTGTTCGATGGTTTTGCAGCGCCCAAATCCCTGCGCCCGCGATGATCAACAGGACAACAGCCGCTGCGCCGCCCAGAACCCGTCGTGACAACCGGACGACACGAGGCCGCTCAGGACGAAGCCGGAGCTTTTGGGCAAGGTCTTCCCGATATTGCGCCGAATTGGAGTTGTCCGGCGCGGGTTCGTTTGGGGCGGTATCGCTCATGATGTCCTCCCGTCGGTTCTGATGATCCGAACCTTCTGCTGGTGTTCGTCGCCAAGCCGAAGTTCGGCGGCACCAAACAGCCGATCGACAATCATGAGATTTTGATAGACGCGGTAATTGACGAGGTCGGTCTTGCCATCCGAGCCGACGATGAACAGTGGCGGCAGCTCGCCCTGGACTATGCCGGGCGAGAATTCGATGTAGACCTTGCGGCCATCATCGAAAACCGCAACCGGGCGCCATGGCGGATTGTCGCCCTCGATCGCATAGCGATAATGCCGCTCTTCCTGTGCGGGAATATAAGGAGTTAGCGGCAACGCTCTTGCCCGGCTCAACCGATCTTCCGGATAGAACCAGGCAACCGCCGGCATATAGGGTTTTTCGCGCGAGCGTAGCTCGATCAGATAGGTGCGCCGATCGGTGTTGACGACGAGATTTGTCGCAATCGATGGCCGCGTCGGCTTGACCATGATGTGGACGCGTCTGAGCTCACCAGTACCGCTCTCGGTGTCGCCAACGATCCAACGAACCGTATCGCCGGCGGCAACTGGTCCAGAGCCAACGAGCTGCTCGCCGGGTTCGAGCGCAATGTCGGTGATTTGCCCGGGAGATGCGTAGACCTGGTAAAGCGCACCGGGGCTATAGGAGAAGATCTGAACGGCGTTGTAATAACCCGCCTTGCGAGGCTCCACGCGGGCAGCGTCATTTGCCGTCTCAATGCGTTCAACAGGCTCCTTCGCCTCAGCCAGCCCCTTTCTTACCGCCACGAGATGGCGTCCAGACTGGCGGCACGTTTAAGGCGCGCGGCCGATCGTCCGACAGGCGGCAGAGTCGGCAACGGCGGAACATCCGGTGTCGTAGCTGATCTGCGGTGGTACGAACGCGCTGCAACCGCCCAGGAGGCTCGCCAGCAGCAGGAGCGCGCTTGTGACGGGAACGCGCAGATCAGATTGCCTCGTCGCAAAAAAATTCATCAGCCGATCTCCTTTGACCAGCTGATGGCGTTGACGTAGATGCCAAGCGGATTTTTGCGCAGGCGATCGGCGTCGCGCGGCGTCTGCACCACAATCGTCAGAATCGCGGTCCACCGCTCAGTCCCGGCAAGCTGGCCGTTTTCATAACGCCGCTCCGTCCATGACACTCGAAAGCTGTCAGGTGACGCGCGAATGACGCTGGAGACTTCGACAGAGACCTGGCTCTTGCCGACCTTGGCAAAGGGATCATTGGCCCGCGCGTAGTCGTTGAGCGCCAGCGCTCCACGATCGCTTGTAAAATCGTAAGCTCGGAGCCAGTCCTGACGCAGCACGATGGCGTCGGCGGGAAGCGCACGCACGTCTTCGATAAAGCGCGCGAGATGGAATGCGATCTGCGGGTCGGTCGGCTGATAGAAGGAAATAGCCGGCGCGACGGTCTGCGCCTGGCCGAGGTGATCGACCTCAACCACCCAGGGCGTAACGGTACCCTGCAGGGATTGCCAGACCAAAGCGCCTGACAGACCCGCCGACAAAAAGAGACAGCCGAACGCCATTAGACGCCAGTTCTTGGCCTGGACTCTGGCCGAGCCGATTCGTTCATCCCAGACTTGCGCGGCCTTTTGATAGGGGGTCACCGGCTGAGGCATCAGGCCGTAGTGCACGGCAGGTCGCCTGAACATTTTTGCTCTCCTCGATTGACGAATGCGGATGGGCGTTCGGCTCACACGAACCGCACGCGTGAAGGACGGACGCTCAAGGCAGAGGCAGCGATTGCGATGGCAACCCCTGCATTGTCGGCGCCGAACGGCAATTCCGCCGAGCTTGAGAATCGTCGGGTAGAACATGCGCCGCGTGGATCCTGGCTACGAAAGCCTCGCGACCACAGGCGCCGATTGCCGGCAGCAGGCTCGCGTGCAAAGTCGCGGAAGGGATACCTGCAACCGGCAACAAACTTTGGCTGAGCTGCGAGACTTGCGAACAGCGCCATCAAGCCGAGCGTGATCAGGCGCTGTTTCTCGAGCGTGCGCACAATCGGCCGCAGCAAGCTGCAATGAGCGCACGGGCGCACTTGCGACCCGATCGAGGGAACGGCGTGACATCAGTTTTGACCTTCGGAGAGATCGACCGAGCCACCGCCGCCACCGTGATCGCCTGATTTGACGGCATGGGTCGCGGCAGACGCGCCATGGCTGATTGTCTGCGCGCGTTTCATACGGCGCGCCCATGCGGGTGGACTCTCGGCTGAGCCAGTTGGGCTTGCACCCCCGCCCGACCTCGACAGTCGCTCCCGAACTTCCTAAGCGGCCGGCGATCCGCTGGAGAGGACTTGCGGCAGGGCCTGCTCCCGCTTCGGCAATACCAGCGGCGCCACCGGATCGAAATGCGCCGACGGCGCCACTGCCAACCGCAACCGCGCTACGGCTTACTCCGGCGATCGCAGTGGTCGCCGCCCCTGCGGCGCCCGCAGCAAGTCCTGCACCTGCAACGACCACACCGCCTGCGGCGAGCCCAGTCCCAACGGCTGCCCCGGCGCCAAGCTGTGGACCGCCGGAGACAATGCCGTTCGCGATACCCGGCCCAAAGATCCCCAAACCGAGCAACGACAATGACGCAAGCACCAGCGCCATCGCGTCATCGATCGTAGGCTGATTACCGCCAAAGCCAGAGGTGAATTGAGAAAATAAGCGTCGAGCCGATGCCGACAATGACGGCAAGGACCAAAACCTTGACACCGGAAGAGATGACGTTGCCGAGCACGCGCTCGGCTGCGAACGCCGTCTTCCCAAACAGGCCGAATGGAATGAGCACGAAGCCAGCGAGCGTCGTCAGCTTGAACTCGAGCAGAGTGACGAAGAGCTGGATCGCCAGAATGAAGAAGGCAAGGAGGACGACCACCCAGGCAAACAGCAGAATGACGATCTGGACGAAGTTCTCGAAAAAGCTGACGTAGCCCATCAGCCCGGAGATCGCGTCCAGAATGGGACGTCCGGCATCAATCCCCACTTCCGCAATGCGGCCTGGTCGCAGAAAATCAGAGGAGGATAGACTTGTACCTGATGCCTTGAGCCCGAGCCCGGCAAAGCTCTCGAAGACGATCCTGGCAAGCGTATTCCAATTGCCGATCAGATAGGCGAAGACGCCGACAAAGATCGTCTTCTTGACGAGACGTCCAATGATGTCCTCGTCAGCACCCCAGGACCAGAAGAGTGCCGCGAGCGTGATATCGATCGCAGCCAAGGTGCTGGCGAGATAGCCGACGTCGCCACCGACCAGGCCGAAGCCTGAATCGATATATCCAGTAAATGTTTCGAGGAATTGATCGATGACCCCCGTCGTTGCCACTGGTCACTCCTTTGCCGGTGCAACAACAGCAGCAGTGCCCGGAGGTGGCTGACCTTGATCCTTCGAAGACGGCGATGCCGGACCGCCCTGCTCCGCGGCCTTCTTGGGCGGAGGTGCCGATTTCTGCTTCGGAGGGCCGAAGAAGCGGCGGCGATTTTCGGCCCAGACGCGCCGGCAGTATTCGAAGGTAGCGACTTGGTCCGGAGTGACGGTCAGGCAGGCCTCGAGCTTTGGCGCGAGCGTGTCCTTGGTCTCTGAGGTTTCCGGCGGAGGCGGCGGATCCTCGTCATGGCGATCAAGCTGAACCGCACAGGCCGCAACCGTCAGCATCATGAAACCGGTCGCCACGACAAGCGGGAAGCCGCCGGAAGAGAATGTCGCGCATCATCAGTGAAACATCCGCACGGTTGAGGGCTGATAGCCTGAGCCCGGCGTCAGAAAGCGTTTGAGCTGCTCCTTGGCCTGGTCTTGAGCACCGACGCGCTGTGCCAGTTCGAGGCTCTGCGCCCTGCCCTGCGCCGCAACCGTTGCCGTGAGGTCGGCGAGCTGCTGGGTCTGCAACCCAAGAAGCTGATTGCCAGCCTGGCTTGCCTGCAGGGCGCCTGTTGCGCCCTGGCTCGCACTCACGAGCGCTGAGGTTTGCGTTCGGTTGGTATCGAGATTGCCGACGACGGTTGCCTGAACTCGCAATGCGTCCTGAAGCCCGGCGATCGCGTTCTGCCATCGTGTTTGTGCATTCGTGATGAGCACCTGATCGGATTGGCTTGATGACGCCGGCGCATAGGTCGTGGCAAAGGCTTGGTCGACCTGTTGCACGTCGTAGGCGATGCGCTGCGCCTGCGCGAGAAGCTGTTGTGTCCGCTGGATCGATTGCTCGATCTGTTGCAGCGGCTGAATACGGCAGATTCGCGAGATTTTTCGCCTGATTGATCAGCATCTGCGCTTCGTTCTGAAGCGAGAGGACCTGGTTGTTGATCTGCTCGAGCTCGCGAGCCGCCGTGAGCACATTCTGGACGTAGTTGTTGGGATCGAACACCAGCCACTGGGCCGTGGTCGGACGTGGCGCAGAAAAAAGAGCGAGCGCGACCGTGCTCGCCGCGGCGAGCTTCAAAATTCTGGTCATGGGGTCAGGTCTCCCGAACGAGTGTGGGGATAAGATCAGTGGCCCAGCCGACGCCGCGCGCCTTGAGCCAGCCGGTGACAAAGCCGTCACGGCCGAGTTCTGCGAGGACGCGGTCGATCAGCGCCTGGTCGGATTTTGACGACGCAGCGGTAAAGGCAAGCGCGACTTCGCCGAGCCCAAGCTCAAACAGGCGGTTGCCGCGGCGAGACTGACAGTAATAGTCGCGCTTGGGCGTGGCGCGAGCCAGGATTTCGATCTGACGGTCGTTCAGACCAAAGCGGCGATAGATCGCTGATATCTGCGGCTCGATCGCGCGCTCGTTGGGCAGCAACAACCGGGTCGGGCAACTTTCGATGATCGCGGGCGCGATGGGCGAACCGTCGATGTCGGATAAGGATTGCGTGGCGAACACCACGGACGCGTTCTTCTTGCGCAGGGTTTTGAGCCATTCGCGGAGCTGGCCGGCAAACCCTTCGTCATCGAGCGCCAACCATCCTTCATCGACAATCAGCAGCGTCGGCCTGCCGTCGAGCCGGCTTTCGATCCTGTGAAAGAGGTAGCTGAGCACGGCAGGCGCCGCACCGGTGCCGATCAACCCCTCCGTCTCAAAGGCTTGGACAGAAGCTTCACCCAATCGCTCGGCTTCCGCATCCAGGAGCCGTCCATGAGGCCCGCCGAGGCAATAAGGCTGCAGCGCTCTCTTGAGGGCTTGTGATTGCAAGAGAACGGAAAGGCCGGTCAGTGTCCGCTCAGTGACGGGCGCGGAAGCCAACGAGGACAAGGCGGACCAGAGATGCTCTTTGGCTTCCGGGCTGACGATGATCTTCTCGCGCTGGAGAATGGCTGCAAGCCACTCGGCGGCCCAACTCTCGCTCGGCAATTTCGTCGATGCCGAAGCGAGCGGCTGCAGCGCGACCGGCTCTGACGCATCGTCGGACAGCGCCCCACCGAGATCATGCCAATCGCCGCCCATCGCGATCGCGGCCGCCCGGATCGAGCCTCCGAAATCAAACGCGAAGACTTGCGATCCTTCATAACGCCGAAACTGCAACGCCATCAGCGCCAGCAGGACCGACTTGCCGGCGCCGGTCGGACCGACAACCAAGGTATGGCCGACATCTCCGACGTGAAGCGAAAAGCGAAACGGCGTCGAGCCTTCGGTCTTCGCAAAAAACAGCGGCGGCGCCTTCAGATGCTCATCCGCGGCAGGGCCAGCCCACAGCGCCGAGAGCGGGATCATGTGTGCGAGGTTCAAAGTCGAGATCGGCGGCTGACGAACGTTGGCATAGACGTGACCGGGCAAGGACCCGAGCCAGGCATCAACAGCATTGACGGTCTCGGTCATGCAGGTGAAGTCGCGGCCCTGGACTACCTTCTCGACCAGCCGCAACCGTTCGTCCGCAATCCGCGGATCTTCGTTCCAGACGGTGACCGTCGCCGTGACGAAGGCCTGGCCGACCAGATCCGAGCCGAGCTCCTGGAGCGCTGCATCGGCATCGAGCGCCTTGTTGTGGGCATCGGTATCCACAAGCGCTGAGGTTTCGTTGGTCATCACCTCCTTAAGGATCGCTGCAATCGACTTTCGCTTGGCAAACCACTGCCGGCGGATTTTTGTGAGGAGCTTGGTCGCATCGGTTTTGTCGAGCATGATCGCCCGGGTCGACCAGCGATACGGAAAAGCCAACGCGTTGAGCTCGTCGAGGATTCCGGGCGTGGTCGCCGTGGGAAAGCCGACAACGGTGAGCACACGCAGGTGCGCATTCCCGAGCATGGGTTCGAGGCCACCGGTCAGAGCCTCGTCCGCGAGCAGCGCGTCCAGATACATAGGGGTCTCTGGCACGCGGACGCGGTGCCGTTTGGTCGAGATGGTTGAGTGCAGGTAGGTCAGAGTCTCTTCATCATCGAGCCACTCGCTCTCGGGCATAAAACCTTCGAGCAGTTGCAGAACGCGATCAGTTCGATCGATAAAGGCGCGGAGAACCTCGCGGGCATCAGTCCCGGCCTTGCGATCCCGGCCCTCATAGAAAAACCGCTCGGCACGGGCAGCCTCCTCTGCGGGCGGCAGGTAGAGCAGCGTCAGGAAGTAAGCGGACTCGTAGTGCGCCCCCTGCTCTTCGAACTGCGCCTTGCGCTCGGCGTCGACCAGGGCCGATGCTGCGTCAGGGAATGTACAGACCGGGTATCCGCTTGCGGGATTGCGCTGCGCTTCGACAAAGATCGCCCATCCCGAGCCAAGCCGGCGCAGCGCATTGTTCAAGCGGGCTGGCAACCGCGACCAGCTCGGCTGGGACAGCCGAGTCCAAATCCGGTCCCCGAAACCGTGCCGTTCGTTGAAACGAACCATCCTTGTTGAGGACGACGCCTTCGGCGACCAGCGCTGCCCACGGCAGGAAATCCGCGAGCCTTGTTGCGGTCGAGCGATATTCGGCAAGATTCATCATGGGCTTTCGACCTCAAACGCTTAAGAAACTGGGAATGCGGAGATGGCGGCGGATCACGTCGACGAAGAGCGGATCGCGCTTGGCTGCCCAAACCGCTGCGGCGTGGCCGATCGCCCAGACGAGGAGGCCAGCGATCCAGAGCCGCAGGCCAAGGCCGAGCGCAGCCGCAACGGTGCCATTCAAGATCGCGACCGCCCGCGGCGCTCCGCCCAACAGGATCGGCTCGGTCAGCGCGCGATGAACGGGGACGGAAAACCCAACCGGCTCGTCCATCAGATCAGCGCCCCACCGCCGAACGAGAAGAACGAGAGGAAGAAGCTTGACGCCGCAAAGGCGATCGACAAGCCAAACACGATTTGCACGAGCCTCCGGAAGCCACCTGATGTGTCGCCGAACGCGAGCGTCAATCCCGTCGTGATGATGATGATGACAGCTAGAATCTTGGCGACCGGTCCTTCGACCGATTGCAGGATCTGGTTGAGTGGCTGCTCCCATGGCATCCCGGTCCCTGCGGCATGAGCGGCTGATATGGTCGATAGGAAGTCCAACGATGAGACAGCCCCGATTGCGCCGAATTGTCGAAACAAGAGCGACATCAAAGCTCTCCGAGATGGGCGATGGCGTAGTCACCGTCGGGCTTCAGCCCACTGACGACAGCAAGCTCGGCGAGCCGGCGGTCGGAGCCGCGGCCGGCAAGAACGGCGATGACATTGATGGTCTCGGCAATGAGCGCGCGCGGGACGGTGACGACCGCTTCCTGGATCAGCTGCTCGAGTCGACGCAGTGCGCCGAGTGCAGAGCCGGCGTGGATCGTCCCGATGCCTCCCGGGTGCCCGGTACCCCAGGCTTTCAGCAGATCGAGCGCTTCGGCACCGCGCACTTCGCCGATCGGAATGCGGTCAGGTCGCAACCGCAGCGAGGACCGCACCAGGTCTGATAGCGACGCGACGCCGTCCTTGGTGCGCAGCGCAACAAGATTGGGCGCACTACACTGCAGCTCGCGCGTGTCCTCGATCAGGACCACCCGATCGGACGTCTTCGCGACCTCGGCTAGCAATGCATTGGTGAGGGTCGTCTTGCCAGTCGAGGTGCCACCGGCGACAAGAATGTTTTGCCGCTCGGCAACGGCGCGGCGAAGCACATCCGCCTGGCCCGACTGCATGATGCCGGCCACCACGTAGTCGTCGAGTGTGAAGATTGCGACAGCGGGTTTCCGGATCGCAAAAGCCGGAGCGGCAACAACGGGCGGCAATAGACCCTCGAAGCGCTCACCAGTTTCGGGCAGCTCCGCGGAAACACGCGGGGCTTGCGCATGAACCTCGGCGCCAACGTGATGAGCGACCAGCCTGATGATGCGGTCGCCGTCGGCTGGAGCCAGATATTTCCCCGTGTCGAGGAGGCCATGGGCGAGATAATCGACCCAAAGCCGACCGTCCGGGTTCAGCATCACCTCGACAATTGCGGGATCATCGAGCCACTCAGCGATCGCGGGACCGAGCGCCGTGCGCAGCATCCGCGCGCCGCGAGAGACTGCCTCGAGCTGGAAGGAGTGGACCACCACCTTTTGCCCCCAAGCATCGGCCGCAAAACTTGCTGTTGATGGGGACGAGTAGAAAAAGCACCTTGGGCTCAGAGACAACGAGCGCAGTGTGGCTGTCGTAGGTCAGCGTACAAATGGATAGCAATAGCGGCGCGGTCTATCCGTCGGGTTTCTCGCCATCGCGTTCGTGCGCGCGAATATCCTCCGAAATCTCGTGCGCAAGGCTCTGTCCTCTCGCGACGCGGCGGCCGAGAGCTTCGACGAAACTTTCGTAACGCTCACGGCCTTTGGCCTGGGCCGCCGACTGGGCGGCATCCGGCAGCGGCGGAGTGGCGGTGAGCCAGAAGCGAACGAACAGCGCGAGCGCTTCGTTCGAAATCGTGAGGTGGCGCTCCAGCCGCTCGACCTGCCTCGTTAGCCGATCCAGCCTGCGCCCAAGTGCTGCTTCCAACCGTTCCGAGTTATCCGGCGACAGGTAAGAGTTCAATGCGGTCTCGACGACCAGGGCCTGAGGGACGCGTTTGCGGTCCGCGTGCTCCGCAAGTCTAGCGGCGAGCTCTGGCGGTAGTCGAAAGGTATGCTTTGTCCGCATCGCCGCAGATCACAGGTCAATGCCGTCGCGCGGATCCATTGCGGCCTGTCGAGCAACGCCGGCAGCTTGCCGGCGCATCACGCGGGCGCGCTGGGCGTCGTCATCGGGTTCCTCGTCCGCGAATGCGAATTCCGATGGCTTCTCGGGCTCAGGGGCGATGTCCTCGTGCTCCGGAAGTTTTGGTTCTCGCCGAATACCCCCATTGGCCGCATCTTCAGATGAGTTGCTCGCTTTGGGCGGTGCCAATTGAGTCCTGGTCGAGGGAGGTGCTGGCAATCCGGTCCAGTCGTCCGGTGCGGCGAGCTGTGCCATCGGATGCCCTGGTTGTGGCGGCGGTAGCACCCGTTCTTTCAGCCGCCGGTCCTCGTAGTAGCGCGCCTTCTTTGCACGGACCGGTGGGCAACCCGAGACCAGGACGAGTTCATCATCGGGCGGGAGCTGCATCACCTCACCCGGTGTGAGCAGCGGTCGCGCTGTCTCCTGCCTGGAGACCATGAGGTGTCCGAGCCACGGGCTGAGCCTGTGGCCGGCGTAGTTCTTCATGGCGCGCAGTTCGGTCGCCATCCCCAGCGCATCGGACACGCGCTTGGCCGTGCGCTCGTCGTTCGTCGCGAAACAGACTCGAACGTGGCAGTTGTCGAGAATTGAGTTGTTCGAGCCATAGGCTCTTTCGATCTGGTTCAAGGATTGGGCGATCAGGAAACTCTTCAGGCCGTAGCCAGCCATGAAAGCCAACGCCGACTCGAAGAAATCCAGCCGCCCGAGCGCCGGGAACTCATCGAGCATCAGCAGCAGGCGCTGCTTGCGTGATTTGCCCTGCAAATCCTCGGTGAGGCGGCGGCCGATCTGGTTCAGGATCAACCGCACGAGAGGCTTCGTCCGGCTGATGTCGGAGGGCGGCACGACGAGGTAGAGCGACACTGGTTGGTTTGCCTCGACCAGGTCACGAATGCGCCAATCGCAACGCCGCGTCACCTGTGCCACAACCGGATCGCGGTAGAGGCCCAGGAACGACATCGCGGTCGAAAGCACGCCTGACCGCTCGTTCTCGCTTTTGTTAAGTAGTTCGCGCGCTGCCGACGCGATCACGGGATGCGGCCCCGCTTCGCCGAGATGTGGCGTCGTCATCATGGCCTGAAGTGTCGTCTCGATCGGCCGCCTTGGATCGGACAGAAAATTCGCAACGCCGGCGAGCGTCTTGTCGGGTTCGGCATACAAGACGTGAAGAATTGCACCGACCAGGAGCGAGTGGCTGGTCTTCTCCCAATGATTGCGCCGTTCGAGCGCGCCTTCGGGATCGACCAAGCACGTCAGCGATGTTCTGGACATCTCGAACCTCCCACTCCCCTCGCCGCACCTCCAGCAAAGGATTGTAGGCCGAGGAATTCGGATTGGTCGGATCGAACAAAAGCACCCGACCGTGCCTCGCCCGAAATCCCGAGGTTAGCGTCCAGTTCTCACCCTTGATGTCATGGACAATGCAGCTGCCCGGCCAGGTCAGAAAAGTTGGACAACCAGGCCAACACCCTTGCCGGACCGTGTCGGAGCGAAACAAAGAACATGTTCGGGGCCATCATGCCGCAGGTAGCTTCGCTCGAGCCGGCCGAGCATGACTCCATCGGCGCCGAGGAGTTTAGCTGCTCGAACTTCGGCAGCCGTCGCCCACCGCGCCGATCCATATGTGGCGGCCGTGTTCGCCTCGCGCGCTCGCCAGGCCGACATTCCGAAGGCGACGACGATCGCGATGATGCCGCCTGAGGCGGCGATGCATCCACCCTCGACAAATATGTTGGGGGCGTACGCATCGTAGGCGTACCACCACCAGAAGAACGCCGGAGGGAAATAGATGGGAACGCCGTGCGCTAATTCGAACCAGGGTTGACCAAGCTGAGGCTGATACGCCGAGTCGCCAGCCCATCCATTGCGTCGCCGCCCACATGGTCATGACCACGATAACAAAAACGATGACGATTTGACCCCAATTGATTTTGGTTGCGGACATAGCGGGAGCAATCAAATGGCCCAAAAGCCCCAAGCAAGCGGTCTCGGACGGCTAGCGCGTTTTGGGGTATTCCAGCGCACAAATCGGTTGGTCAAATGATGACCAAGAACGAACGTGAGCAAACGCTCGCTGCTGCCTTGCAGTTGTTCCGCGACTTATGGCCGTTACGTTCAGCCAAACGCGACCTGCCCCGAGGTGTTCGACCGCAAGGGACACCTGCTGCACGCCCCACGCGGTTGCCTGGTTCGTCGCAGGCACGCTTGAACCCAAGGAAAAATGAACCATATCCAAGCCACAATCTGGAGGCCCACGCTGAAAGCAAAGGCCGTCTCGAAGGCGATAGCAGGATAGTGCCCCTCGACGGGGGTCCAGAGCTGAACCACGACACCCGTCATATATTGCGCGACAAACGCGCTACCGATGTGAAAGACATTCAGCGCAGCGTTGGCCCGTCCCGCAATTTCGCTCGGGTAGTACTCCGCCAGCACTGAGTAACTCAGGACTGTTGCTGCGCCAACGGCAGCGATGATGCTCCAGGGAACGAATGACGGCAACGGCAACCTCAGGATCAGCGCCATCTGAGCCACAACAAACACCGCTGCGACAAAACCCAGAAGCGCTCTCGGTCCGATACCGAATTGGCGCAGCCGGTCGGCCATGACACCCAGCGCAAGCGCGCTCAGGCTCAATGCGATTGCCATGACAAACAAATTCCGTAGCAACGCAGCCCGGTCGAGGCCCTCGACATCTGAAAACCACGGCGCAGCCCACAATCCCTGCAACGCCCACGCCGTTCCGATGCAACTCGCCGAAAGCGGCGCCAGACGCCAGAAGCGTGGATCAGCATAGATAGTTCGCAGGCCAATAGCGGTCGCGCCACCCACTTGCGGCGGTGACGGAAGCCTTGGGGACAACAAGGTAGACCAGGACCGCTGCATCCGGCCTGAGGCCAAGGCGAGTAGTTCAAACACCCCTCGCCAGCCCACTGAAACCAGCAAGAATTCCGCCGGCACGGTTGCCGTCACGGCGCCCAATGCCGCCAGCATGATCATGAGGCCGTTGAAGAACGGGACCCGATCCCTCGGAAACCAGAGAACGAGGGCTTTTAGCCCGGCGGTCAATGCTGCTGCGATACCGAGACCCATTAATGCACGGCCCGTGAGGAGAAGCAGAAAGTCATTTGAGGAAGCAAACAGCGCTGCGCCGGCGGCCGCGGCAATCAGACGCGCACGCTTTGGATTAACCTTGGGCCATATCGGTCCAACAAGACGCCGATCGGAATTTGGGCTGCCGCAAGAGTTAGAAAGTAGACCTAGGTTAGCAGGCCAAGATCGCCGGCGCCGAGGTTGAAGCTCCGACGACAGCGGGCCTGCCGATCGTCGCATTCATGGTTTTGAACAGAAACGAAAGATAATAGGCGGCAACGAACGGCAGGAACACGCGCAGAACGAATACGCCAGATTGCAGCCTCGTCTGGTCCGACTTGTATCTAGCGTCAAGCTGGACGATTGCGACCTTTGCGATGCGCCGACCGCACTCGCATGGTCGGGTGCCCAGCCGATAGCGGGCTTAGTGCAGGGAATTCCGGTCTGCTCTGGAAAGTTGCTCTGGCTGCCGTCCTCCCGGACTGCAGCGGAACGCTCTGGTACGCTCTCCACGGAAGTCGACTTGCTGAGATCTGGTGCATGACCTCGAGAGTCCGTTTGTGGCGTCCCCTCCCCGAAATCGCCTCCGCGAGGATCCCGCTCGGTCGCGCCCAGGCGATCCATCGTCTCCCGCATGAGCGACGTTCCCAGATGAACGCGTCGCCCGACCTGAGCCGCTAATTCGTCAAAACGCTCGGAGCCGAGCACGCAGGCAGTCCGCAGTGTCGCGGCCGGGAGCGGCGGCGTTACCGCAAGCTCGAACCGCGCCTGAAGCGCAACGGTTTCGCTCACCGATCCTGACATCAGAAGCGAGTTGCTCGAGTTGACGGCTCATCAAACCAGGCGTCGATTCACCGAGAGGTCATCAGCGTCTTCGCCGCAACCGAGGAATTGATCCAGCGCCGCTTCAACCAGCGCCGATTTGGTCGCACCGGGACGCTGCGCCGCAACCGCCAGCCGAGTGGCCATGCCTTCAGAGGTAAACACCAATCCTCGGTTTCATCGTTGTCCCGTCCTGAGAGTGGTCGAGGCCAAGGAACAGGCGAAGCAGCTGACGCGCAACGCTTGAGTTAGCGCATCGTACGCCATCGCAGGATTGCGTGGAATTGCCGGGTCTGCTGAGGTCAATGCCCAAACCGGGCTTCCTTCCAAAGCTCCAGGTTATACCGCCCCCAGTCATTGCGACCCCCGTCACCCGCTGCCCCACATGCTGCTCAAGTGCCGGACGCCACGGCACCAGTCGGAAGCCTAGCCCATCATCAATCATCGCAAACCGGCCGGACGTGCAGCGTGACGCGCTGACGGTACGCCCGCAACATGCTCACCTTTGGCGGGGTGGTCGATGCTGAAACCCAGTATCCGACGGATAGCTTGGCAGTCCCGGCAGCAAGCTCCTTGCCTTCGAGCGTCTTGAGGAGATTGCTAATGAAGATGACCCGCTGTCCCTGCCTACGCGCAAGACCCTTGCCGACGAGATGGTCGACACGATGTCCCATGGCCTCCCGCACCACAACTCCGAAACCGCCGCCGATCGCAATCTGCTCGCGAGCCAGCAATTGGCGATCGAGCCACGTTGCCCCATTTGCCGTAACCTGAGCACCACAATCTTAGATCGGACCGGACGGCAAGGGTCAGCCGCTTGCGGCCTTGCGCATCGTCATAGGTGCGCGCTTCGACGATGGCGCCTGGTCCTCGCGTCGCCCGTCATCTCAAGATCGGAAAACCGCAGATGATGGGTTCGACCATCGACACCATCGATCACGGCATATGCTGAACCCTTGAGTTCATCCAAGAGTCCCCGCTCGACTAGCCGGCCTAAAACCCGATAGCCTGGCTCTTCTCCATGCAGGGCAAGGCGGTCACGTCCACTTCCCGGCCTGCTGACGTCATCGCCCGATGCATGGTCTTGATGATGTCGCCGCGGATCGCGAGATCACGCAGCGTTGGCTCGATGCCAGGCTTGAGGGTCCAACAACCCAGCGCCACCTGGTCCGCAAGCCCTAGCCTCTCAAGCTTGCTAACTCGTCCGATCATCAATCGCCGAAGCTCCGGATCTTCGTCAGCCGTTCCAGGCCGAAGATTGGCAATTCCGGCGTTCTCATCGGCAAGGGCCCGAAGAGCACGATCAAGACCGGTCCAGCGCTCGGCGTCCACTTCCCGCTCAAGCGCGGTCTTGATTTCCTGCTCGCTGCGCGGGCCTAGCTCCAGCGTCACCCTCTCCGCTGCACGTGCCCGAAAGCCACGGCTGATGTAGTCGCGGCTGATCACAAGGTCCTTTCCGTCTTCGGCGCGGCCGCGAATAAGGACGTGGATATGCGGATTGTCAGTGTTCCAGTGGTCAACGGCGATCCAATCGAGCCTGGTGCCGAGGTCCCGCTCGGCGTCTGCCATCAGCTCTCGCGTAAACGCACGCAGATCGGCCATTTCGGCCGCATCCTCTGGCGACACCGTGAACCGGAAATGATGCCGGTCATCTTCGCATCGTTCTGCAAACGCCTTGGCGTCGGCGTCATCCGTGCGGGCATCGAACATCCGGGCCTCTGAGCCGTCGCGGGTCACGCCCTCTCGTTTCAGATAGGTGATGTGCCGCGCGAGCGGCGCCGACCGAAACCGTGTGCCGCGGTGACGAACCACACGGGCCATGACGACAACGCGGCGGGAGGGCGATCGAAGCGACAGCGCCAGCGCCGCGCTGCGGCCCCGGCCGAAGCGCGATGCAGATCCGGTGCGAGTCCGTGGCCCGAGACCTCGCCCGCTGTAACCGGCCTTGGTGGCCGCGCGCATGACTTGGCCGACAAATGTCTTCGACTTAGCGCGCCCTCGATCGCGAATGCGGCCCGGTCGTATCCGAACATCGTCGTCGCGAACGTTCAATAGTCGCTCTCCGATGCGATCGAGACGAAAGACGGCGCTTCGATCATTGAAATCTTTGATGTTTGTGGACGAAGCGCCAGCACCTCGTCGCGACATTCGCCAAAATCGCAATCCAACCAACCACATGCGCCCGACAGCCGTCGGCGCTTTTATCTTGCCATCGCTATGGTCGCTCTGTAACCGTCCGGTCTTTGCACTTCTTCTTGGTAGTGTGTTCACGTTCCATTTCGGGTTCTCTGCTGCACTGGAGAATCTCCGGTGGGCACAAAACATTTCCAGAACAGAGCCAGGCGCGAGTGGTGGTCGGTCCACATCGAGGCATGGCGACGTAGCGGTCTGTCGCAACGCCGATACTGTGCGCAGCATCGGTTGACAGAGACGACATTCGTGCGCTGGCTGAGGTACCTTGCCGGTGAAGAGACTGCACGCAAACTCACGGAATATCAGACAGAACTGCGCCACGAGAGGCGCCGTGAGGTGCGAGAAAAGCAGCTGAAGAAGAGCCGACGGTGTCGCTTCAGCATAACCACAGACGTGCGCAATCGTGCCACGCAAGCGTTCTGGGCGATGCACGTGGAAGCGATGAACTGGAGCGGAATGGGCGTCCGCGAATACGCCGCCGCTCTGTCGCTGTCGCCCTACGCGCTGCGCAAATGGCGCGACCGGCTGGACGCAGATGACGTTGAGGTTGACTGGCGCGCGCATCTTCACCCCTCGGCCCGTCCACTCGTTGGCACTAGTGCTAGCCAATCGGCCCCCGAAAGCAGCTTGACAGCAGCTTCAATCGACGATCCGCCGGCACCAACCACGCCTGCCCGACGCTTCTTCAGCGACGAACAGAAGCTCGCGATCGCGAAGGAGACCGAGCAGCCGGGCGCGACGGTCTCCGGCATTGCTCGCAAGCATGGGATCGTCACCGGGTTGCTGTTCCGCTGGCGGGTACAGTTTGGAATAGCGCAGAAGAGACGCGCAAAGCTTGCTCCGGTCGCGCTGGCAGACGGCATGGCGGTGGCACGCGTTCTGCGTGATCTGGTGCAGCCGCCTGAAGGAATGAAAGCCGTCGATCTGTCCGACGGACGACGCGTCTTTGCGCCAAAGGACAGCGATCCCGATGCAGTCCGGGCGCGCACCGAGAACGGCGAGATCGCATCATGCTGATCGTCCCCGCGGGTGTTAAGGTGCATCTGGCGCTGGGCTACACCGACATGAGGAAGGGCATGGATGGGCTCGCCATGCTGGTCCAGGAGGTGCTGAAGAAGGATCCGTTCTCGGGTCACCTGTTTGCGTTCCGTGGCAAGAAGGCTTCGATGCTGAAGATCCTGTTCTGGGATGGCAACGGGCTTTGCCTGTTCACCAAGCGGATCGATCAGGGGCGCTTTGCCTGGCCGGTGATGGCGGGTTACGACGGCTCGATCACGTTGACGCCGGCGCAGCTCGCAATGCTGATCGAAGGCATCGACTGGCGCGCACCTGAGCGCGTCTGGAGACCTGCGATCGCAGGCTGAAGCAAAGAAAGCCGCATCAAACATAGGGAAGTTGCTTCTTCGAATCAGCATGTTCGAGTAGAATTGAACATGCAGCTCGATCTCAACAATTTGCCGTCCGATCCCGAGCTTCTGCACCGCCTGGTGCGAGACGTTGTCACCACAATCGAGCATCGGGACGGCGAGATCGAGCGCCTTAAGTCGATCATCAAACAGCTTCAGCGCATGCAGTTCGGACGTCGTTCCGAGCGCATCGATGCCGACCAGTTGGCGCTCGGGCTTGAAGATATCGACAGCGACATAGCCCAGATCAAGGAAGGGCAACGGACGACGGTCACCGAGGACAAGCCGACACCGCGGCGCAAACCGTTGCCCGACCATCTGCCGCGCGAGGACGTCTGGCTCGACGTCGATAGCAAGTCGTGTTCCTGCTGTGGCGGTGCTCTGCATCCGATCGGTGAGAGCGTCAGTGAGATGCTCGACTGGGTGCCAGCGCAGCTCCGTGTCATTCGCATCTCTCGCCCTAAGTACGCGTGCCGCGCCTGCGACACGGTGGTGCAGGCGGCAGCTCCTGAGCGGCTGATCGCTGGCGGTCTCGCGACGCCGGCGCTGCTGACTCAGGTGCTGATCAGCAAATATTGCGACCATACCCCACTCTATCGGCAGTCGCAGATCTTCGCCCGACACGGTGTCGATCTCAGCCGCTCGACGCTCGCCGGCTGGGTCGGCGGCGCATGCTGGTGGCTCGAAGCGCTGCACGAGCGATTGTGCAAGAACGTGTTCGCCTCGGACCATCTCTTTGCCGACGACACGCCAATCCCGGTGCTCGATCCCGGTCGCGGGCGAACCAAGACCGGACGTCTGTGGGTCTACGCCCGTGAGCAAAGACCGTGGGATGGACTTGAACCGCCGGCTGCGGTTTATCTGTTTGCACCGGACCGCAAAGCCGAGCGTCCGATATCGCACCTTGCGGACTTCAAAGGCGTTCTGCATGTCGACGGATATGTCGGCTTCGAGCAGCTCGCCGATCGGGAAGACGTTGCTCTCGCTGCGTGTTGGAGCCATACGCGGCGCAAGTTCTATGATGTTGCCGAGGCGACCGCCTCGCCAGTGGCAACCGAGACGCTCCGTCGGATTGGCAAGCTCTATGCCATCGAAGCACGTGTGCGTGGGCAGTCGCCGGGCCATCGGCTTGCCGAGCGGCGCTCGTTCTCGAGGCCCATCGTTGAGGCGCTGCGCTCCTGGCTCGAGGCGCAGCTTGTTCTTGTGTCCGGCCGCAGCACCCTTGCCGAAGCGATCCGCTACGCCCTCTCGCGTTGGGCAGGACTGACGCGCTTCCTCCACGATGGTCGCATCGAGCTCGACACCAATCCGGTCGAGCGCGCGATCAGACCTGTTGCACTGGGCCGCAAGAATCATCTGTTCGCAGGAAGCGACGGTGGCGGTCATCGTTGGGCCGTTCTCTGTTCGCTGATTGAGACCTGTAAGCTCAATGACGTCGAGCCCTACGCCTACCTGCATGATGTGCTGCAACGGATGGTCGATGGGCATCCCGTCAACCGCCTCGACGACCTGCTGCCGTGGGCGTGGAAAGTCGAGAATCTTGTCAAGCACTGACAGAGGTGCAACGTTCGGACGCTTACGGTCGTCTTTTTTGCACCATGTCACCCATTGTCGTTCGTCTCCTTCACTATCACAAGGCCCTCTGATCGCACGCTTGACCACGCCACGCTGCGACACAGCCAAGTCCCGATGCGCCGTGCAGTCCTCCGCGCTCATCGACGGCACAGTATCGCTGCAAGTCATGCAGCCGGGATGCCGTCGCGGCGCATCTTTCCATCGGTGTGACGGAGCCACATCACAGGCAATCCCACGCGATTCCGCTGCACCCATCCGAGTGCGCGGTCGCAGGCAAGATAACGTGCGTTCCGTCGTCCTTGATCTGCACCAGGTCCTCTTCCGCTGTCGCGGAGCTCCATTGTTCAACGCGTTGCAATCATCGCGTCGTCTAGTCTCATGCGCACGTCGTGTCGCCAGCTCATGCATGCGGCTCCGAGCAGCTTGCGGTCCTTGACGGCCGCGCGTGCGCGGCGACATCCGCCGCCGACGCCGCCGGATCGCCGCAATAGAACGTGCCGTCGACCCACATCGCATGCATGATCACGGCGAGCTTGCGCGCCACCGCAACCACCGCCTTGCGGTGGCCGGAGCGCCTGGCGATCGCCATGCCCCAGGTCTTGACCTTGTCCTTGCGCTTGAAGCGCGTCAGCAGCGCAGACGCCGCCTCGTAGAGCGCGCGCCGCACGTCGCCATCGCCCGCCTTGCTGATCCGCCCCTGCACGTCGATCGAGGTGCCCGACTGCCAGCGCCGCGACGTCAGCCCAAAATACGCCGCCACATCGCGCGATCGTTTGAACCGCGATGGATCGTCGATCGCCGTCATAAAACTCAGCGCCGCCACCGGCCCGACGCCGGGAATCTGCATGAAGCGGCGGCACAGCTCGTGGCTCGCGACCAATTTGACCACCAGATCGTGCAGCCGGCAGATACTCCTTCCACAGCGCGGCGCGGGCGTTCAGCATGGCATCGATCAGCTCGCTGACCAGCGCGTCGCCGGCGACCGCCTCGCGCACTGCTTGCGCAAAGCCGCCCCGACCGACGCCGTTCAAGCGGATGCCAAAGCCTTCAGCGAGTGCCGGATCGCGTTCTCGAGATCCAAAAACTTGCGCTTCAGATTGCGCCGGTGCGTCAGCAACAAGCCGCAGCCGGTAGCACGCTCTCGCTCTTGATGTGCGCCTTGCGGAACCAGCCGGTCCGCATGATGTGCGCCAGCCCCAGCGCATCCGCCTTGTCGGTCTTGTTGCGCTGGGCCGACATCGCCGCGCGCACGTGCTGGGTTTCCAGACACACCGCCGGCAAGCCGAGCTTTAGCAATTCCGGATGCAGCCAGGGCGACAGCGCGCCGGCCTCATGGCCGACCCGCCTGAGCCGCCCCAGATACGGCTTCAGTGCGGCCTTGATCGCGTCCGGATCGGTCACCACCGTCGTCTCCAACAGCAACCTTGCCCTTGTCGTCGACCACGCAAATCGCGGTCTCGTCCATGCCCACATCCAGTCCTGAGAAGAATTCCATGCGCTCGCCTCCCGCGTTGCTCAACGCGTGAAGTGTGCGCAGCCGACTCCTTGCCCGTCACCACAGCGCCAGCCCCAATCCCCAGCCCAGACCGATTACGGGCGGCAATCGCTGTCGCTCTGTCGCTCTCTCCCTGCACTCTCCCTCTCACTGCTGAACCTGCGACAACTCGCGATTCAGTACGACAAAGTGCGATTTCGATCATTGCGATTGCACCATCTGGTCTTGACGCACGAATAGGCCCATCGATTGAGGCAACAGGCCCGAGACACCAACACTGGAATTGACCATCGATGGTTGCCTTGCTGACGGATCGGATGCCAGGTCAGCTGCAGCGCCGGCGCTTCCCCGCTGCACAACGAACAACGGAGCTTCGCGCCAGGAAGTCGCTCGTTTGCTGGCACCGGTTGCGTCGTCGTTTGCGCGGAGTTCGATCAGCGGCTTTAGAGCGGCAAGGTAAGCGATCGTCTCCTCCGGTAAGGGACGTCCGGTCGCGAGATGATCCTCATAGCGAGCAGGACCGGCGTTGTAGGCCGCCAGAAAGCCAGTGGTTCCGTAGCGCTCGTGCATTTCACGTAGATACGCTGCACCTGCCGAAATGCTGTCGCGTGGATCAAAGGGATTGGCGCCGAGATTGTAACGGCCGCGCAGCTCGGCCCACGTATCCGGCATGATCTGCATCAAGCCCATTGCTCCCGTCGGGGAGACGGCTTGCGGATCATTGCCGCTCTCAACGTGCATCACCGCGCGAATCCATTGCTCCGGGACTGCGAAGCGTTTGGAGGCTTCAGTCACGAAAGGTGCGAATGGATTAGCTTGCGGCACGCGCGATGAGTGTTCGGCGGCAGACTGCGAAACCGCACCTGCACGTGTCGATGTTGGACACGCAAGAGATCCAACAAACGTCAGGAGACACGCTGCCGATGCGAGGCTGTTCCACCGTGCCAGCGTGCTCGCGGCCGTCCAGGGTAAGGCGCTGGGGCGCCGACTCGTTGGCCGCCCTGGACCGCAGCTGCGCGCGACGCAGTCAGCAACCTTGGTCGGGACGGAGGAATGGTCTTGCACCCGGTCGACCAGAGGAATGCCGGCAAGAGGGAAAGAGAAGCGCACGCTCACTGCTCCTCAGTCCAAATAGGGATCGCATGGCCAATGACCGACGATTTCGGGATCGTTCCGAAGTACCGGCCATCGAGTGAATCCGGCGACTGCCAATTCATGACGAAAAGTTCGTCTTCGCCGAGCGAGCGACAGCCCTGCCAAGCCGGCAGCGAGCGTCCACGGCCATCGCGCTCGCGCGCCTCGCCGACTTCTATTCCATCGACAGTGATGACGAGCTGTTTCCTGCAGACGGTCTGTCCCGCGACAGCCAGCACGCGTTTGAGCAAGAGCACGTTGCGGGGCAGATATCCGCCATCGGCGAGGAACGTGGCGAGCGGTTCTTGCGGCCTGCTTGCAACCAGGTCAGGGACGCCAAATTTGCTGGCCCACTGCAGCCGGTACAGACCTACCGGAACGCTGGCTGACGCATTCCATATATAATGTGTCGAGGCTGTTCCGTTGCCGGACATCACCAGTCCTGCCGCACCAAGCGTCGCGAAAAGCGTCAGAAGACGGTTCGTCATCGCCCAATCCTCTGCCGATGTAACCAAGCCTGGTGGCGCGAGCGTGTGTAGGGACGCGGCGTCTCGTTGACCGAAAGACGGTTGTGAACGTGGCGCCAGTAATCCAGCGCAGCATCGGAAGGATCGATGCCGAGCGCTTCGACGGCATCGATCAGTTGCAGCACTTTCTCGACCTTTGGCCAGCTCGAGAGCCGCAAGAGAATGTCGCCCCCAGGGTTGACCCAGGGCACAGTCGAGCAGGGCTCACCCGGCTTGACCGCGCGCACGATGTCGATGCGGGAGATGACGGTGCCGTAGTCGTTTGCGGTCCAGCGGACGAATGCGAAGATGCTGTCGGGAGCGAAGGACAGGACTCGACGGCGTCGATCGAGCGTCTTCTCTTGTGCAGGCCGGCCGAACCGTATCCGGTTCTCGATGCGCTTCTCGATCCACAAGAGTTCGACAGTGGTAAGCTCAGTCACTGCGCAGCTCCATTGCTGCGAGAGGCGCAGTTCGTTGGCGCCTTCGAGGGGCGGCGAATGCGATAGGAGCAGCAATTGGATGCCGTACCAGAACTGTGACTGATCACCGGCTGCCCCTTGGAAAGTGAGAGGCTTCGACACGAGTCGAGATCGCAAAGGCGCGCGGGCGCTGCCGTGGTTCGGTTGTCCAGCACCGTCGAAAACGCGCGGTCCGTTAGAAAGAATCCGAAGGATTCCAAGTTAGGAAAGTTACGGCGCTGACAAACTATTGCACGCCAAAGGCTTAGGTTGGGTTCCGGTCCCCGATAGCACGAGGATTGGGTCCCCGATGGCACGTGAGTTGCGGTCCCCGATAGCACGAAGTGATTCACAGGTTTTCCTCCGTGCGTGAGACGAGCCCGTGCTTGCGCAAACGTTGCGCGACTGGGTCAGCATGAATGGGGGAGAAGCTCAGGCGCTCAACGCCACGAGGATCGCGCGTGATTACCAGCTGGTAGCCCGGCAACGTCTGACGACGGACGATCTCGCGCAGATCGTAGGCAAAATGTTTGAGCGGCGACAGGCTGCCGGACTTGGCGTGAAGATGGATGAGATCGAAACTCCAGCCGCCGTCCTGACGGCCGCCGTGTTTGCGGGCGATGCGGTAGAGCCAGCGCTCAAGTCCGCCTGTCAGATCAAAATAGGCGCGATCAATGGTAAGAACGAGCGCTTCATCCAGGACGCCGGCGTAGAACCAGTCGGGCAGGATCAGCTCCAGTCCCAGGGGACGGCCGTGCGCATCCGCTGTCTCCTTCCATTCATTGATCCAGGAGAAACGATGCCGCCGCCGTTCCGTGGGCTGCCGAATTGATGTCATGACCGTGGTCGATTGCAGCCGATCGAGCGCCGCTTTCAAGCGGTCGTAGTCCCGAACGCTCGTCCCGCGGCCGACAAAGGTCAGGATCTCGTAGGGTGTTGCCGCCATCAGGCGCGATGTTTTCAACCCAGCATCACGGGCTTCGACAATCTGCGAGGCGGCCCAGATCAGAACGTCGGCATCCCAGATGGTTGCCATGCCGTATTCAGGCACGGCTTCGACACGGATATTGACCTTCCCTGCCCTGAAATCGATCGGTACGACGCGCTTCGACTTTGCAAGCGAGAAGAATGGGTACGCCATCAAATCCTGCGCGTCGCGGGGCGAGAGATCGCCAGGCAATGCGCGAAACAGCTCAAGCTGCTCGCGCTCTGAACTCTGTCGTCTCCGCGCCGACCGGCTGCCCTCCCCGTGCATCAGCGCCGCTCCTGGCCGGCATAGGGAATGGGCTTGTGGCGCTTGGCTGGGAGCACAGTCCCTACGCCAGGATCAGACGTCGAAGTCTTGGTACCGCGATCAACCCATGCCTTCAGATCGTCGAGCGCATACACGACGCGGCCGCCGATCTTCCGATAGACCGGGCCAGTTCCGTACGTTCGATGCTTCTCCAGGGTGCGGCCTGACAGGCCAAGGAATCGCGCAGCTTCGGGTGTTCGGAGATAGCGCGGCGGGAGACCGGCCATGGGATCGGGCATTTGACAAGCTCCTGAACTCTCTGGCGCGCCGCGGGTTTCGGCAGCGCGTCGCAGGTCAGGATGGCGAAGCAGGACTGCGCAGAGGGATGCCGAATATTCCGGTGGCGAAATTCGATACCCCGCTAGCGCGAAGATCAGGGCTTGCGACGTGGTCCACGCAGCAACGCGCGATAGCCACCGCGCATCAGCGCAACCCCGGTTTGAACGAGCCGGATGGTTCGATTGCGCATGTCGTGCGTCTTCCAGGCGCGTTCGGGAATGCGCTTGGCGCCGAACAACGTTTCGGCGATCTCACGGTATGTGCCGCCGTCTAGTCGCCCATCGAGCGCGCGAAGCGCGAGCACGAGCCGTTGTCGCCGTTGGGTCGACAGCTGGTGCAGCGGAGGTCCTGGCGACCGTCCGTTCAGTGCACGCCAGAAGCGATGCGATGCATAGGCGCGTGCAGCGAAATCGTCATCAAATGGCAATTCCGCTGCATAAGGGGCGCCGACCACAGGCGGCTCACGCAACCAAAACCGATGCTCAACATCGCGCATCTGTAAGACGGCATGCCAGCCATCGAATGACCGACGCACCTCACCAGATGTGAGATCGATTGGAAGAAGCCGTCCGGCATTCCGGGCGGCAAATTCGTCCACCCGCCGCACCGGAATGACCGAGGTCAATGCCTCGGGCGCCCAAAAGACTGTCTGCTCGTGAAAACCCCGTTGCGGGTCAGGGGCGAAAACACAACCCCCATTTGCTCCTGAATGCGGTGCTCACGTGAGGTTCGGCAGCGGCCTGCTGGCAGTCACGTTGGAAGTTCGGGCTGCGGCGAAGATATTCCCAAGCGAAGCCCGTGGTGTCAGCCGTCTGCACACGAACGTAGGTCTCTGGTGAACGCCAATTGTACTCCGACATCGCACTCGTCCCTCCGGTTAGGCAACAGGATTGCGGGCGCGATAATTCTTATCCAGTTAGTTGTAGGAAGCCCCAAAGTTTGCATCACGTGATGCGTGCGGGTGATGGACAAGTGTTTCAATCGAACGACAACCAGACGACAACGCTACTTTAACCGGACGCTCCGCCGCGCAGCAGGTGACGATAGCCGTGCTCAGACAGCCATTTGGCGCGCGCCAAATGGCTGTCAAAAGCTTTGCGAGCGCGATCGGGTTCGCGATTTGGATCAATATGAAGCACGATCTGCGCGACTTCGCGCCAATCTGCGCCGGCCGCGTCAGCATCGATCAACCGCAAGTACGTCACAAGGTGCTGCTCGTCGTAGACCGTCAACGCTGCATCGACAGGCGCTGTGTCCGCAACATCAGGATCGAGCGGTGGGTTTTGCATGGCTTCCTAGCAACAGCTCGGCGGCGTGAGCGCTCGCAATTTACACTGAAACACCTTCACACGGTCGCCATCTTTCGAACAACTCCGGCACACAATACAGCTCGCCGTACACACATCCTTGAGCCCGCAAAATGCATCACCCGGCTCGGATTTCTGGCGCCTGCGGATAAACTGACGCGTGCCCGCGTATTATAACACGTAGCGCCAAAATACGCGATTGCTTCCTATCCTGCGGATGGATATTCGCAAGATATTCGGGGCAAACGTTCGTCGCTACCGGCTCGCTGCGGGCATCAGCCAGGAAGCCGTTGCTGAGCGCATGGGTGTTGATCGCGCTTTCATCAGCGGAATTGAACGTGGCCTACAAAATGCAACACTGCTGACGATATGGGAGACCGCGCAGGCCTTGGGCGTGCGACCTGCCGATCTGCTAAACGAAACCGCTTCCAAAGTTCGTTCGTGATCCGACCACTGCGAGCGGTGCCAGACGAGCTGCTCTCTTCATTGATCTGAAGATTCAGAACCAGACAAGTTCTCTTGCGGCGATCCTCGGCCCCGCATTATTGGCTGAAGCGGCATATTGGCCGCATGTTCGGTTTCATGTTGTCGCCGCCGGGGCGAGGCAGCGGCGCAATGATAACCGCGCCGGCAAGGCGCCCCGCTCGATGAGCGGGGCGTTGTTGCGCTCGGCCCGGCCTATTCGCCGTTGGACTTGCGGCTGCGGGACCAGATCAGGGTGTAGGTCTCGGCGTCTTCGTCGTCGAAGAGGTTGGCGTAGATCGGAGCGTTGAAGCTCGGATCGTCGAGCTTGACCGAGAGGTAATCGCGCCCCTCGCTGGAGCGCTTCGACCAGGCGGCCCCGATCTCGGCGCGACCGACGTAGACCCGGTGGCTCGGCGCGTTGTCGTTGGTCCGGTCTGTCTCGGGGACGATGCGGACGCCTTTGGTCTGGAGGCTCAGGGTGACGATCTCGCCCTGGAATTCCTGGCCGATCTTCTTGAAAGAGCCGATGTTAGCCATGTCACTTCTCCTTGCTGTTTTCGAGCCCGCGACCACCGCGGCCTCGATGGCGATCTGAAAGCCGAAGGCGATCGACGCCGCACCCGTTTGGGCCGTAGCGCAGCGGAGGATGGCGGCGGCGAGACTTTCTTGCCTCGCGAGGAATGGGCGAAGCCCAGGGGAAGAAAGTCTCGACGCCGCCATTGCGGTCCAGGCGATCGAGGCGTAGCCGGCCTTCGGCCAGATCAAGCCAATGAGAGGCCAGGTGCTCGCGTGCGCTGAACAGCATTTGGAGACGTGCCAGCTGACGATCGGCCCACACAAGAAGCTCGGCGTTCCAGGCGAAGGAACAGAAAACCTGGCGTGCAGAAAGGCAGCGGCCGCGCTTGTCTCCGAGATAGACGGAGACCAGCACACGTGTGAGCGGCCACGGGGTTGCAGTCTGCCGATGAGATCAACCGGCTCATCGAAGTTCAGAGAGGATCTGCGATTATGTCGCGGTCATGCTTGACGACCAAAGGTCCGCGCTGATCCCAACTGAACGATGATAGACCCGCAGAGTCACCTGCCTCTGGTTGTCACCCCAATCGGCGGCTGAGCTGGGCCGAGGGCGACGCCCCGCCTGGGAGCGGGCTCGGCCAAGATCGACAGGCGCGCCCAGGCCGTGCCTCCGACGAGGATCGCACCGACCACAGCGAATGCTTCGCGCCACCATTGCGAGGGAATACCGATGTGTGAAAGGGCAAGGATCACATCGTAGCCGGCGCAAGCAGCCGGAACCGCGAATAGCAACCCAAGGGCAAAGCGGACAATGCGCGAGCGCGCATTGGAGAAGACGTACTGCCCGAGCACGAATGTGAAACTACCCGCAAAGAAACCAACGACGATAGTCCCCAACGGGCCCGCCCCGGTTTGATATGCGTAGAGCGCCGCAGTCATGCCGACGAAGAACGGCAGCGCGTGGATTGCGAGAGCGAACAGTGCCCAACAGAAGACACCGAGCCCGACAATATTGAGAAGAACGCCGATGATGATCATGGTGATGGGTCCCGTGACAAAAAACTGCAAGGGTCACGCCTTCCACCACCACCACGGCGCGACCACTATATAGCCGATCCCACTCGCATTTGGAATCCCTTAACAGCTGGACCGGCGAGCGAGGTTCAGTTCAAACAGGTGGGACAAGCGCATGAGGCTCGGTCCGCCATTGCGCTGTAGAGCGGCTATTTATTGCCGCTCTACAGATCTGGTGGATAGCGGTTCAGCTGGGGTTCGTGGCGCTTACGCGCCACCGTTGCCGAATTTCCAGACGGGGATGCCGAGCTTCCGTGCCTTGTCGGCCATGTTCTCCTGGATGCCGGTGCCGGGGAAGACCATGACACCGATCGGCAGCACGTTCGAGCATCTGATCGTTGCGCTTGAAGGGAGCCGCCTTGGCATGTTTGGTCCAATCCGGTTTGAAGGCGATTTGCGGAACTTTGCGGTGGTCGGCCCAGCGGGCAGCGATGCGCTCGGCGCCCTTCGGTGAACCGCCGTGCATGAGAACCATGTCCGGATGCTTGGCATGGACCTGATCGAGCTTGTCCCAGATCACGCGATGATCATTGCAGTCGAGGCCGCCTGTGAAGGCGATCTTCGGCCCGGCAGGCAATAGCACCTCGGTCTCGGCGCGGCGTTTGGCAGCGAGGAAGTCGCGACTGTCGATGACGGCCGAGGTCAAGGCGCGGTGGTTCACCATCGAGCCGCTGCGCGGATGCCAGTGCGATCCGGTATGGCGGGCGAAGTGTTCGGCTGCCTGGTCGCGGAAGTATTCCATGCTGTTGCGTCGCTCGATCAGCGTCATGCCCTCGGCGGTGAGACGCTCCAGTTCGACCGAGCGGATTTCGGAACCATCCTGGTCACGCTGGCTGCGCTTCTGCGCCTGCTCGTTATCGTCGAGTTCGCGTTCGATGCGCTCGTTGGCGCGGTGGAAGAGATTGACGGTCGACCACAAGAGGTCCTCGAGGTCGGGTTCGAGGCGGGTTTCGCTCAAGCTCGCGATGAGGGCATCGAAGATGTCGGCGACGGCAGTGGCGACGATGCGGCCGTCGGGCAGCGGTCTCGGGTCGGGTTCGTCCTGGAAGGGGCGATAGCCGTGAAGTTGGAGTTCGGTGAGGACGTGATCGGTCGGGGATGTGGCGTGCGGCTGCTCGTGGTCCGTGTTCGTTGTGCTCGATCGTCATGGCGGCTTTCCTTTGTCGGATCGGCCGCGCTCATCGCGGCCTTCATGGCGACGAAAGGCGGCGGGCGGACCGGACCTGCACCGCCGAGCGCAGCGACAGCGGCCGTAGCGCAGCGAAGGATGGCGGGAGCCGGCTATTTTGCTTCGCGATGTAAAGCGGCCCCTTGGGGGCGCGACGGAAAATAGTCGGCTCCCGCCATTGCGTGGCCGGACCGCTTGCCGCAGGGTCGCCCTCTCAAGAAGGCCGTGCGCGCGGTCCTCTCCGGCAATAGGAGAGGCCTGAGGATCGACGGCGCATCGTCAGGGCGGAGTACCGGCCTCATCCCCTATTCCGGTCCGAACGCCCGTACTCAAGAACCGGGCTACGTCTTCAGGGGTGAGCTGGATGCGCAACGCTGCACGTAGCGCGTTGATGTCGAAATTCCGCAGATCCTCGTTGAAATCTCCACACTGCGGCGACAGCACGATCGCCTCAATCCCGGCCAGCATCGTTCGGTCGATCAAGCCTTTCATCGCGCCATCGCCGGCCCGATCGTCGTCGCGGACGATATAGAGACGGCGTAGCGCTGCCGGGAACAGGATGGCTGCGAGATGTGCGGCCGAGAGTGCTGCGACCATCGCCATGCCGGGTATGACGCAGCGGAGCGACAGCATGGTCTCGATGCCCTCGCCCGCCGCCATCACGTCGCTTGCCGGACCGAAACGGACCGCGTGCCCGAGAAGGTGACCCATCGCCCGGCGTGGAGTGTCGACCGGCGCCTTGTCGCGCCCGGACGGATCGAGCCAGGTGCGGTGCGCGCCGGTGATGTGGCCCTGGAGATCGGTCACAGCCGCGATCATCGCGGGCCAGGTTTCGGTCGGCGCGTCTGCCTCGGGACGATAGTAGCAGCGCGGATGGAATCGCAGGCTGCTGATGCCATGCAGGTCGGTGATGCCGCGTTGGCGCAGATAGGTTTCCACGACCGTGCCGGCAATCGGCTTCGACATGGCGAACAGACGCCGTGCCGATTCCGGTGAGCCGGTCGGTACTGGTGACAGACGCGGTCGATAGTCCGACTCCGGTTCGGATCGCGGCAGGCTCAGGAAGCGTCGTGCCTCCTCCGTGACATCGTGGAAATCGACCAGGCCGCAACTTTCGCGGATCACGTCGAGCAGGTCGCCGTGCTCGCCGGTCGCCGCGTCGGTCCATTTGCCCGCCGGGCGGCCGCCGGCATCCCCGCCTTTCAGGCGGACGAACATCGAGCGGCCGGACGTGTTCCTGACGTCGCCGACCTGCCAGTAATTGCCGACGCGACGTCCGTTGGAGAGATAGTGACGGCACACCGCCTCGGCCTCGCGCGCGAGGCGATGTGCCAGCTCTGCCGCATCGCGCGGCATGTCACGCCACCGCCCGATCGGCGATGCGCGCTATCGGATATCGCTCCAGAACCTTGGCGAGGATCGCCGGACCGGTCGCATCGACTGGGACAAAGAAACGCAGCTTCCACGAAATGATCTCGCCGAACAGGCCATAGGCGCGCAGCCGATCCCGCATCGTGTCGGTGAAGCCAGTCAACTCGATCCGGTTCGCTCCCATCACGCGGACGCGCCGGAGCTGAAGACCCTCGGCGAGATCGAGAACGGTCTTGCCATCGATCAGCGCGGCGAAGGCGTCGTCCGGCGAAAGATTCGACGTTCCGGCTTCCAGCGCATTGGCGACCCACGCGGGAGAGACCTTGCGGCCGATAATGCGCTCGCCGGTGTCGGTTTGGAGCCGATAGACCCGCGTCGACTTGTTCGGCAGGCGCTTCCAGATCGGCAACAGCAGCCCGGCAACGATATGGATCTCGCTGTCGGTGAACTCCGGAACCTCGGCGACTTCGGCCTCCCAAGCGTGGGCGAAGGTGTCGCGATCGGCTTCCCGCCAATGGGTCTGCGGCATCGTTGCCAACGGCATGGTCGGATGCGTCCATCGGGCGGATGAGGCGAACCCGGCGTTCGACCTCGCCATCGTCGAGCATCACGCTCCGGGCGGGGACCTGCACGGCGGCGCGGCCCGACTGGCTGTTGACCAGAAGTACCGCGCGGGGATCTGGCGAGACGCTCCAGCGCCTGATCGAGCGTGACCGGACGGTTGCGCTCGCGCTTGACGATCGTGAGCAAGCAGGTTTCGGCGGATGTGCCCGGATGGGTGTAGATCGTCTGCCGGCCGGCGACGACGAAGCTCTCGGCCGTCAGCGTCTCCAGTCCGACATCATAAGTGCCGGACGCGATCGCGCCCTCGATCCGCGCGGTCAGCAACTGCTCGAACGCGGTGAACAGGATGTTCTGGAGATCGATGGTCAGCGCCAGCAAACGATTGAGGAACGTCGTGATCGGCGGCAGCTCATCCTTGATGCCGTTGCAGTCGGTGAGCTTCAGCCCGGTCGCGTCCTCGAACGCCTGAAGCGAGCAATCCCTGACCTTACCGGTGACCAGCAGAACATAGAGCTGGCGCAACGCATCGCGCGCGTAGTGACTTTCGAGATTGTCTTCGGGCCTGAACAGGCCCTGCCCGCCGGTCTGGCGCTGGCCCTTGGTGATGGCGCCTAGCGTGTCGAGACGCCGCGCGATGGTCGAGAGGAAGCGCTTCTCGGCCTTCACATTGGTGGCGATGGGACGGAACAGCGGCGGCTGCGCCTGATTGGTGCGGTTTGTCCGGCCCAATCCCTGGATAGCGGCATCCGCCTTCCATCCGGCTTCCAGGAGATAATGTGTGCGCAGGCGCCGGTTCTTGGCCGAAAGTTCCGCGTGATAGGAGCGGCCCGGTGCCGCCCGCCTCGGAGAACACGAGGATGCGTTTGACGTCGTCCATGAACGCCTGAGCCTCGCCAAGGTTGGCGGAGCCGGCGCGGTTCTCGACGACCAAACGATCGACACCATCACGCCCTCGCTTGCGGATGATCCTGCCGCGAACGTCCCGTGACCTCCGCCACGATATCGGTGCCGAAACGCTGCACGATCTGGTCGAGCGCGCCATGAACCGGCGTCAACGACGCGAGCTTCTCGATCAAGCGATCGCGACGCGCGACGGCGTCCCGGCATTGCACCGGCTGGCCGTCACGATAGACCGGACGCGACGACAGATTGCCTTCGCTATCGGTGAAGGGCTCGTAGAGCTGGGTCGGGAACTGAATGAGCAAGATAATCCAGCACGTACTCGCGCGGCGTAATGTCGACCTGGACGTCGCCCCATTCCTCGGTCGGGATTTCGGCAAGGCGGCGTTCCATCAACGCCTCGCCAGTCGAGACGATCTGGACCACGGCGGCATGGCCGTCCCTGAGATCGCGCTCGACGGACGCGATCAACGAGGGCGTCTTCATCGCCGTGATGAGATGGTTGAAGAAACGCTGCTTGGCGCTCTCGAAGGCAGACCGTGCGGCGGACTTGGCCTGCGCGTTCAGCGTGCCGGTCGCACCGGTGATGTTCGCCGCCCGCATGGCCGCGTCGAGATTGTTATGGATGATCGAGAAGGCGCCGGCATAGGCGTCATAGATGCGGATCTGCTCATCGGTGAGCTGATGCTCGATCAGCTCATACTCGATGCCTTCGTAGGACAGCGACCGCGCCGCATAGAGGCCGAGCGCCTTGAGGTCGCGCGCCAGCACCTCCATCGCCGCGACGCCGCCAGCCTCGATCGCCTCGACGAATTCCGCTCGCGTCGCGAACGGAAAGTCCTCGCCACCCCAGAGCCCGAGGCGCTGGGCGTAGGCAAGGTTATGAACGGTGGTGGCGCCGGTCGCCGAGACATAGACGATGCGCGCGTTCGGCAGGGCATGCTGAAGGCGAAGTCCGGCGCGGCCCTGCTGCGACGCGGCTTGGTCGCCGCGTTCGCCCTTCCCGCCCGCCGCGTTCTGCATCGCGTGAGACTCGTCGAAGATGATGACACCGTCGAAATCGGCGCCCAACCATTCCACGATCTGTTTGACCCGCGAAACCTTCTCGTCGCGCGCATCGGAGCGCAGCGTGGCATAGGTGGTGAAAAGGATGCCCTGCTCCAGACGGATCGGCGTCCCCTGGCGAAAGCGCGACAACGGCGTCACCAGCAGCCGTTCCATGCCGAGCGCCGACCAGTCGCGCTGGGCATCCTCGATCAGCTTGTCGGACTTACTGATCCAGACCGCGCGACGACGGCCCTTCAGCCAGTTGTCGAGCACGATGCCGGCGACCTGACGGCCCTTGCCCGCGCCGGTGCCATCTCCCAGAAACCAGCCACGCCGGAAGCGCACGGCGTTGTCCGCATCGTCGCGCGCAGCGGCAGACGAGATCGAACGTCTCGTCGACCGTCCACGATCCCGCGAGGAAGTCGGAATGTGCCTCGCCCGCGTAAACGACGGATTCGAGTTGAGCGTCCGACAGCAGCCCGTCGCTGACGACGTTCGCCGGCAGATGCGGACGATAGGTCGGGATGGGCGGCGCAACCGACGCCATCGCGGCCGACTGGACCAGCTTGGTCGGATGCGCGCTGCGCGCCGGGAATGCGGATCGACTGAAGGCTGTATTCCTCATAGAGCGCATCGCGTGATTTTCCGGCCTTCCTCCGGCGTCCATGCGACCGGCTCGTAGGCGAGCTCGATTGCCTCCGGACTGATCGCCGGTGACGGAGAAGCGGATGCCCGCTGGACGACATAGGCGCGCACAGTCCGCGGGACGCTCGAGGACGGGTGCTATCGAAGCACATACCTTGCCCGCGATCGAGCAACCGCGGCGGAACGCACTCGGTCACCCAGCCGAGCAGCGTGGCCACGTCCGGCGCGACGCCAGGCGACGGCGGGAAGACCGTCGCATCGTCGGCGGGCAGCCGGTCGATCACCGTCAGACGCGTCTCCGTCGTCGTGCCGTGCTTGGCATAGACCGCGCCACCGATCGCGGCCGAGAACACGACGCGACCGCGCTCCTGCAAATGCACGAAGGCATCGGTCCATACGGGATTGTCGGGGGCGAAGCTCGCGCCGGTAATCGCCACCAGGCGCCCACCGTCGGGAAGCCGCGCCAACGCCGACGCGATGTGCCGTAGGGCAGCGTCGGCCATGAGGCGATCGACATTGGCGACCGCCGAGAATGGCGGATTCATCAGCACGACACTTGGCTTGATGCCGGTGTCGAGATGATCGTCGATGTGAGCGGCGTCAAAGCGCGATACAGCGATGCCGGGAAAGAGAAGGGAGAGAAGTTCCGCGCGGGTTTCCGCGAGCTCGTTGAGAACGAGCGACGCGCCCGACAACTCAGCCAGGATGGCAAGCAGGCCCGTACCGGCCGAAGGCTCCAGCACGATGTCGGCTGGCGTGATTGCGGCGGCGGTGCTCGCCGCAAGCCCAAGCACAATGGGTGTGCTGAATTGCTGAAGCGCTTCGCTCTCTTCGGAACGGCGCGTGTGGGTGGGAAGAAGTCCGGCAATCTTTGCCAGCATCGGCAGCATCGCTGCCGGCGAAGCTGCACGCGCGCGCATGGCGGGACCGAACTTGCGAACGAACAGGACGGTCGCCGCCTCGCAGGCGTCGTAGGCCGTCTTCCAGTCCCATCCGCCGTCGGCATCGGAGGTACCGAAGGCGTTCTGCATCGCCGTGCGCAACAACGGCGCATCGATGCGCTGACCGCGCTCGAGCTGCAGAAGAAGATCGTGCGCGGCCCTGGCGATCGCGCCGGCCTTCGTCACAGAACCGGACGCAACGGAAAGCGGCGCGGCTGCGGCGGCAGCCACGGAGACGGAAGTCGATGTCATGGAGAAAACCTCGGAGAGCGGGGAAGGATTGAGCCGCAGGGCGCTCTCTTCGACCGCGCCGGCTCAAATCCTTCCCGGCCACCCTCTCCCTCTCCGGGGCCGGCGTCCGCGGTTGGCATGACTTGCGGGGCGGCCGAAGCCGCCCCGCAAGCGTGGATCATTCGGCAGCAATGCCTTGCGGCTGCTCCTCTTCGGCATCGGCAGCGGCTTCGTCCTCGGCGGTGGCGAGGAATTCGGGCAAGGCGTCAGCTTCACCGCCGGAGTCTTGCTCCACCGGCCCGACCTCCATCGAGACGGAGCGGCTCGGGCAGCCAGCCCGTTCCCTCCATCAGGCGTTCGGCTTCGCGCGCCATATCGCCCTTCTTCAGGTGGTCGATGAGTTGCACCGAAGGCTCGCCCTTGGCCTCGCGCACCGCTTCGAGAATGCGAGGTTTCGTGACGCGGCCCAGGTAGTTGTCTACGGTCGGCTTCCAGCCCGCCGCCACCATGTCGAGTCCGACGGCACGGGCAAGGACATCGGCATGATCGAGCCGGCGGCGGACGCCATGCGCGGACACGGCGCCGGCATTGTAGCGATTGGCCGGCTCATAGAGCGCGTTGACCGCGAATGACGCGCAATGTGCAAACAGCGCGGCCTGCTCTTTCCCGTCAAACGCCGTGAGGGCGTCCCAGAGGTCGCCTTCGTCCTTCGGCAGGCGGGCTTTCCAGCCATCGTGCCTGATGTCGATTGCTTGCGCCGAAGCGCTCTCCTTCAGACCGGGCGCCTGTGCCGGGAATGTGGGCGTCCGGATCGAGATCTCCAGGCAACCGCTGGATGTTGCGAATCGATAGAACGTCGCCAGCACGAAATTGTGCAATACCGCCTGGAAGGCGACTTCTGGATCATTCGCCAGTGCGTTGCGCAATGCCAAGGTGCGATGTGCAGTCAGCTCGGTGATCAACCGATCCGGTAGGGGCTTGATCGTATCGTCCTCCTCGTCCTCAAGGGGCTCGGGCGGAGTACCGCCGACCGTAATGACCGCGCGCTGGACGGAGCCGTTGCGTTGGCCCGTCGCTCGTCCGCCCTTCATCCTGCGCTTCCGTCGTGGCATCGACGGCGGCAGGTGCCTCATCCTCCGGCCGCACATAGCCGCGGTCGATCGAGAGCAACCCTTCGGCATCGATGCTGACGAACACACCAGCACGGGCGACCTCGGCCGGATCGTAAACGAGCGATCGCGCTTCGAAGGCGGATCGTGCCATCTCGATCTCGCCAAGACGCCGATCGATTTCGTCAGGCAGTTCGTCGGCATCCTGATAGTCCGCCTCGATCTTGGCGTACTCGGCGTTGAGGGCGTCAAGCGTCGCCCGCTCCTCCTCCGTCAAATCAGTCGGCTTGCCCTCAACCTCCCGCAGACCGTTGGTGTGGCCGTAGGGGAAATCGACGGCGCCACCGCGATCCACTTCCAGCCTTCGGCCGCGATCGCTTCGGCCTCCCCCTTCAGCTTGTCGGTAACGAGACGGTCGAGCAGCGGGACGTCCTGAAGCCAGCCGCCGTCGTCGTGTTCGAACAGATCCCGCATGACGGTGCCGCCGGCCCGCTCGTAGCCATCGAGGCCAATGAACTGGGCGCGACGATCGGAGGCGCGAACGGTGTTCTCCGTCAGCGCTCGCCGGATCTGATATGGCTCGTCGTAGCCGGAGCTGCTGATGTTGTCCCAGACCTGCTCCTGGCGCGCCTGGTCGGCCGTGACCGAGAAGGCCATCAGCTGTTCGAGCGTCATGCCGTCGTCGGCATAGATGTCGTGCAGCTTCGGCGACACAGACGCCAGTCGCAGGCGCTGCTTGACGATCGCCGGCGAGACGAAGTGCCGCGCGGCGATATCCTCTTCGCTCATGCCACCGTCACGCAGCAGCTTGAACGTGCGGAACTGATCGAGCGGATGCAGACCGACCCGCTCGTCATTCTCGGCGAGGGAATCGTCTTCGGCGATGCCGCCATCCCGGACCACACAGGGGACCGGCTGCGTCTTCGCCATGCGCTTCTGCTTCACCAGCAGTTCGAGCGCGCGGTAGCGCCGGCCGCCGGCGGGCACCTCGAACATGCCGGTTTCCTGGCCGTCGGCATCGACGACCGCGCGAACGCTCAGACTTTGTAGCAGCGTGCGCTGAGCGATGCTCTCCGCCAGTTGCTCGATCGAGACGCCGGCCTTCACGCGCCGGACATTGGACTGGCTGAGCACCAGCTTGTTGAAGGGAATATCGCGGGAAGGACTGAGTTTGATCTTCTGGACGGCTGTTTGCCATGTCGGATTCTCCACGACGGGCGGCCGAAAGACTCTCTCTCGGCCTCCAACCCGTCAGTGCGCCAAACGCAGCCCTCTAACTCTCAACGGAAAGGAGGAAGCCGAGTTGGAAGACCAACTACCGATCAGCTCCGGAGGGTGAGAAACCCTCCCCGCCACACGATGCAGCGTGGGGCGCGAAGCGAACGGGTGAGGCCGACCGGGTGCTTCCGGAACGCCATAACTCAGCACAACCCGTTAAAGCCGGACGTGAGGGGACTTCCGATCCCAACAACGGTCCGGCCAGCAAGTCCGCTACGGAGAGGGAAACCGAACCGATGGCCGAAGCCCCGTTAGGAGGTGTCTCACCAACTCGGAAGTGGGTGAGCGAGTCGAAAAACTTGTGGAGCGCCGCCGCGCAATTGATGGGTGCGCGTCAGGGACGTCGGGGAAATCCGACGTCAGCAGCCGGGAAGGTCTGCAAGGCCCGGAGGCCGGAATCCACACGGGGTAGAGTTGGCTCCTAAAGCGGACAAGGAGCAACGGTGGAACTTGGGAGCCCGCCAGCGTTTCCGCTCCCCTCGGGGACGGATGGCCGAAGCGACCGGCGAACGCGCGCGGCGGAGTCGGAGCCCGCATAGTAGTCCGAGGACGGGAAAGCCGTCCACATGGCGAAGGCGGTCAGTGGATGCAACTTGCAAGCAGGAGATGGACACCTTGTCCGACACGGTGAATACCGAGTTCATTCTCGACATGCAGCGCAAGCTGTATCGGTGGAGTGCTGCGGACCCCGACAAGAGGTTCGCAGATCTGTTCAACATCGTATGCGATCGCAGAACGTTGCTTCGTGCTTGGGAACGGCTGGCCCGTAACAGGGGCAGCAATACACCGGGCACGGATCACGTGACGCGCAAGGCAGTCGAAGAGCGGCCCGATGGTGTTGCAGGCTTTCTGGAGAACATCCGGCAAGAACTGCGACAAGGAATTTACCGGCCTCAACCTGTCCGGCAAAGGCTAATCCCGAAGCCGGGCAAGCCGGGAAGATTCCGCCCATTGGGGATTTCCACGCTCAAAGACCGACTGGTCCAAATGGCGCTCAAGTTGGTGTTGGAGCCGATCTTCGAGGCGGACTTCTATCCGACCTCGTACGGTTTCCGACCCGGCCGAAGTACTCATGACGCACTGTCAAGAGTGCGGCATAGGTTGAACCCGACATCCGCCGGTCCCTCGCGGACCCGGTATGTGATCGAGGGGGATATCAAGGGCTGCTTCGACGCCATCGATCATCACGTGCTGATGGATCGGGTGCGATATCGCATTCAGGACCGCAAGGTCCTGCGGCTCGTCCTCGCCTTCCTGAAAGCCGATATCATGATCGAAGGTAGTCTTCGACATCCGGTAACCGGCACCCCGCAAGGGGGTATCGTCTCGCCACTGCTGGCCAACATTTATTTGACGGCCATCGACGAGAGATACAAGCGCTGGATTCCCAATCCACGCGACAAGACTCGCGAGCGGGCGCAACAGCGCCTGCAGTCCGACTACAGACGTGGTCGGCCGGGCTTCTACCTGGTGCGCTACGCGGACGACTTCGTCGTCCTCGTGCAGGGAACACTTCAGGATGCCGAACAAGAGCGCCTGGCGCTGGCGCAATTCCTCAAAGAGGAGTTGCGTATGGAATTGTCGATGGAGAAGACCAAGATCACCGATGTCCGGGAAGGATTTGACTTCTTGGGCTATCGGGTCGCACAGGAGAAACTGCGTCCGACCGGACGCCGTGTCGGCATGCTCTTCATCCCGAAGAGCAAGTCGCAGCTCTTGCGCGACAAGGTCAAGGCCAAGGTGCGGGAGACGCCTACCGGCTTCGCCCTCGCCGATCTCATTGACGATCTCAACCCAGTCATCATCGGTTGGCGCAACTACTACCGATATGCCTCACGGGCATGGAAGGAGTTCGCCAAAAACGACTGGTGGCTGTACTGGCGCCTCAAGTCCTGGCTTGGCAAGAAGCATGGCAAAGCATCTGGAAGGAAGCTGCGTCATCTCTATACCGAGTTGGGCGGGAAAAGCAGCGGGTGGCGAATGGGCGATAAGAAGCTCGCCCGGTTTGCTGACGCCAAGCGACTGTTGTTCCCAGATCGGGGCCTACGCATACCGAATGGATGGAATGCCACCTCGGACGAGCAGTTCACGAAAGGAGCTGACAAGTTCTGGGAGGCGACCCACGCCCTTGCCTCATTGTGAGGGCCACCAGTGGCTGAGGCCACGCATGGAGAGCCGGATGCGGGGAAACTCGCACGTCCGGTTCGGAGCGGGGGATGAAGAAACCTGCCTCGGCAACGAGGCAAGGCGCTTCATCCCTACTCTACCGCAAAACCCGAGCCGAAGAATGGATGCATCACGCGGCTTCCTCGCTGCCCTCCGCGACGGCATCGATCGCGGTCGGTAGAAAGGCGAGCAGAAAATCGGCTGCCTTCGACGCCGCGCTCGCTGCGCGCACGACAGCGCGGTTATCCTCGCGCAGCACCTCCAGCCAGGAACCGATGTAATCGGCGTGGCGCACGGTCGGCACGATACCGAGCGAGGCACAAACGAACGCACCAGCCATTTCGGCAACCAGCTCTTCGCGAGCATACGATTTTGAGCCGAACGAACCCGAGTGGTCGCGGTTCGCGGTGATTTTTGCTCCCGCGGCAGATGATTTCGAAAAGCAAGTGAAGCTCGCCCGTCTCCTTGAAGAGGGGAGCACCGAGGATCTAATCGATGGCGAATACTCGGCAAGCGGCTTTCAGCACCATGAAATTTCTGCGTACTTCCGGGATCTAGGCACGCAGAACGAATTGACTGGCGTCGACCGTCATATATGGGGGGCCGACTACGACCGTCACTTGAGCTCGCTGCGGCCAACTGGAAGGGCTGCAAGGCTAGAACTAACAAGTGAAATTGGAGTCAAGGAGAACGAGAGTCTCGGGTATCATCCGACAGGCCCTTTTGAGAAGTCGCAAAGTCTTGCAGACAGAGAAAGCGGCGACGGCCAGTGCTGATCCAGATAAGAATCCTCCAACGGTTTTTGTCCCATCTCCGTTCTTCATCGTCCGCCAAATCCTAACTGATCCTGATGCGCCCGCCAGCGAAACATATGCCTCGGCGGCAATGCGCGTTGAACTGCTGAGATGGTTGGAAACAGCGGGCAAGCCGATATTGCTTACACATGAAAGCATTACGGAGGCGCTCGATATCATCTTCAACCGAGTCTCAACCAGCAAACCAATCTTCGTAGGCGCAAGACGCCAACGAGGCGAGCTTCTCTTCTTGTGCCATTACTTGGCTAGCCGCGGCATCTTCTCTCTTGAGATTCAATGGCAGCGCGATTCACGAAAAGATGCGCGCGTGGATCTCCTCATGGCAAATTGCGAGAACCTCTTCGATTTCTCTGTGAGCCGAGGGCCTAACCAAGGTCTGGGGTTTCACGTCGGATTTAGGCGTCACGCAGACCTCGTCGAGATGCCAGATGCGGGCGAGTTATTAAATGAGCTCGAAGGCCTCCCCCTGCCGATCGAAGGAGCCGCGCCGATCTTTCATGGCGGCGTGCGCTTTGGTTCGGGCGGGGAAATAGTGGCGGCAATATCTGGGCCGGCAGGAGCCGGAAAGACATCTACCTGCTTGTCCCTCGCCGCGGCACTGGCTCCCATGGGCTGTCGTACAATATTTCTGTCATGTGAGGAGCGAGCTCCTGACCTGCATGCACGTCTTGCAGAATCCATTCCGAAATACGTAGCGCGATCCACCCCACTATTTCGTAGCGTCAGTTTGGATGAATTGCGTGACGCTGGTGCACACTCGAACTGGTTTGCGGCTTATGGCGTCAGGGTAAGCTCGAACTCCAGCGACGGAGTTCCCGAAACAAAAGTCGATGCTGCCGCTGAAATTCGAGAGCTTCTTCAGGAGCTAATCGAAAACTCAGTAATGTTCGAACCCTTTCAGAAGCGCGCCGGCGGAGTTCTTCCTCCCTTTGCACGCCCCGTTGTCATAGTAGACGGATTTCATCAGTTATTCCGGGAGACCGCGGGTATTGGTCCCGATGCTGAACGATCGCTGCGCGAGCTAATCGATTATTGTCGCACATTGAGGGCAGTCTTTATCTTCACAGTTGCCGCGGGCGATAAGGGAATGGAAAGGCTCGATTACCTTTGTGATGTTGTTATCGAGCTCAACAAGAGAGGTGTCGACTTTCCAGAGGAGTTTACGGCACGCATTTTCAAACTCCTGAAAGCACGGCGCCAACCTGCAATGGTTGGCGCCCATCCCTTTCATCTTACGGGACCGAAATCATTTCGCGTTAAGACCAACATCGCCTCGTTTGCTGAACGAGCAAAGAGCATGCGCTGGTTCGAGCCAGACACCAATTCGCGAATCGTTCTGAACGACAGCGGCGGCCAAGTGCTCGCCGTACAGAATTGGGGACGAATTCTGATAATCGGCAAGGGTAGTACGGGCAAAGCCGGCCTTGGTCTCTATGCGTTGCATCGCCGACCAGTGCCCATCGAAATGCTCAAATCAAAGCCAGACGATGAGGCGCGACACGCCAAGGTCGACTTTTACGAATTGAGGACTTTAGTCGTCTCCTTCTTATACCAGCCCACTTACTACAAGAACTTGGCAAAGCGACTTAGAACGATCAACGAAGAACCGGCGAACATTTCGCTGCCAAATCGAGCCTTGGTTGATGTGATTTCCTTATACCCTGGGGGGCTCACGCCCGAAGATTTTCTCTCCAAAATTGAGAACTCCATGTCAGCGGCGGAACTTAGAGGCCTGCCCTACACCGGAGTGTTGATCGACGGCATTCACAACGTCTTCGTTCAATATCCAGTTCTTGAGAAGGCGACCACCTTTTGGCCGCAGCTATTCACTCTGTTTCGCCGTAGAAGCGTTACAGTCGTCACTACACACACCGAATTTGAAGTGCACTCTCGCTACTTGGCTGTCGATTTCGAGCAGGCGGAAAGACGGGCTGCGCCGTTGCTAAGCGTATTGATCTCCGCAGCGGATTACGTTTTTGAACTTGCGGCGATCGAAAAAGTAAGCCAACCCGTTCAATATCTATTGGCCGCAAAGCTGATGTTGGGTGAAGACCCACCCTCGGGAAACCTCATTTGGGACAGACAAGGTTGCAGAATAGCCGGGTGGTCGGCGGAACAGCTAACACTGCCACTGTAGCGCTCGATTTCGTAAGAACGAAAGCGAAAGAAAAGTAGAAACGGACATACGCATACACCCGCGCGATGGAGCTCTTGGCGCTGCCAGAGTTGCCTGCAGACGAGAACGCATGGACGCGAGCGCTTGATTTCAAGCTGCCACAGCTCGCGGAGTTTGATCTGACCGCCTACTCGCTTCATCCCGCGAATGATCGAGGGCGCTAAGCCCTCCGAGATGCCGGGATTCGTGCCGCCCCAACTCGCGGCCTCTCGAGACACGCCCCCGCGTGGGCGTTGGCTCCACGAGATCAGCTCGACGGCTATCGCATCCAGGCGCATCTAACGAAAGGTCGCGTCACGCTCTTCACGCGGAGTGGCCTCGACTGGACGAAGCGCCTCACCCCGATCGCATCCGCCTTCGATATTCCGGTCGAGCGCGCGATCTTCGATGGCGAACTCGTCGTCATCAAGGACAACCGGGCGAATTTCTCTGAGCTACAGGCGGACCTCGCGAGCGGTCGCAAGAGCCGCCTGTCGTATTACGTCTTCGACCTGCTTTTCCTTGAGGGTTTTGATCTTCGGGGGAGTCCACTTACCGAGCGCAAGCGTGTGCTCGAGATGCTATTCAAGGAAACGAAGCTCGCGTCACCCGTCTTTTATGGCGAGCATTTCGAGATGGATGGCGCTGAGATATTTGCGCGCGTCAGTGCGCTTGGCCTCGAAGGGATTATCTCGAAGCGGCCGGATGCGCCGTATCGCTCGGGCCGGAGCGAGACCTGGCTCAAGATCAAGGTTGCCCGGATCGAGCGCTTTCCAATTGTCGGTTTCATTCCGGCCGAGACCGGCGGCATCTCGGCACTGCATCTCGCGCGGCGTGAGGGCAAGACGCTTGTCTACATTGGCAAGGTCGGCACGGGATTCACTCAGAAGACGTCGCTGGAGCTCCGACGCAAGCTTGATCCGCTTGTCACAGCGAAATCTAAACTGACGAACGAAATTCGCGCGCCGAAGACGAAATGGGTCGAGGCGCGGTATTTGGCCGAGGTCGAATACCACGACGTCACCTCGGAAGGCCTGCTTCGGCAAAGCTCGTTCAAGGGCCTCGCGTAAAACTCGGTCCCGGCAATCAAATCGATCGCTGCCGAAGGAATCGAATAACGCTGTGCGGTATACCGCACGGCACTTAAATCCTCTTCCGCGAAGTAAATTCTACAGCTTCGATGGTGAACAGCGCACACCTTCGCGGGCGGTGTTGAGTACAAGGCATTTCCGGATCATTGCCGTCATCGGCGAACTCGCGATCACGTCCGCGAGGATCGGCGCACTAAAATCTCGTGTCGTCAATCAAGCTGACCGCATGCGATTGAGTGCGCCGACGTCTTTCGGCAGGCTTTTGAGGCGCTCGATGCCTTTGACCTCCCGCGCATGAACGCCGCGTCCGCCATTTGTGACTTGCATCGCGCCTCCGGCCCGTCTCCCCGGGCGGGAGGCATGTTGTAAGAAATACACCCTCAGGCTGGATTCCCCTTGGGTTTTCAACCAACCGGGCGGCCCTCACTCTTCTCGGTCACGCTCGGGTTGCTCTCTTAAGTCGCACGTCCATTGGTTCGACATGTTTGTGTCAAGGAGCGCCAGAAGTGAGCGCACCACTACTAGTCGCCGACGTCCGATCGTTGTCGTGACGATACGCCCAACTCCTATCAACTCGTAAAGCTTCGTGCGTCCCAAGCCAGTCACTTCGCATGCATCGTCAATCGTGCAGGTGAGCCGCTGGGCGAATGGCATCGTGCTCGGTTCTGCGGCTTTCGGAGCGGATAGACTGACTGGTGACTGTTGTCCGCCAGTTTTCTCTCGTCGATTGTATCTCACGAGGCCCTCCTATTCGCATAAAGCTCGACAGGACAAGAGTTGTTTGTGCGACAAGCAACGTCAATGCGAACATCCGAGGGCGCTCGCGCACGTCAGCGCAGGTCAGCGGTGGTTTGAATATTTCCGGACACCAAGGGCGACGAGGAAATTTTTCACGAATGCGCCAGCCACAGTGAGGCATTGCGCCGAGGCTACTCTGCTAATGTCGGCAGCAAATTCCCCAAGCGTTCGCCGCTGTTCACCAGCGTCTTATTCAACCATTATTCAACGAACGCGGCTAATGGCTACCTAAATGCCTGAGTTTGCTGGCGCTCCCTACGGGAATCGAACCCGTGTTTCAGCCTTGAGAGGGCCGCGTCCTAACCGCTAGACGAAGGGAGCAATGGCGATCAGCCAAGGCCCCTTTTGCCATTCCGGGGCGGGCGGCGCAAGCGGGAGGGCCGGTCCTGACATGCGTCCAATCCGGCGAAAGCCGGACGTCAGACCATTGCGCATGCGTCAAGTCGCCAGCACCAGAACGCAGCGCTAAAGCCGGGCAAACTGGTATATCCGAAGATATCGCGCGGACCGCCAATGGCGCCGCGCCAAAGGACGAAAAAATTCGGAGGAACGCTCAATGTCGCCACTGCCCTTGACCGGCATCAAGGTTCTCGATCTCACGCGCGTGCTGGCCGGCCCACTGTCCTCGCAGATGCTGGCCGACCTCGGCGCCGAGGTGATCAAGATCGAGCGTCCCGGCGGCGGCGACGACGCGCGCATCTTCGGCCCACCCTACCTGGTCGACCCCGACGGCAAGGCCAACAACAACAATTCGTTTTTTCTTTGCGCCAACCGCAACAAGCAGTCGGTCGCGATCGATCTGGCCAAACCTGCGGGGCAGGAAATCATTCGCGAGCTCGCGAAATCCGCCGACATCATGATGGAGAACTTCAAGGTCGACGACCTCAAGCGCTACGGGCTCGACTATCAGTCGATCAAAAAGATCAACCCCGGCATCATCTACTGTTCGGTGACCGGCTACGGCCAGACCGGTCCTTACCGTTATCGCCCCGGCTATGACGCAATCTTCCAGGCCGCCGGCGGCCTGATGAGCGTCACCGGTCACCCCGACGGCGAGCCCGGCGCCGGACCGATGAAGGTCGGGCCCAGCATCGCCGACGTGATGACCGGGATGAACGCCTCGATCGGCATTCTCGCCGCGCTGTTCCATCGCAAAGCCAATGGCGGCACCGGCCAGCACATCGACGTCTGCCTCAACGACACCGTGATCGCCTCGCTGACGCACTATGCGCAGATCTATCTCGTCAACGGCGACACGCCGCCGCGGCGCGGCACCTCGGGCAATGGCGGCGTGCCGGCGCGCGTCTTCACCTGTGCCGACCAGGACATCATGCTGGTGGTCGGCAACGACTCGCAGTTCGAGAAATGCTGCGGCGTGCTCGGCCATCCCGAGCTCGCCAAGGACCCGCGCTTCGTGAAGAACAACGACCGCGTCGTGCACCGCAACGAGCTGATGAAGATCCTGGAAGACCTGTTCATCACCAAACCGGCAAAATACTGGCTCGACGAGCTCGAGCGGGTCGGCGTGCCGGCCGGCCCGATCAACGACTTCAAGCAGGTGTTCGACGACGAGCAGGTCAAGCTCCGCGGCATGGAGGTGAAGGTCAAGCATCCCTTGCGCGACGACCTCTCGCTGATCCGCAACGCGCTGACGTTTTCCGAGACGCCGATCACCGACTACCGCGCGCCGCCGCTGCTCGGCCAGAACACCAACGACGTGCTCAAGAAGAAGCTCGGCTACGGCGATACGAAGCTGGCGGAGCTGGCGAAGGAAAAGATCATCCAGCAGGCGGGGTGAAGTCCTGCATCGCTCGACATAGCCGTTCGAGTCAGCGCGCTTGTCCCGATGACCGCGATCAGGCCGCTGCCACGCGATCCTAAGCGACGATGGTCGGGACGAGCCCGCGCTCATGACACCGTGGCGTTGACGGGCCGGAGCGCAGCGTCCCTCACGGCTCCGTCGCAAACCGAAGCCGTCCCGTCAGCTTCAGCGTGCGCGCATCAAAGGTGCGGATCTCGAGGCCGGCCGGGGTCTCGACGGTGACCACGACGCGATCGGCCGAGACCGCGGTCGAGGTGATGCGCGCGCCCTTCGGCAGCGTGGCGGTGATCTCGCTGACCGGCGTCGAAGAACCCTCGCCGCGATAGAGCCGGTAGCCGATCGTGATCAGGATCGCGGCCATGCCGATCGCGGTGGTCAATCCGGCGATCACCATCATCAGCCGAACGCGCCTTGCCAGCAGCGCGGCCTGTTCCGGGCTCATTTCGGCGTTGGCGGGATCGGTGACTTTGTCGGTCATTTTGCTCTCGGCGTCTGCATGGCAGCCGCATGCGGCATCAGTCCCACGAAGCCGCATGCGAAGGCAAGCCTTCGCATGGCCACTCTCGGCGCAGGGTAAATCAACCGGCCGGCGTCATCGGCGGCAGCTTGTAGTCGCCATTGAGCAGGCTGCGTGCCGGCAGGTAGGCCCGCAGCGTCATCGTGAAGGATCCTGCCGGCGCCGGCAGCCAGTTGGCCTGCCGCTCGGCGCCCGGATCGTCGTGGCCGATCCAGATGTCGAGCGTGCCGTCGTCGTTGGTCTTCAGCCCCGGCGTGCGGTTGCCGATGGCGTAACGCTTCAAGGCGTTCTCGGTGAAAAACGACTGGCCGTCCGCAGTCCGCTCGTACATGGTGAGCGACCAGAAACCGCTGACCGGCGGCAGCTGACCCGGAGCAAAATGAATCCGCCACATCTTGCGGCCATCGTAGAGCGCGTTGCCGTCGGTGCCTTCCGGGCGCATGTACATCGCCTCGTCGCGCGGCAGCGCGGCAAGGCCGGTGCGTGCGACCACGGCGCGCGCGCCGTAATCCTGGCCCCAGATGCCGAGCGTCGGGCCGGGATAGTACCAGCCCTGCACCGCCTGGCCGCGGTTGCGCGGGTCGATCACCAGCGCGCGCGCGTCGGCGACGCCGGCGGCGATCGCCTCGCGGTCGGCATCGGAGAAAGCGTCGGGATTGAACGTGGCATCGGGGCCGACGCCGAGCGGCGCGATGCGCTGGAGCATCGCAAGATCGGTGACCGGCGGACGTTCCTCGGCGAGCAGCCGGTTGGCCTCGGCAAACACGTCCTGCCACTTGGCGTCCTGCGCCACCGCGGCGGCGGTCGAAGGCAGCGGCCTGCCCGCGACCTTCGACCCCTCGATCAAGATGCCGGCTTGCACCGCGCGCGCGGCGTCGAGATCATCGGGCCCGTCGACCAGCACGCGGGCGAGCGCCCAGACATGCGGCGTCGGCGCGCGCAGCACGTTGCGGTCGGATGCGGCGATCGCATCGTTCGGACCGACGATGGTGAATTTCGCGGCCGCGGAGCCGGTGGTGCGCGTGCCGAGCACCGCGAAATTGTTGGTGTACATGTCCATCAGCTGCAGCGAGACATAGCGCTGGCCGACGTCGGGCAAAATGGCGGTGACCGGACCCGCGGTGAGGTCGAGCCAGGCGACCGAATACAGCGTGTCGTTGTTCGGCGAGGTCACCGCGCGGCTCGACGCGTCGGCCAGGTTGCGGCGGGAATAGATCGTGTTCTGCGACGCGCCGTTGGCGAGCAGCCGCGCCCGCGTCGCCGCCATCTCGAGCAGCGGCAGCACGTAGAGATAGCCGTCGCGCGCGATGGTGCGAAGATCCGGCGCGGCAGCGAAAGCCGAATATGGCGCGAGCGCCGCCGCGGCGGCGCCCAAAAAGAATTTGCGTCTTGTCATGCAAATTTCCTGTTTCGTCGCGATCGCGTATCACAGCCGCGCAACGGAGTGAAGCGATGACCGACGGCCGGACCGTTCACATCGAGATCGCCGCGGAAGACGCCGGCGAGCGGCTCGACCGCGTGCTGGCAAGGAAGATTCCGGAGCTGTCGCGCTCGCGGCTGAAGGCGCTGATCCTCGACGGCCAGGTGCGCGTCGGCTGATAGCGCGATCACCGATCCGGCGTTCCATGTCGGCGCCGGCGACACCATCACCGTCGGCGTGCCGCCGCCGCAGCCGGCGGAACCCGCTGGCGAGAACATCCCGCTCGACGTCGTCTACGAGGACGACGCCATCATCGTCATCAACAAGCCGCCCGGGCTCGTGGTGCATCCTGCCGCGGGCCACGACAGCGGCACATTGGTGAATGCGCTGATCGCCCATTGCGGCGCGAGCCTGTCGGGCATCGGCGGCGTCAGGCGGCCCGGCATCGTGCATCGGCTCGACAAGGACACGTCCGGCCTGCTCGTCGTGGCGAAGACCGACCGCGCGCATCAGTCGCTCACAAAGCAGTTTGCCGATCACGGCCGCACCGGCGCGCTGCGCCGCGGCTATCTCGCGATCTGCTGGGGCGCGCCGACGATGCCGTCAGGAACGGTGGACCAGCCGATCGGCCGCCACGCCACCGCGCGCGAGAAGATGGCGGTGCGTACGCAAGGCCGCGTCGCGCTCACGCACTGGCGCCGGCTCGAGACCTTTGCGGGCCGCGACGGCAAGCCGGTGGCGTCGAGCCTTGCGCTCGAATTGGAGACCGGCCGCACCCACCAGATCCGCGTCCACATGAGCCACATCGGCCACCCGCTGCTCGGCGACGCGACCTACGGCGCCGGCTTCAAGACCAAGGCGAGCCAGCTGTCCGAGGCCGCCCAGGCCGAGCTCGCCCGAATTCGGCCGGCAGGCCCTGCACGCCTACCGCCTGGTCCTGGAACACCCCGAAACCGGGGAAATCCTCGAATTCGAGACCGATTGGCCCGAGGATCTGGCCCGGCTGCGGGCAGCTCTGAAGGGTCAACATAGGTGACCGGATGTCGCAGGGGGTCTTGAAAAGCTTCAATATTACAATACTTTAATCGGCGTCACGGCAACGTGACGGCATCGAATCCTTCCCCAAGACATATTCTTTCGTGTATGCTGCACTTGCGTTGGAGATGTCCCAGCGCACGAAACTTCGCAGCGACTTGGGCTTTGACAAAGCCAAGCGCTGCCTGGTCCGCCGCTATCGGGGACCTGAACTATTGGAGGGCTCTTAAATGGCCCGCACTGCTGCCCTGCCGGTCCTGACCGCCGAATCCGGTCTCGCCCGGTACCTTTCCGAAATCCGCAAGTTCCCGATGCTGGAACCGCAAGAAGAGTACATGCTCGCCAAGCGCTGGCGTGAGCATGACGATCGGGACGCGGCTCACAAACTCGTCACCAGCCACCTTCGCCTCGTCGCCAAGATCGCGATGGGCTATCGCGGCTATGGCCTGCCGATCTCCGAGGTTGTTTCCGAAGGCAACGTCGGCCTGATGCAGGCGGTGAAGCGCTTCGAACCCGAGAAGGGTTTTCGGCTTGCCACCTACGCCATGTGGTGGATCAAGGCCTCGATTCAAGAATACATCCTGCGCTCGTGGTCGCTCGTGAAAATGGGAACCACCGCGAACCAGAAGAAGCTGTTCTTCAACCTGCGCAAGGCGAAGAGCAAGATCTCGGCACTCGACGAAGGCGACATGCGCCCGGATCAGGTGAAGATCATCGCCAAGCGGCTCGGTGTCACCGAGCAGGACGTCATCGAGATGAACCGCCGGCTCGGCGGCGACGCCTCGCTGAACTCCCCGATCCGCGATGACGGCGATCCCGGCGAATGGCAGGACTGGCTCGTCGACACCACGCCGAACCAGGAAACCCGCATGGCCGAGGGCGAAGAGTACGATCATCGCCACGAGGCCCTGACCGGCGCGATGAGCGTGCTCAACCCGCGTGAACGGCGCATCTTCGAGGCGCGTCGCCTCGCAGAGGATCCGATGACGCTGGAAGATCTTGCCGCCGAGTTCGGCGTGTCGCGCGAGCGCGTCCGCCAGATCGAGGTCCGCGCCTTTGAGAAGGTGCAGGCCGCGGTCAAGAGCGAGATCGCCCGCCAGGACGCCGCGGCTGCGAAGCTGCGGGAACCCGCGCACGTCTGATCGCGTTGTTCTGTCGAAGTTGACTAATGCCCGGCCGTTAAGCCGGGCATGACCTTTTCGGAAAACCGGTACCCACCCATCGGGTCAAGCCCGAGGGCAGGCCTTTCCGGATCATGCCCCGCTGGGCATAATCTTTTTGGCGGAATCCAATCCCGGGAACCGTTTCGACGTCTCCGGCGGCTCAGTGATCCCGGTCACGCCGAAGGCCGCACCGCCATCATAGAGTTTCTGTCACAGGAGACCGCTATGAAAGTCACCAAAGCCCTGATCGTCATCGCCGCGCTTGCACTCGCCACCTTCATGATCGGCGTCGGCAGATACAACGCGCAGTATGCCGATGCGCATCACAGTTCCACCGCGCACCGCGCCGCGTGACGACGACGCTGACGCCACCGTTTGCGCCGGCATCAGTTACTCGCAGGCGAGCTGGCCGTTGATGTTGGCAAAGCGCCTGCAAACCCGGATGTCGGCGCGAGCCTGTTGAATTCGACCGTCCCCGCGTTGGCACTCGGCGAACAGGATCGGCCCGCGCATCACCGGATTGCCGCAGCTGCGACGCCACGAGCCGCCTGGCAAGGCAAAGCCGCCGCCATCGTCATCATCGCGACCGTACCGCCGACCATACGGCGGCGGCCCGCCATAGTCCGGCCGCGGCGGCGGGTAGCCGTACTGCGGCGGAGGACCACCACCATACTGCGGCGGAGGACCGCCATACGGCCGGCCACCGCCGACCGCACAGGTCAGTTGGCCGTTGATGTTGGCAATATCGCCTTGGCAGTTCGCGGCCGCGAGCCGCGTCGGGAAGCTCTGTCCCCCTGGTCCCGCGCAAAGGGCCGACAGCGTCAACCCGTCGAATTGAATGTTCGTGCATGAGCGCAGATAGCTGCCCGGCGGCACCTGCGCCGATGCCGGGCACGCGGCGGCAATCATGATCAGGATAGCTCCGAGAATAATGGTGACGCGTCCAGCCAAAAGACACCCCCAATCAGCTTTTTGAAAAATCGATTGCGAATCGTAACTTGTTTTGGCGACGCCGCAACGCGCGTTTTGTCCCTGTGCACGGCATACATTTGCGGGTCAGGGTTCTAAAAATTCTGGCGGAAGACGTCGCGGAGCGGGGCCGGGTGGTCGAGCGACCGGCTCATGCCAGCAGCGGGTTGACGGCGTTGCCGTAGCCGCAGCGACCCCCGCGCGCACGTGCGACCGGCTACTTCGACGGTGGCTTGGAAGCCTTGGCCTTGGTGTCCGCGAGGTCAGCTTGCACCTGCTTGAGCTGCGCCTGCAATCCTGCGACCAACTGCTTCAGCGCGTCGATCTGCTTTGCAGCATCATCGAGCTTTGCCTGCGCCTCGGCTTTTGCCTTGCCGACTTCGGCCGTGATTTGCGTTTTCAGAAAATTGATGTTGCTCTGCAGGCAGCCGGTGCGCCGCTCGATCGGCTTCTCCGCCATGCAGTTCTCGATGCCCGGCACATCCTGGGCGAGCGCTTGGGCCGACAGGCCAAACGCACACCCCAACAGGACAAGCGCGATCATCGATCGCATCGGACCGCTCCTTGCAACGGCACCGAGGAGCAAGACATCACGCACGCTGCTTCAGCCAGAGACTGATCTCGCTGACCAGCTGATTGGCTTGCGGGATCAGGCGGCCCATGGTGATGAAGCCGTGGAACTGGCCGGCATAGCTCGTGTGGGTCACCTTGACGCCGGCATCGCGCAAGCGCTGCGAGTATTCCTCGCCCTCATCGTAGAGCGGATCGGCGCGCGCAGTGATGACGAAGGCTTCCGGCAGCCGCGACAGATCGTTCACGCGTGCCGGCGAGACGCGCCAGTCGTCGGCCTCGGCCGGACCGTTCAGGTAGTGGCCGTAGAAATACCTGGTCATCGCGTGGGTCAGCAGCACGCTGGTTTCCGGATCACGGTGCGAAGCGTGGCTCATGCGGCCATCGATGCCCGGATAGATCAGCACCTGGCCTGCGATCTTCGGTCCACCGTTATCACGCGCGTTGATCGAGACGACGGCGGCAAGATTGCCGCCGGCGCTGTCGCCGCCAACGAACATTCTTGCCGGGTCGAAGCCGAGCTTCGCGGCGTTGGCAGCGATCCACTCGGTCGCGGCAATCGCATCAACGACGGCCGCCGGGAATTTGTGCTCGGGCGCCAGGCGATAATCGACCGAGACAACGACCAGTCCTGACTCGTCGGCGATCTGGCGGCACAGCACGTCGTAGCCGTCGAGGTCGCCGATGGTCCAGCCGCCGCCATGATAGAACACGAACCCGGCGGCGTTGGCCGGCGCGCTGTTCGGTGTGTAGATGCGCAGCGGGATCGGACCGTCCGGCGACGGTGCATCGAGATTCTCGACGCGCTTCATCTCGCGCGGATCAGGCTGCACGATCGGGCGGCCGAGTGCGGACGCCGCGCGCGCGTCAACGGGTAACAGCGTGTCGAGCGGTGGACGGCCGGCGTCGCGAAAGGCTTTGATCACTGCGGCGGCGGAGGGGTCGAGGGTGATGGGCATCGTCGGTTCCGTAGATGGGGCGATCGCTACAAATCGCGCAAAAGTGTCGTGGAACTGAAAGAGTTGCACAAACGCAGCGGCTTGCACAGCGCTTGCGGCACGGACACATCGCCACTGCGCAGAGCGCAACGGTGCACTGTGTGACGCCCTTCGCTTGCCACGGAACGAACACGCGTTCCCCGCATTGCAAGTCCAGCCCCCAGGGGCGGGACGGCCACATGATTCGTATTGGGTTGGCGTTGGGACTGGCTGCGCTGAGCGGCGCGGCTGATGCCGGTGAGCGTGGGCTTGCGTCATACTACGCCGGCACCGCCACCGGACAGATGACCTGCGCGCACCGCACGCGGCCATTGGGCACAATGGTCAAGGTCATTCACGGCAATAAGTCGGTTCAGTGCCGGGTCACCGATCGCGGTCCGTTCAAGCACGGACGCATCATCGATGTGTCGATAAGTGCCGCGAAGGCGCTCGGCATGATCGGTGCCGGCGTCATCGCGGTAACGCTCGAATAGGCCCGACGAAGTTCCTACGCCTTGTTGGTGAACCAGATGGCCGGCGCACCGACGACACCGGCGCCACCCATCGCGTTCTTCAGTTCATTGCTCGCTGCAAACGCCTGCGCGGCGGCGATCGATGCGAATTCGTGCGTCACCGTGATGTCGTTCGGATTGTCGTGGGCGCGGTAGACCTCCTGTGCGGTGACGCCCTTCGCCTTCTGAACCGGCGCGAAATCATCATAAGCCTTGCGCCACACCTTGTAGTCCGAGACCGTATGTCTCACGAACATGGTCGCCATCATCATCCCTCCCGTTATCAACGCCAAGCCAGCCTACCTCGCCCACACCTCGTCGGCCAACTCGACAACTAGCCGCAGCTTGGCCCACTGGTCGTCCTCGGCAAGCACGTTGCCTTCCTCGGTCGAGGCAAAGCCGCATTGTGGCGACAGGCACAGCTGGTCGAGCGAGACATACTTCGTCGCCTCGTCGATGCGCCGCTTCACGAAATCCCTGTTCTCGATGGTCCCGGTCTTCGAGGTGATCAGACCGAGCACCACGGTCTTGTGCTTCGGCAGGAAGCGCAGCGGCTCAAACCCGCCGGCGCGGTCGGAATCCCATTCGAGGAAATAGGCGTCGACATTGACCTTGTTGAACAGAAGATCAGCGATCGGCTCGTAGCCGCCCGATGCGATGAAGGTCGAGCGGAAGTTGCCGCGACACACATGTGTCGAGACCACGAGGTCCTTCGGCCGGCCGTCGAGCGCGGCATTGATCATGCCGGCATAGATGTCGGCCTGCTTGTCCGGATCGTCGCCGCGGTCGGCCAGCATCCTGCGTTGCTCCGCGTCGCAGAGATAGGCGAAGCTGCAGTCGTCGAGCTGCAGATAGCGGCAGCCGGCGGCGTAGAATTGGCCGACCACCTGCTTATAGGCCTGGCCGAGATCGCTATAGAACTCCTCCATCGTCGGATAAACAGTTCGATCGATCATCTTCCGCCCGCCGCGATAGTGCAGCATCGACGGGCTCGGGATCGTCATTTTTGGCGTGCGCGTCGTGTTCGCCTTCAGAAATGCGAAATGCGCGACTTGCGGATGGCTCCTTGAGCCGAGCTTGCCCTTCACGAACGGCGCCTCGGCCTTCGACGTCACGCCAGCGAACTTGATGCCTTCCGCCTCCACCATCTCGACGCCGTCGAGACCGGACAGAAAATCGAAATGCCAGTAGGCGCGGCGGAACTCGCCGTCGGTGATGCTGGCGAGACCGATCGGCCTCCTGCCTTGCGATGATCGTCTTGATCTCGTCGTTTTCGATCGCCGTGAGCTCGGCTTTCGACAGGCTGCCAGCGGCATGTTTGGTACGCGCGTCCTTCAACCGCGGCGAGCGCAGGAGCGAACCGACATGGTCGGCGCGGAATGGAGGGAGCGAACGGTGCATGTTGCCTTCTCTTTCGGGCAGGATAGGCGCGCTGGAAACCTACTTCCCCTTCACATTGGCGATCGTCTCGAACTCGACATTATAAAGCTCGCCGTCCTTCTTCTCGACCTTGCGGATATAGACGTTCTGCGTCATCTCGCGCGTCGCCGGATCGATCGAGACCGGGCCGCGCGGTGACACCCAGCTCAAGCCTTTCATCGCGTCAATCAGCTTTCCGCCGTCACTCCCGCCACCTGTCTTCTTCAGCGCCTCATAGACGAGGCGCATGCCGTCATAGCCGTGCACGGCGACGAAGTTCGGGCGCATCCCGTTGGCTTGTTTGAACGCTGCGACGAACGCCTTGTTCTCCGGACTGTCATGTGCGGCCGAATAGGGCTGCGAGGTGATGATGCCGAGCGCGGCATCGCCGATCTGGTTGATGATGTCGTCTTCGGTCAGGCTGCCATCGGCGATGATCTTGAGGCCCGACTTGTCGAGCCCGCGCTCGACCAGCTGGCGCAGGAAGATGGTGCCGATGCTCGCCGGCACGAACACCATCAGCGCGTCCGGTTTGGTGTCGGCGACACGCTGCAGCGGCGGCGCAAAATCGTTCGACGATAGCGGCACGCGCAAGGCGTCGAGCACCTTGCCGCCGGCCGCCTCGAAGCGCTGCTTGAAATTGGTCTCGACCTCGATGCCGGGCGCGTAATCAGACACCACGGAGACGACGGTCTTGATGCCGTTCTTGGCCGCCCAATCGGCGAGCGGGGTGATCGACTGCGGCACCGAGAAGCTGGCGCGGATAATGAAGGGCGAACGCTCGGTCACCGGAGCCGCGGCCGCCAGCATCGAAATCTCAGGCACCTTCGCTTCGGTCGCGAGCGGCGCGACGGCAAACGCGCCGGGCGTCAGTGCAAACCCGGCAAGCACCGCGACCTTGTCGTTGACGATCAACTCCTGCGCGAGGCGCTTGGTGTTGTCGGGATTGCCGGCGTCGTCCTTGACGATCAGTTCGATCTTCTTGCCGGCAACGGTGTCACCGTTCTGTTGCATATAGAGCTTGGCGCCGGCGACCATCTGCTTGCCGGTCGGCGTGAACGGCCCGCTCAGCGGCACCAGCAGGCCGACCTTGACGGTCTCCTGTGCAACCGACGGCGCGATGCCGAGCAAAGCCAAGGCGACAAAGCCGCCGAAAAGCGAGCGTACGTAGACCATGACGTTCCCCCGATGACGCTTTTCTTTGGGGGAAGCAGATTACAGATCGGGCCGTCCGTCAACGCAGCGTGGACGACCGGACCGCAGACTAAGGGATGACGCCTACTGTCCCCACGCCGCGAACGCGTCGTTGAAAGCGCGCTCCCCCGGCTCGCCCTTTTCCATCGCGATGATGGCGCGGCGCTTGTTGGTATAGACCAGCGGGATGTCGAACCAGGACCGCTCCTTCAGCAGCTGGATGTTGCGGCTGCGATCGGCGTCGACATTGGACAGACCGACCAGGAAGAAGCCGTCGGTGACCTTGACCGCGAGACCTGCGAGTGGCGTGCCGCGCGCCTGCTCGTTCGACTTCATCAGGATGCCCGGCACGTTGTCGATCGCGCCGCCGGCGAAGTCCGGCGGCAGGATGAAGGTCAATTCCGCGGTATGACTCGCCGGCAGCGAGGAATTGTTGTTGCGGCGGATCAGGAACGTCATCTTGAATTTGCGATCGGGGATGTCGATGTCGGCGCGGATCGCGATATCGGACGGCTGGCCGTTGGTGCCGCCGACCTGGTCGGTATGCCACACCACCTGCCCGACATATTGCTTGCCCTGCGGATCGCCCGGGTCCTCGTCATAGAGCACGACGCGCTGCGCCACCGGCGCCTGGGGTCCTGGCTGGCCGACGCGATCGGCAATCTTCGGCTTGTCCTGCGGCGTGTCGGCGGCCTTCGGCTGGGCCTGCTGCTGCTGCTGTGCCGACGACAACAGATCGCGGGTGAGACCGCGGATGTTCTGCCACTGCCAGATCACGAAGCCGGCGACGATCAGGACGAGGCCGGCCATCAGCAAGCGGCCGACAGGAATGCTCCGCATGACGGCGGGTGGTTTGCGACGCGGTTCGCCGGCGCCGCGATGCTGATCCGGCAGCGGGCGCGGCGGGCGACCGCGTTGCTGCGGCACCGGTGGCAGCGCTCCGGGTGCATCGAAATTGTAGGACCCGCCCTGCAACTGTTCCGCAGCCCGATCCTCGAGCGTCGGCTCAAGCCGATCGAACTCGGCCGACGGCGACGGTACGTTGGCAAAGGTGCGGCGCGCGGCGCGATTGGCCTCGACCGCGGCACCACCAAGGTCGTCGGCATCGGCAACAACATCACGAAAGCCGCGCGTGCCGTTCTGGTCGCGCGGCTGAGTTGGCGGCTGCGCGCCCTGCCGATCCGAACGGCGCAGCGGCGCACTGCGTTCGCCACGCGCTTGCGGAGGCTCGGCCCGAGGTGGCGTCGGCGGCGGCTCGGACCGTGCCGGCTCGGCCGGCGATTCGTCCCAATCGAGATCGCGGCTCTCGGGCGAGCGCGGCCGGATCATCGGCCCATCATCGCGCTCCGGAATCGGTCGCGACCTCTCGCGGTCTGTACGAGTTGCGGGCCGGTCGGCGGCCGGCGCGGCAGCGCCCTTCGGGCCATCGCCGCCCCGCCGCACGAAGGCGTCAGCGCGCGCGCCACGTGCCCGCTGCGCCGCCTCCTGCTCCACTTTGCGGATCGCCTCCTCGAGCGTCAGCCGCTCGCGCGTGATCTCACTCTCACTCAAGGGCGGCGTGACGCCGCGCAGCTGCGCAATCAGCGCGGTGCGCGCCCGCTCGTAGAGCGCACGCCGCTGCTCACCGGTGGCGCTGGCATCCAGCCCGGCAACAGCACGCGCAATCAGCGGGTAGTAATCAGCCATCAGGATCTGTTTTCAGCGGCCTCGATCAAGTGCAGCGCTCATGCCTCGAACGGATTCTGCACTAGGATAGTATCTTCGCGTTCGGGGCTGGTGGAAAGCAGGGCAATCGGGCAACCAACCAATTCTTCAACCAGTCGTACATACTTGATCGCCTGGGCCGGCAGGTCGGCCCACGACCGCGCATTGGCGGTTGGTTCCTTCCAGCCTTCGATCGTCTCGTAGATCGGCTTGATGCGGGCCTGCGCACCCTCGCCGGCCGGCAGATGGTCGATCGGCTTGCCGTCGAGCTCGTAGCCGACGCAGACCTCGATCTCGTCAAACCCGTCCAGGATGTCGAGCTTGGTCAGGGCCAGCCCGTTCATCCCCGAGGTCCGCGCGGTTTGCCGTACCAGCACGGCATCGAACCAGCCGCAGCGCCGCTTGCGCCCGGTATTGACGCCGAACTCCTTGCCGCGGCGGCCGATTTCCTCGCCGATCTCGTTGGTCAGCTCGGTCGGGAACGGCCCGAGCCCGACCCGGGTGGTGTAGGCCTTGCAGATCCCCAATACATAGCCGACCGCGCCGGGACCGAGGCCGGAGCCGGTCGCGGCCTGCGCCGCCACCGTGTTGGAGGAGGTGACATAAGGGTAGGTGCCGTGGTCGATGTCGAGCAGCGCGCCCTGCGCACCCTCGAACAGAATGCGCTTGCCCTCCCGCCGCTTGGCGTCGAGCAGGCTCCAGACGGTCTCGGCATAAGGCAGCACGCGCGGCGCGAGCTCCTTGAGTTCCCGAAACAGGGCGTCGCCATCGACCTCCTCGAGCCGCATGCCGCGGCGAAGTGCATTGTGGTGCGTCAAGAGACGGTCGATCTTGCGCGGCAGCGAATCGAGATCGGCAAGGTCCATCAGCCGGATGGCGCGGCGGCCAACCTTGTCCTCATAGGCCGGCCCGATGCCGCGCCGGGTGGTGCCGATCGCCGTCAGCGTGTTCGACGCTTCGCTCGACGTTTCGCGCAGCGAATCGAGCTCACGGTGCAGGCCGAGAATCAGCGTGACGTTCTCGGCGACCCGCAGATTGTCCGGACTGACGGCGACCTTCTGGGAGCGCAAGCGATCGACTTCGTCCAGGAACGCCTGGGCATCGAACACGACGCCGTTGCCGATCACCGACAGCTTTGACGGGCGCAGCACGCCCGACGGCAGCAGCGCGAGCTTGTAGGTGTTGCCGTCGATGACGAGGGTATGGCCGGCATTATGCCCGCCCTGGAAGCGGACGACGATGTCTGCCTGCTCCGACAACCAGTCGACAATCTTGCCTTTTCCCTCGTCACCCCACTGGGCGCCGACGACAACGACATTCGCCATCTTGAAATGCTTTTCCCTGATATCCCGGGCGGCCAAACCAGGCCTCACAGCCGGTTCGCCGCGCTCACGGGGCGTCGCCCCGGGGATAAAGGAAGGCGCTTTGCGACGCAAGTTAAACGGGTCGATTTTGTCCGCATAACTCCGCTCAAATTGTTGATTTTCCCCGCAAATCCTTAACCGCGGCGGGGCCGAACCTCGCCGGGGGCGCGGGTCACATCCACATCACCGGGCGCAGGTGGCACTGCTGCCCGGTGAAATTCGCGGCGCCTTGTGAGCCGGCTCACAAGCGCCGACCCCTCCGCCAACTACCAACTCGCATTCGAAATGCGGAAAAGATCTTCGGCGTGTCTCCCGGCGATCATTTGACGTGCCGAGTGTCCTTGCCGCGCATCGCTATCAAAAAATGCGAGGGCAGAATGAGCGGCGAACTCACTTTTGCGGTGTTTGCGTTGAGCGGCCTCGTGGCCGGATTTCTGGCCGGGCTGTTCGGCATCGGCGGCGGCCTGATCATGGTGCCGGTGCTGGTTTCGGTCTTCACCGCGACCGGCTTTGCGGCCCAGCACGTGGTGGCGATGGCGCTCGGCACCTCGCTCGCGGCCATCGTGTTCTCGGCGGCGCAAAGCGCCTACGGCCATTACAAACGCGGCAGCGCCTCGCTCGAGGTGGTCCGCCGCGCGGCGCCCTGGGTCATCTTCGGTGTCGTGTTCGGCAGCGTGATCGCAGCCGGCTCGGCGCGAACGCCGCTGCTCATCTTCATCGGCGGCTTTCAGCTGTTCGCGGCCGTTCTGATGGTGGTGGATGTCTCGCGGCTCGGCGCGTTCCAGCTGGTGGCGCAGAAGGATATGGCGCTGAAGCTGTGCAGCTTCGCATTCGGCACAGTCGCCGCGCTCGCCGGCATTGGCGGCGGCACGCTGTTCACGCCGTATTTCACCGCGAGCGGCATGGAGCCGAAGCAGGCGATCGGCACGTCGGCGGCAATTGGCTTGCCCGTCAGCATTGCGGGAGCGCTGGGCTATGCGTGGGAAGGCCACAGCGTACCGCTCGGGCAATGGATGCTGGGTTACGTCAACCTCCCCGCACTGGCCGCGTTGGTGATCGGGACCCTTGTGACCGTGCGTTTCGGCGTCGCGGTTGCGCACCGGCTGCCGTCAGAGAATCCTTGCCGGCGGCTTTGCGGTGTTTCTGGTCGTCAACGGCGGCCACCTGCTGTATCTCGCGGCGAGCTGATCCGGGCGCGCGCTAGTCCGGCGCCCGCAGGTTCCGGATACGGTCGAAGGCGGCGGCGATGATGATGAAGCAGCCGACGAAGGTGCCCTGCCAGAACGCGCTGATGCCGAGCAGGCCGAGGCTGTTGCGGATCACTTCGATCAGCGCCGAGCCGACCAGCGCGCCGAACGCGGTGCCGACGCCGCCGGCGAGATTGGCGCCGCCGATGACGGCCGCGGCGATCACCTGCAGCTCCATGCCGGAGCCGAGATTGGTGGTGACCGCGCCGAGCCAGCCGGTCTCGATGATGCCGGCAATGCCGGCCGACAGCGCCGAGATCATGTAGACCGCGACCTTGATCCGGCGGACCGGCACGCCGGTCGACCATCGCGGCGTGCTCGTTGCCGCCGATGGCGAAGACGTAGCGGCCGAACCGGGTCCAGCGCAGCACGAAGCCGGTGATGCAGCGCCAGCACGATCATGTAGATGCACGGGATTGGCGATGCCGAACAGCAGCGCGCCGCCGCCGAGCGACAGCAGCTTGTCGTGGTCGGGCCCGAACTGGAAGACGACGGTGTTGTTGGAGGCGACCATCGCCAGGCTGCGCGCGATCGACAGCATGCCGAGCGTGACCACGAAGGGCGGCATGCCGAGATAGGCGATCAGCACGCCGTTGAAGGCGCCGATCAGCGAGCGCGGTGCCGAGCGAAGCGGCGATGCCGACCTCGATGCTGTAGCCGGCATGCATGACGACGGCGAGGACCATGCTGCACAGGCACGAGCACCGAGCCGACCGACAGATCGATGCCGCCGGTGATGATCACGATCGTCATGCCGAGCGCGACGATGGCGACGAAGGTGAAATTGCGGGTGATGTTGAAGAGGTTGTTCGAGGTCGCGAAGGAGTTGGTGGCGAACGACAGGAACACGCAGGCGAGCGATGACCGCGACGAACACCCAGAACGCCTGGCTGCGAATCAGCCATGACAGCAAGGATTGCTGCTTGCTGTTCGATCGGCTGCGTCAATCGTCGAGTGCCATCGTCGATCCTTCATCGTGCTGTGCGTCGGCTGACAACGCCTGAAATCAAACGCTGCTCGATCGCGCCGGTGATCAGCCCGGTCACTTCCTCCGGCGAACTTGCCGCGATCGCTTGTCGGCGACCTTGCGGCCGCGGCGCAGCACGACGATGCGGTCGGCGACGGCGAAGACGTCGGGCATGCGGTGGCTGATCAGCACGATGGCGATGCCGCGGTCGCGCAGCTGCTGGATCAGGTTCAGCACCTCGGCGACCTGCCGCACCGAGATCGCGGCGGTCGGCTCGTCCATCAGCACGATCTTGGCGTCGGCAGCATTCGCGTGCGGGCGATCGCCACCGCCTGGCGCTGGCCGCCGGACATCTGCGGACGAGGTCGCGCGGCCGCGTCTCCGACTTCAGCTCGGCGAAAATCTGCCCGGCGCGCGCGTACATCGCGGCGTAGTCGAGAACCCTGAACGGGCCAACGCCGCGCTGCGCATCTCGCGGCCGAGGAAGACATTGGCGGCGGCGCGTCAGGTTGTCGCACAGCGCGAGGTCCTGGTGGACGATCTCGATGCCGTGCTGCCGCGCCTCGATCGGCCGGTGCATGCTGCAGCTCGCGTCCCTCCATCCGCATGGCGCCGTGGCTCGGACGAAAGTTGCCGGCGATGATCTTCACCAGCGTCGACTTGCCGGCGCCGTTGTCGCCCATCAGGCCGACCACCTGGCCGGGCTCGAGCGACAGCGACACGTCGTTGAGCGCCTGGATGGCGCCGAAAGTGCTTCGAAATATTGTCGAGTTCGAGAACCGCCACCGCCATGACTCACGCACACGACCGATGCTGCCGACGCGATGTCGGCGTTGCGGCCGTCGCTCGCAGCCGTCCGAAGCAGCGATAGCATTGAATTACAGCGTCAACAGGCACGTCAATCAGCGGCAAGCCTGTCGGATACGCGCAGCCGTTACGACAAATAGCATTTCCGGCTGGTGCAGCCGCACCAACGAACGCGCTGTCATATTTCCACCCGAACGCGTGTGTTGACTGATCGATTCGGGCGCAGAGAAGTCGATTGGCGCGTCTTGGCGGCCGCGGCCAAAGTGTTTTCTCCAGATGCTCACGATATGACAGCACGCGGGCTCGCGAAACGAACTCTGTCATCCGCGGCGATATGGGAGGACAAATGCAGCAGATGAAGAAGGCACTGCTGGCAATGCTCGCTGCGGCAGCGGCTGTGTCGCGGCTGGGCCCGCGCTGGCGCAGAAGAAGCAGCTCGTCATCGTCGTGAAGGGCCTCGACAATCCGTTCTTCGAAGCCATCCATCAGGGCTGCGAGAAGTGGAACAAGGAGAACGCCAGCTCGCGACTATAACTGCTTCTACACCGGCCCGGCGTCGACCTCGGACGAAGCCGGCGAAGCGCAGATCGTCCAGGACATGCTCGGCAAGTCCGACACTGCGGCGATGGCGATCTCGCCGTCGAACGCGCCGCTTGATCGCCAACACGATCAAGGCCGCCAATCCGAAGATCCCGGTCATGACCGTCGACGCCGACCTCACCAAGGAAGATGCCGGCGCTGCGCAAGACCTATCTCGGCACCGACAACTACCTGATGGGCTTCAAGCTCGGCGAATACATCAAGAAGGCGAAGCCGAACGGCGGCACGGTCTGCACCATCGAAGGCAACGCCGCCGCCGACAACATCCTGCGCCGCGCGCAGGGCATCGCGCGACGCGCTGATCGGGCCAGAAGGGCCTCGCAGCGCTTGAAGGGTGAAGGCGGCTGGACCGAAGTCGCCGGGCTGCCCGGTGTTCACCAACGACGACGGCGCCAAGGGCGTGCAGGCGATGACCGACATCCTCACCGCCAACCCGAAGCTCGATGCGTTCGTGATCGATGGGCGGCTGGCCGCTGTTCGGCGCGCCGCAGCCCTATCGCCAGCTGACCGATCCGCTACAAGGCGCAGATCGCCGGCCAAGCAGCTTCGTCATCGTCGCCGCCGACACCATCGGCGACGAAGTCGCGATCGCCAAGGAAGGCCTCGTCGACGGCGCTCGTCGGCCAGCGGCCGTTCGAGATGGGCTACAAGGCGCCGACGCGTGATGATCGACCTGATCGAAGGCAAGAAGGTCGACGATCCGGTGTTCACCGGCCTCGACGAATGCACCAAGGACACGGCCGACACCTGCATCCAGAAGTAACTCATCGCAATATGCGTCACGACGCGGGCGGCTCGTTCCAGGAAACCGGAACGGGCGCGCCCGATTGAAACGTCTGCTACCACGGCTCGTGGAATGGCCTGATCTCGACCAGGAACGACCACGCCGAGCGGTCCTGATGGGCGACGTGGAAGCACTCGTCGGCAATCGCCGACGGCTTGATGAAGAAGTCGTCGGCGCGGTCCTTGAAGCGCCCGCGTTGCATCGGTGTGTCGATCACCGCATCGATGATGATGTAGGCGACGTGAACGCCCTTCGGGCCGAGATCGCGCGCCATCGCTTCCGACAGGATGCGCTGCGCCGCCTTGGTCGGGGCGAAGCCGGCGAACTTGGCGCGGCCGCGCAGCGCCGAGGTGTTGCCGGTGACGACGATGGCGCCTTTGCCCTTGGCCACCATCGCCGGCACCATGCGGCGGGCAAGATAAAGCAGCCCCATGGTGTTGACCTGGAAATTGCGATTCAGCAGCTGCGGATCGATCTCCATGAAGCTGCCAAACGCGCCGCCGACCGCGTTGTGCACCAGAACTTCCGGCGCGCCGAGCTTTTGCTCGATCGCACTGATGGCGGCATCGACCTTCGCCTGATCGGAGACGTCGCAGGGAAAGGCATGGGCATCGGGGACCGACTTCGCGAGATCGGCGAGACGCTCGGCATCGCGCGCGAGCATGGCGATCTGATAGCCGCCGGCGGCAAACCGCTTGACCAGCGCGCTGCCGGTGGCGGGGCCGACGCCGGTGACGACACAAACGGGCTTGCTCATGGTCAGGCGGCCTTCTTGTTGGCAGCGAGCGCCTCGGCGACGAAGTCGAGCCGATCATTGCCGAAGAACATCTCGTCGCCCACGAAAATCGTCGGCGCACCGAACACGCCGCGGTCGGCGGCTTTGGAAGTGGCGTCGTTCAACTTTGCGGCGTAGTCGGCACTCGAAGCTTGTTCGATCAGCTTCGCACCGGCAAGGCCCGCGGTTTCGAGCCTTTGCGCCAGCACCGCCTTGTCGCCGATGTCGTCGGTCGATGCCCACGCCGCGGCAAAGATCGCGTTGACGCACGCCTGGCCCCGGCCCTGCTCGTTGGCGGCCAGCACGATCTGGCCGAGCAGCGCGAAATCGAAATTACGGCGGTGCGGGTTGCGCTCGAACGGGACGCCGTAGCGGCGCACCCAGCGGGCGAGATCGGCGCCTGCATACTTGCCCTTGGCGGCGGATTCGATCGTGGTCGGTCGGTTGCCGACGATCTTCATCGCCTCGAGGATGCGGAACGGCCGGTAGGCAACGCCGACGCCATATTTCTCCGCGAGCTTCGGCAGCTGCGTGCTGGCGAGGTAGGAGTACGGGCTCGGAAAGTCGAAGTAGAATTCGATCTGCGTGATCGGCTGTGTCATGGCCGGCGGCCTCCGTTTATATGATGATCATAATTGCATAAGCGCAGGAGCCTGAAAAGCGTTGTCAGAAACCTGCGCCAAAATTCGCGCAAGCCTTTTGATTTGAACAGGTTTTCGCGTTTCACCCCCTCCGCCATCCCGGCATGCGCGAATGACGGTTGCCGCGGTCCCGCCACGCGCTAAAAGGTGGCCCCGATTTCGAACAATCTCCCGAGTTCCATGAGAGCGCCCGACGCCCGCAGGTCAGGCGATGGCCCGATCCGTCGCTTCGCCGACCAGCCTTATCTGCTGCTCAGCCTGACATCGCTGTTCTGGGCCGGCAATGTCGTGGTCGCGCGCTTTGTCACCGGCCACATCCCGCCGGTGACGCTGGCGTTCCTGCGCTGGAGCGGCGCGTTCCTGGTGCTGCTGCCGTTCGCCTTCAAATACATCCGCACCGATTGGGACAAGATCCGCGCCAACCTGCCGATGATGGTGCTGCTCGCCGCGACTCGGGCATCGGCGCCTACAACACCATCGCCTACTACGGCCTGCAGTACACGACAGCGCTGAACGCGCTGCTGATCCAGTCGGCGGGGCCGCTGTTCGTCGCGTTCTGGTCGCTGGTGCTGTTCCGCTCGCGCCTGACGCTTGCGCAGGCGATCGGCATCCTGACCTCGCTCGCCGGCGTACTTGTAATCATCGCGCGCGGCGATTTCGCTTCGCTGCTGACGATCGGCTTCAACAAGGGCGACCTCTACTTCCTGCTCGCGCTGATGATCTTCTGCATCTATTCGGCGCTGATGCCGTATCGGCCGCAGATGCATCCGCTGGCGTTCCTGGGCTTCGCCACCGGCTGCGGCGCGGTGCTGAACATTCCGTTCGTGATCTGGGAGGTTGCGAGCGGCCACACCACGGTGTTCGACAGCGAGACCGCGCTGACGCTGTTCTACGTCATCATCTTCCCGTCGGTGCTGGCCTATCTCTGTTACAACCGCGGCGTCGAACTGATCGGCGCCAACCGCTCGGCGCCGTTCTACCACCTGATCCCGGTGTTCGGCTCGGTGCTGGCGATCGCCTTCCTGGGCGAGCGGCCACAGCTGTTTCACCTGATCGGCTACGCGCTGGTCCTGGCTGGCGTGCTCATCGCGGCGCGGAAGTAGCCGCGGCTATTTCAGCGGCAGCGTGTCGAGCAACGCCTGCGCTTCAGCCGTGAGCTTTGCGAAGAATGGCATGGCCTTGGCGCGCTCGGCAAAGCAGCGATGAAAGTCGGCGTCGCCCTGCTTCCGGATGTCGTCGAAATCGTCCTTGCCTTCGCTTTTCTTCTCCGCCGCCTTCCAGATCGCGTCGCATGCGGCAATCGCCGGCACTGGAGTCTTCGCCGGCATGCTGGCGATGTAGACCTTGCCGCCCTGCATCACCGAGACGAGGATCTCGTTCGGCTTCCACGGGCCAAAATCCTGCGCGGTGACGTAGAGATAGGATACCGCAAAGCTCGCCGAAGCCGGCTTTGCAATCGGCAGCTCGGCGTAGAACTGGAACGCTGCATCGAAGCCGATCGCCTGGGTGTAAAAGCCCTCGGTCTTCAGCGCCGCTGCCGGCGTCTGCGGCATCTTCGCTTCGTCTCTGCCCCACCAGGTCTTGTGCCGCGTCAGCCAGCTTTTGAGGAGGCCTTCGGTCGTCACCATGGCCATCCGCTGATTGCCCGGCGGGCCATACGCGAGCCCGTCGAGATGGCCAAAGGTGTCGTCACCCGATGACAGCGTATCGAGATTGTTATGCGGCTTTGGATCGACGCCCTTGACGGTGACGGGTCCGATAATCGCCTCGACCTTGTCCTTGAGATCGGCGATGGCGCGGTCCATGGCTTTCTGGTCCGCATCTTTCGCCGGATCACTGGTCTCGAAATGCTTCAGATATTTGTCACGGGCTGCGATGTAGGCATCTTCCTGCGGCGTCGCCGAGGCCGCGAGCGGCAAGCCCGCCGCGAGCACGAGGCCAAGCGCGGCAGCTATCAATTTCGTCATCGGCAATCACCTGTCAAAAACTTGCGAACGCAAGACTTGGTCGCGTTCGACTGGCGGCGAGTTCATCGAGCGGTCAACTCGCTTTTCGGAATTCCGATTTGCCGCACCGACCTGCGACAAACCGCAGATCAACCGGGCAATATCGCCATTGACCGGGATTGCCTGATATGGGCACCCTTGCCGATATCCTGACGCGGTCGGAGCTCAAAAAGAGGCGGCTGCGTCTCATCGAAAACGTCAAGACGTCAAGACTTAAGGGAGTTCGTCCATGAAGGCCGCCGTGCTGTATGAAGCCAACAAACCGCTCGTGATCGAGGACGTGAGCATCAACAAGCCGGGTCCCCGCGAAGTCTTGATCCGCACCGCCGTCGCCGGCCTCTGCCACTCCGACCTGCACTTCATGGAAGGGCTTTACCCCTACCCGCTGCCGGCGATCCTCGGCCATGAAATCCTCGGGCGTCGTCGAGCAGGTCGGCTCCGACGTCACCTATGTGAAGCCCGGCGACCATGTCGTCACCTGTCTCTCCGTGTTCTGCGGCACCTGCGACATGTGCACGACCGGCCGCCCGGTGCTGTGCACCGGCACCGACGTCAAGTTGATGCCGGGCGTGGCCAATCGCTTCTCGTGGGGCCGCAAGGAGAAGCTGAACCAGTTCCTCCACCTTTCGTCGTTCGCCGAGCAGATGCTGGTGCACGAGAACGCCATCGTCAAAATCCGCAAAGACATGCCGCTCGATCTCGCAGCATTGATCGGCTGCGGCGTCATCACCGGCTACGGCGCGGTGGTGAATACGGCGGGCGTGCGCCCCGGCGAGACTGTTGCCGTGATCGGCTGCGGCGGCGTCGGCATGGCCGCGATCAACGGTGCCGCCATCGCCGGCGCAGGCCGGATCATCGCCATTGACACCAATCCCGCAAAGCTGCAGCTCGCCACCAAGCTCGGTGCTACCGACCTGGTCAATCCGAAGGAAGGCGATCCGGTAGCGAAGGTGAAGGAAATCACTGGCGGCGGCGTACAGTATTCATTCGAGGTGCTCGGCTCCAAGATCACCGCCGAACAGGCCTTTGGCATGCTGGCGCCCGGTGGCACGGCCACGGTGGTCGGCATGATCCCGGTCGGCACCAAGGTTGAGCTGCACGGCGCCGACTTCTTGCGTGAAAAACGCATGCAGGGCTCGTCGATGGGCTCGAACCATTTTCGCCAGGACATGCCCCGGCTGGTCGAGTTCTACCTCAAGGGCAAGCTGCACCTCGACGACTGGATCTCGGCCAAGATCAAGCTGTCGGAGATCAATGAAGGCTTTGCCAACATGAAGGCCGGCAAGACTGTCCGCAGCGTCATCCAGTTCAACTGAGTGTTCCACCACACGTCATCGCCCGGCTTGACCGGGCGATCCAGTAATCCGAGCGGTCAAAGAGAGGCGCTGGCGTTTCGGATGACTGGATGCCCCGCTTGAAGCGGGGCATGACAGAAAAGGTAGCGAAAGCGACGACGAGAACGCGCGACAAGCGCGACCAACAGGGAGCGAACCATGAAAGCTGCGGTGCTATTTGAGACCAACAAGCCGCTCGTGATCGAGGACGTCAGCATCAACAAGCCGGGGCCGCGCGAGGTCCTGATCAAGACGTCGGTTGCCGGCCTCTGCCACTCTGACCTCCACTTCATCGAGGGGCTCTACCCCTTCCCGCTGCCGGTGATCCTCGGCCACGAGTTCGCCGGTATTGTCGAGCAGGTCGGGTCAGACGTTACCTACGTGAAGCCCGGCGACCATGTCGTCACCTGTCTCTCGGTGTTCTGCGGCACCTGCGACATGTGCACGACCGGCCGTCCCGTGCTGTGCACTGGCACCGATGTCAAGCTGCCGCCGGGCGTGGCCAACCGCTTCTCGTGGGGCCGCAAGGAGAAGCTGAATCAGTTCGCCAGCCTGTCGTCGTTCGCCGAGCAGATGCTGGTGCACGAGAACGCGGTGGTGAAGATCCGCAAGGACATGCCGCTCGATCTTGCCGCGCTGATCGGCTGCGGCGTAATCACCGGCTACGGCGCGGTGGTGAACACCGCGAAGGTTCGGCCGGGCGAGACCGTCGCAGTGATCGGCTGCGGCGGCGTCGGCATGGCCGCGATCAATGGTGCGGCGATCGCCGGCGCCGGCCGCATCATTGCCATCGATACCAATCCGGCAAAGCTGCAGCTCGCGACCAAGCTCGGCGCCACCGACCTCGTCAATCCGAAGGACGGCGACCCCGTAGCGAAGGTGAAAGAAATCACCGGCGGCGGCGTGCAGTATTCGTTCGAGGTGCTCGGCTCCAAGGTCACCGCCGAGCAGGCTTTCGGCATGCTCGCTCCCGGCGGTACCGCGACCATAGTCGGCATGGTCCCGTTCGGCACCAAGATCGAGATCCATGGCGCAGACTTCCTGCGCGAGAAGCGCATCCAGGGCTCGTCGATGGGCTCGAACCACTTCCGCCAGGACATGCCGCGGCTGATCGAGTTCTATCTGAGCGGCAAGCTGCATCTCGACGACTGGGTCTCCGCGAAGATCAAACTGTCGGAGATCAACGAGGGCTTCGCCAATATGAAGGCCGGCAAGGTCGTGCGAAGCGTCATCCAGTTCAACTAATTGGGCCAAAAACGCCCGCCCTCAGGCCGAATTCAACGGTCGGAGGGCGGGTTTTCGATTCTTCAAAGGGCCAGTTCCGCATCGTCGCCGTGTCGAAAGGGACTCGGCACAGTCGGCAAGATGCGCCAAAATCGAACCGATGGGACGTCTGTCCGACCGATTGCTGATGGTTCTGCTCGCGGGCGCGGCGGCGCTCGCCTATGTCTTCCATGCGATCGTCAAGGATGCCGTCGACTCCTGGCTGAGCCAGCGGCTTGCAAGCTTCGGCGGATTGCTGGCCGATGTCACCGAGCGTTCGATCTCGCTTTCCATCACCACGGCGCTCGCCATCGTCATGGTGTGGGCAATTTACGCGCGCGTCCGCAATGAATTTGCCGATGACCTGAAGGAGCGCCTGCGGCCAAAATTCGCCTGCAGTTTCGATATGGCCGACGGCGATTGCGTCCATCTGGTCACGACGCGGGTGGTTGGCTCCAGCGCCGGCCGCATCACTTCGTTCCGCTTGAAGGTCGCGGCCGACCGGATCGGCAGCGTCGAAGGCTGTCGCGGGCGGCTGATGTCGATCCGCCGCGGACACGAGACCGTGCTCGACGGCGAGCGCCTGGTACTGCCGTTCATTCCAGCGAGCGCAGCGGATACGACCGGCAAGCGGATCGACGCCGGGGTCCCCGAGCTGCTCGAATTCCTGCATATCTCGGATCGCAACACCATCGACGTGCCGACGGTGACGCGCACCAGCGCCATGACGATGAAGTCGCTCATGCTGCAGCCCGGCGACTACACCTTCGTCATCATCGTCTCGTCGCCGGAAAGTGCTGCGACCGCGACCCCGGTGCTGCACTGGACCGGCGACTGGACGACGGCGCGCATCAGCCTCTGACCCTCGCCTGCCTCAGCGGACCGGCGAGTAGGCGACCGACTTGTCGCTCGGCCACTGCACACGCCAGCCAAAAACAATGTTGCGCGTCTCGCCGGGCGCGAGATCAACCGCCCAGGCCACCACACCGCGCTGATCGCGCACGTCGCGCTGCGTGGGCTGGTTCGACAACGGAAGGATGTCGACCTTGATATCGGCAGTCTCCGAGACCGGAAGCTGGTCTTCGATCGTCACGTTGACCGGTGACGTATGGCCGTTGCGGATCGCGATCTTGAATTCGCGCTCATCGGTCTTCGACGTCGAGATGATGCCGGTCGAACCTTCGTTCTTGCGGCTGACGGTGCGCTCCACTTTCACCTGCTCGTCGGCGCCGAAACCGAGCCTTACCATTTCGTCCTTCTGCGCCAGCGCCATCTGGCCGCGACCGACAAATGTGCCGTCGCGGTAAAGGCTGACGCGACCGGGCAACAGCGGCGCTTCGTCGGTCTGCTTGAACGCCGCTTCGAGGTACGCGGTGTTGTCGACCACCGGCGCCGATCGCACCAGCAACTGCGGCTCGGCGGTGATCGAAGCGATGCGCAGGCTGCGCGCGCCCTCGCCGGCGCCAAGGCTGACGCGTCCCGGAATCCGGAACAGCGCCTGGAAGCCGCCCGTCTCGATCTCGGCGGCGCGCTCCTCGAGGCGCTCTTTTTCATCGGCCTGCCGCATGTCGCGCTTGGCCGCCTCGGGCGCGGCAGCTGGCGCTGGCACCACCATCTGCTGCCGCGGCATCAGCAGCGGCTCCGGGAAACGCACGATCATGGTCGGCAGATTCGGTGCGCTGCCGCCGCGCGCGGTCCGCACCGTCGAGACCGCCAGCGCCACATTGGCCCAGTCCTCGCCCGTGCGCTGCACGATTTCGGCCCGCCGTACCAGTTCAAGCGACGGCTTGCGATCGGCTCCGCCGCTATCGAGCCGGGCATCGTAAAGTGGGACCCAGCGGGCATCGCGCACCGTGTAGCTGACGCGGAACGTTGCCGTCGTGGCCGCCGGTGACGAAAGATCGATTCGTACCTCGAGCTTGCGCGGCGGATCTGTTCGCTGCCCCTCTCTCAGGATCGCGAGCTCGGCGTCGATATCGCGCTTCTTGACCTGCAAGCCACGAATGGTCTCGTCAGCCTGGCTGACCTCATCCTCAATGGCCTTGAACGCTTCGCGCCACTCGGCGAGCGGCCGCGTATTCTTGTCGGGGCCGAGGCCGAGCGGTGAATCAGTCGCGAAGCGCTGCGCGAAATTGCGCCGCACCTCGGCGGCCGCGATCTTGTCGTCAAGCGCTTGTCGGTCATCCTCGAGCGCCTGGATCTTCTTCTCGCGCTCGGGTGTCGATTGCACCGGCTGCGGCACCGGCTGGCGTGCGTCGATCGAACCGATCTGGATGCGCGCACCGCCCTCGCCTTCGACACGCAACGATGCCGGATCGAGGCTGAGGGGAAAATCGCGCGCCAGCACCAAGTTGTCGCCGGCCGGCAGATCGACCTTCAAGGTGCGCGTCACCGTCGCGCCGTCCGGATAGACCGTGACCGCATCGATCGTGGAGGTGGCTTCGATATCGGCGGCAAAGGCCGATGACGCGACACCGATGAAGACCGCAAGAAACACTGCAAAGCTGCGCAAGATAACCTCCCCTGCAAGGTGGACCCTGACGGCTCAAAAAATGCGCCGGTTCGACGATCAAGGGATGCACAGTGTGGCGTTTTGCCGACGAACCTTTGATTTGTCGGGTCGGACCGCAGGCAAGTTCAGTGCGGCCGAAGAAACGGCCGCGCACAGACCATCGCCGAGACGTCGCGCGAAAGCTAGAACCGCAGCGCCTTGGCCTGCTTGACGTGGGGTAGCGTCGCGGTGGTCTTCAGCACCTCCGCCGGCACGTCGCCGTCGACCTCGACCAGCGCGATGGCGTCGCCGCCCGGCTTGTTGCGGCCGAGATGGAAGGTCGCGATGTTGACCTTGGCATCGCCGAGCAGCGACGCAAACTTGCCGATGAAGCCCGGCTTGTCCTCGTTGGTGACGTAGATCATCGACTTTCCGAATTCGGCATCGACCCGGATACCCTTGATGTCGACGAGGCGCGGCTTGCCGTCGTGGAAGACGGTACCCGACACCGAACGCTCCATGGTCTCGGTCGCCACCGTCACCGAGATTAGGCTCTCGTAGTCGCTTTGCGCGGCGCGCGTGATTTCGTCGACCACCATGCCGCGCTCCTTGGCGACGATCGGCGCCGACACCACGTTGACCTCACCGAGCATTGGCCGCAGCAGGCCTGCCAGCACGGCCGAGGTCAGCGCCTTGATCTTCATTGCCGCGACCTGGCCCTCGTAGACGATCGTCACCTTGGAGATGCCGCTGTCGGTCAACTGGCCGGCGAACGAGCCGAGTTTTTCCGCGAGATCAACAAATGGCCGGAGCTTCGGCGCTTCTTCCGCCGTGATCGAGGGGAAGTTGATGGCGTTGGAGATCGCGCCGGTGAGCAGGTAGTCGGACATCTGCTCGGCGATCTGCAGCGCGACGTTCTCCTGGGCTTCGGTCGTCGACGCCCCAAGATGCGGCGTGCAAATCACGTTCGGATGGCCGAACAGCACGTTCGAGGTCGCCGGCTCCTCGACGAACACGTCGAACGCAGCGCCGGCGACATGGCCGGAATCGAGCGCTGCACGCAGCGCCTTCTCGTCGACCAGGCCACCCCGCGCGCAGTTGATGATGCGCACGCCCCTCTTCGTCTTGGCGAGCGCGGCCGCATCGAGAATGTTCTTCGTTTTCTCGGTCAGCGGGGTGTGCAGGGTGATGAAATCGGCGCGCTTCAGAAGCTCGTCGAGCTCGACCTTCTCGATGCCGAGATCCTTGGCGCGCTCCGCCGACAGGAACGGATCGTAGGCCACCACCTTCATGCGCAAGCCCAGTGCGCGGTCGACAACAATCGAACCGATGTTGCCGCAGCCGATCACGCCGAGCGTCTTGCCCGTGATCTCGACGCCCATGAAACGGTTCTTCTCCCACTTGCCGGCCTGGGTCGATGCATCGGCCTGCGGGATTTCACGCGCCAGTGCCAGCATCAGCGTGATGGCGTGCTCGGCGGTCGTGATCGAATTGCCGAATGGCGTGTTCATCACGATGATGCCCTTGGCGGTCGCCGCGGGGATTTCGACGTTGTCGACGCCGATGCCGGCGCGGCCGATCACCCTCAGGTTCTTGGCCTTGTCGATGATCTTCGCGGTCGCCTTGGTCGCCGAACGGATGGCAAGGCCGTCGTAGTTGCCGATGATCTCGGCAAGCTTGTCCTTGTCCTTGCCGAGGTTCGGCTGGAAGTCGACCTCGACGCCGCGATCCTTGAAGATCTGGACGGCTGCGGGAGACAGGGCGTCAGAAATGAGAACTTTGGGTTTGGCCATGGGAGCTTTTCCTTCACCCTCCGCTGAGGGGGGCGGATGGCTCAAGCCATCCAAGGTGAAATGAATGATGGTGAATTGCCCCCCCTTTGGGGAGGGCCCGGAGATCACGCCGCCTTGGCGAGCGAAGCCTTGGTCTCGGCGAACGCCCAGTCAAGCCAGCGCGTCAGTGCTTCGACGTCGCTCGCCTCAACAGTGGCGCCGCACCAGATACGCAGGCCCGGAGGCGCATCGCGGTAAGCGCCGAGATCGTAGCCGGCGCCTTCCTTCTCGATCAGATTGACCAGCGCCTTGGCGAAATCCGCCTGCTTGTCCGCCGACAGCGACGTCACGGCGGGGTCGACCACCTTCATGCAGACCGACGTGTTTGACCGGATCGCCGGATCCTTCGCCAGGAAATCAACCCACGGCGTCTTGGCCGCCCAATCGGTCAACACCCTGGTGTTGGCGTCGGCGCGCGCCATCAGCGCCTTGAGGCCGCCGATCGACTTCGCCCAGTTCAGCGTGTCGAGATAGTCTTCGACGCATAGCATCGACGGCGTGTTGATGGTCTCGCCTTCGAAGATGCCTTCGTTGATCTTGCCGCCCTTGGTCATGCGGAAGATCTTCGGCAGCGGCCACGGCGGCGAATAGCTCTCGAGCCGCTGCACCGCGCGCGGCGACAGGATCAACATGCCGTGCGCGGCCTCGCCGCCGAGCGCCTTCTGCCAGGAGAAGGTCACGACATCGAGTTTTGGCCAGTCGAGCGGTTGCGCAAAGGCCGCCGAGGTCGCGTCGCAAATCGTCAAGCCGGAGCGATCGGCTTTGATCCAGTTGCCGTTGGGCACGCGCACGCCCGAGGTCGTGCCGTTCCAGGTGAAGACCACATCGGAAGTCGGATCGACCTTCGCGAGATCGGGAAGCTCGCCGTAGCCAGCCTTCAGCGTGACGGTGTCCTTGAGCTTCAGCTCCTTGGCGACGTCGCCGACCCAGCCTTCGCCGAACGACTCCCAGGCCAGCATGGTGACTTTGCGCTCGCCGAGCAGCGACCACAGCGCCATTTCGACCGCGCCGGTATCGGACGCCGGCACGATGCCGATCCGGTAATCCTTCGGCACTTCGAGAACTTCGCGCGTCAGATCAATGGCGAGCTTGAGCTTGGCCTTGCCAATTTTCGCACGATGCGATCGGCCGAGCGCTGCATCTTTGAGATTTTGCGGGGTCCAGCCGGGGCGCTTTGCGCATGGGCCAGATGAAAAATGCGGCACTTGAGGCCGCACGACGGGCTTGGTCGCCATATGATCTACCCTTCCAGATAGCTGCCTCTCGGTGGGGAGAGGTTTCCCGCCGCCGGAGATAAGGGAGAGTTGGCGTTCCGTCAAGGACGGCATTGCCCTCGGCGCATTTTCGAGAAGGCAATCAGTCCTTCGCACCTTATTCCGGCGCCGCACCGACCGGCGACCCACCCGGCGGGCGGTGCAGAAACGTGATCGAGGCGTAGGCGCCGAGCCACGAACCAAGCGCGGCAAATGCCACGTAAATCCAGTTTTCGGTGTAGCTGATCACCGCGAACGACGACAGCATGTACCAGATCGCGCTCCACGTCGCCGCAGGCACGCGCCTGCGCGCGACCACCGCCGACGTAAACATCACATAGACGGCGTCGGTCGCCGCGGTCGCAAGCACGACGCCCGCGGCAGTCAGGGGATTGATGGCCACCATCATTTGCACCTTCAGGATGTCAGGGACATAACAGCGATTTAACTTAACTTGAGCTCGCCTTCACAGGCTGCGATCCAGCGTCGGACCGAGGGGCACCCCGCCAGATCGAACCCGCCCTCATGGGCGACGCGCGTGTAGGCAAGGAGCGCGACATCGGCGAGCGAGAACATGTCGCCGACGAGAAAGCTCGTTGCGGCGAGCTGCGCTTCCATTCGCGCCAGCGCCGCGTAGCCGCGCGTGACCTTCTCGGGATCGAGCTCGCTCGCGGACTTGCCGAGATAGACCATCTGAAAACGGCACACTGCGACATAAGGCTCGTGGCTGTACTGCTCCCAGAACAGCCACTCATCCATCTTTGCCACGGCGAACGGATCGTTCGGGATGAGGTCGCTGTTATCAGCCAGATAGCGGATGATGGCGTTGGATTGCGCCAGCGTGCGGCCGTCGTCGAACACGACGGTCGGGACCTGGCCTGCCGGGTTGAGCTTCAGGAATGCGGCGGTGCGCGTCTCGCCTTTCAGCGTATCGACCTCAGACCACGCGTAGGGCCGGCGAAGATGGTCGCAAACCCATTTCACCTTCAGACAATTGCCGGAATTGCTGTCGCCGTAGATTCGCATGGCTCGCTCCCTGCCGGGCAAGCGTCAAGCGGATCAGCAAGGTCTGGTAAAGTCAACGAAGGTTGACACCGCACTCAGCAAGCTCTTGGCAGAACCCGATCAGAATTTGTAGCCGAGACCACCGCGGAAGGTGTTGATACTGACATCAACCGGTGTCGTGAGACGGACATACTCGTATTCGGCGCGAGCGAATATGTTGCCGAACAAAAGCACTTCAGAACCGACACCGGCGGTGTACCCGTACAGTAAGCGACTTGTGATGTTGTCTGTTGCCGTGACCGGACTAATTCCCGATACGGCGTTGACGCTTTGGACTTGTCCGACAATTGCGGTCCGATCGACCCGCGCGGTCACAACACGCGAGATATCACCTCTCGCCAGCGCAAGACCGGCGAAGGCGTAAGGCATGAACGCGCCGGCCGCATAGCCGCCACGAACGCGGAGCGTTCCGAGATCGTGAACTGCAAGACTCGCGCGCGAGTCCGTGAAGGCCTGATATGCGTACCCACCAGCCGGAACGACCGCCGAGAACTGTGTGGCCCCGACGAACGAGCCAGACAAATTCAAGTGTGAGTAGTTACCCTCGACGCTGATGACGGCATCGTCCCATTGCGCATTGTAGCCGGCGAAGCCACCAAAGCCACTTGACTGACTCCAGCTTGTGCCCAGCACGGGAAACCCAGGAAGCCCAGCCGGCGAATTCTGAAACAATACGCTGTCGTTCGCGAGGAAGCTCGAAACGAGGCTGTTGTTCGTATTCGCAAAATTCATCTGAGATGACGTATAGCCGGCCTGTCCACCGAGGTAGAAGCCTTCCCAAGTGGTGTGCGTCGTGCGCGGCCCGTCATTCATGAAGCCGCGGAGCACCGGCAGATCAGGCATATCGGCCGCCAGCGCGCCTTGCGCTGTGACAACCATCATCGCCGCCAACACCCACGTACGCATGCGCGAACTCCTCACCGAACAGACCCGTGACATGGGTCCGATTATTGCTCGTTAACCTTAACCAATCGTTGCCCAAACCGATCGATGCGTAAGCCGCCCGCAAAAAAGCAGACGGCGCGGACTTTCGCCCGCGCCGTCGTCGAACACACAGTGAGAGGAAACGTCAGCCCTTGCGAACCAGCGGCGGCGGAGGCATCGGCGCCGGCGGCACTTCGCAGCAGGTCCAGCGCACGCCGAGGCGGAAGTCGTTCGACTTCATGTCCTCGACCGTCCAGAAGTGCGTGCCGATGATCGAGCGATCGAACGAGAAGCCCCCAGCCGTCGTGACAGCGCTGCCCATGTTGACGTAGCGATAGGCGAGTTCGATCGACAGATTGGGATTGACCTTGTACGCAAGGCCAGCGTGCACCGCCCAGGCGAGATCCATCTTGTTGCCGTCGGCACCGAAGAATGTCGACGGATTGGCGGTACCGCCGGCGAAATTCAAGCCGTCGTCGCGGAAGCTGGTAACCCGGTTGTAGGCCGTGCCGACGCCGGCGCCGACGAACGGCGTGATGCACCACCAGGTGCCGAGATCGACGTAGGCGTTGATCAGGAACAGTGCGCTTGAAACGTTGGCACTGTAGTTGTCGACACCCGCGGTCGGGACGCCGGCATTGAAGAACGAACCGATCACCGAGCCGCGCAGCACGGCGGCGTTACGCCACTCTGCCGTGATGTCGCCGCGGATCCAGCTGTTGACCTGGTAGCCGACGCCGAGCCCAAACGAACTTGCTCCGGAAAAGTCCGTGCCTGGATAGGTTGGACCGATCGCGTTCAAGGTGCTGTCAAGCGGATTGCTGATCCTAGCAGCTCGCATTTGAATGACGCCGATGTCGCCGCGCAGATACCAGCCGCCGAAATCTTCAACCGGCGCCGGCATGTATTGCTGCGGATAAGGCTGCGCATACGGAGGCGGCGCGATCGACGGCATATCGGCCGCAACGGCGGCCGTCGACAACAACGCTGTCGCGGCGGCAACGAACAGAGACTTTACACTACGCATTGGCTTCGTCCTTTTGTCCCGTGCGGCCATACGGAAGGCCGGCCTCACTTCTGAAACCCACGGTTGGACGATCGCACCAAATGTTTAAGCGGCACTTAACCCTAATTCTTAACCCTGATTTTTCGTAAACACGTCACGTGCGCGGCACGTTTACGCCACGCCCCGATCGCAAGTCCTAACGATCAGGTGCAATGAAATGGTCGCGCGCAGGATCCACGCGCGATTGAAGCGCTCAAGCGTGCGCGGCCTTTTTCAGATTCGGCAGGAACACGCTGAGCAGGCCGATCGCCGGCAGGTAGGCGCAGACCTGGTAGACGAAGTCGATGCCCATGCCGTCGGCAATGCGGCCGAGCAGCGCTGCGCCGAGACCGCCGAAGCCGAACGCGAAGCCAAAGAACAGCCCGGAGATCATGCCGAAGCGATGCGGCATCAGTTCCTGCGCGAACACGATGATCGCCGACGTCGCCGACGCCATGATGAAGCCGGCCAGCGCGCTGCAAATCGCGCCGCCGACGAGGCCGGCGTGCGGCATCGCCAGCGTGAACGGCAGCGCGCCGAGGATCGAGAACCAGATCACGTATTTGCGGCCGATGCGATCACCGATCGGGCCGCCGAAGAACACGCCCGATGCCTGCGCCGCAAGGAAGATAAAGAGATAGAACTGTGCGGTCTGGGTCGAGAGCTGGAACTTCTCGATCAGATAGAACGTGTAATAGCTCGACAGGCTCACGGTATAGAGCGACTTCGAGAACACCAGCGCAACCAGCACAACGAGCGCAACGATCACGCGCCTCTGCGACGGCCCGCCCTCGGCGCGCATAGCGGCGCCTGCCTTCTTCGCGACGATGCGCGGCTTGTACCAGCGGCCGATGTTGAACAGGATGACGATCGCGAGAAACGCGATCGAGGAAAACCAGGCGATGCTGGGCTGGCCGAATGGCACGATCACCAGCGCCGCGAGCAACGGTCCGACCGCGGTGCCGGCATTGCCGCCGACCTGAAAGATCGACTGCGCGAGACCGTACTGGCCGCCTGAGGCGAGCCGCGCGATGCGCGCCGACTCCGGATGAAACACGGCGCTGCCCATGCCGACCATCGCCGCCGCAACCAGGATCACACCGTATTGATGCGCGAAGCTGAGCAGCAGCAGACCGAGAAAGGTCGACCCCATGCCGACGGCCAGCGAGAACGGCTGCGCCTTGCGGTCGGTCACTATGCCGACCACCGGCTGCAGCAACGACGAGGTGAAGTTGAACGCGAGCGTGATGACGCCGATCTGGGTGAAGTCGAGTGCGTAACTCGCCTTCAGGATCGGATACACCGACGGGATCAGCGACTGCATGGTGTCGTTGAGGAAGTGCGACAGGCTGATGCCGCCAAGCACGAGCCACGTCGGTCCGCTCGACGCCGAAGCCGCGGCGACGGCCGGCGCGGAAATCGGCGTAACCATCGCGGGCTCGGCAATCCGCACTTGCTCGTTCACGTCGTGATTCCCGCTTCTTTTTGCAAAGACACTCTTTGCAAAGATCCGACGGCCCGCAACGAGCCACCGGTCAGCAGCGCTTACCTAACGACGAAGATTGGGCCTGACCACACCCAATTTCGCAAGGGCTGAGTTGCAGGGCCGACGCGCTTGCGACCTTCAGGCCGCAGCAGCCTGGCCGACCGCCGAGACCACGCTGTCGACGATATCCTCGATCAGATCGCGATTGTCGCCCTCGCCCATCACGCGGATGACAGGCTCGGTGCCCGATGCCCGCACCAACAGCCTGCCCCGCCCGGCGAGACGCTTCTCGGCCGCCGCGATCACCGACTGCACCGCCGGATCGTCCAGCGGCTTGCCGCTGCGATAGCGAACGTTCTTCAGGATTTGCGGCAGCGGATCGAAGCGGTGACAGATTTCGGAGACCGGCCGGTTTAGCTTGCGTACCACGGCGAGCACCTGCAGCGCCGCGACGAAGCCATCGCCGGTGGTCGTGTAATCCGACAGGATGATATGGCCTGATGACTCGCCGCCGATGTTGAAGCCGCCGGACTGCATCTGCTCGAGCACGTAGCGGTCGCCGACCGGCGTGCGGATCAACTGCACGCCGATCCCGCCAAGGAAACGCTCCAGCCCGAGGTTCGACATCACGGTCGCGACAATGCCGGGCTTCGACAGCCGGCCGTCCTCGCGCCAGCTCTGCGCGATCACGGCGAGGAGCTGGTCGCCGTCGACGACATGGCCGCGTTCATCGGCGATGATCAGCCGGTCGGCATCGCCATCGAGCGCGATGCCGATATCGGCGCGCATCTCGCGCACCTTGCGGCAGAGCATCTCCGGCGCGGTCGAACCGCAATCCTTGTTGATGTTGAAGCCATCGGGTTCGACCCCGATCGCAACCATATCGGCGCCCAGTTCCCACAGCGCGTCGGGCACGACCTTGTAGGCCGCGCCGTTGGCGCAATCGACCACGACGCGCAGGCCTTCGAGGCTGAGCGCGCGCGGCAGCGTGCGCTTGGCAAACTCGATGTAGCGCTCGGAGGCACCATCGATGCGCTTGGCGCGCCCCAGATGGGCGCTGGCGGCGAGCTTCTTGACCAGACTGTCGTCGAGCAGGGCCTCGATCTGCTGCTCGACATCGTCAGACAATTTGAAGCCGTCGGGCCCGAACAGTTTTATGCCGTTGTCGTCGAACAGGTTGTGCGAGGCCGAGATCATCACGCCGAGGTCAGCGCGCATCGATCGCGTCAGCATCGCCACCGCCGGCGTCGGCATCGGGCCGAGCTGCAGGACATCCATGCCGACCGAGGTGAAACCCGCGACCATGGCGGTTTCGATCATGTAACCGGAAAGACGGGTATCCTTGCCGATCACCACACGATGGCGGTGCTCGCCGCGCTGGAACACAAGGCCAGCAGCCTGGCCGACCTTCAGCGCCAGCTCTGGCGTGATCACCCCGTTGGCGCGGCCGCGAATGCCGTCGGTGCCGAAATACTTTCGTGCCATCCTATCCCTCGACCCAGAACCGCAATCCCTGCCGCAATCGTCGGTCGTGACGCGCGAGGCAGAGTCTGTTGCACGCGAAAACTTATAGAAGCTTTAGCGTCGAATTGAACCTCAAAATGTGTGAGAAAGCGTTACCGAAAGCCCGGACTGAGGGGACAATTCGCAAGCTGGTCCAGCAAGTTAACGGGCGTCAGTTGGTGAACGGCAAGTGCCGCCTCTGGTTCGTCAGGCCACTCGATGTGCATGTCGCGCTTCGACGCCGCGGCATAGGGGCCTCGAGAAACTGGTAACGATAACGGACCTCGTCAGAACGAGGTTCCGCGCCACTCCGCCAGACGAACCACCCAATCGGCGAATTGGGCTCATGGAACCGACGTGCTAGAGGAAGCCAAAAAGCACACTTGGGAAGGGCGGGAGACTGCGACGTGAAAGACATCACCTGCATTGAGGATTTGCGCCAACTGCACCGCCGCAGGACGCCGAAGGCATTTTTCGACTATGTCGATCACGGCTCCTATTCGGAGCAAACGCTGCACGCCAATACCGAGGATTTGCAGAAGCTGAAGTTCCGGCAGCGCATCCTGGTCGACATTTCGATACGCGACCAAAAGACGACCGTTCTTGGCGAGCCGGTGAACATGCCGCTGATCCTCGCGCCAGTCGGATCGACCGGCATGCAGATCGGCGACGGCGAGATTCTTGCCTGTCGCGCCGCGCAGGCCGCCGGCATTCCTTACACGCTGTCGACCATGTCGATCTGCTCGATCGAGCAGGTCGCCGCCAATGTCGAGAAGCCGTTCTGGTTCCAGCTCTACATGATGAAGGACCGCGGCTTCTGCCGCTCGCTGATCGAGCGCGCCATCGCCGCCAGGTGCAGCGCGCTGGTGCTGACGGTCGACCTGCAAATCCTCGGCCAGCGCCACATGGACATCAAGAACGGCCTGTCGGTCCCGCCGAACCTGATGCGATGGAAGAACATCGTGGACTTCGCCAGCAAGCCGCGCTGGCTGTACAGCATCGCACGCGCCAAGAGCCGCGACTTCGGCAACATCGTCGGTCATCTCAAGGGCGCCGACGACCTCAATTCGACGGCGCAGCGGGTTTCGGCCAACTTTGATCCAACGCTGAACTGGAAAGACGTCGAGTGGATCCGTTCGATCTGGCCGGGCAAGATCGTGCTGAAGGGAATCCATGACGTGGAGGATGCGAAGCAGGCGGTGAAGACCGGCGCGCACGGCATCGTCGTGTCGAACCACGGCGGCCGCCAGCTGGACGGCGCACCGTCGTCGATCTCGGTGCTGCCGAAGATCGTTGACGCGGTCGGCTCGCAGACCGAGGTGCTGTTCGACAGTGGTATCCGTTCGGGCCAGGACGTACTGCGCGCGCTCGCGCTCGGCGCAAAATCCTGCATGATCGGCCGCGCTTACATCTATGGCCTCGGCGCCGGAGGTCAGGCCGGCGTCGCCAAGGCCATCGAAGTGATCTCCAACGAGCTCAGCGTCACCATGGGCCTGTGCGGCGTCAACAATATCAAGGATGCCAGTCCGAACATCCTGGTTGGCTATCAGAACTGAGAGTTTCAAGGGGAGTTCGCCATGGCAGAACATCAAATCGTCTTCGATGATGGTGCTGCCTATGAGAAGATGATGGGGACATGGAGCCGCATTGCCGGCGACATGTTTATCGACTGGCTGGCGCCGCCAAGCGGTTTGCGCTGGATCGACATCGGTTGCGGCAACGGCGCCTTCACCGAGCGGCTGGTCGAGCGCTGTGCGCCAGCCGAAGTCCAGGGCGTCGATCCGTCGGCCGAACAGTTGAGCTTCGCACGAACACGACCAGCCGCGCGACTAGCGCAGTTTCATCAGGGCAACGCAATGGCGCTGCCATTCGCTGACAACAGTTTTGACGCTGCGGTGATGGCGCTGGTGTTGTTCTTTGTGCCGGATCCGGCCAAGGGCCTTGCCGAGATGGGCCGGGTGGTCAAGCCTGGCGGGCTGATCGCGGTCTATGTGTGGGACGTCGTCGGCGGAGGGATGCCTCACGCACCGATCGGCGCCGAGTTGCGCGCGATGGGCGTCAGTACCGCGCGGCCTCCAAGCTTTGAGGTCTCGCGCATGGAAGCGATGCAACAGCTCTGGAGCGACGCAGGTCTCGAAGCGATTGAGACGCGCATGATCGAACCGGTGCGGACCTTCGCGAATTTCGATGAGTTCTGGGCCATCAATATGCTTGGACCCGTCATCGGTCCGACCGTCCGCGACATGTCTCCGGCCCAGGTGGAAGACCTCAAGACCCGCGTGCGCGCTCGTCTTCCCGCAGACTCCGCTGGACACATCACCTGCAATGCGCGGGCAAATGCCATCAAGGGACGCCTGCCAGCGTAGAGGCGATACATCAAACCTAAACCTGAAAGATCAGAGATCGAAGGTTCGGCCATGAGCAGCATCCTCTTTCACGACGGCAATCGCGCGTTGCAGGACGAGTTCGGCAGCCGGGCGCTCGCCGATCGCCTTGAACAGAAGCTGACGCGGACCGCCTTCACCGACGACGACAAGGTGTTCATCGAGAGCGCGATCTATTTCTTCCTCGCGACCGCGGACGCGAACGGGCGTCCGGATTGCTCGTTCAAGGGCGGCGCGCCCGGCTTCGTGCGCGTGACCGCACCGTCCGAACTGGCGTTTCCCGATTACGACGGCAACGGCATGTTCAAGAGCCTCGGCAACGTCGACGTCAATCCGCATGTCGGGCTACTCTTCATCGCCATGCACGGCAAGCCGCAGCGGCTCCGCGTCAACGGCACTGCGCGCGTCGAACGCAGCGATCCCTTGATGGGCGCGATTGCCGGCGCCCAGCTGATCGTGCGCGTCACCGTGCAGGCGATCTTTCCGAATTGCCCGCGCAATATCCCGGAGCTCGAGCTGAAGGGGCAATCGAAATACGTGCCGCTCGCCGGTGAGCCGCGCGTCGAGCCGGCCTGGAAGAATTTCGACGCCTTCAAGGACGTCGTGCCGCCACGCCGTCCGACCAACGTTTGATCGGCAGTCTGCCGCCTCTTCGCTCCACAATCGCCCAATTTCATTGGCAATGCGTCGCTGACAATTCTTCGACGCGGGGACGCTGCCAATGAAGCGATTGCTGTTGGGGACTGCACTGCTCGCGGCTTGCGCCGCAGTGACTCCGGCCGCCGCACAGTCGAGCAATACGCTTGCGGGCGCAGCGATTGGAGCCGGAACCGGCGCGGTCGTGCTCGGACCTCCGGGCGCAGTCGTCGGCGGAGTGATCGGGGCAGTGGTCGGCGCGCCGCCCAAGCCGCGCCCTGTCTATATCAGGCGGGTTCAGCATCGCTGCTATTTCGATGCTCAGGGCTATCGCCGCTGTCGCTGGTAGCAGCAACGCTTTTGTTGGGGCATGTCCCTGTCGGAAAACCGGTACCCACTTTTCCGGGACATGCGCAAAAAGAAGCCCGGGAACCGCCCGGGCTGGAAGTTGACCGAATAGACCGGACCACCTCACATCGGCTGCAGGCCGTCGCGGCCGTATTGCATCCCCTTCGATTCCAGGGAACCGTCATCAAGTTTGGTGGCGTTGACGATCACCTTCACCCCCGCCTTGAGATCGTCCCTGCTGCCCGGGCTGAACGTCGAGACCTGCGTTTGCGGTGTGACGATTATCTTCTTCTCGCCGTCCTTGTATTTCACCGTCAGCGTCTTGCCGTCATTTGACTGCACCATTTCGGAAACTGCCGCATTCGTCATGGTGCTGTTGGGCTGCAGGTCGTAGGGGTGGAAACCGTCGCCGAGACCACGTGCCGACTCCGGAAATATGTTGATCGAGACGGCGCGCTGGCTGCCGTCGGCCTCCGGCATGCCGGCGACACCAATGTAGGATCCTTGCTTGATATCTTCGGGCTTCATGCGCGTGATTGCGGTGACGCGGGCGCCGTCAGCGAGCTTGATCTTGACGTTCGCGCCGTCCCTCGCCTTCACGTCGAGCACATTGCCCTCGAAGCTTTCGATCGTACCACGCACGCGCGTGGTCGGCGGCTGTTGCGCGGAGGCCTGTCCGCCCAAGACGTGTCCGCCTAAGAGAAGAGCTACAGCAAGGCCAATCAGCAGGAATATTCGCGACATCATCAACCTCGCCTCTCGTCCCTTCCGAACGCGCTCTCCGGCGCACAGTTGAGAAGATCAACACCGCCCGTCGACGAAAATTCCGACACCTGCAACCGTCACATTGGCGGGGTCAGGCCATCCCGTCCGACCGAGATGCGGGTCAGCTCAAGCGAACCATCGGGCTTTGACGCAACGCTGGCGATGATCTTCGCACCGGCGGCCAGTTCCGACCGCCGACCCGGTTCATAGGTCACGACGGGGGTATCCGACGAGACGATGATCTTCTTCTCGCCGTCCTTATGTTTGTTCTCCATAAGCGCCCGGTATGGATGCAGTGGGTTCAGCCACGCGGCTCATGATCTATTCCACGGATCACACAGCCGTGACGCCGGACAACAAATCATTTCGCCAGGTCGGCTTCGACCAGCGCGCGCAGTTCCGCGGTAACCGCCGGTCGCTGTCCGAACCAGAGCGCAAATCCGCCGACCGCCTGATGCAAGAGCATCCCGAGCCCGTCGGCGGTTTTCAGTCCACGCGCCCGCGCGGCCGACAGCAGCGGCGTATGCAGCGGGACAGAGACCAGGTCAGCCACAACCGCATCGGCCGGGAGGACACCGACGTCGATGTCGAGCGGCGGCTGACCCTTCATGCCGAGCGAGGTGGTGTTCACGAGCAGTTTCACACCCGGCAGCACCCTGGCGATCGCGCCCCAATCGATCGGATTCACGCGCGCGCCGAATTTTTCGGCCAGCGCGTCGGCGCGCTCGCGGGTCCGATTGGCCAGGTGAATCCTGCCGCCGCCCCGCTCCAGCAGGCCAAACAACACGGCGCGCGACGCGCCGCCGGCGCCGAGCACCAGCGCATCACCGCTTGCGTGGTCCCACCCCGGTGCCGATGCGTCGAGATTGCCAACAAAACCCTCGACGTCGGTGTTGGTCGCGCGGAGCACACCACCATCGAACCACAACGTGTTGGCTGCGCCCACGGCGCGCGCGCGGGTGTCGCCCTGAGCCAGCGTCAGCGCCTGCTCCTTGTGCGGCATCGTCACGTTGGCACCGACGTAGCCGCGCGCCGGCAGTTCGCGAAGAAACGAGGCCAGCATCTCCGGTTTGACCGCCTCGATCCGGTAGTCGCCGGCGATGCCTAATGTCTTCAGCCAGTGCTTATGAATGATCGGCGAGCGCGAATGCGCGGCCGGCCAGCCGATGAGGCATGCTGCGGGAGGAGCCATTTGCGCACCATACAGCCTCCGAGGCGCACGCTGTCAATGCAGGCGCGCCCCGGCAACACCGTCTGCCTGCTGACACAAACGGACGTTTTGCGCAGCGACCATCATGCTAGGCTCAGGCATACCAGGGAGGTCCGCCATGGCGACCGCACTCGCGAGCAACGACAGTGCCGGTGCATTCGATCTCGGCACACTGCATCAGCTCAACCGCAACTATGTGCGTTCAGTCGAAGAGTCCGACGTGCGCTGGTTCGACGAGCATCTCGCTGTCGATTTTCTCAACAGCAACCCGGATGGCACACTGGTCGACCGTGCCGGTTTTCTGACGCAGATTGCGACGAAATCCGCCGTTTCGAGCATCAGGGAAAGCGACGTGCGCATCGTGCTGCGCGGCGACTTCGCCTTCATCCACGCGTGCACGACCTACGTGAAAGGTGACGGCTCGCCCGGCGCCGGACGTTATACCGATATTTGGTGGAAACGCGACGGTCGCTGGCTCTGCGTCAGTGCCCATGTGACGCGGACATAAAAGGTTCGCGGCCTGCCCCTTCGCACCAAGGGACAAGCCGCGAGACAATAGTCCGGGTCCTACGCCGCGGCCGGCCGGTGCGCAGCGACGATCTGATCGGCGGTACGGCCGGCAATCTCAGCCATATGATCGAAGCTGGTCGTGAAGCCGCCCGCACCGGCTGTCGCCGAGCGAATTTCGACAATGAGATTGCCGATCTCGGCTTCAGGGATCATCGCGCGCACGACGTCCCAGCCCGGCCAGCCCTCCCGGGTGTCAAACGACAGGATTTGGCCGCGCCGTCCCGACAGGATCGCGTTGATCCTGGCGGTCGCGTCAGTGGGGCAAACGATCTCGATCGAATGGATCGGTTCGAGCAATACCGGCTGACACTGCGGCAACGCCTCGCTCACTCCGATTCGCCCAGCAGTGCGGAAGGCGAGGTCGGACGAGTCGACAGTGTGGTAGGAACCGTCGGTCAGCGTGACCGCAACGTCGACCACCGGGAACCCCAGCGGCCCGCGGGCCAGCGCGTCACGCACGCCATCCTCGACGGCGGGGATATAGTTGCGTGGCACCGCTCCGCCGACGACCTTCTCCTCGAAGGCAAAGCCTTCACCCCGGCCGAGTGGCCTGATGTCGAGCACGACATCGCCGTACTGGCCATGGCCGCCGGACTGCTTCTTGTGCCGGCCGCGCTGTCCGGTGACCGGCTTGCGGATCGTCTCGCGATACCCGACCACCGGTGGATGCTGCTTCACAGAGACGCTGAACCGCTCCTGCAGCCGCTCGATGGCAACACGGAGATGCATCTCGCCCTGCCCCCACAGCACGACGTCGTGGGTCTCGGTGTTGGTGATGATGCTAAGCGACGGATCCTCTTCGCCGAGCCGCAACAATGACTGGCCGAGCTTGACGTCATCCTTGCGATCGCTTGCCGCAATCGCGGTGGCCAGCACGGCGGCGCGCGGCTTGATCTGAACCAGCGCGGCTGGCGGAGTCTTGCCGGAGCCCAGTGTGTCGCCGGTCGCGGCATGCTCGAGTTTTCCGAATGTGACGACGTCGCCGGCGTTCGCCGTCGGACGCTTGCCTTCGTTACCGAGACTGACCGGCATGATACTCGAAATCCGACCGGCTTCGCCGTTCTGCGACATCAAGGTTGCGCCGTCGGTGAACTGGCCGGCGAGCACACGAACGTAAGAGGCCTTGCCGCCATGGGCGACATGCAGCGTCTTGAACACGTAGGCGACGCCGTCCCTGCCGTTGGCGACCTTGAGCCGTGCCGCCGTTTTCTCGATGGTCGGCGCCTCGTGGCGCAAGGCCTTCATCAACCGCAGCACGCCGTTGGCGCGCGTCGCGACACCGAGCAGCACCGGACAGATCAAGCCTTCGCGCAGCTCGCGGGCAAGATCGTCGAACACCTCGTCGCGTGGCGGCTCGATATCCCCGAGCAGCTGCTCCATCAGTGCGTCGTCGTGATCGGCGAGCTTCTCCAGCATCGAGAACCGCGCCTCTTTCTCGCGGTTGCGGTTGTCGCCGTCGAGCGCGATCACTTCGGAAGCCGTATGCTCGCGATAGACAAAGGCGCGCTCGAGCGCGAGATCGACGAAGCCCTCGATCAACTCGCCGCGCCAGATCGGGATCTGGCGCAGCACCAGCGGGACACGCGACGCCGGCTGCAGCGTCGCAAGAGTCTCGCGAATGCGCTTCTCGGCCTTGTCGATCTTGTTCAGAAAGAGAAATCGCGGGATATCGAGATCCTCGAGTTCGCGGAGGATCAGTTGCAGCTGCGGCAGCTTGCGCTCGTCGGCTTCGCAGACGACGACCGCGGCATCGACCGCGGGCAGCGCCGCACGCATGTCGTGAATGAATTCAACGGACCCTGGACAATCGATGAAGGTGTAGTTCTCGCCCATGAAGGTGGTGGCGACCGTCGTGAGCCCAACGCTCATCTTGTGGGCGCGCGCCTCAGGGCTTGCGTCGCTCGCCGTGGTGCCGGCCTCGACCGTGCCCTGCTTCGGGATCGCTCCGGTGCGCGCCAGTATCGCTTCAAGCAGCGTGGTTTTTCCGCTTTGAAATGGTCCCACCAGCGCGATGCACCGGGGACCGCGGGGACTTCTGACGTCTTGTCCCATTTCGCCGTCTCCTCATCTGGAGCACGGCCCGTCGAGAGCACTTTCCGGCGCAGTGGTGTTACAAGGTCGCCGCCAGAAAATCCTCCAATTCGAATTGGAGCGCCGTCCATTCGCGTTACCGTATCCCACTTGGCAGAAAGCGCTCCTGCGGGTCGGCGGAGATATCGTTTCAGTCTCTTCGCGGTTTGGCAAGGCAAATGCAGCGCGACTCACGGAAGACCGCGCTGCGGCAAAATGCGACCACTCAACTTTCTGATAGATTGCTCCCAACGCAAAGCGCCCGGCACCACCGTTGCGGAACCGGGCGCGATCGCTTGCCTGAAAACGTCAGATTTCAGATTAACGTCCCGCCTTGATATCCATGCCCTGGAAACCGAAGGCCAGCGCGAGCCCCGTCACGCCGTTGACCGGACGCGGCTGCAACGACACCGCGTTGCCCGGGCCACCGACGACCGCGTTCGAAGCGGCGCCGCCGCCGATCGAGATGCTCGAACCGGCGCCGCCATAACTGCCGGCGAGCCCGCTGCGCGGCACGCGACCGGTTGGCGTCATGACGTCCCACGCAAGGGCCCAGGTGTTGGTCACACCGAGATCGACGCCGGCACGATGCACGATCGCCACGTAAGCGGCCGGGTGACGATGACGCGGGCGGTGATAGAGGCAAGTCAGATTGGTTTCTGAGCCGACGACAAAGCCGACGCTCGGACCGCCCTTGCACTCCAGCGTGCCGGCTGCAACCAGCGGCGATTGCTGGGCCGAAGCGACGCCGGCGGATCCGAGGAACAAGCAAGCAGCGATGGCGACCACGGACGAGACGCGAGACATGGGAGGCTCCAGACCTGTTTCAAACTTGTGGAAGGCAAACTTGTGGAAGGATAGCGTCGATAGAGCAAATGCGCGATCATGCCACAAGCGCATGATCGCCGCCCGTCCGATCACTTTATCGCAAGGGATCGACCGCCTTCAGCGGCCCGGACGCAGTTCCAGCGACTCCAGGCCAGCCGCAACGCTTAAGCCGACCTGTCCCTGCACGCTCAGCGGCTGCAGCGCGACCGAATTGCCGGAGCCGCCATAGAGCCAGTTCGCGCCGACGCCGACGCCGGCCGACGCGCTGCTCTGCGCGCCGCCGTAGCTGCCGGCGAGATCGCCCGGCCCGAGCCGGCCAACCGGCGCGAACACGCCCCAGGCCAGCGCCGACTGCTCAGTGATGCCGAGGTCGACGCCGACCTTTTGAATGCGCGCGACGTAGAAGTCGTCGGGGCGCCCCTCGGCGCGCAGCACGCAGCTCAGATTAGTGACCGAACCGACGATGAAGCCAACGCTCGCCCCGCCGCGGCATTCGAGCACGCCGACCTGGACGCGCTGCGGCTGCTGGGCGACGGCAAACGATCCGGCGAGAGTCGCGGCGGCCGCAACGGCCAGCGTCGAGAAACGGGTCATCAGAAATCTCCGGCAGTGGTTGTGATGCGGGCCAGCACAAACGGTGCGACTTGAATGAGCCTCAAGTCGCGCCGTTGTATGGCATAGTTTTGCCGCTTCTGAAAAGCTACTTCAGATTGCCGCAAAAGCGCTGAATGCGTTTGCAGGCTTCCTCGAGATCGGCAAGGCTTGCGGCATACGAGATCCGAAACGCGGGTCCGAGGCCGAATGCCGAGCCCTGCACCACGGCGACGCCCTCCGCCTCCAAGAGCTCGGTGACGAAGTCCTGGTCGTTCTCCAGCCTTTTGCCCGACGGCGCGGTCTTGCCGATCGTGCCGGCGCACGAGGGGAAGACGTAGAATGCGCCCTCAGGGCGCGGGCAGTTGATGCCGTTCGCCTGGTTGAGCATTCCAACAACAAGGTCGCGCCGCTCCTTGAAGATTCCAGCGTTCTCCGGAATGAAATCCTGCGGCCCATTGAGCGCTTCGACGGCAGCCCACTGCGAGATCGTCGAGGGCGCGTGCGTCGCCTGCGACTGGATCGTCGTCATCGCCGTGATCAGCTCCGAAGCACCGCCGGCATAGCCGATGCGCCACCCCGTCATCGAGTAGGCTTTTGAGACGCCGTTTACGGTTAAGGTGCGCTCGTAGAGCCGTGGCTCAACCTCGGCCGGCGTCGTGAAGCGGAACCCGTCATAGACGAGATGCTCATACATGTCGTCGGTCATGACCCAGACATGCGGATGCCGCACCAGCACGTCGGTGATCGCTTTCAGCTCGTCACGGGTGTAGGCCGCGCCCGTCGGATTCGACGGCGAGTTCAGGATGATCCACTTGGTCTTCGGCGTGATCGCCTTCTCGAGCGCGGCCGGCTGCAGCTTGAAGCCCTGCTCGGCCGGGCACACGATATGCACGGGCTCGCCGCCGGCAAGCAGCACCATCTCGGGATAGCTCACCCAATAGGGCGCGGGGATGATGACCTCGTCGCCCGGATTGATAGTCGCCATCAGTGCGTTGTACAGCACCTGCTTGCCACCGGTTGAGATGATGATCTGGTCGCGCTTGTAGGTCAGGCCGTTCTCTCGCTTGAACTTCGCGATGATCGCGTCCTTCAACTCGGGGATACCGCCAACGTCGGTGTACTTGGTCTTGCCGGCTTCGATCGCGCGGATTGCGGCCTGCTTCACGTTCGCCGGCGTATCAAAATCCGGCTCGCCGGCGCCGAGACCGATAACGTTGCGTCCCGCCGCTTTCAGCGCGCGCGCTTTATCCGTGACCGCGACAGTCGCGGACGGCTTCACGCGGGCCAAGGCGGCAGACAGAAACGGCATCACAGTCTCCTGATGATTGAACGGGATTGATCGGGAATGACACGCAAAACAGCGCGATTCGGCACACGCTGTTTGACGCGGCGAGCACACTAAGGGCAGGCGCGCTGCACTGCAAGAATTCTGTTCCGCTAGCGGGATTCCGCCTCACTAACGAAACATTAAAATCGAGCGCCTAGGCTGCCGCGAAACATCCGAAAAGCTGAGAGCGCTGTGAACGTTCGCTGGCACCGTCTGCTCGATCACGTCAGGACCGGCGACTGGGTCACGCCTGGTCGCGTCCGTGCCTACAGCATCATCATGCTCGGGCTCGCGGTCGCGATTCTTGGCACCTGGATCATCAGCTCCGACGGCTTGATCGATCGCAACGGCAAGCCGGTCGGCACCGATTTCTCCAACGTGTACGCCGCAGGCACGCTGGCGCTGCGCGGCCACGCTGCCGACGCCTATGACCCGCCCCTGCAGCATGCCGCGGAGCGCGCCGTGTTCGGGCGCGATGTTCCCTTCTTCGGCTGGCACTACCCGCCGTTCTTCTTTGCGATCGCCGCACTCGTCGCCACGGTGCCCTACGCTTTCGGCTTGCTGCTGTGGATGGTACTGAGCCTGCCAGCCTACCTCGCAGCGATCCGGGCGATTCTGCCGAGGCCGCTGACCGTGCTTGTCGCCACCGCCTTCCCCGCGGTGTTCGTCAATATCGGGCACGGCCAGAACGGCTTCTTTACCGCAGCATTGCTTGGTGGCGCACTACAGGTGATGGAGCGACGGCCGGCGCTCGCCGGTGTACTGATCGGCCTGCTCGCCTACAAGCCGCAATTCGGTCTGTTGATTCCGCTCGCCCTGCTGGCCGGCAAACGCTGGATCACGATCGCGACTGCTGCTGCGACCGTCGCCATCTCGATCGCGCTCAGCGTCGTCATCCTCGGCACCGATGTGTGGCGCGCCTTCCAGGCTTCCACTGCGTTCACGCAGTCGGTCGTGCTCGAGCAGGGCGGCACCGGCTGGGAGAAGATTCAGTCGATCTTCTCGGCGGTACGGATGTGGGGCGCGAGCGTTCCGCTTGCCTACGGCGTGCAGTTCGCGCTGACGCTTGCAGTCGCAGCCAGCATCGTCTGGCTGTGGCGCAGCGCCGCGGCGTTCGAGCTCAAGGCCGCCGCGCTTGCGATCGCCTGCCTGCTCGCAACGCCTTATGTGCTCGATTACGATCTCGTGGTGCTCGGCGTCGCGATCGCCTTCCTTGCCCGCCACGGCTTTGTGCGAGGCTTCCATCCCTACGAGGCGACGGTGCTGGCGATTGCCTGGATCATGCCGCTGCTTGCGCGCACGATCATGTCCGCTTCGGGCGTGCCGTTCGGGCTGCTGACGCTGGTCGCTATGTTCACCATCACGATGATGCGCGCGATCACCGACACGCGATCGAAGCAAGTTCTTCCAAACAGCTTCGCCGCACTGCATCATTTCAACTCTTTTTAAATCGTGATCACGCGGCAGACTTGAAGAAGACACGCGGCAACCCCATGCTCCCATCACGACGATGTCGCTTCGCGAAACGCGCGACCGTGTCTCTCGTGTTTCTTTCGTCTCCGGTGGGGCTTCTCAGAGAATGTTGACGCTCTATTCGATGCAGCGCTCCGGCAACAGTTACAAGGTGCGCCTTGCGCTCGCCTTGCTGCGTGAGTCGTATCGCCTGATCGAAATCGACATTCTGCAGGGCGAGAGCCGGACGCCGGACTTCCTGAAGAAGAATCCGAGCGGACAGGTGCCGCTGCTGGAATTGACGCCCGGACGCTATCTCGCGGAGTCCAACGCGATTCTCTGGTACGTCGCGCAAGGAACGTCGCTCGCGCCCGACCACCGCATGGACCGCGCCGACGCGCTGCAATGGATGTTCTTCGAGCAGCACGCGCTCGAACCCAACATTGGCGCCGCCTACTTCTGGCTGTCGCTGGTCAAGGGCGGGCGCGAGTTGCACGCCAACTCGATCGAAGACTGGATGGAGCGGGGCTATCGCGCGCTGCAGGTGATGGACGATCACCTGAAGAGCCACGACTACTTCGCCGCCGGTCATGTCACCGTGGCCGACATCGCGCTCTACGCATATGCGCATCTGGCGCATCAATGCGACTTCGACCTCGAGTCGTTTCCCGCGATCCGCGCGTGGCTGCGGCGGATCGAGCGGGAACCTGACTACGTGCCGATGGACTGGCAACCCGACGCCGCTATTACGCAGCAGGTCGCCGCCGGCGAATAGCCTTTAAGACTTCATTAACCATTTGTCTCGCTTTCGCCGCAGTTTCGACGCTGCGCGCCAGAATTCCGGACAACGCGCGGCCCGGAAATTTTCACATCCTTTCATCACGCACTGATTCGTCGGGTGGGCTACCCTCAAGAATCTTTCAAGGATGACTTTCGCCATGATCGGGCCATTGCAAGACGCTCCCGGTTTCGACACCGGAGCCGGCCGCACACTCGCACAGACCTCGGAAGCCTTCGCCGCGCTGTTTGCGGCGGGCGCGTTGTCGCTATCGTTGTTGGTCGCGCTCACGATGCTCTCGGTTGAAGTGTTGCGTGCACCAGGGCACATGCTCTGACACCCACGGAGCGATGAAAGGCTCGGTGGTTCTCGTGGCGGTGACGCTCGCCGCTGCGATCGTGCTCACGGCTATATTGCTGCTCGCGAGTTCTGCTCGCGGCATCGACCTGCCGTTGAGCGAGCCGGCGGCCGTTGGTACGCGGTCGTTGCATCGTTGAGCGGCGGGCTGTGGACAACTTGTGGCGTCATCGCGGCGTAACAAACACGTTCTAGACGTACGCCCGCGCCAATCGCACCCCGTCCGCATGGCGCCCCCAGCGGTCCCCGTCAGTCGCCGCGTCTGACCGGGGCCGCACCTTTTTTGGGGCATCTGTCACCGTTTTCCCGCCGAGTTTGGTCTTTCGCAATGCCGCAAAGCTCCCTATAGGAGCGCGTGCCGGCCTGGTTGCCATTGAACTTCATGATCCGCGTCATCCTGATCGCTATTGCCTTCCTCACGCTGACGCTGGTCCTCCTGCCGTTCCAGCTCGTCGGTCTCGTCTTCCGCCTACCGATCCAGCGCGTCATCCCGCACTGGTACCACCGCATCCTGTGCGCGGTGATCGGGATTCGCGTGCGCCAGATCGGGCGGCGCTCGCCGGAGTTTCCGCTCCTCATTCTGGCCAATCACGCCTCGTGGCTCGACATCGTCGTCATCACGGCGCTGACGCCTGCGGTGTTCATCGCAAAGCGGGAAGTCGCGACCTGGCCGCTGTTCGGGCAGCTCGCCAAGCTGCAGCGCTCGGTGTTCATCGACCGCGAGCGGCGCCACAAGACCGGCGCGGCGACACAGGAGATTGCGGAGCGCCTGCTCGGCGGCGACGCGGTCGTGCTGTTCGCCGAGGGGACCTCAGGCGACGGCAACCGCACCCTGCCATTTCGCTCGGCCCTGATCGGCGCAGTGCATCACACCATTGCGCGTTCCACGCACCACGACACCGTCACCGTGCAGCCGCTGTCGCTCGCCTATGTCGGCTTGAGCGGCCTGCCGATCGGCCGCGCCTCGCGCGAGCGCGTCTCCTGGTACGGCGATATTGATCTCATTCCGCATCTGATTGGTGTGCTGCGCTCCGGTGCGATCGACGTTGTCGCGAGCTGGGGCGAGCCCGTCGCCTATGGCGTCAGCGCAGACCGCAAGGAAATCGCGCGCAGCGCCGAAGCCGCGGTACGCCGCATGACGGTCGGAGCGCTTCGCAATGCGCAGCCCGCGCAGACGGCAGGCGATGCCGGCAGCGACATCGATGCAGTCCCGGCCTCGATCTAGCCAGCCGACATCATTGCCCGCGCTGCGGAAGATTGTAGGATTGGCGGGGTTTTGAGCCCATCGATGCCACTCGCCATGCGGTCGCGGCGATCTCCCAAAATCGCGCTGGATCGACCAAGCAAGAACAACTGCAACAACAGCCAGAGGGACAGGTCCATGGAAATTCGCAATCTCGGCAACTCAGGCCTTCGCGTCTCGGCGGTCGGCATCGGTTGCAACAATTTCGGCCAGCGCGTCGACATCGAAGGCACCCGCAAGGTGATCTTCAAGGCGATCGACCTCGGCATCACCCTGTTCGACACGGCCGATGTCTACGGCAATCGTGGCGGCTCGGAGACCGCGATGGGCGAGGTGCTCGGCGACAAGCGCAAGGACATCGTGCTCGCCACCAAGTTCGGCATGCCGATGGACGACGCCGGCGTAAAGAAGGGCGCGGCGCGCCGCTACATCATGCGGGCGGTCGAGGACAGCCTGAAGCGGCTGAAGACCGATCACATCGATCTCTACCAGCAGCACAACTACGATCCGTTGACGCCGATCGAGGAGACGCTGCGGGCGCTGGAAGATCTGATCAGCCAGGGCAAGGTGCGCTATGTCGGTTGCTCGAACCTGCCGTCCTGGCGTGTCGTCGAGGCGCAACTGACCGCAAGAGCGATCAACACCCATCCCTTCATCTCGATCCAGGACGAGTACAGCCTCGTGGTGCGCGACCTCGAGAAGGACCTGCAGCCGATGGCGAAGGAGTTCAAGCTCGGCATCCTGCCGTACTTCCCGCTTGCCAGCGGTCTTCTGACCGGCAAATACAAGCGCGGCAGTGACGCGCCGGCCGGCACGCGCTTTGCGCTGGTGCCGCGGCTGCGCGACCGCTACGTCAACGACAAGAACATCGGCATCGTCGAGAAGCTGGACGCGTTCGCTTCCGCGCGCGGTCACACCATGCTCGAACTCGCATTCTCATGGCTCGCGTCGCGGTCGCAAGTCACCAGCGTGATTGCCGGCGCGACCAAGCCGGAACAGGTCGAGCAGAACGCCAAGGCAATCGGCTGGAAGATGACGCCCGAAGACATCGCCGAGGTCGACAAGATCTCCAGCGGCAAGTGAGGCGACCGCTTACGCAATCAAGCCCGCCATCGGCTTGGCCTGGTTGCTGTCGGGGAACACGGCGTCGCTGAGCACGCTCTCGCTCAGGCCGAGATGATCGCGCAACAAACCTTTAAGCGCGCCGCGCAGATCCGTGGTCGGCTTGAGGTCGCGCCCTTCATAGAGTTGCGCTTGCTTCAGGCCCGGCCAGTCTGAGATCACCTGCCCGCCCTTGATCGCGCCGCCGAGCAGCAGCGCGATCGTGCCGGTGCCATGATCGGTGCCGTCGGTGCCGTTGATGCGCGCGGTGCGGCCGAACTCGGTCGCGACCACGATCGCGGTGTCGCGCCACTTGTCGCCAAGTCCGGTCTGGAATTCGTCGAACGCGCCGTCGAGCCCGCCGAGCAGGAACGCCAGCCGGCCGACCGCGCCGCCTTCATTGGCGTGGGTGTCCCAGCCGTCGAACGCGAGCGCGGCGATGCGCGGGCCGTCGTCGGCCGCCATCAACTTCGCCGCACCTTTCGCCGCAAGCCGCATCGCCCCGACCTGGTTGAGGCCGGGCGTCGGCTTCATGTCGTCGCCACGCGAGCTTTTCTCAAGCTGCAGGCCTTGTGACAGCGCACCGGCGAGCGCGGGGTCACGATGGGTGTAGAGATCGAGCAGCCGCGCAGCGGTGTCGTCATCGGCCTGAGGGACCGCGACCGGCGCCCAGCCGACGGTCGGCGCGGGGCCGCGCAGCACCAGCGGTGTGGTCGTGCCGACGGCAAGTGCGCCGACCGCACGCTCGCCGCGCGGCAACGCTTGCAGCGCGCGATTCAGCCAGCCGGACTGCACCCGGCCCGGACCCGAATAGCCGCTCTCCAAGACGTCCTGGCCGTCGAAATGCGAGCGGTCGCGATAGCCGGTCGCAACCGCGTGGACGACCGTGGCGTGGCCCTCGCCATACATTCGCGCAAAAACCGGCATCGAGGGATGCAGCGCGAAGAACGTGTTCAACGGCATCGCCGGATGCTGGCCGCCGGTTGCGAGCGCGATCGAGCCGTGCAGGCCGGCGTAGTCGGGATCGCCAACCGGCGCCACGGTCGCGAGCCCATCGAGCGCGCCGCGCAGGATGACGACGATCAGGCGCGGATCGCGGCCGTCGGCTGCGCGCGCAAATTTCGGCAGATACGCCCATGCGGCGAATGAGGCAAAGCCGGCGAGCAGCGAACGGCGCGTGGTTTTCAGCGCGATGTTTTCGGCGCAGTCCATCGCCTATCTCCTCTGGAATTCCGGCGACATCAAGAGCAGCGCCATCGCCTGTTTGCGCGACTCCGCAAGCTCGATCGCACGTTTGGTCTCAAGCGTCGCAGCATCGCCGGCAACGACATGAATGAGATCGCGCGGCTCGACACTGTCGCCGGTGCGCTCGCCGATCTGCGCGGCAAGATCGAGCCGCAACTTCATGCCTTCCGGCGATGCCCACACCGCGTTGGTGTCGGCGAATCCGTTGGGCCCCGCCGGCGACCACAAGGGCTGGCCGAGCAGATTGAGCGGACCGAGATAGCGGCCCGGCTCGGGCGGAATCACGGCCAGCATCCGACCGGTCGCGATCATATAGTCGTAGGGCGAGCGGATCTTTGTGAGCGGCGCATTCCACGCTTCGTCAGAATCGACCAGCGCGCGGCTGACGGCTGCAAGATCGCCGTCGGTCTTGTGGAAGGTGTCGGCGAGCCGCGCCACCAGCGCGGGGGGTGGATCATCGGCCACGAAATGCCGCGCCAGTTTTGTCGCAATGAATTTTGCCGTAGACGGATGCCGCGCCAGATCATTCAGCGCCGCTTCGCCCTGCGCCAGGCCGTTGTCCTCATACGTTTTGCCGAGCAAGGTTTGCGGGCCCGGCTCATGGGCGTTGGCATTGAAGGCGAAGCTGCCAGGCGGCGCCATCAGGCCTTGCGGCCCGGCGAAGGTCCACCCGGTGATGATGCGCGCAAGCGAAGTCACGTCGGCCTGGGTATATCCGCCGCCGACGCCGAGCGTGTGCAGCTCCATGATTTCCCGCGCGAGGTTCTCATTCAATCCGCGCTTGCGGTTGATGCCGGCGCGCGAGTTCGGCCCGAGCGACTGCTGGTTGTCGAGGAAGAACAGCATCGCCGGATGCTGCTCGACTGCGCGCAGCATGTCAGCGAAGCGGCCGAGCACGTGCGGCCGGATCGCCTCGCGCTCGAACGCGCCAGCCCAGATCCGCGCCGGCTCGCCCTTGTTGGCGGAAATGCAGAAGTGGTTCGACCAGAATGCCACCAGCCGCTCGATGAAGCCGACCTCGGCCAGCGTCGCGTGCTGGAAGCGCGCCAGCGCCTCGGCGCGGAAGGTCTTCTGGATGACGTTGAGTGGTTGCGGCGGTTGTTGTGGTTGCTGTGCCGGAGTTGCAGGCGGGGGCATCGCCGGTTGCGGCGCTTGCTGCGCGCTCATGCTGTCGCCTGATGCGGCAGCCATTTGATCGAGCTTGTGATCTGGCTTGGCGCCAGACAGCGAACGCAGTGGCGGCGCCGCTGGTGCATTGGCGTCGGGCGCGGACGGCGTCGCGCCTAGCGCCGCCTTTTGCGCCTCGCGCTGCAGCCTCACCTCTTTTTGATACGCGAACAGCGCTTGCCCGAGTTCCGACGTCGACAAGAGGCCCGGCGCGATCAGCAGCGCCGCATTGGGCCTGGCCAGCTCCGCCCTGACGAAGCCGCGCGGATCGGCGGCGGCGGATTCGAAATCGCCTGACGCAGCGCCGCGCGCGCCGAACCCGAAACGATTCAACGCGACGAGAGCAGCCTGGGGATCACGCGCCATTTAGCTTCACCGCACGGCAGCAAGGGGTTCATCGGGCTCGACGCCACCAGTATAATGCAGCTTCTTCAGATGAACTGCTGCTGAAGGCAGGTGTGGATTCTACGGCGACGCGCATGACAAATCCGTTATCTTTCAACCGCAAGATCACCTGCGCCCGCTGCGGAGCCGAGTTTTCCTGCGCCCTCTCGAAAGAGTGTTGGTGCGCTGCGGAAACCGCCCGTCACCCCCTGCCCTCAGGTGGAACCGGTTACGACGACTGCCTGTGCCAGACCTGCCTGCGCACAATCGCGGCGGAGCGCAACGGGGTGACGTCCGAGGCTCCGGGTTGATGGCGGCGCCGACCGGCCGCTTTTGCGATTCGCTCAAATTCGACCGATCCCGTTGGGCCTTTTTCAAACTCAACCTACTCTCGACTTTGGCGCTGAGTTCTCGTTAACGGAGAGCCGCTAGTCTCCGCCGCGATTTCCTCGGAGTGCTCCTCATAACATGCTTCGCTTCTACGCCTATGTTGCGATGGCGTTTGTCACCGCATTCGTCGTCATATCGTGGGGAACGCACGGCTTTCCGGTGATGCCGTTGCCTCGACTCGGCGTGCCGCAAGTCATCGCTCCCCTGCAACCCTCGTCGAAAATTCCAGTGTTCGGCGATCCCGTTCGTCGTGCGGAAAGTGACCGGCGCGATTGGGTGAATTCGAAGACGTTGCAGAGCGACAACGACCCCAAGCGAGATTCGGTGCGGATGGCCACACTGCAGGCGGCCAACGCCTATTCGTTATCGCCATGCGACGCGACCATGAAGGCCAATCTGGTCGCAGCCATCTCCGACTACGCCAGGGCCTATCAAGACGTTCTCAAGTGCGACAGCACGGGACCTTTCGGACTCGCGACGTGTCCGGAAAAGAATCGCGAAGCGGCACGGATCGCATTCACGACCCCGCTCGATACCGAGGTGACGACGGCGATCCAGGCGGCGTACGACAAGGGCGGCATCGGCAAGAACGACTATGCAACGTCGGTGCGGCTGATGGCTGGCATCGTGGCGCGCAGCGTCGGCGACAAGCCGTCGGTGTGCACATCGCAAGTCAGCGAATTGAGGCAGTCGCGATGAGGCTGATCCTCTTTGCGATCTGGTTGCTGGCCATGTTCCAGCTGTCATGGTGGACCTATGGGGCGCCTTCGGCCTCGCCGCGGTCGTCGCGTAACAGCGCGCAACGACAGGGCGCGTTCGTGCCGAATGACGATCTCGAGGCATTCAAGGCGTCCGAGGACGTGAAGCAGGCCGAGTTGAGCAGGCAGTTTTTTCGCCAGGATACGCTCGCGACATTGAACCAGCCCTGGAGCAGTTTCTGCGAACCGGCCGGTCACAAGAGACTCCTCACCACGGTTGGCTACTACTATTACGATATCGAGAATGCGCTCAGGGTCGCGCGGGAGTATCACGGACCGAAGGTTGCGGCCTATGTGAGGGAGCGCAACAATACATCCGACGACATCAGGATTGTCGAGTTGATCCAGCAGGCCTATCGCAACGGATATTTCAGCATCGATGAACTGCCGGACTATCAACGCAAGCTGGTCACCACCGCGGTCAAGGACGAGACGCAACGCGGCAAGCCCTGCGCCTGAGCCATCGGCCTTTGCCAATCACCCATGCCTGAGCTTCATCGCAATGATGACCGAGGTCAGCAGGATCGAGATCGCATTCGAGATGATCAGCGGCCAGTCGTTGAGCGAGATGCCGTAGACCAGCCAGCACACCAGCCCTGAGACGAAGACCAGGTTGGTGACGAGCGAGATCGCGCGGGTGTCGCGATAGCGGATCAGGCGGACGGCCTGCGGCAGCCAGCAGATCGTGGTCAGCGTGGCGCCGACAGCGCCGAACCAGTGCATGGGAAGTTCCTGTTTTTTGCAGGCAAGATGAGATCATTCAATCGCGCGGCGTGCAATCTGCGGGGCCTCAGCGATGCGACCACCGGCGCCGCCGAAGTCTCTGATCGTGCGAAGGTTTTCAGCCATTTTTGCGGGGTTTTGTCGATCGAGGTGCAGCTGGTTGTCATGCCCCGCTTCAAGCGGGGCATCCAGTACTCCGTGTCGTTTGTGAGTGCACGCCAACATCTGCCGCGGAGTACTGGATCGCCCGGTCAAGCCGGGCGATGACGAGACGAGAGGCGTTGCCTCGCAAACACGCAAAATCGCCCCGCGGCACGAGGTGCCCGAGGGTTTGCTGTTGCTTTCGCGCGCTCTGGACAAAGAGGGCGCAGGGAAAACCGGATGCCAGCTGGCACCCGCAGCCTCGTACGGAAAAGTAGTCAAGGTCGTACGAGCTTCATTCACCGCTGGGTTCAACCGACATCCGGTTTTCCCTGCAACGCATCAGGGCTTGCCCCTGATGCGCATGATAGCGCGCAAGTCGGGCAGGCCCGACTTGCGACGGGCTTTGCAACGTTGCGCGACGTCGCCAGCCCATCGTTTCCAGCCCGCATTCGCCAGCGATCGCGACGCGCCCCTCGTGAGGGCCGGAACGGCAAGATCATTACACTAGTAGATAGTCGAATGCAAGCGAAAAATTGCGGCAAGCGTAATTCGAGCAGCGGTGGCGCCGAAGACTACCGCCGTCATTCTATTCCTGCTGCGACAAAAAATTCTGCCGCTTGCGATCGGTCGTTGGCTCGCCGAGTCTCACGCGTCCGCGGCCGCCTGTCGCCGGCTGCAGGACAAGAAATCCGGGAGACCAACAAAATGATCGCCAGCGTCAAATCCGTCGTCGCGGCCGCCGCACTCGTCGCAGCCTGTGCAGGCGCAGCCAGCGCGCAGACCCCGCCGGCCACCACGACCATCAAGGTCGACGGCACCGACAACGTCTACATCTTCCGCTATGGCGGCCATCAGTCGATGTTCGTGGTGACGCCGGCAGGCGTGATCGCGACCGATCCGATCTCGTACGAGCGCCCGGCCAAGCCCTACATCGACGCGATCAAGGCGGTGACCGACAAGCCGATCAAATACGTGATCTACAGCCACAGCCATTACGACCACGCCGCCGGCGGCAAGCCGTTCAAGGACCTCGGCGCCACCTTCATCGGCCATCGCAAGCTGAAGGAGCGCTGGCAGCTGTTGCAGAAGCAGAATGCGCTGCTGCCTGATTTGGTGATGCCCGACCAGGTGGTCGACGACAGGAAGGTCATCACGCTCGGCGGCACTGCGCTCGAGCTCGACTATGTCGGCCGCAACCATTCCGACAACATGCTGGTGATGCGGCTGCCGAAGGAGAAGATCATCTTCGTGGTCGACTTCGCGCCGATCCAGACCGTGCAGTTCCGCGACATCCCCGACAACGCCTCGCCGATCGAATTCATCGACTCGCTGAAGAAGCTCGCCGCGCTCGACTGGGACCGCATGATCCCGGGTCATCCCAACGCCGGCGGCCGGCTCGGCACCAAGCAGGACGTGATGGATGACATCGCCTTCATGCAGGACCTCTCCACCGAGACGAAGAAGCTCGCCGACGCCGGCAAGTGCCTGAACGATGCGGCGATGAAGGAGCTGAAGCTGCCGAAGTGGGAGAAGCTTGGCAACTACGAGAACGGGCTGGCGCCGAACGTCCAGCGCTGGTGCTACTGGTGGGGACGGGGGTATTGAGGGGGCGTGCGGACGGACCGCGATGAATACTCAGGCGTTGAAACAAAGACTTGCACCCGGCCTGCACGATCCTTACTCTTACATGTAAGAGTAAGGATCATCCGATGCGCATCACGTCCAAGGGACAAGTTACGATTCCAGCCGAGATTCGGGAGCGGGCCGGGCTGCTGCCTCATACCGAGGTGCAGTTCGAGTTTGACGGGAGAGCCGTCCGCATCGTCCGGGCCAAGACGAAGACCAAAAACGGCCGGGGGGTTCGCGTTGTCGCTCACCTGCGAGGACGTGGCGATGTCGCAATGAGCACCGACGCGATCATGGCGCTGACCCGCGATGACTAGATGACGGCCGTATTGGTCGATAGCAACGTCCTCCTCGACCTCATGACGGAGGATGCGCGCTGGCTTGCCTGGTCGGCAGCGGCCATCGAGCAAGCTGCCGACCGTTACCGCCTCGTCGTCAATCCGATCGTCTATGCCGAAGTCTCGGTCCGCTATTCGCAAATTGAAGATCTCGAAGCGGCGTTGCCCCGGACCATGTTCGACCGTGAACCGCTTCCCTATGAAGGGGCGTTTCTCGCGGGCAAGGTCTTCCTGGCCTATCGTCGACGCGGCGGCAGGAAGCTATCGCCGCTGCCGGACTTCTTCATCGGCGCTCACGCGGCCGTCGCCGGCTACAAGCTCATGACACGCGACGCGGTGCGCTACCGCACCTATTTCCCGAAGCTGTCTTTGATCGCGCCTGGCTGAGGAGCCGCTGGCGACGGGCGGTGTCGGCAGGAATGACCTGTCCGCCGAGGTGAAGAAGCTCGCCGACGCCGGCAAGTGCCTGAACGATGCCGCGATGAAGGAGCTGAAGCTGCCGAAGTGGGAGAAGCTCGGCAACTACGAGAACGGGCGGGCGCCGAATGTCGAGCGCTGGTGCTACTGGCGGGGGGCGCGGGTATTGAGGGGGCTATTCCGCCGCTATCAACTCGGCTCGCGAATGATGAGCGTAGGTTTTCCAAGTTGGCCTGTATTCGGGGTCGGCCTGGTTGCCCCACATCGTCCAGTTGGTTCGCGTTCCCCGCGCGAATAGCTCGATGAAAGGCCCGGTCGAGCAAGCCTCGATAATATCGTATTGCTCGTCGGGTTTCCTCGAGTGTTCACGCTTTCGTGTTGCCAGCAGGTTGACCTGACTTCGTCCGGGATCAAGCGTGCGCGCGTTCTTGCCGCGAACGCCAAACAAGAGCAGCTCCGTTACGTTGCGAAATAGAACCCGACGCCGCGGCCATCCGATCCGCCTCTTTGCAAATCTTGTGCCACACGAGATTGCTCTTGAAGTTGAAATCCCAAGCGTGCAGGGCGGCAAGCCGTCGGGAAGCAGAGCATTTGGACACCGAGATACAGGTGACACGTATCGGTCGCGGCCTGCGCAACCGGCAGGTTCTTAATTTCCTCAAGCTCAAGGGTCGGATAGCGAGACAAGCGCCTGTGTTCCGGAGCAATCTTTCCGGACCGGTTGGCAAACTGCCAAGGCGGATCAGCCAGGATCGTGGAGAATCGTCGGCCGCGCAGGAGATCTTGAGAGGTCTTGCGCCGCTGAGAACATTCCCATCCCTCATGATGCGCTCGAACGCTCACATTTCATCGCTAATTATTCGTTAAGATAAGCCTTCGCTACCCCGACGCGTTGCCTGGAGCTGTCAGCAGCCTTTCTTCAAAAGAACGCCTGATCCATTCCAAAAATTCGAGATCGTCGGCCTTAAAGGAGCGCTTGTGAGGGTGAGCGACCACTCGCCTCAGCTCGTTAAGCCGGTCCATCCACCTCAAGTTCTTGGATTGACCCTTTTCGTTCGGAAATGGGATACCAAAGTAGACCTTGAACGACGGCCAGTTTTCAGTTTTCTCAATGATCTTCTTCTTTATCGATGAAGTCCAAGTAGGCTTCGAGCTCAAGCTGCTTTTCAGGCGCCTCTTCCTGTTGGCGCTCATAGGCCTTCACTCGCATATCTTTGGTTCCAACGTAACTCCAATAGCTGGGACCGTGCAGCTTCTTAAAGTGGCTAATTACTATATCTGTAACCCTTACTTCGATGAACTTGATCGCGGTCTCTGCGTCTCGTATCCGCGTTTCGTCCTTGCTTGCAAGGTATTGTTCAAGACCATCTGGGCTGAAAGCATTGTCTTTCTGCCAAATCAGCTCGCAAAGCTCATAGTAAAACTCGGGTGTTGCTCCAGATCCGTACTTTCCTGAGAATCTTTCCAAGAACAATGCGTCTGGAGTCGTTTCCAAGTACGATAGAAACGGACCACCAAACGCAAGCGCCCTCTGAACAATTTCCTCAGAAGTTGCATTGGTAGGATCAAAATTACGCTGCTTGCCTTCCGCGTGCTTGATCAACGCGAAGAAGAGCAGAAGCATCGCACGGATACTCACGTTAACGCAGAGGCCACCTTCCCTTCCGTTGTCCCACCGTGCAGGATTTGTAGCTCTTACTTTCTCAAAAAAGAGATTGAGCGCGTCGGTGGCTCTTTTTACGGTCTGGGTATCGGAAGCGGCAGCGAGCGGCCCATTGATCAGCATCTTGCGCTTCTGGGCTAGAGAGCCCACCAGGTGCGAGCGAATGATGCCACCCTTTATCTCAGGCATCGTGAGGCTAGTCACATCATCCCCTCTCATCCCTTGGGCGACAATTCGACGAAACAGTGGTCCGCCGACTATCTCCGACAATGACTGAACGATGCGAGCACTCATTGAAGCAAGCCGCTCCGAGGAACAGAAGATCCCCATTTCAGATCAGCGTCGAGTTTATCTAGAAGTGTTCTAGGCACACTTTTCTGTTCGTGATTGATGGTGACGTACAGATTGGCTTCGTCCTCGCGCTGCAATCCTTCAAAAGCAATAACGGCGATGTTTTGTGAGGCAAACTTGCGATCAATCACAGAATAGCCGTACAAACGATGCTGACCATCAACAATCCAAGCGGACTTATATTTGTCCGGCAAATACGGATCCCCTAGCGCACATCAGCATTGGCGTCACTGGTTTCATCAAATCTCCGCTTTTCGTCGAAGTTGTCAGAATGTTGGTCGTAAAGAATCACGTTCTTGATGAAGTCACAATTGCTTTCAACCGGCTTCTCTTGACCATCGTTGATACGTGGAAGCGCCGGTGGATCCGCCAAAGTTCGATGATTGACGGAGCTAATCTTTAGGAGCTGCTCGGGAGTCGAAACAAGGAGTAAAATGTCTTGCCGCCAAGCTTTCCTTTGATAGCCGGAACGGTGACATCTTTGAGCTTCGGAATTTTCTGACCTCCGAGATACTCAGCAAGGAATTGATATCGTGTTGCTCTGCCCAAGTGCTCTGCCAATTGTCAGAAGTAGTCGACTTCTCTCTCGGTCATCACATTGATGTGCTCTGCCTTTGCCTTCGCTCGTTCTGCGTTCGACCAGAGAACTTTGTCGGTGAAAAAGAACCAAAGTATCTTTGGCTTAAAATCCCGTCCGTCGTGACTCCTAATCGCATCAGCGAATTGTTTCCTCAAACCGATCAGCTCGGCTAGGTCCTTCGACAAGCTTCTGGGTTTGAAATCATCACAAGCTTTGCACTCACCAACTATGACCGTCTCGTCATCCTTCGCAAAGACATCAACCGCTTTTCACGATAGCTGCCGTCGGCCGCCCTATACCGAATGGTAAAGTTCGCACTCTTGTTTAATTCGACGTAGCCCATTCGATAGAACAAGCACCAGACCTTGTCCTCGAACTGCCGATCGATGCTCTTCGACCGCTGAAGCCTAACAAGACGCTTTAGCTTCTTCGAAACGGACCAACCATCAGCGAGATAAGGCTCCTCGCCACCCATGGGAACCTTGTCATAGATAAGCCGATCACGTCGTCTCTTGAACTCTGCGTGCCGCTCACCTTCCGTCAAAGCGAGAGGCGTTAGCGGTTGCCTCTTTGATTGATCCAACAATTCAACCTCCGAGCCAGACTGCTACTATTTCGAGCAAGATCCGACGCGTTTGCAAGAGTAAGTTGTAGCAAAACTCGTTAAGTCTTTTGATTTGCTCGCTAAGGGGAGCAATGGATGCGACGTTTTGGTGCGGCGCGGGAATGTTGAATTACCGAATCCTAGGCTCCAACGAGAACGTTCGGGCAGCGCATCCGCCCGCTTTAATGAAACAACGCCTCCGCCGTCGTCGTTGTCATCGCGGCATTCGAAATCAATGCGGAGTGTTGCGATGGCACAGGTTCCCGAAAGGCGCGATGAGCAAGCGACGGATTTCCATCCCTTCATCTACAAGATCGCGATCGGGCTGGTCGCGCTGTTCGTGGTGGCGGCGTGGGCGGCGTTCGACCGCCGCGGCGAGACCGGAGAAAATCTCGTCATGGTCACGTTCCTTCTGTTCGTTGCCGTGATGATTCCTTACGTGCTGTGGCTGACGTGGAAGCACCAGCAGACGCCGCAGCCGCCGCTGAAGGGGTGGCGCAGCTTCCGCGACTGGGCCGGCGGCTCCGTCGAGGTGTGGCAAAGCCGCGTCAAGGGTACGGACGCCGCGATCAATGCGCTGCTGCCGATCGCGGCGGTCGCGATCGGCATGGTGCTGCTTGGTGTGGCGTTCGATATTGTCAGGTACATGGTGACGTAGCGGTTGCTCATCCTCCCCCGCGCAGCGGGGGAGGATGAGCTAGCGGTACTCGTCCCGCTCAAACAAACAAGCCCGCCGCTCTGCCCGGAGACCGAGGCGAGCGACGGGCTTTCGGCGTGACCTGACTCGAACCACATTCAAGCCACGCCGCCCTCCTCGGTGGCGGATGGTGTTCCGTCCATCCGCCACCGAACACATTTTCAGCTCAGCCGATCGGCATCGCGACGAAGTGCGTGGTGTCGGCGCTCTTCACGCGCATCAGCACGTCGTGCTTGCCTTGCGACTTCGCGTCGGTGAGCGCCTTGCGGAGATCGCCGGACGTGCCGACGCTCTTGCCCGCGACATCGAGAATGACGTCGCCGGACTGCAGGCCGTGCTCGGCGGCAGGACCTTCGGGGTCGACGCCGGTGACGACGACGCCGCTGGTGCCGGCGCCCGCGACGCCGTTCGCCGGCGCAACGGTGATGCCGAGATGCGGCGCGCCGCTGCTGGCCGCGCCCTCCTCGTCCGCGGCGCTGGCCTGCTGCTGGTTCGGCATCGGCGCCAGCGTCACGCTCACGGTCTTCTGTTCACCGCTGCGCGTAAGATCGAGCTTCGCGGTCGAGCCCGGCGCCATGGTCGAGATCTGGCGGGCGAGGTCGCGCGAGTCCTTCACGGCGGTGCCGTTGACCGAGGTGATGACGTCGCCGGCCTTGATGCCGGCCTTCGCCGCGGGGCCGTCCGACTGCGGCTCGGCGACCAGCGCGCCGGCTGATGACTTCAGGCCGAGGCTGTCGGCGATCTCCTGCGTGACCGGCTGCACCTGCACGCCGATATAGCCGCGCGTCACCGTGCCCTTGTCCTTGAGCTGCGCGACGACGAGCTTCGCTGTCTGCGCGGGGATATCGAAGCCGATGCCGACCGAGCCGCCCGACGGCGAGTAGATCGCGGTGTTCACGCCGATCACGTTGCCGTTCATGTCGAAGGTCGGGCCGCCGGAGTTGCCCTTGTTGATCGGCGCGTCGATCTGCAGGTAGTCGTCATACGGGCCGGAGCCGATGTCGCGGCCGCTGGCCGAGACGATGCCCGCGGTCACCGTGCCGCCGAGGCCGTAGGGGTTGCCGACCGCGACCACCCAGTCGCCGATGCGGGCCTGCTGGTCCTCGAAATTGACGTAGGTAAAATCGCTGCGGCCATCGACCTTGATCAGCGCGAGGTCGGTCTTCGGGTCGGTGCCGACCACTTTCGCGGTGTAGGTCTTGCCGTCATCGGTCTTCACCTCGACCGACTTTGCATGGTCGACGACGTGATTGTTGGTCACCGCGTAGCCGTCGGCGGAAATGAAGAAGCCGGAGCCGACGCCGGTAATGACCTGGTGACGTTGCATGTTGCCGTGCGGACCGTTGCCGTCGCCGAACTGGCGGAAGAACTTTTCGAACGGCGTGTTGCGGAACTGCTCGGGCAGGTTCTGGCTCGGCTCGTCGTCGTTCTGCGCGAGCGGGCCGGCGTCGGCGCTCTGGTCCATCCTGACGCGGACCGAGATCACCGCGGGCTTCACTTTGGTGACGAGATCGGCAAAGCCGGCCGGGCCGTTCTGGGTTTGCGACGGCGTTGCCGAGTAAGCGGGCGTGATGGTGTGATTGAGCGGTCCGCCGAAGGCGACTGCCGCGCCGACGACGGCAACGGAGCCGAGCAGCGTCAGCCGACGTGCGGCGAGAATTTTTCGCTGAGGGAGTTTTTGGGGGTCTTGCATGGTTGCATCTCCAGAAAGGTGTGGGAAGCCCTTGCTGGAGAGATAGGCGCGCGCCGATTACGACGTCCTGACGAAGAGATTAATTCGAGGCAAAGAACTGCGACGAATTGGCCGGTCTTTCGCGCTTCATGATACGGAGCGCATCCTCCCCCGCGCACAGCGCGGGGGAGGGGGGACCATGCGAAGCATGGTGGTGGGGGCTTTCTGAGCTTCGCGTGAACGAGACTAGGCATCATGCGCCTCACGCCCCCTCCACCGCCCACGCAAGTCGGGCCTGCCCGACTTGCGAATTATCATGCGCATCCGGGGCAAGCCCCGGATGCGTGGGCGGTCCCCCTCCCCCCGCTACGCGTTGCTTCGCAGGGGAGGATGAGCAAGCCAAATCCCTCACGTCCCGGTGTGGCCGGCGCCTGACATCACCGGGCCGAAACGTTTCCAGCTGTTGCCTTCGAAGCGCATCAGCTGCAGCTGCTGGATCGGCGCGAAGTTGGTGGCGCTGGTGTTGACGGTGATGCCGGGCAGCAGCAGGCCCGGGTCAAAATTCTTCAGCTCCGCCGCCTGCTTCATGATGTTGGCGCGGGTCAAATCGTTGCCGCACGCTTTCAGCACTTCCACCATCGTGCGCGTCACCGCATAAGCGTAGATGTTGCTGGCGTCGGACTTGTCGCCCTGCGGCAGGTACTTGTCCATGAACTCGTTCCACGCCTTCATGTCGGCCGCATTCTTCCATTCCGGATCGGCCGGATCCTTCAGGTAGGCCGCCGAGATGATGCCCTGCGCGTTGTCGAAGCCGGCGGGCTTCAACACGCTGCCGACCGACGCGCTGACATTGTTCAGCAGGAACAGCGGATGCCAGCCGAGCTGGTGCACCTTCCTGATCGACTGCGCGGCGAATTTCGGCGTCGCAACGTCGACGAACACGTCGGCGCCGGACGCCTGCAGGGTGACGATGTGGGAATCGATCGTCGGCTCGGAGACGTCGTAGCTCTCCTTCGCCACGATCTGGCTGGCCCTGGCGCCGAGCCCGTCGACCAGGCCTTTCAGATAATCCTTGCCGTAGTCGTCGTTCTGATAGAGCACGGCGATCTTCGCGTCGGGTTTGTTCTGCAGGATGTACTTGGCGTAGATGCGCAGCTTCGGTCTGGTAGTTGGGCTGGAAGCCCATGGTCCACGGGAAGTGCTTTGGATCGTTCCACCTGGTGGCGCCGGTGGCGACAAACAGTTGCGGCACCTTGTGATCGTTCATGTAGCGCTGGATCGCGGTGTTGGGCGCAGTGCCCAGCGAGTTGAAGATCAGCAGCACCTTGTCGCCCTCGACCAGCCGCCGCGCCTGTTCCACCGTCGCCGGCGGACTGTAGGAATTGTCGTAGGTGATGAAGGTGACCTTGCGGCCGTTGATGCCGCCCTCCTCGTTGACCTTGTTGAAGTAGGCAACCTCGGCCTGGCCGATCACGCCATAGGCGGACGCCGGCCCACTATACGGCATGATGTTGCCGATCTTGATCTCGGTGTCGCTGGCGCCGGGATCGTACTGGCCGGCGGCAATGGCACTTCCGGCGGTGGTGAGGACGATGGCGGCCGACAGTGCTGCGGCGCGCAAAATTGCTGGGCGCATGGGCTTTCTCCCGCGAAATTTTTCTTCTTCGGATCAGCAATGTGGGAGGCGCCTGCATCATTTCAACGCTCAAAGGCAAACCCTTCCAAAACTTTAGGCGAAGGCAACGTCCCACGCCTAGCGGCGGCAAGCGGACGGCGCTAGGCTTGCGGCGACGACTGCGCGTCGAACTTGGCGCCGCGTCAATTTTGCAAGGAGAAGCCGATGCGAGAACTGACGCCCGAAACCATCACCGACGCGGTGCTGGAGCAGATGTCGACCACGCCGAATGCGCGGCAGAAGGAAATCATGGCGGCGGCGGTGAAGCACCTGCACGCCTTTGCCCGCGAGGTGAACCTGACGCCGGCCGAATGGATCAAGGGCATCGAGTTCATGACCCAGGTCGGCCAGATGTGCACGCCGGAGCGGCAGGAGTTCATCCTGTTGTCCGACACGATGGGGCTGTCGGCGCTGGTCAACGGCCTGCACGACAAGACCGCGATCGAGGAAGGCACGCACACCAGCCTGCTCGGCCCGTTCTACCGCGAGACCACGCCAAAGCTTGCGCCCGGCAGCCAGATCGCGAAGAAGGTGAAGCCCGGCACCGAGTGCGCGCTCTATGGCCGCATCACCGACGTCAACGGCAAGCCGCTTAGCGGCGCCACCGTCTCGGTGTGGCAGACCGGCGCCGACGGGCTCTACGACATCCAGGAGAGCGCGACGGAAGTCGACTATCGCGGCGTGTTCGCAACCGACGCCGACGGCCGCTACCACCTGCGCACGGTGAAGCCGATCGGCTACTCGATCCCGATGGACGGCCCGGTCGGCGCGCTGGTGAAATCGCAGGGGCGCCACGGCATGCGTCCCGCGCACATTCACTTCCTGGTCGGCGCGCCCGGCTATCGCGAGCTCGTCACCGCGCTTTATCTGCGCGACGATCCGCACCTCGCCGACGACGTGGTGTTCGGCTCGTCGGGCGATCTTGCGGTCGACCTCGTCGCCAACGATCCGAACTGCCCGATCAAGGGACTGCCGAGCATCCGGTTCGACCTGAAGCTGGCGCGCGAGAGCGCAGCCGACAAGGTGAGTGGCCGCGTCGGCTCGGATCCGGCGGCGATCACGAAGCCCACCGCAACGGCAGCGGGGGGATGAAGTTTCGCTGCGGGAATGACGTACATGCCCGCCGCAAATTCGATGTGTTCCCCTCCCCCTTGTGGGGAGGGGTTAGGGGTGGGGGTGGTTGCAAGTCGTGAGGCCGACGTTCCTCGATAGACCCCCCTCCCCAACCCTCCCCCACAAGGGGGAGGGAGCGCGCCGAGTGCATCGTCAAGCCGAACTAATTTCGCGACCGGGCCACAACAACAAAGCCCGGCGCGAGTCACAAGAAATAAAACACAACGGGGTTCAGGGAGGATCCATGAAACGCAGAACGATTCTCGGCGGCGCAATTGCCGCCGCAGTCTTTGGCTTGGCTTCAGGCGCGATCGCCGAGGACGGGCCGATCAAGATCGGGATGTCGATGGCGCAGACCGGCGGGCTTGCCGCGGCCGGCAAATCATCGCTGCTCGGCATCCAGATCTGGCGCGACGACATCAACGCCAGGGGCGGGCTGCTCGGACGCAAGGTCGAGCTCGTTGTCTATGACGACAAGTCGAGCGCGGCGGAGACGCCGGCGATCTACGCCAAGCTGCTCGACGTCGACAAGGTCGACATCCTGTTCGCGCCCTACGCCACGGTGCCGACCGCGCCGCTGCTGCCGCTCGCGAAGCAGCGCGGCCTCCTGCTGATGGGCAACTTCTCGTTCCAGGTGAACAGCAAGATCCACCACGACATGTGGTTCAACAACGCGCCGTGGGGACCGCGGGAGAGTCAGGCGGCGGAATATCTCGACATCGGCAAGAAGGCCGGCGGCAAGACGGTCGCGCTGCTCATCTCCGACCAGGAGTTCGCGCAGAACCTGGCCGGCACCGCCCGCGACGTTGCCAAGAAGATGGGGCTCGAGATCGTCTACGACCAGAGCTATCCGCCGACCACGACCGAGTTCTCGTCGATCGTGCGCGCGCTGAAGTCGGCAAACCCCGACATCGTCTATGTCGCGTCGTATCCGCCGGATTCCGCCGGCATCCTGCGCGCGGTGAACGAGATCGGAATTGGCGACAATGTGAAGCTGTTCGGCGGCGGCATGGTCGGCTTACAGAACGCGGCCGTGATGGAGGGCATGGGCTCGCTGCTCAATGGCGTCGTCAACTACAACACCTGGCTGCCGGAGCCGAGCATGTATTTCGACGGCACCAAGGCCTATTTCGAGACCTACGCCAAGCGCGCGGTCGAAGCCAAGGTCGACCCGCTCGGCTTCTACATCTCGCCCTACGGCTACGCGATGGGGCAGCTGCTCGAGCAGGCGGTCAATGCGACGAAGTCGCTCGACCAGAAGGGCATCGCCAAATACCTGCACGAGCACGAGTTGAAGACCATCGTCGGGCCGATCGCGTTCGATGCCGACGGCGAATGGAAGGAGGGCGCTACGCTGATGGCGCAGTTCCACAACGTCACCGACAAGAACATCGAGCAGTTCCGCTCCGTGGGCAAGCAGGCGATCCTGGCCCCGGCGCGGCTCAAGAGCGGCGAGCTTGTGACGCCGTTCGAGGCGGCGAGGAAGTGAGGGGATTGAAACTGCGCATGGGGCAAGTCTTCGGCGGCTCCGGGATTTCCCCTCCCCCTTGTGGGGAGGGGTCAGGGGTGGGGGTCCATCGATCGCCCACTGAGACATCCCCGACGACCGCACGCTTATTCCGCATGGCTCAATCCGGCGACACACAACTCCGACCCCCACCCCTAGCCCCTCCCCACAAGGGGGAGGGGAACAACAAAGCCTCCCGTGTTCTCGCTTGACCTGCTGCGCGACGCCGTCGTGCTGGGGCTGCTGCTTGGCTGCTTCTACGCAGCAGTCAGCGTGTCGCTGTCGATCACGTTCGGGCTGCTCGACGTGCCGCACGTGGCGCATCCCGCGTTCCTGGTGCTGGCGTCGTATGGCGTGTTCGTGCTGAACGAACTCCTACGAGATCGACCCGCTGCTCGCCGGGCTTATGATCACGCCGATCTTCTTCGTGCTCGGGCTGTTGTCCTACCGGCTCTACTACGAGACGTTCGAGAAGCGCGGCACGGATGCAAGCCGTGCGCGGCATCGCGTTCTTCTTCGGCATCGCCTTCATCATCGAGGTGCTGATCATCATGCAGTTCGGCGTCGACCAGCGCACGGTGACCGCCGACTATATCGGCAAATCGCTGCGGCTCGGCGACATGCGGATCCCCTACCGGCAAGTGGTGGCGTTCGCGGTGGCGCTGTCGCTGACCGCGCTGCTCGCGCTGTATCTCTCGAAGACCTTCATGGGCCGCGCGATCCGCGCGGTGGCGCAGGACGAGGAGGCGCTGCGGCTGATGGGCGCCAACCCCTTGCGCGTCAAGCAGTTTGCCTTTGCGATCGCGACCTCCGTGCTCGGCGTCGCCGGCGCGCTCCTGATCATCGTCGCGCCAGTCGAGCCGACGCTCGACCGCGCCTATATCGGCCGCACCTTCTGCGTCGTCGTCATGGCGGGGCTCGGCAGCATCACCGGCACGCTGATCGCTGGCCTGATCCTCGGCGTCGCCGAGTTGATCGTGCTGACGATGTTCGGCGCGTCGTGGGCGCCGGCGATCTCGTTTGCGATGCTGCTCGGCGTGCTCGCGATCCGGCCGCAGGGGCTGCTCGGCCGATGACGACGCGGGGGCGGACCATCGCGTTCTGGATCGGCATGGCGGCGTTTCTCGCCGCCGTGCTGGTGGCGACGCAGATCGTCCGCAACGAATATCCGTTCTTCGCCGGCTACGTCATCCTGCAGTTCATCGTGCTGGCGACGGCGTGGAGCATCCTCGGCGGCTCCGCGGGCTACGTCAATTTCGGCACCAACGCGTTCTTCGGCGTCGGCGTCTACAGCGCGGTGTTCCTGACCAAGGCGTTTGACGCACCGCTCATCGTGCAGATCGCGACCGCCGCCGCGGTCGGCGCGCTGCTCGGCGGCGCGGTCGGGCTGTTGACGCTGCGGATGCGCGGCATCTTCTTCTCGATCGCAACCATCGCGCTCGCGATCATCGTCGAGACGCTGGTGACCAACTGGCGGTTCGTCGGCGGCGCCGCCGGCATCCAGCTGCAGCGGCCGCCGGTCATGGCGCCGTTCGACACCTACGTGAAGCTGTTGTTCGTCGTGCAGGCGCTGCTGGCAGTGCTGGCGATCGCGGTCGCGCGCGGCATTCAGGCCTCGCGGATCGGCCGCGGCCTGAAGGCGCTGAAAGACGACGAGCTTGCGGCCGAATCGTCGGGGGTCCCGACGCTGCGGCTGAAGGTGCTGGCCTGCGTAATCTCGGGCGCGCTGATGTCGGCGGCCGGCGCCCCGGGGGCGATGTACCTGCAGTACGCCAACCCGGCGTCCGCGTTCGACCTGAACTATTCGGTCTCGGTGCTGGCGATGGCGCTGATCGGCGGCACCGCGCACTGGATCGGACCGGTGCTCGGCGCGATCCTGCTCGGCGTCACCCAGCAAATGCTCGCCGTCACGATTTCGTCCGAGGTGAACGTGCTGGTGCTCGGCATCATGCTGGTGCTGTTTGTGGTCGCCGCACCAAAGGGGCTGCTGGGCTTGCGCGACGCTATTTATGCGCGAGCGCGGGCGAGAGGCGTGGCATGAGCACCGCCGACGACGCGCCGCTGCTCGCGATATCAGGCATGACCAAGAATTTTGGCGGCTTCGTCGCGCTCGACAATGTCAGCATCGATATCAGGAAGGGCGAACGGTTTGGCCTGATCGGGCCGAACGGCTCCGGCAAGACAACGCTGATCAACTGCATCTCCGGCGCGCTCTCGCCGCAGAAGGGCAGCGTGACCTTCGCCGGCGAAGACGTCACCGGCCTGCCGGCGTACAAGCGGGCGCGGCGCGGTATCGCGCGCAGCTTCCAGATTCCGCGGCCGTTCAAGAGCATGACCGTGGTCGAGAATTTGGTGGTGGCGCTCGATTTTGCCGCGGGCCACGCGGTGTTCGAGAGCGCCGCGCACCAGCGTGATGCGGCGCTGGCGATCCTCGCCCGGATCGGCCTTACAGCGCGCGCCGATGCCGCGACCACGACGCTGACCCAGGTCGAGTTGCGCAAGATGGAGCTGGCGCGCGCGCTCGCCGCGCGGCCGAAGCTCCTGATCTCCGACGAGGCCATGGCCGGACTGTCGGGGTCCGAGGTCGACGAGGTGCTCGAGCTTTTGATGAGCCTTGCCGCCGACGGCATCACCATCATCATGATCGAGCACATCATGCAGGCGGTGATGAAATTCTCACAGCGCGTGATGTGTCTCGACGCCGGCCGCATCATCGCGCTCGGCACACCGCATGAGGTGATGGCCGACAAGCGGGTGCAGGAGGCCTATCTTGGCGCTTAGGCTCGCGATCGAGGCGCTCGACGCCGGCTACGGCGCCGTCAAAGCGCTGCGCGGCGTGTCGCTCAACGTCGAGGCCGGCGAGACGGTGGCGCTGCTCGGCACCAACGGCAATGGCAAGTCGACGTTGATGAAATGCGTCGCTGGCCTGGTGCGGCCGACGCGCGGTGTGATCGTGCTCGAGATCGACGGCACGACGCACGATCTGACGAAGCTGCCAGCGGAGGCGATCGTCGATCTCGGCGTGGCTCTCGTGCCCGAGGGACGGCGGCTGTTTCCAAAGCTGACGGTCGGGGAGAACCTGATGCTCGGCGCATTCCGCAAAGCGGCGCGCGGCGCGATCGCGCGCAACCTCGCGCACGCGTTCGAGACGTTTCCGATGCTGAAGGAACGGCAGCGCCAGCTCGCCGGCACGTTATCGGGCGGCCAGCAGCAGATGCTGGCAATCGCGCGGGCGCTGATGTCATCGCCGCGACTGCTCCTGATTGACGAGCCGTCGGTCGGGCTGTCGCCGCTCTTGGTATCGCAGACGATTGCCGCGATCGCCGAACTGAAGCAGCGTTTCGGCTTGACGGTGCTGATGGCAGAGCAGAATTTCAATCAGGCGATCCGGATTGCCGACCGCGGCTATATCATCGTGCACGGCGAAATCGCGGTCGCGGCGGGTTCGGTCGACGAGCTGAAGGCCAACGACCTCGTGAAGCGACTGTATCTCGGCGGGGTTTGATCTCGACCCGTCATTGGATAGCGAGGGAGCAAGAAAATGAATCTCGGCTTCTTCACCATGCCGATCCATCCCCTGGACAAGGACTGGCGGCAGTCGCTGCGCGAGGATCGCGAGGCGTTCGTGCTGGCCGATGAACTCGGCTTCACGGAAGCCTATGTCGGCGAGCACACCACCGACCAGGCCGAGAACATCACCTCCTGCATCAGCTTCCTCGCCTGGATCGCGAACGACATCAAACGGATGCGGCTCGGCACCGGCACGGTCAACATGCCGAACACGCATCCGGCCGCGGTCGCAGCGCAAATTGCGATGCTCGATCACATGCTCGACGGCCGCTTCAATTTCGGCATCAGCCCGGGCGGGCTGATGTCGGATGCCGAAGTGTTCGGCAATTTCGATGCCGACCGCACTGCGATGTTCCGCGAAGCGATCGACCTCGTGCTCAAGATCTGGGCGGGCGAACCGCCGTACGAGCTCACGGGCCAGTTCTGGAAGCTGTCGACCGCGCGCACCATGATGACCGAGATCGGCCAGGGTTTTATTGCAAGACCGCTGCAGAAGCCGCATCCGCCGATTTTGGTCACCGCGGTGTCGCCCTATTCGCAAAGCGTCAGCGAGGCGGCCACGCGCGGCTGGGAGGTGATCTCGGCCAACTTCCTGCTGCCAAAATGGGTCGCGACCCACTGGACCATGTATGTCGGCGGCTGCGCGCGTGGCGGCCGGCAGCCCGATCCCAACAACTGGCGCGTCGCGAAGTCGATCTTCGTTGCCGACGATCTCGCGCAAGCCGAGGCCTACGCGCTCGGGCCGCAGAGCCCCTACCGCTACTACTACAAGCAGCTGCTGACAAAGCTGCTGAAGGGCGGCCGCGGCAACCAGTTCAAGGAGAATGCGACCATTCCGGACAGCGCGGTGACGCTCGATGGCGTGCTCGACGACCTTGTGATCTGGGGTACCCCGGACAAGGTCGCCGACGAGCTCTTGGCGTTCCACCAAATTATCGGCGATTTCGGCACGCTGCTCTACGCCGGCAAGGACTGGGCCGATCCGGCGCTGGCGCGCCGCTCGATGGTGCTGCTGAAGGAGAAGGTGCTGCCGAAGTTGTAATTAAGGCACCCGCGACGAGCGCCGGCACGTTCGCTGTCCGGAGGGCGCTTAACCTTCGATTCATCATGACCGTTAGACTGTGATTAAAATTCTCCGACCATGATCGCCGCCGCTGGCTGAAAGCCACGCGCCGTTGGTAGCTCGCCTCGCGAAGAAATCTGACGCGAAAGATGCGAGCAACTTATTTGCGTGAATTGGGACACTTCGCATGGCGATCGCGGATCAGGCGTTGCGATTCGTGCAGCAGTTCGCCAGGAGCTTGCGCCTGATCGCGGTGCCCACCAGGCTCTTGATCGTTCCCGCGACGCTTTGCACGATCACCGTCGCCGGTTGCGCGCAAAATACCGCTCAACAAGGCCTCGAGTTCAACCGCGTGCACGTCGCCACGCGGGCCCGTCATGCTCAACCACGCCTTCGCCCGCTCGACCGCGCGCTGCTGACCCCGCAGCCCGCACCGGACTGCGAGTTCGACAGATCCGACCTCAAGACGGTGGATCCAGATCAATGGGCGCGTCTGAAGCTCGACTACGAGCGGCAATGCTACCAGAAGGCCGAGAAGGTCGCCCGCGAACGCCTGGCGCTGCTGCAGCGAGCAGTCGGTGACACGCATCGGTGAGCCCGCGCTGGAGCGCCGGTCGGCCGGGGCCGAATTCGATTCAGTCTTTTTTGCGCCAACTGTATGACCGCCGCGTTCCATTAGACTCTTTTTGATCATCGATCTGTCGCGTCCAGCGGTTAGGCGACAATGGGGATTTACGGGGCGAGTAGCCGCAAGAGCGACTATGAAAACCCTCTATGATTTAGTTGGTGCATTTCCTGACGATGACGCCGAAGACCTCAGGGACGCATTCCGAAATGCCGTCAAGGCGACCCATCCCGACATCAATACCGGAGATCCGGATGCTCCGCTGAAATTCAGGCAGATCGTCCGCGCCAACACCATCCTCAGCGATCCGGAACAGCGAGCGGCCTATGACCGGCTGTTGGCAGCTGCCGAGCATCCGACGCGCGCTTTCGTTGTGGACACATTCCGCAAGATCGCGGCAGACGCCATCGCCGTGGTCGTTCTGTCGGCAATTCTCGTCGCGGGGTATGCGCTGTACACACTGTTCTGGCCCCATTCGAACGCGGCTTTCGATCCGGCGCGGGCGAACGACGTGGTGACTGCGCGCGGACCGGTCGAGATCACCGTCGAGAAATCTGCAAGCGCGCCCGTTGCAGCCGAACGGATTGAACCCGACGACAAGCTTCGGGGTATGAAACTTTTGAGCGACGCGATGAGGTCGACCACGGCCGGCGCCTCCACGAGCACGGATGGCGCGCCGATGGTGGACGGCGCCGACCCGTCGCTCGAACTGCCCGCGACCGATGCAAGATCGTATCGCGAGCGGGGCATCGCTGCTTATCGTGATGGCGACCTGACGCGCGCGCTGGCCAACTTTGATCTGGCGATCCAGCTCGACCCCGGCCTGAGCGAGGCCTATGTCGACCGCGGTATCGTGTTCTATCGGATACGGCAATTCGACCGCGCATTCGCCGATATCGCCGCGGCGAAACGCATCGAAAGCGCGGCTGCTTCCAAAGCGGTCCCACCAAAGCCATCACCGCCCTCCCGCAGGAATTGAGCCTGGCAAAGCCTCATCAAGCGGCAACCGGCCACAAGTTCCGTACCGAAAGCGCTGCTGACAAATTCCGGCAGTGGGGATGATACGTTCCGCGCACTTTATTCCTGGCGTTCAGGACGCCATATTCCGTCCATGGCAAATCCTCCCGACAAGAAAACCAAGGCGCAGAAGGACCCGGCGAAGCCGACCCGCGCCAAGGCGCACCGGCCCGACGTGCAGCCGATTGGCCCGGCGCTGGCCGAACTGCTCAATCCGGCGATCGGCAAGGGCGAGGCCGGCATCGGGTCGGGCACCGGCCTGAAACCGCCGCCTGACAATTCAAAAGATCGCCGCGCCGGCGGCGAGGCCGCGGCGCATCGCGCGCGCAGATCGACGCCGACGGATTTTCCACCGCCACAGGCGCCGGCGCCCGACAGCAATGTGGTTGCCAGACGTGGCGGCGTGCGGGCCGATCCGCGCGCCGGTTTCAACGAGGCGCCGGCGGCGTTTCAGGCGAACTACGGCACCACGGCGACGATCCCGACAATGGATCCGGAGCTGGCAAAGCAACTCGGCCTCGACGTCGAGGATGACGACACGCTGGCGCGCCCGCCGCGCAACAAGATGGAGCAGTTCGGGGTTGCCGCCACTGCGGGCGCGCTCGAAGCGCTGCTGCGCGAAGGCCGCCCGGAGTTCAAGACGGACGACGGCAAGGTCTGGACGCCGCACCGGCCGCCGCGGCCCGAGAAGAGCGAAGGCGGCGTGCCGTTCGTGATCAAGTCGGAGTACGAGCCGAAGGGCGACCAGCCGACCGCGATCGCCGACCTCGTCGAAGGCGTCGGCCGCCACGACCGCACCCAGGTGCTGCTCGGTGTCACCGGCTCCGGCAAGACCTACACCATGGCGAAGGTGATCGAGGCGACGCAGCGCCCTGCTCTGATCCTCGCGCCGAACAAGACGCTCGCCGCGCAGCTCTATGGCGAGTTCAGGAATTTCTTTCCTGAGAACGCAGTCGAGTACTTCGTCTCCTATTACGACTACTACCAGCCGGAAGCCTACGTCCCGCGCACCGACACCTATATCGAGAAGGATTCCTCGATCAACGAGCAGATCGACCGTATGCGCCATTCGGCGACGCGCGCGCTGCTCGAGCGCGACGACGTCATCATCGTGGCGTCGGTGTCGTGCATCTACGGTATCGGCTCGGTCGAGACCTACACCGCGATGACGTTCACGCTGAAGCGCAACGAGAAGATCGACCAGCGCCAGATCATCGCCGACCTCGTCGCGCTGCAGTACAAGCGAACCCAGGGCGATTTTGCGCGCGGCACGTTTCGGGTTCGAGGCGACACCATCGACATCTTCCCGGCCCACTACGAGGACCGTTCCTGGCGCGTCAACCTGTTCGGCGACGTCGTCGACTCGATCGAGGAGTTCGATCCGCTCACCGGCCAGAAATCCGACGAGCTCGAATTCATCAAGGTCTACGCCAACTCGCACTATGTGACGCCGCGCCCGACGCTGGTGCAGGCGATTCAGGGCATCAAGATCGAGCTGAAACAGCGACTTGACCAGCTCAACGCGCAAGGGCGACTGCTCGAAGCGCAGCGGCTCGAGCAGCGCACCACGTTCGACCTCGAGATGATGGAAGCGACCGGCAGCTGCGCCGGGATCGAGAATTATTCGCGCTACCTCACCGGCCGCAAGCCGGGCGAGCCGCCGCCGACGCTGTTCGAATACGTCCCCGACAATGCGCTGATCTTCACCGACGAGAGCCACGTCACCGTTCCGCAGATCGGCGGCATGTTCCGCGGCGATTTCCGGCGCAAGGCGACGCTCGCCGAATATGGCTTCCGCCTGCCGTCCTGCATGGACAACCGCCCGCTGCGCTTCGAGGAATGGGACGCGATGCGGCCGCAGACCGTCGCGGTGTCGGCGACGCCGAGCGCGTGGGAGCTGAACGAGTCAGGCGGCGTGTTCGTCGAGCAGGTGATCCGGCCGACCGGCCTGATCGATCCGCCCGTGCACATCCGCCCAGCGCGCACCCAGGTCGACGACCTCGTCGGCGAAGTGCGCGCGACTGCTGCTGCCGGCTACCGCTCGCTGGTGACGACCCTGACCAAGCGCATGGCCGAGGATTTGACGGAGTACCTGCACGAGCAGGGCCTGCGCGTGCGCTACATGCACTCCGACATCGACACCATCGAGCGCATCGAGATCATCCGCGACCTGCGCCTCGGCGCGTTCGACGTGCTGGTTGGCATCAACCTGCTGCGCGAAGGTCTCGACATTCCGGAATGCGCGCTGGTCGCAATCCTCGACGCCGACAAGGAAGGATTTTTGCGCTCGGAGACGTCGCTGATCCAGACGATTGGTCGCGCGGCGCGTAATGTCGACGGCAGGGTCATTCTTTACGCCGATCAGATGACCGGCTCGATGGAGCGCGCCATCGCCGAGACCAACCGCCGCCGCGAGAAGCAGGAGGCCTACAACACCGAGCACGGCATCACACCGGCGAGCATCAAGAAATCGATTGGCGATATCATGGGCAGCGTCTACGAGCGCGACCATGTGCTGGTCGAGATTGGCGACGGCGGCATGGCCGATGACGCGATCGCGATTGGCCACAATTTCGAGGCAGTGCTGGCCGATCTCGAAACGCGGATGCGCGAAGCAGCGGCCGACCTGAACTTCGAGGAAGCGGCGCGGCTGCGCGACGAGGTCAAGCGGCTGCGCGCCACTGAACTCGCCGTTGTCGACGACCCCACCATCAAGCAGCGCCATGTGGAATACAAGGCGGGGTCCTACGCCGGAACGCGCAAGTACGGCGACGCGGCGAACCTGCCGGAGGGCGCGGGCAAGCGTGGCGGAGGCAAAGCGGGCTCGAGATCTTCGCGCGGCGGCAGCGGGCAATATGGTTCGAAACGTTCGCCGGCGTCGCGCGATGATGCGCCAGGCGACAGCGTGCAGCGCGATTTCCTCAGCGGCGATGGCGAACCACAGACCCGCGCGCGAAAACCCACGCTCGACGAGATGCACGGGCCGGAATCAGCGCCGTATCGCCCGGGGCGTTCGACCGGCGGCATGCCCGGCCGCAAGAGCGGCGGCAGCTGGCGGAAGAGGTAGATTCAATCCGCCACCCTTCGGTCGTCATGCCCCGCGAAAGCGGGGCATCCAGTAACCTCTGGCGCCGGCGACTTCTGCACAACATCGGCCAGAGGTTACTGGATCGCCCGGTTAAACCGGGCGATGACAGCGCTGAACGATTGGAGACAACAGTGACCGAAACCACGCCCCCACCCCACGCCACCTACGACGACTTCACCCGCCTCAATCTCCGCGTCGGGCGCATCGTCGAGGTGCAGCCGTTTCCGAAAGCAAAAAATCCGTCGTGGAAGGTGCGACTCGATCTCGGCGAACTCGGTGAGAAATGGTCGAGCGCGCAGATCACGAACTACACGGCGGAGCAGTTGGTTGGCTCACTGGTGGTCTGCGTCTGCAATTTTGCGCCGCGCAACATCGCGGGCTTCATGTCGGAAGTGCTGATCCTCGGCGCGCCGGACGCGGACAATCGCGTCATCCTGCTATCGCCGCGCAAGGATACTGACGGCAACGACATCGTCGCGCCGGGCGCGAAGGTGTATTGAAGCTGCGTCCCATTGCAGCGAGCACATCATGGCGCAGAACATTTACGACACGGACGAGTTCTTTCGCGGCTACAGCCAGTTGCCGCGATCGGTCCATGGTCTCGACGGCGCGCCGGAATGGCCGGCGATCCGTGACTTGCTGCCTGCCCTCGGCGGCAAGCGCATCGTCGATCTCGGCTGCGGCTTCGGCTGGTTTGCGCGCTGGGCGCGGCAACAGGGTGCCGGCCACGTCCTCGGACTTGATCTCTCGCACAACATGATCGGTCGCGCGAGGGCCGATACGCCGGAGGGGATGATCGAGTACCGCATCGCCGACCTGGAAGCCATCGAGCTGCCTGCCGGTTCGTTCGACCTCGCCTACAGCTCGCTCGCCTTCCACTATGTCGGGGATTTCGGCAAGCTGGCGCGAGCGATCCATCGTGCGCTGGTCGCGAAGGCGCATCTCGTTTTCACCATCGAGCATCCGATCTACATGGCCGCGGCGCAGCCGCAATGGACGGTCGATCCGGGCGGACGCAAGACCTGGCCGGTCAACGGCTATTTCAACGAAGGTTCGCGGACCACGGACTGGCTGGCCAAAGGCGTGGTCAAATATCACCGGACGATCGCCACGACGCTGAATACATTGCTCGATGCCGGCTTCGCGATCCGTCGCGTCGTCGAGTTCGCGCCAACCGCCGAGCAGATCGCGGCGGCGCCGCAACTTGCCGAAGAACTGGAGCGGCCGATGATGTTGATCGTCGCGGCCCAGCGAACGGATTGAGCGCCCTGGGTCCTACAACGTGATGAGTTTAAGTCCGCTCATTCCCGCGAAAGCGGGAATCCAGGAACTTGGAAAGGAGCTTTGATTGTTTGGCAAAAACTGGGTCCCCGCGTCCGCGGGGACGAGCGGAGAAGGGAAGCCGCGATGCGCGTTAAACTCACCGTTCTCTACAGCCCCGCGCCTGGCTCCATCGCGATGCCGTTGCGGCGGGCGCAGGCGCGGGCCCAGCCTTTCACGCTGCCGGCCACCGGAAACTCGATCCCGATCGCGGGCGACTTGAAATTCAGCATATCGGCGCTGTCGAGGGTCGCGGCAAAAGCCTTGCCGTGCGCCGGGAAGATGCCGATCTCGTTGACGCTCAACACCTTCGCCGAATAACCATCGACCGGCTTGTCGTCGGCCAGCAGCGTGGCCTCGAGCTGCTGGTCCGGCGTCACGTGCAGGTTGCTGTCCTTCAGCACCACCCGCATGCCACCGGTGCGGCCGACCAATAGCGCAATGACAATCATGTGCAGGTCGGCGCCGGCGCCAGTCGAGTAGCGGCGACGGATGTAGCACATGTCGATGGTGCCATCGGCGGCGCGCAGCTCGGAGGCGTCCCATCCGTCGATCTTCTGGATATCGTTGATGCCGGGCATCCCGCTCGTCGCGTTCGGCTGCAGCATCGCAACGCGCGGCGAGCGCGGCCGCGGCACCGGCATGTCGGGCGCGTTGGGATCGGTCGGGTGGTCGATCGCGATATCGAACAGCTTGCCGCAGTTCTTCAGGTAGTCGAGCGCATCGCTCGGCAGGCGCAAGGTGATGGCACCGCTGTCGATGCCGGCGCCGTCGCTGCGCAACGTCAGCTGCTTCGCCTTGCCGAGCGCGGCGAGCGCGCCTGCGGCATCGCCCGGATGCACGGCGAGCCCTCTTGCCGGCGCCATCGGGCCGAGCGTGAAAGCGAGCGACGGGAAGGACTTGCCGTCGATCAGGATCTCGGCCTCGTCATCGAAGACTTGCTCCGACGGCAGGGAGTCGTCGGTGAGATTGATGGCGAAGCCGGCGCCACGGCCGATGGTAAGGCTGAAGCGGGTCTCGATCGGACCATTGTCGCCCTTGCGGTTGCGGAACGCGACCAGCACGCATTGGCGAACCTGGCCGTCGGGACCGACCTGCGGCACCGCGGCCCATGTGCCTTCGGGAAAGTGCACGGACTTGTTGGCCTCGGGCGTCAATGCCTCGGCGCGCGCCGATGGCACGACGACAAGGATACAGGCCACCGCGGCCAGTGCCATTCCCAAAAGCCTGCGTGATCGCATCTGTTTGGCCCGCGTTTTTGATCGGCGCATGGGGTTGCGCGCCGCCTCATGAGACTCCGGCGGCCAGGATTTGGTTCATTCGCCGGCTTATCCGCCGCCTGTTCCCGCCACCCGTCCTGCGCTATCGTCAGGTCCCTCCCCGCCTCGCTCACCCAGGATCAGCCATGAAGCTTCACACCATTATCGCCAGCGTCCGCCCGACCCGCATCGGCCCCGCCATCGGGCGCTGGTTTCACGACTATGCCGTCAAGCACGGCAAGTTCGACGCCGAACTGATCGACCTCGCCACGTTCAAGCTGCCGGTGCATGACGAGCCCGAGCATCCGCGGATGGGCAAATATGTTCACGAGCACACCAAGGCGTGGGGCGCGAGCGTCGCCGCCGCCGATGCATTCGCGTTCGTCACGCCGGAATACAATTTCGGTCCGCCGCCATCGCTGCTCAACGCGCTGACCTTCGTGTCGAAGGAATGGGGCTACAAGCCATGCGCCTTCGTCAGCTATGGCGGGCTGTCCGGCGGCACGCGCGCTGTGCAGGTGGCGAAGCTGATGGTGACGGGTTTGCGCATGGTGCCGATGGTCGATGGCGTCGCGATCCCGATGGTGTTCCCGATGCTGAGCGCGGACAAGCAGACGTTCACGCCGAACGACCTGATCACCACTTCGGCGCAGCAGACACTCGACGAACTTGCGAAATGGGCGGCCGCACTGAAGACGATGCGCTGAGTTTCTGTGGTCGTCCCCGCGAACGCGGGAACCCATAGCCCCGCTCGCAATTGGATTGCCCGGCCCCGCTCAAGTCGGCATCGCGACGAAGGCTCTGCCCTTCACTACCGCTGCGGAGTATGGGTCCCCGCGTTCGCGGGGACGGCCTCACAACGTGGGATTGGCCCAATCCCTGTCTTGCCTGCTCTGCTAATATGCGGCTGCGAATCAATCAACAGCGCAACGGCGTGAAATGTCGGACGCCAACAAGCAGCTTGTGCGGGACTTTCTCACCGCCTTCTATGGCGGCGACATCGCCGGCGCGCTGGCGACGTGCGACGACGACATCGACTTCGTGGTCAACGCGCCGGTCGAATTCTTTCCGCATTTCGGTCCACGGCACGGCAAGACCGACGTCGCGGAGACCTGGCGCGCGCTGCACGCGCGCTATGTCGAGATGCGGCACGACGTCCCGTTCCTGATCGCGGACGACAATCGCGCCGCCGCCATCATCAAGATCTTCTTCCGCAAGAGCGCCGCCGAGCGCATCGTGCAAACCAGCGTCGCCGACTTCTACACCTTTCGCGGCGGCCGCATCGCCGGCATCCAGCAGTTCTTCGATACCTTCGACGCCATCGAGCAGACGCTGGAGCGCGACATCACCGGCATGCTGAAGCAGCGGACGTAAGTTTTCCCGGGCCCGGTACCGCGCTGCGGCGTCGTAGCATCGAACTCCTGCTGTCCAGGAACGATTGAATGACTTGATCTCCGCCGACGTGCCGGCACACAGTCGTACCAGAGATTCGCGAGCCAGAGATTCGCGGAGCGGCTGTCATCGGAATGGCATTGACCAATTCGCGCCAGGTGATCCTCGATTATCTCGACGCCTGCTACGGTGGCGATGTCGAGCGCGCCGCCGCCTTCTACGACGACGACATCGATTTCGTCTGTTACGCCCCGGTCGAGCTGTTTCCGACGCTTGGCCAGAAGAAGGGCAAGGCGGAGATGCGGCAAACCCTCGTCGGATTGCACGCGCGCAGCGAAGTGCTTGATCATCAGGTCAACTTCATCGCGGCGGACGGCGACCGCGTCGCGGTGACGCTGGTGTTGCGGCTGCGCAGCCGGGACACCAAGCGCGTGATCCGGCTCGACATCGGCAACTTCTTCACACTGCGCGATGGCAAGATCCTGACCTACCGGCAGTTCAACGACTCGTTCGACGTGGTGCAGCAGGTTCTCGGACGCGACCTGGTCAGCGCGATTCTGAAGTCCGTGTCGTAGCCGGCGGAGGCCGGGCGGCCTCATTTTCTCGCTATGGCTGTATCGAATACAACGTACGCGCGAAACATCGAAAGCCATCACAGGTTCCGCGTCAAAAGTTAGTCGAAATTTAATCGATCGCCCCTTCTATCGACAGTTGAGAAGTCCCCTTCGGCACCACGCGGGACAGCGACGACACGATGAGCCAGGCCCGAGAGCATGTTCTGGGATTCCTGAACGCGATCTACGCGCGGGATGTCGCAAAGGCTTTGACCTTTCTCGACGACGAATTCGATTTCGTCGGTCACGTGCCAGTGGAGATCTTTCCGCATCTCGGCGCGCGTCACGGCAAGGCCGAAATCGCCGAGACGCTCAACGCGGTGCAGAAGCGCTATACCTCGATGCATCACGAGGTGCTGTTCATCGCCGCCGACGGCGATCGCGTCGCGACCATCGTCCGCGTCCATTTGCGCAAGCGCGCCAACGACCGGATGATCGAGTTTCTGTCCGCCGACTTCTACACGCTGCGCAACGGGCTGATCATCGAGCAGCGCGAATTCCTCGATTCATTCGACCTCGTGCAGCAGGTGCTCGAGCGCGAGGTGATCGAAGATATCCGCAAGAACATTCGCGAGCGCCTGACGCTCGCGCCGGCGGAGTAGCGCGAGGCGGAGCGTCACACTCCACCGTCATGCCCGCCTCGAGCCGGGCATCCACGTCTTCAACGCTTGCGGAACCCAAAACGTGGATGGCCGGGACAAGCCCGGCCATGACCAGCGAAAGAATGCTCGCCAGCGCCCGTCAGAGATTGCTCTCGGTGATCGCCGAGTAGACCAGCGTGCGCAGCTCGCGGCGGACCGGATAGGCGCCCGACGGCAGGTTCTGCGTCATGAACACGACGGCAAGATCCTCGGCCGGATCGACCCAGAACGACGTTGTCGCCGCGCCACCCCACCAGTACTCGCCGGCGCTGCCGGGGATCATCGTCCGCGCGGGGTCCATCGTGACGGCAAAGCCGAGACCGAAACCGACGCCATCGTAGGTCGCTTCGCTGAACAGCGAGCGTGACAGCTCGGGCAGCGTCTTGTTGCCGGGCAGATGATTGGTCGTCATCAGCGCCAGCGTCTTCGGCGACAGCAACCGCGCGTTGCCGAGCGCGCCGCGGCCGAGCAGCATGCGGCAGAACTTCAGGTAGTCGGCGGTGGTCGAGACCAAACCGCCGCCGCCCGAGACGAATGCCGGCGGCTTCAGGTACGGGCTCTTGGCCGGATCATCCTGCAGCACCTTGGCGCCCTTGCCGTCGGCGGAATAGCAGGCGGCGAAGCGATGCGCCTTGTCGGCCGGCACATGGAAGGCAGTGTCGACCATGCCAAGCGGATCGAAGATGCGCTCCTCCAGGAACTGCTCGAACGGCTTGCCGGAAATCTTGCCGATCAGGTAGCCGAGCACGTCGGTCGAGATCGAATAGTTCCAGGCTTCGCCCGGCGAGAACTCGAGCGGCAGCGTGGCCACACCTTCGATCATCGACTGCAGCGTGCCGGCGAGGTCGACATTGCCGATCTTCAGCGTGCGATAGGCGGCATCGACATTGGTGCGGTTCTGGAAGCCGTAAGTCAGACCCGAGGTGTGGCGCAGCAGGTCGACGATCTGCATCGGCCGCTGGGTCGGCTTGGTGATGAAGCGCGGCGGGCCGCCCGGCTGGGCGCCGAGCGTCGGCATGCCGCCGACATAAACGCCGAGATTCTTCCACTCCGGAATGTATTTGACGACCGGCTCGTCGAGCGCGACCTTGCCTTCCTCGAGCAGCATCATGAAGGCGACCGAGGTGATCGGCTTGCTCATCGAATAGATGCGGAAGATGGTGTCGTCCTTGACCGCAGCGTTGCGCTCGACGTCCGCGAAGCCCTGCAGCCCCGAGTGCACGACCTTGCCGCGGCGATAGACCAGCGTGTGGGTGCCCGGGAAGCGGCCGTTGTCGATGTAGTTGCGCTTCAGATGCTCCTCGAGCCGCTGCAGGCGAGCCTCCGACATGCCCGCGCTTTCAGGCGCGGCCGAGGTTGCGGACACGACGTTCAGGCTTTGCGCGGACATCAAGGAGTCTCCCGGATTGTTTGTGCGGTTCGGCTTTGGCTTTGAGTTTTGGCGATTGGCTCGCGGCGTCAGGACTCATGTCACGCAGCGAAGGCGCGAGGCAAGCGCGATGAGCTTAAACCAGGCTCGCATTTCCGAGCCAAAACCGGATTGCAGAGCAGAACCTTGTGGGGCGAAGCCGCCGGCGCGATCCACGGGTTTTCCGAACACGAAGGGTGCGATGCAACATTTCTGGGCGGCAAAGCGCCCTATCGGCTTTTTGGTCAGGGCCAACGTGTTGAATCAACTAACAAAGGTTCAATGCCTCGGCGCAATTGTGCTATGCAACATGAACCATTGCGAAATTTCCGTGACACCCCTAGTTGAGCATCGGAAATTTTGAACCGCCAGCACTCCGGCACGGCGCCAATGCAGGCGCCCCTTGGGCCGTTTGCTGTCCCGATAACTCAAAAATCTGGAACACTGAGATGGCGGAGCACAGCCTCTGGGCCTTTGCACGTGCGTTGCGTCAGGCGATCGAAGACCGCGAGACCGATCACATCGCGGCGCTGCTTGACGATGATGTCGACTGGGTGATCTTCGGTCCGATCGACATGTTTCCGTTCCTTGGCGCGCGCCAGGGCAAGGAAGCGGTGATCGATGTTCTCATGCAGATCGCCGACAATTTTCGGCTGAACCGGTACGACCGCGAGGTCACCGTGCTCGGCGAGGATACCGCCTCGACACTGGTGAAGTGCTCGTTGACCGCGAACGACAATGACAAGCCGATCAGCCTGCGGCTGGCCAACTTCGTGCGCTTCTCCAAGGGCCGCCTCGCCAAGGTGCGCGTGGTGATGGATACCTTCGACCTCGTCGAGCAGACGCTCGGCCGGCCGATCAATTTGCCCTCGGTTTGCTGACCTCTCGGCTGATCCGAAAAGACTGATCCGAAAAGACTGATCCGAAAAGACTTGGGGTGCCGGTGCGAGCGGCCTTGCGGGGACACAACGCCGCTCGCTTGCTTTTTGTCCATTAAGTTGCCGGAGACGTCCTTGGCAGTCCGCTTGCGCCCTTGAGCCACGCGCCGTTCGCCACACTTGCAACACAATGCAATAGCCAATCGGTCGTCAGCATCACCAAATGGTTTCCTGATGGGAATGACAGGCGACCGGCCGCACTGCAGGCTTGCTCTCATTGCTTTCGCCTGCGGCGCACTGGCGCTGGGCGCAGGTTCGAGCGCGCCGGCGCAGGATATCAAGCCGGCCGATGCGCCGCCCGACGCCTGGGCCCAGATCGTCCCGCGCGAGCCGCAGCAAGCGGACGAGACCACCGAGCCTCCGGTTGCCGCGACAGCCGACACGTCGGCAATGCCGGCCGAGCCGGACTGGAGCGAACTCGGCAAAACCCCGGACGCGCCGAACAAAACCCTGCGCGCGGCCGGCCCACGCGCAAAGCAGCCCGACAGTTCGGCCTGGTCGCGCAACGACAATGGCAACGGGACTTCGGCCGTGGCGGTCAAACGCGATGTCAGCCCGTTCCTCGACACCCGGGTCGGCGCCAATCTGAGCGTGGTCAAGCCGGCCGCGGCCACCATCGCCGACAATCTGTCCGACAAGATGCTGTCCGGGGAAACGCCGAAGAGTTCGACAGGTACAGCCTGGGCCTCGATGACCGGGCCCGGCGTGCCGCACCTCTGGGACAAGACGGCGGTCGACGTCAGCATGGACAGCGGCACCGACCAGGGCAAGGTCGGCACCACGCTGTCGCGATCGGTGCCGCTCGCCGACAACGCCTATTCGGTGACGCTGCAGAATGCCTATCGCTTGACCCAGCCGGCGCCGGCGCCGCTGACCGGTTCGCAGGAAAACCGCACGCTCGAAATCGAGCGCTCCGCCAGGTTCAGCGTCAACCGGACCGGCACCAGCCTGATCGCCGGCCAGACGCTGTCGAGCACCGACGACAAATGGCTTGGCAAGGTCGGCGCCGAGCAGAAGGTCCTTGGCGACGTCACGGTCACGGGTAGCGTGAACGAAACTCCGCACGGCCCCGTCAACAAGGCACTCACCGCCGGCTTCAAGAAGAGCTGGTAAGGCGCTTTGTTGAGCATGATCCGGGCGGAAAACCGGTTCCCACTTTTCCTGATCATGCTTCAGAACGGCGGGGGCATTGCCGCGGCCTGTGCCTCGCCGACCTGCCGCACCAGCGCGTACCATAGCGTGTTGAGTTCGCGCGCCGCCGGATCCTTGTTGGGCCTGACGCGGACCGCGGTGTGAACCAGCACGAGCTGAAGCGCCGGATAGACGTAGATCGACTGACCGTGGATACCGCGCAGCGCGAACATGCGGTTGCGCGACGGCAGCAGCCAGGTCTGGTAGCCATAGCCTTCGAACGGCGTCGCCTTGCGTGGCGCCCGGAATGAATCGCGCGGTGCACTGGTGGCTTCGCGCACCCAGTCCGCCGGGACAATGCCGCCGCCGTCATTGGCGAGCAGCAGCCCCAGCCTCGCATAGTCGCGCAGGCGCGCATTGAAGCAGCAATAGGCCAGCGCCTGGCCCTTCGCGTCGACGCCCCACGCCGCATCCGCCTCGGCTCCGAGCGGCTTCCACAGCCGTTCCGATGCGTAGGCCGGCAGCGGCTGGCCGGTCGCCGCCGTCAGCACGAGGCCGAGCGTCTCGGTCTCGCTGCCGGCATAGTGGAAGCGGGTGCCCTCAGGGACCTCGCGATTGTCGTAACCGCGGAGCAAAGCCGCTGCGCCCGGCGAGTCGCGCCGCTGCAGCGCGCGACTGAATTCGCTGGCATCGTCGGTGCCGTCGTAGGTTTCGCTGTAGGCAACGCCGGAGCTCATGGCCAAAAGCGAGCGCAGCGTGGTCTCGCCATAAGCGTTGCCCTTCAGCTCGGGCACGTAAGCCGAGGCTCGGTCGTCGAGTGACCGGATCTTGCCGTCCGCCAGCGCAATCCCGAACAGCATCGCGGTGATGGTTTTCGCCATCGACTGCGAGGTGAAACGGTCGGTGTCGCGGCGGCCGTACTGGTAGCGCTCGACCAGGATGGTCGAGCCGCGGGCGATCAACAAGCCGGTCGCCGGATTGCGCGAGAGATAATCGTCGAGCGAATAGGTTTGGCCGTCGAGGGTGTAGCGGAGGCTGAAGCCGCCGCAGTCACGTTGCAGCAGCGAGGCGGTCGCGCTGGTGACAACGGTTTCGCTGTGCAGCAGTTCGCTGAAGTGGCTGAACGACGCCACCATGAATCGCGGCGTGCGCGCCCGCCGGATCCCGCCCAGCGGGTAACCCTCATCGGCACCGTAGCTTTCGGCGTCCGGGCCGCTCGAGCTGTAGGACGGACCGCAAGCCGCCGCGGCGCGCGGCGCCCCAAGGGCTGCGGTCGCGATCGCGAGGGCGACAACTCCGGCTGCGGCAAGTTTGTGTCTGATCATCCCGTCACGCCTCATAGCAAGGCTGGAAGGTTTCACGCAAATGCCACAGGTTCGCGCTGGCCGTGAACCGGAAATCACCGGCGCATTGCCGCAGATTGGCCGAACTGTGGTCAAAATCCAAAGGCCTCAATGCAGCCTTCGTCGTGCGGGGACCACCGCTTGCGCGCCATGCCAAAGGGAAAAGCCGATGAATGCACAACCCGAGAAGGCCGAACAGCCTGAAACCGAAACCAACCTGGCCGCGGTCAGCGACGTCGAAGCCGGCATTCGCGATTTCGTTCGCAATGACATTGCCTATCTGCGCCGGCCCGGAATTGCCGCGCTCGGCGAAGCCGACCAGGACACCGCAGTCACCAACGTCAACTCGCTGATCCAGCGGGTCGCCGGCGCCTCACTCGGCGAGATCGAAAACCTGATCACCGAGCTCGAACGGCTGCGCGACATGCTGCACAGCGAGGGTCAGCGGGTTCAGCGCGAGATCGCGGGCTATGCCCAGCTCAGCCACGCCGCGATGAAATCGACCCGGATCATCGCCGAGAACATGACGCAGTGGAAAAACGCCAACGAGCAGGTTCGCCACAGCTGACGGAACTCGTCAACGCACGCGCTTCCCCCGCCGCGCTTTGCCAAGCAAAAGCGCGGCGGTTTCGTCCGTGCGTTTGCAATGAACCCGTCCTCTCCCGGACGCGACCAATGCCCGAACGCCCGCATGTCTGTCCGACAGCCGGCTGACACGTGAGCAGGACCCTGGCGCCGGGTCGTGATCAATGAGAGGGACCTCGTTTACGTGAGATCGATTCGACCCGAGGGCGCCGAGCCCATCCCCGTGCGGGCGGGAACACACCGCATGGGAACCATCATCATTCGCTTTGTCGCGATCCTGGCGCTCGTGATCGTCGTCCTGATGCTGGTGTGGTACCGCTGACGTCTGGCGGCTACGCTTCCTGCTTGCCGGCCGGCCGCCGCGCCACGAAGGCCGAGCCGTCGAACGAGAACACCAGTTCGCCGCGCTGGTTCTCACCGGTGTTGAGAACGAAGATCAGCCCCCATTGCGGCCGCGTCACCGACGCGCGCTTGGACTTCACCTCCGTGAAAAAGGTGATGGTATCGCCGGCAAGCACCGGCTTCGGCCATCTCAGATTCTTGAAGCCGGGCGACGGCCCGCCAACCATCGCGTCGTCATCCGCCTTGGCTGCGCCGCTTCGGCGGGAGCCACTGTCGATTGCCGTACGCATCCACGCCGCCGCGGTATGCCAGCCCGACGCGGCAAGGCCGCCGAACAGCGATTTGCGGCCCGCCTCCTCGTCAAGGTGAAACGGTTGCGGATCGTATTTGCCGGCGAAGGCCTTGATGCGCTCGGCGGTAAACGTGTAAGTGCCGAGTTCGCGCCGCGTGCCGATCACGATGTCCTCGAAATACCGCATGCGTCACTTCCACTCGCGGCCGGCCATCAGGCCGATCGCGACGATCATCATCAGCCGCTGCCTGGCGGCGTTGAACATCTCGGAGCGAAAATGGATGATGCCGGTGCCCGGCCGGCTGTTCGATTGTCGCGCCCGGTCGACGTGGACCTCGAGCGTGATGAGGTCGTCGGGGCGCAGCGGCGCAAGCCAGCGCACCTCCTCGACACCCAGCCCGCCAAGACTCTTCGAATTGTTGAGATAGCCGTCGACCTGCATGCGCATTGCCAGCGCACACATGTGCCAGCCCGATCCGGACAGGCCGCCGCCGAGCAGGGAGTTCCGCCCGGCGGTGTCGTTGAGATGCATCGGTTGTGGATCGAACTCGCTGGCGAAGGCGATGATCTCCTCGCGCGACACGCGGCGTGGGCCAAGGGTCATGAAATGCCCCGGCTTGAAATCCTCAAAAGTCAGCATGCTGGAGTGAAGTCTGTGGGCAGGGAGATTGGCGTGAAAATGAACCGATTGTTGCCGTTATTATAGGAGAGGACACCGCTGGTGGCCAGATTCGCAGGCACAATCATGGCGCGTGGGCGCGCGCCGACATTGATAATCGGGCGGAATTTGCCGGGGAGACGATAATGTTCGAGTGGCGCGACCTTTTTCAATGGGACCGGTTCATCACGCCGTCGATCATCAAGGTGTTCTACTGGCTCGCGATCGTCCTTTCGGCTCTGTACGGCCTGTCCGGCGTGTTCTCCGGCCTTGCGATGATGGCGCTCAATCCATTTGCCGGCTTCGTGCTGGTGCTCGCGAGCCTCGCCGGCGTCATGGTCGGCATCGTGTTCTCGCGCGTCGCCGCCGAGTTCATCCTGATCGTGTTCCGCATCAACGAGCATCTTGGCGCGATCCGGGATCAGGGGGAAAGGCATTAGCGCTTGGACTTCTCCCTCATCCTGAGGGGTCTAACCGAAAAAGCGCCCAGCAATTTGAGGGCTTCTCTGACGACGTCATGGCCGGGCTTGTCCCGGCCATCCACGTCTTTCCAGCACAAACGCTTGTAAGACGTGGATGCCCGGCACGAGGCCGGGCATGACGAGCTTGGCGATAATGCCCAATTTTCCTCTACGCATTTTGAGTCAGACTCGAAGGAGCGGCGAAGCCGCGTCTCGAAGGATGAGGCCACCGCGTGGGCCGCATGGTTCGAGACGCGCTTCGCGCTCCTCACCATGAGGCGTGAGGTCGGAGAGCGATCCGGGAATCACGTCGCAAATCTGAAGTGCAGGACGTCGCCGTCAGCGACGACGTACTCCTTGCCTTCGAGCCGCAGCTTGCCGGCCTCGCGCGCGCCGGCTTCGCCGCCGAGCGTGACGTAGTCGTCATAACCGATGGTCTCGCTGCGGATAAAGCCCTTCTCGAAATCGGTGTGAATGACACCGGCCGCCTGCGGCGCGCGCGTGCCCTGGTTGACGGTCCAGGCCCGCGCCTCCTTCGGCCCGACGGTGAAGAAGGTGATCAGATGCAGCAGGTCGTAGCCGGCGCGGATCAGGCGATCGAGCCCGGCCTCGTGCAGGCCGAGCGTGTCCAGGAATTCCGCGCGCTCCTCGCGTGACAGCGTCGCGATCTCGGATTCGATCTTGGCCGAGATCACGACGGCGACGGCGCCCTCTTCCTTCGCCCGCGCCTCGACGCGCCGGGAGAATTCGTTGCCGTCTTTCGCCGAGCCCTCGTCGACGTTGCAGACATAGAGCACCGGCTTCGAGGTCAGGAGGCCGAGCTGCCCGAACAGACTCTGTTGTTCGGGCTTGCGCTCGATCAGCCGCGCCGGCTTGCCGTCGCGCAGCAGCTCGAGCGAGCGCGTCACCAGCTCAAGCATCTCTTTTGACTCTTTGTCACCGCCGCGCGCCTTCTTGGTGAGGTTGTCGACGCGCTTCTCCAGGCTCTCGAGATCGGCCAGCATCAGCTCGGTCTCGATGGTCTCGATATCGGCGATCGGATCGATCTTGCCTTCGACATGGGTGATCTCGCCGTCCTCGAAGCAGCGCACGACATGGGCGATGGCGTCGACCTCGCGGATGTTGGCGAGAAACTGGTTGCCGAGCCCTTCACCCTTCGAGGCGCCGCGCACGAGGCCTGCGATGTCGACGAAGGTCAGCCGCGTCGGGATGATTTGCGCTGATCCGGCAAGTCCGGCGAGCTTGTCCAGTCTCGGATCGGGCACCGCGACCTCGCCGACATTCGGCTCGATGGTGCAGAACGGATAGTTCGCAGCCTGCGCCGCCGCCGTCTCGGTCAGCGCATTGAAGAGCGTCGACTTGCCGACGTTCGGCAGACCGACGATGCCGCATTTGAATCCCACGTTCAGCCTCTCAATTCATTTCTCGTCGCCGCCAGCGCTGCTTTCCGGCTCGCCAAAACCCCTGGCCTGCATCGCCAGATGCACCTTGTTCTGGAAACTCGAATCGCGATCGTTCGCGAGCAGCGCCGCATTCTCGGCGATGATGTCGACCAGCGCCTCGACCCACGGCCCATCCTCTTTGGCGAAATCGTGCAGCACGTAAGCGTGCACGAGATCCTTGATGCCGGGATGACCGATACCGATACGCACGCGCTTATAGTCGTTGCCGATATGCTCGGAGATCGACCGCAGGCCGTTGTGGCCGGCGATGCCGCCGCCGACCTTTACGCGCAACTTCTGTGGCGGCAATTCGAGCTCGTCGTGAAACACAACGACGTGGCCCGGCGCGAGCTTGAAGAAGTTCGCAGCCTCCGCAACGGACCGGCCGGAGTCGTTCATGAACGTTTCCGGCCGAAGCAAAACAATGCGCTCGCCATCGAGCGAGCCCTCGGCCGTCAGCCCGTGAAAGCGCTTGCGCCACGGCGCAAAGCCATGACGGCGCGCAATTTCCTCCACCGCCACGAAGCCGATGTTGTGACGGTTGTGCCGGTATTTCTGGCCGGGATTGCCGAGGCCGGCAAAGAGGCGCATGGCGCGAGGCCTGGTTTAAGCGTCGCGAGACGCCGGGAGCAGCGAACGCAGTCTCGCGAGCGTTGTCAGCCCGCGAGACTGAAGCGTTGCGGTATCACTTCTTCTGCGCACCACCACCGGCCGGAGCTGCCGGCGCCTTCGCGCCGCCAGCTGCAGCACCGGCGGCCGGAGCCGCACCAGCGGCAGGCGCACCGGCTGCAGGCGCAGCCGCACCGGCGGCGGGAACAGCCGCACCTTCGGCAGGCGCAGCGGCGGCGGCCGCGGCAGCAGCGGCTGCCTTCAATTCTTCGGCGTAGCCCGACGGCGGCACGATGGTGACCAGCGTCGCATCCGGCCGCGACAGCGCTTTCGCGCCGGCGGGGAGCTTCACGTCGGTCAAGTGCAAGGAGTAGTTGATCTCGAGGCCGGAGACGTCGACCTCGATGAACTGCGGAATGTTGTCGACCGAGACTTGCAGGTCGATGGTGTGGGTCACGATGTTGACCGTGCCGCCACGCTTGACGCCCGGTGACTGTTCAGCACCGTTGACGTGCAGCGGCACGCTGACGCGGATGGTCGCGCCCTCGCCGAGCCGCATGAAGTCGACGTGAATTGGCAGGTCGCGCACGGGATCGAGGTGATAGTCGCGCGGGATTACCCGGTGCTTCTTGCCCTCGACGTCGATCTCGTAAATCGAGGTCAGGAAGTGACCACCGAAGATCCGGTGCCGCAGTTCGGCGTGGTCGACAGAAATCGCGAGAGGGGGTTGGTTGTCACCATAGATCACGCCCGGCACCTTGCCGGAACGCCGCTCTGCCCGGGCGGCCCCCTTGCCGCTCTTCGGACGCACGGTCGCCTTTAATTCTTTGACGGTCGTCGCCATTGTCTAAGCCTTTGTTTTCTTGAACGAAAATGGCCGCAAAGCTGCGGCCTCCGGTCGTCGCGGCAAGCCTCCAGGGGTGCGGGGGCCGCGAACGGTGCGGCTTATAGGCCACGAGGGCGGGAAACACAAGGAAATGGCTCGGTTTGTTAAGCTGCGGCGGCCTTGGTCGGCTTGGGGGCCGGCGGCGAAGGACCGGAGTGGTGTTGCCGCGCCGTCATTGGCGCGGCGTCGGCGCCGGCTTAGAGTTCAAGTCGTGGTGTGCAGGTCGTGGTGTGCAAATCTTGGCGTGCAAACCCTTGGTGTGATGGAGTTCCCGGTGCAACGTCGTGTGTTGATCGCTCTCGCAATCTTCGGCGGCGCGCTTGCCTTAAGCGGCTGCGCCGGGCCGTGCGGCTGGATCTGGGACGATTGGGCCTATCCGCCGAAGACATGCCATCGCCAGGCGATCGGGCAGTAGCTAGCCCTTCTTCTCCAGCACCTCGATGCGCGCCTTCAAGGCTTCGTTCTCCTCGCGCGCGAGCCGCGCCATGTCCTTGACCGCTTCGAACTCCTCGCGCTTGACGAGATTCATGTCGTTCAGGAAGCGCTCGGCCTGGTGCTTGACCATGGTGTCGATCTCGCGCTTCAGCCCCTGGGCTGCGCCGGTCGCGTCGTTGACCAGGCGGGCCATCTCGTCAAAGAAGCGATTGGTGGTCTGGGTCATCGGTCATCTCCCAAGCAAGACGTCACGCGTCACTCCCCGCAAGATGGCGATTTGCGCGCGGTGACGCAAGCCAACGCCCGCGGCGAATTCGTCGTTCCGCGACGACGCCGCGTCATCTTGTCACCGCAGTGTTTCCTTGCAATCGTATTTCCGGGACATCAGCACCACGCGCCGACAACAACAGAAAGAAACAACGCCATGCAGGAACGCCAAGTCGACATCCCGACCAAGGACGGCAAGACCACCACCTTCATCGTGCATCCCGACCGCGGCGGACCATTTCCCGTGATCCTGTTCTACATGGACGCGCCGGCGATCCGCGAGGAGCTGCGCGACATGGCGCGACGCTTCGCCACCTCAGGCTACTACGTCGTGCTGCCGAACATGTACTACCGCGCCGGCGTGATGGAGCTCGGCCCGCTGCCGACCGATCCGAACGACCCCAAGCGCAAGAAGATGTTCGACCTGATGAACAGCCTCACCATCCCGCTGGTGATGGATGATACCGACGCGATCCTGCGCTACATCGACGGCGACAAGGCGGCGAGCAAGGGCGCCATGGGCACGATCGGCTACTGCATGAGCGGGCAATATGCGACCGCGGCTGCGGTGCGCTATCCCGATCGCGTCATGGCGGCGGCATCGATCTACGGCACGCGGCTCGTCACCGACGCGCCCGACAGCCCGCATCTCACCGCAAAGAAGGCCAAGGCCGAGCTGTATTTCGGCTGCGCCGAGCACGACACCTACGCGCCGATGGAGATGGTCGAGAGCTTGAAGAAGCAGCTCAAGGCCGACGATGTCAAAGCCGAGGTCGAAATCTATCCGGGCGTCCACCACGGCTTCGCATTCCCGCTGCGCGCGGTCTACGACAAGCCAGCCGCCGAGCAGCACTGGGAGCGGCTCCTGTCGCTGTACAGGCGCAGGCTTTCCGCGCGGGCCTAACGCAATGAACGCACGCCTAACGCAATGAAATTGAATCCGCTCATTCCCGCGAGAGCGGGAATCCAGCAAGAAAAGAACATGGCGACGCAAACGCTTTCCTGTCGCGCGGCAAAACCGGGGTCCCCGCATCCGCGGGGACGAGCGGTGGAGAACAAGCGCGAGTGCCGCCGTTGACCGTCGCTCTCGCGATTCCCTTCCCTGCCTTCAATCCGATCGCGGTCGCGATCGGGCCGCTTGCGATCCGCTGGTATGCGCTGGCCTATATCGGCGGCATCCTGCTCGGCTGGGTTTATGCGCGAGGCATCCTGAAGTCCGAGCGGGCGTGGGGCGGGCCCGCGCCGATCTCGCTCGTCGCGTTCGACGACTTCGTGCTGTGGGTGACGCTCGGCATCATCCTCGGCGGCCGCACCGGCTATGTGCTGTTCTACAACCTGCCGTTCTTCATCGAGCATCCATTGCAGATGTTTGAACTGTGGAACGGCGGCATGTCGTTCCATGGCGGCTTCATGGGCTGCGTCGTCGCGGTCATGCTGTTCGCCTACAACCGCGGCCTGTCGATCCTGTCGCTCGGCGACGTGGTGTGCGCGGTCGGGCCGATCGGCCTGTTCCTTGGCCGGCTCGCCAACTTCATCAATGGCGAATTGTGGGGGCGCGTCACCGACGTGCCGTGGGCGATCATCTTCCCGGGCGCGGGCCCGCTGCCGCGGCATCCGAGCCAGCTCTACGAAGCCGGCCTCGAAGGCATCCTGCTGTTCACGATCCTGGCCGTCATGATTCAGGCCGGGGCCCTGAAACGCCCCGGCCTGATCCTCGGCGCGTTCATCATCGTTTACGGTTGCGCACGGATCTTTGGCGAATTCTTTCGCGAGCCCGACGCCCAGCTCGGATTCCTGTGGGGCGGTCTAACCATGGGCATGCTGCTGTCGGTGCCAATGATCGCCGTCGGCGCCCTGATTGTGCTATTGGCAATACGGCGGCCTCGTCGGGCAGCGAGCGCCGCCTAAAACCGTGCGTTTCCGCGGCATTTTGAAACCGATTCGCGGCGAGGCGACGCGCAAGGACGGTTCCCCAACCTGCCGGACAACGCTCGAGGAGCGCAGTTGAGCACTTATCCACCGCTGGGCGCGGAAATCCGGAGCAGGATCAAGTCGGCGGGGCCGATGCCGGTGGCCCGCTATATGGAACTCTGCCTCACCCACCCCGAGCATGGCTACTACATCACCCACGATCCGCTCGGCCGCGAGGGCGATTTCATTACCGCGCCGGAAGTGAGCCAGATGTTCGGCGAGTTGCTCGGGCTGTGGGCGGCCGCGACCTGGCGCACCATGGGGGCGCCGAAGAGCGTCCGCCTGGTCGAGCTCGGTCCCGGCCGCGGCACCATGATGGCCGACATGCTGCGCGCGATCCGCGTGGTGCCGACCTTCTACCAGGCGCTCACATTGCATCTCGTCGAGATCAACCCCGCATTGCGCGAGAAGCAGCGGCAATCGCTGTCGAGCAACAAGGCCAGCGTGCACTGGCATGACAGCATCGACGACGTGCCCGACGGTCCGGCGCTGATCTTCGCCAACGAATATTTCGACGCGCTGCCTGTCAATCAGGCGGTGCTCGCGCGCGACGGCTGGCACGAGCGCGTCGTCGACATCAACGACAAGGATCAGCTGGTGTTCTCCACCGCGTCCGAAGCGCTGCCGCGGTTCGATCTGCTGTTGAGCGAGCTCGTGCGTGCGGCGCCGACCGGCGCGATCTTCGAATGGCGTTCGCCGCACGAAATCATGAAGCTGGCGCGGCGGCTGCGCCAATTCGGGGGCGCAGCGCTCGTCATCGACTACGGCCATTCCCGCAGCGACGCCGGCGACACGTTCCAGGCGATCGCCCGCCACAGCTTCGCCGACCCGTTAAAGAACCCCGGCCAGTCTGATCTCACCGCCCATGTCGACTTCGAGGCGCTGGCGCGCAGCGCCGAAGATGTCGATGCACGGGTGCACGGTCCGATCGAGCAGGGTGAATTCCTGAAACGGCTCGGCATCGAGACGCGCGCCGCCACGCTGGTCAGCAAGGCCAACACGCAAGTCGCCGCCGACGTGACGACCGCGCTGCGCCGCCTGATCGACAGCGGGCGCGGCGGCATGGGCGCGCTGTTCAAGGTGCTCGGCATCTCGCATCCGTCGATCGAGACGCTCGCCGGGTTTGTCGAGGACACGCTCGCCACCAAGACCGGGACCGCCTGAGGGTGTCGGAATTGCCATGCTGACGTCGCTCCTGCTCTCCAGCGCCCCCGGTATCCGCCACGCCTTCTTCACCCGCGAGGGCGGCGTCTCGGAAGGGATTTATGCCGGGCTGAACGGCGGACTCGGCTCCAACGATGTGCCCGAGCGCGTGCACGAGAACCGCCGCCGCATGGCCGACATGGTTGGCGTGCCGCCGACACATTTTCTGAGCCTGCATCAGGTGCATTCGCCCGACGCGCTCGTTGTCACCGAGCCGTGGCCGTCGGCGCGGCCGAAGGCCGACGCCATGGTGACGAAGATTCCCGGCCTCGCGCTCGGCGTCACGGCCGCGGACTGCGCGCCGGTGCTGTTCGTCGATCCGCGGGCGCAGGTGGTTGGCGCGGCGCACGCCGGCTGGAAGGGCGCACTGATCGGCGTGCTGGAATCGACGCTCGACGCCATGGAGACGCTCGGCGCGCATCGCGACGACGTCGTCGTCGCGCTCGGCCCGATGATCCGGCAGCGCAACTACGAGGTCGGCATGGAGTTCGTCGCGCGCTTCGAGGAAGCCGACGCCGACAATGCCCGCTTCTTCGCCTCGGCCTCGCGCAACGGCCACGCGATGTTCGATCTCGGTGGCTTCATCCACAGCCGCCTGACGCGCGCCGGCGTGTTGATGATCGAGGACCTCGATCTTTGCACCTATGCGGATGAGGCAAGCTTCTACAGCTACCGCCGCTCGGTGCACCGCAAGGAGCCGGACTACGGCCGCCACGTCCATGCCATCGTGCTGGAACAGTAATCAATTGAGCCGGCGGCGCGCCGCGCTCACTGCTTCGCGCGCATCAGGAACAGCGCAGCGAAGGCCGAAATCGACAGCGCCGCGCTGATCCACAGCACATGCGCGCCAAAGCTCTGCATCAAGAGCCCCAGCACCAGCGGCGCAATGGCGCCGCTGACCCGCGCCGGCATGGCGAGCAGGCCGACCCGGCGGCCGAAGCCGACCGGTCCGAACACCGCGAGCGGCAGGGTGCCGCGCGCAATTGTGAGAATGCCGTTGCCGGCGCCGTACAGGATCGTGAACGCCGGCGCGATGATCGGGCCGCCGAGCGCGATCAGCGCCGCGCCGATCGGGTGCATCACGGTGGCAAGCCGCGTCGAGGTCAGCGGATGCATCCGCCGCAACAGGCTCGCTTCGATGATCCGCGCCAGCACCTGCGCCGGCCCGACCAGGGTAGCCGACACCAAAGCGACGGCCGGCGTCGCGCCGAGTTGCTGCATCAATGACGGCAGCATGGCCGACAGCCCGACGCTGACAAAGCCGGTCGCGGCAAAGACGTAGGCGATCAGGATCATCGCCCGCGTCTCGGCTGCCTTGTCCTCAATTCCAGGCGCATCCGCAGCCGCGCCAACCGAGTGAGATGTCGACAGTCGCGGCAACCAGAAATTCAAAGGCAGCGCCAATACCACGTGCACGACCGCCCAGAACAGGCACGCGTCGCGCCAGCCGTAGTGCGCGTCGATCAACGTGGTGACCGGCCAGCCGACGGTCGAGGCAAAGCCGGCGATCAGGGTGATGCCGGTGATCGCCGAGCGCGCCTCGGTGCCGTAGAACCGCGTCAGCGTCGCGAAGGCGGCCTCGTAAAGCCCGAGCCCCATGCCGATGCCAAGCAGCAGCCACGCCGCAGCCAGCGCGACGATGCCGTGTGCCAGGCTGAGAATGACGAGGCCCGCGATAAAGACCAGGTTGGAAACGCAAAGCAGTTCGCGGCCGCCGAGCCGGTCGATGGCGTGGCCGACGCGCGGCCCGAGCAGACCGGCGACGACAAGCGCGAATGTCAGCGCGCCGTAGATCACACTCGGCGCCACATTGAGATCGGCGGCGATCGGCTGCGCCAGGATCGCGGGCAAATAGTAGCTCGACGCCCAGGCAATGGTCTGCGTGATCCCGAGCGGGATTACGACGCCAAGTTTTTGTCGATCAAAGGCCATAAATTGGAGCGCAGCCACATCTCGATCAAATCGTCCACGTCAGTCTAGACCTCGCTTGACGGAGAGGCTATCGCTAGGGATGGCGGAGCGGTGACGACGAACGATCACCGTCCGGCAGCAGTGGTTCGGGGACGTCAAACGAAATGTCGTGGCTCAACGAGGCCATCGCTTTCTTGTGCGCGCACGGCGGCCTGCAGCGCCTGCTTGGCATCGTCACCGTTGTTGCGCTCGGGTGCGCCAGCTCCGGCTGCAGCACCGGTGGCCAGAGCATGGCGGCGTTTGCGCAACAGACCAATGGTGGCGGACCGACGCTTGCCTTTGAATTGATCGACGGACCGCCGCCGGCGGTGTTCGACCGGCTGGTGAACGCACTCAATTCGGAGGCACAGGGCAAGCCGGTGCTGATCGTGCAGCGCGACGGATCGGCGGCCTATCACGTCCGCACCTACCTCGCGGCGGAGGTCAAGCGCGGACGCGGCGTGATTGCCTGGGTGTTCGACGTCTACGATCGTGACGAGCAACGCGCGCTGCGACTCACCGGCGAAGAGCCAGCGGGCAAGGCCGGCCGCGACGCCTGGGCCGCCGCCGACGACCAGTTGCTTCGGCGAATCGCCCAGGCGGGATTGAATGGCATGGCAACGTATCTCGGCGGTAGCGAGAGCCAGCCAGTGCCGCAGGCGCCGGGACGCGGTCAGGCGATCGCCAGCGCCGACGATTCCGCGGCCGGAACCCCTTCAGCCGGCTCCAGGACCGCGCTCGGATTTAGCGCCCGTTAGCGTTATCGGGCCGATTTTGCGCAGGAAAACCACCCGTCCGTATTGCCGGTCCGGACCCGCCTTGATATCACCCGCCCGTCACACGGCCTCTTGGGGCGTGATTTCTGCGGCTTGAAGGGGTCATTGACATGCTGAGCAACGCATCCACGATGCCCAAAACGCAGACAAAGACCTCAGGCAAGAACGGCGCGATCAAGCTGGTCACCGGCAACTCCAACCAGCCGTTGGCCAACGCCATTGCCGCCCATCTGGAGCTGCCGCTGACCAAGGCGTCGGTGCGGCGCTTCGCCGACAACGAGATCTTCGTCGAGATCCACGAGAACATCCGCGGCTCGGACGTGTTCATCGTGCAGTCGACCTCCTATCCGGCCAACGACCATCTGATGGAGCTCTTGATCATCACCGACGCGGTCCGTCGCTCCTCGGCCCGGCGCATCACCGCGGTGATCCCCTATTTCGGCTACGCGCGGCAGGATCGCAAGGTCGGCTCCCGCGCGCCGATCTCGGCCAAGCTCGTCGCCAACCTGATTGCCAACGCCGGCGTCGATCGCGTGATGATGCTGGACCTCCATGCCGGGCAGATCCAGGGCTTCTTCGACATCCCGACCGACAACCTCTGGGCCGCGCCGCTGATGGTGCGCGACATCAAGGAGCGGTTCGATCTCGCCAGCCTGATGGTGGTGTCGCCCGACGTCGGCGGCGTCGCGCGCGCCCGGGGTTTCGCCAAGCGCATCAATGCGCCGCTTGCGATCATCGACAAGCGCCGCGAGCGTGCCGGCGAATCCGAGGTCATGAACGTGATCGGCGACGTCGCCGGCCACACCTGCATCCTGATCGACGACATCGTCAATTCCGGCGGCACCCTGGTGAACGCCGCCGACGCGCTGCTCGCCAACGGCGCCAAGGACGTCTACGCCTATATCAGCCACGGCGTGCTGTCGGGCGGCGCAGTGGCACGCATCAGCGGGCTCCAAGCTCAAGGAGCTCGTGATCACCGACTCGATCCAGCCGACCGAGGCGATGCGCGCCGCTCGCAATATCCGCGTGATCTCGGTCGCCGGCCTGATCGGCGAAGCGATCGACCGCACGGCGTCCGAGGAATCGGTTTCGAGCCTGTTCGACTGAACGATGATGAAGGCACTTTCGGCACAGCTGCAACTTAGTTGACCGGTCCCTCGCGAGGGCCGGTCAAACCTGCTTGCACCTGTTCGAAATTTTTGCCAACGGCAAAGGCCTTCACCCATGTCAAATACCCACGCCGGTCGACCGGACACTCCCACGCCTCCAAAATCCACGATCAATTCAGCCGCCAGGCCGAAGGCTTTGCGGCGTCGCCCTCGCTGCACAACGAGGACGCGCTCAGGCTCCTGGTCGACGCAGCCGCGCCTGGGCCGGACGACGCCTCGCTCGACGTTGCCTGCGGTCCCGGCTCGGTGGTCGCTGCATTTGCCGCGCGGGTCCACCGCGCGACCGGGCTCGATGCCACCGAACAGATGCTCGCGCAGGCGCGCAAACTGGCCGCGGACAAAAGGCTCGCCAATGTCGAATTCCATCGCGGCGACGTCTACGCGCTGCCGTTCGCGCAAGCGTCGTTCGATATCGTCAGCTGCCGCTTCGCTTTTCACCACTTCGAAGAGCCGAAGCGCGCATTCGCCGAGATGATGCGGGTGTGCCGGCCTGGCGGACGCATCGTGCTGTGCGACGGGCTGGCGTCCGATGATCCGGCAAAAGCCGCGGCCTTCAATCGAATGGAGTTGCACCGCGATCCCTCGACGGTGGAATTTCGCACCCTCGGCTATCTGGTCGACCTGTTCGCCGCGGCCGGTCTGCCGCCGCCGTCAAGGGCGTTCTATCGGGTGCCGGTCGAACGCGAGCGGCTGATCAGCGGATCGTTCCCGGCCGGTGACGACCGTGTCCTGCTGCGATTGATGATCAACGACTCGGTCGACGGCGACCTGCTCGGCATGGACGCGCGTCGCGACGGCGACACCGTCCTGCTGTCCTACCCGTCGGTCGTCCTGGTCGCGCGCAAGCCCTGACGCTGCCGCCCTCGAGCGAAACAAACTCGCATTGCGGGAATCGCCGCGCGGGACTCTTCCCGCGCGAATCCGATTCCGTTTTGTTCTCTTATCCCCCGTCCTTTTGCCTCCCACATCGCTGTGGACGACAGCTCCTTAGGCTGTGGACCAACTCGACGACCGGTTGCGCGGATTCCGCAAATCACATCACCTGCCGCGGTCAGGAAGTCGCAACTCGCTTAGCCAGCTCAACCGTACGCGTTGCTGGAGTGGCGTTAAGTCCCACGATTGAAAGAATGGAAATGACAGCTCGAGACGGCATGGCCTTGCTCGAAATCGAACCCGATTCCCGTCCCAACCCGCTTCACGTCGTCGAGGAAGTCGCGGTGGTGCACGACTGGTCGTTCGAACGCTCCGGCGAGGACGAGGTTTCGATCCTGGTCAAGGGTGACCACACCGACTACCAGGTCTCGTTCACCTGGATGGCGGAGATCGAGTCGCTGCACATCGCCTGCACCTTCGACATGAAGGTGCCGGAGGCGCGCAAGACCGAGACGCAGCGGCTGGTCGCGATGATCAACGAGCAACTCTGGATCGGCCATTTCGATCTGTGGATGCAGCCGGGCCTCGTCATGTTCCGCCAGGCATTGATCCTCGCGGGCTGCATCACCGCGACGTCGGAGCAGTGCGAGGCGATGCTGGCGGCAGCGACCGATGCCTGCCAGCGCTATTACGCGGCCTTCCAGTACGTGATCTGGGCCGGCAAGTCGGCGCGCGAGGCGATGGACGCCGTGATGTTCGACACCCAGGGCGAGGCCTAGAGCGCGGCACGACAGGATGACGCCGCGTGGTTGAGGGTCTACATTGCGGCCGACTGTTTCCGCGTCCGGACCCGCGTCGATGAGCCAGCACCCCTCGCAAGCTTTGGCTTCCCTTAAAGGAACAATCGTGCTGGCCGGCGCCGGCAAGATGGGCAGCGCGTTGCTCACCGGCTGGCTGAAGGCCGGGCTGTCAGCCGACCGCGTCGCCGCGATCGAGCCGCAGCCGTCGGCCGAGATCAGCGCGCTGGCAAGGCAGGGCCTGCGTCTCAATCCGGGTGCGGGCACCCTTCGTGACGTCGCCGCGCTCGTCATCGCGGTCAAGCCGCAAACCTTCGCCGACGCCGGACCTTTGCTGAAACCGCTGGTATCCGCCGACACTTTGGTGGTCTCGATCATGGCCGGCATGACGATCGCAAAGATTGCCGCGGCCTGCGGCGGCGCCGTGGTGCGCGCGATGCCGAACACGCCGGCGGCGATCGGGCGCGGCATCACGGTCGCGGTGCCGGCATCCAACGTGACCAATGGCCAGCGTGGTGTCGCGGACGCGCTGTTACGGGCGACCGGTGCGGTCGAGTGGGTCGAGGACGAGATGCTGATGGACGCGGTGACCGCGGTGTCCGGCTCCGGTCCCGCCTATGTGTTCCTGCTCGCCGAAGAACTCGCGCGCGCCGGCGTTGCCGCAGGCTTGCCGGCCGACCTTGCGGCGAAGCTGGCGCGCGAGACAGTGGCCGGGTCGGGAGCATTGCTGCAGCAGTCCGGCACGGACGCAGCGACGTTGCGCCAGAACGTCACCTCACCCGGTGGCACCACCGCCGCCGCGCTGGAAATCCTGATGGGCCAGGACGGGCTTGCCGGGCTGATGACACGCGCCGTCGCCGCGGCGACGCGACGGTCGAAAGAACTGGCGAAGTAGCGCGTCCCGGCATGATCTGATCCGAGAACCGGTGCCCATCCCCGATCGAGTCGAGGGCGTGCTTTTCGGCATCATTCCTTAGACCGGCACTCGCACCGTCGCGCGCAAGCCTCCCATCAGGCTGTCGCTGAGGGTAATGTCGCCGCCATGCGAGCGGGCGATGTCGCGGGCGATTGCCAAGCCAAGCCCGCTGCCGCCCTCGTCGACATTGCGGGCATCGTCGAGCCGAATGAACGGCTTGAACACCTCTTCGCGCATGCCATGAGGAATCCCCGGACCGTCATCATCGATGGTGATCGTGAGCCAGCGGTGGTCGCGGTGACCGGAGATCGCGATGGCGTTGCCGTGGCGTGCGGCATTGGAGACGAGATTGGCAAGGCAGCGCTTGAACGCCGCCGGCTTGACGATCACGACCGGCTGGCCGTGATAGACAACGTTGGCGTTGTGGCCGTGCCGTTCGGCGTCGCTGCGCAGTTCCTCCAGCAGCGCCGGGATGTGGGTTGGCGCGGCGTGCTCGCCGCTGTCGCCGCGGGCGAAGGCGAGATAGCCATCGAGCATGCCGTTCATCTCGTCGACGTCCTTGCGCATGCCTTCGACTTCGGGACTGTCGATCAGCTCGATCTCCAGCTTGAAGCGGGTCAGGATAGTGCGCAGGTCGTGCGACACGCCAGCGAGCATCGCGGTGCGCTGCTCCATCGCGCGCTCGACACGGGACCTCATCTCCATGAAAGACTGCGCAGCCTGCCGCACCTCGCGCGCGCCACGCGGCCGGAAATTCGGCACCTCGCGGCCCTTGCCGAAGCTCTCGGCAGCCTCCGCGAGCCGAAGGATCGGCTTGATCTGATTGCGCAGGAACAGGATCGCGACCGCCAGCAATACGAGCGAGGTGCCGACCATCCAGAACAGGAAGATCTGCGAATTCGACGCGTAGGCGCTGTCTCTTCGCGCGAACACGCGCATCACGGAATCGTCGAGCTTGATGCGGATCTCGACCTGCGACGAGCGCCCGACGGTGTCGATCCAGAACGGGCGGCGGATCTGCTGGCCGATCTGCCGCGACAGCGCCTGGTCGAGCAGCGAAAAGAACGGCTTTGGGCCGGGCGGCGGCAGGTCGGTGCCAGGCAAAAAATCGACCAGCAGGCCGAGGCGGTTCGCCGCGATGCCGATCAGAATCGCGTGGTCCTTGTCCTGTGGGTAGAGCTTGGAGACGTCGATCAGGCTGGCAATGTCGCGCACCACCGCTTCCGACAGGCGCTGCGTCACCGTGTTCCAGTGCCGCTCCATGAACACGAAGGCGATCACCGCCTGCAGCACCAGCATCGGCACGATGATGATCAGCAGTGCCCGCGCATAAAGCCCCTTCGGCGTCCAGCGCTTGAAGGACTGCCCGAGCCAGGTATTCGCGCTTGCAACCTGCCGCGACGCGGATCTGATCAGCGTAATGCCGGTGTCAAGCGTGCCATCAAGTCGACTCATCAGGCAAACCTTGGAGCGTGCTCGCGGCGAAAGCTTTAAGGGGAGGCCACCAGCCGATAGCCGATGCCGCGCACCGACTGGATGAACAGCGGGTTGGCGACGTCGCGCTCGATCTTGCGGCGCAGACGGCTGACCTGAACGTCGACGGCGCGCTCGTTCGCCGTGCCGCCGCCGCCGGCGAGTGACAGCCGCGGCACGGTATCGCCGGCCGCGACCGCAAGGATGCGCAGCATCTCGCGCTCGCGATCGGTCAAATGCACGATCTCCTCACCGTTGCGCAGTTCGCCGCGCTCGAGATGAAATACGTAAGGCCCGAACGCCACGGTCTCGGCCGGTGGCGGTGCGGCAGGCGCCGCGCGCTTCAGGATGTTGCCGATGCGCAGCACCAATTCGCGCGGCTCGAACGGTTTTGAGATGTAGTCATCGGCGATCTGCAGGCCAAGCAGGCGGCTCTCATTCTCGTTGCGCGCCGTCAGCATGATGATCGGTACTGTCGACGACTTTCGGATGTAGCGCGCGAGATCGAAGCCACTCTCGCCAGGCATCATGACGTCGAGGATCAGGAGATCGAAATGCAAGCCGCTCAGCTTGGCGCGCGCGTCGGCCGCGCTCTCGGCCGCCGTGACGCGATAGCCTTCGCGGGCGAGATGGCGCGACACCAGGTCGCGAATGCGGCGGTCGTCCTCGACCACCATCAGATGCGGTGCATCGTCGGTCGGAATCTTCGGCACGCGCGATGCGGCCACGGCCGCAATCAGATTTTCCGTCATGGTGTTCCCCGCGGAGCGCCCTTCGCGCCCGCCATGATGATCTGCAACACTTTGTCCGGTTCCTTGAGGTCGATCATGTTGCGCAGGAAGCGCTTGACGACCTCGGCATCGGCTATGCTCATCTCGGCCAATGCGTGATTGATGCGATCGGTCTGCAGGCCGGCAAGCTTCGCGACCAGCGCCTCGCCTTTGGCAGTGGCAAAAAGAAGGCGCTGGCGTTTGTCGGCATCGCCGGCCTTCTGCACGATGTAGCCCTCGTCGACCAATTGCTTCAGCACGCGGCCGAGCGACTGTTTGGTGATGCGCAGGACATCGAGCAGGTCGGCGACTTTCAGGCCGGGATAACGATGGACAAAGTGCATGACCCGGTGATGGGCACGGCCGAAGCCGAATTCAGCCAGCACCACGTCGGGGTCGCCGACGAAATCACGATAGGCGAAAAACAACAGCTCGATGACATCCCAGCGTAGCTCTCCAGCCCCCCCGCCCTCGCCTGCACGCTGAGTCGGCGCACGCGCCGAGCCCGGGGCGGGCCGCTGCGAAGTTTTGTAATTTATGTCAGCCATATTGACATAATTTCGGTTGAATGTTATAAACCCCTTCGACGCTGCGAAATAATCGTTCGCGTCCAGAAATGCGAGCCTTCAGACCCGTGTTTGCGCGGGATACAGTCGACACGGCGCCGTCCGTACGGTTGTCGGTCGACATTGCGCCAAACATACTGGGAATGAAGGCCTGAGGCAAAACCGATCCGCCGCTTATATCAGGCGTGAGCGTCCATTCCGGGAGATGCGCCATGGGAATAGCCCAGAGAGACAGGCCGACGCCAGAAATCGCGCCGGTTCCGACCGCGGGAAGCAACGGCATGAGTTTGAAATTTGAAATTCAGCCTGCGACGAATCCAACGTCCGACAAGGACCGCGCTGCAAAGCTCGTGGATCCAGGCTTCGGCCGCGTTTTCACCGATCACATGGCGATGGTCCGCTACAATCAGGCGAAGGGCTGGCATGCCGCGCGTGTCGAATCGCGCGCCAATTTCCCGCTCGATCCGGCGCTCGCCGTCTTGCACTACGCGCAGGAGATTTTCGAAGGCCTGAAGGCCTACAAGCGCGACGACGGCGGCGTGAACCTGTTCCGGCCCGACGCCAACGCCCGCCGCTTCCAGAGCTCGGCTGAGCGCATGGCCATGGCGCCGCTGCCTGAGCCTGTGTTCATCGAAGCGGTCGAGCAGCTCGTGCGCATCGACCGCGCCTGGATACCAGGCGGCGAAGGCAGTCTCTATCTGCGGCCCTTCATGATCGCGAGTGAGGTTTTCCTCGGCGTGAAACCATCCGCGGAGTACCTGTTCGCCGTCATCGCCTCGCCGGTCGGCTCCTATTTCAAGGGCGGACCTGCGCCCGTGTCGATCTGGGTGTCGGAGAACTATACGCGCGCTGCGGTCGGCGGCACCGGCGCCGTCAAGTGCGGCGGCAATTACGCTGCGAGCCTGCGCGCGCAAGCCGAGGCCATCGATCACGGCTGCGATCAGGTCGTGTTTCTCGACGCGGTCGAGCGCCGCTACGTCGAGGAGCTCGGCGGCATGAACATTTTCTTTGCGTTCGACGACGGTTCATTGCTGACGCCGCCGCTCGGCACGATCCTGCCGGGCATCACCCGGGATTCGATCATGGCGCTCGCGAAGGATTCCGGTACGCCCGTGCGCGAAGAGGCCTACACGATCGACCAATGGCGCGCCGACGCATCAAGCGGGAAACTGAAAGAGGCTTTTGCCTGCGGCACGGCAGCCGTCATCTCGCCGATCGGCAAGGTGTGTTCCACGAGCGGCGATTTTCTTATCAGCGGCGGCGCGGCCGGCCCCGTCGCCATGGGGCTGCGCAAGCAGCTGGTCGACATCCAGTATGGTCGCGCGGCCGACCCGCACAACTGGATCAGAAAGGTTCTATGACCGGCGGCGGAATTAATTCGCCGCCGCCAGCCAAAACACCTCGCCCTCCGACTCCTCGGTATCGAGCCAGAGGAACGGTGTGCGCGGGTACGCCTGCTCGAGGGCCGGCTTGCAACGGCCGACCTCACACAACAGCCCGCCGCCCGGTCTTAGCCAGCGCGGCGCCGCATCGATGATCCGCCTCGTGATCGCGATGCCGTCGGCGCCGCCGTCGAACGCCATGGCGGGCTCGTAGCGGCATTCGCGCGGCAGGTTTGCCATACCCTCAGCGTCAACATAAGGCGGATTGGAAATGATCAGGTCGTACGTGTTGTCGCCAAGGGGGGCGAACAGATCGCCCTGATGGAGCGTAATACGGCGGCCGAGCCTGTGATCGGCAACGTTGCGGCGCGCAACCTTGAGCGCATTGCCGGACAGATCGACCGCGTCGATATGTGCATGCCGGAAGTGGCGTGCGGCGAGAATTGCAAGACAGCCGGAGCCGGTGCAGAGGTCGAGCACGCGCGTCACCTGCCTGGAATCGAGCAAAATCCCGTCGTCGCCAAAATGCGTGTCCAGGATTTCACCGAGGTAGGAACGCGGCACGATGGCGCGCTCATCGATGTAGAACGGTACGCCGCGCATATAGATCTTGTTGAGCAGATAGGCCGCAGGTTTGCGCGTTGCGATGCGCGCATCGACCACGCTGCGGATGCGCGCCGCCTGCCCCGCGGTAATGCGCCGTCCGGCATATTCATCGAAACGGTCGGGGTGAAAGCCGAGACACTCGCTGACAATGAAGGCAGCCTCCGCAATCGCGTCGCTGGTGCCGTGGGCGAACGTGACGCGCGCCGCCTTCAGGCGCCGCGCCACATCGCGAACCAGTTGCGCCGCTATGACCGCCTTTGCCTTGAGGGGCGATTTCTTCGCACCCACCGCCGCAACATTGCCGCGCTTGACGGCCTTCTTCGCCATCAGCGGTTCCAGCGCGAGGCCGCCGCGTCGTCAGCCGCCTTGGCCTCGACCCAGCCGGTCGCTTGGCCGGCCTCCTCGCGCTTCCAGAACGGCGCCGAGGTTTTCAGGTAGTCCATCAGGAACTCGGCTGCTTCGAACGCGGCGGCGCGATGCGCCGACGCCGTCAGCACCAGCACGATGTTGGCCCCGATCGGGATACGGCCGTGGCGGTGGATCACGGTAACGCCGAGCAGCGGCCAGCGCGCCGTTGCCTCACCGACATGCCGCATGATTTCTTCCTCGGCCATGCCGGGATAATGCTCGAGCGTCAGCGCTTCAATCGCGTCCGCGCCATCACCGCCGCGGCAGATACCAACGAAGCTCACCACCGCGCCGATGTCGGTACGGCCGCGTGTCAGCTTCGCGGACTCGGCGGCGAGATCGAAGTCTTCGCTCTGCAGCCTTATGGTGACGGGGAAGGTCATCGGCGAAAAACTAGCCGCCGGTCATCGGCGGAAAAAATGCAATCTCGCGCGCGCCCGAAATCGCAGTCTCCGGCTTGACGTGCTTGCGGTCGATCGCGGCGCGGATCACCTTCGGCTTCTCGAACGCATAGGCGTATTCCTCGCCACGGCCGGCGAGCCAGCCGATCAGGTCGGCGACCGTCGCCACATTCGCCGGGGGCTCGACGACTTCTTCGCCCTTGCCGATACGCTCGCGCACCCATGCGAAGTAAAGCACCTTCATGCTCACTCCTCGATCAGGTGATGCACGCCGGCGCGGAAATAATCCCAACCGGTGTAGAGCGTGAAGATCGCCGAGATCCAGAGTAGCGCAAGCCCGATCTGGGTCACGACCGGCACGATCTGGTCGCCAGCGTCACCGGCCAGCAGGAAGCCGATCGCGACCAGCTGCACCGTGGTTTTCCACTTCGCGAGCCGCGTCACCGGCACGCTGACGCGAAGCTCGGCGAGATATTCGCGTAGCCCCGAGACCAGGATCTCGCGGCACAGGATGATGATCGCCGCCCATAGCGACCAGCCATGGATGATGCCGTCGGCGGCCAGCATCAACAGGCATGCCGAGACCAAAAGCTTGTCGGCAATCGGATCGAGCATCCTCCCGAACGCCGATTGCTGGCCCCACACCCGCGCGTAATAGCCGTCGAGAAAATCGGTGACACCTGCGGCGATGAACAACACCACGGCGACCCAGCGCAGCCACAGCGGGCCGTCGAGGATCGACTGCACATAGATGCAGCCGACAACGATCGGCACTGCGACAATCCGCGCATACGTCAGGATATTTGGCAGCGCCAGCGACAAATTCGGCGATGTTTTGGCTAGTCCGCTCATGTTGGGCTCAACCAATACGTCCCGTGACCTTGGGTCAACCTGTTCGTTCAGCATTATCCGGACCCGGCGTGAAAAAATTCGAAGATCTTGCGAGCGCCTTCGGCGCTGATTCCCGGAACCTTGGCAAGGTCGGCGATCGACGCGGTTTCGATCGCTTTCAACGTGCCGAAGTGGTGCAGCAGCGCGCGCTTGCGCGCGGGGCCGATGCCGGTGATCTCCTGCAGGCCGGCCTCGCGGATATCCTTGGTACGACGGTTGCGATGCGATCCGATGACAAAACGGTGGGCCTCGTCGCGGAGCCGCTGGATGAAATACAGCACGGGATCGCGCGGCTCGAGCTTCAGTGCCGGCTTGCCGGGCACAAAGATGACCTCGTTGCCGGCATCGCGGTCCGGGCCCTTGGCGACCGAGATCAGTGCGACGTCCTTGACCTCGAGCTCGGTGAAGATCTGGCGCGCCGCGTTGAGCTGGCCCATGCCGCCGTCGATGATGACGAGGTCCGGCCACGACGGCGCAGCATCGTCGCTCGCGGTCTCGCCCTCCGCAACCTCGTCCGCCTTCGCGGCTGGGGCTGCGCTCAGCAGCCGCTTGAAGCGGCGCTGCAGCACCTCGCGCATCATGCCGTAGTCGTCACCGGGTGTCAGCTCCGACGACTTGATGTTGAACTTGCGGTACTGATTCTTGATGAAGCCATCGGCGCCCGCGACCACCATGGCGCCCACCGCGTTGCTGCCCTGGATGTGGCTGTTGTCGTAAACTTCGATCCGGCGCGGCTGCCGCGGCAGGTCGAGCACGGCCTTCAGCCCTTCGAGCAGCCGGAGCTGCGAGGCGTTGTCGGCGAGCTTGCGGCCGAGCGCTTCGCGGGCATTGGCCAGCGCGTGGCCGATGAGGTCCTTCTTCTCGCCGCGCCGGGGCACGCTGACCTCGACCTTGAAGCCAGCCTTGGTCGATAGCGCGGTCGCGAGCAGCTCGGCCTCCTCGATCTCGTGCGACAGCAGGATCAGTTTTGGCGCCGGCTTGTCGTCATAGAACTGGGCGAGGAAGGCGTTGAGCACTTCGCCAGCCGACAGGCTGCGGTCGGCGCGCGGGAAATACGCCCGGTTGCCCCAGTTCTGGCCGGTGCGGAAGAAGAACACTTGCACGCAGGAATAGCCGCCCTCCTGATGGATCGCGAACAGGTCCGCCTCTTCGAGCGTACGCGGATTGATGCCCTGCTGGGCCTGGATCGCCGATAGCGCGGCAAGGCGGTCGCGATAGAGCGCGGCGCGCTCGAACTCGAGATTGGCAGACGCCTGCTCCATCTCGCTGGCGAGCTCTTGCTTCACCGCGCGGCTCTGGCCGGAGAGAAAGTCCTTGGTCTCGCGCACCAGGTTGCTGTAGCCGGCGAAATCGATCTCGCGCGTGCACGGACCCGAGCAGCGCTTGATCTGGTAGAGCAGGCACGGCCGTGTCCGGCTCTCGAAGAACGCGTCGGTGCAGGAGCGGATCAGGAAGGCGCGCTGCAGCGCGTTGATGGTGCGGCCGACGGCGCCGGCCGAGGCGAACGGACCGAAATAATTGCCGGGCCGCGACTGCGCGCCGCGATGCTTCAGGATCTGCGGCGCCCAGTGGTCGCCGGTGAGCAGGATGTAGGGGAACGATTTGTCGTCGCGCAGCTGCACGTTGAAGCGCGGCCTGAGCTGCTTGATCAGATTGGCCTCGAGCAGCAGCGCTTCGGTTTCGGTCGAGGTCGAGACGATCTCGAGACTGACGGTCGCCGCGATCATGCGCTCGATCCGCGCCGGCTGACCGGTCGGCCGGGCATAGGACGACAGCCGCTTGCGCACGCTCTTTGCCTTGCCGACGTAGAGTACGTCGCCCTCGGCGCCGAGCATGCGATAGACACCGGCGCCGAACGGCGCGTGCTGCACGGCGCGCTGGATCGCGGCCCGGCCCGAGGCGAGCCGGCCCTCGCCGACCGCTTCGATGCTGTCGTCGGCGGTTTCCGGCAGCCGCGCCTCGTCCTCCTCCTCGACCGCGGCGGTTGCGGGGTCGATATCGTCGGTTGCGGCTTTGCCGCGCCCCTGTTCAGGGAGCACGGGCGGACCGCGGTCCTGATCTTCCGTCATGGGCTGGAAACTAGGTGTTGCGGCTCAATCCGGCCACTGCCGGAATGCCTGTCAGGCACAGGAATTTTGGGCGATTTCTCGCGGTCACCCGGCGCGCCCCAAGCCGGTTCCGCACATTGCCAGCGTTGCCCCTGACGGAGGCTCCCGCAACGGTAACACTCTCTTAACGCCGTCGGCGTGCGTGGGCGGCTTCTTAACGGGGGCTTAACGGAAGACTCTCGATAAATTTTAGCGATCAAGGTCAGTCATTCGAAGCCATTTGGCCGCCGCAGAAGCAGCGGCAACGGAGGCCCTGATCCAACCGCTGGTTCGGTTGCGTGGCGTTTGGGAGCGTATCATGCGTAGCAATCCTGTTGGCGCGGTCACCATTGCCCTTTGCGGGCTGACCGGCTTGAGCACGTCGGCTGAAGCGGCCGACTTCGCGTACAAGGCGCCCTACACCGTCAACCAGCCGCTCAACGTGTACAGTTGGGCCGGCCCCTATATCGGCGGCAACCTCGGCTACCAGTGGGGCTCCGTCACCAACAACCCGACGAAGCCGAACGGCGTCGAAGGCGGCGTGCAGGGCGGCTACAACTGGCAGTTCGGCCAATGGGTGCTGGGCGGCGAGGCCGATATTCAGTTGTCGGGCGCGACCGACACCTTCGCAGCGTGGAAGTTCTCCAATCCGTGGTTCGGGACCGTGCGTGGCCGCGTCGGCTACGCCATGAACAACATCCTGTTCTATGGCACCGGCGGACTCGCCTTCGGCGGACTCAACGGCCAGCTCTTTGCGCTCTCGGAATCGCACATCACCGCGGGCTGGACGGTCGGCCTTGGCGCCGAGATCGGTATCACGCAGAACCTGTCGGCCAAGCTCGAATATCTCTACGTCAATTTGTCGGACACGCCGTTCACGCTGACCGCGGTGCAGAACGGTTACGGCTTCAACGTCGTCCGGCTCGGCGTCAACTACCGGTTCTGAACAGTGACGTAGCTGTGCCCGGCGTTGCTCGTCGAACCGAGCCGGTCCTTGCCACGAAGATTTAAGCGCGCGTCGTTGCGCCGCTGACGCTACGACGCAACCACCAGGTTGACCGCTTTCGGTCCCTTGCCCTTCTTGTCGGGCTCGACCTCGAACGTGATGCGCTGTCCTTCGTTGAGCGTCTTCAGTCCGGCGCGTTCAACAGCAGTGATGTGCACGAACACGTCGCGGCCGCCATCATCCGGTTTGATGAAGCCGTAACCCCGCTCACCGTTGAAGAACTTGACTGTCCCCGTCATGGCCATCGGGAAACTCCTCCCCGCAATGCTCCACCGACGCGCCTCCCGCGCATCGGTCCGACCGGACATTCACTTCCGGAAGCATTGGCCAATTCTTCAGACGCTCACCGACGAAGATGTCCCTTCGAAGTCGTGCGAGCGCACTAGCGGCCTTGTCACCCCGCCGCCCCCATTCGCGAGAACGGAACGTAAAGCCAGCCTTGGAAATCCAGTCTAGTACGGTTCCAGAAAAGCGCCATGGGAGCGAAGGCGGGCGCTCAAATATTTCTCCGAACGCCGATGACGGAGCTGGTAGCGCGAGCCGCAAGTAGTCCCCAACCCGCACGGCCGTATTATCGCTTTGTTCGTGCTGGCTTTTCGCTTGCGCAATCGCGGCGCACCCGATCCGTATATTAGAGCGGTTGGAGGCTGAAGCGCGCGGCCGCAGCGCGCCCAAGTGCAGCCGTGAGCGCCGGCAGGATGATCTTCAGCTCGCCACTGAGCGTCCAGGGCGGGTTCACGATCAGCAGGCCCGTGGACTGCAGACCGGCGGCGGCAGCGCGACCGATCGACAGCTCGACCTGCAGACAGCGTGTCTCGCGCGATGCAGTTGGGCTGCGCGCGGCGATGGTGCGCGCCACCTTGCCTGACAACTCGCGCGCGCCCTTGAGGTCCTTGACCGGATACCAGATTAGGTAAATGCCAGTCGACCACTTCGCGAACGCCGCAGAAAATTTTTCGGCGAGCCTTTCGAACTCGGCCCGGTCCTCGAACGGCGGGTCGATCAGCACGACGCCGCGCCGCTCGTTCGGCGGCACATAGGCCGTTAGCGCGGTCCAGCCGTCGAGCTCGACGACGCGCGCCTGCTTGTCGCGGCGCAGGCAATCGATGAGCCGGCGCCGGGCTGTGGGTTCGAGTTCGCAGGCGACCAGACGGTCCTGTGGCCTGAGCAGAGCACGCGCGATCAGGGGCGAACCGGGATAGGCGCGCGGCTCGGCGGACGCGTTGTAGGCGCGCACGATGTCGAGATACGGCTTGAGCAGCTTTGCCGCGTCGTCGGGCAACCTTGAAGCCAGCAATCGACCGATGCCGTCGCGCCACTCGGCACCGCGAACAGCCTCATCGCCGGTGAGATCGTAAAGGCCGGCACCGGCGTGAGTGTCGATGACGCGAAACGCCGCCGGCTTGTCCTGCAGGTACAGCAGCAGACGCGTCAGCACGACGTGCTTGACGACATCAGCAAAGTTCCCGGCGTGAAAGGCATGACGGTAGTTCAAACGAAATACGGCTCCGGCGACGCGATGAACACGCCGGAGCCGATAGCGGTTGCTTCGCGAGAGAGCAACCGCGAGATGATCTATTTGCGCATGTCCTTTACGGAAAACCGGTGCCCACGCCCGATCAAGTCGAGGGCATGCTTTTCCGGGACATGCGCTACCCGCCGCGGAGCGGCGGCATCAGCACGGTGTCGCGGCGGCAGGCGCGGCGGTCGATCTCCTCGCAGGAACGGAACTGCAGGTCCTTGTTCAGGCAGATGCGCACTTCGCTGAGGCGCGTGCGGTCGCAGGTCACCGCGACGGCGTCGCTGCTCAGGCCGGGATTGGCCTTGACGAAGGCATCCTCGACATCCGCCGGCGCAATGGTCTTCGGCTCGGCGAGATCGATGAACTGCTCGGGGATCTTCACCACCGCGCGCGCCTTGCGGATGGTCTCGAAGTAGCTCCGCGCCGATAGTCCCGAGCAGGTGCCGTGCTTGTCCCACTCGCTGAAGATCAGTCCCGGCGCCGGCATCAGGTCGAGCATCGAGGAGACGATGTTGCGATCGAGCCGCGGCGCCGGCTGCTGGCAGTAATTCGGGAAGCCGCGCTCATATTGCGGCCACAGCCCGTGCACGACGAACGCGTAGGGACGTCCGCCGCACTGGATCTGCTGCGACTTCGAGGTGCCGCCGCGCTCGTTGGCCGCATCGCAGAACGAGGGCGACCATGACAGCGACAGCACGTAGAAATCGAATTCGCCAGCGGCGTTCTGGCGGTGGTCCTGTGCCGCAGCCGACCCAATCTGGCCGGGCAGCACCGCGCCGAATGTGATGAGAAGCAGATAGAGCAGAAAATACCGGCGGGACGCGACAACCCGGCTCACCAATGCCCTTGCCAACATGACACTCCCCTAATGCTGCGACGCCAATCTCACAGGTCGTTACTCGATGATCACGGGCGGCGACATTAGTCGAGCGAAAGGAACATTACAAGAACAAAAAGGGAAAAATCGCGAACGCACCACAGCGCGTACCACCGGTGACGCGCAACCCGTTGCTGTGTCTCTTCAATTCGCCGGTTTTCGCGGAGTTTTGCGCTACGGACGGGCCATCCGGCAGGTCGGATTGTAGGCCCAATTGCGATCGAGGCCGACGACGCAAAACTCAAGGCCGTCGCCGAAGCTCGCCCAGCCGCCGTCCTCGATGATCGAATAGTTCACGGTGCGCGGCTTGCCGTCGCTGACCATCGCGGTCGCCGTGCAGTAGCGGCGAGGGATCGTATTCGACTGCCAGGGCCGGTAGGCGATCTCGTGGACGTTCGAGAAGCCGGTGAGCTGCAAGCTGGAATTCCAGAAGGTGCTTTCCTTGTCGGCAAAGGCGGAGGCGACCCAGTCCAACGCCGCTTCACACGGCACGGAGGTGCCGTCATAGCGCGGGCCGAACAGGCCGAAATTCTTCTCGAATAAATTGGCGGCACTGGCGTTTCCGGCCATGAGCAGGCTTCCCAGCAGCACGCCGGAAAGAGCGATCAAACGGAGCTTTGACGGCATCGCGGACAGCCTTGGTGGGGCGCTTGGCCCGACGGGAAAGAAGCAAAATCGTCTGACCGTGCCGCGCGCCTTTGACCCGGTCAAGTGCAGGATGGCCACACTCACCGCCAACTGTGCGGCCGGAGCCTGCGATTTCTTTGCTTCCGCTGCCCGTCCCCTTAAGATGCCGGGCACAGGCTGTTCACGGAGATTCGAGAGATGCGGCGCGCGGCACGCGGATTGATTTTGGGCGGAGCGATTTGCGCTGCGCTCTCGGGCTTCGCGCCGGGTTCGGCGCAGGCCGACTGGGTGTGGCCGTTCAAGGGCAACGACACCGGCGGCATCATTGCCTGGGACTACGCCACCGCACACCGACGCGCAGAAACTCGCAATCGACCACTGCGCGCAATACGGCAAGGTGGTGAAGCCGCTCGCGGCGCAGCGCTACTATGGCGGCTACATTTCGTTCGCCTGCGTGTGGCGGCCAACTCCGGTCGTTCCCGGCGCGATCAGCGTGAAGGGCTAAGTTTTCTCCATTAATCTCGCATGATCTTTTCGGAAAACCGGCATCCACCCCCGATCAGGTCGAGGGCATGCTGTTCCGGATCATGCTCTGACGAACGGACGACACCGATGCGCCGAACTGCTCTGGTCGCGTTTGCGTTTCTCATTGTCCCTGCAGTCGCAAGCGCCGTCGACTATCCCACCCGCAAGGCGGGGCTGTGGGAACTGACCATGACGATGACGTCGGGCCGCACGATGACAATGTCGCAGTGCACCGATCCGTCGATCGACAAGGACATGATTACCAATGCCAATCCGAGCATGCAGCAGGCCTGCACGCGCAGCGACTTGCAAAAAACTGCGACCGGTTACGTCAGCAACTCGACCTGCAAGTTCGGCGCGATGACGACCGTCTCGCACTCGGAGATTTCAGGCGACTTCAACTCGGCCTACACGGTCACCGTGACCGGTCACAACACCGGCGGCCCGGCCGGCATGCCCGCCGACACCAACATGACGATGGCTGCGAAATGGGCCGGGCCGTGCAAGGCCGACCAGACGCCGGGCGACATGATCATGCCGGGCGGCATGAAGATCAACGTCAAAGAGATGCAAAAGATGCGCAATATGATGGCGCCGCCGAAATAACCCGGCAGCCCATTCTCGCTTGCGCCTGATGTGACAGAGGCGTCTACTGGCAAGTAGCGAGCGTTCCGGCAGTGGGTGCAGTTGCGCGCCATGACACGATCAATGACACGATCGGCGATCTGGATTTCGTGCCTCTCGTTTGCGGTTCTTGCCGCAACCACCTCGATATCGCGCACCGAGGAGGTCGACCTGCCGATGCGCAAGGCCGGCCTCTGGGACCTGAAGATGCGGATCACCGGCGGCGGCATCCCGACCATGTCGATGCAGCAGTGCACGGATGCCGCGACCGACAAGGACCTGCGCACGATCTACAGCCCGCTCGCGAACGAAGTCTGCGACAAACGCACGGTGCAGAAGACCGCGGCCGGCTATGCAGTCGATCGGACCTGCAAGCGGCGCGACGACACCATCACCACGCACATCGACATTTCAGGCGATTACCAGTCGGCGTATCAGGCGCATCTCGTCTCGCGCACGCAGGACAAATCGCCCGACGATCCGCCGTCGTCGGACCTGACGCTCGACGCGAAATATCTTGGCCCCTGCAGGAGTGGCCAGGCACCCGGCGACATCATCATGATGGGCGGCATGAAAATAAATGTGAAGGACGTGCTCAAGCTGCGCCAGCAGCAGGGCGATGCGTCGAACTAGGACCACCGCCGGTCGACCTCGGCTGAGGGGGGTGGTCAGCCATTAGCGATTTCGCTGCAATGGGTTAGGCGAATTTTGCGCGGGTTTTTGTCGGCGGTTGATTGGATGATGAGCGACATGTAACGATTGCGCCGTCGTAAGCCACCGATTTACCTCTCCCCGTTGGGGAGAGGTACGCAAGATCGCAAGCCTCTGCGACTTTCCAATCGCTACTTCTTCTGCCGCTCGACGAAGGTGACACCGGCCTTCATCTTGTCGGTCAGCGGTGCTTCGATGATCGACACGGTGACGGCGTCGATCGGGGCGCCGGTGTTCTTCACCACCGCTTGCGAGATATCCATCATCAAGGCTTTCTTCTGTTCGGCGGTGCGGCCGGCAGCCATGTGGACGATCACCTCAGGCATTTTCTCTCTCCCGGTTGATTAGCGCGTCTCGCTGTTGCCATGCCCCATTTTCAGGCGGGCATCCAGTGTTCCCGGCCAAATGAAGCACAAAGTGAACCATCAAAGTAGAGGCCCTCGAGTTCTTCGATCACTGGATTGCCCGGTCAAGGCCGCTGCGGCGATGTCGCGTTGAAGTTCCCGCGCAAAAACTCCCGCCGGCCGTCCACCGCGTCCGCTCAAACCGCTTGAATTTCGGAAGCTCGTTTTGTTCAATGACCGGCAGGCTTCCTCGAGCGGCAGCCTGTGTCAGCGGTTATGACGGATTGTTGTTCAGGTCATTCCGGCCTGGAAAGATCGGCCGTGAACCTCGCGCTTAACCTCAGAGCCTGGTCCGACGTAAGCGACATCTTCAATGTCGGTTTCAACGGATGCTGCATTGGCCGGCTGTGGCTGGCGCGTGATCGCAGCGAGGCGGAAAAGCCGTGGGAATGGATGATCTCCATTCCAATGGCGCTGCCGGATTCAAGCAAGGGGATCGCGAAGTTGTTCGACATCGCCGTTCGTGCCATTGCGATGGCCTGGGGCCACATCATCGTCACAACGCCGCCATCCCGGCTCGAGAGCGCCCTGGCACTGTTGCGCGCGACCGGGATCGTCGTCGCCGACAAAGAGGAAGGAGCTCGCGAGGCGAACCCGACCGAGTCCCGATCGCAAGGCGGGCCGGATCAAACGCGGACCGACCATCGCGTCTCGTTGCCGCCTGCACCGACGCCGAATGCCGCCGCCCCAAACTACACGAGGGCAAGACTGGCAAGAATGTCGCCCACCAACGTCAAGATTGAATTCGGTGTCGGGGCAAGGCACGCATCACAATTGAACGCCGCCGCGACGGCCATTCGGGCGAAGCCGGCCGCAACCGCAATGGCAAAAACAGCCGCTGTTCAAGCTGCCAGTTCGAATGGAGCCGCACGCTCACCGGCTCCGAACATGCCGGCCCCCCGGCCGGCGAACGTCCCGACTGACGCCGCTTCGATCGACAACGTCGCAGGTGACCCCGAGCCGGAGTCATCGAATCCGAACGCCGGGAAATTGAGCAACCTCGCCTGATTGACGGTTTCCCGCATGTGACGCGGGCTGGACAGCAGCGTCCTCCATCACAACTTCGACAGTCCGGAATAATGCCTGGCGCCCCCGGTTAGTCAGGGGTCCGCCCTCCCATCCGCCGCGCCGACCTGGCGCACTTCAATCCCGCCCCCACCAACGACCCATCGCGGCGCGTGCGCGACCGCGACCAATCAAGGACGATCCAGACGTGCCGAGACCAATGACGTTGAACATCGCCGCCGCCGCAATCGCGATCATGGCCATCGCCGGCGCGATGCCACAGGCCAGGGCGGCCAATGTGCCGGTCAGCCATGCCACCACGCTCTACAAATCCACCACCATCGACGGCGTGAAGATTTTCTATCGCGAAGCCGGATCTGCCTCGGCGCCGACCATCTTGCTGCTGCACGGGCTGCCGTCATCGTCGCGCATGTTCGACACACTGATCCCGCTGCTTGCCGATCACTATCACCTGATTGCACCCGACTATCCCGGCTTCGGCCATTCCGACGCGCCGCCGCCCGACCAGTTCCGCTACACCTTCGACAACATTGCCAGCGTCATCGACAAGTTCACGGAGGCGCTGAAGCTCGACAGGTACGCGCTCTATGTTCAGGACTATGGCGGCCCGGTCGGCTTTCGCCTCGCGACCGCGCATCCGGAGCGCGTCACGGGAATCGTGGTCCAGAACGCGGTCGCGCATCTCGATGGGCTCGAGGAGAAGCGCTGGGCGGCGCCGCGCGCGTTCTGGGCCGATCGTGCCAGGTATGAGGATCAGTATCGCCAGCGCCTGACATCACCCGACGGCGTCAAGGCGCGGCATCTCGGCAGTTCGCCGCATCCCGAACGTTACAGTCCCGATCTGTGGGACGACGAGATCGCTTATCTGAGCAGGCCCGGGATCGCGCAGATCCAGGCCGACCTGTTCTACGACTACCAGAGCAATGTCGCGGCGTATCCGGCGTGGCAGGATTACCTGCGCACGCACAAGCCGCCGCTGCTGGTGGTGTGGGGCAAGTACGACACGAGCTTCGCTGCCGCTGAAGCGGAAGCCTACAAGCGCGAGGTGCCGAGTGCCGAGGTGCACGTGCTCGAGGCCGGACACTTCGCGCTCGAAGAGGCAGTGGATCAGATCGCGGCGCTGATGCGGCCATTCCTGGCGAGAGCGTTGTCGCACAAGGCGCTGGTTGCGAGACCGGTCGCGGCGAAGTCAGCAGGCTGATACGCTGGGGAGCGATGATTTTAACTCCGCTCATTCTCGCGAAAGTCTGGCGAAGCAATTGCTTCGCCATAGAATCCAGAGCGATAGAAAAGAGCTTTGTTTGCTTGGCAAAAACTGGGTCCCCGCGTCCGCGGGGACGAGCGGAGAAAAAGATCGCGATTCGAGTTAAGCTTGTCGCGCCCTAGCCGTGAAACTTCAGGCCGTCGACGATCTTGTCGACGAGCTTGCGCTCGGCGCGCAACGCGATGCCGACCAGATTGAGCTCGGCGCGTGCGACCGCCTTCACGACCCCGCGGTTCGCCGCATCGTGGCCGGTCTTGAACATGTCTTCGGTGTAGACCGCTGGCATCACCCCGCGCGTCAGCGCACGGTCGAGCGCCCGCGACAACGCCGGGCGGTCGGCGCCATAGATCAGGATCGGCTGGCCGATCAGCCTCAGGTATTTCGTCGCCGAGCCGTCTTCATAGGGTTCGCCGATGCATTCCGGATACGTCGCGGCGATGCCGCCGGCGAGGAAAGATGCGACGTTCAGCTTCTGCCAGGCTTCGAGGTCGGTGCGGATGACGATGGCTATCTTGGTGTCGAATTGCATGGTTAGCCTGCGAACATTTCCTCATCGTCATTCCGGGGCGTGCGAAGCACGAGCCCGGAATCCATAACCCCCGACAGGGAGTATGGATTCCGGGCCCGCGCCTAACGGCGCGTCCCGGAATGACCGCGGTGTTTGGCGAAACGCTCATCCCCACTTTACGTCGTGCCGCGCCAGAACCTCGCGCACCTTGGCGACGAGCTCATCCTCGCGGCAGGAGAACTGCGCGGGTCGCGTTTCGCGCCATTCCTGGTTCGAGGCGATGGCGGCAGCGGCCTTCGCGCCCTCGACCAAATCCTTGATCTGCACCTCGCCCCGCGCTTTCTCGTCGGAGCCCTGGATGATGACGCAAGGCGCGTTGCGGCGGTCGGCATATTTGAGCTGGTTGCCCATGTTCTTCGGATTGCCGAGATAGAGCTCGGCGCGAATTTTTTCCGCGCGCAGCACTGCGACCATCTTCTGGTAGTCGGCGATGCGATCGCGATCGAACACGGTAACGACCACGGGGCCAAAATCCTGGCGGGTATCGAGCTTGCCGATCAGCTGCAGCGCGGCCTGCAGCCGCGACACGCCGATCGAGAAGCCGGTCGCCGGCACCGGCTCGCCGCGGAAGCGCGAGACCAGGCCATCGTAGCGCCCGCCGCCGCCGACCGAGCCAAAGCGAACCGGGCGGCCTTTTTCGTCTTTGGTTTCGAGCAGCAGCTCAACTTCGTAGACGGGGCCGGTGTAGTATTCGAGACCGCGCACCACCGAAGGATCGATCTTTATTCGTCTACTTCCATACCCGGATTGATAGCAAAGGCTCGCAATTTCATTGAGCTCTTCGACTCCCGCGATGCCTCTGTCGCTCAATCCGGCCTGTCTCAAATAGATCAACGTTCCGTAGTTATCGATGAACCTTGGTCCACTCACGTTGGGGACAGTCACCTCTTCCATATCGTCATACGGAAGAGCGACGTCATCGCGCCTTTGCTCGTGACCAAATACGGCCCTTGTGCAAATCAAGACTCGCTCAGCTTGCTCTTTTGCGAGCCCCGCGCCTTTGGTGAAGTCGCCGCTCTCGTCCTTTCGACCCTCACCAAGTAGGTGCTTCACGCCCTCTTCACCCAATCGGTCGAGCTTGTCGATCGCCCGTAGCACCGTGAGTCTTCGGCCTGCATTCTCGTCACCGCCGAGCCCGATCGACTCCAGCACGCCATCGAGCACCTTGCGATTGTTCACCTTCACCACATACTCGCCGCGCGGAATGCCGAGCGCTTCCATGGTGTCGGCGGCCATCATGCAGATCTCGGCGTCGGCGGCGCCCGAGGCCGAGCCGACGGTGTCGGCGTCGAACTGCATGAACTGGCGGAAGCGGCCGGGGCCGGGCTTCTCGTTGCGGAACACCCAGCCGAACCGGTAGCTGCGATACGGTTTCGGCAGGGTGTCGAAATTCTCGGCGACGTAACGGGCGAGCGGCGCGGTCAGGTCATAGCGCAGGCTCAGCCACTGCTCGTCGTCGTCCTGGAACGAGAACACGCCTTCGTTCGGCCGGTCCTGGTCGGGCAGGAATTTGCCGAGCGCGTCGGTGTACTCGATCGCCGGGGTCTCGACCGGCTCAAAACCGTAACGCTCGTAGACCTCGCGGATGGTCTCGACCATGCGGCGGGTCGCGGCGATCTCGGCCGGACCGCGGTCGGCGAGCCCACGCGGCAGCCGCGCGCGCAACTTCTGGGGTTTTTTCGGCCTTTTGTCGGACATGATCAGTCGTGCGGCAAGCACACAGTCAGTTTTGATTTACAGGCGCGCGTGTACCAGCCGAAGCGACATCGCGAAAGCCCCCGCGTCAGCGGGGAAACCCTTTCCTCCCCCGCTTTGCGGGGGAGGGGGACCATGCGCAGCATGGTGGTGGGGGCGGCCCGCAAACTCCGCCGCCAACGAAGAGAACGCGCCCCCTCCACCGCCCTTCGGGCGGTCCCCCTCCCCCGCTGCGCTTCGCTTCGCAGGGGAGGATGGCAAGAGCCGCTTGGCTCAGACCCCGAATATTTGTTCCTGTAAATCAACCTCGCCGCCCAGCACATCGTCGCCCGCCGAACGCCCCACCACGACGCGATGCGTTCCCGCTGCGATGCGCCAGCGTGACGCCGCCATGTCAAAGCGCGCCAGCAGGCGCGGATCGGCCGTCAGCGTGATGCGGCGCGACTCGCCCGCCTTCAGCTCGACGCGCTCGAAGCCGAGCAGACGCAGGCGGTCCTCGCCGGCGGCATGCGTGAGATAAAGCTGCGGCACGTCGGCGCCGTCGCGCGAGCCGGTGTTGGTGACGGTGAAGCTCGCGGTCACGGTGTCGCCGCCGCGAAGTTCGAGATCGCGATAGCCGAAGCTGGTGTAGCTCAGGCCGTGACCGAAGGCGATAAGCGGCGCGAGCTTCTGCTGCGCGTACCAGCGATAGCCGACCTCGGCGCCTTCGTCGTAACGGATCGTGGTCGGCGTGCCCCACGGCGTGCCGAGCCCGGGCAATTCCGGCCGCGGCGTCTGCGCGAGATTTTGCGGCCACGTGATCGGCAGCCGGCCCGACGGATTGACCCGGCCGGTGAGGATCTCGGCGATGCGCCTGCGCCGCCGCCCTGCCCCGGATACCACGCCTGCACGACAGCTTTCGCGCGCTCCCGCCACGGCATCGCCACCGGGTTGCCGGTCTCCAGCACCACGATGGTGTTCGGGTTGACGGCCGCCACCGCCGCGATCACCTCGTCCTGGCCCCACGGCAGCGACAGGTCGGGATAGTCGAAGCCCTCGCCTTCGACGCGGATCGCCGAACACGATCGCGACGTCGGCGCGCGCGCGCCAGCAGCGCCGCCTCCGCCGGGCTCATGGCCGGGGTCGAACTCGATCTGCGCCTTCGGGAACTGCTTCCTCAGCTCGTCGAGCGGCGACGGACGGCAGCAGATACAGATTGCGGACCGGCCCAGCGGCCGCGGCCCGCCGATCGGGATCACGGCCGCGTAGCCGCCCGGCGGAACCACCGCGCTCGACCCGCGCCGGCGGCACACCCGGTCTGGGCGTGGCCGCCGATCACGGCGATCTTCGCGGTCGTGTCGGGCGCCAGCGGCAGCACCCCATCGTTCTTCAGCAGCACGATGCCCTGCCGCGCGATCTGCAACGCAATCGCGTGTGCGCCGCCATGTCGACCTGCAGGCGCGCGCGACCCCAGCGGTCGATGCCGACCGCGATACATCGAGCGCAAAATCCGGCGCACCATGTCCGACAGCCGCTCCTTCGGCAGCCTGCCGTCGGCGTAGGCCGGCCTCAGCGGCGCGGTGAACGGCTCGGCACCGCCACAACACGGTGTCGATCTGGCAGCCGCATTCCTGGTCCAGGCCGTGCAGCGCGAACTCCCAGCTCGGCGTCGCGCCCCAGTCCGACATCACCCAACCGCGGATATCCCCACGCGCCCTTCAGCACGTCATTGAGCAGCTAGCTGTTGCCGCCGGCGTAGTCGCCGTTGACCTTGTTGTAGGCCGCTCATCACCGCGCCGGGCTGCGATCGCTCGATGGCGATCTCGAACGCCAGCAGGTCGGATTCGCGGTGCGCGGCTGGATCGATGATCGCGTCCAGCCAGTGCCGGTTGGTCTCGTTGCAGTTCAGGCAGAAGTGCTTGAGCGTCGAGATGACGCCTTGCCCTGGATCCCGCTGACCGACTCCGCGCCGAGCACGGCGCTCGAGCAGCGGGTCCTCGGAGATAGTATTCGAAGTTGCGGCCGTTGCGCGGGTCGCGGGCCAGGTTGATCGCCGCCGGCCAGCTGCACATTGAACCCGCGGCTGCGCGCCTCGCGCCCGATCACCGTCGCCCGCTGCGCGGGCCAGCGCCGGATTGAAGCTCGCGGCCAGCGCAGAGCGAGGCCGGCAGCGCGGTGGCGGTGTCACCCGGCCGGTAGCCGGGATTGGTGATGCCGAGGCCGCATCGCTCATCAGCAGCGCCGGGATACCGAGACGGGGCACTCCGGGCATATACCCGGCGCTCATCGGCATGCCGGGCGGAATGCGCGGATCGCGCACCGGCGCACGAAGTTGGCGCCCATCACGCTGACCAGCAGCGTAGAATCGCTCGTCGTCGGTCATCTGCTGCTCGGTTTTTTTCGCGCGCTCGTCCGGTGACTCGTCCGCATGCGCTGATGTCTCGGTCATCGCGGATGCTCCCAATGCGATCGCCATCTTGCCGAGCTCGCGGCGGGTGAGAGAGGTCATTTGCACGTGCGTGTCGCGATCTTGCGCGCCGTGGAATACAGCGATGATCGCGACCTCACCGGCTGCTCATCTATTTCATAGACGATGATGTAAGGAGAGCCGACGACGACCCATTCGCAGGTGGCGGCGGCGCGGCCGAGATGGCCCATGCGAGGCCATTGGCCCAATTGTTCGGCAGCGGAGCCAATGCGGGCAACGACCTCGGTTGCCGCTCGCGGACTTCGCTCTTTGAGATAGTCGTAAATGTTCTCGATGTCGGCTAACGCTCTTTGGCGATAGCGAACCTTCATAGACCGCACTTTTTCCAAAGTGCGGTCAACTCCTCATCGGTCGCATAGCGCTCTCGCCCGCGCCGCGAAGTCGGCGCGCCGAGTTTCGATCTCCTGCCACTTGTTCGTCAGTCAGGCGGGCGCGGTTCGCGTGCTGCTCTTCCATCTCTCGCAACACGTGCGCCGCCGCCTCCTGCCGCTGGGGCGGCCAGGTCAGCACGCGGTCGAGAACTTCCTTGACCTGCTCTTTGGTCATGACCGACATATAGCAAACGCCTGACTTCCGGGCCACGGCTGGTAACGAGGGGGCGGAAGCGCAAATCGGCCCTCGCTGCATTTCCGCGGTCGCAAACGGGCCCGAAGGGATTTCGCGCAAGCTCGCGAAAGCCTACATTGGCATCTCATCAACGAGGCCCCATCATGACCACCGCCCCGCACGAAATTTCCGAAATCGTCAGCTACCACGCTCACATCTATTTCGATTCCGCCGCGCAACGGCAGATCGCCGGCGAACTGCGCGAACAGATCTCCGAGCGCTTTTCGGTGCAGGTCGGGCGCTGGCACGACGTCAATGTCGGCCCGCACTCCCGCGCCATGTACCAGGTCGCGTTCGCCCCGGACCTGTTCCCGAAGCTGGTGCCGTGGCTGATGCTGAACGCGCGCGGGCTGTCGGTGCTGATCCACCCGAACACCGACTTGCCGCATGATGACCATGTCGAGCACGCGCTGTGGCTCGGCGACAAGCTCGACGTCATTCCCGACAAGCTGCCGCATTCGATGCGCGAAGCCGGCCGCACGCACGATCCGATCGTGCCGAATACCGAGCCGCGAGCATGTTCAACATTTGCCAATGCACCCCCGCGAAAGCGCGCGAATTGCGCAGCATACGCTGCAGCTTCACGCGGACTGACGAGACGTTCGACCCGCTCTTTCCGGGCGACGACGCGTGCAGAACAGGCGGCGAGAGTCCCTTCGCGGGGACGACCGAAACTGATACACTTGCCGAAATCCCTCCCCGCGCGAGACCAACACATCATGAACATCGCCGCCCCCATCAAGACATCCTCGACCGCAATCCCGAACGACCTCTCGGCGTTCTGGATGCCGTTCACCGCGAACCGCGCGTTCAAGAAGCGGCCGCGCATGCTGGCCGGCGCCAAGGACATGCACTACTTCACGACCGACGGCCGCACGCTGATCGACGCCGCCGCCGGCATGTGGTGCACCAATGCCGGCCACGGCCGCGACAAGATCACCGCGGCGATCCAGCAGTCGGCGGCGACGCTCGACTACGCGCCGCCGTTCCAGTTCGCGCCAGCCGCAGGCGTTCGAGCTGGCAAGCCGGGTCGCGGCGCTGGCGCCGGAGCATCTTGAACCACACCTTCTTCTGCAACTCCGGCTCGGAAGCGGTCGACACCGCGCTGAAGATTTCGCTCGCCTATCACCAGCTCAAGGGCGAAGGCACCCGCACCCGCCTGATCGGCCGCGAGCGCGGCTATCACGGTGTCGGCTTCGGCGGCATCTCGGTCGGCGGCATCGTCAATAACCGCAAGATGTTCGGCACGCTGCTCGCCGGCGTCGATCATCTGCCCGCGACCTACGATCGCGACAAGCAGGCCTTCACCAAGGGCGAGCCGGAGTATGGCGCGCATTTCGCCGACGAACTCGAGCGCATCGTCGGCCTGCATGGCGCCTCGACCATCGCCGCCGTGATCGTCGAGCCGATGGCCGGGTCGACCGGCGTGCTGCCGCCGCCGAAGGGCTACCTGAAAAAGCTCCGCGAGATCACCTCAAAGCACGGCATCCTGTTGATCTTCGACGAGGTCATCACCGGCTTCGGCCGGCTCGGCACCGCGTTCGCCGCCGAGCGCTTCGGCGTCACCCCCGACCTGATCACGTTTGCCAAGGGCGTCACCAATGGCGCAGCGCCAATGGGCGGCGTGCTGGTGCGCGACACCGTCCATGACGCCTTCATGACCGGGCCGGAGCATGTCATCGAGCTGTTCCACGGCTACACCTACTCGGCGCATCCGCTCGCGACCGCGGCGGGGCTCGCCACCCTCGACATCTACCGCGAGGAAGATCTTTTTGCCCGCGCGAAGACGCTCGAACCGAAGTTCGCCGATGCGGTGATGACGCTGCGGAAGGAACCGAACGTGGTCGACATCCGCACGCTGGGGCTCACCGCGGCGATCGATCTGGCGCCGAAGGCCGACGGCGCCGGCATCCGCGGCTTCGGCGCGCTCGACGCCGCGTTCCACGAGCACGAGGTGCTGCTCCGGATCACCGGCGACACCATCGCGCTGACGCCGCCGCTGATCATCTCAGAAGACCAGATCGGCGAGATCGTCGACAAGGTGGCGAAGACGATCCGCAGCGTGGCGTAGGGGAAAAATGCCCGCCGTCGTTTTACCCTCCCCCTTGTGGGGAGGGTCGACCGCGAAGCGGTCGGGGTGGGGATCCTAGTTGATCCTGCTGAGCGAGCGCCCCTTTCACTAACATCGACCCCCACCCCTAACCCCTCCCCACAAGGGGGAGGGGAAATTCGGTTTGCGGCAGGTCAATGCCGCCACCATCGTCTTGCCGGCTTATGCCGGCATGAAAGCCGATGTGCCAAAACCGCCGTCCCGCCTGAGACTTGCGCTGAATCCGGCGCGCGTGACGCGCGCTGCCGTTGTTCGCAGTTATCATCGTCCTCGTTGCCGGCGCGCTGTGGTGGTGGCTCGGCCGCGGGACGCCGGTCACAATTGCGTCAGCCAGGATCGGAACCGCCGCCGAGATCGTCTACGCCACCGGCGCGGTCGAACCGGAGACCTGGACGCGGGTGACGCCGCTGGTGCGCGGCCGCATCGTCGAGCGATGCCGCTGCGAAGGCCAGACGGTCAAGGCCGGCGACCAGCTGGCGCGGCTCGACGATCGCGAGGCGCAGGCGACGTTGAGCGACCTGCGTGCCATGGAGGGATTCGCACGCCAGGAATTCGACCGGCAGACGCAGCTTCTGGCGCGCGGCGCCACCACGACGCAGGCCTACCAGAAAGCCGAAAGCGATTTGATCCGCGCGTCGTCGCAGATCGCGGCGCAGACCCAGCGGCTCGACTATTTCCGCGTCGCCGCGCCGATGGACGGCGTCGTGCTGCGCGAGGACGGCGAGATCGGCGACATGGTCGACCCCGGCACCATCCTCTACAAGGTCGGCCTGCCGAAGCCGCTGTGGATCGTCGCCGACGTCAACGAAGAGGACATTCCGCGCGTCGCGCTCGGCCAGACGGCGCTGCTGCGCACCGACGCATTTCCCGACCGGGTGCTGCAAGGCACCGTGAAACAGATGACGCCGGCCGGCGATCCCGTCGCCAAGACCTTTCGGGTGCGGATCGGGCTGCCCGACGACACGCCGTTGCAGGTCGGCATGAGCGTGGAAGCCAACATCGTCGTCAAGGAAAAGCCCAACGTCGTCCTCGTTCCCGCCAATGCGGTGACCGGCAACGCGGTGTTTGTCCTTGACGGCAACCACGCGCGACGGCGCGAGGTCGAGGTCGGCATCCGCGGCACCCATGCGATCGAGATGATGCGCGGCCTTTCCGCCGGCGAGGCCGTGATCGCGCCGGCGACATCAGACATTCGCGACGGCATGCGGATTCGCACACAAGCCACTACCGACTGGACGCCATGAATCTTACGCTGCAGATCGCGCTGACCCATGTGCGCTTCCGCGCGCGGCAGACGCTGGTGGCGATTCTCGGCGTTGCGACCGGGGTCGGCTTCTCGGTCATGATGGAAGCGATGATGGAGGGCTCGCAGGACGACTTCATCCGCCGCCTGGTCGATGCGCTGGCCCATGTTTCGGTGACGGACGAGTTGCGCGAGCCGCTGCCGCAGCCGGCCGAGAAAGTTTATGCCGCGGCTGAAATCCACGGGCTTACCCCGGAAGTGCGCCGGCCCGGCATCAAGAACCCGTTCGCCACCATCAAGGCACTGGAAAGCTGGGTGCCCGGCGCGGTCGCGCCGTCGGTGCAGTCGAAGGCGATCATCCGCTACGCCGGGCGCAATCTGTCGGTCTCGATCGTCGGCATCGATCCGCCGAGCGAGGTCAATGTCTCAACGCTGGCGACCCACATGAAGATCGGCACGCTGAATTCGCTGTATCGCTCCAACAACGCGATCATTCTCGGCGACCGGCTCGCCGCCAAGCTCGGCGCGCGGATCAACTCCAACCTGACCTTGGCGTCGGCCAAGGGCGTCAACCTGACTGCGACGGTGGTCGGGCTGTCGCACAACGGCCTGCTGATGACCGACGAGACCACGGGCTATGTCCTGCTCAAGACCGCGCAGGTGCTGGAAGCCCAGACCGGGCTGATCAACGAAATCCGGGTGCGCGCCGATGACCCGATGGCGGCGCGGCTGATCGCCGAGCGGATCGGCGCTGAGACCGGTTACAAGTCGGTGTCCTGGCAGGAAGCGCAGGAAGACCTGCTGTCGACCATCCAGCTGCGCAACGTGCTGATGTACACCATTGTCGGCGCCATCCTGCTGGTGGCGAGCTTCGGCACCTACAACATCATTTCCACCATTACGCATGAGAAGACCCGCGACATCGCCATCATGAAGTCGCTCGGCTTCCGCCAGGCCACGGTCCGCCACATCTTCATCATCGAGGCGCTGCTGATCGGCGCAATCGGCACGCTGCTCGGCTGGGGGCTCGGCTATTTGCTGTGCCGCGGCCTCGGCTCGCTCGAATTCAAGACGCCGTTCACCGACGCCGACCGGCTGCCGATCATCTACACCTGGATCCACTATGCCATTGCCGGCGGGGTCGCGATCGGTTCCAGCGTCGTGGCGGGTTACTTCCCGGCGCGCAAGGCCGCCCGGCTGCACCCGGTCGAGATCATCCGGGGCGCGACATGACGCGTGCGCCGCGCCCGCCGATCGTCGAAACCCGGCATGTCAGCCGCGTGCTCCCCGGGGTGGTTCCGGTCACGCTGGTCCACGACATCAACCTTGCCATCTATCCGGCCGAGTTCGTCGCCATCACCGGCCCGTCCGGGTCCGGCAAGTCGTCCCTGCTCTATCTGCTGGGCCTGCTCGACCTGCCGACCGAGGGCGACGTGCTGATCGGCGGCCGCTCGACCGCCGCGATGAGCGAGGATGAACGCGCCGAAGTCAGGCTGAGTTCGCTCGGATTCGTGTTCCAGTTCCACTTCCTGCTGCCGGAGTTCACCATCGCCGAGAACGTCGCCATGCCGATGCGTGCGCTCGGGCGGCTGTCGCCGGCGGCGATTGCCGCCCGTGCCGACCAGCTGCTCGACCAGCTCGGCCTTGCCGACCACCGCCGCAAGACGCCGGACCAGCTTTCGGGCGGCCAGCGCCAGCGCGTTGCGGTCGCCCGCGCGCTCGCCAACGATCCGCCGGTCATCCTCGCCGACGAGCCGACCGGCAGCCTCGATTCCAGGTCGAGCGCCCAGGTCTTTGCGATCCTGCGCGACCTGGTCGACATCAACGGCAAGACCATCGTTGCCGTGACCCATGACTTGAACCTCGCCGCGCGGATGGATCGCCGGCTCGAGATCGTCGACGGTCAGCTCGCGGCGCCGAAGCAAGCGGCGTAGGCAACGTTTTCCCCTTCCCGTTGCAGAAAGAATCCCCGGCGAATTCGACAATGGTGCTACGCTCGATTCCAAGGACTGGGGCGTGCGCTGTCGATGATTCGTATTTCGACAATTTTCGTCGCGATCTGCATGGTTCTGATCGCGGCTTCGTTGGGCATGGTGCTGTATACGGTGGCGGGTCTGCGGGCCTCCGAGGCCGCGATCATTGCGCTGTCCGCCTTCACCTTCCTGATCCTCTACAACGCGGTGTCGATGCGGCTGAAGGACCGCAGCGACGTCGGCACGCAAATCGCGGACCTCTCGCGCGGCACCGCCGACCTCGCGCGCCAGGTCGCCGAGTTCGGCCGCAGGCTGGCGGCGCTCGAAAACAAGTCGGTCTCCGCCGAGCACGTCGTCAACAGCCGGGTCGATCCGCTGGCGGGCGAGATCAACGAACTCGGCACCATGATGAAGCAGCTCGCGGTGTCGGTCGCCTCCCATGACGATGCGCTGACCGCGCTCGCCGATATCGCCGCCGCGCCGCCGCCACCGGCAGAGCCGGCTGCACCCCCGCAGATCGCGCTGCTGCACCAGGACGTCTCGATCGCGCCGGCGCCGAAAGCCGCCCCCGAGCCGGCGCCCGCGCCGCAAGAGGCAAAACCTCCCGTCACGGCCCCTGCGGTTGCCAAGGTCATCCGCGCGGCGGTCGAGGCCAATCGCATCGACCTCTACCTGCAGCCGCTGGTGACGCTGCCGCAGCGCAAGGTGCGCTACTACGAGGTGATGTCGCGGCTGCGCGACGAGGACGACAAGGTCCTGACCGCGACCGAGTTCATCGAGGCCGCCGAGTTGTCCGGCGTGATGCCTGCCATCGACAACCAGGTGCTGCTGCGCTGCGTCCAGGTGCTGCGGCGGCTCCTGGTGCGCAACAAGGACATCGGGCTGTTCTGCAACATCGCCGGGGTGACGCTGCGCGACGTCGAGGCGTTCAAGCAGTGCCTCGACTTCCTCGACGCCAACCGCGCACTCGCGCCATCGCTGGTGCTCGAGTTCCGGCAGAGCACGTTCCGCAACCTCGGACCGCTGGAGAGCGAACACCTTGCGGCGCTGGCGCAGCGCGGCTTCCGCTTCTCGATCGACAACGTCACGGACTTGCGAATCGAGCCGCGCGAGCTCGCCGACCGCGGCGTCCGTTTCGTGAAGGTGCCGGCGGCGCTGCTGCTCGACCAGAACCGCATCTCGACCTCCGACATTCATCCGGCCGATCTCTCGGACCTGCTCGGGCGGTTCGGCATCGACCTCGTGGCCGAGCGGATCGAAAGCGAACGCGCGGTGGTCGACCTGCTCGACTACGACGTGCGCTACGGCCAGGGCTTCCTGTTCGCGCCGCCAAGGCCGCTGCGCGCCGACGCCGGCCCGGGCGGTGTCAGCGACCAGGTCACGATGGGGCATGATGCGAAGACGGACACCAAGGTGGACGCAATCCCGGAACAACCGAAGCGCAACGGCACCGCCGCGCCACGCGCCACCTGCAGCCGCGACGCGCGGAAATCCCGCATCGCGGGCCGAGCAGGCGCGAAACGTCGGCAGTGCCGCGCTGCTGCGCCGCGCCGCCGGCCCGACTTGATCTCGCGGCGAAGACGTCATTAGCCCGTCCGCATGGCTAGTTATCTCAACCGACTCATTCCCGCTACCGGTCGGGCATTCCCCGCTTCAACGCAGTGGCATCCAGTGCTCCTGTCGCCCGTTTCCGATGCACAAACCGTGTCCCCGCATCCACGGGGATGAGCGGAGATCGCCCGGTCAAGCCGGCGCGATTAACCAACTGCGTTAGTCGCTCATGACCACACCGCAATACACCGAGCGGCTGCGCGACCTTGTCGACGGCGTTGACGTCATCCTCTCCGATATCTGGGGCGTCGTGCACAACGGCCTGCAGCAATGGAGCGACGCCTGCGACGCGCTTGCAGCGTTTCGCAGGAATGGCGGTACCGTGGTGCTGATCACCAACGCGCCGCGACCGCATGACGCGGTCGAGCGCATGTTGCAGCGCCTTGCGATCAAGCCCGACGTCTACGACGCGATCGTCTCGTCGGGCGACCTGACCCGCGCCTATATCTCCGACCATCGCGAGCAATCGCTGTACCATATCGGCCCCGAGCGCGACGGCTCGCTGTTTCGCGACTTCGGCGTCACCTTCGAGTTGGTCGAGCGCGCCGACTACATCGTCTGCAGCGGCCTGTTCGACGACGAGCACGAGGGGCCCGAGAATTACCGCGAGACTCTTGCGCGCGCCGCCGAGCGCAAGTTGACCATGGTGTGTGCCAATCCCGACATCGTGGTCGAGCGCGGCCACCGGTTGATCTACTGCGCCGGCGCGCTGGCCGAGCTGTACGAGACGCTCGGCGGCAATGTGTTATGGGCGGGCAAACCGCATCCGCCGATCTACGAGCGCGCGCTGACGCTGGCAGCGCAGGCACGTGGCGCGACGACCCCTCCGACGCGGGTGCTGGCCATCGGCGATTCCGTGCGGACGGATCTTGCCGGCGCCAACCGCATGGGGCTGCCGTGCCTGTTCGTCACGGCCGGCATCCATGCCGGCGAGCTCGGCGAGCGCGACAATCCGGAGCCCCAAGCAATGCTCAAGCTGTTCGCCGACGCGAGCCATCCGCCGCGCGCGGTGACGCCGAAGTTGAAATGGTGAGGGAATTGTCGACCCGCGAACGCGGGGACCTTTAGCCCAAGTGCTCGCGGCCCTGTTCGGCAAATATAAAGGACAACAGGATAGCGGCGGTCCGTCGTCTCAACTCCCCGCGTTCGCAGGGACGACGGGGAAGAACCTCACGCCCCGTCGGGGAATACCGCTTCGATCTTGCTCTTCAACGTCGCGGCGTTGAACGGCTTGACGATGTAGTTGTTGACGCCGGCCTTCTTGGCAGCGATCACGTTCTCGGTCTTCGATTCCGCGGTGACCATGATGAACGGCGTCATCGCCAGATTCGGGTCGCCGCGCACCTCCTTCAGAAGATCGAAGCCGGTCATCGGCTCCATATTCCAGTCGGAGATCACGAGGCCGTATTTCTTGCTCCGCATCTTGTTGAGCGCCGCCGAGCCGTCGCTGGCGTCATCGATATTCTCGAAACCCAACTGCTTGAGCAGGTTGCGGATGATCCGGATCATGGTGTTGTAATCGTCCACCACCAGGACCGTCATCGACAAATCGACAGCCATAATCTTTTTCCTCCCACGCAACGCCTGGCTGCAGCCCTCGAAGGCGTTCTGCCAACTCAAAATTTCGGGCACGAACGGCTCAAAGCCTCGACAGCTGATGGCGTCCGCGCCCCACGGACCGCTGTCAGAACTAGCATTTGTCGTTAAACAGCCCGTTAATCGTCCGTCCGGTAGAAAAGGCCTCTGCCCTTCAACCTGTTAGGTGCATTTTTGCGGGAGCGGCCCAACCCGCCCGCACCTTGACTTATCGCCGCTGCACACCCTCTTTGATGGACTTAACAAACGGTTAGTTCTCACCTTCTCCATGCCCTCTCGCTTCAAAATCATCCGCGATTCCACGCCTGCCGCAGACATTCCGCGTGGCGCGGTCATCGCACTCGGCAATTTCGACGGCGTGCACCGGGGTCATCGCGCTGTGATCGCCGCCGCCGTGCGCATGGCAAAGGCGCGCGGCACGCAAGCGCTGGCGATGACCTTCGAGCCGCACCCGCGCGACTTCTTTGCCCGCGGCACCCCGCAATTTCGCCTGACCGACGAGGTCGACAAGCTGCGCCTGCTCGCCGGCACCGGCCTCGACGGTGCCGTGGTGATGACCTTCGACCAGAATCGCGCGGCGACCCCGGCTCAGGATTTCATTCACCATGATCTGATCGAGCGGCTCGGTATCTCCGGAATCGCGGTCGGCTACGACTTCCATTTCGGCAAGGGCCGCTCGGGCTCGCCGACGCTGCTCAAGGCCGAGGCCCCGAGGCTCGGGATCGAGGTCCATGTCGAACCACATTTCGACGTCGAGGGGCGCGCGGTATCCTCGACCGCAATCCGCGAGGCGCTGAGCCGGGGCGAGATCGCCGACGCCACCTCGATGCTCGGCTATCCCTGGTTCGTGACCCGCGAAGTGGTCCACGGCGAAAAGCGCGGCCGGGATCTCGGGTTTCCCACCGCCAACATGCGGCTCGATGCGAACTGCGCGCTGCGGCACGGCATCTATGCGGTGCGGGTCGGCCGCGGCAAGGAGCGGCTTGACGGGGTCGCGAGCTTCGGCCGGCGCCCGACCTTCGATAACGGCGCGCCGCTGCTGGAGACCTTCGTGTTCGATTTCACGGGCGATCTGTACGGCGCGGTGCTCGACGTCGCCTTCATCGCCTACATCCGCGACGAACTGAAGTTCGACGGCGTCGACGCCCTGATCCGCCAAATGGATGACGATGCGACAAAGGCGCGCGCCGCGCTGGCCGCCGCGCCGGACGCCTTTCCCAAGCTCGGCGAGATCGGGTGATTTTTCCTTACCTCCCCCTGCAAGGGGGAGGTCGACTGCGAAGCAGTCGGGTGGGGGTCTCCTTGTCGAGGCGTTGGAGCAAGAAGACCCCCACCCCGACCCTCCCCCTTGCAGGGGGATGGAGCGAGAGTCTCTCGCGCGATCGCGCCACATCCGCACTTTCCCGCGCAACTCCCGCCTGCTACAACGCCGCCATGTCGGCACGGCGCATTATCATCGGCATTAGCGGCCCGGCTTCCGCCTGAGCTTCCCAAGGCTCGCGCGCAAGACCGGGATTTCGTTTCGCGCCTCTCACTCTTCACCGGCGTTCGCCACATTCGTCTTGTCCGAAGCGCCCATTAGCTGATCGCTGTTCAAAGACCCGCCATGACCCAATCTGACCAGCCCGCCGATAAATCAGGCGCCGCCGACTATTCGAAAACCCTGTTCCTGCCGCTGACCGAATTCCCGATGCGCGCCGGCCTGCCCCAGCGCGAACCGGAGATCCTGAAGCGCTGGAACGAGATCAAGCTCTACGAAGCCTTGCGTGACGCTTCGGCCGGCCGGCCGAAGTTCGTGCTGCATGACGGGCCGCCCTACGCCAACGGCAACATCCACATCGGCACCGCGCTGAACAAGATCCTGAAAGACGTGGTGACCAAGAGCCAGCAGATGCTCGGCTTCGATTCCAACTATGTACCGGGCTGGGACTGCCATGGCCTGCCGATCGAGTGGAAGATCGAGGAAGAGAACTACCGCTCCAAGGGCAAGCAGAAGCCGGACCTGAAGAATTCCGCGGCAATGATCGCGTTCCGCCAGGAATGCCGGGCGTACGCGACGCACTGGCTTGGCGTGCAGCGCGAGGAGTTCAAGCGGCTCGGCATCATCGGCGACTGGGACCACCGCTACGCGACGATGGACTTTCCGGCGGAAGCTGTGATCGCGCGCGAGCTGATGAAATTCGTCGCCAACGGCACGCTCTACCGCGGCTCGAAGCCGGTGATGTGGAGCGTGGTCGAGAAGACCGCGCTCGCCGAGGCCGAGGTCGAGTACGAGGATTACACCAGCGACCAGGTTTGGGTGAAGTTTCCGGTGGCCGAGGTCGAGCTTGGCTCGGTGAAAGACGTGACTGCCGCCCTGGTCGACGCGGTCGCAGACGCAAGCGTGCTGATCTGGACCACAACGCCCTGGACGCTGCCCGGCAACCGCGCGATCAGCTATTCGCCGAAAATTGCTTATGGACTCTATCGCGTCACCGAAGCGCCTGCGGACAATTGGGCAAAAACCGGCGACCTCTTGATCCTTGCCGATCCGCTTGCCGAAGCGGTCTTCAAACAGGCGCGCGTCGAACGTTACGAGCGGGTCGGTGAAATCCCGTCGAGCGCACTCGCGACGCTGGAATGCACGCACCCGCTCAGCGGCTTCGGCGGCGGCTACGGCTTTCGCGTCCCCCTCCTCGCCGGCGATCACGTCACCGACGACACCGGCACCGGCTTCGTGCACACCGCGCCGAGCCACGGCCGCGAAGATTTCGACGTCTGGACAGCCAATGCGCGCGCGCTCGAAGCCCGCGGCATCAACACCACGATCCCCTACACCGTCGACGAGAACGGCGCCTACACCGAGCAGGCGCCCGGCTTCACCGGCAAGCGCGTGCTCACCGACAAGGGCGAGAAGGGCGACGCCAACGACGCCGTGATCAAGGCGTTGGTCGAGGCCGGCATGCTGCTCGCGCGCGGCCGGCTGAAGCACCAGTATCCGCACTCCTGGCGCTCGAAGAAGCCGGTGATCTTCCGCAACACACCGCAATGGTTCATCGCGATGGACAAAGACATCGCGGACAATGGCCAGGTGAAGCACGGCGACACGCTGCGCGCCCGCGCGCTGCACGCGATCTCCGTGACGAAGTGGGTGCCGCCGTCGGGCCAGAACCGCCTCAACGGCATGATCGTCAACCGTCCGGACTGGGTGATTTCGCGCCAGCGCGCCTGGGGCGTGCCGATCGCGGTGTTCGTCAAGGAACGCGGCGACGGCGCGGTCGAAATCCTTGAGGACGAGACCGTCAACCAGCGCATCGTCGAAGCCTTTATGAATGAAGGCGCCGACGCCTGGTATGCCGAGGGCGCGCGCGAGCAATTCCTCGGGTCCACGCTAGCGGCCGAGGGTTGGAGCAAGGTCGACGACATCCTCGACGTCTGGTTCGAACTCCGGCTCGACCCACGCCTTCGTGCTGGAGGACAAGCAGCACTTTCCGCAGCTCGGCACCATCGTCCGCAAGGTCGATGGCGGCGAGGACACTGTGATGTACCTCGAAGGCAGCGACCAGCATCGCGGCTGGTTCCACTCCTCGCTGCTGGAGAGCTGCGGCACGCGCGGCCGCGCGCCCTATGACATCGTCCTGACCCACGGCTTCACGCTGGACGAGCAAGGCCGCAAGATGTCGAAGTCGCTCGGCAACACCATCGAGCCACAGGACGTCATCAAGCAATCCGGCGCCGATATCCTGCGCCTCTGGGTCTGCGCCACCGACTATGCCGACGACCAGCGCGTCGGTCCGGAGATCCTCAAGAACACCGTCGAGAGCTACCGCAAGCTGCGCAACACCATCCGCTGGATGCTTGGCACGTTGCATCATGCAAGACCTGAAGACACGCTCGCGTTCGAAGACATGCCCGAGCTCGAACGGCTGATGCTGCACGGGCTCGCCCAGCTCGATGCGGTGGTCCGGCCGGCCTATGCCGACTTCGACTACAAGACGGTGGTCGCAAGCGTCGCCGCGTTCATGAACGCCGAGCTCAGCGCGTTCTACTTCGATATCCGGAAAGATACGCTGTACTGCGATCCGCCCTCCTCGCTCGCGCGCAAGGCGGCGCTGACCACGGTCGACATCCTGTGCGACACCATCCTGAAATGGCTGGCACCGGTCTTGAGCTTCACCTCGGAGGAAGCCTGGACCAACCGCAACGGCAACGGCGCAGCGTCGGTCCATCTGACGACGTTCCCGACCGACCTCGAGCGTTACCAGGACGACGCGCTGGCGAAGAAGTGGGACAAGATCCGTGACGTGCGCCGCGTCGTCACTGGCGCGCTCGAGATCGAGCGCGCGGCCAAGCGCATCGGCTCGTCGCTGGAAGCATCGCCGATCATCTACGTTGCCGACCGCGCGCTGCTGTCCCTGCTCGCCGACATCGACCTCGCCGAAGTCTGCATCACCTCGAACTACGAGGTTCAGGAGGGCGAGGCGCCGGCTGCTGCATTCACATTGAGCGACGTGCCCGGTGTCGCCGTTGTGGTCGAACGCGCGGTCGGCACGAAATGCGCGCGCAGCTGGCGCATCCTGCAGACGGTCGGCTCCGATCCCGAATACCCCGACGTCTCGCCGCGCGACGCAAAAGCGCTGCGCGAGTGGCGGGCGATGGGCGTCGACGTCGGACGCGTGGCGCAAGCCGCGCCACAAGTCGCGGAGCGTGCGTTGCCCGTGGTCGACTTCGCGCCGCCGGTGCAGCCGGCCGCGCCTGTGGCCAGCGAAGACGCGCCGCCGATCAAGCGCGCCAAGCCAGCAAGCCGGCTGTAAACAGCGAGCCGAAAACCGTGGCCGAGAAGCCTTCGGCAACGACGAGTGCCCGAGCCAAGAAGAGCGCCAAGAAACGCGTAAGAACAAGAAGAAAGCCCGGAAAGCGGTTGCGAAGAAGGCTGCAAGAAAAACCAAGAAGGCGGCTGCGAAAAAGAGCGCGAAAAAGACAGCAAAGCCGAACAAAAAGGCCGTCAAGAGAGCAACGTCTTCGACACGGCGCGTGAAAAAAGCCAGGAAGAAAGCGGCGAAAAAGACGACGAAGACAAAGAAGTAGGCATCCCGGTCGATGCAGCACGCACGCCGCTATTTTCTGAAGGCTGGCCTGATCGCCGCGGTGGTTTCACTCGCGCTCGATCAGGCCGCAAAATTCTGGCTGCTGTCGGTGTTCGACATTGCGAGCCGCGGCGCGGTCCACCTCACGCCGTTCTTCGACCTGGTGCTGACCTGGAACAAAGGCATCAGTTACGGCTGGTTCCAGACCACAAGCGCCGGCGGCGAGATGATCCTGCTCGGCGTCAAGATCGCCGCCGTTGTCGGACTTTTGATCTGGCTGGCCCGCGTCCAGTCGACACTGGCCGCGACCGGCCTCGGGTTGATCCTCGGCGGGGCGATCGGCAACGCCATCGACCGCTTTACCTATGGCGCGGTGATGGATTTTGCCCTGTTTCATGTCGAAATCGCCGGAAAGGACCGCGACTGGTACGTGTTCAACCTCGCCGACGTGGCCATTGTTGCCGGGGTTATCGGCCTCCTGTATGATTCATTCGTTGGGACCACGGCCGCAAAAGAGCCGTGATCCGAGGCGATAGCCGAGCCCATGCGTAACACCGACGACGGCAATCTTAAGAGCCTGAAACGGCTTGGCTTTGGCGCGCTGACCTGGGGCGCACTGACTTGGCGCGCGGCCTTGCTTGGCGCCGCAGTCTGCGTGGCGTGTGCCGTTCATGTCGCACCGGCGCTCGCCGGCGACGATGACGATGACGACGAACCATCGATCGAGCAGAAAGTGATCCGCGGTCTCATGCACGGCCTCGGCGCGGTCGACGGCACCGAGAAGGGCATCGACTATCGCGAGCGCTCGCCGCTGGTGGTGCCGCCGAAACTGACCCTGCCGCCACCCGAGACTGCCAACGCGGCACCGAAGCCGAACTGGCCCAAGGACCCCGATGTCGAAGAGCGCCGCAAGGCGCGCCTTGCCGTGAAGAACCGCGACAAGTCGAAGGAATGGGGCCAGGTGCTGACGCCGGAAGAAATGAAGGTCGGCACCGCGCGGGTGAAGAGCGCGACGTCGTCGGACCAGCCGGGCAATCCCTACGGTGCCGGCGGCGCCGAGAATCCGGTGCTCAGCCCGTCGCAACTGGGCTTCAAGGGCATCGGCAACATCTTCAGCAGCAGCGACAAGCCCGAGTTGGCGCCGTTTCCCGGCGAGCCGGCGCGCGAGAGCCTGACGCAACCGCCGTCCGGCTATCAGACCCCCTCGCCGGCCTATACCTACGGCCTGAACGGCGACGACCAGAAGAAAGCCGCAGGCCGCACCTACGATCCGAGCGGCGAAGGTGACATCATTTCGCAGGGCCGGAAGTAGTCACTAGCGTTTGGATTTGACACTCGCCTCGCGAATTCGCGGCGCAATGCGAATAGCGAATGTCCAATCCGCTCCACTTGATCGAGCAAGATCGCATCGGAAAGCCGCTATCGACCTTTCCGGATCGTGCTCTCCACCGCAAATCGTTCGAGGCGCATGACCCAATCGCCGATCGGCCGCAGCCTGCTCGCATCAGCCATCGCCATCACCCTGCTTGCGGCAGCACCGGCGCGGGCTGATGGGCCAAGGCGCCCGGCGAGCTTCACGCTGCAGAACGGCCTGCAGGTCATCGTCATCGAAGATCACCGCACGCCGGTGGTCACCCACATGATCTGGTACAAGGTCGGCTCGGCCGACGAGACGCCGGGCAAGTCGGGGCTCGCCCATTTTCTCGAACACCTGATGTTCAAGGGCACCGCAAAGCATCCGAGCGGCGAGTTTTCCAACAAGGTGATCGCGATTGGCGGCCAGGAGAACGCCGCCACCTCGTTCGACTACACGAACTTTTTTCAGCGCGTGCCGAAGGACCAACTCGCGACCATGATGGAGTTCGAGGCCGACCGCATGACCGGCCTGACGCTGAAGGACGAGAACGTGCTGCCCGAGCGCGACGTCGTGCTCGAAGAATACAATATGCGGATCGGCAACAGTCCGGACGCCCGGCTGTCCGAGCAGATGATGGCAGCGCTGTACCTGAACCATCCCTACGGCCGGCCGTCGATCGGCTGGCGTGGCGAGATCGAGAAGCTGAACCGCGAGGACGCGCTCGCCTTCTACAAACGCTTCTATGCACCGAACAACGCCATCGTCGTGGTCGCCGGCGACGTCAGGCCTGACGACGTGCGCAAAATCGCCGAAACGACCTACGGCCAGCAGACGGCGAGTCCCGAGATTCCGGCGCAGCGCTTGCGCCCGCAGGAGCCGCCGCCGGCCGGCCCGCGCACCGTGACGCTCGCCGATCCGCGCGTCGAGCAATCCTCGGTGCGCCGCTACTATCTCGTGCCGTCGGCGCACACGACGAGTGGCAAGGAGACCGCGGCGCTCGACGTGCTGGCGCAGGCGTTGGGCGGCGGCGCCAACTCCTATCTCTATCGCGCGCTGGTGATCGACCGGCAGCTCGCAGTCGGTGCCGGCGGCTGGTACCTGTCGACCGCGCTCGACGACAGCCAGTTCGCGATCTCGGCCTCGCCGAAGCCCGGCGTCGCGTTCGCCCAGATCGAACAGGTGATGGACCAGGTCATTGCCGACATCGTCCGCGACGGCATCCGCGCCGACGACCTTGACCGCGTCAAGACGCAACTGGTGTCGTCGACGATCTACGCCCAGGACAACCAGGTCGAGATGGCGCGCTGGTATGGCAGCTCCATCACCGCGGGCGAATCGATCGACGACATCCTGAGCTGGGCCGACAATGTCCGCGCCGTGACCTCCGATGAGGTCCGCGACGCGGCGCGGAAATGGCTCGACAAGAAGCGCTCGGTCACCGGCTACCTCGTCAAGGACACCACGGCAACGGCTGCCAGCCCCGCGGAGAAGCGCTCGTGATCATCCTGCGCCGCGCTGTCGCCACGTCGCTGCTCGCAATCACTGCCCTCGTCGTCGCACATCTTCCGGCCCGCGCCACCACGATCGAGCGCGTGGTGTCGCCAGGCGGCATCGAGGCATGGCTGGTGCATGAACCGAGCGTGCCGCTGCTCGCCATGGAGTTTGCGTTTGCCGGCGGCACCGCACAGGATCCTGCGGTCAAGCCCGGCGTCGCCAACCTCACCGCCAACCTGCTCGACGAGGGCGCCGGCGACCTCGACACAAAGGCGTTCCGCGATCGGCTCGAGCGCCGCGCGATCGACTTGAGCTTCAACAGCTCGCGCGACTACTTCCGCGGCTCGCTGCGCACACTCAGCGAGAACCGCGAGGAAGCTTTCGACCTCCTGCGCCTGTCGCTGACGCAGCCGCGCTTCGACAGCGAGCCGCTCGAGCGCGTGCGCACGGTGACGTTGTCGTCGCTGCGCCGGCAGACCGTCAGCCCGAACTCGATCGCCAACCAGCGCTTCTTTTCCGCCACCTTCGGCACCCATCCCTATGCCCAGCCGACCGATGGCACGCTGGACAGCGTGACTGGCATCACCGCCGATGATTTGCGCACCTACACCGCGCGTATACTTGCCCGCGACAATCTGAAGATCGCCGTGGTCGGCGACATCGACAAGACCGAGCTCGCCACCCTGCTTGACAAAACGTTTGGCCAGTTGCCGGCCAAGGCAAACCTGACGCCGGTTCCCGACTTCACACCGCAAGCGCAGGCGCAGCGCATCAATGTCACCCTCGACGTGCCGCAGACCGTGGTGGTGTTCGGCGCGCCCGGACTGAAACGCTCCGACCCGGATTTCATGACCAGCTTCGTGCTGAACCAGATCATGGCCGGTGGCGGCTCGTCGCGGCTCTATCGCGAGGTCCGCGAAAAGCGCGGCCTGGTCTATGCCATCTCCGAATCGATGCTGTGGCTCAATCATGCGGCGATGCTGGTCGGCTACACCGCGACGCGCGCCGACCGCACCAACGACACCATCGACGCCACCATGGACGAGCTGAAGCGGATGGCCGAGCAGGGCCCGACCCAGGCCGAGCTCGACGGCGCAAAAGCGTTCCTCAACGGCTCGCAGATGCTGTCACTCGACACCTCGGCGAAGATCGCCGCCACGCTGCTGCAATACCAGCTCGACGGGCTGGCGGTCGACTACATCGACAAGCGCGCCGGCATCATCAACGCGGTGACGCTCGACGACGCCAAACGCGTGGCGAAGAAGCTGTGGGGCCAGCCGTTCCTCACCATCGCCGTCGGCCGTATCGCGCAGCCGACGAAGGATTGATTCCAGGGCGCGCGCCTATCCTCCCCCGCAAAGCGGGGGAGGGGGACCATGCGAAGCATGGTGGTGGGGGCTTCCGCGCAACGCGTAATTCATGGTCCAACCACTTAGACCGCGCGCCCCCTCCACCGTCCCTCGGGCGGTCCCCCTCCCCCGCTTCGCTGTCGCTCCGCGTGGGAGGATGATCGGAGCGCGTTGCGAGATCAGCGTAGAAGGCTAACGTGCGTCTGATTGATTCTCCTTGAGCCACCCCCGTGATCCGCATTTCCCGCGACATCGTTCTCGACGAAGGCGACTTCGAGATCAGCTTTGTCCGCGCCTCGGGGCCGGGCGGGCAGAACGTCAACAAGCTCTCGACCGCGGCGCAGCTGCGCTATCCGGTCGCGCGCGCCAACCTTGCGCCCGATGTCGAATCGCGTCTGGCGCGGCTCGCCGGGCAGCGCCTGACCAAGGACGGCGTGATCGTGATCCACGCCCAGCGCTTCCGCACCCAGGAGCGCAATCGCTCCGATGCCGTCGAGCGGCTGGTCGAGCTGTTTCGTGAAGCGAGCGTGCGGCCGAAGCCACGTCGCGCAACGAAGCCCACCTTCGGGTCGAAACAACGCCGCCTTGAAGGCAAGAAAATCCGGGGCAAGGTCAAATCGATGCGCGGCAGGCAATTCGACGACTAAATCCGAAAGTTACACCCGCGATCCACCGGCTGCATTCGGCAGGTCGGGTGCAATTCGCCCCTCCGCCACCTACATTGCCCTCCACAAATCTCGAATCGGTCCCTTACGCTCCGCATGCCTGTCCGCCAGCTCCCCGAAACCATCGTCAACCGCATCGCCGCCGGCGAGGTGGTGGAGCGGCCTGCGAGCGTGGTGAAGGAGCTGGTCGAGAACGCCGTTGATGCCGGCGCAAACCGCGTCGACATCTTCTCCGATGGCGGCGGGCGGCGTCGCATCACGGTGACCGACGACGGCAGCGGCATGAGCCGCGCCGATCTCGCGCTCGCGGTCGAGCGCCACGCGACCTCGAAGCTCGATGATGAGGATTTGCTGCGCATCCGCACGCTCGGGTTCCGCGGCGAGGCGCTGCCGTCGATCGGCGCGGTCGCCAAACTGACCATCACCACGCGCAACGCCGATGACGGCAATGCCTGGACCATCGCCGTGACCGGCGGCGCCAAATCCGAGATCGCGCCGGCAGCGCTGACGCGCGGCACGCGGGTCGACGTCGCCGATCTGTTCTATGCCACGCCGGCGCGGCTGAAATTCCTCAAGACCGATCGCACCGAAGCCGAAGCGGTCCGCGAAGTGGTGCGGCGGCTGGCGATGGCACGCCCCGACATCGCGTTCACGCTGGCCGGCGAGGAGCGCGCGCAGGTGACGTGGGCGGCGGCGCTGCCCGGCGCGGCAGGACGGCTGACGCGCTTGAGCGACATTCTCGGCGCCGAGTTTCGCAGTCATGCCATCGAGGTGCGCGCCGAACGTGAGGGCGTCGTGGTCGACGGCTTTGCCGCGTCACCCGCTTTGACCCGCGCCAATGCGCTTGGACAATACCTGTTCGTCAACGGCCGGCCGGTGCGCGACAAGCTGATCCTCGGCGCGGTGCGCGCGGCTTACGCCGACTACCTGCCGCGCGACCGCCACCCGGTGGTGGCGCTGTTCGTCACGCTCGATGCCGAGGGCGTCGACGCCAACGTGCATCCGGCCAAGACCGAGGTGCGATTCCGCAACGCCGGTCTGGTGCGCGCGCTGATCGTGCATGCGCTGAAGGACGGACTGGCGCGTGAAGGCAAGCGCACGGCGGCGAACAGCGACGCTGCGGTGATCGCCGCGCTCCGGCCGCGGACGTCAGCACCGGCGAACTGGGACTGGCAGAAATCGCCGAGCGCGCCATCCCAGCGCGTAGCGGCATTTGTCAGCGCGCAAGGACTGCCCGAAGGATTTGCTGACGCCGCGCAAGCCGCGTTCGACGCCGGCGCGCCGTCGGCCGATGTCCGCAACGCGGAGGCCACGTCCGACCTGCTCGATCGCCCGCTCGGCGCCGCGCGCACGCAGATCCATGAAACCTACATCGTGTCGCAGACGCGCGACGGCCTGATGCTGGTCGACCAGCACGCCGCCCATGAGCGGATCGTCTACGAGCGGCTGAAGGCGGCGCTGGCGCGCGACGGCGTGGCGCGGCAGCTCTTGCTGATCCCCGAGATTGTCGAGCTCGACGAGGAGACGGTCGAGAAACTGTTGTCGCGCACGGAAGAACTCGCGAGCTTCGGCCTTGCGATCGAATCGTTCGGCCCCGGCGCGGTCGCGGTGCGCGAGACGCCGGCCCTGCTCGGCAAGACCGATGCGCGCGCCCTGCTCACCGACCTTGCCGAGCACATGGCGGAGTGGGATGAGGCGCTGCCGCTGGAACGCCGTCTGATGCACGTCGCGGCGACCATGGCCTGCCACGGCTCGGTGCGCGCCGGCCGCCGGCTGCGGCCGGAAGAAATGAACGCGCTGCTCCGGGAGATGGAAGTGACGCCGAACTCCGGCCAGTGCAACCACGGCCGCCCGACCTACGTCGAACTGAAGCTCGCGGATATCGAAAAGCTGTTCGGGCGGAGGTAGCTCCGGTCAGCGCCGTCACCCTGAGGTGCTCGGCGCGGCTGCGCCGGTTTCTTCCACAGAACTCGATGCGCCGAGCCTCGAAGGGCGACGGCGCCTGCTGTGGCCCATCCTTCGAGGCTCGCGACTTCGTCGCGAGCACCTCAGGATGACGCCGTGGAGAGACCGCCCCCTACTCCGCCGCCTCGCGTCCCGGCGGGCCGACATAGCCCGCGATATCACCGAAACGCTCGACCATCACCTCGGGCAAATCCTTCGACTTGTGGGTGACGTGGCCGCCGGAGCGGACGGCGTAGCGGTCCTGATGCTTCACGTGCGGCGGCTCAACGCCGTCCTGCAGGGCGCGCGCGGTGTCGAACATCAGCTTGCGGAAATGCATGATGCCGAGATCGGTCGGCCCGAGATGCTCCTTGGTGCGGTCCTGGATCGGGCCCTGGCTGTCCTGCACGGCTGAGTCCTGCTCGGAGATGCCCTGGATGCCGGTGTAGCTGTTGGTCCGCTGCAGCTTGCGGTCGATCAGGTAGTTGTTCTGCCTGTTGCGGACCGGCACGTAATTCTCGTCGACCACGCTCATCACGCCGTTGCCGTTGCGATAGCCCTGGCGCTCGGCTTCGGTCAGCGGCCGGTGCGGATTCCAGGCGTAGGTGTAGATCCAGCAATTGGTGTTGGTGACCGGCACAAAGGTCTGGCCGAAGATATTTTCGCCCGGCAGCGACGACGGCGCGTAGGCGTGCACCGGCATCAGGAACTGGGCGATGCGCCAGTAGATGTCGTCGCCGTCGGTGAGGCGGCCGCCGGCCACCGTCAGCCCCGCCTCGTGCGGCAGGATCTTGATCACCGGACGCGGGTCTTGCGCGATCCAGCGCATCTGCTCGCTCCTGACGCGCGACAGCGAGTTGATGAAGTGCTTCTTGATTTCGAGAATCTCGTTCTCGTCCTTCTCGAAGGCGAGATGCACGAAGGTGAAGTGCGCGGTGTCGATGCCGCCCTCCAGCGCCTGCACCCAGTTGCAGTCCTGCCATTTCTTGGTGACAAAGCGGTGCGACGGCGGCACCAGCGCCATCTCCAGCGCGGGAAGTTCGGGCAGTTCGGCGGTCTGCGGGCCCATATAGGCCCAGATCATGTCGCCCCACTCGCGCACCGGATACGCCTTGATCTTCATCTTATCCTTGGCGTTGAGGTCCGGATACGAGGTCGGCATATCCACGCACTGCCCGGTCACGTCGAACTTCCAGCCGTGATAAATGCAGCGGATGCCGCACTCCTCGTTGCGGCCGAACCACAGGTTGGCGCCGCGGTGCGGGCAGTACTGGTCGATCAGGCCGACCTTGCCGTCGGTGTCGCGGAAGGCGAGCAACTCCTCGCCCATCACGACGACCTTCTTCGGATCGCCGTCGGGCTCGGGCAATTCTTCCGAGAGCAAGACCGGCAGCCAGAACCGGCGCAAAAGCTCGCCCATCGGCGTGCCCGGCCCGCTCTGGGTCAGGAAGACGTTGTCCTCGGCGCGGAGCATTGCGATTCCTCCGAATATTTCTGGTTTTGTCGCAGCTTGCACCCGGCCACCGGCTACCGTCAATCGCGGACGACCAAGGTCGAGCACGGGGTTTCTTGGCATTTTGCCAAGGTTCTGCAAGATTATCGCAAAGACCGGCATACCGCCGGACCATCAAACAATGCCTCGAGGGACGTTCCAATGCTCGGCCTGATGATGAAAACTCCGCTGCTGCTGTCGTCGATCCTGACGCATGCGGCGCGCACCTTCCCCGATGTCGAGATCGTCTCGCGCACGCCCGACAAGCCCGACCGCCGCACCAACTATGCCAGCCTGTTGCAGCGCTCATCGCAGCTCGCCAACGCGCTGACCGCACTCGGCGTCAAGCCGGGCGATCGGGTGGCGACGCTGGCCTGGAACGGCATCCGCCACCTCGAGCTCTACTACGGTATCTCCGGCATCGGCGCGGTGTGCCACACCGTGAACCCGCGGCTGTTCATCGAGCAGATCGTCTACATCATCAACCACGCCGAGGACCGCTTCGTCTTCTTCGATTCGACGTTCGTCGATCTCGTCAACCAGCTCCGACCGAAATGTCCGTCGGTCGAGAAGTGGATTTATCTCGGTGACGCGAAGGAAGCGGCGACATCGGGCATCCCCGGCCTGCTCGACTATGAAGGGCTGATGCAGGGCCAGTCAGAATTCTACGACTGGCCGCAGTTCGACGAGAACACCGCGGCGGGCCTGTGCTACACGTCGGGCACAACTGGCAACCCGAAGGGCGTGCTCTACAGCCACCGCAGCGGCTATCTGCATTCGCTCGCCGCGGCGACGCCGGACTCCTGTAACATCTCGCTCGAAGACAACGTCGCGTTCATCTCGCCGATGTTCCACGCGATGTCGTGGGGCATGCCGTACTGTGCGGTGGCGATGGGCTCGAAGCTCGTCATGCCCGGCCAGAAGGTCGATGGCGAAAGCCTGCACAAGCTGTTCGAGCAGGAAGGCGTGACCTTCGCCAACGGCGTGCCGACGGTGTGGCTCGGCTACGTGCAATACCTGCAGGCATCAGGCGCCAAGCCGACCACGCTGAACCGCGTGCTGATGGGCGGCACCGCCTGCCCGCGCTCGCTGATGGCGACGCTGGAAGACGAGTACGGCGTGCAGGTGCTGCATCTCTGGGGCATGACCGAGACCTCGCCAGTCGCGACCGTCAACAAGCTGCCGACCAAGTACCGCAACGCGCCGAAGGAGAAGCGTCGCGATCTCCGAATCAAGCAGGGCCGCGCCATCTTCGGCGTCGAGCTCGAGATCCGCGACGGCGACGGCAAGGACCTGCCGCACGACGGCAAAGCGTTCGGCGACCTGATGATCCGCGGGCCGTGGATCGCGAGTGGGTACTACAAGATGCCGGAGAGCGAGCGGAGCGACGGCTGGTTCTTCACCGGCGACGTCGCCACCATCGATGCGGATGGCTTCATGCAGATCACCGACCGCTCCAAGGACGTGATCAAGTCCGGTGGCGAGTGGATCTCGTCCATCGAGCTGGAGAACCTCGCGATGGCGCACCCCGATGTCGCCGAAGCTGCGGTGATCGGCGTCGCGCATCCGAAATGGGATGAGCGGCCACTCGTCATCGCGGTGAAGCGGCCGGGCTCGACCATCACGCCGGCCGACCTGCTGGCGTTCTACAACGGCAAGATCGCGAAGTGGTGGATGCCCGACGACGTCATCTTCGTCGACGAGCTGCCGCACGGCGCCACCGGCAAAATGCTGAAGACAAAGCTGCGCGAGCTCTACGGCAGCCACAAGCTGCCGACGGTGGACCAGGCGAAGGCGGGGTGAGAGCGACGGCCTCGCGGTGCCTTACCTCTCCCCGTTGGGGATAGGTCGGACGCGAAGCGTCCGGGTGAGGGGGCTCGTGTCAAGGCGAGTCCTTAACCCCTCACCCGCGCCGGAGCCTGTCATCGGGCCGCGCATTCGCGCGGCCCCGTTGGGCGCGACCTCTCCCTTTGGGAGAGGTAAGCCGCGTTTCCGCGTTACGGCGTCCTTCGCATCACCACGAACTCCGTGTCATCATACGCGCGTCGCTCCAGTTCCTCGAAGCCGTCAGGCGTCGCGAACTCCGCCGCCACCGCCTCCTCGACCACGACGAGCGCGCCGGGAACAAGCCAGTTGCCGTCGCGCAACGAGGCCAGCGCCTGCTCAGCGAGTCCCTTGCCATAGGGCGGATCGAGAAAAGCCAGCGAGAACGGCTCATGCGGATGCACGCTGCCGAGTGCCGTGGCATCGCGCCGATACACCTTGGTGACGCCGCCCAGGCCAAGCCCCTCGACATTCTGCCGCAGCAAGGCCCGCGCCTCGGCGCCGTTGTCGATGAACAGGCAAAACGCAGCGCCGCGCGAAATTGCCTCGATGCCGAGCGCACCGGTGCCGGCAAACAGGTCGAGCACCCGGGCATCGCTGACCGGGTCGGCATAGGCGTGCGCGAGAATGTTGAACAGCGACTCGCGCAGGCGATCGGCGGTCGGCCTGATCTCGCGCGACGCCGGGCTCGCGATCGTGCGCCCACGCAATCGTCCGCCGACGACGCGCACGCCTATTCTCCGCTCATTCCCGCGAAAGCGGGAATCCAGTCAAAAGGAAAAAAGGCCAAGAGAAAGGGCCCAAGTGACTGGGCAAAGACTGGGTCCCCGCTTCCGCGGGGACGAGCGGGAGTGAGTGATTGGACGCGCATCAATCGTCCTGCTTCTCGCGCTCGCGCTTGCCCTTGTAGCGACCGAGCGGACGGCGAGGTTTCGCATTGCGTTCACGATCATCGCTGCCGACACGCTGAACCAGCACCCGGCGGCCCTTGCTGTCGGCGATCAGCCCGGCGCGGCCGCGCGGCTTTGGCTTGTTGTCACGTTCGTTGCGGCGAGGTTGTTCGTCACGCGCACGCTGTTCACGACGTTCCTCGCGCGGCTTCTCCGGCGCCTCATCCTCATCGCCGCCGTCGTAGTTCCGGACCGGCAGGCTGAAATCGGCGCCGGCCTGCTTCGCGATCCGCTCGCCGAGCTGATCGCGCAAATGCCGTCCGCGAATTTCCTCGACGGCGCCTTCGCCGAGCTCGCCGAGCTGAAACGGCCCGTAGGACACACGGATCAGCCGGTTGACCTCCAACCCGAGATGCGACAGCACATTGCGCACCTCGCGGTTCTTACCCTCACGAATGGCAAAGGTGAGCCAGACGTTGGCGCCCGGCTCGGTGTCCAGCGTCGCCTCGATCGGACCGTACTTGACGCCATCGACCTCGATACCGTCGCGCAAGGTGTCGAGCCGCGCTTGCGTGATGGCGCCATGGGCGCGGACGCGGTAGCGCCGCAGCCAGCCGGTGTCAGGCAGTTCCAGCACGCGCTTCAGACCACCGTCATTGGTCAGCAGCAGCAGGCCTTCGGTGTTGTAGTCGAGCCGGCCGACGCTGATCAGCCGCGGCAGATTCTTCGGCAGGTTGTCGAAGATCGTGGGCCGGCCTTCGGGATCGGAGTGCGTGGTCACCAGGCCACGCGGCTTGTGATAGAGGAACAGCCGCGTGCGCTCGCGCTCGGGCAGCGGCACACCGTCGACCGCGACGATATCGCGCGCGTTGACGTCGAGCGCCGGTGAATTGATGACAAGGCCGTTGACGACAACGCGGCCCTGCCGGATCCACTCCTCCGCCTCGCGGCGCGAGCACAGACCGGCGCGCGCCATCAGCTTCGCAATACGCTCGCCGGATTTTTTCGGCGGCGGCGGCGGGGCATCGCGACGATCGCGGGCTTCGCGCGAAAACGGCTTGCGCTCGCGATAGGCGCCGCGGCCGCCAAAGGCGGCACGTTTCTGGAACGCCGGCCGCGCCGCATCGCCTGCCGTGTCGCGCTGCGTGTCATCGCGCGGCTCCGATGGCGAAATCGCAACGTCGCTGCGCGGATGATCGCGCCAGGTGTGGCTGCTGCGCGCCACCCGGTCGTTGCGCCGGCGTTCGTCGCGCGGACGATCATTCGCCGGACGCTCGCCACGATCGCGCGCGAAGCGTGGACGTTCACCAGTCCGCTCAGCGTCGCGTGGGCGCTTGTCGTACGGGCGATCACCGCGTGGTTTATCGCCGTAGGGGCGATCGCCGCGCGGCTTGTCCCGGAATGGGCGTTCGGTGCGCGGCCGGTCGCCGCCAGAGCGTTCGCCGCGCGGCTTGTCGAACCGCGGCCGGTCGAATTTGCGTGGCCCTCGATCGCCGTCAGCCGATCGCGCGGGGCGGTCCTCTCGTGGCCGATCGAATTTCGGGCGATCCGGTCTTGGACGATCCTGTCTCAGATTATCCTGTCTTGGACGATCGAACTTTGGACGATCGAACTTTGGACGGTCAAATTTGGGACGATCGAATTTGGGACGATCGCCACGCGGCGCACCATCACGCGCCGGCGCGGATCGCTTCTGCCAAGGTTTTTCCTGGAACGCGCGCGGCTCCCGACTCCGCTCACCGCCGGCGCTGTCGCCGCGTTCCTTGCGCGGCCCAGCTTCGCTGCGGTCGAACGCGCGGCGCGGGCGATCGCCATCTTTGCGAAAACCGCCACCCGGCTTCGCTCCGTAAGGACGTTTGTCGCCGAAGCTGCGTCCGCCAGGCTTTGCTCCGCCGAAACGCTTGCCGTCGGCGCGCGCGTCGCGGCCCTCGCCGCGCGGCGCGTCACCGTGCGCCTTGCGGAACGCGCGGCCGCCGACCTTGCGCGGCCCGCGCGGCGCGTCAGCATCGCGCCCCCGCTTGTCGCCGCCGGCAAAGCGCTTGCCGCGCGGTGGTCCGCCGCGGCCCGGCCCGCCGCCTGGCGGGCGGCCTCCGCGCTTCCTGTCATCGTCACGTGCCATGTAAAATCTCGATTTGAGGTTGCGCGCCTGATAACAGAGTTCGAATGGAGAAACGAGAGACATCCGCGACATTCATGGAGCTGGCGCTGCAGGAGGCGCAGGCAGCCGCGGCCGCCGGCGAGGTTCCAATCGGCTGCGTGGTGGTGCGCGACAGCGAGGTGGTCGCGAGAGCCGGCAATCGCACCATCCGCGACCATGATCCGACCGCGCACGCCGAATTGCTGGCGATCCGCGCCGCGGCGCGCGCACTCGGCAACGAGCGGCTCGACGCCTGCGATCTTTACGTGACGCTGGAGCCCTGCGCGATGTGCGCCGGCGCGGTTTCGTTCGCCCGCATCCGCCGGCTGTACTATGGCGCAGCCGACCCCAAGGGCGGCGCGGTCGACAGCGGCGTGCGGTTCTTCACGAGCCCAACCTGCCACCACGCGCCAGAGGTTTATGGCGGCATCAGCGAGCAGGAGGCGCGCGATCTGCTGCGCGAGTTTTTTCGAGCGCGGCGGTAGTCGCCTTCGTCATTCCGGGGCATCGCAAAGCGATGAGCCCGGAATCCATAACCACCTCCGGGGGTATGGATTCCGGGCCTGCGCCTAACGGCGCATCCCGGAATGACGAGAATTACAACTTCACCTTCATCCCCTCGTGCGAATGGGCGAAGCCGAGGTTGCGGTAGAAGCGCTGGGCGTCGACCCGGCTCTTGCTGGTGAGCAGCTGCATCGACTTGCAACCCTTGTCGCGGGCGATCTGCATGATTTCAGCCATCATCTTTTTCCCGATGCCACTGCCGCGCCGGCTGCCGGCCGTGCGCACACCCTCGATCTGCGTGTGCCAGGAGCCCTGCTGCGACAGGCCGGGAATGATGGTGAGCTGCAGGCAGCCCAGGACCTCGCCGTTCTCCTCCCAGACATATTGCCAGTTGTGCGGGTCGGCCTGGATCGCTTCCAGTGCCCGCAAGTATGGCGTCATGTCAGTGAGCTGCTCGCGCTCTCGGCCCAGCGCATCGTCGGCCAGCATCGCAACGATCAGCGGCACATCCTTAGCGTTTGCTTCGCGCAACGCCATCAGTTCGCCTCCGCGAAGAATTTGCCCAAAGCAGCAATCGTGGCTGCAGGATTTTCCTCGGCGATAAAATGCCCGGCCTGGATGGCTTCGCCGCGCACATTGACGGCCCAGCGCTGCCAGATTTCGAGCGGCGACGGGCCATGCGCGGCGGCAAGGCCAGCGCTGCCCCACAACGCCAGCATCGGCATCTTGATCTTGTTGCCGGCGTCGACGTCGGCCTTGTCGATCTCGAAGTCGGGCACCGCGCCGGCGCGATAATCCTCGCAGATCGCGTGGATGCGCTCGGGGGCTTCCAGCGCCTTGAGATAATGCTCCATCGCGCGCGGATCGAACACTTCTTCTTTCGTCGCCCGCCCCCAGCCAGCCAGCGTCCACTTGAAGTAGCCGCGCGGGTCGTGGCCGATCATGGTCTCCGGCAGCGGCTCGTGCTGCGCCAGAAAGCTCCAGTGATAGGAGCGCACCGCGCGCTCACGCCCCATGCCGGCCCAGTAGTCGTAGGTCGGCACGATATCGAGCGTCGACAGTTTTGCGACCCGGCCGGGATGATCAAGCGCCAGCCGATAGGCGACGCGGCCGCCGCGATCATGGCCGGCGACGCCGAAACGGACATGGCCGAGCTTCTCCATCACCTCGACCATGGTGGCGGCAAACGCGCGCTTGCTGAAGTTGAGATGCTTCGCGTCGGTCTCGGGGATATCGGACCAGCCGTAGCCCGGCAGGTCGGGCATCACCAGCGTGAAGCGCTTGGCGAGCTCTTGAGCTACCTTGTGCCACATCACGTGGGTCTGCGGATAACCGTGGAACATGATCAGCGGCGGCCCGCTGCCGCCGACACGGGCGAACACACGGCCTTTCGAGGTCGTGATCCATTCGGATGCGAAGCCGGGGAAGAGATCGGCGAGATCGGGCATGGTTTGCGCCTCCTTGCGTGCCGGCGATTATCGCATAGCAACACGGCCGGGCAAACCGGCTGGACGCTGTGCCGCGGCCATAGCAAACTGCGCCAATTCTACGTAGCGTCATTGCACATCGTTTTTTCGCCCAGGCCACAATTTGACGATCACATCCCCGTCGTTCGCACGGCGCCCGCCAACAAGCTTCAGCGTGCCGGAGTTCGTCCGCGGCATCGGCATTCGCCAGGTGCGGATCGCCTGCGGGCTCACGATGTTCTGCTACCTCGTCTCGCACTACGCGGTGCATGCGCTCGGCAACATCTCCTACGACGCGATGGCCGCAGGGCTGACGTGGCACATGGCGTTCTGGCGCAACCCGGTCGTGACGCCGGTGTTCTATACCGCGGCATTGACGCACTGGGCCCTCGGCCTGTGGGCGCTCTATGAGCGGCGGCAGTTTCGCTACGCCGCGCCCGAGCTGACGCAGCTCATCCTCGGCCTCAGCATCCCGTTGCTGCTGGTCGTTCACTTTGCCGGCGTCAGGTTGCCGGGCCCGCTATTCGGCCGCGTCGTCTACTACCCCAACGCGCTGAACGCCTACTGGGTGCTGCGGCCGTGGCAGGAATGGTTGCAGCTCACGCTGTTATTGGTGGCGTGGATCCACGGTTGCATCGGGCTTTACTTCTGGCTGCGCATGAAGCGGTTCTTCACGCATGCCGCGCCGCTGTTGCTGGCATGCGCGGTGCTGCTGCCGACGCTGGCGTGGCTTGGCCTCGTGCAGGGGGGCCGCGCCATCACCGAACTGCGCAAGGATCCGGTGTGGCGCGCGGCCAACCTGCAAATGTTCACGCCGCCGCAACGCGCCCTCCTCGACGACATCATCTATCTCTATTTCCCGGTCGGATATGCGTCCGTGCTCGGCCTCATCTTTGCCGCGCGCGGCCTGCGCGTGGTGCGTGAGCGCTGGCGCGGCACGATAAAACTGTCCTATCCCGGCGGCCGCGTCGTCAGCGTGCCGCGCGGTTACAGCGTGCTTGAGGCGAGCCTTCGCCACAGGGTGCCGCACGCCTCGGTGTGCGGCGGCAAGGCGCGCTGCTCGACCTGCCGCATCCGCGTGCTCAACGACCCGCCGCTGCCGACGCCGTCCTGGCGCGAGGACTTCGTGCTGGAGCGCGTCGGCCTCCGCTCCGACCCGACCGTCCGCCTCGCCTGCCAACTGCGGCCAGATTGCGACGTCGCCTTCCTGCTGTTGCTGCCGCCACAGCTCAACCTGTCGTTTGTCCGCGAGCGCAAGAAGGCGCGGATCGGGGAAGAGCGCTACCTCGTCAGCATGTTCGTCGACCTGCGCGGCTCAACCCGGATCGCCGAGCGAGGGCTGCCCTACGACACGGTGTTCCTGGTCAACCGCTTCCTCGGCGCTGTCTGCCAGGCTGTGCTCGATGCCGGCGGCCAACCGAACCAGTTTCTCGGCGATGGTCTGCTTGCCGTGTTCGGCCTTGATGGCAGCGCCGAGACCGCCTGCCGCCAGGCGATCGGTGCGGTTGCGCGGATCGGCGCCAATGTCGAGCAGCTCAACACGGAATATGCCAGCGAGTTGCGCGAGCCGATCCGGTTCGGCATCGGCGTCAACGGCGGCGATGTCATCGTCGGCGACGTCGGCTATCGCGATCACACCGTGTTCACGGCGCTCGGCGACCCCGTCAACGTCGCGGCGCGGCTGCAGGACCTGACCAAGGAGTTCCAGTGCGAGGTGCTGATCGCGGACGAAGTGTGCCGGGCGGCAAAACTGCCGGAGAGCGCGGCGCCGCTGCACACGGTCGCGATCCGCGGTCGCGAGGAACAGCTTCAGGTTCGCGCGGTGGCCGACGCGCGGCAGCTCGTTCTTGACGATGGGCTTGACGAGTTCCGCGCTGAAGCTGCCGATGTCGCTGCCGATTTGACGCTACCCGCCCCGTTCCCGCTCCACGGCACGCCAGCCGATGTCGCGGCGGCAGAAGCCTTCCGGCCAGTCGATGAGATCGACCGCGCGATAGGCAAGCCCCCGCGCTTCAAGCACGGTCTTGCCCATGGCGCAGATGTTCAGCACGCGCCCACCGTTAGCGAGGATGTCGTTGCCGGCGCGCTTGGTGCCGGCGTGGAAAATCTCAACGCCCTCGACGGTCTTTGCCTCATTGAGGCCGCGGATCACCGAGCCCTTGCCATAGTCGCCCGGATAACCCCTGGTCGCCATGATCACGGTCAGCGCAACCTCGTCATACCAGCGCAGGTCAAAATTCTTGAGTTGCCCGTCGGCGCAGGCGATCAGCGCCGGCAGCACGTCGGATTTCATCCGCAGCATCAGCACCTGGCATTCCGGATCGCCGAAACGCGCGTTGTACTCGACGAGCTTCGGGCCATCCTTTGTCACCATCACCCCGGCAAAGAGTACGCCCTTGTACGGCGTGCCCATCGCTTTTAGTGCGCGCAGCGTCGGATAGATCATCTCGTCCATCACGCGCTGGCACATGGCGTCGGTCATGACCGGCGCCGGCGAGTAGGCGCCCATGCCGCCGGTGTTCGGACCGGTGTCGCCGTCGTAGGCGCGCTTGTGATCCTGCGCGGTCGCAAGCGGTAGCGCGTGCTCGCCGTCGCACAAGACGAAGAACGACGCTTCCTCGCCGGCCATGAACTCTTCGATCACGACCTCTGCACCCGAAGCACCAAACGCACCGCCGAACATCATGTCGACCGCGGCGAGCGCTTCATCGACTGTCTGTGCGACAACGACGCCCTTGCCGGCCGCAAGCCCGTCGGCCTTCACCACGATCGGAGCGCCTTGCGCGCGGATATATTTTTTCGCCGCCGCTGCGTCGGTGAAATGTCCATAAGCGGCGGTCGGGATGCCGTGCTTGCGGCAGAGCTCTTTCGTGAACGTCTTCGAGCTTTCCAGCCTCGCCGCGGCTTTAGTCGGGCCGAATGCCTTGAAGCCGGCGGCATTGAGATCGTCGACCACGCCGGCGGCAACCGCCGCATCCGGACCGACCACGACGAAATCAACCGTATTCGCCTTGCAGAACGCGATGACGGCCGGATGATCGGCGATGTCGATCGGCACGCATTCGGCATCGTCGGCAATGCCGCCATTGCCCGGTGCACACCACAGCTTCGTCACCAGCGGCGACGCCGCGATCTTCCAGCACAGCGCGTGCTCGCGCCCGCCGGAGCCGAGAACCAGAATTTTCACGCCGGTGTCCTCATCTGGCCTCTCTGTAGTGAGAGCTGTGAGCGGGCTCAAGCACGCGCGATCTCTCCGCCAACACAAATCTCATCGGTAAGCATTGACTTACGGTCACTGATGACTTACCGTTAGGACTTGATCAAATGGACCCTTCGCCATGCCCTTCTTCTTCTGCCGCTTAAATCCCCCTCGTCCCGATTTCGCGAAAACCATGACCGACGCCGAGCGCGCGCTGATGGGCCAGCACGCTGCATACCTGAAAGCTGAACAGGAGAAAGGCATCGCCGTGCTGTTCGGCCCGGTCGGCGATCCAAAAGGCGCGTGGGGGCTCGGCGTGCTCGAATGCGCCGACGATGCGCAAGCGCGCGTGATCACCGACAACGATCCCACTGTGAAATCCGGCCAGGGCTTTTCCTACGACGTCTATCCGATCCTGAGCGCGAACTTGCGCAAGTCGATCCAGTCGAGCTGAAAAACATGGCGCGCCGCCAACCCGACAAAGCCGCTTCCGATCGTATCGCGGCGTTTTCCGATCCGGTGCGGCGCGCGATCATCGAAATCCTCGCCGATGGCCCGCGCTCGGTCGGCGACATCGCCGAGCGATTGCCGGTGACACGGCCCGCGGTGTCGCAACATCTGAAGGTGTTGAGCGAGGCCGGTCTGATCGCCCACGACTCGATCGGCACCCGCAACCTCTATCGCATCGAGCCCGACCGGGTCGCCGAGATCCGCGATTACCTCGACCAGCTCTGGCAGAAGGCGCTCGGTAATCTCAAAAGCCGCATCGAAAAACCGCATCAGTAGCGTTGGAGCATCAGTGATGGTCGAACCGATCCGCAAGAGTCTTGTCGTCGACGCGACGCGCGAGCGCGCGTTCCGGGTCTTCACCGAGGAACACGGCGCGTGGTGGCCGCTCGCCACCCATCACATCGGCACGCAGGCCGCCGAAACCGCGGTGATCGAGCCGCGCGCCGGTGGCCGCTGGTTCGAGCGCGCGACTGACGGCACGATCTGCCTGTGGGGCCATGTGCAGGTGTGGGAGCCGCCGAGCCGGCTGGTATTGCTGTGGCAGATCGCCTCGGACTGGACATACGACGATAATTTCTCGACCGAGATCGAGGTTCGCTTCGTCACGCTTGGCCCCGCGCAGACGAAAATCGAGTTCGAGCACCGCCAGCTCGAGCGCTTCGGCGATAAGGCAGCAGCGCAGCGCCAGTCGATGGACGGCGGCTGGGGCATGATACTCGAGCTGTATGCGGCACGGACGAAGGCGACGAGCTGACGATCACCCGACCTCGAGATCGAGCAGTCGCGCGAATTGCTGCCCGGCATGCATGTCACGCTCGCGCATCCAACCTTGTGGATGGGGACGCGGATAGGAAATCTTGATCACGTGCAGATTGTCGACGGGGATGCGTTTGACGAGCGCGGGATCGGTCTCAAACAGCCGCGCGAACACCTCTAGTCCTAGCGCGGGCGTATCGCGGTACTGTCGGAACTTTTCCTCCCCATCGAAAAACAGGTCGACCGTGACCCAGAACGGGCCGGCGTTCTTGGAACGGATGTGACGGCAGACCTCGCCGAGCTTAGGCATTGACGGCTCCCCGCGTCTTGATCGCCAGATCAATCATCTCGGTGCGCACCAGCTCAAGGCCGTCGCGGGTGTGGACGACATGATTGAGAACGAACTCATAGACCTGACCGCGCGAAATTTCAGCGGGCGTGAACGGAAACGCGTAGCTCGGCATTTCGATGCCCCGTCGCAACGGTGTGTGGAAGAAGGCCGGATTGCACGCCTTGGCCATTCGGTTGGCGAGGTCCTGCGTCGGCGCCGTCACCACGAACATCACCCCGACGTCACGCGGCGGCACCGTGCCCGATGGCACCGGCCGGCCGGAGGTGCCGTTCCAGCCGTAGATGCGCAACGACACGTCGAACCGCGCCGCCTCCTCGCCAAACGTCCGCGTGATCCTGTTCGTCAACGTGCGCTGCATGAGGTCGTGGAATTCATCGAGGCTGGCGAGCACCTCCGGATCCTCGATGCCGATGAACATGATGGTCTGGAAATCGCCGCCGCGCGCCCCTTCGAGCTTCATGGTGTAGGGTTTTAGTGTCCAGCGCGAGCCGGTGACGCGGGTGATGCGATTGTCGACCCAGCGATAGTCCGCATGCGTGGCGTCGAGGACGCCGCCCGGCTCGGTGAGCATGAACGGATCACTGTTCTCGTACAGCAGATGCGCCGACAATGTTTCCGGCGAGCACTGGTTGTCGAAATCGAGCGGCTCGATCTCGAACGCATCGCGGCCGACGCGCATCAGGACACCGCCGAGGCTCGGGTTCACCGTGCAGAGGCCACCGCACTCGGCGATCTTGGCTGCGTGCCACGCTTGCGCAGTGGCGGCGCCGCGCATCAGCGGCACGGCGGCGAGAACCGCGGTGTCGGTCGTGCGCCCGCCAAGCACGATATCCGCGCCGGCCTTGAGCGCGGCGATGTACGGCTCCGGCCCCATCAAGGCGACGATGTGCTCGCAGGATTTCAGATCGGCATCGCTGATCGGCCCGAGCGGTGGCAATGCCGTGATCTTGCCTTCGCGATTTTTGCGGATCAGGTTGTCCGGCTGCTGCTCGCTGTACAGACACACGATTTTCGGCGCGATGCCGAGCTCGCTTGCGATTTCGAGCGCGATGTCGCGGGTCCAGTCGACGCCTGCGTCGGTACCGCTGGTGCCGCAGGTCCCCACCAGCAACGGAATGTTCGCGTCATGTGCTTCCGCCATCAGTATCTTGAGGTCGCGCTTGACCGACTCGCGGTTCATCTTAGAGACGCCCCGCGCGAGATAGGCCGGCCCTGAGTTGGTTGATCCGGAATCCACCGCGATGGCACTGGCGCCGCAAGCGATGCCGTACTGGACTTGCTTGCGGCTGACGCCACCGCCGAGCATCCCCGTCGGGACGATGATGCTGATCGCGTCGGAGAGTCGATCGGTCTCGGTCATGATTTCGGTCACATTTGCTGCGGCGGCGCTCGATGCCGAAGGCGGAGAGCGTATCGAAATACAATGAAACTTCGGATCGGTTGCCTTGGCAAGGTCAGCCATTGCTTGACTAAGGCCCGCCACTGACCCAGCCTCGCGGCAATGACCAATCAAAACGCCGACACCGCGACCACCGAGGTCGCGCCCGCCCATCGCTTCGACGAGCAACGCCTCTACGGGTACCTCAAGGGTCGCATCGCGGACCTCGGCAGCCGTCTCGAGGTGCGCCAGTTCCAGGGTGGCACCTCGAACCCGACGTTTCTGCTCTCGACCGACGGCGCGGAGGGAGCGCGGCGTTACGTGCTGCGCAAGAAACCGCCCGGCACGCTGCTTGCGAGCGCACACCAGGTCGACCGCGAGCACCGCATCATGAAGGCGCTGGAAGGCAAGGTCCCGGTCCCGCACATGCAGCACCTCTGCGAAGATCCTGAGGTGATCGGCGCGGCGTTCTATGTGATGGACTATCTCGACGGCCGGATTTTTCGCGACGCCCGCCTCCCCGGCTTGCCGCGCGCCGAGCAGGCCGAAATCTACGACCAGCTCAACCTGACGCTGGCAAAACTGCACCAGGTCGATTTCAACGCGGTCGGCCTCTCAGACTATGGCCGGCCCGGCAATTATTTCGAGCGCCAGGTCAAGCGCTGGACCAAACAATACCGCGACGCCGAGACCGAAGTCATCCCCGAGATGGAAACGCTGATCGCGACCCTGCCGAAGCTCATTCCGGCGGATGAGTTCGATCTCCATCGCGCACGGCGACTACCGCCTCGAGAACACGATGTTCGACCGTACCGCGCCGCGGCTGATCGCGGTGCTCGACTGGGAACTCTCGACGATCGGCCATCCGCTCGCCGATATCGCCTACAACTGCTTCCTCTGGCACTCCAAGCGATCGAGCTGGGGCACGCTGCAGGGCGTCGATTTTGCGACCAGCGGCATCCCGACCGAACAAGCCTATCTCGAAGCCTATTGTCGCCGCACCGCGCGCTCAGGCGTCGACCACTGGAACTTCTATCTCGCGTTTGCCATCTTCCGTCTCGCCGCGATCGGGCAAGGCGTCTACCGCCGCATCCTCGCCGGCATCGCCGCGAGCGATCGCAAGGCCGAGAACAACGCGCCCGAACTGTCGCGCCAGGCGCTGGCGATCCTGCAGCGGTGATCTGATGGGCGTGGCGATTTGCGCATCCTGAATGATCTGGACGCAGCGTCGCGCCCATAGCAGGATGCGACTTCGCCTGGAAGCTGCCACTTTGAGCCGCCCAGGCGCTCGCCGCGCCGGACACAGCCAGCTGTGCGGGCCGGCCGTTTGTTTGAACCACAAAAAAACAATCGCCACGAAGGCGACAGGAGAACCGATCGACTAGCGCGAAATCGCGAAGCCATGGGAGGGCGACATGCGACGGGAGCTACTTCAAGGTCTGCTGCTTTCTTGTTGCATCAGTGTTGCGGCGGGCGCTGCGTCGGCGCAAACCGCGAAACCAGATCCAGCCAGGCTCGAAACCGAGCAACCGCGTTACGGCGGGTCGCTCGAAGTGGGCACCGTCCACGTGACGATCAATGCGATCTCGTGGGATCAGGGCGACTGGCCCTGGAAGTTCAATCACGACGCCGGCCAGATGTATGAAACGCTGATGGCCGCCGATCTCAACCAGAGTATCGGCCGCGGCGGCAAATATCCTTTCACCGCGTTCGGATTCCTGCCGAGCGATGCGATCCGCGGCGAGCTTGCCGAATCGTGGTCATGGGAGACGCCGCTGCGGCTTGTCGTCAAGCTGCGCAAGGGCATCATGTACCCCGACAAGCCGGGTGTGATGGCTTCGCGCGAATTCACCGCCGACGACGTCATCTTCGCCCAGAATTGCATGGCGACGAGTTCGAAGCAGGTCGGCGATCTCTATGCCTTCATCGACAAGACCACGGCGCGCGACAAGTACACGCTGGTCTACGACCTCAAGGACTACGTCGCCGACTGGGATTTGCGCCTCGGCTACGGCTTCACGGCGGCGATTGAGCCGAAGGAGGTTGTCGACGCCGGCGCCGCGGACTGGAAGAACGCCAACGGCACCGGGCCGTTCAAGCTGACCAACTACGTGTCCGGCAACTCGCACACCTACGAGAAGAACCCGATCTATTGGGGCAAGGACACCGTCGGCGGCACCGAATACAAGCTGCCGTTCATCGACAAGCTTACCTATCGCATCATCAAGGACCAGGCGACGCAGATCACCGCGCTGCGCAGCGGACAGCTCGATATTCTTGAAACCATCAGCTGGGAGAACGTCGACAGCCTGAAGAAGAGCACACCGGAGCTGAAATGGTCGCGCGTGCTCGGCAGTCCACGTGAGTTTGCCATGCGGGTCGACACCAAGCCGTTCGACGACATCAGGGTGCGCAAAGCCCTGAACTACGCCGTCGACAAGGAGGCGGTCCAGAAATCGTTTTACGGCGGCAATGCCGAGATGTTCGGCTTTCCCATGCACCCGGACTGGATCGGCTACTACGAGCCGCTTGAGTCCATGCCTGACGATATCAAGGAGCTGTTCAGATACGATGTCGCAAAGGCGAAGCGGCTGCTTGCCGAGGCGGGTCTGGCAGACGGCTTCACTATCAAGGTCCAGGTGTGCGCGTGCGATCCTGTGGGCATCGATCTGCTGTCGCTTCTGGCCGGATATTTCGAACAGGTGAACGTCAAGCTCGACGTCCAGGTCATGGAGTATGCCGCGCATCTCTCGGTGATGAACAACAACACCAACGCGCCCGGCTATTTCTTCACGGCCGGAATGTCGAACCCGTTCACGTCGACGCGGGTCAATTTCGTGAGCCACACCTACAATCCTGCGCAATGGAACGATCCGGCGTTTGGCCAGAAATTCGCGGATGCGGCGCGCGAGCGCGACGATGCCAAGCGCTATGGCATGTTCCGCGACATGGCGCACGATATCCTTCGCGGTGTGCCCTACGTCTTTCTACCCGTGCCTTACTACTTCTCGGCGTGGTGGCCGTGGGTGAAGAATTATAATGGCGAACTGCGCGCCGGAGCCGCGCGGCCGGGTCCGATCTACGCCCGGATCTGGATCGATCAGGAGCTGAAGAAGCGCATGGGGCATTGAGCAGGCGGCGATAGCGCCGATCTGTCGATCGCGCGCACGTCGTCCCGCGACGTGCGCGTTATGAAGAAGAAACACGCGGTCGATTCAAGGCCGGAGAGAACGACTTCTCGCCGCCTCGCGGAACGTCACCAGCCGCCGACGCTCCTCGTCCCAGAGCACGAGGCGCACACAGCTGAAGCTTTGCACCAGCGACATGCGATTGACGTCCTTCAGCACAGGATTTTCCTGCAGCACCCGCCTCAACCGATAATACGGGATCCGGCTCGACAGGTGGTGAACGTGATGGACCCCGATATTCGCGGTGAACCAGCGCAGGATGCCGGGCAGATCGTAGTACGAGCTGCCGTGAAGCGCCGCCTCGTGCAGATTCCAGTCGGCCGCATGGTCCCACGACGTATCGCTGAACTGATGCTGCACATAGAACAGCCAGACCCCGAACGTTGCCGCAAGCAGCGAGATCGGCAGATGCACCAGCAGAAATGAACCGACGCCGACAAACCAGATCAGCGTCGCGACGATGGCAGCGATTGCGAAATTGGTGCTCATCGTGCTGAGCCAGGGACCCCACCCGGCACGCATCAAGCCCCTCGGCCAGCGATGTTGCAGAAGGAACAGGTACGCAGGGCCCAGCCCAAACATCACGACCGGATGCCGGTAGAGCCGGTATCTCAACCGGCCGAGGAACGGTTTGCTCTTATATTCGGCAACAGTCAGCGTATCGATGTCGCCCAGTCCGCGACGATCCAGATTGCCCGAGCTCGCATGATGCACGGAGTGCGTGCGTCGCCAGAAGTCATAGGGCGTCAGGGTCAACACCCCGAGCACGCGACCGACCCAGTCATTGGTTTGACGGTTGCGAAAGAAAGCGCCGTGCCCGCAGTCATGCTGAATCATGAACAACCGCACCATAAATCCGGCGGCGGGAAGCGCCAGCACCAGCGAGAGCTCCCAGTAGCCAAAATGGATCGCCGTCCACGACAAGGTCCACAGCCCGGCAAGTGGAAGCAGCGTCACGGCAATTTCGATGAAGCTGCGCACGGGATTTGGCTCGCGATAGCGCGCGAGAATCTGTGTCCAGATCTGAGGCGTGGAGATGCCGGGGTCGGCCGTGCTGTTCATATGTGACGATTCCGTTGAATTCGATCGCGCTCGGTTGGTTTGCCGACTGCAAATCAGGGCTGCTGACGCTTAGCACATCACGGACGGCAGAAGTTGAAAATCGGGCGATTTGCCTGATATCGGCAGGGGGATGCCCGATGGGGCACACTTTGCGCAACGTGATTAGCCAAATTGCGCTGTCAGCGCCGCCCACAAACGCCAAACCTCCGCAGCGCAGGGGCGCTTCCAGCTTCAGCCCGATGTCGGGATCGCCCGCAACACGTCCCTGAAAACGCCGAACTGCAATTGAAACGCTTGCGGGCTGTAATCCTCGTAATATCCCGCGGTCACCGCGACAACGAGATCGAGCTCCGGCACGATGCGGATCGACTGCCCGCCGCGACCAAGCGCGCCAACCCAGCTAACGTCGCGCCCATTGAGCCGGATGCGACCGAGCCACCAGAGATAGCCATATGATTGATCGTCCGTGGCCTTGAGCTTCCATGTCGTCGAGGCTTCGATCCAATCTTTGGATACGATCTGACGATCGTTCCAACGCCCGCCGGCAAGGACCAGCTGGCCGATTTTTGCCATATCGCGCGGTCGCAGGTGCAATCCCCCGCCGGCGTCAGGCTCCCCGCGGTACTGCTCCCATGCCATGCGAGTGATGCCCAGGGGGTCGAACAAGTTCACGCGTACAAATTCGTCGAAGGGCCGTCCGGTCGCTTTGCGCAGGACGGCCGATACCAGCGCGAGCGCGCCGGTGTTGTAGAAGAACTCCTGTCCGGCCGGCGCGGTCACCGGAAGCCCGAGGACATAGCGACACTGATCCGACGCCATATGCATGCGCGCCTCGTCGTTGTTGTAGTCTCCGGTAGCTGGTGTCGCCTCTACCCACCTCAGACCCATCGACATGGTGAGCGCGTGCACCAGCTGGATCCGGTCCTTTTCGGGGGAACGTAAGTCTGACAACTCGGGGAAGAAACTGAAGATCGGTTCGTCGACGCTGCGTATCAACCCTTGATCGATCGCGATCCCGACTGCGAGTGACATAACGCTCTTTGAAGCCGACTTCATGTTGTGCAGTGTATCGGCGTCAAAGGTGACGTTTTCGATCCGGTGGCCGTAAAGACGACCGGGAATCTGCTCGTCACCCCTGAAGTACCGTTCGAACATCAGCTTGCCGCGGCGCGCGACCACAACGGCATGCACGCTGCTATTGGCTGCGAGTTTGTCAGCCATCCGGCACAACGCGTCGCGCTCGATGTGGCTATCGTCGTTGACCGAGGCGACGGGCCAGTCGTCGTCTTGCGCAACCGGAAGACCACAGCCGTCCCGCGGATCAGCGTGCCCACGCGACACGATGAAAGGTGCCAACGCAGCTCTACCGAGAAGAGACATGAACTGACGCCGTCTCATTCGATTTCCTCAGTCGCCTTTGTCAGTGCCCATCGCCATTCAGAGCCTGTGTGAAGAACCCCGCGATATCATCGATCAGGCGTTGATGCACGGCGTCACGGTCCGTGCCGGACGGATCACGACAGATTTCGCGCGCGAAAAGGCTCATGATGAACGAACAGGTGTCGATGAAGACGAAGTGTCCGGCATTCGCGATGCGAACCACCTCGGCGTGCGGTGTGAACAGCGCGGCGAACGAGGTGGCATTGAAGCCAGATTGCAGAACGTCGTCGTCATCGGCTTGATAGAAGCGGACCGGGATATGAATCGCGCTAATGCTGTCCTTGTCGAACAGGCAGCCGAACCCCGGCGCCATGGCCGCCGCGGCGCGAATACGGGAATCGGCCGCGGGCAAGGCGGCCGGATCGTGCGTGAAGCGTGGCCAGTCGGGAGGTTGCGCCGGAGCCCGCCGGCACCGGCCGCCCACAAATTGCGTGAAATCCGGACGACCGCCGGCCGACAACAATGCGGTGTACCCACCGGCGGAATGGCCGACGATGCCGATCTTCGATTGATCGATGCTCGATGAAAGAACTGCATCGCTCGCGACGCCATCGATCAAGGCTGTGACATGCCGTGTGCGCTCGACCAGTTCCGCATCGCCAAAGCTTCCCGACTTGTCGTTGTAGTTGTCTTTGGGGTGCGCCACGCCGGCGACGACGAAACCTCGCGTACTCAGGCCCTCGAACAGCCAGAGATACATTTCAGGCAGGCTGCCCATGCCATGCGAGAAAATCAGGAGCGGAAGACGGCCCGGCGCCGGCGCGGCGTTTTCCGCGGCCGTCGTATTGGAACGGCCGATGGTCAGCGACTTGGGTGCTGCAGCTGTCGGGTACGTCACAAAACCGGTCATTGCGCCGCCACCGACCGGGTCGCGCAACGTCAGGCGTTTCAGCCCGACATTCCATTCGCCGGCACTCGCGGTGCTGCCGATGACAAGCGTCGTAAGCATAAGGATCGATGCAATCAGCCTGTTTGACGCTTTCATGGCTCACTGTCCTTGCGGCGGCGTGTCGATGATCTGCTGCAGCGACAGCACATGCTCGGCGAATGCCGAGCGCCCGGCCGGTGTCGCCGTCACCGTGGTCTGCGGCCGCTTTGCCACGAAGGCCTTGTCGACGGTGACGTAACCGGCCTTGGCCAGCGTCTCGATATGGGCGCCGAGATTGCCGTCCGTGGCGCCGGTCAGCTTCTTCAGCCGCGAAAATTCCATGCCCTGCTTCGATGCAAGTGCGTTCAGCGCCGACATGATGCGGAGCCGCAGCGGCTGGTGAATGATCTCGTCGAATTGCGGCATGATCACTCCCGCCGCATCCAGGCGCCGGCCAACAACAGCCCGCCGCCGTTGACGAACGCCATCCAGATATCGAACCACGAACCGACAAGGAAATAGCCGATCAGGGTCAGGGCAGTGATAGACAGGCCGATTACCAGGAAGGCTGACCCCAGCCAGAGACCTGCGATCGCATAGCCGAGCATGTAGTAGGTCGGCCAGAACGCGCTCATCTGCCGCCCATTGAAATGCCCGTTGATGCTCCAGAACACGCCGAACGCCACCAGCATCACGACCGCGACACCGACCCGCCAGCCGCGCGCCTTTTGCGCCAGGCCGAGCGGCTGTTGCAGAAACGCGATCGCAAACGAGCCGGCAACGCCGACGAGGTCGATGCCGATCCAGGTCAGGCCGGCGTAATGCGGCCATCGATATTGCGCGAGATAGCCGCCGAAGGTCAGCACGCCCCACAGCATCATGATCCAGCTCGACACCTCGTAGATGCGCGACTGCCGGACGCGCTGCGCGATGTCTTCGATATCGCTGAGCGCCGCGGCGGCTTCCTTGCGATCGATCATTTGCATGCCCTCACGTCGTCACCTTCTCGGTGCCTTGGACCGGTTGGTTGCGCCGGATCAGGACCGAGCCAATCACGCTGACAACAAGCACTGCAACACCGGCCACGATCCATACCGCGCCCCGACTGCCAAGCGGCAGCACGCGCACGGAAAACTTCGTCGCGGCTGCCGCCGCGAGCCCGATATAGGAAGCGGACATCCAGCGATAGTGCTGTGCCATCCAGTCCGGCGCGCGCGGCGTGCGCAACACGGGAATCATCGCCGCAATGATACAGACGAAATTCACGATCGCACCGGCGTGGAAGACGTTGAAGGAGCCGGTGAAGCGGTAGAGCATCAGCGCGGTCGCGTTGCTGACGATCATGCCGTAGACATAGGCATAGCCCAGCGCGCGATGGACGCTATCGCCCTTGCGGCGCGTGAATTGCACCGCGCCAGCGACCAGGCCGAAGGCGGCGAAAGCCAGATGAAACCAGCCCATGGTGGTCAGATGATTCATCACGGCCTCCCGCGCGTCGCGATGTCGTCGGCAATTGCGGCGGAAGTCGCGGCATCGCTGACAACGCCCATGTGATTGACGCCGTCGAGCAGCTTGACGTCGACTGAAGGAAAGTCGGCAACGGCGGCGCCATAGTTCGACGCGATCATCAATTCGTCGGCGGCGCCGGAGATAATGGTGATCGGCCCCTTGGCCGCGGCGAGGTCGTCGCGATAGTTGCCCTTGACGCCGAAATTGCTGATGAGCCGGTAGGAGTAGACCCCGGTCTGGATCTTCTCGGAGTGTGCCGGCACCGCGAGGGCAACCGCAGGCAGTCCTTCGCAGCAGCGCACGCCGATTTTGCGCAGCATGTGCAGCGCGACAATGCGCGGGATGTCGGCATTGGCCCAGCCGCCGGAGTTCGGCCGGTTGGTGCTCGCGTCATAGCCGAGATAGGGCGCGAGCAGAATCGTGCGCGAGAACAGCGACTGGATTGGCGATGCCGCAACGCGCAGCGCGAAGCCGCCGCCAGAGGAGTGGCCAATCAAGACCAGCGGCGCATTCGGATGGGCTTTGTGGATTTCCGCGGCGAGGTCTTCCAGGTCGTCCTCGAGCTGGCCGATATAGCCAATGTCGCCGCGGGTGCCCGAAGCGCCGTGGCCGCGGATATCGGGCGCGTAGGTCGTGACCCCGTGCGCCGCGAGCGCCTTGGCGAGCGCATGGACCGATGAGCTCGAGCCGCTCGAGCCATGGATCAGGATCGCGATGCGGTCGCTCGTCACACTGGTCGCCGGATATTCGCGATAGGCCAGTACGGTGCCGTCGCGCGCCGAGAAACGCTTGAGCTGCGGCATGTCGGAGCGGTCGACGGCGCGGGCGGTATTGGAGATCGATTCGAGCGGCGCCGGCGGCGTCAGTGGCGCGGCGATCATCGCAGCCAGCGCCAGCACGATGAGGCCGACCAGTGCCAGCGCGGTGACAGCGGTGATCCCGATCCAGCGCCACAGGGAGGCGAGCGAGGTCCGGTTCGAGGCCGGTAAAGCTAGTGTGGTCATGGCAAAACCCTTCGTTGGCTTATCCTTAGAGAACTCTGGTGTACAGAGTATATAAACTCTATATGCCAGAGTAATCTGAGCGTCAAGACGAAAGATTCGCGCTTTGGTCCGCGAAGGCCTAGGTTAAAAACCTGCACAAAAATCGCCGATTCGAATGACCGATCCGCAAGTTAGCCCGCACCGGTGGTCACCCAACGCACCGGAGTTCACCGTCTCCGAGCTGTCGGCCGCGCTGAAACGCACGGTCGAGGAGAATTTCGGCCATGTCCGCGTCCGTGGCGAGATTTCCGGATTTCGCGGCCCGCACTCCTCGGGCCACTGCTACTTCGCGCTGAAGGATCAGTCGGCGAAGATCGAGGCGGTGATCTGGCGCACCACGTTCGCGCGCATGCGCTTCAAGCCGCAGGAAGGCCTCGAGGTCATCGCCACCGGGAAACTGACGACGTTCCCCGGATCGTCGAAGTACCAGATCGTCATCGATGCGATGGAGCCGGCCGGCGTCGGCGCGCTGATGGCGCTGCTGGAGGAGCGCAAGAAGAAGCTCGCCGCCGAGGGCCTGTTCGACGAGGCGCGCAAGAAACCACTGCCGTGGCTGCCGGAAGTGATCGGCGTCGTCACCTCGCCGACGGGAGCGGTGATCCGCGACATCCTGCATCGGCTCGCCGATCGCTTCCCGCGCCGCGTGCTGGTGTGGCCGGTCAAGGTGCAGGGCGAAGGCTCGGCCGAGCAAGTTGCCGCTGCGATCAACGGCTTCAATGCGCTGCCCGAGCAGGGCGCGATGCGGCGGCCGGATCTGTTGATCGTCGCGCGCGGCGGCGGCTCGCTCGAAGACCTCTGGTCGTTCAATGAAGAGATCGTGGTACGCGCAGCCGCGGCAAGCGCGATCCCGCTGATTTCTGCGGTCGGCCACGAGACCGACATCACGCTGATCGATTTCGCCTCCGACCGCAGAGCACCGACGCCGACGGCGGCAGCGGAGATGGCGGTTCCCGTGCGCGCGGAGCTCATCAGCGAGGTTGCGAGCCTCGGCAGCCGGGTCGTCACCTGCTGGCAGCGCGCACAGGAGGTCAGACGCAACGAACTGCGTGCCGCGGTCCGCGCCTTGCCGAATGCGGTCGACCTGCTCGCGATCCCGCGTCAGCGGCTCGACTACGCCGGCAGCGCACTGCCGCGGGCGCTGAAGACCAACGCCCACGCACACCACCGGCGCTTTGCCAATGCCAGCGCCGGCCTCACCTTGCGCACGCTCTCGACGCAGATCGAGCGCGCCAAGGAGCGCGTCGAGCATCTCGGCAGCCGCGCGTCGCGCTGTACCTCGATACAGATGCAACACCGGCGCGACCGCTTCTCGGCGTTGCAGACACGGCTTGCGGCTTCAATGCGCGCGAATGCCTCGGCGCAGCGCGACCGCATCGCCAGTGCCCGCGAGCGCGTGCAGCGCTTAACCGACCGCGCCACCCGTGCAGTGCGTGTCATCACGCTGGCCCGCGCCGTCGATGTCGATCGGCTCGCGCAACTGCTCGATGCGCTGTCCTATCGTGCGGTGCTGGAGCGCGGCTTCACGCTGGTGCGCGGCGATGACAGCCACCCGCTGCACTCGGCGTCCGACGTGAAGGCCGGCTCGGCATTGACCATCGAGTTCGCCGACGGCACGGTCGGCGCCACCGCGCAAGGCACGCCGACGTCGCGGCCTCGATTGAGAAGCGTGTCGCGTCGGCTGAAAGTGTCGCCGGACCAGGGCAATCTGTTCTGATTTGCGCATGTCCTTGTCGGAAAACCGTGCCCACTTTCCGGGACATGCGCTGCAGAACCGCGATCTTCTTCTTCGCGATCAGGTCGAAATCGATCTTGGCGCCGAGGCCCGGGTCCATCGGCGCATGAACGAGACCGTTGCGGTCGACCGCGATATCCTCGATCAGCCCGTATTTCTGCGCGCCATCCGGCAGCAATACCTCAAAATACTCACAGTTGCGGATCGCCATCGCGAGGTGAAGGTTGGCAACGTTGTTCAACGAATTGCCGCCGTGATGAATCTCGAAATTCAAATGAAAGGTCTCGGCGAGATGGGCCGCCTTGAAGCATCCGGTCAAACCTCCCTTCACGGCGACGTCGCCCCGCAGGAAATCGGTGGCCTGCGCCTGCACCCAGGGCGCAAACGCAGTGTAGCCGCCCGGCGAATACTCGGTCGCCATGATCGGGATCGACAACTTCGATTTGAGCTTGAGATAATTGGTCAGGTCGTCCTCGAACAGCGGATCCTCGTACCAGTAGTAGTCAAGCGCTTCGATTGCCTGGCCGACCCGCAACGCTTCCGGGTATTGGTACGCCCAGGTCGAAATCCAGCATCAACCGGTAACCGTCACCGACCGCCTTGCGCACCGCTTCGCAAATCTTGATGTCCTCCTCCCACTGCGTTGGCGGGTGCACCTTGTAGGCGGTCCAGCCGCGCGCGCGAAACGACGCCGCTTCCTCGGCATAAGCCTCGCGCGACGGCAGCACGGCCGACGAGGCGTAGGCCGGCAGGCTCTTGCGGTAGCTGCCCATCAGCTGGTGCAGCGGCATGTTGGCGGCCTTGCCGGCGAGGTCCCACAGCGCGACATCGATGGCGCCGATGCAGCGGATCGCGAACAGCCGGCCACGTTGCCACATGCGCTGGAAATGCAGTTCGCGATCGAGCGGGTCCTCGCCGAGCAGCATCGGCTTGAACACCTTGACGATGATCTCGGCGTCGACGCTTGCCGCCCGGTTCGAGCCGCCGAGGAACGCATGCCCTTCCAGCCCCTGATCGGTCCTGATCGTGACGAGACCGAGATCGCTGCGGCCGGAGAATGTTCCCGTCTGGCGGCCGTATTGCGTCGGCGGGATGTCGTCCCAGGCAAACAGCGTCACGGTGATGTCGTCGATCTTCATTGTTGCTCCCCGCGGATAAGGAAACGCGCCGAGCCAAACTAGCCCGCCCGACAGCGAAGTAACATCGCAGGCGGAGGTCTACTGTTCAAACCACTCCGGCACGCGCTTCAACGCGTCCTTGCGGGCGGCCTCGTTGGTGCCGACATGGACGCGGCCCGAACCGTCCTTCGAGATCGCCATGCCGGTGCGTTCCTCGACCGCGAGATTTTCGCGATCGAAGTCCTGATAAGCGCCGGGATAGACAATGACGCGGGCGAGCGCGCTGCGTCCCTTGGCGACGTCGATCATTTGCTGGCATTCGCGCGGCGACGACCAGTCGTCGGCCGAACCGATCAAGACCAGCGTCGGCACCCGCGTGCTCCAGGCAAGTCGCGAATTGCGCCTGCAATCCGGATAGAGCGCGACCGCGGTGTGGAAGTCCGGGGCGCCGTCGCGGATCGCCATTTGCGGACGCACCGCCCACAACAGCCCGTTGCCGCCGTTCGACCAGCCGAGCAACGAGATGCGATCCCGCTTCGCCCAGGGTTGTTCGCCAAGCCAGTGCCGCGCAGCGGTGATGTCGGCGACCCGCTCGCGCGAGGCGTGCACGGCACGTTCGCGGACGCGGCACTGCGGCCCGAGATTGCGCGAACCGTAACTGTCGGGAAACAGCACCGCAAAGCCGGCCTTGTTGAGCAATTCGGCCCACTTCTGATAGCGCATCTGCACCGGGCCGGATCGCCCGGACAGCCCACTGCAGCCGTGCGCGGCGATGACGGCCGGAAACGGTCCACCCTCCGCCGGCTTGAACAGGTAGGCGTGGATCGACCCTTCGCCCGACGGCAGGTCGATCTGCTGCGGCGCCGCCTGCGATGCGTCGGCGGCCAATATCAGCATGGCGGAACAGAGCAGCGCGAAGGTTCGCATCGGCGACCTGCCGGGCGTTTGTGAGCACACAGGGCTGGCGCAACCTATCACGAATGGGTACGGCTTCACCTTTCCGATCGTCAAGAAATCGCGATTGCACCACAATGCACTGCTATTTTCGGGATTGTTCGTATATATGATGAGCGTTCGTGAGGACTCGGCGCAGAGCCGGCCCGAACGGAGCGGAGATTAACGTGCTGAACAGGTTCAGTTCCGCCGGCGACGGTGAAGCCAAGGTGCAATACCTCGACGGCGACTTCCGCGTGATCTCGCCTGGCGCCTATGTACGGTGCGCCGTCTCGGGCGTGCGCATCCCGCTGGAAGAGCTGAAATACTGGAGTGTCGACCGCCAGGAAGCCTACGCCACGCCGGAAGCCGTGCTCGAACGGCATTTTCCCGACGCACTGCACACCGCAGCCGCTCCGTAAGATTCAGGTCTTGGACGGTACGGTGGCAATGGCGCGCGCAACAAGCTGCCGCAGCGCCGCTTGATCCTCGAACACCAACGCCACCTTGAGCGCGCTGATGCCTGCTCCCGCTGCACCAAGCCGCGCCAAATCCTTGGCCGTCGTGACCAGCGTTGCCCCATGCCGGAGGGCCTCCGCTTGCAGCGCCGTCAGCTCAGTCTGGCTATAGGCGTGATGATCGGCAAAGCTTTTCGTTGCCGCAATCTCGATGCCGCAGCCGCGCAACGTCGCAAAGAACTTTTCCGGATCGCCGATACCGGCGAACGCCAGCACGGACTTGCCCTTTAGGACGGTGACGTCAGCCGGATCCGCGACCAGGCGCGCGCGCAACACGGTGCCGCTGCGGCGCGCCGCGGCGGAGGAAATATCGTCTGCCGCCAAGCCGTCACCGACGACAACGAGGGCATCGGTCCGCTCAAGCTGATCGGCGAGCGGCGCACGCAACGGTCCCGCCGGAAACACCGCGCCATTGCCAAGGCCGCGCTTGCCATCGATCACGACCAGCGACAACTGCTTTGCCAGCGACGGATTCTGGAAACCATCATCCATGACAACAACGCTGGCACCCCGCTCGGCCGCAAGTCTTGCTCCGGCGACGCGATCGGTCGAGACGACGACCGGCGCGCTCGCGGCGAGCAACAACGGCTCGTCGCCAACCTCGGCGGCAGTGTGCTTGGCTGCGTCGACCAGCACGGGTCCTTTGAGCGTTCCGCGATAGCCGCGGCTCAGCACGAACGGATGCTGGCCCTCGGCGCGCAACAGCTCGATCAGCGCGATCACCGTCGGCGTCTTGCCGGCGCCACCCAAGGTGTAGTTGCCGACGCAGATAACGGGGATGCCGATTTGCGCGCCCTGCTGCCGCAACCGGATTGCAGCGATGGCGCCATAGGCCCAGGCGAACGGTGCCAGCACCAGCGACGGCCATGAATGCGGCCGCCACCAGAAGCTCGGCTCACGCACGAATGGCTCCGATCTCGAGTCTCAACTGCAGCAGGTATGGTGCAAGCGCCGCCATGGTGCGCTCAAGCGCGCCGCCGAGCTCGTCGACCACCTTGTGCGCATGGCCCGTCACGAGCTGCCGCTCCTGCGGATGCGAGAGCCAGTGCGCAAGTGAAGCAACCAGCATCTCGCTGTCGTCGGCGCGGCGGGCGCCGCCCGCATCATCCAGCGCCGAGTAAATTTCGGCCCAGTTATGGACGTGCGGGCCATGCACGGTGGCTGCACCGAGCTTGATCGCCTCGATCGGATTGTGCCCGCCGATCATCGCAAACGAGCCGCCCATGAATACGATCGGTGCCGCGCGATAGAACAGCCCGATCTCGCCGAGCGTATCGGCGATATAGATGTCGGTGTCAGCTTGCGGCATGGCGCCGCGGGAACGCAGCGTCGAACGCAGGCCTGAGGCGGCCACGAGATGGGCGATGCCTTCGCCGCGCTGCGGATGACGCGGTACAATGATGGTCAACAGATTGGGGAAATGGCCGGCGAGCCTGTGGTGGGCGTCGAGCACCATCTCCTCTTCACCGGGATGGGTCGATGCGGCGACGACCACCGGCCGGCCTTTGGTGGCGGCGAGAAATTGACCGAGCTTGATCGCGTCCGCTGGCGGAGCCGGCACGTCGAACTTGAGATTGCCGGTCATGAAGACGTGCGGGCTGCCGAGCGTCGTGAAGCGCTCGGCGTCACCCCTGGACTGCGCCAGAGTCATCTCGAAGCGGTTCATCAGCGTGCCCATGGTCGCAGGCGCGGCACGCCAGCGCTGATAGGAGCGCTGCGACATCCGTCCATTGGCCACGATCAACGGGATGCGCCGGTCCGACGCCGACATGATCAGGTTGGGCCAGAGATCGGATTCCATGAAGATTCCGAGGCTCGGCTGCCAGTAGTCAAGGAAGCGCGCGACGAACCGCGGCAAATCATACGGCACGAACTGGTGGATCACGTCTGCCGGGAAACGCTGGGCGATGATCGCCGCCGACGTCACCGTACCCGACGTCACCGAGAATCCCGACGTTCATCTCACGCAGCCGCTCGACCAGCGCCGCCCCGGCCAGCACTTCGCCGACACTGGCACCATGCAGCCAAACCAGGGGTCCCGGCGGCCGCGTCACACGAGCGATGCCGCGGCGCTCGTCGAGCCGCGCGCCGTCCTCCTTGCCGCGCTTCAGCCGCTGGCGCGCGATGGTACCGGCAAGCGGCGTCAACGCACCCGACAACGCGCGATAGGCACGCAACGGCAGCGGCACGTCACTGACCATCGCAGATGCCTTCGGCCCGGCCGACAAGCCGATAGGCGCGCCGATCGACCTCGTTGAGCCGCTCCTGCAGCTGCACCCTCAACTGCTCCATATCGGCGTCACTCGCGTTCTTCGGCACGCAGATTGTTGCGCCGCTTGCCATCACGCCCCGGCCGAACGGGAGATGAATGACGGAACGGTCCCAGTTGTTCATCCGCTTGAACCGGCTTGTGGCGATCGCAACCGGCAGAATAGGCCGACCGGATTCGCGTGCAAGCATGATGATTCCCAACCCGGCCTTGCGTGCCACTTTCGGCACGTCAGCCGTGAGCACCACGTTGGTGCCGACCTCGAGCGTGCGCAGCATGCTCTTGAACGCGCCGACGCCACCCTTGCGGTGGAAATCGTTGCCATGAGAGCCCGAGCCGCGGATCGTTTCGATGTGCATCCGTTTGCAAGCGATCGCATTGATTTCGCCGTCGCGATGGCGCGAGATCAGGACTGCGGACGGATAGTTGCGCCGCATGAACGGCATCATGAAATGCTGACCGTGCCAGAACGCAATGATCAACGGCATGTCCGCCTCGGCGCGCTCGTAGAGATCGGGCGGGTCGAGCTTGAACCGATTGGTCCACCACACCAGACGCAGGAACTCGGCCGCGGCGAAACCCGCAGCGCGCTGGAACCAGCCAGTGCGAGTCAGATCACGAAGGCGCATAGTTCAGTGTTTTGAGGACGGATCGCTCGCCGGATCGAGCAGACGGTGCATGTGCACGATGAAATACCGAATCTGCGCGTTGTCGACCGTCTGTTGGGACTTCGCCTTCCACGCCGCATAGGCCGATGCATAGTTTGGAAAAATACCGACAATGTCCAACTTATCGAGATCCCTGAACGTGACCCTGTCCAGATCAGTGAGTTCGCCACCGAAGACGAGATGAAGCAGCTGCTGTGAGGCCTGTTCGGGCATGGACGAATCCCCCTAGTCTTCACAAAAGAAGCACTAGCGCCCGGCGAAACGCAAATCGACCATATCCTTAAAACGAAGGCTTGCGTCAAGCGACGAAATTCGCCGCAACCGTGTTGACTTTCAGTCCTGTTTGAAGACCTGCAGCAGCCGCGAGTGTCGGTCATGGCCGGCCGCCACCAGGACCTGATGGGCGACCTCCGGTCGGTTGAAGACCAGTCCATCGCCCTGCAAAGTTGTCATCGCGCCGCCCGCCTCGCCGACGAGCAAATGCGCGGCGGCAAGATCCCAGTCGCGGCTGTTACCGCCGGCAAAGGCTGCATCGAGCCGACCCTCGGCGACGCGGCTCAGTCGCAGCGCCAGCGAACCGATCTTCGAGTAGGCTTCTTCCGACGGCGTACCGCGCACGCGGTCGAGCAGGAATTTCGGGCCCGACATCCTGTTCACGTCGAATGACTCCCCTGGCGCGACCGCAATGCGCTCGCCATTGCGCTCAGCGCCCTGCCCGCGGCTTGCGAAGAAGAATTCCTCCGTCACCGGTGCGAACACCACACCGAACAGCGGCTGCCCGTCCTCCACCAGCGCCGCGCTCACCGACCAGTCGTCGCGGCCGGCGAGATAGGCTCGCGTGCCGTCGATCGGATCGACGATCCAGACCCGTCGCCGCTCGAGCCGTGTCCCATCATCGGCGGTCTCTTCCGAGAGCCAGCCATAATCAGGCGCACCGGACCGCAAGCGGTCCTTGAGCAATTCGTCGACCGCGACGTCGGCCTCCGACACCGGCGATGACTTGCCCTTGATCCATTGCCTGAGCTCGGTCTTGAACATGCGAAGCGCAAGTGCGCCCGCCTCGCGCACTGCGTTGGTCAACAATGCGCTGTCGCGCGCGAGATCGGAATCAGCGACCGGCAACGGTCAAGCTTTCGATCCGCACAGTCGGGGAATCCAAACCGTAACGAAACGTCAAATCGTTGGCGGGTGTCAGCGACTTGAAGATGTCGAACAGGTGACCCGCGATCGTGACTTCGCTGACCGGATAGCCGATTTTTCCGTTTTCGATCCAGAACCCGCTGGCGCCGCGGCTGTAATCGCCGGTCACACCGTTGACCCCACTGCCGATCAGGTCGGTGACGTAGAACCCTTCCTTGATGTCGGAGATCAGCGCCTCGGGACTATCCTGACCCGGCTCCATATGAAGATTATAGGAGCCCGGCGATGGAGATGACGACACGCCGCGATGGGCGTGCCCGTTGGTGGCAAGGCCGAGTTCGCGGCCCGTCGCCGAATCGAGAACCCACGATGTCAGTACGCCGCCGTCGATGAAGCTCATCGGCTTCACTGCCACACCCTCGGCGTCGAAGGGCTGCGAGCGCAGGCCGCGCTTGCGCAGGGGATCGTCGACGATGCGGATATTGTCCTTGAACAGTTTTGCGCCGAGCTTGTCTTTCAGGAAGCTGGTCTTGCGCGCGATCGAGGCACCATTGATCGCACCGATCAAATGACCGATCAGGGAGCCCGCAACGCGTGGCTCGAACACCACGGGCACCTTGCAGGTCGCGACCTTGCGCGGGTTGACGCGGGCGATGGCGCGCTCGGCCGCCTTGCGGCCGACGCCATCAGGAGACGCGAGATCGGCCCCATGCAGCGCCGAGGAAAAATCGTAATCGCGCTCCATGCCGGTGCCCTGGCCGGCGATAGCGGTCATCGACACGCCGTGGCTGGAGCGGAGATATGAGCCACAGAAGCCTGTCGAGGTGACCAGCACCATGCCGCCAATGCCAGTCGATGCGGACGCGCCGCCCGATTTGCTGACGCCCTTCACCGCGAGCGCCGCCTGCTCGGCCGCGCGCGCGCGCCGCTCGAGTTCGTCGACACCAGGCATGTTGGGATCGAGCAGATCAAGATCGGGGATGCTCTTCGCCAACAGCGCCGGATCGGCGAGACCTGCAAACTCATCGTCTGGCGCGACGCGCGCCATCGCGACCGCGCGCTCAGCAAGGGTCTTGGCATCGGCGGCCCGATCATTCGACGAGACGACTGCCTGACGGCGTCCGACGAGGACGCGCAGGCCCACGTCGTCGCCTTCGGAACGCTCCAACTCTTCCACGTTGCCGTCGCGAATTTCGATCGATTGCGCGACGCCGCGCACCGCGACGGCGTCAGCTGCATCAGCGCCGGCGCGTTTGGCCGCCTCGACCAGACGCTGCGCAAGATCGGTCAGCGCCGACTGATCGAGCAGACCAGCGGCGGGATTTGCAGAGGAACGGGAGACTGCGGCCTGTTGAGGAGACACAAAATTTATCCTGTTGGAATGGAGAGCGAGCGGGATCAGAGGCCGCCAACCGCTCAAATGTGCCGATTCCGGGCCGGTTTCAAGCGCTTAAACTCGATTTTCGAGCCGGGGGCAAGGTCTCGTCAATCATGTCGGCGATTGAGTGGCGGGGTACCGATCCTTAACCAGCCTTTTTAAGCGGTTTTCGCTGCGGCTCTGCGAAAGTCTCGCACATCGACCGGGAACATAATCCCGGCGGGGAGACAAAGCCGTGAGGCGTCAAAACGGAAACGGCGGACCATCCGCCGGGTCGAGCCGCGCTGTGCGGCTCGACCCTCTCTCTCTTCCTTTGAGTTTCGAAGCGTGCGACGCGCGGGCCGATGGCGGTCTGCGTCATGTCGAAATCGCGCGCGATCATGTCGTGCTGCGCCGTTCGGTGCGCGGCATGCGGATGGCCATCAACATCCGCATCTCTGATTTTCTTGGCGTCGCGCTGCGCACGATCGACGGCGCGGCGATCGTCGTCCTCAAGCACCGTGACCCCTCGCTGTCGGTACCGCTCACAAGCAACGACGAGAGCGATGCGATCGGCGTCGCATGGCAGCACTGGTCTGAAACCTTCGCGCTTCCGCAACTCGACGAGACCAGGCCGATCCGGCCGGCACCGCGCCGCCGCCGCCGCAATGCCATTCGCGCGCGCCGGCCTTCGATCCTGATGCGGCGGCGCGTCGGGCGTGACTTTGCTGGGATGGACGTCTATCGCGGCGAGCGTGAGATCATCGCACGAAGTTAAGCGACGTTTGCAGCTCAGATCACACCGGCACGGTGTACCGCATCGAGCAGCAGGCCTGCGAACAGCAACAGCCCCGCATCGCGATTCGACCAGAACATCCGCTGGCATAGTGCGGAATCGTTGATGTCGATCGATGCCACCTGCCAGACGAGATGGACGGCAAACGCGACAAGTCCGGCAAACGAGAGCCAGCCGGCGCCGGCGGTCCATAGAGCCCCCGCGATCAAAACGACCGCAAGACAATAAAACAGCGCGAGCGCAAGCCGCGTCTGCCGCCCGAACAACAGCGCGGTCGACTTCACGCCGATCAGCGCATCGTCCTCGCGATCCTGGTGGGCGTAGATGGTGTCATAACCGATCACCCAGGCGATCGAACCGGCGTAAAGCAGCAGCGCCGGCGCGCCGAGGTGCGCCGAGGTCGCGGCAAATCCCATCAACGCGCCCCAGGAGAACGCCAGCCCAAGTACGATCTGCGGCCAGTAGATGATGCGCTTCATAAAGGGATAGATCGCGACGACCGCGAGCGATGCGATGCCTGTGAACACGGCAAAACGATTGAGCTGCAGCAGCACGATGAGGCCGACCAGCGCCTGCAGGAGGAGGAACACGTAGGCGCTGCGAACACTGAGCTGGCCTGATGGAATCGGCCGCGAGCGCGTGCGCTCGACCTTGGCGTCGAGATCGCGGTCGCTAATGTCGTTCCAGGTGCAGCCGGCGCCGCGCATGACAAAGGCGCCGATGAAGAACAGGACGAGATAGCGCGGCAGGTGCTGCACGTCGCCCGTCACACCTGCGGCCAGCGCGGCGGACCACCAGCATGGCAGCAGCAGAAGCCATGAGCCGATCGGCCGGTCAAAACGGGAGAGCCGCAGATAGGGGCGCAATCGCATCGGCGCCAGCGAGTCGACCCAATTGCCTGTCGAATCGGCAACGCGGCCCGACGCTTCGCGCATCAAGCCTCCTCAGCGGCTCAACACGTTGCCGTTCAAGGTGTCAAACGTGCTGCCGCCTTTGCGCTTCACCGGTGCCTCCTCGGAGATGCTGGGCGAGCCGATCACGTCGCTGAACTCGGTCCGGCGGACGCCTGCGGCGTATTTGCCATGCCGCACACCTGCTTGTGCATCTGTTCGGTGTGGCCGTGCGCCACTTTCATCTGCTTCGGGATCTCGGCCGGGATCCCGCACGCGGTCTGCTTGGCCGTCACGAAATTCAGGAAGCGTAGCTCGGCTTGCGAGAACTCGCCGATCAGCTTGCACGCCTCTTGCGGCGTTCCGTGGCGCTTGCTCACCTCCTGCACCAGCTTGGCGCGGCGCTGGACCTCGTCGCGCAGCGGCTCAACCTGATGCATGCACTCAGCGTTCGGCGCAGCACCGCCGCCTTGCGGCGGCGCAGCGCCAAAGCCGGGACCTGCCGGTGCCAACTCCGCCGGCGGCGGGAGCGTGCTCGACGGCAAGGATGCGCGGGTGCCATTGACCGACGGAAATTGCGACCCCGAGCCGCTCACCGCCGGAAATGACGATGACTGCGAGGAACCGCCTGGGGATGACGATGCGGGGCCCGACGGTCCCTTCACAGCCGGGAACGGCGAACTGCTGCTCGGCTGCGCACCACCCGACACCGGCGGGAACGGGCTTTGCGCCCATGCGGCTCCAATCGGCGCAGCAAGCGCCGTCAGCACCACCGGGACCAGGAGCCCTCGTGCGATCAAGATGATTTCCCTCTGCAGATCACGCTTTTACGATCCAGGACGAGGCTTAACAACCCGACGATTTCGGCAGCAACGCGGCGCAACGCCGCGCTGGCTCCCCAAAACTGCTAGCATCGGGTCCAAATAGTCCGTCAATTCGCTCCCCGCCACCCCTATGCCCCGCATTGATTTCCGCACGCCCCGCCTCTTCGTCGACCGGCCGCTCGAGGCCCACGCGGCGCTTGATCTTGATCGCAATCAAGCGAACTACCTGACCAATGTCCTGCGGCTCAGCCCAGGCGATCGGGTGCTGGTGTTCAACGGCCACCACGGCGAGTGGGCGGCGACAATTGGTCCGGGGAAGCGTCCAGCGCTACAACTGGCGGAGCAGGCACGCCCCCAGCATCGCGCCGCGGACATTCGCTACGCATTTGCGCCGCTGAAACATGCCCGGCTCGACTACATCGTGCAAAAGGCCGTCGAAATGGGCGCATCTTCACTGCTGCCTGTGATCACCCAGCACACCCAGGTGAGCCGGGTGAACGTCGAGAGGATGCGCGCCAACGTGATCGAAGCCGCCGAGCAGTGCGGCATCTTGAACATCGCCGAGGTTGCCGAACCGATGCCACTTGCCCGGTTCCTGGCAAGCCGCGGATCGAGCCGCCTACTCATCTTTTGCGATGAGAATGCCGATGAGACCGACCCGATCGCGACGCTGAAATCAGCGAAGGTCCGTGACGGCATCGATGTGCTGATCGGGCCGGAGGGGGGCTTTGCCGAGGCCGAACGACGTGCGCTCCTGGAACAGCCGAGTATTGTCCGCCTCTCGCTTGGCCCCCGAATTCTGCGGGCCGACACGGCAGGGGTGGCGGCACTGGCCCTGATCGAAGCGACTTTTGGCCCCTCCTTACGCGGCGACCAGGCAAAGCGCGCCTCTTGAGGCCATTTTCGGCCTGAGTCTCATTAAGGCAGATCGCCAAAGCGGGTCGAAACCTCTGAGTTGCCGTGCTAAAGCGCCGCGACTTTTGCTGCGTCAGCCCGTCGGACAGCTTGTTATGGATGATCCCGCCGCATCCCTTGCGACTGGCCCTTTTTCCAGGGCCGAAGGCTTGCTGGCGTCTTTCGCGTCCGCCGGCTACCTGCCGGCCCGCCCTGCGATCCTGCAGCCGGCCGAACCGTTTCTCGACCTATCCGGCGAGGACATCCGCAAAAGCCTCTACCTGACCACCGATGCGTCGGGCGACGAGCTTTGCCTGCGCCCTGACCTGACCATCCCGGTGGCGCGCGAATACCTGGCCTCGATCCGGGCAGGGCAGCCGGCGGGCTTTTGCTACCTCGGCCCCGTGTTCCGCTATCGCGGCAGCAAGCCGAGCGAATTCCTCCAGGCAGGCGTCGAATTGTTTGGCCGGCACGACTATGCGGCGGCCGACGCCGAGATGCTGGCGCTCGCACTCGAAGCGACCGGCGCTTTCAAGGTGTTCGATGTCGACGTTCGCATCGGCGACGTCGCGTTGTTCGCGGCGCTGCTCGACGCGCTCAAGCTCGCGCCGGTCTGGCGCCGTCGCTTGATCAAGGACTTCAACCGCAAGGTCAGCGTGGCGCAGGACCTCGAGCGTCTGACCCTGCAGACCAAGGGCACACGGCCGGACTATCAGGGCGTGCTATCGGCGCTCGCCGGCTCCGACCGCAAGGCGGCGCTCGCCATGGTCGCCGACCTCATGTCGATTGCAGGCGCAACCAATGTCGGCGGCCGCTCCACCGCCGAGATCGCCGACCGCTTTCTCGAACAGTCGACCCTCGCGGCGTCATTGCCGGGCGAGACAGCGGTCCTGATCGAGCGCTACCTGGCAATCTCGGGGGAACCGGATGCGGCCCTCGCCAAGCTGCGCGAACTCGTCGCCGATACACGGATCGACATCAGCCGCGCGATCGACCAGTTCGAAAGCCGCATCGGCTTCATGGCGGCGCGCGGCCTCGATACCGGGGCGATGCGGTTTGCTACCGCCTTCGGCCGCGGCGTGGACTACTACACCGGCTTCGAGTTCGAGCTGCAGGCCAAGAACAACGGCGCGGAGCCGCTGGTCGCCGGCGGCCGCTACGACGGACTGATGACGCGGCTCGGCTCGCGCCAGCCGATTCCGGCGGTCGGCTTCTCGGTGTGGATCGAGACGCTGGCGCAGGCGGGGGACGCGTCATGACCTCGCCGCTCGTGCTCGCCGTGCCGTCCAAGGGGCGGATGCAGGAAAGCGCCGATGATTTTTTTGCCGAAGCGGGACTTGCGATGGTCAAGCCGCGCGGTGTCCGCGAATATCGCGGCAGCATCAGCGGCATCGATGGCATCGAGATCGCCTATCTGTCCGCAAGCGAGATCGCGTCGCAACTGGTGCGTGGCGCGGTGCATCTCGGCGTCACCGGCGAGGATTTGATCCGCGATATCCAAGGGGCCGACAGCAAGGTCGTGCTGCTTGAGCCGCTCGGTTTCAGCTTCGCCAACGTCGTGGTCGCGGTGCCGCAAGCCTGGATCGACGTGCGCACCATGGCCGATCTCGACGACGTCACCACCGAGTTTCGCGCCCAGCACAATCGACGCATGCGGGTGGCGACCAAATACATCAACCTGACTCGCGACTTCTTTGCCCGCCACGGCATCCTCGACTACCGCATCGTCGAGAGCACGGGCGCGACCGAAGGTGCGCCGGCCGCCGGGACCGCCGAACTGATCGTCGACATCACGACGACTGGCGCGACGCTCGCAGCCAACGGGCTAAAAGTTCTCGACGACGGCCTGATCCTGCGCAGTCAGGCCAACCTGGTTGCCTCGCGTGGTGTGGAGTGGTCGGCCGAGACCCGGGAAACCGCGCGCGTCATACTCGACCACATCGCCGCGCGCGCCCGCGCCACCGCCTACAAAGAGGTGCGCACCCGTTTCGCCGGCCTCACCGAAGCCCTGCTCGCCGAGGCCAGGGAAGCCTTCGGCGTGGTATCACCGTTCGGCGGCCCGACCTCGTCCGGCATGGTTACGCTGCACTGCCCACCGGGCGAGCTTTACGGGCTTGCCAGCTTCCTGAGGAGGCACGGTGCGGAAACCGTTTCGGTCGCGTCGCTCGACTATGTGTTCGACCGCGCCAACCCGCTGTTTGCCAAGCTTGAAGCCGCGCTGAATCGATAGTGCGCCGCGAGACGTCGACATGCGCAACTCAAGGAGGATGGCGACGCCCCGCCACATTCCCATATATTGCGCATGCACTATGCTGGAACCGAGATTGAGATCACCCGAATGATGCTGGGTGCAGACGTTTCCGACCTGTCGACCGAAGCCACTGGTGCGGCGGCGCGACTGGGCTTGTCGATCGTCGTGCCCATGCTCAACGAAGCCGCAGGGCTGCCGCGGCTGCACGACCGCCTCGATGCCCTGGGTCGCCGGCTAAAGGACTCGTTCGGGCTCCGGACCGAGATTGTCTACGTCGATGACGGCTCGACCGACGACACGCTTGCCGTGGCGACGCGACTGCCGAGCAAGTCGGTGGACGTGCAGGTGGTCTCGCTGTCGCGCAACTTCGGCAAGGAGGCTGCCCTGATGGCCGGGCTGGATCACGCCCGTCGCGGCGCGGTGCTGTTCATGGACGGCGACGGCCAGCATCCGCCTGATCTGGTCGAGACCCTTGTCGGTTACTGGATTCGCGACGGCTACGACGTTGTCTATACCGCAAAGGCCCATCGCAAGAACGAGCCGGCGCTGCGCCGGCTGTCAGCGCTCGGCTTTTACATGCTGATGAACTGGGGCGCGCGCGCGAAGATTCCGGCCGACGCCAGCGACTTCCGCCTGCTGTCGCCGCGTGCAGCGGCCGCCCTTCGGCAGCTGCCGGAGCGCAACCGCTTCTTCAAGGGGCTCGCGAGCTGGATCGGGTTCCGCCAGAAGCGTGTCGACTATGAGCCCGATCCGCGCGCCCACGGCAGCACGTCGTTCTCGGCGGCGCGCCTGATCGGCCTCTCGATCGAGGGGTTGACGTCGTTTTCGGTTGCGCCGCTGCGGGTGGCTAGTCTGCTCGGCGCACTGCTGGCGCTCGCGTCGTTCCTGTTCGGCCTGTCGATCCTGTGGGAGACCCTGGTCGATGGCAAAACCACGCCCGGTTATGCATCGCTCATTGTCGGCGTGATGACGATCGGCGGCGTGCAGCTCCTCATGATCGGAATCGTCGGCGAATACATCGGCAAGATCCTGTCCGAGCTGAAGCAACGTCCGATCTATTTCGTCGCCGAGCGCGCGATCAAGGACGTCCAGGCGACGCCTGAGGCAGCACCGAGCGAAACTGCAAGGACAGCCGCCGAATGAATTCCCCCGCTCCGCGGCGGATCGTCGTCTGTGCTGATGATTACGGCCTGAGCCCGGGCGTCAACAGGGCTATCCTCGACCTGATCGGACGCGGGCGGGTCAATGCGACATCGGTGATGACCGTGGCACCGGCCTTCGATCGGGCATCAACCTCGGCCCTGCAGGAGGTGGCGCGCAACGCCAACTGCCAGATCGGCTTGCACCTGACGCTGACCGCGCCGTTCCGACCATTGACCTTGCATTTCCGACACCTGCAGAACGACACCTTCCTGCCGCTGTCGCGCCTGCTCGGCGCGAGCCTGCTGCGGCGGCTCGATCGCGAGATGCTGCGGGGTGAAATTTCCGCGCAGCTTGCGGCGTTTGCGCGGATGTTTGGACGGCCGCCCGACTACGTCGACGGCCACCAGCACGTGCAAGCCTTTCCGCAGGTGCGCGATGCATTTCTTGACGCAGTGGCAGACGCTGCGCCGGCCGCCTGGATCCGGCAGTGCGGCCGGGTTGCCGGCACAAAGCGATCGGCCACTGATGTGAAGTCGGCCACGCTCGACATGCTGAGCGCGGGCCTTCGCAAGCGCGCCGCAAAGGGCGGCGTGGCGTTCAATCCCGCCTTCGCCGGCGCCTACGATTTCACCAGGGAGCCCGATTTCGCCGATTTGTTCGAAAAATTCCTGGAGGGGCTGCCGGAGGGCGGGCTTGTCATGTGCCATCCAGGTTTCGTCGACGAGGTATTGGTTTCGCTCGACCCGCTCACCAAACAGCGCGAGCGCGAATACGAGTTCCTCGCCAGCGCGGCGTTGCCGGAGTTGCTGGCCGCACGCAATTTTGTTTTGTCTAGCTAACATTAAATTTTGGTCAGGCCTTGCGCGGTTTGCCGCACCCGGCCTTTGCAGGTCGTCAACCATCCCTACATCTGCCACGCCGCATGGAGGGATCATTCATGAACGCACAAGAACGCCAGCTGATCGACGAGTTGTTCGATCGCCTGAGTAAACTCGAGTCGGCCCCGCGCGACGCGGACGCGGAAGCGGCCATTCGCGACGGGCTGCGGCGCGCGCCGAATGCGGCTTATGCACTGGTGCAGACCGCGCTGGTGCAAGACGAAGCCTTGAGGCGCGCCAATGCACACATCGAGGAACTGGAAGCGCAACTGCGTCCGCAGGCGCAATCCGGCGGCGGCTTTCTCGACAACATGCGCGACGCGCTGTTCGGCTCCCAGCAAAACCGCGGTTCTGTGCCCAACATACGACCGCAGGACGCGCCGCGATCGGATCCGACACGACCAATCTGGAACAGCGGTCAGGTCAACGCCCAAGCCGATCCACGCTACGCCGGCGGACCCGGTTATGGCTACGGTGCGCCTTACGGCTCGGCCGCTTCCAGTGGCGGCGGCTCGTTCCTCGGCACGGCCGCGGCGGCCGCCGCTGGCGTGATCGGCGGCTCGCTGTTGATGGGTGGCATCCGCAACCTGATGGGCGGTCATCAGGCGTTCGCCGATTCAAGCGCGCTCGGATCAGACAACCGGGCGCCCTGGACGGACCAATCCAACAGCACGCTCGCGCACGATGCCGGCATCGATGACATCGGCCGCGGCGATCGTGACCACGACAGCTCGCGTCAAGGCCTGTTCGATCAGGCGTCGAATGACGATGATTTTAGCGGCAATGACGACGATGATTTCGACGGCGACAGCGACGGCTTCAACTCCGGCGACAGCGACGTCGCCTAATCGATTGCGGCTCAGCCGATTTGCTTGAGCCGCGCCTCGGTCGCGATCTTTTCGCCCTTGGCGAGACAGATCGATCGCCATTTGCCGCCGTCATCATCGACCCGCACCTCGAATGAATCGTCCCAGAACAGCGGGCGGCGGAAATAGATGTCCATGTCGATCGTGGTCGGGTTGAACTTGCGCCAGATCGCGGCGGTCAAATAACGCACACCCTGTCCGCCGCCGATAATCGGCGCACGATAGCCGGCGCGACGCGCAGCTTCCGGCTCGGTGTGGATGTAGTTCGTGGTGTTGGCGCCATAGCCCTTCACGTCGTCCGGATTGAGCGTGAAGTGGCCGATGTCCTTCAGCCGCGTCACGTCAGTGACGACGGCCGCCGGCCGTTCGCCGGCGCCGCGCAGGGTCGGATCCGCCTCTTTCGTCGGATCGGTCTTCAGCGACCGACGAAACGCCGTGATCGCACGCTCGCCGTGCTTGTTGGCGAACCAGGTCTCGCTGGTGGTGACGCGGCCGCGCGGCGCCTCTTCGACGGCAAGAATTTCGCCGGTAACGACGATCTCCTCGCCAAGGCGCAGCGGACGATGCTGGGTGATGCCCTGCACCATGTTGACGCCGCCATTAGCGGAAATCCCGTTGCGGACACCTTCCTGAATCGCCAGCGAAATGAACGCCGAAGGATCGATGTTGCCGCCGAACAATGCGACGTCGATGTGGCAGTGCCCGAGCAGCCGCGCCTCCTCGGCGCGATCGACCACGAACACGCGTTCGTTGTACTTGAAGCCTTTGACCGGCTCGATTTCGGGATATTTGGCTGCCGCACCCATCTCCTAGGCCCTTCTTATTGTTCGCTTCCTCGACGACGTTGATTGCATGTTAGAGCCGGCGTGTGACCGACACCACTCGACACCTTGCATGACTGTCGGTCGCGATCGGCGATGCGGCGCGCTGCGAGACCGCGATCAGACGTTTCCGGTCACGGTCATGATCGCATCGATGATCGCGTTGGCACCACGAGCGAGAATCCAGGTCACGACGTCGAGATTGAGCCCGAGCTGGCGCCCAAGAATCGGCAGCAGCAACAGCAGCCCAATCAGGATTGTCATGCCGTAGGGCTCGAGCCGCGAATATGGCATCGCCAGCGGACGTGGCAAAAGTCCCGTCAGGATGCGGCCGCCGTCGAGCGGCGGCAATGGGATCAGGTTGAACAGCGCGAGACCGACGTTGAGAATGATCGCGTTGTCGAGATTGGCCTCCAGCCACTCTCCGGCCGTAGCCGGCGCCAGCGGAACGGCGTGAAGTGCAACGGCAGCGGCGAACGCCAGCGCGAGATTCATCGCAGGACCCGCGGCCGCCACCAGCATTCCATCGATCCGCGGGTGATAGAGCTTTCGCACATTCACCGGAACCGGCTTTGCATAGCCAAACAGGAACGGAGCCCGTACCAGAAGCAGCAGGCCTGGCAACAAGACCGTGCCGAACGGGTCGATGTGTTTCAGCGGATTGAGCGTCACGCGACCAAGCTGCGAGGCCGTATCGTCGCCGCGAAGCCTGGCGACGAGCGCATGTGCGCCCTCGTGAAACGTGATGGCGAGCAGCACGGGCAGGAGCCAGATCGAGACCTGGTACAGTGGATTTGCGGCAGAGGTCATGACACAGCAGTATCGCTCAGGGAACGGAATTCGCGAATAGTCAAAACAACACCGCCGGAGGCGGGCATGCCTCCGGCGGCGAGCAAGCGTCTTGAAGGTGTGGGTTTCAGACGCAATCTGCTGAATGAAGCGCGTTAACTGACAATCACCTTGGCGCCGACCTTCACGCGACCATAGAGATCGATGACGTCTTCGTTGCGCATGCGGATGCAGCCTGATGACACCGCAGTGCCGATCGTCCAGGGCTCATTCGAACCGTGGATGCGGTAAAGCGACGAACCGAGATACATCGCACGCGCGCCGAGCGGATTGTCTGGTCCACCTTCCATGTGCCGGGGCAAATCGGGGCGGCGTTGCAGCATCTCCGATGGCGGCGTCCAGTCGGGCCACTCTCGCTTCATCGAGACGTGCTTGACCCCTGCCCATTCGAAGCCAGGCTTGCCGACGCCGATGCCGTACCGTAGCGCGCGACCATTGCCCTCGACGAGGTAGAGAAACTTCGACGGCGTATCGATCACGACGGTGCCGACCGGCTCGCTGCTTTGATATTCGACCTCGCGCTTCTCGAACTTCGGATCCATCGCCGGACGCGCCGGCGTCGCCGGCTCGTAGGCCAGTTGTTGCTCAGGCTGCACCGGCGGCAGTGCGCCCGGCTGATCCTGCGGTTGCGGCCGATAGTACCGCTGCTGATCGTAGGATTGCGGCTGCTGCACGCCGCTGAACAGGAATTCCAGCAGGCCGCCACCACCGGGACTGGTCTGGCGATAGTAAGCCGTTTGGGTCGGCGTCTGCTGAACCTGACGTTCGGCATAGATCGTCGGCGGCGGCGCCGCCTGACCATGGGCTGACGAAATCATGAAGAGAGCGGGCGCACTCGTGGCGAGTGCGAGGAGAAGTTTTTGGGGCATCGACGTACTCGTTACCAGGCGTCGTTGGATTTCAGCGCAGTCACCGACATCGGTTGCGCGCTTGGCAGTAGAAATCGAAAACGCATCGGTTTGGTAAACGAAACCGCCGTTTTGATTCACCACACCTTCAGCTCGCAGTCGATCTTGCCGATAGCGTTTATTTTGAGTGAACGGGCCAGCGTCATGGTTAACGGCGCGTGTCCGAGGCCGCGCCGTCAAGGCGCTGTGTTCGCAGCGAGGTTCCGGCGTGAACCCGATGTTAAAACACGCGAGTTTAAAACATTCGACGTCAAGTGGGGGGAGTGCAAATGCCCGTTCAGCGCAAGCGTTTTCGGATCGAGGAATTCAGGACCGACGGCGCCACCATGCCGGAAATGTCCGACGGCGAAGTCATGCCGTATCATCGCGAGATCATGTCCGAACTTCGCGCCATTCGCGAGCAGATGGGCCGGCCGGCCGGCGCTGCAGCTGTGGAGGAGCCGAACGAGGCGCCCGCGGCGAACGGGGCAGCGATGCTTGATTCCTATCGCGCCCAGATCGAGCAGTGCGAAAAGCTGAAGGTCGAGCTCGACCTCATCCATCACGCGATCAACAAGACCAAGCAGGAGATTGCGCTGCTGCATGGCCGAAGCTTCGATAACGCCGAAATGGCCAAGATGACCGGCGAGCTCGGCGCCGTGGTTGGCGGCACCGAAGAAGCGACGCAGCAAATTCTCGAGGCGGCCGAAGCCATCGACGAAGCCGCAAGCTCGATTGCGAAGACCAAGTCGCCGGACCTGCAGGAGCGCTTCAGCCAGGATATCCAGGAGCGCGTGGTCACGATCTATGAGGCCTGCAACTTCCAGGATCTCACGGGGCAGCGCATCAGCAAGGTCATGACCACGATGCGCTTCATCGAGAACCACATCAACGTCATGATGGACATCTGGGGCGGCGTCGACGCGATCAAGAAGCACACGCCGGCCATCGTCGATGACCGGGTGGGCGACGCCCGGCTGCTTAACGGTCCGAAGGGCATGAACGACGAAGGCCACGCATCGCAGAACGACATCGACGCGCTGTTCGAGTGACCGAACGCGGCTTCCCAGACGGAAGCCGCTGTTTCCTCCAATTCCTGACGAAATCAGCTATCCAAGCCTGTGCCGCCGGCCTTATGCGCGCGGCCCGCAACGTACGTAAACCATGGTGCCATAGCGCGCGGCGGCATCCGGATCGATAAAGCGGGTGACCATTACCCGCCCGTCGAACGAGACGACCTCGCGATCCTTCTCACCGCCGGCCGGCCCCGGTGGGCCAATGAAGTTTTTGCCGCCCGGGCTGCCCTTGATCCTCAATTCGGTCGGCTGCGCCTCGTCGGCGAGATGCATGACCACGCCACCGGTCGGACCGGAATTGATGATGTAAGGCTGCTTGCACTGGTTGCGCGCCGCGGCTTCGGTCCGCTTCTGGTCGTCCGGCTTGTGAAATGAGGCGAGGCCCCAGCGCCCGACGATTTCATCGGAACGGATGGTCCCGGGCATCTCGGGTCCGGGGCCTGCGTCCTGCGGCGGCGGTGTCGGCCCGCCACCTCCAAGGCCGAAGTTGCCGAGGCTCATGCTGCCGCAGCCCGAAAGCAAGCCTGCAACGATCGTGACAATGCCGACGTGACCGGCGGCACGCAAACTTGAACGTTTCATTCTCTGGTCCCCGGACCACTAACTTGGACGGTTTGCCTTCCCCGAGGCAAGCGTCAATCCCACAAATTCAATCGACGTACCCATTCCACGACGACGCGGCCGTTTCTGATCATCCAATATCGTCGTCACCAAGGCCTTAAGCGGCTATTGCTTGACAGCAACTGCCGATGGCCATATCTCCCGCCCCGAATTAGCACTCTTGAGGGGAGATTGCTACGCCACCCAGGCTCCGCATCGCCGGGTGGCGTCTTATTGTTTCCATCGTAGCCCAACAGTGAGGATCCAATGGCCAAGACGAAATTCCGTCCGCTGCACGACCGTGTCGTCGTCAAGCGGATTGAAGCTGACGAGAAGACCAAAGGCGGCATCATCATCCCGGACACCGCCAAGGAGAAGCCCTCTCAGGGTGAGGTGGTCGCTGTGGGTCCCGGCGGCCGCGATGAAACCGGCAAGCTCATTCCGATGGACATCAAGGCCGGCGACAAGGTGTTGTTCGGCAAGTGGTCCGGCACCGAGGTGAAGCTCGATGGCGAGGAACTCCTGATCATGAAGGAGTCCGACATCATGGGTGTCCTGACCTGATCCGCACCAGAGTGGCGCAGCCCGGTTGCGCCACCGCCTCAAGCGGCGGTCTCCGGGCGCACCTTATCAAACCAACTGCAGTCGCAAAGCTTGCGCGCCACGCCGCGCGCAGCTGATGAGATATTCATAGCAAGGGAAATCCCATGGCCTCCAAAGACGTCAAGTTTTCCGGCGACGCGCGCGATCGCATGCTGCGCGGCGTCGATATTCTCGCCAATGCCGTGAAGGTCACGCTCGGGCCGAAGGGCCGCAATGTCGTGATCGACAAGTCGTTCGGTGCACCCCGCATCACCAAGGATGGCGTGACCGTCGCCAAGGAAATCGAGCTTGACGACAAGTTCGAGAACATGGGCGCGCAGATGTTGCGCGAGGTAGCCTCCAAGACCAACGATACCGCCGGTGACGGCACTACCACGGCAACCGTGCTCGCGCAGGCCATTGTCCGCGAGGGCGCGAAGTCGGTCGCGGCCGGCATGAACCCCATGGATCTGAAGCGCGGCATCGACATCGCCGTCAGTGCGGTGGTGAAGGACCTGGAGAAGCGCGCCAAGCCGGTCGCCTCCTCCTCCGAGGTCGCCCAGGTCGGCACGATTTCCGCCAACGGCGACGCCGCCATCGGCAAGATGATCGCCCAGGCGATGCAGAAGGTCGGCAACGAAGGCGTCATCACCGTCGAGGAGAACAAGTCGCTGGAGACCGAGGTCGACATCGTCGAGGGCATGAAGTTCGACCGCGGCTACCTGTCGCCGTACTTCATCACCAACGCCGAGAAGATGACCGCCGAGCTCGAGGACGCCTATATCCTGCTGCACGAGAGCAAGCTGTCCGGCCTGCAGGCGCTGCTGCCCGTGCTCGAGGCGGTGGTTCAGTCCGGCCGTCCGCTGCTGATCGTCGCCGAGGACGTCGAGGGCGAGGCGCTCGCGACCCTGGTCGTCAACCGTCTGCGCGGCGGCCTGAAGGTTGCTGCGGTAAAGGCGCCGGGCTTCGGCGATCGCCGCAAGGCGATGCTGGAAGACATCGCGATCCTGACCGGCGGCCAGCTGATCTCCGAGGAGCTCGGCATCAAGCTCGAGAACGTCAGTGTCAACATGCTGGGCCGCGCCAAGAAGGTCGTGATCGACAAGGAGAACACGACCATCGTTAACGGCGCCGGCAAGAAGAAGGAGATCGACGCCCGGGTCGGCCAGATCAAGGCGCAGATCGAGGAGACCACCTCCGACTACGACCGCGAGAAGCTGCAGGAGCGCCTTGCCAAGCTCGCCGGCGGCGTCGCGGTGATCCGCGTCGGCGGCGCGACTGAGATCGAGGTCAAGGAAAAGAAGGACCGTGTGGAGGATGCGCTGAACGCGACGCGGGCCGCGGTCCAGGAAGGCATCGTGCCGGGCGGTGGCACCGCCTTGCTGCGCGCCAAGAAGGCGGTCGGCAGGATCACGAGCGACAACGCCGACGTTCAGGCCGGCATCAACATCGTGCTGAAGGCGCTGGAAGCACCGGCCCGTCAGATCGCCGAGAACGCCGGCGTCGAGGGCTCGATCGCGGTTGGCAAGGTGCTCGAAAACAAGTCCGAGACCTTCGGCTTCGATGCGCAGAACGAGGAGTATGTTGACATGCTCGACAAGGGCATTGTCGATCCGGCCAAGGTGGTGCGCACCGCGCTGCAGGACGCCGCCTCCGTGGCCGGCCTGCTCGTGACGACCGAAGCCATGGTCGCCGAGCTGCCGAAGGATCCGGCTCCGGCCATGCCCGCGGGCGGCGGCATGGGTGGCATGGGCGGAATGGGCTTCTGACCGCAGATTCCATGAGTTGCGAAGGCCGCCTCCGGGCGGCCTTCTTTTTGCGCCGATATATCGCGCAATGAGCGCCGAAAATCCTGTCGCAAATCCTTGCAGGTTTTGAGATGGTCCGCGGCACCTTATTTCATTTCCAGAGCCCGCTATCGGAACATTCGCATGCGCATTTTGGGTCTTTGCACAGTCGTTGTCTTTGCCTTCGCTGCCGCGCTGTCGCCAGCGGGCGCCCAGCCCAAGAAGGACGTCAAGACGCCGGCCGGATCGGGTGGCCCGGAAGTCCGTTACTTCACCTCGCTCAATGGCCTGATGGGCGACCAGGCTGACGTCGTCCTGAAGGAGACGCGACAGGGCGGCAAGGTTGCCGCGGAGACGCTGGATGTCTGCTTCCCGGCAGTCACCTCGAGCGCGCGCATGGACCGCTTCGTGGTCGATCTGGCGGTCGACGGCGCGAAGGCCACCGGCACCACCACGAGCCTCGAGGACAAGTTGCCGGTCACCGTCAATCTCACCCGCAAGGTCAACGGCAAAGCCGTCGACTTTGCCGGCAAGATCACTGTCGGCAATACGGCATCCGATGTCGATTCGACTGAGAACACCGATATCAGCGAGCACGACTTCAAGGACTCGCAATCCTTCGACGACAAGATTGTGAGCTCACCAAAGGACTTCACCGAAGTCTCCCCGGAATCCGTCGCGGTCAAGGTCAAACGCGCAACCGTCGCCGATTTCGTCAAAAGCCTGCGCGGCGAGCACGTGCAGATCGCACTGTATAGTCTTGCCGCATCCTGCGCCGAGCTGCGGTCAGGCGAGCAGACCATCCGCCTGTCCGTCGACCCCGAACGCGCCGCAGCGATGATAGCCAAGCTGAAGGCTCAACCCAGCGTCGTCGATGCCGGCTGGAGCGATGGCAGCTTCGACATGGACCGCACCATCCGATTTGCCGCGGCAAGCTTCAGCGAAGGTGGCAAGATCAACCGCAACCGGCTTGCGGCAACGATTTCGCCGGTGATCGCGAAGGCGCTTGGCGCGACCGCCCAATCGACGAAATGGGACGATGACACCGGCGAGCTGACGCTCGCCTTCAAGCGCCAGAACCAGGTGATTCCCACGCTCAACCTGACCGACACGATCGAAGTCACCGCGCTGGTCTCGACGGAGAAGCCGGACGCCGGCGACAAGCTGGTGCTGTGGGTTAGCAACCCGAGCGTGACGACAACGGATGACAACAGCGGACCGAAGCTGAACCTCGCCGATCCATCGAGCGGCGATGACGACGAGAACGCGACCGACGATGACGGCGGCATGGTCGAAGCCCTGACAAAGGAGCTCAAGGCACAGCGTTGGGATGCCGACAATTCGGCCTGGCGTTGAAGACGAACGCCCCCTAGTTGGTCAGCACCTGAAAGCGCAACGGACGCGGGCCGGTAAATGTCAGCCAGTCGCCCTCGCGCTTCCACGCTGTCGCCTCCGATAGCGCGCCGAGCAGGTTGTCGTCCGCGGCGGCGCGGTCGGCCGGGCAGCTGTTGTCCTTTACCTGCCCCGGGACAAACACCACTGAATCGCCGGCGACCGAGAATTGTCCGGTCGCGCTCTTGCACCAGAGATCGAGCTGGACCTCACCATTGTCGCCGATCTCGATCGACGGCACGCGCTTCGAGCCGCGCATAGGCGCCGCGTCGAGGGTCAGCCCCATGCCGAATGGAAAATCCCCGGCCTGCACTGGCGACGCGAAAAAGCTCGCGGCTGTCGCCGCGACCAACGCCAGGAGCGGCCACCGCCGTGACTTGAATTTTCGCACGATCAATCGCTCTCCGTAGGGCTGAAGACCCTGCTGATGATGATCATGATGATGATGTTTTCGTGACGCGGCTCCTCAAGCAAAAGTCGAGACTTCTCGCCGACAAGCCGCGATGGAAAACTGGGGAAAGAACCCGCCCCGTCAAGTGTTGGTTAGATGTTGTGGCGCAGTCGTTCGGGCGATCAGCGTCGACAAAAACCATGTCAGAGAACGAAACGCAAGACGTCGTCCGCTTGAGGAGCCCTTCGATGGACAGGCAGATTATCGACCTTTACGACAACTTCACTCACGGCCGGATCAACCGCCGGGACTTCTTCGATCGGCTCACGGTGATGGCTGGATCAGCCGCTGCGGCAAGCTCGATCTACCTGACGCTGAAGCCCAACTATGCGCTTGCGGCGATCGTTGCCGAGGACGATCCGCGCCTCGTCTCGGAGACGATCGCCATCGATACGCCGGCCGGCAAACTATCCGGCTATCTCTCGCGACCCAAGACCAAGGCGAAACGGCCCGCCGTTCTCGTCATCCACCAGAATCGCGGTCTCAATCCGCACATCAAGGACGTCACGCGACGTCTGGCGCTCGAGGGGTTTATCGCGTTCGGCGCCGATTATCTGTCCGCGCAAGGTGGAACGCCCAATGATGACGACAAGGCGCGAGAGATGTTCGGCAAGGTCGACCTCGCGCAAGCCGACGCCCAGAGCGTCGCGGCCATCGGCTTCATGAACAAGCACCCCGAGTTCGATTGGCAAGACCGGCGCGGTCGGCTTCTGCTGGGGCGGCGGCGTCGTCGACCGGCTTGCCATGAACAGTCCCGATCTTGCGGCCGGCGTCGCCTACTATGGTCCAATCCCGGCGAACAAGGACAAGGTCAAGGACATCAAGGCGCCGCTACTCCTGCACTACGGCGCGCTCGACACGTTCGTGAACCCGAACATTCCCGCATGGGAAGAGGCGCTGAAGGCCGCTGGCAAGAAGTACACGATCTACTTCTATGAAGGCGCCAATCACGCCTTCAACGACGACACCGCAGGTCCCCGCTTCAACAAGGAGGCCGCCGATCTCGCGTGGTCACGGACGCTTGCCTTCTTCAAGGAAAATGTCGGCACGCCGCCTGCGGCCTGACGCGGACAGCAAGAAGAATCCCCGCGAGCGTCCTCGCGGGGATTGTTTGCGCCACGACTGCAAGCGCTACTTCAGCACCATTTCGGTGAACGGGTAGACGTGGGCCTGCAGCATCACGAGGATGCCGACCAGGCACGCGAGGATGATCGAGTGCTTGAACACGAAGCGCAGGATGGTGCCCTCGTGCCCGAACCATTCGGTCGCGGTTGATGCGACCACGATCGATTGCGCGTCGATCATCTTGCCCATCACGCCGCCCGACGAGTTCGCCGCGCCCATCAGGATCGGCGACAGGCCGAGCTGCTCGGACGTGATCTTCTGCAGATTGCCGAACAGGATGTTGGAGGCGGTATCCGATCCGGTCAGCGCCACGCCAAGCCAGCCGAGCAGCGTGCCAAAGAAGGGATAGAGCACTCCAGTGGCCGCGAAAGCGAGGCCCAGCGTCGCATCGATGCCCGACAACCGCGTCAAGGTGCCGATCGCCAGCATCGCCGAGATCGTGATCAGCGAATAGGCGCACAGCCGGATGGTCTTGCCATAGGTCGCAACGATCTTGCCCGGCGACAGCCCCATGATGAAGCCGGAGATGATCGCGGCAATCAGCATGCCCGACCCGGTGAACGACAGGTACTGGAACAGAAACTGCGCGCGCTCCGGCGTCGGTTGCGGCACCACCGGCGCAACTTTCGCGATCGCCTTGTCGAGGCCGGGAACATCGTAGTTCCAGCTGAAGATCGGATTGACCGCGTTCTTGAACCAGCCGGTGCCCCATATCAGCAAGACCGCGCAGAGAATGATCCAGGGCAGCAGCGTCGTGAACAGCTCCGCCACACTGAGCGGTTCGGTGCTGACAGTCTTTGCGGCGGGCGCCGAGGCCGCCGAATCATCACGGCCGCGCAACGCCGGCGAAAGCCACAGCTCGCGCGGCCGCCAGATCTGCAGAAAGCCGATCAGGCATGCCATCGAGATCAGCGACGCACCGATGTCGACGATCCATGGATTGACGTAGTTCGAGATCAGGAATTGCGGGACCGCAAACGAGATGCCGGTGACCAGGATGGCGGGCCAGATCTCCTTCATGCCCTTCCAGCCGGCGAAGGCCCACACCACCCAGAACGGGACCAGTACCGAGAAGAACGGCAGCTGCCGGCCGACCATGGCGCCAAGGACGTAAGGATCGAGCCCGGTGACCGATGCGAGTCCCTGAATCGGCGTGCCGAGCGCACCGTAAGCGACCGGCGCCGTGTTCGCGATCAGCGACAGACCCGACGCGGCGAGCGGCGAGAAGCCGAGGCCGATCAGGATCGCGCCGGTGATCGCCACCGGTGTGCCAAAACCGGACGCGCCCTCGAAGAAAGCGCCGAACGAAAATGCGATGAGCAGCAGCTGCAATCGCCGGTCGGCGGTGACGCCGCCGACCGCCTGCTGCAATTTCTCGAAGCGCCCCGACGCCAGGGTCAGCTGGTACATGAAGATGACATTGAGCACGATCCAGCCGATCGGAAAGAAGCCGCTGACCGCACCGAGGATGGTGGCGCGGATCGAGAGCCCGACGGGCATGGTGAACAGCAATATCGCGACCAGGTTGGCGACGATCAGCGCGATCACCGCCGCGATATGCGCCTTGACCCGGTTGGTCGCAATCAGAACAAGCAGCGTGACCACCGGCAGCGCGGCGGCGATGGTCGACAACGTTGAGTTGCCGAACGGATTATAGACCTGGTTCCACATTGAGCGTCCCTTCCCCCCACGCCGTTATTTACGCGCAGGACGGGCGTGGAACGCCCTGCGCGTCGGCGTAGGGTCGATCAATTGAAGAACGTGGATTCGAGCGAAAATCGCCGGCATGGCCGGAGATTTGTCCCGACAAATTGATCGACCCGGCGCCATTGCCCCTGATCACCATGGTAGGGTCGATGTCATCAAATCGACAAGGTGACCCTGCCATCCGAAGCCAGCGACTTTCGTCGAAATGTGCAGTGCACCCGCGGTCGTTTTCTGACCGCTGATCTGTTCCCAGGAGACATCATCCCTTGAAGAATTTCAGCTCGACGCTCGCGATCGTATGGCGCATTGCGTCACCGTACTTCCGCTCGGACGACAAGTGGGCTGGAGGCGTACTGCTTGCTTCAGTGATCGGCATCGAGCTTGCGCTTGTCGGGCTCAGCGTATTGTTCAATCAATGGAACAACCGCTTCTACAACGCGCTGCAGGAGCACAATTGGGATACGTTCGTTTACGAGCTCGGCTATTATTGCGTGCTTGCGCTGATTTTCATCGCGCTCGCGGTCTATCAGCTTTACCTCAATCAATGGCTGCAAATTCGGTGGCGGCGCTGGATGACGACACGCTATCTCGGCCAGTGGCTGCATGACGCCAATCACTATCGCATGCAGCTTGTCGGCGACGCCGCCGACAATCCCGATCAGCGCATTGCCGATGATATCAAACAGTTTGTAGAGGGCACGCTGACACTTGGCGTCGGCCTGTTGAGCTCGATCGTCAGCCTGGTTTCGTTCACCTTCATCTTGTGGGGTCTATCTGCCGCCGCACCGTTGCATGTGTTCGGCACCGACTACACCTTCCCGGGCTATTTGGTCTGGGGCGCTCTTGTCTATTCGGTATTCGGCACAGCGATAACGCACTGGATCGGCAGCCCGCTGATCAACCTGAACTTCCAGCAACAGCGCTTCGAGGCCGACTTCCGCTTCAATCTGGTCCGGGTGCGCGAGAACTCCGAACAGATCGCACTGCTCAGCGGTGAAGCGGCCGAGCGCGGACAACTCCTTCATCGCTTCCGGAACGTGGTCGACAACTGGATGCAAATTATGCAGCGGACGAAGTGGATCACCCTGTTCACCGCATCCTATGGCCAGGCGGCGGTGGTGTTTCCTTTCATCCTGACTGCGCCGGCCTATTTCGCCGACAAGATGCAGCTTGGCGGCATGATGCAGACGGCCTCCGCATTCGGCAGCGTGCAAAGCGCCATGTCGTTCTTTGTGACGAGCTACCGGACCATTGCGGATTGGCGCGCCGTGCTAGATCGCCTCGACGGCTTCGAAGCGGCGATAGAGGCGGCCGAGACGCTGCCGCGCGGGCCGAATACGATCAAGATATCGCCGCAGGTCGGCAAGAACGAAATTGCGATCCGCGATCTTCTCGTGCGTCTGCCCGGGGGCCAGCCGCTGGTGAGCGTGAACGCCTTCATTGTGGAGGGCAACGAGCGGGTGCTGGTCACCGGCCCCTCTGGCGCCGGCAAGTCCACCCTGTTCCGCGCCATTGCAGGCATCTGGCCGTTCGGCCAAGGCACTGTCACGGTGCCGCTCAAGCAACCTTCATGATGCTGCCGCAGCGGCCGTATTTCCCGGTCGCGACCCTGAAGGACGCCGTCGCCTATCCGCAAACTGGTGAAGACTATACCGACGCTGCGATCCGCGACGTCGTGGCCGCCGTAGGCCTGCCCGCGCTGGCGCCGCGGCTGAACGAGGAAAGCCACTGGAACCGGATGCTGTCGCTCGGCGAGCAGCAGCGGCTCGGCATCGCGCGCGCGCTGCTGCGCAAGCCGCAATACCTGTTTCTTGACGAGGCGACCGCGTCGCTCGACGAACCCTCCGAGGCGGCGCTCTATATGCTGCTGGAAAAGCAACTCGCATCATCGACGATTGTGTCGATCGGCCACCGCGCGACGCTGCGCGCGTTTCACAGCCGCAGCGTTACTTTGGCACGCGATGGCGAAGGCTTTGCGCTGACGGACCAGGTTGGCGCGGCTGCGTCATAGCCGGGCCTGACAGCGGTTCCAGGCGGTCGGACCGCGCACGTGCAGCGGCCGCCCGGCCCGTGCTGCCAGCCGAACGCAAACCACGCCAGTGCTCCCGCCCACCAGCACCGGCACGACAATGAATTCCCATGGCAGGTCTTTGAATAACGAAAGGTGCGCTCGCCTGAAGCTTTGTACCTTGCCTCAGGATCCGGGCGGATCGTCGGCCCGCAAATACAAAACGGGCGGCGGATTGCTCCGCCGCCCGTTAGCAGCAAACTGGAGAAGAATTTACTTCAGCGCATTCAGAGTGGTGTCGACCGACAGCTTGGCAACGCCAGCCGCACCGCACCACTTGGAGGGGGCGCCGAAGGGATTGATCAAGTTGGCGTTGGCTGCCGTTCCTGTTGGCGCGCTCCAATCGCTAGTGAAGGCGTTACAATCAGCCTTCGAGAGATCGGTGTCGGAGTAGCGCAGATCAAGAGTGAACACCTTCCAGGTAAAGCCGAGACCGGCATTCCAGGTGTTGTAGCTCTTGTACGGGATGCCGTTCGGATAGATCGACGGGAGGAAACCGCCCGGCGTGGTGCCATAGAAGGAATCCGAGGTTCCCAGCCACTGCCTGCCAAACTCACCCGAGACGTACATGCCGACGCCGCTCGTGCCGAACCAGGCTGGCGGCGCGGTGAACTTCGCGGTACCCGACAAGTAGTTGCCCCAAGCCCCCGAGTTCAGGAAGCCGGCGAAGCTGCCGTTGCTGAACTTCGGCGAGTAGTACTCGTTGGCACCCAACGCCAACATGTCGTTGATGGTCCACACGACCTTGCCGTAGAACTCGAAGAAGTTGTTGTCGCGCTTGATGACGTTGCCGTTGACCGGAAGAAAGTTGTTGGCGACGCAGTCAAAGCCCGAGCCCGGAACTCCGCTGCCAGGAAACGCGTTCGGGTTGAAGCAGGTGCCGCCCGGATACAGGTAGGCCCAGCCGCCGAAGTCGAATGCCCAGGCGCCAAAGGTAGGGCGAAGACCGCCGTAGATATCAATCTCCGCCGCCGCACGGTTCGCGAACGAAATGCTCTCGCCCGATGTGCCGAGGTAGGCCTGCAAGGAGTTGTTGAAATTGTAGCGGCCCTCAAAATAGCCGGCGACCGAAGGCTGGTGATTGGACTGCGTCACGCCGCGGAACACGTAGTCGTTCATCAGGGCCGCGCCGAACGCAATATCCCATGGCGACACAACGACCGGCGGCGGGGCCTTGACGGCCTTCACCGGCATATCGGCCGCGGTCGCCGCCCCCGTGAGCGCCAACACCGCCGCGACTGACATTACAAATTTCTTCATTTTGATCCCCATTGATCCTTCGGTGCAGCCCGTTCTGAACCCACGTCAGATTGGTCCCTCAGCCGCACGTGATGTGCGACAATTTGCTTCGGCTGATGACACCTGGCAAAGCCAAAAGGGCGAGCAGCTGCCGCCTTTTTAGGCGTTTGACCGGTTTTGCCGAATGTTGTTGGAACCTGTGGCATCTAGGCCACTATTTTGGCCAAGAGACCCGAGCTCGGGGACCGGCAGATCAGACTCTTGCTGCTTCGCTGTGGACAACGCCTTGATCTGATTTGGCCCTCTTGCGAGTTCTTGGCGATCTGGGCGCACGGCCCCCATGCCACTGTTGCGGCCAATACCGTGGCACGGCCACAAGCTCCTTGGAGCCCCGACCTCGACGTCATCGCGATCGGCTGGCCGGATGCGAAGCTCAAAAATTCTTGGCTTCCGAAGTTAGCGGCGAGACGCCGCGAGCTTCGGAAGCAAGTCGCCGCTAGCAGCGCTTAGGCGAACAGCCTGCGATCAGGACTGTTCGCTTGAACTGCCATCACCACCGCTCGACCACGAGGGCGTCGGTGCCGGCGCAGGGGCCGGCTCGATCATCATCGGCGCCGCTGGTTTCGGAGCTGCCGGTTTTCTTGCGGCCCTCTTGGCCGGCTTCTTCGCACTCTTCTTCGCTGCCTTCTTTGCAACCTTCTTGGCCGTCTTCTTTGCAGACTTCTTGGCGGATTTCTTCGCTGCTACCTTCTTGGCTTTTTTGCCCTTCTTCGCTTTTTTCGCCTTCTTTGCTTTCTTCGCCTTCTTTGCCTTCTTAGCCATCATGGTCCTCCTGTTGCCCCATTCCAGATTTGTCGGCGTTGCAACTCGCGTAAGCCCGTTAGCCCCTGGCTTCGATCAACCGGATCTCGTTCTGTCGTCTGTCCTGGTCAATGCGACCTCATCGCATCGGGTCGTGGCCCGCCGGTCGCCCAGTCGACCAACGCGATGGTGTGCAAGACCGGGACGACGTTGCCGCGTTCACGCAAGCCCTGCTCGATCTGCACGAGACACCCGATGTTGCCGGCTGCGATCACGTCAGGCTTCACCGCTTCGACGTTCGAGACCTTTCGGTCGCGCAGCCTCCCCGCCAGCTGCGGCTGCAGAATGTTGTACGTTCCTGCCGAGCCACAGCACAAATGACTCTCGGGGATATCTTTCACCACGAAACCACTTTTGAAAAGCAATTCTTTCGGAAGTGTAGTGATTTTCTGCCCGTGCTGCAACGAACACGCCGAATGATACGCGACCACGACGTCACTGCGCTGCGTCGGAAACGACAGGTCGAGCTCTGCGATATATTCGCTGATGTCCTTTGCCAGCACTGAGACACGCGCCGCCTTGTGCGCGTAGGCCTTGTCATCGCGCAGCATGTAGCCATAGTCCTTGATGGTTGTGCCACAGCCCGACGTGGTCACGAGAATGGCGTCGAGCTCGCCGCGATCTGCCTCCCGGACCCAGACGTCGATATTGGCGCGGGCAGCCTTCAGGGCGATGTTATCCTGGCCGAGGTGGTGTGTCAGTGAGCCGCAGCACTGCTCGCCTTCGGCAAGAACGACTTCGATGCCGTGACGAGTCAGCAACGAGATCGCCGCCGCGTTGATGTCAGGCGCCAGCACCCGTTGCGCACATCCTTGCAGCAGCGCGACGCGACCGCGACGTTCGCCCACGGCGGCGTGAACGCGCCCCGCAGGTTCGCCGGATGACGGCAGACGGCGCGGCGCCAGCGCCAACATTGCCTTGATTTTACTAAGGAAAGAAGGATTTTCCGATGCATCGGGCAATCCCGGCAGAGCGCCCGCGACGAACCGCCCGAGCCGCGCGAAGATGAGGCTCAACCGAAGCAGTCCCGGGCTGGGCAGGACGATCGCGAGCACACGCCGCAACAGCCGATCGGACAGCGGCCGGGCATATTGCTGCTCGATCCGCACTCGGGCCTGATCGACCAGATGCATGTAGTGGACGCCCGACGGACAGGTGGTCATGCAGGCAAGGCAGGACAGGCAGCGGTCGATGTGCTTGACGACCTCGGCGGTCGGTTTCTCGTCCTTCTCCAGCATCTCCTTGATCAGGTAGATGCGGCCACGCGGACTATCGAGCTCGTCACCGAGCAGCACATAGGTCGGGCAGGTCGCGGTGCAGAAGCCGCAATGGACGCAGGCCCGCAAAATCTTGTCGGCCTCGCGGATGTCGGGGTCGGCGAGCTGCGCAAGCGAGAATTCGGTCTTCACGTTGCGCCCCCGCGCAGCAGCCGACCGCGGTTGAAGATATCTTGCGGATCGAAGCCCTGCTTGATGCGGCGATTGAGTGCGGCAGTGCCCTGCGCTTGCGGATGAAACACATCGACAGTCGCGCGTATCGCGTCGGCGGCACGAAGCAGCATCGCGTGGCCACCGATTGCGCCGACCCTTGCGCGCACGATAGCCGCATGGGCATCGCCTGAAGGCGGTAGCGCCAACCAGATCAGGCCGCCGCCCCAATCGTAGATGATCTCTCCGCCGGTTTCCCTGGTGAGCGCCTGCCCGAGCAAGGTTCCCGCCGCGGGCGGGCACACGATGCGCCAGACCGGCCATTGGCCGAGCGGTCCCGCAGCGGCGAAAGGAGTAACGTCGCGCACCGCCTCCCAAACCCCGGCCGATGCCGCGCTCTCCAGCAGATCCGCGATGCCAAATGCGGCCAATGCGCGCTGCAGACTATCGGCCCGATGGGCCACCGAGGCCGGGATACCCTCCAGCCGGATCAATGTTGTCGCGTCGTTCGTTGCGAGCGGGTCAATGGCGCCGCGCAACGCGGCCTTCGGCAAGTGCGCGACCGCCGAAACGTCAAACGGAGAACCAAGTGCCGCCGTCATGGCTTGACCTGCCCTGGCATCGTCAAGGCCAACCAGCACGAGAGTGGTTTCGGTTTCGGCCCTCGGCATCACCTTGAGAGTGACTTCGGTCATCACCGCGAGGGTGCCCCAGCAGCCAGCGACAAGCTTGCAAAGGTCGTACCCGGTGACATTCTTGACCACCCGGCCGCCGGCCTTAAAGCTCTCTCCGAAGCCTGATACGGCTTGCAGGCCCAGCAGATGATCGCGCACGCCACCTGCCTTGACCCGCCGTGGGCCGGCAAGTCCGCACGCGATCATGCCGCCGATCGTGCCGAGCTTCGGCGGGGTACCGAACAGGCTTGCCGTGTTCATCGGGTCGAACGCAAACTCCTGATGCCGGGTTTCGAGCAGCGCCCGCGTCTCGGCCAAGGACGCACCAGCCTGGACTGTCAACACGAGCTCATGAGGCTCATACGAGGTCACACCGTTCAGCGCCGACAGGTCGAGCATGGCGTTGGTCAGGCAGGCATGCCCAATGGCACGCTTGGTTCCATGGCCGATGATCTCGAGCGGCTGACCTGATGTCAGCGCGTCGCGGACCGCGGTCTCTGCGTCACGGGCGTCACGGGGTCGTAAAGCTTCCACGCCGCACTCATACACGGATCGTGCGGCAACCGAAATGTGCCCTAAGTCGATTGGGAGCTCGCGCCAAACGCCTGGCGCAGCCGCTTTGACAACATGCGCAGCGGTGACGCGACGGCTAGCGTTGCGCCGGGTTACCATTGGCGCTGGCGTCAAGCACGCGCATCGCGGTCAGCAGCAGTGATGCTCCCGAGAAGCTGCGCGGATCGACGCCGGTCAATTTCTTGATCCGGTTGAGGCGGAAATAGACCGTGTTGGTGTGGAGCTTGAGGTGTCGCGCAGTCCGTTTGACGTTGAGATCCGAATCCGCAAAGGCCCGTACCGTCAGCAGCAGATCGCCGGATTTCTTGCTGTCGACATCGCGCAGGCGCGACGCCCATTCCGGAATCAGACGGAAGGCCGTCCTGTCGGGGCGGCTCAAGAGCAACTCGACCAGATCAATTTCGGCAAAATTGACGACCGGTCGACGAGCCTCGGCAAATTCAGCGGCCCGAGCCGCTTCCTGATAAGCCTGCGGCAGGGCCGTGATTTCCTTGGCCTCAAGGCCGATGCCAACTGCAATGGCAAACGCGAGTTCATTGCGCCGGCGCACGAGGCCGGCTCGGAGAGCCGCAGTCATTGCGCGCGCCACTCCATCCCCGCCACCCGCGATTGCAACGACCGCACCATCGCGCCGCTCGACCAAAGCGCTAAGCTGATAGGTCGACAGGATATTTTCCACAACCACGTGTAGCTCTGCCAGCGCGGCATCGCGCTCGATCCGCAGGCCGGACGCACCAGACGTTGGACGGATCACCGCGACCGCGACATTGGCTCCGTCCCTGATGCCAAAGCTTTCGGAGACGTCGCGGGCGTCGAGATCGCCGGGTGGACGACCGTTCAGAAGATCTTCAAGCAATGCCACCCGCGCACGAAGACGTTGTGCGATCAGCCGCTGCTCTTCCGCAAGATAGGCATCGGTCAGAACACCGCTCAGCACGTCGAAGAACTCAATCAGGAATTCAGATAGCAGCATCGAGCAGCCGCTGACCTGTTCGTCATTGCGAGCCAGCGCAACAATCTGCTCACGGATCACCGTCCAATAACCCTTGTGTGCGAGACGGTAGGCATTCAGCGAGCCGGCGAGCGGAAACTGTTGCCGCGCACGTCGGATCGCATGAGGCCGAACAAAACTGAAAGGATCCCTACCGAAACTCGCCGCCCGGCCCGATGCGACCGCGAACATCGTGTGGCTAATGTCTTTGCAGTGGCCGAGTGCCTCGTTGCGGAACTGTTCGCTGGCCGCACGCTGAAAGGCGGCGTTCTCGCGCTGCAAGCCGTCGAGCGAGCCAAGCTGCACATCAGGCACGCGAGCCTGGGCCGCGACCAATATGCGCTCGACCAGTGCGTCCCGCGTCAGGCGCGGGCCCCAGTCGCGGATCAGTGCTGCGGCGCGTTCCGACATCACCGACCGAGCTCAAGACAGATTAGCGACGTGTTGTGGAGCTTCACAAGGATCTCGCTAACGCTATGTGGATCAATCGCAATTGTCAAAATGTGCCGACCGCCTAGGCTTCCCCGGACGGCTCGACGCGAGAACACCCGCGGTTCCGAAAAATTCCAACGAGTTCGCAAACAGACCGCGTTGGCATCGCCAAGGCATGGAGGCAGTCATGACCGACCTCAATCACATCGTTCCGATCAATGCGCCGCCGGACAAGGTCTACGCCGCCGTCGCGACACAAGCCGGCATGCGTAGCTGGTGGTCCGCCGACACGCAGATGGACGCGCGCGTTGGCGGCCAGGCCGAATTCGGTTTCAACAACCGACAGGTCATCTTTCGCATGACCATAGAGCGCCTCGAGCCCGGCCGCAGCGTCGTGATGAACTGCCACGGCGATCCCGACGACTGGAACGGAACAACGCTCCGGTGGGACATCTCCGCCAATGACAGTGGCGGTTCGACACTGAAGTTCGTCCACTCCGGGTGGCGCGCAATGACCGATTTCTGCGCAAGCTGCAACACGATGTGGGGCAACCTGATGTTCCGTCTGAAGGACAGCCTCGAGGGCGGGTCGCGCGGACCGCAATGGCCGTAAGCCGAGACCGTCGATCCTTCGTCACGCGCCAACCGTTGGCGCGTTGCCTGCGATCATCTCGCAATCGCCCAGGGTCGGGCATCTCTCCGGCGACGAATGGATCGGAACCGAGGTAACGTTTGAATTGTGTCCTGGACCTGCCGGCGCCACGGTCGTCTTCAGCCACCGAGGCTGGCCCGCGGTGAACGATTTCTTGCGCTCCTGTAGCGTCAAGTGGGCCCTATATCTCGTCAGCCTCAAGAACTTCGTCGAGAGCGGCAGGGGCAACCCCTAGCCGTATGATGTTCAATCTTGAGCAAGCTGACCGTGACTCTCAGGCCGCGCGGCTATGCGCGGCGAGCGCTTCACCAAAGGCCTCGAACAATGTGCGATTGATCGGATTGGTCTGCGGGTCGTACTCGGCATGCCATTGGACGCCGAGTGCGAAGGCGGACGCATCCGCGATACGGATCGCTTCCACCGTGCCGTCCTCGGCGGTGCCCTCGATGACGACGCGCTTGCCGGGTTCGAGCACGCCCTGCCCGTGCAACGAATTGACCCGGATGGTATCGCAGCCATAGAGCCGCGCGAACACGCCGTCCTCGACGAAATGCACGGCATGGCGGTCGGCAAAGATCACCTTGGGGTCCGGATGAATCTCGCCGTTCTCGAGCCGCGGCATGCGGTGGTTCATGCGGCCCGGGATCTCGCGGATTTCCGGATGCAGCGAGCCGCCGAAGGCGACGTTCATCTCCTGCAGGCCGCGGCAGATCCCCAGGATCGGCACGCCGCGGGCGATACAGGCTTCGGCCAGCGCCAGTGCCACGGCATCCCGGGCATCGTCATAGGGCTCGTGCTTGGGGTGCGGCTCGCAGCCGAACCGGGACGGATGCACATTGGCGCGCGCGCCGGTCAGAAGGATGCCGTCGACGGCGTCGAGCAAGGCGCCGACGTCGGTGATCTCGGGCGTGCTGGCAAACATCAACGGCAGGGCGCCGGCAACCTCGGCCAGGGCGCGCATGTTGCGCTCGCCGACCGCCTGGGTGGCAAAGCGGTTCTCGACCCGCTGCGTGTTACCGATCACGCCGACCACTGGTTTCTTCATTGCAGAGGCTCTCGACACCTTCACGATTCGCGCGATTCGCGGCCGTTCCTCAGCGGCGCGCCATCATATTTTGATTTTGGTCGTATGGAGGCATTCAATTCTTGGCGGGTCAGCATGCATTGGGCAGCCAATCTGCGGAGCAGCCTCCTCCGGACGGAGGACGGCGCTGCAGCAAGGTGTATTGAATATTCGACCGATCGCGCCGACACTGCGAAAAAATACGTCAGGGGAATGCCATGTTCGAGGGCAACCGGGTCATCGCGCACACGCGGTCGCGGTATCCGATCTTTCAGTCGCCGATGACCTGGATTGCCCGCTCGCCGCTGGTGTCGGCGGTCTCGGCTGCCGGCGGCATGGGCCTGCTGGAGAGCTCGGCGCGCGACCTCTCGATGACGACCCGCGAGTTTGCCGCAATCCGTGCCGCGACCAACCAGCCGTTCGGCGTTAACCTTCCCGTCCGCTACCTGCAGACGGATCCGAAGGAAGAGCGGGCGATCATCGACTGGCTGCTGGAGCAGCGCGTGCACTTCATGACGACATCGGCAGGCGACCCCGGCCGCTATGTGAAGATCCTGAAGGATGCCGGCGTCGTGGTCTACCACGCGGTGGCGACGCTGCGCGCGGCACAAAAGGCCGTCGATGCCGGGGTCGACGGCCTGATCGTCGAGGGCGCCGAGAGCGCCGGCGTCCGCAACCCGGACGAGGTCCACAGCTTCGCGCTGCTGCAAGCGGTGCGCGAGAAGGTCGACGTGCCGATCGTCGCGGCCGGCGGCGTCGTCGACGGCCGCGGAATGGCCGCGGCCTTTGCGCTCGGCGCCGAAGGCGTCACAATGGGGACGCGGTTTGTCGCCTCGGTCGAGAGCCCGGTTCATCCGAACTACAAGAACGCCATCGTCGACGCCCCGATCACCGGCACGATCATGACCGACAATCCGCCGCGCGCCCGGGCGCGAGGCCTGCGCACTCCGTACTCGATCGGCGTCAGCGAAGGCACCCGCGAGCGGCTGCAGGGGATGGCGACCCTCGACATGCTCTACGTGAAAGGCGACGTGGAAAATACCTCGGGCTCGGCCGGCGAAAGCGCCGGCCTGATCCACGAGATCAAGCCGGTGCGCCAGATTGTCGAGGATACCGTCAATGGCTTCTGGCGCGAGATCGACCGGCTTGCCGCGCTTCGACCCCAGGCCGCACGGGCCGCGGGCTGAGGTCGCGCGGCACCCCGCCGAATGATACTAACTGAGCCAACACACAAGGAGATTTCGACATGGCCTTTTCACTCTACGACGCAAGCGTCGCGAACTACCTGCAGATCCTCGGCGCGGTCACCGGCTACATGGACAAGGCGGCCGCCCACTTCAAGGAAAAGGGCGCTGATGTCGAGCAGATCGTGGAGACGCGGCTGTTCGACGACATGCTGCCGTTCCGGTTCCAGATCGTCTCGGTCGCGCATCATTCGCAAGGCGCGATGGAGGCCGTACAGAAAGGCGTGTTCTCGCCGAATATGGGCAAGCCCGACCTCAAATATGCCGACCTGCAGAAGATGGTCGCTGACGCCACGAGTTCGCTCACGGCACTGAAGCCGGATGCGGTCAATGCGATGGCCGGCGGTGACGTCATGTTCCAGTTCGGCGAGCGCAAGATGCCGTTCACTGCGGCAGAATTCCTGATGTCGTTCTCGCTGCCGAACTTCTTCTTCCATGCCACGACGGCGTACGACATCCTGCGCCACAAGGGCGTCCCGCTCGGCAAGCGCGACTTCATGGGCAAACTGCGGATCAAGCGTTAGCGCCGGCGACCGCCGCTCAAGCGTCCCAGCGCCAGAGCTGTTCCAGGCCGCTGCCTGGCCGCGGATGATGCTCGCCAGTTGATCGGTGTGGGTCCATAACAAGGCGTGACCCGCGCCTTCGACCTCGCGGCCGCGCGCGCCCGGAATCGACGACACCAGCATATCGAAGTGATGGCGCGGCACCGCGCGATCGCCGCTGCCGCCGATCACCAGCGTTGGCACCGCGATCGTCGTGAGCCAGGGACGGCTGTCGAAGCCGAGCAAGCCGTCGCGAACCGCGCCGCGCATCTGGCGCCGCCCGTTCCGGCCGATGATGCCGCGCAGCCATATCACCTGCTCGTCCGTCATGCCGCTCAGCGCCGGGCCCTGACGCACGATGACGTTTGCGAGGGTGCGCGGGCTGACAATCGCGTGAACCGCAAGCAACACTTGGCCCTCGATGCGTTCGCGCAGGGTCATGACATTGCAGGCGTAGGTGCAGGTCAGGAACAGGCCGTCAACCGCCTGGGGCCGCGCTCGCGCAAGCTCCTGGGCGACGGTGCCGCCGTGCGAGTATCCCAGCACAAGGCCGCGCCGGAAGCCGACCTCGTCCATGACACGCAGGACATCCTGCGCCATCGTCGCTGAATCATAGGGACCGGCGAGATCGCCGCTGTCGCCATGGCCGCGCAGATCAGGAACCAGCATCCGAAAGCTGTCCTGCAGCCTCTCGATCAGCGGATCGAACATCTCACCCGCCGCCATCAAACCATGCAGCAACAACAGCGGCTGGCCACGCCCGACCTCGCGGAAGGCGAGCCCGTTTGGGACGCGACGAAGCGCCGTCGTGGAAGCATTCATGATTGAGTGCCGGCCAGCATCAACGAATCAGTGTTGAACGATGGGTTCGAGCAAGTCGAGCTAAAACCCGAGAGCTGCGCCATCGCTGCGCGGATCGGACGCGCCCTCACACGTGCCGTCGGCGTGGCGAACGACCGCCCCGGCATGGCCCATGGTCGAGGTAAAATCTTCGAGCATCTCGATGTCGTGGCCGGCGTCGCGCATCGCGCGAACCAGCGCGGGATCGAAGCGGTTCTCGAGCTTCAACGTGATCGAGTCGGCGCCCCAGGTCTTGCCGAGCAGCCAGCGTGGCGCCGTCACGGCGGCCTGCAAGCCCGCGCCCATTTGATAGCGCGTGAACACGGCCGACTGCGTTTGCGGCTGTCCCTCGCCACCCATGGTGCCATAGACCATGCGGCGGCCGTCGTCGAACAGCGCCAGCGCCGGGTTCAATGTGTGAAACGGCTTTCGGCCAGGCGCGAGCTGGCGCGGCCCGCCGCCGTCGAGCACGAAACTCGAGCCGCGATTCTGCCAGACGATGCCGGAGTTTTCGAGCACGCAGCCGGAGCCGAACTCGAAATAGATGCTCTGGATGAAGCTGACCGCGAGCCCGCTGGCGTCGATTGCACCGAGCCACACGGTGTCACCGGGACTGGCCTGATGCGGCCACGGCAGCGCGCGCTTGCGATCGATCCGTGAAGCGAGCGCGTCGAGCTTTTTGTCTTGAAGGAAATCCTCTGCGCGCTCCGTCATCGTCGCGGGGTCGCCGATGACGCGGTCGCGCACCAGAAACGCCTGCTTGGTGGCTTCGATCAGGCCGTGGATGTGATCGAAGCTTTCGGCCTCGCGCACGCCGAGCCGCTCGAACAGGGCGAGGATCATCAGCGACGCCAGGCCTTGCGTCGGCGGCGGCATGTTGAACAGCCGCGCGCCCTTGATCGCGACCGACAGCGGCGCGCAGCGCAACGAGGTGTGCGCGGCGAGATCGGCTTCGGTCAGCGGCGAACCGCAGCGCTTCAGATCAGCAGCGATTTCGCGCGCAAGTTGGCCGCGATAGAAATCGTCGGTCCCGGCGGTGCCGATACGTTTCAGCGTCGCGCCGAGCGCCGGAAACTTCATCAGCTGGCCCTCGCGCGGCAAGTCCCGATCGAGCAGGAAAGTCGCGGTAAAATTCGGCGCGTCTTTCAGCTCGGGAAGTTTTTCCGCGGTCAGCTGCTGCTGGCTGTGCGTCACCGCAAAGCCGTTCTCGGCCGACCAAACCGCGTCCTCGACAAGCCGCGACAACGGCAGCTTGCCGGCGAGCGTCGTGCTCACGCGCAACGCTTCGCCCCAGCCCGAGATCGTGCCGGCAACCGTGTTGGCCGCGAGCGGTCCGCGCGACGGAATGATGGTGCAGCCGCGCGCGCGATAGAAATCCGGCGTCGCCGCGATCGCTGCTCGGCCGCACGCATCGATGCCGATTGGTTGTTGCCCGGGCGGCGCGATCAGCCAAAAGCCGTCGCCGCCGATCGCGGTCATGTGCGGATAAACCACGGCGAGCATCGCGGCCATCGCGACCGTCGCTTCGATGGCGTTGCCGCCCTCGCGCAGCACGCGAAGGCCGGCTTCGCTCGCAAGATGATGCGGCGAGGTCACCATGGCGCGGCGGGAACGGGGGGTGTTCAGCATGCGACCACCGGTGCCCACTAACCAGCTGATTTGCAACAGCTTCCAGCGATTTTTGTGTGGGTTTTGACAACGCACGTTGCCTCGCGCGGGGTGAAGACGAAATCCCGCAAGAATTACAATTGCTTAGATGATCTTTTGCGTGACTTCTCGCTTCTTAACGGTACTATAATACCGCGAACGGCAAATATCCGTCCGCGGAATATCCGTCGACGAATATTCGCCGACGGATATTCGCGCACCTCACGCGATCGCCGGCTGCACCGCCCCGAACAGCCCGCGCCGCATCGTCTTCAGTACGAACAGCGCGAGCAGCGCCGTCAAGACATCCATGCCGATCGCGACGCCGAACACCGGGATCCAGCTGCCGGCGGAATCGTGCAGGGCCGCCGCCACCGGTCCGCCGAGCACGGAGCCGACGCCCTGCGCCATGTAGAGGAAGCCGTAGTTGGTCGTGGCGTTCTTCGTCCCAAAGGTATCGGTCAGGGTCGAGGGGAAGAGCGAAAAAATCTCGCCCCATCCGAAGAACACAAGGCCGGACAGGATGACGAACGCGGCGGCGTTGGAGCGGAACAGCAGCAGCAGCGTGATCGCCAGCGCTTCCAACAGGAATGCGAGCCCCATCGTGTTCTCGCGGCCGATGCGATCCGACACCCAGCCGAAGAATGGCCGGGTCAGACCGTTGAGGATGCGGTCGACAGTGAGCGCCAGCGGCACCGCGGCCATGCCTGCGACGGCGAGGTCGGCGACGCCGAATTCCTTGGCGAAATTGGCGAAGTTCGAGGTCACCATCAGCCCGCCGGTCGACATCATGGTCATCATCGCAAACATCAGCCAGAAGATCGGCGTCTTCAGCATTGCCGACGGATCGGTGTCGCGGCCGCTGACCAGGACTTGCGCCGGTGTCGTCGTGACCTCGCCCGGTTGCGGCGCGCGCAAGCCCAGCGCCGCTGCGACGCCGACGAGGCCAAGGATGATGCCGAAGGTGGTCAGCGTCGACTGATAGCCCGACGACTTGATCATGGTGTCGATCGGAAACGTCGTCAGCAGCGCGCCCATGCCGTAGCCGGCCGCGACCATGCCGATGGCAAAGCCGCGGCGGTCGGGAAACCAGCGCGCCATCAGCCCGACCACGCCGATGTAGACGATGCCGGTGCCGACGCCGCAGAACAGGCCGTAGGTCAGGTAGAGCCCGGTGAGGCTCGTGACTTGCGCCGACAGAATCCACCCCAATCCCGACAGCGCGGCGCCCACAGCCACGAGGACCCTTGGCCCGAAGCGCTCGACCAAAAAGCCTTGGGCCGGCGACAGCCAGGTCTGCAACACGATCAACAGCGAGAAGGTGATTTGCACGGCCGGCAAGCCGCCTGCCGTCGTGGTCTGGAACGGCTTGACGAACAGCGTCCAGACATACTGCGGGCTGGAGATCGCCATCATGACGATCAGCCCGAGGACAAGTTGAAGCCAGCGCGTTGATGAAGGTTTGGGCATGGGATCCTCCTGGAGAACACCAGCGGGAGCCGTGCAAGGAGGATGCCGAGTAAGCGGACGGCGGAGGCAAGAGCGCCAAGAAATTTTCGCGATCACCCACGGAATAAAGGCTGACGATCGCTTCAACACGTGTGACGCTCTTGGCGCGCATCGTCCAAGACGTTTGCGCCCTGTGGCTATGGGTGGAGACGAGCAATGGCGACGATCGAAGGTCATCGCACGATTGAATCGCCCGCGGGGGTTCCGGTCTGGGACGTCGACCCGTATGACCCTGCAATCCTTGCCGATCCGGCCGGCTACTACGCGGAACTTCGACGCCGGGGACCGCTGGTTTACATCCCGCGTTACGCGATCCTGGCGTGCGGTCGCTATGACGTGACCCGGGAGATCTTCTCCGATCATGAACGGTTCGTGTCGTCACGCGGCGTCGGCCTGACCGACTTCAGCCTCGAGACGCCGTGGCGCGCGCCGTCCATCATTCTCGAAGTCGACCCGCCCGAGCACAACAAGACCCGTCGCGTCATGGCGCGTGTGATGTCGCCAGGGGCGGTCGCACGATTGCGTGCGACATTCGAGGCCAAGGCCGAGGAACTCGTCGATCGGGTGCTCGCGAAAGGCGTCGTCGAAGCCGTTGTTGACATTGCCGAGGCCTACTCGGTCTCGGCATTTCCTCCCGCTGTGGGGTTGCGCCATATCGACCAGCGCGCGCTCGTGGATTACGGCGCCATGGTGTTCAACGCGCTTGGACCCGACAATGCGCTGCGGCGAGCGGCCATGGCCAAGGCCCCGACCATCGTGCCGTGGATCACGGAGCAATGCCAGAGATCGAACCTTCACCTCGAAGGTTTCGGCGCGGACATTTACGCGGCCGCTGACGCCGGGGACATCACTGATCACGAGGCCAGCCTTCTCGTGCGATCACTGCTTTCGGCAGGAGTCGACACGACGGTGACCGCCATCGGATCGGCGTTGTGGGCATTTGCGCGCAATCCCGCACAATTTGAGCGTTTGCGGGCGGACCCGAAGCTGGCGCGCAACGCGTTTGAGGAGGCTTTGCGCCTGACCTCTCCCGTGCATTCGTTCTGCCGCACGGCCGCGGCGAAGACGACCGTGGCAGGAATTGAGATTGAGGAGGGCACGAAGATCCTGTGCGTGCTGGGCGCAGCCAATCTCGACGCCGACCAATGGCAGCAGCCGGACGCTTTTGACATCGGTCGACGCGTGAGCGGTCATTTGGCGCTCGGTGTCGGCATTCACGCCTGTGTCGGTCAGAATATCGCGCGGGCCGAAGGCGAGGCCCTTCTTTCGGCGATTGCAAAAAGAGTGCGCAGTATCACGCCGGCTGGCGACGCCGTGTGGCGTCCAAACAACGCGATCCACGCACTCGACCGCCTGCCACTGGCCTTCCACTGATTGCGGCGGGGTCGTCGGCGACCGTGCATGCTGGCAGCCGTGGAACGATAAGCTCTAACCGAGCACGAAAGCGCCGGCGGATCGTGCCCGCCGGCGCCGATCGTTCGTTTCATCGTTCCGCCTGGCGTCAGCTGGCGCCGCCCATGAAGTTGCCGGCCTTGTCGTACATGTTGCCACTGCGCATGTAGAGGTCGCCGTCGACCATGAAGAACATGGTGTTGCGCGGCACCTTGTGGGCGCCCTGCATCATCATCGCGTGGTCGGGCTTGTTCATATGGACCGACATGGTCTTGCCGTCCTGGGTGTAGACATAGGCGACGTCGGGGCCTCGCATCCAGTCGCCGATGTCGAGGGCGTAGGCAAAGCCGGAAACGGCAGTGAACGCCGCGGCGGCAAACAAGGTCATCTTCAACCTGGTCATCGTGATCTCCTTGAAAGGTCTAGTCGCACCGGCAAACGTGTTCGGTGCTGCGATCACGATGGACGTTGCGGCGAGGATGCGGAAATGCCCGCTCGCTCTTGAGACGATAGCGCCGTGCTATTTCGCGAACTGGTCGTCTCTTGATGATGTTCTGACCTGCGAAGCCGCAAGCGCGGGCATGCCGAACCACGGCTTGCGCAGCGCTTCGCGCACCAGCGCGCCGATGCCGGGCGAGTGCTTGCGGCCGCGCACGGTGACGAGATTGACCCTACGCCAGAACTCCGGTTCGACCAGCGGCACGCCGATCACGCCGGGATGTTTGACGGCATTGGCCGGCATGAAGGCGAAGCCGAGGCCGGCAGCGACCATCGCCAGCGTCCAGTCGTCGCGCTCGCTCCAGTAGGCCGGCGTGCAGGTCACACCCTTCTCCGCAAGGATCCTGTCGGCGAAGCCGGCGAACTCGCAGTTCATGCGGTGGATGTAACTCTCGCCGTTCATCGCGGCGACCGGAAAGCCGGGTGCGTTGGCCAGGCGATGGCCGCGATGAACCGCGAGCACCATGCGCTCGTCGAACAGCGGCATCACATGGGTGCGGTCGTTCGGCTCCTCGCCGGGCAGCGCATAGATCACGGCTTCCAGTTCGCCTGATATCAGCCGGTCGCGCAGCGTCCACGCGTTGGCGTCACAGAGCTGCAGCTCGAGGCCATCGTGACGTTGCTTCAGCGCGCCGATCAGCGGGACGATCTCGTCGGGAGAGATCGTGCTCATGATGCCGAGCTTGAGCGGCACTTTCTTCATCTGCGCCAGTTCACGGGAGACGCGCTGGGCCGCCGCGGCGGCCTGAAATGTCTGCTCGAGATGCGGCAGCACCATCTGGCCGAGATCGGTCAGGTGGGTGTGGCTGCGCTCGCGATGAAACAGCGCGCCGCCAAGCTCGGTCTCCAGCGCCTTGATGGCGCGCGACAGCGAGGGCTGCGACACCTTGCACGCCTTCGCCGCGCGGGAAAAATTCAGCTGCTCGGCGACGGCGAGAAAATACTTGATTTGATGCATTTCCATCGCAGCAGCCCGCCGATGCCCGATGACAATTTCTCTCCGCTGTGGGTGATGCGCCATCGCGGAGCAACAGGCGGGCGGTATCCTATCACGGGGCCGGGCCTCGGAAACTGCGGCAAAATTGGGCGATTTTTCTGTGGCTTGGCTTCTTTGGGAGACGATCGTCGGGCCCAGGCTTCTGGCCGGACCGGTCTGACTGCTGCATAGTCGAATGAGCATGTGGGACCGCACCAAGTTACTTTCCGTCGTGGCCGGAGCGATCGGCGGCGCCATTGCAATCGGCAGCATGGAAGCGTTTTCCGCCAGGGCAGCGTTTCCCCTGGTCGCCATCCCGTTTGCAACCTCGATCGTGCTTGTCCTGGGTTCGCCCACGGCGGCTCCGGCGCAGCCGCGAGCGCTGATCGGTGGTCATCTCGTCTCGACGATCGTCGGTCTGGTCATCGTCAAATTGTTTGGGCCGGAAGCTTGGGCGGCGGCGCTGGCGGTCGGTTTTGCAATGATCGCAATGCACCTGACGGATACGTTCCATCCGCCAGCCGGAATTGATCCACTCGTGGTGGTCGTCAACAACATGTCCTGGAGTTTCTTGATCGTGCCGGTTGCGGCAGGGGCAGTGCTCCTCGCGCTGTTCGCGTTCGGTTGGCACAATCTTGTCGCGCGCGGCGCCAACAAGGGCGATATCTGGCCGACACGCTGGTGGTAGTAAGCGCGTCGCGAACTTGATGAGTCATGCCGTCAGGCGTTCGCGCCGAGCTTGAGTTTTGTCGCCAATAGCGCGGCGGCCACGAGCGAACAGGCGATACCGATCACGCAGGCGGTCCAGCCGAGCGAATCGAACAGGCGGCCGAGGATAGCGGTGCCGACGAGGCCACCGAGAAAGTAGCAGGCGAGATAGACGCCGCTGGCAATGCCGCGATTTTGCCGGGCCGCCTGGCCTACGAAGCCGGTGGCGACGGCCTGTGCGAAAAACGTGCCGGCCGCGACCAGCACCATGCCACCAAGCACCAGCGGCAGATCGTGCGTCAACAACAGCGGCAGGCCGACGGCGGCGAGAGCCAACGCGACCAGGATCGCAAGGCGAGCGCCGATGCGCATGACGACAGGCCCCGCCAGCAACGTCGTCACGATCGACGGCGCGAACACGAAATAGACCAGGCCGAGTTGCATCCGATTGAGCATCAGGGGCTCGCGGACCAGCACGAAATTGGCGAAGGTGAAGGTGCCGATGAAGGCAAAGAGGATGCAGAAGCCGATCGCAAAGGCCGATCGGAGCGAGGGATTGCGCAAGTGCCCACGCAACGCCGCCATCGGCTCATCGTCCTGCGCCATCGATGGCATCGGTTGCGCACCGCGCAGCGTGAAATAAACCAGCACCGCGCCGCAAAGATTGAGCGCGGCAAAGAAATAGAAGTTGCCGGCAAGTCCAAACGAGTTGGCGACCGCCGCCGAGATCAGCCGCCCGATCAAATTGCTCGCGACATTGCCGGTGATGTAGGCGGCAAACGCGCCGCCGGCGTCCATGGCGCTGCACTGCTCGCCGAGATAGGCCAGCGTCAGCGTGAAGGCCGACGCCATGCACAGGCCCTGGGCGACACGCAGCGCGGTGAACACGGTGAGATTGGGCGCGCTCGCGAGCAGCGTGGTCGGGATCGCCAGCACGAGCAGGCTGACCAGCACGCCGAGGCGGCGATCGATCTTCGGGCTGAGAAAGCCGACCGCGAGTCCGGAAATCGCCATGCCAAAGGTGCTGGCATTGACCGCAAAGCCCATCGCCGCGGGCGTCACGCCATAGGCTTTGGTGAGCGATGGCAGGATGGCCTGCGTGGCGAACAGATCGACCACGGTCAGGAACGCGGTCAGCCCGATGATCAGCGAGCGCAGCGCCGCGCCGGACGGGGTTGCTTGCCCTACCGCTCGTCCCCGCGGAAGCGGGGACCCCGTTTTTACCAGAGCAACAAGAGCCTGTTCTGTCGCCTCTGGATTCCCGCTTTCGCGGGAATGAGCGGCCTGAAATGCATGATGCTCTAGCGACGACATCGAAGACGCTCCATCAAAAAGGAAGGGAGGATGTGACGCCGCTTCACGTGTCGGGGCAACACGCGGGGAAAAGGGCGTCACATCCTGTCAGGTGGCGATCCCAAGAGAGGCGATCGCCACGTCTTGCCGTCAGGGATGGGCGGCAAACTCGACGAACGAGATCACATGTTGTGGTCGGCCGGGTCGCGCCTGACGTCGCCGACGTAAAGGATCACGGTCTCGGTTCCGGTGTTCTTCCACCAGTGCGAGGTGCCGTTGACCTCGGGGCGGATCTCGCCGGCCTTGTGCACGATCGGCACCGAGCAGTTCGAGGCGTATTCCTCGATGGTGCCCTGCTGGACAAAGATCAGCGCCGGGCGATCGTCGTGGCTGTGCCAGGGCACGATGCCGTTGGGCTGGATCACCAGCTTGCGGAAGCGCAGCTCGCGGCCCTGGATGTGGGCCGGCTGGGTTTCGAGATTGATCGAGCCGAGCGTGGTGTCGGTGACGCCAGTGGCCTCGACCTTCGCCATTTCGCGCACGCCGGGCTTGAATTTGTCGGCCGGGCATTCGCCGGCGATGGCGGTGCCGGAGAGCAGCACTACGAACGCGGCCGATGAAAGCGATAATTTCAGCATGACGATGTCTCCCTTGTGATAGCCCCGGCCCGTTGTCGAAAAAGCCGCAAGCTGATGCGGAGAACTATCGGTGCTTTGCCCGACGAGCGGAAATGCCTGGTGTCACTGGTGTCGATAGCGGCGAGCTATGTCCGGACATCTCGTTAGAGTCTCGCCTCCAGCACCATGTTGAACGGTGTTTCAGCTGCGCGACGGAAACGCGTGAACCCGCCTTGCTTGGCGACGTCGCGCAATCGCGCTTCCCCCGCCTGCGCGCCGAGTGCCAGCCCGACTTCCTGGGCGAGCGATGCCGGCGTGCATACGACGGTGGATGCGGCGTAAAACATCGCGCCGACCGGATTCAGGTTCTGCTCCAGTCGGTCGTGAGCGAACGGCTCGACGATCATCCAGGTGCCGTCAGGCGCGAGTGTTTGCTTCACATGCTTGGCGGCACCAACCGGATCGCCCATGTCGTGCAGGCAGTCGAAGAAGCACACGAGATCGTAGTTCTTCGCCGGAAACTCCTTCGCCTTCGCAACCTCGAAGGTGATGCGGTCACTGACGCCTTCGGCCTCGGCATCGCGCTTCGCGGCCGCAATGGAGCCGGCGTGATAGTCGTAACCGTGGAAGGTCGAATTGGGGAACGCTTTTGCCATCAGGATTGTCGAGGCGCCGTGGCCGCAACCGACATCAGCGACAAGCGCGCCGCGCTTGAGCTTCTCCACCATGCCATCGAGCGCGGGCAGCCAGCCGTTGACCAGATTGTGCATGTAGGCCGGACGGAACAGCCGCTGCGTGCCGCAGAACAGGCAGCCGTTGTGCTGATCCCAGCCCATCGCGCCATTGCTGCGGAAGGCGCTGAGGATCTTCGGGGTATCGTCGAACAGCCCGCGTGCGACGTCGTAGAAGCCGGCCATGTAGACGGGGCTGTCGGGCAGCGCGAACACCATCGCCTGCTCCGGCGACAGCGAGAATTTCTCGCTGGCGCGATCGTAGGTGACGTAGCCTTGGGCGGCCTGCGCCGACAGCCACTCGCGCACGAGGCGCTCGGCGGTGCCGGTGCGCTTTGCTAGCTCGGGCGGCGTCGCAGGGCCCAATTCGAGCAGCGCCGTGTAGAGCCCGAGCTGATCGCCAACGTGAACCAGGACCGCATTGGAGAGTGCCCCGATGTCGGTCATCATCCGCCCCATGAACGCCTGGAGCTTGGCTTCGTCTGGCATTTGCTGTGACGCATCGACCATAGTCACCTCCCGGGTTTGGACGCACGAACAGTGATGCTTGCGCGGCGCGCCGCCGTCGGCAAACGAACTCTGCTTGTCCAAAGCTACGCCGGGACGGGCCGGCTGTTACGCCGACCCGGGGCGCAATTTTATTGCGAATATAGCTGCGGCTTTTGAAGTGAGCGTGATCCTTTCGGAAAGCCGGTGCCCACCCTCGATCAAGTCGAGGGCATGCTTTTCCGGATCAGGCTCTACTCGTGCTCGATGGTCGACAGGATGGAGCTTACGACCGAGGTCGCCATCTTGAACTGAGCATCGCGGGTGGTGATGCCATGGCGGTGGGCGATCCAGTCGAAGTCTGTGTAGACGGCCCAAACCTGGCCGCTGTCGTCCTCGGTCAGCAAGAGCCGGACCGGCCAGTCGAGACCGGCGTTGGGGTTCGCTGTGATGAACTGGGTGCCGAGCGGCGGATTGCCGAACACCAGCAGCGTCGAAGGCCGCAGCTTGATGCCGGCATCGGCGGCAAGCTTTGACTGATCGATCTCGTCGAAGAACTTGATGCCCTTCGCGGCAATGTCCTTCTTGATGCGGGCGATCGCCTCCGGCATTGCGACCGCACTCTTGACCCTGACGATGCCATCGCCCTCGTCGGCTTTCGAGAACGACAGCGGCACGGTGAGAAAGGCGGCGACCAACACCGTCTTGATGAAGCCTAGCAGCATGACAGCCTCCAAAAGTGATGCCGCGTGATGCGACGGCACCAAGACTGTCCCGGCCGTGACAAGAGCGGAAATGCCAGATGGCTGTGGTTGCGATAGCCGACGGCTATCCGACGCAGATACGCGGCGGCTATCGCAGCAATTGGCACCAGGCATTTCATCTTTGCAACAAGATGCGCTGTGATGGCGGTGCCCAAAGCCCGGGTGTTGCTCAAGGAGCCACGCCGATGATCACGTTCCAGGCCGCCGCGCGATTGACCTCTCCGACCACAACCGCATCGCAAGCGGCGATTGCAATGCCACGACCGCGCGTCGATGCCGGCTTCGCGTCGCATCGCAATGCGACCGCCGTCGCGCTCATGCGGACGCTGGCTGACACTTTCCCAACAGTCGTGCGCATGCTCGGCGAGGACGCGTTCATCGAGGTGGCGACGCAGTTCGTCGCGCAGGAAGCACCGACGACGGCAGCAGCCGCATTCTATGGCGACCGCTTTCCCGCGTTCCTGAGGCGCGTCGATGTCAGCGCGTCGGCCGGCTATATCGCGGATATCGCCGCGATCGACGCGGCCGTTATCTCGTCGCAACAGATGGCGGATGCCGCGGCGGTCCCCTACGTCCGTTGCAGCAATCCGTTCGACGATCTTTCGGCGCGTCTCGTGCTGCACCGCTCAATCGTGCTGCTACAATCGAAATTCCCGGCCGTGACCGGCTGGCAAGTCAACCAGCCGCGCGGCGATCGCTGGGTCCGGCGCTGGGGTCCGGAGGACGCCCTCATCGCCTGCACGCGGCTCGATGCGCAGGTCTGGCGTTTGCCGGACGGCGGCTTCGGCTTCCTCACCGCGCTGATGGCCGGCGCGTCGCTGGCGGACGCGGCGGCTGCCGCCCGGCGGGCCAGCGCATCGTTCGATCTGGCCGAGACGACGGCGGTTCTGAGCGCCAGTCAGGTCGTGACGGATGTGAAGCCCGGCCAACGGCCTCGACACCGGCGCTACGTCGGCCGACGACCCCGCGCACAAGCCCGCCAACTGCTGGCTAACATTGGATAAATGCGGTTTTGTCATCAAAGCTATAGCCTCGGGCTATGGTGTTTGATCTGGACTTCAACGCCCTCTCAGCCCACCCTTTACACAAATGCCATCACCCTCCATCGATCAACGTCTTGCCGAGGCATTCGCGCATTACCGCAGCCTCGAAGCGCCGTTGCATGAGCGGCTCGCGGGTTACGCCGCGGCAAGCAACGAGATCTTCCCGGCCTATGGCCACGCCGTCGACCAGCTGGTGCAGCGCCTGAAGGACGGCGACGGCGGCAGCAACGCACCAAATGTCGGCGAGGTCATGCCGGACTTTCTGCTGCCCGACGACAACGGCCACCTTGTCGGGCTCGACGAACTGCTGGCGAAAGGTCCGACTGCCATCATGTTTCATCGCGGCCACTGGTGCCCGTATTGCCGCATGAACGTCGGCGCGCTGGTTCGCGCCAAACCGCAGATCGAAGCAAAAGGCGGCCAGGTCGTCATCATCACGCCGGAGACCCAGCATTACGCGCAGATGTTCAAGCTGCAGTCCGGCGCCCCCTTCCCCGTGTTGACTGACGTCGACAACGGCTACGCGCTGTCGCTCAACCTCGCGATCTGGCTCGGTCCGGACCTGCGCGACCTCTTGAGCCAGCGCGGCCGGGTGCTGCCGGCGTATCACGGCAACGATTCCTGGATGCTGCCAATCCCGGCGACCTTCGTGGTCGGCACGGACCGCCGCATCGAGGCGCGCTTTGTCGACCCGGATTTTCGCCGCCGCATGGACATCGACGAACTGATCCAGGCGCTGTCCGGCGACGCACGAGGCTGATCGCATGAGCACACCCGCCGCCGGGCTGCAAACCGCATTCGAACGCTGCCGCGACATGGACGGCCCGATCAACGCACGACTTGCGGCCTACGCGACGGCGCTTAAGGCGATCAATCCGGATTTTGCCGACGCGGTGGAGCGGCTGATCGTGCGGCTGCGCGCCAACGATTGCGGCGACGGCGCTCCTGATGTCGGCGACGTCATGCCCGATTTCGCCTTGCCCGACGATGGCGGCCGGATCGTCAGGCTCGACCAACTGTTGAGCAAGGGGCCGACCGCGATCATGTTTCATCGCGGCCACTGGTGCCCGTATTGCCGGATCAATCTCGCCGCGATCGCCAGACACAGCGCCGACATCCGCGGTGTCGGCGGCAACGTCGTAGCGGTAACGCCGGAGCGGCAGGAGTTTGCCGCGATCTTCCGGTCGGACGCGGCCTCGCCATTTCCGGTGCTGTCCGATCTCGACAACGGCTACGCGCTGTCGCTCAACCTCGCAATCTGGGTCGGCCGCGAGCTCGAGAAGATGATGGCCGAACGCGGCCGGGCGCTGCCGGAGTACCAGGGCAATGAGGGCTGGATGCTGCCGATCCCTGCGACCTTCGTGGTTGGCCAGGACGGACGGATCAAGGCGCGGTTCGTCGATCCCGACTACCGCACGCGGATGGATCTCGACCAGCTGATCGCGGCGCTGAAGCGCTGAACCTCAGACGCGCGCCACGGCTTTCGTAGTCGCTGCCGCCTGGCAGTGCTGCAGCCGCTGCTTCCAGTCGGCGCTGCGCAGAAGCTTCATGATCGCAGTCGCGACCGCGGTGCGCTGGCGGCCGGCGACACCGTAGAGCCGCACCGTGCGCGTCATGTCGAGGCCGTTGACCCGCATCCGCGTCACCGGCCCCGTTGTCGCGGTGCTTTCCGGCATGACCGAAATGCCGAAATCGGCCGCGAGCAGGTGCATCAGGTCGCGCTCGGAGCCGACCTCATGGCCATGGTCGACGTCGATGTTGCGGCTGCGGAACAGTTCCGAGGCCTGCTCGCGGTTCTCGCAATAGCCGCGCAGCAGGACCTTCTCTTGCTGCAAATCCTCGAAGTCGACGCTCGGCTGCTGCGCCAGTGCATTGCTGTCGCTGACGACAAGGTGGAATTCCTCGGTGAACAACGGCCAGCTGTCGAGCCGGTCCCACTCCTCGTCAATGGCGGCGGCGATCGCGAGCTCGGCGTCGCCCTTCTTCAGGTGCTCGGCGATCTCCTGGGTGGTGCCGCGCATCAATTTGAACTCGAGGCCTTTGAACGAACGCTTCAGCTCTTCCAGAAACGGAATCAGGATCGCGATATCGAGCGTGTGGGACAGCGCGAGCCGCAATGCCCCGACATCGCCTGATCGAAACGATGAGGCCAGCGTGCGCGCGCCGAGCGCGGCCTCGTAGCATTGCTTGAGCAGCGGCAGCATGCGCTGGCCGAGCTCGGTGAGCTGGGCCGCTGGGCGCTCGCGGCGAAACAGGTCGCCGCCGAGCTCGCCTTCGAGCTGCTTGATGGCGCGAGTCAGCGATGGCTGGGTCACGTTGCATTCGTCGGCGGCGCGCGTGAAGTTCAGCGTACGCGTCACCGCGAGGAAATAACGGACCTGGTGCATCTCCATATTCAAGCCTCTGATCGAATTCTGGCCGCATAGTCGCATGCGCGCGGCGATTTTGCCAACAAACACAACGCCAAAGGCAATAGCTGCAGCGTATCGTTACGTTAGCAAGCGGGTATTTCAGCTCGGGACGCCGGCCCGCCACACTGCCTCGCACCAACACAATTCCAGCGCTGCGAGGACCCGTCATGAACATCCAGGTCAAGCCACAAACAGCTGCCGCCCGGCCCTTGCTCGGCCGTGTTTCCCTGGTCACCGGCTCAACCAGCGGCATCGGCCTTGGTATCGCCCGGGCGCTGGCTCAGGCCGGCTCCGCCGTCGTGCTGAACGGCTTCGGCGAGGACGACGAGATCGAGCGCACGCGGGCGGGCCTGGCCGCCGAATTTGCCGTCGAGGTAAGCTACTCGCCGGCCGACATGACCGACGCAAGCGCGATCGAGGCGATGATCGCGACCGCCTTGCGGACGCGCGGCCGGCTCGACGTCCTCGTCAACAATGCCGGCATCCAGCATGTCGCGCCGATCGAGCAGTTCCCGGTCGAGAAATGGCAGGCCATCCTCGCCATCAACCTGTCTTCGGCGTTTCATACGATGCGCCTCGCGGTGCCTTCGATGCGCGCCAACAAGTTCGGGCGCATCATCAACATCTCGTCGACCCACGGCCTCATCGCTTCCCCCTTCAAGGCGGCCTACGTGGCGGCCAAGCACGGCATCGTCGGCTTGACCAAGGTGGTCGCGCTGGAGACCGCCGAAGACAACATCACCTGCAACGCGATCTGCCCGGGCTATGTCTACACGCCACTGGTCGAAGCGCAGATCGACGGCCAGGCCAAGGCGCACGGCATTCCGCGTGAACAAGTGATCCGCGACGTGCTGCTGGCGCAGCAGCCGAACAAGCGGTTTGCGACCGTGGACGAGCTCGGCGCGCTCGCGGTGTTTCTCGCCGGTGAGGCCGGCGCCTCGATTACCGGAACGGCGCTGCCGGTCGATGGCGGCTGGACCGCGCATTGAACGATGCAGCGGGTAACGCGCCGATGCCCGCAGACGTAACTCGAACAATACCGGAAGAGGAAACGAGCCATGAGCAATCATCGCGATGTGAGCCCAATGCCGAAACCGGCAAATCGTCAGCTGCCGGGCCAGGTGGTGCTGGTGCTGCAGGGTGGCGGCGCGCTCGGCTCTTATCAAGCCGGCGTCTACCAGGCCTTGCACGAGGCTGGCATTGAGCCGGACTGGATCATCGGCACCTCGATCGGCGCCATCAACGCCAGCCTGATCGCCGGCAATGATCCCGCCGTGCGCCTCGAACGGCTGCGCGAGTTCTGGCGCCGGGTCGAACAAAATCCGGCGTGGGTTGCGCCCGGGGCGTGGCCCGGCCTGCACGACACGCTGTCCTACTGGGCGACCGTGCTCGGCGGCATTCCCGCTTTCTTCAAGCCGAACCTGCTCGCGCATTGGGGTGTGCATTACCCGCTCGGCCCTGACCGCGCCGGCTATTATTCGACCGCGCCGCTTGAAAAGACGCTCAACGAGCTGGTCGACTTCGACCTGGTCAATCGTTGCCGGCCGCGGCTCACGGTCGGCGCCGCCCATGTGCGCACCAGCCAAATGCGCTACTTCGATAGCAAGCACGGCGAGATCGGCGTCAAGCACGTGCTGGCATCCGGCGCGCTGCCGCCGGCGTTTCCCGCGGTGCGCATCAACGGCGAGCTGTACTGGGACGGCGGCATCCTATCCAATACGCCGACCGAAGCGGTGTTCGACGACAACCCGCGCCAGAACTCGCTGATCTTCGCCGTGCACATGTGGAATCCGGAAGGCAGCGAGCCGATTTCGATCTGGGAGGTGCTGCACCGGCACAAGGACATCCAGTATTCGAGCCGCATCGCAAGCCACATCACCCGCCAGCAGCAGACCCATCGCTTGAGGCGGATCATCCGCGAGCTCGCGGCGCAATTGCCCGACGACGTGAAGAACAACGCACGGGTGCGCGAACTCGCAAGCTACGGCTGTGTCACGCAAATGCATGTGGTCCGACTGCTCGTGCCGCGGCTCGACCACGAGAACCACACCAAGGATGTCGACTTCACCCCGAGCGGAATCCGCAAGCGCTGGGATGCCGGCTACGTGCACACCATGAAGGTGCTGGAGCAGGCGCCGTGGGACGGTGTGTTCGATCCGCTCGCCGGCGTCATCCTGCACGAGCAGCCGATGGACGCCGCGGCGGGGTAGTGCTCGCACAAGTCATCTCTCAACCCGTTTGCCTCTTGCTTCACCTCTCCCCGTTGGGGAGAGGTCAGCAAGCCAAGACGCATGTGCATTCCATCGAGCAACAAAAAGGGCCGCGGATTTCGTCCGCGGCCCTCCTCGTGTCGGCGGATCGTGCCGCGCGCTTACGGCGCGCGGTTGCCGATCCCGCCCTTGAACGGGGTCTTGTCGTTCGCCATCGCGGCGTTGGCGTTGAGCGGCGTCTGGCGCGTCATGGTGTCGGCACGGCTCACTTGCGGCGAAGTATAGATGTAGAACTCGCCGAACTTCGGCGAACCCTGATACTGGAAGTCGGCGAGCGCAGGGGTTGCGAGCGCGACTGCGGCGACTGCCGCGGCGAAGATGGTTTTTGCGAATGACATGGCGTTCTCCTTGGATAAACCGCCGCAGGTGATCCGCGGGCCGGCCTGGCACGGAGAATGGTCGAACGCGCGCGCGAGCTGAAATGCCGGATGGCTCGGCTTTCGATAGCGAATTCCTATTGAACCTCCGCGCAGGCCAATCGAGCCAGGCGTCGGCCGTGCAAGAGAGGCGGATGGCCACCTCCAGCGGTGAAGAGGCCCGTCCTCGCTTCTCGCTCGCCGCCTTGAACAAGTCCTTGAAATCGGCATAGCGTCGAAGGTCACGGCCGCGACGCCACCAGGCGGAACGACACGCTGAACAAGGACTGAACGCATGGACTCCGAGGCGATTGGCTTCATGCCGGCCACCGAACTGGCCGAGTTGATCCGCACCAAAAAGATCTCGCCCGTCGAGTACATGGGCGCGCTGCTGGATCGCATTGCCGCGCTGGAGCCGAAGGTGAACGCCTTCGCCTATCTTGCCGCCGACCGCGCGATGGATGGTGCGAAGAAGGCCGAGGCCGCCCTGATGAGCGGCGCACGAATTGGCCGGCTGCACGGCGTACCCGCCACGATCAAGGACTTGTTATTCACCAAGGACATGCCGACGCAGCGCGGCAGCAAGATTTTCGCCGGCGATCAGCCGACCGAAGATACGCCGATCGTGCCGCGCCTTAAGGACGAGGGCGCGATCATCCTCGGCAAGACCACCACGTCGGAATTCGGCTGGACCGGCGTCTCGCGCAGCCCGCTCACGGGCATCACCAGCAACCCATGGAAATCAGGCTACAATGCCGGCGCATCCTCGGCCGGCGCGGGCGCTGCGGCGGCGGCAGGCTTTGGGCCGCTGCACCAGGGCAGTGACGGCGCGGGGTCGATCCGCATGCCCTCGCATTTCTGCGGCGTGTTCGGGCTGAAGCCGAGCTTCGGCCGCGTGCCGTATTATCCGGTCGGCGTCGGCGACCTGACCTCGCACATCGGGCCGATGACGCGCACCGTCGCCGACAGCGCGCTGATGCTTGAGGTGATGGCCGGTCCGCACGTCCTCGACTACACGACGCTCGAGGCAGGGCCCGCCAACTATCTCGCCCGGCTGCGCGATGGCGTGAAGGGCCGGCGGATTGCCTACAGCCCCGATCTCGGTGTCGCCCGCGTTGATGCGGAGGTCGCCGAGCTGGTGAAGGCCGCGGTGGCGCGCTTTACCGAACTCGGCGCAATCGTCGAACAAGTGCCAACCCCCTGGGCCAAGGATGGACCGGAGCTGATTCGCTTCTTCTGGTCCGCGCACCTGACCCGGCTCGCACGATATCTTCCGAAATGGGAGGCCGAGATGGATCCGGGGCTCGTTGCCTGTATCAAGGCTTCAGAGAACGTCTCGGTCGCGCGCTACCAGGAGATGCGCGAGCGCAAAATGGACTACGTCGCGAACATCCATCGCTGGTTCCAGGATTGGGACTTGCTGTTGACGCCGTCCGTTTCGGTCGCCGCCTTCCCGGCCGAGAAGCTGATGCCCGACCACTGGCCGGCGCATCCCTGGGACTGGGTGATGTGGGCGGAGTTCTCCTACCCATTCAACATGTCGTGGAATCCTGCCGCAAGCGTGCCGTGCGGCTTCACGCCCACAGGACTGCCGGTCGGTCTGCAGATCGTCGGCAAGCGGTTCGACGACCTCGGCGTGCTGCAAGCCTCGGCGGCATTCGAACAGCTCCAGCCATGGGCCGACAAGCGCCCGCGGCTTTGAGGGCAGAGCCCGCGCGTGCACCACATGCGCTCAAAACGACGACCGTCGCCAGACGCTCTCAGCGCCGGTACCGGCGCTGGACCAGGATATTTGCGGTTGCGGTCAGCGTCAGCGTTGCGGTCATCAGGACGAACGCGGCGGAGGCGCCGAACGGCCAGTTGTTGAGCTGAAACTGGCCATAGACCAGCGGGCCCATCATCTTGAACTTGGGACCGCCGAGCAGCACGGGTGTCGCATAGGCGTTCATGCCGAGAATGAAGGTCAGGATGGTACCGGCCAGAATGCCCGGCAGCGCCAGCGGCAGCAGCACGCGGCGAAACATCGTCGCGGGAGCTGCGCCGAGACTGAAGGCGGCCTCCTCCAGATTGCGGTTGATGCCTTCGATCACGCTCTGCAAGGTCAGCACCATGTAGGGCAGATTGACGGCAATGATGCCGGCGACAACCGCGCCCTCGGTGTACATGATCTGCAGCGGCTGACCGATGATCCCGACCTGCAGCAGGGTCACGTTGAGAAAACCCTTCGAGCCAAACACCGTCATCCATCCGGCGGCGCGCACGGCATTGCCGACGAACAGCGGCAGCACGACCAACATGATCAGCAGGTTCTTGAATCGCGACTGGGTCCGCGCCAGCACATAGGCAAGCGGCAAACCCATGACGAGGCAGGCAACCGTACAGAGGGCGGCCACCCGCAGCGTCGTCCACAACACGCTCGTGTAATAGGGATCGGCGAAAAACTTCTCATAGTTTTCCAGCGTGAACGTCACCACCATCATGCGCCGCGGTTCGAAGGCGTTGAAGCTGTAGCGGAGCAGGATCGCGAGCGGCGCCAACAAGCCGATAACCACGAATGCCGTTGCCGGCCCGATCAGCGTCGAGGCCGAGAGCAGCGAGGTCGGCTTGTCGTCTGAATGGAATTGTGCCTGAGCGGTCGCGGCCATGCGTTGCTTCGTTGATATTTTCTCGCCCGGGCAGAATGCGTGGGAATAATGAAATCAGGTTCGCAGTTCCCCTCCCCCTTGTGGGGGGGGTTAGGGGTGGGGGTCGGAGTGAGTTCGCGAGGCCCGAAGTACCTCGATGGCCCCCCCTCCCCGGCCCTCCCCCACAAGGGGGGAGGGAGAAGGCCCGCTCAGCTCTTCAAGACCTTGTCCCACCAGTCCTTGAACGCGACGTCGTTCTTGTTCATGTAGTCGTAATCGAGGTCGACGAGCTTCTTGACCTCGTCCGGGGTGAAGCCGATGCGCTTGTTGAGATCGGGCGCGACCACGGCGTTGGTGACGGTCGGATTGTAGCCCATGTCGACGGCAAAGGCCTCCTGCGCGCTCTTCTCCAGCATGGCGTCGAGATAGGCGTAGGCACCCTCCTTGTTGGGCGCGTTCTTCGGAACGACGAAGCCCGACACGTAGGCGAGCGTGCCTTCGGTCGGAGCCACGGCATTCACCGGAATGCCGGCGTTCTGCCATTGCACGACGCGCGCTTTCCACATCACGCCGATGCCGAATTCCTCCTCCTTCAGGCCCTGCGCGAAGGCCTCATTGGTCGGATAGATGCGCATGCCGGCGTTCTTGCATTCGAGCAAGAGCTTCTTGCCGGGCTCGAGATCGTTGACCTTGCCGCCGGCGGCGAGCGCCGCACAGACCATGGTGTACTGGTACTGGATGTCGATGATGCCGAGTTTATTGCCGTGCTTCGGATCGAACACGTCCTTGTAGCTCGCCGGCGCGGTCGGAAAGAACTTCGGATTGTAGACACCGACCTTGCCGGAATAGATGTGGCCGACGCCGTAGGGGTACTTCATCGACGGCAACAGATTCGGCGCGTTCTTGAGCTTTGAGTAGTCGATCGGCAACACCACGCCGGCGTCGTGCATCTGGTACATGTTGAGCGCCGAAAGTCCCTGTACATCCGACTTCCCGCGCGGCAGCCGCTGCTCGGCGAGCATCATCGAGCGCCGTTCCGGATCGCCGGCCTGGATCTGATCCACTTGCCAGCCGTCCTTGATGAGGATGGGCTCCTCGATATTCTTGTGGAGCAGACGGGCGTAGTCCCCGCCCCAGGTGCCGACAACGATTTGGCCTTTCTCCTGTGCTGATGATGCCGTGCGTGGCAGCGAGGCCGCGCCGGCCAGTGCTGCTGCGCCAATCAAGACGTCACGGCGGGTCGATCTGGTCATGATGTCTACCTCCGGGTTGCTTGGATCAATTGAGAGAGATGTTACGACGGAAATACGCGGCCTGTCGATTTGCTCCAGCCGACCTGGACCTGCTCTCCGATCACGGGAAGCGGCTGCTCTCCCCGGTTCGGCAGTTGCACGATCACCCGTTCCTTTGGCGACAAGCGGACGTGCAGGTCCACCTGCGAGCCGAGATAAGAGATGAACTCGACGGTGCCGGAAAAACTGTTTTCCATTGCCGGCGCCGCGCCATTCAGCAACGCCAGGCGCTCGGGGCGCAGGGCGAGCGCAGCTTGACCTGAGAATTGGCCCGCGCCGGTTGCGTCGCAGGCGATCACGAGGCCGCCGGCGGAAACGAAGCGCCCGGGGCCATCGATGCGGCCGTCGATGAAGGTGGAGCGCCCGACGAAATCCGCGACGAATTTTTCCGCAGGACGCTCGTAAAGATCCTGCTGCGACCCGATCTGCCGGATCCGCCCCTCGCTCATGACGACGAGGCGGTCGGCCATGATCAACGCCTCCTCCTGGTCGTGGGTAACCATCACCGTGGTCAATCCGAGCTTGCGCTGCAGTTCGCGGATCTCGACGCGGACATCGTGGCGCAGCTTGGCGTCGAGATTGGACAGCGGCTCATCGAGCAACAGCACGTCGGGCCGGAACACCAGCGCGCGGGCCAGCGCCACGCGCTGCTGCTGGCCGCCGGACAATTGGCGCGGCAGCCGGTCGCCAAGATGATCCAGCCGAACCAGACGCAAGGCTTCCGCGATCCTCGGCGCCATCTCGGCCTTCGGAACTTTTCGCATCTCGAGGCCGAACGCGATGTTCTCCGCTACCGTGATGTGCGGAAACAGCGCATAGCTCTGGAACACCAAGCCCGCGTTGCGCTTCCAGGGCGGCAGCGCGGTGATGTCGCGCTCGCCCAGGCGCACGCGGCCGGCCGTCGGCTCGATGAAGCCGGCAACGACACGCAAGGTCGTGGTCTTGCCGCAGCCGGACGGGCCGAGCAGCACGAGAAACTCGCCATCGGCGACATCGAGCGCGAGATCGTCGACGGCCTTGAAGTCGCCATAGCGTTTCGTGATGCCGATCAGCTCGAGGCGCGCCATCGTCAGACCACACGGCCGATCTTGACGAAGCGATCGGTCAGCAGCATGGCACCGCCGATGAACAGGATCTGCAGGACCGATACGGCCGCGATGGTCGGGTCGATCTTCCACTCGAGGTATTGCAGGATCGCGATCGGCAAAGTGGTGCGGCCGGGACCGACCAGGAACAGACTCATTTCCAGATTCCCGAACGATGCGATGAAGCCAAACAGGGCGGCTGCGACAATGCCCGGCAAAATGGCCGGCAAGGTGACGCGGCGGAACGTCGTCAGCCTGTTGGCGCCGAGGCTTTGCGCGGCTTCTTCAGTGGCGCGGTCCATGCCGACCAGACTCGCGGTGACCAGACGCACGGTCCAGGGGATGGCGATCAGCACGTGACCTGCGATCAGAGCGCCGAGTGAACCGAGGATCGGCCAGTCCGTTGCGATCTCGGCCTCGACATCGAACACATACAGCGCAATGCCGAGCACGATGCCTGGCACGATCAGCGGCAACAGCAGGAGATTGTTCACCGCCTCACGTCCGGCAAAGCGCCGCCGCACCAGACAAACAGCGGCGGGAACGCCGATGGTCAGGCCGATCGCCGTTGCCAGCAACGCGACCTGCAGACTGAGGAGAAATCCCGAGACGAACCTGTCGTTGTCGGGAATGGCGCGAAACCACTTCAGCGAGTAGCCTTCCGGCGGGAACGACGGAATTTCCTGCGCGAAGAACGCCAGCCAGATCACGAAGACCATTGGCAGCAGGATATAGGCAAGCGACAGGCCGGCCGCTGTTCTGAGCGCCATGCGGCCGACAACGCGCGATGACATCCATGCCTGTACGTCGGCCAAACAACCCCCAACAAGGCTTGCGATCAGTTCAGCCGGTTCTTATGCAAGATCCCTGCCTTCATGATCAGGGCAAGATGTTTCCCCTGATCGCCAAGCAGCGCAAGATTTTTCAGCGGATCGCCGTCGACAACGATGACGTCGGCAAAGGCGCCGGCTTGCAATGTGCCGACCTTGCCTGGCATGCGCAGGACCTCGGCTCCGATCGTGGTCGCCGAGCGGATGATCTCGATCGGCGAAACGACCTCCTGGCGGATGACGAACTCCTTCGACTGGTCCCAATGCAACTCGCCGAGCAGATCGCTGCCATAGGCCACTGGAATGCCGTAACGCTTGCAGATTTCGAGCGACTTCAGCCCACCCTGCAGCACGACTTCATTCTTGGCGAGGCTCTCGCCGATCATGCCGAACTGCGCGGCCCGCTCCTTCATCGCGTAGTAGGCGACGAGGTTCGCAACCAGGAACATGCCCTTCCCGACCATGGCCTTGGCGCTGTTGTCGTCGATCATATTGCCGTGCTCGATGGTGCGAACGCCGAGCTTCGCGGCGCGCATGATGGCCTCCGGCGTGTAGGCGTGGGCGCAGACGTAGCGGCCGAAGGCGGTTGCTTCTTCCACGGCTGCCGCGACTTCGCCCTCCGAAAATTGCAGGCTCTCCAGCGGATCGTACGGCGAGGCGACGCCGCCGGACATCATGATCTTCACATGGTCAGCGCCCTGGCGCATCTGCTCGCGCGCGGACTTGCGGACTTCGTCGACGCCGTCAGCGATGGCGGATTTGAATTGCAGGCCGTTGCAGCAGACGCACTCGCCGCCAAAGCTGGTGCGCCGGCGCCCGTCCGAATGGCCGCCGGTCGGGCCGATCGACTGGCCGGCGATAAAGAGCCTGGGACCAACGATGTGCCCGGTTTCGATGGCGGTCTTGATACCCCAGTCTGCTCCGCCTGTGTCGCGCACGGTGGTGAAGCCGCGGTCGAGCATGGCGCGCAAGCGGGTCGCGGCGCGCGCGGTGATCAAGGTCAGCGGCATCGCTTCCATGAAGCGAACGTTGACCTCGCTGTGGATCGCGTGCACGTGACTGTCGATCAGCCCCGGCATCAAGGTGCGCCCGCCGCAGTCGATCACCGCGGCCTCGGCTGCCTTGATCGGCTTGTCGCTGAGTTGCCTGACGGTATCGCCCTCGACAAGCAACTGATATCCGCCCCGCCGCTCGCCGAACGAAGGCTCCAGCAATTCGAAATTCTTGAAGAGTATCTGTTGCGGCATCGGGCTCACATACTGGCGTCATGCCCGGCCTTGTGCCGGGCATGCACGACTTGCTGACGTGCGGCGAAGAAAACGTGGATGGCCGGGACAAGCCCGGCCATGACGGCACCTTGGATCGCTCGCCGCGATGAAACGTCCTACGCGGAATGACCGGCGTCAATAGCAAGCGGCGCCGACTTCGTGTATTCGTTCCGGCAGTGTTGGTCTCTGGCGCATCAAGCAGCAAATGCACATAGCGATTGTCGGCGCCGGCATCGTCGGCATCCAGACTGCCCACGCGCTTCTCGATGACGGACATGCCGTCACATTGATCGATCCCGATGGTCTGGGGCAACGGACCTCGCGCGGCAACGCCGGCGGCGTCGTGCATACGGACATCCTGCCACTCGCAAGCCCAAAAATGTGGCGTGAGATTCCGCGATGGCTGGTCGATCCGCTCGGACCGTTTGCGATCCGTCCCACCTACATGCTGTCGATCCTGCCGTGGCTGTTTCGTTTTGTGCGGGCCTCGACGCCGGCCCAGGTCGAGCGCTCGACGCTGGCCCTGATCGGTCTCAACGGCTCATCGCTCGCTGCCTGGGAGCGGCGCTTGCGAAAGCTCGGTCTCGAACAAAAACATCTGCGCCGGCTGGGCTATGCGTGCATCTTCGCCGAGCAGCGGCAGTTCGACGCCGCGCTGCCGACCCTCAGGCGACAGGAGAAGCTCGGCTATGAGCTCGAGTTGCTGTCCGATCATGCCGCGGTGAAGCGGCTTGAGCCCGCGCTCGGCCCTGCGGCGGTAGCAGGCGTCAACTATCCCGCCGGTGTCAGCGTCGACGACCCCGCAAGCGTGACGCTTGCGCTTGGGGACGCCGCGCTTGCTCGCGGCGCGACGCTCGTGCGGGATCAAGTCGTCAGCGTGATGCCGACGGCAACGGGCGTCGAGACGGGACTGAGTTCAGGGCAAACGATCGCGTCCGACATGGCCGTGATCGCCGCGGGCGCCTGGTCACGACCGCTTTGCAAGCTGCTTGGTGACGACGTGCCGCTGGATACCGAGCGTGGCTACAACCTGACCTTGCCCAAGGGATCGCTGGGACTGTCGCGGATGATCCTGTTCGAAGGCCAGGGTTTCGTGATCACGCCGCTGGACATTGGTGACCGCATTGGCGGCGCAGTCGAGTTCGGCGGCCTGTCGCTGCCGCCAAACTACAAGCGCGTCGACGCCATGGTCGGTCGAGCGAAACGCTTCCTGCCGGACGCCCGGTTCGAAGTCGGCACGCGCTGGATGGGGTTCCGCCCGTCGCTCCCTGACACCCTGCCCGTGATCAGTCTCGCGTCGAACAGCGACCGTATCATCTATGCGTTTGGTCACGCCCACCACGGGCTGACGCAATCGGCGATGACCGGCGAGATCGTCGGGGCGCTGGTCGGCCGGAGGTCGTCGCCGCTGGACATCGAACCATTTGATGTCAGGCGCTTCGGAACGCGATAGTGTCTGCTCCAGGTATCGCTCGACATATCCTGTCCATTCGGCAACCGCAGGCGAAATTCAGAGAACCACCATGGCAACGACCATCTTCACAGGCATGATTCCGGCGCTGATGACGCCGTGCACGGCGCGCCGCGAGCCAGACTTCGACGCACTGGTGCGAAAAGGCAAGGAGCTGGTCGGGCTTGGCATGTCGGCTGTCGTCTATTGCGGCTCGATGGGCGACTGGCCGCTTTTATCGGACGAGCAGCGCAAGGAAGGAGTCGAGCGGCTGGTGCAGGCGGGGCTACCGGTCGTCGTCGGCGCCGGCGCGCAGAGCCCGGCGCGCGCCGCGGCGTTTGCCGCGCATGCCCGCAAGGTCGGCGCCAAGGGTTTGATGATCATACCGCGCGTGCTGTCACGCGGCTCGTCGGCCGCGGCGCAGCGCGCGCATTTCGAAGGCGTGCTTGAGGCGGCTGATGGCCTGCCGTCCGTCATCTACAACAGCCCCTACTACGGCTTCGAGACCAAGGCCGACCTGTTCTTCGAGCTGCGCCGGAAGTACCGGCATCTCGTCGGCTTCAAGGAGTTCGGCGGCGCGGCTGCGCTCCGCTACGCGGCCGAGCATATCGCCGGCGCCGATCCGGATGTGATGCTGACGGTCGGCGTCGACACCCAGGTGGTGCATGGCTACGTGAACTGCGGTGCGGTCGGCGCAATCACCGGCGTCGGCAACGTGCTGCCGCGCGAGGTGCTGCAGCTGGAGGCGCTGAGCAAGAAGGCCGCACGCGGCGATGCGAAAGCGCTGCGGCAAGCGCAGGAACTCGACCGCGCGCTCGGCATCCTGTCCACGTTCGATGAGGGCCCCGACCTCGTGCTGTTCTACAAGCACCTGATGGTGCTCGAAGGCAATGGCGAATACGAGCTGCACTCTTGCGCGACCGATGCACTGTCCACGAGCCAGAAGCATTACGCCGAGACTCAACTCGAGCTGTTCAAGGCGTGGTACCGCGACTGGTCGACGACGATCAGGTGATGCGTCAATGCGGGTGATCGACAGCCACACCGAAGGCGAGCCGACACGGGTCATTGTCGAAGGCGGACCGCCGTTGGGATCCGGGCCGCTCGCCGAGCGACGCAGGCGCTTCGCCGACGAGTTCGACCACTATCGCAGCTTCGCCGTGAACGAACCGCGCGGCTATGACGCGCTGGTCGGCGCCCTGCTGTGCGAGCCGCAGGACAAGAGCTGCGTCGCCGGCGTGATCTTCTTCAACAACGTCGGCACCATCGGCATGTGCGGCCACGGCACGATCGGACTGGCAGTGACCCTTGCGCACATGCAGCGGATCGGACCGGGCACGCACAGGATCGAGACCCCCGTCGGAATCGTCAGCGTCGACCTCAAATCGCGCAACGAGGTGACGATCGAGAATGTCGCAAGCTATCGCTTTCGCGATGGCGTGACCGTGGACGTGCCCGGCGTGGGGGCCTTCACAGGCGACATCGCCTGGGGCGGCAACTGGTTCTTCTGCATCGATCGCGCGCCGCTCGCGCTGACGATGGCGAATATCGGCGCGCTCACGCGCATAGCGGATGCCATCAAGGACGCGCTCGCCGGCCAGGGCATCACGGGGCAAGACGGCGCGCCGATCGATCATATCGAGTTCTACGGACCGCCGACCCTGAAAGGTGCGCACAGCCGCAACTTCGTGCTCTGTCCGGGCGGCGCCTACGACCGTTCGCCCTGCGGCACCGGCACGAGCGCGAAGATCGCGTGTCTCGCGGCTGCGGGAAAGCTCAAGCCAGGCGAGGCTTTCGTGCAGGAGAGCATCATTGGTAGCTCGTTCACGGCGCGCTACCGGCGCGACGCATCGGGCGCCATCATCCCGAGCATCACCGGCCGCGCCTATGTGACCGGCGAGGCGACGCTGCACCGCGACCCGGACGATCCGTTCCGCGATGGCCTGCGGGCAACGTGAGAGGGAGCTGAAGGCTTCCGCTCACACAGCCAACGACGACATGCTTTTATCGCACCCGTTTCGCGCCGGGGCCCGGCGCGATCCTGACCTCGCGCATCGACAGCGACTTTATCTTCGGATCGCTGGTTAGCACGGCCTTCACCGCGCGGCCGGAGCCGCGCTCGGTGACTTTCGCCACCGGCCCGTCGGGCGGCGGCATCCAGCGATCGCCCCATTGCGACAGCGCCAGCATGGTCGGAAACAGGTCGAGGCCCTTCTCATCGAGATGGTATTCGGCGCGGGGACGCTGGTCGCCCTCGCGATAGTCGACACGGCGGAGGATGCCGGCTTCGGTCAGGGTTTTCAGGCGCGCGCTCAGGACCCCACGGCCGCACTTCAAGGCACGGGCGAAATCGTCGAAGCGGCGGACGCCATAAAACGCCTCGCGCAGCACCAGCAGCGTCCATTTCTCGCCGAGCACGTCGAGTGCGCGCTTGATCGAGCAGTTTTCAAGATCGTAGCGGAATCGGTCGGGCTCCATGGCGTCGTTCTAGCTGGGTTTGATATCGATACCTAGAGTATACATGCTGAGTTCGTATTCAGCATCTAGAAAATGGAGCGAGATCAATGGAACGGGCGGCACCAGGCGGAACGGCGCGCACGCGCGAGACCGCGAACAAGGCCCTGCTGCGGCGGGTCTATGAGGAGATTTCGAAGGGCAACCCGTCCCTGCTGATGGAGAGCCTTGCCGATGATGTCCGCTGGACCATCATCGGAACAACCGCGCTGTCGGGCACCTTCAACGGCAAGCAGGACGCGGCGGAGAAGCTCGCGATACCGTTGCGCGCCCGGCTCGACGGGCCTGTCGTATTCATGCTCGACGACTTCATCGCCGAGGGCGACCAGGTGGTGATGCGGGCGCGCGGCCGCGCGACCGCAAAGAGCGGCAAGCCGTACAACAACAGCTATTGCATCGTGGCGCGGATCGTCGACGGCAAAATCCAGGAGATGACCGACTATATCGACACCGCGTTGATCGACAGCGCGCTCGGCTAGCGCGTCACCCGAACGACGGGCGCTGGGGGCTTCAATGCGCGCCCTTCAGGGAACACGAGGTGGTGCAGGTCGTCGTAACCCCGCGGTCGCAGCGCAGGCAGACATCGACGCACTGCTCCTTGTTAGCGGGGTCATAGTGACCGTACAGCTTCGCGGCGCAGGCGTTGACCGATTCGGTCGGCTCCACTGCCTCGGGCTTGCATGAGAGCATCAACAGGCCGAGGGATGCGATCACCATCAGCTCGATGAGCGTCCGGGTTGCTCTCGCCGCGACGGCGAGGCTGCACGACCACACCAGCATATCTACGTTCCCGAGCGTTGCTCTCGATCGCGAGATTGCGAAACGATTGCGGAGAACGAACTGTTGCCGAATCTCGATATCGGGCGCTCAATCCGACTCTCGCCACCGCAAATCAGCTGTGCCGCAAACCCGTCGATTTCGCGGCGATGCCGTTGCTGCATGCCGGAAAGCTTCGGCGGCTTGAAGCTTGTTGGCAACTCAAATCGTGCCGCGCCTGGCTCACGAAGCACAACTGCTCCGGCCATCGCAGCGTTCGACATCATTCGCAGGCGAGCCGGTTGCCGGCGAACTGCTGGCTGCGCTCCGTCGGAAGGCCGGTTCTACCGAGGCAGGTTGTGCGTCTGCCGATCGACCCAGAAGATCGTCACGGCGAACACGACGAATGCAATCACGACACCAGCCAAATAAACGATTTCACCCTGCGACATTTTTGCGCCTCCCTTGATACGAAGGAAGGGCGCTTGATCCGCACGATAGCCGCCTTGATCTGGATCAAAGCGCCGCCGCTGGCATTTCAAGGGGGTTGAGGTCCAGCGGCGGCGTTGCTCTCGTTCGCCACACTGCAATGAATGCGGCGAGGCACACTCTCACTGAGTCTGCTTAACCCGCAGTTAGTCTGCTGGCTGCCACCATCAATCAAAAACTGCCACGCGATGCGCCGCAGGGATATTGAAGCGTTCGCGGCGGCGAATCCGGCAATTGGCCTCACGCGCTTCGGCGGCCAAGCTCCTCCATCGGCGTGCGATACGTCTCGCGCGCCGTCCACGCCGCGATCGCGGCAACGACGCAGGCGGCGAACGTCAGCGCGGCCACCGGCCACCAGCCGTTCGGGCCCGGCCCCTGCACCGCCGCTGCGATCGCCGGAGCAAAACCGCCCAGCGCGAATCCGATTTGCGTGCCGACCGCCATGCCAGACAGCCGCACGCGGGTGTCGAACATCTCGGCATAAAGCGCCGGCCACACGCCATTGGATGCGCTGTAAGTGATGCCCGACATCAGGATGCCGATGACAAAGATCAACGTGATGTTGGCGCCGCTGATCGCCCAGAGATAGGGAAACATCAACAAGCCCGGCGCGATGCAGCCGAAGATGAAGATCGGCCGCCGCCCATAACGGTCGGCGAGGATTGCCCACACCGGGATCGCCGCCAATGCAATGACATTGGTCAGGATGGCGACCACGAGCATGGTCGGGCGGTCGATCTTCACGACGTTGACGGCGTAGGACAGCGTGTAGACGCCGAAGATGGTGCTCACCGTAGAGACAAGCGCGCCGCAGATCACGCGGAAGACATCCGGTGTGTAGGTGCCAAACAGTACCGCAAGCGGCATACGCGGCACCGCCTTCTGCTTCTGCTCCTCGAGGAAGGCCGGCGTCTCGTCGAGTTTACGGCGGATGATGAAGCCGATCACGACGACGATGGCGCTGAGCAGGAACGGGATGCGCCAACCCCACGACAGCAGCTGATCCTCCGGCAGTTGCGCCACCGCGAGGAACACCGCGTTGGACAGGATCGACCCGACCTGCGTGCCGCTCAGTGTGAAGCTCGTATAGAACGAGCGGCGGTCGGCGGGCGCGTGCTCGAGCGTCATCGAGTTGGCGCCGGCCTGCTCGCCGGCGGCCGAGAGCCCCTGCCCGAGCCTCAAGATCACCAGCATGATCGGCGCGGCGACGCCGATTTGCTCATAGGTCGGCAGACAGCCGACGAGAAACGTCGACAGCCCCATCAGCACCAGCGTGAACACCAGCACCTTCTTGCGGCCGAACTTGTCGCCGACATGGCCCAAGAAGAACGCCCCCACAGGGCGGGCGACATAGCCGACGCCGAAGGTCGCGAGCGCGAGCAAGGTCGCGGTCGCCGGATGGCTCGCCGGAAAGAAGATCCTGCCGAACACCAGCGCCGCCGCGGTGCCGTAGATGAAGAAGTCGTAGTATTCGAGCGCGCTGCCGATCCAGCTCGCGAGCGCGGCCTTCTTCGGCGTCTTCATTTCGGTGCCGGCGGTCGCTCGCCCGGCTTGAGCGGCAATGGTCATGGTTTCCTCCCCCTGGAATTTTTTCTTGAAGCGAACAAACGCTGGCGGAAGCGATGATGGCTGGCATCGCCCGCCTCACAGGCTCTCGAAATGCGCGATCATGCGCGCAACATCGGCGGCGCGGCCCGTGAACAGGCGAAAGGCTTCCGCAGCCTGGAACACCGCCATGCCGCCGCCGCCGAGTGTTCGGCAACCGAGCGCGCGCCCGGCGCGCAGCAGCGCGGTCTCGCGCGGGAAAGTAGACGACGTCGGCTACCCATAGGTCGCCGCCGCAGGCATTGGTGCACAACCGGCATCCCCGGGATGCTGCGCCATGCCTACGGGCGTCGCATTGACGAGCCCGTCGGCGGCACCGATGGCGCGAACCGCATCGCGAGCGGCGACGGCACGGCCAACGCCGAAATATGCGCTCAAGTTTGCAGCCAGGCGAACGGCGCGCGACGCGTCGATGTCGATGACGGCGAGCTCGCCGACCCCAAGCGAAAGCAAGGCATAGCCGACCGCGGCGCCGGCGCCGCCCGCGCCGAGCAGGACGACCCGCCGCCGGGGCACATCGCCAAATTCGCGCGCAAAGCTCTCGGCAAAGCCGGACCAGTCGGTGTTGTGGCCGATTGCGTGCCCGGCCGAGTCGAACACGACCGTGTTCACCGCGCCGAGCAGCCGCGCCTCCGGCGCGAGTTCATCGAGCAGCGGAATGACGGCCTGCTTGAAGGGATAGGTCACATTGAGGCCGGTGAAGCCGAGCCGGTGCGCGGCTGCAACAAGATCGGGCAAGGCCGTCGCATCAAGGCCCAGCGCCTCGACATCGATCAGGCGGTAGACATAGCTCAGGCCTTGCTCCGCGCCTTCGCGCTCGTGCAAGGCCGGCGTAAGCGAGGGTTGAATTCCCGTGCCGACGAGGCCGACCAGGATCGAGCCGGTGCCGGCCTCTGCCCGCGGCGGCACTGCGAGGCTGTCGCGGAGAATCTCAAGGGTCAGGACGCCCATGTCAGCTCAGCCCCGGCTTCTGGCCGCATCGCATTGCGGACCTGCTGGCCCATTTTGGGCGCTACCATACCGTACCTCAGTATGCAAGAAACGGAAATTGGTCGCCGGCCCGTCAGGTCTCTTGCAGCGGCGCTGCCAGTCCGGCACCTATCGGAGCATGCCGATTCCAGGATCGCGGAGAGCTGCGCCACCGAAGGCCGTGCCGCCCGCCGGCACCCCGGCCGAGCCGCGGCTCGGCGCGCTTGGTGCTTGAGCGCAAGCCGGCGCTGGCGGCGCTGGTCACCGAACGCATTCGCGAGGCCATCATGTTCGGCGAGCTCAGCCTCGGCGAAGCGGTGTCCGAAGACCGCCTCGCGACCATGCTCGGTGTCAGCCGTACGCCAGTGCGCGAGGCATTGACCGCGCTGCAACTGCAAGGACTGATCGTGATCCAGCCGCAGCGCGGCAGCTTCGTGTTTCAGCCGACCGAAGCGGACGTCGAACAGCTCTGCGAACAGCGCGCGCTGCTGGAGTTCGGCGCGCTGAAGCTGGCGCAGGCGCGCCGCCATGCCGCAACATTGCAGCGCCTGCAGGCCGCCGAGGCCACCATGGAGGCCGCCGAAGCGAGCGGCGACGATCGCGCCGCCGCCAAGGCCGATGCGGATTTCCACGAAGCACTGTTCGCAAATTGCGGCAACCGCTTCCTGGTGCAGTCCTACGCGCTGGTGTCCGGGCCGATCGGCGCGATCCGTTATTTTGCCCGCAAGGCGCAGGGCTCGCGCAAGAGCACCGCGCACGAGCATCGTGCCATCATCAAGGCGTTCGCAAAGTCCGATCTTGCCGCGGTAACATCGCTGCTTGATGCGCATATCGCCGACATGAGAACGCGCTTCCGCGAAGCGGTGCGCACGGTCGAATTGCAGGCTTCGGTGGGCTAAATCAAATTCTTGATGTCCGACGTAAACGTCGGATAGGCGTAAACCTTCTCGCGGATCTGCGTCGCAGTGATGCCGAGTCCCATCGCAAGGCCGAACAGATTGATCAGCTCTTCGCCGGAATGGCCGACGAAGTGCGCGCCGAGGATCTTGTCGGTCGCCTCCTCGACGATGATCTTCGACCACGCCACCGTCTCGGCGTAGGTGCGCGCCGAGAACCAGCTCAGCATGTCGGTGGTGTGCAGGCTGATCTTGAAACCCTTGTCGCGCGCCACAGCTTCGGTCAGGCCGACGCTTGCCAGCGCCGGCACGGTATAGACCGATGTCGGAACGCTGGCGTAATCCGGCCGATGTTTTGGTCCCTCAACAATGTTGCGGCCAACGATATCGCCCTCATAGGTCGCGATCGGCGACAGCTGCGGCGTGGTCGGAACGGCATCGCCGCAGACATAGACATTGGGGTTTGAGGTCGAGCGCAGGTAAGCATCGAGTGCGATACGCCCCCGATCATGGGCGACATTGGCAGCTGCAAGGTTCAGCGTGTCAACATTGGCGATGCGGCCGGCGCCGTTGACGACGCGGGCGCCGCTTGCGTTGAGCTCGCGACCGTCCTTCTCGTAAATGACGCGGAGATCATTGCCCTCGCCTTCGATCGCCTTCACCTTGACGCCGGTATGAACGGTGATGCCGATGCGTTCGCTCTCGGCCTCAAGCTGCCTGACCGCGTCGGCATCGAGCGCCGGCAACAGCTGCGGCAGGACTTCCAGGATCGTGACATCAGCGCCGGCCCGCGCGTAAACGTGGCCGAACTCGAGCGCGATCACGCCGCCACCGACGAACACGACCGACGCCGGCAGCTCGCGCTCGCTCAGCATCTCGTCCGAGGTGATCATCTTCTCAGCGCCGGGAATTGGCAGCGGCCGCGACTTTGAGCCGGTGGCGATGACAATGGTTCTGGCTTCGATGGTGCGATCGCCAATGCACGCCGCGTCCGGCGCGACAAAGGCAGCCTCGCCGCGGACGATCTCGACGCCGCGCTTGACGAGACCACGCTCGGTATTCGTCGGGACGTCCTTGATCAGATCTTTTTCGCGATCGATCAGCGCGGCCCAATCGAGCGTCGGTTTCGCCACGGAAATGCGATGCACATGGGCGCGCCCGATCTCGTGCAACGCGTGGCCGGCGGCGACCAGGACCTTCTTCGGCGTGCAGCCGCGGTTGGGACAGGTGCCGCCAAGATCACGCGACTCGACCATCGCGACGGAAAGGTTTGACTTGCGCGCCGGGAGCGCCGCGGCGATACCGGCATTGCCGCCGCCGATCACGAGAACGTCGAATTTTTCGATGGCCATGGCATGACTCCCTGGCGATGCGCCGTCTTGAAGGGCACCTGAATTTGAAGCCGCAGATGTGACAATAGCGCGGCGGGCTGGCCTCCCGTGAAATGCGGTTTCGTCATCGAAGCCATAGCGCTGCGCTATGGCCCTCGATCTGGACTTCGAGGCCTTTCGAGACCACCTATAATGATGAGAAGCCGGAGGCCGAGATGGCAATGGCCGAGACAAGTATGACACGCCGCGGACGCCGCCTCGTCATTGTCGGCGCGGGATTTGCAGGGCTGTCGCTGGCCAAGGACCTGGCCGGTTCCGATTTCGACATCACTGTCATCGACCGCCACAACTACCACCTGTTCCAGCCATTGCTGTACCAGGTCGCCACCGCCGGCCTGTCGCCGGCCGAGATCGCCTCGCCGATCCGCAACATCCTGCGCGACCAGAAGAACGCAACCGTGATCCTGGCCGAGGTCTCGGGCGTCGATCTCGCGGCCCGGGAGGTCATCGCCGATGGCCGCCGGATCCCGTTCGATACGCTGGTGCTCGCGACCGGGGCCGAGCATGCCTATTTCGGCCACGACGAATGGGAGCCGTTCGCGCCCGGGCTCAAGACCATCGATGACGCGACTTATCTGCGCCGGCGCATCCTGCTCGCCTTCGAGCACGCCGAGACCGAACCCGATCCGGCGGAGCGCCAGCGGCTGTTGAATTTCGTCGTGGTCGGCGGCGGTCCGACCGGCGTCGAGATGGCAGGTGCGATCGCCGAACTGGCCAAACGGGCGCTCGCCTCCGATTTCCGCACCATCGATCCGCGGAGCGCGCGCATCATCCTGGTCGAAGCGGGCCCGCGCCTCCTGACGCCGTTCGATCCGGACCTGTCGGAAAATGCGAAACGCTCGCTCGAACAGCTTGGCGTCGAAGTACGCCTCAACGCGGCCGTCACCGGCTGCACCGACCATGCCGTGGCGACCGGCGAGGACCACATCGAAACCCGGACCATCATGTGGGCCGCCGGCGTGAAGGCGTCGCCTGCGGCGCGCTGGCTCGGCGTCGACGCCGACCGCGCCGGCCGCGTCAAGGTCGAGCCCGATCTGTCGGTGAAGGGATTGCCAGATATCTTCGTGCTCGGCGACACCGCGCTCCTGCTCGACGACGACGGCAAACCGCTGCCCGGCGTCGCGCCGGTCGCCAAGCAGCAGGGGCAGTATCTGGCGCGGCTCCTCAAGGCGCGCGTTGCCGGGAAGGCGTTGCCGCCGTTTCGCTACCGCGACTACGGCTCGCTCGCGACCATCGGGCGCAAGCGCGCGATCTTCCAGCGCGGCGCGCTGAAGTTCACCGGCTTCTTCGCGTGGCTGTTGTGGAGCACCGCGCACATCTATTTCCTGATCGGTTTCCGCAACCGCCTGGTCGTGGCGATGAGCTGGGCGTGGAGCTACGTCACGTTTCAGCGCGGCACCAGGTTAATCACTGGCGTCTCCGGCACGCATGCCGATGTCGCGGCCGGCGGCGAGGCCTCGCGCGCCAACCGCTCCGACAACGATCGCTTCAAGGGCGCGGCATAATCCGCAACCGGTAGTCCGCTTACAGCGCCCGCAGATGACGGATCGGCTTGCCCGGCACCAGCGCCTGAGCCGCGGCAATGATCGCGTTGGCGTCGATGCCGTAGTGCCAGTAGAGATCGGGCAGCGAGCCGGTCTGGCCGAAATGCTCGACACCGAGTGCGCGCGTGCGGTGGCCATGCACCGCACCGAGCCAGCCCAGCGTCGCGGGATGGCCGTCGATCACGGTGACGATACCGCAGTGCGGTGGCAGCTCCGATAGTAGCCGCTCGATGTGCGAGCGCGCGTGGACCAGGCCACGCTCGCGCGCCCGCTGCGCGGCGGTCCAGCCGGCGTTGAGGCGATCAGCCGAAGTCACCGCCAACAGCCCGACGTCGCGGCGATCCTCCGCCATCAGGCCGACCGCCTGGATTGCCTCCGTCGCGACCGCCCCGGTGTAGGCGACGACCACCTGACAGTTCGGCCCGGGTTTCCGCATCCAGTAGGCGCCGTCGATGATGGCCTGGCGCAGCTCGGGGTCGATGGTGCGCTTGATCTGCTCCACGGGCCGCGTCGAGAGGCGGAAGTACACGGAGCCGCCAGTTTCATCACGCAACCAGCTGCGCTCGGACGGCTCGACATCATCAGTTCTTTGGCCGCTGCGCTGGATGTAATCGAATGCCCACGCCAGAATGACGGCAAGCTCGTCGACATAGCCCGGCTCGAACGCTGCGAGCCCGTCCTGCGCCAGACCGATCAGGGGCGTCGAAATCGATTGATGCGCGCCGCCCTCGCCGGCCAGCGTGATGCCCGATGGCGTCGCCGCCAGGATGAACCGCGCATCCTGATAGCAGGCGTAATTCAGAGCATCGAGACCGCGCGCGATGAACGGGTCGTACAGCGTACCGATCGGAAACAGCCGCTCACCATTGATCGCGTGTGACAAGCCGAGCGCCGACAACAGGATAAAAAGATTCATCTCGGCGATGCCGAGCTCGATGTGCTGGCCGGCCGGCGAAAAATCCCAGTTGTAGGTCGATGGAATCCGCTCGCTCTTGAAAAGGTCGGCAAGCTTCTCGTGCGCGAACAGGCCGCGCCGGTTGACCCAGGGGCCGAGATTGGTCGAGACCGTGACGTCGGGCGACGTCGTGACGATCCGCTTGACGAAGTCGGACTGGCCGCGACCGAGCTCGTTGAGCAGCGCGCCGAAGCCGGCTTGCGTCGACATGGTCGGCTGGATGCTCACGCTGAGCTCGCCCGGTACCTCGACGCGCCTCGCCTCGTGACGCCGTACGCCTCCCGCAGCAAACGGCACGCGATCGAGAAAGGCCTGCAGCGTGTCGGCCGGAAGCGAGAGCCCTTCAAACTTGTCCCACTCGTGGCCCGGGCGGACGTTCATCGCGGAGCGCAAGGTCTCGACCTGCGCCGGCGTCATCAGGCCCGCGTGGTTGTCCTTGTGCCCCGCGAACGGCAGGCCGGAGCCCTTCACCGTGTAGCAGATGAAGCAGGTCGGGCGATCGTGATCAATACGATCGAATGCGTCGAGCACCGTCGGCAGATCATGGCCGCCGAGATTGCCCATCAGCTGCGCCAGTTCGTCGTCGCTGCGCTTCTCGATCAGCTGTGTGACCGGCCCCTGATCGCCGAGATCGTCGAGCAGGCGCTTGCGCCACGCCGCGCCGCCCTGAAAGATCAGTGCCGAGTAGAGCTGGTTCGGGCAGCTGTCGATCCACTTGCGCAAGGCTTCGCCGCCGGGCTCGCGGAACGCGGCCTCCTGCAGCGAGCCGTATTTCAGGATCACCACGTCCCAGCCAAACGCCTTGAACAGCGCCTCGTAACGCGCCCACAAGCCCTCGCGGATCACGGCGTCGAGGCTCTGGCGGTTGTAGTCGATGATCCACCAGCAATTGCGCAGACCCTGCTTCCAGCCCTCGAGCATCGCCTCGAAGATGTTGCCTTCGTCGAGCTCGGCATCGCCGACCAGCGCGATCATGCGGCCTTCCGGCGTGTCGGCCGGGAAGTGCGCGCGCACGTAGTCCTGCACCAGCGACGAGAACAGCGTCTGCGCAACGCCGAGGCCCACCGAGCCGGTGGAAAAATCGACGTCGTCGGTATCCTTGGTGCGCGAGGGATAGCTTTGCGCGCCCTTGTAGGCGCGGAAGGCCTCCAGTTTTTCGCGCGACTGCTTGCCGAGCAGATACTGGATGGCGTGAAACACCGGGCTCGCATGCGGCTTGACGGCGACGCGATCCTGCGGCCGCAGCACATGAAAGTAGAGCGCGGTCATGATGGTTGCGAGCGAGGCTGACGAGGCCTGGTGGCCACCGACCTTCAGGCCGTCGGCATTGTCGCGGATGTGGTTGGCGTGATGGATCATCCAGCTCGACAGCCACAGCACCTTGCGCTCGAGCTCGGCGAGGACGTCGCGTTGCTGATCCCGGGCAGCCATCCCTAGATGATCCTCTTCAGCGGGAGATCAAAACCTCGGCAGTTCCGGAAATCGCATCTGCCCACCGCGGACGTGGACGCGACCGAGCTCGGCGCAGCGGCATAGCGTCGGGAACACTTTTCCGGGATTGAGCAGGCCTTCCTCGTCGAACGCGCATTTCAGCCGCTGCTGCTGGTTCAGGTCGATCTCGGTGAACATGACGCCCATCAGGTCGCGCTTTTCGACGCCGACGCCGTGCTCGCCAGTCAGCACGCCACCGAGCTCGACGCAGGCGCGCAGGATGTCGGCGCCGAATTCTTCTGCCCGCTCGATCTCGCCTGGCTGGTTGGCATCGTAGAGAATCAGCGGATGCAGGTTGCCGTCGCCGGCGTGGAAAACGTTGGCGACACGAAGGCCGTGCTTTTCCGACAGCGCGCGGATCCGCGTCAGCGCTTCGGAAATTTTGCCGCGCGGTATCGTGCCGTCCATGCAGAGATAATCGGGTGAGATGCGGCCGACCGCCGGAAATGCCGCCTTGCGCCCGGCCCAGAACAGCAGTCGCTCGTCCTCCGAATTCGACGCGCGGCAATTGACCGAGCCACAGCTTGCCGCGATGGCCTCGACCCGCTGCACCAGCTCATCGACTTCGACCGACGGGCCGTCGAGTTCGATGATCAGCAGCGCCTCGACGTCGAGCGGATAGTTGGCGTGCACGAAGGCTTCCGCCGCATGGATCGCCGGCTTGTCCATCATTTCCATGCCGCCCGGGATGATGCCGCTGCCGATGATCTTTGCCACGCAATCGCCGGCGGCCTCGACCGATGCGAACCCGACCATCAGCGCACGCGCCGTCTCGGGCTTGCGCAGGATGCGCACGGTCACTTCGGTGATGACCCCGAGCAAACCTTCCGAGCCGGTGATGATGCCCATCACATCGTAGCCGGTGTCCTCAAGCGCCTTGCCGCCGATGCGCAGCACCTCGCCGGTCATCAACACGATCTCGCAGCCCAGCACATTGTTGGTGGTCATGCCGTATTTCAGGCAATGCACGCCACCGGAATTCTCGGCGACATTGCCGCCGATCGTGCAGGCGATCTGCGAGGACGGATCGGGCGCGTAGTAGAAGCCGGAGTCAGCGACGGCTTGCGAGATCGCGAGGTTGGTGACGCCGGGCTCGACCACGGCGACGCGGTTGGCATAATCGATCTCGCGGATGCGTTTGAACTTGCCCATGCCGAGCAGCACGCCATCCTTGAGCGGCAGCGCTCCGCCAGACAGCGAGGTGCCGGCGCCGCGCGGCACCACCTTGATGCGCTGAGCGTGACAATAGCGCAGCACCGCGGCGACCTGCTCCGTCGTCTCCGGCAGCACCACCACCATCGGCGGCTGCCGGTAGGCGGTGAGGCCATCGGACTCGTAGGGCCGCATCTCCGCGGCGCTGTCGATCACGCCTTCGCCCGGCACGATCGCGCGCAACGCCTTGACGATCTCGCCGCGGCGGGCGAGCACGGCCTGATCGGCTTCCGGCATCATCACGGCCATGGCAACTCCGAGAGATATCCCCCTCCGCCTGTCAAGAATGCTTTGGGGTGATCCTGCCCATCTAGGCAGTTGACGGTCACATTTATAGGATAGAGCACTCAAGGCGGCCAGCTTCCGCCGATGGAAAACAACATGAAACGTCCCGTCAAACACGCCAGCCTCACCCTCGCATTGTCAGTCGCCGGCGTTGTTGCAACGCTGTCGCTACCCGCCCGCGCGCAGGACGCCGATGCCGGCAAGACCGTGTTCAACAAGTGCCTGCCCGTGCCACTCGATCGGCGAAGGCGCGGTCAACAAGGTGGGGCCAGCGCTGAACGGGATCGACGGCCGCAAGGCCGGCACCTATCCGAACTACCCCTATTCGGACGCCAACAAGAAATCCGGCATCACCTGGAGCGAAGCCGAGTTCAAGGATTACATCCGCTCGCCGCGTGCAAAGATCCCGAACACCAAGATGGCGTTCGTCGGCCTCACCAACGACAAGGACATCGCCGACCTCTGGGCGTATCTGTCCCAGTTCAAGGGCGACGGCACGAAGAAATAGGGCATCGCGACTCGACCGCGACAAGCGGCCGGACAGGCGCATTAATGCAGGCCGAAAGACAGGGTCGCGCCGCAGGGCCGCGCCCTTCCCTTTCATCGGCACCTCGACTAAACGCAAGTGCGAACTGGTCAAATGGTTGCGGCGAACCGCATCGGATTCGGCCAACTCAAGGCACTCGCGAATGCGTGTTTTCGTGGCGATCGCTCACTACTTCAACAACGACGAAGAGCGGCAAGCCATTCGTGATCTCGATATGGGCAGCGGCCGCTGGCCGTTGCCGCGGATCGCCGCGCTGAACGCCGAGATTGTCGCGCTGCATCGCTATTTCGGGCCGAACGCATTCAGTATCAATCAGAACGAAGCGACGCAGTTCACATCGCAATCATCCGACGTGCTCGACATCGTCATTGTGACGGTGCGCGGCAAGAACGTGCTCGAATGGATCGGGATCGAACCGCCGACGATTACGATCGAATATTTTGACGGCGATCCCCTGATGCTCGGATTCGAGGCGCAGCGGCTGATGCGCGAGCGCGCCGGCGGCTACGATATCTACGGCTACATGGAGGACGATCTCGTCATCACCGATCCCGCCTTCCTGGACAAGATTGCGTGGTTTGCAGAAAGATTCGGCGAGACCGCGCTGCTGATGCCGCGGCGCTATGAACAATCGTCGACCGGCACGCTGGCCAAGGTTGCGTTCTCACCGCAGCTGTCGAAATCCGACCGCGAGTTCCTGTTTCGCAACAACCCTCAGCCTGTGCTGTCGGCGGCATGGAATGGCCGCGAACACACTTTTCGCATTCCGATGAACCCACACTCCGGCTGCTATTTCCTGACGCGAGCTCAGCTTGAGCGATGGCTGCGCTCGGACTTGTTCTACGATCGGGATGCGAGCTGGATCGACCCGCTCGTCAGTGCTGCAACCTATGCGCCGGGGAAGCTGTTCAACATATACATGGCGGCCGAGCCGGACCCGTGGTTTCTCGACATCGAACATTTCGGCGTGCGCTACGCCGCGCAGGCGCTGTCGGCAACGATGAAGCTTGGCGAACCGCCGATCCTGAAACTGGCCGAGAGACTTGCCGCCGCGAGCAATGACCCGGACGACATGCTGGCGACGGCGCCGGCGGGCTACTCGAGCGATGAAATGTTTGCGGAGCTCGCGAGATTGAAGCATGAAGTTCGCAGGCTCAGAGGATCGCGGTCGGAGCTCGCCAAGGCGCTGGTTCGATCGTTGTTTGGTCGCGACCGGAAGCCGAGTTGAGCCATTCAAGTGAAGGGGCGCCCGGTGCAAGGGGCTGTTAAAGTCGACCGACGCATCTATGTCGCGGCCGCCGCGCTGAGCCTGCTGCTGTCGATATGGGCGGTCTGGGCCCAGTTCGTCCCCAATCCGGACGCAGCACTCTATCTGCGCGCTGCAGAACAGTTTGCCGGCGGCCGATGGACCGAAGGCATCGGCACGTTTCGCTGGCCATTCTACAGCCTGGCGATTGCCGCGACGATGACGGTGACCGGGCTGAAAGCTCTTGCCGCCGCCGAAATCGTCAACGCGCTCCTTGCAGCCATCACCACCGTCGCCTTTGTCGCACTGGTCGGCAGGCTCTCGAACGGCGATCGGCTCACCGCGTTGTGCGCGGCGTTCGTCATTCTGCTGCAGCCGCATCTTGCCGGCGACCGGCCGTCGGTCATTCGCGACAACGGTTATCTCGCGTTCTTCGTGGTGAGCCTCTATCTCGTCGCGCGCGACCAGCTCGCGCCTGGCATCAGGACCAAGATCGCGATTGCCGCGGCCATCGTGGTCAGCGGGCTGTTCCGGATCGAGGGCTTCGTGCTCGCAGCACTGGTGCCGCTCTACTATCTGCTGCAACGCCCGGGCGCCTGGAAAAGGCCATCGCTGCTGGCAGGCGTTGTCATTGCCTGTGTTGCGCTGGTTCCCGCGGCGATGCTGTGGACCAGTGGCGAATTAACGTCCTGGCTGCAGGGCCACTTCGAGGGCGACCCCGTTGCCCGGCAATGGACTTACTTTTCGACCACCATTACCGGCCGCCTGCACGAATTGAAGGACGGATTCCTCTATCCTCTCGGCGGCGGCAATGAGTGGGGCGCCTATTTCGGCATGGTGCTCGGAATTGTGGTCGTCAATGTCGTGCGATCCCTGACCATTCCGCTCGCGATCCTTACTGTCTTTGCTTTTGTTCCGAAGCCGGTGATGCCCCGCGCAACCAGTCGGTTCGTGCTGTGGTTCGCGCTCGGGCAACTGCCAATGCTGTTCGTGCTCGCGTTCGTCATGCTGTTCCTGGACAAGCGCTACGCGGTGGGCATGGTTCTCGTCATCGATATTGCGCTCGCCTTCCTGATGGCGGAGGCGATCCGGCAGTGGCGGTCGGACCTGCTCGCCCGCGTCTTCACGCCGATCGCCGCCGCAACACTGATTGGCGTGTTTGCGTTCGCGGTGCCGAAGCCATCGAAGCTCGGCTACCTCAAGGAGGCCGGCGAGTGGATCGGCCGGGAGCTGCCGCAGCGCGCGACGATCGTCACCAACGACGCCCGCATCGCGTATTTTTCAGGACGGCCTTACGACCAGATCCGCATCTGGACCTATGGACCGAAGAGCCCGCCGACCGACACCGAGATCGGCGGATTCGATTATTTCGCGTTTGCCGTTGCCAACGCGGGCGAGCTGCCGCCGAAGATTGCCGATCTTCCGGCGAAGGAACTGGTTCAATCATTCACCGGCAAAGACGGCCACACGGTTTTGATCTATCGGCAGGCCCGGCCCGCGACCCGCGGCTGAACTACGCTTGCCCTTTGTCGCCAAAAATCGATCAGGCCGCCGCCTTGCGCGCTGCCGCAGCCGCCAGCAGCATCTCCGAGCATTTTTCGCCGATCATGATCGAAGGCGCGTTGGTGTTGCCGCTCGTCAGCGTCGGCATGATCGACGCATCGGCAATCCTCAAGCTCTCGATGCCGTGGACCTTCAGTTCGCGATCGACCACCGCCATGGCATCGGAACCCATCTTGCAGGTGCCGATCGGATGATATGTGGTCTCGGCGTTCTTGCGTACCCAATCGAGCAACTCGTCATCGGTTTGCAGCCGCGCGCCCGGCGCAATCTCTTCTCCCGTCACCTCCTTGAGCGGCGAGGTCGCCATCAGCTCCCGGCCCTTTCGGATCGCGGCAAGCACTCCGGCGCGGTCGTGTTCGGTCGACAGGAAGTTGAATTTGATCGCCGGCGGCTCGGCCGGGTCGGCCGACTTGATGTGGATCGAGCCCGTGCTCTCCGAGCGCAGCACGTTGACGTTCATTGTGATGCCCTTGCGGCGCGACACGCGGCGCTGGCGGCCGACCATCTCGTACAGGAACGGCGCGATCGAGACCGTGCAGTCCGGCGTCTCGAGCCCGGGCCGCGACCGGAAATACATGCGGATCGGCACCGAGGTCGAAGCGAGGAAGCCCTCGCCCAGCATTGCATACTTCACCGCCTCGCGGGCCAGGCGCCAGCCCCTGGCGTTGTCGTTGAAGGTGAGGTTCTTGCCGGCGATGCCAAATTTCACCCGCGGCGAATAGTGATCGCGCAGGTTTTCGCCGACGCCACGCAGCTCGTGAACAGGCGTAACGCCACGCGAGCGCAACAAGTCAGGCTGCCCTATGCCGGACAGCTCCAGAAGTTTCGGTGAGTTGATCGAGCCGCCCGAGACGATGACTTCGCGGCTGGCCCTGGCTTCCTGCTTGATACCGCCGACGGAATAGCGCACGCCGACGCAACGCCTGCCTTCGAGCACGATCGCCTCGGCCATCGCACCCTGCACCACCGTCAGGTTCGAGCGCGACCGCGCTGGATCGAGGTAGCAGTAGGCGGTGCTTTGCCGGCGGCCGCGCGCGATCGTCACCTGCGACATGCCGATGCCTTCCTGCGTGGCACCGTTCTGGTCGGGGTTGAATGGCAAGCCCAGCTTGCCGGCCGCCTCGATGATCATTTCCAGCAGCGGCACCTTGTGGCGTGGCGAGTCGGTCACGCGGAGGATGCCATCGCGGCCGCGGAACTGATCCGAACCGCCTTCGTAGCGCTCCATGCGCTTGAAGATCGGCAGCACATCCTGATAGCTCCAGCCGCGATTGCCGAGCTGGGCCCAGTGATCGTAGTCCTGGGCCTGACCGCGAATGAACACCATGCCGTTGATCGAGCTCGATCCGCCGAGCATCTTGCCGCGCGGTACCTCGATGCGTCGCCCGCCCGAACCTTCGTCGGGCTCGGACGAGTAGCACCAGTTGACCGCCGGGTTGTCGATCATCTTGGCGACGCCAACCGGCACGCGGGACCAGAAGAAATTCGATCCTTCGGTCCCGGCCTCGAGCAACAGCACGCGATGGGCGCCGCTCTCGGTCAGCCGGCTTGCGAGCACCGCACCTGCCGATCCTGCACCGACAACGATGTAGTCATAGCTCGCGTGGTTCGACATGACACAACTATCCTCTCGTTTTCGACTTCGGGATATTTGAAGGCCGCAGCCGCTGCCCGTTCAGGGTGCGCGCGCTACTCGCGCTTGAATTTGTAATTGAAGCGGTCGCCGTCCGCCTTGACGAAGCCAGCGGTCGGCGCCGGGAAATGGATCGGCAGGATGACGGTGCTGGTTTCTGCCACCGACGACAGGAATTTGCGGCGCGAGGTCGCGGCCTGTTTCGGATCCCAGTCGACCCCGGGCGACCAGTCCACCTCGCGGCACTGGATGATATGATGCATCATGTCGCCGGTGACCACCGCGCGCTGGCCCTTGGAAAAGATATTGACGCAGCAGTGGCAGGGTGAGTGGCCCGGCGTCGGCGTCAGCGTCACGGTGTCGTCGAGCGCGTAGTCGTCATCAACCAGCAGCGCTTGCCCCGCCTCGACGATCGGCAGGCAATTGTCGCGAAACACCTTGCCGGGTGGATTCTTGCCCTTGGCGTACTCGGCCTCCCAGACTGCGTATTCGCGCTTGTGGAAGATATATTTTGCGTTCGGGAAGGTCGGCACCCAGCGGCCGTCGCGCAGCGTCGTGTTCCAGCCGGTGTGGTCGATGTGCAGATGCGTGCAGAACACGTAGTCGATCTTGTCGTAGCTGACACCGAGCGCGAACAGCTCGTTGCGCCAGCGCTCCTTGCCGGGGAAATCGAACGGCGGCGGATGATCCTTGTTCTCGCCGGTGCAGGTGTCGACCAGGATGGTGTAACGCGGCGTGCGCACCACGAACGTCTGGTAGGTGATCACCATCTTGCCGGACGCGGGATCGAACACCTCCGGCTCCATCGACGGCAGGTGGCCCTTGAACACCTTCTCGTCATACATCGGGAAGAAGTCCTGCGGCCGGCGCCACGGTCCTTCGCGCTCGACCACCGCATCGATTGTGATGTCGCCGATCCTGATCTGCCGCATGTTGTTGCCTCCCGTTTTCAGATCAGCCTATCAGGCCGAAGCTGGGCCGCAAGGCGATCAATTGATTTTGCGTTGGTACCGGCCTCGGTATGCTGCGAGATAGCGCCTACCGAATTTGCAGGCCAGCGCCACCCATGAACGATACCGCAGCGGCCCCGGCCCCGATCGATGGCCCGACGGCACTCAAGCTATTCGCGATCTTTGCGCGTATCGGCATGACGAGTTTCGGCGGCGGCTTGAGCGGCTGGTTGCTGCGCGTGTTCGTGCAGGACTATCGCTGGCTGACGGAAGAGGAATTCCTGAACGGGCTCGCGATTGCCCAGGCCCTGCCCGGCGTCAACGTGGCCAACATGGCGGTATGGATCGGCTATCGCCTGCGCGGCGGCATTGGCGCGTTTGCGAGCCTGGCCGGCATCATCGTGCCGCCCGCCATCCTGATCGTCGTGCTGGCTGCGGTGTTTTCGTCGCTGCGAAAGTTCGAGCTGACGCACGTCGCATTGACCGGCGCCGGCGCCGCCGCGATCGGTCTCTCGCTTGTCATGGGCATCACGGCGGCGCGCCGCGTGCCCCGCCGTGCAGTGCCGCTTGCCATCATGGCGGCAACATTTTTCGCCGTCGCCATCCTTCGCCTGCCGCTGATCTGGGTGGTTCTGGTCGGAAGTCCGATCAGCGTGCTGATCGCGGCGAGGACACCCCGGTGATGCCACGGCTGCTGCTTGATCTGTTGATCGTGTTCGCGCCGCTGTCGCTGGCGACAATCGGCGGCGGCCAGACCATCGTTGCCGATATTCACCGGCAGGTCGTCGACATCAATCACTGGATGACATCGGCGCAATTCGTCGATGCCTTCGCAATCTCGCGGATGGCGCCGGGGCCGGGCTCGCTCCTGGTCACACTGATCGGCTGGCAGGTCGCTGGCCTGCCGGGCGCGATCGTTGCAACGATCGCGATCTTCGGCCCGACGCTGGTGGTGATCTACGTAACTGCTCGCCTCTGGGCGAAATATCGCGGCGCGCAATGGCAGATTGCCATCGAGGCCGGCTTGCGGCCGGTCGCCGCCGGCTTGATCCTGGCGGCAACTTACGTCCTCCTGCAATCGCTGGAGGGCGGCTTGCTGGCGCTGGCCATTGCGCTGTCCTCGACCACAATTCTCATGATCACCCGCGCCAATGCCATGATTTTGCTGTGCGGCGGCGCAGCCGTGTTCGCGGCGGGTCATGCGCTGGGCCTCGCGTAGACCAAGAATGCGTTCAGCACAGCCGGTGCGTGAGCGGTAGAATTCCCGTTTCAGCTCCGCAGGCCGGGAGCCTCATGACCCGAACGCGCCACGTACTCCGTATAGCCACCGTTGTAGCGGTGAATGCCGTCGGGCGTCAGCTCAAGCACGCGGTTCGACAGCGCGGCCAGGAAATGCCGGTCGTGCGAGACGAACAGCATCGCGCCCTCGTATTGCGACAGCGCCGTGATCAGCATTTCCTTGGTCGCCATGTCGAGGTGGTTGGTCGGCTCGTCCAGCACCAGAAAATTCGGCGGATCAAACAGCATCTTCGCCATCACGAGCCGCGCTTTCTCGCCGCCCGATAGCACGCGGCACCTCTTCTCCACATCGTCGCCGGAGAAGCCGAAGCAACCGGCCAGCGCGCGCAGCGAACCTTGGCCGGCTAAAGGAAACGAGTCCTCCAGCGATTGAAACACGGTGCGTTCGCCGTCCAGCAAATCCATGGCGTGCTGCGCGAAGTAACCCATCTTGACGCTGCCGCCGACGACCACTACTCCGTCGTCCGGCTCGGTCGAACCCGCCACCAGCTTGAGCAAGGTCGACTTGCCCGCGCCGTTGACGCCCATCACACACCAGCGCTCCTTGCGCCGCACCTGGAAATCGAGAGCCTCATAGATGCTGCGCTCGCCGTAGCCTTTGTTCACTTGCCTCAGGCTCACCACGTCCTCGCCGGAGCGCGGCGCCGGTGGGAAGTCGAACATAATGGTCTGACGGCGCTTCGGAGGTTCGACCCGTTCGATCTTGTCCAGTTTTTTGACCCGGCTCTGCACCTGCGCGGCGTGCGATGCGCGCGCCTTGAAGCGCTCGATGAACTTGATTTCCTTGGCGAGCATCGCCTGCTGCCGCTCGAACTGCGCCTGCTGCTGCTTCTCGCTGAGGGCGCGCTGCTGTTCGTAGAACTCGTAGTCGCCCGAATAGCTCGTGAGCGTACCGCCATCGATCTCGATCACCTTGGTGATGATGCGATTCATGAATTCGCGATCGTGCGATGTCATGAGCAGCGCGCCGTCGTAGCCTTTGAGGAATTGTTCCAGCCAGATCAGGCTCTCGAGGTCGAGGTGGTTGCTCGGCTCGTCGAGCAGCATGACCTGCGGGCGCATCAGCAGGATGCGGGCGAGCGCGACACGCATCTTCCAGCCACCCGACAGCGCGCCGACGTCGCCGTCCATGACCTCCTGGCTGAAGCCAAGACCGGCCAGCACTTCGCGCGCGCGCGAACTCGAGCGCATAGCCGTCCAGCTCCTCGAAACGCGCCTGCACCTCGCCGTAGCGCGTGACGATCTCCTCCATCCGGTCCGCCTGCTCCGGATCGGCCATGGCGGCCTCGAGCTGTCGCAGCTCGATCGCCACCTCGCTGACCGGACCGACGCCGTCCATCACTTCGGACACCGCGCTGCGGCCGAACATCTCGCCGACGTCCTGGCTGAAGTAGCCGATCGTCACGCCGCGATCGACCGCCACCTGGCCTTCGTCGGGAACCTCAGCGCCGGTGATCATCCGGAACAAGGTGGTCTTGCCGGCGCCGTTCGGGCCGACCAGGCCGATCTTTTCTCCCCTTTGGAGCGCCGCGGAGGCCTCGATGAAGAGAATCTGGTGACCATGCTGCTTGCTGATGTTGTCGAGACGAATCATAGGCACACGCGTTGGGAAACAGTTGCGGCGCTCTTAGGGCATGTCGCGAATTTGCGAAAGGGCACCGCAGCCACGCAAATTCGTGCCGCGCATGGGAGCTTGGCCTTAGCAAGGCCTTTTGAGGCTGTTCCAATCGGGTTTGGCCGTGTAGCCTTAGGCCGTCTGCGGGCCTGATGAGACCAACGCCGCCCGACGGCGGCAAGCAGACCAACGGAAAAACACAACAGGAATCAAATGGCTGATATCCGATACCTGGCGCCGGAAACGCTCGATGACGCAGTGAAGGCCTTTGCAGCGGCGGGCAGCGCCGCGCGCATCCTGGCCGGCGGCACCGACCTTCTGGTGCAGATGCGCGCAGGAGTGGTTCACCCCGGCGTCATCGTCGACATCAAGAAGATCAAGGAAACCACCAGCATCGAGGAAACCGCCGGTGGCGGTTTCCGCATTGGCGCGGCCGTTTCTGGCATGGCGCTCGCCGAGCACCCGCGCTTCGGCAAGGTCTGGCCGGGTGTGCTCGAAGCCGTCAACCTGATCGGCTCGAAGCAGGTCCAGGGCCGCGCATCCGCGGGCGGCAACCTCTGCAACGCATCGCCCGCCGGCGACAGCGTGCCCGCGCTGGTCGCCGCTGGAGCGATCGTGACCATCCAAGGCCCGAACGGCCGCCGCGAGCTGCCGGTCGAGAAGGTGCCGGCAGGTCCGGGCCGTCTTAATCTCACGCCGGGCGAGATCGTTGTCAGCTTCACGCTGCCGGCGCGGCCGAAAGGCTCGAGCGACGCCTATCTGCGCATGATCCCGCGCACGGAAATGGACATTGCCGTGGTCGGCCTTGGCGTGAGCCTGACGTTGGAGAACGGCGTCTGCACCGCGGCCCGCGTCGGGCTCGGCGCGGTGGCGCCGACCGTGCTCCTAGTTGAAGCTGCCGCCAAAGCACTCATCGGCTCGCGCCTCGACGACAAGGCGCTCGATGCGGCCGCCGCCGCCTGCTCCGCCGCGTGCCGTCCGATCGACGACAAACGCGGCACCATCGCTTACCGCACCAAAATCGCCGGCGTGCTGCTCAAGCGCACTGCCGCCATCGCCGCCAAGCGCGCGGGAGGACACTGAGACCATGGCCAAGACACTTGTCTCCACCACCGTCAACGGCGATCCGCTGGAGTTCCTGTGCGAGCCGAATGACACCATGCTCGACGCGCTGCGCGGTCCGCTGGGGCTGACCGGCTCCAAGGAAGGCTGCGCGTCGGGCGATTGCGGCGCCTGCAGCATCACGCTCGACGGCCGTCTGGTCTGCTCCTGCCTGATGCTTGCAGTCGAAGCCCAGGGCCACGAGATTGGCACCATCGAAGGCCTCTCAAGAGGCGGCAAGCTGCATCCACTGCAGCAGAAGTTCCTCGAGCACGCAGCGCTCCAGTGCGGCATCTGCACCTCGGGCATGCTGGTGGCATCGGACGCGCTTTTGAAGAAGAACGCGACGCCATCAGAGGAAGAGGTCCGCTTCTGGCTTGCCGGCAATCTCTGCCGGTGCACCGGTTACGACAAGATTGTACGGGCGGTTCTGGATGCCGCCGCTGAAATGCGGGAGACAGCACGATGAACGTAGTCACCAACAACAAGTGGATTGGCCAACGCACCATCCGTCCCGATGGGGTTGACAAGGTCACCGGCCGCGCAGCCTTTGCCGCTGACAGCACCATGCCCGGCATGATCTGGGCCAAGGTCCTGCGCAGCCCGCATCCGCATGCGCGCATCAAGTCGATCAACACGGCGAAGGCGGAAGCGCTGCCCGGCGTCAAAGCGGTAGTGACGGCGAAGGACGTCGTCGACTTCCCGCTCGACAAGTCGGTCATGCTCGGCATCCAGGACATGCGCTGGATGTGCCGCAACGTGATGGCGCGCGAGAAGGTGCTGTTCCCCGGTCACCCGGTCGCGGCCGTCGCCGCTACGAGCGAAGAGATCGCGGCGCACGCCTGCACGCTGATCGAGGTCGACTACGAAGTGCTGCCATGGTCGATCGAGATCGACGATGCCTTGAAGGCGGATGCGCCGATCCTGCATGAATTCCTGAAATATGACGGCAAGCCGTCGAACATTGCCGGCAAGCTCGAGATCAAGAAGGGCGACGTCGCCGAAGGTTTCAAGCAGGCCGAAATTGTCGTCGAGCGCTCGTTCACGACGCGCCCGGTGCATCAGGGCTACATCGAGCCGCATGCGTGTCTCGTCAGCGTCGGCGCCGACAACAAGACCACGATCTGGAGCTCGAGCCAGGGCCAGTTCATGGTCCGCGCCATGACGTCGCTCCTGACCGGCATTCAGCAGAGCGACATCCGCGCCATCCCGGCCGAGATCGGCGGCGGTTTTGGCGGCAAGACCATTGTCTATCTCGAACCGCTCGCGACGCTGCTCGCGAAAAAATCCGGCCGTCCGGTGAAGATGGTGATGACCCGCGAAGAGGTGATGCGGGCAACCGGGCCGACCTCCGGCTCGAAGAGCACGGTGAAGATCGGCGTCACCAAGGACGGCAAGATCGTCGCCGCGCAAGGCACGTTCTACCTGCAGGCGGGCGCATTTCCCGGCTCGCCGATCCGCGGCGCCGCCGGCTGCAGCTTCTCGCCCTATGACATCCCGCACGTGCTGTCGATCGGCTACGACGTGCTGTCGAACCGCTCGAAGGTCGCGGCCTATCGCGCGCCCGGCGCGCCGATCGGTGCGCATGCGGTCGAGTGCGTGCTCGACGAAGTCGCCGAAGCGCTGAAGATGGATCCGCTGGAGTTCCGTCGACTGAATGGCGCGAAGCAAGGCACCAAAGCGTCGCACGGCCCGGTGTTTCCGCGCATCGGCTACCTCGAGACCGTCGAGGCCGCGAAAAACTCCGAGCACTACAAGACGCCGCTCGGCAAGAATCAGGGCCGCGGCGTGGCTTCCGGATTCTGGTTCAACGCCGGGGGTGAATTGAGCGCGCAGGTCAACATCACCGAGGACGGCAACGTCGTCGTCACGACGGGGCATCCCGACATCGGCGGCTCGCGCGCTGCAATCGCCAATATCTGCGCCGAGCTGCTCGGCATCGACTATCGCCGTGTCTCCGTCATCATCGGCGATACGCAAACGATCGGCTTCTCCAACCTGACCGGCGGCAGCCGTGTGCTGTTCGCCTCCGCCATGGTGGTGACGGAAGCGACCGAGAAGGTCATTTCCACGATGCGCCAGCGCGCGGCCAAGATCTGGGAGATCGATCCGGACGCCGTGAAGTGGGAAGACGGCGCGGCGCTCCCCGCGGGCGACAATGCCGGCAAGTTCCAGCCGCTGACCCTACGTGAGCTCGCCGAGAAAGCGCCGTCGATGGGCGGCCCGATCGGCGCCTCGACGCAAGTGAACACGCAAGGCGCCGAGGGCGGCTTCGGCACCCACATCTGCGACGTCGAGATGGACTTCGATCTCGGCATCGCCCGCGTCGTTCGCTACACGGCGGTGCAGGATGTCGGCCGCGCCGTGCATCCGAGCTACGTCGAAGGCCAGCTGCAGGGCGGCGTCGGCCAGGGCATCGGCTGGGCGCTGAACGAGGAGTACATCTACACCAAGGATGGCAAGGTCGATAATCCCGGCTTCCTCGACTACCGCATGCCTGTTTGTTCTGACCTGCCGATGATCGACACCATCCTGGTCGAGGTGCCGAATCCAAAACATCCGCAGGGCGTCAAGGGCGTCGGCGAAGTGCCGCTGGTGCCGGTCATGGCGGCGGTCGCGAACGCGATCTACAACGCGACGGGCCGGCGCTTCTACGCCTTGCCAATGTCGCCGCCGAAGGTCTTGGAAGGCCTCGAGACGAAGCAAGCCGCGGAGTGAGGTGCTTCATTCGTCATTGCGAGGAGCGTTAGCGACGAAGCAATCCAGTCTTCCTTTGTGGCTCTGGATTGCTTCGTTTCGTTCGCAATCGCAATGACGAAACGATTACCTCACGCCTTGTTCGGGTTGATCAAATATTTCTCGCCGGTGGCGCGCTTGTTGTAGGCGGCCATGACGTCCGCCTGCAGCGCCTCCTGCAGCGAGATCACTTTGGTGTAGTGGCTGGCGAACGTCGTCTTCAATTCATTGACGACGCGCTGGCGCAGCGCCTGCACCTCCTCCAGCTTCAGTTTCTGCTGCAGGAACGGCGTCAGCAGGAAGCCGCCGACGCCCCAAGCCATGCCGAAGTCGCGTCCCAGCTCGGTCGGCCCGGTGTCGAGCCGCCCGTAGATATAGACCTGCTTGTGCACCGACGAGCCGTAGCGGCTGTAGCTCTTCGCATTCAGGTTGGCCGCCGCCTCCATGCAGCTCAGGATCTGGCTGGCGAGCTTGCCGCCGCCGATCGCATCGAATGCGATCGTCGCACCCGTCGTCGCCAGCGCCTTGGTCAAGTCCTGCAGGAAATTCGGCGAGCTCGAGTTGCAGACATACTTGGCGCCGATGCCGCGCAGGAGCTTTGCCTGCTCCTCGCTGCGCACGATGTTGACGAGATCGATGCCGTCCTTCAGGCAGATCTTGTTCAGCATCTGCCCGAGATTTGACGCCGCTGCGGTGTGCACCAGCGCCTTGTGGCCTTCTTTCCGCATCGTCACCGTCATGGCGAGCGCGGTCATCGGATTGACGAACCAGGACGCGCCTTCGGCTGCGGTGATCCCGGCCGGCAGCGGCATCACGTCACGCGCCTTCAGAACGCGGAATTGCGAATACATTGCCCCGCCAACGCCTGCGACCGTCTTGCCAGCGAGGGCCTGCGCTTGCGGCGACGACCCTGCCTTCACGACGACACCGGCGCCTTCATTGCCGACCGGCATGGATTTATCGAGCCGCGCGGCGAGCGCACCGAGCACCGCCTCCGGCACCTTTGCAGTGACGACCGGGCTTTCCTTCGTGCCGCCGAATTTCGCCGTGGAGAGATCGGCAGGCCCCAGCAGCAGGCCGAGATCGGACGGATTGATCGGCGTTGCTTCCACCCGCACCACGACTTCGTCAGCCGCCGGCTCCGGCGTCGGAATTCGTTGCAGCGATAATTCCAGCTCGCCGCTCTTCTTGACCAGCGATCGCAGCTGGAGACCTGTTTCATCACTCATTTGATTTTTCCGATCCGTGCGACAGCGAAGGTCGCGTTAGCTGTTGGTGCCCAAGATCGTTGCTAGCGCATCGCGTAGCGTCCGGGAAGGATCATGCGTCGCTGTCCGGCTGCGCCAGCCGACATGGCCGTCGGGGCGTACCAGCACTGCGCCGGATTTTTCCAGTTCGTAAGCTGTGGCAAAAGAATCATCCTCGATCGCCAGCTTCTTGAGTGGAAGTGCACCGTTTAGCTTGTTCGCGGCCTCGATCCACGCCTGCCCGCCCGACGCAGTGAGCAGGGCAAAACCGTCGCCGACCACATCGATGGTCGAGGTCTGTTGTCCGTCACGCTCGAAATAGACGTGTGGCGCGCGGCCGCCGGGCCGCGCCGACGGCACGTAGTCGGTGACGGGATCATTTACGCGCGGCGCCTCGGTGCCGTCAGGCACAATCGCGCTCGATACATAATTCGCGCCAAAAATCATGCCTTGCTCGTTCAAATATTCGGGGCGGGCGCTGGCGTTCTTCCTGGTTTGCTCGAGCCGCCCCATCGAGGTGGCGTTGATCAGGCTCTGCTCGGTGATGGCGCGGGCGACCGGCTGCCGCTCGTCATTGTAAGTGTCGAGCAGCTTTGGCGAAGCCACACTCTTCAACACGGCAGCGAGCTTCCAGGCCAGATTGTGCACGTCCTGCACGCCGGTGTTCATGCCGAAGCCGCCGGTCGGCGGCATTTCGTGGGCGGCATCGCCGGCAAGGAAGATGCGTCCGTGGCGATACTGCTCGGCGACATGCGCCGACGCGGTCCATGGCGCAACGCCGAGAATTTTTACGGGAAGATCGGGCACGCCCGCAGCAAGCCGTATGAAGTCGACCGAGCGCTCGACGTTGAGGTTTTCGGCCGTGATCCCGAAGGCGCCCATCGCGCTGATCAGGAAGCCCCAGCGGTCGTGGGCGTTGATGGTCAGGAATGTGCCCCTGATCCTGTCGTTCTCGATGAAGTACAGCGCGGCCGGGCGGTGCGCGGTCCACGGCGTGAGGTCGGCATTCAGCAAGATGTTGACGCTCTCGTAGACGTCTTCCTTGCCGACCATGTTGACGTCGAGCTGGCGGCGGATGCGGCTCTGCGCACCGTCGGCAGCGATCACGTAGCTGGCCCGCACGGTCTGCTGTTCGCCGCTCACGAGATCGCGCAGGGTGACGACGACGCCGTCCGGCTGCTGCTCGAACGAGATCGCCTCGGTCGAAAATCTCAACTCGCCCGGCCCCCGCTGCTCGGCGAAGGCGCGCAGCACCGGCTCGAGGTCGTCCTGTGCACACAGGCAATTGCGCACCGAGCTGACGGCCTTCGCCTGGACACCCGCCCGCCAGGGCACCCGGCGCTCGAGCTCTTCGCCGGCCAGCGTCCTGGCCCAAATGATCATGCCGGTGTGGTGCGGCGGCAGGCCGGCGGCCCTGACACCCGCTTCGACGCCGCACTGGTGGTAGATTTCCATGGTCCGGCCGTTGATGCCGCGCGCTTTCGGATGCACGGCAGTGCCGGGGTGACGCTCGACCAACAGGGACCGGATGCCGGCCTGCGACAGCAGGATCGATGCCGTGAGCCCGACCGGGCCGCCACCGATGATCAGGACCGGGACCTCTTTCATGAGACCTCGCTGGAATCCGCATGAGACCTGGACCACAAACGACCATTGATCAGTGGTCCGTACAACGTCATTTTTCGTGGCCGAACCAACAAAACAAGAGATTTCTGCGAGGAGAGGTTTGATGAGCTGGCAGCCCGAAATCGACGAACTCAATCGCCGCACTGCAATGTCACTTGAGCTGGGCGGTCCTGAGTCCGTCGCATTCCACAAGAGCCGCGGCAAGCTCACGGTGCGCGAGCGGCTCGACCTCCTCGCTGACCCCGGCACGTTTCGTGAGACCGGCGCGCTTGCCGGCCGCCCCGAATGGGACGGCAACGAACTGAAGAAGCTGACGCCGGCGAATGCCGTGACCGGTGTGGTCGAAATCGACGGCCGCCGGACCATCGTCCACGGCGGCGATTTCACCATTCGCGGCGGCGCAGCTGACGGCAGCGTCGGGGACAAGATGGGCTGGGCGATCAAGCAGGCCTACATGCGCCGCATCCCCTTCATCCGGCTGCTCGATGCGACCGGCGGCAGCGTGCGCACGTTCGAGACCATGGGCCGCACCTATCTGTCCAGCAACGACCGCGTCGCCGAAATCGAGCTGATGCAGATGGTGCCTGTTGTCTCGATGGTGCTGGGCTCGGTCGCCGGGCTGCCGGCAGTGCAGGCAGCGATGTGCCACTTCAACATCATGGTGAAGGACACCACACAGGTGTTCGTGGCCGGGCCTGCCGTCGTCAAGGCGAGCCAGGGCATCGACATCACCAAGGAGCAACTTGGCAACGAAGACGTCCAGGTTCGCAAGTCCGGCGTGATCGCCAACCTTGCCGAAACCGAAGAGGACGCATTCCGCCAGGTGCGCCGCTTCCTGTCCTATCTGCCCACCAGTGTCTGGGAGATGCCCGCCCGCGTACAGACCGACGACGATCCGAAGCGGCAAGACGAGCAGTTGCTGTCGATCGTGCCACGCAATACGCGCCGCATTTACGACGCCTACAAGCTGCTCGATCTCGTGCTCGACAAGGGTTCGTTGTTTGAAATCCAGCCGCAGTTCGGCCGCGCGCGCGTCACCGGCCTTGCGCGGGTCGACGGCTATCCGGTCGGCGTGATGGTGAACAATCCACGCTATCTCGGCGGCGCGATGGACAAGGCCGCCGGCGAGAAGACCGCGCGTCTCGTGCAGCTGTGCGACACCTTTCATCTGCCGATCGTCTACCTCTGCGACGAACCCGGCTTCATGACCGGTCTCGAGGAGGAGCAGAAAGGCATTCTGCGCGCTGGTGCGCGGATGGTGGCACTGAATTCACTATCACGCACGCCGTTCATCACTTTCATCCTGCGCCAGGTCTATGGCGTGGCTGGCGGCCTGCACTACCGCGGCGGTTCGGCGCTGTACCGCCGGTTCGCCTGGCCGTCAGGGCACTGGGGCTCCATGCATATCGAGGGCGGCGTAGCGGCGGCCTACCGGCGCGAGATCGATGCCGCCCCTGACCCCGAGGCCAAGCGGCGGGAAATCGAGGGACGGCTCAACGAACTGCGCTCGCCGTTCCGCACTGCACACGCATTCGCGGTCGAAGACATCATTGACCCGCGCGAGACGCGCCCGTTGCTGGTGGATTTCATCCATGAAGCGCAGGACGCCATCCGCGCCCAGCTCGGTCAGACCAGCCGGATCGCGTTCCTGCCCTAGCGTGAGTACACGCGAAACAACGGTGGCGCTTGTCAGCACAAGCGTCCCACCCCTATCCTGACCGCAACGAGACACGCGAACGGCGGCCTTTACGCCGCTGCATCGAGGCGCTCAGATGTGGTCGCAAGTCAGCTTGCCGCTGTGGGTCGTCATCGCAATGGCGATGCTCGCAGCCGTAGCGGCGCTCGATCGCATCCTGATTCCGAGCGTGCGCTGGGCGCTGCGCCGGCGCGCCAATCGCGTCATCGAAGAACTCAACACGAAGCTCCGGCTTCGCATTCAGCCGTTCAAGCTCACCAAACGGCAGGTGCTGATCGACCAGCTGGTATTCGATCCCGAGGTCCTGCACGCCGCGGACCAGTATGCGAAAGACGCCGGCGTGCCCGGCGAAGTCGCGATGGAGAAGGTACGGCGCTACGCCAGAGAGATCGTGCCGGCGTTCAGCGCCTACGCCTATTTCCGCATCGGCACCCGCATCGCGCGATGGATCTCGCAAATGCTGTACCGGGTGCGGATCGGCGTCCGCAACGACGATGCGCTGGCCGCGGTCGATCCCGCCTCCTCCGTCATCTTCGTCATCAATCATCGCTCCAACATGGACTATGTGCTGGTGACCTACGTTGCCTCCACATCGTCGGCATTGAGCTATGCGGTCGGCGAATGGGCGAAGATCTGGGGCCTGAGCGGCCTGATCCGGTCGATGGGCGCCTACTTCGTCAGCCGTGACTCGCGCGAAGCGCTCTATCGCAAGGTGCTGGCGCGCTACGTTCACATGGCGACGGCTGCCGGCGTCACGCAGGCGATCTTCCCGGAAGGCGGCCTGAGCCGCGACGGGCACTTGCGCCCGCCGAAATTCGGCCTGTTGAGCTACATGGTGGCGAGTTTCGATCCGCACGGTCCGCGCGACGTCGTCTTCATCCCGGTTGGGCTCAACTACGATCGCGTCCTTGAAGATCGCATGCTGACTGCAGCGGCCAATACGCCGGCAGGCGAAAAGCCAGTGTTTGGGTTCGACCTGCCGACCTTTGCGCGCCACCTCTCCCAGCACATTGGCATGGCATTGCGCGGCGAATGGTACCGCTTCGGCTATACCTGCGTCAGCTTTGGCGAGCCGGTTTCGCTCCGCAAATACGTCAGCGACAGGAAGATCGATTTCCGTACCCTTGAACCACAATCGCGTCACTTCGAGATCGAACGGCTGGGCAACGAATTGATGGACGCCGTCGGCCGCGTGGTCCCGGCGCTGCCGGTGTCGCTGGTCGCGACTGCGATGCTTGATGCAGGTCAGCAGCCCCTCACTCTGTTCGAGATCAAAGGCAGGGTTTCGAGCCTGATCGGCGAACTGGAACAGCGCGGTTCCTACGTTCACATTCCACGCGCCGACCGCGACTACGCAATCACAGTCGGCCTGCGCATGCTGACGCTGCGCCGGCTTATTGCTGACGATGACGGCAACTATCGCACCAATCCGGATGAGCTTGTCCTGCTGCAATACTACGCGAACGCGATTGCGCATTTATTCAAGGCCGCAAAAATTCGCCCATTGGCTCTTCAGGCCGAACTTGCTTAGCTAGCCGGACAACAAACAAGAACGGGAAGGGAACCATGCTCAACACCATCACCGGTCGCTCTGCGTTCCTCGCGCTGCTCAAGGACGAGGGCGTCACGCACTTGTTCGGCAATCCCGGCACTACCGAGCTGCCGATCATGCATGCGCTGAAGGACCATCCGGACCTGAGCTACGTGATGGGCATGCAGGAGAGCATCGTGGTCTACATGGCCGATGGCTTTTCGCGGGCGTCGGGGCGGCTGTCCGCCTGCAACGTCCATGTCGCGCCGGGCCTCGGCAATGCGATGGGCGCGCTGTTCAGCGCGAAGTTCACGGGCAGTCCGATGATCCTGACCGCCGGACAGCAGGAACAGGGCCACGGCCTCACCGAACCCCTGCTCTACGGTCCGCTGGTGCCGATGGCGCAGCCGCTGGTGAAGTGGGCCGTCGAGGTCACCAGGCTCGAGGACCTGCCGCGGATCGTGCGCCGCGCCGCCAAGGTGGCGATGACACCGCCGACCGGGCCGGTGTTCATCTCGCTGCCGGGCGATATTCTCAACAACGAGGCCGGTATCGATCTTTCCTCTTCAACGCGGATCGACACGCGTGTCCGCCCCTCCGACGAAATGATCAAAGCGCTGGCCGACCGCATCCTCAAGGCCGAACGCCCGGTACTGCTGTGCGGCGACGAGTTGGTGAAGAGCGATGCGCTGGAAGAAGCCGCTCAATTGTCCGAGGTGCTGGGCTGTCCGGCATTCCAGTCCACGATCCCATTTGGCGCACACTTCCTCTCCGAACGTCCCTGCTTCATGGGCGCGCTGAGCCGCGACCAGAGGCAGGTGCGCGATACGCTCACACCTTACGACACCATGATCGTGCTCGGCTCCGACGTGCTGCGCATGTCGGTGTGGAGCCCGACCGACCCGATGCCGGAGAACCTGCGCATCGTGCAGATCGGGCTGGTCGACTGGGAGATCGGCAAGAACTATCCGGCCGAGATGGCGGTCAAGGCCGACGTGCGCGAGACCATCAAGGCATTGATTCCGGTGCTGCAACGGAAAGGCGGGCGGGCGCTCGCCGAACGCGCGCAGCAAGGCATCGCAGCACTGGCAAAGTCGAACTGGTCGGCCAAGCGCGAGACCGCGATCGCGGCGTCGAAGAAGGCTTCGTCCGCCAAGCCCATCAATGGCGACTGGCTGACCCATAGCCTCGTGCAGGCGCTGCCGAAGGACGCCATCATGGTCAACGAAGGCCTTACAAGCGCGCGGTTCCTGACCAACCTGTTCCCCTATCGCGACCGCTGGTCGATGCACGGCAATGCCGCCGGCGGCATCGGCTGGGCGCTGCCCGCGGCGATCGGCGTGCAGATTGCGCATCCGAACCGGCCGGTGACCTGCATCTCCGGCGATGGCTCGGCGATGTATTCGGTGCAGGCGCTGTGGACTGCGGCGAACCAGAAGCTGCCGATCACCTACGTGATCTGCAACAACGGCGGCTACCGCATCATCAAGCAGCGGCTGAAATCGTTCCACGGCAACGATCACTACATCGGGATGGATTTCGTCGATCCTGCACTCGACTGGGTCGGTCTCGCGAAATCGATGGGAATGAACGCGGTGCGCGTTACCGAGCCCGACACGCTGCCCGACGTGCTGAAGCAATCGCAGTCGAGCGGCCGCAACGGCCCAACCCTGATCGACGTCGTGGTAGATGGAACGGTGTAACCCAAGCTCGAACGACGGAGCGCGCAGATGCTGACCCGAGCGGACTCCCTTCCCGTCATCGTCGAGAACTGGCTGGCACAGTTCGAGAAGGCCGTCGCTGCCGACGATGCCGACAATCTGCGCGAGCTGTTCCACGAGGATTGTTATTGGCGTGACGTGTTGGCGCTGACTTGGCGGATCGCAACGGTCGAAGGCCGCAACGCCGCGGTCAGCGGTCTGAACGAGCACGCGCGCAAGGCGCGGCCCCACAATTTCAGGATCGCGCAAGGCCGCACGCCACCCCGCAATGTGATGCGGGCCGGCACCGACGCGATCGAAGCGATTTTCTCGTTTGAGACGGTAGACGGAATTGGCAGCGGTGTGGTGCGGCTCACGCCCAACGCCGACGATCGCAACAGCTTTAAGGCCTGGACGCTGCTGACGACGCTGGACGAGATCACGGCGCACCGGCAACCCGCACCGCCCGTAAAGGCCTATTCGCGCGATTTCCGCGGACCGAACTGGCTGGACGTCCGGAACGCGACGGCGGCCTATACCGATCGGGATCCCACAGTGCTCGTCGTTGGCGGCGGCCACGCCGGGCTTTCAACCGCCGCGCGGCTGACCGCGCTCGGCGTCGACACGCTGATCGTCGATCGCGGCGAGCGCATCGGGGACAACTGGCGCAAGCGCTATCACGCGCTGGTGCTGCACAACCAGGTCCACGTCAATCACCTGCCGCTGATGCCATTCCCGCCGACCTGGCCGACCTACATTCCGAAGGACAAGCTGGCTGGCTGGTTTGAGTCCTATGTCGAGAATCTCGAGCTCAACTACTGGACCTCGACGGAATTTTTGGGGGGCAACTACGACGACCAGGCCAGGCGCTGGTCGGTGCGACTGAAGCGCGGCGACGGCACGGTCCGCGAGATGCAGCCGCGGCACATCGTGATGGCGACCGGCGTCAGCGGTATCCCGGCTGTCCCGACCATCCCGACGCTGGACAATTTCAGGGGCGCGGTGCTGCACTCTCACCAGTACACCGACGGCGAGGCCTGGAGGGGCAAGACCGCGCTGATCATCGGCACCGGTAACAGCGGCCACGATATCGCGCAGGATCTCTATTCCGCCGGTGCGCACGTGACGATGGCGCAACGCTCGTCGACCATGGTGGTCAATGTCGAGCCGAGCGCACAGCTGCCCTACGCGCTCTATGCCGAAGGGCCGTCGCTGGAAGATTGCGACCTGATCACGACAGCGACGCCAACCGCGCTGGCGCGCAAGACCCACATCGCCCTGACCCAGCAGGCCAAGGCGATCGACCAGGAGTTGCTCGACGGGCTCAAGCGCCGCGGCTTCAAACTCGACCTCGGTGACGACGGCTCCGGCTGGCAATTCAAATATTTGACCCGCGGCGGCGGCTACTATTTCAACGTCGGCTGCTCCGACCTGATCGTTGAAGGTAAGGTCGGGCTCATCCAGTTTGCCGATATCGCTGCGTTCACCGCCGATGGCGCGCGGCTGCGCAATGGCGAACCCCTGCCGGCCGACCTGATTGTGCTGGCGACCGGCTATAAGGGCCTGGAGGCCATGGTCGAAAAATTGTTCGGCGCCGAGGTCGCAAGCCGCGTTGGGCCGATCTGGGGTTTTGGCGACGAGCAGGAGTTGCGCAATATGTTTGCGCGCACGCCCCAGCCCGGGCTCTATTTTATTGCCGGAAGCCTCGCCCAGTGCCGAATTTATTCGAAATATCTGGGCTTGCAGATCAAAGCTCAGGAGCTTGGCCTCATCGGTTCGTGAGGCGGCGGATGGCTGAATTGGCCCGCCGCTTGCATGGTCACGGCGCAGGTGACACGATCACCTGTCGGTCCCTGCTTGTTCTGGAACCTCGCGAGTGACGCGCTTCATTCTCCGCCGGTTGGCCGTCGGCATCCTGGTGGCCCTCACCGTGATCGTCCTGTCATTTCTGCTGACGCGGCTGTCCGGCGACCTCGCGATTTCCATTGCCGGCCCGCAAGCCACGCAAACCGACATCGAAATCATCCGCAAGGCCTATGGTCTGGACAAGCCGCTCTATGTGCAGTTCGCCAACTGGGCCGGTCGCGCGGCGGTCGGCGATTTCGGCGAGAGCTACTTCTTCAAGGACAAGGTGTCGAATCTGATCGCGAGACGCATGCCGATCACCATGACGCTCGGCCTGGTCGGCTTGGCTCTCGCCCTTTTGATGTCGATCCCGCTCGGCATTCTCGCGGCGGTGCGTGAAGGCAGCTGGGTCGATCGTGCCGTGACGCTGTTCACGATGATCGGCCAGGCGATGCCAAGCTTCTGGCTCGGCCTGATCCTGATGATCGTGTTCGGCCTGCAGCTCGGCTGGCTGCCGATCTCGGGCACCGGCACATGGCAGCATTTCGTTATGCCCGGCGTTGTGCTCGCCTTCACCGCGGTGCCGGCGCTGACGCGTCTGACGCGCTCGGGCATGATGGAAGCGCTGTCGTCGGACTACATTCGCACCGCCCGCGCCAAGGGGCTGCAGCGCTCCTCGATCATCTTCAAGCATGCCTTGCGCAATGCGGCGATCCCGGTGGTGTCGATCGCGGCAGTGCAGCTCGGCTTCATGCTCGGCGGCTCGATCGTCACCGAAACGGTGTTCGCGCTGCACGGCGTCGGCTTTCTCGCCTGGGAGAGTATCGGCAAGAACGACTTTCCCGTTGTGCAGGCGGTCGTGCTGGTGCTTGCGGTGATTTACATCGCGCTGACCCTGGCCGCTGACATCCTGAATGCCGTTCTCGATCCCCGGCTGCGATCGGCATGAGCGACACGATCACCATACCGGCACCGTCGGGCTCGCGCGTGGGCAATGTCGGATTTGCTGTCGGGCTCGCGATCTGCGGCTTCATCGTGATCGCCGCAATCTTCGGCAACCTCGTGGTGCCGCACGATCCGTTCACGCAAAATCTCGCCAACCGGCTGATCCCGCCAGTGTTCATGGAGGGTGGCGGTCGCGATCACCTGCTCGGCACGGACCAGATTGGCCGCGACTATCTGGCCCGCCTCGTCTACGGCGCGCGCATCTCGCTTTTGATCGGATTGGCGACTGTCATCACCTCGGGCCTGATCGGCGTGACGCTCGGCGTGGTCGGCGGTTTTTTTGGCGGCAAGATCGATGATGCCGTGCTGTTCGCGATCACCTGCCGGCTCTCGATTCCCGTTGTGCTGGTTGCACTCGCGGTGGTCGGCCTGCTTGGATCGAGCCTGTTCCTCGTTGTCGCAACGCTCGGCCTCTTGCTCTGGGACCGCTTTGCGGTCGTCGCCCGGGCAACAACGATGCAAATCCGCAATCTCGACTATGTCAGCGCCGCGCTTTGCGCGGGCATCTCAAAGCCGCAGCTGCTGCTCAAGGAGATTCTTCCCAACATCGCGCCGCACATTGCCGTGGTCGCATCGCTGGAAGCGGCGCTGGCGATCCTGCTCGAAGCCGCGCTGTCGTTCCTCGGCCTCGGCGTGCCGCCACCGCTGCCGTCCTGGGGCCTGATGATCGCCGAAGGCAAGGACTACATGTTCTTCTCGCCATGGGTGATCATGATCCCCGGCATCGCCTTGCTCGTGCTGGTGCTCGGCATCAACCTGGTCGGCGACGGCCTGCGCAACGTGCTCAGCGCGAGGCGCATATGATGGCGACGCCGCTGCTCGAGGTCGACGGCCTCAACGTCACGTTCGGCGGCCACACCGCGGCGGTTCGCGACATCTCCTTCACCGTCAATCGCGAGGAGACCCATTGCCTGGTCGGCGAATCCGGTTGCGGCAAGTCGGCGACTGCACTTGCGATCATGAACCTGCTGGCGCGCAGCGCGCACCGCTCCGCCAAACGGCTGACACTGGCGGGTCAGGACCTGCTCGGCCTGAGCGAGCGGAAGATCGCGGCAATCCGCGGCGACCGCATGGCGATGATCTTTCAGGAGCCGATGACGAGCCTCAACCCGGCCTACACCGTCGGCTCGCAAATGATCGAGGTGCTGCGCCGGCACAAGGGCGCGTCACGACAACAGGCGGTGGACCGCGCCGTCGAGCTATTGGGCAAAGTCGGTATCACCGCGCCTGGGATGCGGCTTGGCCAGTTCCCGCATCAACTCTCCGGGGGCCTGCGCCAGCGCGTGATGATCGCGATGGCCTTGATGTGCGATCCGGAACTGCTGATCGCCGACGAGCCGACCACAGCACTCGATGTCACCGTGCAGGCGCAGATCCTGCGGCTGCTCGCGCGCCTGCAGAAAGAGTTTGGCCTCGCGGTCCTGCTCATCACCCATGACCTCGGCATTGTCGCGCGCATCGCCGATCGCGTGTCGGTGATGTATGCCGGCGAGCTCGTCGAAAGCGCGTCGACAGACCAGTTGTTCGCGGCGCCTCAGCATCCCTATACGCGCGGATTGTTGTCCTGCGTGCCGGTCCCCGGGAAGACCCGGCGCGACCAGCCGCTCGGCAATATCCCGGGGACCGTGCCGCAGATTTCGCCCGAATTTGCAGGTTGCGCGTTTCGCTCGCGCTGCAGCTTCGCGAACGAAAGCTGCGAACGCAACATCCCGCGCCGGCTTGCCGGTGAAAATCACGATTTTCTCTGCACACGACTGCCCGACACCCTATTGAAGGCGACCGGCACGTGAGCTCTGTTCCGGCGATCGAGATCCGCAACGTTCGCAAGGAATTCCGCGTCAAGAGCGGGATGTTTGACCAGCCGCGACGCGTCGTCGCCGTCGACGATATCTCGCTGACTGTGCCGACCGGAAGCGTGTTCGGCATCGTTGGCGAATCCGGTTGCGGCAAGTCGACCCTGGCGCGGCTGGTGCTCGGGCTGATGCCGCCGACTTCGGGCGATGCGCTGGTTGACGGCAAGCGCATCCTCGATCTTGATCGTCGGGAACGGGCGCGGCTGATCCAGCCGGTGTTCCAGGATCCGTTCGCGTCGCTCAACCCGCGACAACGGATCTGGGACATCGTCTCCCTGCCGCTGACGGCGCAGGGTACGTTCAGCACCGCCGAGATCACCCAACGCACTGGCGAGATGCTGGAGCGCGTCGGCATTGCGAAGAGGCTTGCCGGGCGATATCCGGCCGAGCTTTCCGGCGGCCAGCGCCAGCGGGTCGCGATCGCCCGAGCCCTGGTGCTGAAGCCGCGCGTCGTGATCTGCGACGAGCCGACCAGCGCGCTCGACGTGTCGGTGCAGGCGCAGATCGTCAACCTGCTCGCCGATCTGCGCCGCGATTTCGGCCTGACCTACATCGTGATCAGCCACAATCTCGCGGTCGTCGAACACATCGCCAGCCAGGTCGCGGTGATGTATCTCGGCCGCCTCGTCGAGGTCGCCGAGACCGACCGGCTGTTCGCCAAGCCGCGTCATCCCTACACGCAAGCCCTGCTCGAGAGCGTGCTGACGCCCGTGCCGGGCCTCGGCGTCCCCGACGTCGGCCTCGGCGACATCATGCCGGACCCTGCAAATATTCCCGCAGGCTGCCGCTTTCATCCGCGCTGCCGGATCGCCATCGAGCGTTGCCGCGACGAGGAGCCACAGCCAAGAATATTTGCCGGCGAGAGCATGGTAGAGTGCCATCTCGCGAGCTAGCGTTGCGTTTGAGAGGTTTGGATCAGTCGGAGGTCACAATGATGAGGCGAACTTTACTTGGCGCCATGGTAGCGGCGCTGTCGTTGCTCGGCGTCGCACAGCAGGCGCAGGCGCAGAAGAGCGCGGACACCCTGCGTATCGTGTTCAGGGACGGCGTTACGAATATCGATCCCTATTACAACCAGCAGCGAACCGGCATCATCCTGCAACATACGGCATGGGATGCACTCCTCTACCGCGAACCCGACACGTTCGAAATCAAGCCGCTGCTGGCGACCGAATGGAAAATCGTCGATCCAGTGACCATCGATTTCACCCTGCGGCAGGGCGTCAAGTTCCATGACGGCAGCACATTCAGCGCCGATGACGCGGTCTACACCATCAACCTGGTGTCGAGCCCGGACAGCAAGGTCTCGACACCCTCCAACTACAACTGGATCGATCATGCGGAGAAGACCGGCGATTATTCGATCCGCGTCAAGTTGAAGAAGCCGACGCCAGCGGCCCTGCAATACTTCGCATTCGTCCTGCCGATGTATCCGAAGGCGTATCGCGAGAAGGTGGGGCCCGAGGCATATGCCAAAGCGCCTGTTGGCGCCGGCCCCTACAAGATCACCAAAGTCGAGCCGGGCGTGTCGGCCGATTTCGAGCGGTTTGAGGATTATTGGGCCGGCAGCCCGAAAGGCAAGCCGGCGATCAAGGCTCTTTCGGTGCGCTATGTCCCTGACGCCGCAACCGAACTGACCGAGTTGCTGGCGCAACGCGCCGACTGGATCTGGCAGTTCAATCCGGATCAGTTCGACAACATCAACCGCCTGCCAACCCTGCAGGCGGTACGCAAGGAATCAATGCGCATCGGCTATCTTTCAATCGATGCCGCCGGGCGTTCCGCTCCCGGCAACCCGCTCACCAACGTGAAGGTCCGGCAGGCGATCTGGCACGCGATTGACCGCCAGGCAATCGCCGACAAACTCATCACCGGTGGCAGTCGCGTGCCACCCGCACCATGTTATCCGCCGCAGTTCGGTTGCGATGGCGATGCCGCGGTCAAGTACAACTACGACCCGGCCAAGGCGAAGGCGCTGCTTGCAGAGGCCGGCTTTCCAAACGGCTTTGAGATCGATCTCGTCAGCTACGTGCTGCCGTCGTGGGGCGCGGCGGTGCAGAACTATCTCGGCGCGGTCGGCATCAAGGCCAATTTGGTGCAGCTCCAGGTCGCGGCTGCAATCGAGCGTGCTGCGAAAGGCCAGAACCCCTTGTATTTTGGCAGCTGGGGCTCCTACTCGATCAACGACGTCTCCGCGATCCTGCCGAACTACTTCACCTTCGGAAACGACGACTATGCCCGCGATCCCGAGATGAAGCGCCTGGTCGAGGAAGGCGGTTCGACCAACGAGCCGGAGAAGCGCCATGCGGCTTACTCGGAGGCGATCAAGCGCGCGACCGAACAGGCCTACTGGATGCCGCTGTTCACGTACACGACCACGTATGCCTACAGTAAGTCGCTTGAGTTCACGCCCTACGCGGACGAACTACCGCGCTTCTACCTGTCGAAGTGGAAGTAACTTTAGCGGCGGCGCGAGCATTGCCCGCGCCGCCAGTCCTCCCCCTGAGAGCAACCACATGAGCCGAGACGCAGCCATCGCTGCCGCCGAAAGACATTTCACCAGCGGCGCTTACAAGGCCGACCTGGCGCGTCGCGTGGCGATCCCGACCGAGAGCCAGAACCCGGAGCGCGCCGCGGACCTGAAGCGCTATCTCGATGCCGAGATGGTGCCGGCGCTGGAGCAGCTCGGCTTTACCTGCGAGGTGCTTACGCAGGCCAAGTCGCGCGGGCCGTTCCTCTATGGCGAGCGCATCGAAGATAAATCACTGCCAACCGTGCTCGGCTATGGCCATGGCGACGTCATACGTGGCCTCGACGCCGGCTGGCGCGAGGGCCTTAGCCCGTGGACGCTGGTCGAGCGCGACGGGCGCTACTACGGGCGTGGCGTCGTCGACAACAAGGGCCAGCACACCATCAACCTCGCAGCGCTCGGCGCCGTGCTGGCAACGCGCGGCAAACTTGGCTTCAACGTGAAGTGGCTGATCGAGACCGGCGAAGAGACGGGATCGCCGGGCTTGCGCGAGATCTGCGTCGCCAATCGCGAGCGGTTCAAGGCCGACGTGCTGATCGCGTCCGACGGACCGCGGCTGTCGGCGACACGGCCGACGATGTATCTCGGCTGCCGCGGCGCGTTCCCGATCGACTTCTGGATCGACGCGCGCGAAGGCGGCCATCACTCCGGCAACTGGGGCGGGCTGTTGTCCAACCCGGCGATCCAGTTGTGTCATGCGCTCGCCAGCGTGGTCGGTCCGACCGGACAGATCAACATCGCGCAATGGAAGCCCGAGCGCATCAGCAACTCCGTGCGCAACGCGCTCGCCGATTGCGAGGTCATCGCCGGTCCGGGCGAGCCGGAGATCGATCCGAGCTGGGGCGAGCCGGGGCTGACGCTGGCCGAGAAGGTGTTTGCGTGGTGCACGTTCGAGATTCTCGCGATGACCGCGGGCAATCCGGAGAGCCCGGTCAACGCGGTACCGCCGCGGGCCTGGGCGCGTGGGCAAATTCGTTTCGTCGTCGGCGTCGACCCCGATCAGTTTCTCCCCGAGCTGCGCAAGCATCTCGACCAGCACGGCTTCTCCTACGTGCAGATCGGCAAGGCGCGTGACGAGATCATGCGCGCGACGCGGCTCGATCCCGAGCATCCGTGGGCGCGCTGGGCCGCCGCCTCGCTGACGAAGACCGCCGGCCGGCCGCCTGCGATCCTGCCCAACACCGGCGGCTCGCTGCCGAACGACGTGTTCACCGAGGTGCTCGGCCTGCCGACGATCTGGGTGCCGCACTCCTATCTCGGCTGCTCGCAGCACGCGCCGAACGAACACTTGCCGGTCGAGATCGCGCGCGAAGGCTTGATGCTGATGGCCGGGCTGTACTGGGATCTCGGCGAGCCCGGCGTGCCCGCCCGCCGCGCCGATTAGCCGACCACCGGTGACGCGCAAGCTGCTGATGGTGCGGGGTTTTTCGGGGGATTTTGCAGGGTTTTGTGAACCTCATGGTGAGGAGGATTGCGGAGCAATCCGTCTCGAACCATGAGGCGCCGGCGCTGGCCTCATCCTTCGAGACGCATCGCTTCGCGATGCTCCTCAGGATGAGGAGAGAGGGCACGCCAAAATCCCCGCGGCACGGTGCGCCCGAGGTTTTGCTTCAACTCGCGCCGCTCCGAAAAGAAATCAGAGGGCTCAGGGAAAGCCGGATGCCAGCCGCACCCGCAGCCTCGTGCGCAAAAGTTGGATAAGCAGCGCAACGAGCTTCATTCACCACCACAGGATTGGCCGACATCCGGCTTTCCCTGCCCGATGGGCTTTGTGACATCAGCGATGTCGCGACAGTCCATCGTAGTCCGGTCCGCGTTTGCAGCGATCGCGAAGCGCCCTCTTGTGGACCGGAATGGGGCATTACTACACTAGTAGTGAATCAAACGCAAGTTAAATTTCATCAAGCGCGGGGCGGGACGTGGCCACCCCACGGCAACGACGCATCGCGTCGCGCGCTGCGGGCAGCATGAAGCTGCCAAACGGCGAAAACGTCGTGTACTGGCGGGGTGATGATGCTCGCCCGGCGCAGATGTCATTTGGCATCGACCAGCGCGCGACAGCGCGTTCCGATTTAGGAAACTGCGCCGCAACCTTCAGGTAAAGCCCTGAGGGTTCTTAACTGCCAACAAGGCTACGAACCAAACGCCAGGATTGCGGGCCGCCGCCTCTTGGACGGGGAGCAATTCCGGAAGGGGCGACGATCGCAAAAGATCACTCGACAGGAGGATCAATCATGTCACGTCGAACAATTGCCTTGCTCGCTGCATCTGTTGTCGTCGGCATCGGGTGCATTGCGATGATTTCGACTGACGGCTTCGCACGCGGCGGTGCTCGGGCTGGCGGTGGCGCTGGTCGTGCTGGTGTTGGGCATGCCGGCGTTGGTCACGCCGGTGTCGCGCGCGCCGGTGTCGGTCGCGCCGGCGTTTACGGTGGCGCCGCGGTTGGCCGTGGAGTGGCGGTCGGCGTCGGAGCTGCTGCCGCTGGTGCCGCTGCCCGCGGAGCGTACGGTGCTTATCAGTGCGGATATGCTCCCTATCCGCCTTGCTAGTGGAACATAGAAAACCGGCGCAGAAGCCCTGTCACTGCAACCACGGATAAGTGCCGTGGCGCGGTTCTCTGCGCCTTTGTCAGGAGGTTCGATGATGATGGCCCGGCACCTTTTGCTCGCGATCGCCCTCATGGGCACCGGAGTTCTCCTCATCGCACCGGCAGACGCAGCGACAGCCTTGCAATGCGAGGATCGAGCCGTAAGTTGCGGGGGCAGATGTGCCGACGTCACTGGTGGGGCCGGTGACTCGGGAGGGCATCAGAACAAATGCATACGCTACTGCGCCCGGCAGGTGAGCAGCTGCTTGAGCAATGCATACATCCGCCGCTGACCCGCGGTCACCGACAAGCAGCGGCACCGTACCTGGCGAACCCATTAGGCGAAATACGCAGCGTACGCGCGGTGGCGTAGTCCCCGCACCTCCCATGCGCGTCGAAGGACCCGGCGACCGTCGCTGGCGACGGAGGGTCACCACCCTTCGAGGGCCGTCATCCTCCTCGCCCGCATCCGCGCCGTGCTCCGGCGTCAGGATTGGCTGCTGCTCTAGCGCGACTGCGGCGGATCGGTGTGAACCGATGGCATCGCGATCCGTCGCTGCAAGCGAAGCGGCCCGAAGCGCGGCGGCAAGAATCCTCCGCGAACTGATGTGGAGCATCAACACTCGCGCTTGTGTCGCGGCGAACCCTTTAAAGTTCAAGTCACGCGCCTCAAGACCCTCATCTCGCAAATCGGTGGATCAACCTGATTGGCCCGAAGCAGCGTTTTGCGCTGCCCTCAACCTCCATGGGGGCAACTCACCCAGGAGATCGCCGATGTTGAAAATGGTAGTAGTGGCGGGAACAACTGCACTGTTCCTTACTGCATCCCCGATTGCCATCGCGCAAAGCGCACAAACCTCTTCTGCGGTTCCGGAACGGTTAAGTTCATCGGACCGGAATACGCTGACGGACATGAGGATTGATCTGGTAAAGGCCGCGTTGCAGCTGACACCTGATCAGGAAAAATACTGGCCGCCTGTAGAGAGCGCCATTCGGGCCAGGGCGGAGGATCGGAAAGGCCGTCTCGCAAAAATCGGAGAAACAGTGGGTAAACGGGCCGACGAAAGCCGCGTCGAAGCTCTGCGCAATCGTGACCCCATCACCTTTATGCAACGACGCTCGGAAGAATTGGCTCAGCGATCAGCCGATTTGGATAAACTCGCCGAGACGTGGGAGCCACTCTACAAAACGCTTAGTCCCGAGCAGAGGCAGCGCATGGCGGCCTTATCGCTCTTCGTACTCCGCGATATGAGTGATGTCGTAGAACGGCGCCGTGCGCAGTCCGACGACGACGACTGAGGCAAAGTCGTTCGACGCGCGCCTACCGTTCAATGGTCGAAGCATACGCGGCTAACTGACTGTGGCCCGCGCGCTGCGTCGCGCCAACTTGCCGCGCGGCGCTCACCGCTTCGCCAGCGGGCTGACCTTGCTCGCGGCAGGCTGCAGTGCTGGCCCAGGCGAAGGCAGACCTGCGTCATTGGACGACAAGCGCAAATGTCTCGGACACGCGATTCAGCCGACCGCCTTCGGCGTGAGCCGCGTGCCCGGCTCATATTGCTGTTCGAGCCGGTTGCCGTGCCGGTGCACGAGGCGCCATTCGCCGCCTTCGAGGCGGAAGATATGAGTGACGCGGTTCGACCATTCGGTCGGCTGTTCCATCCCGGCGACGCGCACCTTGAAGCTCTCGATGTCGGTGACATAGGCGAGCGTGTCGGCGACGACCGTCGAGACGTTGCGGTAGCTCACTGTGCCGCCCTTGAACTGCTGGCTGGCCCAATCCCAGCGCGCCGACACCGCGTCAAAACCTTTCTCGAAGCCGCCCCAGCCATAGAAGCTGGTGGCGTCGTCGGTGTGCGAATAGAGCGCCTTGATCGCGGCGACGTCGCCGTTGGCGACCTCTGCCATCGCCGCGTGCAGCTTTGCAATGGCGCCGGCAAAGGGAGGTGCTTGCGTGGTCATGATATCAACCAAGGCTATCGCATTTAACGAGCGCTGCGGCTCTTGCGTCCTCCCCTGCACCTTTTGTGCGGGGGAGGGGGACCATGCGAAGCATGGTGATGGGGGCAATCTGAACTTCACTTGAAACAGTGGTCGATGAGGCCGCCCGCGCCCCCTCCACCGCCCTTCGGGCGGTCCCCCTCCCCCGCTTCGCGATGCTACGCGGGGGAGGATAATCGAGCCGCATCGCCTGCAATTCACCGATGTACGGCATATGCGATCGCCCTATTGCTCAACTCTTCTGCGCCTGCTCGGCGCGGATCTCGGCGAACACGCGCTTCGCCACCAGCATGGACCCGCGCACCAGCGGCAGGCCGATATAGCCGGAGAGATGCAGCAGCACCTCACTCAGCTCATCTTCGGTCCAGCCCTGGCGCAACGCGAAGCGCAGGTGGATCGCGAGCTCCGGCTCACGCCCCGTCGCGACATCGGAGACCACGCAGACCAGGGTGCGGGTCTTCAAATCGAGCCCGGGCCGCGTCCACAGCGCGCCGAACACGTTCTCGGTCGCGACGTCGAGGAATTTCTGCATCATCGGGTCGCCGTAGACGTCCTTCGCACTCTTGTCGGCCGCGGCCTCGCCGTAAAGCTTGCGCCGCATCGCGGCACCCTTGCGGAACAGCTCGCTGTCAGTCATCGGCTCATCTCCCATTGTTTTGATTTTTCATCCGACTGACGCCGGCGCGCGCGCTGGAGTGCCGGGCAGTCCGGTCTGCACCACGAGCCCGCGGGCGCGGGCGTCCATCACGCCGACCGCGCGCAGCGCCATCAGCGTCAGCGACTGCACGGCCTCGCGGATGCGCGCGGGATCATCGAGGCCGGCCGGCGCCAGCGGACCGACCAGCGCTTCGTGGAGCGCGCCGATGATCGCAGCCGCGGTCAGCGCCGCATCCTGCTGCGGCAGGTGATTTCCGCGCGCAGCCGCATCGATGCGCGACGCGATCTCGGCAACGATGGCGCGGCGGCTCGCAATGCGCGAGGGCACGACGTCGACATCGATCGGCTCGGCGAGGATCGCCCAGGCGAGCTTGCGCTGCGACAGGATGTGCGCGGCAACCGTGGTGATGGCCGCGGCGAGCGCCGAGAGCGGGCCGGGCGCGGCATCGGCGGCACGGCGCACGGCATCGAGCTGGTCGCCCGAGACGTCGGCGATGAGTTCGGAGATCAGTTCGGCCTTCGACGGAAAGTAGCGATAGACGGTGCCGGCCGCGACGTCGGCGCGATCGGCGACCGGCGCGATCTGCACGGCGGCCATCCCCGCTTCCGCTGCGGTCGCGCGGGCGGCGGCAAGAATCGCGCTGCGGCGCGCGGCAAGCCGCTTCACCACCGCTTGAGTGCGGCGATAAGCCATTGGCGTCTACCCCCGGCTGCTTCTTACAGAGCAACGTCGTTTGTCGTTGTAAGAAATGAACACCAGTTCAGCCGGGCTGGCAAGAGGCATCGACCCATTTCGGGCCGGCCTACCGCAGGATACTTCGCGCAATGACGAGCCGCTGGATTTCGCTCGTGCCATCGAAAATGCGAAAGGCGCGTGCGTGGCGAAACAGGCGCTCGATCGTGGTGCCGCGCACGACGCCGAGACCGCCGAAAATCTGCAGCGCCTCGTCGATGACCTCGAACGCCATCTCGGACGAATAGAGTTTTGCCATCGCGGCTTCGCGCGCGATGTTGCCATCCGAAGCGTCGCTCTGCCACGCGGCGCGATAGACCAGGAGGGCTGCCGCGTCGATCTTGACTGCCATGTCGGCGAGCTTGGCCTGGATCAGCTGATGCTCCGCAATCGGCTTCCTGAAGGCGACGCGACTGAGGCTTCGGGTAACCGCTTCGGCCATGGCTCTGCGGGCGAATCCGAGCGTTGCCGCACCGACGGTCGGGCGAAACAACTCAAGCACCCGCATGGCGATCGCAAACCCCTGGCCGGGCTCACCAATCAGCCGGTGCGACGGAACGCGGCAATCTCTCAGGGACCAGGTGCCCACGGTGTGCGGCGACGACACCGAGAGACGCTCGTCCAAGGCAATTTCCGCAGCGTGTCCATCGACCGCGAAAGCAGCAAGGCTTCCCGCACCTTCAGCCACACCCTCGATCCGCGCGAATACGACGTACAGATCGGCCAGCCCGCAATTCGACGTCCATGTCTTCACGCCGTTGAGGACATAACGATCGCCGTCCCTGCGTGCGGTGGTCGCGATCGCCGAAACGTCCGATCCCGCATCGGGCTCCGACAACGCAAACGCCGGCAGCAATCGCCCTGATAAATACGCCGGCAGCAGCTCGTCCTGCAGCTCCGGCGATCCGTAGAGCGCAATGGGAAGAATGCCGAGCCAGGGCTCCGACAGCGCCACGTCGGCCATGGCCGACGAAAACCCGCTGATCTCGCGCATGAGACAAATTCTGCGAAGATCGAGCTTGCCCCCGTGACCACCACGTGCAGCCGGCAGCGTCTGCTCAAGCCAATGCGACGCGGCGAGCAATTCGAAAATCCGGCGAGCGGCTTTGCCGTCGCCACCCTCTTCGCTCTCGAAGCCCGCAAGCTCGCGCCGGACCCAGCGATCAAATTCGCGGGCGAATTTTGTGGCTTCGCCGTCGAAAAAGGGCCAGGAGAGATGAGTGAGGTCCATCGCGTCCCCCATGGGCTCACACTAAAGCGTGATGAGTTTAACTCCGCTCATTCCCGCGAAAGTCTGGCGAAGCAAGTGCTTCGCCATAAAATCCAAGAGCGATCAAAAAAGGCCCTGGTTGCTTGGCAAAAACTGGGTTCCCGCGTCCGCGGGAACGAGCGGTGGATGGGATCAGCCGATTCGATTCCACTCATCTCGCTCTACCCCAACCCCGCCGCGCGCAACAGCGCCGCGGCGCCAACGCCAACCACGATAGCGACAATGTCACTGCGCGAGAGATACATCGCGAGCATCGCCAGAACCACGGCCGCGATCGCGACCACGCCGCCCTGCAACGCGACCGGCAGCACCGCGGCCGCGATCACCGATCCCGGCAGCGCGTCGAGCATGCGGCGCACGCGCGGCGTCACGGTCACATAACTCATCAGGAAATAGCCGCCAAGCCGCAGCGACACCGTCACCGCCGTCATCGCCGCAATTGCCAGCATCACGTCGCCATGCACGAGACTAGTCATCGCCGATGAACCCTGCCGCGATGGCGCCGGAGACAGCGCCGGCGATGATGTACCAGTAGCCTGCGGCCAGCCATTGCACGGCGACCGCAACGAGGCCAGCGATCAACCACGGCACCGCGCGCCGCGGCCCGCGCCACGCCGGGATCAGCAGCGTCGCAAAGAAGATCGGCAGCAAGAGATCGATGCCGAGCGCGCGCGGGTTGCTCAGCCAGTTCGAGAACTCGACGCCGGCGGCGGTCGACACCAGCCAGACCATATGAAGAAAGATCCCGCCGCCGAGAAAGAATGCGACATCGCGGCCGCCCTCGGCGCGGTAGCGCATCGCACGCAGCCAGCCGATGTCGGTAATGAAGAACAGGATCGGATAGGCCTGCCATGCCGGCAGCGCGCCGAACCACGGGCGGAACGTGATGCTCATCAGGAAGAGACGCAGGTTGACCGCAAGCGTCACCAGCATCAGCGTCAAGAGCGTGGCGAGCGTGAATTCCTGCGGCCACGATTGCAGGCTGACGACTTGCACGAGGCCGCCATAGACAAAACAGCTCATCGCGAGCGCATCGAGCAGCGAGAGACCCTTTTGCGCGGCGAGCGTGCCGAACACGAGGCCCGTGGCAAACAGGCTGACGACGACCGGCGAGACCGCGATCACGCCGTCGATCGCACCCTGGCGCGAGAAGTAGGGCGCGCTGTCCGGAGCGGGCGACGCAGCAGCGATTTCGGGAGATGAATTCATGCGGTGCAATACGAACCTGAACCCGCAAGCTTGGGCAAGGAAATGTCTTCTCGGAGAATTTTGAGACGCACTCGCCTCGCCTTCATGCGGTCAAAGTTCTCCAGAAAATTGCAACTTGGCCGCTGCCAAGATCAGAAGGCAAGCCGCCAGTGCAATACCTCATTGAAATGATCCCGCGGCGCCTCGAAACGCGATGAGCGGAGCAGGCGACGGACGAACGGAAGGCGGCCGGGGTTTGCATCCCTGACCGTGAACGGCGACCGCAGCGGCAGTCGCGTTGCGGTGCACGCTCGATCAACAAGACGCGGAGGAATGAACAAAGCTCGTTCTCATTGAAAGCTTTCGGCAGCCCATAAAATCGAGGAGATGACGATGGTCAAACTCAAGATCAATGGACAGGAACAGAACTGGGATGGCGATCCCAATCTTTCACTGCTCTGGTACCTGCGCGACGAGACCGGATTGACGGGGACAAAATACGGCTGCGGCCAGGCGCTGTGCGGTGCCTGCACCGTCATTGTCGACAAACAGGCGGTCCGCTCCTGCATTACGTCGGTGTCGGATGTGGCCGGACGCGATGTCACCACCATCGAAGGGCTGCACCCCGCCGGCGACCATCCGGTGCAGAAGGCGTGGCGCCAGGAGAACGTACCGCAGTGCGGCTTCTGCCAGGCCGGTCAGATCATGCAGGCGGCGGCGCTGCTGATGGAGAACCCGAAGCCGAGCCACGACCAGATCCGTGAAGCGATGGCGGGCAACATCTGCAGATGCGGGTGCTACCAGCGCATCGAGACTGCAGTTCACCTGGCATCGACGGGGGTGTGACAATGAACATCATCACCAATCCCGACAAGCTTCATGGTTTTGCGCCGCGCAACAAGGTCCAAAACGTCTCCCGGCGCGCGGTCCTGAAGACCCTTGGCATCGCCGGCGGCTTTGTCCTTGCTGCCCCCGTGATGTCACGCCAGGCGTTTGCGGCCTATCAAACCGGCGCCGGCAAGATGCCCCATGGCGTCGTGGTCGACCCGCGCGTCTTTGTGGCGATCGCAAGCGATGGCACCGTGACGATCGTCGCGCATCGCTCCGAGATGGGAACGGGCGTGCGCACCAGCCTGCCGCTCGTCGTCGCCGAAGAGCTGGAGGCTGACTGGTCGCGCGTGAAAGTTCAGCAGGCCACCGGCGATGAGGTCAAGTTCGGCAACCAGGACACCGACGGTTCGCGCAGCACGCGCCACTACCTGGTGCCGATGCGCCAGATCGGCGCGTCCGCGCGCACGATGCTCGAAGCCGCGGCGGCGAAACGCTGGGGTGTGCCGGCGACCGAGGTCAAGGCCGTCAATCATGAGATCGTCCACTCCGCCAGCGGCCGGCGTCTCGGCTTTGGTGAACTGGCGGCCGATGCCGCAAAGGAGGCGGTGCCGGCGGCCGACAGCCTGAAGCTGAAGGATGCGAAGGACTTCCGCTACCTCGGCAAGGGTCAGGTCGGAATCGTCGACCTTCGCGACATCACGATGGGCAAGGCCCGTTACGGCGCCGACGTCCGGCTGCCCGGCATGAAGTACGCGGTGATTGCCCGCCCGCCGGTCACCGGCGGCAAGCTGAAGTCGTTCGACTCAACCGAGGCGATGAAGGTATCCGGCGTCGAGAAGGTCATGGAGGTCCAGGGCTGGCCCTGGCCGTCGAAATTCCAGCCGCTTGGCGGCGTCGCGGTGATCGCACGCAACACCGGGGCCGCGATCAAGGGCCGCGATGCCCTGAAGATCGAATGGGACGACGGCGCAAACGCCAAATACAAGTCGGCGGCGTACCGGACCGAGCTCGAGGAGGCCGCGCGCAAACCTGGCCTGGTGGTGCGCAAGGAAGGCGACGCCGATGCTGCGCTCAAGAGCGCCGACAAGGTCGTGGTCGGTGAGTACTACCTGCCTCATCTCGCCCATGCCAGCATGGAGCCGCCGGTTGCGATCGCCGATGTCAAGGATGGCAAGGCCGAGATCTGGGCGCCGGTGCAGAGCCCCGGCGGCACGCGAGCCGATGTCGCGAAGTCGCTTGGTCTCGCCGAAAACGACGTCACCGTGAACGTGACGCTGCTTGGCGGCGGTTTCGGGCGCAAATCGAAGTGCGATTTCGCGATCGAGGCGGCGCTGCTATCGAAGGCGCTTGGCGCGCCGGTGAAGGTGCAGTGGACGCGGGAAGACGACCTGCACCACGACTTCCTGCACACCGTGTCGGTCGAGCGGATCGAAGCCGGTCTCGACAAGAACGGCAAGGTCGTCGCGTGGCGGCATCGCAGCGCCGCGCCGACGATCGGCTCGACGTTCGTCGCCGGCGCCAATCACAAGCTGGGGTTCGAGCTCGGCATGGGGCTCGTCGACATGCCGTTCGAGATCGCCAACATCCAGATCGAGAATCCGGAAGCCGCTGCGCACACCCGGCTCGGCTGGTTCCGTTCGGTGTCGAACATCCCCCACGCCTTCGCGATCCAGTCCATGGTCGGCGAGCTCGCGGCCGCCACCAACCGCGATCAGAAGGAGATGCTGCTGCAGCTGATCGGCTCGCCGCGCATCCTCAACCTCGCCTCGGTGAAGGACCTGTGGAACTACGGCGAGCCGGCTGACAGCTATCCGATCGACACGGCCCGATTGCGGAAAGTCGTCGAATACGTCGCCGAGAAAGGACAGTGGGGCCGATCCGTGCCGAAGGGTCATGGGCTCGGCATTGCGGTCCACCGCAGTTTCGTCAGCTACATCGCCACCATTGTCGAGGTTAGGTCGGCGATAAGGGTGCGCTGACCGTGCACCAGGTCGACACCGCGATTGACTGCGGCACCTACGTCAATCCCGAGCGGATCCAGTCGCAGATCGAAGGCGCGGCGATCATGGGTCTCAGTCTCGCAAGATATGGCGAGATCACCTTCAAGGATGGACGGGTGCAGCAAAGCAATTTCGATGGCTTCCCGGTCATCCGGATGGACAAGTCGCCGCTGGTGACCAAGGTCCATATCGTGCCGCCGGGCCCGGAGACACCACCAAGCGGTGTCGGCGAGCCCGGTGTGCCCCCGTTTGCGCCAGCGCTGATCAATGCGATCTTTGCCGCGACCGGAAAACGCATTCGTGCATTGCCGATCGGCCGGCAGCTCGAGACCTGATCGCAGCTTTGTCTGCGATGTCGATGCACCGGCGTACGCGCCGGTGCATCGCCACGCCGTCGCTCGTATGATGGGGAAAACATCAAACGGAGCGGGATCGTGTCGCGCTAAAGCGTGATGAGTTTAACTCATCTTATTTCCGCGAATGTGGGACTCCACAACGATCAAGAAGAGCCCCTGATTATTTGGCAAAGACTGGGTCCCCGCGTCCGCGGCGACGAGCGGGGAAAAGAAGCGCGATTCAATCTCAACTGATCGTGCTTTAGCGGCCCGCTATTGGGGCGGCCGGTCGCAGCGAGGCCGGCGACGAGCGCCTCGACGATTTCGTCGCCGCGGCTCGTGCCTGGTTGCGCTGGTTGCCGTCGACAAACTCAAGATAGGAGGTGAGAGTCCAGGCCGAACTCGAACTGGATGTGTAGTGCTGTTGCAAAAACCAGAAGAGCGCGAGATTGAAACGGCCTTTGGCAAGTCCGCGTGCGCTGTGATGACATCCGGCGCAACTGCTCGCGAACAACTTGGCGGGCGGTTTGCCCTGATCGAGGTTCTGGGCATGAGCCACGCCGATCAGCACAACAACTGCAACAGGAACGAGGAGACTGCATCCTGATTTGACCCAGTGTCTCAAGTTCAGACGTCCCTCGTCATGTCGGACAAATGCCGACTTCCCTGATCCATGCCGTACCTACAATTGTGTCCTAAGAGCGGTAGAAAGACGGCTCGTTCGGATGGCAGCACCACGAGCAGGGCATTCAGTATGACCATCATTGCCACAATTGGGCCCCCGCGTTTCGGGAAACTAATGGGCCGTATTCGGAGTGATCAATGCGTCCGTTCTTTTGCATCTTGGGATTGGCTCTGTCGTGCCTGGTCATGTCGCCCGCGCCCGCTCACAGCCGGGGCTTCGCCTGGTTCTTCGCGCATTCAAAACCTCACGGAAGCTGTTCCGGACAACAGGTCGTAGCAACCTTCTATGCCTCGGGCCGGAGAACCGCGAGCGGTCAGACGTTCGATTCCAGCGGGTTGACGGCCGCGCATCGCACGCTGCCTTTCGGATCACGGGTCACGGTAACGAATTCCGAGAACGGGAGGTCTGTTGCCGTCGTGATCAATGACCGCGGCCCGTTTACGCGCGGCGTCACGCTTGATCTGGCTCGTGGCGCGGCTCGCACGATCGGCATGAACCGAACCCAGTGGGTGTGCATGCTCTGACGAGCAGACGCGCGAAAACGTCGAAGCGATGCAGAACGCGCCCAGCCCGCGCTCCTCAGGCTCATGAAGCCCCTTCGCCCCGACCCCCGCGGGGCGCGCTGCGGTCCGACACTGTGACCGTCGCTCGATCAAAGTCCGCTGTGAACGACAATCCGCCTGGTTCATACTTGGCGAGACCAGCCGCTCGGCGGACATCATGTCCGCCAATGCGGCTGGTGGTCCAATTGAAATCGAACCTGCCGAAATCAGGAGACTAGCTACGATGTATACCGGCCCCTGGGTGATGGTCCGCAAACCCGTCAGCTCGCACGACAGGATTGCCCAGGGTTTGAAGCCGCACACGGTGATTCACGATGATGACTCCGCGCGGGCGCTCGGTCTCAAGGCGGGGATCGTTGGCGGATTGACATTGATGAGCGTGACGGCGGGCGCCATCCCGGCAAACCTTGGCTCCAGCTGGTACGAAGGCGGGGTCTACAGCGTCAGGCACAAGAAGGTCAGCTATGAAGGCGAGGTTCGGGTGGTGTGGGACACACTGCCGCCGGACGCTGCCGATATCAGGACAATCTCCTTCCACCTCGAAAACCGGGACGGCGAAACCTCGACTTACGGCTGGGCGGCTGTGGTCGAGCACGGCAAGAAAATCCTGGCTCCGTGGGAGAGAAGCCCGCAGCCGCGCACCATTGTGGGAGAGGAAGCGTCTCCCGACGTGATTGTCGGGGCAACGAGGAAGCCGTTCGAGATCGTCGTCCGTGCCGAAGACGTCATGGAACGCGATCCGCACTGGTGGTACCGCGTCGCTTCCCCCTTTGGCGGCCCGCTATGGTCGCCCCTGGACATTGCGTCGGTGTTCTATCACGGCCGACGGATCAATCCGGCATTCGTCGAGCCTGAAGGCAACGCTCCGGTGCGCGCCGCCATGGATGCAGGGACCGACCTCGTCGTCCGCGAGCCTGTGTTCCTGGACCGCACCTACATCATCGATACCAGGGTCGCCGACAAGTGGCAGACCGAGAAGACCGCCTTCATGAGCCTCGAATACACCTTCACCGACAAAAAGACCGGGCGGCTCGTCGCCATTTCGCGAAACTACAGCGCATTCATGCATCGAAACCCTGTGCCGGTCGCGGCGACAGCGTGAAGGGTTAACTCGCAGTCGCGTGCCAGCGCGGCCTGAAGCCGCGCGCCAGTGCACGCAGGATCGACGGCGGCGTCAGCACGTCGACCTCGACGCCGCGCAGCTTTTCACGCGCGGCACCATAGCCGAACGGCGTCCATGGCAGCAGCGCGTCGCCCTTCACCGCGAACGCATCGTGTCCGGTCAAGGTGATCATCGCGCCATCAGGCAGCGCATCGAGCGCGAGGCGATGGACGCGTTTGTTCCGTCCATCGAGGCGCTCGGCCTGCAGCACAAGATCCATCTCCGGCGCCGACGGCCGATGGTTTGACTTGCCGAATGCTTCGCGCGAAGGCGAGTGCCTCGGTGCGGCGGCACTCGAAGCACGGGCGATGGCCGGCGGCGAGCGCGGTGACTTCGTCGAGAAAGAACAGTTCGGTGTAATAGCGGCCCCAGACGTTGCGCTGGCGGCCCTTGAATTCAGAGCACGCAACAAATCCATTGCCGCGACGTCCACCGCCGCGTCGACAGCGTACGATCGTCGCGGTGGAATTTGCCGCCGCGATTGCCGAACAGCGTGCCGCGGGCCTCGCTCGCGAACAGCTCGCCAAAGGGATTTACGCGGTTTTGCAGCGGCATGAACCAAACCGGGTTTGCAGTGGACTGATACACCGAGCCTATGCTGACGCGCGTCAGCATCCGGCAGCAGGATTGCAGCAATCAAGCCATATGGGAGGCTTAACTTGATCGTCGTGACAACAGAGAATGTGACAGGCCATCGAACGACCCGGATGCTTGGGCAATGCTTTGGGGTCGTCGTTCGCAGCCGAGGACTGGGCGGCAATGTGATGGCAGGACTTCGCTCCATCATCGGCGGCGAGATCCACGAATACACCCAGATGCTCGAGGAGGCGCGCCGGCATGCGCTCGATCGGCTGGTGCATAACGCGACCGCAATGGGCGCCAACGCCATCCTGATGATGAGGTTCGACTCCGCCGAGATCGGCAACACCATGAGCGAGATCGTCGCCTACGGGACGGCCGCGGTGATCGAGCCCGCTCCGTGATCGGACTGGTCGTCTGGGTCGGCATCGTCGCCCTGCTGGTGCTGATCTGGGCGCTGTTCCGCAACGGCGGCTACAAGCGGCGAGCCGCTCAATGCGCCACCCGGGCCGGGCTGGGAACTGACCGAGGAACGGTTTGTCGATCCGAGTTCAGGTGAGAGTTTGGAGGTCTGGTTTCATCCCGCAGAGCGGCGAGCGGGCCTACGTGCGGTCGCGAGGTGCTGACACGCCATCCGTGTAGGGCTACGCCATCAAAACACGAACGGCACGATCGCTTTCACCCGCGCCCGGTAAGCCGGATAGCGGTCCGGGAAATGCTCGGTCATCAAGAGCTCTTCCTGGCGCAGCTTCAACGCGAAGCCGATGCAGCACAGCGCCAGCAGCACGAAACCGCCGAGGGTCGCGTAGTGCACGGCGGTGGCGAGGCTGAGCAGCAACAGGCCGCTGTAGATCGGATGGCGCACCCAGGCGTAGGGGCCGCGCTGGATCAGCTCATGGTTTTCCTTCAGGGTCACCGCGCTGCTCCAGTTGCCGCCGAGGATGGTTCTGGCCCACAGCAGGATCGCAACGCCCGCGACCGCCAGCACATCGGCAACAACGCGCACTGGCAAACTGCGCGGCAGTACGAACGGATCGATCGCGCGGCCGTAGGTGCTGCGCAGCAGCACCACGCCAAGCCCGACGATTATCGCGATCGCGATACGAAGCCAGTCGGCGCGGCGTTCGATCGTGCGCTTCACGTTGAGCGCGGTGACGGCCCAATAGATGGCGAAGACGGCCCAACACAGCGCCAGGACTATTGCGGTCGCGGTCATGAAGCTGCTCCCGGTACCGGTTTACGGCCCTACGGCCTGAGCTCGCGGCGGATCACGAACTTCAGGCCGGACCATGTGGCGTCAACGGCACAGACCTTGACGTCGACGAGACCGAGCGGCAACGCAACATCTCTCACAACATTGTCAGTGAGGTCGGTCGGAACGCCCGAAGCCTGCTTCGGCCAGGAAATCCAGATCATGCCGTCGGGCTCAATCACCTTGCGATAGGCCGCGAGCCTCTTGCCGAGCCCTGTTCGCTCGGTGGCAAAGACGTGAATCATGTCGATGTTCTTGCCGAGCCGTGCGACGAGGGTCGCAGCATTGGGCAGCTTCCCGACGATCTTCTCGTACGCAGCCGGTGCACCGGCGACAAAAATGCGAAAGCCCGGCTGGATGCCGAGCTTTTGCAGTAACGACTTGCCGGAATACCCGGCGCTACGCGCCGGCGTCGTCACGCCTGCGGTTGCGGGGCGACGTCGCCGCCGGGCTCGGGCCGCGGCCGCGGCTTGCCGGCCGGCGGCACGGCGGAGGTGCGCGGGGCGCTCGGCTCGATGATCGACTCGCGGTTCGGCTTCTTGCCGTTCAAGAGATCGGTGATCTCGTCGCCGGACAGCGTCTCGAACTCGAGCAGCCCCCTGGCGAGCGTCTCCAGGTCGGCGTGCTTGGCGGTCAGGATCTGATGCGCCTCCTGGTAGCCGGCCTCGACCAGGCGGCGGATTTCCGTGTCGATCTTCTGCGCGGTCGATTCCGAAATGTTCTGCTGCCGCGACACCGACATGCCGAGGAACACCTCGTCCTGGTTCTCGCCATAAGCGACGGTGCCGAGCTCGTCGGACAGACCCCAGCGCGTCACCATCAAGCGCGCAAGCCGCGTCGCCTGCTCGATGTCGGACGCCGCGCCCGAAGTGACCTTCTCCTTGCCGAAGATCAGCTCTTCGGCGACGCGCCCGCCCATCATGATGGCGAGCCGCGAGGTCATTTGCTCGAGCGACATCGACAGCTTGTCGCGCTCCGGCAACTGCATGACCATGCCGAGCGCACGGCCGCGCGGAATGATGGTCGCCTTGTGGATCGGATCGGTCGCCTTGACGTTGAGGCCGACGATGGCATGGCCGCCTTCGTGATAGGCGGTCAGCGCCTTCTCTTCCTCGGTCATGACCAGCGACTTGCGCTCGGCGCCCATCATCACCTTGTCCTTGGCGTCCTCGAACTCGGCTTGCGTGACCATGCGCTTGTTGCGGCGCGCGGCCATCAAGGCTGCCTCGTTGACGAGGTTCATCAGGTCGGCGCCGGAGAAGCCGGGCGTGCCGCGGGCGATGGTCTTGAGGTTGATATCCGGCGCCAGCGGCACCTTGCGCACGTGAACTTTCAGGATCTGCTCGCGGCCGACCACGTCCGGGTTCGGCACGATGACCTGGCGGTCGAAGCGGCCGGGACGCAGCAGCGCCGGATCGAGCACGTCGGGACGGTTGGTGGCGGCAATCAGGATGATGCCTTCGTTGGCCTCGAAGCCGTCCATCTCGACCAGCAACTGGTTCAGCGTCTGCTCGCGCTCGTCATTGCCGCCGCCGAGGCCGGCGCCGCGATGACGGCCGACCGCGTCGATCTCGTCGATGAAGATGATGCACGGCGCGTTCTTCTTGGCCTGCTCGAACATGTCGCGGACGCGCGAGGCGCCGACGCCGACGAACATCTCGACGAAGTCGGAACCCGAGATGGTGAAGAACGGCACGTTGGCTTCGCCGGCGACCGCACGCGCGATCAGCGTCTTGCCGGTGCCGGGAGGGCCGACCAGCAGCACGCCGCGCGGAATGCGTCCGCCGAGGCGCTGGAATTTTCCGGGGTCGCGCAGGAACTCGACGATCTCCTGCAGGTCCTGCTTAGCCTCGTCGACGCCGGCGACATCCTCAAACGTCACGCGGCCGTGCGCCTCGGTCAGCATCTTGGCGCGCGACTTGCCAAAGCCCATGGCCTTGCCGGCGCCGCCCTGCATCTGGCGCGACAGGAACACCCACACGCCGATCAGCGCGATGAACGGCAGCCACGAGACGAGCAGCGAGACGAACCACGGCACGTTGTCGCTCGGCGGGCGGGCGGTGATGGTGACGCCCTTGCCGTACAGCTTCTGCACGAGGCCCGGATCGTTCGGCGCATAGGTCGAGAACTGGCGGCCGTCTGCGAAGCTGCCGTGGATCTCCGGTCCCTGCATCACGACTTCCTTGACGTGACCCTGATCGACTTCGGTCAAGAGCTGCGAGAACGAGATGTCCTGCGACGACGAACGCTGGCCCGGATTCTGGAACAGCGTGAACAGCGCCAACAGCAGCAAAACGATGATGACCCAGAGGGCGAAATTGCGCAGATTGGCGTTCATTGGGCGTCCTTCGTGACCGCGCATGGGGCGGCCTGGCCTTGCAATGGCGGACGCGATTCGTTGCGCGTCTCGACCGGGGCTAATTTATGTGTCGTCGCCGTCCCTGCCAAGGGAACGGGGTGTGAGTATTTGGCGCACTATACGCAAATATAACCTGAATTACGGCGTATTAACGCACCGCCAGCCCGCTCCGCGGGTCTTCTTGGCCCTTGGTTAAGGGTATTGGAGCAGCGATATCGTCGGCCAAACGGCCCATGGCGGAGCGATAGCGGCGACTCCCGATGACGGTGTCACCATTGTCGAGCCTGAGCTCGAAATCGCCCGAGGGACGCGGCGTCACGCCGACGACGCGGTGCAGATTGACCATCCGCGTCCGATGCACGCGGATGATGCCGAATGGCTTGAGCCGCGGCTCCTCCCGCGCGAGCGTGGCGCGGACCAGATGCGAGGCCCCGCCAGCGAGCCGATACTCCACATAGTTGCCGGCCGACGACAGCGAGACGACGTCGCGGGGGGTGATGCGGTGGCTGGTTGACCCGTCGCGCAGCCAGAGATGACCGGGCACCGTCATCGACGTACCAACGGCGGTGGGCTCGACCGCCACGCGGGCCCGCGCCAGGTCGCGACGGCTGAGCGCCAGCCAGAATGTCAGACCGAGCAGCACGCAAGTCGCAAGGTCCTTGCGGAACTCGTAGGCCAGTTCCGACGGCGTCCAGGTGAAATGGTAAGAGCTGCCCGACATCGCGAGACCCGCCATGCGCAGCACGACCATGCCGGCGATGTGGACCGCCGAGAAGCCGACGACGAGCAAAGCGACGAGGCCGGCGACGGTCCACCAGCGTCGTTCGCACCCGGCTCCGCGCAGCCGTTCGACGCCCATCGCGACGAGTGGCGCGAGCGCCGCGATCACCGCAACGCTGGTCAGCTCCCAGAACAGCGGCCTGCCGAGGTCATAGGCCCCGCCGTTGCGTGCGTTGTCATGGGCGATCGACAGCGCGTTGATCACGCCGATGGCCAGCACGGCCGCCATGACGACGGCGTGGAGCCGCCAGTCGAGACCGTTCGGTTCTCGGGCCTCTGCGTCGGTCACATCACTCTCATCGCTTGCGCCTTGTCATTTGCGTCTTGGCGGCGCCCGGTTGACCACGATCAGGTCGGGCCTGAGCGCGATCATGGCACCGGCGAGCGTCTGCGTCATCCGCTGCCGGCGGTCCGCCGCGGCGCGCAAACCCGCAAGCAGCGCTTCAAGCTTGGCGAGCTCGGCGCTGCCCTCATAGCCGACTGCGGCGACCGCGCGGCCGAGCAGGCGCAATGCGATCTCGTCCGGCAAGGTCGCAAACGCCCGCGCATCGATCTCGATCAAACCGTCGTCGCTGACGCGGCCGATCGAGCGCTCCATCACGCTGACGACGGATTCCAGCGCTGTGTTGGCGCGCGCCAGCCGTTGCGCGAGGCGGGCGAGGTTGCGGCTGTCGATACCCTCGCGCATCAACTGCGGCATCAATTCCCGGAACCGCGTCCGGGTAAAAGCCGGGTCGCGGTTGGTCGGATCGTCGGCATAGTCGATCTTCGCCTTGCGCAGCGTCGCGATCAGCCTGGCCTTCGGCACATCGAGCAGCGGGCGGACGATGGTGACGGCACCGCGCGGCGCCTCACGTGCCATGGCGGCGAGGCCGGAGAGCCCGCTGCCGCGGGCAAGGCGCATCATCAAGGTCTCGGCCTGATCGTCGCGGGTGTGCGCGGTGAGAACATGCGCGGCGCCGATCTTGCGGGCGGCACCGGCAAGGAGTGAATAACGCGCCTCGCGCGCCGCCGCCGGCAGGCCGGACTGAGGCTTCGGTCCGGTCCAGCGCAGCGTCCGGTGCTCGACGTCGAGCGCGTTGGCAAGCCTTGCGACATCAAGCGCCTCGTTGTGCGACTCGCGCCTTAAGCCGTGGTCGACGGTGACGGCCAAGAGGCGCGGCGCACGCTTGAGACCGCCGCGCCACTTCGCAGCGAGCCACAGCAGCGCCGTGGAATCGGGGCCGCCCGATACCGCGAGGACAAGGGCTGATACGTGCTTCCAATCGGCAAACAGACGCTTCGCGTCCGCGGCCGAGAGCGCAACGTCCTCAGCAGTGGACGCGCTTCTGCTCACGGTCGACGCCCTGCTTCACCGCGGCGGAGGCCTTCGGATACTTGCGCGTCACTTCGCCGAACGCCGCGCAGGCGGCCTCCTTCTCCTTCAGCGCCGCGAGCGATTGTCCGAGCCGCAGCAGCGCATCCGGCGCCTTGGTGGAGCGCTCGAACTTGGTGGTGATGGTGAGGAAGGATTCCGCGGCGTCACGGTAGCGCTGCCGCTGGTAGAGGCTTTCGCCAAGCCAGTAATTCGCCTCGGGCACCAGCCGGTCGCTCGGATATTTTTGCAGGAACGCGCGCAGCGTCTGATCGGCCAGCGCATAGTCCTTGCGCTCGATATAACCGTAGCCGAGATCGAACTCGTCGCGTGGCGAATTGGTCGGCGGCAGCGTTGCAACCTGCGCCCCGGCCGGCGCCTGCGGGGGCGCGGCGCCCTGCGGGCCCTGCTGCGGATAGCCTTGTTGCTGAGGGTAGCCTTGTTGCTGAGGGTAGCCTTGCGGCGCCGGCTGGCCCGGCGCGGCTGCCGCGCGGCGTGTTGGTGTTGGCGAGATCGAGCGGCTCGCCCGCGCCGCGCCCGCCGGGCGCGCCGACGTCAGGCGCAGAAGATTGGGGCGCGAGCGGCGCAGAGGGTTGCCCGACGATGCTGCCGAGCGGACGCGGCGCGCCCGGGGCGTTCGGATTGGCAGCGGGGTCGAAGGCGTCGCCGCGGCCGCGCCCGGCCGGCGGCGCCGCCTGAATATTTGCCTGCTCCACCGGCTGGGACTGCGGCTGCATCTGGCCTTGCGGATAGGCTGGCGCGGCCTGCGGGCCCGGTTGCTGGTAGGTCGGCTGCGACGGGTAGGCCTGCTGGGGCGGGGCTTGCGGCGCGACGGCGACGCTGGCGCGGCCGCCCTGCCCAGCCTGCAACTGCTTAAGCTGCTCCTCGAGCTGGCGGTTACGATACTGCAGCTCCTCGTTCTGGCCGGTGAGCTGGCGCAGCCTGGCTTCGAGCTGTTCGATCCGCATCTCGGGATCTTCGCTGTCCTGCTGCGCATACAGCGTTGTCGGCACGACAATTGGTGCGGCGACGACGAGCAGAGCGAGGAACGCGGATTTCAATGCAGAAGGGCTGGTGCGGGGCATCGCTGGTTGGGTTCGGGTAAGGAGGTCGCCCGGAACTCACATAGTTGCGGGAGTACGCCGAAAATATGAAGTTCGCCAGCCCCCTCTCGCGAGGAGAGAAAAGCAAATGCCCGGCCGAGGCCGGGCATGGAATTGTCGGCGGTCAAGTAAACTTGATCGCGCGTTACGAGCTCGCGTTCAGCACGGTGACGGCGCGACGGTTCTGCGACCAGCAGGAGATGTCGTTGCAGACCGCCACGGGACGCTCCTTGCCGTAGGAGATCGTGCGCAGCCGGCTCGCATCGATGCCGTGCGCGGTCATGTAGGCGCGGACCGACTGGGCGCGCCGGGCGCCGAGCGCGATGTTGTATTCGCGCGTACCGCGCTCGTCGGCGTGGCCTTCGATGGTGAAGGCGTAACGGTTATAGGTCTGCAGCCACTGGATCTGGCGGTCCAGGGTCGCTGTCGCCTGCGGCGACAGGTCGGACTGGTCGCTTTCGAAGAACACGCGATCCCCGACATTGACGACGAAGTCCTGCTGGCTGCCTGGCGTCGCCGCACTCGCCATGGCGTTGCCGTCGAGCGGGTTCTTGCTCGCGCAGGCAGCCATCGACAGCGCCATGCCCAGCACCGCTACCAATTTGAAAGATTGGAGGAAACGCATCGATATCTTCATTCCGGAGCCTCCACGCTCGCGACTTTTCGACCTGCCCCGGTCTACCGTGCCTTGGTTAAGCGAACGTTCCGTCAACCTTGATGGGGTCTTGCACGGACAGCTCAAAAGCCCCGGATTCGCGAAAAGCGCCCGAGTTAGTTAATCACGGGTAAATGTGGCGCGACAGTGAAAAAAGCCGCATCCGCGCAGTGTTCCACGCGGACTGTGCGTTCATATTGCTGACATGAGGGCTGGTTCAGCCGGCGAGCCGGCCTTCAGCTAGCGCTTCGCCCTGGCAAGCCCGGAGTTGGCCGCCTCCGGCGAGAGAGCCGGCGCCAGCGCAACCGGGTGCCGGCGCTCGAACAGCTTGCGTCGCTCGAACAGCGTGGCATCAAAATACGGGTAACGCTTGTAAATGCGCTCGCTGACCTCGCGAGCCTGGGTCGCCATCAGGCAGACCGGCTTGATCATGCCGGGCGGCAGACGCGGCGGCGCGATGACCTCATGGAGGAAGACGCGACGGTAGAACGCGGTGTGCTCGGGACGCACGGTCGCAAGCCCGAGGTCGGCGTCGAAGTGCTTGCAGGCCACATAGGCGAGCCGCACCGTCAGGTAGGGCAATTCGCGGATGTGCCTGGCGCGGACCGGATCGGCAACGAAGCGGGTCGGGTCGACGATGGTCTTGCCCTTCTTCAGCTCGGGCTCGAGCACATCGGGGAACGCTTCAACGCTGGGCGAGATCGGATTTTCCGGAGTGGCGACGCTGATACGGATCGAAGAGGCAAGTACGCCGTCGTAATAGACACCGAACACCCAGCTGTTCGGCAGATCGTCGAAGCGATCGGTGACGAGCTGGTCGTCGCGTGGCGCGATCGCTCCTTCATGGAGATAGGCCTTGTAGCGCAGGCGGTAAATCTGTTCGCGCTCAGCCGCGGTCTCAGCGAGACGATAATCGAAGTGGTTGAGAAGTTCCCTGCCACGTTCGATCGCCACCAAAGCCAGGGAGGCAGCCGAGTCCATCACAACCCCAAAGTGTATCCAAAACACGCGTCGCGTGAATGTAGGTTAATATCTTCCTAACGCAAGTCAAACCAAAGGCTGGGTTAACCTTACCGCGGCTGGCGGCCGAAAAAATACCAAGGCTCGTTGACGGCCCGGATTCCGATTGGCGCTCTGAGGTTTAGGCGATCGAGCGCGCCGCGGCGCGGGCAATTTCCACGACCGGCGTGGTGTCGCGGGCGTGCGAGGCGCGGAGCAGTGGGCGGATCTGGGCGGCCGGGACGGGCTTGCCGAACAGGTAGCCTTGCGCCTCGGTGACCGTGCCGTCCTTCGAGATCAGCTCGAGCTGCTCGTTGGTCTCGATGCCCTCGACCACGACCGACATGCCGAGATCGGCGCTCAGCCGCGCAATGCCGCGCAGCAGCGTCTGCGGGCGGTCGCCGTCGATGCCTTCGAGGAACGAACGGTCGATCTTGACCTTGTGCAGCGGGAAGTTGTGCAGATAACTGAGACTGGAGTAGCCAGTGCCGAAGTCGTCGAGCGAGATCCGCACACCCTCGTTGCGCAACTGCTCGAGCACATCGCGCGTCCAGGGCGTGTTCCGCAGCAGCGAGGATTCGGTGATCTCGACCTCGAGCCGATGCGCTGGCAGGCCGGAGACTTCCAGCGCGTAACGGATGTCGATCAGCACGTCGCGGCGGTGGAACTGCTGCGAGGAGAAGTTGACTGCGATGTTGACCGCCTCGGGCCAGGTCATGCATTCCATGCAGGCGCGGCGCAGGATCCAGCGGCCGAGGTCGACGATCAGGCCCATGTCCTCGACCACGGGAATGATTTCGGCTGGTGACACCGAGCCGCGCACCGGATGATTCCAGCGCAGCAGGGTTTCGCAGGTCGAGATGCGGCCCGACTTCAGGTTGACGAGCGGCTGGTAGTAGAGCTCGAACTCCTCGTTCGCCATGGCGTGGCGCAAGTCGATCTCGAGCGAGCGGCGCGCCTCGATGCTCTCGGCGAGCTCCTCGCGGAAGAAGCAGTAGGTGCCGCGGCCGTCGGCCTTGGCGCGGTACAGCGCCATGTCGGCATTGCGCAGCAGGTGATCGGGGCCGATGCCCGCCAACGTCATCGCGATGCCGATGCTGGCGCCGATCTCGACCATGTGACCATCGATCTCGTAGGCCTCGCTGATACGATCGACGATGCGCGCCGCGATCATCGCGGCATCCTCGTTGGAACGGATGTTGCGCAGGAACACGACGAACTCGTCGCCGCCGAACCGCGCGACGTAGTCCTCCGGCCGCATGATCTCGCGCAAGCGCGCTGCGACCGAGCACAACAGGCGATCGCCGGCCGGATGGCCGAGCGTGTCGTTGACCTGCTTGAATTGATCGAGGTCGACGAACAGCAGCGCCGACAGGTGCGACCAGTTGTGCGAATCCGCGAGCTCGCGCTCGATTTCGTTCTGGAAGCTGACCCGGTTCGGCAACCCGGTCAGCTCGTCGAAGCGCGCGAGGTGATTGATGCGCGCCTCCGCGTTGCGTCGCTCGGTGATGTCCTCGACCAGCACGACGGTGCCGCCGTCGGCCATCGACTGGAACGTCCACTCCAGCGCACGCCCGCTGGCCTCCTTCGATTCCAGCGTCGTGGTTTCGGCTTCGCGCACGCCTTCAATCGCGGACCGAATCTTGCCAGCATCCTCCGCCGACAACGAACCGGCGCCGACACACCCGGCAATGATCTCGGCAACGATCAAGTCACGGTGAATCTGCTCAAGGCTGAGCCGCATCATCTCGGCAAAACGGCCGTTGACGACGGCGAGACGACCCTCGGCGTTGAACATGCACAGGCCGTGCGGCATGTTGTTGAGCGCGGTGTCGAACTGGCTCGCCAGCGCGGATTCCCGTTCGCCGGTGACCATCGCGTCGACATAGATCTTCTGCAGGCTCTGCGAGATGCGCTTCAGGCTGATGAAGAACAGGAAACTGAGGGTGGCGAGGCTGATGTAGTAGGGATCGCCGCGCAGCATCAACGCGACCACCATCGGCCCGATCGAAATCAGGACCTGGAGATGATAGATCCACGGGCGGCCGTAGGTTCGCCCTGCGCCCGCTGATGCGGTCGCGACGATGACCACGGTGCACAACATGTGCGCGACCGTGTCGTCGGTATAGTAGATCGTGATGAAGCACCAGATGCCGAGCACGGCGGCAAAGGCCAGCGCTCCGATCTGGTACTTGATCTCCCAGCTCAGTGCGGCGCTCGGCGCCAGCGGCAGCTGCCGCTGAAACTGGCGCATCTGCAGCGCGCGGATCGCGCCGATAAACGTAATGCCAAAGACGATCGGCCACAGCCGATTGTCTCCGGTCTTGTAGGCGGTAAGGGCGGCGGCAACGGCGGTATTCAACGCGCCCGCGAACAACGGCAGCGGGTTGGAGAACAGCGAATGCACGAGGGCCGCGTGAATTGACGGCGGCAACGTGACTGTGTTTAGCGCGAAGCGCCGCAACATCATTGGCTCTCAAGTCGCTGATCAGTATCCCGTTCTAGGATCAGCGGATGAAGTATTCCTGAGCCAATATCGTTACCGATTTCTTCGTTTTTTCAGTCAATTGCACGGGCGCGGCCGGTTCCCTCGGGAAGCTGCCTCGTGACTGCTGGAGATGCCGGATTGACGGGCAATTCCTGCCGCCAGCCGTTAACGGCTCCGGATGAAGCAACAGGTGATGGCGTCGCGACAGTTTGAAGCAATTTGCCGATTCCAGACAGCCAAATCGATGCGGAATTGGCCTAACGCGGTCCTCGATCACTGCGACCGATACGCGAAAAGATCATCGCACGAACATTCCTGGAGAAAAAAATGCCGATCATCATCGCAGATCGGCCGTTAACGTTCTGCTAGGCATCCGCTTCGAAGGCGCATTCACGAAAGCCGGAGCGTGGCCGGCGGCGGCTCGCGCCCCCGGCGCGCGGCGACGCTGCGGATCTTGACCTCGGCCGAGCCGACCGACCATCGTGCGGCGTCGCGCGCATGAATCTCACTGGTATCCAGCAGCGTGATGCCCGCTGTCTCGATGCGAAGTCGACTGAGCTCGGTGCATCCCAGCACGACGTGACTCACGCCCTGCTGCTTGAACCAGCGCATGCCGCGGCGGGCCAGCTTCTGGTCGTCGTCACGACGCAGGCCCCGGCACAGTCCGTTGAAGATCATGTCGTCGATATCGGCCCAGAGATTTTGCGGCGGCAGCACGACGTCGACCCCGATCGAGCCGTCGAACAGATGCCGATAGATGTCCCCGTTCATGGTGGCCGAGGTGCCGACGAAGCCAACCCGTGTGATGCTCTGCCGGCGCAACTCATTGAGCAGGGAGTCGCGAATGTCGATGAATGGGACCGGCAGCCTGAGAAGGTTCTGCTCCAGCACGCGATGGATCGTGTTGCTGGCGATAATGATCCCTTCGACCTTGCACGACATCAAGCGGTCGATGGCATCCTGGAGTTGTCTTGCGATGGCGCGCCAGTCCTCCGCCGCGATCAGCGGTTCGATCCGCGTGGTGTCGAAGCTCCACAGCACGAGATCCGCAGTCCGCGTGCCTCCTGTCAATTTCAGGATCTCGAGGTTGATCGTCTCGTAGTACTTCAGGCTGGAAACCCAGCTCATTCCTCCGAGAATTCCAAGTCGCCTAACTGAATGCATTCAACCGATCCGGGCCCGCACTAAACTCAACTACGTCTGACCTATGGTTCAAAAGGTACTTAACCTCTTCGGTGCATTCGGAGCAATGCCTAACTCCCGGTTGTCGCCCGCGTGCAACTCTGCGAAATTCGCGGAAAAATTGCATATCTGCTGTTTGCACGCAGATTTCGAGCTTCATTGCGACGGAACAACCGCCATCGGTTCCTTTATGAACCGATATCGTTAAGTTTTCTTGTTTCAATAGCTCGTGCGGAGCGGCAGTCCCGCCGCCATGTGACTGCGATCGCAGGCAGATCGACGAGTTTTACGGGGCTGCCGAAACCCGTCGCGCTACGACAACAGCGGCGACCACGCCGGATCAGACGCGAAGCCCGGCGTCGGCACCTTCTGCTCGTAGCGTCCGGTGACGTCGATCGTATAGAGCTGCGGTCCCGGGCCGAGATCGCGGAAGAACATCAGCACGCGGCCGTTCGGCGCGAACGTCGGGCCTTCGTTGTGAAAGCCCGAGGTGAGGATGCGCTCGTCCTTGCCATCGGGCCGCATCAGGCCAATCGCGAAGTTCCCCTCGCCCTGCTTGGTGAAGGCGATGAAGTCGCCGCGCGGCGACCACACCGGCGTCGAGTAGGTGCCCTGGCCGAACGAGATTCTTTGCGCTGCGCCGCCACTCGCGGGCATCACGTAGATCTGCGGCTTGCCGCCGCGATCGGACTCGAAGCAGATGTTGGCGCCATCGGGCGAAAAACATGGCGAGGTGTCGATCGCCGGCGTGTCGGTCAAGCGCGTCGTCGCCTTCGAGCGCAAATCCATGACGAACAGGTTGGCGTTGCCGCCCTGCTGCAGGCTCATGATGACGCGCTGGCCGTCCGGCGAGAAGCGCGGCGCAAAGGTCATGCCCGGGAAATTGCCGACCGTTTCGCGCTGGCCGGTCTCGATGTTGTAGAGCAGCACGCGCGGATCGCCCTGGCCGAACGCCATGTAGGTGATCTCCTGCGTCGACGGCGAGAAGCGCGGCGTCAGCACGAGATCCTCGCCGCGCGTTAGATAGCGCACATTGGCGCCGTCCTGATCCATGATGGCGAGCCGCTTGATGCGCCGCTCTTTCGGGCCGCTCTCATCGACGAACACGATGCGGCTGTCGAAATAGCCCTTGTCGCCGGTCAGCTGCTGATAGACCTGATCGGAGATGATGTGACCGATGCGCCGCCAGAACTCGGCCGCGGTGAAGTATTGCTGGCCGGTGAGCTGCTGGCCGGAGAACACGTCCCACAGCCGAAACTCTGCCTTGAGGCGGCCGTCGGGCTGCCGCGTGATGCGACCGGTCACCAGCGCCTGCGCGTTGATCTGGCGCCAGCTGTTGAACTGCGGCGGCACGTCGATCGATGAGATCTTCTCGATATAGGCGGCCGGATCGATCGGGTTGAACAGGCCGCTGCGCTTCAGATTGTTGGTGATGACCTGCGTCACCCCGTCGGCGGCTTCGCCGTCCTGCGGCGTGCCGGGAAGGAACGACGGGATCGCGATGTCGATCGGTTTGATTTCGCCGCCTGTGATCGGCACTTTCGTCTGCGCGTGCGCAATGCCGGAGACATCCGCAGCCGCAGCCGCAGCCGCAGCCGCAACGAGGCTGCCACCCAGCCTGAGCGCATCGCGTCGCGACCAGCCGCCCTGATTGGTTTCACGAAGCGGAACGAATTTGGAGTGCGGACGACGGCTCATCATCTGCGGAACAAATCTCTGGGGCTGAAGGTCATGTCCATGTAATCCCAACCGCCTTTGTATTCGGCTTTGGGCAGGAAGCTGTATGGTTGGCACTGCTCGATCGCACGGATTGCGCTCTGCGCGAACGCCAATCCTGTAACCTGATTGCCGCTCGGCGCTTCCATCAATTCCGGCGGCGCCTGCAACATGCCGTTGGGGCCGAGCCCGATCTGAATGCGAACCTCCATGGTATCGGCGTCGCGGATGCCCGCCGGAACCGCCCAGCAATCCGAGATGCGCTTCTGCAGCGCAGCCGACCCAGCCCATCGTCAACTTTTGTGCTGCGCCTGCGGAGGTTCCGAGTTGGCCCTTCGGATTGACTTGCTCGCCCGTGATGCTTTGGCGCGTCGGATCGCGCTTGTCGAGTTCAGCGAGCTTCTGGGACATTTTGGTCGGATCGAACACGTATTGCTTCTTGGGCTTGGGTGTGTCGTTTTGGTCTCCGGCTTCGGCGAATCCTTTTGCTGATCCTGCTGCTTTAGTTTCTCCGCGATCTGGTCGATCTTCGGCTCTTCCTTCGCCGGTTTCGGCTCTTCCTTCGGTTTCTCCTGGGCGACCGGCTTCGGCGATCGGGCTTCTTCTCGATCGGCTTGTCTTCAGGCTTCGGGATGTCCTTGTCGGCCCTCGGCCTTGATCGGCGGCTTCTTGTCGTCGACTTTGCCCGCGGTTGGATCGGTCTGCTTCGGATCGCCGATCTTGTCCACCTGTTGCTTGGTCTCGTTCTTGTCGCCGGTCTTGATGCCCTTCATCATCTGCGACAGCTTTTCGTCAGAGATGACGTCGACCGGAACGATGTCCTGCGGCGACGCTTCCAGTGGTCCGGTCGCAAACGCAAACAGACCCCAGCCGGTCACGAGAAAATGGAGCAGCGCGGAGAGCACCACGCCCGTCGGTGAGAAGCTCCCTGATGCGGCGACCTTTGGTCACGAGCCCTGCTCCGGCACGATCACGATGTTGGCGCGAAAGCCGGCGTCGCGGGCCAGGCCCAACACCTTCATCATGTCGGTGTAGCAGGCGTCGCGGTCGCCGCGGATATAGACCACGTTGTTGTCGGCGCCGGCGCTGCCCGCCTTGGCATCCTTGATCGCCTTCATCTTCGGCCCGAGGTCGGCGAGATTGATCGCGCTGTCGCCGAGATAGACGTCGACCTTTGAGCCGCAGCTGCCGCCGGTCTTCTTCACCGACACGGTGAGCGGCACGGACTTCGGCATTGGTCAGCGTGCCGCCCTGCGCCGACGGCAGATCGACCTGGATGTTGGTCGTGAGCAGTGGCGCTGCGACCATGAAGATGATCAGCAGCACCAGCATCACGTCGACCATCGGGGTGACGTTGATCTCCGCCATGACAGGCGCACGGCGGCGCCGGTGGCGACCGCCACCTCCTCCTGCCCCTGAAGCGCTCATGCCCATGATTGGCCCGGTATCCCCACGATACGGTTGCGGCCCGTCTCAGTCCGCGCAGGTACTCGCTTTACGCACGTTCGTCGATCTGCCGTGACAGGATCGCGGAAAACTCGTCGGCAAAGCCCTCCAGACGCTGGGCCTGCCGGTTCACCTCGGAGATGAACTTATTATAGAAAATAGTCGCTGGAATGGCAGCGATAAGGCCGACGGCGGTGGCAAACAGCGCTTCCGCGATACCCGGCGCGACCACGGCCAAAGAGGTATTTTTCGACGCCGCGATCGCCTGAAAGCTTGTCATAATACCCCAAACGGTGCCGAACAGGCCGACAAACGGGCCGGCCGAGCCTACCGTTGCCAGCACCAGCAGCCGCCGCTCCAGCCGGTCGATCTCCCGGGCAATCGAAACGTCCATGACCTTCTCGATCCGGGTCTGCAACCCGGCGAAGGAGCGAGTTGAGCTTTCGAACGAGCGCTTCCACTCGCGCATCGCGGCAACAAAAAGGGCCGCCATCGAGGTGGTCGGCTTCGCCGACAGCGAGCGGTAAAGCTCCTCGAGCGACTCGCCCGACCAGAAAGCCTGCTCGAACCGGTCCATCGCGCGCTTGGTGCGCGCGTAGAGAAACCACTTGTCGATCGCGATCGCCCACACCCAGATCGAGCACCCGAGCAGCCCCAGCATGACGAGCTTCACCACCCAATGGGCGTGGAAGAACAGCTCGATCAGCGAAACGCCCGAGGCACCCGGCAGCACCGACTGCGCCACGTCGGCAGGATTCATGGCAGTCCTCTCAAAGCCTGGTCCGTCAAAGCGATGTGGGCGTCACGGGCGAAACGCGTTGACACGACAGACCCGCAGGCCGTGCCGGCGGCGGGCACGACCCGTTCAAACACCATGATGTTGCGTGGGGCGATCCAAAACGCGGCCTTCATTTCCCGCCCAAGATGTCCAAACTACGGCGAGTCCCGCCTCAACCAAACGATAACGATGGTTAAGGAGCGGTTACCGGTACCGCCTCATGGCCTGTTTTGGCCGGTGTCTGCAAGGCCTTGCCGGCCGTTCCGCCTACTCGGCGGCCTGGTTCCGCACGGTATCCGGCGCATTGGCCCGCCGCTCGGCCTCCTCCTGGTCGCGCCAGGCTTGGGTCAACGTCGAGCGTGATTTCGGATAGCGCTCCTCGAGCTGGGCGATCTCGGAGATCCGGTCGGAGCGGAAATGCCGGAACGCCTCGCGCAACTCGCACCAGGCGACGACCAGGCGCACCGCCTCGTAGTAGATCAGCGCGATCGGCCAGACCACGCGGTTGGTCTGGTTGCCGGCCTCGTCGGCATAGACGATGCGGAGCTTCTTTTGGGTGCGGATCGCCCCGCGAATGACCTTTGGGTCGATGACGTCAGGGACCAGCGGCCTTGAGCGGCCAGGCACCAGCGGCGAATGATCGAGCGTCGCGGTCAACGGCACCGGCAGCACGGCGGCGATCTTGGCGAGCGCGTCGGCGGCCGCGGTGACGAGCTCGGGATCGGCGCGCTCCCTGACCCAGAGGCCGCCGAGCGCCAGCGCTTCGAGCTCGTCCTCGGTGAACATCAAGGGCGGCAACACGAAACCCGGCCGCATCAGATAGCCGATACCAGCCTCGCCATCGATCGGCGCGCCGAGCGCGATCAGCGCGTCGATGTCGCGGTAGATCGTGCGCTTGGAAACGCCGAGCTCCTCGGCGAGCGTGTTGGCGCTCACCGCGCGCCGGTGCCGGCGCAGCGCTTGCAACAGATCGAACAGGCGAACCGAACGGGACATCTTTGTTTGCGAGACCTGTTTGTTTGCGAGACCTGTTTTGTTTGCGAGACCTGGCGTGAATATCGGACAGGACGACGCTTTTACCCCGTTACCGTGCTCCGACCAAGGCGGCTGAGAACTTTTAACCAGGCCCGGGCGACTGATCCGGTAACGTCAGGCCGCCAAACCGTCACGAATCGAATCGCCATGACCGCACCCGTCATATCCGGCGTCAGCAAGTTGCGCGCTCCTGTTGCGCAACCTTTTTGCGCTCGGGGCAAACCTGTTGCCGGCTTACGGGGTGCTGTATCTCGGCATCGATCCGTTCCAGGTGATCATGCTGTACTGGATGGAGACAGCGATCATCGCGTTCTGGATGGTGATGACGCTTGCCAGGCTGCCGAACAATCAGCTGGGCGACATTACCGTGAACGGCCGGATCCAGCACGCGACCAACGCCATTCTGGTCAAGGTGTTCGGCGCCATGACCCTCATCTTCATGGCCGCGCACCTGTTGTTCCTGTGGGTCTTGTTCTCGGGCGACTGGCCGCACCATGTGACAGGTCCGGTCAGTTTCGTGCGCGAGTTCGTCATCGCCTTGGGCGCGTGGGTTCCTCTCACCCTCACCTTTCTTGCCGGATTTGCCGGCTTCTGCCACTCCGCCGCGCGGCCTGATTTCGTCGGCAGGATCGAACGGCGGCTCAATCCGGTGAGAACGTCCTTCGTGGCGGAGACTCCGAAACCGTCCGACGGCGTCGGCCCAGTGGTCGGAGGCATGCTCGGCCGCATCGCGATCATGCAGGTCGCTGTGATAGCAGGCGCGATGCTATCGCGCTCGTATGGCAGCGAGGCCCCGCTGCTGATCATGATCGGCTTGAAGACGCTGTTCGGCTTTCAGCGCGGCGGCTCAAGCGGGCGAATTCCCGGGCATGTGGAATTCACGAGCGGCGGGACGACCACCACGCTCGACGTCAACGGCGACAAAGCGCGTCACTCGTCGCCGGAATAGCGCTGCTCTTGCCACGGATCGCCGCGCTTATGGTAGCCGTTCTCTTCCCAGTAGCCCGGCGCATCAGCGGCAAGGAACTCGACCGCCTTGATCCACTTCGCGCTCTTCCAGAAATAGAGGTGCGGCACCACGAGACGCACCGGCCCGCCGTGCTCAGCGGTCAGTGGCGCATCGTTCCAGCCGAACACGAACAACGCATCCTCGGCGGCGAAATCGTCCAGCAACAGGTTGGTGGTGTAGCCGTCGCTCGCATAGAGCAGCACGGCTTTTGCGTCGTCGGTCGGGTGAACGATGTCGAGCACATCGCGCGTCGACACGCCCTGCCAGACGTTGTCGTAGCGCGACCAGGTGGTGACGCAGTGGATGTCGCTGACGAATTTCGACTGCGGCAGGTTCGAGAACGCGGTCCAGTCCCAGCTGACCGGATGTTCGATCGCACCGTAGAGATCAAGCCGCCAGGCGTTGCGCGGCACATTCGGGACGATGCCGAGATCGAGCACCGGCCAGTCGCGCGTCAGATGCTGCCCCGGCGGCAAGCGCTGCTCCTCCGGTCGCGATGTCTTGCCGGTGAGGAAACGCCCTTCCCGCGCCCACTTCTGCTTGGTGCGGGTCAATTTCGATTCGGGCAATTCGTTGGCGTCGTCAGTCATCTCGCACCGTCTGCCGGCAGCGAGAGCCTAGCGCAATCCGAGCGATGCTTACCAGCGAGGTAATCGCAAGCTTGACCTGTTCGTGATGGCATCCGCCGATCGTCTCCACGGAGATCGCAAAAGAAATCGCCAAGGAAATCGCCATGACCGCACAAGCCAATCTCAAACCTGTCGGACCCGGAACCAGTGCTCGAGCGAAGCGCAGGATCGACATCACGACTTCGGACGGCGTCCGCCTGCACACCAAGGACTGGGGCACTGGCGCGCCCATCCTGTTCATCCACGCCTGGTCGATGAGCTCGGACTTCTGGGAGTACCAGATGTATCCGCTGTCGACGCAGGGCTTTCGCTGTGTCGCCTACGACCGGCGCGGCAACGGTCGCTCCGAGGATTGCGGCGACGGCTATGACCTCGATACGCTGAGCGACGATCTCGCCTGCGTGATCGACCAACTCGACTTGCGCGAGGTGACGCTGGTCGGCCATTCGCTCGGCGGCAACGAGATCGTGCGCTGCCTCGCGCGCCATGGCTCGGCGCGGGTGAAACGCGCGGTGCTGGTCGCCGGCGGCACGCCGCCTTTGCTGAAGAGCGACGATAACCCGGACGGCGTCGATCCGGCATTCTTCGCAACCAGACGGGCGGCTTACGCCGCAAACCGCGCCAAATGGCTGGAGGACAATTCGGGTCCATTTTTCATGCCCGATACGTCGCCCGGGATCATCAACTGGACGCGCACCATGATGATGCAGTCGTCGCTTCGAGCCGCGGCCGAGACGCAGCGCGCCTTTGCCGAGACCGACCTGCGGCCCGATCTGCAGAAGATCGATATCCCGGTGATGATCATCCACGGCACCGCCGACGCCTCGATCCCGATCGCGTTCGGCCGCCGCACGCAAAAATACCTGCGCGACTGGCGGATGATCGAATATGAGGGCGCGCCGCATGGGCTGCCCGTTACCCACGCCGAGCGGCTGACGAAAGATATTGCCGAGTTCGCGAACGGTTGATGCGCTCAAACGCAAACCGCCCGCCTGCAATGCAGACGGGCGGCTTGTTTGCCAAAACTGACGGGGGCTGTCAGGTCTGCGGAGGCTGGTAATCGGCCGGCGGAGGCGGCGGTGTCGGGCGGTTGCGGCGCTCGCTCATGAACTGGTCGAACTCGGCCTTGTCCTTGGCGTGGCGCAGGCGATCGAGGAAGCCCTTGAACTCGGACTGCTCTTCCTCGAGACGCTTCAGCGTCTCTTCGCGATAGTCGTCGAAGGCGCGGTTGCCGCTCGACGGACCGTAGTAGTTGCGGCCTTCCATACGCGAGCGGAAGCGCTCCATCTTGTACTGCATGCGGTCCATCTTCTCCTGAAACCGCGCGGATCTGTCCTGCCAGCGATCATCGCGGCGGCCCATGCATCCCATCATTCGTCTGCTCCCAAGTGTGAAGAAGAGAAGCGCGAGGCCGAGCGGCCACCACACAATGAAGCCCAGCACCGTGAGCACGATCCAGCCAGGGTGCCAAGGTCTTTCGAAGAAACTCCGATGGTCGCCGGCCCAGCCCGGGCGGCCCCATCGCTCGTACTCTGCGGTGTTCGACATGGCGCTTCTCCGCAAGATGGCTCATCGCCATCGGTGAATGTAAATAACATTTACATGGATAATCTTTCCGTCGGGAAAGTCAAGACGACCGCGCGGACCGCGCCATCACATTTACTTGCGTGGCGCGTCGGACGCCGTGTCGCCGAGCGGAAACCCCAAGCCGCGCAAGTAGATAAGGACGCCTGCCTCCAACAGGTCGTCCGGCGACATCGGCAGCCGGTGGCGGGCTTCGTCGCCGCGTGCGAACAGCGAGGCGATGCCGTGCGACAGCGACCAGATATGCAGCGCCATCATCATCGCCGGCGGACGCGCGACGCCGGGCGGCGTCAGCGCGGCGAGCCGTTCGGCGGCGGCGCGAATCACCGCGAATGCGCGTTCGCTTGCGGCGGAAAGTGCCGGATGAGCGTTGATTGGCAGGCCTGATTCGAACATCGCCGAGTACGACGCCGGGTCCTCATGGGCGAAGGCCAGGTAGGCTTTGCCGAGACGCTCGAACGCGGTGATGGTGTTGGGCCGGCCATCATCCCATGCCGCATTCAAGCGCGCCTCGAACTGCTCGAAGCCGCGCTGCGCGATGCTGGCCAGCAGTTCGTCGCGGTCGCGGAAATGGCGATATGGCGCGGCCGGGCTCACCCCGGCCGAGCGCGCAGCCTCCGCAAAGGTAAAGCCCGCCGGTCCCTTCTGCGCGATCAGATCAAGCGCGGCCTGGACCAGAGCCTCTTTGAGGTTCCCGTGGTGATAGCCGCGCTCCGCGCGACGGCGCTCTTTTCGCCAGCTCATGTGAGAGGCATTTACATCAAAGCAACCGGCGCGTCATCCTTAACGCGAAGATGGCGGCTCAGCGCGAAGGCGCCGGTCCACAGATCAAGTCGATCAGTCCTTGCGCGATGTTCTCGAGATCCTTGCGCGGCACCCGCGCCCGCGCGCGCACCGCAACCGTGTGGATCGTCGCGGTCAGAAGGGTCGCCAACGCTTCGGGATCGGCGGTGCCAGCGAGCTCGCCTTTGGCCTGCGCGGCTTTGAAAACGCCGGCAAACGCGCGGTCCATCTCGCGCACAGCGCTCTGTACCATTGCGCGGATTTCCGGGTCGAACACCGCATCGGAGGCGGCGGTCAGGACGGTGAAGCAGCCGCGCGGCCCCTCCTCGCCCGAGAAATAGATGTCGAGCGCAAGATCGAACACGCGCTGCAGCAGCTGCCGAAGCGGCAGGCCCTGACCGAGCAACTCGACCATGCCGGCGCGCGAGTGGTCGCGATAATGCTGGTAGGCCTTGATATAGAGCTCGCGCTTGTCGCCGAACGCGCCGTAAAGGCTCGGCCGGTTCATGCCCGTCGCCGCCGACAGCTCGTCGAGCGAGGTGCCGGCAAAACCGTCCTTCCAGAATACGTCCATCGCCCGCGTCAGTGCGAGATCGGGATCATAGGCGCGCGGCCGGCCGCGTTTCTTCGGCGCATTCGGCTTTGCCGACGCCGTCCCGGCGCCCCGCTTCGGCGCCTTGCGCATCCTGCTGACAGTTTTTTGTACCATCTCGCAAATTATTCATTGACCGGGTTATAATTGTACGGAACAGTACAAAAATCAAGCAAGCGCGCATTCCGCAAAAGTGGAAACCGGTTTTGCGACCAGAATGCGCGCACGGTCAATAAACTTGGCCACGGCTTGAGCGTTTTTCCCAACTGAACCCCCATGGAGATTCCACATGGACCTCTATTTCTCCCCGCTTGCCTGCTCGATGGCCACCCGGATCGCACTCTATGAAGCCGGCGGTGACGCCAACTTCCTCGAAGTCGATCCCAAGACCAAGCGCGTGGTGCAGGACGATGCCGACTTCTGGGCGGTCAACCCGCTCGGCCTGGTGCCGACCATCCGCATCGAGGATGGCACCGTGCTGACCGAGAATGCGGCGATCCTGCAATACGTCGCCGAGCGCTTCCCCAACGCCGGCATCGGCGCGAAGACGCCGATGGAACGGGCGCGGCTGCAGCAGTGGCTGTGCTTCATCGGCACCGAACTGCACAAGGGCCTGTTCGTGCCGATGCTCGACAAGAAATCGCCGGCCGAGATGAAGTCCTACGTCGCCGAACGATATTCGGCGCGGCTCGACTATCTGAACAAGTATCTCGAAGGCCGCGAATTCCTGCTCGATCATTTCAGCGTCGCGGACGCCTACATGGTGACCGTGCTGAACTGGACGACCGTGCTGCCGCCGCTCGACCTGAAGCGCTGGCCGGCGATCAAGTCCTATTACGATCGCATGCGGGCGCGTCCGAGCGTGGCGAAAGCCACCGGCGAAGAGTTCACGCTGTACCAGGCTGAACTCGTGCGCCACAAGGCGGCGTGACGGCCTTTCAAAAGCGACCTTACGCGAGCAGTTCGCTCGCGTAAGGTTCAGCCCTCGTCTGCGACCTGATCCGCTTTCATCGCGAGCCGCAGCGCCTTCGGAATCGGACGAGCCCTGCCGCCCGAGACAAACGCGACGCGGACCTTCGCCTCGACCAGTAGCTCATCGCCGCGGCGGACCTCCTGGCTCAGCGTGATCGACGCGCCCTTCACCTCGTGCGGCAGGGTGACGATGTCGAGGACGTCGTCCATCTTCGCCGGCTTCAGATAGTCGATGTGCATGGTGCGCACGACGAAGGCAAAGCCCGGCGCCTCTCGCCCGGTCTCCTCGAACAGCGCGCGATGATCGGTGCCGAGCAGGCGGAGATAGTTGGTGCGGCCGCGCTCCATGAAGCGCAGGTAGCTCGCGTGATAGACGACGCCGGAAAAATCGGTGTCCTCGTAGAACACCCGCACCTGCATGAGGTGGCGGCCGTCGCGGATCGCCCCGTCCAGCGCGGCAGTCGGAGAAGCGTGACCTGACATCAATGGATCATGGCCCGCCGCAGCGACGGAAGACCAGCTTTAGCGCGGCACGCGACGGCGGCGGATCGCCTTGAGCCGCTGCTCGATCCCGCCAACCCGTGCCAGCCGGCGCGAATTCTCGCGCTCGATCAAGGCTTTGAGGGCCTCCCGCAGCAGTTCGGATTTTTCGTGCAGCCCGGTGAATTCCTGGGCCTTGGCCAACAACTTGTCGTCGATCGCCACGGTTGTACGCATGCTCAAACCCTACCGCGCGGGGAGTGGAACCCTCATTACACTTCAATGACAGCGGACAAGCAAACTGAAATTCACACCGTCGCAGGGGAAGATTCACCGAGGGTCACCACCACGATTTCCGGCGGCACGCCGAGCCGGAACGGGACAATGCTGCAGCCGAGCCCGCCGGACACCACGATGTCGCAGGCCTCGCGGCGGTGGCCATAGGCGAGCTTCGCGCCATAACGCGACGGCACCACCGGCGACCACCCGAACATCCTGACCTGCCCGCCATGGGTGTGGCCCGACAGCGTCAGCGCCACCCGGCCGGGCACCCGCATGACGACATCAGGCTCATGGGCCATCAGGATCAGCGGCGCGTCATCGGTGACCTTGTCAAGCGTCCTGGCGAGATCGTCGACGCCGACCCGCGAGCCGGGACGAATGCGTCGGCTGGGAATGAAAGCGAGCTGGTCGCCGAGACCGGCGAGCCAGAACGGCTTGCCGTTCCAGGTCAGCCGCACGACGTCGTTCTCGTAGACCGGAATATGCACCGCCTCGAGCGCGCGCCGCGCGATCGTCGGCCCGCGGTGCAGTTCCTGTGCTTCGCGATCGTGCCACCAGTCGTGATTGCCGAGAATTGCGTGGACGCCGAGCGGCGCTTTCAGTTGCGACAGCGGGCGCGCCCATTCTGCGGAATCGAGATAGCGGTTCACAAACCGGTGGCCGGCAAAATAATCGCCGAGCAGGAGGATGATGTCGGCGTTCAGCGCATTGGTGCGCTCGACGATCGCCTCGATATGCTGTTCCGTCATCCACGGGTCGCAGGCGTGGATGTCGGCGACCGCCGCGATCTTCAGCGGAAGATCCTTCGGCCACTGCGGCGGATTGAGATTGTAGCGCGCAACGTGCAGCCGCAGCAGCGGCTCGACGCTGAAGCCATAGGCGACAGTCGAGGCACTGAGCGCACCGAAGCTTGCAACCAGACGAAGGAAATGGCGTCGCGAGATCATGAACGATCAACGGGTGATGCGGAGCTTCCGCTAGGTCTTGATTGAAGCGGAATTGCGATGCCGGCGTCATGGTTGATGCGACAAGGTGGTTAATGACGAAGATTTCATGATTGCGCGATCCGCACGAACAGTGCGACGCGCGCCGCTCGCGCAGAAATTAACAAAGCTCGTCGTCGGCGCCGTTGTTGAACAGGCCGAACTGCGCAGGATCGCGAGCCGGCTCGGCGAGGCCGAGATGGCGGAAGGCGTGCGAGGTCAACAGCCGCCCGCGCGGCGTACGCTGCAGAAGTCCGCACTGGATCAGATACGGCTCGATGATGTCTTCGATGGCGTCGCGCGGCTCCGACAGCGCTGCCGCCATGGTCTCGACGCCGACCGGCCCGCCGCCGTAATTCATCGCAATAGCCGTAAGGTAACGGCGATCCATCGCGTCGAGGCCGGCGGCATCGACCTCGAGCGCCTTCAGCGCCTTGTCGGCGATGGCGCGGTCGATCGCCTTCGCGTCGTCCACAGAGGCGAAATCGCGCACCCGCCGCAACAGCCGTCCGGCGATGCGCGGGGTGCCGCGCGATCGCCGCGCGATTTCGTTGGCGCCATCGGCCGAGATCGCAACGCCGAGCACGCGCGCGCCGCGGGTCACGATCTGCTCGAGCTCGGCGACGGTGTAAAAATTCAGGCGTATCGGAATGCCGAAACGGTCGCGCAGCGGATTGGTCAGAAGGCCGGCGCGCGTCGTCGCGCCGACCAGCGTGAATTTTGCGATGTCGATCTTGACCGAGCGCGCCGCCGGCCCCTCGCCGATGATGAGATCGAGCTGAAAATCCTCCATCGCGGGATAGAGGATTTCCTCGACCGCCGGATTGAGCCGGTGGATTTCGTCGATGAAGAGAACGTCGCGCTCTTCGAGGCCGGTCAGGAGCGCGGCAAGGTCGCCGGCCTTGGCGATGACGGGACCTGACGTCGCGCGAAAGCCGACGCCCAGTTCGCGCGCGACGATTTGGGCCAGCGTGGTCTTGCCGAGACCCGGCGGACCGACGAACAGCACGTGGTCGAGCGCCTCGCCGCGTTTCTTCGCGGCATCGATGAAGACGGACAGATTCTGCCGCGCCTGCTCCTGGCCGACGAATTCGGAGAGGCGCTGCGGACGGAGCGTCGAGTCGCTCGTATCATCCTCACGACGCTCGGCGCTGACGAGACGCGATGGCGTGTTGCCGTTCACTTCGACAGCTCCTTCAGGCCAAGCCGAATCAGCTGCGCGGTCTCCGCCTTGTCACCAGCCGCGCGCGTCGCGGCGGCGATCGCGGCGGCGGCTTGCGGCTGGCCGTAGCCGAGGTTGATCAGCGCGGAGATCGCGTCCCGCACGGGCTGCGGCGCACGGCGGTCGTCGATGGCGCCGGACAGCTGCACCACCGCCGGGTCGACATTGGCGATCGCCGGCGCCTTGTCCTTCAGTTCAGTGACGATGCGCTCGGCGACCTTCGGCCCGACGCCCGGCGTGCGCGCCACCGCGGCCTTGTCGCGCAACGCAATCGCATTGGCGAGATCGTGCGGCGGCAGCGTACCGAGGACGGCGAGCGCGACCTTGGCACCGACGCCCTGCACGGTCTGCAGCAGGCGAAACCATTCGCGCTCGAGATCGCTGCGGAAGCCGAACAGTTTGATCTGATCCTCGCGCACGTAAGTCTCGATCGACAGCACCGCAGGCTCGCCGACCGACGGCAGCGCCTGCAGGGTGCGGCCCGAGCAATGCACCTGATAGCCGACGCCCTGCACGTCGAGGATGACGTAATCCTCGCCGTAGGAGTCGATCAGGCCCTTGAGCTTGCCGATCATCGCGCGAGTGCCAGTTTGAGCGCCACGCTCTGGCGCTGGTGGGCATGGGTGATCGCGATGGCGAGCGCGTCGGCGGCATCGGCGGTCTTGGGATCGGCCTTCGGCAAGAGCACGCCGAGCATCACCCGGATCTGGGTCTTGTCGGCATGGCCGGCGCCGACCACGGTCTTCTTCACCTGGTTCGGCGCGTATTCGGCAACCGTGAGGCCGCACAGTGCCGGCGCGAGCATGGCCACGCCGCGGGCCTGGCCGAGCTTCAGGGTCGCGGCGCCATCCTTGTTGACGAAGGTTTGCTCGACGGCTGCCTCGACCGGGGAAAAATCGCCGAGCACGCGCGACAGTCCTTCGTGAATGACCCGGAGCCGTTCCGCGGTAGGCGCGCGATCCGACGTCTCCACTGAGCCGCAGGCGATGAAGATCAGCCGGTTGCCGTCGCTCTCGATCACGCCCCAGCCGGTGCGGCGGAGGCCGGGATCGATGCCGATAATGCGAATCGCGGAACGTTGCATGAATCTGTCATAGCTGAATTGGCCGACTTCGTCCGGCTGGTCACAGCAAGCTGCCCCGCAAAATCAACAGCGCGACGCTGAAATAGATCATCAAACCGGTGACATCGACCAAGGTCGCGACGAACGGCGCCGATGCGCTGGCAGGGTCGAAACCGACCCGTTGCAAGGCAAACGGCAGCATCGAGCCGGCCACCGAGCCGAAGGTGACGATGCCGACCAGCGCCGCCGCGACGGTCGTCGCCACCAGCACCCAGTGCTCGCCGTAGTCGTAAAGGCCGAGCTTCTGCCAGATCACGATGCGGACGACGCCGATCACGCCCAGCATGACGCCGAGGATCACGCCGGTCGGCAATTCGCGCAGCGCCACCCGCCACCAGTCGCCGAGCGCAACGTCGCGCAGCGCCAGCGCGCGGATCAGCAGCGAGGTCGCCTGCGAGCCGGAGTTGCCGCCCGAGCTCATGATCAGCGGGAATGAACAGCGTCAGCACGATCGCCTTTTCCAGCTCGCCCTCGAAATACTGCATTGCGCTCGCGGTCAGCATCTCCGAGACGAACAGCAGGCAGAGCCAGCCGCCGCGCTTGCGGATCATCTCGCCGAGGCCGACCTGCATGTAGGCTTCCTCGGTCGCCTCCATGCCGCCGAATTTCTGCACGTCCTCGGTGCTTTCCTCGATGATCGTGTCGATGATGTCGTCGACGGTGACGATGCCCAGCACATGGCCGCCGCGGTCGACCACCGGCACCGCGAGCAGGTCGTACTTGGAGATCAGCCGCGCCACGTCCTCGCGGTCGATCAGCGGCGAGGTCGTGACCGGACCTGTGGTCGGCACCAGTGTCAGGATCGAGGCCGAAGGCTCGCCGGAGATCAGCCGGCGCAGCGTCACCGCGCCGATCAGCCGCCGGGTGACGGGATCGAGGACGTAGATCGCGTAGACGGTCTCGCGCGTCCGCTCGACCTGGCGGATGTGCTCGAGCGTCTGCGCCACGGTCCAGTTCGCCGGCGCGCTGACGAACTCGGTCGTCATCATGCTGCCGGCGGTGTTTTTCGGATACGACAGCAGGGCGGTGATGGTGGCGCGCGTCGCCTCATCAAGGGCGGCCAGGATCTCGGAGCGGGCCGGCTCCTCCAGCAGTTGCACCGTGTCGGCGGCCACGTCGGCGGACATTCCCGACAGCAGGATCGTTGCGTGCCGGCGCGGCAAGGCTTCGATGATCTCGGCGCCGAAGTCGAGCTCGGGCTTGTCGAGAACCCCGATCGCGATGTCGTTGGGCAATAGCTCGATCACCTTCGCCGCGTCGGGCGGTGACAGCTGATTGATCACCTCGACGCTGTCGGCGACGTCGTTTCGCGCGAGCCGCGCCGCAAGCTGAAACGGGCTGAACTCTTCGCCCTCGGGCTTAACCTCGGTGTCGGTCATGGGCTCACCATACGGATGCTGCCGTGGCAGGCAGGGTCGGCGAGCCGGGACTTGCGCGCTCTCAGACCCTGTCGGTCGATGTCAGGTTGGGTCGACTGTCGCTTGGCATGGTTTGAGGTTTCCGGCGACGTGCGCCTGATTGCAAATATCAAACGCACGCAGGCTGGACATGATCCACACGCGCGATGGCGTCAAGGAAAAATTGCCGATGAGGAATTTTGGGCGCCGGTCGGGCCGCTCATCCTTCGAGGCCCGCATTCGCGGGCGCCTCAGGATGACGGAGAGATGCCAAGGCGATCCGCTAGCCGCCGACCTTGGCCATCAGTGCGTCCGACACCTCGAAGTTGGCGTAGACGTTTTGCACGTCATCGTGCTCGTTGAGCTGATCGATCAGCTTCAACAGCTTCTCTCCGGTCTCGTCGTCGACCGCGATCGTGTTCTGCGGCTTCCAGGTCAGCGCGGCCTTGCGCGGCTCGCCGAACTTCGTTTCCAGCGCCTTGGCGACCTCGCGGAAGGTCTCCTGCGAGGCGTAGATCTCGTGCCCGGATTCGCTCGACACCACGTCGTCGGCGCCGGCCTCGATGGCGGCTTCCATCACGGCGTCCTCCGAGGCGACGGAAGCGTCGTACTCGATCACGCCGACCCGATCGAACATGAACGCCACCGACCCGGTCTCGCCGAGGTTGCCGCCCGACTTGGTGAAGTAGGAGCGGACGTCGGAGGCGGCGCGGTTGCGGTTGTCGGTCAGCGCTTCGACGATGACGGCAACGCCGCCGGGGCCATAGCCTTCGTAACGGATCTCGTCGTAGTTCTCGCCGTCGCTGCCGATCGCCTTCTTGATGGCACGCTCGATGTTGTCCTTCGGCATGTTCTCCTGGCGCGCCGCGATCACGGCCGCGCGCAGACGCGCGTTCATCGCCGGGTCAGGCGTGCCGAGCTTGGCGGCCACCGTGATTTCGCGCGCAAGCTTGCCGAACACCTTCGACTTCTGGGCGTCCTGCCGCCCCTTGCGATGCATGATGTTCTTGAATTGGGAATGTCCCGCCATCGGCCGTCTCGTCTGAATTGGTCTCTCGGTGCCCTGCAGGCGCGGCCTTATAGGACGCGGCAATGCGAAATCAAAGAGGTACGTCAATGCCTAAGCTGGTTAACCCATGCTTAACGTCAAGATGACACCATACCATGGGACTTTCCTGTTAATCAGGCCGGGGACAGAACATGGCGAATGCGTGGTTCTGGCGCCGCACTGCGCCCGCAGCGACGTGCGATTCCACTGTGCCGTCGGAAGCTTCCAGCACCAGCGAACCGGTGGGCGCAGTCGCCGTCGATGACGGCGCCAAGGACGTTCTCGACCTGCTCGACATCGAGCTCAAGGGCATGGTGCGCCAGCTCGAGCGCGCGGCGACATCCGTCGCCGGCGGCGCGCAATCGGCCTCGCAAACACTGGCCGCGATCCGCCAGCGCACCGGTGCGCTGAATGCGCGCGCCGGCGGCGCCCGCACCACGGCAGAAAACTTCGCGCAGGCCGCGGAGCACTTCACGCGCTCGGCCAGCGACATCAGCACCCAGGTGCGCGACGCCGGCCGTCTCGCCGACGAGGCGAGTGCTGCGGCGAAGGAAGCGAGCGCGAATGTCGACCGCCTGCAGCAATCGTCGGGGGCAATCGGCAATGTCGTCGACCTGATCGCCAAGATCGCGCGGCAGACCGCTCTGCTGGCGCTGAATTCGTCCATCGAAGCGGCCCGCGCTGGCGAAGCCGGTCGCGGCTTTGCGGTGGTCGCGACCGAGGTGAAGGCGCTGGCCTCGCAGACCCAGCACGCGATCGACGAGATCCGCGCCAAGGTCGAGGCCTTGCAGAACGATGCGGCGAGCTCGATCGCCGCCGTGCACAAGATCACCGCCAGCATCGCCGCAATCCGCCCGGTGTTCGACGCCGTCAATGGCGCGGTCGCCGAACAGGGCAAAACCACCGGCGAGATAGCGCAAAGCGCGACCGCCACGACCTCTTTTATCGCCACCGTTGGCGAGAGCGCCGTCGAGATCGACGGCGCGACGCGCGGCGCCGAAACCGATGGCGCGAAGGTTGCCGAAGCGGGACACGCAGTGAAGGCACTGGTCGACAAGCTGAAGGCGCGCTGCGCCGTCCTGCTGCGGCGGAAGGACGGTAGAGGCAGTGGCGCGATGGAGCGGCTGCCCTGCAACATCGCAATCGCGATCAACGCGGCGGGAGGGACCATCAAGGCCGAGGTGCACGAGATCGCGCGCAAAGGCGTGCTGATCGCGGGATCAGCCGCGACGGCGCTGCCGAAACAAGCCATCCTTTCCGCGCAGCTTTCCGGCGTCGGCGACTGCAAGATCCGCATCGTCGAGCAAACCTCGCTCGGCGCACGCGCGGAATTCATCGCCGTCGATGCGGAAAAGATCGAGGACACGCTGTTTGCGATTCACGACGAGAACAGCGAAGCGATCGCCCGGGCGATGCAGACGGGCGACGCACTGAACGCGCTATTCGAGACCGCGGTCGGGCGCGGCGATATCTCAATCGAGGCGCTGTTCGACGAGACCTACGTCGCGATCGAAGGCACCAACCCGCAGCAGCATCGCACGAAATTTCTTGAGTGGGCCGAGCGCGTGCTGCCCGACATCCAGGAACGCTTCAAGGCGGCCGATGCGCGGCTCACGTTCTGCGCCTGCGTCGACCGCAACGGCTATTTGCCTGTGCACAACGCTGTTTACTCGAAGCCGCAGCGGGCGGGCGACGTCGCCTGGAACACCGCGAACTCGCGCAACCGTCGCATCTTCAACGATCCCGCGGGGCTCGCCGCCAGCCGCAACACCCGCGCCTACCTGATCCAGAGCTATCCGCGCGACATGGGCAACGGCGTCACCGTGTGGATGCGCGAGATCGACGTGCCGATCCGCGTCCAGGGCAAGCATTGGGGTGGGTTCCGGACGGCCTACAAGCTCTGACCAGAGACGGGCAGTGACCATCACCCCCAGAACGCCGGCCTGACCTGCTCCAGCCCGCCGCCGACGCGCACCGGCGAGATCTTCGTTGCCAGCCCGGTCTTGTCGTCGGTCTCGACCGCAACGCCGCTGAGACACGCGATGCCGCCCGCCGGCTCGTAGCGGCCCGAGGTCAGCCCGGTGATAAAGCGCGCGATCGGCTCGTCCTTCTCCATGCCGATGACCGAGTCGTAGTCGCCGGTCATGCCGGCGTCGGTCATGTAGGCGGTGCCGCCGGCGAGAATGCGATGGTCGGAGGTCGGGATGTGGGTATGGGTGCCGACCACGAGCGAGACGCGGCCGTCGCAGAAATGACCCATCGCCGTCTTCTCGCTGGTCGCCTCGGCATGGAAGTCGACGACGATCGCGTCGGCGGCCTCGCCGAGCTTGCAGACCTCGAGCTCGCGATCGACCGCGGCGAAGGGATCGTCGAGCGGCTCCATGAACACGCGGCCCTGCGCGTTGATCACGAGCACCCGCGCGCCCTTTTTGGTCTCGACCAGCATCGCGCCGCGGCCGGGCTGGCTCTTCGGGAAATTCAGCGGCCGGATCAGCGCGGGCACCCGGGTGATGAAGACCAGCGCTTCCTTCTGCCGCCAGGCGTGATTGCCGAGCGTCACCACGTCGGCGCCGGCATCGATGAAATCCTGATAGATCTGCTCGGTGATGCCGAAGCCGCCGGCGGCGTTCTCGCCGTTGACGATGACGAGATCCAGCGCGAGGTCGGCACGCAGCTTTGGCAGGTGCTGGAGAATCGCCGTCCGCCCGCTCTTCCCGACCACGTCGCCGACAAAAAGAATTCGCAAGGTCAGGCCCCTCGTGGATCGATCACGTCGCGCTCGGTCAGGACGAGATCGAGACGCTCGTCGTGGACGTCGGCCACAATGGCATCGATCTCCTGGGTCGCAAAGGCGATGCCGATCGCGATCACGGGCTTTTTCGCGCGCAGCGCCTTCAGCGCGCGATCGTAGTAGCCGACGCCATAACCGATGCGGTGGCCGGAGCGATCGAAGCCGACCAGCGGCACCAGGATGATGTCGGGCTCGACGTCGAGCGCGCTCGGCCGCGGCTGCAGGATGCCGAACGGACCCGCGGCGAGCTGCTCGCCCTGGCGCCATTCGGCGAACGACAAGGTCTTGTCCTTCTCGACGACAGGCAGCGCGAGCTGCGCGCCCTTGCCGGCGAGGCTGCGCATCAGCGGCACCGGATCGCACTCGCTGCGAACCGGCGAATAGCCGGCGACAATCATGCCGTCGGCGAACGGAACCGGAAAACGCCGCTGCGCGATCTTTTGTGCCGCGGCCCTGCGCTCGGCGACCGGCAACGCATCGCGCCGCGCCAGCGCAGCCGCGCGCTGCTGGGCCTTGGTGGTGACGAGTGTGACCGACATGCGCGGCATCATAGGCCACGCGGCGGGCGATGACAAAGCGGCGCTGGCTTGCCCACCTGCCCGCAATCCAGCCGATTCGGCTGGTGAGGCAGCGCTCAAACGGGCCGCCCGCCTGCGACGGAGTTTCAAACCGCTCTCCACTTTTCTAATACATGCTCTAGACTGAACGCCAACGGTCGCGAGAGCCAAGACCGAGACAATGGAGGTCGCGCATGATCCAGTCCCGTCGACTTGCCTATGCAGTGCTGTCCACGACCGATGTCGACAGGCAGGCGCGCTATTTCGAGAGCGTGCTCGGTCTCCACCGCGAATTCAGCGACGCCGCGCGCGCCGTGCTCGCGACCCAGCACGGCCTCGAATGCGTGGTGCTGGAGCGCGGCGAGCACGCCGGGCTCAAGGGATTGGCGTTCGAGATATCGCCGCGGATGTCGCTCGAGGAGGCGAAGAGTGATTTGGAGCGCGCCGGCATCAACGCCGTGGTCCGGCCCGGGCGCACGCCCGGCGTCGACCGCGTGCTCGCGTTCAAGGACCCGAAGGGAACCGAGATCGAGCTGTTCAATGCGTTCCGCTTTGCCGAGGGAACTTCAGGCGAAGCCGGCATCAGCCCGCTCAAGCTTGGCCATGTCGCCTACTCGATGCCGTCGGTCGATGCGATCTCGCAGTTCTACGTCGGCGCGCTGGGGTTCAAGAAATCCGACTGGCGCGAGGGCGCGGCGATGTTCCTGCGCTGCTCGACCGATCATCACACCGTCAATTTCTTCAAGGGCGAGCAAAAGCTGCATCACCTTGCGTTCGAGGTGAAGGATTTCCCGGAGTTGGTGCGCGCCTCCGACATTCTCGTGCGCAACAATCATCCGCTGGCCTGGGGACCGGCGCGGCACACCATCGGCCATAACTGCGCGTCCTACCATCACAATCCGGACGGGCTGATGATCGAGCTGTATGCCGAGATGGACCAGATGCTCGATGAGGAGCTCGGCTATTACGACCCGAAGCCGTGGCACGAATTCCGCCCGCAACGGCCACGCGCCTGGGGACCGAACAATTCACCGCGCAACAAGTGGATCCCGGACGCGCCGTGATCGGCCGAGGTCGCGCGTCTCCGTACGACGATGTTGACATGGGTTGACACACGCAGCCCTCACGTTGCGCGGTGACGGCGGCGACCTGTCGCCGAAACGGCGAGACGAGAATGGCCGGTGCGCACGCCCAAAGAAATACTGCGATGCTGCTGGTCGTGCTCGCGGCAACGGCGTGGAGCACCGCGCCCTATTTCGTCCGCGTGCTGCACTACGATTCCTGGACCATCCTGTTCTGGCGCGGCGTATTCGGCACCGCGCTGATCATGCTGTGCCTGTTTGCGATGCAGGGCCGCGCTATGTTCGCAGACCTGCGTCACCTCGGCACGCGTGGCATTGCCGTCGCCGCCTTATCGACGCTCGGCATGACGGTGTTCGTGCCGGCCCTGCAATATACCAGCACGGCAAATGTTGCCGTGATCAACGCGACGGGACCGTTCGTCACCGCGGCGCTGGCCTGGATCTTCCTGAAAGAAGCCTCACGCCGGCGCACCCTGATCGCAAGTGCGGTGGCGCTCGCAGGTGTCGCGATCATCGTCGGCGGCGCCCATGGCGGCGCCAACATCCGCGGCATTGTGCTCGCCGCGCTGATGACGATCGCGATCGCGGCGATGACGGTGGTCGTGCGCCACCATCGCGAGACGCCGATGGCGGCGGCGTCCGCGCTGTCGAGCCTGCTCGGCAGCGTGGTCAGCATTCCCTTCGCGCAACAAATCACGAGCGTGACGCCGCATGATCTTTTTCTCTTTGTCGGTTTCGGCTTTCAGATCGCGATCGGGCTGACGTTGTTTATCGTCGGCTCGCGGCTGTTGCCGTCAGGACAGGCTGCGCTGATCGCGACGCTGGAGACGCCGCTGATGCCGTTCTGGATTTTTCTTGCGTTTGGCGAGGTGCCGGCGCCGCATCAACTGATCGGCGGCGCGCTGGTGCTCGGCGCGGTGATAACAGACATCCTTGGCGAACTGCGCAGCACGCGGCGCGTGGCGGCGTCCGCACTGCCGGCGGGCTCGTAACGGAAAAAGGAAAGTGCGAAGCCACAGTGGCCGTTGGAGCGCTCGATCCCGGGTTCCCTACGAAAGTAGGTGGGCGCCGTGTGCCCGGGCCCACGGGCCCGGCCAGGGACAGCTCCCTGAAGGATCGATAAGGCCCCGGGGATAATGTCTCCTGACGCACCCCGCAGCTTCGCCCAACCAATGTAGCGACGATCGGGAGCGAGCGCTACCCGGCTCGCACACTATCTCTGTCAGGCCAGCCGGCAGGCCTCGTCGAACTCGAAGCGCGGCGAGCGCGGGAACAATGCCGCGGGATCGCCGATGCCGAGATTGATCAGGAAATTCGACTTGATATTCGTTCCGGCGAAGAAAGCGTCGTCGACAATCTTCTTGTCGAAGCCGGACATCGGCCCGGTATCGATCCCGAGCATGCGCGCCGCCATGATGAGGTAGGCACCCTGCAGGGTGCCGTTGCGGAAGGCGGTTTCATGCGCCAGCTCAGCGCTACTGGTGAACCAGCCCCTGGCGTCGGTGTGCGGAAACAATTTTGGTAGCTGATCGTAGAACCGCTCGTCGTAACCAACGATCACGGTGACCGGCGCCTTGATGGTCTTGTCGAGATTACCCTCCGACAGCGCCGGCCGCAGTTTCTCCTTGCCCTCCTTGCTGCGCACGAAGACGAATCGCGCGGGCGAGCAGTTCGCCGAGGTCGGCCCCATCCTGGTCAGCGCGAAAAGCTGCTTCAGCGTGTCGTCGCTGATCTTCTGCTCCTTCCAGCCGTTGTGCGTCCGCGCCTCGAGGAACAGCCGCTTCGCCCACTTGTCGTCTTCCGCGCTCATCAATTTTTCTCTCTGTTCAAAAGGGCATTCGACGTCTTCGGCTCAGCATAATCCGTCGGATCAATTCTGAGGCATGTTTTTCTCAGCCGCCAGCGCCGACCAAGGTTCGTTTTTTCCGGTCATGGCGTAGGATCAAGGGACCATGAGCGTACAATCCGCCCCGAACGGGCCAAAATCATCGGTCGCCCGATTGCCCGGCAGCATCTGGGCACTCGGCTTTGTCAGCCTGTTCATGGATATTTCGTCGGAGATGGTCCACGGCCTGCTGCCGGTGTTTCTCACCACCGTGCTCGGCGCCAGCACCGAGATGGTGGGCTTCATCGAAGGCATCGGCGAAGCCACCGCATCGATCTCAAAACTGTTCTCGGGCTGGCTCAGCGACAAGCTCGGCCAACGCAAGGTGCTCACCGTCATCGGCTACTCGCTCGCCGCGCTGTCAAAACCGCTATTTGCCGTCGCGTCAACGTCGTCGCTCGTGCTTGCCGCACGATTCTCCGACCGCATCGGCAAGGGCATCCGCGACGCGCCGCGCGACGCGATGATCGGTGACCTGATCCCGGCAGGCTTGCGCGGCGCAGCCTATGGCTTGCGCCAGGCGCTCGACACCGTTGGCGCAGTCGCCGGGCCCCTGATAGCGATCGGCCTGATGGCCGCGCTCAACGACAATTTCCGGCTGGTGTTTTGGCTCGCCATGATTCCCGGCGTGTTATCGGTCGTGATTCTGATCGCCGGCGTGCGCGAGCCGCCGCGCGCGGCAACGACCGCCGAGGCCCCGCTCAGGCTCGGTGACCTCAAAGGCATTGACCGCTTCTTCTGGATCGTGGTCGGCATCGGCGCGATGCTGACGCTGGCGCGCTTCAGCGAGGCGTTCCTGATCCTGCGCGCACAGGACAAGGGCCTGGCGCTCGCGCTGGCGCCGCTGGTGCTGGTGGTGATGAACGTGGTGTATTCATTGTCCGCCTATCCGCTCGGCGCGCTGTCCGACCGGGTCGACCGCAGGCTGATGCTGACGGCCGGCTTCGCGGTCCTGATCGCAGCCGACATCGTGCTCGCGTTCGCACCGAACGTTCTCGTCGTCATGGCAGGCGTCGCGCTGTGGGGCCTGCATATGGGCCTGACCCAGGGCCTGCTGTCAGCACTGGTCGCCGACGAGGCACCGGCAAACCTGCGCGCCACCGCGTTCGGCGTCTTCAACTTCGTCAGCGGCATTGCGCTATTGCTCGCGAGCCTGATCGCCGGTGCGTTGTGGCAGATGATCGGCCCTGCGGCCACGTTCTTCGCGGGCGCCGGCTTTACGGCGATCGGCCTGGTGGCAACCGCGTTTGCGCTGCGTCGCTGACGCGCGATGACTCTTAATCTCCGCTCATTCCCGCGAAAGCGGGAATCCAGGAGCGGTTGGGACGAGCCTCAATTACTTGGCAAAACTGGGTCCCCGCGTCCGCGGGGACGAGCGGTGAAGAGAGGTCGCAATTCGACCTCGACACCGCGCCTCACCCCAGCGCGATGCCGCCGCCGACTGGACGGTTCAGCACCTGGGTCATCTTCTCGATGCGCTCGGAGGCGGCATCGAGCGCGGCGGCAACGGCCTCCTGCGTCACCTTCGACCGCTCGACGTACGTGGCGCGCGCATCGATCATCTCGGTGACATCGGATTCGAGGCGATGGATCTTCTGCCTCGCGTCGTAGAGTTCGTCGGCAAGCGTCAGTGCCGCCATGACGATGAGGCGCTGATCGCCGACCTCGCCGAATTTTCCGCGCAACTGGCCGACCAGATCCTCGAGATTGGTTGCGAGCTTGGTCAGCCGCTGTTCCTGACCCGCCTCGCAGGCAAGCCGGTACTGCCGGCCGCCGATCGTGACATTGACGAAGTTCATCCCCCTGACCCACCCTCTGCGCCCTGTTCGCTCTCAAGCACGCTGCGAATGGTGCCGATCGCCGCATCGAGCCGCGCCGCAATCTCGCGGTTCGATTGCTCCAGCGCCTGAGCGTGTGCCTGGGTGCGATCGAGCTCGTCGGCAAGCCGCGAACGATCGACGCCAAAGGCATGGACGCGGGCGGCGTGGCCTTCGACCTCGCGATCCGCCTCGCGCCGCTGCTCGATCGCCAATTCCAATGCGTCGAGCGCCGCCGACAACCGCATGGTTGCCGTCTCGATCAGATTGCTCTCCTTACGCACAGGATTCGGCAGCGCGCCCATCGAAGTTCCTTGTCCCCGGGCAGAAGTCGCAAAAGGACCAACTCAGCAGGTATTTAGCACGATATCTCGCGTCAGATTCGAGGTTCGGGCAAGAGCCGCCGCAAGGCCGAGCACAACCTATGCACCACCTTGTTGCAGCCCTTGTGCGCGTGCGCTTGAACTCAAGGGATGCCGATGCTAAGCACCGCCAAACTGACGTCACGAGCGCCGATGAGGCCGTCATGTCCCCTGCAAGCCCCCTTCGCAAACCCCTCGACAGCGGAGATGCCGTCGCAATGGCAATCGAACATTCCAAAATGGCGAACGCCATTCGCGCGCTGGCGATGGACGCGGTCGAGCAGGCCAAATCGGGTCACCCCGGTCTGCCGATGGGCGCCGCTGATGTCGCGACCGTGCTGTTCACCCAGTTCCTGAAATTCGATGCTGCCGATCCCAAATGGCCGGATCGCGACCGATTTGTGCTCTCGGCGGGGCATGGTTCGATGCTGCTCTACGCCCTGCTCTATCTCACCGGCACCGGGCCGATGACGATCGAAGAGATCAAGCGTTTCCGCCAGCTCGGCTCGATTACGCCGGGGCATCCGGAGAATTTTCACACCCCTGGTGTCGAGACCACGACCGGCCCGCTCGGGCAGGGCATCGCCACCGCGGTCGGCATGGCGATGGCCGAGCGCCACGTCGCTGCAACCTTCGGCGGTGATCTCGTCGACCACCACACCTTCGTGCTGGCCTCCGACGGCGACCTGATGGAAGGCGTCTCGCAGGAGGCGATCGCGCTTGCCGGCCATCTCAAGCTCAACCGGCTGATCGTGCTGTTCGACGACAACGGCATCTCGATCGACGGGCCGCTGTCGCTTGCCGACAGCGTCGACCAGGTGAAACGTTTCGAGGCCACCGGCTGGGCGGCAGAGCGGATCGACGGTCACGATCCTGCGGCGATATCAGCTGCGATCACGCGCGCCCAAAAATCCGATCGACCGAGCCTGATCGCCTGCAAGACCACGATCGCCTATGGCGCACCTACAAAGGCGGGCTCCGAAAAATCGCACGGCTCGCCGCTCGGCGCCGACGAGATTGCCGGCGCGCGGAAAAAACTCGGCTGGGACGCTCCGCCGTTCGAAGTGCCTGCCGATATTTTGAGCGCGTGGCGCGCCGCCGGCAGCCGTGGCAAGGGTTTGCGCGAGGCGTGGGGCAAGCGGCTGGCGGCGAAGGACGCGGCAACGCGCGCAGAGTTCGAGCGCCGCATCCGCGGCGAGCTGCCTGCGCAAGCGCTCGCCGACGCGGTCGCGGCCATGAAGGACAAGCTTGCCGCGGAGAAAAAGGACATTGCGACGCGCGCGGCGTCCGAGCTGGCGCTCGAGGGACTGGCGCCGGCGGTACCGGAAATGGTTGGCGGCTCGGCCGACCTGACCGGCTCCAACAACACACGGCCAAAAGGCATGGCCGCGATGTCGGCCAACAATTACGCCGGGCGATTCGTGCACTACGGCATCCGCGAGCATGGCATGGCCGCGGCGATGAACGGCATGGCGCTGCACGGCGGCGTCATCCCCTACTCCGGCACGTTCCTGGTGTTCTCGGATTATCTCCGCCCGGCGCTGCGGCTTGCGGCGCTGATGGGCGAGCGCGTGATCCACGTACTGACCCACGACTCGATCGGGCTCGGCGAAGACGGCCCGACCCACCAGCCAGTTGAGCATCTCGCTGCGCTGCGCGCCATGCCGAACGTCAACGTGTTCCGGCCTTGCGACACGGTCGAGACGCTGGAGTGCTGGGAGCTTGCCCTGCGGGCGAAAGACCGGCCGAGCGTGCTGGCGCTGACCCGTCAGAACCTGCCGCAGCTGCGCCTTACCAGGGATGCAGGCAATCGCTGCGCCAAGGGTGCGTATGAAATTTCACCCGCCAATGGTGTTGCGAAAGTTTCGATCTTCGCCACGGGCTCGGAAGTCTCGATCGCGGTCGAGGCGCAGAAGCAGCTCGCGGCCAAGGGTGTTGCGGCGCGCGTGGTCTCGGTGCCGTGCCTCGACCTGCTGCTGGAATTGCCGGCCAGTGAGCGCAAGGCGCTGATCGGCGATGCGCCGGTCAAGATCGCCGTGGAAGCCGCCGTCCGCCAAGGCTGGGATGCGGTGATCGGCTCCGACGGCGTATTCATCGGGATGTCATCCTTCGGCGCCAGCGCGCCGGCCAAGGACCTTTACCATCACTTCGGAATTACCCCCGAGGCCGTGGTTAATGCAGCGCTGGGTGCCGGTTCCGGCGGTTGAGCCGGACTGCAAAAAAGGTTAGCACGTCAGCACATTTTCCGAGCTCGCCTGGATGAACCGGGCGACGTGCAGACCAGCCTTCCAGCGATGGCCCGCGCCGCCGCAGGAAGGGTTCAAGCTTTTGAAGGAGAACAGCTATGGCTATCCGGGTCGGCATCAACGGCTTCGGCCGCATCGGCCGTAACATCCTGCGCGCCATCTATGAAAGCGGACGCAAGGACATCGAAGTGGTCGCCGCGAACGACCTCGGTCCGGTCGAAACCAACGCGCATCTGTTGCGCTTCGACAGCGTCCACGGCCGCTTTCCCGGCGAAGTGACCGTCAAGGGCGACAGCATCAGCCTCGGTAACGGGACCATCAAGATCACCGCCGAGCGTGACCCGGCCAAGCTGCCGTGGAAGGAACTTGGCGTCGACATCGCGCTCGAGTGCACGGGCATCTTTACCTCGAAGACCCAGGCCGCGGCGCACCTGACCGCCGGCGCCAAGCGAGTGCTGATCTCGGCGCCGGCCGACGGCGTCGACATGACCGTGGTGTTCGGCGTCAACCACGACAAGCTGACCAGCGACCACAAGGTGGTCTCGAACGGCTCCTGCACGACGAACTGCCTGGCGCCGGTCGCCAAGGTGCTGAACGACACGGTCGGCATCGAGACCGGCTTCATGACCACGATCCATGCCTATACCGGCGACCAACCGACGCTCGACACCATGCACAAGGATCTCTACCGCGGCCGCGCGGCGGCATTGTCGATGATCCCGACCTCGACCGGAGCCGCCAAGGCGATCGGCCTCGTGCTGCCCGAGCTCAACGGCAAGCTCGACGGCACCGCGATCCGCGTGCCGACGCCGAACGTCTCAGTGGTCGACCTCAAGATCGTCGCCAAGAGGAAGACCGATCCGAAGGAAATCAACGAGGCGATGAAGCGCGCCGCCGAGCAGCAACTCAAGGGCATCCTCGGCTACACCACGCAGCCCAACGTCTCGATCGACTTCAACCACGACGGTCATTCCGCGACCTTCGCGATGGACCAGACCAAGGTGCAGGGCGGCACGCTGGTGCGCGTCTTGTCCTGGTACGACAACGAGTGGGGCTTCTCCAACCGCATGGCGGACACCGCCGTGGCGATGGGCAAGCTGCTCTGAACTTTAGGCTTAGGCCTCGGCCTCATCCTTCGAGACGCCCTGCTTCGCGCAAGAGCGCTACGCAGGGCTCCTCAGGATGAGGAGATGATGTGCCGTCTGACTCTCACCTCGATCCTGAGGAGCGCGAAGCGCGTCTCGAAGGATGTGCCCGTGACCTCGCCTCGACGAGTATCTTCGATGCCAAAAACATTCCGTACCCTCGACGACGTCGACGTGAAGGGCAAACGCGTGCTGTTGCGCGTCGACCTCAACGTGCCGATGGAAAATGGCAAGGTTACCGACCTCACCCGCATCGAGCGGGTCGCACCAACCATCAACGAACTCGCCGGCAAAGGTGCGAAAGTCATCCTGCTTGCGCATTTCGGGCGGCCGAAAGGGCGTGATCCGAAGGAGTCGCTGAAGCCGGTGGCTGCGGTCGTCTCACAGGTGATCAAGCGCCCGGTCGCGTTTGCCGACGACTGCGTCGGCGAAGTGGCCGAGAAGGCGGTCGCCGCGATGAAGGACGGCGACGTGCTCTGCCTCGAGAACACCCGTTTCCATCCGCAGGAAGAAAAGAACGACAAGGCTTTCGTCGATCAGCTAGCCAAGCTTGGCGACATCTGGGTCAACGACGCGTTCTCGGCGGCGCACCGCGCCCACGCCTCGACCGAAGGCCTCGGCCACAAGCTGCCAGCTTACGCCGGTCGCACCATGCAGGCCGAACTCGAAGCGCTCGACAAGGCGCTCGGCAATCCGAAGAAGCCGGTGATTGCGATCGTCGGCGGTGCCAAAGTTTCGACCAAGCTGGAGCTGCTCGAAAACCTGGTCACCAGGGTGGACGCGCTGGTGATCGGCGGCGGCATGGCCAACACCTTCCTGCATGCGCGAGGGCGTCAAGATCGGCAAGTCGCTCGCCGAGAAGGAGATGGCGCCGACCGTGTTGCGCATCGTCGCCAAGGCCGAGAAGGCCAATTGCGCGATCATCCTCCCGGTCGACGCGGTCGTTGCGTATCACTTCGAAGCCAATGCGCCGTCGCATGCCTACGGGCTCGACGCGATTCCCGCCGACGGCATGATCCTCGACATCGGCCCGCAATCGATCGAGCGCGTCAAGGCGGCGATGGACGATGCCGCGACGCTGGTGTGGAACGGCCCGGTCGGCGCGTTCGAGCTGAATCCGTTCGACAAGGGAACCGTTGCGGCCGCCAAATACGCCGCCGAACGCACCAAAGCCGGCAAGCTGGTCTCGGTCGCCGGTGGCGGCGACACCGTCGCGGCGCTGAACCAGGCCGGCGTGGCTCAGAAATTCACCTACGTTTCGACCGCCGGCGGCGCGTTCCTCGAATGGATGGAAGGCAAGCCGTTGCCGGGCGTCGAGGTGCTGAAGAAGTAATTGCCGTTTACTGCCGGCAAATTTGCCGGGAATCGCTGGTGCGGCGGCCTTCCCAGCTGGGAAGGCGGCGTTATAAAAGGCAACGAATTTGCCGGACCAACGGTTAAGCGGAACGGCCGGATCATGATTGCAGGGAGACGCCACAAATGAATCTCGCCGAGCTCAACAAAATCGCTAAAGCCATGGTCGCACCGGGCAAGGGCATCCTTGCCGCGGACGAGTCCTCGGGCACGATCAAGAAGCGGTTCGATGCGATCGGGGTGGAATCGACGGAAGACAATCGGCGCGCTTATCGCGAGCTGTTGTTCCGCTCGACCGACGCGATGAAGAAGAACATTTCCGGCGTCATCCTCTATGACGAGACGATCTGGCAGAACGCCAAGGACGGCACGCCGCTGGTCAAGCTGATCGAGCAGGCCGGCTCGATCCCCGGCATCAAGGTCGACGAAGGCACGCAAGACGCTGCCCGGCTGTCCCGGTGAACTGATCACGGTCGGGCTCGACAAGCTCGCCGACCGGCTTGAAGAAATATTACGAGCGCGGCGCGCGCTTTGCGAAATGGCGTGCGGTGATCGATATCGGGCCGAAGATCCCAAGCTACACGGCGATCCACACCAATGCGCACGCGCTCGCGCGTTATGCCGCGCTGTGCCAGCAGGCGCAGATCGTGCCGATCGTCGAGCCCGAGGTGCTGATGGACGGCGATCACGACATCGATCGCTGCTACGACGTCACCGAGTGGGTGCTGAAGCAGACGTTCCAGGAACTATACTACCAGAACGTCGAACTCGAGGGCATGGTGCTCAAGCCGAACATGGCGATCTCGGGCAAGAAGTGCGGAAAGCAGGCCGGTGTTGCCGAGGTCGCCGAGAAGACCGTGAAGCTGCTCAAGGCGTGCGTGCCAGGCGCCGTACCGGGCATCGCGTTCCTCTCGGGCGGCCAGTCCGATGAAGAGGCGACCGCGCATCTCGATGCGATGAACAAGATCGGCGGCCTGCCGTGGAATCTGACCTTCTCCTACGGCCGCGCGCTGCAGGCAGCGCCGCAGAAGGCTTGGTCGGGCAAGGCCGACAACGTCGCCGCCGCACAGCGCGCCTTCACCCACCGCGCGCAGATGAACGGCCTCGCCTCGATCGGCCAGTGGAAACAGGACCTCGAGAAGAAGGCGGCGTAGAGCACGCAATACGTCGAGAGCGTTACGTTTGTCATGCCCGGCCTCGCGCCGGGCATCCCGCTTAGAGAAGCAGTGCGCGCATGATCGAGATGGCCGGGACAAGCCCGGCCATGACAAACCGGGGCTTACGCGAGCACCTTCCGCATCAGGTGCGACGTGCCGCTCTTGGCGTAACCGAGCCGCTCGTAGAAGCGATGGGTATCGGTGCGTTGCACACCGGAATAAAGCGACACCGTCGCGCTGCCGCTCTCGCGCGCCCACTGCTCGACAACGTGCATCAGTCGCTCGCCGATCCCCTGCGATCGGCGCGAGGCGTTAACCACCAGCGCCTCGACGACGACTTCCGGCGGTTTCTCCAGCGCCGGGCGAAAGAAGGCATGCAGCAGGCCGACCACCTGCCCGCCGTCGTCGGTGACCCAGACGCGGTGGCCGTGCGCCGCGCGCACGATCGCCAGCCGGCGGGTGACCTCCGCCCCCGACATGGGATAGCCCAATTGCGCGAGCAGACCGGTTGCGGCCGCAACATCGGCCTCCTCGATCGGGCGAACGACCATCTGACGCGTCCTCCTCCGGTTCGGATGATGTTACAATAAGACCATGGCTGCCAAGACGACCCCGCCACAACGGCCCTTGCCCCGCATCTATCTGGCGACGCCGACGCTCGCCGATGGCGCTGCCTTTGAGCCCAGGCTGACCGAGGCGCTCGGCGCCGCCGATATCGCTGCCGTTCTGCTGCGGCTTGCACCCGGCGACGACCGCAGCCTGATCAAGCGGATCAAGCCGCTGGCGGCGCTGGTTCAGGAGCGCGGCGCGGCATTGCTGCTCGACGGCCATGTCGACATCGTGGCGCGCGCCGGCGCCGATGGCGCCCATGTCGACGGCATGGACGCGTTGAGCGAGGCACTGACCGCACTGAAGCCGGATCGCATCGTCGGGGCCGGTGGCCTTCATTCACGCCACGACGCGATGACATCAGGTGAAGCCGGCGCTGATTATGTGCTGTTCGGCGAAGTCGACCAGCATGGCCAGCGGCCCAGGCTCGAGGCCATCGTGGAGCGCGTGCAATGGTGGGCTGAAGTGTTCGAGCCGCCCTGCGTCGGCTATGCCGCGATACTTGGCGAGGTCGGCGCGCTCGCCGCCGCCGGCGCGGATTTCGTTCTGCTTGATGATGCGGTGTGGAATGACCCGCGCGGTGTGACTGTCGCGCTGACCGATGCGATGGCGGCAATTGCGGAAGGCGTGATCTCGCCGGTTCCCGAGCGGCAGACGTGACGGCGTCGACGACCATGCGACGTTTGCTGACTGCGGGTGCGGCCTGCGTGCTTGCGGCTTCGATGGCGAACGCACAACTTTCGCTAACCCCGCCGGGCCAGCCGAAAACACAGCCCAAGAGCAGCGCGGCAAAACAACCGGCGCCGAAGAAGGACAGCGCAAAGGCCGACTCGCCTGCAAAATCCGCGAGCAGCAAGACGAACGCCAAATCTGCTCCAGCGACCTCATCGCCGCCACTCGGCTACACCGGCGCGCCTGCCGACACGCTGCCGCCCGACGATCCGAATGTCGACCTCGCCTACGGCGCGTTCCAGCGCGGCGAATACGGCAACGCCTTCAAGATCGCAACTCAGCGCGCCGAGCAGCGCGCCGATCCAAAGGCGATGACATTGCTCGGCGAACTCTATGCCAATGGCGAAGGCGTCAACCGGGACGATCAGAAGGCGGTGATCTGGTACAAGAACGCCGCCGACCGCGGCGACCGCGAGGCGATGCTGGCGCTTGCCATGATGACGATGGCCGGACGCGGCACGCCGAAGGATCGCGAGACCGCGGCCAAACTGCTGGCGTTCTCCGCCAAGCTCGGCAATCCGCTCGCCGCCTACAATCTCGCGCTGCTGTACATCGAGGGCCAGGTATTTCCGCAGGATCTGAAGCGCGCGGTCGAGCTGCTGCAGCAGGCCGCGGAAGCCGGCGTGCCCGAGGCCCAATACGCGCTGGCGACGTTCTACAAGGAAGGCCGCGTCGGCGACAAGAATCCGACCGAGGCGGCGCGCTGGCTGAAGGCCGCATCGCAAGCCGACTATCTCGACGCCGAAGTCGAATACGCGATCGCGCTGTTCAACGGCACCGGTACCGACAAGGATCAGGCCGCTGCCGTGGCGCTGCTGCAGAAGGCGGCGCGGCAGGGCAGCCCGATCGCGCAGAACCGCTTGGCCCGCGTGCTTGCCACCGGCGTCGGCGCGCCGAAGGATATGGTCGAGGCGCTGAAATGGCACCTGATCTCGAAGCAAAATGGCGCCAGCGATCCCGAACTCGACGCCATGTTCGCGCCGATGAGCGCGGAAAGCCGCGCCAAGGCGCAAGCCGAGGTGCAGCACTGGCTCACCGGCAAATGATTGAATTGAGCCCAACTGCTTGACGTGCCCGCACCGACAGGGCAGACCGCTCGCGTCCTCTTGAACTCAACCCATCCGCACGCAAGCGACCGCCATGCTTCACTCCGCGCTTCTCAACGTCATGATCAAGGCCGCGCGGCGCGCCGGCCGCGGGCTGAAGCGCGACCTCGGCGAGGTCGAGAACCTGCAGGTGTCGCTGAAGGGGCCGGCGAATTTCGTCACCATCGCCGACAAGCGCGCCGAAGAGGCCGTCTACAGCGAGCTCGCCAAGGCGCGACCGGGCTACGGCTTCCTCGGCGAAGAAGGCGGCATGCGGGAGGGTACCGACAAGAGCCACGTCTGGATCGTCGATCCGCTCGACGGCACCACCAACTTCCTGCATGGCATGCCGCACTTTGCGGTCTCGATCGCGCTGAAGCGCGAGGACACCATCGTCGCCGGGGTCGTCTACAATCCCGCCAATGACGATCTCTTCCTCGCCGAGAAGGGCAAGGGCGCGTTCCTCAACGACCAACGCCTGCGCGTGGCGGGCCGCAAGAAACTGAACGAAGCGGTGATCGCCTGCGGCCTGCCGCATCTCGGGCGTGGCAGCTTCGAGACGGCGACAAAAGAGATGGCGGTGCTGCAGCCGAAGGTCGCCGGGCTGCGCCGCTTCGGAGCAGCGACGCTCGATCTCGCCTGGGTCGCGGCCGGCCGTTTCGACGGCTTTTGGGAGCGCAATCTCGGCGCCTGGGACATGGCGGCCGGCATGATCCTGGTGCGCGAGGCCGGCGGCTTCGTCAGCGATTTCGCGGGCGGTAACGACATCTTCGCTACCGGCAACATCGTTGCCGGCAACGACTACATCCATCGCGAGATTCTTGCGGCACTGAAGCCGATCGGGAATTGAGGGAATTTAGCGATAGACGTCAGGCATATTGTTGAAGCAGCCAGTCGCGCAGGGGGTTTCCGGTCTTGGCCACGCTGCTTTGCAACGCACCTTTGTCAAGCGGCACGCGATAAAGGGCGGCGCTGATAACGCCCCCTGCCTCTTCAACCACTGCATATTCCGCATGCGCGAGAATCGTTGGACGTCCCCCGGCAACATACTCTTTGAACGGCTGACCAACACTGCCAGCGTTCAACAAAAGACCCCCTCGATGCTGTCGCAACATCTGCAGATGAGTGTGCCCGCCGGCCATCACGGTCGCATGCTGTCCATCGAGAAGGACCTCCAATTGCTCCGGCGGAGTTGTTGCGAGGATTTCCTCCACGTTTGAACGGGGAGACCCGTGGTAGAGCAGGAGCTTCGAATTCGCCCCAAGGGGAATCTCCAAACTGGAGTGGAAGCCTGCAAGAAAGTCGAGGCTCTCATTTGAGAGCTGTTCTCTGCACCAACCGATAGCTTCGATAATAAGCGGCGCTTTCGTGTAGGCCTCGACCAGCCTCGGCTCCAATAAGAAGGCATCATGATTTCCCATGATACACGAGCAATTCAACTCGAAGAAAAGTTCAACGGTGCTTTGGGGATTTGGTCCTAACGTGGCTACGTCTCCCAGGAAAAAAATTTGATCGACACCGCGCCTCGTTATGTCCTTGAGGACAGCGCCAAAGGCCACGTCGTTCCCGTGGATGTCCGACAGCAGCGCGATCCGCATCGTCTCTTCAGCACGCAGGATGGGTTGAACGAAGCGACCCATCCTACAGGCAAAAGCTCAACTCGCCTTCAGCAAATAGTGGCTGACGCCCCATTCGTTGCCGGCGGCGTGGCCGAACAGGCCAGCGGTGGCGAGGAAGAACCAGCGCCAGCGGCGCATCCAGATCGACAGTTCATCGCCGTAAACCGGCTTGAGGATCTTGCCGATCTCGTCGTGATTGGCGTCGAAATTCTTCAGCCAGTCGCGCGCGGTGCGCTCATAGTGGGTCCCGCTCCAGCGCCATTCGCGCGCGACGCTGAACAGATCAGCATATTGCCGGATCAACTGGTGGCTCGGCATCACTCCGCCGGTGAAGAAGTGCTGGGCGATCCAGTCTTCCTTGTCGGCGCGATCGAACAGGTAGGCGCCGGCACGATGGGTGAAGATGTGCAGGAACAAACGCCCATCGGGTTTCAACCACGACCGTGCCCGCAACAGTAACGCGCGCCAGTTCATCATGTGCTCGAACATCTCGACCGATACGATACGGTCGAAAAGCCGGCGGTCGAAAGTCCGGTTCGGCGCGAACACGTTCATGTCCTCGGTGATCACGAGGAGATTTCGCAAGCCCCGCGCGGCGGCCTGCGCCTCGATGAACTGCCGCTGCGACTGCGAGTTCGACACCGAAACGATACGCGCGTTTGGAAACCGCCGCGCCATCCACAGCGACAGCGAGCCCCAGCCGCAGCCGAGTTCCAGGATATCCTGCCCGTCGCCAAGGCCGGCATGCTCGACGGTCTGGCGTAACGCTTCTTCCTCAGCTTCGCGCAGCGTCGTCGCCTCATGCCGGTAGAAGCAAGACGAATATTTGCGGTTCGGACCGAGCACCAGTTCGAAGAATGCCGCCGGCACCTCGTAGTGCTGGCTGTTGGCGACGTCGGTCGCTTCAGCGATGGCATGTTGCGCCATCGCGCGCGCGAATGCCGCATCGCAGGCGGCGTCGCTCTGCGCAAGTCTGTTTGCGGTGCGCCCGACCAGCGTGCGAACGCCGCTGCGAATGACGAGGTCGGGCAACGGAATGCGTTCGGCAACGGAAATGGTTTGGGCGATCAGGCTCATGATAGCGTCCTGGCGACACCATCAGGCAGTTGGCGGAAAGCGGAAAGAATTTCGAAGTGTGCGCCTGGTAGGCGCGGTAGGCGTCGCCGCGCGAGCGCAGCATCTGCGCTTCCAGCAGCGGGATGCCCGTGACGTAGTTCAGGATCCAGTACATGAAGATCGGCGCGAGCAGCGCAGCGAAGCCCCACGGATAACCAGCGTTGATCGCAATGACGGGATAAGCGAGCCAGCCAAACCACTGGAAGAAGTAATTTGGGTGGCGCGACCAGCGCCACAGGCTGAGGTCGCACACGCGACCCTTGTTGGCGGGATCGGTGCGAAAACGCTTGAGCTGTAAATCGGCCAATGCTTCACCAACAATGGCGATCGCAAGGATCGCGACGCCGATGAAATCCTGCGCGCGAAGCGCCGCTGCGGGCACCTGCGCGGCCACAAAAATCGAAAAAACCAGCGGGATCGAGCCGATCGCCTGGTTCTGCAGAAAGATGAACATTCGGCGCGGCGCATTAGGACCCCACTCCTGCGCGAACGCCGCATAGCGCGGATCATCGGTGATGCCGGTGGTCCGGATCGCGATATGACAACCGAGCCGTAGTGCCCACACGAGAGACAGTGCCGCAATCAGCCCTTGCCGCGCCGGCAACGCGCCGCTCGTGACCGGCCACAGCGCGGCAGCCGCGCCGACGCCGCCCACGGCAAAGGTCCAGATGGTGTCGACCCAGCCGGAATTGCCGGTGCGCTGCTGCACCGCCCAGGCGATGGCGAGCAGCACCGACAGCGCGAGCGCAATCAGGACCAGGGCAAGGAGATAGGGGAGCGCCATTCTTGGGTTCCGGCAAATGCTTGCTGTTACCTACGCAGGTCACATGCCCGGGGTTTCACCGCAAACAGCGCGGAAAGCTCTCCGAAAACGGCTGCCGCACCTTTTCAGCGGCCAAGCTTGTGCCATATTCAACGCAGTCCAACCCGGTGAACACCGATCAGACATGGCGCAGACCTCCTCCGGTTACCTTGCCGACCTCGAACGGGCCAAGCTGTCATCGCCCCGCATCTTCCTGTTCCGGATGCTGGTGTTCCTGACGCTGTGCGCGCTGCTGGTCGTCGTGCTGTACAAGCAGATCTGGCAGGCCTTCCTCGCCAATCCCGGGCTGAACGCGGTGATCGTGCTGGTGCTCTTGATCGGAATCATCTTCGCGTTCCAGCAGGTGATCCGCCTCTATGCCGAGATCGGCTGGGTCAACTCATTCCGCATTGCCGATCCCGGCCTCGTGGTCGACCGCCGGCCAAAGCTGCTGGCGCCGATGGCGGCGATCCTCGGTGACCGCGTCGGACGGATGTCGATCACCCAGCAGACCATGCGCCACCTGCTCGATTCGATCGCGACCCGGCTCGACGAGGCGCGCGACCTCTCGCGCTACATGACCGGGCTGTTGGTGTTCCTTGGCCTGCTCGGCACCTTCTGGGGCCTGATCGAGACCGTAGGTTCCGTCGGCAAGATCATCGACGGGCTGAAAGTCGGCGGCGACGCGGCAAGCGTGTTCGACACGCTGAAAGAGGGGCTCGCTGCCCCGCTCGGTGGCATGGGCATCTCGTTCTCGTCCTCGCTGTTCGGCCTGGCCGGCTCGCTGGTGCTCGGGTTCCTCGACCTGCAGTCGAGCCAGGCACAGAACCGCTTCTATACCGACCTCGAGGACTGGCTCGCGACGACGGTGCGGGAATATTCGTCCGACGCACCCGCCGGCGGCGCGGTACCGGCGGAGTTGCACCAGGCGATGGACCGGCTGCGCACCGCGGTCGAAGGCATCGGCTCGGGACGCGAATTGACTGTGGCGATGGCGAACCTTGCCGACGCCATCCAGGGCCTGGTCCAGCACATGCGCAACGAGCAGCAGATGATCCGCGAATGGGCGGACGGTCAGGGCGAGCAGAACCGCGAGATCCGCAAGTTGCTCGAGCGCATCGCCCGCCAGCCGGAGAAGAGCTAAATGGCGCTTGGGCGCTCGCGCCGCGGCGATAGCGGCTTCAATTACTGGCCGGGCTTCGTCGACGCGCTGTCGACACTGATCCTTGCGATCGTGTTCCTGCTGTCGGTGTTCACCGTCGTGCAGTTCTTCCTGTCGCAGCAGGTCACCTCGAAGGACAAGCTGCTCGAGCAGCTGAACGCACAGATCGAGCAGCTGAATGACCTGCTCTCCATGGAGAAGCTCGGCAAACTCAGCCTCGAGGACCAGCTGTCGCAGATGCGCGCTGGCCTTGCGTCGGCGGAAGGCGAGCGCGACCGGCTCAAGGGGCTCTATGACGGCCTCGTCAGCGCCGGCACTGATGCCGCTGGGCAAAACACCGAGCTCTCAAAGGCGCTGGAATCCGAACGGCAAATCTCCTCGCGCGCCCAGGCGATGATCGAAATCCTCAACCAGCAGATCGCGGCGCTGCGCCGTCAGCTGTCGGCGCTGGAGGAAGCGCTGCAGGCCTCGGAAAAGAACAACAAGGATTCGCAGACCAAGCTCGCCGATCTCGGCCAGCGGCTCAACGTCGCGCTGGCCCAGCGTATCCAGGAGCTGTCGCGCTATCGCTCGGAATTCTTCGGCCGCCTGCGCGCAATCCTCGGCAACCGGCCCGACATCCGCATCGTCGGCGATCGCTTCGTGTTCCAGTCGGAGGTGTTCTTCGACACCGGTCAAGCCGTATTGTTGCCCGAAGGGCGCAATGAGCTTGACCAGGTCGCTGCTGCGCTGGTCGACCTCGACGGCCAGATCCCGGCCGATCTCCCATGGGTGCTGCGCGTCGACGGCCATACCGATTCGCGACCGATCACGAGCCCGCAGTTTCCGTCGAACTGGGAATTGTCATCGGCGCGCGCGATTGCCGTCGTGCAATACCTGATCTCCAAGGGGGTGTCGCCGCAGCGGCTGGTTGCTGCAGGATTCGGCGAGTTTCAGCCGATCGATCCGGCCAAGACGGACGAAGCCTACCAACGCAACCGTCGCATCGAGCTGAAGCTGACGGAACGATGAGCGCTCGTTTCCGGCTGCGCCGCTATCGCGACGCCGACGAGGACGCCGCCATCGAGCTGTGGCGGCGGACCTGGCAGCTCGCTTACCCAAGCATCGACTTTACCGCGCGGTTGAACTGGTGGCGGGAGCGCTGGCGCAAGGAGCTTGTGCCGGCGGCGACCGTCGTTGTCGCCGAGGAAGGTGCCGCTCTCACCGGCTTCGTAACGATCGACGCAAAGGGCTATCTCGACCAGATCGTAGCGGCGCCGGAAGCGTGGGGCTCGCCACTCGCGAAGCTGCTGCTCGATGAGGCGAAGCGCCTCTCACCTTCCGGCGTGTCGCTGCTGGTCAATCTCGATAATCTCCGCGCGATCAAATTCTACGAGAAGAACGCGTTCGTCGCCGACGGCGAGGACGTCAACCCGACCTCGGGCCGCAAGGTTTTAAGGATGGTGTGGCGGCCGTAGCATTGATCCTCATGGTGAGGAGGATTGCGAAGCAATCCGTCTCGAACCATGAGGCCCGCGCAGTGGCCTCATCCTTCGAGACGCAACGCTTGCGCGTCGCTCCTCAGAGTCTGACCCAAAAAGCAACCAGCAATTTCAGGGCTTCTCTAGGACCTTGAAAGTGAATCCCTTTTTCCGTCATGGCCGGGCTTGTCCCGGCCATCCAAGTCTTTCTGGCAGAAATGCTCGTAAGACGTGGATGCCCGGCACGAGGCCCGGCATGACGAGCTCGGCGACAAGGCCCGATTTTCCTCTTCCCATTTTCAGTCAGACTTCTCAGGATGAGGAGCCAAGGTCAAATTCCCTGGAATTGCAGGCGCGCGAGGCGCGCGTAGAGACCGTTCGCCGCGACGAGGGAGGCGTGGGTGCCTTCCTCAACCACCTTGCCATGGTCGAGCACGATGATGCGGTCGCACGACAGCACGGTCGCGAGCCGATGCGCGATGACCAGCGTGGTGCGGTGTTGCATCAACTCGGACAATGCGGTCTGCACCAGGGTCTCGCTCTCCGCGTCGAGCGCCGAGGTTGCTTCGTCCAAAAGCAGCAGCGGGGCATCACGCAGGATCGCACGCGCGATCGCGATGCGCTGGCGCTGGCCGCCGGACAAGGTCACGCCACGCTCGCCAAGCTGGGTGGCAAACCCTTGCGGCATCCGGCGGATGAATTCGGAGGCCTGCGCCTGCTCCGCCGCGCGGGCCACAGTCGCGTCATCGGCATCGGGCTGGCCGAAACGGATGTTATCGGCGGCGCTCGCTGCGAACACCACGGAATCCTGCGGTACCAGCGCGATGCGCTCGCGCAACGCTTTGAGATCGGCATTACGGATCGGCACGCCATCGAAGGCAATCGATCCGCTGCCCGGATCGTAGAACCGCAGCAAGAGGTGAAACAGCGTGCTCTTGCCCGCCCCGGAAGGACCGACTATCGCGACCTTCTCGCCGGCGCGCACGCTTAACGTGACGCCGTCCAGCGCGTTGATCTCGGGCCGCGCAGGATAGGCGAAGCGCACATCCCTGATCTCAAGGTCGCCACGCGCCGGTACCGGCAGCACCCGCGGCGCGGCAGGCGTGGCGATCGCAGGTTTCGCCCGCAGGATTTCGAACAACCGCTCTGCTGCGCCCGACGCCGCCGACACCTCGCCCCACACTTCGCTCAACTGGCCGAGGCCGGATGCGGCAAACGCCGCGTACAGAATGAACTGGCTGAGCCGGCCCGCGGTGATGTTGCCCGTCAAGACATCGTGAGCGCCGACCCAGAGGATCAGCACGACGCTCGCGAACACGATGAAGATGATGATCGCGGTCAGCACGGCGCGCGCCGTGATCGAGCCGCGCGCAGCCTCGAAGGCGCGCTCCACCTCGCGGGAGAATTTGGCGGTCGCAAGCTTCTCGTTGGTGAAGGCCTGCACGATGCGGATCGCGCCGATGAGTTCGGAGGCGTCGGCGGAGGCATCGGCGAGCGTATCCTGCGCGCTACGCGACAGCCGGCGCACCCAGCGGCCGAATGCCATCAATGGCAGGACGATGAGCGGGATTGCGGCCAGAACGAAGCCAGACAGCCTGGGGCTTGTGATGACCATCATGCTGACAGCGCCGATGAACAGCACGAGGTTGCGCAGCGCGATCGAGACGGATGAACCGACCGCCGACTTGATCTGCGTGGTGTCGGCGGTGAGCCGCGAGACCAGTTCGCCGCTGCGCGTGAGGTCGAAGAACGCCGGCGACAACGTCGTGATGTGCGCGAACACGTCGCTCCGGAGATCGGCAACAACGCGCTCGCCGATCGTGGTGACAAGGTAGTAGCGCGCGGCGCTCGCCAGTGCGAGCACCGCCACGACCGCGATCATCACACCAAAATAGCTGTTGATCAGCGCAATGCCGTCAGCGCTGAAGCCGAAGTCGATGATGCGGCGGATCGCGACCGGCACGACGAGCGTGGTCAGCGCCGCAACAACAAGCGCGACGAGCGCGACGAGCGCGCGACCGCGATAGCGCGCAACATAAGGCATCAATGCGAGTAGCGGCCGCAGCCGGCCAGCGGACCTGGTCGTCGTCTCCAGATCGGTGGCGGTGGCAAGCGTGTCGAGAGGGGCAGTGCTGGTCACGTCACCTGCAAGAACCATTTCGCCCGGATTTGCAACAGTCATTCGATCGCCTCGAGGCCGTGGGTGGCTTGCGGCTCGATAGCAAGGGATTTGCGGTGCAAATTGCTGTAGCTCAAACGGGGCGGCGCTCCCGCTAGCAAGTTCGTGATGGCCTGCGGGTCCGTGTTTTAGCGGGGTCCATCCCCGCCCAACTGCCTTGTTTCGCCGGAATCCTTGGGCTATAGAGCCGCCAACTCCGCTCACCTGAAGACTGATACGGGCGCCGCCGCGCCCCAAAGGACGCCGTCATGAAAGAAGGAATTCACCCGAATTATCATAAGATTAAGGTCGTTATGACCGACGGCAGCGAGTACGAGACGCGCTCGACCTACGGCAAGGAGGGCGACACCCTCCACCTCGATATCGACTCGAAGTCGCATCCGGCCTGGACCGGCGGCCAGCAGCAGCTCGTCGACCGCGGCGGCCGCGTGTCGCGCTTCCAGAAGAAGTTCTCGGGCCTGATGAAGAAGTAAGCCTGGCGACCCAGCCAGGAATGAAAACGCCCCCACTTCGCGGGGGCGTTTTGCTTTTTGGTGGCACCCTGCTGCGGTTACCGCCGGGGGTTTTCGAACGCGGCCTTCAGCCGGTCGAGTTGCGACACCAGCGGGCTGCCCGAGATTGTCGGCGGCTGCGGCGAATGCATGGTGGAGTTGAGGCGGCGGATGCGGGTCTGTAGCCCCATCGAGCGCTCGATCAGCTCCTGCAGCGTCGCCGGCAAGCGCTCGATGACTTCCTTCGCGGCCGGATCGGCGGCGGTGAGCTTGACCTTGACCTTCTCGCGGTTCGCCTGAGCGAGCGACATCTCGCCTTCCTTCACCGCACGATGCAGCAAAAGCCAGGACGCGAGTTGCATCAGCCGGGTGGTCAGCCGCATGCTTTCGGTGGCGTAGGCAAGGCTCGCTGCGCGATCGAGCGACTTGGCATCGACCCGGCCAGCGCCGTCGAGGTAGCCGGCGGTCTCCTCAACAAGATCCATGCCCTCGCGAAACAAGGCCGCGAAGGCCGCCGAACTCGCAAGCTTTTCCGAGAAGAGGACGAGGCCGTCATCGGCCGCAGGCCTGTTCGCCATGGGTTAACGCCTCACGCAACGGTACTCTCGGGCCGTTCGGCCCTGTTATGATGAACAAATCATTGCGCGGGCAGAGGTTAAGAGTCCAGCCTGCCCAACATGAAAACCGGCAATATGGTTTCCGGCGGGTAGGCCCTTCGCGAACATTGCGCGGCGAAGGTGCGGCAAAAAAAAGCCGCCGTTGCCGGCGGCTAAAAGTTGATAACAGGGAGGCGTCAAACAGAGTGGACAGGAGCCACTCGATGTCCAGAAACTGGACGCGACCAGTAATGGTCGAGAAAGCTTAATTCGAAGTAAACGATTCAAATTTTTCCGAAAACATTTGCCATCCCGGGAACCGATCCCCTTTGGGGGTCGATCAGGTCTTGAAAAACTTGCCGGCCGCGTCGCGGCTGGCCCTCTTGCCGGCCAATGCCCCTTCCAGCCGTCCGATCTCGGCCTTCAACAGGTCAATGCGGTCGTTCAGCTCTTCGACCGACAGCAATGCCAGATCCTGCCCGATCTCGTGCGCGACCTTCTTTGGCGGGCGATCGTCCTCGTCGATGGGCATGGCGTGCTCCTCAAAGCTCGAATTCCGCACGGGGCCGCTAGTTTTGCGCATGTCCTTGTCGGAAAACCGGTCACCACTTTTCCGGGACATGCGCTAATGCTCTACAGCATGAGGCTCCCTTTACGAAAGACCGAGGACCAACCATGGCTGCGATCCCCACGACCATGAACTGCGTCGGCATTCCAAAACCCGGCGGACCTGAAGCTTTGGTGCCCGAGCAGCGTCCGGTTCCGCAGCCGGCAAAGGGCGAGGTGCTGGTCAAGGTTGCAGCCGCCGGCGTCAACCGGCCCGACGTCGCGCAACGGCGCGGCTTCTATCCGCCACCGCCCGGCGCGAGCGACATCCCGGGCCTCGAGATCGCAGGCGAAATTGTCGCGCTCGGCGAAGGCACGAGCCGCTACAAGACCGGCGACAAGATCATGGCGCTGGTTCCGGGCGGCGGCTACGCCGAGTACTGCACCGCAGCCGAGGTTTGCGCGCTGCCGGTGCCGCCGGCGCTGCCGCTGAAGGAAGCCGCCTGTGTACCCGAGACCTTCTTCACCGTGTGGCACAATGTGTTCCAGCGCGGCGCGCTGAAGCCGGGCGAGACGCTCTTGGTCCACGGCGGCTCGTCGGGCATCGGCACGACTGCGATCCAACTCGCCAAGGCGTTCGGCGCCAGGGTGATCATCACCGCGGGCTCGCAGGAGAAGTGCGACGCCTGCGTCAAGCTCGGCGCCGATCTCGCCGTCAACTACAAGACCGGCGATTTTGTCGCCGAGACCAAGGCGTTCACCGGCGGCTCGGGCGCCAACGTGATCCTCGACATGGTCGGCGGCGACTATATCGAGAAGAACTACGAGGCCGCGGCGGTCGACGGCCGTATCGTGCAGATTGCGTTCCTCGGCAGCGCCACCGCGACCGTGAACTTCCAGCGATTGATGCTGAAGCGGCTGGTGCACACCGGCTCGACGCTGCGCGCCCGCAGCGTCGCCGACAAAGGCGCGATCGCTGCAGAACTCGACGCGAAAGTGTCGCCCTTGTTCCGCGACGGCAAGGTCAAGCCGCTGATCAACTCGAGCTACCCGCTGGCGAAAGCGTCTGAAGCACACGCGCGGATGGAATCCAGCCATCATATTGGCAAGATTGTGTTGCTCACGTGAACCGCAGGCCGCGCGCCCCTCAAGAACAGATCGCAAACTGCAGATAATCGCGGCGGTTTCGGGCAGCACTGACGGCCGGGAAGCCCTTGGTTTGGCTTCGCTTTCGTGGCATTGATCGACGGTCCCGCGCGGGGGATCGGTTAACGCGGAGTCCAGATTGCGCTTGCTCAAGTGCCTCGTGCTGCTTGCGATCTATCTCGGGGTGATCGCGGGCCTTACAGTCGTGGGCGCCGGCAGCGCGCGCGCGCTGGACGCGGTCAGTGTCCGCGGCGACGCGCCGGCAATCGACCTCACAGGCATTCTGGAACAACAGCGGTCCGACGGCGATCGCATCCAGGTCTCGACTGCGCCTGGAACCGACGGCATCGTCCGCCGCATCGAGGTGCGCGCCCGCGAAGGCGGCCAGACCTGGGTGGTGTTCGCGCTCGCCAACAACACCGACGACCAGCTCGACCGTTTGATTGTCGCCCCGCACTATCGCCTGGTCTCCTCCGGCCTGCTGTGGCCTGACCTCGGCACTTCTCGCATCGCAACCATCACGCCGTCCACCGGCGATCGGCCGGAGCGGCAGGACAGCGCCACCGCCGACATCTTCCGCGTCACGCTTGACCCGGGCTCGGTCATCACCTTCGTGATGGAGATGCGCACCGACAAGCTGCCGCAGCTCTATCTGTGGGAGCCCGACGCCTACAAGGACAAGGTCAACTCGTTCACGCTGTACCAGGGCATCGTGATCGGCATCGCCGGATTGCTGGCGCTGGTGCTGACGATCCTGTTCGTGGTCAAGGGCAGCATCATGTTCCCGGCCGCTGCGGCACTCGCCTGGGCGGTGCTGATCTACATCGGCGTCGACTTTGGCTTCTGGGGCAAGGTGTTCGACATGTCGGCCGGCGCCGAGCGGGTCTGGCGCGCGTCCGGCGAAGCGATCCTGTCGGCGACGCTGCTGGTGTTCCTGTTCGCCTATCTCAACCTGAACCGCTGGCACGTGCGCTACTCGCACATCACGCTGGGCTGGCTGGTGTTCCTTGGCTCGCTGGTCGCGCTCGCGCTGTTCGACCCGGCCGTGGCGTCGGGCATCGCGCGGCTGTCGCTGGCGCTGATCGCGGTCTTCGGCTTCCTCCTGATCCTCTATCTCTCGACCCACGGCTTCGACCGCGCGGTGCTGTTGATCCCGACCTGGTTCCTGCTCTGCGTCTGGGTGGTGGCGGCCGGCATGACGGTCGAGGGCAGCGTCACCAACGACATCGTCGGCCCGGCGCTGCTCGGCGGCCTCGTGCTGATCGTGATGCTGATCGGCTTCACGGTGATGCAGCACGCATTCGCCGGCGGCACCACGCAAGGCATCGTCACCGACGTGGAACGCCGCGCGCTGGCACTGACCGGCGCCGGCGATTTGATCTGGGACTGGGACGTCGCCGCCGACAAGGTGTTCACCTCGGCCGAGACCGAGAGTCTGCTGGGCCTGCGCCGCGGCACGCTCGAAGGCCCGGCGGCGAAGTGGCTCGAGGTGCTGCATCCGCTGGATCAAGACCGCTTCCGCGCCGCCCTCGACAGCGTGCTCGACCAGCGCCGCGGACGGCTGGTCCAGGACTTCCGGCTGCGCACGCCCGACGGTCACTTCATGTGGTTCTCGCTGAAGGCGCGCCCGGTGGTCGGTTCCGATGGCGAAGTCGCGCGCGTGATCGGCACGCTGTCCGACGTCACCGAGTTCAAGAATGCCGAAGAGCGCATGCTGCACGACAGCGTGCACGACAACCTGACCGGCCTTCCCAACCGCAAGCTGTTCCTCGACCGCATCAGCGGCATCGCGCTGCTCTCGAAGAGCGCGCCGAACCTGCGCCCGACCGTGATGGTGGTCGACCTCGACCGCTTCAAGCAGGTCAACGACTCGGTCGGCATCGCGGTCGGCGATTCCATCCTGCTGACGCTGGCGCGCCGGCTGACGCGCATTCTCAAACCGCAGGATACGCTGGCGCGTCTGTCAGGCGATCAGTTCGGGCTGATCCTGCTGTCAGAGACCGATCCCGCGCGCATCACCGCGTTCGCCGAAACCATCCGCAAGACCATTCGCGCCCCGATCGCGTTCAACGATCGCGAGATCTTCCTCACCGCCTCGATCGGGCTCGCGCTGTCCGATCCGCAGGCCACGGTGAGCGAAGAGATCATCAAGGACGCCGAACTTGCGATGTATCACTCCAAGCGGATCGGCGGCGACCGCATCGACGTCTACAAGCCGGCAATGCGGTCGCGGAAGACCGACCGGCTGACGATCGAATCCGAGCTGCGCCGCGCGCTGGAGCGCGAGGAGATCAACATCCTCTACCAGCCGATCATACGGCTCGAGGATCGCTCGATTGCCGGCTTCGAGGCGCTGGCGCGCTGGGATCACCCGAAGCTCGGGCGCATGTCGCCGTCGGAATTCATCGCGATCGCCGAGGAAATCGGGCTGATCGTCGACCTCGGCACCTTCGTGCTCGACCGCACCGCGCAACAGCTGGCGCGCTGGCAGTCGACATTGCGCTCCCGCAGCTCGCTGTTCGCCAGCGTCAATATTTCCTCGCGCCAGCTGTTGCGGCACGATCTGATCCACGACCTGCGCACCGTGCTGTCGCACGCGGCCGTGGCGCGCGGCACGCTGAAGCTCGAATTGACGGAATCGCTAGTGATGGAAAATCCGGAGCACGCGGCACAGATGCTGCACCGGATCAAGGAGCTTGGCGCCGGGCTGTCGCTCGACGACTTCGGCACCGGGCACTCCTCGCTCGCCTACCTGCAGCGCTTTCCGTTCGATACCATCAAGATCGACCAGTCGTTCGTGCGCACCACCAATCGCGGCACCCGGCCGGTGCTTCTGAAGTCGATTGTCGCGCTGGCACACGACCTCGGCATGGAAGTCGTCGCCGAAGGTGCCGAGAGCGATTCAGACGCGGTCGAGCTCTACCAGTTGGGTTGCGAGTACGCGCAGGGCTTCGCCTTCGGCGAGCCGATGAGCGCGGAGGCAGCGCGCCGGCTGCTATCGGAAGAGCGGCTCGAGGCGGCGCAGTAAGGCAGCTACCCCTTAGGCGTGACCGGCTTCGTTCGACAGCATGCCGGGATGGATGCCGATCTTCTGCAGCGCCCGGCGATACTTGGTGTCGACATCGTCGTCGAAGATCAGGTCGGGATCGGCAGGGCAATGCAGCCAGCCATTGTGCTGGATCTCGCTCTCCAACTGGCCGGCGCCCCAGCCGGCATAGCCGAGCGCGAAGATCGCCTGGCGCGGGCCGACGCCGTGCGCGATCGCCTTGAGAATATCGAGCGTCGCGGTCAGCGAGATGCCGTCGTCGATCTCAAGTGTCGAATCCTTGATGAAGAAATCGCTGGAATGCAGCACGAAACCGCGCTGCTCGTCGACCGGCCCGCCGCGCAGCACCTTCATCGTGCCCGCGCTCTCCGGCAGCCTGATCTGCTCCGACTTGTCGATGATCTTCAGCTGCGCCAGCAGGCCCGGGAAATTCAGGCTGCCCGCCGGCCGGTTAACGATAATGCCCATGGCGCCGCCGGAATTATGGGCACATACATAGATCACCGTGCGCTGAAAATTCTGGTCCGCCATTTCAGGCATCGCGATCAGCAGGTTGCCATAGAGGTAGCGCTGCGCCGCATCGGCGGACGGACGTCGGGCGCCGCGGGGCTTTGGCTTGCCGCGTGAAGTTTCCATCGGCGAGTCACCTTGAGCTATTTCTCGTTCATCCTGATATTGGGCCTCCGCGGTGTCAATCAACCGTCCGGCGGCGGATCACAGCCAATTCAATGGTGTAGCGGGCTCCGGCTCGCTAAAGACGCCACATGAATGCTTTCATTCCCCTGCCCGCATTGCTGGCAGTCGCCGCAATCGCGGGGCTGGATTGTGTTTCGGTAACCGCTGACGCCGAAGAGGCGTCGGCCTGGTCAAAAGATGCGCACTCGGCGGTGCGCTTGCTGGCAGGCTCGCGCAATGGCGCCGTCCTGCTCGGCGGCATCGAATTCGAGTTGCAAGACGGCTGGAAGACCTACTGGCGGACGCCGGGCAATTCCGGAGTGCCACCGCGCATCGATTTCGCCAAGTCCGAAAACGTCGAGTCGGTCACGCCGCTGTTTCCGGCGCCGATGAAATTTTCCGATGGCGCGGGAGGCGTCTCCTACGGCTATCAGAAGCATTTGATCCTGCCGCTGCGCATCGTGCCGAAGAGCGCCGACAAGCCGGTGACGCTGCGGGCGACGGTCGACTATGCGATTTGCGAGCGGCTGTGCCTGCCGGTCGACGCTTCGCTCGAGCTCGGCTTCGTCGACGCGGTGAGCGCGATGGATTCCGAACTTGCGAATGCGCTGAACACGGTGCCGAAGCCAACCGAGATCGGCGCCGGGCCATCAGGTATTCGCGAAGTCAGGCGCGACGGCAACAGGGTCGTCGTCGATGTGCTGAAGCCGCAATCGGAACATGTCGAGTTGTTCGTCGAGGGACCCGCGCCGAGCTGGTCGCTGCCCGAACCGAAGCCGGAAGAGCATGCGCCGGCAGGACTTTCGCGTTTCGCCTTCGATCTCGAAGGCCTGCCACCGGGCGCGCAGGCGCAGGGCGCGGCCCTGAAATTCACCCTGGTCAACCGCGACGGCGCCTATGAATACAATGTCAACCTGAATTGAACGGTATCCGGCGGTTGTCGGGTGAATGCCGCGGGTTTAAAGAAAGGCCATTGGAAGTCTTTTGCTTGAGCATGAACCTTTTGCGGAGAGCCGGTTTCATCTCGGGGCGTTCCCGAGGCGTGTTGTCCGGGTCATGCTCTCACACCTCGAGGGAAATGACATGACGATCAAGGTCGGCGACAAAATTCCGGAGTCCAAGTTCCGTGTGATGACCGGGGACGGCCCGGTGTGGAAGAGCACGGACGAAGTGTTCAAGGGCAAGAAAGTCGCGCTGTTCGCGGTGCCCGGCGCGTTCACCGGCACCTGCCACAAGATGCACATGCCGAGCATCACCATCAACGCCGATGCGATGAAGGCGAAGGGCGTCGACGCCATCGCCGTCACCTCGGTGAATGATGCCTTCGTGATGCAGGCCTGGAAGCGCGCCACCGACCTGAAGGACCAGGTCGAGTTTCTCGCCGACGGCTCCGCCGACTTCGCCAAGGCGATCGGCCTCGATGCCGACTTCTCCGCCGGCGGCATGGGCGTGCGCTCGCGCCGGTACTCGATGCTGGTCGACGATGGCGTGGTGAAGAAGCTCAACGTCGAGGAGAAGCCGGGCAGCGTCGAAGTGTCCGGCGGCGACACCCTGGTCAAGCAGCTCTAAGCAGACCATCTGCAACGGACGCGCGGCGGTGGCGCCGCGCGTTCCATTAAATCGCCCGACCAGCGCTGACGCGTAAGCGCTGGCCGTTAAACGACTTTTCGCGATTTTCTGCGAGGTTTTGGCGCCGTTCCCGCGCGATAGGATGACGGCCGTCATGCTATGCCGCCGCCGCCTGTTCCGCGATCTCTGCGTCTATCCGGGCGGCGAGGCGCTCGCTCACTTCAGTCATCGGCAGCCGCACCTCGCGGGCTGTCGATCAATCCGATCCGCCACAGCCAGTGCTTGATCGGCGCCGGGCTCGGCTCGGCGAACAACAGCCGCGGAAGCTCGACCAGCTTGCGCCAGCGCGCCAGCGCGCCGCGCTGGTTGCCGTCGAGAGCTCTCGGCGCACGGCGGCAAACGCGGCGGTCTCCACATGGGCCGAGGCCACAATGCCGCCGTCGGCGCCCTGCGTCAGCGCGGTATAGAACAGCGCATCCTCGCCGGTCAGCACGGAAAAGCTGGAGGGCCGGTCGCGCAGCAGATCGAACGATTGCGCCGCATCGGCCGAGCAATCCTTCACGCCGACGATGTTCGGATGCTCGGCAAGCCGCAGCATGGTCTCGTTGCACGAGATTGACGCCGGTGCGATAGGGAATGTTGTAGAGCATCATCGGCCTGCCGGTCGCATCCGCCAACGCGGTGAAATGCCTGAACAAGCCGAGCTGCGACGGCCGCGTGTAATACGGGCAGGTAATCAGGTAACCGTCGATCGGCCAGCCCGCCGACCGTGCGCAGCGCGGCAGCGACCTTGCGGGTATCGCTGCCGGACACGCCGAGACAGAGCTGAACCGCGCGTCCGGCCTCCGCAATCGCACGACGGCAGATCTCAACGTAATGCTGGATTTCGTCGTCATCGAGCGTCAACCCCTCGCCGGTCGTGGCGGCGAGAATGAAGCCGTCGATCTCGGCTCCGGCATAGTGCGCGGCGAGCCGTCGCGCCGACACCTCGTCGAAGTGGTCGTCGCGGAACGGCGTGATCAGCGGCAGCCACAAGCCTTGCGGAATGGAATGGGAAGTTTGCATGTCCTGGTCTCCTTGGTTTGCCGGAGACGGGACAGACAACAAAAAACCCCGTCGAAGCCGGCGGGGTTTTCGAACCTTGGTGCGCTTGAGTTTAACGCACGCGCGGATCCGCGAGCCCCGAGAGGGGCGCTTTTTTCGACACGAAGCGGGTGTGGCGGCGGATCATGGAGCGACTAATGATCGAGCCGAGCGGCCGCGTCAAGACTGCGCGCGCTCCCTCGCCTCCTGAAGCCCCTTCCGCGCCAATTCGTCGGCGCGCTCGTTTTCGTGGTGGCCGGCGTGGCCCTTGACCCAGTGCCATTTGATCTCGTGCTCGCCGAGCGCCTGATCGAGACGCTGCCAGAGATCGACGTTCTTCACCGGCTTGCGATCGGCGGTCTTCCAGCCGTTCTTCTTCCAGCCAAAAATCCAGCCGGTAATGCCGCCGCGCAGATACTGGCTGTCGGTATAGATGTCGACCCTGGCCGGGCGCTTCAGCGCTTCCAGCGCCGAGATCGCCGCGAGCAGCTCCATGCGGTTGTTGGTGGTGTTGGGCTCGCCGCCCGACAGCTCCTTCTCGACGTCGCCGGATTTCAGGATCGCACCCCAGCCGCCCGGCCCCGGATTGCCCGAGCAGGCGCCGTCGGTGTGCACGATCACGTGCGGCAATTTTTTCGACTCTGTCACGCCGCCAAACCGTAATCCCGCACGCTTGCAACGCTCTGGTGGAAGCGCAGCTTGCGGACATATTCAAGCGGGTCCTTCGGCCGCACCAGCGCGCCGGGCGGCACATTGAGCCAGTCGACGAGCCGGGTCAGCAGGAAGCGCAGCGCGGCGCCGCGCGACAGCAGCGGCAACGCCTCCTGCTCGTCCGCCGTCAGCGCACGCTGACGGGCATAGGCATTGAGCAGCGCGCGCGCCTTGGTGACGTTGAAGGCGTGATCGACTTCGAAACACCAGGCGTTGAGGCAGATGGCGACGTCATAGGCCAGCATGTCGTTGCAGGCGAAATAGAAGTCGATCAGGCCCGACAGCTTGTCGCCGAGGAACAGCACATTGTCGGGAAATGCGTCGGCGTGGATGATGCCTTGCGGCAAATCCTGCGGCCAGCGCCGCTCCAGATGATCGAGCTCGTTGCCGATGAACTCGTAAAGTCCCTGCTGCACCTCGTTGGCGCGCAGCGCCGCCTGCTTGAACAGCGGCCGCCAGCCGGCGACCGACAGCGCGTTGTTGCGGCTCATGTTGAAGCTTTGGCCGGCGACATGCATGCGCGCCAGCACGTCGCCCACAGCGGCGCAGTGCGCCACGCTCGGCCGCCGCGGCCAGACCCCTTCGATGAAATCGATGATCGCGGCAGGCCGGCCGGCGAGCGTGCCGAGGCTTTCGCCACTGCGGGTCTTGACCGGCTGCGGACAGGCAATGCCGCGGCTCGCCAGATGCGTCATCAGCGCCAGGAAGAATGGCAGATCACCGAGCGCAACGCGCTTCTCGTACAGCGTCAGGAAGAACGAGCCTTTCTTCGTGTGAACGAGAAAGTTGGAATTCTCGACGCCCTCGGCAATGCCCTTGTAGGAGAGCAAATCGCCGATGTCGTAATTGCCAAGAAACGCTGTCAGTTCTTCAGCGGAGACGTCGGTGTAGACCGCCATCGGATATCCTGATCCCGAATAGAATCACTAACGCCGATTCCAACACTAGCGGAAGTAACTTCTCACCTGTCATCACCGGGCTTGTCCCGGTGATCCCGCCTGAAGAGGCAATGCGTCTCCGATCGAGATGGCCGGGTCAAGCCCGGCCATGACAAAATCGACAATTGAGCGGAGAGCGCGGATTTTGCCGGCCTTACTCGGCGGCGGTCTCGTGCCGCAAGGGACGCGGCAGCGGGAAGAAGATGCCATCCTCGGACGCCGCCGAGACGGTATCGACGCTGAGCACATAGCGCTCGGCGAAGGCGTCGAGGATTTCCTCGACCAGGACCTCGGGTGCCGAGGCGCCGGCGGTGATGCCGAGGCGGGTGACGCCTTCGAACATCGACCAGTCGAGATCGGCGGCGCCGTTGACCAGCACCGCGCGCTTGCAGCCTTCGTGCTCGGCGACCTCGCGCAGGCGCTGCGAGTTCGACGAGTTCGGCGAACCGACCACGATCATGGCGTCGACCACCGGCGCGACCCGCTTCACGGCGAGCTGGCGGTTGGTCGTGGCGTAGCAAATGTCTTCCTTGTGCGGGCCGATGACGCCGGGGAAGCGGTCGCGCAAGGTCTGCACGATCGCCGCGGTGTCGTCGATCGACAACGTCGTCTGCGTCACGAAGGCGAGCTTCGAGGGATCCTTCGGCTGGAACGCCCTTGCCTGCTCCACGGTCTCGATCAGCATCACCGCGCCCTGCGGCAGCTGGCCGAGCGTGCCGACCACCTCGGGGTGGCCCTCGTGCCCGATCAGCGCGATCTCGCGACCGCGCTTGTAGTGGATTTCGGCCTCGCGATGCACCTTGGTGACTAATGGGCAGGTCGCGTCCAGCGCGAAAAAGTTACGGCGATCGGCTTCGGCCGGAATTGATTTCGGCACGCCGTGAGCGGAGAACACGACCGGCGCGTTGGTGTCGGGGATTTCGTCGAGCTCCTCGACGAAGATCGCGCCCTTGGCGCGCAGGCTTTCCACGACGTGGCGGTTATGGACGATCTCGTGGCGGACATAGACCGGCGGGCCATAAAGCTTCAGCGCCTTTTCCACCGTGTCGATCGCCCGCACCACGCCGGCGCAAAAGCCGCGCGGCGAGCAAAGGACGATGTTGAGCTTGGGTTTCTGGCTGGCTGACATAGGTAGCGGTCTCTTTTTCAGGCTTCGGACTTGAACGGGGCAACAGATCTGGCGGCTTCTTAGTTGAGCATGATCTCGTCGGAAAACCGTATCCACTTTTCCGGATCATGCTCCAGGATTAAGTCTCGCGACGAGGGTGATTGGTTTGGTCGGACAAATCTGGCTGAAACATGCGATTTCGACCGCCTTATAGGGCATTTTCGCCGGTTAAGCTTTGCGAAATCCGCCGGAACCGCAGCGATTCGGTGATACCAGCCCGCTGTCGAGGCCGTCCAGGAACCGGCGAACGATCAATGAGCACCCCCGAATTGGCCCTCCCGATCAGCCAAGTCAAGGCAAGGCCCGCGGTGGCCTTAACGGATGGCCAAATCCCATTGCATACAGGGCTTCCGACCGCCTATATACGCAGCAATTCCAGTCATCACCGATGACGAACCACTTCGCCCTCCCAAAGAGGGGCGGGCGAGGACAGAAGGAGATTTGCCATGAGCAACGCCCCGCTGATGCCCAAAGCGACTGCCGTGTGGCTGCTCGACAATACCGCGCTGTCGTTCGACCAGGTCGCCGATTTCTGCAAGATGCACCCGCTGGAGATCCAGGCGATTGCCGACGGCGACGCCGCCCAGGGCATCAAGGGCTCGGACCCCATCTCCATGGGGCAACTGACCCGCGACGAGATCGGCCGCGGTGAAGCCGATCCGGAGTACCGCCTGAAACTGCAGGAATCCAAGGTCCGCCTGCCGGCGCCGGCGCGCAAGAAGGGCCCGCGCTACACCCCGGTGTCGCGCCGCCACGAGCGCCCGAGCGCCATTCTCTGGCTGGTGCGCAACCACCCCGAGCTGAAGGACGCCCAGATCATGCGGCTCGTCGGCACCACCAAGACCACGATCGCCTCGATCCGCGACCGCACCCACTGGAACGCGTCGCAGCTGACCCCGATGGACCCGGTGACGCTCGGCCTGTGCAGCCAGATCGACCTCGACTTCGAGGTGTCGCGCGCTGCAAAGGAGAAGCCGGTGGTCGAAGCTTCGAGCGGCGCGACGCTGCTGCCGGCGTCAGAAACCACGCGCAAGGAAGAGGCCGTGCCTGAGCCAGTCGGCAGCTTCAGCGAAAAGAGCCGCGAGCAGGCCGACGACGCCGCGGTGTTCGCCAAGCTGAAGCAGCTCGGTGGCGGCAAGAAGGACGAGGAGGAGTAATCTTCTCCTCCGCGCGTTGCGCAACCCATAAATTAATTTAGGATGCCCGGCGCTGCGCCGGGCATTTTGTTTTGCGATTACGCCTGCTCGCAGCCCAACGCGCGGGCCAGCACCTTCGCCGCATCGCCCGTCGATGTCTCCGATCCGCGCCAGGCGATATGCTGGTCGGGACGGATCAGGAAGCGTCACGGCCATAAACGCGCTCGAGCCCCGGCTCCTGCAGCGACAGCACGCCAAGCGGGATCTTTGCGCGCTCGGCGGCGACAACGAATGGCGTCGCGTCCATGCCACCGAAATTCACCAGCGTGAACCACGGGCCGAGCCGGTCGAACAGCGCGCGGCCGTCGCTCAAAAAAGTGCTCGGCAGCCGGGCGCCGGGCATCGTGGTCGGCATGTAATGCACGGGATCGGACGGCGGCACGGCGCCGGCCTCGGCAACGACGATTGGCGAGCGATCGTAAACGTAGCCAAATTCGATGCCGTAGCTTTCGTTCTCGGCGTTGCCGTGTGCGGCAATCTTCGCCCCCAGCGCGGCACGGCCTGCCTCGGTCAGCGGCGAGCCGCCCGCAAAAGCTTCCCGGTAGGACTCGGCAATCGCGAGCCGCACCTTGGTGTGGCCAGCCGAGGCCTCGCGATTGCGGTAACCGACCGGACGCCGCTCACTCTCGTAGGAGTCGAGCAGGTTTGGCCCGCCGAAGCCCGACAGCGTTGCCGCCAGCTTCCAGCCGAGATCGACGGCATCGCCGATTCCGGTGTTCATGCCGTAGCCGCCGGTCGGGATGTACTGGTGCGCCGCGTCGCCGGCGAGGAAGACGCGCTGACGGCCGTATGATTGCGCCAGCAGCAGATGCGGCGTCCAGGGATTGGCGACCAGCACCTCGTAATCGAACGGCGCGCCGCAAAACGTCCTCACGATCTCAGCTGGATCGACGCGGTCCGGCGCGGCGTCCGCCGGAAGGCGGGCTTGAAGAGTCCAGATGTCCTTGTCGTTCTGCGCGATCAAGGTGGCGAACGCCGCCTGGTAGTGCCAGGCAATGCCCCAGCGCTGCAGGATGTGGTGCGCGGTCGAGCGGAAATGCACCATGTAGCGCTGCGCCACCTTGAAGGTGCCGTCGAGCGCGATATCAAGCACCTCGCGGACGCGGCTGCCGCCGCCATCGCAGCCGGCGAGATAGTCGCAACGCACCTCTTCCGTATCGCCGGTCGCCGAGTTACGCAGCGTCGCGGTAACGCCGTCGGCGTCCTCGCGAAAATCCTCGAACGCGACCCCGAACCGCACATCGACGCTCGGGCAGGTCTCCGCCGCTCGCTTCAGCACCGGTTCGATCTCGACCTGCGACACGCGCATCGGCGGCTCGCGCGACTGCGTGCCGTCATTGTGCTCAAGGATGATGCGCCGCGCTTCAACCGGGCTTGGATAGCGGAAGCGATGCAGCTCGTGTCCGGACATCGTCGTGACCCAGGACACGTCGAACGGATTTTCTTCCGGCACCGCCGCCTTGCGCAGGGCATCGACCAGGCCAAAGCGGCGGAACAGCTCCATGCTGCGCCCGTTGGTGATGTCCATCTTCGGATGGCGCGTGGTGGCCGCGTTGCGCTCGACCAGCATGGTGCGGATGCCAAATCGGCCCAGCACCGTCGCCAGCATCAGGCCGACAGGCCCACCCCCTGCGATGAGAACCTGGGTGTGCTGCATGCGTTGCGCCAACCTGTGATGACTTGGATTTATCCTTTTCCCCTCCCCCTTGTGGGGAGGGGTTAGGGGTGGGGGTGGCTGCGAGAGATTTCAGTCCCTCGATGGCCCCCCCTCCCCAACCCTCCCCCACAAGGGGGGAGGGAGCAGATTCGTGATCCCACCCCTACGCTCCGACGCCCCTGTCCTTCAGCTCGGCGCCGATCTCGTCCAAGACCTTGGGGTCCTCGATGGTCGCCGGCATGGTCCAGCTGTCGCCGTCGGCGATCTTCTTGATGGTGCCGCGCAGGATTTTTCCGGAGCGCGTCTTCGGCAGCCGCGCTACCGTGATCGCGAGCTTAAACGCCGCGACGGGGCCGATTTTTTCGCGCACCAAGGCGACGATTTCGCGCTCGATATCGCCAGGCGAACGCGTCACGCCTGACTTCAACACCACGAAGCCGCACGGCACCTCGCCCTTCAAATCGTCCTTGATGCCGAGCACGGCGCATTCGGCAACATCAGGATGCGAGGCGAGCACCTCCTCCATGCCGCCGGTTGAGAGCCGGTGGCCGGCAACATTGATGATGTCGTCGGTGCGGCCCATCACCCAGACGTAGCCGTCCTCGTCCTTGTAACCGGCGTCGGAGGTTTTGTAGTAGCCGGGGAATTCGGTGAGATACGCTTCCTTGAAGCGCGCGTCCTGCTGCCACAGCGTCGGCAGGCAGCCGGGCGGCATCGGCAGCTTGATCACGATCGAGCCCATCGTGTTCGGCTTGACCGGCTTTGCCGCCTCATCAACCACGTCGACCTGGTAGCCCGGCATCGGCACCGTCGGCGAACCGTGCTTGACCGGCAATTGCCCAAGTCCGATCGGATTGCCGGCAACGCACCAGCCGGTCTCCGTCTGCCACCAGTGATCAATCACAGGCACTTTCAGCTGCTGCTCGGCCCATTCCACCGTCGGCGGATCGGCGCGCTCGCCGGCGAGGAACAGCGTGCGGAATTTCGAGAGATCGTATTTGCGCAGCAACTCGCCGTTCGGGTCTTCCTTCTTGATGGCGCGGAACGCGGTCGGCGCAGTGAACAGCGCGACCGCGCCGTGCTGTGAGATCACCCGCCAGAACGCGCCGGCGTCCGGCGTGCCGACCGGCTTGCCTTCGTACATGATCGAGGTCGCACCATGAATCAGCGGGCCATAGACGATGTAGGAGTGGCCGACCACCCAGCCAATATCGGAGCCGCACCACCATATTTCGCCGGGCTTCACGCCATAGAGGTTGAACATCGACCATTTCAGCGAAACGAGATGACCGCCATTGTCGCGCACCACGCCCTTCGGCACGCCCGTGGTGCCTGAGGTGTAGAGCACGTAGAGCGGGTCGGTCGCGAGCACCGGCACGCACTCGGCGGTCTTGTTTGCGGCGATCGCGTTGGCGCGAGTCGCCGCCCAGTCGTGGTCGCGGCCTGCGACCAGATCGCAGGTGTGCTGCGGCCGCTGCAGGATCAGGCAGTTCTGCGGCTTCGTCTTCGCAAGCTTGATCGCCTCGTCGAGCAGCGGCTTGTACTGCACGATGCGCCCGGGCTCGATGCCGCAGCTTGCCGACAGCACGAGCTTTGGTGCGGCATCGTCGATGCGGGTCGCGAGTTCCTTGGCCGCGAAGCCGCCGAACACCACCGAATGCACCGCGCCGATGCGCGCGCAGGCGAGCATCGCAATGACTGCTTCCGGCACCAGCGGCATGTAGATGATAACGCGGTCGCCCTTGTTCACGCCGAAGTCGCGGATCACGGCGGCGAGCGTCTTCACATCATCCAACATCTGCCGATAGGTGAACTTTGAAATGCTGTTGGTCAGCGGCGAATCGTGGATCAGCGCGACCTGGTCGGCGCGGCCACCGGCAACCTGGCGGTCGAGCGCGTTGTAGCAGGTGTTGACGACGGCACCCGTGAACCAGCGGCCATAGGCACCCTGGCTGGGATCGAAGATCTTCTTCGCCGGCTCGATCCAGTCGATGTCTTTCGCCGCGTCAGCCCAGAAGCCTTCGGGATCGCGTTGCGCGCGGGCATAGACCTCGTGATAGCGGCTCTTGCTTGCGGGACTGTTCATGGCGCCTTCTCCCAACGCGCATGGCGTTGTTTCGGCACCATTGTCACGGGAACTCAAACGAGTTCAAGGGCGCAAACCACCGCAATTCGGCTGGCGGGTATGATCTGGATCAAGGCGATATCCTCGCGGTCGTCCGCCGTCGCGGCGGACAACAAGCAATTGTAGTCACCCGTCGCTCGGCAGTTTCACCTGCAGAGACTGCAGCCGCTTCTCCATAGCGTCGCGGATCACATAGTCGGACCGGCCGAACGAGGCGTTGCGGTCCGCGATGAAGCTCCGCTGGTCCTGGCGCAGCGTTTCGGCAGACTTCGTCGAATCCTTCTTTGCAAGCGCGAAGGCGCGCGTGTAGGCGACGTCGATGTCGCGGTCGAGCCGGCTCAGTTCCGGATCGGCGCAGATCGCCTTTTCGACCGCGCGCCTGGCGGTAGCGCAATCGAAGCTCGGGGTTGCGGCAACCGACATCAGCGCGCCCTTGCGCTCGAGATCGAGCACGACCTTCTTGCGGTTGACGATCGCGCTGTCGAGGCTGGCGTCGAGGCGCAGCGCCGCATCGTAGTCGGCAAGCGCCTTCTGGTTGTCGCCCTTGGCCTGCCAGACGGTGCCGCGGTTGTTCAGGGCCAGGACGAAATTCGGATTGAGCCGCAGCGCTGCGTCGTAATCGGCAAGAGCTGCGTCATACTCTTTCTTGAAATTATAGCTGTCGGCGCGGTTGGTGTAGAAATTGGCGCGCGGTCGCAGGCGGATCGCCTCGTTGTAGTCCGATATCGCGAGGTCGTAGTCGTGCTTCTCGGCGTGCGACAGGCCGCGGTTGTCCCAGAATTCGGGAGTGTTCGGATCACGGCTGATCGCTTCTGACTCATCGACGAGTGCGAGATCAACCTTGCCGAGCTTCTTGTAGGCGGCGCCGCGGTTGGAGTAGGTGCGCGGACGATCGGGGTCGAGCTTGATCGCCTGGCTGTAATCGTCGATTGCCTTCTGGTAGTCGCCCTTGAAGTAATAGGCGACGCCACGATCGGAGAACGCCTGCGCATTGGCGGGATCGAGCTTGATCGCCTGGTCGTAGTCCTCGACCGCGCGATCAAATCGGTTGGTATTGTTGAAGATGTTGCCGCGCCATTCGTAGCCGTCGGCATTGGTCGGATCGAGGCGGATACCTTCGTTGGCGTCGCGAAGGGCCAGATCATACTTGCCGGCGCGACGGTACGCCTCGGCACGCAGGCGGAACGGTCGCGAACTCGAACCGTTCTCCGCCACCGCGCGATCGAGATCAGCCATCGCCGGCTCGAGTTGTTCCTTGTCGGCATAGCGCGTCGAACGCACCAGCAGTGCACCGAGGCGGTCGACCGCACTGGCGTCCCTGTTGTCGATCACCGCGGTGCAGACCGCGATCATCTTGTCGGCGTCGACCTTGCGGTCATCCTTGCAGGTCAGAGCGTCGGACAGCTGGCGGGTGGTGGAATTGGCCGCGGGCGCGGTCTGCGCGCGAACGCCTGATGGCGTCGCCACGAAGATGGCGCAGGACAGGGCGGAGCAAATCAGGGGTAACGGGATGCGCATGGCTCAAACGGTCCGAAAAGCAGATGCCTCAGGCCGATAGTCGTGGGGCGGCAACTTCCGGTTCAATCCGGGGCGGTCGCGACCTTCATTAGCAGGCCTTGAGCAGGCCTTGAAGCCAACGGTTAACCCAGTTCCGCCAGTCGCTTCTCCAGAAAACGCCGCTCCGGCTCGAGGCGCACCAAGGCAAGCGCCTGGTGGTAGGCTTCGCGTGCCTCGTCGCGCCGGTCGAGCCGGCGCAACAGGTCGGCGCGCACCGCCGGCAGCAGGTGATAGCCTGACAGCCCTTCCCGTACCGCCAGCGAATCGATCAGGTTGAGCGCCTTCGCCGGACCATCGAGCATCGAGACCGCGGCGGCGTGATTGAGCGCCACCACCGGCGACGGCTGCAGCTTCAGCAGCACCTCGTAGAGCCCGACGATCTGCGCCCAGTCGGTCTCAGCGAAGCTTTTTGCCTTGCCGTGCAACGCCGCGATCGCCGCCTGCACGGCATAGGTGCTCGGAACGCCTTTGGCGCCCAGGGCGCGTTCGACCAGAGTTGCCCCCTCCTCGATCTGCGCCGCATCCCATAGCGCGCGATCCTGATGTTCGAGCAGGATGATCTCGCCGTCGAGGGTGGTGCGCGCAGCACGCCGCGCGTCGTGCAGCAACAACAGCGCAAGCAAGCCTTCGATAGCGGGCGTTGCCGGCATGAGAGCGTTGACGAGGCGCGCGAGGCGGATGGCTTCGCCGGACAGATCGGTGCGCAATGCCGCTGAACCCGTCGTCGGCGCGTAGCCTTCGGTGAAAACGAGATAGATGACGGCGAGCACGCCATCGATGCGGTCGGCAAGCTGGCCGGGCTCCGGCGTCTCATAGGGGATGCCCGCGGTGCGGATCTTGGTCTTGGCGCGTACCAGTCGCTGCGCCATGGTCTCCTCGCTGACCAGGAACGCGCGCGCCACGGCTTCGGTCGGCAGCGAACAGACCGCACGCAGGGTCAGCGCGACCTGGGCGTCGATGTTCAGCGCGGGATGGCAGCAGGTGAAGATCAGCCGCAGCATGTCGTCATCGAGCACGGCGTCGTCGATTTCGTCGGGCGCGGGATGATTGCTCAACGTGGCTTCCGCCTCGAGCTCGCGCTGCTTGTTCTGGAACGAGGTCTGGCGGCGGATGCGGTCGATCACCTTGTGGCGGGCGACGTTGACGAGCCAGGCGCGCGGATTATCGGGAATGTTGGTCTGCGACCACTGCGTGAGCGCCGCAGTGAACGCTTCCTGCATCGCATCTTCGGCATATTCGAAATCGCCGACGAGGCGGATCAGGGTGGCCAGCACCCGACCCGCCTCGGCGCGAAACACGGCTTCGGTGCGGCTCGTGCTCATTTTGTTGGGCATGATCTGATCCGAACACCGGCGACCGCCCTCGGGTCAAGTCCGAGGGCAAGCTTTTCGGCATGCCTGGATTACTGCTCGCCCATCAGCCAGATCGGCCGCACCTCGACCGAGCCGTAGCGTGCGCCGGGAATTTTGGCGGCGATCGCAGTGGCCTCATCGAGGTTCTTGGCCTCGATCATATAGTAGCCGCCGAGCTGCTCCCGGGTTTCGGCGAACGGGCCGTCGGTGGTCATGGTCTTGCCGTTGCGCACGCGAACGGTGGTCGCGCTCGATACCGGGCGCAGACGCTCACCGCCCTTGAAATTGCCGTTCTGGACGATGCCCTGGGTGAAGGTGCCGTACTCGGCCATGGTCTGCGCGACTTCCGCCTGCGGACGGGCGGCATATTCGGCTTCGTTGTTGTAGATCAGCAGAAGGTACTGCATGGGAGACTCCATTCGGTTGCGGATAGTCTAGCGTGCATTGCGATGAAGTGGCATCGGCGGGCACGCCAGATTTCTGAGGCTCGCCCAGGCCCGGCCATTTCGTCGGAACCTGCGCTAGCTCAACAACCAGTCGAGCGACCGATCCGGGATTCGACACAGCAGAAGAAAAAATCTGATCGACAGGATCGTATAGGGAATCAGGGTGAAAAACTGCATGGCGTGCTCCGTGGCGTTGCGATTTGGTTGACGCCAATAAGACGAAGGGCACTGCCAGGATTCGACAGCAGGGGATCGCGAGCGCGCGGACTAGTTGCCAGTTCTTGTCAGCATGGCGCCCGCCTGTTTTTCAGGCATCTTCACGCTCGGCAAACGCGGCCAAAGCAATCCGGTCGGCAAGTTCGGCGAGCGGCCCGGCGTAACGCGCCGCCGCCTGGTCCTCACTCATCGCGCGCTTCGGATAGCGCAGCGTCAGCGCACCCAAGACCTGCTCGCCGCGCCCGATCGGAACGCCAAGGCCGTTGACGCGCCGTGACCTCGAGGAACGCGTGAACGAATAGCCGCGCGCGCCGATGCGCTCGAGCTCCAGTTCGAGGCCGCGCAGCCGCTGTACCGACAAAGGCGTGACACCGTCCGCCGCACGGATCGCAGCGACGATCGTGCGGCGCTCGTCGATGCTGCAGAACGCCAGATAGGCCAGCCCCAACGCGCTTTCATAGATCTGAAACTTGCGATCATAGCCGACGGTCTCGAACGACATCGGGCTTTGCTCCGCCGTCGAATGACGGATCAGCACAAGCGCGTCGCTGATCGTGCCGAGGTAGACCGGCCAGCCGGTTTTCGCGGTGAACGCGCTCATCTCGGACGCCGCGGCATGAACCAGGCGATCGATGTAGCGGACGCCGGCGGCAAGCGCGAGCACGCGGTCGGTGATGCGGTAACCGATCTTGCGCGAGACCCGGGTGACATAGCCGAGCGCGATCAGGGTTTCGAGCAGCCGCGCAGTGGTCGGCTTCGGCAGCGCGGTGGCCTCGCTGATCTCGGTCAGCGTGCCCGTGCGGACACGGTTCAGGCTCTCCAGCACCGAAAAGGCGCGTTCGACCGGTTCGATGGGGCGAGGTGAAGACAACGGCATGACGACGATCGCTGCGGAACAGACACGCTACTCTATTCCGTAATACGGATTTTGTCAATTCAGTCGCGGTGCCGGCGAAGCGATCAGCCTACAGTTCGCGCCAATCAAGAAGCCTGATCCAGACAACGTGAGGGAGCAGCATGACCAGCTACCAGACCATCGACGTTCGCAAGCTGACGCCGACCATCGGCGCCGAAATCCACGGCGTCGACCTGTCGCAAGCGCTCGGCAACCAGCAGTTCCAGGAAGTGCACGATGCGCTGATGGACAACCTGGTGATCTTCTTCCGCGACCAGAACCTCACCGTCGACCAGCACAAGGATTTCGGCCGCCACTTCGGCAAGCTGCACATTCACCCCAATGCGCCGAAGCTGGTCGAAGGACACCCGGAGATTCTCGTGATCAAGGCGGATGAGAATTCCAAGCACGTCGCCGGCGAAGAATGGCACTCCGATGTCTCGTGCGACGCCGAGCCGCCGATGGGCTCGATCCTCTACATGCACGAGCCGGCCGCCAATGGCGGCGGCGACACCATGTTCGCCAATATGTATGCGGCGTTCGAGTCGCTGTCGCCGTCGCTGCAGCGCTATCTCGAAGGCCTCACCGCGATCCATGACAGCTCGAAGGCGCACACCCACCGCAAGCGTGGCGATGGCGCCGAGCAGGCGTTTCCGCAAAACGAGCACCCCGTGGTGCGCACCCATCCGGTGACCGGGCGCAAGCTGTTGTTCGTCAATCGCGGTTTCACGACCAAGATCGCCCAGCTCAAGCGCCACGAGAGCGAAGCGCTGCTGGAGATGCTGTTCCGACACGTCGAGACGCCGGAGTTTCACTGCCGGTTCAAGTGGCAGAAGCATTCGATCGCGTTCTGGGACAACCGCTCGGCGCAGCATCAAGCGATGTTCGACTACTGGCCGAACCGCCGCTACGCGCATCGCGTCACGGTCTGTGGCGACAAGCCGTTCTACCGGGCCTGATCCATGCAGCGATGCCGTCGTCCTCGCTGGCCGAGGGCGCCGGCCCGCTCGATAAGGCTACACCGGGACCGTCCAGCCTTCCTTGACCGACGACAGCGCGATCATGGTGTCGGTGCGCTGTACGCCGGCAACGGCCTTGACCGTGCCTGCCAGCAGCGTTTCGAGCTCGCGCGTGTTCTTGGCGCGCACCTTGATCAGATAATTCCATGCGCCGGTGACGTGGTGGCACTCCAGCACGTTCGGCGTCTTCTGAATCTTGTCGAGGAATTTTTGACTCGACCTTGGGATCGCTCCACGCCACCAAAATGAAGGCCAGCAACTCGAGGCCGACGAGCTCCGCCGCGACGCGTGCGTGGAAGCCGGTGATCACGCCGTTGCGTACCAGCCGCTTGATCCGGTCGTTGACGGTCGACGGCGCTGAGCCCACCGCCTTGCCGAGTTCGGCAAGCCCGAGGCGATCATTGCCCTGAAGCAGCGCAAGCAGCTGGCGGTCGATGTCGTCCAGTTTGTCCAAGTTTGGAATCCCCGTTTTCTTGCCTGGTTTGCTGCGCGGGCGCCTGTCCGCGTCGGCTGCCACTTCGTGTTCAGCAAATTATCGAAATTTCGCGAGCTTTCGAAGCCCTGCGGAGCTGCAAACATCCCAGCGCCAAACCTCGTGCATAAGGACAAGAATTGCTCCCGGCGACTGCGTCGCGCGGGCACGGCAGCGTTCCCATTGTCACGCCCGATCCAAAGTGACTCTCGAGGGGCCAAGTCACAACAACTCCTGAGGGCCCCACTTTTCCCCAGTCGAACGATAGCCCTCGCTCGCCAAGCCCTCTGTTTCCAATTGGCGCTTATCCAGGTCAACCCGTTGATTTGACCGAATAAATTCAAATTGTCGCGCCGCTGCAAAAACATCACATGCGGCAACTTTCTGCAAGATTGGCGGAATTGGTATTGAGTAACCGCCCTTCTTACGGAAGAATCCCAAACATTATCTGAGACGATTGCTTGAGCGGATTGCAAGGGGCTGAACATGTCGAAGAGCTTGATCGTCGCTGCGGGAATCCTGGCAGCAACCATGACTGCTGCGATGGCGGCCGACATGCGCATGCCGGTGAAGGCGCTGCCGGTTGTCGACCCGCCAATCAGCTGGAGCGGATTCTATCTCGGCGGTGATCTTGGCGGCAGTTGGGGCCGCGGACGTTCCGACCAGACCGACACCACGACGGCAACCTCAACCAGCACGACCGTGACGCGTCTGTTTCGCGGCACCACCGAGATAACGAGCTTCCAGCCGCAAGCGCCTGGTCCCTTCCCGCAGACCACCACCACTGCGGCGACAACTTTAACCTCGCTCGGAGCAACCAGCGGCAGAGCTAACGTCAACGGCTTTATGGGCGGCGGCCAGATTGGCTGGCGACAGCAAATCAACACATGGGTGCTTGGGCTCGAAGGCGATCTCGAGGGCAGCTCCGAACGCGGCAGTTTCCAGGTTTGCTCGGTTGCGGGTTGTCCGGTCGGTTCGGCGATAGGTACTGCCGATCTCCGATTGCGCTGGCTCAGCACGCTGCGCGGGACCGTCGGATTCCTGGTCCATCCGAAAATCCTGCTTTACGGAACCGGCGGCTTGGCGATCGGTCAGGTCGACGCCAGCTATCTCAGCGGAATCAACGGCGGCTCGCTTACGACCGGCAACGTGAGCACCACGCGCGTCGGCTATTCCGTCGGCGCCGGCGTTGAGGGCAAGATCGACCAGCATTGGTCGGTCAGGGGCCAGTATCTGTTCGTCGACCTCGGAAGCTTCAACACCAATCTTGGTGCCGGCGCTGCGACCACCACGACCACGACCGGGGCGCCCGTTCAGACCTTCCTTGTGTCCGACGTCAATACAATCGCGACCACGACCACCACGACCACTTCGTCGACGGCGGCGCAGGTGCGTAGTCGCTTGCGCGATCACGTCTTCAAGCTCGGCTTCAACTATCAGTTCTGACGGTCAAGCCTTCAAGCAGACAGCAAAGGGCCGGCCTTAAGCGCCGGCCCTTTTGCTATTGCGCAAACTCAAAATACCGCCGCGAGATCGCGCGCGCCCTGCGCCTGCGCACCGGAATTCATCCACTCATCGGTGACCGCCAGCAGCTTCGCCACCGTGTTGTTGCGGCTCGCCACCGGATTGCGCTCGTAACCGGAACGCTGGAAGAAGTTCGAGGTCGGCACCTGCTCGCGCATCGGCCCCGGCATCGTCACCATGTCGAGCCCCGTGCCATCGCCGGTCAGGTTCATCATCTCGAGTTCGGCGGCGGTGAGCGGCGCCTCGTAGCCCTTCTGCTGCGCGAACAACACCGACGTCAGAAGCTTGTGGGTCTGCAGCATCGGACCGACGTCGATGTCGAGCACCATGGCGTGAACCGCCCAGCCCTGCGCGGTGTCGGCGAGCTTGTCATGCTCCGACCAGTCGTCCGGCACCGAGCGGCAGAACGCGACCATGCGCTTAAGCACCAGGATCTTCTGTTCCAGCGCCTTGCGCTGTGCGCCTGACGACCGCGCCGCTTTTTCATTCAGCGCCTCAAGGAGGCGATGACCTTGCTCGGCGACGAGCTCGATGCTGTTGGTGGTCAGAAGCTGGTTGTAACCGATCGCGCTCGAGATCGGGCGTCCGCCGGAGCGCCGGATCAACCCGGACTGCGCATCATAGTTGCCGATGCCGCCGGTCTCGAACGCATAGACGCGCACCGCCTGCTCACGTGTGAGACCTTCGGCTCTGGCGAAGCTCGCGTAAGCACGCTTGAAGGCAAGTTCGTCGGCACGCTCAGGTGCGAACTGGAACTGCTCAGCGGCCGCGCGCAAGAGGTCTGCGACAACCGGAATCGGCCGCGGCGGTTTGCGCGGCCGCTCCGGTTCGGCCTCAGGCACCGGACTGACCGGACGCTTCGGACCGGAGTAGAGCGGCGGCTGCGTCAACACGTAGTCGTCGAGCACGACCTGTTCATGGCTGCGGCGCCTGGCATTGCGAATGCGCCGCTTCGCCGAGATCGAATCCCAATAGGCCGCCGCCTCGGCCTCGAACGTGTCCCGCGCCGCGAGATACTCCTTCAGCTTGCGATGGTATTCGGCGATCGTCGCTGGCGTCGCCGCCGGCGCGGATTGCGCCGCAGGCGCAGCGAGGCTCGGGGCCAGAAGTCTCCGGCCACGAAGAGCGCACAGCCTGCAATGGCAAGCGCGGGAAGATGAGCAGGAAAAGTAGTCATGGCAACGGTTGCGGCGGCGAATCGGTGCTCCATTGAGCGCAGATGCGCCAATCCTAGCCAAGCGCTTCCTTAACGAAGGTTAACCTTGCTGAAGCCGATGGAACCGGACTGAACCTCCGTTGCGGCGGGGCGACTAACAGGGTTGATCGGGTTCCCGGTAACTATCACGGGAGCTTGAAGTGGCGTGATCATGGCCGCCACAGTTGCGATCGGGTACCGCCATAGGGTCGCAATCATGAAACCAAAGTATTCGGACGACGTTGGTCTGCATCGGCGCCGCGCCTATATGAAAGGGCGGACGTTTCTGAAGTCGGGGGCCGTCATGAACATTGCAACCAGAAAATTCCTGCTGGCGTCAGCCAGCCTGATCATGCTCGCGGCACCGGCTGCGGCTGCGGATATGACCGCGCGCTCCTACAAGGCGCCGCCGGCACCCGCACCGCTCGCAACCGTGTATAATTGGACCGGATTCTACATCGGCGGCCACGTCGGTGGCGCATGGGCTGGGAACAACACGCTGCAATCAAATGGCGGCCGTTTTCTGGGTGGCGTCCAGGCTGGCGCCGACTATCAGTTCAATCCAAATTGGGTGGTCGGGCTCGAAGGGCAATACAGCTGGCTCGCCAACACCAATAACGGCGGCTTCGCATTTCCGGTCGCAGGCGTCGCGACAGAGAACACCCGTGGCCTCGGCTCGGCGACGGCGCGCATCGGCTGGACCTGGGGTCCGGGCCTGCTCTACGCCAAGGGCGGCTATGCCTTCACCGACAGGAGCCTTGGCGTAACGGTCGCCGGTGTGCCGGCGACATTCGCCACCACGGGCAACAGCAAAAGCGGCTGGACCGTCGGCGGCGGCCTCGAATACATGTTCGCCCCGAACTGGTCGGTGAAGGGCGAATATCAGTACTACAACTTCGGCAACACCACATTTGCCACAGGTCCGCCGGCACTGGTCGGCAACCGCTTCCGCGACGACGAGCATACGGTGAAGGTCGGCGTGAACTATCGCTTCGGCTGGCATTAAGTGTTTGCGCGCGCCCTCAAGGACACGCGCCGACGTTCGTAAGCGTCGCGTAGCGTTGCTTGACGTTGCGTCAGGTGCGTTGAGTTGCGAAATGGCCGGCCGCCGTGCCGGCCATTTCTCATTTTCAAACCAGCAGAGCTAGCGGCCGTAGGGCGTCATTCCACCTTGCGGGCGAATACCACCGCCGCCCATCGAGCCGGGCTCGCGCATTCCGCCGCCTCGCATGCCACCGCCCATGCCCATACCGATGCCAACGCCGATACCGACGCCGACACCTTCCATGACCGCGCCCGGCGGCGGCCCCTGCGGACCGGCCGGCCGGCCTGATTGCGCAATGTCGGCGTCCGTCGGCGCCCTCGGCCCCCGCGGCGTGTCGGCACGCTTCTTCTTCGGCGTGTCGTCATCCTTGGGCTTCTTGATGACCGGGATGTTGACCGGAACGGTGGCCGGCGTGCAGGTGCAGGTCGGCGCAGTCGACGCGTTGGTCGGCTGCGGCGCATTGGTCGGGCTCGGCGTATTGTTGCCTCCGCCACTTCCACCGCCTGACGGCGCAAGCGTAGCAACGCCAGCACCCGCCGGCAGCGCCGCATTCGCGAGCAGCGAGCGATTGCGCACGCGGTCAAGCAGCTTGAATGCAGTCGGCGCGAGATCGCTCCTCGGATAGGCGACCAGGAAGTCCTGGAAGCTCGCGGCGGTGTTGATCAGCACCGCATTGTTCCAGGCCATCATTTCTTTCCGCCGCTCGACAAACACCTTTACACGGGGACCGTAGGGCGGCGCGTCGAACAGCTGCACGAAAGCTTCGTAGGCAGGCACCGTATCGTCGGCGATAACGAGCTCATACGCCGTCTTGATGTCCTTGCCGGTCAATTCCTTTTTCCAATCGTCGATCGAGCGGGTTGGCGCGGCCGCGCGTGGGGTCGAAGCGCCGGGCGGCGTCACGCCGCCGGCCGCCGGCGTGGACTGGCCGGTATCGCCAAAGAAGCGGAAGTCTGCAGTCAGCGACGAGCTCTCCCATGGAATCTGGCGACCGTCAGTGTCACGGGCGACCGCGACACGGACGCGCTTGAAAGCTTCCTCGATCGGCACTGCATCGCGCGCCACTTGCAGCAGCGCGGTGGTGTAAGGCGAGTCGGCGCCGTTGCCGTCTTCGGCCTCCGACCCCGGAGAGGTCGAGAATGAGATGAACGAGCCCTGCGCGCCCGCGCGCGTATCCACCATCGCAAGTCCCTTGCCGGTGGAACCTGCGATCGACGGGAACGGATTGTTGCGGCAGGAATCGAGCATGAAGATGCGCATCGAGGTTGGCAACGACCCGAGCGTATTCATGAGGTCGTTCAGCCGCACAGCTTCGAGCGGGATGTCGCTTTCACGCTGCGGGTCGATGTCGACGGGAACAAGAAAATTCTCACCATCGATCTGCAAGCCATGACCGGCATAGAACACTGCGGCGACGGTGCTCGGTCCGCTTTGCGCCACTTTCGCCGCGAACTCGGCGATCGTCCGCCGCATCTCGATCTGTGATAGATCGGCGCCGGTCATCACGCTGAAGCCGGCCTGCGACAACAGGTTGGTCATCTGCTTGGCGTCGTTTGCGGTATTCGGCAATTGCACGACGTTCTTGTAGGCGGATTGCCCGATCACAAGCGCGACGCGGTTTTGCGCCTGCGCGGCAAGCGATGACAGCAATTGCAATGCGATGACTGCGAAGACGGCGAGGAAAAGCCTGGGGAACCCTGTTCTCATGACGAAATCTCCCCTGCGGAAAGCGGCATGCGTGCGCCGGAGCGGCATCTCGCCGCGTCAAGTGGTCTTGCCGGCTGGTCCAGCAGTTCAATGAAATCCATTCGCTCCTGAATGATGGCAGCTTTTGCCAATGCTGGCCATGGGGATGCGCCGCGATCCGCTGCCACACGCAATCGCCGAGCTCGGCTGGACTGGAGCCAAATGGCCGAACGCGGCATCTGTCGTCATCAGGAAGTCTTGCGCTCGAGTACGAGGGTCGAACAGCACGGTCACAAATCTCGCGGACAAGAGCGCGTGACACTCTGACGCGTGGAACAAAGATGAAGAAATCGTGAGTCGATCGCACGCGCGAGCGCCGTGCCAAGTCAAATTTCCGTCGCACGATTCCGGCATGAGGTGCGCGCGCGTCAGTCCTCGCCGCGCAGCGATTTGATGACTGTCATTTGCGAACGCGATCGCGCATCGCATGATGAACAGGTTCTCGAAGGAGACTGCCCATGCCGTTCCAGATCACGCGAATCGAAATCGATACCCGGAATTCAGTGATCGCGCGGCAGCCCACGCAACCGCTGTTCGAACTCGAGCAGGATGCGCTTGCGCTTGCGGAATTCGACGCTGCGCGCGCCGGCGAGGATTCCGGCTTCGAGCCGGCGACCAATTCATTCTGGGCAAAGTTGTCGGATGGCCTGGAAGTGCGCTTTGTCGTCGAGGAGATCGAGCTCGCGGGGTAACCGCGCGGGGCAAGCCGCATCTTGCTCTGCGCGAATGGCGTAGGTGCCAAGCGCGTCTTGCCTTGCGCGAATGGCCCAGGGGCCAAGCGCGCTTGATTAGCGAATGCGGCACGGCGCTGGCGCTGTGTGACCTCTCGCGTCACGCAATTCGTAACCAATTGGTAAGCAATCGTGGTCACTAAATGGTTAATCCATTTGGGAGACCAATGATGAGCGAGCAGCAGACGAATCCCAATTCTTCTGACGCGGCGGGTTCCGCGCGCGCCGTCGAGGCGAAGGCGCGATGGCACCGCGCGACGGCGAGATCAACGGGAACACCGCAAGCTGGGCCGACCACCTCGGCGTCGCCCACGCCAACTGAAGCGGCATCGAGTGGCGTCTCGCCGGACACCTCAAAGCCGGCCAACATCGTGCTCTACTCGCCGGCGCGGGCGCGAGACGAAGCCGATCGCGCCGCTGCGCAGGCCAAGACCCGCGCCTTCAATACGCGGGCGAAGTGGGCCAGCCGAAAAGTCTCGCGCATGGTCGCGGTCGCCGCTATCGCCGCCGCGATCGGTTCGATCTCAGGCGCACTGGCGACGCTCGGCGTCGCTCACGTATTGCAGCGAAGCGCATCGGGCGTGGCGACGGCCGACGAGACCAGCCTGATCAAGGCTGCGCTGCTGCAACTCGAGACCCAGCTTGCGGCGATGAAGGTCAATGTCGACCATGCGACAAAGATCTCGGCAAGGATCGGCGAGCGTGTCGACGGATTTGGCGGTCGCATCAACTCGGTGGAGAAAACGCAGGCCGATGCGAGTCTGAGGATCGCGCGGATTGCCGAGGTACAGGACAAGATTCGCGTTGCCGCCGCATCCTCCGCACCCGCGCAAGCGGCCCCGACGCCGGCCGCGCCGCAGACCACAGCAGCAATCGTACCGCTGCAACAGCCGGCAACGCCTCGTTTGCCCGCGGGTCAAGTCGCGCAGCTGCCGGCGCAGCCCGAAACGACCGGCTCGATCGCAAGCGGTGCGAGCGAGGTCAAGCCGAAGGGCGATCTGAAGGCCGACTACAAGGCGGCCGAAAAGGCGCCCATTGTCGACGGCTGGGTGCTGGCCTCGGTCGGCCGCCGCGGCAACGCGATCGTTGCAAGCCGCAATGGCTACTACGAAGTCTATCCGGGCGATCCGCTGCCCGGCGTCGGCCGCGTCCAGGACATCCGCTATCAGGACGGGCGCTGGGTTGTCATCACGCCGAAGGGATTAATTGTCCGAAGGTAATTGGCTTGTGCGGGGCGCCGGGCGCAAGCGCGCCGGCATCCAAGGGGGTGTTGGGGACGAAAGACCGCCGGCCAAATAAAAGGCCGGCGGTTTTTTTGCCTGCAGGGCGGTCCGCATTAAACGGTGACCTCGGTCACAGCGCGTCTGCGATGTCGAGCCGAGACTATGCCCGCCAACATCAACTCGGATGTGAGATCATGACCCCCGAAACCCTCGTCACTGGGATGCGCCGGATCGGCTTTGCAGCCGCCTGGTTTTGTGCCGTGCTCGCATTTGCCGTGTTCATCGTGCTATTTGTCGGCAACCACGACCCGCTTCTACAGGCCGCCCAAGCCGCAATGCCGCTCGCCATGTTTGCGCTGCTTGGCGCGTTCGGTGCGGGAATGACGCGATACCTCGTGCGATAGACTGCGCACCACGATCACCGCCAGGCGAACACCGGCTGCTCGTAATGCGCGACGCGCGTGGTCCGGCCGCACAATAGCTCACGAAATTGATAGAGCAAGGCTGCGGTCGGCGCATTGACGTGGCCGCCATTGATCAGGATGCGCACGATCGGGCGGTCGCTCTCCGGAATGTGCTCGAAGCTGATCACGTGCTCCTTCACGATGTCGGCAAGAGGAATGCGGTGAACCGAGGCGACCTCGGCCGGGTTGGCTTTCACCCGCACACCTGCGCCAGCCCACACCACGACCGGCGTGATCAAATAGCCGGAGCGGGTCGGGTACTCGTCAAGCTGCCCAAGAACATCGGACGGCGCGCAGCGGAGCCCGAGTTCCTCCTCAAGCTCCCGCAAGGCGGCATCGATTACCGTCTCGCCGGCATCGCAGCGGCCGCCCGGCAGAGCCCACTGGCCGGAGTGGGCGCGCAAGGTCGGTACCCGCTTGGTTAGCAGGAAGGCGGTGTCGGAACACGGAGCATCGGCCTCGGTCAGCGCAATCGCCACGGCAGCCGGCTTTTTTGCTGGGACAACAGGATCTTGCGCGGGGCCAAGGCGCTCGAAGGCGGTCGTCTGGGCCGTGATGCGGGCGCGGGTGGCGGGCGAAAAGGCGAAGTCCATGGGATGGACTTAGCGCAAGCCGCTCCCGGCGAGTAGTCGGGCGCCGGGAATGGCGGCGCGCCGGTTATTAATACGTCGCGAGGCCCGGCCAGGCTCTGCGGCGCCCCTTACGAGACCGTTTCCGAGGTCCGCCGAGCCCCCGCGGACTGGCCCCGGAGATTGGGCCAAAGCAGAGTTGCTCAAGCGAGCGGTCGCCAGCCATGCCGCGGCTTACGCGACGCAATATCGAGCACCCAGTAGTGCCCCTGGGACGGTTGGTCGAGTTTGCGGGTTATTGGCGTTTGCAGACAGCTGCACAGCAACAGCGTGCCGACGCCACCGTGGGTAACGATGGCGAGGTCGCCGCCGGACGATGCCTTCAACAGGCCATCGATCGCCCGCACGATGCGCGCCTGCGCATCGACCGCACGCTCCCAGCCGCGCACAGAGCGCTCCGGGTCGGCGAAGAAGGCATCAGCGGTGCGTTCGAACTCGGATGGAGGAAGAAAGCCGGTGGCGCTGCGGTCGATTTCCTCGAGACCATTCTGGATCGTGATCGGGATGCCCCTCACCTGTCCCAGGACTTGCGCGGCTTCGATCGCCTTCGTCTCGGGGCTCGTGAATATCGCTGTCACGCCGTCCATGATCGACGATGACGCGAATCTGGTCATGCGGTCGATACCCACCGGCGACAAGTGCCAACACGGGACCGGCTGCGTGGGCTCGACCACGACCTCCGGATGAGAAATTACGAGCGCGTCAGGCATGATCCGATCGGCGTGACTAATACTGGGCAAGCGTCGGCACGGCCAACGCCATCGCCGCGCGTCTGGCGTTACCCTTCGACCGCTTCGCGATCCAAGTTCGACAACGCGCGCAAGTCGCCAAGGGTGCCGCGGGGATATTTGCACTTCGCGCACAGCACCGGCGTCGAGGACGGCGCGTTCTCGGCCAGGTCAATCTGCACGCCGACGTGATCGCAGTTCTCGCAGACCATGGTGAAGGACGGACGTTTATCGTGAAACATGCAAACTCATACTCAAAAGCCGACCAACGCCAAGCACAATCCAGAACGCACTCCCGACCAACGGAGCAAGACACACGGTAACAGCTGCCACAAGCCAGAATTTCAAGCGCCAGTGCCCAGCGTTTGGCCTTTCGAGCAGGCAGGGCCGCCAACTTTCGAACCAAGCCGGCGGCCCGGTCGCGTACTCGAACAACCGCGCGGCACGTTGGGGTTCTGCCGATCGGCTTTTGCGCGACCGTTACAGTGATAACGATGATCGATGCGACGACAAGCGAAGGTGCAGCTTAACCTAACCGGTCAAGGTTACTTCGACAGGGGTACGAAATCGGCCGGCGTGCGCTCGCCTTCCGGGTCACCGATGAAGACGAACAGGCCGTTGTCAGTGGAAACGATATCCCCCCTTCTGCAAGCTCGAGTCGCGCTTGGCTTGCTCCGAAGCATATCTGGCGCGTTCGCGCTCGAGATCCTCGGCCGACGGCGGATGGAGTCGCAGCTCGATCCTTCTGCGTTCGAATTCGGCCTTGAGCTCGGTACGCTGGGCCTCAGCCCGCGCACGCGCGGCCGCGATCTCGGCGCGCCAGGCGTCGCGCTCGTCACAGCCTCAGCCGCAATTGCCGCGACAGGAAGCGCAAGGACCAAAGCCAAGGTAAATAAAGCCGCAAGCCTCATGGCGTGAGCATATAGCACGTCTCATGAGGAGGTGGGAGATGGGGCGATTTGGCCGCATCCGGCTCAGGCCGTGAGCGGGTTTTCGTCACGGGCGCGAGTCGACCGGGAGGATCAGGACGGGCGCTAGTACCCTAGCAGCGCAAACGCGACCCAGGTCAAAAACGCGATCCAGGCCAGCGTCGCCAATCCCGCGACAACCAAGAACACAATTGCTCGTAGATTTCCTCTACCTCTCCGCTTCATATGCGCCGCAGACAAGTCGTTAGCCGAAACCTCGGTATTCGTCCCTGCAACTGACATGCGCTTAGCTCGCGATCTGCCTCAAGCTCATTCACGGCATCGCGCGTTCCATCCCGCAACCGGGCGTCGCGATGCTGCACATTCTTCCGCTCAACCGCCTAACGCTTCCAAATTAACATGTTCAGCCAGACAGAAATGTGAACTCGTTCACACGTCTGCTGCAAGCATGTTCGGTCAGTAAGGTTGAGCAGTTAGGTTAAATCAAAGACTCATTTCTCGTTCGCCGCGTGAGGGGGATACACGGATGGCCTCGGCGTCAATCGCAGATTCGTCGAGTTTGAACTCGGTCAAGATTTCCAGGACTTCTCGCCGTGCATCGGGTTCCACGAACCATCGGTCAGTAGTCTGTGCTCTTCAGAAGAACGAGCTCTCAGACGATCATCTACGAGTTCGCACAGGGAATTATGGTAGCCCATGTTAATGATGTTCGCCTTGCATCGCCGCAAGCGCGCGATTTCCCAGACTATCAAAATGAAGTCATCGACGTATTTCCGTTCAATGGCGTCTTTCGGCTTGATCTCTCGCTCAATTTCTTTGCGGAGAGATTTAAAATCGAACTTCAGATTCTCCGATGAGAACCGATGGCAAATGTTTGCTCGCGTCGCTCTTCGACCGACTGGTCGATATCGTTCTCATGCGCCAAACCCCGAAGGTTAAGACGCCTAACTAAACTCTGAAGCTCTGGGAACTTCAAGCGGCGCAAGACGCGTGTTGTCGGTTTCAATTGAAGGCAGTCAATTTTAAAAATTACTCGCAACTCAGCACCTCACAACGGTGGTCAGCATCGGCTCTCATAAGTCTCGACCAGCGTCACGAGAATGTCGAGCTTACCACCCTCTGGTGTGCCGATTGAGCCCCAGAGTTTGTCGATTTCCGCGAGCACAGCGTGCTGGTCCTTGTGGTTGCTGATGGCGGGGACTGGAAGATCGAACGGATAATGCTTGCGCTCCCAGCCTCGACCAACGCGGCAAGAACATCAAGCCGATCGCCCTCGGGCGTGTTGCGCTTGGCCGCCATTAAGGCTTTCAATTTCCTTGAGGACCTTGCGGTAGTCAGTTGGGATTTGATCGGCGCGATGTTCATAGCTCCGACCTTCAATGTGCCCTTTTAGCTTCGGGGCTTATTCTTGGGAGGCTTCCGTAGCCTTACGCCTGGTCCGCCACCGTTCTCGTCAACTAATTCGATGCCGCCCTTTCTCAAAGTTGTTTCGATGACCTCGAGGGTTTTCGGGTCGCCAGAATAGCGTCCGACTTCAATATTGGTAATCGTGTTCCGATGAAGTCCCGTCGATTCCGCGAAGTCCCGAACGGTCCAATTCAAAGCAGCCCGGGCCATTCGCACTTGTGCACTTGTCACAGCCATTTGCTTGTGCTATTGTCACATGTGTTGTTGTCACAGCGAATTGAACTTTAACAGGGACGGAAACGCGCGTCATGCCTGCAACCATTGCACATGCTCTAGTTCGCCGCACTTTTATCGGCGGCTCAGATGCCCGGATTATCATGGGTCAAAACGAGCCGGCTCTCGTGCAGCTCTGGCGCGAGAAGCGAGGCGAGATTAACTCAGAAGATCTTTCCGACAATCTGATCGTCCAGCTTGGCACAGCGACTGAGCCCCTTAATCGCCATTGGTACGAACGAAACACCGGCCAGGTGGTCACGGAGATCCAACGCTATCGGGTTCACCCCGTGATCAGGTACATGGCCGCCACAATTGACGGGATGGTTGAGGCAACCGGCGCGGTATTCGAAGCCAAGTTCATGCTGCCCTGGACCTTCTCGGAAGAAGCGGCAGCCGAGAAACATATGCCCCAGCTACAGCACAACATGTGGGTGACCAATGCACGGACCGCGGTGCTGTCGATCATCACGGGGGCGGCAAATGGGTCGAGATGACCATTCAATGCCGACCCGCTCTATCAGCACCTGCTGTTGACGGCCGAGAAGAAATTCTGGCGGTGCGTGCAGAGCGGAGAAACCCCGCGACTATTCGATATCGAGCCACCAAGGCCGAGGGTTGGGCGGTCCGAACCGTCGATATGAGTGGATCCAACGCCTGGGCCGAGTTTGCAATCCTGTTTCGTAATACCAGAGAGGCAGCACTCGACCATGAGCGGTCCAAGGCCGAGCTGAAGGCCTTGATGCCGGTGGACGCCAAGGAGGCCTCAGGCCACGGCGTCCGGGCCAAGCGCTGAAATCGGGTGCGGTCAGCTTTGACCTCCTGAAAGAAGAGGCCGGCGATGCAGCGCTCCAGCAATAAGATTGGGACTCTTGCAGCAGCGCTTGCCAAAGCCCAATCCGAAATCACCAATCCCGAGAAATCGCTGACGGCGACAATCCAATCGCCCTTTCCGCGAGAAGGTCAGCGCACGTTCCGCTATGCACCGCTGTCCACTGGGCTGGACATCGTGCGCAAGTGCCTCGGTCAGCATGAGATCGCAACTGTCCAGGCGACGGCGATCGACCGGGACAGTGGCCTTATCAAACTCACTACCACCCTTGTTCACGCGTCCGGCGAATGGATGTCGTCGGATTGGCCGGTCTGCCCGGTCACCGAAACCGCGGCTCCCCATCGAATGGGGGCGGCCCTCACCTATGCCCGCCGCTATGCCCTGTTTGCCCTGGTCGGTATCACCGGCGAGGACGATCTGGATGCGCCGGACCTGCCGATCCAACCGCAACAACAGCCGGGAGCAACCAATAAGGACAAAATAGTCGCAGTCAGCCGTGCACACCATCGCGACAAATTGCTCTCAGTCTCCGCATCAAAGGAAACTCGCGCAAAACTCATCGAAGAGCTCGACACTGTCCAACGTGCGGATGATCTGACCCTGTGGGCGATCCGCCGACTGCCACTCAAGAACAAACTACAGGATCAGGATGCGCAAGCAGTGGAAGCTGCCTACCGTGCGAAGCTCGACGCGCTAGAGGCTTATTTCGCGGAACCGGACTCAACCGCTCCTCAATCAGTGGAGCCTGAGGACAGCCCCGCCGCGACACCGTCTCCAGATCCGACAGTCATCCAGTTGCCGAAGACCTTGCGGCGGCGAAGCAAAGCACATCTCGCCTTGGTCGCCGGGCAGCCGTGTCTGATATGCCAGCGAACGCCATCAGATGCGCATCATCTAAAGTTTGCGCAGCCCCACGCGATGGGCCTCAAAGTAAGCGACGAGTTCACAGTGCCGCTGTGTCGCGACCACCATTTCGAGCTACACGCGCATGGCAATGAATTGAGCTGGTGGGCCAATGTCGGCATCGCGCCGCTGGAACGAGCGCGCGAGCTTTGGAATACGAGTTTGCGGAAGGGGCAACCCGATTTGCTCGCGCCAATGCCGTAGCAAACGGGGCCTTAGCGATGAGTTGGGCTCCTTCGTCAAAATCCAACCAGCGCTAGCACGACCCAGATCAGAAATCCGATCCAGCCGAGGGTCGCAACTGCGACGACGCCGAAAAATGCGATTCCCGCCAGCGTCTTCCCACGGCCCGGCGATGCCGCTGCCGCGGACGACTGGCGGACCGCGGTGTCCGTCCCTGCAATCAACATACGATTACTCAAAGCCGTAACGCCTGAAATTCTATTCGTCGCATCCTGCGCTCCCATCCCCTAGAAGAGGGATGCCGAAGCTCGTGACGAGCTTTGCCGAGGACCGTCGCATACAACAACGGCGTCGAGATCGCATATTGATTTCCGTCAAAGACTTTGAGCGCCGGCCAGTAAGGTTGACCGGTTAGGTTAAACGCAAAGTCAACTTGCGGGTTTCATGTCACGGGATATCGGTTGTGCAGTCGGACAAACTTGGCTGGACACCCAATCGAATGGTCACGATTTCAACGCCCGACCGGGGCTGCTGTTTTCAAGGCCGCCCGCCTCACAAAGGGGGCACGATATGTCCACCGGCTTGAATGACGGCAGATCATGTTATTCCTCGCCGCGCACGCGCGGGGAGAGCTGGCATCTGCATCGCATCTTCCTGCCGCGGCGTTCGATCACCGGCAAACTGTTATACGGCATCGTCTGGCGCCGGCGCGACCGCAGCCGCTGGATCTACAAGAAGGTCGAACGCCGGCATAATACCCGCTGATCGTTAGCCTGTGAGCATGGGCTGACCGCCCTTCGCGCAATCGAGCGGAGCGCATAACTCTGGCCGGCGCCCATTTGTGTTGGCTTGGCAAACATTACCGTTTCGAAGCGCCCCAGCCGACGCGAAATTGGCCCACCCGGTCAGCAAGGCTGCCGTCGTGACGTGCGGTGGTGGCGACCTACATCTCGTGAGACGCCAAACGCAGCAGATAGCTACCGTACGCGCTCTTGCCAATTTGATCGCCAAGGGCGCCGAGCTGTTTTGCATCAATCCAGCCCTGCCTGAACGCGATCTCCTCTGGGCAACAGATCTTGAACCCCTGCCGCTTCTCCAGCGTGCGGACGAACTCCGCAGCTTCCAAAAGGCTGTCCGGTGTTCCGGTGTCGAGCCAAGCGAACCCGCGGCCCATGCTTTGCACATTGAGCTGACCACGTTCGAGATAGGCGCGGTTGACGTCGGTGATCTCGAGCTCGCCGCGCGCGGAAGGCTTCAGCTTCGCTGCGATCTCAACAACGTGCGCATCATAGAAATAAAGACCGGTGACCGCCCAGCTCGATTTGGGCGTTACGGGCTTCTCCTCGATCGAAAGCACGCGATTAGCCTCATCAAACTCGACAACGCCATAACGTCCGGGATCGCTGACATGATACGCGAACACCGTCGCGCCCTTGTCCTGCTGTGCGGCATTGGAGACCAGCAGCTGGAGATCGTGGCCGTAGAAGAGGTTGTCGCCCAGAACCAAAGCCGACGGCTGGCCGGCTACAAATTCTGCGCCGATGATGTAAGCCTGCGCGAGGCCTTCGGGCTTCGGCTGCTCGGCATATTGGAACCGCATGCCCCATTGCGATCCTGAGCCCAGCAGCTTGCGGAACACCGGGAGATCTGTCGGCGTCGAGATCACGAGCACATCGCGGATGCCTGATAACATCAAGGTCGACAGCGGATAATAGACCAGCGGCTTGTCGTAGATCGGCAGCAACTGCTTTGACGCCGCGAGCGTCATCGGATGCAGCCGCGTGCCGCTGCCTCCTGCGAGAATGATCCCCTTCGTGACCGCCATCTAGGACGCTTTCCTGAATTCGCCTGGTACGAGGCGGGCCATGCAGACGCGCGAGCGCCTCGCGCCAATGCGGCAACACAACGCCATGCTCGCGCGCGATCTTCGCGGTGTCGAGACGCGAGTTCGCCGGCCGCCGGGCCGGCGTCGGATAAGCCGACGTCGGTATCGGTTTTACACGCGCGAAGGGACCGCCGGCGTCGCGCGAGAGCGCAAAGATCGCTTCGGCAAATTCGGCCCGGGTCGCTTCGCCCTGCGCGATCATGTGGAATACGCCGCGCAAGGCCGGCGCCGGATTGGTCATCGAGATTGCGCGCGACCTTGATCACGCCATCGGCGATGTCGTGAGCGCTGGTCGGCGCGCCATGCTGGTCGGCGACCACAGTGATTTCCTCGCGCGTCGCCGCGAGATTGAGCATGGTCCGCACAAAATTCTTGCCGAACGGGCTGTAGACCCAGGCGGTTCGCAGGATCGCGTGATCTGGGTTGGCAGCCGCGACGGCCTGTTCGCCGGCGAGCTTGCTGCGGCCGTATTCGCCGATCGGGCCGGTCGGATCGTCCTCGCGATACGGGACGATCGAGCGCGCCGTCGAACACATAATCGGTCGACAGATGCACGACCGGCACGCCGAGCTTGCGCAGCGGCGCGCGCGACCTCGCCGGCGCCGACGGCGTTGATCGGCTGAGCTCTCGGCCGCTGACTTTCCGCAAGATCGACCGCCGTGTAGGCGGCGGCGCTGACCACCACATCCGGCCGTGCGGCTTCCAGCGCCGAAAGAATCGCGGCAGGCTTCAGGAGATCAAGTTGTGGCCGCCCCAGTGCGATGATCTCGACGCCCGCGTGCGGACCACGCTCCTGGAGCGCGCGCACGACCTGGCCTTGCGAGCCGGTGACGACAAGACGCAGACCTTTCACCACGCCAAGCTCCTCGATCAAAAATACGCCGGCAACGACTTGAATGCCGGCTGCCGCGCGTCCTTTTCGGATAGCACCGCCTTGTCCTTTGTCACCGGCCAGGCGATCGCAAGATCCGGATCATCCCAGGCGATGCCAAGATCATTGGCGGGCGAATAAAAGTCGGTGACCTTGTAGAGCACCTCGGTATCCGGTTCGAGCGTGCAGAAGCCGTGGGCGAAGCCAATCGGCACCAGCAGCTGCTTGCGGTTTTGCGCCGACAGCTCCTCGGCCACCCACTTGCCGTAGGTCGGCGATGACGCGGCGCAGATCAACCGCGACATCCAGAATGCGGCCGCGGACGACGCGAACCAGCTTGTCCTGAGCCTTCGGCGGCGACTGGAAGTGCAAGGCCGCGGATGGTGCCCGCCGGCGCCGACCACGACTGGTTGTCCTGCACGAAACTCAGCGTTGATGCCGTGCTCGGCAAAGCGCGCCGCGTTGTAGGTCTCGGAGAATGTGCCGCGCGCATCGCCGAACGCTTTCGGCAGCAGCACCTTCACGTCGGGAATGGCCGTGGAAGTGATCTCGAGCATGGGCGCCAATCGTCTCTCGTGGGCCGGTGCAATCAGACCGCGACGCCCAACCGTTCACCCCGATAGACCCCGGAGCGCACCCTCTCCCACCAGGTCTTGTTGTCGAGATACCAGCGGACGGTCTCGCGCAGGCCTGTTTCGAACGTATAGCGCGGCTTCCAGCCGAGCTCACGTCCGATCTTGCCGGCATCGATGGCATACCGCGCATCGTGCCCGGGACGATCGGCCACAAACGTGATCAGCCTTTCGCGCGGGCCGATCGACGGCGTCGGGCGCCAGCTCGTCGAGAATGGCGCAGATCATCCGCACGCACGGCAATGTTGCTCCGCTCGTTGTGGCCGCCGATGTTGTAGCTCTGCCCGACCCTGCCCTGCTCGGCAACGAGCAACAGCGCCTCCGCGTGATCCTCGACATGCAGCCAGTCGCGCACGTTCTCGCCGTCACCATAGACCGGCAGCGGCTTGCCCTCGAGCGCGTTGATGATCATGAGCGGGATCAGCTTTTCCGGGAAATGATAGGGGCCGTAGTTGTTGGAGCAATTGGTCATCACGACCGGCAGACCATAAGTGTGATGCCAGGCGCGCACCAGATGATCGGATGCTGCCTTCGACGCCGAATAGGGCGAGTTCGGGCTGATAGGGCGTATCCTCGCGGAACAAGCCATCCGCGCCGAGCGAACCGAACACCTCGTCGGTTGAGATGTGATGGAAGCGGAAGCTCGTCTTGCGATCGTCCGGCAGCGAGCGCCAATGGTTCAGCGCCGCCTGCAGCAGCGAGAAGGTTCCGACGACGTTGGTCTGGATGAACTCGCCCGGACCATCGATCGAGCGATCGACATGGCTCTCGGCGGCGAGATGCATGATCACGTCGGGCGAGAATTCCGAGATGATACGGCGCATCGCGGCATGCATCGACGATGTCGGCCTGCTCGAAGGCATAACGATTGCTGCCTGACACGCGGCCGCAGCGAATCCAGATTGCCGGCATAGGTCAGCTTGTCGACCACCAGCACCGCATGGTCGGTCGCTTCAATAAGCCGCCGCACGACGGCGGAGCCGATGAAGCCGGCACCGCCGGTGACCAGATAGTTTTTGCGTATTTCCATTCCTTCATTTCGCCGAAAAAGCTGTACGAAACAATACTCTCGTCAGCCGTCCAAGACGAATGGGTGTTCACAACCTGAATGCGCAACGCGAAAGGGCGACGGTAGCGCAAATGGTTTATGAGGCTTCAGGCCCGTGGCTTCGCTCGTCCTGCAGCTTCTGGAGTTCTTTTCTACTGAACTCACCGAAGCGGGTCGCAAATGCAGCGCGCATGAATTTGAGATTGCTGATGTGATTTTCCAGCTTGATCAAGCGCTCGCGCCCGCTCCGCATTTCTGCTTCGTAAGAGGCTAAGCCCTCAGCTTTAGTGGGCTCGCGAGTAATGTAGTCGTCCGTTCCGGTGCCAACCGTCACGGAAGCAAGCGTCTGGGCCTCGCTGATGCGACGACCCAGTCCCTCGCGTTCTTTCTCAAAGGCCACCAACGCATCTCGGATCGAAGCGCCCACCCTCTCTATGAGCGCCGCATCAGCAAGGATGTCGCGCTCGGCCGACCGAGTCCGAAACCCGTCTGATGAGCGCGAGCGGAATAGGCGCTTAAGCATGGATTTCTTCTACAACTACGACGGCTCGCTCGACAACAGGATAACCGAGCGACGACAGGATCGAGATTACGCCACCCCAAGCGATTGAAATATCAAGCATTTAGCAGAAAAATGGGTTCGTTTTTGCACTTTCGTTTTCCCAGCTTTCTTGCGTAGGCTTCGTTTTGCGCCCCGAAAGTCCGGTTCAGGAGGACTGACCTTGCCCCCAAGTTTTATCCAATTCTGAGTTCGCTCCGGCTTTTTGTTTGCCCGGGTGGGCGGTGGTAGCGACGGGAGCTGGCGCGGAGCCTTCGGCATAGCGCAGCGCCAGGTCCCGGCGCGGGTTGTAGGTCGAGGCGAACTCGGACGGTGTTTTCCATCCGAGCTGCCAGTGCGGTCGTGTGTCGTTGTAATCGGTCCGCCAGCATCCGAGAGCAATGCTAACCTGGGCCATCGACGTGAACAGCGTCTCGTTCAACAATTCATCCCGCAGCCGACCGTTGAAGCTCTCCATGAAGGCGTTCTGCATAGGTTTGCCCGGCGCGATGTAGTGCCATTCGACGCGGCTGTGTCCGCCCATGTCAGGATGGCGTTGCTGGTGAGTTCGCTGCCGTTGTCGCTGACCACCATCTTCGGCTTGCCGCGCTCCATCATCAGCCGGTCCAGTTCCCGCGCCACCCGGATGCCGGAGAGCGAGGTGTCGGCCACCAACGCCAGGCACTCGCGGGTGCAATCATCGACGACAGTCAAGATGCGGAAGCGGCGGCCGTCGGTCAGCTGATCCGACACAAAGTCGAGCGACCATCGGTCGTTCGGTGTCATCGGAACCAGCATCGGCGCCCTGGTTCCTATCGCCCGCTTGCTGCCGCCACGGCGGCGCACCGTCAAGCTTCTCTTCCCGATAGAGCCGGAAGAGCTTCTTGTGGTTGATCAAGTAGCCCTCCCGCTTGAGCAGGACATGCAGCCGCCGATAACCAAAACGGCGGCGTTCATGGGCAATCGCCTTCATGCGCTGGCGAAGGCTGGCATCGTCAGCCCGGAACGTTCGATATCTCATGGTCATGCGGCAGCAGCCGATGGCTTTACACGCCCGCCGTTCGCTCATCCCGAATGCCTCTCGCAGATGGACGACAGCTTTCCGCTTCCCCGCGGGCGTCACCACTTCTTTCCCAACAGGTCCTTCAGCGCCGCGTTGTCCAGCATGGCATCGGCTAACAGCCGCTTGAGCCGCGTATTCTCGTCCTCCAGCGACCGCAGCCGCTTGGCCTCGGAGACTTCCATCCCACCAACTTGGCTTTCCACTTGTAGATGCTGGCGTCGCTCACGCCGTACTTCCGGCACAGATCGGCGACCGAAACCCCAGCCTCGTGCTCCTTCAAAATCCCGATGATCTGTTCTTCCGTAAACCGATTGCGCTTCATTCTCTGGTCCTCGACGTGGGCCAGAGCGAACTTCAAAATGGATTAAGCCCAGGGGGCAAGGTCAGGACGTCCGCAGAAATTGGCTAACTGGCTCAGCGAGGCGGATAAACCGCGATCAGATTCGATAACGCGTCTAAAGAAGGGCGCAACAGAACTTGCGAATTAACTTAATCGATTAGGGTTTGCACCGACGCACGCGATAAATTCAGCGACGTTCAGCAAACCATTCTTGCCCAGCCTCGGCCGTATTGAGCTCGGCGCCAGCAAGCAACTCCATAAGGTTCGAAAGTTTTTCGCCGACGCTCCAATTCCCGCTTTCGAACTTCGACGGAATCAGGCCCGCCGTCTTACAGCCAGAGACCGTGGCTGCAAGGAGCACCACTAAAATAACTCGACGCATTCTAAATCCCTCCGCTGGTATCGCCTCTCGTCGACTTCGATTGACTGCCAGAGTTTCTTAACAAAATTGGCCAGCAGAAGACGTTGAGGGTCGTCTTGATAAGTTTCCCGTCTGCGGGTGCGCGTCGGATTTGCTACCTTCCGTTTCGACAGATGGGTGCTCGGACCGCCGTAAACGATCGGAGCCCGTCCGCTCAATTCTTCGCTTCGTCTGACAACCGCCCCGACAATTCCACCCAAGGCAATCGTTCCGCCGCGCAGGAACGAGCCGCTGCAACCATAGTGGGCGGCATCTCGCGTTGCGATATACCCAATTTGCGCAGTTATCTGGTCCAGAAGTCCTTGGTCGCTGTCGGCCAGACCGGCTGCTCATCGTAGATTTTGCCCCGAAACACAACAAAGTGTTGTTCGCGACCGGTGTAGCTCCACGCCCGGGTGGAAGCAGGCCTGCGCAAACAACGGTCCTGCCCGTGCTTAGCGGCAATTCCTTGATCAGATGGTTTTGGGACCCGACGTTGCGTCCCACAACCATGCCAGGAAATCCCCAAGCTTATCAGGCCCAAGCATGACATCGCCAATCACAGGGGCTAGGCTATACTAGGCCCGAATCCGCTCTCATAGCGGCGTTCGGTACAGGAACTCTGGTTATGTTGCGTCATGCGATAGCTGTTTTGATCGCGTCAGTCTTGATCGTGCCGCAAGCGGCGTCGGCGGGAGGGCGAATCCATGGGGCCCCTCATCGTGGGCCTGACGTCGTACCGTGGTTTCTACTGGACGGAGCCGCCCGCCTCGGTGTCTTTCCCCGTTGGTACGTTAGCGATTACTATCCCTACTACATCTACCGATCAGTATATCCTTACTATGTCGACGCCGATTTCAACGTCGGCTGTTACCCAATCAGGCGGCCGGTGCTCGGTGTTAATGGCTGGCGTACCCGCACTGTACCGGCGTGCGATTGACAGCCCCGAGGGTTCACGCCATCGCAGCGAGTATTTTGTAGCGCAAGTGGTCCCAGTTGGGGGCAAATTCAGTCAACTCGAGCGTCTGCTTATGAGTGGCACATATCGGGATCGACTAAGTCATCCCCTCGTCGCGGCGTTGGATAGCCATGAAATCATTGTCACTCGATGATCGGCTCGACCTTCTCTCCGAGAAGGGGGTCAAATTCATCGATCGCCGGCAGCTCTTTATTGACGAATCTGTTTGTCTCGATCGAATTTTTCCTGGCTCGATACTTTTTCCGGGTTCGCGCCTGACGGGGCCAGATACTCTTGTAGCGCCGGGAGCGATGGTCGGCAGTGAAGGACCCGCCACGATTGTTGACTCGGTCATTGGCGAGGACGCCGAGGTTGCAAGCGGCTATGTCGCAGGGTCGGTCTTGCTCGCGAAGGCACGGATCGGCTCAAACGGCCATGTCCGCCCCGGTACGCTACTGGAAGAAGAGGCATCAACGGCCCACGCCGTCGGCCTCAAGCACACGATCTTGATGAGCTTTGTCACGCTTGGTTCTCTCATCAATTGTTGTGATTGTCTGGTATCGGGCGGGCGTTCTCGCTCAAATCACACAGAAATCGGGAGTGGATTTATCCACTTCAATTTCACGCCGTGGGGAGAGAACGGCGACAAAGCGACTCCCTCGCTAATAGGCGGTGTACCCAAAGGGGTCTTTCTCAGGGAAGAGAAGATTTTCATTGGCGGACTCAGCGGCATGATCGGCCCGAACCAAGTGGGCTTCGGGTCATTCACAGCCGCGGGACAGGTGATTAGATCAAATGTGTCGCCCAATCGGATTCATGCAGATACACAACGGCAAGTTGATGCACCTTGGGATTTCCGACCGCGCAAGCCGTCTGGACCGCGCGTCGCACGTAACTTGGAATACATTGGCCAGTTGGTAGCGTTGCGCGCCTGGTATCATTCTGTCCGCAAACCGCGAATACCAAGCGATGATGCGACGTCTCACTTGGCTCTTACGATTGATGCTGCGACCAATGTGTTGGACGGATGCATCAATGAACGCTGGACGCGGCTTGGGCAATTTCTTGGCCGCGACCTTCCTCCTTTCAGGCTACCTGCGAGCCAATGCCCTCTCCCGCTCGAACGCAGTCCGATTCCCCATCTAGATTGGGTGAGGGATCTGAGTAGCGACCAGTTGAAACTTGGCATTCACTGGCTTGAAGAAATCGCAAGTGGCTTTGTGGCGATCAATGAAATCTAGTTGTTGTTGTCGCTCGACGTTCCATCGGAGGCGCGGTCTCGCGATCCAGCGAGATCCTCGTGGCCTGGCACCAAGCCTTATCAAATCCTAAGTTCGCCCGGTGATGTGTGCAGACTGATCCGACACCAAGTTGCCCCACAAGCCACCGTTCTGAACCATCGGCACCAAGGTCCAGCGCCCTCGCCCGAACGCGGTTGCCTGCTGCCGCCGGTCCAACTTGTGTGTTGTCCTGCCGGCAATCAACGACGCCCTTGGCGATCGGTTTAGACCAAACTGCCGTATCAGAGACGTCAAGAATTCCGGCTTCGGCTCCTTGTCGCGCGCGGTTATCGGTAACTTCGGCGGTGCCCCAGTGCCTACCGCGCACGCTTCAACGATCCGGGGCGACGATCAGGATGGATCAAGGCAGCCAATTCATCTCGCGATCATGACTCCTGGGCTACAGCGCGGCATCGCACTGGATTTATTCCCGACCGTGCAACCGACAATTTCTGTATCGGAAGCGTAACCATTCACATCGGGTACATTTTCGCATGATTAACGTTGTGCTCGGGCATCACAAATTGAATTGGTAAGATACTGTTGGATGACAGAAGTAATGCTTACAAGGTCGCGCTGTTTGGGATTCCCGAAAGACGGCTGGGACGTAACGTGTAGAAAACCTCTCTGAATAACTGTAGAAAGTTTCTCTGAATATTGGAGAACAACTCCATGCGCAGAATGGAAGCCCCGCAACCTCCGCGGGCAACGAGCGCAAAAAGCCGAACCAAGAAGCGCCCCTCTACGGACTTGCGACGCCAATTCCTTGAGCTTCAACGGCTTCGAGAACGTGTGCGGATTGCGCAATGTGGCAGAATGGCCCCGCCCTTGGAGGGCGCGTGTGAACTGTACGTTCGCTACGGTTTCGAACAATGACGGGTCAAGATCATCCGGAATTGACGAGCTACCTCAATACTTCTCCGTGTTGCGGGGCAACATCTCGGTGGTCGGGCCCGGCTTCATGCTTTGGTCCGCGGCAGCTGCTCCGACAGCTTACGGCGGACGTAGCCTTTCGTCACCGCGTCAAGTCAAGCATAACCGGTTGGACACAATGCAGCGGACGCAAGGGTGATGCGCCGTCGATCGAACATGTTCTGGAGCAGGTTTTGCTTGATCCATGGTACGTAATAACCTGAGTCTTTGGCTCGATCTTCAAATTTCAAGGCCGTCTTTGACGTCTCAAAAAACACAATGATTATTATTCGATGTCCGGTTATTTCGCTGGAATAACTCAGGCGACGTCGACATAATTGATTTTTGCGATCGTAGGGGGTGGGGATGAGCAAAAAATTGAACCTGGAATCCATGTCAATCGATGAGATGTGGCAGCTCCATGAAAGAATTATTCAGATTCTTTCCAACAAACTCACGTCGGAAAAGCGCGAGCTTGAAAAAAGGTTGGCGAAGCTGCGTCAGGATAAGAATATGCCTCGACCGGTCTCCCAGGATCAACAGGCCAAAGAGCGAGTCAAGAAACGGCGCAAATATCCGAGGGTGTTTCCGAGATACCGAAATCCCGACAACCACTCTGAAACCTGGTCGGGGCGCGGAAAGCAGCCGCGCTGGTTGGCAGCCGCCCTCACAAAGGGCCGTGCGATAGAGGAATTCAAGATTGCGGATGTCGAGCGGGATGACGGTGGGGCGCATCGAGCGCGACTTTGAGAGTCTTGGGGACTTCAGCTTAGAACACCACAAGCTTTCGCAGCGAAGCAGCGTCTAGGATCTGCAATTCTCAGAGCAACGCTGTCTATTGGCAAGCGTTCGCAACTGTTCGCGCATACCAAGGCTCCGTCCGGCGAGATCGACAGCGTACTGGTCAGCAGGCAGTTACCTGCGAGCCCGTCACTCGCTCTACATGGAACGAGTAATGCGTCATCATCGCTAATGGCCGCGCCCGCTACGGATGATTGGGAACGGTAATCAGTTATTTATTCATCCGTAGCTCAGGTTGTCGCCTACGACCCAAGCGAGGAGCGATTATTTCTGGCGGATCAGACGTCGGGCCGAACGCGTCGCATCCGGAATGCACGCCACGAAATACCCGCGCGCTCGTAACCGCTGCGTCCATAAATACCTGCAAGGTATCCCATTTGCAGGGCGACACCCCCTAGAACCGCACTAAAAGCCGCTCGCGGGCCGTACGTCAAACCAAGCACCAAGATCTCGAAAGCGGCGAAAGCAAGAGCGACGATCAGAATCCAGACTGTGAACACTGTTCCGGCGATAGTCCCTGCGATTAAATGAAGCAGCACCGAATAGAACATGGAGGTCCTCTTCCATCCCGGAGCGTCAGGTAACCCGCTTCCGAACTCGCGCCGTAGTTCAACCATCAGGGATTAAGAAAGCGTGACCAAATTGGTTCCTTTCCCATTCTGGGGCGCCGGCAAGGAAAATCTCAGTCACAAAGCCAACAACGCCATTACCTCTAATTTTGGGACGTTAAATTTTGGGACGCTGGATGAACTGAAGTTGTTAGATGAACTGAAGTTAAACATTATTAATTTGATTAATTTTCTTTTGTGTTGCGCCGCAGTTCCGCTTCGGTGTAAGAATAAGAAAGTTAATGGTCGGTTAATGAGGGGGCTGCGAGTGGCGCGAAGCGATGGCGAGAGTTGCCTGCCTGTGCTGCAGAGATCACCCCTCAACGTAATCGTGCAGATCGCCAGTTAGAAGTTTGTTCGCTTCGCAGTCTGTGTGGCAAGCACCATGCCGCGTTCGAATCGTGCTTTGAGTGTTCGTGAAGGCGTTGTTGAAGCGCCCTCCGGTGCTTCACGAGATGATCAAGCCAGTAGGTGGACGATCCCCTATAAGGCCATCGCTCCGGTGGCCATGATATGTGATACTTTGATCATTCTCGCCGCTGGGATCGTCAGCGGCATGGTCTATAATTTTGCCACGACAAATGAAGTTGGAGATATTGGCAAGTTCGCAGGATATGCATCCGTGGCGGCGGCCCTCTTCGTTTGTCTTGCTCAAAGTCGCGATCTCTATGAACCGCCGGGTTGCTGAACTTTAGGCCGCAACTGCAGAAGACCGCCGTTACCTGGGCCATGGTCGTGTTGTTCCTCACAGCGGTGGCCTTCGCGATGAAGATCGGCGGCAACTTCTCGCGAGGCTCAACGCTTTCATTTGCCGCAATAAGCCTGGGCGCGCTAGCGGCTCAGCGGGCCCTTTGGCGGATATTCCTCGGCGATAGCGTGGCGGTGCATTGTTTCGCCGGGCGCAAGATCGTGCTGGTCACCGAAGCAACAGAGGCTCAGACGATGTTGCCTGAGACTCTGATGCGTTCAGGTTTGAAACCAGTGCGCCACTTCGTCTTGCCAAGAGACGCTCGAAACATTGCGCAGCGGCGTGCCGCAATACTACAGGTGATTGCCTTCGTCAGAGGTACCGACGTTCAAGAAATTGTAGTAGGCGCCGACGTTGGTCACTGGCCAGAGCTAAGCGATATTCTGAGAGAGCTCCGGGTCCTGCCACTGCCGGTGAATCTGGTTCCGCTTGGTAAATCGTCACAGGTTTTCGAGCTACCTTTGCACACGATTGGCGATACCGTAACGATAGAACTGCAACGGGGCCCTCTCACGGTTTTCGAGCGAACCGTCAAACGAGCGATAGACATATTCGGCGCGTTGGTCGCTGTTGTTATGCTGATCCCGCTCTTGGTCGTTGTTTCTGCTGCAATCAAGATTGACTCCAGGGGGCCGGTTCTGTTTCGCCAAAAGCGTTGCGGTTTCAACGGCCGGACATTTGAAATTCTGAAGTTTCGTACAATGACCGTCCAGGAAGACGGCGCGATCATTACTCAAGCGACCCGCCACGACGACCGCGTGACGCAGGTTGGCCGCTGGTTAAGAAGGACTAGCATCGATGAGTTGCCGCAACTGTTCAATGTCCTGAAGGGTAGCATGTCGCTAATTGGACCACGTCCTCACGCGATTGCGCATGACGGCCAGTTCGACAAAGCCGTGCGAAACTATGCATACAGACACCACGTCCCGCCGGGCTTGACTGGATGGGCGCAGGTCAACGGTTATCGCGGCGAGACAAGGACCATTAAAGACATTGAACAGCGAGTGAGACACGATCTGTGGTACATTGACAATTGGAGCTTAGGTCTTGATTTCCGAATTGCGATGATGACCTTGGGCGCAGTCTTAAGCAGTAAGAATGCCTATTGAGCGAACTTGGTTGCCGGCGCCAGCCAGCCGAGTCGGGAATGAGGCCGTAACTTTGCTGTAGTCGCGGCGCCGGTCTTCCGGGCCAGGCGTATCCGCATGCCGCGTTGAACGGGTTTGTTCAGGAACTTGTCATGCAGGCGGCCTTGGAAGCCTGAGCCCCGGGATCTCCTTCAAAAGAGGGCAGAGAGCACTGTCACGCAACGGGACGGGACGCGGGCTCTGCCGCCGATCCCGCTACTCCACAGAGCCACGCGGCCCGAATGACGCTGCCCATCGCTCGTGGAAGAAGGGTCAAGTCACGTTCGATGAAGGTGTTCTGCATCGGCTTGCCGAATGCGACGCTCGTCACTACCCAGCTCGTTGAGCCGAGTATAAACCTCGCCCTGCTCCGGCATCGCCTCCCTTGCGGATCAGTTCTAAACTTCGGGACTTCGCATAATGATGCCGCTGGACCCAATTCGCCTCTCGAGCTCCGCAAGCCACATGATCGCAATTGTCTCCATCGCCCTGCTTTCGCTCGCAGCCCTCGCTTGTTGCCTTAATCGACCTACGGCAGGGGATCATTCCGAACTGGCTCAATCTTGCGATTCGCCTTCGGCGGTCTCGCCAGGAGTGCTGCGCTCGATGGTTTGGCCGCGGCACTCCTTGCCGGTTGCGAGGGGCTCATCGTCGGCGCCATCGCGTGGTTGCTGCGCTGGGTTTACTTCCGATGGCGCAATTTGCAGGGCCTTGGTCTTGGCGACGTCAAGCTGCTCGCGGCGTCCGGCGTATGGATCGGCATCTCGGGCGTCCCCTTGCAGTTGTTAGTGGCCTCGTTGACGGCGCTTGGGGCCGCAGGCGTGCTCAGGCTCGCAGGGAACACCATGACGCGGCAAACATCGCTGCCTTTTGGTCCGTTTCTTGCGCTAGGCCTCTTGATCGCGCTTTGGATTCAAGAAGCAGGTGGAGCCAGCTAAAGCGTGATGAAGTTGGTTTCGTCGGCACCTCCGCGGGATGCCTGATTGCGGAACAACCCGCCGGTGACAGCCGATGCCAGCCGCTTGCGAAGATCGAAAGAGCGATGGTTTGCCCAAAGCCGGCCTCCAGCCCCGCGTGCATGACGAATCAGATACGCCTGATGGGAACCCCAATCGTCTCAAGCTAAACCTAGATTCATCTCCTTCAGAAGGTCCTCTAGTGGCGCTGGTCGCGTTGCGGAGGTCCAGGCGGTTTCGGCCCCGGCGCTGTTTCGACTTTCTGCTGCAGCTGGTTTGTTATCGCTGTGCCGGGCTCTGGCAGGGTCAGGATCGCTGTTTGCTGGTCGTGCTCGAGTGTCACCTCGCGCCCCTGCACCGCCTGCAATTTCCAGCCCTGATAGTCTTCGCCGAGCTTGAGGCGTAATGCCACCTTGGTCGTTTGTTCAACAAAAATTCCGAAGCTCTCCTCGTCACCGGTGACAGTGCCGACCAGCGACAGCTGTGGGCGTTCGACCCGTGGCGGCTTGGGAGGAGGCGGCGCCTCTTTGGGCGGCGGCACGTGAGCGACCGCCGGCGGGGGCGGCCGTCGTGACGGCGAGAAGACCGGCCGCTCGCGCGTGCTCGACAAACTCTCCAGTGAAACCTCCCATAGCGGATTGGAGCTCAATGCGCGCTCGGGCGGCTGTGCAAGTCGGACGGTCATGGCCTGCGATGGCGCTGTGGACTGATCCGAGACCGAGGACACCGACGGATCGTCAGCGCGCCGTTGCGCTTTCGCATCGATATCGGAAGTGTTCGTCTGGGCCGCGGATGTCGATGCCAGCACGCCGCCTGAGATTGCGAGCAGCGCGGCCAAAGCGAGGCCTCGCTTGAAGGTGGGCCCACATCTCATGATTTCGCACCTTCCCATTGCCCGGAGACGGTAATCATGACCCGCAGCTTTCCCCCACCAGAGGAGGCGAAGCTGGGCGGCGCCTGCAAAGAAAGCTGATCGATGAAGACAAACGGCTGTCCTGCTTCGATGTCGTAGAGCAGCTGCTGCAGACTTGTCTGATCGATGTCGCAACTTGCGATGACAGTGACAAAGCCACTTTTTGCTTGGTTGCCTTGCAGGTCAACCTGGGATGAAAGCACGTTGCCGCCAAGCCTGGTGATCGCCGAAGTCACGCGTTCAAGCAGTACCGCGCCGGCGACCGTGACGGTCGCGCCCGTCACAAAGGGTGAACCGGCAGGCCCGGCGGTGCCGCTGGCCTGCCCGTTGGCGGCCTTGCGGCCCTCGAATTGCTCGAGCATTGCGGCCGAGGCTGCAACCTGGGCGCGCTGGCTCAAAATATCGGCAAGCGTGCTTCCCGTCACGAACAGCAGAAGGATCACGACGCCGAAATATAGCGGCGCGGCCAAGAGCGGCGTCGCGAGCCATGCTCGCAAGGTTGCGGTTTGGTTCATGATGGCGATCCAAAAGAGGGGGTAATGCGCGCCTCGATGTGGAAGCGCTCCCCGGATTCGTTCTGGTCGCGCGTGGTCGGCGCAAAGAAGGTCGCGCGCGTGAACTGCGGCGACTGTTCTATCAACTTGATCAGCGACGGCGCGTCCTGTGTCAGGCCAATCACCTGCAGTTTGTCGCCCTCGACCCTTAGCTCCGTCACATATGTCGAGTCCGGCAGCACGCGGGAAATCGCCTCAAGCACCATGACGCTCGACGGCGAGGTCTGCTTGCGCTTGGCCAGCAACATCACAGCCGATCCGCCCTGGTTCGCGCGCAGCGCGGCGCGACGCTGCGCAATTGCTTGTTGCAGCTCCTGTTGCTTTGAATCGAGCGTGCTACCCAAATAGGCCCCAACCGCAAGCGACGACGCCGCGGCGAGCAAGGTGCCAAACAACACGCCACGCAAGAGCCGCGGCAGATCCATCGCGACGCCCGTCGCGTTCGTCAGCGGCTGCTCGAAGATGCTGATGGGTTCGCTCGTGTCTCCGCCCTCTCTGATCTCCAGCAGTCCCGCGACAGATGCGGCGCCCATGCCTGCCGCAAGCGACAGCAGCGGCTGAATCTCCTGCTTCGAGGTCGAGGCAACCGTCAACCCAATACGTTCGTTGGCGATCTGCTCCGGTGGCGATATGCCGAACACCGCCTCACCCGCCGGCCACGGCGTCAGTCGATCAATCTGGGCCCGGATCATGCCATCGAGGAAATCGACCGCAGCCTTCGGAAAGTCGACAGCGCGAATGAGAAAATGATCGGGGCGCATCAGGATGCTGATGCGGCTGCCGCGCAGTGCCGTACGCCAAGCGTCACTAAGGGGCGGCTCGACGCTGCCATGCAACAGGCGAAAGGACGTCTCCGGCAAAACCACACCTTTGCCCGCTGATGTAACGCGCGCCGTGAAGCTGTTCGCATCGCCCTCAACAAGCAGGATACGCCGCTGCGGCACGATCCGACTCGCGATGGAATCGACCATGGCGGCTACCGCCGCGATCCAGGCTACGAACAGGACTTTCAGCTCAGCCAACATGAAGTCAAAGGTTCCCAGCAAGACTCCGCCAGCGCGGCGTCGATGTGTTGTCTTGCCATGACAACACGAGGTAGGGACTTTCATCACCACGAAGCGAGATCACGACTTCCGAGCTCGCAACACGGCCATCCGGGAGCCCAGCTCGGATCATGAGCCGATACGCCTTGCTCTTCGCCGTTGCATTGGCCGCCCCCTCACCCAGCGCTTTCGCGATCGCGGCCTTGTCGGCGGATAGCGCGCCGCGATCTTTGAGAAATTGTTTGAGTGTCAACGGCGTCATGCCGGGCAGCGCCGCGACGACTTCCGGCTCGGCGTTGAGCACGTCGATGCCGGCTGCGCCGGAGAATACCGTCACGTATGGTAGCACGCGTTCAACCAGAGCCGGCGGAAGGCCCAATACGAGGCCAAGTTCGTTAACGTGTGCAAACGGCGCCTGGCGCGGAGAATAGGACCGGCCCGCGGCCCGATACAGCGCGTCTTCATTACGCGCCGTTTCCGGCGCCGATTTGGTTCGCCAGGCAACGATGCGATCCGCAAATTGATTTGCGTTCTCCTCATTGGCACCCAGGACGGCCAACAACCCCTTGATCAGCTCCTTGGGCGCGGCATTGAGATCGATTCGCGCCGCCTCGGAGACAAAGGAGACGGAAAGCTCCACTCCGTTCAACTGTGTATGAAAAGAGCCGCTGGCCGGCCGGGCGTCCTCGCTTGCCAACCTCAACTGGTAGGCCGCAAGCTCAACGCATGCGGAAACCAGAGCTTCGGTCTGCAGCGCCCTGTCGTTGAGGGAGAGCGCTCGCGCCGAGTTCGCAAGATACACTGAGAAAATCATTGCCAGCGAAGCAAGCGCGGCCAGGAGCCACAGCACGGCGACGATGACGAAACCGCGTTCGGAGAGACGGTCATGCCTGATTGGCTGCGCGATCATGAGCCGCCCTGCTTTGGAGGAGCGGCCGGCAAACCGCCGTCACCCTGGCCACCATTGGGCGTTCCGTCGCCGGATTTGTCGTTAGCGGGCGCGTTAACATGAACCGGGGTAACCGTCGAGACGGACAGGACACGTCCGCTCGCGGCATCCCGCACTGTGAGCATGATCGCCGTCGGTAAGGCGTCCATGTCGTGCCAACTATCGCGGAAAACCTGATCGGGACCAGCATAGGCGAACGACAGCCGAAACGGCGGCCGCATCAGCACGACCGCGTCGGAAACATGGATTTGTTCGGAGAGCGAGACTCCCGGGGAGAGGGGCGCGAACGGTGCTCGGGAACGCAGCGTCACCAACCGTCCGGCATCGCTGCCTTCGTTGATCCGCACCATATCCAGCCCGACACCAACATTCGGGCCGAGCGACGTTCGCACGAACGTAACAGATAGCACCGACCCCTCGAACAGCGGCTTTTTTGTTTCACGGCTGGCCGGAACGAATTCGGCGGCGGCGAGGTCCGCCGCGATCCTCTGCAACGAGACACCAATCATTTCGCTTTGCTGAATGCGGTCTAATCCGCGGTTCCAATTCGGCATCCATTGCGCGGTTAGCGTTGCAAGCGCCGACAATACGAATCCGGTCAGCGCCAACGCCAGCAGCGCTTCGATCAGCGTGAAGCCGCCTTCGTTGCAGGGCGCATCTGGCGATCTGACGGTCATGGGCGCTTTTTCATCAGTCTCACGGTTTCAAGATCGACCGCGGCGCCGGATGGAGCGCGAACGCGGATCTTGACCAGTTCCGGGATCCAGCCAACGGTGGGACTCTCGACCGTCCAACCTCTGCCAACAGGACCGATATCGACCTGCCAGCGATAATCACGGATCTGTCCATTGAGGGTACCTGGCGCAAGATCGTTCCGCGACGGAATGGCGGTCGCCAACACAACCTGCGCCGTCTGCATCAGCGCGACATGGTCTTCCAAACTCTTAACGCCGCGAGCATTGGTCGACATGACCGATCCGATAGCGAGAACCGCGACCGCAACAATCGCCAGTGCGACCAACACCTCAATGATCGTGAAGCCGGCGTCACGCCGGTCAGTTGGCGAGCGGACTGCTTGAGACAATTTCGACCCTTCCGGTAAACCAGTTGACGCGAATTTCGTAAGTACTGTCGAGTCGTGTCAGTGTGATGGTGCCGCCGCAGCTCATGCCGTCGTCAAAAAAGCTGATTGTCGACATCGCGGGGTGATGCCGACAGGTCCGTGGTAACAACGCATCGAAGCGCACGTCGTCTGGAATGTAGATAGTGCGCGCGGTCGTGCCGGAGCGGATCGCGCGTGAGGAAGCGTCGACCAGTGTCGAAACATCAGTTCCGCGACGAATCGCTGCCTGGCGGTCCGCCTTCAGCAGCGTCGCGGCCTCAAGCGCATAGGCCTGTAGCCGTGCGCGTGAAGTGTTGCGCGGCAGGAACGGCAGCAACACCGCGGCGACCATGGCGACAAGTGCGACGACACATACCATCTCTAGTAACGTGAAGCCTTCTTCACCGGTTACACCGATGTGTTTCATTGACCGACCATAGTCGCTGGACCTTATCACTGGCCGTAATCGTTCTGGGCGGTGGTCGAGTTTTCGAGTGAAATGTCAGAGGCAGTGCCGGTACCACCTTCCTGACCATCCGAGCCGAACGACACGATATTGAAAGCAGCGCGCTCACCGGGTGCCCGATAGATGTACGGATTGCCCCAAGGGTCATTCGGAACGACACCGCCCTTCAGATACGGTCCGTTCCAGCCGGCAAAACCCGGCGGGCGGCGAACCAGGGCAGCGAGACCCTCCGTGCTCGACGGGTAGCGGCCTGCGTCCAGGTTGAAAAGGTCGAGCGCGCTGGCAAAGCTCTGAATCTGAATCTTGGCCGTCTTGACCTTAGACTCGCCGAGATAGTTGAGCACGCGCGGCCCGATCAGTCCCATGATCAAGCCGATGATGGTGATCACGACCAGCATCTCGACCAGGGTAAAGCCCCGCTCGCCGTGTCTGGCCGCCTTGTCTGCGCTACGCCGCTCTTCATTTCCGAACCAGCGTTGTTTCGACATGAGTGTTCCCCTTACGACTATCCAACTAGCTGACTGACCGACAAAAGCGCCGTCATGACGGAGACGATCAGTCCGCCGACGACGGCGCTGATGGTGATGATGGCGAGCGGTCCGATGATGGCGACCATGCGATCGAGGCTGCGCTGCAACTTTTCCTCGTAGAATTCGGCGACCCGGCCCGCGAGCACCGGCAATTGACCGGTCTCTTCGCCCAACCGAAGCATCCGCAGCGCCATCGGCGGGAGACTGTTTGATGCCGAGAGCGCTTCGGACAACTTGCCGCCATGTCGGACGCGGTCGGCTGCCAGCGTCCAAGTCTCGACATTACCTGTGACGGCCATGATGTCGACAATGATGCGCAAAGTCGCTGTCAGGCTGACCCCGCTGCCGAGCAGTACACTGAGATTTCGGCAGAACAGGCTGGTGCGATAGAAGCGAATAACGCCTGCAACGCCCGGAACGCGGGCGGCCACGCCCATGATCGCGGAGCGCGTGCCGGGTCGGCGCAAAACGAGCCAAGTCGAGGCGATCAGGCACCCGATCGCAAACAGTAGAGCGGTCGCGTTGGCGCGCATGAACTCCGAAAGGTGAATGAAGAAGCTGAGCGCCGAGTTGGATTTGTTTCCAAAATCCTGAAGCACAGAGGAGAATTGCGGCAGCACAAACATGAGGAAGAAAATCATCACGCAGACCGCCGCGATAAGCACGAAGAGCGGATACTGCATCGCGTCGGTCACTTTGCGACGCATCCGCTCGGCGCGCAGCCGCTCCTGAGCCAGCAGTTCAAGCACCTGGTCGAGCGTTCCCGAGATTTCACCGACCCTTACCAGGACCACATACATCGACGGAAACAGCGCCGGATGCGCTCCAACCGCTTCTGCTAGGCTTTCGCCGCTCAAAAGCGCCGCGCGCAATTTGGCAACAACCGGCCGAAGCCGCCCGACATCGGCATCTCCGGCGAGCAGTTCAAGCGCATCATCGAGCCTCGCGCCGGCCTTCAGCAACAGGGCCAGATCACGGGTAAAGGTCGTTACTTCCGCCCGGCCTGGCTTGCCGAACAGACCGAATTCGCGGTAGGTCGCAACGGCCCGCTGCTCCTCCACAGTTTCGATCGGCAAGAGCCGCAGATATTCGATGCGCGCCGCGACTTCAGCCGCGCTTGGCGCGGACAATCTGCCGTGGACGACCTCGCCGGTCTGTGTCAGCGCGCGATAGCGGAAATTTGGCACTTTCCACCTCACCTAGCGGTGGTCACGCGGAGAACCTCCGCGGGTGAAGTTATGCCGGCGCGACATTTGGCGACGCCGTCGTCGAGCATGGTAGTCATGCCGCTACGGATGGCCGCCTCATCAATCTTCAAGCCGTCGGTCTTCTCACCGATCAATGAACGCAGCTCGTTGTTCAGTTCCAGCACCTCGAATACGCCGACCCGGCCGCGATAGCCCGTGCCACTGCAGCGTTCGCAGCCGCAAGGCGAGTAAACGGTTTCGCCGATCTTCAAGCCGAGCTCGGCGATCCGCGGATCTTCGGCAAGATCGACTTCCGTGAGTACCTTCGAGCTCTTGCATCGCTCGCAGAGCTGGCGCACCAGCCGCTGCGCAATGACGGCGCGAAGTGTTGATCGCAATAGATATGCCTCGATACCAAGATCGAGCAGGCGCGGCAGGGCCGCAGCTGCCGTCTCGGTGTGCAGCGTCGTCAACACCAGATGGCCCGTGAGGGCGGCGTGAACAGCGACGTGAGCAGTCTCCGAGTCACGCACCTCGCCGACCATGATCACATCGGGGTCTTGGCGCACAAAGGATCGCAGCGCGCTGGCAAAGGTCAGCCCAATCGCCGGCTTGATCTGGGACTGGTTGATGCCCGGAATCTCGTATTCAACGGGATCTTCGATGGTGAGAATCTTGCGGACCGGCTCGTTCAGGATGGAAAGGACTGTCGCGAGCGTGGTGGTCTTGCCGCTGCCGGTCGGTCCGGTGATGACGATCATGCCGTGCGGCAACTTCAACAGGCGCCTGAGCTTGGTCTCGTCCGCCGGCGCAAAGCCGAGCCTGTCGACGACCAGCAGCCCACGATCCTTCGGCAGCAGGCGGATGACGGCGGATTCGCCATGCTGGGTTGGCATGATGGCGACCCGGATGTCGATCTCGGACCGGCCCACGCGCAATCGCGCTGCGCCGTCCTGCGGTAGGCGGCGCTCCGCGATGTTGAGGCTGGCGATGATCTTGATGCGGGAAATGACGGCCTGCGGCAGCACGCCAACTGGGCGACACAATCTGCCGCAGCAGGCCGTCGACCCGCAAGCGAATGACGAGCCCCGTCGTAAACGGCTCGATGTGGATGTCGCTCGCCCGCAATTCGACAGCCTTTTCAAGGAGATCGTTGACCGCACGAACCACCGGCGCACCGCTGGCAAGGTCGCGCAGGCTTTCGATATCGTCGTCGCGCAGTTGCCCGAAACCGTCCGGGGCGGAGAGGCTTTCGGGACTGTCATTGCCGAGCCGTTCGTCGAGGGCGATGGCCAGCTCGTCAAAAGCCGCAATCTTGACCTTGAAATCGGGGCCGAGCACGATCTCAGCGGCGCGCTTAGCGGCGAGATCGGTCGGATCCGCAATGACCAAGACGGCGCCGCCATCGACAAATTCATAAGGGAAGATAAGCGTTTCGCGCAAGAAACGCTGCGAGAAGGCGTCCACCAGCGGCGCGGCGTCCAACATCTCCTGCAGCGTCACACGCTCACACTGGTAGTAGCGCGCCACCTCATCGGCGAGTTCGCCAGCCGACAAGTCAGTGATCTCCCAAAGCCTCTTGTGCGGAGCCAGACCGCGCGAGGTCTTGTCTAACAACTGCTCAGGGGCTCCGCGCTCTTGCGTCCCCTGCGTCTCGCCCTTCAGGTGTCCCACCTGACGGAGGTGATCCAAGAATTGCAATGGTTGATGACCCGCCATCGTCCATTCGACTGCGTTCGATTGAATCGGTGATGCAAGCAGGAAGGCTGCCACAAAGCGCTAAACAAACCCGCTACGCCCCAAATATGACGCGCTTAGGGCCGCTATTAACCATATATGTTGCCCAAAAGACCCACTCCATTGGAAGACATAAGCAACCGACTATGGGTGGCACGAACAACCGAAATTGCCGCGCGGACCATTAAAAGAGTACAAAAGTTTAATGTTGATATTGTGTTACGAATCGGTGCTGATCTCGTTCTCAAGAGCGAATCGAAGGCGATCACCTTCACAATTCTGCGCCTGCCCACCGCTCTGGCCGTTGGTATTTGTCTGACGCTAGGGACCAGTTGTAGTGTCAACCACTTGAATGGCGGCGAGCTGAATATTTCTGCCATGTTTTGTCACTACCGATGCAACGGTCGCCCGGAACCGTGTTCGAGCGGATTCCCAGTTGCGCTTACTTAGGTTAGATGGCCAGGTATGATGGGCGTCGGCAGTAAGAGCCGCTCTCTCTCGGCTGCGCGCTTCGCCTGTGCGAATTTGCTCGCGGCCTGCATCATTGGCCTTCTGACATCCTGTAACTACGCCACGCTCAGCGGGTCGGTCGCCCCGGCGGACGTCGACGTGCTTGACAAGGTCCGTTCGGTCGACATTCTGCCGCGGCAGACGCAGCCGGTCGCAAACCCCCAAGATAATGCCGGTCAACGTGGTCAGGCGGCCGTATTCGAAGGCACTGAGATTTCGGAAGTGGGCGAGGTCACGGCACGTGCGCAGTCCGCGAGTAATGGTAGTGGCTACGACCTGAATTTCGAAAACACCCCAATCGCGACCGTCGCCAAGGTCGTACTTGGCGACATTCTCAGCACTGGCTACGTGATCGATCCGCGCGTGCAGGGCACCGTCAGTTTGATGTCGGTGCATCCGGTACCCAAGTCCGACATCATCTTCGTTCTGGAAAGTGCCCTGCGCCTTTCCGGTACCGTGTTGGTGCGTGAGGCCACAGGCTATCGCCTCACGCCCCTTGGCGATGCGGTCGGCGCGGGACGTGTCGATTCCGCTGCGGCCTCCCCCGAACCGGGTTACGGCGTCTCGGTGGTACCGCTTCAATACGTGTCGGCCCAAACCATCCTAAAACTGATGGATTCCTTTGCGATCAGGCCAGGCAGTGTTCGCGCCGATCCGACGCGCAACATATTGCTGATCCAGGGCACCGGCGCTGAACGGCGTACAGCGGTTGATGCTGCAACGAGTTTTGACGTGGACTGGATGCGCGGCCAATCCGTTGGTATCTACCCAGTGAGCAATAGCGCACCAGAGCCGATCATCGTTGAGCTCGAGAAAATTATGGACTCCGGCGAAAGCGGCCTGAGCCAGAGCGTTGTCAAGTTCCAGCCAATAGGCCGTCTCAACGCTATCATGGTTGTGAGCCGCAAGCCGGCACTGCTGCATACTGCCGCAACTTGGATCAAGCGGCTCGATAAGGCCGACACTGCTCGCACGAGTGTCCATGTGTATCGCGTCAGATTCGGCGAAGCCCGCCAGATGGCACGTGTTCTGACTGACATGTTCGTCGGTGGGTCGTCGGCTGACAGTGCTGACAATCAGCTCGCACCAGGATCCGGCGCGTCTGCGACATCCAGCCTGGAACGCCTGTCGCTAAATTCCAGCGGTCAGTCGCAGATTGGCGGCTTCGCCTCGCGGAACTCCGGCAATTCCTCATCTCAGGCGGGCGGCCTGGGCTCGCGCTCAGCGAGCGGCGAACCAGGTCCCGGCGGCATGACCGGATCGCCTCAGCGGGCGGGTTCCAATCCCTCGGGAGGGGGGCCTCTCGATAGCCGCGAAAGCGCCACAGGAGGCAACGGGCAAGCACCGATGCAGGGTGTGCGAATTACGCCCGACGTCGTGAACAACTCGATCCTAATCTATGCCGATCAAGGCAGCTACAGGATCATCGAGTCCACCCTGCGACAGCTCGACCAGCCAGCGCTGCAGGTGGCGATTGATGCTACAATTGCGGAAGTCACACTGACCAATGAATTGAAGTACGGCGTTCAGTTCTACCTGAAGAGCAAAGGCTTCGGACTACCGTCCGATAAGGGTTCGTTACTCAATACCCAAAGCGCGAGCGCGCCGGCCACGACTACGACCACGGATGCGGCGACCGGCATCGCGACAACCGTGACCAGCGCGCTCATCAACCGCGCCTTCCCCGGATTTAATTTTCTGTTGGGATCGGAGGCGAGTCCGAGCGCCATCCTGGATGCACTACATACGGTGACTAGCGTCAAAGTCCTTTCCAATCCTTCGCTGGTTGTGATCAACAACCAGTCTGCAACGCTGCAGGTCGGCGATGTCGTACCGGTTTCAACAGGCAGCGCCACGGTGCTCACCACCAGCAACACGGTCGTCAATACCATCGATTATCGCAACACGGGCATCATCCTCCATGTCTCGCCGCGCATTAACGCCAACGGCAATGTCAGACTTGAAGTGGAACAAGAGATCAGCAATGTCTCGCCGCAATCGTCGGCTGTCCTGACACCGACGGTCTCCGAACGGCGCGTCAAGAGCTCGATTTCGGTCGCGAGCGGTCAGACAGTGCTGCTGGCGGGACTGATCAGCGAGCAGCAAAATGGAGACCGCAACGGCATTCCCTTGCTGGATTCAATCCCGGGCTTAGGTGACGCCTTCTCCCACCAGGATAAGAAGGGAACTCGCACGGAACTGATCATCTTCATCCGTCCGCAGATCATCCGCAATGGTACGGACGCCTACGAGATTGCGGAAGAGTTGCGCTCGAAATTGCGCGGCAGCGTGGGAGCAAGCACGAATGACCTCACGATCCACACGGTGCACTGATGCGTTGGCGAGTCGGCGTCTGTCGATCGCGGATAGTTTCGCAAGATTTCACACGCTGGTCGCCGGCCTGCTCCTGATTGTTTGTTGGTTTGTTCCGATCGATCGCGCCGCGGCGGATGCGCGGTCATCTGCCAATGCTGCCTATGCGAGAGGCGATTACGTTCTCGTCGTCAAGCTCCTGACCCCGCTTGCCTTTCGCGGCAACGCTGAGGCGCAATCGTTTCTCGGACACATGTTCGAGAACGGCTACGGTGCGCCGCAAGTCTACGTCACGGCTGCCGATCTTTATGCCCAGGCCGCGATCCGCGGCAATCCATTCGGTCAGGGCATGCTCGGGTTGATGTATGACAAGGGCCACGGCGTGCCCCAGGATTTCGTCCTGGCTTACAAATGGCTCAATCTGGCCGCGGCGCGCTCGCCAAAGCGCGAGCGCAACTTCTTCCTGCGCCTTCGCAACGCGGTTGCGTCAAAAATGTCGCCCGCACAAATCGCGGAGGGCCAGCGCCTCGCGATGGTGTGGGCAGTGGGTCTGCCCTAAGGGCAACGCGAAGAATCTGGGCCTACGCCGAAGCCTGCCGCGAACGGGCGGGCGATCCTATGGCCGCGAGAGGTTCGCCACGGGACGATTCATCGGCAGACCGCATTGTCATCGATGATCCTTGCACGGCCGGGACGGACCGCAAATTTTTGATAACCAATCTTCAGCGCGGTGTTGTCCAGCATCGAGTCCACTAACTGCTTCTCCAGCAGAGCGTTCTCGCCTTCAGACTACTTCAGCCGCCTCGCTTCGGACACGGGCAGGCTCCGAACTCGCTCTTTCAGATCAGATCTCGCTTCTTGCTGCGCCATGTTACACGCTGTTGATTGAACTATTCGACTGCAGAATTTGAGCTGAAATTTATCTTGTATTTGATTTAGTTACTGATTCGATTTTGAGTTCCCGAAGAGAGGCAACACTTTCTCAAGCCTGAAGTAGCGCGCTAAGGGGCGAACGCAAGTCGAGGTCGAACAGGCCATCCTTGATGCTCTCAAGAACCAGATGTTTGAGCCGCAGTTCGTAGTGTCCCTCGTAGACCAAAGGACTTCGCCAATCAGCGTGCTTGGCAAGGCGAACAGGCCAGATCGATTCCCTACTAACAGGGCGGGAGAGCCGATTTCTTGATGCTATTACTCGCGCCGGCGGCCTAAAGCACAGGGATTTGACCTTTTTGTCATACTCGAGTGGGACGGTCGCCGAGCGACCATTCCCTTTTGCGCCCTCGTGTATGAGGCATCCAACAGCATCTATATGCATACCAACGATACCATCTACGGTTGCACTGAGCTGCAGACCTTTTTGGGCGTTTGGCGCGACCGGCGGTTCCCGTGCGTGGTGGCGCGAGCGCAAGGTATCGTGGTTGGCTCGCAATCCAAGTTTGACGCATAGCGAATTTCGCTCGCTGAGGGCGTCGCAAAGGAGGGAGGCCTCACGACGCGCTAGAGGACCCGGCTCCCGTGTTTTTCCAGGGGGACCACGCGATGTGACGAGCAGTCACCGGCAGCTTGCGAAAAGGCATTTAGAAAGCTCCTTAGCGTATTGAAACAGCCCCTTGGCGCGTCCATATCGAGCAAGAGCTTTAGGTATCTAGATGGAGCAAGATGGGGTGACGGGGTGTTCTCCGATCTCTAATGCGATAGGACCTCGGGCGCGCGTACCGGACCGAGTTCGAATTTATGCTATCGGAGATATCCATGGGCGCCTGGACCTTCTGGATGAAGTGCTTGCGCGCGTTGACGCGGATATAGCCTCGAATTTCACACCGCAGGCGATCCGAGTTTTTCTCGGCGACTACATCGACCGTGGCCCAGATTTAAAGCGGGTCCTTGATCGGCTCATCAGTTCTCGCGCTGTCCAGCCGACCATCTGCCTCATGGGAAACCATGAGGTCTACCTGCGAGACTTTTTAAAAGACCCGGCGTATCCTTGGAGAGTGGAGCCACGATGGCGGACTAAATACCCTGCTCTCATATGGCTTGGCCCCAACGCTCGAAAACGACGCTAAACGACAGATAGAACTCGCTTCTGACCTCGATAAACTCCTTCCATCCAGCCACCGCGAGTTCTTGAGTAGCTTGCTGCAATATTTCATCTGTGGAGATTTTTTCTTCGTGCATGCAGGAGTTCGTCCAGGGGTTTGCCTCACACAACAATCTGAAGACGATCTCCTCTGGATCCGGGGAAATTTTCTTTCATGCGAGGACGACTTTGGCAAAGTCATAGTGCATGGCCACACTCCCGTCCTGCACCCGGATATTCGGCTTAACCGTATCAACATCGATACGGGTGCCTATGCGACCGGACGGCTAACATGTCTTGTTCTCGAACGCGATACGATCAGATTTATTTGAGATGATTGTTCGTGGAGTTCTTCCCGCACGTGCGTTCGGGCTTGAGCCATTGGCGCAACCGGGATGGTATCTCTGCGGCCCGGTATAGCTGGGCCGGAGTTCAACCTCTGCGGCACCTCTGTCGTTATGCGATTAGTTCGGCTGGATACGAGCCGGGAGCAACGTCGTCAGGTCTGCCAAGATTTAATAGGCATTCTTACTGCTTATGACTGCGCTCAAAGTCATCATCGCAATTCGGAAATCAAGACCTAAACTCCAATTGTCGATGTACCAAAGATCGTGTCTCACTCGCTGTTCAATGTCTTTAATGGTCCTTGTCTCGCCGCGATAACCGTTGACCTGCGCCCATCCAGTCAAGCCCGGCGGGACGTGGTGTCTGTATGCATAGTTTCGCACGGCTTTGTCGAACTGGCCGTCATGCGCAATCGCGTGAGGACGTGGTCCAATTAGCGACATACTACCCTTCAGGACATTGAAGAGTTGCGGCAACTCATCGATGCTAGTCCTTCTTAACCAGCGGCCAACCTGCGTCACGCGGTCGTCGTGGCGGGTCGCTTGAGTAATGATCGCGCCGTCTTCCTGGACGGTCATTGTACGAAACTTCAGAATTTCAAATGTCCGGCCGTTGAAACCGCAACGCTTTTGGCGAAACAGAACCGGCCCCCGGAGTCAATCTTGATTGCAGCAGAAACAACGACCAAGAGCGGGATCAGCATAACAACAGCGACCAACGCGCCGAATATATCTATCGCTCGTTTGACGGTTCGCTCGAAAACCGTGAGGGGGCCCCGTTGCAGTTCTATCGTTACAGTATCGCCAATCGTGTGCAAAGGCAGCTCGAAAATCTGTGACGATTTACCAAGCGGAACCAGATTCACCGGCAGCGGCAGGACCCGGAGCTCTCTCAGAATATCGCTTAGCTCTGGCCAGTGACCAACGTCGGCGCCTACTACAATTTCTTGAACGTCGGTACCTCTGACGAAGGCAATCACCTGTAGTATTGCGGCACGCCGCTGCGCAACATTTCGAGCGTCTCCTGGCAAGACGAAGTGGCGCACCGGCTTCAAACCTGACCGCGTCAGAGTCTCAGGCAAAATTGTCTCAGCCTCCGTCGCTTCGGTTACCAGCACGATCTTGCGCCCGGCGAAACAATGCACAGCCAAGCCATCGCCGAGGAATATCCGCCAAAGGGCACGCTGACCTGCTAGCGCGCCCAGGCTTATTGCGGCAAACGAAAGTGTTGCGCCTCGCGAGAAGTTGCCGCCGATCTTCATCGCGAAGGCCACCGCCGTGAGGAACAGAATGACCAGGGCCCAAGTAACGGCGGTCTTCTGCAGTTGTGGCCTAAAGTTCAGCAACTCCGGCGGTTCATAGAGATCGCGACTCTGAGCAAGACAAACAAATAGGGCCGCCGCCACGGACGCATATCCTGCGAACTTGCCAATATCTCCCACGTCATTTGTCGTGGCAAAATTATAGGCTATGCCGCTGACAATCCCAGCGACCAGAATGATGAAAGTGTCACATATCACGGCGACCGGCGCGATGGCCTTATAGGGGATCGTCCACCTATTGGCTTGATCTTCTCGTGAAGCACCGAAGGGCGCTAAAACAACGCCTTCACGAACACTCAAAACACGATTCGAACGCGACATAGCGCCTGCCACACTGACTGCGAAACGAGCAAAGTTCTAGCTAGCGATCTGCGGGATCACAGTGAGGGGGTGATCTTTGCAGCACAGGCAGCCAGCCCTCGCCGTCGGCTCAAGCCACATGCCTTGTTAACGTAACATTAACAATAACGTTTTTACACCGAGGCGGAACTGCGGCGCAATACAAAACAAATTAATAATTTGATTAACATGAGTTCATCTAACGTCTCAAAATTATGGCATGTCGGTGACTGACAACATCAGTTTTCCTCACCCGCGCCCCAGAATGGCACAGGAACCAACAAACCAACGCTTTGTTAACGCCTGATGGTTCAACTACGGCGCCAATTCCGATGCTCGCTACTTAATGCGTGGGATGGAGGGGACCTGCATGTATGACTCGGCGTTGCTTCATTTGATCGCAGGGATCATCGCCGGCACCTTGTTCACGGTCTGGGTTCTGATTTTTTCGCTTGCTTTCGCGGCGCTCGAAATCCTGGCGCTTGGTTTGACGTACGGCCCGCGAGCTGCCCTCAGTGCGGCTTTCGGGGGCGTCGCCCTGCAAATTGGATATGTTGCGGGCATTTACGGACGCAGCATTTTCGAGCGCGCAGGGATTTCGTGGCGTGCGTTCCGGATGCGGCGTGTTCGGCCTGACGCCTGATCAGCCAGCAATTGCCGTTGTCGTAGGCGACGACTTGAGCTGCTATTGAATGGCTGATTGCCATTTCCGATCATCCGCGGTCGGATGGATTAAATGAATTCGACCGAATGTGATCGCATCGAAGCGGAATTCAAAGTTAAAGGGCGTATTGACTTATCGGACTGATCTGCTCCTCCAGACGACCGCGATTTCTGGCGTGTCAGTCGGGAGGCCTGTATTCGCCTGCACTCCGCCCCTCAACAGACGCTCAGATGCTATGATAGCCCTTGAAGAAGTCGGTGTGCAGCAAGCCCCCTGTCGAGGCGCGCTTGCATACTACACGCCGATTACCGCTAATCCTTTTCGAGCCTCGTCGTGAGTGGCGATCCGAAACTCCTCGATCTTATGTCCCGTCCTTAGGGCCGCCGTCAGCCAGCGTGGTTGCCTTCCGCGCCCGGACCAAGTTTCCGAAGGTTCTTCGGGATTTTGATATTTCGGAAAGACTTGTGGGTACTTGCGGCGCTCCCGCTGCGATTTCTTCTCCTGACCATTGTGCGCACGCGGCGCCACGTTCTTTTTCCGATGAAGTTTGGCGATTTCTTCTCCAGCTCTCGCTTTTCCGAAGTTAACCGGGCGGAAAGAATTCCAATAATTGTTTGGTGCAATAGCCAAATCTCATCGATCGACATGGCGTCGAAATTTAACCTCTTGTTCATTGTTCCAGCCACCCCAGCTGATTCCTTATAGTAATATATTTAAAAGTAATATACTTATACCGCTATCATGAAACCTTGTGTTAATCGAGTAAAAAAGCAAAGTACTGAGTACTTTAACCACCTGAGGAGCATCCCGCGAGCTAAGATATCCCAGTTTTCCACGCGCCACAGATCGAGCCCTAGGATGGACGTTTGTTTGGGTGCCCTTCCCTCCCAAGGGTATGGATTGCCTCCGACGGTGTTAACCTTGAGTGGCCGAGTTCGGCGTCCAAAGCTTTCAAAGACCACAAAAAGCGCTATTCGAATAAGCGCATCTCGGTTCCACTAGTGTTCCTACCGCGCAAGGCCTGGGAAAATACAGACGGTCAACCAATTATAGGCTCGAGCAGGGACATGCTGTATGCTGACGTCTACATCGGGTAATTATTTTTGCCGCTGCGATAGGGGCGTTCGTTGAGCATTGATGAAGCCTTTCGAAATCGTCAACGATTAGACGAAAATCCCGAGAGTGGCGTTCTGGGACCACGGCTCGCATCGGGCGGGATCGACATCGGGTTGATTATTGACTTCGTTCGCCGCCGACTGTGGATTGTTCTACTATCGGTGTTGTTCCTTTGCGGAATTGGAATTGCGTACTTCTTGATCGCACCAGCCCCCTACGTCGGCGTAGCTACCCTCAAGATCGACACGCGAAAATTCCAGCTTTTCCAGCCGGGGAACCTTCAGGGGACCCTTGGGGATCAAACGATCGATGCTGGCGGGGCAGAAGTGGAAAGCCATGTAGAGGCTTTAAGATCCGAGAACCTTGCACTCAAAGTCATTGCTGAGCTTCACCTCGCAGATGATCCCGAATTCGGCCGGGGCGCGTCAATTCCTTTCATATCCAAGCTGATCGAAACCCGCGAGCCGGAACCGCAACTCTGGCGTGATCGGAATGCCCTGGGAATTTTCGAGAAGCGCTATAAGGTCGAACGGCAGGGTGTCTATTTGATTTCAATTAGGTTTGAGTTAGCGAATGCGGAGCGTGCTGCTCAAATCGCCAACACTATCGCGCAAGCCTATATCTCCGAACAGTTGGATGCAAAATATGAAATCACGCGGGAGGGCAGCAAATGGCTAGAGGGTCGGATCAAGGAATTGCGTGAGCAAGTCTACACTGCGGAGAAGGCAGTCGTCGAATACAAGAGGCAGTACAAGATCGTTGATGCTGGAAATGGCAATTTGATTAGCCAGCAACAGGTGACTGACCTAAACAATCAGCTTACTGCCGCCCGCGCGAAGACTTCGCAGATGCGGGCCCGCTTGGATCGTATCAATGCTGCCCTCAACAATCCGACTGACTTAGATCTTATCAATGAGACCGCAAGCGAGGCACTAAGTGACCAACTCATAGTGAAGCTGAGAACCCAATATTTGGAGATTGCCGCCCGCGAGAGCGACTGGTCGCAGAAATATGGCTACAATCACCAAGCGGTGGTTGGCCTCCGCAACAACATGCAAGGTATCCGCGTTTCCATTCTTGACGAATTGCGGCGGCTTCTGGAGGCAAGCAAGAGCGACTATGAGATCGCGAGTTCGACTGAAGAACTCCTCAACAATCAGCTACAGCGCGCAATCATCGATTCTCAAAGCTCTAACCAGGCTCAGGTAGCGCTAAACAATCTTGAAACCACGGCTACGACTTACAAGACCCTGTACGATAGTTTCGTCAGACGATATTCCGAGGCCACCGAGCAGCAATCGTTCCCCTACACTGAAGCCAGGTTGATTACAAAAGCTGTGCCCCCCATTGGAAGGTCCAATCGCAAGACCTTGTTAATCGTCGCGACGACGCCCTTCTTAGGATTGGTCTTGGGAATTGGATTAGGCATACTGCGTGACCTCTTTGATCGAGGTTTTCGGACGAGCACTCAGATCGAGACGATTCTCGGCCTGACATGCATTGCGCTAATTCCTCTGCAAGAAAATCCAAAGGGTAAATCCACAGATCGAGGCCCGCCAAGCATCGGTCGCCCCAACCTTTGCCTGACGTCCGGAAAACTGGACGTGGCTTCGAGTGTCGTCGAGCAACCATTCTCTCCATTCGCCGAGGCCATCCGTACGATAAAGCTTGCTGCAGAATTGGCAGGCAACACCCCGAAAAAGGTTCTCGGGATAACCTCCGCAGTTCCCGACGAGGGTAAATCGACTGTCTCGGCCGCGCTGGCGATGAGCATCGCGCAGGTCGGCGGGCGCGTAGTGTTGGTTGATGGCGATTTACGCAACCCGACGTTGTCCCGCGCAATCGCTCCCGGCGCGAAGGTCGGGATCCTCGAGGTGCTTTCTGGAGAGGCCGCTCTCGACGAGGCGATCACCAAGGAGACGTACCTGAGCATGGCATTCCTGCCGGTCTTCACTAAGGCGCGGATAGCCAGTTCCAGTGAGGTTCTGAGCTCAAGCGCAATGAAAAGATTGTTCGAAAGGCTGCGGCATAGCTATGACTATGTGATTGTCGATTTGCCGCCGCTCGCGCCATTGGCAGATACCTGTGCGACCACAAGTCTTGTGGACTCGTACCTCTTTGTCGTGGATTGGGGACGTACTTCTACCGCGATCGTGCAGCACGCATTGAGCAGGGCACCACGGGTTTACGAAAAAACCGTCGGCGCGGTCCTCAACAAAGTGAACATGGGGTCGCTTAGGCTTTATGATGGAAATCTTGCCGGGTATTATCACGACAAAGCATACGGTCGTTACGGATACCCTGAGTGACGGCTCTCGGGCCTCGCGACGACGAGGCCGCCAATCGTCTTGCAACATCCTTCAGCATTGCGTCGTCGAGCATCGCCGCGGCCAACGGCTTCTTTAGTTGACATTGTCAACCTCCGGCACTTCGGACCTCGAGCCGCCACACTTGGCTTTCCATGTAGAATTGCCTCGGCTGATGGCCGAAGCTTGCCTGACGCTAGCGGACTGGCAGGCCGAACACGTGCCGGATTGCACGTGATCAGCCTCGTGCCGACCGACCAGACGCCGTGTTTCGAGAGGTCCAAAAAACCTCAACGGAAAACGCGGTTACGGTGGCACCATCTGATGAAGACGTACACTGACCAAACCCGCGACCAATACATGCCGGGTGCCCCCTGAAGGAAAGCGCGCCAAAGCCGTTCAACCGCCGTTGGATCGAGTCCAACTGGAGCGATGGCTTGCGGGTCTCGCATGGTTTGATCCATCGCTTCCTTCAAGCCGCGCCGTATCCAGCGATCAAATGGCAGCACGAATCCGCTCTTGGGCCGCTCAAACAATGCTGGGTCAAGGCCGCGCAGTCCAATGCGCCGCAGCAGTGCCTTTCGCCCTAGTGGTTGGTAGCGCGCCTGATCTGGCAGCCGGTCCACGCTCTCGAAGAGAACTTGGTCCACCAGCGGCACCCGCTGCTCAAGAGACGCGGCCATGCTAGCCGCGTCGTTGTCGCGCAACAATCGCTCGCCAAGGAAAAGCCGTTGCTCCATGACGCTAATGGCCGAGAGGGGCGTCCGGCATTGCGTCTCTGCAACGACCCGTTGGCGCATGGCAGGAGGCAATCCGTCGGCCAACACATCGGCAAACCCCGGCGCCAGGAGCTCATGCTGGAACTCAGGCAGGAAGAGCGCGTAAGCGAGTTGGTAGAGCGCCAGTAGATCTTCGCCATTGCGGACCATCTCTGGAAGCTTTGCCCAGCGCGTCTGAGGCTGCACCGCCCCGCCAGAGTGGCGCTGTCGCCAAGTGGCGAGCTTGGCCGCGGCCACCTGCAAGCCGCGGGGTACCCAATCCGCGCGCCGCGACCAGCGTTGCAGCACCGGAAGATCGAGATACGAGGTGTAGCCTCCGAAGAGTTCATCGCCGCCGGTACCTGACAGCGCTACTGTGAAGCCGGCGGCGCGGATGGCATTTGACATGTAGTAGGCATTCAGCCCGTCGAATGTCGGTTGGTCTAGGCTGTCGAGCGCCGCCTCAAGGTTGGCGACGAAGCGCCCTTCCGTCAGCACTACCTCATGGTGCTGGGTCCCGATGGCGGCGGCGATCCGCCTCGCAATCGGCCCCTCGTTGAACTCCTGCTCCTCGAAGGCCAGAGTGAAGGTATGGACGGGGCTCTCGGAGGCACGCTGGGCCAGATTGGCCATGACCGAGGAATCCACGCCGCCGGAGAGAAAAACCGCCAAGGGCACGTCGCTGGCGAGGTGAAGCCTCAGCCCCTCCTCCAGGATTTCGGATAGTCCGTTCTCGTCCATAGTCGGATGGGAGCATGGTCAGGGATGCGCCAAAAATCTTCGTTGGCGGATCTCCCTTCCCGCACCGTCGAATTCGAGCAGCCGGCCAGGCCAAAGGAGTTCGACACCTTTGACGACGGTACGAGGACCGACCACGAAGCCATTCCACACGCTGCTGGCGACGGCCTGCGGGTCGAGGTGCGGTGTTCCAAGCAGGCCGGAGGCCAGCAGTGTGCGAAGCTCCGAAGCGAACGCCACGGACCAGCCTGCGCCCGGATCTCGATGATCGGGCCAGGTAGAGAGGCTTGATGCCGAGCGCATCCCTGTGCCAGCAACAGCCGACGCTGTTTCGGGTTCCAGCACGCGAAGGCGAACATGCCGCGCAACCAACTCACTGCGGTTGGACCATGCAGGCCAAGTGCGCGCAGCATGACGGCCGTGTCGCCGGTCGACAGGAAGTGTTGCCCCTCGGCCTCCAAGCGTTGCCGCAGCTCCTTGAAGTTGTAGATCTCGCCGTTGAAGGCGATAGCGTGCCCGGTCACCGGATCGACCATCGGCTGATCGCCGGCCGTCGAGAGGTCTAGAATTGCCAGGCGGCGGAACCCCAGCATCGCCCCCCAGCCGCGCTCGTCCGGCGTGGAGAACCACATTGCGCCGGCGTCCGGGCCGCGGTGGATCATGGCGTGGTTCATGCGCTCAAGGGCTGCACGATTAATGCTCGTCCAGTCGTCCGATGATCCCGGCAATGCCACACATCAATCAAGATCCTTGGAAAAAACAAAACACTGACCACATTCTCCAGCCTCATTCTTTTTGCCTTCCCGATCCAGCTTGGAGCACATTTTCAAGCAGATGCCGATGTCAGAATGACATCGGGTGCAGAATGACATCGAGCACGAGCTTCTGGAGCTCGACGATTTCTGTTCGGATGCCACCGCGCGATTCCCACCATCGATCGGGATCAAAACTTGAGTAGTGTTCAGGTTGAACCGTGATACGCGTCGGATGGCCTTTCATCACTCGATCGAGCATTCGGCGGATTTGTCGGGAATGGTCCTTGGCGACCACGAAAACAATGGACCGGAATTCGTGCTGGTCACACCATGCCGGAAGGACTTGCCCTTCGCCTTCGGTTCCCGCTTCGGGTCTGGGAATTTGCTCGATATCCTTTACGCCGAGCCAGTTTCATTGGCGAATCTGCCTCGCGCTTGCATCCTCGTACGGAAGTCCCCGGCGGATAAATTCGAGGTCTTCTCCGCTCGGAGGATCGGCGAAGACCGCAACTCGCGTCGCGATGCCGCTTTCGACGAGGTCGGCCGCTTCCAGCGCTCCCGCACCGCCGGAATCGGCGGATACGACAATGATTTCGGCAGGCCTAACCGGTTCGTTGACGACGAGCGCCGATCCTGCGGCTCGCAGAACAGTCTGCCGAACTGAGGGAACAGCAACGATGCTTCCCGCGATCAAAGCGAGTCCTCCCAATAGGGTCCAGCCCCATCTCCGCCGCCTGGAGCTCATGCTTCTTTCTGCCCTTCCAGTCGATACTTCCGATTTCTAACGGACAATCAGCTCAACGTATTTGATTAATTCTGAATGAGAAGATAATCTATTTTCTCCGCATATTAATGTTAAGCGCTGCGAAATGAATCGGCAGGTGGTGTCAATGCCATTGGTGGTGCTAGCCATGCTACTATGAGCGTATCTCTTGCAGATAGGCTGCAGAGGAGACAGTCGCGTTGATACAACAAGATGTGCTCGAGGCTTACTTTGCCTTCCGCAATGGGTGCTCCGCAGGACAGCGGCAGCGCCTCGCTCAAGCGTCGGGTTCTGACAAGCTCGGCCGATATCAGAACAGCCGCACCTGACGATGCAATCAAATCCGAACGGCGTGGCTAAGTCAGTGTCCTTGAGTTCGGATAGTTGCATGCAACAGCCCAACCTGCGTGGTCATCTTTCGGTTCTCGACGGAGTACGGGGCTTGGCCGTCTCAATGGTCTTGGTGTTCCACTTCGTCTCCCAAATGGTACCGACCAACTGGGTCGAGCGCGCAGTCGTTGGCGTGACCAAGTACGGGCTTCTCGGCGTCGACCTGTTTTTCGTCCTCTCCGGGTTCCTCATCACCGGCATCCTGTTCGATGCCCGGAACAAGCCCCATTACTTCAACAACTTCTACATGCGGCGGGTGCTGCGGATCTTCCCGCTTTATTACGCTGTCTTCGCGTTCCTTTTCCTCTTGCTCCCTGTCCGTTCCTGCAAGGACCTACGCTCCACTACCTGATAGACCGCCAGGCTTGGGCATGGCTTTACGGGATAAACATCTTCCTGGCCGGGCACGAGAATGGTCCCTCTCGTACCTCAACCACTTCTGGTCGCTCTGGGTCGAGGAACACTTTTACTTCTTTTGGCCGCTGGTTGTTTACCTGCTAGCACGGCGGCCGCAGGCGCTTGTCGCAACCAGCTTGGTAATCTCGGTGGCAGCTATGCTTGCAAGGGTGATTGCAATTCTCATGGGAGTTAACTGGTGGGTAACCGCGGTCCTAACACCGTTCAAGCTGGATGGCTTGGCACTGGGCGCTTTCCTGGCCGTGACGGTACGACGGCCCG
>CAVXOW010000006.1:0-1242719 GCA_963763485.1 uncultured Alphaproteobacteria bacterium | reverse complement strand
CATGAAAACAGCAACGATGTTGCTCTGAACTTCGCTACGACGACGCGGCAAACGGTGGTATGCCGTGTGGTCAATGGACCGCGCCGTCGCATATCTTCGAGTTTCGACGCAACGACAGCAGCGCTCTGGCCTTGGCATGGAAGCCCAACGCGCGGCGATTGAGCGCTTCGCGGCATCTTAAGGCCCGACCCTAATCAGCGAATACGTGGAGGTGGAAACGGGGAAGGGCGCCGATGCCCTTGATCGCCGGCCCCAACTTGCCGCTGCCCTGGCGGCCGCGCGCGCGGCCAAATGATTTGTCCTCGTCTCGAAGCTGGACGGGCGTTCCCGCGATGTCGCGTTCGTAGCCGGCCTGATGGCGCAGCGGGTGCCCTTCATCGTCGCCGAACTCGGCCGAGACGCCGACCCGTTCATGTTCCGTCTGTTTGCCGCCTTGCCGAGAAGGAGCGACGGCTCATATCAGCACGCACCCGTGCGGCGCTTCAGGCCAAGAGAGCAGCCGGGGTCTAGATTGGGCAATCCCGTGAATTTGAGTGAAGCCGGCTCGTTGGGGCGGACTGTCCAAGCGGCTGCGACAGAACGGTTTGTTGCCAGCGCGCTTCCGCAGCTTTCAGCCATTCAAAAAAGCGGGCGGCAACCTTGGCAGAGATTGCAAACGCCTTGAATGACCGCGGAGTTCAGTCGGCCAAAGGTGGCAAGTGGCATCGCTCAGCCGTGCGAAATCTACTGGCGCAGGCGAAATCCCACGAAGTCTGCGTTTTATACAAGGGAGATTTGCGGCTTGCTTGCTCTTAGGCGGTCGGAGCGAATGAATATCCAGTCGCGCCAGTTCGGTGTCGGCGCAAGGTCAACCGGACCTTGGCAGTGTCCGCTTTCGAGGGAGGATCGGAAGTGATTGCCACAGTACGATCAAACCGTCGCTTTTGACCTCGAACGGGACATCCAAAAGTCTGGCGCACAGGAAACGTTCCAGTTTATAGCTGTTTCTGTCAGCATTTACCAAAATGGTAAGGCCCCGATCCGCAGGAGTGATCGGAGCCTAATCCCACACGCAGCGGACCAGCCTTCCAATGCCGTCAAAAATCAAACAGGGCGCAAGGGTTCAGCTACTAATTCACACCGGGAAACGAGGACCTCCCAGCAAACCCGGCACGGTCATCGGAGTCGTGGAACGTCCTCGCTTAATCCGCGTCCAGTTTGACGAGTCCAAACGCTCGCGGCTCGTTCATCCCCGCTATCTCAGAGTGGTCCGGACGCGTGACGCTTCAAAATCTTGAGCTTAAGCCAGAAAAGCAGCGCCCATTCATTTAGAATTTGTTCAACCTTGGGTGCCTCAAATCAGCGCTATGACCGCGAACGATATGCGTGAGCGGGCCAAAGACTGTTACCAACATTCCGAACGAGCCAAGCGGGCGGTGGGCCTCGCTAAGGACTCAGACCGGAACTGGTTGCTTCGGATGAGCGAGCAATGGGCGGATATGGGTCGCCAGTATGAAGCGGCCGCCGCGCAACAGGTTCATTGGTCCCCTTCAAATTAGAACATTGGTGCCTTTTACTTCGGATGGCCCTAAAGAGGCCAGGCACCGGCTCGGGTGCTGGCCCCTTTCCGACACTTACTATTCGCAGTGGTCGCTTTTGGTCAGCGCATCTGCCGCGCCTGAATGAAGCGCTGCATCATTGTCGGCGCGATAAACCACGCTATCGGCGGGGATAGCACAAAGCTGCTTATTACAACGGCCGGTATCCAGAAGAACGCATGCTGCGACAGCGTTGGCGCCGTCAGCACGGTAACCAGGCCCGCTCCGAAGACGACCGCATTCGCCATCAAGAAGACCAAAGTGGCTACGCCCAGTCGGGTCCAATTGTCGCTACTCATGACTTCCTCCTGTTCGCGCTCAGGCGGAGGTTAAGTCGTGGGAACTCGGGTGCGTTCCGTCAGCAGACTAGGTTGCCTTTTCCGATACCTTGAATGGCTAGTGGTCCGCTTTTTGATTTTAGGGATTGGTCCCCTTTTATGAGACCCTGAACGATTGTGCCCGGTCCCGCGTTGGTTCCGATGAACAAGATGACAGACCACGCAATCGTGGTGGTCGTGCTGAGCGTAGCGACCCTAATCGTTTGCCTGACGCTATTGTTGAGCGGCACAATCTAGAGCCGCCGCGGATGCTGGTGATCATTAGTGGACTATTTGAATTTATGAGTGGTCTGATTTGAAAAAATAGCAGGGCCGTAGGCCGAAACCGGATGGAACTTTCCGTTAAGAAATTCGATAATGGCGCGTTCAGGTTGTTGTTGAGGGACGACTGCCATGGAAGACCTCAAGGCAAAGTTGGAGAAGCTTCGGCTTGAAGCCGAGGACTGCGAACTGATCGCGAAGCTCGCGACCGACCTAAAAAAGCGAGCCACTTTGCCAAGCTCTCGGTGCAACTCAAGGCAATGGCGCGAGACATCGAACAGACAATGGCCGCGCGAGCCAAGGCCAACGATAATGACGCCGCGTAAGGCCGCCTCAGTAGGAATTGTCCCTAATTCGATTTCTGGAAACTGATCCGTTTTGACCAGACCCAGAGCGGTCAACGCTCAACCTTCCAAACTGGGGTTCTTGCTCCTGTTGGAGGTTGCGATGGAGAAGTTCGTCCGAGAACAGAATCTTGTGCGCTTTCGAGATTTGCTGCTCAGGGTGACCGACGAAGGACAGCGCCAACAAATTAACCGCCTCATTGTGGAGGAAGAGGCCAAGGCCCGTTCTCCCAAATTGGGGTTACCAGCCGAATAGTGAGAAAAGGCCGCCAACTGTGGCGGCCTCTTTCATTTCAAGCAAGCGTTCGATGTCGGTTGTTGGCCCGAAGGCGAAGTCGCCGCTGTCCGCTTGCATGTCCGCTAATGGGGGCTGAGCGCGACTCGTTGTGCTCGCTACGAGCCCTTCCGTTGATGACCCTGGTTGTGTGAAAACGCAGAGCAGCGGTTATGATTCTCCGTGATTTTGCGGGGGAATGATGAGGCGCTTTGTTGAAGAGGCGGATCGTGGGCAATCGACGCTGTTGCCCGAATGTCTTGATGATTTCATTGACGATAGCAACCCTGTTCGTGTGATCGACATGTTTGTCGATGCGCTCGATTTGACCGAGATGAGTTTCGAGGGGGTTGAGCCGGCGGCAACTGGTCGGCCGTCGTACCATCCTTCGGTCCTTTTGAAGCTTTACATTTACGGCTATCTGAACCGGGTGCAGTCGAGCCGGCGGCTGGAGCGAGAGGCCGGACGCAATGTCGAGGTGATGTGGCTTTTGGGTCGGCTCGCACCTGATCACAAGACGATCGCGGACTTCCGCAAAGACAATAGCCTGGCGCTGCGCAAGGTCTGTGCGCGCTTCGTCGAACTCTGCCGCGAGATGGGGCTTCTGGCGACGGCGAGCGTCGCCATCGATGGGAGCAAGTTCAAAGCGGTCAACAACCGGGACAAGAACTTCACGCGGGCGAAGGTGGAACGGCGGCGTGCCCAACTGGAGGAGAGCGTTGCGCGCTATCTGAGCCAACTCGATACCGCTGATCGGCACGAGCCGACGGAGGCGCTGGCCGCGAAGGTGACGAGGCTCAATGAGAAGCTCACAAAACTGAAGGAGGAAATGGGCAAGCTTGCTGTCTACGAGAAGCAGATGCAGGCTTCCCCTGACCAACAAATCTCTCTGACTGATCCCGACAGCCGCTCGATGGCAACCAGCGGCCGCGGCTCGGGCGTGGTCGGCTACAACGTACAGGTCGCCGTCGACACCGAACATCATCTGATTGTGACGCATGAGGTGACGAACAGCGGCTCAGATCGGGCTCAACTGGCCAATATGGCCAAGCAGGCGAAGGCTGTTCTGAAGACCGAGACGCTCGAGGCCGTTGCCGATCGCGGCTACTTCAGCAGCCCGGAGATCCTCGCCTGCCACGATGCCGGCATCACGGTCACTCTGCCCAAGCCGATGACTTCGGGCGCCAAGTCGGATGGACGCTTCGGTAAGCAGGACTTTGTCTATTTGCCGGAGGAAGACGCCTATCGTTGTCCGGCCGGGGAGCGATTGCCGTATCGCTATACAAACGAAGAAGCCGGCAAAATGCTGCGGCGCTACTGGACCAACGCCTGTAAAAATTGTTCGCTCAAATCCCAGTGCACGCCTGGGTCAGAGCGACGGATCACGCGATGGGAGCACGAGCATCTGCTCGACGCTGTGCAGCAGCGGCTTGATGCCAACCCGCTCGCGATGCGCCAACGTCGCGAGACCGTCGAGCATCCGTTCGGGACAATGAAGGCGCGCATGGGCGCGACACACTTCCTGACCAAAACGCTCCCAAAGGTAGCCGCCGAAATGGCCCTCTCGGTTCTGGCCTATAATCTGACCCGAGTTATAAATATCGTCGGTATCAAGCCGCTGATCGCCGCTATCGCTGCCTGAAACCGAACCGGTTTGACTTCGAAAATCGACGTCGCCTTCAAGGCGTTTTTACACGACCAAGACCCGCAGCGGACATCGGTAAGCGGAACCGGCTTTTCGATGGATCAGGGATTTCGTCGAGGGTTTACAACGGCCGAGAAGACGGAGTTATGGGATCGCTGGCAGCGCGGGGAGTCGCTCAAGGCGATTGGGCGGGCGTTTGGTAAGCCGTCATCGTCCATTTATTTCCAGGTGTCGCCGCACGGTGGAATTCGTCCGCCCCTCGGCGTCGCTCGCGGTTGGCGCTGACGCTCTCGGAACGCGAGGAGATATCGAGAGGCATTGCGGTACATCGATCGGCAAGATCGATGGCTGGGTTGCTGGGCCGCTCGCCCTCGACGGTGAGCCGGGAAATCAGCCGGAATGGCGGCTATGATGGCTACCGAGCGGCTTTGGCGGATGACAAGGCCTGGGCCCGAGCCCGTCGCCCGAAACGCTGTAAGCTGGCGACCAATGCTTGGTTGCGACAGGCGGTGGCCAGCAAGCTGAGATTAAATTGGGCGCCCGAGCAGATAGCCGGCTGGCTTAAAAGAGCCCATCCTGAAGGCGGGTGTTATCAGGTGTCCCACGAGACGATCTATCGCAGTCTATTTGTTCAAGCCCGCGGGGTGCTTAAGAAAGAGCTGCTTTGCCATCTTCGATCGAAGCGCACGATCCGTCGATTCGAAACAGGCGGGGCTCATCAGCGATGGACGGGGACAAATCAAGGATCTCGTCTCGATCCGTCAGCGACCGGCAGCGGTTGAAGATCGGGCGGTGCCTGGCCATTGGGAAGGCGATCTCCTGTCCGGGTCGAAGAACAGCTATATCGCGACCTTGGTCGAGCGTCATACCCGTTACGTGATGCTGGCAAAGGTGGCCAACAAGGACACCCAGACGGTCGTATCCGCACTCATCAAGCAGGCAAAGAAACTGCCGGGTGAACTGTATAAATCGCTGACTTGGGACCGGGGCAAGGAACTCACTGATCATCGACGATTTACGCTGACAACCAACATCGATGTTTACTTCTGCGATCCGCAAAGCCCATGGCAGCGGGGGTCGAATGAGAACACCAATGGCCTACTGCGACAATACTTCCCGAAGGGCACCGACTTATCGGTGCACTCGCAAGCCCATCTGAACAAAGTGGCGCGTCAGCTCAACGAACGGCCACGTCAGACCTTGCAATTTGAAACCCCGGCAGAGAGATTTAACGCCTGTGTTGCATCGACCGGTTAGCCGGCACCCATTAACGGACATGATCTCTGAGCATGAGCGTCGTCTTGGCTAACACCAGAATCTCGATTGCCCTTTAAGCGAAATCCGTCGGCTTGGCCTGTGTGCTGAAACTCGCGTCTGGCTGGACCGCCGCGCCGTTGAAGGTCGGTGTTACGGACTGGGTGACCGTGGTGCCGTTCATTAGCCACTCCGCCAGCGTGCCAGTGTCGCTGCGCCAGAGCATGTCGGTGCGCGCGTCGCCGTTGAAGTCGCCGATCTCGACCACGTGCCAGTTCGCATTCGGTCCAAGCTGAGCGCCGCCGGAGGTGACCACGCCGCTGCCGGTGATGGTCGAACCGTTCATCAGCCACTCCACCAGCAATCCGCTGGTGTTGCGCCACAGGATGTCCGAGTTGCCGTCGGCATTGAAGTCCCCGATCGCGGCGATGCTGAAGCTCGCATCCGGCCGAATGGCCGCGCCATTAAAGGTGACGTCGGCGCTGCCTGATATCACCGAGCCGTTCATCTGCCAGAGCGCGACCTCGCCGCTGGTGCTGCGCCACAGGATGTCGGACTTGCCGTCGCCGTTGAAGTCGCCAATGCCGGCCACGCTGAACGACGCATCGGGATTGACGGGGGTGCCGCCAACCGTGACGAACGAACTCGACGCAATCACCGGGCCGTTCATGGTCCACACGATCAGGGCGCCGCTGGTTGAGCGCCAGAGGATGTCGCTCTTGCCGTCGAAGTTGAAGTCGCCGACGCCGGCGACGCTGAACGACGGATCGGGGTTCACCGCGACGCCGCCGGAAGTCAGGAACGAACTCGACTGAATCACCGAGCCGTTCATGGTCCACAGCGCGGTGAAGCCACTGGTGTTACGCCAGAGAATGTCGGCCTTGCCGTCACCGCCAAAATCGCTGATAGCGGCGATGCTGAAGCTCGCGTCCGGCTGGACCAGCGCCCCGTTAAACGTCACGTTGGATCCAGAATTGATGACGCCGGACTTGTTCATGTCCCAGGAGAACAGGGCGCCGCTGGTGTTGCGCCAGAAGATGTCGCTGATGCCGTTGTCGTTGAAATCGGGCGGCGTGGTCAGCGTCATGACCTGGCCGCGCACGCTGCCCGGATGGGTGTCGCCCGGCCGCGATGCAAAGTCGTCCCAGCCGAAGAACGCATTGACGCCGCTGACCGCTACCGTCGCATCGCCTTGGTCACCGTTCGTCAATCTGTTGACGGTGAACTGCTGTCCCATCGCCAGGCCGTCGCTGTTATAGCGGCGCGCCAGGATATCTTGGTCGTTGCCTGGGCCAAAGGTCACCCAGGTGACAATAAAGCCGCCATCGGCGGTGATCGCGACCGCGGGGATGAAGTCAAAACCGCCGGATTGGTCGATCTCGAACTCTGCCGACAGCGACCCGCTGCCCGTGGTGTCGAAGACCTTGCCGAACACGTCGCCGCTATCGTCATAGACGATGACGTAGCGATGGTCGTCCAGTGCAGCTACCTTTGGATCGTGCAGATCTGCCGTGTGATTGGCGATCGTAAATTGGGTTCCGAGGGTGTTGCTCGCCGCGTCGAAGAGGCGCGCGACAATGTTCGGACTGATCACAACCGTCGGTTCGGTCTGCTCCTGGTAGACCACCAAGGCGGTGCTGCCGGCCGAGGCCACCGCGGGATCGGCATCGTCGTTGCTGTCATTGGCAACATTCAGCACGTTAGCAGCGGAGAGCCCGGTGCGTAGCGTTGTCGTTCCGTCGGCACTTACGACATTAAGGAAGATGTCGTGATCGGTGCTCGAGAATGTTCTTTCGAACGCCACGACCTGCCGGCCGTCCGATAGCGTCGCGATCGCTGGGTTGAGCAGATTGTCAAACCCCGTTCCAGCGTCGAAATCGCCGATCGTCAACGACGGCACGACAAACTTGACGCCCCCTTCAACACGCTCGTAAGTGATGTTGTTTGGATGCGCATCGGCAGTGCCGTCCGCATGAAAGGCACTTGTAAACACCACGCCAAACCCGCCTCCCGGCACCGCGGCGAGGGTGGGTTGAGATCCATCAAGCGAGGAATTGAGGCCAGTCGACGACAAGCTGCCGCCGGCGTTGAAGATCGCTGTGATCGATTGCGTCTGGGAGGGATCACCAAAGACTTCACTGGATTTATAAACGACCGCAAAGCGGCCGTCGCTTAGAGCGGTTATCTGGGGGAGTTGCTGGTTGCCGAGAACCCCGTTGCCGCTACCAAAGTCTTCGTTGATCTGAAAATCAGAGCCTAGAAATCTCATCGGAGCACCCTCTCTGCAATGGTTTTGGCGCTTGGGTCATTAAATTGACCCGTCAAAAAATCGGAGATGACGTTTTCGAAGTCGGTCCGTTCCACCTCAGTTTCGCGATAGAGTCCGCCCATCCAACCGAAGCGGTCGACGACGAGGTAGACAGTTTGATCCGCGCCGTTGGACACGAGCGACGGCGTCCAGTCTGTTCCAGACATCTGAAACTCCCACGCAACAGCTCGGCGAGTTTAAGCACAAGATCGCAATGGTTCCTGCAAGAAAATGGAGCTCCGGATCACACAAAGGCCCACTACCGTGCGGGATACACGCTACCGATCGCGTGTAGAAGGCGCCTTGCAGATCTCTCAAGTTGCCAATCACACGAGAGCATTCGTTCACTGGTGCAGGTGCAAGAAGGGCTCCAGTTCGGGTAAGCTCACATGATGGTCCGCGTTCACCGACAGTGCCACTGCCTGGATGTGATCGTCATTCAGAGCTGGCAGGTGAACCGAGAGATCATCCTGATGCACCAGTCCGCCGAGCGTAGAAGAGACCTCCGGGCCATGCGCGGGCGCTTCCGCCGGCATTCCGAACGAAGCCGGATTGTTGGCGGAGTGGATCAGCTCGGCGAGGTGGTCATTGTCGTGACCGCCGGGCGCGCTGCCCAGAACCGACGCGATGTCCTGGCCGGATGAGCGGGCCTCGACGCTCTGCGCCGTGCTGTAACCATCTGAATGGGATACGCCGACCGCCTTGACGAGCTCTGCACCGATCTGGAGGGCATTCGTTTCTGCCTGGAGCAGCGGCGCGAAGTGCTGGCTGTCACTGTGCCCACCATCACTCCCCTGATGTCCGCCACTCGGGTTCTCAGCCCGCCCCGCAGGATTGGTTGCAATCGGCTGGTGCGTGTCCTTTGGCGTGGGCCCATTCGTTTGCGGCAGGCCGTCATGGTCAGGGCCATAGTCGATCGCGCCGGCCTGACCGTTGTAGTTGGTCGCAGGCGTACCTCCAAAATGGCCGCCCTGCAGCGAGCCCTCGAAGCTGGTGTCGCCACCAAGGAAGGCGTGCTGGCCGTCGACCCTGACGCCATGAAGATCGGCTTGCGACACCGTCCCCGGGATATCGGAATTGGTCACGTTGACATTGTCGCCGTGATGCTTGTCCGGGCCGACGTGTTCCTGCTCGGCCATCCGCAACAGCTCCTGAATGGGCGTGTGCGGCCGGCCCGCATTGTCCGGGTCGTCGCTCGGGATCGAGGTACCGCTGTTGTGGTCACCTTTCTGCAACGGTGGCGTCGTGTCGACGGGCTTATCGCCCTGCCTTACGCCATTGTCGTCGACCTTCCAGGTCTCGGTCGATCCATCCTTGTTTACCGTTGTTGCGGTGTGATTGTTCAGGTCGGTGACAGTTTTCGATCCGTTGGAGCTTGTGCTGGTCGTAATCCCGTTGTCCGGTTTGTGATGATCGTTTGAGTTGCTGCCGGAATTGGTGTTTGAACCAGCGCCACCCGATGAGGATCGACCGGAATTGCTGTCATCCTCTTTTAGAGCCTGCTGCATGGCATCGCGCGTAGGTCCATTGAATCCGCCGGTGCCGAGCTGGTTACCGATCCGATTGAGATCAGCATTGCTGCTCCCGGTGCCCGATTTTGCAGCGTGGACACCCTCGTCGTTGTAGCCGACTGGGACCGGTGCCGTGCCGGCATTGCTGACCTCGTCGGACAACATGCTGCCAAGCCAGGTGTGCCCAGCATTGCTTTGGGACGGCGACGATGACGGACTGCTGGAACTTGTCACCTGGAATGCCGGACTGAGCAATCAGATCGGCAAGCTGCTGCTCTGACATCGTCCCCGGCAGCAGTTGGTCGCCGTACAGGCTCGGGTCATTGCCGGAGTTCGGGTGATCCGTCTTCGACTGCAGCTCGGCGAGCACATTATCGATCGCCGGTGCCAACAGGCTGTGGGATCCAGGCGAGGTCGGGTCTGTCGACGTGCCAGCGGTCTGGCGGGACGCGTCGGTTACGGACTGATCGATTGAAGTGACATTGCTGTTGAGCGAAACGCTCGTCGCCGGATGGCTTGCGAGGGCCTCCTTGTGGTCGATGGTTTTCATGGACGCCTCCTCAGATCGGGTGCGAGCGCCACCAGCGCCCGGGTGAATGAGGCGATTGTGTCTTGTGGTCGTGGCGGACGCTGTTCCGCCAGGAACAATCAGGGTGTCCCGCAAGGAACATAAGATCCCGCGATGCGTCTCGGCAGTTACGCCGCGGCTGCGCCACCGCCTACAAGGCAATCAGATCGTTGCAGCGCATGAGTTTCCTTGTGGCGGCACTTAGCCGACATATGAAGGTGCTTTTGCTGACGTCCGCTTTTGAGCTTGATTGTGTTGCAAAACACTGATTGAGGCGACTCGCCAACCGTGATTCCGTCGGTTGCAAAGAGCATCGGCGGGAGCGGCTCATGATGGGTCGGCGTGGGAACAGTCAGGGCCAATTCTTTTATGCGTTTGATCTCGACGCGGTCGTTCCACCCGATCATCTGGTGCGGCAGATCGACAGTTTGCTTGACCTGAGCTGGGTGCACCGAGAGTTGGCGCCTTATTACTCACACACGGGTCGGCCTTCGATTGATCCGGTGCTGATGATCCGGATGCTGATTGTCGGCTACGTGTTTGCACTGCGCTCGGAGCGCCGGCTTTGCGCTGAAGTCCAGGTCAACCTGGCCTACAGGTGGTTTTGCAAGCTCGGCATTGAGGACCGGATCCCCGATCATTCTGTGTTCTGCCGTGCGCGATCCGAACGCTTCCGAGAGAGCGATGCCTTGCGGCGAGTTTTCGAGGAAGTCGTGGCAAGGTGTATTGCCGCCGGGCTCGTTGGAGGCGAAGCGTTCTCGATCGATGCGAGCTTGATCAAGGCGGATGTAGATAAGAAGAAGCGAGTCCCCGGCGACCAGCCGATTGCATGGCCGAAGGCAGAGCAGGCATCCCATGCGGTTCGCGAGTACCTCGCATCCCTCGATGCCGCCCGTGGCGATGAAGATCATGATGAAGACGGTGGCGGCTCAGGCGAAGGTGGCCGTCGACGCAAGCCTCCCAAAGAAGTCTCGCTCACCGATCCGCAGGCAACGTGGGTTGCCAGGCCGGGCGTCGACCCGTTCTTTGCCTACGACGCCAACTACCTGATCGACAACAAGGCCGGGATCATCCTCGATGCCGTGGGCACTCGTGCGAACCGAGCCGTGGAGATTGCCGTCACCCAGACCATGGTGGAGCGTGTTGCGCGCCGCTTCGATCTGCGGCCCCTGAGGCTCGCGGGCGATACGGCTTATGGTGCGGTCAGGCTGCTCAAATGGCTGGTGGATCGCAACATCACACCTCACGTACCGGTGTGGGACAAGTCGGCGCGCCAAGATGGCACTTTCAGCCGGGCTGACTTCGTCTTCGATCGGGAGCGCAACATCTACACCTGTCCGGGTGGCGCAGAACTCACCAGCACCGGCAACATCGATCAAGGCCACATCGTTTACTACAGGGCCAGCAAGAGCGATTGCTCGCAGTGTTCTCTAAAGCCGAAGTGCACGACGGCGATCGTGCGCAAAATCACCCGTGACCTCAACGAAGATGTGCGTGACCGTGTCCGCGCGTTGGCCGATACGGAAGCTTTTCAGCAGTCGCGCCGCGAGCGCAAGAAGGTCGAGATGCGATTCGCGCACATGAAGCGTATCCTCAGGCTCGATCGCCTTCGACTGCGAGGCCTGAGCGGCGCCAGGGATGAGGTGCTGCTCACCGCAACCGCGCAGAACCTGAAGCGGCTCGTCAAGTTGCTTGGTCGCGCCCCACCGTTCGCAGTTACCTGTCCGGCTTAGGCCTCCGCCAAGCGTTAGTACCGCTAATCCTCAACGGAACAGCGGAGCAAGGGCGCAAAAAATAGCCCGCCGGTCAGCGCAACCAAGTTTTGCAACACAATCGAGGGCGAAGCGGACCAGATTTGCTCGCTGCGAGCCTTTCCGCTTTTGACCCTGGTTGTGTGAAAACGCAGAGCAGCGGTTATGATTTCTCTATTGATTCTGCGAGGGAATGATGAGGCGCTTTGTTGAAGAGGCGGATCGTGGACAATGGACGCTGTTGCCCGAATGCCTTGATGATTTCATTGACGAGAGCAACCCCGTTCGCGTGATCGACGTGTTTGTCGATGCACTCGATTTGACCGAGATGAGTTTCGAGGGGGTTGAGCCGGCGGCAACTGGTCGGCCGTCGTACCATCCTTCGGTCCTCTTGAAGCTTTACATTTACGGCTATCTGAACCGGGTGCAGTCGAGCCGGCGGCTGGAGCGAGAGGCCGGACGCAATGTCGAGGTGATGTGGCTGCTGGGTCGGCTCGCACCTGATCACAAGACGGTCGCGGACTTCCGCAAAGACAATAGCCTGGCGCTGCGCAAGGTCTGTGCGCGCTTCGTCGAACTCTGCCGCGAGATGGGGCTTCTGGCGACGGCGAACGTTGCCATCGATGGGAGCAAGTTCAAAGCGGTTAACAACCGGGACAAGAACTTCACGCGGGCGAAGGTGGAACGGCGGCGTGCCCAACTGGAGGAGAGCGTTGCGCGCTATCTGAGCCAACTCGATACCGCTGATCGGCACGAGCCGACGGAGGCGCTGGCCGCGAAGGTGACGAGGCTCAATGAGAAGCTCACAAAACTGAAGGAGGAAATGGGCAAGCTTGCTGTCTACGAGAAGCAGATGCTGGCTTCCCCTGACCAACAAATCTCTCTGACTGATCCCGACAGCCGCTCGATGGCAACCAGCGGCCGCGGCTCGGGCGTGGTCGGCTACAACGTACAGGTCGCCGTCGACACTGAACATCATCTGATTGTGACGCATGAGGTGACGAACAGCGGCTCAGATCGGGCTCAACTGGCCAATATGGCCAGGCAGGCGAAAGCTGTTCTGAAGACCGAGACGCTCGAGGCCGTTGCCGATCGCGGCTACTTCAGCAGCTCGGAGATCCTCGCCTGCCACGAGGCCGGCATCACGGTCACGCTGCCCAAGCCGATGACTTCGGGCGCCAAGTCAGACGGACGCTTCGGTAAGCAAGACTTTGTCTATTTGCCGGAGGAAGACGCCTATCGTTGTCCGGCTGGAGAGCGGTTGCCATATCGCTATACAAACGAAGAAGCCGGCAAGATGCTGCGGCGCTACTGGACCAACGCCTGTCAAAATTGTTCGCTCAAATCCCAGTGCACGACCGGGCCAGAGCGGCGGATCACGCGATGGGAGCACGAGCACCTGCTCGATGCCGTGCAGCAGCGCCTTGATGCGAACCCGCTCGCGATGCGCCAACGTCGCGAGACCGTCGAGCACCCGTTCGGGACGATGAAGGCGCGCATGGGCGCGACACACTTCCTGACCAAAACGCTCCCAAAGGTAGCGGCTGAAATGGCCCTTTCTGTTCTAGCCTATAATCTGACCCGAGTTATAAATATCGTCGGTATCAAGCCGCTGATCGCCGCTATCGCTGCCTGAAACCGAACCGGTTTGACTTCGAAAATCGACGTCGCCTTCAAGGCGTTTTTACACGACCAAGACCCGGAGCGGACCTTAAAGGCGCTGAAAGCCAAGGCTCTTCGCTGTCGTTGGCGCTACCTTGGCCGCACGGTAGGAGCGTGCCGCGAGATCTTCTATCATCAGTCCGGGCTCTGAACCGTCTGGAGACAATGACGCATCATGCTCAGCGCGCTCGGCTACCGGACGATGGACTAAATTAAATCCATCCCACGCTTCGCACGCTTGAATAGTTACGAGCCAGCAAGACTATTAGTTGGCGGATCAAGGTGATGCCGGTCGCGGGATGGGGTCCGGCCACGGAGATGGGCCTGCGGTCTCAGTGTCCGCCGTTTGTAGCCGGATCACGCGTGGTACCGGTTTGAGGCCCGCCGAAATGCTCTTGGCCAGCTCCACTGCGCTGGTCTTGATGGCAGGTTGGAGGAAATCATCGAGTTTCTGAAGGTTGGCATCTTGCCGCCCGAGTTCTTTCGCAACCGTGTAGTAAGCGTAGGCCTTGGTGTAGTCTTGCGCTGTTCCGGCACCATCATGGTAGGCACGAGCAAGCCAATAATGGCAAAAGGCATTTCTGTAAGGCGCGCAGAGCTGGAGTAATTCAAACGAGCGCTTGGTGTCGAACCACGGCGCCTCCCGCGCATATCTGTGGACATAAGCGAGTTCTGCGACAGCGAAAACCGAGTGACCTTGGTGATAGGACCGCTCGTACCACTTGATCGATTCCGGCAAATCCTCGCTTTCTCGATCGCCATATCGGTCTCTGAACCACCGCGCGAGTGTGATCTGGGCCCCCTCAAACCCTGCATCCGCCGCGCGTCGCAAATAGTCGACCGTCTTCGCGGCGTCGCGGGTAAGGCCGCCTCGCCCGGTATCGATGCAGTATGCAAGTTGCGCCATGGCGATGAGTTCGCCATTATCTGCCGCCCTGCGCAGGAGATCGACCGCCTTGACGGTATCGTACGTGCCGCCAAGTTCGCCGCTGACGTATCCGGCAGCAGCCAGCCGCATCGCGTACGGCTCTCCAGCCGCCACCGCGTCATCGATCAACTTCCGTCCCGCCGTCTCATCCTTCGGCACGCCGCCCGCGCCCGCGAAGAGGATACGCCCGAGCACGCTGCCAGCCTGACGATGTCCCCCGGCAGCCGCTGCGCGCAGCAACGCTTCCGCGTCACGCGCCTGGTCGGTCGAATTTGGTACCAGCAGCGCAAGCGCCGTGACGAACTGAACGTTCGGGTCGCTCGCGGTCGCCGATTTCAGGATATCGATCGCCTTCGACCAATCGTAGCGATAATAGGCCCCGAGCGCTGCCGCGAGTTTCGGCTGGTCGTCTGCGGCAGAATTTCGAAAGGTCGACCGGTCAACGTTGACCGTGATCTGATTGGCGATAGTGGGTCTGCTGACCTCTTCGTCCCAGGAATATACGGCGCGCCGGGTTGCTGCGCAGCCCGGGGTCGACGCGCTGGTGCAATCGGCAGGCTTTGCCCAATTGCCCACCGGAACTGCTGCCTGAGGAAGACCCACAAGAAGCCAACCCGCGAGAAGGATTGCTGTCACCTGCGGCCAGACAAACCACGCGCGACGGTACAACGGATCGTACTGCCAGAACGCGATATGCAAGGCCGCTGTTCGGCCGATCGCTGTCATCGAGTTTGTCCGCTCCAATACCATCCCGGGACCGACTGCTTCGTTTACGACTATGCCACGTCCTGCTCGACGGCGAGGAACTTGAGCGCATCCGCGATCGGGATGAAGAAATTGATGCTTGTGCTCACCCCCGAGATGGCAAATCCGGAAACGCTTACAGCGACAACATTGCCGAACCGGTCCACCATGGGTCCCCCGCTGTTGCCGGGATGAATGGCAGTGTCACTTTGCAGGAGTGAAAGATCGTTTTCCGTGCGATAGGCGCTGACGATGCCTTTGGTGATGGTCGTCGAATATTTCTCATCGCGCGGTGTCCCTGCCGCATAAACCTCGGAGGCGACCTCAGGAAGGTCAAGCCGCAGCGGTAGCGCCGTCATTCCCGATTCATTCACTTTGACCAGGGCGATGTCTCTCGTCTTGTTCGTTCGCACCACTTCGCCAGGGAGTTGACGGCCCGTCGTAAGCTTAACCGTCACGAATTTGTTCTCCGTGACCACGTGGTGGTTGGTCAGAAGATATCCATCCCTGGAGATGAAAAAGCCGCTGCCGTGAGCACCTTCAATCTTGACCGTGACAACGGCGGCCTGCAGAGCGGATGTCCCCTCCGACAGCGGGGTGACCGAGTGAGGGAGCGCGGGAATCTTGACGAGGGTATCGCTGATCTTCTCCGGCACGGTCTCGCGATATCCGGAAATCTGGATGGCCGCATCAATATCCGCCATGGCGAGCTGACGCACGTCCCCCGAGGGGTCGTGCGCAATGCGCGTGGCCTGGGCCTCGCGGGCGCGCTCAAGCAACGTTCGCATCTCGCGCGCCTGGCCCCAAGACCTGTTGCGCATGCCCACCTTCATCCACGGATCGAGGCTGGACTCGAGATGATCCGGCAATACGAAGTTTTGTCGTTTTGCCATCACCCGCAGGATGGCGGCGAGCTCGTTTGCAGCATAGGGCGGAAACTCGATCGTCTTGGTAAAGCGGCTGGAGAGGCCGGGATTGCTATTGATGAAGCGTTGCATTTCATTCGGGTAACCCGCGACAATCACGACGATGCGGTCGCGGTTGTCCTCCATGAATTTGAGCAACGTATCGATTGCCTCCTGGCCGAAATCGTTACCCGGTCGGGCAAGCGAATATGCTTCATCGATGAACAGGATGCCGTCGAGCGCTTCCCTGCATTTGTCGAGCGTCTTGGGTGCGGTTTGGCCGATATACCCCGCGACCAGACCCGAGCGGTCAGTCTCGACCAAATGGCCTTTTCGCAGCACGGTGAGTGAGCGATAGATCTCGCCGAGTGCGCGCGCGACCTCGGTCTTCCCCACTCCGGACGGGCCGGTAAATACCATGTGCCGGCTGATGGGCGCGATGACGAGCCCCTGCTCGCGGCGCGAGCGCTCGACTTCAAGCCCCGACATAAGCTTGTTCACCTCCTCCTTGACCGGCTTCAGCCCGACCATCTCTTCGAGGCGGTCCAGCGCCTGATCGAGCGTGCGTTCAGGGGGGATGGTAGCCTCAACTTTCAGCCTGCGCCCGGAGCGTGGCGCGAAATGGTCAGGCGAAGAAGGTACCGACGAGTGTTGAACGACGATCGGAGCCGGAGTCGGTATGGTCGGCACGGGCGGAGGCGCCCGCGGCGGAACGCGCGTGCGCACCAAAGACACACCTACACTTTCGAAATCGACCATCTCGATCCTGGATATATCGGCGGTCGGGTCGACGGCCACGCGCAAGGACTGGGCTTCGCCCGCCTTATCAAGAAGGGTGCGCATCTCGCGAGCGTTGCCCCAGCCCTCGCTTCTCCACTGGGATTCGATCCAGGGGACCAGGCTTTGCTCAAGTACGTCGGGCAACTCCGCGCGTTGTCGCTTGGCCATCAATCGCAAGATCGCAGCCAGCTCTTTTGGCTCATAGGCCGGGAATTCGATGGTCCTGTTGAAGCGGCTTGCCAGGCCCGGATTCGTGGCGATGAAACGCCGCATTTCATTGGGGTATCCGGCGGCGATCACCATGATGCGGTCGCGGTTGTCTTCCATGAACTTCATCAAGGTCGCGATTGCCTCGTGGCCGAAATCCTTGCCTTCGCCCGCCAGCGAGTAGGCTTCATCGACGAAGAGGATGCCGTCGAGCGCCTCTTTGCACTTGTCCAGCGTCTTCATGGCAGTCTGCCCGATATAACCTGCGACCAGATCGGCGCGCTGCACCTCCACCACGTGTCCTTTTCGCAGCACTTTGAGTGAACGATAGATCTCCCCCAGGGCGCGCGCGATCTCGGTCTTGCCGACGCCGGCCGGCCCGGTGAACACCATGTGCCGGCTCACCTTCGCCACGGGCAATCCCTGTTCACGGCGCTTGCGCTCGACTTCGATGCCGGCCAGCAGCTTGTTGACCTCCTCCTTGACGGAGCTGAGCCCGATCATCTGGTCGAGTTCGTCAAGCACCTCGTCGGCGCTGCGGACAGACACGGCCAGAAGTCCGCGTTCAGCCGACGCCCGGGCGTATAGCCCTCCCCAACGGGGACCAATCCGAATCCGGTGGGGTCGCTGCCGAGCCGCATCGCCACGTAGGTCAGTGCGAACCCGGCCATCATGATCAAAAGCACGGCACCGATCGTGAGCGAGTTCGCCCATGTCAGTGCGCTCAACGGACCGGATCTCGGATTGAGGATCCATTGGGTGGCGATCGCGGCCACAAGCATGGCGATGCACATGCCGACCATGGGATGGTTGCGGAAGAAATTTTTCATTGCCGGCAATTCCCGATCAGGGCGTCGAGTTCACCCATTTGCTCATTCATGGGCACGGGTTGCGAACCTGCCACCTCACGTTAACGGAATACGTGCCGTTGACGTCGTGAACGCCCCCGGGAGTCAGGTAGAACCCCACCTGGTCCGCCTCTCCGACCAATGTAAGAACTCCACGGCCCGCGGGATAAGGCGCAGGATAGGGAACAGCGACGCGTTGAGGTGTGGTGGTGAGCTTGATCGGCGGCGACACATATTGTCCCGAACGGATGCGCACCATGCCACCATGCCCACCCGGTCGTTGCGTCAACGTCACCCATGCCAGCGGCACCTTGCAGTTCTTTGCGTCATCCACCGCCGCTTTCGACGTTCCCGGATCGAGGGTAGGAAGAGCTGCATTGATGTCGGCAGGTACAAGCACTTCCAGAGTGGATTCCTCACCAACGGCAGCCGGTTTGCCGCCGACGAGGCTGGGCAATACGACGACGGCGGCTATTCCAGCGATCACCAGGCCGCCGGCAATTCCGATCAGGGTGCCCCGGGAAGAGCCAGGTTTTTTGCCACGAGGCGGCTCCTGACGTGGAGGCCGGACTTGCCCGCCGGGCGCGCCCGCGGAAATGTCATGTTGTGCTTCTGACTCAGTCATGTTTCGGGCATTCATTGCTGGGACACTAGAAGATTATGGTCGACGTCCGATGTGACGACAACCCTTGGGTGACGGAGTCAGGATCGAAACGCGCACTGAACAACGTCGAGTGCGCTTCAACCCACCATCCGGTTTCGTGCCAGTTTTCGTTCCTGACAGAGGGGGGCGGCTCACAAATTGCTTTTGTCACAAAGCTACGGCGCGGAACGTGCGTTAGGTCACTCATCCCGTTTCGCGGAAATCGGTTTCCCCTTAAAGGCGCGCAGCGCGTTATCGAGGGGTGGAGCAGCCCGGTAACTCGTCAGGCTCATAACCTGAAGGTCGTAAGTTCAAATCTTGCTTCTACGGCATGACACCAGACTCCACCGCGACGCGAATGGCGAACGCGCCTGCACGTCAGCAAATTTAGAGGTAAGTGGACATTGATAGGTTCGAACTCGGTGGTCTGCTTATGGCCGATTTTGTTGCAGAAGTCCGTTGAGAGGAGCCGCGAAGCGTGATTCCGTCATGTTGACGCGATTCTCGACGAGGTCGATCGATGATGGGTCGTCTGAAGAGTGACCAAGGTCAACTGTTCTACGAGTTTCGTCTTGGCGATGTAGTTCCCGACGATCACATGGTGCGGAAGATCGACAGTACTCTCGATCTGGCCTGGCTCCGCCGCGAACTTGCACCTCACTATTCGTCGATGGGTCGCCCGTCGATCGATCCGGAGTTAATGACCCGGATGCTCATTATAGGGTACGTTTTTGCGATCCGTTCGGAGCGTTTGATTTGCCGAGAAGTGCAGGTGAACCTCGCGTATCGCTGGTTCTGCAAACTCGGCATTGAGGACGCTGTCCCGGATCACTCGGCATTTTCGCGCGCACGCAACGAGCGCTTCCGCGATGGAGACGTTTTCCGTCGGGTGTTCGAACGTGTCGTCGAGGTATGCGTTGCAGCTGGTCTGGTTGGTGGCGAAGGCTTTGCAGTCGATGCGAGCCTGATTGCGGCCGACGCCAACAAGCAGCGCTCAATCGCGGGTCAGGATTGGCGCAGGGATCGTGATCCGGCGAGGTCAAGCCGCGCGGTGAAGGAGTATCTGGCGACCCTCGACGATACGGCGTGGGGCGCCGCCAGCGACGTTGTTCCGAAGTTCGTTTCGCTGTCCGACCCTGCGGCCCAGTGGACCGGAGCTCACAAGGGGCCGGCATTCTTCGCTTACTCGGACAACTATCTCATCGACGTGAAGTTCGGCGTCATCGTTGACGTCGAGGCCTCCCGGGCCATTCGCCAAGCTGAGGTCGGCGCGGCAAAGACGATGATCGAGCGAACAGAAGAACGTTTTGGTCTCAAGCCGGAGCGGCTCGCGGCCGATACCGCTTATGGGGCAGCTCCGATGCTGAACTGGCTGGTCGAGGAGAAGGGTATCGCGCCACATATCCCCGTGTTCGACAAGTCGAAGCGGGATGATGGCACCTTCTCGCGCAGCGACTTTCGATATGATCGGACCAGCGACGTCTACCATTGCCCGGGCGGAAAGCGGCTCGGGACGAGCGGCACCGTGCACGAAGGCAAGACACTTCTATATCGTGCAAGCAAACTTGACTGCGATGTATGCCCCCTTAAACCGCAGTGCTGTCCAAAGGAGCCATCGCGCAAGATCCCGCGCGACATCCATGAGCACGCCCGGGACATTGCCCGATCGTTCGCTGGCACCGAGGGCTTCGAGCAGTCGCGCCGCGAGCGCAAGAAGGTCGAGATGCGGTTCGCACACCTGAAGCGCATCCTGAGGCTCGGTCGGCTTCGACTGCGTGGCCCACGAGGCGCCCAGGATGAGTTTGTGCTGGCTGCCATCGCCCAGAACCTGCGGCGACTTGCATTGCTAGTTGCCAGGCCGCCACCCGTTCAGGCTCTGTGCATCGCGTAGCGTTGGAGTTACGTAGAGGGCGTCAGGCCCGGCGCTTTAAAGCCGAGGCCCTTCACAAACGGCTTAACCGCCCGATCCGCCACAGCCGACTTTTGCAACAAAATCGGCCCGTAGCGGACCTCATCGCCGGTTTGCACAATGTCGGCTGTTGAGGGTGAAGCGGACCAGATTTGCTCGCCGCGAACTTTTCCGCTGATGACCCTGGCTGTGTGAAAACGCGAAATCTTACAAGCGGCGGAGAATTTGATTCTCAGTTGCCGACGCTTCGCAGCCCACTATGCTACGCACGCGCTCTGAAGGGGCATCTGAAGAAATGCTTTTCTCCGCGATTTGCTCGCCGTTGCGTTTTTACACAACCAAGACCCATTGTAGACGCTGGATCGCGTCGGCTGAGACTGCCCTTCGTGAGTTTGATGATCCCGACAATGGCTATCCCGGCCGTGGCGTCCGGTGCGAAAGGGCAAAGCTGACGTGCACTCGCCAAGCAGGGTGCGGATGATCCTGAGCGGAACTGCGGTTGTTGCGCCTAATTAGAACGCCGTCAGTCGTTCAGTTGCCATGTAACCGGCAAGCAGAAGCAGTCCGAACACGAAAATCAGGCCCGCTGCTCCGACTTCCATCCCCCGCACTAGCACGCTACCAAGGCCGACTTCGCTGGCCGCGAAGCGCTTCACAAACGCCCTTGCGCCAACCGCAACCGTGGCAATTGCGGCGACCGTTATCGCCGTGCCCAGCCCCATCACAAAGGTCGAGACCGTGCCTGCCCAAAACATCCCTTGAGAAAGTGCAAAGACCAGAAGAATGATTGCTCCGGAGCACGGACGAAGTCCAACAGCAACAATCGCCGACAGGCCACGACGCCAGCCGCCCGGGCCTTGCAGATCGTGCGGCTCAGGTCCATGGGCGTGGCCCCACGGCATGACGTCGAGTTCCCCGTCATGATGGCTCTCGTGGTCATGGTGATGGTGATCGTGATCGTGATGATCATCTTGATCGGGATGCGCGCATGGGGTGAGCCTGTCGCTTTGACCAGTGTGGACATGATGGCCGTGCGCGCCATGCCCTGGATTGGCGGTCATAGCGGCTCCGGCAACGATGCGACGGTTTTGTAAAAATTCCTTTGCGGCGCGGATAAAGCCAATGCATTTTACCCAAAGCAGCCTGGCGCCTAGCAACACAATCAGCGCGTAGCTGATGATCTCTATGATGCGGGCTGCATCTCCCATCATCTTCGCGGTCGCCCCGAGCAATGCGGCCGCCACTCCGACTATCAGCACTGCTGTAAACGATTGGAGAAGCGCCGAGGCAAATGACAACACAAGACCGCGACGCCAGGTCTCGTCGTTGGCAAGAAGATAAGACGATATGACCGCCTTGCCGTGTCCGGGGCCTGCGGCATGAAAGACGCCATAGGCAAACGCGATTCCCATCAATGTCCAAAGCGCCGAGCCGTCGGTCTTGGCCGCACGCACCGTACCGGAAAGCGCACGATAAAAGATCGCCTGCTTGGCCATCACCCATCCGGTAAAACCTGTCTCAGGGCTTCCTCTGGCGGCTGATCCAAACGGCGATTGGGCCCATGACGACTGGCTGTCCCCGGCAATAGGCATCAACCATCCCAACGCCAGGATCGTCAAAGTCACGGCGAGCAAGTTGGCGCCGCCATATCGGCGGCCTGGGCGCAGCAATCTTATGGGCATTGCACCAAGATCTTGCTCGAGAAGTTCATTCCCATTCCCATATTGGCTTCCGATGCAGTGAACAGCTGATTGACGCCCGGCACATAGGAGGGACTTCCGCCCGGTCGCGTCGTCGACCCAGAACACTGAGACGGCGCGGTCACGAGTTCGACCGGGCTATCCCTCTCAAGGCCGAAGTCGACGAAGAAGATTGGATCGTAGATTTCGACGACAAGTTGCTTTGCCGTTACGGGCGATTTGAGCTGCAGCTTGACGTTCAGCGTAAGTTCGGACGTATCAGCGTTATAATCGAACCAGTATTCGGTCGGGTCATCGAACAGGTCGGTGCGTTTTTGCCCGTCAAGCCACATGTAGGTGTAGTAGCCATCTTCCTTGAGCGACTCGACATTCAGTTTAGCGAGCGACTGCAGCTCTTCGCGCGTAAACTGGCCCTTGGTCTTCGCGATCAAACCTTGTGTCGCGTAAGCCGAGAACATGTCATCGAAGGTCCAGGCGTGGTGCAGGCCTACAAGCGCGCCGTTTGACCCGTAGACGAACTGTTCCTTCATCGTTACCCACACATGTGGGTGCGCGAGTGCTGGCGTCCCCAACATGACGAGACAGCATGCCGGGCTCGCCAGCGCCAAGCGGCGAGCAAATGAGCTGAACCGGATCAAACGGAAGTTCGTCATCGGGGCGTTTGTTTAGTCCGCGATGGTAGTCGCACAAACGGCACTTTCGTCACGCGGCGCGAAAAGCAAGCCCGCCGGACTGCGTTCCGGCGAGCTCTTGAGTACTATTTTTTGGCCTGCGCTGCGGCGTTCTCTTTTTCGAGGCTGGCGACGAACTGCTTATCCAGATCGTCGCAGAAAGCATTGAACTCGCCAGGCCTGACGAACGGGTTAGGCGCGCCGTCTGCAATCTTCGCCCTTTTTCCGGGCATGTCGTACATTTCCGGGTGTGGTGCCAGCAGAACATCGGGATGGATCGCCTTCGACCACGCGAATGTCTTCTTGTAGTCGTCGATGATGCCGGGATAGGTCGGATTGGTGACGAGTTTGTTAAGTGCGACAGTGGCACTGCAGAAGAAGATCACGCTCCGTGTTGCGTCCCCATCCTTGGCGGTCGTGGTCCAACTGGTGCAACCTGGCGTGTGTCCCGGGGTCTCGTGGGCGGTCAGCGTGATGTTGCCGAGAGTGACCGTATCTCCTTCATGAACGACGCGGTCCACCTTCACGGGTGGAAATTTCAAAAATTCATCATTCTGCCCGGGATAATAGCCGCCTTCGAGCAACGGCTTGTCTTTTTCTCCGGAGATCAATTGGCCGCCGGAATCGTTCTTGATCTGCGCTAGTCCGCCGGTGTGGTCCATGTGAGCATGGGTGTTGATGAGATACTTGATGTCGCTAAGCTTGTAGCCGAGTTTCTGAATGTTGGCTTCGATCAGGGGGCCTCCCTCAGGCATGGCCGTGTCGATGAGAATATGACCCTGCGGTGAGGTGATGAGATACGACGCAAGCCCGTTGGTGCCCACGTAGTAGATGTTGTCAATCACCTTGAACGGCTCTGTCGGCGTGTCCCAGTTTTTCAGAGTATCCTTGAGCAGATCTCTAAGTGTTTGAGCTTCCGAGCTACTCGCACCAAAGATCAGGGTGCAGATGACAAATATGATGTAGCGCATTCGGGCCTCCCCTTTTTTGCTTCTTGTTGGTTCTTTTTCTGACCACTGAACTGTTCGTCCCTTCGCTGCCAGGAGCCTCAATCACGAAAGCGGTCGGCAGTAAAATGATAGGGACGCTGATCAGTTCACTCGTCAGCCTAGGGCAATGGTCGTCATTGTCAAAGGAGTTCTCTCTCTCGCCCCGATGGTGCACGAGTGCACGCAGTTGCAGCAACGATGTGACGTTTACGGCCGAGCGGCTCAGGACTATTCTTCCGCCTGCAATCAAAAAAGCTTTCACTCGGGAGAAACTCCATGATCGCACGCCGTGCGTTGCTCGCCGCCGCGGGCGGTGCAGCCATTGCAACAATCGCTGGCAGAAGCTTTGCGCAAACTACCGCCTCTGATGCGCCGGTTGCGGCCACTCAATATGGCAAGGTGCGCGGGGTCACCAAGGACGGTGTCCATGTCTTCAAGGGCATTCGCTATGGCGCGTCGACGGCGGGAGCCAATCGCTTCCAGCCGCCCAAGCCGCCGGCACCGTGGACGGAGGTGCGCGACGCGCTGAACTATGCGCCGATGTCGCCACAAATCATAACTCCGTTTGTTGGTCTCTATTCGTCATGGGCCGCAGATGAGCCCATCAGCGAAGATTGTCTGGGCCTGAATGTCTTTACTCCGTCGCTGCGCGACAACGTCAAGCGGCCTGTGATGGTCTGGTTTCATGGGGGCGCCTATGCGTCGCTGTCGGCTTCGCGCAGCGTCTATGACGGCACGCGGCTCTGCAAGAAGGGCGACGTTGTCGTCGTCACGGTGAACCATCGTCTGAATGCGTTCGGCTTTCTGCAACTCGCCGAGCTTGCGCCGCAGTTCGCCGATGCCGGCAATGCCGGCATGCTCGATCTTGTCGCCGCGCTGCAGTGGGTGCACGACAACATCACCGAATTCGGCGGCGATCCCACGAACGTCACGATCTTCGGGCAGTCGGGTGGTGGCGGCAAGGTTTCGACCATGATGGCGATGCCGGCGGGCAAGGGCCTGTTCCATCGCGCCATCGTGCAGAGCGGCAGTTACGCCCGCAACGCGCATCTGGAGGCGATGAAGCCCGACGAGGCCGCCAAGCATACGCGGGCGCTGCTCGCGGCCCTCGAAATCGATCCGGCCGACGCCGGAAAGAAATTGGCAGACCTGCCGATGGATGCGCTGGTCGCGGGCCTGAAGAAACTACCGCCGGTGCAGGGTTTGTGGTGGGCGCCGGTTGCCGATGGCCGCGCGTTGCCGGCCGGCCCGTGGTGGCCGGATGGACCGGCGGTTTCGGCCAGCGTTCCGCTGATGATCGGCACGACCGCGACTGAAATGACCGGGCTGACCGCGCTGCGCGACCCCACGATGTTTACGATCGACGATGCGGACCTGCGAAAGCGGCTCGGCGCCTACATGGCGGCGAACGACATTGAGCGGGTGATCCAGACGTTCAAGGCGTCGAGGCCAGACGCGACGCCGAGCGACTTGTTCTTCGCCATCGTCACCGCCATTCCGTTCCGGCGCGGCGCCTGGCTGCAGGCGGAGCGCAAGGCCCTGCAGAGCGCGGCGCCCGTTTATCTCTATGAACTGGATTGGCGTACGCCAGTCGATTCAGGCAAATGGCAAAGCCCGCACTCGCTTGACCTCGCGATGGTGTTCGACAACGTCGCGGTGTCGGCGTCGATGGTTGGCACCGTACCTGACGCCCAGCGGGTTGCCGATCAAATGAGTGCAACCTGGCTTGCCTTCGCACGGACCGGGAATCCGAACAATCCGTCGATTCCGAACTGGCCCTCTTATACGCTCGCGGAGCGCGCCACCATGGTCTTCAATGTCAACTCGAAGGTAGTGAACGGCTACCGCGATGACGAGCGAGTATTGCTTGCCGAGTTGAAGGCCAAGGGTGTCTACGACTGAGCGCTAGTGCCGGCAGGGCGGGACGCTCCGTCCGCAGTTGCGCGGTAGAGAAGTCCAACTTTGCGGGAACCCATCGACGCAGAAGAAAAAAAGGGAACGCAGATGACAACCTTCATATCGTGCAAGAGCGTGCTCGTTGCAGCTACTCTCTCCATGATGGTGAGCCCCGGCAACTCCGCCCGCGCCGCTACGGCGGATGAAAGCTGCGCAAGACTTGCCAACGTCCCGGTACCGGCGACGGCAATCACGTTACCCACGTCGGGCGCGGTTGTGACGTCGGCGGTGATGACCCCGGCAACCGGCATCGACACGGCGCTTGTTACTGAACATTGCAAGGTGAAGGCCGCCATCAAACCGGTCGATCCATCTGCGCCCGACATTCTGTTCGAGCTCGATCTGCCGACCGAATGGAACGGCAAGACCTTGATGTTCGGGGGTGGTGGCTTTGACGGTACAATTCCGAATGTGTCGGGAAATTACACGGTCGGGCCTGTCGGACGTCCGGTTCCGCTTTCGCTCGGGTATGCGACCTTCGGTAGCGACTTGGGTCACCAGGGCGGCAACAAAACGGCGCCGGCTGCCGGGATTGACGGCGCGTTCGGCCTGAACGACGAGGCCCTCCGCAACTATGCCGGCGATGCGCTGAAGAAGACACGTGATGCCGCCGTCTACCTGATCACCCAACGTTACGGGCATACGCCATCGCGGTCCTATTTCGCCGGTGGCTCAAACGGCGGACGTGAAGCCTTTGCCGTCATTGAGCGCTGGCCACAGGACTTCGACGGCGCGATCGCGGCCTACCCGTACTGGAATGCCGGCACCGTTGCGCTGGCGTTCGGTCGCTTCACGCGCGCCTTCGCGCAACCCGGCGCTTTCCCTAACCAGGCGAAGCAGCAACTGCTGGTGAATGCCATTTATGCTGCGTGTGACGGCCTTGACGGCGCGAAAGATGGCATCATCAGCAATGTGCCGGCGTGCAAGTTTGATATTCAGTCGATCCGCTGTCCCGACGGCGCCGACACAGGCGACACTTGCTGGTCAGACGCGCAAATAGCTGCGATCAAGGCCTACGACGATCCCGTCTCGTTCAGTTATCGCCAGGGCGGAGAGACCGGTTATCCGGGCTGGCCAGTGCTGTCAGGCGCAAATTTCAAAGGGCCGCTGGGATCAGCGGCGCCGTCCAATCCTGCGCCCCGCGAAATGGCGGGCTACTCGCACTACTGGGATCAGCTAGTGCGCTATTCGATCACGCGAGATCCGGGCTTCGACTTTCTGCAGTTCGATCCTCAGAAGCCGGGCATCTACCAGCAGCGAACAGATTACGTTGTGAACATGCTCGACGTCACGGGCACCGATCTCAGTGCGTTCAAGGGGCGCGGCGGCAAGCTTCTGATCATCCATGGGCTCGCGGATCCGATCGTCAGCCCCCGTTCCACCATGGATTACTGGAACAGGCTGCAAACCAGTATGGAGGCCCAATCCGTCGCCGAGTTTGCAAGGTTCTACACGGTGCCGGGCTTTGGACATGGCCCCGCAAGTCCTGCTGCCTTCATGGCAGCCTGGGACTCACTGTCTGTGCTGGATGCATGGGTGGAGAAGGGTACAGCGCCGCAGGCACAGATTGTGACAGATCGCAACGACGCAACGAAGGGGCGGACGCGGCCGCTTTGCGAATACCCGAACTGGCCGAAATACAACGGCGCCGGCGATTTGAACGTGGCGTCCAGCTTCAGCTGTGTCGCATCAGGGCGCGCGGCGCAGTAGGGACAGTTTTCCAGCGGGCTTATCTGAGTTGCCACACACAATAACTAGGGCCGCTAGCGGCCGGAAACTGAACGTCACGATACCTTCCGACAGCGTGAAATTGTCGTTCAGGATTTATCGCCGGTTTGACAGCGATTTGTCGGAAGAACCGTTGAAAACCTGGTGCCAGCGCCGGACTTCCAAGCTGAATACGAGGGTTCAAACTCGAGTGGTCATCCTGCGCACAGCGCAAGCGGCGCTCGCCCTCGAGCGACTTATGAAAACGCGCAGTCCACTGCTCGTCATTCTGACGTCCGTAGCGACAGAACGAATTCGCAACTCCGCAAAGAGTTAGGCGGTTTCGGCGTGAACGGAGCAAGAAGCGATCACAAGCGCTTCCAATTTGTTCAATGACTTAGTCGTGGCGCACAGCGTTCGGGACGAGGGAATCATAGCCCTCGATAGGAGTGATCCGGCAGCGCAGTGGCGAAAATTTCGCGCTACCTACCTCCACCGAACCGAGCCATTGTCCTCTGCATCGATGAGAAGAGTTGAATTCAGGCACTCGATCGCGAGCAGCCAGTCTTGCCGATGACGCTTGGTGTGCCGGAACCTCGAACGCCGAGCTGGCGGTCAAAGATCAGATCCAAGCCTTTGCCGAACGCGGCTGACTTGCATCGCATGCCAGGCGCCGCATCCGATCGGCTCATTCGGGTTATTGTTGATCACAGCTGCCAAGCCCGCCTCGCCACCGGTTTCGTGGCCTCAGATGCCATGTGGTCGGCAAGCCCGGCCTCCAAGACCTCGCCGCCGAAAGGTTGGACGACATTTTCTGTCCAATCGAAGAAGTCGGATTCGTTCAGTCCGGTGTGTGCCCAGGCTGTGATGAAAACCGCCGGGCCATAATCATCAAACTCGTCGCGAACCGCGGTATCGAAATCGCACTCGATCAACTTCGCTATTCCGCAGTTCACGTCGTTCGGATTAAGAAACATGATTTCGGCTTGCATCTTTCTCAGCATGTCTTTTTCTCTTGCGCTTTAGCGATCACGGCACACCAATGTGGTGTTCAAACTTCAGACCAGAGACGCAAACAGCACGGCAATCTCTGTCAGGAGCCAGCTGTTATGTCCGTGGCAACAGTGCGGCTCGGCCTTCTGGAAACTTGTGGCAGCTGCAGCCAGTTGTCCTTTGCGACTTCCTGCGCAAAGCGCTCATGAGGGACGTTGGCCGCGGTGCTTCCGAGCGACTTGAGCATTCACTTTTGCTTCAGCTGCTGCCGTTTTTCATGTCTAATTCTATCCGCCGGTCCGCGATGTGTCGGCTGTGTCACCGCGGGGTTGGCGAGCGAAACAACAAAAGTACCCGTCGAATAAGAACTTCTTCTATTTGTGTCACCTGAGTCATCTAAATGAAGAAAAGTTTATCCGACAGGCCATGTCAGGCTAGATATTCTCATCCCCCGACACAGGCGTCCCAGCCGACGCACGGCCACCTCCAGACCTACATCGTGAGCTCTGGCCGCCTCATGCCTCCTCGGCCTGCCATTCGGTAATTCCCGGGTTGCGCCAGGGCCAGCCTGGAAAACGCGCTTCCCAGGCCTGTCGTAGCTCGAGCAGCGCCGGAAATGTCCAGCCACGCATTCGGAGAACGCGATGCTCGTTGCTGCAGCCTTGCCTCTTGAGGTGGTCGCCGAGCTGGTTGTCTCCGATATGGTAGCGGAGCCGCGGCTCGATGGTGCGAGCATCGTCGAGCAGGCCAGGCCTGGTGACGAAGTGCCAGTGGCCGTTTTTGTCCGTGGTTTCCTGCTGCCATTTGCCACTGCGTGCGCAGTTGGGGTTCTCAGGATCACTGCCGGCAAGTGTGCCGCGCTCCAACAGTTCGCACCACCAGTTGTCGAGCGGCGCCAGGCTGAGCCGCTGCTGTTCGAATAGGCCGGTGTCTGCCGGCAGGTCGCGCGGGTGCCAGTCGCCGAGATCGTGATGCAGGAGATCGTAGAGCATCGCCGCGTAGCCGCCGGCATCCATTTGCGCATACAACGGCGCGAACCACTCGCGGCTTTGGATCTGGCTGTCCGGCACCTCGCACAGCACATAGCGTCGCTCGCATTCGCCGCTTGGAACGACCCAGTTTTCGTTGCTCGCCATGACAATGTGCAAATAGTTCGGCGTCTCGACAAGGTTGCGGTGCTTGGCCTCAATCTGCAGGGTCGGCTCCGTGATCAGCCTGTTCAATGAACCGATTGCGGCGCGGTCGCCGGGCCACAAGCACTCGTCAGCAAACAATAAGCAGGCGTCCCTCAGATGGAAGTTGAACTCTCCGGTCAGATGCTTGCTCGAACTGATATGAGCAGCGTGCTGTCCGAACACCTGGCGCAGCGCTCGACCCAGCGTTCCCTTGCCGGTGCCTTTTCGACCTTTGAAGACCAGGCAGACCTCGGCTTGCTCAGCCGGGTGCTGCACGGCCCAGGCCATCCAGCTCAGGATATAATTGGCCCGTTCCTCGTTGCCGGCTGCCAGCACCTCCATGATGTGCCGCTGCATCAGTGACCAGTCGCCTTGCTTTGGCTCGAAGGGCCAGCCCTTCCATAGATTGAGCCGGCCGGCAATCACCTCGGCGCCGCCTGGTTCGAACACCAGGCCGGCATACTGGCGACGCTTGGGGTGCTCTAACCAAAAGTCGCCAGCCCTGACGCGCTTGCGGCCGTACTTGATCGTACGGTTGAGCAGCAGGTTGCGGAACTCCGCGAACGTCATGAATGTTGAGACCTGGCGAACATGGCCGCGGTGCTCGTGGCGTTCGAAGTGATGAACGTAAACGCGACCACCTTCCTGCACCACGCAGTATTTTGCGTTCAGCTCCTCGAGCAGCAGCTGCCACGACGCTTTCTTCACCGGCTTAGCGTCGGCGTTGGCCTGCTCGATCTCGTCATTGATCTTCATGGCTGTCCTCTCCGTCGTCGCTCGTCGTCGGAGGAGGCAGCGTCCACTTCGGCGGTGGCCTGATGACGCGAGTTGGAATCACGCAGGGGCGCGCTTGAGGCAGCGTCAGCACCGGCGGCGGCTTTACCAGGCCGAGATCTTCGGCAAGGCGTCGTACGCCGGCCAGCCACTTTCTCTTGCCGGACCAGCCGAACGTTTCAACCAACTCCTCCCAAGTCCAGGGATCGTCGGCGTCGCCGAGCGTGACCTTGAGGGCACAGACCAGCCAGTAGTTCGAGGGGTCGGGCTTCAGCTCATCGCTATTACGCGAGAGCGAGTTTGCCGCTGGCGCTTGTTGTGTGGTGATTTGGAGAGTAGATTTTGTGTCGTTCCCAGAACTACCTTTTCCATGCTCGGTCCCGGCGTCACTAGCGCCGGGCCCATGGCCATCAGTCACAGCGCTCGCCTGCGCGACCAGCAAAACGGCTCGTATTACAAGACGTTTTATGACCGCTGAGGTTAGCCAGGGCCGGGAAAAGCCCTTTAGCACCCGTTACGACATTAGAGTGGGTTAGCCACGCTATGTCTCTGATTTCGCTTCTTGAGGATAGTCCTGCCGGGCCCACCATCGTTTGAGTTGGGTCGTTTGTTTTCAAAGCCTTAGCTCCCAAATTATCCAACCCGGACTCTAGGTTGGACAAATGAGGTTTAGATGCGGGCGCAGGGTGAACCTTTGATTGCGGCGAGCGTCGGCATCGTCTCGCAGTGGAGATCAAGCAAATTGAGTTGAGGTCTTTTTGATGACATCGGATCGAATGAGCAGAAACGATTTTATATTGTTAGCGTTTTTTGTCGGCATGCTCTCTGCAATTGCTCTGGTCGCTCTTGCACCTGTAGCGGATGATTTAACGCTTACAATGCGACTGTGGGCTATCGCGGGGTCACCAATTTCCATTGGGGTAGTTAGCACTTTCATCGCAGCTTTTGCCGGAACTTGGGGTGCACAATTGCTGGCTGAGCGAAAGGCCGATCGTAAGGCGCTACTTTCTGAATTGCGCGGAACTAATGCTGCGTTGGGGTTAGTCTTCACTATTGCCAACGCTTACATAACGGTCAAAAAGCAGCATATTCGCCCTCTAGTAGAGGATTATGAGGCGCAGGTCGCTGCGCGGAAAGCCCATCTTGCCGGCGCGGATGTAGGCTCTCCCTTTGCCTATCGTTTGGAGCTGCTGGCCACAGCTCCGCCATTCTCGCCCATAGACGAGTTGCGCCAAATGTTGCGCGAAAGAATAACGCCCGATGGCAAGGCAATGATCCTGCTTACTCCGTTGGTGCAAAGCATCCACGGTTTCGCCGATACTGCGACTTAACGCAACGCTTGGATTACGGAAGTGAAAGCTATGCTGGAAACCAGCGACGCGATGAAGATGACGGCGGCGGCTTGGTTCTTCGGTTTTCCATATTCGCCCGGCCGCATCGATGATCGTTACCCTAATTTTATCAACGCGCTCGACAGGCAAACGGACGACTGCATCGCATTCAGCATTCTAGTTTCGCAGTCATTGGTTAGCTACGGCGAACGCCTCGCGACACGCTATGGTGACGGCGCGCCAAAAATAGCTAAGGCGAATTTCGAAAAAGCCGCTGATCTTCTCCCCGACATGTCCCTTTACGCCGATTGGTTGAAGAATTGAATTCAGTTCGCATGCCCGCCAAGAGCTGGACAACTCAGCAACGATCTTGCGCGGTCATTGAAATTTCGCGGAGCTTCGCGCCCCGCATATGAATTCCGGCAGGAAGGACCCGCTGCCCTTCGGGCGGCCGCCCTTTTGGGGCGCGGGTTATCCGGTGTGACTAAACGGTCAAGGTCTCGGCTCACCCGGTCGATGGTCTATGCAATCATCGAGTTATGCCAGCTTGCCGCCGAGCAAGCTTGCCCGAATGCCCCGCTCGGGTCCAAGGCCAGGAATAGAAACTCAGCGGACAGTGTTCAGCTCCAAAGCTGATGTGCTCGTGGTCGGGCGAACGCGACGGACCGCCGGCGCCGATCGCGGTGCGCGAAGCGGGCTCATCCGTGATCGTGGAGGAAGCGTAGCCGCATGCCGGTAAGCATGCCATCATCTCCGCGCCGCCGAGGAGCCGCAAGGATGTCCCAACAAGACCGCATCACTTATTCGGTCCAGGATCGGATCGCGACGATTGCCATGAACCGGCCGCCGGTCAACGCGATCGATCATGCGATGATCGATGCTGTTCATGCGGCGTTCCGCGAGGCCGACGCTGACCGGGAGGTGCGCGCCATCATTCTCACCAGTGCACTGAAGGGCCTGTTTTGCGGCGGCATGGATCTGACCATGGCGCGGCAGGGCAGTGCGCTCGACCTGCGCGCTTTTCTGTACAAGTTCTACATCGAGACGATGAACATCCAGTACGCGATGACTAAACCGACTGTAGTCGCCATCAACGGCGCCGCGCGCGGCGCCGGCATGACGCTGGGGATCACGAGCGACGTCATCATTGCAGCCGATGACGTCGATCTCGGCTACCCGGAAATCGATGTCGGCCTGATACCAGCCATTCACCTTGTCCACCTGCCGCGACAGATCGGACGTCACAAGGCCTTTGAACTGCTGTTCGGCGGCAAGCCGATTTCCGCGCGGGAGGCCGCCTCGCTTGGTCTTATCAATCGGGCGGTGCCTCGTGATGAACTCATGGCAGCTGCACTCGCCTCGGCCCAGATGTTTGCAGCCAAGTCGCCCACGATCATGGCGCTTGGGCGCCAGTCGTTCATGCGTGCGAATGATCTCGACTATCGCCGCAACATCGAAAATCAGATCGAGACCATGTGCAACATCTTCAGTACGCCGGATGCCCAGGAAGGGCTTTCGGCTTTTGTCGAGAAGCGGCGGCCGACATGGGAGCGGGACCGTTGAGGTGACGGTCATCGCCTGCGATGAGAGCCGGCCGCTCATAACGGTCTGGGTTGCAGGTCCTTCTTCTATCTTGCGCGGAGGCCGAGAAACCGCGAAAAACAAGCCATTTCAGGAGTCATCCGGGGAATCCCAGACCATGCAGTTCGATGACGTTATCCTCGGTCGCCGATGATGGCGAAGCGTTGTTCGCCGTCCGCGTCCTGGACCCGCGTTTTGGAAATGCGTACGCAGTGGAAAATGACCAGACGTGATTGAACAGGAATACGACACGATCATCATCGGCGGAGGTTCCGCCGGAGCGACGCTGGCCGCGCGTCTCAGCGAAGACCCAACGCATCGTGTGCTGCTGCTCGAAGCCGGGCAAGATCTGCGCACCGCGACCACGCCAGAACACATCCGCATACCAAACCCGATGCGCGCCATCGGCGATGACGACTTCCGCTGGCCGAAGCTGCTGGCGCGACGCACCGAGCGGCAGCAGCCGCTGCTGCTCTGGCGTGGTCGCGCGATGGGCGGCAGCTCGACAATCAATGGCCAGATCGCGATCCGCGCCGTGCCCGATGACATCGACCGCTGGGCGGCCGCTGGCTGCACGGGCTGGTCATGGGACGAGATTCTGCCGTATTTCTGCAAGCTCGAAACGGACAAGAACTTCCCCGATGCACCCTATCACGGCGATCGCGGTCCGATCCCAGTGTATCGAGCTCCGATCCCGGATTGGGGCAATGTCGACCGGGCACTGCGCTCGTCCGCGCTCGCCCTCGGCTATAGCTGGTGTGAGGATCACAACGCGCCTGTTGGTACCGGCGTCTCGCCCTACGCCATCAACAGCGAGGGCGGCTTGCGGATCTCCACCAATGACGGGTATCTGGAGCCGGCGCGCGGTCGCGGCAACCTCGACATCGTCGGTCATGCCCTGGTCGACACCCTCACCTTCGAAGGCAATCGGCTGCACGCCAGCGGCGTCCGGGTCCGCGTGAACGGCCAATCCTGCACGCCCCGCGCGATGCGCGAGGTGATCCTGTGCGCCGGTGCAATCCATTCGCCGGCCATCCTGCAACGCTCCGGCATCGGTCCCGTCTCCCTGTTGGAGAGGCTCGGCATCCCGATCCGCGCGGACTTGCCGGTGGGTGAGAACTTGCTCGACCATCCGATCGTGAACGCACTGTTGCATTTGCGCGAAGGCAGGCGCGTCAGCACGCCGATGCACCGGCATACCAATTGCTGCCTGCGCTACTCGTCCGGCCTCGCAGACGCCGGCGACAACGACATGATCATGATCGCCGGCAATCTTGCGCGCTCGTCGCAATCGATGACTGATGTCACGCTGGGACGCATCGCCGTTTCCGTCTATCAGGCCTTCAGTCAGGGCTATGTTCGAATTACCACGACCGACCCCGAGGTCGATCCGGCGGTCGAGGAGCGCATGCTGTCCGACCCTCGCGATCTGGTGCGCCTGCGCGATGGCGTCCGCCGCCTGCGTGATATCTGCCTTCAGCCTGGTGTGACCGATATCGCTGACCGCGTCGATTATGGCGCCAGCGGACGCTCGATGGACGAGCCGTTCAGCGACGCAGAGCTGGATGATTGGCTGTTTGCCGAGTGCAGCGACGCGCAGCATGCAAGCGGCACCTGCCGCATGGGCGCGCCTGATGACGCGCGCTCGGTCGTCGATCACGAATGCCGCGTGATCGGATGCACGGGGTTACGCGTGATCGATGCGTCGATCATGCCTGAGGTCCCGCGCGCCAACACCCATTTGACCACGGTCGCCATCGCTGAGCGCATGGCGGATCTGCTGAAGGGCGTTAGATAGAAGGGCTAAGATAAGAGGCAACGAGGATGCCGGCTGGTTGCGCCGGATTGCCTTTCGTGTGGCGCGAGCCAATGGGATTCAGCGCAGACAAGCTTTGATCTATCTTGCGCGAAGGCCGAGAAACCGCGAAAACCAGGCCAATTCAGCAGCCATCCGGGGAATACCAGACCATGCAGTTCGATGACGTTATCCTCGGTCGCCGGAGCATCCGTGGTTACAAACCCGATCCAGTCCCCAAGGCACTGATCAAGGAAATCATCGGTTTGGCGATGCGCGCGCCGTCATCGATGAACACCCAGCCATGGAATTTCTACATCATCACCGGCGAACCGCTGGATCGGATCCGCGCCGGCAACACCGAGCGGATGGTGGCGGGCATACCGCAGTCGCGCGAGTTCCGCACGGGGCAGGGCTTTGCAGGTCAGCACCGCGACCGGCAGGTTGGCGTCGCCAAGCAATTGTTCTCCGCAATGGGGATCAAGCGCGATGACAAGGAAATGCGCCAGGACTGGGTGCTGCGCGGCTTCCGTCAATTCGACGCGCCGGTCTGCGTGATCGTGACCTATGACCGCGTGCTTGATGGCAGCGACGATACGCCCTTCGATTGCGGCGCCGTGGCGACCGCCCTGGTCAATGCCGCCTGGTCTCGCGGGCTGGGCGCCGTGATCAACAGCCAGGGCATCATGCAATCACCTGTGGTCCGTGAGCACGCCGGAATAGCCGACGATCAGGTCATCATGAAAAGTATTGCGCTGGGCTGGCCGGATGAAAGCTTCCCGGCAAATGCGGTTGTGTCCGAACGAAAGTCGATCGACGAAGCGACCGTATTCGTCGGTTTTGACGATTAGACGCGCGCGTTGCTCTGGTCTTTCGAAGACGAAAGTAAAATGCTCTGGAATAAGATAGGGGGATGCCATGTCGCCTGAAATTGTCGCCGAGCTTGCCCCGACGGGTGTCCTGCGCGCAGCCATCAACCTCGGTAACTTTTTGCTGGTCACCGGGCGAAGCGCAAGCGGCGATCCGGAAGGGGTCTCTCCCGGCATGGCAAAAGCCGTCGCAGATCGGCTCGGCGTTCCCGTGCGCTATGTGCCCTTCGCGAAGCCCGGGCCGCTCGCCGATGCGGTGGACGACAATGTCTGGGATATCGGCCTGATCGGCGCGGAGCCGCAGCGTGCCGAGAAGATTGCTTTCACGGCCGCGTATACCGAGATTGAGGCGACCTATCTGGTGCCGGCGGGCTCCCCGATCACGCAGATCAGCCAGGTCGATCGTCCCGGCGTCCGTATCGCCGTCACCGCGCGGGCGGCCTATGATCTCTGGCTGGAGCGCAATATCAAGCAGGCAACTGTGCTGCGTGTCGAAGGCGGCGCGCTTGCGAAATTCCGCAATGAGGGGCTGGAGGTATTGGCCGGCCTGCGTCCCGGGTTGCTGACGGATCTGGAATCACTTCCCGGCGCGCGAATTCTCGACGGTCAGTTCACCGCCGTACAGCAGGCGATTGGTACGCAGCGGCGCAATAGCTTGGGTGCCGCCTTCCTGCGAGACTTTGTCGAGGAGGCGAAGGCGTCCGGGCTCGTCGCCCGCTTGATCGAGCAACACAAGGTTCGCGGACTTTCTGTTGCACCGGCCGCGTTGTGAACGGGAGCAAATCTCATATCGGTTTTGCTTGGTTTTGCTGGCCTGCCGCCCTAGACTTGCTGACATCGCAGGACAGGCCAAATGAAGTATGTTTGCGACGCGCCTGATGGCAAGACCTGGTTCCGCATCGAGACGGAAGGCGAAGCGGCGCACGAGTCGCGTCTGATGAGCCACACCGTCGAGAAATATTTCCGCCGCGAGCGGGAGAAGGCAGTCCAGGCCTGGCGTTCGCAGCGGCCCGATGCGATCGAGCGCGACATCGGCCTCGAGGCCCATGTCCAGCGCGAGATGCCGCTGTTCCTCACGTTGCGTGACGGGGAGGGCAATGCGCTGGCGACGGCGATGCTGCCGCCTGGCGGCAAGGACCGCGGCGGGTTCCGGATCATCATCGTTGCCGCAGCCAATGCCGATCCCTATCCGCAGCAGGCCGCGGCCATCGCTGCGCTGGGAGCGCATTTCGGTCTCACACTCGATCGCGACCGCTGCTTCCCCTACGGCCGCTAAAGCGCGATGAGTTTAAGTGCGATCAGGCGCGCGTCGTGCCGTGCGCGCTCCCTCCCCCCTTGTGGGGGAGGGTTGGGGAGGGGGGTCCATCGTGGGACTTCCGCCTTGCGACTCACTACGACCCCCACCCCTAACCCCTCCCCACCGCAAGTCGGGCCTGCCCGACTTGCGCATCATCATGCGCATCCGGGGCAAGCCCCGGGTGCGTGGGGAGGGGAACAGTAAGTCACCAATTCAACGTCAACTCATCATGCCTTAGGGAGCTTGGTGCTGAAACCTATCGCCGCACTTCGTAATAGAGATTTCCAGGATCCCGGAAATCGTGCGGCTTGAACCGCGTGAAGCCGGCCTTGCGGCTCATGCGTTCGGCGACTTCGGGATTGAAGCCGAGGGTGCCTAGACCAGCTCCGTCAGGCTCCGACATCGCCGAGGCCATGCAGGAGAACAACGAGAAGCCGTACATCATCGCCAGCACCGGGTTGCGCAGGTTGTCCTCGAATTTCGCCTTGCTGCGGATGTCCTTGATGAACCACGTGCCGTCGTCGGCCAGGCGCCGATAGATTTCCTCGATCGCCGCCTGCGGCTGGGCCATGTCGTGGATGCAGTCGAACGTGGTGATCAGGTCGTAGCGCTCAGTCAGCGGAAATTTTTGGGCGGGCGCGACGAACACGCGGAGATTTTTCAGCCCGGCTTCGGCCGCGCGCCGTTCCACGTGCTCCACGGCAAACCGGCTCGCGTCCATCGCATGAAAGGTCGAACGCGGATACGCTTTGGCCAGCGCGATCACCAGCGCGCCATCGCCGCAGCCGATATCGGCGGCGAGTGCGCCTTTTTTGAGTTTTTCGGCGACACCTTCGAGCACCGGAATCATTTTCGGGACCACCGACCGCTCGGCGCTGATGCGGTGGCGGTCTTCGGCCTTGGTGACCGCCGCCGGGCCTTCCGACTCATAGGTCTTGCCGATGCCGGTCCTGAACGATTGCATCAATCCGGCGAGTTGCTCCGGCGAATGACCGCCCATGAAACTGCTGGCGGCAAAACCCGCCGACTCGCTGTCGACCAGCACGTCGTTGGCCTCGGCCGGCAGTTCAAAGCGGTCGTCCCCGCGATAGAACAGAACCCGTCCGGCTGCCTGCAGCCGCATCCACTCCAGCAGCCAGCGCGGGTGCAAGCCGGTCTTTGCGGCGAGGTCGTCCGCCGAGAGCGCACCGGCACCGGCCATCGCCTTGAACAGCCCAAGCTGGTCACCGACAAAAATCATTGCGGCGACGGTTTCCGCATTCCGGTACTGCCAGATCATGTGCGCGTAGGCCCGCGGCGCATCTGAAGACTTTGGTGTCGCCGCGGCCTGAGCCGCTGCCGGTTCGCTCATGATGTCCTCGCCTCTGTCGCGATGTTTTCGGTTTCGATCGTTGTCGTGACATTCCCGACATGACAATGGACCAAACCCAGGGGATCGTGAATGGGCGACGTCGCGACACATGCCACTCTCTTGCCACTCTATTGCGGCGCATCACCGGCGCATCCTGTCTCCCATGCGCGACCGGCCTCGACCGGTCTGGACAATCAGCCGGCACGCGAGGGCGCCGAAGGTTGACGGCAACGGCTTGAGCCGCCTAATGCGTTCTCTCGCTACCGTGCTCAACCTGAAAGGCGACACGCGATGGTTCGGTGCCTGGTCATTGCTGCGCTCTTGACCCTCGCGTCTGGCTCTGCATCAGCGCAGACGGTCAAGCTGGATGAGTATCAGCATCCTTCGGAACCGAAGTTCAAGGAATACAACCAGATTTATCTCAAGGGTGTCGTCGACGGCTTCATTGCCTACTCGGTTGCAGACGCAAGAAATCGCTTCTTCTGCATCCCGTCAACGCAGGCCATAACGATCGAGCAAGCAGAGGATATCATGCTGCGGTACGCCGAGAAGAAGCAGCTTCCGGGAACCGTCCCGATCGGCGTGCCATTATTTTTTGGTCTTAAAGACGCCTTTCCGTGCCCAAAGGAATGAGCTGCGGGCAATCACGTCGACAGTGCATTCAACTGATGGTCTGATCGATGAGTTAAGTGCGCTGTCACGGTAATCCTGGCTCGAAACAGCTCGCTATGCCCTGGCCAGTTCGACGATGTCTTTGACCTCCAGGACCTGTTTAACGCTAGCCCTTTCGCGAGGCGTTGATCATCGCCAGCGCGACTTCGCGCAGCGTGCAAAAGCCGGCCGGATACAGCGCGCGGCCGATCGGATAAATCCAGGCGAGAGACTTGTACAGGGTCTTGAGGTTCTTCCGGCCAGGCGAGGCTTTCATCGCGCCCGGCCGAAACATGTACGCGTTCCTGAACAGTTTCAGCAGCGCATTTTCGGTCTCGCCCTTGATGCGCGCCCATTCCATTTTACCTTGCCCGGTCGAGTCCGCGCTTTTGCCGGTGACATAGCAGAATGTCAGATCCGGATTTAGTTTTGCCAGAGCATGTCCGACCGCCAGCGTGAGGTCATACGTGGTGTGGCGATATTGCTCGGCGGTGATGCCCACCGACGAGATGCCGAGACAGAAATAGCAGGCGTTGTAACCGGCGAGTTGCGATGCGATCGGCGCGAGGTCGAAAAAATCGCCGTGAATAATCTCTTTCAGTTTCGGATGGCTCAGCCACCCGGCTTTCGATTGATGACCAGAACACGCTCGACATCGGGATGATCGAGGCATTCGAGCAGCACGCCTTCGCCAACCATGCCTGTTGCGCCGGTGATGATCGCCTTGATTGACATGGAACAGATGAGTCCTTGGCCGGTCGTGAGGGGTCAATCATCCTATCAATGCTGCCGGCACCTGAGCCGATCTGATCCAGGTCATGGACCCGCTGGTTCGCCGAGCGACAGCATCAGCCGGTTGGCCCAGTTGAAGAAGGCGGCAGCGTTGATGACGTCGACGATCTCGCCGTCGTCGAGACCGGCCTCGCGCAGCGCGGCGATATGGGTGCCGTCGAATGACGCTGGCGTGGCGGTCATGGCTGCGGAGGCGGCAATCACCGCATCCCATCGCGGATCGATCCGGATCCCGACGCCTGCATCGAGCAGGCGCTGGACGTCCTCGGCGCGCTTCGAATAGCTTGTCGCGAAACGCGAATGCACCGAGGCGCAATAGATGCAGCCGTTGACGCGCGACGTCGCCGCGGCGGCAAGCTCGCGTTCCGCCCGCGGCAGACCATCGGCGACGTTGTAGAAGATGTCCTTGTCGGTCCTGGTGCGGGCTTCGAGAATGTCGGGATCGCGCGCGAGCAGCCGGAAATAGGCCGATTTTATGCGCGCGGGGTCGACCAGCGCTTGGCGGCGGCGTTCGTCGAAATCTCCTTCCGCGAGGGGCTCGAGCCAGGGCAGCCAGTCAAGCTGCTTCTGCGTGAAGGCAGTGGGCTCCTTGTTCTCCGCGTGAGTGATCACGGCATCAGGCATGCGCTTTGGACATGGGCGCTTCTCTTTCTCACGCAGGGACGGCGCGTGGACCGCCAGGCGCGGCGGCAAGCGCCCGCAGGCCGGCAACGGCGCGGATCTGAAACGACAGGAACGCCACGAGCTGCGACAGCGTGACGATATCGCTGGTTGACCAGCCAGCGCCGAGCAGCGCCTGGAGTGCGGCCGGATTGGCGTCGCGGGGCCGGAAAACGAGAAGATGCGCATGCTCGAACGCTGCGGCGAGCCGCGCGCCGAGACTGTGCACGCCGTCGTCGCTGACGCGATAGATGAGCCCCGCGCTGTTCTCGCGGCTCAACGGCCCGGCCGGATAGGCGCCGTAAGGCCCCTGCGTGCGGCCGCGCGCAATCTCTGCGGCGACGGCGGCGACGATCGACGCATCCGCAACCGCGGCAAGCTTCGACCGATAGAATTCGTGCGTCGCGGGCTCCGCATGCAGGCCGGCAACGAAAGCCGCGACGGCGAAGCGTTCGCGCGCCGAGACGCCGCCGGGGTCTTTCGGCTCGAACAGCGCAGAAAAGCTTTTCTGCGCATGCTCGCGGGCCTGCGGACGCCGCGCGCGGATCGCATCGAGGTATGATCCGGGTGCGATGGCGGCGAGCTGGTCGATGACATCAGGCATGCGCTCACTCATGTTGCTACTCCCGCGTTGCCTTCGTCCTCACCATGAGGATTGAGGCTGTCATCGTGCGACTGCAAAGCGCGGCTCCGGCTGACGGCTTCGCATCCAGCCGAGCGCGGGCGCGACCTTTTCGGCGATCAGCTCGATCGACCTCAGGATCAGCGGATGCGGAGGGTCGATCGAGTGGGCCTGAAAGACGAGATCGGTGGTGCGCGCCAGCGCGGTGTCCTGTTGCAGCGAGGCGATCACGTCATCGGGGGCGCCGACATGGATATCGAAGGCCGCGATGGTCTCCTCAAGCGTGCCGCCGGGCGGGCGATGACCATTCTCGATGAAGCGCGCGACCGACCGCTTCAAGCCGATCTCGGCAAGGCGCAGCGCGTCTGCGCGGGTATCGGCGACGAACACGGTGCGCGAGCCGAGAATGCGGGGCATCCGGCCGGCCGGCAGCGCCGCGAAATAAGCATCGAGCATCGGGTTCTGGATCTCCGGCAGCGACGCGTTTGGCGCCTGTTTGCTTCGCGGCTGCGTGCGCGACAGCATGAGGCCATCGCCATCGGCGCCGGCCTTCGCGGCGCCTTCGGCCGAGAACGTCGCCTGCCAGATCCGGTCGAGCAGCGATGGGCGCGTCGGATAGAGGGTGTCGCCACCGCGCAGGCTGCGGCCACCGAGCGCATCGCGCAAGATCGCGAGATTTCGCGCGAAGATGTCGCGCCGTTTTGCGCTGTCGAGGCCGAAGGCGGCAAACGCCGTTGGATTGCCGCCGGTGCCGACGCCGAGCTCCAGTCTGCCATCGGTCAAAAGGTCGAGCACGGCCGCGTCCTCGGCGACGCGGATCGGTTCTTCGAGCGGCAGCGTAACGATGCCGGTGCCGAGCCTGATGGTCGATGTGTGCGCGGCCACATGCGCCAGGAACACCAGCGGCGCCGGCAAACCGCCCTCGGCCTCGTGGAAGTGGTGCTGGGCGATCCATGCCGAATCGAACCCGTGCGCTTCGGCATGCGCGATCTGTTCGCGTCGCAAGCCGGTAGCGTTCGGCCGGCGGCGCCTCGTCCAGCAGTCGCGTGAAAAAGCCGAGACGCTTTGACGAGGTTTGTGAACTCATTGTTTTATCTGACATGCGTCCCAGGCCGCTTTGGTGCTATCGAACGTGACAGAAAACGCAGTAAAATCAACAATGGCTACGCGAAGACGCGTAAACGGCGTGAGGGCGCTCAACAACAAGATGAGGGGGCGGGGGCGGTGAAGTGGGATTCGGAAGTCGACGTGGTCGTGGTCGGAGCGGGCGCGGCCGGGCTGCCGGCGGCGATCGTGGCGCGCGAGGCTGGCTGCTCGGTGATCGTGGTGGAAGCAGAGCCGCATGCCGGCGGTCACGCCATGATCAGCGGCGGCAACGTGCCGCTCGGCGGCGGCACCAGCGCGCAGCTGAAAGCCGGGATCGACGATTCGCCCGACCTGGTGTTTTCCGATCTCACCGACTGGTCGATCGTCCAGCCCAACGGGTTTCCGGACTATCGCTACAACGACCGTGAAATCGTTCGCGCGTTCGCCGACCACAACGTCTCGACCTACGACTGGCTGCTGGCGCATGGCGTGACGTTTGCCGACAAGGCGCCGGATGATCGCGGCGGCGTCTCGATCGGCAACTCGGTGCCGCGCGAAATGCATTGCGTGCCGCTCGACTGGCCGATTGCGCAGACCGGCAAGCCGGTCGATCCGGCGGTTCGAAAGACGTACTCCACCGGTGCCGGCCTGATGCATCCCTTGATCGCGCACGCGCGCGGTTGCGGCGTCGAGCTCAAGCTCGAGCACAGGATGATTTCGCTGGTTCGCGAGCCGCTTACGTCGGGACGCGTTATCGGTATCGAGGTCGAGCATCGCGGTCAGCGTCGCGCGCTTCGTGCGCGCAAGGCGGTGGTCATCGCGACCGGCGGCTCGATCGGCAACGTCAACTTCCGCCGCATGTTCGATCCGCGCCTGACGGAGGAATATTGCGGGCTCGCCGGAATGCCTTACTCCGACCAGGACGCGAGCGGCGAGATCGCGGCGATGGCGGTCGGCGCCGCGCTGTGGGGCCTGTTCAACCAGACCGGCGAATTCGGCTTCCACCTGACCAAGGCGGGGCGGATCGGCTGCCAGTACGGCTACCGGCACCTGAACTGGGAGCCGACCAGCCCGGTGTTTTCCCGCGCCCGCGCCTCGGGGCTTGCGGTGGTCGATTGGCAGAACGTCATCCTGGTCAACATGCGCGGCGAGCGGTTCTATGACGAAACCGGCGAGCAGTTCACCGCCAACAATCTGGGTCGCGTCAAGGATTACGTCGCCGGCAGCTGGCGCAACGCCAGGAATATCACCTGGAATCCGAACAATTTCCTCAACGCGGCGATGGCGGGATTAAGCGACGGGCATAACGGCGGCGGCCCGATCTGGGCGATCTTCGATGCAGATGCCGTCGCGCGCGAAAAGTGGCTGGTCGAGCCGCCGTTCGTCGATCGCGACCACGGCTTCTTCTTCAGCGCCAATTCGCTCGAAGACCTCGCAGCGAACATCAAGATGAAATACCAGCGCGTGCCGATGCTTGCGGAGCGGCTCGTGGCGCAAGTTGAGCGCTACAATTCGTTCGTCGACGGCGGCGAAGACCTGGATTTCGCCAAGCCGACGCCGAAATACAAGATCGCGACGCCGCCGTTTTATGCCGCGTGGGCGACGCCAGTGCCCCACGATACGCGGGCGGGCTTGCGCATCAACGCCGACTGCCAGGTGATCGACATGCAGGGCGCGGTCATTCCAGGACTCTATTGCGGCGGTGAGTCCGCGGGCGGGTTCAGCCAGCACGGCCTTGCGCGCTGCGTAGTCCAGGGCCTGATCGCCGGCCGTAAGGCTGCGGCCGAGACGGAAGCGGGCTTGTCCAGGGCTCGCGAAAGAGCGTTCAATCCTTAAGCTCAAACGCCGGTTCCCAAATGTCCCCGCAACCTCTCTTGCGTTTCAGACGAGCGACCTTGGCTGATGCTGCGGATGTGCGCACGCTGACGCGCGCGGCCTATGCGAAATGGGTGCCGTTGATCGGCCGGGAGCCCAAGCCGATGACCGCCGACTACGAACGCGCCGTCAGCGCGCACGTCATCGACCTCTACGAACGCGGCGAGGAACTGCTCGGCCTCGTGGAGACCATTCCACAGGGCGATCACCTGCTGATCGAGAACATTGCGGTGCGGCCCGACCACCAGGGCCAAGGCCTCGGCGATATCCTGCTGAAGCACGCGGAAGATTACGCGCGATCGCTCGGCTTCGACGAAACGCGGCTCTACACGAATGTCATGTTCGCAACCAACCTCGCATTTTACCAAAGGCGCGGGTACAACGAGTACGCCAGAGAGACACTGGCGCCGGGTGCGGTTGCCGTCCACATGCGCAAGCCGATCGGGCGGACGTAACCGGGCGATATTCAATCATCCTCAGCTCAAGAGGGGCCTTATGAACGAGATCAAACGCGCCGAAGCAGAGAGCACTTTCAAGTTCTACGAAAGAGGCAACGTCCGCATCCGCTACCAGGAGGCCGGTTCCGGCTTCCCGTTGCTGGCCATACCAGGCGGAGGGTTGAACTCGCGGATCAGCAACTGGCAGACCGCGGTGATCAATGTGATGGACGTTTTCAAGAGCGAATTCCGCTGCATCACGATGGACCAGCGCAACGCCACCGGCGGCGAATCCACTGGCCCGGTCCCGGCCGACAATCCGTGGGACGCGTTCGCCGACGACCAACTGGGACTGCTTGATCACCTCGGCGTCCGCCAGTTCCTGTTCTTCGGCAACTGTATCGGCGGCTCTTTTGCGCTGAAGCTGATGGAGCGGGCGCCAAACCGCATCGTCGCGGGCATCATGAGTCAGCCGATCGGTCACCGGCCTGAGAATCCGGACGTCATGTACACGCTCAGCCGCGATGTCTGGGCCAAGGATTTCCGCGCCCGACGGCCCGACGTGTCGATGGAAACGATCGAGACGTACCTGCACAACCTTTACCGCGTCCGCCCCGACTTCGTGTACAGCGTGTCGCGCGACTTTGCGCGCGTCCTGCCAGACTCCGATTCTGGTTCTGCCTGACGACACTCCGGCGCACGCCTACCAGACTTGTGTCGACATCGCGTCGCTGGCGCCAAATGCCGAGGTGACGGTCTATCCCTGGAAGGAGCCGCCGGAATTGAAGGCGCGAACCATCAACCGGGTGCGAACCTTCCTCAAGGCGCATCAACCTGCGACGGCGGCGGCCTGACGGGACGAAGATCGGGTTTCGATGTCCGGACGGATCGACAAGGCGTGGGTGGTCTTTGCCAGCGTCGAAAATCACGAACACGACAGGTGCGTGGATTTCTTTTCCCGCCCGGACACCACTTTCGGATTTGAGGAGTTCAGGCGCGATCCGGAGGATCGGGGCAACTGGACGCCGGTTCAGTATTATTCCGGTGCGGCCTTTGCGGCGGCGGACGCCGCATATAATGCAGCGGAACGGGCGGTCCCATGGTTGGCTGACTTGCTCCGCGAGACCCCCTCACTGCGGCGGAAACCAGACTAGTCAGGCGGCCCGGGGGCCAACAAAGTTGTGCAGATCACTGCAAATAAGGGTTTTGGAGGCCTTTTTCCCAAATACTGTGCATGGCGTCGAATCAACCAAGAGGCCCCGAATATGGCGACCCAAATGACGAAATCGCAGCTGATCGAGAAGATCGCTACGGATACTGAAGTCGCGAAGAAGGACGTAAAGGGCGTTTTGGAGACGCTCGCGACCGTCGGTTATAAAGAGCTCAAGAAATCAGGCGTGTTTCTCGTTCCCGGATTTGCAAAATTCGTCGTGATCAAGAAGCCTGCGACCAAGGCGCGCCAGGGCACAAACCCGTTCACCGGCGAGTCGATGATGTTCAAGGCCAAACCGGCCCGGAAGATCGTGCGGGCACGTCCCGTAAAGGCGGCAAAAGACGCGGTGTGAGCGGAGCAAGCCCGCTTCGCGGATTTTAGGGCGGGATGGGATGAGGTTGAATTGAGTCCTCATTCTCCCGCTCGTCCCCGCGGACGTCGGCCAAACAAGTGTTTGGCCTGAGGGGACCCAGTTTTTGCTACGAAACCAGCGCCTTTTCTCTGATCTCTGATCGCTTCTGGCTTCCCGCTTTCGCGGGAATGAGCGGATAATTTCTTCTTGCTCTCGTCCTCACCGCTCGACGCGCGTGGCAATCCAGATCACGTGTCTCGCGCCACCGCGCGCTCCGTTCGCACGGACTGAGCGTTCGTCGACGTCAAAGCCGGCCCTGCGAAGGCGCTGCGTGAAGCCCGGATTTGGCCCTGACGACCACAGGGCCAGGATGCCGCCGGGACGCAATGCGGTGCGGGCGGCCTTCAGGCCGTTCGCGTCGTACAAGGCGTCGTTGGCCTTTCGGGTGAGACCCTCCGGGCCGTTGTCGACATCGAGAATGATGGCATCGAAGCGCGACCGTCCCGAGCGGAAGAGGTCGCCGACATCGGCCTCGCGGATACTGACGCGCGGATCAGTCAGGCTGGTGCCGAAAATGTCCGCCATCGGCCCGCGCGCCCACGCCAGAACGGCCGGCACGAGTTCTGCAACAACAACTTCGGCCTCGGGACCAAGTTCAGCGAGCGCGGCGCGAAGCGTGAAGCCCATGCCGAGCCCGCCGATCAGGATCGCCGGCCGCTTTCGGGTCTTGATCTCTGCGCAAGCGATTGAGGCGAGGGCCTGTTCGGACCCGCTGACGCGACTGCTCATCAGTTCGTTCTGCCCCGACCGGATCGAGAATTCGGACCCCCGCCGCCACAGCCGGAGTTCGCCGCCCCCAGGGACGCTGGCGGTATCGAGCAGGAGCCATGGAATCACGTGGGACTGACCTGTTTGCTGGAACTGCCAAAGCGTAGTCAGATAACACCCTGGTCACATAGCTCAAGTTCTCGGCTCAAGTTCTCGGCTCAAGTTCTGGAGGCGCGCATGCCGCTTCGTCTGCCGTCAAACTGCAAGATCGCGGTCAGCCTTGGCGTTGATTTCGATGCGCATTCGGTGTGGCCCGGTTCCTTCAATATGAAGACGCCGGGGGTTCTGTCGCGCGGCGAATTCGGCGCTGAAGTCGGTGCGCCCCGGCTGCTCAGGCTGTTCAAGAAATATGACATCACGACCACCTGGTTTACGCCGACGCATACCATGGAAACATTTCCGGCAGCGTTCAAAGTGGTGATGGAGCACGGCCATGAGATCGGCGCGCACGGTTGCCTGCACGAAGGGATAGGACGGCTTGACGAGGGCGCTGAGCGGGCGCTGCTCGAGCGGCAGATTGCCTTGCATCAGAAAATCGTCGGCAAGCGGCCTAAAGGTTATCGCTCGCCGTCGTGGGATTTCAGCGATCATACGCTGGCGCTGCTGGAGGAATTCGACTTCGCATGGGACTCATCCCTGATGGGACGGGATTTCGAGCCATATCGTCCCCGTCCCGTCGAGTTGCGCGACGAGGGCGGGAGTGTGTTTGGCGCGCCTAGCCGCGTGCTCGAGATTCCGGTGTCGTGGGCCCTGGATGATTGGCCGGCCTTCGAGTTTGTGCCGCGCGCGAACGCCGGCCTTTCATCCAACGAGGTGGTCTATCAAAGATGGAAGGACCACTTCGACTATGCTTACCGCGAGATCGACGCCGGCGTTCTGACGGTCGCGGTGCATCCACAATCGATCGGGCGCGCGCCAAACATCATGATGCTCGAACGTTTCATCACCTATATGAAATCGCATCCGGGAGTCTGGTTCGCGCCGCTGAGCGACATTGCTGATTGCTGGCGTGACTGATTCGGGAAAGCTCCGCTGCCAGCCTTCGCTCACTTTGCGAGCTACGGCTCGGCAAGCCAGTTTCACACCGGACATGAACCGGCTAGGTTTGGGCTGGCAAGAAAATGGGAAGACAACGGGGGAGGAGTGCGCATGAAAGACCTTGCTGGAAAGACCGCGTTCGTCACCGGTGCCGCTTCGGGCATCGGATTGGGGATCGCCACGGCGCTGGCGCAGGCCGGCGTGAAGGTCATGCTGTGCGACATCGAGGAGCAGGCGCTGGCCAAGGCGGTCGCGGAGCTGAAGCGGACCAACGCCGATGTCGATGGGGTGCGCGCGGACGTCTCGCTCAAGGCGGAGCTCAAGGCCGCGGCGGACGCCACCATCGCGCGCTATGGCAAGGTTCATATCCTGGTCAACAATGCCGGCGTCGGTGGTGGTGGCGTTTACGGTCAGTGGACCGATGCAAGCTGGAATTGGGTGCTTGGCGTCAATTTGATGTCGGTGATCTGGGGGGTCGAGATCTTTGGTCCGCTCATCGAAGCGCACGGCGAAGGCGGACAGATCGTGTCCACGGCATCGATCGCGGGACTGATCTCGGGAGGTTCTGCGTACGACGTCAGCAAATATGGCGTGGTGGCACTATCGGAGGGACTGCGTCGAACGCTTGATCCCCGTGGCATCGGTGTGTCGGTACTGTGCCCGGGCTTTATCCGCACGCAGATCACGAACTCACGGCGCAACGTGCCGCAGCGGCTCATCGGCGCCATGACAGCCCCGCCGCCGGAAGGACCGCGCGTCGCGCTGGTCAGGGAACGGGTCGCAACGGGCATCGATCCGCTCTACGTCGGCGAACTGGTTCGGGAAGGCATCGAAAACGACTGGCCGTACATCTTCACCGACACCGAGTTCGAGCCGGCGATCGCTGAACGCTTCGCCGCCATCAAGCAGGGCTTTGACCGGATCCGGGGACGGCAGCCGCGGCGCTGAGCGAACGTCGATCCGTATTCAAGTGGCGTAGGCACAAGCCTCATGTTCAAGCAGCTGTGGAAGACGTGGACCATCGACAAGCCGGCAGCGTTCGGCGATTTGCTGTGGGAGATCTTTGTCGTGCAGCTCGCCGCGTTCCTTGACCGGCTGACGCTGAGACGGATCATAGCCATCATCCCGGTTGTCTTTCTGATCCTGGCCTACGCCCATCGAATCCCGATTCCTCCCGAGTTGATGCTGGTCGGCGATGCGCTGGCCTACATCGATATCTTTTCGGTGATCGTGCTGCTCAGCATCCTCAGCCGGGTCACGGCCATCTGGTTTTTCGCAAAACAGACGGTGGACCATGCCGGCAAGCTGGCGAGCAGAGTGCTTGACGGCATGCGACGTCTCGGTGTCCGCCACCGCCGCGAAGGCAGGGCGAGACGCCGAAACCGCCTGACCGGCCGGACCAAATCCGACGACGATTGGCCGGTCGTTGCAGGTGTCGCCTGGGCCTGGTGATTGAGGCAGGTGCTTTGATCAAGCGTTCGCCGCTCAAAACGGCCGGATCGACAAGGCCACCGGTGCCGCTATGATGGCGGAGTTCCAAAAAACAATAAGAGGATAACGCCGTGGCCTTCGAATGCCTTGACTACGATGTGAGCGAGCACATTGCGACCGTGACGCTCAACCGGCCGGACAAGCTGAATGCGCTGAACGCGGCGCTGCGGGACGAGATTCACGCAGCGTGTACTCGCATCTACCAGGACGATGGTGTCAGGGTTGCGATCTTCACCGGCAAGGGCAGGGGATTTTGTGCAGGCGCCGATCTCACCGGGCCGCGGCCCGAGGGCGAAGAGACGCCATCGCAGAATGAGAGGCTCGACAACCTCGGCTGGGTTGGTCGCCTCGCGTCCGGCATCTACCAGTTGGGCAAGCCCACGATCGCCGTGATGAATGGCGTTGCGGCCGGCGCGGGCATGAGCATTTCGCTGGCCTGCGATCTCAGGATCGGCTCCGCGGTATCGCGGTTCAAGACGGTGTTCGCCGAACGCGGACTGTCGCCCGATACGGGCATGTCCTATTTCCTGCCGCGGCTGATCGGCTATGGCCGGGCCGCCGATTTGATCTTCACCAGCCGCGATGTGCGCGGCGAGGAAGCCTACCGCCTCGGGCTGCTGGATCGTTTCGTCGCCGAAGGCGAGATGATGTCGTGCGCGCGTGAGGTCGCCTCGCAAATGGCAGCGTTGCCGCCGATGGCGATCCGTTCGAGCAAACGCGTGCTGCAGGACAATATGGACCTCGATTTCCACCGTGCGATGATCAACGAATCCTCAGGTCTGCAATTCGCCCGCCGCTCGCCCAACGACCAAAGGGAACAGCGGGCGTCGTTTGTGGAGAAGCGGAAGCCGAAGTTCACGGGGACCTAAGCGAGGACGCGGCACGCCTTACGCGGCTGGCAATGCAAAGAGCCGCCAATCCATGAGTGCATGACATCGAGGGACCAATGATCAAGGCAAAACGCGTAGGCCATGCGACGTTCGAAACACCCGACCTCGACAAGGCCATCGCCTACTACACCGACGTCAACGGACTGGTCCTGAGCGCCCGAGACAAGGGCCGCGCCTTTCTGGCAAGCAAGACCGGGCTGCTCTCGGTTGTGCTCGAGCAGGGCGGCGCAGCGACGTTGAAGCGGCTGTCGTTCGAGGTCGCGCCCAACGCGGACCTCGGCGACATGGCGAAGCAACTGTCGGCCGTGGGCGTGCGAAGCGAAGTGCAGGGCGATACGGCGCCCGGCCTTGGCAAGGTGCTCGCCTTTGATGATCCCGCAGGCACCAGGGTCGAGCTGTTCTCGCACTGGACCTATCTCGGTTCGCACCACCAGGTTCACGGCGCAGGCCCGCTCAAGTTCGGGCACATCGCGCGCGTGGTCGATGATCCGAAGGCGATGGCCGACTTCTACTGCAAGGTTCTCGGCTTCCGCGAGTTGGACTGGATCGCCGATTACTTCGTCTTCCTGCGCTGCAATCCGGACCACCACACCGTGAATTTCATTCGCGGTCCAAAGACCGGGATGCATCACATCGCGTTCGAGATGAAGGACTTTGCCCACGTCCAGAATGCGTGCGAACTGCTGGCGCTGCGCAAGATGCCGATCAACTGGGGACCGGTCCGCCATGGCCCCGGCCACAATGTTGCGATCTATCATCGCAACGCCGACGATCAGAACGTCGAGTTCTACATCGAGCTCGACCAGATGAAGGACGAGGAACTCGGTTACTACGATCCGCGGCCATGGCACCACGATACGCCGCAACGGCCCAAGACCTGGGACCCCAAGGTGATACCGAACCTCGGCAACCTGTGGGGTCTGCCGCCCGCGCCGGATTTCCTGCGCTGAGCGGCCTCGTGGCACGCTGGGCTATTCCTGGAGGGGATCATGTCGACTGAACGGGAAACCGAGGAGGCTGGAGCGAGATCGAGCTACAGCTGACATCAATCGACTGGCTCTCACGGTTATTACGCTTCTTGTTACGCTTCTTGTTACGTTTCTTGGGGGGACAACAATGGCAGCCACGAGCGCGCAACGGACCAGCGGACCGGTGATCGATCTTGCCGAACTGATCGATCGCCAGGGCGTCACGAAGTTCAACATCCTGATCATCGCCATCGGCTGGTTTGCCATTTTCGGCGACGGCTTCGATATCTCGGTGATCGGCTACGTGATGCCGAACCTGATGCGCGAGTTCCAGCTCGGGCCGGAGACAGTCGGCCTGGTGAACTCGGCGAGCCTTGCCGCCTATCCGATCGGCGCACTCGTCCTCGGCTGGATCAGCGACCATCACGGCCGCCGGCTCGCCCTTATGCTCGGCTGCCTCATCGTCAGCGTCTTCACCTTCGCCACTGTGACGGTGCACTCAGCCGGCGAGCTCGCCTTCATGCGCTTCTGCACCGGCGTTGGATTGGGCGGCGTCATCCCCAACATCGTCGCGCTGGGCGCCGAGTTCGCGCCCAAGCGCTTGCGCGCGCGGCTCGTCATCTTCACGTTCTGCGGCATCAATTTCGGCGGCTTCGTCAGCGGGCTCGTTGCGCCACAGGTCATCGCCCACTGGGGCTGGCAGGGCCTCTTCATCGTCGGCGGCGCCGTGCCGTTCATCGCCGTGATCCTGCTGTGGCTGTTCATGGCGGAATCGATCAAGTTCCTCGCGCTCAACGGCGGGCGTGACGCGGAGCTCAGGCAGACGCTGCGGCGGCTGGTGCCAAATGAGGCGATCCCCGGCGACGCCCGCTTCGTCGTGGCGTCGGCCGAATTGCGCATTCCCTTCAGGCCGCGCCAGCTGTTCGAAGGCGAGCTCAAGTGGATCACACCGATCCTCTGGATCGCATTCATTCTCAATTTCATCGTGCTCTATTTCACCGGCGCATGGACCAACATCATCCTGCAAGGCGCGGGCGTGCCGCAGACGCAGGCGATCCTCGTTTCCTCACTCAACCAGGGCGGCGGCGTGCTGGGCGGACTGGTGATCAGCTATTTCGTCGACCGCTACGGTTTTCTGGCAGTGATCGCCTGGGGCATCCTCACCGCCGCGACGGTCTGGGCGATCGGCGTGCCCGGGCTCGATGTCGGCTGGATCGCGACCTGGGTGGCGATCTCGGGTTTTGGCATGCAAGGCGTTCAGTACGGCCTCAACGCCTCAACCGGCATGCTTTATCCGACCTCGTTCCGCGCCTTCGCCGCCGGCTGGGCTTTCAGTGTCAGCCGGATCGGCGCGGTCGCAGGTCCCATCCTCGGCGGCTACCTCGTGGCGCAGAAGCTGACGCCGCAGCAGCTGTTCTTCTTTCCGGTCATCCCGCTGGTCATCGGCATCGTGCTAGCGGCAATCCTCGCAATGCTGTGCCATCGCCGCTTCCGCGGCTATCAGCTCGACGAGGCGCCGGCCGACAGCGCCAAGCCGCCCGCTCCAGCCCTGGCGACCAGATGAATGCCAGTACAAAGTTCGTAACAAGCTAGCCTCGTCGTGCTGCCAAAGTTGTTGTTGGCGAATTCAATCAAGCTTTGGCCGGACGATCCCGGCTATTGGCCAGCGTTCAGTCGCGCTAGCAGGTCTTTCAGCTCGTGCAGCGAGTGAATGTGGAACGTCGCGTTCGCTGTGTACGGCACGCCAGGTCGAAGGGTCTGGACCGTAGGCATGCCGAGACGAGCACCTGCAGCGATCTCGGAATCAGCGTTATCGCCAACGACAAGAACCTCTGCAGCGGTCAGCCGTTGCTTTTGCAGAATGCCCTCGAAGTGACCGAGCTTTCCCAGCCTGTCATGCTCATCGATTGCATCAACGTAGACGGCGGTGAACAATGGAACGAGGTCCAACGCCCTGATCTTGCTTTCCTGCAGGCGCCGGAAGCCCGATGTTACAAGGAACCGGTTCGCAGGCAGCTCTGACAAGAGCGATAAATCGCCATACCCGTGCAATTTTCGATTCACTTCGAGTCCGCTGAACACGCGCCAGCCAGCTTCGGTCATTGCCTGAGAGAAGCCGTAGTGAGCGGCCACCCAGTCCAGTGAATGCCGCCAAATATCTTCAAATGCGCGGTCCAGAAACTCCTGCGCGACGGCTCCCCGATTTGCCTGGCGGATCGCCTCAAAGGCCGGCTTGTAAAGCTCTTCTCCGGCCTCCCGTGCGTCAGCGAGGCAGTTATCGAGGTCGAAAATCAAAGCACAAATCACGGCTCACCTGCTGCTGTACTCGGCAAGACAACAGCAATCAGCCTAACGGGTTCGGCCATCTGATCCAGTGTCGCTGGTATCGGGTCCCTTTTTTGAGGGTCACCATGACGAATTCCTGCTGGCGAACGTGAATAGCCTCGGCCCGCTCCTGGCCCTAAATTACCTTGGCCGTCCACCCTCAAAGAGCCTTGCGCGGCGATGCTCCGCGAAGGATGCTTGAAACTCCGCTCATCAAGGAATTCGTCATGCCTGTCGATACGCAAGCCGCAACGAGCCGCCTCATGCGCTTCCTCGCCGTCGAGGGCGTGACCGGACAGGAGGAGAGAATCGGGCGCGAGCTCACCGCGGCGCTGAAGGAAAGCGGCGTGCCTGATGATGCGATCCGCCTCGACGACGCCAACACACGTATTCCCGTGCCGACGCAGACCGGCAACCTGATTGTCGATCTGCCTGGCCGCGGCGCGATGCACAACCAGCCGCGCATCATGTTCATGACCCACATGGACACCGTGCCGCTGTGCGCCGGAGCGAAGCCAAAGCTTGCCGGCCGCAAGATCGTCAATCAGGCGAAGACCGCGCTCGGCGGCGACAACCGCTGCGGCTGCGGCGTTCTGGTCACGCTGGCGGCCGAGCTTGAAAAGCAGAAACTCGATCATCCGCCGATCACGCTGTTGTTCTGCGTGCGCGAGGAGAGCGGGCTGTGGGGCGCACGCCACGTCAAGACCGAAGACCTCGGCTCGCCGGTGATGGCTTTCAACTACGACGGCGGCTCGGCCTCCAATGTCACCATCGGCGCTGTCGGCGCGGATCGCTGGCAGGTCGAGATCTTCGGCCGCGCCTCGCATGCCGGCGTTGCTCCGGAGCGCGGCATCAGTTCGACCATGATCCTCGGCCTCGCGCTTGCCGACGTGAAGGCAGGCGGCTGGTTCGGCAAGGTTAAGAAAGGCAAGCGGCAGGGCACGAGCAATGTCGGCCCCGTCACCGGCGGCGAGGGCCGCCCCGCAGGAGACGCCACCAATGTCGTCACCGACTATGTGCATGTGCGCGGCGAAAGCCGCAGCCACGATCCCAAGTTCTTCAAGGAGATCACCAAGGCCTACAAGGCGGCGTTCGAGAAGGCGGCCAAGCGCGTCAAGAACAGCGATGGCAAGTCAGGCCGCGTCAAGTTCAAGGCCGAGACCGACTATTATCCGTTCCGCATGAAGGACAGCCTGCCGGTGGTCAAACGCGCCGCCGAGGCCGTGTCCGACATCGGGGCTGCGCCTGTGCTGCGCGCCGCGAATGGCGGGCTCGACGCCAACTGGATGGTCCGCCACGGCGTTCCGACCGTGACCTTCGGCGCCGGCCAGAACGAGCCGCACACGATCGACGAGTGGATCAATCTCGACGAGTACGACCGGGCCTGTGCGCTCGCGGTCCAGCTCGCGACGATGCGGTGAGGCTCGCGAGGCGCAAAATCAAGCCATTTCGGCACGCGACCGATTTGGACAAGCTGCTTTAGAGTTGCGATGGCAACCGCAAACATCGCGTCGTTCATCGGCAGACCACAGGGCAGCCTGCCATGTGAAGACCATTCAAATCCGAGCGCAACGTTCTTCGCGGCTTGATCGAGCCGCATCGTATCTGCCCGGTGTTGATCCAACGCACATCCGAGATTCTTCCAGGCGAGCCGCCTGCCGCAGCGAACATTACCGTTCATGCTCGCGTCCATCCTGCGGTCATGCTTGGCTAGCTTTGTCGCGGCCACAATGGTCAAATGTGCGATCAACCAGAACGATGAAACGGGAGGTAAAAGTGTCATCGGATACCCCGACCTTCGGACGCTACGCCGAAATCCCCTACGACCAGATGACCCCTGAACAGAAGGATGCGTACGACACCATCATCAAGGCGCGCGGGCGCTTGCCGGGCCCGGTCAAAATCTGGATCCACAATCCGAAGCTCGCCAAGGTCATCAGTGCTTTCGGAACTCATTTTCAACCGGGTGGCTACTCGCTGACCGAGCGCGAGCGGGAGATCGCGGTCTGTGTCATCACAAGCCACTGGCACTCGGCCTATCCGACCGCCGCGCACGAGCGCCGGGCAAAGGAAGTCGGACTACCGGCCGCCGCAGTCGAGGCGATGATCGGTGGAATGCCGACCGCATTCGACGACGAACGCGAACAGATCGTCTACGAGGTGGCGACAGTCCTGTGCAACGCGCGATGGGTGCCGCGCGGACTGTACGACCGCGCGGTCAAGGCCCTCGGTCATGTCGGAACTACTGACGTGATCACCCTGATGGGGCATTACTCGAGCGTCGCGATGACGCTTGCCTTCTACGATGTTCCAGACGGAGCGACCGGCATTCAGCGCTGAGGGGAGCGCTGGACGACGACCCACGCAACTTCGATTTCCTGACGGCGGCAATATAGACGGCCGCCATTGCCGGGGAGCAACAGGGATGCAGGCAGACTATGTCGTCGTCGGTGCCGGCTCGGCGGGATGCACAGTTGCTGCACGCCTGTCCGAGAGCGGCGCTTCGGTGATCGTGCTCGAGGCCGGACCGAGCGACTGGTATCCGATGATCCATATCCCGGCCGGCATGCGCTCGCTGCTGCGCAACCCGCTGGTCAACTGGAACTATACGACCGAGCCGGAGAAGACCTCGGGCGAGCGGCGTATCGACTGGCCGCGCGGCCGCACGCTCGGCGGCTCGTCGTCGATCAACGGCATGCTCTACGTGCGCGGTGCGCCGGCCGACTTCGACGGCTGGGCGCAGATGGGCTGCCAGGGCTGGAGCTACGACGACGTGCTGCCCTACTTCAGGAAGTCCGAGCACTATGTGCAGAAGGGCGACGGCGAGGTGCGCGGCCAGGGCGGCCCGCTCAAGGTCGAGGACTACCGCACCATCCTGCCGCTCACCCATCGCTTCGTCGAGGCCGCACAGCAGGCGGGCTTCCCGTTCAATCCCGACCTCAATGGCAAGCAACGCCATGGCGTCGGCTACTCGCAGATGACGCGCCGCGGCCGCTGGCGCGGTTCGACGGCGCAGACTTTTTTGCGCGAGGCGCGGCGGCGCCCCAACCTGCGCGTCGAGACCAATGCGCAGGGCGGCAAGCTCCTGTTCGAGGGCAGGCGCTGCACGGGAGTCGAATTTCAGCGCGACGGAAAACTCACCACCGTGCGCGCCAACCGCGAGGTGATCGTGTCCGGCGGCACGGTGAACTCACCGCATATCCTGCAGGTCTCCGGCGTGGGCCCGGCGGCCCATCTGCAATCCCTAGGGATCGGCGTCGTGCACGACCTGCCGGGCGTCGGCTCGAACCTGATCGACCACTATGTGGTTCGCGTCGTGAATCGCGTGCAGGGCACGCCGACGGTGAACGAGCTGGCGCGCGTCCCGCGCGTGCTGCCAGAGATCGCGCGCTTCTTCCTGACCGGCAAGGGCGCGCTGACCTTCGGCGTCACCACGGCACAAGTGTTCTGCGACAGCCGCGAGGGCCTCGCCTCGCCCGACCTGCAACTCCTGTTCACGCCCGGCAGCACCCACCCTCTGAAGTTCGGCCAGCTCGATGACGAGCCGGGAATGAGCTGCGTTGTCTGCGTGGTGAAGCCCGATTCGCGCGGAACCATCATGGCGGAGTCGGCGGATCCATTCGCGCGGCCCGCGATCCGACCGAACTATTTTACGACGCGTACCGACGAACTCGCTCTCTTGGGCGGCGTGCGTCATGTCCGGCGCATCTTCTCCGCACCTGCGCTCGCCCAGCACAGTCTGGGCGAGACCAAACCCGGCCCCGAGCTCAACAGCGACGCCGACCTGCTCGACTACGCCCGCCGCTTCGGCAACACGCTCTATCACCCCGTCGGCACATGCAAGATGGGCGAGGATCCGCGCGCCGTCGTCGATTCACGGCTGCGCGTGCACGGTATCCAGGGCCTGCGCGTGATCGACGCCTCGGTGATGCCGACGCTCACGACTGGCAACACCAACGCGCCCGCCATCATGATCGGCGAGAAGGGCGCTGCGATGATCCGCGAGGATGCAGCTTAAGCCTGACACGGCAGCCGAGTGCGAGACGGTTTTAAGTCAACCAGCGCCGCCGCGTGCGGCTGACACATACAAGATAAAAGAGGGAATGCAGACATGGCGGAACTGGAAGGCAAGGTAGCAGTCATCACCGGGGGCGCCAGCGGAATCGGTGCGGCGACCGTGCGCCTCTTCGTCAAGGAGGGTGCGCGCGTCGTTATTGCCGACATGCAGCGTGAGCGGGGTGAGGCGCTGGCTGAAGAACTCGGTACAGCCGCAACTTTCGTCAGCTGCGAGGTCCGCCAGGAGGATCAGGTGAAGACGGCGATCGATACGGCGGTCGGCCGCTGGGGCCGGCTCGACTGCATCTTCAATAATGCGGGCTTCGGTGGTGCGCTCGGGCCGATCGAGGATATTCCGGTCGACGAGTTTGACCTGACGTTCGACGTCCTTGTTCGCGGCGTTTTCCTCGGCGTGAAACACGCAGTGCTGATCATGCGCAAACAGGGTGGTGGCTCGATTATCAACACCGGCTCGATCGCCGGGGTAACTGCCGGCCGCGGGCCAATCATCTATTCAGCCGCCAAGGCCGCTGTCATCCACTTGACCAAAGCCGCCGCGATGCAACTCGGGCCGGATTCAATCCGGGTCAATTGCATTTGCCCGGGCGCCATCGCGACACCACTTTCCACCAATACGGTCGGCCGGCCTGATTCACTCATCGAGGATCGCATCGCCGGTTTTGCGACCCTGCAACCGATACCCCGGCCCGGGGTGCCGGACGACATCGCACAGATGGCAGTTTTTCTGGCGAGTGACCGTTCGAGTTTCGTGACCGGTCAAGCCATTGTCGTTGACGGCGGCGGTGCCACCGGCGTCATGTGGTCCAACCAGAGCCCCGCCTACAAAACCCATCGGCCGATCAGGGTCTACAACCCCGATCGACAATGAGGGCAGGGCGATCGGCCTGTGCGAACTGCTCCGTAAGGGCTGAACCAACCGGCGCCATGTCAGTCGCGGAACTCATAAGAGTTGCCAAGACGATTCCAAACACGAAGGTCATGAGCTTTCTCTGAAAAGCTCATGAGTTTGGCCATCGGCTCTTTAGTGCACGGCGCACGTGTGTATGATGCAAGGGATTGCAGGCACCAAACTTTCGGGGGACTTCATGACGATCAAACGACTTGCACCGGGGCCGCGCCTGTCTGGCGCCTCTGTTCATAACGGCATCGTTTATCTCGCCGGCCAGACCGCCGACGATCTACGTCAGGATGCAGTCGGGCAGACCAAGCAGATCCTGGCGAAGATCGATCGCCTGCTCAAAGAAGCTGGCACGTCCAAGAAGAAACTGCTGACGGTGCAAATCTGGCTCAGCGACATGCGCTATTTCGCTGATATGAACAGCGTCTATGACAAGTGGGTGCCGAAGGGCAACACGCCGGCGCGCGCGACTGTCGGGGCGCCGCTCGCAACCCCGAAACATCTCGTTGAAATCGGCGGTATCGCCGCTATCTGATTTGGAGCGTTCGTTCGTCATCACGCGCTCACCGCCTGGTATCACTTCAGTGCGCCCGCCGTCAGTCGGGCAATTCCTTTGCCAGCGCGTGGTCATAGCCCCGGCTCGCGGTCAGTAACTGTACGGTGTAGCGATGGTGGCCGGTGTTGCTGTTCAGTTGTGTGGCCGACAATTCTTCCAGGATCTTGCCGTTGTTCATCACGCCGATCCGGCCGCACATATAAGAGATCACCGCCAAATCGTGGCTGACCAGGATGCAGGTCAGTCGGCGCGTTTGCCGGATTTCCTTCAGCAGGTTCAGGATTTCCGCCTGCACCGATACGTCCAGTGCCGAGGTCGGCTCATCCAGCAGCAGCACTTTTGGCTCAAGGATCAGCGCGCGGGCGATGGCCAGGCGCTGGCGCTGGCCGCCGGAAAGCTGGTGCGGGTAGCGGTAGCGGAAAGCGGCGCCGAGCCCCACCTGGTCCAGCATCTCGGCGACGCGCGCGTCGACGCGGTCCATGCGATGGATGGCGAGCGGCTCGGTCAGCACGGCGTTCACGCTGTGGCGTGGGTGCAGGGAGCCGTAGGGATCCTGAAACACCATCTGCACGCTCTTGAAGAAGGCGCGGCTGCGGTTCGGCGTGATGGCCTCGCCGGCGATCGTAATCTCGCCCTGCCAGTCGCGGTTCAGGCCGCATAGCACGCGCAGCAGTGTGGATTTGCCGCAGCCGGATTCGCCGACGAGGCCGAATGTTTCCTCGGCGTCGACATGGAAGGACACGTCGTCCACCGCGCGCATCGCGCCGAAGCTGACGCGCAGGTTTTTGACAGTGATCACGACGGACAGCCAGGCCGGGTCGCGCGTCAGCACCGGCAGCCGTGGCGCGCGTATCGCCGACCCGGGGGAGAGATGCGAGCAGTCCGCGCGTATAGGGGTGCTGCGCACGCGCCAACTCGCTGGCCGCGCATTCCTCGACGATGCGGCCGGCATACATGATCAGCACGCGGTCGCAGAACGAGGCGACGAGGTTGAGATCGTGGCTGATGAAGATCAGGCCAAGGTCACGCTGGGCCGCCAGTTCGTCCAGGATGGCCAGCACGCGCATCCGCACCGTCACGTCGAGGGCGGAGGTCGGCTCGTCCGCGATCAGCAGGGATGGTTCGGGCATCAGCATCATGGCGATCATGACGCGCTGGCCCATGCCGCCGGAGACTTCATGCGGATACAGCTCGAACACCCGCCTGGGGTCGCGGATCTGCACGGACTCCAGCATCGCCAGCACGCGCTCGCGATCCTGCGCGCGGCTGCCGCGGCGCTCGGCCGGGATGGCCTCGGCAATCTGGTCGCCCACGCGCATCACCGGATCGAGCGCGAATTTCGGATCCTGCATGATCATGGAAATGCGCCGGCCCCGCACTTTCAGCATTTGCCGCTCAGTGCACGGCGGAGAGGTCGATCTCCTGGAACTGCAACGTCTTCGCCGTCACCCGCGCCTGCGGCGGCGACAGCCGCAGAATCGCGCGTCCGGTCATGGACTTTGCCGGAACCGGATTCGCCGACAATGCCGACCTTCTCGCGCCCCACGCGTGAAGGACACGCCGCGCACCGCTTCCACCACCCGCCGCGCGCGTGCGGAAGCGCACCCGGAGATCCTCGACCGATCAATTGCGCGGTCACATCATTCCGACCTCGGATCCAGCACGTCGCGCAGCCCGTCGCCGAGCAGGTTGAAGGCGAGGCTGGTCATCAGGATGGCGATGCCCGGCACCGCGGAAATCCACCACGCCCCGCTCAGATTGGGCGCGGCCCGCTCGACAGCATCGACCCCCATTCCGGCATCGGCGGCTGCGCGCCGAGGCCGAGAAAGCCGAGGCCGGCGGCGGTGATGATGATGCCGGCCATGTTGAGCGTGATGCGCACGACGACCGATGGCAGGCACATCGGCACGACATGGCGCAGGATGATGCGCAAGGCAGACGCGCCCTGGATGCGCACGGCGGCGATGTAGTCGGCATTGCGCAAGGTCAGCGTCTCCGCCCGCGCCAGTCGTGCGATCGGCGGCCAGGCGGTCAGCGCGATGGCGATGACGGCGTTGCGGATGCCCGGCCCAAGTGCTGCGACGAAAGCCGAGCGCCAGGATCAGGCCGGGGAAGGACAGGAAGACGTCGTTGATGCGCATCAGCACCGTGTCGACCCAGCCGCCGAAATAACCGGCGGCGGTGCCGACCAAGCAGGCCCAGCGGCGCCGCGATCACCGCCACCAGGCAGGCGATCATCAGCGTGATGCGCGTGCCGTAGACGATGCGGGACAGCATGTCGCGTCCCAGATCATCGGTGCCGAACCAATGCGCGGCGCTCGGCGGCAGCCAGCCGCGTCCGCGAGACTCTTGCGTCGTTGTAGCCATTGCGGCGCGATCCATGGTGCCGAGCGCGGCAACCATCACCAGGAACAGCAGCACGGCGAGCCCGAACATCGTCAACCCGTTGCCGCCGCAGACGCAGCCAGCCGAAATATGCGCCGCTGCAGCCGTGCCTGCCACGGCGAGAGTGGTGACCTCGGCGGTGAGCCAGGCGCGGACTCGCGGTCATGAGCGCTGGCCGATTCATCATCGCGTGCGCGGGTCCAGCAGACGATACAGCAGGTCGGTCATCAGATTGAGGCCGATGAAGATGATGCCGACGATCAGCACGCAGGCCAGCACAGCGTTCATGTCGCCCGCCAGCAGGCCGGCGACAAGGTAGCGGCCGAAGCCGGGCCAGGCGAACACGGTCTCGGTCAACACCGCGCCTTCCAGCAGGAAGGCGTAGGCGAGCGCGATGACCGTGACGAGCTGCACCAGGATGTTGCGGAACGCGTGGCGGCGGATCACCGCCCAGCGCGACAGGCCTTTCACGCGCGCCGCCACGACATATTCCTGCGCCAGCTGCTCCAGCATGAAGCTGCGTGTCATGCGGCTGATATAGGCCATGGAGCCGTAGCCCAGGATGGCGCCGGGCAGCACGATATGGCTGAGCGCGTTCCAGAACACATCCATGTCGCCCTCCCACAGCGCATCGATGGTCATGAAGCCCGGTGTGGGTCTCGATACTGTCCATGTACGCGACATCCAGCCGGCCGGGCCCGCCGACCCAATCCAGCGTGGCGTAGAACAGGATCAGCCCCATCAGTCCGAGCCAGAAGGCCGGGCTGGAATAGCCCAACAGCCCGACCACGCGGGCGACATGATCGATGATGCTGCTGCGATACACCGCCGCCAGCATGCCCAGCGGCACGCCGATGCCAACGCCGATGATGATGGCGAAGGTCGCCAGTTCGACCGTGGCCGGAAACACTTTCATCAGGTCGTCGGCGACGCTGTGGCCGGTGAACAGCGCATTGCCGAAATCGCCTGACAGCATCGCGCGAATATACAGATAGAACTGCACGTAAAGTGGCTTATCCAGGCCCAGCTGGTGGTGCACCATGTCGTAGGTGGCCTGGTCTGCCTGATCACCGACGATCGCCAGCACCGGATCGTTCGGCAGCATGCGGCCCATGAAAAAAGTCAGCGCGAGCAGGCCGAGCAGCGTCGTCGACACCGAGCCCGCCTGCCGCGCCGCCGCCTTCAACAAAGATAGGTGCATCGAATTTACTTCGAAGCGCTCGCGTAGTTCACGCTGAATGGCCCGATCACGAAGCCCTTCACGGAAGTGCGAACGGCGATCGGGCGGATGGCCTGATAGATGTAGGCCATCGGGCCGTTATGCATCATGTAGGTCTGGATATCCTTGTACATCGCCGTTCGTTTGACCGGATCCTGCTCCAGCCGCGCGGCCTCCGCCTTGGCGTTGATGTCAGTGCTTCTGCCAACCCGTTCGCCATACCGGAATGCCCACCAGCTTCGCCTCCGGCCGCGGATCCGGATTGATGGCGTGGCGGGAGACCATGGCGTCTGCGTCCGGGTAGCCGGCGAACCAGCCCACCAGCTGCACTTCGAAATCGCGGTTGCGGCCGCGGGTGAACAGGTTGGCGTCAGCCATCTGCTCCAGCTCGAGCTTGATGCCGACCTTGGCCGCGTTGGTTGCGATATGCTGAGCGATGGCAGGGGCGATGTCGTTGGCCGACAGGATCATCTTCTTGCTGAAGCCGTCGGGATAGCCGGCCTCGGTCAGCAATTGCTTGGCCTTCGCGAGATCCAGCGAGAACGGCTCTCCCTCCTTGCGATCCAGCGCGGCGAAGGCGCCCTCCGGCACCAGGTCGGCACGCGGCGTGCCCTTATAGGGCAGGATGGTGTTGGCCGAGCCCGTCGTAATCGATCAGATAGCGGACCGCCTCGCGCACCTTCGGGTTGCCGAGGATCGGGTCGTTGGTGTTCATGGCCAGATAGGTCATGCCCTGCATGCAACGTCTGTTCGATATGGATGTCCTTGTTGGACTCCAGTGCCTTCAAATCGTCGGTGCTCAACAGGCGGGCCACGTCGATATCGCCCTTCTCCAGCAACAGCCGCTCCGCGCTGGATTCCGGCACGTGGCGGATGATGATGCGCCGCAGGCCGGGCTTGGGGCCGAAATAATTATCGTTGCGCTCCAGGATCACCACGTCATTCGCGTCCCAGCGCGCGACATGGTACGGGCCGACGCACACCGGCGCCGTCTTGAAGAAGGCATTGCCCAGATCGGACTTCCCATCCGCGGTCTTCGCGTTCTTCAGCCCGGCAGCCTTGCTGAGAATCGTGGCGACGTTGTTGTTGGCGAACGCGGCGGACAGCAGCAGCGCGGCTGGGTAAGGCTTCGACAGCTTCAGAACCAGCGTCGTGGCGTCGGTGGCCTGGATCTGGTCGGCGATCTGGTCCTTGTTGAAGCCCCATTGGGTCAGGTTCGCGCTGGAGAAATATCCCAGCAGCACGGCTCGCTGAAGCGACCAAGCCGCATCCTCGGCGGTGGCCGGCGTGCCATCCGGGAATTTCAGGTCGCTCCGCAGCTTGAAGGTCAATGTCAATCCGTCGGCTGAGCTGGACCAGCTTTCCGCCGCCCCCGGAATGATCTTCGTCACATCCTTCGGATCGTACTGCACAAGCGTGGAGCAGACATTGCCCACGATGATGTCGGCGCCGTTCACCTCGCCGATCTGGGCGGGATCGAAGGTGATCAACGCATCCAGATTCCACGCCATGACCAAGGCATCGCGCGGTGTGGCGGCCTGCCCACCCCCAGCCGACAGCAGCAGCAGTGCAGACGCGATAGCGGCAGACAACACGCGAGGCATGGCACATTCCCCGTTTTCTTAAGACGCAAACTATGCATTCAATTTCCGCGCCATGCCAGCGCGGCCGTCAAGCCCGGTGCGGGTCGTCATCGCGAAAGCGCTGTCGTGCCATGCAGATGCACGTGGAATATTTTTGAATCTGCGGACGCCGCCAACGGTACACGATATCTGTGCGTGCGGTGGCCGGCTTCGGGTTTCGTTGCAAGACGTGAAGGCAACGGAATAGGATGGATCCCGCGCTAAGAAGGAGACCGCATGCCCGTCCCGACCGATGCCTGGGTGCAAATCGGTGCCACAAGCTCGCCGGCGTTCTCGAAGGATGGGCGCACGCTGTTTCATCTGCGGGGCGCTGGGCTGCCGCAGGTCTGGGCCATGGATGTGGATGGCGGCAACGTGCGCCAATTGAGCCATCACGACGAGAAGGTGGCGTTCCTGCGCCGCTCTCCGACCGATGACCGGCTCATCTGGGGCATCGATGCCGGCGGTGACGAGCGCCAGCAATTCTGGCTAAAGGAACCCGGCGCCGAACCCCGCGCCCTGACCGAGGCGCTCGACGCGATCCATGATTTCGGCGCTTGGTCGGCGGATGGTGCGCGTATCGTCTACGCCGCCAACGACCGCGACGAACGCTTCTACGACATCAGCGTGATGGACTTGGCCACCGGCGCGCGCACTCGCCTCAAGGAAGGCAGCAGTATTCTGACCGTGCCGAGCTGGACCAGAGACATGACGCGACTGGTGGTGATCGAGGACCATAGCAGCTCGGATTCCCGCCTCTGGATCATGGACGCTCTAACCAGCGCCACCCGGGCCCTGCCGCGCGCCGCGCCTGCGCGCTTCGCCTCGGTGCGCTGGGTGGAAAAAGGCGCCGCTCTGATGGGATTGAGCGATGCCGGTGCGGACATGATGCGCCTGTGCCGCATCGATCCCGAAACCGGCACCACCACCGTGGTGTTCGAGGCTCAAGGCCGCGACGTGGAAGCCTGGTCGCTATCGCTTGATGAGACGATGCTCGCGACGATCGAGAACGATCGCGGCTATGCCGTGCTGCGCGTCGGTCCCGCTGGTAGCGAGCGGCCCGTCGTCACCGGCTTGCCGACCGGCATTGTGGCCGATCTCAACTGGGCACCTGACAATGCGGCGCTGGCCTTCACCGTCCAGGGTCCGACCACGCCACCCGGCATCTGGCTATGGCGCGCAGGCGCGGCCGCAGCGATCCCATGCGAGGACCCGATGGCTGCTTCCGGCATCGATCCGGACAGCCTGATCGAACCGGTGCTGGTGGAATGGGAAAGCTTCGATGGGCTGCGCATCCCCGGCTGGTACGCCCGTCCGCGCGGCGTAGCGCCTGCCCGCGGATTCCCGGCGGTGATGTGGGTGCATGGCGGCCCGGCCGCGCAAACCCGCGCCAACTTCCGGCCGGACATCCAGATGCTGCTGTCGCAGGGCTTCGCTGTGCTGATGCCCAATGCGCGCGGCAGCACCGGCTACGGCCGTGCCTATATGGAAGCCGACGAGGTGGAGAAGCGGCCCGATTTCCTGGAGGATCTTGCCGCCGGCCGCGCCTGGCTCGCCGCCCAGCCGAATATCGACGCCAGCCGCATCGGCATCATGGGCCAATCCTACGGCGGTTGGGCCGTGCTGGCGGCGGTGACGCTGCAACCTGATCTCTGGAAAGCTGCCGTCGATTACTACGGCATCGCCGATTTCGCCACGCTGTTGGAGCGCACCGGCCCCTGGCGGCGCGACCATCGCGCCCGCGAATACGGCTTCCCGGGCACGGATGACGAATTGTTCCAGAAAATCTCGCCCATCCATCACATCGATCGCGTGGTGGCGCCGATGCTGCTGCTGCACGGTGACCGCGATCCGCGCGTGCCCATGCACGAAAGCGATCAGTTCAGCGAAGCCCTGGCGCTGCGGCAGAAGAAAGTGGCCTACGAGCGATTCACCTATGCCGGGCACGGCTTTATCCGGCCGGATCACCGGCGGCGGGTATACGCCTCGGTTGCGGCGCATTTTCGAGAGCATTTGTGAGCTGCGTTAGAGTTAGTCATTATGGCAACCCGCGAACATCGCGTCGCTGAGTTCTCGACTGGTACGCCTGCCGATGGCGTGCCTGTGGAATTACTGTGCGAGGACAAGAGCGGCACCTACGTCTTGCCGTTTGCTTGTTGCTGGACGGATGGCGCGTGGCACAACGCAGCCAGCGGCGCGGCGATTGATGCGCGAGTTGTTGGTTGGCGCGTCCGTTGAACCGACCATCGCCGGCTAGTCTGAAGAAGTGCCGGCAGCCGGCCAGCCTCTTTCCCGCCCACGCACACGTCGGCCTGGCCCGTCAGCGGCCGCTTCGCGCCAATGCCGCGGCGACGACCGGTTGAAACCATCGGCCGTCGAACTCGTGGGCGGACGCAGTATGCCCACCAGCGGAAGTCGAACGCCTGGTTTGACCTCGGTTGGTCCACCATGCTTCGCTTGCGGAGCGAAAAGGAATTGAATCGATGAATCTCGCCGCGTGGGTTCAGCGAAACGGCACTAGCATCGGCGATCGTCCGGCGATCGCAGTCGGCAAGACGGTTTATGCAACGCACCGGCAGATGGCCTTGCATGTTCGCGGCATCGCCGGATATCTCCGGGGCCAACTTGGCTGCGCCGCCGGAGAGCGCGTCGGCATCATCAGCCACAACGGTGCAGCCTACCTCGAAGCGCTGTTCGGCATCTGGCACGCAGGGCTCGTCGCGGTGCCGATCAACTCCCGCCTGCATGCGCGCGAGTTCGAATACATTTTGCAGCACTCGAACTGCCGGGCGGTGTTCGTCGAGGACGACCTCGCGCAGACCGTCGCGTCGATATCAGGCTACTGCACCGGCCTCGCGCATACGATTGTCCTCGGCGGCGGCGACTGGCAGGCCGCGATCGCATTTGACGGCATCGATCTCGTTGCGCGCGCGCCTGCCGATCACGCCTGGCTGTTCTACACCTCAGGCACCACCGGCCGGCCGAAGGGCGCCTGTCTCACCCACCGCAATCTGCTGATGATGTCGCTCAGCTATTTCGCCGACATCGATCCAATTTCGCCGCTGGACGGCGTGCTGCATGCGGCGCCGCTGTCGCACGGCTCCGGGCTCTACGGCCTGCCGCACATCGCCAGGGGCGCGGTCAGCATTCTGCCCGAGAGCGGCGGCTTTCAGCCGGACGAGATTGGTGACCTCCTGCAGAGTTTTTCAGGCGTGTCGTTCTTCGCGGCTCCGACGATGGTCAAGCGGCTGATGGAGCACAAAGGTTTTGCCGCGCAGAACCATGCCAACCTCAAGACCATCATCTACGGCGGCGCGCCGATGTACCTGGAGGACCTGCGCCACGCGCTCGATGTCGTCGGGCCAAAACTCGCGCAGATCTACGGCCAGGGCGAATCGCCGATGAACATCACGGCGCTGCCGAAGGCTGTTCACGCCGACACGGCGCACCCAAAGTGGCAGCAGCGCATGATGTCGGTCGGCACGCCGCGGACCGACGTCGAGGTGCGGCTGGTCGATGCCGATGACCGCGACGTGGCCCTTGGCGAGACGGGCGAAATTTTGGTCCGCGGCGACGTCGTGATGGCCGGTTACCTTAACGACGACGCGGCGACCGCCGCAGCATTGCGCGGCGGCTGGCTGCATACCGGTGACGCCGGCAGTTTCGATGCCGACGGCTACCTGACGCTGAAAGATCGCGTCAAGGACATGATCATCTCGGGCGGCTCCAACATTTATCCGCGCGAGATCGAGGAGGTTTTGTTGCGGCATCCGTCGGTGCAGGAGGTCTCGGTATTCGGTCTCCCTGATCCCGAGTGGGGTGAGAATGTCGTTGCTGCCGTGGTGCTGCGCGCCGGCACGGCGGCGGCCGAGCCGGAGCTCGACGCGCTGTGCATCGAGCAGATCGCCCGCTTCAAGCGGCCGAAGCGCTACCTGTTCCTGAGCGAGCTGCCGAAAAACAACTACGGCAAGGTCTTGAAGACCAGGCTGCGCGAGGACTTTCGGCCCGCCAAGTGACGGTCACGCGGCTGGACGCTGCGCTTTGGCTCGGGCGCGTACTCATAAATTCCGCCATGTCTGCTTCGCTCCGATAACGACGCTTTTGTGCACCGCCAGCAAAATGACGCGAAGGCCATTTGCAGACTCCTGCGCCGCACAATCGTTGCCGCACCTGCAAATTGGTGGGTTTGTGCAAGCACGCTGATAACAGCGTCCGTTTCGGTTAACCCCGGATTAATTTTGTGGTGTGACGGTCCTTACGATCCCTGACGTCGCATGCGGAGACCACCAATGGCCGACTTCTTCAGCATTCTGGCATCGTCCTACAAGGCTCAGCCGCAGTTATCGCTTCCGCCCGGCTCGAAATTTGCCAATGTCGATCCGACGCAGTGGCAGGGCACTTGGACCGCGAAGGACACCAGCGGCAAGCCAATTACCCTCCAAATCATGAACGTCAGCGGCTATCGCGCGACCGTCCGTTTCCAGAGCGAGAGTGGCGGTCTTCAGACTGGACGCGTCCTTATAAATACCAATGGCATCTTCCGCATCGGCAATTCCCAAATGCAGCTGGCCAGCGCCGGCAAGATGACGATCAGCACCGTCATCACCGATGCCACCACCGGAAATCAGCGGCTGGAAACGGATCACGCCACGCTCCAGAGCAGCTAAGTCCGCGGCCTGATTTGCACTCGCGTTGACGCTTGGTCCGCTGGTTACGTCCGGTTTTCGCTGAACACAGCACGCCAGGTCGGCACGCGAGCTCTATATTTCACTCTGTCGAGCGCGCGGGCTTTTCGGGCGTGGCGAAGGCGAAGATAGCACCGAGCGAAATGAGCACGGCAGACGCCGCGATAATGGCGCTGGCCGGACTGGTGATATCGGCGAGTAAGCCCAGTCCAGGCGGCCCGATGATATAGCCCGCGTCGGCCGTCATCCGGTAGGCGCTCATCGCAGCTGCGTTCATTCCGGGCGGCGCGGAATCGACCGCATAGGCCGCCGGCGCGGAACTGCTGATGGAGGTTGCGATACCCCAGATGATCGAGGCCACGACGAACCACCCATAAGATGGGGCGTAGCAGAACAGAACCATCGACAGTCCGGTCAGCAGGGTCGATGGCACGATGACAGCCTTTCGCCCCAATCGGTCGGCGAGCCAACCGCCGGGATAGGCGGCGAGAAAGCCGCAAACGCTGGAGAGCATCAAGCCGAAGCCGATCTCGCTGACCGAGAGGCCGAGCGTGGCGGTGACCAGCAGAGGTATCAACGCAAACAGGCCGCCGGTGCGCACAACAGCATTCATCAATGAAATCAGACTGACCAGCAGGAAGCCGCGGTGACCCAACAGCTTCAGCATCTGCCGGACGAAAGGGAGCTGAGCTGCGGCATGCGAAGCCGCCGCGAGCGGTTGTGGAGGCCGCGTCTCGCTGACCAGAAACCAGGCAACCGCGGTGACGACGAGACTTGCCGCGCCCGTCACCAGAAACGGCGCAGCGAGCCCATAGGCGCCCGCGATCAGTCCTCCCGGGAACGGCCCAATGGACAGACCAAAAAGAAACGCGGCCTGATAAATCGCGATGTTTCGCCCGCGCCGGTTCGCCCGGCTGATATCGGCGAGTATGATTTGACCAGTGGTCAGAATGATGCCCGCTCCGGCACCGGCGACCATTCGCGCAACGTTGAATTCGGCAAAGCTAAGCGCTTCTGCGCACCAAAAGCTTCCCACCGCCGAAATAAGGCCGCCGACGGCCAGCAAGGGTCGCCTCCCCAGCCGGTCCGAAAGTTGTCCCCCCGGCACGGTCACCGCAAAACGCGCGAAGCCGTAAACCGCGACAGCCAGACCGACAGCCGAAGCCGATACGCCGAACGAGCGCGCGTAAAGCGGCAACGCCGGCACCATTGCGCCGAAGCCAAGCTGGTTGACGCTGACGAGAAGACACATCCAGACGAGGGTCCTGCGCTCAGCTGTCAAGTCCGTGGTGTCCAATCGGAGTCATTTTGACCAAAAATCGGTGCTGTCGAACACGCCGGTTGCCTGGCCCACGCATTCCTTACGCAACTTGCCTTAAGCAACTTGAAGGCGCCGTTGGCAAGTCATTCGTTCGTGGAGCGAACAAATGCGGGCAAACGCACTCTTCATCAGCGCAGTTCGCCGGTCTAGAATAGATGCAAGCGGTCAACCGGCTCGCGTGAAAAGCCGGAGATTTGGGAGCACAACATGACCTCAGCTGCAGAGACCCTTGATACGGACGGTCTCGACACATTTCGTGCCGACGTGAAAGGCTGGATCAAGGAGAACCTGCCGCCGTCGATCCCGGGCAAGGTCGACGAGTACTACGGATTGCAGCCGCGCTATCCGGAAGGCGCGGACTGGAAGCTGTGGAAGGAACGGGTAGTCGCGAAGGGATGGGGCACGCCGGAGTGGCCCAAGGCCTATGGCGGCGGCGGATTGCCGACGCGACAGGCGCGGATCGTCGCGCAGGAAATCATCCGGATGGGCGGCGTCAATCCGGTGCTCGGCATGGGAACGCGACTGCTGGGACCGACCCTGCTCGAGCACGGCAACGAGGAGCAGAAGAAGCTGCATCTCAATCGAATTTCACGCGGCGACGTTCGCTGGTGCCAGGGCTATTCGGAGCCGGGCGCCGGGTCCGATCTGGCCGGGCTGCAAACGAAGGCCGAGGACAAGGGCGACCACTATCTGGTCAACGGTCAAAAGATCTGGACGTCGGGCAGCTTGTACGCCGACTGGTGCTTCTGCCTGGTGCGCACCGATCCCAAGGTGAAGCAGGACGGCATCAGCTTTCTGCTGATCGACATGAAGACGCCGGGGATCGAGGTCCGGCCGATCCGGATCATCTCCGGCGCGTCACCATTCTCGGAAGTGTTCTTCACCAATGTGAAGGTGCCGAAGGAAAACCTGGTCGGGCAGCTCAACAAGGGCTGGACCATCGCAAAGCGGCTGCTGCAATTCGAGCGCAATGCGACGACCAACGAGCGTCGTGCGTCGGGCGGTGATTTCAGGCCGATCGACCAGATCGCCAGGGACTACGTCGGCCTCGACGAGCAGGGGCGGATTGCCGATCCCGACCTGCGTCAGCGCATCGTCAAGCACATGATGGAATTCCGCACACTCCAGTTGATGCAGCAGCGCATGCTCGACATGACGCGGGCCGGGCAGGGCCCCAGCGAATTCACATCCGTTGCCAAGAACTCGCGGGCGCGCATCACGCAGGAGCGCGAGGAGTTGCTGGTCGAGATCATGGGCGAGCAGGGGCTCGGCTGGGGCGGCGATCAATTCAAGTCAGCCGAACTCGGGACGACGCGCGCGTTCCTGGGCAACAAGGCGATGACGATCTATAGCGGCACGTCTGAAGTGCAGAACAACGTGATCGCCAAACGCATTCTGGGGCTGCTCGACCACCAGTAGGGCATTGGGCTTTGGCTAAAGCCTGATGAATTTTAGGTCCGCTCATTTCCGCGAAAGTCTGGCGAAGCAATTGCTTCGCCATAGAATCCAGCGGCGATTGGAAGCCCCTTTCTTCCTTGGCAAAAACTGGGTCCCCTCAGGCCAAACACTTGTTTGGCCGACTTCCGCGGGGACGAGCGGTTCGGAGGGCATGGCGATTCAACGTCAACTCAGCCCGCTCTACGCGGTTGCGCCGCCATCGACCGGCAGCGCGACGCCGGTGATGAACGACGCCTCGTCCGACAAGAGAAGCAGCGCAGCGTTGGTTCAAGAACTTCCTAGCAGGCTGATTTCTTGATTTGCGTTGCGCTGGATTTTCAAGCCGCGTTGAACCAAGCTAGCAATGGGTCACTTGATGTAAGAAATCGAGGTCCGGCAATGCTGCGCAACATGTGGGATGCATGTCTCGTGGTCGCGATGGTGTGCCTCGTCGGCGTGGGCGGCGCCCGTGCCGATGATCTCTATCGCGCACAGACGATCGTGACGGGCACCGGCGAGCCGAACCGCATCGAGGCGCTTGGGCCTTGTCTCGAGGAGGTGTTGATCAAGGTGTCCGGCGCGCAAAAACTCGCGGGCGATGCGCGTCTTGCGCCCTACAAGGCGAACGCCAAAGATGACGTCGGCGCGTACAGCTATCATGACCAGATGTCAGGCATTCCGATCCACGACGAGCAGGGCACGCGCGACCGGCCCTACGACCTCACCATCGACTTCGATCCGCAAAGGATCGCCGATGTTCTGAAGCAACTGGGCGTCAAGCCCTGGACTGCGCACAGGCCCGTGATCGCCGTCTTCGCCGGATTGCAGCAAGGCGCCAACAGCTATCTCGTCGCGGCAGACGGCGACCACGGCACCGATCAGCGGGATTCGTTGCTTTCGACTGCGGCCAAGCGCGGTGTGCCTGTCGTGTTGCCGACCGCCGGCGATCTCGCGAAGTCCAGGATCGAGGCCGCAAAGCTCGCCAAGGCCGAGCCATCGTCGCTGGCAAGCGTTATCGTCGGAAAGACCACCGAAGCGGTCCTGATCGGTCAATTGGCCTGGAACGATCGCAAGCTCGATTGGAGTGCGCGGTGGCGGATGGATTGGGAAGGCAAGACGCATCGCTGGCAGCTGCGCGCGCCGACCTATGACGAGGCGTTCCGGCGCGGCATCGGCGGCGTCGCGCAATTGCTGTCGGGCAACGGCGAGCCGAGGTAGATCGCGGTGCCGCCGGCTCAGCCGGTCTTGCCAAGGATGAAGCCGCCATCGACCGGCAGATCGATCCCGGTAATGAACGAGCCGGTATCGGCAACGAGAAACAACACGGCGTTGGCGATATCGACCGCGGTCGCGATCCGGCCAAGCGGCGTCACTGCCGCCGTGGTCTCGAGATAGGGCTGGCCGACGTTGATGTCGGTCGGCACGACGCCCGGACACACCGTGTTGACGCGGATTTTCTGGCCCGCATATTCCAGCGCCGCCGTCTTGCTCAAGCCTCGCAGGCCCCACTTGCTGGCCGTATAGGCCGCAGCGCGCGCCGGGATCAGCGACACGTTGGAGGTGATGTTGACGATGGCGCCGCCGCCCGCGCGTGCGATCGCCGGCGCGGCATATTTCATGCCGAGCAGTGGCCCGGACAGGTTGACGGCAAGCACGCGATTCCATTCGTCGAGCGCGACCGTCGCGATCGGCTTGCGGACATTGATGCCGGCGTTGTTGACGAGAATGTCGATGCGGCCGTGCCCTGCTTCGATGTCGCGAATGGCCTCAAGCCAATTCGTCTCCGACGTGACGTCGAGCCGGACGCAGCTTGCAGAACCGCCCGCGGCACCAATCTCCGCCGCAAGCCTCCGGCCGAGCTCATCGCGGACATCGGCGATCACGACCGCCGCACCTTGCTGCGCGAGCATACGAGCCTGCGCCGAGCCCATGCCGCCCGCGCCGCCGGTGATCAGCGCGACCTTGCCGTCGAGGCGAGCCATCGTAACCTCCGTTAGTTGAACCAGTCCCACTGCCAGGCAACGATCGCGCGCAGCGGCGATGCGAACAGAATCTCTTCGGTCGCCGATGTGTCGCGCCAGAGCTGGTCGCGCCGCAGCGCGCTCTCCCGCTGCCTGATGCCGTCGATCACGTCGGCCGGCTCACCATCAAGATAGAGAATCTGGAGCCGCTGCGGTTGCGGATTGGCGGCGCGGCTCGCGCTGTCGGCGAAGCTCCAGGTCTTGCGGCCATCCTCCCATGGCGCCTTGAACAACTCGTCGGCCGCAAACGTCCAGGCGCCGGCGACGCCGTCGCATTCGAGTAGCGCAGGAATGTGGACCTCATCCTGCCAGCGCAGGGTGGCGGTTCGTTCCGCCTCGCTGCCGCGCAGGTTGGAGAGCGTGACCAACACCGCCTTGACGGGCCGGTACGGCAGGGCCTCGACCCCGACGCGCACGCGCGGCGCGACGTAGCCCTTGAGCGGCGCGAAGAACCCGCGCATCGGGCGCCGAGTCCATCCGATCTGCGGCGAGCGGCCCCACTGGAACGAACGCTCCGACAGGTCGAAGAAATCGTCGAGGGTCTCGGCGATCGGTTCGCGAAACCAATACATGATGCCGTAGTGAGCCGCCATGTAGCTTGCGGCCGTGCCAGTGCTGAATGCCGCGCAATCGGGCGCACGGACCCAACGGCTCCCAAGCGCAACGCCCGGCAGTAAGAGGTTCTCCGGCTGATGGTCGAGCTGGTGCCATTCGTTGTGATCGCGGTGCTTTGTCGGATCAGTGATCTCGGAGAGCGAAAAATAGACCCGCGTCGCGAACATTTTTCATGCCCTCCGCGCGGGCTGGGATCGCGTCTCCACGCTGGCATCGAACCAGTCCCATTGCCACGGGACGATTGCGCGCAACGGGCCGGCGAACAGGATCGTTTCGACGTGTCGTGTGTCGCGTAAGCGTGCTGCAGGCAGCTTCGCCACGTCGTCAGCAAACGCAAGCGGATCGCGCTCGAGATAGACCAGGGTCATCCGGAGCATCGGCTTCGCGAGGTCGCGATCCGGCGCGTAGAACTCGCGCGCCGCAAAGGTCCAGGCGCCGACCGCACCGGCGCAACCGAGCAGATCGGGAATGCGCGTCTGGTCGTACCAGCGAAACACGTCCTCGGCGTCGGCGTCATGGTGACGATGGGATCGCGAGACGATGAGGTAGACGCCGGTGTTCGGGCGGAACGGGAGCGCATCGGCTGACAGCAGCGCTTGCCGTCGCACGTAACCCTTCAGCGGCACCATGAAAGTGTCGAGCGTGGTCTCGGCCCGGCCGCGCGAGTGCAGGCCGAGCTGTGCCGCGCGCTCGAAATGCTCGGCCAGCGCTCGCGCGTTCGCATGGGCCGGAGGGCGCAGCCAACAGATCGACGCATAGTCGAACCGGCCTTCGGGAGTAACGGCAGAGCGCCCGACGCAGTCGGGCGCCGAGACCCAGCGGTCGGCCCAGGCGACCGCTGGCCGGCTGCGCAATTCGGGCTGGTGATAGAGCTGAAACAGCTCGTTTTCGGCGCGGTGTTGGGCCGGATCGGTCATCCGGCGCAGCAGGATGTGAACTACGGGTGAGAACATCGCCTGACCCACGCCCGTCAATTTTGTTATATCAACGCCTGCCACGGTGCTTCGAACAGCGCGGGCTTTGGGAAAGGTACGCAATTGCAATATACAACGCTAGGCAAAACCGGCCTGAAGGTCAGCGTCGCCGGCCTCGGCTGCGGCGGCAACAGCCAGGTCGGTCTCGGCACCGGGCTGTCGACGGCGCAATCGGTTGCGCTGGTGCGCGAGGCGATCGATCTCGGGGTGTCCTTCATCGATACCGCCGAGGCCTATGGCACCGAGCACATCGTCGGCGGTGCGATCGACGGGCAAGACCGGAGCTCCGTCGTGATCTCGACCAAATGCCGGATCACCGAAGGCGGCGTGCCGCGGTCGGGCGCGCAGGCGGTCGCGAGCCTCGAAGCATCGCTCAAGAAGCTGCGCACCGATTACGTCGACGTCTTCCTGCTGCATGGCGTGCCGCCGCAGGCCTACGATCGCGTGCGCGAGGAGCTCGCGCCGGCGCTGTTGCGCGAAAAGGAAAAGGGCAAGATCCGCCACCTCGGCTTGAGCGAATCCTCGCCGCTCGATCCCGAGCACACCATGCTGCAGCGGGCGCTGACCGACCCGGCATGGGAAGTCGTGATGTTCGCGTTTCACATGCTCAATCAGGCCGCGCGGACAAAGGTGTTTCCGCAGACGCAGGCGCGTGGCGTCGGCACGCTCCTGATGTTCGTGGTGCGCAATATTTTTTCCAGGCCGGGCTTGCTGGCGGAGACGATGAAACGGCTGGCAGCTGAGGGAAAGGTGCCCGCCGAATTTGGCAATATGCCCAATCCGCTGGATTTTCTCGTGCACGAGGGCGGCGCGGTGAGTGTCGTCGACGCGGCCTATCGCTTCGCGCGGCATGAGCCGGGGAGCGAAGTCGTCCTGTTCGGCACTGGAAACCGCGAGCATTTGCGCAGCAATATCGCTTCGATCCTCCAGCCGCCGTTGCCCCGGACCGATGTCGAGAAGCTCTATGCCTGCTTCGGCGCGCTGCGGGGCGTCGGACTGGACCTGCCGGATCGGTCGCGGCGCTGATGCATCCAGCCAGGCGATGGAAACGTGGCGGGCGCATGCTCGCCGGGTTGCTGACGATGCTCGCCGGCGCTGCCGGCTCGACGGTCGTGCTCGCGGCAGAAATCACGCATATCGAAGGTTACGCGGTCGATCGCGACGTGCTGTGCGGCACCGCGCCGGACGCCTATCCAAAACTCCGTATCGGCATGCGCGAAGGCTATTGCGCCGGTCTTGTCGCGAGCAAAGACGACGGCCTGATCTTTCCCCGCTCGATCGTACAGATTCCAGGCCGCAACGAATTTGTCGTCGCCGACATGGGAAGCTGGACGCCGGCCCATGGCCGGCTCTTGCTGCTCGATCCGGCGCTGCCGGCGGGTCACCGTATCCGCGAGCTTGTGACCGGGATTGATTTTCCGTTTGGCCTTGCGATCGGTCCGGACAGGAAAATCTACGCCTCGACCGATACGACGATCTTCCGCTTCGATCCGCTGGCGTCGAACCCGAAGGCCTCCATGGAGGTCGTGATCCACGACCTCCCCGGGCGCAGCATGACTCTGTCGGACGGGACCAAGGTCGCGGAAGCCGTGCATCCGCTCAAGCAATTCGTGTTCGACAAGACCGGCCGCATCTATGTCAACGTCGGTGCGCCGACCGACAGCTGCGTCAACTACGCAAACCGCCTCTGCCCCGCCGGCGAGGGGCCAAATCCGCTGGCCGCGGTCTGGGTCTTCACGCCGCCGGCCGGCGGCATCTTCCCGGCGCTGAAGGCGACCGATCCGAATCCGCCGCGTGAAGTTTTTGCGCGCGGCCTGCGCAATTCGATGGCGCTCGCGGTGCATCCGGAATTTCCCGCAGCCGGTTACGCGTTCCTGCAGGCCGAGAACGGCCGCGACCTGCCCGACGTGATGAAGCCGAACGAAGAGCTCAATGCGTTGGAAAAGGGCAAGCACTATGGCTGGCCCTATTGCTACGACATCTCGACCGCGAGCCCGGAATTCCGCGGCTTCCTGCAGACGAACTCGACCTACAAGGATTTCTGCAACAACAAGGACGCCTATCGCCAGCCTTACTCGCTGCTGCCGCCGCACGCCGCGCCGCTCAACATGTTCTACTATCACGGCACGAAATTTCCCGAGTTGCAGAACAGGCTGGTGATCGGCCTGCATGGCTATCGTCCAACGGGCAGCCGGGTGATCGCGTTCGATGTCGACGACAAGGGATTTCCAAAGCTGCAGTCGCCGCCGGTGCGTTATGGCGTGAGCTGCGCGTCCGAGCCGACCCGCGCCTTTCAGACCGAGAGCGCCGGCGAGGTCGCCGCCGCTCCGTTCATCGAGCTCATTCCGGAATGGTACAAGGTCAACGGCGCGCGGCCGCAGGGCGCGCCGGTCGGCATGGCGGTTGCGTCCGACGGTGCGATCTGGCTGGTCGAGGACAAGAACAGGACCATCATCCGCATCGATACGGCGCCGGTCGAGGCGCGCGTGCCGCTACCATGCGACCTGCGCAGCGACCAGCAAATTGCCGAGCTGATCAAATTTGTCGAGAGCGACGCGGGAAACCGCGCGCGCGTCACCCAGATCAGGACCGACCTGGTCGAGAAGCATTGTCAGGGCTGCCACGCCGATTTCGGCTTGAAGCCGGGACAAAGCGATGCCGAGAAGGATCGTGCGGTGCTGCAGTTCCTGCTGTCGCAAGACGGCTGGATCTATCCCGGCGATCCCGAAGCCGGCCTGCTGCGCGCGCGGCTGAACGGACGGGGCGCGGAAAACATCATGCCGCCGAACGGCAGAGATTTACTGAAGGACTCCTCTTACAAGCAGTTGCTCGCAACGCTCGATCGATTCGTTGGAACGATCGTGCCGGGCGAGCGGTTGCGCGTACGAGGCGGCCGCGTAGACCGCAAGTTCTATGACCGGAACCACAAGGAGTGCGGCGCGATACCGACCGGTATTGTCGTGATTGCGCTTGCCCGGCATGCGCCAGAGAAACCGCAGTTCAGCCGCATTTACCGTCCAGCGGATCTCTATCTCAATGGCGAATGCACCGACGATGGCGGTTACTATATCGAAGAGGACAATCTGGTGCCTCTGTAGCGCTGTCGCGTTTGTCTCGGCGGCCATCGCCGAGAGCGGTCTGTACCAAAGCTTGCAGCTGACGCCGCCGGGCGAATACACCTTCAACATCGAGGGACCTGCCGTCGATCGCGCGGGCAGTCTCTACGTTGTCAATTTTCAGCGGCGGGGCACGGTCGGCAAGATTGTCGCCGGCGGCACAGCGTCGGAGCTGTTTGCGACATTGCCGGAAGGCAGCGTCGGCAACGCCATTCGCTTCGACAAGTCGGGCCGCATGTTCGTCGCCGACTACAAGAAGCACAATATCTTTGTCATCGAGCCCGGCACGACCGAGCCGCGGCCGTACTTTCAGTCGGACGAATTCAATCAGCCGAACGACCTGACGGTTGCCGCCGACGGGACGCTTTATGCGAGCGATCCGAACTGGAAGGCGCGCACCGGCCAGGTCTGGCGCATCACGGCTGGCGCGGACGGTAGTGGCGTCGGTGAGAAGATGGCAAGCCCCCGGCCGATGAGCACGACCAACGGCATCGATCTCAGCCCGGACGGCAAGACGCTCTATGTCGGCGAATCCGACTTTAACGAGATCTGGGCCTATCGCCTGGAAAGCGGAGCGCTAACGTCGCCGCGGTTGGTGAAGAAATTCACCGATGCCAGCATCGATGGCTTGCGAACAGATATCGATGGCCGGATCTACGTCGCACGCATTCTGAAGGGCACGATTCTGATCCTGAGCCCGAACGGGACGGTCGAGCGCGAAGTGCCGCTCACGGCCAAGGAGCCGACCAACCTGGCGTTCGGCGGCGCGGACGGGAAAACCGTATTCGTCACCCAGCGCAAGGGTGGCTTCATCGAATCGTTCCGTGTGGCGCGGCCGGGCCGCGAGTTCTGCCTGCAGGCGGGTTGCCTGAAATAGCGTGGCGCATCCGGCGTTGTGACGGCGCACGCGAGGAGTATGCTGCCGACAACATGCCGATCCGGTTCGAGAGCCCCTGATGTACCGCGCGACCCTGGGCGCCACCCAATATGTCTTCGATGACCTGAAGACACTGCTTGCGAAGGCAACGCCGTTGCGAAGCGGCGACCAGCTCGCCGGCATTGCGGCTGAAAGCGCCGAGCAGCGAGTCGCTGCGCAATACGCGCTCGCCGACGTGCCGCTCAAAACGCTGCTCGAAGACCTCGTCATCCCCTACGAGATCGACGATGTCACGCGCCTCATTGTCGATACCCACGACAAGGCCGCATTCGCGCCGATCGCGCATCTGACGGTCGGCGGCTTTCGGGACTGGCTGCTGTCCGATGACGCGACGCGCGAGGCGCTGGCGGCGATTACGTCAGGTGTGACGCCGGAAATGGCCGCTGCGGTAAGCAAGCTCTGTGCGCTGCAGGACCTCATCGTGACTGCGTCGAAATGCACGGTGGTGACGCGATTTCGCAACACGATCGGCCTGCCGGGTAAGCTGTCGGTGCGGCTGCAGCCGAACCATCCGACCGACGATATCAGAGGCATCGCCGCGAGCATTCTCGACGGCCTCCTGCTCGGCGCAGGCGACGCCGTGATCGGCATCAATCCGGCCACTGACAGTCCCGACCAGACGCACCGGCTGCTCTCGATGCTCGAAGATATTCGCGTGAAACTCGCGATCCCCACGCAGTCTTGCGTGCTGGCGCATGTCACGACGACGCTCGATCTGATCCGCCGCGGCTCGCCGGTCGACCTGGTGTTTCAGTCGATTGCCGGCACCGAGGCGGCCAACAAGAGCTTCGGCATCAATCTGGCGCTGCTCGATAAAGCGCGCGACGCCGCGCTCGCTTTGAGGCGCGGCAGTGTCGGCGACAACGTGATGTATTTCGAAACCGGGCAGGGCAGTGCGCTGTCGGCCAACGCGCATCACGGCGTCGATCAGCAGACGCTGGAGGCGCGCGCCTACGCGGTGGCGCGGCACTTTTCGCCGCTCCTGGTCAACACCGTGGTCGGCTTCATCGGTCCGGAATACCTGTTCGATGGCAAACAGATCACGCGCGCCGGATTGGAGGATCACTTCTGCGGCAAGCTGATGGGCGTGCCGATGGGCGTCGACGTCTGCTACACCAATCACGCCGAGGCTGATCAGGACGACATGGACGCGCTGCTGACGCTGCTGGTGACGGCGGGCGTCAATTTCGTGATGGGCGTGCCCGGCGCCGACGATGTGATGCTCGGCTACCAGAGCACGTCGTTCCACGACGCGCTCGTGATGCGCGACTTGTTCGGCAAGCAGCCGGCGCCGGAGTTCGAGGCGTGGCTCGACCGGCAGGGGCTGGTTGATCGCAACAAGCGGATCCGGCCGCGCGGGCTGCCGCAGCATTTTCGTGCGCTGATCGGATCCGGCACATGAGCGAGCGGTCGATCGCGCGAACAGGGGAAAGTCCGGACGTTCCCGACGCATGGGCCGACCTGCGCCGGGTTACGCCGGCGCGGATCGGGTTGCCGCGCGTTGGCGCCTCGATTGCGACGGGGGCGGCGCTCGATCTTCGGCTGGCCCACGCCCGCGCCCGCGATGCCGTCCACGATGCGCTGGATGTAGTGCGGTTGGCCGCTGACCTCGACGTACTCGGCCTGCCAGTGCTGCAGGTCGCGAGCCAGGCCGTGGATCGGCAAAGCTATCTCATGCGTCCCGATCTTGGCCGCGCGCTCGCAGCCGACTCGGCCGCGACGCTCAGGCAGCACGCGCGCGGCTGCGACGTCGTCTTCGTCGTCGCTGACGGCTTGTCCGCGGGTGCCGTCCAGCAGCACGCGACGCCAGTCCTGCAGCGTGTCGTGCCGGCGCTGCCGAAGACGTGGCGCATCGGGCCTGTTGTCATCGCTCGCCTCGGCCGGGTTGCTCTTGGCGACGCCATCGCCGAAGCGCTGCGAGCGGAATGCGTGGCAATCCTGATCGGCGAACGTCCGGGATTGAGCGCGCCCGACAGCATGGGCGCCTATCTGACCTATCGCCCGCGCGGGAATACCACCGATGCCGGGCGCAACTGCATCTCGAACATCCGGCCGGCCGGCGTCGGCTACGATGACGCCGCCTTCAAACTGACGCGGTTGTTGCTGGCAATTCACGCGCGAAAAGTCTCCGGCGTTGCGCTAAAGGATGAGACCGAGCGGCCAGCGCTCGAATAGGTTTTGCGCACGAAAGCCGCTAAAAAACCGAGGCGCGCATACCGAATTGAACTGATGAGGCAATCATGACCGCAGCTGAACCGATCTACGACGTTGCCCATCTCGGCCATGTCGAGTTGCTGACCGACAAGCCGGAAGCCAGCCTCGATTTCTTCACCCGTGTGTTCGGCCTCACCGAGAGCGGACGCGAGGGCGACAGCGTTTATCTGCGCGCCTATGACGATTACGAATTTCACTCATTGAAGCTGACGGCGGCGAAGACCACGGGCTCGCGCCATGTCGCCTATCGCGCCGCAAGCCCGCAGGCGCTCGAGCGCCGCGTCAAGGCGCTGGAGCAGATGGGCTGCGGCATCGGCTGGCACGACGGCGATCTCGGCCACGGCCCGGCCTATCGCTTTCGCGATCCCGACGACCACGTCTTCGAGATTTATTACGAGACCCGCCGTTATGAGGCGCCGCCGAACGAGCGGCCCGCGCTGAAGAACCAGCCGCAAAAATTTCCGGCGCGCGGCGTCGCGACGCGGCGGCTCGATCACGTCAACCTGCTGGCGGCCGATCTCGGGGCGATCCGCGACTTCATGCCGAAGGCGCTCGGCAGCCGCATCACCGAGCAGATCGTGCTCGACAATGGTGCTGTCGGTGGCTGCTGGTTCACGATCAACAACAAGAGCTATGACATCGCCTACGCGCGCGACAACACCGGCGGCCGCGGGCGCTTCCATCACCTCACCTACGCGGTCGACCAGCGCGAGCACATCCTGCAGGCCGCCGACATCTTCCTCGAGAACGGCGTCTTCATCGAGACCGGGCCGCACAAGCACGCGATCCAGCAGACCTTCTTCATCTACGTTTGGGAGCCGGCCGGCAACCGGATCGAGCTCGCCAATGCCGGCGCGCGGCTGATCCTGGCGCCGGACTGGCAGACCGTCACGTGGACCGAGACGGAGCGCAAGAAGGGGCAGGCCTGGGGCCTCAAGACCGTCGAAAGCTTTTACACCCACGGCACGCCGCCGGTGAATTCTTGAGGTGCAGTGAGTCTCCTCGGCCGCGCGCAAGCAAATGCGACGGATCATCCGTCCGCACGAGTCTGCAGGCGAAGATGCAAGAGTCGTTAGGTCCGGCGACAACAAAGCCCCGATCGCGATGGGGGCGCGACCGGGGTTCGAAGGGAAAGGGTTTGGGATGCGAGGAGGGACCCCCGCGCATCAAGTTGAACACGCCTTCGCAACAGAAGCGTGACCGACATGTTTCGGCGGTGCTCGTAATTTGAGCCACCGTTGCTGTCGCGGTCCGTACGCTGCAATTCTTCTGTCATCTGCCGAAACTACGCTTTCTCTTCGATCGTCCGTGGGCGCGGAATCGCGATCATGAGCGTTCCGGAATTGGTCGACGCGCTGGGCAATTCCTGGGTGCTTACATGCATCGCCGGTTCGGACCGTCGTAAACGCATCTGGTCGAGATGGTGCCGTCGCTTGTGCGCATCGCAATCGAATGCATCGGCAACAGCGATGAGTGCCAACAGCTGGCCATTGTGACGGCTGCATGACTGATCTGCCTCAAGGACGCGCACCGGTCGAGCGTCTATTCGGTGATTGAACAACGAGGCGTCCAAATGAAATCGAAAATCCTCGAGCGACTGGAGCAATCGGAGTTTCTGTTGCCTGGTCTGATCGCCGATGGTTTGTCGGCAAACGACCGGATCAAGGCGCGACTGAGTGTGTTGCAGGCGGCGGCTACGCACGCTCGCAGGCCGGACGGTCGGCAGATTGATCTGGCGAATGAGTGTCGCGCGGCCGGGCTCGATGCGATCGCGATCGAGGATTTGGTCGGTCATGCGAGGGTCAGTGGCGATGGACGGCTGACGACCTCAGGTCTCACGACGCTGCTTGCAGCGATTTGGGGCGATGCCCTTGACATGGTCCGGGCGGTCGGCGCCGGCGACCACGTGTCCGGTGATGCGTTCGACGCACGCCTCGCCGCTATTCGCGCAGCCAGCGCGCAAGCTCCATCAGACGCCATCGAATTCGATCAGGTCGCGCGGCTGACCGAAGTTACGGATGCGGATCGCGATAGCCTGCATCGCCTGGTGATGGATCTGCACAAGGCTCTCAATCGGCTTGCAGCCGCCAACGCGGAAGAAGATCTGGCCGGTGCCCATGTCTACGGGTTGCAGGCCGATGATCGAGCCATGGTCGAAGCGTTCATGCGAGGCGTGGAGTTGACACGCAAGCTCAAATTCGATCATCCAGGCCTGTCGACGACGGCGATCCGCGCCAATGGCAAGTTTACGATCCAGAACGACATCGGCGAGACCGACGCGCATGTGGTCGTGATCGCGGTCGAGATTGATGCGGTGACGCTCACCTACACCGACGTACACCTGGCCCGCGCGAAATTCTTCACGCGCCTGTTCGATGATTTTACCGTTGAGTGGAGCGGACTCGATCGCAAGACCGCCGAGGGTCTCGGCGACGACGGCGTGTTTTACCTCGTGACCGGCCGCTGCCGCGGCGTCGATGAGCGCTCACGCGGCGCATTCCTTGAAGCGGTCGGCGCCGCACTCGTTTTTCTCGTCGACTGGAACAAGGCACGCAAGGTGTTGCGCGACTGGGTTTCGAAAGGCGATGCCATCCATATTCTCGAACATGCGGCACGACACCGCTTTGGTCATCGCGGCTTCCTCGAACTGGGAGGACGCGAGCTCGTCGCGAGCGCGGTCCACCACGCGGCGTCGACCCGGATCGGATTCGGCGAGCAGCTCGACCAGGCGCTCGGGCGCGAGGCAGCTGTCGAGTTCCTGCAGAATGTCCTGAAGGTCGCGGCCGAGACCCTGCTCGAGGGCGGTTCACCGCGGCTCGCCCGTGATCGCATCGAGGCCGATCTTGTTCAGCGCCTGCAACGCGTGGACGCCAAGCTGCTGGCCGTCGTGCTGCGACAAAGTGGGCTTGCCCGCCAGATCGCCGCGGACGTTGCACATTTTCTCGCGGCGCAACGTGCCGGCGTACCGGCCAGCGGCACTTCGCTCGCGGTGAGGGCGCGGCTGGTCGAGGAGAAGGCCGACAGGATCGCGCTCGAGGCGCGCAACGAGATTGCCCGGCTTCAGGCCAGTCCGCTGATCGCTCAGCTTGTCGACAGGGTCGAGCAGGCCATCGATGAGCTCGAGCAGGCGGCATTCGTCTGCTCGCTGGCGCCGCCGCAGATTCCGGCAGCGCTGCTCGGACCTCTGACCGAGGTCTGCGCGGCGGCTGTGGCGGGCGCCGAAGCAGCCGCAAGCGGAGTGGCCGCCGCAATGGACTTGCCCGACCGGCATCGCGCCGACGCCGAAGAGGCCTTGTCGGCGGTGGGTCGCCTGATCGACGCGGAGCACCGCGGCGATGCCGCGGAGCGCGGCGTCACCACGAAAATCTTCTCCGGTGAGTTCGATCTGAAGACGTCACTTTCCGTGCTCGACCTCGCGCGCAGCCTGGAGCGGGCAACCGATCGGTTGGCCGGCTTCGGCCATCTGCTTCGCGAGCGGGTGCTCGCGGATTTGTCAGCTTGAGGGGGCCTTCCCGTGGATATCGTCCTGATTGGCCGTCACTCCAAACAATCTCGTCCCGCGTCGGAGATTGGCGCCAAAGCCGCGAATCTCGCGCGGATGGCGGCGAACGGCGTTCCGGTGCCGCCGGCGTTCGTGCTACCGGTCGCGCTCTGCGCGGCGATCGTCCGAGGCGACCAAGATGCGAGGCACGAGCTCAACAACACGCTCGACCACGGCATCGCGTTTCTGGAGCGTGAGACCGGCCGGCGGTTCGACGATCGACGGGCTCCGTTGCTGGTTTCGGTGCGATCGGGTGCCGCAAGGTCGATGCCCGGCATGCTCGACACGGTGCTCGATGTCGGCTGCACCATCAACGCCGTCCATGGCCTGACACGATGCACGGGAAATCCGCGCTTTGTCTGGGATTGCCGGCGGCGTTTTCTCGAAAGCTACGCCGACGTGGTGCTCGATCTGGAAGCAGCGCAATTCAAGGCGGCGAAAGATGCTTTGATCCAGGCCGAGAATGTCCACGACGAGTCTGAACTGGATTCGGAGGCGCTTGAACGATTGGCTGCCTCTTATCTCAGGCTGATCGAGGATGCCGATGGCGTCGTGCCCGACAGCGCCATGGGCCAACTCAAGGCCGCCGCGCGGGCGGTTTACCGGTCTTGGACCAGCGAACGCGCGACCAAATACCGATCACTGCAGCATCTGGAGGATTTGGCCGGGACCGCGGTCACAGTCCAGGCGATGGTGTTCGGCAACCGCGGGCTTTGGTCCGGCGCGGGCGTTGCCTTCTCGCGCGATCCGTCGACCGGCGCGCGCCAGGCAGTGATTGACGTGTTGTTCGACGCGCAGGGCGAGGACATCGTGTCCGGCAGGAGCACGCCGGAGGGCGAGGACGCGATCGAGCGTTTGCTGCCGGACGCAGCGTCACGCCTGCGCGACACGCTCGCGCGCCTTGAGCACGAGTTCGGCGACGTCCAGGATGTCGAGTTCACGATCGAGGACGGCGAGCTCTGGATCCTGCAAACCCGCTCGGCGAAGCGGACGCCCGAGGCCGCGCTGCGCTTTGCCATCGACCTTGCCGAGGAAGGACTGATCACACGGGCCGAGGCGCTGCAACGTATTGCCGATATCGATCTCGCTTCGCTTTGCCGCAACGAGCTGGCCGACGCCGGCGAGCCTGTCGCGTCCGGCATTGGCGCGTCCGTGGGCGTCGCGGCGGGTCGTGTGGCTTTCGATCCGGCGAGCGCCGAGCGGATCGCCGCGGGCGGCGATCCGGTCATTCTGGTTCGCCCAGACACCAGCACGGCCGACGTGGCGGGATTTGCCGTGGCATCGGGAATTGTGACGGCTGCGGGCGGCCGGACCGCGCATGCGGCCCTCGTCGCGCGACAGCTGGCGAAGCCTTGTGTCGTCGGCTGCAAAGAACTCGAGATCGATGGCAACGGTCGTCAGGCGCGCCTCGCGACGGCGACGATCAAGCAGGGCGACTGGCTTTCGATCGATGGCGAGAGGGGCCAGATCTACCTCGGCAGGGCCAAAATCATCTCGCAGCGTCCCACCGATGCGCTAGCGACAATCTCGGCATGGCGCGCGCAAGCTGTGCCGCAATGTGCCCCGGAAGTAACGGAAAACGTCTGACCCAACTCCCCACGACTTGAACCCGAGACCGGTGCCTCCCTCGGGGCGCGGCCCGACGGCTATCTTGCGATCATGGCCTGGGGTGGGAACTGCCCACAATGTCGGTGGGAGATTTTGTGGTTGATCGGCATGGGCAGAAGGCTAGCCTCGCGTTGATCATCGCAAGCAAGTCGGGATCGGGTCGGAAAAACATGGACCGACGCGCGTTGGAAGCTGAAGCCCTTGTCGCCGAGATCTCAGCCTATTGCCGGGAGGCGAAGCTCGCCGAGACGACGTTCGGCCGCCTCGCGGTCAATGACGGCAAGCTGGTGAACCGTCTGAAGAACGGCAGCCGCGTCACGATGGAGACGGTCGAGAAGGTGCGGTCATTCATCGCCAACCATGGTTCGGAGCGCAGCGCCGAAACGCAGCCGCAGCCTCGGCTCCGCATCCCGGATGTCGCGCTCGCGCCGGTGACCCAAGGCGAAGCCGCGCGCAATTTCCGCTTCTTCGACAATCGCCAGAAATACCTGTTGTTCGTCACCACCTGCAGCGAGAAATGGGTGGTCGCGGAGCGCGTGATCATGGAGTTGGAGAACATCCACCCGCGGCCGCCGGCGGTGCGCATCTTTGACGCCGGCGTCGGCGACGGCACCGTGCTGGCGCGCGTGATGCGCTCGATGCACCGACGCTTCCCGGAATTTCCGTTCTACGTCGTCGGCAAGGAGATCAGCCTGGAAGACGTTCGTCTTGCGCTCGAAAAAGTGCCCGACCGCTTCAGCGAGCACCCGGCGACCATGCTGATCATGACCAACATGTATTACGCCGAGGCGCCGCTGTTGATGCCGACCTCGGTGGAAGCGGCAAGCTGCATGATCTGGAAGGAGGTCAGCCTCTCCGGCAACACCGCGCGCGATTTCGAGAAGCAGATCACCGAGCTGCAGCCGTTCCTGAGCGAGCACTGGACGGCGCGGGTGAGCGAGAAGACCGGCAACCCGATCTACGACAAGCCGGTGGTGCTGGTGATCTATCGCGAAGACTGCAAGTTCCTGCTCGATCACATCCGGCCGCGCCGCGGTGCTACGCGAGGTGACTACGATCTCGTCATCGCTTCGCAGCCCTATCGGGCGCGCGCGGCGACCGAGTTCAAGGCCAAGCGGGTGATCGCGCCGCTGGCGCGCGCGCTCGGCCCCGGTGGCCGGCTGATCGGCGTGCACAGCTATGGCCACGATCCCGGCGCCGAAATCGTGCAGAAGATCTGGCCCGGCGACAATCCGTTCCAGATGGATCGTCATGAACTGTTGCGCACCGTGAAGACCGTGCTCGGACGCGATGCGAAAGAGCTCAACTTCAACGCCTATTCGGACGATCGCGCGCTGTTCCGCTACGATCTGCACACCATGCCGAACGAGATCTCGGCCTCGATCGGCACCTCGACCTTGCTCGCGGCCTGGAACGCGGTGATCTACGTTAACCAGATCGAGGACCACAAGCTTCATAGTGTAATGAGCAACGAGCAGTATCTCGAGGCGACGCGCGAGGTGCTGCAGAAGCACGGCGGCCTGTGGTTCTGGGACGAGAGTTATTGCATCTCGCGCCGCAGCGACGCGCATTAGAGAGGCGCTTTGTCCGGGCTGTCAAAAATCCTGCGCGCCAAACAATTCGCGGTGACGGCAGAGATTGCGCCGCCGGCTTCGGCCGACCCGCAGGCGTTGCTCGACAAGGCGCTGCCGCTGCGCGGCCTCGCCGATGCCGTCAACGTGACGGACGGCGCGCAGGCGCGCGCCAGCATGAGCCCGCTGGCCGCGGCCGCGATCCTGCTCAACAACGATATCGAACCGATCCTGCAGCTGAGCTGCCGCGACCGCAATCGCATCGCCCTGCAGAGCGACCTGTTGGGCGCGGCGGCGCTCGGCATTCACAACGTGCTGATGCTGCGCGGTGACGATCCAACCGCAGGCGACCAGCCGGACACCAAACCCGTGTTCGATCTCGACACGCAAGCGCTGGTGCAAACCGCCGCGCGGATGCGCGACGAGGGCAAGCTGCCGTCGGGCCGCGCATTGCAGGGGCGCCCGGAATTCTTCATCGGCGCGACTGACTCGCCGCTCGATCCCGCATCGAACTGGACGCCGGACAAGCTCAAGGCGAAGATCGAGGCCGGCACCGAGTTCGTGCAGACCCAATTCTGCATGGATCTCGACGTGCTCACGCGTTACCTGCGCCGGCTCGCCGATGACGGACTGCTCGAGCGTGTGTTCTTCCTGATCGGCATTGCCCCACTGGCCTCGGCGCAATCGGCGCACTGGATGCGCAAAAATCTCCCCGGCGTGATCATTCCCGACGCGATCGTGACACGGATGGAACAGGCGGCTGACCAGAAGGCTGAGGGTCGGCGGATTTGTGTCGAACTCTTGCAGCAGCTGGCCGAGGTGAAGGGCGTCGCTGGGGCCCACGTGATGGCGCCGCTGAACGAGGCGGCGCTGGCGCCGACTCTGGCCGAGTTTCGCGGGCGCTGAGCGAAGCCGCGCTCAGCGCAATCTTCGGCGCCTGTCCGCTGTGCCATTGGCCGGCTTCGATGGACTGCGGCCGGCCGCCGGAAACGGCAGCGGCTTCGGCGTGCGTATGGTCGGAATGTGCGCGCGAAACCGCTTCAACAATTCGCTCAACGTTTGTAGTTCGGCTTCACTGAAGATCGCATACATCTGCCGCTCGCGCTCCAGCGCCAGTGCCATGACGCGCTGGTGCAGCTTCCTGCCTGCAGGCGTGAAGTCAATGACGCGCTGGCGCGCGTCGGAGGCATTGACGGTCACCTGCAGGAAGCCCCGGCGAGCCAGCGCCGCGACTGTCCGGCTCATCGCGCCCTTATCGACGCCGATGATCTGCGAGGCCTGGCGCGCGGTCAGCGCGCCTTCGTAGCCGATGACATAAATCAGCCGCGCTTCGCCAAGGCCGATGCCGAATGCGCGACGGAACAGGCGGGAGCCGCCGGCGTCGATCATGTTCGAAATTGCGCCCAACAGATAGCCGACGCGCCTTTGATAGGGGATCGACTCCACGCCTTGCACGGTTACGGGCTTGGTCGAGGGCTTCATTCAAATTGCTTTCGTTCGGATCCAGCGCCTAGACGTGACGCAATTATACGTGAGGGTGATGCCCGCCGAACTATAGTTGAATTCGCCAAGTCTCAAAATCGTCGTCGGCAGGGATTAGCTCACTGCACGGACCAGGCACCGCCGCCTGATCCACCAGTCAATTTCCCACGCAACGAAGCACGAGGACAATCATGCCGACCATCACGACCAAAGACGGCACGCAGATTTATTACAAGGACTGGGGCTCGGGTCAGCCAGTGGTGTTCAGCCATGGCTGGCCGCTGTCGGCCGACGCCTGGGAAGACCAGATGTTCTTTCTCGCCCTTAACGGCTATCGCTGCATCGCTCATGACCGTCGCGGCCACGGCCGCTCCAGCCAAACCTGGCAGGGCAACGACATGGACACCTATGCCGACGATCTCGCGGAGCTTGTCGCGCAGCTCAACCTGACCAATGCCGTCCATGTCGGGCACTCGACCGGCGGCGGCGAGGTCGCGCGCTATATCGGCCGTCATGGCACGAAGCGCGTGGCAAAGGCCGTGCTGATCGGCGCGGTGCCGCCGGTCATGGTGAAGAAGGAGAGCAATCCAGGCGGCACGCCGATCGAGGCGTTCGACGGGCTCCGCGCCAGCGTGCTCGCCGACCGCGCGCAGTTCTGGAAGGATCTGTCGATGCCGTTCTACGGCTACAATCGGCCGGGCGCGAAAATTTCCGAGGGCGTGCGGGAGTCGTTCTGGCTGCAGAGCATGATGGCCGGCATGCCGGCGTCCTATTTCTGCATCAAGGCATTCTCGGAAACCGACATGACCGAGGATTTGAAGAAATTCGACGTGCCGACGCTGATCATTCACGGCGACGACGACCAGATCGTGCCGATCGCGGACTCGGCAATGCTGTCGTCGAAGCTGGTGAAGAACGCGAAGTTGACAGTCTACCCGGGCGCGCCGCATGGTCTTGCCACCACGCACAAGGACAAACTGAACGCGGACTTGCTGGCGTTTTTGAAAGGGTAGTTCGACCCACCGATTTTTCCGCTCATTCCCGCGAAAGCGGGAATCCAGTTCGAGCGAGAAGCGGGCGTGATGTGGCAAAGCTGGGTCCCCTCAGGCCAAACGATTGTTTGGCCGACGTCCGCGGGGACGAGCGGCGGGAGGGGCAATCATGCCAAACAACACCCAACCCATCTGGCTTGCCGGCGGCTTGCGCACGCCGTTCGTCGAGGTCGACGGGCCGTTCGCCAAGCGCGATTCGATGCAGCTCTCCGTTCCGGTGGTGCAAGCGCTCGCAGCGCAAGTGAACGGCAGGATCGATTTCGGCATCTGGGGCGCGGTGGTGCAAAACCTCGCCTATGCCAATCTCGCGCGCGAGATCTGGCTGGAAGCCAGGCTCGATCCGCATGTGCCGACCTTCACCACGGTCATGCAGTGCTCGACCAGCATGGTTGCGGCATTCGAGGCGGCTGGCCTGCTGGGGCAGGGCCGTGCCCAGCTCGCGATGGTCGGCGGGGTCGAGAGCATGACGCGGGTGCAGATCGGCCTGTCGCAGGACTTGTCCGACTGGCTGCGCCGCCTGGTGCAGGCCCGCAGTCTGGGCGACCGTCTCGGCGTGCTGGGCAGGCTGCGGCCTTCAGATATCCGCCTGTACATCCCGGAGGTGAAAAACCGCGTCACCGGCAAAAGCATGGGCGAGCACACCGAGGATATGGCGAAGGACTGGAAGATCGGCCGCGAGGAGCAGGACGCGCTCGCCCTGCAGGGCCATCAGCGCGCCGTCGCAGCCCAGGACCGTGGCTTCTTCGCCGACCTCGTCATCCCTGTCGATGGTGTCACCAAGGATCACTTTCCACGCCGCGACACCTCGCTGGAGAGGCTGGCCAGGCTCCGGCCGGCATTCGACCGCACCAGCGGCCGCGGCTCGCTAACCGCCGGCAACTCATCGCCGCTAACTGACGGCGCTGCTGGAATCTTCGTCGCGACCGAGGAAGGTCTTGCGCGGCTACCGGCGACGATGCCGCGGGCAAAACTGGTCGATTTCGAGATCGCCGCGGTCGATGTGTTCACGGAAGGTCTGCTGATGGCGCCGGTGTCGGCGATCCCGCGCCTGCTGGCGCGGCAAGGCCTCGCCTTCAATGACATCGCGCTGTGGGAAATCCACGAGGCGTTCTCGGCGCAGGTGCTCTGTCACATCAAGGCGCTTGGCGATGCGGATTTCGTCCGCGCCAAGGCCGGCGTCGAACACACCTTCGGAACATTCCCGGTCGAGCGGATGAATCCGAATGGCGGCAGCGTCGCGCTCGGTCATCCCTTTGCCGCAACGGGAGCGCGCATCCTGGGCCAGGCGGTGAAAGAACTCGCGGCGATGCCGAAGGGCAGCCGCGCCATCGTCTCGATCTGCGCGGATGGTGGACTCGGCTCGGTGGCGTTGCTTCAGACTTGAGCCGGTTGGATGCGGCGGTCAGCCACGACGATGTCGTCCGGCCCCTGACGGCCCAAGCAGGTTGCGAGGTAATGCCATTCGATCGACAGCTGCGACCACTCGGCTTTCAGCTGCTTGTCGCTGGCTGCACTGGCGCGGCGCTCGCATTCATCGGCACGCAGCAGACACATTTTTTCGGTCATCGGACATGGTCGATCGGCATCAAGGAATAAGGGCGGGGCGCCGGAGTGCCTAGGAGTCCGGAAATCCCCGCCTGCCGGAACAGCATCCAGACCAGATCTGGACCGCTCGGCATGAATTTTCTTAGCTCACGCGAGGCGTGTACTCCTTGATTTAGCGCAATCGGGGCGAATCCGCGGAAAGGCCGGCCCGGCGCTACTGGCCGACGCCGCCCATCAGAAACCTGATGGCGACCACGATGGCGACGAGGCCGATGAAAATCAGCAGCACCGGCATGCGGCGCTGGCCTTTTGGCCTGCCGGCTGGCTCCGCCGCCCGGGTGGCCCGGGCGCGGCGGGCGTCCTGCAGCCGCACGATATTGTCCGAATTGGCTGTCGACACCGGTTCCGGCGCAGTGACCGGCGGCGGTGCGCCCTTGCCGCCGCGCTGGGCGTAGTATGCCGCATAGATGGCGTCGATGGTCGCCGCCGCGGCGTCCTTCTCGCTCGCGGTTTTCAGGCGCTCCCGATATTGCGCCAGGAAGGCCTGCGCCTCCTTTGGCAGGTCGTCGTAACTCCCGAGCTTGGCCATCATCAGCCAGGTCGCAAAATCGGCCTCGGCCGTGAGCCGCGCATCGCGCGCGATCCGGGTATTGCTCTTGCTCGCCATGGGTTCGATTTGAGCACGATCGGCGCGGAAAGCCAGTCCTTTCCGAATGCAAAGGTGCCATCGTGCTGACGAATCTTGACACGCTGTCTGCCGACACTCCCGATCGAGCCGCCCTTCGAGTTTCTTGCCGCGAGACTTTTGCCAAATGCCCGCCACGGCCCTGTTCGAAACCTCGTCGCTCTCGGTGATCGACTATCGCTGCACGGCGACGCCAGCGGACCAGCCATTCGTCGAACACCACACCTGGTTCTCGCTGGCCTATGTCCGCAAGGGCAGTTTTGGCTGCTATACGCAAGGGCAATCGTTCGACCTTGTGCCCGGCTCGCTGTTCATCGGTTTCCCCGGCGACGAATACGTCTGCACGCACGAGCATCACATTTGTGGCGACGAGTGCCTGTCGTTCAGCTTTGCACCGGAGATCGCCGATGCGGTCGAGGGCGACGCCGCAGCGTGGCGCGCCGGAGTGCTGCCGCCGCTGGCCGAACTGATGCCGCTTGGCGAACTCGCGCAGGGCGCGGCCGCACGCCGCAACGATCTGTCGCTCGGGGAGGCCGGCGCGCTGCTGGTGTCTGGCTTCCTTGGCGTGGTGGCCGGGAAACGGCAGGCAACGCCAGTAGCGCAGGGGCGGGTGCGCCGGCGCATTATCGAGACGGCGGCGCGGATCGACAGCGAGTCGCGCAAGCGGCTCGCGCTGGAAGCGATGGCGTCGTGGGCAGGGCTGAGCCCGTTTCATTTCCTGCGCACCTTTACGCGCACGCTCGGGCTGACGCCGCATCAGTACCTGATCCGCTGCCGGCTGGCGGACGCGGCACGGCGATTGGGAGAGCGGGAGATGCCGATCACGACGATCGCGTTCGACGTCGGGTTCGACGATCTTTCGCATTTCATCCGCACCTTCCGTCGCGCCACCGGCATGCCGCCGCGGCGCTTCCGCGCGCTGGCAAACGGCGAGCGCGCGGATCTGCAGGCGATGCTCGGCGCGCGCTGCCGGCTTGCCGCGGCGTGAGCGCGCTCGCCTGCAATCAGGAGCAGCCTTCGGAATAGTCGAGAGCGGCGCCTTCGGCTGTGAACATGGCACTGACCGCGCCGCCTCGAACCTCAATGCGGACGCCCGCCATGCCATCGCGCTCCACGACGGCCCATTGCGTTCCTTCTTCAAGCGGGTGCGGCTCGAGCTGGAGATCCGCGCCATAGGCTTTCTCGACGTCGCTGAGCGCGCTGCCCACGCCGATGCCGCGCGTTGTCAGGGTCGATGCTGCCGCGGTGGTCGATGCAGAGACGTCGATGCGCACGATCCGGCCACGCTCGGTCATGTAGCTGATGTTCGAGTTCTGTCCGTCGCGCTGGCGCCACAGCCAGCAGCTTTCGCTCGATTCCGGCTCGCTCGCGAAGCCGTGGGACGAGCGGGAGAGGCGGCCGAGCTTCGCATGCAATGCGCGCTCGGCGGCGGCGATGCTCATGCCGAGGCGGACTGCGGCCAGACCTTTTGCGGTCAACCGCGGCGTGACCGCTACAGCTGTGTCGCGAGCCCGCGATGGCGAACAGCAGAGCGCCGCAACGCCAATCAGCAGAACGGTCGCAAGCCGAGCCAATCGTGTCATCGCGTATCCAGCATCAGCCACCATGGGCCCTCGATATGGCGCATGACGAGTTCGCCGTGCGGTGGGACCGCTCACGATCAAGGTCGGACGTGACTATCCGGGCATCGGGGTCGGGTTGCTCGCAACGGATAAATCCCTTGGCGCTGCCGGAGATCGAGAGGCCGCGCGTTGAGACCAGGAACCAGACCTCGTTGTCGCCGTTCAGGATGCCATGCGCTATGCCGGTGCTTGCCAACAACCGGCGATAGGCTTCGATCCGCTCGCCGCCAAGGTCGGCATCGGCGGGAGTTTCGGGCCGCATGAAGTCCGGCGCCAGCCGTCGCGGCTTTTCGTCTTCGCGCGCCATCGCGGCGACCTGCTCGAGTTCGCCGCGGTGCCTTGCAAATTGCGCGATCAATCGACCGTCGCTCGGGTGCGGTAGCCCGCCAAAGGGATCGAGCCAGGTGAGCCACAGGATGGGCGCAAGGAAGACAAGTCCCGAGAACATTAGCAGGCCAGCGGTCAGGCCGCCCACCTTCAACCAGCGGCGACCCGGCAACGATGCAGGCTCAGGCGACACACCCATCGTGACTTTGTGGCCGGTCGTCGGCGAGCGGTTCATTTGTTCGATGAATCCGTTGCGCTATAGTTGATTGGGAAATCATCGTTTGGTGTATTTCGGGAGCAGCATGGCCGCGTTATCATCGCAATCGGCGGAAGATCGGGGATCGACGGGCGACGCCCGGTCGACCGTTGCCGTGGTCGGCCTCGGCCGGGTCGGTGGCATTGCAGCCGCCTGGCTGCAGCACGCCGGCCGTCACGACGTCACGATCTGCGCGCGGCGGCCCGTCGCGCGGCTGACGCTGGAGCACGATCGCGGCGCCGTCGATTTGCCCTTGCAGACGCTGACCGATCCGGCGGACGCGCAGCCCGTCGACTGGGTCTTGTTGTGCACCAAGGCGCACGAGACCGCCTCGGCCGGGCCGTGGCTGCAAAAGCTCTGTCGGCCGACCACCCGGGTCGCGGTGCTGCAAAACGGCATCGGCCATGTCGAACGTGTCGCGCCGTTTGCGAACGGCGCCGCCGCGTTTCCGGTGATCGTCTACTACAACGGCGAGCGGCTCGCCGACGACCGGGTGCGGTTTCGCCACGTATCCGAACACGATGTCGCCGTGGCGGACGACGAACTCGGACGCAGCTTTGTGCAGCTACTCGCCGGCACGCCGATCACGGTGCTGTTGAGCGGCGACTTCAAGACGCTGATCTGGCGCAAGCTGCTGATCAACGTCGTCGTCAACCCGATCACGGCGCTGACGCGTCAGCGCCAGGGCGTGCTGCGGCGAAGCGACGTGCGCAAATTGGCGCTCGACGTGCTCGCCGAGGCGATCGCGGTCGCGAGTGCCGACGGCGCGCGCCTTGCGCCAGATGAGGCCGAGCAGACGCTGAAGACGCTCTACACCTATCCGCCGGAGGCCGGCACCTCGATGTACTTCGATACGCTGGCCGGCCGCCCGCTCGAGATCGAGGCGCTGACCGGCGCGATCGTCGCGGCCGGCGAGAAATACAGCATCGCGACGCCGCTCAACCGCGCGCTGCTGACGCTGGCGCGCGCCGTGAGCGATGCCAACGCTTCGAGCGCGCAGCACGGAGGACACTAATGCCGCACAAAGTCGTCGTTACCGTGATCTGCGACGGTCACCGGCCGGATTTCGTCTCGGACGAAACCACGCCGAACATGGCGCGCTTACGCAGGGCCGGCACCTGGTTCGCCGATCATCGCGGTATCTTTCCCTCGGCGACGCGCGCATCATCCGCATCGATCGCGACCGGCAGCTGGCCGATCTCGCACGGCCTGCGCGGCAACACCATGGCGCTGCCGATCGACGGCGGCCACGAGGTTCACGATGCCGGCAAGCCCGAATTCTACGACGCCTATCGCCATCATTTCGGCCGGCTGCTGCTGCGGCGTGCGCTGGCCGAGCGGACCGCTGCGCGGCACGGCGCGGTGCTGTGCTCCAACGTCTCGCCTGGCGCCGCTTACTTTCACGATGCTGCGCGGCATGGCGAGTTGCACCATCGCGAACTGAGTTATCGGCCGGGCGGCGTGCCGCTGGGCGAGACCGTCGCGGCGCCGCCGGGCAGTGTCGGTGACGCAGTGATGGCGCAGCGGTTCGTCAATGTCCTGCTGGAGCGGCCGCCGTCGGTTGCGACGCTGTGGTTGTCCGATCCGGACAAGACCATGCACGCCTATCCGCTCGGCTCCGGCGAGCATCTCACGGCCGTGGGCGAGGCGGACGCGCATGTCGGAGCGGTGGCAGAGGCGGTCGAACGGCTGCGCGATCGCGGCCACGACGTGCTGTTGTTTGTCGGCTCCGATCACGGCCATGAGTTGGTGACTGAAACCATTCCGATCGAGCGGCGGCTGTTCGACGCGGGCTTCAAGCGCGAGCTCGACAGCCCGGAGCTTGTGGTCGCGCCATCGGGCTCGTCGGCCTTCATCCATTTCGGCGGCGGCGCGCTGTCGCGCCGCGATGAAGTTGCTGCCTGGCTTGCCGAGCAATCCTGGGTCGGGCGCATCATCAAGGGCGAAGATCTTGCGGAGCTTGGCCAGGCGCCGGCGGTCGACATGCTGGCGCTCGATATGGCCAAGAGCGTAGGCCGCAATCGCAACGGCGTTCCCGGCCTGACCGCCTACGCGGTTCGTTTTTCCGAAGACGAGGACGAAGTCCGCCGCGACTGCGGCATGCATGGCGGGCTCGGCCGCTACGAAACCAATCCGACGCTGATTGCCGTGGGGCAGGGATTTCACGCGGGCGGCGTGGTAACCCGAACGACCCGCATCATCGATCTCGCACCATCGGCGCTGAAGCATCTTGATCTGCCGCTCGAGCAGCTCGATGGGACGCCGCTGCAGGGCTAGACCGGAATATTCCGGTTCGACCCAAGGTCACCATTTTCTCAGGCATCGCGAAACGGATCGCAGCCGCGATCCGTAGCTGCTAGGATCAAGCCTGGAGCGCGCCGATGCGAGCCTTCGTTCTCTTTGTTGCCGTGTTGATCAGCCTCATCGCTCCGGCGCGGGCCGGCGATGACGTTACCGCCGCGCAGACCATCATTCGCTCGCAGGAGCAGGCATTTGCGCACGACGATGCCGCTGCGGCTTATTCCTATGCCGCGCCGGCGATCCACGCGATGTTCCCGGACGCCGACGAGTTCATGGCGATGGTCCGCCGCGGCTATGCTCCGGTCTATCGGCACAAGAGCTTCGAGTTTGGCGTAGGCCGCGCCGGCGAGGGCAAGATTGCACAGACCGTGCGTATCATCGACTCCGACGGCAATCCGTGGGACGCGCTCTATACGCTGGAGCAGCAGGCCGACGGCAGCTGGAAGATCACCGGCTGCGTGCTGCATCCGGTCGGGCAGTCGGCTTGAGCAGAGTTCCAGAGCCTGATGATCTTAGATTGAGGTGGACTTCTCCCCGTCATCCTGAGGTGCGAGCTCTTGCGAGCCTCGAAGGATGAGCGGCCCGGGCCGCCGCCCTTCGAGGGCCGCGCTACGCGCGGCCACCTCAGGGTGACGGATCACGTGAGCTAACCTGATCTCATGCGCTCTAATTGCTCCCCGGTGCATTCGCCTCGCCACCGAGGATCGACTGCCCGACCGTCTCGTAGTGCACGTCGCGGCCTTGCAGCTGCTGGGCGATGGCGTGCATGTCGCGGAAGCGGCGCTCGAATTGGCCGGACTGAAACACCGCCGAGGAACCTGCGAGGTGGTAGGCGGCATCGACCACCGCGGCTGCCTGGTGGATGGTCCAGGTCGACGCGAGCCGCAACGCGTTTTTGTGATCGTTGGTGAACTGGCCGGCGGTGCGCTCGCCGACCCAGGCGACGTCGTGCCAGACCTCGGCTGCGGTCGCATAAAGATAGGCGCGCGCCGCGCGCAGGTTGCCTTCGTTGCGGCCGAGCTGGGCCTGCACCGCATTGTTCTCACGCATCGGCTTCAAGCCGAACGAGGTCTTGCCGCGCGCCAGATCGCCGAACGCATCGAGCGTCGCGCGCGCGACACCGAGCGACACCGCGGCGAAGCCCATCGCGTAGACGAACATGCTCGGTATCCGATAGAGCGAGCCTTGCTCGCGCAGCGCCGAGGGCTCGTCGCGCAGTGCGGCAAAATTTTCGCTGATGAAGAGATTGTCGACCGAGTAGCTGTCGGTGCCGGTGCCCTTCAGGCCAATCACGTTCCACACGTCATACAGCGTGGCGCTGCTCACCGGGAACAGGATGGTGCGGACCTCCGGCGCGCCGTCGCGCTTGCGTCGTCTTGTGCCGTCGGCTTCGACGACGAACACATGCGCACCGATCCAGCTCGCCTGCCGCACGCCGCTTGCGAACTCCCAGCGCCCGGTGGCGCGATAGCCTCCGGGGACGGCGTGCACTTCACCGCCGATCGAGCCCCAGGCGAGGATGTCGGTTGGCGTGGCGAAGATCTTTTTCGCGGCGTCGTGATCGAGATAGGCCGACACCATGGCGCAGACCGAGCACTGGCCGAGACACCACGCCGTACTGGCATCGGCCTTCGCGACCTCCTCGAGCACCTGCATGAAGGTCGCAAGCGGAACTTCGCTGCCGCCGAGCGAGCGCGGCAACATCATGCGGTAGAGCCCGTTTTCGATCAGGGCCGACACCACCGGCTGGGTCAACCGCCGGTTTCGCTCGATCTCGTCGGCTTCGCCGGTAATCAGGGGTTTCAGCGCGCGGGCACGTGCGATCAGATCAGACGGCTCACTCATACGCTACCTTTGCGTTTCCGGACCCAAACGAGATTTTTCGGCAGTCTAACAGCCATCGCGGCGCATGCTAGCCGTCTTGACCACGTGTGCCGGCGTGCCGTTCAATCGGGCTGCTGCACAGCAACGGAGAATAAGAAAATGAGTTTGGCAGGGAAGGTCGCCATCGTCACCGGATCGACGGGTGGTATCGGGCGAGCGATCGCAAAAGCGCTTGCGCGGGAGAAGGCGTCTGTTGTCGTCAACGGCCTCGGCGATCCCACGAAGACCGAGCGATTTCGCGCTTCGCTGGAAGCCGAGTATGGCGTACGCGCCATCACGATCGACGCCGACCTGAGCCGCCCGGCGGACGCCGTGCAGCTGATCGAGGCTGCCACTGCAGCCCTCGGCCATGTCGACATCCTCGTCAACAATGCCGGCGCGACCCACGTCGCACCGATCGAAACCCATCCGCCGGAGCAGTGGGATAACGTGATGGCGGTGAACTTGAGCGCTCCCTTCCACACCATCCGAGCCGTGCTGCCGCAGATGCGCAAGCGCAATTTCGGCCGTATCATCAATATTTCGTCCGCCTATGGCCTGGTCGCCGGCACCGACCGCGTCTCCTACATCGCCTCGAAGTTCGGGCTGGTCGGTCTCACCAAGGCGGTGGCGCTGGAGACGGCGGACAGCGCCGTCACCTGCAACGCGATCTGCCCCGGCTTCGTGCTGGCACCGCATATGAGAAAGCGCGTGCAGGAGCTGGCGACGGCGAAGTCGATATCGCTCGAGGCCGCGGAGCGCGAGATCGTTGGCGACTTCATGCCGTCAGGGAAGGCTCTGACGCCGGAGCAGATCGCCGAGGTCGCGCTGTTCCTGTGCGGTGACGCAGCGGTTGAGATTCGCGGCGCGGCCTGGTCGATCGACGGCGGCTGGACCGCGCACTAAAGCGTCTTCGACTTGCGCGCCTTCTTGATCGCTGCGATGCGCTCGTGGTCTTCGACCTGCAGATAGCGGCCACGCTCGAGAATTTCGAGCGTGTATTCCTCATAGGTCAGGCCGAGCCGCTCGGCTTTCTTGAGCCGGAACAGGGCGACGTCCCGCGAGACGTTCTTCCAGACGCGATTGTGCGCGGCCTTCCAGTAGAACCAGGTGCCGATGCCGTCGCCCCATTCCGGGCGATGCTCGTCGAGTGGCGGGCCGCCATTGTGACCGGTGATAACATCCGTCCTGTCATCCTCACGATCGGTCATCGCACCGCCGTGCCGTTATGGATGACGACAGCGTAGCGAACAGTGCGTTTGGTCGGATTGTGGAACACGATCGGCTGGTCGAACCGCATCATCAGGCAGTCGCCGCACTCGAGCCGAAAGGTATCGTCACCGACCTGCATCTGCAGCGTGCCGTCGAGCACCCAGATGTGCTGATCGCCCTCGTTCGAGCGCTGGCGATCGAACGCCACCCGCGCGCCCGGCGGAAATTCGACCTCGATGATATCGACCGGCGATCCCGTGCCTGATGGCGACACGCTGCGGCGAAGATAGCGCGTCGCTGGATCGCGCCAGGTCGGCTGATCCCGGTGGCGCGCCAGCGGGCTCGCGGCCGGCTCGGCGAACAAGGAGGAGAGCGTGATGCCGAGTCCGTCGCACACCTTGTTCAGGAGCTGCGCGGTCGGTGAGGACTCGCCGCGCTCGATCCGCGACAGCATGGCGCGGCTGACGCCCGCGGCTTCGGCGAGACCGTCGAGCGTCAGCCCGCGCCCCGCGCGCAGGTCACGAATGCGCGCGCCGAGGCGCTGGTCGATATCATCAGCGATCGGCTGGACCATTCCCATATATGTATCGTAGCGTCCATTATATTGGAATCAAGCGGAATCCGCAGGCGGGGCTGGCGGGCCTGCAGGGGCAGTTCCTAAGCCGCGCCGGCGTAACGCCGCAGCGCGCGGGCGATCCGCGGCTCCGCCGGCTGCTCGGCGGGCACGAACCGCGCACCGGTGATCTGCTCGTACATGCGCACGTAACGCCGCGACAGCTCTTCGACAAGTTCGGCCGGGGCCTCCGGCAGCACCGCGTCCTTGTACGGATCGGAGTGCTCCTTGAACCACAGCCGCAAAAATTCCTTGTCGAAATAATCCGGCTCCTGGCTGGCGCGGAAGCGGCTCTCGAAGCTGTCGGCCTGCCAGTAGCGCGAGGAGTTTGGCGTGTGGATCTCGTCGATCAGCACCAACTCGTCTTTGTCGTCGAGGCCGAACTCGTACTTGGTATCGACCAGGATCAGGCCCTGGGCCGCCGCGATCTCCGCACCGCGAGCGTAAAGTGCAAGCGCGGTGCGTTCGATCTTGTCGATCAGCTCGCGCGTGGCAAAGCCTTCGGCGACGATCTCCTGCGGCGACATGGTGCGGTCATGAGTGTCCTGCTTGGTCGACGGCGTGAACACGGGCCTGTCGAGCCGCTGATTTTTCTTCAGCCCATCGGGCAGCGCGAAGTTGCCGAAGTCGCGGCGCCCCCTGCTGTAATGCGTCCACAGCGAGGTGTCGGTGACGCCGGTGATGTAGCCACGCACCACGGCCTCGACCGGAATCACCTTGCACTTCCGGCCCACGGTGACGTTCGGATCGGGAACGGCGATGACATGGTTCGCCACGATATCTGTGGTCTTGCCGAACCAGAACGCGCTGATCTCGTTCAGCACCTGGCCCTTGTGCGGCACGTGGGCAATGATGCGGTCGAACGACGAGTGCCGGTCGGTGGTCACGAGAATCAGCCGATCCGGCTGCTCGTAGATGTCGCGCACCTTGCCGACTTTTCTCGGACCAAGGAAGTCGAGATGGGTCTCTTTCAGGACGTGCATACCGCGGGGCCTCTCAACATATCCTGCACAAAATAGACCGTCGTTCTTCGACTGCAAAATCTGCCTGTCGACAACTCTCAGGTTTCAACCGCGTGCGCGATATGCTCTAACTCCGACCCGCTCCTGCGCATCACTTGCCCCGCCGCCACCCATCCAATGCCGTCGAAGAAGCCGCGCCCGCGCCTGTTTCACCTGATGTCGATCGCCCAGCATCGGCTGATGAAATCGACCGATGCGGCCTACAAGGATGCGCTCGGCGTCAGCAACACCCAGCTCGGTGTCCTGTGGATGCTGGAGCAGCACCCGGGCGCGATGCTGAAGGACATCAGCGACGCAATGGGGATCAACGCCTCGGCGATCACCGCCCTGATCGGCCGGATGGAAGAGGCCGGGCTGGTCCGCCGCGAACTCTCCGAACAGGACGGCCGCGTCGCGCATGTCTATGCGACGCCGCTCGGGTTGTCCAAGGCTGTCGCGGCGCGGCCGATCCTGGCAAAGCTCAACGCGCGCCTGATGCAGGAGTTTTCGGACCGCGAGATCGCAACGGTCGCACGGTTCCTCAACGAAATCCTGCAGCGGTTTTGACGCGCCTCAGGCGGCAGCTTTTCGTGCTGCGACGCGCTGCTCCGCGAGAGCAAGCGTGATGTCGCTATCGATCGCGGCGCGGATCGCCTTCAGCGCGGGTTCGCGCGCCCGGAGCTTGGTTGCATGATGCGAAGCCAGGTCGATCTTGCACAACGCCTCGGCCGTGCGCGTTGCCACCGCGTCAAGCTCGGAAGCGGGCACCGTCCAGTCGACAAAGCCGGCAGCGGCAGCCTCAGACGGGGTGAACATTTGGCCCGTGGTCAGCGCGCGGTTGAAATAGGCCGGGGTCAGCCGCGCCCGCGCGACCTCGACGGCAAATCGCGGCACCGTCAGCTTGATCGCGACCTCATTCATGCCGATGCCGTAAGTGTCCTCGGCCGCAATACGGACATCGGAGGACATCAACAGAAACGCGCCCATCGGCAAGGCATGGCCGTTGCACGCGGCAACGACGGGCGTCGGAAACGAGAGCAGCCGGTACGCCAGCTCGGCGCCTGATTTCAGCATGGCGTAGTTCTCGTTGGCGCTGCCATCGGAAAACACCTTGAGGTCAAATCCGGCCGAGAAGGTCTTGCCACGGCCGGTCAGGATAACGGTGGCGCCATCCTGTGCGGCCTGGTCGAACGCCTCGTGCAGCGCGGTCAGCATGGCGACCGACATCACGTTGACCTTGCCGTCATCGAGCACGATCCGCGCGATCGGACCGGTGCGGATGTAGGTCGCAGGGTTTGTCATTTGTTTGGCTTCTCCGAACAGCTCGATTTGCCAATAGTTCATATGTGAAGTATATTATGGAGAAGGGGCCGGACGGTCAACCGGGAGAACGATGATGCAGAGCTGGATTGCGACCGATGTGGAGGAGGGGATCGCCATTGTCTCGATGCGGCGGCCGCCGGCCAATGCGATCGACATCGCCTTGCTCGAGCAGTTGGGGCGGACGTTGAACGAGATCGAGCAGCGAGCCGATGTTGCCGCGATGGTGCTGACCGGGGCGGGAAAGGCGTTTTCCGCAGGCCTCGATCTAAAGCTGGTGCCGACCTATGGTCGCGTGCAGCAGAACGAGCTGTTGCGGGTTCTCAATCAGGCGCTGTACCGGCTCTACGCATTACCGATCCCGACCGTTGCGGCCGTCAACGGCCATGCGATCGCCGGAGGGCTGGTCCTTGCGCTCGCCTGCGACATCCGGGTCGCGGTCAGCGAGGGAGCACTGTTCGGCCTCACCGAGGTGCGCGCAGGCGTGCCGTTTCCGGTCGCCGCGATGGCGGTCGTGAAGGCGGAGTTGCCGGCGGCCACAAAGCGCGAGCTTGTGCTCGGCGGCAAGAACCATGATCCCTCCCGCGCGCTGGCGCTCGGCATTGTCGACGAGTTGCAGACGGCCGGCCAGGTACTTGCGCGAAGCAAGGCGCTGGCGCGCGAGTTCGCGGCAGCGCCACGGCAAAGCTACGGCAGGATCAAGCGGCAGTTGCGCCACGAGGCACTCGCCGAAATCGAGCGCGCGCAGGGGGCGAGCGATCCCTTGCACGGCAACTGGATCGGCGAGGAGACGGCGGTTGCGGCAGCCCGCGTGCTGCGCGGCGGTTGAGGCCCAAGTCCGCTCAGCCGCGCGCCGAAACCGGCTGCCGCGCTTCATCGCCGATGAGCTGCGTCGCCGCGATCTCGATGTCGAAGCCGGCGAGCCCGACATAGTCGAGCTTGTGCGGGGACAGCAGCGTGATCGACTGCAGGCCAAGATCCTTCAGGATCTGTGCGCCGATGCCGACCTCGCGCCACATCCGCTCGCGCTTGCTCTCGCTTGCGGTCGGCTTCTCGCTACGTCCGCTGCGCGTTCCGTGCGGCGCCGGCTGCACGCCGGCGGCGCCTTCGCGCAGGTAGACCACGACGCCCGCGCCCTGTTTCTTGATCTCGGCCAGCGCCAGCGAAATCAGCGTCTCGCCGCTCTTGCGGCGCGCGAACACGTCGTTGACGATCTCCTGGCGATGGATGCGGACCGGCGGCGCCTTGGCACGCGCGACGTCGCCGAAGATCAGCGCGAGGTGTTGCACGCTGTCGAACGGGGTGGCGTAGGCGATGGCGCGAGCCGGGCCGATCTCGGTGTCGATCTCGAATTCTTGCACGCGCTCGACCAGCCGTTCGCGGGTGCGGCGGTAGGCGATCAGGTCGGCGATCGAGACGATCTTCAGCTTGTGCTCCTTGCCGAAGGCGATCAGCTCAGGCAGGCGCTTGACGCTGCCGTCGTCGTTGACGAGCTCGCCGAGCAGGCCGACGGCGGGCAGACCGGCCAGCGTCGTCAAGTCGGTCGCAGCCTCGGTGTGGCCCGAGCGCAAGAGCACGCCGCCCTCATGGGCGATCAGCGGGAAGACGTGGCCGGGCCGCACGAAATCCGACGCGATGACGTTGCCGTTGGCAAGCGCGCGCACCGTGTTGGTGCGCTCATCGGCCGAGATGCCGGTGGTCAGGCCCTCGCGATAGTCGACCGAAACCGTGAATGCCGTGCGCAAAGGAGCATTGTTGTCGCGCACCATCGGCTCGAGGTTGAGCTCCTTGGCGCGCTCGGCGGTGAGCGGCGCACACAGGATGCCGCTGGTGTGACGCACCATGAACGCGACCTGCTGCGGCGTCGCCTTCGACGCGGCCAGGATGAGGTCGCCCTCGTTCTCGCGGTCGTCGTCGTCGACCACAATGATCATCTCGCCATTGGCGATTGCGCGAATGGCGTCATCGATCGAATCCAGCTTCATGAAGGGCTCGTTGTTGTTGGACGCGCCGCCGGAGCGATAGGCGGCGAGGTCGGAGAATTTGACGCGCCGGTGCGCGCCGACTTTGCGGAATGGCAGCACGCCCTGCTCCAGGAGCTTGACGAGGTGCGGGCGCGAAACGCCGAGCAACTCGGCCGCCTGCTGCGTCGTGAGTTCGGCTTCGATCGCCGAGACCGTGACGACATGGCCACGCGCCATCTGGTTGAGGATCTCGACCAGCAGGCGGAACGCGGCGTCGGGTAGGGGCGAAGCCGCATCACCCCCGAACGAGATCGAAGCCCGGCCCTTGCGAGACCCGCCGGAGGCGAGCGCGTGCGACGCGGCCAGCGCCAACCCGGTTTCCTCGGCACTGGGCGCAGCAATCACGCTGGATTCGGCTGAAACTGCCATTCCGGATGCTCCCACCTGACGATTATTCGAAATAAACGAAATAGACAAGTCTCAAGAGTTGATATATTCGAAATAGTCAAAAGAGAGGTCGGCGATGAGCTGCTACGTACTGGCGCAACTCAAGTTCAGGGATGTGGCCGCCTACCGGCGCTACCAGGCGCAGTTCTTCGAAGTGATGCGCCCCTTCAAGGGGCGGCTGTTGGTGGCCGACGAAGCGCCGCGGGTGCTCGAAGGCGCCTGGCAGCATGACAAGGTGGTGCTGATCTGGTTTCCCGACGAAGCGGCGTTTCGTGAATGGGAGAGTTCCGAAGCCTATCAGCGCATCGCCGTCGATCGCATGGCGGGCGCAGAGACCGTGTCGCTGCTGCTGCAGGGATTTGCCGACAGTCCGGATCTGGAGACGCGCGAAACGACAAGGGGCTGAAGCTCTCGCTTCAGCCCCTTGTTCGATCGGTCGCGTCGCTGTCAGTCGTCGTATTCGGCGGAAATGTTCTGGCCGGTGTAGTCAGGCATGAACATCACCGCGACCAAGCTGATCACCGCGCAACCAGCGATGTAGATCGCAATCGCATAGCCGGAGTGATAGGCCGCAAACAGCGCGGTTGCGATCAGCGGTGCCGGCCCGCCGGCGATGATCGACGCCATCTGGTAGCCGAGCGACGCGCCGCTGTAACGCAGCCGCGGCGTGAAGGCTTCCGCGATCAACGCCGCCTGCGGGCCGTACTGCATGTCGTGCGGAATCAATGACAGCACGATCGCGATGAACACGGCCGACGGGATCGCGGTGTCAACCATGCCGAAGTACAGGAAGCCGAACAGGCCGGTCACGACGACGCCGGCGATGTACATATTCCTGCGGCCGATGCGATCGGAGATATGCCCCGACAGCGGAATGGTGACGAACGACACGCACGCGGCGACCAGCACCGCAGTCAGGATCAGGTCGCGGGACATCTTCAGCGTGCCCACCGCATAAGCGAATATGAACGCCGTGAAGATATAGAATGGCGCCTGCTCAGACATCCGGATCAACGCCGACAGGATGATTTCCTTCGGCTGCCGCTTGAGCACTTCGATCAGCGGGGCCTTCTCGATCCGGTCATCCTTGATGAGCTGCGCGAACACCGGCGTCTCGAGGATGCCAAGGCGAATCCACAGGCCGACCGCGACCAGGATGATCGAGAGCGCGAACGGAATCCGCCAGCCCCAGGTGGCGAACGCGTCGCCGTACCACGTACTGAAGGCAAGGATTGCGAGGTTCGACAGGAACAGGCCGCATGGCACGCCGAATTGCGGCCACGATGCAACCAGGCCGCGCTGGCCGTGGGTGCGCGACCACTCCATCGCGAGTAGCACGGAGCCCCCCCATTCGCCGCCAACCCCAATGCCCTGGATCAGGCGCAGCACCGTCAGGATGATAGCGCCCCAGATGCCGATTGATGCGTAGGTCGGCACGAAGGCGATCAGAAACGTCGCGATGCCCATCAGCAGCAGCGTGGCGATCAGCGTGGCCTTGCGGCCGATGCGGTCGCCGTAGTGACCGAAGATCGCAGCCCCGATCGGCCGGCCGACAAAGCCGACGAAATAGGTACCGAAGGCAAGCAGCACGCCGGTCAGCGGATCTTCGTTTGGAAAAAACTGCTTGCCAAAGACGAGGCCGGCGGCGGTGCCGTAGATGAAGAAATCGTACCACTCGATCGTGGTGCCGATTGTCGAGGCGATGACCGCCTTGCGAAGTTGCGCGCTGTGATCAGCGTCGGATAGCGCGCCGGAATCGACTGTTGTTGTCGACATTGAACTCTCCCATCCCGTTTCCAGTCCCCTTGCGACTCGGGCTCTTGTCGGCCCTTGGCGGTATCAGGTTATCCAACCTGCAATCGTGATCCAAGCGCGTCGCCGTCCAGCGAGATTGTTGCGCTGCGATTGCGTGTGCAGATCGCAGCTCTTTCGCGATCGGGCAAAGCCGCTACGCTGTTCACATGGCAAAGCGATTCAAGCAGGTCCTGGTCAACGACAAGATGCAGCGCGGCTATCGCTATACTTTAGTCGCACCCATCGGCCGGAACTTCCATCCGGACTTCCGTCCGGAACTCACGCCGAGACAAATGCTGGCGCTCGGCGTGTTCTGCGGGAAGTACATGACCGACTGCCGCAAGGAATTTCCGGCGAACTGGTTCACAAGGGCCAGGCTCGCGCAGAAGCATCGCGATTGCTCGCTGAATCTCTTTCGTGTGAACGCCAGCCAGCCGCTGTCGGTGTGGCGCGACAAGGGCTGGATCCATCCCGCCGATCCGCGCGGCTGGTTCCAGTGGTACTGCCGCTACTACATGGGCCGCCGCTTGTCTGAAGAGGACGAGCGCCAGATCAAGCGCTGGAAGGCGATCCGCCGGCACGTCGCGCAAATCAGACGGAACTGTGAGCCCGGCGACCCGGCCTGTCGGCCGCGACAGCGTCAGGCGCTATTGCATTGGGCCTACGACAGCCGGAAGCTTTGATCTGTCTGTCGCCCGGACAGGAGAATGCAATGATCAGGAAACTCAAGAGTGGCGGGTACCGGCTGTACTCGCGCAAGATCAACCCGAAGACCGGCAAGCGGCGCAACCTCGGCACCTTCAAGTCGCGCGCCGCCGCCGAACGTCACGAGCGGGCGGTGCAATATTTCAAGCGGCATTGAGCGCACTTGCGAAATTCGTTGCCAAGCAGAACCGAACCCGTGAGAGGGTAAGAGTTTAGAGCAAGAGAAACGAAGCATTCGTACTCGGAGAAGGAAATGACAAGGAAGCTTCCGCTGGCCGGTGTCCGCATCACCGACATGTCGACAGTGGTTTTCGGCCCGTACTGCACGCAGATCCTTGCCGATCTCGGTGCCGACGTCATCAAGGTCGAGCCGGCCGAGGGCGACACGGTGCGCAATGTCGGCACACCGCCGAAGACGCCGCTGATGGGGCCGGTCTATATGCGGCTCAACCGCGGCAAGCGCTCAGCGAGTTGGGACATGAAGAGTGAAAAAGGAAAGCGCGCGGTGCAGCGCCTGCTCGAGACGAGCGACGTGTTCATTCACAACATTCGGCCCGACGCGATCGATCGTCTGGGCCTTGGCTATGAAGCGGTGAGAAAGCTGCGGCCCGACATTATCTATGTTCACTGCACCGGCTTCGGGCTCGGCGGTCCCTATGCCGGCTTGCAGGCCTATGACGATGTCATCCAGGCCGCGTCGGGCGCGGTGTCGCTGCTGCCTCGCGTCGACGGCAATGCGCGGCCGCGCTATCTGCCGATGCTGTTTGCCGACAAGGTTTCCGGGTTGCATGCTGTTTATGCGACGATGGCGGCGCTGATCGCCAGAGGCCGGGACGGCGAAGGACAGCATGTCGAAGTGCCGATGTTCGAATCGATCACCAGCTTCAACATGGTCGAGCATCTCTGCGACGCCACCTTCGTGCCGCCGACCGGCAAATGGGGCTATGCGCGTCAGCTCGATCCGGTGCGACAGCCCATGAAGACCAAGGACGGCTACATCTCGATCGCACCCTATGTGGACGACCGCTGGGTGCGCTTCTTCCAGGCCGCAGGTCACCCCGAAGTTCTTGAGCAGGAACGCTTTCGGGACAAGCCGACCCGGCGCCAGAACATGAACGGGATGTACGAGATGGCCGAGACCATCCTGCCGGAAAAAACCACGGCGGAATGGCTTGAAATCCTCAAGGAGGCCCATGTGCCCGCTATGCGTGCCAACGAAATCGGCGAGGTGCTCGACGATCCTCACCTGAACGCCGGCGGTTTCTTCAGGCGGCGCGAACATCCGACCGAAGGCGGCTATATCGAAGTGCGGCAGCCCGTGCGTTTCTCCGGCATCGACTATCCGGACGCCGCACACCCGCCGGCGATTGGGCAGCATACCGACGAGCTCAATCGGGAACTCGGGCTGGAGGATTGAATGGAGTAGTTTGATGTACTGAAAAACGGTGAACTCTGCACCGGGGTGAGGCGCAACGACATGACAACCACCGAAACAGACGCACAAGTCCGCAAGACCTATACCTACGTCATGGACAAGGACTGGGGGAAACTCCCCGACGGCTGGGTGCTCGATGATGCAGCCGCGGTCGCGGTCGACAGTCAGGACCGCGTCTATGTCTTCAATCGCGGCGAGCACCCCATGATCGTGTTCGACAGGGAAGGGCGCTTTCTGCGCTCGTGGGGAGAGGGCCTGTTCAAGCGGGCCCACGGCCTGCATATCGGCCCTGACGATACGCTTTACTGCACCGATGATGGCGATCACACAGTGCGGCAGTGTACGCCCGAGGGCAAGGTCCTGCTCGAGATCGGGCTGCCGAACAAGCCCGCTCCCTACATGAGCGGCCGTCCGTTCAATCGGTGCACGCACACCGCGCTGTCGCCGTCAGGCGACATCTTCGTCTCCGACGGCTACGGCAACGCACGGGTCCACAAATACGCGCCTGATGGCAAGCATCTCATGTCGTGGGGCGAGTCCGGAACCGGACCCGGCGAATTCAACATCGTTCACAACATCTCCTGCGACGATGACGGCTGGGTCTATGTTGCCGACCGCGAGAACCACAGGATTCAGGTTTTCAACGGAGCCGGCCGCTACGAAACGCAGTGGAACAACCTGCATCGGCCGTGCGGACTATGCATGACCCGCGGCAAGCGTCCGGTGTGCTACGTCGGCGAGCTTGGTCCGGGGATGGCCGTCAACAAGAATGCTCCGAACATCGGGCCCCGGCTCAGCGTTCTCGCGCATGACGGTACGCTGATCGGCCGCGTCGACAACACGCAACTCGGGCCCGCCAACGATCCATTCATGGCGCCGCACGGTGTCGCCATCGACTCGCGAGGCGATCTGTATGTCGGTGAGGTCTCGTTCACGGTCTGGAGACGGGAATTCCCCGATCAGCCCCCGTCTCCCGGTCTTCGGAGCCTTCGCAAACTCATACGACAGCCGCAATAGCCGGAAGATGCGCCGAGCGGAGGTTTCGCGTCCAGGACATCTCGCGTCGGTCTGTTTCCCGTGCCTCACACAGGCTAGTGCGACATCAGCACCGGGACCGTCATCGATTGCAAGATGCCGCGCGTCGCACCGCCAAGCACGAACTCGCGCAGCCGCGAATGGCCGTAGCCGCCCATCACGACCAGCTGCGTGCCGCGGTCGGCGGCGGCCGAGAGGATCGTGTTGTGGATCTCGCCGCGATCCGCAGTGAGATTTTCGGCCTTGGCCGAAATATCCTTGCGCGCAAGATGCGTCGCCAAGGCTGCTGCCGTCGCCTCGGTCGCCTCGGTATCTTCGTTGACTGCAATGACCTCGACCGTCTCGGCCTGGGTCAGGAACGGCATGGCGTCGAGCACGGCGCGCGCGGCCGCACGCTTGCCGTCCCAGCAGATCATGATCCTCTTCGCCTCGAAGGCGCGCTCTTGAATGTACGGCACCATCAGCATCGGCCGACCGGAGTTGAACAGCACGGCCTCCGGCACCAGGTTGTACAGCGCAGATGCTCCGGCATCCGGCTGCGCAACGATCGTGAGGTCATAGAGTCGTGCGAGCGCGCCGGCGGTCTCCGCCGCTTCGGCGGGAATGGCCGCAACCTTGCGGCTGGAAAAGGTGATGCCCTGGAGTTTGGCTTCGGCCTCGAACACCGCGAGTGCCGCTTCGGCCTCTTGCAGCGCGCGTTCGCGTTGCAACTCCATCACGGCTGCGACCGCCGCCGCTCCCTCGAACGTCAGCTCGGCGTTGATCGGCTCGTAGCCGAACGCAAGCGCGTCGAGCCTGGCGCCGAGCTTCGCGGCAAGCGATGCGGCATAGTTAACGACCGGCCGCGCCGGCTGGGTGGTCGGCACATGGACGAGAAGATCCTTGAGCATCGCAGGCGTCTCCAGAGCAGGTAGAGCAGGTGATCGATTGGCCGCGGCAGCCCGCGGTGATTGTGCAATGACGCTAGCCGACGTCGGCCAAATAATTTTGACTTACCTCATGCTTTCGGCGCACAAATAGTGGCGCGTATTGAGGGTTGACGCAAATCAAGAACCGTCGACCCGATCTCGGGTTTCGTGACAACTCGCGATTTTGCCCATCCGGCGCTCAGTTTGCGAAGGTGCTCCATGTACGTGCTGGTGATTGAATTCGACCGTATGCGGGACGGCGAGACACACCGCGAAAAGCGCTTCTGGACGTTCTCCGACCAACGTCACGCAGAAACCGAGCACCACCATTTCGCGCGCCTCGCACATGCGGGCAGCACGAATTTCCTGCGCAACGGCGACAAGCTGACGTTTCAGGAAAGCCGTCTCTACAGCGACGACACCGCCGACCGGAACGCCGCGAAGCGGCATGCGCTGTCCGGTGAGGCCAAGCTGCTGCACCATGCATTCAATCCGGCGCTTGAGAACCCGTCCTACTGGGATGCGGTGCTCGACAAACTGGATGACGGCGAAGCGATTGAATAGCTGGCCGCGTACTCAAGCGAGCGACGTCCGCTGCCGTCTCGGGTGGGTTCACGATGAATGTCTCGGCATGTTCGCGGGCTTCGTCAGCTCACAGGAGGCAACAAGACCTGATCTCGGTAGAACCGGTGCAACCTTTCGGATCGAGCCAAATTTGGTAAGAGACCCGTTGTGAGAGCCTTGGTCCTTAAGGTGAGGCGTGGCGACGAGAAATCATTCCGTTGCGAGGTTTGCTAGCAAAGCGGCTGTTAGCAGCGGACGCCCGCTGGGTTTTGGTCGTGCGTCGGCGTTCGTGTTTGGCTGGTTGATCTCGGAGCCGCTCTTCGATTTCTCCGATACGGACTAATGCCTGCCCGTCGAGGTCTGGCTTCTGGAACGCGTGCGATCCCTGCTAGCTAAAATCTCTCGGTTTGGCCTGCGCGATCCAGGTGGCATCGGGGTTGACCGACGCCCCGCCGAGGTTCGGGGGCACCGATGACGTGATCGAGGTGCCGTTCATCAGCCACTCCGCCAGAGCGCCATTGTCGTTGCGCCAGAGAATGTCGGAGTTGAAGTTGCCGTTGAAATCGCCGATCTCGATGATGTGCCACGTAGCATCGGGTGTCACGGCGATCCCCGCAAGCGTGGGGCTGCCACTCGACGCGATGGTCGACCCGTTCATCTGCCACTCGGCAAGAGCACCAGTGCTGTTCCGCCAGAGAAGGTCGGAATTACCGTCGGCATTGAAGTCGCCGATGCCGGCAACCAACCAGGACGCATCGGGCTTTACGGGCGCACCGGCCGCCACGAGAACGTCGCTCGAGGCAATGGTCGAACCGTTCATAGTCCAGACGGCGATGGTGCCGTCGGTGTTCCGCCACAACACGTCTTTACGGTTGTCGCCGTTGAAATCGCCGATGCCGGCGACGCTCCATGATAAAATCGGGCTTCACCTGCGATCCGTTCGAGAAAACGGCACCACCCCCCAGGATCGATGATCCATTCATGTTCCACTCGGTAATGGTGCCGTCCGTTTTGCGCCAGAGGATGTCGGCTCGCGAGTTGCCGTCGAAATCACCGGTGCCGACGACACTCCAGGTGGCGTCGGGTTTCACCGCAGTTCCAGCGACATTCAGCACGCCGCCGGACATGATGGTCGAGCCGTTCATGAGCCAGTCCGCGAGCGTTCCGTCGCTGTTGCGCCAGAGCGCGTCCGCGTTGCCGTCGCCGTTGAAATCGGAAATACCGGCGATGCTCCAGCTTGCATCGGGCGCCACCGCGATGCCGCCCGAAATGAGAGCGCCGCTCGACGTGATGGAGCCACCATTCATTGTCCAGCTGGCGAGAGTTCCGGTGGTGCTGCGCCACAGGATGTCGCTGCGCGCATCGCCATTCATATCGTTGACCGACGGCTGCGGCGCATAGCCGATCCGCGCCGCGATATCGACATTGGTCGCGATCTCGATTGTGCCCGCAGCCGTCCCGTCGGAGCGGAACAAGCCTCGCGTTGCGCCGTCGAACGCGGTGAACTCAAGGACGCCATTGACGTTGGTCAGGTTCTGCGGACCCGAATCACTATTCGGGTTGATGTCCTTAACCATCGTCGTGCCCGCGTCGGTGCCGTCCGATTTCCAGAGTTCCAGGCCGTGTATGCCGTCCGTGGCTGCGAAGAACACGGTGCCGTTGACGTCGGTAAAGTTCGACGCCAGCGAGCCGTTGACGCCCGGGTTGATGTCCTTGACCATCACGGTACCGGCGGCAGTGCCGTCCGACTTCCAGAGTTCGCCGCCCGCGAAGAACAACGTGCCGCCGATGTTAGTCAGCAGCTCTGGAAAAACGTCGTTTGCGACCATGACCGTGCCCGCGGCGGTGCCGTCAGACTTCCAGAGTTCGAAGTTCGGTACGAAGTTGGTCGTTCCGTTCTGGGCGACAAAAAACAAAGTACCACTGACATTGGCAAAGGCGCCCGGGATGAATGTCGAGATCCCCGAGCCGCTGCCTGGAACAATGTCCTTGACCAGAACCGTGCCTGCGTCGGACCCATCGGATTTCCAGAGCTCCATGCCGTGCGTGCCGTCGTCGGCCGCGAAAAACAGCGTGCCGTTGACGTTGGTCAGGAAGAACGGCGAGCGGAGATTCTTGACGATCGTAGTCCCGGCCGCAGTACCATCGGACTTCCATAGCTCAATGAAAGACGCGGCATCCATGCCCTGGAAGAAGACCGTGGCATTGATGTTGACCAGTGGCGGCTCGCTCGTGAAAATCGAATGGTTCGTAGCAATGACCGTCGTGCCTGCCGGGGTGCCATCAGATTTCCACAGTGGGCCGCCAAGCGCGTGAAAGAACAGCGTGCCGTTGACGTTGGTCAGATTGACGAAACCGGTGCCGAACGGCGTGAGCGGGATGGTACCGCCTGCTGTGCCATCGGAAACCCAGAGTGCTGCTCCGTTGACACCGTCATCGGTGACAAAATACACCCGCGCGCCGATCATCGTCAGCCCGGTGATCGCGCCTCCAGCAAACACCTTGACTAGGTGAGCGCCGGAAGCCGAGCCGTCGGTGATCCAAAGCTGCTCGCTGCCGGAGTTGTTCTCGGCAAAGTACATTAGTGCCATCGGAGTCTCCCCTCGATCGCAATCATGCTAAAACCGAGCACCGCCGGGTGGCTGCGTCATTGATCAGGGTCAAGACGCAAGTCGGTGCGAGCAAACAACCTTTGATGCAATCGCGATCGATCAACTCGGATTCAAACTTGGTGCACTGTGCTGGACGATGCGGCTGGCCTCGAGCCAAGAAGTCCTTGACGCCGCGAAGCGGCACGTGCTGCCCGGTGAGGCCAAGCTGCGCCCTCGCAAGCGAGCGAGTCCGCTGTCAGCGTGAAGCAGACTTCGGTTAACTTTGCTTGATATCTGCAGATGACCCTGCAACGGACATGACCCGCGACTGTCAGGTCTGCATCAGACCGCGAAGAACGTTGCACTGGGATTTGAATGGTCTTCCCACCGCCGACTGCCTATGCTGTGCTCATGGTGCGCCTCGTGGGTCTATCAATTGCTGTCGTTCTGTCGCTGCTGTCGGTCGTCGCGCAGGCTGCGTCATCTCATAAGCGGCCGGCGTCACGCTGGCATGGGTACGGCTTCCTGCCGGGCTATCATCAACCGTTGAGCAACAGCCAGCCGCTCTATGGCCAGAGAGCTACCATGCCGCGAATGGCGCACCGCGACAGACGCCCTTGGTATATTGACCCCGTCCCTGTTTATTACGGGTATGATGGCAACTGGCACTATTTCGGCCGGCCTGGCTTTCACGGCGGCCGCTACAATGGTGGCAGCTTTGGTCCGTGCTGGACGCGGACACCTATCGGACCGATCTGGAATTGCGGCTGATCAGCCTATCGCTCAAAGATCGCTTGATCGATCGGGCGGCTTGCGTCGCCGCGTTAGCGACTTCCGATGCGTGCCATCGACCGATGTCGTCCGCCTTTGACACAAAGCCGATATGCCGGCCCGTTCCTCTGACGTCGCTTCCAACGGTATGGCGTCCATCGCGATACCCCGTCGATCATGGGCCGATTTAAGAGCACACGCGCCGGATGGTTCGCGGGTGCGCGGTGCCCCTCAAAGCGCGCTCTACCAGCGCCAGCACGGTCGCCTTGCTGCAGAACGGCTCGTCGTTGCACCGGCGCTGTCCGCAAGCTGCAAGCTGCTACGGCTCGGGGTCACGCGCCGCCGAGTCCCAAGCTGCGTCCGGGCTCAGAACCAGCCAAATGAGCGCCGTGAGTGCGATGAACAGCGCCGTATCGATGAAGCTGCTGTCGTCTAACCATGTATCGCTCGCGCGCATCAACGACCACGTCAAAGCTGCAATCATTACCGTCTTGCCCATCGTCACCCTCAACCTCAGAGAGCGACGCCGTCGCTGGGTAAGGGGCTATGGGGGAACCCAGCGACGGTCTTGCTCGTTACGCACCTTTGGAGTGCGGCTTGATCGTCGGCCGGTCCGATTAACGAGGCCCAAAGAAACGGCGGCCTTAGTGTGGCGGGGATCCTCTCAATAAAGGCACGCGTAGCGAGGGCCGCCGCACACGGCGAAGCAGCATGCACTGTCCGTTCTGGGGGACGCGGTGTGCTCGACAAGCTGGATGCAGGCAGGAGCCGAGCCGCACGAGAGACCAGCCGCTACCAGCGCCGGCCCCATCGTGCGCGATATCCCCATCCCCCGCCACCGACCAGGCGCAGCAGGAGAAGCAATACGACCGCCCCGATAAAGGCGTTTGCGATGAGGGCAACGATGCCGACGCCAAGATGGATTCCGAGCCGCGGCAGCAGCCAATCGCCGATGAAGGCGCCGATCAGGCCGACGATCAAATCACCGATAAGCCCGAAGCCCCCGCCGCGCATCACCTGGCCAGCGAGCCATCCGGCAACAAGTCCGACGATGAGGATGACCAAAAGGCTTTGACTGGAAAGATACATTGCCAATCTCCAACAAAGCGATATCGGCTCACCAATCCTCAGCGCCGGGAACAGTTCCAAGCGCCGGCGCTGATTCTTCTATTGGAGTAGTTCAACGCAAGCGAAGTCCGGCGATTTCGGCAGCTGCCGACCGAGAGCTGCGCCGGCGCGCTCAGGACTTCAGCAGCGGTTGTCGTGAGGCGTCGCTCAAATTTGGCACGACGGCCAGCCGCGCGATATCGCCCTTCTGAAAGGCAGCCAAAAACTGGTCGTAATCCTTGATCGATACACAGCCATTGGAATCGCCATCGGGGCCAAGCATGTAACTATGCGCCAGCAAACCATCCCGTCCAAGCGCGGCGGAACCTTGCGCGGGCATCATTCGAAGCGCCGGGACGCCGTGAAACAGCTGCTCTCGCGGCTTCAACTCATAGACCGCCGGTGGTGTTGCTCCGACATTTCGCTCGTTGACGTGGCCTGGGTCGTCCCTCAGGTTGCCGTACCCCGAATGCGCCTCAAGTCTCGAACCATTTGGCAGATACACGGCGTGAGCGGAGATATCGTAGACTGCGGTGAGGCTGTCATAACCAAGAGATCGCAGGTTTGGAGTATCGTCGCTCGGTGTCAGTGAAGCGAGAGCGGCACGCGCCGGCAACAAATCGGCGAGCTTTTGCAGGAATGTGCGCTCATCCGGTTGAGTTGTCCGGCCGAGCTGCAAGTCCACGTTCGCTTGTGCGGGCCGAGCTTTGGGAAGCGGAACCGACATGGCTGTCGTCGTGGTGGTGCGAACGGCAAGCTCGGCCCATCTATCTCCAGCTCTGAGTTTCTCACCGAGCAGGGCTTTTGCTTCCTGAAGCTTATTTTCGATCGACGGGTAGCTGCGGAGGTTAGCCAATTCCGACGAATCGACGAGCCAAGTCCAGCGCGAACCGGATATTGAATGGCGTGGGCTCCGCGGGGGGCGGATCAAAGGACCACGCCATCGGACCGACGTCGGCGATCCAGGCTGCCACCGCCGACGACACCGCAAGCGCCGCAACAACTGTCGCGGTGCCGCGCGCGAATCCGAGCCCGCCCCGCGGAAATAGATCATCGGTCGCCGTGCTGCAGTCCATTCGCCCCCGCTGGCCCCCACCTGGAGCCATCCCACGCCACATGGCGGCATTTTAAGTCATAAAGTGAGGCAAAATCGAGACGACGAAGGGATTACGGCTGACCGGAGCCGATGGCTGGGTAATCTCGGCCAAAACGACACCCCCGCAGGGGTTTTCCGCCAGATCGGCAAGGTCGCACCCGAGTCAAGAAGTCTGGGCGATTGCGCTGGAAGAGCGGATGAGTTCGATGCTCTGCTCGATCCTTGCACAGGTCTCCATCAGCGGCCTGACCGCACGCTGCATGACTTCGCTCTTGGCGATTGCGTTGGTGAAGAAGCTGATCGTCGCCAGCGCCACCACCGCGCCGTCGCTGCGGATCGGGCTGGCGATGGTTGTTGTGCAATACGGCCAGGTGCGGGGCTCGCGCATGGCATAGCCGTCGCGCCTGATACGCTTGAGCAACTGCCGCAATTGCCGCTCCTCCTCGTCGCCAAAACGCAGTTTCGGATCGAGACGCATACCCCGAAGGCACCTCTCTCGCTCGGCCTCGTCGCAAAAGCTGAGATACGCGCGGCCCATCGCGCTCGTGTGAAGGTTCGGACGCCGGCCAAGCACCGTATTGGCATGGGCGTGCGGACTGATCACGCCCGTCCAGAACTGCAGCGCTATGGCATCGCCATCGGGAACCCCGATCCCGATCGGCCATTTCAGGCGCTCGGTGAGTTCGAGGACCCACGGTCGCGCCGCGTCGATCACCATCGAGATGCCGGCGTATCCCGAGTTCAACTCGCGTGCCTTGCGTGTCACCCGATAACCGCCGCACAGGTTGTCGCGGGCGACATAGTCATCGACAATCAGGGTCTCGAGCATCCGGATGATGGTCGGCTTCGGAAACCCGGTGACCCGATGCAGGTCGCTCACGGAGCCGATCTTGAGATGGTTCAGGGAGCGCAAGATTTCGAGGGCGCGCCGAACCGATTCGACGGGCTGGTACGACATCCGCGCCGGATCCGTAAGCCCCCGGCGCGAATTGGCGCGCTGCGGCTTGGTGGTTCGCTTGGTGGCGCGGGCCGCACGTTCCGGCCTGCCCTTGCGTCGTACATCAGGCTCGGGGCCGGCAAATTCCTGCAGCGAGACTGCACTCAATCGATCATCGCCTGCTTCCATGACGTTGCATCCCTTGTTCGCTGGGTCTGACGCCCGCGATTGCTGCAGATGATACGCCGGGCCGTACCGACCGCAAGTCGCCGATCCCTGGCAATCGGACGGCCGCCATCTCGTCGTGAAGGTCGGTGCCATCGTCATTGCCGTCCAATACCGAGACAAGTGTTCGGGGGCCTTGGCTCACGAGCGTTGCCGCCAGGAGTAACGGGTGCGCGATCAATCTCGCGGCCAAGATTGCCGACGAAGACCGCCACCCTCCTATTGGTCTATTGGTCGCGCTGCGGCGCGCTCAACGGGCGCGGGATACCGGCGACAAGGCGACAATGAGCACACCGACCTGCGCGCCGGATAACGAAGTCGCGCTCGCGAAGATTACGGGTTCATATGATCGCGTGATCGAGCGGCTCGACGAATGTCAGTGCGGCGGCGGCGAACTATCTGACTTCTCAGCAGTTTCGACAGTTTCACCGGCGCTTCCGCGAAGTCAGTCAATTTCGGTGGGTGAAATTGTTTCGCTGAGCGCTGGTTGCATGGCGTTCAGCACATTCAGACTACCGACGGCTGACCCGTTCCGAGCCTCCACCAACCGAAAGCACGGTGCAAACAATCGTGGAGCACGAAGTTGCCGCTGAGCCACCGATCGTTGCACTGCCGGGGTTCTCGGCCACCCGAGCGCGCGGAACCGCCGCGGCTATTGAACGCGCGTTGCTGCGGCCCGTCATCGCTCTTGCTTGCACGCTGCTGGTCGCCGTCACGCTGCTGTTGCTGAGCGGCGCAATCTCCCGGTTCGTGTTCAATCGGCCCATCACCTGGATCGACGAGATTGTTTCGATCCTGTTCCTTTGGCTCGCGATGCTTGGTGCGGTGATTGCATTTTGCCGCGCCGAACACATGCGCATGGGTGCCTTGATCAGCACACGGTCGGCGCGCGTCCAACACTTTGCTGCCGCAGCCTACGTTTCGATCAGCGTCATTCTGCTTGCATTCCTGCTGCCCCAGGCCATCGATTACGCCGTCGATGAGGCTGCGATCACGACCCCGAACATGGGCGTGAGCGCCGCCTGGAAGGCGGCGGCGATGCCGGCAGGCATTGGCCTCATGCTGGCGTTTGGTCTCCTGCAACTGGCCCGTCTTCCCAATCGCCGCGACGCAATCGTGACACTCACGATCGGCCTCGGAGTTGCTCTCCTGCTGCAACTGTCCGGCCCCGCTCTGACGCCGCTCGGTTATTACCGGCTATTGGTATTCTTCGTCGGACTGCTCGGGCTTTGCATTGCCGCCGGCATCCCCATTGCGTTCAGCTTCGCCATTGCGACCTTCTCTTTCCTCGCCTGCACCACCAGCATTCCGCTCACGGTCGTTATCAATCGCATCGACGAGGGCATGTCGCACATCATTCTGCTGGCGGTGCCGCTATTCGTGTTGCTCGGCTGTCTTGTCGAGATCACAGGAATGGCCAAGGCGATGGTCGACTTCCTCGTCAGCCTCGTCGGTCACTTCCGCGGCGGCCTGCATTACGTATTGATGGTTGCGATGTACCTGATCTCGGGTATCTCGGGCTCGAAGGCCGCGGATATGGCCGCCATCGCGCCGCCGCTGTTTCCCGAAATGCGCGCGCGGGGCGCGGATCCTGGCGAACTGGTTGCGTTGCTTGCCGCAACCGGCGCTCAGACCGAAACCGTTCCGCCCAGCATCGTCTTGATCACGGTGGGTTCGGTCACCGGCGTTTCCATTGCGTCGCTGTTCACCGGCGGGATCCTGCCGTCGATTATCATGGGCTGTTTCCTGGCGTCGGTGGTGTGGTGGCGAACCAGCAAACGGGCGGCCGCGAGCGATGCGCCTCGGATCGAAGGCTCGAACTGGTCAGAACGGTTGCGAACGCTCGGCGTCGCGGCGCCGGCGCTCGTGCTGCCGTTCATTATCCGCACCGCCGTCGTCGAAGGCTTTGCGACGCCGACCGAGGTTTCGACGCTCGGCATCCTCTACAGCGCGGCGTACGCGGTGCTGGTCGCGGTTGTCCTGGGCAAACGACCTGATGTCCGCGCATTGGCGCGAGGCCTGCTCAATACCGTGTCGCTGACGGGCGCCATCCTGCTGATCGTCGGTTGCGCCTCGGCCATGGCCTGGGCTCTCACCCAATCCGGCCTTGCCCAACAGCTGACGGTCATCATGCACGCCGTGCCGGGCGGTGCTTACGGATTTCTCGCGGTCTCGATCGTCGTCTTCGTTGTGTTGGGGTCGGTGCTCGAAGGGCTCCCCGCGGTCGTCCTGCTCGCCCCGATCGTCTATCCAATTGCACGGTCGTTCGGGATTCACGAGGTCCACTATTCGATCGTCGTCATTCTCGCGATGGGCATCGGCTTGTTCGCGCCACCGTTCGGGCTTGGCTACTACACCGCCTGTGCGATCGCGAATGTCGAGACGACAGCCGGCCTGAAGCCGATCGCCGGCTATCTGGTGGCGTTGATCGTCGGGCTGTTCGTCGTCGCCGCGGTCCCGTGGCTGAGCACGGGCTTTCTTCAATAGACCGATTTTTCAAGCACAAGGGGGGACGGCCATGACTAGGTTAATAAGCCGAAGAACGTTCAACATCTCCGCGTTCGCCGCGGCTGCCACTCCAGTCCAGCCCGTATGGGCGCAGTCGGCGGAGTTCAACCTGAAGTTCGGTCATGAATCCCTGGACACGCATCCAAACACCATCCGATTGAACGAAGCGGCCCAGGCGATCGCCAAGCGCACCAATGGCCGCGTCAACATCCAGATGTTTCCGAACAATCAGCTCGGCGGCTCAACCGACATGCTGAGTCAGACGCGCTCCGGTGCGCTGGAGTTCACGCTGCTCAGCACCGTGATCATTTCCACCCTTGCACCGGTCGCCGCGATCAGCGGAGTCGGATACGCCTTCCCCGACTACGATCACGTCTATGGTGCGATGGAAGGCGACCTCGGCGCCTATGTGCGACAATCGATCGAAAAGGTCGGATTGCGCCCGATGAAGAACATCTGGAATCTCGGCTTCCGGCACGTTGCAAACAACGTTCGTCCAATCAAGGTCCCGTCGGATCTTTCGGGCATCAAGATCCGTGTCGCGGTGGGCGCTCTTTACGTGTCGCTGTTCAAGGCGCTTGGGGCGTCCCCGGTCTCAATGAATTTCAGCGAACTCTACTCATCGCTGCAGACCAAGGTGATCGACGGGATTGAAACGCCGTTGCAGATCTTCGTAACTTTCAAAATGTATGAGGTGATCAAATACGCCTCTCTGACAAACCACATGTGGGATGGCCAATGGTTGATCGCCAACGCGCGCGCCTGGAGCAAGCTACCACCGGATCTCCAGGCCATCATCGAGGAGGAATTCAACGCTGCATGCCTGCGGCAACGCGATGACCTGAAGGCCATCGAGGCGCGCGCCCGCGCCGATCTGACCGCGAAGGGAATGGTCATCAACGATGTCGATACCGCACCATTCCGCGAGGCGCTGGTCAAGGCTGGCTTCTACAAGGAATGGAAGAACTCGTTCGATCCCGCTGCCTGGGCCTTGCTCGAAAAGTCGGTCGGGGCGATCAACTGATCTCGGGCGGCGCGCTGGGCGGTCGCACCGTCGTAGAGAGCCTGGTAGCGTACCCTGATCGTCCGGCCGGGGTAGCGACCGGAGAGCCAGCAATGAGCGACATCGAACTGATCAGACGTACGATCGCCCTCTATGCAATGCTGCTGGACGATTTCCGCTGTGACGAATGGGGCGATCTCTTCACCGAGGACGCCGAGTGGATTTCAAATTACGGCGTCTACGAGAAGACAGATGGAAAGCCGCTGTTCGAAACCAAGGGGCGCGTCGAGATCGTTCGAATAGCTGAGGAGCTTGCCCGGAAAGTCCGCAAGGCGGAGAGCAAGTCTTTGCATCTCAGTTCTCCCGCGCTGATCGATATTTCCGGAGCCGCCGCGTCCGCATGGTGGGATTTCACGGTCTTGCACACCGACAAGGACGGATTTGCGATCCGCGCCACGGGGCGGATTTATGCTGAATTTGTCAAACAAGACGACGTTTGGCGCATTGCAAAACGTGTGAACCTGCGGTCGGGCGGCGTCATCCCGTCCGGATTGTCAAAGCTGCCACCACATTGAATGCGCGATTAAGTGCCGACTTCGATCATCTTCGCGTGGGAAACCCCAGTTCACCAAGCTGGTGTTGTCACAAGCGATCTCCTGTTGTTGGTCGAACAATGCACTCAGTTCGCGATTTGCGAGTGTGCGTGGAAGGTCACGCGCATTCAGTAGTGTTGCTGATTGGTCGCTATCGCCGACGGTCTCCTAGGGACGCTCACTTTTATTTTGACTGTGCACGGTCCAGGCCGTTCGGTTGGGGTGCTGGGCAGCAAGGGCATCTGCAATGCTTGACGTCGTGAGCGCAATGTTCGGGGTTCTGAGCCTGAGTATTTTCATTGCACATGCGATTGATGCTTATCGATCGCGGCGGCCGAACACCTTTGGCTAGACGCAGTCCCTCTCGGTCATAACGGGATCAAAAGTCGCCAAACGGACCGGTGATGGCGTCTTGCGATGGCCCTTGCGCGAGGAAGGCCGGACGTGATCGGTCCTTGCTTGCTTCTCGATCAACTCCGCATCGCACCTCCCCGTTGATCCCTGTCAATGCGCTGCCGAGAATCAGTGCCATCTTTCTCGTTTAACCAAACCTGACGAGGCGAGAAATGAGATGCATCGTAACCCTGAAGGACGGCGGTGCGATGGAACGAGCCATGGGGGCGCTGGCAAAGTATAGGTATGCTGCGGGTGGCGAGGCTGTCGCCCCCGAGGGACACCCGAGAGAATGGAAGACGTGGCTTCTTGAGATCAATTCGGCAGAGGTTGGGGCGATCCGCGACCACGTCGATGACGGCGATATTGTCGACGTCGAGCCCGTCAATGAGTTCGCGAGACCTGAGGTCCGCTAAGTCTGCCGTGGTCCTGACGACCAACTCGGCTGAGCGGGTTGCTCGGCCTTTGGTCTGACTCGGACCGTCGGCGACAGTCCGCAATGGCGTCTCAACGAGAGGTCCAACGCGCGCATCTGCCGGCGGCGCAACTCGCTGCTGATGTGTGCAGCCGAGATTGACCATCGGCAGATCGCGTCACGTGCAGCCGAGCGCTGCGACTGCCAGCTATTTCTTGCTCGGATCATCCGCTGGATTGACGTAGGTGATTGCAAAGGGACCTTGACCGTGAACCTGCACGATCGTCGGGCTGGTGACCCAGGCAAAATGGTTCATTTTCGCCGGAGCCTCGCCATACCCGCCTGAGGTCAGCTCAATTCCCTTCTTCTGGTCCAGCTTGTCGCCCATTCCAATGTGAAAATTGCCCGATACGACCGTCACGTTTTCCGTTGTCGGGTGATTGTGGGCCGGGATCTTGTAACCCGCTGGCATCTTCAGACGAACAACGTAGAGACCGTCCTTGCTTGGATCGCCCGAGAGCACCGCAAACTCCGCGCCTTTTGGAAAGAACGGCGGCGCCGGTCCCCACTTAATGTCCGTGCCGTTCATCGGCGTCTTCATATCGTCTGCCAATGCGCCACTTGCACCCAGGACGACGAAAGCCACAAGCGCGAGTCGAGATGACAAGGTGACCTTCCAGGATTTCAAGGATTGGGAGAGTGAGGCCAACTCGGATGCCGCTGCAGTCGCGGAATGGTCGAACTGTCTGGGGGTGGTCACTGTTGCGTTGGTCATGATCTTCCTCCTGGGATTCGAAGTGGTCTTTGATCTGATCGTGATCACGCAATCGCGGCCGCAAGTCTCTGACCGAGCCTTGATTTGTCCTTGAGATCGGCCCGATTTTTCGTCCAGAGGGGCCTTAGCTCGTTGTGAAGCGGACGTCGCTATGCACTGGTCGAAAGGCCGATTTATGAGGCCAGCGCTCTAGATCGTTCGCGGGTGCGCAGTGCCTCGCCGGTCGAGACCAGAGAGTAGGGCGGCCAAAGCGCTCATGATCAGAATTCCGCCGGCTGCGACCAGACACTGAGCTGCGAGATCGTTCGAGATCTGCACGAGCACGAAGTGAGCTGCGAATGACAGCAGCACGCTCGCGCAGAAGATCGCGAGCGAATGTTCGCCGCACTGGACCAGGGGCCGCAGCAATCGCGATTGCAGGATCGCATGGTTGCTCGGAATGACGTGCCAGCACACGAAAGCGACCGCGAGGAAGTGTAGCAGCCTGAGTATGGCAAGGTCGCTCTTCTCGATCGGGTAGATCAGATCCGACAGCCATTGTGGGTCAAGCCACTTCAAGCCGGGATAGCGCCAGCCCAGGGTGACCACCAGGGCAAGGAACAGAAACACCGCGCACCCAATCGAGAGCACGCGTGAGGCCTTGAGCGATTGAAAGTGGTCGTTGCCGGTGAGCGCCCACCATGCTGCAATGATGTACAGGAACTGCCAGTCGAGCGGGTTGAAGTAGATGTATCCGCGCGGATAGGCCGGAATCGACCAGTCGAACCAGTGCGCGGCGGCGTAGAGCGCGGCCGATCCGATCAAGACGGCGGTCGGCCGGCGAACCATCAGCGGCAGCACGGGGGCGAAGGCCAGGTGGAGGACGACCATCAACGACAGCGCGTCGATATTGACCGGCGCGTACCTCAGGATGAGCGCTTGAAGCGCGGTCAGGCCCGGCGCCGACTGAAAGATCGCCACGTTGGCATCGTGCAGGTAACGCTCCTGCCAGCGCGCGAAGAACAAGGCTTGCGCGAAATACAGGACGATCAGGACCATCTGCGCGAGATAGATTTCGACGCCGCGCCGGAACGCACGCGCTGCAGCACGGCTTGGCCCGCTCTCGCGTGCGACGCGTCCATAGACAATCCCCGAGGCAAGCCCCGAGAGAAAAACCAGAATCTCGGCGGCATCGCTGAAGCCGAAATTGCGTAATGTGATATTGTTGAAGATGCCTTCGGGGATGTGGTCGAGAAAGATCAGCCACAGCGACAATCCGCGAAACAGGTCGATCCTGAAGTCGCGATCCGGCGTGACGGCCGAATCGAGATCGCGCGCAGTCGTCGACATCATCGGGCGCACCTTGCGTGCCGGCCGCGGCTATTGCTGCGTCGCCCGCGCCATCTTGCGAAATGCCTTGTCGGCGTCCGCCAATACCGCCGACTTCTCGCGCTTGTAACCATCAGGCAAATGCTCGCGGCGCGCGACAACCGACGATTTGGTCCAGTCGCGCAGGCGTTTGAGGTCGCTAAGGTCGCCGAGCGAGCGCTGCAGGCGCTTGATCGGCTTTTCCATGCCGCCGAACGGCTGAAGATAACGATCGGGACACACGGTCGCGAGCATCTCCAGCATATAGCGCAGCCGCTTGGCGTGGATACGAAGGCGATGACGGCGCTCCTCCTTCATGTCGGCGAGTTCGCCGCCGTCGCGGATCAGGTTGTTCTGCCACTGCGCAATCCGGTGCGCGCCGTAGGGGCCGATCGGCTGGTCCTGCAGCGCGACGGAGCGAGCGTCGGTGCGCTCGCTCCAGGGCCCGCGATCAATCCACTCCGATGCAGAGGCGAGGAAGCGCTGGAACCGCGCCGAGCGCAGCGCCGTGTTCAAACGCGTGCGCGTCTTTTGGGAGCGACGCTCGAGGTCCTGATCGATCCCCTTGAGCGTCAGCCTGCGATAGCGCCGGTGGCGCAGGTTCTCGACCACGACGTCGACGTCGCGGGCCGATCCGAGCGCGCGATTGAGCCAGCGCAGTTCGTCCTTCAACTCCGGCCAAACCTTGTCGGTGCTCATTGGTGCAAAGAACGAGGCTGCCGCGCGCAGCCGGGTGATGCCGACGCGCATCCGGTGAACCGCGTCGACCTGGCCAAGGCCGGCGGCATGCTGGTTGGCGGCGATCTCGGCAAGACAGCCGGTTGCGAGCCGGCGGAATGCTGAGGCGCAGGTCAGGACCACCGGCTTTCCCGCCGCGCCATTGCCGCGCCTGGCCTGACGCGGTTTCTTGCCGCGGGCGTCGGCGGGCTTCTTTATGGTCGGCATCGAACTCACCGGGAGGGGCCGCAACGATGGTAGGGACCCCGTCCTGGGGCCCATGCTCACTTAGCGCAAACCGATCCGATACAGAAGGGTGGCCCCGGATCAATTAGGTTTGCAGCCATCTGGCGAGGTCGCGATGGTCGGGGTAAGTTATCGTCCCGCTGGCAAAAAGCTCAGCATTTCCAATCGCAAGCGAGAGGGTCGTGATGGCAAAGGCCGGCAGCTACGTTTCGGGCGCGTCAGACGCGCCGCTCATCGGTGCCACAATCGGTGAAAAGATCGACGAAGCGCGTCAGCTGTGGGGCGACCACGAGGCCCTGGTGTCGCCGAGCCATGGCGTGAGGCTGACCTGGCGGCAACTCGCCGACCAGGTCGACGCGCTGGCCGCGGGTTTCGTCGCCCTTGGCCTGGAGCGCGGCGACCGCATCGGCATCTGGTCGCTGAACCGGCCGGAATGGACGCTGACACAATTCGCCGCCGCCAAGGCCGGGCTGATCCTGGTCACCATCAATCCGGCGTACCGGCTCCATGAACTCGAATACGCGCTGGCCAAGGTCGGATGCAGCGCGCTCGTCACCGCGACCGAGTTCAAGACCTCCAATTATATGGAGATGGTCAACACCCTTGCGCCCGAACTGGCCAAGTCAGAGCCCGGGCAGCTGAAAGCCGCAAAGCTGCCGAAGCTGCGCGCCGTGATCCAGATCGGCGGTCCGAAGGCGTCAGGCACGATCGCGTTCGAGGACGTCGCGACAATGGGGCGCGACCGCCATCGTGAGCAGCTCGCTGCGCTCGCCAGGGAGCTGCAGTTCGATGATCCGATCAACATCCAATTCACCAGCGGCACCACCGGCTCACCGAAGGGCGTGACGCTGACGCATCACAACATCCTCAACAACGGCTACTTCGTCGGCCGCGCCATGGCGCTGACGAAGGACGACCGCATTTGCATCCCGGTGCCGCTCTATCACTGCTTCGGCATGGTGATGGGCAATCTCAGCGCGCTGACGCATGGCGCGACCATGGTCTATCCAGGCGAGGGTTTTGATCCGCTGGTGACGCTGACCACGATCGAGCAGCAGAAGTGCACGACGCTCTACGGAGTGCCGACCATGTTCATCGCCGAACTGGATCACCCGGAGTTCGCGCGCTTCAATCTGAAATCGCTGCGCACCGGCATCATGGCCGGCGCGCCGTGCCCGATCGAGGTCATGCGACGCGTGATCGACAAGATGAACATGAAGGATGTCACCATCGCCTACGGCATGACCGAGACCAGCCCGGTCAGCTTCCAGACGGCTTTGAGCGATTCACTCGAGCGTCGGGTGTCGACCGTCGGCCGCATCCATCCGCACACCGAGGTCAAGGTCGTCGATCTCGAAGGCAAGGTGGTGCCGCGCGGACAGTCCGGCGAGCTGTGCACGCGCGGTTACAGCGTGATGCTTGGCTACTGGGACGAGCCGCAGAAGACCGCCGACGTGCTCGACAACAACGGCTGGATGCACACCGGCGACCTCGCCACCATCGACGATGAGGGCTACGGCAACATCGTCGGACGCATCAAGGACATGGTGATCCGCGGCGGCGAGAATCTCTATCCGCGCGAGATCGAGGAGTACCTCTATCGGCATCCGAAGGTTCAGGACGTGCAGATTTTCGGCGTCGCCGACGACCGTTACGGCGAGGAGCTGTGCGCGTGGATTCGCGTCAAACCCGGCCAGACGCTGACCGTCGACGAAGTGCGCGGCTTCTGCCAGGGCCAGATCGCCCACAACAAGATTCCGCGCTATGTCGAATTCGTCGATGAGTTCCCGATGACGGTGACGGGCAAGATCCAGAAGTTCATCATGCGCGATGCGGTCGAGAAGCGGCTCGGCCTGAAGGCGCAGAAGACGGCGTAGGCTTGATCCGTCATGGCCGGGCCTGTCCCGGCCATCCACGTCTTTGCTCGTCGCGAGTCCCGAAGACGTGGATGCCCGGCACAAGGCCGGGCACGACGACAATTCGTTGCTCGAGCGTTACTTACCGCTCCACGAACGCCTTCTCGATCACGAAGTGACCGGGCTCGGAGTGGTTGCCTTCGGCAAAGCCGCGCTCCTTGAAGATCCGCCTTAAGTCATCGAGCATGCTCGGGCTGCCGCACAGCATGAGGCGGTCGGTCTCGATGTCGAGCGGCTTCAGATCGACGTCGTTGAACAGGCGCTCCGACGTGATCAGGTCGGTGATGCGGCCGCGGTTGCGGAACGGTTCGCGCGTCACGGTCGGATAATAGATCAGCTTGTCCTTCAGGATGGACCCGAAGAATTCGTCGGTCTCGAGATTGCGCACCAGCCGCTCGCCGTAAGCGAGCTCGGAGACCTGGCGGCAGCCGTGCACCAGCACGATCTTCTCGAAGCGATCGTAGACCTCGGGGTCCTTGATCAGGCTCGCAAACGGCGCAAGCCCGGTTCCGGTCGACAGCAGCAGCAGGCGCGAGCCCGGCAGCAGGTTGTCGACGATCAGCGTGCCGGTGGCCTTGCGGCCGACCAGCACGGTGTCGCCTTCGCGGATCTTCTGCAGCCGCGAGGTCAGGGGACCGTCAGCGACCTTGATCGAGAAGAACTCCAGCGACTCCTCGTGATTGGCGCTCGCCATGCTGTAGGCGCGGAGCAGGGGCCGGCCATCGATCTCCAGTCCCATCATCGTGAACTGGCCGTTCTGGAAGCGGAACCCGGGGTCGCGGGTGGTGGTGAAGCTGAACAGGGAGTCGGTCCAATGGTGGACGGAAAGAACCTGCTCTTTATTGAAGGCGCTCATACTATTTATTTCTCCAGACCCGGCCCTTTTGAAACGATTTGGCCAGGCGCTGCCTGGCCATTTCCGTTGCGTTATCAGTCATTTGATGCAGTGCACAGGTTCACGCAAGGCCTAAATTTTGAATGCCTTAATGCGTGATTTGCGTGATCGGCCGCACGCCCCGGGGGCGATTTAGAGCCCTGCCAGTTCCACGAAGGTGACGGCGATCGCAAACAGGATAGCCGACAGCGCCAGCAACATCCCGAGCGGCTTAAAGCCGTAAGCAGTAAGGCTGCGCCAGGGCAGCGTCAGGCCGATCCCCGCCAGCGCCATCACCAGGCAAAAACGCGACAGGGGCGCTGCCACCGCGCCGACTCCCTTCGGCACGAACCCCGCCATGTTGGCGAGCGCGAACAGCGCGAAGCAGACCAGGAACCACGGCGGCCGCGGCACCGAACTGGTGTCCTCGGAGATACTTTGCGTCCATGCCGTGAGCAGCAGCGCCGGCGCGAGCAACGCGACCCGCAACAGTTTCGTCATGGTCGCGATATCGCCGGTCGCCTGGTCGATGCTGTAGCCGGCAGCGACGGCGTGGGCGACTTCGTGAATGGAGGCGCCGAGCAGGAAGCCAGCGCCGGCGTCGTCGAGCTTCATCAGTTGCGCCACCGGGGCGTAGATCAGCATCGCCGCCATCGAGAGCAGGCTGACGAGGCCGATGGTCAGGCCAACGTTGCGTTTGTCGTGGTCCTCGGGCAGCAGCACCAGCGCGAACGCGGCCGCCGCCGATGCCCCGCAGATCGCGACCGATCCGGCGAGCACCAGCGCCAGCCGGCGCTCGATGCCCATCAGCGGCGCGAGCAACCAGCCCGCAAACAGCACGATCGTCACGTTGAAGGCGAGGTCCGCGATATCAGCGAGATTCAGCACGTGGAACGCGGCGGCCGAAATCTGCAGGCCGAGCAGGGCAACGCCGAGCCGCAGCACCTGCTTGCTGGCAAAATCGATGCCCAGCGCAAAGCGCAGTGGCGGCGTGCGGACCGACGCGATGGCGATGCCGAACAGCAGCGCCCAGACCACGCTGCTGCCGCCCCACGCCGCGAGCGCGGTCGCAACGGCCGCAAGCGCGCCGCACAGCAGCAATCCGGCAAGCAGTTGACCTACGCGGAGGCCGGTGGCGGGCGTCCGCAACAGCCAGGAGAACATGCGTGTTTGGCGATCCCTAGACACGCATGCTCCGGAAAAGTGGATACCGGTTTCCCGAAAAGGACATGCGCAAATTAGAACCTGCAGAGCATCGGCGCGATGGGGCCTTCGCGCAAGGTCTGGCGTCCGTATCCGGCCATGCACTTGTGGAACGCCGTATTGCGGAATTTCGAGCAATTTGACTTGCAGCGAGGCGGCTCAGCCTTCGGGCGGGCGGCGCAGGTGCCAGTCGGTGGCGTCCTGGTACGCCCAGCCGATCCGCAGTGCCATCGCCTCGTCGTAGCCGCGGCACACGATCTGGAGCGACGTCGGCAGGCCCGAGACTGAGAACCCGTTCGGCAGTGCCAGGGCGCAGAGGTCGAGGAAGTTGCCGAACCGGGTGAAATGCGCGGGCGTACCGCTCTGGTCGACCTCTTCGAGCGGGAGCGCAGGGCTGGTCGTGGTCGGCGTCAGCAGCGCGTCGATGCCACTCATCGCCTGCGCGAACTTGCGTTTCAGCTGCTCGCGCAGCTGCAGTGCCTCGACATATTCATAGGCTGTGGTCTTCTTGCCCACGGTGACGCGCGGCCTGACGTCCTCGTCGAGCGGAATGCCGGGATTGTCGACGAGGTCGTGCAGAAAGGTGTAAGCCTCGGGGCTGATGATGCGGCCGACCGCGCGTGTCAGGTCGGTGAAGGCAAACGGCAGGTCGATCGCAACGATCTCCGCGCCGAGCCCGCGCAGCACGTCGAGCGATTTGTCGTAGGCCGCGAGCACCTCCGCCGTCGCGAATTGCCGTTCGCCGTTCGGCATCACCGCGAGTTTCAGCCCACCCACGCCGCGCTTGAGCTGGGCGAACGGATCGTCGGGTGGCGTAGTTAGCGTGCGCGGATCGTTCGGATCAGGGCTCGGCATCGCGGAATAGAGTAGGGCAGCGTCCTCGACCGAACGGCACATCGGCCCGAGCGTATCGAGCGTCGTCGACAGCGGCAGCACTCCGAACGTGCTGATCCTTCCTACGGTGGTCTTGAGTCCGGTCAGGCCGCACCATGACGCCGGCAGGCGCACCGAGCCGCCCGTGTCGCTGCCAACAGCCCACGGCGCAAGTGCTGCCGCGACGGCCACGCCTGAGCCGCTGCTCGAACCGCCGGGCGTTCGCTTGCGCGTGGGATCCCAGGGATTCCACGGCGTGCCGAACTGGGTGTTGGTGCCCCAGCCGCCCATCGCAAACTGTACGGTGTGGGTCTTGCCCAGAACGATCATGCCCTGCGCGATCAGGTGACGCGCGAGCGTCGCGGTGTGGGTGGCGACGCGATTGCGCCAGGCGCCGCAGCCGCCGGTGCAGATCTTGCCTTCGATGTCGATCAGGTCCTTCAGCGCAATCGGCACGCCGTGCAGCGGTCCCACGGCGTGGCCCGAGCGGATTGCCTTGTGCGCGGCCTCTGCGGCGAGTCTGGCATCATTGCCATAGACTGCAACGAAAGCCTGCAGCTTCGGCTCTTTCGCCTCGATCCGTTTCAGGTAGGCATCGACCACGTCGACGGGCGACAGGCGGCGCGCGGCGATCTGTTGCGACAGCGCCTGCGCCGACAGGCTCGTGAGGTCCGACGACGTTGCTGCATCCATGGCGTTGCTCTTGCCTGTTGTTATGCGGCAGGTCGTACCGTTACGCGCAAGCCATCCTTCGGCTTCGGGATCGGCCACATCGCCCACGGCGACACGTAGCCCGGCTCGAGCGAGAGATCCAGATTCTGCAGCACGTGGCGCGCGAAGCACTTGGCCTGCATGTAGGCGAAGTGCAGCCCGAGGCACATGTGCGCGCCGCCGCCGAACGGCACGAACGCGAATTTGTGCCTGTTGCGCTGGGCCTCGTCGGTGAAGCGCATGGGGTCGAAGCGCGTCGGATCCGGCCACACCGTCGGCATCATGTGGGTGAACAGCGGGTTGATGCCGATCCAGGTGCCAGCCGGGATCTTGTAGCCGCCGAAGCTGAAGTCGCGCGTCGCGCGGCGCGGGATCGACGGCACCGGTGGGCGCAGCCGCATCGATTCCTTGAATGCCATCTCGACCAGCGGCAGCGCATCGAGTTTTTCGAACGGCAGGGGTTCGTCGGGACGCAGCCCAAGCGCCATGACTTCGTCGCGCAGCCTGTTCTGCCAGTCTGGATTGGCGGCGAGGAAATTGACGAATGAGGTGAGTGACGATGTCAGCGTGTCGTGCGCTGCCATCATCAGGAAACTCATGTGGTCGACTACGTCCTGGGTCGACAGCAGCGCGCCATCGTCGTCGGTTGCCCGGCACAGCTGCGAAAACAGGTCGTCGCCGCCCTGATTGCCCCGCCGCAACGGAATCTGCTTCGAGAAATATTCGACAATGCGTTTGCGGCCCTGGACGCCGCGCGCCATCTGCGTGCCCGGGATCGGCACGCGGATCGGCGCCACGGCCGCGGCCACCATGTCGATGAAGGATGTCGTCACCACCTCGACCTCGGGGCCGATGTCGGCGCCGAGGAATGAGGTCGCCGCGAGATCAAGCGTCAGTTGCTTCATCGCCGGGTAAACCAGCATCTCGCCGCCTTTGGCGCGCCACAGCGCGACGCGTTTGGCGATGCCGAGGTCGAGCTGCGCCAGGTATGAGCGCATTGGGCCCGCCTTGAAGGCGACCGACAATGCGCGGCGGTGCACGCGATGCTCATCGAAGTCCATCAGCATCAGGCCGCGCGGAAACAGCCGGCCGAGGATCGACTCCCAGCCGAGGGTCGACGAGAACAGCTTGGTCTGATCGAACAGCACGAGTTCGTTGGCCTCCGGGCCGAGCATCGTGATGCTGGTCTCGCCGAAGGCGCGCGAGCGATAGATCGGGCCGTATTTGGCGGCCATGCGCTCGACCTCGCCCTGCGGATCGGCAAGCAGGCGGAGCGTGTTGCCGACCAGCGGCCAGCCCTCCTCGCCTGGAATGTGGGCAAGCGCGCTGCGCGGGACGCTGGTGGCGAAAGCCGAGGGGACGGCTTCGGACGCTACGCTTTGCATCGTCATGGAATGCCTCGCAAACAGTGGCTGTCAGACAGCAACCTTAGCCCAAATGTTGGCGTCCGAACATGACGTTGGCAAGGCCAGGCCAATGCGACGTTGGTGTCGGTTCCGTGGCCGACAGGTCGGCCACGGCGGCTTAAAGTTGCTGCTTGAACGTCTCTACGGCCACGTCCGTCGGCGTCGCCTCGCCCGACCCTGTCTGGTCGCGGATCATCTGGCCGAGGCTCGGCAGCTCGCTGCGCTTGATCTGGACGTCGGGCGACCAGAGTTTTGAACGCATCAATGCCTTCGGGCAATGCAGGTAAGCCTCGCGCACGCTGATCTCGACCACGGCGCGCGGCAGCTTGCCAAACTCGATCAGCGAGGACAGTAGCGCCGCCTCGGTGTTCAGCGTTGCGCGGCCGTTGACGCGCAAGGTGTCGTCGATGCCCGGGATGAAGAAGATCAGGGCGACTTCACCGGAGCCGCCGACAATGTTGCGGAAGCTGTCGAGCCGGTTGTTGCCAGGGCGGTCGGGCATGTGCAGCCGTTTTGGATCGGCAACCTTGATGAAGCCCGGCTCGCCACCGCGCGGCGAGGCATCGACGGTGCCATCGTTGCCGCAGCTCGCGAACACGCAGAACGGCGACAGCGCAATGAAGCGCGCAGCGTGCGGATCGATGTGGTCGATCGCCTTGGCAACGGCGCGCGGGCTCGGCGTCGGGTAAAGACGGTCGAGGTCGGCGAGGTCGAGCGTGCTCATGTTCGGGCCTCTTGGCGTCCGGCGATTTCGCCGAGATTACACGCGACTTTCCGGTCAAGGAAGCTCATCGATGCGGCAAAGGAGCTCACCGATTTTGCCCGGTTGCGCCGGGGGAGGCCGCTCAATACAGTCCCCGCACAAAGCTCAAACGGGCTCGGACACACAACAAGCAAGCTAACCAAGGGACGAGACAAATGGCGGCGGTCAACCCGGTAACTGATCTTTCGACTGATGGCGAGGTGTCGGTAATCACGCTGAATTCGCCACCGGTCAACGCCTTGTCGCAGGCGGTTCGCGAAGGTCTCGATCAGGCGCTGCGCACCGCCTTCGCCGACGCCAGGACAAAGGCCGTCGTCGTCATCTGCGACGGACGCACGTTTGTTGCCGGCGCCGACATCCGTGAGTTCGGCAAACCGCGCAAGCCGCCCGGCCTGAAGGATTTTCAGCAATTGTTCGACAGCGCGCCGAAGCCGGTCGTGGCCGCGATCCACGGCACCGCGCTCGGCGGTGGCCTCGAGCTTGCGATGATGTGTCACTACCGCGTCGCCGTGTCGTCGGCGCGTTGTGGCCTGCCTGAAGTGAATATCGGCATCCTGCCGGGCGGCGGCGGCACGCAGGCATTGCCGCGCATCGTGGGCGTCGAAAAGGCGCTGGAGATGATGACATCGGGCCGTCATGTAGCGGCCAAGGAGGCGCAGGCGTCCGGAATTCTCGACGAGATCGTCGCGGAAGGACATCTGAAACAGGCCGCCATCGACTACGCCAGGAAACTGATCGCCGAGAAGAAGCCGATCAAGCGCGTGCGCGACCTCGACTGACAAGATCGAGGCGGCGCGCAAGACGCCCGAGGTGTTCGCGAATTTCCGCAAAGCCAACGCGCGCAAGTTCCGCAACATGACGGCGCCGGAAAACATCATCAAGTGCGTCGAGGCGGCAGTGAGCCTGCCGTTCGACGACGGTTTGAAGCGCGAGAGCGAATTGTCGGCCGAGCTTCACTCCGGTCCGCAGGCGCCGGCGATGCGGCACTCGTTCTTTGCCGAGCGCGAAGCCGCGAAGATTCCCGATGTGCCTGACGATACGGCGACGCTGCCGGTCAACACGGTCGGCATCATCGGCGCCGGCACCATGGGCGGCGGCATCGCGATGAATTTCGCTAATGTCGGCATCCCCGTGAAGATCGTGGAGACCAAACAGGAAGCGCTGGACCGCGGCCTGTCGGTGATCCGCAAGAATTACGAGCGCACCGCACAGCGCGGCGGCATGACGCAGGATGACGTCGAGAAGCGGATGAAGCTGATCTCCGGCTCGCTCGATATGAACGCATTGAAGGACGTCGACCTCGTGATCGAGGCGGTGTTCGAGCGCATGGACATCAAGAAGGAGGTGTTCGCAAAACTCGACGCCATCGCCAAGCCAGGTGCTATTCTCGCGACCAACACTTCGGGCCTCAACATCGACGAGATCGCCTCGGTGACGAAGCGGCCTGAAGCGGTCATCGGGCTGCACTTCTTCTCGCCCGCCAACGTCATGAAGCTGCTCGAAGTCGTGCGCGCCGACCACACCTCGAAGCCGGTGATCGCGACATCGATGAAGCTCGCCAAGAAGATCGGCAAGGTCGCGGCGCTGGTCGGTGTCTGCCCCGGCTTCGTCGGCAACCGTATCCTGCGCCAGCGCCAGATGGAGGCGAACAAGCTCGTGCTCGAAGGCGCGATGCCGTGGGACGTCGACCGCGTGCTGTACGGCTTCGGCTTTCCGATGGGCCCGTTTGCGATGAGCGATCTCGCCGGGCTCGACATCGGATGGGTGAAGGAAAAGTCGAAGGGCGAGACCTTGCGCGACGTGCTGTGCGAGATGGACCGCCGCGGCCAGAAGACCGGCGCCGGCTACTATGACTATGACGAGAACCGCAACGCCAGGCCGTCGCCGGTGACCGAGAAGATCATCAAGGAGTTCATGGCCAAGAAGGGCATCAACGGCCGCAAGATCTCCGACGAGGAGATCCTGGAGCGCTGCCTCTATCCGATGATCAATGAGGGTGTGCAGATCCTCGCCGACAAGAAGGCGATCCGCGCCTCCGACATCGACGTGATCTGGCAGTACGGCTACGGCTTCCCCGGATACCGCGGCGGCCTGATGTACTACGGCGACCAGATCGGACCGGCCAAGGTGCTCGCCAAGATGAAAGAGTTCCAGGCGACCATGGGCGACCAGTTCAAGCCGGCGCCGTTGCTCGAAAAAATCGTCGCCGACGGCAAGAAGTTTGCGGACATCGCCGTGTAAGCGGCACGGTACGAAGCGGGCGGGGGATGGCCATGACAGTCTCTTGGCGATCGGCGAGACCGGCGGCACTCGCCGCGACCATCTTCACGGCTCTGTGCCTGACGGCTGTGCCGCCAGCGCAGGCGGCCAAGACGAGCATTGTCGTCGGGATGTCGATCGAGCCGAGCGGGCTCGATCCGACAGTCGCTGCGCCGGTCGCCAACGCGCAAGTGACCTGGCAGAACGTCTACCAGGGGCTGGTGCGCATCGACCGCGATGGCAAGGTGCAGCCGCAACTCGCCGAAAGCTGGACGATCTCGCCCGACGGTTTGACCTACACGTTCAAGCTACGCACCAACGTGAAATTCCAGAACGGCGTGCCGTTCGATTCCAGTGTCGCGAAGTTCACGCTGGATCGCGCCAGGGCCGCCGAGTCCACCAACCCGCAGAAGCAGTACTACACGACGATCACATCGATCGAGGTGCCCGCATCCGACACGCTCGTGCTTTATCTGGCCGCCCCGTTCGGTGACCTGCTTTTTCGACTGGGTTCTCCGTCGGCGGTGATGGTCGAGCCGACCACCGCGGCCGACGACAAGACCAATCCGGTCGGCACCGGGCCGTTCAAGCTGAAGACCTGGGTCAAGGGCGATCGCGTCGAGCTGACGCGCGACCCGAATTTCTGGGACAAGTCGAAGAAGATTGCACTGGACAACATCACCTTCCGTTTCATCAGCGATCAGCAGGCGCAGGTCGCGGCGATGCAATCGGCTGACGTCGATGCATTTCCGGAAATGGGTGCGCCGGAACTGTTCAGCACGTTCCAGAACGATCCGCGCTTCGCCGCGGTGATCGGCAACAGCGAACTGAAGGCCGTCGCCGGCATGAACAGCGAGCGAAAGCCGTTCGACGACGTGCGGGTCCGACGGGCGTTGATGATGGCGGTGGACCGCAATCTCCTGGTCAAGGCGGTCTCCTCGGGTCTTGGCGAGCCGATCGGCAGCCACTACACGCCCAACGACCCCGGCTACATCGATCTCACGGGTGTTCTGCCGCACGATCCAAAGAAGGCGAAGGCCCTGCTGGCGGAGGCCGGCTACCCGAATGGCCTCACTTTCTCGTTCAAGACGCCGCAGATGGCTTACGCCTCGCGTTCGGCCGAGGTGTTGCAGTCGATGTTTGCCGACATCGGCGTCACCATGAATATCGTGCCGACGGAGTTTCCGGCGAAATGGATTTCGGAGGTCTACAAGGCCGGCGACTACGACATGACGATTGTCGCCCACGCCGAGCCGATGGATATCGGAATCTATGCCAAGGAAGGCTATTACTTTCATTACAAGAACCCGGCCTTCAACAAGGTGGTCTCCGAGGCCGAGCGCACCACGGACGAAGTCGCGCGCAACAAGCTTTATGGCGATGCGCAGAAGATATTGGCGGAGGAGGTGCCTTCCCTGTTCCTCTACGTGCTGCCGAAGCTCGGCGTCTGGAACGCGAAGCTGGAAGGCCTCTGGAAGAATGAGCCGATCCCGTCGAACGACCTCACCGAGGTCCACTGGAACGATTGAAGGAAGAAGCGTTATGTCAAGTTTGGCTTATGTTGCAAAACGCATCGCGGTCGCCGCGGCGACTGCGATCGTGATCGCGGCCTCGCCGGCATTTGCTGCCAAGACCAGCCTGGTGATGGGCATGGCGATCGAGCCGCCGGGCCTGGACCCGACGCTCGCGGCTCCGGTCGCGATCGGGCAGGTGACCTGGCAAAATGTCTTTCAGGGCCTGGTGCGGCTCGATCGCGACGGCAAGGTGCAGCCGCAACTCGCCGAGAGCTGGACGGCGGCGCCCGACGGCCTGACCTACGCTTTCAAGCTGAAGACCTCCGCGAAATTCCAGAACGGTGTGCCGTTTGATTCCGGCGTCGCCAAGTTCGCGCTCGATCGCGCGCGGGCCGCGGACTTGGTCAATCCGCAGAAGCAGTTCTATACCGTGATCACCTCGATCGACACGCCGGCGCCCGATATGCTGGTGCTGCATCTCGACAAGCCATCGGGCAGTCTGCTGTACCGTCTCGCCTGGCCTGCCGCCGTAATGGTCGAGCCGAAGTCGACTCCCGACAACAAGACCAACCCGGTCGGCACTGGCCCGTTCAAGCTCAAGAACTGGGTCAAGGGCGATCGCGTCGAGCTGACGCGCGATCCGGATTTCTGGGACAAGTCGAAGAAGATCGCGCTGGAGAACGTCACGTTCCGCTTCATCAATGACCCGCAAGCGCAGGTCGCGGCGCTACAGGCCGGCGATATCGACGCAGTGGCCGGCCTGATCGCCGGCGAGCTCTACAGCAAGTTCCAGAACGACGCGCGGTTTGCGACCGTGATCGGCAACACCGAGCTCAAGGCGGTGGCCGGCATGAACAACACGCGCAAGCCGTTCGACGACGTCCGCGTGCGCAAGGCGCTGATGATGGCGGTCGATCGCAACCTCCTGATCAAGGCGGTGTCGAACGGCTACGGCTCGCCGATCGGCAGTCACTACACGCCGAACGATCCCGGTTATGTCGATCTCACCGGCGTCTATCCGTATGACCCTAAGAAGGCCAAGGCGCTGCTCGCCGAAGCCGGCTTCCCCAAAGGCTTCACCTTCTCGTTCAAGACGCCGCAGATGGCCTATGCCTCGCGCTCGGCCGAAGTGCTGCAGTCGATGTTCGCCGAGATCGGCGTCACGATGAACATCGTGCCGACCGAGTTTCCGGCGAAATGGGTGTCGGAGGTGCTGCAGGCTGCCGACTACGACATGACCATCGTCGCGCATGCCGAGCCGATGGACATCGGCATCTACGCCCGCGACAAGTACTACTTCAACTACAAGAACCCGAAGTTCAACGAGGTGATCGCGAAGGCAGAAGCGACGATCGACGATGCCGAGCGCGCCAAGGTTTATGGTGACGCACAGAAGATCCTCGCCGAGGACGTGCCGGCGCTGTTCCTCTACGTGCTGCCGAAGCTCGGAGTTTGGAATGCCAAGCTGGACGGTCTCTGGAAGAACGAGCCGATTCCATCGAATGACATCACCGAGGTACACTGGAACGACTGAGACGGACGCTGTTTCTGTCGAAACGCACTTCAATTTGTCATCGCCCGGCTTGACCGGGCGATCCAGTACTCTGTGTCCGGTGTGGCGCAGACAAACTTCCGTTACGGGTTACTGGATGCCCCGCTTGAAGCGGGGCATGACAGCGAGTGACTGCATGCGCTCAGCCCCAAGGTGCTTCCGATGCTGAGAGCGATCGCATTCCGCCTGGCGAGCCTCTTGCTGACGCTGTTCATCATCTCGGTCGCGATCTTCGTCATTCTCGAGGTGCTGCCGGGCGACCCGGCGGCTATCATGCTCGGCACCTCGTCGCAGCCGGATACGCTCGCGGCATTGCGCCACCAGATGGGCCTCGATCAGCCGGCGCTGGTGCGATACCTCGCCTGGATCGGCGGCATTTTCGTTGGCAACTTCGGGACGTCCTATTCCTATGGCGTGCCGGTCTCCGAACTGATCCGCGACCGGCTCACGGTGACGGTGCCGCTGACGCTGATGGCGATCACGCTGTCGCTGTCGGTCGCTCTGCCGCTTGGCGTATTCGCCGCTGCGCGCCAGCGTGGGCTGGTGGACGCAGCAGCGACCGTCTTCTCACAGCTCGGTATCGCGATTCCGAACTTCTGGGTCGGGCTGCTGCTGATCCTGTTCTTTGCACTCTCGCTCGGCTGGCTGCCGGCCGGTGGGTTTAAAGGCTGGGGCGAGGGAGTCTGGCCGGCATTCAAGGCGCTGATCCTGCCGGCGATTGCGCTCGCGATCCCGCAGTCGGCGATCCTGACGCGGGTCACGCGTTCTGCGGTGCTCGACGTCATGAACGAGGATTTTGTCCGCACCGCGCGCGCCAAGGGCGTGTCGCGCAATCGCGCGCTGTGGCGTCACGTCGTGCCGAACGCGCTGGTGCCGGTCGTCACCATTCTGGGCTTGCAGATATCGGTGCTGCTGGCCGGCGCCGTGCTGGTCGAGAACGTATTCAGCCTGCCGGGCATGGGACGGCTCGCCTACCAGGCGCTGGCACAGCGCGACCTCATCGTGATCAAGAACGTCGTGCTGTTCTTTGCGGCGATTGTCATCGTGGTCAACCTGATCGTCGACTCCGTCTACATCGTGCTTGATCCACGGCTGCGAGCCCGCGCATGACGACGCTCTCGCAGGGACCGGTCGCGACGATCGGCGCACGGTCGCGTACGGCAAAGTGGCTCGCCGACCATGCCAAGCTTGCGGGCGGCGGGGCGATCACTTTTACCTTCGTTGCGATCGCGCTGTTGTCGCTGGTGTGGACGCCGGAGATCCCGACGCGGGTCCGCATCCTGGCCAAGCTGCAGCCGCCGCTGACCTCAGGCCTGCTTGGCACCGATCATCTCGGCCGCGATGTGCTGTCGATGTTGATGGCGGGCGCGTTCAACTCGCTGTCGATCTCGCTGCTCTCGGTCGCGGTCGGCATGACGCTCGGTACCACGCTCGGCGTTGCGGCCGCCGCGCGCCGTGGCTGGTTCGAAGCGGCGGTGATGAGGCTGTGCGACGCGATGTTCGCGTTTCCGCCGATCCTGTCGGCGATCATGGCCGGCTCGCTGCTCGGCCCCGGCGCGATGACCGCGGTGGTCTCGATCGGCGCGTTCATGGTGCCGGTGTTCGCGCGGGTGACGCGCGGCGCTGCCTTGCAGATCTGGGCCCGCGAATATGTGCTGGCGGCGCGGATGGCCGGCCGCAATGGACCCTCCATCACGCTCGTGCATGTCATCCCGAACATCGCGAGCCAGATCATCATCCAGGCCGCGATCCAGCTCGCGCTCGGCATCCTCACCGAAGCCGGCCTGAGCTTCCTCGGCCTCGGCGTGCCGCCGCCGACGCCGAGCTGGGGCCGCATGCTCGCGGATTCGCAAACCTATCTTGGGCTTGCGCCTTACCTTGCCCTCGCGCCCGGCATTGCGATTGCGCTCGCCGTGCTCGGCCTCAACCTGCTTGGCGACGGCCTGCGCGATTACATCGATCCCCGGCGGAGGCTTTGATGCTCAAGGTCAAGGCACTGTCGATCGATATCGTCGGCTCTGATGGTGTCACCGCGCGCGTGGTCGACGACATTTCGTTCGAGCTTGCGCAGGGCGAGACACTCGGCGTGGTCGGCGAGTCCGGTTCGGGCAAGACCATGCTGGCGCTGGCGATCATGCGGCTGCTGCCGGCAATCGCCAAACCCACCGGCGAGATCTGGCTCGGCGACCACAACCTGCTGGTGCTGTCGGAGCCTGCGATGTGCCAGATCCGCGGCGGCCGCATCGGCATGATCTTCCAGGAGCCGATGACGGCGCTCAATCCGGCGCAGCGGGTCGGCGCCCAGATCGCCGAAGGTGTGGTCCTGCACACCGGCGTCTCGCAGCGCGCGGCGCGCGCACGAGCGATCGAACTGCTGGAGCGCGTCCGCATTCCGGAAGCTGCTCGGCGCATCGATGCCTATCCGCACGAATTGTCCGGCGGCCAGCGCCAGCGCGTCGGCATCGCCATTGCGCTTGCCCTGAAGCCGCAGCTCTTGATCGCCGACGAGCCGACCACCGCACTCGACGTCACCGTGCAGAAAGAGATTCTCGACATCCTCGACGATCTCGTCACCGATATGGGGATGTCGCTGATCTTCATCTCCCACGACATTGGCGTGATCGGACGTATCGCCGACCGCACGCTGGTGATGTTCGGCGGCAAACAGATGGAGCAGGGACCGACCGCGCAGGTGCTGCGCGCGCCGAGTGCGGCCTATACGCAGAGCCTGCTTGCCGCGATGCCGCGCCGCACCCGCGGCAGTCTCGCCGCCGGCATGAAGGAGGCGCGGCCGTGAGTGCGCCCGCTCTGCTCGACGTAAAACATCTGACGCGCGACTACGCGCTGCGCACGCCGCAGGGCCTGTCGTCGGGCAAGGTGTTGCGCGCGGTGAGCGATGTATCGTTCACGCTCGAGCAGGGGTCTGTGCTCGGGATCGTCGGCGAGAGCGGCTGTGGCAAGTCGACGCTCGCGCGCATCGTGATGGCGCTCGACCGCCCGACCTTTGGTGAGGTGCTGCTGGAAGGCGACCCGCTGTTTCAGCTTTCGGCGAGCGCACTGCGGCAGCGCAGGCGGGACTTCCAGATGGTGTTCCAGGACCCTTACGGCTCGCTTGATCCCCGCCATTCGGTCGGCCGCATCATCGCTGAGCCCTTGCATCTGGACGGGGGCCACAGCAAGCGTGAGCGCGACGTCATGGTTGCCGAGGTGCTTGAAAGCGTCGGGCTGAAGGTGACTGATGCGGTGCGGTACCCGCACGAATTCTCCGGCGGCCAGCGGCAGCGCATCGCGATTGCGCGCGCGCTGATTACCAAGCCGAAGCTGATCGTCGCCGACGAAGCGGTCTCGGCGCTCGACCTGTCGGTGCAGGCGCAGATTTTGCGGCTGTTGATGGAGCTCAAGGCGCGCAACGGATTGACTGTGCTGTTCATCAGCCACAATCTCGGTGTGATCGAGGAGATCGCCGACCGGGTCGGCGTGATGTATGCCGGTCGCCTGATCGAGATGGGTGCGACCAAGGACGTGCTGCACCATCCGCAGCAGGAGTATACCCAGCGCCTTCTCGATGCCGAACCGACGCTCGACGTGATCGGGCGGCGCAGCAAGCGGCCGAAGACGGCGAGTGGTTGAGAGGTTGAATTTGAACGATGACTGATCTTGCCGATTTATCCGCGCTCGACCTGCTGCGAAAGTACCGCGACCGGACGCTGTCGCCCGTCGAGTATTTCAACTGGCTCGAAAAGCATATCGCCGCCTGGGAGCCGAAGCTGCAGGCGCTCTACCTTTATCGGCCCGAGGCTGGTCGCGAGGAGGCCAAGGCTTCCGCAGCGCGCTGGGCGACGGGAATGCCGAAGGGCCCGCTCGACGGCGTGCCGGTGACGGTGAAGGAACTGATCGCGACCAAGGGCGATCCCGTGCCGCTCGGGTCGGCCGCGACCACGCTTGTGCCGGCCACTGAGGACGCGCCGGCGCCGGCGCGACTGCGCGAGGACGGCGCGATCATCTTCGCCAAGACGACCTCGCCGGATTACGCGATGCTGTCATCCGGCGTCTCGAGCTTTCATCCGCTGACGCGCAATCCATGGGACCTCTCCAAGAACCCCGGCGGGTCAAGCTCCGGCACCGCCGCCGCCGGCGCCGCGGGTTACGGACCGCTGCATATCGGCACCGATATCGGCGGCTCAATTCGTTTGCCGTCGGGCTGGTGTGCGCTGTTCGGCCTCAAGCCGAGTTACGGGCGTGTCCCTGTTGATCCGTTTTATTTTGGCCGCGTCGCGGGCCCGATGACCCGCACAGTCGAGGATTCCGTCCTGCTGATGGTGACACTGTCGCGGCCGGACTGGCGTGACGCCATGAGCCTGCCGCCGGCTGATATCAACTGGTTCGATCTGAAAACCGACGTGAAGGGTAAGCGCATCGGCCTGATGATGAATGCGGGTTGCGGGCTTCCCGTCGAGAGCGAAGTCCGCGATGCCGTGATCGCCGCCGCAAGAAAATTCGAGCAGGCGGGCGCTGTCGTCACCGAAGTTGCGCCGGTGCTGACCCGCGAGATGCTCGACGGTCTCGACGATTTCTGGCGCGCACGATTGTGGAGCGACATCGAAGGTTTCGATCCTGCGACGCGTGAAAAAATTCTGCCTTACATTCTGCGCTGGGCGGAGAAGGGCGCCAAGGTTTCTGGCGTTGCCGTGATCAGGGGCTACAGCCAGACCAACGAGATGCGGAAAGGCGCGGCGCGGCTGTTCCAGAACGTCGACCTCGTGCTGTCGCCGACGGCGCCTGTTGTGACATTCCCTGCCGAGTGGGCGTCGCCGATCAACGATCCCGAGCGGCCGTTCGAGCACATCGCCTTCACGCTGCCGTGGAACATGGCGGAAAATCCGGCCGCCTCGATCAACTGTGGCTTCACGAAAGCCGGCCTGCCGATCGGCTTGCAGATCGTCGGCCCGCGCTTTGACGATCTTGCGGTGCTGCAGGTCGCCAAGCTTTACGAGACCTGGCGCGGCCCGATCGCATGGCCAAAGCCGCCGAAGACGGCGTAGCGGCGGCTAAATACACCGCCCGCCGTCAACCTCCACGGCAACGCCGGTGATCATGCTGGCTTCGTCCGAGCACAGGAACACCGACGCGTTGGCGATGTCTTCCGGCGTCGAGAAGCGACCAAGCGGAATGGTCGACAGAAATTTTGCCCGCACCTCCGGCGTATCACTGCCCATGAAGGTCTTCAGTAGCGGCGTTTCGCCGGCCACCGGATTGAGCGCGTTGACGCGAATGCCTGACGGCGCAAGCTCGACCGCCATGCTGCGCGTGGCGGTGATCACCCAGCCCTTCGACGAGTTGTACCAGGTCAGGTTCGGGCGCGGGCTGACACCTGCGGTCGAGGCGATGTTGAGGATCACGCCCTTTTTGCGCTGCTTGAACAGCGGTACCACGTGGCGCGCGGCGAGATAGATCGACTTCACGTTGATGGCGAGGATCTGGTCGAAGGTCTTCTCGTCGAGCGTCTCCAGCGGCTGCGGCATGTGGCCGATGCCGGCATTGTTGACGAGAATGTCGAGCGCGCCGAACTGCTCGGCCGACTTCACCATGCGCGCGACATCGGCGTCGACGCTGACGTCGGCAGCTACCGCGCGCGCCGCACTGCCGACGGACGCAGCAACTCGCTCGGCGGCCCGGGCATCGCGATCGGCGACGATGACCTTGGCGCCCTCGGCCACGAATTTTTTGACGATGCCCTCGCCGAATCCCGAGCCGCCACCGGTGACGATCGCGACCTTGTCCTTCAGCCTCATTGGCTCATCTCCTTCACGCGTTCCGGCTCGGCCGCGCTGGCCGCGGCGCTGGCACGACCGTGCAGGAAGTTTGCGGCGGCATCAAGCGAGCGCCGCGCCTCCGGAATGAAGGCATCGGCCATCTGCCAGACGTGCGGCACGACCGGCCAGACCTTCAACTCCGCATGGACGCCCGCGCCGCGCGCGCGTTCGGCCAGCCGCACGGCGTCGTCACGGAGCACTTCCCGCTGACCGACCTCGATGAACAGCGGCGGCAAGCCCCTCAGGTCAGCGTAGAGCGGCGACACCAGCGGGTTCTTCGGATCGGCATTTCCAAGATAGGCGTTGCGAAACTGCTCGAGAATCTCCGGGCGAAACATGGCGTCGCGCTGGCTGTTCTCATGGTGGGAATCGCCGGTGCCGGCAAAATCGGTCGCCGGCGAAAACAGCGCGGCTGCCTCGGGCAGATCTTCGCGCCGGTCGCGCAGAGAAATCATCAGGGCCAACGCAAGGTTGCCGCCCGCGGAATCGCCGGCAACGACGATCGGACCGTCAATCTCCTGGCGCAGCGCGCGCCACGCTGCGACCGCATCGTCGACCGCCGCGGGAAACGGATGCTCCGGCGCCAGCCGGTAGGCCGGCGCGAATACGCGAAACCCGCGCGTGGCGAACGCGGCGGTGATCGGCCGATGGGTCTGCGGCGAGCAGGCCACGAACCCGCCGCCGTGGATGTACATCATCGTCGTCCTTGCCGCCGTCGATCGCTCTGCCCATTCGCCATTGATGCCGCCGAGCGTCGCGCCATGAAACAAGACCTCCTTCGGCAGCGGCGGATGCGTCTGGCCGAACACTTTTCTGATGTCCTTCACGTCGGTGATGCGCGCGAGCTTGCTGCGGATGCGGCGCTTGACCAGGAACGAGGCGAGATGGGCGCGGACGCTGGCCATGTTAGCGGGCCTCCGCCTGGTCTTCTGCAGGCGCGCCGCGGCGGATGATGTTCCAGTAACGCACAGGAAACAGTCGCTGCAGTAGTGCGACGCGCTTGGCGTCGGAGCCGATCAAGACACGCCATGCGCGCCTCTCGATACCGTCGATGATGGTCGCCGCCGCAGTGTCGGGGCTCAGCGTCAGCATCTGCCGGGCACGCTTGCGCCGCCGCTCGACCTCGTCGCTGTTGACGCCCTTCGGGTTGCGCGCGTTCTCGGCGATGTTGGTCGCAATGCCGCCCGGGTGTACCACGGTGACGCCGATGCTCGAACCAATGAGCTCATGACGCAGCGACTCGGAAAAACCGCGGACGCCGAACTTGCTGGCGCAGTACGCGGTCTGTCCCGGCGGCGCGATGATGCCGAAAATGCTGGAGATGTTGACAATCTGCGCTTTCTGCTCGCGCTGCAGGTAGGGCAGGAACGCGTGTGTCATTCGTATTACGCCGTAGAAGTTGATGTTCATCAGCCATTCGAAATCGGCGAGGTCGGTCTGCGCGAACGTGCCGCCGAGCGCAACGCCGGCATTGTTGATCAGCACATTGACGCGATTGTGCTGCGCCAGCACCTGCTCGGGGATCGCCGCGATTGCCTTGGCGTCGGAGACGTCGAGCACGTGCTCGGAGACCTTCACGCCCTTTTCGCGGGCTACCGTCGCCGATTTGGCAAGGCCCGCGGCGTCGCGGTCGGCCAGCGCGAGATTGCATCCCTTGGCGGCAAGGCCGCGCGCCAGCGCCGCGCCAATTCCCGAAGCCGCGCCGGTCACAACGGCCACGCCGCCGCTCAGGTCGAAGTCTGCCATGTCGATCCTTCGTGTTTTGGGTCTGTCAAATTGCGCGGAGGATGATGACTTGCGAGGGTAGTTTCAACTCGCTTTTTGAGGGGCGTCGCTGTTTGCCGTCATTGCGAGCCAACGGGTCCGCGCGAACGCGCGGCCCAATGATAAATTCCGCGAAGCAATCCAGAGCCACGAGAAAGAACTGGATTGCTTCATCGGCTGCGCATCCCTCACAATGACGAAGGGTTAAAGCGTCCAGCCGCCGTCGATGATGTGGGCGACACCCGTGGTGAACGCGCTCTCGTCGCTTGCCAGATAGACCGCAAGCGCGGCGATCTCCTCAGCCGTGCCGAGTCGGCCCATCGGCTGCCGGCTGACGAACATTTCACGGCCACCGGCGCCGAGCGACGCGGCGCGGCCGAGCATCGACGGCGTCTCGATCGTGCCCGGGCAGATTGCGTTGCAACGGATGCCCCTGGTGACGAAGTCGGCGGCGACGGCGCGCGTCAGCGCTGCGATCGCAGCCTTGGTCGCACCGTAGACGTAACGGTTGGGCGCCGCCTTGAACACGCCGGCGGCCGACGAGATATTGATGATCGAGCCGCCCCCACCACTGAGCATTGCAGGCAAGAATGCCTTGATCGTGCGATGCATCGATTTGACGTTGAGGTCGAACGAGAAATCCCAGTCGTCCTCGGAGCAGTCGAGCACGGTGCCGTTATGCACGAAGCCCGCGGCGTTGAGCAGGATGTCGACCTTGCCGACGCGCGCGGCGATGGCGTTGACCGCTGCGGTGTCACGTACGTCAAGCTCTTGCGACCTCCTGCGCGCCGCCCGCTTTGACCGCAGCGAGCGCCTTGTCATCAACATCGGTCGCGACCACTGACGCGCCTTCGCGCGCAAACGCGATCGCGCAGGCGCGGCCGATGCCGGCGCCCGCCGCCGTGACGAACGCGCGCTTTCCCTGCAGACGCCCTGCCATGCCGCGCCTCCGCGGTCAGTGCGAATGTCGCGGCGTGCCGAAGCGCGCGGCGATGTCGTGGTAACGCGTCGCGAGTTCGAGGCAGGCGCCGGTGTCGTGCTGGCCGACCGTGGAGCGGTGCAATTCCTGCCACGGCGTGTGGTTCGGCGGGTACTTGAAGCCGCCCTTTGCGGCCAGTTCGTTGCGGCGGCGTTGCAGTTCGCTATCCGGGATCAGGATGTTGGCCTCGCCCTTTGTGAGGTCGATGCGAACGCGATCGCCGGTTTGCAGGATGGCGAGGCCGCCATTGGCGGCTGCCTCGGGCGACGCGTTGAGGATCGACGGCGAGCCCGACGTGCCGGACTGCCGGCCGTCGCCGATGCACGGCAGCGAGTGGATGCCGCGTTTGATCAGCGCCGCCGGCGGCTGCATGTTCACGACCTCGGCGCCGCCGGGATAGCCGATCGGTCCGGTGCCGCGGATGAACAGGATGCAGTGTTCGTCGATATTGAGCGCGGGGTCGTCGATGTTGTCGTGATAGTCCTCGGGCCCCTCGAACACGATGGCGCGGCCCTCGAACGCGTTCGGATCCTTCGGGTTGGATAGGTAGCGATCGCGAAATTCTTTCGAGATCACGGCCGTTTTCATGATCGCGGAATTGAACAGGTTACCGTGCAGCACGATATAGCCGGCATCTTTCACCAGCGGCTTCTCAAACGTCCAGATGACGTCGCCGTCCGGCTTCCTCGCTGCAGCGCAGTTCTCACCGATCGACTTGCCGCTGACCGTCAGCGCGTCCTTGTGGATCAAGCCGTGCTGCATCAGTTCGCGCACCACGGTCGGCACGCCGCCGGAGCGGTGATACTCCTCGCCGAGATAGAAACCGGCCGGCTGCAGGTTGACCAGCAGCGGTACCTTGTAGCCGACCGTCTGCCAGTCCTTGATCGAGAGCTCGACGCCGACATGGCGTGCCAGCGCGTTGAGATGGATCGGTGCATTTGTCGAACCGCCGATTGCCGAGTTGACGACGATCGCGTTCTCGAACGCCTTGCGGGTCAAAATGTCCGACGGCTTCAGATCCTGCCACACCATTTCGACGATGCGCTTGCCGGTCTCGTAGGAAATCTGGCCGCGCTCGCGATAGGGCGCCGGAATCGCAGCGCATCCCGGCAGCGACATGCCGAGCGCCTCCGCCAGCGAGTTCATGGTCGACGCCGTGCCCATCGTATTGCAATGACCGGCCGATGGCGCAGACGAGGCCACCAGCTCTACGAACTGCTCGTAGTCGATTTCGCCTGCCGCCAGCCGCTCGCGCGCCTTCCACACAATGGTGCCGGAGCCGGTGCGCTCACCGTTGAACCAGCCGTTCAGCATCGGCCCGCCCGAGAGCACGATCGCGGGAGTGTTGACCGTCGCCGCGGCCATCAGACAGGCCGGCGTGGTCTTGTCACAACCGGTCGTGAGTACGACGCCGTCCAGCGGGTAGCCGAACAACACCTCGACCAGACCGAGATAGGCGAGGTTCCGGTCAAGCGCAGCGGTCGGCCGCTTGCCGGTCTCCTGAATCGGATGCACCGGGAATTCGATCGCTACCCCGCCTGCCTCGCGAATGCCTTCGCGCACGCGGTGCGCCAGCTCGAGGTGGTGGCGGTTGCACGGCGACAGGTCGCTGCCGGTCTGCGCGATACCGATGATCGGCCTGCCGGACTGCAGTTCCTGGCGGGTCAGGCCGTAGTTCAGGTAGCGCTCCAGATAGTGCGCCGTCAGGCTCGGGTTGTGGGTGTCGTTAAACCAGAGCTCGGAGCGAAGGGAGCGCTTTTTTCCACCGTTTGCCGGCTTGTCCATTTGGGGTCTCCCGCAGTGCACGCGTTAAGTTCTTTGCGCCGATCCCAGACGCGGGTGGTACGTCAATGCGCGCTTGATCGCGATGGTTACATTTCGTGCGATATCGCTGCAACGTAGCAACGCCCGAGAAAAGTTAGACTTTGTTCGGAGCCGATCGCAGATAAAGTCTGCTATGGTTCAGCTTCACCCGCCGGCAAGTGCGGGACAAGCGGCCGCCAAGAGCCTGCGCAAAAAATCGGAGCCAAGGCAACATCAAGGCAACAGGGAGAGAAACTGATGGCGTCGGTGCGCATCCAGGACGTTCGTAAGTCCTTTGGCGGTCTGGAGGTTTTGCACGGCGTCACAATCCCGATCGAGGATGGCGAGTTCGTCGTGCTGGTCGGCCCGTCCGGCTGCGGCAAGTCGACCCTGCTCAGAATGCTAGCGGGGCTCGAAAACATCACCGCGGGAACCATCTCGATCGGCGATCGCGTGGTCAACAACGTGCATCCGAAGGAGCGCGACGTTGCCATGGTGTTCCAGAACTACGCGCTTTATCCGCACATGACGGTGGCCCAGAACATGGGCTTCTCGCTCAAGCTGCGCGGCGAGAACCAGGCCAAGATCGCCGAGCGGGTCAATGGCGCCGCCGATATTCTCGGCCTCAGGCCGTTGCTCGAGCGTTATCCGCGCCAGCTCTCGGGCGGCCAGCGCCAGCGCGTCGCGATGGGCCGTGCGATCGTGCGTGATCCCCAGGTGTTCCTGTTCGACGAGCCGCTCTCGAACCTCGACGCCAAGCTGCGCGTTGCGATGCGCACCGAGATCAAGGAATTGCACCAGCGTCTCAAGACGACGACAGTTTATGTCACCCACGACCAGATCGAGGCCATGACCATGGCTGATACGATCGTTGTGATGCATGACGGCATCATCGAACAGATGGGCGCGCCGCTTGAGCTATACGATGTTCCCAGCAACCAGTTCGTTGCCGGCTTCATCGGTTCGCCGGCGATGAATTTTCATCGAAGGCACGCTCGCCGTGAACGGCTCGGCCAGCGTCAAGACAGCGCAGGGTGCGACACTGCCGCTCGCCAGGGCGCCGGCGTCGTCCAACGGCCGCCCGGTGATCTATGGCATTCGCCCCGAACATCTCGAACTCGCCAGTGACGGCGTCGAGGCCGAGGTCGTGGTCGTCGAGCCGACCGGCTCGGAGACGCAGATCGTCGCGCGGGTCGGCACCCAGGACGTGATCGCGGTGTTCCGCGACCGCCATGCTGTGTCACCGGGCGAAAAAATCCATCTCACGCCGCGCGCCAGCGCCGCGCATCTGTTCGACAGGGATACCGGCAAGCGGCTCTGAGCCGTTGTCTGAAGAACGCTAAACGCGCCGGATCAACCGGCCGAACAAAGCACTAGCGGAGGAAACACATCATGAGTGGATTTGATTTCGATCGGAGACGCCTGCTGCAGGGCGGGGCTGCGGCGGCCGCCATGCTAACCGGCGACCAGCTGTTCAACTTTGCCAAAGCCTGGGCGCAAACGTCGCAATGGAAGCCGGAGCCTGGCGCCAAGCTCACCGTGATGCGCTGGAAGCGCTTCGTCGAGTCCGAGGATGCGGCCTTCAACGACATGGTCGCGGCCTTCTCGAAGGCGACCGGCACCGAGATGAACGTATTTTCAGGAATCGTTCGAGGACGAGGTACCGAAGGCGTCGGTGGCCGCCAATACAGGGGCCGGCATGGACATGGTCTGGGGTACCCACACGCTGCCGCAGCTGTTCCCCGACAAGGTCGTCTACATGAACGACGTTGCCGACTATCTCGGTAAGAAGTATGGCGGCTGGACCGATGCCGCGATGAAGACGGTGACGCTCAACAACAACTGGCTGGGTATCCCGGTCGCGACCGCCGGCGGCGCCTTGACCTATCGCAAGTCGGCGACTGACAAAGCGGGCTTCGCGAAGTTCCCGACTGACTTCCCCGGTTTCCTCGAGTTGTGCAAGGCGCTGAAGAAGAACAACACCCCGGCGGGCTTTGCTCTCGGCCACGCGACCGGCGACGCCAATGGCTGGCTGCACTGGGCGCTGTGGGGCCACGGCGCCTACACCGTCGACAAGGACGACAAGGTCATCATCAATTCACCGGAGACAGCGAAGGCGCTCGACTATGTGAAGGCGCTGTCAGACACCTTCATTCCGGGTGTCGCCTCGTGGAACGACTCCTCGAACAACAAGGCGTTCCTGTCCGGCGAGCTCTTTCTCACGCTGAACGGCATTTCGATCTATCTCTCGGCCAAGGATGATCCGAAGATGAAGGACCTTGCCGAGGATATCCACCATTCGACGTTGCCGGTCGGCCCGATCGGCAAGCCGGCTGAGCTGCACCTGACGGTGCCGATATTCGCGTTTAAATTCACGAAGTATCCGAATGCGGCGAAAGCGTTCACCGTCTTCATGCTCGAGAAGGAGCAATTCGACAAGTGGCTCATAGCCTCGCGCGGCTATCTCACCCAGACGCTCAACGCCTATGAAATCCAATCCGGTGTGGACCTCCGATCCGAAGAACGCGCCCTACGGCGTGACAAGCAAGCGCACGTTGCCGGCATCTGGCATTGGTCACCCGGGTGAGAAGGCGGCGCAGGCGATCGCCGACTTCATTGTCGTCGACATGTTCGCCAGCTACTGCTCCGGCCAGGCCGACTCCAAGACCGCGATGGCCAATGCCGAGCGGCTATTGAAGCGCATTTATCGCACCTGACCACCGGGCTTGGGCGGCATCGTGCAAAGCGGTGCTGCCCGAAGTCGACGCCTTTGTCAGGAATGGAGATTGCCGATGGCAGATATCGCAATCCAGCCACGTGGGGCCGCACCGTCACGCACGGCGGAGATGTGGAGCCAGGTCAAGGTCAATCGGAACTGGCTCGGCTTCTGGTTCATGCTGCCGGCGATGGCGTTCCTGATCCTGTTCCTAGCTTATCCGCTGGGCTTGGGAATCTGGATCTCCTTCACCGACACGCGCATCGGCCGCGTCGGTCAGTACATCGGGCTTGAGAACTACGAGTGGCTGCAGGATGATCCGATCTTCTTGCTCTCGGTGTTCAACACGCTGCTTTACACGATCGTCGCCAGCGTCATCAAATTCGCGGTCGGGCTTTATCTGGCGCTGCTGCTCAACGAGAACATCCCGTTCAAGGCGATCGTGCGCGCCGCGGTGCTGATTCCCTTCATTGTGCCCACGGTATTGTCCGCACTCGCGTTCTGGTGGATCTTCGACGCCCAGTTCTCGATCATCTCGTGGTCGCTCAAGCACCTTGGCGTGATCACCCAAAACATCAATTTTCTCGGTGACGCCAACTGGGCGCGGTTTTGCGTGATCTTCGCCAACATCTGGCGCGGTGTACCGTTCGTCGCAATCACGCTGCTCGCCGGGCTGCAGACGGTTTCGCCGTCGCTTTACGAGGCAGCGACGCTCGACGGCGCAACCACCTGGCAACGTTTCCGCTTCATTACCTATCCGCTGTTGACGCCGATCATCGCCGTGGTGATGACATTCTCGGTGCTGTTCACCTTCACCGACTTTCAGCTGATCTGGGCGATGACCCGCGGCGGACCGGTCAACGCAACGCACTTGATGGCGACGCTGTCGTACCAGCGCGCGATCATCGGCGGCACGCTTGGCGAGGGCGCCGCTATTTCGAGCGCGATGATCCCGTTCCTGCTCGCGGCGATCATGATCTCGTGGTTCGGCCTGCAGCGGCGCAAATGGCAGCAGGGAGAGGCCAATGACTGATCTCCCGGCGGGCAAGCCACTTGATCTGAAAGGTGTGCTGTCTGGCACCTCGGCATCGGCCGATCACTCCGAGGGTATGAGCTATCTGGAGTCGTTGCCGCGGCGGCTGGTCACGCTCTACCTGCCGCTGACGTTGATCGTCATCGTCCTGTTGTTTCCGTTCTACTGGATGGCGTTGACTGCGATCAAACCTGACGAGCAGCTGATCGATCTGGAGACCTATAATCCATTCTGGACCACGGCGCCGACCTTCAAGCACATCTACAAACTGCTGTTCCAAAGCTATTATCCGCACTGGCTGTGGAATACGATGTATGTCGCGGTCGCCTCCACGGTGCTGTCGATCATCGCCAGCGTGCTCGCGGCCTACGCCATCGTGCGGTTGCGGTTTCGCGGCGCGCAGTGGGTTGGCGGCCTGATCTTCCTGTCCTATCTCGTGCCGCCGTCGATCTTGTTCATTCCGCTCGCGACCGTCGTGTTCCAGTACGGCCTGTTCGACACGCCATTCGCGCTGATCCTGACCTATCCGACCATCCTGATCCCGTTCTCGACCTGGCTGTTGATGGGCTACTTCAAGACCATCCCGTTCGAGCTCGAGGAATGCGCGCTTGATCGACGGCGCCAGCCGCTGGCAGATCCTGACCAAGATTGTGCTGCCGCTCTCGATCCCCGGCCTGATCTCGGCGTTCATCTTCTGCTTCACACTGTGCTGGAACGAGTTCATCTACGCGCTCACCTTCCTCACCTCGGTGCAGAACAAGACCGTGCCGGTCGCGATCGTCAACGAGTTCGTCGACGGCGATATCTATCGCTGGGGCTCGCTGATGGCGGGCGCCCTGGTCGGCTCGCTGCCGCTGGTCATTCTCTATGCGTTTTTTGTCGAGCATTATGTGTCGGCGATGACCGGGGCGGTGAAAGAGTAACAACGGATCACGACCTTGCATGTTCTGATTTTCGGTGCGGCCGGCATGATCGGCCGCAAGTTGAGCGAGCGGCTGGCGCGCGACGGCCGTCTTGGCCCGCACCAGATCACGCAGCTGACGCTGCATGATGTCGTCCAGCCGGACATCCCGGCGAAGGCGCCGATGCCGGTCGAGACCGCCGCCTCGGATTTCGCGACCGTCGGCGCCGCGGCACGGCTGGTTGCATCGCGGCCCGATGTGATCTTTTGCCTTGCCTCGATCGTCTCGGGCGAGGCTGAGGAGAATTTCGACAAGGGTTACAGGATAAACCTCGACGGCACGCGTCTCTTGCTCGATGCGATCAGGATGATCGGCGACGGCTACAAGCCGCGGCTGGTGTTCTCGTCATCGATTGCGGTGTTCGGCGCGCCGTTTCCCGACGCAATTGGCGACGAGTTCTTCAACACGCCGCTGACCAGCTACGGCACGCAGAAGGCGATCTGCGAACTCCTGATTGCCGACTACACCCGCAAGGGCTTCCTCGACGGCGTTGGCATCCGCCTGCCGACCATCTGCGTGCGCCCGGGCAAGCCGAACAAGGCGGCGTCCGGCTTCTTCTCCAACATCATCCGCGAGCCTTTGAGCGGGCAGGACGCCGTGCTGCCCGTCGCCGAGGATGTCACCCACTGGCATGCGTCGCCACGCTCGGCGGTCGAATTCCTGCTGCATGCCGGAGCCATCGAAGGCGCGACGCTTGGGTCCCGCCGCAACTTGAGCATGCCCGGCCTGTCGGCGACGGTCGGCGAGCAGATCGCGGCCCTCACAAAGGTGGCAGGCCCGAAGGTCGCGTCCCGCATCCGCCGCGAAGCGGATCCGGCGATCCTCAGCATCGTCTCGGGCTGGCCGCGCAATTTCGATACGCGTCGCGCGCAGGAGCTTGGCTTCCGCGCGGCCGAACAGACCTTCGAGGATATCGTCCGTATCCATATCGAGGATGAGCTCGGCGGCACGTTTGTGTCGTAGCTTCAGCGCCGCTATAAGCTGAAGAGCCGGTCGCAACGGAAGACAGAGCGAAAAAATGACAAGAGGCCTGCGCAAGGGGCTGACCAGCTACGGCGATCCGGACTTCTCGCTGTTCCTGCGCAAGGTGTTCATCAAGGCGATGGGCTATTCCGACGACGCGCTCGAGCGCCCGATCGTCGGCATCACCAACACCTACAGCGATTACAATCCCTGCCATGGCAACGTCCCGCAGCTAGTCGAAGCGGTGAAACGCGGCGTCATGCTGTCAGGCGCGATGCCGTTCGCGTTCCCGACCATCTCGATCCACGAGAGCTTCTCGCACCCGACCTCGATGTACCTGCGCAACTTGATGGCGATGGACACCGAGGAGATGATCCGGGCGCAGCCGATGGACGCCGTCGTCGTGATCGGCGGTTGCGACAAGACGCTGCCGGCACAGATCATGGCGGCGGCCAGCGTCGACTTGCCGACGGTGGTGGTGCCGGTCGGGCCGATGGTGGTCGGCCATCACAAGGGCGAAGTGTTGGGCGCCTGCACCGATTGCCGGCGGTTGTGGGCGTCGTTCCGGGCCGGCAAGATCGACGAGAGCGAGATCGGTCAGGTCGAGGAGCGGCTAGCGCCCTCGGTCGGCACCTGCATGGTGATGGGCACCGCAAGCACGATGGCTTGCGTCACCGAAGCGCTTGGGCTGTCGCTGCCGATGAGCGGCACGATCCCCGCGCCGCATGCCGAGCGCATCCGGCTTGCCGAGGCGAGCGGCCGCCGCGCTGCAGAGATGGCGGTGGCGGGCGGGCCTTGCCCGAGCGAGCTGTTGACGCCGGCCGCGTTCCGCAACGCGCAAGTGGTGATGCAGGCGATCGGCGGCTCGACCAACGGGTTGATCCATTTGACCGCGATCGCCAACCGCACGACGCATCAGCTTGATCTGGACGTTTTCGATCGCATTGGTCGCGACGTTCCGGTGCTGGTCGATCTCAAGCCGTCGGGTGCGCATTACATGGAGCACTTCCATCATGCCGGCGGCGTGCCGCGCCTGATGGCGGAGCTTGGCGACCTGATCGATCTCGATGCGAAGACGGTTGCGGGCGGCACGCTGCGCGACGTCGTCGCCAACGCTACCCCCGTGCCGGGCGAGGATGCGATCCGCAGCAAGAAAAATCCAATCACGGAAGAAGGCGCGATGGCTGTGCTGCGCGGCAACCTCGCGCCGGACGGTGCGGTGATCAAGCAGTCGGCGGCGACGCCAGCGCTGCTGCAGCACACCGGCCGGGCCGTGGTGTTCGAGTCGGTCGAAGACATGACGCTGCGCATCGACGACCAGAACCTCGACGTCAAGGCCGACGACGTGCTGGTGCTGCGCAATGCCGGGCCGAAAGGTGCGCCTGGCATGCCGGAAGCGGGCTACCTGCCGATCCCGCAGAAACTGGCGCGCGCCGGAGTGAAAGACATGGTGCGGATTTCCGACGCGCGCATGAGCGGCACGGCGTTCGGCACCATCGTTCTGCACATCGCGCCAGAGTCGGCCGCCGGCGGACCGCTCGCGCTGGTGCGCTCCGGCGATCAGATCCAGCTCGACGTCGCCGAACCGGCGCATCAATCTGCTGGTCGACGACGCCGAATTGATGCGACGGAAACGGTTGCTGCCGCCAAAGAAGGCGCCGGAATGGGCGAAGCGCGGCTACGCCCACCTCTTGTACGACACGATCCTGCAAGCCGATCAGGGCTGCGACTTCGACTTCATGACCGCCCAAGGTAAACAACAAGGCAAACAACAAGGCAAGCAATAGGGAAGAACCGGAATGGTCACCATTCAGGCGCAAAAGCTGATTGACTTCGTCGCCGATATTTTTGCCCGCGCGGGGTCGTCGACGGCGGAAGCCAAGCGCGTCGCGACTTATCTCACCGCGGCGAACCTGACCGGCCACGACAGCCACGGCGTGATCCGCGTGCCGCGCTACGTCAAATCGGCGGTCGAAGGCATCATCAAGACCGATCAGACCGTCGAAGTTGTGATCGACGCGCCATCGTTTGCCGTGGTCGATGGCAAGTTCGGCTTTGGCCAGACCGTGACGCCGCAGGCGATCCGGATCGGCATCGACAAGTGCAAGGCGCAGGGTCTCTCGATGATCGCGCTGCGCAATTCCGGGCACCTCGGCCGCGTCGGCGACTGGGCCGAGATGGCGGCAGCGGAAAACCTGGTCTCGATCTATTTCGTCAACGCGGCGGGTTCAGTGCTGGTCGCGCCATTCGGCGGCGTCGAGCGGCGGCTGTCGACCGCGCCGTACTGCGTGGGCGTGCCGCGCAAGGGGCAGGGACCCATTGTGCTCGATTTCGCGACCTCGCTGGTCGCCGAAGGCAAGGTCCTGGTGGCGAGCCGCGGCGGCAAGAAGCTGCCTGACAACGCGCTGGTCGGACCCGACGGCGGCGTCTCCGGCGACCCGCACCTGCTCTACGGTGATTACACGCCCGACGGTCCGCGCGAATATCTGAAGGGCAAGGCCGCGATCCGCGCCTTTGGCGATCACAAGGGCTCAGGCCTCGCGCTCATGTGCGAACTGCTCGGCGGTGCGCTGACCGGCAATGGCGCGACCAGGCTCGGCCGCCCCTTCGCCAATGGCCTGCTCGGCATCTTTATCGACCCCGAGCGGATCGACCCCGAGCATTTTTTCGACGGCGAGATCAGCCGCTACATCGCCTACGTCAAGGACACCAAGTCGGTCGCCGGCGGCGCCGAGGTGCTGGTTCCGGGCGAGGTCGAGGCGCGGACCCGCGCCGAGCGGTTAAAGAATGGCGTGCCTTTGCCGGACGACGTCTGGACGACTATCGTCGCCGCGGCTCGATCCGTCGGCATCAATGATACGGCCATTGCCGACGCGAGCCGTTGACGCGCTCCCGCCCTGCGTCAGGCAGGCTTGACGCAAGGCGAGGCGAGCGGTTGAGTTGTTTCTGATTTCAGTGCCGAACCTAACAACAATCTTGAGGGAACGCAGCGAATGGCGAACAAGGTCAAGCAGATTTGGGCGTCGGGCAAGGCCGTGGTCAACGGCTGGCTCGCCATTCCCGCGGGCTTCTCGGCGGAGGTGATGGCGCAGTGCGGCTTCGACAGTGTCACCGTCGACATGCAGCATGGCGTGCAGGACTACCTCTCCATGGTGCAGTGCTTCCAGGCGATGCAGGCCCACCCGGTGACGCCGATGGTGCGCGTGCCCTGGAACGAGCCGGGGATTGTCGGCAAGGTTCTGGACGGCGGCGCCTACGGCGTGATCTGCCCGATGATCAATACCAAGCAGGAGGCCGAGAACTTCGTCTCCTATTGCAAATACCCGCCGCGTGGCACCCGTTCCAACGGTCCCATTCGCGCGGCGATGTACGGCGAAGCCACCGGCTACCAGACCACCGCCAACGCCGAGACGCTCTGCATTCCGATGATCGAGACCAAGACCGCGATCGAGAATCTGGAATCGATTCTCGATGTTGACGGTATAGCCGGCGTCTATATCGGACCGTCCGACCTCGGCTTCTCGTATGGCATGGTGCCGAAGCTCGACCGCGACGAGCCCGAGATACTGAAGATCTACGACAAGATCCTCAAGGAATGCGACAAGCGCAAAATCTACGCGGGCATTCACACCGGCGGCGCGGCCTATGCGGCACGTGCGATCGGCATGGGCTTCCGTCTTGTCACCATCATGAACGATTCCGGCCTGATGCAGACCGCGGCGCGTGCCGCCGTCGCGCAGACCCGCAAGGAAGCCGGCGGCAAGGCGTAAGCCTTGCCCGCCGTGAGCAACGTCAACGGAGAGCCGTCATGACTGCCGCAACATTGTCGTCCGCCGCCGCGACCGAGGATTGGGCAGGGATCGTCGACGAGCTCAATGCGCTGTTGAAGCTCCGCACCATTCCGTTCGCGATGAAGCTGTTCGAGCATCGCGAGGACATGGAGGCGATCGATCGTATTCGCCGGCCGAAATCGGTGCACACGCTCGACCAGGTCGTCGCCCAGGCCTCCCGGCTCGGCTGGACGGTTGGCATCACGGCCGACGATCTGGTCGGCGCGCAGTGCCGCGCCGTGGTCGGTCTCGGCAGCGCCAAGACCGAGGACTGGCAGTCCGGCGCGCACATGAAGGGCGTGTGGTTCTCGACGCTTGAGGACGCGCGCGCCCATCAGGGCGCGATGCACTGCGTGCCCGATGGCAAGTACCAGGCGCTGGCGGTCGGTCCGCTCGCGACCGGCAAGCTCGCTCCACCCGATATCGCGCTGTTCTACGCAACCCCCGGCGCGATGATGTACTTCATCAACGGACTGCAATGGGCCGGCTACAAGCGCTTCGACTGGAGCGTGGTCGGCGAATCTGCCTGCGCGAATTCATGGGGCCGGGCGCTGACGATGCGCATCCCGAGCCTCTCGATCCCGTGCTTCGCCGAACGCCGCTATGGCGGCGTGCTCGACGAGGAAATGCTGATGGCGACGCCGCCGGAGTATCTGGTGAAAGCGATCGCCGGAATGAAGGCGCTGTCGAAGAACGGCTTCCGCTATCCGTTCCCGCAATACGGCATCCAGCAGGATGTCCGCGCCGGCATGGCCGTGAGCTATCCCGGCCGCAAATAGGACTGTTCATGCCGACAAACCGTTACGTCACGACGCACTGGGGCGTCTACAAGCCGCGCGTGCAGGATGGCCGCGTGGTCGCGATGGACGCCGCCGAATTCGATCCCGCGCCGTCGACGATCGGCTCCAGCATGGTCGACGGCATCACCGCGCCGGCGCGCGTGCGGCGACCGGCAATCCGCAAGGGTTTTTTGCGGCAGGGCATTGATACGCGCGATCGCCGCGGCCGTGACGAGTTCGTCGAGGTGCCGTGGGACGAAGCGCTCGACATCGCTGCGGCTGAGTTGAAACGGGTCAAAGAAGATTTCGGCAACGGCGCTATCTTCGGCGGCTCCTATGGCTGGTCGAGCGCCGGGCGCTTTCATCACGCCCAGGGCCAGGTGCACCGCTTCCTTAATGCGATCGGCGGTTATGTCCGTCACGTCGACACCTACAGCCTCGGTGCAGGTCGGGCGCTGACGCCGCACATCCTGGCGCCGATGGAGATCCTGCAGCAGAACGCCACTGCCTGGTCGAATCTGGAAAAGCATTGCGAGCTGTTCGTCGCCTTCGGCGGCCTGCCGGTGAAGAATGCGCAGGTTTCGTCCGGTGGCGCGACCGAGCATGTCATGCCAGGCTCGATCGCGCGCATGGCAGCGAACGGCGTGAAGTTCGTGAATGTCTCGCCGATCCGTGCCGATCTCGAAGCAGGCAGCGCTGTCGAATGGCTCTCGATCAAGCCGGGCACCGACACCGCGTTGATGCTGGCATTGGCTTATGTGGTGCAGGCCGAGAAGCTGCACGACGAACAGTTCCTCGCGACCTACGCTGTAGGCTTCGAGCGCTTCCGCGCTTATCTCGATGGCGGTGTCGACGGCATCGCGAAGACGCCGCGATGGGCCGCAGACATCACAGGTATCGACGCAGCGACGATTGCGGCGCTGGCGCGCCGCATGGCCTCCCACCGCACCATGATCAACGTCGCCTGGTCGCTGCAGCGCGCCATTCATGGCGAGCAGCCGTTCTGGGCCGGCACGGCGCTGGCCGCCATGCTCGGACAGATCGGGCTGCCGGGCGGCGGGCTCGGCCTTGGCTACAGCTGCGCCAACAACATCGGCGCCGGCAACAACGCGTTCTCCGGGCCGCGGCTCGGGCAGGGCATGAATGCCGTCAACGATTTCATTCCGGTCGCGCGCATCTCCGACATGCTGCTGAAGCCGGGCACGGCCTACACCTACAACGGCGAGCGGCGCACCTATCCCGACATTCGCCTGGTCTACTGGTCGGGCGGCAATCCGTTCCACCACCACCAGGACATCAACCGCCTGGTGCAAGCCTGGCGCCGGCCGGAAGTGACCATCGTGCACGAGCCGTTCTGGACCGCGCACGCAAAATTCTCCGACATCGTGTTGCCGGCGACGACCGCGCTCGAGCGCGACGACATCGGAAGTGCGTCCGGCGAGCGCTACATGATTGCGATGCATCGCACGGTGCCGCCGGTCGGCGAGGCGCGCGATGACTACGACATCTTTGCCGGCATCGCGAAGCGTCTCGGCGCCGAGCAGGCCTATACCGAGGGCCGCAACACGCTCGCATGGCTCCGCTATCTCTATGACGACGCGCGCGGACGTGCCGCGCGCCTCGGTCTGGCGTTGCCCGACTTCGATACGTTCTGGTCGGCCGGGGTGACGGTGTTGCCGAAGCCTAATGTCGAAACCATCATCTTCTCGGAGTTTCGCACCGACCCGAAGGCGCATCCGTTGCCGACCCCGTCGGGCCGCATCGAGATCTTTTCCGAACGGCTCGCCGGCTACGGTAATGACGATTGTCCGGGCTATCCGGTCTGGCGCGAGCCGCCGGCAGAACTCGGCTTCGATGATGCACGCTTCCCCTTGCACCTGTTGTCCAGCCAGCCGTCGAAGCGGCTGCACAGCCAGTACGACCACGGCTCCGAGAGCCGGGCCACCAAGATCAGGGATCGCGAACCGCTGTTGATGCATCCCGAAGACGCGAAGGCGCGTGGCATCGCCGAAGGCGACGTCGTGCGCGTGTTCAACGACCGCGGCGCGCTGCTTGCCGGCGTTAAGTTAAGCGACGGCATTCGTCCGGGTGTCGTGCAGATTGCAACCGGCGCCTGGTATGATCCGATCGATCCGGACGTCGACGGCAGTCTCGACAAGCACGGCAATCCCAACGTGGTGACGCCGGACGTCGGCACCTCGAGCTTCGGCCAGGGCTGCAGTGCGCAGAGCGCGCGCGTTCAGATCGAACGGTTCGAGGGCGAACTGCCGGAGGTCACGGCGTTCAAGCCGCCGCGCTTTGCGGCCGACGATAGGGTGCGGGCGAAGCGGTAGCGCTCCTTCGCTGACATGCTCTCCGCTCATTCCCGCACAAGCGGGACTCCAGAAGCCATGAAGACGGCCGAGGTTTTTGGCAAGCCAGCATCCCCACGTCCGTACGGACGAGCGGAAGTTGTGGCCGTCAGGCCTGCGCCGAGGCCTTCTGACGGGCCGGCGAGCGCACGCGCACAGCGTTGTCGATCAGCGTCTTGCCGAGCGACCAGACCGCGCCGGGCACGCGATGCGCACCGGCGATCACGGCGGCAAAGGAATCCTCGATCCACTTGCAGTCGCTTTCCGTGATCGTCAGCGGCGGCAGGATCTTGATGGTGTGGCTGGCATGGCCCGCCACCTGGGTCAGGATCTGGTGATCCTTGAACAGCGGGATGGTGATGAGCTGGCAGAACAAGCCTTCGCTGGCCGTCTCCAGCACGTTCCATGACGCCTTCAACGCCAGCGATTTCGGCGCGCCGAATTCGAGCCCGATCATCATGCCCTTGCCGCGAACCTCCTTCAGGAGCTCGTAACGCGGGATCATGGCGGAGAGATTCTTGATCAGGCGGGTGCCGAGCGCGTCGGCGCGCTCGATCAATCGCTCGGATTTCAACACCTCGAGTGTTGCGATCCCGGCGGCCATTGCGAGATCGTTCTTCGCAAATGTCGAGCCGTGCACCACCGCCCGATCCATGCGGTCGAAAATCTTGTCGAAAATCCATTTGCGGGTCAGCAGTGCGCCCACCGGGACGTGGCCGCCTGATAGCGACTTCGACAGCAGCACCATGTCCGGCTCGACGTTCCAGTGCTCGACGGCCGTGAAGCGCCCCGTGCGCCCGAGGCCAGTCTGAATCTCGTCGGCGACCAGCAGCGTGCCGTAGCGGCGACATAACGCCGCAGCTTCGGGCAGGAAGTCGTCCGTGGGCATGTTGACGCCCTTGCCCTGGATCGGCTCGACCACGAACGCCGCGACCTGCCGCGTCGACAATTCGCGCTCCAGGGCAGCAAGATTATTGAATGGGACCGCCTTGCAGCCCGGCAGCAGCGGCTCGAAGCCGCCGCGGAAATTCTTGTCGTCGGTCAGCGACAGCGCTCCGTAGGTCAGGCCGTGATAGGCGTGCCCGGCGTACAGAATGCCGGGGCGTCCGGTAGCGCCGCGTGCGAACTTGATCGCAGCCTCGACGCACTCGGTGCCGGAGTTCGCGAAGAACGCCTTGTCGAGGTAGGGCACATAATTCAGAAGCTGCTCCGACAGGACGCCCGCCAGCACCGAGACATCCATCTGCACGAGGTTTGGAAAGTCGCTGTCCAGCACGCTCTTCAGTGCATCACGCACGGTCGGATGATTGCGGCCGATGGCAAAGACCCCGAAGCCGCTCAACAGGTCGAGGTAACGCCGGTCATCGCGATCATAGAGGTACTGGCCCTGGCCGCGCTTGAACCCGACGTCGAACCCGATCGTTCGCAGCACGCGCACGAGTTGTTCGTTGAGATAGCGCGTATGGAGCGTGTCGCGCTCGGACTCGCGCGCAGCAACGATCCCTGGGATGTCCAGATTTCCACCCGTCATTCGTACATACTTTTGCTTTGTTATCGTGCCAATCGTTGTATCATCTTCTGGTACAACGAGAAATGCGACGATTTTCCCCCTCGGAATCAAACGATTGTCGAGAAATCGACGCAAGTAAATAGGATAACGTACCGCATGCGAAAAATAGGTTTTTCGGGGTTCGTTCTGCTGGCCACACTGGCGCCCGCCGCCGCTGCCAGCCCACTAGGCAATTGGCTGGTGGAAGAACAGACCGCCCAGATCAGGATCGTTGATTGCGGATCGGCCCTGTGGGGCGTGATCTCCTGGGAAAAAGTTTCCGGCCGCGACACTTATAATCCCGATGCTGCATTGCGCGACCGGCCGCTACTCGGTTCGGCAATCCTGCTCGGCATGAAAGCAAATGCGCAGCAGACCGAATGGTCCGGCAAGGTTTACAATGCGCAGGACGGCAAGCAGTACGACGCGACAGTCAGCTCGCCGGACGAGCAGACCCTGAACATGAAGGGCTGCCTGATTTCGTTCCTGTGCAAGACGGTGACCTGGACCCGGGTTGTCGATCCCACACCGCCGGCAACCCAGGGCAAGGCCACAAACCAGAAGGTCGCGCCGAAAAAGCAACCGGCCGGCGTGCCGAAGGTAATCGACTTCACCAAGGATCCGGACGCTGAAATCTGTCCGACGATTCCCGGTGCGCTACCCGCCACTACTCCCGTCAACGCCCAGGTTCCGCGGGCGTCCCATTAGCAGAGGCTGAAACAGCACGGCGGCTGCCAGCGTTGTCACCAGCGACAGCGCCAGCAGCTTGCCCATGCTCGACGTGCCGGGATGGCTCGACAGCCAGAGGCTGCCGAACGCGGTTGCCGTGGCCATCGCGCTGAAGAACACCGCGTGCGTCAGGCTCGATTGCAACAGGTTGGTCTGCCCGGCGCGCCAGGCGGTGACGTAATAGATCTTGAACGCGACGCCGACGCCAAGCAGCAGCGGTAACGCGACGATGTTGGCGAAGTTCATCGGCAGGCCGATCAGCACGCAAATTTCGAGCGTCACCACGCCGGCAAGAAGCAATGGCACCAGCGTCATCAGGACGTCGGTGAAGCGGCGGAGCACGATCCACAGCAGCACCGCGATCGACACCAGCGCCCATCCACCTGCCTCGATAAAGGCGAACGAGATTGTTCGGCCGGCCTCGAGAATCGAGATCGGTCCGTTGATCGCCGTCGGCTCGGCGGCAAGCACCGCCGCGGCGAACTTGCGCAGGGTGTTGTTGTCGTTCGGGTCACCCTTCGGTGAGGCCTCGACGTGGTAACGACCGTCCGCGGTGACCCAGTCGCGCAGCAGGTCGGGCGGTAATGTCTTCAGCGTGACCGGCTCCGCGTGCAGCGAGCTTGAAATCTGCTGCAACGTCACGTTCAGCGGCGTGACAAACATCTCCTGCATCTTGTTGCGCGTCGCCTCGTTGGAGTTGGCGAGCGCCAGCATCAGGTGGGAGAGCCGGTCAATCGCACTGACGCCGGGCCCAGCCTTGTTCGCGGCAACAATCTGATTCATCAGGTTGGCCGTGGTCTTCAGCGCCTCGATGTTGTCGTCATCGGTCGGCGCGTCGATCTTCGCTTCGGCAAGCGTCGGCTCGAGCTTTTCCGCGGCCTCGTGGATCGCGGCCAGCTTGGTGTCCTGATCGGCGGGGATGAAGCTGTCGACCGAGCGCACGCGCGCCACCTCGGGTACCGCTGCGAGCTTTTCCGCGATCCGCTTGGCCGCGTCATGGGAGGGCGCCACCACGTCGACCGTGTTGGTGTCGGCGTTCGGGTCGCTGCGCAGATCGAGATAGGTCGCGATCGACTCGACGTGCGGGTTGCGAAGGTTGATCGGGTTGAAATCGAACTGCAGGAAATACAACAGCGGTGTGCCGAGCAGCGCCAGTCCAAGTGTCGCAACGACGATCGGAATCCGATGCCGTTCCATGAACGTGTCGATCGGCGCCAGCGCGGCAAAGCCGAGGTCGGCGCTCTCGCCGGGCGGATTGAAGATCCGCAGCAGAGCAGGCAGCATGGTGATACTGCCGGTAAACGCAACCAGCATGCCGACGCCGGCGATCTTGCCGAGCTCGGAAACGCCTTGATAGTTGGTCGGCAGGAACGAGAGGAAGCCGCAGGCGGTCGCGACAGCGGCCAGCGATAGCGGCACCGCCGAATATTCGCCGGCCTTCACAAGGGCGAGTTGCAGATCGTCGGTACTGGAAGCGCTCGGCGCGATAGCGAACACTGTACTGGATGCCGAAGTCGACGCCGAGGCCGACGAACAGCACCGCGAACGCCACCGATATCGGGTTGAAGGCGTGGACCATGACGAGGCCAAGCGCGGTCGTGATGCTCAGACCTATTGCCAGGGTTATGAACACGGCGCCGATGATCTTCGGCGAGCGTAGCGCCAGCCAGAGGATGAAGAGCACAACGCAGACGGTTGCGGTCGCGTTGACCGCGGCGCCATCTTTTACAGTGCCGAACTCCTCATTCGAGATCGGGACCGGCCCGGTCAATCGCACGCGGGCGCCATATTGCTCGGCAAGGTGAAGGTCGCGCGCCGCAGTGCGGATCGCCTCGGCGGCGGCCTGGCCGGGCTCGAGTGCCTTGAAATCAAGCACCGGCTTGATGCGGAGGAACGCGCGGCGCTCCGATGCCGGCACCGGTTTGCCATTGATCAGTTCGCGCCACGAGAACACACCTTTGCCGGTCTTCGTCGCGTGCTCGACGGAGTTGGAGATATAGGTCAACGGCCTGGCGAGATCGTCGATCTTCACCTCGCCGCGCTTGATGCCGGCGAGCACCGACGCCAGCGCGTCGGTCAGTCCGCGCAGGCTCGGATCAGTCGACACCGAGCCGACCAATGGCTCGGCCTTGGCAAGCTGGTCAGCGGTCTTCTTGACCTCCTCGGTCGACAGGAACAAGAGGCCGTTCTTCGCAAAGAACTCACTGCCCGCGATGTTCTGGATCGACAGGAAACGCTCGTCCCTGTGCAGACGCTGCTCCAGGGCGTCACTGGCCAGCTTGGTGAATTCGGCCGTGGGAGCCTCGACCACCGCAATGATAGTGTCGTGGCTCCCGGGGAAGGCTTCCTCGAAGCCGATCTCGCGCTGCCGCCAATCGAGGTTCGGCGCGATCATCTGGCTGATGTCGGTATTGATGGCGAAGTTGCGCGCAGTATAGGCGCTGGCTGCGACGGCCAGCACAAGGCCGATCAGGACGGTCGTTTTCGGAAATCGGACGCAAGCTCCGACCAACAGAACGACGATTCTCTTGAGCACGTTCTTTCCTGTTCTGGGCGGCCACGTTGCGACGGAACGTCGGCCTCGGCACTGGGCGGGCCGCGTTAGCGTGCGGATGCGCCCGGAGGAAGGGCCTTAGCGCAGTGCCGTTGATGTTCCAGCGATGTCCCTGAGACTGTTGACGTGTCGCAGTCTCGTTGGTGGGTCTCCTGATGCATCGCAAAAGTTCAGGCCGACAAATCCTTCGCTAATTGTGACGGAATTAGGGGGAGGCTTAGGCCCTGGGCAGCAGGCTGTCGAGCAAAGCTTTGCGTCCCGCGGCAACGGAGGAACGCAACTATGCGAAGAATGCAAGGGCGGAACCCTGAATTGGGCCGCAAGGACTGCATCACTGGCAGGACTGCTCACCGGAAGGTGACTTCCTTCGGCTGGGCGGCGACAAGGTTAACTGCACCCCAAACGCTCGTGCGAGTCTTTTAAGATATTGATCTTAAATAAGAAATATCTGTTGCGGGACGCCGACCCGATCCTTCTGACCGGCCGCCAGGGGGCTGCTTGCAGGGCAGATTTACGCATATTCCAGTCCACCTCTGCTCGATTTCTGCTAAGCGAAGCTAAGTCGGCAGTCGGGGGCCGCAGCGCAACAGCGTCCCGATATTCGCCAAGGAGTTCGCCAAGGATAGTTGGCGCGAGCGAATTTTCGGATTTAAATCGCTTTTTGGTGATCGAACCGAAGCCCGCGTTGCGGACTATCTAGTTCAGGGGCGGCCGGCCGGGCGGTTCGAGGGGTTGGCGACGGAGGGGATCAGTACGGGGTACGGCGCGATACGCGCCGATAAGAATTCGGGTCATGGCTTTTTGAAGCTCTGACATCCAAATCGACTCGCGCCGTTCAGGCTGCGGGGGCAAGCGAGAGACACAAACGAGTTCCGACTGCCGGTCGGGTTAGCCGGTGGAGTTGGTTCGTCACATTGGGAAGACAAGCGTAATGGGAATTCCGTTCCACAAGGAACTGCGCATCGGCGGGTACATGTTCAAGCAGAAGCTGCTTGGCCGAAAGCGTTACCCGCTCGTGCTGATGCTGGAGCCGTTGTTTCGCTGCAATCTGGCGTGCGTTGGTTGCGGCAAGATCGACTATCCGGATGCGATCCTCAATCGGCGCATGAGCGCGCAGGAGTGCTGGGACGCCGCCGAGGAGTGTGGCGCGCCGATGGTGGCGATCCCCGGCGGCGAGCCGCTGATCCACAAGGAGATCGGCGAGATCGTGCGCGGGCTCGTTGCGCGCAAGAAATTCGTCTCGCTCTGCACCAACGCGCTGCTGCTGGAGAAGAAGCTTCATCTGTTCGAGCCGTCGCCGTTCCTGTTCTTTTCGGTCCACCTCGACGGGCTAAAGGACCATCACGACAAGTCGGTGTCGCAGGCCGGCGTGTTCGATCGCGCCGTGTCGGCGATCAAGGCGGCCAAGGACAAGGGCTTTGCCGTCAATGTGAACGCCACGATCTTCGACGGCCACGCCGCCGCCGATATCGCGAAATTTCTCGATTTCTGCTCCGAGCTCGGCGTCGGGGTGTCGATGTCGCCCGGCTATGCTTATGAACGCGCGCCCGACCAGGAGCACTTCCTGAGCCGCGCAGAAGACCAAGCGGCTATTCCGCGACGTGTTCGCGCTCGGCAAAGGGAAAAAGTGGAATTTCCTCCACTCGGGGCTGTTCCTGGACTTCCTCGCCGGCAACCAGGATTACGAGTGCACGCCGTGGGGTATGCCGGCGCGCAACATCTTCGGCTGGCAGAAGCCGTGCTATCTGCTCGGCGAAGGCTATGCGAAGACCTTCAAGGAGCTGATGGACACCACCGACTGGGATTCCTACGGCACCGGCAAGTACGAAAAGTGCGCGAATTGCATGGCGCACTGCGGCTACGAGCCGACTGCGGCGATCGACGCGGTCAGAAATCCGCTGCGGGCGATCTGGATTGCGCTCAAGGGTATCCGCACCACCGGGCCGATGGCGCCCGAGATCGATCTCTCGAAGCAGCGGCCGGCGCAGTATGTCTTCGCCCAGCAGGTGCAGAAGACGCTGTCAGAAATTCGCCGGGACGAGGCCGTGGTTGCTACCGCCAAAAAGAAGACCCCGACAGCCGCGTAGGCCGGCGATCGCACGGTTGAAGTCCCGCGCGGTCCGCATCAGGTCGGGGATCGCTTGGGGGCGGCGCACGACGCCGCGCATGACCTTCCAGGGGTTGATCTTGCCGTCCGGCGAGATCGCGGACACCGCGACCTGGGGCAGGGTGCGCGAGGCCGGATCAGCCACCACCCGCAGCGCCGCGAACGGCAACCCGTTCTCGAACGCGTAGTCGGCGGCGATATGGCTCTCCATGTCGACGGCGGAGGCTCTCGTCACCCGCCGCAAGTCGGCCTTGCTCTGGGTGCTGACGACGATGTGCTCGGAGCCGGCCAGAATGCCTTCGACGACGCGCTTGCGGTCGAGGCCCGGCGTGGCAGCGAGGTTTTCCTTCAGGGGCGTTGCGGCCTGCCAGCGGTGGCCACCGGCCACGACTTCGGTCGCTATGATGACGTCGCCGGATTCAAGGGTCGGGTCGAGGCCGCCGGCCACGCCAAAACTGACAATGCCGCGAATCCCCGAGGGATCGAACACACGCAGCAAGCCACGCAGCTGCTTCGGGTCGCTCGAACTGCAAATCACTGTCATCCCCGGGCCCGCAGCGATCCGGGCTTCTTGCCGGAGACCGGTTACGATCAGGATTGGCAGTCGCTCATTTGCGGCGCCCCGGGCCGCACCAATAATCACATCCCCACCCCTACAGCCTTGCTGTTGGTCGTCCGCAAATTCCGATATCTAGCCAGCGCCCACAAGCGGGAAGAATTTCGGATAACCATGATAGCGTAAGTAGAACACCCTTGGAAAGCCAGTGGCTGTGTACCTTTGCTCATCCCAAACCCCCTGTTTGTTTTGGGACTGCATCAGATAAGCAACACCTTTCCGCACCGTCGGATGGTCTACCTCGCCACCCGCCATCAACGCAAGCAAGGACCATGCCGTCTGCGAAGCCGTGCTCGGGGCCGGTTCGTAGGCCTTGTAGTCGAGCTTGTAGCTCGCGCCGTCCTCGCCCCAGCCGCCGTCGGGGTTCTGGATCCTGATCAGCCAATCGATGGCGCGGCGGATCATTGGGTCCGACCGATCGACCCCTGCGGCATTTAGAGCACACAGCACCGACCAGGTTCCGTAGATGTAGTTTATGCCCCAGCGGCCGTACCACGACCCCTCGGCCATCTGGGTGCGTCGCAAATACGCCACGCCGTGCCTGATTCCTGGGCTGGTAGCGGCGGTCTTCCCGAGTTGCGCCAGCATGGAGATGCAACGCGCGGTCACATCCTCGGTCGGCGGATCGAGCAGCGCGGCGTGATCGGAAAACGGGATATTGTTCAGATAGTGCTCGAGATTGTCGGCGTCGAAAGCGGCGAAGCCGCCGTCACGGCTTTGCATGCCCTCGATCCACTCGGTGCCGCGGTCGATCGCGCCGTCGTACTCCTTGCTCTGGTCGAGCCGACGCATCCGGTCCATCGCCATTACGACGACGGCGGTGTCGTCGAGGTCGGGGTAGTGCGGGTTGGCATACTGGAACGCCCAGCCGCCCGGCCGCACGTCGGGGCGCTTGGCGGCCCAGTCGCCTTTCACGTCGAGCACCTGCTTCGGCTTGAGCCAGTCGAGCCCGCGTTTGGCGCGCGCGACGGATTCGTCATCGCCCGCCTCCAGCAGGGTATGACAGGTCAGCGCCGTGTCCCAGATCGGTGAGACGCAGGGTTGGCAGTAGGCTTCGTCGCCGTTGAAGACGATCAGCTTGTCGATGCCGCGCCGTGTTGTTGCCCGCGGCTCGTAGTCGGGGCCGTAGCCCAGCGTGTCGTACATCATCACCGTGTTGATCATCGGCGGAATGATCGCGCCCAGGCCATCTTCGCCGTTCAATCGCTCTTTGATGAAGGCGAGCGCTTGATCGACCGCGCGCTGGCGCAGTTTCTTCGGAAAGAACGGTTCGATCACGCGCAGGATCGCATCGAGGCCGCGAAACAGCAGGAACCATCCAAGCTTCTGGTGCGGCGCGCGCTTGGCAAGGCCAACTGTCTCCGGCGACTGCAGGAACAGCTCATCGATGCGAATGCCCTTGGGATTTCGCGCCTTCGGCTTCAGCGTCGCCAATACCATCAGCGGCACCATCGTGGTGCGGGCCCAGTACGACACCCGATAGAGATGAAACGGCGACCAGCGCGGCAGCAGCATGATCTCGATCGGCAGCACCGGCACGCTGCGCCAGGTCAGGATGTCGAAGAATGTCAGCAGGAAGCGCGTGAACACGTTGACGTTGGCGGCACCGCCGCGCGCCAGGATCGCCTCGCGCGCGCGCACCATGTGCGGCGCATCGATCGGGTCGCCGATCATCTTCAGCGCGAAGTAAGCCTTCACGCTGGCGCTCATGTCGAAGGCGCCGTCGTGAAACAGTGGCCAGCCGCCGTGCGCGCCCTGGATGCGGCGCAGATATCTTGCGAACTTCGCTTCGAGTTCCGCATCCACCGGCTCGGCGAGATAGTGGCGGAACAGGATATATTCGGACGGGATGGTGGCGTCGGCTTCGAGCTCGAACACCCAGTGGCCGTCGTTCTGCTGATACGACTGCAGCTGGCGCGTGGCGTGCCGGATCGAATTCTGCAGCGCCACGGCGTCGATCGGCCGCAAATCCTGGTCGAGCATATTCATGTCAGGGCTCTTTCGGTCTCAGAACACGTCACCAGACGAAACCGCAATTGTCCTCAATTCCTCGTCCTTCGATCGTATGATCTCTGTCAAGTTGACGAAACCTTCAGTTCAAGGCGAGCACATGCTCGGCCGCCTTGTCGCCGGAACGGATCGAGCCTTCGATGGTGGACGGCAGGCCGGTGTTGGTCCAATCGCCGGCGAGAAACAGATTGGTCAGTGCGGTGACGGTTCCTGGCCGCAACGCATCCTGTTCCGGGGTCGCGGTGAACGTAGCGCGGCGCTCGCGCACGATCTGCCAGGGCGGCAGGTTGCCGCGCACACCGGTTGCCGCGCACACCTCCTGCCAGATCTTGCGCGCGAGGTCGTCACGCGGCTCGTTCATCAGGCGGTCGGCGCCGCTGATCGTCACGCTCAAGCGATGCGGGAACGGAAAGATCCACTCGGTGAGCCCGTTGATGACGCCAAGGATCGGCGGGATTTTCATCGCCGTTTCGAAGCGGAAATGGGCGTTCAGGATCGACGTGAACTGGGTCGGCGCGGTCAACTCCGGCAACAGCGTGGTCGCTTGCTTCGCCGGCACTGCGAGGATGACGACGTCGTCGGCGCCGAGCTGGATGGTGTCGTTGCCGAAGGTCAGCGCCGCAACGTGGTTCCTCGCGAACGATATCTTGTGCAGCTCGTGCTCGAAGCTGACCGTCGCGCCCTTGTCCTTGAGCTGCTTGATGGCGGGTTCGACCAGCACCGTGCTGAGCCCGTCGCGTGCGATCAGCGGGCGGCAGGCGCCGCCGCCGGCGAGCAGCGTCTCGCGCACGATGGCGCCGGCAAGCCCCGCCGAGCCCTCGGGCGGCTCGATGTTGAGCGCCGCGAGCAGCAGCGGCCGCACCAGCTTCTCATACAAGGTGCCCTTGCAGGCGATGCGCTGGTCGATCCGCTCGGAATTCCTGGCGCGCAGCAGCGGCATCAGCGCGAGGTAGTCGAGCGGGCCGGTGCCAGGTACCCGATGGCGCTTGCGAAAAATCCAGAACGGAATGGGACCGCGGTTCATCCGCAGCGTCCAGCGTTTCTGGGTCGCGAGATCGACGAAGGCGAACTCGGCATTGGCCGGACCCTGCAGGCCGGCCTCGGTGCCGATCGATCGCGCATAGGCCATCACATGATGGTTGCCCGACAGCACGAGGTGATTGCCATTGTCGATCACAAGATCAGTCGCCGCATCGTAGAACGAGCGGCAGCGGCCGCCGGCCTGCGGCGTCGCTTCGTGCAGATGGACGCGTTTGCCCGCAGCGGTCAGCCTGACCGCCGCTGCAAGACCGGACACCCCGGCGCCGATGACGTGGATGGTTCGCTGCATCAGATGAACGCGTAGCGCAGGAGGATGCCGAGCTTCGCCGCCGTCCCGACGCGGACCGGCTTGCGCGGCGCAGAGAAGCCGCGGTCGGCGAGCAGGTTGAGGATGCCGCCATAGACCTTGCCCATGATCCGCGGTGCCTTCACGACCTTGCGCGGGTTACGGCGCATGATGTCTTCGGCTTGTGCGTAGTGCGAACGCGCGCGCTCGACCAGCGGCACGCAGGCCTTGGGCAGCGACCGGCTTGCGAGCACCTGATCCGGTTCGGTCGCCGTGATGCCGGCCTGCGCCAGCAGCTCCTTCGGCAGATAGAGGCGGCCGAGACCGGCGTCCTCGTCGAGATCGCGCAGGATGTTGGTCAGCTGCAGCGCGCGGCCGAGATGATGGGCGAGCGCGATGCCGTCGACGTCGTTAAGCCCGAACACCTTCACCGACAGCCGGCCGACCGCGCTGGCGACGCGGTCGCAGTAGAGGTCGAGCTTGGCGAGATCGGGAGCGCGGATGTCTTCGGCCGCATCCATCGCCATGCCGTCGATGATGGCGAGGAAGTCGTCGCGGCGCAGCCCGAACCGCTTGATGACGGGCACATAGTCGGCAAGCTTCGGCGCCTTGCTGCCGTCATACAGCGCGTTGATGTCGGCGCGCCACTGGTCGAGACCCTTGCGGCGCGCCTCGCGCGGCAGGTCGGAATCGGCAATGTCGTCGACCTTGCGGCAGAAGCCGTAGATCAGGAACATCGCGTCGCGCTGCTCGCGCGGCAAAATCCGCATCGCCGAGTAGAACGAACTCGGAGAAGCGGATTTCTGGTTGGCATTTTCGACAGTCGACATCGTCACAACGAGCACATCATTTTCAGGCCGCGCGCATCTCGCGCGGCCCCTGGGTGGCATGCCGGTAGAGCCCGGACGCCAATCCCATTAGGCCATAAAACATCATCTCCCAAGAACTTAAGTGCACTACGTCACGGAGCGGATCGCGGCTCTTGAGCAGCGCCAGGATCTTGTCGGCGTAGATCTGGATTACGCGGACTTCCATCGCGAGCCGGATGTCGCGGACCTGCGTCGCGAGCGGTTCGCCGGCGCGCAACAGCTGCTCGGTGCCGGGGATCAGGTCGCGGATCGCGGCGAGCAGCGCGGGCGAGGATTGTGGCTGCCTGAGTTCCTCGACCCTGGCGCCGCGCGCCGCAAAGCGGTCCTCGGTGATGTAGACGCGGTCGAGGTCGCGAAAATCCTTGCCGCAGTCCTGCATGTGGTTGTTGATCTGCAGAGCGGCGCACAGCGCGTCCGACGCCGCCCAGGTGGCGCGGTCTTCGCCGTGGACGTCAAGCACGAAGCGGCCGACCGGCATCGCCGAGTAGCGGCAGTAGTCGATCAGATCGTCCCAGTTGGTGTAGCGCAGCTTGGTGGCGTCGAGACGGAACGCCTTCAGCACGTCGCAAGGGTGGGTCGGCGGCATGCCGCGCTCGGCGAGCGCCGCGCGCAGCCGCACGGCCTCGGGTTCATCGTCGCCGTTGCCGAGCAGATTGGCCTCCAGCCGGTCGAGCCGCGTCAGCTTCTCCTGCGGAGCAAGCTGCGCGTGATCGGCGATGTCGTCGGCGACGCGGACGAATTCGTAGAACGCCAGAATGAGCGCGCGGTGCCGTGGCGCGATGACGCGCGAGGCGACCGGAAAGTTCTCGTCCTTGTGCCCCTTGCCGGAGCGCAACTGGTTGGCGGAGTCCATGATCTCTTCAGGAGGCGGCTGTTCAGCGATCCCCGCTCAAGCCGTAAAATGGTCCCGGCGAAAGCGTTGACATTGTGAACGCGATGCCGAAATTGCAAGCAGGGTTTTCCGGTGAACTTCGGGTTGGCGTCAATAGAACCAAACCTGAACAAGCCGCAACGTGCGGCCAATCACCTTTAGCGGTTAAGGCGAGGGCGTGACATGACGAAGTTATTTGCAGCCACCGCGGCGTTGACGCTGTTGCTTGTGGTCCAGGCTCAGGCGCAGGGCCGGCAGCCGGAGCAGGACGCCTGCGGCCGCGACGGCACGCGGCTCTGCAAGGCCGTCATCAATGACGGCGACATGGCGATCCTCGCCTGCCTGAAGCAGAACCGTGCAAAACTTCGTCCGGCCTGCGTGAAGCTTCTTCAGGAGAAGGGGCAACTCTGAGCCGGCTAAACCCGACGACGTGACGTGCGCGGAGAAGGCGCACGTCACGTCGTCGGATTGTCGGGCGAGAGATACGACTGGCCGGGCACCCCACGTCCGGCGCTGTCGTTAGAGCATGATCCGGAAAAGCATGCCCTCGGGCTTGACCCGATGGGTGGATACCGGTTTTCCCTCGCGACAAACGCGAAGCGTTTGCGCGGGGATCATGCTCAATCAAGAACGACCGCTTTAAGCGGCCTGTTTGTGCATGGCGCCCTGGCTCGAGCCTGCGCCGCGGATTGCCTTCACCGAACGTTCGATTGCCGACCACAGCCGGGCCATCTCGCCGGCTGCGACGCTCTCGGCGTCGTATTCGCGCGCCCCTTCACCCTTGCCGAGTGCGAGCACGTAGTTCGCGCGGTTGGTGATCTGGCCGCCCCATACCGGCGCACGCAATTTGGCGAGGCCTTCGCGGGCGATCGTGACCAGCGGGCTTTCCGCCTCATCGCGCCTGGCCGGCGCGCCGTTGACGACGACGGCGTAAGGCCGCCGTGCCGAGCGGCAGGTCGCGATGGTTTCCTCGACCGCGGCGACGTCGAACACGCCGGGGCGCGCCGGAATCACGACCAGTGTCGCGTTGCGGATCGCATCCTCGACCACCGCACTCATGTTCGGCGGCGTGTCGACGAAGACCCATTCGTAGCCGTCGCGCTTGGCGGCGGCGATGAGTCCGCCCACCGAGCGATCGGCGGTCTTGATCGGCGGCTCACCAGTGCCGCGCAGTTTTTGCCAGAGAGAGAGGGAGCCCTGCGGATCGGCGTCGATCAGCAGACACGGCTTCGACGTTCGATGGGCATGCGCGGCGAGATGGGCAGCGAGCGTACTTTTCCCCGAGCCCCCCTTACGCGACGCAAAGACGATGACATTCACGGTCGTTGCCTCCAGTTTGTCCGAATCAAGGCACGCTGAATCAATTTGTTGATTTGCGAAAGTGGAAAAACGCTGCATGTCGCGTGCGATGCATCAACTGTGGCAGGGAAGACTCAAATTGCGACCGATCTGCTCGCGCACACGATCGAAGCCGCGATCGCACAAGCAAAGAGGCGCACCGATTGATGCGCCTCTCGCAATTCGTGAGTTTTTGGAGTGACTAAGGCGCCGTCAGCTCGGCCCGGCGCTGCCATCCATCATCGGGCCGAACAGCTCCCAACTCTCGCCCTTGAACCGCATCATCTGCAGCTGGTCGATCGGCGAATGGTCGGTCGGCGAGGTCTTGATGTGGATGCCCGGCAGATAGATGCCGATGTCGAAGTTCATGTTCGCCAGCTGCTTCATCAGGTTGGCGCGGGTCATTTCGTCACCGCATTGCCGCAACACCTTCTCCATCCCCATGGCTGCGCCGTAGCCGAACACGGTCGCTGCATCCGCCTGGTCGCCTTCCGGATACCACTTGGTCATGAATGCGTGCCATTCCTTCAAGGCCGCATCATCCTTCCATTGCGGATCAAGTGGATCCTTCAAGTACGCCGCGCTCAGAATGCCCTGAGAGTTCTCGAGGCCTGCAGGCTTCAGCACGGACGGTATCGACACCGCGACGTTGGTCAGGAACTGGATCGGCTTCCATTTCATTTCGCCGATCTTCTTGATCGCTTGCGCGGCGAACTTCGGCGTCCCGATGGTCACGAAGATGTCCGGATTGGCATCTTTGATCTGCACTACCAGTGAGTTGACCGTGGGCGTGGTCGTCTCGTAGGGGACTTCGGCGAGGATGGTCTTCGCGTAATCCTTGCCGAACGCATCGTGGAAGCCGGTCAGGTAATCCTTACCGAAGTCGTCGTTCTGGTAGAGGATGCCGACCGTTTTTCCCGGAAAGTTCTTCTGGATATAGCGGCTGTAGATTCGGGCCTCGCTCTGGTAGTTCGGCTGCCAGCCCATGCTCCAGGGATATTCTTTCCCATCGGCCCATTTGGTTGCTCCTGAGCCGACGAAGGTATGCGGCACGCCCTTCTGGTTCAGGTATTTCGCGATTGCCGAGTTGCCCGGGGTGCCGACGATCTGGAACACCGCGAAGACCTCATCGCTCTCGACCAGCTTGCGGACCTGCTCGACCGTCTTCGGCGGCGAATAACCGTCATCGTAGGAGATGAAGGTGATCTTGCGGCCGTTGATGCCACCGGCATCGTTGATCATCTTGAAATATGCCGCCTCGGTCTTGGCGATCGTCGCGTAGGCCGATGCCGGGCCGGAGTAGGGCGCGATGTTACCGATCTTGATCTCGGTGTCGGTGACGCCGACGTCGTTGACCTTCTTCTGCGCCAGTGCCGATGTCGCGCCGAGCGCAAACGCCGCCGCGGCAATCGCTGCAATCCTGACGGTTTTATTGACGTGAAACTGCATTAGCTGTCCTCCCTGACATTGCGGGCGCCCAGGCCGTTGCAGTGTTGTTGTCGAGCAGTGTTTTTCGGTAGCGGCTTTGGCAGCCTTCACCTTCGATGCAGCGCGACTATCGCACGAAAGCCCCTGAGCGGCCAGCGCTGCGGGCCCTGCCATGCCCCGCAAATTGGCGCCAGCGTTCCATAGAATGGAATGCCCCTTGAATGGTTGCGGACTCTGGCTGAAACTATCGGTAACGAGATCGCGCGGTGGTTGTGAGGGAACGCTGATGTTTAAAGATTATGCAAACTACGACGGGCTCGGGCTCGCGGCCCTGGTCAAGAAGGGTGAGGTCAGCGCAACGGAGCTTCTTGACGCCGCGATCGCGCGCACGGAGGCGGTCGATCCGAAGATCAACGCTGTCGTCGTCCGCCACGACGACTACGCGCGGCGGCAGATCCAGACAGGGCTTCCCAACGGTCCGTTCACCGGCGTGCCGTTCCTGATCAAGGACCTGAACAATCTCGCCGGCACACGCACCACCTCCGGTGCATCGATCTACAAGGATTTCGTCGCGCCGGTCGACAACACCGTGTCGCAGCGCTTTCTGGCTGCCGGCGTCACCGTCTACGGCAAGAGCTCGTCGCCGGAGTTCGGCTTGATGCCGACCACCGAGTCGCGCCTGTTCGGGCCGACCCGCAATCCCTGGAATCCCGCGCATTCGTCCGGCGGTTCCTCGGGCGGCGCGGCCGCCGCGGTTGCAGCCCGCATCCTGCCGCTGGCGCATGCGACCGACGGTGGCGGCTCGATCCGCATCCCGGCATCGGCCAGCGGCGTGTTCGGCATGAAGCCGACGCGCGCCCGCACGCCGGCGGGTCCCGACCGCGGCCAGGGCTGGGGCGGTTTCTCGGTCGGCAACGTGGTCAGCATCTCCGTGCGCGACAGCGCCGCCATGCTGGACGCGATCCAGGGACCGGAGCTGACGAGCCCCTATCACGCACCGCCACCGGCAGGTCCGTTCCTCGCCGAGGTCGGCCGCGATCCCGGCCGCCTGCGCATCTGCTTCACCGACAAATCGCCCTATGGCGACGTGATCGATCCGGAAGTTGCCGCCGGCGTCCGCGACGTTGCAACCATGCTGTCAAAGCTCGGCCACAACGTCGAGGAGAAGGCGCCGGTGCTGCCGCACGATCCATCGACCGTGCTCGGCCCGATCATCTCGGCGAGCACCGCGCTCAGCGTCCGTCTCGCCGAGCGCAAGTACGGCCGCAAGATGACCGACCAGGATTTCGAGCGCCTGACCTTGTCGAGCGCAGCCAACGGCGAGCGGCTCACCGCGGCGGACTACGCCGAAGCAGAGCTCAAGGGTTTCGAGATTGCCAAAGCACTCGCGACCTTCTTCAGGGATTGCGATGTGTTCCTGGCGCCGACGCTGTGTCTGCCACCCGTGAAAATCGGTGAGCTCAACACCATGACGGAAGACCTCTCGCACATTGCAAAGCTGCTGCGCCGCTACATGCCCGGCACCAGCATGTTCAACATCTCGGGGCAGCCGGCGATGTCGGTGCCGCTGGTGTGGAACAGGGCCGGCCTGCCGCTCGGCATGATGTTTGCCGGTCGCTTCGGCGACGAGGCGACGCTCTATCGTCTCGCCGGCCAGCTCGAGCAAGAACGCCCGTGGAAGGACAAGAAGCCGCCGATTTGCGCGTAAAGCATGATCCGGAAAAGTGCGAAGCGGTTTTCCCTCGCGACAAACGTGAAGCGTTTGCGCGGAGATCATGCTCAATGAGAAGGCAAAAGGTGCGATGGCGATTTTCCCGTCGCGCCTTTAGCTCGGGCGGCGCGGCACGACGCCGATCGGCGTGAAGGTGAAAACGGCTTCGTCGTGCTGGTTATAGAGCGTCCACTTGATGAGCACGGTGCCCTGCGGCCTGGTTCGCGAGGGTGTCAGGCTGACCAGTTCGCCCTCGATGCGCAAGGTGTCGCCGGGCCGCACCGGCATCATCCAGCGCAAGTTGTCGACGCCTAGACCGAGCAGGGGATGCGGACCAAATGGCTTGAGCTCGACGGTGAGTTGCATGGCGAGTGCCGCCGTGTGCCATCCTGAAGCGGCGAGGCCCTTGAACGCCGTATGTTTCGCGGCCTCGTTGTCCAGGTGGAATGGCTGCGGATCGAACTCGGCGGCGAAGCGCTTGATGTCGGCTTCCGTGATTTGAACCTGCCCGCCCTTGAAGCGCATTCCGATTTCGAAATCTTCAAACCACTCGGTCATTTCTTTGCTCTCCAGCTCAGGCCACGCGCGTCACGCAGTGACCGCAATGTGCCAGAGGTAACGCACCTGCAGCCGCGAAACCCTGACTGTGGCTTGATTTATCCTTGAGGCCGGCGTGATTTCTTGCGGAGCGCGGCTTACCGAAGCGCGACGGCGATCCCGTCGAGCGCGATCCCTTCGAGTTGCGTCGACCACCTTTGTCCCGCGGCGATCGGCATCGCGTCGGTCAGCGTGCCCGTGGTGATGATCTCGCCCGCTTCGAGCGGTCGTGCGTGCGGAGTGCGCGCGATTTCATCGACCAGGAATTTCAGCGCGGTGAGCGGGCTGTCGAGCACGTTGGCACCACTGCCGGTCCTGGTCACGCCGTCGCTGCAGGTCAGTGTAACGGTGAATCTCGCGAGCCGCTCGGCCCATTGCGCGCGATTGTCTGCGATTCCGCGTTGCGGCCCCATCAGCAACGCCGCATGTACGCCGTAGCCGGCGACAGCGTCAGACGCAGCAAACGACCAGTTCGGGAAAATCGCGTCGACGATCTCGAAGCCGTGCGCCACCCAGTCGATGCAGCCGGCAAGGTCGGCTTCGTTCATTCCGATACGCGGCGCGTCTGCCAGGTGCAGCACGATTTCAGGTTCGATGCGTGCAGCGCAGGTGCCGGCAAGCGCGAATGTGCCGGATGCCGCGAGATCGCGCACCGTCGTGTCGAACATGTAGTTCCAGATCGGCGCGGCGACGCCGAACGTTTTCTGCACGGCGCGATTGGTGAACCCGATCTTGCGCCCGACGGCGCGCTCGCCGCGCTTCTCCCGCAACTCGCGGACGCGCTCGGCGATGGCATAGGCTTCGCTGAGATCGAAGCCCGCAAAGCGCTTCGCGTACGGCTCGACGGTCTTGCCGGTGCCGAGCACGGAGATCAGTTCTTGCGCGATTTGTTCGACGCGTTCGGTATGCATGCGGATGTCTCGTCATTGCGAGCCGCGAAGCGGCGCGGCAATCCAGTCCTTGCTTGTAACTCTGGATTGCTTCGCTGTCGCTCGCAATGACGATGATAAAATCGATGCGGAGGTGTATCCTATCCTGCGGCCACGCCGCGCGCTGCCTTTGCCGGCCACGCCACCGCAGGGTCGATGCGTCCCTTGCATTCGCCGAACCCGATCGAGGCGTAGCCGGTTCGGTTCGCGCGGGCGCGGAATGTGATCTCGTCGCCGTCGAGCAGCCAGCTGCGCTGCTCGCCGTTTGGCAGCGTGATCGGCTCGGTGCCGCGCACGGTGAGCTCGGAGTAGCAGGCACGGCTGTCGTCGGTCGGCCCCGACACCGTGCCGCTGGCGACGAGATCACCGGGCCTGAGGTTGCAGCCGTTGGAGGTGTGGTGCGCCACCATTTGCGCGAAGGTCCAGTACATGTGCTTGAAATTGGTCAGCGTGATGCGGTGCGGCTTTGTGCCGTCGCTGCGCATGCGCGCCGTCGAGAGGTAGACTTCCATCTCGAGGTCGAGCCCGCCGCGGGTCTGGTCGTCGCTCGAGAACAAGTAGGGCAGGGGTGCGGGATCGCCGGCCGGGCGCCTGAAGGCCGCGGCGTGGAACGGCGCCATCGCTTCTGCGGTCACCACCCATGGCGAGATCGAGGTCGACACGCTCTTTGCCAGGAACGGGCCGAGCGCGCTCTCCCAGCCCTGGATGTCGCGCGCCGACCAGTCGTTGACGAGGCAGTAGCCGAACATCATGTCACCAGCCGCGTCGACCGCAACCGGTTCGCCAAGCGCATTGCCCTGGCCGATCAAGACCCCGAGCTCAAGTTCGAAATCGAACGCCTCGGTCGGACCGAAGCGGACATCATTGCCCTTCTTGAACTGGCCGTTCGGTCGCCGCACCGCTTCGCCTGAGACCCGCACCGACGAGGCGCGGCTGTTGTAGGCGATCGGCATGTAGCGGAACACCGGCGGCACCGGATTGTCGGGCCGTGCCTGCCGTCCGCCACGTTCGGAGTGATAGACCGAGGTCAGGAAATCGGTGAAGCCGCCGATCGATGCCGGCAGGTGCAGATGCGCCTGCGCCATCGGCACCAACAGCTTGTCGGCCGCGGCGCGGGCCTTGTCGCTGTCCGCTCCGCCTTCGCGCAACAGGTCGGAGACGCGGTGGCGCAGCGCGGACGCAAAACTGTTGCCGGCATCCATCAGCGGATTGAGCTTGCCGCCGGCGGCAAATCGCGCTGCTTCGGCGGCGCGGCCGATGAACAGCCCGGCGTCGAGCGCCGCCTTCAGGTCGAAAATCTGGTCGCCGATCGCGACGCCGCCGTGCGGCTTGCAGCCGGCATTGCTGAAGATGCCGAGCGGCAGGTTCTGGATCGGGAAATCGGTGCCGGGTGCATTGGCGGAGGCGACCCAGCTTTTGCGGTTGATGTCGTGGGTTTCGTTCGGTTGCTGCATGTCCTCGAACCTTGTTCTTCTCGTTGTCGAAAGCGCGGCAGGCTCAGTGCGAATGGCCGTCGTGGCCGTGCGCATCCTTCGCCTGCCGCTGATTGCGGAATTTCCACATCGCACCGCGCAGCTCGGTCATGGTCAGTCCGTCGACGGCGCCGAACTCCTTGTAGAGCGTGTTGACGTTGACGATGATCCGCTCGGGGTCAAGCCAGCCGTCGAACGGCTTGAGGTCGATGTCGTAAGCCGCTTCGACCACCGCCATGCCGGCGTCGTAGCGCTTCTTCGCCTCGCGCGTGATGTATTCGAAATACGCCTTGAAGTCCTTGAGCGCGCTCTTCTCGACGATTGGTCCATGGCCAGGCACGATCACCTCGACATCCCAGCTCATGATCAAGTCGCAGGCCTTGATCCAGTTCGAGATCGGCCCGGCCCAGGCCGGCGGATGGCCGTTGGAGAACACGATGTCGCCGGTGAACACGGTGCGGTCGCCCGGCACGTAGATCAGGATGTCGCCGGCGGTGTGCGCCGGGCCGACCTCGATCAGCTGCACGTCCTTGTTGCCCACCGTCAGATCGAGCCGCTGATCGAATGTTTCGCTTGGCAGCGTCAGTGTGACGCCCGCGAAGTCGAACTTGCCGCCGAGGTTCTCGTGCACGAACTTGCCGGCATCGCCGAGCGCCTGCCAGTTCTTCAGCTCCTCGCGGCGAGCGCCGATGTCGACCTGCACCATTTCGTCGTAGCATTTGGTCGAGGCGATGATTTGCGCGCCCTCGACCAGCTGGTTGCCGAAGGTGTGGTCGGCGTTGGAGTGGGTGTTGACGAGCACGCCGATGTCCCTGGCCGCGGGCACCGCGCGGCGCATCGTGGCGAGCATCTCGCGGGTCAGCTTGAGGTCGTAGAGCGTGTCGACCAGCAATGTTTCGCCGGAGTCGGTGATCAGCCCGGCGTTGCTCCAGCCCCAGCTGCCGTCCGGCTGCAGATAGGCGAAGCAGCCGTTGCCGAGATCGTGCAGTCCTTTGGCGAATGGCCAGCGCGTCATGGAGACAAGAACTCCGGCGAGCGGGGATCATTCCATCGAGCTTGCGGGCCGGCAAGGGCAGACGACGGCGTGGTGCATGCAAGTTTGCAAATGAGACGTCTGCGCTCCGCGTGGGTGCGTTGTCGCTGTGCGTCTTGCATTGCAACCAAGCGTGTTCCAATTTTGCCCAGCGAAATGACCGGCGTATTGTCGGCGCCAAAAGAAAAAACGGGGAGAGATCATGAAAGCGCTGCTCAGCCGCGATCCAGGTGGGCCGGAGACGTTGAAGCTCGAGGAGGTGCCGGACCCGGTCGCGAAGCCAGGCGAGGTCGTGGTCGCAATCAAGGCGTGCGGGGTGAACTTTCCCGACGTCCTGACGATTCAGGATTTGTATCAGACGAAACCGCCGCGGCCGTTCGCGCCGGGCACGGAAATCGCAGGGACAGTCGCAAGCGTTGGCTCTGACGTGACCGCCCTGAAGGTCGGTGATCGCGTGATGGGCTCGATCGGCCATGGCGGCATGGCCGAGAAGGTCGCGGTATCAGCCGACCGACTGTTTCCGATCCCGGAGGGCATGCCGTTCGACCAGGCGTCGGCGTTCTCGTCGATGTACAACACCTCCTACATGGCGCTGAAGGATCGCGCCGACATCAAGAAGGGCGAGCGCTTGCTGGTGCTCGGCGCCGCCGGCGGCGTCGGCATCGCCGCGGTCGAGCTCGGCAAGGCGTTCGGCGCATACGTGATCGCGGCGGCGTCGTCGCAGGAGAAGGTCGATCTCGCGAAGAAGTGCGGCGCCGACGAAGGCATCGTCTATCCGATGGGACCGTTCGATCGCGCCGGGCAAAAGGCATTGGCTGATCTGTTCAAGTCGGTCTCAGGGCCCAAGGGCTTCGACGTCGTCTACGATCCGGTCGGTGGCGATTACGCCGAGGCCGCGCTGCGCTCGATGGCGTGGGGCGGCCGGTTCCTCGTCGTCGGCTTCCCCGCCGGTATTCCGAAGATTCCGCTGAACCTGCCGCTCTTGAAAACCTGCCAGATCGTCGGCGTCTATTCCGGCGGCTTCAAGAAGGAACATCCGGAGAAGAGCCGCAGGAATTCCGAGGAACTGCTCGCGCTTTATAAGAAGGGCATTATCAAGCCACATGTCTCGCAGCATTATCCGCTCGCACGCGGCGCTGACGCGATCGCGGCGCTTCAGCAGCGCAAAGCGCTGGGGAAGGTGGTCGTGACGGTTTGATTTTTCCGTCATGCCCGGCTTTATGCCGGGCATCCACGGCTTCGACACTTGCGGAGCCCAAACGCGGATGGCCGGGACAAGCCCGGCCATGACGAGGCAAGAGGCGAGAGGGAGAAAACAAAAATGCCCAAGATGCGCGTCATCACCGAAGGTCTCGAATTTCCTGAAGGGCCGGTCGTCATGCCCGACGGCTCCGTCATCCTGGTCGAGATCATGGGGCAACGCCTGACCCGCGTGTATCCCGACGGCCGCAAGGAAACGGTCGCGCAGATGCAGGGCGGACCGAACGGCGCCGCGATGGGGCCGGATGGAAAGATCTACGTCTGCAACAACGGCGGCTTTGGCTGGTTCAAGGTCGGCGATACCTGGATTCCCGGACCGGTGACGCCAAAAGATTATTTCGGCGGCAAGATCCAGCGCGTCGACATCAAGACCGGCAAGGTCGAGCTGGTCTATGACCGCTGCGGCGACAACAAGTTGAACGGCCCGAACGACATCGTGTTCGACAAACACGGTGGCTTCTACTTTACCGATCCCGGCAAGCGGCGCGGCCGCGAGGCCGACTCCGGCGCGGTGTTCTATTGCAAGCCGAACGACGGCGGCATCGTCGAATTGCTGTTTCCGATGGAGCGGCCGAACGGCATCGGGCTCTCGCCGGATGAGAAGACGCTTTACGTGGTCGAGACTACGACCGGCCGCTGCTGGGCCTTCAACCTGACCGCGCCCGGCGAAATCGCGCCGCCCGCAAATCGCTATCGCCTCGACAAGGGCCGCGTCATCTGCGGGCTCGGCGGCTACCAGATGTTCGATTCGCTCGGGCTCGAGGCGAGCGGCAACGTCTGCGTCGCAACGCTGATATCAGGTGCAATCTCGGTGATCGCGCCCGATGGCAAGCTGGTCGAGCAGATCGAGACCGGCGACTCCATGACCACCAACATCGCCTTCGGCGGACCGGACCTGAAGACCGCCTACATCACGCTCTCAGGCAAGGGCCAGCTCGTCGCGATGGACTGGCCGCGGCCCGGCCTGGCGCTGAATTTTCTGAACAAGTGAGGAAGAGTTCTGTGAGTCTACCCGTCATCCTGAGGTGCGAGCACCCATCTCGGGTTTACCCGAGATGGGCATTGTTGAATGCTCAAGTCGGCTAAAGCCGACTTGCGTGCGAGCCTCGAAGGATGAACGGCCACCGCGCGGGCCGTCGCCCTTCGAGGGCCGCGCATTGGCGCGGCCGCCTCAGGGTGACGGATCAATGTCTCTTTCCAACGAACTAACAACAAACAGGAGGAACACCATGCAGGACATTCTCGATCTCGGCGGCCGCGTCGCCGTCGTCACCGGCGCGGGACAGGGCGTCGGTCGCCAGATTGCGCTGCATCTGGCGCAAGCGAAGAATTCCGGCGGCGTCGCCGTCAACGATTTCTATCTCGAGCGCGCCCAAAGCGTAGTCGAGGAAATCAAGAAGGCCGGCGGCAAGGCGGTCGCGGTGCAGGGCGACGTGACGAGGATCGATGATTGCAGGCGTTTCGTCGGCGAAGCGCGGCAAGCACTGGGCAAGATCGGCATCCTCGTCAACAACGCCGGCAATGCCGGCATCAATCCGCCCGCCGAAATCCGAAAGGCCTATTGGGAGACCGGGCCGGAGGTCTGGAATCAATCGATCGGCGTCAATCTCTACGGCGTCATCAACTGCTGCAGCGCCGTGGTACCCGACATGATCGAGCGCAAGGACGGCCGCCTGATCACGATCATTTCCGATGCCGGCCGCTGGGGTGACGCCGGGCTGGAAATCTATGCCGGAGCGAAGGCCGGCGCCGCCGGCTTCATGCGCTCGAACGCGCGCTCGCTCGGCCGCTTCATGATCACGGCGAACTGCATCGCGATCGGCATGACCGAGACGCCGGCGATCCAGCGCCGCCTCGACGATCAGGAAGGGCTGAAGCGTTCGCTGGAGCGCTACATCATCCGCCGCGTCGGCCAGCCGACCGACATCGCCAACATGGCGCTGTTCCTCGCCTCCAATGCGAGTTCGTGGATCACCGGGCAAACCTATCCGGTCAACGGCGGCTTCTCGCTGGCGCTGTGAGGGGCGTGCTGCCACGCCGGGGAATACGTCAGGCGCGCTTCGATCAGTCTGATCAGTGAACGAACTCGTTCCTGGCCATCATGAGGTGGTGCTGCTGATGATGCGACCCCTGCACCATGATTCCCATGAAACCGAGTGCCTTGAGTTTTGTCACCTGTTTCGCATCGGTGCTGATGACGGTGAGCTTAACCCCGTTCGGCAGGTCCTCCGTCGCGGCGTTCCAGCCGAGCTGGCCGAGCTCATGCACGTGCGCGGGGACCATGCGCTTGATCGCGTCAAGGGTGCGGCCCTCGCCGGTTACAGCGATCTCAAGGCCGTTGTCGAGCGCGCGCTCGGTTGCGACCGCGCGCATCGTCACCTCGTCCATATCGATCAGGTGTTCCCGTAACGCCGAGATGTTGACCTTCGACCAGTCGGTCGCCGGATCGGCTTCCAGCAGGCGCACGACTTCCTGGATCGTGCCGAACGCCTCTTGTCCGGGCAGCGTGGGCAGACCAGTCGCCGCGGTTCCCATCATGCCGTGCTGAGCCATACCGCCCTGCGCGCCGTGCATCATCGGGCCGTCGTGCGGCATCATCTGTTGCTGCTGATCGGAGCTTCCCGAATTCATCTGCTGATGCATACGGGCGTGGTCAGGCATTTGAGCTGTCGCATAGGCAGTTGCCGCAACCATCGCTGCGCCGGCTAGGCCGGCCTTCCATGACCATGACGACATGATCGACCTCATTCTGTAACGTGCCCTTGCAGTACAATTACACCATCACGCGCGCCCGCTCCTATGATCCTGATCATATCGACGGCTTCACCAGCTTGATTTTTCCGTCGAGTCTCTCGATCTCGCCGGCCGCCGCCATGTCCGCAAGCGTCCGGTACAGCGCCTCATGCGTGAGCCCGAGCTCGGTCGCGAGATCCTTCAGGGTGCCGGCCACGGTCACGGTGCGGCCATCTGTGCCGGCGTTGAGCGTGAGGTAGTGCCGGACGCGATCGCGCGCGGAGTGAATGTTGCGCTGTTCGAGGCGCGTGCGCAGGTTCATGACCTGGCGCGCGAGCATCGCGGTGAAGCTTTGGGCTGCCTTGGGATGACGGTCGAACTCCGCCAGCACGATCGCCTTAGGATAGAGACGAACCACCGCGTCGGTCGCGGCGATCGCGTCGCAGTGATAGGTCGATGCGAATAGCGAGGCTTCGGCAAGCGTGTCGCCAGCCATGGCGAGATGAAGCAAGAGCTCGCGGCCGGCACGGTCGACGCGAATGAGCCGTACCTTGCCCGTAACGACCTCGTAGTAACCGGCAGTGCGTTGTCCGGTGCGGAACAAAGCTTCGCCAGCCCTGAGCGTGCGCTCAACTCCCCTGGTCCGAACACTTCGTGTGAACCGATCCGCCATAGTCGCCATGGCCCCAACAGGCTGGATTTCGCTGTCGTCGCGGTGTCGCCGCGAATATCACAGAGACTTTGGACAAACGCCATTGCTGCGGTAAGCTTCCGATCGTCTGTCCGCGGCGCGCAACGATCGCGTCGCTTCGTTCAACAACAACGCCGGGAGCCCGTCATGCCCAATATTCGTGTCATCACCGAAGGTCTTGAATTTCCGGAAGGACCGGTCGCGATGCCGGACGGTTCGGTGATCCTGGTCGAGATCCGCGGCAAGAAGCTCACGCGCGTGCATCCCGACGGCCGCAAGGAAGTGGTGGCGCAGGTGCCGGGCGGACCGAACGGCGCAGCGCTCGGCCCCGACGGCAAGATGTGGATCTGCAACAATGGCGGCTTCACCTGGGGCGCGCGCGGAATGTCCGGCGCGCTGCAGCCGGCCGATTACATCGGCGGCTCGATCCAGAAGGTCGACATCCGGAGCGGCAAGGTCGAAACCGTGTTCGACAAGTGCGGCGCGAATCCGCTGAAAGGTCCGAACGACCTCGTGTTCGACAAGAACGGCGGGCTGTGGTTCACCGATCTCGGCAAGCGCTACGAGCGGCAGACCGATAATGGCGGCGTCTATTACATGTCGCCTGGTGGCAAGGAGCTCCGCGAGGTCGTGTTCCCGCTCAATCCGGCAAACGGCATCGGGCTGTCGCCTGACGAGAAGAAGGTGTACGTCGCGGAGACGCCGACGGCGCGGATCTGGTCGTACGACATCGTCAGCGGCGGCGAGATCAAGCCGGTCGAGACGCTGTATCGCAATGAGAAGGGCGTTTGTCTCGCCGGCCTCGGCGGCTACCAGATGTTCGATTCGCTCGCGCTCGAGGCGTCCGGCAACATCTGCGTCGCGACCCTGATCAAGGGCGCGATCTCGGTGATCGCGCCGGACGGCAAATTAGTCGAGCAGGTCGAGACCGGCGACCGCGCCACCACCAACATCTGCTTCGGTGGACCCGAGTTGAAGACCGCGTACATCACGCTGTCGGGCAAGGGCCAATTGGTGGCGGTGGATTGGCCGCGGCCAGGCTTGCCGTTGAATTTCCTCAACAAAAGATAGCATGGCGGCGAGGTATTATTGAATGATGAACGTCATGTAATGGCCTCAAAAACCCACATGAAAATCACGAATCCATGCGGGATTTCATAAGGTTGCGCGGCACCGGTGGTTTCCGGATCTACTGCCAAGGTAACTCCTCATGGTGAGGAGCGAACGCAGTTCGCATCTCGAAGGATGAGGCCACTGAATCCGTGGCCCCACCCTTCGAGATGCCCGCCTCCGGCGGGCTCCTCAGGATGAGGAGAGAATGTCGAGAAAGGTGAAAAGATGCCCTGGCCTGACCCTGTCGTTCTCACCGGTGATCACGCCAAGCTCGAGCCGCTGCAGCGCGCGCATCGCGACGCGCTGATCGAGGCGGTCAAAGATGGCGAGCTGTGGAAACTCTGGTACACCTATGTGCCGGCGCCGGACAAAATGGATGCCGAGATCGAGCGTCGGCTTGGTCTGCAGGCCGCGGGCTCGATGCTGCCGTTCACGGTGCGCAACGCCGCGGGCAAGATCGTCGGCATGACGACGTTCATGAACATTGACGCCACCAACAAGCGCGTCGAAATCGGTTCGACCTGGTATGCGGGAAGCGTGCAACGCTCGCCGCTCAACACCGAATGCAAGCTGATGCTGTTGCGGCATGCCTTCGAAAATCTCGATTGCATCGCGGTCGAGTTCCGCACGCACTTCTTCAACCACCAGAGCCGGCGCGCCATCGAGCGGCTCGGCGCCAAGCAGGACGGCATCCTGCGCAGCCATCAGGTCGCGCCGAACGGCTCTTTGCGCGACACGGTGGTGTTCTCGATCATCGCGAGCGAGTGGCCGACAGTGCGCGCGCACCTGGGCCATCAACTCGGCAGGCGACGCTAGTTACACGTCAAACCCGTGCGCGCGCAGCGCGGCAGCGAGGCCGTCAGCGCCGACAAAGTGATGTCCATGCATGCCGACGGCCTCGGCGCCTGCGACATTGGCGGTGGAGTCGTCGATGAAGATGCAGTCGGCCGCGGCGAGGCCATGACGGTCGAGAAACAGCTCGTAGATCGCGGCATCCGGCTTCAGTAGCCGCTCGCGGCCTGACACCACGATGCCCTCAAAACTGTCGAGGAAGGGGAAGATCTCTCGCGCGCCTTCGAACTTTTCCGCCGAAAAATTGGTGATCGCGTAGTTGGGCACGCCGTTGGCTTGCAGCTTTTGCAGGATCGCCATCGAGCCGTCGATGACGCCGCGGTTGGTCTCGTGCCAGCGCTCGTCGAAGGCGCGGATTTCCTTCTCATAGTGCGGAAATAGCGCGATGCGCTCGGTGACGGCTTCGGCAAAAGGCTTGCCGCGGTCGAGTTCGAGAATCCAGTCCCGCGCGCAGACCTCGCCGAGAAAAGCCTCCATCTCCTGCGCGTCGGAAAACATCGTGCGATAGAGGTGCCGCGGGTCCCAGTCGATCAGGACCTTGCCAATATCGAACACGACAATTTTGGCGCGCGGCGCGGGCATGGATCATCCTGAAAGTGCTTCGGGCGGAAAAGCCTGTGCAGCCTTTCCGCCCGAAGCGCTAATCAATTTGTATTCGGGAGCGTAACCGTTCAGACCTCGCGGCGCGACAGGAAGGCCAGCCGCTCGAACAGGTGGACATCCTGTTCGTTCTTGAGCAGCGCGCCGTGCAGCGGCGGGATCAGCTTGCGCGGATCACGTTCGCGCAGCATTTCCGGCGTCATATCCTCATTGAGCAGGAGCTTCAGCCAGTCGAGCAGCTCCGAGGTCGACGGCTTCTTCTTCAGGCCGGGCACTTCGCGCACCTCGAAGAAGATGCGCAGGGCTTCCTCGACCAGCCGCTGCTTGATACCGGGGAAGTGCACGTCGACGATCTGCGTCATCGTCTCGGCGTCGGGGAACTTGATGTAGTGGAAGAAGCAGCGGCGCAGGAAGGCGTCCGGCAGTTCCTTCTCGTTGTTCGAGGTGATCATCACCATCGGACGCTTGGCCGCCTTGATGTTCTCGCCGGTCTCGTAGACGAAGAACTCCATGCGATCGAGCTCGAGCAGCAGGTCGTTCGGAAACTCGATGTCCGCCTTGTCGACCTCGTCGATCAGCAGCACCGGGCGCTTCTCCGAGGTGAAGGCATCCCACAGCTTGCCGCGCTTGATGTAGTTCGAAATGTCGGAGACGCGGGGGTCGCCGAGCTGGCTGTCGCGCAGACGCGAGACGGCGTCGTACTCGTAAAGGCCCTGCTGCGCCTTGGTGGTCGACTTGATGTGCCAGGTGATCAGCGGGGCATCGAGCGCCTTCGCGACCTCTTCCGCCAGCACGGTCTTCCCGGTGCCCGGCTCGCCCTTGATCAGGAGCGGCCGCTCCAGCGTAATCGAGGCGTTGACCGCGACCTTCAAATCGTCGGTGGCAACATAATTCTTGGTACCGGTAAATTTCATCGGATCGCCTTGGGTTGAAAGAGGCCCTGTTTCCTGTCGTTTTGAGCCGTCGTGGCCTGGAATTGCCGGGTTCAGAATTCAGACTAGCTGCTACCCCCGGACAGAACAAGGACGGCCGCCTGCAGGTGGCCGTCCCGAATTTTCATAGCGTGAATGTCTTGGCGCATGTCCGCGTCAAGCTCGCCTGATCAGCGAGAGGACAACCAGCAAGATGATGGCGCCGATCGCGGCGTTAATGATTGCGCGCACGATGCCGAAGCCGAGCGCGATGCCGAGCTGCGGCAGGAGCCAGCCCGCGACCACAGCGCCGACAATACCGACCACGATGTTGCCGAGCAGTCCAAAGCCGCCGCCGCGGACGACCTTGCCGGCGATCCAGCCCGCGACCGCGCCGACGATGAGCCACGCAATGACAGATTCAACCATGACGTTCTCCCCAATGCCGGCGCTTCGCTGCCAACGACCAAGCCGTTCGCTCGATATCAGAACCCCGCCGCAGAGCCCGGGTGTCGACAAGTCTAGATAAATCCGGCTCTCCGTCCAGCGCGCGGGCTATTCAGCCCGGCGGAGCCCCGCTTTTTCCGCGCGCAGGGTTGCGTCAGGGTATGATCCTGGCAAAGCAAACCGGCAAAGCCTATCTTGACGCAAGGTATCCTCCCGTCACACTGTCGCGCCATGTTCCTCGAATTCTTCTCCAATCTCCGCGAAGCGCAGATCCCGGTTACGCTGCGCGAATATCTGACCTTGATGGAAGCGATCGACGCCGATCTCGCTGAGCGCTCGGTCGAGCATTTCTACTACCTCGCGCGCACCTCGCTGGTGAAGGACGAGCGCAATCTCGACAAGTTCGACCGCGTGTTCGGCGTCACCTTCAAGGGACTCGAAAGCCTGCTCGATGCGCTCGACAAGGCCGACATTCCGGAAGAGTGGCTGAAGAAGCTGGTCGATAAATATCTGACCGAGGAAGAGAAGAAGCAGATCGAGGCCATGGGCTGGGACAAGCTCATGGAGACCCTGCGCAAGCGACTTGAAGAGCAGCGCGGCCGCCATCAGGGCGGCAACAAGTGGATCGGCACTGCCGGCACCTCGCCGTTCGGCGCCGAGGGCTACAATCCGGCCGGCGTCCGCATTGGTCAAAAGAAGAACCGCAACTTCAGCGCAGTGAAGGTCTGGGACCGTCGCGAGTTCAAGGATCTCGACGGCAACGTCGAACTCGGCATCCGCAACATCAAGATCGCGCTGCGCCGCTTGCGCAAGTTCGCGCGTACCGGTTCACCCGACGAGCTTGATCTCGACACCACGATCAAGAAGACGGCCAACCAGGGCTACCTCGACCTGCACATGCGTCCCGAGCGGCGCAATGCCGTGAAGGTTTTGATCTTCTTCGACATCGGCGGCTCGATGGATTCGCACATCAAGACCGTCGAAGAGCTGTTCTCGGCCGCCAAGACCGAGTTCAAGCACATGGAGTATTTCTACTTCCACAACTGCCTCTACGAGAGCGTGTGGAAGGACAATCGCCGCCGCTTCACCGACCGCACGCCGACCTGGAACGTGATGCACAAATACGCGCACGACTACAAAATCGTGTTCGTCGGCGATGCCTCGATGTCGCCCTACGAGATCATGATGCCGGGCGGCTCGGTCGAGCACGTCAACGAGGAGGCCGGCTCGGTCTGGCTCGAGCGGGTGACGCGGACCTATCCCCACACGATATGGCTCAACCCGGTTGCCGAGAAGCACTGGGGTTATTCGGAGTCGATCAACATCATCAAGAAGGCGGTGAATAACCGCATGTTCCCGCTGACGCTCGAAGGCCTCGATGGGGCCATGCGTGAGCTGGTACGCTAGCGCACCAGGCCCGGCCGGGAGCGTCGCATCGTCAGCCAGGAGCGCCGCACATGACCCAAACAATCACCCGTGGCTACAAGGCCATGCTCGACGAGGCCAATGCGGCGATCGAGACGATTCCCGCCGCTGAAGCCGCCAAGCTGTATCCCAAGGGCGGCGCAGGCCTGACCGACACCGTGATCGTCGACCTGCGCGATCCGCGCGAGATCGAGCGCGAAGGGCGCATTCCCGGCGCGTTCCATTGCCCGCGCGGCATGCTCGAGTTCTGGATCGATCCGGCAAGTCCGTACGCAAAGCCGATCTTCCAGGAAGACAAGAAGTTCGTGTTTCATTGCGCCAGCGGCTGGCGCTCCGCGCTCGCCGCCAAGGCTGCAAAGGAAATGGGCCTGAAGCCGGTCGCGCATATCGGCGGTGGCTTCACCGCCTGGCGCGAGGCCGGCGGCGCGACCGAGAAGGTCGAGCCGAAGAAGTAGTCGCTTCCCCTCATCCTGAGGAGCGCCATAGGCGCGCGAAGCGACGCCGTTCTTCGGACGGCTACGGCGCGTCTCGAAGGATGAGGCCGCTGACTCTGTGGCCTCATGGTTCGAGACGGCGTTTCACGCCTCCTCACCATGAGGAGCGATGTGGTTGCGGGAGACAAACTCTATGGCGAATGCCGATCCCCTTGTGAGCACACAATGGCTCGCCGATCATTCAAAGGATCCGCGTGTCAAACTGCTCGATGCGTCGTTCAAGATGCCGGGCGTCACGCCGCTGCCGAGAGAGGATTATCTCAAGAGCCACATTCCCGGCGCCGTGTTCTTCGATGTCGATGGCGTCGCCGATCATTCAAGTTCGCTGCCGCACATGTTTCCGAGCGCGGAGCAGTTCGGGCGAGACGTCGGCGCACTTGGTGTCGGCAACGGCGACACCGTCGTGCTCTACAATTCGGGATCGTGGGTCGCCGCTCCACGTGCGTGGTGGATGTTCCTGTCGTTCGGCCACGCCGACGTGCGGGTCCTCGACGGCGGCCTGAAGAAATGGATCGCGGAGGGGCGGCCGATCGAAAGCGGCGAAACAAAGCCGTCGGCCTCTAAATTCGTTGCAACGTTTGATGCCAAACGCGTCCGCAGCAAGCAGCAGCTGCTCGGCAACCTCAGGAGCAAGCTCGAGCAGGTGATTGACGCGCGCACCCGCGATCGCTTCGAAGGCAGCGTCGAGGAGCCGTGGCCGGGGCGCCGTTCGGGCCGCATTCCCGGCAGCTACAACATGCCGTACGGCGAATTGATCGACGCCAAGACCGGCACGATGAAGCCGCTCGGCGAGCTCCGCGCAGCCTTCGCAGGCGCCGGCGTCAAGCTCGACAAGCCAATGCTGACAAGCTGCGGCTCAGGCGTGTCCGCGGCCGTGCTGACGCTCGCGCTCTATCGCCTCGGCGTCGACAACCCGGCGCTCTATGACGGCTCCTGGGCCGAATGGGGCCTGCCCGACGGCCCCGACATCGCAACAGGCCCCGCGTAGCGCATGTCCCGGAAAAGCACCCCCTCGACTTGATCGGGGGTGGGTAACAATTCTCCGAAAAGAACATGCGTAAAGGACTCGCCTCAGGGAGCCCCGTGCGGCGGGCCGAACGGCGTCGCGTTCGGCGCTGAGTTCGCCGCGCTGGTCGCGTTCTGAGTTGTCGAAACATTCGAGCCGTAGAACAGTGAGGTGGCCGTCGCCTGCTGTTGTTGCGCAAGCTGTGCCGCACGTGCACGCGCCAAGGCGAGGCGCCGCGCGCGCTGTCGCGCCCGCGCGCGGCGTTTTGCCCTGAGCTCTGCAGCGTCGGCCTTCTTGGCGCTCAGTTGCTGTCCTGCTTGTTGCCCGGCTTCGGCTGAGCCTGTGGTGGCGTCCGGTAGCGCAGCGAGCTTGATCGGCAGCTCTGAGTTCGGAGCTGCTGGGTCGGCCTTGGTGGTCTCGCTCGCTGCTTCGGCGGCGTTCGCGCCCGGTGCCGTGGCGTCGGGCTGAGGGGCGACCGGCTCAGATGCCGCAACTTGCCCCGGCAGGGTCGCGCCTTGCGGCGCTTCTGGAGCGGCGCTTGCGTTCGATGCCGTCGATTTCGGAGCCTCGTCGGCCGGCGGTGCTGCTGTCGTTTGCGCGCTCGTCTGGTAGTCGGCGCTCGCGACCGGGTCAGGCCCCGCTGGGGGAATCGGGCGGTCATCGCGGATCGCGGCTGTGGATGTTTCCGCAGGCTGCGACGACTTTACTTCGGTCGCGACATTGTCTGGCGCCGCGTCGCCATGCTCCTGAACTGCGGAGGGAGCGGGCGGCGCATCGGTCGCCGGAGCGGGCGCCACACCCAAGCCTTCCATGCCGGAGTGAGGTCGAGGAGCCGGCGGATCGATCCGCAGCAACGCGAGCGTCTGCGTCCCGTTCGTGATTTGCTCGCGATCGTTGTGTTGCGCGCTCGCAATTTCGACTGGCGTGCGCCAGGCGGGCTGCCAGGTCGGCTGGCTTGCGAGGTTCTGGTGAGCGGTGCGGAGCAGCGCCAGCGCGCTGAAACCGAAGATCAGGATGGCAAACGAGAGCACGACCAGCGCGAAGAGGATTCGAAAGCCCGGAAGCATTCAAGCCGTCCTGCCCACTTGAGTTCCTGGCTTCGTTGTCGAGCCCGCGATGCTAAGGCCCGTGCGCTGCGTTCTTGCGCGCCATGCACAACACACTTGTACTTTGGCGGTACTTTTGGGGGATACACACCTCGACGCGGTGGGTGTTCAGGTTCCCGCCGCAGCGAATCAGGCAATCCGAGGATAACTCAAGCGCCGCTTTGCGCCTGAAAAAAGTTGGCTATTGCAACGACTTGGACACGATTGCGGCCCGCGCGCCACAGTTCGGCGGCGTGCTGTCGATTTTCCCGGCGTCGGCAGCGCTCATCAGGCGGAATTGTCTTGAATGTGCCGCGATCCTAAGCGATTGGCTCATTAACGATATGGTTGCCGCGGGCGCCTATATCTGACGTTTCATCGAAGGGACGGCGATGGTCGGACGGCTGATTGGATTGGCCGCGCTTTGCGCGGCAGCGACTTGGGTGTGCTCTGCTGCGGCGCAGACTTATGCGCCCCCGCCGTCTCAGCCCTATCCGGCGAATTCTCGCGGTCCCGCGCAATATCCGGCGCCTGCGCCTGATTCCGACGATGCTGACGACGACGCGACGCCGCCCGGCACCGTGCCTCAAGATGGACGCACCCCGACGATCCCGTCGCCTGGACCAATTCTGTCGCCCGACGATCCGCGCTATGCGCGCGCCGTGCCGCTTGGTGCGCCGCTGCCGCAGGGACCGATCCTGTCGCCGAATGATCCGCGTTACGGACAACCGCCCGGACCGCCGGCCGTGATCTATTCCGATCGCGCGCAGCCTGCCGGACCGCAGGGCGCGCCGGTCTATGACGGCAGCCCGCGTCCGCCGCAGGCGGTCGGCGGCGAACAGGCCACAGCCGATCCGCGCGCACCAGCCGAGCAGGCGCCGGGCGTCGCCGGCGAGGGACGTGGTTCGGTGATGTCGATCCTGCCGCCGGAGGATCAACCGGAGACCGGCAAGGTCGAACTGGCGCCCAATTTCCGTCGGCAGGAGGTGAGCTTCGTCACCAAGGAGCCGCCCGGCACCATCGTAGTCGATACGCCGAATACCTACCTCTACTACGTGCTCGGCAATGGCCGCGCGATCCGCTACGGCGTGCGCGTCGGCCGCGAGGGCTTCACCTGGGCCGGCGTGCAGAAGATCACGCGCAAGGCCGAGTGGCCGGACTGGCATCCGCCGCCGGAGATGATCGAGCGCCAACCCTATCTGCCGCGCTTCATGGCTGGCGGCGATGGCAACCCGCTCGGCGCGCGCGCAATGTATCTCGGCGCGACCACGTATCGGATTCACGGCACCAATCAGCCGTCGACCATCGGCAAGTTCGTTTCTTCGGGCTGCGTCGGCATGTTGAACGAGGACGTCTCCGACCTCTTCGAGCGGGTCAAGGTTGGCACCCGCGTCGTGGTGCTGCCGCAGACCCAGCCGGTGACGGCATCCGCTGCGCCCGCGCCGGGTGGCCCGTATTATCCGCCGACTTCGCAAGGTGGACCGCTGCCGCCGCAAGCCGGGCCATCGGCGTCGGCGACGCCGATATACCGTGGCGACAGCCGCAACGATGCGACCGCGGTTCAGCCGCTGCCGCCGCCGACCACCATCCGCTGACGGTTTTCGGCGATCAGCCTCCCTTAGTTACTCGGGAGGCTGCCGCCCTCGAAGATCGGATTTACCCGATCACGCGCACTGGCTTGCCCGCGAGCCAGGCGGTGATGTTCTCGACCATGTCGCGATAGTAGGCGCGATAGCCTTGCTCGGTGACGTAGCCGAGATGCGGCGTCAGCACGACGTTGTCGAGCTTGCGGTACGGGCTGTCGAGCGGCAGCGGTTCGACCGAATAGGTGTCGATGCCGGCGCCGGCGATGCGCTTGTCCTGCAACGCCTTCAACAGCGCAGCCTCATCGACGATCGGCCCGCGCGCGGTGTTGATCAGATAGGCGGACGACTTCATCCGTCCGATATCGTCTGATGTGATCAGGCCCCGCGTGCGCTTGCTCAGGATCAAATGAATGCTGATCACGTCGGACGTGGCGAACAGTTCTTCCTTCGACAGGTAGCCGACGCCGACTTCGGCGCAACGTTCGCGTGTGAGATTCTGGCTCCACGCATTGACCTTCATGCCGAGGGCGAGCGCGACGGCGGCGACCCTGGCGCCGAGCCTGCCAAGGCCGACGATCCCCATGGTCTGGCCTTCGGCATCGAGCCCCATCGTGATCTGCCAGGGCGCACCGGCTTTCAGCCGCGCGTTCTCGAAGCCGATTTTTCGCGTCAGCTCCAGCATCAGGCCGATCGCCAGCGCTGCCGTCGGATTGCCGAAGCCGCCAGTGCCGCACACCACGACGCCACGCTCCTTCGCCGCCTCCGAGTCGAAGGACGCGTTGCGCATCCCCGAGGTCAGCAGCAGCTTGAGCTTCGGCAGCGCTTCAAGCGCCTCGCGGCGGAACGGCGTGCGCTCGCGCATCGCGCAGATGATGTCGAAATCCTTCAGCGCCTTGATGACATTGTCGGTGTCACCGAGATGCTGATTGAAGACGGTGATCTCGGCCTTGTCCTTGAGCGGCGACCAGTCCGCTATTTTCAGCGCGATGTTTTGGTAGTCGTCGAGAATGGCGCAGCGCAGCGTCATGACTGGGTTTCTCCCGAACCTTGCGGCGTCGGAGGGCGCCGCTTCGGGGCCAATCTAGCGCAGCTATTTGTGCGAAAGAACGCCTCAGCACCAGGGATCAGCGAACCAGCGAGTGCTTGCGGGCGTAGGCCGGGCCCGGACCGCGCATGTAGTGGCGCTCCGGCCGGTAGGGCTCGTTGAACATCGTCTTCCAGAGCAGGCCCAGGAAGCGGAGCAGGCTGTTCCCGGTGCGGGCGGGTCCGGCGGCCTTGAAGGCCGGCCCAGTGATGGGGGCGTCGGTAACGGACATGGCAAGCTCCACGAAGTTCCGGCGGACCGCTTGCTTGATCGAGGTGCAGCTTTCTGCCGGCGCGGACAGCATGGAGCGCCAAAGCTTAACGGTTTGTTTGCATTTGAATTAAGGGCGCTCAATTGGCAAACAGCGTTTCCAAAATGTCACTTTCGCGCATGTCCCGGAAAAGCATGCCCTCGACTTGATCGGTGGACGCCGGTTTTTCCGAACAGGACATGCGCAATCCAAAACGCTCCACGCCTTGCCCTTTGCGGGTCACACCGCTAAATGACCGGCACATTCCGCGAACAGATCCCCGAAAAACGACGAAAGACGGCGTCGGCGGACGTCGAATGACTTTTTGCCACAAGACTTTTGTGAGCCACAAAACCTGGAGCCAGAATGGCGCGGCAGTTCGTCTACTTCATGCAAGGGTTGTCGAAGACCTATCCGGGCAACCGCAAGGTCCTCGATAACATCCATCTGTCGTTCTACCCCGACGCCAAGATCGGCGTGCTCGGCGTCAACGGCGCGGGCAAGTCGACGCTGCTGCGGATCATGGCCGGGATCGACAAGGAATTCACCGGCGAGGCCTGGGCCGCCGAAGGCGCCCGCGTCGGTTACCTCGAGCAGGAGCCGCAGCTCGATCCCGGCAAGACCGTCCGCGACAACGTCATGGAAGGCGTCGCCAAGAAGAAGGCGATCCTCGACCGCTACAACGAGCTCGCCACCAACTATTCCGACGAGACCGTGGACGAGATGACCAAGCTGCAAGACGAGATCGAGGCCCAGGGCCTGTGGGATCTCGACAGCAAGGTCGATCAGGCAATGGACGCCTTGCGCTGCCCGCCCGACGATGCCGACGTGACCAAGCTCTCGGGTGGCGAGCGCCGCCGCGTCGCGCTGTGCCGCCTGCTGCTCAACCAGCCCGAGTTGCTGCTGCTGGACGAGCCGACCAACCATCTCGACGCCGAGTCGGTGTCGTGGCTCGAAGGCCACCTGCGCAACTATCCCGGCGCGATCCTGATCGTGACCCACGACCGCTACTTCCTCGACAATGTCACGAGCTGGATCCTCGAGCTCGATCGTGGCCGCGGCATCCCCTACGAGGGCAACTACTCCTCATGGCTGGTGCAGAAGCAGAAGCGGCTCGAGCAGGAAGGGCGTGAAGAGGCGGCCCATCAGCGTACGCTGGCGCGCGAACAGGAATGGATCGCCGCGTCGCCCCGCGCTCGCCAGGCGAAATCGAAGGCGCGTTACCAGCGCTATGAGGAGTTGCTCAAACAGGCAAGCGAGAAGCAGACGCAGACCGCGCAAATCACGATTCCGGTTGCCGAGCGGCTTGGCAACAACGTCGTCGACTTCGATGGGTTGAGCAAAGGGTTCGGAGATCAGCTGTTGATCGACAATCTCACCTTCAAGCTCCCGCCGGGCGGCATCGTCGGGGTGATCGGGCCGAACGGCGCCGGCAAGACAACGCTGTTCCGCATGATCACCGGGCAGGAGAAACCCGACAAGGGCACCATCACGATCGGGGAAAGCGTGCATCTCGGTTACGTCGATCAGTCGCGCGACTCGCTGGCCGCCAACAAGAGCGTCTGGGAGGAAATCTCCGGCGGCAACGACATGATCCAGCTTGGCAAGCGCGAGGTGAACTCGCGCGGCTACTGCTCGTCGTTCAATTTCAAGGGTGCCGATCAGCAGAAGAAGGTCGGTTCCTTGTCCGGCGGCGAACGTAACCGCGTTCATCTCGCCAAGATGCTGAAGTCAGGCGCCAACCTGCTGCTGCTCGACGAACCGACCAACGATCTCGACGTCGACACGCTGCGGGCCCTGGAAGAGGCGCTGGAGGATTTCGCCGGCTGCGCCGTCATCATCAGCCACGACCGCTGGTTTCTCGACCGTATCGCGACCCACATGCTTGCCTTCGAAGGCGACAGCCATGTCGAGTGGTTCGAGGGCAACTTCCAGGACTACGAGGCCGACAAGATGCGGCGGCTCGGGCAGGATTCGATCATCCCGCACCGGCTGAAGTACAAGAAGCTGACGCGGTAGGTGCTCGCTCGCATCAACCAAACCGCGCCCGAATGCGCGACAGGAAGCGGCGGCGGATCAGACCGCTGGCGAGGCGAATGGCGTACCAGTACGGCGTGAAGCAAACACGCGAGCCCGGATCGGGACAGTAAACCCGGGTTTCGGTCGAGAGCCGCGTGCGTGCACCGTCGGGCTCCGCGCTGAAGTTCATGACGAGCTTGGGCACGCCTGCTTCGGCGTAGCGCAGGAACGCGTCGCCATCGGCGATCGGAACGAGGCCGCCGTCCAGCCGCCAGAACCGGCCGACCAGGCCGGCGGCCATTTCCTTGTCGCCGTCGCGCGCAAGCGGGGTGAAGGTCCGCATCGTGAAATCTTCCGGCATCGCGACATGCGGCAGCACTTTGCCGAGCATGCGCCCGGGCAGTCGACGCAACGCCATGAGTGCGGCGGTGAAGCCATCCGCGGTGAAGTCATAGTCCATGATCACGTCAAGCACCTCGCGCGGCGAGGCGTTGACCCACGTGGCGTGACGTTCGGAGAATTGGTAGTTCGGCAGATAGGTGTCGAGCAGGGTCTTGTTCACAAATCGCTCGTTCATTGCGGGCCTGTCAGGCAATATGCTGAAATGACCTGCTGCAGGCAAATCCTTGTGTTGGTGTTCTTTGCGATAGGCTTGCTCGGCCCGCCACCTGCGCACGCCGCGGACGCGCGGTTCACGGCGTTCATCGCTTCGCTGTGGCCCGAGGCACAGCAGGCCGGCGTGTCGCGCGCCACCTTCGATGCCGCGACGCGCGGTCTTGAGCCGAATTATCGTCTGCCGGATCTGGCATTGCCCGGGCGCGCGCCGTCGGCGGCACCGCAGGCCGAGTTCGTGCAGGCGCCTGCCGACTATGTGCGCGAAGCAAGCATCGCGCGTCTTGCCGAGCACGGCCAATCGCTGCGCCAGCAGTATCACGCGGTGCTCGATCGCATCGAGCAGCAATACGGCGTGCCGGCGACGATCATTCTCGCAATCTGGGCCCGCGAGACCGACTACGGCCGCTACACGCTGCCTTACAACGCGATCCAGGTGTTGGCGACGCAGGCCTATGTCGGCAAGCGCAAGGACCAGTTTCGCAACGAATTCGTTCTTGCGCTCAAGATCCTCGACGAGGGTCACGTCAAGCTCGCCGACATGCGTGCGTCGTGGGCCGGCGCCACGGGTCTCACGCAGTTCCTGCCGTCGGAGTTCTACAAATACGCCGTCGACTTCGACGGCGATGGCAAGCGCAACATCTGGACCTCGGTGCCCGATGCACTGGCCTCGGCCGCGCAGCAGTTGGTCGGCAAGGGTTGGCAGCGGGGACTGCGCTGGGCGTACGAGGTGCACGCGCCTGATGGCGCCGACTGTACCCAGGGCGTGCCTGACGTGACGAAACCGATCGGCGAGTGGCTGCGCGCCGGCTTCGTGCCGGCGCGGGGCGAGAAGCTGTCGGCTGTCGAGCTCGCGCAATCCGCATCGCTGTTGCAGCCGGAAGGTATCCACGGCCCGGCCTTTCTCACCACGCAGAACTACTTCGTCATCAAGGAATACAATTTCTCCGATCTCTACGTGCTGTTCGTCGGCCACTTGAGCGATCGGATGATGAACGGGCAGCCGTTCGAGACGCCGTGGTCTGCGACCAGCCAGTTGCGCACGGCCGATGTCGAGGCGATGCAACGCGAGCTGACACGGCTCGGGATCTACAAGGACAAGATCGACGGGAAGGCGGGCATGCTGACCCGCGCGGCGCTCGGGCGCTATCAGAAATCGGCGGGGCTCAACGTCGATTGCTGGCCGAGCGCCAGCGTGTTGAAAGCGATGAGCGCCCGCCACTGACGTGTGTAAGCGCGGCGTCGTTGTTGAAAACACGAAGCCCGGCGGACGCGGTCCGGCCGGGCTTCATTTTCTTCAGGCGGGCAGTCAGGCGACCGCCCGCAAACCTGCGTCGGAAATTACTGGCAGACCTGCACGCGGCGGACGCGCCACATGAAGCCGTCCCAGTACTGCTGGGGAACGACCTGGCAAACCGGCTCGTCGACATAGTAGGCCGGTGGCGCGCGGTAATAGCCCGGTGGCGGCGGGGGAGGTGGCTGGTTCGCATTGGCGATTGCACCGCCAAGCAGCATGCCGCCGAGCAGGCCACCGGCAACGCCGGCGGCGATTCGGCCCCCTTCGGCGTGGGCCGCCGGCGCGAAGGCCGCAAGCGAACCAGCGAGCATCACCGCAGCGGCGACCGCCGTAACTGTTCTCTTCATCTGTCTCTCCTCCAGTCGCGCTCAATCGCCAGCGCAGCGGACCGATTGGCAAATCCAACGTAACCCGTTTGGCGCAACGGGAAATGCGCGTCCCACCGACATCTACACGATGCTGGGGCCTTCAACACCCCGCAAATGTGACTTTTCTGCGGGAGCAGGGCAAAATCACCCGGGATAGTGGCCCTCAGGATACGCAGGGCACGTTTCCCCTGCGTTAAGACGCTGGGTGCCTTGAGCCTCAGCCGCAGACCTCGACCGGACGAACCCGCCACACGAAGCCATCCCAATAGCGCTGCCTTTGCAGGTAGCAGCCCGGCGCCGGATAGTAGGCCGCGCCGTAGTAGCCGTACGGCCCGTAACCGTAGTAGCGCGGCGCGGCCAGCGCGCCGCCGATCAGCGCGCCGGCGGCAAGCCCGCCGATCACACCCGCAGCGATCCGCCCGCCCGCCGCTTCCGCCGGCCGGGGCGCGGCAACGCTGGTCAGTACAAGCGCGGCCGCGGTGACCGCCCCTATCATCGTCGCATTCATGATCTCACCCTCTCAGAAAGAATGACCCGCCAAGCGCTGGCCGGATCACGCCGCCCACACCACAAGGATCGCACGCAGGTCTTGAATGGTGGGTGAATGGTGCAGCCGGATTGTTGCCATGATTGCCGCACGCCAATCACGTGAACGTTTGCCCAATGGAGCGGCTTCGCGCGGCGATCCGAGTTGTGTCACGCAATTTTGCCAACTACGATCCGGCGTTTTTTTCCGATCGACATTCGGCCATGAATTGCATGTCTCGGCGCATCACGCCCGCCATTTTCGCCCTTGCGGTATCTGCGTGTGTTTCGCTTGTCTGTTGGCCGTTCGATCAGTCGCTCGCGCAACAGCCACGACCGGGCGCTCAGAAGGGGCCGGGCGGGCCCAAGGCGGGCGGCAATGCGCCCGGCGGCAACGCACAAGGCGGCGACGCCGAGGGCGGTGGCCGCTCGCCGGCACAGCCGCACATCGCTCGCGCGCGTCAGCTGATCAACCAGGCGCAGGATTTTGATGGTGCGATGAAGGAGCTCGACATCGCACTCCAGCTCGATCCGAAAAACCCGTTCGTCCACACGTGGCGGGGCGTCGATCTGAATCGCATGAATCGCTTCGCGGATGCCATTGGTGAATTCAACCAGGCGCTCGCCATCAATCCGAAATTGTCGGGCGCACTCAATGGGCGCGGATATGCTTATTTCAATTCCGGCGACAGCGGCAAGGCACTGGCCGATTTGAACGCTGCGATCGAGAGTGATCCCAAGCTGCCGTCTGCCTACGTCACTCGTGGGATCGTGTTCTCGAGCATGGGCGAGCAGCAGCGCGCGGTTGACGACTTGACGAATGCGACGCGCCTCAGTCCAGATATGTGGCAGGCCTATGGGAATCTTGGCTTCGTCTACAACAAGGCGCGCCAATTCGATAAGGCGATACCGGCCTTCGACGAAGCTTTGCGCCTCGCGCCGAAAAATGCCGGCATCTACAATGGCCGCGCCTGGGCCAACATGAACCTTGGCAACCCGGACGCCGCCATTCCTGATTTGAAGCAGGCCATCAGTTTCGCGCCGAATTTCGTCAAGGCGCACGGCAATCTCGGTCGCATCTATCTCGAACGGCGCGATACCAACAATGCAATCGGCGAATATAACGAGGTCATTCGCATCGATCCCAGAGCGGTGCAGGCGCTCATTGCGCGCGGCCGCGCCTTTGAGATGGCCGGTACGCTCGACAAGGCGCAGGCAGATGTCCAGGCCGCGCTTGCGATCGCGCCGGACAATAGTGTCGCCCTTGCGGTGCAGGATCGCCTGAAGTCGAAGATCGCAATAGCATCTGGAGCCGCGCCGGCGCCAAAGGCCGATCATGCCGGCGTGCGCGTGGCATTGGTGATCGGCAATTCGAAGTACAAGGCGGTGGATGCACTTGGCAATCCGGCGCGCGACGCCAAGCTCATTGCCGACGCGCTGAGCCGGGCCGGCTTTGCCAACGTCCGCACCCTGATCGACGGCACGCGCGACGACATGGCCGCGGCACTCAAGAAGTTCTCGGCAGACGCCGCCAATGCCGACTGGGCCGTGATCTACTATGCCGGCCATGGCATCGAGTATGATGGCAACAACTTTCTCGTTCCAGTCGATGTCAAATATGTCGAGGACACCGACATTCCGAAGGAGAGTGTCGCACTCGACGCCGTGCTTAACGCCGTTGGCCCAGCCTCAAAACTCCGCCTCGTGATGCTCGATGCCTGCCGCGAAAATCCTTTCGCGTCTGAACTGCACGGCAGTGCGGAGAATTCGAGCCTCGGCAAGGGGCTCGCCCGGATCGAGCCGGAGAGCGGCACGCTGGTCGCGTTCGCGACCAAGCACGGCCATGTCGCGACCGATGGCGACGGGCAGGACAGCCCGTTCGCCGCTGCGGTCGTGAAGCGCATGCTGATGCCGGGCCTCGAGATCAACAGGCTGTTCCGCCTGGTGCATGACGACGTTTTCGCCAGCACCAACAAGGAGCAGGAACCCTTCACCTACGGGCAGCTGCCGGCGCAGGATTTCTTCTTCCGCACGCAATAGCCGCCCGATCTAGACGCGTTCTAAGCGGACGCCTGTCCAGTTTGGAATCGCTTGAAAGAGCGGGTTTTCCTTTTGCCTTGGCCGATGCCGTTCACTATCAGCGATGCAGGCATCATCAAGCTTCCGGCCCAATGATCGTTTGTTCCTGCAACGTGCTGTCCGACGACGATGTCCGCGCCGCCGTAACGACGGCCGCAGAAGTGCCGCGCACTGCGCGGCAGGTCTACGGCTGCCTTGGCTGCAGCGCCGAATGCGGGCGCTGCGCGCGCACCATCAGGCGCATCATGACCGAAGCGCTCGGCGCCTGCGCGAGGGAGTGCGCCGAAGGTTGCCCGCACCAGCACATGGCGTCGGACCGACGCGAATTCGCGACCACCGGGCCCCGACAAGTGCTTTGATCGGCGAATGAATTTCCATCTTTTATAGGGGTTTTGCGCCGCCCGATTGCGCCTGTTTACCGATTTGCCTAAGAACCCCTCTGAGTTATCCGGCAGCGAATATTCGGAGACGGCCATGAAGGGCGATCCAAAGGTCATCGATTTCCTGAACAAGGCGCTCCGTCACGAGATGACCGCCGTCAATCAGTATTGGCTGCACTATCGTCTATTAGACAACTGGGGATTGAAGGCGCTCGCCAAGAAGTGGCGCAAGGAATTGATCGAAGAGATGGAGCACGCCGACAAGCTCATCGAGCGCATCATCTTCCTCGACGGCTTCCCGAACATGCAGGTGCTCGATCCCCTGCATATCGGCCAGAACGTCAAGGAAGTGCTCGACTGCGACCTCAAGGCCGAATACTCGGCGCGCGCGCTGTATGAGAAGGCGGCGACGCACTGCCATTCGGTGAAGGACTATGTCACGCGCGACATCTTCGAGGGTCTGATGAAGGACGAGGAAAGCCACATCGACTTCCTCGAAACCCAGATCGATCTCGTCAAGAAGATCGGCGTCGAGCTGTACTCCCAAAAGCACATCGGCGAGCTCGAGCACGACTAGGGATAACTCCCTCCCTTGCGGGAGAGGGTCGGGGAGGGCGGGTGAGGCCAAAGTCCGTGACCGCACGCACTCGCGGCCACCCCAACCCCTAACCCCTCCGACCGCAAGTCGGGCCTGCACGACTTGCGCATGGCCGATGCGAAACCCGGGCCAGCCCGGGTTTCGTGGGGAGGGGACCAAACTTTTTCCTATGTGATATCCATCACAGTGCGGTCGCTGCGCGCTGACTAGCTTGCCCGTCATTCGAACGAGCGGGGACTTCAGCCATGACCGGAACGACCCAACTCAGACTGGCGTCAATTGGCTTTGCCGTCGTGTGGACCGCCTTCATGTGGTGGAGCAACCGCCCGCAGCATGTGGGCGAACTCATCCTGCTCGCCGCCTGCGGTGCGCTGGCCGGCATATGCTGGTACTTCGGTTTTGGGCGGTGGTTTCGCTGGCACTTTCGGACGCGCTGAGCGCGCCCGAATGCGTCACGCGAACGTGATCAGAACAGCGCGGCGTATTGGGCGAGGCCGGCCTGCGCCGCAATGCCCATCGCGACCTGACGCTGCTCGTCATTGAGGCTTGCGATCAACGGCTTCACCGCCGGCGCATAGCGCTTCACAACCGTTTCGTTGAGCTCGCTCTGCCGCGACAGCGCGCGCAGCGCAGAGGCTGCAGCCGGCCAGTATCTTTCCTGTGCGGCGGTCAGCCTGAGCGCCGTGCGATAGCGCAACAGCGCGACTTCGCTGGCGATCTTGCGATAGGTCGAAACCTTCTGCTCGGAGCCCGCATTGAAATCGGACGAGCCCATGGTCGCCGACATGGCCGGCTGCGGGTTTGAAAATTCCTGGGCCGCGCCCGGAGTGGCGACGGCAACAGCTACAAGGCCGGCAACGGCCAAAGTAATCGACAAACGAGTCATGACGTCCCCGTAATGGTTTTGTGGCGCGTTAGAGGTAAGATGTGACGAAAATGCGACGCGGCCTGAATGTTCCATTCGACGTGCCCGGGAGCTCACAAATCATGGCGGCATACGCAAGCCGCATGCCAACCACATCATGATTCACTATTAAAACGCGAGGTCAATCGGGGTTATCCCCCGACAGCGGGTGCCTGCTTTTCCGGCAAGAAACGGAGCAATCTGAACGGAATCGCGGCCGCAGTGCGCACCTCGCCAGCGCCATCGACACGGAGCACATGGCCCCTGCGCGTTTTGCGGGATGCTCGAGACGTCTGTCATGTTTTCGCTTTGTCCCGGACGGACTAAGGTTGTCGCCGCACCAACAATAATCGGGGAGACGCACCATGGCCGAGTACAGCTGGGATCACGTTCACATCAAAACCTATGACGTCACCTCGTCGGCAGGCTGGTTTCGGGACAAGCTTGGCGCCAAGCCGATGCACGGCACCGAGGTCACTGCGGCCCGCGCCGACCTGATGCTCGGCGGGGTCCGCGTGCTGCTGACGGAAGTGAAGCAGGGCGACGGCACCAACCCGACGCCCGCCATTCCCTATGCCGGCTTCGAGCACTTCGGCCTCGCCGTTCGCGACATCGACAAGGTCTCCGCCGAACTGAAGGCCAAGGGAGTCGAGTTCACCCGCGAGCCGGTGACGCCGCGGCCGGGCATCCGGATCTGCTTCATCCGCAGCCCGCAGGGCATTTCGATCGAGCTTCTGGAGCGCGACGCGAAGTACAAGTGAGTTTTCGCGCGGCGATGCGTCTGGGCACAGAGTCGTCCCCGCGAACGCGGGGACCCATAACCCACGTGCTTGTGCGTATTTGTGCGACGGCGCGCTAATCAAGAGCAGTTTACGGATCGCTCCGTCGTCTAACCGGGACTGCGGAGTGGGTCCTCAGGCGAAAGCGCAGCTTTCGCCTGACGTTCGCGGGGACGACCGAAAAATCGAGGAGAAAAACAATGTCGAACCTGGTCATCGTTGATGTGACCGACGGCGTGATGACAATCACGCTCAATCGCCCGGAGCGCAAAAATGCGCTGTCGAACGAGGCCTATGGCGGGCTCGCCGATGCGATCGAGCGCGCCGAGACCGACAGTGCAGTGCGCGTGGTGCTGCTGCAGTCCGAAGGCGATGTGTTCTGCGCCGGCGCCGACATCGGTGACTTTGCCGCCGCCAACAAGGGCGGACAGCCGCGCGGCCCGCGCAACTCCTCACGCTGGATCGGCGGGCTTGGCCGCATCGAGAAGCCGGTGATCGCGGCGGTGCAGGGCGCCGCCGTCGGGATCGGCACCACTATGCTGATGCATGTCGACCTGATCGTGATGGCCGAGGAGGCGAGCCTGCGCACGCCGTTCGTCAATCTTGCCCTGGTGCCCGAAGCGTCATCGAGCCACCTGATCCCGAAGCGCATCGGCTATTCGCGGGCCTACGCGATGTTCACGCTCGGCGAGCCGATCCCGGCGAAAACCTGCGTCGAGTGGGGCCTGGCGCACGCCTGCGTGCCGAAGGCGAAACTGCGCGAGACCGCGCTTAACCTCGCCAGAAAACTCGCCGATAAGCCGCTTGGCTCGCTGTGCGCGACCAAGCGCCTGATGCGCGAAGTGGAGCAGGTGAAAGCTGCCTCCGAACGCGAGCGCGGCATCTTCGAGGAGCGGTTGCTGTCGAAGGAAGCCGGCGAAGCCTTCAAGGCGTTCGCCGAAAAGCGCCAGCCGAATTTCCGCGCGGTGGGGTAGGGGCACGACGATAGTTGCCACCTCGCCCCGCAATGCGCAGAGAGGTCGGATCGCTTTGGCGATCCGGGTGAGGGGCGGGGCGCGGCCTCTCAACGCACTCAGCATCTGCGGATAGCTGCCCGTCACTCACCCCGACCCTCTCCCCGCTAAAGCGGGGCGAGGGAGCAGGCTGTCGTTCGCGGCGGCACGCTCCGTGACCTGCCTCACGGTGGAACCTCTCGCCCCCGCGCATGATGGCCCGCGTCGCCTCAAAGAGTCCGGCGAACGGAGTTTGCCATGCAGAGCCGCAAGATGATCATCCTGAGCGCGGTGGGCTATGCCGTGCTGTGGACCGTGTTCATGATCGTGTGGACCGGGACGTTCGACCTCGCCTCGATCGGCATGCTGATGCTGTGCGGCGCGGTGAACGGCGTGTTCTGGTATTGGCTGTTCTACAAGGGCACGCGCTGGGTGCTCGGCCGCCGCGATCCGCTGCGCCCGAAGTCCTGATCCGACCTCCGCGTCCGTTCCGCGATTGATCGCGCGCGGCACCGCGTGGCAGACTTGTCGGCAACACGACAACAGAGTTCCAGCCATGTGCCGCAACATCAAGACGCTGTTCAACTTCGAGCCGCCGGCAACGCGCGAGGAGGTCCACGCCTCCGCGCTGCAGTTCGTGCGAAAACTGTCGGGCTTCAACAAGCCGTCGCAAGCCAACGCTGAAGCGTTCAACCGCGCGGTGAGCGAGGTGTCGGACGCGGCGCAGCGGCTGCTGAAATCATTGCAGACCAACGCGCCGCCGCGCGACCGCGACGTCGAGTCCGAGAAGGCGCGCGAGCGCTCGCGCGCGCGATACGCGCCGGCCGGGTAGTTGCACTGCTATCGATGCTTGCCGCCGGCTCGCGCCTTACTGATAGGCGCAGCCGGCTTTCACGCCCAGCTTGCGGAAGATGATCGCAGCCGGGCAGAAGCCGGTGAAGGCCGACTGCAACATGTTGGCGCCGACGAAAGCGGTGAACAGCAGCCAGTACGAGCTGACGTAGAGGGCAAGCACCAAGCTTAGCAGGATCATCGCGCCAGCGAAGGCGAAGACCGCACGATCGACATTCATTTGAGGACTCCATTGTGAGGGTGGTTGGTCTCGGGGCTACGCGGCGGCGAGTTGCTGTCGCGTCCAGGCGACGATGCGGCTCGCATCCATCGCGCCCGCAGTGCGGGCAATCAGGTTGCCGCCGCGGAACAGCAGTAGCGCCGGAATTCCGGATACGCCGAGTTCGGCGCTCACATGCTGCTCTTCGTCGGCATTGAGCTTCAACAGCCGCACCTCGGGCTCAAGGTCCGCAGCGGCGCGCTCGAACATCGGCGCCATCGCCCGGCAGGGACCGCACCACGGCGCCCACACATCGACCAGCACCGCGATGTCGTTGGCTGCGCGGTGCCTGGCAAAGCGCGTACGGTCGACGGCGGCAGGATGGCCGTCGAACAGGGCGCGATGACAGCCGCCGCAGCGTGCCTGCTGCGCCGGCTTGTCGACCGGCACACGGTTGGTCGCCGCGCAATGCGGACAGACGATGTTTTTCGTGGCGCTCATGACCGGGCCTCAGCTCGCCTTCTTGATCTTGCGGATGCCAAGCTGCTCGAGCACGAAGCGCTCGTAGAACGGCTCGCTCTCGCCCGACTTGATCTTGCGCAGGAAGAATTTTTCGAACGCGACCTTGGCGTAGTGCACCCATACACCTTTGGACGCCCAGTTGACGTTGCGCGGTGGAATCTGGGGCTCCGCCACGAACGCAACGCCGCTGTCGCCGAAATCGGCAAGACACACCGCGTTCCAGGTTGCCTCGGCGGTTGCCGGCTTGTTGTGCAGGAGGTCGCCGATATTGATGGCGGTCGCCGTCACCATCGATTCGATCATGAAACCGGTCTTCGGCACGCCGGTGGGCACCGGCGTGGCCGATACCGGCGGGATCGCAATGCCGACGCCGACCGCGAAGATGTTCTGGAATTTCGGATTGCGTTGCATCTTGTCGACCAAAATGAAGCCGCGCGGGTTGGTGAGGCCGTCGATGCCGCGCACCGCAGCGACGCCGCGGAAGGCCGGAAGCATCATCGAATAGGCGAACGGTAGCTCATGCGTCTTCGCGACACTGCCGTTGTCGGCGACCTCTTCGATCGCGACTTTGCCGGCTTCGATCTTTGTGACGCGCGCATTGGTGATCCACTTGATGTGGCGGTTGCGCATTTCGCTCTCGAGCAGGCCTTTGGTATCGCCGACGCCGTCGAGGCCGAGATGCCCGATATAAGGCTCCGACGTCACGAAGGTCATCGGCACACGGTCGCGCAGCTTTCGCTTGCGCAGTTCGGTATCGAGGATGAAGGCGAATTCATAGGCCGGTCCGAAGCATGAGGCGCCTTGCACCGCGCCGACCACGATCGGCCCCGGATTTTCCGCGAACCGCTCGAATGCTTCGCGCGCCTTGACGGCGTGATCGACGTGGCAGATCGACTGCGTCTCGCCGTTCGGCCCGAGGCCCGGGATTTCGTCGAAGGCGAGGTCAGGCCCGGTCGCGACGATCAGGTAGTCGTAGGCCACTGTCGCGCCATCTTCGAGTTCGATGCGGTTGTCGTTTGGGAATACCCGCTTGGCGCCTTGCGTGAGATAGCGGATGCCCTTGCGCCGCATCACGTCTTCAAGGTCGACCTCGATGTCCTGCTTCTCGCGCCACCCGACCGCCACCCACGGGTTCGACGGCACGAAATGATAGCGCGGGCTCTGGCCGATCAGCGTCAGCCGGTCCTCCCTCCGCAGCTTCGGTAACAGTTCGTAGGCCATCAGCGTGCCGCTGAGTCCTGCGCCGAGTACCACAACCTCTGCCATGACGTCCTCTCCCGTTTTCCGGCAACTCGGGCGCTTCGATCAAGCGGCGCGCCGCCGGCATTTCCTCACGCATTCCCGCGACTTCGTTGTTGACTATATATACGTGACTTCGTATATACGCAACTATGAATATCAAAATCGATCTGAAGCAGATGCAATCCGCGGCCGGAGCTGCGAGCGACCTGTTGAAGGCGCTGGCGAATCCGCACCGCCTGATGATCCTGTGCCAGCTGAGCGAGAGCGAGCGTTCGGTCGGCGAGCTTGCCGCGTTTCTCGGTATCCGCAATTCGACCGTATCCCAGCATCTCGCGATCCTTCGCCGCGACGAGCTGGTCGATTCCCGGCGGGACGGCCAGACCATCTACTACTCGATCGCCAGCGCGCCGGCGCGCGAACTGGTCGAGGTGCTGTACCGCTCCTACTGCGCGCCGCTGGCGAATTGCCGGCCACCTAGATCGTACGCGCGCGGCAAGCCTCGCGCTTGATGCAGATCAACAATCGCGGCCGTATCCGGAGTGACTGTCGCGCGAGTTTTGAAGGGTGACGAGATGCCGCGACAACGCATGAGGACATCGGCCCGTCTCGCCGCCACAGTTCTGCTGGCCGGGCTGGGCCTGGCTGGCGCTCCTGCCGCTGCCGAGGAAATTTTCATCGCGACACCGTCAGCAGTCGCGGATCAGAAGGCGGTCTTCGCGACGGTCGAAAGCCGGCGCGTCGTGCCGGGCCGCACGCGAATTGGCGGCACCATCGCGGCACTCGCGATCAAGGAAGGCGACCGCGTTGAACTTGGCCAGGTCATCGCCACTGTCGGCGATGAGAAGCTGGCGTTGCAGATGAAATCGCTCGACGCCCAGATTGCCGGCCTTGAGGCGCAGCTGACCCAGTCCCAGTCGGATCTCACCCGCGCCGAGGACCTGTTCGAGAAGGGCACCATCCCGAAGACCCGCCTCGACGAGACACGCACTGCATTCAACGTCGCGAGCAATGCGATGCGCGCGCGCTCCGCCGAAAAGAGCGTGATCCAGCAGCAGCTCACCGAAGGCAATGTGCTGGCGCCGGCGGCCGGCCGTGTGCTGAGGGTGCCTCTGACCGTCGGCACCGTGGTGTTGCCGGGCGATGCGGTTGCCGAGCTCGCCGAGCAGAACTTCGTCTTGCGGCTGCGCGTGCCGGAACGCCAGGCCGGGCTTTTGAAGGCGGGCGACACGATCCGCATCGACGGCGAGGAGACAGGCGAAACCGCTCCGCGCTTCGGCACCATCACGCTGGTCTATCCGCAGATCGAGGACGGACGCGTGGTGGCGGACGCCACCGTCGAGGGCCTCGGCGACTATTTCGTCAAGCAGCGCATCCGGGTCTGGATCGCCGCGGGCGATCGCACCGCCTTTGTGATTCCCGAACCTTTCGTTACCACCCGCTTCGGCATCGATTACGTCAGGATCCGCGGCGCGAACGGCGATGCCGACGTGCCGGTGCAGCGCGGACGGGCCGCGCCGCGCAAGGACATGCCCGACGGGCTTGAGATTCTGTCCGGGCTGAAGGCATCCGACAAACTGGTGCGGCCGTGAACCTCGGGCTGTCCGGCCGGCTGACCCAGGCGACGATCCGTTCGCCGCTGACGCCGCTGTTTTTGCTGGCGGCGCTCGCCGCTGGCCTTGTCGCGCTGCTCACGATTCCGCGCGAGGAAGAGCCGCAGATCAGCGTGCCGATGGTCGACATCACCGTGCGTGCCGATGGCTTGAAAGCGCCGGACGCCGTCGAGCTCGTCACCAAGCCGCTGGAAACCATCGTCAAAGGCATCGACGGCGTCGAGCATACCTACAGCCAGACCCAGGACGACCGTGTCATGGTCACCGCGCGGTTCCTGGTCGGCACCAAAGCCGACGACGCGATCCTGCGCGTGCACGAAAAAATCCGCGCCAACATCGATCGCATTCCGGTCGGCATTCCCGAACCACTGATCGTCGGCCGCGGCATCAACGATGTCGCGATCGTGGTCGTGACGCTGTCGCCGAAGCCGGAAGCCGCTGATCGTTACACCGACAAGGACCTTTACGAGCTCGCCGAGAAGCTGCGTTCGGAGCTTACCAAGGTCGACAATGTCGGCCTGACCTACATCTCCGGTGGCGACGCCCAGCAGATTCGCGTCGAGCCCGATCCGGAAAAGCTGTCGCTCTATGGCGTGACGCTGCAGCAGCTGCTCGCAAAGGTGCGCGACGCCAACCGCTCGTTCCAGGCCGGCAGGGTGCGCGATGCCGGCATCACCCGCTCCGTTGCCGCCGGCCAGACGCTATCAGGCATTCCCGATATCGGATTGTTGCTGGTGACCACGCGTGACAACCGCCCGGTCTATGTGCGCGACGTCGCCAAGGTCGTGCTCGGGCCGAGTCCGGCCGAGCATCGGGTCTGGAACGTGTCGCAGCCGGCCAAAGGCAGCTGGGTGACGGTACCGGCGGTCAGTGTCGCTGTCGCCAAGCGTGCCGGTGCCAACGCCGTCGTCGTCGCCGACGCGCTGCGCCATCACATCGCGACGCTGGAGGGCCGGTTGATCCCGGCCGACGTCACGGCGACCGTGACGCGCGACTATGGCGAGACCGCCAACGAAAAGGCCAACGAACTGTTGTTTCACCTTGGGCTGGCGACCGTCTCGATCGTGGTCCTGATCGCGCTTGCGATCGGCTGGCGCGAAGCCGTCGTGACGCTGGTGGTGATTCCGACCACCATCCTGCTGACGCTGTTTGCCGCCAACATCATGGGCTACACCATCAACCGTGTCAGCCTGTTCGCGCTGATCTTTTCGATCGGCATCCTGGTCGACGACGCCATCGTCGTGGTCGAGAACATCGCACGGCACTGGTCGATGAATGACGGCCGCTCGCGCCTCACTGCCGCCGTCGAGGCCGTCGCCGAGGTCGGCAACCCCACGGTTCTGGCGACACTGACCGTCGTCGCAGCGCTGCTGCCGATGCTGTTCGTCTCCGGCCTGATGGGGCCGTACATGGCGCCGATCCCGGCGAATGCGTCGGCGGCGATGCTGTTCTCGTTCTTCGTCGCGATGGTGGTCGCGCCGTGGCTGATGCTGAAGCTGCACCGCGAGGGCCGGGCGGTTGTCGCGCATGCCGCCGCGCATGGCGAGGGCTGGCTCGGCAAGCTCTATCGTCGGGTCGCCGCGCCGGTGATCCGCACCCGGCGCTCGGCCTGGATCTTTCTCGGCTCGGTGGGCGTCGCGACGCTTTTGGTGATGGGCCTGTTCTACACCAAGAGCGTGACGGTCAAGCTGCTGCCGTTCGACAACAAGTCGGAGATTGCTGTTGTCGCCGACCTGCCTGAGGGCGCGAGCCTCGAAGACACCGAGCGCGTGCTGCTGGCGGCGAGCGACATCGCCAGGCAATTGCCGGAAGTGACCTCGGTTCAGATCTATGCCGGCACGCCGGCGCCGTTCAATTTCAACGGCTTGGTGCGGCACTACTATTTGCGCGAGGCGCCGGAGCTCGGCGAGCTGCAGGTCAACCTGACGGCGCGAGGTGACCGCAGCCGCGCCAGCCACCTGATCGCACTCGAGCTGCGGGAGAAGCTCAAAGGCCTGAATCCGCCGGAGGGCACCTCGATCAAGGTGGTGGAGGTGCCGCCCGGACCGCCCGTGCTGGCAACGTTGCTCGCCGAGATTTACGGTCCCGACTCGAAGACGCGGCGCGCCGTGATGAATGAGGTCAAAAAAATCTTCGCCTCGGTGCCGTTCATCGTCGATGTCGACGACTCCGTCGGCGAACCGCGGCCGCGGTTGCGGCTGTCGATCGACCAGGACCGGCTGGAGTTCTTCGGCGTCGAGCAGAAGGATGTCTACGACACCATCGAGATGCTGTTCGGCGGCCTGACCGTCGGCTACTCGCATCGCGGCGAGGACCGCAACCCGATCGCGATCACGGTGCAGTTGCCGAAGAGTGATTTGAGCTGGACGCAAGCGATCGCGTCAGCCCCGGTTCCGGCCAACGCGCTGCCGGGGGCCAAGACGGTCGTTGAGCTTGGCGAAGTGGTGCGGGCCTCGACCGAAGCCGGCTCGCCGATGATCTTTCGCCGTGACGGCCGCTTTGCCGACATGGTGATGGCCGAACTGGCCGGCACCTATGAAGCGCCGATCTATGGCATGCTGGAGGTCGCAAGCCGCATCGACGCCCATGACTGGGGCAATCTGCCGAAACCCTCGCTCGGCCTGCACGGCCAGCCCGACTGATGAGTCGCGGCCGACGCTGCTGTGGGACGGCGAGTGGGAGATCACCTACGTGACGTTCCGCGACATGGGCGCAGCGTTTGCCATCGCCATCGTCGGCATCTACATCCTGGTGGTGGCGCAGTTCGGCTCGTTCAAGCTGCCGCTCGTGATCCTGACGCCGATCCCGCTGACCCTGATCGGCATCCTGATCGGGCACTGGCTGTTCGGTGCGCCGTTCACGGCGACCTCGATGATCGGCTTCATCGCACTCGCCGGCATCATCGTGCGCAACTCGATCCTGCTGGTCGATTTCATCCGCCATAGCGCCAGCGGCGCATCGTTGCGCGAGCGGTTGCTCGAGGCGGGCGCCGTACGCTTCAAGCCGATCCTGCTGACTGCGCTCGCCGCCATGATCGGCGCGACAACGATCCTGCCCGACCCGATCTTCCAGGGACTGGCGATCTCGCTGTTGTTCGGGCTGGCGTCGTCGACGCTGCTGACCGTGCTGGTGATTCCGGCGATCTATGTCGCGCTACGCGACGATGGCGTGACTGCGTCGCGCAAGGCCGGGAGTTAGCGCATCAGAGCAGGTTGGCGCGGAACACAAGGCCGCCGAGCCCGAACGCGATCGCTGCCGCAAATGGCCAACCCGGATGCTGGCACAGGTCGAAGGTGTTCGAGCATATGGTGGTCAGCGGCCAGCCGGGGCCATTGTAGTAAAGTGTCGCGGTGAAAGCTGCGAGCACGAACGCGACGACGAAGCTCATCCTCTTCTCCTGCTGTGACGAGCACATGGGACACGAGGGCGGTCTGTCCGCCAGCTTGTGAAGGGTCCAGCGCGCAAAATACCTGACAGCCGCTGGCGCCTTGGTACAAAGGCGTGCAGGCATTTGACTAAAATCTCCTTAATGGGAGCCGATGGCCTGGTTCTTTTTCGTCGTCCTGGTAGCAATCGTCGCCTTGCAGCTCGGCACCGGCCGGGCCGGGGTGCGCGGTGGCCGTTCGATCGAGCGCGCGCGCAACCCAAGGGGGTTCGTCTCGCTGATCGCGTTCGAGATCGCGATGCTCGCATTGCTCGGTGCGGGATTGATCACCGGGCTGGCGCGGTAGAGGGCGTCGGCAAGGTCAAGCGCTTCCATGCGTCGTCGTCATGGCCGGGCTTGTCCCGGCCATCCACGTCTTGCTTGCCTCAAATGCAGTCAAGACGTGGATGCCCGGCATAAAGCCGGGCATGACGGCAAGATTAAGCGCCGCGGAGTCGATTCCGCGCTCCACTCACAACGCCCGGTAACCGCCATCGACCATCACGATCGTGCCGGTGACATAGGCCGACAGATCCGACGCCAGGAAGATCGCAGGCCCCACGATGTCGTCCGCCGTGCCGGGGCGGCCGAGCGGGGTGTGCGCCATGAAGGTCTTTACGAGATCCGGATTGCTGGCGCGCGCCTGCGCATTCAGCGGCGTTGCGATGAAGCCCGGGCCGATCGCGTTGACGCGGACGCCGTCGCGGCCGAGCTCGGCGGCGAGCGCGCGGGTGAAGCCGAGCACGCCGTGCTTGGAGGCGGTGTAGGCCGGCGATGACGGCGTCACCACGTGCACGAAGGACTGGATCGAGCCGATGTTGATGATGCGCCCTTTGGATGTGCGCAACGGCTGGAGAAAGGCGTGGGTGACGTTGAACACGCCGGTGAGATTGGTCGCGATGATCTCCTGCCAGTCGGCGACCACCGCTTCCGGCGCGCCGGTCATGCCGCTGCGGCGGATGATGCCGGCGTTGTTGACCAGGATCGAGACGTGGCCGACCTTGTGGGCGATGTCTTCCGCGATCTCGCTGCAGGCGTCGAAGTCGGCAACGTCGAGCGCGTAACTCGCCGCATGCCCGCCGGCGTCCCTGATCTCGCTTGCAGTCCGCGCCGCGGTCTCCTCATCGATGTCGAGCGCGACGACGCGCGCGCCTTCGGCCGCAAAGCCTTTGGCGATTGCGGCCCCGATGCCGGAGCCTGCGCCGGTGACCACTGCGATCTGGCTGTCGAGCAAGGCCATGCTGTTTCCTCCCGCTGGTTCTGGTCTTCTTGCGGACAGGATAGCGCGAAGCTTGGTGCGGAGCGAGGCGTTGACTGAAATCAATGCCGTTGCAGCGGTTCCGGTGTCGACTGCGGGCTGACGTAATCCGCGAGGTCCACATGAGCACGCTGACGAAATTCGCCCTCGGCATGATGGGCCAGTTGCGTCCGAAGCCGGCCAAAGGCGACGCGACGCCTGAGATTGCGCTGCCGGCGCCGGACAAAACCGGCGGCCTGCCGCTGATGGAGGCGATCGGCAAGCGCCGCTCGTACCACGCGTTCGCGGCCGGAACCGAGCTGCCGTTGCCGCTGCTGTCGAGCCTGCTGTGGGCGGCGTGCGGCGTGAACCGGCCCGACGGTATGCGCACCGCGCCGTCGGCGATCAACGACCAGGAGATCGATCTCTACGTCGCGCTGCCGTCGGGCGCCTATCTCTATGACGCGACCGCGCACAAGCTGCGCCTTGTCGCCGGCAGTGATCTCCGCCGCGTCACCGGCTACCAGGATTTCGTCGACGACGCGCCGCTCGATCTCGTGTTCGTCGCCGATTACAGTCGCATGAAGCTCGTGCCGGCAAGCCAGCGCGAGTGCTATGCCTCGGTCGCGACCGGCGCGATCTCGCAGAACATCTACCTGTTCGCGGCCAGCAACGGCCTCGCCACCGTGATCCGCGCCTGGATCGACCGCGAGGCGATCGCCAATGCGCTGGGCTTGAGCCACGATCAGCACGTGCTGATGTCGCAGACGGTGGGCTATCCGCCGAAGTAGGGGCGGCCCCGCCTACAGCCCCTTCAAGAACGCCACCAGCTCGCGGTTGACGTCGGCCTTGCGCTCTTGCTGGGTCCAGTGGCCGCAGCCGGGCAGGATCACGGTCTTCTTCAGCTTCGGCACGAACTGCGTGAGGTTGGCGATGAGTTGTTCGGCGCCGGGGAATTTGTAGACGAGGTCCTTGTCGCCGGTCATGAACAGCGCGGGCACTTCGACCTTGGCGCCGGCGAACGGCGCCATCAGCTCCCAGTTGCGGTCGATGTTGCGATACCAGTTCAGGCCGCCGCGGAAGCCGGCCTTCTTGAATTCGTTTGCATAGAAGTCGACGTCGGTCTCGGTCAGCCATTCCGGAAATTGTTGCGGCATCGGGCGATCGCCGAGCCAGCCGCCGGCGCTCGGCACCATGCCGGGGCCGGGGCTTGCGTCGGTAAGTGCGCCGGGTGTCGGCGTGGCGCCCGATACGCCGATCATGGTGAGTGCGATGGTGCGTTTCGGATCGCGCTCGAACTCGGCTTCGGCGCGGCCGGGCGTCTGGAAATAGAGCTGGTAGAATTCGTGCGTCGCGGTCTTCGGCATCACCGACGTCGGCCGCACCGTGCCGCGCGGGCGATAGGGCACGCTGAGGGCTGCGATAGCGCGGAAGCGGTCGGGCCGGAACAGCGCGGAGTGCCAGGCGACCGGCCCGCCCCAGTCGTGGCCAACGATGACGGCGGACTGTTGCTTGAGCGAATCGAGCACGCCGACCATGTCGCCGGTCAGATGCATCAGCGTGTACTGGTCGATCGCTTCGGGCTTGTCGGTCTGGCCGTAGCCGCGCATGTCCGGCGCCACCGCGTGAAAGCCCGCCGCCGCCACCGCCTCGAGCTGATGCCGCCACGAGTACCAGGATTCCGGCCAGCCATGGCAGAACAGCACCAGCGGGCCGGAGCCGGCTTCTGCGATGTGCATGCGGATGCCGTTGGTGTCGACGAAGCGGTGGGTGATGGGCATGAGGGTGCCTCTGGCTGATTGATTGGGGTGGTTGAGTCCAATCCTAGCCCGTCATGGCCACGCTTGTCCCAGTCATCCGCGTCCTTGTTGTCACATCGAACACGGCCCCCAAAGCGAAATGCCCGGAGCAGGGCCGGGCATGATGTCGTCAAATCGAGGCCGCGCCTCGGCAACGCTCAAGCGATCAGATCGTGCACTTGGCCGCGTGGAACAGCTTGTCCTTCGTGGCAACCGCATCCATGAAGGTTGGCACCGAGTGGCTGACCACCTTGTAATCGGACGGAAAGGGTTTTGTCGGGACCGCGTTGTCCCAGATCTGGCAAACGCCGGTCGTGTCCCAGCGGATCACCTTGAAGGACGCTTGCGCGGGGCTGGTCCAGCGCGGTGGCGGCAAGGCCGAGGGCGGCACACAAAATCGAGAAACGACGCATGAATTTTGGTCTCCTTGAAAAGGGATTGTGTCGGCCTCGCGCGGAAAACGGAGGCTCTTGAGGTGAGCTTTGCAACGCTCTGCCGGTTGAGTGTCGGGAAGGCGGGAAGAAGTTCAAAGAAACGAGGCGGGATTTGCGGGATTGAGGCGGCGAGCTGTCACTGATCTGAAGGAGTGCTGCGTTCTTGCTGCCGCTGTTGAAGAGCCTTTTGCACCTCGTGTGGGTCAAAATGATACCCGGCGCCAGACTTGAACTCACTTGTTGCCACCGGATCGCCCGAGAAGCTCATGTCGAGCTTGTCCCAGCCGCCCGTGTATTCCTCGGCCGGCAAGAACGCGTAGGGTGCGCAGTGCTTGATAGCGGCAACCGCACTCTCGGCGAACGCTTTGCTCAGCGGATGTTTCGTCACCTCTAGGATCGATGGCTCGTTCTTCAGCGAGCCGTCGGGGTTTAGTTCAAGGACGATGCGAGCGGCCACCTTGGTCTTGTCGGTGACCTCTTTGGGAAGCTGCCAGCATGCATTGATATGTGATTGCAGGTTGCTGACCCAGCTGAAAGTCAATCTCGGCCGGTCCTTGCTGCGCAAGGACTGGTCCTTGTCGAGCAAGGGCCGCAATTTCGATGCATCGAATTTGTACGTCTCCGAATTGCTGGCGGGCAGGCCTGACATCATCGCCAAGGCGAGTGTCGCACAGAGCAATCGCGTCACTCTCTCGGTCCGCGCGTCAGCGAATGATCACTTCCGACCGGATGAAAGGCGTCGCTGGCTTGCCGGTCTTCTGCGCGACGCAGGCGTAGATGGCATCGATCATGGACTGGCTTCCCGTGAGGCTGGTCTGGGGGAACTTCAACGTCTTCGTCGTCGGATCCTCGTAGGCCCCGTACTGCTTCGAGCACTCGATTTGGGCGGCGCGCAGGCCAGACGCTGAGGCGGGTTTGTCCTTTGCCAGCGCCGCTGAGCCGCACGCGACAACCACAGCGACTGCCGCGGCGCAGATGTTTTCGATCTTCATGAAGCCCCTCCATTTGCCGCCGCGCTGCCGCGCAACGTTGGTGTGATGCAAGCGGAGGTAGTATAGCGATTGGCGCCACGGGTGCAATCGTGTCGTCATTGCGAGCGAAGCGAAGCAATCCATGGCCCCGCACAAGAACTGGATTGCTTCGTCGCTACGCTCCTCGCAATGACGGAAGGCGCCGTACCGTCACAGCGCCTGATTGCTCGCCTTCACCTTGTCGGCGTCAAGATAGACCTGTTCGCCCATCTCCCTGAACTTTTCCGACATCTTCGCCATGCCCTGCTCCTTGTCGTTGAGCGTGGCGGCATAGTCGCGCACATCCTGCGTGATCTTCATCGAGCAGAATTTTGGCCCGCACATCGAGCAGAAATGCGCGACCTTGTGCGCCTCCTTCGGCAGCGTCTCGTCGTGGAACTGGCACGCGGTGTCGGGATCGAGCGAGAGGTTGAACTGGTCCTCCCAGCGGAAGTCGAACCGCGCGCGGCTCAAGGCGTCGTCGCGGAGCTGCGCCGCCGGATGACCCTTGGCCAGATCAGCGGCGTGCGCGGCGATCCGATAAGTGATGACACCGACCTTGACGTCGTCACGGTTCGGCAGGCCGAGATGCTCCTTCGGCGTGACGTAGCAGAGCATGGCGCAGCCGAACCAGCCGATCATCGCCGCCCCAATGCCTGACGTGATGTGATCATAGCCCGGCGCGATGTCGGTGGTCAGCGGGCCCAGCGTATAGAACGGCGCCTCGCCGCACTCTTTGAGCTGCTTGTCCATGTTGATCTTGATCTTGTGCATCGGCACATGGCCGGGGCCTTCGATCATGACCTGGCAGCCCTTCTTCCACGCGATCTGCGTGAGTTCGCCGAGCGTTTCCAGTTCGGCGAACTGCGCGCGGTCGTTGGCATCGGCGATCGAGCCCGGACGCAAACCGTCGCCGAGCGAGAACGAGACGTCATACTTGCGCATGAGATCGCAGATCTCGTCGAAGTGCGTGTAAAGGAAGCTCTCCTTGTGATGCGCGAGGCACCACTTCGCCATGATCGAGCCGCCGCGCGACACGATGCCGGTGACGCGGTTAGCGGTCAGGTGGATGTAGCCGAGCCGCACGCCGGCGTGGATCGTGAAGTAGTCGACGCCCTGTTCGCACTGCTCGATCAGCGTGTCGCGATAGAGTTCCCAGGTCAGCTTGACCGGGTCGCCGTCGCACTTCTCCAGCGCCTGGTAGATCGGCACCGTGCCGATCGGCACCGGCGAGTTGCGCAAAATCCATTCGCGCGTGGTGTGGATGTTGCGCCCCGTCGAGAGGTCCATCACGGTGTCGGCGCCCCAGCGGATCGCCCACACCATCTTGTCGACCTCTTCCTCGACCGAGGAGGTCACCGCCGAGTTGCCGATGTTGGCGTTGATCTTCACCAAAAAATTGCGGCCGATGATCATCGGCTCGAGTTCGGCGTGGTTGATGTTGCAGGGAATGATGGCACGGCCGCGCGCGATCTCATCGCGCACGAATTCCGGCGTGATGAACGCCGGGACGTCGGCGCCAAAACTTTCGCCGTCGGCAAGCGCTTGTTGCGCGCGCTCCAGCATCTGCTTGCGGCCGAGGTTTTCGCGCTCGGCGACGTAGATCATTTCCTTCGTCACGATGCCGCGGCGGGCGAATTCGAGCTGCGTGATCGGCGCGTCGCCCGTCCCGCGCAGCGGCTTGTGATAGGCGGTGAAGGCGCGTGCCGCGTGCGAGGCGCCGACATTGCCGTTGTCCTCCGGCTTGACGGCGCGGCCGTCATATTCCTCGACGCCGCCGCGCTCGCGCACCCACTGCTGCCGGGTGCGCGGCAGGCCCTTGTTGACGTCGATCGCGACGTCGTTGTCGGTGTAAGGACCCGAGCAGTCGTAGACGCGCAGGTTCGGCTCGCCGGCGCCTTCCGACAGGAGAATTTCGCGAAGCGGCACGCGCATCTCGGGCGCGGCGTCCGGATTCACGTAGACTTTGCGCGAGGAGCGCAGCGGGCCGGTGGTGATCTCTGGCAACGTGGGTTTGCTGTGAACGTTCATTTTCTCTGGTCCCTTGTGCCGTCAGTGGTTGGGTTGTGGAGCGACGCACAGCGCAAACGTGCGCGGTCGCGCGGAATCCGGTTGACGCGGCTTGGCCGACGATGGAGTGGAGAAGAAGCTTCATATGTGTCCAGTCCCTTCGCCGGCATGACCCGGATCAGGTTCAAAGGGTCACCGCAAAAGCGGAATCTCAGCTCCGGACCGGAGCACCCCTCGGAACAGCCTTTATATTAGACCTGATGGGCGCGGGGTCAACCCGGCCGTTGTGCCTACCAAGCTTGCGGTCATGGCCGGACTTGTTCCGGCCATCCACGTTTTTGCGGCGAGGAAGACGTGGATGCCCGGCACGAGGCCGGGCATGACGAGGTTTGTGCAATGCGGCTCGCGTGAGAACTCACATCTTCTTCTCGGAACCCAACGCCGCACGCTGCTTTTGTGCGAGTGTGGCGATCACGGCGGCTAATCCGCGCGCCACCGGTTCCAGGATTTCGGGACCGGTCACGGCGACCGAATCGGTCGGGTTGTGGAAGAATCGGTGCCCTGCGGCGATGCCGAGGAAGTTCTGGTACTTCGCACCCCACACCTCGCGGAGTTCGCCGGGCGGCGCCTTGTCTGATGTGACGGCGCGGTTGAACGGCTGGTCCTTGAACGCGGCGTCGGTCAGCTGAGCCGTGGACGCCGACGACGTGAGCAGGCGGCGCAGATCGAGCTTCTTGTCGGTGACCCACTTGCCGTCGCCGCCTTTTTGAAAATCGTAGCAGGCGACCGATGCACCGATATGGATCCACGCCAGCGTGCGCTCCGGCGGCGGCGGATTGTCGTGCAGGAAGATTTCCATGCCGCCATGGCCGACCTCGTGGCCGGCGGTGGCGACGAATACGACATTCACATTGGGCTGCGTCGCGCCGACCATGCGCGCCAGCGCGAGGAACGCCGCGATGCCCGAGCCGCGCTCGCAGGCGCAGGTGAACCAGCCGGTCATCGGCGTCGAAATCACGATGGTGTCGGCCGCGCCGCGATCGAGTTTCGCCACCACATTGCGGCCGGCGACATCTTTTCGATACTGGCCACTGACATTGATGGTGGCCGGCTTGCCGTCGGCCTGCGCCTGCGTGAGCAGCGCGCGTTTTCCCGCGGCGACCACGACGACGGGCACCGGCCACGGCGGATCGTCCTGGGCGACGTTGTAGACGAAGATGTCTTCGCCGGGATTGTCGATGGTCAGGATGATCGCGGCCGGATTGCGCTTCGCGCTTAAAGCGATCGCCTGCTTGTGGGTGTCGGCCAGATACGCCGTGCGGTCATAGGGCAAGTGCAGCGCGACGATTTTGCCGGACGCGTCGCCGTCATCAGGAGCAAGCGGCACCGTCAGCGTGAACGAGGCCTTGTCTTCCGGGATCCACCAGAACGGCAGCGCGTCGATCTTTTCCGCACCGACCGTAACATCGGCTTTGTCGACAAAGTATTGCTTGCCCAGCGCAAAATTCTGGAACTCGACGGCGAGGCCGGCCTTCCGCATCTCCTCCGCAATCCAGTCGGTGGTCGCGTGATCGGCTTCGGTGCCGTAACGATGGATGCCGAACGACGCATAGTGTTCGACGTCGGCGTAGAGCCGGTTGCCTGCGAGCGGATCATCCTGCGCGCGGGCAGGAGTGGCGAGTTGCGAGAGAGCAGTCATAAGGAGAGCCACGGCAAATGAGGGCGAGCGCAAAATCATACGTAAGTTTCGCACGATCGAACTGCGGGCGTAAGTCCTGAATCGTCATTGCGAGGAGCGCAGCGACGAAGCAATCCAGTTCTTGTGCGGGGCCCTGGATTGCTTCGCTTCGCTCGCAATGACGATTCCTCGGGATCTGCGGCTGAAGCCCTACAGCGCCGGCAGCGACGTTACTGCCACGTTCACCGTGCCGTCGGCTTCCGCGATCACGCGGAGCGTCTTGGCATCGAAGGCGATGTCGGCGAGCCTCAGGCCCGTGACCGCGGCGTCGACGCTGACGCCGTCCTCGCTCTTGCTGAATTCCTTCATCGCGGCCGCGACCTTGTTGCGCGCATTGGCGGCGAATGGCTTCAGGTCGACCTGCGCCTTGTCGGCGAGCGCCTTCTGCAAGTACGGCATCGCCGCCTTGGCGGCCGCGCCGAGCAGGCCGAACGCCGCTTCCGATTCCACCGCGAGCTGGATGTCGGTCAGCCGCAGCACCTGCTGCGCCTGGTCGAGCACCGGCTTGCCGTAGACATGTACGGTGGCGTCGCCACCAAAGCCGAAGAATGTCTCCTTCTCCGCGGCATTGACGAGCAGTGAGATCAGGAGGCGATCGCCGGCCGCCTCGACCGTCGCCTTTTTCACGGTGATCGCCACCGACCCGCTGCCGTCGTCGGGGAACGTCTTGCCCTTGAGCTGAGCGTCGATGATCGTGTTGACCTCGGTGAACGGCAGGTCGATCGGCACGCCGATATTGACCTTGCCGGCCTCGAGCGACGGCACGATCTCGAGCGCACCGGGGAACGGACAGTTCGGCTTGGTCTGCGTTGAGGTGATGCGGGTCTCGCCGTCGATCGCAAGCGTCAGCTGGACGTTGCTGGCGTCGATCTTCGGCTGCATCGCGAGCACTTTGACCGGACGCACTTCGATCCACAGCTCAGGCAGTCCGGCGCCCGGCGCCTGCAACGGCATCGAGCGGCAGATCTTCGCCCATTGCGTCCGCGCCGTTTGCTCGATGATCGGATTGGAGCGCACCCGCTGCTCCATCGTCGCGACCTGCTCGGCAACCATCTTGTCGATGATCGGCCGCAATTGCCCGTTGACATTGACCTTTAGCCCCGCCGCCGAAACGTTGGTGTCGGCGAGGTTGACCTGGCCGGCCATATTCGGCTCGACCCGCCAGTTTGGCAGCAAGGTGGGGCGCGAGGTCACCGCGACCGTACCGTGAATGTCGGCAGTGGCGTCGAGGTTCTTGATGTTGATGCCAAGGCCGGCGTTGCCGAGCTTCTTGCCGGCGTCGCCGAGCAGGTTGGTCACCAGGCCGTTCACGGCGTTGCCGGCGGTTTGCGACAGCGCGCCCAACGCGTGGACCTGGCCGTTGAGCTGGGTCGAGATCGACAGCGCATTGCCGCCGCCATTGGCGGCAATCGGCCCGCGCGCCACGGTCCAGCTGATGACGGCATTCTGGATCAGCTGCGGTGCGGGGTTGTCGGCGTTGCCGTTGAAATTGCGCGGCGCGGCGCGATCGACCGCTTCGCGGATCGCCGACAACGCAATCGAGATCGGCGCGACGATGGTCGAGGAGCGCGTGGCCGGCGGCAGCGGCGGCATCGACGCCAGTGCCGGCTTCATGCTCGTGCTGTCGTCGCGCGGCCACAGCCAGTTCATCATGAACAGGCTCGCGAAGAACGAGATCGCTAGGCTCGCTGCTCCGAACAGGATCAGCCGAAGGTGCATCGTCGCTTCCCCACCTACCCGTCGAAGGGTGGGCAACCGCTTGATTCTCAAGCGTGTGCGCGCTGATTCTATCGGTGGAGGGGTGCGGATGCCAGCCCGCTGCTGCGGCGTGTCGCCGCGATCCGGCCGAGCACTCCTGGTTCGTCGCGCAAGAACAGTCGCTTCGGTCGGAGCGCGATTGCTTTCAGCGAGCCGACGCGAGGGACGTTCGTCCGCGAGCCAAATGTTCTCAGCTACCATTGGCGGTCATAAAACTCGTCCTCGGTTTCCTCTCGCTCCTGGTATTCCCATCCGTTCGGTCCGCGCCGGCGCCACACCTCGAAAAAGAGCCACTTTCCATTGATGTCCCGGACAGGGAGTTGGGGGTACCACTTGTGCCAGAGATTGATGTCGTATGGCTCGCGGCAGTCGCAAAGCTCTTTCAGCCATTGAAGAAGATTTTGCATGCTGCCCTGATTGAATTGAGCAGCAGGCAATTGAATGGAGATTTGAATTCTCGCTGTTTCCAACTGTTTCGACGTGTGACGACGGACGGCGGATCTCTGCGAGGAGGCAAATAAACGGATCGGCGCATGCGTTCGCAGCGTCTCGCACACCGTGCGCTTTCGGGTTACCCCGACGCCAGCAAGGCGTCGCGATGTCGCGGCAGTTCGATACGGACGATCAGGCCGTGTGCGGAGCGGTCCAGCAGCGACAGCGTGCCGCCGTGGCCATCGACGATGGCATGGGCGATCGCGAGACCGAGGCCAAAGCCCGTCGCCTCGTCCATGTTGCGGGCGGCGTCGCCGCGCACGAACGGCTCCAGCATGGCGCGCTTGCGCTCGTCGGCGATGCCCGGACCGTCGTCCTCGACCTCGATCACGGCCGACCTCGGGTTACCGCTGAGCCGCACGATCACTTCACTGCCGAACCGCACCGCGTTCTCGACCAGGTTGGTCACCGCGCGGTGCAGGTCGTCGGGCCGCGCCGTGATCGTCAGGTGCTGCGCACCTTCGTAGCGAACATTGCTGCCGGTGTCGCTGAACTGGTCGCAAATCAGCTGCAGCGCGGCAGACAGATCGATCAGCGTGGAACGCTCGTCGTTGCGGCCGTTCTTGAGGAACGACAGCACCGCCTCCAGCATCGCATGCATCTGGTCGAGATCGCGCAAGGTCTGTGCACGCTGGCCGTCGTCTTCGATGAACTCCGACCGCAGCCGAAGCCTGGTGATCGGCGTTCTGAGATCGTGGCTGATCGCCGCCAGCATTTTGGTGCGATCGTCGATCAGGTCAACGATGCGCGATCGCATGCGGTTGAGCGCGCGCGCCACGAGGCGGATCTCGCGCGGGCCGCGTTCAGGCAACGGCTCGGGCGCACCGGTGAGGCTGAAGTTCTCGGCCGCGGTCGCGAACGCCGACAGCGGACGCGTCAGCGCCCGCGCCGCCCACAGGCTCAACAGCGATACGCTGCCGACGATGAACAGCAGCGCCGTCATCCACGGCCCGCCGAAGAACGAGGGGCGTCGACGCTCGCCCGGCAAGCGCGCGGCGATCCAGCTGTGGTCCGGCAGTTCGACCGCGATCCGACTTGGGTCGTTGGCGGTTCCCACAGTCAAGACCGTGAAGTCGGTGCCGAGCCGCGCGTGCAGGAAACGCGCACGCGATGTCTCATCGGTCGGGCCCGTCGCAGCCGGTGCTCCGGCCAGTGCTTCAACGCCAATTGCGGGAAACGTCTGTGCGACGTCGGCGATCACGCGTTCGCGTTCGCCGGCACTGACTGCGGCGATCAGTTTTATGGTCGAGACCAGCTGTCCCGGACCGACCTCGTCCTGTAAACGGGGCTCGGGACGACTGAGGTAAAAGGTCGTCGCGATCACGGCGTGGATTGCAACGGTCGACACCAGCACGAGCGCCGCCATCTGGCTCCCGATGCGGTCGAGCTTCAGCATCCGCCACAGGCTGTTGGTGCGCGGCATCACGCGGTCGTCACCTCCGGCGTGAACAGGTAGCCGCCGGATCGCACCGTCTTGATGAGCTCGGGGCTTTGCAGATCGGTTTCAATCTTGCGGCGGATACGGCTGATCAGCACGTCGATCGAGCGTTCGAACGAGCCCGCGGTCCGGCCTTGGGTCAGGTCAAGCAAACTGTCGCGCGACAGCACCCGGCCGGGACGCTCACACAAGACCTGCAGCAGGTCGAACTCGGCGCTGGTCAGCGCAACGCGCGCGCCGTGCGGATTGCGCAGCTCGCGCAAACCAGGATCGAGCCGCCAACCGCGGAATAGCAGCGCCTTCGCGCCGGCGAACGCGCTCGCGGTCAGCGCCACCGCCTGGCGCCGCAGCACCGCCTTGATGCGCGCCAGCAGTTCGCGCGGATTGAACGGCTTTGGCAGATAGTCGTCGGCGCCCATCTCGAGGCCGAGGATGCGATCGACGTCTTCGCCGCGCGCCGTCAGCATGATGATCGGCAGCGATGATGCCTGACGAAGCTTGCGGCACAGGCTCAAGCCGTCCTCGCCCGGCAGCATCACGTCGAGAATGATGAGATCGACGCGGCTTGCCGCCAGCGCGCGATCCATCTCGCGGCCGTCGGCCGCGGTCGCGACCTGGAAGGCGTTGGTCCTGAGATAGCGCGCGATCAGTGCGCGGGTTTCACGATCGTCTTCGACGACCAGAATGTTTGGTGATGCGGTCATGGTGACGAAGCTTTGCTCGCGATTCGATCGGGCTTCTGCAAGTTTTTTGTTTCGGATTGTTTCTAAGTGTGCCGCGGCAACCGAGAGACATCGCGTGGAAATCCCGAAAGAAGGTTTCATTAACTGGATAACTCCCAGATTCAATGCACGTTTTCCACGTCTTGTTTGACCTCCAAAATTCGCCAAGTCCGATCCGTCAAGTCCGATCCACCAAGTCTGGGAGCTGCCCAATGACCTCGATTGCCGCCACGGGTGCCGCCGGTTACCTGTCGCCCCGCGACAGGCTTCAGAACGAGTTGCTGTCTGAAGTCTCGTCGGGGGCCATTTCCTCAACCGACCAGAGCGCCCTGTCGACCGCGCTCGACGACATCGACCAGAGCCTGAAGGCAGACCGCGCCAGCGGCGGTCAGGCATCTGGTCCGCCGTCACCCGACCAGATCAAGTCGAAGATCGACGACCTGATCAGCGGCGAGGTGCAGAACGGCACGCTGACATCAGCGCAGGCGACTGAGCTGCAGAACGTGTTTGCCAACGCGTTCGCGCAGGGTGGACCCGGAGGGCCCGGCGGCACCGGCGGTCATCACGGACACCATCACGATGGCGACTCCGCCAGTGGAGCGAGCAGTGACGGTTCGTCGGCTGCAGCGAGTCTGCTGTCGGCGATCGGCTCGAACTCGAGCGACGGAACCAACTCGGCAACTGACAGCACCACCTCGTTGATCCAGAAATTCCTGCAGTCGTTGCAGGAACTCGCTGCAGCAAGGCGCAGGCTACAGCGCCAACGGCGACAGTTCGGGATCGTCGAAATCCTCGATGGCGCTGGTCATCGATTTCACGAGCTAAGTTTTACTCGGGCGCACAAGCAAAATCGCCCTCCCGTGAGGGAGGGCGATTTCGTGTCGTAGCGGATCAGCGGTGCGGGCTTATCAGCTGCGACGACCACTCGTTGCGTCGGCGCGGTGTTCCATCGGCCGTACGATCACTTTCGTGCCGATGCTGACGCGGGAATAGAGGTCGGTAACGTCGTCGTTGGTGAGGCGGATGCAGCCCGAGGACACCCGCGTGCCGATGCTCATCGGATTGTTGGTGCCGTGGATGCGATAGACGGTGCCGCCGAGATACATGGCGCGTGCGCCGAGCGGATTGCCGGGACCGCCGGCGACGAAGCGCGGCAGGTAAGGCTGGCGCGCGATCATTTCCGGCGGCGGCGTCCAGTCCGGCCACTCCGCTTTCTTCGTAATCTGCTGCACGCCCGACCAGGTAAATCCTTCGCGGCCGACGCCGATGCCGTAGCGCATCGCGCGGCCAGCCCCGAGCACGAGATAGAGGTAGGTGTTCGGCGTATCGATGATGACGGTGCCTGCGGCCTCCCCGCCGTTGTAGGCGACGACCTGTCGCTTGAAACGATCAGGCAATTCGGTGGCGTCGGCGTCGGGTTCGTCGCTCGGCAACGGCTGGACCACTTGCGGCGCAAGACCGAACGGCGCGACGGGGCCGGCGGCGACCGACGTGGTGGTCAGCACGAAACCCGCGGTCAGTGCGCCGATGACGGCGGCGAATGTGCGGATGCGAATGGTGTCGAGCAACATAGCGAGTCTCCCTGCGCTTATCTCGCGCCTTGCGCTTGTCGTGTTGCGCTTCTCTTGCCGGTTCGTTCCGACACGCGCTGGGAGGTTCAACTAAACGAGAGCTGTTCGTGAACGATTTCGCGCGATGAAACCATTTTCTGAAAGCGCGAAACCGGATTGAAACAATACGCCCAGGCGCGCACCCGCGACGCGCCGGGCGGCGCCTGTTCATCAACATCAACAAAGAATTAAAAGACGCGACGACCGTAAATCAGATCATCCCGAGGATGATCGCGCCGACGAACGCAAGCGCGGCAAAGGCCATCAGAACGTTGAGTCTGTTGACGAGGTCCATGGGAATGCTCCCGAGTTCGACGTCACCTGCGCCATCAGTGCGAGCCTAACAGATCGGCTTCCCTGAAAAAGGCAGGCACACTGATTTATCCCCACCATGAGGTAGGGCCGGCGATAACGCGTGGCCGCCGATTTGGTTGCACACCGAAAACGTGGTTAAATTTAAGTGAAATCAATACGTTGAAGAGTTTTTAAGTAAATTCGGCGACGTTGCGCGGGATGACGCGCAGAGTTGCCTTGTATCTCGTCGGCTCGCTCGTTCTCGTCTCGATGGCAGGCTGCGGCCGCGGTTTTTTTGGTACGGCGGAGCGTGAGCCTTGGCGGGCCGAGGCCGAAGCCGCGTGCATGAAATCCGGCGAGGTCAAGGAGAGCGCGAACGTCGTCCGGATTTCGCCGATCGCCGGCCCCGGCGCCTGCGGTGCGGAATTTCCGTTGAAGGTTGCGGCACTTGCCGAAACGTCAGCGTACGGCTTTGCCGATGAACTGCGGCCGCCCGGCGCGATCCCGCAAGCGAACCCGCAGCCGCGCTGGCCGATCAATTCCTATCCGCAACGGAATTACCCACAACAGAACGACCCGCAGCAACGTTACGGGCAACCGAGCGCGAGCCAGCCGTATCCCGCGGAAGGCGGTCGGCCGGCCTATCCACAACGAAATTACGGTGCGCAACCGTCCTATTCGACCGCGGCGCCTTCGGGGGCGATCGAGCGCGCGCCAATCGGCGCGCCACAGAGCTATCCGGCGCCGCAATACGATGGGTACGGCAATCGCTCTCGCGCGACTCCCGTCGGACCGCCACTGTCGCTGGGCGCTCCGGGTATTGCGTCGCCGGAAAACGAACAGAGCGTTGATGATCCCAACGAAGGCGTCGCCGATGAGGGAATGCAGCCGGGCGCGCCGAACTATTCGCGCGCGCCTTACGCGACGCCCGCCGAGCAACCGCTGCCGCGGCTTGGGCCGTCGCGCGATCAGGTCGGCTCGATCGGGCCGGTTGTGGTGAAGCCGGCGGCGACGCTGGCGTGCCCGATCGTCGCGCAGCTCGATCGCTGGATCGCCGACAGCGTGCAGCCGGCGGCGCTGAAATGGTTCGGCGCGCGCGTTGTCGAGATCAAGCAGATCTCGGCCTATTCCTGCCGCGGCATGAACGGCAATCCGAGCGCGCATATTTCCGAGCACGCGTTCGGCAACGCGCTCGACATCGCGGCCTTCACGCTTGATGACGGTCGCCGCATCACGGTGAAAGACGGCTGGCACGGCATGGCGGAAGAGCAGGGCTTTTTGCGCGATGTTCAGGGTGCCGCCTGCCAGGAATTCACCACCGTGCTGGCGCCGGGCTCCAACGCCTATCACTACGATCACATCCACGTCGACCTGATGCGGCGCGCGAGCCGGCGCATCATCTGCGAACCGGCGGCGGTCTCAGGCGACCAGATCGCGGCGCGTGCTGGCGGCCGCGGTCGCTACGCGGCGCAGGACCGCGGCTACACCGGTTCGATCCCGCTCGGCGGCAGCCGACATGGCGTCGCCAAATCGAAGCGCGACGACGAGGATGACGAGGACGAGTAAGGCGGGCTAAGCGGCAGCAGCCGTCGCATCACAACGGCAATCCCTGACGAGGCCTGACTTCCAGGCTCTGCCGTTGACCTTCGATCACCCGCCGTGCGTCTTCCATGCTTTCCGTGTCGGCCAACTCCGCGGCGTAGGTCATCCGAGCCACTACGGATCGGGCATCGAAGGTCCAGTACTGGGCCATCAGCGGATTGATAAAGAGTTCGCTGCCGCTGGTTCGGTTGGTGGCGTGATAGTTGCCGAACTCGCCACGCAATGAACTCGCGATCGAATTGCACACGATGCTCTGGTGTTGCGGCTGGCGGCGATTGGCGTAATCGACGAGGTCGAGGAACGCATCCGCCTCAGGCGTGCGCGGCGTGAGCGAGCAGACGCCGAGGAAGCCGCCGTCCTGAATGACGCGCGCAACGTTTTCAAGAAAAGCGTGATGCGAGACACCATGATGATGGTCGATACCAAAGCCGATCGCGGCGAGCACGACCGGCTGCTCCGTCGCCGAGCAGGCCGCTACAGTGGAAATGGCATCCTCAGCCACGGTGCCGAGGCCCGGCTCATCGCCAAACAGGATGCTGTCGGTGCCGCCGTCGACCAGCACCACCAGATCGATGTCGTGACGCTCGATGATGATCTCGTACGCCTCTTGAAGTGGGCGTGCGCCTGATTTCGCTAACGCATAGATCGGGGCTGCTTGCCCGCGAGCGACAAGCCACTCCCCCAGCCATTTCTCGGGAAAGTAGGGGAGTTCGCTCGCTTGCTGATCGACGCGCCAGCACGCCGGCGTCACGCGCTCGCCGCCGCTGAGCCACAGGTTGGTGAAAGAGAAATTTGTGAACGTCACCTGCTTGCCGGCACCGATCAGTTGCTGAGCTAGCGGAACGCCGGCAAAAACGTCGAAGCCACCGCCACATCCGGCGATCAAGACACGCTCCGCTTCAGCCAGTTTTGTCAGGAACGGGATCACGATCTGCAGCCGGCTCGATTGGGCGCTCGAACTACCAACGAGCGCGACGCATACCTCGACGGCAATAGCCCAGGCACCTGATGATCAGCAAGAGCAGGGCCGAGACTTGAGCTTCGTTCAAGCCGGCTACCGTCAAGCGCGCGGGCAAGCTGATAGGGGGCTGAATTGCCATATTGCCGTTGCGCCCGAGAGCGGCCAAACCTCGGCGTGACGAGGAGCGAGACTTGGCCACCACCTTCCCGAGAGAGCATCACACCTCGACCGGCCGCACCATCGGTGTGGCGTCGGCGATCTGGGCCGGCTCGATCTTCCTGAGCCGCATCATCGGTCTCGTGCGCGAACAAATCATCGGCCGCACGCTCGGCGCCAGCCGCCAGGCCGACATCTATTTCGCCAGCTTCACGCTGCCGGATTTCCTGAACTATCTGCTGGCCGCCGGCGCGCTGTCGATCGTGTTCATCCCGATCTTTCTGAAATATCTCGAGCGCGGCGAGGAACAGCGCGGCTGGCAGGCGTTCAGCGTCATCGCCAATTTCATCGTCGTTGCCGGCGGGCTCGGCATCGCGTCTGCTGATGATCTTTGCGCGCCCGCTCGCCACGCTGGTGGCGCCGGGATTTACCGACCCCGCCGACGTCGACACGCTGGTGCGGCTGATCCGCATCATCGTCCCCGCGCAATTCTTCCACGTCACCGGCGGCCTGCTCTCGGCGGCGCTGCAGGCGCGCGACAAGCACGCGCTGCCGGCGCTGGCGCCGCTGGTCTATTCGCTCGGAATCATCGCGGGCGGTCTGGTCGGCGCGCAGCTCGGCTGGGGCGCCGAGGGCTTTGCCTGGGGCGTGCTCGCCGGCTCGGTCCTTGGTCCGTTCGCGCTGCCGCTCTATGGCTGCGTGAAGGGCAACATGCGCTGGTATCCGCTGCTGTCGCTGCGCAGCGAAGACCTGAGGACCTATCTGTGGCTGTCGATCCCGATCATGATCGGATTTTCGATCGTCGTGGTCGACGAGTGGATCGTGAAGAACCAGGCGTCCTATCTTGCGCCCGGCGCGCTGTCTTATCTGCAATATGGCCGCACACTCCTGAAGGTACCGATCGGCGTGTTCGGCATGGCGGCGGGCGTTGCCTCCTATCCGACGATCAGCCGCATGGTTGCGGCCGGCCACGTCGCCGAAGCCTACGCAGTGCTGAGCCGGGCGGTGCGGTTGATGCTGCTCCTGATTTTCGCGGCGCAAGTCTGTCTCACCGTGTGCGGCTTCGAGGCGGCATACCTGATCTGGGGTTTGTTCTCGAGCCGCTTCAGCGTTGCGGACGCTGAAGCGACCGCGAACGATCCTGGTGTTTCTCAGTCTCGGCCTTGAGCGCCTGGGCGGCGCAGACCGTGATTAGTCGCGGGTTCTACGCGCTCGGCAGCACGTGGTTGCCGACGACCGTCGGCACCATTATCGCCGTCGTCAGCGTGCCGCTCTACGTCGTGCTGCGCCAGCACTTCGGCGCGATCGGTCTTGCGGTGGCGAGTTCGATCGCAATCATGATCTATGTCAGCGTGCTCGGCGTCTTGCAGCGTCAAAGGTTCCAGCGCGAGGCGGCGGCGCGCTCGACGACGCTCACCGATGCACCCGGCATGCTCGACGGCGCCATCCGCATGGCGATTGCGGCGGCGCTTGCGATCGCAATCGGTCTTGGTGCCCGCCAGCTGATCTTGTCATGGCTGCCGGGGGTGCATCTCGCGGCGCTGCTGATCCGCGCCACAGTGCTTTGCACGCTGGGCGTTGTGACCTATGGCTTTGCGGCGCGGCTGCTTCGGCTTGACGAGCTCGTGCATTGGCGCGCGCGGCTGATGCCTGCGTTGAGGCGGAAGGGTTAAGCCGTCGCGCGCGCGTGAACGGCCGGCGCTACACTTCACGCATCTGACCTGCTAAACAGAGCCGCGCTTTACCGGAGCATCGCATGCTTATCCTCGAGACAGCATTGCGTGGCGGGACCATTGTCCTGCTGCTGTTTCTCGCGCTGCTGTTGCTGCGCGACGCGCGCCAGACCCTGGCCGGCCGGTTTGGCGCGTTGTTCGCGCTGGGCGGCGCGGCTTATGCGGTCTGTTCCAGCTCGATGGTCCTGACAAATCCGCCGGGCTGGCTGTTGCCGCTGCATGTGCTGGCGATCGGCAACTCGGTGGTGTTTTGGCTGCTGAGCGCCAGCCTGTTCGATGACGACTTCGCTCCGTCGTGGTGGCACGCCGCGGCGTGGCTGTTCGTGGTTGCAGATGGCCTTGTTGTGCCCGCGCTTGGCGGTCCCTCGCTGCAGTTCGTCTGCATTGCGCTGGCGCTTGCCTGCAACGGCATTGGCGTGTGGTACGCGATCGCGGGCCGCGCCGCCGACCTCGTCGAATCGCGTCTGCGGTTGCGCTCGCTGCTGATCGTGCTGGTCGCGGTCTACTCGGTGGTGACGCTGGTGCCGGTGGCCGCCTGGCCAGAAACGCAGTGGCCGTCACTGGCGCTTGCCAACGCCGCGGGGCTGCTTGCGATCACACTCGCTTTCGCTGTTGCATTGCTCGCCGTCAATTCCGACGGTGCGATCCTGTCGTTGCCGGTCGAGACCGTGCCGGCACCTGCAGCGGAGCCGGCGGTGCCTCCCGCTGTGCCTGTCCGCGCCATCGGGCGCAACGAGGACGGCCCCTTGCTGGCCGCCCTGCGACGCGCCATGGAGCACGACAAGCTTTACCGCGCGGAGGGGCTGTCGATCGGCAGCCTCGCCGCCAAGCTCGGCATGCCCGAGCATCGCCTGCGCCGACTGATCAACCGGCAACTCGGCTATCGCAATTTCAACGCCTTCCTGAACCGCTATCGGCTCGCCGACGTGACCGCGGCGCTCGCCGATCCCGCGCAGGAGGCGGTGCCGATCCTGACCATCGCGCTCGATGCCGGCTTCCAGTCGCTTGGGCCGTTCAACCGCGCCTTCAAGGCCGATACCGGGCTGACGCCGAGCGAATTCCGCCGCCAGAAGCTCGCGCAAACCGCCCAGATCGCCGCGGAATAGCGGCACTTTCAACAAAACGGCTAGCCGTTTTCAAAATCGGCGCGTCCGCGTCAAGGACGCGGCGAGAGCGTTTTCGCGATCCGCGTCAGGGTTTTTCCGCGGGACAGGCGCCGCCTGTCCGTGACCTGAGGCGGAGAAGCTCTCATGCAATTCCTGACTGAAACGCTTGCCGAGTTCTGGCAGATCTGGTCGTTCAACCTCGTGCTCGACGTCGGCCGCTACGTCGTCGCCGCCGGCGCGATGGCGCTGATCGTAAAACTGTTCTGGGATTTTGGCCTGAGCGGGCGAAAGATCCAGGCGCGCTGGGCCTCGTCGGCCGACGTCATCAGAGAAATCGCAACCTCGCTGCGTACCGGAATTCTGTTCTCGCTGACCGGCGTCGGCATTGCGTACGGTGCGATGCACGGCGTGTTCACGGTCTACACCGATTTCAATACACGTGGCGCCGGCTATCTCGCGCTCAGCCTGATCGGCATCATCCTCGCGCACGATACCTATTTCTACTGGGCGCACCGGATGATGCACCATCCGCGGCTCTATCCCTACTTCCACCGGACCCACCATCGCTCGGTGACACCGACGCCGTTCGCGGCCTACGCCTTCGACATTCCCGAAGCGCTTGTGATGGCCGCGTTCACGCCGCTGTGGCTGTCGGTGGTGCCGATGCACGCGTTCGGCCTGTTCGTGTTCATGGCTTTCATGATCGTGCGCAATGTCATGGGCCATGCCGGCGTCGAATTGATGCCGCGCGCGCTTGCCGACAGCCGCTGGTTCGGCTGGATCAACGCCACCACCCACCACGATCTGCACCATCAGAGCTTCCGCTACAACTACGGCCTCTACTTCAGCTGGTGGGACCGCCTGATGGGCACCGAGCACCCCGCCTATCGCGAAGAGCTGCGCGGCGAAACGCGCGCGGCACGGCCGGCTACTTTGGCTCCTCCGGCAGAGGCGGCGGCGGTATCATCGAATTGATCTTCTTTGAGATGTCCTCGTTCGAGATCGGGATCGCCGGCGCGCGCACGCTGTCGCCGGCGTTCTCGGTGAGATGGACGAGGCGCGGCACCAGCAGCACCAGCACAAGCAGCGCCCACTGCACCAGCAGGAACGGCAACAGCGCGCGGACGAACGGACGGAACGGCGCAGGATGTTTCGCAGCACCCCGCACCATCATCAGCGCGTAGCCGAACGGCGGCAGCAAAAAGCTCGACTGCAGCGTCAGCATCAGCAGCACGGCGACCCAGCGCGCATCGGCAACGCGGATCAGCAGTGGCGGGATCACGATCGGCACCACAACGAAGATGATCTCGAACGCATCCAGCACGAAGGCGCACAGCCCGATCAGCGCGAGCACGCAGGCGACCACAAGCAGGTCGTTGCCGGGGATCGCAGCGACGAACGCATTGACGAGGTGATCGGTGCCGAGCAGGCGCAGGATCAACGTGAACGTCGTTGCGGCGACCAGCAGCGAAAACAACGCGCCGGTCATCGCCATGGCGTCGCGCAACAAACCGTTCAGAACATTGCCGCGCAGGCGGCCCGTGACGAAGTCCGGCCAGGAACAGCGCGAACGCGCCGAGCGCTGCGGCGTCGACCGGAAAGAAGAAGCCGAGCGCGACGCCGCCGAGCAGGGTGAGGAGCGCGATCACCGTTGCGGCGGCGAGCAGCGCCTCGCGGAACGACAACGGCTCGCGCGGCGGGCGCCTGGTCGCGGTTCTCCCGGCAACGAAGGCGACGGCCAGGCAGAGCAGCAGGAAAATTCCGGCCGGCACCAGCGCGGCATGAAAGATGTCGGCAGTGTTGATGATGCGGTCGATGCGGCCGGTCTGCGTCACTGCGATGGTATGTGCCGACAGCATCGCGTCTGAGAGCAGGATCAGCACCAGCGACGGCGGCACCAGCACGCCGAGGGTGCTGGCGACCGCGACCACCGCATCGCGGGTCGACGGCGGCACGCCCTCGGCGTCGAGCCGCGGCGAGATCACCCGCGACAGCCCGAGCACGCTGGCGCCGACCGATCCGTTCATCGGTCCGAGCAGCGCGCCGAGCATCACGCCGGAGACCACCGGCGCGGAGCTGCTGCGCGGCAGCAGCGCGTTGCCGGCGCGGTAGAGCGCACTCGCGATCGGCAGCCGGTCGAGCAGTAGACCCATGGTCACGTAGAGCGGCAGCGCCTGCAGCAGGTCGTTTTCGAACAGGTTTATCAGCCGCGCCGGCAGGGTCCACAACAGCGCGGGCGGAATCGTGCCGCTCGCCACGCCGATGATGGCGCCAAGCGTCGCCACGGTGATGAGGACGAATGCAGCGGGTAGCCCTGTGGTGATGATGCCGAGCGCGACCAGCAGCAACAGCGCGAGCCCGGTCCACTCCATCGGATTACGCCGGGTCTGGCGCGCGCGGCCGCAGCAATTCGATGATCGATTGTGCGAGGACCGTCAGCGCCATCAGCCACAGTGCGAGCTTGATGACGAAGTAGCCGGGATTGAAGGTTTGCGAGAAATTCTCGAGCAGCGCGACGGATTCTGTGACCAGCTGTCGGCTCGCGATCAGCACGAACAGCGCCCAGGGCACGATCGCGATGGCGCCGATTGTTCTCAGCCGCGCGCGGCTGCGCGGCGAATAGCGTTGCGCGATGCTGTCAGCGGCGAGGTGGGTGCCGGCGCGCGTCGCCGCCGCGACGCTGGCGGCGACATAGAGGGCGAAGAAAATCTGGGCGAGGTCATTCGCCTGCGTCGAATAGCCGTGCACGAGGTCGCGCAACGGCCACTGCAGAAACAGCAGCAGCGCCAGAGGCAACACCAGCCATTGGACGGTGCCGAGCATACGGCCGAGCCAACGATCGAGTGTCTCAACCCAAGCCATCGTCATGAATCGTCCAGCCCTCGAACCATCTTAATGGTAGAGCCCGCGGGACCCTCTGGGAATCCGGTCGTGCCCGTCCGCGGGGCGCGGTTTCCGGCGACCCCCGCGAGCCAGTTCCGCTCATTGCCGTTTACGGGTTGTCGGTGCCTGATCGCAATTTGCAGCGATTCTGCCCAATTCCGCCCGGGTTCCATCGGGTTGTGCCGGTCTGGCCCGCAATCTGTAACAAGGATCAGCATTCCGTTTAGAACATCTCAATGGCTTGCAGCCTAATGTTCGGCTTCGAACCGGCGATGACTCTCGGTTCGCGAGATTGTGCAGCGCAGCGATCGCGCCGTCCCCGGCAAGTCGCGGTGTCGGCCTTGACGGCAACCCCGCAACTCTGCCTCGGGCCGACCGCGCCGCGTTGAAGAAGGACGTCGGTCATGGAAGACCTGCAGCGAACTGAACTGGCGGCCGAAGCCGATCCTCGGGTTGAGACCTCACTTGACCACCGTCGGGCCGACAAGCGCGGCCGGATCCTGCGTGAGGTCGTCGACCTGTTCCTGGATCGGCCTCAGGACTACACCGGCGCGCAGCTCGAGCTGTTCGAGCGCGTCATATTCAAGCTGGTCGACCAGGTCGATCTCGAAGTCCGCGCCCACCTCTCGCAGCAGCTTGCGCCCGGCGCCCACACGCCGCCGCAGATCGCCCGGCATCTCGCCAGCGATTCCGAAATCTCCGTCGCCGGCCCGATGCTGTCGCAGTCGCCGCGGCTCGACGACGAATTCCTGGTCGAGAGTGCGAAGACCAAGAGCCAGGAGCATTTGCGCGCGATCTCGGCGCGCAAGTCGATCGCCCCGCGCATCACCGATGTGCTGGTCGATCGCGGCGACCGCATGGTGGTGCTGACGCTTGCCGGCAACAGCGGCGCAAAATTCTCGGAGAGAGGTCAGTCGACGCTGCTCGATCGGGCCTGCGATGACGCTCAGCTCGCGCATGCGGTGTGGTGTCGTCCGGACATTCCGCGCCCGCAGCTGCTGGCCTTGCTCGACAAGGCGTCGGCGGCGGTGCGCCAGCAGCTGGTCGCCGAAGGTCAGATTAGCTCGGGCTCGCACGCCCACGAAATTGCCAATGTGGTGCAGGAGGCGAACCGGCGGCTGCGCTCCGACTCGCAAGCCATATCCTCGGGTTACTTCAGGGCGCGTCAGCGCGTGGCGGCGATGCAGCAGCGGTCCGGCCTGTCGGAGCAGGCGCTGCTCGGCTTCATCCACGAGCAGTGTTTTGAGGAAGTCGTCGTCGCTCTCGCGGAGATGAGCGGCCTGGTCGCGACCGACATCGAGCGGATGCTGGTCGAGAAGACCCACGACCGGCTGATGATCGTCGCCAAGGCGCTCGGCCTCTCATGGAACGTGGTTGCAGAGCTCGTCGCCATGAACCAGTCGCCCCCGACCACGCCGGAAGCGCTGGAGCGGTTGCGTTACCGCTACCTCTCGATCCCGCAGCAGACCGCGACGCGCACGCTGCAATTCCACCAGATGCGCGCCAAGGCCCAGCACGGCGCGGCGTAGATCGTCCGCGATCAGGCGCTTCCGCTCACTGCTTCCCATACGCCGCCAGAAACATCCGTGTCGCGCTGCGCACGGATTTTTCGATCTGCTCGCGCGAGGGGGGCGGGGTGACCTGCAGGATGAACGGCAGGAACAATGAGGCCTGGCAGGTCTGCGTGAACTGCGCCGCCGCCAGTTCGGGATCATCGATCGCAAGATCGCCGGCACGGATCCGCGCCTTCAGGTAATTGGCGAGATCGGTGCTCGTCTTGGCAATAACCTGCGCATAGTAGCGCCGACCGAGGTCCGGCATGCGCTCGGCGATCGCCATCACCGTGCGGACGGCCGAGCCGCCGTGGGGCCGGCAGATCACGGCCATGTAGGCGCAGCCGAATTCGAACAGCGTCGTCTCCGGGTCGCGGTCAGGCGAAAAGTTGAAGCTCTCGCGGCCGTAATCGATGTTCTCCTGCTCGACGATTGCCTCGAACAGGCGGTGCTTGTCGGTGAAGTAAACGTACAGCGTGCCCTTGGAAACGCCGGCGACGCGGGCGATTTCACCCATGCTGGCACCGTCGAATCCGAGATCGAGAAACACCCGCCGCGCGCCGTCGAGGATCTGTTTCCGCTTGGCGGAATCTTCCTCGCCGGGACGGCCGGACTGCCTGGGCAGAGTGTGTGCGTTCGGTGCAACCATTCGTTCAGGGTAACCCTCAGTTGCGCTGCAGCAGCAACGGGGTGGTAGTAGAGTTCCGTCACCACCATCGGGTGAGAGAGATACCATTGACCGAACCGTTCGGTCAATGGTATGGTTTTTGCGGTCTTGATGAGAGGGCATTCCTGCCGTTTTTTGCCGGCAGAATCGTTACGCTCCGGATCGGTTAACGCGGTGAAATGGGGAGGCCGGTGTGGCCGCAGCACGTGATCAGGTCGCGCGCGTCCTAAGGGACGGCGACGCGGACGACGTTATCGCGCCGCCGCGTGCCGAAGGCGTCACTCGCCCGGCCGACGAAGCAAGGCCAGCCGCGCCTGGGCCGCAGGCGCCGGCCGAGCCGCGCGTTGCCCCGACCGGCGCGCCGCCGGCCGCAAACGCCGCAAATGAAGACAGGTCCGGCGGCCGTCGCCGCAAGATTATGATTGGCGTTGCGGCGCTCGCGCTGCTCGGTGCCACAGCCTACGGCGTCAACTATTTCATCGTTGGGCGTTACCGCGTGACGACCGACGACGCCTATGTGCGCGCCAACAACACCACGCTCGGCGCGCGTGTCGCGGGACATATTGATTCCGTGCTCGCAGCCGACAACGCCAGGGTCAAGCTCGGCGATGTCATCATGAAGATCGACGACGGCGACTATCGCATCGCCGTCGACAGCGTGCGCGCCCGCATCGGCACCCAGCAGGCGACCGTCGACCGCATCGGCCAGCAGATCGCCGCGCAGCAGAGCGCGGTTGATCAGGCGAAGGCGCAGCTCGACTCGGCCAAGGCCGGGGTGGTTCGCGCCCAGGCCGATCTCGATCGCCAGCAGGCTCTGAACGATCGCGGTTTTGCCTCGAAGGCGGTGCTCGAAACCTCCGTTGCGACGCGCGAGCAGTCGGTCGCCGGGGTGCAAAGCGCGGAAGCCGCGTTCAATACCGCAGCCGCACAGGTTGACGTCGTCAAGGCGCAGCAGATCGAGGCGAAACAGCAGCTCGTCGAATTGAAGTCGCAGCTCGCCAAGGCCGAGCGCGATCTCGAATTCACCCAGGTCAAGGCGCCGGTCGACGGTGTGTTCGCCAACCGCATGGTCAATCCGGGCGACTATGTGCAGCCCGGCCAGCGGCTCGGCAATGTCGTGCCGCTCGATGCGGTCTATATCGACGCCAATTTCAAGGAGACGCAGCTCGAGCGCATCAAGCCCGGCCAGCCGGCGAAGATCTCGATTGATGCATTCTCGACCCACAAGATCGACGGCGCGGTCGAGAGCATCTCGCCGGCCTCGGGCGCGGTGTTCTCGTTGCTGCCGCCCGATAACGCCACCGGCAACTTCACCAAGATCGTGCAGCGGCTGCCCGTGCGCATCCGCGTCCCGGCCGAGGTCGCGCGCGCCCAGTTGCTGCGGCCGGGCATGTCGGTGATCGTCACGATCGACACCAAGAACGCGCCGGACGATCCGTCCGCCTCGCTCGATATCGCACCGCCGCAGTAACGGCGGGAGCGGGATATGTCTCGCGCTAAACGAATAAAGCGACGCGGCCTCCCGATCTGGTCACCTCTCCCCTGTGGGGAGAGGTCGGCACCGAAGGTGCCGGGTGAGGGGGAGCTGGCGTCGAGGATTGGGCAACCCCCTCACCCGGATTGCTTGCGCAATCCGACCTCTCCCCACAGGGGAGAGGTAAAGAGCGGCGTTCGCTTTTGTCGGAGCGCGTCAAATGGCTGAAGCCACGACTGCGCCAGCAAGCATGGCGGGCGCGCCACCGGTCAACCCGGCCAGCGATCGCATCAACACCAGGCACCTGCTGGCGTTCTTCTTCATGGTGTTCGGGATGTTCATGTCGATCCTGGACATCCAGATCGTCGCGGCGTCGCTTGCGGAAATCCAGGCAGGGCTCGGCGCAAGCTCCGACGAAATCTCGTGGATTCAGACCTCGTATCTGATCGCCGAGGTGATCGCGATCCCGTTTTCCGGCTATATGTCGCGCTCGCTCGGTACCCGCAACCTGTTTGCGATCTCGGCCGCCGGCTTCACGGTGGCGAGCCTGATGTGCGGCCTGTGCCAGACCCTGAACCAGATCATCTTCTGGCGCGCGGTCCAGGGTTTCATCGGCGCCGGCATGATCCCGACAGTGTTTGCTTCCGCCTACACCGTCTTTCCGCGTTCGAAATTCTACATCGTCGGCCCGATCATTGGCCTCGTCTCGACGCTGGCGCCGACCATCGGTCCGACCGCGGGCGGCTACATCACCGATGCGCTCTCGTGGCACTGGCTGTTCTTCATCAACATCATCCCCGGGATCATCGTCACGACGGCCGCGCTGATCCTGATCGACTTCGACAAGCCGCACTATGAGTTGCTCGACCACCTCGACTGGCTCGGTCTCGCCTCGATGGCCGGATTCCTTGGCGCGCTCGAATACGTGCTGGAGGAGGGCCCGAAGAACGAGTGGTTCGATGACGGGTGGATTCTCTTCTTCGCGATCGTGAGCGCCGTGTCGGCGGTGATCTTCTTCTATCGCGTGTTCACCGTGCGCGAGCCGATCGTCGATTTGCGTGCGTTCAAGGATCGCAACTTCGCGCTGGGCTGCACCTTCCAGTTCACCGTCGGCGTTGGGCTCTACGGCCTGACCTATCTCTATCCGGTCTATCTGGCGTCGGTGCGCGGCTACAACCCCGTGATGATCGGCAACGTCATGTTCGTCACCGGCGTGACGCAATTCCTATTCTCGCCGATCCTCGGCCAGATGCTGCGTCGCTTCGACCTGCGCAAGATGATGTTCTGCGGGATGCTGATCTTTGCCTTCGGCACTTATCAGATGAGTTTCATCACTCGCGAGTTCGATTTCTGGGAGTTGTTCTGGCCACAGGTGCTGCGCGCGTTCGGCCTGATGCTGGCGATGGTGCCGGCCAACAACATCGCGCTCGGTACGCTGCCGCCGCAACTGATGAAGAACGCCTCGGGCTTGTTCAATCTGAACCGCAATCTCGGCGGCGCGGTCGGCCTCGCCATCATCAACACCCTGTTGAACGACCGCACCGACCTGCATCTCACGCGTCTGCACGAAGCGGTGACCTGGGGCAATGTCACCGCGGTCGAGACGCTCAACTCGATGGCGCAGCGCTTTCAGGGATCGGATGCGCAGCTCAAGGCGCTGAAGCAGTTGTCGCAGATCGTCCATCGCCAGGCGCTGGTGATGAGTTTTGGCGACATCTTCACCATCATGACAGTCAGCTATATCTGCCTCTCAGGCCTCGTGTTCTTCGTCCGCAAGGTCGACTTCATGTAGCTGGGCGCGCGTTGCCGCGCGATCCGGCAAGTCCATTCGTCCTGCTGACAATATCGGGATAGTCGACCGCTGATCATCGCGACCAATCGCGATAATCTTTGATGCGGCCTGCTGACCGATGGCGAATCTTCCAGACGATGAGTTCGGCCGCGGCTGGCCGGCCGTGGTCGCGACTTTCGCGGCGGCCGTGTTCGCCTGGGGATTTGGCTCCTACGGCCACGGCGTCTACGTCGAGGAGCTGCATCGGATTCATGGCTGGCCGACATCAGCGCTGGGCGCCGCGACCACGCTCTGCTTCCTGTTGAGCGCAGGCTTGCTGCCATGGGTCGGCTGGGCCGTCGCGCGAGTTGGCGAGCGTTGCGTGCTGCTCGGCGGCGTGGTCCTGCTGGGCGCGGGCACCATCGGCCTCAGCCTGACGACAGCGCTGTGGCAAATCTTTCCGTACGAGATCGTGATGGGGCTGGGCTGGTCCGGCTGCGGCCTGACGGCGATCTCCATCAGTCTTGCGCGCCGCTTCGATCGCAAGCGCGGACTCGCGCTCGGACTTGCTCTCAACGGTGCCGGCGTCAGCGGATTTGGGGCCACTCCGGCGCTCATGACGCTGAGCGCGCGTACGAGCTTTGAGGCGGCCGTACCCATCGTCGTGCTGGGCTTCTTTGTGGTGGTTGCGCCGCTGATCTGGTTCGGGCTTGGCGAACGTTGGACATCGCAACAGACTGCCTCGAACCCGGATGCGCTCGTTGCGGCAGGCGAGGGTGCGCCGCCGTCGCGTGCCGAACTCATGCGTGATCTTGACTTCTGGTCGATCGCCGCACCGTTCGCGCTCGCGCTGTCCGGCCAGGTCGGGCTGTTCATCTATCAGGTCAGCTACCTCACGCCCTTGCTCGGCACGAGCGGGACCGCGTTTGCGGTCGCCCTGACCAGTGTCGTCGGCATCAGCGGGCGGCTCTTGCTTGGCCTTATTCTCGACCGACTGCCGCAACGCCCGGTGAGCGCAATCGCTTTCGCCGCACTGGGCGCCTCGGCCGCGATCTGGCTCGCCTTCCCGAACCGGCCGGACCTGCTGCTGTCCGCCTGCGCGGTGTTCGGCATCTGCATCAGCAACATCATCGTGCTGCCGACGCTCGTGGTGCAGCGCGAATTCCCGACGCGCGCGTTTGGCGCCGTGCTCGGGCTCTCGAACGCCATTTCACAGATCGCTTACGCGCTGACACTGGTCGCAATCGGCTCGATTCGCGATGTTGCGGGCAGCTACGACACACCGTTTGCGATGTGCATCGGAATGGCGCTGCTGGCCGCTCTGCTGATCGCCTTGCCGCCGCGGAAAAGCCGTCAAACTCGCGCGATTTCAATCCATTAGGCAACTTTCGACCGATGAGCGGAATTCCCACAGTTGCAAAATCGAAAATCGGCAGGTAAGAAACCGCCATTGGCAACTCGCACCGGAGGGACGCATGATTTCGCTTTGCATGTTCGTCGCGTCGCCGCGTCCGAGGCCTTATTCGGACGCCGTTAGTCGAGCCTGACATTCAGACTTGGGCTCGCGTCCGCCGGGACCGTCGAAACTTCCACGGTCTCATTCTTCGAAAATCGCCAGAGACGTTTTGAGGGCACGTGCCTTCGTCATGTCTCACCTGATGGAGCCGGCTAGAAGCGCGCTTGCGCCGCCGGACACTGCCATGACCGAAGTCTTCAAGAGGCGCCCCGTCGCGATCCGCACGGTGTTGCCGTTTGTCTTCACCCACTGGATGCGCCAGCCCTGGCTGTGCGCCGGCATCGCCGCGAGCATGCTCGGCGCGACCATGGCCGACATCTTCATGCCGTTGTTCGCCGGCCGCCTGGTCGATGCGGTGACGTCGGGCATCAGCGACGCCGCGCGCCACGCCGCGTTTACAGCCTTCGTCTCGATGATCGCGCTCGGCCTCGTGCACCTTTTGATGCGCCAGGTCGCCTTCTCCGGCATCATTCCCTTCACGCTGAAAATGATGTCGGATATCGCGAGCGAGGCGTTTCACCGGGTGCAGCGCTTCTCGACCGACTGGCACGCCAACACCTTCGCCGGCTCGACCGTGCGCAAGGTGACGCGCGGCATGTGGGCGCTCGACCTGCTCAACGACACGCTGCTGCTCGCGTTGCTGCCGTCGTTCTCGGTGCTGTCGGGCTCGATGATCCTGCTCGGCCTGCACTGGCCGGTGCTGGGGTTCGCGATCGCGGCGGGCGCGGTGACCTATGTCGCGATGACCGTGTTCTTCTCGACCGGCTTCATCGCGCCGGCGGCGCGGCTGTCGAATGCGTGGGACACCCGCGTCGGCGGCACGCTGGCCGACGCCCTGACCTGCAATCCGGTGGTCAAATCGTTCGGCTCGGAAGATCGCGAGGACGCACGGCTCAGCCGCGTCATCGGCAAGTGGCGCAAGCGCGTGCGGCGCACCTGGATGCGCTTCACCACCACCTCGACGATCCAGCTCGCAGTGCTGTTGTGCATGCGCGCCTCGATCATCGGCGGGGCGCTGTGGCTATGGCTTGCCGGTCAGGCGTCGCCGGGCGATGTGACTTATGTGCTGACGAGCTACTTCGTCATCCACGGCTACCTGCGCGACGTCGGCATGCACGTCAACAACCTGCAGCGCTCGGTCAACGACATGGAGGAGCTGGTCGCGATCCATGACGAGGACATCGGCATTGCCGACGCACCCGATGCCGCGCCGATCAAGGTCGGCGGCGGCCAGATCGTGTTCGACAACGTGGTCTTCCACTATCGCGGCCACGACACGCCGCTCTATGACGGGCTCTCGGTCGAGATCCGCGCCGGCGAGCGGGTCGGCCTCGTCGGACGCTCGGGCTCGGGCAAGACGACGTTCGTCAAGCTGATCCAGCGCCTGCACGACGTCACGGGCGGACGCATCCTGATCGACGGCCAGGACGTCGCTCATGCGACGCAGCAGTCGCTGCGCAGCCAGATCGCGATCGTGCAGCAGGAGCCGATCCTGTTCCACCGCTCGCTCGCCGAGAACATCGCCTACGCGCGGCCTGGCGCTCGCATGGACGCGATCGTCGAAGCGGCGCGGCTCGCCAACGCGCACGACTTCATCGCGCAGCTGCCGAACGGCTATGGCACGCTGGTCGGCGAGCGCGGCATCAAGCTGTCGGGCGGCGAGCGGCAGCGCGTCGCGCTGGCGCGCGCCTTCCTCGCCGACGCGCCGATCCTGATTCTGGACGAGGCGACCTCGAGTCTCGATTCGGAATCGGAAGCGCTGATCCAGGAGGCGATGCAGCGCCTGATGGTCGGCCGCACCGCGATCATCATCGCGCACCGGCTGTCGACGGTGCGCGCGCTCGATCGCATCCTGGTGTTCGACGGCGGCGAGGTCGTCGAGGAGGGTACCCACGTGACGCTGTCGCGGCGGGCCGGCGGCATCTATCGCGGGCTGTTCGAGCGGCAGGTGGTTGAGCTCGGCGGCCTGGCCGGCGAGGGCATTGTCGCCGCGGAGTAAAGGCTACCGCGGCCTGGAGGACGGTTGTTCCAGGCCGCGGCTTCGCTAGAGTACACGCCATGAGCTTCATTACGGGCGTCGGACTGACAGCATACGGCCGCCACGACGGCCGCAACACCGTCGACCTCATGAGCATGGCGGCGGAGGCTGCGCTTGCAGATAGCGGCCTCGTGCGCCGCGATATCGACGGCGTGCTGTGCGGCTACTCGACCACGATGCCGCACCTGATGCTCGCCACGGTCTTTGCCGAGCATTTTGGCCTGCAGCCGTCCTATGCCCACGCGGTGCAGGTCGGCGGCGCGACCGGACTAGCGATGGCCATGCTGGCCCACGAGCTGGTCGATGCCGGCGTGGTGCGCAACGTGCTTGTCGTCGCCGGCGAGAACCGCTTGACCGGGCAGACGCGCGACGCGTCGGTGCAGGCGCTCGCCCAGGTCGGTCATCCCGACTACGAGGTGCCGCTCGGGCCGACGATCCCGGCCTATTACGGCCTCGTCGCCTCGCGCTACATGCACGAGTTCGGCATCAGCGAAACGGATCTCGCCGAGCTCGCGGTGTTGATGCGGCGTCATGCGGCGACCCATCCCGGCGCGCAATTCCACGACCTCATCACCGTGTCCGACGTCATGGCCTCGCGCGCGATCGCAACGCCGTTAAAGCTGCTCGACTGCTGCCCGGTGTCCGACGGCGGCGCCGCCTTTGTCGTCAGCCGCGATCCGACCAGCGATCGTCGCGTGCGGGTGCGCGGCTGCGGCCAGGCGCACACCCATCAGCACATCACGGCCGCGCCAAGCCTGACGCATTTCGGCGCAGCTCCGGCGTTCGCCCGGGCGCGCCAAGCCTCGGGCGTCGGCGTCAGCGACCTGAAATACGCCGCGGTCTACGACAGCTTCACCATCACGCTCGCGATCCTGCTCGAAGAGCTTGGACTGGCGAAGCGCGGCGAAGCCTGTGCGCGGGCCCGCAGCGGCGATTTCGGCCGCGACGGCGCGCTGCCGCTCAACACCCATGGCGGCTTGCTGTCCTACGGCCATTGCGGTTCGGGCGGCGCGCTCGCGCATCTGGTCGAGACGCAGCTGCAGATGACCGGCCGCGCCGACAATCGCCAGGTCAAGGATGCCGCGGTGGCGTTGTTGCACGGCGATGGCGGCGTGATGTCGTCGCATGTCTCGATGATTCTGGAGCGCGTGCGATGACCGCGGAGATCGCCGACTGGACCACCGGCACGCCAGCGCTGCTCTACCAGCGCTGCCGGTCGTGCCGATCAGTCTGGTATTTCCGCCGCGGCTTCTGTCCGTCGTGCGGAGCCGCCGATGTCGAAGCGCTGCCGTCGAAGGGCAGGGGTGTGGTTCATGCCGCGACGCTGGTGTGCCGCCCGGCCACCGCCGAAGCACGCGCCCACGTGCCGTTCATGATCGCGCTGGTCGATCTCGCCGAAGGCGTTCGCGTGATGGCGCACGGCGATCATGATCTGCAAGATCGGCGACGCGGTCAACCTGCGCTTCGAGCGCTTCATCGATCGCATCGTGCCGTATTTCGGCAAGAGCTGAGCCATTCGAGGGCGCGGCGATGCCCGCTTTTTCCCGTTTGTTGAGCCCGCCGTGTCCTGACGGAGAGCGTCCGCGATACTTAAGCGCAGTGCATTCGTAAATCGATTGAACGCCTCGGTAACTTTGCTCGACATATCCCTCAAACACGACGGGATTTCGGGCTGCCCCCCCTTTTCCCCATGCGAAGAGAAATTGCGATGAAGCCGATTTGTATAGCCGTGGGATTTTTGATTGGGTTCGGCTCTGTTGCTCTGGCTGACGAGAAGCCACTCGATCAACTCTTGGCGGATTGCGATCAAGCTGCGGCCAGTCCGTTCGACAACACGCGACCGGCTGGCGTTCCTGGTGTACGTCTTGAAGAGATCGTCGCAGAGAGCGCGATTAAGGCCTGCGAACTGGCAGCAAATGCGGCCCCGAACGATGCTCGGATCGCGATGCAGCTCGGCCGAGCCTATCAAGCAGCAAAGAACTTTGATGCGGCTCGAAGTCAGCTCCTGAAGGCGTATCACAATGGCAGCCCTCAAGCTGCGGCCGGTGTCGCGGTACTTTACATGAACGGGCGAGATGGATTTCCCAAGGATGATGTCGAGGCGGTCCGGCTGTCCCGACTTGCGGCAGATCGGGGAAATGTACAGGGTCAAAACGGTCTCGGTGTCCTCTTTCTTGAAGGTCGTGGTGGACTTCCCAAAGACGAGGTTGAAGCCGCACGACTTTTCAGGCTTTCCGCAGATCAGGGATATCCTCCAGCGCAAAATAACCTTGGTCATCTTTATCAGGCGGGACGCGGCGGACTGGCGAAGGATGAGCGTGAAGCCGTTCGTCTCTACAAGCTCGCCGCAGACCAGGGAAACGCAGCGGCGCAGGCAAGCCTCGGCGTCAGCTACCTCTTTGGACTCGGAGGATTGCCAAAAGATGAGGTTGAAGCGGTGCGGCTATTCAAGCTTTCGGCAGATCAAGGGTACGCGCTCGGTCAGGCAAGCCTGGGGCGTGCCTATGAGCGCGGGCAAGGCGGCCTGGCAAAAGATGAGCAAGAAGCCGTACGCCTCTACAAGCTCGCTGCAGACCAGGGCGACGCATTCGCTCAGAGTGCGTTGGCTCGCATCACTGGAGGCCAGGCTGCACCACCCCAACCGGCACAGCCAATGAAATGACGGGCGTGGATGGTGAAGCCGCGCGTTGGCATCGCGGCCTTGTGCTTCTCGAAGAGCGCAAATGGAGCGACAAATGGTGAAGGGTCCGGCGTGGTTGCGCCGGACCCTTCGTTGGAGACGTCATCAGCCGGCCTGTAAGCCGGGTTCTGTAGGGCGCCGCGTGTTTGACCACGCGGCACGTGACGGCCATTCCTCTCGAACGGCACTTGCGTGCCGCCTCAAGCAACCTACCCGAACGGCCGGGCCAGACTGCCCTGCGGTGATCTCGTTGCCGAAATCCCGCGGCGCCGTTCCTATTCGGTCTTGCTCCCGGTGAGGTTTGCCATGCCGTCTTCGTTGCCGAAGACGCGGTGCGCTCTTACCGCACCTTTTCACCCTTGCCGCGTCTTGAAGACGAGGCGGTTCGTTCTCTGTGGCACTGTCTCTGGGGTCACCCCCGCCGGGCGTTATCCGGCACCGTCTGTCTGTGGAGCCCGGACTTTCCTCCCTCGCGACCTTTCGGTCGATGCGAGAGCGGCCGTCCGGCCGACTGACAGGGCATTGATGGGGACGTCCGTCGGGCCCGTCAAGAGGTCAGCGGGCTGTAGCTTGCGCGCGCGGTCAACAAATTCTTCAACGTGGTGACCGTCGAGACGTCGGCGACGCCGTCGATCAGTGCGGGGCGGAAATGCCGCTGGAACGCGCTCACCACCTCGACGGTGGCGAAATCATAAACGCCGCTGACGGTCACGCCGTAGCCGTAGCTCGCGAGCGCTTCCTGTAGCGCGCGCACGTTGTCGCCAGCGGCGCCGACCGCCATGGTCGGACCGTGCTCGATCTTGGCCGGCGTGACGTATTGGCCGACGCCGGACGCGGCGAGCAGCGCCCACGGGAACTTCTCGCCGGGATCCTGCTTGCGTCCGGGCGAAACGTCGGAGTGGCCGAGCACGCGGTGGCGCGGAATGTTGCGGCGGATGATGATGCCCTTGCACAGCGCGATCACGGCTGCGACCTGGCGCAGCGGATAGGGCGGCAGGCCATAGTCATGGCCGCCATTGATGATCTCGACCCCGATCGAGCAGGAGTTGATGTCGGCTTCGCCGGCCCACGCTGACGCACCGGCATGCCAGGCGCGCCGCGATTCCTGTACGCACTGAATGATCCGGCCGTCTTCATGGACAATATAATGGGCCGAGACTTCGGTGCCGATCGTGGTCAGCCGTTGCACCGCCATCTTGCCGTCGACCATGCCGGTGTAGTGCAGCACGATCATATCCGGCTCGCGGCCGTTGCGGCGCTCGCCATAGTTTCCCGACGGGATCACGTCGGCAACGACCGACGAGTCCGGGACAAACGGCATCTCGGATAACGACCGCGACAGCGGTAACGGGCTGCTCCGACGCGCGAGCAGGTCGCCCGTGGAAACGGATACCTGGGACATGTAAACGGCACGCAAAATCTGGCTGGAACTTGCCGGCCGTCGTACCCGTGACACACCGAAGCAGGCTCGATCAAGGTAAGCCGTAGCGTCACCGCAGCACAAGGTTAGCGCGAGCTTGTTTTGGTTTTGTTAACAACTGTTACCGGTTTGCACCGGCGCCGAGGCGCCGCGGGCCGTCGACCGCGCGTTCGTCAACGAATCTTTAACGCTACCGATCGTTTACTGAGAAACGACAAATGCCGGGCGTTGGCCGGTCGGCCCGGCGTGGACGCCCGCATTAACCTATGTTGACCCAGGACATTAAAGGCGCGGGTTTTCGGACGGGATGCGGCCGCTGGCTTCATGCCGGTCTCTTCGAATCGGCCGCGACGCCTCGTGAGCGGAGCAACCGCGTGACCGTCGAACGCGATGATGCAGGGTCGGCGCGTGCACCGCACACACCCGTCTTGCTTGATTCCGTCATCCGCTGGCTCGCTCCCCGCGACGGCGGCGTCTACCTCGACGCGACCTTTGGCGCAGGTGGGTACACAAAAGCCATCCTCGACACCGCCGGCAGCCGCGTGGTCGCTGTCGATCGCGACAGAACCGCGATTGCCGCGGGCGCCGGCCTCGTCGCGCGATCCGGCGGGCGGTTGAGACTGGTCGAAGACCGTTTCTCGCATCTTGCCGAGGTCGCGGCCGCGCAAGGCGCGGCCGCGGTCGACGGCGTCGTGATGGACATCGGCGTCTCGTCGATGCAACTCGACACCGCCGCGCGCGGGTTTTCGTTCCGGCTCGATGGTCCGCTCGACATGCGGATGGGCGACGACGGTCCATCGGCCGCCGACGTGATCGCGCGCGCAAGCGAAGCCGATCTCGCAAAGGTCATCTTCACGCTCGGCGAGGAACGCTTTTCGCGGCCGATCGCGCGCGCCATCGTGAGAGCGCGGTCCGAGGCGCCGATCGCGACGACCAGGGCGCTGGCCGACATCGTCGCCGGCGTGGTGCGGACCAAACCCGGCGACATCCATCCGGCGACGCGGACGTTCCAGGCGCTGCGCATCCTCGTCAACGAGGAGCTCGACGAGCTCGTGCTGGCGCTGGAAGGCGCGGAAAAAATCCTGAAACCCGGCGGGCGTCTCGTCGTGGTCAGCTTCCATTCGCTGGAAGACCGCATCGTCAAGAATTTTCTCACCGAGCGCGGCAAGGTCGCAGCCGGCTCGCGCCACCAGCCCGAACTGCAGCAGGCCGTGCCGAGCTTCCGTATCCTGACCAAACGCCCCGAGGTGGCCGGTGACGCCGAGACCGCGCACAACCCGCGCGCTCGCTCCGCAAAGCTGCGCGCCGCCGAGCGTACGGACGCGCCGCCTCATGCAACGCGCCGTGCCGAGAATCCGTGGCCGCGCCTGATCGACGTGATAGGGAGGACGTAAGACATGCGCTTCGTCCATCTCCTCGTCATTTGCGCGCTGGTGTTCGCTGCGGGCTACGTCTACCGGATCAAGATGGTGTCGACGGCGCGCACCGAACGCGTCATGCAGCTGCGCAACGACGTGCGCGAGCAGCGCGAGGCGATCGCGACCCTGAAGGCGGACTGGGCCAAGCTCGAGGCGCCGGGCCGCCTGCAGGGCCTTGCCGCACGTCACACCGCGTTGAAGCCGATCGAAACAACGCAATTCGACGACTTCAGGAATTTGCCGGAGCGGCCGCCGCGCATCGTCGCGCCGAACGATCCCGATCCGATTGCGTCGGTGATCGAGAAGGTCGATTCCGGCGAGATGGCGACCGGCTCGATCCCACGCGCAGGGAGCCGCGCGATGACCAGCGCGCCGGCGAGATCGTTGCAGCGGCCGCCCGGATCGTGGCGCCAGCGCATCGTGCGCAAGCTGCTGTTCGGCACCAATGTCGACCGCAACGCCAAGGCGCGGGTGCGCGTCGGCTTTGCCATTGTCGGCTTCTTCGTGGTCTATGCGGTGATCGGCGCCAGGCTCGTCATGTTCGCGGTCGCGCCCGAAGCGCGCGGCGAACGCCGCACCGCGGCGCAGGATGCGTTTGCGACCGCACGGCCCGACATCGTCGACCGCAACGGCGAAATCCTCGCGACCGACGTCAAGGCGCCGTCGCTCTTCGGCGAGCCGCGCCGCATCATCGACAAGGACGAAGCGATCGAGCTTCTGACCGCGACGCTGCCCGATCTCGAGACCGGCGAAGTGCGGCAGCGGCTGTCCGGCCGCAAGGGCTTTGTCTGGCTGAAGCGCGAGATCACGCCGCAGCAGCAGAACGACATTCACCGCCTCGGCATCCCCGGCATCGGCTTCCTGCGCGAGAACAAGCGCGTCTATCCGAACGGGCCGGAGGTGTCGCACCTGATCGGGCTCGTCAATATCGACAACCAGGGCATTGCCGGCATCGAGAAATGGCTCGACACCAACGGCCTCGCCGACCTGCATCGCGCCGGCTTTGCGACCGACCGGCTGCAGAAGCCGATCGAGCTTGCCGTCGACGTCCGCGTCGAGCACGCACTGCGCGATGAACTGCTCAAGGCGAAAGAAAAATTTCACGCCCATGCCGCCTCGGGCATCGTCGCCAACGTGAAGACCGGCGAGATCGTCGCCATGGTGTCGCTGCCGGATTTCGATCCGAACAGCCCGAAGGAAGCCAACGACCCCGATCGCATCAACCGCCTCACCACCGGCGTCTACGAGATGGGCTCGACGTTCAAGGCCTTTACGCTCGCGATGGCGCTCGACTCCGGCAAGGTCACGCTGGACTCGATGTGGGATGCGCGCGGCAACCTGCACTACGGCAAGTTCACCATCCACGACAGCCATCCGCTCGGCCGCGTCATCAACACAAGAGAAGTCTTCACCTACTCGTCGAACATCGGCGCGGCGCGGATCGCGCTCAACCAGGGCGTCGAGGCGCACAAGGCGTTCCTGCGCAAGATGGGCCAGCTCGAGCGGTTGCGCACCGAATTGCCGGAGAGCGCCTCGCCGCTGGTGCCGAAGCGCTGGGGCGAGTTGAATACGGTGACGATCGCGTTCGGCCAGGGCCTGTCGGTCGCGCCGCTGCAGGCGGTGATGGGCATCAACGCGCTGATGAATGGCGGCCTGTTGATCCCGCCGACCTTCCTGAAGCGTTCGGAGGAGGAGGCGAAGGCGCTGGCCGTCCGCGTCGTCAAGCCGGAGACCTCGGACAAGATGCGCTTCCTGATGCGGCTCAACGCCGAGATCGGCACCGCGAAGAAGGCTGATGTCCCCGGCTACTACGTCGGCGGCAAGACCGGCACGTCGGAAAAGATCTTCAACGGCCACTACGCCAAGAAACGCGTGCTCAACTCCTTCACCGCGATCCTGCCGGCCGATGATCCAAAATACCAGATCCTGATCATGCTCGACGAGCCGCAGGCGCTGAAGGAAACCTACGGCTTCATTACCTCGGGCTGGAACGCCGTTCCGACCGGCGGCGCCGTGATCGCCCGCATCGCGCCGCTGCTCGGCATCGAGCCGCGGTTCGATCTGCCGCCGTCCGAGCGCCTTATTCTTGCGGCATCGAAGGAAAGCCGGTAAGCGCCGCGCTTCCAGTTGCGTGTTGCGTCGTTGTTCAACCGGTTTCGGACGGCACGATGAAGCTTCGTGAACTTCTCGGCGATGATGCCGCAAGCCCGGCGGGCGCGGGTGATATCGCCGTCTGCGGGCTTGCCTCCGACAGCCGGCTGGTCAAGCCCGGCGAGGTGTTCTTTGCGCTTGCCGGCGCGAAGACCGACGGCGCAAAATTTGTCGCAAGCGCGATCGCCGCGGGCGCTGTCGCGATCGTCGGCGAACACGAGATTGCGACCGCAAACGTTCCCTTTGTCAGGGCTGGCGACGCACGCCGGGCGCTGGCCCGCGCCGCCGCACGATTTTTTCCGCGCCAGCCCGAAACGATTGCTGCGGTCACGGGCACCAGCGGCAAAACCTCGGTCGCGGCGTTCACGCGGCAGATCTGGGCACGGCTTGGCCACGCCGCGGCCAGCGTCGGCACGGTCGGCCTGATGTCGCCGTCGCGCACCATCTATGGCTCGCTGACGACGCCGGATCCGATTTCGCTGCACCGGACGCTGGACGAGATCGCGCGCGAGGGCGTGACGCATCTTGCATTCGAAGCCTCGTCGCACGGCCTCGACCAGCACCGGCTCGACGGCGTGCGCGTCTCCGCCGGCGCCTTCACCAATCTGTCGCGCGACCACATGGACTACCACCCGACGGTCGAGCATTACCTTGCGGCCAAGCTCCGCCTGTTCAGCGATCTCATCGTCGATGGCGGCGCGGCCGTGGTGGCCGCCGATCACGAGCATGCCAGAGCCTTCATCGATGCAGCAGCGCGCCGCAAGCTGCGGCTGATCCGGGTCGGGCGCGCCGGGGACGAGATCAGGTTGCGCGAGGCCGTGATCGACGGCTTCAGCCAGCGTCTCACCATCGAGCATGGCGGACGCTCGCGCACGCTTCGGCTGCCATTGGTCGGCGAATTCCAGATCGAGAATGCGCTGGTCTCGGCCGGACTTGCGATCGGCACCGGCAGCACGGCTGACGCCGTCTTCGCCGCACTCGAGCATCTTGAAGGCGCCAAGGGAAGGCTCGAGCTGGTCGGCAGCAAAGGCGGCGCACCCGTCTTCATCGACTACGCGCACAAGCCCGATGCGCTGGAGAAAGCGCTTGCGGCGCTTCGGCCGTTCGTGCGCGGGCGGCTGGTGGTGGTGTTCGGCGCCGGTGGCGATCGCGACCCGGGCAAGCGGCCGTTGATGGGCGAGATCGCGACGAGGCTCGCCGACGACGTCATCATCACCGACGACAATCCGCGCAGTGAGAATCCGGCGACAATCCGCGCCGCGATCCATGCTGCCGCAGTTGGCGCCAAGGAGATCGGCGATCGCGCTGAAGCCATCCGCACTGCGGTCGACGCACTGAAGTCCGGCGATGTGCTGGTCATTGCAGGCAAGGGCCACGAGACCGGACAAATCGTCGGCGACAAGACCTTGCCGTTCAGCGACCACGACGCCGTTGCGGCGGCCCTGGCAGAACACTCATGAGCGAACCGCTTTGGATTCTCGATGCGATGACGACAGCGATGGGCGCGCAACGCTCCGGCGCGCTGCCGCCGTCGATCTCAGGCATCTCGATCGACAGTCGTACCATCAGGCCGGGCGAAGCCTACTTCGCCATCAGGGGCGACGTGCATGATGGCCACGACTTCGTCCAGGGGGCGCTGAACAATGGCGGAGCACTGGCTGTCGTCGCTGACAGCCATCGCGCCAAATTCGCCGCCGATGCACGGCTGCTCGTCGTGCCTGACGTTCTTGCGGCGCTCGGCCAGCTCGGCATCGCCGCGCGCAAACGCTTTGGCGGCAAGGTCGTCGCCGTGACCGGCTCGGTGGGAAAAACCTCGACCAAGGAGATGCTGCGCTGTGTGTTGTCGGCGCAGGCGCCGACCCACGCTTCGGTCGCCTCGTTCAACAACCACTGGGGCGTACCGCTGACGCTGGCGCGCTGTCCGCAAGGCAATGCCTTCGCGGTGTACGAGATCGGCATGAATCATGCCGGCGAGATCGAGCCGCTGGTGAAGATGGTGCGGCCGCATGTTGCCGTCGTCACGACGGTCGAGCCGGTGCATCTCGAGTTCTTCGCCTCGGTTGAAGCCATTGCCGATGCCAAGGCCGAGATCTTCCTTGGCGTCGAACCTGGCGGCGCCGCCGTGCTCAACATCGACAATCCGCAGTTCGCGCGCTTGAAGCAGAAGGCGCGAGCCGCGCGTATCGACCGCATCGTGCCGTTCGGCGAGAGCGCGCAAGCCGAGGCGCGGCTGCTCGAGCTGTCGCTGCATCCCAACTGCTCGGCGATCCACGCGAAAATTCTCGGTCACGACATCACCTACAAGCTCGGCATGCCCGGCCGCCATATGGCGATGAACTCGCTCGCCGTGCTCGCCGCTTCCGTGCTCGCCGGCGCCGATCTCGCGCACAGCGCGCTGGCGCTGTCGCAGATGCAGCCGCCGTCAGGCCGCGGCGCGCGCGTGACGCTCGGCTTCCCGCACGGCAAGGCGCTGCTGATCGACGAAAGCTACAACGCCAATCCCGCCTCGATGCGCGCCGCGCTCAACGTGCTCGGCCAGGCCGCGGTCGGCCGGCAGGGCCGCCGCATCGCGGTGCTCGGCGACATGCTGGAACTGGGGCCGACCAGCCCGACGCTGCATGCGGGGCTGTCCGACGCCGTCGAAGCCAACCGCGTCGATATGACATTTTGCTGCGGCCCCTTGATGCGAAACCTGTGGGAGGCTCTTCCGTCGAGCCGACGGGGCGGCTATGCCGACACCTCCGCGGAGCTCGAATCACAGGTCACCGGCGCGATCCGTGCCGGCGACACGGTGATGGTGAAGGGCTCGCTGGGATCGAAAATGAAGCTGATCGTCACCGCGCTGGAACGGCGCTTTCCGCAAGGGGATGCGGGCGACGACGGGGAGGGCGCCGGTCACGGCGCGGCGGAGTAGGACGAGCGAATGCTGTACTGGCTGAGCGACCTTGCCCAGGTGCATGTGGTCTTCAACGTCTTCCGCTACATCACCTTTCGCGCGGGCGGCGCTGTTTTCACCGGCGCGCTCTTCGTCTTCATGTTCGGGCCCTGGATCATCGACAACCTGCGGCTGCGTCAGGGCAAGGGCCAGCCGATCCGCGAGGATGGGCCGCAGTCCCACATCCTGACCAAGAAGGGCACGCCCACCATGGGCGGCCTGATGATCCTGTCCGGTTTGCTGGTCTCGACGCTGCTGTGGGCCAACCTGCGCGACCCCTATGTGTGGATCGTGCTCGGCGTCACGCTCGGGTTCGGCATGGTCGGCTTCTATGACGACTACCTGAAGGTGACCAAACAAAGTCACAATGCGTTCGCCGGACGGACCCGGCTTGTTATCGAATTCATCATCGCCGCCGGTGCCTGCTATGCGCTTGTTGTGATCGGCCGCCCGTCGCTGTCGACCTCGCTCGCGGTACCGTTCTTCAAGGACGTCGTCGTCGATTTCGGCTGGTTCTTTATCGTGTTCGCGATGCTGGTCGTGGTCGGCGCCGGCAACTCGGTAAACCTCACCGACGGTCTCGACGGATTGGCCATCGTGCCGGTCATGATCGCGTCGGCCAGTTTTGGCTTCATCGCCTACGTCGTCGGCAATGTCGTGATTTCCGATTACCTGCAGCTCCGCTACGTCGCCGGCACCGGTGAGCTCGCCGTGCTGTGCGGCGGCGTGCTCGGCGCCGGTCTCGGCTTCCTCTGGTTCAACGCGCCGCCGGCGTCGATCTTCATGGGCGATACAGGCTCGCTCGCGCTGGGCGGTCTGCTCGGCTCCATCGCGGTCGCGACCAAGCACGAAATCGTACTGGCGGTGATCGGCGGCCTGTTCGTGCTCGAGGCGGTCTCGGTGATCGTGCAGGTGATCTCGTTCAAACTGACCGGCAAGCGGGTGTTCCGGATGGCACCGCTGCATCATCATTTCGAGCAGATGGGATGGACCGAACCGCAGATCGTGATCCGGTTCTGGATCATCTCGGTGGTGCTGGCGCTCGTTGGTCTGTCGACCCTGAAGTTGCGCTGAAAACCGCTTTGCCCTTTGCGTGGGTCGCAATGACGCATAGAACGGCATCATGATCCCGGTCACGACCTTTGCCGGCAAGACCGTTGCGGTGTTCGGACTCGGCGGCTCCGGCCTTGCGAGCTGCCAGGCGCTGCGCGCCGGCGGCGCCGACGTGGTCGCCTGCGATGATGATGCCGCGCGCATGGCGGAAGCAGCCGCCGCCGGCTTCAGCACGGCCGATCTGCGCACTGCATCGTGGGACCGCTTCGCGGCGCTGGTGCTGGCGCCGGGCGTGCCGTTGACCCATCCGGTGCCGCACTGGACCGTGCTCAAGGCGCAGGCCGCTGGTGTCAGCGTTATCGGCGACATCGAATTGTTTTGCCTGGAGCGGCAGCGCCACGCGCCCGACGCGCCGTTCGTCGCGATCACCGGCACCAACGGCAAGTCGACGACGACCGCGCTGGTCGCGCACCTGATGGGCGAGGCCGGCCACGACGTGCAGATGGGCGGCAACATCGGCACGGCGATCCTGTCGCTCGAGCCGCCGCGCCGCGGTCGCGTCCACGTGATCGAGATGTCGTCCTACCAGATCGATCTCTGTCCCTCGCTGCAGCCTTCGGTCGGTATCCTGCTCAACGTCACCGAAGATCATCTCGATCGCCACGGCACGCTGCAGCACTACGCCGCGGTGAAGGAGCGCCTCGTTGCCGGCGTGCCGGACGGCGGCACTGCGGTGATCGGCGTCGACGACATCTGGTGCCGCGCCGCGGCCGATCGCGTCGAGCAGGCCGGCCGCCATGTCGAGCGCGTCTCCGTGCTGCGGCCGCTCGCCAACGGTTTTTATCTCGAAGGTGACACCATCGTCAGCGCATCCGGCGGCGCCCGGCGCGAGGTCGCGAAGGTCGGTGGCATCGGGTCGCTGCGCGGCCTGCACAATGCGCAGAACGCGGCGAGCGCGACCGCTTGCGCGCTCGCGCTCGGCGTCGATCGGGAGACGATCCAGCGTGGCCTGCGCTCGTTTCCCGGTCTCGCCCATCGCATGGAGCAGGTCGGCAGGCGCGGTGCGGTGCTGTTCGTCAACGACTCCAAGGGCACCAATGCGGACGCTGCGGCGCGGGCGCTGTCGTCGTTCTCCGACATCTTCTGGATTGCCGGCGGCAAGCCGAAGAGCGGTGGCATCACCAGCCTCGCCGAATATTTTCCGCGCATCCGCAAGGCCTACCTGATCGGCGAAGCGGCTGATGAGTTCGCTCAAACGCTCGGCACAAGAGTGCCGCACGAGATCAGCGGCACGCTTGAGGTCGCCGTCGAGCAGGCGGCGAGGGACGCGGAAAGCTCGGGCCTCGCCGATCCGGTGGTGCTGCTGTCGCCGGCCTGCGCCTCGTTCGACCAGTACCGCAACTTCGAGATCCGCGGCACGCGCTTCCGCGATCTCGTGCTGGCGCTGCCCGGCGTAGCGCCGATGCCGCGGGCGTAACGCCGCCAATTATTGTCGCCATCGGAGGCTTCGTGGTCGGCAGACGTTTGCCTTGTTGTGGACCGATCAATCAAACGTGCCGCTTCTATGCCTGCTTCTTCACATAGACGATACACCAGCCTTGCGGCGAAATTGTTCCATCGACCGTCTTGCAACTCGATGGCGCCTCGAACTGGATGCAATTTTCGCAACTTTGATCACCCTTCGGGGTATCCTGATATTTGACCACCTTTTGCGACGCTTTGGCCTGCGCAGGCGTCGATGTAGCGATGACTGCACCCGCGCTCGTTGCCAATGCCCCGGCGGTGCCGACCGCAATGGTCAGAACGCGCCGCCGGGAAAATTCTTTTGATTCAGTCATGAGATGAGATCCTGCCGTGTGAGACATCGAAACCTTATCGACCTTTTCGTCATTCATGTTTTGATGCAGCGCAATGTCAATTTTTTGTCTGTCATCGATCCATCGTGCCGCTTGACCGACACATGCGCGATCGCACCAGGTAACTGAGCTTCCGCTGCGTTGTGGATGTTGGCTGAATGACGCACTGACGGTGGCCGGATCTTGCGATCTGCTTGGCAGAGGCCGCGTCGGTCCGCGTGCTTAACGGCTTCCGTCCCAAATCCGCAGTGCCTCAATTCGTTGAGGCACTGCGGTCGAAACAGCGATCAATATCCCAGGTACTGGGCTGGAGTTTGGCTCCAGTTATCGCCGCGGCGGCTGTGAACCCAAGCCGCTCCGGTGACTCCGTTGTCAGCGAGCCCACCCACGATAGCAGTGTTGCCATCAGCCGACAGCGATACGGAGCTGCCTTGTCTCGCGTGTCCAGCTGCGTCGGTGCCGACGAGCTTGCTGCCTTGCTGGGCCCAGACGCCGCCACTGCGGGTATGCACCCAGGCCGCTCCCGAATTCGAGCTGTCTCCAACCCCACCCACGACGGCGGTGTTGCCGTCAGCGGAAAGCGATACGGAGTTGCCTTGTCTGGAGTTTCCAACTGCGCCGGTGCCAACCAGCTTGCCGCCTTGCTGGGTCCATGCACCGCCGCTGCGAGTGTAGAGCCACGCTGCTCCGACGTCGCCATTATCTCCGGCCCCGCCCACCATCGCAGTGTTGCCGTCGGCAGATAGCGCGACAGAGATTCCTTGTCCGGCATTTCCGACGGCGCCAGTGCCGACCAGCTTGCCACCCTGTTGGGTCCAGCGATCACCGGCTCGCGTGTAGATCCACGCCGCCCCGGAGCCTCTGTTGTCGGTGACTCCTCCGACAATGACAGTATTGCCATCGCTGGACGCCGCGACAGAGCGGCCTTGTCCGGCGCTTCCGACTGCGCCAGTACCAACCAGCTTGACGCCCTGTTGGATCCAGCGATCATCGGCTCGGGTGTAAACCCACGCGGCGCCAGTGCCTGAGCTGTCTGTGGGTCCACCCACAATGGCAGTATTGCCGTTGGCGGACAGCGCGACAGAGACACCCTGTGCAGCGTTTCCGACCGCGCCGGTGCCGATCAGCTTGTTGCCTTGCTGGGTCCAGACACCGCTGCTGCGCTTGTGAATCCAGGCTGCCCCGGCGCCGGCGTTGTCCCAGGGCCCGCCAACGATTGCGGTGTTACCGTCGGCGGATAGCGCGACAGACACGGCCTGTCCGGCGCTTCCGACTGCGCCGGCACCGACCAGCTTGGTGCCTTGCTGAGTCCACATGCCACCAACGCGCGCGTAGACCCACGCCGCCCCGGCGGCCTTGTTGTCGGCAACCCCACCCACGACGGCGGTGTTTCCGTCGGCGGACAACGCCACAGACCAGCCTTGCTCGGCAGGCCCAACCGCGCCGGTGCCGACCAGCTTCGATCCTTGTTGCGCGTTGGTTTGACTTTCCGCCGGAACCGGACTTGCGACGATCGACAATGCGGCCATGCAAGACAGCAGCGATACGAACCACCGCCCGCTTGTTCGGCGGGCAGCGCAAACGTTCGGCAGGCCAGCGAAAGCCGACGGAATGATACGGTTGTCTGTAAAAGGAGCTGATTTTCTCATGGTTCGGTCCTCCTTTGCGCGACATCGATACGCGCAGAACCGGACCTCGCCTTGTAGCCATTATCGTCGCGAGATAGGGGGCTCAGCGCACGATGAAATTTACAAAAGCGCAAAATCGCGTCGGCGTCCTTGATCTTGATCAGACAGTGCCCTTGACACGAAATTCATTATGGTTGCTAGACTCCAATGCACATCCCTTGCAGCTTTGATAGCGCTCGGCCTCACCCTGTCGTCCTTCGCTGACCGGTGATCAAAGGTGATTTGTCGCGGCGAGGAGATGATACGCGGCTAACGGTGTCGTTCCGATCGCCACGGCGCCTCTGACAAGAATGAGATAGATCAAACTGCGTGCTGCCCCCACTATTTTTGGGCAGCCTCCGATATCGGCTAGTGTCACGAGAGCGCTATCAGTAGATGCTAAGGGCGCAATCGTCGCCATTTGATAGAGGTCAAGGCCTTCCCTTGTTTGCGGTGCAAGATGCGCACGCAAGGGGGTGATATCTTTGTCCACATCGCCGCGCCAGCTTGTAATTGGCGATCGCGTGGGACTGTCTGAGCTTGGACGCAAGCGCCATCCACGGATAAAGCGACAATTCGCTACCGTCGTTGGATTCTCGAAGGGATCGAATGGCGTGAGAGTCCTGTTTGATGGACATGCGAGCGTCACGATGCTTCATGTAAGCTATCTCGAATTGCACGACGCGAAGCCGCCAACACTCTGCGTCAATACAAACCGGACACCAATCGTCTCCGGAATGATCGAGGTGCACGATCCCACGATCCGGCTACTCATCTTCAGTGGGGCGCTGCCTGCGCGGCAGCGTTGACCGCGGGCATCGCGCCGCTTAGCCGACGCACACGCGATCACTCCAGATAACTCAGATAGGCGGCGACGGCTTTGACCTGTGCCTCCGTCAGATTGTGCGCGATCGGCTCCATGATGGCCGATGTGTCCGGTTTCTTCGGATCCTGACCGCGTTCCTTGTCCCAGTTCAGGAGCTTCCTGATGATGTAGTCGTCGAGTTGGCCCGCCAGACGAGGAAATACCTCAGCGCCTTTCGCGTCCGGCCCGTGACAGGTCGCGCAGGCAGGAACGTTGGCTGCAGGAATACCATCTTGATAAATTTGTTTGCCCGCCGCGACGAGAGCCCTTGGTGCTCCGCCGAGCGGGTTCGGATTGAGATCATGGAAGTGCGCGGCCAGCGCCGGGAGCATTGCTGGACCCAGAGACGTGCGCGACGTTGAACATCACGGGATTCGTCCGCCGACGTTCGATGAACGCTTGCAACTGGTTTTCAAGATACTCAGGTTGCTGCCCGGCGAGCCGCGGCATCGGATAGGTCCGCGAAAACCTTGACCTGACATCCCATGGCACGTCTTGCAATAGTCGGTCTTGGCCTTGAGCTCTTGTGGCGAAACGTCGGACTTTCCCTTGTCCTGCGCATGTGCCGACGCGGAGACGACGACTGCGAGAACTGCTGCTGACAGCACCGATCGTAAGCTCATAAGCCCGCCTTCCAATGATGAGCGACGTTACGCCTGGCCAGCACTCTTGCTTAGCTCATTCTCTCTCGTCAATTTGATTCAGATCACCGAGAGGGATGCCGGTGTATCAGCTTGTTGCGAACGGCTAGCGTCAAACGCTGATGCTTTGTGATGATGCTAACCGGCTCTGTTGCGAACGCGAAGCAATGGCGGATGAGCGAAGGTCGTCGCGTGATGTTTAAACAATCATCTTGTTGCTTGGTCTGTTGCGGAAAGGGCCCAGTATCATGAAAACGGATGCACTGCTTTGACGAGCTTGACCACGCATTCGAGTGTTGCGCTATCGTTGCGTCGTGAGCGGCGTAGGGACTTTGATCGTGCGGTTGCACGAAGCGCCGCGAACGAATGGATTGGGGCGCGATGCAAGTTGTTTGCAGTCGTCTATCTCAACATGCCTGGCGTTTCGGGCTTGTTGCCACGTTTGCCATAGCCGTCATTCTCAGCGGTTTGCTGACGATCAGCTTTACGACACCTGCCCAAGCACTGCCGAGTTTCGCGCGGCAGACCGGGCAACCGTGCGGAACTTGCCACACGGATTTTCCCGGCCTGACCCCGTTCGGACGTCGCTTCAAGTTGCTCGGCTATACGACCGGTGGTGGGCTCTATCGAACGACGCCGTTCTCGAGTGCTCCGGGTCCAAATGATGCGAACGCCCAGTTGCGCAGCTATGCCAAGGCCATTGATGGCAGCGTCGACGCAGGCAATGGTTCGGGCGGCACAAAGGGCTGGGTACCTCCGGTCTCGATGATGGCCATCGTCGGTTACACGCACACGCAAGCGCCGCTGCCACCGCCGACGGACCCTTACAAGCCGAATGACAACACGGTGCTCTCGCCGTTCAGCGCGTTCTGGGGTGGCGCAGTCACCAATGATGTCGGCGCATTCGCCCAGGTCACTTACAACGCGCCGCCCGCCGGTGGATTTGGCGATCCGTTCGGTCACACCTGGACGTGGGACAATACCGATGTTCGCTTCGCCAGGAGCGCGTCTCTTGGCCCCCTGGATGTAATTTACGGAATCACAGCCAACAACAATCCGACCGTCCAGGACCTGTGGAACACAACGCCCGGCCTGGTCTTTCCCTTATGCGGCATCCACGCTCGCCAATACGCCCGGGACCAAGACGATGATCGAAGGCGCCTTTAGCGCTCATGTGGGCGGCGTTGGCGTCTACACCTTCATCAATGACATGCTTTATCTCGAAGCGACGGGCTACAAGACGCTCGGTTTCAACCAGCAGAATGCACTCGGGACAGATCCATTTGGCGCACCGGGATTATTCAACGGCATAGCGCCTTATTGGCGTGTCGCGCTCGAACCGCACTGGGGCAATCATTCGCTGATGGTCGGTGCGTTCGGGATGCGCTTCAACGTCAATCCATGGCTCGACCCGACCTTTGCAACGGGAACGACCGGTACGTTCGCGCAGACGGACAAGTTCACCGACGTCGGCTTCGACACGCAATACCAGTATCAGGGCGCCAAATTCTGGCTGACATTGCGTGCCAGCTACATTCGCGAGATGCAAAAGCTCGACGCAAGCTTCGCTGGCTTTTCATCGACGCCATCATCCAATCCGACCAACCAGGTCAACAGTCTTCACCTGTTGGCCTCGCTTGCCGCCGGCGGCGACAATCGGGTGGTTCTCACCGGCCAGTACTTCGATATCACCGGCACTGCCGATGCGATGTTGTACGGGACTGATTTGCTCGGAAATGCCCTGACACCAAACAGCAATGGCTGGATCGGTGAGATCGCCTACATCCCGTTCGGCGTCGGCAAGGCGCCGGGCTGGCCCTGGTTCAACGCGCGCATCGGCCTGCAATACACTTACTACAACAAGTTCAATGGCACGACGATCGGCGCTCACGACAACAACAGCCTCTTCCTTCACGCATGGTTCGCGATGTAGGCGGGGTCCGCAAGCACAACGGAGACCTTTGTTATGAACAAATTACTTTTCCTGGGTGCTACGGGGCTTGCGCTGGCATTCGCCGCGCCCGCATTCGCCGCCGACTTTCCGCTCGCTCCGCCAGCGAAGGCCTCGTTCGTATCGCGGTTCACGTGGACCGGATGCTATCTCGGCGCTCATGGCGGTGGCGCCTGGGAGCGAAAGGATGCGACCGATCCGGTGCAACTCGTGCAGGACGCGCTGTCAGGAGGTCCGGTTACCGTAGGAGCCACTACGGTCAACCTCCGATCGAGCGGCGCGGTGATCGGCGGCCAGATCGGTTGCGACTATCAGTTCTCGCCGAATTTTGTGGTTGGCGTTGAAGGCGCCGTCTCGGCTGGTACGCTAAAGACGGGAAGCACTTTGGTGGCGTTGCCGGCAGGCAACCCCGGTGACTTCCTCCTCGTCACGGCGCGAACGGATTTCATCCCGACGGTTACAGCAAGGTTGGGCTACGCGATCGACCACTGGCTCTTCTACATCAAGGGAGGCGGAGCCTGGAGCAACGATAAATACAGCGTGACCGGCTCGTTTACGGGCATCAACTTCGACGCCGAAGGATTGGGCATGCGTGGTGGCTGGACCGCCGGCGGTGGCGTCGAGTGGGCGTTCACCGATGACTGGTCGGCAAGACTGGAATATGACTTCTACGAATTCGGGCGCCAGAACGTGACGATGTCCGACACAGTCAACGCATTTGCGGGACCAGTGAGTTTCAAGCAAGCCTCGCAAATGATCAAATTGGGTCTCAACTTTCGTGTCGGGCAGTAGTTCGGCATAGGCAATTCCAATCAGATGCTTGTCCTCGCAACCGGCTCTTCGGCACGACAATATCCAGCGTCAGCGAAAGCGAGACCATGAATATCCCTGGCCAACAGGCGCTGAAAGCGACAATCCTCGCGACCGCGCTCTGTGCCGGACTTGCTTTCGCGAGTTACGCGGGCGACCTCGGAGCCAAGCTTGAATATTGCAAAACCTGCCACGGTCTGTCGGGGGAAGGTTATCGCGGATACTATACGATGCCGCGCCTCGCCGGACAGCAGCCGCAATATCTCGAGAACCAGTTGCGCGCCTTCATCGAACGTCGGCGGACGAATCCCATTATGGCCAACGTCGCACACAGCCTGAGTTCACCGATGCTCTCGGCGTTGGCGGAGCATTTCAGGAGACTCAATCCAAGGCCACTTGGTGGCGCTCCGCGCAACAATCTCGCGCTCGGCAAGAAGATCTACGAGGAGGGCCTTCCCGAGTCCAACGTTCCTGCATGCTCGGCCTGTCACGGCATGGAGGGTAAGGGACAGAACGAGATTCCGCGCCTGGCGGGTCAGGTCTACTCATACACCGTTGGTCAATTGACAGGCTGGAAGAAGCAACGAGGTCAGGGTACGGCGGTCGACACATCCGCCATCATGGCCCCGACTGCGCATAACCTGACGCCGTCGCAGGTCGAAGCTGTCGCGGCTTACGTGAGTTCTCTGCAATAGCTCTTCAGTCTGCACGTCACTGTTTCGATGAAAGCATAAGGCGCAAAGCTCAAGATCATGAAGCTCATCGGGCTAAAGATAGCGATGCTGGCGGTTTTGTGCTCCGCAGCTTCGTCGTGGGCAGGCGATGTCGGCGGCGCCAGCGTCCGAAATTGCACGTGGTGCCACGGCACATCGGCGCAGGGTTTTATGGTCGCGCCGCGACTGGCCGGGCAAAGGCCGCAATACCTCGAGAGTCAGCTTCGAAGCTTCCACGCTCAAACGCGCGACAATCCGTTTGCGAAGCAATACATGTGGGGTGCTGTGGCGGCTCTTCCGTCCGATACCGCGCGTGATCTGGCGAACTATTTTGCAACGATTTCCCCAAGAGCCGCCAACGACGGAAACCGGAGCCTGGTAGACGCGGGAAGCAAAATTTACAACGAAGGTATTCCGGACGCCAATATTGTGGCCTGCGTTGCTTGCCATGGACCGGATGCTGTGGGCGTCAGAGAAATTCCCCGATTGGGAGGGCTTTCCTATTCTTACCTGAGACGACGACTTCGGGAGTGGGGTGAGGGATATCATTCGGGCACCGGATTTCCGATGCCGCAGGTTGCGACCTCGTTGGGCCCGAACGAAATCGAGGCGCTTGCCTCTTATCTCAGCTTCGTCAGGTCAGCTGCAAACTGATCCACCCAGCCGAACACTTTTTTCTTGCCAGGCATGATTGATGTCGATTGGCCTGATACTCATCGTCCTGCTTGTGGCCCTGTTATTTGGCGGCCGCTTCAGCGGCTACGGTTATGGCTATGGCTATGGCTATGGCTATGGCTATGGCTATGGCTATGGCTATGGCTATGGCTATGGTTACGGTAATGGAGGCATGGGATTCAGCGGTGCGATCCTGACGGTCGTGATCGTGCTTCATTTCGCGGGCGTCTTCTGAACGCTGAGTGTCCGTTGCCGATTGCGCCAACGAGTTGGCTGACCGCGAGGCGCTTTGTCTCGCCAAGCCTAACGTCGCGCTGGACCGGCGCCGGCGGTCGGCACCGCTTGCGATAGCTGCCAATTGTTTGGACTGCTCTTGTCGCTCGCTATGGCCTTGGAGGATGTGCAGTTCGTGGATGTCGTTCGTGGAGAAGAACCGCAAGGCTGTGTCTCGTTGTTTCATGAAGAGGCACAGCACTTTCAAAAAGCTTTTCCTGAATATCTCGCGGTAGATCCGGCCACAGCCGGAAGGCAGCTTGTCCGAGCAACCGCTCGAGCACCTCGACCTGATCACTCATTGTCTTAACTCTCGGATTGGTTGGGATCAGTCCACTTGCCGTAGTTACCAGACTAGCGTTTTTGCTGGGAACAGGTTGCTTAGATCAACTGCAGTCGACGGCGGCCGCAGCGCCTCACCTGCGTTCCGCCTCGGCGTCCCGTTCCAATCGCAGGATATGCTTTCTTACGCCCTCGAATCTCCGTTCGACGGTATCGCTAAACAGCGGATTTTTTTGATCGCTCGCCGTCGAGGCGATCTCTGACCAGTCTTCAGGTCGCAGGGCCTTAACCGCGGCCGGGAAGAAGTAACGCTCTTCCATTTCGATATGACGCCGCTCGTGCTCGATGAAATCATGAATGATGTCGTCGACGGTTTGCCGCAAGATTTCCCGATCCGCGAGGACACCTTCGACCGCGGCCGCGACCCGGCGCAGGCGTTCGGCTCCGCTCCGGTGCTCGGCGCCAAGGTCACCAACACGGTTGGCCGCGGCGGGATCGCGCACTTTCAGCTTGCTGAAGACCAGGTCTTCCTGCGGGTGGTGGTAGGCATTGGGATAGACTTCAAAATAGCTGATCACCGCCCGAATAACCTCATAGTCGGGGCGCTGTCCGAGGTCAAAGATACCCAGCTCCCGTTCGAGCACACGAAGCAGCTTTTCGATATTGCGATGTTCTCGGCGCAGGAGATCTATGATCATGGCGCGATCCTTTTCGAAAAGTCTGCCACCGGGCCGGCCATCATGGTTGCGAAAGATCAAAACAGGCGGTCATTTTTCGCTAGCTATTGCCAGATTCCATTCTCGGTTGCTCGAGCAACCACATCGACGGGCGCGATGAGCGCCCGCTGCCTCGATGCATCCGTCGCGGGCAGTTGATGAAGATCAACGCGATCAGCGCTGTGTCACGTATTTTTCTCGCAAAGTGCTGGAGGATCACATGTACAAAAATATCCTGATCGCGACTGACGGTTCTGATCTTGCGATGAGCGCTGTTCGCAATGGGATTGAATTAGCCAAGAGTGTGGGAGCCAAGGTCACGGCCGTGAGCGTGTCAGAACCTTTTCGCTGGTTCGGTCCAGGTTTGGATGCCCGTACCGGAGCTGTAGTTCGCGAAGGAGAAAGCCGTGCTGCCGCTGCGGCGCTGGATGCAGTTGCGGATGCTGCGAAAGCAGCAAGTATCGGTTGCGAGAAGGTTCATGTTGAAGACGAATTTCCCTACAAGGGCATTGTCGACACCGCGGCGGCAAAGCACTGCGATCTCATCGTGATGGCGTCGCATGGTCGCCGGGGTATTTCGGCCGTTATTCTCGGAAGCGAAACCGTCAAGGTGCTCACGCATTCGAAGATCGCCGTGCTGGTTTGCCACTGAGAGCTTCGAACCAGAGTGCGCGACGGGCCGACAGGCTCTAACGATGTCCCTCGTAGATCGGCGCGGCGGTGCGGAGGTCGAAACGGAGCTTTTGATCCGATTCGGGCATTTAGAGGATTCTTAAGGGAGCTAAGTCTTGAAAGTCCTCGTGCCCTTTGACGGCTCGCCTGCATCGATCCGCGCCGTCAAACTCGCCATTGATCAATTCGGCAGGATGGGAGCCAGTTTGATTATCGTGAACGTCCAAAATCCGGCCACTCTCAATCTAGGTGCAGATGGAGGGATCATGCCGCTGTCGTGGATCGAGCAGCAAGAAGAAGAGGCGGCCAGGGAAGCGCTGCAAGAGGCCGTTACCGTCTGCCAAGAAGCGGGAGCTACGTACGCGAACTCGTTCAGAGCGAGGCGCTGTTGCGGCAACGATCAATCGCGTAGCCCACGAGGAGCATGTGACGCAGATTGTGATGGGAACCCGAGGATTGGGTGGCGTACGCGGCATGCTCTTGGGCTCGATAGCCACTCAGCTGCTGCATTTGGCCGACGTGCCAGTGACGTTGGTGAAATAGCAGCAGGGCCGCTCGAGCATAGTAAACTCACACCCTCCGTTTATTGGGGGGCCTAATGACCAACTCGGGTGGGTTTGTCGCTTACTATCGTGATCGCGCGTCTCGACCTGCCGCCGTGCCTTGCCATAACATCATCTATAGTTGTTGTTTTTAAGATACACTCTTAAAAGATGCGATCAAAAGTCACACAAGAGCGCCGATAAACCATCAGAGTTCAAGCGCTTGGCGGGGAGCAGTGGTCGCGACTGATCCAGCCTGACGAGCTTCAACTCGTCGGCAATTCCTTAACCTTTTGTCAACTAAGCTGGCGCGACCAAATTGCCTCCGGACCGCACCCAGGACCGCACCCATGATCGAGCGCGACCAACGCACCCCGTTCGGCGAATGGTGGTGGACCGTCGACCGGCTGCTGCTTGCCGCGCTGCTCACCCTGATGCTCGGCGGCATCGTGCTGTCGCTCGCGGCGAGCCCGGCGGTCGCCGTGCGCATCGGGCTCGATCCCTTTCACTTCTTCAACCGTCACGTCGCGTTCCTCATTCCGTCCCTGATCGTGCTGCTCGCGACCTCGCTGCTGTCGCCCCGCAGTGTCAGGCGCTCGGCGCTGATCGTGTTCGTGATCGGTATCGTGCTGATGGCGCTCACGCTGGTGTTCGGCGCCGAGGTGAAGGGGTCGCGGCGCTGGATCTCGGTGGTCGGCATCAGCCTGCAGGCGTCGGAATTCGTGAAGCCGACCTTCGTGGTGCTGATTGCCTGGCTGTTCTCGGAATCGGCGCGGCGGCCGGAGATGCCGGCGACCTCGCTGGCATTGAGCGGGCTGTTGATCGTGGTCGCGTTGCTCGTGCTGGAGCCGGACTTCGGCCAGACCATGCTGATCGTGATGGTGTGGGGCTCGCTGTTCTTCATGGCGGGGATGCGGATGATCTGGGTGTTCGGCCTCGCCGGCGCCGGCGCGGCGGGCCTGTTCACCGCTTTTCTGTTCGTGCCGCACGTCGCCGGCCGCATCCGCCGCTTCATGGACCCCGCTTCGGGCGATACCTTCCAGGTCGACATGGCGATGGAGTCATTTACGCGCGGCGGCTGGTTCGGGCAGGGGCCGGGCGAGGGCACTGTGAAACGCATCCTGCCCGACAGCCACACCGACTTCGTGTTCGCTGTCGCGGCCGAAGAGTTCGGCATCGTGCTTTGCCTTGCGCTGCTCGCGTTGTTCAGCTTCGTTGTGATCCGGTCGTTGCGCAACGCCTACCGCAGCGACGACCTGTTCACGCGCTTTGCGTCCGCGGGCCTCGCGATGCTGTTCGGCGTGCAATCGGCGATCAACATGGCTGTCAACGCGCACCTCATTCCGGCCAAGGGCATGACGCTGCCGTTCATCTCCTATGGCGGCTCATCGATGATCTCGATGGCCTACGGCATGGGCATGCTGCTGGCGCTGACGCGGCAGCGCTCCCGCACCGAGCTGGAGTTGGTGGGCGACAGCTATGCCGTGCCCAGTCCAGCTTGAACGGCCGACAAGTTGCGTCTTGCCTGAGCCACGTTTCTCTGCGAACGCGAGCTTTGCATGACTGAGGCCCTCATCCTGCTCGCCGCCGGGGGCACCGGCGGACACCTATTCCCGGCCGAGGCGCTCGGCGTGGTGCTGATGCAGCGCGGCCTGCGCGTGCGGCTGGTGACGGATTCCCGCGCGATCCAGTACAGCGGGCTGTTCTCCGATGGCATGTTCGACGTGGTGCCGAGCGAGACGCTGCGCGGCGGCTCGCCGATCGCGCTGGCGCGCGCGGCCGTCATGCTGTCGATCGGCACCGTGAAGGCGTTGGCGCTGATCAACCGGCTGAAGCCCGCCGCCGTCGTCGGCTTTGGCGGCTATCCGACCCTGCCGCCGCTTGCGGCCGCAACATTGTTGCATGTCCCGACGGTGATCCACGATTCCAACGCGGTGCTCGGCCGTGCCAACCGTCTGCTGGCCACGCGCGTCACCGCGATCGCGACTTCGCTGCCTGGCGTGTTCGACCGCGATCCTGGTCTCGCCGGCAAGAGCGTACTGACGGGCACGCCGTTGCGGCCGGCCGTGATCAGCGCCGCCGCGCAGCCTTACACCGCACTCGCGAACGGCGCGCCGTTCTGCCTGACCGTGTTCGGCGGTAGTCAGGGCGCGCGCATCATGGCCGACATCGTGCCGCCGGCGATCGCGCTGATGGCACCGGAGCTGCAGCGCCGGATCAAGCTGGTGCAGCAGGTCCGTGAGGAAGACCTGTCGCGTGTCAGGCAAATCTACGACCCGCTGAAGATCGACACCGAGCTTGCGCCATTCTTCACCGACCTGCCGCAACGCCTTGCCGCAGCTCACCTTGTGGTCTCGCGTTCTGGTGCCGGCACGGTCGCCGAGCTCGCTGCGCTCGGGCGGCCGGCAATCCTGGTGCCGCTGCCCGGCGCGATCGACCAGGATCAGTTCGCCAATGCCGGCGTGTTGATGCAGGCCGGTGGCGCGATCCGGATTCCGCAAGCCGAATTTACGCCGGAGCGGCTGGCCTCGGAAATCACAGCGCTCGCAGCTGAGCCTGCGCGGCTCGCCGGCATGGCCGCTGCGGCTCAGGGTGTCGGCCGGCTCGACGCCGCCGAGCGGCTCGCCGATCTGGTTGTGAGGGTGGCAGGCCTGTCGGTCGCTCAGAGCGCGCCCGGGGCAGCATGATCCGGAAAAGTGGGTACCGGTTTTCCGACAAGATCATGCGCAATCAAAATGCCCAGTTTGGGCTTGTCTTGCTCGGGCAAAGCGGGGCATCCAGTACGCCTTCCGCCCGATTTGAGTCATATCGCCCTCGTATTGCTTGCTGACCGCGACAGGAACGACGCTTCATGCGACTGCCCGAAAAGACCGGCCCTATCCACTTTGTCGGCATCGGCGGCATCGGCATGAGCGGCATTGCCGAAGTGCTTTGCAACCTCGGCTACACGGTTCAGGGTTCGGACATCGCCGAAGGTGCCAACGTCAAGCGCCTGCGCGACAAGGGAATTCAAGTTGCGATCGGACATAAGGCCGAGAACGTCGGTGGTGCTCACGTTGTCGTCGTCTCGTCCGCGGTCAAGCGCGACAATCCAGAGCTGGTGACCGGCGCGCGCCCAGCGCATCCCGGTCGTGCGGCGGGCCGAAATGCTCGCCGAGCTGATGCGGCTGAAGAGCTGCGTGTCGATCGCCGGCACCCATGGCAAGACCACGACGACCTCGATGGTCGCGGCCCTGCTGGAGGCCGGAAATCTCGACCCGACCGTCATCAACGGCGGCATCATCAACGCCTATGGCACCAACACCCGGCTTGGCGCCGGCGACTGGATGGTGGTCGAGGCCGATGAAAGCGACGGCACGTTCCTGAAGCTGCCGACTGAGGTCGCAATCGTCACCAACATCGACCCCGAGCATCTCGATTACTTCAAGACGTTTGAGGCGGTGCAGGACGCCTTTCGCAATTTCGTTGAGAACCTGCCGTTCTACGGCTTTGCCGTGATGTGCACCGATCATCCGGTGGTGCAGGCGCTGGTCGGCAAGATCGAGGACCGGCGCATCATCACCTACGGCGAAAATCCGCAGGCCGATGTCCGGCTGGTCGACCTCACCGCGGCCAATGGCGGTTCGCGCTTCAAGGTGATCTTTCGCGACCGCGCCGGCACCACGACCCACGAGATCACCGATCTCGCGCTGCCGATGCCCGGCCGTCACAACGCCTGGAACGCTACCGCGGCGATTGCGGTGGCCCACGAACTCGGCATTGCCGATGACCTCATCCGCAAGGCGCTGGCCGGCTTCGGCGGGGTCAAGCGGCGCTTCACCCGCACCGGCGAGTGGAACGGCGTCACCGTGATCGACGACTACGGGCATCATCCGGTCGAGATCGCCGCGGTGCTGAAGGCCGCCCGCGACTCGACCAGGAGCCGCGTCATCGCCGTGGTGCAGCCGCATCGCTACACCCGTCTGCAATCACTGTTCGAGGAATTCTGCACCTGCTTCAACGACGCCGACGCCGTTATTGTCGCCGAGGTTTATGCGGCCGGCGAGACGCCGATATCAGGCGTCGACCGCGATCACTTCGTCGCGGGCTTGCGCGCCCATGGCCACCGCGAGGTGGTGCCGCTCGACGGCTCACAGCAACTCGCCGGCATCGTGCACGGCCTCGCGAAAAGCGGTGATTACGTGGTTTGCCTAGGTGCCGGCAACATCACGCAGTGGGCTTATGCGCTGCCCGATGAATTGAAGGCACTGGGCTGACCGACGTGGCCTTTCCCGACATCACGCCCGACTTGAAAGCGCGCATGCCGCAGCTGCGCGGCCGTCTCGCCGCCAATCAGGACATGGCGCCGCTCACCTGGTTTCGCGTCGGCGGTCCGGCGCAAGTGCTTTTCACGCCGGCGGACGAAGACGATCTCGCCTATTTCCTCGCGAAGCTGCCGGAGAACATTCCGATCTATCCCGTTGGTGTCGGCTCGAATTTGATCGTGCGCGATGGCGGCATCGCGGGTGTGGTCATACGCCTCTCGCCGCGCGCGTTCAGAGAAGTCATCGCCGAAGGTGATACCGTGCGCGCCGGCGCCATCGCGCTGGACAAGCGCGTCGCTGAAGTTGCTGCCGCCGCAAATATTTCCGGGCTGGAGTTCCTGTTCGGGATTCCCGGCTCCGTCGGCGGTGCACTGCGCATGAACGCCGGCGCCAATGGCGGCGAGACCAAAGATGTTATGGTTGAAGCGCGCGGCATTACGCGTCGCGGCGCCATCAAGACTTTCAGCAACGCTGACATGAAATTTGCCTATCGCAACAGCGGCGTAGAGGATGGCGTTATCTTCACCTCGGCGTTGTTTCGCGGCCGGATTACTGAGCCTCAGGCAATTCGCGACCGCATGAATGAAGTTCAACACCATCGCGAAACCGCGCAGCCGATCCGGGAGAAAACCGGCGGCTCGACCTTCAAGAATCCTCCGGGGCAAAGTGCATGGAAGCTGATCGAACTCGGCCGGTTGCCGTGGGCTCACGGTCGGCGGAGCCCAGGTCTCGACAATGCACTGCAACTTTCTGATCAACACCGGCAACGCCAGCGGTCATGATATTGAGGCGCTTGGCGAAACCGTCCGCGCGCGGGTGAAGGCGAGTTGTGGAATCGAGTTGCACTGGGAAATCAAGCGGATCGGGATAGAACGAAACTGATGCGCACGACAATTCTTTTCGGCGGTACCAACAAGGAGCGGCTGGTTTCGGTCGCCTCGGCCCAATCGCTGTATCAGGCTTTGCCCGAAGCCGACCTGTGGTTTTGGGACATCGATGACACCGTACGTGAAGTCAAATCCGAGGCGCTGCTTGGACATACGCGGCCATTCGAGATCGATTTCGCCGCGCCGGGCCGCATGATCGGCAAGATCGAGCAGGCGCTCGACGCCGCCAGAGCAGACGATCGCGTGCTGCTACTCGGGCTGCACGGCGGTCGCGCCGAGAACGGCGAGCTGCAGGTCATGTGCGAGATGCGCGGCGTTCCCTTTACCGGATCGGGCTCCGCGTCGTCCTACATCGCGTTCGACAAGATCGCGGCCAAGCGCTTCGCCGAGCTCGGCGGCGTGCAGACGTCGCCGATCATTACGCTTGAGAATATCGACCAGGCGCTCGCCGAGTGTGGCAGGCTGGTGGCGAAGCCGGTGCGCGATGGATCGAGCTATGGCGTGATCTTCGTCAACGCCAAGCAGGACCTTGTTGCCGTTCGCACCGCCGCGGTGACGGAGGAGTATCTGATCGAACCGTTCGTCGCGGGAGTTGAAGCGACCTGTGGCGTGCTTGAGCGATCGGATGGCACGATGATCGCCCTGCCGCCCGTCGAGATCATCCCGGCAGAGGGAGTGTTCGACTACACCGCAAAATATCTGCTCAAATCGACGCAGGAGATCTGTCCGGGCCGCTTCGCGCCGGAGATCACGGCGCAACTGCAGGACAATGCGATGAAGGCGCATCGCGCGCTGTCGTGCCGCGGCTACACGCGCTCCGACTTCATCGTGTCGGCCAACGGCATCGTCTACCTCGAAACCAACACCTTGCCGGGCCTGACCAAGGCGTCGCTCTATCCGAAGGCCCTTGACGCGCAGGGCGTCGCATTCGCTGATTTCCTTAACGACCAGATTGTACTGGCGATCAAGTACGCCCACAGGTAGGCCAGTCGGGCCGGTCACCCAGGTCCCTGAAATCGTGCGGATTTTGCCGCAAACTCTTCAAAACTCGTATCAAAATCGGTCGTGATCCCACCGATTTTACCATTTGTTTACCAGGAAGCCCGAAGGTTAACGGCGGCGGCGCAGCGTGCGCTTGGTTGCCGGGCGTGAGCCGTGCGGGTTTTTCCGCGCCGGCGAGCGCATCGATGAACTCGATCGAGGGTCGGCAAGACAAGGACGTCAGCTGCGTCAAAGCCCGCACCACGTGCGGGCGCAAACGTTTGACGAGCTTGTTCGATGGACGGTGGAGGACACTTTGCTGGACCGGGGAGGGAGCCGCGACCGAGGTCTGTCGCGCGCGCGCTCCTGAATCGATCGCGCTCCGCTGCATCGTCAAAGCCAAGATCGTCAAAGCCAGGAACGCGCCAGGCTGTCGTCACGCCAGAGCGCAAGAGCCGTACGCTGTTACTGCTCGAGCGGCTGACGCCGCGCGGCGCGGGGGCTGCCGCGACGCTGCTGATTCTCGGTGGCAGCGCGGTGTTCGGCGCGATCAAGGGCGGCCATGTCGAGGAGATGGCGACGGCGCTGCGCGACACGCGCGACGCGCTGGCCAATTCTGCCGGCTTCCGCATTGCGTCGATCACCATCAACGGCCGCAAGCAGCTCAACCAGGACGAAGTTCTCGCGACCGGCGGCATCACTGGCAAGCGCTCGCTGCTGTTCCTCGACGCCGGCGACGTCCGCGATCGCCTGAAGTCCAATCCGTGGATCGCCGACGCGACGGTGCTCAAGCTCTATCCGGACAAACTCGCAATCGACATCACCGAGCGCTCCGCGTTCGCGCTGTGGCAGGACGAGAAGCGCGTCTCGGTGATCGCCGAGAACGGCGCAGTGCTCGAGCCCTTTGTGGCGCGCCGCTTCGCGTCGTTGCCACTCGTGGTCGGCAAGGGCGCGGAGACCCACGCCAAGGACTTCCTCAATGTCGTCGCCGCCTATCCGCGGATTCGCGAGGCGGTGAAGGCGATCGTGTTCGTTGGCGAACGCCGCTGGAATCTCCGGCTCGCCAGTGGGCTCGATGTCCGCCTCCCCGAGACCGGCGTCACCGCCGCGCTCGACCGGCTGAGCAAGCTCGATCATGACGAGCACCTGTTCTCGCGCGACATCGTCGCAATCGATCTGCGTCTGCCCGATCGCATCACGGTCAGGCTGTCCGATGAGGCCGCCCAGGCGCGCGCCGACGCTCTGAAGGCCAGGACCAAGAAGAAGGCGACCGACGCATGAGCGGCGCCCATCGCAAGCCCGCGCCGAAAATGAAGCCGGTTCCGGCCAATCGAACGACGTTGGTCGCGGCGCTTGACGTCGGCACCAGCAAGATCGCGTGCCTGATCGCACGGCTGAAACCCTGCGCGCCAAGTGACGCATTGATTGGCCGCACCCATGCCATCGAGGTCATCGGGCTGAGTTACATCCAATCCCGCGGCATCAAGGCCGGGGCGGTGGTCGATTCCGCGGAGGCCGAGCTTGCCGTGCGCCAGGCGGTTGCGATGGCGGAGCGCTCGGCCGGCGTGCGCGTCGAAGCCGTGTTGCTCTCGGTGTCGGGCGGGCGCCTGCAGGGCCAATTGATCGAAGCTTCTGCCGACATTCGCAGCGGCCCGATCGGATCAGGCGACATCGGGCGGGTGATGAGCGCGGGCGCTGCGCACGCAACCGGCGACGGCCGGACGGTGCTGCATGCGCTGCCGGTCGGCTACGCTCTCGACGGCGTCAAGGGCGTGCGTGATCCGAAGGGCATGGTGGCGCGCCAGTTCGGCATCGAGGCAAATGTGGTGACCGCGGATTCGACCGTAGTCGGCAATCTCATGCTGGTGGTCGAGCGTTGCCACCTCACGGTCGAAGCGATCGCGGCAAGTCCCTATGTCGCGGGTCTGTCGGTCATGACCGATGGTGAATCGGATTTGTCGGCGGCCGTCGTCGACCTCGGCGCCGGAACGACATCGATGGCGACCTTTTCGCTCGGCCGCTTCGTTCATGCGACCGGCTTCGCGGTTGGCGGCCATCACATCACCACGGATCTCGCCCGTGGCATCGGCACGTCCGTTGCGGATGCCGAGCGAATCAAGACGTTATATGGCACCGTGCTGCCCGGTGGGCTGGACGCGCGCGAACTCATGACGATTCCACCGGCCAGCGATCAGGAACGGGATGCGCCACGGATCGTGTCGCGCGGAGCTATCGCCAACATCGTGCGCCAGCGCGTCGAGGAGATCTTCGAGATGGTCCGCGACCGTCTCGCGGAATCGCCGTTGGCAGCCGAGCCGCAGGCCCAAGTCGTGCTCACCGGCGGCGGCTCGCAACTTAACGGCATGGCGGATCTCGCGAGCCAGATCCTGAAACGTCCGGTCCGCATCGGCCGGCCGCTCGGCCTCGGACGCCTGCCGAACGAAGCCAAGAATCCGTCATTCGCGGTTGCCGCGGGCCTCCTAGTCTATCCGCAATTCGCCCACCTCGAACATGTCGAGCCGCGCCGCGTGCGCTCCCTGCGGACGGGAACCGACGGCTACTTCGGAAAGGTCAGCCAATGGCTTCGCGACGGATTTTAACGCATGTCCGGAAAAGTGGGCACCGGTTTTCCTGCGGACTGCGCAAACAATAGTTGCAGTTGCTCAGAGCGTTTCACCCTTCCTCCGGCGAGCGACCGGACCAACCTGCGGCAGGCCGCACGCGTAATCGAGAGGCAATCATGACCATCAATCTTCAAATCCCCGACATTCGCGAACTTCGGCCGCGCATCACGGTGTTCGGCGTCGGCGGCGCCGGCGGCAACGCCGTCAACAACATGATCACCGCGGGCCTGCAGGGTGTCGACTTCGTCGTCGCCAACACCGATGCGCAGGCGCTGACCATGTCGAAGGCTGAGCGCATCATCCAGATGGGTGCGCACGTCACGCAAGGCCTCGGCGCCGGGTCGCAGCCCGACGTCGGCGCGGCCGCGGCGCAGGAAGTGATCGACGAAATCCGCGATCACCTGTCCGGCGCGAACATGGTGTTCGTCACCGCCGGCATGGGCGGCGGCACCGGCACCGGCGCCGCGCCGGTCATCGCCAAGACCGCGCGCGAAATGGGCATCCTCACCGTCGGCGTGGTGACCAAGCCGTTCCACTTCGAAGGCCAGCGCCGCATGCGCACTGCCGAGACCGGCATCACCGATCTGCAGAAGGGCGTCGACACGCTCCTGATCATCCCGAACCAGAACCTGTTCCGGATCGCCAACGAGAAGACCACCTTCGCCGATGCCTTCGCGATGGCCGACCAGGTGCTGTATTCCGGCGTTGCCTGCATCACCGACCTGATGGTGAAGGAAGGCCTGATCAACCTCGACTTCGCCGACGTCCGCGCCGTGATGCGCGAGATGGGCAAGGCGATGATGGGCACCGGTGAAGCCGGCGGCGAGAAGCGCGCGCTGACCGCGGCGGAAGCGGCGATCGCCAATCCGCTGATCGACGACTCCTCGATGAAGGGCGCACGCGGCCTGTTGATCTCGATCACCGGCGGCAAGGATCTGACGCTGTTCGAAGTCGACGAGGCGGCAACGCGCATTCGCGAGGAAGTCGACCAGGACGCCAACATCATCGTTGGCGCGACGTTCGACGAGAGCCTCGACGGCGTGATCCGCGTGTCTGTTGTCGCGACCGGCATCGACAGCGCGGTTCCGGCGGCGCGCTCGAAGCCGGCAGCCGCCGCAGTGCAGCCGGTTCAGGCTGCTGCGCCTGCGGTGCCGTCGCCCGAGAGCCGACTTGCCGACTTGACCGCACGGCTGCGCGCCGACACCAATCGCATGGCAGAGCGCATGGCGCAGGCCGATGCGCAACGCCCCGCCGCGCCGGCGCAGGCCATCGCGCCGCATCCGGTGCAGCGGCCTGAGAGCGTCGAGCGTGCCGCGCTCGCTGCAATAGCCGCTGCTGTTGCGCCGACGCAGGCGGCCGCGCCCACTGCACCGCCGGTGGCGGAGCACGCCGGCACTTATGGTGATGTGACAGTACGCCCGGTCGCGCCGAAGCCTACGCTGTTTACCGAGCCCGCGGCCGACGGTCACCGACATGCACGAGCCGCCGGCTTCGGCTGCCTTCATCCCGCCGGCACCGGAGCGGATTCCAAACCGGACGCCGCGCATGCCGAAGTTCGACGAACTGCCGATGCCGGCGCAGGCCGAAATCCGCAAGGCCCGCGGCGAGGCGGTCGAAGATCACCCGCAGAAGAACCGGCTGTCGCTGCTGCAGCGTCTCGCCAATGTCGGCCTTGGCCGGCGCGACGAGGAGACCGAGCCGCCGATCGCGGCCCGTGCCGCCGGTCCGGCGATGCCGCCGCTGCCCGAGCGTCCGCCATCGCGCCCGCTGAGGCCGCAGGCGCCGGTTTCTGAATACGCGCCGCGCCCCGCTCCGCAGGGGCTCGATTCGCACGGCCGAACCGCACCGGCGAATCCGCAAGCCCCGGGGGACGATCACTTGGATATCCCAGCTTTCCTGCGGCGGCAGTCGACGTGAGCGGCTGTAACAATTGAGAACTGCGCTGCCCCCGCCTGGCTCAGGCGGGGGCAGTTTTCTTTGAAGGACCGGCGCCGCGTAACTTGCTGACGGTGCTTATATATTCCCACCAATTTGCAGGGTTTTCCACAGCGCCGAATTTGGTAAACGCTTGGCGCGATTGCGGCGGGTTTGGGGTAACAATCCGTAAAGAAGCGTGAGTGGCCAATTCTTCATCGGTGTCTAAGGTTACCGCACTGCTTCGCTGCTCAAGGGGACATTCGGGGGTCATATTGAGCAGCGGGGAGCCGGGAACTTGGGGATTGAACCAGCAGCATTCTTGAGTCGTGCGCGCAGGCGTTGACGGTCTCGAAGGTTGTTCGCGTTCAAAGGTCAGGCAACTGCGAATGAAATCCATCCGGCAGACTACGCTCGGATCGTCCGTCACGGTGACGGGGATCGGTGTTCATTCCGGACTGCCTGTGACCGTCAACCTCGGCCCCGCCGATGCCGACGCCGGCTACCTCTTCATCCGCACCGGACTTCGATGGCGCCGACCGCGAGGTCCGCGCGAGCGCCGACGCGGTCATCGCAACCGAATTCGCAACCGTGCTCGGCGATGCCGACGGTCCGCTGGTCTCGACCGCCGAACACGTCCTCGCGTCGCTGCGCGGGATGGGCGTCGACAACGCCACGATCGAAATCGACGGACCGGAAGTGCCGATCATGGACGGCAGCGCGGCGCCGTTTGTCGATGCGATCGATCACGCCGGCGTCATCGAGCTTGCCGCACCGCGCCGCTTCATCGAAGTGTTGAAGCCGGTGCGTGTCGTGATTGGCGAGTCGGTCGGCGGGCTTGTGCCGTACGCCAATGGCTTCCGCGCCGATGTCGAGATCAACTTTGCGCATCCGCAGATCGGCCGCCAGGCTTTCACCTTCGAAGTGTCGGCCGCAAGCTTCCGCAGCGATATTTGCCGCGCGCGCACCTTCGGCTGCATGGAAGACCAGGCGAAGCTCTGGAGTGCCGGCTACGCCCGCGGCGCTTCGCTGGACAACACGATCGTCTATGACTCAAAGCGCATACTGAACTTGGAAGGCCTGCGCTACCGCGACGAGTTCGTTCGCCACAAGGTGCTCGACGTGGTCGGTGATCTTGCGCTGGCCGGGCTGCCGCTGCTCGGGCGCTATAACGCAGTGCGCCCCGGTCACAAGCTGAACAATGCGGTGGTGCGTGCGCTGCTGGCGGACCGCAGCGCGTGGCGGGTCGTCGATGCCGAGCCGGTTCGACGCCGCCGTGGACACGCCGATGTGGCGGGGGCGGTCGCCGCGGTGTTTGGTCCCGAGGTGTCCTGAAGCGACGCCGGTTTCAGCCCAATTCGGCTGGTTTCCGTCTCAACCATGGCGCCTTATTCCGGGCGGAATGTCTGCATAAGCGATTGGTTGGCAGAGGTTTTGCGGCTAAATAGTCGCAACCGGTCGCGGGGATTCTCGCAGGTTCCTTGGTCTCGCGCGCACGTTCCGCGGTGAATGGACTTGAGTGACGTTGGGGCAGGAAGCGGGCGGATGATTTTCTTCTCACCATCGATCAGGGCGGTTGGGCGCGTCGTCCGCGTTGCTGCCTTGATCGCGACGGCTGCACCGCTCGGCGCCTGCAGCACGTTCGGCGGTTGGTGGGATTCCATTCTCGGCAAGAAGGACGAGACCTTCGTCGATCAGCCTGCCGACAAGCTCTACAACGAGGGCCTCTACCTTCTCAACAACAAGCACGAGTCGTCCGACGCGGCGAAGCGCTTCGAGGAGGTCGATCGCCAGCATCCGTATTCGGACTGGGCGCGCAAGTCGCTGTTGATGTCGGCCTACGCCTATTACGAGGCGCGCGACTATGATAGCTGCATCGGTGCCGCGAGCCGCTACATCACACTGCATCCGGGCAGTCCCGATGCGGCTTACGCGCAGTACCTGATCGCGGCGTCGAACTTCGACCAGATCCCCGACATCACCCGCGACCAGGGCCGCACCGAAAAGGCGATCGCATCGCTCGAAGAGGTGATGCGCAAGTATCCGAACTCCGAATATGCGACGACGGCGCGGCGCAAGCTCGAGTCCGCGCGCGACCAGCTTGCCGGCAAGGAGATGCTGGTGGGCCGCTACTACATGGACAAGCGCGATTTCACTGGCGCGATCAACCGCTTCAAGACGGTGGTGACCCAGTATCAGACCACGCGTCACGTCGAGGAGGCGCTGGAGCGCCTGACCGAGGCCTACATGGCGCTCGGCATCACCGGTGAGGCACAGACCGCGGCCGCGGTGCTGGGGCACAATTTCCCCGACAGCAAGTGGTATCAGGACGCGTACCAGCTTGTGAAATCCAACGGCTTGGAGCCGAGCGAGAACCAGGGCTCCTGGATCAGCCGCGCTTTCAAGAAGGTCGGACTCGGATAACGAAAAACGCTGCCAGTTTCTGGCCTTGGCGTATTTCACAATCCAGTACTAGATCGCAGGCGGAAAACGCCCCTATCTTAGGGCGTTCGTTCCGGGCGAATCGTTTGTTGGGATATCAGGCTCATGCTGGTGCGGTTGTCGATCCGTGACATCGTCCTGATCGAGCGCCTCGATATCGATTTTGCGCGCGGGCTTGCGGTGCTGACCGGCGAGACCGGCGCCGGCAAGTCGATTCTGCTCGACGCCTTCGCGCTGGCGCTCGGCGGCCGCGGCGATGCCACGCTGGTGCGGCAGGGCGCGGAACAAGGCCAGGTCACGGCGGTGTTCGAGGTTGCGCAACCGACATCCAGCGGTCATGCTGCTCAAGGACAATGGTCTCGACGCGTCGGGCGACCTGATCCTCCGCCGGGTGCAGTTTGCCGACGGCCGCACGCGCGCCTTCATTAACGACCAGCCGGTCGGTGTACAGACGCTGAAGACGGTTGGCGCGGCGCTGGTCGAAATTCATGGTCAGCATGACGAACGCGCGCTGGTCGATGCCGCAACCCATCGCGCACTGCTCGACGCCTATGCCGGGCTCGGCGCCGATGTCGCCGTGCTCGAGGGCCTGTGGGAGGCGCGGCGCACCGCACAGGCGACGCTCGACGAGCATCGTGCCGGGATCGAGCGCGCGGTGCGTGAGGCTGACTATCTGCGCCATGCTTCCGACGAACTGACGAAACTCGCGCCACAGGCCGGCGAGGAGACCTCACTCGCGGAGCGCCGCACCGTTATGATGCAAAGCGAGAAAATCGCGCAGGACTTGCGCGATGCGCGCGACGCAGTTTCAGGGCCGCAGGCGCCGGTGTCGATGCTTGCCGCGGCTGCGCGCCGGCTCGAGCGTCGCGCAGCGCAGGCGCCAAACCTGGTCGAGCCAGCGGTGAAAGCAATTGATGTCGCGATCAATGCGCTGGAGGAAGCGGACCAGCATCTCCATGCCGCGCTCGCCACCGCCGATTACGATCCCGCCGAGCTCGAGCGGATCGAGGAGCGGCTGTTCGCGTTGCGCGGCGCGGCGCGTAAATACGCCACGCCGGTCGACAACCTTGCGGCGCTCGCGGAGCGTTATGCCGCCGACCTCGCGCTGATCGACGCCGGTACCGAGCGGCTGAAAGTGCTGGAGCAGGCAGTCGCGGACGCCGATCGCAAATATCTCGCCGCCGCCGACAAGCTGTCGACCTCGCGCAAGAGGGCGGCGGAGAAGCTGAACAATGCGGTCAATGCCGAGCTCGCGCCACTGAAGCTCGAGCGCGCCAAGTTCTCGACGGAGATCGAGAGCGATCGGCAGGCGCCCGGGCCGCAAGGCTTCGATCGCGTCGAGTTCTGGGTCCAGACCAATCCGGGCACGCGGCCGGGACCGATGATGAAGGTCGCCTCCGGAGGCGAGCTGTCGCGCTTCCTGCTGGCGCTGAAGGTGGTGCTCTCGGACAAGGGCTCGGCGCCGACCCTGGTGTTCGACGAAATCGACACCGGCGTCGGCGGCGCCGTCGCCGACGCGATCGGCGTGCGGCTCGGCCTGCTCGCCCGCAAGGTGCAGGTGATGGCGGTGACGCATGCGCCGCAGGTCGCGGCCCGCGCCGACCAGCACCTGCTGATCACCAAGGACGCGCTCGACAAGGGCCGCCGCGTCACCACGCGTGTCGCGACGCTCGGCGCCGACAAGCGCCGCGAGGAGATCGCGCGTATGCTGGCCGGCGCCGAGATCACCGCCGAAGCGCGCGCCGCCGCCGAGCGGCTGATGAAGGCCGCGGCGGGATAGCGGCGTTCAAGCCATGGCCAAGAAGCCCACCGAGATCGATATCGGCAAATTGACCGAGGCGCAGGCCGGGGCCGAGCTGAAGCGGCTCGCAAGGGACATCGCCGGGCACGACAAACGTTATTATCAAGACGATGCGCCTATCGTCACCGACGCCGAATACGATGCGCTGCGCCGCCGCAACATGGCGATCGAGGCGCGCTTTCCCGAGCTGGTGCTCGCGGAGTCGCCGTCGAAGCGGCTGGGCGCCGCGCCATCGCGCGGCTTCGCCAAGGTCCGCCATTCCGTGCCGATGCTGTCGCTCGGCAACGCGTTCTCGGAAGAGGATGTCGCTGATTTCGCCGGCCGCATTCGCAGATTCCTGAAACTGCCCGAAGACGAAAAAATCGCGTTCAGCGCCGAGCCGAAGATCGACGGGCTGTCGATGTCGCTGCGCTATGAGGACGGCGAGCTGGTGACAGCAGCAACACGCGGCGACGGCACCGAGGGCGAGGACGTCACCGCCAACATCAAGACGCTGAAGGCGATCCCGCACAAGCTGAAGGGCCGCAAGATACCGCAGCTCTGCGAAGTGCGCGGCGAGGTCTATATGACCAAGGCCGACTTCCTGAAGCTCAACGAGCGGCAGCAGCAGGCCGGCGGCAAGCTGTTCGTCAACCCGCGCAACTCCGCGGCAGGCTCGCTGCGCCAGAAGGATCCAGCGGTAACCGCGTCGCGGCCGCTCGGCTTCTTCGCCTACGCCTGGGGCGAGATCAGCGAGATGCCGTCCGACAGCCAGCACGGCATGATCAAGTGGTTCGAGGCCTGCGGCTTCACCACCAACCCGCTGACCAAACTCTGCCATTCCGTTGATGAACTGATCGCGTTTCACCGCGCCATCGAAGAGCGACGCGCAAAACTCGACTACGACATCGACGGCGTGGTCTACAAGGTCGACCGCATCGACTGGCAGCAGCGACTCGGCTTTGCCGGCCGTGAGCCGCGCTGGGGCATCGCCCACAAGTTCGCCGCGGAGCAGGCGCCGACCGTACTGAACGACATCGAGATCCAGGTCGGCCGCACTGGTACGCTGGCGCCGGTCGGCAAGCTGGAGCCGGTCGGTGTCGGCGGCGTCATCGTGCAGAACGTCACGCTGCATAACGAGGATTACATCAAGGGCATCGGCGGCGACGGCGAGCCGCTGCGCGGCGGAAAGGACATCCGGCGCGGCGACACCGTGATCGTGCAGCGCGCTGGCGACGTGATTCCGCAGATCGTCGATGTCGTGATCGAGAAGCGGCCGAAGGATTCGAAGCCTTACAAGTTCCCGACGAAGTGCCCGTGCCCGCTGCACACCGCGGTGGTGCGCGAGACCACAGCGACCGGCGAGGAGGGCTCGCGCGCGCGTTGCTCCGGCGAGTTCGCCTGTCCGTTCCAGAAGATCGAGCACCTGAAGCTGTTCGTGTCGCGGCGCGCCTTCGACATCGACGGGCTCGGCGAGAAGCAGCTCGAGATGTTCTTCGAGAAGGAGTGGGTGAGGGAGCCTGGCGACATCTTCACGCTCGAACAGCGCAACAGGAAGATCAAGCTCGAGGAGGAGGAGGGCTACGGCGAGACCTCGGTGCGCAACCTGTTCGACGCGATCAATCGCCGTCGCACCATCGCACTCGACCGCGTGATCTTCGGCCTCGGCATCCGACATGTCGGCGAGACCACGGCGCTGGCGCTGGCGCGCGGCTATGGCTCGTGGGACGCCTTTCATGACGCCTGCCTCAAGGTCGCGAAGGGTGACGAGGAAGCGATGGCCGAAATGGACGCGCTCGACCAGATCGGTGAGACCGTGATCGAGGCGATCAAGGCCTATTTCGGCGAGAGCCACAACCGCGGCATCGTCGAGCGCCTGACCAAACACCTGACGATCGAGGACGCCGAGAAGCCGAAGACCGACAGCAAGGTCGCCGGCAAGACGGTCGTGTTCACCGGTTCGCTCGAGCGCATGACGCGCGACGAGGCCAAGGCGATGGCCGAGCGCTACGGCGCCAAGGTCTCGGGCTCAGTGTCGAAGAAAACCGACCTCGTCGTTGCCGGCCCCGGCGCCGGCTCAAAACTGAAGGACGCGCAGAAATTCGGCGTGCAGGTCGTGAGCGAAGACGACTGGTTCAAGCTGGTGGGGGCGGGGTAGTTGTCATCCGCTCATTCCCGCGTAGGTGGGAATCCAGAGGTCGTCGACGGAGCTTGGTTGTTCGGCAAAGACTGGGTCCCCGCTTCCGCGGGGACAAGCGATAAGAGGCATTAGCTAAGCGGCCTCGTCGCCCCCTCCAGCCATGCCCGCGTCGGCTCATCGAGCGCACCTGCGACCACCTCGCGCACCTTCGCATGATAGGCGTCGAGCCACTCCACCTCGCCCGGGGCCATCAGCGTCACGTCGATCAGGCGGCGATCGATCGGCGCGAAGGTCAGTGTCTCGAATTTGTTGATCGGCTTCTCCGCGCCGGGAATCTCAGCCGGCACGACAAGCTCCAGGTTCTCGATGCGGATGCCATAGGCGCCCGTCTTGTAGTAGCCGGGTTCGTTCGACAGGATCATGCCGCGCTTCAGCGGCGTGGTGCCGAGTTTTGAGATCCGCGCCGGGCCTTCGTGCACCGAGAGATAGCTGCCGACGCCGTGGCCGGTGCCATGCTCGAAATCGAGACCTGCTTGCCATAGAAACTGCCGCGCGAAGGAATCGATCTGTGCGCCGGTGGTGCCATCCGGAAACACCGCGCGTGCGATCGCGATGTGGCCGCGCAGCACGCGGGTGAAGCGGTCGCGCATCTCCGCCGTCGGCGTACCGACTGCAATGGTCCGCGTCACGTCGGTGGTGCCGTCCTGGTACTGTGCGCCGGAATCGATCAGGAGCAGCTCGCCCGGATTGACGCGGCGGTTGGTCTTGCGGGTGACGCGGTAATGCACGATCGCGCCGTTTGGTCCGCTGCCGGAGATGGTCGGGAACGACACGTCCTTCAGCGCGCCGGTCTCGCGGCGGAACGTTTCCAGTGCTTCGACGGCGTCGATCTCGGTGATGTTGCCGCTGGGCGCCTCGCGATCGACCCAGAACAGGAAGCGGGCGAGGGCGACAGCATCGCGCGCGTGCGCGGTGCGGGTGCCAGCGATTTCAGTCGGGTTCTTCACCGCCTTCAACAGTGCGAGCGGATCGGCGCCGCGCACCGGTTTGCCGCCGGCCGAGGTGATGAGCCGCGTCAGCGCGTCGGCAGCAGTCGCGGCATCGAGCGCGATTGAAGCGCCGGTTGACGCGATGGCGGCGATGTCATCGGTCAAGCGCTCCGGCGCCACCACGGTGGCCGAACGTTCGAGATGATCGCGCACGCTGTTCGACAGTTTTCGGTCGTCGATGAAAACGGTCGGACGGCCCTCCTTCGGCACGAGGGCGTAAGCCAGCGGCAGTGGCGTGTGTGCGACGTCGGCGCCGCGGATGTTGAAGGTCCAGGCCACCGCATGCGGGTCCGACACCACAAGCGCGTCGGCCTTCAGCTTGCCGAGTTCGCTGCGAATTTTTTCCAGCTTCGCGGTCTCGCCCACGCCGGCGAGCTTTTGGTCATGCACGCTCACTTGGCCAAGCGGGGGTGATGGCCGGTCGTGCCAGACCGCGTCAACCGGGTTGCTCGCGACCGGTACCAGCTCCGCGCCGGCCTTGGCGCACGCGGCTTCGAGCCGCTCGATCGCAGCCGTGGTGTGCAGCCAGGGATCGTAACCGATGCGATCGCCCGCCTTCAGATTGGTGGCGAGCCAGATCTCCGGCGGCGGGTCGGCCAGTGATTCCACCTTCCAGGCCGAGGCGTCGACCTGCTGCGCAGCCTGCAGCGTGTAGCGGCCATCGACGAACAGCGTGGCGCGGTCGACGCTGCGGCAGCGCCAGGCCCGCCGAACCGGTGAATCCGGTGAGCCAGGCGAGGCGTTCCTCCGACGGCGGCACGTATTCGTTCTGCTGGCTGTCGGCCCGCGGCACGAGGAACCCGGTGAGGTTGCGGCGGATAAGCTCTTCGCGGAACGCGGCGAGCCGCGCCGGCATCAGGGTGCCGGCGTCGGGATCCTCAAAATCCTGGAAATGCGCTTCAAACATCGCGTTCCTTGCTCCTGGTGTTGCTCAAGTCTCACGCACAGCCGCCCCGAACGAAAGCAAGAACGGGCATAACCTGCATACAGTCGTGTCGACCTTGGCTTCCTTCATAATTCTGCAATGCAGCACTTGGCAGCGAGACGGACTCGGCGCTAGTATCTTAAAAAATTCCAGGGATGGAAATTTCCAAGGGTGTTCCAACTCAACGACGAGGGGATCACCGTGCCTGCCTTTTCATTCGAGAAAATCCCGGCGCCGCCGCGGATCGTCGGACCGACCGCCGCTGCTGCCGCAAAACCTCGCGGACGTTTTGCGCGACTGGTTGATCGGCTTGTGGTGCTGCGTTTACGCTCTGCGGACCCGCGTCGCTCCGCTCGCCCGAAGTCACGCAAGCCAACGGGCGCTTAGGCCCAAGTCAATTTCTCCGCAACAGCAGGCTGGTCCAGCCTTCCTGCTCGATTCGCCTGACCAGCACCATTCCGACCGACCGATAGGCCGCGATCACGCCATTGGCCTGAGCCTGCAACAGCCCCGATAGGATGACGGCCGCATCCGGAGCAAGATGTTGCCGCATCGGCAGCGCCAGCGCCTTCAGTGGATTGGCCAGAATATTCGCCAGCATCAGGTCGAACGCCTGCGCCCTGAACGCTGGCGCTGCAAATCCCTTCGCGAACACGACCTCGACCCAAGGGCCCGTGCCGTTCATCCGCGCGTTGTCGCGTGCCGCCTCGACCGCTCGGCGGTCGATGTCACCGGCAAGAATCTTCCGGCGCAACGCCTTCGCCGCGGCGATGGCAAGCACGCCGGTTCCGGTGCCGAGGTCCAGGATCCGCCTTGGCTTCCTCCGCCGCAGCACCTCGTCGAGCAAGAGGAGACAGCCGCGGGTCGTGCCGTGATGGCCGGTGCCAAAGGCCAGCGCGGCCTCGATCTCGATGCCGATCTTGTTGGTCGGGATGCGGTCGCGGTCATGGCTGCCGTGAACCACGAACCGGCCGGCCCGGACCGGTGCCAGCGCGTCCAGGCTGGCGCGGACCCAGTCCTTGTCCTCGACCGGAGCAAAGGTAACGGCGTCGGCGGTCGCACGATTAGCGGCAAGCGCGACGAGGTCGCGCACCGCGGCTTGATCGGGCGGCGCTGCGAAATGAACGGTGATGTCCCAGCCGCGGCTGTCGTTCTCGAAGGCGGCAACCGCGGCATCGTTGTCGTCAAAACTCTCGGTCAGGACGTCGGCGATGCGGCGCGCCGCGGCCTCGTCGGCGAGCGTGAGCCGCGCACAGGTTATCCCGGTCATCTCACCCGACTTTTCCACAGCCTCTTCCGCATGGTTAAGGAAAGGTTATCCACAGAGTTGCACCCGGCTTGTGCACTTCCTCACCACGACTTTTCAATAGCTTAAGTGGCGATTTTGCACCCGTTTACACATTGTAAACCATGATGCCGCCAGCCGAATTTAGCCGGACAAACACTAGCGCCGTGCGAACAGCCCGCGGTGGTCGCTCAAGATCGCCTGCGCCGCGTTGTGGCCGGGCGCTCCGGTGACACCGCCGCCGGGATGCGCGCCGGCCCCGCAGTGGTAGAGCCCGCGGATCGGGCCGCGATAGTCGGCGTGGCCGAGCATCGGCCGCGCCGAGAACAGCTGGTTCAGCGTCAGTGCGCCGTGAAAGATGTCGCCGCCCAAGAGGCCGAACTCGCGCTCGAGGTCGAGCGGCGACAGCGCCTGCCGGCCGATCACGCTCGCGGCGAAGCCGGGGGCGTAACGGTCGACCGTCGCGACCATGAGGTCAGCGACCTCGTCGCGACACGCATCCCAAGACCTCCCGTCGGGCAGTTCCGGTGCGACGTGCTGGCAGAACAGGCTCGCCACGTGCTGTCCCGGCGGCGCCAGGGAGTCATCGAGGGTCGAGGGGATCAGCACTTCGACAACGGGCTCGCGGCTCCAGCCGTGCTGGCGCGCGTCCTGCCAGGCGCGGTCCATGTAGCCGAGGCTCGGGGCGATGATGATGCCGGCGGTCAGGTGATCGCCGGGCCCCGGCAGCGCCGTGAACGAGGGCAGGGCGGACAGCGCGACATTGATGCGGAAGGTGCCGGACCCGTTGCGCCAGCGCTGCATGCGCTTCAGGAAATCCTCGGGCAGCGCAGCTGACGGCAGCATCGTCGTGTACAGCAGCTTCAGATTGACGTTGGCGGCGACCTTGCCGGCGCGGATCTGCCGGCCGTCGGCGAGCGTGACCCCACGGACGCGATCGCGTTCGATGATCACTTCGCTCACCCCAGCGTCGGTCTCGATCTCCGCGCCGTGGGCGCGCGCCGCCGCCGCCATCGCCTGCGTGATCGCGCCCATGCCGCCGATGGCGTGACCCCACACGCCCTTCTTGCCGTTCACCTCGCCGAAGGCGTGATGCAGCATCACATAGGCCGAGCCGGGTGTGTACGGGCTCGCAAAATTGCCGACGATCGCGTCGAAACCGAACACCGCCTTGACGAGGTCGCTCTCGAATTGCTCATCGAGCATTTCGCCGGCCGAGCGCGTGAACAGGTCGAGTAGCGATCGCTGCTGCTCGAGCGGCAGCCGGCGCAGCACGCCCGCGGTGCGCATCGCCTGCAAACCTTCGTGCAGGCTCGCGAGCGAAAGGCCTTCGGTCAGATTGGGCGGCGCCTGCAGCACGAGCTCGCGCAGCACATTGGCGATGTGTTCCAGCTCCGCGGTGAACCCGGCATAGTTGTCGACGTCGGCGTTGCTGAGCTGCGCGATCGAGTTTTGCGTGCGGCCTTCGCCGGTCAGCAGGTAGCGGCCGTCGGGCGCGGGAAGAAAATTCTGTGCGCGGCGTTCGACGATCTTCAGCCCGTGATCGTGCAGCCGTAAGTCGGCGATCACCTTCGGATTGAGCAGACTGACGGTGTAGGCGGCGACCGAATTGCGGAAGCCCGGCGCGAACTCCTCGGTCACCGCGGCGCCGCCGACCACCTTGCGACGCTCCAGCACTTTTACGCGCAAGCCCGCCATCGCGAGATAGGCTGCGCAGGTGAGGCCGTTGTGGCCTCCGCCGATGATAAGGACGTCGTAGTCGGACATGTCGTGGAACAGCTTCGCCTGGCAGCAACTCCCTCCGAATTATAGAGGTTATTGTTGATTGAGCAGATCTTATCGGAAAACCGGTACCCACCCCCGATCAAGTCGAGGGCATGCTTTTCCGGATCATGCTCTAAATCAATTTTCCGCGCGTTGCCCGCGCTGTTCAGCTGTGGTCCAATCGGCCGCCCCGGCGGGTTGGCCGCCTTTGACTTGCGAAGTCCCCGCTGCATGACTGCAACATCGCTGCAAGACGACGCCGCCGCGTCCACGGCGAGGCGGAATCTTCTCACGCTCGTCGTCTATACATGCGCCATTTTCCTGAGTGCCCTGCTGCTGTTCTCGGTGCAGCCGCTGTTCACCAAGATGGTGCTGCCGCGGCTGGGCGGTTCGCCGGCGGTGTGGTCGGTCGCGATGGCGTTCTTCCAGTCGCTGCTGCTCGCCGGCTACGCCTATGCGCACTTCCTGATGAAGCTCTCCAATCGCGTGGCGCCGCTTGCAATCCATCTCGTCTTGCTGGTGATCGCCGTGCTGACGTTGCCGCTGTCGATCGCGGGCGGCTGGGGCGAGCCGCCGTCGAGCGGAACCGCGCTATGGGTGTTCGGGCTGTTCGCCGTCTCCATCGGGTTGCCGTTCTTCGCGCTCGCCGCCAACAACCCGCTGCTGCAGGCCTGGTTCGTTCGCACCGGACATCCCGATGGCGCCGATCCTTACTTCCTCTATGCCTCCTCGAACATCGGCAGTTTTCTGGCGCTGTTGTCCTATCCGGTCTTGATCGAGCCGCTGCTGACGCTGCGCCAGCAGAACCTGATCTGGACCGGCGGTTATGTTGTTCTGATCGTGCTGATCGCCTGCTGCGGCGTGGTGATGCTGAAGTCGCCGCCGGTCGAGGTCGCAGAGCTGCGCGGCGAGACCATGCAGGCCGCAGCACCGACGTGGCCGCAGTGGGGCCGCTGGGTGTTTCTCGCCGCGATCCCGTCGGGTCTGCTGGTCGCGGTTACCGCGCACATCTCGACCGACGTCGCTGCGGCGCCGCTGCTCTGGGTGCTGCCGCTCTCGCTCTATCTTTTGACCTGGGTGCTGGTGTTCCAGCAGAAGCCGCTGGTCCCGCATCGTTTCGTGCTGCTGGTACAACCGCTTGCCGTGGCCGGCGTGATCTACCTGCTGGCGTGGAGTGGCGAGCACAACCTGCTGGTGACGCTCGGCGGGCATTTGCTGTGCTTCTTCGTCATCGCGATGGGTTGTCATGGCGAGCTGGCGCGGCAGCGCCCGGCACCGCAATTCCTCACCGGCTTCTATGTCGCGCTGTCGCTCGGCGGCATGATCGGCGGGCTGTTCGCCGGCCTTGTCGCACCGTTCACCTTCTCGTGGATCGCCGAGTACCCGATCCTGGTGGTGTTCGCGGCGCTGTGCCGGCCGCCGGAAGATCTGTCGCCGCGGATGAAGCAGGTAGCGTGGCTCGGCTGGGTCCTGGTGGCGCTGGTCGCAATTGCGATCGGCGTCGTGCACTGGCTCGGCGGCAGGAGCGAAGCCTGGCTGGAAACCAACGTGCTGTCCGTTGCCGCGGGGTTGGGCGCGGCCTCGGCGATCTCGGCGGTGGTGTTGCGCGCCAATCGCTGGAGCGTCGCCGCCCTGGTGGCGATCGCCTTCGCCGTGGTGCGCTACTATCCGACCGAGGAGGGCCACATCGACACCGTGCGCAGCTTCTTCGGCGTGCACAAGATCCAGGAGACCGCCGACGGCCGCTATCACGTGCTGCTGCACGGCACCACCATTCATGGCGCGCAGATGGTGCGTAACGCCGACGGTTCGCCCGTCACGGGGCGGCCGGAGCCGATCACCTACTATCATGACTCCGGCGGCATCGGGCAGGCGATCACGGCGGTGCGTGAGCGCAAGGGTGCGCCGCTCCGCGTCGCCGTGATCGGGCTCGGCGCGGGCACGCTGACCTGCCAGCGCAAGGGTGACGAGGAATGGAAATTCTTCGAGATCGACCAGAGCATGGTCGATACCGCGAAGGATCCGAAATATTTCACCTTCATCCAGTCGTGCGAGCCGGATCTGAAACCGGTGATGGGCGACGCGCGGCTGACCTTCGCCAAGGAGCCCGACCACGTCTATGACCTCATCATCGTCGACGCCTATTCGTCGGACGCGATCCCGATTCATCTGGCGACCGAAGAGGCGATGGCGATCTACGAGCAGAAGCTGGCGCCGCATGGCGCTGTCGTGATGCACGTCTCGAACCGCAATCTCGAATTGTCCAGCGTCGTGGTCGGCATCGCCGACGCCAACGACCTCAAGAGCTGGGTCTACAGCGAGGATTCGGGGCGCGACGACGATTACATTTTCCCGACCTCGGTGGTGGTTTGCGCCCGCGACGAGGCCGACGTCGGGGCGTTGGCTTCGAGTGACAAGTGGGAGCTCACCGAGTACGAGGAGACCCAGCGGGTCTGGACCGACGATTATTCGAACGTGTTCGGCGCGGTGTGGCGCCGGCTGCGCGACGGCGAGCAGTGACGCCGTCAATCAATCATGGAGGACCATTCGATGACTAGCAAAGTTCGCACTTTGATCGCGCTCGCAACGGCAGCGCTGTTTGCCGTCGGCACTGCCGCGATCGCTCAGACCGCGACGCCCGACGCCAAGCCTGCCAAGAAATCGTCGTTGAAGCGCCACGCGCACAAGAGCGCGACCCCGCCGGCGAGCGAAATGTACCTGCGCGCCGCGGGCTCGGAGCCCGCGCCGAAGGCGGCGAAGTAACCGGCTGCTTGAGCCCCTCCGTTGTCATCGCCCGGTTTAACCGGGCGATCCAGTAACCCCTGCCGTCCGAGAGTCTCACCGGCGCTGCGGGTACTGGATGCCCCGCTTGAAGCGGGGCATGACAGAGTCATTCGTTGGGGCCGGCTCTTGGCTAATTCCCGTAGTAGTACCCGCTCGCCGGGCCACGGTTGTAGCCGGGGTAGTTCGGGTAAGCCTGCCCGCTGTAGGTTGGCTGCGCGTAGGAGCCGCCCTGGGAATAGGCATCGCCCTGCTGCGGATAGGGCTGCTGCTGCGCATAACCTTGCTGGGCGTAGCCGCTTTGGTAGGTCCGGCCAACATAGCCTGATGGCCGGACATAGCCCGACGGCGCGCCGTAATTCTGCTGGTAGCCCTGCGGCGCCGGCTGGCGCTGATAGTCATACGGGTCGGCGGCGGGATCGTCGACCGGCTGCTGCACGCCACCGGGACTGAGACCGAGCGGCTGCTGCGCCTGCGGCGGGTTGGCCGCGCTGGCGACGTTGATGTTCTGGCGGCCTCGCGCGAGCGCGATCTGCGACGAGCCGGTCAGCGTCACCGTGGTGTTCAGCACGCCCTGCTGCTCGACCAGCTCATAGAGCTTCGCGGCGTTGTCCTTCGACAGCCGGACACAGCCGTGCGACGCCGGATTGCCGAGGTTGCGGGCGGCGTCGGTGCCGTGAATGGCGTGGCCGATCTTGGTGAAGAAGATCGAATGCGGCATCGGCGCGTCGTCCCACTCCTTGGAGAAGTGGTCGGCCTCCATGCGGAAGGCCCGGAAGGTGCCGTTCGGGGTCTCGTGGGACGGAACGCCGGTCGAGACCGGCCAAGTCCACCGGTGCACGCCGTCGACCGCGACATCCATGGTCTGGGTGTTCTTGTCGATGGTGACTTGGACCGCGGCGTTGGCCGCACCGGCCGCGGCGATCAGGATCGCGATACCGAGCGGGAGCTTGATTAGTTTTACGAGGGTGTGATGCCGAAGAGGGTTACGCATGAACTTGTCGCCTTTGCCTGCCGCCTGATCGCCCGTCTTTGATAGGTCCAACACTATAAGTTCGAGAATCCTATTTGGGTTCCAGTCACTTGCTGGTCAACCCGCGTTCAGGAGTGTGGTGAATGCAGCCTGAGGTTCAACGCGGTGGATTGCTCAAACTGCACCGTGTCGTTGTCGGGAAACCGACTGGCCCGCCGCGTTAACTCGATAGTGATCCGGTCCGATTATGCCTTTTTGACGTTGGCGCCTGCGTCCGCAGACCGCCACTCCCGCCGACCACCAAACCGACGCCGTCCCGTCGCGAGACCGGCGCTCCACAGACTTCAAAAAGCCTGCGACCAAATTTCATTTGTACTGACCGCAACATTGGTGTCATTCTTGCATTGTAAATCGGCGTGTAGCTCACCGTCGGTCGTCCCATGAGAAACCTAGTCGCCATCACCCCGTCGCGGGATCGCATCCCGGCGCAGCGGTGTCTGCTGCTTGCGGTCATCTCAGCCATCGTCTCGATCATCTTCCTGGGCCTGCCCGGTGCCGCCGACGCAAGAGGCAAGGGCAAGCCGGCCCCCGCCAATCCATCTGAGGTCGCCACGCCGGTGGTGCCGGCCAAGATGACAACAAGGATAACGACGATAGCGACGACCATGGTGACGACCATGGCCGCCGCCGCGCCGGCCAGCCTGCGCGCCGCCAATGATAGCGTTGCCCCAAAGGCGAGCCTCGAGATGACGACCGGCTCGCTCCGGGGCGCGGCGACCGTGGGGAAGGCGGCCGGTGCCGCGACGGCCAATGCCGTGTCTGACCCGCTGCCGTCGGCCACGTCGCAGCGTCCGAAGGACTGGTACCCCGAGAGCCACAGCTATCTCCGGCCCTACCACTACAAATGGCGCTACTGGACCCCGGGCTGACGATGCGAGGCGGCTCGCTGCCGGTTTGATCCAGCGCAACGCGCAGTCTTGGGCGCTCGCTAGCCTGTTCATCGTCCGCAACTCCGCGGGAGGCCACGATGAACATGCATATCTTCTCCGACTGGATCAGGCACCGCCGCGAACGCGCCGAGCTCGAGGCCATGAGCCCCGACGAGGTCGGTCGCCTCGCCCACGACATCGGCGTCAGCTCGAACGAGCTCGAACGGATGGTCGAGGCTGGTCACGACCCCGAACAGCTCTCCGGGATGCTGCGCGCGCTCGGCGTCGACGAGGCGGCGCTGAAGCGCGCCGAGCCCGCGATCCTGCGCGACATGCAGCGGCTGTGCAGCCTGTGCGAGACGACAGGCACTTGCCAGCACGCCCTCGACGCCGGCATCGCGCCCACGACCTATCGCAGCTTCTGCGTCAACGCCGCGACACTCGAGGCGCTGAAGGCGGACAAGGCGAAAGAAGCGCAAACAACCAAGGCGCGTAGCTGATTTCCAATCCGTTCATTCCCGCGAAAGCGGAAATCCAGGGGCGATTGGAGAAGACGCTGGTCTTGGCAAAGGCTGGGTCCCCGCGTCCGCGGCGACGAACGGATATCAACTGTTGCTGACAACTTCTGACGCGCGGCGCTCCCAGCCTGCGAGGCTCGAGCGAAGGAGTGCGTCCATGGAGTTCGTGATCTTCGCCCGCTTCCGCGCGCGCGACGGGCAGGAGGCTGCGGTTGAAGCAGCGCTGCGCGAAGTCACCTCAATCACGCGGGAGATCGAACCGGGCTGCGTTGCGATTGCGCCCTATCGCTCAGTGCGCGACCCAAGACTGTTCTTCATCCACTCCCGCTGGGTCGACGAGACGGCGTTCGACCTGCATGCGACGCTGCCGCACACCGTGCGCTTCCTCGCGCGCGTGCAGCCGCTGATCGATCATCCGCTCGATGTGAACAGAACGGTCGTCATCGCGTAGGCCCGCACCTCTCACGCCCTTTCCACGAACGAATCCACCACACGCTTTTCGCCGGCCTTGTCGAACTGAATGACCAGCTTGTTGCCGTCGACCTGGCTGACCTGGCCGTAGCCGAATTTCTGGTGAAATACGCGGTCGCCGCTGGAGAAGTCGGACTGCGTTCCGGTGCTCTTGGCGACCAGCTCGCCTTCGATGGTGAGCGGTATCTTGTTGCGCTTGCTGCCGAAGCCTGCATTGCGGCCGCCGCGCGGCGACGCGTTGCCGTAGCGATCGCGGCTGTCGTCGAAGTCATAGCGCGTGTTGTTGTCTTCCTCAAAACCGCCGCGCTTCTGGCCGCGGGCCTTGTTGGCCTGGGCGCGCTGCCAGCCCGGCGTGCCGTAGCTCGACGAGAACGCTTCGAGATTGTCGAAGCGCGAGGGACCATAGCCGCCGGAGCCGCCCCAGCCGCTGCCGCCCTTCGACTCCGTGACCTCGACATTGGCGCCGGGCAGGTCGTCGAGGAAGCGCGAGGGGATTGTGGTCGACCAGGTGCCGTGAATGCGGCGGTTGGTGGCGAAATAGATTTTTGCGCGACGGCGTGCGCGGGTCAGGCCGACATGGGCAAGGCGGCGCTCTTCCTCCAGACCAGCACGGCCCTGATCGTCGAGCGTGCGCTGGCTCGGGAACAGGCCTTCCTCCCAGCCGGGCAGGAACACGGTGTCGAACTCCAGCCCCTTGGCCGAATGCAGTGTCATCACCGAGACCGCGTCGTCGAGCGCGCCGTCCTCGCGATCCATGACCAGCGCGATGTGCTCGAGAAAACCTTGCAGGTTCTCGAACTCCTCCATCGAGCGCACCAGTTCTTTCAGGTTGTCGAGCCGGCCCTGCGCGTCGGCGGAACGGTCCTTCTGCCACATCTCGGTGTAGCCGCTCTCGTCGAGAATGATTTCGGCAAGCTCGGTGTGATGCAGCGCGGTGGCCTGATTGCGCCAGCGATCGAAACTCTCGATCACGCCGCGCAAGCCGCTGCGCGCCTTCGGCTTCAGCTCGTCGGTCTCGATCACCGCGCGCGCGGCGTCGAACAGCGGTATCTTGCGTTTGCGGGCGTGGTCGTGCAGCAGCTGGACCGTCGCGTCGCCGAGGCCGCGCTTCGGCACGTTGACGATGCGCTCGAAGGCGAGGTCGTCGGCCGGCGAGTTGACGACCCGAAGATATGCAAGAGCGTCGCGGATTTCGGCGCGCTCGTAGAACCTGGGACCGCCGATCACGCGATAGGGCAGGCCAAGTGTGACGAAGCGATCTTCGAACTCGCGCATCTGGAACGAGGCGCGCACCAGAATGGCGATCTCGTTCAGCGGTTCGCCCTTGCGCTGCAGCTGCTCGATCTCCTCGCCGATGCCGCGGGCTTCTTCTTCCGAATCCCAGGCACCGGTGACGGTGACCTTCTCGCCGTCGACGTCCTCGGTGCGCAGCGTCTTGCCGAGGCGACCTTCATTGTGCGCGATCAGGTAGGAGGCGGCGGCCAGGATATGGCCGGTCGAGCGGTAGTTGCGTTCCAGCCGGATGATTTTTGCGCCGGGAAAATCGTGCTCGAAGCGCAGGATGTTGTCGACCTCGGCGCCGCGCCAGCCATAGATCGACTGGTCGTCGTCGCCGACGCAGCAGATGTTTTTGACGTGGGGCTGTGCGACCGGAGGGAAACACTTGCTTCGTCATTCCGGGGCGCACCGTCAGGTGCGAGCCGCGGAGATCCATACCCCCTGCATCGCTTGTTTCAGCAGCGCCGGGGTTATGGATCTGCGGACAGCCGCTGTGCGGCTTCCGGAATGACGGGTTTGGTTACACTTGGCGCCTGGGACAGCAGCCGCAGCCAGAGATACTGCGCGACGTTGGTGTCCTGATATTCGTCGACCAGGATGAACTTGAAGCGCTGCTGGAATTGCCGGAGCACGTCCGGGTGCTCGCGGAACAGGCGGAGGTTTTCCAGCAGGAGATCGCCGAAGTCGGCGGCGTTCAGCGTCTTCAGCCGTTCCTGGTAGGCGGCGTAGAGCTTGCCGCCCTTGCCGTTGGCGAACACGCCGGCTTCGCCCGCCGGCACCTGGCTCGGCGCGAGGCCGCGGTTCTTCCAGCTGTCGATCAGCTGCGCAAGGACACGCGCCGGCCAGCGCTTCTCGTCGATGTCCTCGGCCTGCAGCAGCTGCTTCAACAGCCGCACCTGGTCGTCGACGTCGAGCACGGTAAAGTTCGATTTCAACCCGACCAGCTCGGCGTGATAGCGCAGGATGCGGCCGCCGATCGCATGGAAGGTGCCGAGCCACGGCATGCCTTCGACCGCCTGGCCGACCAGCTGGCCGACCCGCATCTTCATCTCGCGCGCGGCCTTGTTGGTGAAGGTGACGGCGAGAATTTCGTGCGGGCGCGCGCTGCCGGTGGAGAGGATGTGGGCGATGCGCGTGGTCAGCACGCGGGTCTTGCCGGTGCCGGCGCCGGCCAGCACCAGCACGGGGCCGTCGAGCGTCTCGACCGCCTCGCGCTGCTCCGGGTTGAGGCCGTCGAGATACGCCGGCGTGAACTGCGCGCGCGCCCGCGCGGCAATGCCGCCCTCGGCGGGCCGGTATTCGGGCGCTACACCGCCGGGCAGTTTGCGTGGCTCGTTCATGCGAATCCTGGTTGGGCGGCTCCAGATATAGGCTCTAACTGAGCCATTCGACAGCCGCTGGCAACAGCTTATGCCGTGCGCCTTCGGGGTTATCGGCGGGCCGGGAGCTGCCGATTTGTTCCGGTGATTTGCACGTTCGCTGCGAATTGTGAACGGCTGAGCGCGTGGAACCTTGGTTTCAGCCGCAGCTTATTTCCGGCATGAGCGGGTCGACCCGCAGCAAAACAGCACGAGGAATGGCACCATGCTTGGCTGGGTTATTACGTTTCTGATCGTCGCGTTGATCGCGGCGATCCTGGGCTTCGGCGGCATCGCCGGCGTGTCGATCGAAATCGCAAAAGTGATCTTCTTTATCGCGGTTGTCCTGTTCCTGGTCTCGGCGATCGTCGGCCTCGCGCGCGGGCGCAGGCTCTAACCGCTATTGCAGCGTCGTCCCCGCGAACGCGGGGACGACGCTTACCCAACGCTTCACTTCTTCTTCTCCGGCATCGTGATGCGGCGGCCGACGCCATCGGGGCGCGGCGCTTTTGCATGTGCTGCGGCGACAGCTTGCACGCGGGCGAGAATATCGGGCGGGAAGGGTGCGACGCGGCGGACATTCATGTCGACGTGCAGCGTCATGTTCTCCGAGGTCGCCGACACCCAGCCTTCGGTCGCGTGGCGCAGCTCCTCGAAGTAGTGGATGCGCTTTTCGTCGGCAGCGACGATCAGCACGGAAACGTTGACGGGATCGCCGAGCTTGACCTCGCGCAGATAGCGGACGTGGCACTCCGCCGTCATGGTCGAGCCGTTGCGCTCCTTCAGATATTGCCAACCGACGCCGAGCATGTCGAAGAACTGGTCGAGCGAGCGGTCGAACAGCACATTGTAATAGGCCATGTTGAGATGGCCGTTGTAGTCGATCCATGATGGCTCGATCGGGATCGCCTTGCAGACGAACGGTTTTGGTTCGAGCGCGAGCGGCGGCAGGGCGGTGGCAGTTTCGGACATTTCAATGTGTTCCCTTGCGCGGCCGGCGTGGTCTAAGCGATGGTTCTTTTTGCGGATTTCCGCCGCGCTCGAATCCAAATATCCTTTGACACGCTCAGCCCGACAATAGCTATTTGCGTGGCAAAACAGCCCCGCCGGGAGAAAAACGTGTCGCTGTTCGAGGTGAAAGACTTGGCCCGCCCCGCGCCGCAGGCGCTGGCGGCGACGATCGAACAACTCGCGGCGCGTTTTGGCAATCGCCTGGTCACCTCGCAAGCCGTGCGCGATCAGCACGCCCACACCACGACCTGGTTGAAGCCGCAGCCGCCCGATGCCGTGGTGATGGCGCAGGAGACGAAGGACATCCAGGACGTCGTGCGGATTTGCGCCGCGCACAAGGTGCCGGTCATCGCATTCGGCACCGGCACCTCGCTCGAAGGGCAGGTCAACGCGCCGGCCGGCGGCGTCTGCATTGATCTGCGCGACATGAACCGCGTGCTGGCCGTGCATGCCGAGGACCTCGACTGCGTGATCGAGCCCGGCGTGACGCGAAAACTGCTCAACGAGCATCTGCGCGACCAGGGCCTGTTCTTTCCGATCGATCCCGGCGCGGATGCCTCGATCGGCGGCATGGCCGCGACCCGCGCGTCGGGGACCAACGCGGTGCGTTACGGCACGATGCGCGACAACGTGCTGGCGCTGAAGGTGGTGCGCGGCGACGGCGAAATCATCACGACCGGCACGCGCGCCAAGAAGACCTCCGCGGGTTACGACCTCACGCATCTGTTCATCGGCGCCGAGGGAACGCTCGGCATTATTTCGGAGCTCACGCTGAAACTGCGCGGCATCCCGGAATCGATGGCGGCGGCGGCGTGCTCGTTCGAAACTGTCGAGGGCGCCTGCAAGGCGACCATCCTCGCGATCCAGACCGGTATTCCCGTGGCCCGCATCGAGCTCTTGAACGAAGCGCAGGTGCGGGCCTGCAACGCCTATTCGAAACTGACGCTACCGGAGACGCCGCTGTTGCTGCTCGAATTCCACGGCACCGAGGCCGAGGTCTCAGCGCAATCGCAAAGCTTTGCCGACATCGCCGACGAATGCGGCGCAAAGGGTTTTGAGTGGACGACGCGGCCGGAGGATCGCACCCGGCTGTGGCAGGCGCGCCACGATGCCTATTGGGCCGCGCGCGGCGTGCGACCGGGCGCGGAGACGCTTGCTACCGACGTCTGCGTGCCGATCTCGCGGCTCGCCGAATGTGTGGTCGAGACCGAGCGGGACTTGAAGGAAAACAGGTTCGAGGCGCCAATCGTTGGCCACGTCGGCGACGGCAATTTTCACGTGGTGATCCTGTGCGACACGAGCGACGCCGACGAGCTTGGTCGCGTCGAAGGCTTCCTCGATCGCCTCGTCAAGCGCGCGCAGGCGATGGACGGCACCTGCACCGGCGAGCACGGCATCGGCCAGGGCAAGCAGAAGTATCTCGAGCGCGAACTGGGACCGGAAGCCGTCGCTGCGATGCGCGCGCTAAAGGCGGCGCTCGATCCGCAGAATATCTTTAACCCCGGGAAGATCCTGCCGGTTGGTTAGCAGGCCGAGTAACTGCCTCCGCTCATTCCCGCGAAAGCGGGAATCCAAGAGAGCCAGAAAAGAGCTTTGCTTGGGTGGCAAAAGACTGGGTCCCCTAAGTTCACAAACGAAGTGCAACACCTTCTTGAGGGGGTGTTGCCATGGGACGGAGCTACGGCCAGCTTTCATTGGAAGACCGATGCACGATTGCCCAGCTTCAAAAAGCCGGCCAATCGATCCGGCAAATCGCTTCAGCTTTGGATCGCGCGCCATCAACGATTGCTCGGGAGTTGAAGCGCAATCGCGGTAGCTGGGTCGGATATAAACCCGCTTACGCTCAGCAGCGAACGAAGGAGCGGCGCTGGAAGGGCTCTCGCCTGGCCCGGGAGCCCTTCCTGCGCCGCACAGTGCTTGAGCGTCTGGCCAGGGGCTGGTCGCCTGAGCAGGTCGCCGGCCGGCTCGCCCGCGACGAAGGCCGCAAGGTGATCTCTTACGAGACCATCTACCGCTTCATCTACGCCGAGATCAAACGCACCAAGGACTATCGCTGGCGCCACTACTTGCCGCGCGGCAAGAGCAAACGGGGGCGCCGTGGCCGCAAGCGCAGCAGCTCGGCGAGCTTCATTGAAGGCCGTGTTTCCTTGGCTGAACGGCCTCCCGCGGTGAACGATCGGTCCACGCCCGGACACTGGGAAGCCGATCTGATGATGTTCGCCAAGTACGGCCAGGCGGTCCTGACCGTGCATGAGCGCCAGTCCCGCCTGCTGCTGGCGATGCGCCTCGCCAGCAAGGCCGCACAGCTTGTCGCTCATCATCTGGCGCGCCTGTTCAGTGCGCTCCCGCAACGACTGCGGCAGACCGTCACCTTCGACAACGGCACCGAGTTCGCTCGCCACCGCCTGCTACACAGGCTCGACGTCGAGACCTTCTTCTGTGATCCCTATTCGCCCTGGCAAAAGGGCGGCATCGAGAATGCGATCGGCCGGATGCGCAGGTTCCTGCCGCGCAAGACCGACCTCGCAACCCTCACATCAAGTCGCTTCAAGGCTCTGGCCGCCGCCTATAACAACACTCCACGCAAGTGCCTTGACTTCAGGACACCCGCCGAAGTCTTCTCCCAAGTGTTGCACTTCGAGTGTGAATCCACCTCCCCGCTTCCGCGGGGATGAGCGGCCGAAGGGAGAACGCGCAATGAAATCAATTCTGCCCGGCACGACGATACTCGCGCTCCTCACGCTCGCATCCCCCGCATCCGCGATCTCCGCGTCATTCTCCTGGAACGGCATCGCGGCCTGCTCGGGGCCGTCGCCGGCGTTCACCATCAGCGGCGCGCCCGCCGGAACGGCGAACCTGCGCTTTGCCATGCGCGACCAGAACGTGCCCGACTACAACCACGGCGGCGGCACGGTGGCGTTCGCCGGCGGCAAGGTCGCGCAGGGTGCGATTTCCTATCGCGGTCCGTGTCCGCCCGGCGGCGAGACCCATCTCTATATCTGGACCATCGAGGCGCTCGATGCGTCAGGCAAGGTGTTGGCCAGCACGACCGCCCAGGGCAAATTCCCGCCGAAATAGCGTCTCCGCGCCGAAGAGACAGGGTCACGCGTCTCATTTCGCCACGCTCGACGTGGTATATTGCCAGTCGGGCGGGGTGACCGCGGCCGCATTGCCTGGCCGCAACTGAATGATTGCGGAGACACCGTGCAGACGACGCTGCTCGGCCTGGCGATTGCCTTCATCCTTGCGCTGCTGGCGGCCCTGATCGGTCCGTACTTCGTCGACTGGAGCCGGTTCCGGCCGCAGTTCGAGGCGGAAGCGACGCGGGTGATCGGCTTGCCGGTGCGGGTCGAGGGCGCGATTGACGCGCGGCTGTTGCCGACGCCGTCGCTGCGGCTGCGCGGCGTCAATGTCGGCGCGCGCTTCGACGAGAGCAACGCAAGAGTTTCGCAGCTCGACGTCGAGTTCAGCCTGAGCTCATTGATGCGCGGCGACTGGCGCGCCAGCGAGCTGACGTTGAACGGACTCGCGGTCGATCTCGGCCTTGACAACTCCGGCCGCATGGAGTGGGCGTCGCGCCCCGGCATGTTCAATTTCGGCGCGCTCACGGTCGATCGGCTTAACGTCACGGGCTCGCTGACCTTCAAGGATGCGGCGAGCCGCACGCTGGTGTCGTTCGACGAGGTCGCGTTCAAGGGCGACGTTCGCACCAACGCCGGCGTGATCCGAGGCGATGGCACCTTTGTCGCGATGGGCAATTCAGTATCCGTTCCGGCTCTCGACCGGCCGCGTCATCGACGGCGCCGGCTTGCGCCTGCACCTTGCGATCGACCCCGGCGCGCGTGCGATTGCCGCCGACCTCGACGGCGGCCTGACGTTTGACGATGCGGTGCCGCGCTTCGACGGCGCGCTCTCGATCAGCCGGCCGATCGCGCTCAAGCAGGGCGACACCAAGTCGCTGGAGACACCGTGGAAAGTCACCTCGAAGCTGAAGACCGATCCATCGGCGGCGCGGTTCGAGCAGGTCGAGCTGAGTTACGGTCCCGAGGACGCGGCACTGAAGCTCGGCGGCATCGCCGATCTCCGGCTCGGTGCTTACCCCCTGCTGCACGGCGTGCTGACCGCGCGGCAGCTCGATGCCGATCGCGCGCTGGCGCGCGCCAACGTGACGCCGGAGTCGCCGCTGCAATTGCTGGAGCAGATCGGCGACCTCATCGCAGCAGTGCCCCTGCCGCCCATCCCGGTACAGCTCGAGGTGTCGAGCGACCTGACTCATGCTTGGCGGCCGGCCGATCCAGAATGCGGGCGCTGATCTGCGCAGCAACGGCAAGGACTGGCTGATCGATCATCTCGAACTGCGCGCGCCAGGCGCCACCGCGGTCACGCTGTCGGGCCGCATCGCCAACCTGAACGGCGCACCGGATTTTGGCGGCGTTGTCACGCTCGACAGTGGCGAACCGGACGCGCTGTTCGCCTGGCTGCGCGGCCGCACCGACGCGCCGTACCTGGCGCAAAAGCCGATCCAGGCGCAGGGCCGGCTGACGATCGCGCAGGATCGTGTTGCGGTCGAATTCGCTGAAAGCGTTGATCGACGGCCATGACGTGACCGGCAACATTGCGTTGGCGACGACCGATCATGTCAGCAAGCTCGATGCGACGCTTGCCGCCGATGCGCTCGACTGGACTGCGCTGTCGGCCCTGATGCCGAAGCTTGGCGATTTGTCGGCGCAGCTGCCGCAGGAAATGCGCGTCGCGCTCGACGTCGGCAGCGTCACCGCATTCGACCAGACGCTGAAGCCGGTAAAACTGCAGATGGCCTATGGACCGAAGGCGATCACGATCGATCGCTTGAGGATCGGCAACGCCGATGGCGTGATGGTCGAGGGCAACGGCGCGTTCGACCGCGCTTCGGCGGCGGGCCAGCTCAACCTTTCGACATCGTCGTCATCGCTCGACCAGATCGGCACGCTGGTCACGCCGCTGTGGCCGAAGCTCGCCCGGCGCATCACCGCGCTGCCGACCGGCGCCGGCAATGTCTGGCTCGGGCTGACGCTGGCGCTCGACAGGCCAAGCGGTGATCGCGCCAATTTGCGGGCCACGCTCGACCTCGAACTCGCCGGCGCTGAAGGGCTCGATCAACGCGACGACAACGCCGACGGTCGCCTCCCTCGGTGCCATCGACTTTGATGCCATCAAGCAAAACCCGTTTGCCGTAACGGCAAAACTCTCGGCTGATCACGGCGCAACGCTGATCACGGCGCTCGGACTGGACGACGTGCTTGCGGTCGGCAATGGCGCGGCGACGCTCGACATGACGCTGTCGGGCGCCTGGCAAAAGCCGATTGCCGTGAAGGCGGCGCTCGCTGGCCGCGATCTCGACGCGACGGTGGAGGGCACCACGGAACCCTGGCAGATCGATCCAACCGCCGCGCTCAATGTTTCATTGCGCAAGGCCGATATTGCGCCGCTCGCCGGCGCGCGCCCCACCGACCCGCCGGTGATCGTTGCGGCGACTTCGCATGTCGATATCGCCGGCAACAAGGTCACCTTGACCGGACTCGATGCCACGCTCGGCGCATCGCGCCTGCGCGGCCGACTTGGCGTCAAATTCGGCGATGACCTCGCCGTCGACGGTGAACTCGGGGCCGACACGATCGATATCCCGTCGATCATCGCCGTCGCGCTTGGAACTGGCGGGCGAAGCGGCACCGACCCGTTCGGCAAGGGTCTTTTGCGGGGCTGGCATGGTCGCGTTGCATTCCAGAGCCTGCGCGGAACCTCTCCATTTGGAGAGGTTCGTCCGCTCAGCGGCACTATCGAGGCGGATGGCAGCGCGGTCACGCTGCAGTCGGCGAGCGGAACGTTCGCGGGCGGACAGGCGAAGGCCGACGTCGCCACGCGACGTGATTCGGACGGCATCGCCGTGACCGGACATCTGCAGCTGAGCGGCGCCGACGGCACGAAGCTGCGCTATCGCAATCTCGCGATGCCGGCCGGACGCGCCGCTGCCGAACTCAATTTTGCTGCCGCTGGCCGCAGCGCGTCGGCGCTGGTCGGGGCGATGTCCGGCAGCGGCTCGGTGACGCTCGAGAACGCGCACATCAACGGCGTCGATCCGAACATCTTTCAGGTCGTGGCCGACGCCGGCGATACGGATGGCCAGCTGTCGGAGTCGCGGCGCCTCAGGTCATTCGTCGATCCGTTGCTGATCGGCGGTACGATGGCTGTGGCGTCCGCAGAGCTTCCGATCACGCTGAAGGACGGCCAGCTGCGGATCGCAGCCACACGGCTGAACGGCAACGTGGTGCAGCTTGTCGTATCCGGCGGATACGACCTCACGGCGGATCAGATCGACCTCCGCGCCGTTCTGTCGCCGTCGTCGTCGGCGATGAATATCGGCGGCGTGCATCCGGAGATCCAGGTGCTGGCCGGCGGCACGCCCGACGCATTGTCGCGGACGTCGGACTTGAGCGCGCTGTCGTCGTGGCTGACCTTGCGTGCGGTCGATCGCGAGACCAGGCGGCTCGAGGCGATCGAGCGCAATACGCAGGCCAACCGCGCCCCGGATGCGCCGGCACTGTCGCCAGCACTGCCTGCGCCTCGACCGATGGCGGCGCCGATCGCTCCCCGCACCACACCAATTCAAGAAACGCTGTGCCGCAGGCATTATCCACGCCAACGCAGCCTGGCTCAGTCGTGCCGCCGCTGCCGCCGCCGGTCGAGATCAAGCCGGTGCCGGCGCCGCAGGCGCGGCCGCAACAGCCGAAGGCGCGGCCGCCGCTCGCACTGACTCCTGGCACTCAATAGAATCGCCGGAACGACGGTCGAAGACCGTGCAAGAGAGACTCAGCGGGTCGCTGAGGTCGACGCCCAGGTCTTGCCCTCGGAATGTGAGCTCGGCCCGGCGCCGGCCTTGGTGCGGAAATAGTCGAGCACGTAAAGACGTATCGCCGACGACAGGTTGCCCTGCTTGCGGCCCTTGTCGATCTCGCTGACGAGGTCAGACAGCGTCATGCTGCGCGACGCCGAAATTTCCTTCATGCTGGTCCAGAACGCTTCCTCGAGACTCACACTGGTCTTGTGGCCTGCCACCACGATCGAACGCTTCACCACTGGCGACTTCATCGGTCCTCCTCGCCAATGCGATGCTGATCCAGCTTGTCCTGGAACTTGCGGTCGGTTGCTTCGTCACGCTGCCGTTCGGATTTGGTACGACCGTGACGCGCGCGATTCTCGTCGGCATGCTTTGCAGCCTGCTCGCGCTCTGCTTTCTTTCTGAATCGCTTGAGATTGACGACGTCGCCCATCACGCCTTTTAGACCGCCTTTGCCCCGACTCTCCCCCCGGAGAGCCGCCTCAAAAGTTCACGATGACTCAATCCTCATACTGATTTCGGCCCCGCACCAAAAGCGCGGCGCCATCATCGCAGTGTCGTCGTGTGTGTCTGCCCTCGAGTGCGCAATATGTCGAGCGCAATACAATTCAACGGCACAATTTTGTCATTTACACGATGATACCGGCGCGTGCCAGAGAAGGACCCTAAGTCTTTCGAACGATTTCGTGATTTCGCGCGACGAGCTTTCCGAATATCGACAGCGGCGGTGGAAAATTCGCGGCGTTACCCAGGTCGCGTCATCCGCGCCGGCTGCACCAATCGGTCGAAATCTCTTCCGGAAACAAGTCCCAATCGTATCGCCTCTTCGCGCAAAGTCGTGCCGTTTGCGTGCGCCGTCTTGGCGATTTTTGCCGCGTTGTCGTAGCCGATTTTCGGCGCCAGCGCGGTAACCAGCATCAGCGAACGTTGCATCAGTTCGGCGATCCGCTTTTCATCGGCGCGCAGGTCCTTGATGCAATGCTCGCTGAATGAGCGCGCGGCATCGCCGAGCAGGCGGATCGATTGCAGCATGTCGTAGGCCAGAACCGGCTTGTAAACGTTCAGCTCGAAATGACCCTGGCTCGCGGCCACCGTCATCGCGGCATGATTGCCGAACACCTGGCAGCACACCATCGTCATTGCTTCGCACTGCGTCGGATTGACCTTGCCCGGCATGATCGACGAGCCGGGCTCGTTCTCCGGCAGGATGAGCTCGCCGAGACCGGAGCGCGGTCCCGAGCCGAGCAGGCGGATGTCGTTGGCGATCTTGAACAGGCCGGTCGCGACCGAGTTGATCGCGCCATGAACGAAGACGTAGGCGTCGTGTGCGGCGAGTGCTTCGAACTTGTTCGGAGCGCTGGCAAAGGGCAGGCGCGTCAGTGCGGCCACGCGCTTTGCGAAGGCGCGGGCGAACTTCGGCGAGGCGTTGAGCCCGGTGCCGACCGCCGTGCCGCCCTGCGCCAGCGGGTAGAGCTCGCGCAGCACCGTGCGCAGCCGCGCGATACCGTGTGCCACCTGCGTGGCGTAGCCGGAAAACTCCTGACCCAGTGTCAGCGGGGTTGCGTCCTGGGTATGGGTGCGGCCGATCTTCACGATCTTCGCAAACGCACGCTCTTTCTTCCTGAGCTCCCGATGGAGCTCGGCGAGCGAGGGGATCAACTCGGACGAGATCGCGCGCGCGGCGGCGATGTGCATCGCGGTCGGGAAGCTGTCGTTCGACGACTGGCTCATGTTGACGTGATCGTTGGGATGCACCGGCGCCTTGGCGCCGAGCTTGCCGCCGAGCAGCTGGTTGGCGCGGTTTGCGATCACCTCGTTGAGGTTCATGTTGGTCTGGGTGCCGGAGCCGGTCTGCCAGACGACGAGCGGAAACTGATCGTCGAACTTGCCTTCGAGCACCTCGCGCGCCGCTCGCACAATCGCGTTTGTCCGGCGCCTGTCGAGCAGCTTGAGACCGCGGTTGGTCTCGGCTGCTGCGAGCTTCACCAGCGCCAGCGCATGAATGATCGCGAGCGGCATGCGCTCGGTGCCGATGCGGAAGTTCTGCCTGCTGCGTTCGGTCTGCGCGCCCCAATACTTGTCGGCGGCGACCGCGATCGGCCCAAAGCTGTCGGTTTCAAAGCGAACCGCGTTTTGTCGCGTCGCGCGGGACCTTCGTGCCATTGCCTGGGCCGTTTGTGGCGAAGACGCTATTTCTTGCGGAAACGATCGAGCCGGACCACTTCGGCGCCTTCGCTCGGTTTGTGCTCGCCGTCGTGCGGCTTGTCTTCAGTCGTTGCAGGCGCCTTGTCCTGCACACTTTCTTGCGACTTGTTGTCGGCCTTCGCCTTGTCTTTTGGCGCCGGCGCGGCGGAGGGGGCGGGCGGCGCGGCCGCGGCGGATATGTCGCCGGTCTCGAAGGTGAGGCCGAATTGCACGGACGGATCGAGAAACGCCTTGATCGCGGCAAACGGCACCACGAGTTTTTCCGGGATGCTGCCGAACGACAGCCCGACCTCGAAGCGATCTTCGGTGACCACCAGATCCCAGAACTGATGCTGCAGGATGATCGTCATCTCGTTCGGGTACTGCGCGAGCAGGCGCGGCGACAGGTTGACGCCGTCGGCGTGGGTGAGGAACGTGATGTAGAAATGGTGGTCGCCAGGGAGACCTTGCTTGGCGGCGTCTTCGAGCACGCGGCGCAGCACGCCGCGCATCGCATCCCGCGCCAGCACGTCGTAGCGGATGTGATCCTTCATCGCATTGATCCGAATTGGCGAGCCGCGCTCGATAAAAGCATTCTCAAGTTGCGTCGCTGACGATCACACGCCGACTCGCAACAGAGTATCTATGCTATCGCGGCACGGAGCCAAGGTCAGCACGACTTCGCATCGCGCGCGCGTCTTGAGCGGAGAATAAAGTGGAGGCTTCTGTTGCCAGGTGCCTCCGAACCCCGCCTGACGGAGCTTAACCCGTCAGGGCTTTAAGTCGGTGTTTCGGACTGCTTACGCAGCCAGAGCAACCGGAGCATAGTTGTCATTGGCAACTATACGAGTGGCCCGATGTCGGCGGAACCATACCGAGCAAAAACACGCCCTTTACGCCCTCGTCGATCCTATTTCGCCCCCGCCGAAACCCGTCGCCAGTTGCGGGCTTTGGTGGAGGCGCCGGGTACTGCCCCCGGGTCCGATAGGTTTATTACGACGGTCGTTTATCGCCATAGCCGGCAAGCCGGCATGCTCAATATAGGCACTAAAGCTTGCCGAACAAAGAGGTTACTGGCGAAGGGGGTGGTCCGCGATTAATCCTTTGGATATCGATGCTTAGGCGATTTTCTGCGCATCTCCTCAAGATCGGAGGAGTATCTAATTACCGTATCCGCTGCCGTTCTTGCAAATCATTTGCAACTGCGTTGACGCGCGCGGCGTTTTCATGCAACTAATTCGCAGTTGCTGGAGGAATGGTGCGCGATCCCGGAGTGACCGATCCTGATCTGGATCATGGCGATCGTGCCGTCGCGGCCGCGCATGATCAGCTGATGATTAGCTCTCCGGGCGCGGCCCCGATGAACCGAAGCCGCAGTTGGCCGCTGGCCATCGACGGCGACGAGCGGAGCCTCTCCGAGGTGCACGCCTCGATTCCCGTGCCAAGCGGCGGCTCGTGGCTGAGGCGGCTCGTCGCGTTCTCCGGTCCCGGCTATCTCGTCTCGGTCGGCTACATGGACCCCGGCAACTGGGCGACCGATATCGCCGGCGGCTCGCGCTTCGGCTACACGCTGCTCTTCGTCGTCATGGTCTCGAACCTGATGGCGATTTTCCTGCAGGCGCTTGCCGCGCGGCTCGGCATCGCCACCGGGCGCGATCTCGCGCAGGCCTGCCGCGACGCGTATCCGCGATCGGTGGGTTTCGTGCTGTGGGTGGCGTGCGAACTCGCCATCATCGCCTGCGATCTTGCCGAGGTGATCGGCACCGCAATCGCACTGAAGCTCCTGTTCGGCCTGCCGCTCATTGCCGGCGCACTGATTGCCGCGCTCGACGTCTTCCTGCTGCTGCTCCTCATGGGCAAGGGCTTTCGCTTCATCGAAGCCGCGATCATCACGCTGCTTGCGGTCATCACCGGCTGCTTTGCGATCCAGATCGCGCTGGCCGCGCCGTCCGTCAAGGCGGTGCTCGGCGGCTTCGTCCCGTCGAGCGATATCGTGACCAATCCCGAGATGCTTTACATCGCGATCGGCATCATCGGCGCCACCGTGATGCCGCACAATCTGTACCTGCACTCGTCGATCGTGCAGACCCGCGCCTTCGCGCCGACGGATGACGGCCGCCGCAGCGCAATCCGCTGGGCCACGATCGACTCCACCATCGCGTTGACGCTGGCGCTGTTCGTCAATGCGGCGATCCTGATCGTCGCGGCCTCGGTGTTCAACGCGAGCGGCCGCACCGACGTGCAGGAGATCGAGCAGGCCTACGCGCTGCTGTCGCCGCTGCTCGGCGCCGGCATCGCATCGGTGCTGTTCGCGGTCGCGCTGCTCGCCTCCGGCCTGAACTCGACGGTGACGGCAACGCTCGCCGGCCAGATCGTGATGGAAGGCTTTTTGCGCATCCGACTGCCGCGCTGGGCGCGGCGGCTGGTCACGCGCAGTGTGGCGATCGCGCCGGTGGTGGCGGTGGCCGCGCTGTTCGGCGATGCCGGCACCACAAAATTGCTGATCCTCAGCCAGGTGATCCTGTCGATGCAGCTGCCGTTTGCGGTGATCCCGTTGGTGCAGTTCGTGTCGTCGCGCGACAAGATGGGTGCGCATGCGATCTCGCGGTCGGCCGCGGCATTGGCCTGGGCAGTCTCCGCGGTCATTGTGGTGCTGAACGCGAAGTTGTTGTGGGACGTGGTCGCAGGGTAGCGTGTCGCCAACCGGCCACAGCGTGCGCGACAATTCCTGGAGGATTACTTGAGCGCCCTCGGCCTGGCGGCGGATCACGCTGCGCGAATCCCCCTATGCACGGAAGTGCTTCGGTAGCGGTCGGCTCGGGGCGCAGGCGGTCTAGATCGACGCCGCGGCGGCGATGGCTGGTAACAGCGCCGGTGCGGCATCGGCAAAGAACTTGTCACGATAGTCGGAGGGCGTGACGCCGAGCTCGCGCAGGAACACACGGCGCATCGCGGCTACCGATCCGAGGCCGCAACGCTGCGCAATCGTCTTTAGCGAAAGCACCGACTCCTCGAGCAGCCGGCACGCCGCCTGGACCCGCGCCGTCCTGACGAACTCTGCCGGCGTTCTGCCGGTATCTTCTTGAAAGGCGCGGATGAAGCTGCGCTCGCTCATCCCCGCGCGCTTTGCGAGCTCGGATATCCTGAGATCACGCCGCAGATTCTCATGGCACCAGATCTGGACGTTCTGGATCGCGGGAATAGTCGAGAATTGCGCCTGCAATTGCGTGGAGAATTGCGCCTGGCCGCCGGAGCGTTTCAGGAACAGCACGAGATAGCGCGCGATCGCCAAAGCGAAGTCGCGGCCGTGGTCCTCCTCGACCATCGCCAGCGCGAGATCGATGCCCGCGGAAATTCCGGCGGAGGTGAAGAGATTGCCGTCGCGGATGAAGATCGGGTTGATGTCCACGGTGGTGCCGGGGTTGCGTCGCGCGAGTTCGTCGCCGAATGCCCAGTGCGTCGTCACCCGCTTGCCGGAGATCAGGCCGGCAGCGCCCGAGCGCGAAGGCGCCGGTGCAGATCGAGCCGAAGCGGCGCGTCTGTGGTACTGCGAACCTGAGCCAGTCGAGGATTGCGGGCTCGGTGCCGGCATCCGGCCCGCCACCGCCGGAGACAAGCAGCGTATCGACCGGCAGCACCAGCGCGGTCATCTCGCAGGCAGGCAGCAAGGCAAAGCCGACCGGAGTCGGCACCGGGCTGGTCGTCGGCGCCACTGTCACGACGTCATAAAGCTTCTGCTTGCTCAGGAAATTTGCGACCCCGAACACCTGCAGCGGACCCGCGACGTCGAGCACGGCCACGCCGGGATAGATCAGCATTGCAATTCGCCGCGTAGCAATCCCGGCCGCTCTAGCCGTCGCGGCAACACTTTCAATCATTTCCCGCTGCCCCCAGCAGCCTGTCGTGATGCGGCGCCGGCGCGCCGTCAACTCTGTCAAATCCTACCGCGAGTTTGGCGTGAAATGACTCCTTTTGCAGCGATTGTGCTATCGAAATACGTCTCAAAGCTTAGCCTGCCGACGTTCCCCAACATATCATTTCCGCTGTGTTTACAACAGGATGATGACTCCAGTGGAAAGCAAATCCGCAGAAGGCGAGCTCGTCGACCGGATCTATGAATGCAGCTTCGTGCCGGAGCTCTGGCCGGATGTCCTGCGGGATACCTCGAAAATTTCAGCTTCCGCCGGCGCCTCGCTGTTCGTCACGAACCCGGACGTGACGGCCTGGACGGCTTCGAAAAATGCCCGCCCGATTGCCGAGCAGTTTGTTGCCGACGGCTGGTACTGGCGTGGCCAGCTGATGTCCCGCGTTCATAACAGCCGTCACCCCGGCTTCCTGCGCGACGTCGACCTCTATTCGGAGGCCGAGCTGGAGCAGGAGCCCATCTACCGCGACAACTGGCGCAAGATCGGCCTTGGATGGGGGGCAGCAACAGCGTTTACGCTGCCGACCGGCGAAGCGCTCTCGATCGTTCTGTCCCGGGCGATCGCCCAGGGGCCGGCCGACGCCGCGACCATTCAACGACTCGATGCGCTGCGGCCGCATCTCGCCCGCGCGGCCGTGCTGGCCGCGCGCCTGCACCTCGCGCGTGCGCAGGCCGCGAGCCAGACGCTGGCGGCGCTTGGGCTGGCGGCGATGGTGCTGGACCAATCCGGCAAGGTGCTGGCTGCCAACGACTTGATCGAAGGCCTGGTCAATTTCGTACATTGGCGGTCGGCCGACCGGGTGACGCTGAAAGAGCGGCGCGCCGACAACATGCTTGCCGAGGCCCTGGCGCGTACCGCGCTGAACGACAATGGCGGTATCCGTTCGTTTCCGGTCCGTGATTTGATGACGGATACGCTGATGGTCGGTCACGTCGTACCGATCCGATTTTCCGCGCGTGATATCTTCGCACGTAGCACCGCCGTTTTCATCCTGATGCCAGTCGCGGCACCGAGCTCGCCTCCGGTGGAGCTGGTAATGTCGCTGTTCGATCTGACGCCGGCTGAAGCCCGCGTTGCCCGCGGCCTCGCCGCGGGAAAGACCGTGGACGACCTCGCCGGGGACAACGGTGTTTCGCCAAATACCGTTCGCGTGCAGGTTCGCGGCGTGTTGGAGAAAACCGGCTGCCAGCGTCAAACCGACGTTGTCGCGCTGCTCGGCGGGATCTCCGCGGTGCGCGGCGAAGACCCTCAGTCGCGCTGAAGCGCAGCGACTGTCCGCAGCCGAATTGTCGGGCACCTAATCAGAATTGATGATGAGCGCGCGGCGAGCGCCGCGTACGAATTTGCGCGCAGCTTGTCGTGATGCGTCGTCCGTTGCGACGGCAAGCTGACAATTCAGACAAGTTTACCGCGAGCTTGGCGTGAATTGACTCCTCTTTGGCGGAGATCGTGCCGCGAAATACGTTCCAACGCTTAGCCTGCCGACCACGCGCCAATTAGAATTCTGTGCGTGTTTACAACGAGATGATGACGCGCGGTCGCACTCTTACCTGCCGCTGCAGCGGCCGGCCACCGCGCGCTCGCTGTTCGATGCCCGGCCCCTGAAGGAGACTTCGATGTCACTGAGTTTTTTCGCGAAGACCAACGGCGGCAGCGAGGAGCTGTGGGTCACCGACGGCACGGTTGCGGGGACGCATCTGGTCTCGACGTTCAGCGGCGGCACGGGGTTCAGCGACAACGAGCTGATCACGATCAAAGGGCGGGCCTTTTTTTCGCCGGTGGAAAACACCGATGGCCAAGAGCTGTGGACCTCGGACGGCACCGCAGCCGGCACTGTGCTGGTCAAGGACATCCGGCCGGGCGTCGCCAATTCCGGTCCGCAGCACCTGACCTACGTGAACGGCACGCTGTTCTTCGATGCCACCGATGGCGCCAACGGCGATGAGCTGTGGAAGTCGGACGGCACCGCGGCTGGAACCGTGATGGTCAAGGACATCCAGCCGGGCGCCTTCAGTTCCAACCCGCAGAACCTGATTAACGTGAACGGCACGCTGTTTTTTGTCGCCAATGATGGCACCCACGGCTTCCAGCTGTGGAAGTCCGATGGCACCGCCGGTGGGACCGTGAGCCTTGGCCCGGCCAGTCTAAGTCCGAGCTCTCTGACCAACGTGAACGGCACGCTATTCTTTCAGGGCACCAGTGCCAGTGGCCAGGAACTGTGGAAGTCCGACGGCACCCCAGGCGGAACGGTGCAGGTCATGGACATCAATCCGGGGGCCGGCAGTTCCAGTCCCGATATTCTGGCCAACCTGAACGGCACGCTGTACTTCCGCGCCGACGACGGCACCCACGGCGAGGAGTTGTGGAGGTCCGACGGCACCCCGGGCGGAACCTTCATGCTCAAGGACATCAATCCGACCGGCAGTGCCAGTGGCAACCCGCTTCTGATGACCAACGTGAACGGCACGCTGTTCTTCTCTGCCAACGACGGCGTCCACGGCACCGAGCTGTGGAAATCAGACGGCACTCCGGGCGGTACCGTCATGGTCACCGATATCAATGTGGGAGGCAGTGCGGGCCCGCTCGACCTGATCAACGTGAACGGCACGCTGTACTTTTTTGCCTCCGACGGCATCCACGGCAACGAACTGTGGAAGTCCGACGGCACTCCGGGCGGCACCGTCCTGGTCGCGGACCTCAATCCGGGAGCCGGCAATAGCCAAGGCGTACAGATGGCCAACGTGAACGGCACGCTGGAGTTCGAGAGTTCACCCGATTTCGGTGTGACCTCGAACTTGTATCGGTCCGACGGCACCCCGGGTGGCACCATCCTGCTCGCGAGCAACGTCGACGGCAATATACCGATCGGCTTCTCGGCGACGACGTTCCACCCGAACGATTTCAACAGCGACGGCAACGCCGACATCCTCTGGCGCAACAGCAATGGCTCGCTCGCCGACTGGTCCATGACCGGCGGTGTGATCACGGGCAGCGGATTTGTGACGGCGAACGGCGTGGTCATCGCACCCGACGCCTCCTACAGTGTTGCTGGCATCAGCGACTTCAACGGCGACGGCAACGCCGACCTGCTCTGGCGCAACACCTCGGGCTCGCTGATCGAGTGGCTGATGAACGGCTCGGTGATCAAGCAGAGTTCGTTCGTTACAGCGGGCGGCACCCCGGTGAACCCTGATCCGTCGTGGAGCTTCGCCGGCGCCGGCGATTTTAACGGCGACGGCAAGAGCGACATGCTGTGGCGCAATGCGTCGGGCGAGATCGCCGAATGGCAGATGAACGGCACGGTGATCGCAGGCAGCGGCGACCTCAACGCCGGCGGCGGCGCGGTCTTTCTTGGCGCGTCGTGGAGCGTTGCCGGGATCGGCGATTTCGACGGCGACGGCAAGGCCGACATCATCTGGCGCAACACTTCCACCGGCGAAGTCGCCGAATGGCAGATGAATGGCTCGACCATAGCAGGCAGCGGCGATCTCAAGGCCGGCGGAGTTGCGGTCGTGCCGGGTCCAAGCTGGAGCATTGCCGGCGTCGGCGACTTCAACGGTGACGGCAAGGCCGACCTGCTGTGGCGCGACAGTTCTTCAGGCGCGCTGGTGGAATGGCTGATGAATGGCACGACCATCATCGGCAGCGGATCGGTGAGGTCCGGCGGCATCGCGGTGAATCCGGATCCGTCGTGGCATGTGGTCGAGATTGGCGACTTCGACGGCAACGGCAACTCCGACATCCTCTGGCGCAACGACAACGGCAGCATGGCGGAGTGGTACATGAACGGAACCGCGATCGCTGGAACGGCGACGCCGTCCTCTAGCGGCGCGCCGGCTGCCCCCGACGCCACCTGGCAGACTCAGGCCAAGCCGACGAACTTCGCCTGAGCACCAGCTGAGCCGACAAGTCGTCGGCGCGCGTGCGCAACACGCCGCGCCGACCTTGTGATGATCGCGAGACCCTGACGCCAGGTTGGCGGGGGACGTGATCCCGGGTTAGATTATCGCCAGCTGGTCCCAACGCAGCGCGACAATCCCCGGGAGGATTCTCATGACATCCCCGACCACTTTCACGGCCCATGACGTCGAACTCAGCGGCGGACTGAAAATCCACTATTTCAAGAAGGCCAGCGGCGACCTCAACTTGGTGCTGCTGCATCCTTCATCGGGCTATGGCCGGATGTGGGAACTCGCGGCGGGTGATCTCGACCCGCGCTTCACCGTCTACGCGCCGGACCAGCGCGGGCACGGCGACAGCGGCCGCCCCGACGGCGAATATTCCGCCGAAGAGCTGGCTCGGGACCTGCGCGCCGTCGTCGAGAAATTGGGACTGAAGCGCATCGTGGTCGGCGGTCACTCGCTCGGCGGCCGTGTCGCGCTGGTGTTCGCGGCCTGGTATCCGGAAATCACCGCCGGGTTGATCATGGTTGCCGGCCCGCACCTCAGCAATTTCTATCAGACCCGCGAAGCGGTGCAGACCGTGTACTCCAACGCCTACAAGACGATGGTGTCGCCGACCGAGTTCGCCTCGCGCGCCGACGCGCTGGCCTTCATTCGCCAACTGCGGCCGCAGGACAACGAGTTCGCGCTCGAGCACCGCATCGACTTCAACATGAACCATGCGGCCGACGGCAAGGTTACGGTCAAATACGATCCGGTCCGGGTCGCTGAGGGGCTGACGCATCAGCTGATCGATCTGAAGAAATATTCCGCCGCCGTCACTTGCCCGACCGCCTTTATCCGCGGCACCCGCAGCGCGGAAATGACGCCGGAGGCGGCCAAGGACGTGGCAAAATTCTGGACCAGGACCGAGGTCGACATCCATTCGGTTGAGGCAAAGACAAGCCTGCAGCTTGAAAATCCGAAAGACCTCGCCGCGGCAATCAACGCGTTTGCGGCGCAAAGGCTCTGATTGGGGCCGTTTTCGCCGACGCGCGGCGCGCCGGGCGCCGACGCGATGAGCAGAACTCAATCGGCAGTGATTCTTTTCGATTGAAATTCCCTCAATCGATCGGGGATTATCCAGCCAACCGATGATGCATGGCTCAACATGCACGGGTTGGGGTGGAACATTTATGAACACTTATAATGTCGCGTAGCTCATCGATGCGGCTCTATTGGTCGTCGCGGTCGCCATTCGTGCGCAAGGCGATGGTCGCGGCCCACGAGACCGGCGCAATCACCGATATCGAGACCATCCGGGTCGAGGTCGCCGCGGCCAAGCTCAACGCCGAGGTGATGGGCCGTAATCCGCTGAACAAGATTCCGACGCTGGTCCTGGCCAGCGGCGAAGCGCTGTTCAATTCTCATGTCATCTGCGAGTATTTTGACTCGCTGAACACCGGCCCAAAATTGTTTCCGGCGGCGGGACCTGAGCGCTGGACCGCGTTGCGTCGCGAGGCGGTCGGCAACGGCATCATGGAGAATGGTGTCGCCCGGATCGGCGAGAGCTTTCGGCCGAAGGAGATCCAGTCGCAACCGCATCTCGCGGCGTTCAAGACCAAGATCGCGAGCGCGCTCGACTATCTCGAAGCCGATGCGCCGGCGCTCGCTGCGACGCCGTTCAACATCGGTCATCTCACGATCGGCTGCGCCCTGAGCTATCTCGACTTTCGTTTTGCTGCGGACAATTGGCGCGAAGGGCGGCCGCGCCTCGCTGCGTGGCACGGCACGTTCGATCAGCGGCCGTCGGTGCGTCAGACGGCACATGCCGATGTTTATTGACTACGGGGCAGGGTGATGGTGTGGCGAATTCCTTCGTTGAACGGATTGCGGGCTTTTGAAGCGGCCGGCCGGCATAAGAGCTTTACGCTGGCCGCCGACGAACTGCACGTCACGCCCGGCGCGGTCAGCCGGCAGATCAAGGCATTGGAGGACGCGCTCGGCATTCCGCTGTTCATTCGCAGCAATCGCGAGGTCACGCTGACGCCGGAGAGCAAGGCCTATCTCGACGGCCTCACCGAAGCATTCCGCCGGATCGACGCATCCACCGCCGATTTCCGCGACGCGCGTCGCGAGAAACCGCTACGGATCATGTGCTCGATGATCGTCGCGGCGCGCTGGCTGTTCCCGCGGCTGCCGAGTTTCCTGGCGTTGCATCCGAATCGGCACGTTACGCTGACCACCGCGCTGACGCCGCCGACCGTGCCGATCGATCCTGACTCCGCCGACCTCGTGATCCGGCTCGGCAACGGCGACTGGCCGCAGCACATCCGCGGTCACCGCCTGCTGCCGAGCCAACAGATCGTGATCTGCAGTCCGCGGCTGATCGAACGTGGCCCGCCGCTCACAAGCCTTGACGACCTGCGCCACCACACGCTGCTCTATTCATCGCTGCGCGGGCACGCGTGGCCGCGCTGGTTCGAGATGGCCGGCGTCAAAGGGATCGACTTGTCGAACTCGATTGCGTTCGAGACCTCGGCACTGGCTTATGAAGCTGCGGTCGAAGGCATGGGCGTTGCGCTCGGCGAGGTCGCGCTGATTTGCGACGATGTGAAGCGCGGGCGGTTGGTGACGCCGTTCAAGTTTCGCCGGCCCAATCCCGAAAGCTTCTACCTGATCTATCCGAAGAAGATCGAGAATGCGCCGGCGCTGAAGGAGTTCTGCCGCTGGATCCTGGACGAGGCGGCAAAGGATGCCTCGGCACCCGAATTGATTCAGGCGGTGGCCTGATCGAGTCGCTGGTATCGGCGCCTGAGCAGGTGCTCCGTCTTCGTGAGAAATGCTCAAGCGGGCGACTTGAATATCGTTTGACCGCTTTGATCCCGACGACCAACAGTGACGACATCACTGATGAAAGTTTTGGGAGAGGCAATGTCATCCGCGTCGGGCAGGAGGACAACGTCACCGAGCGGCCCGGCCGGCTGTTCAAGTCCAACGCCGAGCAGATCGAGAAGATCAAGCGCATCCTCGACGAGTTCGACATCGGGGTGATGACCGCAGCGGAAGCCCGCCAGAGGCTGGGGCTCGGCAGGCTCAACAGCTGACGGGGGTGGAGGGCACTACGTTCGGTCGCGTGAGAAAACATCAATCGAGCGGCGATTAACTCAATTGACGGTCAAGTGACGGGCAGCCCATCCTTGACCCCTACTCAAGCTGCGACAGCAGGCCGAAACCGGTCTTGCCAAACGATCGCGGCGAATTTTCCGGGGAAACGCAGGATGGGGAGGAATTTTATGAAGCGGCACCAGATCGGCGCGCTTGGCCTTATGGCCGCGGCGCTCGTCGCGATCGCGCCAAAAACGCTGCAGGCTCAGGAGCTTCAAATCGGCGCCATCCTTCCCCTGACCGGGCCGGCGGCGCCGATCGGGCTGGACCAGCAACAGGGCGTGCAGTTCGCGGTCGACAAGGTCAATACGGCAGGCGGCCTGCACGGCCACAAGGTCAGCGTGCTCTACGAGGACAGCCAGGCCAAGCCTGATGTGGGAGTGCTGTCGTTCAACAAGCTGGTCGACCTGAACAATGTGCCTGCGGTGATATCGGCATTCTCGTCGGTGTCGCTCGCGATCGCGCCGCTCGCGACCCGCAAGAAGGTGTTGATCTTCAATGCGGGCGCCCAGTCGAACCAACTCGCCAACGCCTCGCCCTACCTGTTCAACACCATCCCGCTGGTCCAGGACGAGACCGCCGTATTGGTGAAGTACGTCGTTGAAAAGCTCGGCAAGAAGACCGCGGCCATCATTTATGAAAACGCTGCGGCCGGCGTCGATGGCAAGGAGGACTTCAAGAAGGCCTTTGAGGCGCTCGGCGGCAAGATTCTCGCCGAGGAGCCGACCGAGTTTGGCCAGACCAACTATCGCCCGAGCCTGTTGAAGGTCGCCTCCGTCAAGCCCGACTTCATGTATCTGGTGATGACGCAGGATCTGCGGCCGTTCGTCGACCAAGTCAGCCAGATCCCCGGTTTGCCGATGGGCATCGGCACGACCTTCATGCGGACCGCGTTCGGCTACCCCGCCAGCGTCGGCTGGGTGCAATCGGCGATCAAGTCCGATTTCGCGCCGGATCTGGAGAAGGAGTTCAAGGAAAAATACAAGTCCACCGAAGTGCCGTTCTTCTCACGAGAGTACTACAACGCCGCCAACGTCGTGATGAAGGCGATGGATTACCTGCTCGAGAAGAACAAGCCGATATCAGGCGAAGCGCTGCAGGCGGCGATCTTCGAGATCAAGACGTTCGGCACCAGTGTGGCGCAGGTGACGTTCGACAAGTCGAACACCGCGGTGCGCGGCCTCGAGATCTATCAATATACCAAGGACGAGCGGAAGGTGGTCGCTGTCGAAGCGCAGAAGTAATTCGACATGACGCCATCGAAAATGCCGGCAGCGGCGGCATCGCCGCTGTCAGAGGTTGCGTCGGACGGTCTTAACTCCGCTCATTCCCGCGAAAGCGGGAATCCAGGGCCGATCGAAGAGAGCTTTCGTACCTTGGCAAGAACTGGGTCCCCGCGTCCGCGGGGACGAGCGGTTCAGAAAGGGCGACGCCCGTTTTCGATCCATCACGCCCTAGCTCATCATGCCGCCATCCACCATCAGCACAGCGCCGGTGACGTAGCTGCTCAGGTCCGAGGCGAGGAACAGCGCGACGCCCGCGATCTCGTCGGGGCTGGCGTGACGCTTCAGCGGAATGTCGCGGTTGAGCTGTTCGGTAATGTTGATGCCGCTCATCTTGCTCATGCCGATCTCGATGCTGGTCTGGAATTCATTGTCGACCGGACCGGGGTTGATGGTGTTGACCCGGATGCCGCGTCCGGCGAGGCCGCGTGCCGCCGCCCGCATGATGCCGATCTGCGCGTGCTTGGCCGCGACATAGGCGATGTTGCCGCCGCCACCACCGCGCACGCCAGCGAGACTCGAGGTGATGATGATGGAGCCGCCGCGGTCGAGATATTTCTGCCGAGCTTGCAGGCGAGAAATGCGCCGCGGGCGTGAATGACCATGGTGCGGTCGAATGCGTCCTCCGGATAGTCGGCCAGCGGCGCGATGAAGCCAGGATTGCCTGCATTGCTGAAGATCACGTCGACCGCGCCCCAGCGGCTGCCCGCTGCGGCCAGCGCAGCGTCGACCTGCCGGCTGTCGGTGACGCCGCAAACCGCGACGGCGACATTCGCCGAGTTGAGCGCGGCCGCCGCGTCGTCGAGCACGCGCTGTTCGAGGTCGAGCAGCATCACGCGCGCACCCTCGGCGAGGAAACGCCGCGCCGATGCGCGGCCGATGCTGCCGGCGCCACCGCTGATCACGCAAACCTTGTCTTGCAGCAGGGCCATGGCGGTCTCCTCTCGTATGGACGCGTCGCAGCGGACGATGCATCGTTATCCGACATCGCCGGGCGCGGGTTCCAGTCGTTGCGTTTTCCTCCCGATCGTTTCCGGAAACTCACGCGAGACGGGGCGGGGATAGGCCATCATGCTGTATCTGCAGCTTCTCGCAGACGGGCTGGTTACCGGCTGCGCCATCGGGCTGGTGGCGGTCAGTTTTTCGCTGATCTATTCGACCACCAAGGTGTTCCATGTCGCCCATGCCGGCATCTACACGGCCGGCGGCTACATCGCCTGGTTCGCGGCCTCGTTCGGCGCACCGTTTGCGATCGCCTGTATCATTGGCGTGATCGGCGCCGCATTGATCGGTGCGCTGATCCAGCACCAGGTCTATCAACGGCTCGACCGACGTGGCGCCGCGCCGCTGGTGTTGCTGATCGCCTCGCTTGGCGTGCTTGCCGTGTTGCAGAACGGCGTCGCCATCCTGTTCACGACCAACATGCTGCAGTTCTCGTATGGCTGGCGCAACCAGACCCTGATCCTTGGATCGATTGGCTTGAGCTATGCGCAGGCGATGATCGTGGTCCTCAGCGTGGTGGTGTTTGCGGTCCTCGTGTGGATGTCACGCTATACCCTGTTCGGGCAGCGGATTCGCGCGGTCGCGTCCAACCCGTTTCTCGCGGAGATCACGCGCCTGCGGCCGCAAACGCTGTTCGTCCAGGTGATGATGATCGGCTCCGGCATCGTCGCGCTCGCCGGAACCCTGATTGCGCTCGATCAGGCCATGCAGCCCTACACCGGCGTGCTGATCCTCTTGACCGCGACCATCGCCGTCATTGCCGGCGGCATCGGCAGCCTGACCGGCGCGTTCACCATTTCGCTGGCGCTGTCAGTGCTGCAGAACCTGTCGCTCGCGGTGATGCCCGGCCGTTGGAGCATCGCCGCCACGTTCGGACTCTTTATCCTTTTCATTTTGATCAGGCCCCAGGGCCTCGTGCGCAGAAGCTGAGGGCGCTGGAATTATGAGCTTCTTCCTGAACTATCTGATCCAGGCCGAAATCTTCTCGGTGATGGCGCTGTCGACCAACCTGCTGGTCGGCATCATCGGCATCTTCTCGGTGTCGCAAGCGGCGATCTTCGGCGTCGGCGCCTATGCCGTCGCACTGCTGCTGCTCGGGAAGCTGGCGAGTTTCCCGGTGGCGATGCTGGTCGCGGTGCTGCTGTGCTCAATTCTCAATATCGTGCTGGCGCTGCCATCGCTGCGGGTCGCAGGAGATTACTTCGTCGTCACGTCGTTCGGATGCCAGCTGGTCGCGACCGCGATCTTCATCAACTGGTCCCAGCTGACGGGCGGAGCGTCGGGGCTGGTCGGAATCCCCACGCCATCGATCTTCGGCTACTCGACGGAGCAACCCGCAGCGTTTGCTATCGTGTCGACCATCGTGCTGCTCATTTCATGCACGGGATTCTGGCTGCTGATGCGATCGCCGTTCGGGCGGATCGTCCATGCCATCCGGCAGGACGAACTCGCGGTCGCGGCCGCCGGCAAGGATGTGTTGCGGGCGAAGGTCAGCGTGGCGGCGGTATCCGGCGCGTTCGCCGGAATGGCCGGCGGGCTTTATGCGACCTATCTCAGCTTCATCGATCCGACCTCGTTCGATATCGGCGTCTCGATCGTCATTCTGACCATGCTGGTGGTCGGCGGGGCGCGCACGCTCGCCGGCTCGCTGGTCGGACCGTTCCTGCTGCTGGCGCTGCCACACTTCCTCGACCTGATCCACATGTCGCCGACCATCGTCGGACCGATGCGGCAGTTGATTTACGGCGCGCTGCTGATCGCCTTCATGATGTTCCGGCCGCAAGGCATCGCCGGGCAGAGGCTTTGAGCGATGAAAGACTATTTGACCGTCGACAAGGTCTCAAAGCACTTCGGCGGACTGCAGGCGCTGCAGCACAGCACCTTCGCGATTGAACGCCACAAAACCACGTGCCTGGTGGGACCGAACGGCGCGGGCAAGACCACGCTGTTCAACGTCATCACCGGTTTCGAGCAACCCGACGAGGGTGAAATCCGGTTCGGTGGCAAGCTGCTCAACGGCCTCAACCCGCGGCAGGTGATCGGCGAAGGCATTGCCCGCACCTTCCAGAATCTGCGCGTGTTCGAGGAGATGACGGCGGTCGACAACGTCATCGTCTACCTGCATGACGACGAAGCGACCGGGCCGCTCGACGCGTTGTTTCGGCCGTTCCACACCAACGCCGCGCTCAAGCGAAAGCGCGAGGCGGCGCTCGGCTTCCTCGCCGAAGTCCATCTCGCGCACAAGGCCGACGACCTCGTGCGCAATCTGAGCTTTGGCCAGCAGAAGCTGTTGTGCATCGCGCGCGCGCTCGCGACCGGCGCCGAGCTCCTGCTGCTCGACGAGCCGACCTCGGGCTTGAGCCAGAGCGCGCTCAGCGCCATGGTCGAGACCGTGCAGAAGCTGCGCGAGCAGGGCAGGACCCTGCTGGTGGTCGAGCACAACACCCGGATCGTCCGGCGCATCGCCGACGAGATCGTGTTCCTGCACGAGGGCCGCACCATGGCGCAGGGTGACCCCGAGACAATCATGAGCGATCCAAAGCTTTCGGAAATCTATTTCGGCGGCGTGGTGTAAGGCAGGGCCGATGGCGCTTGAAGTCCGCAATCTGACGTCGGGTTATCGCAACAAGATCGTGATCAGCGATGTCTCGTTCGTGCTTGAGCCGGGGCAGGTGATGGCGTTCTTCGGCCACAACGGCGCCGGCAAATCGACGACGCTGAAGACGATCCTCGGCGTGCTCCGCCCGGTCAGCGGCGAGGTCTGGCTCGACGGCGAACGGATCGATCCGCTGCCGGTCACCGATCGGATCGCGCGGGGTTTGCGGATGCTGCCGGATCGCCGCGGCGTATTCCCCGACCTCACCGTGCAGCAGAACCTTGACGTCGTGGCGCACGCCAACTGCGTCGGCTCGGACGTGAAGTTCGGGATCGCCGAGGTGCTTGAGCTCGTGCCAGTGCTGCGCGATCGTACCAAGTCGATCGCGGGCAGCATGAGCGGCGGCCAGCAACAGATGCTCGCCTTCGGCCTGACAATTCTCGGTTCGCCAAAATGCATCCTGCTCGAGGAACCGTCGGTCGGTCTGCAGCCCGACTTGGTCGAGGACCTGTTCGGCCACATCGGCACGATCTGCCGCGAGCAGGCGATCAGCGCCATCCTGGTCGAGCACCGGGTCGCGTCGGCGATGAAGATCGCCGACCACGTCCTGATCATGAACAACGGCGAAGTTGTCTATGACGGCTCCCCGGAGAAAGCGCGGGAGTCGAATTTCTGGGAGTATTTTTGAGCCGAGCGGCCGCTCTGTCGAATTGTCGTCGTTGCCGTGCCGCTCGCGGACGCGGTTCTCAGCCTTCCTTGGAGCCATGCTCCGGCACGTTGCCGCTCCGCGCCGTAATATCCCATGCGGTCAGCTGCAGGTTGTACTGGCCCATCATGCCGGCGTCCTCGTGTTCGAGGATATGGCAGTGATACATGAAGGGATGCTGGCGATCCGCCGGCTGCGCGACGCTGACCAGCAGTTCGGCCTTGTCCTCGACCAGGATCACGTCTTTCCAGCCGGCGAGATGTGGGGAAGGCGGCGCACCGTTGAGCGACAGCACGCGAAACAACGCGCCGTGGATGTGAAACGGATGGGGCATTCCGACCGAAACAATCTCCCAGATCTCCGTAGTGCCAAGTCTTGTCTCGACATCGATGCGCGAGGGATCATGCGCTTGGCCGTTGATCCCAATCAGCGCGGGCATGTCGGCGTGGCCGGACATCGACGTTCGCCGTCCGCAGATGCCGTTGTCGAGAACGAATTGACGGCGCTGGACCGCAGTTGCTGGATTCGCAGTCTCGAGTTCGGGGAGGTGCGTTGGCAGGCTCTTGATGGCGTGGGTCGCCGCGACTGGTGCGAAGCGCATCACTGGAACGTAATCGTCGGTACCCGATGGCGAGATCGCGCCAAATATCCCCATGACGCTGTCGGGGCCGGTTTCGAGCACGACCGGCCTTAAGTCCGAGAAATCGACAAGCACCTCGAAGCGTTCGGCGGGCGAAATGCGGAGCGCGGAAACCGACACGGGTTGCGCGAGGAAACCGCCGTCGGACGCGATCACGTGAAACATCCGCCGGTCCGAAAACCGGAGTTCAAAATTCTGCGCATTGGCTCCGTTCAGGAGCCGAAGCCTGACCAATCCTGCGGGCACTCTGGCGACGGGGGCAATGGCCCCGTTGACAATGACAGTGTCGCCTCGAACCCCATAAACGATACCAAGCTCGCCTGCATCGTATTCAAGCGATCCAGCCGGACCGAATGATCGATCCTGAATGATGATCGGCAGGTCATCGACGCCGAAATCGTGTGGCAGACCCAGGCGAGAGTCGCTTCCATCGTCGATGATGATGAGACCGGCCAGGCCCATATAGGTTTGCCTGGCTGTGTCGTGATGCGGATGCGGGTGATACCAGAGCGTCGCGGGCGGTTGATCGATGGTCAGGGTCGGCCGTCAGGTCGACCCGGGATCGATTGGCCGCTGAGGCCCACCGTCGAACTCCCCCGGGACCAGCAGGCCGTGCCAATGCACGGTCGTGGGCACGTCGAGGGCATTCTCAACGACCATCTGTACGTGATCCCCACGACGCAATCGAAGGACAGGACCAAGAATGGGCGCCGAGTAACCGTAGGTGAGCGTGGGCTTTCCCTTGTAAAACGCGTGGCGGCCGGCTGACACTCGCAAGTTGATGACGTTATCTTGCCGGGCGGCATCAATCAAAGCCGGGATCGGCAGATGGCCACTGCCACGCGCGAGCTCGCCGATACCTAATCTCGCGTCGAACATGGTAGCTGCGGTGACCGCGCCAGCTCCCATTGCAAACTTTCGGCGTGTGATCATGCCTGGGTGTCCGCTCCGGACGCGCGTGCAGCTGTCCGCATCAATGCGAAGCTTTGTCCCGCAGCTTCGCTTATCAGATCACCGGTCGCGGGCCGCCGGGTCATTTTGGGGCACCGTGGGCGGCGCTCATCAATCAAACATAGTCAAACAGCGCCATGAAGCCAAAATCCATGTGCAGTTGCTGGTGACAGTGAAACAGCGTCAGCCCGGGATTGTCAGCCACGAAGTCAAACTCGATGTCCTGAAAGCCGCCGAGCATCACGACATCCTTGAGAATCCCCGCGGTGGGCTTGCCGCCGACACGCGTCAGCTCGAAGCTGTGGCGATGGAGGTGCAGCGGATGAATGTCGTCGCTGGCATTGCGGAATTTCAGACGATAGCGCCGCCCCTGGTGGACCTTGTGCATCGGTTTCATGGCATCCATCGAAAACGCCTCGCCATTGAGCGTCCATTGGTTGAAGCCATCGAGCGCGGCGTTGTGTTTGACGATGGTCATCTCGATGGTCTCGTCCGGTTGCGTTGGCGTCGCGCCTGGTTTGCCAAAGCGCGCATAGTCCCATTTGAATGACTTCGGCTTGACCCATTGCGGCTTGCCCTTGGCGCCCGCGTATTCGACGACGATGCCCATGCCGCGGCGGCGGTCGTCATCGGCCAAGTCGCCCATCACCCAGACCCCCGGGTGGTTCATTTCGACGATTGCAGAGATGCGCTCGGCCGTGCCAAGCCAGAGCACCGGCACGTCGACCGGCGCCGGCACCGGGTTGCCATCAAGCGATACGACGCGAAAGAGGTGGCCGGGCAGCGCGAGGCTGCGGATTTCGCCGGCGCTGCCGTTCAAGACGTGGAAGAGAACGCGCTCGCCCTGCTTGACGCGAACCGGCTCGCCACTTCCAAGTGAATGTCCGTTGATCGCAAACAGCTCGTAGCCGACCTCAAAGCCTTTCGCCTTCTCCTGAGCCGCCGCGTCGGCGGCCTTTCCCATCTGCTGCAATTCAGCGATCGGTGCGCCGGCCAGAAAATACATCGCCATGTCGCCGCCGCGGCTGAATGAGGGTTCGAACTCCTTCAACACCAGGAACACCTCGCGGTCATAGGCGCCCGGGTCATTCTTTGGCTCGATGTAGACCGGTCCGACTTGTCCCGTGTAGGTGCCGCGGTTCAGATCGGCGCCGGCGACGACGTGGGTGTGGTAGAAGCGGAAACCTGCCGGTTTCGGGACGAACTCCAGTCGGCGCATGCCATGGGCGGGCACATAAGGCGACCCTTCTTCTGCCGAGCCGTCGACATCGCTCGGAATCATCTGCCCGTGCCAGTGCACCAGCTCCGGTGTGTCGGTGTCGTTGTGCACGTCGACCGTGACGCGCTGGCCTTCCTTGAAGCGCAACAACGGTCCGGGAAACCGGCCATTGTAAAGCGTTGTCGAGACGATGTGCTCCGGCGCCAGTTCGACGAGGCCGGTGGCGATCCGCAGTGTGTAGTCGGCGGCGGTTGCGTTGGCCTTGTCATCGGCCCATGCCGCTCGCGACATCACATTCACGGCCGGAATGATGGCGGCTGTCTTCAGCAGGGCGCGACGATCGATCATGTCAGCCTCGTTGCAGTGCGCCTGGCGAACATGATCTTGCGGGTGGGAAGCCGGATCGACAACCGTGCAGGGTCAGTTTCTCTGCAAGCTCCGCGTCTTGTGATCAAACGATCCGAAATCACGGAGGTGTCCGCGACGGCGCCTCAGCTCTCCTTGTAGCCGTACTCCGGCACGTTGCCTTCGGCGCCGTAATATTTGTAGGGCAGGAATTTGCCGGACATCGTGATCTTGACCCGATCGCCTTTCGGATTGGGCAGCCGCTCCATCACCATGTCGAAATCGATCGCCGACATGATGCCGTCGCCGAACTCCTCCTCGATCAGCGCCTTCCAGGCCGGGCCATTGACCATGACCAGCTCATAGAAGCGGTAGATCAACGGATCTGTCGGCGGCATCGGCACGCCTTCGCCGCGCATCGGCGTCTCGTTGAGCATCGCAGTTTCCGATTTCGACAGGCCGAACAACTCGGCGGCATTAGCGGCTTGCGGCCTGGTCAGCTTCATCTGACCGAGGGCGGCGCCGACGATCAACACTTCGGAATAGCCGCCGATCCGCTCGCAAATGTATTTCCAGGTCCAGCCCTTCTCGCGCTTGATGTCGAGCAGCTTTTCGGTGAGGTCGGATCGTTTCATGATGGTGTCTCCCGTGGGTTTCGCAGAAGTTCGTCAGACGCGCGAACAGGTGCACGAAGCGTGCCAGACCGCGAGAAAATCGGACCGACACAAACGATCGTCACCTCGCGCGCCAGCTTGCCGCCGCCAAAGCGATGACCCGAAGCGACAGCTCGGCGCCGTCAGCAACGCCCTTTTCAAAATCACCGTCGACCCGCCCCATCTGGTTGGTGACGTGGGCAAAGCAAAGGACCGGCTGGTTGCGCGTTTTGGCGAAGGCATAAAGCGCCGCGGCTTCCATCTCGACGGCTAGAATGCCGGCCCGGCTTGCCGCGTCGATCGCTTCCGCAGTCTCGCGAAACGGAGCATCGGTGGTCCATGTCGCGCCGGAGAGGGCAGGGATTTGGGCGGCCCGCAGCGCCTGGTGGACGGATGTTGCGAGCGCGACGTCGGCCTCCGAATAATCGGACGGCGGCATGTAATGATAGCTCGTGCCTTCGTCGCGCAACGCGCGCTCGATCACGACAAAGTAGGGAGGCGCCTGCGACGCGACGATCTGGCCGGCCGAGGTTACGCTGAGCAGGAGGCGGCACCCCGAGGCGAACAGCTCCTCCGCGATCAGAACGGCGAACGACGCGCCGACTGCGCAGCCGATGATGCCGTAGGCGTGTCCCTCATGCTCGAAGACATAAAGATCGGTGTGATAGCAGGCCCATTCCGCTGCGCGCACTGCGCGTCCGGTGGCGCGGAGCTGGCGGACGATGTCGCCGTCCGGGTCGAGAACGCAGACCTCAGGCACCGGCGCGGCCTGCAATTTCTTCTGGCGACGCGCCTCGCGCAGGAGATTGTCGGGCGTGAAGGCCGACGCCGAAGCGTAGTGCTTGTTGGACAGGATGGGTGGGCGATCAGTCACGGGCGCGGTCCTGATCCCGAAGATCTAGTGTTCGGCCGCTGGAAACCAGGGCAGCCGTTCCTCGGGAAAGAACTCGCCCTGAGGCGCGAGGTCGCCTGCGCGTTCGAATGCGCCGACATAATAATGCGTCTCGGTCGGCAGCCGGTCGCTGGCGCAGGTCAGGGTCGAGCCGCATTGCGCGCAGAAGCCGCGCAGGATACGCGCCGACGAGCGGTATTTCGCAATCGTGCCTTGGGTCACCGTGACTGCGCTGTTCTCGAACGACGCGAAGACGTTCGATGGCGCGCCGCTGTGGCGGCGGCAACTCTCGCAATGGCACCAGCGCACCCATTTCGGCTGGCCTTTGGCCTCGAACTGCACGGCCCCGCAAAGGCAACGTCCGTTGTAGACTTCGCTCATCGGGACCTCCCTTTGTTGCGATCGGCGCGTCGCGTCATGCCTTGTCGGTCTCGATCGGCAGGCTGGTGTCGCGGGCCCATTCGCCCATCGAGCCGTCGTAAAGCGTCAGCTTGTCGTAGCCGAGCTGCGCCAGCGCGAACAGGTCGAGCGTCGCCGAGATGCCGCCGCCGCAATAGCAGACCACATTCTTGTCGCGCGTGACGCCCTGGCTTGCGAACTTTTGCTCGGCATCGGCGAGCGCGGTCAGCCCCTTGGTCGCCGGCTCGACCAGCGTCGCCGCAGGCACGTTGACGCTGCCGGGAATGCGGCCTGGCCGGCCATAGCGGCTCGGCTCGAGGCCGCGATGGAATTGCGGCCCCAGTGCATTGACGATGACAGTGCCGGGCTGGTTGAGCCGTCCCAGTACTTCGGACTTGCCGACAAACAGCCCGGGCTGCGGTTTGGCCGTGAACGTCGTCGCGGGATAGCCCTTCGGCGGGCCGCTTTCCAGCGCACGTCCCTCAGCCTTCCACTTGTCGAGTCCGCCGTCGAGCACCAGCGCATTGAAGCCGAGCGAGCGCAGCATCCACCAGACCCGGGTCGCCCACATCATGGTGCCGATGCTGTAGAGCACGACGGTTGTCGACCCGTCGACCCCGTGGCGGCCAAGGGCCTCCTCAAGGTCGGCGACCGCAGGCATCATGAAGCGCAGATGGGTGCTGCGGTCCGAGAGCTCCGCCTGCAGGTCGAGAAAATCCGCGCCGGGTATATGGCCGGCCTCGAATGTCTGCCGCCCCGACACAACGTTATATGGCTCGTTGGATCCTTCTGCCGTGGGTTCGAGGTAGGTCGTGCAGTCGAACACACGCAGGTCAGCGCGGCCCAGCAGGGCGGCAAGTTGCTCTGTGGTGATGAGCGAATTCGGCTTGTCCATGGTGCTTACTCCCGGCGCGATCGTAGGATTGTTGAGGGAGCTTACAACCATGCCCGGATCGAAAGCGAGGGCGCCGCGGGTGATCGCGCCAATGAATTAGTGGTGCCGGTGCCCTTCGGCTTCCACCCACTCCTCGCCGACCTTGACATATGACTTCTTCACTGCCGCCCATGCGGTGCGATGTGCGATCTCCTCCTGCCTGATATCGCCGGCATGCGAAGCGAAGGCGGAGTTGAAGGCGGCGCGATAAATGTCCTGCGCATGCGCCGGCAGGTGATGCCGCACCGAGGCGGGCAGGTCGGCATTCGAACGATAGGGCATTTTTTGCACGCTCCACAGTTTCTGCTGGCGGCAGCTCGCTCACGGCACCGCGGTGACCATGCAGGGGGAGAGGCTGACGAGTTTCTGTGACACGCTGCCGAGCAGCAGGCCCGCGAGCTGGCCATGGCCGCGGCGGCCGACTACGAGCGCATCGACTTTCTCGTTGACAACCGCCTTGATGATCTCTTCGGCGGGATCGCCCCACAGCATGATCGTTTTCGCCCTGACATCGGCCCAGCCGGCGCGCTGTTGCGCGTCCATCAGAACCGCCTGGCTTGCCGTCTCGGACGGGTCGGCCGCGCTGCCCTCGATGCGCTGGAATTCGCGCCGCGCCGCCGCCGGGCTTGGCGCCGCAACGCTGACGATTACCAGGCTGGCTTTCTCGCGCTGCGCCAGGGCGGCGGCAACGTCAATCGCGCGATTGGAACTCTCGGAGCCATCGACCGCGACCATGATGCTTTGAATTCGCGAAGCCATCGGGCATTCTCCCGCATTGAGTGATGAAAAAGGTAGCGTCGTCGACAAGGAGCGGTTTGAGCTTTGTCAATATGCCGCCATCAGCGGCGCGCAATGTAGATAGGCAATCGCCGGCGCGCCGGCCGTCAATGAAGGTACCAATGACCACACGCAATCACGCGATCGTCTGGATCGATCATCTCACCGCCAGGGTTTTCTACGTCGGCCTTACCGGCGTCGACGAGGTTGTGCTGCACGCGCACCTCTCGACCGAGCACCTGCACCACAAGGCCAATTCGATCGGGTCCGGCCACGTCGCCGACGATCCGCGCTTTCTCAGCGAGGTGGCGGGCGCGCTCGGACAGTCCGGCGAAATCCTGATCATCGGCCCGAGCGGCGAGAAGACCGCGCTGCATCACTATCTGCAGCAACAGCACCCGAAGATCGCCGCTGCCGTCGTCAGCGTGGAGGCATCGGACCATCCGAGCGACCACCAGATCATCGCGCTGGCCAAGCGGCATTTCCACTTCGCAGTCCAGAGAACATGATCCCTGGACCTTGCCGGATCATGCTCTATCGGCCGTCGACGGCCAGTTCGTAAATATCCTCTTCCTGCGCATTGTGGATGCGGACCAGCGCCTCGACCGATTCGATCAGGCGCTGCGCATCGCGCACCAGATAGCGGTCGATGCCGGTCGACGACAGGCTCGTCACCAGGCGGTGCAGCAGCCGTGACAGGTGGATGATCTCACGGTGAGCCCGGCTCATCGCGTTCAAGCCATGACCATCGCCGAGGATCTTGACGAGGCCGGGATAGGTTTCGGACTCGTCGCTGCGTTCGTGCGGTGCAATCTGTTCGCTGACGATGGCGTCGGCTTCGACGATCAGGGCGGCGGCCGTTTCGCCGCTGGCGTCATCAAGCGCGTCGGCAATCTCGCGCAGGCGGTCGAGCTTCGCCTCGAGCATTTCATGCTCGTGGCGCAGCGTTGTCGCCCGGCCCAGCGACAAGCCGGCCCGGTGCCAGGCGCGTCGCGGCCGCAGCGCCCGCAGCGCGTTGAGGATCACGGCGACATCGATCGCTTCCTGGATCAGCGCACCCGCGACCGGCGTGATCAGGCCGACGGCCGCGGCGGCCATGGCGATGCCAGACAGCGTGAGGCCGGCGACGATGCTTTGCACGGCGATGCCGCGGGCGCGCTTGGCGATCTGGACGGCGTCGGACACACGGTCGAGGCGGTCGGGCAGGATGACGATGTCGGCCGCTTCCGACGAGGCGCTGGCGCCGCGCGCGCCCATGGCGATGCCGACGTCGGCGGCGGCGAGCGCCGGAGCGTCGTTGATGCCGTCGCCGACCATCACGGTCGGATGAAATTTGTGCTCGGCGGCCACCGCGTCGACCTTGTCTGACGGCTCGCGATCGGACAGCACGGCGTCGAGATCGAGGGCGGCGGCAATGGTCTCGGCCGTGTCAGCGCGGTCACCGGTGATCATGACGATCCTCTTGATGCCGGCTGCGCGTAACGACTGGATTGCGCGCGGCGTTTCGCGCCGGAGTTCGTCGCCGAGCAAAAGCGCGCCGATCGGCGTGCCGTCGCGGGAGACGAAGACACTCAACGCCGAGCGCCAAGCCGCGCGGCGCAGTGCACGCACCGCCCATTCCTCCGGCCGTTGCGACCCGCAGACGAGATGATGCGAGCCGGCGCGTATGGTCGCGCCATCGACGGTGCCCTCGAGGCCGGAGCCCATTGTTTCCTGCACAGCCGACGGCACCGAGAGTGCGAGACCTCGGGCGCGTGCCGCTTCGACAATGGCGGATGCGACCACATGATGCGAGGCCTGCTCGAGCGAGCCTGCGAGCCGCAGCACGTCGTCGGCGCGTTCGTCTGGTGCGGTCTCGATCGCGGTCAGCCGGGCGCCACCAACGGTGAGCGTGCCGGTCTTGTCAAACATCACGGTATGAGCGCGCGCCAGCGCCTCCAGCGGGCGGCCGCCCTTGATCAGAATGCCGTTGCGGGCCGCCTGCGCGATGCCGGCGATGAAAGCGACCGGCGCCGCGAGGATGAGCGGGCAGGGCGTCGCCGCCACCAGCACCGCAAGGCCGCGCACCGGATCGCCCGAAAAGAACCACGCCGCGCCCGCGACAACCAGAGTGACCGGAAGCAGGAGCAGCGCGTAGCGATCGGCAAGGCGAATGAACGGCGCCTTCGCCGTCTGCGCCGCGCTCGCCATCCGCACGATGCCGGCATAGGTGCTTTCGCCGGCGAGCGCCGTGGCGCGCAGCTCGAAACTCTCGCCGGAATTGACGGTTCCGCTATGCACGGCTTCGCCCGGCTGGCGCAGCACGGGGAGGGCTTCACCAGTCAGCACCGCCTCGTCGATCATCGCTGCGTTGTCGACGACGATGCCGTCGATCGGAATGACTTCGCCGGCGCGCACCAGCACAGCGTCGCCGACCTCGATGGAGTCGACCGGTACGTCGTCGATGTCATGGCGGCGGCGATGAGCGACGCGCGGCGCGCGATCGACCAGCGCGGTCAGGTTGCGCTCGGCGCGGGCGACCGCAAAATCCTCCAGCACGTTGCCGCCGGCATACATCATGGCGACCACGATGCCGGCGAGATTTTCGCCAAGTACAAGACTCGCCGACATCGACACGAAGGCGACGGCATCGACGCCGGCGCGGCCGGCGAGGAAGTCGCGGATCATCGAGACGAGCAGGCCGAGCGCGACCGGCGCGGTGCCGGCGGCCCAGATCCAGCCGGCGATGTCGCCGCGGCCGCGTGCCCAGGCGATCAGGCCGGCAACCAGCGCGCCGACTGCGATCGCGATCAGGGCCTTGCGGAACAGGCGGGCGGTAGAGTCTGAGGACATGGCGTCGATCCAGCGGACGTTGGAGCATCGAGCATTGACGTGGGTCAACGCGTGCCGAATGTGTCCCTAACTTGTGTGTCTCAACGTGGCTTGACGCGGATTCCGGCGGAGACACGGTCGCCTGGGTAGACAATGACGCGTTCTCCCTCAACAACGCCTGAAGCGACAGCAGTCAACCTTCCGGAACGCCGCAGCAGGGTAAGTTCACGATCTTCGACGCGTCCGTTGGTCACGACAAAGGCCCGCCAGGTTTCGCCGCGCCGAAACAGTGCGCCGGTCGGGATGATGACCGCGTCGTCCTTCGAAAACACCGTGATGCGTGTATCGACCTGATACCCGTCGCCCAGGCCGGCCCACCGTTCGGCGGGGGAAGACAAATCGATCCGCACGTTGACCCGCTGTTCTTCGACGCCGAGCGTCGAGACCTTGGTGAAGGCTGCCGGCTCGACCCGTCGGACCTTGCCGGACAGAGTCCCAGTGCCGCCCCAATGGTCGATGACGACATCCGCCCCGGGTCGAATCTCGACTGCGTCGGTGCTGAGAACGTCGACAACGACTTCGAGGTCTCGCGTATCCCCGATCTCCAGCAGAGGCGCTCCAGATTGAACGATCGATTCACTTTCCTGAAAGACGCGAAGAATGACGCCAGCGACCGGTGCGGTCACGGTCCAGACGTCCGGATTGGATTGCGCGTCAGTCTGGTATCGAGCAAGCAGGGCACGAGCCTGGTTCAACTCGTGCTCCGCTGCATGATTCTGAAACTGTGCTGCGCTTAGCTCGCGATCGGCAATCCGCATCGCCAGTTCGGCGCGCTCGAATGCCTGCACTGTCGCAGCACCGGTGCCGACAAGCGTGCGGACGCGGTCGAGATCAGTCTTCGCCTGATCGAATTGCGCCTGGGCGCGCTCCGCTCCGGCCTTCGCACGTTCCGCCGCGGCCTCCAGAGTACCAAGCCGCTCCTCCGCTTCACGACGGCTGCGCGGGTCTAGCAACGGCGCGGGCGAGGGTGCAATCGTTGCGACGACATCGTCGGCACTGACGGCATCGCCGGCTTTCAGAGCAATACGTGTCAGGCGGCCGCTCAGCGGTGCCGACACGGTGTAACGCTCTCGAATTCGCGTCTTGCCGTCTTCATCGACGGTTGCGACGAAGCGCCCCGCGGTCACCGCCGCTGTTTCGACCGATACCGCACTGGGCAGGAATGACCATACTGCCAGCGCCATGGCGGCAACCGCAGCTATCGCTATCATCGCGCGACCGATCGTGAGCCGCATGGTCAATCCCTCGCTTTCAACGCGCTCACCAGATCGAGCCTGTCGATCCGCCGGCGCACGATGTAGGCGCTCGCCATCGCTGCGACCGCAACCACAATCACTGCCGCGCTGTACGTTCTTGCTCCGACCGTAGCAGGAATCTGGAAGCTTTCGTTCGAGTGAACCTCCGAAATCCAATCGACGAGATGCTGTGTCAGCAGCAGCCCGAGCGGGACGGCGCAGGCGATCTCGATAATGAACTCGCCGAACAGGACGCTTGAAACTTCGCCTCTGGTGAAGCCGAGAACACGGAGGCTGGCCAGCTCCCAGGCACGCTCCTGCAAACCGATGCGAGCGCTGTTGTAAACGACGCCGACCGCGATGATCACGGCGAATCCGGTGAGAATGCCGGCCGTAACGAAGACCAATCCGGCGATTTTATCGAGAAACGATGCCAGGGTGTAAGCCTTCATAGACACGGACTCCACGATCGGCAGCTCCTTCAGCCACCGCGAAACGAGCGGGAGCGCTGCGGGGTCGCTATAGATGGCGGCTGCGGAGACGACGTCGCCTTCGCCCGTCAGGTAGTTCAGCGCGTCGATCTGCATGTAGGCCGACATCCCGATCGGCTCGTCGACGCTTGCCGCAACCGGGAGATCGACGATCCGGCGTCGTCCCTCGAGAACCTCAACGGTCAGAATGCCACCGGGCACGATATCGAGGCGCTCGGCAAGCCGGCGCGTGAGCGTGATCCCGTTGGCGGCAACGTCGATCGGACGTTGGTCGGAATCGTGAGGTCGCCGCAGCTCGCTGTCCGGCCGAAGACCGATTACAGACGTCAGATAGGAGCGGTGTCCGGCACGGAACCTGACCGGAACGATGCGCTGGCCTTCGACGGCGAGCACGCCTGGCTCGCGCGCGAGGTCGCCGATGATGTTGCGAGAGCGTGGATGTGGAAAGGAAACAACCATGTTGCCGCGCTCGACCAGATTGAATTGGATATCGATCATCTCATCGATGGCATCGCGCCAGAACAGCCCAAGCGCAACCATTGGAATTGCGAGCGCGATGCCCAACACCGTGAGCGCGGTACGCAGCGGGTGACCGGTGATGTTGCGAAGCATCATGTTGAGGCGCGGGCGCAACCTGCCCATCGACAGCAAGGTCTCGATCGCGGTGCGACGAAAGCGCGAGGGCGCCGCGGAACGCATAGCCTCCGCAGGGGCCAGTGAGACGACCGCTCGTAGCGCCGAAAGCACGCCGATCGTGGCAGCGCCAAAGCTGATGGTGAACCCGACGGCGACGGACCATGGTACGAGCTCGAACTCGAGGACCGGCAGCCGGAAAAACGCGTTGTAGCTCGAGATCACAGCCTCGCCGAACGCAATGCCCACGGCAACCCCGAGCGTGGTGCCCAGTAGCACGACCACGGTAACCAGTTTGAAATAGTGAAACGCCAGCGGTGCATTCGGGAAGCCGAGCGCCTTGAGGGCGGCGATCTGCTCGCGCTGTGACGTGACCAGCCTGCCGAGCGCGATATTGAGCAGGAACGCGGCGATGGCGAAGAAGATGATCGGGATCGTCGTCGACATCACCTGCTGCTGATTGAGTTCGTCCTCGAGGATCCGGTTCGACGGCTGATCGCGTGCAGTGATGGCGCCCGTTGATCCGAACGGCGCAAGTAAGCGGTCAAGCTCCGCGACAACCGACGCGGCATCAGCGCCGGGCGCGAGCGAAACCACGAGATCGTTGAATGCTCCAGTCATATCGAACGCGGATTCGGCGGCGCGCCGGTCGATCCAGAGGACCGCAAAGAACCGATCGTCGGGCAGCGGGAGACCGGGCTTCACCGCATAGACATATTCGGGAGAGAGCGCGACGCCGGTTATCATAAAGGATTGAACGCGGCCATTGAGGATGACCCGAAGATCAGACCCGGGCTGAAGCGAATTGGCGTCGGCGAAGGCTTCGTTGACGGATGCACTTCGCGTGTCGCCCGGCGACGGCGCGGTCCCGCGGCGCAGATGCAGTCGTGCGAGTGGCTCATCGCCCGAATTTGCGATTGATACGATCCGGGCAGAAACCGGCAGCGGCGAGGTCGGCCAGTCGACGACCACGTCGCGGACGATCCGTGGCTGGATCGTGGCCACACCAGAAATCTCGCTGAGCTGAGCGACGATCGCGAGCGGCGCGCGTTTCAGCGAGACGAAGATCTGCGGAAAACGACCTTCGGCGTAGAACTGATCGCGCCCGGCCCACAGGGACTGGTAGGTCGAGATCGAGGCGACAAACACTCCAACGCCTGCGGCGACGACGAGCGCGATGGTGATGACCTGTCCGCGCATCGCGATCAGGTCGCGCAACAGCTTCCGGTCGAGCAGGCTCACCAGCTCACCTCGTCCGGCGATAGCCGTTTGTCGTTGCGCTGTTCGCCTACGATGCGGCCGCCGCCAAGCCGCAATACGCGGTCCGCCATGCCGGCGATCGCGGCATTGTGCGTGATGATGATCGTCGTCGTGCCGAAACGCTCGTTGGCGCGCATGATTGCGGCGAGCACGACCTTGCCGGTGTCATAGTCAAGTGCGCCGGTCGGCTCGTCACAAAGCAGGACATCAGGTGATTTCACGATCGCGCGGGCGACTGCGACACGCTGTTGCTCACCGCCGGAAAGCTGAGATGGAAAATGGTTCAAGCGATTTTCGAGGCCAACCAGGCCCAGAACCTCTTTCGGGTCAAGTGGCCGTTCGGCGATCTCGTTCACCAGCGCGACATTTTCCAGAACGGTCAGGCTTGGGATCAGATTGTAGAACTGAAAGACAAAGCCGACGTGCTCGCGCCGATAGCGCGTCAGCTCGGCGTCGTCAGCGCCGACCAGATTGTGATCTCGCCAGCTGGCCTGGCCCGACGTCGGCGCATCGAGACCGCCAAGAATATTCAACAGTGTCGATTTGCCCGACCCCGAGGGTCCCAGCAGCACAACAACCTCGCCCTCAAAGATGTCGAGATCGACGTCGCGCAGCGCATGCACCTGAATCTCGCCCATTACATAGGTCTTCGAAAGACCACGGGCGATGAAAACGCGGTTTGGTCGGGTTTCAGGAGGCATGGCGATCCTGCGTTGCGGGAAACCATAGTCACGGGAGATTTACTGCGGTTTGTGCTGGATCAAGACGGGAGACTGTCGATCCGAGCAAAGGACAAGCATGAGAAAGTTCGGCTTCAGCGCGATGAAGGCGTTTCTCGCGCTGTCATCGATCGGAAAGGGCGGTGGCGACCGGGTCGATTGGCTCCGCGTTGTCGCGGTCTGCTCGTCCGTCGTCACCGTTGTCGTGATCGTGCTTTATTTTCTGCAACGCGGACATTGAGTTGTTTGGCGCGCTGCGCGAGCCTAACCAAGCAGTGCACCGGCAATCATAGCGAGGCAGGAGACGAGGCCGAGGGCGGGAACCCAGATCGGCACCCGGACGTGCGGATTGACCGAGGCAACGTTGCGCAGCCTGATCCGCAACAGTGACACGTTGACCAGAGCGAACGTCGCAAGCGTTGCGATCGAGGTGCTCTCGGCGAGCCGCTCCAGTGGAAAGACCAGCGCCAGCAGGATGACGCAAATCACGACGAAGCCGGTCGCGACCAGCGGCGTGCCGGTTCCGCCATGCACGTGTCCGGCAAATTTCGGCAGGTCGCCCTGGCGCGCCATGCCATACACCACACGCGAGGCCATGGTCATTTGCGCCAGGATGGTGTTGAGCGTCGCCACCACCGCAATGGCGTTGAACGTAGCCGGGCTGATTCCGGCGACAGCGCGATAGACCAGGCTGAGCGGCGCCGGCGACGCCGCCAGTTGTGCCGGCGTCACGACGCTGACGGCGATAGCGGCCACGAGAATATACAGCACTGATGTGATCAGGAGCGTCAACGCCATGGCACGCGGAATGTCCCGGCGAGGAACCTTGGCTTCCTCGACCACGTTGGCAAGGTCCTCAAAGCCGATGAAGGCAAAGAACGCAAGCAGGCTGGCGAATGCGATGCCTGACAGTGTTGCAGACTCCAGCGGCGGCACCGCGACGAGGACCGGCGCGAACGCGATACCAGAATGGGTTGCGGTCGCGATGATCAGCACCAGCCCACCGACTTCGATCACGGTGAACAGGCTGGCGAGCAGGACAGATTCGAGGATGCCCCACGCCGCGATGGCGCCAAGCAGGATGATGATCGTGGCCGCGACCAGCGGCGTCGGCAGGTCGACGAACTGCCTGACGTAACCGCTGCCGCCGAGCGTCACGGCTGCGGACGCGACAATGCCGGTCGCAAGAGTGAGCAGACCCACCGCGGTCGACATGAATCGCGACCCGAAGGCCGCGCGCATGTAAGCCGCTTCGCCGGCACTGACCGGATAGCGCGTCGCCATTTCCATGTAGGACGCAACCGTCAATCCCATCACGACGGCCGCAAGCAGGAACGACCACGGCGCAAATGTACCGGCATGGCGCGCGACCGCGCCGATCAGGACATAGATGCCTGCGCCGACAGTGATGCCCGTGCCATAGAGAACCAGCAGCGGCAGGCCAAGGCGCCGCTTCAAGGTGGCGGGTTGTTGTGGTCGTTCGTCGGTCACGTCGCGCGGGCCCTTTTGACAACAAAGCGCTTGGCGGACTCCACGGCCGAGGCGCCGGCGGCGGCGCGCCGCAGCGACAGCATCAGTTCGGCGGTCGGCCGCAACCAGAGAGCGTCTACCTTGATGTCGCGGCTTTAGCCCCGCCCATCGGCTCTCACCCTGTGCGGCTTGTTAAGCTCAATCGGCAGCGATTGCGCCGAGCAGCAGGTCGATGTGACCGTCGGCCCAGGCCGGCAGCAGAATCCGCGAAAACCCCCGGTCCGAGCCGCTCGCGGCGAAATGGCAGAATGTCGGTCGGCCGGCCTCGATCGTCGCGCAACTCTGCGCCAGCAGGTAGCTGAGCGAGCTTCCGGCGGAGATCTCGTCGAGGAAACGCCCCGCAATCGTGGCATTCGTCGAGTCCGGCCCATCACTTGAGGATTCGAAGCGAAATCGTAGCGGTGACGCGAAGACCTTGAGCAGGAATGTGTCTGCGCCACGCAGCACAGACAAGTTGACGTCGTCCGCGAAGGGGATGTTGTTCTCGCCGCGCCTGAGATCGCGCCAATAGCCTACGATGCGCTGCAACTCCGGTTTGATCGACGCGGGCAGCGCAAAAGGGCTTTGGTAGGGCATTTGCAGTCTCCCTTTTGTCCGACAGGCGCGTTGGCGCGCTGCGACTGGGCGTCTTCGATTGAGCGCGACCGTTCCAGATCGCTCGCGCGACGCCGATCACTTGGTACAATTGTCGCACGCGCTCCTCGTTGATTTGGCTCAATCCCTTGTGCGGCAAGGCAAACTACTTGTTACGCCAAACGATGACAGGTTGATGCCATGACCCCGGACTCCTCATCACGAAAGCAGCATTTTACGATCTGGTACTTCGTCGCCGCTTGGCTCGGCGTGCTCCTGGTGCAATGGGTGCTGGCCGGATACGCGCGGTTCGAGACGATCCCCTACAGCAAGTTCGAACAGCTGGTCGAGCAGGGTGCCGTCTCGGAGGTCTCGATCGGTACCGACGTGATCGAAGGCAAGGTCAAGGACAAGCTGCCGAGCGGCAAGTCCGAATTCACCACCGTGCGGGTCGATCCGGCGCTGGCGGGCAAGCTTGAAGCCAAAGGCATCACGGTCACCGGCATGGCGTCAGGCGGGCTGATCCCGACCATCCTGTCGTGGACGGTGCCGGCGCTGCTCTTCTATGTCGTGTGGTTCTTCCTGATCCGGCGCCTTGCCGACCGCCAGGGATTCGGCGGGTTGATGGCGATCGGAAAATCCAAAGCCAAGGTCTATGTCGAAAAGGACACCAAGGTCACGTTCGCCGACGTCGCCGGCGTCGATGAGGCCAAGTTCGAGTTGCAGGAAGTCGTCTCGTTCCTGAAGGATCCGAAGAGCTATGGGCGGCTGGGAGCGCGGATCCCGAAGGGCATCCTGCTGGTCGGGCCTCCGGGCACTGGCAAGACATTGCTGGCGCGCGCTGTCGCCGGCGAGGCCGGCGTGCCGTTCTTCTCGATCTCGGGCTCGGAGTTCGTCGAGATGTTCGTCGGCGTCGGCGCCGCGCGGGTGCGCGACCTGTTCGAGCAGGCGCGCAACGCCGCGCCCTGCATCATCTTCATCGACGAGCTCGACGCGCTTGGACGTAGCCGCAGCGCCGGTGCGTTCGGCGGCTATGACGAGAAAGAGCAGACGCTGAACCAGCTGCTCGCCGAGCTCGACGGCTTTGATCCGAGCGCCGGCGTCATTTTGCTGGCGGCGACCAACCGGCCCGAGATTCTCGACCAGGCGCTGCTGCGTGCCGGCCGCTTCGACCGTCAGGTGCTGGTCGACCGGCCAGATCGCCGGGGCCGGCTTGCGATCCTTAAAGTTCACATCCGCAAGATCCAGATCGGCGCCGATGTCGACCTCGACAAGGTCGCCGCTCTCACCGCTGGTTTCACTGGCGCCGATCTCGCCAACCTGATCAATGAAGCAGCGATCGCGGCGACGCGCCGCAAGGCCGACAATGTCAACTTCGCCGACTTCATGACGGCGATCGAACGCATCGTTGCCGGCGTCGAGAAGAAGAGCCGCGTGATCAGCCCCGAGGAGCGGCGCCGCATCGCCTATCACGAAATGGGCCACGCGCTGGTCGCATCGACCTTGCCGGGCGTCGACCCCGTGCAAAAGGTCTCGATCATCCCGCGCGGCGTGGGTGCGCTCGGCTACACCATCCAGCGCCCGACCGAAGATCGCTTCCTGCTCTCGCTCAGCGATTTGAAGAACCGCATCGCCGTGCTGATGGGCGGCCGCGCTGCCGAGCAATTGATCTTCGATGGCGACATCTCGACCGGGGCCGCAGACGATCTGCAGCGCGCCACCGAGATCGCGGTCGAGATGGTGACGAGATACGGCATGGACCCGCGCATCGGCCAGCGCACTTACGCGCCGCGGCCGCAAATGTTCCTGCCGAACGCGCAGGATCTCGTCGTCAGCGCCGCCGATCTGACAGGGCGGGAAATCGATCTCGCTGTACGCGATCTGATTGAGGCGGCCGATCAATCGGCGCTCAAGATTCTGCAGGAGCGGCGCGCCGATCTTGAAGCCGGCATCAAGCTGTTGCTCGAGAAGGAAACCATCTCGGCTGAAGATTTCGAGCCGCTGCGGTCAAAGGATGCGCGAGCGGCGCAGCAGCCGGCTCCGGCTCTGCAAGCAAGCTAATGGCGGCAATTTGAGCTTTGTTTTCTCGGTCGACCGCACCTCCGTACAACCCCGTAAGGAGTTGATCTGAATTTTCGGTTCCCGCGGTATTCGGCAAGCTGTCTCCATCGAACTTCAGGAGACGATCATGCTGCATCAGACCCAGATCCCGGCCCGCAAGTCCCCCTTCGCACTCTCGATCAACCCAACCCCGAAGCCGAACCTCGACAGCCCGCTTGAGATGATGGGCAGCCAGATGCGATTTGGTCGCAACGCCGAAATCTACGGCGAGGCCGAGCCGGCCGAATATCTCTACAAGGTCATCAGCGGCGCGGTGCGCACCTACAAGGTGCTGGCCGACGGCCGCCGCCAGATCGGCGCGTTCTATCTGCCCGGTGACATCTTTGGCCTCGAGGCCGGCGCAGAACACGCCTTCTCGGCCGAAGCGGTTTCCGACAGCAACGTGCTTGTCATCAAGCGCAGCGCGGTGATGGACCTCGCGGCGCGCGAATTCAAGCATTGCTCAGCAGCTCTGGACCGTGACCGGGTGCGAGTTGCAGCGGGCGCAGGAGCATGTGCTGTTGCTGATCAAGAGCGCGCAGGAGCGCGTTGCCGGCTTCCTGGTCGAGATGGCGAAGCGGGCGCCGGGCGCCGCGAGCACGATCCAGCTTGCGATGTCGCGGCAGGACATTGCCGACTACCTCGGACTGACGATCGAGACGATCTCGCGGACGCTGACGCAATTCGAGAAATCGGCCGCGATCGCGCTGCCGACCTCGCGCCAGATCGAGATCCGCAACCGCGCCGCGCTGGCCCGGCTCAATTCCTGAACCGAGCGGCGCCGTCCCGCCGCATGGGAGGCTGACATGAACGGTTCCCTGTACACCGCAGATCGCGCGACGCACCGGCGCATCTTGTTGACGGCGGCTGCCGCCGCGACCCTCGTCATCATGATCGGGCTTGGCGCACGCGTTCCGATGGCAAATGGACTGGCGGCCGCGCCGCCGCCGGCGGCGAAGCAGGAACCGGCGATTGTGCCACTTGCGAGCGCGCGTGCATGCAATGTCACGCGCGACTCGAATGGCTGTCGCCTCGCTTGATGCGCCTTAACGGAGCAGTCCGTCCTTCATCCCGCGCCCTTTGGCGTCATGCGCCTGTCTGGCTTGCGCATCCCGGCTTCCGCCTCGCTCACGATGCTCATGGTACGAAGCACGCTGGCCGGATTGACGCTGATCGAATCGATCCCGAGCTCGGTGAGAAAGCGCGCCACCTCCGGGTAGTTGGCCGGCGCTTCGCCGCAGATGCCGACGTGTCGATGATTGCGCCGCGCGCCGGTCACCGCGAGCCTCAGCATCTCCAGCATGCCGGGGTCGCGCTCGTCGAAGTCGAACGCCACGATTTCGAAGTCGCGGTCGACGCCGAGCGTGAGCTGGGTGAGGTCGTTCGAGCCGATCGAGAAACCGTCGAACAGCTTTGCAAACTGGTCGATCAGGATCACGTTGTTGGGGATTTCGCACATCACGAAGATCTCCAGCCCATTCTGGCCTCGCTGCAGGCCGTGTTGCGCCATCGCCTCGATCACCTTGCGCGCTTCGTCGACCCGGCGGCAGAACGAAATCATGATCTTGAGATTGCTTAGCCCCATTGTGTCGCGGACCCGCAGCAGCGCGGCGCATTCCAGCGCAAATCCGGCGGCATAGGCCGGATGCGCATAGCGCGCCGCGCCGCGGAAGCCGAGCATCGGGTTTTCTTCCTTCGGCTCGAACTGCGCACCGGCCTGAAGGCGGGCATATTCGTTGGTCTTGAAGTCCGACAGGCGCACGATGACCGGCCGTGGATAGAAGGCCGCAGCGATCATGCCGACGCCCTCCGACAACCGCTCGACGAAGAACTCCGATGGCGACTTATTGTTTTTCGCCATCAGAGCGATCTTGCGCCGGTCACTTGCCGAGCTTGACCTTGTCCGGCTGCGCGAGCGCCATCGGATGCACGCCGATGTGCTGGCTGATGATGAATTCCATGCGGGCGAGACCGACGCCGCTGCTCGGTAGCAGCGCCGTCTTGAAGGCGATCTCCGGATTGCCGAGATTGACCATGATCTCGGTGCGCGGCCGGCTCAGGCTGTCGATCGCAATGTGCTGGATCTCGAAGGGCAGGGTGCCGGCGTAGACGTGGCCTTCGTCGCCTTCGGCGCACGACACCGTCACCGCATCTCCAGTCTTGACCCTGCGCGTAAAATTCTCGACGCCGACCACCGCAGGCACGCCAAGCTCGCGCGCGACGATCGCGGCGTGGCAGGTTCGCCCGCCATGGTCGGTCACGATCGCGGCGGCGATTTTCATGACCGGCTCCCAATCGGGCCGCGTTGCCGGCGCAACCAGAATCTCGCCGGCCTTGAACGATTGGAGATCGCGGTCATGTCTGATGAGCCGCACATTGCCGGCTGCGACCTTCTCGCCGACCGCTCGGCCCGAGCCGATGATTTTTCCGGTCGACTTCAGCGCGTAGCTCTCCAGCGCTTCCGGCTTTCGTTGTGAGGCGACCGTTTCGGGCCGCGCCTGCACGATATAGAGCTCGCCGTCGCGTCCGTCCTTCGCCCATTCGATATCCATCGGAGTCGGACGGCCATTCCGCGCCGAGTAATGCTCTTCGACGACGATCGCGTGCTCGGCCAGCTTGATCACGTCCTCGTCGCTGATGCAGAAGCGGCTTCGATCGGCTCGTGCCGTCGTCAGGATCTTGGTAGCCGCGCGCCCGCGGGCGTAGACCAGACGCTTCTCCTTGGAGCCGAGCCGCCGCGACAACACAGCGCGAAAGCCGTTCTTCAATGTCGGCTTATGTACATAGAATTCATCGGGATCGACCGTGCCCTGAACGATGGTCTCGCCAAGGCCATAGGTACCGGTCACGAACACGACGTCGCGAAATCCGGTCTCGGTGTCGAGCGTGAAGATCACGCCGCTGGCGGAGAGATCGGAGCGGACCATCTTCATCACCCCGACCGACAGCGCCACCTTGAAATGATCGAAGCCGTTGTCGACGCGGTAGGAAATCGCCCGATCGGTGAAGATCGATGCAAAGCAGCGCCGGCAAGCGTCGAACAGCTCACGCGGACCGCGAACGTTCAGATAGCTCTCATGCTGGCCGGCAAAGCTTGCGGTCGGCAGGTCCTCGGCCGTGGCCGAGCTGCGCACCGCAACGGCAACATCCTTGCCATACTCGGCTTCCAGCTGGCGGTAGGCCTGCTCGATCTCGCGCCGCAAGCCGTCGCGATTGGTCGCTTCATAGACGATTGCGCGGGCTCGCGCCGCGCGCTTGCTCAGCTCCGAAATCTTGCGCTTGTCCAGACCAGTGAGGAGATGTCGCAATTCCTCCCAGGCTCCGGCTTCGGTCAGGGCGTCGCGATAGGCCGCGGCGGTCAGCGCAAAGCCGTTCGGCACCCGAACACCCCTCGTCGACAGCGCAGAGTAGAGTTCGCCGAGCGACGCCGTCTTGCCGCCGACCAGCGGAACGTCGTCCAGACCGATGTCCTTGAACCATCGAACATTGCTTGAAGCGCTCATCGCTCTCTCCGCTGCGTAAAACCCTCATATGGTATTTCCGCAATCTGCCAGTCGGGCCGACGAGAATTTTGCGCGAGATCAAGGGACTGGCGGCGACGCTTGTTAGTTTTAATTTTATGACTCGATCAGAGGACAAACCGCATGACACCCGCCGCCGCTGGCGGCGGTTTTGGCAAAGCGGTTGGGGCTTTTGGCGAGGGCGTTCGGCGTGGAGCGTATGGTCGTTGGGTGCCGCTCTCGTCGCCATCGCCGCCTTGCAGCTCTACGTGCAGTACCAGCTCAACTACTGGAATCGAGACTTCTTCAACGCGCTGGAGCGCAGAGACGGCAACGCCTTGCTTACCCAAGCGTTGCTCATGCTTCCGCTCGGCGCAGCCAGCATTGCGCTTGCGACGGCGTCCGTCTGGGGCCGCATGACGACGCAACGTCGCTGGCGGGAATGGCTTACGACGCACCTGATCCGCTATTGGCTCGAGAACGAACGATATGTCGGCCTTGCGCGGGTCGATGGCGAGCACAAAATTCCCGAGTATCGCATCGCCGAAGATGCCAGGATCGCGACCGACGCCCCGATCGATTTTGCGCTCGGCTTGCTGTCATCGCTGATGACAGCCGTCGTCTTCATTCAGATCCTCTGGAACGTTGGCGGTGATGCGACCTTGTCGATTTCGGGTTTGACGATCCGGATCCCCGGATACCTCGTGATCGGCGTTGTCATCTACTCGGGCCTGATTACAACCGCGATGTTGCTGGTCGGCGCACCGCTGACGCGGATGATTGCGCGCAAGAACCAGGCCGAGGCGGAATTGATTACGGCTGCGCACGCCGTCCGCGATGTCGGCGAGGGTTTGGCGCCGGCGGAAAACAAGGTTGAGGCGCGGCAGGAACTATGGGGTGCGCTGACGGTGGTCCTCGCACAGTGGCGCGGCCTGTGTTGGCAGCTGGTGCGGACAACGCTTGTGTCACAAGGCAACTCGCTATTGGCGCCGATTGTCGGGCTTGTGCTGTGTGCACCGAAATTTCTCGCGGGTACAATCACGCTTGGTGAACTTACACAGGCCGCCGCGGCCTTCACGCTGGTGCAGAGTTCCTTTGGCTGGCTGGTCGACAACTACGCTAGAGTAGCTGACTGGGCATCGTCGATTGACAGGGTTGGAGGCTTGCTGCTGGCGCTGGACCAGCTGAACGGAAAACCGCTCCCCGCGGTTAAGACCTTGATGCCGAGCGCCGTCCCGGTCACGAGAGAGGCGGGCGTGCCTTGAGGCGAAATAGCTGGCCAATGAGTGGCCACGGCGTTCACGACCCGGCCGCGATAGCACCCGATTTGACCGCTGCCATGTGATGCGATGCAATGAAGCGGGCGTACCAGCGGGCGGACGCCTTGGGGATCCGGCGCAGACTCGGAAAATCGACGTAGACCAGTCCAAAACGCTGACTGTAGCCCGATCCCCATTCGAAATTGTCCAATAGCGACCACGCAAAATACCCGCGAACATCGGCGCCGGCCTGGATCGCCCGCTGCATCGCTTCGATGTAGGCCTTGATATAGGCGATGCGGTCGGGGTCGTTGACGTTTCCGCTCTCGTCGAGCTTGTCGATGCCGGCCGTGCCGTTTTCCAGGACGTAGATCGGCAGCCGGAAACGGCGATCGACCTCGAGCAGCGTGTCGGCAAATGCATCGGGGACGATCGGCCAGCCGATTGCGGTTCGCGGCACCTCGGCGGGCGGTCCGGCAAAGCCAACGCCCAGCACCTCGGCCGGGCTCTCCGTGATGTAGTTCGGCGAATAATGGTTGACGCCGAACCAATCGATAGGGCGGCAGATCGACGCCATGTCACCGGGTTGTTGGTATCGCTCGATCTCGCCCGCCAGCGACGCCGGGTAGCAGCCGAAATGTTGTGGCTCCGGAAACGCGCCGTTCCAGTAGTCGGCAAATTTGCGCGCCGCAGCCTGGTCGGCCGCGGCGGGACTGGCCGGCAGACACGGCTGCCGATTGTGAATGGCACCGATCGAAGCGCCGGTGACTGCGGCGCGCAGCGCGTCGACCCCGCGGCCATGGGCAAGGTTGACGTGATGAATCGAGCGATGCAGGGCCTCCTTGTCCTTCAGGCCAGGAGCGCCGAGGCCGTAGCCATAGCCAAGCAGGGTGAAGACACATGGCTCGTTGAACGTCGCTAGGCGTTTCACGCGATCGCCATAGCGGCGTCCGATCAGCGTTGCATAATCGGCAAACCAGCCGGCGCAATCGCGGCTCTGCCAGCCGCCGAGGTCGTGCAGCTCTTGCGGCAGATCCCAATGATAGAGGCACAGCCATGGCTCGATCCCGGCGGCGAGGAGGCTGTCGATCAGGCGATCGTAGAAGGCCAGGCCTGCTTCGTTGATCGCACCCCGGCCTTTGGGCAGGACGCGCGGCCACGCCACCGAGAAGCGATAGGCGTCGACCCCTATGTCGCGCATCAGCGCGATGTCCTCGCTGAAACGATGATAGTGATCGCAGGCGATATCGCCGGTATCGCCGTTGACGATGCGGCCTTTCTCCCGACAGAACGTATCCCAGATGCTGTCGCCGCGGCCGTCCTCGTGCGCTGCACCTTCGATCTGAAAGCTCGACGTCGAGACGCCCCAAACAAATGAATTCGTCTCCGCCATATCAACCCCGCGAACTCCGTTTGGAACGAGATTACATTCTCAGGCGATTCGGCCCGCGCGACTATTGAGGAACCTCAAAGTCCAGTCGCCAGTCCGCACTCGCGTGGCCGCCATGTTGCAATGTGGCAGCGCAACAGACCGTCTCGACCATTATTGAGGTGCATCAACAGACCCGGACCTTTGAGCGGCTTAGCTGAGTTATCGACGGGGCCGAGAGCCCCGGCAGCGCCTTAGCCCGGAGGTCGTCATGGCCAGAGTCATCCCGCACAATGCCGTCGTGCTCGTCGCTGACGGCTCACGCGCGCTGTTCCTGCGCAACGAGGGAGATGCGATCGTTGCCAACCTGAAGACCGAATTGGTTCTCACCGACGACAATCCGCCGACCCATGAGCAAGGCACGGATCGCCCCGGTCATGCCGGCAAGATTCCCGGGACGCATCGCCGCTCCGGAATGGAGCCGACGGACTGGCACGACATCGAGGAGCACAAATTCGCCCGTCGCGTCGCTGCCGCGGCGGAGGAGATGGTACGAACGAAGCACGTCAAGGCGCTGCTGGTTGCCGCGCCGCCGCGCACGCTGGCCGAGCTCCGCCGGTCGTTCCATGACGACGTCAAGCAGCGGATCGTTGCGGAACTGGACAAGGATTTGACCCGGCATTCGGTCGCAGACATCGAAAAGCACATGCTGGCCTGAGCGAAAGAGACTACGATTATTGAGCGGTGAGCCGGGAGTTCCGATTTGGCCCGACGGACCAGCGAACCCAGAGAACCGAGAGAACCGACGTCAGGGCCTTCGCCCGACGCGCTCTTCCTCTGGCCTCTCGCTGCCGCCAAATTCGCCACCGACTCTCTTCGCTGGTGGCTGGAGACATATGCCGGCGAGCCTGCGGCCGACGGCGCAACAGCCGCACCGGACTGGACGACGCCGAACGAGGTGATGCTGCAGCTTGCTTCGATGCAGCTGCGCGATTTTTCGTGCGGCATCGGCGGCCCGCCCGTGCTGGTCTGTGCGCCCTATGCCTTGCACCGCGCGCTGATCGCGGACTTTGCGCCCGGGCACAGCATCGTCGAAACACTGCACGCCGGCGGTATCGAGCGCGTCTTCCTCACCGACTGGCGCTCGGCGACGCCGGAGATGCGCTATCTCTCGATCGACAGTTATCTCGCCGACCTCAATGTCGCCATCGATGAGATCGGGCCGCCGGTCGACCTCATCGGCCTGTGCCAGGGCGGCTGGCTATCGCTGGTCTACGCGGCGCGCTTTCCGCACAAGCTCCGGCGCCTGGTGCTGGTCGGTGCGCCGGTCGACATGCGCGTGGCCTCCGAGCTGTCGCGGCTGGTTGCCGGATTGCCCAGCGCCGGCTTCGACGAACTGGTCCGACGCGGCGGCGGCATCGTCAGCGGCCGGCACATGATCCAGTTGTGGAGCAACGCTTTTGTTCCGCACGACCTCGAAGACCTGCTGGCGCGCGCCCTGACCTGTGAGCCCGCCGAGCGCGCGATATATCGTGAGCGGTTCCGCAATTGGGACGCGGCGCCGCTCGACCTGCCCGGCGCCTATTACCTTCAGGTCGTGAACTGGATCTTCAGGGAAAACCGAGTCGCCGAGGATCGCTTCGTGGCGCTCGGCCGCACGGTGCGGCTTGCCGACGTGGCATCACCGCTGTTTCTCTTGACGGCCGCGCAGGACGAGGTCGTTCCGCCGGCGCAGACGCTTGTCACGGCGCGGTTGGTCGGAACGCCTGCAGCGTTTGTAGAGAAGGCGACAGAGCCCTGCACGCATCTCGGCCTGTTCATGGGCGCCGAGGCGCTGGACAATTCCTGGCGGCGGATCGCGCGATGGCTCGCCGTGGACGCGCCATCCGTCCCCGAGCGGAAATCGGCAACGGGTTGACCTTTGTCAACGAGCGGTTCCGCCGCCGGGTTCAAGGTGCAAAAAAGCCAAGGTGAAACGACCAAAGAGGACATACGATGCGCGCTCACCAGATCATGACCCGTGAGGTCATCACCGTCACCCCGGACACGACAGTGACCGACGCGGCGGCCAAGATGCTCGACAACCACATCAGCGGACTGCCCGTGGTCAATGACGCCGGCAAGCTGGTCGGCATCGTCTCCGATGGCGATTTTGTGCGGCGCTCCGAAATCGGCACGCAACGCAAGCGCACACGCTGGCTGCAGTTCCTGGTCGGTCCGGGAAAGCAGGCGACCGAATTCGTGCGCGCCAGCGGCCGGCGGGTCGAGGAAGTCATGACGCCGGATCCGATCACGGCATCCGAAGACGCTACGCTCGAGAGTCTCGTGGAGACGATGGAGAAGAACAACATCAAACGCGTGCCGATTATGCAGTTCGGCCGGATCACCGGAATTGTCACGCGCACCAACCTGCTGCGCGCGGTCGCGCAACTCGCACGCGAGGTCCCTGATCCGACCGCCGACGACGATCACATCCGTGATCGGGTCACGCGCGCGATCGAACAGAACGACTGGCGGCCGCTCGGTCTGCAGGTCACGGTCCGCGACGGCGTGGTGCATCTGCACGGCATCATCACGGACTATCGCTGGCGCGATGCCGCGGTCGTCGCCGCCGAAAACGTCTCGGGCGTCAAACAGGTCCACGATCACTTGTGCTGGGTCGACCCGTTCTCCGGCATGTACCTGAACTCGGAAGAAGACGACAAGCTGGTGCAACAGGTGCAAAGCGATCAGCCAAGGCTCGTTGGCTAACCACGCGATGCATCCGCCCATGTGCAAGCTGCGGCTGCGGCAGGGTTAAAGAACCTGAAACGCAGCCCCCCCGGGTTCCCGGCATCCGGTTCTGTTTACCGAAAAGATTAATCGAAGCTTGTGGTTTGGGCGCTCTACTGCCGCAACCTGCCAGGACGCTTGGACCCAGCACTCTTGGCCTTGGCGGCGTTGGGAGCGGCGGGACGGATGCCACGTCTTGATTTTGCATCGCGGTGGTTCGCCATTCGGCAGCCGAGGACGCCGCTGTCGCGGGCGTTGCTCGTCGCGCAGTACGGCGTGCTGCTTCGCCAGGCCCCGATGGTCTATGCGACCGTCATCATCGAGACGCTGAGCATCGCCTACGTGCTGCCAGCCTCGCTGCCGTGGCCGTTGCGCTTCGCTGCAGTGTTGGTCTTTGTCCCGCTCGGCGCCTGGCGTCTCTTGCAGTGGTATCGGCAGCGGCCGGTCGAACTCGATGCCGAGACGGCGCGAAACGCGCTGGTGCGCGCCCGGTCGCGCGCCGTCTGGATGGGCGTCTCGAGCACGCTCTGGGCCCTGATCCTCTACCAGTGGGTCGACGATTACACCCGCATTCTCGCTACGCTGCTCGTCTTGGTCGGCTCGATGGGCACCGCTTACTGCCTTGCCAGTGTGCCCGCGGCGGCGCGGCTGAACCTGCTGGTGTCGACGGCGCCGCTGGCGATCCGGCTGATGCTGTCGGGCGAGACCTTCCCGGTCTGCTTCGGCATCAACCTCTTGCTGATGCTCGGCCTGTTCGTGCGCATGATGAATCTGCACTACGCCGACTTCGCGATGCGGGTGGCATCGCGGGTGCGGCTGACCGCGGACCGCGAACGCTTGAACGCCGCGCGGCAAGTCGCGGTTGCCGAGCAGCATAAGATACGCGATCTCGCCGAGCGGTTCGATACGGCGATGAACAACATGTCGCAGGGCCTGTGCTTCTTCGACGGCCAGCAGCGGCTCATCACCTGCAACCGGCGCTATCTCGAAATGTACGGTCTCGACCCAGGTCGGGTCGGGGCAGGGACGACGCTGAAGGAGATCGTCGAGTTGCGTTATGCCGCAGGCAGCGCGCCGCAGATGAGTCCCGAGCAGTATCTCGCGTGGCGGTTAAATGTGGCGGTCGCGACTGAGCCGACCGATTCGACGGTCGAACTCGCCAACGGTCAGGTGATGGCGATCCGTCATCGGCCGATGCCGGATGGCGGCTGGGTCGCAACGCACGACGATATCACCGCAAAATTCAATGCCGAGCAGGCGCTCGCTGCGGCCAAAGCCGACGCGGTGCGCGCCGAGCAGGAGGCGCGCGCCGCCCACCAGCATCTGATCGACGCGCTCGACCTGGTGCCGGAAGGTCTCGTGATCTTCGACAGGGAAGACCGCTACCTGCTCTGGAACCAGAAATACGCCGAGATCTTCGATCGCAGTCAGGATCTCATCGTCAAGGGTGCGCGCTTCGAGGACGTGCTGCGCAGCGGAATTGCGCGGGGCCAGTATCCCGAGGCGACCGATGAAGACTGGGTCACGCGCCGACTGGCGCTGCATGCCCAGGCCCAGAACCGGCACGAGCAGCAGCTGGCCGACGGACGTTGGTGCCGCATCGAGGAGCGGCGCACCGCGAACGGCAGCATCGGCATCCGCGTCGATATCACCGATCTCAAGCAGCGCGAGACCATGTTCCGGATGCTGTTCGACCAGAATCCGGTGCTGATGTGGGTGTTCGACCGGGAGACACTGCAGTTCTTGGCGGTCAACGACGTCGTGGTCGAGCATTACGGCTATACGCACGAGCAATTCCTGCAGATGACGTTGCTCGATATCCGCCCGCGCGAGGAGTGGGAGGAGGCGCGCTCGGCGGCGCAGAATCCGGAAGACGCCTGGCAACACCGGTCGAAATCATGGCGCCACATCCGCGCCGACGGCTCGGAGATCGAAGTCGAGACCTACGGCAAGACCATCCAGTATCACGGCAAAGCCGCGGTGATGGTCGCCCTTATCGACGTCACCGACCGCAAGCGCGCCGAGCGGCGGATTGAGCATATCGCCCTGCACGACGCCCTGACCGATCTGCCGAACCGCACCGCGCTTGACCAGCACTTCGGCGAGGCGCTGGCGCGTGGTCGGGAAATCGGCGAGCGCTTCGCGGTGCTCTGCATCGACCTCGACCGCTTCAAGGAGATCAATGACCTGCACGGCCATTCGGTCGGCGACCTCGTGTTGTGCGAGGTGTCGCGCCGGTTGCGCCGGGCGTGCAGCGACGTCTTCCTCGCCCGGATCGGCGGCGACGAGTTCATCGCCATCGCGCCGGAGGCCGAAGGCGACCGCGACGCGGTGGCGCGTCTGGTGCGGCGGCTCGAAGCCGTACTTGATGATGACGTCGAGGTTGCCGGACACTCCTTCCAGCTCGATTTAAGCATCGGCATTTCCGTGTTCCCGGGCGACGGCACCGATGCCACGACCCTGATCGCCAATGCCGACGCGGCGCTGTATCGCGCCAAGCACGAGGGGCGAGGCATCAGCCGCTACTTCACCGCCGCCATGGACCAGCAGCTGCGCGAGAGGCGCGCACTCGAGCGCGACCTCGGCGGCGCGATCGCGCGCGGCGAATTGATGCTCGACTATCAGCCGCTGGCGCGCGCCGATGGCACGATCGTCGGCTTCGAGGCGCTGGCGCGCTGGCGCCACCCCACCCGTGGCCTGGTGCCGCCGGCCGAATTCATTCCGGTCGCGGAAGAGAGCGGGCTGATCATCGAGATCGGCGAGTGGGTGCTGCGTGAGGCCTGCCGCGAGGCGGCAAGCTGGCCCCTTCCGCTCCGCATCGCCGTCAACGTGTCGGCGATCCAGTTCCGCCGCGGCCAGCTGCAGCAAACCGTCCATGCGACCCTGCTGCAGGCCGGGCTCGCGCCGGAGCGGCTCGAGCTCGAGATCACCGAAGGGGTGCTGATCGAGAACGTGTCGCGCGCCGCCGCGATGCTGCGCAATCTGAAATCGCTCGGTGTTCGCATCGCGCTCGATGATTTTGGCACCGGCTATTCGTCGCTCGCCTACCTGCAGTCGTTCCCGCTCGACCGCATCAAGATCGATCGCTCGTTCGTTGCGCGCCTCGAACGCAATGCCGGTTCGGCCGCGATCGTGCGCAGCGTGATCGGGCTGGCGCGCGGTTTGCGGCTGCCGGTGCTGGCCGAAGGTGTCGAGACCGAGCAGCAGCGCCAGATCCTCGCGCGCGAAGGTTGCGATGAAATCCAGGGCTACTTGATCGGGCGGCCGGCTGCGATCGCGGTCTATGCGGAGATCGTCGGCCGGACACCCGCATTCGCCGCGAAAGCGGGTTAGGCGCGACCCGATTCACCGCAACAGCGGCACGATCGCCGTTGCCGCCAGCACCACCGCAAACACGACATTGGCGATGCGCGAGATCAGCGGATCGCGCAGGAAACGCGACAACGACGCGCCGGCGAACACCCATGCGAGGTGAATGGCGATGATCATGACCGAAAGGACCGCGACCTTGAGCGCCGCGTCGAGCGCGCTCGACCCCGCAACAAGCGTCGACGCGGTGAAGACGGCGGCAATCGCAAACCACGCCTTGGGATTGGCGAGCGCAAGCGCAAAGCCCGGTGCAAACGACGGGCTTGTAAGGTTGGCCGGCTGATCTTCGAGCGGCGGCGCGACGGCAATCTGCCAGGCGAGATAGAGAACATAGGCCGCGGATGCGTAAATCAGCACTCGGCCGAGCGCTGGCTGCGACAGCAACATCGCAACCACGCCGGTTGCCACCGCGACCAGCACCACGCCCGTGCCCAGCATGAGGCCGAGCACATAGACCAGCGACCGGCGTAACCCGAACGCAGCGCTGACTGCGAGCGCACTCATGGTCGACGGTCCCGGGCTTCCCATCACGACGGTCGACGCCAGGATGAGCGTCAGCAACGGTTGCAACGACTCTGAGGCGAGCATGCGCTTGTTGCTACCGCCGGTTCTGCCTGACGGCGGCGACCATACGCTCCAGGATCATGTCGAGGATCTTTGTCGAGGTCGCAAAGTTCAGCCGTACGAACTGGGTGTGGGCGGGCTCGAATGTTTCGCCGGCGCTGAAGCCGACCTTGGCGTGTTCGAGGAAGAAGTCGTAGGCCGAAGACTTCAGGTTGAGCTTTTCGCAGTCGAGCCACGCCAGATATGTCGCCTCCGGCGGGATCATCCGGATCGCCGGAATTTCCTTCGCCAGGACGTCGGCAACGTGGTCGCGCGCCTTTGCCAGATGAGCAAGCACCGCATCGAGCCACGGCTGGCCTTCCTCCCAGGCTGCGACCGTCGCGTCGATCCCGGTGATGTTGAGCTGGCCCATCAGCCGCCCGGGGATACGCCTGTGGAAGCTGGCCATCAGCTCCGGCGTGCCGAAGTGCGCGACGCCGCAGCGGAGCCCCGGAATATTAAAACTCTTGGTCGCCGAGGTCAGTGTCACCGTGCGCGCGGCGATCTCCGCACTTAGCGAGGCGATCGGGATGTGTTGCAGCGGCGAATAGACCAGGTCGGCGTGGATCTCGTCGGACACGATGATGAGGTCGTGCTGGATCGCGAAGCGGCCGATCGCTTCGAGCTCGTCGCGGCTGAACACCCGGCCGGTTGGGTTTTGCGGACTGCACAGCAGGAATATCTTGGTGCGGGCGTCGACGAGGTCTTTCAGCTCGGCGAGGTCGTGGGCGAAACGCGTGCCGGTATCGCGCATCCACAGCGGCAGCAGCTTGCGACCGGTCGAAGTGATCGACTCGCGAAACGGCGGATAGTTAGGCACCTGCAGGATGACACCGTCGCCCGGATCGGAGAACGCCAGCACGCTCGCAAACGTGCCCTGCACGAGGTCGGCGACGCAAAGCACCTGGTCCGGCGAGGTCTCCCAGTTGAAGCGGCGCTTCATGTGCCGGACAAAAGCGTTGGCGACATCGCGCTCGGCGCGTTCGCCTTTGCGCTTCGGGTAACCGTAATCCTGCTGCGCGACGATGCGTTCCACCGCCGCCTTGATCGGCGGCGCGACCGCAAAGTCCATCTCGGCGACAAAGGCTGGGATCACATCGTCCGGATGCAGATGCCACTTATTGTTGCGGCGGGCACGGAGGAAATCGATCGGGAGTTCAATGTCAGAAATATTCACAGAAGTCGTTCCCCCGTTCCCAAGATGATTGCCCGATGCAGGTCACGTGCCAACGAAGGCAAAAAATCATGAATTCAGGTCCACCGGCACGACGGCGCCGTGCTGGTTCTGCGGCATCGCGATGTGCTCTTCGCGCAGCTTCAGCCGCAGCGTGAACTCCGGCGGAAACAGCTCGAGATAATTGGGTACGCCGAGCGCACGTGCGGCGTGAGCCGGCCAGTCCGACGAATACATCAGCTCACGCGCCATCGCGATCAGGTCGATGTCGCCGCCCTCGAGCAGCGCTTCGGCCTGCTGCGGCTCGGTAACGAGACCCGGCGCCATGGTCAGCATGCCGGTCGCTTCCTTCACCGCCTTCGCGTAGGGCACGTGATGGCCGGGGATGCGCGGCACCGCGCGCAACGACGAGTTACCGGTCAACCCGCCCGACGAGCAGTCGATCAGGTCGACGCCCAGCGCTTTCAGCTCCTTTGCGAGCGCGACGGTGTCGTGCAGCGTCCACAGGCCGCCCTTGCCGTCGACCGAGGAGACGCGGAAGAACAACGGTTTGTCCCCGGGCCAGACGCCGCGCACGGCTTCGGTCACCTCGAGCGCAAAGCGCATGCGGCCCTTCAGGTCGCCGCCATAGGCGTCGTTGCGCCGGTTGATCACGGGCGAGAGAAATTGCTGGATCAGATAGCCGTGGGCGCCGTGAATTTCGAGAACTTCGAAGCCGGCCTTCAGCGAGCGCACGGTCGCGTCGGCAAACGCCTGCACGACGTCCTGGATGTCGCGCTGCTCCATCGCGCGCGGCAGCGGCTTGCCGTCGATCGGGGTCACCGCGCTCGACGAGATCGACTGCCAGGCGTCGCCGCCGTCAGCCCTGTTGCGCTCGTCGAGCGCCTCGCGGTTGAACAGCGGTCCGCGCTCTGACGCGCGCGCGCCGGAGTGGCCGAGTTGCATCGCCGGCACACCGCCGAACTCTTTGACGAATTTGACGATGCGTGCGTATTCGCCGATCTGGTCGTCGCGCCAGATGCCGGCGCATTTGTGGGTCTTGCGGCCGCGATCCTCGACCGCTGTCTCCTCGTAGAACACGATGCCGGCGCCGCCGATGGCGTAGCGGCCCATGTGCACGATGTGCCAGTCGGTCGGCGAGCCGTGCAGCGACTGATACTGGCACATCGGCGACACCACGATGCGGTTGCGCGCCGTGACGCTCTTCAAGTGAAACGGCTGGAACAGTTTTGGCAGCGTCATGCTTGGCAGATGTCTCGTTGATCGTCGTGGTGGACGGGCTCAATTGCGTGGGCAGGGCGATCATACACAAATGACTCTGAGCAGGGCAGGGCCTCGACGCAGCCCTGTTCCCAGCTGCGGTCAGGCCTTGCCGTCGACGTCCGTCAGCGTCCGCATGCAGGCGGCGATCAAGTTTGCGCGCCTGCGCGGGCTCTCGTTGTCGAACAGCAGGCTTTGGCCGAACAGGAACGAATAGAACAGTGTCGCGCGGCCCTCGGCATCCGCGGTGCCCAGGCCCAGCTGCCGGTAGAGCTGCGTTACCGTGCGCAAGCGCGCGGCGTCGACCCGGGCAGCAGCGGCAGCAGCAATGTCATCCGTTCGCGCCCATTGCCGGATCGCCAGCTCGATCGCCATGCCCTGGGCGTTGGCGCGCTCGGTGTAAAGCTTGATCAGCCCCTGCAGCCGCTCCAGCGCGTCCGAGCCGCCGGCCTCGGCCTGGCGCTCGATCGCTTCGATGCGGCCGTCGCTCCAGGCCTTCAGCATGGCGTCGAGCAGGTCGCGGCGATCCTTGAAGCGCCGGTAGAAGCCGCCCTTGGTGATGCCCATGCGCTCGGCCAGCACCTCGACCCGCACGCCGGCGATGCCGTTGGCGCCGAGCTCAGCCAAGCCCGCGGCGACCCAGTCCTGCGCTGCATATTCGTCCGCCACCGGGCCGGAAACTCCCTCGCCAAATCGTGATACGGTACCGTATTGCCATGCCGCCGACCAGCTGATACGGTGGCGTATCAGTCAGGATTTCGTGATTCTTCGAGCATGATCCGGAAAAGCACGCCCTCGACTTGATCGGGGGTGGATACCGGCTTTCCGCAAAGATCACGCTCAATGAAAAAACCAGGGCGCGGAGCCTTCAAAAGATGACCCCGATCATCACCTATCGCGGCACCGTATTCCCGTGGCACTGCGACCACATGGGCCACATGAACATCATGTACTACGTCGGCAAGTTCGATGAAGCGAACTGGAACCTGTTCGCGGCACTCGGCGTCACGCCGTCCTATCTGCGCCGCGGCGACCGCGGCATGGCGGGCGTGCAGCAGAACATTTCCTACAAGCGCGAACTGCTGGCCGGCGACGTCGTCGAGGTGCGCAGCTTTGTGCTGGAGATGCGCGAGAAGGTCGTGCGCTTCGTTCACGAGATGTACAATACCGAGACTGGCGAGGTCGCATCATCCTGCGAGATCACGGCGGTGCATCTCGACCGCCACTCGCGCAAGGCCTGCGAGTTCAGCCCGGAAATCCGTGCCACCGCAGCCACACTGCTGGCATCGTAGCGCCGAACAGGAGAACCAGGAATGCCGGATCCGGTCATCACCTTCTACTTCGACGTCCGCAGCCCATATTCCTATCTTGCGTGGGACGACGTGTTCGCGCTGCCGAAGGCGTTTGCGGTCGGTTTCGAGGCGCTGCCTTACTCCGTGGCACTGGCGGATGCTTTCGGCACCCCGGAGACGCGCGATGCGCGCGAGGTGCGCAAGATCAAGTACACCTACATGGACGTCCGTCGCTTCGCCAACGAACGCGGCCTGACGATCCGCGGTACGGTCAAAATATACGATCCGCGGATTGCGCACGCGGCCTACCTTTATGCCCGCCAGTCCGGCCGCGAGCGCGCACTCTACGACCGGCTGCTGCCGCTGTTCTGGAACCGCGAGTTCGACATCGAAAATGCGGAAAAATTCGTCGCGCTGCTCGGCGAGGTCGGCGCCGCGCCAAATGGCTTTCGCGACTATCTCGACCGCAAGGCCGATCAAGAACTCGCGGCGATCGTCAGCGCCGCCGATGAGAAGGGCCTGTTCGGCGTGCCGACCTGCATCTTTGATGGAGAGCTGTTCTGGGGCGCCGACCGCGTCGACATGCTGAAAAAGCGGCTGACGAAAGAGGGCTTGAAGCGCGCGGCTTGACACGCGGCGCGGTCGCCGCAGTCCGATGACTCGCCGCAATTTTCGGCGAGCGTCGTCCCGAAAACCGGTTGGCTTCGGGGGTGGGTCGCTTTAATCCAACCCGATGTCTTCGGAATCAGCTGTGGCCGCCCGGCCCGAACCTCCCGGCCTGTTTGGACTGTTCGTCGCCTTTGCCAAGATGTCGCTGATGGGCTTTGGCGGCGTCATGGTGTGGGCGCGGCGGGCCATTGTCGAGCAGCATCGCTGGCTGACAGCGGAGGAATTCAACGACACCTTCGCGCTCTGCCATTTCCTCCCTGGTCCGAATATCGTCAACCTCTCGGTGGTGTTCGGCGCGCGACTCGGCGGCTTGCCTGGCGCCGTCGCCGCCTTCCTCGGGCTGCTGCTGCCGCCCGTCATCATCGTCACCATCCTCGGCGTGCTCTACGCCCACTACGGCCAGTTCGAACGGCTGCAACACGCCTTGACCGGCGTCGTCGCGGTGACCGCCGGGCTGTTTCTCGGCACCGTCGTGAAGATGATGCAGCCGCTGTGGAAGCAGCGTGCCGTCGTCGGGTTTGTGTTTCTTGGGGCAGTCTTTGTTGCCGTGGGCGTGCTGCGCTGGCCGCTGCCGCCGGTGCTGCTGACCGCAGTTCCCTTGAGCATCGCAGTGACCTGGTGGCTCAAGGAGAGGGGCGCATGAACCATGACAACGACCTCCTGACGCTCGCGACCACATTTCTGGTGCTGTCGCTGTTTGCGGTCGGCGGCGCACTGTCGGCGCTGCCCGAGATGCATCGCGTTGCGGTCGAGGCGCAGCATTGGATGACCAACGGCGAATTCGGCGACATGGTGGCGATCGCGCAGCTGTCGCCGGGGCCCAACGTCCTGGTGGTGACGCTGATCGGCTATCACGTCGCCGGCATCCTGGGCGCGTTGGTCGCGACGTTCTCGATGGTCGGGCCGAGCGCGACGCTCGCCTACATCGTCAGCCGCACCATCGACCGCTCGCGCGACGCGGAATGGCCGCGGCTCCTGCAAACCGCGCTGGTGCCGGTGTCGATCGGGTTGATGGCGGCGAGTGCCACGATCCTCGGTCTGTCGCCGGGGCAAAGCTGGCTCGCCGTCGTGCTGACGGTCGCCGCCGCCGCACTGTCTTTCTCCTCGCGGATCAACCCGATGCTGCTGATGCTCGCCGGCGCGCTGCTCGGATTTGCCGGGCTGATCTGAGCCGGCCGCTTTTGGCTAAGCTATTGAAAAGGCTGAACGTGCCCGACGGCGTTCCGCCGCCCGCGACACGTCAACAAAATTTGCGGCGAGCGGCCGTCGAAGCTGTGCGCTTCGAGTGGGGCCGCGTAAGATCAGTTCAAAAAGGGAGGAACAAGCCCTTAAGCCCCAAGGAGGAACATGCATGTTGGCAAAGCCCTCACGCATCGTTGTTGCTTCTGCGTTGGCTGCGTTGGCGTGGCTCTTGAATGCATCGGTCCCCGTTTGTGCCGAGGACTGGACGACGAGCCCGCAAATCCGCGAACTCTACGAGAAGGCCAAAGCCGAGAAGGAAGTCAATTACTGGGGGCAGGTCGAGTACGACCTGGTCTGGGCCGGCGATTATTTCAACCAGCGGTTCCCCGGCATCAAGGTGAATGTCGTCGCCGACCCGCAGGGGCCCACCAAGATGATCGCCGAGTCCCGCAGCGGCAAGCTCTCGGCCGACGTGACCCAGCAAACGCTCGGCAGTGTGCTGGAAGTACAGAAGCGCGGGCTGCTGGCAAAGGTGGACTGGAGCCTGGCCGGCATCGACAAGCGCAACGTGTTGTTCGACGGCGAAGCCGGCACGATGCACAACTTCGTCTATTCGATACTGTATGCGAAGGACAAGGTGACAACGGCCGACCTGCCAAAGACATGGGAAGACCTGCTCGACCCGAAATGGAAGGGCAAGATGGTCATCTCCGATTTCCTGTTCCCGCGCCTGATGGGATTCCTGGCGCTCGAATGGGGTCCGGATCGCACCGAGAAGTGGGGACGCGACCTGATCGACAAGCAGAATATCCTGGTGACCAACGCGCCGCGCGAGAATTTCCTGAAAACCGGCGAGCGGTTGCTCGCGATCGCGGAAGGCGTCCAGGCCGCGGGGCAATATAAGCGCGAGGGAGTGGATACCGGCTATGTAATCATGAACCTGATTCCGGCCGGGCAGTTCCTGATCGCCGCGCTCAAGGACGGACAACATCCAAACGCCGGCAAGCTGCTGGCGCTGTGGCTGGCGTCCGACGAGGGCAAGGCGTTGCGCGCAAAACTGGTCGATGAACCCGACATCCGGCCAGGCTCGAAGGCTGAGTTGACGGCACAAATCCAGAGTGCCGGTGCCAAGGTTCTGTTCGAGGATATGGCGAACTTCAACGAGCGAGCCGAATATTACAAGCGCTTCTCTCCCATGACGCGCGGGATGTAGCGCGACAAACCCGCGAGGAGGCTGCCGTGGTCGCGATACCGACCGAATCGACGTCGGCCCGCGGCGCCGATGTTGGCATGGCAGGTGGCGGATTGCTTGGCCTGGCGGTGCTGGCGACGGTCTACCTCATTTCCGCACCGCTGCTCACGTTGCTCGCGAGCGCGTTCCGCGGCCCGCGCGACATGTTGCCATTCGAACCCGGCACGTACTGGACTTTTGCCAACCTGGCGGAGATCTATGGCGACAAGACGCTCTACGCGGCGGTGATTCCGAACACGATCGTGTTCACGCTGGGTTCGGTGACATTGACGTTCACCGTCGCCTTCACGCTGGCCTGGCTGGTGGAGCGCACCGACATGCCGCTGCGCACGACCGCTTTCACCGTGATCCTGTTCCCGCTGCTCGTCCCCGGCATCATTCTCGGCATTGCCTGGATTCTGCTGATGGCGCCGAAAACCGGCCTGCTCAATGTCGCGATCCGGGCAACGCTGGGGCTCGACGGCGAGGGGCCCCTCAACATCTTTTCCATGGGCGGGCTCATTCTGGCGCAGGGAATCTCGCTAGTGCCGTTTGTCTTCCTGTTGCTGACGGCGGCGTTGCGCTCGATGAACCCTGTCCTCGAGGAGGCCAGCAGCGCATCGGGCGCGTCGCCGGCCGCGACTTTCTTCCGGGTGACGCTGCCGATCCTTCGTCCCGGCATCCTGGCGCCGCTGATCCTCGCGACGCTGGTGACCCTCGAGCAGTTCGAGATGCCTCTGATCCTTGGCCTGCCGGCGCGGATCTCCGTGTTCGCGACGCGCATCTATTACGAGCTCAACCCGGATACCGATCTCCCCGCATTCGGGCGTGCGGCTGCCGTGGCGCTGCCGTTTCTCGCAGCCGGCCTGCTGCTGCTGTGGTTCTATAATCGCATGACCCGGCGTGCCGAGCGTTTCGTCACGATCACCGGAAAAGGCTATCGGCCGACTCGGATTGAGATCGGACGCTGGAAGCTGCCGGCGCTCGCTTTCGTGGTGCTCTATGCGGCGTTCGCCGCCATCCTGCCGGCGCTGGTGCTCGTCTGGGCAAGTCTGTTCGGCTACCAGTCGCCGTCCTGGGCGGCGTTGTCCTCCATCAATTTTGCCGGCTACGTCAACATGATCGGCAGCGCGCGGTTCTGGGCGGCGGTGCGCAACACGTTTGTTGTGGCGGGCGGCAGCGCTGTCCTCGTCACCATCATCGGCGCGTTGCTGTCGTGGACCATCTTGAGGACGCGGTGGCCGGGCCGCGGCGTGCTCGATTTTGTGAGCTTCCTCTCGATCGGCATCCCCTCGGTCATCGCCGGGCTTGCCTGCATGCTGCTCTATCTGTCGCTGCCGATTCCGCTCTACGGCACGGTATGGGTGCTGATCCTGGCCTATTCCTATCGTCTCGCAGTGACGACGCGACTGAGCCGGGCGGCGCTGATGCAAATCCATGGCGAGCTGGAAGAGGCTTCGCACGTGGCGGGCGGCCGCTGGCTCACGACCATCAGGCGGGTGGTGTTGCCGCTGCTCGCCCCATCGCTGCTCGCGAGCTTCGTGCTGCTGTTCATCATCGGCTTCCGCGAATTCACGCTACCGGTCCTGTTGCAGTCGCGCGAGAATGAAGTGTTGAGCGTGATCATGTGGAAGCTGTTCGTTGGCAATCAAACGTCGCAGGCCGCAGCTGTTGGGACGACCATCGTCGTCCTGATCATTCCGGTCATTTTCGTGATGCGCCGGCTGCTGATCGGCCGCGAAGGCGCGAGGTAGCCGATGTTGAAGGTCGCGGGCCTGTCGAAGTCATACGCGAGCGCGCACGGCGCAGTTCAAGCCGTGAAGGGGATCGATTTCGAGATTCCGGCCGGCGGCTTCTTCACGATTCTCGGCCCCAGCGGTTGCGGCAAGACCACGACGCTGCGCTGCGTCGCCGGCCTCGAACGTCCGACCGGTGGGAGTATCTCGATCGGCGGCCGGGTCGTTGCCGATGCGGAGCAGGGCATTCATCTGCCGGCCTTCAGGCGCGACATCGGCATGGTGTTTCAGTCCTACGCGATCTGGCCGCACATGGACGTGTTTCGCAACGTCGCCTATCCGCTGCAGGTCGCAAAGCCCCGCTCGCGCCGCGCCGACGTCGAAGCCAGGGTCATGGACGCGCTCCGGCTGGTGGGCATGGAGAAGATGGCGCGGCGGCCGGCGACCGACCTGTCCGGCGGCCAGCAGCAGCGCGTCGCCTTCGCGCGGGCCATCGTGCGCCAGCCAAAACTTCTGCTGCTGGATGAGCCGTTGTCCAATCTTGACAGCAAGCTGCGAGAGCAGATGCGTGATGAACTCCAGGAGCTGGTCTCGCGGGTCGCGATCACGACGCTCTATGTTACGCACGACCAGGCCGAGGCGCTCGCCATGTCGGACCATGTCGCTGTCATGTCGGATGGCCTGATCGCCCAGTGCGGCCCGCCGCCGCTTGTCTACAGCCAGCCCGCGACCAAGTTCGTGGCAACCTTCCTCGGCACCGCGAATCTCCTGCGCGCGCGCATCCTCGTGAGCAGTGGCCACACGGCGACGGTCGCGTTGGACGGCGGAGCGGAGACGGTACAGCTCGAAGTGCCCTCCGGGCTTGCGGCGGGCGACTGGGTCGACGTCGTGTTTCGCCCGGAGGACACTGTGCTGTCGTTCACGCAACGCAACGGCAATGCGCTGCCAGGGACGCTCGAGCGCATTAGTTTTCAGGGCGGCCTCAACGAATGCCACGTCAGGGTCGGGCCCGCGGTCGTCAGGTCGAATCTGCACCCGTCCGTCACAGCGCAACGCGGTGACCAGGTTTGGGTCTCGCTCGATCCGAAGCGTTGCGTGGTCTTTGCGGCCTAGAGTGAACCGCGCTGGTTTGCCCCGATCTGCAGGACGTATGGCGCTCTGATCGCCCATGCCATTCCCGAGCACAGCACGATAGTCTCATCCGCGAAGCAGGCGTCGACAACCTCGTGCGCCGCAATGGCTATCGGCTGAAAGCGGAAACGAACCGAGCCTTGTTGAGGTGCGCCGTTCCAAAGCTTACTGCGGAATCGCTTGACCGGTCGATCGTCGCCATGTCGCCGGCGCCGCGCCGAACGACTTCTTGAACGCGCGAGAGAAGGCCGCCTCTGATTGGTAACCGACCGTGTCGGCAATCTGCGCAAGCGTGGCGTTGGTATGTCTCAGTTTCTGAGCCGCTATCTGCATTCGCCAATTCGTGAGGTAGTGCATCGGTGGCGCGCCGATCAGATCAATGAACCGGTCCGCAAGCGCCGAGCGTGACAAGCCGACTTCGCGGCCGAGATCATCAACGTTCCACGAACGCGTGATGTCGCCGTGAAGCAGCGTCAATGCCCGAGCGACATAAGGATCGCGCAAACCCGCGAGCCAACCGGTTTGCCCGGGCGGCAGCGCTTCGGCGTAACGCCGCACAGCTTCGACAAACAGCAACTCGGAAAGCTTGGCCAGTACGGTCGCGGAGCCCGGTCGGCCGGCCGCGACTTCTTCCGCGGCGTATTGAAAGGTCGAACGAATCCATTCCGCGGCTCCGCCGGACTCGACTGTCAGCTTGAGCAGCGACGGCAATGTTGAGATCACAGGATTGCCTTTGGCGCCGTCGCAGCCGAGATAACCGCAGATAATCCGGGTGCGCGGTCCGCTCCCGCCATGATGGATGGAAAACAGCCCGCCGTCCTTCGGCGGCTGGATGACATCGCTGCCCGATACTGGCGGCAGGCTCAGGTCGCTGCCCATGAGATGCGGATCGTTGCGCGGCAGCAGCACGACGTCGCCCGCCCGAAGCACAAGAGCTTCGCCGTCCACGCGGACCAGAAGCTCCCCCTCAACGATGTAATGGTAGAGAATCATATCCGACGTTGGCCCCAGCACGGGCGTGCAATGCTCGGGTCCGACGCGCGCTGACATGCACCACGGCGCGAAGAAGTCGGCATGCAGGAAGACCCCGCCCGTCAAGCGCGCCACCCTCAAGACGTCTGACAGGGCATCCATAAAGGCTTCCTAGCAGGATCCGGTGTCCCGGTCATGTCTCGCGGTGAGCCGGTCATAGCCCGCGAGCCCGCTGCCAACCTAGATATCGCGGCATCAACCGATCGATCCATTCGCTCGATCGGCACACAGCTCGAGGAAAGGAAGCAAAAATGACTGCGATCAACATGATCGGCGACAGCGAGCGATACGCGCGTTGCATTCAATCGTCCAAGAAGGTGCGCTGGGACATCGACAAGGATGTCATTCGCGGGCGGCTGTTTGACACCGCCACCAAGTTTCTGCCGGACGGCCTCTCCCTTGCCGAGGAGTTCAAGACGCTGTCGGCAAATGAAAAGCGGTTCGTGAGCCAGATCCAGGGCCGCACCTACGCCAACGTATTCGGGCTGGTCGAGCGATTCATCAATGCGAAGGTCCTGGAGCTGAGCAACGATCACTGGCTCGGCGATCAAGTTGCGCTCGAGGCGTTGGTCCGGTTCAGCGACGAGGAACTGAAACATCAGGCGCTTTTCCGGCTCATCGATGCCATGGTCAACGATGTCCTGCCGCCGGGTTATCGGTTCGACGTCGATGCCAACAGTGTCGCCCGTGCAGTGCTCGGCAAGAGCACCTGGGCCGTGCTGGCCCTGACGCTCGACATCGAGCTGTTCACTCAGGTGCACTATCGCCAGAGCATCGACTCCGACGCGGGTCTCTCCGAACTGTTCAAGGACGTGTTCTTCTTTCACTGGAAAGAGGAAAGCCAGCACGCGATCCTCGACGAGCTCGAATGGACACGCCACGACGTGACGCTGACAGCAGCGCAACGCGACCGCGCAGTCGATGAGTTCATCGAACTGGTCGGTGCCGTGGACGGGATCCTGCAAGCCCAGGCAAAGGCCGACGCGTGTTACTTCGTGGCCAACTGCGGGCGCGAGATCGAGGCGGCAGAAGCGGCGGCAATCGAAATCGCGTTCCTCAAAGCCTATCGCTGGCAGTACATCCACTCCGGCGCCCAGCACCCGCAATTCGTCAAGGTGTTGTCCGGTCTGATCACCGAAACCCAGGGCCAGCGCATCCAGTCGGCGCTCGCCACGCTTCACTAATTCCGAGCCCGAACTCTCATCATCAAAGCAAAGGAGATTTTGCCATGGTTGCCCAAACCAGGACCACCGAACCGAGAGTCGTCAACGGCATCAATGTCGATGATCTGTATTCCCTGATCGACGGCGTCAAGCAGGACGCTGCAAAGGGCATGACCAACTGGCGTGTCGTCACAACCTGGCAAGGCCAGGCGCGGAGCCGCGCGCAAGTCGATGGCTTCGAGATCGGCGGCGAGCGAGTGCCGCGACAGTTCTCGATCGATGTCGACGAACCCCGCGAACTCGGTGGCTCAAACCGCTTCGCCAATCCGCAGGAGCATCTGATCGCAGCGCTGAACGCCTGCATGATCGTGGGATACGCGGCGCAGTGCGCGGTGCGCGGAATCACGCATCGAAAGCCTGGCGATCGAGACCGACGGCGAGATCGATCTCCGCGGTTTCCTTGGGATCGATCCCGCGGTGCCGTCGGGCTACGAGAAGCTGAACTACGTTGTCCGCATCAAGGGCAGTGGCACCAGGGAGGAGTTCGCCAGCGTTCACGAAGCGGTCATGGCGACCTCGCCGAATTTCTACAACATGTCCCGGTCCGTGGCTCTCAAGCCGTCGTTGGTCGTCGAGTAATCGCAGCAGATAAGGCCGCCAACGCGAGGGAGCTTCATCATGCAATATCCCATCGACACTCATGACGAGAACAAAGGCGGTCTGCCCGAACGGGAGCTCACCGAGGAACAGTTCCTGGAGCAATTCGCCGCGCTGGAGGAGGGGATTGCCCTCCTCCAAATTCAGATGCGCAATCTGTCTGAACACGCCAAACTCTTCGGCAGCCTTGCCGGACACATTCGACGATCTATTTGCCCGACGCCTCTCTCACCGCCGTTCCCGTGAGCATTGTGGTGATCTGCTGGCTCAAGGCGCACGGAGCCTTCTCTCGCGGCTGGACGTCAACTAGGATGACAGGCCGCAGGTGTCGCAAGGATATGGCAAGGATACGGATCGCCGCATGATCATCGCGTCGTCTCGCAGGCCGCGTGGGGAACGATGAGGTCAGCCATCGTGCTCGGCGGGGGGATGGTCGGCGTCTCGACTGCGCTGCAGCTACAGAAGCGCGGCGTTTCGGTCGCGCTCGTCGATCGGCGCGGCCCCGGCGAGGAAACGAGCTTCGGCAATGCAGGCATCATCCAGAGCGAAGCGGTCGAACCCTACAGCATGCCGCGCGACGTGCCGAGCCTTGCAAGGATCGCGTTCGGCCTCACCAACGACGTGCGATATCGCCTCGCCGCGCTGCCCTCGCATGCCGCCTCGCTCGTACACTACTGGAGGAACTCGGAGCCGCGCCGATTCTCCCTGATCTGCAAGGCGTATGGCGCTCTCATCGCCTATGCGGTTCCCGAGCACGATATTCTGATCCGCGAAGCCGGCGTCGACAACCTCGTGCGCCGCGATGGCTACCTGCTGGTCCACCGCCATGCCGATCAGTTCGAGCAAGCGATCGAAACCGCGCGCCGCTTGACGGAGCAATGGGGCGTGCCGCATCGCCTGCTCGACGAGAGCGCCGTGCGCGCTTGCGAGCCTTCGGTCGTCGGGCCTGTGGTTGGAGCAATCCACTGGACCGGCCCCTGGTCCGTCTCGGATCCGGGCCGGCTGGTGAAGGCCTACGCCGAGCTGTTTGCACGCAGTGGTGGTTCGATCATGATCGGCGACGCCCGCAGCCTGGCGCGGGCCGGCCGCTCCTGGCGGGTCACGACCGATGCGGGTCCGATTCAAGCGGACCATGTCGTGGTCGCGCTGGGACCGTGGTCTCCCGAGCTGCTGAAGCGTTTCGGCTATCATTTCCGGATGGTCCGCATGCGCGGCTATCATCGTCACTTCGCCGGCGGCGCGCCGTTGAGCCACCCGTTGTTCGATGCGGAAAATGGCTACGTGCTGGCACCGATGGCTCGCGGCCTTCGGCTGACGACGGGTGCGGAATTGACCGGTCGCGATGCGCCGGCAACTCCTGTCCAGCTCGAGCGCGCCGAGCGCGCCGCCCGTCAGCTGATCGATCTCGGCAGCTCGGTCGACCCCGAGCCATGGTTCGGCACCCGGCCGTTCCTTGCCGACATGCTGCCTGTCATTGGCGAGGCGCCGGATCATCCGGGCCTGTGGTTCAATTTCGGCCACGGCCACCAGGGCTTTACGTTGGGGCCAGCATCGGGACGACTGCTGGCCGAGATGCTTGTGGGATCGGCGCCCGCGATCGATCCCGCTCCATTTCGGCTCGGGCGGGAAACGATGCAGCGCTGATCGGCAGATCGACGTCAGTGATCGCGAAGCGGCCGGCGCATCGGGCTCACAGGCCCCACGGCGTCGCGCGGGCCGAGACGAATCAACACATTGCTGGCGCGCGGCTTGCACAAGCCGGGCGATGCGGCGTGAGCGCCGTTGACGCCGCCGAGCGGGGACACGACATATCTCGTACCCGTCGATCGGGCCACTGCTCCGGAGCAAGATATGAACGCGCCACCAAACGTCGATCCCGTCACCGCGTCCTCTGACAACGACGTTTTGCACTGGCTGACAAACGACACGCGCGATGAGCGCTTCATTGACAATATTTTCGCGGAGTTGTGTATCCGGCTCCAGCGAGCGGGGATTCCCGTCACGCGGGCGACGCTTCATGTTCTGGTCAACCATCCGCAATGGCTCGGCGCCCGGATCATGTGGGCCGACAGAATGCGTGAAGCCGAGCTCGCGAGAGTAGACTACGATGTCAGGGAGCGATCCGAATACATCGGTAGTCCCGCCAACGAAATCCATGGCGGTGCCCTCGAGGTACGCGAGAACCTCGAACGCGATCCATCGCTCGGCCGCAAGCACGCCGTCTATGACGAGATGCGGGCGAAAGGTCTGACCGACTATATGGCATGGCCGCTGTACCACACGCTCGGCAAGCGGCATATCGTGACGTTTGCAACCGACCGGCCCGGAGGTTTCGACGACGCGCATATCTCCCGCCTGTTGAACGTGTTGCCGGCTCTGGCACTGGTCAGCGAAATCCGGATCAAGAATCGGCTGGCGCGAACGCTACTCGAAACCTATGTCGGGTCGCATGCCAGCGAGCTCATCCTGGCCGGCGCCACGCGGCGCGGAAGCGGGACGACGGTAAGCGCCGCTATCATGATCTGCGATTTGCGGGATTTCACCCGGATCTCCGACAACTGGCCGCGCGATGATGTCATCGATCTTCTGAATGGCTATTTCGATGCGATGTCGGAACCGATTGCACGACATGGCGGGGAAATACTGAAATTCATCGGCGACGGCCTGCTCGCGATTTTTCCGCTCAGCGAGCCGTCGGCCTGCGCAAATCTGCTGCGCGCCGTGGCCGAAGCGCGTCAGGCCATGACTGCCCTGAACGAGAAGAACAGCGAAACCGATCGTGCGCCGCTGCGCTACGGCATCGGCGTCCACGTCGGAGACGTCATGTACGGCAATATCGGGTCGCGCGCCCGGCTCGACTTCACCGTCATCGGCCCTGCGGTCAACATGGCGTCGCGTCTCGAAGCCCTCACCAAGCAATTGGGTCGAACGGTGCTGCTGTCCCGCGCGTTCGCCGACTTCGTCAAGAGCGATTTCGACCTCGAACGTATCGGCGAACATCCGATCCGTGGCTTCAACGACCCAATCGAGTTGTTCGCGTTTCACGGCTGAATGCCTGGTGATCCAGGTCAGACCTTCTTGCCGCGGCGCTTGAGGTCAGTGTACGGCGTGCCGTCTTTCTTTGTGTACATCGCAGGCTGGTTGCGCGGCGGCGTGAACAGGTCGATGTCGGAGTAGTTGCCGGCATCCTCGGAGGAGCGGGTGCCGATTTCGCGAACGATGGCGTCGGCTGATGATCGGTTCTGCAGGCAATGGCCGTTCGGGTCATTGGCCTTGAAGCCCGCGGCATCGCCAGCACGCAGCATTTCCGCTCCGTCATTGGTGAGAAGCGTAACTTCACCGCTCAGCACATAAACGAACTCGTCGGTCTCAGTGTGCCAGTGGCGCTGGCTCGACCAGGCGCCCGGCGGCAGGCGCAGCAGGTTGACGCCGAACTGCGTGAGCCCGGCGGCGTCGCCAAGCCGTGTTCGCTCGCGCGACAGGCAGGGCTCGTCGAACGGCGGCGGATACATTGTTCCGACAACGGAGGTCAGGCTTGCGATGTTGATTTTCCTGCCCATGCGATTCCTCCGCTCTGCGCCAAGCAAAGAGAGGACACAGTGCGTTGGTCAACCTTGATCGATGCGGAAAATGGCTACGTGCTGGCACCGATGGCTCGCGGCCTTCGGCTGACGACGGGTGCGGAATTGGCCGGTCGCGATGCGCCGGCGACTCCGGTCCAACTCGACCGCGTCGAGCGCGCCGCCCGCCAGCTGATCGATCTCGGCAGCTCGGTCGATCCCGAGCCATGGTTCGGCACACGGCCATTTCTCGCCGACATGCTGGCGGTGATCGGCGAAGCTTTACCGGAGTACCCGGGCCTTTGGTTCAATTTCGGCCACGGCCATCAGGGTTTTACGCTGGGTCCGGCATCAGGACGGCTGTTGGCCGAGCTGGTCACAGGATCGACGCCCGTCATCGACCCCGCTCCATTTCGGCCGCGTCGAGAGACGATGCGTCACTGACGGCTGGGCGTGAGGCGATCGTGCGACGCGAATTCAGCGATATGTCTTACCGCGAGATCGCCGCAGTGGCCGGCGTGCTGATGGGCACAGTGATGTCGCGTCTCGCGCGGGGGTCGCGCGCTGCTGCTTGCAATGTGGAATCCAAGCAGTGACCTCGCAAAGCAAGGCAGCCCGGGCGCGCCGGCTGCGGCGTGTCGCGGGCAGAGAACTACCCTTGACGCGCGGTCTTGCCGCCGAACCATTCTTGCCGTCAAGCGCTTTGGAGTGTTCTCTCAGAAATTCAGCGAGCCTTTTGGCGTGGGGTGAGAGAGACGCGAAGCCTCGCACGCAAATGGTGAAGTGGCGAGGCGCCCAGCGATCCGTCAGCGGGACAATCTGGATCGCCATCGACTGCCGGTATCGGAGCGCTGCGCGGTTCGGCAAGACGGCAACGCCGATACCGCTCTCCACCATGCGGGCGATCGAATTGAAGTTGCTGAGACGGACGCGTAACTTCAGGCGATATCCGGCACGCAGGGCATAATGATCCAGCGTTTCCTGCAATGCGGTACCCGGCGTGAATCCGACAAAGTCATGCTCCAGAGTTTCGCCAAAACCGATGTCACGCCGTCCGCCGAGCGGGTGCTGGCTTGGAGTTATCAGGACGAGTTGGTCCTCCGCGAATGGATAGGTTTCGAGTTGCTCGGCGGGATCGACGGCCTCCGCGATGATCCCGATATCGGCGACCCCCTCACTGATCGCGCGAATGACTTCGTTGCTGTGGCGTTGTTCAAGATCGACATCGATGTTCGGATGTGCTGCCAGGAACGTGGCCAGCGCGGGTGGTAGAAACTCCACCGTTGCAACAGTATTGGCGAGAACCCGGACGCGGGATCGCAGCCCTTGCGCGAACTGGCCGAGCTCGCCACGCATCTCCTCGAGGTTACTCATCACGATCCGTGCGTGACGCTCCAGCGCTGATCCCGCCGGGGTCAGTTGAACGCCACGGGGCTTCCGGTCCAGAAGCGCAACACCGAGCGTTTCCTCCATGGCACGAATTCGTTCGCTCGCGGACGCGAGCGTCATATTCGCGCGACCGGCTCCCTGCGTGATGCTGGCCGCTTCGGCGACGTGCAAAAACAACCGCAGATCAATCAAGTCAAACCGGTCCGACATCTTCAAGTCACCATTCCCGAGCCTTCGGCGGAGCCTGACCCATGCTTAGCACCTTCCGCATTGTGCGTCCGTCGACGTCGTTCGAGGATCGAAGTTGAGACGGTCGATCCTGATCGAAAACTTGAGAGACGTACATGCCCACCAGAATTGTTGCCCTCGAAATCTTTGTTCTTCGCGTGCCCGCCACCGGCCGCCCGCACTGGGTAAGCCACTTCTCTGTTGCGGAGGCGAACGAAATTCTGGTGCGCATGCGCACCAACGATGGGGTCGAAGGATTCGGTCTCGCGACAAGCTACGCATCTGCCGAGCCGGTAACCCAGGCCCTGCGCGGAGGCGTGGCCGAGCAGGTTCTCGATATGGATCCGTTGGCTCCCGAACGACTGCATGAAAAGCTGCTGGCGCTGACCTGTCAGCGCCTGGCGCACGAGAAAGGCTGGGGCCGGGAGGCACTCGTCCGCATCGCCGCGGCGGTCGACATCGCCTGTTGGGACATCATTGGCAAGGTTGCGGGATTGCCATTGCATCGCCTGTTCGGCGGCTACCGCGATCGCGTACCCTGCTATGTCACATGCGCGTATTATCGCGACGGCAAGGACCTCGTCGAATTGCGCGACGAAATACAGATGTTGACGGCGCAAGGTCACACCGGCTTCAAGGCCAAGGCCGGCCGGGCTCACGCTTGCCGAGGACATGAAGCGGCTCGAGGTCGTTCGAGACGTGATCGGCAGCGACAGAGACCTGATGATCGACGTCAATCGGGGCTGGGACCTGGCGACCGCAACCGAAGCAGTCACGCTGCTGGAGCCGCTGCGGCCGTGCTGGCTCGAAGAGCCCGTGCGCTGGCTCGACGATCGTCGCGAGTTGAAGCTGCTGTCGCAGCGGACGCGTATCCCTCTTGCTGGCGGCGAGAGCGAAACCACGAGCTACGGTTGCCGGGCACTGCTCGAGGAACGTGCCGTCCAGTTCATGCAATTCGATTGCACGATGTTCGGAGGCTTCACGGAGGGCCGCAAGCTTGCTGCGCTGTGCGAGTTGAACCACGTGCAGGTGGCACCGCACCACGATTGCTTCATCCACGCGCCGCTGGTTGCCTCGACGCCGGCCGGTTACATCGTCGAAGCATTCACCGATCCCGAGCGTGATCCCCTGCAGGCCGAGCTGTTTGAGAATCCGCCAGAGATCGTCGACGGCTGGTTGACCCTGAACGATTCCCCAGGATTGGGACTAACGCTTGCGGATGCCACGGTCGCAAAATTTGGCCAGAGGGTATTTGCGGGGCGCAGCGATGCACCCGGCTACACGGGTAATTTTCAGCCCGGAGCGCTCGCGAACGCGAGATGAAACAGGTCCTCGCCCTCATGGAATCGTTGGCGCACTACTTCAATCGCTGGCGCGGAATCGCTGCCAGCCGTTTGCGCCCCCTCCCATCGGATCGGGAGCCAGAACTTACGCAAGACGAGATCGACGACCGGCTCGCGCTGCTGCTTCGCTGCGGTTTTTAGGTCGCAGTGCGCCACGACAAAGGTCAGACCTTCTTGCCGCGACGCTTGAGGTCGGTGTACGGCGTCCCGTCCTTGCGCGTGTACATTGCAGGCTTGTTGCCCGGTGGCGTGAAAAGGTCGGCATCCGAATAATGACCGGCATCGTTTGCCGACCGCGTTCCGATCTCGAGCACAAACGCGTCGGCCGACGACCGGTTTTGCAGGCAATGGCCGTTCGGGTCATTGGCCTTGAAGCCCGCGGCATCGCCAGCACGCAGCATTTCCGCTCCGTCATTGGTGAGAAGCATAACTTCACCGCTCAGCACATAAACGAACTCGTCGGTCTCGGTGTGCCAGTGGCGCTGGCTTGACCAGGCGCCCGGCGGCAAGCGCAGCAGGTTGACGCCGAACTGCGTGAGCCCGGCGGCGTCGCCAAGCCGTGTTCGCTCGCGCGACAGGCAGGGCTCGTCGAACGGCGGCGGATACATTGTTCCGACAACGGACGTCAGGCTGGCGATGTTGATTTTCTTGCCCATGCGATTCCTCCGCTCTGCACCAAGCAAAGAGAGGACACAGCGCGTTGGTCAACCTTGATCGATACGATCAACGTGGTTGATTGAAACGATCAAGGTCACGCGGGCAGGAACAAGATCAGCCTTCAGCCTCCGACGGCGTTGCGGGCACGGTCGGCACCTTGAAGCCGAACTTCGAGCGCCGCAACCACAGCACGACCTGGATCAGGAGCAGCAGCGCCGACAGGCCGACGAACACGGTCGCGATCGGGTGATTCCAAATGTCGACGAAGACCTTGAGGTCGCCGCGCGAGATCAGCATGGCGCGGCGGAAGTTTTCTTCAAAGCGCGGGCCGAGCACGAAGCCGAGCAGGATCGGCGCCGGGTGGAAGCCGAGCAGCAACAGGATGTAGCCGAAGATCCCGATCACCAGCGTCAGCCCGACCTGGAACAGGTCGTTGTTCACGCCGTAGACGCCGATGCAGATGAAGAACAGTGCGCTGGGGTAAAGATACTTGTACGGCACCGCGAGCAGCTTCACCCACAGCCCGATCATCGGCACGTTGAGCATCACGAGCAGGATGTTGCCGACCCAGAAGCTCGCGATCAGGCCCCAGAAGATGTCGGGGTGCTGGGTGATCAGCTGCGGACCGGGCACGATGCCCTGGATCATCAGCGCGCCGAGGATCAGCGCCATCACCACGTCGCCGGGGATGCCGAGGCTCATGGTCGGGATGAAGTCCCCTTGCACCGAGGAGTGCGTGGACGCTTCGGGACAGGCGACACCCTCGATCATGCCGGTGCCGAATTTTTCCGGCGTGCGCGAGATTTTTTTCTCTGTTGCATAAGAAACAAATGAAGCGATGGTCGGGCCGGTACCGGGGATCAGCGCGCACAGGCTGCCGATCATGGTGCCGCGGATCATCGGGAAGAACGAGCGCTTCAAGTCGGCTCGGCTCGGCCACATGTCGCGCACGCTGACATTGGCATAGGCGCGGTCGAACTTGACGTTCTGGTTCACGCTCTTCATGAACTCGGCGATGCCGAACAGGCCGAGCGCAAGCGCCGCGATCTCGACGCCATCATAGAGCTGCAGCAGCCCGAAGGTCAGCCGTGGCGTGCCGGTCTCGATGTCGGATCCGACGATGCCGAACACCAGGCCGAGCACCGTCATGGTGACGCCCTTGAGGGGCGAGCCGCGCGCCAGCGTCGAGCCGGCGAGCAACCCGAGCAGCATCAGCGAACAGATTTCCGCCGGTCCGAATTTCAGCGCGATCTGCACCAGGATCGGCGCGAGGAAGATCATCTCGGTGATGCCCCACGACGCGCCGACAAACGAGGCGATCACGGTAATGCCGAGCGCGGTGCCGCCCTTGCCCTGCTTGGTCAGCGGATAGCCGTCGAGACATGTCACCGCGTGAGGTGGATGACACGGTAAGTTCAGCAGGATCGAGCAGATCGCGCCGCCATACTGTGCGCCGTAATAGACGCCTGACAGCATCAGGATCGCCGCCACCGGCTTCATGCCGAAGGTCAGCGGCAGCAGGATCGAGATGGTGGCGACCGGACCCATGCCGGGCAGCACGCCGACCATGTTGCCGACCAGCACGCCGACAAAGCACCACAACAAATTATGCGGCTCAAGCGCGACGCCGAAGCCGTACCAGAGGTCGCTTAAGGCCTGTGCGATCATCTAGAAGCCCCACTTCAGGATCGGCATGGAGACCTTCAACAAATAAGAGAACAGCAGGATCCCGAATACGGTCACGCCGGCCGACAGGATCGCAGCCCCCTTCAGCGTCGTGTCGCGGTCGCCGAGGGCGGCGACGAACACGCAGACGAAGGTTGCCGGCAGCAAGCCAAGGTATCTGCCAAACAGGATGAACAGTGCCGGTCCCGCAATGATGCAAGCCCAGCCGCGCCACTCGGCGTGGGGCAGGGCCTCCTGCTCCTCATTGCCGCCGGTCGACGCCGTGCCCGCGATCAGGATCCCGAGCAGGATCAGGAGCGCGCCGAGCATGATCGGGAAGTAGCCCGGCCCCATCTTCTGCAAGGTGCCGAGCTGGTAGTTGCGGCCTTCGTTGATGGCAACTGCGCCGATCAGCACCATCAGGGCGCCGGCGTAGTAGTCGCGCTTGATCCTGAAAAGAAGGTCCACGAGTTTCGTTTCCGCCCAGTTTGTTGTTGCGTCCATCTGAATATGTCCGCGCCGGTCAGGTCAATATCGTTGCCGCAGACGGACGCGGTCCGGACCAAAACGTCGCAGTCGTGGCAGGATACGTCCGGACGGCGGCACACGCATCCATGTTGCGGCGCAGCAGAGATGTCCTTGCGAGCCAGACGAAGACAATTGAGACGAGTGGCCTCGGCTGCTCAAAGTCAGAACCCGCAAGAAAGTTGGATACGGGAGGTCTCGTGCAATTCCATCTCAACGGGTTCGAACCCGGCGACCCCGAAATTTTCGACCGGTCGCAGCGCTATCCGGCCTCGGGCGCCTCGGGCACCTTGCCAGATCAAGTCGATGTCCTGATCGTCGGTTGCGGACCAGCCGGCTTGACGCTGGCGGCGCAGCTGTCCGCTTTTTCCGACATCAAGACCTGCATTGTCGAGCAGAAGGAGGGCCGGCTGTTGCGCGGTCAGGCCGACGGCGTCGCCTGCCGCACGATGGAAATGTTCGAGGCTTACGGCTTCAGCGAGCGCGTGCTGAAGGAAGCCTGCTGGATCAACGAAACCACGTTCTGGAAGCCTGACGACGACAGGCGCGAGCGCATCGTCCGCAGCGGACGAGTCCAGGATGTCGAGGACGGGCTGTCGGAGTTCCCGCATGTCGTCCTGAACCAGGCCCGGGTGCATGACTTCTACCTTGACGTCATGCGCAGGTCGCCGGCGGCGATCGAGCCGTACTATTCGCGGCGCTTCATCGATCTTCAGACCGATACCGCCGCCTCGGGCGGCAACGCCTGGCCGGTGACGGTCAGGCTCGAGCGGCTTGACGGCGCCCACCAGGGGCAGATCGAAACCGTGCAGGCGCGCTATGTGGTCGGCTGTGACGGCGCGCGCAGTGCCGTACGCAAGTGCATCGGGCGCGCGCTGCACGGCGACTCCGCCAATCACGCGTGGGGCGTGATGGACGTGCTCGCCGTCACCGACTTCCCCGATATTCGCTTCAAGACGCTGATACGATCGGCCGAACACGGCAGCATGCTGATCATTCCGCGGGAAGGCGGCTATCTGTTTCGCCTCTATATCGAGCTCGACGAACTCAGCTCCGACGAGCGGGTATCCGACCGCCACATCACCCTCGATGATCTGATCGCGGCGGCGCGGCGCATTTTCGTGCCCTATGCCCTCGACGTGAAAGAGGTGCCGTGGTGGTCGGTCTACGAGATCGGCCAGCGCCTCTGCGATAAGTTCGACGACGTGCCCGAAGCTGACGTTGCGGCACGTCTGCCGCGGGTGTTCATCGCCGGTGACGCTTGCCATACGCACAGCCCCAAGGCGGGCCAGGGCATGAATGTGTCGATGCAGGACGGCTTCAACCTCGGCTGGAAGCTCGCTGCAGTCCTCCGCCAGCGCAGTTCGCCGCGGCTGCTGCATACTTATTCGGCAGAACGTCAGGCGATCGCGAGCGAACTGATCGACTTCGATCGCGAATGGGCCGCCTTGCTGGCGTCGAACAAAGGGTTCGACCCGGCTGAGACCGAAAGATATTTTGTCACGCACGGGCGCTACACCGCGGGCACGGCAACGCGCTACCGTTCGTCGCTCATCACCGGCGCGGCGACCTGGCAGCATCTCGCCAAAGGGCTGCCGATCGGCATGCGGTTTCATTCCGCGCCGGCCATCCGCGTGGCGGATGCCAAGCCGGTTCACCTTGGCCACGTCGTGAAGGCGGACGGCCGCTTCCGCATCTTTGCGTTTGCCGGGGCGGGAGACTCTGGCGCCGAAAACTCCGGCATCCGCGCGCTGTGCGACTTTCTCTCTGAGGCACGGGAGTCGCCGGTGACGAAATACACGCCGCCGGGCGAGGACATCGACGCGGTGATCGACGTCCGCGCGGTGTTTCAGCAAAGTCATCATGACCTTGCCATCAATGCGCTGCCGGCGCTGCTGCTGCCGTGCAAGGGGCGGTATGGACTTCGCGACTATGAAAAGGCCTTCTGCGCCGATCTCGGGAGCGGCAGCGACATCTTCGCCATGCGCGGCATCGATCGTGACCGGGGCTGTATCGTGGTCGTGCGGCCGGACCAGTTCGTTGCGCATGTTCTGCCGCTCGACGGATACAGCCAGCTTGCCGCGTATTTCGACGGCTTCATGGCGCGCGCCGGCTTGAGCGCGGCTGGGCAGGATATCATATTTAGGTATTATGATACCCATATCCATCGACGAATATTCCGGGGACGGATATTCATTGTGTGCTCAAAAACCCCGCTAAATATGGAAGAAAACCGCTAAATCCCAAGTGGATAGCGGGAACCGGTGGTCAGCACGGCTTGCCGGGCAACGGCCCGTTCGCCATCTTCTGATGAGATTGCCGCGACTGAGTCGCTTCAAGCGGACAATGCCATGAATCAATATCACGACCTGCTCGAACGCATTCTCAGCGACGGCGCCGAAAAGCACGACCGTACCGGCACGGGTACGCTGTCGGTGTTCGGCCACCAGATGCGTTTCGACCTGTCGGCCGGCTTTCCACTCCTCACCACCAAGCGGCTACCGCTGAAGGCGATCGTGCACGAGTTGCTGTGGTTCCTCGCCGGCGACACCAACATCAAATATCTGCACGATCACGGCGTCACCATCTGGGACGAGTGGGCCGATGCCAATGGCGATCTCGGCCCGGTCTATGGTGCGCAGTGGCGCTCGTGGCCGGCGCCGGATGGGCGCAGCATCGACCAGATCAGCAATGTGGTCGACATGATCAGACGCAATCCGGATTCGCGGCGGCTGATCGTCACCGCGTGGAATCCGGCCGACGTCGAGAAGATGGCGCTGCCGCCGTGCCATTGTCTGTTCCAGTTCTATGTCGCGAAGGGCAAGCTGTCGTGCCAGCTCTACCAGCGCTCGGCCGACACGTTTCTCGGCGTGCCCTTCAACATCGCGTCCTACGCGCTGCTGACCATGATGATGGCGCAGGTTACCGGCCTGAAAGCCGGTGATTTCGTGCACACGCTCGGCGACGCGCACCTCTATTCGAACCATCTCGAGCAGGCACGGCTGCAGCTGACGCGGATGCCGCGCGCGCTGCCTGTCATGACCATCAATCCCGCGGTCAAAGATATCTTCGCCTTCAAGTACGAAGACTTCAAACTGGAAGGTTACGAGCCGCACCCGCACATCAAGGCCGAGGTCGCGGTGTGACGTTTTACGTCGGTCGATTTTCTTCAAGCTCGAAATGATATTGGTCGTGAGGCGCTTTAATCGGTCCTGAGGGGCTAGTTTGAGCGATCAGGTCGGAGTTTTCCTGACCCATTCATCTCTCGCTTCTCTGTCGGTATAGTAGTCTGCAAATCGACGTAACGCACGGTTTTTGCTCTGCGCTCCATCACGGAGTAGCGTGAGGGCAGATCATCGTCTGGCCCAGCCGGCACCTCTAGCGTTTCGAGTACTTTCCATTGTCGCTTATCGATTTGAAAGCGAATAGCGCGTCGTCCGGCTCTGCCGGCATCTTCGTAAATACTTCGTCAAGTGGACCTTTTAAAGGCTCTTCAAAGGCGTGTAAAGTTGTTGGCCTCCAATAACAAAGAACTCGGCCTTTTCCTTGCCAGCGTAACGACGTCCGCCAAGAACGGCGCATCTTCTCTGCGCCGCGCCCACAAAAGTGTCGTTTGGTTGAAACTCCAGAATTCATTGCGAAGATCGGATACTACTTGCTCGACAAGACAATGTTGACGCGTCCTGGCAGGGGTTTGCCAATTAAGTCAAACGTATTGCGGCCCATAACAATCACGTGGCCCATCGTAATTCGCTTGAAACGTTGAAGATCAGTGCGCAGGTGCCAAGGGAGCTGATTTTTTCGTCCAATAATGTTGTCGTCCGCGCTTCGTGCGACGACATAGGTAATTGACGGAAGTCGAAGGCTAACTGCCATGATGAATCTGAATATGTGGCCAGCGACGATCGAATCGAACTTCGAACACACGAGTTCAGCTGCACAAGCTAGTTGACGGGGCAAGTGTGACTCGTACCTGGGCGTTCCTTAGTTCCGAGGCTCGTTGTAAGGGGGGGCGGCCTCGCCTATAAGTCCGCGCAAACAGGAGGCCAGCCAATGGCATGGAAGAACCAGGGCGGTGGCCCGTGGGGCTCGGGAGGACCGCGGGGGCCGTGGGGCTCGGGATCGCCGTCAGGCGGGCCGACGCCCAACCTCGAGGACCTGATCCGCCGCGGCCAGGACCGGCTGCAGTCGTTCCTGCCCGGCGGCAATTTCGGCACCACCGGCGTCGTTTTTGTAATCGCTGCCGCGATCGTGATCTGGGCGCTGTGGGGCTTCTTCACGCGTGCGGCCGGATGAGCTCGGCGTCGTGCTGCGCTTCGGCAAGCATGTCCGTACCGTGCAGCCCGGATTGAGCTACCACCTGCCGTACCCGATCGAGACCGTGCTGCTGCCGAAGGCGCTGCGCGTCAACACGCTGAGCATCGGCATGCGTCTCTCGGAAGCGGGCCGCAGCGGCTCGATCCGCGACGTGCCGGAAGAGAGTTTGATGCTGACCGGCGACGAGAACATCGTCGACGTCGATTTCACCGTGCTGTGGCGGATCAAGCCCGACGGAGTCGGCGACTATCTGTTCAATATCCAAAATCCCGAAGGCACGGTGAAGGCGGTGGCCGAGAGCGCGATGCGCGAGGTGATCGGGCGCGGCGAAATCGCACCGATCCTGACCGGCTCGCGCGCTGCGACCGAACAGGCGGTTCACGACCTCATGCAGAAGACGCTGAACGACTACGGCGCGGGAGTTTTGGTCCAGCAGGTACAGATGCAGAAGGTCGACCTGCCGGCGCAGGTCATCGACTCGTTCCGCGACGTGCAGGCGGCGCAGGCCGACCAGCAGCGGCTGCAAAACGAGGGCGCAGACCTACGCCAACCGTGTCGTGCCGGAGGCGCGCGGCCGCGCCGCGCAAATCCTCCAGGGCGCCGACGGCTACAGGCAGCAGACGGTAGCCGAGGCGAAAGGTCAGACGTCGCGCTTTCTGCAGGTTTACGAGCAATACAAGAAGGCGCCCGATGTGACGCGGGCGCGGCTTTATCTTGAGACCATGGAGCGCATCTTCGCCAACTCCGACAAGGTGATCGTCGATCAGGGGGCCTCGGCGCCGGGCGTCGTGCCTTATCTGCCGTTGCCTGAATTGCGCCGAGCCCCTTCGGCGCCGGCGCCCGCGGCGTCGCAGCCCCAGGGCGGCGCGTCGCTGCAGTCTCAGGGAGGCACGCGATGAGATCAGGTGTTTCAGGTATCGCCGCGCTCGTGGTGCTGCTGGTCGTGCTGGTCGGTGCGTATAGCGCCGTGTTCACGGTGAGCCAGACCGAGCAGGCCATCGTCGTCCGCCTTGGCGAGCCGATCCGCGTGATCACGGAACCGGGCCTCAACTTCAAATGGCCGATCTTCGACAGTGTGATCAGCATCTCCAAGCGGATCCTTGATCTCGAGAATCCCGCGCAGGAAGTGCTCGCGTCGGACCGGCGCCGGCTGGTGGTCGACGCCTTTGCGCGCTACCGCATCACCAACGCGCTGAAATTCTACCAGACCGTCGGCTCGGTGCAGACCGCGAACGTCCAGCTTGCGACCTTGCTGAATGCGGCCTTGCGCCGGGTGCTGGGCGAAGTGACGCTGATCCAGATCGTGCGTGACCAGCGCGCGGAATTGATGGTGCGCAGCCGCGAGCAGCTCGACCAACAGGCGGCGGCTTACGGCGTTGCGATTGTCGACGTCCGCATCCGCCGCGCCGACCTGCCGGAGCAGAACAGCCAGGCGGTCTACGAGCGCATGAAGACCGAGCGGCAGCGCGAGGCGGCCGAGCTTCGCGCCGAAGGCGCGCAGCGCGCTCAGGAAATCCGCTCGAAGGCCGAGCGCGACGCGACCGTGATCGTGGCGGAGGCGAACCAGCAAGCCGAGCAGATCCGTGGCGAGGGCGACGCCGAACGCAACCGGATCTTCGCCGAGGCCTACGGGCAGGATCCGGATTTCTTTGCGTTCTATCGCTCCATGAACGCCTATGAAGCGGGCCTGCGCAGCAACGACACCCGTTTCCTGCTGCGGCCGGACTCCAGCTTCTTCCGCTATTTCGGCGACCCGACGGGCAAGGCGAAATCATCGGCCGCCCAGTAGCGGCCGATCGACCTCGCAATCAGGCGAACCCAACCGCGGAGGCCCGATGGGGTCGATTGCCATCAGCGATATTGTGGTCGGCGTCGGCCTCGTCTTTTTCATTGAAGGCCTGATCCTTGCGGCCGGCCCTGGCTGGGTCAAACGGGCGATGGAGAGCGCGCTTGGAACCCCCGACAACCTCTTGCGCATCATGGGGATTGTGTCGGCGTTCGGCGGGTTGATCCTGGTCTGGGTGATCCGCCATTGACGGCAACGGGATGGGCGATCAAAAGGCTAGACTTACATCCGTTGGCCGGTTTTTTGCCTTATTCACTGCGTTGATCGCGTATCTGAGCTTGCGCGCCGTTTGCGCCGCGCCACCGCCGGGCGCATGGCGCGCTACAAGGAGATAGAGATGTACGGTCCGATCGAAATGCTGACCCGGAGCGCGCGTCCGCTGGCGTTCGCCGCCGGTGTTCTCGCCTCAACGCTGGTGGCAGGACCGGCATTCGCCCGAGGGCCGGAAAACATTGCCGATGTTGCCGAGAAAGTGATCGACGCGGTCGTCAACATCTCGACCTCGCAGACCGTGACGTCGCTCGGCGACGGCGGCGCCATGCCGAACCTGCCGCCGGGCTCGCCGTTCGAGGAATTCTTCGAGGACTTCTTCAAGAACCGCCGTCAAGGCCAGGGCGGCGGCGATCGCGGCGGGCTGCAGCCGCGCAAGGTCAACTCGCTCGGTTCCGGCTTCATCATCGACACGTCCGGGCTGGTGGTGACCAACAACCACGTCATTGCCGACGCCGACGAGATCAACGTCATTCTCAACGACGGCACCAAGTACAAGGCCGAGATCGTCGGCCGCGACAAGCGCTCCGACCTCGCGCTGCTGCGCTTCAAGTCGGAGAAGCCGCTGATATCCGTTAAGTTCGGCGACTCCGACGCGCTGCGGCTCGGCGAGTGGGTGATCGCGATTGGCAACCCGTTCAGCCTTGGCGGCACCGTGACCGCCGGCATCGTCTCGGCACGCAACCGCGACATCAATTCGGGTCCGTATGACAACTACATTCAGACCGATGCCGCGATCAATCGCGGCAACTCCGGCGGCCCGCTGTTCAACCTCAACGGCGAGGTTATCGGCGTCAACACGGCGATCATTTCACCGTCAGGCGGCTCGATCGGCATCGGCTTTGCGGTGCCGTCGAAGACCGTCACCGCAGTGATCGATCAGCTCCGCCAGTTCGGCGAAGCGCGCCGCGGCTGGCTCGGCGTCAAGATCCAGCAGGTCACCGACGAGATCGGCGACAGCCTCAACATCAAGCCGCCGCACGGTGCGCTGATCGCGGGTGTCGACGACAAGGGCCCGGCGAAGCCAGCGGGGATCGAGGCCGGCGACGTCGTCGTGAAGTTCGACGGCAAGGACATCAAGGACATGAAGGATCTGCCGCGGATCGTCGCCGATACGCCTGTTGGCAAGGAGGTCGACGTTGTGGTGGTCCGCAAAGGTGCCGAGGTGACCAAGAAGGTTACGCTCGGCCGCTTGCAGGAGGACGACCAGGTCAAGGAAGCCTCGGCCAAATCCTCGACGCCCGGCGATGCAGACAAACCGGCGACGCAGAAGGCGCTTGGTCTCGATCTGGCCGCGCTGACCAAGGACTTGCGCACCAAATACAAGATCAAGGACAGTGTTAAAGGCGTATTGGTGACCTCGGTCGACAGCAATTCGGACGCCGCCGACAAGCGGCTCAACGCCGGCGACGTCATCGTCGAAGTCGCGCAGGAGGCGGTCAGCAATGCTGCGGACGTCAAGAAGCGCGTCGACCAGCTCAAGAAAGACGGCAAGAAGTCCGCGCTGCTGCTGGTGTCGAACGGTGAGGGTGAGGTGCGCTTCGTCGCGCTGAACGTGCAGTAATGCGCGCGAAGTGAGCTGAAGTCAGTCGCCCACAAACTCACTGCGCTTGTAGCCTTGGGCATAAAGCAGCGCGGTGAGATCGCCGTGGTCAATGCGTGCGGTCGCGGCTGCGGCGACCGCGGGCTTGGCGTGATAGGCGACGCCGAGGCCAGCAGCCTGAATCATCGGGATGTCGTTGGCGCCATCGCCGGCAACAAGGGTGTCGATGTCATCGAGCTCGAAGGATTCGGTGAGCTCGATCAGCGTATCGAATTTCGCCTCGCGACCGAGAATGGGTTCGGCAACTTTGCCGGTGAACTTGCCGTCCTCGGCGAGCAGCATGTTGGCGCGGTTCTCCTGAAAGCCGATCATTGCCGCGACCGGGCCTGTGAACACCGTAAAGCCGCCGGAGACAAGGCAGGTGTAGGCGCCATGCGCACGCATGGTTTGCACCAGCTCGCGACCGCCCGGCGTGAGCGTGATGCGTTTCTGCAGGACGTCGTCGACCACCGCGGTCGGCAGTCCCTTCAACAGGGAGACACGCTCGCGCAGCGCCGGTGCGAACTCGATCTCGCCGCGCATCGCGCGCTCGGTGATCGCGGCGACACGCGCCTTGACGCCGACGAGGTCGGCAAGCTCGTCGATGCATTCCTGGCCGATCATGGTGGAGTCCATGTCGGCGAGGAACAGCCGCTTGCGGCGACCGATCTCCGGCTGCACCACGACATCTACGGGGAGATCGCCAAGCGCTTCGCGCAACCGCTTGATGAGCGCGCTGCGATCTTCCGGATTGGCGAAGGGAATGTCGGCAGCGACGCCGTCGAACAGCCACTGCGCCGGGCCGGCACCAGGCAAAATCGCGCGCGCCGCCTCGACCAGCGTGCTATCGAGCGACGGAGAAGCCGGATTGCAGATCAGTGTTGCGACCAGCGACATGACTTTGTTTCGAGATGATGACTGAAAGAGCTCACGTCAGGGCGGTGCTTATCGCAGGGCCGACGGCCAGCGGCAAGTCGGTGCTTGCGGTCGAGTTGGCGCGCGCCACCGGTGGCGTGGTGATCAATGCCAATTCGATGCAGGTCTATCGCGACCTGCGCATTTTGACGGCACGGCCGACGCCCGATCAGGAGGCGCTGGCGCCGCACCTGCTCTATGGCCATGTCGACGCCGCGGTCAATTGTTCCGTCGGCATCTGGCTCGACGATGCGCGGAACGCGCTCGCGCGAGCGGAGCGGGACCGACAGTTGCCGATCTTCGTCGGCGGCACCGGGCTGTATTTCAAGGCACTGCTGCGCGGACTTTCGGCGATACCGCCGGTGCCACAAGATGTTCGCGACGCAATTCGTGCGAGGCTCGAGCGCGACGGCATCGAGGTGCTGCATCACGAGCTCAGCGTGCGCGATCCGATTGCCGGCGCGCGGCTGAAGCCGCGCGATCGCGCCCGCATTCCGCGGGCCCTTGAGGTCCTCGAAGCGACGGGAAAGCCGATCGGCGAGTGGCATGCGCACGGCTTGCCGGCGCTGCTGCAGCGCGAGGAGGTGCATGCGATGTTTCTGGCGCCGGATCGCGCGGAGCTCCATGCGCGGATCGACCAGCGTTTTGCGACCATGCTCACGAACGGCGCGCTTGATGAAGTCAAAACGCTCGCGTCGCGCAAGCTTGACTCGATGCTGCCGGCCATGAAGGCGCTTGGCGTTCCGCCGCTGCTAGAACATCTCAAGGGCGAGACCTCGCTGGACGAGGCGCGCACGCTCGGCAGCGCCGAGACCCGGCAATATGCCAAGCGGCAGTTCACGTGGTTCAGGCACCAGCTGCCGGAGTTTGAATGGGTCGCGCCTTCCGACGCTCACAATCTTCAAAATCTTAAGAGCGTGGCAAAAACGTCATCGCAATCCGGCAAGGCACGGGATACACTCTAAGGGAGTGTTGCGGCTTGACTTTCGGCTTGGGCTGGGTATAAGCCGCGCAACCTTCGTAATCTAACGGCGAATCGTGCGCAACAAAATTACCAAACTCGTCCTTATCGTCGTACCCTGGTGCACCGCTGGGGACGGCTGAGGCCGTCATAAACTCAAGCGGTGCACAGGGCCTTCAGGGCCCTTTTTTATTGCCTGAAATGACCAAGACCGCGCCGCAAGGCGCACCCGGAGCAAGCCATGAAAGACACAGTCCACGATCCGAACCAGATGTCCGGCGCCGCCATGGTGGTGCGCGCGCTCAAGGATCACGGCGTCAAGCATTTGTTCGGCTATCCGGGCGGCGCGGTGCTCCCGATCTATGACGAACTGTTCCAGCAGAGCGACGTCCAGCACGTCCTGGTGCGCCACGAGCAGGGCGCCGGCCACGCCGCGGAAGGCTATGCGCGGTCGACCGGCGTGCCGGGCGTGGTGCTGGTGACGTCGGGCCCTGGCGCGACCAACATGGTGACGCCGCTGACCGACGCGCTGATGGACTCGATCCCGCTGGTTTGCATCACTGGCCAGGTGCCGACGCACCTGATCGGCAACGACGCGTTCCAGGAATGCGACACCGTCGGCATCACGCGGCCCTGCACCAAGCACAACTGGCTGGTGCGGCGGATCGAGGATTTGCCACGTGTGCTGCATGAAGCGTTCTACGTCGCGACCACCGGCCGGCCGGGCCCGTGGTGGTCGATATCCCGAAAGATGTGCAGTTCGCGCTCGGCACTTATCACCCGCCGCGCAAGTCGGACGTCCACGTCTCCTATTCGCCGCGGGTGAAGGGTGATGCATTGCAGATTCGCAAGGCGGTGGCGCTGCTGGCGAGCGCCAGGAAGCCGATCATTTATACGGGCGGCGGCGTCATCAATGCCGGACGCGACGCCTCGAAGACCCTGCGCGAATTGGTGCAGGCGACCGGCTTCCCGATCACCTCGACCTTGATGGGGCTCGGCGCCTATCCGGCGTCCGGGCCGAACTGGCTTGGCATGCTGGGCATGCACGGCACCTACGAATCCAACATGGCGATGCACGATTGCGATGTCATGCTGTGCATCGGTGCGCGCTTCGATGACCGCATCACCGGCCGCACCGATGCGTTCTCGCCGGGCTCGAAGAAGATCCACGTCGACATCGATCCGTCGTCGATCAACAAGAACATCCGCGTCGACGTCCCGATCATCGGCGATGCCGGAAACGTGATGGGCGACCTGCTGCAGGTGTTCAAGGCGGAGGCGAAGAAGCCCGACATCAAGGCGTGGTGGCAGCAGATCGCGCAGTGGCGGGCGCGCAATTCGCTGGCCTACCGGCCGAGCAACGACGTGATCCTGCCGCAATATGCGATCCAGCGGCTGTTCGAACTGACGCGCGGCAAGGACACCTACATCACCACCGAAGTGGGCCAGCACCAGATGTGGGCGGCGCAGTTCTTCGGCTTCGATGAACCGCACCGCTGGATGACCTCGGGCGGCCTCGGCACCATGGGCTATGGCCTGCCGGCGGCGGTCGGCGTGCAGATGGCGCACCCCGATAGCCTCGTCATCGACATCGCCGGAGATGCGTCGGTCATGATGACGATTCAGGAGATGTCGACGGCGATCCAGCACGATCTGCCGATCAAGATCTTCATTCTGAACAACCAGTACATGGGCATGGTGCGGCAATGGCAGCAGCTGTTGCATGGCAACCGGCTGTCGCATTCCTACACCGAGGCGTTGCCCGACTTCGTCAAGCTCGCCGAAGCGTTTGGCGCGCACGGCATCCAGGCAATCAAGCCGGGCGATCTCGACGGTGCGATCATGGAGATGATCAAGGTCAAGAAGCCCGTGCTGTTCGACTGCCGCGTCGCGGCGCTGGAAAACTGCTTCCCGATGATCCCGTCCGGCAAGGCGCACAACGAGATGCTGTTGCCAGCCGAAGCGAATGATGAAGCGACGGCGAAGGCGTTCGCCGGCGGCAAGGCGCTGGTGTGAGCGGGCAGAGACAGACAACATGAACCAGCCCGCTTCCGCCTACTTCCTCGAGGATCGGCACGATCCGAACGAGACCCACACGCTCTCGGTGCTGGTCGCCAACGAGCCCGGCGTGCTCGCGCGCGTGATCGGCCTGTTCTCGGGGCGTGGCTACAACATCGAAAGCCTCACGGTCTCCGAAACCGAGCACCAGAAACACCTCTCGCGCATCACCATCGTCACCACGGGCACGCCGATGGTGATCGAGCAGATCAAGCATCAGCTCGAGCGCATGATCCCGATCCACAGGGTGGTCGACATGACGCGTGACCGGCCATTCGATCGAGCGCGAGCTCGCGATGGTCAAGGTCCGCGGCAATGGCGAGCCGCGGGTCGAATCGTTGCGCCTGGCCGAAGCGTTCCGCGCCCGCGTGATCGATGCGACCACGGAAAGTTTTGTGTTCGAGATCACAGGTAACACCGCCAAAATCGACCAATTTGTCGAGCTGATGAAGCCGCTCGGCCTGGTCGAGGTGTCGCGCACCGGCGTCGCCGCCATCGTGCGAGGGGCCGAGGGAACGTGACGATGCTTGCGCGCGACTGGTATTACAACGATCGCCGTCAGGTCGGGGTTGATTTTGCGACCGAAGACCAGGCGGCGGGCTATGACCAGAAGCAGCGCGATGCGACTGAACGCGCGCGGGCGACGCTCGTGCGGCTTGGTGTCAAGGCAGGCTGGCGGGTGGCCGATATCGGCTGCGGCGCAGGCATCCTTGCGTGTGAGGCGGCCGAGTTGGGCGCCAAGGTCGAGGCGATCGACATTTCGCCGGCCATGCTGAAGCTCACCGAAGTCCATGCCGCGGACAAGGGCGTCGCGGTCAAGACGCAGGCGACTGGATTTCTGAGCTTCACCTATACGCCGGGCACGTTTGACCTCATCGTCAGCGAATATGCCCTGCATCAACTGCCGGATTTCTGGAAGGCGGTGGCGATGGCGCGCGTGTTCAATGCCTTGAAGCCGGGCGGTAAATTTTTTCTCCGCGACGTCGTGTTCGGTTGCGCACCCGATGGCGTCGAACGCTCGGTCGACGAGTGGACCGATTTCATCCTGAAGAACCACGCCTTCTCGCGTGAAGAGGTCGCGACCCATATCCGCGACGAACATTCCACGTTCGGCTGGGTGATCGAGGGCCTGTTGAAGGAGGCGCGGTTTCAGCTGATCTCGGCCGACTACCATGCGCCGGTCTACGGCACCTATCTGGCGCAGAAGCCGCTAACCAACGGCGGGTCGAAGTGACGAAATCGCCCGCAGCTGACGAGACTGTTTGAGCATGTCGCGCGAGCTGACCATCGCCTTCATGGGCTTTGCCATCGCCTCGTTCTACACGCCGGGGCCGAACAACATCATGCTGCTGTCGTCGGGCCTGAACTACGGCTTCCGGCGCACGGTACCGCATATCGCCGGCATCACGCTCGGCTTCGCTTTCCTGGTCCTGATTGTCGGGCTCGGCATGGGCGCGGTATTTTCCAACTATCCGCTGCTGCAGACGGTGCTGAAATACGCCGGCGCCGCCTACCTGCTTTATCTTGCGATCGTGATCGCACTGGCGAAGCCCACCGGTCCCGAGAAGGAGTCATCGGGCCGGCCGATGACGTTTCTCGGCGCCGCGCTGTTCCAGTGGATCAACGTCAAGGGCTGGGTGATCGTGGCTGGCACTATCACCGCGTATGCGGCGATCGCGCCGTATCCGCGGAACATGATCATCCTGGCGTCGCTGTCGCTCCTGGTCGGGTTGACCTCGTCGACGACGTGGGCGTTTTTCGGCACCGCCATGCAGCCGATCGTGTCGTCGCCGCGGGCGGTACGTATCTTCAATGTCGTGATGGCGCTGTTGCTGATGGCTTCGCTCTATCCGGTGCTGACCGAGAGCTGACACACGATGAGGCCGAACAGCATCTTGACCGCGACGCGTTCTTTCGTCACCAAGCCTTCCAAATTGAACCAATGACCATCCGCAAGGGGAAAAGCTATGCGTGTTTATTACGATCGTGACGCCGACCTGAACCTGATCAAGGGCAAGAAGGTCTGCGTTATTGGCTATGGCAGCCAGGGCCACGCCCATGCGCTGAACCTGCGTGATTCAGGCGTCAAGGAAGTCGCGATCGCGCTGCGCAAGGGCTCGGCCAGCGCCAAGAAGGCCGAAGCCGAGAAGTTCAAGGTGATGGAGGTAGCCGAGGCCGCCAAGTGGGCCGACGTCATGATGATGCTGACGCCCGACGAATTGCAGGGCGACATCTACCGCGAGCAGCTGCACGGCAACATGAAGCAGGGCGCGGCCCTGCTGTTCGCTCACGGCCTCAACGTCCACTTCAACCTGATCGATCCGCGGCCCGATCTCGACGTGCTGATGGTAGCGCCGAAGGGCCCCGGCCACACCGTGCGCTCGGAATATCAGCGCGGCGGCGGTGTGCCCTGCCTGATCGCGATCGCGAAGGATTCGTCCGGCAATGCCCACGACCTCGGCCTGTCCTATGCCTCGGCGATCGGCGGCGGTCGCGCCGGCGTGATCGAGACCACCTTCAAGGAAGAGTGCGAGACCGACCTGTTCGGCGAGCAGACGGTGCTGTGCGGCGGCCTCGTCGAGTTGATCAAGGCCGGCTACGAGACGCTGGTTGACGCCGGCTACGCGCCGGAGATGGCCTACTTCGAGTGCCTGCACGAAGTGAAGCTGATCGTTGACCTCATCTATGAGGGCGGCATCGCCAACATGAACTACTCGATCTCCAACACTGCCGAGTATGGCGAGTACGTCACCGGCCCGCGCATCATCACCGCGGAAACCAAGGCCGAGATGAAGCGTGTGCTGGCCGACATCCAGTCCGGCCGCTTCACCCGTGACTGGATGCTCGAGAACAGGGTCAACCAGACTTCGTTCAAGGCGACCCGCGCCAAGCTCGCGGAGCATCCGATCGAGCAGGTCGGCGCCAAGCTGCGTGACATGATGCCGTGGATCAAGAAGGGCGCGCTGGTCGACAAGAGCAAGAACTGATCGCTTGACAGGGGGATGCCGGCCGGCCGACGGAGAGCCTTGATGCGTTCAGTCGTTATCACCGGAACATCAACGGGCATCGGCCATGCTACGGCAAAGGTGCTGCTGGCACGCGGCTTTCGCGTGTTCGGCAGCGTTCGCAAGCAGGGTGACGCCGATCGGCTGAAGGCAGAGTTTGGCGCCAATTTCACGCCGCTTGTCTTCGACGTGACCGATGAAGGCGCGGTCGCGGCCGCGGCGCGTGACGTGCGCGGTGCGCTCGGTGGTGAGACGCTGGCCGGCCTCGTCAACAATGCCGGTGTCGCTGTTGCCGGTCCCGCGCTTGAGCTCTCCATCGATGAGTTCCGCAGCCAGATGGAGATCAACGTCATTGGTCCGGTGACCGTGACCCAGGCGTTCGGACCTCTGCTCGGCGCCGATCGTTTGCTGAAGGGTCCACCAGGGCGTATCGTGATGATTTCGTCGGTGGCCGGCCAGCATGGCAATCCGCTGATGGCGCCCTACGCGATGTCGAAGCACGCGATCGAAGGTTTTTCCGAAAGCCTGCGCCGCGAGCTTGCGCTGTTCGGCATCGAGGTCGTCATCATCGGCCCCGGAGCGGTGAAGACGCCGATCTGGCAGAAGGCCGAGCAGGTCGATGTCAACAGGTTCTCCAACTCGCCCTACCTGCCTGCGCTTGAACGGCTGCGCGCTTTCATGCTGTCGCTCGGCGCAAATGGTCTCGACGCCGGGCAGGTTGGCGAGCTCGTTTGCACGGCGCTGACGACGCCGAAACCGAAGGTGCGCTACGCCATCGTGCCCAATCCCGGCCAAATGCTGTTACAACGCCTGCTGCCGAAGCGCGTCGTCGACGGGATCATTGAGAAGCGGCTCGGGCTCAGCGCGCCGAAGGGGTGAGCGCGCCGCTCGGCCGGCGGCTCATGGCGATCATCCGCAACGCGAACACGGCAACTAGCGGCACCAGGAACAGGCCGTAGAGCGGCATGTCGGGCGTCCGCTTGCCGAAGCTCACCATGAACTGCACCAGCAGGTAATAACCGCCGGCCAGGTGTAGGGCGCGCCAGGCGCGCGGGCCGATTGCCGCGGCGGTCCAGTCGAACGATGTTGCGGCCCTCAAGACGATGAAGGCGTAGCCGATGCCGCCGAAGATGTAACTCGCCGTCGAGGTCGTCCCGGCGAACGCCGCGGGCGCAGTGACTGCGAAGGCGACGATGGCAACCGCGTGCAGGGTATGCGAGATCGCGAATGACAGGCCGAGGTAGCGGCGGTTGCGAAATTGCCAGCGCGACCACATCGAGGGAAACAGTGTCAGCACGGCGCGGGCGGAGAACGCGAGGCAGAACAGCACCAGTGAGCTGCGCGCGGTGTAGCGCACCGCCATCCGGATGCCGTCGACGTCAAACGCTTTGACCGCGGCGACGCCAGCCGTCATGACCACGAGCACCGCTGAGATCAGCGCCACCAGCCGCCAGCCGTCCCGGTAAGCCGTCCACTCGCTCGTCATTGTGCTCGTCTCCACCATGTAATCATCGATTACATAATGCGCTTGTGGACTTTGCAAGCATGTATGCAGGGTCTACATTCACAAGCCGGTGAGCAACGAGACGATGCCGACCGCAAGACCGCGAAAAACACCACGCAAGAGCGCCGGCCCGCGGCGCTCGCACCGCCGCGCCTACCATCACGGCGATCTGCGCCGCGTGCTCGTCGACGAGGCACTGCAGCTGGCGGCCGAAGGCGGTCTCGAGGCAGTAAATATTCGCGAGGCGGCGCGGCGTGCCGGCGTGTCACCGGGTGCGCCATTCCGGCATTTTCCGGACCGGCAGGCGCTGCTGTTAGCCGTTGCGGAGGAGGCGCAGCGGCGCTTTCGCGCCGAAATAGAGGTCGCGCTTCGCGATGCAGAGGCAGATGATCCATTGGCTCAGTTTCGCGCCATCGGCCTCGCTTACCTGCGCTGGGCGATGCGCAATCCCATGCACTTCGAGGTGATCTCGAACGGGCGCGTGTTCGATCACGATCGCGCCCGTGAACTGTCTGACGACAACAAGGAGATTATGGCGCTGGTCGATCGCACCTTGGCCGAGGCCGTGGCAAAGGGGCAGCTTTCCTCAGCCGATGTCGACAAGGTCCGGATCACCGGACGGGCGCTGGTCTACGGCTTCGCACGCATGGCCATCGACGGGCATTTTGCGCGATGGGGTGTCGATACGCGCGCCGCTGAAGCCACGGCGGAGGCAACGCTCGACTTCTTCATAGCTCGCATGAAGACGAAATAAGAGAAGACGCAATAAAACAAGGCGGAGCCACACTCCTCATCGAGGTTGAACCGTCCTCGCCAACGCGATATTCGAAGGCCCACGATCGGCCCCCGACATCAGCGCACAAGCGAAAGAGCAGACCAATGCATATTCTGATGACCGGTGGCGCCGGCTATCTCGGATCGCGCGTCACAGCGCACCTGCTGGAGACCGGCCAGTCCGTCACGGTCTACGACAAGCTGGTGTATGGCGCCGAAGCGCTGTTGCCATTCAACCGTAACGATCGCTTCAAGCTCGTTCGCGGCGATGTCCGCAACGCCGACGCCATCGCGGCGGCGATGACAGGTGTCGATGCCGTCGTCCACTTTGCCGCGGTGGTCGGCGAACCGGCCTGCAATGTCGACTCCGAACAGTCATGGTCGATCAATGTCGCGGGATCGAAGGCGGTGTTTTCTGCCGCGCAGACCGCGAAGGTCGCACGCTTCATCTTCGTTTCGACCTGCAGCAACTACGGCGTCGCGAAGCCCGGCGAGCTTGCGACCGAGGATTCGTCGGTCAATCCGCTGTCGGATTATGCGCGCGCCAAGGTCGAGTGCGAGAAGTTTGTACTCGCGGCGCCGCCTCCTCCGGACTGCACCGTGCTGCGGTTCGGCACCATCTGCGGGCTGTCTGCACGGATGCGTTTCGACCTGCTGGTCAGCGAGATGGCGAAACAATGCGCGCGCGGTCAGAAAATAGATATCTTCGCGCCCGACGCCTGGCGACCGTTCCTGCATGTCGCCGATGCGGCCCGCGCGATCGACCATGTGCTCAAGACATCAACCAACCTGACTGCGCGCCGCGTCTTCAATGTCGTCGGCGAGAACTACCAGAAGCGCGGCTTGGTCGAACTCGCTCGCAAGCATTTTCCCTCGGTCGAGATCGCGGTGACCGACAGGAATCCCGACCTGCGCGATTATCGCGTCGACGGTTCGCGGATCACGAAAGAGCTTGGCTTTGCGACGCGGTTCACCGTCGAGGATGCGTTTTATGAGACCGCGCAAGCTGTCGCCGACGGAGTTTTCCGCGATCCCGACTGGGCCGGCCACTCGGCAATTCCGCTTGATCCGGCAGCACTTCGCCCGTAAGCCAATTGCCCGGAGTGAACCTGATCGTAGCGGTGCGGCATGGCGAACGGCGTTGCAGTTTTCGGCCTCGGCAAGGTCGGCATGACCTTGGCGGCCTGTCTGGCGCGAAGCGGCCACCGCGTCATTGGCGTTGACGTCAACCCCGGTGTCGTCGACGCATTGAACAAGCGCGCGATTCACACCGCCGAGCAGGGCGTCATGGAGCGGATTGCCGAGGTGCCACGCGATCAGCTGACCGCGACCACCGACCCGGCTGTTGCGATCAAGGAGGCCGATGCAAGCTTCGTGATCGTGCCCACGCCGAGCAATACGCTCGGCGGCTTTTCCAACCAGTTCGCGCTCAAGGCCTGTCTGGAGATCGGCGGCGCGCTGCGCGATTCGAAGCATGCTCACACAGTTGCGATGGTTTCGACTGTGCTGCCCGGCACCAGCGAAGCGCGTTTCATTCCGGCGCTGGAGAAGATGTCCGGCCGCAGGATCGGCAAGGGGCTCGGCTATTGTTACAACCCGGCCTTCATCGCGCTCGGCGAGGTGGTCAAGGGTTTTGAAGAACCCGACTACCTTTTGGTCGGCGAGAGCGACACGCACGCCGGCGATATCGTCGTCGACATTCACAACAAGATGATCCGCAACAACGCGCCGCTCGCGCGCATGACCCCGGTTGAAGCTGAGATCACGAAGATTGCTTCGAACACCCACGAGACGATGCGGGTGTCGTTCGCCAACATGCTGCTGTCGATCTGCGCGGAGGTTCCGGGCGCCAATGTCGACAAGGTGACGGGCGCGCTGGTGCACCGCATGGGCCGCCGCTTCTTCAAGGGCGCGGTGCCGTACGGCGGGCCGTGCTGGCCGCGCGACAACCAGGCGCTGTCGGTGTTCATGGACATGATCGGTGCGCCCAGCCAACTGCCGCGCACGGTCGATACCTCAAATGCCGAACATGGCCGTTATGTGCTGCGCAAGATCCTCAACGTCGCGCCACCGCGCAGCAGGGTCGGCATTATCGGTCTTGCGTACAAGCCGGGCACGCCTGTGATCGAGCGATCCTACTCGATCGATCTTGCCGGCTGGCTGAAGGCCGAAGGGCGCAGGGTGCTGGTATGGGATCCGCAGGCGATCGACGAAAGCCGCAAGGCGTTGGGTGAAAGCGTGACATTTTGCGCCGACGCGGAGAGCTGTCTCGCCCAATCGGACACCGTCGTCCTCGCGTTGCCGCTGCCGCAACTCGCATCGATCGACTGGAGTGCCGCAAAGAAAGCAACGGTAGTGGACTGCTGGCGGGCCTTGTCGACTGTCGCGCAGCAGGCGGTAGGCCGTTACATTCCGCTGGGTGTCGGCAGGCTCGAGGACAAGGTAAGCTGGATCGATCGCGTCGGCGGCGAGCGGTTCGACTTGCTGACCAACTAGAGTTTCCGGGCTCGGGGCTCGCAGGGCAGCGTCGCCATGTATGACAACGCAAAGTTCAGGTCCTGCGGCGACGACGTGCGCATCGATGATTTCGTCCAGATCACGCGGCCGGAACTGGTCGACATCGGCAACCACGTTGCCGTCGACTTCGGCTTCTATTGCAGTGTGCAGATGAAGGTCGGCGACTACGTCCACATCTCGCCGCACGTGTCCGTTGTCGGCGGCAAGGATGGGCTGCTCGAGATCGACAGCTTCATTACCATCTCGTCCGGCAGCCGTTTGATCTGCAACGGCGAAACCTTTAGCGGCGAAGGTCTGGTCGGTCCCTTTATCCCGAAGGAATTCCGCGACACCTTGAAGTGTGCGCCGATCCGCATGCGGCGCTTTTCCGGCGTCGCCTCCAACGTCGTGGTGTTCGCCGGCTGCGATATCGCCGAGGGGTCGGTGGTCGGCGCGGGTTCAGTGCTGACCGCGAGCACCGAACCCTGGACGATCTACGCTGGTGTCCCGGCGCGGCCGATCAAGAAGCGTCGTTCCGACGTGATGAAGGCCTACGCGAAGAAAATGGGCTACGCATGAAGACAATTCCGCTGGTCGAGCCGTGGTTCGGGGCTGACGCCGCGCAGGCCGTCGCGCGCCAGATCGACACCGGCTTTGTCGGGCCGGGGCCTGCAACGCAAAAATTCGCCGAGCAATTGGCCTCCTACGCGGGGATGCCGTTCTGCGTGCCGACCGTGAGCGGCACGGTTGCGCTGTCGGTGGCCGCCAAGGCGCTCGGTCTGCAGACCGGCGACGAAATTCTTGTGCCCGCCTATGGCGTGATCTCGACCATCAACGCCTTCGCCTCGATTGGGCTTGCGCCGCGGCTGGTCGAGATCAACCGCGCCACCGGCTGCATGGACCCGGAGGCGCTGGCACGCGCGATTGGACCGAACACCAAAGCGGTCTGCTTCGTGAACTTCTCCGGCCGCACCGGGCCCGAACTGGTCGACATTGCAAATCTCTGCAACACACGCGGTGTGCCGTTGATTGAGGACTCTGCGTGCGCGCTTGGCCACAAATTCCAGGGCCGGGCGGCGGGCAGCTTCGGCACCGTCTCGATCTATTCGTTCAGTGTCCCGAAGGTGTTGACGACGGGGCAGGGTGGGGCGGTGCTGCTGCGGACAGTGGAGCAGCGCGATGCCGCGATCCGTTACATCGATCACGGCGACACCGAGTGGCGCAGGACCAACCTCAATCGGGGCATCGGCACCAACCTGCGCTTCAACGATATCCTGTCCGCGTTCGGACTCGCGCAAATGGCCGATCTCGACGCGCGGTTGGCGCGGCGGCGCGCGTCCCATGCGGCCATGAAGCGCCATCTCGGAACATACCTGTACGGCGTCCCCGGCACGGAGGCCCCGCTACAAAACATTGTGTTTTGCGAGAAGCCCGACGAATTGGTCGGCGCGTTGAAAACCAGGGGTGTCTCAGCGGTTCGTCAATACCGGGCGATCTACCAGCATCCGCCATATGCCCATTTGAACGGCATGCGTTGTGCGAACTCCGAGTTCTGGACCGACTGCGCGATCTTCCTGCCATTCGGTGTCGCGATGACGGCGGACGATGGCGAAACCGTCGCCAGGGCGGTGCTTGACACCAAACTCGCGCTGATCCCCGCCGGGAACTAGCCCTCGCGCCACAGAGCCGCTAATTTGTGATGGCCTCAGGACGCCGCGAAAGTACAGCGTGAAATGATCAAAGGTCGCCTTTCGCTCGAAGCGATCGTGCTCGGTCGCAACGACGACTACGAGCCGAATTGGGCCAACAAGCTCGTCGCATCGATCGCTTACAACCACGCCCGTTTCTCGGGCAGCGCGGTCGACTATACGGTCTGCTTCGTTGAATGGAATCCGCCGCGCGATCGGCCTCTGCTCACGCCGAGCCTGATTCAGCGATTCCCTTATTTGCGCGGGATCGTCGTCGACGCGGACGTCCACGACAAGCTCTGCACGTCGCCCAAGCTGAACATGATGCTGAACTTTGCGCTGAACTGCGGGCTGCGCACCAGTTCTGCGGACTTCAACCTGATCTCGGCAGGCGACCTTTTTATCGGCAGCACGATTGCCAGCTACATTCGCGGCGTCGGGCTGGCGCACAATTGCCTGTATCGCGCCGAGCGCGTCAACATCAGCCCCGAACTCGACTTCTCGATGGTCACGCCCGCCGATATCGAGGCGACACAGAACATCATCTCGATCAACTCCTGCACCGAGCCGCCGTTCGACAAACCGCCCTACACCCACGCCTGCGGCGATTTCCTCTTGACTGACCGCCTGACGATGCTCGGGTTGCGCGGCTTCGACGAGAGCGTCCGCTCGGCGCGGCTGCATCTCGATTCGCGCTTTTGCTTCACCGCAATGACTGCGGACTTGAGCTGTAACCTGATCGGGCAAATCTTTCACATCAATCACACCAACTCCTACACGGTGCTCGGCGAGAAATATCCCGACGTCCGCTATCAATGGGACGGTGACCTGCCGTATCTCAATCCGCGCGACTGGGGGCTCGCCGATCATAACTGGGAGCAGGGAGGCGAGCGCTATTGGCACGTGCGGCCGCCGGCCGGCGGCAAGCCGACGATACCGGCGCGGCTGTCGCCTGCGGAGATCGAAGCAGCCGACGCAGTCACGCGGCGGATCATCACGCGCAAGCGAGAGATCCGCCCCGACGCGCCGCGCAAAACGGCAAAGCCGCTGGCCTCGGCGCGCCTCGCCGACCTGACGGCGCGAGGGCACTGGATCAATTCGAAGGTTTATGCCGGCGCGCCGACGCTGGTGGTGACGGCGTCGGCCTCGTGGGGTTATTCGGCGGTTCTGAACCTGACGCCGCTGCTGCAGCAGCATCGTCAGAACAGCGGCTGGCACTTCCTGGAGATCGATGCCGAGGTCGAGGAGGGCGACGTCGGGATCGGCGTGGGCCTCGTCGACCGCGATCTCATCATCGCCGAGAGATTCATCGAAGCCTCACAAGGCTTGCAGAAAATCTTCCTGCCGATCGAAATGACCGATGCGCAACTGATCGTCAGAAACGGGCGCAATGCAGGCTCGTCGCGCGTGGCGTTTCACAGCATTCGTTTCGTGCACGAGCCGGCCCTGGACCAGGCGGAGTATGAGGCGAGATTCCTCCTCGGCGCGTGATAGGCTGGCGCTTGAGGGATGCGCGCGATGAATATTCTCTCGATCCAGTCCTGGGTCGCTTACGGGCACGTCGGCAACGCCGCCGCCGTGTTTCCAATGCAGCGGCTCGGCCACGAGGTGTGGACCGTCAATACGGTGCAGTTCTCAAACCATCCGGGATATGGTGCGTTTCGCGGTCAGGTATTTCCCGCGGATGTGGTGCGAGAGGTCGTGCGTGGCATTGCTGATCGCGGCCTCCTGCCTTCGTGCGATGCCGTGCTGTCGGGCTATCTCGGCGATGCGTTGGTCGGCGAAGTCGTGCTGGACGCCGTGAAGGCTGTCAAGGCGGCCAATCCAGAGGCGCTGTATTGCTGTGATCCAGTGATCGGCGATGCCGGCCCCGGTGTCTATGTGCACGACGGCATTCCGGAGTTCATGCGCACGCGCGCGTTGCCATCAGCCGATATCGTGACGCCAAACCAATTTGAGCTGCAATTGTTGGCAGGGCGGCAGGCACATTCGCTGAATGAAATTCGCGCGGCGATTGATATCGTGCACGCGCTCGGTCCGCGTGTTTTGCTGGTCACGAGCGTCGAGACCCCCGAGACGCCTGCGAGCACAGTCGACCTTCTGGCATCCGCCGCGGGCGAATGTTTTCGCGTGCGGACGCCGAAGCTCGCGATGACCGTCAACGGCGCTGGCGACGCGATCGCGGCGTTATTTCTCGTTCACTATCTCGCGACACGCAGTGCACGCGAAGCACTCGAAAACGCATCGTCATCGATCTTCGGCCTGTTGAAGCGTACCGCCGAGGCCGGCAGCCGCGAGCCATTGCTGGTCGCGGCGCAGGATGAGTTCGTGAAGCCGAGCGTTCGGTTCAGCGCCGAGCGGCTTTGATCTTCAAAGCGGATCCTTGCTGGCGGCGCTTTGCACGAGCTTGCGCTCGTCGTCGCGGAAATTCCTGATCGCCTGCGATTTGGTGTCGAACACCATCGTCGTCCGATTGGCGGTCGTGTAGGCTGGCCAGTTCGGTATCGCGGGATTGTTTGGATTACCTGACCGCGCGAACGCGATCCAGGTCGGGCTGATCTGATCGGCGATCGCCTGTGGCTCGGCGCGTGACGAACCGACCATCGATTCCGACAACGCGACATTGTCGAACACGAAGGGGTGCTCCATTGAGTGCGGGCTGCCCCACTTGGCGCCGTCGACCGGCGTCACCCAGTCGATCTCGTAAAGATAGACCGGCGCGCCATTCTGCTCGGCTTTGAGGTCAGCGTGGGTCCAGGCACCGCGCCGGAACACGGTCGCGGTCGTGATGTCGAAGTAGAGCCGTCCCGGCGATGCCTTGGGGCTCTTGGCGCGGAACGCATTAATGATCTCGTCGAGCTTGTCGGGCGCATACCAGACCGAGACGCGCTTGCGCAAACCTAACTCGTCGAGGTCGAATAGCGTCGGGTTGAATGTGCCCATCAGCATGCTCATTTCGGTCGCGGTGGTGCCGACCATCAAGGGCACATTGGCGGAGATCGCGGGCGCCTTCGGCCAGCTTGGCCCCGCGGGCAGGACCTTGCCGTCGGCCACCGGCCGCCACACCGCAGGTGTCTCGGCCTGGCCAGCCTTGCCGATCGCGTCGATCAGTGTGGTCATCGGCAGCTCGATGAGCTTGCGCGCATCCGCAGGTTTGAGACCCGCGGCCGCGAGCAGCGTATGGGCATGGCCGGTCGCTGCATCGGGTGACATCGCTTCGAGATGCGCATTGCGCGCGTAGGTGCCGCTCTGGATGATCGCGCGGTGAAACAGGCCCTTGCCGTCGGGCATCGCCATCATGGTCGCGACTTTGCCGCCACCACCGGACTGGCCGAAGATCGTAACGTTGCTGGGATCGCCACCGAATTCGGCGATGTTGTCGCGCACCCATTTGAGCACCGCGACGAGGTCGAGCATGCCGACATTGGCGGCATCCGCCAACTCCGGAAGCAGCTGGCCGAGATAGAGAAAGCCGAAGGCATTGAGGCGGTGGTTCACCGTCACCAGCACAACGTCGCCGCGGTGAGCGATGCGCGTGCCGTCGAACACGCTGCGCGAACCCGACAGTGACGAGAAATCGCCGCCGTGAAACCAGACCATGACGGGCCGCTTGCCGCCGTCGCGGAGACCCGGCGTCCAGATGTTCAGGCCAAGGCAGTCTTCTCCTGGTTTGGTCGGATCAGTCCAGGAGGCGAACAGGCCGCGGATCGGGCGGTCCGGCTGTGGCGACATTGAGGGATAGGTGAGGGCGTCGCGGACGCCGGACCATTCTTGGACGGCTTGCGGCTTGCGGAAGCGGTTCGTGCCGGCGGTGGTCGCCGCGTAGGGGATGCCCTTGAAGACGTTGATGCCATCGACGACCTGGCCGCGGACCTTGCCTGATGCCGTTGCGGCGATCGGGGCCTCGGTGGTGGGACGTGCGGCGGCGCCGCCGGCGGGTGCGGTCATGGCGTGTTCTCCCTGTTCATGTCGCGTTCATTCTGAAGGCGTCTCGAGCACCTTTGCCATCACGATAGGCCGGTGGCGCGACGGCGAGAAGGGCAGGCCGGCGCAATCGGCCCCTGCGCCGGGCGCTGGCCGCCGCGGTCGCGCATCGGCGCCGCCCGTGTTGCGGAAGTTTGATGAGTTAATTACAGTTCCATGACATTTTTCTCCTGACGCGGGCGCTGCCGTCCGGTGCGCCCGGTCCGCTCCTCAATATTTTGCGGGGGAGGCATCACCGACCGGACGTGTTGCGTCCGGTTATGGCGACGTCGCCCACCCCCGTCCCCGGCAGTGCCGCAATCGCGGCGGCGGGTGCGCGCGTTCTTGGCTGGTGGCGGGTCGGCCTTGCCGCGGCGCCTCACGTCGCAGCGCTTGTCGTCATGTTCGGCACCGAAGGCGATCTCTGGTCGCGGACGCTGTTTCTGTTGAGCTGGGCGTTTCTCAACTTCGGCTTCGTCACCGTGCTGCGCCGTCCGATGATGGCCGGCGCGCTGTCGCTGACCGTCATCGTGCTGCTGGTGCTGTGCTCGCGGCTGAAGCACGACGTCGCGCAGATGACGGTCGATTTCGTCGACCTGCTCATCATCGACCGCGGCACGGTGTCGTTCCTGCTGACGATTTTCCCGGCGCTGCGCTGGGTGGTGCTGGGCGTCGTGCTGATCGGCGGCCCGCTTGCGGTCGCGATCTGGCGGCTCGATCCGTTTCGTGTCCGATTTCTGGTCGCGCTGGCGGGCACGCTGGCGTCGCTCGCCGCGCTCACCGGCACCTCGCTGGTCTGGCCCGATGAGCCGTGGCGCGCCTGGCTCGACGAAGGCTACGTCTCGAAATTCGCCAATTCCGGCGTAATCGCGGTGTCGGACTTCTTGCGCGTCGGCGTGATCGACGCTGACGCCGCGACGCCGGACCACCTTAAAGTGCCGCTTGAGGATGCCTGTCATCCGGCCGCGCGGCGACCGAACATCATCCTGGTGCATGACGAGTTGAGCTTCGACATCCGCGTCGCGCCCGGCATCAAGGTGCCGTCCGGCTATGGCGAACATTTCCGCTCGTTCGACGGCAAGCAGCGCAGCTTCATGGTTGAAGGCAATGGCGGGCCGAGCTGGTACACCGAGTACAATGTGCTTGACGGGCTGTCGTCGCGCTCGTTCGGCCGCTTCTCGTATTTCATCACGCGCCTTGCGGCGGGCCATGTCGAACGCGGCCTGCCACTGGCGCTTCGCCGCTGCGGCTATCACACCGTCTCGCTCTATCCGGCGAGCGGCTCGTTCATCGGCGAGCGCGACTTTCAGACCACGAGCGGCATCGAGGATTTCTATGACGAGCGCGCGCTCGGCGCGAAGGACATCGAGCCCGACAGCTTCTTCTACGACAAGGCGTTGCAGATGTTCGCCGGCGAGCCCAAGACGCAGCCGGCCTTCATGTATGTCTACCTCGCGGCGAACCATTTTCCGTGGGACTATCGCTACCGGCCGGATCTGATGACGTCGTGGGCCGATCTCGGCAATCCGAAGTATGTCGACGAATATTTGCGGCGCCAGGCCCTGAGCGCGCAAAACTACCGCGATTTCCTGGCGCAGCTGAAGAAGCGCTTCCCGGACGAGGCGTTCCTGATCGTGCGCTACGGCGACCACCAGCCGGATTTCACCTCCTACATCATCGAGCCCAGCCTGACCGACGCGCAGATCGAAAAGCGCATGAGCTCCTACGATCCGCGCTACTACGCGACCTATTACGCAATCGACGCCGTCAACTTCAGACCGGTTGAGAGCCCGGTCGTGATGGACAAGATCGACGGCCCCTATCTGCCGCTCATCGTGCAGGAGGCGGCCGGTCTGCCGCTCGATCCGTCGTTCGCCGAGCAGAAGGCCATCATGCTCCGCTGCAACGGCGTGTTCTACGATTGCGGCAAGGGCGCCGAGGCGCGGCGGTTCAATCGCATGCTGATGGACGCCGGATACATCAAGGGATTTTGAGGCGCTCTGTGTGCGACCACCGGTGACGCGCAAGTCGCTGATCATGCGTTGGTATTCGCCCGATTTTGCGGGATTTTGCAAAGACGTGATGTGTCTCTCGTTGTCGTCCACGCGGACGCGGGGATCCATGCACCGCAGCAGTCGTGATGCGACAACAGGTCGTGACTGCTGTTCCCATCGGGCACCGGCACGGAGCATGCCTTCGACATCGTGATACCGGGGCGGCGATGATGAGACGCGCGTCCGCACTCTATGCCCACTACGCGGACATTGCGCTCGGTGCTCGCGCGCAACTGCAGCCTTCTGGACTTCGGGCGCACGCGCGAAGTCGCATCGGGCAAGGCGTCGGTCCGCAATTTGGAACTCGCCGTCGCGTCAGCAGCGCTGACGCGAGTGTGTCCTGCACAACACGCGGCGACGGCTTCTTGCTGCACCGAAAATCCTGACACAAGAAAGTCGCGATTCAGCCGCGAAATGCACGCGCAGCGGGAAATCGGCAGGGGAACACCAAACAGAGGCATCAGAGACAAAGGGCAAACTTTGGGGGCCACATGCAATCGGGGCCGCAGCGCGCCAGTCTTGACGCATGTTCAGATCAATCCGGAATCAGACGGTCCGGGCCGGCGAACGGTTGGCATCGATTTCATTTGCTGCGCTCTCGCCCTCTGACGAGAGTCTCCTTCGGCCTTGTTGTAACCGCGGCCGCGTTCGACGCGGGGCTGTCGCCGACTTTGGCGCTGAACGAATGCGGAGCACTCGTCGGCGGCAGCGTTGCCTGCACCTCAGCCGGCAACCCCTATGCCACCGGCATCGGCTACGATACCCAAAACGGCTCTGGCGGCGCGCCCATCAACCTCACGCTTCAGTCGGGTGTCATTGTCACCATCCCCGCTGGCGCACCCGGCTTCGGGGGCAACGCCGTCAACGCCGCTAATTCCACGGGCGTGACTTCGGGCAGTGCGAACATCACCATCACTGCGGATGGTGTTACGATCAACAATGCAGCCAATCCTCTCAGCAACAACAACACAGGACTGCGAATACAGTCCAGCGGCGACGCCATCATTACGGCAACGAACACCACAATCAATGTGGCCGGCACGGCAAGTGAGGATGCGATCGTCGCGTTCGCGATGCCGAACCAGACGGGATTCCCTCATGTGGCGAGCGTCACCTGGAGCGGCACGGGCTTAACCTCTAGCGGAACGGAAGCGACCGGCATCCAGGCGGATAACCGCGGGATAGGCAACGCCACAATCGTTGCTTCCGGGAATATCACGGGTACCCCGGGTGTGGGCGGAGCGGGCTTTTACGGCTTGATCGCTCATTCCGGTGACTCGTTCCCATCTGGCGTGAATGGGGCCGGCAATGCGTCGGTGACATACAATAGCGGCACGATCAACGTGTTCGGCAACACGCCCCGTGGCATCGTCGTGTGGGTCGAGGGCGACGGGTCAGCTTCGGTCACCACCAGTCCCGGCACGGTCATCACCGTCAACGGCTCGGATAACCCCGGGGTGGATTCCCCAACCTTGCCTGTGAAGGCGGCGATCTCCGCCCAACTGGACTCGGCGACTGCGGCGAATGGTCGATCACTAGTTGCGACCGTGGCGTCGCAAATCATGAGCTTCGGGACCGCGACACCGGATCCCAATATTTTCAACAATCCTGTCGGCATCCGAACCATCAGCTACGTCGATGCGCCGAGCACGGTGACCTATACCGGACCGGGCATCACGACCCAGGGCGGGGGCGGCGCCGGCATCATGGCCCTTTCGGCCAGCGGCAGCATAACAGTGAATGCATCCGGGCCGATCAACACGACGAACGGCTCCAACGCGGTCGGCATCCTCGCCGATAGTGGGACGATACTGGCTCAAAAGAACGGGCTCCTCACCGACACCACCACGATACATCAAGGCGCCGTGGTGCGGGCCTCGACGACCGGCCCGGTACAGGTCAATGCCACCAACGTGTCAGCGACAGGACAGTTCGGCACCGGCATCAGCGCGACCAGCGGCACTGGCGGCGTTGCAGTCAACATCGCGTCGGGCGGTTCGGTGATGGGAGGCTGGCAGGCTGACCTTGCCAGCGTCGGCCCCATCTACGGTTTGCAGGCAACCGGCATTTTCCTGAGTTCGACCGGCGGCACGGCAACGCTTACCAATGGTGGCAGCATCGGCGCACTGTCCGACCGCGCGGTTGCTGGTGATCCAAATATCATCAACAACGGCACCATCACCGGCTTTGTCCAGCTCGCCGGTACCAGCGCAGTCACCAACAACAGCCTGTTCGACCTGCGGCACTTCGCGGACACCAACGGCGACGGCATCCGCGATACGCTGCGCGTTGCGGTGTCGGATCTGGGTGGTCCCGGCAGCACGTTCGTCAACAACGGCACGCTGGCGTTACTCGGAGCCCCCGGGGCAACAACTCTCGACAGCACGGGCCAATATCTGCCGCTGGGTCTGACCTTCAACACCATGGCGCTCGGCGGTCCGGTGCAGGGCCATATACTCGGTGCGACCACGTTCACCAATACCGGCACCATCGACCTGCAGGCCAATCCGGTACCTGGCGACGTGTTGCTGATTTCCGGCGGTCATACGCCCGGAACGACCGGTGGAGGTACATTCTTCGCGAGCGGTGGTCGCCTTCTGCTCGACACCGTGCTGAACGAGGGAGGCCCGGCTTCTCGCTCCGACGTGCTGGTGGTAGATGGCACCTCCGTCGGTGCCGGCGGCGCAACGAAGATGACAATCCGCAACGCCGGCGGCGCAGGCGCGCTGACCGTCGGCAACGGCATCCTGGTGGTGCAGGTGCTCGATCTTAGCCGTTCGGCGCCCGATGCATTCGCGCTCGCTACTGGCGTGGAGGCGCGCGGCGGCGCCTTTGACTATGATCTCTTCCATGGTGGCGTCGGCGGCAGCAATCCCAGCGACTGGTTCCTGCGCTCGAGTTTCATCGTCGGACCAATACCGCCGGAGCCGCCGATCATGCCACCGATCCTGCCGCCTGAGCCGCCGCCGCAAACGCTGCCGCCGGGCGTCTATCCGATCATCGGGCCGGAGATCGCGACCTACGGCGTGGTTCAACCGATTGCCCGGCAATTGGGGATGACGACGCTCGGCACCCTGGATGATCGCATCGGCGATACTTCGCTGGTCGCGAATACGGCTACGCCTTGCCGGTCTGACGGCGACATGCGGAACACGATCGTGACCAAGGCGCCGGTGAAGGCGCTGCCCGATTGCCCATCTGTCGGCTGGGGGCCCTCGGCCTGGGGCCGAGTTCCTCGGCCAGCAGATCGACAACCGTTACAGGGCCTTCGCCGATCCGCGCGCCTCCGGCCAGTTGCTCGGCTTTCAGAGCGGTATCGATCTGTGGCGCGGCGAATGGCTTCAGGGTCACCGCGACACCGCCGGCATCTACTTCGCCTACGCCAATGCCGACGTCGGCGTGAACGGTCTCGTCACCAACGAGGCAGCGACCGCCTACGTGCTGCGCAAGACCGGCAGTCTCAATCTCGATGCCTGGTCGGCCGCGGCTTATTGGACGCATCGCGGCCCAACCGACTGGTATCTCGACGCAGTGGCGCAGGTGACGCGCTATGAAGGCACAGCGTCCACTCAATTCGCCAGGCTTGGGACCACCGGCCTCGGCTTCGTCTCGTCGCTCGAGGCGGGCTATCCGATCCCGCTGTCGATGTTCGGACCGGGCTTCGTGCTGGAGCCGCAGGCGCAGATCATCTGGCAGCATGTGTCGTTCGACGACGCCAACGACGGCCTGGGCGACGTCGCGCTCGGCACCACGTCAGGCGCGAGCGGGCGGATCGGCCTGCGCGGCCGCTGGACCATCGTCGGCGACAGCGGGCAGGTGTGGCAGCCTTATGTGCGCGCCAATCTGTGGCGTGACTGGGGGGCGCAGGCAACGACGACGTTTTCCGGTATCGATCTGGTGCCGCTGCTGGAGCGGGCCTCGCGCCTGCAACTGGGCGGTGGGCTCAGCGTGCGGATGAACACCAATCTCAGCCTCTACGCCAATGCCGACTACCAGTTCGCCGTCAGCGACAACGACCGCGAGAGGCGCGACGGCATCCGCGGAGCCGCCGGCGTGCGATATACGTGGTGAAAATTACCGCGGCTGAACCGACGGACAGCCAGAAGAGACCCGGTTCTCAGCGCCGGCCGGCGCGGTTCACCGGACCACCGCGATTCATGGGCGTGCCGGGGCGCGCCGCCGCAGCCACTCCAACGGTCGCTGCACGCGCGACCGGACGTACACCCAACACAACGCCGGGCCTGGCGACGCAACTGGCAGGATAATCGACGTACTGGCAGTAGACCACGGCACCCGCCTTTTCAGTGCTTGCCGCCATGACCCCGGTGACTAACAGAGCCGATAATGCGATCGAGAGCTTCATTTCGAGCCTCCTCTATTCAATTCGGCGCTTGTGCTCCGTCCCGACAGCGTAGGTTGGTGCAGCGGCAAAACCCTCCGGGCGTTGCCTGAACATTCCAGAGGCATTCCCTCAAATCAGGAATGCGTTGTCATGCCCGCGCCGGGCAATTCGATGCCCGCGACTGACGCTCTTCGCCATCGAAGACTATTCGAGTGGCTCGCACCATCGCGGCAGTTGTGATGCGGCACCATCAGGCATTCCCGGAAGCCCGGCAGGGTTTGCACTGAGGTCAGGGCGCCCGAACTCGCTGTAGCGTGTTGAGCGTCGCCGCCATAAGCCATCGGCAATCATCGTCGTGCAATCCGACGTTCACAGCAGAGGGAGGCCGACGGTGCAACAGATCTGCGATGCCGGAGCATGCGCATGGTTTCGATCAGGTTGCCACTCTGGCTTCGCATGGTGTCGCTTGTTGGCATCATCATCCTTGTGACGGGCGCCGGTCTCTGGGGCTATCGGTACGTTACTCGTCCGGTAACCCTCTCTGTGGCCGTCGGCTCAATCGACGGTGAGGCTGCCAAAGCAATGTCAGCGGTTGCGAGCCGACTTGTTTCGATAGATGCGCCGGTGCGGCTCAAAGTTGTTGACACCGGGACAGCACTGGAAGCCGCCAAGGCGTTCGCGGCGGGCAATGTCGATCTTGCAGTTGTTCGCGGTGATGTCGGCGACCTGTCGCGGGCGCAAGCAGTGGTCGTTGTCAGCTATGTAGTCGCGCTGGTCATGGCGCCGCCGGGTTCGACGATCGACAGGATGGACAAGTTGAAGGGCCGCATTGTGGGCGTCATAGGAGGAGACGCGAATACCAGAATTGTCGATGTGTTAAGCAAGGAATACGGCTTCGACCGCACGAAGATGTTCAGGAACATCGCTCCATCGGATGCCCGGCGCGCGATTCAAACCAAGGAGGTCAGCGCGATCCTTGTCGTCCTGCCCCTGATCCAAAAATACCTGTCGCAGGTCCGGGACTTCTTTCACGATGGACCGAAAGCAGTGCCCGTGCTGATACCAATCGATTCCGCTGCGACAATTGCCGAAGCCGATCGGGCTTATGAGAGTTTCGATGTGCCAAAAGGAACGCTGCGTGGAGCTCCGCCGGTCCCGGACGATGACCTGACGACTCTGCGAACTTCACTATACCTGGTCGCGAAAAAGGAGCTCAGCTCCAATTTGATGGCCGAGTTCACCCAGACGATCATGGCCGTGCGCAGAGACCTCCTGAGCGAGCAGCCGATCCTCGCGCAAATGACCGCGCCCAGCACTGACGCGGATGCGTACCTTCCCGTTCACCCCGGAGCCGCGTCGTTTTACGACGGCACCCGACAGAGCTTCATCGATCAATACAGCAACTGGATTTATCTGGGGCCGATGGTCCTGGGCGGCATTGCGAGCGTTCTGGCGGCGGCCTGGAAATTTCTGGGAATCGGAAATCCCGAAACCATTGAAGGGCCACTCGATTCGTTATATGCGCTGGCGCGCCGGATCCGGACCGCCGGCGCGGAGAGCGAGCTTTCCGTCATCGAGGAAGAGATCGACAGCGTCCTCAAGACACAGCGTATCAAAGCGCAGAGTGGCGACGAAAGCGCGGTCGATGCCGCCACATTGAACGTTGTGGCGCATCGGCTCGAGGACCTGGTGCATGAGCGCCGCACCATCCTTGCGAAGAGCCAGCCGATTGTCCCAGTCGCTTAAGCGATAACCGTAATTCGCTCATTGCGTGCCGGAAAATTCTGCCTGTTCTAGGCGCAGCGCATGGCCAGGCGATTACGACGCTGAAGAGGTCGCCAATATTTCTTGGCGCAAGAGTCTCGGCGCAAGCAGCTGCCACATCGTTCTCGGAGAACAGGGCAAACACCCGAGGCGCTTTCAGGCAAATCCCTGAGGGCTTCGGTTCGCGACAGAACTTATGCTGCACCAGAAAGCTGAGAGGCAATCGATGCTCATGATGTTTCTGCGTGGGCCAAACCGTTCGGAGGAACGACATGCGAAATATTAAACGTAAGCGTACCGGAATCGCGGCGAGTGCGGTTGCCGCTTCTGTCTTCGCGATCCTCGCTGGATCGGCCAGCCTTACTGCGGCTCGAGCGGACGAAGCACAGGCCAAGACATTGTTCAAGGCCATGACGGACTATATGGCGGCGCAGAAGGCGATCTCCTTCGACTACGACTCGAATCTCGAGGTCGTGAGCACCGACAAGCAGAAGCTCGGGCTTGCCAGCTCCGGGACGGTGACGCTCAACCGGCCGGACAAGGTCCACATGACGCGGACCGGCGGGTTCGCCAATGTCGAGATGACCTACGACGGCAAGACGGTGACGCTGCTCGGCAAGAACGCCAACGCCTATGTTCAGGCCGATGAACCCGCCGGTACCGTCGACAAGCTGATCGACGCGTTGCGCAAGAAATTCGAGAAGCCGATGCCTGCTGCAACGCTGCTGATGTCGGATCCGCACGCTCTGCTGATGAGCAATGTGACCGATGTCAAGGATTTGGGCAGTGGCGTGATCCGCGGCCAGGAATGCAATCACATTGCGGCCCGGTCCGACAACGCAGACTGGCAAATCTGGATCGCCCAGGGCGACCGCCCCTATCCCTGCAGAGTTGTCATCACGAGTACGGACCTTCCGGAATCGCCGGAATACACCATCGACGTCAGGTCGTGGAAGGCCGGCGCCGAAGTCGCGGCCGATCCGTTCAAGATCGACGTTGCCAATGCCAAAAAGATCGATCCTGCCGATCTGCCTGATTTCAACGAGGTGCCGGCCGTCTTCGCGGTGAAGAAGACGATGGGAATGGCGAAATGACGATGTTCAAGCACGCCGGAATCCTTGTCCGGCGCGCGATGATCGATGCGTTCTGCCTTGAGCTACGTGAGCGGCTCTCGATGAAGGAACGCCATGACAAACGAAAGGAAAACCGAACCATGCGCAAGCGCATTGGAATCTTCGTCCTAACAGCAGCTATCGCCGCGTCCTGCCTTGGTCTCGCCGGGCAGTATTCGATACCGGTCGTGTCCAATTTTATTACAGCTGCGCAAGCGTATGTGAACCGCACCGTGTCGCCCGTGAGGGTCCAGAATACCGCGCGGGCGGACTGGAGCGGCTGCATACCCTCGATCGGTGGATGCTAGCGGCGGAGATCGCGCGCCGCGTCGTTGCCTCGACGGATGCACCGCGCGAAACAACCGGAGTTTGCTAGCGCGGTCGCGGTGGCGTCGGGTGCAAACAGCGCGCTCGCGCAGCGTCTCGTCAGCCTTACAGGAACATTTCCTTACCGGAACATTTCGATGTGCGCGAGGCTGCACGCCAGTCGATCAAGACAAGCCGGCGATCGAACCTGACCCCGCGGTCGTTGTCAGTTGCCCGAGGCGATTCCGCTTGTACGGACCGACGCGTCGGACTGATCTCGGCAAGAACGGTCGCCGGCATTCCTCCCCGTTGAGCCGCGCCTAGAGCCGCGATGCGCTCGTCGCCGGATCATCCGCGTCCGCAGGGTCGCGAGCCGCTCGATAGAACGTTGCGATAATAACGGCCAACGGCCGCGCGCCCGCAATAAGTTGAGGGTGTAGCTGCGTCGAGCGGCTCGATGGCAAGGCTCGATCTCAGTTCGTCCTGCGCCCGCTCACTGCCTCGATCAGGCGAGAAGCGCTTGGGCTTCCGCCGGCGCCTCTCTTCCTAATCTGGCGACACATCCGGTACAGCTAACGAACGTTGACGTTCATCGTGACAGCGGAGCGCTGACCTGCAGGCTGCGAGGGGTCGTGCCCCGTGCCTTCCAGAACGAAACTGTCCGTTCCCGTGTATCCGGGCTTCGCCGTATATTGCCAGCTCGAGATGCTGAGCTGCTTCACTGTTCCGTGCTGCGGTTGCTGGGCAACCTTCGAGCCTTCGAAGTGGCCGAATGTCGTGGCGCCTATTGTGCACGATTGCCCTGAACCAACGTCAAAAGTGCCGATTCCATCCTGACCCCATCCGGCCCAATTACCGAGGACCCGGCACTCCGATACCTGCGCGTGCGCCGACGTGAAGGCGGCGACGCCCACGGCCGTACCCAACGCGACTAATGTCACGGCTTTGAAGAGACGCATGATGATATTCTCCGGTTTAATGAAGCGCGATTTCGCGAGCATCGACAAATGCCGCAGGCGTCAACATGGCATCGCGCGTACCTTGGGGCCCATGCGGGTTTTCCCTCAAAGGGTGTGGAGGCAAATCGGGTAGTTCAAGAGAACACAACGTGGTCCGAGAACAGCGTATCGCGGGTACTCTCAACGGACAACTCTGGACGTGAGCGAAAAGGCGGCTGACAGCTTCGTCCAGCTCGGTAAGGCCCGGTAGCAACGATCAACTCGCGCTTTTCGATCGAGTGTGGTTTTGCAAACTAGCCGGCGCAGGACCAGGCCGATGAGCGGGGGCTCGCGTGCTTCCTGTGAGCGGAGTGCGAAGCACGATCAGCATTGGCCGCTACGAAAACGAGGGGTTGTGCCGATGCCTCCGGTCGCAGAGGCGTCTCAAGCTGCCAGTGGCTGGCGCGATCGGGAACCGGGAGGTGCGCAAGATGCCGAAGCTTGCGACCGGATCACACATACTTGCGCTCCTCGTGCTGCCCGTGAGCATGCAAGCGCAGGCCGAAAGCCAGGCCCTCGCTCAAATTCCGGACTTCTACAGACGCCGGGACGCTGAAGCCGCCAGAGCTCGTGCGAACGCCCATTCCGTGATTGGACAGGCACTTTCAAGAGAAACGCTCGGGTGCGAGCCGGCGATCAGCCAGACCAAGGACGGACAAATGGCCCAGCAAGAAGCGAAGCCGACCAGCAACAAAGATACGATTGCTTTCGATATGTCCGGCTCGCTCATGAGCTACATCGTGGACGCGATGCAACGCGGCGTCCTGTTCCTGAATGTCATGCGCCAGCGCGGCAACGCTTATCGCGCTCACATGGCAGAAACGGCGCCGCACGTGTTGAATTACCAGGCCGAGCTTGTTGTCGACGGTCGCTCGCTCGAGCATCCGGTCAACTACGTGCTGGTCAAGATCATTCCTCCCGCCGGCGTGGAGATTGACGAGAGGCTGCGACCGTTCGTCGTCGTCGATCCGCGCGCTGGCCACGGGCCGGGTATCGGCGGGTTCAAATCCGACAGCGAAATCGGCGTCGCGCTTCAGGCGGGCCACCCCTGCTATTTCATCGGCTTTCTGCCGGATCCGATCCCCGGGCAGACGATCGAGCACATCGCGCGGGCTGAGGCCATCTTTCTGGAGCGGGTAATCGAGCGCCATCCGCAAGCGGAGGGTCGCCCGTGCGTGATCGGCAACTGCCAGGCCGGATGGGCTGTCATGATGCTCGCCGCGATCCGGCCCGAGTTGTTTGGGCCGTTGATCATCGCCGGCTCGCCGCTGTCCTACTGGGGCGGTGTGCGGGGAAAATATCCGATGCGCTACAGCGGCGGCCTGCTTGGCGGCAGCTGGCTAACGGCGCTGACGAGTGATCTGGGACATGGAAAATTCGACGGCGCCTGGCTGGTGCAGAATTTCGAAAATCAAAACCCCTCGAACACGCTTTGGACCAAGCAGTATAACGTCTATTCCAAGATCGACACCGAGCCGGCACGGTACCTCGAATTCGAGCGGTGGTGGGGCGGCCACGTCAACCTCAATGCCGAGGAAATCCAGTTCATCGTCGACGAACTGTTCATCGGCAACAATCTTGCGGCGGGCCGGATACAGACCTCGGACAAGCGCACCATCGACTTGCGGAATGTTCGATCTCCGATCGTCGTGTTCTGCTCCAAGGGAGATAACGTCACTCCTCCGCAACAAGCGCTCGGCTGGATTCCCGAGCTCTACGAAGATGTCGATGAGATCCGGTCCTTCGGCCAGACGATCGTTTACTCGATCCATGAAACTATCGGCCACCTGGGAATTTTCGTGTCGGGAGGCGTGGCGCGCAAGGAACACAGCGAATTCTCCAGCAATATCGACCTGATCGATGTGCTTCCGCCGGGACTGTACGAAGCGACGTTCGAGCGTAAGTCCGCGGAGACCACGGATCCCGATCTCGCCGGCGGCGAATGGATCATGCGCTGCGAAGCGCGAACGATTGACGATATCCGGGCGCTGGGTGGCAATGACCTCGACGATGAGCGCCGCTTTGCGACCGCTGCGCGTGTGTCAGAAATCAACCTTGGGCTCTATCGCACCTTCGTCCAGCCTGCGGTCCGCACAGCCGTCGCTCCGGCGACGGCCGAATTCATGCGCCAAATGCATCCTCTTCGTTTGCAATATGAACTCTTCTCCGACGCGAACCCCTTCATGGGTTGGTTGAATGGCGCTGCCGACACGGTTCGGGAAAACCGTCAAGCCGCCGATTCAAGCAATGCGTTGCTGAAAATGCAGGAAGGTGTTTCCCAACAGGTTGTCCGGCTGCTCGACGCCTGGCGCGACACCGTTGAAAGAATTTCGGAACAGACCTTTCTCTCGATCTATGGTTCTCCGTTGCTGCAGGCTGCGGTCGGTATCGATCCGTCGCAGAAGAAGCCGCTCCGTCGTGCGTCGCGCGATCCTCTGCATCTGCAACTTGTTCAGCGGCGAATCTCCGAGATCAAGGCGAAGATCACTCAAGGAGGCCTGCGGGAGGCGACGATACGTGCCGTCCTCTATGTGGGAATGACAAGAGAATTGATCGATGAGCGAGGCTTCGAAGCGGTACGCAAGATTTGCCGCGGGCAACGGGATCTGCCGGCGCTGCCGCTTGCCGACTTCAAAGATATGGTGCGGGAGCAATACTTCATGCTGCTGCTCGATCGAGCAGCGGCAATTGCGGCAATCCCGGCATTGTTGCCGCCGGAGGCTGAACCCCGCAGCAAGGCATTTGAACTCATCGATCAGATACTGCGATCGCGCGGCGCTTTGCCGACGGAGGGGGAGTCGCGGTTACAGCAGATGGCGCTGCTGTTTGTTGGCGACCAGGCGCCAACGTTGGTGCCGGCCCTCGAAGCTGCAACGGATGGAAGAGAATTGAAAGCGAAAGTCCCGGCAAACGCGGAGCGACCGCGAGAGCGAGAGCAAGGGCAACGGCATGATGTGTTCAACAGCCTGCCGAGCGCGCGTGATCGCGTTGCGCCCGCGAAAGATTGAGACCTGACCACTCCAGCGCAGATTGCGCGTGGAAAACAGAGCGAATGAACATGGCGACTCCAGATCGCGCTCCGCCGAACTGCCCCCGCGATGCATTCCGTCCAAACCGCGTCGATTGCGTCCAAATATGATCGCCTTGTCGCGAAGGCCAAGACCGTGCCTTCGGCGACTACCCTTGTGGTGTATCCGTGCGACGAAACCTCGCTCCGTGGTCCTATCGAAGCAGCTGGAGAAGGCATTATCCAACCTGTCCTTGTCGGGCCCGCAAAGAAGATCAAGGAGACAGCAGAACGACATGACATCCGGCTTGATGGTCTGCAGATCATCGACGAGCCAACCGGTGAAGCAGCGGCGGCGAGGGCCGTCGAAATGGTTCGCGAAGCCAAAGGCGAGCTGCTCATGAAGGGCAGCCTGCATACCGATGAATTGATGCGGTACGTGACATCGGGAACGAAGGGCCTGCGCACTGACAGACGCATCAGCCATGTTTTCGTGATGGACGTACCGACCTATTCCGAAACGCTGTTTATCACCGACGCTGCAATCAACATTTTCCCCGATCTCGATGCCAAGCGGGACATCGTCCAGAACGCGATCGATCTCTTCACCCAGGTGGGCCTCGGCCGGCCGAGAGTTGCGATCTTGTCGGCCGTCGAGACCGTGACGTCCAAGATTCCATCGACAATCGATGCGGCGGCGTTGTGCAAAATGGCCGATCGAGATCAGATCTCTGGAGGCGACCTTGACGGTCCTCTCGCGTTTGACAATGCCATCGATCCGAATGCCGCCAAAATCAAAGGCATCAAGTCGGTGGTCGCGGGCCGCGCACAAATTCTGGTGGTCCCCGATCTGGAAGCCGGCAACATGCTGGCGAAGAATTTGACCTTCTTGGCGAAGGCGGATGCCGCCGGGATCGTGCTCGGCGCGCGCGTACCGGTTATCCTGACCTCGCGAGCGGACTCCGTGCGATCAAGACTGGCCTCCTGTGCGGTTGCCGCGCTTTATGCCGACGCAAGACGTCGCACGACCGCAGTGCCGGCAGCGTGAACACCATGGATGCGATACTCGTCGTCAACGCGGGTTCGTCGAGTCTCAAATTTCAGGTATTCGAGCTCGGCGCGTCCCTTGATTTGGCCTGCATCATCAAGGGTCAGATTGACGGCATTGGTGTTCGGCCGCGTTTGCGTGCCGGGCGGCCGGGCGAAGCGAGCCTGATCGACCAAGAGTACAGCAATGCCGAAATTCCCGACCTTCCAGCCGCGACCAACATTGCGGGGGAGTGGCTCCAAAAATCGCAGCGGTTCAATCTCGTGGCCGTCGGTCATCGTGTGGTCCACGGCGGACCGGATTTTGACAGGCCCGTGCTGTTGAACGATGCAGTTGTCGCTCAACTCGAGCGATATGCGCCGCTGGCTCCGCTGCATCAACCCAATAACCTGGCGCCGATCAAATCATTGCAGGCCAATCGCGCCGATCTTCTGCAGGTCGCATGTTTCGATACCGCCTTTCATCGCAACCACGGCGAACTTGCGGACCATTATGCCTTGCCCGCGCGTTTCTACAACGAGGGTGTTCGTCGATATGGATTTCACGGGCTCTCTTATGAGTACATTGCAAATCAACTTCCCACGGCCGCGCCGGCAATCGCCAAAGGGCGTGTGATCGTTGCGCATCTCGGCAGCGGTGCGTCGATGTGCGCTCTCAAGGACGGCCGCAGCATCGAAAGCACTCTTGGCTTCACCGCACTCGACGGATTGCCGATGGGAACGCGCTCGGGCCAGCTCGACCCTGGTGTTGTGCTTTACCTGATCGCCGAAAAAGGCATGTCGACTTCCGAAGTCGAGACGCTGCTCTATCGCCAATCGGGATTAAAAGGTCTCTCCGGGATCAGCAATGACGTAAGAGAGCTCGAGGCGAGCAGAAGCGACAAAGCCGCATTCGCACTGGAATATTTTGCTTATCGCGTTGGGCTCTACGCCGGCCTGCTGGCCAGTGCCCTCGGCGGAGTCGACGGGTTCGTGTTCACTGCGGGTATTGGCGAGAATTCGCCTACGATGCGCACCCGAATAGGCAGCAGGCTTCGCTGGCTAGGCCTTGACATCGACCTTGTCGCCAATGCGTCGGGGCTTGCACAAATCGCGACGTCGGCCAGCGCAGTGAAAGCATATGTCATACCGACCAACGAAGAGCTGATGATCGCACGGCATACGCTGGCGCTTCTCCCCGCCAGCGCGTCACAACTCTTGAAACACCGGAGGGTATCGCGATGATTCCGAAGGCAAAGGCGCCGTTGCTCGAAGGCAAGCGCGGGCTCATTGTTGGCATTGCAAATAAAAACTCGATTGCCTGGGGTTGCGCCCGGGCCTTCCGCGCGCTTGGCGCCGAAGTCGCAGTTACTTATCTCAACGACAAGGCCAAGAAGTACGTCGAACCGCTCGCCCATGAGCTCGAAGCAAAAATCCTCATGCCGCTGAACGTCGGTGTCGACGGCGAAATGGAAGCGGTTTTCAAGCGGATCGAACAAGAGTGGGGGCGGCTGGATTTTCTGGTTCATTCGATCGCTTTCTCACCGATGGAAGCGCTGGGAGGTCGTGTCATCGACGTCAATCGAAGCGGCTTCTTGACGACGATGGATGTGTCCTGCTGGTCCTTTATCCGCATGGCGCATCTCGCCGAGCCGCTCATGAAGGACGGAGGTACGATCTTCACCATGACCTACTACGGAAGCCAGATGGTCGTGGCAAATTATAACATCATGGGCGTCGCAAAGGCTGCGCTCGAGTGCGCGGTACGCTACATGGCGGCGGAGCTTGGACCGAAGGGAATTCGCGTCCACGCCATTTCGCCCGGCCCGCTTGCGACGCGCGCAGCTTCGGGCATTCCTGAATTCGACGCGCTGCTCGACAAGGCGAAGGAAAAGGCTCCGGCGCGCAGTCTTGTCAGCATCGATGATGTTGGCGTTGCGACAGCGTTTCTAGCCCACGACGCGGCGCGGCTGATCACCGGTGAGACCCTCTACGTAGACGGCGGATATCACATCATGGATTAGTTGCCGCTCGCCGCGTGGACGGCTTGAGCAGCGCCGCTGTGGCAACCTAAGAGACGCGTCTTGATTTGAGATCAGAGCACAACGGTTAGCAACGGCGCATCGATGCTCACTCGATGCAACATTGTCGGGTTTTCCGCAGAGTGTTTCAGGGGATAACCCGATGCGTGGATCGGCCCTCGACGATCAAGTTAGCGTCGCACGTGGATTGCGATCAAGTCGGAGTGCAGGTGATGACGTGGGCCGAATGGACGAAACGGGAGCGATAGCGGCGAGAAGAGTTGGGCTGCAGTTTGCCGCGCAACCGCCGATCAGAATTGCGCTGATCGGCGGGCGAGCTGTCTTCTGCTCGCGTGAATGGCAAGGTAACGCGCGCGACTAGTCACGAAGATCCGGGAGAGCGCCAGTGACAAGTCAAGCCAACCCGATAGCGACGGCGCACCTGCCGTTTTTCATCACTGCACCGGGCGATACCGATGTGCTCTACAACATCACGCTGGTGTTTGTCGTTGCGAGCGTCGTTGGTCTCGGTATCTTCTTCTGGACGATCCATTCGCTGCCGGAAAGGATGGCGCACCGGTCGAAGAAAATCCAGATGGACATTGTCGCCTTGCTCTGCCTGATCGGCCTCTTCACGCACGAGCATGCTTTCTGGATTGCGGCTCTGCTGCTGGCTTGGATCGATATTCCCGACTTCTTCGCCCCGTTCAGGCGTTTGGCCACTGCGGTGGAAACGATTGCCGAACAGGACGATGCTGGCAGCTCCGCTGGTCAACAGGGCGCCGATGCGCCGAAGACGGTGATGGCCGAAGCCGGGAGCCCTGCCAGCGAACCTGGCTCCGGAGCGGCGAAGCCCACGAGCACTGATCGTCCCCGTAAGGATCGGAAGGGGTCGGTTCATGCTTGAACTCACCATGTGCGCGACGCTCACGCTCCTTCCGGATTATCTGTTCCGGCGCTACGTCCAGGGCAAGCGCATTGGCCACGAGATTACGCTGTTCTCGGTCTGGTACGAGCTTCGCTGGGGCATCACGCTTTGCTTGATACTGACCGTGCTTCTGATCACGGTGGTGTTGTACAATCATCCGTCGTCGAGCAACGTCACCTCGCTGTTCCGGACCGTTTCGGTATATCCGGAGATCGGTGGTCGCGTAGCTGAGGTTTATGTCGGCTATAACCAGAAGGTCAAAAAGGGCGACCCGCTCTTCAAGTTGGACAGCACGCGGCAGGAAGCAGCGCTCGAGACTGCACGCGCCCGTGTGGTCGAAGTGGACGCCTCGGCGGCGACGGCTGAAGCCGATATTTTGGCCAGTGAAGGCAAGCTTCAGGAGGTCAAGGGAGCGTTGGAACAGGCGCTTGACGAATTGCGGACCAAGTCGGAATTGCAGCGGCGCAACGCCGACGTTGTTGCCGCGCGAGAGATCGAAAGGCTTCAGACGCTTGCCGCGCAACGACAGGGAGCGGTTGATGCGGCGGCGGCCGCCAAGCAGTCGGCAGAAACCCGTATCTCGACGGTCCTGCCCGCGCAGAAGGCCAGCGCGATGGCACAACTTGCGGCAGCTCAGGTCGAACTGGACAAAATGGTCATCCGTGCCGGTGTCAACGGTCGGGTCGACCAGTTCGTCCTGCGGGTCGGCGACATCTTGCAGCCGGCACCGTTTACGAGGGCTGCGGGCGTTCTCATCCCGGACAACGCGGGCGAGGATCGGCTTTTCGCAGGATACGACCAGATCGAGACTCAGGTGATCAAGGTCGGCATGGCCGCCGAGGCAACATGTGTCGGCAAGCCGATGGCCATCATCCCGCTCGTGGTGACCAAGGTGCAGAGTGTCATCGCCGCCGGACAGGTCACGGCCACTGACCAGCTCACTGATCTGCAAAAGATCAGCAAGCCAGGCACCCTCACCGTGTGGCTGGAGCCTCTCTACGAGGGAGTGCTGGACGACCTCCCGCCGGGGAGCAGCTGTATCGCGAACCTCTATTCAAACCATCACGAAGAGTTGGCATCAAATGACATCGGTTCGCTGGAAAAAGTCTATCTGCATATCGTCGACGCCGTGGCCCTCGTGCATGCATTGGTCATTCGGCTGCACGCGATCATTCTGCCACTGCAGGCGCTGGTGTTCGGGGGGCATTGACCCCTGGAACGTGTGTCCGAATATCAGCGCATTCAGTTTCTCGATCTCAGGAGATGAAAATGTTCGACTTGCGTCAGTTTCGAGCGATATCCGTCGTTTCGTTTGGCCTGGCCGCGATGCTACCGACATACTCTTATGCGGTCGACCTCACGGGCGCCTGGGCGACGGACCGGGCGCTGTGCGATCGTATCTTCACGAAAGAGCAAAACCAGACCGCGTTCTCAGAACTTTCAGATCTATACGGATCGGGCTTTATCATCAATGGCAACCGGATCACCGGCAAGACCGTGCGATGTACGATCAAATCGAGAAAAGAGGAAGGCGACTCGGTTCAGCTGTCGGCGGCCTGCGCCACCACCATCATGACCTCCAATGTCGAATTCAGCCTGAAGATGATCGATGCGAGCACTCTCTCTCGGCACATACCGGGCATTGAGGGCATGCAACTCAACTATCAGCGCTGCTCGCCCTAACGACCGAATATCTTGTGGCGTCCGGCGCTCGCTATCCCTCGCCGGCGAATTGTCTTGCGATTGCTTGCGGCATCTTGGCTGCGGTGTTCGGTTTGCTGATCGGCGCTTTGGTGCCGTCGCAGTATTACAAACGCATCTCCGGGACGTTGTCGAGCAACACAAGCTTCGCCTGCGTGGCGGCCACGACCTGTTCGACCGTGACGCCTGGACCGGTCTCCAGCAGAGTTGCGCGGCCATTCGGGAAAGCGATCACCGCCATTTCGCTGACAAGGAGATCAATCGGCCGGGTCGAGGTTAACGGCAACGAGCACGTCTCCATGATCTTCGGCTTGCCTTTGGCCGTGTGCTGCATGGCAATGATGACGCGCTTCGCCCCGGTCACCAGGTCCATTGCGCCGCCCATCCCCGGAACCATCTTGCCAGGGATCATCCAATTTGCGAGCAAGCCTTTGCTGTCGACTTGCAGTGCGCCGAGTACCGTTACGTCGACATGGCCGCCTCGAATCAATCCGAAGGACATTGCGCTGTCAAAGGTGCTCGCGCCGGGCAGCGCAGTGACCGGGCGGCCGCCGGCATCCGTAAGCAAAGGATGCGCCATGCCCTCCTCGGGAATTGGACCTGTCCCGATTAGTCCGTTCTCGGATTGGAAAAATATCTTGACGTCGTTCGGAATGAAATTTGCGACCATGGTCGGAATGCCGATGCCGAGATTGACGAGCATTCCGCTCCGCAGCTCGCGCGCAATGCGCCGGGCGATGATCGATTGGGCATCCATGGTTTATCCGTTCGAGACCAGATAGTCGACGAGTGGTGCAGGCGTCAGCACGTGGTCGGGAGCTATCAGCCCAACCGGCACGATGTGCTCGGCTGTGGCGATGGTTGTGTTCGCTGCCATCGCGATTACCGGATTGAAGTTCCGCGCGGTCAGCACGTAGGACAGATTGCCGAGATAGTCTGCAAGAAATGCGTTCAGCAAGGCAAAGTCGGCGCGGAGCGCAGTCTCCAGGAGATAGTCTTTGCCATCGACCTGCATTCGTTGTTTGCCCTCTTCGACGACAGTTCCGACACCGGTTGGTGTCAGCACGCCGCCAAGTCCGTATCCACCGGCGCGAATCCGCTCGATCAACGTTCCCTGCGGGACGAGGTCAACCTTCATCTTGCCGGCAATCATTTGCTTCTGGGTTTCGGGATTGAGGCCGATATGACTTGCGATCGTGCGGCTGACGAGGCCGGCATCCACTAGCTTCCCGATACCGCGCTTCGGAAGAGCCGTATCGTTCGCGATGATGGTGAGATTGTGCTTGCCTTGTCGCACAAGTTCGTCGATCAGCCGTTCCGGTGTGCCGACACCCATGAAGCCCCCGATCATCAGGGATGCTCCATCCGGAATCATCGCAGCGGCCTCAGTTGCCGAAATCGTCTTCATTGCGCAATTATCTCCGCTGCTCGCACGCCCGCAGTGGTCGCGACGATGGAAGTGAGTGTCTTCGCGGAGGCATTCACCTTTCGCACCTAACAATCGGAGTGCGGTGCTGTAATCGGGCAAAACCCCGGATCGGACCTTGCAGAACGCTGTAAAGCCTGGCGGGTCTTCGCGTCCGCTGGTCAACGGTTCGCGCGAAGGGCTCACGGAACGACGCGAAGTCTGCTGGCGGCGAGGGCGAAGGTCCGAAGCACGCGTCTCGCCGTGGCGCGAACAACAAGTCGGAGTTCGCTAGCAGCGGTGACCTCCAGCGATATCGCGGCTATCGCGTTTGGCAATAGCAACCTCGATTTGTTTTGCCATCTCGCGTAGATCGCGCGCGATTATGGAAAAGGCCAGGCGTCGCCTACGATCTCCCGTAAGGTAGCTGATGAGTTCGCAATCGTCGGCCTCGGAACGCAGTTTCCGAAGTGTCACGCCAAGTTGATCCATAACCGCCCCTTCGATGCGGTGACCGCGAGCTTTGCGGTGGTGCTCAGTCACCAATGAAACAATCAATACAGGATGGAGCGTAAGAAGAAGTCCTGAATTGGAGCCGGCTGAGCCCTAAGAATGATCGAGTGGATTGTCGAGGCAATCGAGCAAACCGGCGTGTCAATTCATGAGATGCGGAGAGCGGGAAGCGCCGAGGTTCTGCAGTGCGGTTGAAAATATTCTCTCGCGAAGATGAGATGTTGCAGACAAATTTACAGGACGACTTGACGGTCATTCTGAGTGGCTGCTCGAAATTCCCGCTCGCCTTGGCGGTCGACGAAGGTGGAGCCGTCGCCAAGCTGCGAGACCATTAGAGCCAGATCGGCTGATAACGCCCTTTCTCGAAGCACGCGATGTCAGGACCGCAAGGATAGGAATTGTCAGGCCTGTTGCCGAACCCGACTGCAGCCTCCTGGCTGTCGAGGTCGCCGAAATCTGCGGCCGAGCTGCAAGCCGGTCTTGACCAGCACAAATGCAACGATCAGAACCAGCACGAGTGCCGACACGCGAAATGCAAGTCGATTATATTTCGAACCCATTCTCCTCGCCTCATTGAAAAGTTGGATCAGTAGTTGTTCCTAAAGCCGGTCCGGGAGTTGCCCGGCTGGATCGCGCGACCGCGACGGCTCTACTAGTCACCCACAAATCGCGACGGCGCGGATGATCTAGTCGCGTACATTGAGACGCTCGGGCCGCAACGAAGGCCGTGATCGAAACGGCCGCAATCAAGCTTGTGCCCACCGGTCTCAATCAACAAACGTGACCCCGACGATGATCGGTCCGAGCACCGTGAGCACCACGTTGGCAATGGCGTAGGGGACGGCGACGCCGAGAACCGGGGTTTGGCTTTCGGCGACCTCGCAGGAGCCGCTCACGGCGGCATCGACCGTCATTGCGCCGGCGAGCGCGCCGCAGATGATTACCGGATTCATGCGCAGGACGTGATAAGCAAACAACGTGCCGACGATCATCGGTACCAGCGTGACGACGACACCGACGCCCAGCAGCAACAGGCCGTTGGTCTGGATCGCCGTCAGTGCTGCGGGACCGTTGGCAAGGCCGATTGCGGCAACAAACGCGGCGAGCCCGAGATCGCTCAGGGATTGCTGCGCGGCCGGCGGGAATGCGCCCATCGTCGGCCGGCGCGAGCGCAGCCAGCCGCAAACCAGGCCAGCGACCAGAGCACCACCGCCGCCGCCAAGGGTGAGCGGAATTGCGCCAACCTTGATACTGAGCAACCCGACCAGCAAACCGACCGCGAGACCCAGACCAAGAAACGCGATGTCGGTGCGGTCGTTCAGGCTGAACGCCTGCCCGATCTTCGGCACCAGACGCTTGAGGTCGCGATTGGCCGCGACGAGCGTCATGACGTCGCCGACGTATATTTGCGTCCCAGGTGTGATCGGCACTTCCTGGCCGTGGCGCGTCAAACTGCGCATGAATACGCCATTAGCGTCGTCGCCGATGCGATCGACGATTTCCGCGAGCGTTCGTCCGTGCATTTGACGAGACGTCACGTAGACTTCGACCACGTCGCCGTTCACTGCACGCAAGACGTGCTCGCCCTCGATCTCCTGCCCGAGCAATGGTCCTGCTGCAACGATCGCACCGGACGGCCCGGCCAGCAATACCTCGTCGCCGGCCCGCAGCTTCAGGCCGGGCTGCAGCTCCAGATCAGTGCCATCGCGGAGCACGCGCTCGACCACAGCGCGCCGGCCGACCTTCGCTTCGATTTCACCCACCGTTCGGCCCGCTGCCATCGCGACCTGATAAGCGCGGGCCTGGAATTTTCGGTAGAGCAGGTTGCTGGAGCTCGCGGGAGCGCCGACCGCAAGTTCGGATTCCAGTTTGACGGCTTCGTCCTTGAGGTTGATGCCCATCAGCTTGGGCGCGACCAGCGGTACAAACAGCAGCACAAGGATGTAGCCACAGACATAGGTTACCGCGTAGCCGGCGGCCACGTTGCCCTGCAACTGCTTCAGTTGATCCGCCGGCAGCCCAAGTTGCTCCAGCGCGCCGCTTGCCGTGCCCATCATGGCTGATTGCGTCAGGCTGCCGGCCCCGAGGCCGGCCGCCGTGCCGGGGTCGAGATGGAAGGCAAACGCTGACATCAGGATGAGCACGAGCCCCGTGCCGCCTATGACAAGCGCCAGCACAACCTGGGCCAGTGTCTTGAAACTCAGTGAGGCGAAGAACTGCGGACCGGCGCGATAGCCGATGGTGAAGACAAAGAGTCCGAAGAAGATCGACTTGAGCAGTGCCGGGATGACGATGGGCGCTAACAGGCCGAGCAACACCGCAACAACGAGAGTGCAGGCGGTCGGACCGAGCGCAAACCCGTGGAGACGAACACGTCCTAGCAGCGTGCCAATGGCGACCGCGAGGAAAAGAAAGATTTCGGGCGCACTCGCCGCGACGTGCTTGATCCACTGCATCTTTGAGCCGCCCAGCAAAATTCTGACCTGGCGGCGACGATGGCAAAGCTGCCGGCGAAAGATATCGGGCGTTTGTCTGAAACCGGCTAGGGAATTGCCCGACGTTTCGTGAGCGGAGACGAGCTGCGTCTCTCCCGTTCTGTTGTCATTCTCCCGGTTTGCAGGATCGCATGGGCAAACTCCCCTGACCTTTTTCAGGCCAAGGCCGGATGGCCTTGGCGCGCGACAAACCAGACCTTCGCGCGAATTCGCAATTGGTCGCTCGTCAAGCAGAGGATGTTGTTATGAGCAATGCGCATCGATCAGAACTCGATCCCCCGTCGAACCATCTTGTCGCTTCTCTGTGGTTCGGCAGCGTTGACCTTCGCGCTCCCGGCGATGTTGTTGCCGGCGTCGGACGCCAATGCACAAACCAGCAGCCCGGCCCCGACGCCATCGACCTCGACGGGTGGGACGTACGGCATGCAACGGCGACACGAACGACGGATGGAGCGCCATGAGCGGCGCGAAGACCGGCGGACCGATCGCACCGAGCGGCGGACGGGCACGTCAGCAGGCACGACCACCACTGGCTCCGCGCCGGCAACCAAATAGCTAGTCGTCAGATCGACGGGGCGGGGAGACTGCGTTCGGTTCGTGATGCCGATAAAGAACTATTTTTTGTGGGTCGGCGGCGTCCTCATCTGCTTGATGTTTGCTCTCGACGCGTACTTGCCAAAGGCAGAGCCCCACAAAGACTACGACTTTGACCGAACAGGCCTGAAGATTACTGCGCCCGATACCGGGATTGCCCCGGACACCGGGGCAGTCGCTATCGGCGGCGCTCAGGATGAGGCAAGCGATCCGCAGAATGAAACAAAAGTCGCGCCGGCAGCCGCGACGCAGGCTTCCGCCAGGCTCGAACCAGGACCCCCAAAGAGGCCTCAGCACAAGCGAAGTGCGCGATTACAATCGGCCAAGCCCACCAACGGCCCCGCGGCCGAGCCACCTGTCTGGTCATCGCAGTGGTCTTACAATCCGTCGTCGCAGTGGTCTTACAATTGGTCAGCGACAACCCCTGGCTTGCGTGGATCGATCGCCGACGCGTCTCGCTCAGGCGTGAAACGCCAGGCCTCGAAGGAGTCCACCGGCTACCCGCGCAACGGAAACCGGACCATCAATTTTGCGGGAGCCGGACGAAACGACAGCTGCTGGGGATGCTGAGATCGGTCCTGACATGCAAGATCCAGATTTTATCGTGATCAGCGCCGTCATCTCGAGATACTGTTCTCGCGAGCGGATGACGGCGCCTGACACGTCAAGTCCTGACACGTTAAGACCTGACACGTTAAGTCCTGACACGTTAAGTATGGTTCTTCAGGTGAGCGTGGACGGCTCGTGGCGGGTTTGTCCGATGGCCGTTCAGCAAAAACCCGCATGCTGACGCGCGATCTATTCGGCCACATTTAGCGTCGTGAGTCGTCGCGATGGCGCGCGGCTGCTCTGTCATCCGGCAACCAGTGTGATCGCTCGCGACGTGTCGATGTTCCGTCAAACAATCAGACGCAAGATCGTCGGCATCGCGCTCGGACTGATCGTATTAATGATGGTCACGTCGGTTCTGTCGATGCTGATGTCGCGAACGGTCGGCCACCTGCTCGATGAACTGACGAACAGATACATCCCGGCCTACAGTCATCTTGCGAGGGCCAACGTTCGTTCGCTCGAACGCGGGCTGGCGCTTCGGCGAATGGTCATTGCCAAGATGCAGATGCCGCCCGATGAAGAAGGCTATGCGGCCCGCTTGCAGGAATTTCAGGCAAGGGATGAGGACGTCAAGAAGGAATCCGACGCGGCACGGCAGTTGATCAACGCAATCATTGACGATGTCAGTACTCTATCGGACAACGCGGCGCTGGCGCGGATCGAAACTCGCGTTGAGGCTGCTGCTTTCGATCTCCGCCGCCAGCTCGGTGATGATGATGCCCAGCTTCTGATCCAGCTTGATGCGCGAGATTTTCCGGCTGTGCGAACCTCGCTGGCGCACGTCGATGCATTGCGCGATCAGTTCACCAAAAAGATCGACGAGATACGCGTCGATATGCTGGCGCAGGTTTTTGCCAGCACTGCCACGGTCATTCGCAATCAGCAGCGAGCGATGGTGACCTCTGCCGTCGTCACGGGCCTTGCGGCGACCTTGGGGCTCGGTTTCGCGTTTCTGGTCAGCGGCGGCATTGCCCGCGCGGTGCAGCAGTTGCTGGAGGGCGCGCGAGAGGTCGAGGCTGGACGGTTGGACAAAGCGATCATCGTTTCCACCAGTGACGAGATCGGCGAGCTTTCCGCGGCATTCAATCGGATGGTCGAGCAACTGCGCAAGAATGAACACATTCGCGAAACCTTCGGTCGATACATCGATCCGAGGGTTGTGCAAGGTCTGATCGACCGGCCGGAGGTGACGACCGACGGTGATCGTCGCGTCATGACCGTGATGTTCTGCGACATGAAGGGGTTCACGTCCATGAGCGAAGGCCTGACCCCACAAGGACTGGTCAAGGTCATGAATTGCTATCTGAATACAATGTCGGAACCGATCAGGAATCGTCGCGGGATCATCGACAAGTATATCGGCGACGCTATCATGGCCTACTGGGGACCGCCGTTCGTCGAGGAGAGCGGCCAGGCTCGGCTCACCTGCCTTGCAGCGCTCGACATGATCGGCCGGGTGCCGGCCCTGCGCAGGCAATTGCCCGAACTTCTGGGAATGCGTGCTATGCCCGCCGACTGCGATGTCCGGATCGGGATCGCAACGGGCGAAGTGGTTGCCGGCAGCATTGGCTCGGATCTGATGATGAGCTTCACGGTCATGGGCGACACTGTGAACCTTGCCTCGCGGCTGGAAGCCGCCAACAAGATCTACGGAACGCGCATCCTGATTTCGCAACCTACTGCTGCCGCGCTCGACCGCTCGCTGGAACTGCGAGAGATTGATCTGTTGACTGTGGTTGGCCAGAGCACAGCTCAAGCCGTGTTCGAAGTGATGGGGAAAAGCGGCGAATTGACGAGCCAGCAAGAGCTGTTGAGGGCCCGGTACGCCGAGGGCCTTGCTGCTTACCGGGCGTGCAAGTGGCCCGAGGCGCGCAACTCGTTTGATGCGGCGCTGAAGGCGTCGCCCTTCGATGGCCCGTCTCGGACCTTCGTGAAACGCATCGACGTTCTCAAGTCTCGTCCGCCGCTGAGCGATTGGGACGGCTCCTGGCAAATGGAGCACAAATAGTGCAGCAGTCAATTCCGGAGCAGACGCAGCGACCTTCAGGGGAATACCCGATGGCGCCGTCCGGAATCCGCACGATCATCTGGGGGGTTCCGTCGCCGCAAGCTCGCTCGTGCGCGGCTGCCATTTCGAAGGTTATACGATGCGCTTACTGCTATGGCTGGCTTGGGCCCTATCGACCGTCGTCGCGGCAATCGTGATGACGCAGAGCGTTTCAACGGAGGCGAACGCCGCGCCGCTCTGCCGATCGCCCGGTGTGCCAAAGGGCTGTGTCACACGCCAAGCCTCGGGCTCGACCTCCAACACACGCAAATCCTACAACAGCGTGCCGAAGGGGCACATCATCGTGCCTGCGCCGCCTGGAGGGCGCCCGATCGGCCATTGCATGGAATGCATTGCGCCCCATTACGCATGGCCACCGAGTGGTGGCGCTACCTGACCCGGCGGCAGGTACGAAATTCCGGGCAAAGGGAGACGTGCCGACCTCCGGCATGGATCGTATGGCGATGTCATGGATACTATCCTGCAAAATCTGCTCGGCATCACACTCGTGTTCTTCATGGTCGGCAGCCTGCTAGAGGTCGGGCTCAAGCTCAGGATTCGCGAGGCAATCGCGGCCCTCCATAACGTGCAGTTTGTTACGCTCAGTCTGGTTTGGGCCTTCGGGCTTTGTCCGGTGCTGGCCTTGCTGCTGTCGCGCATCGTCCCGCTATCCGAACCGTACGCGATCGGATTGATCCTGTTGGGCATGACGCCCTGTGCTCCGTTTTTTCCAACGTTTGCGGAAAAGGCCCATGCCGACTTTGGCTACGTGGCGGCATTTGTGATCCTGGCCGCCGTCGGCACCGTCATCTTCATGCCGATCGCAACTCCGATCCTGCTGCCGGGCTTCAAGGCGGATGCCTGGACCATCGCGCGGCCGCTGGTGCTCTATATTGCTCTGCCGCTCGCCGTCGGCCTGCTGGTCCGGATCGGCAGGGAGGCGCTCGCCGATCGAGTGCATCCTCTGGTGAGGAAGGTAACCATAATCGTTACATTGCTGATGCTCGCCCTCGTACTGTGGATCTACGGAGCGGAGTTTCTCCAAGCTGTCGGAACATTTGCGATCGGAACCCAGCTTCTGTTCTACCTGATGGTTGCCGGCTGCTCGTATGTGCTGGCTTACGGACTGCCCCACTCCCAGAGGTGCGTCATTGCGCTGGGCATCTGCACGCGCAACATCGGTGCAGCTTTCGCTCCGGTGATCGCAGTGCCCGGGCTCGACAAACGGGTTGTCGTCATGGTCGCGCTGGCGGTGCCTATCACGCTCGGCTGTGCGGCATTAGTGGCCCGCGTGCTCGCTCGCTATACCGCGAAAAGCAGCGGATCGGTCGTCGACCCGCTCGCGCGATAGGACCCGCGGGCGTCCGACGCCGACGACCATTGTGCCATTGGGCTGGCGCCGCTAGTGCAGTGATCTCCACTCCAGCCAGGTCATGAATTTCAAACCCAGGCGATCATAGTCGACACGCAAGTAGCCGTCGTCGCCGCGCACGACCGCATCGGGCACGAGGCGAGCGACCTGCTGGGCGATCACGCCGACATAGACCTCAGTGTCGCCCTTGTAGCGGAAACGATAGAGCTCGATCCCGTTCGCGAGCTGCTTGAGCGGCACGACGGCCTCCTTCAAGCGGCTGTCGGATGCCATCAGCGACGGCGGCGGTAGCGACACGCCGCCGCCAGTCGGGCGGCTCCATCCCCCAGGCGGAGGCGGGTTGGGCTGGTAATAGCCATAGGACGAGTAAGCGCTGGTGCTGGACGGACGGCGGTTAGAGCTCTGGGAGGACTTCTTCTTTGCAGCCACCTTGACGATGTCGCTCATGATGTTCCCCGTGTTGGTGATGATGTTTGGCCTGGCGGGCAACGCACGAGATGCCTCCGTGGCCATGAGCAGGCCCGTTACGGCGGCGAAGGACAGCACAGCCTGTCTTGCGACTTTCATGAATGAGCTCTGCTTCGCCGGCGTGTCCGCAGGTTGCGTCAGGAATGTTTCGGAGACAGCCACCCAGCTTCGTCGGCTGACCCGTCGAATTCCTCGGACTGTTGTCGATGAGGAACACTGCACCTATCGGTCGGAGTCCCGATGGCGCACCGGGAAAACCCTGTAAGGATTGGCCCAAGAACATCATGGTTATTGCTGATTGCGGAGTTTCGCGGCTTGCCTGGCTTTGCAAGCAATGGCGACCTTCGCGTTTTGCAGGGGTTGTTCGTGCCGCTGAGATGACGAACACTATCGCCCGCCTGTAGATGGCAATGTCACCGAGGCAGGTCGCGCCGCCAAACAACGTCATTCGCCCGGTGGCAGGCGGATCGTAATTCGCAAGACCTCGAACATGACCGCCGTCGACCAGCCGAACAACAACACTCCATTCATCGCGGTCATGGGGCCCAGCAGGCGCCAGCGGGGAAGCGGCACGACGTCGCCATATCCGAGGGTCGTGAAGTTCACGAAGGCAAAGTACAGCTGATCTGTTTCGTCAGCGGCAACGTTCAGAAGAGCATAGGCGAACGACCAGACTGCGATCTCGCCGAGATGTGCCAACAGCAACACCGAGACGACGGCAATCATCACCGCAATGAGACGTGTTTTGAGGAACTCCTGACGTTTGACCGCAGCGGTCCGTGCCGCTGAGATGACAACGACCATCGCCAGTGAGTGGATCGCGATGTTTCCGAGGCTGATCGCGCCTCCGAACAACAATTGGCGCAGCATGCAGAATTGACCTCGCGACGGGAGCTGGAACTGATGCGTCAACGCAAACTCCAGCAACGCTCACAAGCAAATCGGGAATAGCCCTGCCCAAAACACGGGATAGTCCCGATGCTGCGAACCGGTGCATCAATTCATGCTCGGTTGCCGCCTGGTCCGGCATTGAATTGGGAGGATTGCGCGATGATGAGACTGGCCATTGGACAATTCATGTTCGCGCTCCTTCTGATAATGCCTTTGAGCGCCCAGGCACAGAGCCAGAACCAGCCCCAGGCGTCCGGAACCGCGGAGGCAGTCTTGCTCAAGCCACCCGAGCTCGATGCGCTACTTGCACCGATCGCGCTGTATCCCGACCCGTTGATCACAAACATCCTGATGGCCGCGACCTATCCGCTCGAGATCGTGCAGGCCGATCGATGGATGAAGGACAACAGCCCGAAGCTGCAGGGCAACGAGCTGCAGGCGGCGGCGGAGAAGCAGAGCTGGGACGACAGCGTGAAGGCGCTGGTGGCGACGCCTTCAGTGCTCGACATGATGAGTTCCAAGCTCGACTGGACGCAGAAACTTGGCGACGCGGTTCTCGCGCAGCAACCCGATGTCATGGATGCGATCCAGCGGTTGCGCGGCAGGGCCTACGACAAGAAGACGTTGAGCTCGAACGAACAGCAGTCGGTCACGGTCAGTCAGGATCAGGGCCGGCAGACGATCGCAATCGCGCCCGCCTCCGCCGACACCATCTCGGTTCCGTACTACAATTCGGCCGTGGCCTATGGTGACTGGCCGTATCCCGACTATCCGGCATATCCGTATGACTGGGCGGCGCCGAGCTATATCGGCGCGGGCGTGCTTGCTACCGGACTTGCCTTCGGTTCGGCCTACGCGCTTGGACGGTGGCGCGGGAACTACTGGGGCAACAATATCAACTGGGGCAACAATGACATCAACATCAACCGCGGCGCCCGCGTCGAGCACTGGCAGCACAATCCGCAGCACCGCGGCGGCGTGAGATACGGCAACGCCAACGTGCAGCAGAAATTCGGCAACGCCAATATCGGGGCTGGACGCGATAATCTCCGTGGTTCTGGTAACCTTGGCGACCGGGCAGGGGCCGGAAATCGTCCGAACGCAGGTAACCGGCAGGCCGGAAATCGCGCACAGGCAGGAAAGGGCGGAGGTGCCGGGAAGAACGCTGCAACCGCTAGAGCTGGTGGCGCCGGGAAGAATGCGGCAAGGGCCGGTGGTGCGAGGCAGGGCGGTTCAAGGAATGCTGCAGCAGCAAGAAATCGCGGCGGTGCCAATGTTGCAAATCGCGGCGGAGGTGGTCGCCCCGGGAATTTCAGCGGCGGCGCGCGCGGCAGCTTTGCCAGCGCCAACGTCGGCGGTGCGCGGATGGGCGGCATGGGTGGCGGCGGCGGTCGAGGTGGCGGCGGCGGACGGCGTTCAGATATCAGGCTGAAGCATGACATCGTCCTGCTCGGCCATCTCGACACTGGACTTGGGCTCTACCGCTTCGCCTACAACGGCAGTGACAAGGCCTATGTCGGCGTGATGGCACAGGAGGTCGAACGCGTGCGGCCAGATGCTGTCCTGCGCGGGCAAGACGGCTATCTGCGCGTCCGTTACGACCGTCTCGGTCTCACGTTCCAGACCTATGATCACTGGCGCGCCACCGGCGCAACACCCGGGATGGTCCAATAGGTGTCCGCCGATACCTGCAAGCAGAGGTCAGCGTTGAGGGACAGCACCGATGATCCAGCAAGTCTCGAAGGTCGCCAGTCCCACAGGCACAGGCTTTGAACCTGGCGGCCTCGACCCGATCGCCGGCTATTGCGCCGACGCGCTCCGGCGTGATGTGCTGTTCCTTGATGTCATGCGTCAGCGCGGCAAGGCCTATCGCATGCATCCGGCCGAAACAGCACCTCACGTCTTGAATTTCGACGCGAACGGCTATCGATGAGCGTGACCCCGAGACTCCGGTCAACGCGTGTTTTTTCGCGTCGTCAGACAAGCCGAGTTCGTGCGCGGTCCGTGGGCTTATTGCTGCTCCTGCTTCCAGCTCAGAGCGATGCCGACGTCGCCAGGCATGCCGTGCGGCCAGTCCACGATCCGCACGTGCATCTTGTAGCCTAGCGGCGCCAGATGCTTCAGCCAGAATTGATGGAGTTCCTTAGGCAGGCCGGTCAAGGTATCTTCCCATCCCGGTTCGCCTTGAATGATCGTACGGCCGCGATCGGTGCAAAGCTGGTTCGGGAACCGGCCGATCTCGACTTCCGTCAGCTTGTTGCGAACGGCACGCTTGATGATGCTGGCTGCGCGCTTCAACCGGTCCTCATCGGAGACACCTGAAGGCTTTGAGAACTGTTCCCAAAGCTTCTTCTTTTCGACTTCACCTTTGTCCTGCTTTCGCGCCTCTTCGGCTTCGGCGCGGACCACCTCGCGGAAGCAGTCTTTCGCGGAAGGCAGCGGGTTTTCCGTCGATGCGGAGGCGACGCTGATAGAGTTCATCACAGGGGACTCCGTTACCGCGTTTGCGGGCTCGCACCCAGCGAATGCAAGCTAGTGAACGAAGCAGGAGCAGGTATCAGGGGTTCTCCCGAAACCGGCTCAGGGTTTTGCCAGCTACGCGGCCTGCTTCGGCGTTGCCGAGCTCGCGGTCAGTGCGTCGGCCCGGACGAGCTTCAGGCCGTCGGCCGCGTTGTAGCCATGGATTTCCTTCACATCGAGCTTGCGCATGAACTCGATTGTTTCGGTCGTGATCACCTGGCCCGGCACCATGATCGGAAAGCCGGGTGGGTATGGAATCACGAAGCTGGCGGACACCAGCTCGGGTCCCGTCTTCAGGCGGCGGTCGATCTCCGGATCGAACAGGCGGATGTATTCGCAGCCGCTCGGATTGTACGCGGCATAGAAGCCGCTGCGAATATCACCTTCATTGGTCCGTCGGCCGGCTCCCTGGCGAAACGCATCGTGGAAATGCGAAAAATTCGGCAGGTCCGGGACGTCCGTCATCAGTCTCTTGACACTTTCGTCGAACCCCTTGCGCACGTTGGCGGAGCCGCTGACGATACGCTGGTCGATCTCGGCGCTGATTTCTACCAGGACGCGGATCAGGTGCGCGACGTCGCTCCGCGTGTTGTTGATGTTCGACTGCAGCAACACGGAATTCCGCGAGGTCTTGTTGACCTGAATGTTGTACTTGTTTGCAAGCAGCCCCTTGAACTGGGTGCCGTCGAATCCGGCCGTGCCGCACACGAGAGTCATGCGGGTGGGATCGAGGCAAAATTCGTCCTCGAGGAAGCTGCGGCGTGCACGGGCCCAGTCGGCGCCGGCATCCAGATAGTCGCCGAAGCCGCTCTCGCGGTACGGTGCTGGCACCATCTTGTCGGCGCCGAGGATATGGAAATACTTCGAGATCAGCGGGTGCTCCGCGACGGCCTGACGTATTCGCAACGCAATCTCGATCGCATTGTGGACGAGGCCGTAGCCCTCGAGCTCCATTTGGCGCCGTGCAACGTCGAGGCTGGCGATCAGCTGCTGGTTCGGGCTGGTCGAGGCGTGCGTGAAGACAGCTTCGCGGAACTGCGCTTCGACGGTGTGGAACAGCACATCTTTGACGAACAGCATCGAGCCCTGGCGCAAGGCCGACATCGATTTGTGGGTGGAGTTGGTCTGATAGACCCGCAGTTGCACCTTGCGCGGATCGGGAATGAGCCGGGTTTTCAGCAGGGTCTCGTCGGATGGATTCGCGCCGAGTTCTGCCTTCTGCTTTTCGTAATCAGCGACGGCGCGTGGATCTTTCATCCAGGCCTCGATGACGGATGCAGCGCCCATCGCGGTGCGCGGCCGGAGAAACGGCGAGAAGCGCGCGAACCCGAACCAGGCTTCGTCCCACAGGAAGATCAGGTCCGGCTTGATCGCCAGGCACTCTTCCATCACGCGTCGCGTATTGTAGATGTGACCGTCGAACGTGCAGTTGGTCAGATCGATCATCTTGGCGCGGTCGATCCTGCCGTCGGCCTTGAGGTCGAGCAACGCCTTCTTGATCGTGCGCAGCGGAACGGCGCCGTACATCGAATATTCCGTCATTGGAAAGGCTTCGACGTAGAGCGGATGTGCTCCGGCCAGCACCATGCCGTAGTGATGGGATTTGTGGCAGTTGCGATCGACGATTGCGATATCGCCGGGCCCCAGCAGGGCCTGGATCGCCATCTTGTTCGATGTCGACGTGCCGTTGGTGACGAAGAAGACATGGTCGGCGCCGAACGCGCGCGCCGCCTTGTCCTGAGCCCGTTTGATATTGCCGGTCGGCTCGAGCAGGCTGTCCAGCCCTCCGGTCGTGGCACTGCTTTCCGCCAGGAACAAGGTCGGCCCGTAGAACTCGCCCATGTCGCGGATCCAGTCGGACTTGAAGATCGACTTGCCGCGCGCGATCGGTAGGGCATGGAACGTTCCGATCGGCCGCTGCGCGTATTTCTTCAGGTTATCGAAGAACGGCGTGTCGTAACGATCCTCGACGCCCTCGATGATTGCGAGGTGCAACTCCAGCAGTTCCTCCACGCCATAGAACACCCGGCGCAGCGAATCCGACTGGGGACTGCCGGCGATATCCTCGACGTGTCCATTGCTGAGCAGGTAGAGGTCGAGCTCGGGACGAACGCGCTTGAGCAGTTGCGCCAGGGCCAGCGCGGACCCCTGAGTGTCGGCATAGGGGTTCAGCTCCTGGGTCAGGGTGCGAAGAATCGGAACGTCATATCGCGAGCGGAAGGCAAAGCCTTCGTGAATGATGACGGCCGCGAGATCGGTGTTGAGCATCGTTGCGCAGAGCGCGTCCTCGAAACTGCCGACCAGCACCGGTTCGTAGACGAACGCATCGAGCGGACGGCGCAAGCGGCGCCACTCGGCGGCGAGCGTCGGCCAGCGCGCAGCCGGCGCTCCGGTCACGATCAGGACCTCGAAATATGGCCGATGCGTTTCGCCGCGGCCGTTCATCGGCGGCAATATCTCTGCAACAGCGTTCTGGCTGTCCTCGTCGGTCTCCCAGTCGCCGGCGCTCTGACGGAACGATCGCGTCAACAGCGCGCGCGTGATGCGCCGGGCCAGCGCCGCGGTTGCGCGCGGATCGTTTGCCGCGGCATGGTCTTGTAGCGCGGTGATCAGGTGATGACCGGGATAGGCATGAAATTGCTCCGTCGCCATCATGTCGGCAAGTGCCGCATCGAAGCTCGCCCGCTCGCGAGCGTCCTTGCACCAGGCTTCCGCCAGTTCGACCAGATCGCGCCACTGATCACAGCGTGCGCCGGGGCCGGCGAAGAAGCGATCGATGCGGGCTGTCGGGTGGCTGGCTGGATCAGGCATCTTGCGCTCCTGAGAACGTTTGCTGTCGTGTACGAATACGGGAAGGGCGCGGCGCCTACCTGACGTTCACGTTGTAGGTCACAACCAAGGTGCCGGTGCCGCGCGTGTCGCGTCCGCTCGCTTCGATGACGAAGGCGTCCGAGCCCGCGTAACCCGGTTGCGATCGGTATTCGAAGGAGGAATTGTTGAGCAACCTGACGCTGCCGTGTTGTGGTTGCCGCGTGACCTTGGCGTCTTGCACTATCCCTCCCGACGTATAGCCAGAGGTGCAGGCGCCCCCGGACTTGATACTGAAACCGGCCTTCATGGACACGCCGAACACGGTCCGGTTGCCTTTGACATTGCACTCGATGGCATGCGCTGCGCCGGCAGAAGCAACGCTTGTGACTGCGACGAGCGCGACCAAAGCCGCGATGATGGTGGAGGGGTTCATGACATTAACCCGCTGATTGCAGACGCAATCCGATCGTCGCGCCGCCTGAGGCGTTCACGCGATTTGCAAATTTCGAGAATAAGAATTGAACGCGGTCGCCCGCGGCGGCTATCGGCAAAAACCCGCGTTCAATCCTGGCGGATCACGCACGATCCGCCAGCGAGGGTCGTTTGCAGCCTAGCGCGTATCGCCTGCGACGGGCAGGCGTTTCACCAATAGGAGTTGCAGGAGCGAATCCAGACGATGCGATAGCTGAAGCCGTCCCAAACCGCGCGCTGGGTCAGCGGACAATCGTAGCCGAACGCATTGTAGGCGGTGAAGCCGAGAGCGCCGGCGGCCGCCCAGCGCCAGGCAGGACGGCGCCAGGCCCACCAAGGGTGCAACCCGCGATGCCACCCCCAACCGGGCCGCGATCCCCAGCCGGGATGCCATCCGCCGGCCCAGCGGATGCCGCCGCCGTGCCAGCCGGGACGCCCCCCCACGAAGCCGCCAGGTGCAAAGCCGGCGCGGGCGAAGCCACCGTGAAAACCCCCAAAGCTGCCGCCATGAAAGCCTCCAAAGCCACCGCCGTGGAAGCCTCCAAAGCCGCCGCCGTGGAAGCCGCCGCCACCAAATCCGCCACGCGCTGCTGCATCCTTGATTTGGGGAACTATCGACAGCAGTCCCGCGATTCCGAGCACGAGAATTCGGCGCATCTGACTCTCCTTCGCGATCGTCATGAACGTGACCGGGAGACTGGACGCGCGAAGCCACAACGCAATCCGCCGGAATCCTGATTTTCGCGGGCGAGCCTATGGAGCCTACCGAGCGGAACGGATGCTTGCTCATGATCCGAAAAAGAACGGGGTGGGGCTGGCCCTCGGGGAAAAGCCAGCCCCTGCGATCCGGCGCTTGGGGGGGAGGACGAGCTAGCCGGGTCACATGTTGAATGACGGGAGCCTACGAGAGGCTGCGTCCGTCGTCCCTCCGGCTGAATCCTGATTTGCAAGTGTCGATCACCCGAAGTCGCGCATCGGGACGATCACTCGGGCATTTTGAGAGAGCTGAGCGTCCACGCGGTTGTGAGTGTCTTCCTGCAGTTTCGGGTTGCCCTTTGATTGCTCAAGTCTGGCGGTCGCCTGATCGAGCGACGCCTTGAGTTGCCAGACGTGCTGATTGGCCTCGATAAGCCCGAAGCGCTTTTGATCGACGAACTGAAATGGCTTCGGATCTCGCGAATGTGCGATCCGAGTTGGAACGTCATGTATCGCGATGATCGCGTGGAGCAGCACGACCACGACAAGATAACAGCAAGCCGAGCGCGAAATAGTTCGGGAATGGATCGTCGACCATTCGCCCTTGGCCGATGCTTCGGCCGTTTCTCCAACGCTGATGACGCGAGTGACAAGGTCCCAGCGTTACGGTCGTGTTTGGCATACGGTGCATTGCCGCGGCGTCATCAAAGATCTGGTTCGGCAATGAGAGTCTAGCAGGGGATGTGTGTTGCCGCCTTCGAGTTGCACAGCGCAGCCTGCCGACAACTAACGAAGACCTGACCGCAGTGTCGAAGTGAGTAAGTAAGTCTGTCTGACAATTGTTCCATGATCGCGCGGCGTTTGGTCATCGCGCTAACGACTTCGAAGGCAGTCCGACGTGGTGAAAATGTCGCTTCTGTGGAAAATTGTGGCCCTGCCGCTTTTCAACCGCAATCGAGGACCGTGATGTGTAACTGATTCATCGCGGTACCAAGGGGCGGGGACATGCAGCCACTTGAGCAGGCGCGGAACCCAGGCGCGCGTGCGCGTCGTCCGGTGAGTGGCGCAAAAGCGGCTTTTGTTGTCGGCTGCGGCGTATCCGCAGGGTGGCTCTCGGCCATTACGGAGTCTCGGGCGCAAACCGTGGCGCAGCCTGTCACCCGGCAGGAAGTTGCGCAGGAAGAAATCGTCGCGCCGCAGGCACAAACGCCGCTCTACGTGCTACCGCCGCAGTCGTACATGCGCGAGGTCCACTGGAGCGAGATCAGTGGCCGGGATAATTCGGACATACCCGCATTCTTCCGTGACTCGCTGGTGCAGGCGGTTGCTCGCAGCTATTACCTGACCCGCGACAATTCCGATGGTTCGCGGTCGCAGGCCTTGGCCGGCGGAGGCTGGATCGCCTATCGCTCCGGCTTGATCGCCGACCACTTCGGCATTCACGGCGCGTTGTACACGTCGCAGCCGCTATTTGCGCCTCCCGACGACGGCGGCACAAAGCTGCTCAACCCGCAGCAGGAACAAATTTCGGTACTGGGCCAGGCCTATGCCTTCGCCCAGTTCGGCGATCAGGAACTTCGCGGCGGCCGCACCCTGATCGATACGCCGCTGATCAATCCGCAAGACAATCGCATGGTGCCGAACACCTTCGAGTCGGTGATGGCGACGACGCTGCCCAACAAGAGCCGCGAATACGACTATTCGCTCGGCTACATCTGGACCATCAAGCAGCGGGATTCCAACGATTTCATCCCGTTGTCTGACGCAATCGCCGGCGCCGACGTGCTCAATCGCGGCGCGCCCTACGGCATGGTCAAGTACCGGCCGTCGGCGATCCCGGGCCTCTCGACCATCTTCATGGATTATTATCTGCAGGATTTCGTCAACACCGGATTCGCCCAGGCCGAGTACACGGTCCAGCTGCCCAAGGAGATGCCGCAGTGGTTGATCGGCGCCAACGTCATCGACCAGCGCTCGGTCGATACCGCCATGCTCGGAACGTTTGCGACGTATCAGGCCTCGGGCCGCGTGCAGATGCAGTACGTCGGGTTCACGGCCTTCCTCGCCGGATCGGCCACCGGCGATCAATCCAAGATCTTCTCTCCGTTCGGCACCAAGCCGAACTACACCGATATGCAGCAGGTGTCGTTCGACAACGCGAGAGAGAAGGCGGTCGGAGCGAGTCTGGCGTACGACCTCGGTTATGCATTCGGCAAGTACGGCCTGTCCGGACTGACGTTCGGCGCTTGGTACAGCCATGGCTGGGACGCGATCAATCCGACGACGAATGTCGCGATCGCCAATCGCGACGAGCTCGATCTATGGGTTCAGTACCGGCCGTCCGATGGTCCGCTGAAGGGGTTTCGGGCCAAGGTGCAGTATTCCGACCTCTGGCAAGAGGGGAATGTCAGATCGCCTCAACCAGAGTTCCGTTTCATCGTCGACTACACAGTGCTGTTCAGAAACTGACGCGCTTGGGTGAAGCATCGCCTTCGCTTCAATGCGGGTCGAGATCATCGCGTGATCGAAGTGGCATCGACACTTGCGTTGCTAATGAAGAGTGAAGCGACAGAGACGCTGTCCAATGCGAGTTCCGGCCGTGACTTCAATGCAACGCGTGATTGTTTTATCACGACGAGACTTATTTTCCGGACAGTGCCGGTTATCAACCGCTGCTTCACGAGTGTTCGGGTTATGTAAACGTATCCACGCGCGTCTCTGCTGATTTGGGGCTGGAGTTGAGGCTGACGTGGTTTTTTCAGCGGAGAAAAGGGACATGAGAAAACTACTATTGGGAATAGCCTCTGCCGCAGTGTTCTTGAGCGTAGCCAATTCCGGTCAGGCGGCCGACATGGCAGTGAAGGCGCCGCCGCCACCGCCAGTTGTGGTGCCGCTGTTCACCTGGACCGGCTTCTACCTCGGCGGCAATCTTGGCGCCGCTTGGGGGCAGCGCTCTGTCACCGACCTGTTCGGCAATACCTTTACCCGGACCAGCGACGGCAGGTTCATCGGCGGCGGTCAGCTCGGATACAACTGGCAGACCGGGAACTTCGTGCTCGGTGTCGAGGGTGACATCGACGGCATCGCGAGCAACAACAATCGCAGTGCTGCCGTCGTCGTCGGCGGCGCCGGACCGTTCGTGGTCACCTCCAACAGCACGAATTGGGTTGCGACGATTGCCGCCCGGTTCGGCTGGGCTGCCGACCACTGGCTGTTCTACGGCAAGGCCGGTGGCGGCTGGGTTGGCAACAACAGCGGCTTCACGGTCACGAATGTGACGACGGGTGCTTCGTTCGGCGGCGGCGGCGGCAACAGCGTCGGCGGTTGGCTGCTCGGTGGCGGCGTCGAATACGCCATCAACAACAATTGGTCGCTGAAGGGTGAGTACGACTTCATCGGGTTAAGCAACAGGAACTTCGCGATACCCGTTGTGGTCGGCGGCCCGGTCGGCGTTGACGTGTTTACCGGCAGCAGCCGTAACTTCCAGATGTTCAAGTTCGGCTTCAACTACGCGTTCAGGTGAACCCGTCAGGAAGAGTTGACGGAGTCTGCTGACGGGCATTCAGCTGACAGCGTCGACGTCGCGACAAGCGACGTCGACGCTGCGTCGCACTTTTTTATGTTTTGCAGGTGCGACCTTTGTGGGGCGACGATGTTCGTCGCCGAACAATCGATAAAATTGGAATAAGTGATCACCGCGCGTGTTTTTTCACGGCAATGCGGCGTGTCTGGTGAAAGCTCAATGAATTGCGAGCAACTCCTTCAGGAAGCTTCGCGGCTGTCACGCATCGTCGCTGACGACGCGACGCGTATCATTCGTCAGCGAAATCTTGTTGAGCGCCTGAGGTCAGCCTCGGATGGGAAAGAGCTGGGGCGCGCCGAAGAAATTCTCAGGCTCATGCTCGAAGAACAGATTCAACACGAGAAGCAATTGGTTCAGGTCCAGGCCAAGCTGATCTTTTGAGGTGCAAGACCATTCCGCTGCCGCTGCCGTAGGGGAAATCCCTGCCCGGGTTCAGGCCAACGCCTGATTCCCTCCTGTGCGACCGATGCCATTCTGCGACCTGCCAGGACAGGCGCGGAGGGGAACAGCGGAGTGCAGACATGGTTCATGCCCCATCGATTGTTCCCCAGGTCCACTACAGCGGATTTGAAGCCTACGAGAAGCTCAGTCCTTTCGAGATCAAGGACGGGCTGATCAAGCTCGCTCGGGAACGATCGCGGAGATCCGACATCGCCTTTCTCAATGCCGGCCGCGGCAATCCGAACTGGGTTGCGACCACTCCGCGTGAAGCGTTCTTCTTGCTTGGTCAGTTCGCGTTGCAGGAATCCAAGCGCGTTATGGATATCCCGGACATCGGTGGCATGCCGCAGGCCGCCGGCATCGCCGCGCGATTCGATCAGTTCCTGGAAGGGCACAAGGAAGGACTGGGCGCCGCGATGCTGCGCGCGATGGTCCCCTTTGCCGTCAAGAAGTTCGGCTTCATTGCCGATGCCTTCGTTCACGAGCTCGTGGATTCGATCATCGGCGACAACTATCCGGTACCGGACCGGATGCTGGTCCACGCCGAGAAGATCGTCCACGAATATCTGATGTGGGCGATGTGCGACAGTCGGCCACCGCAGGGAAAATTCGATCTGTTCGCGGTCGAAGGTGGCACCGCAGCCATGTGCTACACGTTCAAGTCGCTCATGCAGAACCACATCCTGCACAAGGGCGATACCATTGCGCTCGGCGTTCCGATCTTCACGCCTTACCTGGAGATGGCCGAGCTCAACGACTATGAGTTCAAGGTCGTTCATATCCGCGCGACCCAGGAAAACGAATTCAGGTATTCCGACGAGGAATTGAAGAAGCTCGAGGATCCGAAGGTCAAGGCGTTCTTTGTCGTCAATCCAGGCAATCCGAGCTCGGTCGCTATCTCGTCCGAGGAAATCGCCAGGATCGTCAGCCTGGTGAAGACCAAGCGGCCTGATCTCATTATCCTGACGGACGACGTCTACGGCACATTCGTACGCGACTTCCGCTCGCTGATGGCTGAATTGCCGCGCAACACCATCGGCGTCTACTCCTACTCGAAATATTTCGGCTGCACTGGCTGGCGGCTCGGCGTTATCGCCATTCATCAGGACAACATCATCGATGAGATGATCGGCAAGCATCCAAAGCCGATCACAGATCAGCTCAACAAACGTTATGGAACGCTGCTGCTCGATCCGACCAAGCTGAGGTTCATCGACCGTATGGTGGCGGACAGCCGCGACGTCTCCCTCAATCACACCGCCGGCCTGTCACTCCCGCAGCAGGTGCAGATGACGCTGTTCTCGCTGTTCCAGATGCTGGACGACGATGACAGCTATCGAACCTCGACGATGGCAATCTGCCATCGCCGCTTCGCCGCAACCGTTGACGGTCTGGGAATCGAAAGCAAGGGCGTCAATCACCCGCGGTTTGCCGCCTACTACGGGATCATCGACTTCGAGTTCTGGGCAAGGAAGTACCTTGGCGATGAGGTCGCGAACTTCCTCAAGGAAAACTACCATCCACTGGACATCGCCTATCGGCTCGCCGACGACCACGGTCTTGTGCTGCTCAACGGCAGCGGCTTTGAAGCACCGAACTGGTCGGTCCGCGTCTCATTCGCGAACCTTCCCGATGATGTCTACGACGACATCGGCCGCATCGTGAGATCGGTGGCTTCCGTGTATGGCGAGGCCTACCGTTTCTCAAAACGGCAGGAAGCCGACAAGGCGGCGAAGCCAGGTGGCGCCTCGGACAAGCCGGGCAAGAAAGAGCCGGCCGGGTAGATCTCGGCCTAAGCATTCGCCCGTTCTTCATTCACCTCGCGTCAAGGGTGACAGCATGGCCCATTGGTTTGTAACTACGCTGCGGCAATATCCGGAGATTGCGATCTTCCTCTCGCTGGCGGTCGGCTATTACTTCGGATCGTTCACCTACAAGGGACTAGGCCTTGGCGCGGTGACCGCGACCCTGATCGCTGCTGTCCTTATCGGACAGCTCGATATCCCGGTATCCGGCCCGTTGAAGCCGACCTTCTTCCTGATGTTCCTGTTCGCCATCGGCTATGGCGTCGGGCCGCAGTTCGTGCGCAGCGTCGCACAGGATGGCATTCCACAGGCGGTGTTTGCCGCCGTGGTTTGTCTGTTTTGTCTTGGCGCGGCCTATGTCGGCGCGAGATGGGCCGGCTATGACGTAGGCTCGGCGGCCGGCCTCTACGCCGGCTCGCAAACGATCTCGGCGTCGATGGGGCTGGCGACCGACGCGATCAACCGGCTCGAGTTGCCGGGCGACGAGGCCAAGAAGCTGCTGGACGCGATGCCGGTCGCCTATGCCGTCACTTACATCTTCGGCACTATCGGCTCGGCGATCGTGCTGGCCCTGTTTGGTCCGGCGCTCTTGGGCATCGACCTGGAGGCCGAGTGCAAGCGCTATGAGGAAGAGTTCGGCGGCAAGAAAGAGGTCGGCGGGCCGGGCACTGCCTGGCATCAGTTCGAGCTTCGGGCATTCCGCGTCAAGGAAGGCGTCCCCGTCGTAGGCAAAACGGCGCGCGATGCTGAAGCGCTGCTGCCCGAACAACGCGTCTTCGTCCAGCGGATCCGCCGCGGCGACAAGATCTTCGATGCGACCGGAGATACTGTGATCCTCGCCGGCGACGTCGTTGCCATCGCCGGGCGCCGCGACGTGCTGGTCAACCTGATCGGTCCCAAGGCCGACGAGGTCGATGATCGCGAACTGCTTGCGGCGCCGGCCGAAGGCGTCGATGTGCTGGTGACAAGCAAGGACGCCAACGGGAAGACGCTGGTCGAGCTTTCGAAATGGCCGGAGGCTCGTGGTTTATTCCTGAGGAAGATCGCGCGCGGCGCGACGGCGATAACCATTCCGATCCTGCCGAACACCAAGATCTATCGCGGCGACATCCTGACCCTGGTCGGTCGTTCACAGGATGTTGCGGCCGGCGCGAAGGCTTTCGGCGTCATCGATCGTGCGACCGATATTGCCGACGTCGCGTTCATCGGTGCCGCGATCACCATCGGCGCTCTGGTCGGCGCGCTGGTCTACAAGGTCGGCGGCGTTCCTCTCACTCTATCCACATCCGGCGGAGCGCTGATCTCGGGGCTGTTCTTCGGCTGGCTGCGTTCGGTTCGGCCAAAGTTCGGCCGGATTCCGACGCCGACCGTGTGGTTCATGAACTCCGTCGGCCTCAACGTGTTTATTGCCGTGGTGGGCATTGCTTCGGGGCCGCGCTTTGTTGCGGGTCTCCAGCAACTCGGGTTCAGTCTGTTTCTGTGGGGCATCGTTGTCACCACCGTCCCGTTGCTTCTCGCGATGTATGTCGGCAAGTATCTGTTCCGCTTCCATCCAGCGATTTTCTTGGATGCTGTTCCGGAGCAAGGACGACGACGGCGTCCCTTGGCATGATTTGCGATCGTGCCAAGAGCCAGATCCCGGGTCTCGGCTATACGGTCACCTACGCCGTCGGCAACACACTGTTGACGATTTGGGGAATGGTCCTCGTTGTCCTGATGACCTGAGGCCTGGGGCCGATTGTCGGCGCAAACGTTCGGCCGACTCGCATCGCGGCGGATCGACTAGCCTGTCAACGCGGCCTCAACTGGGATGGGATTACGGCCTGACGCCGTAGCGATGCACGCAATCCGCGTACAGACGATTGTTGCCAATGACCTGTTGCGCGCTTTGCGGTCCGGTGCTGCCTGTGCTCTGCTGGTAATCGTTGATGCATTTGGCGCGGACCTCTTGATCCGTCATCTTCGCTTGCGCCTGGCTCGGCTTCTTCTTTGACTTCGCGTCCGCGTCAATCGAGGTCAAAGCGAAGGAAGCCGCAAGCATCAGGACTCCCAACAGCTTCAAGCGTCTCATGGCAACTCCTGCAGACCTGTGGTGGAAAAAAAGTGGGGCTGGCCTCAAGAGCAGAGGCCAGCCCCATGCGATCCGGTTAAAGGGGCTGGATAACCGGGTCACAGCGTGGAAACGTGTCCCTCCGGCATTTCAGGGCCGAGTTAGCGCGATCCCTCGGCGCCGGCACCGGCCAGACCGACGTGTTCGTTGTGCGTGGTCGCACAGCATCCATAGACCGAGGGAAGGTTGCCGTACGGGTCATAGAGGCCTTGCATGAAGCTGCCGCTCACGATGGTTGGCGGAAGGACGTTGACTCCTCCGCCCATGTAAGCCTGCGCATCGTAGACGGCCTGGGCGCGCGCGTATGGGTGATAATGGTGAATTGAGCGATAGTAGGACCGGGTCATATATTGGGCCTGTGCTGAAGCAGACATGACTGCAACTGCTCCGGCCACTACGATCAAGGACAATAGTTTGGCTTTACGGCTCGTCATTTGAGATCTCCAATTTCAACCCCTACGCAACAGAGCTTTTTTGTAGGCGCTTCAGGTATCGGGAATTCCCTGATTGTCGGACGTGAGGTCGTGTAATTCGAGACAGCCAGCCCGATTGTTGCAATTCGATTCGAACAATTGGGATGTGGCGCAACGTGCGGCCGCCTCAGGCGCGGAGCAGATCATCCGGCGCCGGACGCCCAGGGCCGACGTCGAGCCGGAGAGCCTCCGCCGCGTGCACAGCGGCAGGTTCTGGTTCGGCGCTCGCCCCGACGTGATCAAGCGACAGCAGCAACGATGCAACCCGACCAGCCGAGACGGCCCATTCCGCCAGTCGACCATAGTTTTCCGGGAACCAGCCGAATGCGGCCTGGACCGACGCGAACGCCGTCGCTGCTTGCACGACGGCGCCCAATGTCATCGTGCCATCCAGATACTTGGGCGTGCACAGCAGCAAGCCGATCGACGGCACGATCAGGAGATTGGCGTGCGACACCGCTGTGACGCGCATCATCTGCCAGCAAAGGTCGCGCCAGCACCCAATGACAAGATCAAGAGCGGCGCTGATCGTGCGGAGGCCGTTGGGGTGCAATCTGGCGACCAATCGAGCTTCACCGGCCGAACGCAATTGCGTCCCCATGGCTCTGAGTTCTGCTTCCGCAGCCTTGTTATGTTCGATCACCCCGGCGAGCCGTCGGCCGAAGGTCAACGTCACGGACGTCAGGAGCAAGGAGTAGAGGGTGGCGGCAATCACGAGATATCCGGGGACGGTGATGCCTATTCCGAAAATGTTGAAATCGATGCTGCCACCGACCGACCAGAGCACGCCGGCAAACGCGGCGCCGGTGAGCAGCGACGAAATCAGCCCTGTAACGAGATCGATCGGCAGATCTGTTGCAGTCCGTGCATCCTCAGCAATGCGATGCTCGGGAGTTTGATGCCCCCCGTGCATGAACTTCAGCTCGAGATGGTGATCACTCCGCAGCCAGCGATCATACAAATGCTTACTCAGCCAGCGGCGCCATTCGCGTTCGGTCGTCATTCGACACCAGACCGACAGCACGGTGAGCAACAGGCTCGTCGCGGCGAGAGGCAGGAAGACCAGTGCCTGGGACCGCAATGCGATTTCGTTCTTCACCTCGATGGCGTTGAACAGATCGCGACTCCAGAAATTCAGCTTGTACTGGATCAGCAGCTGCAGCGACGTCATCACCAGCATGCTCGCGCACAACGGCCATGCCCATAGCGCCGTCCGGCCGCGCCAGAAACCCGACGCGCAACGCCAGAACCGACGCAAGAGCTGCGTGCGCGAAAGTTGTGAGGACATGCGTTTCAAGCGCGGCGGCGCCTATGGTTCAGGCGGTGATCTTCTCGACGAAGCATTGAGAGTTCGGAAAATCCGACAGGATTCGAAGCTTCCGCATGTAGATTGACGTAAAGGCATCAATCGCGAGTTTCGGCGTATTGAGAAGATCGACCGACCGTTGCGGTTCCATCGTCCAGAGGTAGTCGTCCAGGATCATGATTCCGCCGGTCCGGAGCAGTCGAAACGCGAGCACCGCATCCAGCAGCACGTCCGGCGCGTTGTGCGATCCATCAATATAGATGAGGTCGAATTGCTTCTCGCCCGTCGAGAGCAGCTGGATGAGCGCGCTTGACGAGGATAGCTTGAGTTTTCGAAAATCGACTTTCGCGGTGGCCTTGCTGATGGCAAGCGCCACGTTGTAGTCGAAGCGATCTTCGACGCCGACCATCCGCGCGGGAGAAAGGTCGACGCTTCCGGACCAGGTGTCGATGCAGCAAAGTGAAAGCGGACCAAACTCGCTGCAGCGCTGGATCATGTAGGTGGTTGCACGACCTTCGAAACAGCCGATCTCGATCAGGCGAAGCGGTCGTATCCGCGACAGGATCCTTTCCCATGCCGGGATGTGGTTCGAAAACCAGTCCTGCGAGAAACGGAAGGACCGGGCGCGAGGTGAAGTTGCGCTAGGGTCGACATGGATCGACATGGCGAGGGTTTCCTCAAATTGATCCGCCGCAGCGTTCGTCCGGCTGGGAATGACCGGCTCAGGACGGGGACGACATGCAACTGTAACTGTCCGTAACGGACAGGCTCTTCCGGTATTTTGCCATAGGGCAAAACCCGTATCTCAAGCCGGGTGTTGCCTTGATGTACCGGCAGGAAAGCGTTGGGAAATTTTGATTGCGATAGATGCCTGCAGTTGCGCGGCTGACATCGACGCTGCCTTGTCAGCGCCAATGCGTCCGCACGTTACGGCGTCCCACGCCGCGCTATCGGGGTTTTTCCTCATCAAGTGTTCTTCGCGCGCCTGTTAGGAATTGTCGGCCTCCGGGCTGACGTGACGTCAATTCGTTGTGACACCTCTGGCGACGGCGTGAGCGTCGCTGTCAGAGCGCGTTGGAGACGATTTGATGAGTTCCACTCGTTGTGGCCTCGCCGGCGGCCAACTGGACCGCGGGTTGAGCGACGCCGGTGCACGAGAGCGTGTCGTTTAATGACGGAAGCGTGACAACAGAGCAGGATAGACGCGTTTCATGAAAACCGTTTCCGCAGCCGAGACCGTCGCAATGATTCGCGACGGAGCAGCTCTGATGATCGGCGGTTTCAAGACTGTCGATTCCCCGGAGGATATGGTGTGGATTCCTGGTGGGTCGTTCCACATGCGGCGCCATCAGGGTTGCGACCGACAAGGTGCGATGGTGCATGCGTTCGTCACCGGCTTCTGGATGGATCGAACGCCGGTGACCGTCCGACGGTTCAGTGAGTTCGTTGCGGCAACCGGCTATGTGACGCGCGCGGAGAGTGCCGTTGATGACGCCGGGCCGGGCTCCCTCGTTTTTATTGGGGCAGAATCCCGCTCAGCGATCTCGGGGAGATGCTGGGCATTCAGCCGGGAGGCGAACTGGCGGGGCTCCAGGTGCGTCGGTGTTCCCGATCAACCGTTCGACGACAATCGTCCAGCCGTGCACGTCACGTATCAGGACGCCGAGGCTTATGCGGCCTGGGTGCACAAGGCGCTGCCGACCGAGGCGGAGTGGGAGTTCGCGGCGCAAGGTGGTTACGGTCTCGAGGGGCTGACCAACGGAATCTGGGAATGGACGGTCGATTGGTATCTTCCCGGCGCCGCGGGCGATTTGCCGAAATCATGCTGCGTTCCCGAGTGTCCCGGCAATGAGACGAGCTCGGACTCTACAAAGCCTTTTCATTCCGCGAAAGCTGTTGAAGGGCGGCTCCTGCTTCCGCAGCCGGGCTTGCGGTCTGCGATACGACGGTCGAACGCATGCTCAACCGATCGATGCGGCAGCAGATCACATCGGATTTCGTTGCGTGAGGGGCGCGGCGGGGCCGGTCTGATTCATGAGGTGCACCGACCAGCCGGGCACGCCAAAAGCCGAGTTGCGGCCGTCAGTGGACACACGGAATGTCCAAACCGGCAGGTCTCAGGGTTCGATCAGCATGTTCTTGATTGCATAGCGGACGAGTTCGGCAGTCGATCTTACCGCCAGCTTGCGCATTGCCGAGGCGCGATGGGTCTCGATGGTCTTGACACTCAGATTGAGGACCTTGCTCATGCCCTTGTTGCTATGACCCTCTGAAATCAGCTGGATGACCATGCGCTCGCGCGGCGACAACGACACCATTGGCGCCGCATTTGTCGACAGATAGCTCGCCAGCATCTTTTCGGAGACGATGCCGGTAAAATATGGCTTGTGCGCCAGCAACGCCTCGACTGCCGCCGTGAGCTGTCGCTTCGCCTCGGATTTCAACAGGAACGCCCGCGCCCCCGCCTTGAATGATTCCCTGACCAGAGCGTCGTTGTCATGCATCGTAAAAATAAGAATCTGTGTATCCAACTGCCGGGCCTTGACGCTCCGCGTCACTTCCACGCCGTTGATTAGCGGAAGCGAGTAGTCGATAATTGCCACATCAGGCATTTTCTCGGCGATCAGCGTAATGGCGTCCTTGCCGTTGTCCGCTTCGGCCACGACTTCCCAGCCCTCACGGGTCTGCAAGATTGAACGCAGTCCCGAACGGACGACTTCGTGATCGTCGGCGATTAAAATGCGCTTTGGCGCCATCTGCGGTGGCCCCGATTTGGTGAGCCTCGATTGCCAGAACCCTTCGCTAATAGGTCTGTTTCGTCAGCGCGTGAATTCGCGGAAACCATGAATTCGCGGGACGGAATTCCCCTACCAGTCAGGGATACTGACGCTGTTTTGCGAGCGCACGCGGCAGGACCCGGCTGTCCCCGAATTGCCGACGTTCACACGTGAAGGTAGTCCAACCTGCAATTGTGGCGTGTTGTGGGTTCTTTCGTTGAAATCTGCCTGAATTCACAGCGTCCAGTGGACGCCGTTCTATCAGTACTCAGCGCCGATCTATCTCGCTCAGCTATGGAGTTCAGCCATGGATTTCAGCCATCGAGTTGGGGCAGTATGCCTTGCTCAAGTCCATCAGTGGATGGCCAACGCAACTCTCTTGTCCGCTGGAGCCCGCAACTGTCTCCTGACGATGTCAGGAAGCGGGACGACGACGATGACAGTTGTCCCGCTCGAATTTGTCACAAACTCGATCTCGCCGCCAAGTTGATCGGTTCGAGTTTTCATTCCGACGATGCCGACCCCAAGCTGCAGCCCTTTTGCCAACTCGTCCATCGATACGTGTGGCATTCCCTGTCCGTCATCGCAAACGACCAACCGAAGCTTGTCATCTTGTATCGTCATTTTGATATCGACTGACTTCGCCGCGGCATGCCGATGAGCGTTTGCAAGAGCCTCTTGCGTGATCCTCAGAACTGTCCGCTGGAACTCGAATGGCAGGCTCTCGACCTCATCGTCGACAACAAGATCGATCAGTAGTGAAGAACGCTTCTGGAAGCCGGCCACAAATCGTTCGAGTGTCGTTTTCAGTCCATCGCGGCTGAGGGCAGGCGGGTGCAGCAGATAGGTGAAGACGCGCAACTCCTTCAATGCGGAATTGATGAGGTCGTCGATTTCGTCGCAGAGTGCGCTCACACCATCGATCGTGCGCGTTGCATTCCGTAACCCGACCAGATTCAGTCCGGCAGCGACAAGATATTGAGCCGTCGAATCATGCAATTCGATCGCGATGCGCTGACGCTCCTCCTCCTGAAGCGAGATCAGCCGTCCATGGAGGTCCGCGATCGATTCCCTGGTCTTGACGATTTCCGTCACGTCTTCGTGCGCGACGACGATGCGCGAGAAATTCGTCTGCTTGAACGGCGCAACAGTGACTTGGTACCAGCGTTTGCCGGAGTCGGTCGCGAGGTCGTATGTCAGCTTGATACCGCTGTGACCGTTGACAACCCGGATCAGAGCATCGCGAAGGTTTGCGACCTCGCAGCTCTCCTTGTAGTTCGAGCCTGGGTTCATTTGCGGCTTGCCGGTATTGAAGGTTTGCCATGTCTTGTTGACAGCAATTACAAAGCCGCTGCCATCAAGAATTGCGACGCGTGCCGTTAGCGCATCGAGCGAGGACTGGATCAGTCCGAGCGATTGCGCGGCTCTTTGCTCGCTCAGTTTCCGATCGGTGATGTCCTTGAACAGGATGACGGCGCCTTCGTCAGCGGGGCTGGCCTGGATATCGATCCATCGACCTGCGTACATCTTCGAGGGCAATTCTTCCTGTATTCGGACACCGCGCGTGATGACGTCCTCGACCGCGGCGTGAAACGGCTGGCGCAGCTTGAATTCGGGGGAACTAGGAGTCATCTGGCCGAGCGTTCTGTAGTCGACACCGATCAGCAAATCGGCCGGTCGCCCGAACCAGTCCGCGGCGCGTGTGTTCAGCGCGACAATCCGGCTTTGCCGGTCGATCGCGAAATAGCAATCGCTGATGCCCTCGAGGATGCGCTGCAGGCGCCGACGTGAATTGGCGACCGCGGCGCTCAATTGCTTGCGATCGTCGATATCGGTCGCGATGCCGAACCATCTGATGGCATCGCCATCTTGCACAGGCGCCGCCCGAACGAGGAACCAGCGGTAGGTGCCGGTCGCCGAGCAGATCCGGCATTCGATCGAGAATGGTTCTGGCTTTGCGGCCGCTCGCGCCGACGCCGTAACAACCGATCGTCGGTCATCCGGATGCACCAGCGACGTCAGCTTGATCGGCTCGGATGGATTCTCTGGAACGCCGGCGTACTGCGCCAATTGATCGTTGAAGTAGCCGATTGTGCCGTCTGCAGTCGCCACGAACAGAATGCCGGGCACGGCCCTTGCGACCGCGGCCAGTTGTTCTTCACTATCCTTCAACCGCCGCTGCATTTTGAGGCGCTCGGTAATGTCGTTGCTTCGACCGAGCAACTGGACGACCTTTCCACTGGGACCGAAGACGGGGGTGAGAGTGGTTTCCCATGTTCTCACGGTCCCACTCTCACGCGAATTTTCGAACTGCAGGGAGCGTCCCGTAGAGACGCACCGCCGATAGTTTCTTACGGCGTTGTCGGCCATAGCCGTGGGCAGGAGCTCATGAGGAGATTTGCCGCGGACCTCTTCGTTCGACAGGCCGACCCAATTTTCGAGCCGTGGATTGATCGCCTCGTAGCTGAAGCCGCCAGTGGGGCTGACGTTCAGCATGTAGAGGCCCTCGCAGCTTTGCTCCCAGTATGTCCGATGACGCTGTTTGGCTTCATCAGATGCGCGTTTGAGGATTTCAAACGGCAGGCCAAACCATCGGTTCACGATAAGAGCAAGACCAAGTCCCATCAGAAGCAACGAAAACACTCCGAAGCCGACGAGCCGAAGGTGCAATGAACCGGGCAAGTCACCCAGCAGTGACAGGTCGGCTTGGGCGATCGCAGTCCAGCCGGAATCGCTCGCTACAGCAAAGGCTGTGAACCGTGATGTTTCGAATAGCCCGCCGGCGTGAATCGTGCCGCTTCGCTGGCCTTGCTGAACGTGTGTACGAACGGCGGCAATATCGGATTGATCGAACTCAGTGCCGGTTTCGCCCGCGACGATCAGGTCGAATTTTCGGTCATAGACGTTGACGGGCATATCACCCGGTTTTCGGTACTGCCCGTCGAGCGCGCGCAACTCGGGATCTGCCATGACCAGCGAGAGAATGTATTTCATCTCGCCGTCGGCTCCATCGATGCGCGCGCTTACTGCAACGCTGTAAGCGCGCGAGATCGGGCCGTACAAGCGGTTCGATATCCACGAGCGCCGCTTGCGAATTTCGTTGACGCTCTCATCGTGCACCCAGTCGTAGTTGGTGGCCGCGGCGAGAGGCGAGCCGTAGGGGCGTGAGGTGTTCAGGACCTGACCGGTGGCGTCATTCAAAATCAACCACGTATGCCTTGGCGCGGCGGCGCGCATTTGTTCGTAGAAGGTCGCGAGGTCACCCTTCGCCAGCGCCGGTGATGTCGAGAGACTTCGAAGCAGGTGCCCAGCCGCCGACGTCTCCCGATCGACGATGCGTGCCGATGCCAGCGCGCGCTCCAGGGTGTTACTTTCGAGTGTCTGCCGCCTGTGCACGAACCCGAGATAGGATTGCCAGAGGCCGAACACCGCGGCGCCGACCATGATGAATGCGACGAGGACAGTTATCTGCCTGCGCTGTCTGCCCTTGGTGAAAAGCTGGCTCGCGCCAACTTCGCCGATGGCCGTTGTCCCTCTCATGGAAATCCCCGTCCGACAGCACTGAGTGCCGGCTTCGCTTATTACCTAGTCCATGCTCCGGGAATGACGCCCGGAACCCGCCCCTATCGAAGTGTGATCCTCGCACTCACTGAACTACGCTCAGTTGCCAAATTCGCGCGAATGAGATGCGAGCGAGCGACTAATTTTCATCGAAGTTGAATGATCGGGCTCAGGCAAGTCGCGGAGCAGAGACGGGGGAAGTCCCGATAGTCGCGGCGAAATCAATCTCCGATTTTGCCGTGGTCGATAACCGCGGTCCGAGTCAACGATGCGTGCAACGTTGAGCCCTTGCACCTGCCTGCTCGCCATTGTGTTCGCCGTGCAGCCCCTGACCGGCGCGCAGGCAGCGGACGACGAATTCATGCACGAGCTGACAACGCGCACGATCGTTGTGGGAGTGAAGGAAGCTCCGCCGTTTTCCATGAAGGAGGCTGATGGGAGCTGGAGCGGAATCAGCATTGAGCTCTGGAAGCGGGTCGCGTCAGACCTGCATGTTCAATACCGGTTCGCCGAAGAACCAACCGTGCAAGCGTTGCTCGAGAGGACGCGGGCCGGACAGGTCGATGTGGCCGTTGCTGCGCTGACGGTCACGGCAGACCGCGAACGCAACGTTGATTTTGCGCAGCCGTTCTTCACGACCGGACTTGGCGTCGCGGTCCGCACCGAGGCGGCAATCAGCTGGACGCCCGTCGTCAAGACGCTGACGTCATTTGGATTTCTGCAGGCGATTGGTGCGCTTGTAGGACTGGCGCTAACGACCGGGTTGGCTGTCTGGTTGCTGGAACGACGTACGAATGTCGATTTTGCCGGCGGGTCGAGGGGCCTCGCATCGGGTGTCTGGTGGTCCGCCACTGCCATGACTTAGCGGTCCGGCAGCGTGGGCGGACCAAAAACCGTGCCGGGGCGGATCATCGCCGTGTTCTGGATGGTCACGTCGATTATTGCGCTCGCAGTCTTCACCGCAAGCGTCACCTCGGTGTTGACCATGAAGCAGCTGCAAAAGGCCATCAATGATGTGCATGAACTTTCTGCCGTGAGGGTTGGAACGGTGGCCGGTACCACGTCCGAGGATGCGCTGGCGCGCATGCATGTCGAGTTCGTTGGCTATACGAAGCCGATTGATGGCCTGAATGACCTGAAGGCCGACAAACTCGACGCTTTCGTCTATGACCGCCCGCTGCTTGCGTGGAATGTGCGACAGCACCATCCCTTTGCCATCAAGCTTCTCGATTCGATGTTTGAACCACAAACGTACGCGTTTGCGGTCCCGACCGGCAGCCCGCTCCGGAAGTCGATCTCGATCAGCGTCCTCAACGCGATCGGATCGGACTGGTGGACGCAGACGCGGTTTCGGTATTTTGGCGCGAGCGGATGAGGTTTGATTGCGTCAGGCGAGCCTGCCGCGAAGGGCGTTGAGAACGCTGGCTCCCGGCCTTCGAGTTCCCGCCGTCTTCCACGAGACGCGGTGGAGATTTTTCGAGCTGATCCGCCCAGCGCTTGTAATAGCCGATCGCGCAAAGCAGCACGATGCCGACCAGGCTGACCGTGATCTGCATGCTCGGACCCGGGTGCAACAACAGGGCAAAATGCCCGGCGAACGCAAGAAACACGCCGCCGCAAAATACTTCGAGCGAGTGCTGGCCGCAGGCGATCGCCGGATCAAAAATCTTCCACTCCAGCCCGGGCCAGTTGCGCGGCAGGAAACGCGTGATCATGAAGGCGACCACCACGAAATGGACGACGCGGTAAGGCGCCAGGTTGGTCTTGTCGTTCGGGTTGAAGGCATTGAAAAGCCAGTCCGGGAAGACGTCGTGTCCCACTTCGGGAAATCGACCGGCCATCGTCATCACCAGCGCGAACAGAAGATAGGCGCCCCCCACGACGATCAGTGCGCGCGAGCGAATGATCGGTTGCGCGCCGAGGGCACCGCCCAATGCGAACCAGGCTCCGAACATGAACAGGATCTGCCAGCAGAACGGGTTGAAATACCAGTGGCCCGACGGATACGACGGCAGGTTCCAGCCGAAATGACGGGCAGCGAGATAGAGCAGGATCGAGCACAGCATCATGATGTCGGGCTGGCGCAGCATGCACCACAGCACGACGGGGAACAGCAACATCAGCACGATGTAGAGCGGCAGCACGTCGAAATTGACCGGCTTGAACTTCAGAATCAGGCCTTCGAACACGGTCTGGATCGGATTGTTGATGACGCCGGCGACATTGAGCTCATTGATGATCGAGGGCTCGTTCCAACGTTGCGCCGCGAGGCCGACGGCCGTGATGAAAACCAGGAAGAGCAGCACGTGCGCGACGTAGAGCTGCCACGAGCGCCTGAACAGCTTTGCTGCGCCAACAACGAAGCCGCGCTCCAGCAGCGCGCGCGCATAGACGAACGACGCGGTATAGCCGGAGATGAACACGAACAGATCGGCGGCGTCGGAGAAGCCGTAGTTGCGGATGGTCAGCCAGTTCAGGACGTTGTTCGGAATGTGGTCGAGGAAGATCCACCAGTTGGCGACACCGCGAAACAAGTCGAGCCGAAGATCCCGGCCTTTCTCTGGAAGGATCGCGTTGATGGCCATGACCACATCCCCGAAGTCGCCAGGACGACGACAGGACATTGGCTACTGCCGATGGTTCCATTCGGCAGATCGGAGGAATTCCTGATTGTTGCGGGAGCAAAACCCCAATGCAACCGCCAGCGTCCGCGAAGGCACCTACACCATGCTGCCGTCAGGCCTCTGCTCGGCGGATTCGGTCGCAGCGCGCCTGGGCATCGACCGTCGCACCGTCCACCGGCACCTGGCGCGCGAGGGCAAGACCTTTTCGGCGATCAAGGGTTCGGTGCGTGCCGGGGCTCAAATCGTGTCGTCGCGAGGACAGGCCTCGAGATCGATTGCCAGCGTGAAGCCGCTCGCTGCGCTAGCCGGCGCTGGTCCGTCGTCCGGCCGCATCCGCGATCGCAGCTGCGAGCGCGCGTAGGGGTGCGAGGTACCGTTTGGCGACCTCGGCCTCCGGCATTGCCTTGCCGAGGTAGCGCAACGAGATCGTCGCAAGTACGCGATCGCCGGACGACACCGGGACCGAAAGCCCGATGGCCGGTTCATCCGGCATGGAGGCAGTCATCGCGTAGCCCGCGCGCCGGATCGTGCTCATGATGCGGCCGCACGAAGTGTTCGTCGCGGGCCACGAGATCGTCGCCGCGCGACGAGGACCTGAGCAGCGACAGGATAATGTTGCGCTCGTCTTCGGGGCAAAATGCTAGATAGGCGCGACCGTGCGCCGACACCAGCAATGGAACGCGACGGTTGAGGCGGGCGCGATCGGTCGAGGTCGCGAACGGGCTGTCGGCACCGGAGCTGACACGCACCCGCATACTGTCGATCTCCAGGGTCGCGAGGCTGACCGGCCATTTGTGCCGGGCTGTGAACGCCGTGATGAGGGGCCGGGCCGCCTCGACCACAGTGTCGCGGCTTCGAAATCCGCTCGACAGATTGAGCACGCGCTCACCGAGCATATAGCCCTTTCGGCGCGGTAGCTGTTGCACGTAGCCGCCGGCAGCGAGGTTTCGCAGCACGCGCACGATCGTCGATTTCGGCAAGCCGCTTTGCGTGGCGAGTTGGTCGACGCTGCTGATCGGCCGCCAGTTCAGCGCCTCGAGCACCGCGAGGCCACGGAGCAGGACTTGCGGCTTTGCCGCGGCTGAGTTCCCCCGGCGCGTGGTCGGCGTACGGCGCATGGCTCATTCTGAATTCCACTGAATGGAATTGTCAAAACTTTTCCTCGTCGCCGGCGTGATCGGGGAGAACAATGCGTCTGCAACTGCCCGTGCAAGCCAACTTTGAAATGACAACAGGAGACGCGCTGCGGCCGCGAGGCTGCACGGAGTCTCGTTTCCGGGAGAGCAACATGGCCCAACTCGGCATCCCGCATGCGATCCGCAAGACACCGGCGATCGTGCGGAGTTCCATTCGGCGGCATTCCATCAAGGTCGAGTTGAGCACGCCGGCGATCGGCGCGGAGATCAGCAACGTCAGCCTTGCCGATGTTGCGAAGGATCCGGCGCTGGCTGCCGAGATCAGGGCGCTCTGGTTGCAGCACAAGGTGCTGTTCTTCCGTGACCAGCACATCACGCCGATGGAGCAGCAGGAATTTGCCGCGCAGTTCGGCGAGCTCGAGGCGCATCCGACGTTGCCGATGCATCCGGAAGCGCCGATGCTGCTGCCGCTCTACCGCAATCTCGACCCGAGCAAGCCGAACCATGTCGAGAAAGCGAGCCGCGAGAACATCTGGCACGTCGACCTGTCGTATCTGCAGACGCCGACGCGAGGTGCGGTGCTGCGTTGCGAGGCCTGCCCGGAGACCGGCAGCGACACCATGTGGGCCAACATGGCGCTGGCCTACGAAATGCTGCCGGAGCGGATCAAGTCCCGTATCGGTGGGCTCTACGCGCGCCACGACGCCGAGCACATGTTTGCCGCCCAGCTGCCGATCGAGAAACGGCACGCGGTTGCGGCCAACATGCCGTCGGTCGATCACCCGGTGGTGCGCGAGCATCCCGAGACCGGTGAGAAGCTGCTATTCGTCAATCAGGCGTTCACCACCCACTTCACCAATTTCTACAATTTCGAAGACGTGCGCTACGGCCAGGATTTCGCGTTCGAGGCCAACGCGCTGATGAACTACCTGCTCGCGCAAGCGGGCATCCCCGAATATCAGGTGCGGCTCAAATGGCGGCCCGGCACCGTGGCGATGTGGGACAATTATTCGACGCAGCACTATGCGGTCGCCGACTACGGTCGCGATCCGCGCAAGATGCTGCGTGCCACCATCAAGACCTAACAAGAGGCTAAGATGCGCGCTGCATTCGTTGTGCCGGGTCCGAGCGGGGGCCGTCTCGAGATCCGCGAGGTGGAGACGCCGAACGTTGCACCCGGCCGCGTCCTGGTGCGCGTCAGGGCGTCCGGCCTCAATCGCGGCGAGGTTTTGTATCGCCACGCCGCGCTGAAGGGCGCGCCCTATATCGGCGGTGTTGAATTCGCTGGCGAAGTCGCCGCGCTTGGCGATGGTGTTGCGGGATTGAGCGTTGGCCAGCGCGTCATGGGTCATGGCGCGGCGACGCAGGCCGACTACGTGGTGGTCGAACCGCGCGCGTTGATGACGGTGCCTGCGAACTTGAGCTGGGTCCAAGCGGCGGCATTCCCGAACGTTTTCATCACCGCCCACGATGCCATTGTCACCGCAGGAGGTTTCAAGGCGGGCGAGGCCGTGCTGATCAATGCGGCGGCCTCCGGCATCGGCATTGCATCCGTGCAAATCGCCAAGGCGCTCGGCGCCAAAATCATCATCGGCACCTCGCGCAATCGCGCCAAGCTCGACAAGGTCACGCCGCTCGGCCTGACCCACGCCGTTGTCACACCGGACGAGCCGCTGGGACCCGCGGTGAAGGCCGCCACCGGTGACAAGGGCGTTGACCTCGTGATCGACACGGTCGGCGGCCCTGCTCTGGCCGAGACCCTCAAGGTGATGGCGATGAACGGGCGGCTGGTGAACATCGGCCGCATGGGCGGGCGCATCGGCGAACTCGACATGGATCGGCTGTCGTTCTTCGGCCTGAAACTGATCGGCGTGTCGTTCAGGGCGCGCTCGCGCGAGCAGACGCTGGGCGGCATCGAGACCTGTGCGAGCGATCTGCTGCCGCACCTTGCATCGGGCGCAATCAAGGTGCCGATCGAGAAGACATTTGCGCTGGCCGATATCGCCGCAGCCCATGACTTCGCCGAGAAGGACAGCCACGTCGGCAAGATCGTTCTGACGTTCGACTAATCAAGTCTCAAGGAGCAAACACCCATGGCCTACCAAACCATCGAAGTGCGGAAGTTGAACCCGGTGATCGGCGCCGAGATTTTCGGTGTCGACCTGTCAAAAGACCTCGGCAACCAGCAATTCCAGGAGGTGCATGATGCGCTGATGGAGAACCTGGTCATCTTCTTCCGCGACCAGAAGATGACGATCGATCAGCACAAGGCGTTCGGCCGCCGCTTCGGTAAGCTGCACGTTCACCCGAATGCGCCGCAGGAGCTGCCCGAACACCCGGAGATCCTGGTGATCAAGGCCGACGAGAAGTCGAAGCACGTTGCCGGCGAAGTCTGGCACACCGACGTTTCGTGCGATGAAGAGCCGCCGATGGGCTCGATCCTGCACATGCACACCGTGCCGCCGGACGGCGGCGGCGATACCATGTTCGCCAACATGTATGCGGCGTTCGAAGCGCTGTCGCCGCCGATCAAAAGCATGTTGGAGAGCATGACCGCGATCCACGACAGCGCCAAGGCGCACGGCTATCGGGTCAAGGCAACCGACCGCGCCGACAAGGCCTATCCGCGCTTCGAGCATCCGGTGGTGCGCACCCATCCGGTGACCGGCCGCAAGGCGCTTAACGTCAATCGTGGTTTCACGACGCGAATCGTCCAGCTCAAGCAAAACGAGAGCGAAGCCATGCTCGACATGCTCTACGAGCACCTCGAGACGCCGGAGTTCATGTGCCGCTTCCGCTGGCAGCCGAACTCGGTGGCGTTCTGGGACAATCGTTCGACGCAGCACCACGCGCTGTTCGACTACTTCCCGCACCGTCGCTACGGCCTTCGCGTCACCGTCGCCGGCGACAAGCCGTTCTATCGCACCTGATCGAAACGCTTTAACTCCAGGAGTCCGCGTGATGATGAATGACCTCTTCTCGCTCAAGGGCCGCACCGCGCTTGTCACCGGCGGCACGCGCGGGATCGGCAGGATGATCGCGCAAGGTTTCCTGGAGCAGGGCGCGAAGGTCTATATCTCCGGCCGCAATGCCGAGCGAGCCGAGGCGACGGCCAAAGAGCTGTCCGCCTTCGGCCCCTGCATCCCGCTTGCCATCGATGTGGCGGGCGCCGATGGGGCGCGCAAGCTCGCCGCGGCCTATCTTGCGAAGGAGAGCGGCCTCGACATTCTCGTGCACAACGCCGGCGCGGCCTGGGGCGCACCGTTCAAGGAATTCCCGGAAAATGGCTGGGACAAGGTCATGGACCTCAACGTCAAGACGCCGTTCTTCCTGACCCAGGCGCTGCATGGCGCTCTGAAGGCGAAGGCGACGGCGGATCGGCCGTCGAAGGTGGTGATCATCGCATCAGTGGACGGTTTCTTCGTCAATCGCCAGGAGACCTATTCCTATCACGCCAGTAAGGCCGGCGTGCTGCATCTGGCAAAGAAGATGGCGATGCAATTGATCGAAGATCACATCGTCGTCTCGGCCATCGCACCGGGTGCGTTTCCGACCGACATGAACCGGATCGCGCGCGACACGCCGGAGTTCTACGACGACCACATTCCGGCCAAGCGCGTCGGCCGGCCGGAGGATATCGCCGGCACTGCCGTGTTCCTGGCGAGCAAGGCCGGCAACTATGTCGTCGGCACCACCGTCACCGTCGATGGCGGCGTGTCCTGGGGATATTGAGCTCTTCGGTTGACGCGCGGCGATTTGAGGTCCTGTCCCGAAAAGTAAAATCGCCTGTCCCATCCGGTCAAACGTGGGATCGGGGCCGCAGCTACGGTTGTCATCAATGATCGGGTGCAAGCCGACGCCCGCATGAGGAGACAACCGATGTGGACCCGCCTCGCAACCGACTGCTTCGTTGATCCCGACTGGCGCGCGCCGACGCTCCGCCCGAATCGCGCAGAGATGTCGCGCACCGCGTTCCTCGCCCTGGTGACGTCATGGTGCGGCGCGTTAAGCGCTCTGCTGCTGCTCGCCATCACCGTCCGGGCCATGAGCTAGGAGGCGGCGATGATCGTCTGCTCCTGCAACGTCTTCAGCGACGCGCAAGTTCGGGCCGTGATCGCTGCAAGCGTCGAGCGCCCGCGCATAAGTCGCATCTACTCCTCGCTCGGCCGCCCCGCGCAGTGCGGGCGCTGCGCCCACACCATCAAGAGCTTGATCGAACAGTCTCACGAGCATCCGGCAGCCGTTCGCTTGCCGCAGGATTGCGCGCGAGTTTGACTGCCTTCTGACGGCCGGCAACTTCGCTGCATTGACCGACCTCCGCCAAGTTGATGCCTGAAAAGCTGGCCAGAACCAGCAATCAAGATTGGCGGTATTTCTGTCGGTACCTGCGCTTTTCACGTCTGGCTAATGGTTTGAAAAGTTTGCAAAATGCTTCCCAATGAGGCTTCTCCCGCCCCAGCCAGGATCGAACGTTAATCTCTTTAGCAGCAGGATCACCATGGCACGCGTGCGCTGTATCACCGAAATGGGCATGGGCGTCGACGTTCACGGCCGCGATGCCACCAAGGCCGCAAAACGTGCGGTCTCCGACGCCATCCGCCATTCCAGCCTCGGCTTTGTCCGAATGCTGGGCAAGACCCCGCACGACATGATCGTCGACGTCACGATCGGCGTGCCAAACCCCGATGCCGTCGATACGGCGGCCGTGGCCAAGGAACTGCCCTACGGCAAAGTCACTGTGACCGCGGTCAAGGGTGGGCTCGACATTCCCGATGCGAGCGGCGGTGACGCCATCACGATTGCCAACGCCGCGGTCATTGTCAGCCTCGACGACGGAAAGGGCGGCTAGAGCGGCGGACAAAAGCGCGCTACCTTCCACAAAAAAGACGGGAGGTACGCAGCGTGTACGACATTATTATAGTGGGTGGCGGCTCGGCCGGCTCGGTGCTCGCCCACCGGCTGTCCGCAAAGAGCGCAAACAAGGTGCTGCTCTGCGAGGCAGGACAGGACACCCCGCCCGGCAACGAGCCGCCCGAGATCCGCGACAGCTACTCCGGCACGGCCTATTTCGATCCGCGTTTCCACTGGACCGAACTGCGCGTCACCACGCAGGTCGTGAGCCACAACAACCCGCACGCTGAACGGCCGCCGTTGCGGAAATATGAGCAGGCGCGCGTGCTTGGCGGCGGGTCGTCGATCAACGGCCAGATGGCCAATCGCGGCGCGCCGACAGATTATAATGAGTGGGAAGCGCGCGGCGCCGCGGGCTGGGGCTGGAACGACGTGCTGCCTTACTTCCGCAAGGTCGAGCGCGATCTCGACTTCGACGGGCCGTATCACGGCAAGGACGGCCGCATCGCGGTGCGCCGCATTCCGCAAGCGCACTGGACCAGGCACGCGCAGGCTGTCGCCGACGCCTGCAAGCTCGCCGGCTTCAATTTCCTGCCCGATCAGAACGGCGAGTTCGTCGAAGGCTATTTCCCGGTGACGCATTCGAATGAGGCGGAGCAGCGCGTCTCCGCCGCGATGGGTTATCTCGATCGCGACACGCGCAAGCGCACCAATCTGACGATCTCGACCGACACGCAGGTCAAGGAGCTGCTGTTCGAAGGCACGCGCTGCGTTGGTGTGAAGGCGCTGGTCGAGGGCAAGGAGCAGGAATTCCGCGGCCGCGAGATCGTGCTGTCGTGCGGCGCGATCCATTCGCCGGCGCATCTGTTACGTTCCGGCATCGGTCCGGTCGGGCATCTGAAAGAGCTCGGCATTCCCGTGCTGGTCGGCCTTGAAGGCGTCGGCCAGCGCCTGATGGATCACCCGTCGATCTCGCTGTCGTCCTACATCCGCCGCGGCGCGCGCATGAACGAGCACTCGCGGCGCCACGTGCAAGTGGGCCTGCGTTATTCATCGGGGCTATCAGGCGTGCCGAAGGGCGACATGTTCGTCGCCGCGCTGTCGAAGTCGGCCTGGCATGCGGTCGGCGCGCAGATCGGCTCGTTGCTGACCTTCGTCAACAAGACCTATTCGGAGACCGGCCAGGTCAAGCTCGCCTCGCGCGATCCGCGCGCCGAACCGGTCGTCGAGTTCAATCTGCTGTCCGACAAGCGCGATCTCGACCGCCTGATGAGCGGCTTCCGCAAGATGGCGACGCTGCAGATGAGCGCGCCGCTGCAAGCGGTGACCGACGTGCCGTTCCCGGCATCGTACTCCGATCGCGTGCGCAAGATCGGCGTCGTCAACACGAAGAACAAGGTGATCACTGCGATCGCAGCAGCGATGATGGACGGGCCGGCGGCACTGCGCCGCTACATGATCGACACCTTCATCGTCGAAGGCTTCACCTTCGACGACGTCATGAACGACGACGAGGCGCTGGAAGCCTTCGTGCGCAAGGCCGCGATTGGCGTATGGCATGCGTCGTGTTCGTGCCGCATGGGCCGCGCCGACGACCCGATGGCGGTGGTCGACACCCAGGGCCGCGTCAGGGGCGTGCAGGGCCTGCGCGTGGTCGATGCCTCGATCTTCCCGGTGGTGCCGTGCGCCAACACCAATTTTCCGACACTGATGACGGCAGAGAAGATTGCAGACACCATGGTGTCGTGACCACCGGTGACGCGCAAGCTACTGATCGTGCGACAGTTTTCGCCCGATTTGTGGAGGTTTTGGGAGCGGGCCTGACTAGCGATTGAGGTATTATTTTACCGTTATCGACCCGCGGATTCCCGACACCGCGAAGCCGCTCCTGCTAAATTGACCGTTGCAAGTCGGACGTCGTGGTCTGGGGCAGGCCTTGTCAGAGCAATTGGAAGTCAGCCGGCGGCTGGTCGCGGTGTTCGCAGCGGATGTGGAAGGCTATAGCCGCCTCATGGGCACCGACGAGGTCGGCACGCTCAAAGGTCTGACCGAGCGCCGCGCGATCCTCGACAAGGCCATTGCCGATCACAGGGGCCGCATCGCGAACACGGCGGGCGACAGCGTGCTGGCGGAGTTCGCTAGCGCCGTCGACGCGGTGCGGTGTGCAGTGGAGGCGCAGGCCGCTCTGGCTGAGGCGAACGCCAATTCGCTCCCAGACAAGCGCATCGTCTTCCGCATCGGCATCCACGTCGGTGATGTGATGGTGCGCGCCGGCGACCTGTTCGGCGACGGCGTCAACATCGCGGCGCGCCTGCAAACACTGGCCGCAGCCGGCGGCGTCTGCGTGTCGGCCGTGACCTACGACCAGGTGAGAAAGATCTTGCCGGTTGCATTCACTGATCTCGGGCCGCAACAGGTCAAGAACATCGAGGAGCCGGTGCGCGTTTATGCGGCAGCCGAGGGCACCAAGTCCGGCGCCGCGCAGCCAAGCGCCGTTGAGACATCAAAGCCGCTGCCGCTGCCCGACAAGCCCTCGATCGCCGTGCTGCCGTTCCAGAACATGTCGGGCGATCCGGAGCAGGAATATTTTGCCGACGGCATGGTGGAAGACATCATCACTGCACTGTCGCGCTTCAAGTCGCTGTTCGTGATCGCGCGCAATTCGAGCTTCACCTACAAGGGAAAGGCCGTTGACATCAAGCAGGTCGGGCGTGAGCTTGGCGTGCGCTATGTGCTGGAAGGGAGCGTTCGCAAGGCGGGCAATCGTGTCCGCATTACGGGGCAGTTGATCGAAGCTGCGACGGGCGCCCACATATGGGCCGACAAGTTCGAAGGCTTGCTGGAAGACATTTTTGAGGTTCAGGACAATGTGACGACAAGTTTGGTTGGCGCGATTGCCCCAAAGTTGACCGAGGTCGCCGTCGAACGCATCAAACGCAAGCCGCCGGCGAATTGGGATAGCTACGATCACTACCTGCGCGGAGTTCATCTGCGCTTGCAGTGGACCCTCCCGTCGCTGGAGGAGGCTTATCGCGAAAATCTCGAATCGATCAAATCCGATCCGAGCTTCGGTCCCCCTTACGCCATTGCCGCGCTATGCATCTTCGACCTTCAGACATCGTTCAACCAGTCGATTACGGCTGAGCAGCGGCTTGAGGCAGCACGCCTTGCCGAACAGGCCGTTACACTGGCACCCGACGACTCGCGCGTGCTCGCTCAATCGACATTCCCGATCGGACTTTTTTCCGGCGATCCCGAGCGCGCCGCAGCGTTGGCCGAGCGGGCTACGGTTTTAAACCCGAACGATGCGGCAGCCTGGAATGCCCTGGGCTGGATGTTGGCCTTTGGTCCGGGCGAGCATCAGAGGGCGTTCAGCGCGTTCGGCCGCGCGCTTCGAATAAACCCGATTGACCCCGTGACGGTCCCTCATTTGATGCGCGGCCAATCCCTTACGAGCTTTCTGATGGGACAATACGAGGATGGCATGGCTTTCGCCAAAAAGGTCCTGTCATTCCGTCCGACCGATATTCTCGGCGCAATGTTGCTATCGGGAAACGCCTTGTTTGCGGGCCGCGCAGCGGAAACGAAAGAGGCGGTCGACAAGATATTGCAGCTTCATCCCGCATTGAGTCGCTCTCAGCTCTCCGAGCGATACCCTCCATTGCGTCGCCCTGAAGACAACAGGAAGTGGGTAACGATGATTGAGGGCCTTGGTCTGCCCGAATGATATGAACAGCGTCCCTTGACGACAACTGCCGCCAAGGGAGAGAAGAATCAACAACAAAAGGAAACTCCCGTGCCTCTGAAAGTTGAACTGCCCGAGCGCAAGCCGCGGCCGCAAGGCGCGCCAACGGTCCTCGACGGGCTGCTGGTCATCGATTTCACCCGCGTCGTGGCCGGGCCGAGCTGCACGCAGACGCTTGCCGACTTCGGCGCCGAGGTGATCAAGATCGAGAACCCGGAGGGTGGCGACGACACGCGCGCCTACGATCACGCCGAGATCGGCGGCGAGAGCGCGGCGTTCATCTCGCTCAATCGCAACAAGCGCGGCATCGCGCTCGACTTCACAAATCCGGCGGCGCTCGAGGTGGCTCGGGAGTTGATCGCCAGGGCCGACATCGTCGTCGAGAATTTTTCCGGCGGCGTGATGAAGAAATACGGCCTCGACTACGAGTCGGTTGCGGCGACCAACCTAAGGCTGATCTATTGCGCGATCTCGGCCTATGGCCGCGAGGGCGAGTTCGCGCTGCGTCCCGGCTTCGATCCGATCACGCAAGCCGAAAGCGGATTCATGTCGCTGAACGGATTTCCTGACGGGCCGCCGATCCGCACCGGGCCACCGATCGTTGACGCCGCGACCGGCATGACGGCCACGAACGCGATCCTGCTGGCGCTGATCGCGCGCGACAAGCTCGGCCGCGGCCAGTATGTCGAGGTGTCGCTGTTCGACATCGCGATGGCGATGACGCTGTTCTACGGCACGGCCTACCTTATCAGCGGCAACAATCCGGGCCGCTTCGGTAACTCGCCGAATGGCTCGCCGACCGTTGGCGTGTACCAGGCTTCCGACGGGCCGCTCTACATGGCCTGCGCCAACGACCGGCTCTATCGGCGGCTGTTCGATGAGGTGTTCAAGCGGCCCGACGTCACGTCGGATCCGAAATTCGCAACGCGCAAGGAGCGCACCGCCAACAAGGACAAGCTGCGCGCGATCGCCGACAGCATCTTCGCCAGCGATACGCTGGAGAACTGGATCGCGAAGCTGAAGAAGGCCAACATCCCGGTCGGCTATCTGCGCACCGTCGCGCAAGGCTTCAATTCACCGGAAGCGCGCAAGCGCAACCGGCTGAGCAAGATCCCGCACCCCACCGCGGGCGCGGTACCGAACATCGAACCGCCGATCAAGATGACGGCTGACGCCGACGGTCGATCCCGTTGCCGCGCCGCTGCTCGGCCAGCACACCAAGGATGTGTTGCGCAAGACGCTCGGCTACGACGATCGCCGGCTTGCGGCGCTCAGCGAGGCAGGCGCGTTCGGAAAAGCGGGCGCGGGGGCACGAGGCAAGTGATGACAACGATCTCGCGCAGGCGTGTGCTGCACCTCGGCGTCAGCCTTGGTGCGGTGTCGACGTGGCCGCGCCTGGCGCGCGCCGAAAACTATCCGTCGCGTCCGGTGCGGATCGTCGCGGGTTTCGCTGCTGGCGGCGGCGTCGACATCACAGCGCGGCTGATCGGTCACTGGCTCTCCGAGCGGCTCGGCCAGCCCTTCGTGATCGAGAACCGTCCCGGCGCCGGTGGCAATATCGGCACGGAGACCGTGGTGAATGCCGCGCCAGACGGCAACACCTTGCTGCTGTCAACGGTGCCGAACGCCGTCAACGCCACGCTCTACGAGAACCTCAACTTCGTTTTTCTCCGCGACACCGTGCCGGTCGGCGGCATCATTCGTGTGCCGATGGCGATCCTCGTGCATCCGTCGCTGCCGGCGAACTCCGTTGCCGAACTGATCGCCTATGCGAAGCGAAATCCGGGCAAGATCAACATGGCGTCGGCGGGAACGGGAAGCGCGCCGCACATGGCGGGCGAACTGTTCAAATACATGGCCGGCGTCAACATGGTGCACGTGCCATATCGCGGGCAGGGGCCGGCACTGACCGACCTGCTTGCGGGCACTGTGCAGGTGCTGTTTGCGACCACGCCGGGAACGGCCGACTTCATCAAGTCCGGCAAGCTGCGGGCGCTTGGCGTCACGACGGCGTCGCAAGCTGACCTGTTCTCGACGCTGCCGAAGGTCGGTGACACCGTGCCGGGCTACGAGGCGAGCCAGTGGTACGGCCTGTCGGCGCCGAAGGGGACGCCTGCCGACATCGTGGGCAAACTGAACAGCGAGATCAACGCCGCACTGGCCGATGCTGCGATGAAGCAGAAGTTTGCCGATCTCGGCGGTGAGCCGCTGGGCGGGACGCCTGCGGAGTTCGGTGCGTTCATTGCCGCCGAGACCGAGAAGTGGGGCAAGGTGGTGAAGTTTACGGGGCTGAAGCCGGAGTAGGCTGGGGCCGCGCGTCGTGCGCTCTGTCCTCACCCGCGACGCGGGGGAGGGGACCGCCCGAAGGGCGGTGGAGGGGGCTGCGGCAGACGTACGAACTCTCCATCCTGCGAACCTCATCGTGCCCCCACCACCATGCTTCGCATGGTCCCCCTCCCCCGCGTTGCGGGGGAGGATGCGCAAGCCAATATGTGCTCGTTTGTAACGCCTTGCGATTGCACCACGCGCCGTCGCACACGACGAAAGCATGACGCCGTGGGACGCCCCACGAAATCAAACGCCTGTTACGGTGCTTTTCGCGGCCCCAAGCCGCCGCTATAATGCGGCGCATAAAATCCAATAAAACAAAGAAATTTTGGGAGTTACTGAAACGCTCTAGGGAGAAAATCAAAATGTCGCTGACCCGTCGTCAAGCTCTTGTATCCGCCGGCGCTGCTGCCCTTGCCAGCAGTCTTCCAAAACCGGCGATCGCTGCGAAAGACCCGATCCAGGTTGGTTATCTGCCGGCGCTCACCGGTCCCTCGCTCCTCGACAGGCATCGGGATCAACCGCGGCATCGAACTCGCGGTGAAGGAAATCAATGCGGCCGGGGGCATTGACGGGCGGCAGATCGAGATGATCACCCGCGACACCCAGAGCGATCCCACCAAGGCCGTGAACGGCGCCGCTGAATTGACCCGCGGCCAGAAGGTTTCCATCGTATTCGGGCCGGTCAATTCCGGCGAGTCGCTTGCCGTGATGCCGCTGCTGGCACGCACCAATACGCCGCAAGTGCATCCCTGCTGGGTCGATACTTTGACCGACGCGCAGAAATACCCGATGTGCTTCCGCAACGCGCCGACCAACCAGCAGATCGGTGGCGCCGCCAACCGTTACGTCGTCGACGTGCTGAAGAAGAAGAAGGTCGCTGTGATCAGCGACACCACCGGCTATGGCACCGCATCGGTCAACGCCTACGTGCCGATGCTGAAGCAGATCGGCGCCGAGGTTGTCTACCAGGGCAATGTCGATGCCGCGAACCCCGACCTCAAGCCGGAACTGCTGCGCATGCAGTCGTCGGGCGCCGAAGGCGATCATGCCGTGGAGCGTGAACGCCGGCTTCCTGTCGCGCATCATCAACACCCGCGGGCAGATGGCGTGGGACGTGCCCATCGTCGGCCAGACCACGCTCGGCTCCGGCCAGACCAAGGACTTGCTGGAGAAGCCGGAATACTGGGGCAAGGTCTACCCCAACAACTTCCGCAACGTCTGCTATGCCCCCGGCGGCAAGCTCACCGACCGGACGAAAGCGTTCCTCGATCGTCTGAAGAGCGCCAAGATCGAGATGGGCGATACGCTGCTCTGGTGGATCGCGCTTGGCTATGACTCGCCGCGGATGATTGCGGAGGGCATGAAGGCGGTCGGCACCGAGCCGGAGAAGCTGGTCGGTTACCTCAACGGCCTGAAGAACTTCCCCGGCGTCTACGGAGACATCAGCTTCAGCAAGGACAAGCACGACGGCTATCCGGACAGCGAAGTCGTGATGGTGGAGGCCAACTCGCTCAACAACGGTGCGTTCAATCTGGCGCCGGGGTACTCGGCGTAGAGCTGAGAACCGACTAGTCGCCTAGGTGAAAACTATGCTCGCGCCGAGCGCGCGACTTTCCTCCCCCGCGAAGCGGGGGAGGGCGACCGTGCGAAGCACGGTGGTGGGGGCCCGAGGGAACGTTGTGAGAGTGCCAACAAAAAACAACTCGCTGGAAACTGCCTGCGCAGCCGTTCGCATACCTGGTGGTCCGTCATCATCGCCGAATGCCTCTTCCATCGCCCTTCGGGCGGTCCCCCTTCCCCGCTTCGCGGGGAAGGATAAGACGAGCGTGCGGCAGGGCTGAAGCCGATGGTCCAATCGATCGTCCTTACAGGCTTAGCGATCGGCTGCATCTACGCACTGATCGGTATCACATATAATGTGATGTACTCCGCCTCGCGCGTGTTCAGCTTCACTGCTGGTACGCTCGGGATGCTCGGCGGCGTGCTGGGCTCGCTGTTCATCGCCCGGATGGGCCTTCCCGTCGCGGCGGGCGTCGTGCTGGCGCTCGCCGGCGGCATGGTGCTCGGTCTCGTTACCGAGATCGTCGCGGTGCGGCCGGTGCTGAAAAGTCTCGACCAGCATCTCTACGTGCTGTCGACGCTGGCGCTCGCGCTGATGGTGCAGCAGTTCACCGCAATCGAGTGGGGGACCGAGGCGCGGCCGTTTCCGCGGCTGATCGACATTCCACGCGGCGATTTCGACCAGCAGTTCTGGCTGCCGTTGCTGGCATGCGCCGTCGTCATCGTCGGCCTCGAATTCCTGTATCGGCGCACGCTGGTCGGCCGCGCGTTTCTTGCGATCGCCGAGGACACCTACGCGGCGCGCGCGCTCGGGCTGCCCGAGCGCCGCCTGCGGATGGCGAGCTACGCGCTCGCCGGCGTGATCGGCGCCCTTGCCGGCTTTGCCGGCGGCGAGATGTTGCTCGCGTTCTTCGGCAACGCGCCGATGCTGACATTCTACGGATTCGTTCCCGTCGCGCTCGGCGGCATGGGCAGCAACCGCGGCGCCGTGGTCGCGGGCTTGTTGCTCGGGCTGTTCCAGCAGGCAGCAAACTTTCTGGTCGGCGGCATCTTCGCGTCGGTCGCGGTCTTCACCGTGTTCATCGTGGTGCTGCTGCTGCGGCCGCAAGGCCTTGCCGGCGCCGCGATCCAGCGGCGGGTGTGATTGATGACCTGGCCGCTGACCCAAACGACGAGTCGCACGAAAAATCTCGGCGCGACGTTCAGCCTGGGCGGCGCGCTGCCGCTGCTGGTCTTGCTGGTGATCGGCCTGGTGTTTCCGCTGTTCGGCGGGGGCTACTGGGGCGTGATCGCAACCCGCGCCTGCGTCTACTGGGTGCTGGTCGCTGGGCTGAACCTCGTGGTCGGCTTTGCCGGCCAGATCGCAATCGGCTGGGTGGCGCTGCTGACACTCGGCGCCTACACCACGAGCGTGCTCGCCGCCGGCAATGCGCTGCCGGCGCTGCCGCCTTATCTTGCGCTTGCGATTGCCGGCACAGTCGGCGCGGTGTTCGGCCTCATTATCGGCCTGCCGGCTCTGCGCTTGCGCACCTTCTACTTCGCGATCACCACGCTCGGCTTTGCCACCATCGTGACGCAAATCGCGCTGGCCTGGCAGAGCGTGACCGGCGGCGGCGTCGGCGTGCCCGGCCCGGTGTTTCCCCCTCCGTTCGACTCGCAATGGGGCTTCTACTATTTCTGCTTCGGCCTCGCGGCAGCGTGCACGTGGATGACGTGGAACGTCGCGGCAAGCCGGTTCGGCCGCGCGTTGACCGCGATCCGCGATGCCGAGGTCGCCGCGGAAGCCTGCGGCATCGCCAAGCCCGCGCTGCTCGCAATGGTGTTCCTGTTTTCCGGCGCGGTCGCCGGCGTCGCCGGCGGGCTGTTCGCGTCGCTGCAGTCCTACATCACGCCGGATGCCTTCACGATCGACCTGTCGGTGCTGTTCTTCATCGCCATCCTGATCGGCGGCCACGGCTCGATCCTCGGGCCGCTGCTCGGCACGATTCTCCTGACCGTGCTGCCTGAGTTCGCGGCTCCCCTGGTGGCGTGGTCGACATTCCTTTACGCGGCGCTGCTGCTGGTGATCGTGCTCGCGGCCCCCGGCGGTATTGCCGAACTGCTCGATTTCAAGAATCGCAAGCCGCTCGAGACCGGCCGAGCCATCATCCCGAGTCCCGATCTGCTGCCGCGCCTGCTCGGCACGCGCACCAGTGCCGGCGCGCTGACGCTGAGCGACGTGATGCTGAGTTTTGGCGCGGTTCACGCCATCGACGGACTCGACCTCGTCATCAAGCCGATGCAGGTGCACGGCCTGATCGGCCCCAACGGCAGCGGCAAGACCACGACGCTGAACGTGATTTCGGGTTATTACGCGCAGAAACGCGGCATGGTGACGCTTGGCGGCGCGCCGTTGCCGGCGCTTGAGCGCAGCCAGCGCGCCCACATGCGGATCGCGCGCACGTTCCAGACGCCGCGCATCATTGGCGCGGCCTCGGTGCTGGAGAACGTGATGATCGGCGCGACGATCGACGGCCAGGCGACGTTCGTCGAGTTGCTGCTGTCGCTGCCGCGCCATCGCCGTGACGAAGCGACTTTGCGCGAACGCGCCATGCTGGCGCTCGCCGTGGTCGGGCTGGAGCGGCTCGCCGCCGTGCGCGCCGATCGATTGCAGCACAGCGAACTGCGCTTCACCGAGATTGCGCGTGCGCTGATGCTGCGGCCGGCGTTCCTGCTGCTCGACGAGCCGGCGGCCGGGCTCTCGGCCGAAGAGATCACCCGGCTCGGCGCGCTGGTCGCGGCGATCGCGCGAGCCGGCACCGGCGTGCTGCTGGTCGAACACCATGCCGACCTGATCTTCGACGTCTGCGACGAGGTCACGGTGCTCAATCTCGGCAAGAAGCTCGCGGCCGGCACGCCGGCCGAAATCCGTGCGCATCCGGAGGTGGTCAATGCCTACCTCGGCAGCTGACGCTCTGCTCGAGGTCGCCGGGCTCTCGAGCGGCTATGGCAAGATTGGCGTGCTGCACGGCATCGATCTGGCCGTGCGCCAGAGCGAGGTGGTGGCGCTGCTCGGGCCCAATGGCGCCGGCAAGACCACGCTGTTGCGCGCGGTATCCGGGCTGCTGCCGTGGTCGGGGCGCGTGCAGTTCGGCGGGCGCGATCTCGCTGGCTCAAATCCGCGTGACGCGGTGAAGGCAGGGCTCTCGCACGTCATCGAAGGGCACCGCGTGTTCACCCAGCTGACCGTGGTCGACAATCTCCTGCTGTCGGCCTACGACCTGCCGCGCGCCGAGCGCAGCGCGCGCGTCGAAGAGGTGCTCGACCTGTTTCCGGAAATCGCCGCCAAGCGCAGCGAGCGTGCGGTGTCGCTGTCCGGCGGCCAGCAGCAGATCCTCGCGGTGGCGCAGGGGCTGATCCGGCGGCCCCGCCTCTTGATGCTCGACGAGCCGTCCGCGGGATTATCGCCGGTGCTGGTCGATCGCGTGCTCGATGTGGTCAGGCGGTTGCGCGAAACTGGCACCGCGGTGCTGCTGGTGGAGCAGCTGATCGACAAGGCGCTTGCCGTGGCTGACCGGGTCTATGCGCTGGCGCGCGGCTCGATCGTGCTGGAAGCCGCGACCAGCGAAGCCGACCTGCACCGCCGGCTCGAACACGCGTATCTCGCGAGTTCGAAGGCAGGCTGAGGCACTCTGGTTGTCGTCACCGGCCTTGTGCCGGTGACCCCGCTTAGGGACGCACCGCCTCTCTGAGCGAGATGGGCCGGGACAAGCCCGGCCATGACAGTTGAAAGTGTTCGAACCGCCTCACCTTGCGCCGACGTCGCCCCAGCCCGCGGTGTTGTCGATCACGTTGCCGCGGCTGATGGGGCGGGAATAGATGTTCGTGCCGCCGGCGGGAGGATAGTAATAACTGCCGGCGCCCGCGCCTTGCAGCACGCCGCTGGCCGCACTGGCTGCCGCGGCGGCAGCCGCCCGTGATTTCGAATGCGACGATTTCGCTGATGCATCCGCCGAGAGCGACATCAGCGCGACCATCGATGCGACGGCGACGGCTGCGACACGACGGCGTGTGATTGAAGGCATCGATTGTCTCCACGTATTCGAACGACGAAAGCGGCAACGCGCCTCTCTCGCTGGCCGATGAGGGCAGGGTCACCACATCTGACCCCAAGAACGCCCCGATATTCCCGCGTTGCAACGACGCAGCTGTTCAGGCAGCCTTCACCTTCCGTTGTCGGAAGCCGTCACAATGCGACAAATGCTGTTCAATGCGTTCGACATGGCCTGTATCGGCCACATCCAGCATGGGATGTGGGCGCATCCGCGCGACCGCTCAACCGACTACCGCTCGCTCGATTACTGGGTCGGCCTGGCGCATCTGCTGGAGCGCGGGCTGTTCGATGGGCTGTTCCTGGCCGACGTGCTCGGGATTTACGACGTCTACGGACAGTCGCCGGATGCTTCGCTGCGCAACGCCGTGCAGGTGCCGCTGATCGATCCGATGCTGGTGATCCCGGCGATGGCGCATGCGACAAGGCATCTCGGCTTCGGCGTCACCTGCAATCTCGCCTACGAGCCGCCTTACCTGCTGGCGCGGCGGATGTCGTCGCTCGATCATCTGACCAACGGGCGGATCGGCTGGAACATCGTTACTGGCTACCTCGACAGCGCCGCGCGCGCGATGGGTTTTGACGCGCAAATGGAACATGACGATCGCTACGATCTCGCCGATGAATACATGCAGGCGGTCTACGCGCTGTGGGAAGGCAGCTGGGATGATGACGCCGTGGTCAACGACCGCGCCGGCCGCATTTATGCCGATCCCGCGCGGGTGCGAAAAATCTCCCATCGCGGCAAGCAATACAAGATCGATGCGATTCACCTGTGCGAGCCGTCACCACAGCGCACCCCGGTGCTGTACCAGGCCGGCGCCTCAGATCGCGGCCGCGAGTTCGCCGCGCGCCACGCCGAGTGCGTGTTCGTCAATCCGAGCACCAAGGCCAATGTCGGACGGCTGGTCGCCGACCTGCGGGCACGCGCGGCGCCGCGGCCGCTCAAGGTGTTCATGGGCGTGACCGTCGTGGTCGGCCGCACCAACCGCGAGGCACAAGACAAGCTTGCGGAGTATCGACGCTACGCGTCGGTCGAAGGCGCGCTGGCGCATGCCGCGGCCTCGCTCGGCATCGACTTCGCACGGTTTGGCATGGACGAACCAATCGACGGCTCGGACTCGCAGGCGATCCGCTCCAATGTCGAGGCGATGGCGCGCGCGATCGGACCCGGCTGGACCAAGCGCCAGCTGATCGACCGCTTCGTGCTCGGCAGCCGGCAGATCCCGATCACGGGTGATCCCGACCAGGTGGTCGATGAGCTTGCGAGCTGGGTCAACGAGGCCGACGTCGACGGCTTCAACCTGGCGCGCACCGTGGTGCCGGAGTGCCTCGACGATTTCATCGCGCTGGTGGTGCCGAAGTTGCAGGAGCGCGGGTTGTACAAGCGCGAGTACGCGTCGGGAGCGACCTATCGCGAAAAGCTGTTTGGCGAAGCGCGACTGCGCGCGCCGCACCCGGCGGCCGGGTTCCGCCTAGGGCAGGGTGCGGCGTAAATCCTCATGGGGACGGGTGTTTCAGCGCTTCGCCCGATGCGCTCCGTCCTGTAAAGGGACTTCAACCGAATTGTCCTGACCAAAGCATGGATGCCTGATCATGTTTGTCTCGTTCTTTCCGCGCCCCAGAGTGTTCTTCATCTCGGTCCTGATTTGGACCGCACTGGCGATGGCGCTGTGGTACGCTTTGCCAAGGAGCTGTTCGGCGCATCCGAGCCTGATATCATCGGCGTCGGCGCATTCTGGTCGACCAAGGCGCTCTGGTTCGATGTTTATTTTGCCGCCTGCGTCGCGCTCTTTGCCGGGGCCTGGATGATGATCGAGCCTCATCCGTGGAGCGCTGTGGTCGATCCTTGGCTCGGCGCTGATCCTGTTCACGACCTATTTCCAGGTTCAGGTCAGTGTCATTATCAATGGTTGGTTTGGTCCGTTCTACGACTTAATTCAGGCTGCGTTGTCGAAGTCGAGAGTTGTAACGATCCAGGAATTCAATGGGCACCTGATAACGTTTGCGAGCATCGCGCTTGTGGCGGTCGTGGTCGGCACGCTTGCGCGGTTTTTTAACCAGCACTACATTTTTCGCTGGCGTACGGCGATGAACGATTATTACGTCGCGAACTGGCCACAGCTTCGTAAGATCGAGGGCGCCTCGCAACGTGTGCAAGAAGACACGATGCGATTTGCGACCACTTTGGAGGGCCTCGGCGCCAACTTCATCGAGGCGATCCTGACCCTGATCGCGTTCCTGCCGGTGCTTGCCAAATTGTCCAGCAGCATCACCACGCTGCCGATCGTCGGCGCAATCCCCTATCCACTGGTGTTTGCGGCGGTGATCTGGTCGCTCGCCGGCACCGGCGCGCTGGCGCTGATCGGCATCAGGCTGCCCGGCATCGAGTTTCACAATCAGCGTGTCGAAGCTGCCTACCGAAAGGAACTCGTCTACGGCGAAGATGATCCGGCACGCGCCGATCCGCCAAAGCTGAACGACCTGTTCAGCTACGTTCGCGGGAACTATTTCTGGTTCTATTGGAACTATCTGTACTTCAATATCGGGCGCATCGTGTATCTGCAGACCGACGCCATAGTCCCTTACTTCTTGCTCGGGCCGACCATTGTCGCCGGTGCGATTACGCTTGGGCCGATGAACCAGATCATCAGGGCTTTCCAGCAGGTCAAGAGCTCGTTTCAGTATCTCGTCACTTCCTGGAGCACGATCATCGACTTGCTGTCGATCTACAAGCGGCTGCGCTCGTTTGAAGCGACGATCTATCACGAGCAGCTGCCGGCGATCGAGGCCGAGGCTCCGCGGGCATCTCCGATCGCGAGATAGGCACTACCCCGCCGCCATGCCGCCGCCCATCGCCCCGAGCTGCTGCAGTCGCAGCGCGCGGCCGGGCCGGTTGCCGGTGGCGCGGCCCTCGCGCCAGACCGAGCGGCCGTTGACGAACACTTCGACGATGCCGCGCGCCGGGGTCTTCGGCTTGTCGAAGGTCGCGGCATCGGCGATCGTTGCCGGATCGAACAGCACGAGATCGGCGTAGGCGCCGGGCCGCAAGCTCCCGCGATCGGTCAGGCCGAACTGCGCCGCCGACAGCGCGGTCATCCGCCGCACCGCTTCTTCGAGCGTAAACAGCTTGACGTCGCGCGCGTAGTGGCCGAGCACGCGCGGAAACGTGCCCCATAGCCTGGGATGCGGATGCTCGTCGTGCGGCAGGCCGTCCGAGCCTATCATGGTGTAGGGAAACGCCAGCACGCGGCGGACGTCGTCCTCGCTCATCATGAAATAGATCGCGCCGGCCGGCATCAGTTGCTCCGCCGCCTGTTCGAGGCTGCAGTTCAGTGCTTTGGCGACATCGTCCAGCGGCTGGCCGGCAAATTCCGGCCGGCTCTTTGACCAGGTGACAATGACCTTGCTCGCGAGCGCAAGGCGTTTTGAATCGAGCATCGTCGAGGACGCGATGTAAGGATAGGCGTCGAGGCCGAGCCGTTGCGACTTGCGCGCCTCCGCGATCAGCTTCAGCGAAGTTTCGACCATGCCGTGGTTCGGGATGCCGCTCGCCTTGTGGTGCGAGATCACGACCGGGATATCCGAGGCCTTGCCGATCGAGATGGTTTCGTTGACGGAGTTGATCAGATGCGAAGCTTCGTCGCGCATGTGCGTGGTGTGGATGCCGCCCTGGGCGCGCACCGCGTTGGTCAGCGTGACGATTTCACCGGTCGGCGCGTCCTGCGCCGGCGGATAGTAGAGGCCGGTCGAGAGCCCGATGGCGCCTTGCTCCAGCGCCTGTTCGAGCGTGCGCCGCATCGCGTTGAGCTCCGCGTCCGTTGCCGCGCGATCGAGCTGCGCCATCGCGCCGACTCGCAGCGTCGAGTGCCCGACCTGGCACACGGCATTGAGCGCCGGCGGGTCGCGATCGAGCGCGTCGAGATAGGCGGCGAAGGTCGAAAAGAATTGCTGCGGCTCGCGGCCGATAATGTCGAGCGGTGGCGGCGGGTAACCGTTGATCGTCAGCGGCGCGAGGCTGATGCCGCAATTGCCTGCGACGACAGTGGTGACGCCCTGGCTGATCTTGCACTCCATCAGCGGATCGGACAGTAGCGCCCGATCGTCATGGGTGTGGGTGTCGACGAACCCCGGCGCCAGCGCAAGCCCCTTCGCGGGAATCTCGCGCGACGCTTTGGTCTGCGAGAGGTCGCCCATCGCGACAATGCGATCGTCCTTGACCGCAAGATCGCCGCGTTGGCCTGCCGCGCCGCTGCCATCGATCAGCAACGCATCGCGGATGATGAAATCGGGCTGCGTGGAAAGCGGCATGGCGGACTCCGAGGGCAGGCGAGGAACTATAGCACGCGCAACGCTGCGCTAAGCCGGAACGCGATCGGAAAAATGTTTTATGAATCGCGCGCAGATTTCCGTCAGCTGCTCGGTCAGCGCGGCGCCGGTTTCCGCCGAGCACAGCCGCGGATCGCCCTTGCCGACGCCTGCATTGTAGACCTCGTCATATTCCTGCGGCAGCGCCACCTCGTGACCGTCGAAGCTTCCGGCGCCCAACGCCGTGAACGGCAGGCCGAGCGTGGCGTCGTTCTTCAACGGCTTGGCTTCCGGGATGAGGTCGGGCCGCATCAGGTTCGGGAACAGGTGCAGGCCGATGCTGGTCAGGGGATCGGCGCCATGGCCGGAGACCTTTGCGGATTTCTCGGCGCCGACGATCTTCGGGATCAGGCCGTAGCCGATGCGCCAGAGATAAAGGCTCGGGATCACGCGGCGATGCTCGCGGTAGATATCGCGGGCGACTTCGGCGATCGGGCCGACATTGCCGCCGTGGCCGTTGATGACGATGACGCGGGTCAGCTTGTGGCGCTCCAGCGAGGCGATCATTTCGCGGATGACGACGGTGAGCGTTGCCTGCGTCATGGTGATGCCGCCGGGCATCGCGCCAAAGTAATCATCGCCGCCGAACGGTACCACCGGTGCGACGACCGTGCGGACGCCGCGTTCGCTGGCGCGCAACGCGGCAAGCTCGGCGATTTTTTCGGCGAGCAAATAGTCGCCCATCGGTGCGTGCGGCCCCTGGTCCTCGTGACTGCCCATCGGCAATAGGATGATCGGGTTCCTGGCGTAGAGCTCGCGCCCTTCGCCGCCGGTCAGCGTGCCCATGTGAACCTTCGGGTTGGTATGTCCGGCCATTTTTTGCTCCTTGTCGTTGATCGAAGTTTGGTCGTCGGTAGGGTCAGCCGATCTCTTCAGCGCGATGGCAGGCGACATGCAGGTCGCCGAACGATCTGAGTTGCGGAACCGCTTCGGCGCATTTGGCTACCGCGTGAGGACAGCGGGTGCGGAACGCACAACCTGACGGCGGATTTGACGGGCTCGGCGGATCGCCCGACAGCAGGATGCGCTGGCGTCGCTCCGCGGGACGGAGTTTTGGCGTCGCCGAGATCAGCGCGCGCGTGTAGGGGTGGGCAGGCGCCGTGAACAGCTGCTGCGCTGGGCCTTCTTCCACCATGCGGCCGAGATACATCACCATGACGCGGTGGCAGAGATGGCGCACGATCGAGAGATCATGGCTGATGAACAGCATGGCAAGCCCAAGTTCGCCCTGCAGCGAAATCAGGAGCTGCACGATCTGCGCCTGGATCGACACATCGAGCGCGCTGACCGGCTCGTCGGCGACCAGGAAATCCGGCGCGGTGGCGAGCGCCCGCGCAATGCCGACGCGCTGACGCTGGCCGCCGGAGAATTCGTGCGGAAAGCGCCTGGCGTGGCTCGGATCGAGGCCGACCTTCGTGAGCAGCGCCGCGACGCGGGCGTTGCGATCGCTCGGCGGCGCGAGCTCGTGAATGGCAAGCCCATCGGCGATCTGCGCGCCGACCCGCCGGCGCGGATCGAGGCTGCCGAACGGATCCTGAAACACGATCTGCATGCGGCGTCGCTCTCGGCGTAGTTCGTTCGCCGACAGGCTCTCGAGCGGCTTGCCGTCGAACATGACGGCGCCGTGTGTCGCCGGCGTGAGCCCAAGCATGACGCGGCCGAGCGTACTCTTGCCTGAGCCGGACTCACCGACCAGGCCGACCGTCTCGCTGCGGGCAACGGTCGCATCAACCTCACGGACCGCCTGCACCGTGCGCCCGCGTTGAAACAGGCCGCGGGCGGGAAAGCTCTTTGACACCGCCTTTGCCTCGACCAGCGTCGTCATGCGGCGGCCTCGCGGCTTTGCGGCAACTCTGCCCAGCGGATGCAGCGGGTCCGTCTCCCGGGGCGTGGCTGTGTCAGCGGAACCGGTGCCGCGCTGCAGGCTGGCGCCGCGTAAGCGCAGCGTGCGGCAAATCGACAGCCGGCCGGAAAGGCGTGCGGCTGCGGCACGACGCCGGGGATGCCGATCAGCGGATCGTCACCTTCGGGCGAGGCGGCGAGCAGGGCGCGGGTGTAGGGATGCAGCGGCTCGCGGAAGACGTCGGCGACGATGCCGTCCTCGACCACCTGGCCCGCATACATCACCGTGACGCGGTCGGCGATTTCGGCGACCACGCTGAGGCTGTGGCTGATGAAGATCATCGCCATGCCGGTTTCGCGCTTCAGCGTGGCGAGGAGGTCGAGAATTTGCGCCTGCACGGTGACGTCGAGCGCGGTGGTCGGCTCATCGGCGATCAACAGCGCCGGGCGGTTCGCGATCGCCATCGCGATCATGACGCGCTGCTTCATGCCGCCCGACATTTCGTGCGGGTAGGCGGCAAGCCGCTGCTCGGGATCGGCGATGCCGACGCGACGGAACAGCGCCAGCGCTTCGTTATGCGCCGCGCCTTGCGACAGGCTGCGGTGAGCACGGATCGCCTCGGCGACCTGGTCGCCGGCGCGATGCACCGGATTGAGGCTGCTCATCGGGTCCTGGAAGATCATCGCAACCCGGCCGCCGCGCAGCTTTCGCATTGCGGGCTCGCCGAACTGCAAGAGATCGCTGCCGTCAAGCCAAATCGATCCACCGGCCGGGCGTACCGCTGACGGCAACAGGCCCATCGCGGCGAGCGCTGTGAGCGACTTTCCGGAGCCGCTTTCGCCGACGATGGCAAGCGTCTCGCCCTGGCGCAGCGACAGGCTGACGTCTTCGACCGGGCGAACACTGCCGGCTGGATTGTCGACGCTCAGGGTGAGGTCGCGAATTTCGAATAGCGGCGCATCGGTACGCGCCGGCGCGACGATCCCGGGAACGACGCGATCGATCAGGCGGAGCGTTGTTTGCGCCGTCACGGTCCGCGGATCCAGCGCGTCGCGCAAGGCGTCGCACAGCAAATTCATCGCGAGGATGGTCGTGACCAGCGCGGCGCACGGCCACAGCAGCAGTAGCGGCGCCTGCTCCATGGTGGCGCGGGCGCCGCGGATCATCAGCCCCCAGGACGGCGAGGGCGGCACCACACCCAGGCCCAGGAACGACAGCCCGCTCTCGAGCACCACCGCGGAGGCGACCGCGAGCGAGAGCTGCACCAGCACGGGGCCGGCGATGTTCGGCAGCAGTGTGCGCAACAGGATGCGCGCGGTGGGAGCGCCGAGCGCGCGCACCGCCTCGACATAGTCGTGATTGCGCGCCGTCAGCGTCTCGGCATAGGCGACGCGGGCGAAGCCCGGCGCGTAGAGGATCGAGAGCACGAGGATCAGCGTGCCGGCGCCAGGGCCGAGCAGCGTCACGACCAACAGTGCGAGCAGGATCGGCGGAAAGCACAGGATGATATCGGCGCTCCGCAGCGCCAACAATTCGCCGAGCCCGCGAAACCAGCCGCCGATCAGGCCGAGCGCAGTGCCGACGGCACCCGCGATCAGCGCCGACGCAAAGGCGACGGCGAGGCTGGTCCGAGCCCCCCAGATCAGCCGTGACAGCACATCGCGGCCGAACTCGTCGCGCCCGAGCCACGATCCTGCCACGGAGCCGGAGAGACGATGCGCGACATCCTGCTTGACCGGATCGGCAAGATGCAGGAACGGCGCGGCCAGCGCGATCAGAATGATCGCAGCGACAAATGCAGCCGGCGCCCACAGCCGCCTCATGACGCGCGCACCCGCGGGTCGAGCACGGCGTAGAGGATGTCCATTACGAGGTTGATCAGTAGGAACAGGCTCGAAACGGTAAGCACGATGCCGACCACCATCGGATAGTCGCGCGCTTCGACGGCGCGCAGTAACGGCGTCGACAAGCCGGGCCAGTTGAAGACGTACTCGATCAGCACGGTGCCGCCGAGCAGCGTGCCCATGTGCAGGCCGAGCACCGTCAGCACCGGGATCAGCGCATTGCGCAGCACGTGGCGCACCAGCACGCGCGACGGCGACAGTCCCTTTGCACGCGCGGTGCGCACGAAGTCGCGCGTCAGCGCATCGAGCACGGACGCTCGCGTCATGCGGAAGATGACGGCGGCAAGCCCCACCGCGATGACGGTCGCCGGCAGCGCCAGCAGAGTGAAATGTTGCGCGGGATTGCGATCGATCGGCGTGTAACCGCCTGCCGGCATCACGTGCAGCGTTTGCGCGAGCAACAGGATCAGCAGCGTGCCCAGCACGAACACCGGGACGGCAAGCACGAATGCTGTCGTGACGGACGCGATGCGGTCGAAGGCGCCGCGATAGACCGCGGCAAGAGTTCCCGTGGGAATGCCGAGCAGCACCGCAAGCAGCGCTCCGGCAACGATCAATTCGAGTGTGCGCGGCAGCCGGAGTGCGATCTCGCGGGTGACGGGGTAGTCGTCGACCAGCGAATTGCCGAGGTCGCCGTGGGCAAGCCGGACGAGAAACGACAGATATTGATCGAGCAGCGGCCGGTCGAGGCCAAGCTTCTGGTGCAGCTCGGCGACCGCGGCTGGGTCGGGCGCGACATTGCCGGCGGCAAGCAAAAGCTCGGCGGGATCGCCGGGCACCATGTGCAGCGCAAGGAACACCAGCGTCGCGACGATCCAGGCGAGGGCGACCGAGACCGCGATGCGCCGCAGGATCCATCGCGTCATCCGAAGAAGGTCTCCTCCAGCGTGCGGCCCGAATAGGCCGTGAGCGCGCCCGGCAGGTTGGCGAAACCCTTCACGCTGCGATCCATGCCATAGCCCTGCGATCGCCAGGCCAGGCCGGCCAATGGTACCTCTTCAAGGGCGGCACGCTGCATGTCCTTGTAGATCGCAATGCGCTTGGCCTGGTCGAATTCGGCGCGGCCGCGCGCCAGCGCCGCCGTCGTGCGTGGCGCGCTCAAGCCAAACGAGCGCACGTAAGATGGCGGCAGCGACGTGTCGATCAGCGGTGTCAGCCCATCGGCATCGTTGTTCTCGGCGACGAGGCCGTGGATCGCGATGTCGTATTGGCCTTGGCCGCCGCGGGCGACGCGCGTCGACCAGTCGGGCAGCTGCAGCTCGCACTGGATGCCGACCGCGGCGAGATATTGCTGCACGACCTCGGCGGTATCCTTGTGCATGCCGTATTGCGCGGTTGCCAGCAGGTTCGCCGAAAAGCCGTTTGCAAAGCCGGCCTCGTTCAGGAGCGTTTTTGCGCGCTCGGGATCGTACTTCCAGCCGTGGGCGAGATCGGCGTCGTACCACGGCGTGCTTTCCGGGATCGGCACGCCCTCGAGCGGCTTGCCGCGGCCGAAGAACGCGGCCTTGACGATGTCCTCGCGCTTGACGGCGTGAGCGACCGCGCGCCGGACACGGGGATCGTTGAACGGAGGCTTGGTGGCGTTGAACAGCACACACATGAACGGTCCCTCGACAGCGTCGAGCTTCAGCTTGGGATTGCTCTCGACCGCGCTCATCGCCTGCCATGGCACGTATTCGATGATGTCGACGTCGCCGGCGGCAAGCGCGGCATTGCGCAGGTTCTCGTCGGCATAGACGATGAACTTGATGCCCTTCAGCTTAGGGAAGCCTTTCTTGTAGAACTTGTCGAAGGCTTCGAGGTCAATTGACGTGCCGCGCTCCTGCGCGACGATACGGAACGGGCCGCAGCCCACAGGCTCGTTGGCGGCTGATTTCCGCGAGATGATGAAGGTGTTGTAGTTGGCAAACCACGTCGGCACGACCGCCAGCGGCTCCCTGGTGACGAGGCGGATGGTCTGCGCATCCGGCACCTCGATCTTCGTCACGTTCTGGAACTGCGTGCGCATGAAGGCGGTCGATTTCTCGGCCGCGATCTGCTCGATCGACCACTTGACGTCGTCTGCGGTGACCGGCTCGCCGTTGTGGAAGACCGCGTCCTGGCGCAGCTTGAACACCCAGGCGCCATCACCGTCGATGCTCCAGGAGGTCGCAAGCTCGCCACGCAGCTCGCCCTTGGCGTCGTAGGCAACGAGGCTGCGGTTGACCAGCATCTTCACGGTGCCCGAGGCGGCGCCGGTGTTGACCCAGGGCTGCAGGTTCGGAGGGAATGCCGAAAGCCCGAAGCGCAGGACGTTGAGTTCGCGCTGGGCGAACGCCGATCGCGTCAGGAATGGCAGCGTAGCAGCGCCTTGAATGAGGGCTCGTCGCGAAATTTTCATGGTGCGCAACCAGGGCGTTGAATGGATCACAAACTATAGCGATTTCAAAAGCTCTGGAAAGCACTAAGGACAATCAGTGTGTCGCTCAAAAAGAGGCAGCGCCGCTGACATCGTGCACAACAGGCGCGAGGTCTCGTCAGCTTCCGGGCTCGGGTACCGGTACGTCGAAGGTGTTCAGCGTCACCGAGACCATGCAGTAGAGCCCGACCAGATAGGAGAGTTCGGCCGTGCCGTGTTCGCCGAACTGCTCCACCGCGGCGCGGTAAGTCAGCTCGGGGAGCACGCCGCCATTGACCAGCGCGTAGGCGAAATCATAGGCGACCGCTTCCGGCCGTGTCAGGTTCGTCGGTCGCTGGCCTGCGACGATCGTCGCGAGCTTGTCGTCGGCCAGGCCGCGGCGCTCGGCGACGATGACATGGGCATAGAGTTCGTAGGCCGATTTGAAATGCGCCCCGGTGACCAGGATGGCAACCTCGCGCACCGGTGCGGGCAGCGATGGGTTTGACACCATGGTCTTGGTCAATTCCCAGACCGGCTTCCCGAATTTCGGATCGTGCAGCCAGGGATTCCACGGGCCGAGCAGCGCGCCGTCCTCGCGAACATTGATGAAGCCCTGAAAATTCGCGGCGATGCCCTGCTTCATGTCGTCGTAAAGCGGGCGCTGTTCAGTATCGAGATCCTTCGGCGGGATGATGGGTAATCGCATGTCAGGTTCTCCGTTAGGATGCTCTTTGCGCAAGCGGAGGATGGAGCTTCCGCGGTGCTGCTACAAACGTTTTGGCGCGGCGGCCGATCACAGACCGTTGGGTGAAAAATCGCCCAGCACAATGGCGATATAACGTTCACTGCGGGTTCAACCGGGGCCGCGCGGGGATTCGCGCAAAGCTCAATTGCAGCGGCGGCTACATCGATGGCTGAAGCAAACGGCTTTCAGCGGATCGGCTCGCTGGGCTGTTAGCTCCGCAAGCAACGGGTGATGGGCAACCAGCGCTTTGCTGCTCGGCCTAGTGTGCTCCTGCACCGCCGAACGTCTTGGGCCGCCTGGTCAGCAACAGGATGACCGCGGCGAGTGCCAGCACGACGCCAAGCACGGCAAAAGCATCGCTGAAGCCGAGCACCAGTGCCTGCCGTTTGACGACATTGCCGAGCGCGATGATCGCCTGCTGCTTTGCAACCGCGGTATCGGTGACGCCATGGGCAAGGAAGTAATTGGTCATTTGCTCGATCCGGGCACGGACTTCGTCGCGGCCAAGTGTCACCGCCTGGCCGATGATGTTGGAGTGGAACTGCTCGCGCTTGGTGATGAAGGTGGCGAGCGCCGCGGTGCCGATGGCGCCGCCGAGATTGCGGAACATGTTGCTGATGCCGGATGCCGCGGCCGCATCCTGCGGCGCGATGTCGGCGGTGCTGACAGAGGTCAGCGGCGTCAGCACCAGCGCCTGACCTATGGCGCGAACGACATTCGGCAGAAACAGCTGGTCGCCGGCATAGTCGAGCGACATCGTCGTGTTCATGAAGCAGCTTGCGGCGAACAGCAGCAGGCCGGTGAAGGCGATGTAGCGGATGTCGAACCGCTTCATCAGCGGCGGCACGAGCGGAATGAGAATAAGCTGCGGCAGGCCGGTCCAGGCCAGCACCTGGCCGATCTGCTCGGCATTATAGTGCTGCACCTGGCCGAGATAGGCGGGCAGGATGTAGACCGAGCCGAACAGCGCGAAGCCGACCAGGGTGAGCGCAGTGGTGCCGAAGCCGAAGTTGCGGCCCTTCAAGAGGCGCAGGCGGATCAGCGGCTTCTCGACGGTGAGCTCGATCCAGACGAACGCGGTGAGGCTGACCAGCGAGACGATCGCGAGCTTGACGATGAAGGGCGAGGAGAACCAGTCATCCTTGTTGCCTTCCTCCAGCACCGCCTGCAGCGACGACAGCCCGATCGCCATGGTGACGATGCCGGCCCAGTCGCCTTCCTTGAGCAGATTAAGCTGCATCGGCTGTTTTTCGAGACGTGAAGTAAAGCGCCGTCACCATCGCAGCGGTCGGCACCACGTTGACGAAGAAGATGGTCTGCCAGCCGTAGTTCTCGGTGAGATAGCCGCCGATGGTCGGGCCGATCGCGGGCGCAAAGGTCACTGACAGCGCGAACAGGGCGAGACCTACCGGCTGCTGCGGCTTCGGCAGCTTGGTGAGGATCAGCGTGAACGCCATCGGGATCAACACGCCGCCGGCGAAGCCTTGCAGGCCGCGCATCGCGATCATCGAGGGCAGGTCGTGGGTGAAGGCGCAGGCGACCGAGAAGGTCGCAAACAGCGTGGCACTCGCCAGCATGTAGCGGCGGAACGAGAACACCCGGCTGAGATAGTCGGTCAGCGGGATCACCACGATCTCGCCGATCAGATATGAGGTCGAGATCCAGGAGCCGTTGTCGACGCCGGTGCCGATGCCGCCTTCGATGTCGAGCAGCGAGGCGTTGGTGATCTGGATGTTCAGGATCGCCATGAACGAGCCGATCAGGGCGGCGAGCACGGCGATCCAGGTGATGGTGCTGGCGCGATCGGGGTTTACCTGCGCGAGCACGTTAGATGGTGTGGTCGAGCTCCGCGGTGCGGCGGTCGAGAGCGACGGGGCTGGACTGGACATCGCACGACCTTCAGGAAATCTTGCCCGATACCTTTGCGGCGGCGACGAACGACGCTGAAGCGCCGTCGCCGTGGTTTCGATCGTCGGGATCACCGACATGCCGGGGCGCAGGTCGATGCCCGGCTGGTTGCCGGCATCGAGCACGATCTTGACGGGGATACGCTGCACCACCTTGGTGAAGTTGCCGGTGGCGTTGTCGGGCGGCAGCAGGGCGAATTCCTGGCCGCTCGCCGGCGCGAGGCTGTCGACGTGGCCGTGCACGACCTTGCCCGGGAACATGTCGACCTTGATGTCGACCGGCCTGGCCCTTGTGCACGTCGGTCAGCTGCGTCTCCTTGAAGTTGGCGACGACATAGGCGCCGTTCGGCGGCACCACCGACATCAATTGCGTGCCGGCCTGCACGAACTGGCCGACGCGCAGCGTGCGGTTGCCGACCACGCCGTCGATCGGCGCTGATGATGGTGGTGTAGGTCAGGTTCAGTTCGGCCTGGGCTTGCGCGGCCTCGGCGCGCGCGGCCTGCGCGGTCGCTTCGCTGATGTCGGCCTTCAAGAGGTCGACCTGCTTCAGCGCGGATGCAAGGTTTGCGGTGTCGCGCTGCAGGGTCGCCTGCGAGGTCGAAATGCGCGACTGCGCCTGCTGCGCGTTCTGCACGCTGCCGTAGCCTGAGGTGGCGAGGTCGGAGTAACGCTTGTTCTCCTGCTCGGCGAAGGTGAGCTGCGCCTTGTCGACATCGAGCGTCGCCTTGGCGGCGTCGATGATCGCCTGCTGGGCGTCGAGCTGCGCCTGCTTGCTCGGCGATCGCCGCATGCGTGGCAGCGACGTCGGCCTTGGCTTGGGCGAGCGCGACGCGGAAATCGCGGTCGTCGATGCGGGCCAGCACTGCGCCCGCGCCGACGCGCTCGTTGTCGCCGACCATGACTTGCGGTGAGATAGCCGGAGACCTTCGGCGCGATGGTGGTGTTGTCGGCCTTCACATAGGCGTCATCGGTCGAGACGAGGAAGCGGCCGACGGTGACGTAGTCGTAGCCGTACCACGATGCGCCGGAGAGCACGGCGACCGCCGCGGTCGCCAGCAGCGCGCGGCGCAGGCGGTCCTTCAGCGATTGTTTCGGCTTCGCGGTGATCTCGGTGTTGTGATCGCCGGCAACCAGGTTCTGCGCGGTTTGCGGCGAAACCTGCTGCTCGGCCTTGAAAGATGACGGATGTTCACTCATTTTTTTCCTCGACCACCGGCTCTTCCTATCACGTTGCAAACCAAAGAGAATTTTCGAGTTTCGGTGCTGGTTTTGCGAATTAGGAAACTTGATGTTTTCCAAAATAGGCGCTATCTGGGATTAGTCAATGGAATGACTGGCCGCATCGAACGGCATGGCTGGATGGCATGAGAAAAGACGCCGCAATGCATGACGAAAACTTTGCCGACGCGCGGCCGCAACGTGGCCGGCCGCAGGTCAGGCCCGATGCCGAGACGCGCGACATCATCTATGAGGCGGCGCGCCACGTGTTCGCCGAGAAGGGCTTTGCCGCAACCAGCATGGAGGCGATCGCCCGCGCCGCCGGTGTCTCGACCAAGACGGTCTATCGCCTGATCGAGAACAAGGCGGTGCTGTTCGAGCAGATGGTGCGGCAGCGCATCGACCGCTTCGTCAATGCGGTGAATCTGAGCGCCTGCGAGAACTCGCAACTTCGAGGTCGCGCTGGGCGACGCGCTGATCGTGTGCGGCGAGCTCGTGCTCGACCGCGAGGTCATCGCCATCCAGCGCATGGTCCTGGCCGAGAGCGACGCGTTCCCGCAAATGGCGGAGTCGTTCTACGAATATGCGATGCGGCGCACTGTAGGTGCGCTCGGCGACTGGTTGAAGTTGCAGCAGGGCGGGGGCTGATCGCCCTCGACGATCCCGATGAAGCCGCCGGCATGCTGCTTGGCATGCTGATCTTCGAGCCGCAGCGCGCGGTATGGTTCGGTCACCGCGCCGCGCCAACGCGCGGCGCAATCATGCGCGCGGGCGCGGAGTTGCGCCAAGCTATTCTTGCGCGGGTGTCGGATCTGACGGCTCGCAGACGCGGCTAGTCCGACGTCTGCTTCCTTAGAGTAGCGATGTCGGCTTCCGTCAGCCGCGATCCCCTGGCGCCGAACCGCGCGGTCACGTAGTTCACGACCGCGGCGATCTCGGCATCGGAGTGGGTGGCACCGAACGCCGGCATCGAGAGCGCGCCTGATGGCGAGGTTCGTTTGGTGCCGGAGATCACGATCTGCGCCACGTTGGTCGCCGCGGGGTCGTTGACCGACCACGCGCCGGTCAATGTCGCCATCGGATTGATCGCGCTCTCGCCGCTCCAGCCGTGGCAGCTGACGCAGGCGCCCTCAAACACCTTCTTGCCCAGCGGGTTGTCCGGACCCTCGCGGTGCGACGCGGACGCCAGCGTTGTGCGAGCGGCAGGAAGATCGGACGTCCGCGCTGGTATCGTGCGCACATAAGCGACGATGGCGTGAACATCATCCGGCGTCAGCCTGCTGAAGCTCTCGTCGACGGCTTCGCCCATTGGGCCCGATGCACTGCCGTGGCCGGCGACGTGCCCGGCCGAGAGATAGGAGAAGATGTCGTCGTCGCTCCACGATCCGAGGCCCGTGGCCTTGTCCGACGTGATGTTGAAGGCGCGCCAGCCGGCGGTAACGGCGCCGGTGAACTTGTTGCGGTTATCGAGCGCGAAGGCGAGATTGCGCGGCGTGTGGCATTCGCCGCAGTGCGCCAGCGCTTCGGCAAGATAGGCGCCGCGATTCCAGGCTGGCGATTTGCTGGCATCGGGCGCAAAGCGCGCGTCGCGATTGAACACCGCGGACCAGAACAGCATCGCCCAGCGCTGGTTGAACGGGAAGGCGAGGGTGTTCTCGGGCGGCGACGCGTGCACCGGCGGCAGGCTGAACAGATAGGCCTTGATCGCCAGCGCATCGGCGTCGGTCATCGAGGTGTAGGACGTGAACGGCATCGCCGGATAAAGATGCGCGCCGTCACGCCGGATACCCCGATGCATGGCATTGAGGAAATCCTGGTCGCTGTAGTTGCCGATGCCGGTGTCCTTGTCTGGCGTGATGTTGGTCGAGTAGAGCGCGCCGAACGGCAGCTTGAAGGCAAGCCCCCCGGCAAACGGCTTGCCGCCCGTCGCCGTATGGCAGACCACGCAATCGGCGGCATGCGCAAGATATTCGCCGCGTTCAATCAGGCTCGCCTGCGCAAGCTGCGCGGGCGCACCGGTCGGGTTGGCGCCCTTGTAGTCGGCGAGCGCGACCGGAGCCTCGGCGAATGCGAGCGGGCCCGGGCCTCGCAAATACCAGGCGACGCCGCCGGCCCCGGCAAGAGCGATCACGATGATCGCGAGAATCACGCGGCGCGCGCTCATGTCTTCTTCTTCCCCAGCGCGATCTTCGAGCGATCGATCGGCAGCCGCTGCAGCGCGACGCCGGTTGCCGCATAGATCGCGTTGCGCAGCGCAGGCGCGCTCGCTGTCACGCCGGTCTCGCCGATACCGCCCGGCGCTTCGCCGCTCTTGATGACGTGAACGTCGATCGGCGGCACCTGGTCGATGCGGAGCATGCGGTAATCGTTGAAGTTCGACTGTTGCACGCGGCCCTTGTCGATCGTGATCTCGCCGTAGAGCGCAGCGGTCAGGCCGAAGATCAGTCCGCCCTGCAGCTGGGCTGCGATGATGTCCGGATTGACGGCGATGCCGGTATCGACGGCGCAGTTGACGCGCCGCAGGTGAACGTCGCCGCTGGTATCGACTTCGGCCTCGACAACGGTCGCGATAAAGCTGCCAAATGACGGCTGGACGCAGACACCACGGCCGACACGGGGCGGCAACTCCTGCCCCCAGCCGGATTTCTCCGCAACAAGGTCAAGCGCGGCGCGCATCCGCGGCATCTTGTCGAGCATGGCGCGCCGGAACGCGACCGGATCCTTGCCGGCCCGGCGCGCAGCGTCGTCCATGAAGCATTCGATCGCGAACACGTTGTTGTTGGGGCCAACGCCGCGCCAGAAGCCGGTGGTCACCCCGCGCGGCTCGGCACGGACGAATTCGACCCGGAAATTCGGAATGTCATAGGGTGTATCGACGGCGGAATCGACGCCGTCGATATCGATGCCGTTCTGGAATGCCGGCGGCAGCCACCGCGCCAGCACCGACGATCCGGTGACCCGGTATTTCATCGCCGCGAGCTTGCCATCGGGCGTGAGCGTCGCGGCGATGGTGTCGCGATAGGCGGGGCGATAGACGTCGTGGCGAATATCTTCCTCGCGGGTCCATACGACCTTCACCGGACCGTCGACGTGCTGCGCGATCCGTGCGGCGGTGACCGCCATGTCCGGCTCGAGCTTGCGGCCGAAGCCGCCGCCGAGCAGGTGGTTGTTGACGATGACCTTGTCGACCGGCAGGCCAAGGGCGGCAGCAACCGACGACTGGACGCGGCTGACGACCTGCGTGCCGGTCCAGACCTCGCAACCGTCGGGCCTGACATGGACGGTGGCGTTGATCGGCTCCATGCAGGCATGGGCGAGCAACGGCACCTCGTAGGTCCCTTCAAGCTTGTCGCCGCTCGCGAGTGCGGCCGCGACGTCGCCCACGGCTTTCGCGACGGCGCCGTCCTTTGTGCTGGCCTCACGCAACGCGTTCCAGATCTCCTGCGAGGTGACCGTTGCGTTGGCGCCTTCGTCCCAGGTGATGTCGAGTGCGTCGAGACCTTTCTTCGCGGCCCACATGTGATCGCCGACAACGGCAACAAGGTCGTCGAGCACGACGATCTGGCGGACGCCGGCAACTTTCCTTGCGGCGGCATCGTCGACCCGCTTCACCTTGCCGCCCTGCACGGGGCAGGCGGCAAGCGTTGCGAACTTCAGCCCAGGCACCATGGCATCGATGCCGTAGATCGCTTTGCCATTGGTCTTGTCCGGCGTATCGAGCCGTTTCAACGGCTTGCCGATCAGGGTGAAGTCTTTCGGATCCTTCAGCGGCGCATTCTCTGGTGCTGTGACCTTGCTGGCGTCGGCGACCAGCTCGCCGTAGCCGAGCTTGCGGCCGCTCGCCGCGTGGGTCACTTGCCCGTTCGCGGCCGTGCAGCTCGATGGGTCGAGCTCCCATTGTTGGGCCGCGGCCTGCACCAGCATGGCGCGCGCGGTGGCGCCGGCCTTGCGCAGCGGCATCCAGAAGGCGCGGATCGAGTTGGAGTTGCCGGTGACTTGAATCCCGAACACCGGATTGGCGTAGAGTTTGTCGCTCGGCGGAGCGTGCAGCAATTTCACCCGCGAAAAATCGGCGTCGAGCTCTTCGGCAAGGATCATCGGGATCGCGGTATAAACGCCCTGGCCCATTTCGACCTGCGGCATCACCAGCGTGGTCTCGCCGCTGGCGTCGATGCGGATGAAGGCGTTCGGCGCAAACTTGCCGTCGGTCGCGTCAGGCGGCTGCACCGGTTCGTTGGCGGCGCGCACCGGCATGTGAAAGGCCAGCACGAAACCGCCGGCGAGCGTGCTCGCGAGCAATTCACGGCGGGACAGGGTTTGGCGTTGGCTGCGCAGCGTCACGGCCATCTCCCTCAGGTCTGCTTGGCCGAGGCGGCCTGCTTGATCGCTTGCCGGATCCGCACATAGGTCCCGCAGCGACAGATGTTGCCGGCCATCGCCGCGTCGATGTCGGCGTCATCGGGACTGGGCGTCGCGGCAAGCAACGCCGCCGCCGACATGATCTGGCCGGACTGGCAATAGCCGCACTGGATCACCTCGAGGTCGAGCCAGGCTTTTTGCACGCGGGCGCCAACCGGCGTCGCGCCGACGCCTTCGATGGTCATGACCTCGCGCTCGCGCACCGCCGAGATCGGCAGCAGGCAGGAACGCAGCGGCTTGCCGTCGATATGCACGGTGCAGGCGCCGCATTGCGCGATGCCGCAGCCGAACTTGGTGCCGGTCAGTCCGAGCACGTCGCGCAGCACCCAGAGCAGCGGCATGTCGGGCTCAACGTCGGCACTGTAGGTGCTACCGTTGACCTTGAGGGTGAAGGGCATGGCGATCCCCAAAATGCGAGGCGCCGCGCGGGCTATACAGGCACCCGACGCGGACGAGGCAGGAGGACCGGAACTCTACATCGTGATGAACGTCACCTGGCCTGCCCAAAAGAGCAGGGCATTCGCGCACAAGAATGCATTGCGAGCGCGCGCATCGCGAATTTGTGATGGAACTCGCTGAGGCGTCGGTGACGGATCACATGACCAAGGCAAGCTACCCGTCGATGATCGCCACCGCGCGGCACCAGCCGGCCGACGCTTTCTCGATCTTGACCGGGAAGCACGACACCATGAAGCCGGTGGAGGGGAGTTGCTCCAGACCGTTCAGCTTCTCGATGTGCGAATAGCCGATGTGGCGGCCGGCCTTGTGGCCTTCCCAGATGATGCTGGGGTCATGGGTCTCGGCATATTTCTTCGCGGTGAAGACGAACGGCGCATCCCAGCTCCAGCCGTCGGTGCCGGTGACGCGGACGCCGCGCTCGAGCAGATACATCGTCGCCTCGTAGCCCATGCCGCAGCCGGAATTGACGTAGCCGGGCTGGCCGAATTTTGCGCCGGCCGAGGTGTTCACCAGCACGATGTTGAGCGGTTTCAACTCGTGGCCGATGCGCTTCAACTCGGCCTCGACCTCTTTCGCCGTGACGACGTGGCCGTCGGCGAGATGGCGGAAGTCGAGCTTTACGCCCGGCTGAAAACACCATTCCAGCGGCACCTCGTCGATGGTGGCGGCGCGCTCGCCGCGGTTCATGGTCGGGTGGTAGTGCCAGGGCGCATCGAGATGCGTGCCGTTGTGGGTCGACAGCGTGACGCGCTCGACCGCCCAGCCCTGGCCGTCGGGCAGGTCCGATGCCTTCAGCCCGGGGAAGAACCGCAGCATGCCGTCCAGGCTCTGCTGGTGATTGATGTATTCGATGGTCGGGTGGTTGCCCGGCGGGTCGGCGTAGATCGTGTTCTGCAGCGGAATGGAAATGTCGATCATCTTGCGGGGCATTTTCTTTTGCTCCTCCCGGTTTTATTCTGAATGACTTCATAGCTTGTCATGGCCGGGCTTGTCCCGGCCATCCACGTTTTCTCTTGCATTGGCCAAGACGTGGAGCCGGGACAGCCCGGGCATGACGACGGTGGGATTGTGACTGGCACGCGCGCGGCTTTCGCGGTTTGATGCTCCCGTTCCGATCCAATGTCCAAGTCCAAGGGAGACCGACCATGGCCACACCACCGCCCGGCGAACACATTCGTGATATCGCGCCAAAACTTGCCGACCTCACCCGCGATGTCGTGTTCGGCGACATCTGGGAGCGCCCGCAACTCAAGAAGCGCGATCGCAGCCTGATCACCATCTCGGCGCTGACCTCGATGTATCGGCTCGAGCAGTTGCCCGGACATATCGGCCGCGCGCTCAACAACGGCGTCACCAAGGAGGAGATCATCGAGGTGATCACCCACCTCGCGTTCTACGCCGGCTGGCCGAACGCGATGTCGGCGCTCTCGATCGCGCGCAAAGTGTTTGCCGAGCACAAAGGGTGAGGTGAGATTCCTCTCGTGTGGGCGGCGGCTCTGGTGCGCCGTACCAGACTTCGATGCCTTTCATCGGCCATGCGAGCGGAGGCCGAGGTGGGCCTTCCTCTGTCGCTCGCAACCAACCCAGCCCGGCTTGTTGAGCCTTCAACAGGCCGGGCATTGGCGCGGATCCGCTGGCAAGCCAGCCTTCCATAGCGGACGAGGCCGGGTGTCGATCAGTAATTTATTTATTATAAATCAAATAGTTACGTCGCGCGACGGAAGCGGCTCTGGCGCCTAGAACCATTGTGAAAGTGCACTTTTGAACTTTTTGCGCCCCAGTGAGTTAAGGCCATGGGCGGGTGCGTGCTTGTTCGGGGACCTGCGTACCATGGAAGCAGCGGATGGGGACCGCCAGCCAATCGAGTCAACTCCTCCTTGCCACAAGTGCCAACGACCGACCACCCACCGTATTCGGGTTGCCGATCCTGACAGCGGAGAACGCTTCGATATGTTTCAGTGCACCTTCTGTGAAGTCATTACCTGGTCGCCACCTCTGCCCAAGGGGACGAGGTGGCTGCGGTGATCCCGCGCGTGCTGTCTTACGCCGACAGACTCGTCTGGCTCAGCATTGGCATTGCCGCGCTATTGCTGACGACGATGGCTGTCGTACTGGCCGCTCTGTAAACGCCGCATCGACGCCTGCGATCAACTGATTTCCCGCCGCACCATCGCGGCGCCCGCGGCCAGCGCCTTGAGTTTGCCGTACGCAATTTCGCGCGGCAGATACTTCATGCCGCAATCGGGCGCGGGGACGAGGCGCTGCGGCGGCACGAACTTCAGCGCGGCGCGGATGCGGCTTGCGACGGTGTCGGCACTCTCGACCTTGGGATCGCCGAGGTCGAGCACGCCGAGCAGGATGGTCTTGCCGTCGAGCTCCTTGAGAATGCCGAGGTCGAGCTTCGGCTGCGCGGCCTCGATGGAAATCTGGCTGGCGGCGCAGGCCGCGAGCTCAGGCAGGAACGCGTAGGCCGCGGGCTTTGACGAGCCCGGCACCACGGCGGCGTAGCCGAAGCACAGATGCACGATGGTCGGCACCGTGATGCCTTGAAGCGCGCGGTTGATCGCCGGCACCGCATAGCGCCGCGCTGCCTCGGGATCATTGCGCACCCACGGTTCGTCGAGCTGGATCACGTCGGCGCCGGCACGCTGCAGGTCGTGCAGCTCTTCGTTGACCGCCGCGGCAAACGCCATCGCCAGCTCCGCGTTGTCGGCATAAAACTCGTTCTTCGCCTGCTGCGTCATCGTGAACGGGCCGGGCAGGGTGATCTTGATGGCGCGATCGGTGTTGACGCGCAGGAATTTCAGGTCGCGCACGTCGACCGGCCCCTTGCGCGCGATCTTGCCGGTGACCCGCGGCACCGGTGTCTTTCGGCCGGCTTGCGAGATGATGATCGCGGGGTTATCGGTGTCGACGCCGTCGAGCGCCGTGGCGAAGTAATTGGAGTAACTCTCGCGCCGGACCTCGCCGTCGGTGATGATGTCGATCCCGGCGCGCTCCATGTCGCGGATCGCGAGGATCGTCGCATCGTCCTGCGCCTGTGCCAGATATGGCTCCTTGATCCGCCACAGTTCGCTCATGCGGGTGCGCGGCACCACCTTCGACAGCATGGCGCGGTCGACCAGCCAGTCCGGCTGCGGATAGCTGCCGACCACGGTGGTGGGCAGGAGATGGCTTGGCAGGGGCATGGCGCACTCGCTTCGACGGGACTTCGCGTTCGACAGGATCTGGCGTTCGACAGGATCTGGCGTTCGACAGGATCTTGTGCCGAACGTACAAGACTTGGCCGAACGTAGCCGCAAATCCGCCGGGCAGGAAGCGAGCCGCCCGTCATCGTTTGGCCAATGGATCACCGCGCTGCATTGCAGTAGTCTCGGCGCTCCTGTGCTGACTTCACGGAGGACGCGATGGCCAAGATCCAGCATTTCGCAGCACCCGCGCGCGTCAAGGCGCCGCCGCTGTCGTTCGCGGCGCGGACCGGCGAGCTCCTGTTCGTGTCGGGCATCCCGGGCTTCGACGACGAGGGCGGGCTGCCGAAGGAATTCGAGGCGCAGTTCGCCAACGTCGTGCGCAACATCAAGCGCGTGCTGGGGGAGGCCGGCGCCGACTTCCGCGACCTCGTCAAGGTCAACGTGCTGCTGACGCGGACCGCTGACGTCGCAACCATGAACAGGCTCTATGCCGATGCGTTCGGCCCCGCGCCGTATCCGGCCCGCACCACCTGCGTGGTCGTTGCTTTGCCCGATCCCGCGATGCTGATCGAGATCGAGTGCGTGGCGTCGCTGGCGAAGCCGCCGCCGGTGCCGCCGATCTGATCGGATTTTTTTCGAGCGCACATGGACAAGGTCACTGCCGACCGCAACGCCGCCCCCGCCGATGACGACGCACGGCTGCGCGCCGATATCCGCCTGCTCGGCCGCTTCCTCGGCGACACCGTGCGCGACCAGGAGGGCGGCGCGGTGTTCGAGCTGGTGGAAAAGATCCGCCAAACCTCGGTGCGCTTTCATCGCGACGACGACAAACCGGCGCGGCGCGAACTGGAAGAGATTCTCGATGGCATGTCGATCGACGACACGCTGAGCATCGTGCGTGCCTTCAGCTATTTCTCCCATCTCGCCAACATCGCCGAAGACCAGAACCATATCCGCCAGGTGCGCGCTCAAAAACTGGCCGGTGGTTCGCCGCCACCCACGACGATTGCCGGCGCAATCGGCCGCGCCCGTGAGGCCGGCATCAGTGCCGCCGACCTGCGCCGGTTCTTCAGCGACGCGCAGATCAGCCCGGTATTGACCGCGCATCCGACCGAAGTGCGGCGCAAGAGCACGATTGACCGCGAGATGGCGATCGCAGCGCTGCTGTACCAGCGCGAGCGCATGCAGCTCACGCCCGACGAATTCGAGGCGACCGAGGAGCAGCTGCGGCGCGAGGTGCTGACGCTGTGGAAGACCAACCTGCTTCGGCGCACCAAGCTCACCGTGCTCGACGAAGTCGCCAACGGCCTGTCGTTCTATGACTACACGTTCTTGCGCGAAGTCCCGCGCCTGCACGGCGCGGTGGAGGATCGGCTGCTGGCGGAAGACCGGCGCGCCAACGACGATCAGCTGTCGTTCCTCAAGATGGGCAGCTGGATCGGTGGCGATCGCGACGGCAATCCGTTCGTCACCGCCGACGTGCTGCGCGGCGCGTTGCACATGCAGGCCAGCCGGGTGTTTCGCTTCTATCTCGAGGAGATCAACGAGCTCGGCGCGGAGCTGTCGCTCGCCGCCTATCTCTCTGATACGTCCGATGAACTGAAGGCGCTCGCGAAAAAATCGCCGGATACCTCGCCGCACCGGCAGGGCGAGCCCTATCGTCTCGCGGTCACCGGCATTTTCGCGCGGCTCGCGGCAACGGCGCATCGGCTCAACATCGATGTGCGCCGGCCGGCCGTCGGGCAGGCCGAGCCTTATGCTACGGCGGCCGAGCTGAAGGCCGATCTCGACGTGCTGCACCGGGCGCTGATCGGCGACAATTCGCGCGCCATCGCGCGCGGGCGGCTGCGCACGCTGCGCGGTGCGGTCGCGGCATTTGGCTTCCATCTCGCGACACTCGACGTCAGGCAGAACTCTGCCGTGCATGAGCGCACCGTGGCGGAGCTGTTCGAGGCGACAGCGCCGGGCACGAACTACATTGAGCTCTCAGAGGAGGGGCGCGTCGCGCTGCTGGTGCGCGAGCTCGAAACGGCGCGGCCGCTGGTCTCGCCGTTCCTGCAGTACAGCGAGGAGACGGTCGGCGAGCTCAACGTGTTCAAGGCGGTCGCCGAAGCGCACAAGGCTTACGGCGAGGCGGTGATTACCCAATGCATCATCTCGATGACGACAGGCGCCTCCGACCTGCTCGAGGTCGCGCTGCTGCTGAAGGAGTCGGGCCTCGTCGATGCGAAGGGACAAAGCAAACTCAACATCGTGCCGCTGTTCGAGACCATCGATGACTTAAGGCACTGTGCCGGCATCATGGACCGGCTACTGGCGATGCCCACTTATCGTCGCCTCGTCGACAGCCGCGGCGGCCTGCAGGAGGTGATGCTCGGCTATTCCGACAGCAACAAGGACGGCGGCTTCCTCACCTCGGGCTGGGAGCTGTACAAGGCCGAGATCAAGCTGGTCGACGTGTTCGAACGTCACGGCGTGCGCTTGCGCCTGTTCCACGGCCGCGGCGGCTCGGTCGGCCGCGGCGGCGGGCCGAGCTACGACGCGATTCTGGCGCAGCCGGGCGGCGCGGTGAACGGGCAGATCCGCATCACCGAGCAGGGTGAGATCATTTCGAGCAAGTACTCCAACGCCGAAGTCGGTCGCGGCAATCTGGAAACGCTGGTCGCCGCGACGCTGGAGGCGAGCCTGCTGCAGCCGCGGCACAGCGCGCCGCGGCCCGATTATCTCGATGCGATGGAAGAGCTGTCGTCGCTGGCTTATGCCGCGTACCGCGCGCTGGTCTACGAGACCGACGGCTTCGTCGATTATTTCTGGGCGTCGACCGTGATCAGCGAGATCGCGACGCTCAACATCGGCAGCCGTCCCGCCTCGCGCAAGAGCACGCGCCGGATCGAGGACCTGCGCGCGATCCCCTGGGTGTTCAGCTGGGCGCAATGCCGGGTGATGCTGCCCGGCTGGTACGGCTTTGGCAGCGCGGTCGACGCCTGGATCGCCGAGCACCCTGACAAGGGCATGCCATTCCTGCAGGAGCTTTATCGCGAGTGGGGGTTCTTCCGCTCCTTGCTGTCGAACATGGACATGGTGCTCGCCAAGAGCAACATCGCGATCGCCTCGCGCTATGCCGATCTCGTGCCCGACGTCGACTTGCGCAACGAGATCTTCTCGCGCATCCGCGTCGAGTGGCACGCCACCATCGACGTGCTGCTCGGCATCATGGGGCAGGAGCGCCTGCTCGAGGCGAACCCGCAGCTCGAGCGCTCGATCCGCAACCGCTTCCCCTACATGGATCCACTGAACCACGTGCAGGTGGAGTTGCTGAAAGCGCATCGCTTGCGCGGTGAGGACGAGCAGGTGCTGCGCGGCATCCAGCTCACGATCAACGGGATTTCCGCGGGGTTGAGGAACAGCGGGTAGATTTCGTCATTGCGAGGAGCGAAGCGACGAAGCAATCCAGAGTCAGGTGCTGCGGCCCCTGGATTGCTTCGCTTCGCTCGCAATGACGGCAACTACGGCACGTCATTCACGTCGCCCGGCGGGCCAACGTGATGCGGTGAGGCCGGATGCGGCGGCTGTGCCGGCGCGCGGCCGACCGGCACCACGCGGTGCAGGAATTCGATCACCGCGCCCGCGAAGATGTCGTTGCGGTCGCCGGCCACCATGTGGCCTGCGCCGGTGACGTTGACGTATTCCGCGCGCGGATAGAGCTTCAGAAATTCCGCCGCGCCTTCTTCACTGAGAATGTCCGAGAGCCCGCCGCGCACCAAAAGCGTCGGCAGGCTTAAGGCGCGCACGCAGGCTTCCATGCGCTGCTGCCGCTTTGGCACGTCGCGAATGCCGGTGTGGAATTTCGGATCCCAGTGCCAGCGATATTTGCCGTTGTCGGCGAGGCGAACGTTCTTGGCCAGCCCATCGAGATTGCGCTTGCGCTGGCGGTGCGGCTGGTAGCTCGCGATTGCTGCGGCGACTTCTTCGAGCGACTCGAAGCCGTCGGGCTTCTGGCCCATGAAGGCGCGGATTTTCTTGACGCCTTCGGGCTCGACGCGGTGGGCGATGTCGACCAGCACCAGCGCGGTGGCGTCGACGCGATCCTCGCCGACCGCGGTCAGGCTGGTGCCGCCGCCCATCGACGCGCCGACCAGCACGGGACGGCGATTGCCGAGCGCTTGAATGACGCAGATCAGATCATCGACCATGGCGTCCTGGCCGTAGTCGCCGTTCTCGGCCCAGCTCGAATCGCCATGGCCGCGGGCGTCGAACGCGACCGCGTGGTAGCCGGCTTTGCCGAGATGCACGCCGGCGCCCTTCCAGGCGTGGCGGGTCTGGCCGCCGCCATGCTGCAGCAACACCAGCGGTCCGTTCGGATCGCCCCAGGAATCGCCGGCAATGATGACGCCGCCGGCACCTTTCCAGTGGTGCATCGGTTCGGGGGTCCCGGGGAGGCGTTTGCCGGCGCTCATTGTTTTGCTCCTCAAGGCTTGCTGCCCTCGATTGGTACACAAGCCGAGTCGCGAAAGCGACGCCTGCGCAAGCAGCCACGCCATGCGGGAACCGGGAGTCACAGCGTTGTCGCGAATCCTTCGGCGGGGAGTCAAACAACGCATGCACGGTCGCGCCAACGAATCACCTTGTTGGAGCGACGAGTGGCAGCACGCGGCCCGACGCGACGGCGATTCCTGGCAGGTGGCGCAGCGAGCGCCGCGCTCGGCAGCGTCGGCCTGGTCGCAGCACCCTATCTCAGCCGCGCCGCCGATCGCCCGTCGCTGACGCACGGTCTGCAGTCGGGCGACGTGTCTGTCGACTCCGCTGTGGTGTGGGCGCGCGCCGATCGCCCCGCGCGGATGCTGGTCGAAGCTTCGACCACCGAGAGCTTCAGTACCATCGTCAACGCGACCTTTGCCGACGCGCTGCCGGAGAGCGATCTCACCGCAAAGGTGCTGCTGGAAGATTTGCCGGCCGGCGAGGAGATCTTTTATCGCGTCAGCCTGCAGGACCTCAGCAGTCCGACCATCATCGGCGAGTCGCAGGTCGGGCGCTTCCGCACCGCGCCGACGGACCGGCGGTCGATCTCGTTCACCTGGTCCGGTGATGCCGCAGGCCAGGGCTGGGGCATCGATGTTTCGCGCGGCGGCATGCGCACGTTCCGCACCATCCGCGACAACCGTCCCGACTTCTTCATTCACTCCGGCGACAGCATCTATGCAGACTGCACGATCCCGCGCGAAATAAAACTGCCCGATGGCGAGATCTGGCGCAACCTCGTCACCGAGGAGAAATCCGAGATCGCGCAGACGCTGAACCAGTTTCGCGGCAACTACAAATACAATCTGCTCGACGCCAACGTCCGCGCCTTCAATGCCGAGGTGCCTGTTCTCGCGCAGTGGGATGATCACGAGGTTTCCAACGACTGGTGGCCGAGCCGCGTGCTCGATGAAGCCGGCTACACCGACCGCAGCGCGCTGTTGCTCGCCGCGCGTGCCGGCCGCGCCTTCCACGAATACATGCCGACGCGGCAGACCATTGCCGAGCCGGGGCGGGTCTATCGCAGGATCGGCTACGGCCCGCTGCTTGATGTGTTCATGATCGATATGCGGAGCTATCGCGGCCCGAACTGGCCCGACAGCGAACGGCCACCGTTGCTCGGAGCCAAGCAGGTCGCCTGGCTGAAGCGTGAACTCGCCGCATCGAAGGCGACGTGGAAGGTGATCGCCGCCGATCTGCCGCTAGGCCTCGTCAGTCCCGATGGTCCTGCCCATGGCGACGGCCCGCCGGTCGGCCGCGAAGTCGAGATCGCGGACCTGCTGACGGCGATGAAGCGATCCGGCGTGACCAACACGGTCTGGCTCACCGCCGACATGCATTACACCGCGGCACATTATTATGATCCGAACCGCGCGGTGTTCTCCGACTTCACGCCATTCTGGGAGTTCGTCTCGGGCCCGCTGCATGCCGGCAGCTGGGGCCCGGCCGAACTCGACAATACCTTTGGCCCGCAGGTGCGCTACCAGAAGGGCTGCACGGCCGAGCAGGGCGAGAACCTCGCGCCGTGCTTTGGGCTGCAGTTCTTCGGCCGTGTCGATATCGACGGCCGTACCGGCGTGATGACGGTAACGCTGAAGGATGTCGACGATACGAACTTGTGGTCGATCGATCTGATGCCGGCGGGTGACGGGGCGTCGCGGAAGCTGGCGGAGCGGCGCTCGTAGCACGCCCTTCGTCCGTCATCCTTCGAGGCTCGCAAGAGCTCGCACCTCAGGATGACGGGTCGAGGTTCGTTACTCCATCAACTCGATCGCATCGCCCGGCCGAATCACGCCGCCGTGCTCGATCGAGCAATTCAAGCCGCTGCGATTGTAGAGCGGCAGCATCACCGGCTTGCCCAAAAGGTCGGCGAGATATTTGCACGGAAAATTCAAACGCCCGCCGCGCAGGATGACATCGCCGACACGGAAGCGGCGGCCGACGAGGTGATTGAGCGGCACACCACGTACGGTGAGGTTGCGGCGGTGCTCTTGCGGCGCCAGCAGGATCGGCCCGCTCTGCAGCGGCGGGTCGTTGCGCGCGAGAGCATCGAGCACCTCCTGCTCGATCAGCGAGACCTCGCGGAAGTCAGGCTTGGCCGAGTAGGTGCCGTTGCCCTTGAAATAGCGGTCGCCGACAATCCCGCGGCCGGCGATGCACTCGGCTTCGGTGAGTTCTTTCATCGCTTCGCTGGCGGCGGGCGCGATGTGGATATGCGTCAGCGCACCCTTCCAGCCGACGGCGCCGCCGGGAACGGTGCGCGCGACCGAGCCGATCGGATGATCGAAGGCCTCGATCATCTGCGGGCGGGTTAGTGTGGGTATGTCGGTCATGGCGGCTTCGCGAGCTTGTTGGCTGGCGATGCCAGTTGGGCATCAACGCCAGCGATTTGCAAGCCCTCTGCCTAACGCGACCAGCCCTTCAGTGCGAGCGCCGCCGCGGTCACTCCGCCAAAAGCCAGCGACGAGGCGGCAACGATCGCGAACAGGGTGCCTAAACCCGCGCCGAACATCTTGACCGCGATCCACCCAATGACGGCAGCGATGACCAGCCGTGCGGTACCGCCGAAGAATGGCCACAGCACGTGGCCGGCGCCCTGGCCGGCGAAGTAAAGCAGCATGCCGAGCCCGAATACGCCGTAGCACGGCGCGACGATGTGAAGATACTGTGTGCCGGTGGCGATCACGGTGGGGTCCGACGAGAACAGCGACAGCCACGCGTGCGGAAACAGCGCTGCGGCAAGGCCGATCGTCTCGGTCACGCCGGCGGCGATCAGGCCGCCAAGCCAGGCGATGCGCTCGGCACGAGCGATCTGTCCGGCGCCCATGTTGGCGCCGACCATGGTCAGCGCGGCCGAGCCCATTGCGAACGTCAGCGGTACGAGAATGTAGTCGAGCCGCGAGGCGATGCCGTAGCCGGCGATGGCATCGATACCGAACAAACCGACCGCGCCGGTGACAAGCACGACGGTGAGGTTCGACTGCACCGTGCCGAAGGCGGAGAGCGCGCCGACTTTCAGGATATCGCCGAGCAGCCGCGTCTTGATCAGGCGCGGGTCGAACGACAGTTTTAGCGAGCTGCGGCTGCTGCGCAGGTAGAGCACCAGCACCAACGCCCCAACGAGGTAGTACGTTACGACCGCAAGACCTGCGCCGGCGACGCCGAAGCGCGGCACCGGGCCCCAGCCAAAGATCAGCAGCGGCGATAGCGGCAGCAGGATGAACAGGCCGCCCGAGGTGATCGCGGCAGGTACCAGCGTGTTGCCGGCGCCGCGCAGCGCCGCCGACAGCAGGCTGACGATCCACACCAGGATAGCGCCGGCGAACACCACGTCCGCGTAGCCAAGCGAGGCCTGCAGCGCACCGCCATGGCCGCCGAGTGCAGAATAAAGTGCGCGCCCGCCCAAAAATTCGCCGATCGTGAATAACGCGCCAAGCACGATCGCCATGACGAAGGCGTTCAGCACCAGCGCATCGACGTCGGCCTTGCGGCCGGCGCCGAGCGCGCGGGCGACGGCGGAGGCAACGCCGCCGCCGATGCCGCCATTCGACATCATCTGCATCAGCATCAGCACCGGAAACACCAGCGCGACGCCGGCTATCGCATCGGTGCCGAGAAAGCTGACGAAATACGTTTCGGCGACGCCAACCAGCGTTTGCACCGCGAGCACCACGACGGTCGGCAGCGCGAGCTTCAAGAGCAGGGGAACGATCGGCCCATGCAGCAGCGCTTCGCGCCGCGCGGCGACCGGAGATATTGTTGCGTCGCTGCGCGCCTCGACGGGCGCTGCCGCGGTCGGGGTATCAGCGGCGATCGTTGATGAAAAGGACATCACTTTGCCTGTTGTATTTGCATATGCAAGTATTATACTTGTATATGCAAAGACAGCAAGACAAGGCCCATGCCGCAGGAACATTGCTGATGAGCGAAAAGATCGACGTGCAGGAAATGAGCGGCTGCGTTTGCCAGAGCGCGCGCCAGCTGGCGCGGCAGCTGACGCTGATCTACGACGCTGCGATGGCGCCGTCAGGACTGACCTCGGTGCAGTTCGGCGTGCTGGCGCGGCTTTATGCACTTGGCAACAAGGGGCAGGCCGGCGTCTCGCTCGGCGCCCTGGCGCAACGCGTCGGGCGACATGCCTCGACCGTGACGCGCGACCTGCAGCCGTTGGTGAAGGCGGGCTTGGTGACGCTGGCGGACGATGCCACCGACCGCCGCGTCCGTACCGTGCGCATCACGGCCAAGGGCTCGACGCTGTTGCAGAAGGCGTTTCCGCTGTGGCGTCAGGCGCAGGCGCGGGTACGCGATACGCTCGGTGGGGGCGCGGCATCGGAGTTGAAGCGTGCGATGGACGGGGCGAGCGTGGCGCTGGGGTGATAGTTGATCCCTGGCTCAACGTCCGTACCGTCACCCTGAGGTGGCCGCGTGTCTCGAGCCCTTCCCAGAATGCTGCCCGTGATACGCGGCCCTCGAAGGGCGACGGCCCGGGCCGCACATCCTTCGAGGCTCGCTGCGCTCGCACCTCAGGATGACGGGTCAGAGTTTGCGTGTTTCGCAGCTCACCCCGCGACCTTGCCGTAGGTCTTGTCGCGCAGGCGGCGCATGCCGTGCAGCCAGCGGTTTCGATCGGACGTCTTGCGCGTGGAATAATCCTGCACGGTCGGATGCGACAGGATCAGGAAGCGCTCCTCCTCCATCGCATCGAGCACCATCTTCGCCACGTCGTCCGGCATCAGGATGCCGTCGACGCGCGCGGCGCTCGGGCCGCCGGTCGACATGCCGGTTTTCACCGCCTGCGGGCACAGCACAGAGACGCGGATGCCGCGGTCGCCATATTGAATCGCAAGATGCTCGGCGAGCGCGATCGCGGCGCTCTTGGTCACGCCATAGGGCATCGAGTTCAGCGAGGCGAGCAGGCCGGCGGCCGACGCGGTGTTGAGCAGGTAGCCCGAGCCGCGGGTCAGCATGCCGGGGAGCAGGGCGCGCGCTGCGAACACATGGCTCATCACGTGGACGCGCCAGCTGATGTCCCAATCGGCGTCGGAGGCGTCCTCCTGGCCCTTGCGGGAGATGCCGGCGTTGGAGAAGAAGATATCGACCGGGCCGTATTTCGCCTCGGCCGCGGCGACCAGCGCCTTGATGTCGGCCTCCTTGGCGACGTCGGTGACGACAGCGAGGCCGTTGATATCGCGCGCCACGGCTGCAAGCTTGTCGCCGTTGAGATCTGCGACCACCACGCCCTTGGCGCCGGCTTTCGCAAACGCGCGCGCTGTCGCCTCGCCGATGCCGCTCGCGCCTCCGGTGACGACGCAGACCTTACCCTTCGGATTCATCTCGGTCCCTCCTCCATGCTCTTGGTTGGATTGAGCTTAGAGTTATGGTCGAGCTTCGTCCTCCAGTGCCAGCTTCATTGCTGCCATGCGCGGTACCGACATCGGTACCAAATCAGCATCAGTCGGCCTTGCTCGGCCGCGGGCGAACGCAGTGACGAAGCAGCGATAGCACCGAGGTCAGCACCAGCGCATAGCCGAGGCTGAGGCCCGGTTCCTTCGCCAGCACGGCGGCCAGCGGCACGCCGATGGCTGCGCCAAGGCCGATCACAAATCCGACCATTGCCGCGGCAACTCCGGCCTTGTCGCCAAATGGCGCGAGCGCGGCGGCCGTGGTCAGCGGATTGGCAAGGCCGGCACCGAACAGGACGATCGAGATCGTCGCGATGAACATCAGCGCGGACTTGCCGAGCAGTGCGACGCCGGCGAGAACCGCAAGCGAACCGAACGTCATCAAGACCAGGCCGATCAGCGCGGCGGTGGCGTTGCCGAGCCGTTCCGAGAGTCTCGGGGCGATGACACCCGCTGCAATCATCACGAAGATGACGCAGGCGAACAGCACGCCGAGCGCCATCGGCGAGAACCCGAAATCCTCGGTGAACAATCTTGGCGTTGCCGCCAGGATGGCGAACAGGCCGGCCATCAGCAGCGAAGTGGTGGTTGCCGGTGCGTAAAACCGCGAATTCTCGCAGCAAGGCGAAATATGAGCGCGCGACCGCGAGCGGCGATGTCGAGCGCCCCCGTGTCTGGATGGTTTCGCCGACGTAGATCGCAAATCCCGCCATAGCACAAACGATGTAGCCGGCGACCGACAGGAACTCCCAGCGCCAGCCGAGGAAATGGTCGAGCGCGCCGCCGAGCAGCGGCGAAAAGCCGGGCGCGGCGGCCGTGGAGATGGTGATGTAGGACATCGCCCGCTCCAGCTTGTTGCCGTCGTAGAGATCGCGCGCGATTGCGCGCGCCAGCACGCCGGCGGCGCCCGCACCGCACCCCTGGACAACCCGGCCGATCAGGAAGCCGGTCAGATCCTGCGCGTAGGCGCACCAGATCGTGCCAATGACCGCGACGACGAGGCCAGCAAGTGCCGGTGTGTTGCGGCCGAAACGGTCCGAGAGCGGACCAACCACCAGCTGGGTCACTGAGAAGGCGAGCAGAAACACCGGAATCGCGCTGGTGGCCGCGGCGCTCGACACGTGAAGGTCGCGCGCCAGCTGTGGCAGCGACGGCAGAAAAATATTGGTCGCAAGGGTCGCAAGCGCGGCCAGCGCGCAGATGACCACGATCGCGGACGGGGTTCCCCGCACAACCGCCGGGACATCGGCCTGAACAGTCTGGTTTGCCACTGTGTGAAGTCCTTTGTCGCAAAGCTTGAATTGCGGGCCGTTTTGGCTGCCCAGGCGGGCGATGTCGTCGTTCGATCGGACGACGGGCCATTTGACAGCGGCCATTTCGGCTGCGACGATCTCAAAAAAAGGGGAACGCCCGATGTCTGGAGGAAACTGGACGGAATCGAAGTTCGAAATCCCCGGTGCAAAACTGCACCTCGCCCGCGCCGGGAAGGGAAAGCCCGTCATCGTTCTGCACCATGAGACCGGTACTGTGGACCGGTTGCCGTTCTATGATGCGCTGGCTGAGCGCTATGACGTGCTGGTGCCGCATCATCCGGGCTACTCGCGCTCGGAACGGCCGGACTGGATGCGCAGCGTCCGCGACATTGCCATCGTTTACCGCGGTTTGCTGAGCGAACTCGGCATCAAGAACGCAGCCCTGGTCGGCCTGGGCTTCGGCGGCTGGATCGCCGCCGAGATGGCGATCATGGCGCCATCAGATGTCTCCAAGCTGGTGCTGGTTGGAGCGATGGGGCTGAAGCCGCCGCAGGGCGACATCCTTGACCTCGCCGTCACCGGGTACATCGATTACGCCCGCGCCGGCTTCCACGACCAGGCCGCCTTCGACCGTGTCTACACCGCTGAGCCGTCGGTCGATCAGCTCGAGATGTGGGACATCTGCCGCGAGATGAGCTTTCGCATTGCCTGGAAGCCGTACATGTACAGCCAGACCATGCCGCACCTTCTGAGCGCTGTGCGCGCGCCGGCGCTGGTGGTGTGGGGCGACGACGATCATGTGGTGCCGCTGAGCGCCGGCAAGGCTTACGCCGAGAAGCTGCCCAACGCACGGCTCGAGATCGTCAAAGCTTGCGGCCACTGCGTCGACATGGAGCAGCCGGCAGCGCTGGCAAAACTCGTCACGACATTCATCGACTGAAGGGAGCACCAAAATGCACCTGATGTATTTCACCGAGCAGCCGATGTCGGCTTACTCCGAGCAGGCCGGCCTCGACTTCGGCGCCACCGCGCTGATGTTCCCCAACAGCAATTTTGACCCGGTCGCGGGCTCGCGGCTCTACAACAACTACATCGAGCAATACATGCTGGCCGAGGAGGTCGGCATCGACGGCATCATGCTGAACGAGCACCACAACGCGCCGTTCTGCATGCAGGCCAAGGCCAACGTCTTTGCCGCGATCCTTGCCGGCATGACGAAGAAGGCGAAGATCGTCATGCTCGGCAATCCGCTGCCGTTGGCGGAGAACCCGATCCGCCTCGCCGAAGAGCTGGCGATGATCGACATGATCTCCAAGGGCCGGCTGGTGTCCGGATTCGTGCGTGGCGGCGGCCAGGAGCAGCTCGCGACCGGCGTCAACCCGGCCTTCAACCGCGAGCGCTTCGAGGAAGCGCACGAGCTGATCGTCAAGGCGTGGACGCAGCCCGGTCCGTTCCGCTTCGAGGGCACGCATTACCAGCATCGCGTCGTCAATCCGTGGGCGGTGCCGCTGCAAAAGCCGTATCCGCGGGTCTGGATCCCCGGCGTGATTTCCAAGGAAACCATCATCTGGGCGGCCCAGCAGCGCTATCCGTATATCGCGCTCAACACCTCGATCGAGCAGACCAAGAAGATTTGGGAGCTGTACGATCAGGTCGCTGCGCAGGCGGGCTACACCAGCGGGCCAGAGAACCGCGGCTACCTGATTCAGGTCCACGTGTCGGACACCGAAGAGAAAGCGATCGCAAACGCAAAACAGTTCCGCTGGATGCAGGGCGAGTTCACCGGGCTTGCGCATCCAGTGTGGAGCACGCCGTCAGGCTACGGTTCGCCGTCGAACCGCCGCGCATTCGTGCAGTTCGCCGCGGGGCGCACGGCGAACCCGCGTAACGTTCCGTTTGAGCAGCAGATCGCGGATCTCCGCATCATCGCCGGTACGCCGAAGACCGTGGTGCCGAAACTCAAGCGCATCCTCGAGGAGACACGTCCCGGCATCCTTGCGCTGTGGGGCAACGACGGCCGCGTCAGCCAGGAGGATTCGCTGACCTGCATCAAGCTGATCGGGCAGGAAGTGTTCCCGCAAATCCGCGAGATCGCAAAAGAGCTCGACCTGAAGAGCCCGTTCGAGGCCAATGCGCCGGTCAACATCAAGTATTCGACCGACCTCAAGGGCAAGGCTGCAGCGGCGGGGTAGAGCTCGCGCGTTGCAGACCTAACTCCTCATCCTGAGGAGCGCCCTAGGCGAGCGAAGCGACGCCGTCCTTCCGACGGCTACGGCGCGTCTCGAAGGATGAGGCCCCGGGCGCTGCCGTTGGTGGCCTCATGGTTCGAGACGTGTCGCTGTGCGACACTCCTCACCATGAGGAGCAAGGCAGTGCGATCAGGTTACTCTCCCTTGCACCGCTCGGCGCAACTCGTCTCCCAGAACGGCGTGCCGGCGACGTACCTTGGCATATCGGGCCGTTCCCGGCGGCCGGTCAGGTTGGGCGGGGTCGGCTTTACCACCTCCCACCAGCCATGGGCGCATTGCGAGCGCCACGCCATCTGGTCGGAGATCGTGGTGCCGACCGCCTTCAACGCCTCGTCGAGCGCGGCGCAGTTCTGGCGCAGACGCTGGTCGGCGGCGTCACTCTCTTCGCGTGCGTAGTCGTAGAACGCCTCGGTAAAGGTGCGCATTTCGCATGGCAAGATGCGGCCAGTCATTGGCCGAGAGATGCCAGGCCTTCATCCACTCGCCAACGATGGTGTCGATCGCCTCGTTGCGCGGCTTGTCCTTTGCTTTCCGTGCGGTGCCGAGCATGTGACGCATCAGTTCGGCGCGGGCGTGGGCGTCGCGCGCTGATCGCGCGGATCGCTTCATCTCGGCAACGGCCGCTTCGGCCTCGCTGCGCAGTTGCTCGACAAAGTGCATTGTTGGCCCTTTCGCTTCACGATCTCACGGCAGCGTTGCAATAAGGTCGATCATCCGCCGAAACATTTCTGGCGCATCGACCTTGTCAATGACGAGCGCATTCGCCGGCCGCTGCAGGCGGCCGTTCCAGTCGATCGTAGTGCGGCCGCGCAACGGTCCTGCGCCTGTCTCGACCTCGACAAAGCAGTCGCGGCCTTCGAACAGCTCGGGCCACAGCAGGTAGGCGATCACGCACGGGTCGTGCATTGGATGGCCTGAGGTGCCGAGCCGCGCGGCGCGGGGCCGCGTCAGCATGCCGTGGACGGCGCCACCGGTCACACTGCCAAGCTTGCCGATGCGCGCGACTTCGTCGTGGCTGCAGATCGCCTGATGAGTCAGGTGCAGGCCCATCATCACGATCGGGATGCTTGAATTCGAACACGATCGCCGCGGCGTGGGGATCGACGTAAATGTTGAACTCCGCCGCCGGTGTCATGTTGCCGAGGTTCATCGCACCGCCCATCAGTACGATGCGCTTGACTTTAGTCGCAATGTCCGGCGCAAGGCGCAACGCCAGCGCGACGTTGGTCAGCGGGCCAAGCGGGCACAACGTGACACTCCTGTCGGGCGCTGCGCGCAGCGTGCTGATGACAAAGTCGACCGCGTGCCCGGGCCGCGGCGTGCCTGCGGGCAGCGGAATGTCGGCCCCAGCGAGGCCATCGGCGCCGCAAACAAACTCCGCCGTCGCCAGCGGAAACATCAGTGGCTGTTCGGCGCCGCGATAGACGGGCACGTCTCCGCGCTTGGCCAACGCGACGATACGCAGTGCGTTCGCCGTCGTAAGTTCGACGCCGACATTGCCGGCGACTGCCGTGATGCCGCGCAGATCGAGCCGATCACTCGCGGCGAGCGCGAGCAGGATCGCGACCGCGTCATCCTGGCCCGGATCGGTGTCGATGATGATGGCGTCTTTCGTCATCGCGGTCACAAGCTTACGCGGCGAGCGCGTTGCCCTTCATGATCAGGTGCGTGAGGTCGTCGGCAGTGAGGCCATCCATTGGCCTGTCGACGAATTTGCGCCCGGAGCTCAGGATCACGACGCGGTCGGCGACGGCGACGACGTCCTGCATGTTGTGGCTGATCAGGATGACGGCGCGGCCGTCCTCCTTCAGCTTGCGCACGAGATCGAGCACTTGCGCCGTCTCGCGCACGCCAAGCGCAGCAGTCGGCTCGTCCATGATGACGATGTCGGCATTCCAGCGTAGCGCGCGCGAGATCGCGACGGCCTGGCGCTGGCCGCCGGACAACGACGCCACTGGCTTTGTCATGTCGTCGATCGCGATCGCAAGGCGCGACAGATATCCTTTGGCATCGCGCGCCATCGTGCGCTTGTCGAGCACGCGCAGGAACGGCAGCCCGAGCGTGCGGGTCAGCTCCGCGCCGAGAAAGACGTTCGCGGCGATCGACAGCCGCGGTGCCAGCGCAAGATCCTGGTAGATCGTGGCGACGCCGCGCGCCAGCGCATCGTGTGGCGACTGGAATTTTACGGGTTCGCCGCGCAGTACTATACTGCCCGATGTGGGCTCCTCGGCGCCGGAGATCACCTTGATCAGGCTCGACTTGCCGGCGCCATTGTCGCCACACATCGCAAGCACTTCGCCGGCACGGAGGTCGAGGTCGACGTCGCGGACTGCAACAACGGCTCCGTAGCTCTTGCCGATCCCGCGCAACGACAGGATCGGCGCGCTGTCGCGCCGTTCGCGCATCATCTCGATCCCGCGACGGGCCGAGGCAACCAGGAAATCATTTCAGGAACTGCTTGACGTTGGTCTTGTCGACCATCACGGCATCGGTGAACAGGTAGGGACCGCTGGTGATGGTTTCCTTGGGCTGCTTCTTGACCACGATCGCGTCCATCGCCTCGACCGCCTGCTTGCCCATCTGCTCGAACGGGATCGAAACGGTCGCAAGGAATGTCGAGTCCGGATCGGCGATGCGGGCGTAGCTCTCGGGCCCGCCGTCCATCGACACCAGTGCGATCTCGCCTTTCTTGACGCCTTGCGCCTTCAGGAGGTCATCAATGATGTAGGCCTGCCCGTCGAACGAGGCCCAGATGCCGTTGACCTTGCCCTGGTTCTGCAAGAGCAACGCCTGCATGCCGCTGCGCACGTCGTCGCGCCAGCTTTGCGTGCGCGCCATCGAGAACTTGCCGAGCTCCTTAACCGCCTGGTTCTCCGCCAGCACATCGTCGATGATCTTGCCGCGAATGCGCGAGGCGGCGTTGAGGTCGAAGCGCGCGGTCAGGATGTTGCCCTTGTAGCCGAGCGAGCCCAGCAGATAGAGGGCGGCTTCCGCGCCGTTGATGTATTCGTTGGTCTGGATGTCGAACAGCGCGTAGGGGCTGGAGCCCGACTGCACGGTGATCACGGGAATGCCGGCTTCCTTCGCGGCCTTGAACTGCGCCTCGGCCTCGACCGGCTTGCCCATCGCGATGATGATGGCGTCGACCTTCTTCGCGATCAAAGTGTCGAACTGCTCGGCGTGCTTGGGCAGCGCGCCCTCGGAATTCAACAGCGTCACGTTCCAGCCCTTGGCCTTGGCCGCCTCTGCTGCGGCGTTGGCGACGCGGGCATGGGTTTCGGCGGAGAACTGGAAGCCGATGATGCCGAGCTCGAACGCCTGTGCGGTCTGACCAAGCGCAAACAGCAGCACCGCCGCTGCAATCGAACGTGTGAACGCAAACATGGAGTCCCCCTACCGATATGGAGCGTCAGATCTTGAACGCCGCCTTCTTGAGTGCGCTGGCCGAGAACGCGACCGATCCGATGATGATCGCGCCCAGCGCCATATCCTGCACATAATACGACGCGCCCATCAATATCAAACCGTTGCCAAGTACCTTCAGTACCAGCGCCGCAAACACCGTGCCTGCGACGTTGGGACGGCCGGGCTCGAACATGGTCATGCCGAGCAGCACGGCGGCAATGGCGTAAAGAAAATAATCACCGGCCATGTTGGGTGCGGCCGATGACAGGTTGGCGGAGAGCAGCACCGCCGTGACGCCGGCGAGCAAGCCGGAGAGCAACAGCCCGAGCCGCTTCATGCGGCGCGTGGCGATGCCGGCAAGGCGGGCGGCTTCGTCCGCCTCGCCGGTCGCGATCATGTGCGCGCCGGTGCGGGTCCAGGCCAGCAGCACATAGGCGAGCGCAACGACGACAACGAGCCAGATCACCAGATTGGAAATGCCGAACGTGGTGCCGCGGGCGAGGCCAGTGAAACCGGTCGGCCAGCGCCCGACGAACGCGACGCCTTGTGTGATCATGAAGGCAAGGCCGCGCGCGATCGCCGCGGTGCCAAGCGTTGCGATCAGCGAGGGCACGCGCAGCACCGTGACCACGAAGCCGTTGAAACCGCCGAGCAGGGCACCGAGCGCAATTGCAGCCGTCACCGCGAGCAGCGGATCGTAATTCTTGTGTACCAGCCATCCGGCGATCACGGCGGCGAGGCTGGCGATATCGGCGACCGACAAGTCGAGTTCGCCGGTGGTGAAGGCGAGCGCAAAGCCGAGCGAGAGGATGGCGAGGAAGCTCGTGTCCTTCAGCACATTGATCAGGTTCGCCGGCGTTGCGAAATTCGGCGCGAACAGCAGGAAGAACAGCGCGAGGGCCGCACCCGCGATCGCCGTGCCGTAGCGCTCGATGACTTGCGCGCCCACGTCGTGCTCAATTCGCTTGATCAGAGGAGGCGAGCGCAGCGCCGCGCGCCGAAAGAGCGACCAGACCGTGCGATACCGGCGCAAGCGCAGTTTCCGCCTGCCGGAACAGGCCGAACAGCTCGCGGTACACCTCAGCTCGGGCGACGTTGGGCTCGTAACGATGTGCGACGTGCACGAGCTGCGCTTGCGCCTCCTGCAGCGAAGCAAAGCGGCCAAGCCCGGTGAAGGCAATGACCGCAGCGCCGGTCAGTCCGGGCTCCGCGCTGCGGCCGACGATCACAGGACGCTCACAGATATCAGCCTTGATCTGGCACCACGTTGCGTTGCTCGCGCCACCGCCACCAAAGCGGATCTCGGAGACGGTCGAGCCTGACGCCTGTTCGGCGCGCGCCAGCACGGTGCGATTGAGGAAACCGACGCCTTCGAGCACGGCATAGGCGAGGTCGGTCGTGGTGTGATCGCGCGAGAGACCGACGAATGCGCCGCGCAACGATGCGTCCCAATAGGGCACGCGCTCGCCGCGGAGATAGGGCAGAAACAACAGGGGTTGCGGGTGGCGTCTGCTGCGCAGCAGTTGATCGACACGCGCGCCGGCGGCGGTGTTGCCGTTGCTGGCTTGCCCCACCAATTCGAGCAACCAGGCCACGGTGTCGGCGCCGGTCTGGCTCGGTCCGCCGATCTGATGCAGCCCGCGCCAGTCGACTGTGACGAGGCCCTCGGCATCTGCGGCACGCTTTGACAGCACGCCGAACACCTCGGTCGTTCCGGAAATATTGTAGGCGATGCCGTCGCGCAGCGCGTTAAGTCCGGCAACGGCGGTCCATGTGTCGTTCGAGCCGCAGAAAACGGGCTTACCGGCAAGACGATCGAACGGAGCGGGGAGCTTGGCCGCGGCGTGGCCGACCTGCGCCGTCGGCTCGCTGAGCTCAGGCACGATCGATGGTGAAATGCCGAGGGCCGCGAACAGGCTGGTGCCGCCGTTTGCCGGCATTGCCGCGGCCGCCAGCCGTGCCATCGAGATATAATCGCTGGCGACGCATCCAGTGAGCCGCAGGTTCAGGAAATCCTTTGGCTCGACGACCGCAGCAAGTTGCTCGAAGCTGCTGTGCTCCTCCTGCAGCAGCCAGACGATTTGCGCGAGCGGATGGAACGCATTGACGTTCGTGCGCTCGGGATGTTTGGGCAGCTGTGCCACGAGATCGGCGATGCGGCCCTGCATGCGCACGTCGCTCAGGCTCATCGCGGGACGCAGCACGCGCCCGTCATGGCCGACGAACACTTGCGTCCGCGTGATGCCGCAGATCGTGATCGCTTCGACGTCGGCGAATGCGGCGGCCTTTGCGCGCGCCAGCGCGCCGCACGCTTCGATCAGACTGTTCCACCAGCCCAACGGATCAATCTCGGACGCACCGCCATGACCATGCGGTTGCGGGCTTGCCGCCGCGGCTTGCGCGACCAACGCGCCGCGATCATCGACAAGCGCGGTCTTGAGGCTGGTTCCCCCGACATCGCACGCAAGCACCAGACCCAACGATAATGTCTCCCCCAGCGTAGCCTTAAATCATAAGGGAGGATCGTGAAGCCTTTGGCAAGCGCTATCAGTTGCCCGCTGTGACGTCGGGCTGAAGCGAAATTGCCTCGCAGCCTGCTAGAAAAACCCCGGACTGAGGTCGAGCCCGTAGCTCAGATAGAGCAGCGCGACAAACAGCGCGGCGGCGCCAAGGCAGCCAAGCTGCATGAGGATATGCCTGTACGAAGTCCGGTGGATTTCGTGCGCGGGAACCCGCGAAAGAGCAACCATTGTTTCACTCCTGTAGGCCCAGCCATGGCGTTGGTCGTCGCTGCGACGCGATGGTTCAAGCCCGACCGACGGAACTTGCCTCACATGTTCGAGCAAATCGACATGACACCGGTACGCGTGCAGGGCAGTCCCTGGTCGGGGTCGAAATAATGCACCGTGCCATCAGGCGGATCGCAAACTTCGGCGCCGCCGATGTTCTGGCAATCCATGCCGTTGCTGTGGTCGATGAAATGGCTGGGCGCGAGCTTGACGCTGGCGCTGAAGGAGGGATCCGCGGAGGGCGTAACTTGAACGCGCGTACGCGTCACGAAACGATAAGCCCAGCCACGCTGCCGCATGCAGGCGCGGTAGGCTTGCGTCGGCGCCGCGCGTTGTACGCCGATCGCGCTGTCGCAGTTCGCGGTATCGACCTCAAGCTGGTTGTCGATCGCGGCATCGGCCAGCGCGGGCTTGCCAACATAGTCGTAGTGCGCCGTGTAATCATAGGTCGCGGCGCTTGCGGCGGAGCTGGTAAGCAGTGCCGCAAACAATGCGATACGTGCGACGGCAACTGATGTCATGGCGGCCTCCGTTCGATGCAAGTTGGTCGAGACGGAAGACTGCGACGTTCGGCGCCGCCGGATTACAATTCGGCAACGGTCGGAGGAACTGGCCGGCGTATAGCGATTAGAAGAACCCCGGACTGAGATCGAGTCCGTAGGTCAGCAGCAGAATTGTAACGAACACCGCGGCGGCGACCAGCCACGCGAGATGTACCAGGATGCGCTTCGACCAGGAGGTCGTTGCGCGATCGGTTGTTGCTCTTGATCTTGATAGAGCGTCCATCGCGAATTCTCCTTGAGTTCTGGCTCGCCTGACTTCGAGCGCGAGGCGCGGCGAAGACCATCCAGGAAGATGCCAACGCAGGGCGACGGCCGCCGCGATTGGCAGAAACCTATCGCGCTGTGGCGCCAGACGTTGTGATCCCCGTCACAACAGCAGCGCTTCGGCTTTACTTTGCGTCCGCGGGACGGCAGGTTCCCGCCATGGGCCGGCGCCGGGGACAATCGCGTTCATGAGTTTCATCGACCCACTGTTTCTGTTTGTGTTTTTCCCTCTGCTCTATGCGGCCTGTCTCACCGAGAACACACGTCTCGGTGCGAAGAAGTGGACATTGCTCGCCGCGAGTGTGCTGTTCTACTGGTGGGGCGAACCGCTGTTCGTGCCGGTGCTGCTGCTCACCAGCGTGCTCGATTACTATCTCTCGTTGAAAATCCACACCAGCGCGGTTGAGCGCGACCGCAAAGTCTACGTCGCGATCGGCGTCGTCGCCAATCTCGCGCTGCTCTGCTTCTACAAATACGCCGACTTCATTATCGCCAACGTCAACGCGGCGCTGGCGCCGTTCGCGACGCATCGCATCGCCTTGCTGCAGATTGCGCTGCCGATCGGCGTCTCGTTCGTGGTGTTCGAACGCATCACCTATCTGGTCGACACCTATCGCCGCACTTCGGAGCCGGCTCCGTCGTTCTGGGACTACGGCCTGTTCGTGTTCTTCTTCCCAAAACTGCTGGCCGGGCCGATCCTGAAATTCCATGAGATGCGGGCGCAGATCACGGCGCCGCCGGTGATCGTGTGGAATGATTTCGCTGACGGCCTGTTGCGGTTCTCGCGCGGGCTCGCGAAAAAACTCCTGATCGCCGATCCGGTCGGCACCTTCGCCGACACGGTGTTCGGCGCGGACCCGTCAAACCTTTCGATGCAGAGCGCCTGGCTTGGCCTGATCTGTTTTGCGCTGCAGATCTTTTTTGACTTCTCCGGCTACTCCGACATGGCGATCGGGCTGGCGCGTATGCTCGGCTTCCGCCTGCGCGAGAATTTCAACGCGCCGTATACCGCGCGATCGATCACCGACTTCTGGCGCCGCTGGCATATGTCGCTGACCAGCTGGATTTCGGGATTATCTCTACGTCCCGCTCGGTGGCAATCGCGGCGGCGCGTGGCGCGACCTACCTCAATCTCTGGATCTGCTTTCTCGCCTCGGGCCTGTGGCACGGCGCGAGCTGGAATTTCGTGCTGTGGGGCGCTTACAACGGCCTGTTCCTGATGCTCGACCGCTTGTTCCTTGCGCGCGTGCTGGAGCGGCTTGGCGCGGTGCTGTCGACCGCGATCACGCTCGTTATCGTGCTGTTCGGCTGGGCGATCTTCCGTTGCGGCACGCTGGAGCATATCGGAGGCTTCATCGTTGCGCTGACTGATTTCTCGCGCACTGGCACCAGTTTGATCCTGCCGGCCGACGTGCCGGCGCTGATGATCGTCGGCATAGCGTGCTGCCTGGTCCCGGCGCTGCCGGCGTGGCACCGGCTCGGGCTGCGCTACGACGCCAGCGCCTGGCTGCGCACCGGCACCGCGGCCATACTGCTGTCATTCTACGTGTTGAGCGTTGCGCGCGCCTCCGCGGTGCCGTTCAAGCCGTTCATCTATTTCCGGTTTTGAAGATGCAGGAAGCGCCGCCCAACTCCCTGCGCTGGCCGATGATCGTCACCCTGATCGCGCTGCTGGCGTTGCCTGTGCTCACGTTGTGGAACATCGCTGTGACACCTCGAGAGCCAAAACTCGCGGTCGCCATCGGCCCGCGGCTTGCCGGCGTCACCGATCCGATCAAATGGCCGATGTCGTGGCGCGAGTTGCTCGATCAATCCTGGCAGAAGGCCGTCGGGCAGTCCGTCAACCGCTCGAACCCGTTGACCCCGCTGTTCGTCCGGCTCAACAACGAGCTGCGTTACGCACTGTTCGGCTACATCAGCGCGCCCGGCGTGCTCGAAGGGCGGCGTCACCAGCTGGTCGAGGCGCCCTATCTCAGCGAATATTGCGTGCGCTCGGTGCCGGAGGCGGTGCGCAGGGCAAAGGCCTTCATTCCCGTGCTGCGCGACATCCAGTCCTATTACCGCACGCGCGGCAAGGTCTTCGTCTACGTCATCAGCCCGTCCAAGGTGGCGCACCAGCCGGATGATTTTGTTGCGCTGATCGATTGTCCGAGCCCGGAGCGCGACCGCCGCGACTATCTCGGCACGTTCGTCGCACTGCTGCGCGACGCCGGCATTGCGGTGGTCGATACCGCGAGCCTGATTCACCGCCGCCAGGACAAGTACGACGTGCCGCTGTTCCCGCAAGGCGGCGTGCACTGGAACAAGCTCGGCGCCGGCATCGGTGGCCAGGCTGTGCTCGACGAGATCGACCGACAGGCCGGCCGTGTCGTGGTGCCGCCGTTTGCCTTTGCCTACACGATCGCAAAAGCGCCCGAAGGCATGGACCGTGATCTCGCCGATCTGATGAACGTGTTCTTTCCGCCGCTGACCTATCGCACGCCCGACGTCACGTTCCAGCCTTCGATCTCGTGCGAGCAGAGCCCCGCGCGCAATCTCAATGCCGTCATCGTCGGCGACAGTTTTTCTGATTTGCTCGGCGAGATTCTCGTGAGCGCCGCCTGCATGAGTGATCTGAAGAATTATCGTTATTTGCGGCTGGCCCGCTTTCGCAATTCGGTCGACGGCCTCACGCCGCAGGACCTGCAGCCGATCCTCGATGCCGACGTTGCGATCCTGGAAGAGAACGAGGCCTGGGTCAGTGGTGGTGCGTTCTCCGCCGAGCTGCATGATCTGGTGATGGGGAAGTAACCAGGCGAGGTTGGGTCAGTTCTTCACCGCGCCGGCCGTCAGCCCGGACACCATGTAGCGGCGGAACACGTAGTAGATCGCAGCCGGCGGCAGCGCATAGATCAGTCCCGTCGTCATCAACAATTCCCACGGCGAGTCGTCGGCGGCGAGGAAATTGCCGAGGCCCACCGGCAGCGTCACCTCGGTGTCCTTCGAGAGCAGCAGGAAGGCGTAAAGGTATTCATTCCACGCGAGCAGCAGCGCGTAGGTGCCGACCGCAACCAGCGATGGCGCCATCAACGGGAGATAGACGCGAAAGAACAGCTGCATCGGCGACGCGCCGTCGATGATGGCGGCCTCGTCGAGCTCGACCGGCAGGTTGTCGGAGGACTGCTTCAGCACCCAGATCGCATAGGGCGTCGCGATCGTGACCATCGCCAGAATCAGCGACCATTGATTGTTGAGCAGGCCGTAGAGACCCATGGTGCGATACATCGGCACGGCGAGGAACGCGGCCGGGATGAAATAAGTCAGCAGCGCGAGGTTCATCACCGCGCGTCCGCCGCTGACCTTCAAGCGGCTGATCGCAAACGCGGCGGCGGTCGCGATCAACAAGGTCAGCGCACCGGTCGCGACCGCGATCACGACCGAGTTCCAGAGCTGCAGCCAGAAGTGCTTCAGGAAGTAGTGCTGCTGGTTGAACACGACGTAGAAATTCTGCAGCGTCGGGTGATCGGGCCATAGCTTGCCGGAGAACGCGGAATCCTTCGGCGAGATCGCAAACAGCGTCAGATGATAGATCGGCAGCAGCGTCCAGATCAGCACGGGAATGCCGATCAGCAGCAGCTTCGCTTCGGTCGTGACGTCGCGCAGCGCGGGAAACTTCATTTCGACAACCGCTTCATCATGAAATAGACCAGCGGCAGCACGAACGGCAGCGCGCAGACGATCGAGGCCATCGACATGTCGACCTGGTCGAGGCGGAGATAGCGGATGCCGAGTGTCGCCAGCACATGGGTGAGGTCGGCCGGGCCGCCGCCGGTCATCAGATAGACGCTGTTGAAATCACCGAGCGTCCAGATCATCGAGAGGATGGTGCAGGTCAAATACAGCGTGCGCAGCGACGGCCACGTCACGTATTTGAATTTTTGCACCTTGGTCGCGCCATCGACGGAAGCCGCTTCATAGAGATCGGCAGGGATCGCGAGCCGGCCGGCGATCAGGATCAACGTCCAGAACGGCAGCGATTTCCAGATGTGGACGAGAATGGCCATCGATAGCGCGATGGACGGATTGTTCAGCCAGTTCGGACCGTCCTCGGCGGTGAGGCGGAAGATCAGCGAGTTGACCAGACCCCACTCCGGATTGAGCATGAAGCGCAGCGACAGGATGGTCGGGATCGACGGTACCGCCCACGGCAGGATGAAGATCACGCTGAGCACCTTGATCCACCAGCGCGCCTGGATGAAGAAGCCGCTTAGTCCGAGCGCGACCACCATCTTCAGGTTCACGCCGATGACGAGGAAGATCAGCGTGTTGATCGCCGAGCGCAAAAAGATCGGATCGTCGTAGAGCTGCACGTAGCTTTGCGGATGCCGCGCGATCCACAGGCCGTAGCCGACCGGATAGACCACGAACAGCGCGAACACGAGCAGGTAGGGCACGATCAGGATCAGGCCCCACAGCTGCCACTCGGTGAGGAAGCGGCGGGGCGGGGCCGTCAGCGCGGTGTGATCGCCTGTTAACGTGATTGCGGATGCCATCAGAACTCCGTTCCGTCATCCTGAGGCGCGAGCCCTTGCGAGCCTCGAAGGATGAGCGGCCACCGAACGGGCCGTCGCCCTTCGAGGGCCGCGCCTTCGACATGCTAGACTATGCCGTTAAGCAGTGCCATGGCGCGGCCACCTCAGGGTGACGGCTCATTTGTGGTGACGGGCTTCAGCCCGCCACCTGCTTGATGCGGGCGATCATCTCGTCGACCGCCTGCTCGACCGGGATCTTGTCGTTGAGCACGCGGTTCGCCGCCTTCATCCACACATTCTCGTTGTTGAGGATAGTGAACTTGTAGTTCTTGGTGAACTCGAACGAGGTCGTGCCGGCCTTGAACTGGTTGTAGACCGCCTTGCGGTGGCGGTCGGCCTGCCAGAAAGGCGATTCCTGCGCCACCTTGGTGACCGGGAACCAGCGGCCGAGCGCGCCTTCGACATAAGGCCGCAGGTTCTCGTCCTGCAGCATGAACTTGATGAAGTCCTTGGCTCCAGCCTTGTTCTTGGAGTCGGCAAAGACCACGCCGATCTTGACCGCGGAGCGATAGATCATCGGCTGGCCGCTCGGCTTGTTCGGGAAGCCCGCAGTCGCGATCTGCTCCTCATAAGCCTTCTTGCCGGCGGCGCGCACTTCCGGTGTCGCCGACTCGTTGTTGGCATCGTCGAGCCATTTCGCGGCGATCGAGATCGTCGCGTTGTGTGTCATCACCGTGGTCTTGTTGTGGAAGGCAACGTTGTTGTCCGGATCCTTCCAGCTTGTGGAGGAGGGCGGCGAACAGCCTGACACGTATGGCGCGGTGTAGTCGGTCAGCGCACCGATCAGCCCCTTTTTGACGCTGGGATCATCGACGAGGAGCTTGCCGTTGTCGTCGACCAGCTTGACGTCATAGGCATCCATGAATGTCAGGAACGAATAGAACGAGTCCGAGGAGTCGACGCCGAGCGGCTGGCCGATACCATAGATGCGCTGTCCCGTCGCCTTGCGGCTTGCCGGCTGCACCTTTTCGCACCAGAACGACCAGTATTCCTTCCACGTCTTCGGAATGTCGCTTTCCTTGAAGCCGGCCTGGTTCAGCATGTCGATCCAGTACTGGATATGCATGGTCTGCTGCTTGAGCGGGAAGGCGTAGTAGGCCTTCTTCTTGGCCTTGTCGCTGTAGAGGAACGTGGTCTCGATCGTGTTCGGCGCGAACGCGCTCTTCATCGGCTCGATCACGTCGGTGATGTCCTCGAGCTTGCCGTCGAACGCCCATTTGCCGCCGACCTGGAAGTCGTAGACATCGCCGTAGGCGACGTCGGGCGGCGTGCCGGCGTCCAGCGCCGAGACTGTTTTCGGAATGATGTCCTGGGGCGCATATTGCGACAGGTCGACCTTCACCTTGGTCTTGGCTTCGTATTTCTTGATCGCCTCGAACAGTGCGTCGTCTTCGGACTTATAGAAGCCCTTGGTCCACCACACCGTCAGTTTTTCCTGGGCCGAGGCCGGAACGGCGGGCAGCAGCACGGCGCTGGCAATTGCAGCGACAATCAGTTTTTTCATTGAATTTCCTCCCTTGGGCCGCACGCTGATCCAATCAGAAAATTAACGTTGGTCTTATGCGACTATTGTTCAGCGGCGTTCTGCCGCGTTTGCGATGGCCGAGACCGAAGCGAAATGGTTTTGTCTGTCACGTCCTCCCCTGGCGCGGTTTCTTTTGCGGCGCGGTCTGTGCCGCGCTTGTGGTCGCAGGCTCGACCGTGTCGAAGAAATCCGGATTGAGATCGCGTGTCGTCTGGATATCGGCGAGCAGGCGGTCGAGATGGACGCCGATCGCCGCAACGGCGGCCGCCGGATTGCGCGCCTCCAGCGCGGCATGAATCTTCTCGTGCTCGGCGATGACGCCCGCGATCCGGCCGGCCTGAGGCAGCGTCAGCCGGCGATAGCGGTCGACGTGCACCTTGACCTGCAGGATCAGCGCCCAGATCCCGGGATAGCCGGCGACGTCGGCAATCGTTGCATGAAACAGCTCATCGGCTTCGTGAAACGCGTCGTGGTCGTCAGCGGCGCAGGCCTCGCGCTGCCGCTGCAGGATCGATTGCAGGGCGAGCAACTGGCTCGCGGTCGCCTGCTTCGCCGCGAGCCGCGCGGTCGTTTCTTCCAGCGCCTTGCGGATGATGATCGCTTCCGGCAGTGCGGAGAGCGGAATCCGTGAAACGAAGATGCCGGATTGCGGAAAGATCTCGACCAGGCCTTCGCCTGCCAATCGCAGGATGGCCTCGCGCACCGGCGTGCGGCTGACGCCGTAAGACTCGGCGATCGCAGCTTCGGTGATGGCTTCGCCGGGCAGCCGCTTCAGCGAGATCAGTTGTTCGCGCAAGTCGGCATAGACCGACGCCGAGAACGGGATCGGCCGCTTCGGCGGCGCACGCTGCACGCTGCCGTCGATCAGCCGCAACTGCGGCAGTCGTTGTTTTGGCTTGCGCGGGAGCACAGTTGATGCGGGAGGTTGCGCATTCTGCTGAGGAGGCTCGGACGATTGCGCCTTGCGCGGCACGGACGATTCGGTCCGACGCCGCTCCGCCGTTGCCTTTGTTCTACGTGGCACCACCGGCCCCTTCATAACTGATATATTAGTATACGGAGAGCTCCTGTAAAGCGGCACGATATTTTGCGCCAAAATCGCAATAAGCCTATGACTCAGCGCCTGTTATCGCGCTTCACCCCCAAGCGAAGAATCAAGGGAAACAAGGACAACAATCATGGAATACGCCCTGCCAAATTTCTCCGTCGACCTCAAAGACCAGACCGCGCTGGTGACCGGCGCCTCGTCTGGTCTTGGCCTCCGCTTCGCACGCGTGCTGGCGAAGAGCGGCGCCAAGGTCGCGTTGACCGCACGACGGCTCGACCGGCTGGAAAAGCACGCGGCCGACATCAAGGCAGCAGGCGGCGAAGCCGCCGCGTTCCAGCTCGACGTCACCGACGCCAATCAGTTGAAGGACGTGGTCGGCAAGGCGGAAGCGAAGCTTGGCCCGGTGACCATCCTCGTCAACAACGCCGGCATCCCCGACGCGCAGCGCGCGGTGAAAATGTCGACCGAGCTGGTCGACCGCGTGCTCGATACCAACGTGCGCGCGCCCTACATCCTGTCCTGCGAGTTCGCGCGACGCCTGATCGATGCGAAGAAACCCGGCCGTATCGTCAACATCGCCTCGTCCGCGGCGTATCGCTACAGCGGCAACGGTGCGGCGCTGTATTCGATCAGCAAGGCGGCGGTGGTGCGCATGACCGAGGCGCTGGCCGTGGAGTGGGCGCCGTTCAACATCAACGTCAATGCGATCGCGCCCGGCGCGTTCTCCTCGGAGATGATGGATGGCATGCTGCAGCGGATGGGCGATATCACAAAGCATTTCCCGCGGCCGCGGATCGGCGATCCGGCCCAGCTCGAACTCGACGCTGTTGTTCCTGGTGTCGCCGTCGTCGGACTTCGTCACCGGTACCAGCGTGCGCGTCGACGATGTCCAGAACGGCCGCTAGTTCTTTTTTGGGGGCGGTGCCATGAAATATGAAACAATCCTGATCGAGAAGCGCGGCCAGGTCGACTGGCTGACGCTGAACCGGCCGGAGCAGCTCAACGCCATCACAACGCGGATGGCGACGGAACTCGGCCACTACTTCGATGCGCTGTTCAACGATTCGACCGTCCGCATCGTGGTGCTGCGCGGTGCCGGCCGCGGGTTCTGCGCCGGGCTCGACCTGCGCGATCGCAGCCGGCGCGGCGACGCCGGCGTCGAGCCGGTGCCGTTCGCGGCCGGCATGGGCTTTCAGGGCCATCTCGCCGACGCCTACATCAAGATGCGGCGCTGTCCGCAGCCGATCATCTCGCTGGTGCATGGGCCGGCGTGCGGCGGCGGCTTCGCCTTCGTGCTCGCCTCCGATATTCGCATTGCCGGCGAGAGCGCGCGGATGAACTGCGCTTTCATCAAGCTCGGGCTGTCGTCTTGCGACATGGGTGTCAGTTACTTCCTGCCGCGGCTGGTCGGTACCTCGCTCGCCTCCGAACTGATGCTCACCGGCCGCTTCATCCATGCGCCGCGGGCGTTGGCCACGGGGCTCGTCTCCGAAGTGGTGCCCGACGCCAAGCTGGAAGAAGCGGCGCAGCCTTACATTGACGACATGCTCGCAACTTCGCCGATTGGGCTCCGCATGACCAAGGACGGTCTTAACCAGGCGATCAATGCGTCGAGCCTGGAAGCGGCGATGGCGATCGAGAACCGCAACCAGCTGATGTGTGCGCAATCGCCCGATTTCGCCGAAGGCCAGCGCGCTTTCCTCGAGAAGCGGCGACCGGTCTACTCCGGCACGTGACATGGCGGGATCGCCTTGGTTGTGGCATAGTCGGCCCAAGGGACAAGGAAACGCGAAAATCAAGGGGAGCGGGCCATGAAGCTCACGCCGCAGCAGATCGAGAGTTTCCATCGCGAGGGCTGGCTGTTCCTGCCGGAACTGTTCACCGAAGAAGAAATCGCGGTGCTTCGCCACGAAGCGGTGTCGATCTACGACAGCAAACGGCCCGAAGTCTGGCGCGAGAAGAGCGGCGCGCCGCGCACCGCCTTTGCCGCGCACACTTATAATGAAGCGTTCCGCCTGCTCGGCGCGCATCCGCGCCTGATCAAGCCGGTCGAGCAGGTCTTTGGCGAACAGCTTTACATGCATCAGTTCAAGATCAACGCGAAGGCGGCGTTCACCGGCGAAGTCTGGCAGTGGCACCAGGACTACGGCACCTGGAAGCGCGACGACGGCATGCCGCAGCCGCGCGCCATGAACATTTCCGTGTTTCTCGACGAGGTCATGCACATCAACGGACCGCTCTTGCTGGTGCCGCGCAGCCAGCACGCGGGCGACCTCAAGGCCTCGCATGACACCTCGACGACGTCGTATCCGTTGTGGACGCTGGATGAAGACACCGTCACGCGGCTCGTGGCCGAAGGTGGCATCGTCGCGCCGGTCGGCAAGCCCGGCGGTGTCCTGATGTTCCATGGCAACCTGGTGCACGGCTCGGCCGGAAACATCACACCGTATCCGCGCAAGATCGTCTACCTCACGCTGAATGCGGTCTCGAATTACATCCGCACCCCGACGCGGCCGGACTACATCGCGCATCGCGATTTCACGCCGATCACCCCGGTCGACGACGCCGCGCTGGTGCGTTACGCCCGCAGCCACCGCCAAGCCGCAGAATAGCTTTTCGCGATGAACCTGCATCGCCTGCTGGAGCAGCGCCGCGCCGCCGGCAAGCCGGTGCGGGTCATTTTGATCGGCGCCGGCAAATTCGGATCGATGTTTCTGGCGCAGGTGCCACATACGCCGGGCCTCGAGGTCGTCGCGATCGCCGATCTCGATCCCGCACGCGCCAAGGCATCGTGCAAGGCGGTCGGCTGGGACGAGGCGCGGATCGCGCAGACGCGCTTCACCGACGACGCGCTTGCGGCTATCGCGCGCGAGAACGTCGAAGCCGTGATCGAGGCGACCGGTCATCCGCCCGCCGGCATCCGCCACGCGCGTGCGGCAATCAAATCAGGCGCACACATCGTCATGGTCAACGTCGAGGCCGACGTGCTTGCCGGACCTCTGTTGGCGGCAGAGGCGAGGCAGGCGGGCGTGGTCTATTCGCTGGCCTATGGCGATCAGCCGGCGCTGACCGCGGAGATGGTGGACTGGGCGCGCGCCACCGGCTTCCGCGTCGTCGCCGCCGGCAAAGGGACAAAATACCTGCCGCTCTATCATGATGTGACGCCGGACGAGGTCTGGACCTACTACGGCCTGACCGCGGACGAAGCTCGCGCCGCCGGCATGAACTCGCAAATGTTCAATTCGTTTCTCGATGGCACCAAGTCGGCCATCGAGATGGCTGCGATCGCGAACGCCACCGGTCTCGACGTGCCGTCCGGCGGATTGCTCTTTCCGCCGTGCGGTGTCGACGACCTGCCGCAGGTGCTGCGACCGCGCACCGACGGCGGCGTGCTGGAAAAGTCAGGCATGGTCGAAGTGGTGTCGTCGCTGGAGCGCGACGGCCGTCCGGTGTTTCGCGACCTGCGCTGGGGGGTCTATGTCGTGCTGGAAGCGCCGACTGCATACGCCGCGGATTGCTTCAAGCAATACGGCCTGAAGACGGACTCCAGCGGCCGTTATGCGGCGATGTACAAGCCGTTTCACCTGATCGGTCTCGAACTGAACATGTCTGTGCTGTCGGCGGCGCTGCGCAAGGAGCCGACCGGGCAGCCGTTTGAGTTTCGCGGCGACGCCGTCGCAGTCGCCAAGCGCGCCTTGCGCGCCGGCGAGATGCTGGACGGCGAGGGCGGCTACACGGTGTGGGGCAAGCTGTTGCCCGCGGCGGCGAGCTCTCAAGGTTGGTGCACTGCCGATCGGGCTGGCGCACAAGGTGCGGCTGAAGACCGACATCGCGCACGGCGCAGTGGTGCGCTGGTCCGAGATTGAGATCGATGCGAAGGAAGATGCCGTTGTCACGCGGCGCGCGATGGAAGCGCGCTTTGGCGCGATGGCCAATTAAGAAGAGTAACGGAAATGTCAGCGACAACGAATGCGAGTGTGCAACCAGGCCCCGTCATCGAAACCGCGCAGGGCAAACTGCTGGGTGCTTCCGTCGATAGCGTCAATGTCTTCAAGGGTATTCCCTACGCGCGATCGGCGCGGTTCCAATCGCCGCAGCCACTGGCGCCGTGGCCCGGCATTCGTGATGCACTCGCCCTGGGACCGAGCGCACCCCAGCCAAAACGCGCCGCCGAAGTGCCGTGGTGGAACTGGCTCAGCGGCGGCCAGCCGCAGAGCGAGGATTGCCTGGTGCTGAACGTGTTCGCGCCCGGATCGGTGGTCGGACGCAAGCTCCCCGTGATGTTGTTTCTGCACGGCGGTGGCTTCACCACGGGCTCGGCGTCGGCACCGGGCTACGACGGCACGCAGCTCGCGCATCGCGGCGACGTCGTTGTCGTCTCGATCAATCATCGCCTGAATCTGTTCGGCTTCCTCTATCTCGCCGAGCTTGCCGGATCCGCCTACGCCGACAGCGGCAACGTCGGCATGCTCGACTGCGTTGCCGCGCTGCAGTGGGTCCGCCAGAACATTTCGGCGTTCGGCGGTGATCCCGGCAATGTCACAATCTTCGGCCAGTCCGGCGGCGCCTCCAAGGTCGCTGTGCTGATGGCGGCGCCCGCCGCACATGGATTGTTTCACAAGGCGATCATCCAGAGCGCGTCGTCGTTGATCCGCATGGTGATGCCGGAGCAGGCGACAGCGTCGGCCGAGGCGCTGTGCGACGCCGCCGGCGTGACGGCTGACAGGCTGCGCGACGTTCCCGTCGATGCGTTGCTGGCAGCACGGCAGACCGTCGTCGCACGGGCGGGCGGCGCCGATCCCTGGCGGCCGGTGATGGATGGCCGTTTCCTGCCAACCCATCCGTTTGATCCAGAGGCGCCTGGCTTGTCGAAGCAAATCCCTCTGATTATCGGAACGGCGGACACCGAGCAGACTTTCTTCCTTGGCGCCAGCGACCGTAACTTCTCGCTCGACCGCGGCGAAGCGATCGCTCGGATCGCCCGCTTCGTCGGCATCGCCGACGGTGAGGCCGGCAGGCTCTTCGAGGACTACGGCGCCTCGCACGCGGGCGCATCGCCCAGCGAAATCATGGCTTATGTCATGAGCGACCAGATGTATCGCCGCAACGATACGCTGGCCGCCGACCTGCGCGCCCGGCAAGGCGGTGCGCCGACCTATTCCTATCTCATCACCTGGCGATCGCCCGTCATGGGTGGCAAGCTGAAGTCGCCGCACACGGTCTGCATCCCCTTCGTGTTCGGCACCCATGAGGTCGCTTCACCCATGATCGGCAGCGGCGCCGCGCAGGCCGCGCTCTCGGCCAAAATGATGGGCGCGTGGACTTCGTTCGCGCGAACCGGCGTGCCGACGGCAGCAGGCCTTCCCGCCTGGTCACCGTACGACGCCGACAAACGGCCGACGATGATCTTCGATGACGAATGCCGGATCGAGAACGATCCGCGACAGGCCGATCGACTGGCGCTGGCGCGCTATCCGCTTTACTCCCCGGAGGATTCTGCTCGCCGCGACTAAGTCGAGAGCCAGCTCTGCATCGTCGACGGGACGCTGTCCGCGATTTGATGTGGCTCGCGTACAGTCTGCGTGCGATGTTCGCTACCGAAATAGCTCGTCTTTTCCAGGATGTGGAACGACCAACATGGATCTCAAATCAGGCCTCATCACCGCTCGCACCACCGGAGCCATCGGCTGGCTGACCTTCGACAACCCGAGCAAGCTGAATGCGCTGTCGCCGGGCATGTCGGAAGATGCGCTTGCCGTGATCGAGGCTTATGAGGCCAACCCCGCGATCAAGGTTGTGATCATGCGCGGCGCAGGCGAAAAAGCCTTCATCTCGGGTGGTGACATCTCGAGTTTCGAGAAGACGCGCAGCGACGCAGAAGCCGCAGCCCGCGCGCGAAAAATTCCGGACGTGCTGGCGCGCAAGATGACCGACATCAACAAGCCGCTGATTGCGATGATCCACGGCTATTGCCTCGGCGGCGGGCTTGGCATGGCGCTGAACGCCGACTTGCGCTTCGCCTCGTCGGACGCGCAGTTCGGCATTCCCGCCGCGCAGCGCGGCGTGGCCTATCCGCCCGAAGGCTTGAAGAAGCTGGTCGACCTGGTCGGCCCCAGCGTTGCCAAGGACATCATGTTCTCGGCGCGCCGGCTCGACGCCCAGGAGGCGCTGCGGATCGGGCTGATCAACCGCATCGTCACCCCGACCGAGCTCGAGGGTAACACCATCGAGTACGCCGAGCGCCTGTGCAACAACGCGCCGCTGTCGATCCAGGCGTCAAAATTCTTCATCAATCAGCTTGGTCTCGAACGCGCGCAGCGCGATGACGCGCGCATCAAGGACATGCAAACGAAAGCCGCCAACAGCGAGGACTTCAAGGAGGCGACGCGCTCCTTCATGGAGAAGCGCAAGCCGGTGTTTCAGGGACGGTGAACTGAACGAGTCCCCGCAGTGCGAACTCCCTCCTCCCTTGTGGGGGAGGGTTGGGGAGGGGGGTCCTTCGTGGGACTGCGGCCTCGCAACTCACTCCGACCCCCACCCCTACCCCTCCCCACAAGGGGGAGGGGAGCGGCAAACGCAGCGCAGCCGATTCAATCTCTACTCGCTTGCGCTCTAGCCCTCACCGTTTCGCATCCCTGATCGCGCGCCAGACCCGCTCCGGCGTCGCCGGCATCTCGATGTGGGTGACGCCGAACTCCGACAGCGCATCGACGATCGCGTTCATCGTGGCGCCGAGCGCCGGTGTGCAGCCGCCTTCGCCGCCCGGACGAATACCGAGCGGATGGCTCGTTGCCGGCACCTCTGACAATTCACAGTCGAACGATGGCAGGTCGGAGGCGCGCGGCAGGGCGTAGTCCATCAGCGAGCCGGACAGCAGCTGGCCCGAAGCCTGATCGTAGACGCACTGCTCCCACATCGCCTGTCCGACGCCTTGCGCGATGCCGCCGTGGGTCTGGCCGTGCAGAATCATCGGGTTGATCGCCTTGCCGACATCGTCGATCGCAGTGTAGCGCACGATCTCGACGGCGCCAGTAGCAGTATCGACCTCGACCTCGCAGACATGGCAGCCGAACGGAAAGCCGCCGACCCGCACGGTGTGATCGCCGACGCCGCGTATGGGCCCCTGCAACTGCTGCGGCAGATCCCTGCTTTCAGCGAGCCGCGCCAGCTCGAACAGATTCAACGGTTGTTCACCATCGGCGGAAAACTGCCCATCCTTGAACGCGATCGTCGCATCATCCTTGTTGAAGGCGTAGGCTGCGAGCGCCTTGCCGCGCGCGATCACGGCATCGGCCGCCTCGCGCACCGCGATGCTCGCGATCCGCATTGAGCGGCCCGAGTGCGAGCCGCCGCCGGCCTCGATCAGATCGGTGTCGTGGGCGAAATAGTGGATGTTCTCCAGAGAGACGCCGAGCCAGTCCGAGACGAGTTGCGGAAACGCCGTCTCGTGGCCCTGGCCGCTGGCGAAGGTGCCCAGCGTCATCTCGACGATGCCATCGGACCGCACACGAAGTTCGGAGCGCTCGCGCGGCGCGCCGCTGGTCGCCTCGACATAGTTGGCAATGCCGATGCCGCGATGTTTGCCGCGCCGCCGCGCCTCCTTGCGCCGCGCCTTGAAGCCGGCCCAGTCGCTCAGGCGCAACGCCTTGTCCATCGCGCCCGGATAGTCGCCGCTGTCGTAAGTCAGGCCGAGGCCGTTGCGATGGGGAAAACTGTCCTTGCGTACCAGGTTGCGCCGGCGCAGCTCGACGCGATCGATGCCCGATTGCGTTGCGGCAAGGTCGATCAGCCGTTCCATCACGTAAATGACTTCCGGGCGGCCAGCGCTGCGATAGGGGATCGTCGGCGTGGTGTTGGTGAACACGGCGCGGCCTCGGACATAGGCTGAAGGAATTGCATAGCCCGTTGTCGCCAGCTGAATTCCCTTGTTGAGCGGCGCAAACGAAATCGTGTAGGCGCCGATGTTGCTGAGGTTGTCGCTTTGCAGGCCGATGAATTTGCCCTTGGCGTCGAGCGCAAGCTTCGCGTCGACATGGAGGTCGCGGGCCTGGTAGTCGCTGGCGAACGCTTCCTGGCGCTCGGTGACGTTCTTGACCGGACGGCGGAGCTTCTGCGCGGCAACGCAGAGCAGCACGAAATCAGGATACAAGCAGTTACGCGTGCCAAAACTGCCGCCGATGTCCCAGTGCACGATGCGCAGCTTCTCGCGCTCGATCCCGAGCACGTTGGCGAGGTCGGAGCGCAGATGCACCGGACCGCGCCCGCTTGCCGCGTAGAGTGTGAGCTGGTCGTTGCGGGCGTTGTAGTCGGCGATCGCAGCACGCGGCTCCATGTGTACGCCGGTGACGCGATGGGCCCAGGTGCGGAGTTTTGCGACATGGGCGGCATCGCGGAAGGCAGAGTCGGTCGAGGCATGGTCGCCGAGCTCGGCATCGATGGCGACGTTGGAAGAATTGTCGTCCCAAACGCGATGAGTGCTATCCTCGATCGCATTGACCGAGTGCGCGACCGATGGCAGTGGCTCGTAGTCGACTTGAATGGCCTCGGCCGCATCCCTCGCGGCATTGAGCGTTTCGGCAACCACCATTGCGACGATCTCGCCGACGAAATGCACGCGATCGCGCGGCATGACGAAGTGCCGGCTGTGAAACCGGGTCGTGCCCGGACGATCGACCAGTGCGACGTCGATGCCGTTGCTGCCGATTCCGGTCGGCAGGTGAGGCATCGGCGGCAGCTCGCGGACGTCATCCGGCAGCAGGATTGCAAGCACGTCGCGCATTGCTCTTGCCGCGCCGGCGTCGATCGAGCGGATGCGGGCATGCGGATGCGGCGACCGCACGAACACCGCGTGCGCGACCGGCCGATCCAGCACGATATCGTCGATGTAGCGGCCGCGCCCGGTGGTGAAGCGGACATCTTCCCGCCGCAGCACGTGGTCGCCGATATGGACCCGGCCGCCCGACACTGAACTGCGTGCTTCGCTGGTTGACATCGGTTGCGGCCTCCCATCGTGATCTTAGGAGGTCGGCGGCGGGCCGCAAAGCCTGACATTGGACACTCACGCCCAAGAATCCGGTATTTCCGTTTCGCGCTTGCGAGCAGCTACTCCGACGCTTCCCGGAACTTGGGCCGCTTTGACGGGCGGGATGGCACCGCCTCGCACCTGCTGGTGCTGTTCTTCGGGCTGCAGCGACGGGTGATGAACACGTTCGTCATCAACGGGCTCAAGTGAACTTGCGGTGTGGACCGAGCTTGTGTCCGTCTAGCGCCGCCGCGCCGCCACATGAGCGGCGAGTTTGTCGAGCGTCTGCTGTGAGCCGGGCAGGGCGTAGGGCTTGACGCGCTCGGCGACCTCGGCCGACTCGAATACCTGGCGGAACGTCATTTCGGTCTTGCCGCCGACGTCCCTGAATGTCGCGGTGATGCGGAAGTGGGGTTCTTCGAGATGATCCATCACGATCAGCTCGGGCTTTCTGATCTCGATGAACTGGTTGTGGTTCTTGAAGTCGGTGCCGTTCGGACCGTGCATGACAAAGCGCCAGTGGCCGCCCGGACGGAAGTCGAATTCTTCGAACGTGTTGCTGAAGCCATTTGGCCCGAACCACAACTTGAGCTGCTCGGGATCGCTCCACGCCTCAAATACTGACTCGCGCGGCGCGTCGAACACGCGGACGATGACGATCTCCCGATCGCTGGTGTCGGCTGGGGAGGGACGCGCGGAACTCATCGGCTTTCTTCCTTCTCACTGTGTTTTTTTTCTGCGCAGGTGCAGGTCGAGGCGATCAAAGCTCTCGCCCCAGAATTTTCGATAGAAGTCGATCCATTGCGCGACGTCGCGCAGGCCGTCGGTGTCAAGCCGGCAGGGCCGGAACTGGCCGACGCGCGTGCGCGAGATGAGCCCGGCGCGTTCGAGCACCTTGATGTGCTTGGAGATCGCCGGCTGGCTCAGCTTGAACGGCTGCATCAACTCGTTGACCGAGGCTTCGCCGAGCGCGAGGCGCGCCAGGATCGCGCGCCGGGTCGGGTCGGAGAGCGCGGCAAAAGCTTAATTCAGGCGGGCGCTGGGCATCTGTAAATCCATTATTAGAAATATAACTATAAAGAAATATATCAACCGTCAAGCGTCACGAAAAATCCCCGCGATTTCGGCGATTTTCCTCGTTATCTCAGCAACATAAGCGGAGCTGGTGATAACGGGCGATCAGGCCGTGCCAGCGGTCGCCGGCGTCACCGGAATGACATCGACGCCAACCTCGAGCTCCTGCGCGCCGGAGCCTAAGAATACACCGTAGATTGGCGATACGTCGGAAAAATCGCGGCCGATCGCAAGCACGATGTGATCGTTGCCGGCATCGATCGCGTTGGTCGGATCGATGCCAACCCAGCCGAGTTCCGCGCCACACCACACCGACACCCACGCATGCGTGGCATCGGCGCCGGCGAGGCGTGGCTTTCCCGGCGGCGGAATGGTGCGGATATAGCCGCTGACATACGACGCGGGGACGCCGAGTGAACGCAACCCTGAAATCATGATGTGTGCGAAATCCTGGCAGACGCCGCGACGCTGCTCGAACGCCAGCTCGAGCGGCGTGAACACCGCAGTCGAGTTGGGCTGATACTTGAAATCCTTGCGGATACGCACTGCGAGTTCGCGTGCGCCGTCGAGCACGGCTCGCTTGGCTGAAAAGCTTGTCGCAGCATAGTCCGCGATCTCGCGGCGGAGCGAGATGCGTGGGCTCGGGAAGATGAAGTGCGCCGGTGAATCGCCGGCGACCGAGTCCACCTGAGCGACCTGCTCCACGATGCCCTTCACATCGGGTCCACTGCCAGCGGCCGGACCCGCCGGGCGCGAAACGTCGACGCGCGCGCGCGCTTCGATGTTCAGATCAACAAGGCTGGTTTCGATCAGCGCGATCGAGACGGTATTGCCGAAGAAATCACGCTCGACGATCACCGAACGCGGCTCGGGCGAGATCAGGACGGCATGATCGAGACAATGCTGTCCGCCATCGTCGCGCGGCGTAACGCGCAGCGTCAGCGTCGACGAGGCGACACGCGTCTCGTAGGAATAGCGGGTGACATGGCTGATGTCGTAGATCACGCTAGCCCACTGGTGGTCTGGACTTTCAAGCCTTCCGGATGCTGCAGGAAATAACGAGAGGCAATCGACTCGGCGAACCGCATCAGCGTTTGCTCGAACGCCAGCACCGAATTGACTTCGATGTCTTCGGCGGTGGCGGCCGCGATCTCGCCGGCGAACAGCTCGATGAAGCGCTTTGGTTCTTCCGGCAGGCCGTCATTGTTCAGCGTCGGCAGCGTGTCGAGATGGGTCCTGAGCTGGCCGATCTGGAAACTGACCGAGCGTGGATTAAATGGGTCGAGCAGCGCCATGTCGCGCACCGGGATCAGCGCGGCGCCGATCAGGTAACGCGAGCGATAGGTGATCTGCGAGTCGATCAGATCGAGCAGCACGTCAAGGTCGTCGGCGGTCGCTTGTTCGCCGGCGAACATACGCACGAAGCGGCAGGTGTTGATGGCGCGTTCGATGCGACGGCCTATGTCGAGAAAGCGCCAGCCAGCGACCCGGTTGATGTTCTCTTGCGCGAGACCCGAGATCGCGGCGAGGGTGACCAGCGCGCGGTCAGCGGCATCAAATGCTTCGGCTTCACTCGCAAAACTGTTGGCCTCGACGTCGAGCTGAGTCTCGAGGTTGGCGAGCAGCTTCCAGCCGTCCGGCGCCAGTCGCTCGCGAATGACGGAAGCCGCGCCGCGCGCCATCTTCAGAGTCGAGAGCGCCGAGCCATAATCGGATTCCGCGCCCATCGCGCGCGCGGCGATCACGGGCGTTGCCGCGTCCGCCAGTGACGCCGGGATCACGCCCCAGGCAATCAGCATGCGAACGAGGCCACGGAGCGCGCCGTCGGCGTCGCCCGGCAGACGATCGAACTCGACGCTCTTGGCGCACAGGCAACGTACGATGCGCAGCACCGCTTCGGCGCGCTCGAGATAGCGGCCGTACCAGAACAGGTTATCGGCGGCTCTGCTCGGCAGGTTGCCGAGCACGCGGCGGATACTGACGTTCTGCTGGGTCGGCAGCAACGTCTCGATCGGCACAGGGGTATTCGACAGCACCCAGACATCGGCCGATTCCACCCCTTCGCCGATCGACACCGCGCGGGCGTCGACATTGTCTGAGATCAGGCAGAAGCCGCCGGGCATCACGCGCCAGCCGTCCGGGGTCGCCGCGGCGTAGACGCGCAGCACGAACGGACGCGGCACGAACTTGCCGTCGCGCCACACCGGCGTCGTCGAGAGCCGCACCTGCTCCTGGCCGACATAATCGATGCCGCGCGAGGTGATCGCGCCACGCAGCTTTGCGACATCGTCTTTCGAAAGCTTCTCCGGCACGATGGTGCCCTGGGGCTCGAAGCCTGGTACGCGCTCGTCGAACGCGCCGGCGATCGACAGCATTTCCAGATTCTCCAGCACCTCGGCGCGCGGCCGCTCCTGGCCGCACCACCAGGTCGCGATGTTGGGCATCAAGAGATCTTCGCCGGTAAAGTGACGGCAGATGCGTGGCATGAAACTCATCAGCGCGCGCGACTCGATGAAGCCGGTCCCCGGCATGTTGGCGACAACGACTGCGCCGGCGCGAATGGTCGAGAGCAGGCGAGGGACGCCGAGGCGCGAAGCGCCGTTCAGCTCCATCGGATCGACGTAGTCGGCGTCGACCCGTCGCCACAGCACGTCGGCGCGCTTCAATCCTGCGATGGTGCGGACGTGGACCACGCCGTCGCGCACGACGAGATCGTCGCCTTCAACCAGCAGGAAGCCGAGATAGCGCGCGAGATAGGATTGTTCGGAGTAGGTCGGGCTGTACGGTCCTGGCGTCATCAGACAGATGCGCGGCTGCGACCGCTCGGCCAATTCGGTAAGGCCGGAGCGAAACGCGCGGAAGAACGGTGCGAGCCGCTGCACGTTCATCTGTCCGTAGGGCGCGGGATAAGCGCGCGAGATGGCGAGCCGATTTTCCAGCGCGTAGCCGAGACCCGACGGCGCCTGCGCGCGATCGTTCAGGACCCACCACTGGCCGTCGGGACCGCGGCCGATGTCGGCGGCATAGAGATGCATCCAGCGCCCGCCCGGCGGCTTCACGTTGACGAGCGGACGCAAAAAGCCCTTGTTGCCGGCCACGACCGAGGCCGGCAGGAATTCCTTCACCAGCGTGGCCGGACCATAGACGTCGGCGAGCAGCCGCTCGAAAATTTCCGCGCGCTGAATAATGCCGGCCGAGATCGCCCCCCAGTCCTGCTCCTCGATCAACAGCGGAAAGCCGCTGACCGGCCAGCTGCGTTCGCGCGCCTCGTCGCGTACGCGATAGGACACGCCGAGGTCGCGGATGTGGCGCTCGGCGACTGCGTGGCCGCGCTCGATGTCGAAGCCGGCGAGTGTGTCGAACAGCTCGAGCCAATGTGGCTTCGGCGCCCCGTCGGGGCCAAGCAGCTCATCGGGAATGCCGGGCAGCGGCGCGTAGTCCGCGAGTGCCGACGACCATTTATCGGCAACGGACACGGACGGTGCTTTGCCCGTTGCAGCGCGGTTCATGGCTTCACCAGGTGGCGGGTCTGCGCAAGTCCAGGGTCAACGGAAACTCCCGCGCGGCCTCATCGCGCGGGGAATTGAACAAGCCGCCAGTATGGCCATGTTCCTGGAATCGCGCCAGCCGCCGCGCCTGCGCCTCATAGGAATTTACGGGGAAAGTGTCGTAGCTGCGGCCGCCGGGATGGGCGACATGATAGACGCAGCCGCCGATCGAGCGCCGATTCCACAAGTCCACAACATCAAACGTCAGCGGCGCATGTACCGGCACGGTCGGGTTGAGGCCGGCAGCCGGCATCCAGGCCTTGAAGCGCACGCCGGCGACGGCCTCGCCCGGCACCTCAGTCGGGGTCATCGGCAACTTGCGGCCGTTGCAGGTGATGGCGTGGCGCGACGGCACGAAGCCGGCGGCTTTCACCTGCAGCCGCTCGACCGAGGAATCGACAAAGCGCACGGTGCCGCCAGCCGCGCTTTCTTCGCCCAGCACATGCCACGGCTCGAGCGCCTGGCGCAGCTCGAGCTTGACGCCGGAATATCCGACCTCGCCGTAGAACGGAAAACGAAACTCGCGCTGCGCCTCGAACCAATCGCTCTCGAACGGATAACCGGCGCGATTGAGATCGCCAAGCACATCGAGAAAGTCCTGCCATACGAAGTGCGGCAGCATGAAGCGGTCGTGCAGCGCAGTACCCCAGCGCGCCAGCGCACCATGCTGCGGCTCGCGCCAAAACCAGGCGACCAGCGCGCGCAACAGCAATTGCTGGGCGAGCGACATCCGCGCATGCGGCGGCATTTCGAACGAGCGGAATTCGATCAGGCCGAGCCGACCGGTCGGTGCATCCGGCGAGTACAGCTTGTCGATGCAGATTTCGGCACGATGGGTGTTGCCGGTGACGTCGACGAGGAGATTGCGGAACAGGCGATCGACCAGCCAGGCCGGCACATAGCCCGCGCCGGCATCGGGCACCTGCGCAAAAGCGATCTCGAGTTCGTACAAGCTGTCCATGCGCGCTTCGTCGATGCGCGGCGCCTGGCTGGTCGGTCCGATGAAGAGGCCGGAGAACAGGTAAGAAAGCGACGGATGGCGCTGCCAGTACAACAACAGGCTGCGCAACAGGTCGGGCCGACGCAGGAATGGGGAGTCCGACGGCGCAGCGCCGCCAAGCACGACGTGATTGCCGCCGCCGGTGCCGACATGACGGCCATCAACCATGAACTTGTCGGTCCCAAGCCTCGACTGGCGCGCATCCTCATAGATCGACGTCGTGGTGTCGACCGCCTGCGACCAGGTGTCGGCCGGATGAATGTTGACCTCGATCACGCCGGGATCGGGCGTCACCTTGATCACGTTGATGCGCGGATCGGGCGGCGGCGGATAGCCTTCGATGTGAACCGGACAGTTGGTCTCGGCTGCAGTGCGTTCGACCACGGTCAGGAGCGCGAGGTAATCTTCGAGCCGCTCGAGCGGCGGCATGAACACGCAGATGATGCCGTCGCGCGGCTCGATTGTCATCGCGGTGCGGACGAAGCCGCCGATCTCGGCGGCGTCGGATGGCGGCGCCGGCCGCGTGCGCCGCATGTCGGGTGGATTCTGCGTGCGCAGTTTGGCGATTTCTTCCGGCGTCGGCAGTGGCGGCAGCTCCTGCGTCGGATCCTGCGGGTAGATGTGCGGATACTCCGATGGCGACACCCAGGGCAGCGAGCCGAGCGGCAGCCGCAAGCCGACCGCGGAATCGCCCGGCATCAGGAACAGTCGGTCGCGTCGCAACCGCCACTTCTCGCTGACCCAGCGCCACTCGCGCGCCTTGGCATTCCACGGCTGGATCGGCAAGACATAGCCGACCGGATTGGCGAGCCCCCGGCCGAAAGTCTTGACGATGCGCGAACGTTCTTCCGGATCGTCGATCTTCGGGTCGGTAAGGTCGACATTATCAGGCAGCTCGGCTTCCTTGAGCAGCCAGTGCGCGGGGTCTTCATAAGCGGCAATCGCGTGCTCGGCGCCGACGCCGAGATTGTCGGCAATGCGCTCGCAGATTTCAGCGGCCTGCGTCACCAGTGCGTTGCGCGGGCCGCGCTCCTCGGCGATCAGCGACGGATCGGTCCAGATCGGCACGCCGTCCTTCCGCCAGTACAGCGCGAAGGCCCAGCGCGGCAAGCTCTCGCCGGGGTACCACTTGCCCTGGCCGTAGTGCAGGAAGCCGTTTGGCGCAAAGCGCGTGCGCAAGCGGCGGATCAGATCGTCGGCGTGGTGGCGCTTGGTTGGTCCGACCGCGGCGGTGTTCCACTCGGCCGCCTGGAAATCGTCGATCGACACGAAAGTGGGCTCGCCACCCATCGTGAGCCGCACGTCCTGCGCGACGAGATCGCGATCGACCGCAGCCCCAAGCGCATCGAGCTTCGCCCAGGCTTCATCCGAGAACGGCCAGGTCACGCGCGGCGCTTCGCGGATGCGCGTCACCGTCATGTCGAAGGAGAATTCGGCCTTGGCCCCGCCCTCGACGGCGCCGGAGATCGGCGCGGCATTGCGGTAGTGGGGCGCGGCGAACAGCGGGATATGGCCTTCGCCGCAGAGCAGGCCCGACGTCACGTCGAAGCCGATCCAGCCGGCGCCGGGAATATAGATCTCGGCCCAGGCGTGCAGGTCGCAGAAGTCGTGGGTCGTGCCCTTCGGTCCGTCGAGCGCCTCGATGTCGGGCCGGAGCTGGATCAGATAGCCGGAGACGAAGCGCGCGGCGAGCTTCATGTGACGCGCGATCTGCACCAGGAGCCATGCGGTGTCGCGGCAGGAACCGGACTTCAGCGTCAGCGTTTCCTCGGGCGTCTGGACGCCAAACTCCATCCGGATGACGTAGCGCGTTTCACGATTCACCCGCGCGTTAAGCTCCACCAGCATATCGATGGTGCGTGGTGCGTCTTCCGGCAGGCTGTGGAGGAAGGTGCGCAGCAACGGCCCGGCCGGCTCGGGCGTGGTGTAGGCGTTGAGTTCGTCGACGATGTCCTCGGGATAGGAGAATGGAAATGTTTCCGCGAACAACTCGACGAAGAAGTCGAACGGATTGATCACCGACATGTCGGCGACCAGATCGACCTCGATGCGCAGCTCCTCGGTCTTTTCCGGGAACAAGAAGCGCGCGAACCAGCTGCCGTGCGGATCCTGCTGCCAGTTGATGAAATGCTGGGACGGTGAAACTTTGAGCGAATAACTCGGGATTTTAGTTCGGCTGTGCGGCGCCGGGCGCAATCGCACGATTTGCGGGCCGAGCGAGATGGGCCGTTCGTATTTATAATGTGTCAGATGATGGAGCGCGACGAGGATCGACACCTTGTATCCTGCCTGAAAATCGGCGGAGGTCATGTTCATTGCCGAACCGGGACACTGTCAACAGAGGAGCGCCGGTCGGAGGCGATAAACAATTGAATTTGGCGCGCTTTTTTGCACACTGCCTGCGAACACGCCAATATCGGTCCAATAACGGTGCAGTCGTTCCCGGCGACGATGAGGTCCCAGATCGTGCCGGGGCGGCTGCGCGCAAGGCGTCCACAGGATGAAGCTCTTCAAGTGCCAGGTCTGCTCGCAGGTGCTCTACTTCGAGAGCAGCTCTTGCGACAAATGCGGCTTCAAGCTCGGTTACGAGCCGGTGCGCAACGTGCTCTACGCGCTCGAGCAGCACGAGGCGAACTGGCGGATCATCGGCGAGCCGGACGCGGTCTATAAGTTCTGCGCCAACGCCGCCTATGACGCCTGCAACTGGCTGCTCGAGCGCAAGGACAGCCACGACTTCTGTCTTGCCTGCCGCCACAACGGCATCATTCCCGATCTGTCGGATCAGCAGAACCTTGCCAACTGGCGCAAGATCGAGGCTGCCAAACACCGGCTGTTCTATACGCTGTTGCGGCTCGACCTGCCGCTGCCGGCGCGCGCAGAAGATCGGGAAGGTCTCGTGTTCAATTTTCTGGCCAACTCGCCCAACGATTTCGCGGCGCGCGTCATGACAGGCCACGACAGCGGCCTGATCACGCTGGCGCTGGTGGAAGCCGACGACGCCGAGCGCGAGCGACGGCGCTCGCAGCTGCGCGAGCCCTATCGCACTTTGCTTGGTCACTTCCGCCATGAAGTCGGGCATTATTTCTGGGACCGGCTGGTGCGCGATCGCAACGTCGATGGTGAGTTCGCGGCGATGTTCGGCGATTTTACGGTCGACTATGGCCAGGCCCTGCAAGCTTACTATGCCAACGGCGCGCCGGCGGACTGGCAAAGCAATTTCGTCAGCGCTTATGCGACCGCGCATCCGTGGGAGGATTTTGCCGAGACCTGGGCGCACTACCTGCACCTCGTCGACACCACCGAGATGGCGGCGGCGTTCGACCTGCATCTCGAGCCGCGGATCGATCCGACCGGGCAGCTCGACACCAACATCAACTTCAATCCGTATCGCGCGCGGAATTTCCAGAACGTCATCGACAACTGGCTGCCGATGGCGTTTGCGATGAACAACATCAACCGCTGCATGGGACAGCCGGACTTCTATCCATTCGTGCTGTCGGCGCGAGCGATCGAAAAGCTCGCCTTCGTGCACGAGCTGATTCATCGCGTCGCGACGGTGGAGGCGGTAAAGCCGCCAGTGGCCGAGGTCCCGGCCGCGCCGTGAGACGCGCCGACCACCGGCGCCGCGCAAGCCGCTGACCCTGCGGTTCTTTTTGCGATATTTTGCGGAGTTTTGCGGGTGTGAATCTTAGTTCATTGTTTTCGTATGGCGTCGTGCAGCTCGCAACGAGAGATGCCCGATCCACAGCCGCGCGGATCCTGCTTTGGCGAACGCCGGCCCCAATCCCGCGCTATCATCGCTCCGCTGCCCAAGAAAAAAATCGGCCAACAGATGAGGACACGCGATGACATACGACAGCTACAAGAGCCTTAAGGTCACCAAGAGCAATGGAATTGCCACCGTCACCATCAACCGTCCCGAGACGCTCAACGCCATCAGCATGGATGTCCACGCCGAGATCGAGCGGATCTGGACCGACATCGAGCACGACGACGAGGTCAACGTCTCGATCCTGACCGGCGCCGGCAAATGCTTTTCGGCCGGCGGCAACATCAAGGACATGATCGATCGCTGGGGCACACAGGAGTCGCGCACCATGCTCGCCGCCTTGCCGGAGCGGGCCAAGCGGCTGGTTGCGGGCTTCGTCAACAGCACGAAGCCGATCGTCGCCGCCGTCAACGGCGATGCCATGGGGCTCGGCGCAACGCTGGCGTTGCTGTGCGATACTTCGGTGATCGCCGAGACCGCGCGCATCGGCGACACCCACGTGCGTGTCGGTCTCGTCGCGGGCGACGGCGGCGCGGTGATCTGGCCGCTCCTGATCGGCGTCAACCGGGCCAAGGATTTCATCATGCGCGGCAAGGTCGTGCGCGGCAAGGAAGCGACCGAGATGGGCATCACCAACTACTGCGCGCCGGCCGATCAGGTGATGGCGGAAGCATTGAAGATCGCCGAGGACATCAACTCGGTGCCGCCGCTCGCGGCGCGCTGGACCAAGATCTCGGCCAACCTCATTCTCAAGCAGCAGTTCGGCCTCGTGATGGACGCCTGCATAGCCTATGAGTGCATGTCGATGGCGAGCGAAGACCATCTCGAGGCCTGCAAGGCGTTCGTCGAGAAGCGCAAGGGCGCGTTCAAGGGGGCGTGAGCGCGCAGGCGTGACGAACTTGCGCTCGCGCTTTACCGTCGCGAAGATCGGGGCGATCTCTTCGACTAAGCCAAAGAGAAAGCGGAGTGATATGCGGCGAATTGATCAGGTCCGTCTTTCTCGCGCTTAAAGATTGGCTGGGCTTCTAGACGCGGTACGACGACGCGGATCACCTGCGTGCGGATCGATTCTGACGCACGGCCTGGCACGTGCGTGATCCGGATCGATGCCGTTGCGGAATTACCTCACCACAAATCCACCACCGGTCGGCGATGCGAATGTCGCAGTCGCGGTAGAAATGGCGGTCACAGTGATCGGGGCTGACTGTAGCGGCACATGGTTGCTGTAGGGAGGTTCATCGGCTTGGTGTTGTTCCAGTGGCGCACACATCAGGCCCACTCGACACCAGCTCTCGTGCCCTAGAGCTTCACCTTGAACGACGACAAATACGCACGCCAAGGGGAGCGCCGCGATGGTAATGATTTTCGGATTTATTCGAATCAGTCTCCTGCTGCCGATAAGTTAGCAAGTCGTCCAGCATTTTCCTGCCCTTGGAGGCCCGATATTCACAGCCTGCGCTGCCGCGGTCGCCGCTTGGGCAAACTGCTCGCCTCAGCGATGATGCGATCATAGTCGCCGCTGGCGCGCAGATGGCCGAGCACTTCGGTAACCTGCTCGACTGTGACTCCGGAGAATTGAAGATGTCAGTGACCGAGGAATTTCTTGTAAGGGGCTACGCTCTCGCGTTGGAGCAGTGCGGGCTGCTGTTGCGCGACGCAGTCCATCTCTACCACAACGGATCTTACGCGACGGCGGTCGTACTGGCTGCCTTTGGGCGTGAGGAGTTGGGGCGGTCGAAAATCTTGCTCGGCATGTGGAGGCGTGTGCGCGGTGGCACAGCTGTAGCTGTCGAGGAGATCGATGCTGCTTGCGACGATCACGTCGCCAAGCAACGCGCTGGAATGTTGAGCCTGACCTTGGTGACGGACAGAGACACGGTTCTCGGAAAACTCCTGAGCGACAGAACGAGGTATTCTCCACAAAGCCAAGAATGGAGGGACGCGGATGTGAAGCTGAAACAGATCGATGAGATCAAAACAAAACGCACGCCTGATGATCGCCACAGCAGCCGCATGGCGGCGCTCTACGTTGAGCCGAAGTCAAGCAGTGAATGGAACAGGCCAGCTGATCTGTCGGTTCAGACGGGTTACAACTGCGTGCGTGACGCAGTGAACGACTATGTTGGCCGCTACCAGAGCTGGTACATCAGCGGGGTTGAGCTTCTGAAGTCGAACGATCCTGACCTTTATGCTGCTCTTGAAAATCTGAAGGACCGTCCGGAGCTGGTAGCCCCGCTTCACCCAGACTTTCCGGCCTGATGATCTCGACCATCTCGCCTGTACGCACATCGACCCGCTTGCACGGCAGGTTTGAGATCAGGATCAATGCCGCGCTTGCTGCCCGCGTGCTGATGATGTAGGTCGCGCAGCGGATGGCGGCGGTGATCGTCTCGCATGTGGGCTCCTCAGGCTGATAAGGACACCGTAAGGACACCGCCGCCGGGGTGGCCAGCCAACAGCTTGACTTCTCAGCAGAAATTTCGATGCTCTACGGAGCTACACTTGCCCTGAAAGGGGGAAGGTCGGCACGACGCGCCTGAACGAGGAGACCCCACCCCGACCCTTCCCCTTGCAGGGAGAGGGAGTCCGCTTCGTCAAGCACGTTTAGCGTTCGCTTTGAAAGGAGCCGCACGTGAAGTGTTATGAGCTGCAGGGACCCGACGGGTTTGCTTCGCTTGCGCTGGTCGAGAAGCCCGTGCCGCAGCCCGGCGCGGGCGAGGTGCTGGTGCGGTTGAAGGCGGCGACGCTGAACTATCGCGACCTGCTCACGGTGAAGGGCGGCTACGGCTCGCGCCAGAAATTTCCGCTTGTTCCGGTGTCGGACGGCGCGGGCGTGGTCGAAGCGGTCGGGCCCGGCGTGCGCGCGTTTGCGCCTGGTGATCGCGTGATCGGCAGCTTCTTCGAGAACTGGCTCGGCGGCGAGCCGAGCGAGACAAGAATGCGTTCGGCGCTCGGCGGCTCCGCCGATGGCGTGCTGAGTGAGTATCGGGTGTTTCCGGCGCATGCGCTGGTCAGGACGCCCGCGCATTTGAGCGACGTCGAGGCGGCGGCGCTGCCCTGTGCCGGCGTCACGGCGTGGAGCGCGGTGGTCAAGCTCGGCAATGTGAAGCCGGGCCAGATCGTGCTGACTCAAGGCACCGGCGGCGTCTCGCTGTTCGCGTTGCAGCTGGCAAAGCTCGCCGGCGCGCGGGTGATCTCGACCTCGTCGAGCGAAGCCAAGATCGAACGGTTGAAGGCGCTCGGCACCGACATCACGCTGAACTACAAGACGACGCCCGACTGGGGCAAGAAAACGCGCGAGATCACCGGACGCGGCGTCGATCTCGTGGTCGAGGTCGGCGGCGTCGGCACGCTGAACGAGTTGATCCGCGCCACGAAAATCGGCGGCACCATCGCGTTCATCGGCGTGTTGGCCGGGCCACCACAGGCCGAGCTGCGCATTCCGCTGATGGTGATGCAGCAGCAGCGGCTGCAGGGCACTACGGTCGGCTCGGTCGAGGACCTTCAGGCGCTCGCCGACGCAATGGCCGCAAGCCGCATGAAGCCGGTGATGGACAGGACGTTTGCCTTCGACCAGGTGAAGGAAGCGTTCGCCTACATGGAAAGCGGCGCGCACTTCGGCAAGATCGCGATTGCGATCGGGTAGGGCCGCGCAGCTGAACCAGAGCGCCGAATCGATGCCTTCAATCGGCAAAACCGCAACCGGCCGCCGACGGCGAAAAAATAATTGAACGGTGTGGCGGTCTGGTATGACATCAGCGGCGGTTTTCGCTTCATCACGATACGATTGAGGGTCCAGAGGGAGACGGCGATGAAAGTCGGGGTTCTGCAGTTTTTCGGGTGGGCAGACCGGAAGATTGATCTCAATTCTGTCTACGCACGCGCCATCGAGCGCTTTGATATCATGGATCGCGAGGGATACGACGCGGTCTGGCTCGCCGAACATCATTTTTCCAGCTTCAGCGTCTGCCCCTCCGTGCACATGATGGGCACCTTGGCGGCCGCGCGGACCAAGCGTCTCAGGATCGGGACCGCGGTGTCGCTGGCGCCGTTCTATCACCCGCTGCGACTCGCCGAGGAGGTCGCGCTGCTCGACGTGCTGTCGGGCGGCCGCGTCAACTGGGGCGCTGGACGCGGCTTTTCGGTTGGCGAGTTCGCAGCTTTCGGCATCCCTGCGGACGAGAGCACGTCACGGTTCCGGGAGAACGTCGAGATCGTGCTGCGGGCCTGGACCGAAGAACGATTGAGTTATCGAGGGACGCACTTTCAGTGCGACGCGGTCGAGGTGCTGCCGAAGCCCATGCAACGCCCGCATCCGCCGGTCTGGATGGCTGCGACTTCCGAGAGCGCGATCGATTGGGCGGCGAGCCGCGGTTTCTCGATCCTCATGGATCCGCATTGCACGCATGTGGAGCTTGCGCAGAAGCGCCGGCACTACGGCGAGCGCATGGCCGCCGCGGGCTTCTCGGCGGACGGACGCGACATCCCGATGGCGCGCCTGATCGCAATCGCCGACGATGCCACCCGTGCCGCCGAGATCGCCGCGCGAGGCGCAGGCTGGATGGTCGGCTCCTACGTCGGCCCGCAGCACCGCGCGGTCAGAAACGAGCAACGCAATCTTGGGCCAGATCCGGTCGCGCGCTACGTGAACGACGTGATCATTCACGGCACATGGCAATCCGTGGTCGACCAGATCCTGTCGTTGCGCGAGACGGCGCAGCTGAACTATCTGCTGTGTGCGCCGTTGAGCCAGCAGTCGTTCGCCCTGCTGACCGAGAAGGTTCTGCCGAGATTGAGCTGAAGGCAGATTCTGCGGCAGCCGGGTGTGGCCGCTGCTGATGACCGGCTCGCCTTGGCGGATTACGCTGCGCTAATCCGCCCTACTGAGCCACAACGTGCTATGCTGGCTCGACTAAAGAAAGAAGCGAGACAAAACATGCGTGCAGTCGGAGTCATGACCTACGGTGGGCCGGAGGTTCTCAAGGTTGTCGACGTTCCAGAAGTCCACGCCGGTCCCGGCGAGGTTCGCATCCGCGTCCATGCGGCGGGGGTGAATCCGACCGATCTGTTCGTCCGCAACGGCTTCCGTGCCGAGCAGCAGAAAGTCGATCCGCCGCCCTATGTGCCGGGGATGGATGCCGCCGGCGTCGTCGATGAGGTGGGCGATGGCGTCAAGACCGGCATCCGCGTCGGCGACGCGGTGATGGCGATGGTGTTGCCGAGGGGCAGTCACGGTGCGTATCGCGAGCAGATCGTGCTCAACGAACGTGCGGTGGTGAGGGCGCCGAAGGGTTCTTCGCATGCGCAGGCGGCGACGCTGCCGATGAATGGATTGACCGCTCGGCGCTCGCTCGATCTGCTCGGCCTGCAGGCGGGGCAGACGATCGCGGTGACGGGAGCCGCGGGCATTTACGGCGGCTATGTCATCCAGCTTGCCAAGAACGATGGCTTGAAGGTGATCGCCGATGCCTCGGAGGCCGACGAAGCGCTGGTGAAATCGCTCGGTGCCGACATTGTCGTGCGCCGCGGCGACGATGTCGCCGCGCGCATTCGCCAGCATGTCCCGAATGGCGTCGACGGTCTCGCCGACGGCGCGGTCCTGAACGAGCTCGTGATCCCGGCGGTATGCGACGGCGGCTCCTTTACATCGGTGCGCGGCTTCAAAGGAACGCCTCAGCGCGGCATCAATTTCACCACCACATTCGTGCGCGACTACGACCGCGAGTTCGAGAAGCTCGACCGCCTGCGGCAGCTTGCGGAGCAGGGCGTGCTGAAGATCCGCGTGGCCGAGACCTATCCGCCGGAGCGCGCCAGCGAGGCGCACCGGCGGCTCGAGGCGCGCGGCACGCGGGGACGGCTGGTGATTGCGTTCTGAGGTGATCGTGGCTTCTTTCCTCCCCTGCGCGAAGCGCGGGGGAGGGGGACCGCCCGCAGGGCGGTGGAGGGGGTGCGCGGCACATTCGTGCACTCTGTCCTGCGAAGCTCAGCGTGCCCCCTCCACCATGCTCCGCACGGTCCCCCTCCCCCGCTTCGCGGGGGAGGATGCGCAAGAGCCGATGCGCCTCAGCTTCGCTGGCCCGGAATGTGCTTTGACAGTCCTGCGCCAGGCTGATCGAATTCGAATTCAACTGGCATCTTCATCAAGAGGTGACGTCGAGAATTCAGCTTAACCGTGGAGTAAATCCGATGGACGAGCGTGAACTTCGAGAACTGATCGCGGAGGTCAAGGACGGGCGCCTGTCGCGTCGGGCTTTTGTGCAACAAATGATCGCGGTGGGGCTCACCGCGCCGATCGCCGGAATGATGCTGAGCCAGTCGGGCGTTGCCTTCGCGGCAAGTGAAATCCCCTACAAGCCGATCAAGGCGGGCGGCGGTGGCGCGCTGAAACTGCTGCTCTGGCAGGCGCCGACGCTGCTCAATCCACACTTTGCCGTTGGTGTGAAGGATCAGGAGGCCTGTCGCGTTTTCTACGAACCGCTGGCCGGGTGGGACGGCGATGGCAACCTGGTTCCGGTGCTGGCTGCCGAAATCCCGAGCAAGGATAATGATGGGCTGAAAGAAGACGGCCTGTCGGTGGTCTGGAAGCTGAAGCAGGGCGTCAAATGGCACGACGGCACCACGTTCACCGCCGACGACGTAGTCTTCAACTGGGCGTACGCGCGCAATCCGGACACCGCGGCCGTCACCATCGGCAGCTACAAGGACATCAAGGTCGAGAAGATCGACGATCACACGATCCGTGTGATCTTCGATCAGCCGACCCCGTTCTGGGCCGACGCCTTTGTCGGCGTCAACGGCATGATCGTCCCCAAGCATCTGTTTGCCGACTTTGCCGGAGGGAAGTCGCGCGAGGCGCCGGCCAATCTCAAACCGGTCGGCACCGGACCGTACACCTTCGTCGATTTCAAGCCCGGCGATCTCGTGCAGGGCAAACGCAATGAAGGTTATCACCTGCCCAACCGACCGTACTTCGACACCCTGGAAATCAAGGGCGGCGGCGACGCGGTGTCGGCGGCGCGCGCGGTGCTGCAGACCGGCGAATACGACTACGCCTGGAACCTGCAGGTCGAGGACGAAATCCTGCAGAAGCTGGAGAGCGGCAACGGCAAGGTGACGATCGTTCCGAGCGGCAGCATCGAATTCATCATGCTCAACGCAACCGACCCTTCGGTCGAGGTCGATGGCGAGCGCGCGAGCGTCAAGACAAAACATCCGCTGTTCTCGGATCCGGCAGTGCGCGAAGCGATCAACTTGTTGATCGATCGCGTGTCGGTGCAAAAATTCATCTATGGGCGCACGGCGGTCGCGACCGGGAACTTCCTCAACAGCCCTGAGCGCTTCAGGTCGAAAAAAGTCAGCTTCGAATTCGATATCGAGAAGGCCAACCAGATCCTGGAGAATGCAGGCTGGAAGAAGGGCGCCGACGGCATTCGCGCCAAGGACGGCAAGCAGCTAAAGTTCTCGTTCCAGACCTCGATCAACGCGCCGCGCCAGAAGAACCAGGCGGTGATCAAGCAGGCCTGCCAGAAGGCCGGTATCGAGGTCGAGCTGAAATCCGTGGTGGCCTCGGTGTTCTTCTCCTCCGACACCGCCAATCCCGACACCTACGCGCATTTCTACTGCGACGCCCAGATGTTCACGACGAACATGGGGCAACCTGATCCACAGCGCTTCATGAATCAATTCCTGTCCTCGGAAATTGCGGCCAAGGACAACAAATGGCAGGGCCGGAACGCGAGCCGTTGGCACGACAAGGCCTACGACGACCTCTATCTAAAGGCCCAGCACGAGCTCGACCCGGTGAAGCGCGCGGCGATGTTCATCGAGATGAATGAGATGGTGGTCGGCGATCACTACATTCTGCCGGAAATGAACCGGCTGCGGGTGATCGCGCTGAAGCGCGATATCGTGGCGCCGATCAGCGGCTGGGATCTCGACCTCTGGCAGCTGGCGAACTGGTATAGGGACGGATAAAGCGTTCGCTCGACGCGGTTATCCCATGGCCGTCATGCGCGGACTTGATCCGCGCATCCATCTTCTCGCGAAAACGGATGGATGGCCGGGACAAGCCCGGCCATGATAATCAGCGCTGCGCCGGCTGCCGCTTTGCGCGTAGCGTCTCGGATTCACGATGCGCCAAGACGCTGGCGGATTACGCTGCGCTAATCCGCCCTTGTAACAGCGAATCCAAATATCTTGAGGTCGTTCCGAAAGGAATGCTCTGCCGCGGACGGCGATCCACGGCAGAGCGCCTGGCGATCGGATCGAACCCGCCCTGAGCAGCTTGGGCTGTCCCGTAGCGTGATCGTCGTCAGCACCTTCATCGGACCCGGATGGTTGCCGGAACATTAGGTTCGCTTCACAAGGCAGGGATCGACGAAGATGACGAAGACTAACATAGTGGTGGCCGGCATCGATACGGCCAAAGACAAACTCGACGTTGCCATCCATTGCCAAGACTTACATTGGCGGGTCGAGAACACGTTGCACGGCTGGCGACGGTTGCATGCGGAGCTGACCAAGGTCGGTGTCGCGCGGGTTGGCATCGAGGCAACTGGCGGCTACGAGCGCGGGGTGATCAAGTATCTGCGGGCGGCAGGGCTCACCGTGGTGGTGCTGCAGCCGATCCAGGTTCGTGCCTTTGCACGCGTGCACCTGCGTCGAGCCAAGAATGATATGCTCGATGCAGTCCTGATCGCAGCCTGCACTGCCGCAGTCGATCAGCCGCGGATTGAGCCGGATGCGCGCCTGGCTGAGCTTGCCGATCATCTAACCTTCGTCGAGCAGATTGAGGAGGATATTGCTCGCAGCAAGATCCGGCTCGAACATATCGACAATCGTCGATTGCGGCAGCTCGTCACCGCCGATATCGCACGTTTGAAGACCCGACGGGCGGCTGAGCTGCTGCGGATCGCCAAGGCGTTACGCGCCTACGATGACCTCGCCCTACGGCTCGACTTGGTCTGCAGCGTCCCCGGCATCGGGGAGCGGACCGCGCTTGCGCTCATCATCCGGATGCCGGAACTCGGACGCCTCAGCCGCGAACAGGCTGCCGCACTTGCCGGGCTTGCTCCGTTCGATGACGACAGCGGGAAGTACAAAGGCCAACGCCACATCGCCGGCGGGCGCGGACGTTTGCGCCGCTCACTGTTTGCGGCCGCTTTGCCGGCGGCGTTCCGCTGGAACAAAGCGCTGATCGCTCTCTACGCGCGCCTGATCGCCCGCGGCAAAGCCCACAACGCCGCTCTTGTCGCCTGCGCCAGAAAGCTGCTCATCTACGCCAACACTGTCGTTCAGCGCGGTAAACCTTGGCTAGAAAAACCAGCTACCACTTAATGGTTGCTACGTTCATCGCCGCGACCGGCTGCTGCTCCTTCGGGAACGGCCTGAACGTCATCGCCATCAGGAAAGCGCCGATGCCGATGCCCCACGCGCCGAGATAGAGCCAGCTGTAGCTCGCAAAGGTGTCGTAGATCAGTCCGCCGGCCAATGGCCCGGTGGCCATGCCGAGGCTGCCGGCCATCGAGGTGCCGCCGATGATGGTGCCCATCATCCGCTGCGGGAAATTTTCGCGCGCCAGCACGGCGTAGAGCGGCATGATGCCGGCGTAGATGAAGCCGAACAGCGCAGCCACGGCATAGAACGCGGCCAGTTCGCGGACGAAGAAATAGCCGAGCGCGCCGAATGCTTGCGCCAGCAATCCAACAACCAGCACGCGCTTGGCGCCGAAACGATCGCCGAGCAGACCGAAGCCGATGCGGCCGAACATGCCGGCAAAGCCTTCGACACTGTAGATCGAAACCGCCGCGACCATCGGAATGCCGCAGGTCACGGCATAGCTCACAGTGTGGACGATCGGACCGGCATGGGTGGCGCAGCAGAAAAAGTTGGTCATCAACAGGATGATGAATTGCGGCGAACGCAGCGCCTGCGCGACGGTCATGTCGGACTGCGGGCCCAGTGCTTGCGCACGCATTGCCGCCGGAGCGCCGACGGCGTGTTGCGGGGCAAGTTGCTGCGCGATTTGCCGCACAGGGGGCCGGCGCACCAAGAACGAAACCGGAATCATCACGCAAGCCGCGATCGCGGCGACGATCTGCCACGAGGTGCGCCAGTCGTAGACGGTGATCAGCCGCGCCGCCAATGGCGCCATGGTGAGCGGTGCCATGCCGATGCCGGCGGAGACGAGCGATACCGCAAGGCTGCGATGGGTGTCGAACCAGCCGGTCACGGAGGCCATCATCGGCGCCAGGATCGCGGCGCAAGCGCCGCCGATCAACACGCCGAAGAGCAGCTGAAACGCGAACAGGGATGTGGTCTGGCTGACGATGAGCAAGCTGACCGGCAACAGGATCGATCCGGTGAGCACCACGGGGAACGGACCGACGCGGTCGGACAGCGAGCCCCAGAACATCGCGGCGAATGCCATCGAGAGGAAACCGACCGTCATCGCGCTGGAGACGCCGGTAACCGACCAGCCGGTCTCCGCCGCAATCGGCCGGATGAAGACGGGCAGCGAGAACATCGAGCCCATCGCGATGCAACCGAGCAGGCCGCCTGCCGCGACCATCACCCAGCGATAGTTGTTCTTGATCATGTCGGTCTCCAATCCGGCGGCCGGGTCTCAAGTCTGCGCCCGAGCCGCTGCTCCATCAATGACGATTCTGCGGCGTTCCAGGATTTGGTGGTGCAAGAGTTTTTTGGTCGCGGTCGTCCCCGCTTTCGTGGGGACGGCCCTGGCTCGCGTTCAGGCGGCCTCAGCCTCGCGTTTGTCGAGCTTGACATCGTTCGGCCACGGCGCAGCGTTGCCGGTCTCGAGCAGCGATTTCAGGCTCATCAGGAACGCGCCCCACTTGGTGCTACAGTGGTGCATGAACTCCTCCGGCTTGCGCCAGCCCTGATGCTTGAACAGCAGGTTGGTGTAGTCGTCCTCCTGCTTGAGGTCGAAGCTGATCCTGGTGTCAATCCAGTCCTCGGGCCCGTCGACCACCTGCCAAAGCACGTGCTTGCCGGGCACGAGATCGAGGACCCTGATGTCGAAGCCGCCGCGGGGTCCAAAGCGGAATTCGATGATGCCGTCGACCTTGCTGTCGCCGTGCGTGGTCGTTGTCCACCAGTTGGAAAGACCTTCGCAGGTGGCGAGTGCGTTGTAGACGTCGGACGGCGACGCCTTGATGCCGACGCGGTGCAGAATGTCGTACATGGGAATACTCCTTTGCTTGTGTTTGACGCTTGTCTTGATTGGCTCAGGCCGGGATTTGCTTGTCGTAGTCATCGAGCAGGCGAATCGATGCCGTCCCAGAAGGCTGCCGGCTCCTTGCCGCTTGAACGCGCGACCAGCACGTCGAGATGCGAGTGCCAGCCGGCGGCGACGCGCAGCAGCGTCGGGCGATCGGGCAGGCGGCGGTGGACCAGCGTCAACAGCACCTCCTGTCCTTTCGGCTCGAGATCGATGGAGACGTCGCCGTTGTTGCCGAAGTTGAAGACGATGCGGCGCGGCGGATCGAGCTCGAGAATTTTGCTCTGCATGCGATGCTCGGCGGAATAGCCTGCCGGCCGCTGGCCGGGCGGATTGGTGAGCTCGTCGTTGCGCCACACGAGTTCGAATTGCGCGCCAACCTTCATCTCCATCTGGCCCGACGCCAGCCACTTGCGGCGCATGTCGCTGTCGGTGAGATAGGCCCAAACCCGCTCGATCGGGCCGGGCAGCCGGCGCTGAATTTTTAGCGTGGTCGGCTCGATCAGTTCGCCAAAAGCGCCCTGCGACACGTGCTGGTTCATTTGTCGTCTCCTTGTTTGGGATCGGTGGATTCGTTTGATTCTTTTGCGGCGGCGGCGTTGCGCGCGTCTTCGCGCAGCAGGCGGTCGAGGATGTCGAGGCGATCGGTCCAGAAGCGCTCGTAGAAACTGAGCCAGTCATGCGCGTCGGCGAGCGGGCCGGGGTCGAGCCAACAAACATGGGTGCGGCCGCGCACCTCGCGCCGGATCAGCCCGGCATTCTCCAGCGCCTTGATGTGTTTTGAGGCGGCGGCCAGCGAGATCGCGAAGGGTTCGGCAAGCTGGCTCACCGTGCGTTCGCCGCCGGAGAGTTCGCGCAGCATCTGCCGGCGCGTCGCGTCGCCAAGCGCGTGGAAGATGGCGTTCAGCTGGGGTGTGTGTAATTCAACCATGCGGTTGAATATAGAAGAGACGGCTGGATAGTCAACCGTTCTGTTGAATATCATGCAGACGCAGAATTAGTTCATCGATTCATATGCTTGAGGCCAGTCCAGTCGGTTGGATCGAGCGATCGTGAACGAAGCCCGTCGGGAATCGACGCCGGTCGCAAGGCATCTCCTGCTGCGACAAAAACGATCTTGTGAGATGTCACAAATTAACACATCATAAACCATGCTTGACGCTGGCCTTTTGAATCCATCGCCGCGCTTGCCGGGCGCCGACCCGCAAATCGCACAAGCCGTTCGCCGATTGCGCACAGCGCTGGTCCGCGGCGAAATCGAGCCCGGCCACTTCGTCGCCGAGCAGGAGATTGCCGGGCGGTTCGGTCTCGGCCGCGCATCGGTGCGCGTCGCGCTGACCGCGCTTGAAGTTGCCGGTCTTGTCACGCGCCGCCCGCGCCAGGGTTGGCGTGCGGCACCGATCACGCTCAATCTGCTTCGCGCTGTGGGCGCTGGCCGGCTGCGGCTCGAGCTCGCGCTGGCAGATGTCAGACTCTCGGCCGCCGAACGGTCGCGCCTCGATCAGCTCGTCGGCATCGTCGCGGCGCTTGGCGATCGCGCCGATCGACAGGCAGCGCTGACGGTGCGCCCGGCCGATCGCCAGATCCGCGACGCGCTGGCAGCGCGCACCGACGAATTGACGCGACGCTGGCTTTCGGAATTGTGGGATCATCGCGATCGCATCGTCACCGCGCTCGATCATGCCGGGGTCGTGATTCCGACCGCCGATCGCACGCCGCTGATCGCAGCGCTCGCCGCGGGCAATCGCGCCGCCGCAGCCCGGTGGCTGAAGGACGACATCACGCGCGAAACGAAACTGATTGCAGCGGCTGTCGAGCGCACGAACATGCTCGGCGCCGGCTCTTCGGCGCGCTCGGCGCGCCGGCGCCGGCCGCGCGGCGTGAAAATCTTGAATCGGGAAGTCAATCATCAAAGGCAGGAGTAATCGCAATGCTGGCTTTGTCGTCCAGACTACTTGCAGCAACGGCCCTCGGACTTGCGATCGTGTGCGGCGCGGTGCCCGCGCAGGCGGGCAAGGATCGCCTCGTGGTCGATCTTGTCAACGAGCCGTCCTCGCTCGATCCGCATGTGCAGTGGAATCCGGACAGCTACTACGTCTATCGCAACGTGTTCGACAATCTCGTGACCCGCGACGACGCCGGCAAGATCGTGCCGCAGATCGCTACGTCGTGGAAATACCTGTCCGATACCCAGATCGAATTCCAGCTGCGCAGCGACGTCAAATTTCACGACGGCTCGAAGCTGACCGCGGAGGACGTCGCCTACAGCGTCCAGCGCATCATCGATCCGAAATTCGCAAGCCCGCAACTCGGCCAGTTCGACCAGATCACAAAGGCCGAGGCCACCGGCCCCAACGTGGTGACGCTGACGACGAAGAGCCCGTACCCGGCGCTGCTGGCGCAGCTCGTCAAGCTCTCGATCGTGCCGAAGAAGATTGTCGAGGAGGTCGGCAAGGACGCCTTCAACCTCAAGCCGGTCGGCAGCGGGCCCTACAAGTTCGACGGCTGGCAGCGCGGCGTCGCAGTGACGCTGACGCGCAACGACGATTACTGGGGCACCAAGGGTCCGTTCGCGTCGGTGATCTTCCGTGCCGTGCCTGACGCCGCGACCCGAGTGGCCGACCTGCAGACCGGCACCGCCGATCTCGCGGTGTCGCTCGACAGCGACCAGGCGGCGCAGCTGAAGGCCACGGGCAAGGCGCAGCCGCTCATCGCGCTGACCGAGCGCGTCGCCTTCCTGCGCTTCAACACCACCAAGCCGCCGTTCGACAACGTCAAGGTGCGGCAGGCAGCCGCGATGGCGATCGACAAGAAAGGCATCGTCGACGGCATTCTCGGCGGATTCGACAAGCCGATGCCGGAGCTTTTGACGCCGGCGGTGTTCGGCTGGGTCGACGGCATCGCCGACACGCCGTTCGATCTCGCCAAGGCCAAGGCGATGGTTGCTGAGGCGGGACCTGCCGCGAAGGCCGAAGTCGAACTCGCCACCGCGCCGGTCTACGACCAGCGTGTCGTGCAGGCGCTGCAGCAGCAGCTGACCGAAGCCGGCTTCAACGTGAAGATCGGCATGTCCGACATGGCGTCCTATCTGAAGCGCCTGCAGTCGGGACCGGAAACGACCGCGCTGATCAGCTTCGGGCGCTGGTCGTGCGCCTGCCAGGACGCCGACGGCATCCTGTTCCCGCTCTTGCACAAGAGCAGCGGCTGGTCGGCCTACCGCAACGCGAAGGCCGACGAACTGCTCGAGGATGCACGCCAGACGCTGGATACCTCCAAGCGGCTCGCCGACTACAAGCAGATCCATGAGATGGTGAAACAGGATGTGCCGCTGATCCCGCTGTACCAGGCCGCGATCATTTACGGCGGATCGAAGAACCTGAAGTGGCAGCCGACGCCGAACGAGAGCATGTTCCTCAACCGGATGGGCTGGATCGATTGAGGCGATGCTTCGATCCGACGGAATCACCTCTCGGCTGTCATGCCCCGCTTCAAGCGGAGCATCCAGTAATCCGTATCGCTGGTCTGTGTGCACAACGACCATCACGGACTACTGGATCGCCCGGTCAAGCCGGGCGATGACATGCCGAGAGGCAGTTCCGCGAAACTAGCGGGCTTTTGCCGTGCTGCGTTTTCTGCTGCGTCGGTTTGGACAGGCGCTCGTCACGGTGCTGGGCGTGGCGACGCTGGTGTTTTTCGTGCAGCGGCTCACCGGTGATCCGACCTATCTGCTGGTGCCGGAAACCGCGACCAAGGCCGACATCGACGCGTTGCGCCATGCGCTCGGCTTCGACCGGCCGCTGCTGGTGCAATATCTCGACTTCATCCGCGACCTCGCGCACTTCGACCTCGGGCAATCGGTGGTGCAGCGCGTGCCGGTGACTGTTATCATCGCCTCGCGCTTGCCGTATACGCTGCAGCTTGCCGCCGGCGCGCTCGTGGTCGCGGCGGGGCTCGGCATTCCCGCGGGCGTACTGCTTGCGATGTTTCGTGACCGCGCGATCGCAAGAATTTGCGCCGGCGTCGTGCTCGCCGCGCAGAGCATGCCGACGTTCTGGAGCGGCATTCTGATGATCATGATCTTCGCGGTCCAGCTTGGCTGGCTGCCGCCATCCTCGACCGGCGGGTTCTCGAGCCTCATCATGCCGTCGGTGACGCTTGGGCTGCTCAGCATGGCGACGTTCGCACGGATTACGCGCACCGCGCTGCTCGATGAGCTCACGAAGGACTATGTGCGCACCGCGCGTGCCCGCGGCGTGCGCACCATGCGCCTGCTGTTCCGCCACATCGCCCGCAACGCCTCGATCCCGGTGATCACGGTGTCGGCGCTGGAGATCTCGAATCTTTTGGCCGGCGCCGTGATCGTCGAGACGGTGTTTGCCTGGCCCGGGCTCGGCCAAGTCACGGTGCAGTCGATTCTCGCGCGCGACTTTCTCATTGTGCAGGGCGTGGTGCTGCTTGGCGCGTTCGTCACGGTGGCGCTCAACCTTGCGGCCGACATTCTCTACAGCATCGTCGATCCGCGCATTCGGCTGGAGGCGGCGCAATGACGGTCGTGGCCGCCTCAACGCCAGCGATGCGGCGCCGCCAGATCGGCGCGTGGTTGCGCTGGTGGCCGGTCGCGTTGATCGCACTGTTCGTGCTGGCCGCAGTTCTCGCGCCGCTGATCGCGCCCTACGATCCGAACAGCCAGAACCTGATCGGCCGGCTGAAGCCGCCGGGAACGACGTCGCGCGCGTTCCACTATCTCCTCGGCAGCGACGAACTCGGGCGCGATCTGTTGAGCCGCATCATCTATGGCGCGCGCGCATCGTTGCTGGTGGCGTTCGCCTCGGTGCTGCTGTCGGGGACGTTCGGTGTCGTTGCCGGTATGATCGCGGGCTACCGCCGCGGCATCACCGAGCTCATCATCATGCGTGTCGTCGACGTGTTTCTGTCGATCCCGGCCATTTTGCTCGCGATCATCACCGTCGCGGTGCTGGGCCCGAGCCTGGTCAACGTCATCGTCGTGCTGGCGCTGACGCGCTGGCCGCGTTACGCCCGCGTCGCCTATGGCCAGACGCTCAGCGTGGCCAACATGCCCTATGTCAAGCTATCGGCGCTGATGGGCGCCAGCATATTCCGCGTGCTCGGCGTGCACATCCTGCCGAATATCATTGGCGCGGTGAGTGTCGTTGCGACGCTCGAATTTGGCCTCATGGTGCTGTTCGAGGCGGGGCTGTCGTTCCTCGGCCTTGGCGTGCAGCCGCCGACCGCGAGCTGGGGCGCAATGCTGTCCACGGGGCGCAACTACATCGCCAACGCGTGGTGGGTCGCGACTTTTCCCGGACTGTCGCTGTTCCTGCTGGTGCTGGCGGTCAATCTGATTGGCGATACGGTGCGCGACCGGCTCGATCCGCGCGCGCAATAACAACAAGAGGAGTTTTGGGCGATGCAGTTCTTCGATGATCTCAAGGGTAAGCGTGCGGTCGTCACCGGCGCCACCGGCGTGGTCGGCCGCAGCATAGTGCAGACGCTGAAAGATGCCGGCTGCCATCTGTGCCTGACCGACGTTGCGCAGGCGCCGTTGGATGCTCTCAAGTTGGCCGGCGAGAGCTTTGCCAAGGCCGCCGATCTCACCAGCGCCGCGTCGATCGAGGAACTCGGAGCCGAGATCGGCAAGCGCTGGGGCTCCGCCGACATCCTCGTCAATAATGCCGGCGTCTATCCGTCGGGCTTCCTGCTCGACATTTCGGTCGAGGAGTTCGACCGCATCTTCGACATCAACCTGCGCGCGCCGTTCATCCTGACGCGGCGGATCGCTACGCAAATGATTGAGAAGAAGGTCAAGGGATCGATCATCAACATCTCCTCGGGCGCCTCGCGCAAGATGCGCTCGACCGTGGTGCCGTACTGCACCTCGAAGACTGCGCTCGATCGGCTGACCAAGGGCTTTGCCGTCGAGCTCGCCGAGTTCGGCATCCGCGTCAACGCGCTGGAGCCCGGCTTTGCGCCGGGTTCAACGGTCAGCAAGCTGACCGACGCGCATGTCAAGAATACGGTTGCGGCGATTCCGATGGGGCGGCAGGCGACGCCGCAGGACGTCGGCAACGGTATTCTCTATCTTGCGAGCGAGGCGTCGTCCTACGTGACCGGCGCGACGTTGACGATCGACGGCGGCAACTCGATCGGTTCGACCGCCGTGCATCAAGACAAGAAGAAGCCGCTGTAAGGGAACAGACCCATGCCATCGCACCAGTCGCCGTTTCCCCGCTATGAGTGGCCTGCCGGCAAGTCGTGCGGCTTCTGCTTCACGGTCGATGTCGACGCTGAATCCGTCCATCTCTGGAATTTGAGGAACGACCAGTCGGAACGGATTCTCGGTCCGATGGAGCGGCGAATCTTCGGCCCCCGCACCGGCAGCTGGCGGCTGCTCGACCTGCTCGACCGCTACGGCATCAAGGGTACATTCTTTGTGCCCGGCTATGTCGCGGAGACCTATCCCGACCTGCTGCCGGCCTTCGTCGGGCGCGGCCATGAGGTCGGGCTGCACGGATTCTTCCACGAGCATGCCTCCCAGATCGAGGACGACGAATTCGCCGGCGCGCTCGAATCCTCAATTGCTGTTTTCAAGAAGCAAACCGGCATCATGCCAAAGGGCTTTCGCTCGCCGTCGTGGGAAATGACGGCGTTCATGCTGGCCGAGCTGAAGCGGCATGGCTTGTACGACACATCGCTGATGGGCTTCGATCATCCCTATACGATCGACGGCGTCACCGAGATTCCCGTGCAGTGGATGGTCGATGACGCGGTCTACTTCAAGTTCGACGGCGGCGGGGGCGACAAGTGGCCGCCCGCCGCGCAAGACGGCATCCTCAACACCTGGATCGACGAGTGGACCGTGATCAGCCGCGACAGCGACCTGTTCATGCTGACTGTGCACGACTGGATCTCGGGCCGCGCCGCGCGTATCCGCATGCTGGAGAAGATGCTGGATGTGGTGACGAAGACGCCCGACGCGTGGATCACCACCGTCGGCCAGGTGGCGGCACATCACGCGTCGTCGGCCAATGCCAGCCGCTATGTCGTGCAATCGCGGACGCCGGCGCCGATCGCGTCGCGCCGCTTCAAGGGAGCGCGTTGATGCAAACGTTCACGATCCACAAGGCGGCGGTCCGCTCCGAGCACGGGCTGGTCGCGGCGCAAAACCGCCATGCCGCGGAAGCGGGCGCCGCCGTGCTGTCGCGCGGCGGCAACGCCATCGACGCGGCGGTGGTGACGTCGATGGTGCTCAGCGTTGTCGAACCGTGGCTGTCCGGTGTCGGCGGCGGCGGCTTCCTGGTCCGCGCTGACGGCCAGACCGGCGCGATCGACACGCTCGATTTCAACGTGCGCGCGGCCGATGCGGTTGACCCAAAGGACTATCCGCTGACCACGGGCGACGGTGGTAGCTGGTTCAACTGGCCGGCCGTGGTCGGCGAACGCAACGTTTCAGGCTACGGCTCGATCTGCGTTCCCGGAGCGATCGCAGGCTACGCCGCGGCGCTCGAGAAATACGGCACGATCTCGTTTGCCGAGGCGTTGCAGCCGGCGATCGCGCACGCCGAGCGCGGGCTCGAACTCGACTGGTATGCCGCGCTGTGCATTTCCGTCGATGCGGCGTCGCTGGCGAAATATCCGGGAACGAGCGCGTTGTTGCTCGACGACGGCCGCGCGCCGAAGGCGTCCGATCCGAGCACGCCGCGCTACAAGCCGATGCGGACCAAGGCGAAGATGCTCGCACGGCTGGCCAAGGCCGGCTATCGCGATTTCTACGAAGGCGAAGTTGCCGCAATGATCGCCGGCGATCTCGAGACTGGAGGCTCAAAAATCCGCAAGCGCGATCTGGCGAAATTCCAGCCGCGCTGGCAGGCATCGCTGAAGGGCAGTTATCGGCAGTTCGAGATCAACGCGATACCTGGTTTGAGCGGCGGGCCGAGCTTTGTCGATGCCGCAGACCGGCTTTCGAAAAGCGGCATCAATGCGAAATCGACTCCGGGCGAAGCGGCGCTGGCCTACGCTACCGCCATTCGCGATGCCTACGAAGTCCGGCTGACGACGCTCGGCCACGCCGCGATGAAGGATGCCGGCTGCACCTCGCATTTGAGCGTGGTCGACCGCCACGGCACGATGGTGGCGCTGACCAACACGCTGCTGTCGCGGTTCGGCTCGCACGTCGTGTTGCCCAACGCCGGCATGCTGATGAACAACGGCATGATGTGGTTCGACCCGCGGCCGAACCAGCCGAACAGCATCGCGCCCGGCGCGCAGCCGCTGGCGAACATGTGTCCGCTGGTGCTGACGCGCGACGGCAAGCCGGTACTTGCGATCGGCGCGGCCGGCGGCCGCACTATCTTTCCTACCGTGCTGCAGCTTGTCTCGTATCTCGCCGATTTTGGTCTCACGCTCGAAGCGGCATTCCACCAGCCGCGGATCGATGCGTCGACGCCGACCATCAAGGTCAACGCCCAGGCCGCGCCCGACGTCGCCGCCACGGTTGGCCGAAAATTCCCGGTCGAGATCGTCGAGGACACGCTGTACCCCGTCAACTTCTCGGTGCCGTCGGCGGTGATGCGGCATGCGGAGGGCGGCTTCATCGGCATGACGCATCCGTCGAACCCGTGGGCGGCGGTGATGGCGGCGCGCGCAGCAAGCCAGTGATATGAAAGCGGGTCCGGTTCTCGACATCGCCGATCTCGCAATCGAGATTCACAGCAGCGCGATCGTCGATCGCGTGTCGATGTCGATCGGGCCGCGCCAGGTCGTGGCGCTGGTTGGTGAGAGCGGGTCCGGCAAGAGCCTGACCGCGCTGTCGATCCTCAAGCTGCTGCCCGATGTGGCGCGCATCGTGGGTGGGCACGTTGGCTTGAACGGGGTCGACCTGACGGCACTGTCGGAGGCCGGGCTGGCCGCGGTTCGCGGCAACAATGTCGCCGTGATCTTTCAGGAGCCGATCGCTTCGCTGAACCCGCTGATGCATGTCGGCGCCCAGATCGCGGAAGCGCTGCGGCTGCACCGCCGCGTCTCGGCGGACGCCGCGCGCCACGAAGCGATCGCGATGATGGCGAAGGTCGGTATTCCCGATGCACCGCGGCGGGCCGCGCAATTTCCGTTTGAGCTGTCCGGCGGCATGTGCCAGCGCATCATGATCGCCGCCGCGCTGATCTGCCGTCCGGCACTGCTGATCGCCGACGAGCCGACCACCGCGCTCGACGTGACGATCCAGGCGCAAATCCTCGAACTGATGCGCGCGCTGCGTGACGAGGCCGGCACTGCGATCCTGCTAATTACCCACGACATGGGCGTGGTCGCCGACATCGCCGATCAGGTCTATGTCATGTACGGCGGACGCATTGCCGAAAGCGGCCCGGTGCAGGCGATCTTCGCCGACGCCCGGCATCCCTATACGCGGCTGCTGCTGGCGACGATCCCGCGCCTCGAAGGCACGCGCAAGACGCAGTTGAAGGCGATCGAAGGCTCGGTACCATCGGTCGGACAGTGGCCGAGCGGCTGTCGCTTCCGATCGCGCTGTCCACTGGCTGATGGTGCCTGCGAACAGACGCCGCCGCTGCAGGCCGTCGGTGACAGCCACTTCAGCGCCTGCTGGCATGCCGATCGCGTGGCCGGGATCGTGTGACATGGCGGCGCTGCTCGAGGTTCGCGATCTCAAGGTGCATTTTCCGCTGCAGCGCGGCGGCCGCGCTGGCGCTGTCGTGAAGGCGGTCGACGGCGTGTCGTTCAAGTTGGACGCCGGTTGCACGCTTGCGCTGGTCGGTGAATCCGGTTGCGGCAAATCGACGACCGCCTACGCGATCCTCGGCCTTGTCGCAGCGACGACAGGTCAAATCCTGTTCGACGGCCGCGACACCACACATCTCTCGCCGAGGGAGCGCCGTGCGTTGACCGGCGACATGCAGATCGTGTTTCAGGACCCCAGCGCCGCGCTCAATCCGCGACTTTCCATTGCGCAAAGCATCGCCGAGCCGATGGCGATCGCGGGGCAGCCGCGCGAGCAACAGCGCAAGCGTGTGGCCGAACTGATCGACCGCGTCGGGTTGCCGTCGGCGTTTGCCAAGCGGCTGCCTGCGGCGTTGTCCGGCGGTCAGCGCCAGCGCGTTGTCATTGCGCGGGCGCTCGCGCTGTCGCCGCGCCTCCTGATCCTCGACGAGCCGGTATCCTCGCTCGACGTCTCGATCCGCTCGCAGATCCTCAATCTGCTGATGGAACTGCAGCGTGACTTGCGCCTGACCTATCTGTTTATTTCCCACGACCTGTCGGTGGTGCGCCATATCGCCGACGAGGCAGCCGTGCTCTATCTCGGCACCGTCGCCGAGCAGGGACCGATTGACGCGATCTTCGGCTCGCCGCAGCATCCGTACACGGCCGCGCTGCTGTCGGCGATCCCGCTCCCCGATCCCGTCGCGCAGCGCAGCCGGAACAAGATCATCCTGAGCGGTGAGTTGCCGAGCCCGATCGATCCGCCGCCCGGTTGTCCGTTCATTGCGCGTTGCCCGATCCGCATCGAGGCTTGTGCCAAAGTACGGCCAACGCCGGTGCTGTCGGCCTCCGGCTCGGCGGTCGCCTGCATCGTGCGAGCGCCGGCGCCAGCGACCGCGCACTGACCTCAACCGGAGTCTTCGGGTGGTCAGCGCTTTGATCGCCTGGTCGACGCTCATGAAGACCCGGTTCGGCCCGAGCGTCTTGTCGATCCCGAAGCGCTCGAACGCCTCCTGCGCCCGCACCGACTCGAGCCGCGCCACCGCAACCGTGATGCCGTCGCGGCGGCAGGTCTCGATCACGTCGATCAGCACCTGCGCCGCGGTGAAATCGATCTCGAGGATGCCGCTGGCTTCGATCACGATCAGCTTTGGTTTTCGTCGTCGCGGAATGCACGAGGCCGAGCATTTCGTTGCGGAAGCGCGCCGCATTGAGGAATGACAGCGGCGCTTGAAAGCCCATGACCATCACGTCTTCGTTGTGCTGACGTGAAGCTGGGCGCTCATGCGGCCACCACACGGTCGTGCCCGGGACCTGCTCGTAGACGATGACGTGAGAACGTGTCGTGCTCCACAAGCCGTGCAGCAGCGAGGTGACGATGCCGATAGCGACGCCTTGCTCGATCGGCAGTACGATGATCGAAGCAGCGGTGGCGACGATCAGCAGGAATTCGCCGGGCGACTGGCGCAGCACCGCCGCCATCTGTTTGACGCGCACGATGCGGGTGGCGACAAACAGCAGCACGCCGCCAAGCGCGGCCTCGGGCACATGCGCGAGCAGCGCTGCGCCGAACGCGAGGATCGCCAGCACGATGGCCGCTGCGATCAGCCCGGAGAGCTGCGACCGCCCGCCGGTTTCGGAGACGATGCTGGTGCGCGGCGGACTGGCGTTGACCGGGAATGCGCCGATCAGGCTCGCGAGAATGCTGCCAAGGCCGACGCCGAGGAAATCGCGGTCGACGTCGGGCGGCTGATCGGGTTCGGACGGGAACGACTGGGTCGTTGCCGCGGTCTGCACCATGACGACGATGGCAATCAACAGGCTCAGCGGCACGATCGCGCGCCAGCGTTCCGGCGAGACGTCAGGCATCACGAAAACAGGCAATTGCGAGGGAACGCTGCCGATGATGGCGACTCCGCGGTCCTCAAGCCCGAGCAGCACGACGGCAAGCGACGCACCGACAAGACCAATCAATGCGCCGGGAATTTTTGCGCTGATCGATTCCGAGATGATGATCAGGACAAAGACGCCGAGCCCGATTGCAACCGCATAACGGTTGGTATCGCCGAGGTGTTGCGCGATCTGGGCGAGGCGGCTGGGCGTCGATCCGCTCGGCGCGGAGATGCCGAGCACGGCCGGCAATTGCGAGGCGAGGATGTGCACGGCGATGCCAGCGAGGAAGCCGGCGATCACGGGCGCCGACAACAGGTTCGCCACCCAGCCGAACTTGAGGCCGCCGCTGACCAGCAGGATCGCGCCGACCGCGAGCGCCAGCGTCGCCGCAGTGAGCTGGTAGTCGGCGGAGCCGACGCTGGTCAGCACTGCGAGGCCGCCTGCAAAGATCGGTGTGATCGTGGAATTGGCGCCGCAGGAGAGGAAGCGGTTGCCGCCGAGCACGGCAAATCCGATCGTGCCGGCGATGAACGCATAGAAGCCGACATGCGGCGCGAAACCGCCGAGCCGTGCGGTCGCCATCTGCTCGGGGATCGCGATCGCCACGAGCGTCAGTCCTGCGATCAGGTCGCCGACAAGGAACTCGCGGCGGTAATTCGCAAGCGAACGAAAGATCGGCCAGGCCATTGCGCTCCCTTGGGTCTCGCACGCGTGCGTGCGGAATGCGCATTCTGGCCAAGAGTGCGGCTCGGGACAATGGGGAGCGTTAGCGGGTCTCTAGCTCGCGACCTTCTGGTTGAAACTCAACATGCGCTTCAAGGCCACGGGCGGCATGGCGAGAGCGTCGCGCGCCTTCCAGGCAAGAAAGGTCAGCCGTCCGGTGAGCGTGTCGTGGCTGCGGAGCGACGGCGAGCTCAGCACATGATGCAGTTCGCCGGGGATGTTGTGCAGTTCGTTGTTGAGGTCGACCGCAACCGCCTCCATCAACGCTTCGAGCCGCTTGCCCCAGTCCGATCCCGCAAGGCCGTCGAGGCGGACGCGGAAGGCGTATTCGATGTCGTAGATGCCGGTCAGAATGTCCCGGGCAATCGGCACCTTGTTGATGCGCAGGGCCTGACACAGTGCGGCGCGGCGATCGTTGAGGTGGTCGAGCACCATGTCGACCGCGAGCGCGTAAGGCGTCGCCGCAACGCGCGCGATGTCCTTGCTGGCGGCGATCTTGGTGGCAAGGCGCATCAACTGCCACGGCGCCTTCAGCCGCCGCGTCAGGATCGCGAGCGCGAATGGCAGCGCCTCGGCGTGCTTGGTCCGAATTGCGTCAAGCTGCTTCCGCGTCTTGTCCAGCACCTCGCCGTCGAATGCCTTGATGCGCTCCGGCAGGCCCGCGATAAAGGTCGAGAGCGCCTCATGGTTGCGCAGCACCGTGACCATCTTGGTGAGATCGTCGATCGTGGCCGGCGAGCTGGTGTATCTTGCGAAGTTCGCCTGCGCCTGGGTCAGCCCACCATTCGACCTCAGCATGTTTTCGAGCGACTTGACCACCTTGACCTGGAATTCGGCCGCCGCTCGTTGCGCCCCGCGCACGTCATTCGATGCATTGAGGTGCTCGGCCTTTGTCGCATACTCGCGCGCCATGGTCGGCAGCAGGAACTGGTTGATCCACTCCCAGATTGCCGTCAGGGAGCCGCGCGAAATCTGCCCGCGATTGGCACGTTCCGGTGACCAGTCGACGAGCACCGGCTGCAGCGGCTCGAAGAAGAAGCGCGAGGGATTGCTGACGCGTTCAACGGCCTGACCAGAGCCACGGATCTCGGTGCGCAGCGTCTGCAGAATCTCGTCGAGACCGTCGATACCCTCGCCGCATTGCTGCAACCGCTCCATCTCGAGCAATAGCCGGCCGCGCTCCTGCGGCGTCAGCTGCCGAAGGTAGCCCTGAATGCGGTCCAGTGCGACTTGGCTTGTCATGACGTCGCAGCCTGCGGTCTTGCTCCTCATGCGTGGGCTCGCAGTTTGGCAGCCGGGCAGCAACGGACTGTTAACGCCGTCTTCGGACCGGCGCGATGACTGATTGAGAGTCAATAAACTCGGAATAAATCGAGCCGAACCATCGCCCCTGCCGGGTAGTGGCGCGGTACGGGTCTCCCGGGCGACGAGACATGCAACTTTGAATAGAGAAAAGCCTCGCAACAAGCTGCGCGAGTTGGATCGGGTCGGCGATGATCGGGCCCTTGCCGCACCGAGGCCGGAGGAAATCCGTTACGCCGCGCGGATGTCGCCGACCAGTGCCAGTACCTTCTCCTTGAGGGTCACCGACTGACCCGACAGATTTTCCGCCGCCGACAGCACCGAACTTGCGACCGCGCCGGTCCTGGCGGCCGAGTCGGAGACGCCAGCGATATGCGATGAGATCTCGCCGGCGCCGGCCGCGACCTGCTGCACGTTGCGGGCGATCTCCTGGGTCGCCGATCCCTGCTCCTCGACAGCGGAGGCGATGGCGTTGGCGACGCCGTTGACCTTGTCGATTGTCGAGGCGATGCCGCGGATCGCCCGCACCGATTGGCCGGCAGAGGTCTGGATCGCGGTGATCTGAGCGGCAATCTCGTCGGTCGCGCGCGCGGTCTGCTCGGCGAGGTTCTTGACCTCCGCGGCGACCACCGCAAAGCCGCGGCCGGCCTCGCCGGCGCGGGCCGCCTCGATTGTCGCGTTCAACGCCAGCAGATTGGTCTGGCTCGCGATCTCGCCGATCAATTTCAGCACCTCGCCAATGCGGTCGGCGGCTTGCGCGAGGCCTTCGACCAGCGCGTTGGTGCTGTTGGCCTCGGCGACCGCGTCGCCGACGATCCGTGTGGAATTGGAGACCTGCCGGCTGATCTCGTTGATCGATTTCGAAAGCTCCTCGGCCGCCGCCGCGACGCTTTCGATATTGGTTGAAGCCTCGACGGTTGCGGACGCCACCATGCCGGCCTGCTCGGAGGTGTTCGATGCCGCGTTCGACATCGTTTGCGCCGACGTCGAGAGCTCTTGCGTGGCGCCTTGCAGGTTCTGCACGACGCCGGCAATGCTGCTCGCGAGATCGTCGGCGAGACGATTCATCGTCCGGGTCTTTTCGGCGCGCGCATTGGCCTCGAGCTGTTCGCGTTCGGCCTGCATGTCGCGCACCCGGATCGCGGTCTCCTTGAACACGGCGAGCGCCTGCGCCATCTCGCCCATTTCGTCGCGGCGCTCCTCGCAGGGAATCGCAATCGCAAGCTCGCCTTTCGCCAGCTGCGCCATCGCCGCGGTCATCCGGCGCAGCGAGCCGACCACGCGGCCGCGCACGATCCACAGTGTCAGGCAAGCAAGGGTGAGCGAGAACGCCATCAGCAGGGCATTGGCGATCAGCATGACGAAGCTGTCGCGAGCAGCCTGCGCGGCGAGATGCTGCGCCTCGCTGCTGGCTGTTGCGCTCAACTCGATGACCTGGTCGATCGCGGCCGTTGATTTCGCGAACCAATCCGTTGAGCTGAGTGGGTAACCCTGGCCGGCCAGTCCGGCGGCGTAGACCGCCTTGCGCGTTTCCTCGAAGCGGCGGAACACCTCGTCATTGACACGCTGGGTTGCCGCAACGACCGCCGGCGCCGCGGAGCGTTTGGCGGCATAAGCCTGCACGAACTCCCACGCAGTCTCGACCCGGCCACGGAAGATGCCAAGCGTGCTGACTTCCTGCGGCGTCATCGGCCTGATTAGCGGCGACCATCGCCGAAACCACCGCCCGCTCACGACCGGCGAATTCGCTGATCACCCAGACGAAATGTTTCAGGCTCTGCAGGCTCGCGAGCCGCGATTGTACGTCGTCTTCATCCATCGCGGCGGCAACGCGCAAGTTCTGGCTCGCGACGATCACGGCCGTGACGGCCGGCGCAAGCTGCGCCACCACGGTCGGATCGCGAGACGCGCCGCTCGTGGTCAACGCGATGTCGACCTGCCGACGCAACGCCACGAGCTTGTCGAACGACTGTTGCGCCGATCCAAGCAGCCTGTCGCGCTCGGCGAACGGCATGTCCTTCAGCCGGGCAAGACCGCCGGCGAATGCGCTGTCGGCGGCTTTACGGAAACTTGCGATCGCGCTCACCTGCTGATCGGTTGCCGGCGTCGGCGCGTTGAGCGACAGATTTGTCGCGCCGCGCTCGCGCGCCCAGTTGCCGGCCGCCTGCAGCAAAAGGTCGGCGGTCTCGTTGACCGCGGCGGCGTCCGCCGAAATCGTCCGCTCGGCATTGGCGCGCTTGAGCACGTAGCCCGAGATCACCATTCCGAACAGTGAGAGCGTTGCAACCGCCCCCATCAGCATGTTGCGGATATTGAAGATTGTCGCGGCGCGAACGTTCGCGCCCTCCGATGCACCGGCCATGGGGCATCTCCAATTGCTTCGTTGCAAAAATCAGCGGCGCGGAGTTGCCGGCCATCAAAAGAGAAAACTTACAAATCGAGGCGAGTTCGCCGCGTTGCTATTGAGAAACAATAACCTTTACGATTCCTTGCGCGTGCAGTGCGAGAAACCCGCTAACGACCGGGGTTTCTGCGATCGCCGCGTGCAAGCGGGCAACGATGTCATGCGCCGGTTGTGAAGAGCGGTATCATATTGCTCTCGATCGAACTCGCCGCTGTTCTACTTGGTGCGCGCGATCGTCTGCGACGGCAGCTCGCCAAACGCCTGGCGGTACTCCCGGGCGAAATGACCCATCGTCGCAAAGCCGCAGGCATAGGCGACCGCAGTCACCGAGGTGTCCGGACTCCCGGCGCCGAGCATGTCCTTCGCGCGCCGCAATCGCGTGGTCTTGGCGAACGCCATCGGCGTGTAGCCGCGGCGTTCCCGAAACGACCTGAACAAGGCGCGGGCACTGACCCCCGTGATCTCGACCAGCGCTTCAATCGTGATCGGGCGACTCCAGTTCGCTTCGATGTACTCCTCGGCGATCTGGACGTGCCGTGGGGCGGCCCCACCGACCTGTTGCTCGAGCCGCTGACTGTACGCATGGCGGTTGGCCGCCAGAAAGTTGACGATGACGGCCTGCTCGAGCTCGGGAAGCACCAGCGGCGGCGGCTGGTCCGAGGTGGCATCGGCCTGTTCGCCGGCGAACAACATGACCCGCACCAGGCTTTGCACATAGGGCAGGCTGACATTGGTTTGCGTCTCGAACTCGATCGGCGTTTTCGGCCGCGCGCCGAGCAGCATCGTCAGCTTGCGATCCATCGCCGCCATGTTGACGCGAAGTGTCAGCCGTTCATGGTCGGCGCCCCATTCGACCCGCATGCGGCGGCCAAGCGAGGTGGTGCAGGCGCGGTGCTCGTCGATTTCGGTCGTAATGCCCGACGTCGTCGTCCGCGAGCGGCCCTTGATCGCGAACTGCTGGCGTACGTAGTCGACTTCGGGAAATTCAAAACTGAACTCCTTGTCGGTGCCGATGATACCGAGCGCGATGTCCGTCATCTGCAGAAACGTTCCCCAGGCGTTCAGGTCACTGGTGTCTTCGACTTTCACCTCCGACGCGCCGTAGCGTGTGATCAGCGCTTGCCGCAGCTCCTCGGAGGAGCCGGCACGAAAATAGGGATATTTCTGGAGCGAACGTCGCGCTTGTTCGAACGGCATTGCCTGCGTGTTCTTGTTGCGCTGTCGACGAGCGAGTCGCGACTTCTTTCGAGTCGATGAATTCGTCAGCGGAAGATTTTTCAAAAGCTAGGTTGTCTTTGGCGGTTTTGCAAATTTGCTCGAATTAGAACGGTTCAAACCTGTATTGGCGCGACGTCACGACTCGCGAGCAACACGCACTGTTGATTTGGAAGAAGGCGCAGGCGGTACCGGGTAGCTGTTTTCGCCACCGCAGGTGCACCGGGATTCGATGCGCAACCGAGAATCGTGGCGGAAAGCGAGAGAGGTCGTCGCTCATCGGTGCAGCAAAAAATTAGGCCGATCGAGGAAGACTCGACCCATTCCGATTCGGCTGTCTCGCGAATCAGGCGAGGCGACAGGTCACGGCTTGGGGCGGCCATTTCCACGGGACGGAATTTCTTGGGGCTGAGGGGAATAAAAGTCATGTTTCGAAGAAGCAATTCTAGCGCGGCGGATGCGGCGGCGCTTCTGGCCGCGATCGATCGGTCACAGGCGACCATCGAGTTCAATCTCGACGGCACCATCATCACTGCGAACCAGAACTTCCTCAGTGCGATGGGCTACAGCCTGGCCGAAATCGAGGGCAAGCATCACAGCATGTTCGTCGATCCGGCGATGCGCGACAGCGCCGAGTACCGGGAATTCTGGGCGAAGCTTGGCCGCGGCGAATATCAGTCGGCCGAGTACAAGCGACTCGGCAAGGGCGGCAAGGAGATCTGGATCCAGGCGTCCTACAATCCGGTGTTCGACCGGCATAACAAGCCGATCAAGGTGGTGAAGCTCGCGACCGACATCACCGCGGCCAAGATCCGCAGCATGAAGGACGCGGGCAAGATCGTCGCGATCGATCGCGCGCAGGCGGTGATCGAATTCAATCTCGACGGCACGATCGTCACGGCAAACCAGAATTTCCTCGGCGCGATGGGGTACACGCTGCCGGAAATCCAGGGCAAGCATCACAGCATGTTTGTCGAGCCGGCGATGCGGGAAGGCGACGATTACAAGCGGTTTTGGGCCAAGCTGAGAAGCGGTGAATTGCAGGCCGGCGAATACAAGCGCATCGGCAAGGGCGGCAAGGAGGTCTGGATCCTCGCGAGCTACAATCCCGTGCTCGACGAGAAGGGCGAGCCGTTCGGCGTCGTCAAATTCGCGACCGATATAACGCAGCAAAAGCTGCAAGCGGCTGATGTCAGTGGCCAGCTTGCCGCCATCGGCAAGTCCCAGGCAGTGATCGAATTCAATCTCGATGGGACGATCATCACCGCGAACGAGAATTTCCTGGAGACGTTGGGCTATGTGCTCGGCGAGATTCAGGGCAAGCATCACCGGATGTTCGTCGAGCCCGCGATGCGCGACAGTGCGGAATACAAGGAGTTCTGGGCGTGTCTCAATCGCGGCCAGTATCAGGCCGGCGAATTCAAGCGGATCGGAAGTGGCGGCAAGGAGATCTGGATCCAGGCGTCGTACAACCCGATCCTCGACCTGAATGGCAAGCCCTTCAAGGTCGTCAAATACGCAACCGACATCACCAGGCAAGTGCTGCTGCGGATGGGCAATGAGCGCGTGCGCGGCATGATGGAATCGGTGGCGGCTGGGGCGGAGGAACTGAGCGCGTCGGTGCGCGAGATTTCGTCGGCGATGGTGAAGTCGAAGGAGACCGCCATAGCTGCCCTCGGCCGGGTCGAGACCGCGGATCAGGAAGCCCAGCGCCTGAACCAGGCGGCGCAGTCGATGAGCGGCATTGTCCAGATCATCCAGGACATCACGGGGCAGATAAATCTGCTGGCGCTGAACGCGACCATCGAGTTGGCGCGTGCCGGCGAAGCGGGCCGCGGGTTTGCGGTCGTCGCATCGGAAGTGAAGAATCTTGCGGGTCAAGCCAAGCATGCGACCGAAAAGATCACCGAGGAGATCGAGAGTCTGAACGGAATCTCCGGTGACGTCGTCGGTGCACTGTCGACGATCAGGCGGGAAATGCAGAACGTCAGCGAATATGTGACGTCGACGGCGGCCGCAGTCGAAGAGCAGACCACCGTCACGGGTGAGATGTCCGCGAGCATGCAGCGTGCGGCAGCGGAAGCGGCGGCGATGGCGAGATAGCCGGACCGGTTGATGCTGCAACGAGGCGGCCATATAGCGGAGATCCTGGCCTTTCCGCGGGCCGCGGTGGGTGCACATCGCGATCGCAGCGGCGCGAAAGACGGCACGCCTGCCGTCAAGCTGCGGTCGGCGCTGGAGGGCGTCGGCAAGACCCTGGCGGATTTGCTCCTCGTGCTGCTTGCCGACCTCGAAGACTCCAGCCTGCGTCTCAGCGTCATCATCGAGCGCGCGGTCGCGGAAACGGAGAAGAAGGTCTTACGAGCCGAGCAGCAGGAACTCCGCGCGGCGATCGCCGGACTGAAGACGGCCATTGGCGACGAGGCGCGGACCTTCGATCACCGCTGATCGCGAGCTGCGTTGCCCGAAAACCGCAAAAAACTCAGCTCAGCGCGCGGCCGCCTTCGACGTAAAGCACCTGGCCGGTCGTGTAACTGCCACGCATCAGGTAGAGATAGGCTTCGGCCGTCTCCGATGGCTCGCCCGGACGCGGCAGCAGCTGGCGCCTGGTCATCTCGGCGAGTTGCGCTTCGCGCTTGTCATCGGGAATGCTGTCCCAGATACCTGTGCGGATCAGCCCCGGACACACCGCGTTGACGCGCACCGGCGCAAGCTCGACGGCGAGCGCGCGGGTCAGGTGCTCGATCGCCCCGCACATCGCCGTCGAAATCGCCGAGGCCTTCTGCGGCCGATGCGCAATCATGCCGTCGGTCAGGGTCAGCGAACCACCCTCGTTCAGCGCGCGTGCCCCGTGCTTGGCGACGGCCACCGCGCCCCAGAACCGCACCTTGAACAATGAGGCTGCTTGATCGAGATCGAGCTCGGCGAGCGGCGTGCGGCGCGGGCCGTTCCAGTCGCCGGCCGTAGTCGCGATGTGGTCGAACTTTCCGGAATTCGCAAAGAAGCCGGCGACCTGATCCTCGCGGGTGATGTCGAGCGCTGCGCCCGAGGCGCGATTGCCGAGGCGCGCGGCGGCGGCCTTGATTCTGTCCGCATTGGTCGAAGCGACCACGACCTGCGCGCCGGCTTGCACGGCGGCTTCCGCCACGGAGAAACCAATGCCTGAGCCGCCGCCGATCACCAGAATGCGTTTATCGTCGAGACTCATGGGGATCCTCCGGTCATGGAATGCGTCACGGAACAGTGCCATATTGAAGCGACAATAACCCGAATAAACAAGGGAGAGGCGAAATGGCTCGATTTGACGGCAAGACCATTCTGATCAGCGGCGGCGCACGCGGGCAGGGCGCCTCCGAGGCGCGGTTGTTGGTGGCCCAGGGCGCCAAGGTGGTGATCGGCGACGTGCTCGAGAGCGAGGGCAACGCGTTGGCCAAGGAACTCGGCAGCGCTGCCAAATTCGTGCGCCATGACGTTACCAGCGAGGCTGAATGGGCACGCGCGGTGCAGACGGCCGAGGGATTCGGCGGGCTCCACGGCCTGATCAACAATGCCGGCATCTTCAAGCCGGCGTTCATGGGCGAGACCGATCTGGACCTGTGGGAGCGGCACTTGCGCATCAACCAGACCGGCTGCTTCCTCGGCATGAAAGCGGTGGTCGGCGCGATGCAGCGGTCCGGCGGCGGCTCGATCGTCAATATCTCGTCGGTCGCCGGCCTGCGCGGCTCGCCTGCTGCATTCGCCTACAGCGCCACCAAGTGGGCGCTGCGCGGGATGACCAAGGCCGCCGCGATCGACCTCGCCAAGAACAAGATCCGGGTCAACTCGGTGCATCCCGGCCCGATCGACACCGAGATGCTGGCGTTCTGGACCGAGGAGCAGCGCGCGACTCGGCTGAAGAATGTACCGATGCGCCGCATGGGCACCGCCGACGAGGTGGCACAACTCGTGCTATTCCTGTTATCGGACGAGGCGAGCTACATCACCGGCGCCGAGGTCGCGATCGATGGCGCGGCATCGGTGTGACGATGTGGCGGCCTGATGTGGGTCAGGCGAAGTCCGTCGGTTTCGACTGAACCTGCCAGCCCGCGTCGGGGGTGGCGTTGACGGTCTGGCTTGCGGCGATCGTTGCTCCGGTCATCGTCCAGTCGACCACCGCCCCCGTGCTCGCTTGCCGCCACAGCAGGTCGGCATTGCCGTCGCCGTTGAAGTCGCCAACTTCGACAATGCTCCACGATGCGTCGGGTGCGGCGGCGATGATTGGGCTTGACTGAATCGTCGCGCCGTTCATCAGCCACTCCACCAGCGTGCCGGTGCCGGCTTGCCGCCACAGGATGTCGGACGTGCCATCGTTATTGAAGTCGCCGATCCCGGCCACGCTCCATAACGAGTTGGGGCTTGCCGCGATGGTCTGGCTCGCGGCGATGGCGGCCCCGTTCATGGTCCAGTCGACCAGCGCGCCGGTGCCGGTTTGCCGCCACAGGATGTCGGACTTGCCGTCGCCATTGAAGTCGCCAGAACCGGCGATCGTCCAGGACGAGTTTGGTCTTGCTGCGATGGTCTGGCTTGCTGCGATGGTTGCTCCGTTCATGGTCCAGTCGACCAGCATGCCAGTGCTGGTTTGCCGCCACAGGATGTCCGCCTTGCCGTCGCCGTTGAAGTCACCGATTTCGGCTGATGTCCATGACGAGTTTGGTGCCGCAGCGATGATCTGGCTCGAAGCGATCGACGCTCCGTTCATGCCCCAGACCACGAGTTGACCAGTGCCGGTTTGTCGCCACAGCGTATCGGCCTTGCCGTTGGCGTCGAAGTCGCCGACGCCGGCGACACTCCACGACGAGTTGGGCGCGGCGCCGACAATCTGGCTTGCGGCGATGCTCGACCCGTTCATGCTCCAGTCGACGATTTGCCCGGTGCTGCCCTGTCGCCACAGCAGGCTCGACTTGCCGCTGGCGTTGAAGTCGCTGGTCGCTTCCGTCACGATGGTCGTCGTGGTTCGCAAGGTTGTGGCGTTTAGGAAAGTCGAATTCGGCGAGATTAATGGTGTCGGTGAAAATGCCCGGCGTCGCGTAGGCATGCCCCCCGGCCGTGATTAAGTAGCTGCCGGCGGACTGACTAAGAATTGACGCGGCACTCAGGGTGGCGTCGCCCCAGTCGACGGTTGCAGAAAAACCACCGATCGGATCGTTCGTGAACGAGTTGACGAAGGTCGCAACGCTTGCGGTGGATACCCGATTGGAGCTGGCATAAATCGGATGGGCGTTGACCGACGCCGGATTGGGGGAGACGACGTCAAGCGCAAGGGATGCCGGCGAGAACGTAACGGGAGTCGGAGAATATGTGATGCTGGCAGTGAGCGTGAACGAGCCGGTGCCGGCATAAGTGTGGCTCCCGAGAACATCGAAGATACCGTTCCCGCTCCCGACGATCGTCGCGGCACTCACGGTGCTATCACCCCAGTTGATCGTTGCCGAGAAGTCCGAGATCGGATCGGCCACCTGGCTATCGACAACTGTTGCAATCACCCCGGAATCCAGCGTGCCGACGGCGACGAGATTCAGAGTCTAGGGTTCTGGCGGTAAGCGTCATGAGATTCTCCACCGCTGTGCGGGACAATAGCTTCGGTTTGAGCTGACCTCCGGGAGGCTCCGGCGCGCGGTCGCTTTGCGGCAAAGGCTAGTCGGACGAGGCGACACGTCGCCTCATAGGATCGTGGGAGGCACGTCAAAAAAGTCGTGGCGCATTTGATTTGATCGGCAGCCGCAGCAGGCCCGCCCCGGCGGCGGACGCCGGATGCCCGTCTGAAACTCCTCTTGCCCGCCTAAACCACGGAGTTTGTCGGTTTGGCTTGAGTTTGCCAGCTTCCATCGGGTGCCGCAGAAAGCAGTTGGCTCGTAGAGATATTGACTCCGATCATCTGCCATTCGGCCAATTGGCCGGTGGTGCTTTGCCGCCACAGGATGTCGGATCTGCCGTCGCCGTTGAAGTCTCCCATTTCGACAATGCTCCAGGACGAGTTCGGCTTGGCATTGATCGTGAAGCTGAACGCGACCTGCGCCCCATCCATCAGCCACTCCACGAGCGTGCCGTCGGTGTTGCGCCAGAGCAGGTCCGAATGGCCCGTGCCGAAGAAGTCACCGACGCCCGCGACGCTCCAGGATGCGCCAGGCGCGGCATTGACCAACTGGCTCGATCCGATTGCCCCGCCACTCATGCTCCACTCGGCAAGCGTGCCGTTGGTGTTGCGCCAAAGGATGTCCGATGTGCCGTCGTGATTGAAATCGCCGATGCCAGCAACGCTCCAAGACGCATCGGAACTCGCTCCGACGAAATGGCTCGACGCGATCGTCCCCCCATTCATGCTCCACTCGGCAAGCGTGCCATCGGTGTTGCGCCAAAGCAGATCAGCATGGTGATCGCCGTCGAAATCGCCGGTACCAGCAATACTCCACGACGCGTCGGGAGCCGCGCCAAGCACCTGGCTGGACGCGATCGTCCCGCCATTCATGCTCCAGTCGACCAGTGCGCCGCTGGTGTCACGCCAGAGAACGTCAGAGTGACCGTCGCCGTTGAAGTCGGCGATCTCGGCGATGCTCCACGACGCGCCGGGAGCAGCGCTGAGCAATTGGCTCGACGTGATCGCGCTTCCGGCCATGCTCCAGTCGGCCAGCGCGCCGCCGCTGCTGCGCCAGAGGATATCGGACCGCCCGTCGTCGCTGAAATCGGACAGCGGGGTAGAGTTCGTCAGCCGCAGGTCGACGCCACCGAGCGGGTTATTACTCAGAGCGAAGTGACCGATCGCGTCGTTCGACAGTGTGACGGTATAGCCACCGGCGTAGGTCAGCGTCGTCCCGTTCCGAGCGTAGCTGAAGCTTGCTAGGTCGCCGTTGGTGAAATTGAACCTGTCACCGACGTTCATGTCGGTGATGGTGTCCTCGGTGAGCCCATACGTGGTGCCCTGGAATGTGTCGTTGCCGCCCCCACCGGTCAGCGCGCTGACCAGAGCGCCGTTCGGGATGATCAGATCGTTGCCGGTTCCGCCAACCGCATTTTCGATACTGGTCGTGATGTAGATGCCGATGTTGTTGATGAAGCCGCCGATCGACGACCAGCTTCCATAATTGAGGTCGATGGTCTGGTCCTGCGAATAGCCCGAGGCGTCGAGGGTATCACTGCCGCCGCTGTCGTAGATCGTGAAGGCAGGGGTGCCCTGTCCGGTATAAGAGGCGAAATCATAAATGGGGCCGGCACTGCTGTTGAAACCATAGGTCGTGTTGCCGGTGCGGGTGCTGTTGTTGGCGCCGTAGATTTGTTGAATGGCATAGATGTCGGCCATCTCCGGCGAGATCACGTAATCCTTGATGCCTCCATTGTAGTTGGTCTGGTCAAAATACGACATGATCGAGTACTGCCACGTGTCGTTCGTGTAGATATTGTCGGTGCCGTAGGTGGCGCTGTTGTTGTAGGGGCCTTCATGACCTAACCCGAGCGCATGCCCGATCTCGTGAAGGTAGGTTTGAAACACATAGCTGTAGGTGCCCGTCAGTCCGTCGCCATAGCCGCCGTCGTTGTTGTACCAGCCCGTCGAGATATCGACCGTTTCGGCCTGATAGAGTTGGCCGACAACGGCCGTGGTGTCAGTTGTGTTGGCCACCAGCCCGGCGCCGTTGTGGTTGAAGGTGATGTTGGCCGCAGCGCCGGTATAGGTGAATGTGAGGGGCGCGACGCTCGCCCACATGCTGAGCGCGCCGCCGACGAGGATCTGCTCGGCTGCGGTCAACGCATTGACATTGACGCTGATGCTGGTGCTGCCCCAATGACGAGGCTGGGTACCGTCGTAGTTGGAGTAGGCCCAGTAGCCGCTTTGAAGATAAGTTGCGAGCGTCGGGATGGATGCGACAACGGCCATAATGGGTTCCTCATGCGCGACGCAACAACACGTGGGAGAGCAATGGGACGGGTGCTCTCATTGGTGAATTCGTTCAGGGCGTCCGCCCGCCCATTGTCGCTTCGCGACAAGACTAGACAAGCGAAGCGACGTCTCGCCTCATAGGATCGTGGGAGGCACGTCAAAAATGTCGTGGCCTATTTGACGAACGGGGATTTCATCTCGATCAGCAGCCGCAGCAGGTCGGCCTGGCGGCGGACGCCTGACTTGTCGAAGATGCTGGTGACATGGGTCCGGGCGGTCGAGGACGAAATGCCGAGAATATCCGCCGCCATCGGCACGCTGCCGGCCTCGACCACGGTCTGCAGCACGCGGGTTTCCTGCGCGGTCAGGCCAAAGCGTTCGGCAAATGCCGCGATGACAGGCGCGTCCTTCGGATCGTTGCGGCTGATGAAAACAACGTGGGCGGCTGCCGCGTCGGACCCGACCGATTGCCGCCGTGCGGCATTCAACGGCAGCATATGAAGAACGTATTCCGCGTGCTCATCGCGAAGAGGTATCGAGGCACCCTTTTCCCCAAGCGTCACGTCGCCCTCGCGAGCTGCGGACATGGCCTCGCGCAGGGTACGGTTCGCATGCTGGTCGGCCAGCACCAGCCGTCCGTTGACCTTCTTCATTGGCGCGCCGGCTGCGAGCATCGCGTCGCCTGAAGCATTTGCATAGGCCACCGCGGCCTTGTCGGTTAACAGGAACATGCCCGCCGCCAGCGAATCCAGTGCCGTGGAATATTTATCGACCTGGTCTTGTTTCTCTCGAACGACGCGTTCGATCATCACCGCCCGGCGAACATGCGGATAGAGCATTTTGAGGACTTCGATCGTCGCCTGATCGTGCGGGCCCTGATCCTCATTCCGGACGTTGATCAGCGCGGTGATGGTGTTCATGGACTTCTCGACCATCAACAGTGACGCATCGAGCAGGCGCTGCGGCTTCAGCCAGCCCTGATAGAACTCGGTTTTGAACAGCTCCGGATAATCCGGCCGCTCGGAGGTGATCACGACTTCACCCGACGACATGCGCGCGACATCATCCATATAGGGGTTCATCGCGTAGTATTTGTCGGCATACACCTTAATCCAGACCGGATCGTACCCGACGTTCAATTCAAACGGCGGGGTCCTGTCGTAGACGTCATACGACTGCAGGACTGCCGTTTGAGCGTTAAGCAGTTTGCAGATACGAGTAAGCACCGCGGGCCATTCGCCGGGCGTCAGCGCTGCATCGTAGATATGGCCGACCAAGGCCGAAAACTCATCGAGGCGAACGGTCGTCATTGACGGACTTGTTTCCGGGACTTCACCCGACCGGCGGGACGCCGCTCAATCTATTACAGGTCATCAGGTTGCAGGCAACCGCGGCCGTAATCCCAGCTAAGGCCCCGTGTCCATCGCGCCTGCGAGCCCAGGCCATGCGTGGCGGCCTCTTGGTAAACGTTGATCCACATCGCCCGTCCATATTGCATCCGCAGCCCCTTTTGCCTCTCCTGTCACCTGCCAAACGGAGCAGTTGCCTGGCCGGGCAATTTGAGGTGAGTTCGGGTCTCGCGCGTGGGGTGTGGTTGGTTCGACATGCGCGCGAGGAAAGGATCCGCGCATGACGCAGCGTACCCTCGATCCGGCGCCGCGCCAGTACCCGGCGACGGTGATGCTGGTCAAACGATCAGCGCGCGGCATTGCGGCGGCGCCGGCCGGCACCACGTTCGCCGACATCGAACAGTGGTTGCTGCACGACGCGATCCGCGAGAAGGATTTCTTGCTATTTCTCGAAACCTTCATCTGGAGGCTCGTGGTTGCCGGCGCGCCGGTCGATCGAATGAGCCTGCACATGGGCACGCTGCATCCGCAGCTCGTCGGCTTTGCCTGGAACTGGAGCCAGATCGATGGGCTGTGCGACGAGGTGAAGGTCGCTGATGCTGCGACCGCCTCCGCGAGTTTTCTGCGCAACCCGATCTCGAGAGTGTTCGACTCTGGCGAAGCGCTGCGGCGCAACGTGACGGACCCGGCTGCCGCCGAGGAGTTTCCGTTGCTCGGCGAATTGGCGCGCGACGGCTTTTCCGAATACATCGCGCTGCCGATGAGCGGCGGCACCTATCGGAACGCCGTCACGCTCGCGACCCGGCAGGCGGGCGGCTTTGCGCCCGCCGATCTGGACCGCATCAAACCATTGCTCAGCGTGTTTGCGCTTCACTTCGAGCGTCACAGCGCGCTCAGGATTTCCGGCAATGCGCTCGACGCCTATCTCGGCGCCAGCGCCGCAGCAAAGGTACTGGCCGGCTCGATCAAGCGCGGCGCGGGGGACGCCGTGCATGCGGTGGTGTGGGTCGCCGATCTGCGCGGCTTCACGGAGTTGTCGGACCGGTTGCCGCCGGCAGATCTGATTGCGTTGCTCAACGCCTATTTCGAGATCTTGGCTGGCGCGGTACTGGCGCAGGGCGGCGAGGTGCTGAAATTCATTGGTGACGGCCTGCTGGCTGTGTTTCCGTTCGAAAGCTTCGGCACGGCCGCGGCAGCGGCCCGCGCCGCGCTCGAAGCGGCCCATGATGCCTTGCGCGGACTCGGCGAGCTGAACGCGCACCCGCCTTCACAACTTGCCAGCGTCGACGGCTGGCGTCCCCTGCGCGCCGGCATTGCGCTCAACGAAGGTGAGGTGTTCTTCGGTAATATCGGCGCTCCGGAACGGCTCGACTTCACGGTGATTGGTGCCGCCGTCAACGAGGCGAGCCGGGTCGAGGCACTGCAGAAGACGTTGAAGCGCGACATTTTGATCACCGAAGCGGTCGCGCGTCATCTAGACGGCGCCCTCGATCATCTCGGCGCGCATCAGGTGCGCGGCGTCAGCGCGCCGATCTCGATCTTCAGCCCGCGTGTTGACGCGGGGCACACGACGGTCTGATCACGCCGACCGGCCGCCGATCCGCTCGCGCTTGACGCTGATGCCGGCCTTCTCGCGATCGAAGGTGCCGGCTGCAATTCCTTCTGTACGGATCAAGTGTTTCTCGACTTTCTGCGTGGGCGTGCGCGGCAACAGGTCGACGATGCGCACGTAGCGCGGCACCATGAAATGCGCCATGCGCGGGATCAGGAAGCCGATCAGGTCGGCCGGATCGAGCTCCGCGCCGGGCGCGAGCGAGATCGCGACCAGCACTTCGTCTTCGCCGTGTTCGCTCGGCACCGCGACAGCTGCAGCCTCCTTCACCGCCGGATGGGCGCAGACCTCCGTCTCCACCTCAAATGAAGAAATATTCTCGCCGCGGCGGCGGATCGCGTCCTTCATGCGGTCGACGAAGAAGTAGTTGCCGTGCTCGTCGACACGGAAGGCGTCACCGGTGTGAAACCAGCCGTTGCGCCAGGCGCGGGCGGTTGCTTCCGGATTGCCGAGGTAGCCGTGGTTCATTGCCCAGGGGCGGTCGGCGCGCACGATCAGCTCGCCGATGGTGCCTGGCGACACCTCGCAATCGTTCTCATCGACCAGGCGCGCCTCGATGCCCTTGCGTGGCCGGCCGCACGAGCTGATCGGCGTCGGGTTGACGTCGGTCATCAGCGGGGTCGAGATTTCCGTCATGTTGAAGCCGCTATAGATGTCGCAGCCGAAGCGCTCGGAGAATGCGCGGGTGTCTTCCGCCAGCGGCACCATGATCGCGGTCCGGAGCCCATGGCCGCGGTCGGTCGGCGCCGGAGGTTGCTTGGCGAGGAACGTCGCCATCACGCCGAGCAGCGTGACCGAGGTCGATTGCGTCTGCGTGACGACCGACCAGAACTTCGCCGTCTCGAAGGATTCCACGATCGCGATCGATCCTCCGATCATCAACATGTAATTCAGGATGCCGCAGCCGCCGATGTGAAACATCGGGAGGTTGATCAGGTAGCGATCATCGGCGGTGAGATAGCGGAACGGTTCGGCGCCGCCGGTGTAGAAATGCAGGTACGACGACAGCACACCCTTCGACGGTCCCGTGGTGCCCGAGGTGTAGATCACCATCTGGGTGTCCCACGGCGCGATCGGCCGCTCGGGCGGCGCAAGAGTACCCGACGACGGCGACAGCGCCGCCGCCGGATGCAGCTGCAGCGTCTTGTGACGGCGCGGTGCGCCGCCGAGCACGACGCCTTGCGTCAGCGCGGTGCAATCGATGTCGTCAAGGCGCGGCAACAGGTCGGCGTGCAGCACGATCAGCTTCGCTTGCGAGTTCCTCACCACATGCGCCAGTAGGTTGCCGCGATAGGCGAGGTTAGCTGGCACGTTGATGGCGCCGAGATAATTGATCGCAAAGGAGACGCGCAGCGCGTCCGGTCCGTTCGGCAACCAGGAGACCACATAGTCGCCCTGCTTGACGCCGAGCTGCTGCAGGCCGAGCGCGGTCTGCCGCACCACCTCGCGCAGCTGGCGGAAGGTCCAGCTGGTGCCGTCGGCAAACAGCACGAACACCTTGTCCGGATTGTCGCGTGCCCAGCGGTCGATCGCTTCGCCGACGATACAATCTTCGCGCGGCGGGATTTCGCGGATCGTAAAGTTCTGTTGCCATTGCGGCCTCCAAAATCGCGTCAGCGCGTCGCGCCGGTCAGGCGTCCAGCCAAATGTTCTCAAATTTTGGTTTGCCCAGAAGGTTGGCGCGATAGCCTTTAACTCGCGTATGGAATGAATTCGAGCTCGGGCTGGAACGCGATCGGCGCGCACAGCGCGTGCTCCATCATCAATTGCTGGACCTTGGCGAACACGTCGCGGCGCTGATCGAGATCCTCGGAGACACGGCTGGCGTTGATTGCGGCGGTGAGTTCTGGCGATACCTCGACGCGGCCAGGATTGTAGTAGGCATCCTGCAGGAACATCAGCGAGTAGCTGAGGCTCGGGTCGGGTCGCCCGGTCCACGCCGCGAGCAGCCCGTCGCCCTTATGCTCGGCGAAGAACATGCCTGTGGTGATGGTGCCGTTGATGAACTTCAACCGGATGCCGGCGTGCTTGAGCTGTTCGGTCAGCACTTCCTGGCGCTGCAGGTAGGTCTGGTCGGTGTAGCTGACCAGCGTCAGGTCGATGCCGTCCTTGAAGCCGGCCTCGGCAAGAAGTTTCTTCGCCATGTCCGGATCGTACGGGTACATTTCCGCGGTCTTTTTGTCGTAAGCCCAGTGGGCGCTCGGCAGCAGCATCTTCGCGGTCTCGGCGACGCCGCCGAGCGTCAGCTTGACGAAATCCTCGCGGTTGATCGCGTAGTTGATGGCCTTGCGGATGCGCACGTCGTCGAATGGCGGCCGCGAGTAGTTGAAGTAGATCAACAGGCAATAGACGGTTGGTGCACTGACCACCGACAGGTTCTTCGCGCGATCGACCAGCGGCTTTTGCTGCGGCGACATGAAGTAGACGTAATCGTTCTCCCCGGCGAGCACCGAGCGCACGGCGGTGCCGATCTCGGGGATGATCACCATGTCGATGCCGTCGAGATAGGGACGGCCGGGCCGCCAGTATTTCTCGTTGCGCCGAAGCACAATGCGGTCGTTGTCGACCCAGCTGACCAGCTTGTGCGGGCCGGTGCCGACGGGCTTGCGATTGTGGTCCTTGCCGAGCGCCTGCACCGCTGTTGGCGATGACATCATGCCGGCGCGGTCGGCGAGGATCAGTGGTAGCGCCGTATCAGGCTGGTTCAATTTTACGGTGACCTGCAACGGGCCGGTGACTTCGACCGACGCGACGGTCGTGAAGTCAGCCTTCACGTTCGAGCGCGCATCATTCTTGCCGTTGTCGATGTTCCATTTCACCGCCGCAGCATCGCACGGCGTGCCGTCGTGAAACTGCACGTCCGGCTGCAGGTCCATCACGAAAGTCTGCGAGTCCGTGAAACGCCAGGCCTTCGCCAGGCCCGGCTTCGGCTTCAGCGTGTCGTACTCGAATTCGATCAGGTTATCGAAGATGTTGTAGAGATGGGTGTGGTCGAGCCCGCCGCCGCCGGTGTAGGGATCGAGGCTGGTCGGGTTCGACGGCGCGGCAACCTTCGAGAATTCCGCCGCGCTTCGGTGCTGGCGCCTCCTCACTGGCAAATGCCGGAAACGGCAGGCCCGATGCGGCGAGGCCAGCCGAGGCACCGAGAAACTGGCGCCGTCCCAGCGCCATGGCGAGCACGTTCTTTATTCTGTCTTGTTCGCTCATTGGTGCCTCCGCGCTTCAACCCTCGAGCCAGACATCCTCGAATTTCGGCTTGCCGAGCAGGTTGGGCTTGTAGCCCTTCACCTTCTGCGACATCGCATCGAGCTCGAGCGAAAACGAGATCGGCGCCCACAAGGCATTTTCCATCGCGAGCTTCTGCACCCGCGCGAACGCCTCCTTGCGCTTCTCGACGTCCTCATATTTGCGGCTGTCGTTGATCGCTTGAGTCAACTCGGCCGGCGGATCGACGTGCGACGTGTTGTAATAAGCCTCCTTCAGGAACAGCAGCGAGTAGGTCAGGCTCGGATCCGGCCGCCCGGTCCAGCCGGCGAGATAGGCGTCGCCGCGTTTCTCCGGGCCGAAATAGTTCGTTGTCGTCTCGGACACCGTGCCGTTGCTGAACTTCAGGCGGATGTTCGCTTTGCGGAACTGCTCGATCAGAACGTCCTGCCGCTGGGCGCTGGACTGATCGGAAAACCCGACCAGGTTCATGTCCATGCCGTCCTTGAAACCGGCTTCCGCGATCAGCTTCTTGGCCATGTCGGGATCGTGCGGGTAGAGCTTTGCGGTCTCCGCGTCGTAGGCCCAGTGTGCGGTTGGCAGCACCATGTAGGCAGCCTCGCCGACGCCAACCTGTGTCAGCTTGACGAACTCCTCGCGGTCGATCGCGTAGTTGAAGGCCTTGCGGATGCGGAGGTCGTTGAAAGGTGGCCGGCCGGTGTTGAAGTAGACGCCGAAGCAGCCGAGCGTCGGGCCGGTCGCCGAACTGACATTCTTGGCCCGATCGATCAGCGCCTTCTGCTGCGGGGTCAGCGCGTAGACAAAGTCGTTCTCGCCGGCGATGACCGAGCGCAGCCCGGTGGCGAGCTCGGGAATCACTGAAAGCTCGAGGCCGTCGAGGTAGGGACGGCCGGGCCGCCAGTATTTCTCGTTGCGGGTGACGACGACCTTCTCGCCGTCATTGAAGCTGACGAATTTCCAGGCGCCGGTGCCGACCGGCTTGCGGTCGTGATCCTTGCCGAGGTCCTGCACCGCCTTGGGCGACGACATCATGCCGGCGCGGTCGGCCAGGATCAGCGGCAGTGCGGTGTCCGGCTGCTTCAGCTTGATGGTGATCTGGTTGGCGCCGGAGACGACGACCGAGTTGATTGTGCTGAGGTCGCCCTTGATGTTCGAGCGGGGGTCGGTGCGGCCGCGGTCGAGGTTGGCCTTGGCGGCTTCGGCATTGAACGGCGTGCCGTCGTGGAACAGGACGTTCTGCCTGAGGTTCATCACCAGCGTCTGCGGATCAGTGTAATTCCAGCTTTCGGCAAGACCAGGCTTTGCCTTCAGCGTCGCATACTCGAATTCCACGAGCGTATCGAACATGGTGTAGAGGTAGGAGTGATCGAAGCCCGAGCCGCCGGTATAGGGATCGAGGCTCGACGGATTGCCGGGGCATGACACTTTGAGGATGCCGCCGCGCTTCGGCTCGGATTGCGCCAGCGCGGATGCCGGCAGCCAGTGCGCTGCGGCGAGTCCGCCCGCCATGCCTAGAAACGTGCGTCGGCGCATCATCATGTCGAACAGGCGCTGCGATCGGGTGTCGGTCATTTGAAGAGGCTCCCTGCCGTATTTGTTCTTGTTGCTTGAGGTATTCAGCGGTCTTTCATTGTCGGATCGAGCACGACGCGCAGGGATTTGCCGAGCGCGTTGAAGGCGAGCGCGGTGCACAGAATGGCGAGGCCCGGTGCATACATCTGCTCGGGCGCGATCTCGATGTACTGATAGGCGCGCGCCAGCATCGCGCCCCAGCTCGGATTGGGCGGCTGGATGCCGAGGCCGAGGAAGCTGAGGCTCGCTTCGGCGAGCAGGGCCGCCGCAAGCAGCAGCGTGACCTGCACGATGACCGGCTGCAGTGCGTTCGGCAGCACATGCTTCCAGAGAATGTGGTGCGCAGGCGCGCCAAAACAGCGCGAGGCGTCGACGTAAAGCTCCTGGCGCACCACGAGTGTGCGCGCGCGAACAATGCGCGCCAGCGACGGGAACATCACGATGCCGACCGCGATCATGCCGTTGGTCAGCCCGATGCCGAGCGCGCCGGTCACCGCAATCGCGAGCACGATCGCCGGGAACGACAGGAAGGTGTCGATGATGCGGCTGATGATGTCGTCGACCCAGCCGCCGAAGAAGCCGGCGACGAGGCCGACGGGCAGGCCGATGGCGATGCCGACGGTCACCGCGAGCACGCTGGCGTAAACCGTCGCCGGCGCGCCATAGATCAGGCGGCTGAAGATGTCGCGGCCGAGATCGTCGGTGCCGAGCAGGTGTTGCGGGCTCGGCGCTGCCAGCATGTTGTTGACGTCCTGCGCGGTCGGCGCGTAGGGCGCGAGCCATGGTGCGGTCGCGGCGACGATCAGCAAGAAGGTGAGCACGGCGAGCGCGAGCGCGGCGCGCAAATCCGAGGCGAGCCAGAAGCAGAAGCGCAGGAACGGGCCGGGCTTGCTTTGCAGGATCGGAGGAAGCGTTGCCTCAGTCATGCGTCGATCCTCGGGTCAACGGCCGCACACAACAGGTCGGTGATCAGGTTCACGGTGATGACGACGATCACCATCGCGAACACCACGCCCTGCACGATCGGGAAGTCGCGCTGGATCGCGCCGCGCACGATCAGGCTGCCCATGCCGGGAATCGCAAACACCGCTTCGACCACGACCGTCGCCCCCAGCATTCGGTTCACCAGCAGGCTGATGATGGTCAAGAGGTTGACGCCGACATTCTTCAGGCCGTGCTTCCACAGGATCGCCCACATCGACAGGCCCTTGGCGTGCAGGGTGCGAACGAATTGCGACGACAGCACTTCGAGCAGCGACCCGCGCAGCTGCCGCGCCACCTCCGCCATGCCATAGGCGGCGATGGCGATCGCGGGCAGCAGTGCATGGCGAATGGCGTCGACGGGTGCGGCCGAGAACGATCGTGCACCGGTCGCCGGCAGCCAGTTCAGCTTCAGCGAAATTTCGGCGACCAGGATCATCGCGAACCAGAAGCTCGGCACCGCGACGCCGAACGAGGCGATCAGGCTGACCAGCTTGTCGACCCAGCCGCCGGGCTTGATCGCAGCGATGATGCCCATCGGGATGCCGGTGAGCAGGGCGAGAAACAGGGCGATGGTGACAATCAGCAGCGTGTTCGGGAAGGCGCGGCCGATCGAATTGGCGACCGCTTCGCCTGACAGCAGCGAACGCGAGAGGTCGCCCTGCATGGCGTGGACCAGCCACGAGCCGTATTGCACGAGGAACGGCTGGTCGAGGCCGTAGAGCGACCTGATCTCGGCGATGCGCGCATCGGACGCGTTATCACCGGCGAGCGTGACGGCGATATCGCCCGGCAACAGTTTCAGCAGCGAGAACACGATGAACGTTGCGAGCAAAATCACCGGCAGGGACTGCACCAGCCGACTGCCGACGATGTGGGTGGTGCTTCGCCGCGCCATGATCAGCCTCCCTTGGCTTGTGCCGCCCCGAAGTTCGGGCGATCGGCGAAATGGCAGGCGACCCAGTGGTCGGGCGCGAGCTCACGCCAATCCGGACTCTTGTCCGCGCAGACGGCCTGCGCGTAGCGGCAGCGGGTGCGGAAGCGGCAGCCGGATGGCGGATTGAGCGGGCTCGGAATTTCGCCTTCCAGGATGATGCGGCGATCTTCACGCATCGATGACGGCACCGGCACCGGCTCGGCCGACAACAGCGCCTGCGTGTAGGGGTGCAGCGGGTGTTCGGTGACGGCGTCGGTCGGGCCGAGCTCCGTGAAGCGGCCGAGATACATCACGGCAACCCGGCTGGAGATATGTGACACGATCGACAGATCGTGGGTGATGAAAACGTATGTCAGCCCGAGTTCGCGCTGCAGCCGTGCGAACAGGTTCAGTACGTCGCCGCGGATCGACATGTCGAGCGCCGCGACCACCTCGTCGCACACGATCAATTTTGGATGCAGCGTCAGCGCGCGGGCGATCAGCACGCGCTGCTTCTGGCCGCCGGAGAGCTGGTGGGGATAGCGCGTCCCGATCTCGGCGGAGAGACCAACACGATCCATCGCCTGCAAGGCGCGCTGGCGACGTTGCTCGGCGCTGCCTTCGCCGGCAAGCTCCAGTGGCTCCAGCACCGACGACAGGATGGTCATGCGCGGATTGAGCGCGGCGTTGGGGTCCTGGAAGATGATCTGGTAGTCGCGCCGGTGTTTGCGGAACTCGCGCGCCGGCAATTCTTGCGGGTTCGAGGCCGTTGTGCCGGATCGAGCCCGCGGACGGCTTTTGCAGCAGCACCAGCGCTCGGCCGACGGTGGTTTTGCCCGAGCCGGATTCGCCGATGATGCCAAAGGTCTCGCCGCGGCGGACGTCGAAGCTGACGCCGTCGATCGCGCGCAAGGTGCCGCGGCGATCCTGGGTCTGGAACTGCACTTCGAGATCGCGCACCGAAACAATGGTGTCGGCCGTATCGATCGTCGTCGTTTGAGTGGCGCCGGTCATTGCGTCACCGCCACGGCCAGCGGCCGGGTTTTCTCGTGATCGACCGCGCCCGGCAGGTCGAGTTCGCGGAAACGCCAGCAGCGCACCTTTCGCCCGCCGCCGGCATCCTGCAATGTCTGTTCGTTCTCGCAGCCCGTCGCAGCGTGGCCACAGCGCGGGCGGAAGCGGCAGCCGGCCGGCATCTCCGTCAGCGAGGGGACGCGACCCGGGATCGACGGCAGGTCGGCGTGACGCGGGCTCAAGTGCGGCAGCGAGCGCAACAGGCCGGACGTATAGGGATGCAGCGGCTTCAGCAGTGCGTCGTCGACGGGACCATCCTCGATCACTTCGCCGGCATACATCGTGATCATGCGGCTGCAGGTCTCGGCGACGACGCCGAGGTCGTGGGTGATCAGCATCAGTGCGGTCTTCGACTTGATGCTGAGCTCGCGCAGCAGTTCGAGGATTTGCGCCTGCACCGTGACATCGAGCGCGGTGGTCGGCTCGTCGGCGATCAGGAGCTGTGGACCGCAGATCAAAGCCGCCGCGATCATCACGCGCTGGCGCATGCCACCGGACAGCTGGTGCGGATAGTCGTCGATGCGGCGCTCGGGCGACGCGATGCCGACGCTGCGCAGCATCTCGATGGCACGCTCACGCGCCTCCTGCGCGCCAAGTTTGGTGTGGATGCGCAGGGTTTCCGAAATCTGGTGGCCCACGGTGAAGACCGGATCGAGCGCACTCATCGGTTCCTGAAAGATCATCGCGATGCGACGGCCGCGCACCGCGCGCAACTTGCCCGTGCTGCATTTGGCGAGGTCCATGCCGTCGAAGTTGATGGAGCCGTCAAACCTTGCGAGGTTGCTCGGCAGCAATCGCAGGACCGAAAGCCCGGTGATGGTCTTGCCGCAGCCGCTCTCGCCGACGATGCCGACGCGCTCGCCAGCCGCGACGTCGAAGTCGATGCCGCGCGTTGCCTGCAGTTCGCCTTGCGAGGTCTTGAAGCGGATGCCGAGCCCACGAACCGACAGGAGCGGTGCTGAAGCTGCGCCTTCGGCTTGAGGCGTTGCGCGGCTCGGCCCCCTGCTCATGACAAGGACTGTCCTCGGCGGCCGCAAACGGGACAGGGCATTCCTTCCTCCGGGGCCGCGTCGCGCGCGGCTTTTTCTTGTTGTGAAAGTGTGCCTGAGGTAGCGTCATGCGCAAGTGGAATTTAATTCCGTGTGACGGAATTGCTTCGCACGATTGCAGGGCGCTGCGACGTCACGCCGCAAGAAAAGATTTGCGCACGAACACATGCGCCGGAGGAGGCGAGCAGAATGGGACGACGCTCCAATCTCGATCGCGATCCGTCAGCTGACACTTCACCATCTGACAAGGCCGTCATTCAAGTCGTTTCCCGCGCTTTTGACGTGCTGCGCTGTTTTGACGGACCGGAGCAGCGGCTCGGTAACCTGGAAATTTCCCTGCGCTGCGGCCTGCCGCGCTCGACGGTGTCGCGGCTGACGCAGACGCTGACGAGGCTTGGGCAACTGGTCTACCTGGCGCGCGACCAGAAGTATCAGCTCGGGCCCGGCGCCGTGGCGATGAGCACGTCGATGCTGCGGGGCATGCGCTTTCGCGACCTGATCCGGCGCAAGTTGCAGGACGTCGCCGACCGCATTCCCGGTACGATTTCGTTCCTGATCCCCGATCGCTTCGATCTGGTATATCTCGAATACGCGCGCACGTTCGGGGTGGTCGGTGTGCAGACCAGCGTCGGCACCCGCGTTCCGATCATCCGAACAGCGGCGGGTCACGCATATCTTGCAACTCTCGATGAAGCGGCCAGCGAGCGCTTCCTCAAAGAGGCTATCCGCGAATTTCCCGACGACATTCCACAATTGCGGCCGCGCATCGCCGCAAACCGGCAATTCTTTCACGAGCACGGCTATGTTGTGTCGATCGGGCTGTGCAACCCGCTGATCAGCGGCTGCGGCGTACCGGTGTGGTCCGACCACTACCAGACGCACCTTGTGCTTTCGATCGGCATACTCTCGTCGCTGTATGACGAGGCTCGCATGCACCGCGAGGTGGCGCCCGAGATGCTGGAGCTGGCCCAAGCGATTGGTCAGCCGACGCAAGCGATCTCCGATGATGATGTGGCGAGTTTCCGCAATCCGCCTCGCGACAAAGCCGCGCGACCGAAAACCAAGAACAACAACAAGGACGCCCGCGATGAACTGGTTGCCCGAACTTGACGAGCTGCGGCGGCGCGAGGCTTTCGCGCGGCAGATGGGCGGCGCCGACAAGATCAAGCGGCAGCACGACGGCGGCCGGCTCACGGTTCGCGAGCGGGTCGACAAGCTGTTCGACAAGGACAGCTTTCACGAACTCGGCGCCGTCGCCGGCCTCGGCGAGTACGATGCTGCGGGGAATCTGACGAACCTGACGGCGGCGAACTGCGTGGTTGGCCGCGGCATGGTGGATGGCCGTCCCGTGGTCGTCGTCGCCGACGACTTTACGGTCCGCGGCGGGTCCGCGGACGCCTCGATCCCCGGCAAGCGGCTGATGGCGGAAGAGATGGCGTGCGAGTTCCGCATGCCGCTGATCCGTGTGATCGAGGGCTCGGGCGGCGGCGGCTCGGTGAAGACGATCGAGACCACCGGCGCATCGAACCTGCCCGGCGGCGTCGGACAGACCAAGGGCTTTTACCTGATGACCGCGGCGCTGGCGCAGGTGCCGGTGGTGTCGCTCGGACTTGGCTCGGTGGCCGGTGCTGGCGCGGCAAAACTTGCGGCGAGCCACTATTCGGTGATGACCAAGACCTCGGCGATGTTCGTGGCTGGCCCGCCGGTCGTGGCGCGGCTTGGCCAGCCGATCGGGAAGCAAGAGCTGGGCGGTTGGGAGATCCAGACCCGCGCCGGTGCCGTCGACCATGCGGTCGATACCGAAGAAGAGGCATTTGCCTGCGCGCGCCGCTTCCTGAGCTACCTGCCGCAGTCGGTTTACGGGTTACCCGAGACGCGACCCTGCAACGACGACCCCGAGCGCATGGACGAGGCGTTGATGAACGCAGTGCCGCGCAACCGGCGGCAGGTCTACAAGATGCGCACGATCATCGAGTCGGTGGTCGACAAGGGCTCGTTCTTTGAAATCGCGCAGAATTTCGGGCGCTCGGTGATCACGGGTCTCGCGCGGCTCGACGGCCGCGCAGTCCTGCTGCTCGCCAGCGATCCCTATCACTATGCCGGCGCCTGGACCGCAGAGGCCTGCCAGAAAGTCGCGCGCTTTGTCGACTTCGCCGAGGCCTTTCACTTGCCGGTGGTTTACCTCGCGGACTGTCCCGGCTTCCTGATCGGGCTCGATGCGGAGAAGTCCGCAACCATCCGGCACGGCGTACGCGCCATGGCCGCGATGAACCAGTCGCGGGTGCCGTGGTGTACGGTGATCATCCGCAACGCGTTCGGCGTTGCCGGAGCGGCCAATCAACCGGCGGGACGGCTGTCGCTGCGTTACGCGTGGCTGTCGGCGACCTGGGGATCGTTGCCGCTCGAAGGCGGCATCGAGGCGGCGTATCGCGCCGAGATCGATGCGGCGCCGGATCCCAAAGCCAAGCTGCTGGAGATCGAGGATCGGCTGAACAAGCTGCGGTCGCCGTTCCGCACGGCGGAAAAATTCTGGGTCGAGGAGATGATTGATCCGCGCAAGACCCGCCCGCTGCTGTGCGAGTTCGCGCGGCTTGCCGAGCCGGTGCGCACCCCGGGCAAGGCGGTGTTCGAACTGCGGCCGTGAATGAGCCGGGCGATCAGTCGTCGATCGATATGCTGGCAAGATTGACAGAAGGCTCGCTCTGAGCGAGCATTCTTGCAGGGTAGATACGACCTGCTGCTTGCGCCCTTTTGGGTACGGTGAACGTATCGATGTCTTTCAAACCCTTTGCCCGAACGAACGGGTCAGCAACGCAAGCCCCTGACGCATCTGGTTCGTTCACAAGCGAAGGACGAAAGACATGCGCAATTTCCGCGACGCTAAAGCCATGGCGCACACACTCCGTTCGACCCTCGCGACGCAGGGTCACAAGATCACCAACAGCCAGAGCCTCGAGCTGATCGCCAAGGCGTTTGGCGTGGCGGATTGGAACACGCTCTCCGCTGCGATCCGCGCCGAGCCAAACGCCCCACGCAAAGACGCACCACCATCACAACCGGGGCCGGAGGCCGAACGCATTTCCGATGTGCCGCTGTCGAGGGAGTTGGGCGCGACGCTGCCACGGGCGCTGGACTACGCAAAACAGCGGCGGCATCAGTACGCGACGATCGAGCATCTCCTGCTGGCTCTGATTGATGATGGAGACGCATCGGCGGTGATGAAGGCGTGCCAGGTTGATTCCGGCAAGCTGACCCGGAATCTCACGAACTACATCGACAGCGAATTGAAGGCTATCGTGATCGACGAGGGACCCGTGGCCCTGCCGACCGCAGGCTTTCGCCGCGTGTTGCAGCGCGGACGTCAGTATGCAAGGCAGCTCGGTCGGGACACGCTGACTGGCGGAGATTGTCTTCTCGGGATTTTCAGTGAATCACTTAGCCCGGCCGCCCGGTGTCTCGACGAACAGCGCTTGACCCGTGACGATGTGATGAACGTCATCACCCGCGGCCCGGGCTAGCGCCAGCGGGACGGAGCGTGCTGCCCTAGACGTCGATCAACACGTAGCTGTCTTCGACCGTGACCGGAAAGGTCTCCGCGACGAAGGGGCCTTCGACCAAGCCGTCGCCGCGTACCACGGTCACCGGGTAGGCACGCACCTTGAGTCGCGACGGATCGCAATAAGATTGTCCGGTGCGCATGTCGTATTCCCAGCCGTGCCAGGGACAGCGCAGGAGCTCGCCGACCCGCGATCGCTTGAACTCACCTGGTTCGCTCGAATGCAGGTGCGCGACGCAGACGGCATGCGACAGCGGCGCGCCTTCGTGCGGGCAGCGGTTCAGCAGCGCGAAGAACTCGCCGTTGGCGTGGAAGATCACGATCTCGCGGCCGCCGACGCTGACGACCTTGTTGCCGCCGGCTGGAATATCTGAGGTTTTCGTAGCGACGTAACGCACCATTGCTCAGTTGAACCGGTACACCGCGCGGGCATTGGTATTGAAGATCTTCAGCCGCTCGGCCTCCGATAGCGGGGTGCGGAAAGCGTAGCGCGGATCGTCAAAGTCCCAGTGCGGATAATCCGAGGAGAACAGCAGCCGGTCGATGCCGATCCACTCGATCACCTGGCGCAGGTGCTCGGCGCTTTCCGGCTCCTCCATCGGCTGCGTGGTGAACCAGAAGCTTTGTTTGACGTACTCCGACGGCCGGCGCTTGAGATGCGGCACCTCGCTGCGGAAGCGCTCGAAATGCTGGTCCATGCGCCAGGTGATCGCCGGCACCCAGCCAAACCCGCCCTCGATGAAGACGAACTTCAGTTTCGGGAATCTTTCCGGCACGCCCTCGATCACGAGGCTCGACAGCTGCGCTGCCACCGACTGTGCGTTGGAATGATGCTCCTCATTATAATAGGACGGCCAGCCGCTGGCGGTCGGGGCATGGCCACCGTAACCGCCGACGTGAATGCCGAGCGGCAGGTTCGCGGCTTCGGCGGCCTCATAGATCGGCCAGTATTTGCGGCGGCCGAGCGGCTCGTTGGCGCGCGGCGAGATGTTGACCTGGACGTGGCGGCCGAGCACGGCGCAGCGTTCGATCTCTTTCACCGCAGAGACCGGATCGTCCTGGCCGACGATGATCGACGCGCGCAGCCGCGGATCGGGGCGCTGGAAAACTTCGTACTGCCACTCGTTGATCGCATACTGCAGGGCCGCACCGAGTTCGAGATTGACCTGCGAGAAGATGCTGAGGTCGAGCACCTGCAGCAATCCGAACTCGACGTTGTAGGGATCAAGGTGTTGCTTCTGCATGAAGGCAAGGTCGGAGCCGGGCGGGCCGCCGGTCGGCGGCCAGGCGTCGCGGCGCGAGATCAGGGGGGCGATGCGCGGGTAGGGCGTGGTCGACGTGAAGGGATTGCGGATGTGCGCGCCGTAGGTTTTGAGGTGCTCCTGCCAGCGTTTCTCCAGGAAGGGGAAGAGGTCCTCACGCGAGCGCAGGCTCGGATGGATATCGCAATCGATGATCTTCAGCTTCGATCGCGCGTCGCTGCGGAGCGCGGTGTCGTCGTCCATGCGGTCGAGAACGTCGGTCATTTGAGTCCTCCTTCCATTTTCTTGCGCATGATCTGATCCGAAAACCGGTATCCACTTTTCGGGATCATGCGCTAGTTAGCGCGCAGCCGCGCAAAGGTTTCCAGCGGATTGTCGGTCTGCATGCGCTTGACGATTGAGGCCGGGATATGCGGCGGCACGACGGCGTCGCCGTCGAACTGCCAGTGCGGATAGTCGCTCGCGAACAGCAGCATGCGATCGGAACCGATCTGGTCGATCAGACCCTCGACACCGCCGCGGTCGGGCGGCGAGTTCGAACGGCTGCGTCGTCAGGCGGACGTGTTCGCGCATCAATTGGGACGGCGGCTGCTCGACCCAGGGCACCTCGACGCGGACGCCTTTCCAGGTCTTGTCAGCGCGCCACATGAAGGCCGGCAGCCAGCTGACGCCGGATTCCATCAGCACGACCTTGAGCTTGGGGAATTTTCCGAACACGCCTTCGAGCACGAGGCTCAACAGCTGCGCCTGAAACGCCTGCGACTTCGCCATGTAATATTCGTAGCGGTAGGACGGCCAGCCGATCGAACTCGGCGCGGTGCGGTATTGGCTGCCGGCGTGGATCGCGAGCGGCAGCTGGTGTTGTTCCGCGGCCTTCCAGATCGGCCAGTACTGCCGCCGCCCGAGCAAATCCTCGTTCTGCGCCAGCACCAGGACCGACACGAAGCGCTTGTCGGCGGCGCGCCGCTCGATCTCCTCGATCGCGAGCTCGGGGTCCTGCAGCGGGATCACGATCGACGCGCGAAGCCGCGGGTCGCGCGACAGCCAGTCGGTTGCGATCCAGTCGTTGATCGCCTTGCAGAAGGCCGACGCCATGTAGGGGTCGTGCACGGCCTGGGCGCCGTAGAGCACATTCAGGATGCCGAGCGAGGTGCCGAACTTGTCGAGTGCCTGGGCGCGGAACTGGTCAAAATCGCTGCCGGGCTTGCCTTTCACCGGACGCCAGTCAGGACGGCAGCACAAGGGCATGGCCGGCGGATAGCTTTGCAGGTCGAGGCCGTCGATGCCGCGCGTCAGAACCTGCTCTTTCCAGTGATCGTCGAGATAGGGCAACAGCGTGCTGCGCGTGCCTTCCAGTCCCGGGTGCAGGTCGCAATCGATTTGCACGGCGTGTTGTCCTCAGGCGTTGAATGCGCAGGAATCGAGTTTAGCGAGCAGAGCCAGCGATGTCTTGGCTGATGTTGATGTGCGCAGTGCACGCCGCTTCGCTTATTTTCGGCATGCTGCGCCGCGAAAGCCAGGCGGTGGCCGATGGCAGCACTTGTCGGGCACCGCTGGGTGCTGGGTGCTGACGTCAGATGTGCTCCTTGATCCACGCGGCGGTTACGTCGAGCAGCTCGGCAAACACCTCAGTGTCCTTCCGTCCGCTTTTCGCCGGTACATGAAAGGAGTGATCGGCGTCCGCAAACAACTCTAACGTCGCGCGCTTGCCGAGCGACTTGCAGACCGGCTCGAGCAGCGTGAGCTCGGCGAGCGCATCTCGTGTCCCCTGCAGGAACAGCATCGGGATCTTGACCTCGAAGAGATGTTTTGCGCGATCCTGCGACGGCTTGCCGGCCGGATGCAACGGGAAGCCGACGAAAACCAGACCGCGCACGCCGTTGAGCGGTGTCTTCGCCTGCGCCTGCGAACTCATTCGCCCGCCGAAGGATTTGCCGCCGGCAAACAGTGGAAGTTCTGGTTGAACTTGAGCCGCCGCAGCAACTGCGGCGCGGACGGCGGCTTGCGCAAGCTGCGGCGGGTCGGGCCGCTTGCTGCCGCGCTCCATATAGGGGAACTGGTAGCGCAGCGTGGCAATTGCGCGCTCCGCAAGGCCGCCTGCCATTGCCGCCATGAAGGGATGCGTCATGCCGGCTCCGGCGCCGTGCGCGAGCACGAGCAACGCCGCAGCGTTGCGCGGCGCCTCGAGCAGCGCGGAGACGCTAACGTCTCCGACTGCAAACGAGAGTCCTTTGACCGTCGAAACCTTCTGTGGCACTCACCCGCTCCCCGCGACGCGTCGACTATAGCGGATCAGTGCCTTCAGTGTGAGGTCAGCGACGCTGCTCAGCAGGATGGCTGCCAAGCGCGCTGATTTGAGCGGATTGGCGAGAATCCGTACCGTTGCTATTCGGCGGCCTCCTGGGCTTCCTGGTTGACGACAGTCTCCGCGATTTCGGTGAGCGTTTCGTCGGTTTCCTCTTCCTCGCCGAGCGTCTGCTTGAGCAGTCCAGGCGCTGTTTCGAGACCCAGCTCGTTGGCCCAGGTGATCAAGGTGCCGTAACGGGAAATCTCGTAGTGTTCGACGGCCTGAGCCGCGGCCAATAATCCAGCGTCGAGCGCCGCCGTGCCCTTGTACTCCTTCATGATCTCCTGGCCTTCGGAGATGATGCCCATGATGGCGTCACAGGTCTTGCCTTGCGGCTTTGCATCGATCTCTTCAAAGACCTGCTCGAGTCGCGCCACGTGTTGTTCGGTTTCGCCCTCATGCCTTTCGAATGCCTCGCGCAACTCGTCGCTGTGCGCAGCCTTCGCCATCTTCGGCAGGGCAGAAAGGATCTTCTTCTCGGCGAAATAGATGTCCTTGAGTGTGTCGTGGAAGAGGTCGTTTAGCGTTTTTTCTTTTGCCATTGGATTTCTCTCAGCGTTGGAGGTGCGAAGGCGAACTCGCCGGAACGTGGCTTGTTCCTCTCCTCGCAAACAGCCGAGACTTCGCGCGTATCAGAGTATCGGCATGAACCTGCCAGGTGTGGTTCACCGGTGGGGGCGATGTACCGATGAGCGAACCTTGGAACCGCAAACAACGCGTCCAAGTTCGAGGAACGGCTTCACGCAGCCACAGTTGTCTCCTGGCGAAATGGAGAGACGAGATGACAACAGAAGCACGCGAAACCGGAACCCTGATCGGCAGCGACAAGGTCGAGGGAACTGCAGTCTATGGCGTTGGTGACAAGAAGATCGGCTCGATCGAGCGCGTCATGATCGACAAGAAGAGCGGGAGCGTATCCTACGCCGTCCTGAGCTTCGGCGGATTTCTCGGAATCGGCAACGACCACTATCCGCTGCCGTGGCAGTCGCTCAAATATGACACCGCGCTGGGCGGTTATCGGACCGGTATTACCGAGCAGCAGCTTAAGGGCGCGCCAAAATACGCCAACGACGACAACTGGAATTGGGGCGATCCGTCACGGGCTCGCGCGGTTAACGACTACTACGGGGTTCCGCTGGTATGATGACCACACCCGTCAAGAGGCCCGCCAACACTGGCGGGCCTTTCTGTTTGGTCCGCTCGCGCCGGGTGAATTCAGCTTGATGTGATCACACGAGCGACAAACTATCACGACGAGTGTTGTTGATTTCGATCACATCCGCAGACTCACCGGCACAACTCGTTGCGCTCTCCTGCGGCTGGAGCCGGCGCGAGTTGAGTTGAGTTGGGTAATGTCGGCACCGCGGCCGCGGTGGCCAATGCGGTCTACCACGCCACCGGCATCCGGGTCCGCGACCTGCCGATCCGGCTGGAAAAATTGTTGGCAGCCTAGTCAGACCTGCGGTCAATGATCGCCGGGTCGCGATCTTAATCAAGGCCTTCAAGGAAGTGCCGGAACTTGATTGCGCCCCGGACGTTAAAGCGGGCTGACGGGGCTCTGGCTGATGCTGTCCATGGAACTTGACCCGACCCGCTCTTGCTCTCGGCTCGAGGCGCTCGGATCGATGATCGGTTACCAAAAAAGTATTTTAATCTCAAGCACTTGTGGCGGAGACAGGCGTCGCGCCGGACGCGTCGCCTGAGCTCGCGCTTGCGTTTATCGGGAGGCTTATCAATGACGTTGAAGAACGGGCTTCGGGAACCTGCAACCAAGATTCGGACGCCACCTCCCATCGCGAAATCCGTCCACAAGCCCACGACAAAAGCCGCCAACGGCCACACCGAGTTCGACCTCAACAATCTGCTCTACGCCCTGCAGGCCATGAAGGTCGGCGACTTCTCCGTGCGCATGGCCGGCGATCACCTCGGCATCGAGGGCAAGATCGCCGACGCCTTCAACGAGATCGTCGCGGCGAATGAGCGGATGGCGAAGCAGCTCGAAACCGTCGGTCAGGTCGTCGGTCGCGACGGCAGGACCCGCCAGCGTGTCAAGCTCGGGCTGTCCGGCGGCGCCTGGGGCGAGATGGAAAGTTCCGTCAACACCCTGATCGACGATTTGTTGTGGCCGACCCGCGAGGTGACGCGCGTGATCGGAGCGGTGGCGCAGGGTGATCTCCTGCAGACCGTGCGCCTCGACGTCGACGGCCGTCCGCTGAAGGGTGAATTCCTGCAGTCCGCCAACATCGTCAACACCATGATCCGCCAGCTCGGCGTGTTCACCTCGGAAGTGACGCGCGTGGCGCGCGAGGTCGACACCGAAGGCAAGCTCGGCGGTCAGGCCCAGGTGCATGAGGTGACCGGTGTCTGGAAGGATCTGACTGAGAGCGTCAACTCGATGGCGTCGAACCTGACGGCGCAGGTCCGCAACATCGCGGACGTGACGATCGCCGTCGCCAATGGCGACCTGTCGAAGAAAATCACCGTCGACGTGCGCGGCGAAATCCTGCAGCTGAAAGAGGCGATCAACACCATGGTCGACCAGCTGCGCTCGTTCGCGTCGGAAGTGACGCGCGTGGCGCGCGAGGTCGGCACCGACGGCAAGCTCGGTGGCCAGGCCATCGTGCCCGGCGTCGCCGGCACCTGGAAGGACCTGACCGACTCGGTCAACGCCATGTGCGGCAACCTGACCGCGCAGGTCCGCAACATCGCACAGGTGACGACGGCCGTGGCGCGCGGCGACCTCTCGCGCAAGATCACGGTCGACGTGCGCGGCGAGATTCTCGAGCTGAAGGACACCATCAACACCATGGTGGACCAGCTCAACGGCTTTGCCTCGGAAGTGACGCGTGTGGCGCGCGAGGTCGGTACCGAAGGCAAGCTCGGCGGCCAGGCCGCGGTGCCCGGCGTTGCCGGCACCTGGAAGGACCTCACCGACAGCGTCAACTTCATGGCCGGAAATTTGACGGCGCAAGTCCGCAACATCGCCGACGTCGCAACCGCGATCGCCGGCGGCGACCTGTCGAAGAAGATCACGGTCAACGTGTCCGGTGAGATCCTGCAGCTGAAGGAAACCATGAACACGATGGTCGACCAGCTCAACGCGTTCGCCGGCGAAGTCACGCGCGTGGCGCGCGAGGTCGGCACCGAAGGGCGGCTCGGCGGCCAGGCCAACGTGCTCGGCGTCGCCGGCACATGGAAGGACTTGACCAATTCGGTGAACTCGATGGCGTCGAACCTGACCGGGCAGGTTCGTAACATCGCCGAGGTGACGACCGCGGTCGCCAACGGCGACCTGTCGAAGAAGATCACGGTCGACGTGCGCGGCGAAATCCTCGAATTGAAGGACACCATCAATACGATGGTGGACCAGCTCAACGGCTTCGCGTCGGAAGTGACGCGCGTGGCGCGCGAGGTCGGCACCGAAGGCAAACTCGGCGGCCAGGCCATCGTGCGCGGCGTCGCCGGCACATGGAAGGATCTGACCGACAACGTCAACTCGATGGCGTCGAACCTGACCGGCCAGGTCCGCAACATCGCCGAGGTCGCGACCGCCGTCGCGCAGGGCGACCTGTCCAAGAAGATCACGGTGAACGTTTCGGGCGAAATCCTTCAGCTGAAGCAAACGCTGAATACCATGGTCGACCAGCTCAATTCGTTCGCTTCGGAAGTGACGCGCGTTGCGCGCGAGGTCGGCACCGAGGGCAAGCTCGGCGGCCAGGCCGCCGTGCCCGGCGTTGCCGGTACCTGGAAGGATTTGACCGACAGCGTCAACTCGATGGCCGGCAATTTGACCGGCCAGGTCCGCAACATTGCCGAGGTCGCGACCGCGATCGCCGGCGGCGACCTCAGCCGCAAGATCACGGTCGACGTGCGCGGCGAAATCCTGCAGTTGAAGGAAACGCTCAACACGATGGTCGACCAGCTGAACCGGTTCGCCGGTGAAGTGACGCGCGTGGCGCGCGAGGTCGGCACCGAAGGCCGGCTTGGCGGCCAGGCCAATGTGCCCGGCGTCGCCGGTACCTGGAAGGATTTGACCGACAGCGTCAATTCGATGGCGGGCAACCTGACGGCGCAGGTCCGCAACATCGCCGAAGTGACGACCGCGGTGGCGCGCGGCGATTTGGGCCGCAAGATTACCGTCGACGTGAAGGGCGAAATCCTCGAATTGAAAAACACCATCAACACCATGGTGGACCAGCTCAACTCGTTCGCCTCGGAAGTGACGCGCGTCGCGCGCGAGGTCGGCACCGAAGGCAAGCTCGGCGGCCAGGCCCAGGTGCCCGAAGTGGCCGGCACGTGGAAAGACCTGACCGACAACGTCAACTTCATGGCGTCGAACCTGACCGCGCAGGTCCGCAACATCGCCGAGGTGGCGACCGCGATCGCCAATGGCGACCTGTCGAAGAAGATCACGGTCGACGTGCGCGGCGAGCTGCTGCAGCTGAAGGAAACGCTGAACACCACCACCGACCAGCTGCGCTCGTTCGCCGGCGAAGTCACGCGCGTCGCGCGCGAGGTCGGCACCGAAGGCCGCCTCGGCGGTCAGGCCAACGTGCCCGGCGTCGCCGGCACGTGGAAGGACCTGACCGACAACGTCAACCTGCTGGCGGCGAACCTGACGACGCAAGTCCGCAACATCGCGGAAGTGACGACGGCGGTGGCGCGTGGCGACTTGAGCCGCAAGATCACGGTCGACGTGAAGGGTGAAATCCTCGAGCTGAAGAACACCATCAATACCATGGTGGATCAGCTCAACGGCTTCGCCTCGGAAGTGACGCGCGTCGCGCGCGAGGTCGGCACCGAGGGCCGGCTCGGTGGCCAGGCCGAGGTGCCAGGCGTCGCGGGTACGTGGAAGGATCTGACCGACACCGTCAACGTCATGGCGGCCAACCTGACCGAGCAGGTGCGCGGCATCGTCAAGGTGGTGACCGCGGTCGCCGACGGCGACCTCAAGCAGAACCTGACCGTGAAGTCGAAGGGCGAGGTGGCGGCGCTCGCCGACACCATCAACAACATGACCGACACGCTCGCGACCTTTGCCGATCAGGTGACGACGGTGGCGCGCGAGGTCGGCGTCGAAGGCCGCCTTGGCGGCCAGGCCAACGTGCCCGGCGCTGCCGGCACCTGGAAGGATTTGACCGGCAACGTCAACCTGCTTGGCGGCGAACCTGACCACGCAGGTGCGTGCCATCGCCGAAGTCGCGACGGCCGTGACCAAGGGCGACCTGACGCGCTCGATTCAGGTCGACGCCCGCGGCGAGGTGGCGGAGCTGAAAGACAACATCAATACGATGATCGACAACCTGCGGCTCACCACCGACCGCAACACCGAGCAGGACTGGTTGAAGACCAACCTCGCCAGGTTCACCAACATGCTGCAGGGCCAGCGCGATCTTTCGACGGTCGGCCGGCTGCTGCTCAGCGAGCTGACGCCGCTGGTCAATGCGCAGCTCGGCGTGATCTATCAGGTCGAGGCGGGCGACCAGCCTTGCTTGCGGTTGCTGTCGGCGTTCGCCGACGACGGCGCCAACGGCCATCCCACGCGCATCGAGTTCGGGATCGGACTGGTCGGGCAGTGCGCCGTCGACAAGCGCCGGATGCTGATCAACAGCATGCCATCGCACGCTGTGCCGGTTGGGTCTGCGCTGTTCAAGGTGGTGCCGCAGAACATCGTCGTGCTGCCGGTGCTGTTCGAGAACGAGGTCAAGGCGGTGATCGAGCTCGCCTCGGTGTCGGCCTTCACCGCGCTGCAAATGGCGTTCCTCGAGCAGCTCACCAACTCGATCGGCATCGTGCTGAACTCCATCGAAGCGACCATGCAGACGGAGGGCTTCCTGAAGCAGTCGCAACAGCTTGCCAACGAACTGCAGTCGCAGCAGACGGAGTTGCAGCAGACCAACGAGCAGCTCGAACAGAAGGCGCAGCAGCTCGCCGAGCGTAACGTCGAAGTCGAGCGCAAGAACCAGGAGATCGAGCAGGCCCGCCGCGCGCTGGAAGACAAGGCGACCGAGCTTGCCCTGACGTCGAAGTACAAGTCCGAGTTCCTCGCCAACATGTCGCATGAGCTGCGTACGCCGCTGAACAGCATCCTGATCCTCGGCCAGCAGCTCACGGAAAATCCGGACGGCAACCTGTCGGCTGAAACAGGTCGAGTTCGCGCGCACCATCCATGGCGCCGGCACCGACCTGTTGAACCTGATCAGCGATATCCTCGACCTGTCGAAGATCGAGTCGGGTACGGTGACGGTGGACGCGCAAGACGTCCCGCTGGCGAGCCTGATCGAGGCGACGGCGCGGCCGTTCCGCCACGAAGCGGATACCCGTCAGGTCGGCTTCGACATCGAGATCGACCCCAATCTCGGCCGCACCATCACGACCGACTCCAAGCGCCTGCAGCAGGTGCTGAAGAACCTGCTGTCGAACGCCTTCAAGTTCACCGAGCAGGGCTCGGTCAAGCTGAAGGTTGCGGCGGCGATGGGCGGCTGGTCGCCGGATCACGCGCTGCTCAATCAATCCACGGTGGTTGCGTTCGAGGTCTCCGACACCGGCATCGGCATCCCGCTGGAGAAGCAGCGCATCATCTTCGAGGCATTCCAGCAGGCCGATGCCTCGACCAGCCGCAAGTACGGCGGCACCGGCCTTGGCCTCGCCATCAGCCGCGAGCTCGCCAACCTGCTGGGCGGCGAGATCCACCTGCGCAGCACACCCGGCAAGGGATCGACGTTCATCCTCTATCTGCCGCTCAAATATGTCGGCCCGACCGCGGCGGTGCGGGTCACCAAGGCGTCGGCCCCGGCGCTGATCGAGAACGGCAACGACTTCTCGGCCGCGTCCGAGCGGCCGACCGATCAGCAAATCATCGACGACCGTCTCGACATCGTGCCCGGCGACAGCATCCTGCTGATCGTCGAGGACGATCCACACTATGCCCGCGTCATCATGGACCTTGCCCGCGATCGCGCCTTCAAGGTGTTGATCGCAACGCGCGGCGTCGATGCGCTCGAGCTTGCCAAGCAGTTCCAGCCGACGGCGGTCTCGCTCGACGTCTTCCTGCCTGACATGCTGGGCTGGACGGTGTTGAGCCAGCTCAAGCAGAACCCGCTGACCCGGCATATCCCGGTCCAGATCATCACGCTGGACGAGGATCGCCAGCACGCGCTGGCGCGCGGCGCATTCTCCTTCGTCAACAAGCCGACCACGACCGAAGGCGTGCAGGCGGCAATCGCGAAAATCAAGGATTATGCCAGGCCGCGCCGCAAGCGATTGCTGGTCGTCGAAGACAATCCGGCCGAGCAGATGAGCATCCGCGAGCTGCTGAGCTACGACGACATCCAGATCGATACCGCCGCAACCGGCAGTCAGGCGCTGACCAGCTTGCGACAGGAGCCGTATGACTGCGTCGTGCTCGACCTCCGGTTGCCCGACATGACCGGCTTCGAGGTGCTCGAGGAGATCAGCCGCGACGACGGCCTCGCCGAGGTTCCGGTGGTGGTGTTCACCGGCCGCGAGCTGTCCGCCGAGGAGGATGCGCAGCTGCACACCATGGCGCGCAGCATCGTGGTCAAGGGGGTCGAGTCACCGGAGCGACTGCTCGATGAGACCGCGCTGTTCCTGCACCGCGTCGTCACCGATCTGCCGATCGAGAAGCAGCGTATGCTGGAGCGGTTGAACTCGTCCGACGAGGATCTGGTCGGCCGCACCGTGCTGCTGGTCGACGATGACGCGCGCAACATCTTCGCGCTGTCGAGCGTGCTGGAGCGGCGCGGCATGCAGGTCCTGACCGCGACCACGGGCAAGGAGGCGATCGAGCTCATCGAGCGCACACCGGAACTCGCCATCGTGCTGATGGACATCATGATGCCGGAGATGGACGGCTACCAGACCATGGGTGCGATCCGCGAGAAGCCGGACTATCGCCGCCTGCCGATCATCGCGCTGACGGCAAAGGCCATGAAGGGAGATCGTGAAAAGTGCCTGGAGGCCGGTGCAACCGACTACCTCGCCAAGCCCGTGAACACAGAGCAACTGCTATCCGCACTGCGGATGTGGCTGCATCGCTAGAGGGCATCTCCGATGACGGGCGACGACAAAGTCAAAATCCTGCTGGTTGATGACCAGCCCGCCAAGCTGCTGACCTATGAGGTGATCCTGCGCGAGCTCGGCGATCACCTGCTGAAAGCGGCATCGGCCAAGGAGGCACTCGAGCTCCTGTTGAAGAACGAGATCGCTGTCGTGCTGATGGACGTCTGCATGCCGGAGCTCGACGGTTTCGAGCTCGCCTCGATGATCCGCGAGCACCCGCGCTTCAAGAAAGTGGCGATGATCTTCATTTCGGCGGTGCATCTCGCCGAGATCGATCATCTGCGCGGCTACGAGATGGGCGCGGTCGACTACGTTCCGGTGCCCGTCGTGCCCGAGGTGCTGCGCGCGAAGGTGAGGGTGTTCGCCGATCTTTATCGCAAGACCCGGCAGCTCGAACAACTCAATGTCGAGCTTGAGCGACGCGTGGCGCAACGCACCGCGGAGCTCGAAGCGTCAACGCGACGGTTGATGGAGAGCGAACAGCGCCGCAGCCTGGCGCTTGCCGCAGGCCAGATGGGCTCGTGGGACTGGAATCTCGCGACCGGTGAAATGAGCTGGGATGCCGGTCAGCATGCGATCTACGGGCTGGTGCCGCAGCAGTTCAAGCCGACGCCGGAGTACTTCAAGTTGCTGGTGTTGCCGGACGACCGGCCGAAGCTGCGCGCCGGCATGCAGCCGCTGCTCGAGCGCGGCGAACCCTATCAGGCGGAGTTTCGCATCGTACGGCCGAGCGGCGAAATCCGCTGGTGCTCCAGCACGGCGACCGCAAGCCTCGATGGTGCGGGCAAGGTCGGACGGATTGCCGGTGTCACTATCGACATCACCGACCGCAAGGGTGCGGAAGAACGACAGGCGCTGCTAGCGCGCGAGGTCGACCACCGCGCCAAGAACGCCATGGCGATCGTGCAGTCGTTTGTCCGGCTGACCAAGGCCGACAACGTTGGCGAGTATGCCAATGTCATCGAGGGACGGATCAAGGCGCTGTCGCGGGCGCACGCGATCCTGTCGGATTCGCGCTGGCAGGGCGCCGACCTCGCCAAGCTGGTCGACGAGGAGCTTGCGCCCTACCGGTCGGGCACGGACGACCGCATCAGCGTTGCAGGCCCGCATGTCGTGCTCGATCCGACCACGGCGCAGACCCTGGCGCTGGCGCTGCACGAACTCGCCACCAACGGCGCCAAGTACGGCGCGCTGTCGCGCGCCTCGGGCAGGCTCGCGATCAAATGGCAGGTGCGGAAGGACGCCATCATGATCGACTGGCGCGAGAGCGGTGGGCCGCCGACCCAGGCGCCGCGCAAGACCGGGTTCGGAACGAGGATCATCGCTTCGAGCATCGAGCGTCAGCTTGGCGGCAGCGCCGATTTCGACTGGCGACGCGAGGGCCTTGCCTGTGCAGCTACGCGTGCCTCGGCTCCAGCGCACCGAGGCGAACAGCAATGGCGGTGCCGCGCCTGCAAACTTCGCGTCGCCGCAGGCACTGTCCGGACGGCGAGTGCTCATCGTAGAGGACGAGGCGCTGGTGGCGATGATGCTTGAGGAGGAGCTGGAAAGCCTCGGCCTCTCGATCGTGGCGAATTGCGGCAGCGTGTCGGATGCGATCAAGGCCATCGACGATGAGACGCCGAATGCCGCCATCCTTGACGTCAATCTCGGCGGCGAGTTCGTCTATGCCGTGGCCGACCGTTTGCTCGAGCGCGGCATTCCCTTCGTGTTCCTCACCGGCTATGGCCGCGAAAGTGTCGATCAGCGCTACCAGTTCGTCCAGATCCTGGAGAAGCCGGTCGGGCGACAGGTGCTGGAGACTGTTTTTGCGACCGCGCTTGCGGAGCCGGCGGAGACTTCCAACGTCACGCGGTTTGCGCGGGCGACGTGAGGGGCATGGACTTATCCTCCCCTGCGAAGCGACAGCGGAGCGGGGGAGGGGGACCGACCGAAGGGCGGTGGAGGGGGCGTGCGCGACCTGTTGGCGCACTTGGCAAGTTTCGAATGCGCGATGCCCCCACCACCATGCTTCGCATGGTCCCCCTCCCCCGCTGCGCGGGGCGAGGATGGCAGGAGCCGGCGCCCTCAATGAATCGCGGCGTAGAGAATCCGGTCCTGCGTTGCGTCGGCAGCGTCGAACTCGGCGACGATGCGGCCGGCACGCGCCACCAGGATACGGTCGGACACGGCGAGAATCTCCGGCAGGTAGGATGAGATCACCACCACGGCCTTGCCCTCTTCGGCGAGGCGTCGGATCTGCGCATGAATCTCCGGAATCGTGGCGACGTCGACGCCGCGCGTCGGCTCGTCGAAGATGATGATCGAGGGGTCCTGGACCAGGGATTTCGCGACAACGACCTTCTGCTGGTTTCCGCCGGACAGTTCAACGATCCTCGCCTTGCGCTGCAGCGCCGCGATCTTGAGTCGATCGACCCAATATTCCGCCAGCTTGGCGCGGGTCAGGCGCGAGAGCAGGAAGCGCCAGCCGACCTTGGTCGCGAGCTTCCCGACGTACACGTTGTCGTCGATCCGCATCGTTTCGAAGAAGCCGTTCAGCTTGCGATCCTCGGTGATGTAGCAAATCCCGGCATTGATCGCCTGCTTCGGCACGCGGAACCGGATCGGCTTGCCACGCAGCTTGATGGTGCCGCCGTTGATCAGGTTTCGCTTCAAGGCGCCAAAGATGATTTTTGCGATCTCGGTCCGCCCCGAGCCGATCAGGCCGGCGATGCCCACCACTTCGCCGGCGTAGACCGAGAACGACATGTTCTTGACCACCGCACCCATGGTGACGTTTTCGACCGTAAGCACTTTCTCGCGCGACCCGGTTCGCGCGACGCCGCCCCGCGCTGCTTTTGCCGCGCGCGCATAGTGTGTCTGAGTGATGTCACGGCCGACCATGGCGCGCACCAGCTTTTCGCGCGTCATTTCGGCGGTCGGGGCCGAAATCACCAGCTTGCCGTCGCGGAGCACGGTGATGCGGTCGGAAATCTGCAGGCTCTCCTCGAGCGCATGCGAGATGTAGATGATCGCCACGCCCTGGGCGCGAAGGTCGCGCACGAGGTGGAAGAAGTGGATGATCTCCTCGGGCGTGAGGCTCGCCGTCGGCTCGTCGAAAATGATAATGCGCGCCTTGTTATAGACGGCGCGTGCGATCTCGACCATCTGTCGCTTGGCAGTGCCGAGCAGGGCCACCGGGGTCGCCGGATCGACGTGGAAGTTCAGCGACTGCAGAAGCTGCTGTGCCTGGATGTTCAGCGTGCGGAAGCGCGTCAGCAGTTTCTCGTTGCCGAGCTCGATATTCTGCGCGGCGGTCATGGTCGGGACCAGGCTCGTCTCCTGATAGACCATGCAGATGCCCGCGGCCAAGGCGTCGCGCGGGCTGTCGAAGTGCGCGGGCTTGCCGTCGACGAAGAGTTCGCCCGAGGTCAGCTTGATGGCGCCGGCGATGGCCTTGCACAGAGTTGACTTGCCGGCGCCGTTCTCGCCGACCAGCGCATGAACCTCGCCGGGATAGAGCTCGAAGTTGATGTCCTCGATAGCGTGCACACCGCCGTAGATTTTGCTGCCGCTGACAACGCGAAGCACCGGCTGGCGGGCAGGGCGTTCCGTCGCGGCTGTGTCCGAACTGAGCGTTGCGGTATCGTCCATCTGAAAATCCCCGCTCTCAAGCAGCAAGCAGCAGGCAGCCGGCGCCGTGCGCGGCGATCACCAGGCCTTGCGCCGTGTCGCGCGCCGAGGTGATGCCGTGGTAGCGGCCTCCGACCCGGCTGTGCAGGCTCTCGACAACGTCGCCATCATCGTTGATCCGCGCCAGCAGACCATAGGAGCGCGGTGGCGCCCAGGGTTTCTGGACACCGAGCGCCTTGATCCCGCCGCTCTGCATCGGCTCCAGCGCGCTGCCCGTCGTCGCCAATGCCGGTGCGATCCAGTAGTCCGGCGCGATGGTCCGCATCATCTCGTCGCGAAAATCATCCTCGCGGAGCACGAACTCGATGAGATGTGTGCGCAGCGCGAAGATCGACAGCCAGAACCCGCCTCCATTGGCGCGGCCCAGACGCGCCGGATAGCCGGGCAGGTTGCCGATGACGGGTTCGACGGCGCCGAGTTCGCGGCCGGCGATGGCGGCGCGACAGAGACGATGGCTCCAGCTCTCGGTCAACCACAGGTATCGTCCGTCCGCGGAGATCGCCAATCCATACGGATACGGCACGTCGCGAAACAGGACCTTTGGCGTCTCGAAGCCCGGCCCGCAGGAGATGATCCGCCCGGCGCGGTTTTTCTGCATTAGGTCGCGGCACCAGTCGGCGGGCGCATTGAGCATGCTGCCCTCGCTCGCAAAGATATTGCCGTCAGGTGCCGCAGCGACGCTCGTGAGGCAGTGCAGCGGCCGGTCCTCGACTTGATTGAACCAGGTCTGGCGGCCGCGCGCGTCGACCGCGGCAAGGCCGCGGCCGGCGACGCAGACAAGCAGTCGTCCGTCCGGGTGGACAGTCAACCCGCCCGCGGCGGCGTCAAACTCGGCAACGACCGTGCGCGTCGCGTAACCGGGGCCGGAGAGGCGGAGGACCTGCCGTCCCGCCGAGACAAGGAGTGAACCGTCCGGCGCCTCGGCAAGATCGTCGATGCCGGGCAAGGGATCGCCGACCGGCCGGCAATGGTCGAGCGCGTCGTTGGGGCTCAGCGCCCCGTCGAGCGACGGGATTGCGTGCTGCTCCGCATTCGGGAACAGGATCTGATGCATATCCCGGAAGAAGTGAGTGAAGGGGCCCATCCTGTCAGCCTCGATCGCGTCGTTTGTTGCCCCAATAAGCCTCGTAGTCGGTCCATGTGGGGTCGCCGCGATCAAGCTTGACGCGGCCAATGCGATTGTTCTCGAGGCCCCCGAGATAGAGGTAACCCTTGTGCTCGCGCATCGATGTCAGTGTCGAGTGCGATATGCCGGTCGGGTCCCAGTAGGATTCGAGAATGTCGCCGGCCTCGTTGAAACGCAGCACGCAGCCGTGGTTCAGCCCGGGCGCCAGCCATTCGTCGGCCGGTACCTGCTTGACCATGCGCCGCCGGAAGCCTGGCTTCCGCGCGGCAAGATCGAACGTCGGCGTGCGGATGCCGACCAGTGCCAGCCAGTAAGTGCCGTCCGATGCCCGGTTGATGTTGTCGGGATTGCCGGGCAGCTGGTCGATGGCGACCTCGAGTTGTCCCTTGCGCGGCCCGCCGATCCAGTAGCGATAGATCTTGCACAGCGTCGTACTGGCGATCAGCACCGACTGGCCGTCGTGCGAGACGCAGATGCCGTTCGGGAAGTAGAAATGCGAGATGAGCGTCTCGGTCTTCCCGGTTTGCGGATCATAGACCACCAGCCGGCCGTTGGGCCTGCCCTCGATAATGTCGAGGGCGTTGGTCGTCATCTCGTAGCGTGTCGTGCAGTCGCTGAAGTAGATCTTGCCGTCGGGCGCGATGTCGAGGTCGTCGGCCATGCGCAGCCGTGAATTGTCGTTGAGTTTGTACCAGGTGCGGTTGGTCTCGTCGGTGACCTTGAACACTTCGCCATCGGGCTTGACGCCGTAGACGCCCATCCCGGCGACGCAGACGATGAGATTCTCGTTCTTGTCGAACTGCATGCCGAGCGGCCGGCCGCCGATATGGGCGAAGATTTCGCGCTTCTCGAGATTGGGTCCGGAGAAACGGATGATGTTGCCGTCGCGCGTCGAACCGTAGACGCGATCCTGCCGGTCGATGATCACGTCCTCGGGGCCCTCGACCTGGTCGAGTCCGATCGCTTCGGCATGAATGAGCCGGTCGTTTTGTGCCAGTGCCGACTGGCTGTCACGCGCGATCGTCGGTGAGGTGGACAACGGCACGCGTGCCGGGTTGACGTAGGTCTTCTGGATCACCTTGCCGCGGTTCTTCGCCCATTTGACGTCGATGCTGACGGCGACCAGCAGAATGATCCCGTAGGCAGCCGAGGTGACGTAGCCCGGGATGCCCATGCGGACGAGACCGTTGGTCAGCCCGAAGATGATGATCGCGCCGATCATCGCCCGCCAGACCGTGCCGCGCCCGCCGACGACCGACGCGCCGCCGAGCACGACCGCGGTCACCGCCTGGAATTCCCAGCCGAGACCGGTGGTCGAATCCGTGCTGCCCTGACGCGCGGCGTAAAACACGCCGCCGAGCGCGCACAGCATGCCCGACAGCATATAGGTGACCAGCAGTATGCGTTCGACGCGGATCCCGGCGTGGCGCGCCGCCTTGCGCGAGGCGCCGATCGCGGTCAGATGCCAGCCGTAGCGTGAGCGGCTGAGAAAGATGTGGCCGATCAGCAGGACGACGATCAGCGTCGCGGCATTGACCGGCACGCCGAGGATGGTGCCGTCGCTGAGATAGTCCCAGGCATCGCTGTCGATCGAATTGGTGGCGAACACGGTCGCGTAGCGCCCGTTCAGCAGATTGACGCTGGCACGCAGGATGATCAGCATCACCAGCGTGGTCAGGAACGGCCGCGCCTTGAGATAGCCGATCAGGACGCCGTTCGCGGCGCCGACGACCGCGCCGGTCAGGAGGGTGGCAATCACCGTGAGCCAGACCGGAAAGTCGAGCACGAACATGCAGAACAGCGCGGTGAAGTTGGCAATGGCGAAGATGGCGCCGACACTGAGGTCGATGCCGCCGGAGATCAGGGTCAGGGTCATGCCGAGCGCGACGAAGCCGAATTCGGCAAACAGCCGCGCCAGCGAAACGGCATTCTTGATGGAGCCGTAGTCGGGGATGACCAGCGAGAAGTAGACCGCGAGCGCGATCATGACGGTGAAGGGAATGACCGGCTCGAACCATTGCTTCAGCAACAGTTCGGCAAAGATCAGCCGCGGTGACCAGGCGTAGCGGATGCGCTGGGTGCGGCGGCTGAGCGCCTCGAATGTGGTCATCGTCATCGGCCTGACTCCACTCGGCATTCCGCTCCCGCCATTCGCGGCAGGAGCGGCAACGCCGGTCGTCGATGGATCACTTCTTCTGTTCAGCGGCCGACGCGTCGGTCGGTGTCGGAGGCTTCGGCACCGCGTAGCAGTTGGCGCCGGACGCGTTGCTCTTATCGAGCCACACCGGACGCGTGTAAAACTCGTGGTGCGTGCTGCCGGGCTTGATGCCACCTTCCAGCAGCGCCACAGCGGCGAAGAACGCGTCATGGCCCTGGTCGGTCGCCGTGTAGCTCAGGAACTTGTGGAAGTTGCCCTGGTTTACCTGGTCGCAATCGAGCTGCGAGCCTTCGCCCGACGCATAGACCTTGACCTTGTCGATCTTGCCGGCATTGCGGATCGCCTGCGCTGCGCCCAATTCCATGATGCCCCAGAAGCCGATGCTGGCGCACAGGTCCGGATGCTGCTGGATCACGGTGTTGGTGATGTTGAGCGCGTTGTTGGCGTCCCACAAGGCGGCCTGGTTGGAGACCACCTTGATGGCCTTGTCCTTGTTCAGCATGTCCATGACGCCAGCGATCTGGTCGACGCTTGCCGCCGCAGTCAATTCACCCTGCACGATCTGCACTTCGCCCGACGTATTTGAGCCGGTGCCGCACTGCTTGACCACGTCCTCGGCAAGGATGCGTCCGACTTCGTACCAGTCGGCGCCGACGAACGCGTCCGACTTGTAGTTCGACGACATGTTCATCTGGATGACGTGCGTTCCCTGCGATTCGGCGCGCTTCAGTTCCTTCTGCAGCAAGGTCACGCTCGGGTTTTGCACGATGAGCACGTCCGGCTTCTCGTCGATCAGCGCGGTCAGCGCCTGCTGCATCGCCGCCGGATTGGCGGCGGGATCGCGGATCACGAACTTCATGCCGCGCCATTCCGCCTCGGTCTTGATCACGCGGCCCCACTCGTCCATCAACGGCACACCGGTCGCGATCGGCAGGAAGGCGACGGTCTTGCCCTTCAGGCTCTTGTCGTAGTCGGCGCGCAGTTCGTGCGCCGTCTTGGTACCAGTGTCCTCCTGTGCGGCGGCAAACACCGGCAACGCCGCGATGGCGAAGCCGGCCAGCACCGACATCAATGTTTTCGAACTCATTGTCGCTCCTCCCGTTGTCATTTCCTCGCCCCGATTTGCCGGGGCATTTTCAAAGTCCCGATGATCAGTCTCCCTGCCGTGCGGTCTCCTCGTCGCGCGGGTGCAGGAAGTTGTCGAGGATGATCGCGGCGAGCAGCACGACGCCGCGGATGATGTTCTGCACTTCGCTGTTGACGTCCATGATGGTCAGGGCATTGAGCAATGTGCCGATCAACCCGCAGCCGACCACGACGCTGAAGACGCTGCCGCGTCCGCCGACCAGGCTGATGCCGCCCAGCACCACCACAAGGATCACGTCGAACACCGTGGTTCCCTGCACGATGGTCATCTGCATGCTGCCGGTCTGTCCGATCCAGACCAGCCCCGCGAGCCACGCCAGAATCGCGACCAGCACGAATTCCAGCACGATGAGCGGCCGCAAGGCGACGCCCGAGAGGCGGGCCGCTTCGGCGTTGTCGCCCTGCGCATAGATGAAGCGGCCGATCGAGGTCCGCGACAGAAAGAAGTGCATGATCAGCGCGGCCGCGGCAAAGACGAAGATCGGCATCGGTATGCCGAACAACGTGCCGCGTCCGGCGAACAACAGCGCCGCCGAGTCCTGTGGGGCGTAGACCACGTAGACCGGAGCGATCCAGAACGCGACCCCGTAGATGACGAAGGTGGTGGCCAGCGTCACAAACAGTCCGGGCGCCTCGACATAGGCGACCATGACGCCGTTGATGAGGCCGATGGCGAGACAGATGACAAGCGCCAACACCGCAGCCCACAGCGGGGGAAGGCCATGCTGGACCGCGTTCAGCATGACGCACCAGGATCCCGCCATGATCGCGACTTCGCTCAAGTCGATGCCGCGGCTGATCACGATCATGCCCATGCCGAGGCCGAGAATGCCGAGGATCGAGATGCTGCGCAGCAGAACGAGGATGTTCGCCACGGTCGCAAAGCCTTTCAGCGTGAAGCTGAACACGATCAGCAATGCGATCGTGATCAGGAGCACGATCTGCTCCTGGCTCGGTTTGGCAAAGCCGATCCGCAAACGGGGCGAAGCGCTTGGGGTGATTGGTGAATCGAGCGCCACGGCGATCTCCCTGTTAGCTGGGAGTTGCTTCAGGGGCGGCGACGACGACGAATGAATCTCGCATCGCAAAAAGCTCCCGGAAGTTTCCGTTTCTTTTTGATTTGTTCAACAGCTTCCACAGTATCGAGGCTCCCGTCAAACGGGACTTGCTTGAGAGTGCAATGGTCGTGGTTGTTGCGGGACCGCAATGGCCGTCCGGAGCGGACCCGATCCCTCAACCTTGACCCGTGGAACCCGCGTTCGCCGCACCGCAACCGCGGGCGCGGTCGCGATAAGCGCCGCTCAAAGCAAAGCCCGCGGCGCGTTGGGCACCGCGGGCGGGCATCAATTGATAACTCTTGGGTGGACTGCGCTTCGGTCAGCGCAACGCAAGGCCCTTCATGCTGCCTTCGTCGCGCCAACCCTTGAGTAGCTCGAAGAACTTCACTGAGCCCGCACCGTAGGTCTCCGAGAAGAAGCCGTGCTTGTTACCGGGCTCGCCCTCGCTGTTGTAGTAGCCGGGCGTGCACTCCATGTAGAAGCGCTCGCCAAGGCGAGAGAGGCTGCGGATCAGCTTTACGTAATCGCCTTCGGCTTCCGCGGTCGCTGCCACAAGGAGCTTGCCGCGATCGAAGATCCGGAGGAGCGGCTGAAGACCTACGAGAATTATGTCGCGCAAATGTACGAACGCGGCAAGGCGCTGAACACTGCGTCCCTGTTCGAGCTGGACAACGTGATCGATCCCGACGACACGCGAAAGTGGCTGATTGCCCGAGTGAACTCGGTGCCGCCACCGCCGCCGCGGAGCGGCAAGAAGCGGCCGTTCGTGGACGGGTGGTGACGGGTCAGCGAGGCTCGGGCTCGTTGGCTATAATGCTGGCGATGGATATGATTGACGTAAGTCTTTGGCGCTCGATGTCAACCCGGAGCCTGGACGATGGCCGCAAAGAGCGAAGACCAGGTTGCCCTTCTGATTCGTCGATTTCCCGGCCCGCTCCAACTCCGCCCTTCGCCAGCGAAGTGGCTGTTGATCCTGGCCATCTGTCTTCTGTTTGTTGTTTGCGGCGCGGCCTTCATCTTGACTCCAGAAACGTTTAGCCACGAACAGAAGCCGGATTTACTGTCGAGGGTACTCATATCGTTGGGGTTGGTCAGTGGTATCCGCGAAGCCATCGTGATGGCGGGCTGGGCGACAGTCATCTTCTTTGGAGCCGGGTGCCTGGTGAGCGCTGTCGTGCTGCTTCCCGGTGCTTCCGTGTTGACGCTCGATGTCGAGGGATTGCTCGTAAGAAGTTTGTTTCGTGGTTTCAAGTATCGCTGGGATGACGTCGACGAGTTCACAGTCGTCAATGTAGTAGGAAGAGAAATGGTCGGGATGAACATGAACCAACTCTCGGCTGCGCAATCTGCGTTTGCTGCGATGAACGTCAAGCTCACCGGCCGCAACGGCGCTCTGCCGGATACCTACGGTCTCCAAGCCATGGATTTGGCGCAGCTCCTGACACTCTGGCGTGCACGCGCACTTGGAGAAACCGCTGGCACCGGCTCAAAGCTGCTTCAATGAATCGCGCATAAGATCTGGTCTTGCATGGCGTCCGCTGCGTCGAACTCGGCCAGTTGTCAGCGCAACGCAAGGCCCTTCATGCTGCCTTCGTCGCGCCAACCCTTGAGCAGCTCGAAGAACTTCACTGAGCCCGCGCCGTAGGTCTCCGAGAAGAAGCCGTGCTTGTTACCGGGTTCGCCCTCGCTGTTGTAGTAGCCGGGCGTGCACTCCATGTAGAAGCGCTCGCCCATCCGCGCGAGGCTGCGGATCAGCTTCACATAGTCGCCTTCGGCGTCGGCTGTCGGCTCAACGATATTGTAGCCGCGCGAGCGGGCCTCGGTGATCATGTAGGTCACGTGTTTGGCCTGCTCGTTCAGCGCCATCGGCACGCTGACCGTCAGCGCCGACTGGCTGCGGCCGAGGAAGAAGCAGTTCGGGAAGCCGTGGCTGGTCAGGCCGTGCAGGGTGCGCAGGCCGTCTCCCCAATGCTGCGAGATGGTCTTGCCGTCGCGGCCGATGATCTCGTAGCCGGCGCGGCGGGTGAACGAGGTGCCGACCTCGAAGCCGGTGGCGAAGATCAGGCAATCGACCGGGTATTCCTTGCCGTTGGCGACGACGCCGGTCTCGGTCAGCCGCTCGACACCATGGCCGTTGGTGTCGACGAGTTCGACGTTCGGCCTGTTGTAGGTTGCCAGATATTCGTCGTGGAAGCAGGGCCGCTTGCAGAACTGGCGGTACCACGGCTTCAGCAAGGCGGCGGTCTTGGGGTCCTTGACGATGGTGTCGACGCGGCCGCGCACCTGATTCATCTTGCGATAGTCGGCGAGCACCAGGAGCTGCGCCCGTTCTTCGGCGGTGAGATGACGGCCGAGCTTCTTTGCTGCGTTGGCCAGCGTCGGCCCAGTCAGATTGCGGAAGATGTCGGTCCAGCCGTCGCGGACGAGGTCTTCGTCCTGGTCGCCGCCGCTGACCAGCGTATTGAAATTCTCCATCCGCCGCTTCTGCCAGCCGGGCTGCAGCGACGCGGCCCACGCCGGATCGGTCTCGGCGTTGTTGCGGACGTCGATCGAGGAGGGCGTGCGCTGGAATACGTGAAGCTGTTTCGACCATTCGCCGAGATGCGGGATGCACTGGATCGCGGTCGCGCCGGTGCCGATGATGCCGACCCGCTTGTCGGCGAGGTTGGTCAGGTTGCCCGACGAATCGCCGCCGGTGTAGCGGTAGTCCCAGCGGCTGGTGTGGAAGGTATAGCCCTTGAAGTCGTTGATGCCGGGAATGCCCGGCAGTTTCGGCCGGCTCAGCGGCCCGTTGGCCATCGCGACATACTGCGCCTTGAAGCGGTCGCCCCGGTTGGTCGAGATGATCCAGCGCTTCGACTCTTCGTCCCAGCGCAATTCGCTGATCTCGGTCTGCAGCAGCGCGTCGTCGTAGAGCCGGTAGTGGCGGGCGATGCGTTTCGAGTGCTCGAGAATCTCGGGCGCAAACGAATATTTGTGCTTCGGCATGTAGCCGAGCTCTTCCAGCAGCGGCAGGTAGACGTAGGATTCGACGTCGCACATCGCGCCGGGATAGCGGTTCCAGTACCAGGTGCCGCCGAAGTCGCCGGCGTTCTCGACCACGCGCAGACTGGTGAAGCCGGCCTCGCGCAGCCGCGCGCCCATCAACAGGCCGCCGAAGCCGCCGCCGATGATCGCGAACTCGACCTCGTCGAATACCGGAGCGCGGGTGAACCCAGGCTCGACATAGGGGTCTTCGACGTAGCGGGAGAACTCCGCCTTGACCTCGATGTACTGCTCGAAGCCGTCCGGGCGCAGGCGCTTGTCGCGCTCTGACAAATATTTGTTCAGCAGGGCATCCGGGTTGAAATCGATTTTGCCGGCAAGAACAGCTACTTCCGGGTCGAGCCTGATCGTATCGCTTTGCATTTTTGTGTGTTTCCCTGGCGCGTTGGCGCGATACTAGAGGCTGTAGGCCAGATGGCAAATGCCGATATACCCGGCTTTTCGGCCGTGACGGCATGCGCGACCGTGATGGCGAGTGTCAAAATGTCGCTGCGTCGGCGAGGAGGTTTCGATGAGCACGATCTACACCGGCCCGGTCTTCGAGATGGCACGGAAGCAATTCCAGGACGTCGCCGATCATCTGCAAATCCCGCACGATGAGCGCGACCGCTTGCTTTACCCGAAGCGCGCCATCGTGGTGTCCTGTCCGATCCACCGCGACGACGGCAGCACGGAAGTGTTTCAGGGCTATCGCGTGCAACATCACCTTACGCTCGGGCCGACCAAGGGCGGGACGCGGTTTGCGCTGTCGGTCGATATCGGCGAGGTCGCCGCGCTCGCGGTATGGATGAGCTGGAAATGCGCGCTGGCCGGCTTGCCCTATGGCGGCGCCAAGGGCGGCGTCACCGTCGACCCCTACAAGCTGTCGGTGCGCGAGCTCGAAGGATTGTCCCGCCGCTACATGCAGGAGATGATCCCGTTCGTCGGGCCGCAGACCGACGTCATGGCGCCCGACATGGGCACCAACGAGCAGGTGATGGCGTGGTTCATGGACACCTATTCCATGTACCAGGGCCAGACCGTCAACGAGATCGTCACGGGCAAGCCGGTCTCCGCCGGCGGCACCCTTGGCCGGCGCGAGGCGACCGGGCGGGGCGTCGCGTTCCTGGTCGGCCGCGCGCTCGACCGCATCGGCATGGAGAGCGGCGGGTCGACCGCCATCGTGCAGGGCTTTGGCAATGTCGGCTCGATCAGCGCCTATACCCTGGCGGAGCGCGGCGTCCGCATCGTCGGCGTCAGCGACCACACCGCCGCCTACTACGATCCGAAGGGCATCGACATCCCGGCGCTGCAGCGCCACATCGGCGAGCACGGCCTGCTGCGCGGCTTCTCGAAGGAGACCGCGATCGATCCGGTCGAGCTGCTGGTGCAGCGCTGCGATATTTTGATCCCGGCCGCCGTCGAGCGCGTCATCACCGCCGACAACGCCGCCAAGCTGAAGTGCCGCATTCTCGCCGAGGGCGCCAACGGTCCGACCACGCCGGAGGCCGATCGCCGTCCTCGACCAGCGCCGCGACGAGATCTTCGTACTCCCTGACATTCTCTGTAACGCCGGCGGCGTGGTGGTCAGCTATTTCGAATGGGTGCAGGACCTGCAGCGCCTGTTCTGGGAGGAGGCCGAAGTGTTCGACCGCCTCTACCGCATCCTCGACCGCTCGTTCCAGCGCATGATGGAGCGCGCCAAACGCGACAACATCTCGAACCGGATGGCGGCGATGGCGATCGGGGTCTCGACCGTGGCCTCGGCAAAGAAAACGCGGGGGCTGTTTCCTTGAGTTAAGGCCGTGAACCCATAAATCTGCAGGGCCGACGCCACGCCAGAGTCCGCTATGCCTCGATAGCCGACGTATTGCTGCATAGCAGCGCAACGACGCTATGTGCCAACAAGAGACGTGTGCGCTCGGCTGACGATCTGTCCGCTTCAACCGGAAGCCGACGTTTACGTGGCACTCGGTTTGCGGGCACGCCTGATCTGCGTTGGCGGTCGCCGATAAACCTCAGCGAACACCGTATTGAATCGCCGCAAGCTACCGAAGCCTGCGCGCACGGCGATCTCCGACATCGTGAGATCGGTCTCGTCCAGAAACCGCTTCGCCCGCTGCACGCGTGTCGTCTGGGCGACCTGAACCGGGCTTGCACCGAGGTGCATTTGGAAGAGCCGGGACAAATGTCTCGAACCGATCCCGAGACGATCGGCCAAAGTCTCGACACTGCCGTCATCAAGTGCACCGTCCGCGATGAGCCGGAGCGCACGTTCGACAGTGGTGCGTGTTCCCTTCCATGCAGGCGAGAAAGGAGCAGCCTCCGGCCTGCACCTCAGACACGGTCGGAAACCCGCAAGTTCGGCCGCCGCTGCCGACGGATAGAACATTACGTTGGCCGCCTTGGCAGGGCGCACCGGACAGACAGGGCGGCAGTAGATACGTGTCGTGCGAACGCCAGAAAAGAATAGGCCGTCGAAGCGACGATCCCGCCTAACGCGTGCCCGTTCGCATTCTTCGATATCGAGCATTGAGTTCCTCGAGGATAGCCGGCGACGGAGTCCGATTCCGGCGAGCGCACAGAGTGCTCCTTCAGGTATGTAGATGTCCAGGAACACGGGAGCCGCGGATGAGTAACGTTCTGGACAATCCGGTATCCAACAACAAGAGGAATTGAGAGATGCGCGTTCTCATCGTTGGCGCGGGGGCCATTGGCGGATATTTCGGCGGCAGGATGCTGCAAGCCGGCCGCGACATCACCTTTCTGGTGCGGCCGCGCCGTGCCTCGGAGCTTGCCGCCGCAGGCCTCGTGATCAAAAGCCCGAACGGCGACGTAACGCTGAAGAATCCGCCTGTCATCCAGGCCGACACCATCAAGGACAAGTTTGACGCGGTGCTGTTGAGCTGCAAGGCTTACGACCTCGACGATGCGGTCAAGTCGTTCGCGCCGGCGGTAGGCGAGAGGACCGCGATCATCCCGCTGCTCAACGGTATGCGTCATCTGGACGTTCTCGACAAAAAATTTGGGGTGAGCCACGTGCTCGGAGGGCTCTGCCTGACTGCGGTGACACTGAACGAGAAGCGCGAAGTGGTCCAGCTGGGCCCGGTGCAGTCGCTTGGTTTCGGCGAGCGCGACGGCAAAATGTCAGACCGGGTTCGCGCCATCGCGGACGTCGTCAGAAGCTGCAATTTCGACGGCGCGGCGAGCGAGACCGTCCTGCAGGACATGTGGGAAAAATGGGTTTTCCTCGCATCGAGCGCGGCCTCGACTAGCCTGATGCGCGCCCCGATCGGCATGATCCTAGCGGCGCCCGGCGGCAAGGACTTCCTGCTAGGCATTCTCGACGAATGCAGGGCGGTCGCGACCGCGGAGGGCTATCCGCCCCGCGCGCCTGCGCTGGAACGCGCGACAGGGATGTTGACCACGGAAGGCTCACCGCTCACCGCATCGATGTTCCGCGACATTAAGGCGGGCCAACCGGTCGAAGCCGATCATGTGATTGGCGACCTGATTGCGCGCGCTGACACCGCAAAAGTTCCGGTGCCCCGGCTGCGCACGGCCTACACGCATCTGAAGGCCTACGAGCAAACGCGCGGTTGATCGCGCATACGGCGCGTACTTGGCAAGTCGTCGCCCTGACCTCAGATCAGGACACCCAACTATGCAGATCCCCGAGCTTCGACAATCGCGATTTCAGGGCTGGTCCGTCGTTTGGGTCGCGTTTGTAATCGCGGTTTTCGGATGGGGTGTCGGATTTTATAGTCCGGGAGTGCTCTTGCTGACGTTGCACGCCTCCAAGGGCTGGCCGGTCGCAATGATCTCTAGCGCGATCACTGCGCACTTCCTGATCGGGGCAGCACTGATTGTGTACTTACCCGAAGCTCACAGATCAATTGGGTTGGCGCAGACAACGATCATCGGCGCGGTTCTCGCAGGTGCAGGGATCGTGGCCTGGTCAGTCGCTTCAGCTCCGTGGCAATTGTTCGTGGCGGCAGCAATCTCGGGGAGTGGTTGGGCAGCGACGAGCGGTGCGGCGATCAACGCGATGGTCGCTCCATGGTTCGATCGAGATCGACCAAAGGCCATCGGCTTGGCATTCAACGGCGCAAGCATCGGCGGCGTCATGTTTCCGCCCTTGCTTATTTTGCTGATCGCCAAGATTGGGGTTGAGGCGGCGGCGGTCGCGGTAGGTATCGCCATGCCGCTGGTCATAATACCTCTTTCGATTTTTTACCTGCGCCGTGATCCGAAAGGACTCGGTCTGGCGCCCGACGGACTGCTTATCGACAGCAAGCCCCACGTCGCTACCCCATTAACGCGTAGTCCTCGCAAAGACCTCATCAAGACCAAGGGTTTCATGACACTTTCAGTGGCCTTCGCGTTGGCCCTATTCGCTCAAGTCGGACTGCTAACGCACTTGCTGACCCGAATATCCCCATTGCTCGGCGAGAACGGGGCTGCCGCCGCAGTCAGTATGGTGACGACATCTGCTGTTTTGGGCCGCACTCTGCTAGGCTGGACGATCGGAGGCCGTGATCGCCGCCTGGCTGCATCCGCGAACTTTCTCCTCCAAAGCGTCGGCGCTGCATTGATGATCATCTCAGATGCGCCCATGGTTGTACTGGTTGGTTGCGTGCTGTTTGGTCTTGGCGTCGGTAACGTTGTTTCCCTTCCCCCGCTTATCGCGCAACATGAGTTTCGTGCGGCCGACGTCGGTACGGTCGTCGCGCTCGTGGTGGCGTTCAATCAAGCTGTCTTTGCGTTGGCGCCTGCTGTCCTCGGCGTGCTTCGGGACATTTCGACGAGCTACGTGGTGCCGTTCGCCTTGGCCGCGGCAATGCAAATCGTAGCCGCGTTGATTGTGCTCATAAGGCCTCCAAGAAGGTCGGCTAGTGAGTAGATCTTCGGACGAACCCAGCGGTGGAGCCAGTGCCTGCAATGGGTCAATCGCTACAGGGGCGACCCAGCGGCAAATCTGACCATGTCGGCTATGCCCCCAAAAGCGGAAGTAGATTTAGAGCTTTAGCGGGTTCGCGATCAGCTATCGCGGCTTGATGGCTCCGCCCGAGACATGATTCAAGCTCCGAAACCGGAGCCTCGAATCATGCGCTACGAACTCAGCGACTACGAATGGACCGCCATCAAACCGATGCTACCCAACAAGCCGCGCGGCGTTCGGCGGGTAAATGACCGTCGTGTGCTCAATGGCATCTTTTGGGTCCTCCGTTCAGGTGCGCCATGGCGCGACCTGCCAGAAGTCTATGGTCCCCGCACCACCTGTTACAATCGCTTCGTTCGGTGGCGGCGTGCTGGCGTCTGGGACCAGATCATGGATGCGTTGGCTGCAGGTCACGACGCGGCGGTGCAGATGATCGATACCTCCGTCGTGCGCGTGCATCAGCACGGAGCCTGTGTCGCGGACAACAATCACCAAGACATGGGTCGCTCGCGAGGAGGCCTGACGAGCAAGATTCACGCGGTCGTGGACACCAATGGCCTGCCGGTCCATCTCGCCCTCACGCCCGGCGAGGCGCATGATAACCGGCTGTGCTCAGTTCTCCTCAGCGCGTCGCTTCCCCAAACGATGTTGCTCGCAGATCGTGGCTACGACGCGGACTGGATCAGGGAGCTTGCTCGCCAACAAGGAGCATGGGCCAACATTCCACCGAAACGGAATCGCAAAGACCCGATCTGCTTCAGCCCGTATCTGTATCGCGCGCGCAACCTGATCGAACGGTTCTTCAACAAGATCAAGCAATGTCGGCGCGTCGCGACCCGATATGACAAACTCGCAGCCAACTATCTAGCGTTCGTCAAACTCGCGTCAATCCGAGTTTGGCTACGCGCTATTAAGTCCACGCCCTAATCGGCGCGTGCACTCACAATCTGATGCACGAGGGGGCGCTCGGCCATCGCGTCCGCGCTACCTCAAGAGCGGACGTTATGTGTCCGGATTATTATGATCGTCAAGAGCCAAAAGGCGACGCGATGGACTTGCCAATATTTGTGATAAACTGACAGCGAAACGTATCGGAGAGACTTCAATACGTATCGGAGAGACCTTCATAGAGACCTTCATAAGGAGAGTTCTGTGCGCAGGACAAAGGTGTCCGTCCCCGATGTCGCTGAAGCTGGCCCCGATCTGTGGTCAAACGCTATACGCGCAGGCGACATGCTGTTCATCTCCGGCCAGGTAGCACGTCCCTTTGAAGGCGGCACATCAATGGTTGGCAAGAGTGAGTACGAACAGACGAAGCAAATATTTTCGCGCATTGATCGCATAATCAAAGCGGCCGGCGGGACGATGGACAACCTGGTAAAAATGACGATCTACATGGTCAATATCAAGAACAACACTGAGGTCTGGCGAGCGCGCCGCGAATTCTTCACCGGAGATTTTCCCGCTTCCACACTTGTTGAAGTGCGGTCGTTGGCGAAGCCGGAAGTGTTGGTGGAGATAGAAGCTGTTGCCTATCTGGGCACGAGCTGACTGTCCGATCTGGGTCACAAACGGAAGAACTCAAGTTGAGCAAGCGCAGTCTGCTTTGCCCCCAGATTGTGTTGCAAAAGTCGAAAGTTGCGGCGGTCCAAATTTCTGGCGAAAACCTGAAGCGCGAAGAGATCGATGATTTGCACAGCCTCAGTCGCGGTACCGAAGTCGCCTATGAGTTTTGCGTGAGACGATGAGGTCCCTCAGATCATTACACCAACAACGCGCCAGCGGCCCTTGGAATTTTGACACCTTCTGCAAAGCGACTTTTGCAACAGTATCCCCCAACAAGCAGACGTCGCATCGATCTCCCGGCGCAACAGTTCAAAGTCGATCGGTTTGGTCCCCTTGGGCCCAGCCGCCTCGTCACTCCGCCGCGCCTGCGGAGGCCGCAGGCAACGGCGGTTGCTTGCGCAGTTCAGGTTCAATCAGTGCCTGATAGCGCGACGGCTCGGCGCGTTCGATTGCCGCGATATCGGGCGCGCCGCCGTTGCGCCAGCCGACATAGGCGTCGCTGGCTTCGATACCCATTGCTTCGGCAACGAGCTGAACCCAGTTCCTGACCCTGATGTTGTCGTGACCGTCGAGCGCTGCGATTTCGCGATGGCACGGATGAAAGATCGTGCACACGGTGTCGGCGCGATTTGCGATCGCCGCCGACCAGGTCTCGCCGATCACCGCCTTCAGTGCGCCTGGCACGGTGGCAAGGCCACTGCACATGTGGCCGGGATGTGCAGGTCCTTCGATCAGTTCGAGCCCTGGTATTCGCGACAGCACGCTGGTGACACGATCGTTGATCGGCACGTGGGTTGAGAAACCGAGATGCCGGTGCAGCAGCACGCGGCGCGGCACTGGAACAGTCAACAATGGCGCCAGCCGATCGATTGATGCGACGAGCAATTCGGAAATGTGCGCGATGTCGAACGCAACCGTGTTGCCCGGCGCCATGATGTCGGACATGTGCATGTGGCACGAGGGACACCAGGTAACGACAGTGCCGCGACCATCCTTCGTGGCGGCTTCATTGAAGCGGCTGACGGTCCGGCCCGCCATGTTGCTCGCTCCATGCGGTTGATGGTCATGGCTGGTGCCGCAGCAGTAGGCCGGGCCGCCGGCGGCGCTGACATCGTAGCCTGCACGCTCCAGCAGCATGATCGACAGCCGGATCATTTCGGCGTGGCGCAGCATGTTGCAGCCGAACCAGAACGTGACGCGATTGTCGTTCACAGCCATTTCTCGAGTTCCTCATCGCTGAGCTGCAGTCGTGCGAAGGTCTTGATGCGCGGGAAATACGAAGGATCCTGCTTGGCCGGCAGCTGTCGCGTTTCGTTGATCGCGCGTTGCTTGGCGATCCGGACCAGCAGCATGGCATCAAGCCCCACAGCCTTTTGCGGGCACGCATCGACGCACTGGCCGCTCTTGGTGCAGGCGCCGACCCAGGCCACCGTCTCTTCTGGAGCGGCCTCTCCGCTTGCCAGCCGGCGCAATCCACTGGTGACGATCTTGGGATCAGCGCCGCGCAAATTCACGTAATCGACCATCGGACAGACGTTGAAGCAGGCGCCGCATTCCGTGCACAACGCGGCAAGCTCCGGGCCGGATTGCATCAGGAAAGCTTCGGTCGTTTCGGCGCGCGCTGAGGGAAGCCCAGTCATGGCTCGGGCAAAATGCGGTCTCGTGACTTTTCAGTCAAGCTTGCGAACGACACGATCAATTGTTTCCCAGGAGCGGACACCCGCCTGTATCGGCCAGAGCGCTGCCCTGCGCCCTAGTGTTCCGCTCGTCCCGGTGCCGCCTCCGATCGCTCGCGGCTTGCGGCGCCACTGAGCCTGACGTCGGACGGCCTCAACCCGAACTCCTCGCGGAAGCGGTTGCTGAAGTGCGAGGAGCTGTTGAAGCCCATCGAGAACGCGATCTCGGTGATCGAGCGTGCGGCGTGCCCGGGATGGGTCAGCAGCGCATGGCATTGCTGCAACCGCCTGAGCCAGATCCAGTCGGAGACCGAACTGTCCATCGCCGTGAACAGCTCGTGCAAATAGCGCAGCGAGATGCCGTTGTTCCTTGCGATCGAACTCCAGCGTCAGATCGGGCTCGCGCAAGTGGGCGTCGATATAGGCTTTCACCGAGCGGAGCCTCGCCTTGCGGACCGTCTTCTCGCCGGTCGGCTCGCGGTCAAATCCGGCGTCCACCGCCGCCGCCAGGATGTCAAGGAACTCGTCGCCGAGCTTTGCGCGCGCCTCGTCGTCGAGGAGTGCGCTTTCCGCGGCGAGCGTGTTGCAAAATTCGGCGGCGATACGGCCGAGGCCGCGTTCGACATTGAGCATCGTGTTGACCGGCGCGCGGCCCGAACTGAAGCGGCTGGCGAGCAGGCGTTGCGGGATTTCCATCCAGAATGCCCGGACTGGAGCCTTGCCGCGCAGATCATACGGCTCGCTGGCATAGAACAGCCCGGCGGCGCCGGTATGCATGGTGAACGAGGCGTCGCGTTGGCAAAGGCCGCCACGGCCGTATTGCGGCAGGCCCAGGATGTAGCAATCCTTGTCCAGCCTGGAGATATGACGGTTCTGCCGCAGCACCACTTGCGGCGCCGATAGCGTGTCGGTCAGGATCAGCGGGCCGAAGCGCGCTTCGCGCACCAGGCCATCGTAGTCGTCGCGCTCTTCGGGCGTGCAGTCGACCTGAAAATAGATTTCGCAAATGGCGTCCTGCCAGGCCTTGTAGCGCTTGGCTGCCGGCAGCGTGCGCGAGTCAAAGATGGTCTGCATGGTCCCTCCCAACCCTGGTCGCACTGAAGCTCCGCGTCAGGATGTGGCCGATATCGGATCGACCAGCTGTCCTGCCGACGTGCGATGCCACCAGGATCGACGTGGCGATCGCGCTCCGCGCCGGATGTAAGGCGTCCGGTCATCTTCTTGTTGCGACGGCGACTGCCCATGCCCCTCAATCGCCGCCGTGATCAAGGATCGCCAGCCTTCATCGCCGCGTCAAGATCAGCTGCGATCCCGGACCGGCCTTGCCGGCCGATTTGCGCTCTTTTCAGGCAAGCCAGGCTTTTCAGGCAAGCTAGGGCGAGCGCGGTTCAAAGCAACTTGCCGTCAGCGCCGAAGAAGGGATGTGGTCCCTCGAATTGTCCGATCGGCACCGTGTGAGTGACGACGGTGCCGAAAGCATCGTCTTCGAACCACGCGTGCAGATGGAACGCCGGCGGTTCGACCTTGAACGACGGCGGACGGGCCTCGGTGAGGTCGAGATCAACGGCGTGATTGGGCGCCGGGCAGATCGTGGTCGGCACATCGGCGAAGGTCGTGAAGGTCGCGCGATGGACATGCCCGCAAGCGATCAGGCGCACGCGCTTGTGACGGCGCACGACCGCTGCCAGATCGTCGGCATTGCGCAGGTTCTGCCGATCCATGTGGGCGATGCCGGTCGCGAACGGCGGATGATGCAGGAACAACAGCGCGGGACGCCGCTCGGATGTGCCGAGTGTCGCGTCGAGCCAGCGCAGCGTAGCGTGGTCGAGCTCGCCATGTGGGTGCCGCGGCACGCTTGAATCAAGCAGGATGATATCGAGCTCACCAAGTTCAAGCGTCTGGTTGAGAGCGCCGGTCATCGCGGCGTAGTTTTGGCCGGCAAACGCTGCGCGCATCAATTCGCGGGAATCATGGTTGCCGGGGATGGTGACGAACGGCAGTTGCAGCGCCGCAAGCAGGTGCTTGAGATGCTCGTATTCGTCCGCGGCGGCGCTGTCGGCCAGATCGCCGCTGATGACGACAAGGTCCGGGCGCGGCCGCAGCGCATTCAGCGCCTCGATGCAGTGCTGCAGGGCGGCCGCGGTATCGACCCGGCGATAGGCACGCTGTCCGGGACGCTTGATGTGCAGGTCGGAGATTTGCGCGATGAGGACGGGTGTGGTCGGCATGCCGGGTTTCAGCCGCCGGCGACGGGCAGGGCCCCGGTGGCACGGTCGCGGACATTCTTCATGTGCCGCTGCCGCTCGACAAAGGCCTTCGCCGCGTCGCTGCCGAACAATTCATGCTCGCCGTCGCTGTCATCCCAGGCACTCATCGCGACGTCGGTATAGGCGAAGCGCTTCGGATCGTACTTGCCCTTGAGATAGAAGCGGCGCAGCCGGAAATAGAGTGTGATCCACTTCGTGGTCTTGACGGCGATTTCGCTCAAGTAGCGCGGATAGAACACCCATATTGCCTCGCGCGGCCGTTCCGGGCGACGGTCGCGGCGGAATTTCAGCCGCAGAAAGCCCGATTCCAGCGGATGGATCTTCTCGATGTCGATCGAGCCCTTGAACCAGGTGATCAGGAACAGGACGTTGCTGGCGTTGATCCTGGTGGTGAGCGCCCGCCGCAGCAGCGTCTCGATATGCTCGTCGGTGTAGTAGCGCTGCCAGGCCAGCGCATAAACCTTCTCCCATTCCGCGCGCGACATCTTTGAGTGCGCGGTGCAGACATGGTTGAGGTCGTAGCGGTTCATGTCGGGATCGAGCGCGACGCCGGCCCTGAACAGCTTCTGGTGGTCTTCCGAGCCCGGCAGCGGCGTCAGATAGAAGAACTCGAGCAGGTCGACCGGCAGCTCGCGCTTGATGACGTCGATATCGTGCAGGATCGACTCGATGGTATCGTTCGGGAAGCCGAGGATGTAGCCGGCATAGGTGATGACACCGGTCGCCTTCCAGGCCTGCAGCATCTTCCGATATTCGGTGATCTTGTTCTGCCGCTTCTTGGCGCCGAGCAGGTTGTCGGGATTGATGTTCTCGAGCCCGATGAAAACGCGCTTGACGCCGGCGCGCGCACACTTGTCGATGAAGTTCGGCAGCTTGTGGCAGAGCGTGTCGACCTGGATGATGAAGCTGCTCTTGACGCCGTCGGCCTCACGCAGATGGATCAGGCGATCGAGGATCGCCTCCCAGTCCGAGTTGCGCGCAAAATTGTCGTCGGTGATGAAGAAGCTCGTGCAGGCCCTGCGCCTGGTTGACGCGAACGATCTTCTCGATGTCTTCAGGCGAGCGGCGGCGCGACTTGCGGCCCTGCACATTGATGATGGTGCAGAACGAGCATTGATAGGGGCAGCCGCGGCCGGCGTCGAAGCTTGTGGTGCCGCCGGCGGTACGTTGCACGCGCTCGGCGGCTATCAGCGGGATCGGGGCGCCCTCGATCGCCGGCAGGTCATTCATATAGTTATAGAGTGGCTTGAGCTTTCCCGCACAAGCGTCGCGCAGCACGTCATCCAGCCGACCTTCGGCTTCGCCGGCAAACAGCGCGACACCCATCGCGCGCGCTCGGTCGAGATCGCGATCGACGCCATCAAGCATGCTCAGCACGCCGGACACGTGGAAGCCGCCGACGCCGACCTGAAAGCCCTGATCGCGCAGCGGACGCGCAATATCGAGCGCACGCGGAAACTGGTTGGACTGCACGCCGACCAGCATCACCATGCCGTTGCCCGCGGCACGGATCATGGCGGCGAGACGGCCGGGGCGGATTCGCGTGTTGGTCTCGTCGAACGCATGGATCTCGAGTTCGACGTCGGGGCCGAGCACGCCGCGTTCGGCGCAATCCTTGGCGATGCCATACAGCGAAGCCAGCGAATTCGACGGGATCGGCGAGCGCAGCCACTGGATGACGTAACCGTCATCATCGTAGTGGGACGGCTTCACAAGCAGCAGGCAAAATCGCGAGCGCGGCGGCGCGGTCACTGGTAAGAACCCGACGTTTGCAAAAGGCGAGGAATAGTGTCTCAGGGTCCCGCTGTGCGCAAGATAGGTCGGCGGGCTCCGTGCCTGCAAATTGCGCCGGAAGGCGCGCGTGTTGCCGCGGTGTCAGGCCCGAATGCGGGCGATGATGCCGGCTGCAATCTGCAGGATCGCGCCGATCAGCCAGCCGAGCAGGATGATCGCCGGCCAGAACAGGCGCGGATAGATATCCAGTATCACGACGGCGACCGAGACGAGTGTCATCAACGCGGCGAGGAAGGTACCCGCAGCGCTCAGGATTTCCACGCGGTCCGGACCTTCGCCCTCCCTGGGCGGGTTCGCCGGAGGTGGCACGTCGACGCCGAGGTAGAAGCCGAGCGCGCCGACAATCATGACGGCAAGGATCAGCCAGGCCGCAGACAGGATCTCGACCTGAGTGCGCGCCATATAGGCTGCAACGAACAGTCCGCATGCGGCGCCGGCCATGGCGAGCCCTGCGCGCTCGAGCATATGCGCCAGCCTGTCACTGAACGAGCGATGGATCATGTCACGCCTCCCGTCGCATCTGCGTTGAGCGAACCCGAGGACTGTGTCGCTGTCCTTGATATTCCTCAAGCCGCGCCGTCACGGCCGCGCCGGCCGAAAACGTCACCTGCCGCGCGGCGAGGATGCCGCCAGGTTCTATATAATGTCTCGCGTTGAGTAGCATTGTGCAAGTCAGCGCACCACATCACGGTTCGCATCACGTTGGAGTCGCCGGGCATGCCGACGCGGACAATCAACGTGACTCCGACGGATAATTATTCCGCGCTCGCGAAAATTTTTTTCGATTTCCATTCCGTCGGCAACATGCTTCTGAGAGCGTGCCTGCGTCCGTCGCACAGTGCGATCGTTAAATCTCTAGTCAAAACGAAATTCGATTCCGTCGCCGATCCTTGCGCGGACACAATCCGGAAATACCAAACATGTCGTTCGACGCGAATCGCGTTGCTCCGTCATTTGTGATCACGTTTGCGTCTCACATGTAATCCGCATCACATATCGAAAACATCCGCTGCTGTATTTGGGGCAAGACCATGTGCAGGCGATGGTTTGCTTTTGCCTGCGACGTCTTGAGTGAGCTACTATATGTCTGGAAATCAGAGACTGACCCACCTCATCGGCCACATCTACGATGCAACTCTTGACCCGTCGCTCTGGCGCGGAGTTCTCAATCACGCCGCGGAGTTCATCGGCGCTTCGGCAGCGGTGCTGATCTCGAAAGATCCGACCGCGCGCCGCGTTTGTCTATTCCATGAGCACGGCGCCGATCCGCACTATCTGCAGCTTTATGCAACCCGCTATGCCGCGCTCGATCCGCTCACGATCGGCCACTACTTTGGCGAGCTCGAGCGGCCGCTCGCGGTCGCCGATCTCCTGCCGTACGAGGAATTCCAGCGGACGCAGTTCTACAAGGAGTGGGTGCAGCCGCAGGGGCTGGTCGACTTTGTCGGAGCTGTCATCGACAAGACCGGGACCGACGTCGCGCTGTTCGGCATCTTCCGTCACGAACGGCACGGCGTCGCCGATGACACGACGCGCCAGTCCATGCGGATGGTCGTGCCGCACATCCGCCGGGCCATGATGATCAGCCGGGCGGTGGATTTCAACCAGGCCGAGGCGCTGACGCTGAAGGATGCGTTCGACGGCTTTGGCGCCGGCGCCTTTCTGATCGATATGTGCGGACGTCTGGTTCACACCAATGCGGCCGGCCACGATATTCTCAGGGCGGGTGAGCTGCTGCGCGTGATCGACGGACGGCTGATGGTCGCCGACGCGGAGGGCGACAAGACGTTGCGCGCGACTCTGGCGTCGGCCGCGGAGTCGGCGGGCGCCGAGGTCGCGCTGGCCTTGACCGACAGCGACGGCGCTCGCCACGTCGCGCATATCCTGCCGCTTGCGGCCGAGCACAGCCGGTTCGGCCGCGGTCCGCGCGCCGCGGCGGCCGCCTTGTTCGTGCGCAAGGCGTCGCTGGAAGGGACGCTGCGGCCCGAGATCATCGCGCGAACCTATCGGCTGACCCCGGCCGAACTGCGGGTCCTGCTGGCGATGGTGGAAGAGGGCGGCGTGCGCGAGGTTTCCGAAAGCCTCGGCGTCGCCGAGACCACGATCAAGACGCACCTCAGCCGGCTGTTCGAGAAGACCGGCGCCGGCCGCCAGGCCGACTTGATCAAGCTGGTCGCCGGCTACGCCTCACCGCTCGCGGGTTAGCTCCGAGCTTGCTTCCGCTTTTCGGCGGCACATCGGACATGGCGGGGCGCGCTCGTGGCGCGCCCCGGTCACGAGTGATCTAAAGCGGAAGTCGCACCTTCCGGCGTGCTATCACTTCGGAAGCCGTACCTTCTCACGCGGCAGGCCGCTGTCGTCGATGTCGAAATCCGGATCGAAGATCGTCTTGCCTTGCGCACCAAGGAAGGCCGGCTGGGACTTGATCCACTCGCTCGGCTTCATTTCCCTGGCATAGGCGACGAGCCGCGCGTCCATATCATTCACGACTTCGGGGAACTGCTCCGCGACATTGTTTCGCTCACCTGGATCCTTCGCGAGATCGAACAGCTCGGTCTTTCCCGGAAACAGCGCGATCTTGACAAGCTTCCAGTTGCCTTTGCGGATCGCGCCGCGGAAGGCCTCAACATTGATCAAGACGTCGTCATGCGGTGAGGCGCGCTGCTCCGCCAAAGTCGGCCAGATGTCCTTGCCATCAAACGGGTGGTCCGCGCTGCCCTTCGCTCCGGCAAGCGCCAGCACCGTCGGCATGACATCCACCATGTGCAATGGCTCGTTGACGATGCCCGGTTTGAGCCTGGCGGGCCAATAGAAGATGGTCGGCACCCGAACGCCGCCTTCGTACAGCGAACCCTTGCCGCCGCGAAGATCGCCGTTCGAGGCCGGGGGCTTTGCACCAAGCTCGAGGCCGCCGCTTTCGCCTCGCTCTTCCGGAGACCTCGCTCCGGTTGCGAACAACGCGCTCGTGGCGCCGCCATTGTCGCTGCTGAATATGATGAGGGTGTTGTCGAGCATGTTCTTTTGCCTTAGCGCGGCAACGATCCTCCCGACTTGGGTGTCGAGGTCGGTGATCATCGCGGAATAGGCGTGCCGATGCACATCTCCGGCCGCATTCTTGTAGGCGTCGATGTCAGCCTGAGGCGCCTGATAGGGCGCGTGAGGCGCGAGCGACGCAACATAGAGGAACAGCGGTTTGGACGTGTCATGCGTCGCTATGACATTCACCGCTTCATTGCCAATCAAGGTCGTAAAGTATCCGTCTTCCTTGATGAACCGCCCATCGCGCTGCCAGTCGACCAGTCCGCCCCGTTCCTTGGAGAAATAGTCCACTTCGCCGACGAGGTTTCCATAGAAATGATCGAAGCCGCGATTCTGCGGCCAGAATTTTCGATCCGCATGTCCGAGATGCCATTTGCCGACCATCGCTGTCTGGTATCCGACGTCCTTCAATGCCTGCGGGAGCGTACGTTCGTCTGTCGGCAACCCGAAAGTGTGGCTGGGAAAAATCACAAGCGTCTGCAAGCCATAACGCATAGCGTAGCGCCCGGTCATCAATTCCGCACGCGACGGCGTGCAGACCGGCATTCCGTAAAACGATTCCAGCCGCATGCCGTCGCGTGCGAGCTTATCGATATTCGGTGTCTTGATATCGCTGCCGCGATAGCCGAGATCGGCATTTCCGAGATCGTCGGCGAGGATGACAATGACATTGGGGCGCCGCGCTTGCGCCCTTGCGGCCCCCGAGGGCAGCAACAAGGCAGTCGCGCTCAGGGTGGCGATACACAGATCACGTTTCGTCAACATGACGTGGCTCACTCACACTCTGGATGGGCTCAGTCGGCCTGACGGATCTCCAGGACCAATCCTTTGAAACACCTGCCCGCGTGATTGACCACGACGGTCATTGTGTATGCGGCCGGGAATTACTGCTGAGCGGACAAACCCGCATTTCGCTCCGGCGCGAAGGCGCAACACATTTAGCCCGAATTTAACGGAGGCTGGCACCAAATTGTGCTGCCAGAAAATTGCATTTACCTGCATTTCATTGCATCGCGTCGAGGCCGCCGTTGCGGCCGCAACAAAGGCCATTCGTGAGAACGATCAGTTTGCGTCCGCGTCTCACACCCGCGCAGTCGCGCTGGCGCATCTCGGTCGCGACGACGAAGCGAGGGTTGCCGCCGGCCAGTTGCTCCGGCTTGAGCCCAATTCCCGGATTTCCGAATGGTTAGGTGGGGCGCATCGTTATCAACCAGGCCATTTCATTGACCATCTTCGCAGGGCGGGGCTGCCTGAATAAATCAGCGCGCCGTCAGACCTGTGAGTCCGCGGCCCGCCTGCGGAATCAATCAGATCAAGCTCCGCGCCACCGCAATCAGGTGCCCACACTGCTCGTCCGTGCCGACGGTAATGCGCAGGAAGTCTTCGACCCGGGGCTTCTGGAAATGTCGCACCAGAATGCCGTGCTCGCGAAGCCGGGCAGCGAGATCTCTGCCACTGCGGCTGCGATGGCGCGCGAAAACAAAATTGGCCTGGGACGGCAGAACGTCGAAGCCCAGCTCGGAAAGGTTGCGGACAAGCATTTCGCGGCTAACCATGATGCGTTTGCGCGTCTCCTGAAACCATGCCTCGTCCTTGATGGCTGCGACCGCACCGGCGATGGCGAGGCAATCAAGCGGGTAGGAATTGAAGCTGTCCTTCACCCGTTCCAGCGCCTCGATCAGAGGGCGCTGGCCGATGGCAAAGCCAACCCTTAGTCCGGCCAGCGCCCGCGACTTGGAGAAGGTCTGGACGACAAGCAGATTGTCGTGGCGCGAAACCAGCGGTACCGCGCTCTCGGCGCCGAAGTCGACGTAAGCCTCGTCGACGACCACCAGCTGGTCGGGATGTTCGGCCACCAGCGCTTCGATCGCATCACGCGGCAGCGCAATGCCGGTAGGCGCGTTTGGGTTGGACAACAAGATGGCGCTGCCTGGCCGCCGGTAGTCGGTGATCTGTACCCTCATTGCGGCATCAAGCGGCACCTCCTCGTAACGGACTCCGTAGAGGCGGCAGTAGACCGGGTAGAAGCTGTAGGTGATGTCGGGGAACAGCAGCGGCGCCTCGTGCTTCAGCAGCGCCTGGAAGGTATGGGCCAGAACCTCGTCCGAGCCGTTGCCGACGAACACCTGCTCCGGCGCAACATCGTAGCGGGCCGCGATCGCCTCGCGCAGAGAGGACGCGCGCGGATCGGGGTAGAGGCGCAGACGATCCGTTGCAGCAGCGATCGCAGCCAGGACATGCGGCGAAGGCGGATAAGGATTCTCGTTGGTGTTGAGCTTGACGATGCCATCCAGCTTTGGCTGCTCGCCAGGAACGTATGGCGACAGGTTGTGGACGACCGAACTCCAGAAGCGGCTCATGATCTGCGACCTGTTTGCATTATCTTTCTTGTCAGAACCGCGTCCTTGCCCGGCTTCCGCTGACCTTTGCGCTAGCCGATCACGGCAGCCCGCGCTTCCCGTCGCAGCTCGGCGCATCCAATCATCTTCAGCCGCAGCCACATTCCTCATTCAACCACGCTTCCCGCCCTTCCTTGACCAGCAGCCATACGATCGCGAGTGAGGCTACGCCGTCAATCCACCATGCATCGAACGCCCATTGGGCGGCGAGGCTGATCACCACGACAAACGACAACCAGCCGCAGGTTACGGCTTCCATCGCATCGGCTCGCAATGCACGGCTTCCGATCTGTTCTGCGACTGCGATCTTGCGTTGGGCAAGGTAGCGCATAGCCGGGATCGCGATCAGCGCGACAATAAATCCGGGCCACGAAAACTGCTCCCCTCGGCCGCTCCACAGGCTCCACAGGGCGGCAATCGTCACATAGGCCGCCAGGGCGAACAGCAAACCACCGCTGATCCGGCTGGCGATGCGCTCGGCATCCTCGGAAAACCGCTGTCCATGGCGAAGTTCAACCGACAGGCGCCAGAGCAGCACTCCCGCCGATGCCAGTTCGATCAGACTGTCCAGCCCGAACGCGGCCAGAACAACGCTTCCCGCTAGCCATGCCGAAGCTAACGCAACCACGGCCTCGATCGTCATCCATCCGATGGTCGACCATTCGAGCTGGAACGCTTCCCGAATTAGCGCGGAGCGGTTTACGGAACCGGGGCTGGGCGGGAGAACGAGCGGCGGCGGCCCGCACGAGCAGCCATCACCGGCGCACGAAGTTGTGGGCTTTTCAGCAAGCATTAACCAGACCAGAACCCGTCTCGCTCCAGGTTGCGCCATTATATAAGAAATAAGACCCAGCGCGGGCGAGCGTACCGTCAAGGACGCTCAAATTCCAAACGAGAGACACGACATCCGTCGTAGGCACTTTAGCTTCTGCCAACATCGAGGCCCAACCCGGGTCGACCGGGTTGGGCCGTTTTGCTGCGCGAGGCCGGTGATTTCCAACCGCCCACTAGCCGAGGTTGGTCGGCTTGATCTGGGCGTGCCAGCTGCCGTCGAGGCCGCCAGCCGCAGGCATCGTTGTGCCCGTTATCTGCGATCCGTTCATCTGCCACTCGGCCACGGCGCCATTATCATTGCGCCAGAGGATGTCCGACTGGGCATCGCCGTTGAAATCGCCGATCTGGACGATGTGCCAGGAGGCGTCGGGTGCGACCACGGCGCCTTGCGAGGTCGAGGAAGCCGCTTGCCGCGATCACTGTGCCGTCCATCTGCCACTCCGCCAGCATGCCGCTGGCATTGCGCCACAACACGTCGGCCTTGCCGTCACCGTTGAAATCCCCGATGCCGGCGATGCTCCACGAGGCATCGGGACGGATCGGCGTGCCGTTTGATTTCAGGTCGCCGCTGTCGGCAATCGATGAGCCATTCATCAGCCAGGCGGTGACTTCGCCGCTGGCATTGCGCCATAGCACGTCGGCCTTGCCGTCACCGTTGAAGTCGCCGATGCCGGCGACGCTCCACGAGGCGTCGGGGCGCGCCACGGTGCCGCCCGACTTGACGTCGGCGCTGGCGCTGATCGCGGATCCGTCCATCATCCAGCTCACCAGTTCGCCGTTGGCGTTGCGCCACAGCAGATCGGCTTTGCCATCGCCGTTGAAGTCGCCGGCGCCGGCGACCGACCAGGACGCGTCAGGCCGAACGGCGGCGCCGTTCAGCGTGACTTCGGCGCTCGAGGTGATGGCCGATCCCTGCATCGTCCACTCGATCAGCTCGCCGCTGGTGTTACGCCACATAACGTCGGCATTGCCGTCGTTGTTGAAGTCGGCAACCTCGGCGACGGACCACGAGCTGTCGGGCCGCACCGCTGTGCCGTTAAAGGTCAGGTCGCCCGATGAAGCGATTCTGCCATCGTTGATGTTCCAGTCGACGATCCGGCCGGAGTCGTTGCGCCAGAGAACGTTGGAAAGACCGATCAGCCCGTCGGCGGTCGTGACGCTGACGCTGTACGTGCCGGTACCGCCATTGGCGGCGCCGGCATCGAGATAAAACGACGAGAAGAGGCCGGTGGTCGTGATGTCGATGCGCGCATCAGATCCGGGCCCGCTGTTGTCATCCTGCGCGATCTTGATCAGCGGAGGATCGAGCGTGCTGACGCCATTGGAGGGCGGGAAGCCCATCAATGTGAGCAATGGATCCTGCAACGTGCCGGCTCCGGAGCTCGCGCCGCTCTCGCGCAGCACGAAGTGATGCGCGCCGGACAGCAACACCTTGAACCAGTCATGATCGCCCACCGTTTCGATTGTGGCCGCGACCGGGGGCTTGTCGGGAACGACCTCGGCAGTGGTTGATGTGCCTGCGGCAAGATCGTCCGTCGTGACCGAGAGCGTATAGGTCCCCGTGATCTGCACGGCATCGCGTTGCTCGACATCGACGAAGTAGATCCCCGAAACGACAGGTTGAAAGAAGAATTCGGCATTTATCGAATCGTTGGCGCCGTCGTTCGACAGGCCGGTATATTGTCCCGTGCCGTCGAACAGCCGCATGATTGGAAACAGGAAAAAGGTGCTGCTGCTCGTCACCAGTGTCTCGAACCGATACTTGACGCCGGCCTGCAGCTGCACCTTGAACCAGTCGTGATCGCCTGCCGCATCGATGCGGCCGTCGATCGAGCCGTTGACGGCGACCTTGCCGTCGGTGTGGATGTCTCCGCGAAAATCGTCGGCCATTGTCGGCCTCCTTTATGATAGCGAGGCGCCTGGCGCTCGCGTGAATTGAGGGGGATGGGTGAGGTGCCCGGCCGCGCTTGCGCGGGCCGGGCCCTTCAGTGCTCAGATGAACTGGGTCGGCTTGGCCTGCGTCTGCCAGCTGGCGTCCGGCTGGATCGGGATATTGGCGAGGCTCGGCGTCACCGAGGCTGCGACCTGCGAGCCGTTCATCAGCCACTCCGCCATGGCGCCGCTGTCGCTGCGCCAGAGGATGTCGGACTTTGCGTCGCCGTTGAAATCGCCGATCTGCACGATGTGCCAGGACGCATCAGGCGCGACAACGGTGCCCTGCGCGGTGACGAATCCGCTCGATGCGATTGCCGAGCCGTTCATCTGCCATTCGGCGATCTGGCCGCTCGCGCTGCGCCAGAGCATGTCGGCCTTGCCGTCGTCGTTGAAGTCGCCGACCCCGACCATGGCCCACGACGAGTTGACGCGAACCGGCGTGCCGCCCGAGGTCACGTCGTGGCTCTCCTGAATCTCGGTGTCCGACATTTGCCACATCGTTACTTCGCCGCTCGTGCTGCGCCATACGATGTCGTCCGAGGTGCTGCCGTCGAAGTCGCCGACGCCGGCGACGCTCCAGGACTTGTCCGGCGCCGGAAAGGCGTGAATTCGGTGACGATGCTCGATCCAATGACCTCCCACTCGAGCAGCTGGTTGGTCGTGCTGTTGCGCCAGAGCACCGAGCGGCTTTCATTGCCCTCGGCGCCTCCGCTGAAGTCGCCGACAGCGGCGATGCTCCAGGACGAGTCGAGCTGTTGTGGTGCGCCGTTGAGGGTCACCGCTCCGCTGGAGGTGATGGTCGAACCGTCCATCATCCAGACGACCAGCTCGCCGGTCGGGCCATGCCAGAGCACGTCGGCGTTGCCGTCGAAGTTGAAATCGGTGGTCGCGGCGATGGTCCACGATGCGTCGGGCCGCACCTGCAGACCGTTGTAGGTCACATCGCCGCCGGACGTGATGTTGCCGCCGTCCATGCTCCACTGGGCAAGCTCGCCATTGGCATTGCGCCAGAGCATGTCGGAGCGGCCATTCGCGTTGAAGTCGCCGTTGGCATGCGACGTGACGACGTCGACCGTGTAGGGCCCGGTTTGAATGGTCGCAGCCCCCTGGGCGAGGCCGGCCACATCGACGTAATAGCGGCCAGTGTAGGGCGCGGCGAAGTCGGTGATGACGTCAGGAGCTAACACGCGCCCGGTCAGATCGCGCAATGTCGTCGGGCCAGCGGCGCCGGCGGCGCGAACGTCATAATGCGTGCCGGCGACCAGATCGACCGCGAACCAGTCCTCATCGGTCGGCTGATTGATGTTGCCCCGCGCCGGTCCGGCATTGACCGAGACGCTTCCACTGGTTGAAGTGCCGGCGGCAAAATCATCTGTTGTCGCCGACACCTGATAGGTACCAGTGTCGGTGGCAAATCCGCCGACGTCGACAAAGTAGTCGCCGTCGGTTCGCGGCGAGAAGAACAGTTCCGCGAAGAAGCTGTTGTTGGCGTCGTCGTTGAAGAAGCCGGTGTCGTTGCCGGCGCTGTCGAAGATGCGCAGCGTGGTGTCGTCGATCGGCTGCGAGCCACCGCCGATGGCATCGAACCGGTAGATCACGCCGCCGCGCAGATGGACCTTGAACCAGTCCTGATCGTCGGCGCGCTCGATGTTGCCGAGGCTCGAGCTGCCGATCGCGATCGTGCCTGATGTCGAAGTGTTGGAACTGAAATCGTCGGACATGGTGTGTCATCCTGTTGCTGAAGCGCGAGACGTTTGGCGCGCGCCCGAGTGCGAGGCTTAAGCAACGACCATCGATGTCGATGTGATTTGATGCACAGTGCGCGCGGGGCCGCTGTCGAGGCCGCGTAAGCGCGCGAAGCGGCGTCACTTGCGCGATGCGCGCAAACGCCGACAGGCCTCCTCCGTTCGGAGGAGGCCTGCAACACGGATGTCATCCGTTCGGAGGATGCCGCTCAGGTGCCGCAGCAAGTAGCGTCAGGTCTTGTCGGCGTCGCCGTCTTTGTGGATGAGGTGTTGGTAGCGGCGCAGTTCCCGCATCGCCGCCTTGGCGCGCGAGTACCGCAGGGCATCAAGCAACCGGCGCGCCAAGCCGCGGAAGCAACGCAGGTTGCGCCGATGCCTGCGGCCGGTCGTTCGTGACGTAGTCCGCTATTGGCCGTGAATAAACCAGTCGTAAGGTCATTCGTCGTCTCTCCACGCGCCCACCCGCGAGGTGAGGATGCAGAGTGCCGCCGCAATCACTGCTTTGCTTCATGCGATTGGACGACGCCGCGTGTTGTCGTGCCAATGCCGGACTCACATATTCGTGAGCGAGCAAATGGAACTTTCGTGCGCACAAAAACGCGCGCCAAACCGGCGCGCGTTGAACACTCAGGTGGGCAAATTATTCCAGCACTGTTTCGCCGGTGCCGCCGAACTCTTTCGGGAAATCCTTCAGCTTGGGCAGGCCGTCATGCATCGGCAGCACGGTCTCGGCGTAGTTGACGTGCACGCCCGGCGCAAAGGCGAGGGTGGGGATCGTCGCCGCGAACACGTCCACCAGCTTGAGCGGCGGATGGTTGGTCATCAAATGTCCGCCGCACTTCGAGCAGTACTGGCGCTGGCTGAGCGCGCTCTTCTGGTATGTCGCGACGTGTTCCTTGCCCGGACCTGACGCGCACGTTCTCCGGTTTCCACAGGCTGAAGGCGTTCACAGGCCCGCCGGACCACGACCGGCAGGAGCGGCAATGGCAATAGCCCATCGCCTCAGGCGCACCCGACACATTCAAGCTCAACTGCGCCGCAAAAGCAGCTTCCAACATGAGGCATCGCATCGACCTTTCAAATGAATAGAGTTTGCGATCGGGGCTCGTCTCAACGACACGAGGATCGCTCGCCGTACTTAAGCCGTGAGGCAAGACCATTCGTCCTCCGATTGGATGAACAGCCGCGCGATCGCCACAGAGGTGATCGCCGGTCGTGCGGAGCGGCATGCGTTCGATCCCCGAAACTGAGCGATCGTCGGTGGGCGGCGTTCCGTCACGGTTCGCGCGCGCGCCGGACGCGGCCTTTGCAGCCGGCACGAAGCGCGGATTTCAGCTGGAATGCGCTGTCAAGGCGGAGTGCACTGCCACCGCGCGGGTCAGGCGCAAAACCGAGCAAACTCAGAGCAATCGCGAATTGACTGACTCTTTTGCGCTATCCTACGTTGACGCCAGATCTTCAGGCCGAACCCGCCGAAAATATCGGCCGCTCCATCGACCACAACCGACAGGGAGACGTTGCTTGCGACACCAGCCGCGCCACCACATCGCGCACCCGAAATCAGGCTCGGCGCGATGATCCCCAATCGCATCACGCGGCTCGCTTACGGCATGGGCTCCATCGCGTTCGGCGCCAAGCTGCAGCTGCTCAATCTGCTGCTCTTGTTCTACAACCAGGTGCTCGGATTGCCCGCTGCCGCCGTGAGCGCAGTGCTTGCCGGCTCGATCGTGCTCGAAGCGGTGTGGGATCCGGTGGTCGGCTACATGTCCGACCACACGCGGACGCGGCTCGGCCGGCGCCACCCTTATCTCTACGGCGTTGCGGTGCCGCTCGCGATCGCGGTTGCGCTGTTGTGGGCGCCGCCGTCCGGAATGTCGCAGACCGAGCTCCTGATCTGGCTGATCGTGTTTGCGATCGCGACGCGCTTCCTGATCACGCTGCACGAAATACCGTCGAGCGCGCTCTTGCCGGAGCTGACCCACGACTATCACGCGCGTACCAACCTCGTGAGCATTCGCTGGTTCTTCTTCACCTTCGGCGCCGGGATCATGACCGTGCTGACCTACGGTGTGTTCCTGAAATCGTCGGCCGGAGCATCCGTTCGGCCAGCTCAATCGCGCCGGCTACGCGCCGCTCGGCGCGACCATCGCCGTCATCATGATGATCGCGATCTTCATCTCCGCGCTTGGCACGCGCCGGCAGATTCCGAGGTTGTCGGCGGCGCCGGCGCGCGATGCCGGGATCGCGGCGACCTTCCGCGGCATCGCCTCGACGCTGTCGAACTGGAATTTTCTGGTGATCGCGATCTCCGGCCTCGTGTACGGCATCAACCGCGGCGTCAACGACGGCTTGCGGGTCTATGTCGGCACTTATTTCTGGCAGCTGCCGTCGGAAAAGTTGTTGTGGTGGAACTTGATCTCGCTGCCGGCCAGTTTCGCCGCCGCGCTGTTCGCGCCGGCGCTGGCGCGCCGCTTCGGCAAGCGGCAGAGCTGCGTCGCCGTGTTTCTGGCCGCCGTGGTGACGGGCAACCTGGTTTATGCCGCAGCACTGCTTGGCCTGATGCCCCCTCCCGGCACATCGGCGCAGCTCGTGATCCTGCTGGCCGACCGCTTTATCGAGATCGCGCTTGGCGTCGCCGGCTTCATCATCGTGTCTTCGATGATTGCCGACATTGTCGAGGAAGTGCAGGTCCGTACCGGCAAGCGTTCCGAGGGCCTGCTGTTCGCCGCCGATACCTTTCTGCAGAAGCTGATCAGCGGCGTGGCCTCGATCCTGCCGGGCATCCTGCTGGCGCTGGTGACGTTTCCGCCCAAAGCCGATCCGGCGACGCTGGATCCGCAGATCATGCACAACCTGATCTGGATCCTGATGCCGCTGACCTTCGTGCTTGGTATCGCGGCGACCGTGGTGCTGACCTGGTACCGGATCGACAAGGGCGCGCATGAGATGAACCTCGCCAAGCTCGCCGCGCGGGCAGCGCCGGGCGAGTAGGAGCGGACTTTTCCAGCGCATGTCCTTGACGGAAAACCGGTGTCCACTTTTCCGGGACATGCGCGCCTTGTGGGGCGGCAGGATTCTGGTCATCATCGACCAATGCCGCCTTCACTGTTCGAACCGCCGTTCGACGAAGCGTTCGACGACGAGACGAAATCGAAAAAAATCGCGCCGCTGAAGCCGGCCGCCGGCCGCTGCCTGTGCGGCAAGGTGCGCTTCGAGATCGACTTTCCGGCGTTCTGGGCCTGGCACGATCATACGCAGGCGACGCGCCGCGCCCATGGCGCGGCCTACGCCACCTATGTCGGCAGCTGGAAGAAGCGCTTTCGCTTCATCAGGGGTGCGGACCTCGTGAAACGCTTCGAGGACAAGACCAACGGCAGCGCGCGAAACTTCTGCTCGGTGTGCGGCACGCCGCTGTTCTACGAGCGCGCGCGCTCGAAGCACATGATCAACATCCCGCGCGCGCTGTTCGAGAGCCGCACCGGGCGGCAGCCGCTTTACCACATCGGCATCGAGGAGCTGCAGGAGTGGGCCTACACCGGCGAGCCGCTGGTGCCGCTGAAAGGCTTTCCGGGCGTGGTCTGGCGTCGTCCCGGCAAGCCGAAGCGCATCGATGACGATCCGCTCGCGGCAATGACGGGACGGAAGAAGAAAAGGAAATGAGGCGCGCGTCGTGTTTGTTGTTCTGGTGGGAACCTGTGTAAGGAACTGGGCCTTCACCTCTCCCATAGGGAGAGGTCGACGCGCGAAGCGCGGCGGGTGAGGGGTTCGGACCTCTCGATGTGGGCACCCCCTCACCCGGACTGCTTCGCAGTCCGACCTCTCCCCAACGGGGAGAGGTAAAGGACCAGCCGCCACAGTGCCGCTCAAGAATCCCACGTCACCGGCAGGTTGAGCAGCCCGCGGAACGCCCAGCCGCCGATCCGCACCGGCTCGCCTTCGCGCAGCCGCAACCCATGCAGGCGCGAAAAGATCGTCGGCAGCGCGACGTCGGCGACCATGGCGCGTGACGCCCAGGCGCCGGCGCAGAAATGCGGCCCGGCGCCGAACGCGATGCTCTTTGAGACGTCGCGGCTGACGTCGAACTGTTCCGCGCGGTCGAAATGGGCTTCGTCGCGGTTGGCCGAGCCGAACATGAAGAAGATGCGGTCTTCGGCCTCAAGCGATATGTCGCCGATCGCAAACGGCTTTGCGATCCGCCGCGGCGACATGCCGATCGGCGAGATCCAGCGGGCATATTCCTCGAACACGTTGAGCCACGGCACCTTGCCCGACTGCGCCAACGCAAGCTGCTCCGGATGCGTCAGCAGCGCCCACACGCAGCCGGCGACCGCGTCGCGCGGCTCGTTCTGGCCACCCGAGATCGCGAGCTTGATGTTGGCGCGCACGCTCTCCATCGGCATACCTGACGACATCATCACGCCGAGCAGGCTCAGGTCTTCCTTGCCGCGCAGTTGGGGGATACGCTCATCGATCGCGGCATCGATGCCCGCGGTCGCGGCATGGCAGCGCGCTTCGACCGCGGGATCGCCGATATAGTTGGCGACGCCATCGATCATCGCCTGCGACCAGGCATTCATGTCCTGAAAGCGCATGTTGGTCAGGCCGGTGATCGATTTCAGGCACTCCGCCGAGAACGGCAGCGCAAAGTCGCGGCAGAAGTCGATGTGCTCCGGATGGTTCGAGCGCGTCGAGGATGCGATCGGCATGCGCCTGGAACTGCGCGGTCCAGTGTTCCCTCACGGTGCGCGGCGAGATCGACGGGAAGATGACGCGGCGCTCGGCCATGTGCGCCTCGCCATCCTTGCGCATCATGTTGTGGCCCATCAGCCTGTTCATCAAGCCTTCGGGCTGGTGCGACGAGAACACGTCGATCTGCTTCTCGTAGACGAAGATATCGTCGCGCTTCGTGAACAGGGTCGAGCCGAGCTGCGGCACAAACGCAATCGGCGCCTCGCGCCGGAGCTTTGCCAGCGCCGGATAGGGGTCGTCCCAGAACGCCTTGAGGTCGACATCGACGCGCGGGGCGGTGCTCATGTTCCATCCGCTCGTCCCCGCGGAAGCGGGGACCCAGACTTTGCCTCACAACAAGAGCCGACGTTGGTCGCTCCTGGATTTCCGCTTTCGCGGGAATGAGCGGGCAATGTACGACGCCGAGTCACCGTATCCCTCAAGCGCCTCTGACTTTGCCCAGCGCCATGAACTGGAACGGGCTCTTCATCGCGCTGACCGGCACCTCGATCAGCGTTGGGCGGTCGCTGGTCGCGAGTCCCTTTTCGATCGCCTTCACCAGTTCGTCCGGCGTCTTCGCCCGCAGCGCCAGCGCGCCAAAACTGTCGCCCATCCGCACGAAGTCCGGATTGGTGAAGTCGGTCGCGATGACATGCCCGTTGAACTGCAGTTTCTGCGTGCGTTGCACGTTGCCGAAGGCGTTGTCGTTGAACAGCACGAACACCGCCGGGATCTTGAAGTGCACGGCAGTGGCAAGCTCCGGCATCGTGTACATGAAGCCGCCGTCGCCGTTGATGCCGACCACCGGCTTGTTGCCCAGCGCCGCCTTGACGCCGACGGTGGTAGCGACGCCCCAGCCGAGCGTGCCCTGGAAGCCCGACGTCAGATAGCTGCGCGGGTTATAGACCGGAAACGCGAAGCGCGAGGCGTAGCCGATCTGCGTCATCTCCTCGACCAGCACGCCGTCCTCGGGCAGTGCGGTGCGCAGCGCCTTGATCCAGCCGGTCTGTTCCGGCAGCTCCCGGTTCACGTCGGCAACGAACTTCTCCTTCATGCCGGCAAGCTCGCCCGTCATCGCGCGCGACGTCTGAGCCTTCGGCAGCACCTCGAGCAGCGCCGCGACGTTTGCCTGGGCGTCGCCGACAATGCCAAGCGTCGGCCGCGCGATGCGGTTCATTTCCTCGTAGTCGGCGTCGATGCGGATGATCTTCAGCTTCGCATCGGTGCCCCAGACGCGTAAGGGAGCGCGGCATGCGGGTGCCGATCGCGAGCACGACGTCGGCCTTGGCCCACAGCTGATGCGCGACCGGCGTTTGCACCGACAGCGCGTGCCGCGCATCCATCACGCCATGGCCGTTGCGCGACGCCGACACCGGCGCCTGCAGCCGCTCGGCGAGTTCGCGGATTTCACGTGATGCACCCTGCGCACCGCCGGCCACAATGATCAGCGGCCGCTCCGCCTTGGCGAGCATGTCGGCGGCCTGCTCGATCAGCGCCCAGTCGATCGGCGCCTGCCGTGGCTCGGCTGCGGCAAGGGTCGGCACCGGCGCCTTGTTGGCCCACACGTCGGTCGGCACCTCGACGCCGACAGGCCGTGGCCGCCCTGATGCCAGCTCGGTCAGCGCGGCCTGCATCATGTGCGGTGCATCGGCCGGCGTATCGATGCGCACGGCGTATTTGGTCATGGTACGCAGGATCGGCGTCTGGTCGACCACCTCGTGCAGCGCGCCATAGCCGCGGCCGATCTGGTTCAGCGGGATGTGTGCAAGCAACGTCAGCACCGGCGCATTGGTGGAGTAGGCGGTGGCGAGCGCCGCCGCGGCATTGAGGAAACCGACGCCGGGCACAAGGCAGCAGGCCTGCGGCTTGCCGGTCGCAAGCGCTGCGCCCATCGCCATGTAGGCCGCACCCTGTTCGTGGCGCGAGTGGATCACCCGCAGCTTGTTCTGATTGTGCCAGAGCACGTCGAACAGGGGATCATTCTGCACGCCGGGCAGGCAATAAAGTGTGTCTATCCCTGAGGCGATGATGCTCTCGACCACGACCTCGGCGGTGCTCTTGGCCGGCAGCGTATTGGCGCGGCCTGCGGCGCCAGCCGTCTCGCGCTTGTTCATGGTGCGCTCCCTCGATTTTTGTGTGCGGGCACAAGAAGCCGGCCCGCTTGAGCGGCATCATTTCACGGGAACGGCCGCAGCGGAAGGCGGGCAGGCACCGGAATTGGCGGTTTCGTAGGATGGGTAGAGCGCTGCGAAACCCATCGCTCTCGTTTTGGCGCATCGATGGGTTTCGCGTTCGCTCAACCCATCCTACGGTTCGTGCAATGAATGACTTGGTAGGATGGGTAGAGTAGCGAAACCCATCACTTCTCGGCTCGTCGTGCTACTCTTCCGACATGACCAGCTATCGCCGCAACTTTGTCGAAGGCGGGAGTTTCTTCTTCACGGTCAATCTGGCGGACCGTCGAAAGCGGCTGCTGGTTGAACATATCGATCTGCTGCGTCGCGCCTTCCGCGAAGTGCGTCTGCGTCATCCCTTCTCGATCGAAGCAATAGTGGTTCTACCGGACCACTTGCACGCAATCTGGATCTTGCCGGAGGGCGATCGCGATTTCTCGGTTCGCTGGCGATTGATCAAAGCTGCCTTTTTCTACGGCGCTACGCCCACACGAATGCGGGAACCCATGGCGTGACAAGCCTTGCGATGTCCCATTCTCGTACATTCGCCCGGGCTCGCTTCCACTTTCCGCCACGTTTGTCTTTGACATTACGACAATTCGCGGCAATACCGAATCACTGGTAGCGCAAGCTGCGCGAAGCGTTCAGTCAGTCTCTCCTTTCGACGGGGGTCGAATGCTGGTGACCACGGAATGAAGCGGCAGCTCCTGCCGCTGATTGGCTTGCTGACGTCGGTGATGCTGACGCCGCTGCCGGGCGAAGCGCTCGCGGCCGCCAAAAACAAGCTCGCTCACAAGCAGGATCAACACGCCAAGAAATCCGACTCTAAATCCAACTCTTCGGCGCGGCATCAGAAAACCGCGCACAAGGGCGGCAAGGCATCGCGCGTCGCGGCGCACGCCAGGTCGGGTGCAAAGTCCAGGTCTGCGTCCAGGTCCGCGTCCAAGTCCGCACCGAAGGACACCGCACGCGCGCCGGATGCTCCGCCGCTCACCGGCGACCTCGCGCTGGTCCGCGACGCCATCGACCAGGTGGGCAAGGGAAAGACATCCGACGCGACTGCGAGCGAAGCGAAGATCGCTGATCCCACTGCGCGAAAGCTCGTCGAATGGTTCATCCTGCGTCACCCGGATGCCGACGTCGGCTTCAGCCGCTACGTCGCGTTCATTGCCAGCGAGCCCGGCTGGCCAGGCATCAACGCGATGCGGCGCCGCGCCGAAGCGCGGTTGTGGCAGGAGAAGGCTGACGCTGCGGCCGTGCGCAGTTTCATCGGCAATGCGCCGCTCACCGCCAAGGGCCGCTTCGCGCTGGCCCGTGCGCTGCTGGCGGGCGGCGCCTCTGAGGCAGCCGCAAGTCAGGTGCGCAAAGCCTGGGCCGCCGACGAACTGACCGACCGCACCGAGAGCGACGTGCTCGACGCCTTCCGCAATCTGCTCAGACCCGAAGACCACCGCGCCCGCATGGACAAGCGGATCGGCGCCAAGGATATGTCGGCTGCATCGCGCGCCGCCCAGCGGCTCGGCAGCGACGACGTCGCCATCGTGAAGGCCTGCATCGCCGCCAACGGCAACGAGAAGAAGGCGGAAAGCCTGCTCAACGAGGTGTCCGCATCCGCGCGACAGGATCTCGGCTACACGCTCTGCCGCATCAACTGGCTGATGCGCCAGAACAAGATCGTCGATGCCGCGCGCGCAACGATCGAAGCGCCACAGGCGACCATGGCGGCGCAGGACACCGACGAATGGTGGCGGACGCGGCGCCTGCTGGCGCGCAAGCTGCTCGACATGAACCAGTTCCAGGCCGCCTACGACGTGTCGCGTACCGCGGCGGTGCCGGCCAGCGACAACTATCGCGCCGAATTCCATTTCATGTCGGGCTGGATCGCGCTGCGCTACCTCAACGACGCCAAGGGGGCGCGCGAGCATTTCGCTCACATCGATGAAGGCTCGTCGGATCCGATCGTGATGGCGCGCGCCAACTACTGGCGCGGCCGGGCCGCGGAAGCGCTCGGCGACAGCGCGGCGATGTGGAACAACTATGAAGCGGCGGCCCGTTTCACCACCGCTTATTACGGCCAGCTCGCCCGCGCCAAGCTCGGCGTCGATTCGATCTCGCTGCGCTCGGCGCCGCAGGCCGAGCCGACGCATGACGTGAGGCTGACCGACGAACTCGTCCATGCCGCCGACATGCTCTATGAGGTTGGCGAGCGCGACACGGTGGTGAGCTTTTTCGCGAGCCTCGGCGAGCAGAGCAACGACGCCCAACTGCTGGCGGCGCTCGGCGAGCTTGCCGGTAGGCGCAACGATGCCCGTTCCATGCTCGAGATCGGCAAAGCGGCGCTGGCGCGTGGCCTCGCGCTCGACCCTTACGCCTTCCCGACCATCGGTATCCCGCAGCACACCCCGATCGCGCCTGACATCGGCCGCAGCATGACCTATGCGGTGGCGCGCACCGAGAGTGCGTTCAATCCGCGCGACCGCTCGTCGGCCGATGCGGTAGGCCTGATGCAGGTCACGCCGGAAGCCGGCCGCGACACCGCGAAACGCTTCGGCGTCGGCTACGACTGGGATCGCATGGTCAACGACAGCGTCTACAACACCCAGATGGGCGCGGCCGAGCTCAGTGCATTGCTGTCCGAGTACAAGGGCTGCCACATCATGGTGTTCGCCGGCTACAACGCCGGACGCGGCCGGGTGCGCGAGTGGATCAAGGCGCACGGCGATCCGCGCGATCAAAACGTCGATCCGGTCGACTGGGTCGAGCGCATCCCGCTCGCGGAGACGCGCAACTACGTGCAGCGCGTCGCGGAAAATTTTGCCGTTTATCGCGTCCGCTTCCAGGCTATCGCGACCGCGGCGGCGAAGCTTGCACCGCAGGCCGCGGGCACGAACGCCAGCGGGCAGGAAGCCAACGCCGTGCCGCGGGCGCCGTAGGATGGGTTGAGCGTAGCGAAACCCATCGCTCTGTCTGACATTGATGGGTTTCGCTTCCGCTCAACCCATCCTACGACTGTCATTCCGGGGCGTGCGAAGCACGAGCCCGGAATCCATACTCCCTGCAGCGGTTATGGATTCCGGGCCTGCGCCTTCGGCGCATCCTCAGCCCAAACGCTCTGCGTTTGGGCGGGGAATGACGTGTGGGGAGACCCCCGCTCACTCCACCGGAATGAACAGCGAATGCCGGGTCTTGCCGTCGACCGATTGTGACTTGTGGCCTTTGCCGGACGTGTCCTCGACCAGCAGGATTTCGCCTGCGTTGATGATGCGCGCCTCGCCGTCGCTCGCCGTGATCTTCACGGCGCCGTCGAGATTGACGATGTACTGCCGGCGCGGGGCAGGGTGCCAGTCGAGATCATAGGCACCGTCGGTGCGGCGGAAGATGATCCCGGTGGCGGGCATCGTTTTCGAGAACACACTGAAGGGCGGACGGGTCTGGTCAAGCGCGACCTCGATGTCGCGGAAGTGCGACTCGCCCTTTGCATCAGTGTAGAGGTTGTGGATTCGCATCGATCGTTCCTCCCGAGGTCTGCTTGTTTCCCCTGAGCCTTCGGCGTGCCGGCTCGCGAGTTCCAACATAGAACATATTGAGCTGAGGTTGGATCGCACTTTGACCCATACGGAACCTTGCAACACCTTCGGTCAAGTCTGGCGAGATCAGGGTCACTCTAAAGTTTGACGTTGACCCACGTCAAAAGTGGGTCGGCACGGCATGTTAGTCATCAACGGGGTGGGCAATACCATTTCGAATTCATGGAGATGAGCAGATGGCTACCCAAAGCAATGTCCACTTCTTTACAAATTGGGCCAAGGAGCGCCTCGATGAAATGGACGCCGCAGTGACGTCGCTTGGAGGCAAGCTCGCCGAGGTGCAGTCCGATGCCCGCGACAAGGCCAACAAGGTTCTGGCTGACCTGGGTAAGCGGCGCGATGAGTTCCGGGACGTCATCAAGAAGCAGTCGGAAGCCAGCGAGCCCACTTTGATCCAGGCAAAGGCAAAACTGGAGGCTGACTGGCGCTCGTTCGAGGCCGAGGTCAAGAAATATGTCGAGACCTTCGGCAAAGGAATCGAGCACCAGCAGGCGACGTTCAAGGTTCAAGCCGACGCCCAATTGAAAGCGTGGCGCGGAGCGGCCGACCAGCTTGGCGTCGATGCCAAAAAATTCGCTGCTGATCGTCGCGGCGAAATCGATGCCGCCTTGCAGCGTATGCACGCCGATGCCGCCGAGGCGGAGAAGAAACTCCAGAAGTTTAATCAGGCCGGGACCCAGTCATGGTCCGCACTTATGGCTGCTTTGACGGAAACGCGCGCTGCATTCGATCGCGCCAATCAAGCGGCGCAGGAGGCGTTCAAGCGAGCTGCTTGATCAAAGGACTGATTGGATTCGGAGAGACCGCCGCGAGGCGGTCTCTCTCTTATTCTGACATTCGTAGCCAGTATCGGCACAACTCGGACCTCCGGGCGTGTTCGCTTTTTGCGCCACTGTCAGGGTGCAAGCGGACATCGATCGGCCCAGCCGATTCATGACTACACGGCCCAATGTGGGGTCGCGCGGATAGGCCCCACTACTTCTCCGCGCTCTGCAGCACGCCTTTGTCGCGCAACGCGGCGATCCGCTCCTTCGAATAGCCAAGCACATCGGCCAGCACTTCCGCATTGTGCTCGCCCAGCATCGGGGCAGGGCCGCGCACGCGGGCCTCGCTGTTGGCATACTTGATCGACGAATTGACGACGTCGATGCGGCCGAGCAGAGGATCGTCGACCTCGGTAATGAGTTCGCGCGCCAAAACCTGCGGCTGGCGCGCGGCTTGGTCCAGCGTCTTGACGATGCCGGTGACGACGTGATGGGCGACGAGGCGCTGCTCGGCTTCTGCGGTGGTGAGATCGCCAAGCCAGTTGCGGACCTCCGCGGTCGCCGCATCCCGGTTCGCCATTACCGCGGCCTGCGTTGAAAAGCGCGGATCTTTCAGCAACTCCTCCTTGCCCATCGCCTTGCAGACGTTCTGCCAGGCGCGAAAATCCGGACCGACATTGGCGGTGAGGTAGCCGTCCTTCGTCTTGTGCACGGGGTGATGGAAGACACTGACTTCGCCTGATATCAGGTAGTTCTGCAAGGACATGTCGTTGGCGGCGAACAGCGAGTCGAACAGCGCGATGTCGATGTACTCGCCTTCGCCCGTGCGCTCGCGCTTGAACAGCGCCGCGCAGATCGCGCCGAACGCCGAAATGCCGGTGATGACGTCGGCGATCGCAATACCGGGGCCACGCGGCGGCTCCGGCGGATTGCGATGCAGAAACTGCAGCGCAATCCACCCGGTCATCGAGTGCGCGATGTGCGCGTAACCCGGCCGATTGGCGTTCGGCCCGGTCTGGCCAAAGCCCGAGATCGAGCACATCACGAGTTTTGGATTGAGTTTTTTGCAATCTTCCCAACCAAGTCCGAGGCGGGCCATCACGCCGGGCGTGAACGCTTCAATGACAACATCGGCTTTGCGCACGAGGTCGCGCGCGACCTCGAGGCCTTCCGGCTGGGTGAGATCGAGGCACAGCCCCTTCTTGCCGCCGTTGTGCGCGACATACATTGCCGCGCGCGGCAGGTTTCCTCGATCACTGACACGGGCGACGTCGCCGTCGGGAAAGCGCTCGATCTTGATCACCTCGGCGCCATGGTCGGCGAGGTAGCGCGCACAGGACGGCCCCGCGATCAGCGCGGTGAATTCGATGACGCGGATGCCGTCGAGCGGCCCCTTGCGCTGGTCGTTGGGCATGGTGTTTCCCCTCAGCCGATGAACCAGACCCTCATGGTGAGGAGCCCGGCGTAGCTCGAAGAGCGGAGACGGGCGTCTCGAACCATGAGGCCACGGCGGGGGCCTCATCCTTCGAGACGCGTTGCTCCGCAACGCTCCTCAGGATGAGGGTTGCGAACCCTCAGCCCCCTTGAGAAATTTGCACAAATATGTGCAGATTAGTCAACCGGCCTCAGCGCAAACGGCCGGGTGAAACAGAGACGACGGGGAGCAATCGCATGACGTCCGAATTCAAGGGCAAGATCGGCCGCTCGGTGCATGAATCGAAGCCGCACTGGCCGGCATGGCCGCGGCCGCGTAATGGCGCGCCGAACGTGGTCGTGGTGCTGTTCGACGACCTCGGCTTTGCCCATCTCGGCTGTTACGGCTCCTCGATCGCGACGCCGAATATCGACAAGCTCGCGGCGGGCGGCCTGCGCTACACCAATTTCCACACCACCGCGCTGTGCTCGCCGACCCGCGCCGCGTTGATGACCGGCTGCAACCATCACTCGGTCGGCATGCGCGGCCTCGCCAACTGGAACACCGGCTATCCGAACTGCACCGGCACGGTGTCGAAGAACGCAGCGACCATCGCCGAGGTGCTGCGCCCGACCGGCTATTCGACCTTCGCGGTCGGCAAGTGGCACCTGACGCCGATGGAGCAGACCTCGCCGGCCGGCCCGTTCGACCAGTGGCCGCTGGCGCGCGGCTTCGATCGCTATTACGGCTTCCTCGAAGGGGAGACCGACCAGTGGCACCCGGATCTCACCAGCGACAATCACTCGGTGATGCCGCCGAAGACGCCGGACGAGGGCTATCATCTGTCCGAAGACCTGATCGATCAGGCGATCGAGATGGTGAAGACGCAGAAGGCCGCGGTCGCCGAGAAGCCGTTCTTCCTTTACGTCGCGTTCGGCGCGACGCACGCGCCGCACCAGGCGCCCAAAAAATACATCGACAAGTACCGCGGCAAGTTCGACGCCGGCTGGGACGTTGTGCGCCAGCAGTGGTACGAGCGGCAGATCAAGCTCGGCATCATTCCCGACGGCACCGAGCTCGCGCCGCGCAATCCGGGCGTCAAGGCATGGACCGAACTGTCGCCGGACGAAAAGACGCTGGCGTTGCGCCTGCAGGAGGCTTTCGCCGGCTTCCTCGAACACACCGATGAGCAGATCGGCCGGCTGATCGAGTTCCTGCGCGGCTCAGGCGAACTCGACAACACCGTCTTCATCCTGATGTCCGACAACGGCGCCAGCCAGGAAGGCGGCCCGCGCGGCATGGTCAACTACTCGCGCTACTTCAACGGCCGGCCGGAGACGATCGACGAGAGCATGGCGATCATCGACCAGATCGGCACGCCGTACGGCTTCAACAATTATCCGTGGGGCTGGGCGCAGGCCGGCAACACGCCGGGCAAGCGCTACAAGCAGAACACCCACGGCGGCGGCATCCGCGATCCCCTGATCATTCACTGGCCGAAGGGGCTGACCGAAAGGGGCGGCGTCCGCCACCAGTTCCACCACGTCACCGACATCGCGCCGACGATTTTCGAGATCGTCGGCGTCACCAAGCCCGACGTCGTCAACGGCGTGCCGCAGATGCCGACCCACGGCACCAGCCTGGCGTACTCTTTCCCGCCCGAGGCGAAGGCCGCGCCGACCGCGAAGCAGGTGCAGTACTTTGAGATGTTCGGCCACCGCGGCATCTGGGCCGACGGCTGGAAGGCCGTGACCTATCACGAGCCGGACACGCCGTTCGATAACGACACATGGGAGCTCTATCACCTCGACAAGGATTTTTCGGAGTGCCGTGATCTCGCCAAGGAGCAGCCGGAGAAGCTGCGCCAGATGGTCGATCTGTGGTGGATCGAGGCCGGGCGCAACGGCGTGCTGCCGCTCGACGATCGCCGCGCCGAGCTGTGGCGTCCGACCACCGCGTGGGGCGATCCGCGCAACAAGTCGCGCTACGTCTATCGGCCGCCGCTGCCGGAAATTCGCATGTCGACGGCGCCGTCGTTCGGCAACCGCACCTTCACGGTCTCAGCCGAGATCGAGCGCGCCAACGCAGAGCAGGAGGGCTGCCTCGTCACGTTCGGCGACAGCCGCTCGGGTTTTGCGCTGTATCTTCTGCGCGATCGTCTGGTGTTCGACTACAACCTGTTCGGCCAGCACCTGAAGGTGATTTCCGACAAGCCGGTGCCGGCAGGCAAGGTTTCGGTCGGCGTCTCGGTCGAGCGGCTCGGACGCGTTGGGCGGGCCACGGTGCTGATCGGCGGCAAGCCGTGCGGCAGCGTCGACGTTGCCGTTCCTGGTGCGGCGTCACTCCGGCGGCAACCTCAATCTCGGCTGCGACGAGGGCATCGCAGTCTCGGACGACTACACCGCGCCGTTCAAGTTCCAGGGCAAGCTAGGCGAGGTCGTGGTCGAGATGCCCGAGCGCTCACCCGCCGAGGCGAAGCAAGCGGCGCGCACCGACGTGTTTGCCGATCTCGCGCGGCAGTAGGGGCTGGCAGGGTAGGGCGGGCAAAGCCGCCAGCGGTCGGCGCGAAGCGCCGCCCGCTTATAACTCCGCGGCGTGTTCACGCGTGTGAGTTGACCGTTCGTCATTGCGAGGAGCAAAGCGACGAAGCAATCCAGGGCCGCAATCCGTCGCCGTTGAAGTCGCCGACGCCCGCAACGCCATACGATGCATCGGGGGCGACGACTGTGCGGCGCGAATTTTCCGTCGCATCTGCTGCGTAGCGCACAGTCAGCGCACGGTGCAATGATTGCACTATGCAGTTTCCTCACCGTGAAATAACTTCACTGCGCGTTGACTGCGCAGGCCTCGATCATGACTGCGCTCGAGCTCAAAGTTGCGCCAGGGCACACGCTGCGGACTAGGCCTTCCGGCCTAGTCCTTTCCGAACGGGATCTAGTCAGAGAGTTCCATCCAAGGGACAGCTTGGCACCGAGCCCCTTCGCGGAAAGACATAGTTCAATCAGGACTCCTGATGCGCCGACAAAGACAGTTCGCCGCGTTATTTTCGAAAATGGTCCACCATGCGGCAGCACGAGAGTGTGGCTTCGCTCGGAGAAAAAAGGATCGTCACTTCCGGCGATGATGCGAAGCCCGTGCCCGGTCGAACCGCGCCGCTGTGGCTCGCTGCGGCCGTCCTCGCGGCGACGTGGACACCTCAGCTCCAGGCACAAGACCTCGGCCGGAGCCTCGACACATCGGCGCGTCTCGCGCAGGTGGCGACCGGCGATCCGCCGGGGTCGCGGGCCGCTGAGGGGCAGGACCACCAAAACGCCGAGATGCTGGGGCGGGAACTCGAGGTCACTCGGAATGAGGTCGACGCGCTGTTGAAGCTGTTGAATGAGCAGCGCGACGAAATCGCCGAAGTGCGAAAAGCCCTGCAGGGGGAGCGCGACCGGGCGAGTCGACTGGAGCAGGACCTCGCCGCGCGCCGCGTTGTCGAGACGCGGACGGCGCTCGCGGCCAAGGCCGGTGACGAAGCAAGCCAGCTCAAGAAAACCGCTGACGCGGGCACCGCGGACTTACGAAAATCCCTGCAGCAGGAGCACGACCGAGCGGGTCGACTGGAGCAGGATCTTGCCGCGGCGCGGCGCGATCTCGAGACGCAGACAGCACTCGCGGCCAAGGCCGGTGACGAGGCGAGCCAGCTCAAGAAAACCGCTGACGCGGGCACCGCGGACTTACGAAAATCCCTGCAGCAGGAGCACGACCGAGCGGGTCGACTGGAGCAGGACCTTGCCGCGGCGCGCCGCGATCTCGAGGCGCAGACAGCACTCGCGGCCAAGGCCGGTGACGAGGCAAGCCAGCTCAAGAAAACCGCTGACGCGGGCACCGCGGATTTACGAAAATCCCCGCAGCAGGAGCACGACCGGGCGAACCGGCTGGAGCAGGACCTTGCCGCGGCGCGCCGCGATGTCGAGACGCAGACGGCGCTCGCGGCCAAAGCCGGTGACGAGGCAAGCCAGCTCAAGAAGACCGCGGACGCAGGCACCGCGGATTTACGAAAATCACTGCAACAGGAGCACGACCGGGCGAACCGGCTGGAGCAGGACCTTGCCGCCGCGCGCCGCAATGTCGAGACACAGAAGGTGGTCGCGGCCAAGGCCGGTGACGAAACCGTCCGGCTGAAACCCGGTGTTGAAAGCGGCTCCGAGGAGCTGCGCCAATCACTGCCGCCGGAGCGTGACAGCAAGGCGCGCCCGGAACGCGATCTCGCGCTCGCGCGGAGCAAGGAAAATACACGCGCGCCGTCCGTCGCGGTGACCAGCGCGATCAACGGGCAAAGCGAGCCGGAAGCGACCGCCGGACTGGTGGCACGCGCGAATGTGCTCCTCGGCCGTGGCGATATCGGTTCTGCGCGGATCGTGCTCGAGCGCGCAGCCGAAGCTGGCAATGCCGAGGCACGTTTCAAGCTCGCGGAAACCTATGACCCCTTCATTCTTTCGAAATGGGGAACCTATGGGACGCGCGGCGACGCAATGAAGGCGATTGATCTCTACGCGAAGGCTCAGGCCGGCGGAATCAAGGAAGCAAAGGAGCGCCTCGATGCGCTGCGACCTTAGCGCGGACGGCGGTTCGTTCAGGTGAGGCAAGCACGATTCGAAGCGTGGTGGCGCGAGCGTGTCGCAGAATTCAGGAGTTGGTCGATGAACAAACATTTCGAATTACGCCCACTGCTCGTGCTCGCAGCATGGGCCGCCCTGCTGCTGGCGCTTCAGCCTGCCCTGGTGGCTGCGCAAACGAAGCTTGTTCGCACCCAAACCGAGCATGCGCGCCGGCTTGCTCCGCCGCAACAACCAGACCAGACGGCGGCCGAGAAACGCCGGACGGCCATCAACGCCTGGACGGTCGGTCTTGCTGGAGGTCTGTTGGAGGGTGCACCGATCCGCCTTGCCGCGGAGATCGCCCGCGTGGTCGATGACGGTGACAATTTGCATGTCCTGCCCGTCGTGACGCGGGGACCGACGGAAAACGTCAATTCATTGCTCTATCTGCGGGGCATCGATGCGGCAATCATCAACTCCGACTCGCTCGAGGAGTACAAGAACCAGGTCCCGGATATTCAGCGCAAGGTCACCTACGTGCTGAATCTGTTCCCATCCGAACTGCATGTCTTCGTACGGCCGGAGATCCAGAGCCTCAACGACCTCGCCGGCAAGAAGGTGAATTTCAATACCCTCGGCACCGCTGCGGCCTATTCGGGACCGCTGATCTTCAGCCGTCTTGGTCTCGACGTCGAGAAGACCTTTATTCCACATCAAGTCGCGCTGGAGCAGATGCGCAAGGGCGAGGGCGGAATGGCGGCGGTGGTGTTCGTCACGTCCAAACCGGTCGATGCCTTCGCACGCGGGCGCTTCGAGCCCGGCTTCAAGTTTCTGCCCATCCCCTACAACAACAAGCTCGACGACTACTATCTTCCCTCTACTCTCGATGCGACCGACTATCCCGGCCTGATCAAGCAGGGCGAGCGCGTCGAGACGATTGCGGTGCCCACCGCGTTGCTCGCCTTCAATTGGCCGCCCAACTCGAACCGCTATGAGCGCGTCGCGCGCTTTGTCGACCATCTGTTCTCGCGGCTCGACAAGTTGCAGGGGCCCGGCTTCGATCCGAAATGGAAATCGATCAATCTCGTCGCCTCGGTCCCGGGTATTGCACGCTTTCCTGCGGCGCAGTCCTGGCTCGATAGTCACGCGCACGGAAGCCAGGCATCACGATGAAAGGCGCGGCCCACCGGTGCTCGGTTGCCCTCGCACTCCTCAGTGGGATCGTGCCGGCGCGGGGCGCAAACGATACGGTGCCGCAGCTTCGCGCCTGCTCTTTGATGGAAACGGCGGACCGGCTGGAGTGCCTTGACAAGCCGTCGCGTGCCACAACGCCTTCGCTTCGGCTTGCGCTGGCCGGCGATGGCTGGGTCGTCAGCGAGACAACGTCGCCGGTGGACTATTCCCCGATTGCGACCGCCATAACCTCGTCGCTCAAGGATGTGGACGGTTCATCGATGCAGCTTTCGATCCGCTGCCGCGGCGGACGCACGGAAGTCGCCGTGACCGGACCCGCCATTACCGGCCGTGTCGACAACTATTTCATTTCCTATCGCGTGAATGGTGGTCAGTCGGTGCAGCTCACGGGCGCCGCGTCTGCATTCGGCGACGGCGTCGCGTTCAAAGGCGATGTGGTTGCCTTGCTGCAGTCGCTTCCGGGTGACGGAAAACTCGCGGTCCGTCTCGTGCCCCTCGACAGGGCCCGAGCTGAACGGGATTTTCGCGCTCGATGGGCTGGACATGTTGCGGGCAAGGATCAGTGCGACGTGCCAATGGCCACACGCCATCGCCAGGCCCAACGATCGATAGTTGAAATTTTCTTCGAGAGAGGTGGAAAATGAGCAAATTTGAGCATATCGCGACGGCAGCAATCATGGGCGCGATCGCGTTGTTGGCCACGACGGCTTTGTCCGCCGCGCAGGGTATCGAGCAGCCGCTGACACCGAGGCCAAAGTCTCATGCGGCCGCGCAGCAGGTCACGGTCCAGAAGCCCGCGAAAGCCTCCCCCATCGCGTCGAGGAAGGTGCGATCCGCCCTTGCGCTCGCGGCCGACGTCCCTGCCAAGCAAAAGGAGCACCGCCTGATCCTGCAGGTGAATGCCAATGATCCCGCGGCGATGAATCTCGCGCTCAACAATGCCGCGAACGTCACGCAATATTACAAGGACATCGGCGAGGACGTGAAAATCGAGGTGGTCACGTTCGGACCGGGTCTGCACATGCTGCGCGATGACACCTCGCCCGTGAAGAGCCGGATCGAGGCAATGGCGCTGAGCACGCCGGAGGTTTCATTCAAGGCCTGCGGCAACACCCAGCAGAACATGAGCAAAGCGGAGAACAGGTCCATCCCGATCATGTCCCAGGCTGAAGTGGTCAAGTCCGGCCTCGTCCACATCATGGAGCTGGAGGAGCAGGGCTGGACCTACGTCAAGCCGTGAGGCGCCGGCGAATACCCGTCGACGAATATTCGTCTGCGAATATTCGTCGCCATACTAATCGTTAGTTGAAATTTCGCTAGATGCAATCAAGCTGCGGATTCGGCCCCGAAATGGCACACAAGCCTCTGATTGGCTGAGGTTTCCCGCCGACCACCCCTGTTCCGAACTGGCGTTCAAGTGCCCGGCTGGCATCGTCGCAGAACCTGCCGGAATTCGCGAAAAACCGCCGTCGTCTCAGCCCCTTGCGCGGTGCCGCTGGTCAAAGAAAAACGGCGCGGTCGTGAAGACCGCGCCGTTGCAGAAAAAATTCCGTTTCGCGTGAAACGGCTCAGTAGATCTCGAACAGGCCTGCGCCGCCCTGACCGCCGCCGATGCACATCGTCACGACGCCCCACTTCGCCTTGCGGCGATGGCCTTCCTGCAGGATATGGCCGGTGCAGACGGGCGCCGGTCATGCCGAACGGATGGCCGATCGCGATCGAGCCGCCGTTGACGTTGTACTTCGCAGGATCGATGCCGAGCTTGTCGCGCGAATACAGGCACTGGCTCGCGAACGCTTCGTTGAGTTCCCAGATGTCGATGTCGTCGACCTTGAGGCCTGTGCGCTTCAACAGCTTCGGCACCGCGAACACCGGGCCGATGCCCATTTCGTCCGGCTCGCAGCCCGCGGTCGCCCACGCCACGAAACGGCCCATCGCCTGCAGGCCGCGCTTCTCGGCGTCCTTGGCTTCCATCAGCACGACCGCGGCGGCGCCGTCGGACAGCTGGCTGGCGTTGCCGGCGGTGATGAACTTGCCCGGGCCCTTGACCGGCTCGAGCTTGGCGAGGCCTTCCATCGTGGTGTCGGGGCGGTTGCACTCGTCACGGTCGACGACGTAGTCGACGATGCTCTCCGCCTTGGTCTTCTTGTCGACCACCTTCATCTTGGTCTTCATCGGGACGATTTCGTCCTTGAACTTGTTGGCCTGCTGCGCTGCGGCCATGCGGCGCTGCGACTCCAGCGAATACTCGTCCTGATATTCGCGGCTCAGGTTGTAGCGCTCGGCGACGATGTCGGCAGTGTCGATCATCTCCATGTAGATCGCGGGCGCGACCTTCAACAGATCGTTGTCGAGCGCATCCTTCGGCATCGGCGGGCGTGGCATCGAGATGCTCTCGACGCCGCCGGCGACGATGCACTCGGCGCCATCGGAGCGGATCGAGTTGGCGGCCATCGCGATGGTCTGCAGGCCCGACGAGCAGAAGCGGTTGACCGAGACGCCGGCGGTCGTCTTGGGCAGGCCGGCGAGCAGTGCGGCCTGGCGGCCGATGTTGCCGGTCAGGTGCGCGACGTTACCCATGTAGCAGTCTTCGACGTAAGCCTTGTCGACGCCGGCACGCTCGACGGCGTGCTTGACCGCGTGAGCGGCAATGGTCATCGGCGGAGTGATGTTGAACCCGCCGCGGCCGGATTTTGCTAGGCCAGTGCGCGCATAGGATACGACGACTGCTTCACGCATGTTTCTGTTCTCCCTGGGAATAAAACCTTGACTGCCAACCTCCTACCATGGGCCGACCGGAAGCCCAAGAGGTGAACAGGTGCGAATGGCAGAGGGGCGGGATGCAGAAATGTCGCTCTGCGAAACCTGTGCGGCGCGGCGGTTCGCCGCGGTCGGTCGGCCCCAATCGCCGCACGTACTTTGCATGACGGGCGACATAAAAGGCCGGCAGCGGTTACCTTTCGCCCCGCGTCGGCGGCTAGACCGCGGCGTTGGTGGGCTTGGATTGCACCTGCCACGTGCCATCCGGCGTTGCGGCGATCACCTGGCTCGAGGTGATCTGCGAACCGTCCATCAGCCACTCGGCGAGCGTGCCGGATCCGGTTTGCCGCCACAGCAGATCGGTTTTTCCGTCGCCGTTGAAGTCGCCCATCTGGGCGATGCTCCATGACGGGTCCGGGCTGGCGGGGATCGGCTGGCTTGCCGTGATCTGGTTGTCGTTCATCAGCCACTCGACCAGCGAGCCCTTGCTGTCGCGCCAGAGGACGTCGGCGTTGCCGTCGCCGTTGAAGTCGCCAATGCCGGCAACGTTCCACGATTGGTCGGGATTGGCGGCCAGCACGTGACTTTCGGCGACAGTTGCCCCGTTCATGCTCCACAACGCCACGGTGCCGTCAGTGTCGCGCCAAAGAATATCGGAGTGGCCGTCGCCGTTGAAATCACCGACGCCGGCGACACTCCATGATGCGTCAGGAGCGACGTTGAGCGCTTGCCTGCTGCCGACGTCTGCGCCGTTCATGAACCACATCGACATTGTGCCGTCGTTGTTGCGCCACAGGATGTCAGCGTGACCGTCGCCGTCAAAATCGGCGGCGCCGACAATGCTCCAGGATGCATCGGCGCGACCGACGTTCTGGCTGTTGATTATAGTCGTGCTGTTCATCACCCATTCGGCCAGCGAGCCGTCGGTGTTGCGCCAGAGCACGTCGGAGTGGCCGTCGCCGTTGAAGTCGGCGATCTCGGCAACGCTCCACGACGCGTCCGGTGCAGCGCTCATCAACGAACTGTTGATGATCTTGCCCTGGTCCATGGTCCAGTCCGCCAACGTGCCGTCGCTGCCGCGCCAAAGGATATTGGAGAAGCCGTCATCGTTGAAGTCCGAGGTGGCGGTCGGATTGGTCAGCAGCAGATCGATCGCACTGCCGGAATAGCCGTGTACATCAGGCGCGGAGAACGGGATCGGCACGAAGTGGCCGGTCGGGCTGTTTGCGAGCGTCAGCGAGTACAGCCCAGTGGTGCTCGCATAGGTCAGCGTGGCGCCGTCGCGCTCGAAGCCGAAGCCAAAGAACGCAGACGAGTCGACGAACCTGATGCGGTCGCCCGCATTCATGTCGGTGATGGTGTCACCCGACAGCGTCGCAGAACGTACCCATGAAGACATCGTTGCCGCCGCCGCCAGCCAAAGTGCTGACAAGCCGCGAATTCGGAACGATCAGATCATCGCCAGAACCGCCGATCGCGTTCTGGATCCTGGTGGTCGAATCGATGCCGATGTTATTGACGAAGCCGCCGATCGAGGAAAAGGCGCCGTAGTTGAGGTCGATCAACTGCCGCATCGAATAGCAGGACGCATCGAGCGTGTTCGTGCCGCCCGTGTCATAGATGGTGAAGGCCGGGGTCCCGGTACTGGTATAGGACGCGAAGTCGTAGATCGCGCCGGCGTTGCTGTGGAAGCCGTAGATCGTATCGCCGGCTCGCATCGCTGCCGCGCCGTAGATCGACTGGATCGCGTAGATGTCGGCCATCTGCGGCGAGACAACGTAGTCATTGCTGCTCCCGCCATAATTGCTCTGGGGGAAAGCCGACATGACCGAGTATTGCCAGGTGTCGTTGGCGAAGATGTTCGTGTCCCCAGCCGCGATGCCTGCGCCATAGGTCGCGCTGCCGTTGTATATGCCTTGATTGCCGAGCCCGAGCGCGTGGCCGGTCTGGCTGAGATACGTCTGGAAATCGTAGCTATTGAATCCGGTGCGGCCGTCCTGCGCCCCGCCGTCACTACTGAACCACGTCTGACTGATATCGATGGTGACGGCTTGCAGGTTCTGACCCGACACCGGCGTCGTATCGGTCGTGGCTGCGATGGAGCCGGTGCCGCTGTCGACGTAGGTGATGTCGGCGGGACCGCTCGTGAACGTGAAGGCCAGCGGCGCGACACTGGCCCATTGGGCCAGCGCCGCCGTCGCAAGCGCCTGCTCCGGCGCCGTCAACGCGCTCACATTGACGCTGATGCTGTTCGAGGCCCAGTGCCGCGGTCCGGTGCCGTCATAGCCGGACCAAAGCCAGTAGTCGTTGGTAAGGAAATTGGCGAGCTGCGGGATCGAAAGCCGCATTCGGCCACGCGTAGTCGATGTAAACGGTCCTGGTGCCGTCGGCGCTAGGGATGCCGGTCGCGACGACGAGGTTGGCGCCGGTGACGCTGGCCTCGGTCAAGGTGAAGCCGCTCGTGTAGTAATACGCGTTGCTCGGCGTGTATCCGAAAAAGCCGCCGAACGCGAATAGGTCAGCCATAATTTTCAACGCAAGAATTAAACACAACCACTCCCCAAATCTGACGTCACGCGCCGCCCTGGCTGGACGCGTTACGGAATAGTCGAGTTAATTTCAAGATTTATCGGCTCTATAAATCTAGTATGTGACAAGCGCGCCCTGCAACCTGAGATCGAGTGCTGTTTGCGGCTGAAAATGGCGCAAATAGCGTTGTTTCGAGCAGCTCTCAAATGTTCCAGAGCCGTATGGAACTTGAGGGAACCCGAGCGAACAGCGGTGATTGCGATCACCGCTCCCGCATCGCCTTGCCGGCAACTTCGACCAGCGGCGAGAACAGGTATTCGATAATCCGCCGGCTGCCCGTCTTGATCTCCACTGTCACCGTCATGCCCGGTGACAGCGGCACTTCGCGTCCGTTGATCTCGATCGCGCGGCTCGACGGCGTCAGCCGGGTCTCGAACACGAGGTCGGTGGTCGGCCGCGCCGTTGGCGTCAGCTGGCGGGAATTGTCGCCCTTGGTAGGATCGGTCAGACGCTGGTTCGCGGTGTCGGCGGGGATTGCATCACGGGCAATCTCGTCGACCCGGGCGTCGATCGTGCCGTAGCGCGTGAATGGAAACGAGTTGATCTTGACGACCGCATTGTCGCCGGGCTTGACGAAGCCGATGTCGTCATTGGTGACATAGGCCAGGATCTGAGGCGGCGCATCGGATGGCACGATGGTCATAAGGTCCTGACCGGTCGTCACCACTTGTCCAATGGTCGTCACCGCGAGCGATTGCACCACACCGTCGACCGGGGCGCGTATCGTCATGCGGTCGATCCGCACCTTGGCCTTGACGCGATCGGCGGCTTTCTCGTCGGCGAGGCGGCGCGCAGTCGCCATTTGCCGCGTTTGATCGGAGACGAAGTTGGTGGTCGTCTCGGTAAACTGGGTGTCGACACTCTTGACCGCGGCCAGCGCCTGGTCGCGCTTGCCGATGTCGCCGGCGAGCTGCGCTTCTTCCTGCTGCTGGGACTGGATCGCATCGTACAGCAGGGTCTTGGTGCCGACATCCTTGTCGATCAGGGCTTGCCGCAGGGCAACGCGATCCGTCAGCGTCACCATCAGCTTGTTCTCGGCATCGATGCTGTCGTTGAGCTGCTTGACGGCGGCTTCCTTCTCGACCTTTTGCGCGGAAAGATTGGCGAGCTTGGCCGCCTGCTCCTGCAGGTCGCCATGCAGCACGTTTTCTTCACGCGACTGTGCCGTCACCGGAATGTCGTCGGGCCAGTCGATAGTCACCGGCTTGCTCCAGTCGCCCGATACCGCGACCGCAAGCACGGCCTGACGGCGGATCGCCTCGGCCTTCGCGGCGATCATCGCTTGTGTTGCCGACGCGTATTCCGCCTCCGGCTCCGACGTATCGAGCGCTAGCAGCACGTCGCCGGCTTTCACCGCCTGACCCTCTTTGGCGCCGATCGTTGCGACCTTACCTGGATCGAGTGCGCCAACGCTCTTTGCATGGCCGGCCGGCTCGATCTTGCCGCGCGCCGTCGCATAGACGTCGAGGCGGCCGAACCAGCACCAGACCAGCGCAGCTGCCAGGAAGCCGCATATGCCGAGCATCATGCTGATGGCGTGCGGCGAGGGCGGCGTTTCGATGATCTCGACCGCTGCTGGCAGGAAGGCGCGGTCGTCGACGTGCGGCAATACGCGTTCGATGCTCGCGGTGACCTTCGCCGGAATGTTCTGCAATGTCTCGATGCGGCTCACGCCTCAACTCCCGACCGTATCGTTCTGCAGCGCCCAAAGATGAGCGTAGAGGCCGCCCGGGCGCTTGAGCAGCTCGTCGTGGGTGCCTTGCTCGACGATACGGCCATCCACGATGCCGACGATGCGATGGCAGTTGCGCACCGCGAGCAGACGATGGGCGATGATGATCGTGGTGCGACCCTTGACGATCTCGCGCATGTTGGCCTGGATGATGCGCTCGCTGTCATAGTCGAGCGCGCTGGTCGCCTCGTCGAAGATGAGCATGCGCGGATTGGTCGCGAGCGCGCGGGCGATCGCGATGCGCTGGCGCTGGCCGCCGGAGAGGTTGGCGCCGCGCTCCTCGATCATGGTGTCGTAGCCCTGCGGCAGGCGGGCGATGAACTCGTGCGGCGCCGGCAAGCTGCGCGACCTGGATCACCAGCGCGCGGGGCATCGCCGGATTGGCGAGCGCGATGTTGTCGTGGATCGTGCGATTGAACAGCATGTTCTCCTGCAGCACGACGCCGATCTGACGCCGCAGCCAGGCCGGGTCCATCTGGCGCGACGTCGACGCCGTCGACCAGCACCTGACCCTGGTCAGGTGAGTAGAGCCGCTGCAGCAGCTTGGTCAGCGTCGACTTGCCGGAGCCGGACGGTCCGACCACGCCCACCACTTCGCCGGGCGCGATAGTGAGCGACACGTCACTCAACACCGGCTGTGTGCCCGGGCGATAGCGGAAATGCACCGACTTGAATCTCGATCGCGCCCTTGCGCGGGCGGCGGCGCCGACACGTTCTGCGGCGTCGGCTTCCATCGGCGGCGTTCAACACGTCGCCGAGACGCTCGACCGAAACCTGGACCTGCTGGAAATCCTGGAAGAATTGCGACAGCCGGAGGATCGGTTGCACCACCTGGCCGGCGATCATGTTGAACGCGACCAGTTCGCCGACCGTCATCTGGCCGGCGATCACCGCTTGCGCGCCGAAAAAGATGATCATCGCCGTAGTCATGGTCGAGATGTAGGTCATTGCATTCTGGCCGAGCGTGGCCAGCAATGTTGCCTCGAACGAGCTCTTCACATAGGCGGCGAGCTTCTCCTCCCAGGAGAGCTGCATCATCGGCTCGACCGCCGCCGCCTTCAGCGTATGAATGCCGACGACCGCTTCGACCAGGAACTGCTGGCTTTCGGCACCGCGATTGAATTTCTGCTTGATCTTCTCGCGCAAGACCGGGCGGATCAGCGCCGCGATCAGCGACGTAGATCGGTGCCGTGCACAGCACGAGCAACGCCATGAACCACGAATAGGCAAACAGCACTGCGATCAAGAGCGTAGTGAAGAACAGGTCGATCGCCGAGAACAGTCCCTGTCCGGTCAGGAACGAACGGATCGTCTCGAGCTCTCGCACGCGTGCGACGGTCTGGCCGGCAGCGCGGGTCTCGAAATAGAGCAGTGGCAGCCGCAGCAGGTGATAGAACAACCGCGCGCCGAGCTCGACGTCGATACGGTTTGCCGAATGCGACAGGATGTAGGCACGCAGGTACTGCAGCGTCACCTGAAACAGCCCGAGCGCGACCAGCCCGATGGTGACGACGATCAGTGTCGAGGTGCCTTTGTGCACCAGGACCTTGTCGACCACGATCTGGAAGAACAGCGGCGTCACCAGCGCAAACAGCTGAATGAACAGCGAGGCGACCAGCACGTAGGCCGAGCGGCTTGCGGTAGCGCCACAGCGAAGGCAGGAACCAGTGAAAGCCGAAGGTCTTTGGATCGATTCCGACGCCGACGCGCCGGCTGATCAGGATGACCGCACCGGCCCATTCTTGGGACAATTCGGCATAGGACAGCATGCGAATGACGCGCGTCAGCGGGTCGATCAGGCGGAGCCGTCCCTCGGCGTCCGGTGCGCCGAGCAACGCAAAGCGCTTGTCCTTCATCACGACGATCGCCGGGGTCGGCACCGCCTTCAGCCGGTGCTCGGACGGATTGCGTAGAATGCGCGCGTTGAGGCGCAGCAAATGGGCGGCACGGATCAGGTCGTCGCCGCCTGGAACACGATCGGCGAGCGCGAGCTCATGACGCAGCTGACCGGGATCGGCGGCGATGCGATAGTAAGCCGCGACTTGACAGACCGCGATCAGGCCTTCGTCGATCGAGACAGTGCTCGGCCACTGTTGTGGCTTGATCTCGTTCATGCCCCCTAAACCTTTCGGTCAATTCGATATCGTCAAGATTCGCGGGGGCTCGGTGTCATTCTCGAGGCCGTCCCGCCCAATCATCCTTTGGGCCGACCGCATGGTTCCTCGTGTTTGGTATGGACCAGGTTCGCAGGGTTCACAAGATTCATGCAACTTCGACGGGCGCTTACGGATCGGAAGCCGGGCGCCCGTCAACACCGGCTGGACCTCGCCCGGCATCCTCCAAAAGGATGACGGGCCGGGGGCCCGTCAATTGGAGTGTGACTGTGCGACGGCAGGACTTCCGCCGCAAGATTGAGCCGAAATTCGTCGGCTTGGCCTGCACGTTCCAGCTGCCGTCCGGGGCGGCCGGGCTGCCCTGCGACGAGGGCACCAACGACGAGGTGATCTGCGAGCCGTTCATCAGCCACTCGGCCATCGATCCATTGGCGTTGCGCCACAGGATGTCCGAATTGCCGTCGCCGTTGAAGTCGCCGATCTCGACGACCTTCCAGGAGGCATCAGGCGCGACGACATTGCCCTGGCAGGTGATCGCTCCGCTGGACTGGACCGTCGAGCCGTTCATCAGCCAGATCGCCAGCGACCCGCCACTCTGCCGCCACAGGATGTCGGCGCTGCCATCGCTGTTGAAATCGCCGATGCCGGCGATACTCCAGGACGCATCCGGCGCGATCACGTTGCCCTGACAGGTGACCATGTTGCTCGAGCTGAGCGTGGCTCCGTCCATTTGCCAGAGCGCCAGCGCGCCGTTGGCGTTGCGCCAGACCAGGTCGGCCTTGGCGTCGCCGTTGAAGTCAGCGACTTCCGGCCACGCTCCATGACGCATCCGGCGCCACGGCGTTGCCCTGATACGTCACGGCGCTGCTGCTGCTGATGCTGGCTCCGTTCATCTGCCATAGCGCGAGCGCCCAGAGCTCTGCCGCCACAGGATGTCGGCCTTGCCATCGCCGCCGAAGTCGCCGGTACCGGCAACACTCCAGGATGCATCCGGCGCAACGGCGTTGCCTTGGGAGATGACGGCATGGCTTGACGTGACCGTCGAGCCATTCATCGACCAGAGCGCCAGCGCGCCGGAGTTCTGTCGCCACAGCACGTCGGTACTGCCGTTGCCATCGAAGTCGCTGGTGCTGGCGATGCTCCAGGACGCATCGGGCGCGATCTGATTGCCCTGATAGGTGACACAGCCGCTGCCGGAGATTGCCGAGCCGCTCATCGACCAGTCAATCAGCGCTCCATTGCTACTGCGCCAGAGGACGTCGGACGTGCCATTGCCATTGAAGTCGCTATTGACGACGGGCAGCATCTCGAAGCCGTGGTTGCTGACACCGTTCCAATAGGAGCCGACAATCTTGCCGGCATTGTTGATGCCAAAGAGCTCCGTTTCCGGCGCGATGGGAAAATCGAGCGTCGTGTAGACGCCGTTCAGGTAGCGGAAGCCGTGGGTGATGTGGTTGATGTCCTGATAGTAACCAACAATTTCGCCCTGGTCATTGATGTCCTGAACGAAGGTACCGTTGAATTCGCTAGCGGATCGTCGAGCGTGGCGAATGTGCCGTTGACATCAAGGAAGCCGTGAAACTCCGAGCCGTCAAAATAGTAGCCGACGACCTTGCCTGCGTTGTTAATCCCTTCAGCAACCGTATCGTTGTTTGCCTTGGGCTCGTTCAGCGTCTTGTAGTTGCCGCCGCTGAAGAGAAAGCCATGGTAGTGATAGGTCGGATCGACATAATACCCCACGACCTCGCCTGAGTTGTTGACGCCATTGGCTTCGCGGTCCGTTGCAATCAGCGGCCCCCACAGGGCCGTGAAGCTGCCACCAATGTCCGAGAAACCAAAGTCGTCGATGTTGGTCCAGTAGGAACCAACCATCTCGTCATTGTTGCTGATGGCATGGATGAATGTGCCCGTGCCGGGATCAAGTTCGTCGGCATTGGGCTCGTCAATAGTCAGAAATCGCATGGTCTGCTTCCTTGCTGCTTGCAAACGTGTCGGGTAACCCGCTCGGCAAAGATCGAGGCTGCGGTGACGCGCGAGCGTGCACCGTTGGCGAGATCTGCAAAGTGGAGGTTCAGCGAACGTCGGTCCGCACCCGACGGCATTCGCAAGTCGCCGGCATCGGCGACGGAAGGCGGCGTCATTGCCGACCCTCAGAGCTGAAGCGCCGGCCATCTCGGTCGCATGTTCAGTTGCGACTAGGTGGGTTCGCGATTTCAGCGCATGCAGTGTTGATCAACTGCACGCGCCATTCGTGTTGCGGAAGCTGCCGGAGGTTCGATTGTAGGGGTGAGGTTTTTTTGTGCGGTCGCGCGAACCTCGCTGCCGCAACGTGGCACAAGGTCCGTCAACCAAAGTTCGCCGGCATGGCCTGCACGCTCCAGCTGCCATCGGGCGCGATCGGATTGCCCTGCGCCGCGGGGCGTCAGCGACGTGACAAGTGCGGTGAAGACTACCGAGACGCGGTCCTTGGCCGGCGGCCGCGACGGTTCGGGACGGGCCGTCAACCAGAGAAGTCGTGAGTTGGGCTCGCGCGGGTGCTAAGATCGATCTCATCAAGAAGCGCGCAAACGGGTTTTGACAAATGACTTCGATTGAGACCGCGGTGATTGCGGCGAATATCTCGCCAGACATCGTGAGAACCTGGCGCGCGGCCGCCCCGGATGCGTCCGGCGATTTCGCGAGCGACCGGCAAAAGTTCGCTGAGTTCTGGCTGAAGTCGCGACAGTTGATCGAGAGCCTGCCATCCAAGCCGAAACGCAACGAAGCGCAGGGGCTCGTTGCCGAGCAGGTTTTGCGTGCCGCGCGACAGAGCCGCGAACGCTTCCTGCAGTGTCATGTCGAAGCGGTTTACGCCGTGCTCACGCAAAATTTCTCGCGTTTTGTGCGCGTGGAGGAGTTGGTGCGCGCAGCGGCCGATGCTTTTCCGGGTCTCGTGCCGTCAGCCCAACAGATTGCGGCGGAAGCCGACACGTTGCAGGGTCACAAGGACGGGCTCGAGATCGACCAGGGAATCCTCCTTGCACAGCTGCTCGGCCACGAGCGCGCCGGCAACCATCTCGTTCACGCGATGCTGCTGGCGCGGCCGGAAGCGCGCGAATATTTGCAACGTTTCCAGCGTGACGGCGTGCTCGATCTCGGCTCGGCCCGACTCGAACGCCAGGGCAGCGCGGTTCATCTGATCTCCAGCAATCCGCGTTTTCTTAATGCCGAGGATCAGACCACCATTGACAACATGGAGACCGCCGTCGATGTCGCGATCCTCGATTCCGCAAGCAACATCGCGGTGCTGCGCGGCACCACCGTCGAGCACCCGAAATACGCCGGCCGGCGCCTGCTCGGCAGCGGCATCAACCTGACGCATCTCTACCAGGGCAAGATTCCATTTGTCTGGTTCATCCAGCGCGAGCTCGGCTTCGTGCACAAATTCCTGCGCGGCGTCGCGAGCCCGGAGGTATTTCCCGACGACGTGCACGGCACAGCGACGGAAAAGCCGTGGGTCGCGGCGGTCGAAGGCTTTGCCATTGGCGGGCACTGCCAGATCCTGCTCACGATGGATTTTGTCATCGCGGCGAGCGATGCCTTCATGACGTTGCCGGCGCGCAAGGAAGGGATCATCCCGGGCGCGGCGAACTTGCGGCTGCCGCGCTTCACCGGAGACCGCGTTGCGCGTCAGGCCATTCAATACGAACGTCGCCTCGATTGCTCGTCGCCGGAGGGCCGCCTGATCTGCGACGAGATCGCGCCGCCGGCCGAGATGGACGCCGCGATCGAGCGCGTCGTCGGCCGGCTGACCAGCTCGGGCGCGGTCGGCGCGGTCGCCAACCGCCGCGCATTCCGCGCGATCCAGGAGCCGATCGACGCGTTCCGCCGTTACATCGCAGTCTACGCGCGCGAGCAGGCGTACTGCCACTTCAGCCCGGCGCTGATTGCCAATCTCGAGCAGTACTGGAACGCGCAGAACCGCAAGGGATAGCTTGAGCCGCACGCCGCGGAGTGCGGCGCAGCCAGACTAACCTGTCACGAATGCAGCCAGGAAGATACTAAGCGGCCTTTGGCAATACAGGCCGAAAAAAAGAGCGCTCGTAGCGAACGATACAGCGCGTCTCGTTGGCAAACGCGACCGCCTTCCGGGCGTCGGCGTCGCCGGCGGCCTGTTTCCGATATTGCTCATACGCTGCGAGACTCGGAAAACTGAACATCGCGAGCGCGACGTCACTCTCGCCTTCGGACGGCAGAAAATAGCCGTGATGGGTGCCGCCAAAGCGCGGCATCAACTCCAGCCACATCGTGGCGTATTTTTCGAAGTCAGCGATCCGATCCGGATTGATGACATAGCGAAGATAGCAGGTGATCACTGTGGGGAACTCCATCGGGACGATTCGCCAGGTGCTTCTTTTACTTGCTCCGGCAAATCCTGCGTACCCGTTGTTGCGTTTGCAGCAGCGCAAGATGCTGCCTCTGCGCCTCATCCGCCCTTCACCGCACCGGCAGTCAATCCGGCGACGATCTGGCGCTGCGCGAAAAGGGTCAAGAGCAGCACTGGCAGCGTGACGATCAGTGCGGCGGCAGCCAGCGGGCCCCAGCTCAGCTGTTCGAACGAAATCATATTGTAGACCGCGACGGGGAGGGTGCGCGTCTCGCGCCCCGCCAGCACGATGCCGAAGACAAAATTGTTCCAGGAGAAGATCACCGACAGGATCATCGCGACGACGATGCCGGGCTTGGCGATCGGCAGCGCAACATGACGAAAGATCTGCCAGCGCCCGGCGCCATCGATTACGGCGGCTTCTTCGAGTTCCATCGGCGTGGTCTCGAAATAGCCGATCATGATCCAGATCACGATCGGCACGGTGACCACGAGATGAATGATGATTTGCGGCCACAGCGTACCGAGCAGGCCGAGCCACTGGAACAACAGAAACAGCGGGATCAGGTAGGACAGGCCCGGCGTTATGCGCGCGATCAGGATCACAATGGCTGCCTTGGTCGCTTGCATCCGCGCAATGCCGTAGCCGGCCGGTACGCCAATCACCAGCGCGAACAGCGTGGCGAGCCCGGTCACGATCACGCTGTTGAAGAAGAACGTGCCGAAACGATTGGATTCGATCACCGAGACATAGTTCTTCCAGGCGAAGTGCTCGGGGATCAGGATCGGCGGGTAGGCGGCATTGTCGATCTCGTACTTCACCGACAACGACAGCATCCAGACGAAGAACATCAGCGCCGGCGCCACCAGTACCAGCAGGGCGAAGCCGAGTGCGAGCTTCTCGAAGACAAGGCGGATCGTCATGCCGCGCCTCCGGTCTCGTTCCACGCTGTGCGCTGGCGCAGGTGCAGCAGCAGCAGCGAGAGGATGACGATCAGCACGAAGAACACGACGGCGATGGCCGAGCCGTAGCCGACGTCGTAATAGGCGAACGCGACGCTGTAGAGATAGAGGTTGATGGTTTCCGAAGCAGTGCCCGGGCCGCCCTGCGTGATCGCGTAGATGATGTCGAAGCTCTTCACCGCATCGATGGTGCGGATGATGGCGGCAACCATCATGAACGGCATGATCAACGGCCAGGTGATGTAGCGGAACATTTGCCAGGAGCCGGCGCCGTCGATCACGGCACTTTCATACGGCTCGGTCGGGATCGCCGCGAGCCCGCCGAGCAGGATTAGCATGACGAGCGGCGTCCACTGCCAAGTCTCGACCAGCACCAGTGACGGGATCACGGTCGATGGCGCGAAAACCCAGAGCTGTGGCGGGATGCCGACCAGCGACAACAAATAGTTGAGCACGCCGAGTTGCGGGTGGAACATCATGGTCCATACCAGCGCGATCGCCACGGGCGTAGCCATCATCGGCATGACAAAGAGGCCGCGCAAAAGTCCGCGCAGCGGAAAGCGGTTATGGAACACGATCGCGGCGAACAGGCCGAGCGCCAGCGGAAGGATCACCGACAACGCGGTATAGAGCACGGTGTGCCAGACCGAATTCGAGGAAGCGCGTGTCGGTGACGAGGCGGATGTAGTTGTCGAATCCGATGAACGAGTTGGCGCCGCCGATCTTCCACTCGCGCAGGCTCATCCAGATCGTGAACGCCCACGGGAAGACGATGACGCCGCCGACCACCACCAGCGCCGGCACGACGAACGGCCAGTATGATGCCGGCCGCAAGGGTTCGACGGCCGCTTGTTCGGCCGCCGGCTTTATCTGTTCAACCGCGCCGACAACGCCTTCGGTCACGCCTTCTCGCTGCGCTCCAGAATCGGCCTGAACTGCTCGGTTGCCTTCTTCAATTCGGCCGCCGGATCAGCGCCCGACAGTGTCGCGGTCAACGCGGTGCCGATGATGTCGCGGAATTCGGTCACCGGGATGACCACGGGCAAGCCGAGCTTGGAGATCTTGCCGGACGCCGCGACCGAGTCGACCCAGGCCGCCGGCATGGTGACGCCCTTGCGGGTGTCGGCGTCGTTCAGGATCGAATCGCGGAACGGCACGCCGCCGCCGGTCTGCAGCAACCGCGCGCCCATCACCTTCGAGACCGCCCACTGGCAGTACAGGAACGCCGCTTCTTTCTTGGTGCTCGCGGCCGGCACGCCGATGCCGTCGCCGAACGTCGCCGAGGCCTGCGCCTTCGGTCCCTTCGGCATCACGCCATAGCCGACCTTGCCGACGATGCGTGACTTGGTCGGATCTTCAAGCGGCGGCGCGAAGCCGACGCCGTCGAGCCACATGCCGACCTTGCCTTGCAGGAACGCCGACTGGCATTCCGACCAGTTGAAGCCGGCGATGCCGGCAGGTGACGCCTTGGTCAGCAGGCGCTGGTAGAGCCTGGCGCCTTCGACCGCCTCTGGCCCGTCGGTGAGCAGGTTGCCCTTCGCATCGAGGAAGCTGCCGCCGTAGCCAAGCAGGAAGCTCGACCACACCGGAACGTTGGCGTTACGCAGGCCACGTGCAACGAAGCCGTAGGTGCCGTCCTTCACGTCGGTCAGGGCTTCCGCGACGGTGACCAGCTCGTCGAACGTCGTGGGATATTTCTGGCCCTTCTTCTCGAACAGCTCCTTGTTCCAGTAGATGATCCAGTAGTCGACCGACCAGGGCAGCGACAGCAATTCGCCCTTGTCGTTCCTGGCGTATTGCAGCCCGGCGGCGGAGAAATCGCTCTCTGAGAGCGAGGGGTCGGCGAGCGCCGGATCTTTCATGTAAGGCGAGAGATTGGCGAGCCAGCCGGCTTTGTCGAACTGGCGCTTCTGGACATGGTAGCTCAGGTGCACGACATCGAAGCTCGGCTTGCCTGAGGTCAATTCGATCACGACCTTCTGACGCTGCTGCTGTTCGGGAATTTGCTCCGACGATACCTTGATGCCGGTCAGCTCGACGAATTCCTGCTCGTATTTCTGCAGGAGATCGCCGCGCGGCGACTTGACGAGATTCACCTCGAGGCTGGTTCCGGCATATTTCTTCCACTGCGGATCGGCGAACAGCGGCCGGCCCGACAGGCCCAGTGCCCCCGCTGCCAATGAGCCGGTGACCACGGCGCGTCGGGTCAAACCAAACTTGCTGTTGTCGTTGGCCATCGTGTTGTCCTCCCTCAAGTCGCCTTTGCGGCGATTATTGCCCGGCACGCCGCTGTCCGTGGCGTCGTCGAATTCATAGCACTCCGCGCCGACCGAACAATAAGACCGTCGGCGGATACCGCAGCGCGGCATGCGACGCACCTCGATCTGATCCGCGAGGCGACCCATGCCGCTTGACAATTCGCGGGTCGTGCCGACTGTTTTCTTACGTGGAGGTCCGCCGCCATGTCCGCTCTGGCCAAACGCCGGCTTGGAAGATCAAATCTCGAAGTCACGGAGATCGGCTTCGGGTCCGCGCCGCTCGGCGATCTCTACGCGCGGCTTGACGATGCCACCGCGATCGCAACCGTGAGCGCTGCGCTGGAGTGCGGTATTGCCCTGTTCGATACCTCACCACATTACGGCAATGGCCTTGCGGAGCATCGCTGCGGCACGGCGCTGCGCCGCGTCGCGCGGGATATCTTTTGTGTTGTCAACCAAGGTCGGGCGCTGGATGAATCCGCGCGGCGCGAAGGCACGCACCGGCGGAGGCAATGCCTCGCCGGGTTTTGCCGGCGGCTTCCCGCATGCGGCGAGGTTCGACTATTCCTACGACGGCACGATGCGCTCGTTCGAGCAGTCGATGCTGCGGCTCGGGGTCGATGCAATCGACGTGGTGCTGATTCACGACGTCGACGTCTGGACCCATGGTCGCGACAACATCGAGCAACGGTTTCGCGAGGCGATGGAGGGCGCTTACCGGGCGCTGACACAGCTGCGATCCGAAGGTGTGGTGAGGGCGATCGGCGTCGGCCTCAACGAGGCGGACATGTGCGCGCGCTTCGCACGCGCGGGCGATTTCGATGCCATGCTGCTGGCGGGCCGTTACTCGCTGCTCGAGCAGCCGGCGCTCGATGAATTTCTGCCGCTGGCGCTGGAAAAGAAGATCGGCGTGATGCTCGGCGGCGTCTTCAACTCGGGCATTCTGGCGATCGGTCCCGTTGCCGGCGCGCGCTACAACTATCGCATCGCTCCGCCGGATATTGTCGCGCGCGTCGAGCGCATCGAGAAGGTTTGCCGCGCCCATGGGGTGGCGCTGGCTGATGCTGCCTTGCGATTTCCGCTCGGCCATCCCGCGGTGTCGTCGATCGTGCTGGGCGCAGTGATGCCCGAGGAGGTGCAGCGAAATCTGGCGTCGCTGGCGGTGATCATCCCCTCTGCGCTATGGCGCGACCTCAAGGGCGAGGGGCTGCTTGCCGGCAACGTGCCCGTGCCCGCCTGACGTGCCATGGTTCGGATCGACGCGCATCAGCATTTCTGGTGGCTTGGGCGCGGCGACTATGGCTGGCTGACGCCGGCACTGGCGCCGATCTATCGCGACTTTGGCCCGAGCGATCTCGCGCCGTTGCTGCAATCGCGCGGCATCGACAAGACGATTCTGGTGCAGGCGGCACCGACCTTTGCCGAGACGCTCTACATGCTCGAGCTTGCCGAGCGCACGCCATTTGTCGCAGGTGTCGTCGGCTGGATCGACTTCGATGCGATGGACGCAGCATCGAGGATCGCGAAGGTTGCCGCCGAGCAACCGCTGCTGGTCGGACTGCGGCCGATGCTGCACGACATCGCCGATGATGACTGGTTGCTGCGGCCGAACCTCGCGGCGGTGCTCCACGCAATGACCGAACAGGGCCTCGTGTTCGATGCACTAGTCGCGGCCGCAGCATCTGCCGCGCGTGCAAAAGATCTGCGAGCGTCACCCGAACCTGACAGTCGTCGTCGATCATATTGCAAAGCCGCTCATCCGTGAGATCAAGTTTGATCCCTGGCGCTCCGATATCGCGGCCGTCGCGAAAATGTCCGAACACCGTCTGCAAGCTGTCCGGCATCGCGACCGAGGCAGCGGCGCACTGGACTGTTGACGACATCAAGCCCTATGTGGACCACGTGCTCGAGACCTTTGGTCCGCAACGCCTGTTATGGGGCAGCGACTGGCCGGTGGTTGATCTCGCCGGCGGATATGCGCGCTGGTGGGACGCCGCGATGGCACTGCTGACGCCGCTCGACTCCGCCTCGCGCAGCGCCATCCTCGGCGGCAACGCCGCTCGCATCTATCTGAGCCGTCGCGGCAGGAGCTAGCGATGCTGCGCAATATCGATCCCGTGCTGACGGCCGACCTGCTCTGGGTACTCGCTGCGATGGGCCATGGCGACGATCTCGCGCTCGTCGACGGCAATCATCCGGCGGCGCGGATCGCGAAGGCGACCAGCTCGGGACGCCTCGTGCAGCTTCCGGGGTTGACGATGGGCCGCGCCGCGCGAGCGATCCTGTCAGTGCTGCCGATCGATGATTTTGTCGACGATCCCTGTCGGCGCATGGAAGTTGTCGGTAACGCCTCCGCCATCCCCGACGTGCAGCGCGAGGTGCAAGAGGAGATCGACCGCGCTTGCGGCAAACATTTGCCGCTGGTCGGCCTCGAGCGCTTCGCGTTCTATGATGCTGCGATGAAGGCATTCGCTATCGTGCAGGTTGGCGACGTCAGGCCATACGGCTGCTTTCTGCTCCGTAAGGGCATGATCGCACCGGCAGCATAATGCCGTAAAATATTGACAATTGGCCGCCGCGGTGGCGTGCTGGGAACTATAATGCATGTGGCGTAAGGCGCCGGCAGAAGCGCCGCCAAGCCGTTCAATTTGAGGAAGCGGGATGAGCGCCTACAACGCGGCCGTCGACATGGTCGACCGCAATGTCAGGGAAGGCCGCGGAGCCAAGATCGCATTCGCGGATCCCGCGCGACGCCTCACTTACGCTGAACTTGCCGAGGACGTCGCGCGGGTTGGACCCATGCTTGCCCGGCTTGGATTACAGCGCGAAGACCGTTTTGCGATGATCATGCAGGACACCGTGGAGTTCCCGGTGCTGTTCTTTGGCGCCATCCGCGCCGGTATTATCCCGATCCCGCTCAACACGTTGCTGCCGGTCGAACAGTTTCGCTACATCCTGCAGGACTCGCGCGCGAAGGCACTGTTCGTTTCACCGCCTAATCTCGACGCGGCCGAAGCCGCGAGTGCGGGGCTGTCGACATTGAAATCGCTGATCGTCGTCGGCGATGGGCCGTCGCGCCATCAAAATTTCGGCAAGCTGCTAAGTACTGAGGTCGGTGCTCCTCCCGCCGAGACGTCCGGCGACGAGGTGGCGTTCTGGCTCTATTCGTCCGGTTCGACCGGGATGCCGAAAGGCGTCCGCCACATTCACACCAGCCTGATGGCGACCGCAAAACTTTACGGCCAGGGCGTGCTCGGCATCACCTCCGACGATATCTGCTTCACCGCCGGAAAGCTGTTTCATGCGTATGGACTCGGCAACGGCATGAGTTTTCCATTGTCGGTGGGTGCCAGCACAGTGCTGCTGCCGGGCCGGCCGACGCCTCCAGCGATCTTCGAAGTGCTGAAGCGCGAGCAGCCAACTTTGTTTTTCGGCGCGCCGACGCTCTTTGCGCAGATCCTGGCTGATGCGAGCTGCACCCCGGAGAATTGCTCGAAGCGGCTGCGCTGGTGTGTGTCGGCGGCGGAGGCTTTACCCGAGCACGTCGGCACCGAATGGAAGAAGCGGTTCGGCGTGGACATTCTCGACGGCATCGGCTCGACCGAGATGCTGCATATCTTTATTTCCAATCAGCCCGGCCAGCTGCGCTATGGCACGTCAGGCGTGCCGGTGCCGGGCTACGAAGCGCGTATTGTCGACGACAAAGGCACCGATGTCGTCGACGGCGAACTCGGCGAACTGATCGTGCGCGGTCCGACCGCGGCGGAAGGTTACTGGAACCAGCGCGAGAAGACGCGCCGCACCTTCGAAGGCGAATGGACGCGCACCGGTGATATTTATACGCGCGATGCCGACGGCATGTATCGCTACTGCGGCCGCAACGACGACATGTTCAAGGTCTCGGGGCTGTGGGTGTCGCCGTTCGACGTCGAGTCCGCGCTGATGACGCATCCCGCGGTGCTGGAGGCCGCGGTCGTCGCCAAAAAGGACGGTGACGGTCTGTTGCGACCGAAGGCGTTCATCACGCTGAAGGACGAAGCGAAAGGCGACGCCAAGTCGTTGAGCCAAACTCTGAAAGAACACGTCAAGCAGCAGATCGGCATGTGGAAATATCCGCGCTGGATTGACGTGGTGGATTCATTGCCGAAGACCGCGACGGGAAAGATCCAGCGCTTCAAGCTGCGCGAGGATTGACGCGCCGGGAATTGGACATGGCAGCGCTGCAATCAACCGGCTTCCTCAAAATCGGCGCGAGCGATCTGGAATACCGTCACATCGGGCCGGCGCCGTCGGAGGCGCCGACGCTGGTCATGCTGCACGAAGGCCTCGGCTCGATCGGCCTGTGGGGCGAATTTCCGGACAAGCTCGCGGCCGCGACCGGCACGGGGGTGTTCGTCTATTCGCGCGCCGGCTACGGCGCCTCGACGCCAGTATCGCTCCCGCGCCCGTTGAGTTACATGCACACCGAGGCGCTCGAGGTGTTGCCCGAGCTGCTCGACACGATCGGTTTTCGTCGCGGACTCTTGATCGGCCATTCAGACGGCGCTTCGATTGCCGCGATCTATGCCGGCGGGATTCAGGACCATCGCGTACGGGGCCTGAGCCTGATCGCGCCGCACTTCATCGTCGAGGAGATTTCGGTCACCTCGATTGAAGGCATCAGGCGCGATTACGAGACCGGCAAGTTGAAGGAAAAACTCGCGCGCTGGCACAAGGATGTCGATAACGCATTCTACGGCTGGAATGGCGCCTGGCTCGATCCGAAATTTCGCGAGTGGGACATCACCGAGTACCTGTCTTACATCCGCGTGCCCGTGCAGATCGTGCAGGGCGCGCAGGATCAATACGGCACCTTAGCGCAGATCGAGGTGGCCGAGGCTGAGTGTTACTGCCCAGTGGACGTCGCGCTCGTCGAGAGCGCGGCGCACTCGCCGCACCGCGAAGCGGCCGCTCCCACGCTCGATGCGATCGCCGATTTCGTCAACCGCATCCTGCGCGGGCACGGCGAGGGCGACCTCGGCCGCGCGGCCTGACGGGTGGCCAAACATTCCATCGAGCGGCAGTGACGGTTTGCGCGGGGAGGCGTAGACTTGAGGCGTCACAGGTGATCGAGAAGGATCGATCTCATGTACGCTGCCATTCGTCAGATGAAATCTAAGACCGGCATGGCCGACGAGTTGGCCAATCGCATCAAGGGTGCGGTTCCCATTATCAGCGGCGTCCCGGGCTTCATGGGCTACTATGTGGTCTATGCGCCCGATGACACCGTGACCGCCATCAGCATCTTCAACAATGTCGAGGGCGCGCGGGAGTCGAACCGGCGGGCATTGGCCTGGATCGAGAAGAATCTGGGACCGCTGCTCGTTGGGGCTGCCACCGCGACGGCAGGCCCCGTGATCGTGCATTCGCTGCCGTAGCCGGCAGCGGCGGTCACTGCTTGCGGCTCACACGCCAGATCGTGCCGTTGCCGTCTTCGGTGACCAGCAGCGCGCCGTCGTGGGCGACCGCGACGCCAACCGGGCGTCCCCAGACGTTAGCGTCGCTCGCGACAAACCCGGTCATGAAGTCCTGGTATTCGCCGGTCGGCACGCCGTCCTTCAGCTTGATGCGGATCACTTTGTAGCCCGTGCGCTTCGCTCTGTTCCACGAACCGTGCTCGGCGGCGAAGGCGTCGCCCTGATACTCGGCAGGAAATTGCTTGCCGTCGTAGAACGTCATGCCAAGTGACGCAGAGTGCGGCTGGATCAGCACGTCGGGCACCGTGACCTTGCCTTTGAGGTCAGGACGCTCACCGCGCAGCCGCGGCTCCTCATTGTCGCCGATATAATACCAGGGCCAGCCGAAGAACTGGCCCGCGCGCACACGCGTCACATAGTCTGGCACGAGATTGTCGCCGAGCCCGTCGCGCTCATTGGTCGAGCACCACAGGTCGCCAATGGCAGGCTGCACCGCCAGCCCGACACAGTTGCGGATACCGGTCGCAAAGATGCCCTTGTTTTTGCCGTCAGGATCGAACACCAGCACGTCGGCGCGATCGGTTTCGTAGCCCCAGGTCGCGCCGAGTACGTGGTCTTCCGGCCAGTACGCTGTCTCCGGTTTGCCGAGACCTTCGGCGACGTTGCTCGCCGAGCCGACCGAGACGAACATTCGCTTGCCATCGTTTGAAAACACGAGGTCGCGGGTCGAGTGGTTGCCGCCGTGCGGTAGGCTGGCAACGATGGTTTCCGGTTGGCCCGACACCTTGAGATCACCGGGACCATAAGGGAAGCGCACGACGGAATTGGTGTTCGCGACGTACATCCATTGTGGGTTGTCTTGCGGATAAAATGCGATGCCGAACGGCTGGTTGAGATCGCCGGCAAAAACCTCGTTGACACTCGGTTTGCTCTCGCCATCGGCGGCGCGCAGCACGCGAATGCGATTGGCGCATGTTTCCGCAACGAAGATGTCGCCATTCGGTGCGACGCGGATGATGCGCGGGTTGGTGAAGCCTTCGGCAAACAGCGCGACGTCGAATCCGTCCGGCACCTGCGGCTTCGTATTCGCTGGCCGCGGCACGATGCGCGAGCCGTTTCCCGCCGACGGCGTTGCCCACGGTTTCGGCAGATCGCCTGGCGTGATGTGCCTGACCACGCCGGGGCGATCGGCGCGCCAGTCGCCGAACGCAGCAGGACCGGTGAGCGTTTGTGCATTCGTCGCGCCGCCTGCGCATGCGAGCGGCAGGCCGAACAGTAACGAGCCGATTGAAGATTTGATGTCGCTCATCGATCACCTCGAAACCTTGGTCAGCAGCGGGAACGCGACGCTGCGGCAATCGTTATCGTCATGAGCGCTTGCATGACCAAAATTTAATTCGCCTCAACGAGAGTTGAAGCCTTTGCGCGAGCCACGGCCAACGTCATGTCAACAAGCATGATGTATGTTCGCCGAAAAGCAAACAAGCAACTGCATGAGCTCGTCGCAAGGCTTTGGAGGAGGCCGGGCGACGCGGAGCGGCAGTTGCTGTTTTCGTTTTGAGAGGTCGAGCTTTGACGAAATTCAAACGCATTGTGGTGATCGCGCTGGCGGTTGCTGTTTCGCTGGGCGGCTACTTTGTCTATGACCACGCCTCGCGCGCAAAGTATTTGGCGCGGCCAGTTCAGGAGCAGGGCGTTCCGGTCTCGGTCGCTGCCGTCGGCCAGTCGAACTTCCCTGTGCTGCTGAATGGGCTTGGCACCGTGCAGCCCTTCAACACCGTCACCGTGCGCAGCCGGGTCGACGGCGAGATCACCAACATCGCCTTCAAGGAAGGCGACATCGTCAAGGCGGGCGACCCGCTGGTCCAGATCGATTCGCGGCCGTACCGCGCCGCTGTCGATCAGGCAGCGGCGAAGAAGGCACAGGACGAGGCAACCTTGAGCAACTCGCAGCTCGACCTGCAGCGTTACCAGACGCTCGCGCGGCAGGATTTCGCCTCGCGCCAGCAGCTCGATACGCAGCAGGCAACTGTGGCGCAGCAGACAGCGCTGGTGCAGGCGGACCAGGCCGCGCTCGAGAACGCCCAGACCCAGCTCGCCTACACCGAGATCAAGGCACCGATCGGCGGCCGCGTCGGTTTCCGTCTCGCCGACCAGGGCAACATCGTCACCGCCGCGAACCAGAGCGGCATCGTCACCATCACCCAGGTGCAGCCGATCTCGGTCGTATTCACACTGCCAGAAACCCAGATCAATCGCGTCAATGACGCAATGAAGCGCGGCGACGTCGTCGTCATTGCATTCAGCGCTGATGGCAGCCGACAGCTCGCGCAAGGTACGCTTGCCGTCGTCAACAACCAGGTCGATACCACGACCGGCGTGATCCAGCTGAAGGCGACGTTCGCCAATCCCGACAACGTGCTGTGGCCGGGACAATCGGTTTCGGTGAAGGTCCTGGTCGATACCTTGCGGAGCGTCGTCGTGGTCCCGCAGTCCGCCGTGCAGCACGGCCAGCAGGGATTATGGGCCTACGTCGTCAACGATCACCAGCGCGTCGAAACGAAACCGATCGAAGTCGGCGAGAGCAATTCGGACAACGTGGTGGTGACGAAGGGCCTGAGCGCCGGCGAGCGAGTCGTGACCGCGGGTCAGTACCGGCTGCAGAACGGCTCGCCGGTCGTCATCGCCGTCGACGCAAAGCCAACTCAGGAGGCGAACGTAGGCGGATGAGCAGCGGACTCTCGGCACCATTCATCCATCGACCGATCGCAACTTCGCTGCTGATGGCCGGCGTGCTGTTCGTCGGGCTGATTGCCTACCCGCAGCTGCCGGTCGCGCCGCTTCCGCAGATCGACTTTCCGACGATCCAGGTCTCTGCCTCGCTGCCAGGGGCGAGCCCCGACACTATGGCCTCGTCGGTGGCGCAGCCGCTTGAAACGCAATTTACCCAGATCCAGGGCATCAGCGAGATGTCATCGTCGAGTTCGCTCGGTTCGACCTCGATCACAATCCAGTTCAACCTCGATCGCAATATCGATGCAGCCGCCAACGACGTGCAGGCCGCGATCAACGCCGCGAGCGGCCAGCTGCCCAAAAGCCTGCCTGGGCCGCCAACCTATCGCAAGGTCAATCCGGCGGACTCGCCGATCCTGTTGCTGTCGGCGACCTCCGACACGTTGCCGCTCACCGAGCTCGACGACAATGTCGAGACCAAGATCGCCCAGCAGATCAGCCAGATTCCCGGCGTCGGTCTCGTCAACATCGGCGGTCAGCAAAAACCTGCGATCCGCATCCAGGTCGATCCGGCGAAGCTTGCGACCAAGGGCCTGTCGCTGGAAGACGTTCGCGCGCAAATCTCGCTTGCGACCGTCAACAGCCCCAAAGGTACGCTGGACGGGCCGCAACGCGATTACACCATCTACGCCAACGACCAGCTGACGGCGGCGAAGGACTGGAACGACGTCATCGTCGCTTATCGCAATGGCGGGCCGGTGCGCGTGCGCGATATCGGTGCCGCTATCTCGGGGCCGGAAGACCTCCACCAGGCTGCCTGGGCCAACGGCAAGCGCGGCATCTTCCTTGTGATCTTTAAGCAGCCCGGCGCCAACGTGATCGACACGGTCGATCGCATCAAGGCGGCGCTGCCGCATCTCGTGCTCGCATTGCCGCCGGCCATCAAGGTCGGCGTGCTGAGCGACCGCACGCAGACGATCCGTGCAGCCGTAACCGACGTGCAATTCACACTCGGCATCACGATCATGCTCGTGGTGCTGGTGATATTCGCGTTTCTGCGCGACCTATGGGCGACGATTATTCCAGCAGTCACGGTGCCGCTGTCGCTGCTCGGGGCCTGCTCGCTGATGTGGCTTGCCGGCTACAGTCTCGACAATCTCTCGCTGATGGCGCTGACGATTGCGGTCGGCTTCGTGGTCGACGATGCCATCGTGATGCTGGAGAACATCACGCGGCATGTCGAGGAGGGGGTGTCGCCATTCAAGGCGGCGCTGCAGGGTTCCCGCGAGATCAGCTTTACGATCTTCTCGATCAGCCTGTCGCTCGTCGCGGTCCTGATTCCGCTGCTGCTGATGTCCGGGATTATCGGTCGCCTGTTCCGCGAATTCGCTGTGGTGCTGTCGATGACGATCGCGATCTCTGCGTTTGTCGCGCTGACGTTGACGCCGATGATGGCCTCGCGCTTCCTAAAGCCGCGCGAGGAAGAGCAGCATCATGGCAAGCTGTTCCAGTTCGGCGAGCGGTTCTTTGACGGCATGCTGGCCGGCTATCGCGCTATTCTCGATCGCGCGATCCGGTACAAGTTCGTCACGCTCTGCATATTCCTGTCGACCACGGCACTGACGATCTTCATGTTCACGGTGATCCCAAAGGGCTTCTTCCCGCAGCAGGACACCGGCCTGATCACCGGCCAGTCGGAGGCCGCGCAGGACATTTCGTTTGCCGACATGGCGAAGCACCAGGAACAGCTCGGCGCCGTTGTGCTGGCCGATCCCGATGTTGCCAGCGTCGCCATGAGCATCGGCGGCAGCTCGAGCGGTTCTTCGATCAATCTCGGGCGCATGTTCATCACGCTGAAGCCGCGCAACCAGCGCTCGGCAACCGCCGACCAGATCATTGCGCGTCTGCGGCCGAAGCTGAACCAGGTCGAAGGTGCACGGCTCTATTTGCAGGCGGCTCAGGACGTGCGCGTCGGCGGCCGCATTTCGCGCACGCAGTACCAGCTCGGCCTGCAGGATGCCGATATCGATGAACTGAACGCGTGGGCTCCCAAAATCCTATCCAAGCTGCAGACCTTGCCGCAGCTGCGCGACGTCGCAACCGATCAGCAGAATCAGGGCACGACGCTGACGCTGACCATCGATCGTGATCAGGCATCGCGATTGGGTATCCAGCCACAGGTCATTGACGACACGCTGTACGACGCCTTTGGCCAGCGCCAGGTGACGCAGTACTTCACGCAGACCGCGACCTATCATGTCATCATCGAGGTGCCGCCGGAGCTGCAGGGCAAGGTCGAGACGCTCGACTCGATCTACGTGAAGTCGCCGGCCACCAGTTCAAATGTACCGTTGTCGTCATTCGTGCACTGGACCACGGTACCGGTGCGGCCGCTGTCGATCAGTCACGAGGGGCAATTCCCGTCGGTGACGATCAGCTTCAATCTGGCGCCCGGCACCTCGCTTGGTCAGGCAACCGGCGCCATCCAGCAGGCCGAGCGCGACCTCGGCTCGCCCGGGGCGATGTCGTTCACCTTCCAGGGCACGGCGCAGGCGTTCCAGCAATCGCTTGGTACCGTGCCGCTGCTGATCGTGTCGGCGTTGGTCGTAGTCTACCTGATCCTTGGTATTCTCTACGAGAGCTACATTCATCCGCTGACGATTCTGTCGACGCTGCCATCGGCGGCGCTGGGCGCAATCTGCGCGTTGATGCTGAGCGGCTACGATTTCAGCCTGATCGCGTTGATCGGCGTCATTCTGCTGATCGGCATCGTCAAGAAGAACGGCATCATGATGGTGGACTTTGCGATCCACGGCGAGCGTACGAAGTCACTGTCGCCGGAGGAGGCGATCCGTGAAGCCGCCTTACTGCGTTTCCGGCCGATCATGATGACCACGATGGCCGCGTTGCTCGGCGCCCTGCCGCTGATGCTCGGCCACGGCACCGGCTCGGAGTTGCGCCAGCCGCTCGGCTGGGCGATGGTCGGCGGGCTGATGGTGTCGCAGGCGTTGACCCTGTTCACCACGCCGGTGATTTACATTTATCTCGACCGGTTCTCGTCGTGGCTGACGCGAAAGACCCACACGGTCGAGCATCGGTCGGATCCGCAATCACGGGCGGCTGCCTGACAGAAGCAAAAGAGGCGGCCGATGGCCGCCTCCAGTATTCTCGAAATCTTGCCGCTTGGGCTACTTTGCCATGCCGGCCTTGGCCGCCATGTTCAGGTGCGTGGCACAGCCCTTCATGTCGGCCTTGCTCATGGCGGTGTTCATCATCGCCATTTCCTTGTACATGGTCGCCTTGTTCGGGCCTTCGACCATGCCCGGCATCATGCCGTTGACCTTCTGCATGTCGGCACCGTTGCAACTCATCATCTTCGCGGCCGGGGCGGGTGTCGCAGCCAATGCGAAGGCACTTAACGCGAATAACCCAAAAATCGCTTTCGTCATGTCTTTCCTCCGTTTCCGCCGGCGGTTCGAAACCGGCGGCGCGGATTGTCGCGATGTTGGAATTTGTTGACAAGCGAGTCGCGATGACGCGGTGCAGCGGGAGAAGATGAAATTCGTCAGCGAAAACAGAGCGCACCGCTGGAGTGGTAAAGTTGTCACGCCGATTTTTCGAAAGCTTACCCGCGGGCCGGAGACGGTGCAGAGCTGCGAGGCCGCTTGGGGGCTCGATCAGCTCTTCTGCGCGCGCCTTGTGAGGCTGGTCGCACCCAGAGCGCTTGCGGTAGAAGAGTGACCGCAAGAGGGCCTTGGGGATACCGCGATGTCGATTGTGACAAACGTTGCACAGCTTGAAGCGATCTATGGAGAGCCCAACGAGGCGTCGACCGCCAAAGTGACGGACCATGTGACGGGCGAGTATCGCGCGTTGATCGAGGCCTCGCCGTTTGCGGCGCTGGCGACGGTCGGGCCGGAAGGGCTCGATTGCTCACCGCGTGGTGATGCGCCGGGCTTCGTCCGCGTCCACGATTCGCGCACCCTGTTGATGCCGGACCGCCGCGGCAACAACCGGATCAACTCGCTGCGCAACATCGTGCGGGATCCGCGTGTCGCACTGATGTTCATGATCCCGGGCTCAGGCACGACATTGCGGATCAACGGGCGTGCGCGGGTGTCGACGGATGACGCGCTGTGTGGCTCGTTTGTGATGGAGGGCAAAGCGCCGCGCTCGGTTGTCGTGATCTCCGTCGACGAGGTCTATTTCCAGTGCGCCCGTGCCATCGTCCGGTCCGATCTGTGGAATCCGGCGAAGTACGTCGATCCGAAAACACTGCCGACGCCCGGAGGCATTCTGGCGTCGCTCACCGAAGATCGAGTGGGCGGCAAGGCTTACGACGACGAGTGGCCGGGCCGCGCGCAAAAGACCCTGTGGTGATCTGACCGCTAGCCTTTGAATGCCCGCACGCGCGCGAGCATGCGTTCGACGTTTGCGATCGGCGTCTCTGGAACGATGCCGTGGCCGAGATTGAAGATGAAACGCCCGCCGGCGAAATTCGACAGCACGTTGTCGACGGCGCGGTCGAGCGCGTCACCGCCGGCGAGCAGTGCCAGTGGATCGAGGTTGCCCTGCACCGCGACCTTGCTCTGCACGCGCTCGCGAACCAGCGACGGCTCCGCCGCCCAGTCGATGCTAACGGCATCGACGCCAGTGGCCTCGACGTAAGCAGGCAGGTTGGCGCCGGCGCCGCGCGGGAAACCGATGATCTTTGCGCCGGGTCGCTTCGCGAGGACACCGGCAGCGATCTTCTTTGTCGGTGCGGTGCACCACTTCGCGAACTCGGCCGACGGCAGGATACCCGCCAAAGTATCGAACAGTTGCACCGCGTCGGCGCCCGCGTCGAGCTGTGCGATCAGAAAATCAGTCGCGGCGTCGGCCAGAATATCGATCAATCTGGCGAACGCTCCCGGATGCCGATAGGCAAACAATCGCGCAGGCGCCTGATCAGGCGTGCCCTGGCCCGCGATCATGTAGGTTGCGACCGTCCAGGGGGCGCCACAGAAGCCGAGCAGCGTGGTCCTGGCGTCAAGCGCGCGCTTGACGAGGCGGAGTGCCTCGCACGTTGGTGCAAGTACTGATGGATCCACCTGTGTCTGCATGGCTTCGATTGCCGCCGGTGTATCGAGCGGCTCAAGCCTCGGTCCAGCATTCGCCTCGTAGCGCACATGGCGTCCCAACGCATGCGGTATCAAGGGAAGGTCCGAGAAGATGATTGCAGCGTCAAACCCGAAACGCCGGATTGGCTGCAGCGTGACTTCGGCGGCCAACTCGGGATTGAAGACGAGGTCGAGAAAGCCGCCCGCTTTGGCGCGCAGCTCGTGATACTCCGGCAGGTAGCGTCCGGCCTGCCGCATCATCCAGGCCGGCGGGCTCGCCTGCCGGTGGCCGGCGAGGACGTCGAGCACGGGTTTTGATGGCGCAGTCGGCAACGCGATGATCCCTCAAGAACGGCGGGCGGACCATGACCACGAAGCGGGGAGGGGAGCAAGGGCGGTTTTGCGATCGACCACGCGCGGGCGCCGCGATCAATGCGCGACCACCGGCGCCGCGCAAACCATTGATGATAAGAAGATTTCCGAGATATTTTGAGGGGTTTTGTGGACCGCGTTTCAATCGTTTGAAGGTGCTATGATACCTTTATCGGCTTGCCTCTAGATCACCAGCCCCGTCGCCGGGTCGATCAGGTGCATGTTGTTGAGATCGACAGCCATCCGGAAGTTCTCGCCGACGCGGGTCGCGGCGTTCGGGTTGACCCGGCCGCAGACCTCGCTCTCGCCGATCCTGAAATAGACCAGCGTCTCCATGCCCATCGGCTCGATCACGTCGGGCTTGGCCTCGAGCGGTGCAGTGCCCGGCGGCATATCGGTGCGGCTCTCGGTGATGTGCTCCGGGCGAATGCCAAGCGTCAGGCTTTCGCCCTGGGTGCGGGAGCGGTAGCGCGCGGTGCGCGACTCCGGAACCGGCAACGCCAGCGTGTCGGTCAACCGGATCTGCAAGCGTCCGGCATTGTCCTCGAGCCGGGCCGGCAAGAAGTTCATCGCGGGCGAGCCGATGAAGCCCGCGACAAACTGCGTGCGCGGCGAATGATAGAGCTCGTTCGGCGCGCCGACCTGCTCGATGCGGCCCTGGTTCATCACCACGACGCGGTCGGCCAGCGTCATCGCCTCGACCTGGTCGTGTGTGACGTAGACCGTGGTGGTGCGCACCTTCTGGTGCACCTTTTTGATCTCGGTGCGCATCTGCACGCGCAGCTTGGCGTCGAGGTTCGACAACGGCTCGTCGAACAGGAACACTTTTGGATTGCGCACAATGGCGCGTCCCATGGCGACGCGCTGGCGCTGGCCGCCGGACAGCGCCTTCGGCTTGCGGTCGAGCAGTTCGCCGATGTCGAGGATACGCGCGGCCTCGTCGACCCGCTGCTTGATCTCGGCCTTCGGGAACCGCTTCAGCCGCAACCCGAACGACATGTTCTCTGCGACCGTCATATGTGGATAGAGCGCGTAGTTCTGAAACACCATCGCGATATCGCGATCCTTCGGCGGCACGTCGTTGACGACGTCGCCGTCAATCGTGATCTCGCCGTCGGTGATCTCTTCGAGGCCCGCGATCATCCGCAAGGTCGTCGACTTGCCGCAGCCGGAGGGGCCGACCAGCACCACGAATTCGTGGTCGGCGATATCGAGATCGATGCCGCGAACGGCCGGAACCGCATCGTAGGTTTTCACCAGGCTACGCAACGTCACATCGGCCATTTTCGATCACCCCTTGGTCGCACCGGCAGTCAGTCCGGAGATGTAGTAGTCCATCAGGAAAGCGTAGATGATCAGCGGCGGCGCCGCGCCGAGCAACGCGCCGGTCATGATCTGGCCCCAGTTGAAGACATCGCCCTTGATCAGTGTCGTGGTGATGCCGACCGGCAGCACCAGCTGGTCGGCCGAGGTGGTAAAGGCGAGCGGATAGAGGAACTGGGCCCAGCTCACGGTGAACGAGAAGATCATCGCCGCAATAATCCCCGGCAGCGCCACCGGGATGAAGATGCGGGTCAGCGTCTGCAGCCAGCTCGCGCCGTCGATGATCGCCGCTTCGTCGAGCTCCTTCGGGATCGAGGCGAAGTAGCCGATCATGATCCAAGTTGCGAACGGCACCGTCAGCGTGGGGTAGAGCACCAGCAGGACCCACCAGTGATTGAGCAGCGCGATCCCCGTCCATTGCTGGAACACTGCAAACATCTTGAACAGCGGCAGGAACAGCAGCGTGTCCGGCACGAGGTAGGTGAGGAAGATGCCGGTCGCGAGCATGCCCGAGCCCCAGAACCGCATCCGCGCCAGCGCGAACGCCGCCGGGATCGAGATCAGCATCGTGATCGCAACCGTGGAGGCCGACACCACGACCGAATTTCTGAAGAAGGTCAGGTATTGGGACGAGGTCAGGAGCTCGAGGTAATTGCCCAGAATTGGATGATAGACCACCCACGGGTTGGTCTGCGCCCCGATCTCGGCGCTGCTCTTCAGTGATGTGATGAACATGTAGACCGGCGGCGTCAGGAAGAAGATCGCGAAAATCGTCAGGAAGACGTAGCTCCAGCGCAGCGCCCAGACGCGGTCGCGCTTCATGCTGCGATAGACTTTGCGCGTGGGCGCTGCCTTGTCGTTGATGGCCAGCGTGCTCATCAGGCCTCGTTTCCGCGATGCATGATGTCGCGCAGGATGAACACCGCCGCGATCGCGAGGATTGGGAACATGAACAGCGACACACTGGCGCCGAGCGGGATGTCATTGCTTTCGATGCCGACACGGAAGGCATAGGTCGCAAACAGATGGGTCTTGTCGATCGGCCCGCCGGCGGTCAGGATTCGCACGATGTCGAAATTGGCGAAGGTGACGATCAACGAGAACAGCGCGGTGATCGCGATGATGTTGCGCATCATCGGCAGCGTGATGAACCAGATGCGCTGCCACCAGCTCGCGCCGTCGATCGCCGCCGCTTCATAAAGTTGCTCCGGCACCGACTTCAGCGCCGCGAGATACATGATGAGAAAGAACGGCGCGCCGGCCCAGACGTTGACCAGGATCACCGAGAACCGGGCCCAGTACGCATCGCCGGTCCATGGCACTGCCGACAGGCCGATGTGCGTCAGGATCCAGTTGAAGGCGCTGTAGGACGGGTCGAACAGCCAGAGCCAGGCCAGCGTGCCCATCGCCGGCGGGATCACCCAGGGTATCAGCAGCATGCCGCGCCACTTCCGCTGCTTCTTGGCAGGAACGTTGTGGACGAAATGCGCTGCGACAAAGCCGATCAGGGCCTTGAAGATCACGGCGGTGATGGCGAACAGGCAGGATTGCTCCACCACCATCCAGAACGTGTCGCGTTTGAACAGGTACTGGAAGTTGCCGAAGCCGACGAACTTCGTCATCGACTTGTTCAAGGTCGCAAGGTGCATCGAATAAAACGCGGGATAGACGACGAGGATGCCGATCAGCAGGATCAGCGGCAACGCCATGAAGAACGCGACCGTTGATTTCCGCTTCGCCCATTTGCGCAGTGACGAACGTGATCTGGCTTGCGACCGGACGATGCCACGTCCCTGAGCGCCAACTGCAATATCGGCCATGCTATGATCGCCTTGTTGCCGGAACGGCCCGGGCTGATAGGCCCGGGCCGGGATCAATTCAGGTGAGTACGACTTACGAACGCATGAAGCCTTCGATTTCCGTCTCCGCCCAGGCCAGCACCGAGTCCATCTTCTCGCCCTGGGCGTATTTGACGCACATGTTGCACAGCGTGCCCTGGGCATAGATCTGCTGGGCGACCTTGGGCGGTGCAGGTGATGCCGCAATCGACAGCTTCTGGTGCTTGTAGGGATCGGGATAGTGGAACAGTGTGCCCTTGGGCGGGCCTTCCTCGGCCCAGGTCTTGAACTTGGTCAGGTTCTCGAACGCCGGCAGATCATAGCCGCCGCTGGCTACAACGAGCTTCTCGACCGAGGTCGGCTGCGAGAGATGCACAAGCAGACTCTTGGCCGCCGACTTGTTCAGCGAGAACTTCCAGGTGCCCCAGTAGTTCGGAATGTAGGGCCCGAACCGTCCGGCCTTGCCGACCGGGAAGCCGTGGGTCCAGCACTGCGCGGCTACGTCAGGCGCGTCGCGCTTGGCGACCGCCCAGGCGCTCGGCGGGTTCATGATCATGGCGCCCTTGCCGGCGATCAGCCACTTGTTGTTCGAGGCGTCATCCCACGCCGGCGCATCCGGCGGCAGGAAGGTCATCAGCTTCTTGTAGAACTCGAGCCATTCGCGCACGCCATCGGTCTTCACCGTGATATTACCCTTGGCGTCGACGACCTGTCCGCCAAACGCCTGCAGGAACGCTCCGGCGGTGTCGACCGAGTCGGCGGTCTGGCCAACCCCGATGCCGAAGGGAGAGCCGCCCTTGTGGCAGGCTTCCGCCGCTTTCAGGAAGGTGTCGATGGTCCAGTCCTTGTCCTGCGGCTCGCTGCCAGCCGGATACATCGCCTGCACGTCGATATTGGCGAGCTTCTTCATCAGGTCGATGCGCGAGCACGGCCCCTTGAGCTGGCTGCCGGTGCAGGCGGGGACCGCCAACCAGTTGCCGTTGGACGACTTGCCGAGATACTCGACGGTGCCGTTCACGTTGCCGTTCTGCTTGATCAGCGGCTCCACGATATCGGTGACCGGTTCCAGCTGCTCGGAATAGGCGTGCGGCCACCAACTCCCCATCGTCAGGATGTCGTGACCCGATTGCGCCTGGCTCTCGGCGGCGATGGTCAGGCGGTCCTTGCCGCCCTGCGAGGTGATGTAGTCGATTGTGACGTCGACCTTTTCCTTGGCGGCCCATTCATTGACGAGTGCGGTCAAGGTATCGTTGGCGCCCGGAACCCAGTGATCCCAGAAGCCCATCGACAGTTTGCCGGCCGCATAAGCTCCGCGCACGAACGGAGCTGAGATCATCGTCGCCGACGCGGCTGCTGTCACGGTCGTGAATTGCCGGCGCGTGAGTCCTTTTTTCGACATGGCATTCCCTCCGCTTGCGCCGGTGAATTGTCCGGCTCTGTTGTTTGGATTGCTGGGCGGTGACGAGTTCCGCCTCTTCTTGTCGTTGGCAAAGTCCGTGGCGACATCAGCACTTGTTGCGGCGCGATGGCGCTGCCGTGTTGCTTAAGTGCCGTTTCGTCGCCGTTGCATCAAAGAGGCGAAGAAGAAACGTCGCGGCTCTTGGCAATCATTGGGCAAGCAAAGTGTGTCCCGCAGATGTGATGAGTGTCAAGTTATTGAGTTGGCTAGTCGCATCTATCGCCCCGCAATCGACTTTCGTCTTTCGTCTGATGAGATTGCTTTGCTGCGATGCCGCGCGAAGCACTGCAAAAACGCCGCAGCTTGCTCAGCGCTGACAGGGCGGTCTTTGAGTTCGTTCGCGAGGTTCCGCGGCTGAAACCCCGCCTGCGCTGGCGCGTTAGGCTCCTCGTTGGGGGCGCCATCTCGTTCGAGATTTCAGCGCCATGCTTGATAATGCCCTGGCACGCATCGTCGGATTCTGCGTGCGCCATCCGGCCCTGGTCATCGTGCCGGCACTGCTCGTCGCGCTCGGCTCCGGCATTTACGTGGAGCGGCATTTTGCTGTGAACACGGATGTGTCCCGCCTGCTGTCGCCTGATCTGCCGTGGCGACAGCGCGAGATCGCCTACCGCAAGGCCTTCCCGCAACAGACCCAGTCGATCATTGCGGTGGTTGATGCCGATATTCCGGAACATGCCGCAATGGCGGCTGGCGCTCTGGTCGACCGGCTGAGGGCGAACCCGACATTGTTCCACTCGGTTCGCGATGTTGGCGGCGACGCGTTCTTTCACCGCAACGCGTTGTTGTTTCTCGACAATGATCAGCTGAACGCGCGTCTCGGCAAGCTGGGCAGTGCGGCGCCGTTGTTGCGCATCCTTGGTCCCGACCGCAGCTTGCGCGGACTGGCCGCGACACTGTCGGCGGGTTTGAGGGGCCTGCAGGCCGGTCAATACAAGCTCGACGACATGGCCGGCACGCTCAACATGGCGTCCGATACGATCGACGGCGTACCGGCCGGTCAGCCCAAGACATTCTCCTGGGTCAACCTGTTGAACGGCGGACCGGTCAGGGCCGAGGACGCGCGTCGCATCATCGAGATCGTGCCGGTGCTCGATTACAGCGCGCTTGAGCCCGGCAAGGCAGCGACCGCGACTGTGCGCAAAGCGGCAGACGATCTCAACCTGGGTTCGACCTATCAAGCCCGCATGCGGCTGACCGGACCGGTGCCGATCTCGGACGAGGAGTTCGCCAGCCTGCAGCAAGGGGCCGCGCTGAACGGCGTGCTGAGCGCGGTCATCGTGCTCGCGATCCTCTGGCTGGCGCTGCGCTCCTGGCGCATCGTGATCCCGGTCGGCACCACGGTCGGCGTCGGGCTTGCTGTGACGGCGGCGCTCGGCATCTGGATGGTCGGCGCGCTCAATCCGATTTCCGTGGCCTTCGCGGTGCTGTTCGTCGGGCTTGGCGCCGATTTTGCGATCCAGTACAGCGTGCGTTATCGCGCGGAGCGTCACGAGGTCGGCGACCTTGCGCCGGCGCTGGTTTCGGCGGCGCGCAATGTCGGTACGCCGCTGACGCTGGCGGCGGCAGCGGCTGCCGTCGGCTTTCTGTCGTTCCTGCCGACGGCGTATCGTGGATTGGCCGAACTCGGCTTGATCGCCGGCTGCGGCATGCTGGTTGCGTTCGCCGCCGCGATGACCTTGCTGCCGGCGCTGCTGCGCTGGTCCAGCCCGCCGCCGGAGACCCGGCCGCTCGGCTATGCCAAGCTCGCGGTCGCTGATGGTTTCCTGAAGCGGCATCGCATCGCCGTCGTGGTCATTACCTCGCTCGTTGTGCTCGCCGGCGCTCCGGCGCTCACCCATCTGAAGTTCGATTTCGATCCGCTCAGCCTGCGCGACGCCAGTTCTGAGGCGATCGCGACCATGCGCTTGCTCGCCAGCGATCCGAAAGTCGGGCCCGACTCTGCACAACTCCTGACCACGCGCGATGATGCAGCGGCCTTGCGGCCAAAGCTTGCGGCGCTGCCGCAGGTTGCGAGCGTCCGGTCGATCGATGATTTCGTCCCGGCCGACCAGGAGCGCAAGCTGCGCGCGATCAGCGCCGTCGCGCGGACGGTCGACCGGGCATTGCGCGGGCGCTCGCGGCCCGCGCCGAACGACGGAGAAAACGTCGCAGCACTACGCCAATCCGTGCAGGATCTGCGCGGCGCCGCGGGCAACGGTTCGGGGCAGGGAGCCGTCGCGGCGCGGCGGCTCGCCGACGATCTGACCAGGCTTGCCGACGGCTCACAGGATCAGCGCAAGCAGACTGAGGCCGCCTTCACGATGACGCTCAATGCGAGCATCGATGATCTCAGGACGTCGTTGCAGCCGCAGAAGATCACATCGGACCACCTGCCGGCCGAACTGCTGCGTGACTGGACCGCACCAAACCAGCAGGTCCGCGTGCAGATCACGCCGAAAGGCGATGTCAATGACAGCGAGATCTTGCGCCGTTTTGCGCGCGCCGTGCTCAGCGTCGCGCCCAATGCAACCGGCCCCGCGATCGAAACCTACGAATGGGGCCGCACGATCATTTTGGCGTTCGTCGAGAGCGGCGCCTATGCGCTGGTCGCGATCGCACTGCTGCTCTGGATCGTGCTGCGCCGATTCAGTGACGTCGTGCTGACGCTGATCCCGCTCTTGGTAGCCGCCGTCGCGACGCTTGAAATCTGCGCGCTCACGGGCTTCGCCCTGAACTACGCCAACATCATCGCGCTGCCGGTGCTGCTCGGCGTCGGCGTCGCCTTCAAGATCTACTATGTGCTCGCGTGGCGGAAAGGCGAGACCAACTTCCTGCAGTCGCCATTGACGCGCGCGGTGTTCTTTTCGGCGTTGATGACGGCAACCGCGTTCGGCAGCCTCTGGCTGTCAGCGCATCCCGGCACCTCCAGCATGGGCAAACTGCTGGCGCTGTCGTTGATGTGCACGCTCGCGTCAGCGGCCTTGTTCCAGCCGGCGCTGATGGGACAGCCGCGGACCGCGAAGGCCGATGACGGCGAGCAAGGCAGCGAAGACCGCGAGGCACGTGAGCCGTCCGCACGTCGGCGCATCGAGCTGCGCAATCTCGGCCTGACGGCGCCGAGGTGGAGTCGCGCAACGATCGACCGAATTCGCCGGTCGGGGTCACGATCATAGCGGTGTCGGTGGCGGCCTCGCCGTCCGGTTGTTGTCAGACGGCCGATCGCCAAAAGGGCGTGATGACTTCAAGTCCAAGATTGCCGTCGCTTTTTTCGATCAGGCTTTCAGGATCGTTGCGGCGGTCGCTTTTATTTCAGCGCCTTGCGATTCTGGTTTGAACGAGTGACGCGCGCCGGTCGACATAGTTGCATCATAGCGGACCGAGGTGAGCGACCATGGAATCATTTTCAATGACGCATTGGATCATAATGATCATGATGATCCTCGCTTTTGTCGTGAGCCCGATTTTGGGAATCGTCCGCGGCGTCAGGAACGGGGGGGTCCTCAATGCCGTCGTGTCGGTCCTTCTCCCGGTCTATGGGCTGATCTACTTCTTCGCAGCAAGGTCGAGATAGGCCGCGAAGGGCCTGTCACCGCCGGCCGTATCCACCGCCAGTCGGGGTCACGATCGTAATCGTGTCGCCGGCAGCCATTGCGGTCTGGTCGGCGCCGGCGAGTTCTTCCGTGGCCCCCGACATACGACGCACGATGTTGTGGCCGATCTCACCCGGATCGCCGCCGAACAGCCCGAACGGCCGCACCTTGCGATGGCCCGACAGAATGGCGCAGTCCATCGCCTCAAGGAAACGAATGGTGCGGCTCGTACCGTCGCCGGCGTGCCAGCGGCCCTTGCCGCCGGAGCCCGCGCGGATATGGAAGTCCTCGAGCACAACGGGAAAGCGTGTCTCGAGAATTTCCGGATCGGTCAGCCGCGAGTTGGTCATGTGGGTGTGCACGCCATCAGCGCCATTGAAACCTTCACCCGCCGGCGCCCCTGAACAAATCGTCTCATAATACTGGTAGCGGTCGTTGCCGAAGGTCAGGTTGTTCATGGTGCCTTGCGCGGCGGCAAGCGCGCCGAGCGCGCCGAACAGGCAGTTGGTCACGGCCTGGCTGACCTCGACGTTGCCGGCGACGACGGCGGCCGGATAGCGCGGCGACAGCATCGATCCGTCGGGCACGATGATGTTGATTGGCCGCAGGCAGCCGGCATTCATCGGAATCTGGTCGTCGACCATGACGCGGAACACGTAAAGCACGGCAGCCCGTGTCACGGGCGCTGGCGCGTTAAAATTGTCGCTGCGCTGCTCCGACGTGCCGGTGAAGTCGACGGTCGCCTCGCGCGCCGCCTTGTCGACGGAAATTTTGACCCGGATCACGCAGCCCTGATCCATCGGATACTCAAATGATGAGTCCTTCAGCTTGTCGAGTACGCGACGAACGCTCTCGGCGGCGTTGTCCTGGACGTGGCCCATATAGGCGTTGACCACGTCGAGACCGAAATGCGCGATCATCTTGTTGAGCTCGCGAAGGCCCATGGCGTTGGCGGCGACCTGCGCCTTGAGGTCGTTCAGATTCTGCACGACGTTGCGGGCGGGATAGAGCGCGCCCTTGAACAGCGCGATAGTTTCCTGCTCGCGGAAGTAGCCACGATCGACCAGCTTGAAGTTGTCGATATAGACGCCTTCCTCGTCGATGTTGGTGGCGCGCGGCGACATCGAGCCCGGCGAGACGCCGCCGACGTCGGCGTGATGGCCGCGCGAGGCGACCCAAAAGAGGATCTTCTTGCCGACATCATCGAACACCGGCGTGCAGACGGTGATATCTGGCAGATGCGTGCCGCCATTATATGGCGCGTTCAGCATGTACACATCGCCCGGCTTGATGTCCGGGTTGAGGCGGATCACGGTCTCGACCGAACGATCCATTGAGCCGAGATGCACCGGCATGTGCGGCGCGTTGGCGACGAGGCTGCCGCTTGAGTCGAACACCGCGCAAGAGAAGTCGAGCCGCTCCTTGATGTTGACGGAGTAGGCGGTGTTCTGCAGCGTCACGCCCATCTGCTCGGCGATCGACATGAACAGATTGTTGAAGATCTCCAGCATGACCGGATCGGCCGAAGTGCCGACGGCGACTCGTTTTGGCGCCGGTGTCGTGCGCTCCAGCACGACATGATCGAGCGCGGTGAGCCGGGCTTGCCAGCCATGTTCGACGACAACGGTCTGGTTCGTTTCGATGATGATGGCCGGACCATCGACGCGATGGCCCGGCTGCAGCGCCTCACGCTTGTAAGCCTGGCCATCACGCCACTCACCCTGCGAAAAGAATTTTGTCGCGCGCAATGGTCTCGGCACGTTCGTCGCGAGCGCGGGCGCGGCTGCTTCGGCAAACTGCGCACCACCACCGATCGCCTCGACCTCGATGGCCTCGATGACGATCTGCTTGTCCTCGTCGATGAAGCCGAAGCGGCGGCGGTGAGCATCTTCGAACGCGCGCTTCATGTCGGCGAACGAGCCGGAGGCAATCGGCAGCGACGTGTCGGTGCCGGAGTAGCGGATGTGGGCGCGGACGGCGACGTCGGCGTGCGCCTGGTCAACGCCTTGCGTTGCTAGCTCGGCCAGGACCGCGCTGCGTAACGGCGCCGCTGCAGCTTCGATTGCAGCCATTGCGTTGGCATTGAGCGGAAGGTCGAGCGAGATCTGGCGCTGCGCTCTCACCTCGGCGAGCCCCATGCCATAGGCCGAAAGCAGGCCGGAGTAGGGGTGGATCAGGACTTTTGTCATGCCGAGGGCGTCGGCGACCAGGCAGGCGTGCTGGCCGCCGGCGCCGCCGAACGAGTTCAACGCGTAGCGGGTGATGTCGTAGCCGCGCTGCACGGAAATCTTCTTGATCGCTTCTGCCATCGCGGCGTTGGCGATCTGGATGAAGCCGTCGGCGACCTGCTCGGCCGAACGGCCGTCGCCGATCTCTTTTGCCAGCTTGTCGAACGCCGCGCGCACCGCCGCGGCGTCGAGCGCCTGATCCTGATCCTTGCCGAAGATCGCCGGAAACAGGTCCGGGATCAGTTTCCCCGTCATGACATTGGCGTCGGTGACCGCAAGCGGTCCGCCGCGGCGATAGCAGACCGGGCCGGGCACTGCGCCTGCGGAGTCCGGACCGACCCGAAAGCGCGCGCCGTCGAAGCGCAGGATCGAGCCGCCGCCGGCTGCAACCGTGTGGATCAGCATCATCGGCGCGCGCACGCGCACGCCGGCGACCTCGGTCTCGAACGCGCGCTCATACTCGCCGTCGAAATGCGCGACGTCGGTCGAGGTGCCGCCCATGTCGAAGCCGATGACCTGACCAAAGCCGGCAGCCTTCGCCGTCTGCGCAAAGCCGACCACGCCGCCGGCCGGACCCGACAAGATGGCGTCCTTGCCCTGGAACAGGTTGGCCGCGGTCAATCCGCCCGACGACATCATGAACATCAGCCGCGCCCCGGTGCGCTTGACGTCGAGCTCGTCTGCGACCTGCGCGATGTAGCGCGACAGGATCGGCGAAAGGTAGGCGTCGACCACCGTAGTGTCGCCACGGCCGACCAGCTTGATCAGCGGCGAGACCTCGTGGCTGACCGAGACCTGCCTGAAGCCAAGTTCGCGTGCGAGCGCGGCAGCCCGCTGCTCGTGAGCGGGATAACGGAACGCGTGCATGAAGACGATTGCGACGGCGTCGATGCCGTCGGATTTCGCCGCGATCAAGTCGGTGCGCAGCCGTGCGAGATCGGGTGCGCGCTCAATAGTGCCGTCGGCCAGCACGCGCTCGTCGACCTCGACGACGCGCTCGTTGAGCTGCTCAGGCTTGATGATGTTGCGCGCGAAGATCTGCGGCCGGGCCTGGTAGCCGATCTTGAGCGCATCGCGGAAGCCGCGGGTGATGACGAGCAACGTGCGGTCGCCCTTGCGCTCGAGCAGCGCGTTGGTCGCAACCGTCGTCCCCATCCGCACCTCGCCGATCGCACCTGACGGGATTGGTTTGGCACGCCCCAGGCCGAGCAGTTGGCGGATACCTTCGACGGCGGCATCGCGATAATTTTCAGGATTGTCGGACAGCAGCTTTCGCGCATGGAGCTTGCCGTGCGGGTCGCGGCCGATGACGTCGGTGAACGTGCCGCCGCGATCGATCCAGAAGTCCCACTGTGCTGCGGTCACGGGGCTGCTGCTTGTTGCGCGTTCTTTGCCATCACCGCATCAGGCCGCGCCACGGCAGGCCGCGAGCACCTCGTCGGGCCGCTCCGCCATCAGCATGTGGCCGGCGCCTTTGAGCACGACGGTGCGGGCGCTCGGGAACGCGGCGGCCAGCGCGCGGCCGTTCTTGACCGAGGTCATCATGTCGCGCTCGCCGAGGATCAGCGTCACCGGAATATTTGCCGCACGCGCCGCGGCAACGGCGTTGCGATAGGCGTTGCAGGCGGCGAGATCAGCGTGGAGCACACCGGGCCTCGCCGCTTCCAGCGTACGTTGCGCGCCGCCATGCATCCATACGCCCGGCGCAAGACTGCCGCCGATCTCGGCCGGGAAGCCGAGGCCCCAGATCGAGACCATGTCGATCGCGTCGTGCTCGTTCTTCTCGGCGGCGCCGAGCAGGTCGGCGCTGACCGCCATCGCGTCCGAGGTTGCAATCAAGCAGAGCTCGCTGACGCGTGAAGGATGACGCGCCGCGGCCTCGAGCGCGATCAGCGACCCCATCGAGTGGCCGATCAGCTTGGCGTTGGCCGCGCCCGCTGCATCGAGCAGCGCGATGGTCCAGTCGGCCAGCGCCTCGATCGAGGTCAGCGGCTTACCTTGCGAGCGGCCGTGGCCGGGCAGGTCTGGGGCCAGCACGCCAAAACCGTGATGGGCGAACCAGCGGCTGTGCAGCGCCCAGGCCGAATGGTCGAAGCCGGCGCCATGCAGAAACACGACAACAGGCAGCTTTGGGTCGAACGGCTGTCCGCCGGTTGCTGCGAAGGTTTGCGATCCGTTGACGGTGAGTTGCATGACAAAACTATCTCTGCGAGGCGCGCAGCGCCTGGTTCAAATCGTCGATGATATCCTGCGCCGCCTCGAGGCCGACCGAGAGCCGGATCAGCTCTTCGCCGACACCGGCAGCCTTCAGCTGCTCCGCGGTCATCTGCTGATGCGTCGTGCTGGCAGGATGAATCACCAGGGTCTTGGCGTCGCCGACATTGGCGAGATGGCTCGCGAGCTTCAAGGCCTCGATGAACTTGCGGCCCGCGGGCCGGCCGCCCTTGATGCCGAAGCTGACGATCGAGCCACTTCCGCGCGGCAACAGCTGTTTAGCCAGCGCAAAATCTTCATGCGTTTCGAGCGAGGGATGCAGCACCCAGTCGACGGCCTTGTTGGCCTTGAGCGCAGCGAGCACGGTCGTGGTGTTGGCGACATGACGCTCCATGCGCAGCGGCAGGGTCTCGACGCCTTGCAGGAGATAAAAGGCGTTGGTCGGCGAGAGGCAGGCGCCGAAATCACGCAAGCCCTCGGTGCGCGCGCGCATAATAAAGGCTGCGGGACCGAACTGCTCGGCGAAGACGATGCCGTGATAGCCGTCATAGGGCTCAGTCAGCTGCGGGAATTTTCCGGATGCGACCCAGTCGAAGCGGCCGCCGTCGACGATAACGCCGCCGATCGCGGTGCCATGACCGCCGATCCATTTCGTCGTCGAGTGCATGACAATATCGGCGCCATGATCGATCGGCCGGTGCAGATAGGGTGAGGCAAAGGTGTTGTCGATCAGGAGCGGGATCGCTGCAGCGTGCGCGATCTCGGCGACGCGCGGGATGTCGAGGATTTCCAGGCCGGGATTGCCGATGGTCTCGCCGATCACAAGCCGGGTGCGCGGCGTGATGGCCTTGCGGAAGCCGTCGAGGTCGCGCGGCTTGACGAAGGTCGTGGTGATGCCGAAGCGCGGCAGCGTGTGGGCGAGCAGGTTGATCGAGCCGCCATAGAGCGAGGCCGACGCCACGATGTGATCGCCGGCATTCACTAATGTGGCGATGGCAAGATGCAGCGCCGCCATGCCGCTCGAGGTGCAGACCGCGCCGACACCATTCTCCAGCGCCGCCAGCCGTTCCTCCAGCACCGCGATCGTCGGGTTGGAGATGCGCGTATAGATGTTGCCGGCGCGCTCGAGGTTGAACAGCGCCGCGGCGTGATCGGTGTCCTGGAACACGAACGAGGTGGTCTGGTAGATCGGCACGGCGCGCGCGCCGGTGGCCGGATCCGGGTGCTGGCCGGCGTGCAGGCTCAGCGTTTCAAAGGCAGGCGGCTTTGGCGCAGGCATTTTGTCGTCACTTTGTCAGCAAGGAGACGATCATTCTCTTAAATCATCTCGTGTCATGTCATCACGGGGTGGAACGTCTGCATATTCGCATCTTGACGCAATTCAACGATCGGATTGCATTGCCGTCCTTTTCGTCCTCAAGCAATTGCGGAGTTTGCTCATGAAGGCGGCAGTCTACTACGAAAACGGCGGGCCCGAGGTCCTGAAATACGAGGACGTTCCCGACCCGAAGTGCCATCCCAAGGGTGTCGTCCTCCGCGTCGAGGCGATCAGCATCGAGGGCGGCGATACCTTGAACCGCTACCGCGGGACGCTGGTGACGCGGCCGCACGTGGTGGGCTACCAGGCGGCTGGCGAGATCATCGAGGTCGGTTCCGAGGTCAAGAACCTCCGCGTCGGCCAGAAGGTCGCGACCTCCAATGCCTATGGCTCGCATGCCGAGCTGCGCGCAGTGCCGGCGCGGGCGTGCTGGGTGATTCCAGACGGTTTTGACGTCAAGAAGGCGTCCGTCATTCCGGTGACGTTCGGCACGGCCGATGACTGCTTGTTCGAATTTGGGCATTTGAAGGCCGGCGAGACGGTCTTGATCCAGGCCGGCGCCAGCGGTGTCGGCGTCGCGGCGATCCAGCTCGCCAAGCGCGCCGGCGCGCGGGTATTTGCGACGGCTTCGAGCGACGAGCGGCTCAATGCGCTGCGGCCGCTCGGGCTCGACCACGGCATCAACTACACCAAGGACGACGTGGTCGAGAGCGTGATGAAGCTGACCGACGGCAAGGGCGTGAACCTGGTCGTCGACTCGGTCGGCGGTTCGACCTTGCAGGGCAGCATCCTGTCGCTCGGCTATCGCGGGCGGGTGTCGATGGTCGGCCGCGCCGGGCGCGAGCCGATGACCGTCGATGTCTCGACCCTGATGGGCGGCAACCGCACGCTGCAGGGCGTCTTCCTCGGCGCGGAGATCGCGACTGATCGCGCCTACAACAACATCCAGCGTCTGATCAACGAGGCGGCGAAGGGCGAACTGAAGATCGTCATCGACAAGACGTTTCCGTTGAAGGAGGCGGCTGCGGCCCACGCCTATATCGAGAGCCGCAAGGCGGTCGGCCGCGTGTTGATGATCCCGTGATCAAGATCGAGCCTTAAGACTTGCAGCGGGCGGCGCTTGCGCCGTCCGTTTCGCTATCCGATTGAACCAGCGTTCCAATTTCGGCGACTGAAGCATGCAGCGCTTGCGGCATGGATGGTCCGCGCCCGTCGACGCGCACCTTCCGCCGGAGTGTCCGCATGTCCCTCGCTTCCGCCCGAACGATCCGTCGCACCTTGCTGGGCGCGACTTCGCTCGTCGTGTTGGCCGCGACGGCGGCTGCCGCGGAAGATTTTGACGCCAGCCGCCTGCCGCGGCCGGCCGACGCCAAGATCGTGTTCTCGGGCGTGCCAGTCACCAATTTTACCGTTCCGGGCAAGGTCGCGGACGCCGCCGACGCCATCAACAAGCTCATGCTGGCCGAGCACTGGCAACCGTTCGTCGCGCCATTCTCATCCAATCCGAAACTGCCCGATTTCGTCGTCACGCGATTCAAGAAGGGCACCATCGCCATGGAGGTCGACGTCTCGGTCGCGCCGGCCATGTCGAACGCAACCTTCATCTCCTACACCGGACTGATCAACGAGAGCGATTTACCGTTCCCTGCCGATGCGACCGACATTCAGTTCGATTCGGCGCGGCCGTATCTCGCCTGCATCACCTCGGCCGGCATCGACGACACGTTGAAATTCTTTACGACCGAACTTGCCGCACGCGGTTGGACGCCAAGGCCGGAAAATGCCAGGCCCGATCGCAAGAGCGACAAGGGCACTTACGCGACGTTTACCCGAAGCGAGAACCGCGGGCTGTTCCTGACGCTGATGCGCGGAGATGATAACAGCCTCAAGGTCGAAATCCGCGGAATCCCGGCCGATGCGATCGGTGCAAAGCCGGACGAGATCGCGACTGTCGCGCCGCTGCCGTTGTCGCCGGAGCAACGGGCCGCGGCGGAAGCTGCGAAAAATCGCGCGCGGATGGACCAGGCCAAGAAGGATGAGGCCGAGGCTGAAGCCGAAAAAATCCGGGAACGCGCCCAGCAGGTCGCCAAGGACACCGTCGCGCAGGCGATCAAGGACGCCGAGGCGATCAGGCAGGCCGCCGCAGCAACGCCGGCAAAGCCAACGCCGAGCGCGACGACCGATGCCGCGCCGCAGGCGGCCGCGAACAACACGCTGCCGATCCCGATGCCCGATGGCGCCGAGGACGTCGATTACAATGCCGCCGACGGCAAGCTGGAATACAACAGCTCGTCGAGCGTGAAAGCGCTCGCCGCGTTCTATCGCTCATCGCTGAAGTCACTCGGCTGGAAGGAAGACCCGACCCCGATCAACAAGCCGAACATGGTCATGCTCGACTTTGCCAAGGGCGACAAGGATTTGTCGTTCACCATCATGCAGCTCGGCAAGAGCGTGAACGTCGACGTCAGTGGCTCGGGGCTTGTTACCGCGGCGGCCAAGCCCGATAGCGACGACACTGCGTCGCAGGGCAAGGGCGGCGATCGCATCACAAGCGCGGACCAGCTCGAAGCGGAGGAGAGTGGCGGCCTGCCGGTGCCGACCGAGCACACGATGAGTGCTGGCGACCAATCGCCGTTCCGCCATCAGGTGCATGCGTCGATCCCGGCAAGTCTTGACGCCGTGCTCGGCTTCTATCGGCGCGAGCTCAGCAAGCACGGCTGGAAAGAAGATGCGCAAGGCGCCGCGATCAAGTCGGATCAGGCCACGGTACCTTTCGCGTCACCGGCCGGGCCGTCGGTGCTCAAGCTCGCGCGCAAGGACGGCGAGACCACGGTCGAACTCGCCGTGCGCGACAAGGATGCCGCGGCGAAAGCCGGCATGTTGCCGAAGGCGGGTCAGGTCAAGCTGCTGCTCGGCAACACCATGCCCGCGGATGCCACCATCACGATCAACAACCAGACCATCAAGGTGCCGGCCGGCGCCGGCGCCAAGGGGCCGGCCAGCGGACCACAGCTCGAACTGCCGCCAGGCGCCTATAAATTCTCGCTCAAGATGTCGGGCAAGCCAGCCGCGTCCGACGAAATCACCGTCGCGGCCGACGAAACCTGGGGCCTGTTGATCGGGCCAGGCGGCGCACTGCCGCTGCAGATGTACTGAATGATCTTCGTCGTCGCGACTTGATTGTGCGTGCCGGCTGGTCCTTCCGGGCCAGCTATGCGGCTGCCATGCAGGGGCTTGCGATGCCCTTAGCCGGTTAAGGCTGGGCATCGGCGGGCCAACCTCCTAAAGTCGTAGGCAGTCCAATCAAACAGCGACTGAACGAGGAAACATCATGGCGATCGATTTCGAAATTCCACCGGAGGCCAAGGCGATCCGGGAAAGGGTGCGGCAATGGGTGCATGACGAGTGCATTCCGGCAGAGCAGCAACTGGATTCGAAGTCGCTCGACGACGTGCTTACTCCGCTGCGGAAAAAGGCGCGGTCGCAGGGGCTGTGGTGCCCGTTCATCCCGCAGGAATACGGCGGCATGGGTCTTGGCCCGCTCGCCAACGCTTTGGTGCAGATGGAACTCGGCGAGAGTTCGCTCGGCGCACTGTCGATGAACACGCAAGGCCCCGACGACGCCTCGATGCTCACCATCCTGACCCACGGCACCGAGTATCAGAAAGAAAAGTATCTGAAGCCGCTGCTGAACGGTGAGAAGCGGGTCTGCTTCTCGATGACCGAAAAAGCATCGGGCGCGGACGCGACCGGCATGCAGACTTCCGCGGTCAAGGACGGCAACGAGAATTACGTCCTGAACGGCGAAAAATGGTTCTCGAGCTCGGCGAGCGTCGCCGACATCGCCTTCGTGATGGCCAAGACCGATCCGAACGCACCGCGGCACAAGCAGTTCTCGACCTTCCTCGTCGAGTTGCCGAACCCCGGCTACAACATCAAGCGCAACATCAAGAACATGGCGATCGAAGGTCCGCACTACGACAAGCTCGCGGGCGGGCACTCCGAGATCGAGATCAAGGATCTCAAGGTTTCCGCGCAGGATCTGCTCGGCGGTGAAGGCAACGGCTTTGCCATGGGTCAGCACCGCCTGGCCTACGGCCGTCTCCGTCACGGCATGCACAATATCGCCCGCGCCCAGCGCGCGCTCGATATGGCGACCGCGCGCGTGCTCAACCGCTCGACCTTCGGCGTGTTGCTTGCTGATCGTCAGGCCGTGCAGTTCATGCTGGCCGATTGCGCCAGCGAACTCTACATGGCGCGGCTCATGCTCCTTCACATCGCCTACAAGGCCGAGAAGGGCATGGATCTTCGACAGGAAAACTCGATGGCGAAGATCTTCCTCGCCCACATGGTGCACAAGGTGGTCGATACCTCGATCCAGCTGCACGGTGCGCTCGGCTACAGCCAGGACACCCCGCTGGCGCGCTGGTACACGCAAATCCGCTCGCAGCGCCTGGTCGACGGTCCGGACGAGGTCCACAAGTGGACGATCGGCCGCAATGTCATCAAGGCTTACAAGAAGCACGGGACCACGGCGTCCGCCGCCGGCGGCGAACTGCTGTAAGTCTCTGGAAGCTGCCGCCGTGCCGTGTCAAACTGACGCGGCACGGTGGTGGCGAGTCGCGGTTGGGGTCGCCTTCCGGTTTTTGGGGCGGGGACAACAAAGGGAGACATGCATGAGGCAGATTTTCTTTGGGCTCTTGATCGCGTCGTTTGCGACGACGGCATTTGCGGCCGACACCTGCAAGAGCCAGGCGACCGACAAGAAGCTCGCCGGAGCTGCGATGACGAGCTTCATGAAGAAGTGCCAGAGCGACGCCGCCAAGACCTGCGACACCTCCGCCAAGGACCAGAAGCTGAACGGCGCCGCCAAGACCAGCTTCACCAAGAAGTGCGTGACCGACGCGGTCGGCACCTGAGTTGACCGACTAAGCCTTCGCAGCCTCGGCTGCGAAGGCTCTTACATAACAAGACAACAACAATCCGGGAGAAGCGCGATGGCGGGCAAGGTCGATCTTGTCATTCGTGGCGGCACGATTGCCGATGGTCTTGGAGGCGAGCTCTACGAAGGTGATGTTGCGGTCAGTGGCGGCCGCATCGTCGAGGTCGGCCGTGTCGCTGCCAAGGGCGCCGAGGAGATCGACGCCAGGGGCAAGCTGGTCACGCCCGGCTTCGTCGACGTCCACACCCATTATGATGGGCAGGTGACCTGGAGCCAGGACATCTCGCCGTCATCGCAGAATGGTGTCACCACCGCCATCATGGGCAACTGCGGTGTCGGCTTCGCGCCGTGCCGGCCCGCCGATCGCGAGCGGCTGATCCAGCTGATGGAAGGCGTCGAGGATATCCCGGAGCCGGTGCTCGCCGCCGGCCTGCCGTGGAAGTGGGAGAGCTATCCCGACTATCTCGACTGGCTGTCGCAGCGTTCCTACGACATGGATTTTGGCTCGCAGCTGCCGCACGCTGCGCTGCGCGTCCATGTGATGGGCGATCGCGGCGCGCGCCGCGACCCGGCGACGCCGGAAGACAACAGGCAGATGGCTGCGCTCGCCTACGAGGCGGTCAAAGCCGGCGCGCTCGGCTTCTCGACCTCGCGCACGCTGAACCACCGCACCTCGACCGGCGATTTCACGCCGACGCTGAAGGCGGGCGAGGATGAACTGACCGCGATTGCGCAAGCGATGCAAAAAGCCGGCCGCAGCGTGCTGCAGTTCGTGCTCGACGCAAGCACCTTCGCAGAAGATCTGCCGATGATGTTGCGGGTGGCCGAGAACACCAGATGCCCGGTATCGTTCTCGCTGGGGCAGGGCTACCAGAATCCGCAGGGCTATCGCAATGTGCTCGAGAGGATCGGCGAGGCGACCCGGACCAAGGGCCTGTCGATCACGACCCAGATCGCAGCGCGGCCGATCGGCTTGCTGCTCGGCCTCGAACTGTCGCGCAATCCGTTCCAGACCCATCCGAGCTACAAGGCGATCGCCAAGCTGCCGCTGAAGGAGAGGATCGCGCGCTTGCGCGATCCTGCGGTGCGGGCCGCGATCCTGGCGGAGTCCGCGTCAAAGACGGATGACCCGCTGTTCTTCCGGCCGAACTACGACAGGATGTATCTGCTCGGCGATCCGCCGGACTACGAGCAGTCGCCGGAGAACACGCTTGGCGCGCGGGCAACGCGCGAGGGCAGGAGGCCGGAAGAACTCGCCTATGACGCGATGCTCGAGCAGAACGGCCGCGGCATGCTCTATGTGCCGTTCGCGAATTATGCCGACGGCAATCTCGACGCGGTGCGCGAGATGCTGCTCGACCCGCATTCGGTGCCGGGCCTGAGCGACGGCGGCGCCCATTGCGGCATCATTTGCGACGCCAGCTTCCCGACCTATCTGCTGTCGCACTGGACGCGCGATCGCACGCGTGGCGAACGCTTAAGCATTCCGTTCGTCGTGGCGTCGCAGGCGCGCAAGACCGCGCTGTCGGTCGGTCTGAAGGATCGTGGCGTGATCGGCGTGGGCTACAAAGCCGATCTCAACGTGATCGACTACGACCGGCTGAAGCTGCGGCCGCCGGAGGTGCATTACGACCTGCCGATGGGCGGCCGACGGCTGCTGCAGCCGATCGACGGCTATGACGCAACGATCGTGTCCGGTCTCGTGACCCAGCGTGGCGGCAAGCCGACGGGGCTGCGGCCGGGGCGGCTGGTGCGCGGCGTCCGGCCTGACCCGAAAGCCGAGCGTCACCTCGACGCGGCGCAGTAGCGTTATGGATGCGCGAGCAAATCCCGCGGGCTGGCTCGACCGCGCCGGCACCGCGTTCGTTTGCGACAAGCAGCCGGTCCACGCCAGCCGCGGCGTGATCGTGACCAATCATCCGCTGGCGTCTGCGGCAGGCGCCGAAATGCTCGCTGCCGGCGGTAACGCCATCGATGCGGCGATATCAGCGCTGTTCACGCTCACGGTGGTCGAGCCGATGATGGTCGGCATCATCGGCGGCGGCATGGCACACGTCCGCCTCGCCGACGGCAGCCATCGCATCATGGATGGCCAGAGTGCGGTGCCGCTGGCCTGCAAGCCCGATTGCTATCGGCCGGTTCCGGGAGCGGCGGCCGACGTGTTCGACACCATCGGCGACGAAAGCCTGGTCGGGCCGAAGGCGGTGGCGACACCGGGTTCGCTGAAGGCCTGGTGCGAGACGCTGCGGCGGTTCGGCACCTTGCCGCTCGCCGACGTGATGCAGCCCGCGATCAAGCACGCCTCGCGCGGCTTCACGGTGACGCCCTACCTCAGCGAATGCATCGCCAACGCCGCCCCCGACATGTCGAAGGATGACGGCTGTGCCAAAGTTTTTCTGCCTGGCGGCAAACCGCTGCCGGCAGGGGCGCGTCTGGCTCGGCCCGAATATGCCGACACGCTCGCGCTGATCGCGAAAGACGGCGAGGCCGCGCTTTACAGCGGCGTGATCGGCCAGCGCCTGGTCGAGTGCATGGAAGCGCGCGGCGGCTTCATCGGCAAAGCCGATCTCGCCGCCATCCGGACCATCGAGCGGCAGCCGATCCGCGGCAGCTATCGCGGCTGGGACATCATCGGCCCGCCGCCGCCGGCGGCCTCCGGCGTCCACATTACGCAGATGCTGAATATCCTCGAAGGCTTCGATGTGCGAGCGCTTGGGTTTGGCAGCCGCGAGACCGTGCATCTGCTCGCCGAGGTGATCAAGATCGCGTTTGCCGACCGTGCGGCAGCGACTGCCGATCCCGACTTCATCGAAGTTCCGGTCGCACGGCTGACGTCCAAGGCCTATGCCGACGAGCGCCGCGCGATGATCGATCTCAACAAGGCAAAGCGCTGGAGTGCCGGCGTATCGCCGGGTCAAAGCGCCCACACGACCCACGTCACCGTCGCCGACAGCGCGGGCAATGCGATCGCGACGACGCAGACGATCAACAGCCTGTTCGGCGCGCGCTTCATGGTGCCGGGCACCGGCATCGTGCCGAACAACTACATGAACCTGTTCGATCCGCGGCCCGGCAATGCGCTGTCGGTGCAGCCGGGCAAGCGGGTGACGACATCGATGTCGCCGATGATGGCGTTGCGCGACGGCAAGCTGGTCTATGCTTTGGGTTTGCCTGGCGGGAAAAAGATCTTCCCGAGCGCGCTGCAGGCGCTGGTCAATCTGATCGATCATGAGATGAGCCTGCAGGAGGCGGTCGAAGCGCCGCGGATCTGGACCGAGGGCAATGCGCTCGAGATCGAGCCGGCGTTCTCCGATGCCCTGCGCGACGAACTCGTCGCCATGGGCCATCAGGCGATCACGGTGCCGACGGTGGCCGGCGGCATGAATGCGATCCAGTTCAATGCTGACGGCACATTGAGCGGTGCCGCCTGCTGGCGGGCCGACGGCACGCCGGTCGGCATCAGCGGCGGCCTGGCGCGCGCCGGCGTGCGTTTCACGCTGGAGACGCGGCGGAGTTAGGAAAGATCGGAAGCCGGACAAGTCAAGACAAAGAGGTGAGGCGATGACTGTAGCGCAGACCGTTCAGAAGACCTCGAGCACCACGCGCAGTGATCTGACGATGGCGCTCGCCGAGAAGGCGGCGGGCCTTCGTTACGATCAGATTTCCGAAGCCGCGCGAACTGTCGCAGGACATTGCTTGCTGGACTGGTTCGGCGTCACGCTCGCCGCCTGGAACGAGCCGCTGGCGCAGATTCTCGCCGCCGACATCGCCGACGAAGGTGGCGCCGCGCAAGCCACGGTGGTCGGCCGCGGCGCGAAGGTGCCGGTGCGGCAGGCGGCGCTGTTGAACGGCGCAATGTCGCACGCGCTCGACTTCGACGACGTCAATTTCGCGATGGGCGGGCACCCGACGGTGCCGATCGCGGCAGCGGTGCTGCCGCTTGCGGAATTTGCCAACCTCGACGGCAAGCGTCTGATCGAGGCGTTCGCCGCGGGCTTCGAGACGGAATGCAGGATTGGCCGCTACATGGGGCCGTCGCACTACCAGAAGGGCTGGCACAACACCGCGACCTACGGCGCGATCGGTGCTGCCGCTGCGGCGAGCAACCTGCTGCGGCTCGATGCGGCGACGACGGCGATGGCGATGGGGATCGCGGCGACGCAGGCGGCCGGCTTGAAGAGCGTGTTCGGCACCATGTGCAAGCCGCTGCACGCCGGGCGGGCGGCGGCAACCGGCCTGCAGGCGGCGCGGCTCGCGCAGCGCGGGTTCACCAGCAATCCGGCGATCCTCGAGGTCGAGCAGGGGTTTGGCGCGACGCAGTCGACAACCGCCGATCCGGAGGCCGCGCTGACCGATCCCCCCGGCGGCTTCTACCTGCCGCAGACGCTCTTCAAATATCACGCCGCCTGCTACCTCACGCATTCCTCGATCGAAGCGAGCAACATGCTGCGCCGTCAGCACGGCTTGCAGGCCGACGCCATCAGCAAGGTCGAGCTCAACGTCAACGACGGGCATCTGAAGGTCTGCAACATTCCCGCGCCGAAGACCGGGCTTGAGATAAAATTCTCGCTGCGGGCGACCAACGCGCTGGCGCTGCTCGGTGAGAACACGGCGAATGACGGGCTGTTCACGGACAAGACCGCCGCACGGGCCGATGTCATCGCGCTTCGCGAGAAGATCGAGGTCAGGCCGAAGCCGGTCGCGCCGCATACGTTGAGCGAGGTCGTCGTGCACCTCAAGGACGGCCGCGTCGTGAGACAAGCTCACGATGTCGGGATTCCGATGACCGACCTGCCGCGGCAGGGCGCGGCGTTGCGGGACAAATTCACGACGCTGGCGGAGCCGGTCATCGGCGCTGCGCGCGCGGGCAAGGTCGCTGACATCTGCGGGCGTTTCAGCGAGCTGTCGCGCGTCTCCGAGTTGATGGAGCTCGTGCGCGAGCGCGCGAACTAGGCCGTGTAACCATAAATGGTTGGTCGTGTTCTGTAGCACGATGTCCGGCTTGTCCGCCGACAGCGGCTCAATAGCTGACATTGCTGGGGGCGCCGAAGGGCCAACAGGAGCCTTCCGTCCAGGATCGTGTATTGTTTGGTTGGCCCCTCAAACATTGTCCGTGCTGATATGGCCGACCGTACGCCAGTAGTCGGTATCCTGCATGTCACATCAGAGGCCGTCGGAGCGAGAGGAGGAATTAGTCAATGGGAGCGACCCCGATGAGGCCATTTAAGGTCGCACGTGACGGCGATCGACACGCAGCGCATCGCGCTCTTGGTATCGGCACGCTTTCTTTCAAGGTCACGACTGCGGACAGCAACGGTGCATTTTTGGTGGTCGAGATTGCACACCATGCCAAGGGCGGTCCTCCTCGACATCTACATCGCGATCAGGACGAGTGGTTCCACGTCATTGAGGGTGATTACATTGTCGAAATTGGCGACGAGCGATACCTGCTGGGACCGGGCGACTCGGCCTTCGGGCCGCGTGGGGTACCACACTGCTGGGTCAACGTGAGCGAAGGGCGGGGACGGATCGTTTTCGTGTTCACACCCGCGGGTCATGCGGAGGCGTTCTTCTTGGAAATCACCAAGACAAACGCGATGGCGCCGACGGATCCTGCATTTTGGCTACCATTCGGAATGGCATTGGTGGGGCCACCCCTGAAAGTGGCATGACCATAGCGCGATACTTGGCGAGCCTAAGTTGAGCCTGCCCTCCAATTCGTGATTTAAGCCATGATCGAGAGGCAAGTCATGCGCTACGAACTCACTGACCTTGAATGGGCCGCCCAAGCCGTTCAAGCAGTGTCGGCGGGTCGCAACGCTACGCCAAGCTCGGTTGTAGCTCGCGCTTGCGCTTGACCGGTGCGGCGAGTTCGCGACAAATGACGGCATGACAACAGCGCTTGCCGCCAGAATTGCCCGCGAATTTGGAACCCCGGCCGTGGTCGTCGACATGGATCGGGTCGAGCGCAACATCGCGCGCATCCAGGCAGCGTGTGGCGCTGCTGGTCTCGCCAACCGGCCGCACGTCAAGACCCACAAGAGCCCGTTTCTTGCCAGGCTGCAGGTTGCCGCTGGCGCAAAGGGCATCACCTGCCAGAAGATCGGCGAAGCCGAGGTCATGGTCGACGGCGGCCTCGACGATATTCTCATCAGCTACAATCTGCTCGGCGAGGAGAAGATGAACCGCCTCGGCGCGCTCGCGGAGCGCGCCAGGATCGCCGTTGCCGCGGACAATGCGGTTGTCGTCGCCGATCTGCCGCACGCAGCGGCGCGGGCCGGTCGTCCGCTCGCCGTCGTGGTCGAATGCGACACCGGCCGCAAGCGCGCCGGCGTCGAGACGCCCGGTGAGGCGATCGCGCTGGCGAGACAGATCGCGGCTTCGGCGCAGCTCGAATTTGCCGGCTTCCTGATGTACCCGACCGAGACCGGCTGGTCCGAGGCGCAAGCATTTTTCGATGAAGCGAACGTTGGTCTTCGAGACGCAGGGCTTGTGCCCGCGATTGTCTCGACCGGCGGCACGCCGAATTTGAAGAACCTTGGCAAGCTCAAAGGCGCTACCGAGCATCGGCCCGGCACGTATATTTATAACGATCGCATGCAGATTGCCGCCGGTGTCGCGACGCTCGACGATTGCGCATTGCATGTCTATGCCACCGTCGTCAGCCGCGCCGCGCCCGAGCGCGGCATCATTGACGCGGGCTCGAAGACGCTGACCACGGATACCGGCGGCCTCGATGGTCACGGCCTGATCCTCGAACACCCCGAGGCGAAAATCGCAACGTTCGCCGAGGAGCACGGCTTTCTCGACCTGTCGCGCAGCAACACGCGGCCCGCGATCGGCGACGTCGTGCGCATCGTTCCGAACCACGTCTGCGTCGTGGTCAACATGGTCGATGAGATTGTCATGGTGCGCGGCGACGAGATTATCGGCACCTTGCCGGTCGCGGCACGCGGTCGCTTGAAGTAACGATCATGGCATCGACCGTCCTCGACAGCGAGATCTTTGCCGACATTTTCGGAACGCCGCAGATGCGCGCGATCTTTTCCGACGAGAACACTGTCGCCTGCTATGTGCGTGCCGAAGTCGCGCTCGCCGTGGCGCAAGGACGCGTCGGGGTCATTCCGCGCGAACACGCCGATGTCATCGCGGCGAAAGCACCGCAGGTCGTGCTCGACCGTACCGAGCTGAAGAAAGAAGCCGAGAACGTCGGCTATCCCATCCTTGGCCTGGTGCGGCAATTGTCTGCTGCCCTCGGTGAAGCCGGCCGCTACGTGCATTGGGGCGCCACCACGCAGGACATCATGGATACCGCCGTCGTGCTGCAGGTGCGCGACGGGCTTGCCCTTGTCGAGCACGACCTCGCCGGCGTGGCGTCCGCGCTGGAAGCGCTCGCCGTGAAACACCGTGATACCGTGATGGCCGGCCGTACCCATCTGCAGCAAGCGCTGCCGGTCACCTTCGGCTACAAGGCCGCAATCTGGCTCTCCATGATTGAGCGCCATCGCCGCCGCTTGCAGCAGTTGCGCGAGCGCGTGCTGGTCGCGCAGCTCGGCGGCGCGGCGGGCACCTTGGCGTCGCTCGGCGACGCCGGCCTCGCCGTGCGCAAGGAATATGCAGCGGCGCTCGACCTCGCCGAGCCCGACATCACCTGGCACGTCGCGCGCGACGGCCTGGTCGAGACCGTGCAGTTGCTCGGCCTCGTCACGGGCAGCCTTGGCAAGGTCGGCCTCGACGTCATGCTGATGATGGCGACCGAGCTCGGTGAAGCGTTTGAGCCGTTCGCCGAGCATCGCGGTGCTTCGAGCACGATGCCGCAGAAGCGGAACCCGATCTCCTCGGAGGTGCTGGTCGCGAACGCCAAGGCGGTGCGGCAGCACGCGGGCCTCATGCTGGACGCAATGCTGCAGGATTTCGAGCGTGCGACCGGCCCCTGGCATGCCGAGTGGATCGCACTCCCCGAGAGCTTCATCCTGGCGGCCGGCGCGCTGCGGCAGGCGCGGTTCATGCTGGAGGGGCTCGTGGTCGATGCCGCCCGGATGCGCGCAAACCTCGAATTAACCAAGGGTCTAATTGTCGCAGAAGCGGTCATGATGGGTCTTGCGCCCCATCTTGGCAGGCAGGAAGCGCACGATATGGTTTATGCCGCCTGCCGGCTGGCGCTCGCCCAAAATCGGCCTTTGTACGACGTTCTGGCTAAGGATGCCGGCATCACAAAGGCTCTGGGGGACGAGCGTCTGCGTCGCCTTTGCGATCCCGCTAACTATGTCGGTGCTGCCTCGGCCATGGTGGACGCGGTTGTCGCGCGCCGGGGAAAGCCCTAAAATCGCGCCTAACTTCGGACTTATAAGCCGACAATTGTTCCGGCGCAGCGTCGCTGGTGGACAATTTCGAAAAAAAGCGCGCTCGAACAAAGAGGACATCCGATAATGAAATTGACCCGCCGCCAGTTTGGCATTGCCGCAGGCGCTTCAGCCGTTGCGATCGCCTCGCCGCTGCCGCTTCGCGCGCAGTCGCCCGTTGTCATCAAGTTCAGCCACGTCGTCGCCGACGACACGCCAAAGGGCAAGGCGTCGCTCAAGTTCAAGGAGCTGGCCGAGAAATACACGGGCGGCAAGGTGAAGGTTGAGGTCTATCCGAATTCGCAGCTCTACAAGGATAAGGAAGAGATCGAGGCGCTGCAGCTCGGCGCCGTGCAGATGCTCGCACCGTCGACCGCGAAGTTCGCGCCGCTCGGCGCCAAGGAATTCGAGGCACTCGACCTGCCGTTCGTGTTTCCCGATACCGCGACCTACACCAAGGTCGCCGAAGGGCCGGTCGGCAAGTTCCTGATGGACAAGCTAACCCCGGCCGGTATCACCGGTCTCGCGTTCTGGGACAACGGCTTCCACATGATGACCGGCAACCGGCCGATGCATGTGGCCAATGATTTCCAGGGCATGAAGATCCGCATTTCGGGCTCGAAGATCGCGGATCAGTACTTCCGCAAGGTCGGCGCGATCCCGCAGATCCTCGCCTTCTCCGAAGTCTATCAGGCGATGCAGACCGGCGTCGTCGACGGCGGCGAGAATACGCCGTCGAACATCTACACGCAGAAGTTCTACGAGGTGCAGAAGCATCTTTCGTCGGCCGATCACGCGCACCTGCAATATGCCGTCATCGTCAACACCAAGTTCTGGACGGGCCTGCCGAGCGATATCAAGCCGCAGGTTGAGAAGGCGATGAAGGAGGCCACCGACTTCGGCAACAAGATCGCCTATCAGGAAAACGTCGACGCGTTCGAGGCGATCAAGAAGAGTGGCAAGGTGACGATTTACATGGTGCCGCCGAACGAGAAGAAGACCTGGGTGGACGCGATGCTTCCGGTCCACGAGTGGGCGGTCGGCCGCTGCGGGCAGGAGATCGTCGACCTGCTGCACAAGGAGGCGGGCTTCCATACCTGATCGTTCGATCGGGCGCGAATGTGCGCGATCGGGAGCTGCAAGCTCCCGATCGTGATTGGGGGATCGCCGTGTTGCTACGAATTCTGAACCGCCTTGAAGAGACCCTGGTCGCGACGCTGATGGCGCTCGCGACCCTGCTGATCTTCGTGGCGGTGGCCCATCGCTACGGCACGGACTTGTCGATCAAGCTGTCCAAGTGGGCCGCGCTGCACGGTTTCGACACGCTTGCCGCGGTCGAAAAGGCGACATTCATCTGGTTCAGCAGCTGGGATCTGTCCTGGGCCCAGGAACTCTGCATCTTCATGTTCGTCTGGATGGCAAAGTTCGGCGCGGCTTACGGCGTGCGAACCGGCGTCCATGTCGGTGTCGACGTCATCGTCAATCAACTCAATATCCGGTCGAAGAGACGCGTCATCCTGTTCGGGCTGTTCTGCGGCGCATTCTTCACGTTCGTCGTCGGCTCGTTCGGCGCGAGGTTCGTGACCCACATGTTCGAGACCGGGCAACGCTCCTACGATCTCGAAGCACCGATGTGGATCGTGTATCTCGCGATTCCGCTCGGCAGCTACCTGATGTGCTTCCGTTTTCTCCAGGTCGCGCTCGCATTCTGGAGAACGGGTGAACTGCCGCACTCCGACGAAAGCCACGTCGAGGGTGTTGAGCCGATACCGGAGAGTATCATCAAGGCGGAAGCTCCAACGGCCGGCATTGCGCATGCCGGGGCGGGGGGGCGATGAGCTCGATCACGCTGGTCCGTCCTTCGGACACCGGGCCGCAAAAGCAGGGTTTTGGCTGGGGCGGCGCCGTCATCATCGCGCTGCCGTTGATGCTCGCGGCCATCTGTCTTGCCAACAAGTTCGGCATCATCACGATCCCGGCCGGGCCGCGCGTTCTGCTCATCTTCGCCCTGCTCATCTCGGTGATGATGACGGGCATGCCGATTTCGATCGCGCTCGGCCTGTCGGTGCTCACGTTCCTGTTCACGATGACAGAGGTGCCGATCGACGCGGTCGGACTGAAGCTCTTCACCGGCATCGAGAAGTTCGAGATCATGTCGATCCCGTTCTTCATTCTCGCCGGCAATTTCCTTTCGCATGGCGGCGTCGCGCGCCGCATGATCAATTTCGCGGTGACGCTGATCGGGCACCTACATGGCGGCCTGGCGCTCTCCGGCATCGTCGCGTGCGCGATGTTTGCGCTGGTCTGCGGTTCGAGCGTGGCGACCGTGGTCGCGATCGGCTCGATCGTGCTGCCCGAAATGGTCAAGCGCGGCTACCCGATGCGGTTCGGCGCCGGTGTCATCACGGTGGCGGGTTCGCTCGGCATCCTGATGCTGCCGTCGGTGCCGAAAGTGATTTATGCGATCTCGACGAACACCTCGATCGGCGCGCTGTTCGTCGCGGGATTGCTGCCCGGCATCGTGCTGACGGTGATGCTGTGCGTCGTCACCTGGTACATGGCGCGCAAGAACGACTATCCGCGGATGCCGAAGGCCAGTTGGGGCGAGTGTTTGCGCGCGCTGCGCGAAAGCCTTTGGGGCCTGATGCTCGTCGTCATCATTGTTGGCGGCATCTATTCGGGCGTCTTTACCGCGACCGAGGCGGCGGCGATGAGCGCGGTCTACGCGTTCTTCATCGCGGTCTATGTCTATGGCGAGATCGGGCTGAAGGACGTGCCGCGCGTCCTGTTGCGCTCGGCGAACCTGAGCGCGATGCTGCTCTACATCATCACCAACGCGGTGCTGTTCTCGTTCGTGCTCGCCAACGAGAATATCCCGAACGCGCTGGCCGACTGGCTGCTGTCGCTCAATCTCGGCCCGGTCTCGTTCCTGCTGCTTGTCAACGTCCTGCTGCTGGTCGCGGGCAACTTCATGGAGCCGAATTCGATCATCCTGATCATGGCGCCGATCCTGTTCCCGACCGCGATGCGGCTCGGTATCGACCCCGTGCATTTCGGCATCCTGATCGACGTCAACATGGAGGTCGGCCTCTGCCACCCGCCTGTCGGCCTCAACCTTTACGTCGCCTCGGGTATTTCGGGGCTGGGCATCACTGCGCTGACCAAGGCAGTGATGCCGTGGCTGATCACGATGCTGGTCTTCCTCGTGATCGTGACCTACTGGCCGTGGCTGTCGCTGGTGGTGCCGGTCTACCTCGGCGCACTAAAGTGCGATGGCATTTGCCATCGCACTTTAATCCTTCATGGCGCATGATCTTTTCGGAAAACCGGTACCTACCCCCGATCAGGTCGAGGGCACGCTTGCCGGATCATGCTGCGCAAGGGCTATGCGCTGCGCGATCATGAACAGGCGGCGGAACGGGAACAGCGTCTCGCCCGACGCGGTCGGCGGATAGGCCTTTGCGACGCGCTCGCCATAGGCCGCCTCGAATGCGGTCTTCTCGGCGCCCTGCAGGACGTCGAGATAGCGCATCAGCCAGGTTCCCTTGGTCCATTCCTTGACCGGGTTCTCGCCGGTCAGGACCTGGAGATACTCGGTCTCCCAGATGTCGAGGTTTTGCGTGTCGGGCGCCAGCAGGCCGTGATAGAACGCCGGCCCTTGCACCGGCGGCGGCGTCACGAGGTGCTCGACCTTGCTGCGCCACGGACCGTTCAGCGCGGTCTCGGCGATCAGCGTGTGCGAAGGCGCCTCGAAATTGCGCGGCATCTGCACCGCGAGGATGCCGCCCGGCGCCACGCAGTCGATCAGCTTCGGGAACAGTTTGTCGTGCGCCGGCAGCCAGTGCAGCGCTGCGTTCGAGTAAATCACGTCGAGTTTTGTGGCTGGCGACCACGCGCCGAGGTCGGCGTGCAGCCAGTCGACCTCCGGCGCGGCCTTCCTGCCGGCGGCGACCATCTCGGCGGAACCTTCGACCGCGGTGACGTCGGCATCAGACCACCGCTCCTTCAGAAGCTTCGTCACGTTGCCGGCGCCGGCGCCGAGATCGGCAACCGTTCGTGCTCGGAAAATCGGGAATCCGCAGCAGCAGGTCGAGCGCCGGCCTCAAGCGATGACCGGAGAATTTCAGATATTGGTTCGGATTCCAGGCCACGATTCGGGCTCCCTGCGAGATGCCCAAGCGGACCACGTATTGCCACGGGCTGCGGCCGAAGGTAAGCAAATTTGCATAGATGGATGCAGCTTTGTCGAAAGCCGAGTTGTAATTCCTGCGATCGGGCCGCAGCATCCCAAGCATCCGACTCGGAAACGGGTCGCCGACAACAGCGAAGAGCAAGAAGAGAACGAGGGACGAGATGGCAACAGCGACGACGCCCAAGGGCGCATGGGGAATGACGACCCTGTTGTTCTTCTACATGCTCGTGAATTTCGCCGACAAGATCGTCGTGGGTCTGGCCGGCGTCCCGATCATGAAGGACATGAGCCTTTCGCCGGAACAGTTCGGGCTGCTCGGCGCGTCGTTCTTCTCGCTCTATGCCATCTCGGCGATCGTCGTCGGCATCATCTCGGATCGCGTGGCGACGAAATGGATCCTGCTCGTGCTCGGCGTGATCTGGGCCGTCGTGCAGTTTCCAATGCTGGGCAACGTCGGGTTCACAACGCTGCTGATCTGCCGCATCCTGCTCGGCGTCGGTGAAGGACCTGCGGCTGCGGTCGCGACCCACGCGATCTACAAGTGGTTCCCGGATGAGAAGCGCACCATGCCCACCGCGATCCTGTCGCAGGGCTCGGCGTTCGGCGTGATCATCGCGGTGCCGGCGCTCAACTGGGTGATCGTGAACTATTCCTGGCACCATGCCTTCGGCGTGCTCGGCGTACTCGGCCTGATCTGGTGCGTGGCGTGGTTCGCGCTCGGCAAGGAAGGGCCGATCGCAGGACAAGGTTGTGGCGGTCTCCGCGACCGCACCGAAGGTGCCATATCTGCGCCTGCTGACCTCCCGCACTTTCATCGGCGCGGTGTTGGCGTCGTTCGGCGCCTATTGGGCGCTGGTGCTCGGGCTTACCTGGTTCACACCGTTCATCGTCGCCGGTCTTGGCTTCTCGCAACAGGATGCCGGCTGGATCTCCATCCTGCCGTGGGTCTTCGGCGCTGCTGACGTGTTGCTGACCGGCTGGATCTCACAGGTGTTGATGGCGCGGGGCGTTTCGACCCGCTATGCCCGTGGCGTGCTTGGCGCACTGCCGCTGGTGGTCGGCGGGCTCATCGTCCTCATGATACCGTATGTCGGCAGTGCCGGCTGGCAAGTCGCACTGCTGGTCGTCGGCACCGGCCTCACTGGTTCGATCTACGTGGTCTGCGCGCCGATGCTGAGCGAATACACGCCGGCATCCCAGCGCGGTACGATTATCGCGGTCTTCGGTGCAATCTATACGCTTGCGGGTATCCTGGCGCCAATGGTGATGGGCAGCATGGTGCAGCGGGCGGCGACGCCGCTGAAGGCTACATGAACGGCTTCATGATCAACGGCGTGATCCTGATCGTCGCAGGCCTTGCCGGGCTGTTGCTGCTGTGGCCGAACACCGAGAAGGCACGGCTGACCCGAGCCGCGCAGGGCGCGATGGTGCAGAAAGCGGCCTGATCGATCGCTGATCGATAAATCGCCGGGCATCGTGACGATGCCCGGCGATTTTCTTTTGTCAGAACTTCTTCAAGTCGGGATCGAGCGGCAGCCCCGGATCGAGCTGAACGCCGAACGAGTTCAGGATCATCGACACCAGCGTGTATTGCGCGCCGGTGAACACGACGTCCATGCACTGCTTCTCGGTAAAATGCTTGCGCAGGGCGGTCCAGGTTGCCTCGCTGACGAACTGGTCGTGATGCAGCTCATCGGCTGCCTTGACCAGCAGCGCCTCGGCCTCGCTCCAGCCCTTGGCGCCGGCGCCCTGTTTGACCCTGGCGATCTCGTCGACGGTCAGGCCTGCGCGCTTGGCGATCTCGACATGCTGACCCCACTCGTAGCCGGACTTGCAGAGGAAGCCGATGCGCAGGATCACGATCTCGCGCTCGCGCGGCGGCAGATCGTTGCGCTCCGAGAGCACGTAGTTCGCCCACACCATGAAGCGCTTGGCAGCCTTCGGCTTGTTGACCAGGGTTTTGAAGATGTTCAGCACCGGGCCCCGCGCGATGATCGGCGCGAGCAGTTCTTTCTGCTCCGGCGTCAGGTTGTTGAGGTCGACCGGCTGAACGCGGGGTTTTGCGAGGCGCATCTGGGATTTCCTGCCTTTGGTTTGTTTGTTGTTAGGCCTGCAGTCTGCCGCGAACCGGGTCGCAGGAGAAGCCCGCTCAGTAGTGGGGAGGTTTCTCGGAAGGCGCGGGTTGCTCGCGGCCTTCAGCCTCCTGCAGGCGGTCGGCGAGCCGGGCGAACTGGCGCGCCAGATCGTCGATCCGCTTCCACTGGTCGGTGATCGTACCGTTCAGCGTCTCGATGGTCTCGTCCTGGTAGGCAATGCGCACTTCGAGCGTCTCGATCCGTGCGGCCAGGGCTTCGATCTCGGTCATCGGTCTGTTCCCGTCAGGCGACAATGTCTCATGTGCCGAGCGCATATCGCTTTTCGCGCCGTGTTGCTATGCTCGGCAACAACAAACAAGACGGAATGGAAGGACGACATGGTTGCGAGCACAGCGCCGTCAGGCGGCAGTGGACTTTATGCCGAGCCACGCGAAGACTGGCTCAAGCGCCACACCGAAGACATCCTCGATCCGGCACGCCCGATCGTCGATCCGCACCACCATCTCTGGGACCGCACCGGCCAGCACTACATGCTGAACGACATCACTGACGATATCGCCTCCGGCCACAATGTCGTCGCGACCGTCTATGTCGATTGCCGCTCGATGTACCGAACCGATGGCCCGGAGGCGATGAAACCGGTGGGCGAAGTCGAGTTCGCCAACGGTGTTGCCGCGCAAAGCGCCAGCGGCGCCTACGGCAAAGCCAGGGTCAATGCCGGCATTGTCGGCCATGCCAACATGCTGCTCGGCGGCGACGCGCGCGCCGTGCTGGAGGCCGAGATCAAGGCCGGCAACGGCCGCTTCAAGGGCATTCGGCATTCGTCGGCCTGGGACGGCGATCCGGACGTCGCCGGCATGTATGCGTCACGGCCGAAGGGTCTTCTGCAGGACGAGACCTTCCGCAAGGGCTTTGCTTGTCTGGCTCCGCTCGGGCTCACCTTCGACGCCTGGCTGTTTCATCCACAGATCGACGAGCTGACTGATCTCGCGAAAAAATTCCCGAACCAGAAGATCATCCTTGATCATTGCGGCGGCTTCGTCGGCCTCGGTAGCTACAAGAACAAGCGCGAGGAAAACTTCGCGCGCTGGAAGGCGTCGATCAAGGAACTCGCGAAATGCGACAACGTTGTCGTCAAGCTCGGCGGGCTCGCCATGAGCCTGCCTGGTTTCGGCTTCGAGTTGCGCGACCGGCCGCCGACGTCGGAAGAACTCGCCAAGGCCTGGAAGCCGCACATCGACGTCTGCATCGAGGCATTCGGCGTCAAGCGCGGCATGTTCGAAAGCAACTTCCCGCCGGACAAGGGCAGCTGCAGCTACCAGGTGCTGTGGAACACCTTCAAGCGATTGTCGACGGGCTTCAGCGAGGACGAGAAGACCTGGCTGTTCTCGCGGACAGCGGCGCAGATGTACACGCTGGCGCTGTAGCGAATGCGAGGAGGGCTTGCTGCCTTCAACCTCATCCTGAGGAGCGCGAAGCGCGTCTCGAAGGATGAGGCCACCGATCGGGCCTCATGGTTCGAGACGGCCCAAAGCCGTCCAAAGGACGGCGTCGCTTCGCTCGCCTATGGGCCTCCTCACCATGTGGGTTGGATGCTACGGCTCATCTTTCAGATACGCGATGATCGCGCGAAGGTCGTCGTCAGTCAGACGCGAGGTTGATTTGGAAATCACCTCGACCATCGGCCCGCCCGGGATATCCTTGCCGTTCTGGCCGGTACGCAGCAGGGTGAACAATTCGTCGTCCTTGTAGGCGTCGACGCCTTTGCCGTTGCGGTTCGGCACGATGCTCGGCGCGTACCAACCCTGCAGCGACGCACCTGTCAGGTACGCGGAGCTCTTGTCACCGCCCAAAAGGTTCTTCGGCGTATGGCAGACGCCGCAATGCTCGAGCGCGTCCACCAGGTAGCGGCCGCGATTCCACTGCGCCGAGCGATTTGGGTCCGGCTGGAAGCGCCCCTCGCGCAAATTGATCAGGTTCCAGATCGCAAGATTGAAGCGCAGGTTAAACGGGAAGGGGAGCAGGTTGGATTCGACCTTGGCCGCGACCGGCTCGACGGTTTTCAGATAAGCGCGGATCGCCAGGACGTCGTCCTTCGCCATCAGCGTGAACGACGGATACGGCATCGCCGGAAACAGCCGCTTGCCGTCGTGACCGCGTCCCTGCCACAGCGCCGAGACGAACTCGTCGTCGGTCCACCCTCCGATGCCGGCGTCCTTATCGGGAGTGATGTTCGGGGAGACGATGGAGCCGAACGGCGTCTTCAGCGCGACGCCGCCGGCGAACGGTTTTGCATCAGGCCCGGTGTGGCAGGCGACGCAGTCGGCCGCGGTGGCGAGATACTTGCCGCGCTCGATCAGTGCGGGATCGTCGGCCGCGCGACCGATCGACGCAACGAAGATCGCGCTGGCAAGGCCAAGGCACGCCGCGAGTAGACGATGATTTCTTCTTCCATCAGGTAATCCGTCACCCTGAGGTGGCCGCGCCTGTGCGTTGGAGATCGGCATCGTTCTGCGTTGTTTGGCGCGGCCCTCGAAGAGCGACGGCCCGGGCCGTTCATCCTTCGAGGCTCGCCGGGTTTATCATCGGGCCGGCCTTTGGCCGGACCCGTTGGCTCGCACCTCAGGATGACGGCTCACAACCTGTACGCTATGCCGCCTCTTTGACAAACCGGTTGCGCAGCGTGCCGATGCCGGAAATCTCGATCTCGACCACGTCGCCGGCCTTGATGTCGGGCGAGGTGCCGTCGGTGCCCATCCAGATCACGTCGCCCGGCCACAGCGTGAAGTACTTCGTCATCTCCGCGATGAACTGCCGGATGCCGAACACCATCTCGTTGGTCATGAAGTGGTTGGAGACCTTGCCATTGAGACGAACGGTGGTTTCCAACTTGTCGAGATCGACGTCGGTCTCGATCCACGGGCCCATCGGCTTGAAGGTATCGGCGTTCTTGGCGCGCCACAGGCCGCGATCGGCGCGCTGCCAGGTGCGTTCGCTGACGTCGTTGCCGATCGTGTAGCCGAACACGCAGGACAGCGCGTCCTTCTCGCTCAAATGCTTTGCCTTCTTGCCGATCACGACGACGAGTTCGCCCTCGTAATGAATCTTTTCGGTGGCGTCGCGCGGAATGACGACGTCCTCGTCGGGACCGATCAGCGCATTCTGCGCGCGATATCCTATCTCGGCACGATCGGGGACATTCGGCACCTCGCCGCGCTTGTTGGCGGCTTCGGTCAGATGCTTCACATAGTTCAATCCGGCGCAGTAGAACGTGCGCGGGACCAGCGGCAGCTCGAGCTTGACGTCGGCGAGCTTGTGGGTGGTCGCACTCTTGCGCCACTCACCGAACGGATCGCCTGAAACCTCGACCACGCGGTCGCCCTCGACCAGGCCCCAGGATGTCTTGCCGCCTGAGGTATATTTCGCCCAACGCATGATTTGCTCCCAAAAGATTATTCTGCCGCGACTGCCTTGGCGCCAAGCTTCCACGCCCCGACCGGCGGGACCGGAAGCCCGAGATTTTCGCGCAGCGTCTTGCCGCGGTAGTCCTTGTGATAGAGCCCGCGCCGCTGCAGCTCCGGAACGACGTGGCGCGCGAAGTCGGCATAAGCACCCGGCACATAAGTTGCCGCCACCACAAAGCCGTCGCAGCCGCGGTTTACGAACATCTCTTCCATATGGTCGGCAATTTCCTTCGGACCGCCGACCGTTGCGCCCTCGACCTGGCCGCGGCCGGAGTAGACGATGAAATCGCGCGGCGTCGGGTTCTTGATCCCGCTCTTGCGCAACACGCCGTCACGGATGCCGAGGATGCCCTGCATGCTGTTGAGCTCCTCAGTGGTGAGTGGCTCGTCCATGCCCTTCGAGGCGAAATCGAAGTTGACGCCTTCGGCCAATAGCGACAGCGCGTCGATCTCGAGCGGCAGCTTCGAGATCAGCGCCATGCGGTCTTCGGCTTCCATCTTGGTGGCGCCGGTGACCGGGGTGAGCATGTTGCAGATGAAGATGTGGTCGGGGTTGCGGCCAAGTTTGGCTGCTTCGCCTTTCACCGCATCGTAGCCTTCCTTCGCAATGTCGGTGTTGCGCCCGGCGGCGAAGATCACTTCGCCCCAGCGGCCGGCAAAGCGCTGGCCGCGACCCGAGGCGCCGGCCTGGATCACCACCGGGTGGCCCTGCGCCGAGCGCGGCACCGTGAATGGCCCACGTGACTTGAAGAATTTTCCCTTGTGGTCGAGCCGCTTCACCTTGCTCGGATCGGCATAGCGGCCAGTCTTCTTGTCGACCAGGACCGCGCCATCGTCCCAGGCGTCCCAGTGGCCAAGCACGACCTCCATGAACTCGTCGGCGCGGTCGTAGCGCAGGTCGTGTGCGAGGTGCTCGTCCTTGCCCATGTTGAGGGCTTCGCCGTCATTCACCGAAGTGACCACGTTCCAGGCGGCGCGTCCGCCGGTCAGCACGTCAAGCGTCTGGAAGCGGCGCGCGACGTCGAATGGTTCGTAGTAAGTGGTCGACGCGGTCGAGGCGAGGCCGAGCTTTTCGGTCGCCATGCCCATCGCGGTCAGGCACACGACCGGATCCATCTTCACGCAACGGATGCCGTATTCCACTGTATGGGCGTGGTCGTTGCCGTAGCGGTCGGGCATGGCCAGCCGATCGTCGAAGAAGGCGACGTGGAATTTACCGGCCTCGAGCACGCGGCCGATCTCCTGGTAGTAGTCGGCCGACATTGAATCGTCGCGCGATTCCGGATGCCGCCACGAACTCGGCAGGTTGGTGCAGTTCTGCGCCTGCAGGAAGCCCACCATTACCATCTGCCGTGTCATCGTTTCACTCCCTGTTGTTCTTGATTGCGTTTGTTTTGGCGGGCGCTATTTCAAATCAAGCTCGTCAGCGAGTTTGTATTCCGCGGCGAGTTCCTTGAGCTTGTTCCACGTCGCGTCCTCGATATCGATGCCGGTCTTCTTGCGATCCTGCTCGCGCATATATTCGATTTCGCCGGGATAGAGCACGCCGGTCGAGCCTTCCGACGGCGGCGTCGCCTTGAGATAGCGCGCGAACTCGCCGACTTCCTTCTTGAACTCGGCAAGCGGCCGGAACGCTTCCACGTTGAACACCGCCATGAAGCAGCCGTCGTTGTGACGGCCGGTCGGCTCGACGCCGAAGCCAAGGCCGGTGAGCAGGCCGCACAGCACCTCGACCATCGCGGCGAGGCCCGAGCCCTTGTAGCCCTCGGTGCCGCCGAGCGGCAGCAGCGCGCCGCCCTTGCGGAAATCCTTCGGATCGGTCGTCAGCTTGCCGTCGGCGCCGACGACCCAGCCCATCGGGATTTTTTCGTTGCGCGCGGCGGCGAGCGCGATCTTGCCGGCGGCGACCGCCGATGTCGCCATGTCGAGATAGAACGGAGCGTCGAGATCGGAGGGCACCGCGATCGAGATCGGGTTGGTGCCGAGCCGCGCCTCGCGGCCGCCGAACGGCGCGACGGCTTTCGGCGAGCGGCCGGAGTTGGCGGTCGCGATGCCGATCATGCCGGCGCGGGCGGCCATCAGCGGGTAGGCCGCGAGACGACCGACGTGGCTCTGGCGGAAGACCGTGCAGGCTGCGACGTTGGTCTTCTTCGCCTTCTCGATGGTCAGTTCCATTGCCCTGGCGTTGACGTAGAAGCCAAAGCCCCAATGGCCGTCGATCACGGTGGTCGCCGGCGATTCCTGGACGATGGTCCATTTAGCGCCGGGCACGATGTGGTTTACCTTGATGCGGTCGATATAGGTCGGGATCGCGATCACGCCGTGGGAGTCGTGGCCAGCAAGGTTGGCGTTGACGCAACCGACCGCGACCGCCTCGGCCTCGTCGGGCGACGCGCCTGCGGCACGCAACAGTGCGGTTCCGATGCGGGTCAGACGGTCGGCTTTGACTGTGGGCATGCAACTCTCCCTGGGACCGGGCCTTGCCGGCTCTTTATGCTGGCTTGTTGGGCGCACGGACGCCCTGTTTAGCATCATCTTAGCAAGGCTTGTTGCGCCGGGCCTAGTCGGTTTGCGCATGTCCGGGCGGATGTGATCGTATTCTGAATGTTGGAATTTCAGTGCGGGTTTGCGACGCGAATTTGCCAGGAACGCTGCGCTCCTGCAGCATTCGCTGGTTGCATGAACGTCCCGTTTAGGTCCGCCACCTAATCAATCACACGCTTGCCGCGATTGAGAGGTTCGCCCGTGGCCCGTCGGTTCCTGAAGTTCATTGGCATTGTGGTGGCGGCGCTCCTGCTGGTGGCTGTTGTGATCGCCGCGGGCCTTCGTTTCGCAGCCTGGGTTCGCGAGAACGACGATCGCGCCACGCTCGCACCAGCAACCGGCCGGCTGGTCCAGACCACGTCCGGAGCGATCTTCCTGCAGGATGCCGGTCCGCGCCAAGGCGTGCCGGTGGTGCTGTTTCACGGCACGGCGGCCTGGAGTGAGCTGTGGCGGCGCACCATCACCGCGCTGACGACGTCAGGCTTTCGCGTCATAGCACTCGACCTGCCGCCGTTCGGATTTTCCGACCGGCCCGGCACTTACACCCGTGCGGCGCAGGCGGCGCGGATCAATGACGCCCTGAATCAGCTCAACATCGGACCGGCCATCATCGTCGGGCATTCGTTTGGCGCGGGCGCCGCCACCGAGCTTGCGATGCGTTATCCGGAGCGGGCGCGCGGGCTGGTACTGGTCGACGCGGCGCTCGGGCTGAGCTCGCCACAGAGCGTCACGCCGGTCTGGCTGCAGCCGCAGTGGGTGAGGGAAGTCTTGGTGTCGCTCACGGTGACCAATCCGCTGATGACCCGCACATTGCTGCAGTCCTTGTTGGCGAAGAAGGACAGGGCACTGCCCGAATACATCGACATTCTACAGCGTCCGATGACTTTGCGCGGCTCGACGCCCGCTCTCGCCGACTGGCTGCTCTATTTCACCGGCCCCGATCGCGATGCGCAGAGCGCCGACCGCACGGTCTATTCGAAACTGAGGCTCAAGACTGCTATTCTGTGGGGCGAACAGGATTTGGTGACGCCTTTGGCGCAAGCTCACGATCTCAAGGCGCTGTTGCCGAGTCCAATGTTTGCGACATTGCCCGGTCTCGGTCACATTCCCCAGATCGAAGATCCCAATGCTTTCAACGCCGCCCTCCTGAGCTTGCTGAAAGACATGTAGGTTCATCCATGGACATCATCAGACTATGTGCCCTTGGCTATGCGTTATTGCTCGGCTTCGTCATTGTCACCGGCTACATCCCGGCCTTCATCGACCAGAATGACATGATCTTCGGGCTGTTTCGGCGCACCTGGTACGCCGACGGGCTGCATTTCGTCTCGGCCATGTGGGGGCTGATCTCGGCGATCACGTCACGCCGGGCATCCGAGATGTTTTTCACGCTGTTCGGCGTGTTCTACTTTGCCGATGGTGTGCTCGGGCTTCTGACCGGCTCCGGCTATCTCGACTTCGGCATCTTCATCAATGGCGTTTTGAACCTGCCGCTGTCGACCCGCATCTTCGCCAATCTGCCGCATATCGGGCTTGGCGGACTGGCGATCCTGATCGGATATGTGCTGACGCCGATGACGCGGCCGGCCCATGCGTAAGCGCCGCCGTTGGCTGCGCTGGCTTGGACTGATTGCGCTTGCGGGCCTCGTCGTTCTCGCGATTCCGTTCGTGGCGATCGAGGGGGGCTGCCGCCCCGAGGCGACGGCGGCTGAGGTGCCGCGCGAGACAACCTTCAACATCACGGACGCCGGCTACCGGCGCAACGAGGCCAACACCTACTTCACCTTTCCGGAGTGGTACATCGTCTATTCGTTCGAGGATTTCGGCCGCTTCCTCGATCATGGCAGCGAGAGCGGATTCAAATACGGCCGCCATATTCTCGGCTTCTGGCGCAGCTTCTGCACCATCAACCGGTTCGCCGCCGGCCGTTACCAGAACCTGTCCGATGTCAAGACGATGATCTACGTCATCGGCTTCAGCTACTCCATCGAGTACGCCATCAAAGGAACGTACGAGAACACGGTGGGGCGGCTGTTTGAATGGATCCGCGGGCTGCAACTGACCCCGCAGGACGAATATGCCCGCGCCGTGCTGCAGGACTATGCGGCGTTCCTCTACACCATCCCCTGGTACAAATATCCCTTCCGCGACAAGCTCGCCGGCTTGCGCGCCATCACGACGCCGACACCGAGTCCGGCGCGCACCGCCGAACGCGATTTCGCGCTTGGCACGGAATACAGAGTCAAGATCGGATATGCCGCATTGATCCAGAAGGCACTCGACGCGGCCAATGACGACGAGCCGCGCGAGATCATGTTCGTGGTCAAGACGCTGCCGCCGGAGCTGCTGGCGCGGGAGCAGCGGATCAAGATTATCCGTGCGCTCACGCCACAGTGGCAGCTGGCACTGACGCCCCGTTACAAGGACTTCACTGAGATCGTGAAGCTTTTGTTGAAAGAGGGCTATCCGATTGCCGAGATCGCCGGGAATAAGGACATTCTGATCACGGCGATTGCGCCTGACGGGACGATGCCCGCGATCGATGGGGTCAGGCCGTTGTTCGCGCTGGCGCTCGACGCAAAGCCAGGATTCCGCCGCGTCGGCATCGGTGCTAAGGTCGAGCAGCTGGTGCCGATTGCCAAGTCGCTGGAAGCGGCCGGCGTCAGCATCGAGCATTTCTATGACTACTGAGCGCGAACAGCCGAAGCATCGCTGGCCAACCCCGGCAAAGGCGTTGCTGTGGGGCGGGCTCGTTATGGCCGGATGGCTGTCCTTTGCCGCGGGCTCGGCGGCATTCGCGCCGCCCGACCGCTCGTTCGCGATCATCGGACCGCCGGAGCGCGCACTCAATGCGATTGTGGCCTCCGGCGGCCACATCGTGCAGTCAAGCAACTTTGTGACGATCGCGCACGCCAATGACGCCGGCTTCGTGCGCAGGCTTTATGCGAACGGTGCGTGGTTTGTGGTTGACGCCGACGGCGCGGGCGGCTGTGGCTCGGTCGTAAAGCGGCTGGCGAATTTCTGATCGGGGCGCGCGCGGAGCTTGTAGGATGGGTTGAGCGCAGCGAATCCCATCGCCGTCGTCATCGCAGTTGATGGGTTTCGCGTTGCTCAACCGATCCTACGAATCAGCTCGCATACTTCTGATAGAACGTATTGCTGAACACCTCAGCCGGATCATACTTGCGCTTTGCCGCAAAGAACGCGTCGATCTGCGGATAGGATTGCTTCAGCTGCTCTCTCGAGTAATAGAGCTGATAGGGCAGGAAGAACCGGCCCTTGTGGGCAATGGTCAGATCGATCAGCTGCTCGGTCAGTCTTCGCATGCGGCGATTGCCGTCGTCGTCGATGGTCTGGTTGATGTAGAGCACGACCGAGAACGCCGGCTCCGGAGCATAGGTCAGGAAATTATTCTCCTGGTGCACGATACGCACGGAGGCATTCAACAGGTTGGCGTCGTTATCGCTCAAAACCTTGCGCAGATCGTCGACGAACGGGACGAATTCGGTGCGCGGGATGAAATATTCGTGCAGGATGTCGGTGTCGGGCAGGGAGTTGCGCAAGTACGGTACGGAGTCGTGCATCGGATCGTTGCGGCTGACGAGGCAGGCCTCCGGCGCGCCCAGCGCCTGCGCCCGCGTTACCGTGCAAGCCTCCATCCGGTGCTCGATGTGTTTCTCGGATTGCCACTTCAGCTCCTGAAACAGCGGGCCCTGCTTGGACAGGTTGATCATCAGCCGCCTGAGCTTGATGCCGGTCACATCGCCGAGCGGTTCGCGCTTGAAGTCGATGCCGTCGACCTCGGCGTAGGTGTAGAGCAGCATCTCCTTCAGGAACGAGCTCGGCGCAGTCGACAGATGGCCATACATCAACGCGATCTTATGATCCGGCTCGATGGTGTCCTTGAAAAGCGCCGGAAATTCCTTGTAGTCGAGCACCTTGCGGCCGGTGGCGTAGACCGCGTTGTCGTTGATCGCGAGTTCGGCCTCGACGATGACTCCAAACAGGCCGTAGCCCCCGACTACCAGGTTGAACAGCTCAGTGTTCTCGGTCGGCGACGCGGTCTGGATCGCGCCGTCGGCGAGCATGATGCGCAACGATTTGATCGAGCGCGCCATCGCGCCGGCCTGGTGATCCATGCCGTGGGCGTTGACCGAGATCGAGCCGCCGACCGTGAAGATGTCGGTCGATTGCATCGCCCGCACCGCGTAGCGCGGCTGCAGGAAATTCTGGATGTCGTGCCAGGTGGCGCCCGGCTGCACGGTGATGGTCTTCGCCGCTTCGTTTAGCACCACGCGGTTGAAGGTGCGCATGTCCAGCACGATGCCGCCCTTTCGGAACGCCTGCCCGCCCATGCTGTGGCGGACGCCGGCGCAGGTCACGCTAAGCTTGTTGTTGCGGGCAAAGGTCAGCGTCTTTGTGATGTCGTCGATTGTATGCACCTCGACGACGCCGTAGATCTCCGTCTTGTCGAGGCAGCTTGCGTCATTGATGGTGCCGCCGAGCCGCGACCATTTCACCTCGCCAAGCGGTTTGATCGCGCGGACGGCGGAGAGATCGATCGGTTTCCCGCCTGCATCCTCCTGCGCGGCACGACAGGCCTTTTTGCCGGCGGGATCGGCAGCCAGCGCGGCCGTCTTGCGATAGCCGAAGGTCGCGCCAAGCGCGACGAGGAGGGCGACAATCGAGGCGGACGCCTTGTGTCGTTTGATGAAGCTCATTGCGATCCTGAATTTTTCGCGCGCCGAAAATGGCAATCAATTGGTGCCAGATTCGCCAATCAGTTTCGACTGTGCGCGGATTCTTTCGGGTCGTATAGGGTGCTCCCCGCGCTTGGCGCGGGGAGCGGGAATATCAGTTCACCCGGCGATCCCTGTTCGCCCAATAGGGCTCGCGCAGCTGGCGGCGTAAAATCTTGCCGGAGGCGTTGCGCGGCAGCGCGTCGATGAAATCGACCGAGCGCGGCGACTTGTAGCCGGCAATGTTCTTCCGTGCATAGGCGATGACATCGTCGGCCGAGATCTCCGCACCCGGCTTCTTCACCACGATCGCCTTGACCGACTTCGCCCCACTTCTCGTCGGGCACGCCCACCACGGCAACGTCGGCGATCGCCGGGTGGCCGAAGATCGCGTTCTCGACTTCGGCCGGATAAATATTCTCGCCACCAGAGATGATCATGTCCTTGATGCGGTCCTGGATGTAGATGTAGCCGTCTTCATCCATGTAGCCGGCGTCGCCGGTGCGCAGCCAGCCATCCCTGGTCATCACCGACTTGCTGGCATCAGGTAATTTCCAATAGCCGACCATGTTGTTGTTGGAGCGGGTCGCGATCTCGCCGGTTTGCCCCCGCGGCAGCTGCTTGCCCTCCGCGTCCAGTACTGCCATCTCGACGCCTGGATATGGCTTGCCGGCCGAGCGCATGCGCTGGTTGCCTTCGACCGAGTGATCCTCTGATGGCAGGTAGGTGATTGCGCCTGTCGTCTCCGTCATGCCGTAGACCTGCACGAAGCCGCAGCCCATCACCTCCATACATTCCTTCAGCAGCTCGAGCGGGATCGGGGAAGCACCATACAGCACGAACTTGACGCTGGAGTAATCGGTCTGCCGCGCGCGCGGATGGCGTACCATGAACTGCAACGCAGCCGGCACCAGGAACAGCTTGCTGACCCGTTCTTTCTCGATCACCTCAAGCGTCTGGCCGGGATCGAAGTCACGGGCGATGATGCTCTTGACGCCGTAGTACAGGCCAAAGATACCGAGACCGCTGCCGGCGATATGGAACGCCGGCATCGAGATCAGCGAGACGTCGCCGGGCAGCCAGACATTGGCTTCGGGGACCGCGCCGTACTTGTCATCGCGCAGATCGAGCAGGTTCTTGTGCGACAGCATTGCACCTTTGGGATGGCCGGTCGTGCCTGACGTGTAGAGCTGGATCGAAACGTCGCCCTCTTTCGCCTGGTGCTTCGGCGGCGTATCGGGCTGCGCGTCGCGCCATTTCGTAAAGTCGAGCCAGCCGGCTTCGCCACCTTCCATCGCGACGATCGTCTTGACGGTCTTCAGTTGTGGCGCGGTCTGACGAACGAGTGCTGTCAGCTCCGGACCAACGAACAGGATCGGCGATTCCGAATCGTTGGTGATATAGACGACTTCGGGCGGCGCAAGGCGCCAGTTCACTGGCGTCGTGATCGCGCCCATTTTCATGGCGCCGATCATCAACTCGAAATAGGTGTCGCTGTTCTTGCCGAGATAGGCGATGTGGTCACCGGGCTTGACGCCCGAGGCGACGAGCGCGTTCGCCACCCTGTTCGAGTTCAGGTCGAACTGCCGGAACGTGGTTTGGCGGCCTTCGAACTGGAACGCGATGGCGTCGCCTTGCTCCCTGACCTGGCGGTGAACGGTGTCGACGATGGTTTTGTCGGCCAAGGCCATTGGTGTCCTCTCCTCCTGAAATTCCTCAGTTTTTGTTTTTCCTTATACGCAGGGCGGCGCCTCGCGTCGCTGCGACTTTTGTTCACGCTGTCACGCAACTCGCGGGCATTCTCATTCCGCTGCGGCGGTGCGCTTCACCGACGGATGCAGACCGCCGGGGTCGACCACCATGCCGAACTCCTGCAGGTTGTGGGCGTGGCAGAGTTGATGCAGCGCAAAAGCCTGGTCGATCGCGGTCTGCTGGCCAGTCGCGTCCATCGCGCGGTTCACAGCCTCCTTGGTCATCTTCAATGCGAATGACGGCTTGGTCGCGATGCGCCCGGCAAGATCCAGCACAAAGGGTGACAGGTTGGCGCGTGGCACGACATGGTTGACCATGCCGAGACGATGCGCCTCCTGCGCGGTCCAGCGGTCGGCGGTGAACAGCAGTTCCTTGGCCTTGCGCGGGCCGAGTTCGAACGGGTGCACGAACCACTCGACGCCGCATACGCCCATGGTGACAACCGGATCGCAGAATTCGGCGTCCTCACTGGCGACGATCAGGTCGCAGGCCCAGGCCAGCATCAGCCCGCCTGCTATGCACTTGCCCTGGACCTCGGCGATGGTCGGCTTCGCAAGGTTGCGCCAGCGCCGGGTGATCTGCAGATAGATTTCCTGCTCGCGGGCGAAGCGGCCGTGGGCGTTAGGTTCGGCAAAGCCGCCCCACCAGCTGACCGCGGGAAAGTCGACGCCGGCGCGGTTCTTGGTCGATGCGCGCAAATCATGACCAGAAGAGAAATGCGGATCGGCGCCAGCAAGGATGATGACCTTGACGGCATCGTCCTGCACCGCGCGGTCGAACGCGGCGTTGAGGTCGTAGGTCATCTGCAGGTTCTGCGCGTTGCGCGCATCCGGCCGGTTCATCACGATCCGCGCTACGCCTTGGGCCGGTGTCTGGTAGATGACGGTCTCGAAATCGCTCATGGGTCTTCTCCCGTGTTGTCTTTTTGTTTGAGTTTGCCGCGATCCCGGCCGGCAAGCAAATCCCATGTTTGGTTTCGATGCCTTGGTTTTGGCCGCTTGCACGCGTGGCCGCCATGTGTAGGCTGCTGGTCCCGCCGCAGATTTTGGCAATTTGGCGATTGGGAAGAAGCGAAGATGCGAGCTGTATTCGTCGATGGCGATGCCCTGTCCGCCGAGATCCTTCATCGCCTGAAGAAGCCCGACGACCTGCCGATCAAGATCCATCTCGATCCCGACGTGTCGCCGCAGGCGCTACCTGACGTGATCAGTGATGCCGAGATCGCGATCATCGATCACACCTATTTTCCGACCGACGTGGCGCGACGCTGCACGGGCACCAAGCACGTGGTGTTTCTCGGCACCGGCGCGCGCAGCTACATGTCACCGGAGGAACTGGCCGGGCTCGGCATCACCGTGCATACCATCAAGGGCTATGGCGACACTGCGGTCGCCGAATGCTCGTTTGCGCTGATGTGGGAGGCGGCGCGGGATCTTGCGCATATGGACCGCGAGAATCGCCGCGGCAACTGGCTCCGCACCGAGGGCATGCAGCTGACAGGCAAGACGCTCGGCTTGATCGGTTTTGGCGGCATTGCTGCGGAAGTCGCGCGGCTTGCGAACGGCGTCGGCATGCGCGTGCTGGCCTGCAATCGCACGCCGAAGACGGCGCCGAACGTAACCTTCGTTCCGATCGAGCAGCTGCTGCGCGAGAGCGACGTGGTCTCGCTGCATCTGTTGCTCAACGACGAGACCCGTGGGTTTCTATCGGCCGAGCGTATCGGGCTGATGCGGCGCGGCGCGATCCTGATCAACACGGCGCGCGGCGCGCTGGTCGACGATGCCGCGATGATCGAGGCGCTGAAGTCGCGCCACCTGCGCCACGCCGGGCTCGATGTTTTCGCTGTCGAACCGCTGCCTGCCGATAGCCCCTTGAAGCAGCTGCCCAACGTGACGCTGTCGGCGCACTCGGCGTTTCGTACGCCGGAGGCCAGCGATAACCTGATTGCCGCGGCGCTGGATCACTGCCGGCGCATCGTCTCGCAAGCTTGAGGTTCCGATGACTGCTGTCTGGACGCCTGTGCCTATTCCGGAGCAGGTCAAGGTCACCGAAGGACTGGCCGACCTGCCCGGCGCAAAACTTTGGTACTGGGACACGGGCGGCACAGGGCCCGTCGTGATCCTGCTCCACGCCAACACCGGCAGCGGCGCGTTCTGGCCGTATCAGCAGCCGGCGCTGGCAAAGGCCGGCTATCGTGTGATCGGTTACTCCCGGCGCGGCTGCTTCAAGTCGGAGCCCGGAGATCGCAACAATCCCGGGATCGCGTCGGAAGACCTGCACCATCTCGTCGGCCATCTTGGCATCGACAAATTCCATGCGGTTGGTCTGGCACTCGGCGGCATCATCGCAGCCGACTACGCGCTGGCGCATCCGGAGAAACTGTCGAGTGTGACTTTCGCCGCGACGCTGCTCGGCGTCACCGACAAGGAGTATGTCGAGACCGGCAGCCGCATCAGGCCAAAGGCCTTCCTGGACATGCCGCCGGAGTTGCGCGAGCTTGGGCCTTCCTATCGCGCCGGCAACTCGGCAGGCGTCAAGGCGTGGCGCGCGCTGGAGGCGCAGGCGGTGGTCGGGCCGAAGGTGGTGCAGAAATTTGCCAACGTGATCACCTGGGCGAAGCTCGAGACGATCAGGCTGCCGACGCTGCTGATCGGCGGCGATGCCGACATGTATACGCCGCCGTCGATGTTGCGGCTGCAGGCGAGCCACTTGCGCAATGCCGAGACGGTATTGATCTCCGAGTCCGGTCACGCGCCGAATTGGGAGCAGCCAGAGGCGTTCAACAAGGCCCTGTTGGATTTTCTAGGCAGGCAATGACGCTAGGACGTTTTGTCCGTGAGCCGATCATGTCCGTCTTCGGTTGCGGGCTCAGGACGTAGGTCGGTTCGAGAGTCACCGCTCTTTTGGCTTAAGCCTGTCTCCGAGAGTCGGAATCGCGATCTTGTCCCTCAGGTCGGCGCAGGTCGTGCGGACTTCCGCCATTACCAGCGAACAGTTCTCAATCTGTACGAAGATGCTCTTTGCCTCCTCGCGGTAGCGAGCTGCAGTCTCTTTCAGCTCTTCCGTCACGGCGAACGCATCGCGCGTCATCGCTTCGCATTGCTTAACGCGCTCGATCAGCTCCGCACCCATCGTCTCAATCTCTTTCGCCGCAGCTTCGAATTCGCGGACAACGGCTTCCGCCGACAGCTTGCCGATTTCTGTGGCCCCGTCGTGATGTTCGACATATTCCGGCATCGCGAGGTCCGGCGCAATGACCGTTGGCGGCCCGACATCCCCAGGACGCGAGCGGTGGACCGAAGGTGCGTTTCGAACCGCTGCCGCGATTTCGCGATCCAGATCAGTCAAGGCTCGACCTATTGTTGACTCGACCATCTCGAGTTCTCCTTTGAAAAAGTTTGTATCAAAATCTAGGGCGATCCTGAGCTGTCTTTGGTGAGCCGCGCAACCATGCTTGTCGGTTAACGTTAGCTGTTAAGGTTTTTGCCTGCGCTGCGGTTAATTCTGTAGCCGTCGAAAACATGCATTGTGGTGCATTGCATCGCGCGTAATCGCGGGCGTCCCTACGCAAAAGGCGTCAAATTGTCGATGAGTTCTGTTCAGAAGAACACTTCCGGCATGGTGCCGAGCAGGATGCGGCCGACGGCCTCGTAGTGGGCGCCGCGCGACTGGATCTGCTGTGACACCGTATGGATGTCGCGAAAGCGGCGCTCGAATGGGCTGCCCGGGAAGATGGCATCGACGCCGGCGCCCTTGTAGGTGAAATCGGCAACCTCGAGCGAGGCGTGGATCGCGTGGGTGCAGGCGAGCCGCACGCGCGCTCGATCGGCGATGTCGATCGGATCGATGTCGTCGGCGTGGGCATGGATCGCTGCGAGGGTGTCGATCAGGTAGGCGCGGGCGGCGCCGAGGCTTGCCTCGGCCCGCGCCACGTCGGCCTGGACCACGGCATTGTCGGCAAGGCGCGTCAGTCCGCGGGGCACCTTGCGGCCGGCCAGTTCGACGAACTCATCAAGCATTGCGCGGGCGATGCCGAGCGCGACGCCGGCGACGCCGACCGCATAGAGCCCTTGCATGGTGAAGGCGTAGAGCGGCCCGCGCTCGCGCCGCAGCGCAGGCTCCATGCGCGTGCTGCTGAAGCGCTCGGCCACGAAGAGATCATCGAGCCGGTAGGAATCCGATGCGGTGCCGCGCAGCCCGATCGGGTTCCAGGTGTCGAGCAGGGTGGCCTCATGCACCGGGAACAGCAGCGAGCGGATCACCGGCTGGCCGCGGGAATCGCGGCGCAGGCTGCCGTCGCGCTCGACCACCTGGCAGTGCGCACCCATCCAGGTCGCCTGCCGGCAGCCGCTGGCGAAATCCCACCTGCCACTGACGCGATAGCCGCCGTCCACGGCGGTCGCCTTGCAGGCGTTGGGTGGTCCCCAGGCCACCACGCTCTTCGGATCGCCGAAGACGATGCGGGCTACATCAGGCTCCAGAAACGGCGCGATCAAGGCCGAGCTGTTGGCGACGAACACGTTCCAGCCGATCGAGCCGTCGTGGCAGGACAGCTCCTCGATCGCGGCGAGGTAGGTTTGCGGATCGATCTGGTCGCCGTCGACCGAGCGCGGCAGCAGCATGCGCAGCAGGCGCGAGGAGTGCAGCTGTTCGAGGAGCGGAGCAGGAATCCGCCGCGTGCGCTCAAGCTCGTCCGCCGCGGCGGCGATCGCAGATCCGAGATCGCGTGCCTTCGTGACCGGGTCGGAACGGTTTTGCTGGTCCATGCGCCACCTCGGCTGGCGCGCTATTGCGACAGGGATCGGGGGGCTTTGTCAACGGCTCGCCATCACCATTGATCGGCTTGTCGATCGCAATGGCGGGCGCTTTACGCCAGTTCCTTCAGCGACTCGGGCGAGAACGGCAGCAGTTCGCTGGCACGACCATCGCGGATTTTCGCCGCCCAGGCAGGGTCGCTCAACAGGACGCGGCCAACAGCAACCAGGTCGAATTCGCCGCGCTGCACGCGGGCCTCGAGTTCGCTGAGGTCGCCGACCTCCGGCGTGCCGCCGGCGCGCAGCGAGGCGATGAAGTCTGCGCCCTTCAAGCCCGACCGAGCCGACGGTGATGGTCGGCTTGCCGGAAATCTTCTTGGTCCAGCCGGCGAGGTTGAGATCGGAGCCTGCGAACTCCGGCTCCCAGAACCGCCGCGTCGAGCAGTGGTAGATGTCGACGCCGGCGTCGGTCAGCGGCTCGAGAAACGCTTCCAGCTCTTTCGGGGTCAGCGCAAGCTTTGCCGCGTAGTCCTGTTGCTTCCATTGCGAGAAGCGCAGGATGATGACGTAGTCGGGCCCGACGCGCTTGCGCGCTGCCTTGACGATCTCGGCCGCAAAACGGGTGCGCCGTAGCAGGTCGCCGCCGAACGCGTCGGTACGCACGTTGGAGCCTTCCCAGAAGAACTGGTCGAGCAGGTAGCCGTGAGCGCCGTGAAACTCGACGCAGTCGAAGCCGATCTCTTTCGATAACTCGGCGCCCCTGGCGAAGGCGTCGATGGTGTCGGCGATATCGGCATCGCTCATCGGCTCGCCGACCGGCTTGCCGGTGCCCGACAGGCCAGACGGGCCGTCAGACTTGGCGTCGGGGTTCGGCCCGGTGCCGGGCTTGCGTACCATGCCCTGGTGCCAGAGCTGCGGTGCGATCTTGCCGCCGGCCGCGTGCACGTCCTTCACGACATTGCGCCAGCCTGCGACGCTGTCCGGCGCATGGAAGTTCGGGATATCGGTTGAGGCGCAGGCCCCGGGACGGTCGACGATAGTGCCTTCCGTCACGATCAGGCCGACGCCGCCCTCGGCGCGCCGGCGGTAGTAGGCCGCGACATCGGCGCCAGGAATGCCGCTCGGGCTCTTCGAACGCGTCATCGGCGCCATCACGATGCGGTTGGCAAGCTTCAACGATTTGCAGGCAAACGGCTCAAACAACGGATTACGGGACATCTGACGGCGGTTTCCCTGTGATGCGAGAACGAGCGACTATTTGCGTTAGTGCGCGAGACAACGCAATCTGGCAGGCGCTTATAAATCAATACGATCGGGATGGAAGCTCTGATGGTAGGGAATGGCTCTCAACCAACGCATGAAGAATTCGACTACATCGTCGTCGGCGCCGGTTCGGCCGGCTGCGTGCTGGCGAACCGTTTGACCGAGTCCGGCAAGCATTCGGTGCTGCTGCTCGAAGCCGGTCCGCGCGATCGCAATATCTGGATCCACATCCCGCTCGGCTACGGCGTGCTGTTCAAGCAGCCGAAGGTGAACTGGATGTACCAGACCGAGCCGGAGCCGGAGCTCGGCGGCCGCTCTGTCTTTCAGCCGCGTGGCAAGGTGTTGGGCGGGTCGAGCTCGATCAACGGCCTCGTCTACATCCGCGGCCAGCATGCCGACTACGACCGCTGGCGGCAGCTCGGCAATGTCGGCTGGGGCTATGACGACGTGCTGCCGTATTTCAAGAGGGCGGAGCACCAGCAGCGCGGCGCCGACGACTATCATGGCGCCGGCGGGCCGCTCGCGGTCTCCAACCCGCGCCAGCCCGATCCGCTGTGCGAAGCGTTCATTGCGGCCGCCGAGCAGACCGGGATTCCGCGCAACACCGATTTCAACGGCGCAACGCAGGAGGGCGCCGGCTATTTCCAGACCACGACGCGGCGCGGCCGCCGTGCCTCGACCGCCGTGTGCTACCTCAATCCGGCGCGCGGCCGACAGAACCTGCGCATCGAAACCGACGCTCATGCCGAGCGCGTGCTGTTCGAGGGCAAGCGCGCGGTCGGGGTCACTTACAAGCGCTCCGGCTATGCCCGCACTGCGCGGGCGCGGAAAGAGGTGCTGCTGTCGCTCGGCGCGTTCAATTCGCCAAAGCTTTTGCAACTGTCCGGCGTCGGGCCGGGCGAGCTGTTGCGCAATTTTGGCATCGACGTGGTGCAGGACTCGCCCGGCGTCGGCCACAGCCTGCAGGATCATTTCCAGGCGCGCATCGTGATGCGCTCGACGCGGCGGACGGTGAATGACGACCTCAACAACCCGCTGCGGCGAGCGATGGTCGGTATGCGTTATGCGGCATTTCGCAAGGGGCCGCTGACGATCGCGGCGGGTTACGCCGGCGCGTTTTTCAAGACCGATGCGCGCCTTGCGACGCCGGACATCCAGGTCCACTTCATTCCGTTCTCGACCGACAAGATGGGCGAGAAGCTGCACAACTTTTCCGGCTTCACCGCGTCGGTGTGCCAGCTGCGGCCAGAGAGCCGCGGCACGTTGAAGATCAGGAGCGCCGATCCGGCGGTGCCGCCCGAGATCAAGATCAACTATCTCGCCACGCAGACCGATCGCACGGCGAATGTCGAAGGCCTGAAAATCCTGCGCAAGGTCTTGAACGCGCCGGCGATGCAGCCGTTCGTTGCCGCGGAAATCTATCCGGGGCCGAAACTGAACACGGATGATGAATTGCTGAAATTCTGCCGTGACACCGGCAGCACGGTCTACCACCCGGTGTCGACGTGCCGGATGGGCAACGATCCGCTCGCGGTGGTCGATCAGACGCTCAAGGTGAAGGGGCTCGACGGATTGCGCGTGATCGACGGCTCGATCATGCCGGACCTCGTTTCAGGCAACACCAACGCACCGATCATCATGATTGCGGAGAAAGCCGCCGAAATGATTTTGGCTGACCACCGGTGACGCGCTAGTGATTGATTTCGCTTTGAAAGTTCCGGGATTTTGGGGGATTTTGCGGCAAGAAGGCTTGAGGTGTTAGGTATTATAATACTAGTGGCGAGGCATCGTGGCTCGTCATTGCGAGGAGGCGTAGCCGACGAAGCAATCCAGTTCTTTTGAAGTTCCTGGATTGCTTCGCTTCGCTTGCAATGACGGATCTCACCACGCCATCTCAAGAATTTCCCGGATTTCGGCGGCCGTCGACACCTTCCGCGGATTGGTCTTCATCGGCGGATCGCGCAGCGATTTCTCGGCGATGTCGTCGAGCTGCTCGCGCTTGATGCCGACCTCGCGCAGCGAGGTGGGGACGCCGAGCCCTTTGGCGAAGCTCAGGATCGTATCGGCGAGCTGGTCGGCTGACGTGCCGATGATGGCGGCGGCGACCGCCTGCCGCTCGGCATTGGCTGAAAAATTCCAGCGCAGCACCGACGGCAGCAGCACGCCGGTGGTATGGCCGTGCGGCACGCCATAGCCGCCGATGACGTGGCCGATGGCGTGACTGGCGCCGACCGAGACGCCGCTGCCGTAGATCGACAGCCACATACCGAACTGGCAGTCGAGCCGGAGTTTGAGATCGCCGTCGCGGTCGTGCGCGAGCTTCGGCAGGCTTGTGTGCAACAGCCGCAACGCGGTCGACGCGGTCGCCTCCGTGAGCGGCGGCGCACGCAAGGCGCACAGCCGCTCGACGGCGTGATCGACCGCCTTCATGCCGGTCGCGAGCAGGTTCGGGATCGGCGCGGTCAGCGTGGCCGCCGGATCGAGCACGACGACCTCAGGCACGAACAGCGGGTGGCTGAAGGATTCCTTCACAAGCCGCGAGGGATCGGTGACGCCGGCAAACCAGGTGAACTCGGCGGCGGAAAACATCGTCGGCACCGCGAGCATGCGAATGCGGCTTGCGGCGTCCTCAGGCCAGCGGCTCGGATCGCCCTCGCGGCGGCCGCGAAACGGATCCATCGTCGCAGTCGTGGTGATGTCGTTCCAGAGGCACAGCAGCATCGCCTTGGTGGCGTCGACCACCGAGCCGCCGCCGACCGCGACCAGCAGGTCCGCTCCGGCCTCGCGCGCTTTCGCGGCGCCATCGATCACGCATTGCCGCGGCGTGTGCGCGGTGACGCCGCTGTAGACGCCGGCGAAGCGCTCGCCGAGCGCCGTGCCGATCTGGCGCGGCAGCGAGTTGTCGCCCGATAGCGAATTGCTGGTGACGATGAAGACCCTGCTCTTGCCGAGATTGCTGGCTTCCTCCGCGATCACGTCGGCGGCGGGGCGGCCATAAACGACGCGCTCCTGCAGGAAGTTTCGCTGTGCGCCGGTAAGCAGTTCGACGTTGGTCATTGTTTCAAGCTCCCGCTCAGCTCGCGACGCCGGCCAGCGACAGGATCGTGTGCAGCAGCACATTGCCGCCGGCGGCGCAGTCGGCCTGCGTCGCATCCTCCAGCTCGTTGTGGCTGACGCCGTCCTTGCACGGCACGAAGATCATCGCCGTCGGCACCACGTTGTTGAGATTGCAGGCGTCGTGCCCGGCGCCGGACACGATGCGGCGGTACGAGTAGCCTTGGTCCTTCGTGGCCTGCTCGACCGCGTCGACAATCTTCGGGTCGAAATGGGTCGGCGGCTTGTGCCAGATGCGCTCGAAGTTGACCGTGACTTTGCGCTTTGCCGCGATGTTGGTGATCGCCGCGCGGATTTCCCGGTCAAGCGTCGCAATGATGTCGGCGTCGGCGCTGCGCAGGTCGAGCGTGAATTTCAGCTCGCCCGGGATCACGTTGCGCGAAGGGTTCTTGATTACGGTTTCGCCGATTGTCGCGACCGCATTGGGGCCGCGCGCCAGCGTCAGCCGCTCGACCGCCAGTGCGATCTCGGCGAGCGTCGACAGCGCATCACGCCGCAGCGGCATTGGCGTGGTGCCGGCGTGGCTCTCGAAGCCGGTGATATAGCCGTCGTACCAGGCGACGCCCTGGCCGTGATTGACCACGCCGATGGTCTTGCCTTCGGCCTCCAGCAACGGGCCTTGCTCGATGTGCAGCTCGACGAACGCGCCGAGCTTGCGGGTGCCTGATTTTTCGCTGCCACGATAGCCGATTTTTTCCAGCGCATCGCCGACGGTGACGCCGTCGGCGTCCTTGCACGACAGAACATGCTCGACCGTGAAATCGCCGACATAGGCGCCAGAGGCCATCATCGCCGGGGCAAAGCGCGAGCCTTCCTCGTTGGTCCAGTTGACGAGGCAGAGCGGGGCGTCGGTCTCGATGCCGGCGTCGTTCAGGGTGCGGATCACCTCGAGCCCGGCCAGCGTGCCAAGAATGCCGTCGAACTTGCCGCCGGTCGGCTGGGTGTCCAGATGCGAGCCCATGCCGATCGCGGGCTTGGAATTATCGCGGCCGGGGCGCACCGCAAACATCGCGCCGAGCTCGTCGACAGTGACCGTGCACCCGGCCTTCTCGCAGGCGGCACGAAACCAGTCGCGCACCTTGCGGTCCTCCTCCGACAGCGTCAACCGCCGCACGCCGCCCTTTGCGGTCGCGCCGAACGCCGCGGTCTCCATGATGGCGTCCCACAGACGCTTGGAGTCGATCTGGAGATTTGAAGATTTTTCGGTCACGGGCGCCTCGTCGGAAAGTATCCACTCCGATCATGTTGAACAACGACGTGAAGTCAACTGCTCGCGATGCGCCCGGCCGCCGACCAGGATGCCGCCCAAGGCGGCGACCAATTGGTTGATAAGTGGAACGTGATGAACGAGCGCTGGGCAGATTGATTTCGATCAAGAAGGTGCGACCGCACCCTTCCACAGTGTTCAGAAGAGGAATTCCGAAAGAATTAGAAGAGTTCGTCATGCCGGAACGGGACTTTCACGTCGGGAAGCAAGGTATTTCTTCAGCGGCTGTCCAGCAGCCGAGGGTTCGGAAAGCGACGTTGAGCATCGTCAATTTTCTTGTCCTCTTCCTGACAATGGCGCCGGCATTTGCCGAAGAGCCCTCGCCGCAGCAGGTCGCAGCAGGACGTGTCTTTGCGCAGAAAGTCTGCGCGGCCTGCCATGTCGTCACAGGTGAAGCGGGTGAAGCGCCGATGCTGCGCCAGCCGGCGCCGAGCTTCCTTGCGATCGCAAAACGATCGGATTTTTCACCAGCGTGGCTGCGCAATTTCCTGAAGAGCAACCACAGCCGGCTCGGCCCGCGCGAAGCGATGCCCAACCCGGCACTGCTTGATTACCAGATCGACGAGCTCGTAGCTTATTTCAATTCGCTGAAGCCCTAGATTGTCGTCTGAGCTGCGCTGGTGCGGTGCGCTCCGGTCACGCCGTATTGTGAATGTGAGCAAGAAGATAAGTATGGCGACGACCACCTCGATGGCGCAGTTTGCGCCATCCTTTGTTTAAAGCGCTGGTGTGCCGTGGCCGTCCCAGAGATGTCACCTCCGCCCGTTGATTGGCAGGCCGGGCTTTCCGAGCAGGAAGCTGGTCGCAGGCTCGCGCAGCAAGGGCCGAATATAACCAGCGATGTCGAGCCGCCGGCGTGGCGCATTTTGCTTGGCAAACTCGTCGCCCCGGTGCCGTGCCTGCTCGAAGCCGCGATCGTCCTGCAACTGATACTTGGTGAGTATATCGAGGCCTCGGTTATCGCCCTGCTGCTCGTTTTCAATGCCGCGCTGGGGTTCTTTCAGGAAGGCCGGGCGCGAGCGACGCTTGAAGCATTGAAGTCACGTCTTGCGCTCAACGCGTCGGTGTTGCGGGACGGCACGTGGAAGATTGTGCCAGTCGCGGAGCTCGTCGTGGGCGACGTCGTAAAACTGACGCTCGGTAGCGTTGTCGCCGCCGACGTGCGGCTTGGGCAAGGCGCAGTGCTTCTCGATCAGTCGATGCTGACCGGTAAATCCCTGCCGATCGAAGCAGGACCTGGAAGCGAGACATTCGCCGGCGCGCTTGTTCGGCGGGGCGAGGCCGTCGCTGAGGTGATCGCGACGGGCGCGCGGACCAAATTCGGGCGGACCGCAGAACTAGTGCGCACCGCACGGGTCGCAAGCTCGCAGCAAAAGGCGGTGTTACGGGTTGTGCTCTACCTGGCCGCCGTCAACGGCACGCTTGCCGTGCTGCTGATCGCGTTCGCCTGGTACATCCAGTTGCCGTTTGCCGAGATCATTCCGTTGGCCCTGATTGCGATCCTCGCGTCGGTACCGGTGGCTCTGCCGGCGACGTTTACGCTCGCGACCGCAGTCGGAGCGCAAGCCCTCGGGCGACGTGGCGTGCTGCCGACGCGGCTTTCCGCGGTCGACGAGGCTGCGACCATGAATGTGTTGTGTGTCGACAAGACGGGGACGTTGACGCGCAATGAGCTGGCGATCACGGCAGTGGTTCCGGTCGACAGCCATAGCGAGGCCGACGTCTTGATGTGGGCGCGGCTGGCGAGTTCCGACGGCGGCCTCGATCCGGTCGATGGCGCGGTGCGCGCCGGCGTAGCGCGTTATCACTTTCCGTCGATGCCGCAGCTTTTGGCGTTCGTGGCGTTCGACCCGAACGCAAAGATGGCCGAAGCCACAGTTTGCGACGCGAACGGCGCGGAACTGCGTGTCGTCAAAGGCGCCTTTGCCTATGTTGCGGCCCTGGCAAAGACCTCGAATGCGAGCGTTGCCAGGGCGTCGGAGCTGGAAGCACAAGGATTTCGCGTTCTTGGCGTTGCCGCAGGGCCGAGGGATGCGCTCCAGTTCGTCGGGTTGTTGGCGTTGAGCGACCCGCCTCGGTCGGAAGCCGCAGCCTGCATTGCCAGGCTCAAGTCGATGGGCGTCGCCGTGGTGATGGTTACCGGCGACGCGGCGGTGACCGCGGCTGTGATTGCGAAGGCGATTGGCCTTGAAGGCAAAGTAGCGCCGTCAGGGGAAATTATCGAGTCAGTTCACCCGAACGACTACGCTGTCTTTGCCGGCGTGCTGCCGGAAGACAAGTTCAAGCTTGTCAAAGCCTTTCAGCACGGCGGTTTTACCGTCGGCATGTGCGGTGATGGCGCCAATGATGCGCCGGCGCTGCGGCAGGCGCAGCTGGGGATCGCGGTATCGACTGCGACCGACGTCGCCAAATCAGCGGCAGGACTGGTGCTGACCGAGCCTGGTTTGACGGGGATCGTCAACGCGGTCACCGAGGGGCGCATCGCCTTCCAGCGCATCCTCACTTACACGCTGCGCTCGATTGTTCACAAGGTGCGTCAGGTCTCCTATCTCGCGATCGGCTTGATCGTCACCGGCCACGCCATCCTCACTCCGATGCTGGTCGTGATCTCGATGATCACGGGCGACTTTCTCGCGATGTCGTCGACCACCGACAATGTCCGTCCTTCTGCCATGCCGAACGCCTGGAAGATCGGCAACCTCACGGTCGCCGGAGTTGTGATGGGATTGTTCGATCTTGCGTTTTGTGTTGGCGTCCTGCTGGTCGGGAAAAATTATCTCCAGCTCGACATCGAGAGTTTGCGCACGCTGACGCTCGTCAACAACGTCTGCAATGGACAGGCGGTCTACTATGTCGTGCGCGAGCGGCGTCGGATCTGGTCGTCGCGGCCGAGCACGATCGTTATTGCATGCTCCATCGCGGATCTGTTGATCGTGCCGACGCTGGCGCTGACCGGCACATTGATGGCGCCGCTGTCATTCCGCATCATTGCCGGCGTATTTGCTTTGGCAATCATCTTTGCCTTCGTGCTCGATGCTGTGAAAGCCGTTGTCTTCCGGGTGCTTGGGATGAGATGAGCACCCGTCGTGCCGCCGGTTACGACAGCGGCCATGTTGAACCTTTGTCACGTCAATATCGTCATAGTTTTTGCGCGTACCGATTCACGGTGACTCATACGTTGGGTTTCCGAAGTGTACAGCAACGACAAATCGACGCGAGGGCAAGACCATGAAACTGAAAGTAGTTGTTGTGGCGCTTGGCATGCTGACGTGCGGAGCCGCACGTGCGGACGACCCAATCACCATCGCCTCGCTGCTGAAGCAGGGCTTTGACGTCGTCGGCGTCATTCAGACATCGGCCGGGGCCGGCGTATTCATGCGCAAGGCGGACAAGCTCATCGCCTGTTTCGCTTCGGAAACGCCGACCTCGAAGACGATCTCGACGCGCTACTGCAAGCCGGTCGAGTAGTCCGACGCAAGCGGTGAGAAATTTCTCGTCCGTGAATATCAGGCTGTGTACTCATAAATCGGCGCGGATTTAGGCCCGCTTCATGCCCCCAACAGCGGCGTAGGGGCGGACATCGATTTTGGTCCGCTTTGGGTCGCCAGAAGCAGACGGCAATTATTCGTTAGGAATTGAGTTTATCATGGAATTGATTCGGGTCTTTGTGACAGTGACAGGTTGGTCGATCTCAATTCTAGGGGACGTGCTACAATGGGCCGGCTTCGACCTCGTTTCGAAGGCCATGAGCAGGGCAGAACAAAGCGCTCTCCGGCCGACCTTTGCGATGCCGCCCGGCGCCACTTTTTGTCCAGGCGATACGGGCCTGCCGAGGACCGCTGTCGGCGGGCATTAGCGCTTGATCCGAAGCACGCAGATTCGCTTCATCTTCTTGGTTTGGTCTACTGGCAGACCAACAGGCGGGAGTTGGGCGTCGATCTGATCGGCTCGGCAATCAGATGCAATCCGAACAATCACGAGTATTTCTTGAATCTCGGGGAGTTGCTTCGAAGTCCAGAACAAGTTGGATGACGCCAGGAAAAGCTTCGACATCGCGATCAGGCTGGCTCCAAATCTGGCCGCGGGTTGGATCAAATTGGGCAACTTGCTGCGAATACAGCGTCGATACGATGAAGTGTTGCTGGTCTTTGATCACGCTTCTACGCTCGATCCTGACAACGCGGAGGCGCCAGCTCTGAGCGGCGCCGTCTTGTTCGAATTGGGCCGGTATGAGGAGGCGCTTGCCAAGTGCGATCTTTCGCTGGCCATTTCCCCGGATCAGGTTGAAGCTCTCGGTGTCAAAGGCGATTGCCTGCGCAATCTCGACAGACCTGCGGAGGCAGCGGGCAGTTATCGGCGGGCATCCGAGTTGGAGCCGAACCGTGTGGATGTCTGGCGGTTGCTCGGACAAGTGCTTGAGCAACTCGGGGATCGTGACGGCGCGATCAAGGCTTTACGCCGGGCGCGTGAAATTGATCCTTCTGATCCGTCCGGTGCGAGCGTCGAACTGATGCGGCTGGGCGCTGACGAATTGTCCGAAATGCCATCTGCCTTTGTGCGTTCGCTGTTCGATCAATATGCGTCGACATTCGACACCGCTCTGGTCGAGAGTCTTGGATATCGCGGACCCTCGGTGTTGTTTGAGGCGGTGCGGTCCGTATGCCAGGCGCTTCAGAAGCCGGCCAGTTTCAAAACCGCGATCGATCTCGGTTGCGGTACAGGACTGGCGGCGGCCGCCTTTGCTAAAATCGTCGATCAATTCATCGGCATCGACCTTTCGCCGGGTATGATCGAAAAGGCACGCGCCACGGGCCTCTATGCCCAGCTCAAAGTGACCGACATGCTGAAGGGTTTGCGTACGACGCCTGCCTCCAGCGCAGAGCTCGTCCTGTCTGCCGACGCGATGATCTATGTTGCCGATCTCTTCCCGGTACTGAAGGAAGCGCGCCGTGTTCTCGCTCCCGGCGGCCTTTTGGCTTTCAGCCTGGAAAGGCACGAGGGCGACGGTTTTATCATGGGCGAAGGCAGGCGCTACGCTCATAGTGCTTCTTATGTGCGCGCGTCGATTGAGGCAGCCGGCCTTGTGATGTTACGACATGAACAGCAATCGATCCGCAACGAGAGAGGCGTGCCCGTGCCAGGCCTTGTGATCGTTGCGGAGAAATCGTGAATTGATTGGTCGTGACGTCAGGTTCTGGCACATCTCGGATTAGTCAGATCCGTAAAATCGTGCCTCTCAGTAAGACCACCTGGAACAGTAGCCTGCCCGGACTCAGCAAAGCCCCCTGAGGTGCGCCCGATGGTTCGTTGTGCAACACACCGAGGGCCGCGGGTCTGTTTCGGGTCGGGTCAAAAGCGGAAGAACTCAAGGTGAGGAAAACTAGTCCGCTCCTGGTTGGAATGGCGACCGAAACGCACTGCGGCAGAGTCGGTTGAGACCCCGTGCCGGAGCGTGATTCAAGCCTGAGAAGGGAGGGCTAAAATCATGCGCTACGAACTCACCGACCATGAATGGACCGCCATCAAGCCCCTGCTGCCCAACAAGCCGCGTGGCGTCCCTCGGGTAAATGACCGTCGTGTCCTCAACGGCATTTTCTGGGTTCTGCGCTCTGGAGCGCCCTGGCGCGATCTGCCGGGTGCCTTCGTCCAGCTTGCGTCAATCAGGCTGTGGCTGCGCGCTTATGAGTCCACGCCCTAGCTACCGCATACCCTGCGTGTGCACGTTGAGCAGCGCCGGCACGCCGGAGCGGACTTTTTCGAAGGCTCGTTTCATCGCGTCCGGCAGCTTGGCCGGATCCTCCACCGACAGGGCCCAGCCGTCGCAGCACTCGGCCACTTTCTCGAACGCGGGCGACGGGTTGAGATCCTGGATCGGCATCACATTGGCCTTGGCCGCCGCACCATCGGGATAGACCGCAAGCGTCGACTGCCGGACCGCGAGCCAGGAATGGTTGTTGGCGACGATGGTCAGAACAGGCAAATTCTCCGCGCGCTGCACGAAGTGATAGGGCACGGGATTGCCGAACATGTAGGAGCCGTCGCCAACGGCGACGATGACCTCGCGGTCGCGCGCGGCGAGCTTTGCGCCGAGCGCCGAACCGAGGCCGGCGCCGAGACCGCCGGCGAGCGAGGTGCCGATGAAGCTCAAGGGATTCTTGAAATCGAGGCGGTTTGGCGCAATGCCGAGCTCGTTGATGAAGATCGCGTCCTCCGCCTTGGCTTCGTTGAGGCAGTGCGCGAGCCAGGCGGGATGAACAGGCACCTGGCTTTTCACCTGCGCGATCATCTTGTCGCGCGCCGCTTTCATCTCCGCGCGTGCTGCAGCGACCGCCTTGCGGCGGGCATCGCGCTTGACCTTGTCGCCCGCGCCCAGGACCTGGTTCAGCATGGTGACGGCGGCGGCCGGATCGCCCGCGACCAGCAAGTCCGTCTCATACTCGCGGAACGGATGGCGGCTCACCAGCGGATCGATGCCGATATGGATCACCTTCGCGCTCGCCTTCGGCTTCGCCATGCGCGGCATCCACGGCACGCCGGAGTTGATGACGATGACCAGATCGGCCTGCGCCAGATGCGGGTTCGGGTCGGGGCCATAGCCGAGGTTCATCTCGTGATCGCTCGCGAGATTCATGTCGGTGGCGTTGATCTGCAGCACCGGGATCGCCTGCGTAGCTCGCGAATGCGCCGAGCGCGGCGACGGCTTCCGCCGAGCGGCCCATCGCGGACGTGATGATCAGCGGCGAGTCGGCCTTTGCGATCAGTCTTGCGGCTTCCTCGATCGCCGGTAGCTGCGGCGCGGGAGGTGCTGCGCCGAGCGGCCGCACGGTGTCGCGCCGCATCGGCACCGCGTCATCGGCCAGAACCTCGCGCGGCAGGCAGAGATAGACCGGTCCGCGCGGCTCGCTCATCGCGATGTCGAGCGCGCGGTCGACCAGCGCGCCGACCGGCTGGCCGGCGCGCAGCTCATAATCCCATTTGACGAACTCGCGCACCATGCCGCCCTGGTCGAACGACTCCTGGCCCCAATGGATCGCGCCGTTGCGCGAGGCGATGTGGCCGGTTTCCGTCACCGGCGTGCGCCCGGCGCACAACAGCACCGGGACGGAATCGCGCGCCATGTTCATCAGCTGGCAAATCGCGTTTGCGGTGCCGACGGTGACGTGCAGCATCACCGCCGCAGGCTTTCCCGCGACGCGGTAGTAGCCGTTCGCCATCGCCATCGCGAGATTTTCATGCGGCGCGGTGATGAAGCGCGGGTACTTGCGTCCGCCGCTGTTGCGCGAAACCGCCTCGATGATCGGCGCGAAATCGGTGCCGGCATTGGCGAAGACATAGTCGATGCCGCGTTCGCCGAGCCGGGCGAGAAACGCTTCCGCGGCAAAATCGGTCGCGGCCAAGGTTCGGTCGGCAATCTGGTCCATGGCAGTCACGTCTCCATAGTCAGGCTCTTTGCGGATTTATACGCCGCGATAAAGTCGTGGCAAATGTCACGGCTATGCCCTCATTATGCCCTTTGCGTCTATCGGGGCACTCTCGCATACCGCACAGGAGCGCGGTTACACCCTGGAATTCGGGCCGCCGGTCCGTCATGCCTCCAATGCGGCTTGCGGTGTGTGCAAAGCACAATCGATTGACACCGCGACAACGCAGTCCATCATGTCACAAAACCAGCGAGCAGGGAGAACCGTCATGGCCGACAATGCAAGTCTTGTCATTCGCGGCGGCACGATTGCCGATGGTCGCGGCGGCGAACTCTACGAGGCCGATATCGCGGTCTCCGGCGGCCGTATCGTCGAGGTTGGCAAGGTTCTCGGCAAGGGCACAGAGGAAATCGACGCCCGGGGCAAGCTGGTGACGCCGGGATTTGTCGACGTGCATACTCACTACGATGGCCAGGTTACGTGGAGCAACGACATCACTCCGTCCTCGCAGAACGGTGTCACGACCGTCATCATGGGAATTGCGGTGTCGGCTTTGCACCATGCCGGCCCGCGGATCACGTTCGCCTGATCGAACTGATGGAGGGGGTCGAGGACATTCCGGAGCCGGTGCTTGCCGCGGGCATCCCGTGGGAATGGGAAAGCTATCCCGACTATGCGAACTGGCTGGCGAAGCGGTCCTACGACGTCGACGTCGGCTCGCTGCTGCCGCACGCGGCGCTGCGCGTCTATGTGATGGGCGAACGCGGCGCGCAGCGCGAGCCATCGACGGCGGAGGACAACCAGAAGATGGCCGAGCTGGCGGCCGACGCGATCAAGGCTGGGGCCCTCGGCTTCTCAACGTCGCGCACGCTCAATCATCGCAACAGCAGGGGCGAGCATACGCCGACGCTGAAGGCAGGGGAGGATGAGCTGACGGCGATCGCGACCTCGATGCGCAAGGCCGGTCCAGGCTATCTGCAATTCGTGCTCGATCCCGAGACGGTCGAACACGACCTGTCGATGATGCTGCGTGTCGCCGACAGCGCGAAATGCCCGATCTCATTCCTTGTGACGCAACACACGCGCACGCCGCAGCTCTACAGGCAAACCCTCGACACCCTTGCCGATGCGAACAAGCGTGGATTGTCGGTGACCGCGCAGGTTGCGGCACGTGCCGTCGGCCTGCTGCTCGGCCTCGAGCTGTCACGCAATCCGTTCCAGAGCTACCCGAGCTACAAGAAGATCGCGCATCTGCCGCTCGCCGAGCGCGTCAGGCAAATGCGTGACCCGAACGTACGCGCCGCAATCCTAAGTGAACAGGCCACCAAGACCAGCGACGCCCTGTTCAACCGACCAAACTATGACAAGATGTTCCTGCTCGGCAATCCGCCCGACTACGAACAGCCGTGGGAGAATTCGCTCGGCGCGCGCGCCAAACGCGAGGGCAAGACGCCACAGGAACTCGCCTACGATGCGATGCTCGAGGACAACGGCCGTGGCATGCTCTACGCGCCGGCCACCAACTACGCCGGCGGCAACCTCGACGCCGTGTACGACATGCTGCGCGATCCGAGCGCCGTGCCGGGCTTGAGCGACGGCGGCGCGCATTGCGGCATCATCTGCGACGCGAGCTTCCCAACCTATCTGCTGACGCACTGGACGCGCGACCGCACGCGCGGCGAGAAGCTGACAATTCCGTTCGTCGTCGCTGCGCAAGCGCGCCGCGCCGCCGAGCTGGTCGGGCTGCGCGATCGCGGCGTGCTGCAGGCCGGGTACAAGGCCGACATCAACGTGATCGACTACGACAAGCTGCGTTTGCATCCGCCGGAGGTGCGCTACGATCTGCCGATGGGCGGGCGCCGGCTGGTGCAGCAGGTCGACGGCTATGAGGCGACAATCGTTTCCGGCGTTGTCTCCCGCCGCAACGGCAACGATACCGGCTCGCGGGCCGGGCGCCTGATCAGGGGCGTCCAGTCGGCGCCGGCTGTCAAGGCGAGCGCAGCGTAGCACCGTGGAGTGGCGGCGGCGCGTGCCGCCGCTCGCTCTCCGAACCAAGCAGGAGTTGCAACATGAGAATCGGAACCGACGTCAGCGTGTTGGCGGAACCTGGGCGTCCGAGACTCCTCGGTGCTGGCGGAGCATCTGGCGCTGGCCGATCTCGCCGAGCCGCTCGGCTTCAACTCGCTGTTCTCGCTGGAGCACCACTTCACCGGTTACTCGATGTCGCCGAGCCCGTTGCAGCTGTTGTCCTACTACGCCGCGAAGACGACCCGTATCACGCTCGGCACCTGCGTGATCGTGCTGCCCTGGCAAGATCCGATTCGGGTCGCCGAACAGATTGCCTATCTCGATCTGCTCTGCCGCGGGCGATGCATGTTCGGCTTCGGGCGCGGCGCGGCCACCGCCGAGTACGAAGGTTTTCGCGTTCCCATGGAGGAGGCGCGGCCGCGTTTTGCCGAGGCTGCGCAGCTCGTGACCAAGGCGCTTCGCGACGAAGTGTTCGAATGGAATGGCCAATTCTACAAGATACCGAAAATGTCGATCCGCCCCCGGCCGATGTCCAATCCGGAGCGGCGCTTCTATGCGTCGTCGGTCAGTCCGAAGTCGGCCGAGATCATGGCCAAGCTCGGTTTCGGCATGATGGTGATCATGCAGAACGAGTGGAACAAGGCTGCGGCCGATATCCAGAGTTTTCGCGAGATCGCCATGAGCGTGGGCCACACGCCGACCCCGCCGGTCATCCTGACCAACGTCTCGTGCGCGCCGAGCCGGGCGGAGGCGCATGAGCGCGCCATGCAGTATCTCGGCGCCAAATGGGATTCGATCGACGCCCACTATAATTTCTCCGACGGCCATCTCGCCGACGTCAAAGGCTACGAGTCCTACGGCAAGATGCAGAAGACGTACGCCAAGATGAAGGACCCGGTCGCTCGCCAGAAGATGACCGACTTCTACGTCAGCATTCAAATCGTCGGAACGCCTGACGATTGCATTCAGCAGCTGGGCGAGCTGCAGCGGCTGACGGGGACCGACCACATAGTGTGCGACTTCTCCTATGGCCGCATGCCGCACGACAAGGCTGAGCTCAACATGCGCCACTTCGCGGAGAGGGTGCTGCCGGTGATGCAGCGGGATGCTGCGTTTGCAGGGCCCGCCGTCGTCCCCAAGCCGGACTGGAAAACCGCACGCCGACGTCTTTGCGCCGGCCTAGCGAGCTGTCGTTCGAGGTGTCGCGCTCGCGCGTCATAGCGCACTGCAGCTCGGCGCTATCAAAGCAAAAAAGGCGGGTTGGCGCGAGGTCATGACGTCAAGTTGACCGACGATGGCCAATGCTAAATCGCTCGCTTTGAGCGGATGAGCTGAAGTGACTTTCTCCGTCATCCTGAGGTGCGAGCCAGCGAAAGCGCGGCCCGATGATAAACTCAGCGAGCCTCGAAGGATGAGCGGCCCCGGGCCGTCGCCCTTCGAGGGCCGCGCATTGCAGCCAAGTGTACGCAGGCTGCGCCTGCTATGGCACGGCCACCTCAGGGTGACGGATCACTTGAACTAGCTTCATTACATCACGCTCTAAACCAGCTTTTCCGGCCGCTTGATCTCGATCTCGACGAACGCCATTGGACGGTCCGAGGCGTTCATCACGTCATGCTCGATGCCGGCAGGGCGCTGATATAAATCCCCGGCCTTGAATTTTGCTTCCGAAATTTCGCCGTTCCGCTCGATGTTCATGACCGCGTCGGTGAGCATCACCACAAAATATGGCCAGCCGTGCGTGTGCCATCCCGTTGCGGCACCCGGCGCAAAGTCCCAGCGCGTGATCCGCACAGCGTCATCGTCTGACTGGATCGTCGGGACTGCAGGCTGGATGCATTTGAACGCCATGACTATCCGGGAATCACCGGCTCCTTGGATCGAGCGCGTCGCGCAGGCCGTCGCCGACCAGGTTGAACGACAGTACAGTCAAAAAGATCGCAAGTCCCGGCCAGATCGCCATCCACGGCGCCGAGGTGAGGAAGCGCTGCGCGGAATTCAGCATGCTGCCCCATGACGGCGCCGGCGGCTGCTGGCCGAGGCCGAGGAAGGAGAGCGCGGCTTCGGCGATGATTGCAGCGGCAATCGACAGCGTCGCCTGGACCAGCAGGGCCGGCAGGATGTTGGGCAGGATATGGAACAGGGCGATGCGCCAGGGTGGATTGCCGATCGCGCGCGCCGCCTCGACGTAATCCTCGACCTTGACGTTCATCACCTGCGCCCGCGTCAGGCGAACGAAGATCGGTGTTGCGGTAACGCCGATCGCGATCATCGCGTTGGACAGGGAGGGTCCGAGAAACGCGGCGAGCGCGATTGCGAGGATCAGGAACGGGCAGGCCAGCATCGCATCGGTGATGCGGCTGATCAGGGAGTCGATGAAGCCGCCGCGATAGCCGGCGACCATGCCGACCGGGACGCCGACGGTGAGCGCGATCGAGACCGAGACCAGGCCCGCCATCAGCGATGCGCGGGCGCCGAACACAATGCGAGTGAAGATGTCGCGGCCGAGCTCGTCGGTGCCGAACCAGTGCGCCGCCGATGCAGGTTTGCGCACCAGCGCCCAGTTGGTCGCGATCGGATCATAAGGCGCAACCAGCGGCGCGAGCAGGGCGAGCAGCGCGAATGACGCAATCACGACCATGCCAACCACCGCGCCGCGGCGGCGCAGCAGCCGGCGCAGCGCGCGACGGCTCGGGCTTTCGAGCGTTTCCAATTCATTGACGAGGGCGATATCGGCGGTCGCAATCGTCATCTCCGGGGCAACCTGAACTGAAGCTGAAAACGAGAACATCTCCACTGCTCGTCCCCACGGAAGTGGGGACCCAGTTTTTGCCACACGACGCAGGCTGGCGATCGCAGCCATTTTTTCTTTGACTGGATTCCCGCCTTGGCGGGAATGAGCGGAAATGAATTCATGCGCTACGCTCGCAGCCGCGGATTGACGAGGATGTAGGCCATGTCGGCGATCAGGTTCAGCGTGATGTAGGCGGTCGCGGTGACCAGCACGACGCCCTGCACGACGGCGTAGTCGCGGTTGAACACCGCATCGACGATCAGCTTGCCGAAGCCGGGGATGGAGAAGATCTGTTCGGTGAGCACCGCGCCGGACAACAGCGTGCCGAGTTCGAGCGCGCCGAGCGTGATGACCGGGGTCAACGCGTTGCGCAGCGCGTGCTTCATGATCACCGAGCGTTCCATCAGCCCTTTGGCGCGCGCAGTGCGGATGTAGTCGCTCTCCAGCACCTGCAGCATGGCGGCGCGGGTGTGCCGCATCAGGACCGCGGCGATGGCGTTGCCGAGCACGAAGGCCGGCATGATGGTCGAGGCGAGACTTGCAGCGCCAGTCCTCGGACGGCTTGACGTAGCCCGACGCCGGCAGCCAGCCGAGCTCGATCGAGAACAGGAAGATCAGCAGAATCCCGAGCCAGAAATTCGGCGTGGAAATGCCCCACAGCGCGAACAGGTTCGCGCCATAATCCCACGCCGTGCCTTTTTTGACGGCCGAGAGGATGCCGGCGCTGACGCCGATCACAAGCGCAATGATGATCGCCATGCTGGCAAGCTGGATCGTGACCGGCAGCTTCTGCGCGATCAGCTCCAGCACCGGCATCCTGTTGCGCAGGGATTCGCCAAGGTCGCCCGACAGCACGCCCTTGACCCAGTAGAGGTACTGGATCGGCAGCGGCTGATCGAGCCGGTAGTGCTCGCGGATTTGCGCGATCACTGCCGGGTCCTTCTCTTCGCCCGCCATGACCAGCGCGGGGTCGCCGGGAAGTAAGTGCTGCAGCGAGAAGATCAGCACCGACACGAAGAACAGCGTCGGGATCAGTTGCAGCAGGCGGCGGGCGAGGAAGGTCAGCATTTGCTTGTCGACCAAGCCGCTCCCTCCCCCCTTGTGGGGGAGGGTTGGGGAGGGGGGTCCATCGAGGGACTGAGGTCTCTCACTCCGACCCCCACCCCTAACCCCTCCCCACAAGGGGGAGGGGAACAGGTTTTGCTCAGTCGCATTCGCTCAGCCTGTCCTCGCGAGTCACTTGAACTTGAGCCCAACCACGCGGACGAGGCCGTCGGGCATCTGCTTGTAGCCGTCGAGCTTGGCGGTGTGCGCGATCAGGACCTTGACGTGATAGAGGTAGAGGATCGGATCATCTTCCAGGATCTGCTTGGTGACGCCCTCGTAGATCGCCTTGCGCTTGGCCATGTCGCTGACGAGGCGGGCGTCGTCGAGCGCCTTGTCGACGTCGGCGTTGGAGTACTGGGCGACGTTTTGCGGCGCCTTGGTCTTGTGGAAGATGTAGAGGTTGCCGTCGGGATCGGTCCGACCGCTCCAGCCGATCAGGAACGCCTGGTACTCGCCGGCCTCAGACTGCTTCAGCGACGTGGCAAATTCAGTGAGGCGGATTTTCATGTCGAAGCCGGCTTCCGACGCCATCGATTGAATGACTTGCGCGACGGCTTCGTTTTCGGCGCCCTTCGGCACCATGAAGTCGACCGTAACAGGCAAGGTCGCGCCGGCCTCCTTCAGCAACGCCTTGGCCTTGTCGAGATTTCGTGGCTGCACCGGGAACGACTGTTGGTAATACGGATTGGCCGGACTGACCCACTGGTTGCCGGGTGTGAATTCGCCGTTGAAGACGACCTGGTTCAGCGCGGTGCGGTCGATGGCGAGGTCGAGCGCCTGCCGCGCCTTCGCCCACATGCTCAGTGGACCATGGGCCTTGTCGCCGCCGATGTTGATGGTGAGACCGACGTAGCCGAGCGACGGCGCGGTCACCAGCACGAGGTTCTTGTCGGCGCGGACGTCCTTGATGTCGGTCGCGAGCACGCGCTCGACCAGATCGAGATTGCCGGACTTCAGGCTGGCGAGCCGCACCGTCGGATCGACGATGGGCAGGAACACGACGCGGTCGATGAAGACGTTGTCCTTGTTCCAGTATTCCTTGAATTTTTCGCCGACGATGCGGTCCTGCTGCACGCGCTCCACGAACTTGTAGGGACCGGCACAGACCGGGTTAAGCCCGAACTTGTCGCCGGCTTCCTTCGCCGCTTTCGGCGACACCATCATGCCGGCGCGGTCGGTCAGCTGCGCGATCAGCGGTGAATAGGGCGTCTTCAGCACGATCTTGATCGTCAGGGGATCGACGACGTCGACGTGGTCGATCGCGGCGATCTCGGGCTTGCGGAACGAGCCCTGCATGGTGAGGTGACGGTCGAGCGAGTATTTCGCGGCCTCGGCATCGAACGGCTCGCCGTCGTGGAATTTGACGCCGGGCCGGAGCTTGATCGCGACCTCCTTGCCGTCGTCGGAAGTCGAGTAGGACAGCGCCAGCTGCGGCACGATGTTCAGCTTCTCGTCGATGTCGAACAGCTTGTCGCAGAACGAGGCAAAGACGATGCGGCCGACATAGGTGCGCGCCAGCGTCGGATCGAGGATGTCCGGATCTTCGGCAAGGCCGATGCGCAAGGTCGTGGATTGGGCCGATGCCGATCCGGCGAGGCCGATCAGGAGCAATGTGGCAGCGACTGCGAGCCGCCCGATCCGTTGTGCACGAGTTCTCATCACGCGACCCCTCCATCATTCAGCCCGAGGGCTGGTAGCTTAGCGATCAACCTGGATTATGAACACCTTGCCGGCCTCGAACTTCCGACTTGGTGGAGAAGGACTTGGCCGTGAAGGCCGCCGTCAGCCGCTCCAGCGTTGCAGAACGCGTGCCAGCGCCGCGCGCCGCAATGGTGAATTTTGGCAGCTCCGCGGTGCGATGGCAGGCGGCGGCGTGGCCGGTCGCGTCGGCTGCGAGTGCCGGAGGCTCGGTGCGACAGCGGTCGATGACGTAGGGGCAGCGGGTGTGGAACCGGCAGCCATCAGGCGGATTGATCGCGCTCGGCAGTTCGCCCGTGAGCACGACCCGGGTCCGGTCCCGGGACGGCGAGGGGATCGGGATCGCCGACAGCAGCGCGCGGCTATAAGGGTGGCGCGGCGCCTCGAACAGCGCCGAGGCCGGTCCGCTCTCGACGATCTGGCCGAGGTTCATCACTGCGACCTCGTCGGCGACGTGTTTTACCACGGCAAGATCGTGGGAGATGAAGATGTAGGCAAGGCCGAGTTTCTGTTGCAGGTCGCGCAGCAGGTTGAGGATTTGCGAGCGGATCGAGACGTCGAGCGCGGACACCGGCTCGTCACAGACGATCAGCTTTGGTTCGACCGCGATCGCCCGTGCAATCGCGATGCGCTGCCGCTGGCCGCCGGAGAATTCGTGCGGATAGCGCTGGGCAAAGCGCGGCTCGAGGCCAACCATCCGCAGGATCTCGTCGACGCGCTGGCGACGACGGCTGGGCTCGGCGAGGCCGTGCAGCGCCAGCGGCTCGGTGAGCGTCTGCGCAATGGTCATGCGCGGATTGAGCGACGCGTAGGGATCCTGAAAAATGATCTGCGCCTTGCGGCGATAGGCGCGCAGCTGCTCGGCGTTGTAGCCGGCGATGTCGCGCCCCTCGAACAGGATTTTTCCGGCCTGCGCCTCGATCAGGCGCAGGATCAGCCGGCCGACGGTCGACTTGCCGCACCCGGACTCGCCGACCAGCGCCAGCGTCTTGCCGGCTTCGACTTTGAATGACACGCCGTCGACCGCGCGAACGACGACCTTGGGCTGCCCAAAGATCGAGCGCTGGGCGACAAAGTGCCTGACAAGGTTGTCGACCTCGAGCAGCGCGCTCACGATACGAGACTCTCGAGCGGAGTGCGAATGCAGCGCGACCAGTGACCAGCGCTGACGGCGGTGAAGGGCGGCGCCTCCGCCTCGCAGCGGTCGATCACGAACGGGCAACGCGCAGCAAAGCGGCAGCCCGGCGGCGGCCTGGTCATATCGGGCAGCACGCCCTCGATCGTCGCAAGCCGCTCGGTCTGCTGATCGATGCGCGGCAGCGAGCCCATCAGACCGACGGTGTACGGGTGCTCGGGCCTGTCGAACAGCTCTTCGACCGGCGCGCGCTCGACGATCTCGCCGGCATACATCACGGCGACCTCGTCGCAGATTTCGGCGACGACACCGAGGTCATGGGTGATCAGCACGATCGCGGCGCTCGAACCCTTCAGCTCGCGCAAGAGCTCGAGGATCTGGGCCTGCAGCGTGACGTCGAGTGCGGTGGTCGGCTCGTCGGCAATCAACAGATCTGGATTGCAGGCGAGCGCGATCGCGATCATGACGCGCTGGCGCATGCCGCCCGACAGCTTGTGCGGATAATCGTCGACACGGCGTTCGGGCGAGGGGATGTGGACGCGCCGGAGCAGCGCGACGGCGCGCTCGCGCGCCTTTGCGCGATCAAGCCCACGGTGGCGCATAAGGGTCTCGATGATCTGCTCGCCGATGGTGAAGCTCGGATTGAGCGAGGTCATCGGCTCCTGAAAGATCATGGCGAGGCGGTCGCCGCGCAGGTCGCGCAGGGCGGGATCCGGAATTGTCAGCAGGTCGAGGCCGTCGAAGCGGACACTGCCGGAGATTTCGGCCGATGATTTCGGCAACAGCCCCATGATCGCGAGCGACGTCACGCTCTTGCCGCAGCCGGATTCGCCGACGATGCCGAGCGTCGTGCCGCGGGCGATCGACAGATCGACCTTGTCGACGGCGTGGGTCGTCCGGCCATTGTCGCCGCGGAAGATCACCCGCAGATCCTTGATCTCGACCAGCGGGAGTTGAGCCGTCATTTGCTCCTGGCGGCGTCTTGCTCGGCCAAAGCTTTGGCGACGGTAGCGTCAATCAATGCGCGATCGGTGATGCCGCCGGGGTTCGCGCGCGTCGGCATGAACTGCCGGAAATGCACCCAGCGCTCGTGGCTGACGCGTTCGAGTCGGGCAAGCTCGGCGAGCGGGTCCTCGTGATCGTCGACGCGCAGGCTGAGCTCGGACCACTCTTCCTTGCCGTAGATCGCGAGCGCCGCCGACTGCTTGCCGCGCTTGTCACCGCCGGCGGCTTCGCCCGCCATCAACGCCGCGATCAAGCGGCGGGGCAGCGGCAACGAACTATTGGCGCGAAGCGCCGCGGCGGTCTCGTCCAGAACCTGCGCGCCCGCCAGCATGTTGCCGGCGATGGAAAAGCTCTCGCCCCTGACGCTGCCGCACCAGTCGATGCACTCGCGCCCGGTGTATTGCGCGATCTTCCCCGAGGCGTCCATCACATGGACTTGGCGATGCTCGCGGCCGGGATCGCGCGCGGTCAGAGCGTCGATGATCGATTGCGGCTCGATGCCGATCTTCAACAGCTCCACGCCGTCAATGCCGTAGTACGGATTGACCATCGCCTGGGTCGCGATGGCGCCGACGCCGGCCACGATGTTGGGAACGCGCGCGCCGACCGCGAAGAACTTTGTCGCAACCGCGATGCCGAATTGGCCGGTCTGTTTGTCGTGGGCGATGATCGACCAGGTCATGCGCGGATCCTGATTGATTGCCGGATTGGACTCTTTACCCCCCGTTCGTCCCCGCGGAAGCGGGGACCCAGTCTTTGCCAGACAAGGGAAGCTGGCATTGGTCGCCATTTTCTTTTGGACTGGATTCCCGCTTTCGCGGGAATGAACGGAGAATTCATTTGGCTACCGTCCCGCGGCGTAGGCCTGGTTGCCGCGTGGGTTGGCGGCGGCGTGACGGAGCTGGCCGACCTTCGACGCGGCGGTGAGGCGGCCCTCGGTCCAGTCGCCGCCGCGCTCGACGATGTGGCCGCGTGCCGTCAATGCGTCGGTGGTGGCCCGCGGCAGGCGGCCTTCGGTGACGAGGACGCCGGGGCGCGCGGTGCGCGGCCAGAACGAGATCGGGAAATGTTCGGAGTGCCAGGCCGGCGCGTCGATCGCTTCCTGCAGGTTCATCCCGGCGTGGACGTGGCGCAGAAAGAATTGCGTCGCCCACTGGTCCTGCTGATCGCCGCCGGGTGTGCCCCAGGCGAGGTACGGTTCGCCGTCGCGCAGCGCGAGGCCGGGGCTCAGCGTCGTGCGCGGCCGTTTGCCCGGCGCCAGCGCCGCCGGATGGTTCTCGTCGAGCCAGAACATTTGCGCGCGGCTGCCGAGGCCGAAGCCGAGCTCGGGAATCACGGGCGAAGATTGCAGCCAGCCGCCCGACGGCGTTGCCGAGATCATGTTGCCGGCCTGGTCGATGATGTCGAAGTGCACGGTGTCGCCGCGCACCTCGCCCATGCGCCCGACGGTCGGCTCACCCGCGCCCATTGATCCGGTGGTCGGCTCGCCGGCCCCCGTTGCGCCGGCGAGGGGGCCTTTGGCGCGGCGGATCTTGATGACGGCGCCATATCCCTCGACCGATCCCGGCTGGAACTCGTGTGACGCGCGATCCGAAATCAGCTTGCGCCGTTCGTTGTTGTAGGCATCCGACAACAGAACCGTCATCGGCACGCTGGCGAAGTCGGGATCGCCGTAAAACGTTTCGCGATCGGCATACGCGAGCTTGGCGGCTTCGACCTGCACGTGAACGAATTCGTCTCCGGTCGGATCGAGGCGATTGAGATCAAAGCCTTTCAGCAGCGCGAGCTGCTGCAACATCACCGGTCCCTGGCTCCAGGCGCCGGGCTTGCAAACGGTGTAGCGGCCGTAATTGTAGGTGAGTGGCTCTTCGATGCGCGGTTGCCACGTGGCCATATCCTGCGCGGTCAGCACGCCGCGATGGCGGTTACCCGAGACGTCGAGCACCTCCTGTGTCCGGCAGAAGTGATCGATCGCCTCGGCGACAAAACCGTGCGACCAGCTTTTTCGCGCGCGCTCGATTTGGGCTGTGCGATCGCCACACGCTTTCGGCGTCGCGCAGGATGCGCGCGTAGGTCGCGGCCATCGTCTTGTTGGTGAAGAGCGTGCCGGTCGCAGGGATCTTGCCATCGGGCAGATAAACCGCGGCCGAGGTCGGCCAGTGTTGGCGGAACAGCTGCTCGACCGTGGAGATGGCGAGGCTGATACGCTCAATCACGGGATAGCCGTTTTGGGCGTAAGCGATCGCAGGGCTCAAGACGTCGGCAAGCCGCATCGTGCCATAGTCGCGCAACAGCAGCATCCAGGTCTCGAACGCGCCGGGAACGCAGGCGGCGAGCAGGCCGGTGCCGGGCACCATGTCGAGGCCTTCGCTGCGGTAGTGCTTGATGGTTGCGCCTGCCGGCGCCGGGCCCTGGCCGCAAATCACTTCGGTGCGGCCGCGCCTCGTGTCATGCAGGACGATCGGGACTTCGCCGCCGGGGCCGTTCAGATGCGGTTCCACGACCTGCAGCGTGAAGGCGGTGGCGACCGCGGCATCGAAGGCGTTGCCGCCTTTCTCCAGGATCGACATGCCGACCGCGGTGGCGATCCAGTGCGTCGAGGTGACGACACCAAAGGTGCCGTCGATCTGCGGGCGGGTGGTGAAGGGGGACGGTTTGATCTCTGCCATGCGGGGCGGAGTTCATCACAGGACGACCCGCGCGCCAACCGCCGTTCGCGGCCCAAGCGGCGGTTTTCGCTCAAATTTTTTGAGGGGCGGGGAGGGAATATCCGCCTTCCGCGGACCGACGCATACGCTCCCGTCGTCGCCTTCAGCCGCTTCTCGACGATCCGCGCCATCACGCTCGCCCCGAGCGGGATCATGGCGTCGTCAAACGTGTATTCCGGATTGTGCACCGGCTTCGCGCCGGAATGGCCGACCCAGCAATAGGCGCCGGGAATGGCGCGCAGCATGTCGGCAAAATCCTCCGAGCCCATGACCGGCTCCGGCCTGGTCGAGACGTTGTCGGCGCCGGCAATCTCGCGCGCCGCGTCGGCGTAAGCGTCGGTCTGCTCGGGATGGTTCTCCAGCACGGTGAAGACGTCGCGGATGTCGACCTTGACCTCGACGTCAAACGCAGCCGCAATGCCGTTGGCGAGTTCGGTCATGCGCTTCTTCACCTGCGCGCGCACGTTGTCGGAGAACGCGCGCACGGTGCCCGAGATCACGGCTTCCGCCGGGATCACGTTATACGCCGCACCTGCGTGAATCTGCGTTACTGACACCACCGCAGCTTGCTGCGGATGCACGTTGCGGCTGACGATGGTCTGCAGCGCCTGCGTGATCGCGGTCACCACGATGATCGGATCACGCGATTCCTGCGGACGCGCGCCGTGGCTGCCGTGGCCCTTCACGGTGATGTCGAAGAAGTCGGCGCCGGCCATCGCAGCACCCGGAAATACCGAAACGCGACCCGGCATGCGGTTCGGCGCGTTGTGCATGCCGTAGATTTCATCGCACGGGAATTTCTCGAACAGTCCGTCCTTCAGCATGGCGCGGGCGCCGCCGAGACCTTCTTCCGCCGGCTGAAACACGAACACGGCGGTGCCGGCGAAGTCGCGCGTCTCGGCGAGATAGCGCGCCGCGCCAAGCAGCATCGTGGTGTGGCCGTCATGGCCGCAGGCGTGCATCTTGCCGGGATATTTCGAGGCATAGGGCAGGCCGGTCTGCTCGAGGATCGGCAGCGCGTCCATGTCGGCGCGGAGCCCAATGCGCTTGTTGCCGTTGTGCTTGCCGGTCAGCTCGCCGACCACGCCGGTGCCGCCAAGCCCGCGATGCACCTTGATGCCCCAGCCTTCCAGGAGCTTCGCCACGATGTCGGAGGTGCGATGCTCCTCGAAGCCGATCTCCGGATGCGCATGCAGATCGTGGCGGATCGCGACCAGTTCATCCTGGTAGCTGTTGATGCGTTCAATGGTGGGCATGTTCGGTATCCCTGCGTCCGGCGGCAGCGAAAATATCGCATCCGGGATCGATGCAGTCCAGAGCGCGATGGGATTTGCAGAAATTCCGTCGCGCTCCGGGTTTTTGTTTGAGCATGATCTGTTCGGAAAACCGGCAGCTACTTTTCCGGATCATGCTCGCAAGGAAATCCGGATTGCACTCACGACGGCGATATGATTGTGTTGCCGTCGTCAACGGTGCCTCTCGCGAGAGAGGTGAAACGGGAATGCGGTGCGGGCCTTCAAGCCCAATGCCGCAGCTGCCCCCGCAACTGTGAGCGGTCGTCCGCGATCCATTCGAGCCACTGGATGCCAACCCCGGCGTCCGGGAAGGCGGATCGGGACAACGACCGCGAGCCAGGAGACCGGCCGCTGACATGGTCAAACATGCACGACGGTGGGTCGGCAGAAGGGGTATTTATGAACATCTTGAAGGGCCGTGCCGGTATTGCGGCAGGCTGTCTTGCGCTGTTTGCGTTCGCGACCGCGCGCACGCACAAAATTGCCAATCAGCTTCCCGTCACGGTGGTCACGGCGGATCGCTCCGCCGAGCCGATCACCAATACGGCCAGCGCCATCAGTGTCGTCGATGGCAAGTCGATCACGCAAAGCAATCCGGGATCGCTGGTCGACGCGTTGCGTAGCGTCCCCGGTCTCGACATCACCGAGACGGGCGGCCCAGGCCGTGCCACGAGCGTGCGGCTGCGCGGCGCCAATTCCGGGCAGACGCTGGTCCTGATCGACGGCGTCCGCGCCAACGATCCGACCGCGCCCGGCGCCGATTTCGACTTCTCGATGTTTCCGGCCGGTACCATCGAACGCGTCGAAGTGCTGCGCGGGCCGCAGAGCGCGCTGTACGGCTCGGACGCGATCGGCGGCGTCATCAATATCATCACGAAGAAGGGCGGCGGGCCTGCGGTTAGCAATCTGCGTGCCGAGGCCGGCACCTATGGCACGGGCGCGTTGTCCGGCTCGACGGCAGGATCGCAGGGGCCTTGGTCCTACGCCGTCACCGGGAGCGGCATCCATAGCGACAGCTTTTCGGCTTACGGCTTCCGGGCGCCGGCGCTGGAAGGTCTGTTCCCGCATATGGAGATCGACCCGTACAACCGGCTCAGCGGCTCGGCGCGCGCCGGCTACGACGCGGGAGACGGCGTTCGCTTCAATGCCGGCCTGCTCTCCAATTATACCCGCGCCAACTACGACGCGGGTTTTGGCGCATTCCCGACCCAGACGCCGTCGTTCTCGACCAAGCAGTACAGCCAGGCGAACGTCAACGCCGCGGTCGATACCTTCGAAGGCCGCTGGACCCACAGCCTCACGACCTTTGCCAACCGCAGCGACCGCTCGTTCCACGACGTCTCCTATTTCAAGGACACGCTGCCGAAGGACACAACCTCGACGATCTCCGATTTCATCGGCGACCGGGTTGGCGCCGAGTATCAGGGCATCTTCCGGGCCGGTGCGTTCGGCACGCTGACCTATGGCGCCAGGGAAGAGCAGGAGAGCGCCACACTCTACAACACCAACCTGTTGCCGACCTTCTCGCCGCGCATGCTGACTCTTGCTCCACGGCAGGAGACGCGCAGCCTGTTCGGGCTCTATCAACTGCCGCTGTTCGAGCGGCTCAATCTGTCGCTCGGTGGCCGTGTCGACGATGTGGTTGGAACGAACCGGTTCGAGACCTGGCGTGCGACCGCCGCCTATCTGTTGCCTGAGACCGGCACCAAGCTGCGCGCCAGCGCCGCGACCGGCGCCAAGGCGCCGTCGCTCTACCAGCTCTATTCGAGCTTCGGCACGCCAACGCTGCGGCCAGAGCAGAGCTTTGGCTATGACGGCGGTGTCGACCAGACCTTGTTCGACGGCCGCGTGACCTTGTCGGTGACCGGCTTCTCCAATCGGCTGAAGAACCTGATCGATTTCGACACCGTCAGCATGCACTACTTCAACGTGACGCGGGCCGCGACCTCGGGGCTCGAGGTCGAATCAACCGTGCAACTGGTTCCGGCCTATCTCGACTTGCGGATGGCCTACACCAACCTGCGCGCCCGCGATCTCTCCACCGGACTCGTGCTGCAGCGGCGGCCCGAGCACGTGCTGAACCTTGCGCTCGACTTCATGCCGACGCCGCAATGGCTGATCGAGCCGCGTGTGGTGCTGGTGTCGAAGCGCTTCAGCGGCAATGGCGAGACCCTGCCGCTGTCGGCCTATGCCCGCACCGACCTCTATGTCTCCTACAAGATCGACCAGACCTGGAAGGTGTTTGCGCGCGGCGAAAATATCTTCGACACGCGTTACCAGGAGGTCTTCAACTACGGTACAACCGGCATGGCCTTCTACGGTGGCATCGACGCGACATGGTGACAGCTTCCAAGACGACGAGCCGGCGCGCGTTGGTCGTCGCTGCGCTGGTCCTGTTGGTGGCATTGTTTTTCCTGCTGTCGCTTGGCGTCGGCCCGGTGCGGCTTGCGCCGTCGACCGTCGCTGAAGCGCTGTTCGGGCAGGGGCGCGAGGAGTACCGCATCATCGTGCAGGAGATTCGCCTGCCGCGCGCGATCCTGGCGCTCGCGATCGGCGCGATCCTGGGGCTCTCGGGTGCCGCGCTGCAGGGCCTGCTCCGCAATCCGCTGGCATCGCCGTCGCTGTTCGGCGCGCCGCAGGCGGCGGCGTTCGGCGCGGTGCTGATGATCGCGCTCGGCCTCGCCGACGTGCGCTCGTTCGTGCTGCCGGCTTGCGGCGATCGCGGCATCGTTCGCCTCGGTGTTCGTGCTGCTCGCGGTCGCCGGCCGCAATGCGGGGCTGTTGCTGCTCATTCTCGCGGGGCTTGCGATCTCGAGCCTTGCGGGCGCTGCGACCTCGCTGGTGCTGAACCTGTCATCCAATCCGTTCGCGGCGCTGGAAATCAGTTTTTGGCTGCTCGGGTCGCTGGAGGATCGCAGCTTCCGCCATGTGGTGCTGGCGCTGCCGTTCATCGTGGCCGGTGCCGTGATCCTGTGGAGCGGCCGCAATGCGTTCCGCGTGCTCAGTCTTGGCGAGGAGACCGCCGAAACGCTTGGCGTCGATGTCGCGCGGCTGCGCTTTTCGGTGATTGCTGGCGTCGCGCTCGGCGTCGGCGGGGCGGTCGCAGTCTCAGGCGCGATCGGCTTCATCGGGCTTGTCGCACCGCATTTGATGCGGCCGCTGATCGGCCACGACCCGGCGCGCCTTCTGCTGCCGAGCGCGTTGACCGGTGCCGCGCTGCTGCTCGCCTCCGACATTGGCGTTCGGATCATTCCGTCGACCACCGATATCAAGGTCGGCGTGCTCACCGCGATGATCGGCGTTCCGTTCTTCCTCTACCTGATCGTGCGTGAGCGGCGGGCGCTCGGGGGAGGCGTGGCGTGAGTGCGGCGCTGATCTCGGTGCACAACGTGTCGGTTACGCTATCGCACCGGCAAATCCTGCGCGAGGTGTCGTTCGAGTTGCCACGGCAGAACATGGTCGCGCTGGTCGGCCCCAACGGCGCCGGCAAGACCACGCTGTTGCGCACGATCGCAGGATTGCTGCGGCCAACAGGCGAGGTGCTGATCGAGGGCAAGCGCGTCCACGATCTCTCGGCGCCGCAGCGCGCGCTGAAGTTCGGCTATCTGCCGCAGGGGCACGTGGTGCATTGGCCGCTGCCGGCACACGACATCGTCGCGCTCGGTCGTTACCCGCATGGCGCGACCGATCCGAGCCGGCTGCCGCCGGCGGACGAGGCAGCGGTTGCGCGCGCCATGCAGGCCACCGACACCGTTGTCTTCGCCGAGCGACCCGTCACGGAACTCTCCGGTGGCGAGCGCAGCCGCGTCGCGCTGGCGCGCGTGCTGGCGGTGGAGGCGCCCGTCGTCCTCGCTGATGAGCCGACCGCGTTCCTCGATCCACGCCACCAGCTCGACGTGATGCGGCTGTTGCGTGCGGCCGCCAACAGCGGGACGCTGGTGATCGTCGTGACGCACGATCTCGGCCTCGCCGCGCGCTTTGCCGATTCCGTGCTGGTGATGGCCGAAGGACAGCTCGCAGCACACGGCACGCCGGAGCAGGCGCTCTCGGAGCAGGTGCTGGCCGATGTGTTCCGGGTCCAGGCGTTCCGCGCGCAGCGCGACGATGGCGCTGTTATCGTGCCGTGGAGCGCGACATGAGCGCCGCACCAAGCCGCACGAGAGCGCGCGCATCGGGCGGCAGCCCGAAACGCAGAAGGTCAGCCGCATGATCGAAGCTGCGCGTCCAGATGTGGTGCTGCGCGAGGCGCGTATGGATCGCCGCGGCATCGCGGTGGCGCGCGAGGCGAAACAGCGAGGTGCCACCGGCGACCTCGAGACCGGCGGTGCGCAATACGGCATCAAGCTGGCTCGCCTCGTGTTTCAGCCGCTGGCGCGTCGCATCGATCCACTGCTGGTTCGACAACGCGGCGCGGCCGATGTGGAGCGCTGGGCCGGAGACCGGCCAGGGTCCGAGTGCTGCGGCGATCTCGGCAGCGAGATCATGCCGCGCAATCGCGAAGCCGAGCCGCAGCCCGGCAAGGCCAAAGAACTTTCCGAACGAGCGCAGCACGACGATCGGAAGCTCGTGGCAGAGCTCGATCGCGCTGCAGTCCGGCGCGACATCGGCAAAGGCTTCATCGACGATGAGGCAGCCGCCGCATTTGCCAAGCTGGCGCGCGGCAGCTGCGATGACCTCGCGGTTGGTGATGCGCCCATCGGGATTGTTGGGATTGACGACGACGGCATGCGTGACGCTGGACGGAAGTGCGTCAAGGCCGATGGAGAGCACCTTGCGCCCGGCGCGCGCGAACGCGGCAGCATGCTCGGTGTAGGTCGGCCCGGCGATTGCGACGGCACCGCCCGTCATCACGTGCGGCAGCATCTGGATCAGCGCCTGCGTGCCGGCAGCGATTGCGATGTCGACGCCGGCGGGAACGTTGTAAGCTGTCCGTGCAACTGCGATCAGCTCACGTTCGTCCGCGCGCTCCGGCAGGCGTTGCCAAGCTGGCGCCGGCAGGTCCGGGACGCGGGTACGGCCCAGGGGTTGATCCCGGTCGACAGATCGAGCCAGGATTCCGGCGCGCCGCCAAACTGCGCGATCGCTTCGCTCAGGTCACCGCCATGCTTCATCGGCGTGTCATGCCATTATCCCGCCGGTTCCGCGAGGGGTGCGCCGCCGCCGGCATGGTGGTTTTTTGCCTTGGGCTTGCCACGCCAACGCACGCGGCCGACCAGCCGCGGATCGCCTCGATCAATGTCTGCACCGACCAGCTCCTGCTGACACTCGCCGATCCCGAGCAGATCGCCGGTCTCAGTCCTTATTCGCGCGATCCGGCGCGGTCGTGGGCTGCGGCGGAGGCCAGCCGCTACCCAAAACTGTCCGGCGAGGCCGAAGATGTGCTCGTGCTGAAGCCGGATCTCGTGGTCGCCGGCCGCTTCACCAAGCGGGCGACGCGCGAGCTGCTCAAGGCCGAGGGCTTTCGCGTCGAGGAATTCGATGCGGTGCGCTCGCTTGATGATAGCAGGCGGCAGATCGTCCGGATGGGAGAGATCACGGGCCATCCGGATCGCGCCGCGGCCGCCGTGGCCCGCATTGACGCGGCGGTCGCGCGGGCCAGGGAGGCGGTCGCGCGCAAGCCGCTACGCGTGCTCTCGCTGTCGCGGCGCGGCTGGGTGTCCGGCGGCGACAGCTTGACCAGCTCACTGCTGGCGACGGTCGGGCTTGCGAACGCAGCGTCGCAGCTCGGCTACAAGCTCGGCGGGTTCGCCTCGCTCGAAACCATCGTCAGCCTGAAGCCGGATTTGCTGCTGTTGTCGGACCAAGGCGATTTTGCCGAGGATCAGGGCACCGCGTTCCTGCTGCATCCCGCGCTCGAGCAACTGTATCCGCCGGACAAGCGCATCGTCATTCCCGAGCGGCTGACGGTGTGTGGCGGCCCGATGCTCGCGGACGCGCTGACAAAGCTGATCAGCGAGCTGGAACGGGTCGAGCGTTAGTCAATGTTTGAAGCGGAACGATCGGCCTCTTGGTTGTCATGCCCCGCTTCAAGCGGGGCATCCAGTAATCCCTGTGGCTCGTTTGTTCGTCTCACTTGCATCACGGAGTACTGGATCGCCCGGTCAAGCCGGGCGATGACGACAGACGAGAAGTCTCTGATCGAGTGGCGACCCCGCTAGTGCTGTTTTTCCACGATAGCTTGCGTGTGCTCGTGCTGGCGCTTGTAGTCGATGCGCTGATCGGCGATCCCGGCTCGTTGTGGAAGCGGACCCCGCATCCGGTTGTAATGCTCGGGTGGGCAATCGATCGGCTGGATGCCGCGCTCAACGACGAGCGCAGGAGCGATACACTGCGGCGTACGGCAGGGGTACTTGCGATCGTTGTACTGGTCGCGGGCTCGGCTGCCCTGGGCTGGCTCATTCAGCAAGTGCTAAATGCACTGCCGCTCGGCTGGACCGTCGAAGCGATCGTAGCCTCGGTCTTCATCGCGCAGCGCAGCCTCTACGAGCACGTGGCCCGCGTGCAGCAAGCATTTGCAAGCGGCGGCCTCGACGAGGCGCGTGGCGCCGTCAGCGCGATCGTTGGCCGCGATCCCCAGGCGCTCGATGAGGCGGGCGTCTGCCGGTCGGCAATCGAGACCACCGCGGAAAATTTCTCTGACGGCGTGGCAGCACCGGCGTTGTGGTTCGCGTTGCTCGGCCTGCCGGGACTGCTGGCGTACAAGGCGATCAACACTGCGGATTCGATGATCGGCCATTTGACCGAGCGCCATCGCGCGTTCGGTTGGGCTGCGGCACGGCTCGACGATCTCGTCAACCTCGTGCCGGCGCGGCTGTCGGCACTCCTGCTTGCGCTCGTTGCGCCGGTGACGGGTGGCTCTATCGCCGGTTCGTTGCGCGTTGCTTTGAGCGACGCAAAAAAACATCGGTCGCCGAACGCAGGCTGGCCGGAGAGTGCGATGGCTGCCGCGCTTGGCGTCGCGCTGGCAGGGCCGCGGGTTTACTCGGAGCGGACTGTCGACGATCCCTTTGTGAATGCATTGGGCCGCAAGGACGCGAGGCCCGACGACATTGGTCGGGCGCTAAGGCTGTTCGTCGCTGCCTGCGTTCTCGAAGCTGCGCTCTATGCGGCGCTGGCGCTCTTGGTCTGACGGCTGCGCGCGATCGCGAGAAGCTGATCGATGTCGAGATGGGCTTCGAGATGATCGGCGAGCGCATCGATCGCGGACTCGACCTTCCGCTCGTAGGCAAGGGCCGACACCTTGTCGAAGTCTTTCAACCAGGCGCGCCGGAAGGCATCGCTGGCGAAGAGCCCATGGACGTGGGTGCCTTGCACCCGGCCGTCCGCAGAAGACGCGCCTTCAGGTTTGCCGCCGATGGTCAGCACGGGCCGCGTGCAGTCCTCGCCCTCGATGCGACCGAGATGGATTTCATAGCCGCTGACCGCGGTGCCGCTGGCGCAATGCGTGCCGGTCACAGAGGTCGTGGCCTTGTCCGCGGTCATCGTCGTGGTGATGTCGAGCAGCCCAAGTCCTTCGACGCGTCCGGGTGCGCCATCGAAGCCGTCCGGATCGACGATTTCCTTGCCCAACAGCTGAAATCCGCCGCAGATCCCGAGCACATGGCCGCCGCGGCGGACATGCGCCTTGATGTCGATATCCCAACCATGCTCTCGCAGGAAAGCGAGATCGCCGATAGTCGACTTCGTCCCGGGCAGCAGCACGACGTCGACGTTCGCGGGGATCGGCTCGCCCGGACGCACCCAGATCAACCTGACATTGGGCTCCAAGCGCAGCGGATCAAAGTCGTCGAAATTCGCGACGCGCGACAGCATCGGTACGGCGATGGTCAACGCTGAGGCCGTGCCGCTGCCGTACGTTTGAAGATCGAGCGCATCCTCGGCGGGCAGCCATGCTGCGGCCGGTAGCCATGGCACGAGGCCAAGCGACGGCCAGCCGGTCATCTGCGTGATAACAGCTTCACCGCTGCGAAACAGCGCGGGATCGCCGCGAAACTTGTTGATCAGAAACCCCTTGATGCGGTCGCGCTCGTCGTTCGCCAAGACTGCGTGGGTGCCGACCAGGCTCGCGATAACCCCGCCGCGATCGATATCGCCGAGCAGCACGACGGGAACGTCTGCGGCCGCGGCAAATCCCATGTTGGCGATATCGCCGGCGCGCAGATTCACTTCCGCCGGGCTGCCGGCGCCTTCGACCAGCACGATGTCGGCCTCGGCCGCAATGCGCGCAAAACTTTCCAGCACGGCGGGCAACAGCTGCGCTTTCTTGTCGAGATAGCGATTGGACTGCAGCGTGCCGACGCGCCGGCCCTGCACGATGATTTGCGAGCCCTTGTCGGTTTCCGGCTTCAGCAGCACCGGGTTCATATGAACGCTCGGCGTGACCCGCGCGGCGCGCGCCTGCAACGCCTGCGCTCGGCCGATCTCGCCGCCTTCCACCGCCACCGCGGCATTGTTCGACATGTTTTGCGGCTTGAACGGCACGACCCGCAGGCCGCGGCGCACCAGCACGCGGGCGAGACCCGCGACGATGGTCGACTTGCCGGCGTTGGAGCCGGTCGCCTGGATCATCAGGGCGGGCGTTGTCGCCATCAGAACTCGATGCCCTTCTGCGCCTTGATGCCGGCGCGGAACGGATGCTTGACCAGCGTCATTTCAGTGACGAGGTCTGCCATCTCGATCAGGTCGGCATGGGCGTTGCGGCCGGTGATGATGACGTGCTTGTCGGCCGGCTTCTCTTCGCGCAGGAATTTGAGCACGTCGGCGATCGGCAGATAGTCGTAGCGCAGCACGATGTTCAACTCGTCGAGCAGCACGAGGCGGTTGTGATCGTCGCGGATCAATTCTTTGGCGCGCTCCCACGCCGCGGAAGCCGCCGCGATATCTCGGGCGCGGTCTTGTGTTTCCCAGGTGAAGCCTTCGCCCATGATATGCAGCGTCACGAGCTCGGGGAATTTCGCGAGCAGGCGCGCCTCGCCGGTGTCCCAGCTCGGCGACTTCACGAACTGCACGACGGCGACCGGCCAGCCGTGGCCAATGTGGCGGAACACCATGCCAAGCGCCGCCGACGTCTTGCCCTTGCCGCTGCCGGTGTGGACGATCAGGAGGCCTTTGTCGCCGGTCTTGGTCGCCATGATCTTGTCGCGCGCCGCCTTGTGCTTGCGCATTTTTTCGTTGTGGCGCGCGTTCTCGACGTTGTCATCAGCCTCACCGGTCATGCGGCGCTCTCCCGTTGCTGTCGCGGCAGCAGCTTCTTGATCAGATCGGCCGCGCTGTTCGAGCGTGGCGCCCCGCTGCTTCAGCCAGATCGGCAGGCCGGCGGCGATGAAGGCGACGTTGCTGACTGCGGCGCCGATCACTTGATTGAGGCGGCCCTGCGCATCGCGGAATGCGCGGCCCAGCGGCGTCTCGGGGACGAGGCCAAGGCCGACTTCATTCGAGACCAGTACGATCGTTGCGCGGGTCTCGCGCAGCAAAGCAGCAAGCTGTCTGGACTCGGCGTCCGCATCTTTGCCGGCGTGCATGAGATTCGACAGCCACAGCGTCAGGCAATCGACCAGGACGGCGTTGCCGACGCGATCTTCGTGGCTGAGCGCCTCGACCAGCGCCAACGGCTCCTCGATGGTGCGCCAGCCTTCGCCGCGGCGTGCGCGATGATGGACGATGCGCTCGCGCATTTCGTCATCGCCGGCTGTCGCGGTCGCGAGATAGACACGTGTCGCCGCGGTCTCGGCGACAAGGCGTTCGGCGAAGGCCGATTTGCCGGAGCGTGCGCCGCCGAGCACCAGCGTGGTGTTGGGAGACATCATTTCGGCGGCTCGCCGTTTTCGGGCGACCAGATCGCCGGCGGAATGCGCGCGATCATGCCGCGGCGAAGCACCTGTGCGCGCTCGCGCCATGGCACCAGACCGTAATCCGATCGCGCGTAGGACACAGCGAAGTCGCGCAGCGCGGTTGCGCCGTCAGCGGGCTGAAGATCGGCGAACACAAAGGTGTAGCGGTCGCGGCCGGATACCGCCGCCGTGGTCGGTCGTTTGCAGACGCCGAGGCACTGCACGGCGCGGACCGCGACGCTTTCGTCGCCGCTTGGCACAACGTCGCGGACTGCGGCGAGCAGCTTTGATCCAACCACGTCAGCTGTGGTGTCCTGGGTCTTGCAGGTCGTGCAGATGCTGATGATGACGCGCGCTTCCGTCGCGTCCGAGGGCGCGAAAAGATTCGCTGCTGGGATCGTGTCGTTCATCCGCCGCTCTTGACCTGGCCCGCAAAAGGCCGCGCGAGCTTTGGCGGATGTTCGCGCCGGCGCATAACACGGCGCTCAAGTCCCGCCCGGTGCACCCCGCCCAGACGCCTCCAAAGCACAAGGTTTGATGGCAGGTCTCCTGGCTTGCGGGTCGCAGCCGCTCGCGCCTTCCCGGTTTCCCAGTGGCTGAAGCGAGGGCTCGCCGCTTACAGTTGCGGGGGCAGCTCCGGGTTTGGGATCGCTCCCGTCACCGGATTCCCTTTTCACCTCCCAAGGTGGGAGGACCATCGGTTTCGACCGTATCGGCTGGGCCGCTTGGGGTCAACGGCCGCCCTTTGTAGGTGCCGGTGCAGTTGACCTTGTGCGCAACGTTCGGCACTAGCGGCATGGAGTTTTGGTGCGGGATCAACGAATGCCATCGAATCCTGACTGGCGCGAGCCGCAGATCGTTCCGCTTGATCGGTCGATCGAGCCGAACATTCGGGCGCGCATCGACGGCAAGGCCAAGCCGCCGGGTTCGCTCGGCCGGATCGAAGACCTCGCCACCCAACTTGCACTGATGTGGTACCCGGCAATTCCGCGCGCCGGCAAGGCGACGCTGCTGGTGTTTGCCGGCGATCATGGCCTGACCGAAGAGGGTGTGTCGCAATACCCGTCGGCGGTGACACCGGCGATGGTGCGGACATTCCTCGCCGGAGGCGCCAGTGCCAACGCATTTGCCGCGGCGGCAGATGTAGACATTCGCGTTGTTGATGCCGGCGTCGCTGTCGATCTGCCCGATCACGCCGATCTCGTGCGCGCAAAAATCCGCAAGGGCACGGCCAATGCCGCGCGCGAGCCGGCAATGACAATGGCTGAAGCAAAGGCGGCGCTGGCGCGGGGCGATCGCCTCGCTTGCGAAGCCATCGACGGCGGCGCCGACATCATCGCGATCGGCGAGATGGGGATCGGCAACAGCGCGTCCGCCGCGCTGCTGATGCATCGGCTGGCGCCAGCGCCGCTTGTCGATTGCATCGGCGCTGGGGCAGGGCAGGATGAAGCCGGCATGACAAAGAAGCGCGCAGCGCTCGAGCGTGCCGCGGCGCGAACCGGTGCCAGCGCGCCGCTTGAGGTTCTCGCCGAATTCGGCGGGCTGGAGATCGCCATGATGGCTGGCGCGATCTTTGGTGCGGCGGAACGGCGGCGGCCGGTGATGATCGACGGCTTCATCGCGAGTTCGGCGGCGCTGGTCGCGATCCGGATGCAGGCTGCGGTGCAAGACTATTGTATCTTCGCCCACCGTTCGGCGGAACGCGGCCACAGCCTCATGCTGGCATCGCTGAATGCCAGTCCGCTGCTGGAACTTGGCATGCGGCTTGGCGAGGGGACCGGAGCCGTGCTTGCAATTCCGATCGTGCGGGGGGCGGCGCGGCTGTTCACTGATGTGGCCGCACTCGAGGACGTGCTCGCAGGAAAGATCTGATGCGCGAGACCGACGGGTTTCTGCATGCGCTGCGCTTCATGACCATCCTGCCGGTCAAGAGCAGCGACACGCTGGACGCCGACTGGCTTGTCCGCGCATCAAAATATTTTCCGGCGGTCGGTGTCGTCGTCGGCCTTGGTGCAGCAATCGTGTTTGCCGGCGCGAACCGATATTGGTTCGGCTTCATTCCAGCGGTGCTTGCGGTCGCGACGAGCGCGTTGTTGACTGGCGCATTGCACGAGGACGGCCTCGCCGATACCGCGGACGGATTCGGCGGCGGGCGCTCGCGCGAAGCGCGGCTTGCGATCATGAAGGACAGCCGGCTCGGCACCTACGGCGCGCTCGCGCTCGGCTTCAGCGTCGCATTGCGAATTGCGGCGCTGGCGCTCATGACGCCGTCATTTGCCTGGGCCGCGCTGATTGCGGCGCATGCCGGCGCGCGCGCCGCGGCCACGTGGGCAATGAGCACGCTGCCGTATGCCGGCGATCCCGCGGCGACCCGGATTAGCTATTCCGAGGCAGCGCTCGATCGTTCCGGCGCGCTGACCGCTTTGCTGATCACGCTAGCGGCCTTGCTGCCGGCGCTGATCAAGGCGCCGTCGGCGGTGTTCGCCGGATTGATTCTCGCAGGCTTAAGCGCGTTCGCAGTCGTCGCATTGGCGCGACGACTGATCGGCGGCTACACCGGCGATGTGCTCGGCGCGGTCGAGCAGGCAGCGGAGGTCGCTTTCCTGCTCGGCCTTGCCGCCGGCGCTCACTGATTGGGCGGAGCGCGGCGCACGCCGCCGGCGGTGATGCCGCCGTCAATCACGATCTCGGCACCGGTCATGTAGCTCGACGCATCCGAAGCAAGGAACAGCACGCCATTGGCGATGTCCTGCGCTTGTCCTGCTCGGCCGAGCGGCGCGCCGGCGCGCGCCAGCTCTTCCGCGCGCATCGGCGAGTTGTGGCCCGGCTGATCGCCTCCGTTCGAGATCTTGCCCCAGATCGGGGTGTCGATGATGCCGGGATGCACGGAGTTGACGCGGATGCCGTCGCCGGCCTGCGCGCACTCCATCGCAATCGATTTCGCAAACAGCCGCACGCCGCCCTTGGTGGCGCAGTAGCCGGCGAGGATCGGCGAGCCGCGCAGGCCGGCGATCGACGACATCATGATGATGGAGCCGCCTTCGCGCGCCCGACGCATTGCCGGAATGCAGTACTTCACCGACAGGAATACGCCGTCGAGGTTGATTGCGGTCTGCCGCCGCCAGTCCGCCAGCGTCATGTCGACGATCGACGGCGAGCCGACGCCGATGCCGGCGTTCGACACCAGAATGTTGAGCTTGCCATAGCGGCGCTCGGTCTCGGCGACAATCTCGGCCCAGCGCGGCTCCTGGGTGACATCTTGCTGCAGGAAGATCGCCTCGCCGCCATCACCCTGGATGCGCGACACGGTTTGCTTGCCGAGCGTCTCGTCGATGTCCGTGACGACGACCTTGGCGCCCTCGCGCGCCAGCGTTGCCGAACAGGCGGCGCCGATGCCGGAGGCGCCCCCGGTGACCAATGCGACTTTACCCTGCACCTGACCCATTCCTGTCTCCTTGGGCTGAATTGCTCTTGTGTTGTTGTTCAAGGCGGCGAGCTGTCTGTATAGTGACGATACAGCGCATCGACCGCGTCAAATCAACCCCAATATGCGCGGTGGTTGCTCGCATTTGCCGGCAGCGTGGCCGCAAGTCGCCCGATCAATCGCACGATTGAGAAGAAGCAGGCCAAGAAGGATGGACGCCACCACCGCTCCCGGCATTTTGCGTGCGAGACGAACGCGAGCGGTCGTCGCGCGACTTGCGATCGCGCAGGCGCTGACCGGTGCGAATTCGGCCGTGATCTTCGCCACCGGCTCGATCGTCGGCTCGATGCTGGCGCCGGATCAATCGCTGGCGACGCTGCCGCTGTCGATCTTCGTGGTCGGCATGGCCGCCGGCACCCTCCCGGTTGGTTTCGTTGCGCGGCGTTACGGCCGGCGCGCCACCTTCATTGCGGGCACGGCGTGCGGCGCCGTCTGCGGGACGCTCGCGATGATCGCGATTCTGCGCGGCTCGTTCGCGTTGTTTTGCGTCGCGACGTTTCTTGGCGGGCTCTACGGCTCGGTCGCGCAATCCTATCGCTTTGCCGCGGCTGACGGCGCGACACCTGAGTTCCGGCCGAAGGCGCTGTCGTGGGTCATGGCCGGCGGAGTGTTCGCCGGCGTGCTCGGCCCGCAGCTCGTGCAATGGACCATGGACCTCTGGCAGCCCTATCTGTTCGCTGCGAGCTTTGCCGCGCAAGTCGTCGTCGCCTTTGTTGCGATGGCGCTTCTCGCCACCGTCGACGCGCCAAGGCCGGTTGCCGCGGATTTCGCCGGCGGGCGTCCGCTGCTCGAGATCGTGAGCAAGCCGCGCTTCATCGCGGCAGTGATCTGCGGCGTGGTCAGTTATTTCCTGATGAACTTCGTGATGACGTCAGCGCCGCTGGCAATGAAGCTTTGCGGCCTGTCGCTGAGCGATTCCAATTTCGGTATCCAGTGGCACATTGTCGCGATGTTCGGCCCGAGTTTCTTCACCGGGGCAGTGATCGCGCGTCTTGGCGCGCCAACGGTGGTGGCGATCGGATTGCTGCTTGAGGCCACGGCCGCGGCGATCGGACTGTCCGGCATTACGGCGCTGCATTTCTGGAGTGCGCTGATCGTGCTCGGCCTCGGCTGGAATTTCGGCTTTGTCGGTGCGTCCACGCTGGTGCTCGAGGCGCATCGGCCCTCCGAGAAGAACAAGGTCCAGGCCTTCAACGATTTCCTGGTGTTCGGCACCATGGCGATCGGCTCGTTCTCGTCGGGTCAGTTGCTGACCGACTACGGCTGGAACATGGTCAACTTGGTGGTGTTTCCGCCGATCGCGATCGGTCTCTGCGCGCTGCTGTTCGACGTGGTCGTGCGGCGCCGCGCCGTTGCCACTTAGGCGGTCGCCGGGGCCATCGTCGCGGCAGGTGTCGCATCGGTGGCGACGATGTCGGAGAGCATCGCGGCCCGCACCGCGGTGCGCACGATCATCGGTTCAACGCGGCCGCGAATGTCGACGCTGGTCTGCGGCAGCGGGCCGGGCGATAGCGTCCCGGTCTCGAAAATCTCCTCCGAGATCACGACTTCGCAGGCCAGACTTTTGCTCATATCCTGCAAGCGCGCGGTGACGTTGACCGGATCGCCAAGCGCGGTGAACACCGCGTGGCCGGGTGAGCCGAGATCGCCGATGATGACCTCGCCGCCGTGGATGCCGATGCCGAAGCGAATCGGCTCGGGCAGGTCGGCCCGCAGGAAATCGTTGAGCTGGGCGACGTTATCGGCGATCTGAGCCGCGGCGCGGATCGCCTGGCGGCAGGCCTCGCGCGGTGACGCGTCGAGGCCGAACAGCGCGAGCTGGCCATCGCCGACAAATTGATTCGGCTGGCCGCCGGCAGCAACCACCGCCTGCGACACCACGGTGAGAAAGCGGTTGATGATGAAGACGGTGTCGAACGGCAGCCGCTGCTCGGCGAGTCTCGTCGAACCGCGCATGTCGATGAACATGCTGACGAGGTAGCGCTCCTGTCCGGTGTGGGCCTGCAGGCCAGCGCTCATGTTCGCGCCGGTGAGCTGCGGCGGGAACATCGGCACGAACGAAAGGTCGCACTCCGGCCTTAACTGACAGGCCAGCCGGATCGCGGTATCGCCGCGGACGCCGACGCGGTTGAGCACGAACGCCTCCCGCTTCGACGGTTCCGGCAACATGCCGTGCTCGCCGACGATGCGGATACGGCAGGTCGAGCAGCGCGCACGGCCGCCACAGACGCTCGAATGCGGGATGCCGAAGCGCAGGTTGGCCTCGAGCACACTGAGGCCCTTCGGCACGCGGATGGTCCGGCCTTCGACGTTGGTGAGCTGGACCAGGCCGCCGCGGCGTTCGCGCAAGCCGCGCAAGCCGCGGGCTGCAAGCACCGCCACAAGCAATCCGGCGTAGCCGTAGAGCAGATCATCGCTGATGTCGTCGATCACCACCTGGTCGTGCGGCGTGCCGACATGGCGCCTCGCCAGGTTCTCGATGCGCCAATCGGCGTCGTCGCTGGCGTCGATGATGGCGCGAGCGCCCTGATAAAGACCGAGCATCGAGACAGCGGGCAACAGCACCGCTGCCGACAGCAGGAAGGGGGCGGCCATCCTGAACCACGACTTCATGCGGAACCAGAAATAGAGGCCGATGCAGCCGTGGGTCCAGGACACCAGCAGCGCGACATATTGAATCGTCGACATGTAGGGGCGGGCGATCCAGTAACCGAACAGCACCTGCTCGTAGTATTTTTCGTGGCCGAACAGCGAGGCCGCCACGCGCACGCCGACCAGGTGAGAGAACAACAGCGCCGGAATGCTCAAGCCAAGCACCAGCTGGGTGACCTCAACGGAGGTCCAGCGAAACTGCCGTCGTTCGTAGAGCGCCCAGATGCCGAGCGAGATATGCGCAAGCGCGGCCAGCGACAGCACGACGGTCACAGGCCAACTGCGCCAGAACGAGATCTCGTACTGCAGAACCGCGTTCATGGTGTCGGTCGAGATGTTACCGAGCGCATGATTGGAGAAATGGCTGATGAGATAAGCGAACAGAATGACGCCGCTAAACAGCCGGACCTGGCGCACACCGACCCCACGCAATGCGCGGGTCAGGGCGGGCGGCGTTCGGGAAGTTACGGCTTCGTCCGACATCGGTCCGGTCGTGCTGGTCAATAACGTGAAACCCTATCGCGTTTTCGACGTATCCGATACGTCGGACGCACGTCTCGCCCATTCGGGACTTGCCCATTCAGGACTCTTGGACGAAGCGGACCTTGCGGTTTGAATTTTGCGGCAAATCGCCGCTACTATCGCGCCTTGAGCCGGCCAGCCTTGCGGTTGGAATGAATAGCGGAGCGCATCGGTCATGAACTCACCTGCCCAGCAGGACCGCTTCTACGAGGGTCTTCCGGTGGTCGATGGCTTCGGTAGCCTGATGGACCATGCGCTCTATTCTCCGTTGCCCGACGACTGGACGATTGGGCTTGCCGATATCGTGCAGTCGACCAAGGCGATCGCCGAAAAGAAATACAAGTCGGTCAACATGGCCGGCGCGGCGGTGATTGCCGCGGTGACCAATGCGCTGGGCGAGCGCGAATTTCCGTTCGTGTTCGGTGGTGACGGTGCGAGCTTTGCAGTCTCGGCTGGCGACGTTGCCCGGGCCCGTGAGGCGCTGGCGGCAACCGCGACCTGGGTCAAGACCGATCTCGATCTCGACATGCGCGTTGCGTTGATCCCGATCTCGGATGTTCGCGCCCGTGGTCTCGACGTTCGCGTGGCGCGGTTCGCGCCATCGCCCAACGTCTCCTACGCGATGTTTTCCGGCGGCGGTCTCGGCTGGGCGGAAGCGGCCATGAAGCGCGGCGAGTTTGCCGTGCTGCCGTCGCCGCCCGACGTGTTGCCCGATCTCACGGGCCTGTCCTGCCGCTTCGAAGAAATCCCGGCCGCCAACGGCTTGATTCTCTCGGTGATCGTGATGCCGGCGCCGGGCGGCGACCCGACTGCCTTCCGCAAGCTGACCGAGGGCGTCATTGCGCTGGTTGAAATGACCCCGAACGCCGGCCGGCCGATCCCGGCGGGCGGGCCTCCGTTCGGCTGGCCCCCTGCGGGACTGGATCTCGAGGCGCGCACGTTGCGTGGCGGTTCGTTGTTTCGCAGGCGCGCATCGGTGCTGGCAATCACCTTGATGTCTTATCTCATCATGCGCCTCGGCGTCAGCGTTGGCGGCTTCGTGCCGAAGACCTACGTCGAACAGGTCGTCGCCAACTCCGACTTTCGCAAGTACGACGACGGCTTGCGCATGATCCTCGACTGCACGCCCGAGCTCGCCGATGAACTCGAGGGGCGGCTGGCGCAAGCGGCCGCCAACGGCGTCGCGCGCTACGGCGTGCACCGTCAGGATGCGGCAATGATGACGTGCTTCACGCCGTCGCCGCTGCGCGCCGATCACGTGCATTTCATCGATGGGGCGCGCGGCGGGTACGCGACGGCCGCGACAGCGCTCAAGGCCGCCGCTGCCAGTTCTTGATTGCGTATGATCTCCACGCAAACGCTTCGGGTTTGTCGCGAGGGAAGACCGGCGTCCACTTTTCCGGATCATGCGCAAGCTTAAGGCATCGTTACTTGCTGCTGCGCCGCGGCAGCATTTTCTGCCGCGCGGCGCTTTGCCTCCGCATCGATCGTCTGTCCCAAGTCGGGATGCTTCGCCATCAACATCCGGAAATCGACGAGATCGAGCACCAGCAGCGTGCACGGCTGGGTCGTTGTGATGGTCGCGGTGCGGATAGGGCTGCCGAGCAGGGCGAACTCGCCGAAGAAGGCGCCGTCGGTCAACCGGATTTGCCTGCCCGTGAGTTCGACCGCGACCTCACCGGACGCGATGAAATACATGCAGTCGCCGACCTGACCGCGGCGCATCACCATGGTGCGCGATGGCAGCTCGATCGTGCGCAGCATGTGGGTGACGTCGGCGATCGCCGCCGGTCCGAGCTGGCTGAAGAACGGCACCTTGCTGACCGTCTCCCAGGTCTTGATGAAGTTGGCGCGGCGGGTCTCCGCGGCAAAGCCGGTCGCGAGAATACCGGTCCACAGGCCGAACACACCAAGTCCACAAATCATCACGAGCGATGCCAGCAACCGCCCACCAGGCGTTATCGGCACGACGTCGCCATAGCCGACCGTCGTCATGGTCACGACGGCCCACCACAGCGCGGAGGGAAAGGTGCCGAACTGCTCGGGTTGCACGTCGCGCTCGAGCACATGGATCGCGGCCGAAGCGATGAACACCAGGATCAGGAACAACAGGAACACGCTTGCCAGCGGCCCCGCCTCGTTCGCGAAGATGCGCCGCAACTGCCGCAGGCCCGCGATCTCCGGCACCGGCTTCAGCGTCCACAGCACGGCGAGCAGCCAGGCGGTTCGCGGATGCGCACCGGCCATCACCGCGATCGGTGCGGCGAGCGCAGCAACCGCGTCGATGACGCCGCGGCCGCTTGGCAGGTACTTGCGGAGTTGTTCGGTGCGCGCGGCCTCGCGCAAACGGATGATCCATTCCAGCGCGAAGAACGCCTGGCACAGCCACAACAGGCTCTCGACCCAATGGTGCGCGACTTCATATTTCGGGTCGAACGTCAGGATGACGAGCCCGATCAACCCGAGCGTCAATGCGAGATAGGACGGCAGCGTCATGCCGCGGCCGACTGTCATGGCCACGAAGCGGGAGGTCAGCGAAGACAAAGAGCGTGGCGACATGCAAAGCTGTTGCACCAGCCGGTCTCGACCCAATGCCGGGCCGCCGGTCTGGTTTCTCGGCCTAAACTGCCCGCGCGGCCTGCGGCCGTCAACGTTGGAACGGCGGCAGTTCTTGCGCTGCGAAGGCTGTTAATGATTAACGGTTCGGCGCGCGCTTGAGGTTGCAAGACGGCATTGTTCTTTACGGGACGCGGCGTGCCGATCGCCGCAACGTCACGCCGCGCAGTGTGATCATCGATCATCCGGTCAAGCCGGTATTCGAAGGCGCGTTTCGACCTGCCGGAGCTGCGCGGCGCGGTTGCAGGGGCGCGTATTGCTGCGAAGGGTGGCGCGGATCACGATTGGCTGCGCCAGATTATCGGTGAAATCAAGACCCGCGCTGCAGCATCGAACAGGCTCTCAGCATGACGTGATCTCGCGCTGCGCGTGCAATGAGCGCACAAAAATGCAATAACTATCTCCGACCAAACAAGCTGGCGGGCTAGTGCCGATGAACTTTGCAGCGATCATCACCTGTGTGCGCCATTCGCTTCATTGAAGTCACGGGCATCCCGATGATGCTTCCCGCCATCCCGACCACAGTTGCCGTCGCGCCGCTCATCGCCTGGATGCTGGTGCTGACGGTCAAGCACGTCATCGCCGATTTCATCCTGCAGAATTCGTGGATGGCGATGGGCAAGGACGCCAAGACCGGCTGGGCGCTGCCGCTGCTCGCGCATTGCGCCATCCACGGCGCCATGGCGACCGCAATCTTCACGCTGGTGGCGCCGCGCTTCTGGTATCTCGGGCTGGTCGACTTCCTCATTCACATCACGATCGACCGCGCCAAGGGATTTTGCGTCGCGACATTCGACATCAAGCAGGGGCAAAGCCAGTGGTTCTGGTGGCTGATCGGTATCGACCAGGCCCTGCATCACCTTACTGATTTCGGGCTTTCGCTGGTCGTCGCCGGAGCGCCGTGAGGTCTGCCGACAGCGATGGCCCGCGGGCTGTGCTTTCCTGAGGTCTTCACCAACAAGCCGACGAGGAAATCAGCGAAATGACTCCACTTGAACTGCTCAATGCCAAGCCGATGCCGCTCGCCGTGCTGATGGGCGTGAAGTTCATCGAGGCCGAGAAGGATCGCGTAGTGGCGACCATGGTGGTGCGCGAGGATCTCTGCACCATGAACCATATCATCCATGGCGGCTCGATCATGGCGCTGGCCGACACCGTCGGCGCGGCGGCGACGGTCATCAATCTCCCGGAAGGCGCCGGCACCACGACGATCGAGAGCAAGACCAATTTCGTCGGTCCGGCGCAGGCGGGCACGACGATCAGGGCGACAGCGACGCCGATTCACCGCGGGCGCCGCACCCAGGTCTGGCAGACGAGGCTCGAGACTGACGCGGGCAAGCTCGTCGCTGTCGTCACGCAGACGCAAATGGTTCTCTAACGCTTTGACGGGGTCGCTGACATGAACGTGAACGAACTGACGTTTGACACCGACGCGATGCTCAGCGGCTTGCGGCCCTGGGTGGAGTGCGAAAGCCCGACCTGGGATGCGGGTCGTGTCGGCCGCATGATGGATCTTGCCTCGCGCGATATGGCCCTGCTGGGCGCGCGGATCGAGCGCATCGCCGGCCGGATGGGCTTTGGCGATTGCGTTCGCGCGAGCTTTCCGACCGGAGACGCTGGCAAGCCGGGCATCCTGATCATGGGTCACCTCGACACCGTGCATCCGGTCGGCACCCTGGAGCAGCTGCCATGGCGGCGCGATGGCCATGTCTGCTACGGGCCCGGCATCTTCGACATGAAGGGCGGCAACTACGCCGCGCTGGAAGCAATCCGGCAGCTGCAGCGGATCGGGGCGAAAATCGCGCTGCCAATCACCTTCCTGCTGACCAGCGATGAGGAAGTCGGCAGCCCGAGCACGCGCGACCTGATCGAGGCCGAAGCGGCGCGACACAAATATGTGCTGGTGCCGGAGCCGGCACGCGCCAACGGCGGCGTGGTGTCCGGCCGCTACGCGATTGCGCGGTTCAATCTCGAGGCGCTGGGCCGGCCGAGCCACGCCGGGGCGCGGCTGTCGGAAGGGCGTTCGGCGATCCGGATCATGGCCGACATGATCCCGGCGATCGAAATCAATGACCACGAAGTCCTGCACCTTCAGCGTCGGCGTCATCCATGGCGGTCAGTGGGTCAACTGCGTCTCCAGCTCGTGCGCTGGCGAGGCGTTGTCGATGGCCAAGCGTCAGGAGGATCTCGACCGCGGCGTCGAGCGCATGCTGGCGCTGTCGAAGCGCGACGCCAATGACGGCCAGTTCATCGTCACCCGCGGCGTGACGCGGCCGGTGTGGGAGCCGAACGCCAAGACCATGGCGCTGTACGAGGTCGCAAAGCGCATTGCGAAGACGATCGGCGTTGATCTCAAGCACGAAAGCTCCGGCGGCGGCTCCGACGCCAACTTCACCGGTCCGATGGATCTGGCGACCCTCGACGGGCTCGGCGTGCGTGGCAATGGCGCGCATACGCTTGGCGAGCACATCGTGGTCGCGAGCCTCGCCGAGCGCGGCCGCCTGATGGCGGGGCTCCTGGCGGAGCTGAACTAGAGGTTCGCAAAGAAGCGCAGAACAAGAAACATAAGGGAGGAGTGCGCGGTGTCCGATACCTACAAGTTCGAGCAGCTTGAGGTCGAGATTGCTGACTATGTGGCGGTCGCGACCATGAACAACCCACCGGTCAATGCGCAAAGCCGTTTACTGCAGGACGAGCTGGCGCTGGCGTTCGATTTGTTCTCGGATGACGAGAACGTTCGCGCCGTCGTTCTGACCGGCAAGGGCAAGCAGTTCTCCGCAGGCGCAGATTTGAAGGCACGCGGCCAGATGGCGGCGCAGCTCGCCGGCCAGCGCCAGCACCTGCGCAGCGCCCGCGAGAGCTACCATGCGATCGTTGAGTGCAAGAAGCCCGTGATTGCCGCGATCAACGGCGGGGCGCTTGGCGCTGGCCTTGCGGTCGCCGCCTCCTGCGACATCCTGTTCGCTTCAGAGCATGCGACGCTCGGCATGCCCGAGATCGACGTCGGGCTGATGGGCGGCGGCCGTCACGCCATGCGGCTGTTCGGCCATTCCCGGGTGCGGCGCATGGCGCTGACTGGATACCGCGTTCCCGGCCCCGAGCTGTACCGGTTGGGCGTGGTCGAGGCGTGCGTACCGGCCCATGAGCTGATGCCGGTCGCGATGCAGATGGCGGCGGAGATTGCCTCGAAGGCGCCGCTGGCAGCGCAGCTGTTCAAGCAATCGCTGAATGCGATCGAGGAGATGAGCCTGCGTGACGGTTACCGCTACGAGCAGGACATGACGGTCCAGATCGGCAAGACCGAGGATTCCAAGGAGGCGATGAAGGCCTTCGTCGAGAAGCGGAAGCCTGTGTTCCGCGGGCGTTAACGAAGACGCAAGGGGGCGCGCATGGTCAGGCTGGCCGCAATCGTTGCGTTGGCGCTGGCCCTTGCGGGCTGCGATTTCATCAACTCGGCCAAGGATGCTCTTAAGACCGCGCAGGCGACGGAAGCTGACCTTGAGGCGTCCACCGGGCTGAAGCCCAGCATTGGGTTCAACTGGGCCAACGGCCGCCTGAGCCAGGTCACAGTGACGTATCCGCGGCTTGTTGAGGGGAAGCCGATGCCGGAGCTGGCGGAGGCGGTCCGCGCCGCGATCCGCAAGGAGTTCAAGCAGGAGCCGGAGAATATCGTCATCGGCTTCGTCGTCCCGAAGTCGTCATCCTAACGTTAGCCGGCCGAGCACTCTTCGGGTTTGAACGTGCTGCCCTGCCGGCGCGACAAATGCGTGATATCGGTCACGCAGCGCCAGGGACGCATGAACATGAAATTTGCCGCTGGATTGAAGCTCGCCGGTGCAGCACTTGTGCTGGCGTTGTCGGGTTTCACCTTGCACGCCGAGGGCACGACCGCGGAAGCCCAGAAGACCGCGGCCAATGCGCCGGTCGTGGACGAATTCATCACACGCGTGTTCGGTGGTCCGGTCAGCCTCGACAAGACGACCTACGCCTGCTTCACCCGTTCCTACGACTCCGAGCATCTCGCCGAGCATCCGCAACAGAAGGTCAGCGCCATGAAGCTGCTGCTGACCGCGCAGAAGTACCCCGAAGATAACGAAATCAACTACTCGTTCCGGCTCGGCGTGAAATACCGCAACAAGTCGGGCAACTATGACTCCAGCGGCGATTGCGGCCACGGCAAGTTCACCGACGAGAAGACCAACGAGGCAGTGCTCGGCTGCGGCGTCGACTGCGACGGCGGCGGCCTGGGTGTATCGCTGGCGAAAGACGACAAGTCGGTGATCGTCAAGCTCGAACGCATTCGCATCTGGAAGGACAGGAACTATGATGAAGACGCGGCGCAGGACCTGGTTTCCGGCGCCGACGACAAGAGCTTCCGCCTCGACCGGACGTCGATCAAGGATTGCGAGTCACTGGTGACTGATCGCAAGGAACTTGCCGCAATACGCCACAAGTAATTTCGGAGATGGCAATGTCGAGCAATCGACGCGGGCTGTTGGGCGCGGCGCTGACCTCAATAAGTGCCGTACTTGCATTCGGCGCGACGCAGGCGCGGGCAGACACGCTCGGCGCGGCTCCCGACAAGCGAAAAGTCGTCTACCATCTGGCCGACCTCGATAAGGTCGTGTTCGTGCTCGGCAACATCCAGAACCACTTTGACGGGATGGGCGGACCCGACAAGGTGACGATCGCGCTCGTCGTTCATGGGCCGGCGCTCAAGGCGTTCCACGCCGCATCAGCCAATCCCGATGTGACGCAACGCGTCGCGAAGTTTGCCAAGGCTGGCACGCAGCTCGCGGCTTGCGGCAAGACCATGAAGGCGCAGGAGATCACGCTGAAGGATTTGCTGCCGGGCTTTGCCGCGGCCGAAGAGGGCGGCGTGGTGCGGATCGCCGAACTGCAGTCGCAGGGCTACGTTTACCTGCGGCCGTAAGCCGATCGACGTCAGAGCCGCAGGATGGGTTGAGCGAAGCGAAACCCATCACAACTCTCTTCCGCCAACGATGGGTTTCGCTGCGCTCTACCCATCCTACAAAACGCATTCATTTCAACGTCTGATACAGCCGATACAGCAGCTTGGTGCGCGGCGCGATCGACGAGATGTACATATGCTCGTGGCCGGTATGTGCGCCGTCGCCATCGACGCCAAGGCCGTCGAGCGTTCCCGTGTACGGCGCGGTAAAATTGCCATCCGAGCCGCCACCGGTGAACGTATCGGGCAGATCGAAGCCGAGTTCGCCCGCAAGCTGCCGGGCGCGCTCGTAGAGCGCCGCGCCCGAATTAGTCTTCTCGTAAGGCGGCCGGTTGAGCCCGCCGACCACCTTGATTGAGACGCCATCGATCTTCGGCTTGAGGCCGAGAATTTTTGCGACATATTCGTCCGCCGCGGCGATTGTCGGGACCCGCAGGTCGACCTCGGCGAAAGCCTCTTCGGCGACGACGTTGGGCTTGGTGCCGCCGCGCACCACACCGACATTGACGGTGACGCCGCGATCGAAGTCGGTCATCGCATGCAGCGTCTGGATGATGTTGGCGAGCTCGCCGACCGCGCTGCGGCCGTCGCGGGGCCGTGTGCCGGAATGTGCCGGCACGCCCTTCACATAAACGTCGAACCGCGCCACGCCCTTGCGGCTGGTCACGACTTTGCCGCCGTCGCGCCCCGGCTCGGTGACGAGCACGTGCTTGGCGCCCTGGCCGTGTTTTGTGATCAGCGCTTCCGAGGTCGGGCTGCCGATCTCCTCGTCGGAGACGAAGAGATGGGTAATGCCAAGCGGTGACGTCTTGTCGTGCAGGCAGATCTGCTTGAAGGCGTGATAGGCGAGATAGGCGCCGCCCTTCATGTCATAGATGCCCGGGCCGTAGGCGTTGTCGCCATCGACCTTGAACGGCAGCCGCTTGATGAAACCCATTGGATGCACGGTGTCGAGGTGGCTCAGCACCAGGATGCCCGGCTTGTCCTGGCCCCAGTTCGAGCGGACGACGAGATGATCGCCGCGGCCGTCGGTACCGGCGATGCGTTCGACGGTTGCCGGCAGTTCGCGATAGCCGTCGGCGACGATGGTCGCGAGCTTGTTGATCTGCTCGGGTGCTTCGGTCGGCGTTTCGATTTCGACCCAGCGCTGGATGCCGTCGAGGATTTGCTTTGGGTCAAACGCCGAGTCCGGCGGCAGGGCCGTCATCCATCAAGTCCTTCTCTTTTGCGGATTCTCAGGCGAAGCCCGGCGGCGGCACGAACCCGCCAAAGTTTTGCTCGATCAGTTCGGCGAGCCTGATCGGGGTGCGGTCTTCGAGCCAGGGTCCGACCAACTGCACGCCGATCGGCAGGCCATCGGGCGAGAGCGTCACCGGGATCGCTGTCGATGGCAAGCCAGGGCAGGTCGCGATACCCGGCCAGACCAGCTGGTCGGTGTAAGGGAATTCCTGGTTGTCGACCACGATGCGCCGCGCGTTCTGGTCCGGCGAGTGATCGTGCGGGTAGGCGGGCGTCGGCATGATCGGGCAGAGCACGATGTCGAACTCACGGAACAGCGCGCGCCACTGCGCGCGCAAGCCGACGCGCATGGCATTGGCCTGCACCCATTCGCGATGGCTCATCACTGCACCGCGCAGCCGCTCGGCGGTCAGGCTCACATCGTCGGACTTCAGCTTCGCAGCGTTGGCCCTCATGCTCTCGTGCGCCTCCGGCGTGAAATTCGCCGCCAGGAACGACAGCAAGAGCCGCATATAGAGGCGCGAGGAATTTCCGATGTCCGGCATCAGCGCGCTTTCGCGCGCGACCTTGGCGCCGGCCTTGGAGAGTCCCCCGGCGAGCTTGTCGATCGCGCCGCGCACGCTCGTCGCCACTGGCATGATCGCATGGGTGTCGATGACGAGGATACGGAAATCCTTCAGATCGGTGTGGCGCGCCGCCGGCAGCGACAGCCGGTAGCCGCGACCATTGTCGATCTCGTCAGGTCCAGCGATGACGTCGAGCAGATCGGACAGATCGAATGCCGAGCGGCTCATTGGGCCGACGACGGCGAGGTCGCTTTCGAACGGCAGCGGTGGGAATGGCGGCGGCGTATGACCGCGCGCTGGCACTACTGACAGGGTCGGCTTGTGGGCGTAAACGCCGCAATAATGCGCCGGCGAGCGCAAGGAGCCGCCGATATCCGAGCCGAGCGACAATGGACCGTAACCGGCGGCAAGCGCCGCCGATGAGCCACCCGACGATCCGCCGGGCGTGCGGCCGACATCGAAGGGATTGTTGGTTGTGCCGTAGATGTCGTTGTAGCTCTGCCAGTCGGCGAGCCCCACCGGCACGTTGGTCTTGCCAAGGATCACGGCGCCCGCGGTCTTGACCCGTGCGACCGCGACTGAGTCCTCCTTGGCAATGAAATCCTTTTGCGGCACAAAACCCCAGGTCGTGGGCAGGCCAGCGATGTTGTAGGACTCTTTCACCGTCATCGGGATGCCGCTCAGCGGCCGATACGCGCGCTTGGCGATCGCGTCGTCGGCCGCCCGCGCCGCTTCCAGCGCACGCGAGAAATCGCGCACGCACATCGCGTTGATCTTGCCGTCATGCGTCTCGATCTGGGTGATCGCGGCCTGCGTCAGTTCGACGGAGGAGACTTTCTTGGCGAGCAGCGCTTTCGACAGCTCGCGCGCGGTTTTGAACGTCCATTCCGAACCGGCCAAGGCGAACCTCCGTTGTTACGGTTGCTACCGCCGATGATGCGTGGCCCGGCGGCGAGTTGCAAGACGAATGCGCGAGGCCGCGCGACCGGACAAGAGCCGATCGTATAACAAAAAAGAGAATTTGGCGGCTTATCCTATGTCGACGTTGCGCCGGGGTGCCGCCGCGAGCGCGTCGGGATCGGCAACTCGCCTGCGATTCACGGACCGCGGCGTTGAAGACGCCCTTCGCCATCAGCGTCGACTCGGCCGCCGCGCGCATCCGGTTGACCGCGATTCTGGTCGTGTGAACAGCGACGTTGTCCGGCGCTGCCTTTGCAGCGAACTCGGCGAGGTGTCCTGCCACCCGCAGTTCGCCGCGCTCGGCAAGCTCGCGCGCCCGCTGGGCAAGTTTTTCGGCGCCGCCTGCGAGCGAAGCCAGTTCGCCGGCGAGTGTTGATGCAGGCGCCGGCTTCAAATGCGCGGGATCGCCGTCCCACCAGCCGCCATACAGTCGCCAGATGTTGCGCACCAGGAATTCGGGGTCGTCGTAGGTCGGCTGCAGGTACGGCTTCGACAACAAATCGATCGGCATCTTCACGCCGGCAACGACCTGGTCGAGCGTCTTGCCCTCGTTCATCAGGACGAGCGTCTGGTCGTGGATGGTGTCGAGCAATTGCGCGGCATCGCCGAGCAGCGTCGCCACACGGTCGGCGCCGAACACCGCCGGCCCGTGGCCGGGAACGAGCGCGGTCGCGCCCTTCGCGGCCATGGCGCGAAACGCATCGGCCCACGGCTTGCAATAGCGCTGCACCTTCTGCGGATTGCCGCAGTTCGGCGCGGCCCAGATCACGAAGTCGCCCGAGACGATCACCTTGCGATCGGCGATCCAGGTCCAGGTGTGGTCATCGGTCTCGCCCATCCCATGGTTCAGCTCGAACGCGACGCCGCCGATGGTGAGTTTGAGCTGTTCGTCATAGGTCAGGTCCGGCTGGCGGAACGCGGTCGGCCACTTGAAGTCCGGCACGCCAAACTGGCGGCCGTTGATGTTGGTGTTGAAGCCGGCCGTTGCGACGTACCGCGCAAAACGCGAGGGCATGTTGCGCTGGGCGATGACACGGATCGGCGGCTCGTTGCGGGCCTTGGCCTCCTGGTCGAACAGGGCGACGCCGCCGACATGATCGACATGGCCGTGGGTCAGGATGATGGTATGGACCGGCGAGGGATCCCAGGCGCGCAGCGTGTCGTAGACCTTGCGGGCGGTCGAACCGCTGCCGGTGTCGAACACGACAAGGCCTTCGCTGGTGCGCACCACCGTGACATTGCCGACCACGCCGCGCGTTGCGATGTAGACGATGTCCTTTGCGACCTCGACCGACTGGCTGTCCCCGATCGCCCGCTGCCATTCCGGAAACTTGAACGAGCACCAGCAGGCGTCGCCGACCTCGCGCAGATTGTGAGCCATGGTTCTGGTCTCCTTTTTGACAGCGATCGCCGTTACACCGGCCGATGCACCGTGACCCATGAATTCAAGGTGATGTCGCGGCGCTTGCGGAACATCCCGCCCCAGACGTCGCGGTTCGGCTGGTCTGCGCCCGTCGGCTTCGGCTTCCAGAACCGGCTCGCTTCCCAGGCCGTGAGGTCGGGGTAGTAGACGATCATCAGGATCGTTGCGGTATCGTCATTGCTCGGTTCGCGCAATCGCCAGAAGCCGGCAATCCGCATCTCGGTATCGGCCTCCGAATATTTCCAGGCATCGACACTTGATTGCGTGAGGTGATCGACGTCGCCGGTCTTCGTCACGAACCAGCGATGGGTGTAGATGCCGCCCTTGGCCGGATCGCAGGCATTCTGGCCGCGTGCCAGCACGTCGAACAAGCGTGTTCGCGTGGCGACGATCGCATCTGTCGCCGGCGCGACCTTTGTCGACAGCGGCGGGTCCTGCATCCAGTTCGTCGCGATCGTCACCGTGTTGATGCTGACGCCGATCAACGGCAGCCAGATCCCGGTCAGCTGGCAACCTTGTACGCCGTTGGCGCGGGCAGCTGCAGCGACTTCCTCAGCGCGGTTGGGCTTTACGCTAAGCTCGTCGAGGCGCAGGACGCGATAGGTGGCGGGGGCAGACATTTGCGAAAGATTCCTTTTTTGGCTTTGCCGGACAGGGACGCGCTATTGCGCCGGCTCATACGGGTGATGACAGGCGGTCAGGTGCGACGCGCTCGAGGCCAACAATGCCGGCGGCGTGGTCGCGCACACTTCGCTCGCGCGATTGCACCGGGTGCGGAAGCGGCAGCCGCTCGGGGGATTGAGCAGCGACGGCAAATCGCCACTCAACACTTCCTGCTCGGGCAGCTTTTGACCGGGCGCCAGCACCGAGCCGAGCAGCGCGCGCGTATAGGGATGCCGCGGATCGCGGTAGACGTCCTCGGTCTTGCCGATCTCGACGATCTTGCCGAGATACATCACGGCGACGCGGTCGCAGATGTTGCGGATTACCGCGAGGTCATGGCTGATGAAGATCATGCTGAACGAGCGCTTCGCCTGCACGTCGATCAGCAGATTGAGGATCTGCGCCTGCACGGATACGTCGAGCGCCGACACCGGTTCGTCGAGCACCAGCACCGTCGGCTCGAGGATCAGGGCGCGTGCAATCGCGACACGCTGGCACTGCCCGCCGGACATTTCATGGGGCCGGCGCGCCAGCACGGTGCCAGGCTCGAAGCCGACCTCGTTCAGCGCGGCGGCGACACTGGCCTCGCGGCTCCTCGCGTCGCCCTCGTTCCAGATCGTCAGCGGCTCGGCGACGATCTCGCCGATACGTCGCCGCGGGTTGAGCGAGGAGATCGGATCCTGAAACACCATTTGCAGGCGGCGGCGCAGGTTGCGCCGCTCGGCGAGCGACAAGCCCGTAATCTCCTCGCCGGAAATCCTGACGCTGCCGGACTCCGGCGGCGGCAATTGCATCAGCGCACGGGCAAGCGAGGATTTGCCGCAGCCGGATTCACCGACGAGACCCAGCGTCTCGCCGTGCTGAAGGTCGAAAGAGACCTCGTCGACCGCGCGGACAACGCGCCCATCGGGCCGGCGAAAGCTGCGGACCAGACTCGATACTTCCAGCGCGGGCGCCTGCGAATTCGTCATGCGGCCCCCGGTATCGGGTGCCAGCAGGCGTAGCGCCGGTCGCCCTCGCTGTTGAGGGGCGGCTGCTGCACGCGGCAGGTCTCGATCGAGCGCGTGCAGCGCGGCTCGAATGAGCAGCCGGCGGGAAGCGCGGTGAGATCGGGCGGGCGCCCGGGGATCGCCTCCAGCCGGGCGCCACGGGCGGCAAAGGCATTGGGGCGCGCGCGCAGCAGCGCGTCGCTATAGGGCATGCGGCGCGCCGCGAAGAACGCGTCGGTCGGCGCCTGCTCGACGAAGCGGCCGCCATACATCACCGCGACCTCGTCGGCGATGCCGCCGACGGCGGCAAGGTCGTGGCTGATGAAGATCATTGCCATCCCGGTCTCGCGCTGCTGGCGCTGCAGCAGCACCAGGATCTGCATCTGGATGGTGACGTCGAGCGCGGTCGTCGGCTCGTCGGCGATCAGGATCTTCGGCCGGCAGGCCAGCGCCATCGCGATCATGACGCGCTGGCGCATGCCGCCGGAGAGCTGGTGCGGATATTCCTTCAGCCGCTGTTCGGCGGCGGCGATGCCGACCGAGCCCAGCAGTTCGATGGTGCGGCTGCGCTGCTCGTTCGGGCCGAGGCCGAGGTGAAGCTTCAGCACTTCGCCGATCTGCCGTTCGATCGTCATCACCGGGTTGAGCGATGACATCGGGTCCTGGAAGATCATCGCAATGTCGCGGCCGCGATAGTCGCGCAACCTCGCCTCGTCGAGCGCGGCGAGATCGGTGCCCTCGAACAGCACCGAGCCTGCGCGCTGCGTGGTTTTCTCCGGCAGCAGGCGCAGGATCGCGCGCGACAGCACGGTCTTGCCGGAACCGGACTCGCCGACGATCGCCAGCGTCCTGCCGGCCATGAGATCGAAGCTGACGCCGTTGACGGCGTGAACCAGCCCGCGCGGCGACTGGAACCGGATCGCGAGATCGCGGACCTTCAGGAGCGGATCGGTCATAGCGTCTGCGCCCTGATGTCGAAGATGCGGCGCAGCGCTTCGCCGAGCAGGTTGATGGCAAGCACCGTGAAGAACAGGAACGCCGCCGGGATAAAGACGGCCTGCGGCGCGTCGGCCAGGTTGGCCCGCTCGGACGCAATCATGCCGCCCCAGCTCGGCTGCGGCGGCCGCACCGACAATCCGAGGAAGCCAAGCGCTGCCTCGGCGAGGATCGCGACACCGAGCATCACCACGGCATACGATAGCAGCGCCGGCATCAGGTTCGGAAGGATCTCCCGCAGCAGGATGCGCGGCAGCCGCGCGCCGAGCGCCTCCGCTGCGAGCACGAACTCGCGGCTGCGCAGGCTCAAGGTGTTGGCACGGGTAATGCGCGCGAACGCCGGAACGAAGATGATGCCGATCGCAAGCGTGACGTTGGCGACGTTCGGTCCCAGGCTCGCGATCAGCGCGATCGCGAGGATCAGCGCCGGGAAGCACAACAGCACGGTCATCACGCCCATGATCACGCGATCGGCGAGGGCGCCGAAATAGCCCGCGACCAGTCCGAGCGCGCCGCCGACCAAGAGCCCGATGCCGACGCTGCCGAGCGCGACGGTGAGTGACACCTGGCCGCCATAGAGCAGGCGGGCGAGGGTGTCGCGGCCGAGGCTGTCGGTGCCGAGGAGGTGATCCGATGACGGCATCGCCAGCGTTTCGAGCAGGTCGCCGTCGAACGGGCTCTGCAGCCCGAGATGCGGCGCGAGCGCCGCAGCGATGGTAAGCGCGACAAGCCAGGCCGCGGCAATGATCACGCTGATGCCGATCCGGCGTCTCGTGCGCGGCCGCTCTGGCTGCGACGCTGCCGGCACCGCTGGTTCAGCGACCGAGGCCATGACGCACCCTTGGGTCGAGCACCGCATACATCATGTCGACGACGAGATTGATGACGACGAATCCGACCGCGACGACGAGCACAACGCCTTGAATGACGAAATTGTCGCGCTGATAGACGGCATTGACCATCATCTGGCCGATGCCGGGCAGCGCAAACAGGCTCTCCACGATCACGGCGCCGCCGACCAGCCGGCCGAGATTGATGCCGACGACCGTTGCAAGCGAAAGCGATGATGGCCGCAGCGCATGGCGGATCAGGATGTCGCGCACCGCAAGCCCCTTGGCGCGAGCGACCAGGATGAAATCCTGCTGCAAGGTCGCAATCATGTCGGCGCGCAGGACGCGCATGTAGACGGGAAATTCGGCGAGTGCGAGGGTCAGTGCGGGCAGGAACATGCTGCGCAGATTGGCGCCGAGGCCTTCGCTGAGGCGGTTATAGCCGGACGCCGGAAACAGGCCGGCCGATACCGACAGCCAGTAGATCAGGCCGATGCCGATGACGAAGCCAGGAGTCGACAACAACGCGATCGACAGCGCGCCCAGCGCATGATCGATCCCGGAACGGGCGCGGTAGGCGGCAAGCACGCCCGCCGGCATCGCCAGCAACAGTGCCATCAATTGCGTGATCAGGATCAGTTCGGCGGTGACCGGCAGCCGTTGCCCGATCATCAGCGCCGATGCTCTCGCGGGTCCGATAGGAGCGGCCGAGGTCGCCCTGCGCCGCGTGCGCGAGCCAGTCGGCATAGCGCACGACCAGCGGCCGTTCGAGGCCGAGTTCGGTTGGCGTAAGCGAGGCGATCTGGTCCGGCGTTGCGGTATCGCCGAGGATCGCGATTGCGGCATCGCCCGGCAGCACCTCGGTGACCACAAAGGTCAGCGCGGTGGCCGCCAGGACCACCGCGACAAGCAGTACGAGCTGATTGGCAAGGCGGCGCAGCGCCTGCGATCCGATCATTTGTCCTTCCAGACCGAAGGCAGGCGGATCAACCCGTCGGGGACGCCGACGATGCCATGCACCGACGGCGCAGCCAGCGCGTAGTTGGTAAAATAGTTCAGCAGGATGTAGGGCAGGTCGCGCGCCAGGATGTTGTTGATCTTGTGATAGAGCGCAAGCCTCGCCTCGGTGTTGGTCGTGCTGCGCGCCTCGTCCAGCAGCTTGTCCATTTCCGGGTTGTTGTAGGCGGTGCGGTTGACCACGCCCTTGGAGTGAAAGAACTGGTAGACGTTCCTGTCGGGATCGGCGCCGCCGGCCCACCGGTACAGCATGACCTGATAATCCTTCAGGCCGGCGGCGCGGATCAGCTGGACCTGCTCGAACTGGTCGATCTCGGTCTCGATACCGACCTTCTTCCACATCTGCTGCAGGATCTGGGCGCTCAGCACGGCGATCGGGAAGTTGGCGATCGCGAGCTTGATCTTCACCGGCTTGCCGTAGTCGGCCAGCAGCTTCTTCGCCTTCTCCGGATCGTAGTTCGGATAGCCGTCGACCAGTTCGTGCGGGGCCAGGCCGGTGCCGAACACAGTGTTGGCGATCTTGTACAGGCCCTTGTTGACGACCTTGTTGATCGCGACGCGGTCGAGCGCATACGCCATCGCCTGTCGGACGCGGACGTCGGAGACGTCGGGTGCGCCGGTGTTGATCATCACGAACACGGTGGCGAGGCTGCCGGGATCGATCACCGTGAACTTCTTGTTCTGCTGCGCATCGATGACGTCGCGCGGCCCGGCATTCATGATGACGTCGAGATTGCCGGCCTGCAGGCTGGCGTAGCGCGCCTGTTCATCGGGCATCGGCCGCAGCACGACCTCGTCGAGGTAGGGCACCTTGCCCCAGTAGTTCGGATTGCGCTGGAACACGATCTGCGCGCCGCGCTGCCATTCCTTGAAGATGAACGGTCCGGTGCCGACCGGATGGGTCGACAGGTCGTTGTTGTACTTCTCGACGGCGGCCGGCGACACGATCATGCCGGCGACGTCGGCGAGCACGGCGGGGAAGGGCGCCGACGGCGTCTTCATCTTGAAGGTGACTTCCAGCGGCCCGGTCGCTTCCACGGTGTCGACCGGCGCGAGATCGCTGATGCAGCGGCAGCGGTTCTTCGGATCCATCATGCGCTTGAAGTGCGCGACCACCGCTGCCGCATCGAGCGGCGTGCCGTCATGGAATTTCACGCCGCTGCGCAGCGTCACCTTGAACCAGGTCGCGTCAGGCGCGGCATCCAGCTTCTCGGCAAGATGCGGGACGATCTTTCCCTTCGGGTCGATGTCGAGCAGGGTGTCGTAGAGGATGATGCCGGCTTCGCGATCGTTGAACGAGGCAAAGCCTGTCGGGTCCAGCGTCGGCAGGTCGGACTCGATCGAGATCGAAAGCGAGCCGCCGCTGCGCGGCTGTTGGGCATGAGCGGTCGTCGTCAACGCCGCCACGGCCATGAGGCCGGCGGCCGCAATGAGGCCGCGATAGCTCGCGCCAAACCCAATGGCCATCGTTTCGTCCCTCTGTTTTGTCGTTTCTTAGGTGTTTGAGTTGGGCTGGCCGCGCGGCCAGCCGTCATCCCAAAACGGTAATAAATTTCATAAAGTAGTGCAAACAGTTTTGCTGCGGCGCCCGCCGTGCGGGGGCGCTATCCCGGTGTGCGCCTCGTTCGCTGTCGCTCGCGGCGGCTTCCGGCGTTCGGAGTTCTTGCCGGGCGCGCGGTCGCCACCGGCAAATCCTTGCACCAAGTTTATCTGTTGGCTTGTGATATCTTCATCAGGAAGATTTATGAATTCGCCGTCGCGACGCCGGGCCGCGGCTATTTCTGCCTGGCCTCGGCGTCGAGCGCATTCAGCGCCGCCGTCAGCAGCAGCTCGAGCGCTCCCCTGCACTCGGCGATGCTGCGCGTCGGATAGGTCCTGAGCGACTGCCACATCTCCCAGTCGACCAGTGTTGCGATGGCGGTCAGCCACTTCGAGCGGGATTCCGCAGATACCTGGTCGAGCTCGGCCGCAAACCACGTCGCCACCACCTCGCGGTAACGCTTGCGGACCTTCAATCGGTGCTTCTGCAGCAGTGGCACGTTGGCGATCATCGCATTCGACGCGCGCCGGTGCGGCGTCAGCGCCTCGAGCTGGCGGCTGCGGATGTCGAGGAAGCGCTTGATGCGGGCCTCCAGCGCCGAATGCTGTGGCAAGCTCCGGCGGCGGCGGATCGACCCGGAACGCGCGCGTCAATTCGTCGAGCACCGCATGGGTCAGCTGATGCTTCTCGGGGAAGTGCTGGAACGCGGTGCGCAGCGATACCCCGGCGCGCGCCGAGATCTGCTGCATCGAGGGGCGCATGTTGCCCTCGTTTTGCAGGGCGATCGCGGCATCGATGATGTTCTTGCGCGTGATCTGGGTGCGCTGGCGCCGGCCATCGACATTGGCGGCGAGATCGGGCTCGGTTGACGACATCGGGGCTCGTTGCGTTCGACGTGAGGGATTGCGCTGCCGGGAGCTTACTTTACAAGCCCGGCCTGAAACAATAATATTGCACAAAAGAATGCGAAAATATCAGGGAGCGCATCATGGACGGGCGGTACCGGGTGATTGGTGGGCCTGGATCCCCTTATAGCTTCAAATTGCGCGCGGTGCTGCGCTATCGGCGCATCCCACACAATTGGGTTGTACCGCCGAAGTTCCAGGATCCGGAAGGCGAACTGGCCAAGGCGGCCAAAGGCATGATCCCGGTGATGCAGCTGCCGGACGGCCGCTACTGGGCGGATTCGACGCCGATGATTCTCGCGCTGGAAGAGCGCCATCCCGACGCGCGGAGCGTGCTGCCGCCGGATCCGGCCGACCGCTTCCTTGCCCTGCTGTTCGAGGACATCGCCGACGAATGGCTGGTGTTTCCGATGTTCGACTATCGCTGGGCGGAGCCGGTCGATCAGGAGTTCTGCGCGCGGCGGCAGATGGCGGGCTGGTTCGGCGCCATGCCGGGCCCGCAGTTCGAGGAGATCGTGACCTTCTTCCGCAACCGCCAGGTCAAGATGCTGGCGCGCGCCGGCGACCTCTCGGGTAACCGCCCGCTGTGGCATGAAGGCTATCGCCGCGTGCTCGAGGCGGTCGAGCTGCAGGTCCAGCACAGCCGCTTCTTCCTCGGCGGCCGGCCCTCGATCGGCGACTTCGGTCTCTACGGCCAGCTGTCGCAACTTGCGATCGATCCGACGCCGTCGGTGATCATGCGTCGCGACGCGGTGCGGACCTATCAATGGGTGCAGGACCTCGACGATGCCTCCGGCGTCGAAGGCGACTGGCGCGATCCGCGCGAGCCGCTCGGGGCGGGCGCCGTTGCGTTGCTCAAACTCGCCGGCGACACCTACCTGCCGTTCCTCGTTGCCAATGCGAAAGCGATCGCCGATCGCACCAACCCGTATACCTTCAATCACAACGGCACGAGCTATCCGAACCCGACGCGGTCCTACAAGCGGCGTTGCCTGCTGTGGCTGAAGGATGCGCTGGCCAGGGTGGAAGGCGAGCCGCGCGAGCGTCTCAAGGACCTCCTGACGCGCTATGGCTGCTGGGAGCCGCTGCAATTCCTGCCCGGCGAGAAGGAACAGGTGCCGCCGCTGGTGCCGGTGTGATGCCAGATCGTCGACGATAAATCGCGCGCGAAAGTTACCGTATGTGGGATCACTCAGCGATTGGAATGGTTGTGGCGATGCTGCTCGCGCTGGCCGGCGTCGCGGCCGGCGCGCTCGTTGCCCGGCAACGCCTGCGGCTCTCCGGCGGCAACAATCCGGACGAACTGCATGTCGGCGCCTGGACCATCAACACGCTGGCCGGCAGCAAGGCGGCCAACGCGCTGACCCGGGCGCGTATCGCGATCTCAGGTATCCTCGCGCTCGATCGCAAGGAGACGGTCTATTACTTCTGCCATCAGGACGACACCGGCGCGCCGCTCGATCCCGATGGCGACTGGGAGATATCAGGACAACCGTTCGACTGCCGCTGGTGGTCGTTCACGCTGTACGACGAAGACCATTTCCTGATCGACAATCCGGCTCGTCGCTACTCCGTGCACAGCGACAATGTCGTGTTCAATCCCGACGGCAGCTACCGCATCGTCATCAGCCGCAACCAGCACGGCGCCAACTGGCTGTCGGCGGGCAATGCGAAAGAAGCTGTCGCTGACCTTGCGGCTCTATAATCCGTCGGATGCGGTGTTGAACAATCTCGGCGGCGTGAAAATGCCGACCGTGCGACGCCTCACAGCGCGGAGGGATGCCGCATGATCATCGCGCTCGGTCTCGTTGCCGGTCTCGTCCTCGGCTTCATCACCTATCGTGTCGTCCTGCAGCAGGTGCCGATCCGGCTGATGACCATGGCCGAGCAGCGGCTGCTGACGATGCGTAACAATGCGAGCAATGTTTTCTTCCACGGGCGTGCCCCGACCGCCAAGGCACGCCAGATCGTGATGCCTTCGCCGGACCTCGTCTATTCCAGCTGCGTCTACGACCTCGCCAGGGGGCCGTTGCGGATGCAGGGCAACCTGCCGCCGGCCGGGCATTACTGGTCGCTGTCGCTCTATGCGCACAACACCGATAACTATTTCGTGCTTGATGACCGCGAGCTGCCCGATCGTCGCTTCGACGTAACGCTCTATCCGCCGTCATCGCGAGTCGCCGAGAACCAGACGGCGGTGAAGAGCCCGTCACCGACCGGCATCGCGCTGATCCGCATGATCCAGCGCCGCGAGGATGATCTCGCGGTGATCCAGGCCTCGCAGCAATCGACGGCGTGCCAACCCGCACAAGCCTGACGGGACACCGACCATGGATTTCAGATTCTCCGAACAGAGCCTCGCGCTGCAAGAGCAGATGGAAGAGTTCTTTCGCGCGAAAGTGCTGCCGCGCAATCATGAATGGCAGGCGCATGTGGCGAAGCACGGCACGGCGCCGCCGTTTCTCGATGAGCTCAAGCGCGAAGCGCGCGGCCGCGGCCTGTGGAACATGGGGCTGCCTGACCTGAAACCGGACCAGCCGGGCACGCGGCTGAGCAATCTCGAATTCGCGCCGCTTGCCGCGATCATGGGCCGCCTGCCGTGGGCGCCGATCGTGTTCAATTGCAATGCCCCCAATGTGCCGAACATGGAGATCCTGCAGAAATTCTGCACGCCGGAGCAGAAGCGGCAGTGGCTCGATCCGCTGCTCGACGGCAAGATCTGGACCGCGTTCGGCATGACCGAACCCGATGTTGCCTCGTCCGACGCGCGCAACATCCGCACCCGGATCCGGCGCGACGGCGGCGACTACGTGATCGACGGCCGCAAATGGTTCATCTCCGGCGCCGGCCATCCCGACTGCAAGATGGTTTTGGTCGTCGGCGTCACCGATCAGGAGGCCGATGCCGGGCATCGCCATTCGATCGTGATCGTGCCGCGCGACACGCCGGGCCTCGAGATCGTGCGGCCGCTGCCGATCTTCGGCCGCGGCGAGGACGGCGGCGCACCGGTCGAGCTGAAGCTGACCAATGTGCGGGTGCCGCGGGCGAACTTGCTCGGCGAGGAGGGCGCGGGCTTTGCGATGGGGCAGGCCCGGCTCGGCGTCGCGCGCATTCACCACTGCATGCGCAGCCTCGGCAGTTGCGATGTGCTGCTGCAGCTGATGCGCGAGCGCGCCGCGAACCGCAAGGCGTTCGGCCGGCCGATCGGCGACTACGCCAACATCCAGGATTACATCGCGCTGTCGCGCATCGAGCTCGAGCAGGCGAAGCTTCTGGTCTACAAGACGGCGTGGCTGCTCGATCAGGGCAATGCCGATGCGCGGCGCGAAATCTCCATGATCAAGGTCGCGGTGGCGCGCTGCTACAGCGCGATCGCCGATCGCGCGGTGCAAATCTTCGGTGCAGCGGGGGTGACCGACGATACGCCGGTCGCGGCCACCTACACCGCGGCGCGCGCGATGCGCATCTATGATGGCCCGGACGAAGTCCATCTGCGCACGTTGTTCCGGCTTGAACCGCACGAGGTCGCGGGCGAAAGTCGCCACTATCTTCGCGCCAGCTAATCAGCGCATGATCCCGAAAAATGGATACCGGTTTTCGGACAAGATCATGCGCAAACCAAACTAAAGGCGAAACCAATGCCCGACGCCAAGCCGCATTCCCTGGACTCGTTCTTCCGGCCGCGTTCGGTCGCGGTGATCGGGGCCTCGAGCACGCCGACGAAAATCGGCGGCGTGCCGGTCGCCTATTTCAAGCGGCTCGGCTTCAAGGGGCCGATTTATCCGGTCAACCCGCAGCAGAGCGAAATCCAGGAACTCAAGGCTTACCCAACCGTCTCGGCGATCGGCCTGCCGGTCGATCTTGCGGTGGTCGCGGTGCCGGCCGTCGGCGTGCTCAATGCGCTGGCCGATGCCGCGAAGGCGGGCGTCAAGGCGGTGGTGCTGTTCTCCTCCGGCTTCGCCGAGGTCGGCGAGGAGGGCGCGCGCATGCAGGCGAAGCTCACCGAGCTGTCGCGGCAAAGCGGCATGCGCATCCTCGGGCCGAATTGCCTCGGCGTGATGAGCGGCGCGAGCGGCGTCTATGCCACCTTCAGCCCGGTTGCCAACACCGGCACCGCGCCGCTCGGCAGCGTCGGTCTCGTCAGCCAGTCCGGCGCGTTCGGCGGCTTCGCCTACTCGCTGGCACGCGAGCGCGGCGTCGGCTTGAGCCACTGGATCACCACGGGCAATGAATCCGATGTGCAGCTCGCCGATTGCCTCGACTGGCTGGTCGATGACGCCGACACCAAAGTCGTGCTGGCCTACATGGAGGGCTGCCGCGACGGCGCGCGCTTGATCGCCGCGCTGAAGAAGGCGCGCGAGGCGAAAAAGCCTGTTGTGATTGTCAAGGTCGGCCGCACCGAGCTTGGTGCCGCTGCGGCCGCGTCGCACACCGCGGCGCTTGCCGGCGCCGACGCAATCTACGACGCGGTGTTCAGGCAGTTCGGCGTCTATCGCGCCGGCACGATCGAAGAGGCCTTTGACGTCGCCTATGCCGTCTCCGTCGCCGGCCTGCCGCGCGGCAACAGCATCGGCATGCTGACGGTGTCGGGCGGCGCCGGCGTGTTGATGGCGGATGCCGCTGCTGGCTCGAGTCTCGACGCGCGGCCGTTGCCGGAAGATGCGCAGAAGAAAATTCTGGCCCGCGTTGCGTTTGCATCGGCGCGCAATCCGGTCGACGTCACCGGACAGGTGACGAGCGACCCCGAGTTGCAGCCGCTCGCCTATGAACTCATGCTGAAGGACGGCAACTACGACAGCCTGGTGTCGTTTCAGGCTGCCGCCGGCCTGTCGCCCGCCAACGGCCCGACGCTGGTGCAACTCGCCTGCGACATGCGCGCAAAGTATCCGGACCGCGTCATCGCCGTGACCAGCCTGTTTACGCCGGAGCTGCACAAGAAGCTCGACGCCGGCCATGTGCTGGCGTTTGCCGATCCGAGCCGTGCGGTGCGCGCGGTCGCGGCACTGGCGCGTTTTGCGGAAAACCAGGGGAACGACGAGACGCCGGCGAAAGGCGCGGCGGTCACATTGCCCGTGGGTGCCTTGAGCGAGGTCGCGGCGATGGCGCTCCTGAGCGCTGCCGGTCTGCCGATGGTGCCACACAAGCTGGCGAAAACGGCGGACGAGGCTGCGGCTGCTGCGGAGTCGCTCGGCTATCCGGTGGTGGCGAAGATCGTGTCGCCGGACATTCTGCACAAGACCGAGATCGAAGGCGTTGCGCTCAATCTGCGCGACAAGGCCGCGGTGACCGATGCGTTCGGCAAGCTGATGGCAAAGGCGGCCGCGGCGCGGCCGAAGGCAAAGCTCGACGGCGTGATGATTGCGCCGATGATTTCCGGTGGCGTCGAATGCATTCTCGGGGTGCAGCGTGATCCGGTGTTTGGGCCCGTCGTGATGTTCGGGCTCGGCGGCATCCTGGTCGAAGCGTTGCGCGACGTCAGCTTCCGTCTCGCGCCGTTCGGCCTTGCCGAGGCGCATCGCATGATCGACGAGATCAAGGCGCGCGCAGTGCTCGATGGCTGGCGCGGCCGGCCAGCCGCAGACCTCGACGCACTGGCGCGCGCGCTCGTCGCGCTGTCGCAATTTGCCGCCGCAGCCGGCGACAAGCTCGACAGCATCGACCTCAATCCGTTCGTCGTGCTGCCGAAGGGCAAGGGTGCCGTGGCGCTCGACGCGGTGCTGACGACGAAATAATCCTTGCAAGTCTCCCCTTGCCGGTTCGATCCATATGGCTAGCTATGTGGGTCAACGGGTCTGACAAAAACTCATGGGGAGAAGCCTGCATGCCTGCGTCCGAACAAGTCCGCGCCGTCGTCGTCGATAACAAGAGCCCCGGCAAGCTGGTGATCGCGCCGGCGCCGATCCAGCCGCGCGGTCCGACCGATGTCACGGTGAAGCTGACGGCGATCTCGCTCAATCGCGGCGAGATCAAGCGCGCGATGTCGGCGGAGGATGGCTGGCGGCCGGGCTGGGATTTTGTTGGCGTCGTCGAAGAGGCCGCGCAGCAGGGCAATAGCCCGAAGGTTGGCGCGCGCGTCGTCGGCATGCTGGGTTCGGGCGCCTGGGCGGACCGCATTCGCGCACCGGCGATTTCGGTTGCGGAAATTCCGGCAGGGGTCACCGACGCGCAGGCGGCGACCTTGCCGGTTGCGGGACTGACCGCGCTGCATGCGCTGCGCAAGGGCGGCCTGTTGTTGGGCAAGAAGGTGCTGGTCGATGGCGCGAGCGGCGGCGTCGGCCATCTCGCGGTGCAGCTCGCCAAATTATCCGGCGCGATCGTCTACGGCCACGTTCGGCGCGAGGACCAGCGCGCGCTGATTGAAAAATCCTGCACCGGTGGTGTGATCGTGGGGTCGTCGCTCGAAGCGGCGCGTGCCTCAGGTCCCTACGACCTGATCCTCGACTCGGTCGGCGGCACCACCTTGGCCTCGGCGCTGACCATGCTGCGCACGGCGGGCACCTGCGTGACCTTCGGCGTCTCGGAAGCTCCGACCACGACCTTCGAAGGCGGCGCATTCTTCCGCCAGGGCGGCGCAAAACTCTACGGCCTGATCCTGTTCGACGAATTGGTGCGCACCGAGCCGGCCGGCGCCGGCCTCGCCGTGCTGCTGCGGCTGATCGAGCAGAAGCAGCTCGTGCCGCACATCGATGTCGAGGCGTCGTGGACCGACGTCGCCAAGATCGCGCAGCAGCTCGTCGATCGCAAATATCCGGGCAAGGCCGTGCTCAAGGTGAGCTAGAGCATGATCCGGAAAAGCATGCCCTCGACTTGATCGGGGTGGGAACCGGTTTTCCGAAAAGATCATGCTCCGTCGAAAAGTAACTCACCAGAACTCGAGCAGCGGCCCGGTCTCCTCGCGCGGCAAGAGCGAGGCAAATCGGCCGGCGTGATAGACCAGCGGCGTCCGGTTGTTGGCGGCGATCCAGCGGATCGCGCCGACGAACAGGGTGTGGTCGCCGCAGTCGTGCGTCGCCGCAACGTCGGCCGTCAGCTGCGACGCCGCGTCGGGTAGCAGCGGCACGCCATCGCGGTGCTGGAACGCCGGTGGCAAACTCGCCGCCGGTCGTCCCGAGAAATGCAGTGCAAGATCCTCTTGCGTAGTCGAGAGGATATTGACCGAGAACCGCCCGGCCGCCGCGAGGTGAGCGTGCATGTGCGCACGCTTGGCGATGCTGACGACACAGAGTGGCGGCTCGAGCGAACCGGACAGGAACGCGTTCGCCGTCATGCCGCGGATTTCACCTCCTGCTTCCGCGACAATCACGGTGACACCGGTGGCAAAACTGCCCATCACCCGCCGCAGCAGCGCGAGGTCGATCTCGGCGGCGGGCTTGGCCTTCGTCATCAGTAGCTGCGGCGCGTGGCGTGATAGCTGAGTTCGCCCGGATCGGTCAGGTCCGGGACCTTCCAGCCGTCGAGGTCGTACTCGGCCATGCACTGCTCGGCAAAGCCCTTGAAGCGGTCGGCATTGCCCGAGCCCATCGCGCCGAACAGCGCGTAGCGGCGGATTTCCTCGGTCGAGCCGCCATAGTTGATCTCGTAGAGTTCGTGGCGTCCGCCGAACTCCGTGGCGATCGAGTCCCACAACAGCTTCATCAGCTTGACGCGGTCTTCCGCCTTGTAGCCGTTGGAGCCGCGCATGTAGCGGTCGATATAGGGGCGGATCTCCGGATTCTTGAAATCGCTGGAGTGACTGTTGAGATAGATCAGGCCTGACGCGACCGTCTGCTCGATCAGGTACTTGATCTTGGTGTAGGCCATCGTCGCGATGATCTGGTAGGCGCTGCCGGGATCGACATTCGGCAGCACGTAGTCGCCGATCCACGGCTTTGGATCGCGCACCATGGAGTCGGACAGCGCCCAGAACAGATTGCGCCAGGCGATCACTTCGCCGACATTGGCCTGCACGCCGCGAAAATCTTTTGTGCCGGTGGCTTCGACGGCTTTCAGCAACAGGCCCGCGATGAAGTCGAGCTTCACCGCAAGCCGCGTGCAGCCGTGCACGACGAAGCGTGGCAGGAAGCCGGTGCGCGGGAAGAAGTTGTTGGCCTTCTCGATGTCGCCGTAGACGAACACGTTCTCCCAGGGGACCAGCACCTTGTCCATGATGAACACGGCGTCGTTCTCGTCGAGCCGCGACGACAAGGGATAGTCGAACGGGCTACCCATCACCGTCGACGTCATTTCATACGACGTACGGCAAATGAATTTGACGCCCGGCGAGTTGGTCGGCAGCATGAACACGACGGCGAAATTCTTGTCCTGCAGCGGGATCAGGCCGTGGTGGGCGACGAAGGTGTAGTTGGTCAGCACCGACCCCGTCGCGACCACCTTGGCGCCCGAGATGATCAGTCCTGCATCGGTCTCTTTCTCGACATGGCAGCACACATCGGCCACCTCGTTCGGCGGCCGGTCGCGATCGACGGGCGGATGGATGATGGCGTGGTTGATGAATGGCACACGTTCCTGGCTGAATTTATACCAGCGCTTCGCGTTGGCCTGATACGGATCGTAGAAATCGGCATTGGCGCCGAGGCTCGCCAGGAACGCCGCCTTGTAGTCCGGCGAGCGGCCGGCCCAGCCGTAGGTCAGCCGCGCCCACTCGGCGATCGCGCTGCGACCCTGCAGCAGATCCTCCATCGACTTCGGCGCCTTGAAGAAGGCGTGGGTGAAGCCGCCATTGCCGGTATCGGTCGGCGTGATGATTTTTCCGTTGATCTTCGGATCGTGCAGCGCGTCGTAGAGGCGCGCGGTCATCCGCGCGGTATTACGAAACGCCGGGTGCTTGGTGACTTGTTTGACGCGTTCGCCATAGATATAGACTTCGCGGCCGTCGTCGAGCGAGGCGAGATATTCGGCGCCGGTCTGTGGCCTGGTCGACATCAGCCTGGCCGATCGTCTCGGGTCGCTTGGCGAAACTTATCGCGTCCTGCTGCGCCATTGTCTCCTCCGAAGGGTTATCGTGTGCGGATCGTCTGTTAAAGGCCGCGCCAGCCGGTCGGCTTGCCGAGATGCGCGCGGGCGATGATGCCGGCAAACACCGAGAATTGCGACGAGATGTGCGAGCGATACATCTGAACGTCGTTGAAGTAGCGCTGAATGCGGCTGCCCTTGCGGGTCGCCGTTGAGCCTGAGGTATGAAACAACAGCTCGACCGCTTCGCAGGCCAGCCGGCCGCCTTGCTGGATCATGGTCCACAGCCGCAAGTTCTCCTCGACCGTGATCGGCGAGCCGTCCTTGGCCCAGCGCCGGCAATAGTCCATGTAGCGCTCGCAGCCTTGCAGCACGATCGCCTCCGCCGCATCGGTCAGCGCCAGCGCTTCGCCGAAGAAGCGCTGAAAGTCGGCATTGTCGGCGCGCAGGATGGTCGGATCGAGCATCGTCTTTTGCGCGCGGATGATGTCTTCGTATTCGTCGAGCGCGGCGCGCGCGGCGCCGACGATCGGTGACACCAGCGAGGCGTGATAGGGGCCCATCAGTCGGCCGAGATACATCGGGTTGCCATGCAGCCGCGTGCCCGGCGTACCATTGACCATGTCATCGGGCTTGGCGCCGAGATTTTCGACGGTGACGACGTGATGCTCGGGCACGACGACGTCGGTCGCTTTCACGCTGTTCGAGCCGCTGGCGCGCATGCCCATGGTGGCGTCGTCACCCCAGTCGTCGAGGATGGTGTAGCTGCCGCGCGGCAGCACCACCTGCACGACCTTCGGCGGCTCCTGGCCGTCTTTCAGGAACGCGCCGCCGATGAAATGCGTGGCATGGGGAATGCCCGAGCAATAATTCCATTGCCCGCTGATGCGATATCCATCAGGCACCGGCGTGCAGGTGCCCATCGGCATCGGACGGTGAGGGGCCGTGAAATGACCGGTAGGACCGAAGAAGTCGCGCTGCGCCTGCTCGCCCCAGTGCGAGGCAATGAGAAACGGATGCGACGCGCACAGCGTCAGGCACCAGCCGACGCCGGGATGCCCGCGCGAAATTTCCATCATCGCCTTGTAGAACGTCGGCACGCCGAACTCGTAGCCGCCGAACATCCTTGGCTGCATGGTGCGATAGAGCCCGGCCTTGAGAAACGCCTGGTGCAGCTCGTCGGAATAGCTGCCGCGCGCATCGTTCGCATCCTGCTGGGCGCGCAACAAGGGTCGCAGTGCCGCGGCGCGCGCGACCAGCTCGTCCGGTGTCAGGTTTGGCTCGGGAACTGGCAGGATCGCGCGTGCCGGGTCGATGTGATGCGCCCTGGTCGAGGTTGGCATTTGCGAGTCCTGTCTGTTCTGTCTTACTTCAGCGGCGAGTGCGGCGCCGGCAGCATAATCGTCGAATGCATCTCGTCCAGGAATGATCCGCTCTTGCCGAGGAATTCCTTCCAGCCCGGATCATTGGCGGCATCGGCGCGCGCCTTGGCCCGTGCGTTCAGATCGGGGTAGGCCCAGATGTGACAGACTTCGTTCGGCTGCCCTGCCTCGGTCTGCCAAAGCCCGACGATCTTAGAATATTTTTCCCGATGTTTTAACGCGGCGGTGAAGATCTCAAGCCATTGCCTGACAGCACCGCCGGTCTTGGCGCGATAGTTGCGCAATTCGTAGACGTTGCCGCTTATGGCCGGGGCGACCGGCGCGATGATTCCGTTCAAGAGCCGGATGTCCTGACGCATCAGCAGCGGGCGAATGAGCGGCGTATACTCGCTGTTCCAGCGCGCGTTCTTTGCGAGTTCGGCACGCAATCTGGTGCGCTCGTTGAGATCGCTATAGCTCCACAGATGCATGACCTGATTGAGCGGACCAATTTCGGTCACCCAGTAGCCCTCCAGCTTGCCGTAGTCATCCCCGCGGATGGGGTGCGATACCGTGCTGGCGGCCTTGACCATGTCGGCGACCGTGCCGGGCTTTAGCGTGTAGGTTCTCAGTTCATAGATCATGACACTTTCCTTATCCTGATATAGCGCTACAAATCCAGATCGCCTGCAAACAACCGCTGCGCGATCGTGCGTGCAAGGATTTCGTTGGTGCCGTCGGCGATGTTGACGATGCGCAGGTCCTGCCAGGCGTGCACCAGGCCGACCTCGTTGGTCAGCCCCATGCCGCCGAACGTCTGCATGGCGCGGTCGACGGCGCGAAAGCCGGCCTGCACCGCGTAGGCCTTCGCCATCGACAGCTCCTTCACCGCGCGATCGCCCTGGTCGATCAGCATCGCGGCGTTGAGTCCCATCAGGTGGGCGGCGTGCAGTTCGGTCGCGGCCTGCGCCAGCGGGAACGACACGCCTTGATACTCGGAGATCGTAGCGCCAAACGCTTTGCGCTGCTTGGCGTAATCGATCGCGCGCTCCAGCGCCCAGCGACCCTGGCCGACGGCACGTGCCGAATTGTAGATGCGCCCGAGCGACACGCCATACAGCGCGATGCGAAAGCCGTCGTCGAGCTTGCCGACCAGCTGCCACGGCTCGACCTCGACGTCTTCCAGCACCAGCGCGCCTTCGTGGCCGCCGACATGCCCGAACAGTTTCACGACGCTCTCGACGTTGAAGCCGGGCGCACTGGTCGGCACCATGAACGCGCTGATGCCGCCGGCTTTCTTCTCGGCCTTCGCCGCATCGGTGATCGCGAACACGATGCACCATTCCGCAGTCGGCGCGTTCGAGGTCCACAACTTTCGCCCGGAGATGCGCCAGCCCTTGCCGGTCGCAACCGCGCGGGTCTTGATCATGGTGGCGTCGGAGCCGGCGCCGGGCTCGGACAGCCCAAAACACATCGACGTCTCGCCTGATATCATGCCGGCGAGGCAACGCTGGCGCGCTTCCTCGCTGATCTGGGTGAACAGCGGGCTCGGGCCGAACGCCCAGTGCGCGATCACCCAGGGTGTCAGCACGGCCATGCCGCCGAGCCGGCGATAGATCGCCTCCCACGCGACGTAGTACGCGAGGTGGCCGAGCCCGCCGCCGCCAAGCGCCTCCGGCGCACACATGCCATAGAAGCCGGCCTTGGCCGACAGCATGCGAACCTCGCGGATCAGCTCGCGAACGCCTCGAGAGTAGCGTCCATTGTCCTCGAACAGCTGGCGCTGGTCTTCCAGCAGCGCGTGATTTTTTTGAATGCGCGGCGCGACCTCGGTTTCGACAAAGCGCAGCACGCCATCACGCGTTGCGATGACGTCTGGTGGAAGCTCCATTGCGACGCCAGCCATTGGCGGTCACTCCTGCATTTGCCAGAGCTTACTGCGCCATATGCGCCGTCAGCGGATGATTTGCCGCCTGATTGAAGAATGCTGCCTCTTCGGCGGTGGCTTCGAGCAGCTGCTCATCCTGGTCGTAGATGTCGTTGCGGAACTGGATCGTCTGGTCCCTCGTCATCCACGCGGTGAGATAAACCCACGCGACCGGAACTTTCTTCGGCAGCGCAATGTCGTGTTGCCGGCCCGTGGCGATCTCGGCATCGATCGCGGCGCGGTTCCATTGCGGAACGTCCTTCAACAGCCAGGTGGCGAGGTCGCGGACATTGTCGACCCGCGAGCAGCCGTGCGAGTCGAAGCGGTAGTCGTCGTTGAACAGATTGCGCTGGTTGGTGTCGTGCATGTAGACCGAATACGCGTTCGGCATGTCGATCTTGACTTTGCCCAGCGCGTTGAAGTCGCCGGATTGCTGGCGCACCGTGAAGTTCGGCGTCCGCGTCCCTGACCAGTCCACACTTCGCGGATCGATCGGAGCCTCGTGCGCGTCGAGCACCTCCATGTGCATGCGTTCGAGATATCCTGGATCCTTCCGCATGTGCGCCGAAATCTCGGTCTTCGCGATCGACGGCGGCACCGTCCAGGTCGGATTGAGATTGACGCTGGTGATCTCGGCGGTCAGCGTCGGCGACGGCTTTTCGGTCTTGCCCACGATCACGCGATAACGCCGCACCACCGTGTCATTCTCGATCGCCTCGGCGAACGTCGCAGGCAGATTGACGACGACATAGCGCGGTCCAAACGAGAAATCGATGTTGGCGAGGCGTTCCAGCGAGGCCTCGAGCTGCCTGATGCGTTTCTGCACGGTGACATTGAGGGCAGCGAGCGTGCGCGGCGTGACCGTGCCGGTGGGCGCAAGGCCATGACGCCGCTGGAACGCTCTTACGCTATCGGCGAGGATATCATCGTACGCGCCTGACGCTTTTTCAGGGTCGAGATCGCCGCTGATGATCAGGCGTCGCCGCAGCAATTCGTCATGCGGCCCGGGCGTCCCGAGAGCGAACCGGGCTTCGGCAGGAATCGCCGGCCACCCGCCGCGCACTGCAAGATCGGAATAACTCAGCGCCGCTTCCTTGATGCGCTGCGCCGTTCCTTGATCGAAGGTCGGCTCGTCGGACAGCGCCAGCGCCGCGGCCGAGCGGGATTCGGGAGTGGATGCGGTCGCAGGCTTTGCCGGCGCCATGTGCGGGGCCGGGCTCGATACACCCGCCGGCGCTGGCGGCACCGGCTTCGCCGGGAGCTGGGCGAATGCCGCGCCGTTCGCAAGCAACGTGCCGAGCGCAACGACAATTGTTCGTCTCATATCCTGCCTTTTATTACTAGTTCGAAGGATCGCTACTCGCACGCAATGACAGATTCGGCGTTACGCCGTCTTTCTCTCCTTCTCCCAGAACGGCTTGCGCAGCTCGCGCTTGAGAATTTTTCCGGCGCCCGACAGCGGCAGCGGCTCGTCGCGTACGTCGACGCTGCGCGGGCATTTGTAGTTCGCGATCCGCTCCTTGCAGAACGCGATCACCTCGGCCGGATCGACCGCAACGCCGGGCTTGCGCACGATGATCGCGTGCACCGCTTCGCCCCAGCGCTCGTGCGGGATGCCGACCACCGCGCATTGCACGACGGCCGGGTGCTGCGCCAGCGCGTTCTCGACCTCGATCGAGTAGACGTTCTCGCCGCCGGTCACGATCATGTCCTTGATGCGGTCGACCAGGTAGAAGTAGCCGTGCTCGTCCATGTAGCCGCCGTCGCCGGTGTGCATCCAGCCGCCGATCAGCGCCTTTGCGGTTTCCTCCGGCCGCTCCCAGTAACCCATCATCACGTTATTGCCGCGGATCGCGACCTCGCCGACCGTGCCTGGCGGTACGGGCTTGTGGTCGGCATCGACGATCCGCACCTCGACGCCGATGATGGCGCGGCCGCAGCCGCGATGCCGGCCCTTGGCGCGGCCTTCGCCGGTGTGCTCGCGCCAGTGCAGGTGGGTGGCGCACGGCGCCGTTTCCGTCATGCCGTAGAGCTGGTGGAAGGCGACGTTGGGCAACTTGGTCAGGGCGCGGTCCAGCAGCGCTTCGGTGATCGGTGAGGCGCCATAGAGAACGCGCTTCAGCGAGGACATGTCGCGGCTGCCGAACGCCGGATGGTCGACCAGCATCTGGATCATGGTCGGCACGATCAGGCCGATGTTGACCTTTTCGGCCTGCACCGCGTCCATCATGCCCTCCGGCGTGAACGACCGGATCACGACGTTGCGCCCGCCGCTCAACAGCTGCACGAACATCGCAGCGCCATTGGCAAGATGGAACATCGGCGCGGCGTGCAAATAGATGCTGCCCTCCGGGAACAGGCCTTCGGCCAACGTATGCAGCGCGTTGGTGACAAGATTATTGTGGCTCAGCATCACTCCCTTGGAGCGGCCGGTGGTGCCGCCGGTATAGAAGATGCCGGCAAGATCTTCCGGCTTGCGCATGGCGTCGTCGATTGGTTTGCCCGCCGCGATCAGCGCCTCGTAGTTCTTCGCCTTCCGCCGGGCCCGCATCGTCGTCGGCATAGACCAGCGTCATCGAGGGAATCGCCTTGGCGAGCTGCACGCCCATCGCCGCGAACGCCTTGTCGACCACCAGCATCGAGGCGCGGCAATCGTGCAGGGAGTCCTCGATCTCGATCACGCTCCAGCGCGTATTGGTCGGCACGATCACGGCGCCGGCCCAGGCGACGCCGAGATAGAGCTCGATGTAGCGGTCGGAGTTCAGCATCAGCACGGCGACGCGATCGCCGGCCTTGATGCCGAGGTTCTGCAGCGCACCGGCAAGCCGCGCGACGCGATCGCCGAGCTCGGCCCATGTGTGCCGGCGGTTGCCGTCGACCGTCGCAATCCCCTGCGGATCGACCTGCAGCATCCGCCTCAAGCCCTGGGTGACGTTCATGCTCTCCTCCCGAACGCGTTGTCGTTGTTCTTGGTCGTTGTTTTGGGTGGGAGCGTAGCGGGGTTTCGACGTCAGGCAAGTCCGCGAATTGGGCGGCAAGCGCGGCAACAGGTCCGCGGCCGAGCCGTTTCGCGCCGCGAAGAAACGCGCTAGTCTTCGCGTCGGGACGAAACGCCGCTCAAAACAAATAATGCAATGCAGCAAAGGGCAGCCATGGACGCCACCACGCCAGCGAAGGTTTTTGACCCCCGCATTCCCGCAGCCGATGATTGCATCACCCGCCTGCTGATCGATCGAAGGGCGCGCGAGACCCCCGACAAGGTGTTTTCGCTGTTTCCCGACGGCTCGAGCTGGACCTACCGCCAGCTGCGCGATGCCGTGGTGCAGACCGCGCTCGGCCTGCAGCAGCTTGGCGTCAAGCAAGGCGACAATGTGCTGATCTGGATGCCGAACGGCAGCGATGCCGTGCGCGCGATCTTCGCCGCGAATTACCTCGGCGCGGTCGCGATCCCCGTCAATATCGCCTATCGCGGCCGTTTGCTCGAACATGTGATCCGCAATTCGCAGGCGAAAATCATCGTCGTCCATGCCGACCTGCAGGAGCGGCTGGCCGACATCGATTGCTCCGCGCTGACGCAGGCCGTCGTGCTCGGTGGCGATCCATCGCCGCACAAGAGCTTGCAAGGTTCACGCAGGCAGCGCGCTGGCGCCGCCGCCATCAGCGCTCGCGCCGCTCGAGCGGCCGATCGTGCCGTGGGATACCCAGATGGTGATCTACACCTCTGGGACGACCGGTCCGTCGAAGGGCGTGCTGACCTCGTACATCCATCTGCACAGCGCCGGCATCTCCTCGTTCCCGTATCTGACCCCTGACGACCGCTACCTGATCAACCTGCCGCTGTTCCACGTCGGCGGCATGGGCGTGATGAACTACATCCTGATCCTCGGCGCATCGGCTGCGCTGGTGGAATCCTTCGAGACCGGAAAATTCTGGCACGTCGTGCGCGAAACCAAATCGACCTCGACCACGCTGCTCGGCGTGATGGCGACGTTCCTGGTCAAGCAGCCGCCCGCAGACACCGATCTCGGCCACGGCATGAAGTCGGTGATCATGGTGCCGCTCGCCGAAGACACCAGGGATTTTGCGCGGCGCTTCGGCTGCGAGGTCTTCACCGTCTTCAACATGACGGAGATTTCAAGCCCGCTGTTCGACGGCCCGAACCCCGGGCCGCTGACCTCGTGCGGCAAGCCGCGCAAGGGCGTCGACGTCCGCCTCGTCGATGAGAACGATTGCGAGGTCGCGCCGGGCCAGGTCGGCGAGATGATCCTGCGCACCGACACGCCATGGGCGATGAACCACGGCTATCTCGGCAATCCGGAGGCCACCGCGCGCGCCTGGCGCAACGGCTGGTTCCACACCGGCGATGCCTTCCGCATCGACGAGCACGGCAACTACTTCTTCGTCGACCGCATGAAGGATGCGATCCGCCGCCGCGGCGAGAATATTTCGTCATTTGAGGTGGAGATGGAGGTGTGCGCCCACCCCGCCGTGAAGGAAGCCGCCGCCGTCGCGGTGCCGAGTGAGGTTGGCGAGGACGAAGTGCTGGTCGCGATCTCGCTTGCGCCCGGCGCCGAGCTCGATCCCGCCGACCTGATCGGTTTTTTGATCCCGCGCATGGCGCACTTCATGGTGCCGCGCTACGTGCGCGTCGTCGATCTCCTGCCGCGGACGCCGACGCAGAAGGTCGAGAAGCACTTGATCCGCTCGGAGGGCATCGTGCCCGGCACGTTCGACCGGGTGAAAGCCGGCATCAACGTCAAGCGCGAGCGCATTGGGGCGAAGAAGTCGGCGTAGTCCTTAACCGGGACTTTGCTCCTCATCCTGAGGAGCATCGCGTAGCGATGCGTCTCGAAGGATGGGGTCCGTGTCGCTGCGCCTCGGCCTCATGGTTCGAGACGCCCAGCCTCGCGCAAGGAGCGCTACGCCGGGCTCCTCACCACCATGAGGAATTTCTGCAAGCTACAGCCAGTAGCAGCGTAGTGCCAGCGAGTGGCCTAACCCTTTGCCCGATTTGTTTTTCTGGCTGGCGCTGCGCTCGCGCTGACTTGTCGATCTTCGAGCCCGACCCGATTGCCGCGCTCGCCGAGGCCGAAGCCGCGCAACTGCACGCCTGAGAGGCAGCACTGCTATGTTCTACGCTCCACTAGACCCGCCGGTCACTTATCCACCGGTCGGCCGTTGCATCTACTGCGGCGATGACGGCTCCAATGGGCTCAGCGATGAACACATTGTCCCATATTCTCTCAACGGGACGCAGGTGTTGCCGCAAGCGAGTTGTTCGAGATGCGGCGGTATTACGAGCTACATCGATGGCTTTGCTGCAAGGTCGGTGTTCTACCAACTGCGTTCTAGCGCAGCGATGCGAACGCGGACACGACTGCCAGACGAATCTCCCGGTTATGCTGGTCTATCCGGATGGGAGAGAAGAAGAGGTGATGGTCCCGGCGGATATCTCATCGCGTCGACACTTGTTCTGCCCCGCTTCGAACCGCCGGGCTTGTCTTTCGGGCCGAGAGCCGGACGGAAATTTTCGCTTCACTTTACACAACGTGGATGCGCGAAAGCCGATGCTTTTGACAAATTCAAAAGATCGCGCGGTGCTGCGTCGGCGGACGTGGCCGTGTCAATCAAACCCCAGCAATTCTCGCGGATGCTTGCCAAAATTGCGCATGCTTTCGCCGTCGCCCAGCTTGGTCTGGATGGCTTCGAGCCATTGCTGCTTGATCTAATCCATGCGCGCGTCGTCGAGAATGCGCCTGAGCTTGATCGGCAGCGACCCCGACACGCCGCCGCCGACAAGTGGCATCATGCACCAACTCAGCCTTGCCCCACACGAGAAGTTCGTTGTGGTTCGAATTCGCCTTTTTGCGAGTTCATCGATCAATGGAGAGCACGGAATGCCGGTCTACTTGGTCGTTGCTGGCACGAAGCACTCGAAGGAGCTTGGCTGACCAAGTCGACCGTGTCCGACGATCAGTCCCGGCGAAGGCTCGTTGCACCGGATCGCGGCGATCTTGTTGCATCGCTACGTCGACGGGAGCCTCCAGCGCAGCGCCTTCCGACATTCGGTTGCATCGGTGATGCCGGGAGGCGCGCGAGCTTAATGGCCGAGCCAAGAGCCGAGCCCCTTAAGCAAAATCCACCCTGCAATGATGATAAAGAGACCAATGGCGCATCCGAAGTTATTCTCGTGATACGTCCTATATTTCTGATGATTGCCCAATATCCGCTGTGCGTATTGTGTCGCGCCACGGGCGAAATTCACTACCGGCACGTCGTCCGCATGCAAGCTGCGGAGTACTGACGCGACGGCTTGGGCCGCGCTTCCGCCGGGTTCGACCATGACAACGACTAGATGGCACGATTTGTATCAATTCCACCTGACGGAGGAAGGCGGCGGGTTCACACCGAACCTCAAATGGAATCGGCCGCGCCCTCAATTCCTGTTTGCGCTCGGTCATCTTGCGATAGATGCGGCGGCTGATTTTTTAGAATTCATTGGAGGCGAAGATGCCACGAGCCAGTTGGGCGAACAGATGCGTGACCTCGATACGCGCATCCACTTGGTAGACGAAGCTCATGAGAACTACCTCTCGGCCAAAGCGTGGCCGGAGATATAGGGCGCGCTCGGTGATGCATGGCGCAGCGGCAAAAACGCGCGGGCGGCCGTTTCCGGGGCTCGATCAAGCGGCTATTCTAGTCCGGACACTGTGCGGACACTGAAGTCGCTACCGCTTGAAAACATTGCGCTTTTCGCGCCAGATGTTTCCTCACCATGAGGGTCTAAACTCCTGGCGCTACCTCTTCCCCTTCGCCCGCTCCTTGGCGCTTCGGTTCAGCTTCGCCATGCCGCCGATCCAGCGGTCGTAATTGTTGATCTTGTTCTGCATGTAGCCGCTGACTTCCGGGTGCGGCAGGATCAGGAACGCTTCCCGCTCGAGGCCGGCGATCGCGGCGTCGGCAACCTGCGCCGGGCTCAGGATGCCGTCGGTCGACTGCGGCCCGGCGGCAAGTCCGCGCAGCAGTGGCGTGTCGACGCCTTGCGGGCACAGCATGGAGACGCGGATGTTGTCGTCGCGGTGGGTGATCGCGAGGTTCTCGGCAAACCCGACAGCGGCGTGCTTGGTCGTCGAATAAACTGCGCTGCCGACCTGCGACAGCAGTCCGGCCGCCGAGATCGTCTGCAGGAAGTAGCCGCCGCCGCGCGCTTTCATGCGCGGCACCAGCGCACGGGCCGCATAGACATGCGCCATGACGTGGAGCTTCCAGCCGTGTGTCCAGACCTCGTCCGGGTCGCCGGCGGTATTCTCGGTCAGCACGTTGAAGCCTGTCGCCGCCCCCGCATTGGAGCAGAACAGCTCGATCGGGCCGTGCTTGCTCTCGGTGTCGTCGATCACGCGCTTGATATCGGCTTCCTTGGTGACGTCGCACTGATGGGCGGCGCCATCGACCGCTTCGGCCACGACCGATGCATTGGCGATATCGACATCAGCGACGATGACTTTCTTCGCACCTTCGCGATGGAAGCGATCGCACAGCGCCTGTCCGATACCCTTGGCGCCGCCGGTGACGACAACGATCTTTCCCGCAACCTTCATGGTGCCTCCCAATGCGTTTCCCGCAAGGCCGGCTTCGTCAGGCGATTGGCCAGCGCCGGTGTTTGTCGTTACGATAGCCGCTTCGAAAGCCAAGACCACAACAAAATGGCCACAACAAACAAGAGCCGAAAGGCAGGGAAGGAAACGATATGGCGCAGGCTGAAGCAGCAACAAAGTCGGTCGTGGATGACATTATCTTTCGTTCAATCGGAATCGGCGTCAGCGATCTCAAACGGTCGGTCGACTTCTACACCCGCGTCTGCGGCATGAAGCAGCTGCAAACCATCAAGCTCGACTACATGGACGAAGTGATTGTCGGCTACTCGCCTGAAGGAACGACCTCGAAAGGTTCCCGCTTGGTGCTGATGCACTGGACCGATGGCTCGAAGCGCAACTACAAGGACAATCCGATCAAGCTCGTGCTCGGCGTGCCCGACGCAAAGGCGGTCGCCGACCGCATTCGCGCGGAAGAGACTCGAGATCGTGCGCGAGCCGACACCGAGCAAGGTGTCGGGCAATCTCGTCGGCTTTGCCAAGGATCCCGACGGCTACCTGATCGAGCTGTTGCAGGTGAAGCGGTAGCGAATTCGTCCTGCGAGCGGAAGACCATTCGTCATGCCCGGCCTTGTGCCGAGCATCCACGTCTCACCGACGCATGCGCAAGAGAAGACGTGGATGGCCGGGACGAGCCCGGCCATGACCGTGAATGAGGCGACTACCAGAGAAAATCACGGCAGAAACGGAATCGCGGGCGGGCCGAGCTGGCTCGCGAGGATGCGCTGCGCATCCTCGACGAACTCGCACAGCACGGCGCGCGTCTCGCGCGGATCGATGATATCCTGTCCGGTCGCCTCCGCGGTGCGGAACGGGGAGGCGATCGCGTTCAGCCGATCCTCGATCTCCCTGCGCTTGGCGTCCGGGTCGGGCGCGTTGTCGATCTCGGCGCGATAGGCCGCCGACGCGCCGCCTGAAATGTGCATTGAACCCCAGCTCGCCGACGGCCAGGCGTAACGGCGGAACATGCCGGTCGGACGGTGGTGGCACTGGCCGGCGACGCCGAACAGCCGGCCGATCACGATGGTGATCCACGGCATCCGGCTGTTGCACACATACGAGACGAGCTTTGCGCCGGCGCGCTCGATACCCTGCTTCTCCGATTGCAGGCCGACCATGAAGCCGGGTTCGTCGGCGAGCGAGATCAGCGGCAGGTGGAAGGTGTCGCACAGCTGGATCATCCGCAGCATCTTGTTGCCGGCGGCGACGTCGGTGGTGCCGCCATTGTGCCGTGGATTGTTGGCCATGATCGCGACGGGATAGCCGTTCATGCGCGCAAGGCCGGTGACGCGGGCGCGGCCGTAGTCCGGTGCGATCTCGAAGAACGAGTCCTTGTCGACGACCAGCTTGATCAGCTTCCGCCCATCGTAAGGCTTGCGCCGGTCGCGCGGCACGAACGACAGCAGCTCGTGCTCGGCGCGCGCGGGATCGTCGCCGACCGGACCGCGCGGCGGCATCTCGTAAACACTGCTCGGCAGGTAGCTCAGGAATTTCCGGATCTGGTCGAAGGCGTCTTCCTCGGTCTCGGCGAGATTGTCGATGCAGCCGCTCTCGCGCACATGGATGTGCTCGCCGCCGAGATCTTCCTTGGTGATGTCGTAGCCGAGCGCGGCCTTCACCACAGGCGGTCCGCCCGGAAACAGCTGGCTGATGCCGCGCACCATCAGGCTGAAATGCGCAAGGCAGGCCTGGATCGCCGGCAATCCGGCGACCGAGCCCATCACCGCCGACACCACGGGCGACACCGACATCAGTTGCACGTCGTCGATGGTCCAGGCATTGCCGTCGGGCAGGTAAGTGCGGCCGATATGTTCGAACGAGCGGACGCTGCCGCCGGCAGCATCGAGCAGACGGATGTAGGGCAGGCGCCATTCCAGCGCACGCTGGGTCGACGACAATTCCTGGCCCATGGCGCCGCGATCGCCGCCCGCCGAGCCGCCGCGCACCGTGAAATCGCCGGCGTTGACGACCACCTTGCGGCCATCGAGCTTCGCCGTCCCGACCACCGCACCCTTTGGGGTAAAGGCAACGAGGTCGCCGCCTTCGTAGCGGGACGTGCCGGTCAGCCCCATGAATTCGTGGAACGACCCCTTGTCGACGAGGTGGTCGATGCGCTCGCGGACCGTCAGCTTGCCGCGCTTCTTCTGGCGGTCGATGCCTTCCTTGCCGCCCATCTGTTTGGCGAAATGCTTGCGCCGCTCGATCTCGCCGACTTCCTTCTCCCAGGACATCTTGTTGTTTTCTCCCTGACTGGTTGGTCAAGGAGTAGCACGCGGGGAGGGGAGCCAGATATGCGAAAAACGGCCGTCATTCCGGGGCGCGAGCGCAGCGAGCCCGGAATGACGAACTCAATCCAGAAACGTCGTCAGCTGCGCGCCTTCGTCGGCGACGAAGATCGCAAGCAACTCGGATTCCTCGGTCGTGCTCGCATTGGCCGAGACCATGTGCACCGATCCGGGCGGCTCGAAGAAGGTTTGGCCCGGAGTGAAGGTCTCGAGCGGGCCGCCCTCGAGCTGCGACTTGATCGCGCCGCGCACGATGTAGGCAGTCACCGTACCGGCGTGATAGTGCGGCCGGGTGAAGCCGCCGGGGCCGTAGATCACGCGCACGACGGTGACGCGTTTGCCGGGTGCGTTTGCCAGTGGGTAGGACGCGACCGGAATCACGCGGTCGGCGGAGCCGGCCCGCGCATCGGTCATGCACAGGATGCCGTCGCTCCATGCGACGGCGGCTACCGACTTCAGGCTGAACTCGTTCGCGATCCCCGCACCGATCATGGTGGCGATCAGGGCGACCAGCGTGAGCAGGTCGGTGCGGCGTCGCGGCAGGGCGATGGCAAGTGTCATGGCGGTCCTCTCAAACGGGATCAAACCACAAGACGAGCCGGGAGCAAGGGACGTGACGGAGGCAGGCAAACAAAGTTGGTCATTCCGGGATGCGCCGAAAGGCGCAGGCCCGGAATCCATACCCCCTGCGGGGTTATGGATTCCGGGTTCGCCTCCGCTTCGCTGCGGCGCCCCGGAATGACTGCTCAAATATGCGAGCTATGATCGAGCCTACCTCGGCTCTCCAAACGTGATGCGATTATAAAACGGATCGGTCACGGTCAGCTCGGTCATGCCCCATTCCTGCTCGTTCAGACCGGGGCGGAGATAAGGATAGTTTTTTGCGTCCAGCTCCCGGTGCAATTCACGAACGCCGGTCATGTAGACATAGGCGATCGCGCCGGGCGAGCCGCTGCCGTGATGTTCGCTCAATTGGATTGCGAGCCCGTCCCTGGAAACCTGCATGTGGACTGGCGCGTCCGGCGTGAAGCGATGTTCCCAATCGATTTTGAAGCCGAGGTAATCGAGATAGAATTCGCGCGCCTTCTCCAGTGAGAAAATGCGGAAGACAGGAACGGTGCGCTGGAACTGGATCGGCATGGGACCTCACGCGTGAGGACGATCGATGAGCTGACGCACGATGGTCCCGCGTCAGGCGTGCGAGGATGCCAACAGTCTAGGTCTCGCCGGCCGTACCGGCAAGCGCGTGCGGGTAACGCGCCTCACGAATTCATGTGAATGAAATCGCGCAGCAGCGGATAGATCTCGTTGTTCCACTTCTTGCCGCTGAACACGCCGTAGTGGCCGACGCCGGCCTGCATGTGGTGGACCTTGCGGTAGGCGCGCACGCCGGTGCAAAGGTCCTGCGCCGCGACAGTCTGGCCGATCGAACAGATGTCGTCCTTCTCGCCCTCGACCGTGAGCAGCCCCATGCGGCGGATCGCCTTCGGGTTCACGTAGCGGCCGCGATACGTCAGCTTGCCTTGCGGCAACAGGTGCTCCTGGAATACGTCGCGGACGGTCTCGATGAAGAAGTCGGCACAGAGATCCATCACGGCGAAATATTCGTCGTAAAAAGTCTTGATGGTCGCGGCCTGCTCCTTCTCGCCCTTGGCGAGGTGATCCATCAGTTCGACATGTGCCTTGAGGTGGCGTTGCAGGTTCATCGAGACGAACGCCGTCAGCTGCACGAATCCCGGATAGACTCGGCGCAGCGCGCCGGCGCATTGCACGGGCACATAGGAGATCATGTTGCGCTCGAACCAGCTGAGCGGACGGGTGGTTGCGAACTCGTTGACCTTGGTCGGCGAGATGCGCGTATCGATCGGGCCCGCCATCAGCGTGAGACTCGACGGCCGCGCCGGGTGATCGTCTTCCGACATGATCGCCGCTGCTGCCAGCGCCGACACGGACGGCTGACAGATCGCCACCATGTGCGAGCCCGGACCCAGCACCTCCAGGAATTCGATCAAGTGCTCGGTATAGTCTTCGAGGCCAAAGTTGCCTTCGCAGAGCGGAATATCGCGCGGGTTGTGCCAGTCGGTGATGTAGACGTCGTGATCCTGAGCCAAGGTCTTGACGGTGTTGCGCAACAGCGTCGCGAAATGGCCGGACATCGGCGCGACCAGCAGGATTTTTGGCTGCACCGGCGCGCCGATGCGGTTGAAGCGCAGCAGCGTGCCGAACGGCGTCTTGCAGGCGGCTTCCTCGACCACCGCGAGCTCGCGGTTGCCGACCATCACCTTGTCGATGCCGTAGGACGGCCGCCGGTAGGTCAGTTTTGAGCGCGTGACCAGTTCGAGCGCGGCCGCAACGCGGCGGGCAGCGGTCTTCGGCGTCCCGCCCGGCACCATGTTGAGGAAGCTGAGGACCGAGGCCGCCGACGACCGCAGCGGCTCGGTCAAATCCATATGATTCTGAAATGCCTGGTACAACATCAACGGTAACGCCCCGGACTTCTTGGCCCTGAGCCATGCAAGTCCGACGCCAAACCGCCTCCCTCCTAACTGCCTGAATCCCCGTCGAATTGGCACGTGGTTTGCTCGGACATCCGGCAGGCAGGGTGGCTTTGGCGACCCGCCTCAAATGACCTGAACGGTGTCGTAGGCGTGGGAGCGAAGCAAACAATGGCCAAGGCGACGTTGACCATTTCCAGCAAGAACTATTCATCCTGGTCGCTGCGCGGCTGGCTGCTGACCAGGTTCGCGGGCCTCGACTTCGACGAAGTCATCGTCTCGCCGGACGACCCGTCGGCCCGCGCGGAAATCCTGCTGCTGTCGTCGTCGATCCTGGTGCCGTGCCTGCGCCACGACGGCGCCACGGTGTGGGACACGCTGGCGATAGCCGAATACCTCAATGAGGTGATGCCGCAGGCGGAGTTGTTGCCGCAGGACCGCATTCTGCGCGCCAAATGCCGCTCGATCTCAGGCGAAATCCACTCCGGCTTTGCCACGCTCCGGGCATCGCTGCCGGTCAATCTGAAAGGCCATTTCCCCGGCTTCAAGATCTGGTCGCGCGCGCAGGCCGACATCGACCGCATCTGCCAGATCTGGCGCGAGTGTCTCGGCGAGACCGGCGGTCCGTTCCTGTTCGGCGAGCGCAGCATGGCGGACGCCATGTACGCGCCCGTGGTGACGCGCTTCATGACCTATGACGTCAAGGTCGACGCCCGCATCGCCGAGTACTGCCGCTTCATCATGGCCATCCCCGAGATGAAGGAATGGATCGCGGCGGCAAAGCTCGAGCCCACCGACATCGAGGAGCTCGAGGTCGAATTTTAGGCGGCGTTTTCGCGCGCTGCCTATTTTCTGATCTGCAAGTTTCCCGCGCGATCGGGATCCAGTTCTTGGTCACCCGCCGCGCACTTGGCGCGACGCGCCGACCTACGAGCGACATGCGTCGCCGCGACTAGACCAGCGATCGCGGTCCAACCGACCGCCTATTCGTATAAGTACCCCACCGGCTTGCCTTCAGTGCGCAGGGGGCGAACGTCCTTCCGTGTGATGATTTGACCAGCCAAGCCATCAATTTCATCGCGCTGCGTCGGTGTCCAGCTGCGAAGGCTGTCGATACCCTTCAGCAACCCAAGCCGCAGAACCTGGGTGTTTTCGCCGATTGCAGTAAGCTTTATCGACTTCCCGCCGGCCGTAACCGTATCGCCCGCTGCAAGTTCAATCGTCTTCTCCGAGCTGTCCTTGAACTCGGCCGTGCCGCGAATGACGCGATAGATAACGACCTCACCTTTCTCGAGACAGGTGGTATCCGCGGCGGCCGATGCGCTCTTCGGCAACAGTGACTGCCCATGCGGGTCGGTCGCGATGATGTGTCCAGTTGTAAGATGGCCGCTGGGGACCTCGATTCCGATATCGCGAATATAGACCGGCCCGGCAGACACGATGTTTGTACCAATGGCCGGCTTGTAGAGCGCTCCCAGCTCCAGCGGCTCCTGAAGCCAAAAGCCCGCGTCCGCCGGGCGATCATGCAGCGAGTGGCTCCAGGCCACGCGCGGCGTTTCGGCTTCGTCGATTTGATCCGGGCCTACGACCGTCGGGTTCGGGAATGTCGTGGGGTCGGTGATGAAGGCTTCGAGAAACTTGCCCGAATAGCCCATCGACATTGCATCCGGGACGACCGTCTGCGGCGTCTTGAGATTCTCTTCAGTCGATAACCCCGACCATGTGTAAAACAGCTGCCGATGCACGATCGCGCTCTGCAGCATCACCGAGCCAGGGCCGACATAGTAGATCCGGCCATCGTAGTCGAACGTGAACATTCCGGACGTGACCAGCACAAGCTGGTAACCGCCCGGCGGAAGGTGGAGATGAAAATCGGTCGGGCCGGTATCAGGCAGGTAAATCGGCAGGTTGGTTGCAACCTCGTGGAGCAGGAAAAACTCGTTGTTCGCGTGAAAGCCTTCGTTTGCACGATTGTAGAGCGCTTGCGGGCGATAGGTTGCCTCGTATGAGGCACTCCGATCACGATCGATAGCCACGAAATCCTGGTTGTTCAGGCGAATGGGGCTGCCGTTCGGATGAGCAAGACCGGGCCATTTGAGATCGATCGTGGCATGAACGTTCATGACGTCCTCCAAACCTGATCATTTCGAGTGAATCTGCGGTATCTTCTTTCGCTGCCGTGCCTGGCGGGGCGCGCCTGCGATCACGCATTGCCCCTGAGACGGACCTCAGCACTGCCGTAGCTATGCGAATTTTAGGCCAGTTTCGGCGCGCTCATTGTGAGCTGAGATAAAGTTTGCGGGAGCAACGCAATCAGTCCGCGACGCCCATCTCGACGTTGCGTGTTTCTCGCCTGATCGAAAAACATTCCACCGTGATACTGCGCAAGAATGCGGCACTCCAAGGCTTGAAAAGGGGAGGCTCGGAGTGGGATTCTCCACGAGGAACGCCAGCGACACCTGAGCCAGAAGACCCTCACCCGATTTGCACACGCAGCCAAGTTTACGCTGTCTGCGCAGACTTGCCAGCGGCGCAAATCGACCTATCCCTTTCATCAGGGAGAGGCAACAGCCCGCGCGCGCTTCGCAGCGTCGCGCGCCATGTCCGCGCACAGCCCGGTGTAAGCCGCGGGATCAAGCAGCGCCTCGATCTCGCGCGCCGACATGTGCTTGGTGACGCGCGCGTCCGCCGCCAGCAAGCCGGCGAACGATTTCTTCTCGACGAACGCCGCCTGCGCCGCATCATAGACAACATCGTGCGCGTGCTGGCGGCCGATCGCCTGGCCGAGCTGCAGCATCACGGCTTCGGCCATGATCAGCCCGCCGCCGAGCTCGAGATTTTCGCGCATCCGCTTCGGATCGACCTGCAGGCCCGAGATGACAAGCTGCAGCCGCGCCAGCATGTCGCCCATCGCGATGCAGGCGCGCGAGGTGACGTCGCGCATCATCAGGCTCGTGGTGCGGTCGGCCTCGTGCTCGGTCGTCATCGCTTCCAGCGCGATCGGCACGCACGCGCGCAGCTCCGCCGACATCGCAATGATCTCCTGGCAGAGTTTTGGATTGCGCTTCTGCGGCATGGTCGACGAGCCGACCGTGCCGGGCGGCACCGGCTCCTCGACCTCGCCGAACTCGGTCTTCATCAGCGTATAAATCTCGCGGCCGATCTTGCCGCCGGTCGCGCCGATCAGGCCGAGCAGGGTGATGTACTCGGAGAGATGATCGCCGGTTGTCCGCGCCGGGATCGTCATCGGCACGAGTTTCAGATATTTGGCGATGCCGGCCTGCACCGCGGGTCCTTGCGCGCCGAGCGAGGCATAGGTGCCGGCCGCGCCGCCGAGCATCGCGACAAAGATGCGCGGCTCGATCTGCTTCAGCCGCTCGATGTGGCGCAGCAGTTCGTCGATCCAGACCGCGACCTTGTAGCCGAACGTTGCGGGCACCGCGTGCTGGCCGTGGGTGCGGCCGGCGATCACCATGTCGGCGCCGCGCTCGGCGAGATCGGCCATGGCGAGAAGGATTTGCCGCAGCTGGCCCAGGAAGATCTGGTGCACCTTGCGCAGCACCAGAATGTCGCCGGTCTGGGTGATGTTCTGCGTCGTCGCGCCCCAGTGCACCCAGCCGCCATGCGGCTCGCCGGCCACGCGCGACATCTCCCACACCAGCGGCACGATGGTGTGCGAGGTCCGCGCCAGCGCTTCGTCGATCCGCTTGCGGTCGAGCAGCTCGAGCTTTGCGATGCGCGCGATGGCGTCGGCCGACTCGCGCGGGATGATGCCGAGATCGGCCTGCGCCTTGGCCAGCGCCGCCTCGACGTCGAGCCATGCCTGCCAGCGGCTCTCGATCTTGTAGAGATTGCGGATGCCGGGATCGGTCAGCCGCGCCTTCGACGTTTCCTCGTCCATTTTTCTTTCTCGTTGTTAGTTGTTCAAAGCTGTCACACCGCCACCCGCTGCGCACGCTTCTTCCGGCCACAATGCCGCAACGATCGCATCGAGTCCGTCGGTCAATGCCGCCGGCCCGGGCTGCAGGATCAGCGGCGACTTGATTTCGACGATGCGGTTGTTCCTCACCGCAGGGATGTTGTCCCAGCCCGGCCGTGCGCGGATCTTTTCCGACACCACTTTCTTCCCGCACCACGACGCGAGGATGATGTCCGGCGCCGCCGCGATCACCGCGTCGGAACTGACGATGCGATCCTTCGCCGCCTGTTCGCGCCGCAGCCGCGCGAATACGTCGACGCCGCCGGCGATCTCGATCAGCTCCGACACCCAGCCGATGCCCGAAATCATCGGTTCGTCCCATTCCTCGAAATAGACCTTTGGCCGCTCACTTCGACGAAAGGATGAGATATCGGTAATCCGCTTTGCGAGGTCATTCGCCAGTTGATCGGCCCGCGCGGAACAATCCACCAGCGCGCCGACGGTGCGGATCATCGCGAGGATCCCCGCAACGTCGCGATGGTTGAAGGCGTGTACCGCGATACCGGCCTTGATCAGCACCGCTGCGATATCGGCCTGCAAATCGGAAAAAGTGAATACAAGATCGGGCCGCAGCGCCAGGATCTTTTCGATATTCGCCGAGGTGAAGGCTGAAACCCGCGGCTTCTCGCGCCGCACCTGCGGCGGCCGCACCGCATAGCCGGACACGCCGACGATCCGCGCGTCCTCGCCGAGCATATAAAGCGTCTCGACGGTTTCCTCGGTGAGACAGACGATCCGGCGCGGAGGAAATTCTTTCATCGCCGGATAGTGCGACAAAACGAAACGGATGTCAGGCCGCTTTACGGTGCAGCGCGGCAAGACCTGATTCTTGCTCTGAGAATTGGCCGTGCTAGGGTCGCGCCACAAAACCAAGAACAAACTGCCGTCTCGAATAATGAGACGGTTGTGGGAGGGACATGATGCTCGGTCGGTTTGCCGCTGTGTTGTCGTTTGTGGTCGTCGCACTGGTTGCGCCGGTGGAACCGGTCAGTGCGCAAAAGGCCGGCGGCACGCTGCGGGTCTATCATCGCAACAATCCGCCGAGCGGATCGATCCTCGAGGAAGCGACCGTCGACGTGACGATGGCCTACATGCCGGTCTTCAACAACCTCGTCATTTTCGACCAGGCCAAGCAGCACGAGAGCGCCGACACCATCGTGCCCGATCTCGCCACCAGCTGGTCGTGGGACGCCACCAAGACCAAGCTGACCTTCAAGCTGCGCGAGGGTGTGAAGTGGCACGACGGCCAGCCGTTCACCGCGAAGGACGTGCAGTGCACCTGGAACATGCTGGCGGGCAAGCTGGAGAACGCCGACTTCCGCCGCAACCCGCGGAAGATCTGGTACTTCAACCTCAATGAGGTCACCATCAACGGGGACTACGAGGCGACCTTCAACCTGAAGGCGCCGCAGCCCTCGTTCCTGCTGCTGCTCGCCTCGGGCTATTCGCCGGTCTACCCCTGTCACGTGCCGCCGGCCCAGATGCGCACCAAGCCGATCGGCACCGGGCCGTTCAAATTCGTCGAGTTCAAGCGCGGCGATTCGATCCGGCTGGAAAAGAACAAGGACTACTGGAAGAAGGACCGGCCCTATCTCGACGCCATCGACATCAAGATCATCGAGAACCGGTCGACGCGCATCCTTGCGTTCACATCCGGCGAATTCGATCTGACGTTCCCGACCGATGTCTCCGCACCATTGATGAAGGACGTGAAGTCGCAGGCGCCGAAGGCGATCTGTCAGTTCTTCCCGACCGGCGTCAGCATCAATCTGATCGTCAATCCGAGCAAGCCGCCGTTCGACAACGCCGGCGTTCGCAAGGCGATGGCGCTGACACTCGACCGCAACGAGTTCAACACCATCCTGAACGAGGGCACGGCCGGCATCGGCGCGACCATGCTGCCGGCACCCAATGGCGACTGGGGCATGCCGAAGGAGCGGCTTGAGCAGCTCGATGGGCTACGGTCCCGACATCGAGAAGAACCGCGCCGAAGCGCGCAAGCTGATGGAGGCGGCGGGCTACAGCGAAGTCCAAGCCGCTCAGCGTGAAGGTCTCGACGCGTAACATCGCGGTGTATCGCGATCCTGCCGTGATCCTGATCGACCAGCTCAAGAAGATCTACATGAATGCCGAGCTCGAAAACGTCGATACGCCGCAGTGGTTCCCGAAGGTCGCGCGCAAGGACTACTCCGTCGGTCTCAATCTCACCGGCACCAGCGTCGACGATCCCGACAACACGCTGGTCGAGAACTTCACCTGCAAATCCGAGCGCAACTATACGGAGTACTGCAATCCGGAGGTCGACAAGATGATCTACGCGCAGTCGCAGGAGACCGACAAGACGAAGCGCAAGGACATGGTCTGGCAGATCGAGAAGCTATTGGTCGATGACGTCGCGCGCCCGATCATCGAGCACGACACCGGCGGCACCTGCTGGCAGCCTTACGTCAAGGGGTTCACCATGCATGACAACTCGATCTACAACAACACGCGGTTCGAGGACGTCTGGCTGGATAAGTAAGGGAGCCTTCCGGGGCATCGCGGGCCTCATCCTTCGAGACGCCCGCCGTCGCCTTCGGCGCCGGAGGGCTCCTCAGGATGAGGGTAAAGGCAGTGCGTTTCTCCTCATCCTGAGGAGCGCCATAGGCGAGCGAAGCGACGCCGTCCTTCGGACGGCTATGGCGCGTCTCGAAGGATGAGGCCCGTGTACCGCTAGGAGAAAAAATTGGCCGGCTATCTGCTGCGGCGCTTTGCGTTGATGCTGCTCACGCTGTTCGGGATGAGCGTCCTGATCTTCGTGGCGATGCGGCTCGTGCCGGGCGACATCGCCGACATCCTGGTCGACTCCGCCGGCATCGTCGATCCCGCGCAGAAACTGAAGATCCAGCACGAGCTCGGCCTCGACCAGACCCTCGTCGTGCAATACGGCCAGTGGATCGGCGGCCTCCTGCATGGCGATCTCGGCTACGCCTACGTCACCGAGAAGCCGGCGATCGAGGAGATCCTGCCGCGGCTGCCGATCAGTGCGAAGCTCGCCGGGCTTGCGCTGTTTTTTGCGGTCGTGATCGGCGTGCCGCTTGGCGTCATCAGCGCGGTCAAGCGCAACACCTTGACCGACTACATCCTGCGCGTCATCAGCCTGTCCGGGCTGTCGCTGCCGGCGTTCTGGCTCGGCCTGCTGGTGCTGATGCTGTTCGTCAAACTGTTCGGCTGGATCCCGATCTACAACAAGCCGCCCGACACGATCTGGAAGGAGCTTGGCCTGCTCTCGATTCCGGCGATGGTGGTCGGCTTCCGCTCCTCGGCGCTGATGATGCGGCTGACCCGCTCGTCGATGCTGGAGGTGCTCCGCCAGGACTACATCCGCACGGCGCGCGCCAAGGGCGCCTCGGAACAGTCCGTCAACTACGACCACGCGTTGCGCAACGCGGTGCTGCCGGTCATCACCATCATCGGCATCGAGGCGGCGTTCCTGGTCGGCGGCCTGATCGTCACCGAGACCGTGTTCAATATTCCCGGCATCGCGCGCTTCGTGGTCGAAGCCGTGCGCAACCGCGATTATCCGATCGTGCAGAACCTCGTGATGTTCATCGGCGTCGTGGTGGTGAGCATCAATTTCCTTGTCGACGTGCTCTACACCGTGGTCGACCCGCGGATCAGGCTGGAGGCGTAAGCGATGACCACAGTCGAACATGGCGCCGAACTCGCCCGCGCTGGGGCCAACATCACGACGCGCCGGCAGGCGCTTGCGTTCCTCGCCAAGCGTTATCCGCTCGGCGCTGTCGGCGTCGTCATCATGCTGCTGTTCGTTCTGACTGCGCTGTTCGCGAACTTCATCAGCCCGTTCGACCCGACCTCGACCAATGCGCGGGCCTCGCTCGCGGTGCCGAGTGTCGTGCACTGGCTCGGCGCCGACTTCATGGGCCGCGACGTGTTGAGCCGGATCATCGGCGGCGCGCGGATTTCGCTCGCGGTCGGCCTCGGTGCGGTCTCGCTCGGCTGCCTGGTCGGCATTCCGGTCGGCCTGTTGTCCGGCTACTTCGGCGGCTGGTTCGATCTCATTGTCCAGCGCGTCATCGACATCCTGCAGTCGCTGCCGCTGCTCGTGCTGGCGCTGGTGATGGCGGCGGCGCTCGGGCCATCGCTGCGCAACACCATCATCGCGATCGCGATCCCGCTGGTGCCGAGCATTGCCCGCATCGTCCGCTCCAACACGCTGGCGCTGCGCGAGATGCCGTTCGTCGAGGCTGCGCGCGCGATCGGGCTCAGCGAGACCTGGATTGCGATCCGCCATGTGCTGCCCAACACGCTTGCGCCCTTGATCGTGCTGGCGACCGCGCAGTTCGGCTCGGCGATCCTGGTCGAGGCCTCGCTGTCATTCCTGGGGCTGGGCGTGCCGGAGCCGTATCCGTCGTGGGGGCGCATGCTGTCGGAGTCGGCGGCGGAATATATCCGCACCGCGCCGTGGCTCGTGATCTATCCGGGCGTCGCCATCAGCCTCGCCGTGTTCGGCGCCAATCTGCTCGGCGACGCCTTGCGCGACATGCTCGATCCGCGGCTGCGGAGCTAGGGGCATAGCGTGACCTCAGTCCCAGCCATGTCCGGCAGCGTGAACCTTTCTCCCTCCCCCTGTGGGGGAGGGTTGGGGAGGGGGGTCCTTCGTGGACTGCGACCTCGCGACTCGCGACGACCCCCACCCCTAACCCTCCCCCACAAGGGGGAGGGAACAATGAAGTCGCTGCTATCCGAACAAAGTGGCCCGAGGTCGAGACGTGACGCTCGTCGCCCCTTCGGCATCGGTCCAAGCCGCACCGCGCCCCGGCGACAACGCGCCGCCGGTGCTCACCGTGTCCGGCCTGAAAACCTACTTCTTCACCCGGCAGGGTATCGTCAAGGCGGTCGACGACGTGTCGTTTGCGCTCAAGCGCGGCGAGACGCTGGCGATCGTCGGCGAGTCCGGCTGCGGCAAGAGCATCACCGCGCTGTCGTTGATGCGGCTGATCCCGATCCGCCGGGCCGGATCGTCGGCGGCGCGATCGCGCTCGACGGCAAGGACCTGCTCGCGCTCGACGAAGAGGCGATGCGCGGCATCCGCGGCAAGGACGTCTCGATGATCTTTCAGGAGCCGATGACGTCGCTCAACCCGGTGATGACCATCGGCAGGCAGATCGGCGAGGTTTTGCGGCTGCACCAGAAGCTGTCGCACGCCGAGACCGAGACCAAGGTCATCGACCTGTTGAACCTCGTGCGGATCCCGGAAGCGCGCCAGCGGCTCGACGAATATCCGCACCAGCTGTCGGGCGGCATGCGTCAGCGCGCCATGATCGCGATGGCGCTAGCCTGCAATCCAAAGCTCCTGATTGCCGACGAGCCGACCACGGCGCTCGACGTCACCGTGCAGGCGCAGATTCTCGAGCTGATCGTCGACCTGCAGCAGAAGCTCGGCACCGCGGTGATCCTGATCACACACGACCTCGGCCTCGTCGCACAGACCGCGCAGCGCGTCATCGTGATGTATGCCGGGCGCAAGGTCGAGGAAGCTGACGTCGGGGATCTGTTCGAGCAGCCGCTGCATCAATATACCCGCGGACTGCTGGCTTCGATCCCGCGGCTCAACCTGATGCGTGGCGAGGCCGATGACCGCGGCGAGCGTCTTCAGGAAATTCCGGGCATCGTGCCGCCGCTCTATCAATTGCCCGAGGGTTGCGCCTTCGCGCCGCGCTGTCCGCGCGCCGACGACAAGTGTCGTGCTGCGTATCCGCCCTACGAGGAAAAAAGCCGGCGGCACTGGGCCGCGTGCTGGCATCCGGGGCCGCGCGATGGGGCAGGGACATGAGTCCGCCACAGGCAGTCGCCAGCACCGGGGCCGCCGTGCCCGTCGTCGCGGTCGAGGCGCTGATAAAACATTACCCGATCCGCCGTGGCTTCCTGCGGCGCGCCCACGGCGCAGTGCGCGCCGTCGATGGCGTGACGCTGTCGATCAACGAGGGCGAGACGCTCGGCCTCGTCGGCGAGTCCGGCTGCGGCAAGTCGACGGTCGGTCGCGCCATCCTCCGCCTGATCGAGCCGACCGACGGTCGCATCGTGGTCGAGGGCCGCGACATCACGCGCCTGAGCAGTGCGTCGTTGCGGCCGTATCGCCGGCAGATGCAGATCATCTTTCAGGACCCGTTCTCGTCGCTCGATCCGCGCATGACCGTCGGCGACATCGTCGGCGAGCCGCTCTCGGTTCACGGCATCGCCCGCGGCCGCGACAAGGCGGAGCGCGTCGCAAAGCTGTTCGATCGCGTCGGGCTGACGCGGGCGCAGATGGCGAACTATCCGCATCAGTTTTCCGGCGGCCAGCGCCAGCGCATCGGCATCGCGCGCGCGCTGGCGCTCAATCCAAGGCTGATCGTGTGCGACGAGCCGGTCTCGGCGCTCGACGTCTCGATCCAGGCCCAGGTCATCAACCTGTTGATGGACCTGCAGCGCGAGCTGAAACTGTCGTACCTGTTCATCTCGCACAATCTCGCCGTGGTCGAGCACATCAGCCACCGCATCGCGGTGATGTATCTCGGCAAGATCGTCGAATACGCCGACCGCACCACGGTCTTCACGAAGCCCGGCCACCCCTACACCGAGGCGCTGCTGGCGGCGATCCCGGTTCCCGATCCAAAGGTGCGGCGCAAGACGAAAACGTTGCAAGGCGACGTGCCGAGCCCGGTCAATCCGCCGTCAGGCTGCGCCTTCCACACCCGCTGCCCCCTTGCGGTCGACCGCTGCAAAGCCGAGACGCCGATACTGCGCGAGATTTCCCCGCGTCAGTTCGTGGCGTGTCATTTGCGGTAATCTTGATCCTCATGGTGAGGAGTGTCGCGAAGCGACACGTCTCGAACCATGAGGCCACCGCGCGCCGGGCTTGCCCGGTTGGCGTATCGAGAGTCACCGGCCTCATCCTTCGAGACGCGCTGCACACTGGACAACCCCGGCCTTGGCAAGCCAATAACGGCAGCGCTCCTCAGGATGAGGTGCTAGCGTCGCGCTGGTCAGGCCCAGGAAGATCCCATGCCCTCCTACAACCCCTCCGCACGCGGCCCGCTCGACGGCATCACGGTCCTCGACCTGTCGCGGCTGGTCGCCGGCAACATGCTGTCGCTGCAGTTGGCCGATTTCGGCGCCGAGGTGATCAAGATCGAGGACCCCGGCAAGGGCGATCCGTTGCGCGACTGGAAGATCGGCGGCAAGTCGCTGTACTGGAAGATCTATGCCCGCAACAAGAAGAGCATCGCGCTCGACCTGCGCAACGCGCGCGGCAAGGAGCTGCTGCTCAAGCTGGTCGAGCGCAGCCACGTGCTGGTCGAGAACTATCGGCCGGGCACGCTCGAGCGCATGGGGTTCGGCCCCGAGGTGCTGCACGCGAAGCAATCCGAAGCTGGTCATCGTGCGCGTCTCCGGCTGGGGCCAGACCGGACCGTACGCGCAAAAGCCCGGCTTCGGCACGCTGGTCGAGGGCCTGTCCGGCTTCGCCGCCAAGAACGGCTTTGCCGATCGCGAGCCGGTGCTGCCGCCGACCGCGCTCGCCGACATGATCGCCGGCCTCTACGGCTCGACGGCGACGATGGTCGCGCTGCGCGAGGTCGAGGTGAAAGGCGGCAAGGGGCAGGTGATCGATGTCTCGCTGCTCGAGGCGATCCATTCGGTGATCGGCCCGGATGCGGCGGGCTTCAAGACCACGGGGCATGTGCCGAAGCGAACCGGCAGCCGCTCCAACACCGTGAGCCCGCGCAACGTGTTCAGGACCCGCGACGGCCGCTGGATCTCGCTGTCGGGCTCGATTCAGTCGATGGCCGAGCGGCTCTATCGCGCGGTTGGCGAGCCCGACTTCACCAAGGACGAACGCTTCGCCACCAACAGCGCGCGGCTCGCGCATTTCGAAGAGGCCGAGCGGCCGATCCGCGAGTTCATCGCCAGGCACGATGCCGACGAGTGCCTCAGGCTGTTCGAGGCCGCCGAGGTCACCGCCGCACCGGTCTACGACATCGACCAGTTCGTCGCCGACGAGCATGTGCTGGCGCGCGAAGTCGTGCGTCGACATGGCCGACGACGAGGTCGGCGCCATGACCATGCACAACATCATTCCGCGACTGTCCGGCACGCCGGGCGCGATGCGGCTGCCCGCGCCAAAGCTCGGCGAGCATACGGCGGAGATTCTCGCGCGTGCTCGGCGTTGATGAGAGCGAGTTGAAGCGCTGCGCGAGAAGAAGATTGTGTGACGGCCTCTCCGTCTCGCCCAGCATAGCCGTTCGAAGAACGGCGTCGCTCGCTCGCCTATGACCGGGCGATCCAGTAACCCCTGCCGTCCGAGAGCTTCACCGGCGCTGCGGGTTACTGGATGCCTATGGCGAAGCAATTGCTTCGCCAGACTTTCGCGGGGCATGACAGCAAGGGGTGATTTCGTTACATCAATCTGCGAACCGCCTGAGGATCCCACGATGCCCCACCCCAACGATCTCCCCGCCTGGCGCTCGCTGATGTTCGTGCCGATCACGCGCGAGAAATTCGTCGCCTGCGCCCACACCCGCGGCGCCGACGCCATCATCCTCGATCTCGAGGACAGCGTGCCGGAGAGCGAGAAGGACCGCGCCCGCACCCTGATCGGCGCTGCCGCCAAGGAGGTCAGCAAGGCCGGCGCCGATGTCGTCGTGCGCATCAACCGGCCCTGGCACCAGGCCTTTCGCGACATCGAGGCCGCGGTCGGGCAGGGCGTGCTCGCGCTTGATGTGCCCGAAGACCGAGAGCCCCGAACATCTGCAGGTCATCGCCGAACTGCTCGACACGTTTGAGGCCCAGCGCGGCATGCCGAACGGTGCGACAAAACTGGTTGCGCTGGTCGAGACCGCCGACGCCTTCTTCCGCTTCCGCGAGATCGCCAAGGCAACGCCGCGCCTCGTCGCGCTGTCGCTCGGCGCCGAGGATTTTGCGCTGGCGCTCGCCATGGAGCCGATCGGCGAGACGCTCGAAATGCCGAAGCAGACCATGATCATCGCCGCGCGCGCCGCCGGCCTCCTGCCGCTCGGCTTCATGGGCACGGTCGCCGAGTTCGCCGACCTCGTCGCGTTTCGCCAGACCGTGCGGCGCTCGCGCCGCTTCGGCTTTGCCGGCGGCACCTGCGTGCATCCGAGCCAGGTCGCGATCCTGAACGAGGAGTACGGGTTTTCCGATGCCGACGTCGCGCGTGCAAAAAAGATGGTCGAGACCTATGACGACGCCATGGCGAAGGGACTCGGCGCCGTCACCTTCGAGGGCAAGATGATCGACGTGCCGGTCGTCGAGCGCGCCAAGAACTTGCTGCGCCAAGCCGAAAAGTTCGCGAAGCGCAGCGCGGCGCGACCGTCATCCTGAGGTGCTCGGCGCGATTGCGCTTGTGAGGGAGCAGAGAGCCGATTGCGCCGAGCCTCGAAGGATGAGCGGCCACGGACGGCGCGTCAAACTTCCTGAGGCTCCGGGTTAGGCTCTGGTTTCCCCTCCGGCTCGATCGCCCCCTCGCTGTTATCCGGCGCCGGCAGCTGGAGCTGCTCCCAGCCGCTCGGCGCCGACCGCTCGATCACGTATTCCTTCTTGTCCGGATTCTCCGGATCGACGATCTCGTTGACGATTTCCGTGATCGGCGGCCGGTCATCATGCAGGTTGACGCTCTGCGTCGGCTTGCCCCAGCCGCGATCGAGCAGTGCAAGACCGGCGGAGATGCGCGCGGCCGGCGCCACATCTTCGCGGGTGACGAGGCCGACGAGCACGTTGATCACCGTCTCGGTGTGCGCCCGCGCCAGCGAAGCGATTTCGGTGCGCGATTTTCGTTGTCCCGATCGTGTCATGGTTGCCTCCAGCAGTCTGAAGACCCGCCGCGTCAGTGAAGCTTTGAAACCGAATTCTGAGCGTCGGGCCGCCGTCGCAGGCTTGATCCAGCCGTGAGCGATCAGGGATTGCAGCGCCGCATTCCGCACCGTCTGCGACGCCTTCCGGTCGCGCAGGATGTCGACCAGTATCTCGATCGCCTCGCGCGTATACCGCCGCGCCAGTGCAGCCGTTTTGGTTCTCGGTATTGCCATTGCGGTATTCTCCAAAATGAAAAACCCGCCGGAGCGGAATGCTCGGGCGGGTGCATAAGTCGCAACTCTGCGACAATAGCCTTATAGCACTGATTTGCCGGACCAGCAAAATGTTTTGTGACTAGTGTAGGGCCGAATGGCCGCTCCGGCGCTTCTTCCTCATCCTGAGGAGCGCTGCAAAGCAGCGCGTCTCGAAGGATGAGGCCACCGGTGGCGCCCGGCCTGCTCGGTTCGCGCATCAAAATGCCGGAGCCTCATGGTTCGAGAGGTGGCGCTTCGCGCCACTCCTCCCCATGAGGAGCAAAGTGTCTCAAAACCGCTCCACCCACGGCCGTACCTCGATCTCCCAGGTCCATGCGCTGCGCGGCTGGCGAAGCAGGTGGAGATAGGTTTCCGCGATCGCATCGGGATCGAGCATTGAATCCGGTTTGTCTGCCGGTTCGCTGCGGCCGGGATTTCGGATGCCGCCGTCGATGACGACGTGGCCGACGTGGATGCCTTTGGGCGAGAGCTCGCGCGCCATGCTCTGTGCCATGCCGCGCAAGGCAAACTTGCCCATCGCGAACGGTGCGGATTGTGCGTAGCCCTTGACGCTTGCCGAGGCGCCGGTGAGCAGAATGGCGCCCTTAGCCCTTGGCAGCATGCGCTTGACAGCCTGCTGCGCCACCAGAAAGCCGCCAAAGGCCGTGACCGCAAGCGTGCGTTCGACATCGCTTGCGACGAGTTCGTCGAACGGGCCGCGCGCGCGGCCGCTGGCATTATAAACCACGACATCCGGCGCGCCGATGCGCGCCTCCACGTCAGCAAAAAGCGCGGCAACCTGATCCGCCTTGGAGGCATCACAGGCAAAGGCATGCCCGCCGATTTCGGCGCAGAGCGGAGCGAGTTTGTCGCTCGTGCGCGCGGCGAGTGCCACACGCATGCCGTTCTTCGCAAGCCCTCGCGCCAGCGACGCGCTTAAGCCTTGTCCGGCGCCAACGATCAGCGCGCTCTCGTAGCCTGAAATCGCCATTTGGCCTCTCCCTGGTGGCATTGCCGCGCATATAGGTGCGAGCAAGGGCGCGCTCAACGCGCGCCCCGAAATGAAAACAAAAATGCCCGGCACGATGGCCGGGCACTTCATCTTCGCACCAACAATGTCGTGCGGCTAAAAACTCACAGCCGTTCCACGATCGTCACATTGGCCATACCGCCGCCTTCGCACATCGTCTGCAGCCCGTATCGCTTGCCGCGCTGCTTCAGTGCGTGCACCAGGGTCGTCATCAGCTTGGCGCCGGAGCCGCCGAGCGGATGGCCGAGTGCGATCGCGCCGCCGTTGACGTTGAGCCGGTCCGGGTCGGCGCCGGTGGTCTTGAGCCAGGCCGTCGGCACCGAGGCAAAGGCCTCGTTGACCTCGAACAGGTCGATATCGCCGATCTTCAGGCCGGCCTTCTTCAGCGCCTTCTCGGTCGCGGGCAGCGGCGCTTCCAGCATGATCACAGGATCATGGCCGAGCAAGGTCATGTGATGGATGCGCGCCATCGGTTTGACGCCCAGCGACTTCAAGCCCTTCTCGTTGACGATCATCACGCCGGCGGCGCCGTCGCAGATCTGGCTCGCGCTCGCTGCGCTCAGCCGGCCGCCTTCGACGATCAGCTTGACGCCGCGGATGCCGTCGAGGCTGGCGTCGAACCGGATACCTTCGTCGACGCTGTGCACGTCGCTCGACCCGTCGGCCCGGGTGATCTTCAGCGGGATGATCTCGTCCTTGAACTTGCCGCCCTGGGTCGCCGCGATCGCGCGCTGGTGGCTGTTATAGGAGAACGCGTCGAGCTCGTCCTTCGAGAGATTGTACTTCTTCGCCATCATCTCGGCGCCGGTGAACTGCGAGAACTCGATGTGCGGATAGCGCTCCTCGATCCGGTCGCTCTTGTAGTGGCCAAAACCGTTCTTGGCCGGCAGCACCGCGGGCAGGCCCATCGGCACCCGCGTCATGCTCTCGACACCGGCGGCGATCACGCAATCCATCGCGCCCGACATCACCGCCTGCGCGGCGAAATGAATCGACTGCTGCGACGACCCGCACTGCCGATCGACCGACGTCGCCGGAACGCTCTCGGGAAGCTTCGAGGCCAGCACCGCGTTGCGGCCGATATTGGTCGATTGCTCGCCGGCCTGCATCACGCAGCCCATGATGACGTCTTCGATCTGCGCCGGGTCGGCGCCGGTGCGCTCGACCAGCGCGTTCAAAACTTCGGCTGCAAGATTGGCCGGATGCCATCCGGCGAGACGTCCACCCTTGCGGCCGCCGGCGGTACGCGCGGCAGCGACGATATATGCTTCGGCCATTTGTTTTCTCCTTGAGGGCTCCCGGGAAAATTGGCCGGATTTAAAGGGCTGCCGCCGCCTTAGTCAATTGATCAATTAACTCTTGAGCAGGGCAGGCGAAACGGGTTAGCTGCGGTCCGCAATCGCCTGAGAAACCTGATGCAACCGAGCCTGAATGTGGACCAGCGTACGCGGCCATCGGCCAAGCCGGCACGTAACCCGACCGCCGACAAGCTGATCCTCGCCGCGAGCGAACTGATGATCGAGCGCCACTCGATCGAGTTCTCGCTGAGCGACCTCGCGCAGCGCTCGGGCGTCAACTCCGCGCTGGTGAAATACCATTTTGGCAACAAGGAAGGCCTGCTGCTGGCGCTCGCCGAGAATGTCTCGGCAGTACAGATCGAGAATCTCGAATACCTGATGCGGCAGCCGATCACGCCGGCCGCGAAGCTGAAGCTGCATGTCGGCGGCATCATCAATGCCTACTACCGCTATCCCTACATCAATCGCCTCTTGCATTTCCTGCTGCACGAGAGCAGTCCGCAAGCCGCAAGCGCGGTATCAAAATTCTTCGTCAAGCCGTTGTTCGACTTCCAGAACCGCTTGCTGGCGGAAGGTCTTGCCGCCGGCGAGTTCCGCAAAGTCGATCCCGTACTGTTCTACACCAGCCTGATCGGTGCCTGCGATCAGCTGTTCTACGGCCGCCACGTCATGTCGCGCGCCGTCGGTGTCGGCGAAGTCACCGACGAAGTGCGCCGCCAATATATCGACCACATGACGGCGCTGATTTGCGACGGCATTGTCACGCCAACGAATGCAAAGGCGCCGAAGCTGGTGAAGTAAGACTTCAAGCCAAACGCAAAGACTTGGACCACGAGCGGCAAGGGAGGTTCAAGAATGGCACAGACCAAGGCAAGCGGCCCACTCACCGGCGTTCGCATCATCGAATTTTTGGGCATTGGTCCAGGGCCTTACGCCTGCATGCTGTTGTCCGACATGGGCGCCGATGTCGTCACGCTGGCGCCGCAAAGGCCAGTGGCAGAACGACAAGCGGCAGTTCGTCAATCGCGGCCGCACCGTGGTCGAGCTCGACCTTAAGGATCCCAGGCAAATCGAACAGGCGCTTGAACTTCTTGGCAATGCCGACGCGCTGATCGAAGGCTTTCGCCCCGGCGTGATGGAGCGTCTTGGGCTCGGGCCTGATGTGGTGCTGAAGCGCAATCCGCGTCTCGTCTATGGCCGCATGACCGGCTGGGGCCAGGAGGGACCGCTGGCGCAGGCCGCCGGCCATGACATCAACTACATCGCGATCACCGGTGCGCTGGATTCGTTCCGCGCGCCTGACGGCACGCTGGTGTCGCCGCTCAATCTGGTCGGCGACTATGGCGGCGGCGCCATGTTTCTCGTGGTCGGCGTGCTCGCCGGCGTCATCGAGGCGCGCTCATCGGGCAAGGGCCAGGTGGTCGATGCCGCGATGTGCGACGGCGTCTCCAGCATGCTGACCATGTTCCACGCGCTGAAGGCGACCGGGCGCTGGACCGACCAGGCCGGCACCAACCTGCTCGACGGCGGCGCGCACTTCTATCGCCCGTACCGCTGCAAGGACGGCAAGTATTTCTCATTAGGTGCAATTGAGCCGCAATTCTACGCAGAGTTGCGCAAACTCGCCGGCCTCGAGGACGAGGCCTTCAATCCGCAGATGAGCCGCGACAAGTGGCCGGAACTGCGCGCCAAGATGGAAGCGGTCTTTCTTGGCAAAACCCGCGACGAATGGACGAAAATCCTCGAAGGCTCAGACGCTTGCGCGGCACCGGTGGTCGGCCTGTTCGAGGCGCCAAAGCACCCCCATCTCGCCGCCCGCAAAACCTTCGTCGATTATGAAGGCGGCGTGCAGCCCGCGCCCGCGCCGCGCTTCTCCCGCACGGTCTCCGCGATCCAGCATGCGGCTGATGTGTCGCCGGTCAGCGCCGCGGACGTTCTGTCGCGCTGGTCAGACAAGACACCTACGCGCGCTTCCGCATAGTGCATGTCCCGGAAAAGTGGGTACCGGTTTTCCGACAAGGACATGCGCAATAGAGTTTTCAGTTCAAGATAAGAGGATCAGTTCATGCAGCTCAACGGTGTTCCCGTCATCATCACCGGCGGTGGTTCAGGCCTTGGCGCGGCGACCGCGCGCGCGATGGCCGCGAAGGGCGCCAAGGTCACCTGTCTCGACGTCCGCAAGGAAAACGCCGATGCGGTCGCCAACGAAGTGAAGGGCATTGCGGTCGGCGCTGACGTCACCGACGAAGAGCAGGTCAAGGCCGCACTGGCGAAGGCGGAAGCCGCGCACGGCATCGCCCGCATTCTCGTCAACTGCGCCGGCATCGGCACCGCCTCGCGCACCATCAGCAAGAACGGTCCGTTCCCTTACGAGCTGTTCAAGCGCACCATCAACGTCAATCTGGTCGGCACCTTCAACATGATCCGCCTGTTCGCGGAGCGGCTGGCGACGGCCGAGCCGATCGGCGAAGAGCGCGGCGTCATCATCAACACCGCAAGCGTTGCGGCATTCGATGGCCAGATCGGGCAGGCGGCTTACTCGGCATCGAAGGGTGGCGTTGTCGGCCTGACGCTGCCGGTGGCGCGCGACCTCTCCTCGACGCTGATCCGCGTGATGACGATCGCGCCGGGCCTGTTCCTGACGCCGATGCTGATGGGGCTGCCGGAAGAGGCGCGTAAGAGCCTGGGCGCCCAGGTGCCGCATCCGGCGCGGCTCGGCGACCCCACCGAGTATGCAGCGCTTGCAGTCCACATTGCAGAAAACCCGATGCTGAATGGCGAGACCATCCGGCTCGACGGTGCTATCCGTATGGCACCGCGCTAAGCAAGAACACGAGCATCATCCGGAAAAGTGGCTACCTGTTTTCCGATACGATCATGCTCATAAGATAGACAAAAACATCCGGGAGGCGGTTCGCGCCATGAATTTCGATTTCTCCGAAGACCAGAAACAGCTGCGTGATCAGGCGCGGCGCTTCCTTGCCGAGAAGAGCCCGCCGAAGGCGGTGCGCCAGGTTCTCGAAGGCAAGGCACCGTATGACAAGGAGCTGTGGAAGGGGTTTGCCGAACTCGGCTTCCTCGGCGTCGCGATTCCGGAAAACTACGGCGGCACCGGTGCCGGTCACCTTGAGCTTGCGGTGATCGCCGAAGAGATCGGCCGCGCCGATGCCGCGATCCCGGTGTCGTCGTCGATCTACCTGGCGGCCGAGGCGATCATGCTCGCCGGCAGCGAGGCGCAGAAAGAGAAGTGGCTGCCGAAACTCGCCTCGGGTGAGGCGATCGGCACGCTGGCGCTGTTCGAAGGCACTGGCGGCATCACGCCGAAGGCAATCAAGGCGACCGCGTCAGGCAATGCGATCGATGGCGTGAAATCGCCAGTCGCCGATGGCGAGATCGCCGACGTTGCGATCGTCGTCGCGCGCACCGGCTCGGGCAATCGCGAGAGTGACATCGGGTTGTTCATTGTCGATCTCAAGGGCAAGGGCGTGACGCGCAAGGCGATGCCGAACCTCGACCCGACCCGGCAGCAGGCCGAGATCACCTTCAAGGGAGCGTCGGCGGAACCGCTCGGCAAGGCCGGCGAAGGCTGGAGTAACCTGAAGCATGTACTGGATCGCGCAGCGGTGCTGATCGCGTTCGAGCAGCTCGGCGGCGCCGACCGTTCGCTGGAAATGGCGCGCGACTACGCGCTCGACCGTGTCGCCTTCGGCCGGCCGATCGGCTCGTTTCAGGCAATCAAGCACATCCTCGCCGACATGTACGTCTCGGCGACGCTGGCGCGCTCGAACTGCTACTACGGCGCCTGGGCGCTCTCGACCAACTCGTCGGAGCTGGCGGAAGCCGCGGCCGGCGCGCGCATCAGCGCCACCGAAGCGTTCCAGCATTGCTCGAAGCAGAACATCCAGGTCCATGGCGGCATGGGCTTCACCTGGGAGTTCGACTGCCACCTCTATTACCGCCGTTCCGCGGCGCTCGCACTGGCGCTCGGTAGCCGCAGCTACTGGGAAGACCAGCTGATCGATCGCATGCGTCAGCGCAACGCGGCCTGAACGAGACCAAGAGGACCACGCTCATGAATTTCGACGATACCCCGCAGGAAGCATCGTTCCGCGCCGAAGCCCGCATGTGGGTTCAGGCCAACGCCCCGAAGGATCTTGAAGACGAGCTGGGCGCTGCCGGCACCGGCCGCATTCGGCTCGCGCGAGACCAACCTGCTCGAAGCCTCGAAGAAGTGGCAGAAGAAGAAGTTCGACGCCGGCTGGGCGACGCTGTCATGGCCGAAGGAATTCGGCGGCCGCGGCGCGTCTGCGATCGAGCGCGTGATCTGGTCGCAGGAAGAGGGCGTCTACGGCAAGCTCGGCGCGCCGTTCCTGATCGGCCAGGGCATGTGCGGCCCGACTATCATGGCGTTCGGCACCGACGAGTTGAAGAAGAAGTACCTGCCGCAGATGGCCTCGGGCGAGAAGGTCTGGTGCCAGCTGTTCTCCGAGCCGTCGGGTGGCTCCGACGTCGCCGGTCTTCGCACCCGCGCCGAGCGCGACGGCGATGACTGGATCGTCAATGGCCAGAAGATCTGGACCTCGGGCGCGCACTACTCCGACCACGGCATTCTGATCGTCCGTACCGACCCCAATGTGCCCAAGCACAAGGGCATCACCATGTTCGTGCTGAACATGAAGGCACCGGGTGTCGAGATCAGGCCGATCAAGCAGGCGAGCGGTCAATCCGAGTTCAACGAAGTCTACTTCACCAACGTCCGCATTCCCGACAGCGAGCGGCTCGGCAAGGTCGGCGACGGCTGGAACGTGTCGCTGACGACGCTGATGAACGAGCGCTTTGCGATCGGCTCCGGCGTTGCCACCGGCTTCCCGGAAATCTTCGAATATTGCTGCAACCTGATGACCGACGACGGTCCGGCGATCGACAACCGTTCGGTGCGCTCCAAGCTCGCGAGCTGGGCGGTCAAGAACTCCGGCCTGAAATACACGAGCTACCGGACGATCTCCGCGCTGTCGCGCGGCGACCGTCCAGGTCCGGAGAACTCGATCGGCAAGCTGGTGTCGGGCAGCATGATGCAGGACATCGCGGCGTTCGCGCTTGACCTGCAGGGGGCGTCGGCTGTAGTCGCCGATCCCGACCAGGGCGATGCCGGCGGCCGTTTCCAGACCATGCTGCTGCGCTCGCCGTCCGCTCGCATCGCCGGCGGCACCGACGAGATCATGCGCAACATCATCGCCGAGCGCGTGCTCGGCTTGCCCGGCGACATCCGCGTCGACAAGGATGTGCCGTTCAACAAGGTCCCGACGCGGGGCAGGGGCTAGGACGACACCATGGCCGCGCCTGAACGCAAGGTACCCGCGGCGCAAGCCTCCCGCGAACCGATCGAGGTTCTCGAGGAGCTCTTGGCGTCGCGCTACTCCTGCCGCGCGTTCAAGACCGAGCCGGTGCCGCGCGACATCATCGAGCGGCTGCTGACAGCCGCTCAGAGAACTGCGTCGTGGTGCAACAGCCAGCCATGGCAAGTTGTGATCACGAGTGGCGCGGAAACCAAGAAATTCCGCGATGTAATGTATGCGGCGGCGACCTCGGGCGAGCCCGAGGCGCCGGATTTTCCGTGGCCGCGCGAGTACAGGGGCGTCTATCTGGAGCGGCGGCGTGAGAGCGGCTTCCAGCTCTACAACACGCTCGGCATTCCGCGCGGCGACAGGGCGGCCTACGCGAAGCAGGCGCTGGAGAATTACAACTTCTTTGGCGCGCCGCATGTCGCGATCATCACCACGGCGGAGGAGCTTGGTGTCTATGGCGCGGTCGACTGCGGGCTCTTCGTCGACACGTTCATGCTGGCGGCGCAGGCGCTGGGTCTGGGCACGATCGCGCAAGCCGCGCTGGCGCGGCGCTCGGACGTGGTGCGGAAGTATTTCAACATTGCTGACGATCGCCGCGTGGTCTGCGGTATCTCGTTCGGCTATCCCGATCACGCCCACATCGTGAACAGCTATCGCACTTCACGCGCGAAGCTTGGTGATACCGTGAGATTTGTCGGGGAGTAGTGCGCGTCCCGTAAGAGCGGACCGGCCGTCCGAAAAGGACGTCAGCAAGAAATCAAAAATCTATATTGCGCGGCGCTACGACTGGCAGCGCGCCATCTGCTCGGCGAGCTCGACGATCGCGACCTTGAGTTTCGGGTCGGTCAGGGCCTCATAGGCTTCGACCAGCCGAATGGTGTGACGGTCGGTCAGCCGGTCGATCGGCCGCCGCGCCGCTTCCCTGGCCCCGCCGGAGCTGCCGACCTCGCTAAAGAACGCGTCGACCGACACTCCGAAGATCTTGGCAAGCTCGGACAGGCGGCTCGCGCCGACCCGATTCGTTCCCTTTTCGTATTTTTGGACCTGCTGAAAACTGATCTTCAAACGGCGACCGACTTCTTCCTGAGAAAGCTTGTTTCGCAGCCTCAAATTTCGGATGCGCGCCCCCACGGCGACATCTACTGGATTGCCGGTTCTCGCCCTCACGACCCCGCCTCCGCGTTAGCCATCTCTGGGCTGATTAGCACATGTCAAAACGATTACTAGTGCCCGCTTGGTAGCGTTCACACCTTTGGACGTCCTTAATCAATGCGGCAAAAGCTGGGTGGTATTTTCATCTTCAGCGGCGATGTCCTCATCCTCTTCGAGGAATTGAGCATCGGCCCGCGGATGTTGCAGGCGGTCCAGGAAGAACATCAGCTCGTGCCGCGTTTGCAGCGGCAGGGTGACCAGGCCGCGGACGATCCTCAAGATGTCCTGCTCCTGCGTCCAGTAATACATCTCGAGCAGCTGCGATCGTGGCACATTGGTCAGCACGAACTGCACCGCGGAATCCATGCTGACTGAGTTCCGCGTAACGCTTGGTTTACCGTTGCGACTCATTGGCTGCTCCTGCCCCCTCTGGAATGCGCCGTGAGCGTGTCGCCTGGCCTGCCGGGCGAGAACGGGGTGATGACCGTCTCGCTGCGAACGCGCTCGGCAAAGACTTGAACGATGTGAAGGACGGTATTCAGATGCGCTGCGGGCGAGCTCGGCGTCCTTGCGCGCGTCACGCACAGCACGGCATCCTCGACGATGTAAAACCGGTGACCACGGTGGTAGCCGTCGATCGCCGTGGCCAGGATTGTCTCATCCAGCGCGCATCCGATCAGGAAATTTGGTGACGGGCGCACGTTGCGGGCATATTCGGCAAATCTTGTCGAACTGAACGCCGAGGGCAGCGCGTGCTCGAACGTCAATTCTCCTGGACGCGGCTTGAAACGGTCGATCCAGTCCGGCCGGCCCGCCTGCTGAGCGAACCACGAGGGTCGCGCGATGCGCCGCAGGTGCGCCACCGGCCAGCGCCGTTCGCGCCACAAGACTAGCAGGCCGGCGCACCGACCGAGTGCAAGCTGCCCATCGGCGCCTGACTCGGAGTTCGGCGGCGTTTCCGTCTGCAGGTTGGCGCAGATCAGGAGCGGCGCGAATGCCTCGTCTTCGACCTGCAACACGCCCCGAATCATTGCTCCGATCCCGTCTTGCAACAGTATTGGCGATTGCGCTGCGGCGTAGGGCTTCGGGGTTGGACCAGGCGCCAGCGTTTATGCTTGATGCTTGCGCCGCTTGATGCTTGCGCCGCAAGATTGCACTGCGGCAACCGACATCATTCCCCATTCGTCTAAAATTCGACGTTCAAGCCGGCCGGACGATTGACGACCTATTGCATGCCCCCTAGCCTGCAACCGCTAGGGGAACACTAGCAGCGGGGCAAGGAATGCGATGCCGCAAGTTATGCAGCGGGGTGGTGCGCAGTCGCAGCACAAGGATCTTGGCGAGGCGCCCGATGCCTCGTGGGACGACCTGCACGCGTTTCTGGTTTGTGCCGAGTATTGCAGCTTCCGTCGGGCGGCCGAGGCGCTTGGGCTGACCAACACGACCCTGAGCCGGCGCATCGACCGGCTGGAATACCAGCTCGGCGCCAAGCTCTTCGTCCGCCACCAGTCGGGACTTGTGCTGAGCGAGGAGGGCAAGAGCATCCTCGACGACGTCAAGAACATGGAGCAGCTGAGCTTCGACGTGTTCCGTCGCGCCTCGCGATCCGCTGAACTGCCGATGGGGGTGGTGCGGCTGGCCGTGACCGAGGGGCCCGGCACCTACTGGGTGCTCCCACATCTGATCGATTTCCAGAACACCTACCGGATGCTGACGGTCGACCTGCATTGCGCCATGGAGCAGGCGGACGTCGCTCGCCTTGAGGCCGATGTCGCGATCCAGTTCGAGATGCCGCGCAACCAGGACTTGATCTGCGCGAAGCTTGGCCGGCTGCACATCTATCCGTTCGCGTCGCAGGACTACGCCCGCAATTATGGTCTGCCGCGTTCGATGTCCGACTGGAAGTATCACCGGGTGATCCAGCAAGTGGCGCCGCAGCTCGACGAGGCCGCCTATACCCGTCTGCTGGGACTTCAATCGTTTGAGGGCATTACCGGTCTGCGTACCAACTCAAGCACCGCGACGCTTTACGCGGTCGAGCGCGGCGCCGGAATTGGGTTTCTGCCGACCTGCGCGATAGCGCTCGGCGCACCACTTGTGCCGGTCGACATCGAGGTCAGCCACCACATGGATTTCTGGCTGACTTATCACCCGGATCTCAAGATTTCACGCCGGCACATGATCGTGATCGACTGGCTGAAGCGGGTGTTCGATCCGAGGACCTATCCGTGCTTCCGCGACGAGTTCATCCATCCGAACGACCTCGTGCCGCTGATGGAGGGGGTGCGTGAAAGCCTCGGCCTCGACGGCTTCATCCCGCCGCGGCCGATCTGAGCTTGATCCCGAAAAGCATGCCCTCGACTTGATCGGGGGTGGGCGCCGGTTTTCGGAAAACATCATGCTCGAACAAAAATCATTCACTTGCCGCTGAGGATTTTCCGCAACGTTCCGTCGGCGGTCGTGATCTCGTCGATATGCCAGCCATCGGCGCTCTTGACGAGATCGAGCGTGATCGTCTTCTTGTCGCCGTCATTGTCGAATTTGACGGTGCCGGTCGCCTTGTCGGGCGCCTTGTCCTGCACCGAGATATCGAATGACTTGATGTCCCAGTCCTGGGCGTCGACGAAGGGATCGCCGTCGAGATTGGGCACCTCGTTGCGCTTGGCTGCCCGTCGCGAGTCGTCGTCGATCAGCTTGCGCAACGCCGGCGTGAACAGGCGCATTGTCGCGGGCTTGTCGAGCGGCAAGCCTTTCGCGTTCTTGCCAATATAGGTCTTGTAGATCGCGTCGAGAAAATCCTTCGGTGTCTGTTCGGCTGCGGCAGCGGCGAGCGAGATCGCACTCCCGGCGATGATGGCAAAAGCCGCTTCGAGCAGGTTGCGTCGTGAGATCATCCGCATTCTTCTTCTTCCATCCAGACAAGGCTTATTGGACGCGTGCAATGGCGCGCCGGTTCAAAGCAAGCCTGCCACCGGTTGCGTATCCCTGCGCGGCCGCTACAGTGGCGCCGAAAAAAACAAGCCGGAGACGATGCCCATGACCCGCCTGCCCATGATCGCCGAAGACAAGCTAACCGATGCCCAGCGCGCGGCGATCAAGACAGTCACCGCCGGCAAGCGGGGTGGTGTGCGCGGGCCATTCGCCGCATTGCTCCGCAGCCCCGAATTATGCGCGCGCGCTGCGCATCTCGGCGAGTTCTGCCGGTTCGAGACATCGCTGCCGGAGCGATTGTCGGAAATGGCAATCCTGATCACCGCCTACAATTGGCGGGCGCAGTATGAGTGGTTTGCCCATGCCCCAATGGCGCAGAAGGGCGGGCTCGCCGACGACATCATCGAGGCCATCAGGACGGGCAAGAAGCCGGCATTGATGAAGGCGGATGAGGCGGTGCTCTATGACTTTTGCACCGAGCTGCACAACACCAAGCGGGTGTCGGACGCGACCTATGCCAGGGCGGTGCAGACCTTTGGCGAACGCGGCGCCATGGAAATTTTGGGGGTCAGCGGTTATTACGTGCTCGTCTCAATGGTGCTCAACACCGCCAAGGTCGAGCTGCCGGCCGGCGCGGCGCTGCCGTTCCCCGAGTGAGATCGCAGGGCTGATTACGCTTTCGCTGGTCCGCCCGACAACTTCACGTATCGATCCCGCCGTTGACGCCGATCATTTGGCCGTTGACGAACGCACCGCGGTCCGAGCACAGCAGGCCGCACACGGCGGCAATCTCCTCGGACGTACCGATACGTCCGACCGGAATCTCTTTCGCGGCCTGCGCCATTCGTGCCGCGATCGCCGGATTGTTGCCGCGGGTGTCTATCGTGCCCGGCGAAATCGCGTTCACCGTCACACCGTGAGGGCCAAACTCTCGCGACAGCGTCTTGGTCAGGCCGAGCAGGCCATGCTTGGCGACCGAGGTCGTGACGTGTCCGGGATAACCGCGCATGGCATTGCGACCGGTGATCAGCACGATGCGGCCCCAGCGCTTTGCGATCATGCCGGGCAGGAAGGCCTGGCTGAGATGAATGGCGCTCTCGAGGTTCGTTCCCATCACCCGCCGCCAGTCGTCCGCGGTGGTTTCGAGGAACGCTTTGTCCGGTCGGATCGCCGCATTGGCCACGAAAATATCGATCGCACCGAACTCCTTCAGCGCGGTTGCCGCAGCGCCCTGCGCGTCGGCGGCAATACCGACATCGGCGATCACCACCGATGCACGTACCCCCTTTGCCCGCACTGCGACCGCAACCGCCTCACAGGCCGCCGTGTCGGATCGGCCGTTGACGACGACGTTGCAGCCTTGGCCGGCGAGATCGAGTGCGATGGCACGGCCGATATTCTTGCCGGCGCCAGTGATGAAAGCGGTACGGGTGGTGGTGGGCATGGCCGTGCCTGAGATCTTATGAGGGATCGATTATGCCGTCATGGCGCGCAAAGCGAGGCAATCCAGAGCCATGAGAAAGAACTGGATTGCTTCGTCGCTTTGCTCCTCGCAATGACGAATTGAGGCTCAGCTCGCCTTCTTGACTTCGCTGGCCTTCACGGCGTCCTGCATCTTCACGACCGGCACGACCGGCACGATGCCGTTCATCAGGGACTCCGGCACCTTCTGGATCAGCTCGTCGACGGTAAACACCGCGCCGTCGTTGTACAGGAACTTGGCGTCGTCTCCGAAGATATAGGTCGAGACGCGGCCCTTCTCGGCGTGGAAGATCTGACCGTTGATGTAGTCGGCCTCGTCGGTCGCAAGATAGGCGACGACCGGTGCGACATGCTCCGGACCGCGGCCGGAGAAGAAGCGGTCATACTGCTCCTTGGTGATCAGGCCGGCCTCGAACTTGCGCTTCTGGTTGGCGATCACTGCGTCGTTCATCATCATGCGCGTGTCGGCCGCCGGGCACATCGCATTCGCGGTGATGCCGAACTTGTAGCATTCCTTGGCGATCGACCGGGTCAGGCCGATGATGCCGGCCTTCGCGGCGGCGTAGTTGCATTGGCCGACCGAGCCCTTGAACGCATCGGACGAAAAATTGATGATGCGGCCGTAGCCGGCGTTGCGCATGTACTTGATTGCGTGATGCGACATGTTCCAGTGGCCCTTGAGGTGCACACTGACCACGGCGTCGAAGTCATCCTCCGACATGTTCCAGATCATCTTCTCGCGCAGCATGCCGGCGACGTTGACGAGGATGTCGACCTTGCCGAACGTCTCGACGCACTGGCGCACCATGGCGCCGGCCTTCTGGTAGTCCGCGACCGAGTTGAAATTTGCGATGGCCTTGCCGCCGGCCTTCTTGATCTCGGCGACCACATCGTCGGCGGGACGCTCGGCGGTGGCTTCACCGCCGCGGCCGACGCCTGGGTCGTTGACGACGACGGAGGCGCCTTCCTTGGCCAGAAGGAGCGCCACGTCGCGGCCAATGCCACGGCCACCGCCGGTGACAATTGCGGCTTTTCCTTTGAGATGCATGGGTCGTTCCTCCGTTGTGTCTGTTGTTCGTGCTTGATCGGCAGATGTCGCGGCTCGCTCGTCCGCGCGCTTGACCGGCCTCCACCTTAGCCGTGCGGCAACGGCGCGCAATACGATTGCGGCATTCGTGCCCTGCGTGGGCGCCGCGACGCGCCTCAGCGCGTTCCAGAATTGAGAACGGCCATCCGGCCGCCAAAATGGCTGACCTTCGGCATTGCACATTCTCACATCAGGTGAATGCCGGTAGGTTCTCTCAAAAAATCGAAGCCTTCGGGAGGACTGTCTTGGATCAGCCATCAAGGACATCAGCCAAATCCGCGCCCGGCGCTCTCAGCGACAGCTTCTTCTGGCCGAAATCGATTGCCTTTGTCGGCGCGTCGCCCGACCATGACACCATCCGCGGCAAGCTGTTGATGTTTGCGGTCAAGAACGGTTTTGCCGGCGATCTTTTCCCGGTCACCCGCACACACAAGGAAGTCGACGGCTACAAGGCCTATCCGACGGTGTCGGCGATCGGAGCGCCCGTCGATCTCGCCGTCATCACCATCCCCGCAAAGTTCGTCGTCGAGGCTGTCGAGGATTGCGCTCGCGCCGGCGTCCCCAATGTGATGATCATTGCGTCCGGCTTTGCCGAGGAGGGTGGCGCGGCCGCCGGCCTCCAGCAAAAACTTGCCGAAATCGGCCGGCGCACCGGCATGCGGATCGCCGGGCCGAACTGCGAGGGCTTTTACAACGCGCTCGGCAATGTCGCTGCGACCTTCAGCCCGGTCGTCGATGACCTTCAAGGTGCGCAGGTGTTCGAGGCGGCGCCGGACAAGCGTGTCGGCGTGGTGTCGCAGAGCGGCGGCCTCGGCTTTGCGCTGTTAACCCGCGGCCGTGCCGCCGGATTGAGCTTCAGCTACGTGATCTCCTCAGGCAATGAGGTCGATCTGTCGACCGCGCATTATCTCGAGTACATGGTCGAGGATCCACAGACGCAGATCGTGATGCTGCTCTGCGAGGCGATCCGCGATGGCGAACGTTTCAAGCGCGCCGCGCAGCGCGCCTCCGAGCTTGGCAAGCCGATCGTCGTGATCAAGATCGGCGGTTCTGATGCCGGCGCACGCGCCGCGGCGTCGCACACCGCCTCGTTGACCGGTTCGCAGACCGCTTATCACGCCGTGTTCCAGCGCTACGGTGTCATCGAAGCGGCCAATCTCGACGAAGCAGTCGCGATCACCGCGGCACTTGCGACCTGTCCTTTACCGCGCGGAAGGCGCGTCGGCATCGTCACCGCCTCGGGCGGCGGCGGAGCGATCGCGGCCGATACCCTTGCCAATGCCGGGCTGATCGTCCCCGAATTGACCGACCAGGTGAAGGCGACGATCCGCCCGCTGATCCCGCCGCATGCGTCGGCGATGAACCCGGTCGACGTCACCGCGCAAGGAGGCCGCACCGGCCCCGTCATCATGAAATGCATGGAGATCCTGAGCGAGAGCGACGACGTCGATATGGTCGCGGTGGTGATCTCGACCGCGCGCGAGCACCACGTCTCGGTCATCGCCGAGAAGGTGAAGGCCGTTGTCAAATCAGGCACGCCGGTCACGTTCTGGACCTACACCTTGCCGTCGCAGATCGGCCGCAAGACCATCGCCGAAGGCGGCGCCACGCTGTTCCAGGACGTGCGCCTGTGCGCCGTCGCGTTCCGCAAGCTCGTCGACTATGCCGAGCATCGTGCGGGTCTCAGCCAGCAGACGATCGCGCCGGCAAGACCGCTGCAGCTTGGCGCGGACCTGCCGCGCGCGCTGTCCGAGCACCGCGTCAAGGCGCTGCTCGCGTCGTATGGCGTCAGTTCGAAGGGCGAGCGCCTCGTGCAGTCAACGGCTGAAGCAGCGGATGCCGCAAACGCGATCGGTTTTCCGGTCGTCCTCAAGATCCAATCGCCCGATATCCTGCACAAGACCGAGGTCGGCGGCGTTGTCATCAACCTTGCCGATGCGCAGGCCGTGCGATCGGCCTATGACGCGATCCTTGCCTCGGTGAAACGCCACAAGCCGAACGCCGTCATCGAAGGCATGCTGGTGCAGAAGATGGCGCCGAAGGGCCACGAGCTCGTGATCGGCATGGTCAACGACCCGACTTTTGGGCCGATCATGATGACCGGCTTCGGCGGCGTCACTGTCGAATTGTTTGGCGATGTCGTGCATCGCCCCGCGCCGTTCGGTGTCGATGATGCGAAGACCATGATCCGCGGCCTGAAGTCGGCAAAGTTGCTCGAAGGGTTTCGGGGCGCGAAGCCGATCGACATGACTGCCGCCGCTGAGCTGATCGCGACGTTGTCACAGGTCGCGGCTGCCAACCGTGATTCCATTCAGGAGATGGAATTCAATCCGGTGATCCTGCACGCCGACGGCTCGGGGTTGACGATCGCCGACGCGCTCATCGTGTTGAAGCGGTAATTTCCGTCATTGCGAGCGAAGCGAAGCAATCCAGAGCCACGAAAAAGCTGGATTGCTTCGTCGCTTCGCTCCTCGCAATGACGAGGTCCCTACATCTGCACCTGCCGCCCCTGCAGTGCGTAACGCGCGATCAGCGCGCGGTGGACTTCACTCGGACCTTCGTAAATGCGCGCGACGCGGACGTGGTTCGCCATCAGCTGCAGCGGCAGCTCCTTGGTCATGCCCATCGCGCCGAACGCCTGCATCGCCTTGTCGATCACGTCCCAGGCGAGCTCGGTGGCATAGAGCTTGATCATCGAGCATTCCGAGCGCGCCATCTCGCCGCGATCGACCTTGATCGCGGTGTTGTAGACCATCAGCCGGCAGGCATGCAGCTTGGTCTCGGCGTCGGCGATCCACCACTGGATTGATTGCCGGTCCGACAATAGCGCGCCGAAGGTTTTGCGCTGGGTCACCCACTCGCGCATCATGTCGAGCGCGCGACGCACCGTGCCGCAGCTCTTCGCCGCCATCTGTACGCGGCGGGTCGAAAGGCGCTGCTGCATCGGTCCGTAGCCGTTGCCGATCTCGCCGAGCACGGCCGACTTCGGCAGCCGCATGTCCTCGATCGCGATCTCCCAGGTGTAGTGGCCGCCGAGCATCGGAATGCGCCGCGCCGGGTTCCAGCCCTTGGTGCCCTGGTCCACCAGGAAGGCGGTGATGCCCCTGGCGCCCTTGGTCGGATCGGTCGAGGCCATCATGATGATGAAGTCGGCAGTGCCGCCCTTGGAGATCCAGATCTTGCGGCCGTTGACGACGTAGTCGCCGCCGTCGGCGACGGCGCGGGTGCGCATCGCGGCGGGATCGCCGCCGCCACCGGGCTCGGAGATCGCAATCGCCGAGGTCAGCTCGCCGCGCGCGTAGGGGCCGAGATAGCGTTGCTTCTGTTCCTCGTTGGCGGTCAGCATCAGCATGCGCAGGTTCGGCGAGTCGGGCGGGAACAGGTATTGCACGCAGCTCTTGCCGAGCTCCTCGGCAACCCCGACCATGGCCTCGACCGGCATGTCGAAGCCGTCGAACTCTTCCGGCGCGTCGAGGCCGGCGAGCCCCAGCTCGCGGGCGCGCCCATCGAGCCGCTTGACCTCTTCCTTGGTCAGGTTCGAGCCCTGGCCAGTCGCTTCCCGCTCGAGGATGACCTTCTCCAGCGGCATCAGCTCGTCATCGACGAATTTTTTCACCAGATCGCGCAGCATCCGGTGCTCTTCGCTGAGCTCGAAACTCATCCCCATGGCGTGCTCCCTGAATGATCCTTGGTTGAGCGGCAAACTGGCAGTCGTGGTAGCCTTGCGCAACTCGAATATCGCGAGCGCCAGACACGGCAGTTATTCGGCTTGCAATATTCCAATATTCGGAACTTGCGCGGCAGCTATTCGGAACTTGCGCGGCAGCGGGCGCAACACAACGGGAGACACGACATGGCCGACATCGGCGTCAGCGCAAGTGGTTACGTCACGACGGTGGAGCTGCAGCGGCCGCCGAATAATTTTCTTGATGCCGGCTGGATCGCCGATCTTGCTGCGATCTATGAACGGCTCGACGACGACCCGAACTGCCGCGCCATCGTGCTTGCGGCCGCGGGCAAGCATTTCTGTGCCGGCGCCAATCTGGCGCGGCGGCTCGAGCCGAATGCTGCCGCCGAGGGGCAGGGACGGCATCTCTATCACGAGGCCCATCGGCTGATCCGCGCCAAAAAGCCGGTGGTCGCCGCGATTCATGGTGCAGCAATTGGAGCGGGTCTCGGATTGGCGCTGGTCGCGGATTTCCGCGTCGCATGCGAAGAAGCGCGGTTTAGTGCGAATTTTGCACGCCAGGGCTATCATCCGGGCTTCGGCACCACCTGCACGCTGCCGCGGATCGTGGGCGCCCAGAAGGCGGCCTGGCTGCTCTATACGGGAGAGCGGATCGACGGTCGTGAAGCGCTCGCGATCGGACTGGTCGACAAGCTTGTGCCATCTGCCGAAGTCCGGAGCACCGCGCAGGCGATGGCTGCCGAGATCGCGGCCTCCGGTCCGCTGGCGGTGCAGGCGACGCGCGCGACGCTTCGACGCTCGCTCGAAGTCGAATTCATCGCAGCAACCCACCACGAGTTTTTCGAGCAGACCTGGCTGCGCGCGACGGATGATTTCAGGGAAGGTGTGAAGGCGATGAATGAACGTCGCCTTCCGGACTATCGCGGTCGCTAGCCATTGTGCATTGCGGCAGGCGCCGGTTCCGCCCTGCGGGATTAACCTGCGCCTGCTTTAGAGGCATCGCGAATTGTTATGACGCCGTTTGGCGCTGGCCGCTTCCGGATCGGCATGACATAATTTCGGTCGAATCCGCGCTGGTTCCTTGCACCCACGGCACTCAATGAAAACCAAGAACAATCGGCCGCAAGCGCCACAGGCTTCAGCCATCCAAAAAATCAATCAGGAGACTTGAGGAAATGCACGAACGCTTCGTTCGCTACGCACGCACGCTTGCCTTGTCGGCGGCTGTCGCCGTCATCGCATCCGGCGCTGCAATGGCGCAAAAACAATATGACACCGGCGTAACCGACACCGAGATCAAGATCGGCAATACCATTCCCTACAGCGGCCCAGCTTCGGCCTATGGGATCATCGGCAAGACGCTGACCGCTTACTTCAAGATGATCAACGACAATGGCGGCGTCAACGGCCGCAAGATCAACTTCATCTCGTACGACGATGCCTATTCGCCGCCAAAAACGGTCGAACAGATTCGCAAGCTGGTCGAGAGCGACGAAGTCTTTCTGGTGTTCGCCCCGCTGGGCACACCGAGCAACGCGGCCATCCAGAAATACATGAATCAGAAGAAGGTGCCGCAGCTGTTTGTTGCGACCGGTGCGTCGCGCTGGGGCGATCCGGAACACTTCCCGTGGACGATTGGCTGGCAGGCCAACTATCGCAGCGAAGCCCGGATCTACGCGACCTACATCAAGAAGAATTACCCGGGCAAGACGATCGGTATCCTCTACCAGAACGACGACTTCGGTAAGGACTATCTGGCCGGACTGAAGGACGTGCTCGGCGATGACTATGCGAAGCTTGTCGTGACCGAGGTTCCGTTCGAGGTGAGCGTGCCGACGGTTGACTTGCAGGTGGTGTCGATCAAGTCGGCCAACCCCGATATCTTCTTCAACATCGGGACGCCAAAATTTGCGGCGCAGGCCATCAAGAAGGTCGCCGAACTTGACTGGCATCCGGTCCAGTTCATGACCAACGTCTCGGCGTCGGTTGGCGGCACCTTGCGGCCCGCAGGGCTTGAGAATGCCAAGGGCATCTTCAGCGCCGGCTACATCAAGGATATCACCGACCCGCAATGGGATAACGACCCCACGATGAAGGAATACCGGGCGTTCATGGAAAAATACATGCCCGAAGCGGACAAGACCGACGGCGCCCCGTTTGCCGGCTACGGCGGTGCAATCGGACTCATACAGGTCCTCAAGCAGTGCGGCGACAACCTGACGCGCGAAAACGTTATGAAGCAAGCCGCCAATCTTGACTTCGTGGACGGCGTCTATCTCCCCGGCGTTCGTATCAAGACAAGTCCGACCGACTTCTTTCCGATCGAGCAGCTTCAGATGATGAAGTTCAACGGCGAGAAGTGGGACTTCTTCGGCGAGCTGATGGACAGCCACGCAGAGAAGTAAGCTACTCCGTCATTGCGAGCCAACGGGTCCGGCCTCAGGCCGGCCCGATGATAAACTCCGCGAAGCAATCCAGGGCCACAAGCTAAGACTGGGTTGCTTCGCGCCTCGCAATGACCAGCGTTTTCGGGGCCTCCGCGCGCAATCGCGGAGGCTCTTTTCGTCACGCCGCAGCGATCGCCTTCGCATCCTCGAGCATCATCGCCGCGCCCTTGTCGGCAATCATCGCGGTCGGCGTGTTCGTGTTGCCCGATGTAATGGTCGGCATTACCGATGCGTCGATCACGCGCAGGCCGCCGAGCCCGAACACCCTGAGCCGCTCGTCGACCACGGCCTGAGGATCGTTCGCAGTGCCCATCTTCGCGGTGCCGACGGGGTGAAAGATCGTGGTGCCGATGTCGCCTGCGGCCTTCGCGAGCTCGGCGTCGCTGTCGCCGACCGAAGGCCCCGGCAGATATTCCTCGGGGTGAAACTGCGCAAGTGCATCCTGCTTCATCAGCCGCCGAGTGACGCGAATGGCGTCGGCGGCGACCTGGCGATCCTCGTCGGTCGCAAGATAGTTCGGCGCAATGATAGGCGCGTCGCCCGGGTCCCTGCCACGCAGGCGAATGCTGCCGCGCGATGTCGGCTGCAGATTGCAGGCGCTGACGGTGATCGCGGGGAAGCGGTGCAGGGGATCGCCGAACTTGTCGAGGGACAGCGGCTGCACGTGGAACTGGATGTTGGCGCGCTCGCGGTGCGGATCGGAGCGGGTGAAGATGCCAAGCTGCGACGGCGCCATCGTCAGCGGGCCGCGGCGGCGCAGGCCGTAGTCGAGACCCATCAGGCCGCGCCGAACCAGCGAATGGTAGGTCTCGTTCAGGGTGCGCACGCCGGACACCTTGTAGATCGCGCGCTGCTGCAAATGGTCCTGCAGGTTGCGGCCGACGCCTTGCAGCTCGTGCGCGATGTCGATGCCATGCTGCTTCAGCCACTCGCCTGGGCCGACGCCGGAGCGGTGCAGGATCGCAATGGAGCCGATCGCGCCTGCGGACAGGATGATCTCGCCACGGGCGCGCGCCTCGATCAGGTCACCGCCTTTGCGGAAACGCACGCCGACCGCGCGCTTGCCCGCAAAGACCAGGCGGTCGACCAGCACGTCGGTCTCGAGCCGCAAGTTCGGCCGGTTCAGAGCCGGTTTGAGAAAGCCGCGCGCCGCCGACCAGCGCCGGCCGCGGCGCTGGTTGACATGAAAGTAGCTGATGCCTTCGTTGTTGCCGGTATTGAAGTCGGCGATGCGCGGGATGCCCATTTCGGCCGCGGCATCAGCAACGGCGTTCAATACATCCCACGACACCCGCGGCGCTTCGATGCGCCAGCCGCCACCGGCGCCATGGTGCTCGGTCGGCCCAAGGAAGTGATCCTCGATCCGCTTGAAAACGGGGTGGACGTCGTCCCAGCCCCAGCCGGTCAAGCCAAGCTGCCGCCAGTGATCGTAGTCGGCCGATTGCCCGCGCATTGAGATCATGGCGTTGATCGCCGAGCATCCGCCAATCACTTTGCCGCGCGGGTAGGCGAGGGACCGGCCGTTCAGCCCGGCCTCGGCCTCGGTCTTGTACATCCAGTCGGAGCGCGGGTTGCCGATCGCAAAGAGGTAGCCGACCGGGATGTGGAACCAGATCCAGTTGTCGTAGCCGCCGCCCTCGAGCACCAGCACTTTCTTGAGCGAGTCAGCTGACAAGCGGTTCGCCAGGATGCAGCCGGCGGTGCCAGCACCAATCACGATGTAGTCGAAATCGCCTTCGTGCCGCCGTGCCGTTTCCATGGGGTTTCCCGATTCCGTCATTGCGAGCGAAGCGAAGCAATCCAGGAGCTACAACGAAAAGACTGGATTGCTTCGTCGCTCCGCTCCTCGCAATGACGAAAAAATCGTCACGCAACTCCTCAAAAACGCTAGCCTCACCCTGACCGTCCGGCAAGCTCCAGCGTCTTTTGCGCAGCGCGCAAATGCGGCTTGTCGACCATCTTGCCGTCGACCCGCACGACGCCAGCCGTCGGATTTTGCGCGAACGCATCGACGATCTTCTGCGCGTGCGCCAGTTCATCCTCCGACGGCGTGAACGCTGCGTTGACGACGTCGACGTGCTTTGGATGGATCACCGCCTTCGACAGGAAGCCGTCGCGCCGCGCCGCTATCGCTTCCTCCTTCAGTCCGTCGAGATTGTCGATGTCGGCATAGATGGTGTCGATCGCGACCACGCCGGCCGCTCCAGCCGCGATCAGGCAGAGGTCGCGCGCGAGCAGGTAGGGGCTATGAAATTTGCCGTCGGTGCGATTCCGGACAGCGCCGATCGCCGCGCTGAGATCTTCGCCGCCCCACATCAACCCCCATAGTCGCTTGCTGCAGCCGGCAAAACTGTCGAGCTTGAACACCGCACGCGCTGTCTCGGTCGCAACCGGCACGATGCGGATATGACCAGGCTCGATGCCTGCCGCGGCTTCGAATGCGTCGAGATAGAGCGACAGCTTGTCGATATCGGCGCCGCCCTCGCACTTTGGCAGCACAATGCCGTCAGGTTTCGCCGGCACCACCGCAGCGAGATCGCCGAGCGTCAGCCCGGTGTCGAGCGCATTGACGCGCACGTAAAGTTTTTGGCGGCCGTCGTTGTGCTTCAGCATGTCGCGGACGATCTCACGTGCGCCAACCTTCTGGTCCGGCGCCACGGAGTCTTCGAGATCGAGGATCAGGCAATCGGCCGCGGTCTTGCTGGCGCTTTCGAATTTCCTGACACTGTCGCCAGGCACAAACAGCATGGAGCGCATCGGATCACGCCTTATCTTGTTTCTTGGGCTTGCAGTGCATGAGCCCGGTACGGCGGCAGCTTGCTACGATGTCACCGTGCTGGTTGGTCGCGGTGTGCTCGAATTCGACGATGCCCTGGGTGGGCCGTGACTTGCTCAGCCGTTTCGAGATGATTTTCGTGTGCGCGCGCAAGGTGTCGCCGTGGAACACCGGTTTTGGAAATTTGACGTCGGTCATGCCGAGGTTGCCGATCGTGGTGCCGAGCGTGGTGTCGTAGACGCTCATGCCGATCATGATGCCGAGCGTGTAGAGCGAATTGAAAATGCGTTGGCCGAACTCGGTCTTTTCAGCGAAATGCGCGTCGAGATGTAGCGGCTGCGGGTTCATCGTCAACAGGCTGAACATGGTGTTGTCCATCTCGGTGACGGTGCGGCTGAATTCGTGATGGAATTCCTGGCCTTCGTGGAATTCCTCGAAATAGAGACCGGCCATTGTTGTCCTCCGCATCTTACGTTTCGTCGATCGCCGCGCGACGGGTGCTTACCTCTCCCATCGGGGAGAGGTCGACGCGCAAAGCGCGGCAGGTGAGGGGGCACAGAGCTATCGAGGGATTTGCACCCCGAACCGAACCCCCTCACCTCTCCCCTCTGGGGAGAGGTGAGGACCGTCCGTCCTCGTGGCTGCCTTGGCATGAACATCCGTCAATACGACTTCGGCAGGCCGAGCACTCTCTCGGCGATGAAGCTCAAGATGAGCTGCGGCGAGACCGGCGCAATCCGCGTCACCATGACTTCGCGGAAGTAGCGCTCGACATGGAATTCCTTGGCATAGCCAAAGCCGCCGTGCGTCATGATCGCCTGCTGGCAAGCCTCGAAGCCGGCTTCCGCGGCGAGATATTTTGCGGCATTGGCCGCAGCGCCACAGGGCAGGCCCTGGTCGTACTGCCACGCCGCAGACAGCGTCATCAGCCAGGCGGCCTCAAGCTCCATCCAGTTTTTTGCGAGGGGATGCTGGATGCCCTGGTTCTGACCGATCGGCCGGTTGAACACGATGCGAGTCTTGGCATAGGCCGCGGCACGGTCGAGCGCGATCTTGCCGAGTCCGATGGCTTCGGCGGCGACCAGGATGCGCTCGGGATTCATGCCGTGCAGGATGTACTCGAAGCCGCGGCCTTCCTCGCCGATCCGGTCCTCGACCGGGATCTCGAAATCCTCGAAGAACAGTTCATTCGAGTTCGACCGCCTTGCGGCCCATCTTCTCGATCTCGTGCACCTTGATGCGGTTGCGGTCGAAATTGGCGTAGAACAGGCTGAGGCCGTGAGTGGGCGTCTTGACGCTCTCGAGCGGCGTCGTCCGCGCCAGCAGCAGGATCTTGTCGGCAACCTGTGCGGTTGAAATCCACACCTTCTGGCCGTTGACCACATAGCGATCGCCGCGGCGTTCCGCGCGCAGCTTGAGCTGAGTGGTGTTGAGGCCGGTGTTCGGCTCAGTGACGCCGAAGCACGACTTCTCCTTGCCTTCGATCATCGGCGGCAGCATGCGGGCGCGCTGCTCGTCGGTGCCAAACACGATCACCGGGTTGAGGCCGAAGATGTTCATATGGATAGCGGAGGCGCCCGACATGCCGGCGCCCGACTCCGAGACGGTGCGCATGATGATTGCGGCTTCGGTGACGCCGAGGCCGGCACCGCCGAATTTTTCCGGCACGCAGATACCGAGCCAGCCGCCGTCGGCCATCGCGCGATGGAATTCGACCGGAAAACCGCCTTCGCGATCCTTCTTCAGCCAGTAGGCATCGTTGAATGGCGAACACACCTTTTGAACGGCGTCGCGGATCGATTGCTGGTTGTCGCTGAGGCTGAAATCCATTGACTTATCTTTCTTCTGAGCCGTCGGCGTGGCGTCCCACAATCTGGTTCCCAAACAGCGCCGCGATCTCGTTCGCACTGTAACCGACTTCGCGGAGAATTTCCTCGGCATGCTCGCTCAAGCGCGGCGCCAGTCTCTCCGGCTTCGCAGGCGTCTCTGACCACTGCGCACCAACCTTCATGCTGCGAATACGGCCCTCGCTCGGATGATCTGTCAGGGCAAAAAAATTGGTCGCTGCCAAATGCTCGTCCTGCAAGATACTTTCGAGGTCGTGGATCGGCATCACCGGGATGTCGGCTTCGACCAGGAGCTTCAGCCATTCCGCGGTGGTGCGCGTCAGGAAGATGCGGCCAAGCTCGGCGTAGACTTCGTCGACATGCGTCAGGCGTGCGGCGAACGTCGCAAATTTCGGGTGTGCACGCAGGTCTTCGCGCCCGGTGAGGTCGAAGAAACTCTTCCATTGCTTGTCATTATAAACGATGACGCTGATGTAGCCGTCCCTGGTCTGGTACGGGCGGCGATCCGGCGACATGTGCCGGGCATAACCGCCTTTATCAAGAGGCGGCTCGTAAGTCAGCCCGCCGAGATGATCGCCCATCACGAAGCCTGCCATGGTCTCGAACATCGGCACGTCGAGGCGCTGGCCGCGTCCGGTACGATCGCGATGCAGCAGGCTTGCGAGAATGGCACCTACGGCAGAGAGGCCGACGACACGGTCGGCCAGCGCGGTGGGTACGTAACGCGGCTTGCCGTCGCCCGCGCGCGCGAGCAGATGCGACAGGCCGGAAGAGCCCTGTAGCAGGTCGTCATAAGCTGGCTTTGCGGCATAAGGACCGTTCTGGCCGAAGCCAAACAGCCCGGCGTAGACGATGCGTGGATTGATCGCAGCAACGTCGTCATATGAGAGGCGCAGCCGCGCCATCGCCTGCGGCCGGACGTTGTAAACCAGCACGTCGGCGGTCTTGGCGAGCCGCAACAAAATCTCGCGGCCGGCGTCCTGTTTCAGGTCGAGCGCGATCGAGCGCTTGCTGCGGTTGGCGTTCAGAAACACCGGCCCCATACCGGGGTGACGTGTCGGCCCGATCTGCCGGGTGATGTCGCCTTCCAGCGCTTCGACCTTGATGACGTCGGCGCCATAGTCGCCGAGGATTTGCGTCGCGAATGGCCCCATCAACACCGAGGTCATGTCGACGATCTTGATGCCAGCCAGCGGTCCCATATTTGCGTTGATTCAATCTCGCTCCGCTCGTCCCCGCGAAGGCGGGAACCCAGGAGCTGTCAAAACTGGATTCCCGCCTTCGCGGGAATGAGCGGAGTATTTGGCACGCCTTCGGTGAGCCGTCGAATTACTTCGCCGGCTCGAGGATCGAGACGTAGTTGGCGACGGCAGCGCCGCCCATGTTGAAGATGCCACCGAGCTTGGCGCCCTTGACCTGCATGCCTTCCGGCGCCTGGCCGAGCAGTTGCATCGCCGTCAGCACATGCATGGAGACGCCGGTGGCGCCGATCGGGTGGCCCTTGGACTTCAAGCCGCCCGACGGATTGATCGGCAGCCTGCCGCCCATCTGGGTCCAGCCTTCCTTGATGGCGCGGGCGCCCTGGCCCTGCGGGGTCAGGCCCATCGCCTCATACTCGATCAGTTCGGCGACCGTGAAGCAGTCGTGGGTCTCGACGAACGAGAGATCGCCGAGCTTCACTCCGGCCTTCTGCAGCGCGCGTTGCCAGGCGACCGAGCAGCCTTCGAACTGCAGGATGTCGCGCTTCGACATCGGCAGGAAATCCTGCGCGTGCGCGGTGGCCCTGACGTTGACGGCCTTGCTCATCGACTTCGCGGTCTCGCTGTCTGTGATGACCAGCGCGGCGGCGCCATCGGATACGAGCGAGCAGTCGGTCCGCTTCAGCGGACCGGCGACGAACGGGTTCTTGTCGCCCTCGGCGCGGCAGAACTCGTAGCCAAAGTCCTTGCGCATCTGGGCGTAGGGATTCGAGACGCCGTTGTGGTGGTTCTTGGCGGCGATCATCGCAAGCGCATCGGACTGGTCGCCGTATTTCTGGAAATATTTTTGCGCGATGATGCCGAACACGCCGGCGAAACCCGCAGGGGTGTCGCCATCTTCCGGCAGGTAGGAGGCGCGCAACAGGTTCTTGGCGATCTCCGGTCCCGGTGTCCTCGTCATCTGCTCGACGCCGACCACCAGCACGATGCGCGCAGCGCCGGCATCGATCGCCCGGATCGCCTGGTGCACGGCGGCCGACCCCGTGGCGCAGGCATTCTCGACGCGTGTCGCCGGCTTGAAGCGCAAGTGCGGATCGGCTTGCAACACCAGCGAAGCGGTAAAATCCTGCGGCGAGAAGCCGGCGTTGAAATGGCCGAGCACGATCTCGTCGACATCGGCGGCGCCGATCCCGGCATCGGCAAGCGCTTCGTTCGCCGCGCGAACGATCAGGCTCTCGACGGTCTCGGCGTCGAATTTTCCGAAGGGGGTGTGGGCCCACCCGACGATGCTGGCGGTCATGCGAAGTCTCCGGCGAAGGTTTGGGCCACTTGCGGCCGCGAAAGTAGCCTCAATGTAGGCAGGCCATCATACAAAAGCCAAGCCGGCTCCCCCGGTCGGAAAGCTGTTCCGGGTTGCAAAAAGCTCGGGAAGCGGGATTGCGCCGCGCGGCTCTTATCTGCCAGATTGAGGGACCGCGTGACTGGCGATCAAGGTGGGTTACTACCGGGGGGCGCGGGTTCTGACGCCGCTCGCCTGGGCATTCTCAACCTCCTGCGGAGGATGCCATGGTTTCGTCAATCTCCGACAGTGCTGGGGTCACCAGCCTCGTTCCGGTCAGGACGCGGGCACTTCTGCCGCCGCAAGACGATCTCTGGGATGCCCTTGATCCAGCGCTGCCGCCGCTTCGCGAGGGCGACGTCGTCGCCATCACGTCAAAGGTCGTCGCGATCCATCAAGGCAGGTGCGTTGCCACGAATGCCGTTGCCGATAAAGAGGACCTCGTCGCGCAAGAAGCCGACCGGTGGATTCCGAAAGCGTCGTCAAAGTATGGCATTACGCTTGCGATCAAGGGCGGCACGCTGATTGCCAGTGCCGGCATCGATGCCAGCAACGCCCGTGGCCATTATGTGTTGTGGCCAAGCGATCCTTGGGGCGCTGCACGCGAAATTGCTGTTCGTCTCAAGCAAAAGCATGCGCTCTCGCGGCTCGGTGTCATTCTGACCGACAGTCACTGCATTCCGCTGCGCAGGGGGACTGTAGGGATCTCAATTGGTTGCTCCGGCTTTGAGCCGCTGTTCGACTATCGCGGACGACCGGATATCTTCGGCCGTCCCCTGGAGGTCACGATATCCAATCAGGCCGACGCAATGGCCGCGGCCGCCGTTGGTCTGATGGGCGAGGGCGCGGAGTGCATTCCCGCCGTGGTGGTTCGCAATTGGCCTGGTTTGACATTCTCGGATGTCGACCATCGCGCAGACTTCCTCATCCCTCCGGAAGAAGACATCTTCGCGCCGCTGCTTATACCTTTGATCGGTGACGCCTAAGCCGCGGGCCGCACCCGGAAATAGACGCCGCCGAGGTGAAAACTGTCGCCGTCGACCCGATGTCCGCTGGCAACAGCGCGGCCCAGTGTTTTCGCGACATCGGCAACCTCGACCACCAGCGCGCTCAGGCACTCGGTCTCGCCCTTGACGAAGCGGATCGTGCCGTCCTCGAAGGTCAGGATCGGATCGCCCTTGTCGGTGCCAACTGGCGTTTCGATAATTTTTGACCAGTGCGCCGCGAGATCCTTTGGATTGGGGCTTTCGAGCTCGATGCCGAGCATGCGTTTGGTGTCTCCGGTGCGGACGAAATCGGCCCACTTCTGCCCAGCGGGCCACCACGTCCCCATGCGGTCGTCGCCTCCCGTCGAGCGCCCGAACTCGATGAAGGTGGCGCGGCAGTCGCGCGGATGCAGTTGCGCGTTCTGGTAGGTGTCGCGGTCGATTACATGGGCAATGCGGATACCCATCTTCTCGGCGTGGGCCTGGCGGCGCTTCGGGTCGCTGGCCTGGAAGATCGCCATGTAGCCGCCGTGGCCGCGCGTGCGCTCGATGAAGCGGCCGCCGGCGGTGTTCGGCTGGATCGGCGAGACAATTTCCAGAAAATTCGTGCCGAACACGAACAGCGCGTTCTGCAGCCCGAAGGCGCCGACATTCGGATCGTGGTAGCAGACCTCGACACCGAAGATGTCGTGGATGTCGGAGACCACGGGCTCGAGCTTTGGCGCCGCGAGACAGATTTGGCGAAGGCGAAGATAGTCGGCCATTTGGTGAACCCCTTCTCTAAATGCGTTTCCTCAGTCTCTTCTTTATCTGTGGCTGTCATGGCCGGGCTTGTCCCGGCCATCCACGTCTTTGAATTCGGCAAATTCCTAAGACGTGGATGCCCGCGACAAGCGCGGGCATGACGGAGCAAGTCGACCGTCCGCGAGGGGTCCGTCACTTACCCCTGAACACCGGCTTGCGCTTCTCCATGAACGCGGTGCGGCCTTCTTTGAAATCCTCGCTGTCCATGCACTTGTCGCCAATCTCTTTGATCGCTTCCATGTCACGTTTGTCGGGATCTCGCAGGATTTCCGCGATCGTCAGCTTCGCCGCATAAACCGCGAGCGGTGCGTTGACGGCAATTTGGCGCGCGATCTCCATCGTTGCTTCCCAGAGATTGGCTTCGGGCACGAGGCGGTCGATCAGGCCGATCTTGTTGGCTTCCTCGGCGTCGATCCGCATGCCGGTGAACATCAGAAGCCGTGCACGCGACGGCCCGACCAGCGACACCAGATTGTTCAGCCCGTCATAACCATAGGCGATGCCGAGCTTCACGGCGGGAATCCCGAACTGACTGCCGACCGCGGCGATGCGCATGTCGCAAGCCATCGCGAGCGCCATGCCGCCGCCGATGCAAAAGCCCTGGATACAGGCGATGGTCGGCTTCGGGTAGTTCGCGAGGATCGCACGCGGCGCGCCGCTGCGCCGATTGTATTCGTCGGACGCCGCGGCGTTGTGCCGGTTCTTCTCGAACTGGCTGATATCGGCGCCCGAGACAAACGCCTTGCCGCCGGCGCCGACCAGCACCACGACCTTCACCGCGGGATCGTCGCGCAATTCGAGCAGCGCATCGCCTGCGGCGGCCCACATCTCGACCGACATCGCGTTGCGCTTTTCCGGATTGTTGAAGGTCAGGATGCCGACGCCGTCGGTGACGCTCTTCAGGATTTTTCCGTCAACATACTGCTTCGCGGAGTCTTTGCTGGCGATGTTCATCATGCGGGCTGGCCCTTTGGCAGGAAGGAGCGGGTTGCTATTCGTAGCAACAGCTTAGGGCATCGCCGCCGCTAGCGCCATGCCGTGACTCGGCGTCAGGCGGCCTCGGTGACGAACGGACCAATTTTCGCGCGGGCAAAGGCAGGGCGCGACTGGATTGCGGCCCACCACTCGGCGACGCGCGGATGCGTGGCCGGAGTGACCTGGTCCGGGGCGATCTCCTCGTCGATGCGCTTGACGAACGGGACAACGGCGATGTCGGCGATCGAATACGTCGGACCAGCGAGCCAGGCCGAAGTACTCAGCATCGCTTCCATCTTGTCGAGCAACTCGACCAGCTTGGCGCGGGCGCCCGCTCGCTCCTCGTCGGTGTAGGGACGTCGGGCTACGCGCAGCCAGGATTCCTGGCGCTCCTTGCTCGGGATTTTCTTCAGCCGCTCGGCGAGCTCTTCGTCGGACCACTGCGACGCCACCTTTTGCAGGTGGTGTCGCCAGTTGAAGATGATCAGGTTGTGGATGCGTTCGTCGACGTGCCGGATCCAGTTTCGCATGATCGCCCGATCATATGGATCGGCTGGCCGCAGTGGCGGGTCGGGAAAGACCTCATCCAGGTATTCGCAGATCGTGCCGCTCTCGTAGAGCGGCTTGCCATCATGGATCAGAGCGGGAATCACACCGTTCGGATTGATCTTCAGGTATTCCGGCGAGTGGTGCTCCATGTTCGCCATATCGACGACGTGACTCTCGTAGGCGAGCCCTTTCTCTTCGAGGCACAGCCGCACGCGGCGCGATGCGCTTGAGCGCCAGGCGTGATGAAGGATCAGCATGAGATTTCCCCGAATGATGCCGGCTGCGCCGACGCCGGTTAGGTCTTGGTCTTCAACCCAGTAAATCGCGGTGCGCGCTTCTCGGCGAACGCGGCGACGCCTTCCTTGACCTCGTCGGAGTGCATGCTGGCGCGGTGGCGGGCGTCGGCCGCGGCTTCGTCGAGGGCGCCGCGGGCAAACTCGTTGATGGTGCGCTTCATGCCGGCCATCGCGTTTGGCGCATTGGCCGCGATCACGTCCGCAAGCGCATCGACTTCGGCATCGAGCCCGTCCGCCGGCGCCACAGCGGTCAGATAGCCGATCCGAAGCATCTCCGCCGCCTCGATCCTGCGCGCCGTAAGGAACAGCATCTTGGCGTTGTCGGCGCCGAGGCGTGAGACGTAGCGCTTGATGCCGCTGCGATAGTAATGCAGCCCGAGCCGCGCCGCCGGCATGAACATCCGTATGGTGTCGATGCCTATGCGGAAATCGCAGGCCAGCGCCAGATCGGTCGCCCCGCCATAGACGCCACCGTTAAGCCGGCAGATCGTCGGCACCGCCAGATCCTCGAGCCGGTTGGTTACGACCTCGAACGAGGTGCCGGCGACCTGTTCCTGGCCGCTGGCCTGGCGCCTGGCGATCGAGCCGAGGTCGTAGCCGGAGCTGAACGAGCGGCCGGTGCCGGTCAGCACCAGCACGCGGATTGCGGGATCGGCCTCGATCCGGTCGAACAGCGCCATCAACGCTGTCAGGTCCTCCGGTTCCAGCCGGTTGTGGTGTCGCGGCCGGTTCAGGCGGATGGTCGCGCGCGGACCATGCACCTCGTAGACCGGCGTGCTGGCCTCGTCGTGCGCTGCTGTCATGGAGTCCTCGTTGGCTCATGTCCCGGAAAAGCATGCCCTCGACTAGATCGAGGGTGGGCACCGGTTTTCCGTCAGGACATGCGCAACCTCAAAAAGCCATTTCAGCACCGATCGCACGGTGGTGCAACGCCGCATGGCCGCGCGGTTTGTCGTGCGCGGGCTGACCGGCTGTCATTCCCTTGCTACCGCTGGAAATCAACGGCGGGATCAGGCACCAAAGCTCCAACGAACAACATCAAGAGGCCGTGCGGCATGGGGGATGCGCTCGAAGGGTTTCGCGTTCTCGATCTGAGCGAGAGCGTCGCCGGCCAGTTCTGCTGCCGCATGCTGGCCGACTTCGGTGCCGAGGTCACTTTGGTCGAGCCGCCGCAAGGTTCAAACCTTCGCGCGATGCCGCCGTTCGATCCGCAGCCCGATGGACTCGGCTCGCTGCTGTTTTTTCATCTCAATCTCGGCAAGCGCTCGATCGCGCTCGACCCTCGCAGTACCGACGGCTGGAACGAGCTGCTGGCACTCGCCAAATCTGTCGATGTGATCGTCGTCGGTCCTGGCATCGATCGCGCGGCGCTGGAGCAGGTAAACCCGAATTGCGTGGTCGCGCTGGTGTCCGACTTCGGCGAAGATGGTCCCTACGCGCACTGGCGCGGCAGCGAGATGATCTTCCAGGCGCTGTCCGGCATGATGCACGTCAACGGCTCGGGCGGCCGTGAGCCGCTTTATGGCGTCGGCCATCGCGCCTCCTATGCCGCGGGCGTCGGCGCCTACATCACGATCCTGAGCGCGCTTTATGCGCGCAGGCGCATCGGCCGCGGCCAGCAGGTCGCGATCGACGTCGCGATGAACACGTCATCGATGGCGCCGCCGTCATCGCTCGAATTTGCCTATAGCGGCCTCAAGGATCCGCGCGGCGAGCGGCGTTCGCCGTTCTGCGTGGTGAAGTGCAGCGACGGCTGGGTCAGCATCTGGGTGCATCTCCACATCTGGAGCGCATTCTGCGCCGAGCTCGATCTGAAAGAGATCGAGCACGATCCGCGCTTCGCCAAGGGCAAGGAGCGGCAGGACAACTGGGCTGCGTTCACCCAGGTCGTGCAGGACAAGGTGCGCGACTGGACGACCGACGAACTGATGGATCGCCTGCTGCGCGGCCGCGTTGCAGCGGCGAAGGCCAGTAGCCCGTCGCAGTTGTTCCATGCGACGCCTCACCTCGCCGAACGGAAATACTGGGAGAGCGTCGAAACACCGTCCGGCTCACGCCCGATTCTGGGTGCCCCATTCCGGATGAGCAAGTCGCCACGCCGCGTGCGCGGCCCGGCGCCGCAGCTTGGCGCGGATAATAACATCGTCATTCCGGGGCGCCGCGCAGCGGCGAGCCCGGAATCCATAACCACCACCGGGAGTATGGATTCCGGGCCTGCGCCTGGCGGCACATCCCGGAATGACGGGAGAGGCCCGCTCGCCGGCCTGCGCGTGCTCGACTTCACCACCGCCTGGGCCGGCCCGATGACCGGGCGCATCCTCGCGTTTCTCGGCGCTGAGGTAATCAAGGTGGAATCCTCGACCCGCCTCGACGGCTGGCGCGGTCACGATGCGGTACCTTCGGCCAAGCGTCTGGCCGGCGGCATTACCGGCGAACGTCTCTACAATCGCAGCGCGCTGTTCAACTCGCAGAACCACAACAAGCTGTCGCTGACCGTCGACATCAAGAATCCGAAAGGCCTCGCCACCATTCACCGGCTCGCCGCGATCTCCGATATTTTGATCTGCAATTTTACGGCCGGAACGCTGAACCGCATGGGCCTCGGCTACGAGGCGCTGAAAAAGGTCAAGCCCGATATCATCGTGCTGGAGATGCCGGGCTTCGGCAACACCGGTCCGCTCGCGAAGGCCGCCGCCAACGGCGCCACCATGGAGATGGCGGCCGGCATGTGCGCGATGATCGGCTATCCAGGCGGACCGCCGACCACGACCGGCCAGGTCTATCCCGATCCGATGGGCGGCTATAACGGTGCGTCTGCCGTGATGACCGCGCTGATGCATCGCGATGCGACCGGCGAAGGCCAGTACATCGAGATGTCGCAGGTCGAGGGTGCGATGCAGTTCGTCGGCGAGGAGTTGCTCTATGCCATCGCCGTGGGCCGCGATCCCGAGCCGCGAGGCAACTACGTGCGCTGGGCGGCGCCGCACGATGCCTATGCCGCAAGCGGCCATGACCAGTGGGCCGCGATCGCGGTTGGCAGCGACGACGAGTGGCGCGCGTTGTGCCGCCTCATTGGCGACGCGGCGCTGGCCGACGACCCGCGCTTTGCGCGCTTCGAGCAGCGCCTGGCCAACCAGGACGCCTTGCGCGAGCCGATCGAACGCTGGTCACGGCAGCACACCAAATTCGAGATTTCCGACCGGCTGCAGGCCGCGGGCATCCGCGCTGCGGCGGTGCTCGACTCCGAAGATTTGCACAACAGTCCGTACCTGAAAGCGCGCGGCGCCTTCACCACGCTGACGCATCCGGAGGCCGGCACCCACAACTATCAGACGCTGCCGTTCCGCCTGAGCGTGACGCCGGGGTCGCAACACTCAGCGTCGCCGCCGCTCGGCGCACACACGCAAATGATCTTGAAGGACATTCTCAAGCTGCCGTCCAACGAGCTGGACGAACTCAATCGGGACGGCGTCACATCGGCCGTACCGGCGGCCGGAGCGCGATAAGACAGATTCGGAGGACCAAGGGCATGCCGAGCTATCAGCACATCAAGTACGCGACCAAGCAGTACAAGCACATCAAGTACGAGGTCGCGAACAAGATCGCGCGGGTGATCCTGAACCGGCCCGAGCAGCGCAACGTGCAGAGCACGATCCTCCTGGAAGAAGTCGACCACGCCATCGCGCAGGCCGGCGCCGACCGCAAAGTCAACGTCATCGTGCTGTCGGGCGAAGGCCCGGCGTTCTCGGCCGGCCATGACCTCGGCACCGCCGAGGAAATGGAGCATCGCAAGGAATTTCCGATCGAGGAAGGCGTGCGCGGCATCTTCGAGCGCTCGTGGCGGCTCTATGTCGACATGCACCTGCGCTGGCGCAATGTCTCCAAGCCGATGATCGCTGCCGTGCAAGGGTACTGCATCTTCGGCGGCTGGATGGTGGCCTCGACCGCCGACATTATCTTCGCGGCCGATGACGCGCTGTTTCTTGGTGCAGCGTTCCAGTATTTCGGGGTGCCTTATGACGTCCACCCGCGCAAAGTGAAGGAAATCCTGTTTCAGAGCCGCTTCGTTGATGCCGAACAGGCCAGGGAACTCGGCCTCGTCAATCGCGTCGTGCCGCGTGATCAGCTGATGGACGAAGTGATGGCGTATGCCGCCGATGTCGCCCAGAACGACCCGTTTGACATGCGGACCACCAAGCTCGCGATCAATCAGGCGCAGGACGCGCAGGGGTTCAGCGCGCACATCGTGAACTCACACTCGACTTACATCGTGCGCCGCCTCGGTTCGATGGATCCGGGTTACGCGCTTCCCAACCCGCGTGAAAAAGGCGTCAAGCGCATGCCGATGGTTCAGGTGGCGCTGGAGCGTTACAAGAAGGACCAGGAGCGCAAGAAGGCGGCGAAAAAATAAGACATGCCGCATCGACGACCCAAGGAAGGACATACAATGCGATCCCTGCTGGCGGCGCTCGCAGTAGCCGTGTCGGCGTTGATGTTGTCGCCGGGCGCTTCGGCGCAGACCGTCGACAAGGACACCATGGTGGTCGCGTTCGGCGCGGAGTTGACGACGCTGGACCCGATCAAGGCCGCGGCCGGCGTCGATTACTATTTCATCAGCCAGATGTTCGAGAACCTGTTGCGGCAGGGTCCGGATGCAAAGACCGTCAACTGGCTCGCGGACTCCTATTCCGTCGATGACAACGGCGGCAAGCCGATCATCGATGTCCACATCAGGCCGGGCGTCAAATTCCACAATGGCGATCCGCTGACCTCGGAAGATTTCGAGTTCGCATGGCAGCGCGCGAAGGATCCGAAGCAGAGCCGGCTGCCGCATCTGCAGGCCACGATTTCGCAGTTCGAGATCGTCGACGACCTGCACTTCCGCCTGCACTTCAGCGAAGGTGATGCGACCTACATCAGCGACAATCTGCGGCTCTGGGTGATCCCGAAAAAATATTTCCTGCAGGTCGGTGAGGAGCAGTTTGGTCTCCACCCCGTCGGGACCGGGCCGTGGAAATTCGTCTCACGCAGCGTCAAGAATGAAATCCGCTTCGAAGCCTTCGCAGACTACTGGAACAAGGAGCATCGGCCCACGGTCAAGAACCTCGTCATCAAGGTGATCCCGGAGGATTTGACCCGTGTCGCAGCCTTCAAGACCGGCGCGGTCGACCTGATCGACGCCGTTCCTGTTGCGATGGTTGCCGAGCTGAAGGCGATGCCGGGCGTGAACACCGCAACCGTCAACACCGGAAACAACCTCTACATCCAGTTCGCAACCAACTTGCCGAACTCGCCGTTCAACGATCTTCGCGTACGGCAGGCCGCGGCCTACGCAATCGACATGGACGCGATCGTGAAGAACGTGCTGTTCGGGCAGGGCGAGCGCTACACCCAGCTCGGCAAGGGCGAGTATGGCTACGATCCCGATTTGAAGCCGCTGCCGTATGATCCGAAGAAGGCGCGCGAGTTGCTGGCGGCCGCAGGTTACGCGCGCGGCTTCGACGTGCCCTGCGTCAACCTCACCACCCCGCGCGAGCCCAACATCAAGGAATACGGCGAGGCGGTTTATGCCTATCTCGGCGCGGTCGGGATTCGCTGCCGCATCATCGGTGCGGAATACGCGGCCTGGCTGACGCTGAAACGACGCTGGCCGGAGGGCTCATCGGCCAAGTCGATGGAAGGCATGATCAGCGATATGTACGGCCACGGCGGTCTACCCGGCGATCCCGGCACGGCATGGCAGGCGACTCTGCACAGTTTTGAGCCCGGCAAGGGCTATGGCGTGTCGTCCTACACCAGCGAGAAGGACGTCGACGACCTGATCGAAGCGCAGAAGCGGGAGATGGATCCGGCGAAGCGGCTGCCGATCGTGCAGCAGATCGCGCGGATCAAGAACGAGCGTTTGCTCGGCGGCATCACCACCTATCGGCCGCTCGCGACCTTCGCCTGGCGCGACACGGTCAATTTCGTGCCATGGCCCACGCCGGGCATCTGGCACGAGATGCAGGAAATCGGATTCAAAAAGTCGAATTAGGGCGCGGCCTCGCTAACCGGTAGTTTGTCGAGATTGACCCAAAATGGTCGTTGTGCTGGCAGCCGTTGGGTGATTGCGCCGCGTCCCGATTGTCGTGAGCGATAGCCGTAGCGCTTTCAGATTCCTTCAACAATGAATACTCGGTAGTCAGCGCCTAGAAAGCGATGCTGGACTGCCTCTTGATAAGCAGTGCTCTGATAGTACGCTCTGGCGGCATCGATCGTCGGAAATTCGAGGATAACCGCACCCTCTATCGCCGGCCCCTCGAGAACCTCGTGCGTGCCGTACAACGCAAGCGGCTTCAGGGGATGGCCCTCGGCAGCAGGCCGCGCCTTTTGGCGATACCGCTCATATTCCACGGGACTTCGCATCCTCTCGCGGGTGAATACCATATAGGCAACCATTGAGCTGCTCCTCCTCGCGTAACGCTGCACGCACTGTCAGGAAAACTCGCCTTGAAGGCGGGTGCCGGACGATCGATCTTCGTGACGGAAGCAAGCTGCTCGCCAATCTTGTCAGTTCCTGTCAGGAGGCGGAAACGCACATGCCCAAATCAGAGATCGCGACGCCAAGATCTGCAACATTTCGCCTTGGCACTGTGCGGGCTGTCGTGAATACTGGAACGAAGCAATTCATGTTCAGCTCCAGTCTTCGCAGGTGTCAGAATGCCGATCGTCAATCGCGTCGCCGATTTCCAGAACGATATCGCCGCGTGGCGACAGGATATTCACGCCAACCCTGAGCTGCTTTACGACGTGCACCGCACCGCGGGGCTGGTGGCGGAGAAGCTCCGCGAATTCGGCTGCGATGAAGTCGTTACCGGTCTCGGCCAGACCGGCGTCGTCGGCGTGATCAAGGGACGGCGGCCCATGGCTGATGGCCAGACCGTAAAGACGATCGGGATGCGCGCCGACATGGACGCGTTGCCGATCAACGAGATCACCAACCTGCCGTATGCCTCGAAGACCCCGGGCAAGATGCACGCCTGCGGCCACGACGGCCACACCGCGATGCTGTTGGGCGCGGCGCGCTATCTCGCCGAGACGCGGAATTTTGCCGGCGACGCGGTCGTGATCTTCCAGCCGGCGGAAGAGGGCGGTGCCGGCGCTGCCGCGATGATCAAGGACGGGTTGATGGATCGCTTCGCGATCGACCAGGTCTACGGCATGCACAACACGCCCGGCCTGCCGCTCGGCAAGTTTGCGATCAAGCCGGGCTCTTTCATGGCCGCCACCGATCAGGTCTACATCAACATCGAGGCGCTCGGCGGCCACGCCGCGCGGCCGCACAAGAGCATCGATCCGATCGTGATCGGCTCGCACCTCGTGCTTGCGTTGCAGTCGATCGTCTCGCGCAACGTTGATCCGCTGGAGTTGGCGGTGTTGTCGATCTGTCACTTCGCCGCCGGCAACACCACCAACGTCATCCCGCAGACCGCCTACATGGCGGGCACCATCCGCACCTTGAAGCCGAGGGTGCGCGAACTCGTGGTCCGCCGCGTGCATGAAGTCTGTGAAGGCGTGGCAAAGCAGTTCGGCGTGAAGATCGATCTGCAGCACAAGGCGGGCTATCCGGTGCTGGTCAATCATGAGGAGCATACCGACATCGCCGCCCGCGTCGCCGCCGACGTGGTGGGTGACGGCAACGTCAACACGTCAGCGCCACCGATGATGGGCGCGGAGGATTTCGCTTACATGCTGGAGCAGCGTCCCGGCGCCTTCATCTTCGTCGGCAACGGCGACGGCGCTGGCCTGCATCACCCGGCCTACAACTTCAACGACGAAGCGATCGTCTACGGCACGTCGTACTGGATCAAGCTGGTCGAGTCGACGCTGGCCGCGGCGTAACCCCAGTTGCTGTCATCGCCCGGCTTGACCGGGCGATCCAGTAATCTGTGTCGTATGTGATAGAGACAAACTGGCGACACGGAGTACTGGATGCCCCGCTTTCGCGGGGCATGACAACGCAGAGCCGACTGTTCAATCCGCGGAGTTCACGCATGACCGCACCAAACAAATCCCGCCCCGGCGGCCGCATCCTGGTCGACCAGCTCGTCAGGCAGGGCGTCGACCGGCTGACGTGTGTACCCGGCGAAAGTTTTCTCGCCGTGCTCGATGCGCTGCATGACGCTGCGATCGACGTGCTGGTGTGCCGCCAGGAAGGCGGCGCCGCGATCATGGCGGAGGCTTATGGCAAGCTGACCGGGCGCCCCGGCATCTGCTTCGTCACCCGCGGCCCCGGCTCGATGAACGGCGCCCACGGCGTCCACATCGCGGCGCAGGATTCAACGCCGTTGATCATGTTCATCGGCCAGGTCGAGCGCGGCATGCGCGAGCGCGAGGCGTTCCAGGAGCTCGACTACAAGCAGGTGTTCGGGTCGATCGCCAAGTGGGTGGTCGAGATCGATTCGGCCGCGCGGATGCCCGAGCTGGTCGCGCGCGCGTTTCGCGTGGCGATGCAGGGCCGGCCAGGCCCGGTGGTGGTGTCGCTGCCGGAAGATGTCCTGACCGAGCTCGCCGAGGTTGACGACGCACCGCGTGTCGAGCCCGCCGACACCGCCCCATCGGAAGCCGACATGGCAAAACTCGGCGCGCTGCTGCGCGAGGCGAAGCGGCCGTTCATGATGGTCGGCGGTTCGCGCTGGAGCGCCGAGGCCTGCAAGTCGGTCGCCGATTTCGCGGCACGTGCCGGCATCCCCGTCGCAGCGTCGTTCCGTCGCGCCTCGCTGTTCCCCGCCGATCACCCGAATTTCGCCGGCGACCTCGGCATCGGTCCCAGTCCAAAACTTTCAGCGCGCATCAAGGATTCCGATTTGCTGCTCCTTGTCGGCGGCCGCCTGTCGGAAATCTCGTCATCGTCCTACACGCTGCTCGAGATCCCGGTGCCGAAGCAGAAGCTGGTACATGTGCATCCCGGCGCCGAGGAACTCGGCCGCGTCTATCAGCCGACCCTTGCGATCCAGGCGAGCCCGATCGCGTTCGCGGCAAAACTTCCCGCGCTCGACGCCGGCGGGAGGACCAACGCCGAGGCCGCCGCCACCGCGCACGCCGATTATCTCGCGTGGTCCGACAACCCGCGCAAGCTGCCCGGCAAATTCCAGTATGGCGAGGTGATGTGCTGGCTGCGTGAGCGGCTCGGCGCGGACGCGATCATCTGCAACGGCGCCGGCAATTTCGCCGGCTGGATCCATCGCTTCTATCGGTTCCGCTCATTTGCCACGCAGCTGGCGCCGACCTCGGGCTCGATGGGTTATGGCTTGCCCGCCGCTGTGATGGCGAAGCGCATGCACCGCGACCGCGCCGTGGTGGCGTTTGCCGGTGACGGCGACTTCCTGATGAACGGCCAGGAGTTTGCGACAGCAGTGCAATACGACATCCCGATCATCGTCGCCGTCATCGACAACGGCATGTACGGCACCATCCGCATGCACCAGGAGAACCATTACCCGAAGCGCGTCTCGGCGACCGGTTTGAAAAACCCGGATTTCGCGGCGCTGGCGAAAGCCTATGGCGGCCACGGCGAGCGCGTCGAGATCACCGAAGAATTCGCGCCGGCGTTCGAGCGCGCGCTGCAATCGGGCAAGCCTGCGATCCTGCACTGCCTGCTCGATCCGGAGGCGATCAGCGCCTCGCGCACGTTGACCGAACTGCGCGAAGCCGCGCTGGCGAAGAAGTAATTTTGCCTCGTCATTCCGGGGCGCCGTAGCGAAGCGGAGGCGAGCCCGGAATCCATAACCACCACCGGGAGTATGGATTCCGGGCCTGACCCTTCGGGTCATCCCGGAATGACGAAGGGGAGTTCGGTAAGCAACTAAGCCGCCCGCGCGTGCTGCTTGAGATACGCCGCCGCGATCTTCAAATCCGCGACGAAGCGCTCGTATTCGCGATGGCGCGTCTCCTCGTCGGGCAGTCGCAGCAGGTAGGACGGATGCACCGTCACCAGTGCGTGCACGCCGTCACCAAGCTCGATCACTCGCCCGCGGGTCTTGTTGACAGGTGTCAGCTTGCCGAACACGCTTTGCGCTGCGGTCGCGCCCAGCGCCACGACGAGTTGCGGCTGGATCGCCTTGAGCTCGCGTTCATACCATTGCCGGCAGGCGCGGATCTCCGGCGTGTTCGGCTTCTGGTGCAGACGAACCTTGCCGCGCAGGACGAACTTGAAATGTTTCACCGCATTGGTGACGTAGGTTTTGCGGCGATCGATGCCCGCGTCTTGCAGCCCGCGGTCGAGCATTTGCCCGGCAGGACCGACGAACGGCTTGCCGGCGAGATCTTCCTTGTCGCCGGGCTGCTCGCCGACCAGCATCACGGCGGCGTCTTGCGGTCCTTCGCCGAACACGGTCTGCGTCGTGTTCTCCCAGAGCGGGCAGTCGCGGCAGGCCTTGGCTTCACTGCGCAAACGTTCAAGCGCGTTTGTCATTGTCTGGACTTTCGATGGTCGCGAGTTTGTACGCGCTCATGGCGGTCAACTCGACCACTTTTCGAAACGTTCCCGTGAAAATCGCATGGCGTGCAACGATCTGCGAATTCCGGCTCAATTGCACATGATCTGATTGCCGATGTGCTGGCAGGAACGGCCATCGCTGAAGGAGGTGAAATCGCCGGTGCGCTGTGATGACGTGCCATCGCTGTAATAGGTGAAATCACCTGTTGTCTGTGAGCTTGTACCGTCGCTGTTGTAGGTGAAGTTGCCAATACGTTGCGAGGATGTGCCGTCGCTCCAGTTGGTGAGGTTGCCGGTGCGCTGGCCGGAGAGTCCGTTGTCGCAAGTGATCGAGTTGCCGATCACGCTGCAGTTCTGCGCAAGGGCCGGAGCGCCGGCGAGCATGGCGAACAAGCCAAGCGAGAGCAGTCGCAGGCTGATCTTGCGCGCAAGGTGGGGCAAGTCCTGGTTTGAGGTCATTGGTACATTCCTTTGCGTTTTCGAAGGTCTTGGATTTGCTGGGGAATTTTGACCACCAGGGAATGCGGTTGACTCTTTTTTGGATCGTGCTTTTATGAGAACATAACACGAACATTCTAGCCAGTCACGCATTCTCCTTCGGGAGCCCGTGATGGCCTACCGAAACACTTTAAGGAGCGGCGCATATGGCTGGCGCCCGCAATGAAACACTCGCGTCTTTGCGAGGCGCGGTGACGCGCCTGGAGACAGTCAATAATGAGCGGCTCAGCGAACGCGTGCCGCTCGGTCATCAATTGGCCGATGACGCCTTGAAGGGCGGGCTCGCGCTTGGCGCGTTGCATGAGGTGTTTGCCGAGGAGGGGCGGCAGGGCGCGTCGGCGAGCGGCTTTGCGGTCGCGCTCGCCAGGCGCGTCACGCAAAACCGCCGCTTCGTGCTCTGGATCACGCAAAATTTTGCCGGGTGCGAGACCGGCGAGCTGGCGATGCCGGGCTTTGTCGAGCTTGGGCTCGATCCGCGCTTCATCGTCGCGGTGCGCGCCGACAATGCCGAAATGGCGTTGCGCGCCGCCGCCGATGGCCTTGCCTGCAATGCGCTCGGCGCCGTCGTCACCGAGCTATGGGGTGAGCCAAGGGCGTTCGATGCGGTGGCAAGCCGCAAGCTCACGCTCGCGGCCGGCACCTCCGGCGTCACCGGCGTGATGCTGCGGCTTGCCGCCACGCCCGAAGTCAGCACTGCCGAGACGCGCTGGATCGTGCGCGCGGCGCGCTCGCCGCCCGGCTCGCGCGCGAGCGTATGGGGCGAGCCGGTGTTCGACGTTGGCCTCGTCCGTAACCGTCACGGCCCGACCGGACGCTGGATCATGCACTGGAACTGCGATGCCCACCTCTTCGAGCCAGATGTCTTCCACCAACAAGACTTTGACCAACAAGTCTTGGACCAGCAAGCGGCGCCTGTTGTGCCTGTGGTTGCCGCGGCTGCCGACCGACCGCTTCAAGCGGGAGCGCGCCTGGTCGCAGGCGGCGGTCGGCGCTGACGCGCCGCGCAATAGCGAAGGACCGATCGTTGTTGCGGCAAAGATCAACAACGAGTTGAAGGTCGTCGCCGTCGACGATGCGGCGGCGCGCTTCAATCTTGCCGCCGACATGCCGCTCGCCACCGCGCGCGCCATGGTGCCGGCGCTGACCATCCTTGATCACGATCTGGACGCCGATCTGAAAACGCTGAACGCGATTGCCGACTGGTGCGATCGGTTCACGCCGCTGGTGGCGCTCGACGGTTCGGATGGCCTGGTGCTTGACATCACTGGCTGCGCGCATTTGTTCGGTGGCGAAGCCATGCTGATGAAGACGCTGTGCCATACGCTGACGCGGCAGGGTTTTGTCGTCTCCGCCGCGATATCAGGCACCGCGATCGCGGCTCGCGCCCTGACGCGCTTCCGGCACGGCGTGATCGTGCCGCCGGGCGAAGAGACCGAGGCGGTGTCCGTACTGCCGGTGGCGACGCTCGGCGCCGATCAGGCCATCATCACCGGCTTGCGCCGCGCTGGCTTGAAGACGATCGGCGATATCGCTACCCGCTCGCGCCACGAAATATCGGCGCGGTTCGGCGCCGGCTTTACAAACGTGTTGCAGCAGGCCTTGGGCGAGGCCGACGCGCCGATCTCGCCGCGCAAGCCGGTGCCCGATTACGTCACCGAAAAGCGCTTTGCCGAGCCGGTACTGACCTCCGACGTGCTGCTGCGCACGTTGCGCGAGCTTGCCGAGGTGCTTGCTGCAACGATGGAGCGTCACGGCAAGGGCGCGCGCCGGCTCGAAGCCAGCTTCTTCCGCACCGACGGTGTGGTGCGCGTGATCGCTGTCGATGCCGGGCAGGCGGTCACCGATGCCGCAGTGGCGCTACGGCTGTTCAACGAGCGGCTCGATGCGCTGGTCGATCCGCTCGATCCGGGCTTCGGCTTCGATCTCGTGCGCCTGTCCGCGAGCCAGACCGCATTGGTGACCTCGACGCAGTACGACTTCGACCCGGCGGCGCACGAGGCCGACGACGTCGCGCGCCTGATCGACCGCCTGTCGGCGCGGCTCGGCGCCAACCGCGTCATCCGCTACGTGCCGCAGGACACCCACATCCCCGAATACGCCGTCATGAAGATGCCGGCGCAGCGCAAGCTGGCTAACGATGTCGGCTGGCTCGCCCATCCGCCGCAGGAGCCGCCCAATCGTCCGCTGCGCTTGTTCGATAACCCTGAGCGGATCAAGGTCGGCTTTGCGCTGGTGCCCGACGGGCCGCCGACCAGCTTTTTGTGGCGGCAACTGACCCATCGCGTCATCCGCGCCGAGGGCCCCGAGCGCATTGCCATGGAGTGGTGGCGCGCCGACGGCAAGACCCTGACTCGCGATTATTTCCGCGTCGAAGACGAACTGGGCCTGCGCTTCTGGCTGTTCCGCGAAGGTCTGTTCGGCCGCGAACTGGTGCAGCCAAACTGGTTTTTGCACGGGATGTTCGCGTGATTGTTTCCCCTCCCCCTTGTGGGGAGGGGCAGGGGTGGGGGTCGGAGTAAGGGACCGAGTCATGTCCAAACAGGACGAACTAAAATCACACGAACCGCGAATCTGGGCCAAGCCCGATCGCACGAGAGTGCTGCCACAACGCGCGCTTGCGCGCGCAATGCGTAGCGCACCAACGGAAGCCGAGCGGAAGCTTTGGTGGCACCTGCGTCATCGTTTTCCGACGCCTGGCACTCATTTCCGTCGCCAGGTTCGCATCAACCGATACATCGCTGACTTTGTTTGTCACGCCAAATGCATCGTTGTGGAAGTCGATGGTAGCCAGCATGGCCCGAGGTCAGGGGTCGACGAGGAACGCACAAAAATACTTGAAGCAAACGGATATCAAGTGCTGCGCTATTGGAACAACGATGTGCTGACAAATGTCGACGGGGTACTTGCGGATATTCAGAGCAAGATAACTGCGACCCCCACCCCTAACCCCTCCCCACAAGGGGGAGGGGAATAAGTCCCCCTGTAGCCATGCCCCGCATCCTCTCCACTTACGCCGAGATCGGCGTTGCCACGAACTTCTCGTTCCTGCGCGGCGGGTCGCATCCGCAGGATTATGTGCATCAGGCCGGCGAGCACGGCCTGCACGCGATCGGCATCGCCGATCACAACACGCTGGCCGGTGTGGTGCGTGCGTACTCCGAATTGAACAATCCCGATCTCAAGACCAAACCAAAACTTCTGATTGGCTCGCGGCTGGTCTTCACCGACGGCACGCCCGATGTGCTGATCTACCCGCGCGACCGCGCGGCTTACGGCCGGCTGTGCCAGTTGCTCAGCAAGGGCAAGCTGCGCGCCGAGAAGGGCGAATGCCATCTCACCTTCGCCGACCTCACGGAATTCGTCGAAGGTCAGCTGCTGGTGCTGATGCCGCCGTACCGGCTCGACGCCAAGCTTATCACCGAGACCTTGCGCAAGCTCAACAAGCTGCGCAGCGACGGCGTCTGGCTGGCGGCAAGTTTCGCCTATCGCGGCGACGATTTCAGGCGTCTCGCGCGCCTGCAAGAGATCGCTGCCCAGGCGCATGTGCCGCTGATCGCAACCAACGACGTGCTCTATCACACCCCGGAGCGGCGCACGCTGCAGGACGTTCTGACCTGCATCCGCGAGAAGACCACGATCGAGAAGGCCGGGCGCAAGCTCGAAGCCAATGCCGAGCGGCATCTGAAGTCGCCGCAGGATATGGCGCGGCTGTTCGAGCATTATCCTGATGCGCTGGCCGAAACACTGCGCTTTGCCGACCTCATCTCCTTCTCGCTCGATCACCTGAAATATCAGTATCCCGACGAGCCGGTGCCGCCGGGCAAATCAGCACAACAACATCTCGAGGACCTGACCTGGGCCGGTTATGCCGGCAAGATCGCGCCTGATGATGACAACGACAAGCTGCGCGCCACGGTGAACAAGGAGCTGGCGCTGATCGCCAAGTTGAACTACGCGCATTACTTCCTGACCGTGCACGACATCGTACGTTACGCGCGCTCGCAGCACATTCTCTGCCAGGGCCGCGGCTCGGCGGCGAATTCCGCCGTCTGCTTCATGCTCGGCGTCACCTCGGTCAATCCGGTCGAGATCGATCTGCTGTTCGAGCGCTTCCTGTCGGAAGAGCGGCTCGAGCCGCCCGACATCGACGTCGATTTCGAGCACAACCGCCGTGAGGAGGTGCTGCAATATGTCTACCGGCGCTACGGCCGCCACCGCGCCGCGATCATCGCGACCGTCATCCATTATCGTCCGCGCAGCGCGATCCGCGACGTCGGCAAGGCGCTCGGCCTGACCGAAGACGTCACCGCGGCACTGGCTGATACGGTGTGGGGCAGCTGGGGCGAGGGGTTCGACGACCAGCACCTGAAGCAATCGGGCCTCGATGCCGGCAATCCAATGGTCGCGCAGGCGGTCGCGCTTGCGACCGAGCTGATCGGTTTTCCCCGCCACCTGTCGCAGCATGTCGGCGGCTACGTGCTGACCCAGGACCGGCTCGACTTTTACGTGCCGATCGGCAATGCGGCGATGGCGCATCGCACTTTCATCGAGTGGGACAAGGATGACGTCGACGAAGTCCGCATGATGAAGGTCGACGTGCTCGCGCTGGGCATGCTGACCTGCATCCGCAAATGCTTTGATCTTCTGGCGCAGCACAAGAACCTGCATTACGAGCTCGCGACGATCCCGCGCGAGGATCCGGACGTTTACGCCATGCTGCAGCGGGGCGAGTTGCTCGGCGTGTTCCAGGTCGAGAGCCGCGCGCAGATGAACATGCTGCCGCGGCTGAAGCCTGCCAACTTCTATGATCTCGTCATCGAGGTCGCGATCGTCCGCCCCGGCCCGATCCAGGGCAACATGGTGCATCCTTACCTGAAGCGGCGGGCGATGCGCGAGGAGGACATCGTCTATCCCGGCCCGCATCCCGACAAAGGCCCGCCCGACGAGCTCCGGGCGATCCTGAAAAAAACCCGCGGTGTGCCGCTGTTTCAGGAACAGGCGATGCGCATTGCGATTGAGGCCGCGAAATTCACGCCCGACGAAGCCAATCAGCTGCGCAAGGCGATGGCGACGTTCCGCCACAACGGCACCATCCACAAATTCGAAGACAAGATGGTCAACCAGTTGATCGAGCGCGGCTATCCGGAAGAATTCGCCAAAAATTGCTTCAACCAGATCAAGGGCTTTGGCGAGTACGGCTTTCCGGAAAGCCATGCCGCGAGCTTTGCGCTGCTGGTCTATGTCTCGTCATGGCTGAAACACCATCATCCCGATGTGTTCTGCTGCGCGCTGTTGAATTCGCAGCCGATGGGATTTTACGCGCCGGCGCAGATCGTCGCCGACGCCCGCAAGAACGGCGTCGAGGTCCGCGCCATCGATATCTCGCACAGCTTTGCCGACAATACGATCGAAGAAGAAGCGTCATCGCATCGCGCGCAACCGGCGGCAATCATCCCACGTGCGATGCGGCTCGGCTTCCGCCAGATCGACGGCTTTGGCTATGTCGATCCCGTACGAGTATGTCGATCCGGATGAGCTACCCAAGCCGAAAGACGATTTTGGCAAGCGCATCGTTGAGGCGGAGGGCAGATCGAACGACGCATTCATCGCCTCGCTGGAAGAGTTTGCTCGCGCAACCGCGCTGCCGAAGCGCGCGCTGAGCCTGCTGGCCGATGCCGACGCGTTCCGCTCGATCAAACTCGATCGCCGTGCCGCGCTGTGGGCGGTGCGGCGGCTGCCCGATGACGTGCCGTTGCCGTTGTTCACCGCGGCCGCCGCGCGTGAATTAATGGACGAGAACGCGCAGCCCTTGCCGGAGATGGCGCTGTCGGAACAGGTGGTGACCGACTACCAAACCATCCGTCTCTCGATCAAAGGCCACCCCATGCAGTTCCTGCGCGAAAAATTTGCGCGCGAGGGCGTGCGGACCTGCCACCAGATCTCATACGACACGGCCAACAACCGCTTTGCGCGCTGCGCCGGCGTCGTTTTGGTGCGGCAGCGGCCGGGCACCGCCAAGGGCGTGGTGTTCATGACCATCGAGGACGAGACCGGCATCGCCAACATCGTGGTGTGGCCGAAGATGATGGCGCGCTTCCGGAAAGAGGTGATGGGCTCGCGCCTGATCCTGATCGAGGGCAAGGTGCAGAAGAGCGAGGAGAACGTCGTCCACCTCGTCGCCGAGCGGATGTTTGATCGATCCTTTGAGCTTGCCGGATTGTCCGACAATCTGTCCACCCAACGCGCGCTGCCCGCTATGCCGGCGCTGGCCGAGCCGCTCAACGGCGACCGCCGCGACCATCCCGGACACCGCCGGCGCAACGCCACCGCCACCCGCGCGACGTCCGCATCCTGCCGGCGTCGCGGGATTTTCATTGAAGGCATAACGTAAAATATGGCTTTACATATGTAAAATGTTATTTTACATATCGGATGATCCAAAATGGTCGAAAGCTTCAAACATAAGGGACTGCGCCAGCTTTTCGAAGAAGACAATCCCCGCGGCGTCAATTACGAACACGTGCGAAAGATCAAGCAGATCTTGGCGGTGCTCGATGCGGCGGAGACAATCGAAGCCCTTCAACTGCCTACGTTCCGCTTGCATCCGTTGAAAGGCGATCTCAAAGGACATTGGGCGGTCACCGTGCGCGCAAACTGGAGGATCGTCTTTCGATTTGAGGACGGCAAAGTGTTCGATGTCGATCTCGTAGATTATCATTGAGGAATGACAGATATGGAGATGAAAAATCCGCCCCATCCCGGTGAGCTGATCGGCGACAATCTCGGAGAGCTGGGTATTTCAATCACCGATGCAGCGCGCGGCCTTGGTATCACGCGACAGCAGCTGCATAATCTGATTGCCGGCCGCAGCGGAATCACGCCAGAGATGGCCGTAAAACTTGAGCAAGCGCTCGGCAGCACCGCCGACACCTGGCTCAGGATGCAGATGAACTACGACCTGGCGCAGGTTCGCAAGCGCGCGATCAAGGTGAAGCGGTTTGCGGGGGCGTAGATCGCCCCCTATTGCGCCTACTTCCCCTTGAACGCCGCCTTGCGTTTTTCCGCAAACGCCTTGCGGCCTTCGTTCACGTCTTCGGCAGGGTTTGCGATCATCACCGCAAGCTCAGCGTCCTGCAGCGAGCGTTCCAGCGTGATGTCGGCCGAGCGCACCATCATGCGTTTGGCCATCCGCACCGCGAGCGGCGCCGCGTCAGCAAGCCGCCGTGCGAACTCCATCGTCTTGGCTTCAAGCTGCTCGTGCGGCACCACCTGCGTCACGAGCCCAAGCTTTTCGGCCTCGGGTGCGTCGTAGACCTCGGCGAGCATCGTCATCTTCAACGCCTTGTCGAGCCCCATCGCGCGCGGGAACAGCCAGGCGCCGCCTTCGTCCGGCAGCAGCGCGAACTTTCCCGAGGTGTCGCCGAGCTTCGCCTTGTCCGACGCAATGCGGAAGTCGCAGGCCAGCGCCAGCGCGAGTCCGCCGGCGACGGCCGGGCCGTTGATCATTGCCACCACAGGCTTGTCGCAGCGCTGCAGCGCCACGATGATGCGATGGAAGCCGTCGCGCATCTCGACGCCGCGGCCGATCTGCTTGCTGTAGCGCGACGCGCGTGACTCCGCTGCTTCGCTGCGACTGATGTCGCCGCCGGAGCAGAAGCCTCTTCCCGCGCCGGTGATGATGAGGCAGCGCTGCGCGTCGTCCTTCATGTACTGGTCGACCGCGGCCGACACCTCCGCGGTCAGCGTGTGGTTATAGGCGTTGAGGTACTGCGGCCGGTTCAGCGTGATGCGGCTGATGTCAGGCTGCGGCCGGTCGACGATGATGGTCGTGAATTGTTCTGACATGGGCGTTCTCCCTGTTGGTTTCGTCATTGCGAGCGAAGCGAAGCAATCCAGAGCGACAAATCAAAGACTGGATTGCTTCGGCGCAAGAGCGCCTCGCAATGACGATGCGAAATCACGTCTCGATTACGACGACGACCTGACCCTCGGTCAGCATGTCGTCGACATTGACCAGGATGCTCTTGACCTTGCCCGCAGCCGTGGCGGTGACCGGGATCTCCATCTTCATCGCCTCCACCACCACGACGTCCTCGCCGTCGCCGACGCTGACGCCGATGGCGGCCACGATCGAACACACGCGACCGGCAACCTCGGTCTTGATTTTCACTTCAGCCATTTGTTCGTCCTGCTCCTGTTTCCTGATATTGCTCTTGTCATTCCGTGGCGTGCGAAGCACGAGCCCGGAATCCATAACCCATCGACCGGGAGTATGGATTCCGGGCCTGCGCCTGACGGCGCATCCACAGCCCAAACGCTGCGCGTTTGGGCGGAGAATGACGAAAAGGATGCGGCGCGCATACGTCACTCCGCCGCCTGCTTGCCGCGCTTCACCAGCTGCTCCTCCATCAGCATCTCCGTGCCGATGATGTCTTCGTCGCGCAAGCGCTCCAGCTCGGCCTTCGACAGGCCGAGCATGCCGCCGAGAATTTCCTCGTTGTATTCGCCGAGCGTCGGCGGCGCGAAGCGGATCGCGAACGGCTGTTCGCCCTCGCGGAACGGCAGCGACGGCTGCGGGTGTCTTGCCGATGAAGGCGCGGTCGACGTCCTGGATGAAGCCGCGCGCATGCAGCTGCGGATCCTTCAAGCATTTCGACCGGCAGCCGCGCCACGCCGGCGGCGATGCCGGCCGCCTGCAACTCGCGCATTGCCGTCTCGGGCTCGCGCGTGTTGGTCCATTCCTCGATCGCCTGCTTCGATCGCGTCCTCGTAGGCACGCCGCCCTGCGGCCGTCGCCATCGACGCATCGCGCAGCCACTCCTCGCGCTTCAGCAGCCGGCACAGCTTCGGCCACATCTCGTCGGATGAACACGCCACCACGACCCAGTCGTCGTGGCCGGCGCAGCGGAACACGCCGTGCGGCACGTAATCCGGATGGCGATTGCCGTAGCGGGTCGGCTCCTCGCCATCGATCGAATGCTTGATCACCCACGGCGCCGCGAACGGCATCATGGCCTCGATCTGCGAGAGGTCGATGAACTGGCCTTCGCCGGTGCGGCGCGCATGAATGAGCGCGGCGAGCACCGCGACGCAGCCGTTCAGCCCGCCGATGGCGTCGCCGAACGCGGTGTGGCTCATGGTCGGCGCCCACTCCGGCCGCCCAACGACGCTCGGCAAACCGGACCCTTGCTCCAGCGTCGAGCCGTAGGCCCGGCAGTCGCGGTTGACGCTGTGCGAGCCGAACGCCGACATCGACATCACCACCAGCTTCGGGTTCAGCTTGTGCAGCACGTCGTAGCCGAGCCCGAGCTTCGGCAGCACCTCGACGGAGTAATTGTCGACCACGAGGTCGGCTCCCGCGATCAGCTGCTTCGCCAGCTCGCGTCCGTCCTTTTGCGTCAGGTCGAGCGTGATGCCGCGCTTGTTGCGGTTCATGATGCAGAACCGCGGCACCTTCTCGTATTCGCGGCCCTGCACATAAGCCGGGCGGCGATCGACGCCGCGCCACCAGTCCGGATACTGGATCGCCTCGATCTTGATCACGTCGGCGCCGAGATCGGCGAGGTTGCGCGTGCAGATCGGGCCGGCCCAGCCCATCGAGAAATCGACGACGCGGATGCCTTCGAGCGGCAGTCTTTTTGCGTCTCGCGGTTTTGTCGGACGAGGCGGCGCGCTGGTCGTCGGCGTTCGCGCCAGCGGCAGCCTCACCAATCGCCGGCACCTTGCCGCCGCGCCGCGGCGGCGTGCCGGTCAGCCGTTGCGCCGAGCCGACGGTAAAGCCGCGCTCGCCGCCAATTTCAATCGGCACGATCGCGCCGCGCGACCGCGCCTCCTCATTGGCGATCAGCTCGGCAATGCTTGGCACCGGCACCAGCGGAATTCGCCGCTTCAGCCCTTGCGCGAACCATTCGGCGGTCGTCTTCTCCGCGAGCTTCGGCACGAATTTCTGCTCGATCTCTTCCTTGCGTCCCAGCCGATCGACGCCGAGAAACAGCATGGCGTCGTCGCGCAGCTCGATCAGATCGAGCATCTCGCAGAATGCGCGCCACTGCGCCGGAGTTACGGTGGTAACGCCGAGCCAGCCGTCTTTGGTCTTGTAGATGCCGACCGGGAAGGTCGGCCAGAACCGGTTGACGCCGATGCGGCGCATGATGTCGCCGCGCGTGAACGCCTCGAACATGATGTATTCGGTGACCGCGATGCTCGCCTCATAGAGGCTGAGCTTGCTGGTGCGGCCATAGCCGTCGTGCATGCGGCCGAGCACGCTGGAGGCGGCGGCAATAAAGCCCCACAGCCCGCCGAAAATGCCGGTCTGGAAATCCGGCGCCCCGACGCAGGGCGGTCCTTCCGCAGGCCCGATCAGCTTGACGAGGCCGACGAGGGCGCGAATGGTCGTATCAGTCGCTTCGAAGCCGTCATAGGGACCACTGGTGCCGAACCAGCTGGTCTCGACATGGATCAGGCCGGGGTTGTTCTGCTTCAGCGCGGCAATGTCGAGGGCAGGGCAGTCCGCCGTGTCGATGTCGCGGCCGTCGATCAGGATATCGCAGCCCGCGGCAATCCCGGCGAGCTTCGTGGTGTCACCGGCCTCCAGCACGACGCTCGATTTGTTGAAATTCAGAAAGGCAAAAAAAGTGCTGGCGCCCTGCGGCGTGAACGGTCCGCGGCGGCGCAAGGGATCGCCGGATGGCGGCTCGATCTTCTGGACGGTGGCGCCGAAATCGGCAAACAGGCGGGCGCAGTAGGATGACGCGGGAGCGCTGCCGATCTCGACAACGCGCAGGTGGGACAAGGGCATCGCGGATAAGTCCTCCGGCGCCCCGAGGGAGGCGCAACCGCTTGGATTTTTGCGGCTTTTTCTTGTTGTGCAGGATTGCCTGAGGTAGCGTTCGCCGCAAGCGAAAAGCGTCGCAACAGCTGGAATGTTTGTGCATTCCTGTATTTCCGATGCCGACCGAATTCCGCGACACGGACGACGCAACAACAATCCCGAAACGGGAATGGGAGAAGAACATGAACTGGCGTTCCGAACTCGACGAACTCAAGCGCCGTGAGGCTTTCGCCAGGGAAATGGGCGGCGCCGACAAGGTCAAGCGCCAGCACGACTCGGGCCGCCTCACCGTGCGCGAGCGCATCGAAAAGGTGCTCGATCCAAATTCGTTCCACGAAGTCGGCGCGCTCTCCGGCATCGGCGAGTACGACGACAAGGGCAACCTCACGACGTTGACGCCGGCGAACTGCGTATTCGGCCGCGGCAAGGTCGACGGCCGGCCGGTTGTCGTCGTCGGCGACGATTTTACGGTGCGCGGTGGTTCGGCTGACGCTTCGATCAAGGCGAAGCCGCAGATGGCAGAAGAGATGGCCGCGGCGTTCCGCTTGCCGATCATCCGGATCATTGAAGGCTCCGGCGGCGGCGGTTCGGTCAAGACGATCGAGACCAAGGGCGCATCGAACCTGCCCGGCGGCGTCGGCGGCACCGACGGCTTCCGGATCATGACCGACAATCTCGCCGAGGTGCCGGTGGTCGGTCTTGGTCTTGGCTCCGTTGCCGGCCTTGGCGCGGCTCGCGTCGCCTCGACGCACTACTCGATCATGACCAAGGAATCGGCGATGTTCGTCGCCGGCCCGCCGGTCGTGGCGCGGCTCGGGCAACCGCTCGAGAAAAAGGAACTCGGCGGCTGGGAGATCCAGACCCGCGCCGGCGGCATCGACCATGCAACCGACACGGAAGAGGAAGCGTTCGAATGCGCGCGTAAATTCCTGTCGTACCTGCCGTCGTCGGTCTACGACGTGCCGCCGACTGTTCCCTCGACCGATGATCCCGGGCGCACCGACGAAGCGCTGATGAAGGTGATCCCGCGCAATCCGCGGCAGGTCTACAAGATGCGCTCAATCATCGAGTTGGTGGTCGACAAGGGGTCGTTCTTCGAGCTCGCGCCGAATTTCGGCCGCTCGGTCATAGCGGGTCTGGCGCGGCTCGACGGCCGCTCGGTGCTCATGTTCGCCAGCGATCCCTATCACTATGCCGGCGCGTGGACTGCCGATGCCTGCCAGAAAGTGGTGCGCTTTTCTGATTTCGCCGAAACCTTCCACCTGCCGGTGGTCTATCTCTGCGACTGTCCGGGCTTCTTGATCGGGCTTGAAGCCGAAAAATCCGCCGTCATCCGTCATGGCGTGCGGGCGATGGCGGCGATGAACCAGTCGAGCGTGCCGTGGTGCACGGTCATCGTCCGCAACTCGTTCGGCGTTGCCGGCGCCGCGCACCAGCCTGGCGGCCGCTACTCGATGCGCTATGCCTGGCTGTCGGCGCGCTGGGGCTCGCTGCCGCTCGAGGGCGGTATCGAGGCGGCCTATCGCGCCGACATCACTGCCGCTGAGGACCCCAAGGCGAAGCTCGGCGAGATCGAGGATCGTCTCAACAAGCTGCGTTCACCGTTCCGCACGGCCGAAAAGTTCTGGGTCGAGGAAATGATCGATCCGCGCAACACGCGCCCGCTGCTGTGCGAGTTTGCGAGGTTGGCTGAGCCGGTGCGCACGCCGGGCCACGTCACCTTCAAGATCAGGCCGTGACTTGCTTCACCAGACAGTTTCACTTGACGGAAGACGGCATCTAGCGTAAGGTATGGACCGTCCAGCCTGCAGAGGGGCGGGTCGCGATCGCTGGCGAACGCGGGCTGGAAACGATGGGCAGGACGGCATCGCTGATGCCGCGGAGTTCATCGTGCAGGGAGAGCCGGATGTCGGCTGATCCTGTGGTGAATGAAGCTCGTTTCGCAGTTCTATCTATTTGCGCGCGAGGCTGCGGGTGCGGATGTCATCCGGCTTTCCCTGCGCCCTCTTATCTTTTGGAGTGCGCGAAGACAAGGGCAAACCTCGGGCACATCGTGCCGCCGGAGGATTTCGCATGTTCACTCGGCAAGTCGTCTTCGCTATCGCAGAGACGACCCTGAGAACCTATGACGCTCGCGCATCAATTCGCTTCGCAAAACCCCGCAAAATCGGGCGAAAATCTCCGCACGATCAGCAGCTTGTGAGCTGCCGGTGGTCGCGCTGAAATGAGACCGGCCCGAGGTCCGATATGTCGTGGTCCGGCGTCGAGATGCCCGCACGGTGTATGCGCTTGACCGCTCAAAGCGGTATGCGACATTTCCCATAGGCGCCCGTGCTGAAGAGACGCGACACGCATGCGCCGATCGTTGCCGGCCAGACACAGTCCGAACCCATTCGTCCAACGCTCACGCAACGTTGAGCAGATACCGGGGACCGCAAATGACAAGACGTTGGAAGCGCCGGCCGGAGGGTTCGAATTGGGGTGAGTTTGGCGACGACGACCAGATCGGCAGCCTCAATTATATCGACGCTTCAGCGGTGCTCCGCGCCGCCCGCGAGATCCGCGAAGGCCGCTCGTTCTGTCTGAGCCTGCCGCTCGACTATCCCGGCGGCCGGTCGCTGGCGCCGATCCGCTTTCCGCCGACCCTGAAACCGACCGAGCGCGACGGCACGCCGGTGTTCAATTCGCAGGCGCGCTTCCGCACCCACATGTTCTGCGACATCGTGTGCGACGACCAGGTCTTGATGTGCACGCAATACTCGACGCAGTGGGACAGCTTTGCCCATGTCGGCTCGACCTTCGACCTCAATGACGACGGCAAGGACGTGCCGTGCTTCTACAACGGCTATCGCGCCGGCATTGACGTGCTGCCGCCGGAGGCGCGCGGCGACAACTATGCAATGACGCTTGGTATCGACCGCTTCGCGGTGAAAGCAATCCAGAGCCGCGGCGTCATGGTCGACCTCGAGAAGCATTTCGGCCGGGCCGAGAAGACCGTAACCTTCGAGGAGATGCAGAATGTCATGATCCATGACGGCGTCACCGTCGAGCCGGGCGACATGGTCTGCATCCATACCGGTTTCGGCGCCGAGCTCCTCAAGATGGAACGCAAACCGGACCCCGATCGCCTGCATCACATGTGCACGGCGTTGAAGGGCAGCGACAGCGCGCTCCACAACTGGCTCACTGAGAAAAAAGTATCGGCGCTGTGCGCCGACAATTTCGCGGTCGAGAAGATGGAGGCGACACCGGACGAAAATGCATCCCATCGGCTGCCACTGCATCAGCACTGTCTGTTCAGGCGCGGCATTCCGCTCGGAGAGCTCTGGTATTTCACCGAGCTGGCCGAACATCTGCGCGCTCAGCGGCGCAGCCATTTCATGCTGACTGCGCCGCCGTTGCGCCTGACTGGCGCGGTCGGCTCGCCGGTGACGCCCGTCGGCACCGTTTAGCCCGCGCCGATGCCACAAAATTTCTCCGATGCCGGCGCTGTCGCGGATGCAATCATTGCGACCGCAGGCAAGCGCATCGTGCTTGGCTTGCCGCTCGGGCTCGGCAAGGCCAATCACATCGTCAACGCGCTGTTTGCGCGTGCGGCGGCCGATCCCACGATTCATCTGACGATCTTCACGGCGCTGACGCTGGAAAAGCCACGGCCGAAGAACGAGCTTGAAGCGCGCCTCATCAACCCGATCATCGATCGTCTGTTCGGCGGCTATCCCGATCTTGCCTATGCCAGAGCATTGCATCAGGGCCCATTGCCGCCGAACATCGAGGTCAACGAATTCTTCTTCCTTGCCGGGCAATGGCTTGGTTCGGCGGCCGCGCAACAGAACTACATTGCGGCGAACTACACTCACGCACTGCAATACCTACTGGCGAAGGGCGTCAACGTTGTCGCGCAGCTTGTCGCCAAGAAAATGGTCGACGGCAAGCTACGCTACAGCCTCGGCGGCAACACCGACATCACAATCGATCTGCTGAAAGCACGAGAGGCAGGCCAAGCCGCGTTCCAGATGTACGGCGAGGTCAACTCCGAAATGCCGTTCATGCCCGGCGACGGCGATCGCCCGGCGGACGATTTCGCCGGCGTACTCGACGACCCCTCGATCGATTTCCCGCTGTTCGCGCCGCCGTCCGAGCCGATCACCGACCGCAAATATGCCATCGGCCTGCATGCGGCGCGGCTGGTGCGCGACGGCGGCACCCTGCAGATCGGCATCGGCCAGGTCGGCGACGCGCTGGCACAGAGCCTGATCCTGCGCGACCGCGACAACGCTGCGTTTCGCGAGCTTGTCGCAAAGCTCGCCAACGGCGCAGCGCCCTTGTCCGGGGAACAACTCGGAACGTTCAAGACTGGCCTCTACGGCGTCAGCGAAATGTTCTTCGAGGCGTTCCTTGCGCTGATCGATGCCAACATCATACGTCGCGAGGTCGACGGTGCGCTGCTGCACGCGGCCTTCTTTCTCGGACCAAAGGCGTTCTATCGACGCCTGCGCGAGATGGCGCCGGAGCAACTGAACCGCATCCAGATGAAGGCGGTGTCATTCACCAACGAGATTTATGACGACGAGACGGCGAAGCGCACAGCGCGGCGCGACGCACGCTTCGTCAACAATGCGATGATGGCGACGCTGCTGGGCGGCGCGGTTTCGGACGGCCTCGAAGATGGCCGCGTGGTGTCCGGCGTCGGCGGCCAGTACAATTTCGTTGCGCAGGCGTTTGCGCTTGAGGGCGCGCGCTCGATCCTCACGCTGGAGGCAAGCCGCAAGGCAGGAGGCCGCGATGAATCCAACGTGCGCTGGTCGTACGGCCACCTGACGATTCCGCGTCACCTGCGCGACGTCGTCATCACCGAGTACGGCATCGCCGATCTGCGCGGCAAGCCGGATCACGACGTGATCGCGGCGATGCTTGCGATCGCCGACTCGCGCTTTCAGGACGAGCTGATGCGGCGGGCGAAGGATGCCGGAAAGTTGGCGAAGAACTTCGAATTGCCTGCATCAGCCCGCGACAATTTTCCGGAGCGGATATACAGCGCGATCAAACCTTATCGTGAGCGCGGGCTGCTGCCGGCGTTTCCATTTGGCTCCGATTTCACAGAGGTCGAGCAGCAGCTGATCCCGGCGCTGGAAACCCTGAAGGACGCATCCGCGTCACTGCCTGACGTTGCGCGGCTCGCGATCAGGGGCCTGAGCGCAGACAAGGCCAGACTTGCGCCGGCGCTGGCGCGCCTCGGCCTTGAGAAGCCGGCAAATTGGTCCGACCGGCTGTATCGCCTGCTCGTCAGCGGAGCCTTGAGGCGGGCAGGGTAGTTCGGTAAAGCAAGCCCTACCTGTTCTTGAACGCCGGCGGGCGCTTTGCGATGAACGCGGCCATGCCCTCGGAGCGATCCTCCAGCGCAAAGGTGCCGTGGAACAGGTTGCGTTCGGCGCTCAGGCCTTCGCTGAGTGTCGTCTCGTAGGCGCGATTGACCGCCTCCTTCGCAGCTGCGACTGCCGGCCGCGACAGCGAGGCAAGTTTTTCAGCGATCGCGATCGCTTCATCCATCAGCTTGTCGGCCGGCACGATGCGACTGACGAGGCCGGAGCGCTCGGCCTCGGCCGCGTCCATCATGCGGCCGGTGAGGCAGAGATCCATCGCCTTCGACTTTCCGACCGCGCGGGTCAGGCGCTGGGTGCCACCGAGGCCGGGAATCGTGCCAAGTGTGATTTCGGGCTGGCCGAACTTCGCGGTGTCGGCCGCAATGATGATGTCGCACATCATGGCGAGCTCGCAACCGCCGCCGAGCGCAAAACCGGCGACTGCCGCAATGGTCGGCTTGCGGCATTGGGTGATGCGGTAGGCGCCTTGCGCGATGAAGTCCGCCGAGAACATGTCGATGTAGCCCTTCGGCTGCATCTCCTTGATATCGGCGCCGGCCGCGAAAGCTCGCGCGTCGCCGGTCACGACAATGGCTGCAATGGCGTCGTCCGCTTCAAAGGCGTCGACGGCCTGGCCGATCTCCTTGAACACGCTGAACGACAGCGCATTCAGCATCTTCGGCCGGTTCAGTTTGAGGATGCCGACGGCACCCTTCATTTCCGTGAGGATGTGTTCGTAAGTCGCCATGGCTCCTCGCAAAATCTGGACGTAATTGCGAGGGAATGTGCCCGCCGGCTCGGGCGCGCGCAAGGGCGTGCGGCGCGCGCCCCTGGCGACAATAGGATGATCGAGTGGCTAGGCCATGAACATGCGCGCGGCCGACGCCAGCGTCAGCATCACGCCGAAGGCAATGAAAGCCTTGCCGATGGTCGAGGTCTGCGCCCAGGTCGTGGGACTTTCGAAGCGCATTTCGGCGCGACTATTGGCGATCGAGGGCGGCAGCTTCGGCAGCGGCTGCGGTGACGTCGGTCGCGGCCTTGTCGAGGTCGTTCAGTTCATCGGCGTTGACGACCTGGACCGCCGGGTCTTGCGCAGCGGGCGTTGCCGCCTCGGCAGTCGCCTGGGCCGCTGGCCTGGCCACTTGACGTCGTCGGAGCTCATTTGCGCACGAGCGTCTGCGACATCGGACGGCAATGTATTGGGCTTGGCGTCGACCTTGGCTTGATTCTTTCGCCGAATCGCGCCGGTCGCTGTTTGCGACTTCGTCGTCGTCGCCATGCTGACGGCGATGCGCGACATGGATCCTCTTAAAATGCTTTTTCGATATTGCCGAGCTGCCGTCGGCGCATTTGTCGCCATTGCACGCGGCGAAGGCCGGTACCGCCGCGAAAACGAAAACTCCGGTCAACGCAATGGCAGCCAGGCGCCCAATCGCCCGATGTTTCATGGCAGTCTCCCCAAAATGCCAAGGTCCCACTTGAAATCCACCCGACCGAAAGGGACGCTGCCGCCATGACCACAAAGGGGCCGAACCGCGAAAAATTTGGTTCAGCACAAGGCAAAAACTTGGCGGTCCAGTGCGCAATGTGAGGCACCGTTCATTGTCCAAGGGCGTGAAAAACCGTCGAATTGGACGAATCCGGACCCCCGGCGTAACAACGGGTTCCTGCGAACGAATAGGGGATGAGCGGGCGCGTGCGGGAGCAGGTCAGTGAGTGGACCGAGTTGATGCGGCAGGCCGTTGCCGGCGACGGCGCGGCCTACCATCGGCTGCTCAAGGCGATCACGCCGGTCTTGAGGGCGACCGCACAGCGCGGCCTGGCGCGAGCCGGGCAGCCGGCCGATTCGAGCGAGGATATCGTGCAGGAGATTTTGCTTGCTGTGCATCTGAAACGGCACACTTGGGATCCGACCGCGCCATTTGGACCGTGGCTGTTCGCCATTGCGCGCAACAAGCTGATCGACACCTTGCGCCGCAAGGGGCGGCGGGTGTTCGTCGATATCGATGAGTTCGCCGACATCCTGCCCGGAGAACCCGAGAAGGAAACCGCCAGTACCCGCGAGGTCGACCAGCATCTCGCCGGCCTGCCGGAGAGGCAGCGCGACGTGGTGCGTTCGATCGCGGTCGACAGTGCTTCGATCAAGGAGACCGCCGCCAAGTTTGCCATGAGCGAAGGCGCGGTGCGGGTGGCGTTGCATCGCGGGCTCGCCAGCCTTGCCGCGAAGCTCACGGGGGATTGAGCATGAAGACGGATGACCTCATTCGGACGCTGGCGGAGGACAATGACTGGCGCGCGACCGCAACGGGCGCGGCGCTGTTGATCGCGCTGGTGGCTGCCGCGCCGATTTCGCTCGCGATCTTCCTGATGGCGCTGGGAGTGCGGCCCGACTTCACGTTCGCCACCCATAACCCGTTCTTCGACCTGAAATTTGCCGTGACGCTCGCGCTCGCGATCTCCGCGATACTGGTCGTTATGCCGCTATCGCGGCCGGGTACCGCGCTCGGCGGTCGCGCCTGGCTATTTCTTGTGCCGGTTGCCTTGCTCTCGGCCGGAATTGCCTTCGACCTGACGATGCCACAAAGCACAAGCTGGTCGGAACGCCTGGTCGGCACTAACTCGCGCGTTTGCATGACCGCAATTCCGGCGATGGCATTGCCGCTGCTGGTCGCCGCCTTGATCGGCCTGCGCCAGGGCGCGGCGACCCGGCCGGCCCTGTCGGGGGCGGTGGCGGGATTGATGAGTGGCGGACTGGCGGCGACCGTCTATGCCGCACACTGCACGGACGATTCCCCGCTGTTCGTTGCGACCTGGTATTCGATCGGGATCGCCGGATTGACGGCGGTCGGCGCCGCCGCGGGCTCACGGGTACTGCGGATCTGATGCCGACGCAGCTTCAGAGCAACAGCCCGCCATCGACGACGATGGTCTGCCCCAGCACATAGGCCGACAGCGGCGAGGCAAGAAACAGCGCGGCACCGGCCATGTCCGCCGGCGTCCCCAGACGCTTCATCGGAATGGTCGCCAACGCGCCGGCGAGGCGTTGCGGATTTTCCGTGGTCACCTTGGTCAACTTGGTGTCGACCAGTCCCGGCGCGATGCCGTTGACGCGAATGCCGTCGTCGGCCCAGGCCTGCGCGAGCGTCCGCACCAGGCCCGACCGCACCAGCCTTCGAGGCGTTGTAAGCGGGATTGCCCTTGGTCGCGTGATAGGCCGCGGTCGAACTGACGATGATCAGTGCACCTTTGCTTGCTCTCAGCATCTCATGAAATTTCTCCGCGCAAGCCATCAGGCTCATCAGGTTGACTTCCATGACCTTGCGAAAGCCATCCATCTTGAACTCGGCGCGTTTGTAGAGCACCGCGCCCTGCGACTGCACGAGAACGTCAAGCCGATCGAATGGAAAGCTCGCCGCTTCGATCGCCTGCGGGGAGCTGACGTCGAGCTGGGTATAGTGAAGGCCGTCGAGGTCGGAGCCGTCATCTTTGCGATAGTCGGACGCCAGGGCGCGGGTGCCGCAGACATGCACGATTGCGCCATGGGTGCGAAAGGCCTGCGCGATGCCGTTGCCGATCCCGCTCGAGCCGCCCACCACCAGAACGGTCTTGCCGCCAAAATCAAGTTCGTTCATTGAAGTCTCCGCACCCGATTTTTCGTAAGCCAACAACATAATCAAGAATTCGAGGACGAGAGCAATGGCCCGAATCGACTACGCCGATCCCGCAAAGGCAAATGAGCGCACCCGCGAGATCCTCGGCAAGAACCGCAATGCCAACATCTTCCGCATGATGTCGCACTCGCCGAGTTATTTCGAGCAATATTGCCGCCTCGGCAATGCCATCCGCTTCAAGGGCGAGCTCGATCCCGTCGTCCGCGAGCTTGCGATCACCCGCACCGGCATTCTCTGCCAGGCGCCTTACGAGGTTGTGGCGCACAAGCGTATCGGCAAGGGCGTCGGCGTTACCGACGAACAGAACGCGGCGCTGGAGAACTGGAAGGCTGCGACCTGCTTCAACGATGTGCAGCATGCGGCGCTGGCCTTCACCGACGAGGTCGTGACCATGAAGTCTCCATCCGACGCGACCTTCAATGCCATCGCCGCAAAGCTTTCCCCCGCGGCGCTGATCGAGTTGCAATTGTCGATTGGCTTCTACATCATGACCTCAAAGTTCCTGGAAACGTTCGCCGTGGACATGCAGCCGGCGGCGGATGCGGTGTGAAGCACGGATGTTAGGTTTGATGTCGACAGAGAGTGAGACCTTTGACGCCGATGCGATTAGCTTTCGCCGCAGGCTGATCGGTATTTTTTCGCTGCTTGCAGTCGCCAACATCGGTGCCTGGATCTGGGCGCTTACAGCGTTCGCCGGTCAGCCCGTGCTGATCGGCATGGCCGTACTGGCGTACAGTCTGGGCTTGCGCCACGCGCTCGACGCCGACCACATCGCGGCGATCGACAACGTGACGCGCAAGCTGATGCAGGAGCGCCAGCGGCCGGTCGCTGTGGGCTTCTTCTTCGCGCTAGGGCATTCGGCCGTTGTTCTCGTGGCATCGCTCGCCGTCGCGACCGCGGCGAACTCGCTGATGGAGCGCTTTGCCGACTATCGTGAGGTCGGCGGCGTTATCGGCACGCTGGCGTCCGCGCTGTTTCTGTTTGCCATCGCGATTGCCAACTTCGTCGTGCTGGGCGGCGTATACCGCGCGTTGCAGCACGTCAGGCGTGGCGGACAGGTCCGCGACGAAGACGTCGAAGCATTGCTCCAGCAACGTGGTTGGCTCGCGCGATTGTTCCGCCCCCTGTTCAAACTGGTCCAGCGGAGCTGGCATCTATTTCCGATCGGCCTCCTGTTCGCCCTCGGCTTTGAGACGGCAAGCGAGGTCAGCCTGTTCGGTGTGTCGACGGAGGCGTCGCATCTCGTGCCGAATTGGGCGATCCTGATCTTTCCGTCGTTGTTTGCGGCTGGAATGGCGCTGGTCGATACGCTCGATGGTGTTCTTATGCTCGGCGCTTATGGCTGGGCCTATCGCAATCCGATCCGCAAGCTCTTTTATAATCTCACGATCACTACGATCTCGGTGCTGGTCGCACTGGTCATCGGCGGAGTTGAGACGCTTGGGCTGCTGGCTGGTCACTTCGGACTCGAAGGCAATTTCTGGGGCTGGATTTCCGGCCTCAATGCAAACTTCGGTATGCTCGGCTACGGCATCGTGGCGTTGTTTGTCGCAAGCTGGATCGTGTCTTTGGTGATCTACCACGCGAGTGGTTACGCACGACACGGCGAGCGCGCCTGAGCGTTGACTGGTCAAACAAAATCGGAGGAACGTCATGTCCGAGTTCAAGGAACTGAGCCGCTCGGTCAAGGGCTCGCGCGTGCTCGTCACTGGCGCGGCGAGCGGTATGGGCCGCGCGACGGCGCGCGTGTTCGCCGCGGAAGGCGCCGTCGTCGCTGCCACCGATTTCAACGCCGAAGGTGCCGAAGCGGTCGCCGCCGAGTTGCGCGCCAGGGGCCAGCAGGCCAAGGCCTGGAAGCTCGATGTCGGCAGCGCAACCGAAATCAAGTCAGTGATTCCTGCGGTCGCCGCCGAGTTTGGCGGCCTCGACATCGTCGTCAACAACGCCGGCATCTCCGGCACCTCGGCGATCGATGGCGATGGCTACGATGCCTTGTGGGAACGCAACATCGCAGTTCTGCTCACGGCACATCCGCGCATCATCCGCGCGGCGCTGCCTTTCCTGCGCAAGTCGAAACATCCGCGCATCGTCAACATCGCCTCGACCGAGGCGCTCGGTGCGACCGCGCTGCATAGTCCATATTCCGCGGCGAAAGCAGGTGTCACCGGCCTGACGCGGTCGCTCGCGGTCGAATTGGGGCCCGAAGGCATCACCGTCAATTGCATCTGCCCGGGGCCAATCCGGACCGCCATGACGGATCGCATCAGCGAGGAGCACAAAGCGATCTACGCCAAGCGGCGCACCGCATTGCGCCGGTACGGCGATCCCGAAGAGGTCGCGCACATGACGCTGAGCCTGTGCCTGCCGGCAGCGTCATTCCTCACCGGCGCGGTGATCCCGGTGGATGGTGGGTTGATGGCGCGAAACGCCTGAGCCGGGCAGGCTCTCGTCAACTGCTCTTCAACCGCATGCGGTGGAAGCGCAGGACCTGCTGCGCGGTCGCGACTTTCAGGCGGTTATAGCTGACGCGGCAGAAGTTGAGGTCGAGGGCCGGCGCGCCGGACAATCTGGTGCGCATGTTGAGCACCGCCTGCACCACCGGCCACGGCAAGTCGGCGACCTTGGTCAGGATCATCACGCCTTCCGATTGTGACGTCACCATCATGTTCTCGACCAGCGCGACCGGAACGTTGGCAAGCAGCGCCAGCGACGCATTGGTTTCCTCGAATTTGCCGGCGTCGGCGAATTCGGCGATGCGATCGGCGGTGAGTTTACCGTCGTGATGCAGCCCCTCGACCAGCCGAAGCGCCGCCACCATGCTGGCGCTCTCGATCGCTGAGCGGTTGGAGGCGGCCATGGCAGCCTGGTTTACGGCCGCTTCGACTTCCGATTTGGCTTCTGAATTGAGCGCCCGCAGCCGCGAGCGCACGGTGCCCGAGGCGCGCGACAGCAGCTTGACGAAATGGTGGCGCGGGATCGACGGCCGCGTTCCGAAGCACGTGGCGAGGTCATCGTCGCGTTCGGCAAGCTCGAGCAGACGGGTGTAACCGTTCTCGGAGAATTCGGCGCCGAGATTGGCGACGACGGAGTTGACGACACTGCTGTCGCCGCGGTCCACGAGCACGTCGGTGATGACGGACGACAACCGCCTGCGCCTGGAAATTGCGAGCAGATGCACCTGACTCTTGCTCATGGCGTTCTCGACCAGCATCTGGTCGGTCAGCCGCTCGGACTGCGTCAGCATGGGGCCGGCGATATCGATCACGTCGTCGAAGGCCAGTGTGTGCACGATGCGCGGCGGTGCCGAGGCGATAGGAGCGAGACGCTGCGATAGCAGCATCTTGGCCGAGATCTCGATCTTGCACACCAGCACCTGGAACACGTCATCAAAAACAGCGGTGGCTTCGTCGGTATAGTTCGACGCGTTGATGAGAAAAAGGTCGGTGATCTTGCGCAAGGTCTCGACGCGCCGCTCGACGGTGCCATACGACAGCGAGTCCTCGAGCTGATCGAGAACCTTTGCGGCATTTGCGGCGGCTGATCTCATCTATAGAGAACCTTCGGGCAATAAATCTGCTTTATCCCACCGGCACCCGATTGCGGTCGGCCGCCTTCGCGCGATAGAGCGTTGCGTCAGCGCGGGGCCGGCGCCGCGGCGTGCGCCAGTTCCCAGCCTCAGCCCCTGGAATTGACTGGCGAAGTTACGGGCAAAGCCTTTAGGTTTGGTATCGGAAAACCGGCGGTTTCACTTACTAAACCGTTGATTTACCGCCAAAATGGCGATTTTCGTGGCGGTTCCATCTATGGTTGCGGCCGTGAGCGATAGAGGTTGCGGTGTCCACATCAGCGGCCCGCTGTGGATCGCTAACCGTGGTTTCGGAAGCCGCTTTGAGAGGGGGCTTCCGTGAGTTAAATCACAGACTCGGTTGGATTCTTTCGATCATTCGAGAAGATTTTCAGGTGCCGTTCGAACCTCGCTACACGCCGTCACGACCAATTCCGAGAGCAGGACTCTGACGCGGGATGCAGGCGAATTCGGACGAAAGCCTGATCGCCAGGATCGCGCAAGGAGACCGGCTGGCCATGAAGGTGCTGTACGGGCGGCACCATGTCAGGGTCTATCGCTTTGCGCTGCGGCTCACGCGAGATGAGTTGGTTGCGGAGGACCTCATCAGCGAGGTCTTTCTGGACGTTTGGCGTCAGGCCGGCAAATTCGAAGGCCGCTCTGCCGTTTCAACCTGGCTGCTGGCGATAACACGATTTAAGGCGCTGTCCGTCCTGCGGCGCAGGAAGGATGCGGAACTTGACGATGAGACGGCCGCAGCGATCGAGGATACATCCGACGATCCAGAAGTCGTCCTCGAGAAGCAGGATACGGGGAACGCTCTGCGCCAATGCATCGCAGCATTGTCGCCCGAGCACCGGGAAGTGATCGACCTCGTCTACTACCACGAGAAATCGGTAGAAGAAGCGGCGGCAATCATGGGCATCCCGGAGAACACGGTGAAGACGCGTATGTTTTATGCGCGCAAGAAACTGGCCGGGCTACTCAAGAAAGCCGGCGTGGAGAGAGGTTGGCCATGACTGCCATGACTTTGGGGGTGGGTGTGATGGAGCCTGATGACATCGAGGGGCTGCTGCCCTGGCATGCGACGGGAACGCTCAATTCGCGCGATGCGCGGCGTGTCGATGACGCGCTGAAGCGCGATCCGGAGCTTGCCAAGCAATACGCCCTGATCCAGGACGAGATTGCCGAGACCATCCACGTCAATGAAAGCCTTGGCGCGCCGTCGTCGCGCGCGATGCAGAAATTGTTCGCGGCCATCGAGGCGGAGCCGAGGCGGCCTGCCCGGCGGCCGGCCAACGTGATCGCGCGCATTGCCGACATCATCGTCAGCCTGTCGCCGCGCACGCTCGCTTACTCGGCGGCGATCGGTGCGGTTGCGCTTGTGCTGCAAGCCGGTGTGATCGGCGCGATCCTGACCAAGGCATTGCCTGGCGGTTACGAGGTTGCGTCTGCGCCGGCGCAGGCGGTTCGCGGCACGCCCGTGCTGGTACGTTTCCTGCCGGATGCGAAGCTGTCTGACATCACGCGCTTGCTCGACGCTTACAACGCTTCGATCGTGACCGGACCAACTGCCGGCATGTTCCGCGTTCAGGTCGGCGACAAAGTGCTGGCGAAGACCGACACCGAGGCGCTGTTGAAGAAGTTGCAAGGCGAGCAGATCATAAGCTTTGCCGAATTGGCGCAATAGCGTCCCGGCCATTCGGCATCAGAAACGGCGGCGAAAAGCTGCCGGCACGATCCGCTGTCGCGGCGCTTGAAAGATCACGCATGAGCAGCAGGGAAACTTTGAGAGGCAGTGCAGGGATCCCGGGATCTGTTGCGCTGCTGCTCGCGGCACTGGGACTCCTGATTGGCTCCGCGGTATCCGCCAACGCACAAAACCGTGGGCCGCTTGTTCCCGGCATCGCCGTGCCCGCGGCAACCCCTCCCAGCATTTTAACATCGATCGCGCCATCGCCACCGGTCGTTGCTCCGCCCCCGGTTACCACCCCCACGACCCCTACGACCACCACCACCGTCAACACCACCACGACCGTCGTTCCACGCATCGTCGGCGCGCAACCCGACCCCTCGGCAGTGCTACCGAACACACGCTTGATGCAGCAGCAAAACCGCGGTGGCGGCCTCGACGATAATTTTCTCACCGAGGATTGGGGCAAGGGCCACAACCATTACGGCGCGCGCGTTGCCGGCGGCTCGCGCAAGCGCATCGACACACTGCCGCAATCGTCCGGCGGCCGCGACAATCTCGCAGCAGCGACGAATCTGCAGGCCGCGTCACGCGACGTGCTCATCGTTGTCGACGGGACTCCGACCGACGCGCAAGTCGATGCCCTGGCGCAGCGTCACCGATTGACGCGCGTCGAGTCGCAGAGCTTCCCGTTGCTTGCCGCGACCATCTTTCGCTGGCGTATCCCTGACAATCGCCCCTTGGCCCGCGTCCTCAGCGATCTGTCGAATGACAGTGCCATCCGCTTCTCCCAGGCGAACATGATCTACCGGGCCCAGGAGGCCGGAACGAAAGGGGCAGTCGAGGGCGATCCCGGACAATACGCGCTCGCCAAGCTGCATCTGCCCGAGGCGCATTTGCTGGCGCGCGGCACCGATGTGGCGATCGCAGTGATCGATTCCGGAATTGATGTGACCCATCCCGAGCTCGCCGGGGCGATTATCGGGACTTACGATGCGTTGAACAGCAAGGAGGGCGCGCACCCGCATGGTACCGGCGTGGCCGGCACCATCGTCGCGCATTCGCGCCTTGTCGGCGGAGCGCCGGCGGCGCGCATCCTCGCGATTAGGGCTTTCGCCGCCAATCCCGCGAACGGCGCTGAAAGCACCTCGTTCGTGGTGCTGAAGGCGCTTAATTACGCTGTGCAGCAGAACGCGCAGATCATCAACATGAGCTTCGCCGGGCCTGCGGATCCGCTGGTGCAGCAGGCGCTCGCGGTCAGTTCGGCCCGCGGCATCGTGCTGGTCGCCGCGGCCGGCAACGCCGGGCCGAATTCGCCGCCGCTCTATCCGGCGGCTGACAGCCACGTCATTGCAGTGACGGCGACCGACAGCGGCGATCACCTGTTCGTGCAGGCCAATCGCGGCGCGCAAATAGCAGTTGCCGCACCTGGGGTTGACATCCTGATGCCGGCGCCCGAGGACAAGTATCAGGTCAGTTCCGGCACGTCATTTGCCGCTGCCTACGTGACCGGTCTCGCGGCGCTGCTGATCGATCGCAATCCAGGCATTACACCGGACGGAGTTCGCGCGGTGCTTACGGCGACAGCTCACGATCTCGGTCCAAAAGGTCGCGACGATCAATTCGGGGCAGGGCTTGTTGACGCGCTGGCAGCAGTGCAGGCGGTGTCGCGTTCGCTGACCGCGGGCGCGGCGAAGACCGAGGCAATCCCGACCGCAGCACCGGCTCGCTGAACAGGCGCGACCATCACGTGAGCGTGATGGTCAGGCGGCTCGCAGGAATCCGAATTCATCAAGATTTTTCAGTGCTTTGAGTGGGCCAAAAATTTCTTAACTTTTTTGGTGGGCGCTTGAACCTCTGCTTCCGCCTTCAAGACGAACGTAGGTGAGAGGCACCCCCTCTCCCTCTAGGCTATATTAGGCGCGAGCGCCCATCCACCCCAAGCGCCAATATGGCTGGCCCGCCCGGTTGTCCCCCCGGGCGGGCCTTTTCACTTCCGATTTCCGACTGCGTTGCTCTTCACGCGTTCTTGAACCGCCAAACCGCCCCGTCAGACATATCGACTTGCTGGGGTGGATTCGGAGTTCTCGAATGGCGGAACGCTGGTTGCGATTTCGCTTGTGGCTGATCGGAGCTACAGGCGCAGTCGGCTTTGCCGTTGCGCTGGTTGGCGGAACTGCCGTTGCCGACGATATTGTTCCACCCACCGATCCCGTCACGCGCGCAGCTTTCGACGTGCTCGACAAACATTGCGCGCGTTGCCACCAGGAGGGCCGTCTGGTTGCGCGCGAGCGGCCCGCCAGGAACTTCGGCAACATCCTGAAGCTCGACACGATCGCCGCCGATCCGAATTACATCCTGCCCGGCAATCCCTACGGATCGAAAATCTTCCGGGAGATTGCCGACCAGGAAATGCCATACGACCTCAACTATGAGGGCGAGACGCGCTACCCCGCGGTCAGCGAGGCCGATCTGAAGGCGCTGCAGGACTGGATCACCGCACTTGGCAGCAAGCCAGCGACAGCCTGCAGCGATCATCGCACGATCGCGCCATCGGACATCGTAGCGTTCATGGCGACCGACCTTGACCGATTGCCGCGGGGACGGCGGATCGGCACGCGCTATCTCACGCTGACGCATCTCGCCAATGTCTGCACGGATCCACAGGCCTTGGCGGTCTACCGTCAGGCTGCCGTCAAACTGCTGAACTCGCTGAGCCGCTCGTCCGACGTGATCAAGCTCGAGACGATCGATCCGGAAGGAACCATCATCCGCTTCAACCTGACCGATATCGGCTGGAGTGCGACCGAATGGGATAGCGTGCTTGCGGTCTATCCGTACAACATCGAGGCCAGTGGGCCCACGGCCGGCACGTTGTACGCGACGACGCGCTCGGCACTGCCTTATGTGCGCGCCGACTGGTTCGCCTATAACGCAGCACAGCCACCGCTTTACCACATCCTGTTGAAGCTGCCTGGCAGCTTCCCCGAGCTTGCCGGCCAGCAGGGCGTCGACGTTGATAACGATATCCGCAATTTCGTCGCACAGCGTGCCGCCTTCCAGAAATCCGGCATCAGCCTCAACAACCGGCTGATCGAGCGTCACCCCTCTAGATCCGGTTATTTCTGGACTTCCTATGACTTCACCGGCAATCGCGACCGCCAGAGCCTGTTCGAGTATCCGCTAGGGCCCGGCGCCAACGGGTTTCGTCATGACGGCGGCGAGACACTGTTCAGCCTGCCGAATGGTTTTCAGGGCTACGCCCTGAGCCGCGGCACCGGCGAGCGGATCGACAAGGCGCCGACCGGCATCGTCCGTGACACCTCACGCAAGGATCTCACCGTCACCAATGGCATCTCGTGCATGGGTTGCCACGAGACCGGGTTGCGCAGGGCGAAGGATGAAGTTCGCAATTTCGTCATCGAAAGCAAGAGCTTCGCGCCGACCGTGCGGGAGACGGTTGAAGGCCTTTATCCACCGCATGAGACGATGGATGCGCTGATTGCCGGTGATGCGAAGCGTTTCACCGATGCCATGGCGCGAGCCGGCCTCGACCCGGCGCTGAAGCTCAACGGCGTCGAGATGATCAATGCGCTCGCCAAGCGCTATGAGGACGACGTTGACATCATGCTCGCGGCGGCGGAGTTCGGCCTCGACAAGCAGGCATTCCGAACACAGGCTGCGGCGATCGACGGGCGCTTCAACTTGATGCTGCGCCGTCTCGAACAGGGTTCGGTGCCGCGCGACCAGTTCGAATTGGTGTTCCGCGAATTGGCGGCCCAGCTTTCCAGCCTGCGTGTGGTCGCTATCCCCAGTATGGCGACACCCTTGATGCTGGCGCGCCCGCTCGCCAACAACGAGCTGTCATTGACCTCCGACGCCGATGTCTACAACCAGGGCGACGCGCCGGTCTTCACCATTGCTTCGCCGCGCGACTGCTATCTGACGCTGACCGACGTCGATCAGAAGGGCGAAGGCACGGTGCTGCTGCCGAACCGTTTCCGGCAGGACAATTTCGTCCGCGCCGGAGTTCCCGTGCAGTTTCCTGGCGGCAGTGCACCCTTCAGGTATCAGATGAAAGATTCGGGCCTCGAGACTGTCGTCGCAGTGTGCTCGCAGCGTTCCAGCGGCACCGACGGCATCAGCCACGATTTTTCGCGCAATGCGTTTACCTCGGTGCCGAACTACAACGCAGCGCTGGCGCGGGCGATCGCGGTGGTGCCGGCGACATCAACCGCCGATGCAGCCGCGTCCTCCCAGGCCTCGCTGTCGGCGGCTCCTGCGGCTGCGGCGCAGGCTGCGCCAGCGACGTCATCGTTCGGGCCGGTCGCCGCCAACGCCAATGTCCCGGCGCCCGGCGGGCCGCGCACGTCGCTGCGGGCCGCGATCACGCTCCGGGTGCGCTGAGCGTATGTTCGGCGATTTGACAAATCTGCCAAAGATGTCAAAATTGTCCAATGAGCTCGCGGGAGCGAATCCTGGACGCCGCCATGGAGATCTTTGCCCGATATGGCTATCGGCGCGCCTCGATGGATCAGGTCGCCGAAGCGGCCGGCCTGACGCGGCAGGCGGTCTATCACCATTTCCAGAATAAGGAGGCGCTGTTTCGCGCCGCGGTCGAAGCATTGCACGACGGTGCGCTCGATGCCGCAGTCGCGGCCGGCGCGGCCGCCGAACAGGCCGGCCAGTCGTTAGCCGACGTCCTTGCGGCGCAGGTCGACGCCAAGACCCGCTATGTCATCGAGTGCATGGACGAGACCGCGCACATGGAGGAGTTGCTGTCGCAGCGGCAGCTTCAGGCCGGCGACCTCAACCAGCGCGTCCACGAGCAGCTAATCGCGCTCGAGGTCGCAACTATCGAGCGAATGCTGAAGCAGCAGGGGCTTGCCCTGCGCGACGGCTTGACCGCGCTCGATCTGGCGAAAAGCATCCAGTTCGCGATCCGCGGCGACAACGAGCTGAAGCTCGATCTTGCCATGCTCGACGAAGTGACGCGCGTGGTGCGGCTGATCGTCTTGGGCGCGCTCAGACCTGAAAACCTGACATCTCGTTCTGTCAAGAAGTCGCCGGCCTCTCACCAGGCGCGGTCGCGCAAATCAAGGAGTTCGCGATGAGCACCGTAACGATCAATGGTCGTAACGAGACACTGCCGGACGACGCGGATGCGCTGCTGGTGGACATGCTCCGCGACAAGCTTGCGCTGACCGGCACGAAGCTGGTGTGCGGGGCAGGTGTGTGCGGCGCCTGCACGGTACTGCTCGACGGCGCGCCCGTCGTGAGCTGCCTGACGCCTGCCAAGGCGGCCGCCGGCAGGCAGATCACCACGGTCGAAGGGATTGGCAGCCCGCAGCTGCATCCGATGCAGAAGGCGTTCATGGCACTGGACGCGCTGCAGTGCGGCTTCTGCACGCCCGGCTTTATTGTCGAGGCGGCGGCGTTTCACGACCAGTGGCGGCGCACCAGGGGTACGGCGACGCCCTCGCGAGAGGAGATCGGCGTGGCACTCTCAGGCCATCTCTGCCGCTGCGGCGCCTACGACAACATCTTGCGCGCGGTGGCGGATGCGTGCGCTGGGCGATTTGATGGCGATCGGCTGGCGTCGCCGAGGGTCGAAGCTCGGGCCAAGGTGACGGGCGGGGCCAAATACACCGTCGACATCCACCATGACGGGCAGCTCGAGGGCCTGATCCTGCGTTCGCGCGTCGCCCACGCCCGCATCACCGATCTCGATTTCAGCGCAGCGCGTGCGATGCCTGGGGTCAAAGCCGTCGTGTCGCTGCTCGATGACGACAAGATGGTGCGCTATGTCGGCCGGCAGATCGCCGCGGTTGCGGCCGTCGACCGCAAGACAGCGCAAACCGCGCTGGCGGCCATCAAGATCACGACGGAAGCGTTGCAAGCGACGGTCGGGCTAGACGCCGCGCGCAAGGATGATGCGCCGGTTGTGTTCTCGGGTCGCAAGAAGAACGCCGAGAACGTCTCAGAGGGGACGGGTGGGCCCGCGCCCTGGAAGAAGAATATTCGTGGCCCGTCTGCTGCGTTCTCCAAGAAGCCCAAGAAGGCGCGGCAATGGGTCACCGAGGCGCGCGCCGCGCGCGATCCCTTGCTGGTTGACGGCACGTTCCGCACCGGAACCCAGCAACACACCTGTCTCGAGCCACATGCTGCAGTGGCTCGCTTCGACGGCGACGAATTGACGGTCCACGTGTCTACGCAGGCCGTCTTTCACCTCAAGGAGCTGATCGCCAAGCGCTTCAAGCTCGACGAGCACAAGGTGCGCGTGATCGCCGATCATGTCGGCGGCGGCTTTGGCTCCAAGGGTGCGCTCGGCATGGAGACGATCGCGGCAATCGAATTGGCGCGCACGGCGCGGGCGCCGGTGCGGGTCACCTTCGATCGCCACGAGGAGCTGTCGGTGACCGGTTATCGGCCGGCCGCGGAAATGACGGTGTCGCTGTTGCCGGCGGCGGACGGCTCACTGAAGGCGCTGTCAATGGACGCCTATGCCGACACTGGTGCTGCCATCAACTCGACCATCGCAGGGCTCGCCCGGCTGATTTATCCGGCCGACGCAAAGCATCTCGCCGACTTCGACGTTGTCAGCAACCTGCCGCCCGGGGCGCCGTTCCGCGGTCCCGGCGGACCGCCGCTGATGTTCGCGCTGGAGCAGGCGGTCGACGAAGCCGCCTTGCGGCTGAAGACCGATCCGGTCCTGTTGCGCAAACGCTGGGACCCAAATCCCAACCGGCAGCGGCTGTTTGACTGGGCATTGGAGCTTGACGTCTGGAAGAACCGGCCGGCGCCGCTCTCGCAAAATGGTCGATACCGTCGTGGCGTTGGCGTGGCATCAGGCTTCTGGCTTTATCTGTGGCAGCCCGGTTCGAGCGTCGAACTTGCGGTGCAAAATCATCGCCTGGTGGCTAGCGTCGCGATCCAGGATATCGGCACCGGGAGCCGAACCGTCGTTGCCAATACCGTCGCACGTGAGTTCGACCTCGATCCGCAGGATATCGAGGTGCGGATCGGTGACTCCAGACTTCCGGAAGGTCCAGGCTCCGGCGGCAGCCGCACCACCGCATCGATCGTCCCGCCGCTGATGGTGGCGGCGCAGGAGCTGAAGGCTGCCATTCAGCGCAGCGCCAAGAGCGCGCCGCCGCCAGGCTCGAACGCTCCCTGGCGCGACCTCATTGCGTCGTCGCCCGACATCCGCATCGCCAAGACGCGCGCCGAAGATGCCAAGAGCACGGTGCCGGGCGTCCGCTCGCCGCTGCGCGATGCGGGTTTCATGGGCATGGTGCTGGGCTTCATGCTGCGCCGGTTCTCGAATCTCGCGGTTGGCGCAGGCGTACCGAGCTCCGTGCAGGTGATCGAAGTCGAAGTCGACACCTGGCTCGGCCATGTCCGCGTGCAGAACGTCCACACCGGTATCGCGGTGGGCAAGATCGCCGCTCACGAGCTGGCGCGCGGCCAGGCCGCGGGCTCGGTGATCCAGGGACTTGGCTACGCGCTCTATGAGGCGCGCGAGGTCGATCCGCGTAGCGGCGACGTCCTGAGCGGCGGGCTCGAGGATTACCGCATCCCCGGTATCGCCGACACGCCCAACATCGACGTGCATTTCGACGAGGCCGGCTTCGATCACGTCATGGGCGGCAGCGTCGGCATCGGCGAGGTCGCGACCGTGCCAACGTCCCCGGCGCTTGCGAATGCCATCGCCAACGCGATCGGCGTGCGTCCCTATGAAATCCCGATCCGTCCGGATCGGCTCCTTGGTTTGATCAAACAGGGGAGAGCGGCATGAGCACCGCGATATCAGCCCGCGCCGAATTCCGCGCCGCCGGCACCGATCTTTCGGAGCGTCGTCGCAGCGGCGTCTCGACCGGACCACTGATCGATCTGACACCTGCGCCCGACATGACCGGGATTTCCTGGGGCACCGACGGCGCCGCGCGGATCGGCGCCTTGGTCAACATCGCTGCGATCGCCGCCGATGTGCAGCTCGCGCGAGCGTATCCTGGCCTCGCTGCCGCCGCCGGCGGCCTTGCCACGCCGCAGGTGCGCACGCTTGCGACCCTTGGCGGCAACCTCGCGCAGCGTTCGCGCTGCTGGTACTACCGCAGTCCCCATATCGATTGCCTGAAGAAGGGCGGTGCAAGCTGTCCGGCGCGCGACGGCAACCACCTCTTTCACGTCGCCTTTGACCTCGGGCCGTGCGTTGCGCCACATCCCTCGACGCTTGGGGCGGCACTGCTCGCCTATGACGCGACGGTTGCGACCGATCGTCGACCGGCGCTGACAGTTCCGCAGTTGCTCGGCGACGGCAGCAATGGCCGCGCCGACAACCAGCTTGGCGACGGCGAGATGATCAAGAGCGTCCAGCTCGGTGCCGCGGTTGCCGGGGAGCGCGCGCTCTACAAGCGGGCGATCGGCCGCACCTATGCGGAGTGGCCGCTGGTCGAGATTGTCGCCCGCGCGGTGGTGTCCGGCGGCAGCTTCCAGTTGGTGCGGATCGCCGCTGGCGGCATCGCGCCGGTACCGCTCCGGCTCACAAGCGCGGAGGCAGCAGCGCAGGGTGCGCCGGCAACTGCCGCAACCGCGGCCAAGGCCGCCGAGCAGGCGATCGTCGGCGCCAAGCCGCTGCCGATGACAGCCTACAAGCTCGATTTGCTCAAAGGCCTCGTGCAGGACCTGCTGGAGCGCCTCGCAGGCTAGCTCTGGTTCAGGCGTCGCACGACGCCGACCAGCGCCAACGAGGCGAGGCACGCGATCAGCGCCGGCACCGCCGCGTAGCTGAACAGGGTTTCCGTGCCGACCTGGCGCGCCAGCATCATGCCGCCGATGAAGGGGCCGATGATCGAGCCGATCCGGCCGATGCCCAGCGCCCAGCCGACCCCGGTCGACCGCACCATGGTCGGGTAGAACGTCGCCGACAGCGCGTTTGCAGCATTCTGACCGCCGATCAGGAAGAAGCCACCGAGGAAGATCGCAACCGTCGCCAGCGGGATCGAGTGGCCCGACTGTCCGATCAGGAAAATCGCAGCAGCCGTGCAGAGATAGATCAGCGACATCGCCCGGAAAGTGAAGCGATCGATGAGGCTTCCGAGTGCGAACGCGCCGACCACGCCGCCGACCTGGAATATCGAGCTGATGGCGGCGGATGCCGAAACCGACGCCCCAAGATCGTTGAGCACCGTCGAGAGCCAGTTCGCCAGCAGATAGATGTCGAGCAGGCTCATGAAGAATACGACCCAGAACAGGAGCGTGGCGACGGTGCGGCCCTCGCGGAACAGGTGCGCGACCGGCATGCCGGCAATGGCCGGCTCCTTGATTGTGAAGCGTGTGCCTTGCGGGAACGAGATGTCGGGCGCGACGCGGGTCAGGAGTTCAGCGACTTCCGCGTCTCTGTTGCCAGCGAGGGTGAGGAAGCGGATCGATTCGGGCAGGGGGACCGCCAACAGCGGAGCGAGCACCAGCGGCACGATGCCGCCGACCACGAATATCGAGCGCCAGCCATAGCCGGGCAGCAGCCCCGCCGCAATGAAACCACCTGCGGCCGCGCCGACCGAAAAGCCGATGAACATTGCCATCACCATGGTGGCGCGCCGGCGATGCGGGCTGAATTCGGCGGTCAGCGCAATTGCATTCGGCAGAGCCCCGCCGAGGCCAAGGCCGGTGAGGAAGCGCATGACGAGAAGCCAGTTGTAGTCTGGCACGAGCGCAGTTGCGAGCGAACCGACGCCGAATGCGACAGCGCTGAGGATGATGATGCGCTTGCGCCCGAGAACATCGGCCACCGGCGCCAGCGTCAGCACGCCGATCATCAGGCCGAACAGGTTGGCGCTGAACACGGGGCCGAGCGCGCCGCGGGCAAGCTTCCAGTCCTGCGACAGGGCGGGGGCGATGTAGCCGAGCGCTTGCGTATCGTACCCGTCGATGAACAGCACGGCGAAGCACATCAGCAGGATACGGATCTGAAAACCACCGACCGGCTTCTGGTCGATGAAATCGGCAACGTCGATCGTCGCGGCGGCGCTGGTCGCGGCGCGTTCCGCCAAAGCCATTGGCGTTCTCCCTGAGGTTTCCTGGAGGATTGCGCCGGTTTGACCTGAGGCCCGTCCGGTCGTTCTGATTGTTGCAAGGATGCGCCGGAAAGCATTGGCGTTTCAAGAGCGTTCCGCGACCTCTTGATTTTGCAGCGCAAAGCGGTGTGATCTGTCGTACCATGATGGATGAGAACGAAGCAGATGTTCTGATCGTCGGCGCGGGACCGGTCGGTCTCGGGCTTGCGATCGATCTTGGCCAGCGCGGCATCCGCGCGATCGTAGTCGAGCGGTATCTCCAGCCGCAGCCGATCCCGAAGGGCCAGAACCTGACGCAGCGTACGCTGGAGCATTTCCATTTCTGGGGTGCCGAGCGCGAGCTTCGGGCGGCACGCACGATCCCGAAGGACTATGGCATCGGCGGGCTGACTGCCTACGGCACGCTGCTTGGCGACTACGCTTACAGCTGGATGCAGCGCGAACTGGTGCGGCCGTTCTATTTCACCGACAACGAACGGCTGCCGCAATACGCGACCGAGGCGGTCCTGCGCCGGGGCGTCAGCGAACTGCCAGGTGTCACGACGTTCTATGGCTGGAGCGCCGAGCAAATTCACTCAGATGAGGAAGGGGTGAGCCTGACGATCGCCGAACGCGACGGTGCCGGGCGACGAACATTTCGCGGAAAATATCTGGTCGGCTGCGACGGCAGCCGATCGATGGTGCGCAGCCAGGCCGGGATCACGCAAACGCTGTCGGATCATGACCGCCGCATGGTGCTGCTGGTGTTCCGCTCGCACGAGTTGCACAAGCTGCTCGAGCGCTATCCGGGAAAATCCTTCTACGCCGTGCTGCACCCCCGGCTGAAGGGATACTGGCAGTTCTTCGGCCGAGTCGATCTCGGCACGACCTGGTTCTTCCACGCGCCGGTGCCGCCGGACACGACGCGCGACAACTTTGATTTTCGCGCGCTGGTGTATGAGGCTGCTGGTGCCGAGTTCGATATTGAAATCGAGCACATCGGCTTCTGGGACCTGCGTTTTGCGGTGGCGGACAGTTATCGTAGCGGTCGCGTGTTCGTCGCCGGCGACGCCGCGCACAGCCATCCGCCGTATGGCGGCTACGGCATCAATCTTGGCCTGGAGGACGCAGTCAATCTCGGTTGGAAACTCGCGGCCGCGCTGAAGGGTTGGGCCGGCGACCGGTTGCTTAAGTCCTATGACGAGGAGCGCCGTCCGGTGTTTCAGTCGGCGACACGCGATTTCATCGAAAAATCCATCCATGATGACCGTGATTTTCTGGCGGCATTCAATCCCGCGACGGACAAGGCCGCGTTCGAGCATGAGTGGGCGAGACGCGCGACCGGCGCAACATCCGAAGTTCACGCGTTCGAACCTCATTACGCCGGCTCGTCCATTGTGTTCGGCCCACCCGGTGGTGCCTGCAGCGCGGCGGGCAAGCACGAATTTGTGGCTCGCGCCGGCCACCACCTTGCGCCGCAACGGCTGTCGTCGGGTCGTGACGTCTTTGAAGAACTCGACGATGGCTTCACGTTGCTGGCGTTTGATGCGGACGCTGCGGCCGTCGAGGTTTTCCGGGGAGCCGCCGAGCGGCGTCATATCCCCCTGAAAATCGTTGCTGACACGCGCAAGGATGGGCGCGAGCGTTACGGCGCGGCGTTGATCCTTGTGCGTCCGGATCAGTTCGTCGCGTGGGCCGCAGACACGCTGATTCCCGACGCTGACACAATTCTTGCGCGCGCCGCCGGCTACTAGCGAACGCTGCAACAGTCGCACGCCAAACGTGAGTTGTCGCACACTGCCGCAGCGGGCGAGATCGCGCGCGAAGGGCGGGGGCTGGTGTGCCGATACAACTGATCATTTTCGATTTCGACGGCGTCATTGCCGACAGCGAAGTCTTGAGCAACACCGTGCTTGCCGAATGCGTCAGCGAAGCGGGCCTGCCGACGACGCTCGACGATGCCTATCGCCTCTACATGGGGAAGCGGGTTCCAGAAATCGCCGCGGCTGTCGAGGCCTCGCTCGGCCGCCCACTCCATGCCGAGTTCGGCGCCGACTTTCAGAAACGGGCGCTCGCGCGATTTCGCAGCGACCTCAAGCCAGTTGCTGGTGCGCGCGACTATCTCACAGCCTTTGCAAATTTGCATCGTTGCATTGCGTCGACCTCGTCGCCGGAGAGGCTAGCCGTTTGCCTGGATGCGCTCAGCCTCGCCGAGATCTTCGGGGCGAACGTGTTTTCATCCGAACTGGTGCCGCGCGGCAAGCCGCACCCGGATATCTTTCTCTACGCGGCACGGCAATTTCAGGTCGAGCCGGCGCAGTGCCTTGTGATCGAGGACAGCGTCGGCGGCGTGCAGGCAGGCGTCGCGGCCGGCATGCCGGTGATCGGCCTGCTTGCAGCGTCGCATATTCGCGATGGCCACGGTGAGCGGTTGCGTGCGGCAGGCGCGCACTACGTCGTTCAGTCGTTCGCTGATGCTGCAACGATCACCAGAAGGCTAATCAGCGCCTAAGTGCCTGCACCCTCGATGCTGCGGGCCTCTGCGAACGTCATGTGCCGGAGGCTCTGGCCGCTAAAGTAGACGAAACGCAGCCGCCGCCGCTGCGAGATTAACCCGGAAGGCAGGGGGTCGTAGCGAAAACTTTCACCGCCGAGGTGCGGCGTCAGGCTGCCGACATCAGTCAGCGCATCGACCTCGATACGCAGGAGCTGGAGCCGCGTGCCGTCCGCCAGGATGACCTCGAAGGGAATTCGAGCGAGCCGCAGGAAACTCGCCTGATCGGAGGCAGTCAAGAAGCTCTCGACAAATGCCGATTCGACCTTGTCCAGGTCCAGCTCGCGAGCGGCTTGTTCCTGTCCACCGTGCGCCAGATGTGGCGTCTGCCATTGCGCAATCGCGCGCGGGGGCTGGGCATGGTTGTGTCCGGCCCAGCGGTGCGGCTCATGGGTGTGATCGTGACCATGGTCATGGTCATCATGATTGTGTCTGTCGTCATGATCGTGGTGTTGGCCGTGCGCGTCGTGATGATGGTGATATCGATGCATGGGCGACCCCGTCAGAACTTCACCGGCTTGTTGATGATCGATTTGTGCGAGCCGAGCTTGCCGTGGGCGACCATCGAGCCCAGCGCCTCGACGACGACGCGGACGCCGATCAGCGCGGTGATGTCGGAGGTGTCATAGGGCGGCGAGACCTCGACCACCTCGAAACCGCAGATGCCCTGCGGCGCAGACGAGGCCGAGGAGCTTCAGCGCCTCGCGCGGCAGGAAACCGCCGGGCTCCGGCCAGCCGGTGCCGGGCACGAAGCCGCAATCGATCGAGTCGACATCGAAGGAGATGTAGACGGCGTCGGCGTCCTTCCAGGCGAGTTCGAGCGCGATTTCCGCCGTCTTCTCGAGCCCGATCTTCTCGATGTCGGCGATGGTCAGCACGTTGGTGTTGCGCTTGCGGGCGACCTCGACGCCTTCGCGCGGCACCTGCCAGCCGCCGATGCCGAGCTGCACCAGGTTGGTCGGCGAGACGTTCGGCAGATTGGTCGCCCAGTACCAGGGCGTCGTGTGCATGCGCTCGTCGAGGTCCTTTTCCTGGATGTCGATGTGGCGGTCGAAGTGGATGATGCCGATCCGTCTTGTCGGTGCATTGCGCGATGCCGCGCACGCAGGGAAAGCCGATCGAGTGGTCGCCGCCGAGCATGATCGGCAGCGCGCCGGACGAGAACACGTGCGCCACGCCGCGCGAGATCTGGTCGAAGCTTTTTTCCAGATTGGCGGGGATTGTGAAGACGTCGCCGGCGTCGCATAGCGTCATCTGTTCGCGCAGGTCGACGCCGAGCTCGTAGTTGTAGGGCGTGTAGAGCGCCGAGATCCGCCTTATGCCTTGCGGCCCGAAGCGCGTGCCCGGTCGATAGGTCGTGCCGGAATCGAAGGGAATGCCGATGACCGCGGCATCGTACTTGCCGACGTCGCGCACGTTCTCGACATAGGGCGCCTTCATGAAAGTGTTGATGCCGGCGAAATGCGGCAGCTCGCCGCGCGCGAAGGTCGGGATATCCCGATCGGTCAGGCTGTCGGCGCCGGGCAGGCCCATGTCGAGCGCCCATTGCTGCTCCCTGCGCCAGCCGGCATTCGGCAGCTTGCCCTCGGCCTCCAGCGCCTTCCAGCCTTGCGTTGCCATCTTGTCGAAGTCAGGATGATGGCGGCGCGTCTCGCTTGGCGGATGGCGAAGCCCCGCGTGGCGCGACCGGCGCGCGCAACGGTCGACAAACATTGGTATCCTCCCAGGGTTTGTTCTGCTGTGTTGGCTGTCTTGAGGAAGCCGAGCACCGGGGCCGGGCCTTCGCGAGTGAGATCAAGATCGTAGGTGATCTTGGCGCCGAAGCGCTCCGGCGCCTGCGGGTCGCGCCGCAGGCGATCGAGCGCGATCAGCCGGGTAGCCGAGCCCGAACGCCTCCTTGATGTCGTGGGTGACCATGACGATGGTCATCTTCAGCTCGCGCCAGAGCGGCTTGATCAGCGCGTGCATCTGCGCGCGCGTGCCGGGATCGAGCGCGCCGAACGGCTCGTCGAGCAGAAGCACGCGCGGGCGCTTGGCGAGCGCCTGCGCGATCGCCAGCCGCTGCTGCATGCCGCCGGACAGCGCTGCCGGATATTTGTCGCGATGCTCGCCGAGTCCGACTGCCTCGATCAGGCTGCTCGCATCTTCTCGATCGCCTCGCGCCGCGCCGCGCCGAGCAGTCGGGCCGTGAGCCGGCGCTCGCGCGAACTCGTAGCCGACCAGCACGTTGCCGAGCACGGTCAGATGCGGGAACACCGAATAGCGCTGGAACACGATGCCGCGATCCGGCCCGGGCTCGGCCGGGAACGGCTCGCCGTCGAGCAGGACCGTGCCGCGTCGGGCGCTCCTGGCCGAGGATCAGGCGCAGGAACGTGCTCTTGCCGGCGCCCGAGGGGCCGACCACCGAGAGGAAGGTGCCGGACGCGATTTCGATGTTGATGCGTTCCAGCACGATCTGCTCGCCGTACTCGACCCAGACGTTGCGGAAGGAGAGCGCGCTCATCAGCGCGGCTCCTCGACATAGGCCCAGGGAAAGGCCTTGCGCGCGAACCAAGCCAGTGCAGGTAGTCGATCAGAAAGGCGAGCAGCGTGATCCAGGCGACGTAGGGCAGGATCACGTCCATCGCGAGATAGCGGCGCACCAGGAAGATGCGGTAGCCGAGCCCGACGTCGGCGGCGATCGCCTCCGCCGAGATCAGGAACAGGAACGCCGGGCCGAGCATCAGCCGCACGCGACTTGATCAGCCGCGGCATGATCTGCGGCAGCACCACCCGGATCGCGACCTGCCAGGTCGAGGCGCCCAGCGTCTGCGCCTTGACCATCTGCTCGCGCGGCAGGCCCGCGACCTCGAGCGACAAGTCGCGGATCATGAACGGGGCGACGCCGAATGACGATCAGCACCACCTTCGACAGCTCGCCGAGGCCGAACACGATGAACAGGATCGGCAGCATCGCCATCGGCGGAATCATCGAGATCACCGCGACGAGCGTGCCGAAAGTCGCGCCCGCGATCGGCAGCAGGCCGAGCGTCAGCCCGAACGCGAGCCCGATCAGCGGTAGCGATGCCCAATCCAAGCGCCAGCCGCTGCAGGCTGGCGGCGGTGTCGGCCCACAGCACGTAATCCCCGGTGCGCCGGTCGGGCTCGAGCGGCCAGATGCTCCATGGTGGTCGGCCATTTCGCGTCGACCGGCGGCAGCAGCTTGTCGTCAGGATTGGCGGCGCGCCGCTCCGCCGATCCGACGACATAGAACGATGCATGATCAGCAGGAACGGGATCGCCGCAAGCAGGAGACGGCTGCCGCGTCGCGGGCGACGATGTTCATCAACGCGGCGCATGATGCGGCGCTCCTTGCGTGTCTCGCTCGGCCAGCAGATCCGGTGCTGGCTCACAGCTTCCCGTCGGCCGCCATCTGCATGTAGGTCGGGTCGAAGCGCAGCTTGACGTTCTTTGCCGAGCCGAGCGTGCCGTCGGCATCTCGATGCCGATCGCGTCCTTCGATTTCACATGTTTCGCCGAGCAGATTGTGCTCGAAGGAGAAGGTGCGGACCAGGTCCATGATCTTCGGCAGCTCGGCGCCGGTGGTGAAAGCCAGCGCGTCCTTGCGGCGTGTAGAACATGTGGGTGGTCTTGAGCTGCGCCTCGAAGCCCGCGAGGTCGGTGCCGGACAGCTTGCGCCATCGCCTCGCGCGCGGCCTTGCCCTTCTCTCCCGGGTCCTGCATCAGCGCGATCGTCTCGTACCAGATGCCGACCAGCGCCTTGCCGAGGTCCGGGTTGTCCTTCAGCGTCGCGGTGTTGACCACCATCAGGTCCTCGATCTCGCCGGGGATCTTGCTGGAGTCGAACACCTCGTGGCGCCCGGCTCGGCCTTCACCTCCAGGAGCTGCGGATTCCAGGTCACGACCGCCGTCGCTTCCGGCGCCTTGAACGCCGCGACGATGTCGGCGTCCGACGTGTTGACGGTCTTGATGTCCTTTTCCGTCAGCTTCGACGGTCGAAAGGCCGCGCGCCAGCAGGTAGTGCGAGACCGACAGCTCGACGATGTTGATCTTCTGGCCCTTGATGTCGGCGAGCGTCTTGCCCTTCTTCAGCACGATGCCGTCATTGCCGTTGGAGTAGTCGCCCATGATGATGGCGGTGGTGTCGACGCCGCCGGCGGCGGGAATCGTCAGCGCGTCCATGTTGGTGACGGTGACGCCGTCGAACTTGCCGGCGGTGTACTGGTTGATCGATTCGACGTAGTCGTTGATCTGCGTGACGTTGATGGTGATGCCGTATTTGTCGGCCCATTTCTTCACGATGCCGGCATCGACGGCGTAGGGCCACGGCATCCAGCCGACATAGATCGTCCAGGCGATGTTGAATTCCTTCTTGGGCGCGGCCGTCAGAGTGGTGATCGGTGCGACCGCAAGCAGCGCCGCGGCGCAGAAACCCAGCAGACGTCTTTCGGAGAAGTGTCATATCCAGTCCCTCATTGTTGACGAATGCGGACTGGCAAAAACGACCTGAGCGCCTGCCAATCCGCAGCGGCTGAGGTCTCCCGGGCTTTTGTCCCGCCGTGCACCCGGTCAGCACGTGATCCGGGCGGCAGCTCTCGGACCAGTCATCCCGGAGGGATCGGAACCCTAGTCGCCAACTCTGAGCGTTAGTCAGCAATAAGCGTGCCAGCGAAAATCGATTGAGAGCTGAACGGCTCAAGCACCATGCTGCCTGGAGCGGCGGCACAATTGATTAATTTTTGAGCGCAACGAGCGCTCGCGCTACGCGGTCTTGCCCCAGGTGCGCTCGAGCGCCTTCAGCCAGTTCTCGGTGCACACCTTGGCAATCAGTCGCTTCGCCAAATTGCCGCGCCCGCATCGCGGCGACGAGGTTTGGCAGCGCCGCCGCCGAGCTCAAGTCCTTCGGGATCGTGGCACCATCGAAATCCGAGCCGAGCCCGACGTGATCTTCGCCGAGCCGCTTGATCAGGTACTCGATGTGATCGACCACCTGATCGAGCGGGGTATTGTCGTCGCGCTTGCCGTCGGGCCGCAGGAAATTGACCGCGTAATTGACGCCGACCATGCCGCCGCTGTCCTTGATCGCGTCGAGCTGCTTGTCGGTCAGGTTGCGGGCATGATTGCAGACGGCGTGGGCGTTCGAGTGCGTCGCAACCAGCGGCGCATCGCTCAGGCCGGCGACATCCCAAAAGCCTTTCTCGTTGAGATGCGACAGGTCGATCAGGATGCGCAGTCGGTTGCAGGCGCGCACCAGCTCCTTGCCGGCGTCCGTGAGGCCGGGGCCGGTATCGGGCGAGGAGGGGAAGCTGAACGGCACGCCGTGGCCAAAGATGTTCGACCTGCTCCACACCGGCCCGAGCGAGCGCAGGCCGGCCTGGTAGCAGCACCTCCAGCATCTGGAAGTCGGAGTCGATCGCCTCGGCGCCCTCGATGTGGAGCACCGGCGCCAGCACCCCGTCAGCGATGCATTGCCTGATCTCTTCAACCGAGCGGCAGACGCGGACCTGGCCGTTCGACTGGCTCTCGATCCGGAACAGCAGCGATGCCATGGCGAGCACGGCCTTCTGCGCGCGTGCGAGGTCGACCTCGAGCGGGAACGGCTCGTCGGTGACGTCCTTCGGCGCCCCGTTGTCGGGCCGCGGCCGCTGCGGCGAGGGTACGAAGATCGCAAACATCCCGCCGGCGAAGCCGCCCTCGCGGGCTCGCGGAAAATCCAGCTGTCCCTTGCCGTTGCCGGTCATGAAGCTCGCGACCGCATCGGGGCCTTCGCGCAGATAGAGGCGGAGCAGGACATCGTTGTGGCCGTCGAAGACCGGAACGGTTTGATCGGGCATTGGGATGACGGGCGTTGGAGGGATGTGAGGCGTGCTGATTTTTCTTACCGCATTGCGGAGCGGTTCGGCGGGCATTTTTGCGCGACCACCGGTCCCGCGTAAGGCGCTGAATCTTCTTGTCTTTGAAGCTTTTAAGACGGGGTTTTGGTCGACGTGACCGGCATCACGGAGTAAAACGGTGCCCGGGGGCAAGGTCTTTTGCACGATTTGCGAGAGAGACCCATGAAGCTCCTGATGCCCCTGATGCTCACCGCGCCGACCTTGATCCAGGGTGGCATATCGATGCGCGCGCGCCGTGGTGGTCCAGCTGATCTGCGCGACCGGCAGTTGAAAATCGGGATCATCTTCAACATCTGCTACCTGATTGCAGTCGGCGTAGCGTCGCTGGTGCTGGCGCTCGACTGAGCGATTGGCGCGAACCACGATAAGACGACGAGTGTCCGCACGTCGTGCGTGCAACCCGATTTCCTAACCGTCACAAATCAGATAAGTGATTCCAGTGCGCCTGATTCCTCGATTCAGGACAGGCGCCCGTTCCGGCCCGGCGTTGCCTGGCCCCCGCAAGGGTGTTGGTTGCTTTGCATTTGCGCGTTCGTCGTGCCCGGCAGTCGCCGGCTGTGCCAAGACATCCACAACGCTCTTGCCACCTTCATGACTTACACCACGGTCAATCTGCGCGACTACAAAGTCTCTCGCTGGCGCAAGCTTGCCGAGCAACGCCTCGAACATGTCACCGAGCTGTTCGTCAGCGGCCGCTGGCAGCGCTATTTCAACGAACCCGACTTTCTCGAGATCGTCAGGCAAACGAAGGACGCGGTTGCGGCCTGGCGCCGGCTTGATATCCGGCCGCTTGAAACGCCGATGCCGACGCGACCGTCGATATCTGTTGCCGCCACAGAACGGACGCCGGCAACGGCCGCCGCCGCAGCGGATGCTCCGGCCGTTGGCCTGCTCGCGCCCAATTTCAAGCTCGAGGCCCTCCTCGATGACACCGAACTTGTCTCCGTGGCGGCAGTTGCGGAGTTGCGCCCGGCGCTGCGTCTGCCGTCGCCGTTCGAAGATACGGTTCGCGCAACGGCGCTGCAGCGCGCCGCGCGACTCTAAGCATGATCCGGAAAAGTGCGAAGCGGTTTTCCGAAGAAGATCATGCTCAATCAAAAATCTAGAGCGCGATGACGTTTCGACCAAATCTCATCGCGCTTTAGCCGCTCAGCGCACCTGGTTGGTGCCGAGTACGACCTGCGCCAGCTTCTCAGCGCCGCTTCGCGTCAAATCCGCGGTCACCGGCCGGAAGTGATCGAGCCCGACCACGGCGCCGCGCGGCGCGTCCGAGATCACGTTGTTGTCGACCAGCGCCGCGCCCGCGCCTGACGCGACCGAGATGCCGATGCCGACAAACGCCTTGCGGATCACGTTGCCGGAGATCGCGACGTCGCGCAGATACTTGCCCCAGCCGGCGACGATGCCGAAGCTCGGCGCGTTCTCGATCACGTTGCCGGTGACGCTGGCGTCGGCTTCGATGTAGATGCCGACGCCGCCGTCGTCGTCGGGCGCAGTGCCGGCGGGCCGCTTCGGCAGGATGTTGCGGATGATGTTGCCCTGGACCACCGCGAGCCGGCCGCCTTCATTGAAGTTGCAGACCGACACGCCGGTGGCGCAGACGTCGACCGTGTTGTGAGCGATCACCGCACCCTCGAACGAGAATTCGGAATAGAGCGCGACCTCGCGCGCATTGGTGATGCTGTTGCCGGTGATCTGGATGTTGGACGCCGAGTTGCCGCGCACGCCGGAGTAGTCGCAATTTTTGATGCGGTTGCCGCGCACGATGACGTTGCCGGCGCGGAACGCATTGATGGCGTTGCCGTACTGGCCGGAGCCGCCGGGCCCGGCCTTGATGTCCTCGATGCGGTTGTCGATGACAAGCGTGCCGTCGTCGCCGATCGCATTGCGCAGGATCTCGATGCCGTTGTCGTTGGTGCCGATGATGGTGTTCTGCGCGACCACGAGGCCCTGCGCATCGAACGACACCAGCGCGGTCGCGGCGATGTCTCGGAACAGCGTGGTGCGCACATGGCCCGAGACGTTCTCGATCCAGATGCCGCTGCCGCCGCTCGCGAGGATCTCGCAATCGTCGACCCGCATCGTCCTGACGCTCAAGGCGTGCAGCAAACCGCGTCGCGGTGGAAGGGGGATGCGGCCGCCATCGAGCACGAGGCCGGTCAGCGCGAGATTGTCGGAGCCTTCGCCTGACAGCAGCGACGGGCCGCCGCCGACGAATTGCAATTTCGTCGCGCCGCGGACGCCGATGATTTGTGCGCTGGCGGGCAGCGTCAGCATCGAGGTGCGGTAGATGCCCGGCGCAACGACGAGCGGCGTTGCGCTGCGCGCGCACTCGTCGATCGCGCGCTGCAGAAGACGCGTCTGGTCGTCCGGGCTGTTCGGCCGCACGCCGAATTGCGCGGCATCGCGCCCGAGTGCCGAAAGGCCTTGTGGCGAAGGCGCAGCCGATGCGCTCGACGCGACGCCGGCAGCGCCGGCAAGACCTGCAGCCGAAACATTCAGCAGGCGGCGGCGATCGAGGTTCACGAGTGCATTCACTCCTGCGGAACTTGGTCCGGAATGGCAGACATAGCGCCGAACCTCAGGTGATTTAGCGGCCAGTTATCGTGAATCTCCCGAATGTTTGATGCGGTGGTTAATGCCAGACATCGCTGACCATCCACCCTTCGCGCGCGGCCGGGAACTTGTCGCGATCGGGGCGAGCTTAAGCCCTGGACCGAGGAGTTATCGTATGCGTCTCCTCTTCATTGCGATGGTGTCATTCGCCGCGATCTCAAGTGCGAGTGCACAGGGAACGATCAGCGTCACCCGCCCGGCGGGCGTCGGCTTCAGCGTCACGACCGGAATCGGGTCGAGCGCGACCCTGACCACACATCCACCGGCTCCGCCGCCGGCCTTTACCAGCCACCCTATTGTCGGGCTATTTTCGTATGTACCGGAACCGGCCGAGAAAAAGGAGGGCGGCACGCGTGATCAGTATGGCGTTCCTGCCAAGGCGCAGGCCCCGACGCGGTCACCTTATCAGGAATCAAATGCGATCGGCCGCGATCGGGTCGAAAGTCCTCACGACGCCGCGTTCAGCAAGGACAATTACTTCAGGCAGCAGGAGGAGAAAGCGCTCGGTGGCCGCTGAGCTCTTGCGCGTGGTTACTCGCCCGAGATTACTCGCTCTCTTGGCCGATTGCGCTCAGCATGTCCTCGAGCTCATTCATCGTGATGAAATCAGGCGTGAGCGCCTGGCACTGGTCGACGACGTCGGCGTAGTGGCCACCGCAACGGCACACAGTGCAGAACACGATGCGGTTGATCGCCGAGCGCGGGCTCTGCATCAGCGAGAGCCCGCAGGTCGTGCACTCGATATTGACCAGGTAGTCGGCGACCACGCGTTCATCCTCGCTCTGCTGGAAGCGCTCTGATTTCAACCGGGATCAACGGCGATTGCAAGAGCGGCGACAGCCGCGTCTTATGGGGGCAAGAGCGGCGACAGCCGCGTCTTGTGAGCGAGCGTGACGCGGCCGCGCCTCACGTCGTGATCGGCTTGTTGTGTGGCTGGAACATCTTGCCGCGTTCGGTGACGAACACGATAGCGAGCGCGCCGATCGCGCACAGGAAAAAACCGGTCGCAAGCGGCACCATCGTGCCGTCATAGGCCTGGCCGATCAGGTAGCCGATCACGATGCCGATCAGCACGGTGAGCGAACCGAACAGCGACGAGGCGGTGCCGGCGATGTGGCCTTGCGGCTCCATGGCAAGCGCCGTGAAGTTGGCAAAGGTCAGGCCGAAACAAAACATCGTGCAGGTCGCCAGCACCATGTAGAACGGCAGCGGCAGCATGTCGGCACGCGCCGCGATCACCATGATGAGCGAGGCCAGCGCGAAGCCGGTCAGTGCCGCATGCGAGATTACCCGCATGCCGAGCCGGCCGACAATGCGCGAATTGACGAAGCCTGCGACCGCGACGCCGATCGCGATCGCCGCAAACGCCAGCGGGAAGTAAGGACCGAGGCGGAACACTTCGGTAAATATCTGCTGTGCCGAGAACACGTAGCCGAACATGGTGGCATTGATGGCGCCGCAGGCGAGCGCATAGCCGAAGGTCTGCCGGTTGGTCACGGTCTGCCTGTAGTAGCCGATTACGTCGGGAATCCTGATCGAGGTGCGCTTGTCTTCAGCCAGCGTCTCCGGCAGCCGCAGCGCGGTCCACAGCAGTGCGACGATGCCGTAGAGCAGCAGCACGACGAACACGGAATGCCATTGCCGGCTCACCAGCAGCACCAGCTGCCCGAACGAGGGCGCCAGCACCGGCACCGAGATAAACACCATTTGCGCGAGCGACATCACGCTCGCCATGCGTCGGCCGACGTAACAATCGCGCACCACCGAGGTTGCAATCACGCGGGTCGCCGACGTGCTCACGCCCTGCAGGACGCGCGCCAGTAGCAGTGTTTCAAAGGACGGTGCGATGATCGCGAGCGCGCTGGCAATTGAGTAAACCACCATGCCGCCGATCAGCACCGGGCGACGGCCGTAGCGATCCGACAGCGGCCCGATCACGAACTGACCGATGCCGAAGCCGAGCAGGAACGTCGACAGTACCCACTGCAAATGGTTGGCGTTGCTGATGCCAAACGCCGCGCCGATGTCGGGCAGTGCTGGCAGCATCATGTCCATCGCCAGCGGATTGAGCGCCATGATGGCGGCGACGATGACGACGAATTCGGGAAAGCTCATCGGGCGGTGGGTCGGGGACGCCCACCGTTCGGCATTGGTATCGGTCAACGGGAAATCACCTGTGTTACAGGCGGTATATGCTCGCTTGCGCTGCGCTGCACAACCAACGCAGATGCAAGGCTGGTCGGCGCGATGCCGACGCGTTCAGGCCACCGCGCGAACGTCCGGCCGCAGCGCTGATTCGACACGCCCTGGTGCCGCTTGTCGTGTCAACCTGATCATGGTCAGCAGGATAGCTTCGCCGGCATCGACCAAGTCCTCGAGCGTGACGCGCACTTCTGTACCTTTGCGAATTTGTGGCGTGCCGCGGGGGACGAGAGGGACATGAATGAACGCAGCAACGCGCGGATGTTGCGAATTGTTGCGCGCCTGCTGAACCTGCTCAATCGCCCGCCAGCTGAGATAGTTGCAGAGATAGCGGCCGGCATCGCGGGACGTCGCCGAGGGCACGTTGGTTGCCTGCGCGGCGCGCAGCAACAATGTCGTATGCGGGCCGAAGTAAAGCGCCCGCGGTCCGCCCGGCTCGATCTTGCCGAGTGTGATTCTGGTGTGGCCGGCATCGGGCCAGATCGTCGTGATGTCGTTGCGGGCGCGGGTCTCGATTCGCACATGCGGCGTCCGTGCGGCCAGCCCAAACATCAGGAGTGCATCGGGCGCATGCTGCTTGATCAGCCGCGGCAATTCGCGATCGACCGCACCATAGGTGACGGGGAAGACGTGGCCGACGCGGTCGACGTCGGCGAGGGCCGGCCGTCGCACCTTCAAAAGGCGCTCGACCAGCGGTCCGGTTGGATTGAACGGTGCGCCTGGAAACGGCTCAAAACCGGTGATCAGGATGCGGGTCATTTCTTCTCCAGCAGCTCGGCAATTGTATCAGCTGCGACCGCCGGCGAAAGCTTTCCCTGCGCGACATTGCCCTCGAGCTCGCGGACCTTGGCCCGGATCGCCGCGTCGGCGCGCAGTCTGGCGCGGGTCCGCTCCTCCAGCATCGCCCACATCCATTTGACCTGCTGCTCGCGGCGGCGGCGCTCGAAATCGCCTGACGCTGTCGTCGCCTTGCGATGATCGAGAATCGTCTGCCACAGCGTATCGATGCCGGTACCTTCGAGCCCGGAATAGGTGATGACCGGCGGCGACCAGTGTTCCGAACGCGGCGACAGGATGTGAAGCGCCGCGCGATACTCGGCAGCCGCCGCGTTGGCGCGGTCGACGTTGTTGCCGTCGGCCTTGTTGATCGCAATCATGTCGGCGAGCTCGACGAGGCCCTTCTTGATGCCCTGCAACTCGTCGCCAGCCCCTGGCAGCATCAGGGCCAGGAAAAAATCGGTCATGTCGCAGACCGCGGTCTCCGACTGGCCGATGCCGACAGTTTCGACCAGGATCACGTCGAAGCCCGCGGCTTCACAGAGCAGCATCGCCTCGCGGGTCTTGGCGGCAACGCCGCCGAGCGTGCCCGCCGCGGGCGAAGGACGGATGAAGGCGCGCTCGTCGATGGCGAGCCGCGCCATCCGCGTCTTGTCGCCGAGGATCGAGCCGCCGGTGCGCGCCGACGACGGATCGACCGCGAGCACCGCAACCTTGTGGCCGCGCCCGAGCAGATACGTCCCGAGCGAATCGATCGTGGTCGATTTGCCGACGCCCGGCGAGCCGGTGATGCCGACGCGAATGGCGCGGCCGGTGAGCGGCAGCAACTGCTGCACGAGGTCGCGCGCGGCGAGCTGATGGTCGGTACGACGGCTCTCCACCAGCGTGATGGCGCGTGCCAGCGCCGCGCGGCTGCCGTTGCGCAGGTCGTGTGCGAGGGTCGAGGAGGTTGCCGGTGCCGGGCGTCGCGCCATGGCGCCCATTTACACCGTCGGGGGTCGCGGGCGAGGGGAGGCCCGAGCCAGTCAGCCGTTGCACACAAGCAGGCGCCTGAGGCTGCGAGGTCGATCTCGCGATCAGCTATGCTACAAGGGCTGCCCGGAGTTGCCCGATGACCGCCAAGGGACCAGTCTCGTTTGCCGATATTACCGAAGCCGCCGGGCGCATCGCTGGCAGCGTCGTGCGCACGCCGTTCATCCGCTCGCTGACGCTGTCGGAGATCACCGGCGCCGAGATCTGGCTCAAGCTCGAGAACCTGCAGTTCACGGCTTCATTCAAGGAGCGCGGTGCGGCCAACAAGCTGATGACGCTGACACCGGACGACACTGCGCGCGGCGTGATCGCGATGTCGGCCGGCAACCATGCGCAGGCCGTTGCCTATCATGCGCAACGGCTGGGCATCACCGCGACCATCGTGATGCCGAAGCCGACGCCGTTTGTGAAGGTGTCGCGCACCCGCCATCATGCCGCGCGCGTACTGCTCGAAGGTGAGACGCTGGCGGAAGCGGCGGCCTTCGCCCATCAGCTCGAAGGACGGGACAATCTCGTCTTTGTGCATCCTTATGACGATCCCGCGGTCGTCGCGGGGCAGGGCACCGTTGCATTGGAGATGCTGGAGGAGCAGCCCGATCTTGATTGCATGGTTGTGCCGATCGGTGGTGGCGGGCTTGTCGCGGGCTCAATACGTGCCGCAGACGGTTTGGCTAGCAAGACCGACATCGTCGGCGTCGAGGTCGAGACTTATGCCGCAGCGGCGCAAGCGCTGTCGGGGCTGCCAGTGTCGGTCGGCGGCACCACGCTCGCCGAGGGCATCGCAGTGCGCGACGTCGGCAGCCTGCCGCTCGCAATCCTGCGCGCGCACAAGACCGATGTGATGGTTGTGCCCGAGCGGCTAATCGAGAAGGCGCTGATCCTGCTGATCGAGATCGAGAAGACGGTCGCGGAAGGCGCGGGCGCTGCCGCGCTTGCCGCGGTGCTCGCAGATCCGAAACGGTTCGCCGGCCGCAAGGTCGGGCTCATTCTGTCGGGCGGCAATATCGACACCCGCGTGCTCGCTAACGTCCTGCTGCGCGGCCTCGTGCGCGACGGACGATTGATCCATCTGTCGGTCGAGGTGCCGGATCGGCCGGGTGCACTTGCCGCACTGACGCAGGCGGTTGCCGAGCTCGGCGGCAACATCGTCGAGGTCCAGCATCAGCGCATCTTCGGAACGGTGTCCGTCAACATCGCGGAAGTCGAACTGCTGATCGAGGTGCAGGATGCCGCGCACGGCGACGCCATCATCCAGGGGCTTGCCGCGCGTGCGATCAAGGTGCGTCGCCTCGGTCACACCCCAGATGGGTTGTTTTGAACAGATAGCAGCTGCTTAATTCTCGTTCGCGTCGGCGTCGCCCTTCGGCCTGTTGCCGCCGAAGATCGCGGCTCCATCGGCCGACAGGTAGGGCTTGAACTTGTCAAACGGCACGAACACCGCATAGGACCCCTCGGCATAGGGACCGACGGCGTAGGGCGGGTAGTGGAAGGTGAGGCCCGCGCTCTTGCCTGGTTCGGTCGACGGCGTCAGCGCAATCGCACCGATCTTCGCAAGCGACGGCTTGAGTTCCTTGTACCAGTCGACGCCACTGTAGTCGTCGACGCCGCGTGCCTTCTTCTCGGCTTTCAGCGCCCGGATCGCGTCCGCCAGCAAGGCTCGCATCGTCGGTCCGTCATCGGCGGTCTCGGTGAAGAACGGGCGGATGCTGATCCGCTTTTTCTGGGCATCGTCCCACAGGACGGTGTTGACGTCGGAATTCGGATGGGCGCCGTTGGTATCCATGTAGTCGGAGCGCACGATGCTGATGTAGCGGCCGGCGACGACCGAACGGACCTCGTATTTCCGTTCGTAGGTCCAGGGATGGCCGGCCGAGACCGCCGCCGGCACTTCCTTCATCGCCGACTTGGCGTCGGCGCGCTGCCTGGTAGCCCACGCCTTGCCCTCCTTCAGGCTGTCGGCGGCGAGGGCTGCGTTGGCCTTGATGGCCGGGGCAAGGATCACCGAGATGTCGAGAGTTTTGGTCTTCAGCGCGTAGTCCGGCTTCGGCTCGGCGGCGCTTGCTGATGTTGCGACAGAGGCTGCGAAGACGGCGGCGGCGAGGATGTGTGCTTGTCCCATATTGTTTTGTTGGCCGCGAATGGACGGGTGGGTTCAATGCCTCTCGATCCGTCATGCCCCGCGATAAGTCTGGCGAACCAAGTGGTTCGCCATAGGCATCCAGTAAGCCGCAGCGCTGGTGAGTTCACTGACATCCGGAAGTTACTGGATCGCCCGGTCAAGCCGGGCGATGACGAACTCGAGAGGTATTACTGACGGAGCAGTCCTACTCCGCCGCCTCGCTGTGGCCGAGGCGGACGTTGAGCTTGTGGATCAGCTCTTCGGCAGCATCGGCGATGACGGTGCCCGGCGGGAAAATCGCCTCGGCGCCGGCCTTGTACAGCGCGTCGTAATCCTGCGGCGGCACCACGCCGCCGACGATGATCATGATGTCGTCGCGGCCCTGCTTCTTCAGCGCGGCCTTGAGTTCCGGCACCGCAGTCAGGTGCGCGGCGGCGAGCGAGGAGAGGCCGACGATATGGACATCGTTCTCGACCGCCTGGCGCGCGGCTTCATCGGCGGTGGCGAACAACGGCCCGATATCGACGTCGAAGCCGAGGTCGGCGAAGGCCGAAGCGATCACCTTCTGGCCGCGGTCGTGGCCGTCCTGGCCGATCTTGGCGACAAGGATGCGCGGGCGGCGGCCTTCGGCGTCCTCGAACGCCTCGACCAGCTGCCGCAGCTTTTCCAGCTTGCCGGACATCGCGGACACCTCGCGCTTGTAGACGCCTGTGATCGACTTGATCTCGGCGCGGTGGCGCCCAAAAACCTTTTCCAGCGCGTCGGAGATTTCGCCGACCGTCGCTTTTGCCCGCGCTGCATCGATTGCCAGCGCCAGCAGGTTGCCGTTGCCTTGCGCGGCGCTGCGGGTGAGATTTTCCAGCGCCTCCTGCACCGCCTTGGCGTCGCGCTCGGATTTCAGCCGCGACAGCTTGTCGATCTGCAGCCGCCGCACCGTCGTGTTGTCGACCTTCAAGACATCGATCGCGGCTTCGTTCTCTGGCCGGAACTTGTTGACGCCGATCACCGACTGCGCGCCGGAGTCGATCCGCGCCTGGGTCTTGCGCCGAAGCTTCCTCGATGCGCAGCTTTGGCAGGCCGGCCTCGATCGCCTTCGCCATGCCGCCGAGCGCTTCGACCTCCTGGATGTGACCCCAGGCCTTCTTTGCCAGCTCGGCGGTCAGCCGCTCGACATAGTACGAGCCGCCCCACGGATCGATGATCCGCGTCGTGCCGCTTTCCTGCTGCAGGAACAGCTGCGTATTGCGCGCAATGCGCGCGGAAAAATCGGTCGGCAGCGCCAGCGCCTCGTCGAGCGCGTTGGTGTGCAGCGATTGGGTGTGGCCCTGCGTCGCCGCCATCGCCTCGATCGCGGTGCGCACCACGTTGTTGAACACGTCCTGCGCGGTCAGCGACCAGCCAGAGGTCTGGCAATGCGTACGCAACGATAGCGAGCGCGCATCCTTCGGCGCAAAATCCTTCATCAGCTTCGCCCACAACAGGCGCGCGGCGCGCATCTTGGCGACTTCCATGAAGAAGTTCATGCCGATCGCCCAGAAGAACGACAGCCGCGGCGCGAACTTGTCGATGTCGAGGCCGGCCTTGGTGCCGGCGCGGACATACTCGACGCCGTCGGCGAGCGTGTAGGCCAGCTCGAGGTCGGCTGTCGCGCCGGCCTCCTGCATGTGATAGCCGGAGATCGAGATCGAGTTGAACTTCGGCATTCGCTGCGAGGTGAAGCCAAAGATATCGGAGATGATCCGCATCGAGGGCGTGGGCGGATAGATGTAGGTGTTCCGCACCATGAACTCTTTGAGGATGTCGTTCTGGATGGTGCCGGCGAGTTTTTCCGGCGGCACGCCCTGTTCTTCGGCGGCGACCACGTAGAGCGCGAGCACCGGCAGCACCGCGCCGTTCATGGTCATCGACACGCTCATCTGATCGAGCGGAATGCCGGCGAACAGCGTGCGCATGTCGTAGATCGAGTTGATCGCCACGCCCGCCATGCCGACGTCGCCGGAGACGCGCGGGTGATCGGAATCGTAGCCGCGATGGGTGGCGAGATCGAACGCGACCGACAGGCCTTTTTGGCCGGCGGCGAGGTTGCGGCGGTAGAACGCGTTGGAATCTTCAGCGGTGGAGAAGCCGGCGTACTGCCTGACCGTCCAGGGCTGGTTGACATACATGGTTGGATAAGGGCCGCGCAGATAGGGCGCAATGCCGGGGAAGGTCTCGAGGAAGTCGAGGCCCTTGAGGTCGGCTTCGGCATAGGCCGGCTTCACCGCAATGCCTTCGGGCGTCAGCCACGGCTGCGCACCGGCGCCAGCCGGCGGCAGCGGCGCGTCGGCGAAGGGGACGGTGGTGAAGTCAGGGACCTTGTCATTTCTTTCGGCTTCGAACTGCTTGTTCCGCCCGATTAGCTCTTGCAGCTTCTTCTCGGCTTGCATCGCGCGGTAATCTGATTGCCCCTGCTTCTTCTGATCGCGGTCACGCCTGGACCCGAGCCCGATGAGACCATCGAAGGTAGACCCGATTAGTTGCACCGCGATTTCCATCCAAGCGCTCATCGGCCTTCCTTTCGAGGAGCAACTCGCAGCCTATCATAGACGGCCTCGAGAGTAGCCAGCACGTTGCAGCCGACAAACATGAACTCGTTAACGCCGGCCTTACGCCAGGCGGCCTCGTTGGCGCCGGGGCGTCCTGCCAGATAGATATGGCTGGCACCGGCCTCCGCCAACGCCTTGGCAGCGTCGGCGGCATTAGTGCCGTAGACCGTATCCGAGGAGCACAGGCAGACGAGAGGGCTGCCGGCCTTCTTGAAAAAGTGCACCAGCGTCGGGATTTCCCAAAAGCCTTCGTTGTCGATGACCTCGATGCCGCCGGCCTCGAAGAAGTTTTTTGCGAACATGGCACGCGCGGAAAATTCCGCTGCGGTGCCGAGATTGGCGAGGAAGATTTTTGGCCGCGCGCCGATTTTGGCGAGGATGGCATCGGACTTGTCGCGCAAGGCTTCGAACGGTTCGGCGAGCCGGATGCGCGGCAGCGCTTCGCAGCTATCCGCGGTCGCCTCGTCCTTCGACGGTGCGACGCGCGGTACGTCGAGCACCGCAGGTTTCGTCTCGTCGAGATTGGCGAATTCGCTGGTGCCGGTCAGCGGGCTGCGCCGGCGCGCGACCGCTTTCTCGCGCTCGGCCCGCACCGCCGCGACGCTTTTCTGCACGAGGTCCTGCTTGAGCGCGGCCCAGATGCCACCGGCCTTCTCGATATCCTGGAACTGCGCCCACGCCGACCCGCAAAGCTGCGTGGTCAGATCCTCGATGCCCCCGGCGCCCGCGGCCGGGTCCGATACCTTTGCGAGGTTCGATTCTTCGAGCAGGACCAGTTGCGTGTTGCGCGCGATGCGTCGCGCCAGCGCGTCGGGCAGCCCGAGCGCCGCGGTGTGCGGCAGCGCCGTGATGCTGTCGGCGCCGCCGATGCCGGCAGCGGCGACCGCCATGGTCGTGCGCAGCATGTTCACGTCGGCGTCGCGCTGCGTCAGCATCCGCCACGCGGTCTCGGCGGCGACGTGGATCGGACGCGGCGACAATCCGCAAGCCTGCTCGACGCGCGCCCACAATTTGCGCACAGCGCGGAATTTGGCGATAGTCAGAAACTGATCGGCATCCGCCGACATACGGAAGTAAATCAGTTTTCGCGCGGCATCGAGTGGCATGCCGGCGTCTCTCGAGCGCGCGCAGATAAGCCACCGCGCTTGCGATGACAAACGCAAGCTCCTGCGCCTCCGAACCGCCGGCGTTGTGAATCGAGGCGGCCGTCGGCGACTGCAAGCGGCCCACGAAATCCGGCGCCTGCGAGCTCGCCGACCAGCGCGGCAAAATTCTTCGCGGTCGTGCTCCAGTCGGCAGGGCTCGTCGCCCGCCGCGGCAAATCCGCCGATCGGATTGATGCTGGCGCGCAGGTCGATCTTTTCAGGCGAAACGTTCCGCGGCGCTTCGCGAGTGCTGGCAAATGCCTGACCACGCCGCGGGTCGCGGGGCTGAGATTGAGGTCGATGGCGACGGCATCGAGGATGACGCCGTCGAGCACGCGGCCAAGAGTCTCCGCCGAGCCGTCGAGCCCGTAGCCGTTGGCGCTGACCGAACCGGCGAACACCAGCGTCAGACCGGTCGCGCCGTTCTCGAGATCGGCGAGCGCCTGCTTGTTGGCTTCGAGCCGGATCGGGATGGTCGACGCGCTGCATCACCTGCCAGGCCGCGGCCGGCGCGCGGCCGGCGACGACGGCCGCGCCCGCGGCGCGCGGGTAAAGCGGCTGGATCGTGAGCCCGTCGGCGGTCTTGCTGATGAGCCGCTCGAAGGGCGCGCCTTTCAGCACGCCGTCGACCAGCTTCAGCCAGGCGTCGCGGGTCGCGGGCGGAAATTCGCCGGCCAGCACGAGGGTATTGTCGTTTATCGCCATGCGGTCGGCTTACTCCAGCGAGCAAAATTCGCCAACTGGCTAAACGTCTCAGGACATATGCTGTTACAGGCGGCGGATGCCTTCGGTCGAGAGGCCGTTCAGGGCCTGTGCCGGCGTCTGTCCCGCAATGACGCGGTCGGGTGCGATCTCGGCAAGCGGCACCAGCACGAAGGCCCGCTCCAACAGGCGCGGGTGCGGCAGGGTGAGGTCGTCGCTGGTAACGGCGAGGTCGTCGTAGGCCAACAGATCAAGATCGAGCGGTCGCGGACCCCAGTGGCGCTCGCGTTGAGCGGTCGCGGCCGAATTCCGCTTCGATCGCGTGCAACGTTGCGAGCAGCGCGCGGGGTTCGAGCGCGGTCTCGAGCCGGATGCACGCATTGATAAAGGGAGCCTGCGCGGTGTCGCCCCATGGCGGGGTTTCGTAGTCGGACGAGCGTGCCAGCAGCGTTCCGCTGCTGCGAGCTGTGATCAACGGGAGGGCGCGCGCAAAGGTCGCCCTGACGTCGCCGACATTGCCGCCCAGCGCAATCAGCACGTCGGCCATCGGTTTCCGTCCTCAGCGGGTCCGCGTCAGCGTGACGCCGACGTCCTCGAAGATCGCGGCGATCGGCGCGTGGGGCTTGTGCACGGTGACCTTGACGGCGCTGACGCGCGGGAATGTATCGAGAATGGCGTCACCAACTGCTGCGGCGGCGCGCTCCAAAAGGTAATAGTTCCGGTCGGCAAAAGCTTTCATCGCGATGTCGACCACGCTGCCGTAGTTGACCGTATCCTTGAGCCGGTCGGTGCGTGAGGATTTGGTCAGATCAGCCGTCAGTTCGAGGTCGATGACGAAGCGCTGGCCGACCTCGGACTCGTGCTCGAGCAGGCCGTGGCGCGCATGGATCAGGATGCCGCGGATGAAGATGACGTCGTTTGTGGCTTGGCTCATCGGCTGGCCTCGATGGCGTTTGCGATCTTCAAGGCCTGCACGGTCTCGGCGACATCATGTGTGCGGATGATCTTTGCGCCGTGCTCGGCGGCAATCAGGTGCGCCGCGATCGAGCCGCCAAGCCGACCGCCTGGTTCGGAGGGACTGACGCTGGCAATGAAGCGCTTGCGCGAGGCGCCGACCAGGATCGGGTAGCCGAACACACTGAGCTCGGCGAGATGCGCCAGCGCCGTCATGCTCTGCGCGTCGGTCTTGCCGAAGCCGATGCCCGGGTCGAGAATGATGTTTGACTTGCGGATGCCGGCCTTGGCCGCGATCGCGAGTGAGCGTTCGAAGAACGCGGCGATGTCCTCCATGATGTCAACAGCCGGATCGGCCGCTTCGCGGTTGTGCATCAGCACAACAGGCACATCGTGGTCGGCGGCGACCTGCGCCATCTCGGAATCGCGCTGCAGGCCCCACACATCATTGAGCATGGCGACGCCCTGCTGAATTGCCTTCCGTGCGACCTCGGCCTTCATGGTGTCGATCGAGACCGGCGTTCCAAGCGCGGACGAGATCGGCCAGCACCGGCTCCAGCCGCGCAAGCTCCTCAGCGGCAGTGACCGGTTCCCGGCCGCCGTACGGGCGGGTCGATTCCGCGCCGACGTCGATGATCGCGGCGCCGTCGCCGATCATCTTTTTTGCCTGCGCCAGCGCCGCGCCAGCATCGAGATAACGGCCGCCGTCTGAAAACGAGTCCGGTGTGATGTTGAGCACCCCCATCACCAGCGAACCCGGTTGCGCCAGCAGGGCCGCAAGGCCTTTTTGCAGGGCGGATGTCGACGGATCAATGGATCTGGCCGCGGTCATTTGACCAGCGCTTTGCGCGGTCGCTCTCGCGGTGTCAAGCGGGCCGTCTGGCGCCGCCAGCGAGGCTACCATCGATGGGGGCGAGGCGATGGATCTACCTCTCCCCGTTGGGGAGAGGTCGACGCGCGAAGCGCGGCGGGTGAGGGGGCGCGGACCTCTCGATAGACTTGCTCCCCCTCACCCGGATTGCTGGCCAATCAGTCGCTCTCCCCAACGGGGAGAGGTGAAGCAAGCCAACGCTTGATGTTCAGGTTCAGTACGTGATCTTGCTGTTGTGTTTGCGCGCACGCTCGATCAAGAGCCGAACCGATGGTTCCGACGGCAGCGCGCGCACCAGCTTCAGCTTGTCGTTGGCCTCGCGCATCTTTTGCGCCAGCCGTTCAGGGTTGCGGAAGCTGAGATCGCGGACGGTATTGACGCCGGTTGCGCGGATCAGTTTTGCCTTGGCGGCACCCATGCCCTTGATCTGCAGATAGTGGGCGAGGTTGACCCACTCCAGCAGCTGCGCTTCCGGTATCTGCGTCTCCCTGGCGAGCCGTCTGCGGCTGCGCACCAGGCTTGCCACCTCGATGAGCTTCTCGGCCGTCCGGATTCCCTGCTTCTTCAATTTTGCGGCGGTCTGCGCCGTCATTCCATCAAGTTTCGCAACAGGATAAGCCATGGTCATAAAGCAGATGAGTTTAGAGCGAGGTCGCAAGGGTTGCGCCGTCGCGGAAATGATCCGCGCCGGTCGCGGGCGAAACCATCAAGCTCTCGCGAATGATCGGATCAATGTGAGCGGAATGCAGTGCGCTGCGGGACAACCGAAGCACGTCAACGATCTTGTCCGCTGACGTGCTGCCGCAACCGACAGCATCAGCGAGCCGTTCACTCAACGTGCCCATGACGCCCCACCTAAGCCGGCTATGCACCGGCCGTCACTTCTTCCAAATCACTTTGACCCCCTGCTAAAGGAAACACAAGCTGAGCCATTCGAAACTTTCCGTTTGCGTGCGCATCCGTCGCAGAGTGTTGCAACAATGCAAAACTTATCGCTCATGCAATCGCTTCGCACCTTAGATCTCCAGATCTTCGACAACGCTGCCGGTCATTGGTCCGATCGCAACGGCTTTCAACGCGATCGCGAAATCGCTAGGATCATCTGTAACCTGACGCATGAAGCGATCCGTCACTCGATTGGGTGAGATTGAATGAGCAACGGCGATACTCCACAGGCCATTTTTGTCGGTAAGGGCGAACAACCCGCGTATCTCGCTCTTGGTTTTGCCAACCGCCATGGCCTTGTGACCGGCGCCACCGGAACCGGCAAGACGGTGACGTTGCAGGTGATGGCCGAAGGCCTGGCGCGCGCCGGCGTGCCGGTGTTCGCCGCCGACATCAAGGGTGATCTCTCGGGTATTTCGGCAGCGGGTGAGGCGAAGGACTTTCTTCTGCAGCGCGCCAAGGCGATGGATCTGACCTTTCAGCCCGATGAGTTCTCGACGATCTTCTGGGACGTATTCGGCGAGCAGGGACATCCGGTGCGCGCCACTGTGTCCGAGATGGGTCCGCTGCTGCTGTCGCGCATGATGGACCTCAACGACGTGCAGGAGGGCGTGCTCAACGTCGCGTTCCGTGTGGCGGACGAGCAGGGCCTGTTGCTGCTCGACATGAAAGACCTGCGGGCGATCCTCGCTTATATCGCCGAACACGCCGCGGAGCTGACCACGCAATATGGCAATGTCTCGAAGGCAACGGTCGGGACGATTCAGCGCCAGCTCCTGGTCCTGGAAAATCAGGGCGGCACCAGTTTTTTCGGCGAACCGGCGCTGGATTTGAAAGATTTCATGCGCACCGGCAGTGACGGCCGCGGCATGATCAATATCCTGGTCGCCGACAAGCTGATGCAAAGCCCAAAACTTTACGCGACCTTCCTGCTCTGGATGCTGTCGGAGCTGTTCGAAACACTGCCCGAGGTCGGCGACCTGCCGAAGCCGAAGCTGGTGTTCTTCTTTGACGAGGCGCATCTGTTGTTCAGCGATGCGCCGAAGGCGCTGCTCGACAAGATCGAGCAGGTGGTGCGGCTGATCCGTTCCAAGGGCGTCGGCGTCTACCTTGTGACGCAGAACCCGATCGACGTGCCGGACAAGGTGCTGGCTCAGCTCGGTAACCGGGTGCAGCACGCGCTGCGCGCATTCACGCCGCGCGACCAGAAATCCGTCGCTGCCGCCGCGCAAACCTTCCGCCCAAACCCCAAGCTCGATACCGCGAAGGTCATCACCGAACTCGGCAAGGGCGAAGCACTGGTGTCGTTCCTCGAAGGCAACGGTACGCCGGCGATCGTCGATCGGGCGATGATCCGCCCGCCGACGGCGCGCATCGGACCGATCACACCGGACGAGCGCAAGGCCATCATGGCCAGGAGCCCGGTGAAAGGGAAATACGACACCGCGATCGATTCAGAGTCTGCCTACGAGGTGCTGCAGAAGCGCGTTGCCGGTACCGCCGCACCCGCCGGCGGCGGTGCGGCGGGCGATCAAGGGCAGGGCGGCGGCGTACTCGACAAGATCGGCAACATTGTCGGTACGATCTTCGGCACCAACCGTCCGCGCGGCCAGAGGCTGTCGACCGGACAGGTGATCGCGCGTGACCTGACGCGCTCGGTCACCAACAAGGTCGCCGGACAAGTGGTGGCTGATCTCGGCAAATCGGTCGGCGGCCAGCTCGGCGGCACGGTGGGTCGTGCGATCGTGCGCGGCGCGCTCGGCGGCTTGCTACGGCGCTAGCGCCTCGCTTCGACCGCCATCGAAGCATCGTCGTTCGTCCACGGCTACGGTCGCGGCCAATGACAGCGCCGATTGATGTCTACTACGATTTCAGGTCACCTTACGCTTACTTCGCCTGGTGGCGCATCCGCCATGGATTTCTCGGCTCGACGACATGGCGATGGCGCCCGGTCTCGATCGACGTGCTCCTGAATTTGCAGGCCGGTCGCGCGCCGCGCGCACGCGTATGTCGATCCGCTGGCACCGCCAAAGCGACGTCACTTCCTGCTCGACATCAGGCGATCGGCGGATTTTTATGGCGCCCCGCTGGTTGTACTCCACGCGCCGCGACCGGATCCGGCGCCGGCACTATGCGCCGCGCTGCTGCTTGAGCAGAACGTGGCTCCGCATGCGCGCTTTATCGATGCGGTGTTCGAAGCGATGTGGCAAAGCAGTCGCGATATCGGCGCGCGCGATGTCTTGAGAGATTGTCTTGAGCAGTCTTCGCTCGATCCGGCGCTGGCCGACCAGGCGTTGTGCGGCGAGCTTCGCGACGCTTTGGTCGAGCGCACAACGGCGGCTTATCGAGACGGCGTGTTCGGCGTGCCGACGTTTGTGGCGAACGGAGAAATCTTTTTCGGTGCCGACCGGATGGATATGCTGGCGTGGCGGCTCCAACAAACCGCCGCCTAGCACGCTAGCCATCACCGGTTCGCGCTATCTGCGCTCGGGCGGAATGTCGCGCACCTCTCTTGCGAAGGCAGCGATATTGTCGCGATCGTAACTCAGGTGCACCCGTTCGGTCGACGCGGGGTGGCGGGCAAGGCTCACGCCCTTGCGCCGCTCGGTCGAGGGGCGGATCGGCCGCGGCACAAAGCCGCCGCCGCAGTTTGGGCAGACGTTCGACAAGAGGTTGGCGACGCAATCGGCGCAGAATGTGCATTCATAGGAGCAGATGCGGGCATCGGTTGCCTGCGGCGGCAAGTCCTTGTCGCATCCCTCGCAATTCGGCCGCAGCTTGAGCATGGCAAGGCCTCGTCGGTTGTTCGCATGAATCAGCAACATATCGTGGCCGCCATCGGGCCCGCTCGCAACGCCGCCGCTCCCTCGTTTTCGGACACTGGCTTCGCCCTTTGGGGTGCTGGCCTTGGCCCGCGCCGCGCGGTTATAAGAGTGCAGCTCTTCGCTCGAACCATTCCTGGAGACGTAAATGCCCGACGCCAAGGCGATGAATGCCGTTCTCGACCGGATCGATGCCGATCTCGACAACAGCCTGGAGCGCCTGTTCGCGCTGCTCCGGATCAAGTCGATCTCGGCCGATCCGGCGTTTGCGGCCGACTGCAAGCAGGCGGCCGATCACCTTGCCAAAGATCTCACTTCGCTCGGCTTCGCGACCGAAGTGCGGCCGACGGCGGGCCATCCTGCCGTTGTCGGCAAGATGAACGGCAAGAGCAACGCGCCGCACGTCTTGTTCTACGGCCACTATGACGTGCAGCCGGTCGATCCGTTGAACCTCTGGCGCAAGCCGCCGTTCGAGCCGGTGATCGATACCGACGCCAAGGGACGCAAGATCATCGTCGCGCGCGGCGCCGAGGACGACAAGGGCCAGCTGATGACGTTCGTCGAAGCGTGCCGCGCCTGGAAGGCCGCGACCGGCTCGATCCCGCTCAACATCACCATGATCATCGAGGGCGAGGAGGAGGTCGGCTCGAAGAACTTCGTGCCATTCCTGAAGGCCAACAAAAAAGAGCTCGGAGCCGATTTTGCGCTCGTTTGCGACACCGGCATGTGGGACCGCCAGACGCCGGCGATCACGACGTCGCTGCGCGGCCTCGTCTACGAAGAGGTCATCATTAAGGCGGCGAACCGAGATCTGCATTCCGGCGTGTTCGGCGGCGGCGCGCGCAATCCGATCCGCGTGCTGACCGGCATTCTCGGCAAGCTGCAGGATGATAGCGGCCACATCACCATCCCTGGCTTCTACGACGGCGTGAAGGATTTGCCGAAGGACGTGCTGGAGCAGTGGAAGAGTCTGAACCTGACGTCGGAAACGTTCTTGAAGCCGATCGGCCTTTCGATTCCGGCCGGCGAGAAGGACCGGCTCCTGATCGAGCAGATTTCGTCGCGGCCGACCTGCGACATCAACGGCATCGTCGGCGGCTACACCGGCGAGGGCTCGAAGACGGTGATCCCGGCGCAGGCGTCGGCGAAAATCTCGTTCCGCCTGGTGCAGGGCCAGGACCCGCAAAAGATTCGCGACAACTTCCGCAAGCTGGTGGCAAGCCAGGTGCCTGCGGACTGCAAGGTCGAATTCCTCGACCACTCGATGGCGCCGGCGGTGGCGCTCGACTGGACCATGAAGCCGCTCGCCGCGGCCAGGCGTGCGTTGACCGAGGAGTGGGGCAAGGAGGCCGTGCTGATGGGCTCGGGCGCGTCAATTCCGATCGTTGCCGACTTCAAGGAGACGCTCGGTCTCGACAGCGTGCTGATTGGCTTCGGCCTCGATGACGACAACATCCATTCGCCGAACGAGAAGTACGATCTGACAAGCTTCCACAAGGGTATTCGCTCATGGGCGCGGGTGATCGGCGCGTTCGCGGCGCAGGGGTGAGGCGAAGGGCATTCGCCCGGGGCGGCCGCGAGCAGGCAGCACGCGTGCGCGACCGCATTGCCGCCAGGAACTGGGACTTGAACCCAAAATTCAAGGTCATCGGCAGTCGTCCGCGTTGGTGCCGATAACGGACTCAAGTCGGACATCGCGCCATGTCCGAAAAGTGCCCAATTCCGGACGCAGCATTTACCAAAAGGTGCCAACCATCCGAAAAACTCGGTCTTATGGTCAGTGGTCAACAAATGATCTTACTTCTTCAAGGAAACGCGCAAAGGCGGGCTCGTTTTCCAAGACCAAATGATTTCGACTCTCAAGCGGAACGAAGCGCGCGCCCGGAATGCCCGCAGCCATCCGCCTGCCTGCTTCGAAGGGAACTCGGGCATCTTGGCGAGAGTGCATAACAAGTGTTGGTACTCTGACCTGAGGCAGGAGCGACGTCACGTCGACGTCACCAACGGCCATAAGAGTGCGGACGGCGTCAGCCGGTGAAGTAGAAACTCGTTGCAGCTCATTAAACCAATCGGCCTGTTCTTTGGTGCCGCCCGGGATGAACTGTGATGTAAACATTTGTCGAAACGCTGGATTTTCCTGCCCCCAACCAACGCGCATCAGGGTGAGCATGGCTTCGCCCGCTTCTTTCTCTGCCTCGGTTCGGGCACGCTTTTTCCAACCGACGGCGAAGCCTCCGATAAGAATCAATTTCGATACGCGATCGGGATGTCGGACGGCGTAAGCGATCGAAACCGCGCAGCCTTGAGACATGCCGAGAAGAACGAAGCGATCAATGCCAGCTGCATCGACGACCGTTGCGAGGTCATCGACGAAGTGTTCAAAAGAAACCTCGGTAACCTCGCGATCAGAAAGTCCGTTCCCGCGCGCGTCGTATCGACAAACAGTATGATTACGCGACAGTTCGCGATAAAAGTGACGCCATATCGGGCTGTCAAAATCAAATTCGAGATGGGTCATCCAGTTGCCTGTTTTGACGAGCGGAAGACCTTTACCGATTTTGGAATAAGCCAGTTGCACTCCGTCTTTGGTTTGGCAAAAATGAATCTCCTGTTCATACGGAATGGCATTCTCGGATTTGGTCTCGTCAGCAGTCGCAATGACGCTGGTTTCCGAAATCGCTGCTATATCCTTTGCGCCAAGCCCGAACACTCCCACCGCTCGTGCGATGTTCTTCACGGCTTGCTCGCCAAGATCGGCGAAGGCCAGCGAAAGCTTGTCCCTGATTTGGTCGTTTGCCGCCCTGGAAATACAAACGCCACCTGGCTCGCACAGCGTTTCAAGACGAGCAGCAATATTTACGCCGTCACCAAATATGTCGTCGCCATCAATGATGATATCGCCGACATTGATGCCAATTCGGAAGACGACTTGCTTGTCCACCGGAACGCTAGCATTACGCCTGACCATGCTGCGCTGAATGTTGACCGCGCAACCAACTGCATCGACCACGCTCGCAAATTCCACAAGCACGCCATCGCCGGTCGTTTTAACAATTCGACCCCGGTGTTCCGCAATGGCTGGATCGACCAGTTCGCTACGGTGCGATTTGAGAGATGTGAGTGTTCCCATCTCGTCAGCGCCCATCAGGCGACTGTAGCCAACCACATCAGCGGACAAAATCGCCGCGAGCCGGCGCTGCATGGCCACCTCCCGTCATCATCTCAATACCGAGATAAATTTGCCTGCTATCTCTTGCGGCCACAACCCCGCCAATGCTCCGGACACAATTCCATGCGACCGCACCTGGCAACTGCGGCTGGCCGCCCCACAAGAGAGCCCAGCGCTTGGAACGTTCGAAGCTCAAATTGGCATCATAATTTAGCGGTTCCCGGGTGCAGCCGATGTCCGAGTTGGATCAAACGCGTCGGTCTTGGCGAGTCCGTGTCATGTCTGGTCTTTACGACCCAAAGATCTTGCTCGCCAGCGCGGCGCCTGGGGAAACATTCCGCCGAACAAAATCGTAAAGCCTCGACCGGCCGTATCTCTATCGCGCGTGCGATCTCATCGAGCGGTTCTTCAACAACATCAAGCAGTCGCGGCGTGTCGCGACACGACATGACAAGCTCGCGGCAACTATCGGGGCGTCATCAAGCTCGCGCCATTCTGCATCTAGCTGCGCGCTATTGAGTTCCGCGCCTTGGCGCCCGGACCGACGATGGCGCTCAGGTCTTGAACTGAGCGCTCGGCGTGGAGCGCGAAATCTTGAGCTCGTCCTCGTTCATGTCGACGCCGACGTCGGCGAACAGTGGCGTGCTCAGGTAACGCTCGCCGGTATCGGGCAGCATGCAAAGAATGTTCGCGCCCTTTTCCGCTTGAGCCGCGACCTTGAGCGCACCGGCCAGCGTCGCACCGGAGGTGATGCCGACGAAGATGCCTTCCTTCGTCGCGAGGTCCTTGCTGCAGCGAATGGCCTCGGGACCCGGGATCGACAGGACACGGTCGATGACTTTCATCGCGACGGCATCCCCCGTGATCTTCGGAATGAAGTCCGGTGTCCAGCCCTGCATCGGATGCGGCTTGAACGTCGGATGCGGCGCCGCCGGCGTGCCATCTGCGTTCCGCTTCTGCTCGATGCCACTGGCCAACAGCTGCGCGTCCTCCGGCTCGCATACGATGATCTTGGTTTCGGGGCGCTCCTTGGCCAGCACCCGCGCGACACCCTTCAGTGTTCCGCCGGTGCCGTAGCCCGTGACCCAGTAGTCCAGCCGCTCACCGGCAAAATCGTCGATGATCTCGCGCGCCGTGGTGCGTGAGTGGTAATCGGGATTGGCCTCGTTCTCGAATTGCCGGGTCATGAACCAGCCGTGCGTCTTGGCGAGTTCGATCGTCTTGTTGATCATGCCGACCGCGCGGTCGGCCGCAGGTGTGACAACGACCTTCGCACCAAGAAACCGCATCAGCCTGCGGCGCTCGACGCTGAAAGTCTCGGCCATGGTGACAACAAGCGGATAACCCTTGGCGGCGCAAACCATCGCGAGGCCGATGCCGGTATTGCCGCTGGTCGCCTCGATCACGGTTTGACCGGGTTTCAGCTCTCCGGATTTCTCGGCGGCTTCGATAACGCCCAGCGCCAGCCGATCCTTCACCGATCCCAACGGATTGAAGGCTTCGACCTTCACGAACAGATTCACGCCTGCGGGTGCGAGGCGATTGATCCGCACGACAGGCGTATTGCCGACCGTCTCAAGGATGCTCTGGTATTTGCGGCCCATGGTGGCTCCGACGTTGTTGTGGCGGGCGGATGTCCTTCGCCGCATCCGGCACGGCAGCGAAGCATACCCGAATTGAACCTTCCGGCAATCGGCGAACACTCGAATTTGCGGCCGTCGATTGCGAGCCGGCTCCGCGCCTTAGCCCGGCCGCGTCGGTGCGGAGCATGTGCGAGCGCGTAACTGGCGCACCACGCATCTCGTCATCCAAGCAAACTTCGGCCTTGCGCCGGCGAATAATCGAGCGGCGCGAGCAAACGATCCTCGATCTCCCCGACCATCACGCCGTGCTCGGCCGAGGTCACGCGCTTGATCTCGGTCCACTCGGCGTCAGCCATGAAGGCCGCCCATTGTCTGGTCTTGGTGGCCTCGTCGGGCCATTCGAGCAGATAGACGAATTCGCACCTGTTCTCGAACCGGCTCTCCCACATCGCGACGATCTGGAAGCGATATTTCCGCATGACCCGCGCCGCGTGATCGCGAAAGCGGGCATGGAACGCCGTTTTGTTGGTGTCGAAAATCTCGTAGATGCGAAGCTGGTGGATCATGGATTATGTCTCGCTGAACAGGCGAGACATAATCCTCCATTGCCGCTTCACAAGCCTACGGCGCGGGGACCGCGAGCAGGCTGGAGATGCTGGTGCCACGGATGTCGTAGACCCGGGCGAACACGACGTCGTCGCGCTTGATCTCGACCATGACGGGCGCGTTGAGGCCTTTGCAGTAGAACTCGCCGAGCGTCATCGCGAAATCGGCGGCCTGGCTGTCCCAGCCGATGTTGAAGGCGGGCCCCAGCGCGACCTGCGCCGGACGCTGCGGGCCGCACACCGCGACCTTCCACTTGCGTCCGTACGGCGGGACTTCCTGGGCCTCTTCGAGCTTGGCGCGCAGCTCTTCGGAGGCCTGTTTGAACGCGAGGCCCCAATAGTCCAGCATGTAATTCGTGTCCGCCGCCCGTACCGTGCCGGCGACGTGATTGAAGTAGGTGTACTCGTACGGATGCAGGCGGATCATCTCCGTCAGCGGCAGCATCAGCGAGGCAGCGAACAGGCCGTTCACCGCAAGCAGCGGCAGCACCCCGTGGGGGCGGAGCCGGTCGACGACGATCGAGAACCCGATGCCGGCCAGCACCGCCATCGGCGGCACCACGAAGATGAAATGCCGGATGCCGTTGTAGAGTGCGGGCCGCTTCACCATCGCGATCATCAGCGGCAGCGTTGCGGCAAGAATCAGCATCGCGAGGACTGCCTTGCGGCTCGCGGGCACGTCGCGACGAACCAGGGTGATCAGGGCCGCGCCGGCGCCGATCACAGAGAGCAGGATCATGACCTCCGGCATCTTGAGCGCGAACAGCGTCGGCAAATACGACCACGGCATGTCGGGCACCGACACCAGCGCGCCGTCGAACAGTTCCTTCCAGGGCTTTTCGAAGAACGCCGAGAAGTAGGTCACTGCCTTGATCGGATTGTCGAACTTCATGATCGACCAGGGCCAGATCAGGCCCATGACGAGGTAGCCAAGCAGCAGTCCGGGGATCAGGACGTACATGACGTGCGCGAAGCGGTGCAGCGTCTCGCGCCCACCGTGCGCGCGCACGTCTGCGACCCAGATCGGGATGAAGCCGACGACGGCGTAAATCAGGGCGAGGCCGCCCAGCACACGCGTTCCGATTGATAGCCCCGCACACAGGCCGACGATCACGATCGTCTGCGGCGACGGCGCGGGATACTCCTCGGCGAGGCGGACGAGGCCGAGGATCAGCGCGATCATCGCGACCGCGAATGGCGCGTCCTTCGGATTCATGAAGAACTGGCCGTAATACGTCGGACAGAGGCCGAGAATGATCACGGCGACAAGGCCGGCGAGTGGACCGGCAACCCTGCGGGCGACACGCCAGCTCATCGCGATGCCGAGCACGCCGACGATTGCGCCAAGCAGTCGGCGCGTCTCGAACAAGTCGAACGGCATGATCTTGTGCAAGAGCGCCGCCGCCATGTCGAAGCCGCCGCCATACATGTAGAGGTTGGCGAACGACAGCGCGTGGGCGTCGTGGAAGCCGGAGCGATAGAGCTGCAGCAGGAGGTCGGCGTATTCGGCGTGGGTATAGTCATCCCAGCCGAGGCCATAGTCCCTGAATGTCAGAAGCGAGATGACGCTGATGATGGCGAGCAACAGAGCGGCAAGTTCGTCGCATGTCTGCTCGATCGAGCGCCGCGCCGGCGCTTCGATAGTTGAAATGATTGTCGACATATTTGTTGAGCTAAAGAGCGTTCCCCTCAGACCTTCGCCTTCAAGTGCGCGGTCGTTTCCCCGTCGCTCACTATAGCGTGCTGTATTAAACGAGTAATTGCCAATTATGGCGGGAGTTCTCCGGACGCAGTGCAACAGTTAAAAAAATTGCGTGGGATGATGCACTTAAACGAAACGAAGATGACTGGCTGTTCATTTTTCCGATACGTTTTGGCCGACGAGGCCCTCGCCGGCAACAACTTTTACGTGCAAATTGAGATGAACCGACGTCAAGGGCAGCCGTAGTCTTTTGTCGTGACCGTGACGCTCGGCACGGCATGGAACAGGCCGAGTAGAGCGGGGTTCCCCGACTGGTAAATCTCCGGCCTTTTCTATGACCGCGGCAAGTATTCGCAAGAGAAAGCTTACAGATATCGTTGTCAGGGTGCCGAATATGACGATAATGTGGCGATGAGGTGGATCACTTGTGCGCGCAAGATTTGGCGTCGCTGCGCCAGGGGTTTGAGTAATGATCTTGTTGTTTGTCGCCGGAGGTGTTCTCGGCGCCGCTGGATTGCTGGCGCTGGGCTTCGGCATTCCGATCAAGGACACGACGTTCGGCAGCACCATGCTGCTGTCGAGCATGGTGCTGTTGTGCACGTCGCTGCTGCTGATCGGACTTGGGCTCGTGGTCCGCGAATTGAAGGCCGTGGTGCGCGCGCTTGCGCAGGGCGGCGTGCGCGTTACACCACGCGGCCAGCCGGGACGGCCAGGGGGGCCGCCGCGTCCCGCTCTGCCGCCGCAAGCGGGTCTCGCGCCGTATGTTGATTCTGGTGCGCCGCCGCTGATGGCGGAGCCGTCGTTCGCCGAGCCACAGCCTGCGGCATCGACCGTGCCGCCGCCCTGGGCGGCCGAAGCTGCAGTGCGCGATCGGGCGCGCAATGTCGCGGGCTCGCAGCAGGCCGCCCCCGCGCCGGTCGAAAGCCCCGCACCTCCACCGCCGCCTCCCGAGCGTCCGGCACGCCGCAACCTTCTCTTTGCGACCCGCAAACGCGATCGCGCCGAAGCTGCGGGCGGTGCGCCGCCAGATCAACCGGCATCGCCGGAATTGCCGAAGATGGCCGCGCCGGTGTTGCCGCCGATGCCCGCGCTGGAGGCCGAACCGAAGACGTCGTTTGACAGCGCATGGCCGGCATCGTCGCGCAACGCCGATCCATTCGCCCGCCGCGGCCGGCCTGCCGAAGCCGCCGCATCGCCGGCATCGGCCACCGAACCGGCCGAGGTCGAGCCTGCCGCTGAGCCGACACCGCCTCCCCTTCCCGCGGCCGAGGCCGCTCCCGCGGTCACGGTGATCAAGTCGGGCGTGGTCGACGGAATGGCCTACTCACTTTATTCCGACGGCTCGATCGAAGCGCAGATGCCGGAGGGGATGCTGCGCTTTGCCTCGCTCGATGCGCTGCGCGCGCACCTCGAGCAGCGGCCATAAAGCGCGACCTTGTCGCTTGGTCGCGTGCAACAATTTCTTCAGTCATCCAACGAAAACGCTAACGATTCGGTCCCTCTTGTGAAATCGTCTGATGGTCGCAAATAATCGCCAAGCAAACCTCGTCAAGTAAACTTCGCCAAGTAAACAAAAGCCAAGTAAACAAGAGCCAAGTCAAGCCGCGTCGTGACCGCGTCTGATCGCCTGCAAATACCCGGAGACTTCGGAATGTCCGATACCCCCGCGAAAGGCTTCGTCGACCTGACAGCACACATTGTCTCGGCCTACGTCAGCCACAACACCACGCCGGCCTCCGAGATCCCGGCGCTGATCGGACAGGTTCACGCGGCCCTGGTCAGGGTCTCGGGCGGTCATGCCGAGCCCGCGGCGTCTGAAGCCGCGAAGCCTGCGATCGCGGTGAAGAAGTCGGTGACGCCCGACTACATTGTCTGTCTCGAGGATGGCAAAAAGTTCAAGTCGCTGAAGCGGCACCTGCGCGCGCAATACAACATGACGCCCGAGCAATATCGCGAGAAATGGAACCTGCCGCCCGACTATCCGATGGTGGCGCCAAACTATGCGGTGGCGCGCTCGCGGCTCGCCAAGCAAATGGGACTCGGACAGCAGCGCAACGGACGGCGCTAGAGCATGATCCGGAACAGCGCGAAGCGGCGTTCCGCGGAGATCATGCTAAATGAAAAAAACGCCTTCAGAACTCGAGACGCTTCCGCAAGCGCGTTGCGCGCATCGGCCTTGACGCGCTCGACCATCGAACGCAAACCGTTGGAGCGCTGTGGCGTCAGGTGCTCGCGGAAGCCGAGCGAATCGAATACCGCGACGGCGTCGGTGTGCAGGATTTCGCGCGCGGTTTTGCCGGAGAGCAGCGCGAACAGGATCGCGATCAGGCCGCGCACGATGTGCGCATCGCTGTCGCCGACGAAGCTCAGCACCGGCTCGCCCGACTTGCCCGGCGTGACCCTGGTCGAAAGCCAGACCTGGCTGGCGCAGCCCTGCACCTTGTTGGCCAGCGAATGTTCCGCCTCCGGCAGCGGCTCGAGGGTGCGGCCGAGTTCGATGACATAGCGATAGCGATCGTCCCACTCGTCGAGCAGGGCGAAATTGTCCTTGATCTCCTCGATATCGGTCATGCCGCGCCGTCAAACCCTTCTGGTTCCGTCCTCATTATATGAGAAGGGAACCGGGCGAAAGCGAGCGGATCAGGTGATTTATCGGGCGGGGCAGCCCTTGCGGGGCATGCCCCTCATCTGGCCGGCGCGGCCGGCATGCTCGTCGGCGGCTGCGGCGCATGCCACGCGATGTCGCGGTCGACCGTCGTCAGCGTATCCTGCGAGACTGACGCGGCAGTCGCGTCCTCGACCGGACCGATCGAACCGGTCTGGTCCGGATTCTTCTTGTCGGTGATGATCTGATAGATCTTGCGGGCACCGGCCTGGGCGCGATGGCCGATGACAGCAGCGGCCTTGTCCCCGACCTCGCACGCGGCAGGCTGCCGCACGCAGAACTGGCTCATGTCCGAGACCGCCGCCGCAGCAGCCGACACGGCGTCACCCGTGCTCACGTTCGGCAGCTTGTCGCCATCGGTGGTCTTGCCGGTCGGCAGCAGCACCAGCACCAGTCCCAGCCAGAAAGTCATGCGAAGGAGAAAGAACATCGCACTCACCCGTCCCGTTCAGTACATCCCCGTTTGCGATTTGGTCTCGCAATTGCCTCCTGCGTAGCATGCGCGGATAAATCCGAAGTTCAGCGCTCGCGGACAAATTGCTCGCGCGGATTTACCGAAAATTTTCTCTAATGGAACGCGCGAGGTGCCGCCGGCCGTCGGACCCATGCATGCAGAGTTTTGAAACCATATTTGACGAGACGTGGAAACGGGTCGTTCACCATGATGATCGGACATCGCTAGCGTCATCGAATCACAGATGAATTTTGCCGTCGGTCACGATAGCGCGGCACGTCATCCATCACCCGTCTTAGCTTTAGCTTAAGTTCACTCTGACACGATCGCACGCGAGAACGAGGAGGCGCTCCCGGCCGCGCCAAACCAGAATTGGCGATCGGGCGCGACATTGTGTTGAGCGTGATTTCGAAAATCGTCGGCTTTGTCGACAGCCTGCTGCATCCGTCAGCGCGGCGCGATCCGCTGTCGAGTACGCGGCATCGTGCCTTTATCGCCGCGCATCTGCTCGGCGCGGTCACCTTGCTTGCCACCTTTCCGGTGTTTCTTGCGCTGCGCGGCACGCCGACCCCGCTCGAAGCGTTCAGCTTTGCCTGGCTCGTTGTGCCGATCGGCATCGCCTACTTCCTGTCGCGCACCGGACGGTTTGCGGATGCCCACATCCTGTCCGCGCTGGCGCGCTCGATCATCGTCTCCGTCATCGCCATCAAGACCGGCGGCATCGATTCGCCGGTTACGATCTGGCTGCTGACGGTGCCGGCAGAAGCGGTGCTGTCGGCATCGCGTCGCGCGATCTTCATTGCCGTGACGCTGGTGTTCGTTTGTGCCGCGGTGCTGGTCGCCATGACACTGGGTGGCGGTTTGCCGCCGTCGATGCTGCCGGCGCAGTCGGTCGCAACCTTCCACAGCGTCAGCGTGACCGCGCTGATCGCCTACTGCCTGCTGCTCGCGCTGTGCGGCGAGTTGATCACGCACAAGAGCCGCCTGGCGCGCCATGCCGAGGAAGATCGATACCGGCTGCTGGCGATGAACATGAGCGACGTGATCTCGCGCCACCGCCGCAACGGCGCGGTCGAGTTCATCTCGCCTGCCGCCGAGGTGATGTTCGGCGTTCCGCCGTCGAATCTCGCCGGCCACGGCCTGTTCGATCGTGTCCACGTCGCCGACCGCCCCGCCTTCCTGACCGCGATCGCCGACGCAGCGCGCGGTGAATTCCGCAGTGTCGAGTTTCGCATCCGCGGCGACAGCGCCGGCGGGATGGTCGATGCAGGCCCGGCAAACTTCATCTGGGTTGAAATGCGCTGCAAGCCGTTGCAGCAAACGGCCGGGGTGCCGACGCCGGTTCATGCCGAGGTGGTCGCGGTGCTGCGCGACGTGACCGAGCGCAAACGGCACGATGAGGCGCTGGGATTCGCGCGGGCCGAGGCCGAGAAGGCCGATGCCGCGAAGAGCCGCTTCCTTGCCACCATGAGCCACGAGCTGCGCACGCCGCTTAACGCCATCATCGGCTTCTCCGAGATGATCATGCAGGAAAGGGAACTCGCTCTTGATGCAGCTCGGCGCGCGGAATACGCCAAATTGATCCATGACTCCGGCAGGCACTTGCTGTCGGTCGTCAACGGTATCCTCGACATGTCCAAGATGGAGAGCGGCAATTTCGAGATCGCGGCGGAGCCGTTCGAGGCGCGCGAGGCGATCCTGTCGTGCTGTGACCTGATGGCACTGAAGGCGCGGGAAGGCGGCATCGACGTGATCGTCCGCGCCGCCGACGAGCTGCCGACCATGGTCGGCGACCAGCGGGCGCTGAAACAGATCGTGCTCAACCTGCTGTCGAACGCCATCAAGTTCACCGATCGCGGCGGCAAGGTCACCGTGTCGGCGCGCACCGAGGACTCCAGCCTCCTGGTCGCGGTTGCCGACACCGGCGTCGGCATCGGCTCGGCGGATTTGAAGCGGATCGGCGATCCGTTCTTTCAGGCCGGCAAGACCTACCAGCGGCGTCACGAGGGAACCGGACTTGGGCTCTCGATCGTCAAGGCGCTGGTCGCCCTGCACAAGGGCGAGATGATCGTTGACAGCAAGCTCGACGAAGGCACCACTGTGTCGATCGTGCTGCCGCTCGATCTCGAAGCCTCGCGGCCGCGCGGCGCGACCGTGACGACGCTGAGTCCGCCGCGTGCCGAGAGAGCCGAATTCCAGGTGAAAAGACGTGCCTAGAGCGATTGCCATCGACGACGACAGCAGGCGCCCCGCGCGACGCGGCCGGCGCAAGAAAGAGCGCGGCCTGTTGATTCGGTTGTTCCTGAGCAATCCCCGCGACACCATCGCCGCAGGCGCGGCGGTGGTCGCGGTGCTTGCGATCGTCGTCAATGCCCTGTTCCTGCAGGCCGGCCGTCACCCCGCACCGATGTTTCCTTCGCCGGTGACGCGGCCATTGCCCTCGGCGCCGCCAAAGGTCGCCGCGGTCGCAACCGAGGCCGTCAGCCTGCTGCCAAAGCCACGGCCGAGCGATGCCGATGCTCAGGTTGACGAGGCCCCGAAGTCCGATGACCCGGTGGGCCACCTGGTCCGCGCGACGTCGACGCCGGCGGCGGCAAGTCCGTCGCGCGTGGCTGCGGTGCAACGCGCGCTGACCGACTTCGGTTACGGCCAGCTGAAAGCCACCGGCACCGTCGGCGCCGATACCCAGGCCGCGATCCAGCGCTTCGAACGCGAGCGCAAGATGCCGATCACCGGCCAGGTGTCGGATCGGCTGGTGCGCGAGCTCGGGCTTGCGACCGGCAAGCCGATCCAGTAAGCGGACCAGAGTCGCCCGCAGATGAGCCGGAAAAGCCTGCCCTCGGGCTCGTTCGGTCGATAGAAGCCGGCGTTCCGATACAGGACACGCGCAGCCTCAGCCAGTGGCGCTCGAACAATGAGACTGAAGGCCAACATCTGGGTGGCCGCCTATATCCGGCGCTGCCAGACCGAAAACATCTTTGCGGTGGTTCGCCGCCATGGCGCCGACGATGCCGGCGCGATCTTCGTCAAGCTCGCGTTGCTGGACGGCCGTGCGATGCTGTTCACGCCGGCGCCGCAGACCGCCTATGACGAAAGCCGCCCCTCGGAGCGCGCCTTTGTTGCGGCGGCCGCCGAACCGCAGCCGGATCAGGCCGTCGAGGAGCGGTTGAGCAAGGAAGTGCGGTTCGATTCCGACCTCTGGATCGTTGAGGTCGAAGATCGCGCCGGCCGGCATTTCCTCGATCTTGCGAAGCGATGATTTCTCACGCCCCTGAGCGCGAGCGGTTTCCTTGCGGCAGTGCGGGGCGTGCGGCGGGCTGCGGGCGGCTCGTGCCTGCGAAGCGCGCGCGCCGACGCTCATCGTCGTAGAGAGCGGCGCTGTAGCGCGCCTGACTGTGCGCAACGGTGGCGCCGCGCCACACCGAAACCATGATGAGGGACGCGCGCTCGCTCACCACCGGATAGAGTCGCGCCAGCCGAAACACCTCCATGACGGACGCGCCGAGCTCGGGCTTCAAAAACAGCAACACGCGCTCGAACGTGTCCTCGGGCATGGCGAGCGCCTTGCAGGCGCAGGCGATCGGCTCGCCCCCGGGATCGCCGACGATGCGTTCGGCGGCCTTCGGCGGCAGCAGCAAGACGCTCGACAATTCGAGCGCAAACGATTCGGTATCGCAGGCATACGCCGCCATTTCGAGCGTTTCGACGGCGCGCGCCGAGCGGCGCGGGCCCGGACGCACTGCCGGCACGAGAGGCGAGCTGTCGAGATTCTGCAGGATGCGGACCCGCTCCAGCCCTTTTGCTGCGGCAAACATGTTGTCGATCTCGGCGGCGTCGGCCGGACGCATCGACAGTCGCTGCGATCCTGTCGGCGATCCAGCATTCTCTTCGTTGAGGGCAGTTGCCGGGGATTCGTCGGTGGGCGCGGGGAGCCGCGTTTGTTCGCGGGCGGACGACGCCAGTCCGAGCTTCTCCGCGATCGCCTCGGGCGTGTCGCTGCACACCGACAGCCTGGCGCGGATCGCGGCACGGGTGGCGTCGTCGACCCCATCGATCAGGCGCGAGGCGAGCTCGGAAAACTGCCGGCGCTCGGCTTCGGTATGCTTGGCCGCCTGCACATAAAGGTCGGTCAGCACCCGAAGCAGGGTGGGGCGGATGTCGACGCCCTCATGCTTTGACAGGTTCATCAGGCCGTCAAAACTCGGAAACAGCGGCGTGGTGCTCATGGTCGGGACGCAATGTACAAATTGATCACAGCGGCAGGCTAACGCGATCACTTTAATAGCGCGTTAACCTTGCCGGGCTCTTAATCGCGCCGCCGCATCGAGGTTTGCGATGCGCGCAGGACGAGGAGAACGCGATGGGCATGGTCCTTGAGTTCCCGGCGAATACGACGATGCGACGGCTGGGCGAGACCGCGGGTGGCGTTGTCGAAGGTGGTGCAGCAAAGATTCTGATTTTGCCGGTGATTCGTGTCGAGCGTTACGAGACGCTCGCCGAAGCGGCCCGACTTGACGAGACGGCAGGCGCGCCGCGGCAGTCACCGCGCGGCTGATCCAATCAAACCCCCTCACATGGTGAGCATTCGTCATCGGGCGCGGGCAGGGCGCTGGCGCGCGGCAATGCCGCTCGGCTTGCTTGCGCTGGCGTTGGCACTCGCGGGCTGCGCCAGCGGTGATTTCGGCCGCACTCGCGCTTCGATGCGCAGCGACGACATGCATCGCTGGGTCGGCGAGGAAGCGACCGCAAGCGTCGGTATCACGCCTTCGCAATTCCAGTTGACCGACGACGAGCGGCTGCTGCGTGACTACGCCTATCCCTTGATCGAGCCGCCGCACACCCGCCCCGAATGGAAGGGCGTGTTCGGCGATTACACCCCTCTGCCGGCGCCGTGGCGGCGCGAGGTGGTGTTCGACCGCACCGCCTATGGCCGCCTCCTGATCGACGAGCCGCACCGCTCGCATTCGTCGCGCTACGCCCAGCTGATGGAGGATGTCCGCGACGACCTCACCCGCATCGAGCCGTTCTTCCAGGTCGCGACCCACGTCCTCGACATGGATTCCAAACGCAATCAGGGCCGCGCCATCGTGAGCTCCCTGTCGCCGCGCGAGAACGACGACGCCAAGGCGCGAATGGCGGAGAACGCGCTGGTTATCAAGTGGGTGCAGCACTGCCTGAAGCAGCGCGCGTCATCCTATCGCTGGGCGCTGGAGCGCCTGGTGCTGCAGGCCCCCGATCCGATGGTCGCCGACGCCGACCGGCTGATCGCCTTGCTCGAGTCGCAGGCGGCGCCGCACGTCGCCGGCGCCAATGGAGGCGCGGTGGTCAGCAAGGGCTGATTAGCCGAAGTCGCGCGAGCGCCGGGGTCGACTAGCAGACCTTATTTCAGAGACACGGGTCTGCTACCTCGGGGTTCGATAAAGCGATTGGAGGCGACGTAGTCGACCTCGCAGCGCGTAATACCGAGGTCCGTCAGCTCGCGGTCGTTCAAGCCGCACAACTCGGCTCGTAAACTCTCGCGTTTGCGCCAAGCCTGAAACGCCTCCCGATATCTCGTGAAAAAGCTGAAAACATGTTGCGCCGATGCGGTTGCTTGTCCAACCTCGATTGCATTCTGGGTCGCATTCATTGTGGCCTCGTCCGTGTGCACTGTTTCGACGCCGGCGAAGGTGCAGGAACGAAGGCGGGCGCGCTTGACGCCGCGCTTACTTTTTCCTTACCGGCGGCTTATTCTTTGCACCCGAGGCCTTGCCAGAGCGCCTTCCTGACGATCGGAAGGCCAGTTAGGAAATGGCATTTTGCGCTATCTTTTCGAGGACTATGCATTCGACACCGACCGCCGCGAACTGCACCGTGGAGAGTACGCTGTCTCAGTCGCGCCGCAGGTATTCGATTTGCTCGAATATCTGATCCGCAACAGGGATTGCGTCGTCAGTAAAGACGACCTCATCAACGTCATCTGGGATGGACGCGTCGTATCGGATGCCGCGCTGACGACCCGACTGAATGCCGCCCGGAACGCCATCGGCGATTCCGGTGAGGCACAGCGTCTGATCAGGACATTGCCGCGCAAGGGCTTCCGCTTCGTCGGTGCGGTCCGGGAGGAGCAGAGGCAGGCGGCCGCGGCAATTGCCGACGCGGCACTTGAAGGGCCAAAATCGTCCCCTGCACTGCCCGACAGACCCTCGATCGCGATTCTCCCTTTCACCAATCTGAGCTCAGATCCGGAGCAGGACTATTTCGCGGACGGGATGGTGGACGAGATCACCACCGCGCTCTCGCGGTTCAAGTCAATCTTCGTTGTCGCTCGAACGTCCAGCTTTACCTACAAAGGCCGTTCCGTCGACGTAAAGCAGGTCGGTCGAGAACTCGGCGTTCGCTATGTGCTGGAAGGCAGCGTGCGCAAGGCCGCAGGAAAAGTCCGCATGACGGGTCAATTGATCGATGCAACGTCCGGCGCGCATCTTTGGGCCGATCGATTTGAAGGCGATCTGAACGACCTTTTTGCGTTGCAGGACGAAATGACGGTGAACGTCGTTTCCGCCATTCAACCAAAATTGCTGCAAACCGAAATAGAGCATGCGGTGCGGCGCCCCAACGACCTCAGCGCGTATGATCTCTACCTGCGAGCAGCGCCGCCCTACCATTCGATGACCCGGGAAGGAATGGCGGAAGCCATTCAGCTTCTCTCGCGCGCCCTTGAGATTGACCCACGATTTAGCACGGCCGCGTCGCTCGCAGGCATCTGCCATTTCATGACCATCGTCCAGGAATGGGCGACCGATCCGAAGTCAGAGATCGGGGAAGTGGCCCGGCTTTCTCAGTTGATCCTTGACATCGGCGACAATGATCCTGAGCCAATGGCCTTCGCTGGATGGGCAAGATCTTACTTATCGGATGATTTCGACGCCGCGATGGAACTGGTCGACAAGGCTGTCACGCTCAATCCGAACTCGGCCATTGCGTGGAGTTACAGGGCGTTGACTTGCCAGTTTGTAGGCCATTTCGAAGAGGCGATTTAGAGTTTTGAACGCAGCATGCGTTTGAGTCCGCTCGATCCGATGCGCTACGGACTTCTTGCGGGAATCGCACTCGCACTCGTCAGTCTCGGCCGCTTCGATGAAGCTGTTGTCGCAGCCAGGAAATCGCTCGGCGTGAACCAGACCTTTACGCTCAGCCATCGCTGCCTGGCGGCCGCGCTGGCGCAACTGGGACAGGATGCGGAAGCGAGGAAGGCCGCGGCTCATCTCCTGCAGATCGCGCCCTGCTCGCGAATATCCGAACGGGGCGCAAAATGGCCTCAGCTGCTTATCGACGGCCTCCGCAAAGCGGGACTTCCTGAGTGACGCGCGGTCTCGCGCCTTTGGCTTTCTTCCTCACTGCAACAAAGATTTGAGCGTACAGGCCGCCGAGAGCAGCCGTCGCCGATAAAGGTTGCGTGCGAGGCTTTCGACAAAACGCTCTTTCTGGAAGCCGGCCTTCTCGAGCACGCGGCATGACGCGCCATTCTCCGGCCGCGCGAATGCGCTGACGAGATCAACGCCGCGCCCGCGCGCGAAATCGAGGCTCGCATTGACCAGCTCGCTGGCATAGCCCCGACCCCAGGCCGATCGCGCGAACCAGTAACCGACCTCGAGACCCCAGCCGCGATCGAACGGATCTTCGTAAAGCCCGCCCCAGCCGATGACGACGCCATCGGCCCTGCGCAGAATCGTCCAGGGCGCGTGGCCGATCCTGCGCCGCTGCCATTCGTGGCCCGCGACATGGCGCCGGCACTCCCGCAGCGATGCGCAAGAATGAGTGTGTTGCATGGCCTCCCTGTCGCCGAGAAAGGCAAACAGCGCCGGAACGTCGGACATGCGGGTGTTCTGCAGAATCAATCGTTCGGTGACAGGCATGACGCAAGAATAACGCAAGCCTTTTCGGGCTGCGAGCGTGGCGGCCGGGCGCCTGAACCTTTTGTGCGACGCAGCCGACAAAAACGTGTTTTGGCCGCAAAGCTGGGTGCCCTCAAGATGCAAATATCGTTTGCCTGGATCGCCGTCGCGGCGGTTGTCGCGCTCGCCATCGTCGCGATCGTGATCTTCAACCGGCTGATCCGCGCGCGCAACATGGTGCGCGAGGCGTGGAGCGGCATCGACGTCCAGCTGCGCCGCCGCAGCGATCTCATTCCGAACCTGGTCGAAACGGTGAAGGCCTACGCCAGCCACGAGCGCGGCGTGTTCGACGAGGTGACGGCGAGGCGCGCGGCGTCGGTCTCGGCGCAAGGCGTGGCGCAGACCGCAAGCAGTGAGACCGCGTTGCAGGGCGCGCTGGGGCGGCTGCTCGCCGTCGCCGAGGCCTATCCGCAGCTCAAGGCCGACCAGAATTTCCTGAAACTGCAAACCGATCTTGCCGAGATCGAGGACCAGTTGCAGATGGCGCGGCGCTACTACAACGGCACGGTGCGCGACTTCAACATCGCGATCCAGACTTTTCCAGACGTCGTGATCGCGCACGCTGCCGGCATGCATGAAGAGCATTTTTTCGAGACGGATGCTGCGTCGAAGGCCGCGCCCACCGTCAGCCTTTCCGGAGCTTGATCATGACCGTTTTGAAGCGCATCGCGGTTGCGTTCGCCTTGCTGCTTGGAGCGGCGCTGGCACCGGCGCATGCCGATGAGCGCATCCTGCGCTTCGTCAGCGACGTCAACGTCCAGACCAACGGCGATCTCCTGGTCACCGAGACCATCACGGTGCGTGCCGAAGGCGCCATCATCAAGCACGGCATTTTGCGCGATTTTCCGACCGTCTATAACAAACCCGACGGCACCGAGATCGAGGTCGCCTTTGACGTCCTCGGCGTGACGCGCGACGGTGCACCGGAAAGCTTTGTCACCGAGCAGCTCAGCAATGGTTGGCGCGTGCGCATCGGACGTGCCGACACATTCGTCACCCCCGGCAGCCACGACTATGCCATCAAGTACCGGACCACACGGCAGATCGGCTTCTTCAAGGATTTCGACGAGCTCTACTGGAATGCCACGGGCAACGGCTGGAATTTCTGGATCGACAGCGCGGAAGCGCGCATCTCGCTGCCTCAGCAGGTCGAGTTCACGCAGAACGCGATCTATACCGGCGCACAGGGCTCGAAGGGGCGGGACGCCGAGGTGATCGAGCAGCGCGCGGGTCACATCGTGTTCCGCACCACGAAGCCGCTGCCGCCACATAACGGGCTGACCGTTGCAGCGGGCTGGCAGAAGGGCATCGTCACAGCACCAACCGGACCGCAGAAGGCCAGCCTCTGGCTGAACGACAATGCGCCGCTCACCGCCGCGGGTCTCGCGCTACTCGTTGTGCTTGGCTACTACTACTATGCGTGGCGCAACGTCGCGCGCGATCCGCGTGGCGGCGCCATCGTGCCGCTGTTCGCGCCGCCGAAGGGCATGTCGGCCGCGGGCTGCCGCTACGTCTGGCAGATGGGCGCCGACGCCAAGATGTTCACTGCCGCGTTGATCGACGTCGCTGTGCAAGGCCATCACAAGCTGGTCGAGAAGAAGAAAGGCGATATGAAGCTCGTGCCGCGCGACGGCGGCGCGCCGCTCGGCGCTGCCGAGCAGGCCATGGAGCAGTCCATGTTCGGCAAGCGGAAATCGGAGCTGGCATTCGACAACGAGAACTCCGGTCTTTTCCAGCGCGCGCAAAAGGCGCTGGATAGCGGACTTTACGCCGCCTACGGCGAGAAATATTTCCATAACAATCGGGCCTGGTCGGTGCAGGGCCTGCTCGGCGCATTGTTGCTGAGCGTCTTGGTCATCGTAACAGTGTTTTTCAGTCGTGGCTCGAATGAGGGGTCGGCGACGGTGGTCACCGCGCTGTCATTCATGCCGGCGATGATCGTCATCACGATGCTGGCGACCTTCGGTGTGCCGCGAAAATTCCTCGCCTGGCCGTTCCTGCTTTTCGGCTGCGTGTTCTCGTTCCTCGTCGGCAGCAGTGGCTACAACATCCTGATGAGCGTGGCGCAGGGCTGGACCCATGTCGTGCCGGCGGCCCTGCCGCTGGTGCTGGTGCCGATTGCCTCTTCTGCGTTCGGCTGGATGAAGGCGCACACGGTGGAAGGCCGCCGGATCGCCGACGAGATCGAGGGCTTCAGGCAGTATCTCGGCGTTGCCGAGCGTGACCGGCTGAACGCGCTCAACCCGCCGCAAGACACTCCCGAGTTGTTCGAGAAGTATTTGCCTTACGCGATCGCGCTCGATGTCGAGAACGCCTGGGGCAACCGGTTTGCCGGCATTCTCGCAGCGATGGCGGTTGATCCGAACACCGACGACAACTGGTATCAGGGTCGCCGCGACTGGGTGAATGACCCGCAGGGCTTCACCACCTACCTCGGCAGCACGCTGCGCGACACGGTCGTCTCCGCGTCGACGCCGCCGGGCTCGAGCGGTGGCAGTAGCGACTCCTCAAGCAGCGGCTCCAGCGGCGGCGGCTCGTCCGGCGGCGGTGGTGGCGGCGGCGGCGGCAGCGGGTGGTGACCTAAGGCCGTACTCGTAAATCGGCTTGGTCGATGCGGTGGATCATCCGCAAAACGGGTACTGCCGACATCGAAGATCGGGAGTTGTCCTCCCTTATACAGAGGGATGTCCCGATGGCTGCGGGCTGCTCCATTAGTCCAACTGGTAAGTCCTTTTTCTGTTCGGGAGAAAGCGCCGTAGCCGCCTGTCATGCCAAATTCATCAATGCAATTGGAGGCGACTGCACAAACCGCATCGAGGATTGCGACATGAGTGAACCAAAATTCGAGGTCCCGGCCGAATTGCGAAACATGGCTGAGAGAACGATTGAGCAAGCGGAAAAGGCTTTTGATATGTTTTTTGAAGCCGCCAATAAATCGATGGCGTCAATCCCGTCACCTACAATGGCAATATCAAAGGAGGTTCTATCGTTAACCGAACAGAATATGAAAGCGTCCTTCGACCACGCCCGAAACTTGGTTCATGCGGCTGATGTCCAAGAGGCAATGAAAATTCAATCGGAATTCTTGAAGAATCAATTCTCGAATGCCGAAGAGCAAATGAAACAGATCGCCGAAGGGGTTATGTCTGCCGCGAAGGATGTGACGGAGGGCAAGTTTAAGGTTGGCCCATCAAGCTGATGCCGAGTTCAACCCTTGGGCTGCATTTGATCGCTTGATTTGCGTCAATGCGCCTCAACGGGTGTCGGCAACAGATTTCGGTCAGGCCTGCAAAACGATAAGGCCGAATCTGAGCAGCGACATGCGCCAAAGTAGCCAGCGCTCGTCCGAAACGGGTCAAAGCGACAAAACTCGTCGTGAGCACAACGAGTCCGCTTTGGGCGGAAAGCGACCAAGATAGTCCTACGGCAAAGCCCGTTGAGATCGGGTCTTGCATCGGCGATTAGCGCCGACGTTTGGCGGCGCGCGGCACGGGCTTGCGGCCACCAACCAAAGTCTTCGCGTAATCCTGCACCAGCAACTGCCGCAACGCCTGCGCGGCGGCGCTCAAGTAGCCGCCTTTGCGGGTGATCGCGAACACCTGGGAGCCCGCCCGCAGATCACCGACGCGGATCTTCCGTACCGAACCGGCGGCAAGCTCCTCGGCGATGTTGTTTTCGGGCATCAGCGCAAGGCCAAATCCCGCTTCGACCAGACGCTTCTGCGCTGTCAGGCTGTCGACCGGGGTCCAGCGCACCTCGCCAATACCGAGCGCATGGAACAGGCCGAAGACATGCGCCGCCGCGATATCGCGTTGGCCGGGAATCTCGGGGAACGCTATCCAGTGTTCGTCGCTGAGCGCCGCAAGAGAACGGACCGAGCGGCCGGCGAGGGGATGGTCGGAGTTCGCGACCACGAGCAGCGGCTCCGTGCCGATCAGCGACGACTCGAGGTCCGGCGATCGATCGCGATCGTAGCGGATGCCGAGCGTCGCTTCGCCGCGCCGGACCAGGTCGCTGACTTCGGCGCTGCGCGCGGTGCGCAGGCTGATTTCGACCTTCGGATGCCTCGCAGCGAAGCGCTTCAGCAACGCCGACAGGTCGCGCCCGGCCAGCGTCCCGACGATCGCAAGCGACAGCGGTCCGGCATTGGCCTGGCGTAGATCGCGGACAGCGTCCTCGGCATCGCGGATCGCGGCGAGCGCGCGTTCGGCGAACGGCAGCAGCACGCGACCGGCCTGGCTCAGCATGAGTTCGCCGGCGCCGCGTTCGAACAGCGGCACGCCGAGCTCCTGTTCGAGCAATCCGATGCGGCGCGAGATTGCGGGCTGGGTGCGATGCAGCTGCGCGGCGGCCTTCGAGAAGCTGCGCTGCCGGCAGATGGCGAGGAAGGTGTTGAGAAGCTCGGAATCCATGGATAGGTGCCGGATGCAAAAAACTTATCAAGGACCAAGAAAATGCAAATTTGACGCATAGTCCGGAAAAAATCTAGCGTCGAGCGAACTTGATTTTTGCGGGAGAGATCTGCAGATGGCTCGGCGCGATGAGATGGCGAAAAAATTCAAGGCGTTGCACGAAGCAGCCGGCGGCTTCGTGATGCCCAACGCGTGGGACGCAGGTTCGGCGATCATTCTGACACGAGCCGGCTTCCCTGCGATCGCAACCACCAGCGCCGGCATCGCCTTCTCGCTCGGCAAGCCGGACTACGACGTCGGCGATCCGAAGCTTGCGGTGACGCGGGCTGAAATGTTCGACCGCATGCGCGAGATCGTCGAGGCGTCGGACGCGCCGGTGAACGGCGATCTCGAAGCGGGCTATGGCGATACGCCGGAGGCTGTCGCCGAGACGATCCGCATGGCGATCGAAATCGGGTTGGCCGGCGGCAACATCGAGGACAAGAAGGCGGGCGCGGGACTCTACGACGAAGGTCTTGCCGTCGAGCGGATCCGTGCCGCGCGGGCGGTGATCGACGAGCTTGGTTCGGATTTCGTGCTCTGCGCGCGCACCGACGCGTTCGTTACGCACGGCGCCGATGGCCTGAACGTTGCGATCCGCCGCTCGAATCTCTATCGCGCGGCCGGCGCCGACCTCTCTTACCCGCCCGGCGTCGCCGACGTCGCAAAGATCAGCACGCTGGTGCGCGAGATCGACGGTCCCGTGAACATTGTGATCGGACTTGGCGCGGCGCGGATGAGTGTCCGCGAGCTGCTCGATGCCGGCGTGCAGCGGATCAGCCTCGGCGGCAGCATCGCGCGCGCGGCGCTCGGCTTTGTGGCGCGCAGCGCGCAGCGAACTGCGCGAGCAGGGCACCATCGCGTTTGCCGCCGGCCAGACCGCGCAGAGCGATCTCAATGCGATGTTTGCCGCGGCGCGGCGGCGATGAGGGTAGCGGTATTATGGTAGCGATCACTACCAGGGATTCGGATTTGCAAAAACCCCACAAAAATGGCCGAAAAATCCTGTGAGATCGGTGACTTTCGCGGCGGCGCTGGTCGCGAGATCAGCGCTTCTTCGCCACCGGCGCGGTGGGGTCCTGGACCTTGCAGGTCGACGACGCCAGTGCGGTTTGCGCCTGCACCATCATGTCGGGCTCCGGCGCCAACGCCTTCATCACGATGAGACCGGTCAGCGTCGGTGAATCGATGATCAACCGGTCGGCGGCCGTGACGTCTTCGTCTTCCGGCAGGTCGGCGTGCTGCTCAGCGGTCATCAGGTCGAGCTCGATCACCTTGCGGCCCGCCGAGCGATCGTTGATCGCGTAGTAGGGGACTTCGGTCCGCGTATAAAATGACACCGAGGTGTAGGCCTGGTTGACCGGCACGGTCAGCTTGATCGAACCGCCGGACAGATCGTAACGGCAGATCGCGGTCGCGAACGCGGGGTCCTGGAACGGCATCAGCGCGTTGCGCGGCTCGGCGAGCGGCAGCATGGTGACGTCGTTGACGCGCGATATCTGCGTCAGTCGCGAATAGGCGTCCTTGGTCGCAATCCGCGGCAGCGCCAGCACGCTGACGAGGTGGACGATGCCGCCCAGCACGATGCCGCCGAGGATGGTGAACAGCCAGCGGATCATGGGCAACCTGTCGTCGCGATCTGCGGCATCGGCGCGTCGCGCTGGCCGCGCGTCGCAACGCCGACCGGCGTGTCGTAGAGCCGCATCACCAGCAGATACTTGTCGATGCCGCCGGTCGGCAGCCAGTTGCCGATTCGCGCGCGCGAGGCGATGCGAACCTCGAAATTGCCGGCCGAGCCGCGCACAATCTCCTGGCTGGTGAAGCCGTAGCGCTGCAAAGTGTTGGCGACGAGCTGGCCTTGCGTGTCGTAAAGCGTCATGGTCCAGAACCGCGCCGGCGGCGTGGTGCCGGAGACGACGACGTCGCAGCGACCGTCGAGCGTGCGGCCCTTGTCGTCGGTCGACGCGATGAAGGTGATGCCGTCACCGGTGCCGACCGGCAGCTCGCCGGAGCGCGCCACACTGGCGCGTGAATAAGGATCGATCTCCGAGGTGCCGGTCTTCGGCCGTGCGGTCCAGGCGCCGATCGTGATCGCGCCAAAGTTTGTGCCGCGGGTCGATGTCATCCAGGTCGCGCCGAGCCCGATTGCGCTCGCGAGCACCAGAACGATGATCGAGATGAAGATCAGTCTCACGTTAAAGCCGAAGTCATCGAACGATCGTCAGTTCTTGCGTGGCGCGCCGTCTGGCGCGGCCGACGCAAGATTGTCCGGGAACGGCAGCGCCGTCGTCGACGCCGCGGGCCTGGGCGCCGGCGGTGTATCGATCAAGGTTTTTGCCGCGTCATCCATTGCCTTCTCGACCTGCACAAGGATATCGGCGCCGCGCCGCGTCAGAATCGGCGGCGGTGCGGAACCGGGATCCGCGGCGCGCGCCATCGCCGACTGCGCCGGCGCCGATTCCGGCTGCTTGCCCGGCGTCTTTATGCCGGCGACGTCCTTGACCTCCACACCCTGGTGCGCAACCACCATGATGTCGTGCCAGGTTTGCGCCGGCAGCGAGCCGCCGGTCATGCGGTTGGTCGGCGAATAATCGTCGTTGCCGAACCACACCGCGCAGACGAAATTGCCGGTGTAGCCATTGAACCAGGCGTCGCGGAACGCGTTGGTGGTGCCGGTCTTGCCGGCGGCGGGAATGCCGTCCAGCCGGGCGCGCCGCGCGGTGCCTTCCTCGACGACATGGCTCATCATCTCGGCCATGTCGGCGGCAACGGACGCCGGGATCGCCTGCTTCGGCTTCGGTCCGTCGCGGTCGTAGCGCCAGACGGGATCTCCTGCGCCGGTGCGCACCTCGAGCACCGCGTGCGGCGTCACCGCCTTGCCCTTGTTGGGGAACGTTGCATAGGCGACAGCGTGCTCGAGCACGGTCACCTCGTCGGCGCCGATCGGCAGCGAGGGCGTATCTGGCAGTGGGGCCTTGATGCCGAAGCGGCGCGCCACCTCGACGATCTTGGCGCGGCCGGCCTTCGGGCCATCCTTGCCGCCGAGTGCGATCGAAAGCTTGACCGGGATGACATTGATCGAGCGCGTGATCGCCTGGGTCAGCGTCACCGCCCCGGAATAGCCGCCGGAGAAATTGTGCGGGCACCAGTTGCCGATGCAGACCGGACCGTCGACCACCACCGAAGTCGGCTTGAAGCCGTTCAGGAGGGCCGTGGTGTAGACATAGGGCTTGAACGACGAGCCCGGCTGGCGGTAGGCGTCGACCGCGCGGTTGAACTGGCTCGCGCCGTAGTCGCGGCCGCCGACCATGGCGCGCACGCCACCGTCGAGATCGGCGACAACGGTTGCCGCCTGAGTCGCATGATAGTCGCGCCCGAACTGGCGGAGTTCGTTTTCGATCGTCTCTTCAGCGGCGCGCTGCAGGTTCATGTCGATCGTGGTGCGGACCACGAAGACCCGTTCGTTATAGGATTTCGGGAAGGTGTCGACGAGCTTGCGCATCTCGTCGAACGCCCAGTCGAGGAAGTAGTTCGGCGAGTTCTCGTCGCGGCGGTCGACCACCGAGGCCGGATTGCGGCGGGCGCCGAACACCTGACCTTCGGTCATGAAGCCGGCGTCGACCAGGTTGTCGAGCACGACGTTGGCGCGGGCGCGCGCGGCCGGCAGGTTGATGTGCGGGGCGAACTTGGTCGGCGCCTTGAACAGGCCGGCGAGCATCGCGGCTTCCGCAAGGTTCACGTCGCGTGCCGACTTGTTGAAATAGAAATGCGCGGCGCCGTCGACGCCGAAGGTGCCGCCGCCCATGTAGGCGCGGTCGAGATAGAGCTTCAGGATCTCGTTCTTGGTCAGCCGCGCCTCGAGCCAGATCGCGAGGAACGCCTCGTTGACCTTGCGTTCGATGGTGCGCTCGTTCGACAGGAACAGGTTCTTCGCGAGCTGCTGGGTGATCGACGAACCGCCCTGGCGCACGCCGCCGGCCTGCGCGTTGGTGATCAGCGCGCGGAAGGTGCCGGCGACGTCGATGCCGAAGTGGTCGTAGAAGCGCCGGTCTTCGGTCGCCAGTGTCGCCTTGATCAGGTGGTCGGGAATTTCCTCGAGCGGAATTGCATCGTTGTGCTTGATGCCGCGGCTGCCGATCGGGTTGCCGTAGCGGTCGAGGAAGGTGACGGCGAGATCGGATTTCTTCAGCCAGTCCTCGTCGGCGGTCTCGCGGAACGCCGGCTGCGCCAGCGCCAGCATCAGGATCAAGCCACCGGTGCCGAGGGTCGCTGCCTCGGACAACGGCTCGATGAACACCCAGCGCGGCCAGCGGCCGACGTGGAAGCGATCCATGAAAGCGGAGTAGCGCTCCCAGTACTCGCGCAGCGATGCGAATGACTTGAACAAGCCAGAGTCGATGCGCGCATCGACGTCCAGCATCCGCTGCCGGAACCGCCTGACTAAATCCTGGAACCTGATCCTGGGCACGCTCAAGCCTTGAACTGATCACCGTAACGCCAGCCGGCGCGCACGGTGGGCGTCGGGGCAGGCGATATCGCGGCGGAAACGTTATACTGCGGAGTGTCCATGGCGCTTTGACGGCGCCGATTCGCGCGATCACTCCGTTGGATTCCTTGACCTTTTAGCGGAGGCGGGGGATCAGGCCAACGGATTTAAGCACGGTTCTCGGAGTAGTTAACGGCAACAAGGCCCATGCGCTTGCGATGTCATCAAGATCAGGATGGTTGAACTGTGTCGAAAAAACCTGAGGACGATCCGGCCCAAGCCAATTCATTCTGGAAAACCAAGAGCTTGGAGGAGATGACGGAGGCCGAGTGGGAGAGCCTGTGCGACGGCTGCGCGCGCTGCTGCCTGGAAAAGCTGGAGGATGAAGATACCGGGCAGATCCACTTCACCCACATCGCCTGCCGGCTGCTCGACGCCGGGCTGTGCGCGTGCCGCGATTATGCGCATCGCAGCGAAAAGGTGCCTGATTGCGTGCGGCTGACGCCGCAGAACGTCCGTCGACTCAACTGGCTGCCGCCAAGCTGCGCCTACCGGCTCGTGGCAGACGGCCGCGATCTCTATTGGTGGCATCCCCTCATTTCGGGCGACCCTGACACCGTGCACGAGGCCGGCATTTCGGTGCGCGGGCGCGTCGTCGGCAGCGAGGACGAGATTCCGCTCGCCGATTGGGAAGACCACATCGTCAAGTGGCCCGGCCAATTTCCAAAGCATGCGCGTGGCAGGGGGCCGCGCTGACGCATGACGATCCGGCGGCATCTTCGTCGGTACGCCAGTCGAACCACGAAGGCGTGTGTCTGCTGAGTGTCACCTTCTGGGGCGCACCGCGACACTGGCATGCATGGGGCGGGATAACGAAGGCCGACGGCTTGCTCTATGGAATAGCATAGCAGCGATGGTGGCCGGGCAATATGCGGCTGCGGAGTTCCGATGGATCAGCGCGTAAAAGAACAAGACCGCGCGACAGCGGCCGGCAAGGCTCCGCCGGGCGAGGACAGAGCGCCGCTCAACCAGAGCGAATTACGTGCGATCATGGCGAGCCTGATGCTGGCGATGTTTCTCGCGGCGCTCGACCAAACCATCGTCGCCACCGCACTGCCGACCATTGGGCAGCAGTTTCACGACGTCAGCAACCTGTCGTGGGTGATCACAGCCTATCTCGTATCGTCGACCGCGATGGCGCCGGTGTTCGGCACCTTGAGCGACATCTACGGGCGTCGCGTGACGATCACGTTGTCGTTGTTGTTGTTCATTGTCGGCTCAGTCCTGTGCGGGCTCGCGCCGAATCTGATCGTGCTCATTCTCGCCCGTGCTTTGCAGGGTGCCGGTGGCGGGGGCATTCTTCCGGTCGTGCAGACCATTATCGCCGACGTGATTACGCCGCGCGAGCGCGGCCAGTACCAAGCCTACTTCAGCGCGGTTTGGGCTGCGGCCGGCATCGGTGGTCCGATCCTGGGCGGCGTGATGACCGAGTATCTCGACTGGTCGGTGATCTTCTGGATCAACCTGCCGCTCGGCGTCGCGGCGATGGCTGTGTTGCTGCCCAAGATGAAGCGCATCCCGCTGCATCATCGGCATCGCGAACTCGACTGGATGGGCGGCCTGCTGTTGATGTCCGCGGCGATCGTTGTGCTCCTCGTGCTGACGTGGGGCGGCATCCGCTTCGCCTGGCGCTCGCCCGAGATCCTCTCGATGATTGCCGCGGCCCTCGTGCTCACCGGTATTTTCCTGTGGCACGCCCGCCGCACCGCTGAACCGTTCCTGCCGCTGTCGTTAATGAGCGGCACCGTGGTGCCGTTCGCGATGACGATCGGCAGCCTTACGCTCGGTACGACGATTGGGCTCACGGTCTACCTGCCGCTCTACTATGAAGTGGTCTACGGCCTCGCGGCTAGTCAGGCCGGGCTGGCGTTGATCCCGCTCGTTGCGGTGTCCGTTATCGGTTCAACGGCTGTTGGACGGGTGATGAGCCGGATGCACCATTATAAATGGGTGGCGATCGCGGGCATGGCCATTGCGGCTATGATGTTCGCAGCGATCGCTGCGTTCACGCCACTGCCGCTCTGGCTGTTTCTCACGCTGCTGGCAACCGGCTCGCTGGGTCTCGGCACCGGATTTCCAACATCGACGGTCGCGCTTCAAAATGCGGTGCAGCGCTATCAGGTTGGTACCGCGACCGGAGCTGCCAATTTCTTCCGTTCGATGACCTCATCGTTCACGGTAGCGGCATTCACAGCGATCCTGCTGGCGGCGCTCGGCACGCGTGTTGCCTTGAACGGCCACGCCGTCGATATCACTCACGATCTGCCGGCAGCCGATACCGTTGTGGCATTTCGACCGATCTTTGCAGCCGCGGCGCTGATGATGGCGCTGGCGTGCCTCGCCGTCATTCTGATGGAGGAGCGGCCCCTTGCCGGTCCGCCTGACACGGATGCAGTCGCTGTCGAGTAACCGGGTTCCGTCGGAACTGGCTCTCCGCCGTCGCGTTGGCCAATCAATCGAGCGATTGGAGAGGGCGATGGTTGAGAAGCGCGGCGACGTGATCATCGAGACGGCGCGCGAGGCGCGTCAGGCCGAACGCGGTCCCTCCGTGCGCAACGTGCTGGTGTGGAGCACCGGGCTCGTCATCGTTGCGTTTGCGATCGTCTGGTTCATTTTCTTCAAGACATGACGAGCGATGCTAAAGTCGCGAACCCCAGACGCGCGCGGTCTGCAGGATCCAGTCGCGGTAAAGCGTGAGGGGCGTTACTCCGGTGAGGCCGCCACAGCCAACAGAGTTGTTCGGTCCGGTCGACCAACTGACGACGCCGATGATGACGGCCTTGCCCTGCTGGTCCTCGAACACCGGCGCACCGGAATCTCCCGTGCAAGCGCCGAGCCCGTCGCGCGCTCCTTGCGTTAGCGCATCGACCAGCCGGATTTGCAGAGTTCCCGGCTTGCCTGTCGCGACGAGCCCCGCGGCTCGGATCACGCCGCCGGAGCGTCCGTCGCCGCGGATCGAGACGCCCATCCCCGCGACAGTGAAGCGGGTGCCGACCTCGATCGGAATTTGTGGAATACTTGTTGGCGCCGGCGCCGCCCCCGACGGCGCTCTCGCAGCAAGCTGCAGCAGCGCGACGTCTGCGGTCGCGCGATGGCCGAGCAAGGTCTGCAAGTTGAACGACGGATGTGTCGCGACGTTGCGCGTATCGAGCAGTTTCGCCGGCTTGTCGCCGTAGTCGACGACCTTGTAGCTTGCGCCTGGTATCACACAATGCGCGGCCGTCAGCACCAGATCGGGTGCGATCAGCGCGCCCGTGCAGAAATTGCCGCGCGAGCCAACCACGGTGACGACGCTGTGCGCAATGCCGTCGGGTGCGGCGCTGCCGCCGCCGACGATGCCCTGAGCTGGAGACACGATCGCCGTCGCGACGACGACGGCCGCAATGGTGGTATGGAATGGCTTCACGTATCGACGAGAGCCTCGCTGTGCGCTGCGTGTCAACCTCCGGGGGCCGGGCACGCAGCTTTCGACTCGCGGTTTGCCATGCTAGTCGTTGCCAGCAGCCTCCGGGCTGCGGCGCGGAACGCCCGCACCCAGGATCCCGGGTGCTCCGAGCGCAAGATCAGCGGACGATCAAAGGTGAAGGAAAAGTAATTTTGGCTGCCCCGGCTGTTCATCGGTCGTTCAACCGCATTCGGCATTCTGCTCGTCGGACAGCGCTGGGAGGCTGATGTGCGCCTGCTTGTGGTCGAAGACGATCCGGATCTTAACCGCCAACTGACGGCGGCGCTGTCGGACGCGGGCTATGTCGTCGACCGCGCCTTTGACGGCGAGGAGGGGCACTACCTCGGCGAGGGCGAGCCCTACGATGCAGTGATCCTCGACATCGGACTGCCGAAGATGGACGGCCTGTCGGTGCTCGAGGCATGGCGTCGCGCCGGCAAGATGATGCCGGTGCTGATCCTCACCGCGCGCGATCGCTGGAGCGACAAGGTGCAGGGTTTTGATGCCGGTGCCGATGACTACGTGGCAAAGCCGTTTCATGTCGAAGAAGTGCTGGCCCGCATCCGAGCGCTGCTGCGCCGCTCGGCCGGCCACGCCAAGAGTGAACTGACTTGCGGTAGCGTGCGGCTCGACACGCGCACGGGGCGGGTCAGCGTCGACGGCAATCCGATCAAGCTGACTTCGCACGAATACCGCTTGCTGGCCTATCTGATGCATCACTCCGGCCGGGTGGTGTCGCGCACCGAACTGGTCGAGCATCTCTACGATCAGGACTTCGACCGCGACTCCAACACCATCGAGGTGTTCGTTGGTCGTATCCGCAAGAAGCTCGGCGTTGATATCATCCAGACCGTGCGCGGGCTTGGTTACCTGCTGACGGCGCCGAACGAAGCAGCGTAGCACCGCTTACGCCCCTGGTTCGTGCTAGACTGCACGGCGATGGCCAACGAATTCCGCAAGCAAAACGGCACCAGCTCGCTCGCGACGCGACTCTTTATGTCGGCCGCCGCCTGGGTGTTCGTGATCCTCATTCTCACCGGCTTTGCACTGTCGTCGGTGTATCGGCAGGCGGTCGAACGGTCGTTCGATCGACGCCTCAATCTTTATCTGCGCACTCTGATTGCTGAAGTCGTGCCGCCGCCGGGCGACGCCGACGACAAGACCTCGCAGGCACTTGGCGAGCCGCTGTTCGAACTGCCCCTGTCGGGCTGGTACTGGCAGATCACGCGGCTCGACTCGCGAAAGCCGGAGGTGCGCTCCTCTCGATCGCTGTGGGATCGTAAGCTGCCGAAACTCGAAGAGCAGGGCATCGAGCTGAACGCTGCAGGCCTGCGGCTCGGCTACGTGGTCGGCCCCGAGGACCAGCAATTGCGCGTGGTCGAACGCCCAGTCGATCTCGGCACCGACGGCCGCTACAACGTTACCGTCGCCGGCGACGCATCGGAAATCTTCGAGGAAACCCGGACCTTCGACTATTATCTGTTCGGCACTTTTGTCGCGTTGACCATCGGCTTGTTACTGACGACGCTGTTCCAGGTCCGCTTCGGGCTCGCTCCACTGAAGCGCATAACGGCCGGGCTTGCCGCAATCCGCTCTGGCCACGCCGAACGGCTCGAGGGCGTGTTTCCGGTCGAGATCGCGCCGTTGGCGCGCGAGACCAACGCGCTGCTGGATGCCAATAAGGAGATCGTCGAGCGCGCCCGGACCCACGTCGGCAATCTCGCGCACGCGGTCAAGACGCCGTTGTCCGTAATCGTCAATGAGGCGTCGGCACACCGCGACGAGCCATTCGCGCTGAAGGTGCTTGAACAGGCCGACATGATGCGCGACCAGGTCGCTCACCATCTCGAACGGGCGCGGATCGCCGCGCGGCTCACCGCGGTAACGACGCTGACCGATGTCACCACCGTCGTCGATGCCTTGCATCGGACAATGGAGAAAATCCATCGCAACGCCGACATCGAAGTCCAGATTCATCAGCCGGCGACCTTTCGCGGCGAGCGTCAGGACCTCGAAGAAATGGTCGGCAACCTGATCGACAACGCTTGCAAATGGTCGCGCTCACAGGTGCTGGTCGAGGTGATCCTGGAACGGCAGCCGGACGATCCTGAAAACGCGACGGTGCGAATCATCGTCGATGACGACGGGCCGGGGCTTTCGCCCGCCGAGCGGGCGCAGGTTGCGCAACGTGGCCAGCGGCTCGACGAGACGAAGCCGGGCTCGGGCCTCGGGCTGTCGATCGTCAGCGAACTGGCCGCGCTCTATCGGGGTAGCCTGACGCTCGGCACCGCGCCAATCGGCGGGCTTCGCGCCGAACTCATCCTGCCCGCCGGCTGAACCGTGCCCCACCTTCGCCCCATTCATTGGATCACTGGGGCTCGGCGCTGCGCATCATCGACGAGTATACGGCCGGGTGGGTCAATCATGTTGAAAATTGGCAAGGCCGTTGCCCTCGGCGCGGCGATTGCGCTTGGCGGTTGCGCCAGCGCGGATCGTTTCGGCAGCGGGCCAAAGGAGGGTACGGGAACCGCCCTTGGCGCGCTCTCAGGCGCGTTGATTGGATCGACCATTGGCGGCACTGCCGGCGACCGGGTCGCCGCTGCGGTCGCCGGAGCGGCTATTGGCGGGTTGATCGGCAACCGCATCGGGGCGGCAATGGACGACGAGGATCGTCGGCTGGCCTACCAGGCGCAAATCGACGCGCTGGAGCAGGGTGCGCCGGGAGCCCCGGTTGGCTGGCGCAATCCGAGCTCCGGCCGCCACGGCAGCATCGTTCCGGGGCCGGCCTATATGCAGCGGGGGCTGCAATGCCGCGGCTATACTCACACCGTTTACCTCGATTCCCGGCCACAGATCGCCCGGGGGACCGCTTGCCGGAATGGCGACGGGACCTGGACCGCGATCAGCTAGTGCCCCGATACCAATTCTCAACGCGATCTTAACGCCGCGCCTGCTAAGACCGCCCTCTGAGCGAGCTTCGAAGGCACCTCCGCCCTTGGGAGGGCCTCCTCGGCGCGCGGGGTCGACACGTGGTGGAGCAGCAGCAACGAAAACCAGGCAGTCGGGCCGAGCGGTTGCAGGATTTTTTCCGGCAGCTTCCGCCGAAGACACTGGCGTTGCTCACCAGCGAGTTTGAGAAGGTTCTTGCACGAGGCGAGGACACGGCGGTGGCCGAGATCGTGCTCGGCGAATTGCGCAAGGTTGTTCGCAAGTCGGACTCCGATGACAGGCCGCGCCTTGATGAACTTCAGCGGGCCGTCTTTAGTGTGCTTGAGCCGTTCCTGCTCGATGGCGACAATGTCCGTCCAGGCCAAATCAAGCGGTCATCAATCGGTCCGATCTGGACCTGGCTGAATCAGACCGCTCTTCCTAAGGAAGCAGAGGCCTTTCGCGACGCCTTCGGCTCGGCAAAGCAGGAAGGTCGCGCCAGCGAAATGGAGCAGGTCCTGCGCCGCTTTCAGCTCGCCGCAGCCGACGCAATCGGCGAGCTGATCTCGCCGAAATCGCAAGGCGGCGATCGGCAGCGCGCGCTAGGCCGGGTGGGCTCACCGACGGTGGTCGAGGATCTGCCGTCGGTTCAGACGATCCTCGCCAATCGTGAGGCGATCGAGACCTTTCGTTCGCGCATCCCGCGCATCATGAGCAGCTTCGGCGACAGCCAGGTCGGCTCGATCAAAGCCCAGATCATTGAGCTGCCGTCGCTGCAGAACCCCCAAGTGTTGCCATTCGTCATCTCCACGATCATGCAGCGGATGACGTCGCCATGGCAGATCATTCGGCTCGCCACAAGCTTTGCGTCGTCCGATGAAGAGAGCCGGGTGGCGGCGACACCTTACGGGCTTGCCGTCAGCATGGCGCTCTATGACCTTGCCATGCTCGTTGATGAGTTGCGTACCGAGATCAAGCGCGGTCAGTTCGACCGCAGCGCCCATCAGCTCAAGTCGCTGCACGACGGCGTGCGCGATTTGCGCTCTGAGCTCGGCTTCCGGTCGGACTCGCAATGGGGCCGGCAGCTGTCATCGATCCGTGCCGAGATATCGAACGCGCTTACCTCGGAGCTCGAGAGCGTGCCGGGGCGGGTGCGGCGGCTGCTGCGGCATCGCTCCGACAAGGACATTATCGCCGGCGCCCGGCTCGACGCCGGCGAGGCCGATGAGACGGTGGCGTTGGTCAAGTTCGTCATCACCTGCCGGAACTATGCCAGCGAGCTTGCCATCAGCGAGGTTACGTTGCGATCGTTTTCCGAGTTGCAGCACTATCTGGAATCCGCAACCGAGGCGCTCGTCGAATCCCTGCGCCACTCCGATGCCAAAGTGCGTGCATTCCGTCACGCCCAGGCAGAGCTCGCGATCCGCTTCTGCGAGACGATCTTTGGGCACGACTATGCAACCCTGATGACCAAGGCGGCCGAAGTCGCGCTGGCCGGCGAACGAAAATCCTCGCGTTCTGCCTGAACGGCCGACCGCTGTCCGAAGCTCACGATCGCTTGATTATTGTCAATTGCGTCAGGCCGTCGCTCATGGTGTAACGCACGCGTCTTTGCCTTGATTTGAGCTGATATTTGCGATCGGAACTCCCTGGATGGCGCTTTGGTTCGTGCTCGGCCTGATGATGCTGGTCGCCGCTTTCGCGGTGCTCTGGCCGCTCAGCCGTGCGCCGTCGCGCCGGGCTACGGGACAGGAGGCCGCGATCTATCGCGACCAGCTTGCGGAAGTCGATCGCGATCTCGCGAACGGAGTCATCGGCGCTACCGAGGCTGATGCTGCCCGCGTCGAGGTCTCGCGCAGGCTGCTGGCCGCATCGCGGCTCGATGAAGTCCCGCCGCCCCTGGCCTCGACCTCCCTGCGGCGCGGTGTTGCAACCATCGCTCTTGTTGTGCTGCCGCTCTTGTCCGTGGCGCTCTATTTGCACTACGGCTCGCCCGGCATGGCGGATGTCGCAGCGGCGCCGAGTCCCTCGGTGCCTGCGGCCAACGCCCCGCTCGATCAGCTCGTGGCGCAGGTCGAGCAGCACCTCGAGAAGAGTCCGCGCGACGGTCGAGGTTGGGAGGTGCTGGCGCCGGTCCTGTTCAAGCTCGGGCGCTACGACGACGCTGTGCGCGCGTTTCGCAACGCGCTAATCTACAATGGCGAGACCGCAGCGCGTCATGCGAACCTCGGCGAAGCGATGGGAGCGGCGGCAAACGGCGTGATTACCGCGGAAGCCACGGCGGAATTCGAACGCGCACGTACCCTCGATCCGGGTGACGTCAAGGCGCGTTACTTCCTTGGCCTTGCGGCCGAGCAGGATGGCCGCCGTGATGAGGCGATGACGGCGTGGCAGGCCTTGTTGAAGGATGCGCCGCCCGATGCGGCCTGGCGCGCCGGCGTTGAGCGTGCGCTGGCAAATCTCACCGGCCGGATTGCACCTGATATTCCCGATGACGACATCGCTTCCGCGAGATCGATGAGCGATGAACAGCGCGCGGCTTTCATCCGCGGCATGGTCGATCGCCTTGCGGCGCGGCTGAAGCATAATGGTGGCGATTTCGACGGCTGGCTGCGGTTGATCCGTGCTTATCTCGTGCTCGGCGATCGCGACAAGGCCATCGCCGCGGCCGGCGACGCGCGAAGCGCGTTTGTCGGCGATCCCGCGCGCCTGCAGGCGCTGAACGATCAGCTCAGGCAATTCGGGCTCGGAGGGTAAATAACCAAATGACGCGCAAGCAGCGACGCCTGGTCCTGATCGGCAGTGCGATGGTGGTGCTCGCCATCGCGGTCGGCCTTGTGCTCAACGCGATGCGCGACTCCATTGTGTTCTTCTCGACACCGAGCGAGGTGACGCAGAAGCGCATTGCGGCCGGCACGCGGTTTCGCCTTGGCGGCATGGTACTGCCGGGCTCGGTGACGCGTGGCGACAATCTCCAGGTCGGTTTTGTCGTCACCGACGGAAACACTAAAATCCCGGTCAATTACCGCGGCGCACTGCCCGATCTGTTTCGCGAAGGGCAGGGGGTCGTCACCGAGGGCAAGCTTGACGCCGGCGGCACCTTTGTCGCCGACACCGTGCTCGCCAAGCACGATGAAACCTATATGCCGAAGGACGTTGCCGACGCCTTGAAGAAGCAGGGGCACTGGAAGGACGAGTACGCCAAGGGCGGCACGCCCGCGGCGGCAAGCTCACAGGGTCCATCGCGATGATCGTCGAGGCCGGCCATTTCGCACTCATCCTCGCGCTGGCACTGGCGCTGGTGCAGTCGATCGTGCCGCTCGTTGGTGCCCGCCGGCGTGAGCCCGTGCTGATGAACGTCCCGCTGTCGACTGCGCCGGTGCAATTCGTGTTCACACTGGCTTCGTTCGGCGCGTTGATCTCTGCCCACGTAACGTCGGATTTCTCCGTCATCAACGTCTATGAGAACTCGCATTCCTTGAAGCCGCTGATCTACAAAATCACCGGCGTGTGGGGCAATCACGAGGGCTCCATGTTGCTGTGGGTGCTGATCCTCGCGCTGTTCGGCGCGCTGGTCGCATTGTTCGGCAGCAATCTGCCGTCGACCTTGCGCGCGCTTGTCCTCGCCGTGCAGGCGTGGATCGCGTCCGCGTTTTATCTGTTCATCCTCACCACATCGAATCCGTTCCTGCGCTTCGCGCACCCGCCGATCGAGGGGCGCGACCTCAACCCGGTGCTGCAGGACATCGGTCTCGCGATTCATCCACCGATGCTCTATCTGGGCTATGTCGGTTTCTCGATCTCGTTTTCGTTTGCCATCGCCGCTCTGATCGAGGGACGGATCGACGCGGCGTGGGCGCGCTGGGTCAGGCCGTGGACGCTGCTCGCCTGGATGTTCCTGACGACGGGAATCGCGATGGGCTCGTACTGGGCCTACTACGAGCTGGGCTGGGGCGGCTGGTGGTTCTGGGATCCGGTCGAGAACGCATCGTTGATGCCGTGGCTCGCCGGCACCGCGCTGTTGCATTCGGCCGTGGTGATGGAGAAGCGCAACGCGCTGAAGGTCTGGACCGTCCTGCTGGCAATCCTCACCTTTTCGCTGTCGTTGCTCGGCACTTTTCTGGTGCGCAGCGGCGTGCTTACCTCGGTGCACGCGTTTGCGACCGACCCGACTCGCGGTGTTTTCATTCTCGCAATTCTTGCGACCTTCATCGGAGGCAGCCTGACGCTGTTCGCGTGGCGCGCCTCGTCGCTGTCGCAAGGCGGCCTGTTCGCACCGATCTCGCGCGAAGGTGCGCTGGTGCTTAACAACCTGTTCCTGACGACGGCGTGTGCCACGGTGCTGGTTGGCACGCTTTATCCACTGGTGCTCGAGGTGATCACCGGCGATAAAATTTCGGTCGGCGCGCCGTTCTTCAACCTGACCTTTGCCCCGCTATTCGTGCCGCTGCTGGTCGCCGTACCCTTCGGGCCGTTGCTGGCCTGGAAACGCGGCGATCTGCTTGGCGCTGCACAGCGCCTAATCGCCGCCGGCGTTGTCGCGCTGATCGCGCTGGCCTTCGTGATGGCATGGACGTGGGGCGGGGCAGTGCTTGCGCCGCTTGCGATCGGCCTTGCGGTCTTCGTCATTGTCGGCGCGCTGACCGATCTCGCGGCGCGCACGGCGCTGTTTCGCGGTCCGCTCGAGATCACGCTGCGGCGCGCTCGCGGCCTGCCGCGTTCGACCTGGGGCACGGCGATTGCGCATGCCGGCCTCGGCCTGACGCTGATGGGCATCGTTTGCGAGACGACCTGGAATAGCGAGAAGATCCTGGCGATGCAGCCGGGCGATGCGGCGATGGTTGGCGGCTACGAGGCAACATTGGTTGGCTTTTCACAACAGCAGGGCTCGAACTACCGCGACACGGTTTCGACGTTCAAAGTCAGGCTCAATGGCGACGACATCGGCACGATGATGCCGTCGAGGCGAACCTTCACGACGCGCGATTCGTCGACGACCGAGGCGGCGCTGATGAGTCGCGGCCTGAGCCAGCTCTACATTTCGCTCGGTGATCGCAACGGCGATGGCTCGATCGCCGTGCGCATGTACTACAAGCCGCTGGTGCTGCTGATTTGGCTCGGCGCGGTGGTGATGGCGCTTGGCGGCGCGTTGTCGCTGTCCGACCGCCGCCTGCGAGTCGGCGCGCCGCAGCCGGCGAAGGCTGGGCGATCGTTGCAGGCAGCTGAGTGATGATGCGGCTCATCGGGCTGATCGTGCTTGTTGTGATGCTGGTGCTTGCACCGAAGATTTGCCACGCAGTACAGCCCGATGAGATCATGAGCGATGCGAAGCAGGAGGCAAGGGCGCGTGCACTATCGCAGCAGCTCCGCTGCATGGTGTGCCAGAACCAGTCGATCGACGATTCCGATGCACCGCTGGCGCGTGATTTGCGGCTGCTCGTGCGCGAGCGCATTGCGCATGGCGACAGCGATGCCCAGGTCATCGATTTCCTTGTGGCGCGTTACGGTCCCTTCGTGCTGCTGAAGCCGCCGTTCAATCCGCATACCGTGCTGCTGTGGCTCTTGCCCCCGCTGGCGCTGGCGGGTGGCGCGATCGCGCTGGTGCTTTACGCACGCCGACGCGGAAACGAGATCGGCGCCGTGTCCCAGAACGACGCTGTGGGGCTCAGCAGTGAGGAACAGGCGGAGCTTGCGCGCGTCATGGGCCGCGAGAGACCCGGCGACGCCGCTTGAACGGGCCGCGACCCTGCGTCAGGTGGTCGCAATGACATTACCAAAGATTAATTCCTCAGCCAGTGCTGCGTAAGGGCAGATATCCCATCTTCACCCTCGAAGCGGCGCCGTTCCTGCGTCCAAAATCCGACATCGAACCGGAGATGAGATTGATGTTCCGTCGCCCTGATCTTTTGTCCTTCCCGTCCGCATCCCTGCAACCCCGCCGCTCGCTCCTGTCCATGCGCAAGGTTGCGTTGATGGCGACGGTGGTCGGTGGTGTCTCGGCCGGCGCCTTCGCGCTGGCGCCTTCGTTCCTGCCAGGCGGAAATGTGTTCTCCTCGACCGCGCACGCCCAGGTCTCCACTGAGGTCGGCAAGGTGCAGCGTCCGGTCGGCTTTGCCGACATTGTCGAGCGCGTCAAACCATCGGTGATTTCGGTCCGCGTGAACATCCGCGAGAAGGCCGAACTCGAGTGATCGTTCCGACGACTCGCCGTTCCCGCCCGGCTCGCCGATGGAACGCTTCTTCCGTCGCTTCGGCGGTCCCGATGGCATGCCGGGCTTTCGCGGCCCGCGCCAGGTGACCGGTCAGGGTTCCGGCTTCTTCATCTCGGCCGATGGTTTCGCCGTCACCAACAACCACGTCGTCGACGGCGCCGACAAGGTGACGGTCACGACTGATGACGGCAAGACCTACGACGCCAAGGTTATTGGCACCGACCAGCGCACCGATCTTGCCTTGATCAAGGTTGAGGGCCGCAGCGACTTCGCATTTGCCAAGCTGTCCGACGGTCAACCGCGGATTGGCGACTGGGTGCTGGCGGTCGGCAATCCGTTTGGCCTCGGCGGCACCGTCACCGCCGGCATCGTCTCGGCACGGGGCCGCGACATCGGCAACGGCCCGTACGACGATTTCATCCAGATCGATGCGCCGGTGAACAAGGGCAACTCCGGCGGCCCCTCGTTCAACATGGATGGTGAGGTGATGGGTGTAAACACGGCGATCTTCTCGCCGTCCGGCGGTAGCGTTGGCATCGCCTTCTCGATCCCCGCGTCGACTGTGAAGTCGGTGGTGGCACAGCTCAAGGACAAGGGCTCGGTCAGCCGCGGCTGGATCGGTGTGCAGATCCAGACGGTCACGCCCGACATCGCCGACAGCCTCGGCATGAAGAAGCCGGAAGGCGCGCTGGTTGCCGAACCGCAAGCAAACGGTCCGGCGGCGAACGCAGGCATCGAATCCGGCGACGTGATCACCGGCGTCAACGGCCAGCCCGTGCACGACGCGCGCGACCTCGCCCGCACGATCGGTGGCTTCGCACCGGGCAGCGCGGTCAAGCTCAATGTCCTGCACAAGGGCCAGGACAAGACCCTCGACCTCACGCTCGGCACGTTGCCGAACAGTACGCAGGCACGCGCCGACACTGACAACGACAACGGCCCCGCGGCAACGCGTGGAACCGATGTCGGCAAGCTCGGCCTGTCGGTCGCGCCGGCGGCGAGCGTCGCGGGCGCCGGCAAGCAGGGAGTCGTGGTGACAAACGTCGATCCCAACGGCCCGGCCAGCGAGCGCGGTTTCAAGCAAGGTGACGTCATTCTCGAGGTCGCCGGCAAAGAGGTTAGCACGCCGACCGACGTTCGCGACGCGCTCGCCAGCGCGCGTTCAGACAAGAAGAACAGTGTCCTGATGCGCGTTCGCTCGGGCGACCAGTCACGCTTTGTCGCGCTCCCCCTGGGGCAAGGTTGATTGGCGGCAGGGAGTTCATAAATTGGGAATGGCTCGCCGGCATATGTCGCCCCCGCCGACGGTCCCTTCCCTGGGGGCGAGCCCAAAACTCGTCCCCACCGCTTGCTCTTCCGGTGGATATAGCCCCCCTCCGCCGGAAGGTGCGTGGCGGGCGGCAGAGATCCCCCAAGCTTTGCCGCCCGTCTCTTTTTCCCGGGTGAGCATGGCGGACGGGGTTCCGCGCGTGGCTTGCGCGGTACGGCTCGTTTCGCCATCCTGAAGCGGAGTGACGTGCGCCTTGATTGAGTTGGCCTCCAACATGCGTCTGCTGGTCATAGAAGACGATCGCGATTCCGCTGACTACCTTGTGAAGGCCTTTCGCGAGGTCGGCCATGTTGCCGATCAGGCCTTCGATGGCGAGGAAGGTCTGTCGCTGGCGGCGAACGGCGACTACGACGTGCTGATCGTCGACCGCATGCTGCCGAAGCGGGACGGCCTGTCAGTGATCGGGGCGTTGCGCGACAAAGGCAATCATACGCCGGTCCTTATCCTGTCCGCGCTTGGTCAGGTCGATGACCGCGTCAAGGGACTGCGCGCCGGCGGCGACGACTATTTGCCGAAGCCTTATTCCTTCGCCGAATTGCTGGCGCGCGTCGAGGTGCTGTCACGGCGGAGTGTTGGGCCCGCGGAAGAAACCATCTACCGCGTCGGCAATCTCGAGCTGGACCGGCTGTCGCACCGGGTGGTGCGCGGCGAAGGCGAGATCACGCTGCAGCCGCGCGAGTTCCGCCTGCTCGAATATCTGATGAAGCACGCGGGCCAGGTCGTCACCCGCACCATGCTGCTGGAGAACGTCTGGGACTATCATTTTGATCCGCAGACCAATGTGATCGACGTCCACATTTCGCGCCTGCGTTCCAAGATCGACAAGGGTTTTGATCGCCCGCTGCTCCATACGATTCGCGGCGCCGGATACATGATCCGTGACGGCCTTCGGTAAGCTCATCCGAACGACAGCCTTTCGGCTGACGCTCGTCTATCTCTTCCTGTTCCTTTTGTTTGCGCTGTTCTTGCTCGGCTACTTCGCCTGGAACACCCGCCGTCTTGTCACCGAACAAATTACCCAGACCGTCAACGCTGAGATCAATGAACTCACAGAGCGCTACAATCGCGTCGGCCTGCGCGGCCTGATCTTTTCGATCGAGAACCGAGCGCTCAGGCCGGGCGCCAATCTTTATCTGGTGACGACAGATACCGGCCAGGAACTCGCCGGCAACGTTGGCGCGTTGCAACCGGGCGCACTCGACGCGCCGGGCTGGGAGGAGATCACCTATAAACGGCTCGACGAACAGGGCGAGCCCGACCATCGCGCACTGGTGCGGGTTGCGATCATGTCAGGCGGATTCCGCGTGCTGGTCGGGCGCGACCTCGACGAGCGCCGCCGCGTCGTCGGTGTGATCGCCAATGCGGCGCAGTGGTCGTTCCTGATCGTGCTGGTGCTAGGGCTCGGCGGTGGCATCTTCGTCGCGCGCCGCGTGCTGGTGCGCATCGATGCGATGACCGGCACCGCGCAGCGGATCATGGCCGGCGACCTCTCCGAGCGGTTGCCGACTGGCCGCAGCGGCGACGAGCTCGACCGTCTTGCCGTCAATCTCAACGCCATGCTGGAACGCATCGAGGCGCTGATGAACGGCCTGAAGGAGGTGTCGGACAATATCGCCCATGACCTGAAGACACCGCTGACGCGGCTGCGCAATCGCGCCGAGCAGGCGCTGGCGAAATCAGGGAACGAGGCGGACTACCGCGCCGCGTTGGAGCGTACGATCGAGGAATCCGATGGATTGATCCGAACCTTCAACGCGCTTCTGATGATTGCGCGCGCGGAATCTGGTCAGGCTCGCGGTGACATGGTCGATTTCGATGCTGCTGAGATCGCACAAGGCATCCAGGAATTGTACGAACCACTCGCCGAGGACAAGGGTTTGACGCTGGTGGTGCGCACCCAGAGCGCGCCGATGTACGGCAATCGCGAGCTGATCAGCCAGGCGCTTGCCAATCTGGTCGAGAACGCGATCAAATATGGTGAGCCGGCCAAAGAGACCAAGAAAGTGCTTGAGCCGGCCGGCGGCGATCCCATGCCGCCCGAGCCGCCGTCGATCCGCTGCATCACCGTGGAGTTGCGGAGCGAACCCGGTCACGTCATGCTCAGCGTTGCCGATCACGGCCCCGGCATTCCCGAGGCCGAACGCGCCCGCGCCATCGAGCGCTTTGTGCGGCTCGAGGCGAGCCGAACCCAACCGGGCTCCGGCCTCGGCTTGAGCCTGGCCGCCGCGGTGGCGACGCTGCATGGCGGCGAGCTCCGGCTCAGCGACAACAATCCGGGCTTGGTCGCGTCGCTCGTTCTGCCGCTGCGGGGCGGGGAGAAACCATCCGCATGACCGAGCCCGCGGCCATACCGCTGGCCGCACGCTTTGCCGGCGGGCCGGCCGCCGTCGCAGCTGGCGATGCGAATGTTCGCGCCCGATGGCTGGATGATGTCGCAAGCCCGCAACGTGAAGCGATTGCGGCCATCATCGATCGCTATCCGCTTGCGCAAGCGATCGTGGCCGGCGTCGCCGATGCGTCGCCCTATCTGTTCGACCTCTTGCGCGGCAGCGCGGAGCGCGCGCAGCGCGTTCTGACGAGCGACCCCGATCGCCATCTCGCCGATCTCATCGACAATGTTCGCAGCGCCGCCGTGGTCGCCGCAGACGAGAGCGACCTGATGCGGTTGTTGCGCAACATCAAGGCCGAAGCCGCGCTGCTGATTGCGCTGTGCGATATCGGCGAGGTCTGGCCGATCATGAGGGTGACCGAGGCGCTGACTGATCTTGCGGTTGCTTCCGTGCAATGTGCCGTCCGATTCCAGCTAGCGCAGGAGACCGCGCGCGGCCGGCTGCTTGCGCCGGACCCAAACCAACCCGAGCTTGGCTGCGGGCTGATCGTGCTTGCGATGGGCAAGATGGGTGCTGGCGAGCTGAATTACTCGAGCGATATCGACCTGATCGTGCTGTTCGATCGCGAGAGCGGCGCGCTCAAGGACGGCATCGAGCCGCAGACATTCTTCGTGCGCATCGCGCAAGGAATTTCGCGCGTCCTGCAACAGCGCACCGGCGACGGCTACGTGTTTCGCGTCGACCTCCGGCTGCGTCCCGATCCGTCGTCGACGCCGGTCGCGGTGTCGACCGAGTTCGCGCTCGGCTACTATGAACGCGAAGGCCGCACCTGGGAGCGGGCTGCGATGATCAAGGCGCGACCATGCGCCGGCGATGTCGCGGCCGGTGACAAGCTTCTCGCCGAGATGGCGCCGTTCGTCTGGCGTCGCCACCTCGACTTCGCTGCCCTCTCTGACATTCACGAGATGAAGCGGCAGATGCACGCGTTTCGCGGGCACAGCGATATTGCGGTGGAAGGCCACAACATCAAGCAGGGCCGTGGCGGCATCCGTGAGATCGAGTTTTTCGTGCAGACGCAGCAGCTGATTGCCGGTGGTCGGCATCCGGAACTCCGCGTCCGGTCGACGCTGGCCGCGCTCGACCTGTTGGCCGATGGCGGCTGGATCGCCCGCGACGTGCGCGACGACCTCGTCGCTGCTTACAAATTTCTCCGGCGGGTCGAGCATCGAATACAGATGATTGGCGATGAGCAGACCCACACGCTACCGGAAGAAGCCGACGCAATGGCGCGCTTCGCGCGGTTCCTGGGCTTTGCCGATCGCGATGCCTTTGCCCGTGAGCTGGTGCGCCATCTGCAGCAGGTGCAAACTCACTATAGCAAGCTGTTCGAAGGTGAGGCGGCGCGAGCGCCGGGTCTGCCGGTGCCGAATTTCGTGCGCGGACCCGACGATCCCGCGCTGGTCGCGCAACTGGCGGGGCTTGGATTCCAGCAGCCGCTTGCCGCTGCCGACATGTTGAAGCACTGGATCACCGGCGCGTATCGCAGCCTGCACGCCGAGACGACACGGAACAGCCTGGCCGATTTGATCCCCGCATTGATCGCCGACTTCGGCCATTCTGAGAGCCCCGACGCGGCGCTGATGCATTTCGATCATTTCCTGCAATCGCTGCGGCGCGGCGGGCGGTTGATTTCGTTGTTGCATCAGAACCGAAGCCTTGTCTCGCTGCTGGCGTTGATCCTCGGCGCGGCGCCAAGGCTCGGAGAGATGATCGCGCGCCAGCCGCAGGTGGTCGACGGCCTTGTCGATCCTCGCTTTTTTGGCGCAATGCCCAAGCGCGACGAGATCGCGCAGCGGCTTCAGGCGGTGCTGGCCGATGCCGCCACTTACGAGGAGTTTCTCGATCGGCTCAGGATGTTTGGACAGGAAGGTCTGTTCCTGATCGGCACGCGTATCCTGTCGGGCACCGTTTCGGCGCACCTCGCCGGTGCCGCATTCGCGGATGTCGCGGAAGGCATTGTGCGCGCGATCCATCGCCTCGTGCTCGACCAATTTGTCGCGCAGCACGGCGAGATCAAGGACCAGCGGACCGCGGTTCTCGCGATGGGTCGACTTGGCAGCCGCGAGATGACGGCATCGTCCGACCTCGACCTGATCCTGATCTACGACTTCGATCACGATCATCCCGATTCGAACGGTGCGAAGTCGCTGCAAGGCGCGCAATACTTCGCGCGACTGACGCAACGCTTGATCGGCGCATTTACCGCCCGTACCAACTACGGCGTGCTTTACGACATCGACATGCGGCTGCGGCCGTCGGGTCGCTCCGGGCCGGTCGCGACCCGGCTCGATGCGTTTGCCCACTATCAGGAGAAGGAGGCGTGGACCTGGGAGCACATGGCGCTGACGCGCGCGCGCGTCATTTCCGGTCCGTCAGGTCTTGCCGAGAAGATCGAGGCGATCATTGGCGATGTGCTGACGCGTCCGCGCGAACACGAGCTTATTGCGAACGACGTGCTCGAGATGCGCCAAGCCATCGCCGACGAGAAGGGCGAGAGCGATATCTGGGATTTGAAATACGCCGCCGGTGGCATGATCGACATCGAGTTCATTGCGCAGTTCCTGCAGCTCGTTCACGCCGCCGATCATCCCGACATCCTCGAAAACTCGACGCTGCCGGTTCTGGAGAGCGCGACCCGGCTTGGGTTTCTGGCACAGGGCGATGCCGACCTGCTAAGGCCAGCGACACGCCTTTATCAGGATCTCGGACAAATCCTGCGACTGTGCTTGAGCGAACGATTTCGCCCCGAGACGGCGGGCGCCGACCTGATGAGCCTGCTTGCGCGGGCCGCCGACGAACCCGACTTCTCGACGCTGGAAGCTCGCGTCAAGGACACTCAGGCCGAGGTGCGGCGGATTTTCACAAAGGTGCTGGGTGGCGGGCCGGCGAGGCGGGCGACCTCGTGAACAGTTAGGCCGCGCTCGACATGTTCGCGACCAACCTCGCCCGATCGCGTGGCAACGTGACCATCACGACGGTGCCGGCGCCGAGTTTCGAGCGCAACCGCATCGAGCCGCCCTGCAGCTTGGTCAGTGATTTCGCTATTGCAAGCCCGAGCCCCGAACCATGATAGGTCTTCGACAGCTGGCTCTCGACCTGCTCGAACGGACGCCCCAACCGTGCCAGTGATTGCGGCGCGATGCCGATCCCGGTGTCGGCGATCAGCAGAATCACGGAATTTTCAAGGCGGCGGCTGCGCACTGTCACCGTGCCGCCGTCCGGCGTGAACTTCACTGCATTGGACAACAAGTTGATCGTGATCTGCTTCAACGCGCGGCGGTCGGCGATCAGCGGAATCATGTCGGCGTAGTCAGCTTTCAGCTTGACCCTCTTGCTCTCGGCGCGGCCGGACACGACGCGCAGCGATTCCGAGACTGTGTTGGCAAGGTCGAGCGGCTCGAGGTCGAGCTTAACGCGGCCCGCCTCGATCTTCGACATGTCGAGAATGTCGTTGATGACGTCAAGCAGATACTGGCCGCTGGTCAGGATGTCTCTGCAATACTCGTGATACTTGTCCGAACCCAGGCTGCCGAACATGCCGCTGCTCATGACTTCCGAGAAGCCGATGATGGCGTTGAGCGGGGTCCGCAGCTCGTGGCTCATATTGGCGAGAAAGCGTGACTTGGTCTGGTTAGCTTCCTCGGCGCGGCTCTTCTCAAGGGCGTATTTGTGGGCGAGATCGGCGAGCTCCTGGGCTTGCCGTTCCAGCTTGTGTTGAGATTGCTTGAGATCGGTCACCGTTGCCAGCAGCTTGGCTTCGTTCTCGATCAGCCGCTGTTCGTGGTTCTTGATCGTCGTGATGTCGGTCCCGACCGAGACATAACCGCCGTCCTTGGTGCGACGCTCGCTGACGTGGAGCCAGTTACCGTCTTCAAGCTGTGCCTCGAAGGTGCGTCCGCCGGGCGTCGCACTTGAGTCCTCGGTGAGGCGCGGCCGGATCTGCGGCATCGAGCCGACCTCGACCACCGTCTCGAATGACGTACCGGGCTGGATTGCAGAATCCGGCAGCTTGTGCAGCCGCTGGAAGTGAGTGTTGCACAAGACGAGGCGGTTCTCCGCGTCCCACAACACGAACGCTTCGGGGATCGTCTCGATGGCGTCGCGCAGGCGCAGGTCGGCCTCCGCGCTCCGTTCCGCGAGGCTCTTCTGCTCGGTCACGTCGAGCGCGATGCCGATCAGGTGCGGGCTGGCGTCGTTGGTGGGCCGTGTCAGTTCGCAACGCATCCGGAGCCAGATCCAGTGCCCGTTGGTGTGACGCATGCGGAACATCTGGTCGAAATGGTCGATCTGGCCCGAAATCAGGTCATTAGCGATGGCGAACAGGTCGATGTCGTCGGATTTCACCAGCGCGCTGACCTCGCCGAAGGTGAGCAGGTCGCTGCGGTTGTCGAGGCCAAGCATCGTGAACATCGATTGCGACCAGAAGATGCGGCCGCGCGACAAATCCCAGTCCCACAACCCGCAGCGGCCGCGGTTGAGCGCGGTGTCGATCCGGGCGCGCACCGCATCATTGATGAAGTCGCCTTCGCGCGCACGGGTCGATTGCCAGTGAAAGGCAAAGCCGAGGATCAAGACGACGAAGCCGGTTGTGGCCGACAGCGTGATCGAGAGCGGGGCGTTCGAGGGCCAGGAGGTCTCCGCCATGTCCTGCAGGACAATCAAGTGGACCGACAGTGACTTTACGGCGAGCATTGTGCCGATGACGTCGGTGCCGTCAGGCAGCCCGATTTCGAGCACGGCCTTGCGTGGAACTGCGGTGGAAGCGGGCGGAGCGGTGAACAGGTCGAACAGCAGGCCGCTTTCCGGAACCCGCACATTGGTCGGCGAGCGCGCCAGCAACTGGCCGTCGCCGTCGACGACAAGGATCTGTCGCCCGCGCAACGCGCCCCATTGCGGAACCAGACTGGGGAGCAGGGCCTGCAGACGCTCGGGGACCTGCGGCGCGCCGATATGATCGAGCCGGTCGGCGAGCAAATCGGCCAGTGCAATGATGTCGCGTCGCGCGAAGGCCTCTTGCTGGCGCTTCTGATCGAGGACTTGCACGAATGCGCCGATGCAGATCGTCGCGAGGAATGCGATGATCAGGATCGGGACAGCACGGCGCAGAACCGGTTCGGCGGTGAGCAGACGATGGTATGCAGGTTTTGCGATCGATTGCGCCAATCCTTTGATCGAATCGGATTGGACGCACGCATCCACTGCATGCGCGCGCGGCATGTATGTCCCCTCGGGAAGTCTTCGCGACCCTCGACCCGAAGGATGCGCCGCATCACTCGAATCATTGCGATTTAAATCGACGTTGGCCGATTTGTCGAGAGTCAACAATTCGTTAACGGCGAAAAAAGTTGCGCACCAGAGAATCGATGCGCGATTTTTTGAGTCCGAAACGAGAACGGGGCGCTCGCGATCTCAGCGATCCGGCTCGGCGTGGCCGATCACGCGCTTGATGTCGGTGAACTCGCGACGCAGCGCTCGCTCGATATCGTCGACCGCGGCATGCACCCCGCTCACCTTGAGATCGGGCCTGGCCCGGCAATGAAAGTTGACGACCCGGCCGGCGCCGGTATCGCGCACACGCACGTTATGGACGTCGTGCATGGTACCGAGCGAGGCTGCAATGCCGGTCAGCGCGCGCTGCACGGCGTCGACACGCTCCGCAGGAGCGTCTCCGCCGTGCGGCAGTTCCGGTTCGAGCGGCTCGATGTGGATGTCGATCTCGATCTGGCCACCGAACTCGGCCTTGATTGCGTCTTCAAGCCGATGGGTGATGCCGTGGGCCCGGTCGAGCGACATATCTGCGTCGACCTCGAGATCGATCGAGACTGCGAGCTTGTCGTCGAGGTCGTGCACCGTGACGTGGTGGATCGCGAGGCCTGAATTGCGAGCGATGACCATGATGCGCTCCCGCACAGTCTCGTTGTCAAGCACAGTCGGAACGGCGGTGAAAGTCAGGTCGGACTTGGCAAGGGCGGACTTGACCGCCGCCTGTGCAGCACGCTTGATGTCCTCGACACGGTCGATCGGATAGGTCCGTGGCACCTTGACCGCGGCTTCGATGAAATGCGTCGGACCGACGGTGCGAGCGCGGACCCGCTCGACCCCGATCACGCCCGGCACCAGGCGGATCGCCGCAGCAGCCTCGTCCGCGACACCGTCCGGGGCGCGATCGAGCAGCGTCTCGACGGTGGAGCGCGCCAGTCTCAGGCCCAGGAACGAGATCGCGATTGCGACCGCGATTGCGGCGGCGGCATCACCCCAACGGAAGCCGGCGGCGGAGAGCGCAAGGCCGACGATCACCGCGCTGGATCCGAGGACGTCGGACGAGAAGTGCAGGGCGTCGGCTTCCAGCGCCTGGCTACGGGTGTCGTGTGCGGCCCGATGCAGCGCGCGGGCGCGCCAGAGATTGACGGCGATGTCGACCAGCAGCACCACGAACGGAATTGCCGAGATCGTCGGTGGCACGGCGCCCTCGCGCAGGCGGCTGTAGGACTCGACCAGGATGCCGCCGGCAAGGATGTAGAGCACAGCGACCACGCCGAGCGCGGACAGGCTCTCGAACTTGCCGTGCCCGTAATGATGTTCCTCGTCGGCCGGTTTGTCAGAGACGCGAACCACCAGCCAGGTCACGATCGTCGCGCCGAAGTCGACCAGGCTGTGCAGGGCTTCGGAGATCAGCGCGATACTGCCGATCGAGACACCGACCACGAATTTCAACGCCGCCATCGAGCCGCTAGCGATCACCGATATCGCGGCAACCTGTTGCTTGACGCCTGCCATTGATGTCTCGACCGAGCGCGGGATCCGTGGTGCGGCGGCGGTGTAGCAGCCTGCTGATTTTGGTCAATCACTGTGAACCACAAGCCGGCTTGTCATGCTCCTGCAAATGACTACGGTTCGCAACTTGTCTGGATGTGTCTCGTTTTGGGGCCGATATATGACGGTTGTTGATCGCCTGTCGCTGCTTGCGACCCTTGATCGCTATGTTCAGGCGCAATCCCAGGGCGGTGATCTGAGCCAAATCCTGTCGGCACGTGCTCGCGCCACCGAAAACGGCCGTGATGTCGGCACCGACCATCTATTGCGGCGAGGCATTTCGCCAACGTCGTATCGATTGCAATTCGCCGATGAAGCAACGGGGCAGGTCGGTTGCCACGCGACATTCCAGGAGGGGGACGCGACCGGAATTTATGGACTGCGGATCAAGGTCGAGCCCAATGGGCGGATTTCGGAGCTCGAATCCACGATTGCCCGCAAGGGAGACTTCAACGCTTTCGCGGTGCATCGCCTTGTAAATCCAGACCCGTTGTTCGACCGCATCGAACCAACGCATTTGTCACGCGAGAAGTTGATCGAAATTGCCGGCGCTTACTTCGATGCGGTGGAAGCCTCGGACGGAACGAATGCGCCGATCGCGGATCGTTGCACGCGCATCGAGAACGGCATGCTGACAACGAACAATCCCCGGGTGGGGTTGCCGTGGGGCTGCCGCGACGGAATGAAGATCTTCAGCTATCTCGAGCGCGCACGCGATCGGCGCTACCCGCTGGTTGATGAAAAGCGCGGCCTGGTCTGGGCGATCGCAGCGTTCGATGTTCCGCCCGGCCGCGTGCTTTCACTCCTCGTCGACGGCAAGCAGGTGGACCGGCCGCAGGACGAGCGCTCCATCTTCCTGATGGAATTGTTCAAGGTCGTCGACGGCGAGATTGCAGCGATTGATGTTGTCGTCCGCAACATGCCCGCTGGCGCCGACCTCGGATGGCCGGGCTAGCCGCGAAGTATCAGCCGAACGTCAGGACAATCTTGCCGAGGTGCTTGTTCGCGGCCATGTGTGCGAAGGCGTCCGCGACCTGCGCGAACGGAAACGCCTTGTCGATCGGCAACGCAAGCTTTCCGGAAACGACCGCCGGCCACAAATCGGCACGGACCTTCTCGGAAATCGCTCGGATTTCCTCGACGTTACGGGTGCGGAAGGTCACGCCGATGTATTTGATGCGGCGCAGCGCGTGCAGGTCAAAATTGAACTCGGCGCGCTCGCCACCGAGCCGGCCGACATTGACGATGCGGCCCTCGAGCCTGGTCGCTCGCATTAGATCATTGACGTATTTGCCCGAGACCTGATCGACGATCAGATCGACGCCCTGGCCGTTGGTTGCGGCCAGAATTTGATCGACCCAATCGGCAGCGTTTGGATCAACGGCGAGATCGGCGCCAAATTCCTTCAGGCGCGCGCGACGTCCGGCGTCGGTCGAGGCGCCGATCACAAGGCTCGCGCCCTTCAGCTTGGCGATCTGCATCGCCATAAGGCCAACGCCCGAGCTTGCGCCCTGGATCATCACGCTCTGGCCCGGCTTCAGCGCGCCTTCGGTGACGACTGCATTGTGCATGGTGGACAGCGACGTCGGCAGCGTGGTCGCACGCGCGAAGTCGAAGCCGTCGGGGATCTTGTAGGCGCGGACGTGATCGGTGAGGGCGTATTCGGCGAATGCGCCTGTTGTCGAGCACATCACACGATCGCCGACTTTCAGCGAACTTGCGTCAGGCCCGGCCTCCACGACCTCGCCGGCACATTCGGAGCCCAGCACCGTGCCGGCGCCGCCGCGCGCGCCATGCGCGCGGCCACGGGCCATGCCGAGATCGGCACGGTTGAGCGCGGCAGCCTTGACGCGAACCAGCACCTGCCCGTTGCCGGGCTTGGGCTGCGCGACGTCAGTGATTGCGGGGCCATCGGCCCCGACCACATAGGCTTTCATGAAGCCCGATGCTCCCTTGGCAGAACGCGAACGCCTTACGCAGCGGCGCCGCGGCGTTGCCCGACGATCATGCCGCCAACGCGCTTGAGGATGATGTCCTCGGCGTCGCGCACGATGCGGGTGATCAATTCGGCGCAGGTCGGAATGTCATGGATCAGGCCTTGCACAAGGCCGGCCGACCAGATGCCGTCCTTCCAGTCGCCGGTGGCATAGACCTGCTTGCCGCGGGCGCCGGCGACGAGATCGCGAACGTCCTCGAACTTGGCGCCTTCCTTCTCCATTGCGACGACCTGCGTCGAGATCGGGTTTTTCGCGACGCGCGAGGTGTTGCGCATGGTGCGGAAGATCAATTCGGTCGAACGCTCGTCATTGGCGACGATCTGCTCTTTGACGATCTGGTGGATCGGGCTTTCCCTGGTTGCCATGAAGCGGGTGCCCATGTTGATGCCTTCGGCGCCGAGGCAGAGCGCGGCCGCGAGGCCACGACCGTCGCCGAAGCCGCCCGAGGCGATCATCGGGATCTTCACCTTGTCGGCGGCGGCCGGGATCAGGATCAGGTTCGGCACGTCGTCTTCGCCGGGATGGCCGGCGCACTCAAAGCCGTCGATCGAGATCGCATCGACACCCATCCGCTCCGCAGACAGGGCGTGACGAACGCTGGTGCATTTGTGGATGACCTTGATGCCGTGCTTCTTGAATTCGTCGACATGTTCCTGCGGCTTGTTGCCCGCGGTCTCGACGACCTTGATGCCGCTGTCGATGATCGCTTGCCGGTATTCGGCATAGGGCGGCGGCTTGATCGTCGGCAGGATCGTCAGGTTCACCGCGATTGGTTTCTTGGTCAGCGTCCGCGCCCGCGCGATCTCCTTGCGCAGATCGTCGGGCGTCGGCTGGGTCAGCGCCGTGATGATGCCGAGGCCGCCGGCCTCCGACACCGCCGCTGCGAGCTCCGCGCGGCCGACCCATTGCATGCCGCCCTGCACGATCGGGTGCTCGATGCCCACTAACTCGGTGAACCTGGTCTTCAGCATGAGAAATCCCCTGCGTTTCCTTGAATTGAAAGCGCGCGCGGCGCGTTGTTGGTTTTGACTTGAGGGCTCAGATTGCCGTCCGGGCGCGGTATTGTCCACCGCCCCAGCCCGGCATCCCACGCCTATGGCCCATGCTCAAACGCGCCTTCGCATTGCGGTCTGCGTGGCGCGAACAACTGCAGGACCACGAACGGCGCTTGTCTCGCTCCATCCTGTTACCCTAGAAATAGGTGGGATCGCACTCCGGCTGGTCGGCGTCTTCTTGGGCCGGTTCGCGGCACTGACAATCACAACCGTAACAATCGCACCGAGGAACGACCCATGTCCGCAGCAAAAACAAAAGGGCCGCTCGACGGCATCCATGTGCTCGAAATTGCCCATTTCATTGCCGGTCCCCACGCCGCGATGATCCTGTGCGATCACGGCGCCGACGTCATCAAGGTCGAGCCGCTGACCGGCGAGCACGCGCGCAACGCTGCTCAGGTCGACCAGTTCGGCAACAGCCTGTTCTTCGCCTGCCACAATCGCGGCAAGCGCGCGGTCGCGCTCGATCTCGGCCACAAGGATGCCAAGCAGGCACTTGATCCGCTGTTGAAGTGGGCCGACGTGATCATCACCAACTACGCGGCCGGTGTTCCTGACCGGCTGGGGTTCGGCTTCGAACGGCTGCAACAAATCAACCCGCGCGCCATTCTCGTTCACATCACCGGCTTCGGCAGCTGGAGCGACAAGAAAAAGTACGTCGCCTTCGACGGCATCATCCAGGCGATGAGCGGCGTGTGGAATCTCAACGGTCACCCGGACGGGCCGCCGCTCAATTGCCAGGTGCTGGTCGGCGATCACGGCACAGCAGTGCACGCGGCGAATGCCGCGCTGTGCGCGCTGGTCGAGCGTGGACGCACTGGGAAGGGGCAGTTCATCGAAATTGCAATGCTTGAGGTGCTGTCGTCGATGATGAGCACGCTCATCCCCGATTATGAGGTCAACGGCGAAATTGCACGCCGCTATGGCCAGCGGCCGTTCGATCGGTTCGGCGGGTCGTTCAAGGCAAAGGATGCCTACTTCACGGTGGCACCCGCGACGCCGAAGATGTGGATGGACCTGTGCAAGCTGATGGGTCATCCCGAATGGGCCGATCCGAGCGTCGGACGCCGCCCGGGTTACGTTGCGGATCCCGAGCTGCGCAAGACAATCGACGCGACGGTCGACGCATGGGCCTCGCAGCGCACCGCGCAGGAGGCCGTCACCATCTTCCAGGGCCTCGGCATTCCGAGCGGCGTGGTGCGGACGGTCGAGCGCATTTTTGAAGAGGAGGGCGCGAAGCCGGACCCGCGTGTGCTCGCCAAGGTGAAGCTGCCGAACAATCCGAAACCAATTACCGTGCCCGGAAAATCGTTCCGTTTCCCCGACGAGAGCGCGGAAATCAAGTCGGCCCCGGGACTCAACGCAGATACGTTTGACGTGCTGGCCGAAATCGGCGTCGGCAAGGACGAACTCGCGAAACTCGAAGGCGCCGGCGTGATCAAGCGCGATGCTCAGACAGCCAGTGTGGCGGCGGGATGAAATCGCGATCAAGGGCGGTGACCAGCGGTCCCTGCTAAGCGGCTGACCTGGAAAGGGGTTTGTCCCGATTTGAAGGGGTTTGGCGTCTGGTGCGGGGGCAGTATGCCATGCCCGCGCGACCGTTGTTTGGCGCGAGGTCGCCGGTCGCATCTGCGAAGCGAGAGGTTCCGATTTCAAAACAGCAATCATCATTCTCGCGGCAGGTTTTGCCCGAGCTTTGCTCTTGGTTTGCGCCTCTGAAATCAGAGGGCGCAGGGAAAGCCGGATGCCAGCCGCACTATATCGATAAGTGATTGATGAGACTCTAATTATCGCTGCGCGGTTTTAAGCCGGGGGCAGATTCAGGGCTGGACCGAGTTGGTGGCTTGTTCGACTGAGGCTCAATGCGCCCTCAATTCGGCTTTCTCCATGCATCGGGAATGTTCGAAGCCCACGGGAGGGATTGATCACCCTGATCTGAAACGGCGGGGTTCACGTAAGATTTGCGAGCCCGGCTATCCATGTTCTTTATTTCTTTGGGCACACCAGCAACGTCCGAAACCTGACGCCACCAGCGTCTGAATTCCGAGGGGTGCCAAGGCTTTCGAACTCCATTCCGAAACGATAACTGGTCCGCTATTTGGTCTCTTACCAAGCCGATTAAACTCTCGCATCACCATTGGTGCACGCGTCAATTCGATCGTTAAGGGCTGTTGTCGAGCGCTTGAGATGTGGCGAAGAACGAGTTTCTCATCGATCTCTTCCCAGCGAAGGCCGCTCATCCACTTGATACCTTTATCGACGTCGATGACGTCTGAGTGGCCTTCTTCGTTTATCGGTATCCACTCCCCGATGACGTCTTTTTGCGAAAGCGGGCAATCGAATTGAAACGCTTGAGCGAGCGCGATTGACGGTCGCAGCATTTGGTGTGCCGTGTCGCAAATGAGGTTTGCTTGCTGTTCCGTCAGACGCTCGACGCGCGGCTTTGGATGCTGGAAGCGCATCTTGTTCATGTTGATGCTCAAGCGCGTGCACTCGCTATCGTTGAGGACCGTCGTTCCAAACGTAAAGAGCGCTCGCAGCTTAGTAACCAACGTGTGCGCCATGGCGATTTTGCCACCAGCACACCATGCCTCGTACATCCTCTTGAGACCCGCTGCGTCTAGATTTGAAAGTCGAGTTGTTCCGGCGTCGCTAATGATGCGATCTATCGCGCCGTCGTAGCTCGTTTTCGACCGCCAACGGAGTTCCTGATAGGCCGATTTCGGATGTGAGCGATAGAGCTGGGCGAGGCCAGCCAGCGTCCCATCGTATTGAGGAATGCCTGTCAACGCTGGCGCGGCCAGGTTCGGCGCTTCGGGAAAGGGCGGGAGCGGCGGAATTTCTTGTTTTGCGGGGGGAGTCTCGGACGTATTGGGCAGCGCTCCACGGTCACCCGCGAACTTTGCCGCCAGCCTCTTGAACTCAGCTAATTCGGCGCGCTCGCGCTCAATCGCGGCCGCTTGCTCAGCGAGCCGTTTCTCTCGCTCTTTGATAATATCTTCGAAATTCAGGCCGGCTTGCCCGGCGTCATCGCCCATTTATCTATAGCCAACAACATGTTGACCGGGGCCAGCAACCAAGCTAAGAGGGCACATCCCAGCGCCGATTTTTAGCAGGTGCTGACCCCGGCTCCGTCTACGACGTGACCGGATGCCACATCGCCGAAGTTCGGTCTGTAACGCTCCCGCCGTCAAAAGCGGGAGCGTTTACGTTCGCGCACTTTAATCAGAGTTGCAAGGTCCCTGTCAACGTCGATTAAATGTTTTTGGGGGTCTTTTTGCGAAAGATGCGATTTCGTTGTTTTTCAATAAGTTATGTCAGAGTTACTGACATCGGCGACGTCGGCACTATCGGGTTCGATCCCTTCGTACACGCGATTGGCGAGGTGAACGGGTGCTTCAGGCCGGCGCACTGATTCGAGCGTGAACACGCTCATAGGCTGCGCGTTGGGCGCGGTCGGCGGCGAGGTCCAGTGTTCGAAGTCCTCACGTCTGATCAGCCGGCGCCGGCCGTACTTCTTCGACGGCAGCTCCGGCGTCTTGAGGGCCTTCTTCACCGTGTTCCGCGACAGGCCGGTCTCGTAGATCACCTTCTTGATCGACATCAGCGTCGGCAGGCCTTGCTCATGGCGTCCTCCTTGTCTCACGCCAGCGCCTCTCGGCCCGCGTAGGTCAGAATGCATCAGGTCATGGACCGTAAAAGCTGTTGGCGCGGATCGCGATCATGCATGCGCTGCACGGTAAGCCCGAGCCGCCGATTGGCAACCCGAACGACGCGCCGCCGTCGCCGAAATGGCGGAACAACCGGAGGCGCGACCCATGGCGGTGACGGATCGTACAGCTATGTCCGACTTGGATGCTGAAGCGGACCACAAACTGGAAGGCACTTTGCGTCAGCTAGTGATCCGATTGTGTTGCAAAACACTGATTGAGGCCACTCGCGAACCGTCATTCCGTCGGTTGCAAAGAGCATCGGCGGGAGCGGCGCATGATGGGTCGGCGTGGGAACAGTCAGGGCCAATTCTTTTATGCGTTTGATCTCGACGCGGTCGTTCCACCCGATCATCTGGTGCGGCAGATCGACAGTTTGCTTGACCTGAGCTGGGTGCACCGAGAGTTGGCGCCTTATTACTCACACACGGGTCGGCCTTCGATTGATCCGGTGCTGATGATCCGGATGCTGATTGTGGGCTACGTGTTTGCACTGCGCTCGGAGCGCCGGCTTTGCGCTGAAGTCCAGGTCAACCTGGCCCACAGGTGATTTTGCAAGCTCGGCATTGAGGACCGGATCCCCGATCATTCTGTGTTCTGCCGTGCGCGATCCGAACGCTTCCGAGAGAGCGATGCCTTGCGGCGAGTTTTCGAGGAAGTCGTGGCAAGGTGTATTGCCGCCGGGCTCGTTGGAGGCGAAGCGTTCTCGATCGATGCGAGCTTGATCAAGGCGGATGTAGATAAGAAGAAGCGAGTCCCCGGCGACCAGCCGATTGCATGGCCGAAGGCAGAGCAGGCATCCCATGCGGTTCGCGAGTACCTCGCATCCCTCGATGCCGCCCGTGGCGATGAAGATCATGATGAAGACGGTGGCGGCTCAGGCGAAGGTGGCCGTCGACGCAAGCCTCCCAAAGAAGTCTCGCTCACCGATCCGCAGGCAACGTGGGTTGCCAGGCCGGGCGTCGACCCGTTCTTTGCCTACGACGCCAACTACCTGATCGACAACAAGGCCGGGATCATCCTCGATGCCGTGGGCACTCGTGCGAACCGAGCCGTGGAGATTGCCGTCACCCAGACCATGGTGGAGCGTGTTGCGCGCCGCTTCGATCTGCGGCCCCTGAGGCTCGCGGGCGATACGGCTTATGGTGCGGTCAGGCTGCTCAAATGGCTGGTGGATCGCAACATCACACCTCACGTACCGGTGTGGGACAAGTCGGCGCGCCAAGATGGCACTTTCAGCCGGGCTGACTTCGTCTTCGATCGGGAGCGTAACATCTACATCTGTCCGGGTGGCGCAGAACTCACCAGCACCGGCAACATCGATCAAGGCCACATCGTTTACTACAGGGCCAGCAAGAGCGATTGCTCGCAGTGTTCTCTAAAGCCGAAATGCACGACGGCGATCGTGCGCAAAATCACCCGTGACCTCAACGAAGATGTGCGTGACCGTGTCCGCGCGTTGGCCGATACGGAAGCTTTTCAGCAGTCGCGCCGCGAGCGCAAGAAGGTCGAGATGCGATTTGCGCACATGAAGCGTATCCTCAGGCTCGATCGCCTTCGACTGCGAGGCCTGAGCGGCGCCAGGGATGAGGTGCTGCTCACCGCAACCGCGCAGAACCTGAAGCGGCTCGTCAAGTTGCTCGGTCGCGCCCTACCGTTCGCAGTTACCTGTCCGGCTTAGGCCTCCGCCAAGCGTTAGTACCGCTAATCCTCAACGGAACAGCGGAGCAAGGGCGCAAAAAATAGCCCGCCGGTCAGCGCAACCAAGTTTTGCAACACAATCGATCCCGAAGTAGACATTGGCGGCGGCGGCCTCGAGACATACAACGTAGCGGTTGCCGATCAGCGAAATGTCGGCATCCTGGAATTTGATCGATCGCAGCAGTGGCCGATCCAGTTGATCTGGTTCGCCAAAATGCCTTCACAGCCCAGGCTGGGGTCCGCCAACGGGCCTGCTCACTCCAGTTCGATCTTTTCTGGAACCTGCGCGGCGCGTTCGGGTACTTCAATCTTTATGAACCCGGCAAGGGTGAGTTGCGCGGCCATGCCGAAGTCAACAAGTGCGGATCGGCGTGTGAACTGTCCCTTGGCACTGACAAGCTGAAGCGATCCGACAAGCTGCGTCACACTTCCGTAGCGTCCGAATGGCAGCAGCAGACGCTCGCAATCCACCTGATGACCCTCGGCGTTGAATGTGCTGAAGATCGTATAGAACGGGCAACCGCTATCGGCGCACGCTCGCGCGGTTTGAACGATCAGATTGCGCATGGGCTCGGGCGTGATCTCTTCCATCGTCATTCCCGCCCAACTTCTATCGTAGGCTTCAGTGAAGTAGTGGCCATGCGCGAGCGCGCGAAAGACGTGTCCCCGAGGACTGTCTTCGATATTCCAGAATACGAGCTGTTGCGGATCATGCAGTCGTCGCTCGGGACGAAACTCCTCCAGCGGCGGGAAGTTTCGACGAGCTGCCAGTTTGCCCCAGTACATCAGGAGCGATCGTTGACTGATCGAGTGGACCGACTGAACCGGGATGAACGTCGTCGTCATTCGCCAGCCCCACGCAAAGGTCTGAGCTAACCAATCATATGGCGAGAATCGCTATTTTTCCGTTCCTCTCGCTATCACTTTCCGGAATGCCCCAGCTTCTGGTAATGCCGCCCGTTGCCGCGCGTGCTCGTGCTTCAGGCCGCTTGCTTGTTAATTCTTTCTTAACTGCGAATCTGGTGCGTTGCTGCTGTCGCGTGCAGTGACATTCACACGACAGCATAGAAAGACGAAACCGCCGCTGGCGCGCCCCCTGCGAGGGCCAGCGGCGGTTTCCTTTTGATGCCCCGAGCTAACCTTGGGCAAGGAGTGCGATGGGGCATCGCGCACGTACCGGGCTTGGGGTGATGGGCCAAGGCGAACGCGCCGATGCACCCTAACGGCAGCGCGTCACCATTGAATTGAAAGCATTGGAACAATTCGTCCAATGCGGGTCACTGCTCTTGTGCCTAAAGCCGCTTGGTCCCGTCGGGCCTGATGTCGATCTGAGACTTCCCATCTTCGCAAGCTGGCGATGTTCTATTCAGCCGAGCGTCCCCCGCGAAGCCTATGCTCGCCCAAGCCTGCAGATGGTGTGCAGATTGCTTTCCGAGGCGATTGACCAACTCGTAGCTCAACCGAGCGCCTTTAGTCAGAGAACCGAGCCCAGCCTTCCTGACCGCTGAGATATGCACAAGCACCTCTCGGTCACCGCTATCTGGTTGAATGAGTCCGTAACCTATCCCCAGATCAAACCACTTCACAATTCCAGTCGGCATTTGCTTATCGATGAAAAAACCCGCCGGTGAGGTCCACCAGCGGGCTGTTGATGCAATCCAGAAAGGTCGCGGTACGCAAAACAAGACCCGCGACGAGCTGAGGCTAACGTGCCGGAGTTAAGGAACAGTGCGTCGGGCTGAGGCCGTCGTCTAATATTCGCGGCAGCCGAGCCGGGCGACGATCCTCGCCATGACGTCATGAAGGTGCCCCTGGCCTGCTAGGGAATGCATTCGATCAAGCGCGCGAGCGGCAGGCCGATTTGCGAATAGGCGCGAGCAGCTAACGCACCGACGCCGATGGCGGAGAGGCGCAGGCGTTCTCGGACGCATTCGGTGGCGAGCCATTCAATCCACGCGACCTCGGGAGCGGCAAGCACTGGACGCGATGGTATAAGGGACGAACCGCAAAGCAACGGGCCAGCCGGTATGACTTCAGCAAGTGAGGTTTGAACATGTGTGGGCGCGTACGCCTCGGGACTGACTTCTCGCAGATCAGGATCAAGCTGAAGTTCGATCAAGCTGCGGCGGTCCCGAACGTCCCGGCATCGTGGAATGTATGCCCGACCGATCCAATGCTTGTTGCTGTTCGTGAGGACGATAAGCGCATCCCGCAGCAGATGCGGTGGGGTCTCGTGCCGTGGTGGGCGAAGGACATCAAGGTCGGGTTCGCATCGACCAATGCACGCGCGGAGAGTGTCGATAAGACGCCAGCATTTCGCGATGCCTGGAAGAAAGGCCAGCGCTGTCTTGTCATCACCGATGGCTTTTACGAATGGAAGAAGCCGGAGAAGCAGCCATACGCCATCGGAATGGCCGACGACGACTTGATGGTGATGGCGGGCTTGTGGGACGAGTGGAAATCTCCCAAGGGCGAGCACATCAAGAGCTGCACGATCATCACGTGCCCACCGAACAAAATCGCCGGCGCGCTCCATGATCGGATGCCTGTGGTTCTCGCGCCTGACACCTGGTCGCGATGGCTTGGAGAGCAGAGCGCTACGCCCAACGAGTTGAAAGCGCTCCTGATGCCATGTCCCGATGAAGCGTTGAAGATCTGGCCGGTTGACAGGGCGAAGATCGGGAATGTGCGGAACAAGAGCCGTGATATTTCCGATCCGATCTCACTGTCGGCATGAAGCGGACCTCACCAATGAACGACGAACAATGGTTGCCGAGCCCGCCTACGAAGAGCGAAGTCGTCGGTTTGGATCGCAGACCTCTGTCCGAGCGGTCCAAGTTGGTTGACCGGGGCTTGGTGGATTTTCGTCGCGTGTGCGAACAGATGAGAATCCTTGATCGAGTGAACGATGTTGTTCGATCAAGGGAGCAAAGCCTCACCTGGACATTGCGCCCTGGCTAATTGTCGTATTTGCCCAAAGGTGGGGCAGCTTCGACGACGGCACCCGATTCAAGAACTACTACGCTCCAGAAAGCGTAGGAATCGCGACCGGGTTTCTCCTGGTGGCCTTGCATCAAGCCGGTCTCGCGGCACTGACCCATACGCCCAATCCAATGAAGTTCTTGAACGCATTGCTGGGCCGGCCTTCCTCCGAGAAACCGCTTATGATCTTGGCCGTCGGGCATCCAACCGAACATGCGACAGTTCCGGCAGCTGCCAAGATCAAGAAGCCGCTAGGCGAAATTCTGACTGTTCAGGCCTGAATGATCGAAACTTGAGTGCTGCGGTGCGCTGAGAATGTCTGTGCGATGGCAGTCATTTGCGGCGAGCGCGCACCGCTTGCCTGCAGTTGGCACCAAACGGATACACTGACCTGACGTTTCAATGTCTGCGGTCGGGAGATCAGCTGACCATCGCCGGCGGCGTCGGGAAATCTATCTCCGCAAATCGTATAATTTGACCAGCTTGATCACATCTGCCGCGTCAATTCGACCGATCGGTCCTGCGCTGTAACTCGATGCGACAACCTTTCCGCTGGCATCAAGCAAAAATTCGGATGGCTGCACCGCATCTCGCTGGCTCATATGCCAGCCACCGACCATTTCCGACTGCTCACGCGTCAGGCCGTAACCAATTGGGAAATACACCTCATTTGCTACTTCGCTGGCCCGGTCGATTGAGTCCACACTTGCCGCGAAGACCTTGATGTCGAGCGCGTCGAGTTCTGCTTGCAGATTATTGAAGCCGACCAACTGCCGGCGGCAATACGGTCACCAATGGCCGCGGTAGAACAGGATGACCTTGTAGCGTCCGTCGAGCCCAAGCGGCAGAACGATGGATCCGCCTGATGTCACTGCAACCTTGATTTCGGGAAACGAAGCACCAATGTCGAGTTTCTCGGCCATTGCCGTAACCTCAGAGCGATGTTTTCAAGTTCGCAGGCTATAGGTATCTGGCGTCAAGCCTAGCCTGAAATCTAGGGGCGTTAAAGCCAATTGAATGTCCGGTCGGCACCTTCGAGACATGTCGGCAGGCGCCAACAATGTCTGAGTTCGGGGGCAAAGCGAACTCAGCGCGAGCATGTTGATGCGGTCGAGATTGACCCAAGGCGGAAGTCGCTGGTGCGGTCCACGGCGTACAAGAACTCGACAATCACACTCCTCCTCACGGGTTCGTGTGCGCGCAACGGGACTGGTTTCTGTTTAGGATGAGGCCTCGGGCGCGTCCCCTTCTTGCGCCCGTGCCCCGGCCTCGCAAATCGAGCCGGGGCTTTTGTTTAGAGCGGCTCTTTATGGGTCGTCCCTTTTGATTTGCGGGCGCCCAGTTTCGGGATCCGCCCGCTTAATGCTCCAAGCCTGCACGCTGCCTCAGACCCTCAGCTCCATATTGAAGGACCTGAATCTTTTCCAAGGTGACCAGACCGCTCGACATCATTGTGTCAAGCACTGGAAGGAAGCCCATGACCTTCGCCTCGGTATCCACGATTTCGATCACCATCGGTAGGTCAGATGAGAGCCTAAGCATTTTTGGGGTGTGGAGGCGGCTGGAATGCCCAAACCCTACAGGCCCTCGTAAGACGGTCGCGCCAGCCAAGTGTAATTCGCGTGCTTTCAGAACGATGGCTTCATGGAGCGGGTGACCTTGAAAGCGATCGGTCTCACCGAAGAAAATCCGCAGCAGCACCGCGTCCTTTGGAACCTGCATGGCATTTCCCCTGTGTTTCTACTGAGCCTCAGCGGCACAGTTGCTACTAAGCGTCTTCCTCCAATGGCTCGAAATGTGGTTGAAACCATACCTGCGCGATCAACGTGGGCACCACGGCACTCCCGATGACCGCCGTCAACAGGATGCTGTATTGAGTTTGGTCAATGATGTGATTGGTCAGGCCAAACAGGGCGGATATTGATCCGAAGGTCAGTCCCGTTGACATCATCAACGTGGTGTACATGCCTTCGCCTGATTTGAACCTGAAATAGCGCGTCAAAGGAAGAATGCCGAAGAATTTGGTCAGCATCTTCACGCCGAGAAAGAGACCGATAAGCGCCGCCCCTGTGACAAGTGACTTTGCTTCAATCAACGAGCCAGCTTTGAGAAAATAGAACGGCGTCAGGAATGCAAAGCAGATCGCCCGTATGCGGCGCTGAAGCTCTTGTTCTTTCATGAAGAACGGCGCCAATGCCATTCCAACAAGATATGCCGGTAACACAGCCTCGCTTTTCCCTACGGTTGCGAGACCACCTAGGAAAAACAGCACCAAGAACAGAAACTTGATTTCGGGTTCACTCGCCCGTTTGCCGAACATCGCAAATATTGGCGGCACGATCCAGGGGAGCAATCCCACGACGAGAACCGTAACGGCGACAAACAGTGCAAGGTAAAGATTGTAGTTCGCGAAGACGAGGCCGAGTGCCAGAACGGTGCCGATGTCATTGATGAAGCAGGCAGCCAAAATGATCTTGCCGAGTTCAGTGCGGTTATATCCTGTCTCCACCATCACGGCGTATACGACTGCGACCGATGTCGTTGAGAGCGCTATGCCACCGATCTGCGCTTGGGCCCACGGCCAGCCAAGCCCATAGCGAGCCAGAAGTAGACAGCCCAGATAAGGGGCGAAAAAACCCATCAGCCCGATTGAGATGCTTGAGGCGAAATGCTTCTTGACGACATGAGGATCGATGTCAGTGCCAGCAAGAAATGTCAGAACAACTGCACCAACGCCGGCGATGTAGTTGATCCAGGGTGACAGCTCTAATCCTATCGTGTTGCCTGCGATGGCGCCGACAACGATCTCGAAGAGTGCGGCCGAAATCGTGATCCAAAGTGAGCCAAGCGCGGCGACGAATGCCAACGCCATCCACAGCGCCGATTGCAGCCAAATATTATTCATGAGCTCGTCCTGCGCATAAAAAAACCCGCCACTGCGGCGGGTTCGCAACTGAGCCCCACCGCATTAAATACGGTAGGGGTCATCAGCTCGAAGACGAGCGGTTTTGGGGAACCCCATCCCCATGCATTTCCAGCCTAGAATGCGCCAATTCGGTTTTGGTTGCAATAATGCCGTGGGCTCCGAGGTCGGCTCATGGCCCATGGCAGACGTACCGCCGTAATCGTTTGACGTCCGCCTATTGCCGTTGAGCGGACATCCTTTGCTACGGCCAGGGGGAGCTGAGAGCGCAATCTCACGCAATCCTCGGATTGGGAAAGCATCGGCTGTTTTGCGGCGACAGCACTTCGCCAGTGGATGTGCAATCGGTAATCGCTGGGATCAAACCCCATCTTCCCCATCTGATGGTCACCGATCCACCGTATGGAGTGAACTACGATCCCAAATGGCGAAAGCGCGCCGGAGTAAACCTCAATCCTCTGAAGCTAGGCCATGTTGCCAACGATGATCGCGTCGATTGGCATGAGGCATGGGAGTTGTTCCCCGGCTCCGTCGCTTATATCTGGCATGCCAGCTGGTATACCGGCAGGGTCCAGCAATCGCTTGAGGCCGCCGGTTTCGACATCCGCGCCCAAATCATCTGGGCCAAGGATCGTTTTGCGTTGAGCCGTGGGCACTATCACTGGCAGCACGAGCCCTGCTGGTATGCCGTGCGTGGGACCGCGGGAGTGCAATGGAGCGGGGACCGCAAGCAGTCGACGCTCTGGACCATCAATGCACGCGACGACGATGGACACGGCCGCGGGACACAGAAGCCGGTCGAGTGCATGCGGCGCCCGATCGAGAACAACTCTTCGAGGGCAGGCCATCTATGAGCCGTTCAGCGGATCGGGAACCACGATCATCGCGGCCGAGATGACCGGTCGGTCATGCCTCGCGATCGAGATCGACCCGGCCTATGTCGATGTCGCCCTTCTTCGCTGGCAGGCATTTACGGGAGCAACGGCAACGCTTGAGACTGGCGGCAAATCATTTGCCGATGTCGGCGTTGAGCGCGCTGGCAACGGCGGCAAATAAATGGGCCGCCGCGCACACAAGCCAGATCTCGCCCAGCGCCGCCAGGTCGAGGCCATGGCGGCCTACGGTATCCCAGAGCCCGACATTGCGCGGGTTACCGGCGTCGATCCCTTGTGCAAGCACTATCGCGACGAACTCGACCTCGGGGGTCCTACTCGATCGCATCGTTGCGCCCCCGCCTTCGGCCATGGGGCGTTCAATCGGTGGATTTTTAACAGATTCTTTTTGGTGTTAAATTACGACCTCGTAACTCCTCCTTGCTATGGGACTCGCGGAAATCATCTTCCGATTTCCGATAGCAAAGGGGCACCTCATGCAACTAATCCAACGTTTTCTTTCGGACAATTCAGGCGCGACAGCTATCGAATATGCGCTGATTGCCGCGGGCATTGCGCTTGCGATCATCACCGCAGTCAACACGCTCGGGACAACGCTGAGCGGCAAGTTCAACTCGATCAATAGCTCGCTGAAATAGCTTTCCACCGAGGAGCCGTGGCTGGCTTGAGACGAAACCGCCGCTGGCCCAACGGAGGTCACAGCGGCGGTTTTAGTTCACGCGGTCGCGATGCCTCGGTAACGCTGCAGATGGACGACAGTGCCAGAGGCCCAACGGGCGGCGATCGAACGCTTCGTCGCAGCCGCGGGCCTCGCGATAGTCAGCGAATACGCGGAGGCTGAGACGGGGAAGGGCGCCGACGCCCTTGACCGTCGGCCTCAGTTAGAGGCTGCACTTGGCGCCGCGCGCGCTGCCAAATGCTTCGTCATAGTCTCTAAGCTGGATCGGCTTTCCCGGCACGCCGCATTCGTGGCCGGGCTTATGGCGCAGCGTGTGCCATTTATCGTCGCAGAGCTGGACTAAGGCCGCCTCAGTTGGCGGCCTCTTTCATTTGCGGATCGATCGCCCCGGTTCGACGAAGTGAAAGGGCTCGGGTAAAAGGCGGACTGGCTCAATCCCTCCGACTGTTGCATAATTCGAGCGGGATGTTGGACCGTACTCAGTTTCTTGCCGTCTTTGCGGGAGCCGCCGGCGGCGCCATCGCAATCGCGAGCATGGAAGCATTCTCCGCTACAACCGCGTTTCCGCTGGTCGCAATTCCGTTCGCGACTTCGATTGTCACGGTATTGGGCTCTCCCAAAGCAGAGCCTGCACAGCCGCGCGCACTAGTTGGTGGGCACATCTTATCAACCGTGATTGGCCTACTTGTCGTCAAATCATGCGGACCAGCTGCCTGGGCTGCCGCGCTCGCGGTTGGCCTGGCGATGGTCGCGATGCACCTAACTGGCACGTTTCATCCGCCAGCTGGCATTGATCCGTTGGTAGTGGTTGTCAACAACATGCCATGGAGTTTTTTGGTAGTGCCGGTTGGGGCCGGTGCGCTCTTGCTCGCACTGTTCGCGTTCGTGTGGCACAACGTCGTCGCGCGAGGTGCTAACAGAAATGATATTTGGCCAACACGGTGGTGGTGAACATCTCCGCCGGGCGAACCAACTGAAGTTTATAATGAAAGTCGTTTGAGACATCTAAAGAGAGACATGAGCGAGATCATTGCCGACGGCTCGGGACCCGATACCACCGAGAACATTTTCAGCCGAACCATATTGCCAAAGTTGCTGCGCCGGATCGACGCCTTCGATCTCGCAACTGCGTTGCTGCTAGCAATCCTCACCGCGATCGCGTTGTGGACGTTCCACGATTACGCGGTCTCGAACGACGAGGGATTGCAGCATCATTACGGTGAATTGATCCTTCAGTATTACCGAAGCGGCATGGATGACCGATCGGTGTTCGGCTTCCGTGACCTCTACCTCTATGGCGGCCTGTTTGATATCGCCGCAGTGCGCTTAAGCGAGATCTTTCCGGCGTTCGATCTCTACGATATCAGGCATATCCTCTGTGCTTTGATTGGCATAGGCGGCATCGCCGCGACCGCTGCCACCGCGCGCACGATTGGCGGACCTCGTGCTGGCTTCATTGCCGCGGTCGCGCTGGCCGTCTGCGGCTGCTGGTACGGTGGGATGTTCAACCACACTAAGGACATTCCGCTCGCAACGGGGATGATCGGCGCTAGCTACATGTTGATCCGCATCGCGCGAGAATTGCCGCGTCCGCGGCTCAGCAATGTTCTGGTTTTCGGCCTGCTTGCTGGATGTGCGCTCGGCATTCGCGTGCTTGCCCTGCTGTTGGTGTTCTACGCCGCGTTTGCAGTTCTACTGGTGATGCCACGTCCCCAGCGCGGACAATCTCGCGCGATCCGTGTCTTCGTTATGCGATCGACGCTCTATCTCATGCCCGCGTTCGCGCTCGCCTACCTCATCATGATCGCAGCATGGCCGTGGTCGGCGCTCGCGCTGTTCAATCCCGTCCGAGGTCTGTTTGAATTCGGCAACTTTCATTATCACATCGAAACGCTGCTCGACGGCAGGGTCTACCGGATGGAGACTGTCCCCCGCCTCTACGTGCCGATCTATATTCTGATCCGCGTATCGCTGATGACGCTTAGTGGTGCCGCGATCGCATTGTTGATTGCCGGCGCCTCACCGCTCGCGCGCCACGCCGACTTGGGACCGTCCCGCCGCCGCGAGATCGCGCTCGTCGCACTCACCGTGGCATTTCCGCTGGCTTGTCAGATTATTGCCCGTGGGCCTGCCTTCACCGGTCTTCGCCACTTCCTGTTCGTGCTGCCGCCAATCGCCGTCCTAGCTGGCATTGGGATCCATGCCGCAGCGAGTACACTCGAGTCTTGGAGGAAGCCACTTGGATTTGCTTTGCTCGCCGCCGCGGGCGCATGGTTTATCTGGAATGCCACTGTGCTGCTACGCCTCCATCCGTACGAGTACCTCTACTACAACCGCGTTGTCGGAGGGTTGGAAGGTGCTTCTCGTCTTTACGCGACCGACTATTGGGTCAATATCATGCCCGAGGCCGTCTTTCAGCTCGAAGAGTACCTCGATGGGACCGAGCGGATTGGTGGCTCTGCTGCGCCCCGCGACTACACCGTCGCGGTATGTGGCGAGCGCGTTTCATTCGAAAGGGAACGCTACGCATTCGAGCGCCGGTTGAAGCGAATCCGGCTACGGTGGATTCAGATGCAGCGGTGGGGACAGGCGGACTTTTTCATCACGCCGACGCATCTCAGCTGTGACAAGATCCTGGATGGTAAGATCGTCGCTACGATTTCGCGGCTTGGCGTGCCGATCGGCTACGTCAAAGACCGGCGCGCGCTGGTTGATGCAACATCAGCGAACGCATCTGCGTCGCCGGCGCAGGCATCAGAAAATGACCTTTCCAGCCAATCTTTCGTCTCAGCCGTACTAAGACGCACTCGTTGAGCGAGTTGATCAGCGGAAACGTCATCCTGGCGAAAAACGCCTCCATTCAACAGCGATCGAGGGAGTTGCTCCTCGCGAACAACAAGTTCAATAGCTCGGTGAAATAGGCCAGCCCGCGTCTGTCTCCGACGGTGGCCTTTTTGACGCAGGCCCAAGCGGGTCCTCTCCTGTTATGGTTTTCAAATGACAGGCATGCCAACCGCTCTAACTCTATTAGTCGCCGCCGCGGCTTTGTGGGTCATTGGACGGCCGGACAAAGAGGGCAATCCGGCGCGTTTCCTGCGCTTCAACGCGGCGCCCGTTCTCTTCCCGCCACTGATGTTAGCGCTGCTTGCGGTAGGATGCGCTTCGCTAATTTCGTCCGTGTCAGCGCATTAACGCCTCAGCTTGTTGCATTCTCTGGCTGCAATTAGACTGCGTACGCCGGTAATGTTGCCGGTAACACTGGACCTTTGCCCCGGTTCACGACTGGCCGGGGCTTTTTTTCATAGGCTGCCTAATTGATGCAAGAACGACCCAAGGCGACGCCTATCTGCTTGCCCCATTTTCAAAGTGCTGCCGGATGGCTTGGGTGCTGACGTGTTTTGGTCACTAGTGGCCTATTTTGGAATTTATGAGCCGCATAGTTCTGTTCGGTTCCCAACTCATCGGCGTGCTATTTTTTCAAATCTTGGCTGCCATGGAAGACCTCAAAGCAGAGTTAGCGAAACTTCGGCTCGAAGCCGAGGTGAGCTGATCGCGAATGTCGCGACCGACGTAAAAAGCAAGCCGTTTCGCCAAGCTCGCGCTCCACCTAAAAGCACTGGCCCGAGACGTCGAATGCGCACGAAGTAAGCAGATGCGAACTCAGCCAATGTCACGTGACTGCTCCGTATGACAGCGAGGTACAAGTTCCAACAACACAACGTGATGGTCTTGGTAGGGCCGCGTTTGATCGAACTCAAATTTGTGCCGCCGCACGACCTTAGTGTTTCCTTGCCGCGCAACTGCAACGCCGAGGAGCATCCGATGAGAGCGCTGGTTTATCAGGGGCCTGGAAAGAAGGCGTTGGAGGAGCGCCCGAAGCCGCAGATATCGGCGCCAACTGACGCGATCATCCGGCTGGCTAAAACTACGATCTGCGGCACTGATCTGCACATTCTCAAAGGCGATGTTCCGACGTGTGCCCCGGGGCGGATTCTTGGCCACGAAGGTGTCGGAATCGTTGACAAGGTCGGAGATGCGGTGACGGCGTTCAAAGCCGGCGACCGTGTCATCATTTCATGCATTTCAGCATGTGGAACCTGCGACTATTGCCGCCGTGGCATGTATTCGCATTGTCTGAATGGCGGTTGGATCCTCGGCAACAAGATCGATGGCACCCAGGCCGAATTTGTCCGCACGCCCTTTGCCGACACCAGCCTCTATCACATTCCGCAGGGAGCAGAAGAGGACGCGCTCGTGATGCTGAGCGACATCCTTCCGACCGGCTTTGAATGCGGCGTGCTCAACGGCAAGGTTCAACCTGGGTCGACCATAGCGATCGTCGGAGCGGGACCGATCGGCCTCGCGGCGCTGCTGACCGCCCAATTCTACTCGCCGGCCGAAATTATCATGATCGATCTCGACGACAACCGGCTGGAGGTGTCATCCCGCTTTGGCGCGATGACGACGATCAACAATCAGGACGGCAAGGCGGTCGAGAAGGTCATGAAGATGACCGAGGGTCGCGGCGTAGATACCGCCATCGAAGCCGTCGGCGTGCCGGCGAGCTTCATCACGTGCGAAGATATCGTTGCGCCCGGCGGCGTCATTGCCAACATCGGCGTGCACGGTGTCAAGGCGGACCTGCACCTGGAGCGTCTGTGGGACCGAAATATCTCGATCACGACGAGGCTAGTCGACACCGTAACCACACCGATGCTGCTCAAGACCGTTCAGTCGCACAAGATTGATGCAAAGAAACTCATCACGCACCGCTTCAAGTTCGACAACATCCTCGACGCCTACGAAACATTCGGCGCTGCGGCCACGACTCGCGCGCTCAAAGTCCTGATCGAGGTCTAGAACTTCGTGGGCCGGCAAGATCGCAACGGAGCACGCCAATGATTGAGCAGCTGAAGGATTTTCCGGGAAACGTTGTCGCGTTTCGATGCACGAAAAGGGTGACGAAGGCCGAATACGATTTAGTCCTAGTTCCGGCCGTCCAGAGAGTGCTTCGGGACCATGCCAAAGTCCGGCTCTACTACGAAACCGGCGAGGATTTTGCTGGCCTCGATCCAGGCGCCGTATGGGAGGATTTCAAGATAGGCGTCGAACATCTCACTCGCTGGGACCGGGTCGCCGTGGTCACCGATGTCGACTGGATCAAGACAGCGGTGCGTTTTTTCGCATTTCTCATGCCAGCCACGACCAGGCTATTTTCTCAGTCTGATGCAGCTCAGGCACGCGCGTGGATCTCTGCCTGATCGGAGAAGCAAATGAGAGGCAGCCACCAGGACTGCCGCCTCGCGCACCCATGGAACGGGCGGCCACAATTTTCTCAATGCTGGATGGACCGGGTGTTATCCTGAACTGAATTCGCTCCGTTCGCCGCGTGACGTTGCCGGCCCTCTTCGATCGTCCATCCGGTCGTGGAATTGGGTGCAGGTCGAAATCATTGATTACCGCTCGTCGATGTGGTCACCGCGACGTTTGATTTCCATCCATTCAATGCCGTTTGCCAATGTCAATCCAGCGACGCGCTCAGTCGAACATTCGTTGCGCCGGCATTCCATTGGACGATAGCGGATTGGTTGGCGAGATTGTGATCATAACCCAGTATGCTGATGGAAGCTGTGCTGAGAACGAAGTGTTGAGCTTGGCCTACTGGTAATCCGATCCAGCGTGCGGCCAGGACGCGGCCGAATTGACCATGCGAGAAGATAGCAACGTTCCCGTTGAGCCTTCGGACCCGAGCAATCACCCGGTCTGCCCGCTCGGAAACCTGGGTCGGCGATTCACCGCGCGGGCCTCCGTCTCGAAAGAGATTCCAGTCAGGCCGCTTCTTCCGGATATCTACTGAAAACTGTCCCTCATAGTCGCCGTAGTCCCACTCCACCAACTCCGGTTGAATTTCCGCAACCGTACCCAGCCCGGCCAACTCACATGTTCGTCGTGCGCGTTGTAGCGGACTAGTGAACACGTGACTGAACTTCACGGCGCTTAGCCGTTCGGCCAGCTTGCGAGCGTCGTGTTCGCCTTGCGCAGTCAGGGAAATGTCGGTTCGCCCGGTATGTTGACCGGACAGCGACCATGTCGTTTCTCCGTGCCGGATAAAGTAAAGACGCGCGGGCATATCCGGCATGCCGATCAAGGCTTTGCGCCCCACTGCCAGTTTCGGATTTCGGGCATGTCTTCGCCATGTTCACAAATGTAATGCCTATGGTCGTTGAGTTTGTCCTGAAGCTGCTGCTTTAGGTAGACGCCCCGGGTACCCGTGTGCGGCACGCGATCGACCACGTCCATTACCAGGTGAAAGCGATCCAGATCGTTAAGCACAGTCATGTCGAAGGCGGTAGTAATCGTGCCTTCCTCTTTGTAGCCGCGAACGTGTAAGTTCTCGTGGTTGGTGCGGCGGTAGGTCAACCGGTGGACTAACCAAGGGTATCCGTGGAACGCAAAGATGATTGGTTTGTCCTTGGTGAAGAGTGAATCGAAGTCTATCTCGCTTAATCCGTGCGGGTGCTCGGTTTGGGGCTGCAGCTTCATGAGATCGACGACATTGACCACGCGGATTTTCAGGTCGGGCAGGTGTTGGCGCAGGATGGAAACGGCGGCGAGTATCTCCAGCGTCGGCACGTCGCCGGCGCAAGCCATCACCAGGTCCGGCTCGGAGTCCTGATCGTTGCTGGCCCATTGCCATATGCCGATGCCTTCTGCGCAATGAACAGCGGCCGCGTCCATCGTTAGCCACTGTGGCGCTGGGTGCTTGCCTGCGATCACAACGTTGACGTAATGGCGACTGCGCAGGCAATGGTCCATAACGGACAGCAGACAGTTTGCATCCGGCGGAAGATAAACCCGAACAACCTCCGCCTTCTTATTCACGACATGGTCGATGAAACCGGGATCCTGGTGCGTGAATCCATTGTGATCCTGGCGCCAGACATGCGAGGCTAGCAGGTAGTTGAGCGAAGCAATCTTCCGCCGCCACGGCAGGTGCGCCGTCACCTTCAGCCACTTGGCGTGCTGGTTGAACATCGAATTGACGATGTGGATGAACGCCTCGTAGCAGTTGAAGAGCCCGTGCCGCCCGGTGAGCAGGTAGCCCTCAAGCCAGCCTTCGCATTGGTGCTCGCTGAGCATTTCCATCACGCGCCCGCTCGGCGCGAGAAATTCATCGTTCGAGACGGTGGCGGCATCCCATTGACGTTGTGTAACCTCAAAGACAGCTTCCAGACCATTGGACAGCGTCTCGTCAGGTCCAAAGATTTGGAAATTGCGCTGCTCGTTGTTCAGCTTCGTCACATCGCGCAGGAAGCGCCCGAGCACGTGCGTGTCGCCGACGCCGCGTACGCCCGGTGCAGGGACATCCACCGCGTAATCGCGGAAATCCGGCATCTGCAGGTCGCGGAGCAAACTGCCGCCGTTGGCATGGGGATTCGCGCCCATGCGTCGTTCGCCCTTGGGCGCGAGTTCTGCCAGCTCCGGCAAGAGGCGGCCTTGCTCGTCGAAGAGTTCTTCCGGGCGGTAGCTCCTTAGCCAGTCTTCCAACAGCTTGAGGTGCTCCGGATGGCTGGCCGGGTCAGATAGCGGTACCTGGTGGGAACGGAAGGTGCCTTCAATCTGGAGGCCATCGACCACCTTCGGCCCCGTCCAGCCCTTGGGTGAAACGAGGACGAGCATCGGCCAACGTGGGCGCTCGAGGTTGCCGTTAATGCGGGCGTCGTGTTGGATCTTCTTAATCTGCTCGACGAGTTTATCGAGCGTCGAAGCCATAGCCTCATGCATGAGCATAGGTTCGTGTCCCTCGACAAAGTAGGGCGTCCATCCATAGCCGAGGAGCAATTGTTCCAATTCCTCACGGGTGATGCGCGCGAGGATCGTCGGGTTGGAAATCTTGTAGCCATTAAGATGCAAGATTGGCAGCACCGCACCGTCGGTGACCGGATTGAGAAACTTGTTGGAATGCCAAGCCGTGGCGAGCGGTCCGGTTTCAGCCTCGCCATCTCCGACCACACAGGCGACGACGAGATCAGGATTGTCGAACACCGCCCCAAACGAGTGGCTGAGCGAATAGCCCAACTCGCCACCCTCGTGGATGGAGCCTGGGCACTCTGGTGACGCGTGGCTTGGAATTCCTCCGGGAAACGAAAACTGAATAAAAAGTTTTCGAAGCCCGGCCTCATCCCGGCTGATGTCGGGATAGATCTCGCTGTAAGTGCCCTCGAGGTAAGTGTTGCCAACGACGGCCGGCCCGCCATGCCCGGGTCCGGAGACGTAAATCATGTTGAGGTCAAATTTCTTGATGACCCGGTTCAAGTGAACGTAAATGAAGTTCTGCCCCGGGGTGGTACCCCAATGTCCCAGCAACATGTGTTTCACATCCGCGAGCGTCAGGGGCCGCTTCAGCAGGGGATTGTCGTAAAGATAAATTTGCCCGACCGAGAGATAGTTGGCCGCCCGCCAATAGGCATCTATGTTGTGGAGCAGCTCCGGAGAAAGAATCCTTGTGTTCATGGCTCAATTCTCCTGTTTCAGCCGAGGCCGTGAACGCGGCAAGCCCTTTTGGCCACCATGTTCGTCTTCGACAATTGCGCTATCGGTCGCCTTGCCGTTCAACTGAAATACACGGGTAGTACCGCTAGAGAATTCGCAGAGCTTGCCTTCGACGCATAAGGAAATCGGTGCCGCCGCATCGTCATGCCCGCGGACCGTGAGCGAGTCGCGAGTTAGCCGCAGATCGAGTGAGTGCCCGCGGTAGCGGATGCGCATGTCGAGGCGCTCTATCTCCGGCGGCAATTCCGGATTGAGCCGCAAAACGTCGGCTCGTACTTCGATACCCGTCGATACGCGCTGCACTAGATCGACAGTTCCGGCCATGGCGCCGAGGTGGACGCCCTCTGCAGTGGCGCCCTGCTGGACATCGCTCACGTCGCTCTGCAGCGCTTCCGCGAAGAAGTCCATCGCGCGCTGACGGTCGGAACGCGCCAGCACCCAAGCATACACCACACGGCACAGCGTGGAGCCGTAACAGGAGCGGGCGGCATAGTAGGCGACGTTTCGCGGAATGGTTTCGTATTCGAACGGATATCCTAGACGCCCGAACAACTCGCCGATTTCCTCCGAGGAAAACAGGTAGAACAACATCAGCACGTCGGCTTGTTTCGAGATCTTGTAGCGGTTGGCGCTGTCGTTCTCCATTTCGAGAATAAGATCGAGACGCTGAATATTACCATACCGGGTCCGGTAGCGCTTCCAGTCGAGCTCACGCAATTTTTCGTAGCCCTCGAACTGGCTGATGATCCCGTCGTCTTGGAACGGTAAGTACATCTTGCGACTGATATCGCCCCAGCGTGCGATCTCATCCGCCGACAATCCGAGTTGCGTCGTGAGCTCCGCGCGACGCACTTCTGACAGAAGATCGTGCACCTCCAGCGCTCGGCACAGTACCCACACGGCCATAATGTTCGAATAGGCGTTGTTGTTGAGGCCGGGCGTTGCCGAATCCGGATAGCCGTCGTGGAACTCGTCGGGCCCCATCACCCCGCGGATCTCGTAGCGCCCGCGGAGGTCATTGAAGGTCGCGATACTCGACCAGAAGCAGGCGATATCGAGGATCAACTCCGCGCCGTAGGAATGCAGAAACTCGATGTCGTGAGTAACCTGGAAGTACTGCCAGACGTTATAGGCGACGGCACTGCCTACGTGACGCTGCAAGTAGGAATTATCAGGTACCCAGCGCTGTGAGCGCGGGTTGAGGTTGGACGCCTGGGTCTCCTCCTGACCATCGCTTCCGCTCTGCCAGGGGAACATCGCTCCCTTGTATCCGGCGGCGAGGGCGCCCGCGCGCGCCTCGCCCAAGCGTCGGTAACGGTACATCAGAAGTGAACGGGTGATTTCGGGCATTCGATAATTGAAAAATGGGAAGATGAACAGTTCATCCCAAAATACATGGCCCTGATACGCCTCGCCGGTCCAGCCCCGTGCGGGTACGCCGATATCGAGTCCGATGGAATTCGGCGAGACGGCTTGCAGCAGATGAAACATGTTCAACCGCAGTAGCATCGGGACGTTCATCTTGAAGGCGTGATCGGCTGGCTGGATATAGATGTCAAAGCGGCCCCACAGGTGCTTCCAGGCGAGCATATGGTTCGCCATCACGGCATCGAAGCAACCCGCGCGCGCTATGGCCTTGCGTGCCTCCACCGCGCACTCGGAAATGGCTTGATCGCGCGAGGTATAGAAAGAGGCCAGCTTCTCCAGCACCAGCGTTTCGCCTTGCTTAAGGTCGATTTTCAGTTCTTGCCCGATGTATCCCGATTCCTCGATAACTTGGCGTTGGACCGCGAGAAGCTGTCCGTCGAGGAACGCTCGCGTTCGCGCCGCCTGCGCGACATGAATATTCGACTGACAGGTGCGCACCAGCAGGCATACACTGTCCTCGCCAACGACCTCGCTGGCCAGCGGCTCCAGATGCTTGTTGTTGAACTTACGGTAAAGCTTCGCGCCCGCGTTGACGACGCGCCCGTCGATCGCCGAACGCACCGTCACACCTGCCGACCAATTGTCGGCTGTCAGCGTCAGTTCCAGCGCGCCAAGATGCATGCTGCTCATCGATATCAGGCGTCGTTCCTTGAGCGTACTGCGCCGCCCTTCGGCGTCCTCGAAGCTGACGTTCCGCAACAGCAGGCCGTGCTGCAGATCAAGCTCCTGGCGGTACGACCGGAGCTTGACGGTTCGCGCGTCGAACCAGCCTTGCTCGGCGATGCAAAACTCAAGCGTGAGCCATTTCGGCCAATTCACGAGATCCTCGCTTTCGACCACGCGGCTGGCGATGTTGGTGCGCAACCGATTGTAGCCGCCGGCGAGGTAGGTTCCCGGATAGTGAATGTCATCCGCCACCGCCTCGGCGGCGGCGCCGCGCGTCGCGAAATAGCCATTCCCCAGGGTGCATAAGGCTTCGCGGACACCCTCTTGCGCCGGGTCGAAGCCTTCATACGCCAGTGACCACGTGGACGCTGGTTCCACTGCGACCTGGACTTGCGCCAGATCGGTCACGACAACATCGGCGCCAGCATCGCGCAGCGCCATCGCTTGTCCGCTGCGATCCACGCCGATGACGCAGCCGAACCGGCCAGCATGTCCGGCCGCCACGCCAGCGATCGCGTCCTCCACGACGACGGCACGCAAGGGTTCAGCCCCGAGGCGCCGTGCCGCCTCTAGAAAAGCATCCGGTGCCGGCTTGCCACTAAGTCCGAGACGAGTGATGTCGGTCCCGTCCACTCGTGCGTCGAACAGTTGGGTTATACCCGCCGCCTCGAGCACCTCGGTGCAGTTATTGCTGGAGGACACAACAGCAGTCTTGATCTCCAGCGCCCGGAGTTTGCGCACCAGCGCGACCGACGTTTCATATGGATCGACGCCGTGCTGCTCCAGGTGTTCTAGGAAATACCGGTCCTTCAGATTGCCGAGCCCGTGGACGCTTTGCACGTCAGGGTGGTCTTCGAGTGTACCCAACGGCAATTGAATCCCGCGAGATTCCAGGAAGGCCGCCACGCCGTCGTAACGCGACTTGCCGTCGACGTAACGCGGATAATCGGCGTCGACATCAAAGGGGGCGAAAGGCTCGCCTAACCGGGCGGCGCGCTGCTCGAGAAATCCGTCGAACAACTGTTTCCAGGCCGAAGCGTGCACGCTTGCCGTCCTGGTCAGTACCCCATCAAGATCGAACAGCACCGCTTCGTAGTCCCGTGGGGAGAGCGTGAGGACGACTTGCATTGGGCCTCCGGTTGGGCTCGCGTCTTTCAGTGCCTTCGGACGGCGGGCGTCCGATACGCCCGATCCGCCAAACTTCGCTTTCCTCTCGTAGCGCGCAGCGCCGCAGATCCCGCGATGGCAGCACGACGATGTCACAGCTCTAGCGGAACGTTAGCAAGTCCTAAGAGCGCGGGAGATTCCTCAAGAATTAGGTGAGTTGGAATTCTGCGCAGATAGTCTTGAAATCGACCCTTATCTTCGAAACGTTCCCGAAACGGAGAAGAGGCAAACGCCTCCTTGAAACGGAGCAGAATTCCTCCCGCGATGTAGATGCCGCCGGTTGCGCCTATGGTGAGCGCCAGGTTGCCAGCCACAGTCCCGAGCATTGAGCAGAAAACCTCGAATGCTTTCACGCAGGTCGAATTGCTTCCACGCATGGCCCGATCAGTCACATCTGCCGGTGACAATGGATCAGGACGTTTGCCTTCGATCGAACAGAGTGCCTGATAGAGATTCACCAGGCCCGCGCCTGAGAGTGCGCGTTCCGCTGAGACGTGCCGCCAATGGGTTCGGAGTACTTCAAGGATGAGGCTTTCCGCCTGCGTAGCCGGCGGCAACGTTGAATGGCCACCTTCGCCGGGGAGCAAGATCCATCTGCCGGAGTCCGGCACCAGCGCGCCAATCCCAAGACCAGTACCGGGTCCAATGACGCCGACCGGGCCGCTCGTCTTCGGTTGAGGCGGTCCTATAGGATAGCAGTCAGCTTCCGGGAGGTATGGAACCGACATTGCGGTTGCTGCGAAATCGTTGACAACGACGAGTGAGCTCATACTCAAGTCGGCCTTGAGCGCGGCTATTGAGAAAGACCAATTGAGGTTGGTCAGTTTCACCTCATCTTCAGACACGGGACCGGCAACTGCGAGCGCTCCTCTGGTGGGACGCATGTCGCGCGGCAGCGCATCCAAATATTCGCCGAGTGCATCCTTCAAGGTAGCGTATTTGCTCACGCTCAGATGCTGAAGCTCGCTGTACTTCCCGCGTTCTGCGACGGCAAATCGGGCGTAGGTCCCGCCTATGTCGCCGATTACCCGCAGCGCAGCCATACTTTCCTCCATTCATCGCGATGCATTAAGGGTGCGAATGAAAGTATTGAGGATCTTAGCGCTTGCTTTCACCTCAACCGTCCTTCTGCAAGTCAACGCCGAGGACGCGTACGACTGACCTTGCGATCATGATTTCTTCGTCTGTCTGAACGACGCGTACCGCGACCCGACCACCGTCAGTCGAAATCAAGGACGCGTTCTTCGCGTTTCGCTTTTGGTCTAGTTCGATGCCTAAAAAGCCCAGTCCGTCGCAGATTCGCTCCCGGATGAGCGCTGCGTTTTCGCCGATGCCTCCTGCAAAGACGAGCGTGTCCAATCCGCACAGCGCCGCGGCGAAGGAGCCGATCCATTTTTTTGCCTGATAGCAGAAAAGCGCCACGGCTTCCGCGGCGCGAATGTCACTGGATTCCAGTGCAAGCAAATCGCGCAGGTCGGAACTGGTTTCGGAAACTCCAAGTAGCCCAGACGCGTGGTTCACCATTTCCTGAAATTGCGACGCGCTCATTTGCTCGGTGCGCGCCAGGTAGGAGACCAGTCCTGGATCCAAGTCGCCTGAGCGATTGCTCATCACCAACCCGGCTGTCGGCGTGAAGCCCATGCTGGTGTCGATACTCTCGCCGTTGCGTACAGCGGCAAGGCTCGCACCGTTGCCAAGATGGGCGAGGATTATGCGACCCTTCATTGCCGCCGGGTCGCCGAGACGTCCGAGTTCCTCCAAGAGAAATTCGTAAGACAAACCGTGGAAGCCATAACGTCGAACGCCCGCTGCCTCGTAGCGCCGTGGAATTGGCAGTAGACTTGCGACCCGCGGCATTGTGCGGTGAAACGCGGTGTCAAAGCACGCCACTTGAGGCAACGAAGGATAACGTCGGTGAAACGCCTCTATCAACTCGATTTCAAGCGGCAGGTGATCCGGGTCATATGGCGTGATGCGATGCAGTTCATCAATCAGTTCTGGAGTGACGCGCTCCGGTTCGCTGTGCGTCATCCCGTGTACCACGCGGTGTCCCACGGCTTTGACCGAAGCGAACGCCAGCTGCGTTTCCAGCCAATCCAACAAAAAAATGACCGCCGAACGATCGTCGCCGAGACCGACGGTGTGACTATTCTGGGATTGTCTGGTTACGTTCTTGAAGGTCAAATTCGTGCCGCTCAGGCCGACGCGGTCGACCTTCCCATCGAGCAGCCGCTGCGGTGGATCGTCGCCCAAATCGTACAGCGCAAACCGTATACTCGACGAGCCGCCGTTTATGGTTAGAAGAGTACGCACCTCGCGCCGTGCCTCCGAGGTCTTGGCCGGTGTGGCCGGCTCTAGTGGGCTTGCTGACCCGTCTAACTAATTGTTGATGAGCATATCGGGAAACGCCTGCAGCGCGCGAGCAAATCAGTTTGTTGCGTCTTGTGGGTTTCGCGAGGCGAGTATCGAACGATTGAAGGTATTGATACTTGCGTCGTCTCAAGTCGGACGACGTCGTCCCTTCAGCAGAGACAAGGTCGAGGACCCTCGCATGCGTCTGCATGAGGGAAGCAGATGGACTACCCTCTGGCCTTTAAGGTGACGTCCATCCAAACATGATGCTGTGCAAAATTGCTCATAATCTGAACCCGTGGATCTTATATATGCACGCGTACACGCGTCGACGTCTCAGGAACTCTCATGCAAACGGACGTTCCGATCATCTCCTCGACCGTCGCATGACGAACCCTGTCATGTTATGGATTGGCGTACTCTTTCGATGACGACTGCGACGCCATCCGGTTTAGCAGAGTGGGGCAGTTTCAGGGTCGTCCTTCCTCAAGCCCGAAAACGCTTGCAGTCTTATTGAGGGATTTGTACTCGAATATGTGCGATTTTGATCAGACACTTGGGCGGGCCGTCCGGAGTAACTTAACTGTGTAGGGGCGCCGTCAATGCTCCAATTGTCCCAGCTCCGCGCGTTCCGTGGTAGAATTTGCAGTTAGTGAAGGTCAGTGGAAGCTCGCCAAGCCTGAGCGGATGATTGTTCACAGCGATCACCTGAGATCAATTGCGTTGTTTCGACGTATCTTCGACTGAAAATATATGAGCGCCGCTCATTTAGCGGCTCAGTAGGCGGAGGATGAGCAAACACGAAGCACCCTCATCAGGAATCTCATGCCATCCGTTCCAGACTCCAACCGACAGAAGCAAAACCAAACCGATGGATCGCGAAGGTGCGTATGGACTGAATCGAACCGAATCGGATCAGCGTGAGCAAATATGGAAACAAAACCCGGTTTGTCGAATCTCGGCGTCATCGTCTCGGTGCGCGGCAGTGTCGTGGATATTCGGTTTGATGACCATTTGCCGCCGATCTACTCGGTGCTGCGCACTGGAGCTGAAAAACAGATCGTGATCGAAGTGCTGGCGCAACAGGATGCGCATCACGTCCGCGGGATTGCGTTGACTCCCACACAAGGCCTCGCGCGCGGAATGGCCGTCGAGGATACAGGAGGGCCGTTGAAGGCACCGGTCGGCAAGGCGGTTCTCTCACGGATGTTCGACGTATTCGGCAACACAATAGATCGCGAAGCGGCATTGTCCGATGTCGAATGGCGTTCTGTGCATCAGGCTCCGCCGTCGCTGGCGCGCCGTTCCACCAAGTCGGAAGTCTTTGAGACGGGCATCAAGGTCATTGATGTCCTCGTGCCGCTTGAGCGTGGCGGCAAGGCAGGACTTTTCGGCGGGGCGGGAGTCGGCAAGACAGTGCTGCTAACCGAAATGATCCACAACATGATCGGTCATCACGAGGGCATCAGCATCTTCTGCGGCATTGGCGAACGTTGTCGTGAGGGTGAGGAGCTTTACGACGCGATGAAAAAAGCCGGCGTGTTGCCGAACATGGTGATGCTTTTTGGTCAGATGAACGAGCCCCCCGGTGCCCGTTTTCGCGTCGGGCATGCAGCACTTACGATGGCCGAGTATTTCCGCGACGACGAGCACCATGATGTGCTGCTGCTTGTCGACAATATTTTTCGTTTCATCCAGGCCGGCATGGAGGTCTCTGGCTTGATGGGCCAGATGCCATCGCGGCTGGGCTATCAGCCGACTATGGGCACTGAGCTGTCGGGGCTGGAAGAGCGCATCGCCAACACGGATACCGGTGCCATCACCTCAATTCAGGCGGTGTATGTGCCGGCTGACGATTTCACCGATCCTGCGGCGGTTCATACGTTCTCGCATCTCTCGGCGTCGATCGTGCTGTCGCGTAAGCGGGCAAGCGAGGGGCTTTTTCCAGCTATCGACCCTCTACAATCGAGCTCCAAGATGGCCACGCCGGGGATCGTCGGCGCGCGTCATTACGGCTTGGCGCAGGAAATTCGGCGCACGCTCGCGCAATACGCCGAGCTCAAGGACATCATCGCCATGCTCGGCCTGGAGCAGCTCTCGCCGGAGGACCGCAACGTGGTCGTCCGTGCCCGCCGGTTGGAACGGTTCCTCACCCAGCCATTTTTCACGACCGAACAGTTCACCGGACTCAAAGGAAAGCTCGTAAGCCTCGATGACGCGCTGGATGGATGTGAGCGCATCCTGAACGATGAGTTCAAAGACTATCCGGAAAGCGCGCTCTACATGATCGGGACGATTGACGAAGCGAAGGCAAAAGCAAAACCCCTGACGCCCACAGCCGAGCTTGGATCGAAGGATGTTGCCGGGCTGCAGGACAAAGACACACCAGAGCCTCGGCCCAATGGCGGCGCGAAACCTCAACCAAACCTCGAACATGCCGGCGGCGTCCATGAATCTTAAGGTGCTCCTGCCGTTCCAGATTTTTGACGAAAAAACTGGCGTGTCGCGCATTGTCGCGGAAACGCGCGACGGGTCGTTTGGAATCCTGCCGCGCCGACTGGACTGCGTCGCGGCGCTGGCGCCGGGGATTCTAACCTACGAAACAGAATCTGACGGCGAAGTATTTGTGGCCGTGGATGAAGGAGTGCTCATCAAGACCGGTCCGGACGTGCTGGTGTCCGTTCGTCGGGCGCTAGGTGGTACCAAACTCAGTGAATTGCGCGAGGCAGTGGAGCGAGAGTTTCTGACTCTGGATGAGCACGAGCAAAGCGTGCGCTCGGTGTTGGCAAAGATGGAAAGCGATCTCATCCGCCGCATGGCGAGCCTTCACCATGACCTTTGAACCTCAAAACAAGCCAGCGAAGCCGAAGGCATCGCTCAGTGAGGAGGTCGGGGCGAAGGCGACACGCAAGCTCAAGGCGCGGCGTAACTCCGCACAGGGCGTCTGGTTCGGCCTGGGGATGATGGGGCTGATCGGCTGGTCGGTAGTGATTCCGACACTGCTGGGTGCAGCGCTCGGTATGTGGCTGGACCGGCATTATCCGGGCGGTCATGCGTGGACGCTGGCGCTGTTGGTGGCCGGACTCGCCATCGGCTGTTTCAACGCTTGGCATTGGGTAGCCAAGGAAGACAAGGCGATTCGGGACGAACAGGAGGATCACGATGAATGAATTATTGCTTCTGGCGGCATTGGCGGCAGGCCTGTTGCTAGGCGTGCTTTTCTTCGGTGGCCTCTGGTGGACGGTAATTAAAGGTGTCTCGTCCGAACAGCCCGGCGCTGTGGTTCTTCGGCAGCATGCTGCTGCGGATGTGCATTGCCCTGGCTGGATTTTATTTCGTCGGGCGCGACGATTGGCAGCGTTGGCTGCTGTGTCTACTCGGCTTTGTCCTGGCGCGCTTCATCGTGAAAAGGCTGACCCGCCCGCCAGTCGAACCTCACGACGCGCGGGCGGCGGAGACCAGCTATGCGCCTTAGTCCTGATGAGATGATCTTCTGGCAGCATGGGTTTCTCAAACTCAACGGCACGATTGTGTTCACCTGGGCGCTGATGTTCGTGCTGGCCGTCGGCTCGAAGCTCGTTACGCGCAATCTTTCTACGGAACTGAAACGTTCGCGCTGGCAAAACCTGCTCGAAATCGTTGTCACTGGTATCGAGAAGCAAATCGAAGATGTCGGCCTCCAACACCCGAAGAAGTATATCGGCTTTCTGGGCACGCTCTTTCTGTTTGTCGCATTAGCAAGCCTTTGTACCATTATACCCGGCTACGAGCCGCCGACGGGGTCGCTCTCGACCACCGCCGCGCTTGCGCTGTGCGTGTCGGTGGCGGTGCCGTTTTTCGGCATCGAGGAGCAGGGACTGGGCGCATACCTCAAATCCTATGCGGAGCCGACGATCATCATGCTGCCGTTTAACGTCATCAGCGAACTGTCGCGCACGCTGGCCCTAGCGGTCCGCCTGTTCGGCAACATGATGAGCGGGACGATGATTCTCGCCATTCTGCTAACCATCACGCCCTTCATTTTCCCGATCGCCATGAGTGCACTTGGCCTGCTCACCGGCATGGTGCAGGCCTACATCTTCAGCATCCTGGCCGCAGTTTACATCGCAGCCGCAACGCGCGGCCGCAAGTTGAAGCCCAAACCGCTGCAAAGCATCAAAGCGTGAGCAACGAAGAGGAAATACCATGGACAACATGACCCTCATTGCCATCGCTTCAATCGTGACTGCGGGGCTGACGATTGGTCTGGGGGGTGATCGGACCTGCGCTCGGCGAAGGGCGTGCGGTCGCTACGGCACTAAGCTCGCTGGCGCAGCAGCCCGATGCCGCAACGACGATCACACGCACCTTGTTTGTTGGGTTGGCAATGATCGAGTCCATTGCGATCTACTGCTTCGTGGTCTCGATGATTCTCATTTTTGCCAATCCATTCTGGAATCACGTGATCGCCCAAACCGCTGGAAAATAATTCATGCTCATCGATTGGTTCACTGTCGGTGCGCAAGCGCTCAACTTCATCATCCTGGTCTGGTTGCTGAAGCGCTATCTTTACAAGCCGATCCTCAACGCTGTGGACGCGCGCGAGAAGTTGATCGCAGCGGAGCTTGCGGATGCTGATGCAAAAAAGACCGAAGCGCAAAAAGAGCGCGATGAGTTCCAGCGCAAGAACGACGAGTTCGACCAGCAGCGCGCTACCCTTTTGAGCAAGGCGACGGACGAAGCAAAAGCCGAACGCCAGCGACTGCTCGACGAAGCACGCAAGGCGGCCGATGCACTGAGCGCCAAGCGACAGGAGGCGCTGCGAAACGACGCCGCCAACCTCAATCAAGCCATCCGCCGCCGGACCCAGCAGGAAGTGTTCGCCATCGCGCAAAAGGCGTTGACGGATCTTGCAACGACAAGTCTGGAGGAACGCATAAGCGAGGTGTTTATCCGCCGCTTGCGCGCGATGGACGTCAAGGCAAAGGAGGGCCTCGGCGAGGCCCTCAAGACAGGAGCTGAGCCCGCCATCGTGCGCAGTGCATTTGACCTTCCTGCGGCGCAACGTGCGGCAATCCAAAAAGCGCTCAACGAGACCTTCTCGGGCGAAGTCCATGTCCGGTTCGAGACCGCACCGGACCTGGTGAGCGGGATCGAGCTCACAACGAATGGTCAAAAGATAGGCTGGAGTATCGCGGATTACCTCGCGTCTCTGGAAAAGGGCGTCGGTGAGCTTCTGAAAGAAAAGGACAAACCGGAGCCGAAAACCGAGCCTCAGGCGAAGGCCCAGCCTAAGCCGGAACCCAAACCGGCGCCGAAGTTGGAGGTCAAAGCTATATCAAAGCCTGCTGAACCCAAGCCCGGAACGAAGCACCAATGAGCGCCGAGCCTGAAAGCTTGCAGAGTGTTTTCGACCGAACATTTTCGGGAATAGCCGAGGTGCGTGAATCATTCACGCCGCAACTGACGCCGCGAGAGGTGGGCACGATTACCAGCATCGCCACCGGCATCGCCAAGGTGTCTGGACTCCCCGCTGTCGGCTTTGAAGAGTTGGTGAAGTTTCCTGGCGATTTGCTCGGTATGGCTTTCAACGTGGACGAGGCTGAAATCGGTGTCGTGCTGCTCGGCGAGTACTGGCATCTGCACGCGGGCGATGAAGTCGAGCGCACGGGCCGGGTCATGGACGTGGTTGTGGGCGATGAGTTGCTCGGCCGCGTCATCGACCCGCTTGGCCGACCACTCGATGGCAACGGCCCTGTGGCCGCCAGCAAGCGCCTGCCCATCGAACGCGCGGCGCCGCACATCATGGATCGCGCGCCGGTTACGGTCCCCCTCCAGACCGGGCTGAAAGTCATCGACGCGCTCATTCCGGTTGGACGCGGCCAGCGTGAGTTGATTCTCGGCGACCGCCAGACGGGTAAGACCGCCATCGCGATCGACACCATCCTCAACCAACGCGACCAAAATGTGCTGTGCGTCTATTGTGCCATCGGTCAGCGCGCATCCGCCGTCGCGAAGGCGGTGGCAACCTTGCGGGAAAAGGGCGCGATGGATTACACCGTCCTCGTCGTGACCGAAGGCAATGACCCGCCAGGTCTTGCCTTCATCGCGCCTTACGCCGCGACCAGCATCGCGGAGCATTTCATGGCGCAAGGCCGCGATGTGCTGGTTGTCTATGACGACCTCACGCATCACGCGCGCGCCTACCGCGAGCTGTCTTTGCTGCTGCGTCGGCCGCCCGGTCGCGAAGCGTTTCCCGGCGACATCTTTTACATTCACGCGCGGCTGCTTGAACGTGCGACGCACTTGCGCAAGGAACTCGGCGGCGGCTCCCTGACGGCGCTGCCCATCATTGAAACCGAAGCGCAGAACATCTCTGCCTACATTCCGACCAACCTGATTTCCATCACGGATGGGCAAATCTATCTCTCACCGTCACTGTTTGAATTGGGTGTGCTGCCTGCCGTCGATGTCGGTAAATCCGTTTCGCGCGTCGGCGGCAAAGCGCAGCGCGCGGCCTATCGTGCCGTCGCCGGCGACCTCAAACTCGCTTACGCGCAGTTCGAGGAGCTTGAGACCTTTGCCCGGTTCGGCGCCCGGCTGGATGAAAACACCCGCAAGAGCATCGAGCACGGACGGCGCATCCGCGCTTGCCTCAAGCAAGCTGAAGGCGCGCCGGTATCTGTACCGGCACAAATCGCCGTCTTGCTGGCGTTAACCGCGGAGCTCTTCGACAACGTAGCGCTCGACCAGATGCTGGACGCTGAGGACGCTGTCCAGAAGGCGGCAACGAATATCCCGGTGGAAGTGTGCGCAAGATTTGAAAGCGCTGATAAATTGAGCGATGAGGATCGTAGCGCGATCATTGAAATCGCCCGCCAGGCGCTCATTCCCTTCCAACCCAAGCCGGAAACCAAAGCCAAGCTAAAGGCTGAACCGGCGTCTAACGCCGCCTCGCCCAAACCTGAGTCCAAGGCGAAATCTGAGCCCAAAGCCACAGCCGAACCTGCTGGCGCAGCCAAGCCGGACGCTCGAACGAAGCCCGCGGCGGAAGTCGAGGGCAAGTCATGAGCGACACCATGGAGAGCTTGCGACGAAAGATCAGCAGTGCTGGCGATCTGCAATCCGTAGTCCGCACGATGAAAGCTCTGGCCGCATCGAGCATCGGCCAATACGAGAAATCGGTGCGAGCGTTGGCCGACTATTATCGAACTATAGAGCTAGGGTTGGGCGCGAGCTTTCGGGAAAACGAGCCGGCCACCTTGGTGGATCGGAAAGCGCCAACCTATGCGGGTGCAATTAGTGCAATCGTCTTTGGGTCGGATCAGGGACTGGTAGGGCAGTTCAACGACGTTGTGGCCGAATACGCCATCAAGACACTCGCTGCGCTGCCGGGCAAAGCGCGAGTCTGGGCGGTCGGCGAGCGTGTTCGTGCGCGTTTGGCGGATGCGGGCCTGCCGCTGGCCGGGCTCTTCACCGTGCCGAACTCCGTACAGGCCATCACCCCGCTCGTCGGGCAGATTCAAATTGAAAGCGAAGCGAAGCGGGACACAGGCGAGAATACACCTCTATGGGTGTTCCATAATCGACCGCAGTCCGGCGCCCTCTACGAACCGGTTAGCCAACGGCTGTTGCCGCTCGATGCGCAATGGCAACAAGGTCTGGCCGAAGTCCGCTGGCCGACGGCCATCTTGCCCGAGGTCATGGGCGGCGGCACCGAGACTCTGCACGCGCTTATCCGCGAGTATCTTTTCATTTCGCTCTTCCGAGCATGCGCCGAATCGCTCGCGAGCGAGAACGCGAGCCGTCTGGCGGCGATGGAACGCGCTGACAAGAACATCAACGACTTGCTGGAACAGCTTCACGGCAATTTCCACCAGTTGCGCCAGAGCAACATCGACGAAGAACTCTTCGACGTGATCTCCGGATTCGAGGCGCTGAGTGGATCGCGGTAGCAACGGCGCCCAGAGTTAAGATTGTCGCTGAAATCCGTGTCGGCCCACTTGTTAGGAATTTCGAGCATGGATTACCGCAAAGAATTTATCGTCAAACCGGGCGCGAAGCTGCGGTTGGCAAAGATCGATCCTTCCTTCACAGGCAAACACGAGTCACACAAGAAGTCCGCCGCCGAAATCGACAAACATGTCGAACGCATGGACAAGCTGCAATATCTTCTCTTTGCCGACGGAAGCCAATCGTTGCTCATCGTGTTGCAGGCCCTCGATGCCGCCGGCAAGGATGGCGTAATACGGCATATTTTCAGCGGCATGAACCCGCAAGGAACGTCGGTCGTCGGGTTCAAGGAGCCGAGCAAGATTGAACTTGCCCACGATTTTCTCTGGCGTGCGCACCTGCCCGCCCCTCGGAAGGGCGAAGTGGTGATTTACAATCGATCCTATTACGAGAACGTCCTCGTGGTGCGGGTCCATGAACTCGTGCCTCGTTCGGTTTGGGGCAACTACTACAAAATGATCAATGATTTCGAGAAGCTCCTGGAGCTGAACGGGACGCGCATTCTTAAGTTCTGTCTCCACATCAGCCCCAACGAGCAGCTCGATCGGTTCAAGCAGCGGCTCGACGATCCATCGCGGCATTGGAAGATCAGCGAAAGCGACTATTCCGAACGCGAGCTTTGGCCAAAATATATCGAGGCCTATGAGGATGCCTTGTCGCGGACGAGCACGAAGCGCGCGCCGTGGTACGTCATCCCGTCCAATCACAAATGGTTCCGTAATCTCGCGGTATCGCAGATCATCGCCGACACAATGGACGAGATGGGTCTGAAGTTGCCGCCGGCGCATGTGGACATCAGCGGAGATCCGCCACAAATACCATTCGGCCAAGGTCGAGCAGCGGGTGGCCAAACACAGCAAGCCCAAGCACGTCGACCGATGAAATCGCCGGGTCCATTCTGTACGTTGGCTAGACACATTCATTGATTCGTGGAGATTGTGCGTAAGGACGTGTGCTAGACTATTGCCAACGGTGCGGGGCCGGACGCAACCGCGAGCAATTTCAGGCACACGCCGATTGCGATGTTGTTGCCTGCGTTGAATTTAGCCAAGGTGCCCGACCTAGCGAGTGGGGTGGCGCTTACCCCGCCGAGGCGCCGCACTAATGCGTTCCGGTACTATTGAGTGCGTGGAGAAGGTCAGTTTTCAGCTCCTCTCGCTCCGCCAACTCCTGTCTACAACGACATTCTCCGCAGAGAGCGGCATCGGACTGATGGCACTAACCTGGCGTTGTGCTGCGGACCGCCGGCTTGCTGATGCCCCTAGCCATACAGCCCACAGCCGGCAGCGCACCTCCTGTCCGACTGCGAGTGCACTTGGTTACTGCAGCAGCACACGTCAGGATGATGGTCACACCGCGCAGGTGCACCGCGTGCAAATCAGATGCGCAAGTCTTTCACCGTCGAGCCGGTTGTGAGCATCAGGTTCAACAGCATCGCTGCCGTCGCCGGCACTGGACGTGCACCGGCAACCCAATAAGCAACCAAACGTCGCGACACATCGAGCGTTCGCGCCAGTGACGTCTGGTTCAGATCCAACGCGTCCATCGCAACGCGGAGTTCGAACTGTGTCATGGTCAAGGCCCTCGTGCGGTCGGTGCGTGCGCAATCGATGCACATGGAATATTTTTGTAGGCAATGATAATGCTGTGTTGAAGGGATATGGCGGAACGTAATGCCTCGACCTGGTTCTGTAAAATCGATGCCTGACGTTCGCAGTTTGGCGCGCAGCTACACTGCGCTTGCGATCAACACGCTCGCTGGCATCGCGCGATCACCGAAATGCCCGCCCGCTGCGCGCGTTACTGCGGCGATTGCGCTGCTCGATCGCGGGTATGGCAAGCCGCCGCAAGACCACACAGACGAAGACGGCGAACGCGAAATTCGCGTGACGATCAGGCAAATTGTCCAACGGGCTGGTGAGATTGTGGACGTCACCGAGGGCGCAGAAGGCCAGGTCATTGAGCACGACGATCGCGAGCCGCCGACGAACCGAGTTAGACTAACAGCACGGTGAGAAGGCGTACCGCTTTCCGCACCGATGCGAGAAACGCCTGCGACACATAGCTTTCTTTTGTTGAGTACTGAAGTCGAGGGCCAGCCAAGGGCAAACGCAGTCTCCGATCGTCATCGAAGGCCGTACGTGCGTCTTGCATCTGGCCCCCACCAATTCAGCGCTCGCATCGCTCAACGCACCAGGGACTGCGCTACGAAGCTGAGCGGCCTTCTACGCGTGGCCAGCCGGCGACCATGGCCGGGGGATCTCCCCGGGGCATGTGTCGGGGTTGATGTCGACCAAGGTACCGGTACCGGTTATTGCCGCCTCTTTCATTGATTGGCCAAGTCCCGGCTTCGAGCAGGCACCTGGTCAGCGTGCAAACGATGGCCGCCTTGTTCGTCTGCGGCTTCCTGCCCAGTCGCTTCTCCATCTTTTCACTTTGTTCCAAACAAAGCGGATTGCTCTCTGTCTGCATGTCGTCGAGGCCGGGGCGTGTCGCGCGTTACGCTTGAGTTACGGCAAGCAGACGCCGATAGGCTGCTTTGCCGACACTTGTCAGAGCAGAGTTTGGAGCGGAAGCGTTGCAGCCGATATACCTTGCTGCATTGCGCGTGCAGACTGACATGCGGCGACACTGACCCAGACCCATCCGCGTTGTCCGCCGCCGTCGCGGTCTTCGATCGCTGTTGGGGCGAGCCGTCGGTCCTTGGAGGCGGCAATTCCGGAAATACCCATAATTTTGAATTTTCGGGATTTCTGGAATTTCCGCTGTGGAAGCTCTGCAGAGTACTTGGTCTGCCTGTTCTTTTTTGTTCGGCATTCCATGCCTCGCCGACCGCTGCCAAGTCATCCGCCGCATGACAGGATCACGTGGTGATCCTCCCAACTCACGAGTATTTTGATCGCGACAATTTCATAACGTCGCCTCATTAGGACTGGTTCGAGTGCACCTCCGGTCCGTGAACCGCGGCCCTCTTGCGGGGTGATAGGACCTCAGCTTTTGGTTGGTGGGTCAATGACATCCGATCGGCTCATTGGGGCAGGCCAACAGTTGTTGCAGCAGCTTACCGTTCAAGGATCACAGCCGCCACCGCCGCCTCGGTACCGGGCTCATGGCCACCTCAGATACTATTTGGTCGGCAAGCCCGGCCTCCAAGACCTCGCCGCCGAGAAGTTCGAGGACATTTTGCGTCCAATCGAAGAAGTCGGACGCGTCGAGTTCGCTGAGCGTCCAGGCCATGAGAAAAACCGACGGGGTGTAATCGTCAAACACCTCTTGAACCGTGACGTCAAAATCGCACTCAATCAACTTCGCAATTCCGCGGTTCACGTCGTTCGGATCTAAAAACATGATTTCGGCTCGCATCTTCCTTAACATGTTTTTCCTTCCTCTTTAACGACCGCGCGGCGAAGTGGCTTTTTGGTTGCGGGTCAATGCCGTCTGACCGTTCAATGGAGGCGCGAAACATCTCGCAGGGTTTGAACTGGTCGAGAACTGCCGCGTTATGCGTCGCCTCCTGTGTGTCACGCCAGGGTCACGGCTATTCGTTCCCGATGTGCGCGCTGCCGACAGGTGTCCGAGCAGAACTTTGAATCAGATCGCTGGGGCCAATATGCCTTGCGGCAGTGTTCGCACACCTTGACGCGCCGTGAAAAAACGATCTCGTCCCGATAGCGGTTGTTGTGAAGAAGCGGGGCGCCCTTATGCCTCGGGTCGAACTTGTACCAGGCGTGATTGTCCTTCCCGGTGTCCTTCGAGCCCTCGATCCATTTTAGGCGAGGCAGGATCACGATATCGATGCAGTAAAGCATGTACTCTGCCGCCTGCTTAGTGGCCGCCCAGTCGAGTTGAAGCAGCAGCCAGGTTGGCGCAATGCGCTGAAAGTGCGAGATCAGCCTGTGCATCAAGTCGCGGGTGTAAGGCGGGTTGGTGATGATCGCGTCGGCGTCGCCATACGTGTCGAGCACCAGCGCATCCTGTCCGGTTGCGATGTCGCCCGCATAGACACAGCGCAGCCCGAAGGATTCAAGGTGTCGCACCAGCGCGCCGTCACCACTGCAGGGCTCGGCGAATGTGCGTATCCCACGCAGGTGTGGAATCAGCAGTGGCACCGCAGCGTATGGCGTCGGGTAAAAATCACGCGGGATCCGCTCAAAACTGGAACGCTTACCCATGGCATACTTTCGTTCTTGAAGCGCAAATTCCGTAAATACCGCAAAGTCCAATTCCCGACATTTCCGGTATTGCCGCCTTAGAGATGAGCCTCGAAAAGTTTTGGATTGATCTCCCATCTCCTGGCCGGCCGTCCTGGTCCTGACGCCGGCGCCGTGATCTCGCGCAGCCAGCCGGCGCGCACCAGCATGTCAATCAGGTCCTGCGTCTCGCCGGCGTCCAGACGTCGCGACAGCGCCTCGCGACGAACTTCCTCGCGCGACACTGTTGTTTTGCTGTTGGCGCGCAGCCACCGCAGTACTGCGCGGGCATGGATGTGCTTGTCGGAGATTCCAACGAGGCGCAGTGCGGCGCGCCCATGCGGCCAGAAGTACTCGCGCCACAGCAGCACCGCGCTCTCGACATGGCGCGCGTCGATCGTCTGCGGCTCAGGCCCACCAGTCCAGGCCCAGTCCAGGAAACACAGAAAGCCTGACAGGCGTAGCACATGCGCCGTGCCCTTTAGACCAATATTCTCGGGCGCGTCCGTCGAGTGATTGCCTTTCCCTATGCGCAAATTCTGCAAATGCCGCAAATACCCTCCTCGCGTCCAGCGTCAGGGGCACGTTGCGTGGCGCAAACGTCTCGTCGTCACCGGCTTCCAGTTTGGCCAGCCGGCCGAAGGCGTTGATGATCTCGGGATCGGTCTCGTCGGCGTCGTCGCTTGGTTCGCGGAACGGCGCCTCTGGCGGCCACGCATAGAGGAAGCGAGCATAGATTCCGTCGGAATCGCCGTCGAAGCTGCGCGCCAGCAAGTCGGGCTGAAAACCGCCGACGACTCCGACGAGAAGATGAGGCAGGATCACCGGTGGTCTGCCGAGACGCTCGACAACAAAGCTGTTGGCGTCCCAGCACTCGAGCCAGAAACTGCGATCCGAACCGCCGGAGTAACGCTCGAGGTTCTGGAACAAGCGCGAGAGCTCATCGGCGATGTAGGTGACGCCACGCGGTCGCGCCTCGAGCAGCGGCGCGAGACGTTCGACGGTGCAGTCATTGACGGCCAGTCTCGGCACCGTGAACGGCCGCACGTCCTGCGCTTCGGCAGGCTTCAGCGGCGGCGGCTGTTTGGCGGCGACGGCAGCGATGACTTCGTCCTTCCATTTCTTTAGCGCCGCCTTGGCGCGCTCGACGCGCGTTTCATGCGCCAGCTGACGCGCGCTGATCTCCGGCTGCAGACTGCGCTCGACCACCGAGAGCGGACGCCTGACCACGTCGAGCGACGGCGTTTTGCCGGTGCCCGATTGTCCCACTAGGCAACGTCCAACAGGTCATTGGCTGCAGCCACGAGCGGCTGGCCTGCACCCGGCGCGCCACGCCGATCAGGCCCGAGCCGATGCCGATCAACGGCAATGCGATGTGACCGATGGTGACGCCGGCGCCGCCCGCAGCGTCGAGCATCCAACGGTGCATAGCCTGCGGAAATGCATCGATCGGCAGCTCCGGCAGCTCGCCGCGGCGATCGTCCAGGATCGAACTCGTCGGGATCGTCCCACTCGCCGGTGGTGCGCTGCCGCCTCGGACTTTCGATTTTCTGTTGCTGCTTCTGGTGTTGTTGTGGCTGTTGGAGGTGGAGATCCAGGTCATTGCCGGCGCCGGCAGGGCCGTTGTTGGGATCCTCGAGGTCGTCGTGCGGCATCATGAGCCCGTCGCGGATGCCGCTCTCGATCGTCTTGAGCGTCGCCCGGTGCCCGTGTTCCCGCAGGTATTGGTTGTTCTCGCAGGCGGCTAACAGCGCCGCGGCAATTCTGCTTTCCATTAGCCAGCCGCGCGCCGCCATGGTGCCAAGCCGAAAGGCCGACTTGTACAGTCGCTCGTTCCTCTCACCTACTTTGGTGATGGCAAGGTCGGCCTCGATTTCGACCAACGCCCGCTCGGCATAGGCGCGACCGCGTTGATCGGAGGTCTCTGCAGCCAGATGATCTTCACGCTCCGGCTCGGTCGGCTTCTTGAGAATGCCCTCAATCCACACCAGCTGAGCAGCCTGCGTAACCGGCGGCCGCTCCGGAACGTGAACCCAGCCGCGGCCGTCCGGCAGCACGGCGCCGGGACCGATCACGAAGCCACCGGCGCCACGCACGTCACAGCCAGCCGGCAGACTGCCCCGACCGTTGCCGAGCGATTCACCGGGCGGTTGACGGAAATACAGATGCAGCCCTTTGTTCGGCGTCTTCACCATCGGCACGCCCGGCGGCAGCCCGCCGTGGTACTCAACGAGGGCCTTGAAGGCGCTGACGCCATCGCTGCCGTTGACGTGCCGATCGAGATCGATCACCAGGAGTCCGTTGGGACCGCAGGGCACCGCCGGCAGTGCATTCGGCGCTCGACGCCACCAGTCGGAAATGACATCACGATCGGTGGTGGCGATCTCCTGCCATTTCTTGAACATCGGCCGCTTGTCGGCGCCGGCGGGGAATATTTTCAGACCGGCCGCAGCGAGTGCGAGCGCGGCGGTGAGGTTGGTAGTCTCCATGACCGCACCCGAAAGAAAACGGCCGCATTTACGCGGCCGTGAGAGAATTAAAACGGGATGTCGTCGTCCAAATCTTGCGTCCCGGTGGGCGGCGGCAACTGCCGCTCCGGCGGCTCAATCCCATCGCTCGGTGCTGTGTTCAACCAATCAACCACCTTCAACAACGGCTTGGACTTGCGGCCGTACCGCGTCTTCATCGGTGCGGCGCCAAGCTCGACCAGCGGCACCGCAGCGGGGGTACTTGCTGCGCATGCGCTTGATCTGACCGGCAAGATTGATCACGCAGTCGTGGCCGCCGATGCTCGAGGTGGAAAAGGTAAATTCCTCGGCGGTCTGTGGATCGATCAGATAGACGAACCGCGTGTTCTGCCAGGGATCACGCCGCTGGCCATCCGGGCCGACTTCCCACTCGCCAAGGTCGTTGTCGCCGAGGTCTGCGCGCGGCGGCATGGGAACACCTGGCTTCCGCGGCCGGTATTCGACCGGGTTACCCCCCTGCCATTTCACCCAGGCGGCGGCGGTGGCGACAGCGACGAGCCGGCGGCCCTCCTTGACCTCGACCGCCTCCTGCTCCTTGCCGATGGACCACTTCCAGTCGTTGAACTTGAGCAGCGAGCCGCGGATGATCCGCGCCTCGGCTTCTGCCGCTGTGTCATCCCAACCATCGGTAGCGTGTGGGTTCGATTGGTGCTTTGCGATTTCAGTCATCGTGGTTCCTCCTAATGCGTGGTGCTGAGTTCGAAGCTTGCGAGCCGGCGCTTGAGATCGGCGTTAGGGCGCGTGAGGCCGACGTCGAGATCGCTCTCGCGCCGACCGTTGCCGTTCTTGTGATCGTGATTTGGGAGTGCTATTTGACGCATCGTTATCTCCGTTCATTGCCAGTGGACGAGGCCAACACAGAAACGCCCCCGGCGGCCTCGGCTCCGGGGGCGTTTCGTTTCTAACCGCGACCTTGATGCCTGCGCACAACGCCGCCGGTGCGGACGTCCCGATCAGTCGCGCTCGGCAATGCATTGAGGAACTGACGCAGATCACTGCGCAGGATCAGAGTTTTCCGGCCGAATTTGCGCGCGATGAGCAGGCCTTCACGGATCGCTTCGTAGATCTTCGTGCGGCCAAGGCGCGTTTCTTCGCAGGTCTCCGGAATCGTAAGTGCTTCCGACGGACCGGTCATAAGCGTTCTCCTACAACCACGCGAACAATGGCGGGTCGCCCAGAGAGAACGCTATTTGGGAGTTGGGGCACCAATCCCCGGTTCACAGAGCGGGGGTCTTGCCCTTCATGCGTCTGCGCGCCTTATCGGCGGCAAGAACCGCAGCGGACCGGAAGTCCGTTTTGTGCCTAATCTCACATCTGAGAATTTCGCGATTGATCGTCGCCAGTAGTTGCTGGAACGGCAGTGGTCTTTTCGATTTCGAAATGGTTGGGACTTCGCCTGTGGCAGACATCCAGGCGGCCACCATGGCGTCAACGAATTCCCGCACAATCTCGTCGCGCTGGAAATCGCCCGGCTGAAACTCCAGCTTCTCAAGCGCCAGAGTCAGGCGGGGTTCAAGAATAGTCAGTTGGTTCAACATCCCTCGGGGGGATGTCGAGCGATATTGTTCTCGATATTGATCGGCCAGTTTTGTCTGCCGAAGCAATGCGCGAACATGCCGTTTCAGCATCACTTCGGGTCGTTTGCTCGCGGCACGTACCTCGTCTGGCCGGGTGTTCTGCTTAACTGTTGCTACAAAAAGAATCTCCAGATACCGCTCCAGCTGCTTCCATTCCACAACGCATTTGAGCGCCTGTTGAAGGGTCCAGATCGCACGACGCACCTCGGTGACAGCCTTGATCGCACTTCCCCGGTCATAGAGACGCCTTCTGAGACTTCGGCTTTCGTACGTTGCAATGGCCCGCGTCGCATTGGCTATGAATTGCTTGAGGCTGGTTGGCTCGCCCTGAAAACGAGCCTCACGAACGTGATCCTTCATCGCGGTTGAAAGAATATCTCGGATCTGACGTGCTCGATTTTTGGGAAAGGGCAACGCGCTTTCGTGCTGGGTCTCTTCCAGTCTGAATGTGTGATCAGGCTCGAACTGTGGCAGCCTGTCGAGACCAGTCCGCGGCGTTCGGCACCTCGAGGGCACTTGGCGTCGCTTACGAGCCATAACTGGTCCCCCAATCTAACGTTGCGATGCTTCAGCTCTTGAGAGCGCGCAAAAGGCTGGACGCCTAGATCGCCGGTGATCCGCACCGAACCCGGTCCTGAGCGGCCGCCTGCAGCCTCCTCGTGATCGTCAGCGTTCAACGCGTCAGGATTTGGGCAAGCGGGCGGACGGCTCAACGAGGCGCAGCGATCTCACGCTCAGTTGCCGGTTCCTCGTCGGGTATCAGTCCCGACATACTACGGCGCGCTCGAACCTCCCTGGCGACGGTGGTGATGCGGGCGCTGCCGTTCTTGACCGCGGCGATCTCGTCCTTGGTGCCGTGGGCGCGGATAGTGTGGGCGCTTGAGATCGTCGCCTCACGGGCGCAGATCAGAGCCGCAATGTCGGCCCGCGCTTAGCTGGCGTCACGACGCCAGCTCGCTGACCATTTGACAGCGTTGCGTATTTTTCAACAGCCATGCCTTTCTGTCCTGCGGTGAGCTGACGCCGGCGCAACTTGCGGTCGGTGACGAAGGCGATCGCATCGTCGCCTTGAACGGTTCGAAGCGCGGCTTGACGCCGGTCGCCCAGGCAGCCGCGGTAATCACGCCGCGAGCTTCACGTCGGCCGCCTCCAGGCTGGTAACGTAGTTGGCCCAATCGGTCAGCGCCGCCTTGCGCTTCTTCCACATGTTGCCGTTCTTGTAGGCGTTCGCGGCCTCGTCGCCGACGATGTGGTGCAGGCAGAACTCCAACGTTTCAGAGGAGTGATTGGTCTCGTCCTGGCCCCAGCTACGGAAGGTGGCACGGAAGCCATGGGTCGAGACGAGTGGCTTGTCGCCCTTGCCGTTGTAGCCCATCGTCTCCTGGATCAGCGCGAGCAGCGTGCGGTCGCCGAGCTCGACGCCGTACTTGCCGGGCTGCTCCTGGCTCGGGAACACGAGCGTCTCCTTCTCGGGCAGCAGCGCACGCATCTCCTCGATGATCGCGAGCGCGGTCGGCGTCATCGGGATGTCGGCGTCGATGCCTTTCTCGCCACGCTTGGCGGCCTTCATCACCTTGCCGGGGATCACCCAGCGCTTCGCGTCCTTCTCGACCTGGGCGGCCTTGACCTGGCTGAACGCCATCTGCAGCTGCTCGTTCGTCCGCGCGCCGGTGAGGATCAGGAGCTGCAGCGCCTTCGCCGAGATGGTGTCGATCTTGCGGAGCTCGACCCAGAACTCGGGCATCAGCGCGTAGTGCAACGACGGGTGACCGCCGCGCACGGTGCCCTTCTTCGGCAGCTTCGGGAGTTCCTTCGTGGCGTTGAGGATGGAGCGGGTCGCGACGTTGCGGGCCATCACCGTCGGGTGCTTGACGATCGCCGACTCCAGGATGGCCTCGAGTCGCTGACGCGCCTCGCGGCCGATGCTCGGGATGTTGATGTAGAGCGGGTGCAGCACCGCGACGACGTCGTCGACCGTGATCTCGTGCATCTGCTTGTCGTGCAGGGCCTTGAAGTGGATGTCGATCGTCCGCTTCCAGCAGGCGCGGCTCTTCTCGTTCTTGAAGACCAGCTTAGCGAGCAGCTCGTGCGCGAAGGCCTTGAACAGCGGCGTCGACTTGGCTTGACCCAGCACGCCGGCGTCAGTGCGCTCATTGCGCGGATCCTTGCCGTCACGCACCAACCGCCGGAACTTGTGGGCGAGTTCGCGAGCCTCCTCGACCGAGCGCTCACTCAGCGAGCCGAGGCCCATCTTGGTGGCCTTGCCAAATAGAGTGAACTTGAACTTCCAGCTGGCGGCGCCGCTTTCGCGAACGACCAGATAGAGGCCGCCGCCGTCATTGTGTTCGCCGGCGCCGAGCTCGGCCAAGTCCGGATACGGGCCGAGCATTTCGAGGGTAAGAGACATGTGGTAGTCCTCTTTGGGCGCCGGGTTTGTCTGCCAAGATTGGGCCCGACGCCCGGGTTGTGGATGTCATCTGCGCTCGCAGGTGACATCCGCACCTTAAGCGCGGGGGCAAATTGGGGGCAAATCCGCGCTGTGTTCGCCGGCGTTCGCTGAAGGTTTTTGGCGGCAAAATGCGATCAAAAAAATGCGAGAAGTGCCTGCGCTGCAGGGCTCACTTTAGTTGAACGCTCGGCACTTCGGACGCTGGCGATCGTTAGCAACCAGCGGCGAACAATTTTGATGATTTCCGGATGCCAACCGCATCCGATGGCCTCGTACGTGAAAGGTAGTGGGTACGTACGAGCTTCAGTCACCACAGGATCAGCAGGACATCCGGCTTTCCCTGCATGACGGACGTTGCGGCTTATGCCGTGTGTCCCCGGAAGCGTCCTTGCCCCGTCGTTCCCGCGAACGCCTTGCGGCTCGTCATGGGGTACCATGACTTTATCTTCGCGCAACTTGACCCGATGCCAGGGTCAGGATCGCCACGGTTTTGCCTCCGCCGATTACGTCGTCCGTCGACACGTCGGTGGCTTTTCCCGCCCGCGGGACCCAGGTGAGATCCCGCCCCAGGGACAGTTCCTTTTGACGTGCCCGACGCAACCTGCGTCCGCCATCCTCCGGCTCACGTACGTGACGATGGCCATACGCCCCTCTGCGGCCGGATTGATTTGGGTATTTACACTAAATGATATATTGCGTCAAGTGAAAAACGCGGTGGCACAAAAAAAGCGCGGCCGCGCAAGCGGCAAGAGCATGGCCGGAGTTGCACTCTCACGCACGGTTAAGGAGACGCGCCTCCACCGCAGTCGCCGCTTGCAGCAGTCGAGCTTCGGACGGGTTAAGTTGATGTGGGTCAATGCGCTGCGGCGTTTGTTTCACAAACGTCCCACACGAAGTTTAGAATAATGATCGCTCAGCAAACGGTTGCATCGTGAGCGTTAGGCTTTAGTCAGCGCGACGCGCACATCTTGGATGGCGGGGAGCATGCTGGTGAGGCCGCCGCTGCCGGTCTTGCTGTCGCACTGACGATCGCGGCACGGGTGTTCTGCGTACTACTCGATCGGGCCTCGGCGAGGGAGCATGCGAACGAGTGTATTGTCGCGAAATACCATGTGATGAATAAGTGATGCGGCAGCATGAAACAATGCGAGGATCACTAGCGCATTGGCAGCAATTTCGTGAACTTCCTTCACGTTATGCGCGAATGCCCGGTCAGCCGCCCACGGCGAAGGAATTTCGCCAAGCCCGAACAGCGGCAGAGCGTCACCGTGCGCGAACTGGTAAATGACGCCGGTGATCGGAACGGCCACCAGTAGCCCGTATAAGGCATAGTGTGTTAGTCGAGCCGCGGGGTCTGTGAACGCACCCAACCATCTGCTGAACTCGTTGGTTTCTGGAAGGGGCACGGAATTGGAAAACCGCCAGACCAGCCGAATGGTCAGGAACACAAGAATCGCCAGTCCTACGGAGATGTGAATAAACAAGCCCGTTGCGCGCGCGGCGCCCTTCGGTATTTCGTCGCCAAACGTGCCAAGCGTCCAAGCGACGGCCACCAAGATCACCGTTAGCCAGTGCAGGGACTGCGAAACCATTCCGTATCGCTGCGCGGAATTCCTGAACTGCATATCGAACCTCGCAAAAACCATCTATCTCCCGGGTTTCCCAGTTGCTCGTTGATCTTGGTCAAAGGAGGCTCCGCACCAAGTGACACTTTATTCTTTCGCGGCCTCGTTTGGCATCATCGAGGTCATTGGGCGTTGCGACGACAAAGCTCCGCTAGGATTCCGAAAATCGGGAAAGAACATGAGCCGGCTGCACGTGCATCCCGAAAGCCACCTTGTCGAGCGCGTCGGTTGGCTGAGAGCTGCCGTCCTTGGGGCGAATGACGGGATCGTATCTACTGCAAGCCTGATCGTTGGCGTGGCTGCTGCGGCGGTTGTCAAGAACGATGTTCTGATTACTGGCGTCGCAGGACTTGTCGCAGGTGCCATGTCGATGGCTGCAGGCGAGTATGTCTCGGTCAGTTCGCAGTCGGACACCGAACAGGCGGATCTCGCGCGCGAACGGAAGGAACTCGGCGAGAATATTGAATTCGAGCATGCCGAGCTTGCGGAAATTTATGTGAGACGCGGAGTTGCTCCGGAGCTTGCCCAACAGGTCGCTCGTCAGTTGATGGCAAAAGATGCACTGGCGGCGCATGCGCACGATGAACTTGGCATTTCGGATATCAATACCGCACGTCCCGTGCAGGCCGCACTGACATCGGCGGCGACGTTTTCCGTCGGCGCTGTCCTCCCGTTACTGTGCGTCGTCGTTGCTCCGGCATCCGAGCTAATTCCAGTCGTTTCGATCGCGTCGCTGGCGTTCCTTGCGTTCCTTGGAGCGCTCGGCGCGAGCGCGGGCGGTGCGAATGTCTTTAGGGCAACGCTGCGTGTCACGTTCTGGGGTGCCTTGGCTATGGCGCTTACCGCAGGCATTGGCAGGATTTTTGGCACTACAGTCTGATGTCAAGGCTTCACAGTGGGATTTGAGTTTCTCGTAAGATGAAGGTTGGCAATTTCATGCCTGGTGGCGGACGTGGCGTGCCATCGTCTCAAATCAAGCATCTGCTTGAGTTGCCCCATGGGCAGACTTCTGCGCACGTGCTCGCCGCACTTGAAGTCTCCGTCCTTACGGGTCTTTCCGAAGATGAGGCGAGCCGCCGACTACAGCTTTATGGATCGAATACGATTGGCGGGCGGCAAAAAGTTAGTGTGCTTGCCGTCCTCTTTCATCAGTTTCAAAGCCTCGTTGTCGCTTTGCTCGCCATTGCCGCAGGGCTGGCGCTCTATTTTAGAGAATGGGAGGAAGGCGGCGCAATTGTTGGTGTACTGGCACTCAATACTCTTATCGGATTCGTGACCGAAATTAAGGCGGTTCGCTCCATTGAAGCACTGAGAGTGCTTGGGACCCGTTCGGCTCGCGTGTGCAGGGACGGGCGCACGCTCCTCATTGTGGCCGAGCGTTTGGTGCCGGGAGACATCGTCCTGCTCGATGCGGGGGATGTCATCACGGCAGACCTCCGGCTCGTGGAGGCATCGAACCTCGAAATCGATGAGTTGACGCTTACCGGCGAGTTGGTGGGCGTTGGCAAGACCGTCGCCCCTGTTGACGTCAGTGCGCGAGTCACCGACCGCTCATCAATGCTCTTCAAGGGTACAAACATCACGCGTGGCAGTGGGATCGGTGTTGTCGTTGCCACAGGCATGAGTACCGAACTCGGCCAAATCTCACGGCTCGTTGAAGAGGCGGCACCTGAGACCTCGCCGCTTGAGAAGAAGCTGGTACGGCTTTCAGGTCAGCTTGTATGGGTGACGCTCATCCTGACCGCGGTGATTGGTGGAATTGGACTGGCTCAGGGCAAGGAACTATTCCTCATGGTGGAAGCCGCAATCGCACTTGCGATCGCGGCGATCCCCGAAGGGCTGCCGATTGTGGCAACCCTTGCCCTTGCGCGCGGTATGTGGCGCATGGCGCGACAGAATGCACTGATCGAACGTCTCTCTGCCGTTGAAACGCTTGGTGCAACGACGGTGATCCTCACCGACAAGACTGGAACGCTCACGGAAAACCGCATGACGGTCCGAAAGGTGTGGCTTCCGGCAGGCGAACTCACGGTCGGAAAGACCGGATTTGAAGGCTTACAAGAAGCGAACCAAGTCCATCCAATCCAACGTCGACAGCTCGTGAAACTTCTCGAGATTGCGGTGTTTTCCAATAATGCGTCGCTCGGTCGCGTGTCCGATGAGGACACTGGTGATCCCATGGAGCGAGCTCTTTTGCGTGCCGGACGGCTTTTGGGGCTGGAGCGAGGTGAACTCTTGAACACTAGCCCGGAGGTCATTGAGCACGCCTTCGACACCACCACAAAGATGATGGCAACTGTTCATCACCGCGATGGCGCCTATCTATTTGCGATCAAGGGAGCGCCAGAGGCAGTGCTCGCAAAGGCGGATCGCATTGCGGACGAAGACGACGATGCTGTCTTGGATGAAGCGACGCGAGCAGAGTGGCTCGAACGGGTCGGCAGGCTAGGCGAGGACGGGTTGCGAGTGCTCGCATTTGCGTCACGCACGAACTCCATGCCGGAGGGGCAGCCATTCGAGTCTTTGACGTTCTTGGGTCTCATCGGCCTCGAAGATCCGCCTCGAGGCGACGTGCGGGATGCAATCCGTGCCTGCAATCAGTCTGGCATTCGAGTTGTCATGATCACAGGCGACCATGCAATCACAGCTCGTAGCATTGCACGCGCCGTGGGACTGGGCGGGGCCGAGCCGCGCGTCGTCGAAGGTCGCGACCTTGTCGACCTGGATGAGGAAGCGCAAACGCGCCTTTTGCAAACCGATATTTTTGCGCGCGTGAGTCCGACCGAGAAACTCCAACTTGTGCGCGCCTATCAGGCTGCCGGCGAGATCGTTGCGGTGACTGGGGACGGCGTCAATGACGCACCCGCGTTGCGACAGGCAGATATCGGCGTCGCAATGGGATTGAGAGGCACCGACGTAGCCCGCGAGGCGGCCGCGATGATTTTGCTCAATGACGCCTTCCCAACCATAGTTGTCGCGATCCGCGAGGGGCGGGTCATTTTTGGTAACATTCGCAGGTTCGCGACCTATTTGCTTTCTTGTAACTTGGCCGAAGTATTGATTGTGGGCCTTGCGATTTTCTCTGACTTGCCGCTGCCAATTCTGCCTCTACAAATTCTATTCTTGAACCTTGTGACCGACATCTTCCCGGCCTTCGCGCTCGCCTTGGGCGAAGGTGAGCGGGATATTCTGAAGCGTCCACCGCGCAATCCAAAAGAGCCGATCCTGGGTCGTGCCCAGTGGTTGGCCATTGTCCTCCACAGCATTGCGCTGACCGCAGCAACGTTCGGTGCGCTCGTCTTAAGTCATCTCTGGCTTGGGCTGGACGAGCATGCGGCGGTCACAGTCACATTCCTCACCCTCGCTTTTGCCCAACTCTGGCAGGTCTTCAACATGCGTCATCGGACCTCGGGCTTCTTCCACAATGAAATTGTGCGAAATGTATGGATATGGGCGGCACTTGCGCTTTGCGTTGCAATTCTTGTGACCGCTGCCTATGTGCCAAGTCTGGCTAATATGCTTCATCTGGTAATTCCGAATTTCAAGATGTGGGTGATTGTTCTTGCGATGAGTCTCGCGCCAATACTCGTTGGCGTATTCACCCTGTCGATTGCGAGAAAATTTGAAGGCAACAAATATCCACGGATAATTGAGGCTACAGATTGAATAGAGTTTCCGAACAAACCGACGGCCGGGAGTTGACTTCTCTCAGTTCCTTTTGAAAGTTGAATACCTGTTCGGACAGCACCTTCATTGTTCCGCATCAACCATCAGCGATGTGGGACGCCGGGACTTGCGATTGCTCCGTCTGGTATGGTTTGACTTCGACAACCGCCCTGGAAAGACGGCGAAATAAATCTCGTCGACGTGCAATTGGCCACCAGTCGTAGAGAAAGATTTCAAGAGGACGCCAGTTCGCGACCCAACCAAGAATCAGAAAGCTTTCCTCAACCAAGCGTTTGAACGGAATCTCGGTCAAGTATCCGCCGGCAAGATGTGCTGCGACGAGGCAAACGGTAAGAACGAAAACGCCTATGGTGAGCGAGCGCCGACCAACCCGGAAGAGTTCCTTGAGATCGTTCTGGATGGTTTCAGCTCTATGAGAAAAATGTCGGCTAAAGGCATCGCTTAGCTCCCGCGCCGCAGCCGTTTGTGCGACGTTATCGGGAAAATGCACAACGATTCTGATTGCTTGATTGACCGGTAATTCGCGTGCCCAACCGGCTATAAAATCCTCCGCTTCGCGATCGAGGTCTCGCTCTCGAAACGGAAATGGGTCAAGAGTATGAAATAGCTGCGCGATCTCATCGACTCGAAGCTCAATCGAGTCATCTATACTTCCGGCTGTCATTTTATCTCGAGCCTACGACAACGAACATGTCTTGCTTCATTATTACAGGACGCCGACTTCGTTTCGAAAGGAGTTGAGCGCCTGTTTATCGGTTTACTCGCCCTTATTCTTCAAGCGCGCGCTTCATTTTCGGATGATGTCCTCGAGCGCGGTCGTCGGCAGCGGCTTCGATCCGGTCGTTGATGTGTGTCAATACGCGGCGGCATTTCTCACGTAAAATTAGCACATGGATAACTGATCCCGCAGCGCGAGCAAGAGGCTGCATCGTCGGCGTTAGCGCCATTCAACGAAGACATCTTGAGCGCGACTTCAGGCACTAGGGAGGACGTTCAAATGCCCCCGCCGAACGATAATGGAGGCCGGGGCAGCCCTTGGGGCACCGGGGCCAGACCCGGTTCTGGTTTTGAGGACTTGATCCGGAACAGCCAGGACCGACTCAACCAGATCATGCCAGGTGGTGGCCCGCGCGGCCCGATCGTTATTGCTGTTCTGGCTCTGATTGGTTTGGGCGCCTGGACTTCGTACTTCACGGTGCCGAGCGACTCAGTCGCCGTGGTTCAGCGCTTCGGCAAGTATCTCAAGGAAGTTCCGCCGGGACTGCATTTCAAGCTTCCACTCGGCATCGACGTCGCCACGATTGTTCCGGTCAAACGGCAATTGAAGCAGGAGTTCGGGTTCGGGACTCCCGGCGCCACCGATCCGTATCAGGTTTCTCGCGACACAGTGCGGGAAACGCAGATGGTGACAGGCGACCTCAACGCTGCGTTGGTGGAATGGGTGATTCAATATCGTATCTCGGATCCGACGAAATTCCTCTTTGACGTTCGGGAGCCGCAGGGAACGCTGCGTGATGTATCGGAATTGGTCATGCGGGAAGTTGTCGGCGATCGCACGGTGGACGAGGTGATCACCATCGGTCGACAGGAGATCGAGGCGGAAGCGCTGACGAAAATGCAGGCGCTTTCGACCAAATACGCAATGGGGATCAGCATCGATCAAGTCCAGCTGAAGAACATCAATCCGCCGCAGCCGGTGCAGGCGTCGTTCAACGAGGTCAATCAGGCCCAACAGGAAAAGGAAAAGCTGATCAACGAGGCCAAGCGCGATTACAACAAGGTGATTCCGTTGGCCGACGGCGAGAAGGATCAGCGGATTCGCGAAGCCGACGGCTACCGGCTCAAGAGGGTCAATGAAGCGGAAGGCGATGTTGCGCGGTTCAGCGCGCTCCTGGCGGAGTACATCAAAGCTCCCGTGGTCACGCGGCGCCGGATCTACATCGAAACCCTGCAGGACGTCATGCCGGGCATACGCTCCAAAATCATCGTCGACGAGCAGACCCGCAGCATCCTGCCGTTATTGAATCTCGACTCCCAGAAGGGAGAACGACCGTGAAGAGAATCAAGCTGGTCGCTATCCTGATCGTGCTCGGCATCGTAACGCTGGCTCTCATGAGTTCGCTTTATACGGTGAGCGAGGTCGAGCAAGCCATCATCACCCAGTTCGGTGAGCCGGTCGGCGCCCCGGTGACAACAGCCGGTCTGAAGTTCAAGGTGCCCCTGATCCAGGACGTCAACCTGATCGACAAGCGGATTCTCGAATGGGACGGCAATCCGTCCGATATGCCAACCAAGGACAAGCTCTACGTCTCGGTCGATCTGTTCGCCCGCTGGCGGATTACAGATCCCTTGCAATACTTCTTGCGGCTGCATGATGAGCGCAGCGCCCAGTCTCGCCTCGACGACGTTCTGGGCAGCGAGACCCGTAATGCAGTTGCCAAGCATGAGTTGATCGAGATCATCCGCACGACCAAGGATCGCGTGCCACTGCGCGACTCCACTGTGACCGACGGGGGACAGCAGCTGGACGTCGGATCACTGGTGCCGATTCAGAAGGGGCGCAAGCTGGTCGAACAGGAGATCTTTGCCGAGGCTGCCGAGAAGGTTCGCGTGTTCGGGATCGAATTGCTCGATATCCGCTTCAAGCGGATCAACTACAATGAAAGTGTACGCCCGAAGATCTACGATCGCATGATCAGCGAGCGAAGGCAGATCGCGGAGCGGTTCCTGTCCGAGGGCAACGGCGAGGCCGCGAGAATCCGCGGCAATCGCGTCCGCGACCTCAACAAGATCCAGTCTGAAGCCTACCGCCAGGTCGAGGAGATCCGCGGTCTGGCAGATGCAAAAGCCACCGAAATCTACGCCAGAGCTTATAACCAGAGCCCTGAATCGGTGGCGTTCTATGAATTCACCCGGACCATGCAGTCCTACAAGTCCATCATCGCAGAAAATACAACGCTCGTCCTTTCCACGGACAGTGACCTCTTCAAGTTTCTGAAGGGCATGAGTCCGAATGGAGCCGTCGCTCCGGCTCCGAGTTCCGGCGACAAGCGATAAGAACGCGTTTGCGATATCGGCATTGATGTTCGCGACGACGACGCCGAAATGAAGAAGCCGTCCGGATGTTGACGCGAAGCGCCGTTCAATCGAGCCGGGGCCGGCTGGTGGGGCAGCAGCACGGCCGAACCTATCCCATCAACGGACTTCAGACCTTGTGCCGCTACGATGAGATTTCCCAGGAACCATGGAGCGTCCAGGTTCCTGTTCGCTGGACAACCAGCGGCGTAATCAGACGCGCTCGACTGCGACAGCGAACACGTAGCCGACGCCGCGTTCGGTCTGGATGACCCGCGGCGCGCTGGCATCGCGCTCGAGCTTGCGCCGCAGCCGAAGGATCTGCACGTCAATGCTGCGATCGAAAACGTCCTCGTGGACGCGGGTCGCCTGCAACAGGTGTTCGCGGCTGAGGGGACGCTGCGGGGCTTCGAGAAAAGCGAGCAGCATTGCGTACTCCCCCTTGGTCAAGGCGACGGGGGCGCCAGCCGGATCGGTGAGCTGCCGGATCTTGCGATCGAGCTGCCAGCCGGCAAATCGAAAGCGGCCGCGCTCCGGGTCGCGCGCCGGCGCAGCGCGCCCAACATCAAACCGCCGCAACACCGCGCGGACCCGCGCCAGCAGCTCGCGCAAATTGAATGGCTTTGTCAGATAGTCGTCCGCGCCGAGCTCCAACCCCACGACGCGATCAATGTCGTCGCGGCGGTGACCGGTAATAATGATGACCGGCACGTCGGAGCCCAGCCGGACCTCGCGCAGCAGATCCAGACCATCCTCCGAACCCAGCCGAAGATCGAGGATCACCAGATTGACATCCGTGCCGCCCAGATGATTGACCATCTCCTGCCGACTGGATGCCACCAGCGTACGGATGTTGTTCTCGGTGAAATAGTTTAAGATCATGCGCTGCAGCGCAGGATCGTCCTCGACGACGAGAACGCACGCTTGGCGATCGACGCCTTCGCGAAGGCCCGGGTCTTTTAACGGTGAACCGCTCATTTCCCCCAGCCCCTTCAATGCTGCCGCCGCTGGTGAGTGCGCCCGCACCTCGGCGCAGGATGGCGTATCGCCTGCTGGTCGTTGCTTGCCTCAACGTCATCTGGCCGGCGGCCGCTCAATCGCCGACTGGTGAGCCACGCGCGGGCCAGGAGCCGATCACGCCAATCCCTGCGGCGCCAGCCGAAGACCCGCAGCGCCTGCTGCTCGGCGAAAGATTGTTCAATGATCGGCGTCTGTCTCACGAAAACACACACAGTTGTTCATCGTGCCACAATGTAGGAACCAATGGCGCCAGTGCCAGTGCCCGGGATACACCTCAGGGTCAACCACAATCGACCGTGCTTAATACGCCGACGGTCTTCAATGTAAGTCTGAATTTTCGCCTGAACTGGGAAGGCAATTTTCGCTCGCTCGAAAAGGGAGCCGAGAACAGTCTTCACAATCCTGCGATCATGGGGTCGAGTGCGGACGAGGTCGTGAGCAAATTGCGTGCCGACCCCGAAGCGGTCAGGCAATTTCGCGATGCCTATGGGAGGGAGCCCGACGCCGCTGCGGTGCTGGATGCGATCGCGACATACGAGCGGTCGCTCGTGACGCCAGGCAGCCGGTTCGACCAATGGCTTGCAGGTGACGCGACCGCAATCACCGAGGAGGAGCTGTCCGGCTATCGCGTGTTCAAATCGCTCGGCTGCGTCACGTGCCATCAGGGCGTCAATGTGGGTGGCAATCTCTTTCAGCGGCACGGCATTTTCCATCCATTGGGCTCGCCGCAGCCTGAACTGCTTCGGGTCCCCAGCCTGCGAAACGTGGCGACGACGGCGCCCTATTTTCACGACGGCAGCGCGCCCACGCTGCCGGACGCGGTGAAGGCGATGGGCATCGCCCAGCTCGACCGCGAGTTAACCGATCAGCAAATCGCCGCCATCGTCGCCTTCCTCAACACCCTGACCGGTGTCTATCGCGGACAGGCGGTACGGCCGGCCGCCGCACCACAAGCAGGCACGGCGCATCCATGAGGAATTTGCCGGGTGCCCTTGGGTTTTCATTGCTGCTCGTGTTGCTCACCTGGCTGCTGTTGCGCGGCATCGATACCAACGCGCCGGCTTATGCGGTGACGCTGCGCGCCTTCGACGACTACGCGCTCGCCGAGGCTTCGCTGCACCGGGACGTCCTGCAGGCGCGCGCGGGTCTGCTTCGGGACTACGACACGTTCACGACCGCGGTGCAGGCCATGGAGGTTGCGGTTGCCAAGCTCCGGTCTCACGCAGTGACCGAGCGTCTCGATACCAGTTCAGTTGACCGGCTTGCGGAAGCGGTCGGTCAGCAGGAAGAATTGATGGAGCGCTTCAAGACCAGCAACGCGCTGTTACAGAACTCGCTGTCCTACGTTGGCCTGTTGAGCACCAGCCCCGCGTTCCTCGCGCACGACGCGCAGCTCGCACCGGACACGGGCGCGCTGGCTGCGGCGATCCTCAATCTGTCGCGCGACACGTCATTCGATGCCCTCAAATTGCTTCAGCAACGGATCGACCAGTTTGACGGAGCGAGCGCCGACGTCCGGACCAGACGCGGAGGTGGCGCGGGCGATGCTGGCCCATGCTCGCTTGCTGTATGATTTGCTGCCTGCCGTTGACGAAACGTTGAAGGCCTTCATCGCCGTACCGAGTGGGCAACCGCTCGCCGAAACCCGCGCACTGTTTGCCAGCCACCGCGCGATGGTCGAAGCAACCGAACAGCGCTTTCGGCTGTTGCTTTACCTGGTCTCGCTGTTGTTGCTTGCGATGCTCGTGCTGCTTGGCTTGCGGTTGCGCGCCCGCGCCGTTGCGCTGCGCCGCCGGGCCGCATTCGAGCATGTCATCGCCGAGAACTCGACGCGCCTGATCAATTGCTTGCCGGCTGAAACCGGGATGCGATTGAAACAGGTTCTGGGTGAGTTTAGCCGGATCGTCGATGCGGATCGCGCATACGTGGTGCTGGACGAGAAGCCGGTCCGGGTCCACGCATGGTCGAAGGACGGAGTGACGTTTCCGCCGGGCTGGCCTCAACAGGCGCTGGCAGCAGCGGAGCAGCTTGGCGCAGTTGACGGCATCACCATTGCCGATGCGAGCGCCTTGCCATCCGGCTCTGTCAGGGATGCGCTGACGGATGCTGGCGTGCGCGCATGGGCCTGTTTGCCGCTGATCCGACCGGGTCGGGTCCGCGGCATCATGGGTTTTGACCGGTTCCGGCCGATACGGAACAAGATTTCTTCTGTCCCGATCGCGAGGCTTGCCGCGGACGCCGTGGCCAACGCCCTCGAGCGCGAATTTCTCGAGCGGGACCGGGCGAGACTCTCGACGCGACTGGAACGGGCGCGTCGCATGCAGATGGTCGGATCGCTGGCAAGCGGGATCGCGCATAACTTCAACAACATCATCGGCGCCATTCTTGGCTACTCGGAGATGATCGAGCCGCAACTTGGACGCGGGACCACACCTGCGCTGCATATTGATGAGATACGCCGGGCGGCGGAGCGGGGCCGCGACCTCGTCGACAGCATCCTGACATTCGGGCGGCGGACCGACGCGCGTGCCCGTCCGGTGCAGGTGCGCACTCTGTTCAACGAGGCAAGCTCGTTGTTGCGTGCCTCTTTGCCGTCGGACGTGGAGCTTGCCTTCGAAGACGTCCCAGCAGACGTCGCCGTTTCGGGCGAACCGGCGCAGCTCCAGCAGGTCATCCTCAATCTGTGCACCAACGCTGCGCAAGCGATGGAGCAGGGCGGTTCAATTCGCGTCGCGGCAAGGCAGGAGGTGGTGGCCGTGTTCGCTCAGATGAGCGACGGCGAGCTCGCGCCGGGACGCTACGTCTGTCTTTCCGTCAGCGATAACGGGCGCGGGTTTGACGAGCGCGTCGCGCGACGAATATTCGAGCCGTTCTTCACGACTCGCCTGGCCGGGACCGGCCTCGGTCTTGCAACGGTTCGCGAAATTGTGCGCGATCATGATGGTGCGATCGAAGTGCAAAGCGTACCCGGGCAGGGCAGCCGCTTCGAAGTATGGCTGCCGGCGGCGGCGCCGAGCGTCGGCGCCGCTGATGGGCCGGCAGCGCTGGCGCTGGGCCGCGGCGAAACGGTGCTGATTGTCGAACGCGAGCGAGAGCGTCTGCTGCGCGACGAGGAAGCGCTGGCGGCCCTGGGATATGAACCTGTTGGCTTCGACCGCCCGGCCGATGCGCTAGCAGCGTGCCGTTCGGAGCCCGGCCGATTTGATATCCTGCTGGTGAGCGACGGCTCGCAAACCCTGGATGGACTGGCCGTGGCACGCGCGCTCCATGAGATCGCACCGTTACGTCCGGTGCTGATCGCTGCGGCGTCCGCGATCGATGTCAGTGTCGATCGGCTGGCGGACGCCGGCATTTCCGAGGTGCTGCCCTGGCCCCTGACGAGTGCCGAACTTGCTGCAGCGCTGGCGCGCTGCCTGCGCACTGGCCGCACATTACAATCGTAACACGATTGCCAATCGCTGAAATCGTTCTGTAGCGCGGAGCCTTCATTTCTGAGGGTCCCCGGCCACGCCCGCGCGCGCCAAACCATGACGCCGCGAACCGTGGCCAACTTCGCCGGAACGACACTCTGACGGATTCATCGCTCCCAATCTCGACCCTGCGCTGACCCCACCAGCACTTCGAAAGGACGTCCCTCATGGCTATCACGGCTTCATTTTCTTCCCGCACCGGCATTCTGTCGGTGATCGACGACGCCAACAGCAACACCATCACGGAGAGCCGTGACGCTGCCGGCAACATACTCATCGATGGCGGCGCTGTCGTCATCCAAGGTGACAAGCCGACCGTCGCCAACACGACCTTGGTTCAGGTGTTCGGTCAGGCTGGCAACGACACCATCGCGCTCGACGAGACCAACGGCGCGCTGCCCGGTGCCAATCTGTTCGGCGGTGCGGGCAACGACACGATAACTGGCGGCTCGGGCAACGATCTGCTGTTCGGGCAGGCCGGCAACGACACCCTTATCGGTAAAGGCGGCAACGACCAGCTGTTTGGCGGCGATGGCAACGACACGCTGATCGGCGGTACCGGCAACGACCAGATGTTCGGCGAGGCCGGCAACGACCGCATGATCTGGAATCCGGGCGAGGGCACCGACCTCATGGAGGGTGGCGACGGCATCGACACCGCCGAGGTCAATGGTGGCAACGGCGCCGAAGTCTTCACCCTCACCGCCAACGGCAGCCGCGTGCGTTTCGACCGCACCAGCCCGGCCCCGTTCTCTCTCGACATCGGCACCACCGAGAACTTCGTGCTCAACATGAACGGTGGCGACGACGTCTTCACCGCCGGAAACGGGCTCGCCAACCTGATCAACGTCACGGTCGACGGCGGCACCGGCAACGACACGATCACCGGCGGCGATGGCAACGACACGCTGTTGGGTGGCGACGGCAATGACGTCATCACCGGCGGCCGCGGCAACGACACCCTGATCGGAGGCGCCGGCGACGACACCTTCGTCTGGAATCCGGGTGACGGCAGCGACACGGTCGAGGGCCAGGACGGCACCGATACGCTCATCTTCAACGGCTCTAACGCCAACGAGAACATGACCGTCTCGGCCAATGGCACTCGGACGCGGCTGTTCCGCGACGTCGGTAACGTCACCATGGACCTCAACGGCGTGGAGCATGTCGATATCGCGGCTTTGGGCGGCGCCGACAACATCACCGTCCAGGATCTGACCCACACCAGCGTCACCCAGGTCAATATCGACCTGAGCGCGCCGGCCGGCAGCGGCACCGGTGACGGTCAGGCCGATCAGGTGACGGTCGACGGCACCGCCGGCAACGACAACATCCAGATTGTCGCTTCCGCGATCCAGATCCTGGGCGCCGAGCCTTCGTTCTCGATCAACGGACTGCAGGAACAGGTCAACATCAGCGGCGCCGAGGCCGCGAACGACAGGCTGACGATCAGCGGCGGCGCCGGCAACGACACCATCAATGCGTCGCTGCTCAACGCCGGGATCATCGGTCTCACCATCGACGGCGGCGCCGGCAACGACACCATCATCGGCAGCGGTGGCAACGACACGCTGCTGGGCGGCGATGGCAATGACACCGTCACCGGCGGCCGCGGCAACGATACCGCGACGCTCGGCAACGGTAACGACACGTTCGTGTGGAATCCGGGCGATGGCAGCGACACCGTCGATGGCGGATCCGGCACCGACACGCTCGTGTTCAACGGCGCCAATGTCAACGAGGACTTCAACATCACCGCCAACGGGCAGCGCGTGCAGCTGTCCCGCGACGTCGGCGGGGTCACCATGGATCTCAGCAGCATCGAGCACATCCAGCTCAACGCCTTTGGCGGCGCCGACACCATCAATGTCGGCGACCTGACCGGCACCGGCGTGACACAGGTCGCCATCGACCTGGCGTCGACGCCCGGCACTGGTCAGGGCGACGTCCAAGCGGACACCGTGAACGTCAATGGCACAGCCGGCGACGACCGGATCAGTGTTGCCACCAATGGTTCGTCGATCGTCGTCAGCGGATTGCCGGCGCAGGTGACAATCAACGGTGCCGAGGCAGCCAACGACACGCTCGTCGTCAACGGAGGCGCCGGCAACGACAGCATCGACGCGTCCAGATTGCACGCCGGCCAGGTCAACCTGACGATCAACGGCGGTGACGGCGACGACCGGATCATCGGCAGCGCCGGCAACGACACCGTGATCGGTGGTCGGGGCAACGACACGGCCTTGCTCGGTGCCGGCAACGACACCTTCATCTGGAACCCGGGCGAGGGCAGCGATGTCGTCGAAGGCCAGGCGGGCAATGACACGCTGGTGTTCAATGACGCCGACCTCAGCGAGAACGTCAACATCTCGGCCAACGGCTCGCGCGTGAGACTGACCCGCGACATCGGCAACGTCACGATGGACGTGAACGGGGTTGAGACGATCGATGTCAACGCGCGCGGTGGCGCCGATACCATCACGGTCAACGACCTGACCGGGACCGGCGTCGGTAACGTCAACATTGACGCCGGCGGCGCCAACAATCAGCTGGACACCATCGTCATCAACGCGACGAGCGGTGACGACGTGATCAGCGTGACCAACAACAACGGCGTGGTCACGGTGTCGGGTCTCGCCAGCACGGTGACGATCTCCAACTTCGAGGCGACCGATCGCATCGTCATCAACGGTCTCGGCGGCAACGACGTCATCAGCGCAGCCGGGCTGAGCGGCATCCAGCTCGTCGCCAACGGCGGCGACGGCAATGATGTTCTGATCGGCAGCCACGGCAACGATACGCTGACCGGCGGTGCAGGCGACGACGTTCTGATCGGCAATGGAGGGATCGATGTCCTCGACGGCGGACCAGGCGGCAATGTTGTGATCAACGCTGCGATTGCCCCGCCGGCGAACCTCGCGCTGCTCGGTCAGGCCATGGCGTCAAGCCTGGTCCCGATGGGAACAGGCCAGGGTGGAAATGCGTTCGCCGATGCCCCGGCGAGCGAGATGCCGCTGCTGACCCAGCCGCACGCCTGACGCCAACGCGCCGCCCTGGAGAGCATTTATGAGCACGCAGACCGACAACGCAGAACCGGCCGATCCGGGTCTCGAGGCCCTCGTGATGCTGCTTCATCTCCAGGGCGTCGCGGCCGATGCCGGGCAGATCAGCCACCGGCTGGGTACGAACACGATCGGCGCACCGGACATGCTCCGGTGCGCCAAGGAGCTCGGGCTCAAGGCGCGCACCTATCGGACCGAGTGGTCGCGGCTTGCCAATACGCCTTTGCCCGCCATCGCCGTCTTGCGCGATGGCGGATTCCTGGTGGTTGCCAAGGCTACCGACGACAAGGTCTTGGTTCAGGCGCCGCACGCGACCCGGCCGGCCTTGATGACCCGCGACGAATTCGTTGCGGTTTGGGACGGCCGGTTGATCCTGATGACGCGCCGCGCCGGCTTGTCGGACATCACGCGCCGCTTCGATATCACCTGGTTCCTCGGTGCGATTCAAAAATACCGCTATCTGCTCAGCGAAGTGCTGGTCGGCTCGTTCTTCCTGCAGCTCATCGGGCTGGTGTCGCCGCTGTTCTTCCAGGTGGTGGTCGACAAGGTGCTGGTCCACCGCGCCTTGACCACGCTCGACGTATTGGTCGTCGGTCTCGTGACCGTCTCGATCTTCGAGACCGTGCTCGGTGTGCTGCGCAGCTACCTGTTCGCCCACACCACCAACCGCATCGACGTCGAGCTCGGCGCACGGCTGTTTCGCCACCTGCTGGCATTGCCGATGGCGTATTTCCAGGCCCGGCGGGTCGGCGACTCGGTCGCGAGGGTGCGCGAACTGGAAAACATCCGCAATTTTCTCACCAGCTCGGCCCTGACCCTCGTGATCGATCTGTTCTTCACCTTCGTGTTTCTCGCAGTGATGTTCTTCTATTCACCGCTGCTGACCGCAATCGTGCTCGGCTCCTTTCCGTTCTATATCGCGATCTCGGCCGGCGCGACGCCGCTGTTTCGGCAGCGGTTGCAGGAGAAGTTCCAGCGCGGAGCCGAAAACCAGGCCTTCCTGGTTGAGAGCGTGACCGGGATCGAGACGCTCAAGGCCCTGGCGGTCGAGCCGCAGATGCAGCGACGCTGGGAAGAACAGCTTGCCGGATACGTGGCGGCGAGCTTCCGGGTTCTCAGCCTCGGCAACACCGCGAGCCAGGCGGTGCAGCTTGTCAGCAAGATCGCGACCGCCGGAATTCTCTATTGCGGCGCCAGGCTTGTCATCGGCGGCGACCTGTCGGTCGGGGGGCTGGTTGCGTTCAATATCCTGGCTGGCCGGGTGAGTGCGCCGGTGCTGCGTCTCGCGCAGATATGGCAGGACTTCCATCAGGCGCGCCTGTCGGTCGCGCGGCTGGGCGACATCCTCAATACCACAGCCGAGCCGACCTACGCGGTGGGGCGGGCGCGGCTGCCGGCGATCCGCGGCGACATCCGGTTCGACCATGTCACGTTCCGCTATCGCGTCGACGGGCCGGAGGTTCTGCACGACGTCAGCTTCGATGTTCCTGCCGGACAGACCGTCGGCATCGTCGGCCCCTCCGGTTCAGGCAAAAGCACGTTCGCCAAGCTCGTGCAGCGCCTCTACGTCCCGGAGAGCGGCCGCGTTCTCGTCGACGGTATGGATCTGGCCATGGCCGACCCGGCCTGGCTGCGCCGCCAGATCGGCGTCGTCCTGCAGGAGAACGTGTTGTTCAATCGCTCGGTGCGCGAAAACATCGCGCTCGTCGACCCGGCCATGCCGATGGAGCGCGTGATCGCGGCGGCGCGGCTGGCTGGCGCCCACGACTTCATCCTCGAGCTTCCCGAAGCCTACGACACCGTGGTCGGCGAGCGCGGCGCGACACTCTCGGGCGGCCAGCGCCAGCGCATTGCGATTGCGCGCGCGCTCATAAGCAATCCTCGCATCCTGATCTTCGACGAGGCGACGAGCGCGCTCGACTACGAGAGCGAACGCATCGTCCAGCACAACATGAAGGAAATTGCCAAGGGGCGGACGGTTCTCATCATCGCGCACCGGCTCTCGACCGTGCGGGCGACCGATCGCATCGTTACACTCGATCACGGCCGTCTGGTCGAGGACGGCACCCACGACATGCTTATCAACACAGGCGGCCGCTACGCGTCGCTGCATCGGCTACAGGCGGGTCTCCATGAAGTCGGTTAAATCTGCAATCGCTGTGTCCTCACAGCCGACCAGCCGAGTCATTCCGTTTCAGCGGACGCTCGATCGGCGCAGCGAGGAGCTCGAATTCCTCCCGGCTGCGCTGGAGATCATGGAAACGCCGCCGTCCCCGATCAGCCGGGCGATCGGGGCCGTCATCATCGTGATGTTCTGCGCGGCACTGCTGTGGGCCTGGTGGGGCACCATCGACATCGTTGCGTCGGCGACCGGAAAGATCATGCCGAGCGGGCGCGTCAAGGTTATCCAGCCATTCGAGACCGGCGTGGTGCGCGCCATCCGGGTGCAGGACGGGCAGGCGGTCAAGGCCGGCGACGTCCTGATCGAGCTCGACCCGACCGTCAATGCGGCGGATCGCGACCGCCTGCACGACGACCTTCGCGCCGAGCAGGTCAACATCGCGCGGATGCGCGCGGCGCTCGCCGACGGTGACGATCCTGCGGACGGCTTTGCGCCGCCCGCCGATGCGGACCCAGCCCTGATCAGCACCCAGCGCGCACTTCTGCTCAGCCAGGTGACCGAGCATCGCGCCAAGCTCGCCGCGCTCGGCCGTCAGCAGGCGCAGAAGCAAGCCGAGCAGGCCACCATCGCGGCGACCATTCACAAGCTCGAGGCGACCATCCCGGTCATCCAGCAGCGTGTCGACATCCGTCAGACACTGATGGAAAGGGAGCTCGGCTCGAAGCTGACCTATTTCGAAACTCTTCAGTTGCTGGTCGAGCAGCAAGAGGAACTCGCCGTGGAGAAGAGCCATCTCAACGAAGCGGAAGCGGCCGTGGCCGCGATCGGCGAGACGCATCGCCAGGCGGAGGCCGAATACCGACGCTCGCTCTCCGACGATCTCGCCAAAGCCGAACAGAAGGCGAGCGGTCTCGCCCAGGACCTGATCAAGGCCGAGACGAAAACCAGCCTGCAGGAGCTGCGGGCGCCGGTGGCTGGCGTGGTGCAACAGCTCGCAGTCCACACGGTCGGCGGAGTCGTGACGCCAGCGCAGGCGCTGCTGGTCGTCGTGCCGAGCGACAGCCGGCTGGAAATCGAGGCGCTGGTCTCAAACCGCGACATCGGATTTGTCCACGCTGGACAGCAGGCGGAGATCAAGGTCGATACCTTCAATTTTACGCGCTACGGCCTGCTGCATGGCGAGGTGCTCACTGTCTCGCAAGATGCCGTCGTTCGCGACCGCAAGCCGGACCGTTCGGAAGGACGCGATGCCGGTGCGGAGAACGACAGCAGTGAGCCGCGTGGCCAGGAGCTCAACTACACCGCGCGCATTTCGCTCGATCGCACCCAGATGCAGATCGATGACCGGATGGTCAACCTTTCGCCCGGCATGGCGGTAACGGTGGAAATCAAGACCGGCTCGCGCATGATCCTGAGCTACCTGTTGTCACCGTTGCTGCGGTACCGGCAGGAGACGTTGCGCGAGCGGTAGTCGGGTCGGTCGCTGTTCTTCCTTCGCGTAGTTGTGCTTTCGGTTTTGCGTCGAAGCGCACTGCGGTTTGAAGGACAGCGTCCGGTTCAGCTCAGACTGCGCAATGAGCCGCCAAGAGATCGAACACAGATAACGTCGAGAGGAGATGATGAACAGCTTTTTGAAAGTGATGCGGAACGCTGCGGCGCTTGCGATCGTCGTGCTGGTCGCCGCCCGGGTATCGGCGCAGGTGCCGTCGGGAATTGCCGTATCCGGCGCGGCGGTACTCGTCACAGTTCATGCGGTGGGCGCTCAAATCTACGAGTGCAAAGCCGATTCCGACGAGGCGTCTCCGTTGCGGGTGAGTGCGCTGAGCTGGCAATTTCGCGAACCGATCGCCACCCTGATCGCTGACGGAAAGTCGACCGGACGACACTATGCCGGGCCGAATTGGGAAGACGTCGATGGCAGCGGAGTGAGAGGCCAGACGGTTGCCAGCGCTCCCGGCGCAACGCCGAACGACATTCCCTGGCTCAAGCTCAACGTGGTCGACCGTCACGGTAACGGGATTCTGTCGAGCGCGACAACCGTCCAGCGCATCAATACAAAGGGCGGGATGCTGCAGGGCCACTGCGAGAGTGCGGGGAGTCTCCGCAGCGTGCCTTACTCCGCGGATTATGTGTTCCTGCGCAAGAGCTAGCGACGAGATTCGCGCAAGCGCGAAATTGTCACGAACTGGCACCGATGGGGCATTGTGGTTGTGGAACCCGGCAGGTTGCCCGTCGGTTGTTGCAGTGGTTTGCGCGCCGCGTGGAGCCCAGGGATCGATATGGATTTGATCGTCACACCCGCAGAGGGAGGCAAAGTCTGGCAGCTGACCGACCTGCTCGGCCGCTCGATGGGGCGCGTCACGGCAAGTGCTCCTCATCAATTCATGATCCACCCGGCGGGCCATGCCCTGGAAACCATGGCTGGAATACCGCAAGGGCCGCATGCCTCGCTCGACGCGGCACTGGCCGAGATCGAAAAGCACACCCGGGGCGTCTGCCGACGGAATCCCGGTGAAGATCAGCCTTGAGCGGCCCCGACAATCGGGCTGGTTGGCACAGTACGCTGTGCGAAATTCGTGTGTGCCGCGAAAAGATTTATGTATTTGTAGAGGTATCGGCCTGATCTTGTTGCTCAATGGCCATGCGTCGCGCTTGCCCGAACTCGAGCCCGGAATGCCTCATGACGGTGCTACCGGTTCTGGTCAAAGAGAATTATGGATTTTCGCGTGACGACCGCCTGAGGCGACGATGAGCTCGAGGCCGATGTTACCTCACGCGATCGTTTGCGATTGCCGTTTTGCCGAGGTCTTTGAGCAGCTTGGCGTCGATGCCGCGGAGGGGGCCGCTTGAGCCGGCTGGTCATCGTCTCCAACCGTGTTGCCTTGCCGGGCGAGGGCGCCCAGCGCAGCGGCGGCCTTGTGACCGGCCTCGTCGACGCTCTGCACCAGGCTGGCGGCCTGTGGTTTGGGTGGAGTGGCAAGCTGGGAAAAGCGTCTCCGGAGCCGAACGTCTTCGAGGTCGAGGGCGTGACCTACGCCACGGTCGATCTGACCCGCGCCGATCACGACGGCTACTACAGCGGCTTTTCCAATACGGCGCTGTGGCCGCTGTTCCATTATCGGCTCGATCTCGTGAACTTTACCCGCCGCGACCTGGCCGCCTATCGGCGTGTGAATGCGCTGCTCGCCGACGCCCTCGCGCCCCTGCTCAGGCCGGACGATCTCGTCTGGGTGCATGATTATCACCTGATCCCGATGGCCGAGGAGCTGCGCCGTGCCGGGGCCGCACAACGGATTGGCTTTTTCCTGCACACGCCGTTTCCCTCGCTTGGCGTGTTGGCGAGCCTTCCGCACTACAGCGACCTGCTGAAATCGCTGTGTGCCTACGATCTTGTCGGCTTCCAGACGATTGAGGATTTGACGGCGTTCCAGGATGCCATCGTTCGCCGCGCAGGCGGCAAGGTTTTGTCCGATGGCCGCGTTCATGCCTTTGATCGCGTTCTTCGCGCCGGCGTTTTCCCGATCGGTATCGATAGTGAAGCCATCGCCGAAATGGCCGCTCGCGCTGTGAAATCCCGGACTGCGCGCCGGCTGCAGGAGAATCTCGGGGGGCGCCAGCTCATCATTGGGGTGGACCGGCTCGACTACAGTAAAGGACTCGAGCACCGGTTCAGAGCGTTCGCCGGCTTTCTCGACAGCTATCCCGCGTTCCGCAATCGCGTCCGCTTCCTGCAGATCGCCACCGCAACGCGCAGTGACGTTCCTGAATATGGAGCGTTGCGACAGAGGCTCGGCGCACTGGCCGGCGACGTGGCCGGTCGCTTCGCGCAACTCGACTGGGCGCCGATCCAGTATCTGAACCGGAGTTTCTCGCAGCGCTCGCTGGCCGGCTTTTTTCGGCTCAGCCGCGTGGCTCTCGTCACGCCGTTGCGCGACGGGATGAATCTGGTTGCCAAGGAGTATGTCGCGGCACAGGACCCCGACAACCCTGGCGTACTCATTCTCTCTCCCTTCGCGGGCGCGGCCTACGAGCTAACCACTGCCGTGATTGCCAATCCATATGACCCCGATGCTGTCGCCGAAGCATTGCAGATCGCGCTGGAGATGCCTCTTGAGGAGCGACGCGAGCGTTGGCAGGCGATGATGAAAGTCCTGCGTCGCAACAGCATTACGGCCTGGCGCGAGAGTTTTATTGGAGCCCTCAGCTGCTAGCTCGGAACTCGTTCGGCAGGAACGTGGCGGCGCCGAGATGCAGTCTCCTGAGCTTGGGATCGGGCACCGCGGCGCCGCGATTTCAACGCCATACGCCGGGTTTCATTTTTCACCTTCCGAGGCAAATTCGTATCGCGCCAGCAAGAGGCCCGGGATCATGGGTAACCAGAATGTCAGGCACCGCAAGAGAAGGACGGCAGCAAGGCTCCTCCCAAGTGGAACGCCGAGCAAATGCAAGGTCGCAACACAGGCCGCTTCAAAGGTTCCCAGTCCGAGCGGGACAGGCCCGATTGTTGCCGCCGCCGAACCGACGACGAAGGCAACAAAGCAGATCGAGAACGTGGGTACCACATCGCCGCCCAGTGCTTTGAACGCGAGCCAGAGCGTGAAGGAATCCAAGAGGAATATGCTGAATTGTAATAAGACGGCCTTGGTCATGAGAGTTGGGTCGCGAATGGAATCCAACGGCGCTTCTAGCAAGGCTTTCAGCAATGAAACCGCCTTTGGAAACCGCGTTGTCCACCTCGGTAGCGACGCTCGGCCAAGATGACGCAGCCAGGCAATGAGCGCGGGAATGGCCATCACGACGACTGCGAAGATTGTGGCTCCCCCGAGGATTGCGGCATTCGCTCGATGGTCGAGCCAGAGAACGCTGACGCTGATGACTACCGCGATTAGATAAGCGGCGTAGTATGAGATAATATCCACCAATAGCGCCGCCATGGTTATCGACGTGGGTATGTCGCGGCGGGCCAGTCCGCGAAGCAGAAGGATGTTGCCACTCATGCCGCTGGTCGGGAGAGCCTGGTCGGCGAACAGCTTGACGAGTCCGAGCGTCGCCAGACTTGCGAGTGGCAGCTGGTGACCTGCCTTCTTGAGAGCTTCCCGCCAGACACTGCCCGCGCAAATATAGGTGACACCTTGGACGAGCACGGCCAAAGCTAACCACTCGGGCCGTGCGGAGAGCGCAAGCGTCGCAATTTGCTCTAAGTCGTCGAAGTGCAGGACTGCAACCACAAGGGCGGCAAGAAGGAGGACAGCGAATGCCCACCGCCAGATGCTGTGGCTTCTTTTTGGGCCGTTTTCCGGCTGCATCAGGTTCACGCCATTCGCAGGCATTTCAGGCAAATTGAGAATGTCGCTACGCGATCTCGCTTAATTGGGATCGACATCGGACGCCAGAGAGCGCACCGTGGCGCCGACCGAAACGCTATAGCAAGGCGTCCGGGCCTCCAACTCAACTGATTTGACCGGAACCCAACCGGGTCTCCGTTGCCTCGTTCCGAGAATATCGGACGAAAGGAAACATCATGCAATTTCCCGCAATGTTGCAGGGAGAATCACTGAAGCGTCTTTTGCAAGGGGCCTTCATCGGCTTTGTCGCGACCTGCGTCATCGGTTTCAATTGGGGCGGTTGGACACTCGGAAGCACCGCGAATCAGATGGCGTTTGCCAGCGCGACGTCCGCAGTTGTTGCCGTGCTCGCACCGATGTGTGTCGACAAATTTCAGCACGCCAATGACGCCACCACACAATTGGTGGAATTGAAAAAGACGGGTTCATGGCAGCAAGCGACGTTCGTCGAAAAAGGCGGTTGGACAGTGGCGACCGGAACCAGGTCAACCGATTCAGCCGTTGCGGAGACTTGCGCAAAATTGCTCAACGACGCGAAGTAAACTCCGCGGCGACAATCAAAACCAGCGGGAATTGAGTGACTGGAACGACTTGCACAAAGTCGTTCCGGCTCAACATGAATACGATTGTGCGTTGGAGAGAAGATCTCTTACGGCTTCCAGCTTCCCGTTATAGGTCGCCCCGCGCTGTCGCGCGGCCAATCACAATCATCGGCTGCTTTGGCGACTTCGTCCCAATCGGTCGTCTCGCCACCTTCGTCGGAAAGACGGGCCATGATCAGGGCGACGTTCTTTGTCTCATGCAATTCCCAGCGGATGTTTGAGATTCGCGGGTCGTGGCACAGCATTGAACAGACCTTTTGACAGGGACGAGGTGACGCACTGAAGCGCCGGATGCAAACCGACGTGTACGAGCTCGCTCCGACCGATCGCCTCACGCTAACGGCCTTGTCGCTCAGCAGCCTTCACCATGCCAAGTTACAAGTTCTGTACTGCTGATGCCGGCTGCACCTCTGGTGAAGCCGGCGCGCTATTTACAAAAGCAAAAATCGGGCCCGGCAGTTGCCGGGCCCGCAGACGACGAAATTACTTCTGCTGCTGTTGGGCAGGTTTGCCGTCAGCTTGCTTGTTGTCCTGGTTTTGCTGAGGCGCAGGCTTTGCTACGCTCGGCGTAACCGGAGCTTGCGCGGGAGCTTGCGAGGGCCTCGGTGTGTCTGCCGCCATCGGGGGAGCACTGGACATGAAATTGTTTCCTTACATGAATTACCCAAAGATATGTCTGGGCATCTCCAGAGCTGGCTACGAAAGCATCTCTCACAAGCAGACCAGCAGGAATATAGCGTTTATCCGCGCAAAGAAATGTATGGCTATTCGAGTGTAGCGCGCGAACAGCCTTGGCTGGCTCAGTTCGCACGAGCGTTCAGAGAACTTCGTTGACCTAGTGTTCAACGTCCACAAAGCCGCCGGCTATGAGCAGCTCATGGGCCGCTGGAGCCAAAAACTTGCGCCTCTATTCATTGATTTCGCCGGGGTTGCCCCGCGTGCAAAAAATTCTCGACGTTGGCTGCGGCACCGGTAGCCTGCCTTCGCGCTCGCGAGGGCGGCCGACCTCAGCGAGATTTCGGCGATCGACTATTCGCCAGTCTTGTCAAGGAAGCGATTCGGCGCAACAGCAACTCCCGACTCAACGTCCAGCAGGCGGACGCCTGTGCCCTGCCGTTCAATGTGGCTGCGTTTGACCGCGACCTGGCTCAGCTTGTGCTCCACTTCGTTCCCGACGCGGGCAAGGCAGTCGCCGACATGCGCCGGTCGTTCGCTCGGGCGGCACGATTGCAGCGGTGGTGTGGGATCATCTTGGCGCCATGCCCGGCAATGCGCCTGATGCTGACACGGTCGCGCGTTCAGCGAAGGCGGGGACCGGGATGTCGCATCTTTAAGCTGCGCATCAGCCGCTATTGCTGCCAGCCGAAGATGCAGCCGGGCGAAATGAAGCTGGACTTTTGTCGAGCATGATCTCGCCGGACATCCCGAAACTGCAGCTGATGATCAGCATGGACTATCAAAGCTTCGACGACTACTGGGCGCCGATCGCCGCAGGCGAAGGGCCGCTCGGAAAGCATGTGGCGACGCTCGACGCTGCCGAGCGCGCGCGCGCGACGCCGCCGTGCGCGACGCCTACGAGGCCGGCCGGCCAACCTGCTGGCGTTGAACGCGACCATCGAAGCAGCGCGGGCCGGAGAAGCCGGCCGGGGCTTCTCTGTGGTCGCATCCGAGGTCAAGGCGCTTGCGGCGCAGACCGCAAAGGCAACCGAGGAGATCAAGGTCCAGGTCGGCGGCATTCAAACCTCGAGCCAATCGACCGCCCAGAGCATCAAGGAGATCGCCAGGGTCATCAACAACGTCAGTGCCATCAACACTGCGATATCGGGAGCGGTCGAGGAGCAATCCGCCGCGACACGTGAGGTGACGCAGAATATCACTGGCGTCAAAACGGCGGCGGAGGAAGCAGGACGGTCGTCCACCGTCGTGCTTGGGGTCGCTAGCTCACTCGCAAAGCAGGCAGCCGAATTGCAGGAGCAGGTCAGCCGATATCTCAACCGGGCTTGATCCACCATCCAGCGCGCTAACGCGCTTCGCGAGGAAGCACCACCCCAATCGGACGCGCTCTCGGATTTTACGGAGCGCGGCCGGAACCGCGACGTTGAACTTCCAGGCTGACCACCGACCGCCCCAGCCTGCATGGCTTCTGCAGCATCTTAGCCAATCGATGGGCTCGCGACGAATGCCCGTTGTGGGTCATTCGCGACGGACGTGATTGAATTTCTCCGAAAACCGGAGTTTCGAAAAACTGCCCGCTTGCGGGGTTGGATATTTGCACGCCATTGTGCAATATTCGAGCTTGAAATGGCCGCCGACCCAAGCGCGGCCGGAAGCTCAATGATCGGCAATGAAAAATCAGACGGGGAGGGCGCGATGGCGAACGAACAATTCAAGGGCCGGATCGGCCCGACGGTCACCGAGTTGAAGCCGTGGTGGCCGGACCTGCCGCAGCCGCGCGACGGCGCGCCGAACGTGGTCGTCATCCTGTTCGACGACACCGGCTTCTCGCATTTCGGCTGCTATGGCTCGACCATCGACACGCCGAACATCGATCGGCTGGCAAAGCGCGGCCTGCGCTACACCAACTTTCACACCACGGCGCTGTGCTCGCCGACGCGCGCCGCGCTGCTGACCGGGCGCAATCACCACTCGGTCGGCATGCGGGGCCTGAGCAACTGGAACACCGGCTTTCCGAATTGCACGGGCACCATCACCAAGAGCGCAGCGACGCTCGCCGAGCAGCTCCGTCCATCAGGCTATTCGACCTTCGCGGTCGGCAAGTGGCACCTGACGCCAATGGAAGAGACGTCGGCCGCCGGCCCCTACGACCAGTGGCCGCTCGGTCGCGGTTTCGATCGCTACTACGGCTTCATCCAGGGCGAGACCGACCAGTTCATCCCCGAGCTCTACTACGACAACCATCCGGTCGATCCGCCGAAGACGCCGGAGCAGGGCTATCATCTCTCGGAAGATTTGATCGATCGCTCGATCGGCTTCATCCGCGATCAGAAGTCGGCGATCCCGGAGCGGCCGTTCTTCCTCTATCTCTGCTTCGGCGCGACCCACGCGCCGCACCAGGCGCCGCCGAACTATATTGAGAAATACCGCGGCCGCTTCGACGCCGGCTGGGACAAGGTGCGCCAGGACTGGTTCGAGCGGCAGAAGAAGCTCGGCATCATTCCCGCCGACACCGAGCTTGCGCCGCGCAACCCGGGCGTCGAGCCGTGGGACAGCCTCAGCGACAACCAGAAGAAGCTTGCATTGCGCTTGCAGGAGGCGTTCGCGGGCTTCCTCGATCACACCGATGCCCAGATCGGCCGTCTCGTCGAGTTCCTCGAACAGATCGGCGAACTCGACAACACCGCGCTGTTCCTGATGTCGGACAATGGTGCGAGCCAGGAAGGCGGGCCGAACGGCATCGTCAACAGCATGCAGTATTTCAACGGCCTCAACCCGAGCGTCGACGACAGCTTAAAGCAGCTCGACGAGATCGGCGGGCCGCTGGCGCACAACAACTATCCGTGGGGCTGGGCCCAGGTCGGCAACTGCCCGGGCAAGCGCTACAAGCAGAACACTCACGGCGGCGGCATCCGCGATCCGCTTGTTGTGCACTGGCCGCAGGGCGTGCGCGATCCCGGCAGCATTCGCCACCAGTTCCACCATGTCACCGACATCGCGCCGACAGTGCTTGAAATCGTCGGCGTCGAGGCAGCCGCGACTGTGAACGGTATTCCGCAGATGCCGATCCACGGCCAGAGCCTTGCGTATACTTTCGCCGAAGAGGCCCGCACGACGCCGACCACAAAACAGGTGCAGTATTTCGAGATGTTCGGCCATCGCGGAATCTGGGCCAACGGCTGGAAGGCGGTCGCGTTTCACAACGCGGGCCAGCCGTTCGAGAGCGACGACTGGGAGCTCTATCACCTCGACAAGGATTTTTCGGAGTGCCGCAACCTTGCGAAATCGCATCCGGAAAAACTGCGAGAGATGGTCGACCTGTGGTGGATCGAGGCCGGCAAGAACGGCGTGCTGCCGCTCGATGACCGTCGCCAGGAACTGTGGCGGCCGACGCCGCGCAAGCGCACGCCGCGCAACCGCCGCCGCTACGTCATCCTGCCGCCCGTCGGCCACATCAACTCCGACGTGGCACCGGCGATCGGCAATCGCACGTTCAAGATAACGGCGGAGATCGATCGCCCAACGGCCAACAGCCAGGGTTGTCTTGTCTCATACGGCGCGTCGACCAATGGTCTCGCGCTCTACATTCTCGGCGACCGCGTGGTGTTCGACTACAATCTGTTCCGCAGCCACTTCAAGGCGGTGTCGGATCGTCCGGTTCCAGCTGGCGCGTCGAGCGTCGGCGTGGCGTTCGAGCGCCTCGGCAAGAACGGCCGGGCCACCGTGCTGATCAACGGCGAAGCCTGCGGCACCGTCGAAATCCCGTTCGTGCTGCGCATGATCTCGACGCTCGGCATGGACATCGGCCGCGATCCCGGCGCTGCCGTCTCGACCGACTACGTTGCACCGTTCGCGTTCGAGGGTACGATCAAGCGTGTCACGTTCGACCTGCCCGACCGCGGGCCGGAAGCGGAGCGCCAGGCGGAGCGGGCGCAGATCAGGGCCGACATGGCGCGGCAATAGGGGTCGCCAAGCAGGATGGTCCAGGTTGGCGCGCTACCTCCAAATCCGTCACCCTGAGGTGCACGCGCGGAGCGCGGGCCTCGAAGGGCGACGGCCCGGGCCGTGCATCCTTCGAGGCTCGCAAGAGCTCGCGCCTCGGGATGACGGGAATGAGTTGGTGTCGCGTCGGTCTGACCTGGGATGATCTCGCTTTTGATATGGGGGCGCATGGCCGAAAACAAATCCTGCTGCGTTCCGTCGATGTCGGGCGCACGCGATGTGACGGCGCCCGCCGGCGCCGCCGCAGATGTTCGTGGCCACGACGCCAGCGACATGGTGCTGATTCCCGGCGGCACGTTCCGCATGGGGTGTGATCGCAGGGAAGGGCATCCATCCGACGGCGAAGGGCCGTCGCGCCTGGTCGACGTCGCGCCGTTCCTGATCGACACGACGTCAGTCAGCAACGCGCGCTTCGCGCGCTTCATCGAGGCGACGGGATACCTGACCGACGCCGAGCGGCTCGGCTCGTCGTTCGTGTTTGCCGGATTGCTGCCCGATGATTTTGAACCGACGCGCGGCGTTGCCGCAGCACCATGGTGGCGCGAGGTGTTCGGCGCGGACTGGCGTCACCCGGAAGGGCCGCAATCGGATATCGCTGGGCGCGACAATCTTCCTGTGGTTCACGTCTCGCACAATGACGCCCTGGCGTTCTGCCAGTGGGCGGGCAAACGGCTGCCTGATGAGACCGAATGGGAGAAGGCCGCGCGCGGCGGTCTCGAGGCAAAGCGCTTTCCGTGGGGCGATGACGAGACACCGGGTGGCGCGCATCGCTGCAACGTCTGGCAGGGCACGTTCCCGAGCGACAACACGACGAGCGACGGCTTCTACGGCCTCGCGCCGGTCGATGCGTTCAAGCAGAACGACTTCGGACTCTACAACATCGTCGGCAATTGCTGGCAATGGTGCGCAAACTGGTACGACGACGAGCACCGCGCCATGCGCGGCGGCAGCTATCTCTGTCATCCCTCCTACTGCTGGCGCTACCGCAACGCTGCGCGCTCAGCCTCGACGCCGGACAGCACAACGGGTCACGTCGGCTTCCGCTGCGTGATGGATGCTGGTTTGGTTCGGTCGGGCGGGTGAACCGCGCTCGCTTCGGCTCCAGATCGTCTTGTGGGGCCGGCTCGCTCGTCGAGCAGAAATGTCCTGGCGAATTCGATGAAGGCGCGGACTTTCGCCGGGACATTTCGTCTGCTCGGAATCACCGCATAGACGGGCGCGGGTGGTTCCGACCAGTCGCTCAGAATTGGTTGCAACGTCCCCTCGTCGATGAAGGGACGCGCGGCAATGTCATAGATTCGTGCGATCCCGATGCCTCCGGCGGCGGTGAGGCCAAGACCCACGCCCTCGCTGAGCACGGCGCGGACCGGCACGGCGACGTCCTCGCGCTCGCTCCCCTTCCGGAAGGCCCATCGCGCAAACGAATTTTCATCACGCCGGCCTGGGATGATCGCCGCATGCGCTCTCAGGTCCCGCGGATGCGATGGCTCGCCGTGCGTCGCGAGATAGGCGGGCGATGCACAGGTCAGCAGGCGCGTAGAGCCCAGCTGTCGCGCGACTAGGCGCGAACTCTCCATCGGTCCGACCCGCAGGACGACGTCCAGTCCCTCATCGGTTAGTGCCGTGGTCGAGTTCGTGTGCGCAATTTCGACACTGACGCGCGGATTCGCAGCGAGGAATTCAGAAACCCGACGGCACAGCGAGATCTGGAAAACCGGATGAATCCCGATGCGCAGCACGCCGGCCGGCTTTTCTACGTCGTCGCGCGCAATCGCCTCTGCTTCATCGAGCTCGACGAGCAACTGGCGACAATGCTCATAATAGCGCGCGCCGGATTCGGTCAGCGCCACGCGTCTGGTCGAGCGGTTAAAGAGGGTAAATTGCACCTGCCGTTCGAGCGCGGAGATGGTCTTGCTCAAAACCGATGGCGGTACGCCGAGCACGCGAGCCGTGGAGCTGAACGACTTTTCCTCCACCAGTCGGCAGAACAACTTGATCGCCCGCAGTTTGTCCATTGTCCCAGCCTATTGACGTGTTCGGTTATTGGATTGTTCGCACTGGAGAACAGGTCAATTTCCCGGCACGGCACAATTGTAGCCGTCGCGGAGACACGTTGTCCACGTCGCAGCGGCATTCGCTGATGCAGTCGCCGGGAGCAAGACAGCCACGGAAGCGGCGCGCTGATTCTTTCCTAAAACGAAATTGACTTGTTCTTCGCCCCCGATTGATCGCGCACAAACGCCCTGAACAATTGCGGACGCGGCGCATTCGTTTGCCCGAAGGCAAATGATCGCAGCGGGCGGGGGGCACCGCCAAAAGGTGGCGTGAAATCGAAAGGTGCCTCCGCGTGCCCGCAAAATTTATTGGCTCGGATTCCCACAGCTCCACAAATTTCATTTGTGTCCTCGGAATTTTTTCGACTCTGGGCGAGTCCATATTAATGGAATAGTCCGGAGTGCTCGTCGTGAAGCCGCCTGCCGAACGATCATTCGTACAATGCGGCACTCGAAACGGACCCTCATTACCTCCTCGCGGGCTCGCGGAAGCAGCACCACTCTACGGCGCACTCGTTCAGCGCTGCCCAGACTCTGGGCAGTGGCTACGAGCATGACAATCATCTGCACGAAGGCACGAAGATATGGCGACGCGATTTCTCGGCTCGGAGTTTCAGATCAATGTCGACGGTGGCGGTGGCTACGGAATCACCGGTGCCCAGCTTCTTCCAAGGCTCACGACGCTGAGCGACGGGCGTTTTGCCGTCGTTTACGAAACGGTCCCTGGCAGCACGTTGGGGGACATCGTTAATGGCGACGTTATCGCGGCAGTCTTCAATGCTGACGGCAGTGCATCGTCGATCAATTTTCTCAACGTCTTCAATTCGAGCGTCAATCAGGCTGAACCAGACCTTGCCGCGCTGCCGGGCGGCGGGTTCGGCGTCGTGTTCGACAACGTGGCCCACGCCGACGGTAGTGCCGATCCGAATCCGGATAACATCACCTACGTGCGGGTCTCGGCCAATGGTGCTCTTGGCACGCCTCTGGCGATCGGTGATTTCAATTTTGGGGGCGGTCACGATTATCTGTTCGCTCCGGAGATCGCGACGCTGTCGACCGGGCGCCAGGTCGTGGTGTTCGAAAATGTGTTCACGCAAAACGTCGACAACGACATTTATCTCAACGTCGTCAGTATGGACGGCACTACAACGCAATTCAGTGCGGCAAACCCGCTGACCGTTGAAAACAACACGAGCTGGCAGGACAGCCCGGCGGTAGCCGCCGCGGGCAACACAGCGCTGGTGGTTTATGAGGACGGGACCGGTGAGACGGCGGGAAATACCCATATTTCCGCTCGCTTGTTTGACGGTGCCAGCAACACGATTGGCGCCGTATTCACCATTTCCAATTACGTCGCGACGCACCTTGAACTCAGAGTCGCCGCGCTGGACGATCATCGCTACGTCATCGTCTATGGCGGTAGCACCCTGGACGAGTTTGGCAGGATCTACGACACTTCGGGCGGCGGCTCGCTCTCGCCGGAGTTCATGATCGATCAACCGCGCGGCCCCGGCGGCGTGCCGGTGGTTGCGGCCACGGCTGACGGCGGTTTCATCGTTACCTGGTCCGAGCATTTGGCGGGCGGCGATTTTGACGTGTATGCGCGTCGCTTCAACAGCGACGGCACGGCGATGGGACAACAGTTCATCGTCAACCGCCTGACGGGCCAGGACCAGGAGTTTTCGGACGTTGCGGTCAACGGCGTGAACGTCTTCTTCGCCTGGACCGACAAGGTGCCCCGACCAAGCGACACCTCGGTCACCAGCGTGAGCGGTCAGGTGATGACGCTGACGACGCCGCCGGACTTCAACGACAATGGCGTCAGTGACATCCTGTGGCGCAGCGACGGTGGGCAACTGGCGCTGTGGGACATGAACCGGACCGGCGCAATCGCAGGAAGCAGCTTCGTTGGCGCCGGCGGCGTGCCGATCACTCCCGACCCAAGCTGGAGTGTCGCCGCGATCAGCGATTTCTCCGGCGACGGCCGGAGCGACGTGCTCTGGCGCAGCACCTCGGGCCAGACCGCGCTCTGGACCATGAACGGATCGACGATCACCAGCAGTGCGTCGCTGACGACCGCAGGCATCGCCGTCAACCCCGACCCATCCTGGAGCGTCACCGGCGTCGGCGATTTCAACGGCGATGGGGCGAGCGACATCCTCTGGCGCAACACCTCAGGCGCACTGGCGCTGTGGAGCATGAACGGCGCCGCCATCATCGGAAGCGGGTTCGTGACGGCGGGGGGCACGGCGGTGAACCCCGACCCGTCCTGGAGCGTGGCCGGCATCGGCGACTTCAACGGCGACCGGATGAGCGACATCCTCTGGCGCAATACGTCAGGTGGACTCGCGCTGTGGACCATGAACGGCTCGTCGATCGTCGGCAGTGCGGTCGTGACGTCAGGCGGTGTGGCGGTAGCCCCGGATCCGTCGTGGACAGTGGCCGGGGTCGGCGACTTCGATGCCGACGGCAAGGCCGACCTGTTGTGGCGCAACTCGAACGGTTCGCTGGTCGCGTGGCTGATGAACGGCTCGACCATTGCCGGAAGCGGCTTCGTCACCGTGAACGGCAACGCCGTGGCGCCCGACCCGAGCTGGCATGTGGTCGAGATCGGCGACTTCAACGGCGACGCGCGCACCGACATCCTGTGGCGCAACGACAACGGCCAGGTCGCCGAATGGCTGATGAAGGGCACCGCCATCACCGCGTCGTTCGTGCCGAGCGCGGGCGGCACTTCGGTCTCGCCAGACGCAACCTGGCACATCCAAGGCAAACCAACAGACTTCGCGTAGCAATATTCAGAATGGTGCAAAATGACGAGGTTTATCGGGTCCGATTTCCAGATTAATGTCGATGGTGGGGGCGGGCTTGGAATAATCGGCAACCAGTTTGCTCCTGAAGCAACGACGCTGACCGACGGCCGTGTTGCGGTCGTCTACGAGTTCGAACTCGAGCAGTCCTGATCCGATCGCAAGGGTTTACAATGCCGACGGCAGCACAACGTCAATAGGCTACCTGAATGTTTTCAATGCCGTCGGCAATCAAATCGCTCCAGTCGTGGCGGCGCTGCCGGGAGGCGGCTTCGGCGTAGCTTTCTCAAACACCCAGCACGCCGACGGCACGCCCGACCTGAATTCGTTGAATGTGACCTACGTGCCCGTGTCGGCGAACGGGACTTTCGGGCTTGGCGTGGCCGTCGCCGATTTCAATGTGGGAGCGGGCCATGACAGTGTTGGTATCCCCGCAATAGCCACGCTTTCGACGGGCCGCCAAGTCGTCGTTTTTGAGAACTTATTCACGCCAGGCGTCGACGACGATATCTATCTGAACGTCGTCAACAGTGACGGAACAACGACTCAATTTCCCGCGACCTCGCCGCTTGCAATCGCCGCCAACGCCAACATGCAAACCATGGCGACGGTCGCTGCAATTGGCAACAAGGCTCTTGTCGCCTTTCAGGATTCCGCATTGGGAATTGTCGGCGGCATGTTCGATGGTGCCTCCAACACCTTCGGAACGCAGTTTACCATCGCCGATCAACACGTGAGGTTAGGGCGCAGCAAAATCGCGGCGCTCGACGATCATCGCTACGTCATTGTTTACGACGATTTGAACGATGTGTTTGCCCGATCTATGAACTCGACGGCGGGGACTCTGTCGCCAGAACTCATGATGGATCAGCCGAGCGCTGCTGTCGGATATGCTTCCGCACAGGTCGCGACGACCGCCGACGACGGCTTCATAGCCGAATGGACCAGCGACAATACGAGCACGAACGACTTTAACGTCGTTGCCCGCCGCTTCAACAGTGATGGTGTGGCGATGGGCCAGCAGTTCACGTTGAACACGCTGACGGACGGGACCCAATTCGCTGGGTCGGTGGCAGTCAGCGGCGCAAACGCATTTTTTACATGGACCGAGCAGGCGTCGCGGCCAGCTGACCCGTCGCCCGGCAGCGTTCGTGGCAAGGTGATGACGCTGACGACACCGCCGGACTTCAACGACAACGGCATCGGCGACATCCTGTGGCGCAGCGATGGCGGGCAGCTCGCGCTGTGGGACATGAGCAGGAGCGGTGCAATCGCGGGCAGTGGCTTCCCTACCATTGGCGGTATGCCGGTCGCTCCCGACGCAAGCTGGAACGTCGCCGCGATCAGTGATTTCTCCGGTGACGGTCGAAGCGACGTGCTCTGGCGCAACACCTCGGGCCAGACCGTGCTCTGGACCATGAACGGCTCGACGATCACCGGCAGCGCATCGCCGACAGTGGCCGGTACCGCCGTCAATCCCGACCCGTCATGGAGCGTCGCCGGCGCCGGCGATTTCAATGGCGATGGGGCGAGCGACATCCTTTGGCGCAGCGCGTCGGGCGCGCTGGTGCTGTGGAGCATGAATGGCACCTCTATCATCGGAAGCGAGTACGTGAATTATGGGGGCACGCCGGTGACTCCCAACCCGTCATGGAGTATGGCCGGCATCGGCGACTTCGACGGCGACCGGCTGAGCGACATCCTCTGGCGCGGCCCGTCAGGTGAGCTTGCGCTGTGGACCATGAATGGCTCATCGATCAACCACAACGAGATCGTGACATTCGCCGGTGTGGCAATATCCCCCGATCCGTCATGGACGGTGGCCGGGATCGGCGACTTCGATGCCGACGGCAATGCGGACCTGTTGTGGCGCAACTCGAACGGTTCGCTGGTCGCGTGGTTGATGAACGGCTCGACCATCGCCGGAAGCGGCATTGTCGCCGCGAACGGCGCCGCGGTGGAGCCCGACCCGAGCTGGCATGTGGTCGAGATCGGCGACTTCAACGGCGACGCGCGCACCGACATCCTGTGGCGCAACGACAACGGTCAGGTCGCCGAATGGCTCATGAAGGGCACCGCCATCATCGCTTCAGTAACCCCGACCGCGGGCGGAATTCCGATCGCACCGGATGTCAGCTGGCACACCCAGGCCAAGCCGACCGATTTCGCGTGATGCGAAGACGACGAGCGTCACGCCAGGCGCTGCGGCTATCTCTGATCTGACCGTTCGGTTGGGAGACGATGTGGCTTCACCGCTCGACGAAGGTGCGGCGCAGCTGATCCGTGATCGGCTTGAACAGGTAGCTCATCATGGTGCGGCTGCCGGTCTGCATGAATACCTCGGCTGGCATCCCCGGTACCAGCTGCAGACCGGCGAGCCGCCGCCGCTCGTCGTCAGGCAGGATTACGCGAACCGTGAAATACGACGCATTGGTCTGCTGATCACGGCTGACATCGGCGGCAACATATGAAACGACGCCGATGAGTTCGGGAGTGGTGCGCTGATTGAAGGCAGAAAAACGAACAAACGCCTTGTCGCCCAGCCGGACCTGATCGATGTCACCGGGCTGCAAGCGCGCCTCGACCTGCAACTCGTCGGTGTCGGGCACGATTTCCATGATCGAGTTGCCGGCGCGGATGACGCCGCCGATGGTGTGCACGCCAAGCTGATGCACGACGCCTGACGTGGGCGCGCGCAGCTCGATGCGGTCGAGCAGGTCGCGCGCCGCGACGCCGCGCTCGACAAGCTCAGCCTCCTTGCCCTGGGTCTCGCCGAGCTCCTTCACGACATCGGTGCGAAAGTCCTGATCGATCTTGACGATCTGCAGTTTGGTCTCGGAGATCTTCGATTTGATCTCCGCTCCGGCCGACAGCAGCTGGCCGCGCTCGCCGTCGATTCGCGCGGACTCGCGCTGCAACGACGTCAATCGGGTCAATGGGACGAGCTTCTTGTCGAACAGTTCCTGGACACCGGTCAGTTCCCGCGCAATCAGCTCGAGCTGCGAGGCCTTCGACTGCAGTTGGGCGTCGATGCCGGCGCTCTCCTGATCGAGTTGTGCAATCCGGCTCTGCAGCAGCTCGCGCTGGCTTTGCAGGGCATTGCCGCGGGCCTTGAACAGTGAGCGCTCGGAGGTAAGCAGTGATTTCACCTCCTCATCGTCGCCGCGCGGAGCAAGCTCTTGCGGAAGAGCGACTTGCGTCAGGCCGTCACGCTCGGCGACTAGGCGGGCGATGCGGACGCGCATCTCGTCGAGCTGCTTGCTGACCATGCGCAAGTTGGCGCGGGTCTGAGTCGCGTCGAGCCGAACCAGCAAGTCACCGGCCTTGACCTGCATGCCGTCGTGGACTGCGATCTCGGCGACAATGCCGCCAGTCGGGTGCTGAACCGTCTTGACGTTGGATTGCACGACGAGATTGCCCGGCACGATCACCGCAGCAGCCAGCGGCACCGCGACCATCCAGACGCCGGCCAGGACGGCGACGGCCGCCAGCACGCGCAAGCCGTTTCGCAGCTCTCTTTCGAATGCCAGGCCGAGGCGAATCGCAAAGTTGTCCGCGGCGGCATCGACATCAAGACCGCGGCCGCCAAGAAAGGCGAGTGCGAGCGTTGCATAAGCCAAGCCCCGCCTCGCAAGCGCCGCGATCGGGCGAGCGGGCGCCGCCAACACCGGTTGTCCGTCTGCGAGGGCAGGGGCCTCATTTTGCGTGTTGCCGTTGCCAGGATGGCGGGCGCTTGCTGCCGCCGCATCGGCTGGTTTCTTATAGGCCGTCGCCAGTCGCACGACCTCGGCCGAGTCGCTTGCGTGGCCTGGAACAATCGACGGCGACTCATGCACAAGCCCGAGCGGCCGTGCGTTGAAATCGGCCGGCTGCATGGTCGTGTCCCGCAACGGGAGCTTTGAGCGGAACGCCGGGCGCTTCGATTTGTGCTTTGCCCGCTGCCGGTCAAGAAACGCAATGCGATGGCCGTCATCCTGTTCGAGGGCCTGCTGAAGCCGTTCAAGCTCGTAGATCAAGGCGGCACCCTGGGGGCCGACCGCCGCGTTGGCGTCCGTCCAGTTCCTGTCGCCCGCGTGAGGCTCGCTCGTGGTCATGGGTGCTGCCCTTGCACGACGACAAAGGGTTGATCGCTGCGCCCTGCTGGATGTGCAGGCCCGCTCTGTGCTGCGGAAGTATCGGCGCGCGTCGCGTGACGCGCGCGCGCAAAGACATCCTCGCTTCGACCGAAGGCGATCATCCGTCCCTGATGGAGTACCAGCGCCATGTTCAGCACGGCGAGTGCGCTCGGTCGATGCGAGATGACGATGACGATCGAGTTGCTTTGCCGGAGCACGTCGATGGCGCGGCTCAGCGCCGTCTCGCCCTGGGCATCCAGGTTGGCGTTGGGTTCGTCGAGCACGACCAGGAACGGGTCGCCATACACCGCGCGGGCAAGACCAATGCGCTGGCGCTGGCCCGCGGACAGCACGGCGCCGCCCTCACCAATGCGGGTGGCAAAACCCTCGGGCAATTGCACGATCATGTCGCCGACGCCGGCGATCTCCGCGGCCTTCAGGATCGCTTGCGATGTCGCGTGCTCATCGAAGCGCGAAATGTTTTCCGCGATCGTGCCGTCGAACAGCGATACGTCCTGGGGCAGGTAGCCGACGTACCGGCCAAGATCATCGCGCCGCCACTGGTCGATCGCGGCGCCGTCAAGGCGAACGACCCCGTGCCGTGCCGGCCAGATGCCGACGAGCGCCTTTGCCAGGGTCGTCTTCCCCGATGCACTCGCTCCGAGCAAAGCCATTGCCGTGCCGGCCGAGAGCGAGAACGAAATATGCGAGACCGCTTCTTTATCTGCGCCCGGCGCCGCCACCACGACGTCCTGTACCTGCAGTTCGCGGTGCGGTCGCGGCAGCACGACCGGAGGGGGCGGAGCAGGCTGGGTCACTTTAAGGATATCCCGCAACCGGGCGACAGACTGCCGTGCGCCGACAAGCTGCTTCCAGCTTGCCAGTGCGATCTCGATCGGCGCGAGCGCCCGCCCCATCATGATCGATGATGCGATCATGATGCCTCCGGACGCCTTGTCGGCGACGACCAGATAGGCGCCGACGCCGAGCATTCCCGATTGCAGGATGTAACGAAGGGTCTTCGCCGCCGAGCCGAGGTTCGCGTAGATATCGCCGGATTTGACGGTCTCGCGGAGAAAGGTTTCATTCGCCGCGACCCAGCGCGCCGTAAAGCGGTCGGTGAGACCCAAAGCCCGAATCACCTCCGCATGAGCGCGCGTTGAATTGGCAAGAACCTGGCGCTGGGCGCTGCTGTCGAGCGCGATCCGCGAGGCTCCGCGCGACAGGCGCTCGGTGAACAGCGTCATCGTGACAATCGTCGCAATGCCGAGCAGCGCCGTCAGGCCGATCACCGGATGAAACAGAAACAGTGCCAAGAGGAAAATCGGGATCCACGGCATATCGAGAAACGCCGTTGGGCCCATGCTCGCCATAAATGCTCTGATTTGATCGAGGTCGCGAAGAGGCTGCTGCATCAGGACCGGCTTGACGCAGAGCAGCGGCAGAGTTGCGAGCGCGTGATGGATCGGTTCCTGCAGCCCCGCATCGAACAACGTCGCCGTCCGCGACAGCATCCGCAAGCGGAGCGCTTCGAAGTAACCCTGTGTCGCATAGGCGACCAGCACCAGCGTGGAGAGCCCGAACAGGGTCGCAAGGTTGCGGCTCGGGATTACCCGGTCGTAGACCTGCAGCATATAAAGGGAACCAGACAGCATCAGGAGATTGATGACGCCGCTGAATATGGCGATGAAGCCCATGCGCCGCGCGCTGGCGCGCAACCCGATGGTCAGGGGATCGTCGCCGACCAGTGCGGGAAAGAGACTCGCAAGCCCGCCGCTCGACCGTTCGGATTGTTGTTGACCGGCAATACTCATACGCGCCCCGCGTCCGGCATTCAGCGATCAGGTTCCGCTCGCGTCCCACCAACTTCGCGACGAACCGGCCGTCAAATATCTGATCGTTGATACCGACCATTTTTCGGCGACATTGCGACGATTGCGGATTCTCCTGCACGAATACGCAGCGTTGCTCTCGGCGCAGCCGTCTCCGCTGTCATCACGCAATCGCGCGGCGAACTTCGCCATCATTTCCTGCGAGCGCAAAACTTCTGATGTCGCAAAGGCTCGCGTGCAAAACCGTGCATCGCGCATCAAGGCCGAACATCATTTCGTCGGCGAAAGACCTTGCTTCTGAAACGCGTTGGCCCTCGCTCAAGCGCGATTGCGCCACGAAGCTAAATGAATGTCAGTCGACTTCGCCGTGCGAGTGAGGCGTCGAAGGCAAGCGTGGGGATCAAGCTTGCCGGGCTAAGTAGGGTTGCGACAGGGGAGTACCGCGCGATGGCACGTCATCATTTCGATTGGCTGCAAAGCCTGGGTCAACATCACAATCATCAAGGACCGCCACCGGTCGATCCTGCGCCGGCTCCGGCGCCCGATCCTTCGCCGGCTCCGGCACCTGCAGCGCCGGTATTTTCCGATCTTGGCGCGACCTTCAACGATGCAACGCGCGCGCTGGTGGGCGGATTGTGGCAGAACGTCGTCGAGGAAGGTGGCCAGGGTTTTGGCAGCATCGTCAAATACACCAATGACCTGACGACGGTCGAAAACGGTTTGATGGCAGAGGTCCAGGCGGGACAATTCACCGGAGCCACGCTCCAGCATGTCAACGCGATCCTCGCCGACATCAACACGGCGCTTTCGGCGGCAGCCGCATCGGTCAACGGCGGCGGCACCTTCGGCAGCGTCGCCAATGCCGAGGATGCACTACGATCGAGCCACCTCGACATCCTGAATATCGTCAACAAAGACGCGACTTTGACCGGGCTTGCGACCGCAGGGGGCGCAAACGGCTTCCTCGCGGCGCCGACAACCTTGCCGGATGGCGTAACGGCCGCAAATGCGCCGCACGCCAATCTCGCGGAGATCGGCGCGATCTTCAATGATGCGGCAAGCCGCATTCTCGGCGGCGTCAACGACCACAATACGGGCATCATTACCGGCGACGTCAACGCCATGATCGGCGACCTGAAAGGGCTGATGGCCGACAATCCATTGCTGTTCGGCGGCCTGACCGGCGTTCATGCCGAGACCATCGTGCGGCAGCTCGAGCTCGAGCTAAGCTATATCAAGGAGGCCGGTGTCTCGGTCGATGCCGGACGCGCCAGCAACGACAATATCCTCGACATCATAGACATCGTGCAAGGCGACACCAACCTCGCCAACATGGCGAACCAGGGCGGCGTGTCGGGGTTCACACCGTTTCCCGACTCGCTCAACCCAACGCCGAAATACATGGACAACGACGCGCAGACCAATTTCTGGGCAAACTTCATCGCGCAGTCGAACACGCTCGGGCAGCGCGCGATGGACGTCGTTGCCGGCCACGATGCGCAGGCGGTTGCGGCGTTGATCAGCGATCTGCACGCGTTCCAGAAAACCGTGACCAATTTCGACGCCGCGCAGGGCGGGATTTTCGAGGCACGCTTCGACAACGAACTGCTCGGCAACACCAGCACGCTCGGCGCCGAAGTATCCAAGATGATTTAAGGTTTGCAGACCGGCAATGCCGCACTGGTTGCGGCGGCCGCGGACGAGATGCACGCCAACGCCGCCGATGTCAGCGGCAACAACGTGCCGGTGACCGGGGGCACCTACAACGCCGACGGTCAGACGGTGGCGGACGTGTTGTCGACCGCGGTCGCTCCCGCGGTCAACGTCGCGGCGAACACTCAACCGGCGGCAACTCCCCCGCCTGCAGCGGCGCCGGTGGCGCCAACTCCGGCGCCTCCGGCGGCACCGGCCCTCGACGCACACAACAATGCGCCGGCCGATCACAGCGCGCCGGACATCCACCAAACCGCAATGAACGAGATGGCGCAGCACCTCCATCACGTGTGGGGCTGACGGCGCAGCATCGGGCCTTCAGGCGGGCGAAGTGGGGCCTACCGAAACGCTGCCGCGTGGACGGATCCATCACCGTCCCGCGGCCGAGCGAAAGGAGGATATCGCCATCGACGGGTGACGAGGCGCTGTTTCCTTGGGGAGAGTATCACGTGGGTGGCAACAAGAGCGGCAATCCAGGCCGCACGTTGTTTTTTGCGCATTGCAATCGCGGTCCGCTTGGTTATGACGGCCGCGCACTGCGGTACGTCGCCACAATTTTGGGTCGCGACGAAAGTACCGGCAGATGAGGGCGCGGAGGACCGACTACGGCACCGTGCTGCTCCATGCCGCGCTTGTCGTTGCGCTTGTCGTTGCGTTTCTGACCGGCCTGCGAATTGCGACCGAAGCGCCGGATCGGCGCTGGATCAATCTGTTTGACGGCGTGCTTCCGCACGAACAGGTCTGGACCGCCCACATGCAGGCGGCGATCGTCATCATCGCGGTAGCGATCGCGTATGCGGTCTACATCGTACGCTCCGGGCTGAAGCGGCGCATTGCGCTCGACACGATCCGTCTGCGTGGCCTGTTCGGACGCGGTTCCGTCCAGCTCGGCGCGTTCAATATCCTGCTCTGTTGGGCATTCTTTGTCGCCCTGCTGTCGCTGATCGTCACGGGGGGCCTGCTCTATTTCGGCATTGGGGCCGGCAGCAGCACCAACCGGTTGCACTGGATCGCGACCTGGACCGTTCCGGGCTTCGTTCTCTGTCACCTTCTGGCGCATTACCGGATCGGTGGTTGGGCCCAGTTGCTACGCATTGTCCGCCCAACGCGGCTCGCGTCACCGCCGCCTGAACTCGATGCCGGCGAGTTGCTGACACTACTCGCGGAGCAGTCATCCGAGCTTGCTCCGCAAGACCTGCCGGGGCACGCGAGCACCGCAAACGATACCGGTCCCTCTGGACGATCGCAGGCCGTGCGACCTCGCCCGGCGAGGCGCAGCTCCGTCGCTCAATCCAATCCCCTGGTTGTCGCGTTGGCGGTTGCCGTCACCGGCGCGGGCCTGATCGTCGCAATCGATCGCGAGGCGACCGATACGCTCGAAGTTTATCGCATTGACAGCGCCGATGCGCCGCTGCTCGACGGCGAAACCTCCGACCCGGTGTGGCGCAATATCAAACCGTTCACGGTGATGACGAACCAGGGTGGAAACTTCGACGGCACGGGCGAAACGCGGGTCGAAATTCGCGCCGTGCATGATGGTACCTGGGCCTACTTCCTGTTCGTCTGGGAGGACCCGACCCGTTCGCTGAAGCAGCTTCCGTTGAAGAAGACCGCCGACGGCTGGACGCTGCTGCATGACGGTTACGAGCGCGGCGATGAGCACAAATACAATGAAGACAAGTTCTCGGTCCTGCTGACGACGCTCGACGTGACCCTGGCAGGCGACCGTACGTTCCATGCAAGCCCGCAACCGCTGCCCGATGCGCCACCGACATCGACCGGCCGCGGCCTGCACTACACGATGGACAGCAACACCTACGTCGACGTCTGGCAGTGGAAAGCGACCAGCACTGGCGCAGCCGGCTGGATGGACGACGACCATTTCGGACCACCTGCCGAGGTTGCGGAGGCTCAGGCCGAGGGCAAGGTGCCGTATCGAGGCGGCTTCGCACCCGATCCTGGAACCGCCGGTTATGCCGATAACTTCGATGCACGGAGCGGCGGCGACTTCAAGCACGTCATCCCGCGCCGACTGCCCAGGGACCTCGCCGCGATGACCAAAGCAATGGGACAACTCGATCTCGATCCTGACCATAGCGACGGCGAGCAAACACGCTGGTTCATGACCGAAGCGGAATTGGTGCCGTATTCGCCATACGCCGACAGCCGCATACCGGTCGGCACCGTGATTCCCGGCGTGATCGTGAACGGCGAGTTCAGCGGCGACCGCGCCGACATCCGATGCGCTGCGCGCTGGGCATCGGGACGCTGGGCGCTCGAGGTGGCGCGCAAGCTCGACACTCACAGCCGCTACGATGTCGCGATCAAGAGCGGCGCGTTCATGCGCGTCGCCGCGTTCGATCACAGTCAAGTCCGGCACACGCGGCACGTGCGGCCGATCCGGCTCGAGGTGGAATGATGGGGAAATTCTGCAAGGTCACAGTCAACGACTTGTCCTTTCTCGCCCGGCGCGGCGACCTGCTGCTCGATGCGGCGCTGAGCAACAATGTCGACCTGCCGCATGATTGCCGCTCCGGCATCTGCGGCGCCTGCCGGGTGAGGCTGGTGAAGGGCCGGGTGTTCGGCGACGTAGACGACGGCAGCGGCCTCGTACACGCTTGCCAGAGTCGCGTCGTCTCGGACCTGCAGATCGCGACCGAGAAGATGCCGGAAGCCCAGTCGGTGTCGGGGCGTGTGAAGACCCTGACTCCCCTCGCGCGCGACATCGTCGGTGTTCGCCTCGAGCTTTCAAGACCGCTGAAATTTCTGTCCGGCCAGTATTGCAAGGTGCAGTTTCGGGGATTTCCGGCGCGCAGCTTCAGCCCGACCTTTCCCTTGAACGGTGGCCCCGACGATCGCGTCCTGGAATTTCACATCCGCGTGGTGGCAGGTGGGCGCGTTTCATCGGCACTCGGCAACCGAATCCAGATCGGTCACAGCGTCAAGGTAAGTGGTCCGTTCGGTGCCGCGTTCTTTCGGCCTGATCATGCCGGCGGCACGGTACTGGTATCGAGCGGGACCGGCTTTGCGCCGATGTGGTCGATCGCCGTCGCTTCGATCTTCGAGCGGCCGCAGCGCGAGTTGATCCTCATCGTCGGCGCCCGGAGCGTCAAATCGTTGTACATGCTGCGTGCGCTGTGCCGGCTGGCCCGGTTTCCCAATGTCAGCATCGTGCCGGTGGTTTTGGAGCCGACGGATTTTTCCGATGCACTTCGCGTCGGGCGGCCGACCGATCACATGCCGATCCTGTCGCCGCGCGATATCGTGTACACGGCGGGCTCACCGGCAATGACCGCCCATGTCGCGGAGATCGCCAAAGCCGCCGGCGCCAGATACTACACCGACCCGTTTGTTGTCAGCGCGGCAGACCGCGAGCGTCCCAAGAGATCAAGCTTGCGATCAAGCTTGATCCGCCACCTCGCTCCAGGTGCCTTCTTGTGAACTAGCGATTTCTGCAGGCGCAAGGAAAACCGCGGCCGCTGGTGCAACGGCCGCGATCATCGCTACTCGGCAGGCGACTCGACCAGCTCGAGCTCCGCCAGGAGCTCCTTGCCCTTGGTCTCCGGGCTGAACAGCAGTGTCGCGACGAACACGATCGCGGCAACCGTTGTGGTGATGAACATCGGCCAGGTGAAGCCGAGCGGCTGGGTGACGGCGAAGTAGGTGAGCACCGGCCCGGTGAAGCCGGCCCAGATCGCGCCCTGATGATAGCAGAACGCCGACGCCGTCGCCCGCACCTCGGTCGGGAACCGCTCGGTCAGGTATGACGGATTTGTCCATAGATGGCGCCGAGGAACACGCCCTGCACAATGAAGGCGCCGGCCACAATCGGGTACGAATCCGAGAACAGATAGAGCGGCGTTATGAAGACGCCGATCGCTGCCGGGATGATCATCGCCCACCTGCGGCCGAAGATGTCGGCGATGTAGCCCCAGAAGCCGCTCGCCAGAAATGCGACCAGATTGGCCAGGGCGATCGGCATCGCGACCATCGCCGCGGTCAAGTGCAGGTCCTTCTGCAGGTGCGTGGCGAACATGCCATAGACCGCGTAGTAGATGATGAAGCTCGACGCCATCCACAGGCACGCGGTGATGGTGTTCCCGAGCACGCGCGGGCGGAAGATCTCGAGCAGCGGTGCACGAAATTCCTTGTGCTGCTCGCGCTGAAGGCGGCGGTTCTCCACCCAGATCGCCGGTTCCTTGACGTAGATGCGGATCCACACGACGGCCAAAGCCGGCAGCACGCCGAGGATCAGCAATCCGCGCCAGCCGATCACGTCATAGAGCAAGCCATAGGCGGCACTCGATGCCAGGAACCCGAGGCTCCACGAACCCTGCAGCAGCCCGCTCATGAGCCCGCGCGAGCGGGTCGGCCACGACTCCATGGCAAGCGCCGCACCGGCCGGCCACTCTGCGCCCATCCCGATGCCGAGCAACGCACGGAACAGGAAAAGCAACGCGAAGCTCGGCGCGATACCGGCGAGCAGGTTGCAGATCGAATACCACAGGATCGAGATCATCAGCGGCAACTTGCGGCCGACCCGATCGGCGAGCCAGCCGGAGCCGACGGCGCCGACCAGCCGAAGCCATAATGTCACGGTGAACACCGCCGTCACTTCGATCAGCGACACGTTGAACGTTTCAGCGATCGGCACCATGATCAGCAGGAAGATGGTGAAGTCGAAGGCATCGAGGGTCCAGCCGAGCCAGGCCGCGATCCACGCGACCCATTGATCCTTGGTCGGCTCTTTCCACCACGGGACTTGACCGGGCATTTCAGCAGTCATCGTCATCTGCGCTCCTCCGGTTATGCTTGAATCAGTTCAGTTCTCCAGCAGTCAGCTCTCCAGCAGTTCAGCTCAACATGTGTCGTGTGCGGATGGTCGTCGGCCCTGTCAGAACAATGGCTTCGGGATAAGCGAAGCCGCCGGTCCGCAATTCCAAGAAATTCGAAGAGGTGTTTTTGGATGCTTTTTGTGCCGCAAAGGGGCGGCAAGGCTTGACCAGAATGCCAGTCCCGCGCTGCAGCGGGTATTCCTGACACCGCACGATTTCAGCCTGCATCAGTCTGTCGTGCGAGCGCCGTCTGACGCAAGATTAGAAGGGACGGAATCAATTTGCAATTGCCACTTGCACTGCGCCGCACGCAACGCGCTCGTTCAGCGCGAGGGGAGGGCGCGCATGTGGACTTTGGCCCTGCCGGCCGCTAAAGGTCGCAAATCTCGTCCCAGCGAACCTCGCCCCAAAAGTCTTCGAACACGCACCAAACCGTGGAACTTTCCCGCAGCGACACGAGGCTCTATCGCTCGGACATTGACGGTCTGCGCGCCGTATCGATCCTGCTGGTGGTCGCCTATCACGCCGGCCCTCGACTTGTTCCGGGGGGCTTCATAGGCGTCGACATCTTCTTCGTGATCTCGGGCTTTCTCATCACCCGCATCATTCTCTCGCAAATCAAGACCGGACAGTTTCGCCTGCTGGATTTTTATGCGCGGCGCGTGCGTCGAATTTTTCCCGCACTGGCCGTCGTCCTGCTGGTCACCTATGCGCTCGGGTGGCTGCTGCTGATGCCACAGGATTTCGCGCTGCTCGGCGAGAACATGGTCGCCGGCGCCGCTTTTGTATCCAACCTTTTCCAGCTCCGGCACGTTGGATATTTCGATCCGGATATGGCGGAGAATCCGCTGCTTCATCTGTGGTCGCTCGGGATCGAGGAGCAATTCTACATTTTTTGGCCGCTGGCCTTGTTGCTCGCAGGCTCGCGCCTGCGAAAATCCTGGATGATCGGCATTGCCGCGGTTTCGTTCGTCACGAGCCTCCTGATCTTCCTTGGCTACAGCCAGTGGTCGTTCTATGCGCCGATCCCGAGAGCCTGGGAGCTTTTGGTCGGCGGACTGGCCGCGCATCATTTTGCCAACCGTCCGAACCTCACCAAGGCAAGCTACGGAGCCCGCGCCAATCTTGCGGCCATCGCCGGCGCTGCGTTGATCGGCGGTGCGGCGCTTTGCTACGACAGGACGATTCCGTTCCCGGGCCTGTACGCGCTGCTGCCGACGGCAGGCGCGTTGCTGATCATCATGTCGGCCGGGAGCTGGATCAACCACGCCGTTCTCTCGAGCCGACTGATGGTGTGGATTGGATTGATCAGTTATCCTCTCTATCTCTGGCATTGGCCCTTGTTGTCGTACCTCGCGACCTTGCAAAACGGCGTGTCCACGAATTCTCGAAGTCTTGCTGACAGTTGCGCTGTCGATCGTGCTGGCCTGGCTGACCTATCGCTTCGTCGAGCTCCCGATCCGCCGCGCACCGGGCATGGTCCCAAAGCTGGTGGCAGGCCTCGGCGTGCTCGGGATTGCCGGTCTCGTCACGTCGGTCGCATCGGGCTTCGAGTTTCGCTTTCCGCCGGACATTCGCGCGGTCGCGCGGCTCGCGCCGCGTAACAATTCCGGGTTCAGCGACAAGTGCTTTCTTGACGGGACGGCTGGGTCGTTTGGCGCGAACTGCGTCGAACAGGGGAACAAGCCTCTCTTGTTTCTGTGGGGAGACTCGACGGCGGCTGCACTTCTCCCCGGGCTCGAGAAGGTCCAGGGGACCTTGCAGGTCCGGCTCGCGCACTTTGAGGCCGCACAGTGCGCGCCAATCCTCGCAACTGGAACGCATGCCTGGTGTGACGGGATTGCCGAGACTGTGCTCGGATCGATCAAGGCATCGCACCCGGACATCTTGCTGCTCCACGCTGCCTGGAGTCATGACCATGAACTCGAGCGCTTCAAGGACACCCTAAGGCAGCTGAAAGCCCGGGGCATTCCGCGCATTGTGATCCTCGGACCGGTTCCGCGATGGAAGCGGACGCTGCCCCTTGCCATCGTCAACGCTTATCGATTCCAGCACGCTAGCCCGGAGCGGATTGCGGCCGGCGTTTCGGGTGCCGACGACGATCTCCTGATGCAACGATTGAGCGAAGCGGAAGGGGTCGAATACATCTCCGCCTGGCAGGCGTTATGCAACGCTGACGGCTGCTTGACGCGCGTCGGCCCGACGGCCGACGATGTTGTCGCGACCGATGCCATTCACCTGTCCGAGGCGGGCTCCCGATTCCTCGTTAAAGCCATTGCGGACCGGCTGCTGGTGGATGGCACCAAGCATCAACAATGATCAGTGCCGGTGCCAGGACGCGAGCCGCACGCGGGTGGTCGCCCTGCAATTGGACGGGACCGGCCAGGGGAGCGACGCGCCAACCGATCAATGCCTCGCGGTTACGCGCTCTCGGATAATGCTCTAGTCTGGCCCGATGGACGATACCGAGGTCGCGACACAATTTTTGAACTATCTGGCGCGCAAGTTCGAGCTCACCGGGCTTTCCTATTCGGAGCCGCCGGCGCGCATCTCCGGCGGTTATGACGCATCGATCTTTGGCTTCGCGCTCAATGACGCGCCGGAGCCGCTTCGCGGGCCGCTGATCCTGCGTCTCAACCGCGCGGGCACCAACCCGCAGCGGGTCAAGCTTGAGGGCATCGTCCACAACTGGCTGAACGGCCAGAATTATCCCGTGCCGGCGGTTCATATCGCCGAGCTTGATGCGCAGGCGCTCGGCGCGCCATTCACGGTGATGACCCGGCTCGCCGGCAAGCCGCTCGCGCACGAGTTTAACCGGATCATCGGCGGGCGCTCGGCGTTCGCAACCGCACGCGGATTGCTGCGAGTGCCGTCGATCCAGCGCGACATCACCGATTCCTGGGTGGACGTGCAGCTTCGCCTTCATGTACTGGACCCGGCACCGCTGCTCGCTGCGGTGAGCGCGGGCGGACTCGATCCGGCTGGCATCACGCTCGATGGGCAGTTGTCATCGCTGGCCTCAGCGGTGACGCGACTGTCGCTCGACGGCCTTAAGCCCGCGATCGACTGGCTGCTGCTGCGCCGGCCCAGCTCGTTGCGACAAACCATCTGCCACGGCGATTTCCATCCGCTGAATATTATGGCTAACCACGGCGGGGTTACCGGCGTAATCGATTGGACGAACGTCGTCTTGGCGCCAGCGGAAATGGACGTCGGCTCGGCAATCGCCAACATTGCAAATGTGCGGTTCGATGTTCCCGATTTCCTGAGGCCGGTCCTGCGAATTGTCATCGCACGCATCCTAAGCAACTATCGCCGCGCTTATGCTGCAAGGCGTCCGCTCGACGGCGATGCCGTGCGCTACTTCCAGGTCTTCCGCTGCATGGCGCAGCTGGTTCCGGTGGTGGGGAGCAGAATTACGGGTGCCACTTACGGCGGCGCGTTTGGCTCGGATGCCGCCATGGACAATCTCGCGCGATACATCCGCGGACTGTCCGGTGTAACGATCAATCTTGGCCAGCGCTAGCGGCCAGCATTACCGCGCCAGCACGCGGGCGAGTTCGACGAGCTCCGTCGTGATCGCCTTGGTGCGGCCGGCAACCTCGGCGAGCGGCGTGCGCGTCACCACGCCCTTCTGCCAGCCGACCAGCACACCGAACTCGCCGTCGCTCAAGGCCTTGACCGCGTTGACGCCCAGCCGTGTCGCCAACACGCGGTCGAATGCGGTCGGCGGCGCGCCGCGCACAACGTGGCCGAGCACGGTGGTGCGCAGCTCGAAGCCAACCATCTGCTTGTTGGTTTCGAAATGGGAAATGATCTTCGTTGAGTTTTCCTTCACGCCCTCGGCGATCACGACGATGGCGTGGGTCTTGCCGCGCTCATAGGCTGCGCGCAGCCGTTCGGCGATCTCGCGCGCAGGGACCTCGTTCTCGGGCACGGAAATGACTTCGGCGCCGCCGGCGAGGCCGGCCATTGTGGCGATGTAGCCGCAGTCGCGGCCCATGGTCTCGACCAGGAAGGCGCGGCTGTGCGAGGAGCCTGTGGTGCGCAGGTGGTCGATCGCCTCCAGCGTGACATTGATCGCGGTGTCGCAGCCGATCGTGACGTCGGTACCGTAGAGGTCGTTGTCGATGGTCGACGCGACGCCGACCACCGGAAAGCCGAGCGTGCCGAGGAGCTGCGTGCCGGTCTGCGAGCCGTTGCCGCCGATCACGACGAGGCCTTCGATGCCGCGTTGGGCGAGATTGCGCAGCGCCTTCGAGCGGCCGCTTTCCTCGCGAAACTCTTTGCAGCGCGCGCTGCCGAGAAACGTGCCGCCGATCTGGATGATGCCGCCGACCTCGCGGGCGCTGAGTGGATTGATCTGGTCGTTGACGAGGCCCTGAAAGCCCTGGCGCACGCCATAGACCGTCATGTTCAGGTCGAGCGCGCTGCGCGTGACGGCCCGGATCGCCGCGTTCATGCCCGGCGCGTCGCCGCCTGAGGTGAGGACTGCAATGCTTTTCATCCAGCAAGATTAGGTGCGTGCTTGGGGTGTGTCTACCCGTGGGGGCGTGACGCGCGGCACAGAAGGGACTTTGGCGTTTTCTGAGGGGGTCACTTGGGCGGTTCGCGGCTTAGCGGGCCCTTCTATATGATAAAGTGACACAGCCTGGTTTGCCGGAATCGAGGTTCTGGTTTGCGGGAAAGGTTTGGAACTGTTTGAAGATGATCATGGCGGCAACATCAGACATCGCCAGAGACAAGTTCGGCGTCATGCCCGACGGCCGCGTGGTCGAACGCGTCATGCTGCGCGGCAAGAATGGCTTTGAGGCACGCGTCATTACGCTGGGCGCCACGCTGCAGGCGTTGCTGGTGCCTGATGCAAAGGGCCGCTGCGACGACGTCGTTCTCGGCCATGACGATCTCGCCGGCTATCTCGGCAAACGCAGCTTCTTCGGCGCCACGGTCGGCCGCTACGCCAATCGCATTGCCAATGCGCGCTTCGGGCTCGACGGCAAGACGTTTCATCTCGCGGCCAACAACGGCGCGCACGCGCTGCACGGCGGGCCGCAGGGTTTTGACCAGCAGCTCTGGGAGATCAGCGCGATCGAGGATGGCGGAGAGCCCGCCGTTACGCTGAGCTCTGTCAGCGCCGATGGCGAGGAGGGCTATCCGGGGCGGCTCGCCGTGAGTGCGACGTATCGATTGACCGGTCCCGCCGAGTTGTCGCTGACCTTTGCCGCGCGCACCGATCGTCCGACCATCGTCAATCTCACCAATCACAGCTTTTTCAATCTCGATGGCGTCTTGGCGAACTCGAATGCTCTTGATCACCGGCTGACGCTTGCCGCGGATCGTTTTCTCGCGATCGACAACAGCGCGATTCCGCTCGCCGGGCCACCGCGCGCCGTTGCCGGGACGCCGTTCGATTTCCGCGAGGTCACGACAATCGGATCGCGCATTCGCCATGACGACGAGCAGTTGAGGAACGGCAAGGGCTACGACCACAACTTCTGCCTCGACAGCGGCGGCGCGCTCAAGCTTGCGGCGCGGCTCGAGGCGCCGGCGTCCGGGCGCGTGCTCGAATTGCTGACCGACCAGCCCGGCGTGCAGTTCTATTCCGGCAATTATCTCGACGGCTCGACGGCAGGCAAGGGCGGACGGCTCTATCGGCAGTCCGACGCGCTTTGTCTGGAGCCGCAGATCTGGCCCGATGCGCCGAACCGGCGCGGTTTTCCGAGCCCGCGCCTTGGTGTGGGCGCGGAATATCGTCACCACACCGTGTATCGGTTTTCGGCTGGGTAACCGAATGACGCTAACGGCAGCTCAGCTGCATCGAAGAAACGATCGCAGGGCGCTCAATAGGCCGTCGGCTGGTTCTCCGCGCGCCAACGTTTCTCCGCGTCCGAGCCCGGCAACGGCGGGCGCAGTCCCTGGATTGTCCAAAGGCTGAATGGCGTCTCGTCGACGTGCATTTCCCAGCGCAAACCGCGATCGGAGATGAATGGCGACAGCAGCTGATTGACTGCGGCAAGGAACTTGGCCTTGAGCTCCTCGTCGTTGAACTGACGCGCGATGTGGTCGACCCAAATGCGAACGAAGTCGTCCGCGGCTTCGCCGCCAATGAAGAACGATGTCTTCGGGATCTCCTGGAACACCACGCCCACATAGAACTTTGGCAAGTTGCGGTAGATGCCGGTGATCCGCTCTGCGATCGATGTCTTGTCCTCGGCCGAAAACGAACCTTCCGGGTGGTAGATCTTCCATAGCGGCATGCGCGACTCCTTCGCATCAGGGTGACCAGACCGTCGCCATGCGTTGTCCGGTCGTGAATTCAGTAACTCTAATTATTAGAGTTATGACATGCAAGCGATTTACAGGCGCGCGAACTTGGAGCTCGTACGAAATAATGTTACTCTGATGATCAGAGCAATTCAGCGAGGCGCCGGGTTTCATGAGATCCAACGGCTTTGACGGCATGGTGTGCTCGATTGCCGGCGTGCTCGACGCCATCGGCGATCGGTGGGCCGTGTTGATCTTGCGCGATCTCCTGCTCGGTTTGCGACGATACGAAGACCTGCGGAAATCGACCGGTGTCACCCATGCGACCCTGTCCGATCGTCTGCGACGACTCGCAGAGAACGGATTGATCGAGCGGCGGCGATACCAAACGGGTCCCGATCGCTACGAGTATCTCCCGACAGCCAAAGGCAAGGATCTGGCCCTGGTCGTTCAGGCGCTGGCCCAGGTCGGCGATAAGTGGGGGGTTACGGGAGACGAGGGACCGCCGCTCAAATTCATCAATCGAAGAACGGGCCGGGCGATCAAGCTGGCGCTGGTCGATGAGAAATCCGGTGAGCCCGTGCGCTTCCGCGATGTGCGCGCGGAGCCAGGGCCTGGCGCCGACGAACTCATTCGTTGGCGACTGTCAAAGTCTGACGCATAGCTCTTTGGGCCGTCGATGCCGCGAGGCTGGCGTCGCACAGCGATCGCTTTGCCGGCTGGCGCCCTGACTTTGCTCCAGCCGGCTCTTGCTCCTGATGAAGACGACGGTCTAGTGCGGCAACAGCTTCTGTACCTCGGCCGTCATCGTCTTGAGCGTCTCATCCGGTGTCGCCTTCTGCTCGACGAGTGTCGCCAGATTGTCGACGATGGTCTGCGTCACCTTCACGCCGTTGTTGCCGGGGAATGAGTACCACGGGATCATCAGCGGCATCTGGTTGAGGCCAGCCTGGAACAGCGGGTTCTCTTTGTAGAAGTTGGCCAGGTAGTGCTCGTCCGTGGCGGCGAGCTCGTTGTTGGGCACATAGCCGGTGCCGGGCACCACGACCGAAGCGCCATAGGGGCCCGAGGCGAACTTCACGAACTCGAAAACGGCCTTTTGCTTGGCCGGATCGGTCGTGAACATCACGGCGGCGTTGCCGCCGGTCGGCAGGCGGCCTTTCGCTGCATCGATCACCGGCATGGCGGTGGTGCGGAGCTCGAACTTGTTGCCGACGCCATTGATCATCTGGCGAAGCGCGCCGGTCGTGAAGAAGAACATTCCGATCTTGCCTGCCGTAAAGCCCTGGATCTCCGCATCCGACGTCATGGCCGGCATCTTGCCTTCCTTGACCATGCGGTCGATCAGTTTGAGCGCCGCCAATCCCTCCGGCCCGTCGAACGCGACCTTCTTCTCGTCGTCCGACAGCATCCTGCCGCCGTCGCCGAACAACAGCGCCGAGAACATCCAGTCGTCGCCCATCCAACGGTAGGCCATGCCGGTGACGCCGTCGCCGAGCGCCTGGATCTTTGCCGCCAGCTTGAACACCTCGTCCCACGTCTTCGGCGGATGGTCGGGATCGCCGCCGGCCTTCTTCACGAGATCGGCGTTGTAAAAGAAGATCGGGTTGGACGTGGCGAAGGCGAGGCCCATCTGCTTGCCGCCGAACTTGCCGAGATTGAGCAGACGGTCCGAGAAGCCTTCCTTCGCAAAATTGGGATCAGCCTTGATGAAGGGCGTAAGGTCTGTCCCAATGTTACGCTCGGCCAGCACGCGCAGCCGGTTCAGGCCGATGAAGCTCACGTCCGGCATGTCGGGCGTGCCGGCCTGACGCAGCATCAGCTGCAGGCCATCCTCGTAGGTAGGCGAGGGACTCGCGAAGCTGATTTTGACGTCCGGGTGCTGCTTCATGTACTCGCCGGAAATCTGCTCCATGACCGATTTGAAGAAACCGGGCATCGGATAATGGACCACGATGGTGGTTTCCGCTCGCGCCGGCAGTGCCAGGGCGAACAGGGTAACGGCGGCCGAAGCCAGAAGTCTGCGCAACATCGATACTCCCCAATTGGTTGCTTGCGGTCTCACCCCTTGATCCCGCTCATCGTTAGCCCCTCGATGAAGAGGCGCTGCGCAAAGAGGAAGAACAGGACAAGCGGCAGGGTGATCAGGACGGTGGCAGCCATCAGCGCCCCGTAGTCGTCGCCAACTTCGGCTGCGCGAAAGAACATCAGACCGAGCGGCGGGGTTGCCAGATGCGTCTTGGAGACGGTGATCAGCGGCCAGTAAAGGTCGTTCCAGTGGGCAACGACCGAGAAGATCGCGAACGCCGATGCGGCGGGCCACGCATTCGGCAGGACAACGCGCCAGACGATCGCCGCTTCGGACAGGCCATCCGAACGCGCGGCCAGCACGATGTCGTTCGGAAATGCCTTGATGAATTGCCGGAACAGAAAGATCGCGAATACGGACAGCGTGAACGGAGCGATCAGGACCGCAAGCGTGTTGAGCAAGCCGGACCAGCGCGCCATGGCGTAGAGCGGAATCGATATTGCATGAATGGGCACCAGCAAGCCCAGGATGACGAGGCCGAATATGATGTCAGCGCCCCTGAAGCGGAGCTTGGCCAGCGCGTAGGCCGCCGGCAGGGCAAACAGGATCTGGAAGAACACGATCGTGACGCAAACGACGACGCCGTTCGCGAGAATGCGCATGAGCGGAATGCTGGTCACCGCCTTGGTGTAGTTTGCGACGATCGACCATTGCTGCGGGATCAGGTTCAGTCCGCCGGAGAACACCTCCGACTGCGGCTTGAACGAGGTCGTGATCATGAACACGTAGGGCGCGGTCATCACGAGCGCGATCGCCGTCAGCAGCGTGAGCCGGATCACGGGCCATGCGATGCTGGTGCGGCGCGTCATTGGTATTGAACCCGCCGTTCGAGCACGCGCGTCTGCACCAGGATCAGCACCAGCAGCACCGCGACAAACACCACGGCCATCGCCGAGGCGGTGCCGATGTGCAGGTAGACGAAGCCTTCCTGGTAAATGCTCCACAGCAGAACTTCGGATGCCCTGGCGGGCCCTCCCTGCGTCAGGGCGGCGACGGTTTCGAACACCTTGACGGAGTTGATGACGGTGATGGTGATGACGAACAGCGTCATCGGCGACAGCATCGGCCATGTCACCAGCCGAAAGCGCTCCCACGCCGATTGGGCACCGTCGATCTCGGCTGCCTGGTAAAGGGTGCGGTCGATCGAGGTGAGGCCGGCCAGGTACAACACCATATTGAAGCCGACCGCCTGCCAGACACCGATAATGGCCAGCCCCCACAGCACGGTGTCGCTGGTGCCGAGCCAATTGACCGCGGGCAGGCCAAGCTTGCCAAGCAGCAGGTTGAGTGGGCCGATCGTCGGATGCATCAGGTATTGCCAGACCGTGGCCATGGCCACGATCAGGGAGACGACCGGCAGAAAGAACACCGACCTGAAGAACGCCCGGCCTGCCGTTCCGGCTTCGATGAGCAGGGCGAGTGCCAATCCGAGCACCACGGAGGCTGGCGCCACCAGGCCGACGTAGACAGCCGTGTTGCGGAACGCGCGCTGGAAGTTGCGGTCTCCGAGCAAGTCGCGGTAGGCGTTCAGTCCCAGGAAATTCCAGTCCGATGAACCGAGCTCCGCATCGGTCAGCGACAATCCGATGACCGCGAGCGACGGCAGCACGAGCAGCAGCAGCATGAGCGCAAGCGTCGGAGCGCACAGGCGCCACGCCGCCATTGCCTCGTGGCGCGCTGCGCCGGCAAAAGAGTCTGGCGCCTCATGCCGCATCGCTGAGCCCCCGCTGGCTACCGGCCATTCGCGAGAGCCGTATGCCGCCGTCGTCGAATACGAGTGTCGCAGTCGGATCGACGCGCGCGTAAAGCGCTGACTGGCCGGCGATCCCGCTCGCTTCGGTCGGCGAGATGCGCGCAACCAGGGCGAATGGACCATCGATCGCCCTCAAATGCGCGAGGGCAACGGCCCCCAGGAACTCGATGCGCTCCAGGCGCACAGCGACTGCCGACGGTCCGGGTTCGGCGGTGAGCGAGATATCTTCCGGCCGAAATCCCACGGTGACACGGCTGCAGCCTGCCGCGGCAACGGATTGCGCCAGCTCGGCGCACAGCGCTTTCGCCACGCCATTTTCGATGATTGCGTCAACGAGATTGATTTGCGGTGCGCCAATGAACTTCGCGATTTCCAGATGCGCCGGTTGCTGATAGACCTCCGCCGGCGTGCCAACTTGCAGGATGCGACCGCCAAGCATCACGGCGACCCGATCGGCCATGCTCAGCGCTTCCTCCTGGTCGTGGGTGACGTAGAGCGTCGACGGCGCCGGCCTTGCGATGTAGCCCGACGATCTCGCTCCGCACGTGACACGCGCAAACTGGCATCGAGGTTGGAGAGCGGCTCATCCATGAGAAAGGCCAGCGGCCGCCGGACGATCGCGCGGCCGAGGGCAACACGCTGCCGCTGGCCACCCGACAGCTGGCTGGGCCTTCGGTCCATGAGGTGCGTGACCTGCAGACTCTCGGCAACGTCGGCGACGTCCTTGAAAATCGCAGCCCGCTTGGCCCGCGACATCAACGGCCCGACAAGCGGCCAGCGCTCTCGGGCGTTCAGCCTCCGCATCAGGAGCGGCAGGGCGATGTTCTGGCGCGCCGTCAGATGCGGGTAGAGCGCGTAGGACTGGAACACCATCGCGACATCGCGATCCGCCGCGCGGGCGCGGGTCACGTCCTTGCCGTTGATCACGACGCGCCCGGCCTCATGATCCTCGAGGCCAGCCGCGATCCGCAGCAACGTCGACTTCCCGCATCCCGAGGGGCCAACCAGCGCGACGAACTCGCCCTTTCGGACCGACAGCGACACGTTGTCGAGCACGGCGCCGGCGCCATAGGTCTTGGAAATGCCTTCGAGGCCAAGAGCGACCGGCTCTGCCGCATCCACTATCATTTTGCGTTCGCGCTGCCGGCTGGCGGATAAATCATGTGCTGCACCGGTTCGATTAGGAGATCCTCGAGGCCGTCCGCGCGCACGAAGCGGCTCGTGACGCCATCTTCTGAAAAGGTGTGCTCGATCAGCCCGAGGCGTCGCTCGCCGCCCAGATCTTCCTGGCTCGCTCCGCAAACGAACGACGCCGCCGGACCCCATAGGTGCGAAATGCCGCCGATCTGGGCTTGACGATGAATGTGCAGATGGCCGGTGGCGACGAGACGGACGGGCGCCGGGTCCAGCAGTTCGAGTAGCGTTCGACGCGGCTGCGGCGCCACAGTCCAATACCCGCAGGCCGGCTCACCAGGAGCAGCGACGCACAGCGGCTTGTGCATGAAGAGAGCGATCGACTTTTCGGTCACAAGGAGTGGCGCAAGCCACTCGAATTGCTGCTGCTCTTGCGTATGGTCGGTGCCGAACAGCATGGCGTTGAGGCCGATCAGCCGCCAGCCGTCAATATCGCGGTACCAGCGATCGGAGCCGAAGGTGTCGCGCCAGGCGGCAAGTCGCCCGTCGTCGACGGGCTGTGTCGCCTTGATAGCAGGCAAATCGCCGACGTCATGATTGCCGGGCACGGCGAGTGTCTCCGCCGGTAGTGCTCCGACCCAGCGGCGCGCCAGCTCGAGGTCGTGGACGTTGCCCGCGCCATCCATGCTGACGTCGCCGGTATGGACGATCAGGTCCGGCTGCAGCGCGGCAACATGAGCGGCGATGCGCTCGTTGTTGGCCTCGAAGTAGCGGTGGCTCCTGGAGATGTGGGTGTCCGAAATCTGGACGACACGCATGATCGGCTCCGTCTAACGGCGCCGTGTAGGGCCCCCGCATGAAACCTATGTGACTGCGCAGCCCAAGGGTGTGGATCGCCACCGGCTCCGGACTTGCGGTTTCTGGGGTCGGGGGGATATTTCGCGTGGTCGGCCGGGGGGTGCACGCAGGGCACCGATGGGCGGATATGCCGGCATCCTTGCGTGTTGATCGGAAAAACGCCCGGAGATCGCCCTTGTCTCAGGCAGTATCAACCTTCGCAAGAGATCGGTCCCTCCACGACATCGTCGGACCTGAGCGGCCTGAGACGTCTCGCATCATTTTGCGAGCACCCCGGCCCTCGCATGGGCCTCACCGTAGGGGAAGACGATATTGAGATCCGGCACAGCCAGACGCTTGTCCGTACCTGGGCAGGCCAGCCGCGCAAGTAAATCGCGGATGACATTGAGGCGCGCGAGATGCTTGTCGTCGGTCCGAACGACAATCCAGGGCGACAACGGGCTCGAGGTTCGCGCCAGCATCTGATCCCGCGCGTCGGAATAGGCATCCCAGTTTTTTAAAGCGACTTCGTCGACTGGACTTGTCTTCCATTGCTTCAAGGGATCATGGCGGCGATCCTTCAATCGCCGCTTCTGCTCCTTCTTGCTGATGTCCAGGTAGTATTTCAGAATCTGAATTTCAGAACCGATCAGCATATGCTCGAAAGGAAGAACGTCTTCCAGGAACCTCTCGCACTGCCTGCGCGTGCAAAACCCCATGACCCGTTCCACGCCTGCTCGATTGTACCAACTTCGATTGAACAGAACCATTTCCTGTGCGGCAGGCAAATAGCGCGCGTAGCGCTGAAAGTACCAGCTTGCGTTGTCGCGGTCGGATGGCTTGCCGAGGGCCACGACGCGGGTTTCCCGCGGGCTAAGGTGTTCGACGATATGCTTGATCGTCCCGTCCTTGCCGCTTGCATCACGCCCCTCGAATATCACCAGCACTTTCTTGTCATGCTTGATGATATCCTTTTGGATCTTGACGAGTTCGATCTGGAGATCGCGAAGTGCGATGCCGTATCGCGGGGGAGTGCCTGGCTCGCGAGATATCTTTCCAGCTTTTGCCATTTTTACCTCGATGCGACTAAATCCCCGTTTCGTCGACTGGCGGCGGTCGCGGCTGACCATAGGCGCCGTCTCGATCGTCAGATCACCGTTCCAAACAGCCGGCCGATGCCGGCGGTGAACAGCAGGGCCAAGGCACCCAGAAAGTCACCCGGATGGTGGCGCGCAAGATATTTGCGCCGCCTGCCTTTGCCCCGATGGCGCCAAGAAGAGCGAGGAACGCCAACGACGCTCCGGATACGATGGGAACGAGGGTGTTGACCGGCGAGACGACGACCATAAGCAGCGGCATCGCCGCACCGATAGAAAACATCGCGGCCGATGCGAGTGCGGCCTGAATGGGCCGCGCGGTCGTGATTTCCGAAATGCCAAGCTCATCGCGCGCGTGGGCGGTCAAGGCATCTTTCGCCATCAGCTGCTGGGCAACCTGCCGCGCAAGCGGCCGTTCGACGCCGCGCTGAACATAGATTTCGGCGAGCTCGTCGAGTTCAAACTCCGGGCTGTCGCGCAGTTCCTTGCGCTCGCGCGCGAGATCGGCCTGCTCGGTGTCGGACTGCGAGCTGACCGACACATATTCGCCGGCGGCCATCGACATGGCGCCGGCCACCAGTCCGGCGACGCCCGCGATCAAGACATCGTTTCGCGTCGCGGCGGCGGCGGCAACGCCGACGATCAGGCTTGCCGTTGAAATAATGCCGTCGTTGGCCCCGAGCACGGCCGCTCGCAGCCAGCCGATGCGGCCGACCAGATGGCTCTCCGGATGCTGACGAAGACGGCTCACCTTCTTCTCCTGAAGCCTGCAGCTTCATGATCTGCGGTGATTTTTCGGACGCATACGGAAGTGTGCGGCATCGGCCGCTCGGATCAAATCCGCCCGAGCACCAAAAGAACGATAAGGATAATCAGGACAACGCCGAGGATACCCATGCCGCCGTGACCATAGCCATAGCCATAGCCGCCGAACCGGCCGCTAAAGCCGCCAGCGAGGAAGATAATAAGAAGAATGACGAGGATGAGCCCGAGTGACATAATCTATCTCCGTTGACTGGACCTGACCGAATAGCGAGCTCTCCCCGCGGTCCAACCGGGAAGCCCCCAAAGCACACTTTCCGCCGGCTTCGCATCAGCCGCAACATTCGAGGATACGCGCGCCTACTTCTTCTCGATCGAAATACCGCTCTTGCTAATGTTGATATCAATGCCGGACGCCGCTTGCCGCTCCTGATAAATCGATAGACCATGACTGCAAGGGCGACAGCGAGAGCAGCGATGGTGAGATAGAACGCGTTGCGATTCAGGATACCGCCCCCTAAGGCAACAGAACTTATCAGGTGATCCTGTAGCGCTGTTGAGATGGATCAACCAATGTCCGATATCCGACATTGTGCCGCCACTCATGCGCGTCGATGCGCTTGGACGACGGACGTCGTTGGAACGCGCGCTTCTTCGTGCGCTAGCCTCACTTTCCCGCCCGATCAGGCTTTTCAAGAAGCAGAAGCTTCACAGGGAACTCAAATTTTCACTGCCTCGAAGTATTCGGCGATCTTGAGTTAGATCAAGGCCGACAGGGCCAAGAAAGCTGAGCGTGAAAAAGCAAAGGGCGATCTGCCTTTTGAACATTTCCACTAGCCTGTGAAGGAGTGAACAGATGGCACTTCCGAGATTGTGGACTGCGAGCCAGGAGCTGGTGTCAGACCCGTTCCGAGCCATGCGACGCGAGATGGAAAACGCGCTTCGTGCTTTCGACCAGAATGCGTCGTCTGCCGACATTGGAGCCGGCGCGCCGGCGATCAGCGTGGCAGAAACGAAGGATGCGTTCGAAGTGACGGCCGAGCTTCCCGGCGTGGACGAGAAAGACATCAAGGTCAGCGTCGACGACAACCAGCTGGTCATTTCCGGCGAGAAGAAGGCGGAGAGCACGAAGGAAGAAAAGGACTGGCACGTCGAGGAGCGGAGCTACGGCTCCTTCTACCGATCGATGTCCTTGCCTTTCGAGCCGGAAGACGGCGCTGTCGAAGCTCATTTCGACAAGGGCGTGCTGCATCTCACGATCAAGAAGCCCACCAAGGCCGTAAAGACCACCAAGACAATCGACATCAAGACCGGTCCTGCACCGAGTGCGGGCCCTGCGCCGGGCAAACCCGCTGCACCGAGCAAGGCCGCTTGATCCTGGGCGTTTGTCGCAACGACGCCCGGAGACCGGAATTGGTTAGCGCCAGTTCCGGTCTCCAAGTTTCAGTCGCTCGCTTTTGTCAAATGCCGTGAAGTCGCTGACGCGCCGGCGACAAATTGGCTCTGGTGAAGTGACACGGCGAATTCGGAGGTCGGGAACGGCGGAGCATTGCTGCGCAAATGATCAGAGCCCCGATCAAGCGCGAAGGCGCAATAACCTCCTACTTTAATCATCCATCGCGCCAATGACGAGACAGGTCGCGATTCAACCCGTCATCCAGAGCTGCTTTTATTTTTCCGCGACGGAAAACAACACGCTAAACCGCGTACCCTGGTCACGGTCACTTCGACCGATCCGCAGCTCGCCACCGATCTGTCTGACAAAAGATCCGATAATCCTCATTCCCAGCCCCGCGCTGGCGGAAGGGTCATACCCTTCCGGAAGAACCGAGCCGTCGTTTGAGACCGACACCGCATAGTCCGGTCCGGAACTGGTCTGCTCCAGCTTTACGGTGATCCGACCCGTGCCGTATTTTGCAGCGTTCGTGATCAACTCGCTGACAATGAAGGCGAGCGGAATGGCGACGGCGGTCGGCATGTCGGCCTCGATGCCTTCGACCGCAACAACTCTGTCCGTAATCTCATCCAAAGACAACATCGCCGAGAAATCGCGACACAGCCCCTCGAGATATTGCTTCAGTGCGACGTGCCGAATGCCGTCCAGATGATGAAGCCGCCTGTGAACAATCGCGATCATCGACACACGGCTGGCTGCGGAAGCCAATGGCAGGGCCACCTCGGCATTCGATGCTGCCCGGCTTTGCAGGGAAAGCAGACTGACGATCATCTGCATGCCATTCAGCAGCCTATGATCAGATTCCTTGTTCAAGAGCTGCTGTTGCTGGATCAGTGCATCTTTTTGACGAAGCAGGAGTTCTTCGCGGGCGAGCGCATCTCGCAGCCTTCGCTCTGTGCTGCTGCGCAATTCCAGTTCGCGTTCGTAGCTGGCTACCGTGCGACGCGCCGGACTCTCGATGAAATCATCCACCGGCATGTCGGCGCTTTGCAATGAATACTGCTGGGTCATATCGCGAGCCCCCCGGGCCATCGCGGATGATGTTCCGTCCACCCGGCAACCTGATGCGCGGGTGATACGACAACATTGATGCACATCAACTGTGTCGGATATCGGACATTGGCGTCCGATTTAAGTCGCCGAGCGCGTCCGGCGCATAACATGGTGTTTCGACGCCGATAAGGGCGCCGGGCGAAACTTTGCACTCGCCCGCACTGGTCAAAGATACAAGTTTATCGATTATCCGTGCGCGGCCGCTACCGGCTGCGCATCGACCCAAACCACCGTACGCTTCATGTCGGAGGAGTCGAGGAGAATGTCGGATACAGGACATAAGCCTTGTATCAGTTTCCGGAAGGGAGCAGCGTTTGTATGCGATTAGCGCCGGATCACCAGGTTGTGACGATAACCAACCTTGGTTGCGGACGCGGGGACCGCGGATGGCCCGGCAATCGAGACAGGTGCCAGGTGGCATCGCAATCCGAGGAAATCTCGGACCGTGTCCGGAGGACAGGTGAAGTGGCGATTATCCGCAAAACTGGAATTCAGCCCCGCAACAGGTTGCTGGGTTTGCTGCCGCGCAGGGATTACGAGCGGCTCCGCCGGCACCTGCAGCCCATTCCGCTGGAATACAGGCAGTCCCTCTATAGCGCCAACAAGCGTATCGGATTTGTCTATTTCATCGAGACTGGCGTCGGCTCCCTGGTGAACACCATGGCCAACGGCGATGCGGCCGAGGTCGGAACGATCGGCAACGAGGGCGTGGTGGGGCTGCCCCTCTTATTGGGCGACGACAGGGCGCCCACCAGCGTTTACGTCCAGGTACCCGGTTCCGGCCTGAGAATGAAGGCGACCCTGTTCAACAAAGAACTGGCGCGAAGCGCCTCGATGCGAACGGTCATGCTTCGCTATACTCACGCCTTCTTCAATCAGGTTGCTCAATCTGCGGCGTGCAATCACTTTCATTCCCTGGAGCAGCGATGCTGCCGCTGGCTGCTGATGACGCATGACCGCATGCAGGCAGATGAGTTTTTGCTGACGCAGGAATTTCTGGCCATGATGCTAGGGGTACAGCGAACCGGCGTGACGGCAGCGGCGGGCGCTCTGCAGCGCGCCGGGCTCATCCGCTACAGCCGAGGCAATGTCACGATGCTCGATCGCAGTGCGCTGATGCGCCGCTCCTGCGAATGCTACGGCGTTTCAAAAAAGGAGTTTGATCGTCTGCTTGGCGAGCCGCCGAAACGCAAGGCGCCACGCCGACAGAAATCGAAAGTAGCTAATCCACCCTGAGCGTGCTCGCTTGCGGATACTCATCACCCTTGGTCACCGCGGGGCTTGTTGCCACGTCCGGCCCATCGATCTGATCGAGCGCGAGAAGCAGAGACGCCACGCGGTTGGCCGACGACATCCACTGCGCAATAAGGTTATAATTATCTGTGATCCAGTTGAATGCGCCCTGGACCACAACAAACGCCGCGGCGGCCTGCACGACCTCTCCCAAGCTCATCGTGCCCGCAAGAAATTTCGGCGTACAGAGAAGCAGCGCAATAAACGGCGTCAACAGGGTGTTGGTGTGCGTGACGACGGTCATTCGCATCAGCTGCCAAAGGTATAGCCGCCACATTTCAATCACCGCCTTCAGCGCCACTCCGATTGTCCGGCGCCCATCCTTCCTGCCGTCTGGCGGCGAAATTCCTTCCCCGCTCTCGCGCAAATGGGTTCCTATTGATCTCAGCTCCGCCTCGGTGCGCTGGCTCTCTTGCATGATGTGAGTCAGATGGCGAGCGACGAACATCATCGCCACGGTAATCATCACGGAATACGCCACCACCGATAACACCAGATATCCGGGAATGGTCACGGTCAGACCGAAGGCGTCAAACGCGAAGCTGTCACCGACGCTCCAGAGGACCCCAATAAACGTGATCGCGGTAAGGCACGACGAGAACAGTCCGAGCGTGAGGTCGACGGGAAGATCGGTTGCGATCCTGGCATCCTCGGCGATCCGATACTCGGGAGTTTGATGCTCGCCGGCCACAAACCTCAGCCGGGCATAGTGATCCTTTCCCAACCAATAGTCATAAAGGTGATTAGTCAGCCATTCGCGCCAATTGCGCTGCGTGGTCATGCGACCCCAAACCGAGACGAGGGCGAGCGTCAAGCTTGCTGCGGCAATCGGCACCAATAGCAGCGCCTGCCTCCAGAGCTCGGTCGAGTCTTTCCGCGCCAGCGCATTGAAGAAATCACGACTCCAGAAATTCAACCGGTACTGGGTGAGCAACTGCAGAACCACGGTGACGATCAGCAATGCAATCAGCAGCCAGGCGCGCCATGCAGCTGGACCGCGCCAAAACCCGGACGCGCTTTGCCAGAAGCGCGAGAGCAGGCGTTTCTCGTCCGGGGCGAGGTAGGGCTTGCGCGACATGATCTATTTTGTCTCGAAACAACGGCAACACAAGTCTTCAACTCAACCCGAACCGCCGAATAAACCACGTTTTCACAAGGTGCGTCAGGACGACATAGCTCGGGAGGATAATACAGATCGCAAGCCAATAGCGCGGAGGCAGCGGGACGAATCCCAGGAAGTTGCCGAGCCAGGAGAACGGAAGGGCAATCCCGATTGCGGCGATGACAATTGTCGTCGTTATGAGTGCCGTGCTGGCTCGGCTTTCCACCAAAGGAATCTTTGCGGTCCGGATGATATGGATGATGAGCGTTTGAGTGAGCAGCGACTCGACAAACCAGCCGGTTTGAAACAGCGCGGGATTTTGCCACGCGTTGAAGAAATAAAGCATCGTGAAATAAGTGACGTAGTCGAAGATCGAACTGATCGGACCGATACACAACACGAACTTCGTGATGTTGCCGATATCCCAACGCCGGGGTACCGCCAGATATTCGGCGTCAACGTTATCTGTCGGGATGGTGGTCTGCGAGAAGTCGTAGAGCAGGTTGTTGGTCAACACCTGGATCGCCGTCATCGGCAAAAACGGCAGGATGATGCTGGCGCCGAGCACGCTGAACATGTTGCCAAAATTGGAGCTTGCGCCCATCTTGATGTATTTTGTGATGTTGCCAAAGACCTTGCGGCCCTCGATGACGCCATCACCCAGCACGGCGAGGCTCTTCTCAAGCAAGATGATGTCCGCCGATTCCTTGGCAATGTCGACCGCGCTGTCCACTGATATGCCGACATCCGCAGCCTTGAGCGCGGGTCCGTCATTGATGCCGTCGCCCAAATACCCGACGACGTTTCCCCTTCTGTGCAGTGCATCGATGATGGCCGCCTTCTGCGACGGCGACACTTTTGCGAACACCGTCGTTGTCTCGGCGAGCGCAGACAGCGCGTCGGGCGACATGGTCGCGATCTCGCTGCCGAGGACGATGCGGTCAACCGGCAGGCGAACTTCATGACAAATCTTGCGCGTGACGATATCGTTGTCACCGGTCAGGATCTTGACCTGCACGCCACTGGCCTTCAGCGTGGCAATCGCGGCGGCGGCGGTCTCCTTGGGCGGATCGAGAAACGCGATGTAACCCAGCAAGGTGAGGCCGGTCTCGTCGGCGACGGAGTACGTTGACTGCGTCGGCGGTATCTCCTTGAAGGCGACTGCAACAACCCGAAACCCGTCCGCGTTGAGCTTCGCCGTCGTCTCCACCGCTGCCGCAAGGTGGCTCGAATCAAGGAGACCGACCTCGGCGTCGACCGCGTAAGACGTGCAAGCCGCAAAGACCTCTTCGACGGCGCCCTTGCAGATGAGGATATGAACCCCATCATCGCGCCCGAGAACGACGGACATCCGCCGCCGCTCGAAGTCGAAAGGCATTTCGTCAATTTTGCTGAACCGCTCGCGAACCTTCAAGCCGCCTTCGAGCTCAACGTGCTTCAGGACTGCAACATCGAGCAGGTTCTTGAGCCCGGACTGGTAGAAGCTGTTCAGATAGGCGTATTCAAGCACCCGATCGGATTCGCCGCCTTTGATATCAATATGGCGCTTGAGAATGATGAGGTCCTGCGTGAGCGTGCCGGTCTTGTCGGTGCACAGCACGTTCATCGCGCCGAAGTTCTGGATGGCATTGAGGCGCTTGACGATGACCTTCCTGCGCGACATCGCGATCGCGCCCTTGGCCAGATTGACCGTCACGATCATTGGCAGCATTTCCGGCGTGAGGCCCACGGCCACGGCGACTGCAAACAGCAGCGCTTCGAGCCAGTTCCCCTTGGTCAGGCCGTTGATGATGAACACAAGAGGGGCCATCACCAGAATGAAGCCAAGCATCAACCAGGTGAAGCGGGAGATACCTTTGTCGAAGCTCGTGAGGACGCGCTGCCCGGCAATTTCGCTCGCCACCAGGCCGAAGGCGGTGCGCGGACCGGTCAGCACGACGACGCCGCACCCGATGCCGCTGACGACGGCGCTTCCCATGAAGCAAATGTTCGGGAGATCAAACGACGTCTCGGCGGTCCCCGAGTGAGCGGCGGCAGCCTTCTCCAGCGGCATCGCCTCGCCGGTGAGCGTCGACTGGTTGACAAAGAGATCCTTTGCCGAAATCAGCCTGAGATCGGCGGGGATCATGTCGCCTGCCGACAACAGGACAATATCGCCGGGCACCAACTGGTCGATCGGAACCTCGACATGATCATGCGCCGCAACGCCTCCTTGGCGACGCACGGTCGCGTTGACTGATACCATCCTTTGCAGCTTGGCGGCAGCATTGTTGGATCGATGTTCCTGGATGAAGCCCAGCGAGATGCTGAGGATCACCATGACGGCGATCACGATCGCCGCCCGTTGATCGCCGAGGAAATATGACGCGGTCGCGAGCGACAGCAGAAGCACGTTTAGCGGGTTGATCGAGCGACCGATGAGTTCGCTGAGGATCGTATGACGCGCCTGATGCGTGATTTGATTGCGGCCTCCGGACCGGAGCCGCTCCGCGACCTGGTCGGCGGTGAGGCCGCTCGCGTTGCTCGAGAGCCGCCGCAACGTCGCGTCGGGATCCAGAGCAGCGACTTCACCCAGGATTTTCGCGCTTTCCGTTGCCCCTTCGGGCCTGTTTGCCGGATGACGCCAGCGCGCAAGAATGGACGATGAAGTTATCGGAAGGGCTAGCGGAGCGGGATCGTTCAAGCACTCTCTCCTTGAAGCCGATCAGCTCTGCTCGCTGAAAAAGACACCCGGTCGACTGCACGACCTGTTGAACTCAGTTTCGCCATCACTCGCAAATGTCATCACTCACAAACGAAGAGAAACCGACGATCGTGCCGTCACGCGATCAGACTTAGAGACCGACGCCGAAAATAAATAGCCGCTCAGGACGAGCTAATCTTGATGAAGATCAAGAAGTAAGGAGGCCATCTAGCAGCAAATGCGGCTGGCAAATGAAATGGACGGAGAGCTTGTCATGACCCTATCATCGAAAATAATTTCTGCAGCGCTGATCGCCGCAGTGCTGCCATCGCTCATTTTGCCTGCCGCCGCGGCGCCGGTGGCCTCACTGGGTGGACTACAAAACGTCGTGACGCCGTCGGTCGAGGCCGTACAATACCGGCGCGGCTACCGCGGCTACCGTGGTGGTGGATTTGGCGGACCCGCCGTTGGTCTCGGTATCGCGGGCGCGCTGATCGGCGGAGCCATCATCGGCGCGACGCAGCCTTATGGGCCTTATGGCTATTACGGCAACGGTGGTTACTACGGTTATCCTGCCCCAGGCTATCCTGCTCCAGGTTATGTCGCTGTTGCTCCTCCATACCCTGTAGGAGATGCGGTCGCCTACTGCATGCAGCGGTTTCACTCCTACGACCCCTCGTCAGGCACTTATCTTGGCTTCGACGGCTACCGCCATCCGTGCCCGTGACGTTGGTACGTTCACATCCTCCCTCCTGCGTTGCCGCGGGAGGGATATTCCCTGATCCTGATCGCTGATTGATTGCGTCATTCAGACTTGACTTGAATGTTAGGGCGGAGCTCCAACAACGTCCTGCGCATACCGTGAAGTTGATCGAGCAAACTTAGAATCACACTCACGCCTTCCGCGTTGACCCCCAGATCTTGCTGAAGATCTCTGATCAATCGAGCTCGCGCGACATCGACTTCGGAGAACGCCGCCTCCGGGGGCGGCTCGGTCGGAATCAACCATTCCTCCTCAAGCCAGGCGTTCAGTGCCTCATCGGTCAGGCCCGAGATGGAAAGAAATTCTTGCCTGCTGACTTTCATGACAGCGCATCCTCGCGCGGGTTATAGCTTTTGCCGTTTTCCCAATTCGACACGAAGGCCTCCAGTTCCGGATCCGGTCCCTTCGGAAGCATGAGCTTCAGCTCGATCAACTGATCGCCATAACCGCCTCCTTGCTTGGGAGCGCCTTTGCCCTTCAGGCGCAACTTGGTGCCGGTATTCGATCCTTTCGGCACCGTCATTGTTACCTCGCCAGAAGGTGTAGGGACCTTGATCCGCGCACCGAGAACTGCCTCGGAAATAGTGATCGGCACCTCCAGATAAATATCGTCGCCACGACGCGAAAAAAACCGATGCGGCTTGATTTCAACTTCAATGAGAGCGTCACCCGCACCGCCCTTTCCCGTTCCGGGTGCTCCTTTGCCGCGCAATCGCAGAACCTGCCCTTCGACGATTCCGGGCGGGATGCTCACATCCAGCGTACCGCCATCTGGCAACGTCAGACGCTTGTTCGCGCCGGTGATGGATTCGACAAACTCGATCGGGAGTCGAAACTCAAGATCGTAACCGCGTCTGTTGGCTCGCGCCCGCGCGGTTTGCTTCAAGAGTTCAGCGAGCGCATCTTCTGAATCCATGAAGTCGGCGAACCCCGCACTATTGGTATAGGGGTGGTCCTGTCCTGAGGAAGCAAAATCGCGGTAGTAGTGCTCTTGCCGAGGCCGCTCGGTGCCCGCGGCGTCGATGTCTCCGCTATCGAACTTTTTACGCTTCTCCGGATCGCCGAGCAGATCGTAGGCGCCAGCCACCTCCTTGAACTTCTCCTCGGCTTCTCGATCACCCGGATTGAGATCGGGATGCAGCTTTTTCGCAAGCTTGCGATAAGCCTTTTGAACATCCTCTGCCGAGGCAGAACGAGCGACACCCAAAACCTCATAAGGGTCTCTCACAGCCGCCTCCACACCATGAAGCTCCCCAAAATGGCCGAGTCGCACTAAGTCGGCATCAAGACATTGAGGGTAGCTCAGGCGCAATCAATTTGACACGCATCAAAAGTCGCTTCCGCTCGTCAAGTATTGTCGAAACGATTATCGGCTGGACGTTGCGAAATGAACAAGCAAGTCGGCATCGACGCAATTGAACAAAAGGGCGCGTCCCTGGTGCCGTTTCCAGCTGTCGGCCAATCGGCACCGGCGGCGGCAACGAAGAAAAAGTCATTTGGAGCTAAACGCTGGGCTGTCGGCGCGATCGTCGCGGCCCTGATCCTCATTGCGGCCGGGGCCCTCTGGTGGTCCTTAAGCAGCGAAAGCGCAGTTCGATATACGACGGCTCCCGTCACGGTCGGCGCGATAACCCGAAGTGTAACCGCGACCGGCACGGTCAACCCCGAACTTACGGTCATCGTCGGGAGTTATATATCCGGCGTCATCCAGGAGCTGAGCTGCGACTACAACACGCAGGTCAAGCGCGGACAGATCTGCGCCAAGATTGATCCGCGCCCCTATCAAAGCATTGTCGACCAGGCGAAAGCGAACCTGGCGGTCGCAAATGCGCAGCTGGAGAAGGACAAGGCGTCGCTGACCTATGCCAAGCTCGCACTCGGACGTGCGCTGATTTTGCTCCCGACAAGGAACGTGTCGGTCGATGCCTACGACAACGCCAACAGCGCTTATGAGCAGGCGGTGGCCCAGATCACTTTTGATGAGGCCACGAACCGGCAGCGCCAGGCTGTACTCGATGCAGCACAGATCAATCTGGATTACACAAATATCGTCTCGCCGGTTGAGGGTACGGTCGTCTCCCGCAACGTCACCATGGGACAGACCGTTGCTGCGAGCTTTCAAACTCCGACGCTGTTCCTGATCGCGAGCGATCTTGCCAAGATGCAAGTTGATGCCAGTGTGAGCGAAAGCGATATCGGCGGCATCAGACAGGGCAACAAGGCGACATTTACCGTTGACGCTTACCCAAAGCGCAGCTTTGACGGGGTTGTCACTCAAGTCCGCCAATCTCCTCAAACGGTACAGAACGTTGTCACTTATGACATCGTCATCAGTGTCGACAACGCCGATCTTGCCCTCAAACCGGGTCTTACGGCGGCGACGGCAATCGTGACGGATCAGCGTAGCGACGTGCTTCGTGTTCCGAACCAGGCATTGCGTTATGCCCCAGCCGGAACCGCAATTCGCGATTCGGATCGGGCGCATGTTTGGGTGCTGCGGGACGGCAAGCCGGTATCCGTTCAACTTGTGACGGGGCTGGACGACGACAATTACACCGAGATTGTTCAAGGTGGGCTGACACGAGACGACGCCGTGATTGTTGCCGAGCAGCGAGACTCAACGAACGGCTCTGCCAGCGTGCCGCGCCCACGGCTGTGATCGTCGCAAAATGATTGAATGGCGGCTAATGACATGAGCGAGCCGGTCATCAGGGTCGAGCATGTGTCGCGGACCTATCACGTCGGTGACGTTGATGTTTATGCGCTTCGGGATGTGACCCTTACCGTCGAGCACGGTGAGTTCATCGCCATCATGGGTGCTTCGGGATCGGGCAAATCGACACTCATGTCGATCCTCGGCTGCCTCGACCGACCCACGAGTGGTCACTACTGGTTCGATGGAATCGACGTTGCACGGCTTGCCGAGCCTGATCTCGCGGGGCTTCGAAGTGAAAGGCTGGGCTTCGTTTTTCAAAGCTTCAATCTTTTGCCGCGCACGAGCGCCATCGATAACGTCGCATTGCCGCTGTTGTATGCGATGTCTGGTCAGGGCCAGGCGGGTGCGCGGTTCGATCGAGCCCGCGCGGTTCTGGATCAGCTTGGACTGCGTGACCGGGAACGCAACACGCCGGGCCAACTGTCCGGCGGACAGCAGCAGCGGGTCGCGATCGCGAGAGCGCTGATCAATCGGCCGAGCCTTCTATTGGCCGATGAACCGACCGGCAATCTCGATACGCGGAACTCAAACGAGATCATGCAGACGCTCAGTTCGCTAAATCGCGAACAAGGCGTCACGATCATCGTCGTCACTCACGAGCCGGACGTCGCTGCCTATGCGGATCGCGTACTGACCATGCGCGATGGCGAGATTGTCACAGACGTGAAGAATCCAGTTCATCAAAAGTCGTCTCGGCTGACGACCGCAGCAGTTGGGGTAACCAGCGAATCGGCCGCGCAGTCCAAGGCTGGACCACCGCCATCCTATGCCGGACTGACGAGTGCGTCATGGGCGTTCGCGTGGATGGTGATGACAGCAGCAGCCGAGGCGATCTGGCGCAACAAGATGCGTTCGGCGCTAACGATGCTCGGGGTCTTTATCGGCGTCGCCGCATTGATTGCCATGGTCTCCCTCGGTCAAGGGGCCAATGAGGCCGTACGAAAAGAGATCTCCCGCCTGGGAACTAACCTCGTGGTTGTTCTACCCGGAGCGGTCACGAGCGGCGGCGCTCGGGGCGGCTCGGGAAGCGCATCGACATTGACGGTCGCTGACGCCCAGGTGATCCGGCGAGAGGCATCTGCCGTCGGGGAGGTAAGCTATCTCATCCGCCAGTCGGGGCAGGCCCGGTTTGCGGACCAGAACTGGTCGACCAGTATCCAGGGTGTCAGTCCCAACTACCCTCCGATGACGAACTGGCAGATCGCCAGCGGCCGGGAGATTACACTCGAGGATGAGCGCGGCGCCGGGCTTGTTGCCGTTCTCGGAGAGACTGTGCGCCGTCAACTCTTCAGCAGCTCGCAGAATCCGATCGGTGCAGTGGTGCAGGTCAAGAACGTGCCATTGCGCGTCATAGGGATTCTCGAATCCAAGGGACAAACGTCCTACGGGCAGGACCAGGACGATCTCATCCTCGTTCCGTTCTCAACAGCTGAGCGCAAAATCCTTGGCGTCGCGGCTCCGAGCCAGCAACAAACGGCGGTCAACTGGATCTATCCGCTGCCACCGAACCCCTACGGTCTCCAAACCCGGCTGGCTGGATATGTCAATCAAATCTACGTACAGGCAGTGGACCAGGCCAGCGTTCAGACAGCGATCGATCAAGCCACCGAAATCCTGGCTCGTCGTCACCGCGTCAAACCAGGAACCGCGAACGATTTCTCGGTCAGAAACCTGAGCCAGATCGCGGCGACTGCGGAAGGCAGCAGTCGCATCATGGCGCTTCTTCTTGCAGCGGTTGCCTCCATTTCGCTTGTCGTCGGCGGCATCGGAATCATGAACATCCTGCTTGTCTCGGTAACGGAGCGAACCCGGGAGATCGGATTGCGGATGGCGATCGGTGCGCGAAGGCTGCACGTGCTGCTGCAGTTTCTGGCCGAAGCGGTATTTCTCAGCGTGAGCGGTGGCATCATCGGAATTATCGTCGGGGCGATACTTTCGATCATCATTTCGATCCTTACCGGATGGCCCGCACCAATATCGCTGACAGCCATCGTGGGCGGCTTCTTGTTCTCGGCGGCTGTCGGTATCTTCTTCGGCTACTACCCTGCGCGAAAGGCCGCACGGCTCGATCCAATCGAAGCATTGCGCTATGAGTGAACGCAGCGGTCAAATGGCCGCCGGCGAATGCCACAAAGCTCACGCCGCGCACGTTGGTTGACGGGAGCGTTCAAATCCCTGGCGGGCTTCACGTCCTCAGCAGTGCGGTGTGATTCCGCGAGTTGACGGCTTTTATTTATGTTGTTGGATGGGGCGGTGGAAAGCGCCGAGAATCTCGCTCCAAGAGGAACCGCGATGAGCAGTACGGAGTCAGACCTGCAGAAGCCACGATCAGCCGAACACGAGGCCGCCGAACGCAATCTGCGCCACATAAGCTTTTGGATCAGAGAGCTGCCTTTCAGCATAGTATTGATCCTGACGATACTCGGCGTTGCCTATACGAGTTTCTTGAAACAACCAATCATGGGCTATTGGGAACTCCTCGCGCCGCTGATCGGGTTGCTGGCAGTGGGATCCGGATGGCCGAATGCCAACGACAAGAACGCGCGGGTCCGATTAATCTGTACGCAGGCGCTGCACTGGGCCGCATTCCTGATCGTGATGAATATAATCATGTCGGCGAGCGTCCAGAGGATCCTCGATGCGAATGCGATCGGGCTGGCCGTGCTCATGCTCTTGGCGCTCGGCACGTTCACTGCAGGCGTTCACGTGTTTTCCTGGCAGGTCTGTCTGCTCGGTCTTATCATGGCGCTGTGTGTTCCTGCGGCTGCGTGGATCCAGGCTTCTGCCCTTATCGTGCTCCTGGTCGCGATAGCGGTGCTCGGAATTGGCGCAGTGCTCTGGTGGTACTGGCACGAGTCGCGGTTCGCAAAAGGCTAAGAGATTTGCGCTGAGAAGAGACCATCCCTGATTGCGTCGGCTCGGTCCGCGAACCGCTTGATGACTGCGGTTGAGCTGGCATCGTACCGGCCGTTGTTTCGGCTCGACACGGTAGCCCCGAGGCGTGTCATTGCTTTGCCAGCGCTACCTTTATGATATAGCCGACGCAGCCCGATTTGCTTAAATCGAGGCCTTCCTGCGAGACGAGACCAGCTTGGAACCGATCTTCTCAATCGCGCCGATGATGGACTGGACTGACCGGCATTGCCGGTTCTTCCATCGCCTGCTGACAAGGCGGGCGCGGCTTTATACCGAGATGGTGACGACGGCAGCGGTGCTGCACGGCGATCGCCGCCGGCTGATCGGCTTCAACGCAAGCGAGCACCCGGTAGCGCTGCAGCTTGGCGGCTGCGAGCCGGACCAACTCGCCGCCTGCGCTCGTATCGGCGAGGATTTTGGTTACCACGAGATCAATCTCAATGTCGGCTGCCCGTCGGATCGCGTCCAGGAGGGCCGCTTCGGTGCCTGCCTGATGGCGGAGCCCGCGCTGGTTGCCGAGGGTGTTGCGGCAATGAAGCGCGCGGTGCGCATTCCCGTGACGGTCAAGTGCCGCATCGGCATCGACGATCAGGATCCGGAAGTGGCGCTGCGCGCGCTGGCGCAGGCGGTAATTGCGGCCGGCGCCGATGAATTGATCGTGCACGCGCGAAAGGCCTGGCTCAAGGGGCTGTCGCCGCGCGAGAACCGCGACATCCCGCCGCTCGACTACGGCCTGGTCTATCGGCTCAAGTCCGAGCTGCCGCAGGTTCCCGTCATCATCAACGGCGGGATCGCAAGCCTCGACGAAGCCAAACAACATCTGCGGCACGTCGACGGCGTCATGCTCGGCCGCGCCGCCTACAAGGAGCCATGGCATCTGCTTGCGGTCGACTCCGAGGTGTTTGGCGATCGCAGCCCACCGCAGACGATGAAGGATGTGCTCGGCGCCATGCTTGAATACATCGAGGCGGAAATGGCCGGTGGTACCCGCCTGCATTCGATCACGCGCCACCTGCTGGGAGCATTCCATGCCGTGCCCGGCGCGCGGGCTTATCGCCGCTATCTCGCCGAGAATGCGGGGCGCAAAGGCGCCGGCGCGCAGGTGCTGCGCGATGCCATGGCGCTGATCAGAGAGCCAGTCGCGGAGACAGTTGCCGCGTGAAGCATGATCCGGAAAGCATGCCCTCGGGCTTGACCCGACGGGTGGGGGCTGGTTTTCCGAAAGCTCATGCTCAATTGGACAATGGCGCGGCGAAGCTACGGATAGCCGCGCAACACGAGGCGGTCAGCGCGTACTTCCCAGCTCTCGAGCCGGTCGAGAAAGCTCATGCCGAGCAGGTTCGACTTCAACTGTCCTTGCGGCACCACCAGCGCGGGGACCGAGTGTTCGACCAGCTTGCCGATCGCGAGCCGATCGAGCGTCAGCCGCGCGCCCTTGGTGCGGCCCGATGCGGTCTCGAGATCGACGTCGTAGTCGAGCAATTCCAGCGGCAGGCCGGCGGCCTTGGCGGTCTCAAAGGTCAACACCACGGAGCTCGCACCGGTGTCGATCACCATTGGCGTGGTGACACCGTTGATCGAGGCCTGCACCCCGAACTGGCCTGCGTGACCACGGCTGATCTGCACTTCGCGCGCCGACGCGAGGCCATGTTGTTTGCCTGAAATCGAGCCGGTGACATCCTCGATGGCGGCGAAGGCGTGCTGCACCTCGCGCAGGCTCGTGCGGTCGCCGTAAGTGGCGACGCCGGCAACCAGCAAGAGGCCGACCAGCATCAGGAGCACGCGGTTCATGCGGCACCTGCGCGGTCTTGAGCCGGATCACGAAGAACAGCCGCTACGCCTCGGGCGGAGTGAGGCCGGCCTCCGTCATGCGCCGCGCGAGACCGGACATGATGGCGCGCCGCTCGGCGCTCTCCAGCCGAGGCCAGCGCGCGATCTCGGGCAGCGTGCGTCCGCAGCCCAGGCACAGGCCGGTCTTCGGGTCGATCAGGCAGATCGCGACACAGGGAGATTCTGTCGGCATCAAGGTATTGTTGCATAGGACTCTTCTGGCGCAATGCGCGTTATTTCAGACCAGTGCCCGCGCTCATGATGGGCGTGCTGCGGGTTCTTGCGGTGTCGTTGGCCGAATCCTCATACAGGCCAGGTTGCAGCGGAGTTTCTTCGACCGGCGCCAGCGCCGACATCACGCGCTCCGGCGGGAACGTCACGACCACTTCGGTGCCGATGCGCAGCTTCGACTTCAGCGTGAAGGTGCCGCCGTGCATGTCGACCAGGCTCTTGGCAATCGGCAGGCCGAGGCCCGCGCCTTGCTCGGCCGACTTGATTGAGTTCGAGCCTTGTCCGAATGAGGCAAGCACGATTGGAATTTCCTCTTCGGGAATGCCGGGGCCGGTGTCCCTGCAGCTCAAATATTGTCCGCCCGATGCGGTCCAGCCGACCTTCAACCAGATTTCGCCGCCCTGCGGCGTGAACTTGATGGCGTTGGAGAGCAGGTTGAGCACGATCTGCCGTACCGCGCGCTCATCGCCCCACAGCCTTGGCATGCCGCGCTCGAACATCTCGTGGATGGTCAGGCCGCGCGACGACGCCCGCAGCTTCAGGAGATGATGGCAGTCGGCGACGATGTGCTCGAGCGAGATCGCCTCTTCGTTGAGTTCGTAACGGCCGGCCTCGATGCGCGAGAGATCAAGGATCTCGTTGATCAGGTTCAAAAGGTGAACGCCGGAGTTATGGATATCCGCCGAGTAATCCTTGTAGACCGGCACCGCGTGCGCGCCAAAAATCTCGCTCTTCATGACTTCGGAAAAGCCGAGGATGGCGTTGAGCGGCGTGCGCAGCTCGTGGCTCATTTGGGCGAGGAAGCGCGATTTCGCGACGTTGGCGGCTTCGGCGCGGTAGCGTGCTTCGTCGGAGATCGCCTTGGCCTGCTCGAGTTCGCCGAACAGGGCATCCTTCTCGGCACGCGCCTCGAGCGCTGCGAGCGTGGTCGAGTGCAGCTGATGAGCGAGCAGCGCGAAATAACCTTCGGCGATGATGGCGAGCGCGGCGAGCAGGTAGTCGTTGATCGAGCCGCGCACCGCGAAGTTCGCGGCAATGCCGAGCGTCACCGGGACGGTGGCGGCGACGGCGGCAATCGGCAGGCTCGCCGCGAGCATCGTGGAAACGGCGACGACCAGCAAGGTCAGGAACAAGAGCAGCGTGTTGGAGACGACGTCGACGCCGGCCGGGTTGGTGAGGATGAACGTCCACGAAACCCCGTAGAACAGATCGAGCAGGATGAAGCGCATCCGCCATTTGCGGGTCGTGGCCGGAGACGCCTGCTCGCTCAGGAACCGTCGACAGTTGCCGATGGTGATGGCGTGGATGACCAGCACGCCGGAGGTCCAGATTGCCGCCGCGATCGGCTTGACCCAGAAGCTGGACAGCAGGCCGGCTGCGACCACCAGCAGCATGACGACGAAGGACGCCGACAGCCGGGTCTGGGCGTACTGGCGCAGCAGTTCGTGGTCGAAGGCGGGGCGGGTGCCCGAGGTGGACGTCAAGCGGTCGCGAGCTTCGCGAACGCGTTGGCTGGCGGCGCGTCGGGTCCGGGCCGGCGGCACGGGCGGCTGTTCGTGGGGAACAGCGACGACTTCGGGCTTTTCGCCGGACATACTCATTGACAACTAAAGGGTAGGGACGCGAACGGACGCAACTTCACGGCCAACCCTATTTGTGGCGCGAAATCGTTAAGGGCTGGCTTAAACAACCATCTAATTCGATTAATAGACGGTAAATCGGAACAGTTTCGCCCCGTTTCTCCCTGGATTCCTGTTCCGTTTCAGCTGCGTGACCCCGGTCACGGAGCCATGAACGCCCTTGGCCTAAACCGTCACCGATAGGCATCGGACTCTATGCGCCAAGGAGAATTAGCCATGCATCCGTTTCTACGTTCCCGCTTCGGCGGGTATCTTGCCGGCGCTGTCGTCGCCGGCCTGCTTTCGTTCACGGCTCCGCTCGCCGCCCACGCCGAGGACCAGACCGCGGCGCCGGCCGTTTCTGCCAGTGCCGACACCGGCGCCGACGCCACGCCGCGCGGCTTCGTCGCGCAGCCAACCAGCCCGGTGAATGTCGGTAATCCGACCGCGGAAACCGGTCCCGAGCAGCGCGTCGCGCTTGTGATCGGCAACTCGAACTATCGCAACGTAGTCCAGCTCCCCAATCCAGCCAACGACGCCCGCGCGGTGTCGCAACTGCTCAACTCGGCGGGCTTTGAAGTGATTCAGGCGACCGACCTCGGCCACGACGAGATGATCGACGTGCTGCGCAGCTTCTCGTCCAAGATCGCCGAGAAAGGCCCGAACACCGTTGCACTGGTGTGGTACGGCGGTCACGGCGTGCAGGTCGCCGGCGACAACTATCTGATCCCGGTCGACGCCAAGGTGAACAGCGAGGCCGATCTGCCGACCAATGGCATTCGCCTGGTCGACGTGATGGCGACGCTGCAGGCGGTGCCGAGCCGCATGCGCATCGTCATGATCGACGCCTGCCGCAACAACCCGTTCGCCGGTCTCTCCGAGAAGACGCGGGGCCTTGCAATCGTCGACGCGCCGAACGGCTCGATCGTCGGTTATTCGACCGCTCCGGGCACCGAAGCGCTCGACGGCCAGGGTAACGACAGCCCGTACACCAATGCTGTGTTGAAGATCGCGCGCCAGCCCAACGTGCCGGTCGAGCAATTCTTCAAGAACGTCCGTCTCGACGTCAACCAGACCACCGACGGTCATCAGACGCCGTGGGAAAGCTCGTCGCTGACCTCGAACTTCTACTTCTTCGGCGACACCGTGCAGGCTGCGCGTCAGCAACCGGTGCGCGAGGTCTACTCCAGCGCCAGCATGCAGGGCCGTCAGCCGCGCGACGCGTATCGCTATGCGCTCGCCAACGAACTCGGTGCAAGGCTATCAGGACTTCATCGCCTTCTACCCGACTGACCCTTACTGCGAATATGTACGCGCGCTGCTGGCGGCCAAGCTGGTCGCGCTGGCATGGCACCAGGCGATCGTTGCCAACTCGCCATTCGCCTACCAGCAGTTCTATCACCAGTATCCCGTCAGCCCGTATTCACAGCTGGCATTGAAGCTGCAGCAGCAGCCGAAGATGCTGCCGCTGTATCAGCCGACCAACAACTTCGCGCCTGACCATTTCGGCCAGCAGTTCAAGTTCACCAACCTGCATGAGATCAATTCGCAGGGTGGTGCGCCGCAGCTGAATCCGGTTGGCAAACAGGGCGGTCTGTTGCCGGGTGGCTTGCAACAGCAGGGCAATCTCCCGATCAACTCGATCAACAAGGGTACGCTGCCGATCATCAACCAGGGCAACAACCAGGGTAATGGTAACAACCAGGGCAACGGCACCGGTGTCGGCAACGGCCAGATCATCAACAAGGTTCCTGCGGGCATCGACCTTGCCCATGGCGCCAATGGTGTGAAGATCAACCCGGTGACCACCGGCACCAACGTCACCACGCTGCCCACCAACAAGATCGACCCGGTCGTCACCGGCAACCATCTGCCGACGTCGAACGGCAACACCGGCATCGTCAACAAGATCGATCCGGTGCTGACCAATCGCCTGCCGACTGCACCCAACGGCAACACCGGCATCGTTAAGCCGATCCAGGGCAATGGTCGGGTGATCAACAACGGCGCGATCAACAACAAGCTGATCACCAATGGTCCGGCCAACAACAACGCGCCGCAGTTTCACCCGGTCACCAACAACTTCCATCCGACCATGATGTCGACCGGCAACAACGTCTCGGTGCAGTCGCATGAGCCGGTGATGCAAGGCCCGGTCCGCAACTTCGGCGGTGGCGGGGGCGGCAACAACATGCGCTCGTTCCACATGTAAGCGCCCAGCCGATCCAATCAGCGAAAACAAAAGCCGCGGCGAGAACAATCTCGCCGCGGCCTCTCTTTATCCTTTGGAGCGCTAGCCCGCGAGGGGAGTACGTGAAGCAGTCGCCTTACCGCTCCAGCCGCGCGAACAGGCTCGATGTATCCCAGCGCTTGCCGCCCATCTTCTCGACCTCGGCATAGAAATTGTCGACCAGTGCGGTGACGGGGAGGCTCGCGCCGTTGCGCCGCGCCTCGGCGAGACAGATCGAGAGATCCTTGCGCATCCATTCGACCGCAAAGCCGAAATCGAACTTGCCGTCGTTCATGGTCTTGTAGCGGTTCTCCATCTGCCAGGACTGCGCCGCGCCCTTGGAAATCGTCTCGATCACCGCGTTGACGTCGAGGCCGGATTTCCGGGCGAAGTGGATGCCTTCGGACAATGCCTGCACGAGACCCGCGATGCAGATCTGGTTGACCATCTTGGTGAGCTGGCCTGAGCCGGCAGCGCCCAGCCGCTTGCACATCCGCGCGTAGGCCGCGATCACGGGCTCGGCCTTGGCGTAGCTCGTCTCGTCGCCGCCGCACATCACCGTGAGCACGCCGTTCTCGGCGCCGGCCTGGCCGCCGGAGACCGGCGCGTCGACGAAGCCAAAGCCGCGTTGCTTCGCCACGGCGTCGAGCTCGCGTGCGACCTGCGCCGACGCCGTGGTGTGATCGACGAAGATAGCGCCTTTCGCTATCCCGGCGAATGCGCCGTCGGCGGTCAGCGTGACGCTGCGCAGGTCGTCATCATTGCCGACGCAGCACATCACGAAATCCTGGCCTTGCACGGCTTCCTTCGGCGTCGCCGCGGCGCGGCCGCCGAACTTGTCGGCCCAGCTTTTGGCCTTGGCCGCCGTCCGGTTATAGACGGTGACCTGATGGCCGCCTTTTTGCACGAGATGACCGGCCATGGGAAATCCCATGACGCCGAGACCGATGAATGCGACTTTTGCCATGACGTTGAGACCCTGATCGACGTGAACAAGCTTATGCTGGCTGCCGGTCGCACGACGTGGCGCCGCGCCGGCGGCAGGGAGGTCGGGAGCATAAGCATTGCGCCGTGAAGAGCAATCGTCCCTGATCATTGACTTTGGTCGTGGCTGCCCCGGCGCAGCATGCTAGATGTCAGCGATCCCAAGCGGACAAGGAGGACAGGCATGAGTGTTGGTGTGCTCGATCATTTCAACATCAGGACGCGCGACTTGAAGGGGACCGTCGGTTTCTACCAGGACATCCTCGGGCTCGAGAACGGCGCGCGTCCGAACTTCGCTTTTCCCGGCGCATGGCTCTACAGCGAGGGACGCGCGGTGGTGCATCTCGTCGATATCTCGCCGACCGACGAGGCACAGAAGCCGGACTCCGGTGTCGTCCACCACGTCGCCTTCATCAGCCGCGACTTTGCCGGCATGAAGCAACGCCTGCAGGCCAGGGGCGTCGAGTTCGAGGCGCGCCAGGTTCCGGGCGGCGAGCTCTGGCAAATCTTCATCCGCGATCCCAACGGCGTGATGATCGAGCTCAACTACGAGGCCGCCAAGGAGAAGATGTAACCTCGTGACGGGTTGAAGATTGCTTCCGGCCGGTCAGATGCGGGGTTTCATCGATCGCTGTTTCGGTCTATTGGCAGGCCTCGGACGAGGAACCGCTGCGTTGAAAGGTCCTGAGGTGAGCGTCACGAAGGAACAAGTTCTGCAAGCGCTGGCGGCGGTGATGTCGCCGCGCAACGTGCCGCTCGTCGACGCCGGCGTGCTGTCGGATGTCGTGGTCAACGACGGCAAGGTGATGCTGTCGATCAATGTCGACGCTGCCGAGGTTCGTGAGTGGGAGAAGGTGCGCGCGCAGGCCGATGGTGCTGTGCGCGCGGTGCCCGGTGTCTCCTCGGCGCTGATCGCGTTGACGGCCGAACGCAAGGGCGGTGCGCCGGCTTCGCCAGCCCCACGCCGCCCGGCGCAGCAGGGGGTTCCGAACGTCGCAAGTCACAAGCCGGCCGCGACCCCGCACGGCTCGCCGATGTCGCGGCAGGCACCGATTCCCGGCATCGATGCCATCATCGCGGTAGCCTCCGGCAAAGGCGGCGTCGGCAAGTCCACGACTGCCCTCAATCTTGCGCTGGGCCTGCGCGACCTCGGCCTGAAGGTCGGCGTGCTCGATGCCGACATCTACGGCCCGTCGATGCCGAAGCTGACCGGCATTCGCGAAAAGCCCGAGCTCACCGAAACCAAGCGCATGCTTCCGATTATGCGCTTCGGCCTTCCCATCATGTCGATCGGCTTTCTGGTCGAGGAAGACACCCCGATGATCTGGCGCGGGCCGATGGTGATGTCGGCGCTGACGCAGATGTTGCGCGAGGTCGATTGGGGCACGCTCGACGTGCTGGTCGTCGACATGCCGCCGGGCACCGGCGACGCCCAGCTGACGTTGGCGCAGCAAGTCCCGCTGAAGGGCGCCATCATCGTTTCGACGCCGCAGGATCTTGCGCTGATCGACGCGCGGCGTGGGCTTGCGATGTTCACGCGTGTCAACGTGCCGGTGCTCGGCATCATCGAGAACATGAGTTACTTCCAGTGCCCGCATTGCGGCACGCGCAGCGATATCTTCGGTCATGGTGGCGCGCGGCACGAGGCGGAGAAGCTCGGCGTGCCCTTCCTCGGCGAAGTGCCCCTGCACATGGCGATCCGCGCGACCTCGGATTCCGGGACGCCGCTCGTGGCAAGCGAACCGAAAAGTGAGCACGCCGAAATCTATCGCGCGATTGCCGCACGAGTTGCGGACAAGCTCAAGCCCCGCGCCGTGGTGGGCTAGCGCCGCCTCGCGGCGTCACGCTCTGCGTTTCCTTGGCTGACACCGCGCACCCGCGGCATTCCCTCATACTTTGGGCGAAGATCGCATTAGGCAAAACCCTGTTTTTGCAATGCAATCAGCAATTGGCGATGGATTTAGCCACGGCTATAGATCATTCTCGCGACCAAGCCTCATGCCGCCAAAAGAGGCCGCAAACTGATTCACCTGAAGGGGAAGGAAAGGACTTATGAAACGTCGAGATTTTATCAAGAGCGCAGGTCTTGGTGTCGCCGCCGCAGGCGTTGCCGCACCCGCGATCGCGCAATCGACGCCCGAGTTGAAGTGGCGCCTGACCTCGAGCTTTCCGAAATCGCTCGACACGATTTACGGTGGAGCCGAGGTGTTCTGCAAGGCAGTCGCCGAAGCGAGCGACAACAAGTTCCAGATTCAACCGTTCGCCGCTGGCGAAATCGTGCCGGGCCTGGCAGCGCTGGACGCCGCAAGCAATGGCACCGTCGAGATCGCACACACCGCGCCCTACTACTACACGGGCAAGGATCCGACGTTTGCCTTTGGCACCTCGGTGCCGTTCGGCCTCAACGCACGCATGCAGAACGCCTGGATGATGTCGGGGGGCGGCATGGACCTGCTGAACGAGTTCTTCAAGAAGTTCAGTGTGTACAGCATTCCGGCCGGCAACACCGGCTGCCAGATGGGCGGCTGGTTCCGCAAGGAGCTGAAGGAGCCGGCGGACTTGTCGGGTTTGAAATTCCGCATCGGCAGCAGCGTGGCGGGCGCGGTGTTGACCAGGCTCGGCGTCGTTCCTCAGCAGATCGCCGGCGGAGATATCTACCCGGCGCTGGAGAAGGGCACGATCGACGCGGCCGAGTGGGTCGGTCCGTACGACGACGAGAAGCTCGGCTTCAACAAGGTCGCGCAGTTCTACTACTACCCGGGTTGGTGGGAAGGCGGCGCGATGCTGCACAACATGATCAACATCGATAAGTGGAACTCCCTGACCCCCGCCTATCAGTCGATCGTTCGCTCCGCGTCGGCCTACGCGCTTGTCTGGATGCAGGCCAAATACGATGCCGTAAATCCAGGAGCACTAAAGAAGCTGGTCGCCGGCGGCACGCAGCTCAGGCCGTTCTCGCCGTCGATCATGGACGCTTGCTACAAGTCAGCCGTCGATACCTACGCCGAGATCTCCGCGAAGAACGCGGACTTCAAGAAGATCCACGACAACATGATGGCGTTCCGTGGCGACCAGTACCTGTGGTGGCAGATTGCTGAGTATGGCTATGACACCTTCATGATCCGCGCACGCAGCCGCGGCTGATCCTGCCAGCAGCGAGGAAAGACGACGAGCCTCGAAGAATTCGGGGCTCGTTTGCTTTTATGCTCTGGATAGCGAAGCGTCTTACTTCGACGGCCCGAGGTCGAGCTTGGGCGGGCCGAGATCGAGTGGCGGCGGCTCGAACTGCGGAATCTCGATCTTGACCGTGTTGGGATCGATCCCCGTGCCGACCCCCTTGTAGTGCATCACCATCGCAGGGAACGTGATGACAAGGCCGACCATGATCACCTGGATCACCACGAACGGCACCGCGCCCCAGTAGATCTGGCCGGTTGTGATGGGCGCCATCTGCTTTCCGCTGATGCGATCTATGTAGGAATCCTTCGGCGCGACCGATCTGAGGTAGAACAGCGCGAAGCCGAACGGTGGATGCATGAACGAGGTCTGCATGTTGACGCCGAGGATGACGCCGAACCAGATCAGGTCGATGCCGAGCTTTTCGGCCGCCGGCCCAAGCAGCGGAATGACGATGAAAGCGAGCTCGAAGAAATCGAGGAAGAACGCCAGTACGAACACGAAGGCATTGACGAAGATCAGGAAGCCGACCTGGCCGCCGGGCAGTGACACCAGCAGGCTCTCGACCCAACGGTGCCCGTCGACGCCATAGAACGTCAGAGAAAATACCCGCGCGCCGACCAGGATGAAGACAACGAAGGACGACAACTTTGCGGTCGATTGCGCGGCCTGACGGGTCAGGTCCCAGGTCAGGCGTCGCTTCATCATGGCGAGGATGAGTGCGCCGGTCGCGCCCATTGCGCCGCCTTCGGTCGGGGTCGCAACGCCAATGAAGATCGTGCCCAGCACAAGGAAAATCAGACCGAGTGGCGGTACCATCACGAACACAACTTGCTCAGCCAGCTTCGACAGCATGTTCAGCCTGCCGAGCCGGTTGATCACGGCGATGACAAAGGAAACCGTGACCGCAATTGCCATGGTCAGCACGACATAGTCGGCGCCGTTCTTCACGCTTGTCGCGTAGGACATCGCGTAGATTGCAATGGCCGTTGCCGCGCACACCACCAGGAACAGCGACAGCGTCATCGTTTTGACGATGCCGATGAACGGCTTGGTCAGCACTGCAAACAACACGACCAGCCAAACGCCTTGCACGACCTTCAAGCCAGCGCCGACACGTTCGAACGTCGATGCAGTCCAGTCGAATAATCCGACATGCACGACGAAGAACCATGACGTCGCAGCGGCCGCGATCAATGCGATCGGCAAGATCAGCGGGTGCTTTGCCATCTCCGGCTCGCGCAGGGTCTGCGCTTCCAGCGGCAGGCCGGGCGTTGCCTTCGGGAAGAAGGTGGAAACCAGGAAGACGTAGAAGGCGTAGAGCAGGGCGAGCACCAGGCCGGGTATGAAAGCGCCCTCGTACATGTCGCCGACCGAGCGGCCGAGCTGATCGGCCATTACGATGAGCACGAGGGAGGGAGGAATGATTTGCGCGAGCGTTCCTGACGCAGCGATCACACCGCTGGCGACGCGACGATCGTAGCCGTAGCGCAACATGATCGGCAGCGAGATCAATCCCATCGAAATGACTGAGGCTGCGACGACGCCTGTTGTTGCCGCAAGCAAGGCGCCGACAAAGACGACCGCATAGGCGATGCCGCCGCGAATGCTGCCGAACAGCTGGCCGATGGTTTCGAGCAGGTCCTCCGCCATCCCCGAGCGTTCGAGAATGAGGCCCATGAAGGTGAAGAAGGGGATGGCGAGCAGCGTGTCGTTGTACATCACGCCATAAACGCGGTCGGGCAATGCCTGCAGGAAATCCGGGCGGAACAGGCCGAGCGCCATGCCGAGCACAGCGAACATCAATCCGTTGGCGGCAAGCGAGAATGCGACCGGGTAACCCAGCAGCAGGAACAGCACGAGCGACGCGAACATGATCGGCGCCATGTACTGGATCAACAACGCGGTCATGACTTCATGTCCGTGAGATCGGAAGCCGTGCGGTTCATTGGCGATGCAAGTCGGCGATCATGCGTTCGGCATCCTGCTCGATGATCTCGTGAGCGCTGAGAGCCTTGGCGTTCGAATCCGGAATCAACCCGCGCATCATGGCAATCCGCTTGATCAGCTCCGAAATGCCCTGCGCGAGCAGCAGCAGCATGGCGATCATGATCAGCGATTTCGCCGGCCATTGTGGCAAGCCGCCGGCATTGCCTGACTGCTCGTTAAGTCGCAGCGACGAAAGGAAGAACGGCACCGACAGGTAAAGCAGCAGGAGGGTGAACGGCAGCAGGAAGAAGAGATGACCGATCAGATCGATCCAACCGCGCACCTTGAGCGGCAACAGGTGATTGACGATATCGATGCGGATGTGCTCGCCGCTCAACAGCGTCCACGGTGAGCAGAGCAGGAAAATAACGCTGAAGAGGACCCACTGCAGCTCGAGATAGGAATTCGACGATACGTCGAAGACCTTGCGCATCACCGCGTTGATCGAGGAGACCAGGACCACCACGACGACCAGCCACGACAGCCAGCGCCCGATCCAGGCGTTGAACGCGTCAATCTTCTGACTGATGAAGAGTAGCTCGCGCACTCAGGTGCTCCCCCACCGGCATCGTTCCCATCCCAATCCGTTGTTCGGTTCTCGTTATCGTTGGCCATGCCGCTGCAAGCGGATGACGGCACAACCATTTCAGCACGGATTTGCGCCGTCAATGCATGATTTGAGCGGGCAGGACAAGGTGACCGCGTTTGGAAGATCCAAATGAAAGACTCAAGCCGCCCCCTGGTAGACTAGGGGGGTTGGACCTCGACTAAAGTCGGTTTCCGCAAGGTTGCGGGTCCCGACATACTCGGCCGCAGCAAGCTGAAAGCTTCAACTAGCGCGCCGAAGCGGAGCCGGAGGCCTGCGCGGTCGATCGCCATATTGCGCCGCAGCCGAGTACAAGAGCTGCTCCGGCGATGCGCGCGACGAAATCGATGCTGTTCGGGTCGAAGCGGTCAAGCAGGCGCGGCACGATCGGATCGCTGGAAAAGATGTCGCCGGCTACCCAGCCGAGGATTCCGGCGCCGCCCCAGACCAGCGCCGGAACTCGTTCGATGACCGCAAGGATGATGGCGCTGCCCGCGATCACCATCGGGATGCTGACGATGAGGCCGAGCGCCAGCAGGGCGTACTGGCCTTTGGCGATCGCGGCGATCGCGATGACGTTGTCGAGGCTCATGACGATGTCGGCGATCACGACGATTCGTATTGCGCGCCAGAGATCCTCGTTTGCTTCAGGGGTGTCCTCCTCGTCGTGTCGTTGCGGCGCAAGCAGCTTCACCGCAATCCAGATCAGCGCCAGTGCGCACGCCATCCTGAGATAGGGCACCGTCATCAGCACGGAGACGATCGCGGTGAACAGGATCAGGAGGAGCGACGCGAAACCGGCGCCGATCACCATGCCCCACATCCGCTCGCGCGGCGGCAGGCTACGGCAGGCGAGCGCGATTACGACCGCATTGTCACCCGACAGCAGGATGTTGACCCAAACGACTTCGAGAACGGCAAACCAGAATGCCGGCCCCGATGCTCCGGAAAACATGCTCACCTGTTGCCCCTCGAAGTCGCGCGCGTCCGGATTAGATCGAATCGCTGCTGCACTCTAGTTTTTTGATTTGCGCCGATCGTCGGAGGATAGCTGGACTCTGGCCGTCGGGTCGGGCCCGTGGATAACCGTCTCCGCGACACCGCTAGAGCCCGGAAATCGCCATGGTCGCACCGAGTGCCAACCCGCTGACGATCGCCAAAGGCACGAGCGATTGCATCAATCGAAGCCGCATCAAGGGATGGGGTTGTCCGCGTTTCGGAAAGAAGAACCACAACACGGCGATCGATGCGACGACCAGGATCACTCCGGCGGTGGACTCCAAGATCTTCTCCTCCGGTTCCGCAATCAGCCGCCGGTGACGCTCATGTGGCGGCTGACGCTCGGCCGGTTGTGGCGACGGTCGATGATGAAGTCGTGGCCCTTCGGCTTGGTGCCGATGGCACGGTCGATCGCCTCGCTGACCAGCGCGTCATCGGCGGAAGCGCGCAGCGGCGCGGCGCAGATCGGCTGGCGTCCTCCTGGCCGAGGCAGGTGTGGATCGTGCCGGTGCAGGTGATGCGCACGCGGTTGCAGGCTCTCGCAGAAATTATGCGTCATCGGCGTGATGAAGCCGAGACGGCCTCCGGTCTCGGCAACGCGCACGTAGCGCGCCGGTCCGCCGGTGTTGTCGGGGAGGTCGCTCAGCGTGTAGCGCCGCTCGAGATTGGCGCGCACCATCGACAGCGGCAGGTATTGGTCGATGCGGCCGACGCCGATCTCGCCCATCGGCATCACCTCGATCAGCGTCAAATCCATGCCGCGGCCGTGCGCCCAGTCGATCAGCGCCGGGATTTCCTCGTCGTTGACGCCCTTCAGCGCGACGGCATTGATCTTGATGTGGAGGCCCGCGGCTTGCGCCGCGTCGATCCCCGCCAGCACCTTGTCGAGATCGCCCCAGCGGGTGATGTCGCGGAATTTCGCAGCCTCGAGCGTGTCGAGCGAGACGTTGAGCCGGCGCACGCCGCACTCGGCGAGCTCACCGGCAAAGCGGGCGAGCTGCGAGCCGTTGGTGGTGAGCGTCAACTCGTCGAGCGCGCCGCTGTTCAGATGCCGCGACAGTGAGCGGATCAGCGACATCACGTTGCGGCGAACCAGCGGCTCGCCGCCGGTCAGGCGCAACTTGCGCACGCCCTTTGTGATGAACACGGAGCAGAGCCGGTCGAGTTCCTCGAGCGTCAGCAAATCTGCCTTGGGCAGGAACGTCATGTCCTCCGCCATGCAATAGACACAGCGGAAATCGCAGCGATCGGTCACCGACACGCGCAAATAGCTGATCCGTCGACCAAACGGATCGATCATCGCAGGAGAAGGGGACAGCCGTTCGAGCATCAAACGCCTTTTGCACGGGAATCCGTGCATTCCTTTGATTGACCTCAACTTATGTGCGGCGAGGGGATCGGGCAACCGCAAAGCCGGTCATTTGATCGAGCATGATCTGATCGGAAAACCGGTGTCCACCCCCGATCAAGGTCGAGGGTATGCTTTTCCGGATGATGCTCCGAACTAGCGCGAGGCGGGCGGAGGTGGCGGGAATGGCCTCGAGACCGGCGGCGAGGGCGAGGCCGGTGGCGGCGCGGCTGTATCGGCCGGCGGCGGCTTGGGTCGCGCGACACGCTTTTTGGGCGGCGGTTTCCGCATCTTCTTTGGCGGTACCGTCGGCTGCAGTTCCACGAAGACCGGATTCTGGTCGAAATCGGTGACGATTGGCGCCGTGCCGTCCGACGCAGGCGGTCCCTGATGTTGCGTGGTTTGCAGCGCGACGGACTGAGGCAGGTACCGATCGAGGGTATAGGTTACGGTCAGTCCAGGGCTCGCAGCGACCTGCAGCGCACAGGGGGTCCGGCAGCTCGCACCAGCGGAGGTGGTCGCGGTCGCGCCCTCGGGCTTCGACTCAAGCTGCAGCGTGACGACCGGCGGAGCTGGCGTGAACAAGTCCATCGAAGGCAGCGAAGAGCACCCAGCGAGGCCAATGCCTGCTAAGGCCAGGACCACTGCGCGGCGCATGCTCCACCCGTCGTATTTATGCGGCGAACCGCCGCATCCCCGATGCGACCATAGGAGCGTCCCGAACCTCGCGCAACGGCTGGAAAACAATCCGCTACCAAAAGATTAACGGCGGCAAAGCATCTAATATTCTAAGTCCGGATCGAAAAAGCGCGATTTGAGATACTCGCCAGGGCGGTAGTGGACTACGGGCAAGGCTTTTAGCCGAGCAGGCCTGACACCGCGCCGGGTAACTCTTTCATGTGGGAAATCACGACGTCCGGATTGAGCTCTGCAATGGGGACCTCGGTATAGCCGAACGTCACCCCGATCACCGGCACGCCGGCGCGCCGCGCCACGCCGACATCGGTGCCGGCATCGCCGACCATGATGGTCGAGGAGATTTGTCCGCCGGCCCGGACCACGGTCTGCCTGAGGATGACCGGATCCGGCTTCGCCACGCCAAAAGTGTCGGCGCCGCACACCGCGGCGAACCTCGTGCTGAGCGCCAGTTTGTCGAGCAACCGCTTCGACAGCCATTCGCGCTTGTTGGTGCAGACCGCAAGCATGCAGCCCGCCGCGCTGAGCTGATCGAGCGCTGTCTCGAGGCCCTCGAACGGGCGCGAATGATCGGCGATGTGGTCGGCGTAGTGCGCGATGAAATCCGCCACCAGTCGATCCATCTCGACCGCCGTGACCGTGTGGCCCTCGGCTTCGAGGCCGCGCTCGAGCAGCTTGCGCGCGCCGCCTCCAATCATGTTGCGTGCGCTGGCCAGTGGCAGCGGCGCCATGCCCTCGCGGGTCAGGATGGCGTTGAGCGAGCCAATCAGGTCCGGCGCGGTGTCGACCAGTGTGCCGTCGAGATCGAAGACGATGAGGGGAGAGACGGAGCCCATGCAGGATCGCTATCGGCAGCGGCGGCGATTGGCAAGAACAAGCTCAACAGATTCTCGCAAATGGCCAGTTCTTCACGTGTTTTCAGGCTGTTCCTTGACCTCGATCGACGCTAGATAGCGCCCTAAGATTGCTCATGGGAAACGCGCTCCGTGGCCGCCAGCACTAGCGGGTCGATTGACATCGAGAGGCTGAAACGCGACGCGGCGGCGCGGGCGCTCGATGACGTGCGCGACGGCATGAAGCTTGGACTCGGCACCGGCTCGACGGCGCGGCATTTCGTCGAGCTGCTTGGTGCGAAGGTGCGCGCCGGGCTGGATGTTGTCGGCGTACCGACCTCGGAGGCCACACACGCGCAGGCCACCGCATGCGGCATTCCGCTGGCCACGCTCGATGACATCCCGCAGCTCGACTTGACCGTCGACGGCGCCGATGAGGTCGATCACAATCTGGAGCTGATCAAGGGTGGCGGCGGTGCGCTCCTGCGCGAGAAGATCGTGGCGACGGCATCGGCGTGTATGACCGTGATCGCCGACGGCAGCAAGTGGGTCGAGCGCCTCGGACGCTTCCCGCTACCGATCGAGGTCGTGCCGTTCGGGCTGGGCGCCACGCGCGAGGCAATTACCCAAGCTCTGTCGCGCCATGCCATCAAGGCCGAACTCACCCTGCGGCAAGGGCGTGATGGACATTGTTTTGTCACCGATGGCGGCCACTGGATCGTCGACGCCAGGTGCGAACGGATCGACGCGGCCGCATCGTTGGCCGCCGCGCTGAATGCGATCCCCGGCGTCGTCGAGCACGGGCTTTTTGTCGGCCTCGCGAGCAAGGTCATTCTGGCCGAGCCGGGTGGCATAAGAGTGTTGGTGCGGCCACAGGGCCGGTAAGGGTAAGGAGACCTGAGAATGAGGATTACCGCGCGCGCAATTCTTGCTGCGGTCGTCGTATCGGCGATGAGCCTGTTATCCGGTGTTGCGTCGGCTCAGCAACAGCCGTCGGCGAACGCGCTTGCCGCCGCGCGCCAGTTGCTCGAGCTGAAGGGGGCATTCACGGTCTATAGCGGCGCTGTCCCCGGCACTATCGAGAACATCAAGGGGCAGCTGCTGCAGGCCAACATCAGCTACCAAAAAGATCTCAACGAGGTTGCTGCCAAGCTCCGCCAGGACATGCAGGGGCGCGACGCCGAGATCGGCAATGAAATGGCGCGGCAATACGCCACCGATTTCACCGAGCAGGAATTGAAGGATCTGCTGACTTTCTACAAGACGCCGCTCGGCAAGAAGGTGCTCGAGCAGGAACCGAAGACGATCGCGAACAGCCTTCAGTACATGAGGGACTGGGGCCAGAGGTTTGCCGACGAAGTCGACGGCAGGTTCCACGTCGAGATGAAGAACCGCGGCAAGCCGCTCAACTGATCCAGGGTCGGGCAAGAGAGGACGCGCAAAAAAGAAGAAGGTGAGGCGATGACGGAAGAAGTCGACCTGTTCGTGATCGGCGGCGGCTCGGGTGGCGTGCGTGCGGCGCGGATCGCCGCCGGCTACGGCGCCAAGGTCCTCGTCGCCGAGGAATATCGCGTCGGCGGCACCTGCGTGATCCGCGGCTGCGTGCCAAAAAAGCTCCTGGTCTACGCCTCCCATGTCCGCCACGACATCGAGGATGCCGCGGGCTTCGGCTGGTCGATCGGTCCGCACTCGTTCGACTGGCCGACACTGATCGCCAACAAGGACAAGGAGATCGCCCGGCTTGAGGCGGCCTACACGACAAACGTCGAGAAGTCGGGCGCGAGGATCGTCAAGGCGCGCGCGACCTTCGAAGACCCGCACACGTTAAGACTTTCGACCGGCGAGAAAGTGCGCGCCAAACACGTGTTGATTGCGGTCGGTGCGACGCCGAACCACGGCACCGCCATTCCCGGCATCGAGCACGTCATCTCGTCAAACGAGGTGTTTCATCTGCCGGTGCTGCCGAAGCGGATCCTGATCCAGGGCGGCGGCTATATCGCACTGGAGTTCGCCTGCATCTTCGCTGGCTTCGGTTCCGAGGTGACGCTGGTCTATCGCGGTGAGAATATCTTGCGCGGCTTCGATGATGACGTGCGCGCGCATCTGCGCGGCGAGATGGAGAAGCTTGGCATTCGCATTCTCACCGGCTGCACCGTGCATGCGGTCGAGAAGCACGGCAAGGAGTTCGCGAGTGTCCTGTCCGACGAGCGGCGCATCGCCACCGACCAGGTGATGTTCGCGATCGGCCGCATCGCCAATGTCGCGACGCTCGGCCTCGAAAAAGCTGGCGTCGAGCTCGACGCCAGGACGGGCGGCATCAAGGTCGATCCGTTCTCGCAGACATCGGTGCCGCATATTTACGGGGTCGGCGACGTCACACATCGGCTCAATCTCACGCCCGTCGCGATCCGCGAGGGCCACGCGTTCGCCGACACCGTGTTCGGCGGCAAGCCGACCCGCGTCGACCATAACGATGTGCCGACGGCCGTGTTCTCGCAGCCGGAGGTCGGCACTGTCGGCCTCACCGAGCAGCAGGCGCGCTCGCGCTTCGCAAAGGTCGACGTCTACAAGGCGCTATTCAAGCCAATGAAGGCGACGCTATCGGGCCGCGACACCCGGATTCTGATGAAGCTTCTGGTCGATGGCGAAACCGATCGCGTGGTCGGCTGTCACATCGTTGGCCCCGATGCGGCGGAGATCGTCCAGGCCGTCGGCATCGCAATCAAGATGAACGCGACCAAGGCCGATTTCGACGCGACCATGGCGCTGCATCCGTCCGCAGCGGAAGAGCTGGTGACGATGCGGACGCCGAGTGCGCGTTACGTGCGAGAGGCGGCCGCAGAGTAGGGGCATGTCCCGGAAAAAGCGTGCCCTCGATTTGATCGGGGGCGGACACCGGTTGTCCAAAAAGGACATGCGCAATTTAAATCTAACTCGCGAGCAGCCAGTCGGCGGAATCCTTCCAAAGGCGGTCGCGATTCTCGGGCCGGAAGAAGCCGAGATGACCGATTTTGTCCGTGCCCACTTGCTTCGGTGAGATTGACACCACGTCCGGCTTGGTCGCGGTGAAGCCCGAGCACAACAATTCGACTGCGGCAAGCGGCGCCCAGGGATCATCGGTGAAAGACAGCGCGCGGAGCGCACCGCGATAGTGCGAGAAATTCGCAAGCGTCTTCAGCGCTGGGTCGTCAAACAGGTAGCGCTTGTTGTTGACCCATTTCGTCCATTCCAGGAATACGCCCTTGGGCAGGTCTTCGCCGATGCCGAGCTTGCCCGGCGCGTAGCCCAGCATCTGCGTGATCGGCTTGCCGATGTAGTTCATCAGCGCGTACACGCGATAGCGCTCGTTGCGGGTCATCAGGCCCCAATAGGCAGCTTGCCCGGCGACGAACAGCGCGCGCGAGACGTGGTTGTTGTTCGGTAACAGCCCGAGCGCCTGGGCGCCGAAGGAGTGGCCGACATAGTCGAGCCGCATAGTCGGCCAGCGCGCGCGCATGTAGGTCACCGCGGCCGTGACGTCGCGCGCCGCCCAATCCGACATCGAGGTCGCGAAGCCTTTGAGCGTGACCGGTTTCGAGCCGCCGATGCCGCGGTAGTCGTAAGTGACGACGACGCTGCCGCGGCCGGCGAGGTAGGTGGCAAAGCCCGCATAGATCTTGCGCGGCACCGCGGTCGCCGAGTTGATCAGGATGGCTTGCCGGCGCGGGCCGCGCGGCAGGAACAGGGTGGCGGCCAGGGAATAGCCGTCGACGCCTTGAAAGGTAATGTCGTCGGTGAAGACGTCGTCTGTGACCGCGTCCATTCCGAAAAACCCTTGGACCCCGGCATCAAAGGCAAAATTGACCTTGGCTGCAAGGTCTTGACTTGCAGGGCGGATTCCAACTGGCATGGCCACTGCCCGCTGTGTATAAGCTGCCCGCAACGGCCGCTTTTCGGGCAATGTAGCGGCGTTTTTGGAGCACGACAGACCATGTCCGAGCGGTGGACACCCGACAGCTGGCGTTCAAAGCCAGTGTTGCAAGTACCTGATTATCCCGACCTCAAGGCGCTCGCCGACGTCGAGGCGCAACTCGCGACCTTTCCGCCGCTGGTGTTTGCCGGTGAAGCGCGCAACCTGAAGAAATCGCTGGCGCGGGTAGCCCGGGGCGAAGCCTTCCTGCTGCAGGGCGGCGATTGCGCCGAGAGCTTTGCCGAGCACGGCGCCAACAACATCCGCGATTTCTTCCGCGTGTTCCTGCAGATGGCGGTGGTGCTGACCTATGCCGGCGCGTTGCCGGTGGTGAAAGTCGGCCGCATCGCCGGCCAGTTCGCCAAGCCGCGTTCGTCGGCGACCGAGACGGTCGATGGCGTGAGCCTGCCGAGCTATCGCGGCGACATCGTCAACGACATCGCCTTCACCAAGGAAGCGCGCACCCCCGATCCGCAGCGCCAGCTGATGGCCTACCGCCAGTCCGCCGCCACGCTCAACCTGCTGCGCGCGTTCGCGACCGGCGGCTTCGCCAATCTCGGCAGCGTGCACCAATGGATGCTCGGCTTCGTCAAGGACTCGCCGCAGTCCCGCCGTTACCGCGAACTCGCCGACCGCATCTCCGAGACGCTGGACTTCATGCGCGCGTGTGGCCTCGATCTGGAAAGCCATCCGGAGTTGCGCTCGACCGACTTCTATACCAGCCACGAGGCGCTGCTGCTTGGCTACGAGCAGGCGATGACCCGCGTCGATTCAACGACCGGCGACTGGTACGCCACGTCGGGCCACATGATCTGGATCGGCGACCGCACGCGGCAACCGGACAACGGCCATGTCGAGTATTTCCGCGGCATCAAGAATCCGATCGGCCTGAAGTGCGGGCCGTCGTTGAAACCGGATGAACTGATCCGCCTGCTCGACGTACTCAATCCGGATAATGAAGCTGGCCGCATCACGCTGATCACGCGCTTCGGCTCCGACAAGGTCGCCGATTGCCTGCCTGCGCTACTCCGCGCCGTGAAACGCGAGGGTCGCATCGTGGTGTGGTCGTGCGATCCGATGCATGGCAATACCATCACCTCGACCTCCGGCTACAAGACGCGGCCGTTCGACCGCATCGTATCCGAGGTGAAGGCGTTCTTCGCCGCGCATGCCGCTGAAGGCACCCACGCCGGCGGCGTACACCTCGAGATGACCGGCAAGGACGTCACCGAGTGCACTGGCGGCGCCCGCGCCATCACGGATGAGGATCTCAACGACCGCTATCATACGGTCTGCGATCCACGGCTGAACGCCGAGCAGTCGATCGACATGGCTTTCCTGATCGCCGAATTGCTCAAGCGCGAGCGTGTATCGCGGGTGAAGCCTCTGCCTGCCGTGGCCGGACTTTGAAACGACTCTACCTCGCCACCATCAACAGCTGGAACGGACTGAAGTTTGCGATCCGTTCGGAACAGGCCATCCGCGAGGAGCTTGTTGTGCTGCTGCTCGCCGTTCCGCTGGCGTTCATCGTCGGCACCACGGCCGTGCGTCGCCTTGAGCTTGTGGTCGTGGTGCTGCTCCTGATCGCGGTCGAGTTGCTCAACACGGCGATCGAAAAGCTTTCCGACCGTTTGACGCGCGAGATCGATCCGCAGATCCGCAACGTCAAGGACATGGGATCGGCGGCGGTGCTGGCCGCCCTTGTCATTGCCGGCGCGACCTGGCTGTTCGCGCTCGCCGAGCGCGTCGGGCTGCTCTGATCTGCGTGACCGCGGTTGCGGGTGGCGTTCGACGGGTCCATATTAGGCTTATGCTCAAGACAGAGATAACTCGATGGCCGCCGATCGTCTGATTATCACGCTGGCTCAGCTCAATCCGGTCATGGGCGACATCGCCAGCAATCTTGCCAGGGCGCGCGCCGCACGTGCCCAGGCCGCTCGAGACGGCGCCGACCTTGTCGTGTTTTCCGAACTGTTCCTCGCCGGCTATCCGCCCGAGGATCTCGTGCTCAAGGCGGCGTTTCAGGCCGCCTGCCGGGCAGCGACCGAACAGCTCGCGCGCGAGACCGCCGACGGCGGACCGGCGGTGCTGATCGGCACTCTATGGGTCGACGACGGTAAGCTGCACAACGCCTGCGCGCTGCTCGAAGCGGGGCGCATCGCTGCACTCCGTTTCAAGGTCAATCTGCCAAATTACGGCGTGTTCGACGAAAAGCGTGTTTTTGCACGTGGCCCAATCTCGGGTCCGATGACGTTGCGCGGCGTGCGCATCGGCGTGCCGATCTGCGAGGACATCTGGAACCACGAGTTGCCAGAATACGAGAACATCGTCGAGTGCCTGCACGAGACCGGTGCCGAGATTCTGATCGTGCCGAACGGCTCGCCATACTGGCGCGACAAGGAGGACGTGCGCATGAACGTTGCGGTCGCGCGCGTCACCGAGAGCGGGTTGCCGCTGGTCTACGTCAATCAGGTCGGTGGCCAGGACGAACTCGTGTTCGACGGGGCGTCGTTTGCGCTGAACGCCGATCGCTCGCTGGCGCTGCAGCTGCCGGCGTTCCAGGAGAGCATCGTCACCGTGCGGTGGACGCGGACGGCGGCAGGCTGGCGCTGCCAGGGGCCGGTGGCATCAGTCGTCGCCGGCGACGAGGCCGACTACGCGGCCTGCGTGCTCGGCTTGCGCGACTATGTCGAGAAGAACCGCTTTCCCGGCGTGCTGCTCGGAATATCCGGCGGCATCGATTCCGCGCTGTGCGCGGCGATGGCGGTCGATGCGCTTGGACGCGAGCGGGTCCGCGGCGTCATGCTGCCGTTCAAATTCACCTCGCAGACCTCGATCGACGACGCCGCCGCGCTCGCGAACAGTCTCGGGCTGCGTTACGAGGTGCTGCCGATCGCCGACGCCGTCCATGGCATCGAGGCCTCGCTTGCGAACGCGTTCGAAGGGCGGGCCCGCGACATCACCGAGGAAAATATCCAGGCGCGGGTGCGCGGCGTCCTGCTGATGGCGCTGTCGAACAAGTTCAACTTGATGGTGGTGACGACAGGCAATAAGTCGGAGGTCTCGGTCGGTTACGCCACGCTCTACGGCGACATGAACGGCGGCTTCAATCCGATCAAGGATCTTTATAAGAGCGAGGTGTTCCGACTCGCCGCACTTCGCAATCGCTGGAAGCCCGATGGTGCGTTCGCTCCGGATGGCGTCGTCATCCCGCCGAACATCATCACGCGGCCGCCGACAGCGGAGCTGCGTGAGAATCAGGCCGACCAGGATTCACTGCCACCATACGACGTGCTCGACGCCATCCTCGAGCGTCTGGTGGAAGAGGAGCGGTCGCTCGCTTCGATCATCGCCGAGGGTTTTGATCGCGACACCGTGATCCGCATCGACCACCTGCTCAACGTCGCCGAATACAAGCGCCGGCAGGCAGCGCCCGGGGTCAAGGTGACACGCAAGAACTTTGGCCGCGACCGGCGCTATCCAATCACCAACCGCTTCCGCGATGATGGCAAACCGTTGCCTGCGCCGGACGACAGTCTCGTCAGCAAGATGTCGAAGCTGTCCGCGGCGGACGTCGAAGTGTAGACCGAGGCACGTCGCACTTCCTTGTCGTCACCGGGCTTGTCCCGGTGACCTCGACCGGAAGGGCAATGCGCCTCCTAAGCGAGATGGCCGGCATGAAGCCGGCCATGACAAGCTGACCTAGTTGACTGTTACTTCGCCGGGATGAACGTCGGGCCGACCGAGCGGATCGGCTTGTCGCTGCCGTCCTTGGCTGGCGGTGTCGTGGCCGTGCGCGGCCTGAGCGGGAACCTGCTGCGCCGGCGTGGTCTTCGCGTTCTGCGCCGCGGGACCTGTGCCTTTCGGCACTTGCTTGACCGGACGACCCTGCGCGTCACGCGGCTGCATCATCCTCTTGGCATTCTCGTCGGTGACAATGATGTCGCCGTTTTCAGCGGCAGAGGCGCGCTCGTCGATCTGCTTCAACGCATCGGCCCAGCTTTGGCCCGCCGCCTTGCACGAGCACGACGGGTTGAACTCCTGGCGGTACTTGAACGCGTTCGGCAGGGCCGTATAGGGCTGGCCTGAGATCGAGACCGCCTGGTTGATGTCTTCGCCGGGATAGCGGAACGCATACAGCACGGCCTCGGCCGCCGGGCAGAGCTGCTTGCAGGCGCGCTCGTCGTCAGGGAAACGGCTCGGCATCGTCGCGTAGGAGACCGGGAAAAAGAATCCGTCGCAGGTGCGGACGCAGACGGTTTTGTAGGTCGACGACGGCGGGCCCATGTCGGGTGCGCCTTGCGGGTTGTTGTTGCCGAACAGGTCGTTGAAGAAGCCGCCGCCCTGCGCTGCAGCACGCGCGGCGTTCACATATTGCGGGCCGCAATTGTTCTGCGCGAGCGCGGTCAACACGCTGCGCCGCTGGTTGTCACGCTCGGCGTTGCCCCCGCCGCGCAACTGCGCGAGACCGTTGTTGATCTGGTCGAGGTTGCCGCGCATCTGCTGGATCTGGTTGTTGACCGGACCGCATTGCGCGGAGTTGCTGTTGAACAGCGAGAAGAAGCCGGAGCTGTCGCAGCCCATGCGCTTGGCCTGTGCGGTGACGCGGTCGAGTTCGCCCTGTTGCTTGGCTGCCGAATCTTCGTAGCGCCTGATCTGGTCCGCCTTGCCGGGATCGCCGCCGCGGTCGATCAGCGCGAGTTGTCCTTCGAGCCGCTGGCACAACGGATTGCCCGGAGCGGCTGCACCACCCGGGCCGGTGGTGCCCGGCGGCTGCTCGGAAGGGGGCATGGTTTGCGCTGACGCCAGCGAACCAAGCGCCATCAGCGTGCTCAACGCGACAACGGAGAAGAGCGCACAGCGGGTGCGAGAAAGCGAAGATGGTTGAAGATTGTGCATTGTCCTGCCGCAGGGGCCTCCCTTACAGGCTTCCTGCGGCAAGGTCACGTCGTTTCCACGGCGCGGCCGTGGCGTTGAGGATAACGTGATGAGGCTACCGCTGGCAGGTGATGGCGACGTACTCGGCGCAGCCAAATCCCGAGCATTTGCGCATATTTCCCTCGGGAACCGCGCTGGTGATCTCATCCCGATCGACCCGGCGGAACGCCGCCGCGGCCGAGAAATCGCGCTGCTGGCAATAAGCATTCGCCATCGGCGCGCCGCAGCGCTCGCCCTTGGCCAGGCACTGGTCGATGCCGTAGCCATCCGATTCATTGGCGATGATGAAAATGCGGCTGTCGGCGAACGCAGAGGTGGCGGTCAGGACGGCAGCCGTGGCAGCAAGGCGAACAAAAGCACGCATGGTGGGCAGAACCGGACGAAGCGGGAGTTGCCCAGTCCATTACCCGCAAGCCGTTAAAAATGATTAACCACGCCCCCGTGGCGGGTTCCCGGACTTGACGAAATCGTCCGGATATCGTCATGGTGCGGCCATGACGTGCCGTTCTTCAATTTGTGGCATTTGCCGCGAGATTATCAGCTAGCGATTCGCTGGCTAGGCCGTCTTTATTCTCAAAACCTGAGATAACTGGACGCCCGGCCAGCCGGAGCGCGGATCGTTTCGTTTATGCGAGCCGCCTGAGGGCGAGACCGATGGAACTGAATCTCTACAACACTCTGACGCGCGCAAAGCAGCCGTTCCGGCCGCTCGATCCGAACAACGTGCGCATGTACGTTTGCGGACCGACCGTCTACGACTTCGCCCATATCGGCAATGCGCGCCCTGTGATCGTGTTCGACGTGCTGTACCGCCTGCTGCGGCACCTCTACGGCGATGCGCACGTCAAGTATGTCCGCAACATCACCGACGTCGAGGACAAGATTTCTGCGCGCGCTGCGCGCGACTACCCTAGCGTGCCGATCAACGACGCGATCCGCAAAGTCACCGAGCAGACCGAACGGCAGTTCCACGAGGACGTCGAGGCGCTCGGTTGCTTGCGGCCGGATGTCGAGCCGCGCGCGACCGAACATCTCGATGAGATGCGCGTGATCATCGACAGGCTGGTGCAGGGTGGCTTTGCCTATGTCGAGCAGGACCACGTGCTGTTCTCGCCCGATGCGATGAGCGCCGCCAACAAGGGTTTGCCGCGCTACGGCGCGCTGTCGAATCGCTCGCTCGACGAGATGATTGCCGGCGCCCGCGTCGACGTTGCACCTTACAAGCGCGGACCGACCGACTTCGTGTTGTGGAAGCCGTCGGGCCCGACTGATCCGGGCTGGCCGTCGCCCGCCGGAATCAAGACGCCGGGACGGCCGGGCTGGCACATCGAGTGCTCGGCGATGGCCTGGAAGCACCTCGGCGAGCAGTTCGACATTCACGGCGGCGGCATCGATCTCGTGTTCCCGCATCACGAGAACGAGGTCGCGCAGTCGTGCTGCGCGTTCCATTCGGGGCGCATGGCGCAGGTCTGGATGCACAACGGTTTTTTGCAAGTTGAAGGTGAGAAGATGTCCAAGTCATTGGGCAACTTTGTCACCATCCGCGAGCTGCTTAGCTCTTGGACTGGCGCAGTGCTTCGCTTTGCGATGCTTCAAACGCATTACCGCCAACCAATAAATTGGACCGAATCCCGCTTGGAGCAGGCTCGGCAGGAACTTGGCAATTGGGCTGGATTGTATTCCGGATCAGAGGCTCACCACGACTATCAACAACGGAAGTATGCGAGAATTCATCCGCAGCCGACTCCAGAGCTTTTGGAGGCTCTTGGAGATGATCTGAATACGCCCAATGCAATTGCTGTCCTTAGGAAACAGCTTTCGGAGCGACCCGCGATTCACGGTCTTTCGAAAAGCTTCTTTCAGAATTGCGAATTCTTGGGACTGTTGGACGGTGAAAAGATTGGTGCGCTTGAGGACGCGCAGGTGTCTGGCTCTGGTGTCAGGCCCGACCGACTCTTTGAAGCGATCCCGCATGTCATGAGGTTTAGGGCAGGCGTTGCCAACAATCGTCCGGAAGTAATTTCAAGTGCGACGGAGCGACTAGTAGAGATTGGTATCAAGCCAATCTTACGGCGCGATTCGTATGTCGAGATCGTCTCATCGAATAAGGGCGATGGCCCGAGTTCGGGAACGATCGAGGATTTGATCAACGCCCGAGCGGCTGCCCGTGCGCGAAAGGATTTCAAGGAATCCGATCGCATCCGCGATGAGCTCGCGAAGATGGGAGTCGTGGTCAAGGACGGTAAGGACGCCAGCGGCAATCCACTGACGACCTGGGAGCTCGCGCGATGATCGACAAGCCCGACACGCCGTTTCCGCGGCACTGGCGTTACTACCTCGCGCTGAAGGCGGCCGTGATCATCGCGGCGATTGCACTGGCGCTGAAGTGGTTTGGATACTGGTGAGGCTATGGCCACGCATCTAAAACCGGCTTTGCGGCCTTACTTGCCAGCGGATGCGCCGATCTGTGCGGCGATTGCGGAAGCGAGTATCGCCGAGCTCACCGGTGACGATTACACAGGGGCGCAGCAGGATGAGTGGATCGCCTCGTTCCCGGACGATGATGAGCTGGCGCGGCGGCTGTCCGCGCAGCTGACGCTGATCGCGACACTCGGCGAGTCCTCGGTCGGCTTCGCCTCACTCAAGGGCAGCGACCACATCGACATGCTTTATGTGCACCCGGAAGCGGTCGGGCAGGGCGTTGCGACCTCACTGATCGACGCGTTGGAGAAGCTGGCCGCTTCGCGGGGTGCGAAGAAATTGTCTGCCGATGTGAGTGATACCGCGCAGCCGTTCTTCTCCCATCGCGGCTACGTCGCGCAGCAACGCAACTCGATCCCGCGCGGCGACGAATGGCTCGCCAACACCACGATGACCAAGTCGCTCGAACACTCAAGGAAACCGACATGAGCCGCGAGCGTCTCTATTTGTTCGACACGACCCTGCGCGACGGCGCGCAGATGAACGGCGTCGACTTCACCGTGCACGACAAGCAGGTGATTGCCGGCATGCTCGACGAGCTCGGCATCGATTACATCGAGGGTGGCTATCCCGGCGCCAATCCGACCGACACGGAATTCTTTTCCGAGCGTCCGAAATTGTCGCACGCGGCGTTTACCGCATTCGGCATGACGCGCAGGCCGGGCCGCTCGGCGTCGAACGATCCCGGTCTCGCCGGCTTGCTGGATGCCAAGGCCGACGCGATCTGCTTCGTCGCGAAGTCGTGGGACTATCACGTTCGTGTCGCGCTCGAGACCACCAACGAGGAGAACCTCGCCTCGATCAGCGACAGCGTTGCGGCGGCCAAGGCCAAGGGCCGCGAAGCGCTGGTCGACTGCGAGCACTTTTTCGACGGCTACAAAGCGAACCCGCAATATGCGCTGGCCTGCGCGAAGGCGGCCTACGATGCCGGTGCGCGCTGGGTCGTGCTGTGCGACACCAATGGCGGCACCATGCCGCACGAGGTCGAGGAGATCGTCCGCGAGGTCGTCAAGCACGTGCCCGGCGCCAATCTCGGCATCCACGCCCACAATGACACGGAGCAGGCCGTTGCCAACTCGTTGGCCGCGGTCCGCGCCGGCGTGCGGCAGATTCAGGGCACGCTGAATGGGCTTGGCGAGCGCTGCGGCAACGCCAATCTCTGCTCGCTGATCCCGACCTTGAAGTTGAAGAAGGAATTTGCCGACCGCTTCGACATCGGCGTTGCCGAGGACAAGCTGGCATCGCTGGTCCACGTCTCGCGCGCGCTCGACGATATGCTGAACCGCGCGCCGGACCGTCATGCACCCTATGTCGGCGAAAGCGCCTTCACCACCAAGGCCGGCATTCATGCCTCAGCCATGCTGAAGGACCCGGCGACCTACGAGCACGTCGCGCCGGAACTGGTCGGCAACCATCGCAAGATCCTGGTGTCCGACCAGGCCGGGCGTTCCAACGTGTTGTCCGAGCTGGAGCGCGCCGGCGTCCCGTTTCGCAGGGATGATCCAAAGCTGGCGCGCCTGCTCGACGAGGTGAAGGAGCGCGAGGCAGCCGGCTTCGCCTACGAATCCGCCGATGCGTCGTTCGAACTGCTGGCACGCCGCACGCTTGGCGCCGTGCCGGAGTATTTTCGCGTCGAGCAGTTCGACGTCAATATCGAGCAGCGCTACAACGCAGTCGGCCAGCGTGTCACGGTGGCGATGGCGGTGGTCAAGGTCAACGTCGCCGGCGAGATGCTGATTTCGGCCGGCGAGGGCAACGGCCCGGTGAACGCACTCGACGTCGCGCTGCGCAAGGACCTCGGCAAGTACCAGAAGTACATCGATGGCCTGCGGCTGACGGACTACCGCGTCCGTATCCTCAATGGCGGCACCGAGGCCGTGACGCGGGTGTTGATCGAGAGCGAGGACGAGCACGGCGAGCGCTGGACCACGATCGGCGTGTCGCCGAATATCATCGACGCGTCGTTCCAGGCGCTGATGGATTCGGTGGTCTACAAGCTGGTGAAGTCAAACGCCCCGGCGTGAAGCCTCGGGTGCGGTCAATCACAGCCGCGCCGGCGCGATCTCGGGTTCGGGCTGCACGGTCTTCGCCGCCTGGCGAAGCTTTGGCAGAATATCCTCAACGCGATCGGCAGTCAGCAGGTCGACCTCGAGGCCTTCGCGCACGAAAGCCAGCTCGCGCATGTGTGCGATCAGCGCGAGTAACGGATCCCAGAAGCTGTCGATGTTGGCGAGCAGGATCGGCTTCCTGTGACGGCCGAGCTGCGACCAGGTCAGTTGCTCGGTCAGCTCCTCGAGTGTGCCGAGCCCGCCAGGCAGCGCGACGAAAGCGTCGGAGCGCTCGAACATGATGCGCTTGCGCTCGTGCATGTCTTCGGTCACGACGAGTTCGGTGGCGTCGCGCTTGGCGATCTCGCGCGCGGCGAGGAAGTCGGGGATCACCCCGATCACCTGTCCGCCGTGATCGATCACTGATTCGGCGATCGCGCCCATCAGCCCGATGGTGCCGCCGCCATAGACGAGGCCGATGCCATTGGTCGCGAGGATCTTGCCGAAGGAGGTCGCCGCTTTGATGAATTTCGGGTTCTTGCCGGGTCCTGAGCCGCAGTAGACGCAGATTCGTTTGATGTCATTCATAAGAGGCGATGTGGCATTGCAATAAGGAGGGGTCAAGGCCGTGGCCGCAGTGCTTGTGCGGTGCGGTCATCATTACATCGCGCCATGAAGAAAAAGATAAGTGCGCGGAGGGTGCGAAATCGGGCAAAACTATCTATATGGGGAACCGGTGTGCGCGCGTTTCGCAAGCAACCAGAACAACATCGCACCGTGCGCCATGAGGCGAGGATCAACCGCTAGTTTCGAATGACCAACATCCATTCCGCGGCCCACCATCACCATAGAAATGCGGCCGCGCCGTCTCCAGCTGAAATCTCCGGCGACCGCGGCTCGCTGTTCAAGGCGCTGACGCATCTGTGGCCTTACATCTGGCCGTCCGATCGCGCCGACCTGAAGATGCGCGTCGTCTATTCGATGCTGATTCTGCTGGGCGCGAAGATCATCACGCTGATCGTGCCGTTCACCTACAAATGGGCGGTCGATGCTCTGACCGGCCACGGCAGCGCGCCGGTCGCGCCCGACAACTGGCTCGCCTGGGTAATCGTGTCGCCGATCATGCTGACGCTGACCTACGGTATGGCGCGCGTCTTGATGGGCGTGCTGCAGCAATGGCGCGACGGTGTCTTCGCCAAGGTCGCCATGCACGCGGTGCGGCGGCTTGCCTTCCTCACTTTCGTGCACATGCACGAGCTGTCGCTGCGCTTCCATCTCGAGCGCAAGACCGGTGGCCTGACGCGTATCCTTGAACGCGGCCGTGCCGGGATCGAGACCATGGTGCGCATGGTGATCCTGCAGCTGATCCCGACCATCGTCGAGGTCGCCCTGGTCGCCGGCGTCATGCTCTACTACTTCGACTGGCGCTACGTGCTGGCGACGGTGTTCGTTGTCGTCGTCTACATGTACTACACCTATGTCGCGACCGAGTGGCGGATCGATATCCGTCGCCGCATGAACGAGTCCGACACCGAGGCCAACACCAAGGCGATCAACTCGCTGCTCAACTACGAGACGGTGAAATATTTCGGTGCCGAGGCGCGCGAGGCGCAGCGCTACGATCGCTCGATGGACCGCTACGAGCGGGCGAGCACCAAGGCCTATACATCGCTCGCGGTGCTCAATGCCGGGCAGGCGGTGATCTTTACGGTCGGGCTGACGGCGACGATGGTGCTGTGCGCGATCGGCGTTCGCAACGGCACCAACTCCGTCGGCGACTTCGTGATGATCAACGCGATGATGATCCAGCTTTACCAACCGCTCAACTTCATGGGCATGGTGTACCGCGAGATCAAGCAGGCCGTGATCGACATCGAGAAGATGTTCGCGATCCTTTCGCGCAAGCCCGAGATCGAGGATCGGCTTGGCGCGACCGAGTTGAAGGTCACGAGCGGCGCGATCCGCTTCGACAACGTCAACTTCGCCTACGAGGCTGGTCGGCAGATCCTCAAAGGTCTCAGCTTCGAGGTGCCGGCCGGCAAGACCGTCGCCGTGGTCGGGCCGTCGGGCGCAGGCAAGTCGACGCTGTCGCGCCTTCTGTTCCGCCTCTACGAGGTCAATGCGGGGCGCATCACCATCGACGGTCAGGATATCCGCGACGTCACGCAATCGTCGCTGCGCGCGGCAATCGGCATGGTGCCGCAGGATACCGTGCTGTTCAACGACACGATCCGCTACAATATTCGCTATGGGCGCTGGGAGGCCACCGATGCCGAGGTTGAGGAGGCCGCACGCTCGGCGCAAATCGACCGCTTCATCCGTTTGGCTCCGAAGGGCTACGAGGCCGAGGTCGGCGAGCGCGGCCTGAAACTGTCAGGCGGCGAGAAGCAGCGCGTCGCGATCGCCCGCACAATCCTGAAGGCGCCGCCGATCCTGCTGCTCGACGAGGCGACGTCGGCGCTCGACAGCCACACCGAGAGGGAAATCCAGGATGCGCTGGAGCGCATCTCGAAGAACCGCACCTCGCTCGTGATTGCACACCGGCTGTCGACCATCGTCGGCGCTGACGAGATCATCGTGCTCGACCAGGGACGCATCGTCGAGCGCGGCACGCATCAACAGCTGCTGGCTGCGGAAGGGCTTTATGCCAGCATGTGGAACCGCCAGCGCGAGGCCGAGGCCGCGCGCGAGAAGCTTATGCAGATCGGCGACAGCACCGCGGGGCCACATCCCGAACTCGAGGCCGATGACGACGCGCCGGATCGGGAGCTGGTGGCTGTCCCGATTGTGACGCCGACCGCCGCGGAGTGATTGTCGCGATCGCCCGCGCCGTGATAAGCCGGATCGGCGTTTGAAAGAGGTCCTGATACATCACAATGTCGATTGCTGATTCCGTTCGCGGGCAAATTCCGCCCATTCATCCGGAAGGCTATCCGTTCATTGGCGCGTTCGCGCTGGCGAGCCTGATCCTGTTCTGGATCTGGTCGCCCCTCGGCTGGATTGGCATGGTGCTCACCGCGTGGTGCGCGCTGTTCTTCCGCGATCCGAAACGGGTGACGCCTCAGGGCGAGGGGATTGTGGTGGCGCCGGCCGATGGCCGGGTGTCGCTGATCGTGCAGGCCGCGCCGCCGCCCGAGCTCGGGCTCGGCGATCGGCCATTGCCGCGCGTCTCGATCTTCATGAGTGTGTTCAACTGCCACGTCAATCGCAGCCCCGTGGCCGGCCGCATCGAGCGCATCGTCTACCGGCCGGGCAAATTCATCAATGCCGAGCTCGACAAGGCAAGCGAAGACAACGAGCGCAACTCGCTCGTCATCGCAACGCCGGGCGGGCGGATCGGCGTGGTGCAGATCGCAGGGCTTGTGGCGCGCCGTATCGTTTCATTTGTCCGTGAGGGACAGTCGCTCGTTGCCGGCGAGCGCTTCGGCCTGATTCGGTTCGGTTCGCGGCTCGACGTCTACCTGCCGGATGGCGCAAAACCCCTGGTCTCGGAGGGGCAGATCGCGGTCGCCGGGGAGACCGTTCTGGCGGACTTCAGGCTCGGGGACGGCGGCCGCAGCTATCGCGCCGATTAACCAATCGCGTATTCCGCAAAAAGAGGTGGCCGGTTTTGCGAATAGAATACGCGCAAATCGAAACTTGAGGCTTTCGTTCATGGCGTCCTCCGGCTTGCGTCGCTATATTGCGGTCATGGAAAACCGGTCCGGCCAACCTCCGTTCGAATTGCGCCGCCGGCGCTTTCGCGCCATTCCCGTGCGCATGCTTGTGCCCAATGTGATCACGCTGCTCGCGCTGTGCGCGGGGTTGACGGCGATCCGGTTGTCGTTCGAGGGGCGCGTGGAGCTCGCGCTCGGCGCCATCGTGTTTGCCGCAGCCCTCGACGGTATCGACGGCCGCGTCGCCCGCCTGATCAAGGGCCAGTCGCGGTTCGGCGCCGAACTCGACAGCCTCGCCGACTTCGTCAATTTCGGCGTCGCGCCGGGATTGATCCTCTACTTCTGGCAGCTCAAGGAGCTGCACAATGGCGGCTGGATCGCGGCCATGGTGTTTGCGATCAGCGGCGGGCTTCGGCTGGCGCGTTTCAACGCCACCATGGACGATCCCGATAAGCCGGCCTTCGCCGCGAACTTCTTTACCGGCGTGCCGGCGCCGGCCGGCGCGATCTGCGTGCTGCTGCCGATCTATCTGGCGTTTCTCGGCGTGCCGCTGTTCCCGGCGATCGTGACCGCGGTCTACACCCTGGCGATCGCATTTCTGATGATCTCGCGCCTGCCGGTATTTTCTGGCAAGACCATCGGCCGGCGGGTGCCGCCGGAAATGGTGCTGCCGGCCTTCGTGTTCGTCGTGCTCTTCATTGCGCTGTTGATCAGTTATCCCTGGTACGTACTCACGATCGGCACGGTGCTCTATCTGATCTCACTGCCCGCCGGCGCGCTGTCCTATCGCCGCCAACAGCGGCGTTACCTTGATGCGCGCGCGGCGACAGCGCCCGCTCCGCAACCGGCCGCGACATCATTCCAGCGGCCGGCCGATGCTCAGGCGGACGAGCGCCCGCCGCATCTGCACTGATCGGCCCGACGCCGCTCGCTTATGGTTAGCGAAGCGTGAACTGCGGCGCAGCCGCACAGGGGCCGCTCGAATTGTCTGTTCCCCGCTAAGCTTTACGTAACTTTAATGGCGGCGACGCTAGGGTTGTCCTGTTCGATCGCAGGGGTCGAACCGCGTCCAGAAGGACGCTGTGGTGCGCGTTGCGTCGGGGTTTCCATGGATATTACGACCGCAATCGGCTTGTTGGCGGGCTCAGCCGTTGTTGCGATCATAATGCTGCTCGGCGGCAGCCTCGAAATGTTCGTGAGCGAGCACGCCGTCCTCATTGTCTTCGGTGGATCGATTTCGGCGACACTGATCCGCTTTCCCTTGAGCGCGATGCTCCACGGCCTGCCGCTCGGTGCCAAGTTCGCTTTCACGCTGAGCCGCAAGACTGCGCGCGAACTTGTCGACGAGCTCGCCAACCTCGCCGAGGTCTCGCGCAAGCAAGGCCCGGTCGGGCTCGAGAAGGTCGAGATCGACGATCCGTTTCTGGCGAAGGGCATTCGCTATGTTGCCGACGGCTACGATCTCAACTTCATCCGCGACAACCTTGAACGCGATCGCGACAACTTCCTCATGCACCTCGACGAGGGGCAGAAGATCTACCGCGCGATCGGCGATTGCGCTCCCGCCTTTGGCATGGTCGGCACGCTGGTCGGCATGGTGCAGATGTTTGCCAACATGAGCGATCCGTCCAAGCTCGGGCCGTTCATGGCGACGGCGTTGCTGGCGACCCTGTATGGTGCTGTGGTCGCCAACATCTTCTGCCTGCCGATTGCCGACAAGCTGCACGTCAAGCTGCTCGACGAAGAGACCAATCGCACGCTGATCATCGACGGCATCCTGATGATCCGCGATTCGAAGAGTCCTGCGCTGGTGCGGGAAATGCTGCTCGCTTATCTCCCGGAAAAGCATCGCCACGAAGAAGGGGAGGCGGTACCCGCGTAAGCGAGCGGACGTGCCGCGGACAAGTCAATGGCCAAGAAAAAGCGGGGCGCCGCGCATGCCGGGGGTCATGGCTGGTATGTAAGCTTTGCCGACCTGATGGGCTTGATGATGAGCTTCTTCGTGATGCTCGTCGCGTTCTCCAACCAGGATGCGCAGAAACTCAAGTTGGTCGCCGGCTCGATGCGCGAGGCGTTCGGCGTGCAGAACGAGGCGCGCTACTCGGGCATCATCGAGACCGATGGCCTGCCGACGCGGCCGCGGCTGAAAAACGTCGAGCACATTTCGCCGGAAGACGCGTCGAACACGCCGAGTCCCGACGCGCTCGACAGCAAGCTCCATTCCGGCGTCAAGCAGAAGATCGATCGCGAGTTCGCACTGGCCGCGGCTTCGCTCCGCCAAGCGTTGCAGGACATGCCCGAGCTGACCGAAATCTCCAAGCACATCATGTTCGAGGAAACCAAGCAGGGCCTCAATCTCGAGATTGTCGATCAGGACGGCCGTTCGATGTTTCCCGACGGCTCGAAGGAACCCTACGAGCGGACCCGACTGTTGATTCAGAAGCTGGCGAAGCCGCTGCGCGCCACCCCCCTGCGCATCTCGATTATCGGCCACACCGCGGCAGGCTTGACGCCGTCGAGCCCGGAATACGACGCGTTCGATTTGTCGGCCGATCGCGCCAACGCGGTGCGTCAAATTCTCGAGAAGGAGGGCTTGCCGACCAGCCACATCTTCATGGCGGCCGGCAAGGCGGACAACGAGCCGCTGTTTCCCGATGACCCGACGCTCGCCGCCAATCGCCGCGTCACCATCACCTTGATGCGTGAGAGCCCGCCGTTGCCGCCTGATCTCAGGCCGTAAGATTTGTCAAGCGCGACGCGCTCCGGCGGCGTTGCGACCACGAACCAAAATACCGGCCAGGGAACCGATGGTCGCTGCAGCGGTTCCGTCCTCTTGCTATAAGCGTGCAGCAAGGCGGCGGGATTTTTCGAGTTCACATGTGTCGATTTTCGGAAGTCCGATCTCCAGTTCGCCCGGACGTGCGTTGATCGGTTCAAGTCAGTAACGCGGGATCGTTCGCATGGTCGCCAGTGAGACCGCCGCCGAGGTTGCCTTCGAGCCGCGCCAGCAAGGCGGCTTCGCCGCTCTGACCCTGGGCAGCATCGGCGTCGTTTATGGCGACATTGGCACGTCGCCGCTCTACGCATTTCGCGAAGCGACGCGCAGCGCGACCGAGGGCGGTGCCGTCAGCCGTCCCATTGTGCTCGGCGTGCTCTCGCTGATCCTGTGGGCACTGATCATCGTCGTCACCGCGAAATATGTGCTGCTGCTGCTGCGCGCCGACAACCACGGCGAGGGCGGCTCGCTGTCGTTGATGGCACTCGGCCGGCGCGCGTTCGGACAGCGCACCACGCTGCTGCTGGTGATGGGTGTGCTGGGCGCGGCCATGTTCCTCGGCGACTCCATGATCACGCCGGCGATTTCAGTGCTGTCGGCGGTCGAAGGCATGAAGCTCGTGGCACCGGCGCTTGAACATTTCGTGCAGCCCGTGACGATCCTGATTCTGGTCGCGCTGTTTGCAGTGCAGAGCCGCGGCACCGCGATCGTCGCCGCTGCATTCGGCCCGGTGATGATCGTCTGGTTCGGTTCTATTGCCGTACTCGGCGTCCTGCACATCAGCGACGACTGGAGCATTCTCGCAGCAATCAATCCCTGGCACGCCGTTCATTTCATGCTGTCGCATGGCACCATTGGCCTCGTAACACTTGGCGCGGTGTTTCTCGCGGTCACCGGTGGCGAAGCGCTCTACGCCGATCTCGGCCACTTCGGCCGCAAGCCGATCCAGGCCGCGTGGCTTGGCTTCGTGCTGCCGTCGTTGCTCTTGAATTATTTCGGGCAGGGCGCGCTGGTGCTGTCGCACCCGGACGCGATCGAAAACCCATTCTATAGCATGGCGCCCCACGTGCTCTTGACGCCGCTCATCGTGCTCGCGACGTCGGCGACGGTGATCGCGAGCCAGGCGGTTATCACCGGTGCCTTTTCATTGGTTCGGCAGGCGATCCAGCTCGGTCTGCTGCCGCGCTTCGAAGTCCGCTACACCTCGGAATCGCACGCCGGCCAGATCTACCTGCCGCGCGTCAACACCTTGCTGTTGATCGGCGTGTTGTTGCTGGTTGGGTTGTTCCGGACCTCGGGCGGTCTTGCTTCGGCCTATGGCATCGCGGTGTCGACCACCATGGTGGCCGACGGCCTCATGGGCTTCATCGTGATCTGGAAACTCTGGAACTGGCGGCTCGTCAGCGCGGCCGCTCTGATGCTGCCGTTCGTCGTGGTCGACACGACGTTCTTTGCGGCCAACCTTCTGAAGCTGTTGGAAGGCGCCTGGGTGCCGCTCACCTTTGGTGCGGCGATGGCGGTCGTGATCTGGACGTGGCGGCGCGGCACCGGCATCCTTGCGCAGAAGACGCGCAAGATTGAAGTGCCGCTGCAAAGCCTGATCAAAAGCCTGGAGAAGCGTCCGCCGCATATCGTCGACGGCACCGCAATCTTCCTCACCAGCGATCCGGATTTCGTGCCGACCTCGCTGCTGCACAACCTCAAGCACAACAAGGTGCTGCACCAACAGAACGTCATTCTGACGATCGAGACGGATCACGCGCCGCGTGTGCCGCTGGCGCGCCGTGTTCGTATCGAAAAGATCAGCGATCGCTTCATGCGCGTGGCGCTTCGGTTCGGCTACATGGAGTCGCCGAATGTGCCGCCGGCGCTGGCATTGGCACGCAAGCTCGGTTGGGACTTCGAGATGATGTCGACCTCGTTCTTCGTGTCGCGGCGCGCGCTGAAACCGGCGTCGCACTCGTTCATGCCGAGCTGGCAGGATCATCTCTTCATTGCATTGAGCCGGGCCGCCAACGACGCCACTGACTATTTCCACATTCCGACCGGGCGGGTGGTCGAGGTCGGTACCCAAGTCACGATTTGATGGTAGGGGTGAGACCGGGCTTGATAAAACGCAAGACTCGTCAATTGGTTAGACGCGTAAATTGAGACATGTCACATGCGCTTTGCGCATGCCTGAAACGAGAAAATAGCCTAAGCTTGGATTGTCGCACCGCACTATAAGCGCGCGCCGCGGCCGAGCAGGGCAGCCAAGAGGCGATCTTTCCATGACAATGCCGACGACGACCTCCGCTTCACCAGAGGCGGCCAACGGGGTCGTGGAAGATCACCGGGGCCATGACAGCGTCGTCGCCCTGACGCTCGGCAGCATCGGCGTCGTCTACGGCGACATCGGCACCAGCCCGCTATACGCGCTCCGCGAGGCGATCGTCGCGGCCACCGGGACCGATGGCGCCGTGACCGAACCGATTGTCATCGGGGTACTGTCATTGATCCTGTGGGCGCTGATCGTCGTGGTCACGCTGAAATATGTCGTGATCCTGCTGCGCGCCGACAACCATGGCGAAGGTGGCACGCTGGCGCTGATGGCGCTGGCTCAGCGAGCGTTGGGCGGCGGCGTCGCAGCGATCGCGCTGCTGGGCATCATCAGCGGCGCGCTGTTCTATGGCGACGCGGTGATCACGCCGGCGCTGTCGGTGCTGTCGGCGATCGAAGGCCTGAAGGTGCTGTCGCCGAAGTTCGACCTCTTCGTGCTGCCCCTGACCATTGTCATCCTGGCCGGGCTGTTTGCCGCGCAATCGCGCGGCACCGCGCGGGTTGCAGCATTCTTCGGCCCGATCATGATAGTCTGGTTTGCCGTCATCGCCGTTCCCGGCGTGATCTGGGTTGCCTCGCATCCCGTGGTGCTGCTGGCCTTCAATCCGCTGGCGGCCATTGGCTTTGCCGTCAGCCACGGCATGATTGGGCTATTCACGCTCGGCGCCGTCTTTCTTGCGGTGACAGGCGCGGAGGCGCTCTACGCCGACCTCGGTCACTTCGGCAAGAAGCCGATCCAGATCGCCTGGCTGTTCATCGTGCTGCCGTCGCTGATGCTGAACTATCTTGGCCAGGGCGCATTGCTGCTCGAGGATCCCAAGGCGCTCGAAAATCCGTTCTTCCTGCTGTACCCGGAGTGGGCTCAGCCGGTCATGGTCATTCTGGCGACGGCCGCGACCGTGATCGCGAGCCAGGCCGTCATCACCGGCGCCTATTCGCTGACGCGACAGGCCATTCAGCTCGGGCTGTTGCCGCGCTTTGAAATCCGGCACACCTCTGAGACCCATTCCGGCCAGATCTACATGCCGCGGGTCACGACCTTCCTGTTTGTCGGCGTCATGCTGCTGGTGGCGATCTTCAAGTCGTCGAGCGCGCTTGCGTCAGCCTATGGCATTGCGGTCACAGGCACGATGGTCGTCACCGCGATGATGGGTTTTGTTGTGATCTGGAAGGTGTGGAAGTGGTCGCCGCTCGCGGCCGCCGCGCTGATCGGCCCGTTTCTGCTGCTCGACCTGATCTTCCTGTCCGCCAACCTGCTCAAGGTGGTTGAGGGCGGTTGGGTGCCGCTCGCGCTTGGCGGCATGGTCATGGTGGTGATGTACACTTGGCGGCGCGGCAGCCGGCTCCTTTTCGAGAAGACGCAGAAGAACGAGTTGCCGCTGAAAGACCTGGTCTCGATGCTGGAGAAGCGCCCCCCGCAGCGGGTGCCGGGCACGGCGGTGTTTTTGACCGCGCATCCCGACAACGCGCCGACCGCCCTGATGCACAGCCTGAAGCACTACAAGGTGCTGCACGAGAAGAACGTCATCCTGACCATCGAGACGGCGCCGACGCCGCGCGTCGACGTCGCCGATCGCGTCCACATGGAAGACATCAGCGGGACGTTCTCGCGGGTGACGTTGCGCTACGGTTTCATGGAGACGCCGAACATCCCGAAGGCGCTGCAGATCGCCCGCAAGATCGGCTGGCAGTTCGACATCATGTCGACATCGTTCTTCCTGTCGCGCCGCGCGCTCAAGCCCGCGGCCTATTCCGGCATGCCGCCTTGGCAAGACCACCTGTTCATCACGCTCACCCAGATGTCGAACGACGCAACCAGCTATTTCCAGATTCCCACGGGGCGGGTGGTCGAGGTCGGAACCCAAGTGACGATCTGAAGTCACGGTCTAGCCTGTAAGTGCTTGATTTTCGTCGTGTCAGAGGCGAGGTTGCGTCCGCAAAGACCCTGGTTTGCAAGATCCTGATTTGATGGAGTTGGACGTGGCCGAAGGCGAGCACAAAGTCGAGGATCTCACCGCGCAGGACGTGGCCAAGGGCATTGCCGAGGGTCGCTATCTGCTGATCGACGTGCGCGAGCCGAACGAGGTTTCAGCCGAAGCGTACCCGCACGCCGTCGTGCTGCCGCTGTCGAGTTTCGATCCGAAGGACATTCCCGATCCCAAGGGCAAGGCGGTCGTGTTCGCGTGCCGGTCCGGCCGTCGCTCCGTAACCGCGTCGCTGGCCGCACAAGCCGAGGGCTTGCCCTACGACAAGCACCTCGCTGGCGGCATCCTGGGCTGGAAGGCCGCAGGCCTGCCGATCAAGACCGGCGGTTGATCGGAAGGCCAGGACAAACGGGCTATGACAAACGCGATGACGCGCCCGCTCAATCGCGTCTACACCGATCTGCCGACCACCGTCTTCGAGGTGATGTCGCAGCTCGCGCGCGAGCACAACGCCATCAATCTCGGGCAGGGTTTCCCCGACGACCCGGGGCCGGAGGACGTGCGCCGCAAGGCCGCCGAAGCCGTGATCGACGGCAACAACCAGTATCCGCCGATGATGGGATTGCCCGAGCTGCGCTCGGCCGTGTCAGCGCATTATCAGCGCTGGCATGGATTGACGCTCGACCCCCAGAGCGAGGTCATGGTGACGTCAGGCGCCACGGAAGCGATCGCCGGCGCGCTGTTCGGCCTGATCGAGCCGGGCGACGAGGTCGTCGCGTTCGCGCCCGCATATGATGCCTACCTGCCGCTGATCCGCCGCGCCGGCGGCATCCCGCGCATCGTCCGTCTCGAGCCGCCGGAATGGCGGCTGACCGAAGAGGCCTTGCGCGCGGTGTTCAACAGCAAGACCAAGGTCGTCTGCTTCAACAACCCGCACAATCCTGCGGCGATCGTTTATCCGCATGAAGACCTGGAACTGCTGGCGCGGTTCTGCAAGGAGTTCGACGTCATCGCCGTGTGCGACGAGGTCTGGGAGCACGTGCTGTTCGACGGCCGCGCGCACATTCCGCTGGCGACGCTGCCCGGGATGCACGAACGAACCGTCAAGGTCGGCTCGGCGGGAAAGATCTTCTCGCTGACCGGCTGGAAGGTCGGCTTCGTCTGTGCGCCGCCGCCGATCCTGCGCGTGCTTGGCAAGGCGCACCAGTTCCTGACGTTCACGACGGCGCCGAACCTGCAGGCTGCGGTGGCCTATGGCCTCGGCAAGGACGATACCTTCTTCCACGACATGCGGCGCGACCTGCAGCGGAGCCGCGATCGGCTGTCGAACGGTCTCACCTCGATCGGTTTCCCGGTGATCCCGTCGCAGGGCACCTACTTTCTTAATGTCGACTTGAAGCCGCTCGGGCTCAACGTAACTGATGGAGCGTTCTGCAAGCGGCTGGTCACCGAACATCGGGTCGCCGCGATTCCTGTCTCGTCGCTTTATGAGGACGATCCCGTGACGTCAGTGATCCGTTTCTGTTTCGCCAAACGGGACGCCACTATCGACGAGGCACTGGAGCGGCTGTCGCACGCGGTCAGGTGAAGGGGAGGGGCATGAACTCTGCCGGCAAATCGATTTTGACCGTCGCGATGGTGGCCGCCTTCGCGGCCAGCGCTCACGCTGCCGACCGCACGGTGAATTTTTACAATTGGTCAAACTATGTGGCGCCGGGGGTTCTTGACGACTTCACAAGGGAAACCGGCATCAAGGTCACCTACGACACGTTCGACGCCAATGAGACGCTGGAGACGCGGCTTTTGGCGGGTAAATCCGGCTACGACCTCGTGGTGCCCTCGGGCTATTTCCTCGAGCGCCAGATCAAGGCCGGTGTGTTCCAGAAGCTCGACAAGTCGAAGATCCCCAATCTCGCCAATGCCTGGCCGGAAGTGACGAACCGGCTCGCGACATACGATCCCGGCAATCTCTATGCCGCCAACTACATGTGGGGCACCACCGGAATTGGCTACAACGTCAAGCAGTTGCAGACGGTCCTTGGTCCGGAGGTCAAGGTTGAGGATGCGGTCAACAGCTGGGACATCGTCTTCAACCCGGACAAGCTTGCGAAGTTCAAGGATTGCGGCATCCACATGCTGGACTCCGCCGACGATATCCTGCCGGCGGCGCTGACCTGGCTCGGCATCGATCCAAACTCGACCAAGCAGGCCGACCTGGAGAAAGCGGCTGACGCCGCGGCCAAGGTCAGGCCGTTCGTGCGCAAATTCCATTCATCGGAATATCTCGATGCGCTGGCGACCGGCGAAATCTGCTTCGTGGTCGGCTGGTCCGGCGACATCAAGCAGGCGCAGAACCGCGCCGAGGAAGCCCACAATGGCATCCAGATCGGCTACGCCATCCCCAAAGAGGGCGCGCAAATGTTCTTCGACAATCTGGCGATCCCGGCGGATGCAAAGAATGTCGCCGAGGCGCTCGAGCTGATCAACTATCTCTACCGGCCCGAGGTCGCAGCAAAAAATTCCGATTTTCTGGCCTACGCCAACGGCAACCTCGCGAGCCAGAAGCTGATCGGCCCAAAAGTGATCAACGACAAGACCGTCTATCCCGATGACGCGACGTTGAAGCGGCTGTTCGTCATCACCGCCCGCGATCCGGCAACCCAGCGGATCATCAACCGGTTATGGACGCGGGTGAAGACCGGGCATTAGGTTGAGGCGCAGACACTCACCGCCAGCGCCGGTGCAGCCACAACCACTGCTCCGGGTACTCGCGGATCCAGCCCTCGACCACATTAGTCACCGCCTGCATGGTGGCTTGCACGTCGATCTTGCCGTCGGCGGCGCCGACCGGGGCGACCTCTTCGCTCAGCTCCAGGCGGAAGCGGTGATTGGGCAGGCGGATGACGCGCACGCCGTGGATCGGGCATTCGATCCGCGCCGCGAGCCGCGCCAGCAGCGGATTGCATTTGGTCTTGCGGCCGAAGAAGACGACGTCGACGCCTTTGATGTAGTACTGGTCGACGAGCATGCCAGCGTGCGTGCCTTGCTCAAGCATCCGCGCCAGCCGCAGCGGCGCGTCGCGCTCGGTCGGAACGATCGTGCCCATGTTCACCGCGCGGATGCGTTCGACGGCATCGGCAATGGCATTCAGGTTCGGCGGCCGGAACACGACGGCGGAATCGAGGCCGTAGGCCGGGCCGACCAGCGCCGGCAGCTCCCAGTTGCCGAGGTGGGCGGCAAAGATCAGCGCACCCTTGCCGTCGTCACGGAGCTTTAAAAAGCGCTCGATCGAGACCGGATCGAGCTCGATGCGGCCGGCCGCCGGGTTTGCTTCGTTGTAGTCCCACATGCGGTCGAGATGGGCAAACTCGCCGGCGAACATTCCGAGATTTTCCCAGGTCTTGTCCAGGATCGCGTCGATCTCGGTTGAGCTTTTTTCGGGGAATGCCGCGACAAGATTCTCTCGGCCGATGCGGTGTTCTTTCAGCAAGGGGCCGATGCGCTGCATGGTTCGGCCGGTGAAGCGGGCGGTGCGGTCGGGGTCGGCCAGTCGCAGCATACGGAGCAGCACGACGGTGAGCGGACCAAGCAGGGCGCCAGCCGCCTGCTTCAGCCGATAGCCCATCAGCCAGACCGAGTAGCGCGAGAACAGGCGCATCAGCGCATGTCCCGGAAAAGCATGTCCTCGACTTTGATCGGGGATGGTGGCCGGTTTTCCGAATAGGACATGCGCAACTAGAAATGCACGATGATCTTGCCGAAGACTTGCCGGTCTTCCATGCGCTGCAAGGCGCGCGCGACATCGGACACGGGGACTTCGGTGTCGATCACCGGCGTCATGCCTTGCGCCATCTTCTCAAGGCTTTCGGCGATGTTCTTCAAGGTGCAGGCGAACGATCCGATGATGCGGTACTGCCGCTGGAACAATTGCATCAGGTTGATCGTCGCCGACGGTCCTGAGGTTGCGCCGCAGGTGACGTAGCGGCCGCCCGGCTTCAGCACTAAAAGCGAGCCGCTGAAGGTATCGGCGCCGACATGATCGAACACGACATCGACGCCGACCTTCTTGGTCAGCTTGCGGACCTCGCCCTCGAACCGGTCCTTGCGATAGTTGATGACGTGGTCGGCGCCGAGCGCCTTCACCCCTGCGATCTTGGCATCGTCACCCACGGTCGTGATCACCGTGCAGCCGATCGCCTTGGCCATCTTGATCGCGGCCGTGCTGGTGCCTGAGGCGCCGGCGTGAATCAGGATGGTCTCGCCGGGCTGAAGTTTCGCGTTGTCGAACAGCATGTGCTGAGGGGTGCCGAAGGCGATCGGCGCGCAGGCCGCGTCGCGCGCGCTGACGCCTGAAGGTACCGGGATCACCAGCCGCTCCGGCATGTTCAGGAGCTCACGGGCAAAGCCGTCGACGTGAAACCCCATGATGCCCGAAACGTCTTCGCACAGATTGTCGCGGCCAGCGCGGCAGGCCGGGCAGGTGCCGCAGGTGAGCCCACCTGACATCACGACCAGCTGCCCCGGCTCGAAGCGGGTGACGCCGGGGCCGACCGCCGCGATCTCGCCAGACGCCTCGGCGCCGACCGCAAGCGGCAGCTTGCGCTTGGCGAATGCCATGCCGCGATAGCCCCAGACGTCGAGGTGATTGAGCGCCACGGCGCGGATGCGAATCTGCACCTCGCCAGCGGCCGGCGGGGACGGCGGGGCGAGGTCGAGCACCTCAAGCTGCTTTTCCTTGACGAGGCAGAGCGCGCGCATAACAGGCTGGTCTTTAAGGGTAAGAGTCTCGCGTCTGCCTATCGCCGCCCAAGGCGGCGGCGTCAACTCGCTTGATAGCGAAAGAGGTCAGGCGACCTCGCGAGTCATCACGATCGAGACGTTCTGACCGCCAAAACCGAAGGAATTCGACATAGCGGCAGTGACCTTGGCGTCGCGCGCCTGGTTCGGCACCACGTCGAACGGGATCGCCGGATCCGGCATGTCGTAGTTGATGGTCGGCGGAATGCGCTGGTGCTCCAGCGTCAGCAGCGAGACCACTGCTTCGATGGCGCCGGCCGCCGACAGGGTGTGGCCGATCATCGACTTGTTCGACGACACCGGAATCTCCCTGGCGCGATCGCCGAACACGGTCGAGATGCCCAAAAACTCCATCTTGTCATTCTCCGGCGTCGAAGTGCCGTGGGCATTGATGTAGTCGATCTCACCCGGCTCAATGCCGGCATCGGCGAGCGCATTGCGCACGCAGCCGATGATCGGCTTGCCGTCGGGGCTCGAGCGGGTCCGATGGAACGAGTCAGAGAGTTCGCCGCAGCCGGCGATGACGCCGAGAATTCGCGCGCCACGGGCGAGCGCGGATTCGAGGCTCTCGATCACCATGGCCCCGGCACCTTCGGCCATCACGAAGCCGTCGCGGTTCTTCGAGAACGGCTTTGACGCACTCGCCGGCGGATCATTCTGCGTCGACAACGCCGATAACAGCGAGAAGCGGATCAGCGCTTCCGGGTTGACCGAGGCGTCGGTCGCCACGCACAGCGCGGCGTCCGCTTCGCCACGGCGGATCGCCTCGACGCCGAGCTGGATCGCGCTGACGCCGGATGCGCAGGCCGTGGTGATCGTGATCGGCGAGCCCTTGGTACCGAATTTGTCGGAGAGATGGTCGGCGATCGAGCCGAACTGGAACCGATCGTGATAGTGCGCGAATTTCTCTTCGCCGCTGACGCGCAGCACGGCGTCATAGTCGATCGGTTCGCTAGCGCCGATAGTGCGCGCAATCTCGTCGCGCTGTGGCCATTCGAGTTCGACAGGAGCTGCACCGACAAACAGCGGCCCGGGAAAATCGGCTTTGGCGCCGATGCCGGCCTGCGCGATCGCCTCTTCCGCGGCCTGGTCGGCCATCCATTCGGCGAGGTCGGTCGAGGTTGGCATCGCACTCGGTGCGAAATCGACCGTGCCTGCGATCGTCGTCTTCAGCCCCTCGGTTGAGAAGCGCGAGATTTTTCGGATGCCGGACTCGCCTGCGGTCAGCTTGGCCCAGTTGTCCGTTTTGCCGACGCCGAGCGGAGTCACGAGACCCATGCCGGTGACCACGACGACAGGACGGCCGGCCTTATCGTGTTTGGAATTCATCGAACGTCCCCAATCTCTTGCGCATGTCCTCGATCGGAAAACCCGTGCCCCACCCCCGATCGCGGTCGAGGGCAAGCTTTTCCGGGACATACGCGCCCTTAGACAGGCTCCACCAGTGCCATGCCCTCGCCACGCCAGTGGCCGGTCCCAACCACCACAATTTGGGATGGCGGCACCGGCATTTCAATCTCGGCGCCGGTCTTGTCGCCGGGCGGAAACAGCCTGCGGTTCCTGATTGCGAGCGCAGCGAGCGCGAGCCCAAGCGGAAATTGCGCTTCAACCAGGTGTCCGAATCGCGTTGCGGTGGCACGGACCGGAATGTCGCTGTGGTGCTTGAGGAACGTGCGCTCCTCGGCGGTTGCGGGCTCCGCGCCGGTTGTGCCTGTGATGATTGCAGTCGCGCCCGGGCCAATCTTCAGCTTCGCCCACAGGCCCTCCAGGCTCGCGGCGATACGGCCCGGCTGCTTGCGGGCCGCGCGATCGGCGATCACGCGCGAAATCTTCGCGAACGGTTGTGCGCCGCGGGCTTGGGCGTGGCGCTTCGATTCGAGCACGAGAAACGCGCCGCCGGAGCCGAGCGCAAATCCGCCCTTCGGCGCCCGCGACCACACCGGCGCAAATCCACCCTTCAGGTTGTAGTTGCCGAACTCGTAGAGCATCAGCATGTCCTTGCGCTCGCCATTGTGGGCGGCGCCGACCAGCGCGATGTCGCTCTGGCCGGACGCGATGCGGGCAAGCGCGATGCGCACGGCGTCGACGCCGGCGGCCTCTTCGCCCATGAAGGTGCGCGACGAGCCGGTCACTCCGTGCACGATCGAGATATTGCCGGCGAGCAGGTTTGAGAGTTGCGCCAGGAACAGCGTCGGCCGCAAATCGCTCATCAGCCGGCTGTTGAGCAGCGCCGGATCGGCGTTACCTTTGCTGCGCTCGGTCATGATCGCACTGTCGACGCCAAGGTCCCGCTCGCCGCCGCCGGCGGCGACGATCATGTCGGTCTTGCCGAGGATTTCTGCGTTGCCCTTGATGCCGGCGGACTCCAGCGCCAGACCCGCGGCATAGGTGCCGATCCGCTGCCACGGCTCCATTTGCCGCTGGTCGCCCTTCTTGGCGATCTGCTTGTCGAAATTCACCGGCGCCAGCGGATGCACCACGAACGGCGCGAAGGTCGTGGTGTCGACCTTGATGTCGCCGTTCACCAACGCATCCCAGTTCGCCTCGACGCCTTCGCCAAGCGAGGAGGCAAGCCCAATGCCCGTGATCCAGGTTTCGATAGAGTTCTCGGTGTCTTGTCCAGCCATGATCCTTGATCAGCCGTCTCTGAGCGAGCTTTGAGGCATGGCGTGCTGCGGGAATTCGATGCGGCGGGCCATTTCTTCCATGTAGCTGCGGAACTGGGGGTTGGGGAAAGGGGAGAGTGCGAAGGTCAGCTGCGCGCTGCACCTCGGCTTGCCGCCGACGGTGATGGCGGCTTGCGTCATGGCGTAGCCGGAGCCCTCGTGGACGATGCGCGCGGTGAGGTCGATGCGCTCGCCCGGCGGCACGAAATGCCGAAACTTGGCTTCCTTGATGGCGGCGAAAAACGGCATGCGCTCGAACTTGTTCAACGCGACCAGCAGCCAGCCCGAGGTTTGTGCCATCGATTCGACCAGCAGCACGCCGGGCATGATCGGGAATCCGGGAAAGTGACCTTCGAAGATGGTGCTGGTGGTCGGCACCGTCGCTTCCACCTTGATGGTCCTTTCGCCGATGTCGAGATCGACGATGCGATCGATCAGCTGGAAGTATTCAAGGCGCATGGCGGACGGCGCACATCACGCGCCCTTGGCGGCGACCAGTTCGTCGATGCGCGCGCAGAGGTTGCCGAGGACGAAGTACTGTTCCGTCGTTGCCTTGCCGTCATTGACCTCCTGCGTCCACTTCTCGAGCGGCAGCTTGATGCCGAATGCCTTGTCGATTGCAAAGGCGATATCGAGGAAGTCGAGGCTGTCGATTCCGAGATCGTCGATGGCGTGGCTCTCGGGCGTGATGGTGTCGCGCGGAATGTCACAGGTTTCCGCAATGATGTTGGCAACCTGATCGAACGTGGACATCATCAAGCCTTTGATTTTATTGCCGATATATCGGCAACCGGTGTCCCTCAGCCGCCGCGCGCCAAGCGACGGTTTGAGGCAGTTCGTCGTATAACGGACGCCCCCGCTCAGTTCAATGGCGGCAGAATGGCCAATTCGGTGCGCCAATTGGCGGCTTTGCGGCGCCTCGCGGCCGATGCCGCGAATCGCGGGAGCATGCACCCGATAATAAGGTCATGCTCGATCGACCAGCCGTGTCAGTGATGGTGGACAGTAATGATGGCACAGTCGCGCCGGCCGACCAGCAGGCAATCGGTGGTCTTGCGCAAGTCGGCAATGCTCATGGCAAGCCAGATACCAAAACCGGTCAGGGCGATCGTGAAAATCCCGGCCGCCGCGTTCATGATCATGCGATGGCGATAGTCGTCAGGCTCACGGCTTTGCTCGTAGGCCGCAAGGTCGTTCGGCTGCGCGATTGGCGGTGTTGGCGGGTGCGCGCTGGTCCGCGGCCGGAACGGGATGACCTTCTGGTCACCGTCGGTCGCCGTCGAAGAGTCGCGTTTGATTTGGCTGCCTGACATTCTGGCACCGGTCTGGCGGGCAAAGTCTAGCACTGCGCCTGGCGTCGGGCCAGAGATCAGCGTTGCGCGTCGCAATGTCTTGAAGCGAATCCGCGCGATGTTTTACGGCCGCGCGGGCGGCTAATATTTCGCCGGTGTTGCGGGACCGCCGGGGATGGCCTGCCGGCGCCGATCGCGTAAAAATTGAGTTCGGTCAGAGTGTTTGTCGACAAATTGGAGAGATTGCATCATGCCAGCAAAACGGGACTTGATTATCGAGCCGATTCCGATCCTTGAGTTGCGCCCGACCCAGATCACGGTCGGAATGCGCGAGGTCAAGGAGAAGCGCAAACGCTGGCGTGAACATAAGCCCAAGAAGCGCGCAGAGCTCCTCGGACGACACATGATCCCGGTCATAAAAGGGACTGCATGACCGCTACTACGTCATCGACCATCATCACCTCGCACTTGCTCTCCATGATGAGGGCGTCGAGCACGTGCTCGTCTCTATCGTCGCCGATCTTTCGATGGTTGATCGGGCGTCATTCTGGGTGGTGATGGACAATCACCGGTGGGTGCACCCGTACGACGAAAAAGGCGTCAGGCGGCAGTTCTCTGACATTCCGGAGACGGTCGCCAGGCTCAAGGATGATCCCTACCGAAGCGTCGCGGGCGAACTGCGCCGCGCGGGCGGCTATGCCAAGGACACGACGCCCTTCAGCGAATTTCTATGGGCAGATTTTCTGCGCCGACGGGTGCCGCACAAGGAAATCAGGCGCGACTTCAGCAAAGCCATGGAGCGGGCGCTTCAATTTGCAAAGAGCAAGGACGCGATCTATCTCCCGGGTTGGTGCGGCGCCGCCACCGATGACTGAGGTCCATAATCAGGCCTTCGGCACGCGGCCTGAGCATATAGAATTCGTCGTTCGGCCGCATGTTGGTGACATTCGCCATGCGGTTCGACAGCGCGAAGAACGCTGCGATCGCGGCGATGTCCCAGATGTCCTCGTCGCTGAAGCCGTGGCCGCGCAGCGTGGCGAAATCCTCGTCCGAGGCCGTGTGAGCCGAGCCCGAAACCTTCACCGCGAAATCCAGCATCGCCTTCTGCCGCGGCGTGACGTCGGCCTTGCGATAATTGATCGCAACCTGGTCGGCGACCAGCGGGTTCTTGGCGCGAATGCGCAGGATCGCGCCGTGGGCCACCACGCAGTACTGGCACTGGTTGAGGCCGGAGGTTGCGACCACGATCATCTCGCGCTCGGCCTTGGTCAGTCCGCTGTCCTTCTCCATCAGCGCGTCGTGGTAGGCAAAGAAGGCGCGGAATTCGTCGGGCCGGTGCGCCAGCACCAGGAATACGTTCGGCACGAAGCCGGACTTCTCCTGCACCGCGAGGATTTTCGCGCGGATATCCTCGGGCATCTCTTTCAATGAGGGGACGGGGAAACGGCTGATGGCGGGTGCTGACATGACGATCCCTTAAAGGTTGTCTGTCGGCGAACATAATGTCGTTGCCCCCGGCGCGCAAAGCGCGCCGGGCCAAGGCAGCCAGACCTGTCGGATCAGCGCAGCGGCTTCTTCAGCAGCGAGAAGCGCTCGGAATCGAGGCCCATCGACGGCTGCAGCATCGGCGACTCCACAGTCTTCGGCAGCGGCTCGTTCCTGCATCATCGGGTTGTTCGGCGCCTGGTCGCGCTGGGTCGTGGCGCCGCGCCAGCGGTCCAGCACCGACTCGATGAACTTGTGGTCCTGGCCATCGGTGCTCGACACCGTCGCCAAGGTCGCCTCGCTGCGCGGCAGCTGGAAGCTTGGCAGCTCCTTGAAGCGCAACCGGGTCGGCAGCGCGACGCCTTCGCCGAACGCCAGCACCTCGCGGGTGCCGAGCGACGGCACGAACGACAGCAGGTTTGCCGCGGCGTCCGACACCGCCGAACGCAGCAGCGCCTGGTCGCGTTCGTTGGCGAGCCGCATCGTGAACAGCGTTGAACACTGCGAGATGATGGTAGCATCAAGCTCGGCCGGACGCTGGGTGATGAGGCCAAGGAACACGCCGTATTTGCGGCCTTCCTTGGCGATGCGCGACACCGCCTTGCGGGTCGGCCCGAAGCCGAGCGTTCGGTCGGCCGACGCGTAACGGTGCGCTTCCTCGCAGACGAACAACAGGCGCAAGGCGCCATCACTCCACAGCCCGAGATCGAACGCCATGCGGCACAAGACCGACACCACGGAATCGACCACCTCGGCCGGGAGGCCGGCGAGCTGCATGATCGTCATCGGCTTGCCATTCGCCGGCATGCGGAACAGGTGGCACAGCACGTCGGCCATGGTGTCGCCGCCGACGTTGGCATTCTCGAACATGAAGGCGTAGCGCGGGTCGTTGCGCACCGCGTCGATCCGCTGCAGCAGCTTGTGATAGGTCAGTCGCGACGAGCGGTTCTCGAGCTTGCCCATGCGCTCGTCGATCAGCGAGATTATGTCGAGCAGGCGGTAGGGCACCGGCGTGTCGACGCTGAAGCCCGCGGTTTTCGGGTCGGCCTTTTTCAGGCCGACGCGGTCGGCGGACTGGTATTGCGTGTAAAGTGCCTTGGCGACCGGGATCACCTCGGCGAGGATTTCAAGTTCTTCGGCGATGCCGGCGCGGCCGCCGAAGAAGACGTCGACGATCTCCTCGAAATTGAACAGCCAGAACGGCAGTTTCAGGGTGCGCGGATTGATCACCAGCGCGCGGTCGCCGAAGCAACGGCCGTATTCGTTGTGGACATCGAGCAGGAAGATGCGGAGATTCGGCCGCGCCACCAGGATTTCGTTGAGCAACAGCGACACGCCGCTCGACTTGCCGACGCCGGTCGAGCCGAGCACCGCGAAGTGCTTGCTCAGCATCTCGTCGACGTCGACATAGGCGTTGACCGACGGATCCTGCTGCAGCGCGCCGACATGGATCGCGTCGTTCTGAGCGCGTGCGTAAACGGTGCGCAGCTGCTGGTTGCCGATCGGGCTCGCGGCATCGCCGATTGCCGGATAAACGGTCACGCCGCGCTGGAATTTTGGAGCGCCGGTAGCGCTGTTGATTTCGCCAAGCAGGTCGACGGAAGCGATCGCAAAATACTTGTCGGCGTCGTTTTGCTCGAGCCCTTCGCTCGAAACCTCCGTCACCATCGCAATGATTGAGGATTGCCCGCTGGAAATGCTGAGGAAGCGTCCGACGGTGGCACGGATTTCGGACGGGCTCGGTTGCTGCGGCGCGCGCTTCAGTCCGATTCGCGCCTGCGAGCCGCGCACCGAGATCACTTCGCCGAAATCGGTGGAGGGATTTTGCATCTCGATCTGTATGTTTGCGGCGCGGGAGAGGCCCCACGCGTCTGCCCAAACCAGACTATTGCCGACGCTGTCTCGACAAACCGTTAAGCCTCTGCCGGGTGTTGTCTGAAACGGTATCGTGGGGCGGAAAAGTGCGGCCTAATGGCGCGATTAAGGCTTTGCTAACTGTCATGGGCAGGCCGCCGGGAGCCGGATTCGGAGCGGGCCAGGCCCGGCTTCAGCGCAGCCTCCGCGACGATCAGCCGACGTTTTGAGGGTAGACCGGACCGGCGGGCCGAACTATATCAGCCGAAGCAGTCGCGCTTGCGGCAGGAGCGTTGCAGGTTCCGCGTCAAGCGCGGCTCCTAAGCAGCTTGGGCTGTTGGGGAATCGTCTAACGGTAGGACTGCAGACTCTGACTCTGCCTGTCTAGGTTCGAATCCTAGTTCCCCAGCCAAAATAATTCAATAATATCAGTCTCTTAAGATGTATGGGCAGAAACGCCCGCAAATCGGGGCTTTCGTTCGTCGTGCCGGAGTCTCTGCGTGGTGAAACTCTGCTTTCCTTTCGACTGACCCGCAAAAATCTCCGCCCGCTTTTTTAGATATTCCCGTTTCGAAGAGACCTGGGCGTGGAGACGTTTTCGATCGCCACTGCGTGGTGACCAGATCGAAGTGGTATGGCGAAATTATTCAGATTTGGTTCGCGACCAGTCGCGCGTAAGAGCGCGAGGTTAAACCCGAAGTGGCTGCCGATTTGTCGGCTCGTCGCAATGCGCGATGTCGCAACTCTATCAGAGAGTTTCGGCCATGGTTGCGCTAACTTGCCCCTCACTCACGTCCCCCTCGCATGGTCGCTTGCATAGAGCTTTGTCATGCGCCTGCACGAAGCGGATCATTCTGTTGCGAACGGTTCAGACGTGCTCCGCAGCTATGTCTACTGTCGCTACAAGGCTTACCTGAAACTCTCGAGCCAAATCGGTGTTCGAAGCACCTATGAATTAGCACTCACCGAGTTGCGAGCCGAGTCGAAAAAGGGCGCTGTTGGGAAGCTCGAGGCCCTCGCGTCTACAATTCCATCTTCCATCGAACTCACTTTTCAGGCTCTTCGCTTGGGGCATCGCGCGATCATCGATGGCAGTCTGAATGTCGACGGACTCAGTATTCGGATAGATGGATTGCGCAGGGTGGATGGCCGATCTGAACTCGGCGATTTTCATTACGAGCCGCTGTTGTTCTACGAAGGCCCAACAGTGCGCGAGCCGGAGCGATTGTTTTTGAGCACTGTTGGGACCCTGCTGTCACGTCTCCAGGGAAAGGAGCCAGATCGCGGCGTGATTTATCAAGGTTGCGGTGGGACGAGCTCAGCGGTGAAGTTGCAAGGACGAAGTAGAGCAGCGAAATCGATCCTGGACGATATCGCTCGAATGCAACGCGGCGAGTTGCAGCCTAAGTTGTTGTTGAACAACCATTGCCGTGTCTGCGAGTTTCAACAGCGTTGCCATTTGGAAGCGGTTCGCGAAGGCAACTTGAGCCTCCTGCGCGGTGTTAGGGATAAGGAAATAAGAAGATTGAATCGTAAAGGCGTCCTTACGCTGACTTAACTGGCATACACATTTCGGGCGAGGCGCCCGACTAAATCACAGCAACAACCGAAGGCGCGGCGATACAATGCGCTTCAGGCGCTCGCGATACGGGATCAACGCCTGTACGTTTTTGGCACGCCGGTAGTACCGGCCTCAGAAGTACGCATCTTCTTGGATATGGAGGGCAACCCTCATGAAGGTTGCATCTACCTCATCGGAATGATTGTGGCGGAACGCGATCGGGAGATTGCGTACACTCTCTGGGCAGACTCACCGGACCAGGAGGAGAAGATCTTTGAAGAATTCTTGGCAATCGTAGATCGATACCAAAGTCCAACGATCTATTGCTATGGAGATTACGAGAAAGCATTCATTCGCCGGATGAGGGTCAAAGTCCGACTCGACGAGCGAGCAGATAAGGTCCTCGGTTCAGTTGTTAACGTGCTGTCGCTCATCTTTGCCCATTTCTATTTCCCGACTTACTCCAATAGTCTGAAGGAGATTGGCCGCCGTCTGGGATGCGTTTGGACTGAACCTGACGCGTCGGCTTCGCAGAGCATGGCATGGCGTATCTGGTGGACGAGAACGCGTGCGGAAGTGTGGAAGGGCAAGTCGCCTACAATTTGGATGACTGTGCCGCACTTCGGAAGGTGGTTGACACTATACAAGAGGTGTCGGCTGGCCACGTGGCTACGTTGTCCACCGATGCCGAGGACCCCTTACTAGTTTCGCGCGTCGAGGAATTAGAGAGGCTCACGAACCCAAGAAAGTGGAGTTCTGGTCGCTTCGTAAATCCAGACTACAAGTTTGTGAATGATCGGTCTTACTTCGATTATCAGCGGCACCGTGTTTTCGTTCGGACCAGCAAGCGACTGAAGAAGCAGGCCAGGACGCGGCGCTCGCAGCAAAACCGTCGTTTGAGGGCACGATCTGTCGAAATTGAAGCCATCAAATGCATCAACTGCGGAAGCGGCAATATCAGCAGAATTGAACCGCTAGATCGGCGCAGAAAAAGAGCCAAGCGTTCGTTCGACCTTCGTCTGTCAGGAGGCGCTATCAGCCGGCAAGTGATTGACTATCGGGCTACCCTGTACAGCTGTGTCAGCTGCGGCGCAGAGTTCAGGCCTAGACAATACGAGCAAGTCTCGAAATATCGCCATGGGCTGATGAGCTGGGCGATTTCCCTCCACATAGCTCAAGGGCTCGGTAGCGGCACGATAGGCGAAATGCTCTACGAATTCTTTGGCATCGCAATTCCGCGCCAAGAAATTCATGTATTCAAATCCATATTCGCTCGTCGCTACCGCTCAGTATACCGAAAGCTGACCAGGAAACTGACTACCGGTGCCATCCTGCACGCCGATGAGACAGAGTTTAGGCTGCGGTTTGGCAAGTCATATGTATGGGTGTTCGCGAACCTCGAAGAAGTTGTTTTCGTTCGTCGTCCAAATCGGGAGGGCGCATTCCTAAGAGAGCTTTTGGGCGATTTTGGTGGTGTTCTGATCACCGATTTCTATGCTGCGTACGACGGATTGGAATGTAGGCAGCAGAAGTGCCTGATTCACCTGATCAGAGACATCAATGAAGCACTTCTCGACGCACCTTACGATGGAGAACTCCAAGAGATCGCGCGGCGGTTTGGATCACTGCTGCGACGTATCGTATCTTCCGTTGACGACCATGGTCTCAAGCGGAAGCACCTACTGACGCATCGAACAGAAGTCCATTCATTATTCGGAGCGCTCGCTGCGGCCACCTACAGATCGGAGCCAGCTCAAGCGCTGCAAAAGCGTTTGATTAAATTTCAGGACAAACTTTTCGCCTTCATTTCTGAAGACGGTGTTCCCTGGAACAATTCTGTCGCTGAGAATGCAATCAAGCATCTTGCACGTTACCGTGCAGGCACCTCAGGCCTCATGACTGAAGCAGGTCTGGACGACTATCTGATCCTGCTGAGTTTATATGTCACATGTCGCAACAAGGGAGTTAGTTTCTTGAAATTCTTGTTGTCGCGGTCGCGGGATATTGATGCCTTCGTCGCAAGGCCAGCGATACGGCCTCGATCAACGGCGATCGAGCAGTATCCGCCGGGATTCGACTTTGCGCGGACCGCTGCGCTCACGGAAGGTAATCGACCAATAGTCTGTAAGGGCCAGGTCCGATCTCTACAAAACCCATCTTGACGCGAGCTGGGAGGCCCAGGCACCGGCCTGCAATCGAGCCGCAACAACGGGGATTAACTGCGGTAGATGCAAAAAACATGAGCGTACGAAAGAAATTGAGAAGCGTTTACAGCAGGTTATTCAATCGAGAATACAGCGGTTCGAATCCTCTCGCTGCAGCCAAACTCTCGCGTTCAGCCATTCACACCACCTGCAAGCACGCCGCACATTGTCGCTCCGGCCCGCCGATCGTGGATCAGCGGCCGACATCGCCGCTCGCGACGGACAGTGGATGGGAGGGTTCACTCGAGCGCGAGGCCCAGGCGATCGGCTTCACACTGGTCTGGCCCGACAAGATGATCTTGGTGGCCTCCAGATGCGCCTGCGCGGTCGAAGGCACGAAAAAGCCGATCAAGAACACCACGAGCAGGTAGGCGAATGTCATCAGGACCAGCTCGGAGACCGCGAACGGCGGCGCGCGGCCGTTGATCTCCGGGATAAGATAGAACACGAGCTGCAGTGCGATCACCAGCACGATCATCGGCCCGGCGAACCACAGCGCGTCGTGCAATCGGCCTTTGTGATAGTCGAGCGAGCCGCTCTGCAGTCGCCGGTCAATCAGGATGCTCTGGCCGATAGTGAAGTAGATGCAGATCGTCGCGGCAAGCAGGCTGCTGCTGAACGGATTGGTCCGGGCGGGATAGTCGCTCGGCAACAAGAAGATTTCGAACACGCTTCCCATTTTGTAGGACGCGAACTGAATGGCCGTCCCGACGACGAAAGCGATTGACGCATAAAGCAGGTATGAGCGCCAGGGCAGGTTGAACGGTGTCGGCCGCCCGAAATCGGTCTCCTTGGGAAACACCGCCAGGAACATGGCGATGGCGACCGCCCAGGATTGAGCAAAGCCGATCAGACCGGTGGCGGGAATGGACATCTTGCTCGCGCCGCTACTGGTGAAGATCAAAATAAAGGGGAAAAACAGGTAAATGGCGAAGACCGCAACGACGGGCCAGAACGGCAGGCTCGTCGCCAGCTCCACGGTATAACCGAAGCTTGTCAGAAGCTGTCGCCGCGCCTCCTGGGTGGGGAGGGCCGACAGGACGAGCTCGGCAAGCAGCTTGTGATACCGCGCCTTCAAGGCGTCGCACTCTTCGCTAAGGAACTCGGACAATTCGAGTGCGAGCTCTTCGGTCGACGCGTCGGGAACCTTCAAATCTTCGAACACGAAGAGTGCGCGTGCCACACGCCGCAACAGGTGGTGATGATTTTCTTCGATGCTGGCGCAGGTCCTGCTCCGCGCTCTGAAGAAGCCGACAAATCGTTCGTCTTCACGGGTCCGTGCAAAGCCCACCCGCAACGACGAGACTTCCAGCAAAACCCGCGTGACAGCCGCTGAAAGATACCGGTTGTCGGCTCTTAGAGCGGCCTCAATCAGCCGTTCCGGCAGCGCGTAGCGGTTCAGTTCCTTCCGCAGATCCTCGCGCGCCGGCGCCCCCGGCTCGAACTGGGCGCGAGCGATGATCGCGCTCGCCGTCTCCATGGCCTGAGGATAACGCGCCACCAGCGTCTGCATCATGGTGCGAATTACGCCGCAGGCGTTTGCGAACACCGGAAGGCGGCTCAACCAGCTCAGAACAAAGATGGCGATCATTGCACCAATCGCGTAGGGCCGGCCGCGTGCGTCCAGTGTCGTCGAGTTACGAAGGTGAATGATCACGGCCGCCACCGCGCCGATCAGGACGACATAGGCCGTGAGTTCGAATGACGCATAGCCTGCAACCGCAAGCCAGTAGCGCTCGCGCATCGTGGCGTGCCGTATCTCGGCCACGCCATACGGACGGTGGAAGTCGAAGAAGCTCACGGTGAGCGCGGTGAGCAATCCGAAACCGACAATTATCAGGGAGGCGTTGGTCATGGCGCCTCACTCCGCCGCCGCTGCCGGGGCATGGCCGTCGTCTCTGAACACTCCGCCGCCCGGCACGCTCATGTAGAGCACCGGCGAAATCCATTCGGCGAAGCCATCGCTCTTCAACTCCGCGCGGGTGCGCGCCATCGCTTCCTGCAGCGACTTGCCGTAAGACAGATAGGTGTAGAAGGCCTCGCTGAAGCGGATGCCCATGCGGTCGGAAATTTCAAACTGCATGGCGACGACCGCGTCGATGCCGCCCGCGATGAGGTCGGCTGCCGTGCTGGAGAACAGTTCGCCCGGGTCGGTCGCCGCCCCACTGCAGGAGTTGAGCACCACGAGCGCCGGCATTTGCGGCTGGATCAGCAAGTCCTTCAGTTGATCGGAATAGAGCGGTTTGCCCTTCGAGCCGCCGTCCTCCTGGACAACGATGAAGCCCATCTTTCTCTCGCGGTCGTAGCCGCCGTGGCCGATGAAGTGAAAGATGTTCCAGGCGGCGCCGCCGTCGCCGCGGGCGATGCCGCGGTTGATGTCCTTGGCCTTGGCCGAGGTCAGCCAGCACATCCGCACCTTGCCCTTTTCTTCCAGGTCGCCGAGGGCCTCTTTCATCGCACGCTGCTCCGGATCGACCTCGATCTCGTCGAGGCGGATCCCATTCAACGTCTTGACGCGCGCGGCCATTCCCAGAATTCGCAGCGGGCTCTGGTTTTCGCGGGCATTTCTCTGGATCGCCGTCGGCACGCAGCGCAGAAACGGCGTAACGCCGGACACGGCCACGAAGTGCCGGTTCTTGCCGTCGAACAATGTTTCCCATGGCAACGACGCTAGCGCGGCGTCGGAGGTCGACAACTTGATCATCACAGTCGTTCGATCCCGAACTGCTGCGTCGTAGCACTTCGAATAGAGCTCCCTGACCTTGCGCTGGAAGGCAAATTCGAACAGTTGCGTGCCGATCTGCTGGATCAGAGATTGCTGGGCGCCGGCGCTGACGGCGTCGCGCAGCGCATCGAGCCGGCTCTCCGTGACGGGCAGCGGATCGTTCGCTGCGGCGACGGTTTCGCGGGTCGCGGCCTGGCCCGCGCGCGTTGGCGCGCTGCGCAAAATCGCCTCCTGCAGCGTCAAGATGTTGCGCTTGAAGCTGTCGGGCAGCATATCGACTTCGATATCCACGCTCTGGTCGCCAGCCGCAGCCGTGACGCTGCAGCGGCCGCCAACGAGATCGAGCTTCAGATCGAGGACGGATTGCACGGGCACGGCCACACCTCCGACTCAAGCGCACGCACTGCTGGTTCGGCTCACCGTCATCATCGGGCAACCCGCGCGAGCGGATCGCCGTAGATCGTGTAGGCGAGCCAGGTGAATTCCTCGGCCTTTCGCGACTCGGCCCGCGCTTCGGTCGCAGCCTCGATCAGCGTCTTGCCGCCGAGCAGGGCGCGGTAGAAAGTCTCCGCGAAGGTGAGGGCCGTTTGGTCGCCGATCGACCATTGCGCGCCGATGAAGATGCCGGCGCCCCGCCGGCTTTTCGGGTTGAGGAACGATTGGGCAAAGCCGCCGGCGCCGGCAATGGTCAGGCCGCTCTGCCCGGTGCGGCAGGAATTCAGGAAGACGACCGGGCTGGTGTCCGGTTTCAGGAAGCGCAGGTTGGCGAACACCATGTCGGCAGACAGCTTGTCTGGCTGATATTTCGTGCCGATCATCCTTCCCTGCATCAAGAGGTCGGCATCGAGACCGCCCTCCTGCTCGGCGTCGCCATGGCAGGCGAAGTGGATCAAGTCGCAGTCGTTGGGTTGGCTCGCAAGAAAATCGGTAACCGCGCCGGAGTCGGCTTCGATCGGCGCGACCGCACCGTCGAACAGCTTCGTCAGCAGCCCACGTTCGTTGGCTGCGCCCTGAAGCTGGTACCTGGGATCGGGATAATCGGGAATGATGTGGTAGCAGCGCCTGGCGCCGAGCGAGAAGCGGGCCGGCGGCCACGACGTGTTGTGGAGCCACCGGACCAGGCCCAGTTCTGCAAGGAATCCTTCGCCGTCGAGATCGTTGCCGTCGGGGTCGGCGAGATACAGCAGCTCCCAGGGAATGTAGGGCTCGTCCGAAATGACCTGGATCGCCTTAATCTTCTTTCTCTTGTTCCAAAGCTCCTTGTGTATCTCGTCAGGAAGCAGCGCTTCGGCCATGGTGATGCCTGACGCACGCAATCTGTTGGTGAACTTTTTGAAATCCCGGGAATCATTGATCCAGGCGTTCTCGATCTCGCGGTACTTGCGCTCGACGAACACCTCGCGGCTGAATTTGGCCGGCAGCCTCGTGTCTCCCGAAACATTGATATTCGGATCCTCGCATTCGAGATTGAACTTGAGGAGAACCTGGTCGCCAAAGCTCAGCTCGTAAATCCGCATTACAGCGTGACGTTCGTCGGCGCCGCCGACGCTCGCAGTCGTGGTTATGCTGATCTGTTTGGTATCCGGATCGACAAACACCGGCTTCAGCGAGAAGGACGTCAGCACCCGTGCACCCTGCCGCGCCTCGACCAGCACTTCGGCTGCACCGACGCCGTGCCCCTCCAGCATGAAGCGCAGGCGTGCCGGATCGTTCGGCTTGGGCACATCGACGGTTGCTTGCGTGTCCGTTCCCTTTTGCACCCGGCAATTGCTTCGCGGAATCACTTCGACGACAAGGGGCCGCGTCGCGTCGACCGGCACGTCACCTGACTTCTGAGCGGTTGGCGACAGCTGCAGATCGATGGCTTCGCGCGAGATGGTGACATTGAGCGGCGCTGGTTTGTTCAGCGGCGGATTGGCTTCCATCTGCGCCGCAAACTGGCAGGTCGCGCGGCTGTCGGGTTTCGGGCTGGCGGGGGCGGCCGGAGCTGCCGCTTCCGCGGGCGTTGCCGTAACGTCGGGTGCCGCCGCAGGACTTATCGCTTCGGTGCTGCCACGGCGCGTCACCCGATCGTCGGATTTCTCCAGACCGACCTCGCGACCACCGCGAGGAAGGCCGTCGGGCAGCAGGGAGGGTGCGCCCCGCCTTGGCAACTGCCCTGGAGATTCTTTGCAGCGGGGAGCCGGCTGCGGCGGAGCCGACATCAGTATCGGCGGCAGGCCGAGCCAATCCATGAGTTGCGCGGCGAGTCGCTCCTGCGCGAAATAGACGGTGTGATAGACGTCCTCGGTGTCGCCAAAACCGAACGTATCGGACGCGGCGTGCTGCGGCGCTCTTTGCCCGAAGTCGGTCATCGAACTGCTGTCCACCACGAGGTCATTGTTGGTCTGGAACAGCCTGTTGGTGACGCGGTCGAGCACGAACGAAGCGAGTTCGCGCGTGAATCCGTTCCGGCCATCAAAGCGCGCGACGAAGTTCGAGGTGACGGCGAAATACTTGGCGAGCCGCTCGGCATTGTCCGAGGTGCCATTGAGTGCGGTGACCAGCGCGCTCGAGGGTCGCATTGCGGCAAGGCCGGGAACGCGATCCTCGGCGATGGCCTGCTCGGCCAGCACCTGCAGGAAGCGCGCGACGGTCTTGATGATCTGGTTGGCAAGCACCGAGCCGGTCTCGCCGGCCACGCCGAGCAAGCTCAGCGCTCGCGTGCTGGCGACTGCGATGTTGGTGTAGAGCTCCACCATCGCTGTCCAGTTGTCAGGTTCGGCGAGATGAGTGCCGCCGTTGGTGCAGGCGACGAAGATGGCGTTGCCAAGCTTCCAGCTCGGCGCCGACTTCGGGAGATCGACCTCCGCCCACCGTCGATACACCAGGCCGCCGCGGCTATAAGCCACTGCATCGAACACCGAACCGTCCGGAATGTGCAAGCCGAGCAGCGCCTGCTGGAAGGCTGCTGCGTTGACCGCCGGATCGTCCACCAGTGTGCTGTGGTCGAAGCCCAGGATGGCGTCGTAGCGCCCCGTGGCCGAAGCGAGAAAGGCGCGGCCCGCCGCGGTTGCCGCAAGCGCTCCGAAGCTGCCCTCGGTCGAAGAGAAGGTGCCGTGCACCATCAGGAGAATTCGCGCCGGACGGCCGGCGGCAAACGTTGGGAGCGGCGCGCCGCCCGGACGCCAGGCCGTGGGATCCCTGCCTGCAATGGCGCAGAGGCCGGTCGCCTTGTCGCCTTCGATAAAGGCGAGCGCAGCATCGATGGTGGCGCTGACCGCGAATTTCAGAACATAGGCGCGGATCGGCTCGAACACCGCATCGGCGATCCAGTCCCCGATGATGCTTCGCCGCGGCTGCCGCTCGGCCTCAGGGAGGCCGCGTCCAGGCGCACGAGGTGGAGGCTCCGGCAGCGAAAGATCGAAGCGCACGGTGCGCGCTCTTGCGCTGCGCACCGACCGCGCGGCGTCCGGTCGACCCGGCTCGCTTGGCAGCTTCCAGGCATAGACTCCGTTCGATTCCAGCAACACCAGCGCACCCTGTCCCGGTGCGAGATCGACGTCGATTCCGGTGGTTGATCGGTCCGGCAGCCCGCGCAGCATCTGGGTCCCCGGACGTCGCGGGCGAATTTCGAAATGCGTGTCGACCGCAAGCCCGGCGCCCGCGAGCGCGCCTGCGAGTTCCGGCGGAGCCTGCGGCGGCTGGCCCGGCACTGGACTACCGCGGCCTCGCCGTGGCGCCGCCGCGACAGCACCTATCGCGACGACCTCAACGTCATCGGGATGCTGGATTCGGACCTGGCCGGAAATCTCGGTCTCAGCCATGTGCGCCCCTGACACATCACGCAGGAACTACCGTTGCGCGAACCTTACTCCACGCCTTGCAGATTGCAACGCCGCGTTGAATGCGAGTCGAAACTCCACTAAACTGTCCGGACGATGCAACAACTCGCTAACGCCTACCATTGGAGCGGCGCCGCGACTTGTGGCGCAGTTCACAGAGCCTTTGATCTTTTCAGGCGATCGTTCTTTTCAGGCGATCGCCTGCCTTCACAAGCGTTGGGGTCTCGTGCGCTGAAGCAATAGAATCTGATGCAATCAATGGCAGCGAATGGAAATGTAATACTCTCAAAGATTGTAGGAGGGAGCTATGGCAAGGATGCGTCGCGACGTCTGGAAACTCGGTAATGACTGGCACGACATCATCCTGTGGTACGCCCGAGGCGTTAAAGCCCTCAGCGCCCGACCGTTCGCCGACATGACAAGCTGGCGTTACCTCGCGGCGATGCATGGTGTTTCAGCGCCGCTGTGGAAGCACAACAACTATCTCAAGGCCGGGGAGACGCTGCCGAACACGGCCGAGTTCGAGCGTGAAGACAGGGACCAGTGCCAGCATCACACGTGGTACTTCCTGCCTTGGCATCGCGGGTACCTGCGCGCGTTCGAAAAGATCGTGGCTGATGCAATCGTAAAACTGGGCGGTCCGAACGACTGGGCGCTGCCGTACTGGAACTACAACGACGAGAGCAATCCAAACCGGCTAGACCTTCCGCCAGCGTTCGGCTCCGCGACCTGGCCTGATGGTGGAGCGAATCCGCTATTCGTGCCGGCTCGATATGGCCAAACGGGAACGTCGGGACAGCCAATTGAACTCGATAGCGATTTCGATCTCGCTGGAAGCTGTACTGACGGAACCGGATTTTGTCGGCACGTCAACCGGTGGCTCTCCGGGCTTTGGCGGAGGGCGGACAGCGTTCCAGCACGGCGGAGCAGACCGCAGCGACGAAGGGGTCCTTGAAGGCGGGCCGCACGACAATGTTCACGGCGAAGTCGGCGGCGCGCTCAATAACAACTTCAGAGATGCACTCGCCTTGGGTCTGATGTCGAATTCATCCACGGCGGCGCTCGACCCGATTTTCTGGCTGCACCACGCCAATATCGATCGGCTGTGGGAGGTGTGGCTGAACGGAGCTCAGCACGCCAACCCGACCCAGGAAAATGCCTGGATGAACGGTCCTGGCGGGAACCGGCCATTTGTGATGCCCGAGCCGGACAACACGACGCGTACAAAGTTCTTTCCGCGCGAGATGCTGGATACCACGCAGCCCAAGCTCGACTATACTTACGAGGACATCAGCAATCCCTTTGCCGGTCGCGACCGTGTCGCGGTACGCTTGCAAACTCTGGGGCGGGGCCCTCTGGCGACCGTTGGAGCAGCCATGGCGAAACAGCCGCAGGTCGAACTGTTGGGGGCTGAAGCCAACGCCGTCCATCTCGATGGGCCGGCGGTCGAGGCGACCGTTCGCCTCGACCAGGTGGCGAGCCGAAAAACAATGCGCAGTTTCAGGCCGGAGGCGCTCGGAGCGAACGCCGAGCCCGATCGTGTCTTCCTCAATCTGGAGAATATCACGGGTTCAAGCGACGCAACGTCATTCAAGGTCTATGTCGGCCTGAAGCCGAACGATAATCCGGATGAGCATGCGGAAAATCTCGCCGGCGTTGTCACGTTGTTTGGGGTCAGCGACGCCACGGCGCCGAATAGTCCGCATGGCGGCAACGGATTGAACAAGATCCTCGAGATCACCAAAGTCGTCGATCGTCTTCATCTCGGTGGTGCGCAAGCGCTGAATGAAATCCCGGTTCGCTTTGCCTTGCGGCGTGGTCAGACCAGCGACGTGCGGATCGGAAGGATCAGCATCTACCGCCAGGGGGAATGAGTGCGTGGCCGGGCGCCAATGTTCGGCAATGTCGCCGGTGCGATGGCGGCTGCGATCGTGCTGTCCGGTGTTGGCTGGCTCGGCCTTGCCGGGCTGTCATATTCCAGCGCTCTGACCGGACCGATCTGCGGTGCAGGGGTTGGCTCCTTCGGCAAGTTACTGCCGGACCTGTTGCTCGCATGGGGCTTGATGGTGCTTGCCATGATGGGACCGCTCCTGGCGGGCCCCCTGCATCACCTCTGGCACCGCAGTCTCGCCCGCCATCGCGTTCAGGCAATAGGGCTGTTCCTGTTGACCTACGTCTCGGCTTGGTGCGTGGTGTGCCTGATCTTCGCCATGGTTCTCGATGCCGCGAGCGCCAATCGGATCAGTGATGCAGCAACGCTGCCGGTCACGATTCTGGCCGCGGCAATCTGGCAACTTTTACCGGAGAAGCGCAATGCGCTGCTGCGCTGCCATCTGCGGCCACCTCTCGCGGTCTTTGGCGCGAGAGCATGGCTCGATCCGATAACGTTCGGGCTTCGGTTTGTCTTTTGGTGCGTCACCTCCTGCTGGGCCTTGATGCTCGTCTGCGTCGCAGCGCAGGCCGGCGGCATCTGGCTGATGCCGGTTGCCAGCGCGATCATCGGCTATGAACGGCTCTTTAGCGCGCGAGCGCGGCCGTTCGGCAGTGAATGGAGGGCCTGGATCTCATGGGCGCAGTCTGCAGTGATGTCACTTGAACGGCCCGCGTGACATCCGGCTGGTAACTCGCTCGCGCTAGCGAGCAGACGCAACGCTATATTCGCTCGCGGGTCCAGGTCTGCGACTTGCACAGCACCGCGAGCACGCAGCCAGCGAGTGACAGTTCGTTGGCGCTCGTCATGGTCAGGTTGCCGCTGTAGGTCTTGCCGTCTTCCGGATTATAGACCTCGCCGGTCCACTTATCGGTCGTGCCGCTGGGTTGCATGCCGAGCACGATCTCGATGCCGATCATGGTACGGCTGCGTCTGGCGGCATCCTGGTTGTTGGCATCCGTCTTGGCTTTCCCGGTTTTGGGATCGTTGGGCTCCTTGAGCCAGACGATCGTGCCGCACAGCGCATCGCCGCAACGGACGATCTTGACCCGCGACTTGCCGCCTTCGGTGAGCCAGGTCCCGGTCGGATCCGCCGCGAATGCGGCGCCGGGCAGGGTGAGCCAGGCCAGCAGTGCGACGAGCGCGGTGAGTTTCGTCATGGCACGGTTCCTCATCGAAAAGCTGCCGCGGACGTCCCTGTTATTGTGCCGTTCGAACGATGTCAGCCGAAAAGATTCGTGGCGTCTCGAAGCCCCTGAATAATGAACCCGCGTCCGGGGTTGTCTATTCAAGCACCGTGTCAACACCGGGAACCAACCAATGAAGATTGCACCGATAGCGGTCGCGGCCGCCGCCTTGATCGCCGTTCAAGCCGCCGCGCAACAGCCAGCCGCACCGCCGCAACAACCGGACTTCTCCAAGGCCGAGGTCAAGGTGACCGATCTGGGCAAACGCACCTTCATGCTCGAGGGCGTCGGCGGCAACATCACGGTCGCGGCCGGCGACGATGCGGTGATCATGATCGATGCGCAGTTCGCGCCGATGCATGACAAGATCAAGGCCGCGGTCGATGCCGCCACAAAACTGCCGATCCGCTACGTCGTGAATACGCATTTCCACGGCGACCATACCGGCGGCAATGCCGGCTTTGCCGGCGACGGCGCCGTCATCACGGCGCAAGCCAATGTGCGCAAGCGCCTTGCCGAGGGAACAACGAACGGGCTTGACCGGCGGCAAGACGCCGCCTGTGACCGGCGCCGGATTGCCGACCAACATCTACACCGACGAGATGACCTTGAAGGTCGCCGGCCGGACCGCCGATCTCAAATACATTGCCAATGCCCATACCGACGGCGACACCTACGTCTACTGGCCCGAGGCCAACGTGCTGTCGACCGGCGATACCTTTTCGACCGGCCGCTACCCCAACATCGACTTCGCCAATGGTGGCAATATCAAGGGTTTGATCGAGGCTTGCGATCGCTATCTGAAGTTGGTCAATGATCAGACCAAAATCGTGCCGGGCCATGGGTTCCTCGCCACCAAGGCCGATCTCGTCAATTACCGCGCCATGCTGGTCGACGCGCGAGACCGAATGGCAAAACTGATCGCGGACGGAAAAACCGAAGCCGACGCGATCGCGGCAAAACCGTTCGCAGACTACGACAAGAAGCTTGGGGTCAACGATCAGGCCAGCCAGAACTTCATCCGCGTGGTCTATCACTCGCTGAAGCCGTAGGGCCTTTCGCCGGCGTGACGCGAGTGAACGCGCGGCGCCCTCCTTTACCCGCCACGCTTTGCGAGATTTATCGCCGTTCGGGCGAGTTTTTGCCCATTTCTGTTCGGCAGATGTTGCCCTAACATGCGGTCACCGTCCAAAATCGGACCGTTTCGAACCAAAGATTTGCGTTGTGCGACTGCAATATGGCGACCCGAACCTAACATCCGATGCGTCGACTTTCGGGCCGTGCAGAACCACCAGAGACCGACTAAGTTAACCTTCCTCGATACTGATCGACCGGCAACGTGAGAGGCGTCCGATGAGAGGCGACGGCAGGTTCGGCAAGCGGCGCATTCTCTGCGTCTTTCCGCGCTACACCCGAGCTTTCGGCACCTGGGAGCACGCCTATAAACTGACTGACGGCGTCCAGGCCTTCATGCCGCCGCAAGGGCTATTGCTGATCGCGGCCTACCTGCCGGCCGACTGGGAGGTGCGGTTCATCGACGAAAACATCAAAATGGCGACGCCCGAGGATTTCGCCTGGGCCGAGGCCGTTTTCGTCAGCGGCATGCACATCCAGAAGCGGCAGATGATCGACATCGCCCGCCGCGCCCATGAGCACAACATTCCCGCCGCGATCGGCGGCCCGTCGGTCAGCGCCTGCCCGGAAAACTACCCGACCTTCGATTACCTGCATGTCGGCGAACTCGGCGATGCCACCGACCAATTGATCGCGCGCCTTGCCAACGACCCCTCGCGTCCGCCCCAGCAGGTCGTGCTGAAGACCGTCGACCGGCTCGACATGGCAAAATTTCCGGTTCCCGCCTACGAGCTGGTCGACCTCAGAAAATATCTGCTCGCCAACATCCAGTTCTCGTCGGGATGTCCCTATCAGTGCGAGTTCTGCGACATTCCTGGCCTTTACGGCCGCAATCCGCGTTTGAAGACGCCAAAGCAGTTGGTCGCCGAACTCGACAAGCTGCTCGAGTGCGGTTTGAGCGGCTCGGTCTATTTCGTTGACGACAATTTCATCGGCAACCGCAAGGCGGCGCTCGATCTGCTGCCGCATCTCGTCGAGTGGCAGAAGCGTACCGGTTTCCAGGTCCAGCTCGCTTGCGAGGCGACGCTGAATATCGCCAAGCGGCCGGAAATCCTGCGATTGATGCGGGAGGCATATTTCACGACGATCTTCTGCGGCATCGAGACGACGGATCCCGCAGCACTGAAGTCGATCTCCAAGGACCACAACATGATGGTCCCGATCATGGAGGCGATCCAGACGCTGAACTCCTACGGCCTCGAGATCGCTTCCGGCATCATCCTTGGCCTCGACACCGACAAGCCCGACACAGTCGATCACATCCTGGAATTTGCCGAGGAATCGAAGATACCGCTGCTAACCATCAACTTGCTGCAGGCGCTGCCGAAGACGCCGTTGTGGGACCGGCTGAAACGGGAAGGGCGGCTGATCGAGAATGATGAGGACCTCGAGTCCAACGTGATGTTCAAGCTGCCCTATGACGACGTGATTGCGATGTGGCGGCGGGCGATGAGCGTGGCTTACGAGCCGGGCAACGTGCTCTCGCGCTATCTTCACCAGTGCAAGACGACCTATCGGAACCGCATCAAGGTGCCGAACAGCCCGGAGCGCGCTTCCTGGAAGAACATCAAGCGCGGCCTCGTGATCATGCGCAACATCATCTGGCAGCTCGGCATCGTCGGCAGCTACAAGCGCGCGTTCTGGTCGTTCGCGGGGCCCTTGCTGTTGCGCGGCCGGATCGAAGACATGATGGCCGCCGTGATCGTCGCCCACCACGTCATTGTGTTCTCGCGGGAGGCCTCCGAGGGCAAGGCGATCGCATCCTACTACTCCAACAAGTTGCAGGAGGCCGCGGTTCCGGCCGAATAGGCCGCAATCAGGTGTTGCCAGGCCCGATCGGTCCCCTGAATCGATGCCTGGACGGGCAGATTCATTTGCAAGATGAGATATTTGGCCTTCTGCACGGCCCCGGCCATGATAGAAGCACACCCGGCAGCCGGCGGGGAGGTCGGTCGTTCGCGCAACCCCTGCTGTTGCGGCGACGAGACCCGTTCCCGCGTCGACCAAAACCCGGTACTCCGGGTTTCATTCTGAGCCCTTAGACACGGACGGGAAATGCTCGATCAGAGTTCGAACAAGGCGGCGGATGTCGAAACCAGGCGGCGCCCCCTAAGCATCGCGCTCGGCTTCGAGCGGTTCGGCCTGATCGCGATGAAGACGCCGATCCTGTCGTTGATCGTGCTGGCGATCTGCTGCGTCGGCGCCGCCTTCGGCCTCGACCGCATCAAGGTCGACGACAGCCTGAGCCAGCTGTTCCGCTCCAATTCCCCCGAGTTCAAGCAGTACGAGGAGGTCACGCGCAAGTTTCCGTCCAACGAGTACGACGTGCTGGTCGTGATCGAGGGCAAGACGCTGATGCAGCGCGAGGTCTTGATGAAGGTCCGCGACCTCGTCACCGACCTGCAGCTGATCGATGGCGTACGCGGGCTGATCTCGCTGTTCTCGGCGCGTCAGGCGCCGGCGCCCGGCAAATTCCCTGCGGCGCTGTTCCCAGCCGATCTGCCGACCGGTGCGGCTTATGATCAGTTCATCGAGACCGTCAAAGGCAACGAGATCATCCGCGGCAAATTGCTGTCGGAAGACGGCACGCTGGCGCTGGTCGTGCTTGCGCTCGATCCGTCGATTACCCAGACCAAAGGCCTGAACGCCACGGTCGGTGAAATCCGCAAGACCCTGGCTCAGGACATCGCCGGCACTGGCCTCACCGGACAGCTCTCGGGCGTGCCCGTCATGCAGCTCGAAATCCGCAATGCGGTCGAGCGCGACGGCATCACTTACAACGTCGCCGGCGTGCTCGCCGGATGCCTGATCGCAATCCTGTTCTTCCGCCGCGTCTCGTTCATGATCATCGCGGCGTTCCCGCCGCTGATCGCGATCCTGCTCGCGCTGGGCAGCCTCGGCTGGGCCGGCTTCAGCCTGAACATGTTCCTGAATGTGATGACGCCGCTGATCATGGTCATCAGCTTCTCCGACTCCATGCAGCTGACATTTGCGGCGCGCGACCGTCTGATTGCCGGCGCCGACAAGGTCACGGCGTTCCGCCAGGCGATTCTGGTGGTCGGGCCGGCCTGCGTCCTCACACACGGCACTGCCGGCATTTCGTTCCTGGCGCTGCAGTTCTCCGATTCCGCCCTGATCCGCAGCTTTGGCGAGGCGGGTCTGGCGTCGACGGTGATTGCGCTGCTCGCGGTGCTGTCGCTGGTGCCGCTGTTCGGCGTGCTCCTGATCCGCAAGGAGGAGGTGTTCGCCGAAAAATTCCAGGTCGCCGATGCCGGCGTCAACGCGCTGCGCGCGCTTCTGTGCCTGGATTGCGGTGCGCATGGTGGCGCGCCCCGGATTGTGGAGCCTGATCGCGGTCGTGCTGGTCGGTGGTCTGTCGATCGTCTACGCCCATCTCGAGCCGCGTTACCGGCTCGCCGACCAGGTTCCCGACAAACGGCAGGCGGTGGCGGCGAGTGAACGGCTCGACAAGAAGCTCGAGGGCGCCAACCCGATCGACATTCTGATCGAATTCCCCAAGGGCAAGTCACTCTACGACCCGGAGACCCTGCAGACCATCGGCGAGGTCCATAGCGTAGTCGAGCACGAGGCCGGCGTCGGCAATGTCTGGTCGCTCGAAACCCTGCGCCGCTGGCTTGCCGAGAAAGCGGGAAAATCAGACGTCGCGACGCTGAAGGAATATGTCGACGTCATTCCTGAACACCTGGTGCGGCGCTTCATCGACAAGGAGCAGGACGCGGTGGTGGTCAATGGCCGTGTGCCGGATCTCGACTCCAGCCAAATCCTTCCCGTCGTCGACAAGCTCGATCAGCAGATGGAGCCGATCCGCAAGCAGCACCCGGGCTATGAGATTGCAGTGACCGGCCTGCCGGCGATCGCGGCGCGCAACTCGGCGAGCATGATCGAAAAACTCAATCGCGGCCTGACCGTCGAATTCCTGCTGGTCGCGGTGTTCATCGGGCTCGCTTTCCGCTCGGTGGTGGTGATGTTCTCGAGCATCCTGCCGGGCATCTTCCCGGTGGTGATGTCCGGCACCATCCTGTGGGCGATGGGGCAGGGCTTGCAGTTCGCGAGCGTCGTGGCGCTGACGGTTTCGTTCGGCCTCGGTTTGAGCGCGACCATCCACTTCCTCAATCGGCTGCGGCTGGAGAACACGCCTGATACCAACGCGGCCGCGGCGGTCGAACGGGCGACCGTGCTGGTCGGCCCCGCGCTGATCCTGACCACGGTGGTGCTGGCGTGCGGGCTCGTGGTGACGGTGTTCTCCGACCTGCCGTCGCTGCGCATGTTCGGCTGGCTCAGCTCGTTTGCGATGGTCGCCGCGCTGTTCGCCGACCTCTTCATCCTGCGGCCGACCGCGATGCTGCTCTTGAGCATCGCCGATCGCATCAAAGGCATGGGGCGGCAACCGGGGAACGCCAGGACCTGAGGGTTCGCTTCGGACGCAACAAAAAGGCCGCGCGTTGCGCGGCCTTTTGATTCTCGCCTTATTCCTGGGGGCTGGTGCTGTTTACGACTTCGACATGCTGATGTTGAGGCCGCGCAGGTCGGTGTTCTTCGAGCTCATGACGATGGTCTGCTTGCCGCCGCTGAGCGTCAGGCTGAGCTCTGCCGCGAAGCCGTTGGCAGTGACCAGCACGTTGAACTGGCCGTTGCCGCCCGAGCCGTCGAGCGTGCCGTTGAGATTGCGCGTCACCTCGGTCCAGTAGCCGGTGACGTTGCCGCCATTCGACTTGATGTCGGTGGTGAGTTCGAACTTGTAGCTGTCGCTGGCGCAGCGCAGGTTCTGCTGCAGGGTCATGTTGCCGGCGCCGACAGTGTAGGTCGCCCGGCAGCGGATTCGCTCGCTGCCGCCGTCGGCGACGGTGATCGTTCCGGTCCCCGACCAGTTGCCGCCGAGGCCGGCGAAGGTGCCGCCGGCGGCTGCGTCAGCCGGGCTTTGGGCCGAGGCAGGCGACGAGATCAGGAACAGCGCGAGTGCTGCGCCTGCGAGGCCGGTCATCGGACGCGGCAGCGAGTCGAACAAATTCATCTGGAAGTGACCGCTCTTGTTTGCGTTAGAGGCAAAATTCTATCCCGATAGGTTCTATCAGGTTTCAATGCGCCTTGAAGAGTTTCACACGTCCACCGGGGCGCAATTCTGAGGCCCATCTCAACCCGATATGCCACTTTGTCGTGACGGCGGAGATAAAGTTCAAACAAACGCGGCAAAAATGGCGTCGTTTTTGAAATTTTGCGAGGGGCGAACGCCTGGCCTGGTCAGGACGCGGCCTTTGTCACCACCACGACGGGTTCGTCGCGGTGTTCGCTGCGGGGTGCTGGGCGCGACAGATGTTCGCGGTGCAGGGCCAGCGTATCGCGAACGAATTCGTAACTCAGCCGGAAGCTGTCAAGTCCATCGGGGCTCACGCTGCCGTTGCGCAAGCCGACGACAACTTGCCGCAGCAACCCCTCGAGTTCGTCCTGCACCAGATCGAGCGCCTCGATCGAGTCCGCGGCGTCGATCTTTTCGCCGATCTCGAGCAGAGACATCGCAAGCTCGCCCGCCTTCTCCGGCGCCACGCGCGTGAACGCGGTGTAGATGCCGACAAAGATCGAACCGATGATGCTGGCTGCGGCAAGAGCGATGTAGATGACGTCGCTGTAGCGATCCATGAACGACTTGGTGTCGTCGTCGATATAGGCTGCGGCGCCCTTGTGGGCGGCGACCAGCGCGCCCTTGTCGGTGTCGGCGGGCCCGATTTGCCCGGCGAAGGCGTCATCGAGCGTCAGCTCGGACTTGTTCTCAAGCACGATGCGCGCGAGGTCGGTGCCCTTGGGCTCCGACAGGCTCGACTGGGTTACCAGCAGCCATTGCAGCCCAATTGTCTCGAGATCATCTTCCGGCAGCACCGGTGCGGCCGACAGCAGGCCGAGCTCCAGTTTCTCGTCGGTGATGCCGTGGACCTTGCGCACGATCGCGGGCGCTTCATCGATTGAAGTGACCGCAAGTCCCAGCGGACTTTTGGCCAGCTCCTCGTAACGCTTGTCGTGGGCGATCCTGGTGAGGTGTTCGATCGCGATCACGGCCGCGAAATTGTTCGGCGCCAGCAGCTTGTCGAGCGCGGAATCGGTCGGAACGGTCTGGATCGTGGTGCCGACCGAGGCGAGGTCGTAGGACAACAGCGTCCGCCGCAGCATCGCTTCGTTGCGGCCATCGTCGCCCAGCACGGCGATCTTCTTGCCCTTCAGCGAGGCCAGCGAGGTGACTTTCTTGCCTTTCGGGCTCAGCATCAGCAACAAGTCGTTTTCGAGCACGGCGACGGCGCGGGCCCGGAACGGAATTTTCGCGTCGGTGCGCAGGATCGCCAGATCAGCCTGTTTGTGATCAAACGCGGCCAACGCCTTGTCGCTATCGGGGTAATTGACGACCTTGACCCGCAATGTCGCACTGTTGTTGGCGACGACGGTCGCCAGCTTCGCGGCGAAGCGCGCTTCGAGCTGGCCGGGACTTCCGACCGCAAACGTCAGGACCGAAGTTTCCCTGAACCAGGTTCTGATGCCCCACACGGCAAGCGCTGTGAGCACCAGCGTCGCGACCACGAACAAGACAGCCTGCGCGCGATTGCGCAGCCAGGGCAGCTCGGGGTCTTCGAGTTGCGAGAACGACACGCCGGACAGCTCCTCGGTCTGATCGAGGAACGAGGACGCTCTATTGCTACGGAAGAACCTCATCACGGCTCCGGACGCGTCTGCGATTTCACTTCTTGCGATTTCGCTTGGCGAAGTCGATCAAAGCTCTTGATGCATCGATGATATTCAGGGCGACCTCGAATGCAAAGCTGCGTTTCGGCAGATCGTTAACGTGTTGGTCAACACCTCGTCTGGTTCCGTGCCGACGACTCGGCTTGCGTGCGCATTGTTGACGCGCGTGATTTTGCGTGAGGCACCGCGGCGATCGTTCTAAGTGCGCTGCACAATATCTTTGCAAGCCATGCCCGGCATCGCCGCATACACAACCATTGTTGCGCCATCGACACCGCATTCGTCGCGCGTAACAGTATGAAATTACAAACATTTTACTGAGCGAGGCGAGTTGGCACGACACTTGTAATGGCATCGGTATCGGCTGAAAGCGAGCCGCCACGACCCAACGGTCCAACGACGGACCTCAAAGCAATGCCGCTGTCCTTGGAGGGGCGCTCGCGCTCCTTGAGGGGCGGCGTTTTTTTTGATCGCACCTGGCGTGGCGTCGGAATGAAGAACTGCAAGGAGCGCGAGCCAAGGGATGAGCGAACCTCTCGTTATCATCGGCAACGGGATGGCTGCGGCCAGACTCTGCGAGGAACTCTGCAAGCGCGCGCTCGGGCGTCACGCGGTTGCCGTGATCGGCGAGGAGCCGCAGCTCGCCTACAATCGCGTGCTGCTCTCCTCGGTGCTGTCAGGCGAGGCCGCTTCCGACGACATCGCGCTGCGGCCGGCGCAATGGTGGCGCGATCGCGGCGTCACGCTGCAATATGGCTGCGCGGCATCCGCGATCGATGCGATGGCGCGCACCGTCACGCTTGCCGACGGCAGCACGCTTGGCTTTGCCAAGCTGGTGCTGGCGACCGGCTCGCGGCCTATCCGTTTGCCGATCCCCGGCGCCGATCTCAAAGGCGTGCTGACGTTTCGCGATCTCGCCGATGTCAACTCCATCTCGCACGCCGGCCGCAGGGGCGGCCGCGTCGTCGTCATCGGCGGCGGACTGTTGGGCCTTGAAGCGGCTTACGGCCTTGCGAAGGCGGGCGCCAGCGTAACGTTGCTCCATCTGATGGACCGCTTGATGGAGCGCCAGCTCGACGCTGCGGCCGCAACCATGCTGAAGCGCGCCGTTGAGGCCAAGGGCATCGATGTGGTGCTCAATGTCGAGACCGCGCGTTTTGTCGGCGACGGCTCGGTCGAGGGCGTGGAGTTGAAGGACGGCCGCATTCTTGCCGCCGAAACCGTCGTTGTCGCGGTCGGGATCAAGCCGAACGCCGGGATCGCCGCCGCAGCGGGGCTCAAGGTCAATCGCGGTATCGTGGTCGACGACCATCTTGCGACCAGTGCGCCAAATATCTTTGCGATCGGCGAATGTGCCGAGCATCGCGGTACCTGTTATGGCCTGGTCGAGCCGGCCTACGAGCAGGCGCGTGTGCTTGCCGCGTATCTTGCCGGCGACGCTGCCGAATATCAGGGCAGCGCGGTCGCGACCAATCTCAAGGTCGCCGGTATCAACGTCTATTCGGCTGGCAGCTTTCTCGGCGACGCCACGTCGGAGCAGGTCACGCTGCACGACGCGGGGCTCGACGTCTACCGCAAGCTTGTGATCGAGCGAGGCAGGCTCGCAGGCGCGGTTCTGTTCGGTGATACGTCCGACGGACCGTGGTACCTCGATCTGATCCGCTCCGGGGTTTCCACCGACAAATTCCGCGACGACCTGATCTTCGGCCGCGCGCTCGCCGCACGCGCGGCGGCGTAGGGACCATGCTGTGAACGCTCACACCGAGTTGCCACCGGCGGTCCGCACCACCTGCCCTTACTGCGGGGTCGGCTGCGGCGTGCTGGCAAAGGCCGATGGGCAGGGCGGAGCGGAGATTTCGGGCGACCCGGACCATCCAGCAAATTTCGGCAGACTTTGCTCAAAGGGCTCGGCGCTGGGCGAGACGCTTTCCCTCGGCACGCGCCTGCTGCATCCCTTTGTGCGCACGCAGGATGGGGCGCTTGCAAGAACCGATTGGGGCAGCGCGCTCGACCGGGTTGCCAACGGCTTTGCCGACACCATCGCGCAGCACGGACCGGACTCGGTTGCGTTCTATCTGTCCGGCCAGCTTCTCACCGAAGATTATTACGTCGCCAACAAGCTGATGAAAGGCTTTCTCGGCTCGGCCAATGTCGACACCAATTCGCGGCTGTGCATGGCGTCATCGGTCGCCGGCCATCGCCGCGCCTTCGGCAGCGATACGGTACCCTGCACCTACGAGGATCTCGATCTTGCCGATTTGATCGTCCTGGTCGGCTCGAATGCGGCCTGGTGCCATCCCGTGCTCTACCAGCGCATCGCGGCCAACAAGCGCGCCCGCGGCGCGAAGATCGTGGTGATCGATCCGCGCCGCACCGCGACCGCCGAGGATGCCGATCTGTTCCTTCCCGTTGCGCCGGGCATGGACACGGCGCTGTTCAGCGGCCTTCTGGTGCACCTCGCCGACACCCATGCGCTCGACTACGCCTATATCGAAGCGCACACCAAAGGCTTTGCCGATGCGCTGGTGCGCGCCCGCGAGATCGCACCGAGTGCGAAGGTGGCCGCGCTCGCGACAGGATTGAGCGAGGCGGACGTCAAGCGCTTCTTCGAACTGTTCCGTCAGACGCCGAAGGTCGTCACCTGCTTCTCGCAAGGCGTCAACCAGTCCGCGCAGGGCACCGACAAGGTCAATGCCATCATCAACTGCCATCTCGCCACCGGGCGCATCGGCCGCGAAGGCATGGGGCCGTTCTCGCTGACTGGGCAGCCGAACGCCATGGGCGGCCGCGAGGTCGGCGGGCTCGCCAACCAGCTTGCCGCCCATATGAATTTCTCGCCCGACGAGGTCGATCGCGTGTCGCGGTTCTGGCGCGCGCCGAACGTCGTCCGCGGTGAAGGGCTGAAGGCGGTGCAGATGTTTGATGCGGTCAGCCGCGGCAGGATCAAGGCGCTATGGGTGATGGCGACCAATCCCGCGGTGTCGCTGCCGCGCGCCGCTGACGTGCGCGAGGGATTACGCAAACTCGATCTGCTCGTTGTATCGGAGAATGTCCGCTCCAATGACACGATCAGTGCCGGCGTACACGTGCTGTTGCCCGCATCCGCCTGGGGCGAGAAGGACGGCGCGGTGACGAACTCCGAGCGGCGGATTTCGCGGCAGCGCGCGTTTTTGGCGCCGCCCGGCGAGGCAAAGCCGGACTGGTGGATCGTCAGCGAGGTCGCGCGCCGCATGGGTTTTGGCGACGCCTTTGCCTACAACTCGGTCGCAGATGTGTTTCGCGAGCACGCGGCGCTGTCGGCGTTCGAAAACGATGGCGGGCGCGACTTCGACATCGGTGCGCTCGCTGCTCTGTCCGACCGCGAGTTTGACGCGCTGAGCCCGGTGCAGTGGCCGGCCTGTACCAGCGCACCGAACGCGGAGCAACGATTCTTCGCCCGCGGCGGCTTCTTCACGGCCGATGGCAAAGCGCGAATGGTCGCCACTGAGCGGCCGCGCCTGCGAGCGACCACCTCGGCGCAATTCCCGCTGCGCCTCAACACCGGCCGCGTGCGCGATCAGTGGCACACCATGGCGCGGTCGGGCCTGAGCCCGCGTCTCGCAAATCATCTGCCCGAGCCGTTCGTCGAGATCCATCCCGACGATGCCGCGCGCTACGGCGTTGCCGACGGGGGATTTGCGCGTGTTTCCTCGCCCCACGGCGGTTGCGTGTTGAAGGTGATGGTGAAGGAGGGGCAGCGGCGCGGCGTGATCTTCGTGCCGATCCACTGGAGTGACGAGAATGCGTCTGCGGCGAGAATTGGCGACCTGGTCGCAGGCGAGGTGGATCCATATTCCGGCCAGCCGGAATCCAAGGGCACGGTCGCGGCGATCGCCTCCGTCAGCTATGCACTTCGTGGTTTTGCGCTCGGACTTTCGCGCGACGCATTGCCTGATGATACCTGGTGGTCGGCGGTCACGGTGAAGAACGGCGTTGGCCTGTTGCTCGCGAGCAACGCATCGATCGACACCTGGCGCGCGCAGTTCCGGAAGGCTGTCGGCGAGGTCGAGCTCGCGGAGTATCGCGACGAGTTTCGCGGCATCTACCGGGTCGCGGCATACAGCGATGGCAGGCTCGGCGCCTGCGTGTTCCTGGGACCGTCCGAACCAGCCTCAGCGTGGGATCAGGTCAAGACGCTGTTCGAAGCCGGCGTGCTCGACATCGCCCAGCGCCAGGCGCTGCTTTCGGGCCGGTCGGCCTCGGGATTGGCGTCCGCGGGCCCAATCGTCTGCGCGTGCTTCAGCGTGGGCTTGACCACGATCCGCGGCAAGATCGAGAGCGGCGAGGCGGTGACCGTGGAAGAGATCGGCAAGCTACTGCGCGCCGGCACCAATTGCGGCTCCTGCCTGCCGGAGCTGAAGCGCATCGTCGCGACGACATCGGCGCCGCAGACGGCGTAGGTCTACGGCGTGTCCTCATAAGCTTGCGATCTCCGCCTCACCCCAAAAAGGCGACGTCACACGGGACATTGTGTCTGGTCACTCCGGGCCAAGAGCCAAAGTGACGACAAATTCTCGGAACCCTTGATCTAGGTCATAACCAGTTTTGTTGAGCGCCATTCCTGTCAGGAATGCAGCATTGCGGACGTGCAGTTGTCTTAGCCGGGGACGACCAACAATCAGGATACGGCATGTACAAGCACATTTTGATTCCAACCGATGGTTCGGAACTGTCACAAAACGCGGTCGCCTACGGCGTGGCTTTAGCGAAGTCGGTCAATGCCAAAGTCACGATACTGACCGTGTCGACGCCCTTTCACACCTTTGCGGTCGAACCGGGCATGATCACCGATACGCGGGAACAGTACGCGAAACACGTGACCGCCCTTGCCGCGAAGTACCTGAACGCGGCGAACGAGGTTGCACTGGCAGCCGGCGTGACCTGCGAGACGATGCACGTCGAACACGATCACCCGCACCTGGCCATCATCGACACGGCTGCCCAGGAATCATGTGATCTGATTGTCATGGCGTCGCACGGTCGGCGTGGGATTTCCGCGATCGTGCTCGGAAGCGAAACCGTCAAGGTTTTGACACACAGCACCATCCCGGCTCTCGTCGTTCGCGCGCCGCCCCGCCCATTCTTCTCCATCGAATCCTAGTCGCGGACGCGCGCTCGTCTTAGCCGGACGCGCGAACCCGCCGGGGCTGCGGCCAACGACTACCCGGCCGCCATGTCCATCCTTCGACAAAAGCAGGACGCCTTGATCGGAATTTCCGCGCGCGCTTGCGCCAGATCGAGCCGCTGCTTGATCAGGGCCGTCTCGCCTTTCTCGCCGCGGCGAACCAGGCATTCGTGCAGTCCGTGGAGCGACCACAGGTTGTCGGGGTGCTGGCAGGCCCGGCTCAAGCTGCCATCGAGCCCGAGGTCGGAGCGGTAGACTGCCTCGGCCTCCTCGACCCGTCCCTGTTCGAGCAGCAGCGCGCCGAGCGCATGGCGGGGCGGCTGCATCCATCCCCACGGCTCGTCGTAGGGCAGCGCGTCCGAGATCTCGACCGACTTGCGCAGGTGCGCGAAAGCGACATCATGGTTGCCCTTGCGATACTCCAGCTCCCCGTTCAGCATCGCCTCCGCCACGTCGAGCAAGGCGAGCACGGTGTTGTTGTGGATGAGCCGGCTGTCGGGCACGCGCGCTTTCGCCGCGACGAACAGCGCCTTCTCGGCTTCGGCCTCGGCAACGTTGCCGAGCGCCGAGTACGCGACCGCCTTGGCGTAGTGCATCATCGCGACGTTCGAGCAGTAGAGCTCGCGATCTTCCGGCAGCTTTTGTTCGATGATTTCCCGCCATTTGCCGAAGCGCACGAGCACGTGCTGCTTCATCGTCAGGTAGCCCTCGATGAACTCCGCCATCGGCGGCGATTGTATGCGCAACACTGCTTCGGGCACGGTGGCGATCAACTCTTCAGCCAGTGTGATGGCGGGCGTGTACTGGCCGAGGAACATCGCGCCGTAGATCGCAAAGTGAAAGTTGTGAATGACGTAGACCAGGTAGACGCCGGGATCGGCCGTCGCAGCCAGGAACTTGCGGTCGGTCGCCAGCGCCTTCAGATTATAGACCAGCACGTCGTTGTAATGACCGCACAGAATGTCGAGGTGCGTCGGCATGTGGATGAGATGACCGGAGTCGGGCACGATCGCGCGCAGTCGGTCACCGGCCCGCAGTGCCCGCTCCGGGAACGGCGACATCTCCATCAGGTGGACATAGAGATGCAGGAGGCCCGGGTGATCCCACGCGGCCGGGATTCGCGCGAACGCATCTTCGAGGACCGTGCGACATTCGTCAGTGCCTGATGCCGCCGGCTTGCCCGAGCGCAGATCCCACATCAGCCACGGCGTTTCGTTCATGATGGACTCGGCAAACACCGCGCGGACCTCGAGGTCATCGGGAAAGGCCTTGAACACCTTGCGCATCTCGTTGGTGAAGGCCCTGTCCCACGGCGCCATATCCTTGATCGTCTCGGCTTGCGGATAGCGTGCGGGCAGGGCCTTGATCATCGCCTGCTCGACCGGACTTGCTTTCGGAGCACGTGCGAGCGCCCCCTGCATGGCGTCATAAGAGGCCGTCAGCGCCAGTTGTCGGCCCTGCCGGTCATAGCGATCCCAGGGCAGGTTATAGTTGGGGCCCGAAGCGTAGCTGATGCCCCAATGTGCCATCGCGCAGTCAGGATCGTGCTGGAGTGCCTTCTGGAAGCACTTGATCGCCTCGGCATGGTTGAATCCGAATACCCAGTTGAGCCCGCGGTCGAACCAGAGCTGGGCGTCCGGCGACGAGGTGCTGATTTTGCGGCTGTACGGTCCGAGATCGAAATAGGTCATGCCCACTTACCTCCGTCTCGATGATCGCTGCTTGCTTTGAGCTGCGTCGCTGGCCGCAGCTGCACCCGGCAGCTTACCACAAAGGCGCGACCGTTACGCTCGGGCATCTCAGCCGGGGCGATAGCTCGCCGATTTGCAAACGGCCGACGGCAGAATATGCTGGCTTTTGCTCCGAGAAACCCACTCGGCTGATTGGTCATCGCTCATTGCTACACAAAGGTTCGCGCCATGCCCCCACGTCAGAACAAGAACAACAAACCGGTTGCGGTGGTCATCGGGGCTACATCGAAATGGCAGTCGGATGGACGCAACACAAAGCTGGCCCATGGCAAGCCATTGACTGACGCCGATTTACCGGTCAGCGCCCGCTGGGGCGTCGGCGGCGCCGTCGCGCAAAAATTTGCGCGTGAAGGCTTTTTCACGGTGCTGACGACCCGCACGGAAGCAAATGCCACGCCGCTCGCCAAGGCGATCGCCGATCAGGGCGGCGCGTGCATGATCGTTGAATTGGATCTCACCTCGCCAAAATCCATCGCGTCCGCGTTCGCTTCGATCAACCAGGACGCCGGCGATCCGGATGCGGTTGTCTACAACGCGGGCTATCTTGAGGGGCGAGAACTTCCGGCCGGCATGGAGCTGCTCGAATACATTCCGGACCAGATCTTCGAAACCGCGATCAACATCGCCTGCCGTGGCCCATTCCTGGTGGCGAAGGAGGTGTTGCCCGCGATGCGCAAGAAGCGTTCCGGCTCCTTCTTCTTCTCCAACAATTCGAGCTCGTTGCGCGGACGGAAGCGGCAGACTGGCGGCTCCCTGTATTATCCGCGCGTCCTGATGCGCACGCTGGCGCAGGTCCTGACCGAAGAATACTCCGAACACGGCGTACACATCGCCAACGTCGTCATCGACGGCACCATCAACTCACCCGGCACACGGGCCATGAAAGCAGCTCAGGCCAATCCAAATCTCTTGATTGATCCGGCGAAGATTGCGGATGCCTTTTTCTATCTGCACACCCAGCATCCGTCGTGCTGAACTCACGAGATCCAGCTGACCCCGTTCGTGTCGAAGCCGTCGTATTGAGAAGGGTGCCCACCAGCCGGTGACGCAAGGGACGTAGGCGGCGGAACCGCCACGCGTGCCTTTTTTGCGAGGACTCCGCCACACAACTGCCGCCATTTCTTCAGCGCTCGTTAATCGGACTAGCGGACGATCAGGTCGCACTCCAAAGGTGCGCGTAGCGAGTAAGCCGTCGTTGGGTCTCCAATCCCCTTTTCCCACCCAGCGACGGCCCCCTCTCTTGAGGGTGAGCATGATGCCCGAGGCGAACAGCGACCTCGCCGATTGTCCGGGAACTTGTGACGAGTAGCCTTCCAAGGCGGTTGCATTGAGCCAAACCGCCGCTTGGCGGCTGCAAAATCGTCATGTCCGCGCCGGAATCAAAACCGACCGTGAAGCCAATACGGAACCGGAGGCCGGACAGACATGCTGCGATTGCTGCAATCCTTTCCATTCAAGGGCATGGCACGGGGCTTGCGAGCCGGCGCGGCGAAATTTCCCTTCAGGTCGGACGCTGCCAAGCTGGTGCCCGACGAGATACCAACGGAAACCGCAGTTGCGCCCCTTGCCCCCGAAAGCCCGGCGGCCCTTGAAGCGCGCGTCCTGCAAATCTTGCGCGCTGCAAGCAAAGTTCCGCCTGGTCCGCTGCGGTGCGACGCGCTGGTGGAAGTCAGCCATTTGCGCCAACGGGCAATCGAATTGCATCGCCGGACGGCTGCAGACTTGAAAGCTCAACTGGCGGCCAGTCGATCAAATGCGGCACGCTGATTTGACCATGCCGGGTGTCGAGTAAGCCGCTTACGAGTTCCCTGTGCAATCGCCGGACGAGTTGCAGCAGACAGTTTCGGCCGTGGCGCCGCATCTGCTAGACTGGTGTGGGGGCTTGTGACGGGAAGCCCGGGGATGCGTGACCCGCACGCGGTTGGGACGATTGCTGGCGCTTTGCGACAGCACTACGGCGACGACGTCGCGCGGCTGATGCTGAAGGACGGCATGACGCTCGCGGTGTTGATCGATGCGCTTCTTCATGCGCAGCTGAGCAACCAAGACGCGGCAAAGCTGATGTACGTCGCCCTGCAATCCGGCGACTTCGACATCACGCCGGACTTCACCACCGGAATGTCGCATCTCAAATATGTCTACGACCCGCCGAAATCGTTTCAGATGGTCGACATTGTCATGCTGACCGCGGATCGCTCCTTTGCGAGCACCGAAATTCGGTTGCGCTTGCGGTCTTGACTGGCGCGTGCGCGCGCGACGGCTGGCGTTCGACAATCAGACGGCAAGCCGCGCCGCTTCAGCCATGCTGGGTGTTGCACAAGCCGTCACGTACTCCTCGCGCAATCGCCGGACGAGTTGTTCGACCGTCGGAATATCATCGATCACATCGATGCCTTGACCGGCGCTCCAGACGTCCCGCCATGGGCGCAAATGCTCGGGAAGATTGTCGTGGCGTTTGCTGCCGGCCGGCGTCTCGGGCATCTCGGCAAGATCAAGGCCGACCCGCTCCAGCGAGGCAACCAGCCAGTTGGCCGGAACGCCGGCGACCTTGCCGGTGTAGGCGAGGTCGGCCGAGCTCTGGCTGACGATCATCTGTTTGTACTCTTGTGGCGCCATCAACTCGACCGTGGCGATGAAGCGCGTGCCCATATAGGCGAGATCCGCACCGAGAATCTCCGCGGCCCGGATTGTCGCGCCATCCGAAATCGCGCCGGCCATGATGATCGTGCCGTTGAAGATCGCCCGCACGCTGCGGATCAGCGCCAGATGGCTGATGGTGCCGGAGTGCCCGCCGCCTCCCGCGCCGATACAGGTCAGCCCGTCGACGCCGGCTTTGATCGCTTTCTCGGCGAAACGCATGTTCGTGATGTCGTGAAATACCTTCATGCCGGCGTCGTGCGCCCGTACGGTAATTGCCGTCGGATCGCCGCCAACGGTGATGATGTAGTCCACACCGAACCGCTGACAGAGCCCGAAGTATTTTGCGATTTGATCCTGCGGGAACCGGGCGCCGAAGTTCACGGCGAGAGGGCCAACGCGTGCGCCTTGGCGGCGTGACGATCGAGGCTCGCCCGGATATCCGTCATCCAGGCTTCGAGCTCTTCGAAGCTGCGCGTGTTCTGAACCGGCAGGCCGGCCATGACGCCTGCCTTGCAGGCCTCGCGAACCAGATCAGGGCCGCTCACAAGGAACATCGGCGCGCAGATGACCGGCAGACTGAGCGTTCCGCGCAAGCGATCGTCCAATGCCATCAAGGTGCTCCTGTCGCTGCCTAAGAAAAAACACGACCCTTAGCGGGTGGGCAATCTTAGCAGCTCCTTTGCCGCAGTCGCTGCCGCCCGCACGTAGCTCCGGTCGTTGTGCACCAGCATCAGTGAGATCGCGCCTTCCGAAAGCAGCCAGATTGCCCGAGCCCGCTCGCGAGGCCGCGCAACGCCGGCCTTGCGCAGGACGTCGGCGAAATGCGCCTCGAGCATGGCCTTGTGACGGCGCGCGATCAGGCGGGCGGGGTGCCCGGGCAGGTCCGCAAGCTCGACGACGAGGCGTGTAAAACCGGAGCCCGCCCAGCGCGGCGTGTCGGCCCAGACCGCGAGATCCCTGAACAACGCGTCGACAATCTTTTGCGGTGATCCCGACAGCTGATCCCCAAAGGTTCTGAAAGCCGCCAGCGCCAGTTGATGCTGGGCTTCCAGCACGGATGCCAGCAGCGCATCCTTGCTCTCGAAGTGATAGTAGAGAGTTCGCTTGGTGACTTTGGTCGCGGCGGCAATTTCGTCCATGCTGACGCGGGTATATCCCTTCTGCCGAAACTGCCGATAAGCGCCGTCCAGGATTCGTTCTCGTGTCTGTTCACCCGACCGCGGCACGAGGGCCTCCGTTTGTATACTGCATAGTGAATTTACAACGACGCAGGCCGCGCTTGAAATGGCCTTGAGGAGCGTTCACGCGCACGTCCCGCACAACCAGGAGCGCACCATGACCTTCGAAAGGCTGACGCTCAGATCGGTCGATGTCCGCGCCGTGCTGGTGCCGCTGCGCCGCAAGGTCGTGTCCAGGGTCGGTTTCTTTGATCATTGGCCGATGATCCTGATCGATTTGCATACCGATCAGGGCATCACCGGTCGCAGCTATCTCGAGCCATATCTCAGTCAGTCGCTGCGTTACCTGATCCCTGCGATCCGAGATATTGCTGCCGCGCGGCTCGGCAAGCAGGTCGCCCCGATTGACGATTTCCACACTGGACATCGATCGCTGAATCTCGTGGGCTACGAAGGTATGTCCCTGATTGCGGTCTCGAGTCTCGACATGGCTGCATGGGACGCGCTGGCAAAGGCAGCCAATCTGCCTTTGTCTGTGTTTATCGGCGGATCCCTTGGCAGCGTCCCTGCGTACAACAGCAACGGTCTTTGGCTCACCGAGGTCGGCACGCTTGCCGACGAGGCTGAGGCATTGGTGGCGGAAGGAGGGTTCAAGGGATTGAAGCTGCGTCTTGGTCGCGAGCGTTTGAGTGACGATGTGGCGGCGATCGATCAGGTGCGCGCGCGCGTCGGTGCCGATATCAAGTTGATGGTCGACTTCAATCAAGGATTGACGCTTGGCGACGCATTGCATCGCTGTCACGCCCTTGATGGTCAAGACCTTTACTGGTTCGAGGAGCCGATCACGTACAACAACCTTGCCGGCTATGCACAGTTGACGCGTGAGTTGAAAACGCCGGTGCAGCTTGGCGAGAATTTCTATGGCCCGCGCGCACTCACGCAAGCGCTTGCCGCCGGCGCCGGCGACTTTGTCATGCCCGATTTGATGCGGATCGGCGGAGTGACCGGCTGGCTCCGTGCCGCCGCGATCGCCGGCGCCGCCGGAATCGAGATGTCGACGCATCTCTATCCGGAATTTTCCGCTCATCTCATGCGCGTTACGGAAACTGCCCACTGGCTGGAATGGCAGGATTGGGCCGATCCCGTTGTGCTGGAACCCTTTGAACTCGATTCCGGGATGCTCGTGATCCCGAACCGTCCCGGCGCCGGCATCGAATGGAACGAAGACGCTGTGAAGCGCTATCGTTACGATGTGTGATCGCATCCTCGCGGTGGTGTCGTGCTGCTGCACGACATTAGTTGAGGCCGCAGGCCGAGAGGTCCTCTGAAGCGATGTTGAATCTGTCGAGCTAGGAAAGCCCCGGCGTCGTCCGGGTGCTAAGGGAGCGACAATGTCCGGTCTTGGCAGCATTTGGCATCAGGTCACGCGGTGCGACGATGCGTCCGGTGTTGGGTGAGCAACGGAAGTGATCGGCACTCGCTCAAAACGACGCGGTTGACCCATCTCAGACATAGGCCAAAGCGTCTATCCTGCTGTCCCAATTTCACAATGTCGGGAGGCCGACAAAAGACTTGCTACCGTCATAGTTGAGGATCACAGTCCGATACATCGCCGAACGACCAGTCTGGCTTCTATCGGCGACCGAGAGACCGTTGAGCTCCCGCCTGCAGCAAGAAGGCGGGCTCCGTTATGGACGAACTTCTGCGGAAAGTCGAAACACTGGAACGCTGCGCAGCGGAATGCTTGCTGATCGCGCGGCTTGCGATCGATCCTGATGCTCAAGCGGAAAACGAAGAACTAGCGCACGAGTATCGAGCCATCGCCGATCGGCTGAGGGACAGCGATCTCTTGCCCAACACTTAGGTTGGATCGACGCGCTGGTATTACCTACGCTGGCGAGTTGAAAGAACGAACTCACCCTTCGCAGCGCGTCCTTATGAAATTCCGGCGGCGGCGATCTCGCGCCAAGGTGATACAGCTCGCTTCTCGGATCAAATCGCGAGACGATGAATGGCATCTTAGGCAAGCGGCTCTATTCGTCTCTGCCGTCGAGAGGCGTCTTGCCGGTGACGGGGTCTACAAGATGGGGATAGCCGCAGCCATCACAAACGATGGTTCGATAACGATCACGTTCGGCTGTCTCCGACGGATCATCGGCGACGTAGCCTTGCACATTTAGGCCCAATACGGAGCATCGATAAACGAAAGTAGTCATGAATTTTTCCATATCCAATGTCGCGGCAATCGCTCAACTCCGTATTTGTACGGAGTTGAGCGATTTTCCTCGGCCCTTCCAGGAATTGGGGCACCACATTTCAACCAGCCGGTTGGGAGCTATCCAATGGACAATGATGGTTTGAACATCTTTCTTGAAGGCCTGAACATCGATCGTTTCGAGGTGGCGCTTAAGTCTGAGAGCGATCCAGCCAAGCGAAAGCAGATCGAACGGCTGCTGGCGCTAGAAAGGGCCAAGCGCGCAGCGCGAACGAAAAGCTAGATCGCGGCTATCGCCGCGAGGCCCTTCTGACCTTATCTTTGACAGGGAGACCGATTGCACTCCCGCCCGAACAAACGGGACAGCATCATGACCGAGGTTGAAAAACGCGTCGAGCAACTTGAGAGAAGGGCCGCAGAGGCCGCACTTCTTTCCAAGCTTGCGGGCGACCCCGCAAAGCGAACCTACAATACGATGTTCGCCGAAGACTTGTTGGCGCTGGCGAAGACACTCCGCACCCCCGGAAGCCAAGCGCTTGTAACCTAAGTGTTCCCCCACCCTTAGGCGAACAAAGAGGCCGCCTCACTTGGCGGCCTCTTTCATACCAAGCCAAGCGAGCGATATCGCCGATTGGCACAAACCAGACAAAAGCGGATGTCCGCTCTTCTGCCGCTGTTGGGGAACAAGCGGACGTTGGTCGGGTCGATCAAGCCGATTGACAAGTCCGCGCCCTAGTCATTCCCCGCCGTCACGGGTGGCGTGATTATTTGCGCTTGCGCGGCAAGCGCCTGCTCGTAAGCTCCGGCTCAACAAGAGCACAAGCAACGAGGAAGCGCCCGTGAGTGAGAAAGAACTCGTCCATTTCGACGTCGAAGACGGTATCGGCGTCATCACCGTCGATAACCCCCCGGTCAACGCGCTGAGCCCCGGCGTGCCCGAAGGCATTCTGGCCTCGCTCGCCAAGGGCGAGAAGGATTCTTCCGTGAAGGCGATGGTGCTGATCGGCGCGGGCCGGTCGTTCATCGCGGGCGCCGATATCCGCCAATTTGGCAAGGGCCGGCCGCGCGCTGCGGTGGGTGAGCGCACCGTCGATATTCTGGAGCGCTCGACCAAACCGATCGTCGCTGCGATCCACGGCTTTGCGCTCGGCGGCGGGCTTGAACATGCGTTGGCCTGCAACTACCGGATCGCCAAGCGCGCCAGCAAGGTCGGCCTGCCGGAAGTCTTGATCGGTCTGTTGCCGGGCGGCGCCGGCACACAGCGGCTGCCGCGGCTCGCGGGTCCGAAGATCGCGCTCGACATGATCGTCACCGGCCGCCACGTACCGGCGGATGAGGCGAAGGGCTACGGCATCCTCGATGACGTGGTCGACGACAATGCCGACCTGCGCAAGGAGGCTGTCAAGTTTGCGAAGAAAATCGCCGACGTCAGGCCGATGCCCGTGGTCAGCAAGATGACCAACAAGTTCGACGAGTACAAGAACGACCCGAAGATGTTCGACGCCATGCGGAAAAGCGTGGCGCGCCGCGCCAAGGGCCAGCCGGCGATCGAGAATTGCATCGCCGCCGTCGAGGCGGCGGTGACACTGCCATACGAGCAGGGGCTGATCCGCGAGCGCGACCTGTTCGCTCCGCTGGAGAACTCCGACGCATCGAAGGGGCTGCGCTACGCCTTCTTCGCCGAGCGCACCGCCGGCAAGCTGCCCGACCTGCCGGCCGGGGCCAAGCCGAAGACAATAAAATCGGGCGCGGTGATCGGCGCCGGCACCATGGGCGGCGGCATCGCCATGAGCTTCGTCGATTTCGGCGTGCCGGTGAAAATCCTCGACGCGAACCAGGAGGCGCTCGACCGCGGCATGAAGCGCGTCACCGACAACTACGCCATTGCGGTCAAGCGCGGCAGCATCACGCAAGCGCAGATGGACGAGCGGCTGAAGCTGATCGAGCCGGTCACGAAATATGAAGACATCGGCCAGGCCGACGTCGTGATCGAGGCGGTGTTCGAAGAGCTTTCCGTCAAGCAGGAGGTGTTCCGCAAGCTCGACGCGGTCATGAAGCCCGGCGCGCTAATCCTGTCCAACACCTCGACCATCGACATTGACAAGATCGGCGGCGACGTCAAGCGGCGCGAGGACGTTGCCGGCGCCCACTTCTTTTCGCCGGCCAACGTGATGCGTCTGCTCGAAGTGGTGGAGGGCACCAAGAGCTCAGCCGCGACGATCGCGGCAACCATGCAGCTGGGAAAACAGATCGGCAAGGTGTCGGCGTGGGCGGGGAATACCGACGGTTTTGTTGCCAACCGCAGCCGCGGCCCGTTCAGCGCGGAAGCCGGTATCCTGATTGAGGAGGGCGCGCTGCCCGAACAAGTCGACAAGGCGCTGACCGATTTCGGCTACCCGATGGGGCCGTTCGCCGTCGGCGACCTCGCCGGGCTCGACATCGGCTGGGCGGTGCGCAAGCGGAAAGCGGCGGAGGACCCGAACTTCCGCAAGAACCCGATCGCCGACAAGCTCTGCGAAATGGGCCGCTTCGGCCAGAAGACCGGGGCAGGGTGGTATCGCTACGAGAAGGGCGATCGCACGCCGCATCCCGACCCGGTGGTGGCGCAGGTGATCAAGGACGTGACGTCGAGCCTCGGCATCAAGCAGCGGTCGTTCACCGATGACGACGTCCTGCGCCGCTGCCTGTTCGCCTCGGTCAACGAGGCCTGCAAGATCCTCGAGGAGAAAAAAGCTCGCCGCGCCAGCGACGTCGACGTGATGTGGCTCTACGGCTTCGGCTTCCCGCGCTATCGCGGCGGGCTGATGTTCTGGGCCGACAGCATCGGCGCCAAGGAGGTCTATGAGCAGATCGTGCGCTGGCACAACGAGCTCGGCGCGCGCTGGAAGCCGTCCGAGTTGCTGAAAGCCACGGCGGCCAAGGGCGGCAAGCTCAGCGAGATCGTGATGATGGAGTGAGGGGTTCGTTGCGTTGGAGACTGCGTCATTGCCGGACTTGATCCGGCAATGCATCGCCTTAAGAGATCATACGCGGGTCAAGCCCGCATATGACCGCGAAGGTGGTACTTCCTATGATTGAATATAAAATAGAATACAATCATTGAGAGCGGACGAGAACTCCCCCTAAAATCCGGATAAGTCGCAAATTTTCAATCACTTGCGCGTCACCGGTGGTCAGCCAACCACGCCCTTGTCTCGAAACGCCCTGATTTCGTCGGCGGCGTAGCCCGCATCGGCCAACACCGCGTCCGTGTGCTGGCCGATTTTTTCGGGCGCGCGCTGCGCGGGCATCTTGGCTTCGTCGGCAATCCAGAACGGACTCGACACCGTCAGTATTGAACCATCGGCAACCGGCACAAGCGCGCCCGAAATCTTCGCCTGCTCGTCCTTGACCACGTCGAACACGTTGTGCGCGGCGCCGAACACCACGCCGTGCGCGTCGAGGATTTTTTCCCATTCGGCCGCAGGCCGCTGCGCGAAAATCCGGTCCAGTGTTGCTGTCAACGCCACCGCATTCTCACGCCGGCTCGGCGTATCCTTGAATCTCGGATCGTCGAGCAATTCCGATTGCACCGCTCCGCGAAACGTCGCCCAGCGGTCGTCGTTGTGTACGATCGACAGCATCAGCCAGCGGCCGTCGCTGGTGCGGTAGCAGTTGCGCCATGGCATCGGATGCTGCGAGCGTTCGGGCAGGCGGTCGACGTCCTGGCCGCACAGTGCCGACTGCACCGAGCAGGCGTTGGCCCAGATGCCATTCATCAACAGCGACGAACCGACATGGCTGCCCTTGCCGGTGCGCTCGCGCTTGTACAGCGCAGTGACGATCGCGCCGTAAAAACCCATTGCCGAGGGATGATCGCCCATGCCCGGCGGCGAGCGCACCGGCGCGGCGTCGCCATAGCGAATAAGGTCCATGATGCCGCTGCGCGCCCACCACACGGTGGCGTCGAATCCGGGCTTGTCGGCGTCGGGGCCGGTCTCGCCGAAACCGGTGAACGAGGCATAGATCAACCGCGGGTTCAGCGGCGCGATATCCTCGTAAGCGAGCTTGAGCCGCTTGCGCACGTTAGGTGGATAGTTGGTGAGGAACACGTCGGCGCCGCGGACCAGTTTGTGAAGAATGTTCCGTCCGGCCTCGCTCGCCAGGTTGAGCGCAAGGCTCTTCTTGTTGCGCGAGTCGACCAGCCAGTTCGGGTTGACCGGCGCGCGGTTGCCAGCCGGCGGCTGGCCGGGCGTGCGGTAGGGATCGCCGGTGAGCGGCTCGATCTTGATCACCTCGGCGCCGAAATCGCTCATCACCGTCGCCGCCGCAGGAGCGGCTATGTAGCTTGCGCAGTCGATCACCTTCAGGCCGGCAAAGACTTCCTCGGACACCTGTGCTTCTCCGTTTCTTCTTTTCACAACAAGCAAACGGGCCCGCGCATTCGCGCGGACCCGCTGCTCGACGAACGCCCAGTCTATTTAGCTCAGCCGTTACGCAAAGAACACACCGTCAAACTTCGGCTTGCCCATGAAGGTCGGCTGAAACCCCTTCACATTCTTGCGCCAGGCATAGACGACCTGTTCCGCGCAAATCGGCGTGTAGATCGCATACTCCCGCTCGGCTTTCGTCAGCGCGCTGAATGCCTTGCGCCGCTCGCCGAAATCTTCGGAAAGCCTGGTGGCGTTGATCAGCTCCTCGATGTTCTCGAGCGGCGTGTCGTGCGCCACGTTGTAGTAGCTGTCCTTCGAGAACAGCTGAAAATAGGTCTGGGTCAGTTCCGGGCGCCCCGGCCACGCCACCAGATAAAGGTCCCCCTGCTGCCGGTCGATGAAGGTGTTGTTGGACTGCTGCACCGGCATCAGGTTGATCTTGATGCCGACCTTGCTCAGGTTGTCCATCGCGATGTCGGCGCGCTTGCGATATTCCGCATCGGGCAGGATCACCATAGCCAGTTCGAGGCCGTTGCCGTAGCCGGCCTCCTTGAGCAGCGCCTTCGCCTTGTCGGGGTCATAGGGGTACGGGTTCTTGTAGGTCGGGTCGTTGGCCCAGTGCTGCGGCGGAATCAGCGAGGACACCACGTCGCCGGTGCCTTCGGTGGTCACGCGCGTAAAGCCGACGCGGTCGATTGCGTAGTTGATCGCCTTGCGGACGCGGACATCCTTCAGTGACTCGCGGCTGCGATTGAAGTGGATGTTCATGATCCGCATCGACGGGTGACGGACGACGTTCACATTGGCATCGCGTTTCATCACGTTCATCAGCCGCGGCGGCACGAGAAACATGAAGTCGTTCTCGCCGGCCGAGACGGCGCGCGCGCCAGCCGAATAGTCGGTCATGATGCGGAAGGTGATGCCGTCGAGATAGGGCAGGCCTTTCTTCCAGTAGTTCTCGTTGCGCGTCACGATGACCCGGTCCCCGTCGGCCCAGCTGACGAACTTGAACTGGCCGGTGCCGCAGGGTTTTCGATCGTAGTCATCGCCCAGCGCCTGGACCGCTGTCGGCGAGCTCATCATGCCCGGCCGGTCCGAAAACATCAGCGGGATCGCGGTGTCAGGCTGTTTCAGGTGCAGCGCGACCGTGAGCGGGCCGGTGACCTCGATCGACGCGATGCTCACCATGTCGGGTTTGACCACCGAACGCTTGAAAGTCATGGCGCGGTCGAGGTTCCACTTGACCGCCGCGGCGTCGCACGGCGTGCCGTCATGGAAGGTGATGTTCGGGAACAGCTCGAACACCAGCGTCTTCGGATCTGTGTAGTGCCACTTCGCAAGGCCCGGCCGCGGCTTCATGTTCTGGTCGAAGTCGACCAGCGTATCGAACATCGACCACATCACGGTCTGGTCGACGGCAGAACTGCCGGTGAAGGGATCGAGCCGCGATGGGTTGAGATAGGTCGAGACCTTCAGGATGCCGCCGCGCTTGGGCGTCACGCCTTCGGTTTGCGCATGTGCGCCGACGCCGCTTGCTGCCACCAGGGCTCCGCCGACGAAGGTCCGTCGGCTGATCGCGCCAACGCGATTCCATTCCGCTGTCGTCATCGCTTCCTCCTCCCGATGTCATCGTGACGAGGGGCGCGGCTTGATCGCCGTCTGTTTCAGCCCTTCTTGTTATGTGTCCAGCCAAACTCCGTTGAATTTCGGCTTGCCGAGCAAGCTCGGCTCGAAGCCTTTGACCTTGGTCCGCATGGCGTAGACGATTTGCTCGGAGCAAATGGGGGCGAACGACGCCACATCGCGCTCGGCCTCGATCAACTTGGCAAACGCAGCCTTGCGGACGTCAAGGCTCCTCGGAGGTCCGCGTGGCGTTGATGAGGTCGTCGACGTTGTTGATGACGCTGGCGCCCGACGGATTGTAGTAGGAATTCTGGGCGAAGAGCAGCGCGTAGGTCTGCGTCATGTCCGGCTTGCCGGGCCAGGCGACCAGGTACATGTCGCCCTTCTTCTCCGAATTGAAGTACTGGTTGGTCTGCTGCATCGGGTTTGGCTTGATCTTGATGCCGACCTTGCCGAGGTTGTCGATCATGATGTCTGCGCGCTTGCGATACTCGGCGTCGGGCAGGAAGATCATTTCAAGCTCACAGCCGTCCGGATAGCCGGCCTCGGCCAATAGCGCCTTGGCCTTCGCCGGATCGTAGGGATAGCGTTTGATCGCTTCCGGATCCGCCGCCCAGTGCTGAGGTATGATCATCGAGCCAGAGGGCTCGCCCGTGCCGTCGGTCGTAACCCGCGCAAAGCCGACGCGATCGATCGCGTAGTTGATGGCCTGGCGCACCTTGACGTTGGCGAGGGGACCGCGACTGTAGTTGAAGTACAGGTTCATGGTACGAACCGACGGCGCCTTGATGACGGTCAGATTGCGATCCCGGCTCAATAGCGTGAAGAGGCGTGGCGGCACGAGATACATCAGGTCGTTCTCGCCGGCGCTCACCGAGCGGGCGCCTGCCGCATAATCGGTGATGATGCGGAAGGTGATGCCGTCGAGATAGGGCTGGTCCTTCTTCCAGTAGCTCTCGTTGCGGGTGACGATGACGCGATCGCCATCGGCCCAGCTGACGAACTTGTACTGTCCGGTGCCACATGGCTTGCGATCGTAGTCGTCGCCGAGCGACTTGATTGCCGTCGGCGAGCCGACCATGCCGGTGCGCTCGGACAGGATCAGCGGCAGCGCGGTATCCGGGTTCTTCAAGTGCAGGATAACCTTCAGCGGCCCATCGGTCTCCATCGATGCGACGCTGGAAAGGTCCGGTTTGACCGCGGACAGCTTGAAGTTCAGACATCGGTCTAGATTGAACCGCACCGCCTCGGCATCGCACGGCGTGCCGTCGTGAAACATGATGTTGGGGTTGAGTTCGAGAACCATCGTCTTCGGATCGGGATAGCTCCACTTCGCAAGCCCCGGCCTCGGCTTCATGGTGGCCGGCTCGAAGTCGGTCAGCGTGTCGAACATGGTCCAGAGGAACGTCTGGTCCTGGCCGCCGTTGCCCGTGACGGGGTCAAGCTTGGTCGGGTTCAGATAGGCCGAGATTTTCAGGATACCGCCGCGCTTTGGCGTCGGGGCCTCGCCCTGTGCGCGGGCCGCCCCGGCGGGCAGCCCGACCGTGGCGAGCGCCGCCGATCCGCCAACGAACGCGCGCCGTGAGATATCGCTGCCCGACTTCGTCATTCCGTCCTCCTGTTGTTACGAGCGGCTTTTTCGGGCCGCTTCGAACCTGGCTTGATTGTCCTGCAATCCTCCAGGATGGTTTGCTTGGTGTCCGGCCCTAAAGGCCGAGCACCGCCTTGGCGAGAATATTGTGCTGCACCTCGCTGGTGCCGCCGTAGATCGTGACCTTGCGGTTGTTGAGATAGGTCGCGGTGGCAAGGCCAGCCCAGTCCGGCGCGACGTCGTCGATGTCGTGCTCGGGCGTCAGCGACAGTCGCAGCGCCGCCGGGCCCGCCACCTCGACATAAAGATGTGTCAGCTCCTGGCGGATCTCGCTGGCGCGCAGCTTGAGCAGCGACGACAGCGGGTTCGGTGCATCGCCGCGGTCCTTCCGCGAGTCGCCGTCGAGCACGCGCATGGTCGTGATCTCGTGCGCCTTGGCTTCGACCTCGAGCGATGTCAGCCGGCTGCGGAACGAAGGATCCTCGATGATCGGCTTGCCGTTCTTCATCTCGGTCATCGCCAGCTTGCGCAGATGCTTTAGCCGCTCGCGGGTCGAGCCGATGCGCGAGGCGCCGGTGCGCTCATTGCCGAGCAGGAATTTCGCGCAGTCCCAGCCGCGGTTCTCCTTGCCGATCAGCTGATCGACCGGAACCTTGACGTTCTCGAAGAAGCACTCGTTGACCTCGGCGCCGCCCTCCATGGTGTAGACCGGCCGTACGGTCACGCCGGGGCTCTTCATGTCCATCAGCAGGAAGGAGATGCCTTCCTGCTTCTTCGCCTTGGGATCGGTACGGACCAAAAGGAACATCCAGTCCGCGTGTTGTGCGTTAGTGGTCCACATCTTGGAACCGTTGACGATGTAATGGTCGCCCTCGCGCGTGGCGCGGGTGCGGAGCGAGGCGAGGTCGGAGCCGGAGCCGGGCTCGGAAAAGCCCTGGCACCACCAGTCGTCCAGATTGGCCATCCGCGGCAGGAAGCGCTTCTTCTGTTCGTCTGTTCCAAAATGCGCAACGACCGGGCCGCACAGGTTGGTGTTCATCCCGTTCGGCAGCGGGGCAGGCGCGGCTTCGAGCTCCTCGCGCAGGATGAAACGCTTGATCGTCGACCAGTCCTGGCCACCCCATTCGACCGGCCAGTGCGGCACCGCCCAGCCCTTGGCGTTCAGCTTGCGATGCCAGTCGACGATGTCCTGCTTGTTGGGGACCTCGCCGTCGATCAGCTTTTGCTTCAGCTTGGCCGGCAGGTTCGCCTTGATCCAGGCCCGAACCTCGTCGCGGAACTTCAAGTCCTCCGCCGTGAAGCTCATTTCCATGCGCTGATCTCCCTAAGCCTCGGCCGCGCCGTTTTGTTTCTTGTTCGGCAGCCCGCTCGAATTGTTAGCGGGACTATCGCATGCGATTTTCGGCACGGCCAGTGCACTGAGCCATTCCGTTTTTGCACGAGGCTCACGCAAATATCGGTCTCCCCCGACGGAAGGGGCGCGTGACAGAAAGGTCGGTACAGGCGAGGGGGCCTGCGGCATTTGCGCGCGATGCGGATGCCGTGGTTAGATCGAACGGCCGAACAACAACAGAGACCAGGCAACCAAGGACAGGCAAGCTTAAATGAGTATCAAGGGCAAAGCTTACATCATGGGGGCCTACGAGCACCCCACGCGCAAGGCGCCGGACAAATCGATCCCGCAAATTCATGCCGAAGCCGCCAAGGGGGCGCTGGCTGACGCCGGGCTGACCAAGGACGACATCGACGGCTATTTCTGCGCCGGCGACGCGCCGGGCTTGGGCCCGCTCAGCATGGCCGACTACATGGGCCTGACCAAGCTGAAGCATATCGACTCCACTGATGTCGGTGGTTCGTCCTATATCCTGCACGTTGCGCATGCGGCGGAAGCGATTGCCGCCGGCAAGTGCAGCATTGCGCTGGTGACGCTGGCCGGCAAGCCGCTGACGTCTCCCGTGCCTCGCGCAGTCGTCCCGACGGCGCCCGATGCGTCGTTTGAGTCCACTTGCGGCATCGTGGTCGCGAACTCCTATGGCATGTGCGCGATGCGCCACATGCACGAGTATGGCACCACCAGCGAGCAGCTCGCCTGGATCAAGGTCGCGGCCTCGCATCACGCGCAATACAACGAGCACGCATTCCTGCGCGACGTCGTGACCGTCGAGCAGGTCGTCAACTCCCCGATGATCTCCGATCCGCTGCACCGGCTCGACTGCTGCGTCATCACCGATGGCGGCGGCGCGCTGATCGTCACCAGCCCCGAGGTGGCCAAAAGCCTGAAGCGGCCGCTGGTCAAGGTGATCGGAGCCGGCGAAGCCCCGAAGGGGCAGGCCGGTGGCGAGACCGACCTGACCTACTCGGGCGCGCGCTGGTCCGGTCCGATCGCGTTCGCCGAGGCTGGCGTTAAGCCGTCCGACATCAAGTACGCGTCGATCTATGACTCGTTCACCATCACGGTGCTGATGCAGATCGAGGATCTCGGCTTCTGCGAGAAGGGCAAGGGCGGCAAGTTCGTCTCCGACGGCAACCTGATCTCGGGCGTCGGCAAATTGCCGTTCAACACCGACGGCGGTGGGCTGTGCAACAACCATCCGGCCAACCGCGGCGGCATCACCAAGGTGATCGAGGCCGTCCGGCAATTGCGCGGCGAAGCCCACCCGAAGGTCCAGGTGAAGAACTGCGACATCGCTCTCGCCCACGGCACCGGCGGTTCGCTCGGAGTTCGTCACGGAAGTGCAACCCTGATCATGGAGCGCGCATAATGTCGACCGAAACCAAAGTGCGCGTTATTCCTGCGCCGAACATCAACGCCGAGAGCCAGCCGTGGTGGGACGCCGCGGCTAAGAGCAAGCTGCTGTTCAAGCACTGCAAGGCTTGCAACAAGAACCACTACTACCCGCGCTCGCTGTGCCCGTTCTGCTACTCGGACCAGACCGAGTGGAAGGAAGCCTCGGGTAAGGGCGTGATCTACTCGCACTCGACCATGCGCCGGTCGCCGGAGCCGTACACGCTCGCCTATGTCACGCTCGCCGAAGGTCCGCGCATGCTGACCAACATCGTCGACTGCGACTTCGACAAGCTGAAGATCGGCATGCCCGTGCACGTCGTGTTCAAGCCGAGCAAGGAAGGCGCGCTGGTCCCGGTCTGGGCGCCGGATTGATTTTTTGCGACTTGCGGCGCGGCGGCAGAGTTGCTCACCGCGCCGCTCCTCCCTCTCGGTTGTCATGCCCCGCTTCAAGCGGGGCATCCAGTAACCCGAAGCGTTTGTCGAAATTCGCGATGCTTCGGAATACTGGATCGCCCGGTCAAGCCGGGCGATGACTGCGGGGAGACGATCGTCCAAGACAAGAAGAGCACCGCGCACATATCGCGACGCGGACAACGAGGGTGGAAATGGATTTCGGTCTCACCGACGAGCAGAAGCTATTGAAAGACAGCGTCGATCGGCTGCTCGCCGAGAAGTATGACTTCGCCAAACGCAAAGCCTTTGCAGCGTCGCCGCTCGGCTGGAGCCGCGAGATGTGGCAGCAGTACGCTGACCTCGGCCTGCTCGGCGTGGCGTTCGAGGAGAAGCACGGCGGTATCGGTGGTGGACCGGTCGAGACCATGATCGTGATGGAGGCGCTCGGCCGCTCCATCGCACTCGAGCCTTACGTGCCGACGGTCGTGCTCGGCGGCGGCTTCATCCAGGAAGGCGGCAGCGACAAGCAGAAGGCGGCGATGCTGCCGCAGATTGCCGAGGGCAAGCTGCTGCTCGCGTTCGCCCACACCGAGCGCCAGTCGCGCTTCGACATGTTCGATGTGGCGACCAAAGCTCGCAAGGACGGCAACGGCTACATCCTCGACGGCGTCAAGACCGTGGTCTGGCACGGCGACAGCGCCGACAAGCTTTTGGTGACCGCGCGCGTGTCCGGTCAGCAGCGCGACAAGGACGGCATCGGCCTCTTCATTGTCGACGGCAAGGCGGCTGGGGTGACCCGCAAACAGATCACGCTGATGGACAGCCATCGCGGTGCCGACATCGTTCTGAAGGGCGTTAAGGTATCAGCCGACGATGTGATCGGTGAAGTCGGCCGCGCCTATCCCCTGATCGAGCGGGTGGTCGATCGCGCCATTGCCGCGATCATCTCCGAATCCGTTGGCTGCATGGACGAGATGCTCGCCACTACGACCGAATACCTGAAGACCCGCGAACAGTTCGGCCGGCCGATCGGCACGTTCCAGGCGCTGCAGCATCGTGCCGTGGACATGCTGATGAATGTCGAGCAGTCGCGCAGCATGTCGATGCTGGCAACCATGATGGCCGGCGAATCCGACAACAGCGAGCGGCGCCGCTCGATCTCCGGCGCCAAGGTTCACATCGCGAAGGCCTCGCGCTACGTCGGTGAGCAGGCGATCCAGCTCCACGGCGGCATCGCCATGACGATGGAGTACAAGGCCGGCCACTATTTCCGCCGGCTGCTGGCGATCCAGACCATGTTCGGTGATCTCGACCATCACATGGATTTATTGTCGGATGCCGGAGGCCTTGCGCCGGCAGACGATTGATTTTTTCTTTTCAGGAGGAGTGCGGCCATGACAACGGCAAAGCCCAGCGCCTACAGCATCGAGGCCTACAACACGGCAAAGCACTCCGAGAACAAGATGCATGACGACACCGTCGCGAAGCAGTTCGGCTTCACCGGCGGCCTGGTGCCGGGAGTCGACGTCTACGCCTATATGAGCCACGTGCCGCTCCAGGTCTGGGGCAGGGCATTTCTCGAGCGTGGCGAGATGGACGGCCGCTTCCTCAAGCCGGTCTATGACGGCGAGATCGCCACCGTGACCGCGACCGAGGCCAATGGCGGTCTCGACATCCAGATCGACAGCCGCGGCATCGTCTGCGGCACCGGACACGCCAAGTTGCTGCCGGCGCCTGCAAAATTCTCGATCGACGATTTCAAGGCCTCGACGCCGCCGGCGAACGACCGGCGGCCTGACATCAGCGCGTCGTCCTACAAGGTCGGCGAGTGGCTCGGGATTCATCCCTACAAGGTGACGCCGGAGCTGCATGCGCAATATCTGAAGGACATCCGCGAGGCTGATCCGATCTATGCAGGCGAGGGCATCATCCATCCCGGCACGCTACTGCGCCTGGCCAACTGGGCGCTGACCCACAATGTGCGGCTCGGGCCGTGGATACACGTCGGCAGCACGATCCAGCAGATCGCGCCCGGCCACGTCGGCGACGAGTTGACACTGCGGGCGAAAGTGACCGGAAACTACGACAAGAAGGGCCACAAACTGGTCGATCTCGATTGCCTCGTGGTCGCCAATGGCAAGACGCCGCTGGCGCATGTGCTCCACACGGCGATCTACGCGCCGCGACAGGCGGCTGCGGCAGCGTAAAGGCGAAGGTTCTATCAGGGCACTAGCGTCACCCGCGGGCTTGACCCGCGGGTCCATCTTTCTTCGCAAGAGGATGGATTGCCGGGTCAAGCCCGGCAACGACGAAGGGCACTACACCTTCGCCTTGAAAAATGCCGCCGCGCTCTTGGTGATATCGAGCGCTGCCGGCAGATGGCGGAAGCGGTTGATGAAACCGTGGGTGCAGCCCTTGGCGACGACGAATTCATCACCTGATCGCAGCGCCTTCAGCTTGGCGTAGAACTGCGCGGAATCATCGTGCAGCACGTCGCACTCGGCCGCGCACACCCAGGCCGGCGGCAGTGTCTCGAGATTGGCCAGCATCGGCGTGACAAAAGGATCGTCGTAATGTTTGCGGTCGGTGACATAGTGATCGAAAAACACCTGCATACGTTCGCGCGACAGCCCGAAGCTGCCATCGCCGAAGCCGAGGTAGGACGACGTATCAAAATTGTTGCCAAGCACGCCGTAGAACAGCAACGCGGCCTTGATCTTGTCGGGTGGCGCAGCGCCAGTGCTGCTGCGAGATTGCGCGCCGGCCGATCCGCCGCTGACGGCGATGCGCTTTGGGGTCGCCGCCGACTCGCCAACGTTCGCAAGAATCCACTTCAGCGCCGCCTCGCAATCGTTCAGGCCAGCGGGAAACTTGTTCTCCGGAGCGAGGCGATAGCTGGTCGAGACCACGACAGCGCCTGTTGCCTTCGCCAAGTGACGCGACAGCGGCTCGGTCTCCTCGATGCTGCCGAACGCCCAGCCCCCGCCGTGAATCTGCAGGATGACCGGCGCGTTCTCGTTCGGCGTCGCTCGATAAGCCCGCATCCGCACCGGGCCGGCTTCACCTGAAGCGCTGAGCTCGTGTGTACGGTACGGCTCCGGCGTGCCTGCATTCCAGTAACCGCAGATCTTTGCCCGCAGCACGCGCTCCTCGGCGAGGTTCTTCGGCACCGGATAGGGCGCGCGCAGCTCTTCCTCGACCTTCATCGACGCGCGCATCTCCGCGCTGGGCTGGGGCACGCTTGCAGATGTCGGCGCGGTCAGCGTTGCCATCGCTTCCTCCGTTACGCTGCCGCGTGCGGCTTGGCGTCCTGGATTGCCCGCCACACCCGCTCTGGCGTCAGCGGCATGTTGAGATGATGCACGCCGACCTCGGACAGCGCGTCAACCACCGCGTTGACGACGGTCGACAGGCTGCCCGCGCAGCCGGCCTCGCCGCAGCCCTTGGTGCCGAGCGGGTTGGTGGTCGCGGGAGCCGGATGCGTATCCAGCGTCATCGGCGGAATGTCTTCCGCGCGTGGCATCGCATAGTCCATGAACGAGCCGGTGATCGGCTGGCCGTCGGTGTCGTAGCTGACGCATTCCATCAGCGCCTGCCCAATCCCTTGCGCGACGCCGCCGTGCACCTGCCCCGCCACCATCAGCGGGTTCACCACCACGCCGAAGTCGTTGACGCCGGTATATTTGACGATCTGGATCGCGCCGGTGTCGGGATCGACCTCGACCTCGGCAATGTGGCAGCCGTTCGGGAACGTCGCCTCGACGTTGCCGCTGACGTGGTCGACGTCGAGCGGCGAGGGGCCATCGTTCGGCGACTTGTCGCGCAGCTTTTGCGCGAGGTCCATGATGTTGATGGCGCGATCGGTGCCGGCGATGCGGAAGTTGCCGCCCTTGAACTCGATGTCACCGGCCGAGGCTTCGAGCACGCCCGCGGCGGCTTCCTTGCCTTTTTCAATGACGAGCTTGGACGCCTCGACAATCGCCTGACCCGCGGCGGTGATCGAGCGCGACCCGCCGGTGCCGTTACCGGCATGGACGATGTCGCTGTCGCCCTGCACGAGACGGATCTTGTCGAAGGGAACGCCGAGTTGGTCCGACAACACCTGCGAGAACGGCGTGGCATGGCCCTGGCCGTAGTCGAGCGTGCCGCTGACCAGCGTGACGCCGCCGTCCTTGTCGAACGTAATCTTGCCGAGTTCCTTGTTCGGCGGCGCGGTCACCTCGAGATAGGCGCCGACCGCAATCCCGCGCAGCTTGCCGTGGCGCTTGCTCTCGCGCTTGCGCCGGGCGAAGCCGGCGTAATCGGCGAGCTTCAGCGCGTCGTTCATCACGCCTGCGAAGTCGCCGGAGTCGTACATCATGCCGGATGCCGCAGCGTACGGCATCTGTCCGCTCTTGATCAGGTTCCTCTTGCGCAGCTGGACGCTGTCGATCCCCATCTTCTCGGCCGCGGTCTCGATCAGCCGCTCCATGAAGTAGTTGGCTTCCGGCCGGCCCGCGCCGCGATAGGCGCCCATCACGCTGGTGTTGGTCACCGCGCACTTGATGTTCACCTCGATCTGCTGGGTCTTGTAGACGCTCGCGATGTTCTTCGCGATGCCGAGCGACAGCGGGCTTGGCATCACGCCGGAGAGATAGGCGCCGGTGTTGCCGTAACCGTTGACGCGCACCGCGAGAAAGTTGCCTTCGGCGTCGAGCGCGAGCTCGGCCGTGACTTCGCTGGCGCGGCCATGGCTGTCGGACAGGAAGCTGCCGGAGCGGTCGTCGGTCCACTTCACCGGCTTGCCGAGCGCCTTCGAGGCATGCAGCAGGCAGGTGTATTCCGGATAGTTCACGGATTTCATGCCGAACGAGCCGCCGACATTGCCGGTGAGGATGCGGATCTGGTCCGCCTTGCACTTCAAGAGCGTCGCCAGCAGCACGCGGTTGCCGGCCACGCCCTGCGTCGGCACATAGAGCGTGTAGTGGTCCTTCTTCTTGTCGTAGAAGCCGACGCCGACGCGCGGTTCCATTGCCGCGACGACGATGCGGGTGTTCTCGATGTCGAGCTTGACCGTGTGGGCGGCCTTGGCGAACGCCTCCTTCGTCTTGTCGGCGTCGCCATAATAATAGTCGAGCACCATGTTATTCGGCACGCCCTCATAGAGCTGCGGCGCGCCCGCCTTCATCGCGTCGACCGCCCGCGTCACCGCCGGCAGCGGGTCGATGTCGATCGCAACGGCTTCGGCCGCATCGCGCGCCTGGTTCACGGTTTCCGCGACCACGAAGGCGATCGGGTCGCCGACGAAGCGCACCTTGCCCATGGCAAGGATCGGCTTGTTGGTCTGTACCAGCGGCGAGCCGTCACGGCTCTTCAGCGGCATGCGGCTGACGAAGTTGCCGTAACCGGCGGCGATCATGTCCTCGCCGGTCCACACCCCGAGCACGCCGGGCATCTTCTTGGCTTCGCTGGTGTCGAGCTTCTTGATGACGCCATGGGCGTGAGTCGACCGCACCACCACACCGTAGACCTGTCCGGGCAGGTTGACGTCATCGGTGTAGCGGCCCTTGCCGCGCACCAAAGTGTCGTCCTCCTTGCGCAGCACCGGCTGGCCGACGCCGAATTTTTGCGCTGCAATAGAATTCTCGACGGATTGCGGAAACGAACGATCCTGCATGGCTATTCCAGTCTTGGCGGGGCTTTTGAGGGAGCAAATGAGGCGGCCATGGGCCGCTTGTTGCGATGCCGAAGCATAGCGCAATCGGGCACCGCCGGACAATGTCGCCGACGGTATGGCGCCCGTGCACCTCGGTTGCGTCAATGAAAGCCGCTGCTAAATTCGCCGGGAATGAGAGATCACGGCCGATCTGGCTCAGGCCCCGCGGCATCGGAACGATTTGACATGGATGATCAGGCACGGCGCCCCGCGGACGCCTCGGCCGCTGACGTGCGCCATCGCGCGCCCGATCGGCCGACCGCCTATGCCGCGCTCGACCTCGGCACCAACAATTGCCGGCTGTTGATCGCGTGTCCGACCCATGACGGGTTCCGCGTCATCGATTCCTTCTCGCGCATCATCCGCCTCGGCGAGGGCATCTCGCTGACCGGCCGCATGAGCGATGCTGCGATGACCCGCGCGTTGTCGGCGCTGTCCGTCTGTCGCGACAAGATCCGGTCGAAGCGCGCGGCGCGGCTGCGCCTGATCGCGACTGAAGCCTGCCGGGCCGCCGAGAACGGCGGCGAGTTCTGCGCTCGCGTCCAGGACGAACTCGGCATCGCGCTCGAAGTCATAGACCGCGAGACCGAGGCGATGCTGGCGGTGACCGGCTGCCTGCCGCTGCTCGATCCGCAGGCGACCGGCGCCGTTCTGTTCGACATCGGCGGCGGCTCCACGGAGATCATTCGGCTCGATCGCGACCCGGCCAATCCGCGCGCTGCGCCAAGAATCTCCGGCTGGGTGTCGCTGCCGCTCGGCGTCGTCACGCTCGCCGAACGCCATGGCGGCACCGATGTGACGCCAGACCTTTATGACGCGATGGTCGCCGAAGTCGGCGCGCACCTGCAGCCGTTTGCCAAGGCCCATGGCGACAATCTCGCCGGCGTGCACCTGCTGGGCACCTCGGGCACGGTGACGACGGTCGCCGGCATTTTCCTCAACCTGCCGCGCTACGATCGCCGCCGCGTCGATGGCATCTGGATGACCGACCACGACGTGGTTGCGACCGTGCAGCGGTTGCGCGCAATGAGCTACCAGGATCGTGTCACCAATGCCTGCATCGGCACCGAGCGCGGCGACCTTGTGCTCGCCGGCTGCGCCATCCTCGACGCCATCCGCGCTGCGTTCCCTTGCCCGCGTTTGCGCATCGCCGACCGCGGCTTGCGCGAGGGCATGCTGGTGCAGATGATGCGTGAGGACGGCGTGTTGAAGCCGTCGTGACAGCGCAAGATTAGCAAATGGCCAAGGACAAGACCGGCCGGCTCCATGTCACCGTCAGAAGCGGTGGCAAGCGCAAGCTTTCGTCGAAGCTGTGGCTCGAGCGGCAGCTCAACGATCCTTATGTGGCGCAGGCCAGGCGCGAGGGCTTTCGCTCGCGCGCAGCCTTCAAGCTGAAAGAGATCGATGACAAGTACAAGCTGCTGAAGCCCGGCATGGCGGTGATCGATCTCGGTGCCGCGCCCGGTGGCTGGAGCCAGATTGCGGCGAAACGTGTCGGCGCTGCCGACGGCAAGGGCCGCGTGGTTGCAATCGACCTGCTCGACATGGGCGAGATCCCCGGCGTCGAGTTCGCGAAAAAGGATTTCCTCGACGCCGACGCACCGGTGCGCTTGCGCGAGATGCTCGGCGGCGGCGCCGATGTCGTGTTGTCCGACATGGCGGCGAACGCGACAGGCCACCGCAAGACCGATCAACTTCGCATGGTCGGCCTCGTCGAGGCCGCCGCCGAATTTGCCTGTGAGGTGCTGAAACCCGGCGGGACCTTTCTGGCAAAAGTGTTTCAGAGCGGTGCCGATGCGGCGTTGCTGGCGCAGCTCAAGAGAAACTTCGCCACCATCCGCCACGTCAAGCCGGCGTCAAGCCGGCAGGAATCGTCGGAACGCTATCTGCTGGCAACGGGGTTTCGGGGGCCGGCCTAGCGTCAAGGGCGTGCCGGCGCTTTCGGAACCGTTCCCGCAGGGTTTTGGGGCGCCGCCGCAACTTGAACAGTCACGTTGACAGTCCGCACGACCGGCTCATTTCGGTTGTTCATTCCGCGACGCGCGTAGGCAAATTGGTCTTCGCCGACATAGCCGGGTCGCGACGTGTAAACAATCTTGCCGCCAGCCACGGTCACTTTGCCGTTTTTAGCATTCTGCACGAGCTCCGCAGTGAACATTGGACCGTTGGTTAACTGGACCACGATGCCGCAGGGCCGCCCACTGGTCGCATACATCGTGCCGGAGACGGTCTGATTATCGAGTGTTCTGATCAACGGTACGTCGCACCGCGGAGCAGCCGAGGCAAGCGAAGTTGAAAAGAGCAGACCGAAAACTGCAACGCAAAATTTCGCGCTCATCAGGTCATCCCCCAGCTACCGTCGCCGATTCCCCTGATAAAAATGATAGGACGAGTTCGCTTGGTCGTTCAACCGTCACGGGAGTTCGACCGCGCGGTCGCCGGGGATGATGAGCTTGGCAGCATCGTCCTTTGCGCAGCGTCAAGCGTCATCGTATGAGAAGCAAGCCGATCCTAGGAGTATCGATCCCCATGAAATCCTGTGCCGCTGTCGCCTTTGCCGCCGGTAAACCGCTCGAAATCGCCACCGTCGACCTCGAAGGCCCGCGCGAGGGCGAAGTGCTGGTCGAGATCAAGGCAACCGGCATCTGTCACACCGACGAATTCACGCTGTCGGGCGCCGATCCGGAAGGGTTGTTTCCCGCGATCCTCGGCCACGAGGGCGCCGGCATCGTGGTCGACGTTGGTCCCGGCGTCACCTCGGTGAAGAAGGGCGACCACGTCATCCCGCTCTACACGCCGGAGTGCCGGCAGTGCCCGTCATGCCTGTCGCGCAAGACCAATCTGTGCACCGCGATCCGCGCGACCCAGGGGCAGGGCGTGATGCCCGACGGCTCCTCGCGCTTCTCGCTCGACGGCAAAAAGCTCCATCACTACATGGGCACCTCGACGTTCTCGAATTTTACCGTGCTGCCCGAGATCGCGGTCGCAAAGATTCGCGAGGACGCGCCGTTCGACAAGGTCTGCTACATCGGCTGCGGCGTCACGACCGGCATTGGCGCGGTGCTCAACACCGCCAAGGTCGAGCCTGGTGCCAAGGCGATTGTCTTCGGCCTTGGCGGCATCGGGCTCAACGTGATCCAGGGCCTGAAGCTTGCCGGCGCCGACATGATCATCGGCGTCGACCTCAACAATGACAAGAAGCCGTGGGGCGAGCGCTTCGGCATGACCCACTTCGTCAATCCGAACGAGGTCGGCAAGGATCTCGTGCCGCATCTCGTCAACATGACGAAGTCGGGCGCCGACCAGATCGGCGGCGCTGACTACACCTTCGACTGCACAGGCAATGTTACGGTGATGCGACAGGCGCTGGAAGCCTGCCATCGCGGCTGGGGTCAGTCGATCATCATCGGCGTTGCGCCGGCTGGCGCCGAGATTGCAACGCGACCGTTCCAACTCGTCACCGGTCGGACGTGGAAGGGCACCGCGTTTGGCGGCGCGCGCGGCCGCACCGACGTGCCGAAGATCGTCGACTGGTACATGCAAGGCAAGATCCAGATCGACCCGATGATCACCCACACCATGCCGCTTGCCGACATCAACAAGGCGTTCGACCTGATGCATGCAGGCCAGTCGATCCGCAGCGTAGTGATTTATTGAGATTGCCTTCGAGGATTTCAATATTATCAGAATACAACTATGGAATGTATTAGGATGTGCACGTATAATTGCGTAAACAACTGAACTGAATTGGCTTTTCGCTGATCACCCCAGCCGCTGATCGCGGATGTCGATCGTGGTCTCGACGGCCTCTTTTTCGATCGCCTCGACACGGTGCTTGCGGCTCGAAATCTCCACCGCCTTGCGGCCAGACACCTGATGGCCGGCGTCTTCAGGCAGGCGATAGAACCACCACGTCGACGACAGCGAGATCAGGCCGACCACGAGAAAAGCGGGTGCGAAATCGCTGACGACGAGGTCGGCCGAGCCGTGCGCCCGTTGCGTCAGTTCGACGACAAATGCGCCGACCGCGACCCCGGCCGAAATCGCAAGCTGCTGGTTGACCGCGACCAGCGTGGTGGCGCGGCTCGTCTGCGCCGCATCGATCTCGGAGTAAGCCATCGTCGAGATCGCCGTGAACTGCAGCGAGCGGAAGAAGCCGCCGACCACGAGAATGACCAGGATCAGTGTCAGGGGCGTCGAGGCCGTGAACAGTGCGCATACGGCGAGAAAAGCCGAGCTGATGATTGCGTTCACCACCATGATGTTGCGGAAACCAAAAGTTCGGATCAACCGCGTCGCCAGCGTCTTCATGCTGAGCGCGCCGACCGCGGAACCGAAGGTCACGAGGCCGGAGCGGAACGGCGACAGCCCAAAGCCAAGCTGCAGCAACAGCGGCAGCAGGAACGGCAGGGCGCCGATTCCCAGGCGAAACAGGAAGCCGCCGACGATGCTGGCGTTCAGTGTCGGATAGCGCAGCAGTGCGAAGTCGAGCACCGGGGCGGGACTGGTCTCGGCGTGCCTCAGGTAAGCCGCCATCGCCACTGCGCCGAACACGACAAGCGTGGTGACGATCGGCCACGGCAGCAGGTTGAGGCCCGCGACCGACAAGCCGAAGGCGAGGCCGGCGACGCCGAGACCCGCGAGCACGAGACCCTTGAGGTCGAACGGATCCGGCCGCTCGCTGCGGATCGGATCGATATAGCGTTGTGCCAGGAACAGGCCGACGAGACCGATCGGAATGTTGATGATGAAGATCCAGTGCCAGGTCGCGTAGGTCGTGATGAAGCCGCCGAGTGGTGGCCCGAGCACCGGACCGATCAGCGCGGGCGTCGAGACCCAGGCCATGGCGCCGACCAGCGCGCTCTTGTCGATCGAGCGCAACAGCACGAGCCGCCCGACCGGTGTCATCATCGCGCCGCCCATGCCCTGCAAGATGCGGGCGAGCACGAAATGGGTGATCGAGGTCGAGAGTGCGCAACCGATCGAGCCCAGCATGAATAGGCAGATCGCGATCGAGAATACCCGTCGGGCGCCGAACCGGTCCGCGGTCCAGCCGCTTGCCGGGATGAACACCGCGAGCGACAACAAATACGACGTGATCGCCAGCTTCAGCGTCAACGGGCTCGTGCCGATGTCGACCGCGATCGCGGGCAGCGACGTCGCGATCACGGTGGCGTCCATGTTCTCCATGAACAGGGCCGCTGCCACGATCAGCGGGATGATCCGTTGCTTGTCCATCGTCCAAATCAAAATGCGCCGGATGCACGGGTCTGCATCGGCGCGAGCCTCAGCGAGTGGGGTCGGTGCGCGGCCGGGCCTCAAGCCACTTGGGCCGCGCGCACTGTCCTAGGCCGTTCCCGGGCGCGCGTCATCTTTACCGTTTTGCAAACCAGATATTCGGTCAGTTTCAGCGAAAAGTGCCTCCAAACCACAATCTCTTGGGCCCCAGCACTAGGAATCCCGAAATCGTCATGCTAACCACCCTCGCCAATCCAAACGATGGGGATCAATTCGGCGGCCGCCGCTATGGTGAGCCGAGGGTGGATCGCACCATCGTAAAACGGCCGGGCAACCGATCTGGCAAAGGAGTTGGCGATGGCGCGGGAATTGCGTGAAGCGTTCACTTTCGACGATGTTCTGCTGAAGCCCGGCCTTTCCGAAATTCTGCCCTCCGAAGCTGACGTGCGCTCGCGCGTGACCCGCGCGATTCCGCTGAACATACCCGTGATTGCCTCTGCCATGGACACTGTCACTGAGGCACGCATGGCGATCGCCATGGCGCAATCCGGCGGCATCGGCGTGATCCATCGCAACTTCGACATCGACATGCAGGCGGCACAAGTTCGCCAGGTCAAGAAGTTCGAGTCCGGCATGGTGGTCAATCCGCTCACCATCAGTCCGGAAGCGACGCTCGCCGATGCACGGCAGTTGATGAAGGACCATGGCATCTCCGGCATCCCGGTGGTGACCGGTGAACGGCCGCACCGGCCCGGCAAGCTGGTCGGCATCCTGACCAACCGTGACGTGCGCTTTGCCACCGACCCGCAGCAGCAGGTGTCGGAGCTGATGACCAAGGAGAAGCTGGTCACGGTTCGTGAAAGCGTCAGCCAGGCCGAAGCCAAGCGGCTGCTGCACCAGCATCGCATCGAGAAGCTGCTTGTCGTCGACGCCGAATATCGTTGCGTCGGCTTGATCACCGTGAAGGACATCGAGAAGGCAGTCGCGCACCCACTCGCCTGCAAGGACGAGCAGGGCCGGCTTCGCGTGGCGGCGGCGACGACAGTCGGCGACACCGGCTTCGAGCGCACGGAAAAGCTGATCGATGCCGGCGTCGACATCGTCGTTGTCGACACCGCGCACGGTCATTCCTCCCGTGTGCTGGAAGCCGTCAACCGCATCAAGCGGCTGTCGAATGCCGTGCAGGTCATTGCCGGCAATGTCGCAACCACCGAAGGCGCGCGCGCCTTGATCGACTCCGGCGCCAACTCGATCAAGGTCGGCATCGGCCCCGGTTCGATCTGCACGACCCGCATCGTCGCCGGCGTCGGCGTGCCGCAGCTCACCGCGATCATGGATGCGGTCGATGCGGCGAAGAAGGCAGGCGTTCCCGTGATTGCCGATGGCGGCATCAAGTATTCCGGCGATCTCGCCAAGGCGCTTGCCGCCGGCGCCGACGTCGCGATGGTCGGCTCGCTGCTCGCGGGTACCGACGAAACGCCCGGCGACGTTTTCCTGTGGCAGGGCCGTTCTTACAAGGCCTATCGCGGCATGGGTTCGGTCGGCGCGATGGCGCGTGGCTCGGCGGACCGCTACTTCCAGCAGGATATCAAGGACACGCTGAAGCTCGTGCCGGAAGGCATCGAAGGGCAAGTGGCCTACAAGGGCCCGGTCGGCAACGTGCTGCATCAGCTGGTCGGCGGCTTGCGCGCTGCGATGGGCTATGTCGGCGCGCGCACGCTCGACGAGTTTCACCAAAAGGCGGAGTTCATCCGCATCACCGGCGCGGGCTTGCGCGAGAGCCACGTCCACGACGTTACGATCACACGCGAGGCGCCGAACTATCCCGGCGGCGCCTAGACGATCACAGCGTTCCGCGCGGATTGGAGCCGTTGCGCGCTCGGGCGCGGGCGACTACCTAGCCTTAGATCAATGTTCCCAAGGTCCATTCGGGCCAACAACGGCATTTGAGGAAACATCCATGGCATCAGCCCAACGCATCGTGCTCGCGTCGCGCCCGCTCGGCGAACCCAAGCCGGATAATTTCCGCCTCGAAGAGGTGCCGGTGCCGACGACCGGTCCCGGGCAGCTGTTGATGCGCACGATCTGGCTGTCGCTTGATCCCTATATGCGGGGCCGCATGAGCGATGCGGCATCCTATGCGGCGCCGGTCCAGATCAATGACGTCATGGAAGGCGGCACGGTTGGTGAAGTCGTGGCGTCAAACGTCGATGGTTTCAAGCCAGGTGACGTCGTGCTCGGCCGCGGCGGCTGGCAGACCCACGCCCTGTCCGACGGCAAGGGGTTGCGCAAGATCGATCCCAAAGCCGCACCGCTTTCAACTGCGTTAGGTGTCCTCGGCATGCCCGGCATGACGGCCTATACGGGGCTGCTCGACATCGGCCAGCCCAAACCCGGCGAGACTGTCGTGGTGGCGGCAGCGTCCGGCGCCGTTGGCTCTGCAGTTGGCCAGATCGCGAAGATCAAGGGAGCGCGCGCGATCGGCATCGCTGGGGGTCCCGACAAGTGCCGCTACGTCAAGGACGTGCTCGGCTTCGACGACTGCATCGACCATCGTTCCGCAAGCATGGCTGACGATCTGAAGAAGGCTTGCTCAAAAGGCATCGACGTCTACTTCGAGAATGTCGGTGGTCCGGTGTTCGAGGCGGTGCTGCCGCTGCTCAACATGTTTGCGCGCGTGCCGGTGTGCGGCCTGATCTCGCAATACAACGCGTTCGAGGAAGAGAAGGGCGCCAAGAGCATGAACTTCCTCTTGCGCAACGCGCTCGTCAAAAGCCTGACCATCCGCGGCTTCATCGTCAGCAATTTTGCGGCGCGCTATCCGGAATTCATCGCCGACATGACGAAGTGGTTCGCGGAAGGGAAGATCAAGCACCGCGAGACCGTGGTCGAGGGACTTCCGAACGCGCCGAAGGCGTTCATGGGCCTGTTGCGCGGCGAAAACTTCGGCAAGCAACTCGTGCGTGTCGGCCCCGACAAAGCTTAGCGGGCGCGCTGAGAGACCTACAGCCAGCCGGTCGGGTCGTCGATCGGCTGGCGATCGATCGCGCGCACGATGCCGCGGATGATGCGGAATAGGTGCCAGATTCCGAGCAGACCGAGGATAACAATGCCGATGCCGACGAAGGTCAGCGCGAAGCCGATCACGCCGACGATCACGAAGATCCAGAAGGTGCGGATCGCCGACGTCATGTGTGAGGCGAATGGGGTGCCGGCGAGCTCCTGGCGCTTGACGTAGGCGATGATCAATCCCACCAGCATGGTGATGCCGAAGGTGAAGTACCAGCCGATATAGAGGCCCCACACGACGATCGCCCACGTGCGCGGCTCGGTCTGTCGATCGGACGTGATCATCGTCATGGAGCGGCCCCTCGGGCGGAACCGAAGGGCCGCCTTTCAGGTCAAACTACCGGGGGGCCGGAGGGGTGTCCAGATGCGGCGTTGGCGCCGTATCTTCTTAATCTTGAGCGGTGAATCGCGCGGCGCTGGCGGCGTGTCGGTTGCAACGATAATGTGCAGCCGAACGAGTTGGGGAGGATGACCGTGACTGTCGGGATGGTACTGCTGCCGCTCTTCGTGCAGGTCGGACTGACCTTTGCGCTGCTGTTTGCAATGGCGACGGCGCGCACCGGGGCCGTCCGGTCGGGCGAGACGAAGCTCAAGGATATTGCGCTGCGCCAGCCGAACTGGCCGGAGCGTCCAACGCAGATCGCGAACTGCTTCAGCAACCAGTTCGAGGTGCCGCTGCTGTTCTACGTGCTGATCGCGCTGGCGCTGCCGCTGCGGCATGCCGATCTCGCGATCGTGCTATTGTCGTGGGTGTTCGTGCTGACACGGTTCATTCATGCCGGCATCTTTGTGACCTCCAACGACGTGCGGCCGCGGTCGCTCGCCTGGTTCGCCGGTGTCATCGTGCTGCTGATCATGTGGATCTGGTTCGCGATCGGCGTGCTGGTATGAGCGGCGGCCGTCGCGGCCAATCGATCGGGATGACATGACGCCTGCCGCTCGCATTGCTTCCGCCGTCGAGGTGATCGCGTCGATCGATGCGATGCGCGTGCCGGCTGCTCAGGCGCTGAAGGAGTGGGGCCTCGCGCATCGCTTTGCCGGCTCCGGCGATCGCGCCGCGATCTCTGGCCTCGTCTACGACACGTTGCGCCGTCGTGCTTCGTCGACCTATCTGCTCGGCGACGACACAGCGCGCGCCCGCATGCTCGGCATGCTGAAGCTCGAGCGTGGGCTCGATGTCGAGGCAATCGCGAAGCTGTGCAGCGGCGAGCGCCACGCGGCGGAGCAGCTCAACGAGCGCGAACGGGCGGCGCTGACCTCGGCCACGCTTGATGGCGCGCCGCCGCACGTGGCCGGCGACTATCCCGGATGGCTCGACGACGCCTTCGCAAGAGTGTTCGGCAATGAGCGTGTGGCAGAGGCGATCGCGATGTCGCACCGTGCGCCGCTCGACCTGCGCGTCAACACGCTAAGCGCCGACCGTGACAAGGTGAGAGCCTCGCTGCGCCATTTGCGCGCAGAGCCGACGCCGTGGTCACCGATCGGGTTGCGCATCCTGCTCGATGCCGATGCGCGGAGCCCCGGAATTCAGGCCGAGCCCGATTTTATCAAGGGCGCGATCGAAGTGCAGGACGAAGGGTCACAACTCGCCGCGCTGTTTGCCGACGCGCGCGAAGGTGACACGGTTGTCGATCTGTGCGCCGGCGCCGGTGGCAAGACGCTCGCGCTTGCGGCGGCAATGCGCGGACGCGGTCGATTGATCGCGACTGATGCCGACAAGCGCCAACTCGCGCCAATTCATGAACGGCTGAAGCGCTCCGGCGCCCATAATATCGAGGTCCGCACGCCGAAAGGCCAGGATGATCCGTTGAGCGATCTTGTCGGCCGTTGTGATCTTGTGGTGATCGACGCGCCGTGCACGGGAACGGGGACGTGGCGACGCAATCCGGATGCAAAGTGGCGGATGCGGCCGGGTGCGCTCGAGATTCGAATCAAGGATCAGATCGAGGTGCTCGATCGCGCGGTGCCGCTGTTAAAGCGCGGCGGGCGCATCGCCTACATCACGTGTTCGGTGTTGCAAGAAGAGAACAGTGACCAAATTTCTGCATTCATCGCGCGCCACAATGATTTCGCTGCGGTTCCACCGATTCAGGTCGCATCGAAGTTAGACCTGTCTGCCAAGGCTTTCTGCAATTCTGTTCGGTTGTTCGATGAAGGGTTGCTGATGACGCCGCACCGCACAGGTACGGACGGCTTCTTCGTCGCAGTCTTGAAAAGACCGCAATAAATCGGCGACAGTCATTCTTCCTCGCGCGGCTCTCCGCCCCGCATCACGTGAGAAGGTGAAGAATGCTGAAGCGCTTCGTACTCGGTCTCGGAATTGGTTCTGCACTCGCGCTCAACGTCACTGTTGCGCTCGCGCAATCGCACGGCGGTACTGCGGAGGAGCAGAAGGCCTGCTCGCGCGATGTCGCGCGCTTTTGCAAGTCGGTGATGAACGGAGACGATCTGACGGTTCTCGGCTGCCTGCAGCAGAATCGGCCGAAGCTCGCGCCGGCCTGTCTCCGGGTGCTGACCAGCCACGGCGTTTGATCTAAGCGGCGTGCCAGGTCGCGCTGCTTTTCAGATATGGTTGGCGGAGCCCTGCACGATCCTGCCGTCGCGGTCGACGCGCAAATATTCGCAGATCTTCTGTCCGCGCTGGTTCTGGTAGTGGACAACGAGACTGTTGGGGCTGGTGTAGACGGCAATCTCCGTGAAGTGCAGATCGGCGTTGCCGGCGAGCGCCTTCGACCAGTAGGCGCGCAGATTGTGCTTGCCGCGCAGCGAGCCCTGCACCGAGAAGCCCAGCCGGACGACATGATCCGACGTCATCTCGGCGTCCTCGGCGTAGAGCGTCAGCACGTGCTCGAGATCGCGGGTGTTCCAGGCGGCGATCCATTTGCGACCAAGCTCCGCGAGCTCGGGATGTTCGCTGCTCATCGCGACACCTCCCTCAAATAGGCACAAATTATTATAGGTCAGTATTGTTGACATATAATGATTTGTCCAGCCAAATCGCAAGTGGATCGCGCCACCACTCTGTTGCGGGAGCGGGGAAGCTCGCGTAACTCCTATCCATGACCCAAGCCCAGAAAAAGCTCGAGTCGGCGCCGCCCGCGGCACCGCTCCATGACAAGATTCTCATCGTCGACTTCGGCAGCCAGGTCACCCAATTGATCGCGCGCCGGGTGCGCGAAGAGGGCGTCTACTCCGAGATCGTGCCGTTCCAGAAGGCCGAGCAGGCGTTCCGCGAGATGCGGCCGAAGGCGGTGATCCTGTCGGGCGGGCCTGCCTCGGTGCACGAACAGGGTTCCCCGCGCGCGCCGCAAATCATCTTTGAGTCCGGCGTTCCCGTGCTCGGCATCTGCTATGGCCAGATGACGATGGCGGCGCAACTCGGCGGCGAAGTCGAGGGTGGCCATCACCGCGAGTTCGGCCGCGCCGATGTCGAGGTGAAGGCGCCGAGCTGCCTGTTCGAGCAGACCTGGACCGTCGGCGAGAACCACCAGGTCTGGATGAGCCACGGCGATCGCATCACCAAAATGCCGCCGGGCTTCGAGATCGTCGGTGTTTCGGCGAACGCGCCGTTCGCGATCATCCAGGACGAAAAGCGCAAGTACTACGGACTAATGTTCCACCCCGAGGTGGTGCACACGCCCGACGGCGCAAAGCTGATCCGCAACTTCGTGCGCAAGGTCGCGGGGCTGAAGGGCGACTGGTCCATGCGCGCGTTCCGCCAGGAGGCGACGGAGAAGATCCGCGCCCAGGTCGGTAAAGGCAAGGTGATCTGCGGTCTCTCAGGCGGCGTCGACTCCGCGGTCGCGGCGGTGCTGATCCATGAGGCGATCGGCGACCAGCTAACTTGCGTATTCGTCGATCACGGCCTGCTGCGTCTGAACGAGGCCAAAGAAGTCGTCGACCTGTTCCGCGGCCACTACAACATCCCGCTCGTTCACGTCGATGCGTCGAGGCAGTTCCTTGGCGCACTCGCCGGCGTCACCGATCCGGAAGTGAAGCGCAAGACGATCGGCAAACTGTTCATCGATGTGTTCGAGGCGGAAGCGAAGAAAATCGGCGGCGCCGATTTTCTGGCGCAAGGCACGCTCTATCCCGATGTGATCGAGAGCGTCTCGTTCACCGGCGGCCCGTCGGTGACGATCAAGTCGCACCACAATGTCGGCGGCCTGCCCGAACGGATGAACATGAAGCTGGTCGAGCCGTTGCGCGAACTGTTCAAGGACGAGGTGCGCGCGCTCGGCCGCGAGCTCGGCCTGCCCGACATTTTTGTAGGCCGGCATCCGTTCCCGGGCCCGGGCCTCGCGATCCGCTGCCCGGGCGAGATCACCAGTCGACAAGCTCGAGATCTTGCGCAAGGCCGATGCCGTCTACATCGACGAGATCAGGAAGGCCGGGCTCTACGACAAGATCTGGCAGGCGTTCGCGGTGATCCTGCCGGTGAAGACGGTCGGCGTGATGGGCGACGGCCGCACCTACGATTATGTCGTTGGCTTGCGCGCGGTGACCTCGACCGACGGCATGACCGCCGACTTCTATCCGTTCGACATGAAGTTCGTCGGTGGCGTCGCCACCCGGATCATCAACGAGGTCAAGGGCGTCAATCGCGTGGTCTACGACGTGACGAGCAAGCCGCCCGGCACAATCGAGTGG
>CAVXOW010000005.1:562500-1555570 GCA_963763485.1 uncultured Alphaproteobacteria bacterium | reverse complement strand
GCCCGATCGCTCTACTTTGATCACCGAACTGCCACCGAGCTCAAATCCACCTTTCATTGGCTCATTGCGACTGGGCGTTGCGGTTTTCCACTTGCACGCCAAATTATTCAAGGGCATCACTGATTTTTGCGAGCTGCGCCGGCTGAAAATTTGCCCATCGGCTGGAAATCGTCGGCTCGTTTCTACGGAAAGCAGAGCGAGCAAAGCAACTATGGTCGACTTACGCACCACACGACATGAACCGCTCCTCGCGTGGACCGCACCCATCCTGGTTACACTTACGCCGGTGATTATCGCACTGATTTATCCACACACCGTCTTCAGCCCGATCGGCAGCATCAATTCCTACATGTTCATCGGCCTCGGCCTCAACTACGACGATCCTACCGTCTACGCCAGTTACTACAAGATCACGCGAATACCGTGGATCATGGCGGAGTACTGGTTTCGCCACACGCTTCCGCCGCTCGCAGCCCAGTATGCGCTCCAGCTTGTCACTCATGCCCTGCTCGGGCTTGGTGTTTATTTCGGCGTGCGACGTCTGCTCGGCATTATGCCAGCGTTGTTCGGAAGCATCTTCCTGCTCGCCTACACCGAGCTGTATTCCAGCTCGGGTGCGGACTATATGAATACATTTTCGGGCGTTCTCTATCTCGCCGCGTTCTACGTCACAACGTCAGGCGCGCTGCGCAGTCGGCCCTATGTCCTCGGTGTGCTGTGCGGCGTCTTGTTTGCGCTGACCGTGTACACCAATTTCTACTTCATCGTGTTTGCTCCGATGCTGGTGGGGCATTATGCGCTGCTACGTCGGCAGGCCGGCCTTCCGCAGAATCTCTTGACCAGCTTGCTTTGCGCGGCGGTCGGAGTCGTCGTCGGAACAGCGCTGCTCGGGGCCATTGCCGTCGCGTACGGACGCGACATCAACTTCATCTGGCCGACGATCAGATACATACAGACCTACGTTGATCCAGCAGAGCAAAGCTGGCGTCGCCCGTGGTCGGGCGGCTGGTGGTATCACGAGCTGCCGTGGTTCGGCTATTTCCTGGCGACCGCTGTTGCGTCGGCCTGGCTCGCGTGGACGCTGTGGCCGCGCCGTGGAGAGAGCAAATTCAGCGCGGCCCAGGTCAGCCTGTTCCTGCAGTATGTTTTCGCGTTCGTCGCGTTTTTGATCATGCAGATTCAAGGCCAATCGATTCTCGATGCCAACCAGGTCATGTTTCCAATTTTCATGCCGCTTGCAATGGCAATCGCGGCGCTGGTGTCGCACATGCGCCTTTCTGAGAATTACGTTCCTCCCCTTGCAATCGGGGTCGTGACCTGGGCCGCGATTTTGCTGCCGCTGTGCTGGCATCCGATCTTTGCTGCGGCTCATGGCGCGATCGCGCAGTTTCCCCCGTTCATCGTAAGTGTCGTTGCAGTCGTTGTTATCGTTGCCGTCGCCTTTGTCGCCCGCAAAATCGCGCGGATACCCCCAACAGGGGGGCTGTTGGCGATGGCTGTGGTGCTTGGTTTGACGAACGTCGCGACCGCCTCGGTATATTCCGTCAGATTTCTCGAGCCCACCTCGTGCATGTACTGGCGCGACGGATATCTTGCCGCTGTCGAGCTCAATCGCATCATTCACGCGACACGCCCGTATCCGCCCGAGATTTACTTCCTGGCCGATGACAAGGAGAAGGCGACGTTGGACGGCTGCAGCAGCGTCGAGATAGGAGAACTCGCCTGGTCGCTTCGATCGATGGGGCTTGGCGCCATGCTGACGGAGGAACGGCAGGCGCCTGACTTCCTTCGCTTCCTCGCCGCCAAGGACTCCTACATTCTGGTCTTCAGCCTCAAGCCCGGCGCAGCTACGGAACTTCTGGACAAGTTTGCAGCGCTCGGATTGAGCATGCGCGCTGAGCCAGTGCATGTTCAGGCAGGAAAGCTGACGCTTGACCTCACGGCGATCCGGAAGCCAGGCCAGTAGGCGTCAGCAGTGGTTTCGAAGCGCGACAACCTTTATCGGTGACGACGAGAGGGCGGCGCGAGTTGATCGATTGCGACCAACCCCGGAGGGCGAAAGCAGTACGCTTACTCAATCGCTCACGTCATGAGCCAGACTTAATAGACCTGACGCAAGTCAAACTTCACCCGGTTGAGGTAGAATTCGTCCTTTGGAAACAGATCGTAGTCGATATCCCGCGGGGGCGGGTCATCGGGGGTCCACAGCTTGACCATATCGAAATGCAGTTCCGCGACGATCTCGTCGAGCTTGCGCCCGCTGGCCTCGAGATAGCTTCGGACTTCCGGGCTCTGCAGGCGTTGAAGCGCGGCATCCCGATCGAATGGAATCGGCTGCGAGCTGCCGATCATGTGGGTCCCAATCTGCACCACATAGGGGAAAACCGCGCGAAACGCGTTGGCGATCCGGGGCATCGGCGTCCACTCGACGCAAAGTCCGCCCGGCTTTAACCGCGAGCGGATCTGCTCGAAATATTCGCGGGAGTAGAGCAACCCGCTGTAGGAGTTATGCGGCGACAACGGGTCCTGCTCGATGACGTCGAATTGTTCGGGGTCGGTGAAGAGCACGTGTCTGGCATCGCCGACGACGCGCTCGAATTGCGGATCATTAAATGGCCTGCCGACTTCGAGCCCCCCGCCCCGCGCCGCGAACTCCTGCATCACGCCATAGACCGGCGCAAGAATTTCGACGACCTTGACGCGTTTGACCGCGGACTCGCGCCGGCCGCGTATGCCGTCCCGCCGGATCCCAATCCCACGATCATCACCGACTTCGGGTCGGGATGAACAAGCAAACCGAGCACGCCGATGACCTGGTGGCCTGCGTTGAATGGGACCTTGCTCTGCACCTTTCCGCCGAGGAATAACGTTCCCCCGTTGCCATTGCGAGAATATTCGAACAGCGCGAGGCCGGTCCGGTCTTCCCGCAGGATGCGCGGATTGCGCAGGTTGTCCAAAATCACGCGCCCCCAAAACCGATCGCCGGGCGGGAAGCCAAATACCGCCAGTACCAGGCAAGCGACCACGATTGTCCCGCCATAGACGGAAACGCCCCGTTGCCCGGCGCGCAGTTGCTCAACCAGAGCGGCCACACCGAAGGCGATGCCAAGGACACCCAGAAACCGAAGCGAACCCGGCGTTCCAAGCCAGTGCAGCAGCAGCAAGCCGGTCGCAAAGCTGCCAAAGGCATTACCCGCGATGTTGGCGACCTGGACGATCGCCACGTTGCGGCCGATCGTGGCCAGATCGTTCTGGATGGCCTTCTGCGCGATTGGCACGGACAGGCCAACCAGGAAGGCTGCCGGAAACACCACAGACGTGACGAGCCCGACGACAACGCTGACGTCCCATATGGTCAGCGGCTGCGGCCCCCAAAACGCATCGAAGAAAACGTAGACGGCGGAACGGATAAACTCCGTTCCCGGCGGCCAGCTCAGGATAAATGCAGCCCCCCATAACGCCGCCAATGCATAGACCACGGATCCGGCTTGTAGCCACAGGAAGGCGCGGCGGGTGTTGCGTACACGATCGACATAAAGCACGCCGGCAAAGATGCCCAGCGCATCACCGATCAGCAGGCAACCCAGCACGAGAGCAAAGCTGTACGCCGTATTCGTCAACATGATTGAAACGACGCGAAACCAGATGATCTCCAGAGAAATGAAGATGAAGCCTGAGGCGAACACCAGGGCTGACCATTTCACGAGGATGGCGCGGGTTTGATCCTGCGTCGTCGCGGCAGCGGAGCTTTGTTCCGATGGTGGCAACGAGGGCATGCGCCGGGCCAGTAGAAGGCTGATGATGCCGATCGACGCGTTGAAAAGCGCCGCCGCATAGATCGTGGTCTCATAGCCCACCGTGCCGATCAGGAAGCAGCCCGCGACGAAGGCTCCTACCCCTGCACCGAGCGTGTTGAAGGCGTAGAGCCAGCCGATGCTCTTTGCAGCGGTTTGAAGATCCCTCACCAATCCCTTCGCGAGGAATGGCAGGGAGAGGCCCATGAATGTCGTGGGAATCAGGAGGCCCGCAAAAGCCATCACGAATACGAACAGACGGCTGCCGCTCAGCGCCACCATCCGGACAAAGAGCAGATCGTAGAAAAAGCTCTTGCTCACGATCGCGAACACGGCAATCGCGAGCTCGCAAAATGCGAAAGCCAGGATCGCGCCGCGATGGGACTGGCGATCGGCGATGCTGGTCGCCACCAGGCTACCCACCCCGAGACCCAGCAGGAACGCGCCGACAACGAGGGTCACCGACAATGAGTCCGAGCCGCTGAAGAGACCGAGCAACCGCTGCCAAGTGGTTTGATAAACCAGCGCACTAAATCCGGAGAGAAAAAACAGAACGGAGAGTATCGCAAACACGCCCTTCGAAATCGCGCTCTGATCTTGCAGATCCTTTGACACCTGGGCTAGTCCTCCGGTCGAGCTCTCGGTCAAGACGCTTACCAACCGGGTGGCTCAACTTCAACGGTCCGCGCGCCGATTGCGGAGAGGTCGCGCACGCCCTAAACTCGCAAGCGACCAAGTGGTGCGCAGAAACGCCAGACGGGGACTCGATGGCCGGCCAACGCCTCAAGAATTTCGTATTCGGGACATTCGCGACCGGCCTTAGCGTTGTTCTAACGATCGCGCTCGCAGAAGCCGCGGCCACTGCGTATCTGACCCTTCGCGATGGCAAGTATAGCTCCGCTCATCAACGCTTCGAGAACGCGGATCATCCCTGGTTCCAGGGCACGATCGACCGCCCGACCGATACATATTACTGCAAGCACGTCGATACGTTGTTCCCGCATCCCTATCTGGGCTGGGTCTATCACGGCAACCCACCGTGTGGTTATCCCAAATCGATCAACAATATCGGTACGCAGCGGCACGATTTTCCGGCGCAGAAGATCAGCGATCACTTCGTGATCATGCTGACCGGCGGTTCGGTCGCGACCTATGTCGGCGGCGGCAACCAGCAGTTCGTCGGTGGCGGCCTGCATCCGCCGTATCTCGAGCGCGCGCTGAACGAGCGCTGGGAGAGCCCGGACGGCAAGCCGTTTCTCGTTCTGCAAGGCAGCGCCGGCGGCTGGAAGCAGCCGCAGCAGGCGATCATGTTCATGCTGTATGCCAATATCCTCGACGCGGTGGTCACGCTCGACGGCGCCAATGAGCTGACGCAGGCGCGACATTCTAATGGTGAGTTGTTCGAATACCCGTTCCTGCACTTTTCGGAGGTGAATCCGCTGGCGACCGCCTCGTTCTCGGACGTCGTCGCGCAATGGGCGCTATCGCGGATCATCACGAAGATCCGAACGACCCCGCCGTTTTCCTATTCCAGCCTGGCGTTCATTGTTGCAGATCGACTGAACCTCCTCACCGAACCCGACCCGGCGCTCAAATCGCAGTGGCGCACAACGGTGCAGGGCATCTTTGCGGGCCCGAAGGACTGGACCGACGCGCAATATCTCGACGACGCGATCCGGCGCGACCAGAAATACCTGCGCGCGATGCACGCGATGGCCAACGAGTTTGGGGTCAAGGAGGCGTACTTCCTGCAGCCGCTTCCCGCAATCGACAAGGTCCTGACCAGTGACGAGCGCGCGGCGGTCGGCCCACTCGATTATACCGACAAGTGGAGACACATGAAGTCGTCGCTATTGAGCCTGAATGCCGAAGGCATCGGCGTCTACGATCTTGGCGACGTGTTCAAGAACGAGAGCGAGTCGCTTTATGTCGACGGCGGCCACACCGGCTGGAACGACCGCTGCCAGGAGAGCTTGGGCTATGTGCTGATGGCCGAGCGGATGGCGGAGGTGCTGGCACAGCAATGGCACTTCAAGCAGAAGGCGGTGCCGACTTATGAGCCGGATTGCTTCCATCGCCGCGATATCGCCAACCGCGGCAGCTGGAGGGCCCTGAAGTTCACTGCCAGCTCATTGAACGACGCCAAGGTAACTCAACAGGCGAACGGCGACGTCAACGTGCACCTGCCCGGCATTGCTTGGGCCGATGCCGCCGAACTACGGCCTGATTTCGCAACCGAAGCGAAGGACGACGTCAAGAATGGCATGGTCGCGATCACGGCCACCGTGGTCGGCGGCAGCGCCGCGATCGGCGTGTTGTCACCGGATCGCAGCAAGGTGCTCGAACGAGCGCAAATGTCGGCTGCCGAGGCGGCACAGCAGGTGTTCGTCCATGCCGACGACACCAACCATATCGTGGTCCAGACCACTGCGGCCGATTTCGGCGGGCAAGTCAGCATCACCGCCGTGGAGTTCATCCCGTCGGCTGCGAAGCAATGATGGACGACTTCGTGCAAATCGTCATGGAGATCGTTTGCGCAGACCATGGGACAATTTTTCTTGAATAACGACGGGCGCTTTCGTCCACCACAGGTCGTTAGCCGTCAGACCACCCTGCTCTCCCCCTGGGTCAGCCTCGAGACGGTGACGACACGCGCCGCCGATGGCGCCGAGCAGACATTTCATGCCATCAAGCAGGCCGACTACGTCCAGGTGCTGTGTCTGCACGACTCCGGACAGCTCGTGCTGGTGCGGCAGTTCCGCCCGATCCTGGAAGTCACCACGGTGGAATTGCCCGGCGGCTTGCGTGATGGCAACGATGACCCCGCACTGTCGGCGCGCCGTGAGGTCGAGGAGGAAACCGGGCTCCAGGTTGTCGAACTGGTGCCCCTGATCGACTGCTTCGCCGACGTCGGACGCCTGACCAATCGCTGCTACGGCTTCTTCGCGCTGGTGTGCGGCGCGCTGAAGCAGCTCGAGCCCGAGGTCGAGCCGCTGCTTGTGTCCGGCAAGGACGTTCAAGGCCTCGCATCGACAGGTCAGCTTGGGGTACCGACCCAGCTCGGGCTGCTCTATCTCGCCGCGGTCAACCCACGGGTGCTTGCGATCTGCGCCAGGCTCGGCTTTCGGAAACCGCCCTGGATGGATGAGGACTAGCATCCTAGTGAGACGACCGATGAGTAAGGTATTTTTATACCTCTACCGTTAGCAAAAAACCCTCGCAAAATGCGTTGGAAGCTGTTGCAAATCAGGGTCTTGCGCGTCACCGGTGGTCGAGGCATCGACCGTTTCAGGCGGAAGGCATGATGTTCGAAAATATCTACCGTCACGGCTTTGCCCGGGTGGCGGTCTGCATTCCAAAAGTTCGCGTTGCCGATCCACAAACCAACGGCACCGAGACGCTCCGTCTGGCTGAGATGGCGCACGCCCAGCAGAGCGCGGTTGCGCTGTTTCCGGAGCTCGGCATCTCCGCCTACACCAATGACGACCTGTTCTTCCAGCAGGCGCTGCTGCAAGGCACGGCCGCGCAGATCACGCGCATCATTGAGGCCAGCCGTGCACTGATGCCGGTCCTGATCATCGGCGCGCCGTTTCCCGCTGCAAGGCCGCCTGTTCAACTGCGCGTTCGTCATTCATCGCGGCAAGCTGCTCGGCATCGTGCCGAAGGCGTATCTGCCGAACTATCGCGAGTTCTACGAGAAGCGCTACTTCGCCGCCGGCTGGCCGCAGGACGTGCGCAGCGTCACTTTCGGCGACAGCGAAGTGCCGTTCGGCGGCGACCTGCTGTTCATCGCGACCGACACGCCCGATCTCGTCATTCACGTCGAGATTTGTGAGGATGTCTGGACGCCGGCGCCGCCCTCGACGTTTGGCGCGATGGCTGGCGCCACCGTACTGGTCAACCTGTCGGCCTCCAACATCACGGTCGGCAAGGCCGAAGCCCGCCGCCTGTTGTGCCGCTCGCAATCGGCGCGCTGCATCTCGGCGTATCTTTATTCCGCAGCCGGCCCCGGCGAATCCACGACCGATCTCGCCTGGGACGGCCAGGCCGCGGTGTTCGAGCTCGGCGAGACGCTCGCCGAGGCCGAGCGCTTTCCGCAAGACGCCCAGATCATCACCGCTGATCTCGATCTCGAGCGGCTGAAACAGGAGCGCATGCGCGTCGGCTCATGGGGCGACTGCGCCGACAATCACGCCGACCGCGGCGCAAAGTTCCGCACCGTTTCGTTCGAGCTGAAGCCGTCGCTCGACGTCCGCATCGCCCTGCAGCGGACGGTCAACCGTTTTCCGTTCGTGCCGGATGATCCAAAGCTGCTCGACGAAAGCTGCTACGAGGCGTTCAACATCCAGGTCCACGGCCTGATGACGCGGTTGCGCGCCACCGGCGTCAACAAGGTCGTGCTCGGCATCTCCGGCGGCCTCGACTCCACGCACGCTCTGATCGTCGCGGCCCGCGCGTTCGACCGGCTCGGCCTGCCGCGCAAGAACATTCTTTGCTACACGCTGCCTGGCTTTGCGACGTCGAAGCTCACCAAGACCAACGCCCATGCGTTGATGGAGGCGTTCGGCGTGAGCGCCGAGGAGGTCGACATCACAGTCGCCTCGCGCCAGATGCTGCTCGACATCGGCCACCCGAATGCACAAGGCAAACCGGTCTACGACGTGACGTTCGAGAACGTGCAGGCCGGCGCCCGCACTTCGCTGCTGTTCCGCCTCGCCAATTTCCACAACGCCATCGTGATGGGCACCGGCGATCTCTCCGAGCTCGCGCTCGGCTGGTGCACCTATGGCGTCGGCGATCAGATGTCGCACTACAACGTCAACTCCTCGGTGCCGAAGACGCTGATCCAGCATTTGATCCGCTGGGTCGCCGATCGCGAGGAATTCGGCCGCGCCGCCTCGGAGACGTTGCGCTCGGTGCTCTCGACCGAAATCTCGCCGGAACTGGTCCCCGGCGACGGCGACAAGCCGGCGCAGAGCACCGAGCAGGTGGTAGGTCCCTACCCGCTGCAGGACTTCAACCTGTTCTACCTGACCCGCTATGGGCTCGCGCCCAGCAAAGTCGCGTACCTCGCCTGGAACGCCTGGCGCGACTCCGCGGCGGGCCACTGGCCGTCAGGCATGCCCGAGAGCGTCAAGCAGGCCTATGACCTCGCCACCATCAAGCGTTGGCTGCGGCTGTTCCTCTTTCGTTTCTTTCAGATTAGCCAGTTCAAGCGCTCGGCGGTCCCGAACGGACCGAAGGTCGCCTCCGGCGGATCGTTGTCGCCGCGCGGCGACTGGCGCGCGCCAAGCGATTCCGCCGCCGACGTCTGGATCGCGGAGCTCGACGCCGGCGTTCCCGATAATCCTTGAGGACTCCGGCCCTCGAGCCCTGCCGTAATTTTTTGCCCGGCATTCCCCCGTTCGGGTGTTCGCATCGCCTTGCGAAAGCTGCTAGTGAACGCCCGAAAAGGTGGGCCCTTCAGGACATTGCATGCCGTCGAAAATCATTCCCGTGATCATGTGCGGCGGCGCCGGCACCCGGCTGTGGCCGGCATCTCGCGAGAGCATGCCGAAACAGTTCATTCCGCTGTTTGCCAAGCGCTCGACGTTCCAGGAGACCGCGCTGCGCATTGCCAGGGATGATCTGTTCGAGAAGCCGATTGTCATCACCAGCGCTGATTTCCGTTTCATCGTTGCCGATCAGCTGCGCCAGGCCGGCGTCGAGGCCGATATCGTACTCGAGCCGGTGCGCCGGGATTCCGCGCCGGCGGTCGCGGTTGCGACCGTGCTCGGCCTGAAGCGTTCGCCGGATGCCGTCGTACTCATTCTCGCCGCCGATCACGCCATCGAGAAGGTCGACGCGTTTTACGACGCCTGTCGCGCGGCACTGCCCGGCGCCGAGAGCGGACACATCGTGACCTTCGGCGTGATCCCGACCGAGCCGGCAACCGACTATGGCTATCTGAAGCCCGGCCAGCCGCTCGCCGACGGGACGGTGCGCAAGCTCGACATGTTTGCGGAAAAGCCCGACGCCGCTCGTGCGGAGACTTATGTCGCGCAGGGCTATCTCTGGAACAGCGGCAACTTCCTGTTCCAGGCGCGCGTGATGAAGGGCGAGTTTGAGAGCTTTCAGCCCGCGATCTGGAGTGCCGCATCAAGCGCAGTCGAAGGTGCAATCCGGGATCTCGACTTCCTGAGACTTGCGGAGAAGGCATTCAGCGCCTCGCCAAAAATCTCGATCGACTACGCGGTGATGGAAAAGACCAAATGCAGCGCCGTGGTGCCGGTCGACATGGGCTGGTCCGATCTCGGCAGCTGGGACGCGATCTGGGAAAATGCCGCTCGCGACGACAACGGCAATGCGCTTGCCGGCCCCTGCCAGGTGCTCGACGTCAAGAACACGATCGTGCAGAGCGACGAATCGATCCTGACCACGGTCATCGGGCTGAACGATATCCTGGTGGTAGCATCGGCCGATGCGGTGCTGGTCGCGCCGCGCGGCGTCACCGGCGAGATCAAGACGCTGGTCGAAAACCTGAAAGCCGCGGGACGCCTGGAAGCGACCGAGCACCGGCGTGTCCACCGCCCATGGGGGCACTACGTCACGATCAGCCTCGGCGAACTGCATCGCGTCAACCGCATCGTCATCAATCCGGGCCAGCGCTTCTCGCTGCAAAAACACTATCACCGCTCGGAGCACTGGATCGTCGTCAAGGGCACGGGCGAGATCACCGTCAATGACGAAACGCGCATCCTGCACGAGAATGAATCGACCTACATCCCGATCGGCACTGTGCACCGCCTCGCCAATCCCGGCCTCATCCCGCTCGAACTGATTGAGGTTCAGGTCGGCGTCTATCTCGGCGAGGATGATATCATCCGCCTCGAGGACGCCTATAACCGCCTGGCGTGACGGATAACTGGCCGCTGCCATGTCGCCATCCAAGACTCACCGCCTGCAGGCATCCTGGCAGCTGACCCAGCTGGATCGGCTTCGCAACCTGGCTGCTGTCCCTGGTAGCCCGCCGAAGCGTTTTATGCGGCTGACTTTCTTTCTGCTGGGGAGCGCGCTTCGACGCATTCCTGGCTTCAACGATCTGTTCAGGACGGTCGCGCCAGGTGCCTGGAGCTGGTTCGATACCCGCCAGAATGCTTACAAGGTTCTGGCCAAACGACCTCCACTGCCCCCCGTCGCCCGCGATCGTGAACTCGAAATGCCAAGAGGGCCGGGCGCGCGGCAGCTCAGCCGCGCGATCCTGAAGGTCCACCAATTCCACTCCGGCTCGGCAACAGGCGACGCGATCACCAATTCCATGCTGCTGATGCAGCGAATGCTGCGCAGTCTCGGCTATGACAGCGAAATCTTCGTTGAACATCGTGACCCCGCATTGGCCGATCAGTTGCTGGAGGTGCGCGACCTGCCCCTGCACTCGGATTACGTCCTGATCGTCCATCACTCGATGGGCTACGACATTTGCGAATGGATCGCGTCATTGCCGGCAAAAAAAGTGCTGATGTATCACAACATCACGCCGCCGGAATTTCTGGCCGATGCACCGGTCTACGCGAAATATGCCAGGATCGGGCGGCAGCAACTCGATCTCTTGCGCGACAACGTTGTGACGGCGCTGGCAGACAGCGAATACAACGCCATCGAGCTGCGCGAGCGAGGTTACAAGGCAGCGGTCGCCTGCCCATTCCTGTTCGACGTCGACGAGCTGCTCAAGCAGGCAGGATCGCGGCCCGAGCGCGCGACGGAAACGCCGTTCACCGTGCTGTTCGTCGGACGGATCATCGGCTCGAAAGGCCAGGCTGATCTGGTCGACGCATTTGTCGAGTTTCGCAAACAATGGTCGCGCGAGGCGCGGCTCGTTCTGGTCGGCCGCATCAATTCGTCTGATGATGCCTACCTTCAGGAAATCAAGCGGCGGATCTCGACGCACAGTCTCGGCGACAGCGTTGTGCTGACCGGCGCCGTGTCCGACGACGAGTTGCGACGGTGGTACGCCCAAGCCGACGCATATGTATCGCTGAGCCTGCATGAGGGCTTTGGCGTGCCACTGGTCGAGGCGATGGCCCACGGTGTGCCGGTGATCGCGTGGCCGGCGGGCGCCGTACCCTACACACTCGGTGGTGCGGCGAGGTTGCTCGCGGATCGTTCCCCGTCGACGGTTGCGGCCGCGATATCGGACATTGCAAGCAGCCCGGAACGGAGCGCCGCTCAGGTCGCCGAACAATACCGCGTGCTCGACCGCTTTCGGATCAGCAATGCTTTGCCACACCTTGTTGACGCGCTCCTGAAGGCCGGCGCCGCGCCGCCGCCGAGCCGCCAACATCGTGCTGCGCTGGCCGACGGCCTGTATCTCGCCGTTGAGGGCCACACGGTTGGTTCCTACAGCCTCGCGAGCGTCAACCGCACCCTCGCTCTCGCCGTCGAGCGCTATTGCCCCGGTCACGTGCGACTGATCTCGGCCGATGGCGCTGAGCCCACGGAGACGACCACACCCGATCCAGTCGACGCTCTCCTCGCCCGATCCTCGCCGCCGGCGGGACCGGAAATCGTCATCAGCCAGCATTATCCGGTGCGCGCCCCGCAAGATCGCGGCGATTGCACACTGGCGATGGTGTTTTGGGAGGAGAGCCTGCTGCCGAGCCAGACGGTCACCGTTCTCAATCGCGACTTCGACGGCGTGCTTGCGCCATCGGCCAGCACCGCCAAGGCGCTGGTCAATTCCGGCGTCTCGATACCGGTGCGAACCGTCGGTTTCGCGCCAGACCTCCGCGGCTTCGCGCAACTTCGATCGGCCGACGCGATGCCTCAACGCCCTCACACATTCTTGCACGTCTCGTCCTGCTTCCCGCGCAAGGGAGTCGATGTGCTGCTGACCGCATTCGCAAGGGCATTCCGCAACACCGATCCGGTGCGGCTCGTGATCAAGGGCTTTCCCAACATTCACAACGATGTCCCCGATCAGATCGCGCGGCTGAAGGCTTCCGATCCCGCTGTCGCAGAAATCACAATGATCAACGAGGACATCGACGACGACGCGATGCAGCAGCTTTTTGCCAGGGCCGACGCCATGGTGTTGCCGACGCGCGGCGAGGGTTTCAACATTCCGGCCGCCGAGGCGATGGCCGCCGGCTTGCCGCTCGTTGTTACTGGATTTGGCGGTCATGTTGATTTTTGTACCGCGGACGAGGCGCGGCTGATCGATTTCAGTTTCGCGTCGTCGACAACACACCTGCAGAGTCCAGGCTCGTTGTGGGTTGAACCTGATCTTGACGATCTGACCGCGGCGTTGCGCGAGGTCTTTGACGATCTAAATGGCAAGGGCTCGGGCGGCACGCGCATTCGTTCCAAGCGCGCGAAAACGATCGTCTGCCAACGGCTCGACCCACGGCAGTGGGTTGACCGCGTCAGAGGTGCTGCAATCGACATGATGCTCGACCGTCCACGTGCGCTCCGCATCTCGTGGGTATCGACCTGGGACGTCGAATGCGGCATCGCCGAGTACTCGAACTTCCTGCTCGAGTCGATCATCGATGATTATTCTGCCGGCAGCGGCGAGCTGACGATTCTGTGTGACGACCGAACGCCGGCGTCTGCGCCGGGCGCCCGCCCCCGTGTCAGGCCGTGCTGGGACGGCCGTGACACGGATGCCGGTGAACTTGCGAGGGCCATCTCGGTCTCCGACCCCGGCGTCCTCGTTATTCAGCACCAGCCGGGCCTCATAAGCTGGCAACGCCTCGTCGGCCTCCTGACTGATCATCGCGTGCGCAACCGGGCCATCGTCGTGACCCTTCATGCCGCGCAAAGGCTGTCCGACCTGGATCCGGCCGAGCGCGCGTCGATAATCGATGCGCTGCGCAACGTCGCGCGCATTCTCGTCCATCGCGTGGCCGACGTGAATTTCTTCAAAGGGCTGGGACTCGTTTCCAACGTTACCCTGTTTCCGCAGGGCGCCCCCGACTATGCCGGTGCCACGCCGGTGCGGTCGCTCACGCCGCAGCAGGCGCCCGTCGTCGGTTGTTACGGCTTCTTCCTGCCCGGCAAGGGAATCGACCGATTGATCGAGGCTGCCGCACGCCTGCGTCAGGCCTGGCCCAAACTACGGCTGCGCCTGATAAATGCAGAGTACTCGGACGCGTCCCTGCGCGAGGTATCCCGCTGCCAAGAGCTGGCCAGGCAACTCGGCGTTGCAGATGCCGTCGAATGGGACACCACGTTTCATCCGCACGAGGAGAGCCTGCGCCGGCTACGGCGGTGCGACCTGATCGTGCTGCCTTACGAAGAAAGCATGGAATCCTCGAGCGCCGCTCTGCGCAGCGCCATGGCGAGCGGCGTGCCGGTCGCGGTAACGCCGGTCTCGATATTCGACGAAGCCGCGGAGGCGATCCATCGGTTTGCGCGGAATGATGTGCAGGCGATCGCGAGCGGCATTGACAGCTTGCTGCGAGACGAACGATTGCGAAGCCACCTGCAGGGCCGCGCCGAACAGTGGCTGGCAGAACGCAGCTGGCATGAGGTGTCGCGCCGTTTGTTCGGCATGCTGCAAGGGCTTGACCATAGACACCGTCACGGAAATTGATACTGCGATGCAGACCCTCACCACGCTCGATCAACTGGACGAAAAGCTCGCCGAGTGTGACGCGGCCGGCAGAGTTTCGGACGCGGCGCTGCGCCAGGTGTTCTCGACCTTTCGCATGGATTTCTCGCAGCATGTTCCCCCAGACCCGTTCAGCGCGGAATATCGCGATGTCCAGATGGCGATGTACCAACGCCTCACCGGCATCAGTTACGAAACCAAGAACGAGAAGACCAAGTTCGACGTCGCCAAGGCCGACCGTCAGCCGTTTCCCTATTACACCGGAAGCTGCAAGACCGTCGGCTTCTTCACCATGGGCCTGGGCTCACTGCTTTACGCATTGAATCTCGCGCCTGGCGCTCGCGTCCTTGAATTCGGTGCCGGCTGGGGCAACACCACGATTGCGATGGCGCTCAGCGGATTGCGCATGACCGCGCTCGACATCGAAAGTGACTTCTGCGACCTGCTGGAGCTGCGCGCGAAGCGCCATGAGCTCGACATCACCGTCATCAACGCCGACTTCATGTGGGCCGAGACCGTCACCGAGCCGTTCGATGCCGCCATCTTCTTCGAGAGCTTCCATCACTGTTCCGATCATATGCGGCTGTTGCGCGCGCTGCAGACCGCGGTGAAGCCCGGCGGCAGGATCTATTTCGGCGCTGAGCCGATTGTCGGCGATTTTCCAATTCCATGGGGCCTGCGCATGGATGGCAAGTCGCTGTGGGCGATCCGCGCCAACAAATGGCTCGAGCTCGGCTTCAACGATTCCTATTTTCGCGAGGCGCTGGCGCGAACCGGATGGACCGCAATCAAGCATGTCATTCCGGGGCTCGGCTGGGCGTCGGTGTGGGAGGCGGTCAGGCCGCACGAAGCGGATGCGCAGTTCCTGGCCGCGCAGCCGGCAGCGATGGCGAAGCCCGCGCCGCGCCCGCTTTGGCGGAGAGCCGCCTCGCGCCTGCGATCGACGCTGTTGCCGCCGAGAAATCGATAGGTTTGGCCGCTGCGCTATCGAGCTGAAAACTCGCTGCGATGGGCGCGAAGCCGCTTGGCCACGTCGCCAAGATCCGGCGAAGCCCATTGTGCTCCGGCAACGTCGGAATAGTGCCCCTGAGGATCGACCACGTCGATCAGCGCGAAGGGGACGGGCTCGACCTGCGGCAGGTCAGCGATATCGGGCGGGACGCGCCAGCCGGTCGTGACCACCGGAAGCCCGCATTGCGCGGCTTCAACGAGATTCAGGCCGTAGCCTTCGGCCCGCGAGGTCGACAGATAGAGATCGATCGCCGCATAGAACTGCGCGATGCCGTCCTTGCGCAATATCATGATGCGATCATCGGACCCGATCTGCCGCTCCAGCATCGTGCATTCGTGGGGGCACATATCGATGTCGGGGCAGCGGATGACCAGGGCAACATCGTTTTCGACGGGAAAGGCCTGGCGAAACGCCTTCACCGCATCCTCGGGATTCTTGCGATAGTAATTCGACAACACCGAGAACGAGTAACCGACCACAAAGGTCGCCGCGTCAACCGCAAGGGCCGAGCGCAGCGACGTCCGCTGTTCGCCCGTCGGTCTTGTGAACGGATCGTTTTCCGGAGCGTACGAAAACGTCCGTACCGCGGCCGGACCGATCGCCGCTCTGACCAGATCGGTCGGCGCCCAGATCTCGTCATAGAGATGGGCTTGCTCAAGCCAGGCCCTCGGCACGCGCTCGAGCTCCCAAATCCAGTGACCCACGACGCATCGCTCAACGAGCCAGTTCGCCCGGAAGGCGCTGAGAATGTCGCAATGCGGATTGGCCACGTAGACAAGATCGGAGCAGTTGCGCTTCATGCACTCGATCGGCGACACAAAGCCCGCGTTGACGATGGGGTCGCGGCTGAACAGCGGCGCAAGATCGACGCGGATCACCCGGGAGCCTGCCTTTTCCAGCGACAGCGCGATCAGCTGCGCGGCCCGGCTCAGGCCGGTATTGGTTCCAAAGAAACCGGCCACCGCGACGTGGTCGCCCCTGAACACGCGACGCTGCTTGGTGGCCATGATGCGAAGGTCCAGCCAGCGCTGGCTGTCGCGCACCAGTCGCCCGGCGGCGCGCACGGCAAGTTTGATCATGGCTGGACGGGTACTGTCAGGGCGGGCTGTCATGGCGAGGCCGTTTTGAAGCCTCCAAGGCGGCATCACCTTATCGTTCTGATTTGCACCAAGGAAGGACAGGCAAGCACCCATTGCCGGACAAATTCGGCCTCGAAGGCGACCACGCACCCATTGTTGGCCCTGTATCGGGACTGTATAAGGCGCCCAAGAAAAGCGGTTTTTTCGCACGTTCAGGAATTCTTGCGATAATGGCCAAGAAAGTTGCGCTCATCACCGGTATTACGGGACAGGACGGCTCTTACCTTGCCGAGTTCCTGCTGGCCAAAGGATATGAGGTCCACGGCGTCAAGCGGCGATCCTCGCTGTTCAACACCGACCGGATCGATCACCTCTACCACGACCCGCATGTGAAGGGGTCCGACCTCACGTTGCATCATGGCGACATGACGGACTCCTCGAGTCTGATGCGCATCGTCCAGCAGGTGCAGCCGGACGAGATCTACAACAACGCCGCACAGAGTCATGTCGCAGTGTCGTTCGAGGAACCCGAATACACCGCAAACGCCGACGCACTCGGCACGCTGCGGCTGCTCGAGACGATCCGCATCCTCGGACTGCAGAAGAAGTCACGCTTCTATCAGGCCTCGACGTCAGAGCTGTACGGTCTGGTGCGCGAGGTGCCGCAGACGGAGAGCACACCGTTCTATCCGCGTTCGCCCTACTCGATCGCAAAGCTTTACGCCTACTGGATCACGGTGAATTACCGCGAGGCCTACGGTATCTATGCCTGCAATGGTATTCTGTTCAACCACGAGTTGCCGGTCCGTGGCGAGACCTTCGTCACCCGCAAGATCACCCGCGCGCTGGCGCGCATCAAGCTCGGGCTGCAGGACAAGCTTTACCTCGGCAATCTCAACGCGGCGCGCGACTGGGGCCACGCACGCGACTATGTCGAGATGCAATGGTTGATGTTGCAACAGGACAAGCCGGAAGATTTCGTGATTGCGACCGGCGAGCAGCACACGGTGCGCGAGTTTGTCGAGCTTGCGGCCAAGGAGATCGGCATCGACATGCGCTGGCAGGGCGACGGCGTGGACGAGAAGGGTTACGACATCGGCACCGGGAAATGCCTGGTCGAGGTCGATCCGCGCTACTTCCGTCCGGCCGAAGTCGAAACGCTGCTCGGCGATGCCTCGAAAGCGAAGCAGAGGCTCGGCTGGACGCCGAAGACATCGTTCAAGTCGCTGGTCGCCGAGATGATGCGTGAGGATCTCACATCGGCGCGCCGTGACGAGCTCGTCAAGCAGCACGGCTTCAGGCACTACAACCACAACGAATAGATGCTTCACCACGAAACGCAGTCGCGGATGCATCACCACGCGAGGGAATTGCCTTGGCCAAGCGCGCGCTGGTGACCGGTGGCACTGGGCAGGACGGTTCGTACCTGATCGATCTGCTGCTGGCGCGCGGATACGAGGTTCACGCCCAGTCCCGGCAACAGGCCGCCGACAGTCGTTCCGGCATCACTTGGCACGTCGGCGATCTCACCGACCCCGCATTCCTCGAGCGCTTGATCACGACGAACTCCGCCGACGAAATCTATAATCTCGCGGCCATCTCGCGCACGCTTCTGTCGTGGAGCAACCCGATCGAGGCAGCGCAGCTCAACGCCTTTGTGCCGCAGCAGATTTGCGAGCTGATCCGGCGCCACTCCCCGAAGAGCCGGTTCTTTCAGGCATCCTCAGGCGAGATCTACGGCGACAACGCGGGAGCGGAGCAAAACGAAACCACCCGTTGCGATCCACGCACGCCCTACGGTATCGCCAAGTACTACGCACATCGCATTGTCGGCGCTTATCGCGAGGAATACAAACTACACCTCTCATCCGGCATTCTGTTCAACCACGAGAGTCCACGGCGGCCACTATCCTTCGTGTCGCAAAAGATCGCGCACGCCGCGGCAGCGTTGCATCTCGGCCTGACCACGACGAAAGAGAAGGACGAGTTCGGCGAACCTCTACTGAGTGGTGGTAGAGTCAAGCTGGGCAATCTCGGAGTCAAGCGCGACTTCGGCTTCGCCGGCGACTATGCCGCGGCGATCCATGCCATGCTTCAGAGCGATACGGCTGATGACTACGTTGTCGGCACCGGCGAGTGCCACTCGATCGAGGAATTCTGCGAGGTCGCCTTCAATGTGGTCAGGCTTGACTGGAAAGACCACGTTGTTCAGGACGACTCCCGGGCTCGCCGCGTCGATGCTCCGGTGATCTGTGCAGACGCCTCAAAGCTACGCGGTCGCTTCGGCTGGCGGCCGACGATGAGCTTCAATGAACTCGTAAAATCGATGGTCGAGCACCGGATCGAAGCGATCCGGTCGGGGCGCTGAGATGTCCGCTGCCGGCACAGCGGCGCGCGCGACAACCGCGGCAGTGGGTACGAAAAAAACCCGCGTGCTGCATACCTACAAGATTTACAAGCCCGAGGCCGACGGCGGCGTTCCGGCCGTGATTTCCGTGCTGACCGCCAGATCAGGTCCCGGCATCGACAATGAGGTTTTGACCGCGCGCAGGCGCGGCTGGTTTCGCCGTCTGACCGACGGGGCAACGCCGGTCACGGCGGTCTCCTCGCTGGGCGATATTTTCTCGCTACCAGTTGCGCCGAGCTTTCCACTCTGGGTCATCGCCCGGGCGAGAAAGACCGACATTCTTGTGCATCATGTGCCGTTCCCGCTGACCGATCTAGCGATCGCAGCGTTCGGGCTGCCGAAACGTACCGCGCTGATCGTCTACTGGCACGCAGAGATCGTCGGCCGGTCGCTTTTGAAACGTCTGCTAACGCCGATATTCGAGCGCACGCTGGCGCGGGCCGATGCGATCATTGTCTCCGACGCGATCATGGCAGAGAACTCACCCTTCCTGCGGCGGCTGGCGGCGAAGTGCGTGGCAATTCCATACGGCATCGATACCGCGTACTGGCGCTCGCTTGACGACAGCGAGCACGCGGCGGTCGCAGAGCTGCGTGAAAGACATCCAAGGCTGATCGCGGCACTCGGACGTCTCGTGCCCTATAAGGGATATGACGTGCTGCTGCGGGCGATGGCGCGCGTCGGCAACGTTCATCTGATCATCGTCGGCGATGGTCCCTTGCGCGATCAGCTGGCCGGCCTTGCGCGTGACCTCGGGATCGCTGATCGTGTCACCTTCGCCGGCCGGCTGCCGCGCGCCCAGGCAAGAGCCGTCGTTCACGCGGCCGACGTCTTCGTCATGCCATCGAACACAATCGCCGAGGCGTTCGGCCTGGCTCAGGTCGAGGCGATGGCGGCCGGGCGCCCGGTCGTCAATACGGAACTTCCGACCACGGTGCCGAAGGTGGCGCGCCACAATCTCGAGGGCCTGACCGTGCCGCCGAACGACGCTGTCGCCCTTGCCGGCGCATTGCAGACGCTGCTCGACGATCGAGCACTTGCCGCGCGCCTCGGTCAAGCGGCGCAGACGCGGGCGGCAAGCGAATACGATCAGGACGTTTATGTCCGGCGGGTCGAAAATCTCTACCAAAAGCTCGCCCAAAGCAGATGTATTGCGTCCTAAAACGCGCTAGATCAGCGGCGAAATCTGCGGCAAAAGGCAACTCTGCGAACCAGCCATGACGATGTCCACCCCCCTCCAGACGCTCACTGCGCCGAAGGCCGTCGAGCTCGTGCTGCGCGGTCACGACCCGCATGGCGTCCGGCTGGCGTTCGAGGACATCACCGGCGGTCTTGCGATGTGGCGATTGTGGATCCGGCTCGGCTGGAATGACATTCTGCAGCGCTACCGGCGATCGTTGCTCGGGCCGTTCTGGCTGACGGCAAGCATGGCGATCATGGTGATGATGCTCGGCTTCGTCTATTCGAAGATCTTCGCCATCCCGGTTGCAGAGTTCATTCCGTTCCTCTGCGTCGGCTTGCTGGTCTGGGCTTTCATCTCGACCATCATCACCGAGGCCGGTACCCTGTTCACGGGTTCGGAATCCTACATCAAGCAGATTCGATTGCCTTACTCCCTCTACGTCTATCGGTTCATCTGGAGCAAGGTGATCATCTTGGCCCATAACTTCGTGATCTATTTCGGCGTCCTGATCTTCTTCTGGACGACGCCGGGTTGGGCAGGGCTGCTGGCAATTCCGGGCTTCGCCCTGCTCTGTTTGAACGGCGCACTCACGACGCTTTACACCGGCATGATCGCGGCCCGCTTCCGTGACATTCCCCCGATCATCGCCAGCTTCATTCAAATCGTGTTCTTCATCACTCCGATCATGTTCAAGCCCGAGGTGCTCAAGGGGCACGAATATATCGCCCTGTTGAACCCGTTTCAGCACCTGATCGAGGTCGTGCGCGCCCCACTGCTCGGCGCCGTACCGACAACCCTCAACTACATGGTCGTACTCGGCGTCACCGCGCTCAATCTGATTGTTGCGCTCGCCTTCTTTGCGCGCTTCAGGGTGCGGATCTCCTACTGGATCTGATTGCTCATGTCTGCCGTTGCCAGCAACACCGCATCCTCTGCGACCATCGCACTTGATGATGTCAGTATCTCCTTCCCGCTCTATCACGGCGGCTCGCGCTCGCTGAAGAAAAGCCTGCTGTTTCGCGGCTCCGGCGGCCGGATTGGCACGGATGCCAGTCATCGCATCATCGTCGAGGCGCTGCGCAATATCTCGCTATCACTGAACGTCGGCGATCGTCTTGCGCTGATCGGCCCGAACGGCGCCGGCAAGACCACGCTGTTGCGAGTGATGGCTGGCATCTACGAGCCGACGGCCGGCAAGGTCACCGTGCGCGGCCGTATCTCGCCGATGTTCGACATCTCGCTCGGCATCGACCACGAGCTCACCGGCTACGACAACATCCGTTTGCGCGGGCTCATTCTCGGCATGACGCCAGGCGAGATCGAAGAGAAGTTGCCCGGCATTGCCGAGTTTACCGGACTCAACGATTATCTCGAAATGCCGGTGCGAACCTATTCTGCAGGCATGATGCTGCGCCTCACTTTTGCGGTCGCGACCTGCTTCGAGCCGGAGGTGCTGCTGATGGACGAGTGGATCGTCGCAGGCGACGCGGGCTTCATGACCCACGCGCGGCAGCGGATCGCCAAGTTCATCGACAAGGCTGCAGTCATGGTGTTGGCCTCACACGATCTCCAAATCTGCCAGCAGTGGTGCAACAAGGCCGTGTGGCTCGATCAGGGTCAAATCGTGCAGGTCGGCGACGTCGAAGAGGTGACTACCGCCTACTACGCGACCGCAACCGCTGCGTGATTGTACCGCGGAGCGGGAACTCCCTCACGATTTCGCTATCTGCCAACAGCGCTGCAATGAGGCTCTTTGGCTCAACCCAGGGCAAATCGGGCAATTTGGCGCGATCAACGACTTCATCCACGCCAGTCAGACCGGCGTCGCGGCCTGATCTTCCGCAAATCCCACAGGATGCGACTGACGCCAAGCGGCGGGCGGCCGGCGTCCTCCAAGTCACGGACAAGTCAGGTGAAATTTGACCTTCCATTTACCATAATTCCCGCACCATTTCGACCGGCTTGAGGGACTAAAAAGGCGGAGTGACCGGCATCGAGAAAGCGGGTTAAAGTGGGTTCATGAGTTATTTTGTCAGTTACGCCCAGAACTGCGAGGACGTCGTCCTCTGGCGTGCGCTGAAGGATGTCGGGCGCGGGTTCTACGTCGACTGCGGCGCCTATCATCCGACGCGCCACTCGGTGACGCGCGCGTTCTATGAGCGCGGTTGGCGTGGCATGAACGTCGAGCCGGTCACAACCCTCCTCGAGAATTTCATCACGCAGCGTCCGCGCGACATCAATCTTGGCGTCGCACTCGCGGATCGTTCGCGGGGCATGACCGAGTTCTACGAGATCGCCGGCTCCGGATTGTCGACGCTCGACGCCGTTGTGGCGCGACAGCATGCCAAGTGCGGATTTGTTGCACGCAAGACCGCGGCCCGTACTGCCACCCTGGCCGAGGTCCTGGACGAGTTTGCGCCACCCGAGATTCACTTCCTCAAAATCGATGTCGAGGGCGCCGAACAACTGGTCTTGTCGGGAATGGATTTTGGACGGTTTCGCCCGTGGATCGTCGTGGTCGAGGCCACGAGGCCGCTCACTCAGGAGATCAACGCGTCCGCCTGGGAGTACCTGCTTCTCAATGCCGACTATGCGTTCGCCTATTTCGACGGGCTGAACCGCTTCTACATCGCGAACGAACATCGCAATCGCGCCGCCGTGCTCGCGGTCCCGCCGAACGTATTTGACCACTTCGTCAACCTGGAGCAGGCCGAAGAGATCAACCGCGTGCGGGCGTCATACGAACACTCGGTCTCGTGGCGGGTCACGGCCCCGTTGCGCGCGGCAAAGGCGCTGTTCGAGGGGTTGCGCGGTGGCGTCGCGGCGGCCGGCGCAGCGCGCCTCTGGGCGCTCCGTTCAATCGTCTCGGAGTCGTCGCTTGCGGGACATCTTGATGAGCATCGTGTGATGCTCCCGACCCGGCGCTGGCCGTAGACGACACTACCACCTTCAACTCAGTTGCGCGCGCGGATGCTGATCGACCGCACGGTCAGGTGGCCCGTCCCCGAAAACAAGGAACGCACCTGAAGCCCGCTGGCGACACGTTGCGGGTCGAACGGCACGATCACCCTGCCGTTGGCCTCTTCCGTCGGCGCGAACACACCTCTTGCGATCAGATGCTCGCCGCTCGTCACGATGTCCCAAGTCTGCGTCCCCACGCTCGGCCCGTACTCGATCGCGATTTCGTAGTTGCCGGGCGCGAGCGTTGCATAGGGACCGTACGTCAAGAAGCCGCCCGGCGCCTGCCCGCCGATGGCCGACCGCGACGTCCCGTCGACAGCGCCGGTCAGTGACGGCAACCTTTCTGCGGCAATCGTCAGCGGCAACGTCGCCCCGCCGCTCGCGATGGTGTCGGGCAAACTCACGCTTCGGTCTACTTCGAAGCCGCCGACAAAAAGCTCACCGAACTTACTCTGGTTCCGCGAGAAACTGATCGGTTCGATGCGGTCGACTTGCGGTGTCAGCAGTTGCTGCATCTCGCCGAGTGATTTGAGCCGACCGCTGATCACGAAGATCTTCTGATTCCGCCATGCCTCATTTGGCAGGGTCGGAAACTGAGAGCCGTGCGCCCACCACGCTTTCTCGGTGAAAGTCGCGACGATCGGCGCGACAATATTTGAGTATAGCGGTTCGCTCTTGTCGGTCAGGATGACAGGCAACTGCTCGCCGGCGGCTTGCCGGATCGCGTCGTGGACCTGGTAGATTGGCTCGGCGGAACCGAATGTTGTGTTCACAAGCAACGTCGGCAGCGCCGAAAGGCAAAACGCGACCGTCTTGATCGCCGCATTGTGTGCGAACAATACGACGACGAGCCCGATGGCCATGACAACACCGAGCAGCCAGGATGGCGGTACCGACGCTGTGATCGTCAACCCGCTCTCAGCGGTCAGCCGGATCAGCAATGACACGAGGAAGCAGGCGCCGATCGCGACGGCCGCGCGACGGCCGAGATAGCCGACAAGCCCACCGATCGTCATGTAGGTGAGGACGAAGCCGAAGCTCGCGTAAAGACCATCGCGGCTGAGGAAAACGCTCAACCGGTTCACATCGAGCAGATATAGCAGCCCGTAGGTGGCCGTCACGCTGCCGAAGCAGTAGAGCTGAAATCGCGTCAGCTTGATGAGGCGAACGGCCGCCGCCGCCAGCGCAATGGCGCTGGTAATCCAGACCGCAAGATGAACCGACAGCCAGTCGCCGTCGCGCAAAACGTCCGACGTGGCGCGCCAAACCGGCTTGGCCGCAAGCTCGACACGACCAGCCAGGATCTGCGTTTTGATAAAGAAAAAGTCGCTGTGCCAGAGTGAAACGTTGAGGATGCCGAACAGGCATTGACTTAGCGCGATGCCGACCACGGCGGCGAGACAAAGCTGCAACAACCGCTTCACGCCGACCCTCTCGGGCTCGAGCACCAGGGCAGCATAGCCCAGCGCCGGCAACCCGAGCACCGCCGAGCCGAGGTGGATGAACACCATGCAGGTGAAGCAGAACGCCGCCACGACGACCCATACAGCCTTGTGCGCCGGCGATCGCCCGGCCGCAGTCAAGGCGGCGATAGTGAGGGCGTAGTAGGCAACAATCCCGTTGTCGACGTAGTTCCACCCGACCATTCGAACGAAGAAGATATCGGAGATCAGCAGCACCGCGGCGAGCAGCGCCGCGGTTCGTCCGACCTGCGTGCGCAGGGCAAAGGCCAGTGACGCGATGGCGACCGCCGCAACAAGGTAGGCAAAGATGAGCTTGGCCCAGCCCAAAGTGAACAGTTGAAAGATGGCCGCCCCCGGGATCAGATAAGGCAACCGCGTCTGGTAGTAATTGTTGAAGACGATGTCGAATGACCGGTAGTCCGGAAACGACGTGAAGTGACCGAAGTAGAACCAGGTATCGATATCGCCGATCCGGTTGTTCAACACATCGGGCCGCAGCGCGAAGATTGCGAGGGGCAACAGGGAAACGAGGACCGTGCCGAAATTCCCGGGCACCAAGGCCGCCGCGCGCCCAAGACGGGTCGACAAAACGTTCATGCCTGGCCGGGGAGCTTGTGCAGAGGGGCCATCGTCAGCGCAGATCGGCCTGCATCACGACCTGCGTGTAGGGAATGCGCAAGAGGTCATGGTGAACCGTGGCACGGACCTCGCCGAGCCCCGCCACCAAGCGGGTGTAGCCGTCCTCATCACGGACGAACTCGCCGCGATCGTTGTCGATCAGGAGCTTTGCGATCGCATTCTGACCGGCGACGTAGCATGGATCGATGGTGACGAACCTGCCACCGGGGTGGACAACCTTGCGCACGAGTTCGGTCACGCGCGCGACGAGTTCGTCGGAGAGATGGTGGAGCACGCCGAACGAGAAAGCGAGATCAAATTGCCCGACCGTCTCGGCCTTCACCGAGCCCACGTCGACGCAGAAGAACTCACCGCGATCGGCGAAATCGGAGCGCGCACGAGCGATATAAGCCTCGCTGATGTCGATCCCGACATAACGAACGCTTGCGGGCAGATAGCGCACGCTTGCGCCGACGCCGCAACCGATGTCGAGCACGCGATCGTTCGCCTTGGGGCGCACCATCTCGGTAATGAATTGCTGATGGCAGCGCGGCGCGCCGACCAGCGATTGATAGCCGTCGTAGATAGCCGGAAAACTCAACGCGCTGCGCGCAAAATCCATGATCATCGGTGGATGCTCATCTCGTAGGCCGGTGGCGAGACATCAGCCTGCTGTCCCCTGGCTTCGCGCCATCACATAGCGATGCTTGATCTCGACCAAGCGGTCGGTTACGGACACCGGAAGCAGCCGGATCACTGCGTTGCGCGCCCGCCACGCCAGCGGCGACCAGTCGGGCACCGGATCGCCGGGCTTGATTTCGGTGGCGAAGGCGTCTCTCGCAAGCCGCTCGAGCGCCTGGCCGCGCACGAAGAACAACGTGTTGTAGCGGTACCACGGCTCGACCTGTTTCTGGCCGGTCACTTTTGGACGCACCAGATCGAACGCCCGGTAGCCGCGCGCACCAAAACGCTTGCGCCAGAAATCGGGGTGCTGCTCGTTGACGTGGAAGGTACCGCCCTGCCCGGGCGTCGCCGCCGAAAACAGGATCGCGTCACTGTGCCGGCACAGATTGTCGACGTAAGTATCGGTCGCCTCCGGCACGATATGCTCGCCGACCTCAAGCGAAGTGACGAGATCGAAGGTGCGGCCGAGATCGAACGGCTTGGTCAGGTCGCGGGTGACGAAACAATCCGCAGGAATTATCAGGTTGTCGACGCTGACATAGTCACCGTCAACTCCAAGGTAATTCTTGATGCCGGCCCGCTCCCATTCGACGAGCCAGGCGCCGCGGCCGGAACCGATGTCGCACAACGACTGCGCCGGATACATCTTGAGGATCCACGGCGCGACCACGGCGGCCGAGCGGCGCGAGCCCAGCGAGATGTAGTCGAAAAACGAGTCATCGTAGGTCAACCGGCCGGCTTCACTTGTCATGGCTGGCATCACTCTCATCGGCTTCGGCGCTTGCGACGTGAATCGAACTCGATCACAAACAGCGGCCGTTGCTTGGTCTGAATGTAGGTGCGTCCGATATACTCGCCCATGATCGCAAGACAGAACATCTGCATCGCACCGAAGGTGAGCACGATGATCACGAGGCTGGTCCAGCCGTGAATGGTCTGCAGCACGAACCATGCATAGATCGCAAACAGTCCGACCAGAAACGCGACGATCACCGACCCAATGCCAAGATACAAACTGAGGCGGAGCGGCGCCACCGAGAATCCGGTAATCGCATCGACGGCAAACCGCACCATCTTGCGAAACGGATAGTTGCTCGTCCCCGCGAAGCGGGCATCGCGACGGTAGGGCACGGCAACCTGCCGAAACCCGATCCAGGCAATCATCCCGCGCACGAAGCGGTGCTGCTCGGGCATGCTGAGCAGCACATCAAGCACGCGGCGGTCCATCAGGCGGAAATCTCCCGCGTCGGTCGGGATCGGCGCGTCCGCCAGATAGCGCAATAGCCGATAGAACATCGATGCCGTAAATTTCTTGAACGCAGTTTCGCCATCGCGCTGGATACGTTGTCCGAATGCGACATCGGCGCCGGCGTCGAGCTGCTTCATCATCTCGGTGAGCAGTTCCGGTGGATCCTGCAGGTCGGCATCGATGATGAAGATGCGTTCGCCCTTGGCGAGCGACAGCCCTGCGGTCAGCGCCAATTGATGGCCGTGGTTGCGCGCCAAATTGACGCCGACGATCTCGCGGTGCTGTTGCGACAGCCGCAGGATTTCGGGCCAGGTCCGATCGGCGGAGCCGTCATTCACCAGGATCAGCTCATAGTCGTCACCGACGACGCTGCCGCAGGCCGCGCAGACGCGTCGCACCAGTTCTCCAAGGCTCTCTTGTTCGTTGAAACAGGGCACGACAACCGAGAGCTGCTTCGGCTTGCCGACCAAGCAATTCCGCTGCGACGCGACGAAGCCGCCGGGCGCGACATATCGCTCCCTACCCGTTCCGGTGCCACCGAGGTTCAAGGCTTGCGAAATCCCACGCCCCCAAAGGTTTACGCGAAATTCCCTAGACGAAACGAGGGTATGCGGCAACTGCCGGAATTGACCGGAACGGCGGCCCGAAGCCTCAAACCGGGCGCTCGGGATGCACAGTCTGGTGCCAGGCCCAGGCGGTACGGATGATTGCGGGCAAATCCGAGTGGACCGGCCTGAATCCGAGCGCAGAGCGGGCCGCTGAGGGATCCGCAACCAGCACCGCAGGATCGCCCGCGCGCCGTGGTTTCAGGGGTACGTCGATCGAGCGTCCGGTCTCTTGTTCGATCGCGGTCAAGATCTCCTTGACCGAATGGCCCCGGCCGGTGCCGAGATTATACACGCCGCCCGGTGAACCGCCCTTAAGCGCCTCCAGCGCACTCAAGTGCGCCGAGGCAAGATCGGTCACGTGAATGTAGTCGCGGACCGCGGTACCGTCGGGGGTCTCGTAGTCGTCGCCGAACACCGCAAAATCCGCGCAGTAACCCTGCAGCGCCATCATCGCGCGCGGGATCAGATGCGTTTCGACGTCGCGCTTCTCGCCAATCACACCCGATGCATCGGCGCCGCTGGCATTGAAATATCGCAGCACCACGGAGTTCAGCCTGTAGGCGGCGCGACAGTCGTCGAGGATCCGCTCGATCATTAATTTCGATTTGCCGTAGGGATTTAGCGGCAGCTTGACCGCATCCTCGGGAATCGGCTCTCCGCCGGCGTTGCCATAGACCGCACCGGTGCTGGAGAACACGAGCTTCATGCAGCCCGCGTCGCGCATCGCCTGCAACAGCCTTAGCGTGCCCACGACGTTGTTTAGATAATATTTCTGCGGATCGGAAACGGATTCTCCGACCAGGCTTGCGGCGGCAAAATGCATCACCGCGACGGGTTTGTGCTGCGCGAACACCGCGCCGAGTGCAGCGCTGTCGCCGACATCGCCGCGAACGAGCGGTCCCCATTTGACGAAATCGGCGTGACCGGTCGTAAGGTTATCGAACGCAACAGGCTGATATCCGACGTCGAAAAGCGCCTTGCAGCAGTGCGCGCCAATATAGCCCGCACCACCGGTCACCAGCACCGTCACGCGCCCTGCCATGGAACCTCCAACGCGCTGTGTATCCGCGATGGCGGCGATGGTTGTCAACGCATCGCGGGAACCGGTCCTGCCGCCACTTAATGAACTGGTCATCGCGACGACCGGCAAGCTAGCCGGCATTGGGGTCACCGCTGCCTGCAAATGCAAGCGATGACGCGTTGATCATCACAAAGCGCGGAGGATCGATCGGTCCGACCGAGTTTCGCAGGAACGTCTGCCGGCTCGCATGGTTGCTCCCCATACAGAATGGAGAGCCCTATGAGTTGTCTGAGAATCTTCACCGCGGCCGCGCTCGCCGCGAGCGCCGTCGCAATTTCACCATCGATCGCGCAAGAGCGTGGCGGTCACGCAATGGGCGGCGCCGGCGTTGCGGCACCGAACGCGGGCGCCGCTGCCGGTGCCGGGCATGCCTCGGTCGGCGGCGCCCCCCGCGCCAACTTCGGTGCGAGCCCAAATATGCGCACCTCGCAAATGTCAGCGGGTCCCCGCGCCGGAACCCCGGGCGGCACGTGGCAAGGCAACAGGTGGAACGGTGGTCCAGGGAACAATCGCGTCGCCACGAATACCTGGAGCGGCAACTGGAACGGGCGCGGCTGGGATCGGGATCATGATCGCCGATTTCATGGCGGACCCGGCTTCGCCTTCGGCTTTGGCGTTGGTCCGACCTACGCGCCCTACTACGACGACTACGCGTACAACGACTACCCGTACGATACCTATACCTACGACTATCCGGCATATAGCGACAGCAATGCCTACTACGACGGCAACACCGCTGTCGTGACCGACAATGGGAACGATCAGAGCTACTGCATGCAGCGCTACCGCTCCTACGATCCGGCGAGCGGAACCTTCCTCGGCTATGACGGCATGCGTCATCCCTGCCCGTGACCACAAAGCAAAGGGGCCGCGTTCAGCGCGGCCCCTTTCATTTCATCCTGAGCCGCCGAAGACTTTACCACTTCTCGCCGAACGGGCGGATTTCGTGCTCGAACGACCAGGCGTCGCGCGGCTGCTGATACAGCTGCCAGTACGCGTTCGCCACCGCCGCCGGCCGCATCAAGACGTCGGGCGGCAGGTTGTCGACCGCGTCCGCACCCATGCGCTCCTTGCGGCGCTCGCGTACCCACGCGGTGTCAACTCCGGAGTCGATGATCAGGTGCGCCACATGGATGTTTTGGGGCCCGAGCTCACGCGCCGCTGCCTGAGCGACCGCACGCAGGCCAAATTTGGCCGCGGCGAATGCTGAATAGCCGATGCCACCACGCAGGCTCGCCGTCGCGCCGGTGAAGAAGATGTTGCCGCGGCCGCGCGGCAGCATCAGCCGCGCCGCTTCGCGACCGGCAAGGAAGCCGGAAAAGCACGCCATTTCCCAGACCTTGCGAAACACACGTTCGGTGGTTTCGAGAATCGGGAAGTTCACGTTGGCGCCGATGTTGAAGATGCAGACTTCCAGCGGCGCATGCTTGTCGGCGTCCGACAGGAACTTGACGATCTCATCTTCCTTGCGGGCATCGAGCGACCGGCCGATTGCCCTGCCCCCGGCCTGCTCGATCTGTTGCACTAGCGGCTCAAGCTTTTCGCCGTTGCGGCGGCCGGCGAACACCGTGAAGCCCTCCGCGGCAAACTTCTTTGCGATCTCGGCGCCGATAAAGTCGCCGGCGCCGATTATAGCGGCGGTGGCATTGCGCTTTTCCATGACGGTCTCCCGGGGCAAGGCAGATCAGATTGTTCCAACCATTAAGTTCTGTTTCTGAACTTGTCAATGACCATGTCCGCCCACTACGTCGCCCGGAAAGATATTTGTTGACAGATATCCCATGCTGGCGACAGTCTGCATTAGTTCAAATAACATACTGACAGAGAGGCGACGTCATGGGCGATCAGACCAAGGTTGCAGTCCTGATTGGCGCAGGCGATGCCATTGGCGCTGCGGTCGCGCGCCGGTTTGCGCTCGGCGGCTACCACGTCTGCATCGGCCGGCGCGATGTCGCCAAATCGCAGGCCCTGATCACCGAGCTTGCGGGGAAGAACGCGAAGGCCAGTGCGTTCGGCGTCGATGCGCGAAGCGAGGCCGAGGTCCAGGCGCTGTTCAAGAAGATCGAAGACGAGATCGGAGACATCGAGATATCCCTGTTCAACGCCGGTTCCAACGTCAACAAGCCGCTGGTCGAAACGGGCTCGGAGCTGTTCCTGAAGGCCTGGCAGCTCGCCTGCTACGGCGGCTTCCTGGTCGGTCGCGAGGCGGCGAAATACATGACCAAGCACGGCCGCGGCACCATCCTGTTCACCGGCGCGACCGCGAGCCTGCGCGGCGGCAAGGGCTTTGCCGCGTTCTCATCGGCAAAGTTCGGACTGCGCGCGCTCGCCCAATCGATGGCGCGCGAACTCGGGCCGAAGAACATCCACGTCGCGCATCTCATCATCGACGCCGCCGTCGACTCCGAGGCGATCCACCAGCGCATGAAAGCGCGCGGTGTCGACGCTTCGACAATTCCGCCCGACAGCCTCACGAAAACCAGCTCGATAGCGGACGCCTATTGGTTCCTGCACCAGCAACCCCGCGACGCCTGGACCCACGAGCTTGATCTCCGCCCTTCGGTCGAGAAGTGGTGACTGAGATGGGTAAGCTGACACTTTGGGGCGCCGGCACCTCCCGGACAATCCGGGCGCATTGGGCGATGCACGAGCTCGGCCTGACTTACGAGAAAAAGCCGATCCAGTCCCGCAGTGGCGAGACGCTAACCGCTGAATACACCGCGCTCAATCCGCGGCAGAAGATTCCGTTGCTGCAGGACGATGACTTCGCGATCGGCGAAAGTGCCGCGATCGTCTGCTACCTCTCGCGCACCTATGGCAAGCCGGGACAAGCGCTGACCCCGGAAGCGCCTCGCGACTTCGCGAAATGGCTGGAGTGGTGCTTCTTCATTACATCTGAACTGGATTCCACCAGCCTCTACATCATGCGCCGCCACACCGACCTCAAACACATTTATGGTGACGCACCAGTCGCTGTGCAAAGCTCCGCGGAATACTTCTTGAAGCAGCTGCGCTTTGTCGATGTCGCGCTGAGCGACGGTCGCCAGTACCTGATGGGCGACCGCTTCACCGCGGCCGATATCCTCTTGATGACCTGCCTGAGCTGGTCGATCACGTACAAGGTTGGCGTCTGCGACAGCGCTCGTCCCTACATGGATCGCATCGCTGCGCGGCCGGCCTATCAGCAGGCACTGATCGCCAACAAGGTGCCGGTGAAGAACGAGTAACCGTCCACCGCTCATTCCCGCGAAAGCGGGAATCCATCGGGATTCTGGAAGACCTTGATGGTTGGGCAAAGGCTGGGTCCCCGCTTCCGCGGGGACGAGCGGCGCAAATAGATTACGACGCCGCCTTCCTCTGTTCCGCTGATTCATCCGCAGCAAGCCGCACCACCTTGTCGTGCGCCATCGCTTCGATATCGCCCTTGCCGTAACCAAGCTCCGTTAGAATCTCAGCCGTGTGCTCGCCGATCCGCGGCGCCGGCGACGGCGCGCGCGGCTGCGTGACGTCGAACCGTGCCGCGGGCTTCGGCTGCCGCACTTTGCCGACTCCAGGCTGCTCGAATTCGGAAATCAGCTCGCGCGCAACGATCTGTTCGTTGTGGATGACCTCGCCACGCCGCAGGATCGGCGCGCACGGCACGTCACACTCATCAAGTCGTTTCAGCCACTCGGCGGTCGATCGCTCAGCGATGATCTCGCCCATGCGGAGGATGCGTGCGGTCGCGTTCGCCGCACGCGCCTGCGGCGTGGCAAAGCGCGGATCGTCGGCAAGCGCGCCATCGCCGGAGGCTTTGACAAAGCCCTTCCACTCGGAATCCGAGATCGTACCGCAGGTGATGTAGCCGTCGTTTGTCTTGAACACGAGGTCCGGTCGCGCGTTCGGATCCTGCGCCGTCGCTTCCGCGCCGACCACGGTGTACTGCATCATGCCTTCCGGCCACAGATACGAAATCATGGTGTCGAGCATGGCAAGCTGGATGTGCTGGCCGTTGCCGGTTCGCTCGCGCGCGTACAGCGCTGCGGACACCGCCTGCGCCGCGAAAATCGCGGTGGTCTTGTCGGCGACGATGGTGCGGATCATTTGCGGCCGCTTGGTCGTCGGCTCCGACTGGATATCGGCAAAACCCGACAGTGCCTGAATGATCGGATCATAGACCCGCTTCTTCACATAGGGTCCGCTGTCGCCGACGCCGCTGATCGAGACATAGATCAACCGCGGCTGGGTCTTGCGCAGCGTTTCGTAGCCGAGGCCCAGCCGCTCCATGGTGCCGGGGCGGAAATTCTGCACGAGCACATCGGCCTGCCCGATCAGACGTTTGAGGACCTCAAGCCCCTTCGGCGTCTTGACGTCGATCGCAAGCGACCGCTTGCCGCGATTGCAGGAGATGAACATGGCCGAGAACTCGCCGGCCTTGTCGATCGCCTGCCGGCTGCGCCGCGTGATGTCGCCGCCGAGCGGCTCGATCTTCAGCACGTCGGCGCCCTGGTCGGCGAGGAACATCGTCGACAGCGGGCCCGACACCACGCCGGTCAGGTCGATGACGCGAACACCGGAAAGCGGTCCAGACATCGTGAACTCCTGTTTGCTCAGTCTGCTTCTGACCCGCTCGTTTCAGCGGATGCGGGGACCCAGTCTTTGCCAAAGAAGCGCGATGGCATCATTGCGCTTTTTCACTGGATTCCCGCTTTCGCGGGAATGAGCGGATTCGAATTTGACGCTGTCTCAAGCGCTGCGGCGCGCGCCGGCCTTCTGCGCCAGAATCTCGTCCTCGACGTCGCGCAGCTGGTCCTTGCCGAAGAACATCTCGTTGCCGACGAAGAAAGTCGGCGAGCCGAACGCGCCGCGATCGACCGCGTTCTGCGTCAGCTCCATCAGCTTGTTCTTGACCTCGGGATCCTGCGAGCGCGCGATGATCTTGTCGGCGTCGATGCCGGACGAGATCAGCGCCTCGCGCACCACAGCCGGATCGTCCATCTTCTTCGGTGCTTCCCACATGTGATGATAGACCGCCCTGAAATACGGCTGGAACACGCCCTCGGCCTGGGCCGCGACCGCGCCGCGCATCAGCTGCAGCGTATTCACGGGAAAGAACGGGTTGGACTTGAAAGTCGTGATGCCATGCTTGCGGATGAAGCGCTGGGTTTCGATCGCAGCGTATTCGCGCTTGTTCTTGACATCCTTCAGGGTCACCGCCGGAGAGGCGTTGTTGGTCGCCTTGAAGATGCCGCCGAGCAGGATCGGGACGTACTCGAACTTCACGCCGGTTCGCTGCTCGATCTTGGGAATGACGAGGTCGGCGAGGTAGGCGTTGGGGCTGCCGAAATCGAACAAAAATTGAACTTTCGGGTCCGTCATCTCAGATCTCCATCGCCGGAAAGCATGACAAACTGTGCCGAATCGGAGCTAGAACTGCCGTTCCGGCTCTCGACAAGTCGAGGCAGACGCTATAGTTCTATTTTTGAACTGTCAATTGTGCCGGCACGGCGATTGCAACGTGATTGCGGGATGTCTGTCATGCGGCAGTCGCTGGTGTTAGGCGATCGCCACGTTTGGAGATTGATTTGCGATGAAGTGGGATCAGCTCGAGGAAGAAAGCTGCTCGGTCGCGCGCACGCTTGCCGTGATCGGTGATCGCTGGAGTCTTTTGGTGCTGCGCGAATGTTTTTTGCGGGTGCGGCGGTTCGAGGAATTCCAGTCGCGGCTCGGCATCACCCGCGCACTGCTCGCCGATCGCCTGAAAAAGCTGGTGCGGTTCGGCGTGCTGCGGAAGTCGCCCTATCAGGAGAGCCCGCGCCGCTACGAATACATTCTTACGCAGAAGGGCCTCGACCTCTACCCGATCATCATGGCGATCGTGCATTGGGGCGACGTCCATATGGTCGACGAGCGCGGCCGACCGAAGCTGCATGAGCACAAGAAGTGCGGCAAGATGTTCGATCCGGTGATGGTGTGCTCGGAATGCGGCGAGCCGCTGATGGCACGCGAGGTACACGTGCATCCCGGCCCCGGCGCCAAGCGCGCTGACGCTGCGGCGCGGCCGGCATGACGCATGACTGATTTGATCGCCGATCACGCACTGCTGGTCGCCGCGGTGCGCGAGGCTGGCGCCATCGCGCTTCAGCACTTTCGCACCGAAGTGAGGGCATGGCAGAAGCAGGGCGGCACGCCGGTCAGCGATGCCGACATCGCGGTCAACCAGCATCTGCATCGCCGCCTCGGCGAAGCGCGGCCGGAGTACGGCTGGCTGTCGGAGGAGACCGAGGACGATCCATCGCGCCTGACACGCCGGCGCGTCTGGGTGGTCGATCCGATCGACGGCACCAAGGCCTTCCTCGCCGGTACCCCGCACTTCTGCCAGGCGGTGGCGTTGGTCGAGGATGGCAGGCCAATTCTCGCCGCGCTGTTCAATCCGGCCGCAGATGAGTTCTATGAGGCTGTTGCCGGACAAGGCGCGAAGCTCAACGGCCGTCCGATCAGGGTCAGCGATCGCAGCCAACTCGAAGGCTGCCGCATCGCCGCGTTCGAGCCGATGTTCCGACATCCGGCGTGGCGCGAGCTGTGGCCACCGATGAACGTGATCGACCGCAACTCCGTGGCCTACCGGTTTGCGCTGGTCGCAAGTGGTGAAGTCGATGCAGCGCTCGGCCTCAACAGCAAGAACGACTGGGACCTCGCCGCCGCCGACCTGATCGTTTGCGAAGCCGGCGGCCGTGTGACCTCTCACGATGGTCAGCCGCTGACCTATAATACCGAACGCGCCTCACACCGCAGCTTCATCGCCGCCGGGCCCGCGATGCATGACGTGCTGTTCGAACGCGTCGGCCAGCTCAAGCTGCGCGCACAGCAGGCGAAGACCGGATAGCGGAAGCAAGCCAAGAATGGCAACAGACTTGGTCCCTCATCCCGAGGAGCGCCATAGCCGTCCGAAGGACGGCGTGCTTCGCATGCCTATGGCGCGTCTCGAAGGATGAGGCCACCACAAGTCGGCTTTAGCCGGCTTGCGCATCTATAATGCTGATCTCGGGCAAACCCGAGATCAGTGCGGGCCTCATGGTTCGAGACGCGCGTCAAGGGACGCGCTCCTCACCGTGAGGATCAGGATGCGCTCCCGACGAGCGCTGTCAGGCCGCCCGCGCGCCCTTGGCGTCGCCCAAAAAGCCTTCCAGCCGCTTGCGGATGATTTGCTCCGCTTCGCTCATGATGCGGTCGATCAACTCCTTCACCGTCGGGATGTCATGGATCAGCCCGACCACCATGCCGCAGCTCCACGCGCCGGCATCCATCTCGCCCTCGAGCATGATCTTCGGATAGACGCCCGCGACCTGGTCGTGGATATCCTCGATCTTGAGATTGCGGCCCTTCTCGCGCTCGATCTCGATCACGCGATCGACGCCCTTGTTCTTCAACACGCGCTCGGTGTTGCGCAGCGAACGCATGATCAGCCGGGTGTCGAGCTCGGAAGCGGCGACGATCGCGCGCTTGACGTTCTCATGAACCGGCGCTTCCTTGGTCGCGATGAAGCGGGTTCCCATGTTCATGCCTTCGGCGCCGAGCGCGAGCGATGCGACAAGGCTCCGACCGTCGGCCATGCCGCCCGACGACACGAACGGAATCTTCAGTTCCTCTCCAGCACGCGGCAAAAGGATCATGTTCGGGATGTCGTCTTCGCCGGGATGGCCGCCACACTCGAAACCGTCGACGCTGACCGCATCGCAGCCGATCGACTCCGCCTTCAGCGAATGGCGCACCGACGTGCACTTGTGGATCACCTTGATGCCTGCCGCTTTCAGCGCCGGCATGTACTGCTCCGGCGAACGGCCCGCGGTCTCGACCACCTTGACGCCGCCTTCCCTGATCGCGGCGATATATTCCGGATAAGGCGGCGTCGTGAACGCCGGCAGGAAGGTCAGGTTCACCCCGAACGGCTTGTCGGTCATGTCGCGGCACTTCGCGATCTCCTTCGCAAGCAACTCCGGTGTCCGCTGCGTCAGACCGGTGATGATGCCGAGCCCGCCGGCGTTCGATACCGCTGCCGCCAGCTCGGCAAAGCCGACGAAATGCATGCCGCCCTGGATCATCGGGTGCTCGATGGCGAACAGTGTCGTGATGCGTGTTTTCATTAAGGACCTCGTCGGGAGCTGGATCGACAGTTTCAAAAATGAACTTACGCACGGCTCGCCGCAACGTCAATCACACGCAGGACGTGAGCGCTGCCGCCGCACCGGCTTCGTCCTTGAAATTTCCGCCCTTGTTGGCGCGGAAGTGGCGTGAAATGCTGAGCTCGACCTTGCCACGGAGACAAGCGCCCATGCCCTCCACTCGCAGTGGACAATTGCAACGACCTGATGGTGCGTCGATCGCCTATGAGGTCACCGGCAGCGGTCCCGCGCTGGTGTTTGCCCACGGCATCGGCGGTAATCTGTTGAGCTGGTGGCAGCAAATCCCGTTCTTTGCGCAAAGCTGCACCTGCATTGCGTTCTCGCAGCGCGGGTTTGGCGCGTCGACGCCGCCGGCGGGCGGACCGAAACTTGCGGATTTTCCGGGCGACGTCGTCGCTCTGCTCGATCATCTCAAGATCGACAAGGCCGTCTACATCGGCCAGTCCATGGGCGGCTGGACCGGCGTCGAGTTGACGCTGGCACACCCTGACCGCGTCGCCGCGCTGGTGCTGTCCAACACCACGGGCACACTGGATTTTACCTGCTATGGCGATGCAAAAGTCGCGCAGTGGCTGGCGGCGCAGCCGAAGCGCCTCGGCGAACTGACGGCCGCCGGCGTCCATCCCGCAACGAGCATGACCCTCGCGAACGAGCAGCCGGCGCTGCACACACTCTATTTTGCGATCGAACGGCTCAACGACCAGACCCATCGCGCCGCACTGTTCGAGCAGCTGCGCGCCAGCCGCGTTCGCGGGCCGGAGGCTGCGAAAGACATCACCTGCCCGGTGCTCGGCATCACCGGGGAGAATGATTTTACGATCTGTCCCGACGGCGTGCGTGTCGTCACCAGTCAGATGAAGAATGCGCGCTTCGTCGAAGTGCCCGTCAGCGGCCACTCGGTTTATTTCGAACGGGCTGACATCTTTAACGCCAAGCTCAAGGAATTTCTCGTCGAGATTGGCTGGGCGTAACAGCAAGAAAATCCAGGAGGATCAGAAAATGCCTGGCGTGAAACGCGATCGTGATGGCAGCGTCGGCTTACTCACGCTCGACGAACCCGAAACCCTGAATGCGATGACGCCGGACCTGCTCGGCGCGCTTGCGACCGCTGTTCGCGAAACCACGGCCGACCCCGAGCTGCGCGCGCTAGTCCTGACCGGCGCGGGCCGCGGCTTCTGCTCGGGACAAAATCTCAAGGCCTTCAATTCGCTCGGCGAGGATATCGCAGCCGGCGTGATGCGGCACTATTGGCCCGCCTTCCAGGCGCTGCGCCAATGCCGCGTGCCGGTCGTCGTCGCCGTCAACGGCGTCGCTGCCGGCGGCGGCTTCAGTCTTGCGATGGCGGGCGACATGATTGTGGCGGCGCGCTCGGCGAGCTTCATCCAGGTGTTCAGCCGCATCGCGCTGGTGCCCGACCTCGGCTCGACCTGGTTCCTGCCGCGCCTGGTTGGCCGCCAACGCGCGCTCGAGCTGATGCTGTTGAACGAGCCGCTTTCCGCGACGCTTGCCAAGGAATGGGGTCTGGTCCGCGATGTGTTCGATGACGGCGCCCTGCTGGACGGCGCAATGAAGCTGGCGCATCGTCTTGCGGCAGGGCCGACGCGGGCACTCGCCGCGACGCGCCGCCTGATCGACGAAAGCGAGCTTTCGACTTACGCCGCGCAGTTCAAGCGCGAGATTGACGTGCAATCTGACATTCGCCGCAGCGAGGACGCGCTGGAGGGCCGCAGCGCGTTTCTGGAGAAACGCCCGGCGCGATTTACCGGGCGATGAGCCTCAGCCCAGCCGTTCCCACAACTGACGTACCAGCATACCGGCACGCTTTTCGATCGCAGCGGCGGCGTCGAGCGCGAGGTCTTCGCGATAGCGCCCCGCCATCAGCTGCACGCCGATCGGCTTGCCGTCATGGAGCGCCACCGGCACCACCGCGCCGGGCAGGCCCAGCACATTGATCGATGAAATAAAGCGCAGGTCGTTCCAGAAGATTTCGCGCGTGCGTTCCGGGCTGATGACGTCTTCGCGTGGCCCCGGCGTCGGTTTGACCGTCGTCGGCGCTAGCACTACTGGATAGTCCTCGAAGAACATTTGCCAGGCACGGATATGGCCGTTGCGCGCGGCGGTCGCGCGCATCCAGCCTGCCAGGTCGAGCGTGTTCGCCTTCGCCTTGATGCCGGCCCAGGCCTTGTGGAAGCCTGGCGACGTCACCGCCATCATCGCGGCTTCCTGCAGCACCGCAACTTCGTTGGCGATGATGTCGCACCAGGTTTGCCAGACGCCGTTGATGTCGGGGACCGCAACCTCGCTGACGCGATAGCCGGAGCGTTCGAGATGATCGGCCGCCTGCCGGAGCGCCGACCGTACCGATGGATCGACATCGAGATCCTCGGGCAATTTCGCCAGCGCAACCTTGATCGGCCCCCTCTGCTTCGGCCCGACCAGAGGTGCCGGCACCCACCAGGGATCGCGCGGATCGCGCTGGCTCATGACTTCGAGCCCAAGCCTGACATCGGCGATGCTGCGTGCCAGTGGTCCTTGCGACGACATGAGATGCGCGAGCATCGGGCGCTCCGTGGTCGCGCTCTGGTTATAAGCAGGGATGCGCCCCTGGGTCGGCTTGATGGTCGCAATGCCGTTGCAATGCGCCGGCCAGCGCAGCGAGCCGCCGATGTCGTTGCCATGGGCGATTGTTCCGATGCCGGCTGCGACGGACGCGCCAGCCCCGCCCGACGATCCGCCGCAGGTGATCTCGGGATCCCACGGATTCAACGTCAACCCGTGCAGCGGATTATCCGTAAAACCGCGAAACGAAAACTCCGGCGTGTTAGTGAGGCCGAGCACGATCGCGCCGGCCTTCTTGAGATTGCGCACGACCGGCGCGTCCGATGGCGCGATGATGTTCATGAGCGCCGGCACGCCGTTGGGGTTGGGCCTGCCCTCGTAGTCGACGTTCTCCTTGATCGTGATCGGGACGCCGTGCAGCGCGCCAAGCTCGGCCTTTCGCGCCCGCGCATTGTCGGCGGCTTTTGCCGCTTTCAAGGCATCGTCGGTCAGGTCGACGACGATGGCGTTGAGTTTTGGATTGATCGCGCGCATGCGGTCGATATGGGCCTGTACGACCTCTACGGCTGACGCCGCGCCGGAACGGATCACGGCCGCCGTGTCCACCGCTGACCACTGCCAGATCGGCCCCTTCGGCAGACGAGTTGCTGCCGACTTGCGCGATGAGGACTTCTTCGACGCGCTGGCAACCTTCTTTGTTGGTTTCTTCGCCGCGCTTTTCGAGGATTTCTTTCTGGTTGCGGTTTTCCTGGCCACCTTACGCCTCCCTCGTTTGCTCCAAGGTTAGGGATACGCCTGTGATGTCGAGGCAGCTAGTCGCCCGCCGATATGGCTACCTTGCAGGTAATTGGTTTACATCTGCTGCGACCTCATTCATCCAGCGGGCCAAATACCATGCTGACGACGGTTGTCAGCGGCCGCCCCCTATCGTTGCGAACACGTCCAGACACGGAGCTGAGATGTCAATTGAAAGTGTCGATGGAGTTGTTGCGCAGGCCAAACAATCTGCCGCCGAACATCCGTTCGACCGCGCCACGACCGTTCAGCGCGACACCGACGGCAATTGCTCCGCAATAACGAGCGACGACTACTGGGCCTTCATCGGTCCGTTCGGCGGCATCACGGCGGCGACGATGCTGCGCGCGATTCTCGACCATCCCGAGCGAGCCGGCGATCCCCTGTCGCTGACGACCAATCTTTGCGCACCGGTTGGCCGCGGAGTCTACCGGCTCGAGACACGGGTCGTGCGCGCGACGCGCTCGACCCAGCACTGGATCGTCGAGCTCCGTCAGCCCGAGACAGGTGTTGCCGCGGTCGCCAGCGCCGTGCTTGCCACGCGCCGTGAATCGTGGAACCACCAACCCGCCACATGCCCAAAGGCGCCGGCGTTTGATGCAACGCCGGTCTATCGCTTCAGCGGGCCGATGCCGGCGTGGACCTCACAATACGAGTTTCGTTTCGTGTCGGGAGCGCCAGGCTTTGACACTGGTGTCAGTACGCCGAATGACGCGGTGTTGCTGGTCTGGATGCGCGACCGTCGGCCGCGGCGACTCGACGTGCTCTCGCTCTCGGCGATATCGGATGCGTTCTTCGGCCGCATTTTCCAGGCGCTTGGCCGCGTCGTGCCGTTTGGCACGGTCTCCATGACGACCTATTTCCACGCTGACAGCGAGGACTTGGTGGCCGAGGACACGACCATGGTGCTTGGCGCGGCCGACGGACGCTCGTTCTCGAAGAACTACGGCGATCAGGTCGGCGAGCTGTGGTCGCCCTCGGGCCGCCTGCTCGCGACGACCACGCAGATGGCCTACTTCAAGGCGTGAGGCGTCCATCGCCTCACTCCGCCGTCACCACCACCTTTGCCGTCATGTAGGGGTGAAACGAGCAGAAGTAGTCGAAGCTGCCGGCGGTATCGAATGTGCGATCGAAGCTGTCCTTGGGCAGCAGCGACTTTGCACCTGCCGAGCCGTCCTTGAACGCCACCGCGTGCGGCGAGCCGTCGTCGTTGCTCCAGCTCACCATGGTGCCACGCTTGACTGTGAGCATCACCGGCGCAAACGCGAAATTGGCAATCGAGACTTTTGACGCGCTCCCGGTGCCAAGCTCGGCGCGCTTCGTCCCGGCGCTTTGCACTACGACCTTGCGCGGTGCCTTGCCGACCGCAACCGTCGTGGTCTTGCCGTCAGCAAGATTGATCATGGTCAGATCGTTCGATCCTTCGTTGGTGACAAAGGCGGTCTTGCCGTCGTCGCTGACCGTGGCCCAGTGCGGCTGCTTGCCGACCGTAATACTGCGCGTCACCTTGTTGGTCTGCGGATCGAACTGCGCGAGTTCGCCCGGGCCCTGCACGACGATGTAGCCGCTGCCTCCGGAAATGTAGATCGCGTGCGGCGACACCCCGGTCGGTATCTCGCCGACCACCTTGTCGGCGGCGGGATCGAGCACTTGTACGGCCGCGACGCCGGCTTGCGTGAAGTAGAACATATTGCCGTCGCCGAATTCGCCGTCGCGCGGCGTCTTCTCCAGCGGGATCGTCCTGGTCACCGACTTTGTCGCAAGATCGAGCACCGCGAGGCCGAACTTGCCGGGTTCTTGCGAGGTGATGTAGGCGAGCTTGCCGCCGGGCGCGAGCGACACGGTGTGCGGCTTGGCCACCGCTGCTTCGCCCGTGATCGTCAGCGTCGCCGTGTCGACGAATACGATCTTGTTGTCGCCATAGATCGTGACCAGCAGCTGCTTGCCGTCCGGTGTCAGGGTAACGCCGTTCGGAGCCTTCCCAACCTCGATCGTCTTGGCTACCGTGTCGCTAGCCGTATCGATCACGCTGACCGACGATGAGCCGTCGCCGCTCACATAGACGGTGCGGCCGTCAGCCGTGATCGCCATGCCGTGCGGGCCGTTTGCCACCGGGATTGTGGCCACGACCTTCCTCGTTTCGGTGTCGACGGCACTCACAGTGTTATCGGCAAAATTGCCGACATAGGCCTTCTGACCGGCCACTGCGTTGGCGGTTGAGAGCAATGCGGCGACGAAAATCGCAAGACCGACCCGAGCAGAGCAAGACATTGCCAACTCCTCTTGTTGTTGGAAAAGCGCAACCGCTCCGCAGCGGCAGCGCGCGGTCGCGGGCCTTGCGGGTTCGAACGCGGCGCAGCATGTCGTTGGGCCCGATCGCCGGAACCGGCCCCTTCAAACACTGGCCCTAACAAGGAGACCGGATCGCGAGCGGATTTATTCCCGGCTGCACTGAAATAACGGTTCGCGGACGGACCGGAGTCCGCCCGCGTGGTGCAAATCGAAAGACACGTCCCCTGGCGCGATCAGGGCAACGGCATACCGCTGAAGAGATCGTTGGAGGACGGCGCCGCGTGGCGCGCGCCCGTCACGGTTCCCGTCGTTTGTTTCATCGCCACAGCCGCCTGATCGGGACCGCTGACCGCGAACTCGCCGGCGATCACCGCGATCCCGACAAGAACCACGGCCAGAATGACGACAAATGCGCAGGCTCGGGCTAGCGCCAGCGTCGGATTTTGCTCTTCTTTTATTCGCATATTGCGGGGCAACGGCTCGTGCATCTCAGACCTCGATGTTGAATCGGTTGAATGTTGATCAAGTCGTGGGCACACATTGCTTTCTGGCGCGCCTCCGCCGGGAGGCGTAACGGTAGGTAGCGCAGCCGGGATTCCGGGGAGTGAGCCGCATCACAATTGAAGAGGATTTTTCGGCGCCGACCGGCAGAATTCCCATTTGTGTTCCGGATATTTCGCTATGATCCAGGAATAAGCCGCGGCGCGGCAGAGTCTTTGTATTTGATGCGATCTGAGTGGACCGGACAGGCGACAAGAACAAATTCGCGACGGTCGTCGTTCCGCACCTTGCGGCCGCGTACTCGCTGGCGCGTTGGCTCGTCGGCAATGGCAGCGACGCGGAGGACGTGGTGCAGGAAGCGGCCTTGCGTGCGTTCCGATCGCTCGACACGTTTAATGATGGCAGTGCGCGAGCCTGGGTTTTGGCGATCGTTCGCAACACCGCGTACACTTGGTCGTCGAAAAACAAACGAGTTGCGCTGGTTGCGATCGACGACCTCGGCCTTGGCGAAAAGAACGAAGTCGAATTGAACGGCGGTGTCACCGGCGCGATCGCGCCGACGCCCGAGCACGAGTTGATCGCGCGGGCCGAGACCGACGAACTCGAACAGGCGATCGCCGCGCTGGCGCCCCAGGTTCGCGAAGTGGTGGTGTTGCGCGATCTGCAGGGCCTGAGCTATCGCGAGATCGCAACGGTCGCGGCCGTGCCGATCGGCACAGTGATGTCGCGCCTGGCGCGCGGGCGGCGGCAGTTGATTGAGGCGCTGACGGCGGGACAAGATTGATGGCACGGGACGACGAAACTCGGTCGGGGCACAGCGGCGACAGCCGTTTGCTGCTGCACGCCTATGTCGACGATGAGCTGTCATTGCCGGAAACGGTTGCCGCGCAGGCGCAGCTCACCGCTGATCCTGCACTCGCCGCGGAGGCCAAGACCATTCTTCGCCTGAAACAGGCACTGCGCGAAAAGCTTCCGCCGGAGCCAGTGCCGCCACAGTTGAAGGCCCGTATCGAGTCAGCGATCGGCCTGAACCGGCGCGCTTCGCGGCCGACGTGGATCGCGCTCGCCGCATCGCTGGTGGTTGCGGTGCTTGGATCGGCCGTCGCGACCTCCACTTACCTCCGCCTGGCCGATGGCGCGATGGTCGATGGCGAGTTTGTCGACAACCACGTTCGCGCACTGATGGCGACCAAGCCGGTCGATGTGGTCTCGACCGACCAGCACACCGTCAAACCCTGGTTCAATGGCAAGTCGATCCAGTCGCCCGAGGTGGTCGACACATCGTCGCAGGGATTCCCTCTGGTCGGCGGCCGCATCGACGTCATCAGGGGCGCGACCGTTCCCGTCGTGGTCTACAGCCGCCGCCTGCATGTGATCGACGTGTGGGCGCTGCCGCCAGCGCTCACCGCGAACGTCCGCAGCGGCAGTCGAACGCTCAACGGCTACAACATCCTGCCCTTCACCGCCCACGGCGCCAGCTACGTCGCGGCGTCCGATCTGGCCGGCGACGAACTCGAGACGTTCACAAAGCTGCTGCAGAATTAGCGCAACTTAACGTCGAGCCAGCCGAGTGGATTGACGCTGAGCCGATCGCCATCATGGATCACCACGGTTGTAGTCTCGGCCTCGATGATGGCCGGTCCCTCGACGGTATGCCCTGGCTTGAGATCGTCGAGCGAGAATACGTGAACGTCACGCCAGCTGCCGAAATAAGCCTGCCGTTTTCCCCGCGGGGCACAAACCGCCGTTGCCGCGGGTAGCTCCGGTTGTTCCGCGCGGGGCACGGCGCCCACCGCACCGACACGGGCGTTGACGAACACCACGTCCTGGTCGCGCGAGGCGTAGGTATAGAGCTCTTCGTGACGGCGGTGAAAGCGGTCCTCGATGTCACGCACCAGCGACGGCGCGCTCCAGTCGATATCGTCGAGCGGCACATCGATCTCAAAAATCTGCTCGCCGTAGCGCATCTCGGCGGCGCGCTGCACGGCGATCGGTCCATCGAACCAGGCGCGCAGGCGGCCCGTTGCTTCGTGCTCCAGCTCAGCGAATATCGATCGAATTTCATCCGCGCTGGTGCGCGCGCCGGATTCGAAATGCGTGCGGCTGATCTCGTAGCGCAAGTCGCTGGTCAGCATGCCCCAGGCCGACAGCACTGATGCGATGGTCGGGATGATGACGCGCTTGATCTCGAGCTCGCGCGCGAGCTCGGCAACATGCAAGCCCGCCGCGCCGCCGAAGCCGAGCAGCGCAAAACGCCGGGGATCGACGCCGCGCCGCAGCGTCATCAGGCGGATGCCGTCGGCCATCTTCAGATTGACCAGGCGATGAATGCCAGCGGCGGTCTCGACGCGTGACAAGTTCAGCGCCTTGCTCAATCGATCGACCGCTGCTTCTGCGGCCGCCTTGTCGAGCCGACGCTGCCCGCCCATAAACGCCGCTGGATCAAGATAACCGAGCACCACATTGGCGTCGGTGACGGCGGCCGCCGTGCCGCCCTGGCCGTAACACGCTGGCCCAGGCACGGCGCCCGCGCTCTCCGGGCCGACGCGAAAGATGCCGCCGGCATCGACGCTGGCGATCGAACCGCCACCGGCCGCAATGCTCGCAATATCGAGGCTGCGCAGCGCAATGCGCTGGCCGGCGAGTTCGCCGCTCGCCGACAGCGTCGCCTCGCCGTCTGATATCAGCGAGATATCGGTGCTGGTCCCGCCCATGTCGAACGCGACGAGATCGCGAAGGCCGAGCAGTTCGCCGCAGCGCCGCGCGCCGGAAACGCCGCCGGCCGGTCCCGACAGCACCGTTGCCGCCGCGAGTTGCGCCGCCTCGTCGACGGGCGCGGTGCCACCGTGCGACAGCACGATGAACAGGCCACCGTTAAATCCCGCATCGGTGAGCCGCTGCTGCAGGTGGCCAAGATAGTTGCGAACGGTCGGCCCGACATAGGCGTTCACGACGGTGGTCGAGACCCGCTCGTATTCCTTGATCTGCGGCAACACATCACTCGATCGCGACAGCGACAGTTCGGGCGCTTCGCGCGCCAACAGCTCGGCTGCGGCGATCTCGTGCGCAGGATTGCGATAGGCGTGCAGGAAGCACAGCGCGATCGAGGTTGCGCCGCTCGCGCGGATCGCCGCGATAGCCTCACCCAGCGATCCCTCGTCGAGCGGTTCAAGCACGTTGCCATCGGGCCGCAGGCGTTCGCGCACGCCGAACCGCCGCTCGCGCGGCACCAGGGGCTCGGGTGGTGGTGAGCGCAGGTCGTAGCGGTTGCCCTTCAAGCCCTCGCGCATTTCGAGGACATCGCGGTGGCCCTCGGTTGTCAGCAGCGCAACCTTTGCACCCTTGCGTTCCAGCAACGCGTTGGTTGCAACCGTCGTGCCATGCACGAGGCGCTCGGTAGCACCGAGCATCTCGGCCCGCGACAGTTTTAGCCGGCACGCCAGCTCGTCGAGTCCGGCCATCACGCCAATCGATTGATCCGCCGGCGTCGACGGTGCCTTCGCGAACACGGTTCGGCCGGTCTCGTCGACCGCGACGAGGTCGGTGAAGGTGCCGCCGACGTCGACGCCGATGGTCAAGGCTGTCACGGCGTGCGCTCCGAAGGCGAGCCGCTCACCAGTCCCTGCTCGCGGTCGCGGGCACGCGCTTCAGCCGAGCGTTTCTCCGGCGCACCCCAGCCGCCGCCACCGGCCGAGCGAATCTCGAAACAATCGCCGGGCCGCACCTCGATGCCGACCTCCTTGGTGCGCAGCACGCGCGGCGGCCGCCCCTCCGACAGCAGGCGATAGTGATGCGGCTCGCTGTCCCGCCCGCCGAGCATGCCGCACGAGCCGTGCCGCGCGCCCTCGCCTGCAGTGTTGGCGAGCGCCGGTTTTTCCGTCTCGACTACAAAGTCCAGGGAGACGCCGAGCCCGCCGCGGAACTGACCGTCGCCGCCGGAGTCGGGACGGAACTCATGGCGCTTGAACAGCAACGGAAAGCGCACCTCGGCCACCTCGATGCTGCCGAATTTCAGCCCGCCCACCGTGTGCCATTCGCCGATCGACGACCAGCCGTCGCCGCCAGAAGACGCCCCACCGCCAGGCCGCGCGTGAAACATGTGCCAGATGAAATTCTGCCCCGTGCGCGGATGCTCACCCTGGATCGCGATGCGGAAGCGGCGGCCCCAGCCGGCCATCGCACGCTCCGGACACGAGGCCGACAGCGCCTTGACGATGGCCTCGACGATCTCGTTCGAGGGATGGCTGGTGCACAGCGTCACCGGCCGGCCGGGATCAGCCCAAACGATGGTGCCCTGCTTCGCCTTCACCGTTAGCGGCCGAAACGCGCCGGCGTTCTTCGGGATGTCGGGATCGATCAGGTAGGCGAACGCCATCGCGACGGCGGCGTGCATGTTGGCGTGCGATGAATTGACGAAGCTCGTGGTCTGCGGATCGGACTCCGACAGGTCGACCTCGACGTCGCTGCCGCGCTTCGTCACCTTGGCGGCAATACGGATGTCGTTGCGGCCGCGGCCGTCATCGTCGAGAAATGCTTCGCCAAAAAACACGCCGTCCTTCCAGGTCGCGACCACGGCGCGGGCCTGCTGCTCGGCGGCATCAAGAATTTGTTCGATCGCGGCTTCGACTGTCGGCGCGCCGAATTCCCGAAACAGTTTTGTCATGCGGCGCTCACCGAGATGCGCAGCACCAATCATCGCCGCGAGGTCGCCGCGGAAGTCGCGCGGATTGCGCACGTTCAAGGCGATCATGTCGAGCAGATCGTCGCGCAGCCGGCCGGCCTCGTAGAGTTTTATCGGTGGAATCCGCAGCCCCTCCTGCCAGATTTCCGTGGCGTTCGGGTTGTATGCGCCGTGGGTAGCGCCGCCGATGTCGCTCTGATGCGCCCGCACCACGCTCCACAGCCGCCGCTGTCCGGAATTGAAGACGGGAACGAACGCGGTGACGTCAGGCAGATGGCTGCCGCCGTGATCGGGGTCGTTCATCAGGATCACGTCGCCGGGCGCCACGTCCACAAAACGCTGCTCCACCGCGCGCGTCGCCCACGGCAGCGCGCCGACATGAACCGGGATGTGATCGGCCTGCGCGATCAGCCGCCCGTGCACGTCGGTGAGCGCCAGCGAAAAATCGCGGCTGGAGTTGAGGATTTGCGAGTAGGACGTGCGCAGCATCGCCTCGCCCATCTCGGTGACGATCGAGCTCAACCGATGCTGGACGACCGAGCGCGTGATGGGATCGATGGTGGGTGGCATTGGGGCGTTTGACCGTTGAAAGTGCCGCTTGTTTCGTCAGCGGAAGCTGTACTTTGTTGGCGCGTTTTCGAACAGGCGGCAAGCTCGACTTGGACCCTGCCGGATGCCATGATCCGGCTTCCGTTCGCCTGAAAGCCCCGCGTCTGCCCCTGACATCGTGACCCCAGACCTCCACAAAAAACTCGCCGAGTGGCGCCGCCATCTGCACGCCAACCCGGAACTCTCGCTGCGGGAGAAGGCGACCTCGGCTTTCGTGCAACAACGGCTGACCGAGCTGGGCATTCCCTTCACCGCGGGAATCGGCGGCCACGGCGTGGTCGCAACGCTGTCGCGCGGAGCCGCTGAAGGCCGCGTCGGCCTGCGCGCCGACATGGACGCGCTGCCGATCGCCGAGACCACCGGCTTGCCCTATGCCTCGCGCAACCAAGGCGTCATGCACGCCTGTGGCCATGATGGCCACACGGTGTCGCTGCTCGGTGCTGCCGCGCTCCTCGTCGCCGACACCAGCTGGAGCGGGACCATCGATCTCGTTTTCCAGCCGGCCGAGGAAGGTTTTGGCGGCGCCAAGGCGATGATCGCCGACGGGCTGTTCGACCGTTTTCCGATGACGCAGATTTTCGGTTTCCACAACTGGCCCGGCCTCGCCGCCGGAGAGGTTGCGGTCCACGACGGCGTCGTCATGGCGTCCGGCGGCCGTGTCACGCTCACCATCGACGGCCATGCCGGCCACGCCGGCATGCCGCACCTGACCAGCGATCCCATGGTGGCTGCCGGACACCTGATCGTCGCGCTGCAGTCGATCGTCTCGCGCAACATCGATCCGCTCGACACCGCCGTGCTCTCGCTCTGCACCATCGAAGGCGGCACCGCGGCCAATCAAATTGCCGGGCGTGTGACCATCCGCGGCACGCTGCGCAACCACAAGAACGCCGTGCGCAATACCATCATCAGCGGCATCGAGCGCATCTGCGCCGGTGTTGCAACGACGTTCGACGTCAAGGTGATGCCCGAAATCACGGTCGGGTTGAACCCGGTGATCAATAGGCCGGAGGGAGCGAGCCTCGCCCGCACCGCTGCGGAGAAGGCCCACCTGCCGCTGCACCGGGATCTCGCGCCCAGCATGGCCGGCGAGGATTTCACCTTCTACCTCGACCATCGGCCCGGCGCGTTCGTATGGATCGGCAACGGCGAGCTGCGCGAGGGCGCCGAGCTGCACGGCCCGATGTATGATTTCAACGATGCGATCCTGCCGGCAGCCTCGCACTGGATGGCGGAGGTCGCCAAGGTCGCGCTGGCACGGAACTAGCGGCGAACGAGACGACGCATTTCGACGCAACCAAAGAGCCGAAGGGAGACGATGCCATGCCGAAGCTTGGGATCATTGCGACAATTGAGGCCATCCCCGGAAGAATGAACGAGCTTCTGCCTTTACTGATGCAGCATCGGGAGCGTTGCCTCAAAGATGAACCAGGGACACTACAATTCGATTTCCTGTTGCCGCGAGACGATGAGACCAAGGTTCTCTTGATCGAGGTCTATGAAGATGAGGACGCTTTCAAGGCTCACTGGAGCGGCCCTTCGATGGCGACGTACAAAGAGCAATCAGCGGGAATGGTGGCCAAGATGACCGGGACCCGCGGCGCGATCGCCGAATAAGCGTCGAGCGACACCGTCCGCGATGCCCCTTACGAGCGCCCCGGACGCTTGAGCTTCCACGCCTCGAAATCGCGCTTGGCCTCAGGCCCGGTATTAGGGAACAGCCCCGGCAACGCCCGCCCGCGCGCGACTTCCTCCTCGGCAAACTCATCGAACAGCGTCGCAGCAACGGCCTCCTCCGCGACCACATCGACGATCTCGGGCGGGATGACGACAACGCCGTCGCAGTCGCCGACGATAACATCGCCGGGATACACAGCGACACCGCCGCAGCCAATCGGAAGATTGAGATCGACCGGCTGATGCGCGATCGGACTTGGCGGCGAACTCGGCCGCTGCTGGTAAGCAGGCAACCCGGTTTTTCAAAATACCTTCTGAATCCCGCAAGCCGCCGTCGGTGACAATCCCGGCACAGCCGCGCGCCTTCAACCTGCCGGCATAGAGATCGCCGGCAGAGGCGGCCCGCGCGTAGCCGCGCGAATCGATGACCAGCACGTGTCCGGGCGGCACTCCTCCATCGCCTGCACCTGCGTCCGCCCGCCGTTCGGCGCGTTCGGCCCGGCCTTGTCCTCGCGCGACGGGATGAGCGCATGGTGAACGCAAGTCCGACCATGCGCGGCTGGGTAATGCGCAACGGGTTGACGTCCTGCATGAACATGTTGCGCAGCCCGCGCCGGTTGAGAAGACCGGTCAGCGTGGACGTGCCGACTTTGTGGCGCGACGACATCGTCTGTATCGCCGCGGCACGCAACGAGGACATTCCCGATCGCCTGACGGCATCGCAATTCAAATCAATGCGCTATGCGGCGTTCCGGGCCGGGCCGCGCGTGCTGCCGGAGGTCCAGACCCTGCTGCAGCCGACCTCGCCGCTCGAAGTCGCGCCGATCTGCGTCGTGCCCAATTTTCTTGTCCTCGGCGCCATCGTTGAGGAATCGGACTGCATTGCGCTCGTGCCGCGCAAGGTAGCGCGAACGCTCAGCCGCGAGGGCCGCCTGCGGCTGGTCGAAATCGCGTTCCCGCGCAAGCAGCTTTTTATCGATGCGTTCTGGAGCCCGGTGATCGACAGTCGCCGGGGCCGTGTCTGGTTCCGGCAAATTCTGGCCCGAGCTGCAGCCGAGCTGGCGTAAGATCGCGATGATTCCGACCCCGCTCATATCCCCGAGAGGTCACGCACAATGAAAGTCCTCATCTTCGACCTGCTGGCCTACGGCGAGCAGCTCGACCACCTGAAAGTCGGCAGCGAGCTGCCCTATCCACTGGCGAAGCGACATTTCAAAGCCGACGTGGCGCATCGGACTTACGCCGAGCATCTCGCGGCCTGGGAGGAGATGGACCGCCTCGGCTATGACGGCGTCGGCTTCAACGAACATCACTGCTCGCCCTACGGGCTCATGAACTCGCCGAACCTGATGGCCGCCGCCGCCGCGCAGCGCACCAAGAAGCTCAAGCTGCTGATCTACGGCAACCTGCTGCCGCTGCACGAGCCGCTCCGGCTCGCCGAGGAGCTGGCGATGATCGACTGCCTGTCGAACGGCCGCCTGATCTCCGGCTTTGCCCGCGGCATCCCGCGCGAATACCAGGTGCACAACGTGCCCTTGCCGGAATCCCGCGCACGCTTTGAAGAGGCTTTTGAGATCGTCACGCGAGCGTGGACAGAGGAAGTGTTCTCCTACGAAGGAAAATTCTGGTCCTACAAGGACGTCGCGATCTGGCCGCGGCCGGTGCAGCAGCCCCAGCCTGAGATCTGGATTCCGGTCGTCGGCAGCAAGGAGTCGATCGAATTCGCCGCACGCAAGAACGCCGTAATCACGCCCGGCCTCGCGCCCGGCGGTTTGCAGGACGACATCATCCGCTACTTCGCGAAATGCCTCGCCGCGAACGGCCACAAGATCACGCCAAATCACCTCTCGCTTGGCCTGACCGCCTACGTCGCCGACAGCAAGGCCGCGGCCGTGAAGGAGTACGGGCCCTATCATCTCTATTTCAACCGCACGCTGTTCAGCCACGGCAATTTTACGGAGACCTCGTTGCAGCGCCAGGCCGGGTACTCAACGCAAACCTCAACCGACTATGTGCGCGCCGAGAACTTGCGCTCGGCGGAGTTCGCGCGGGAGAATTTCCGCAACATGACGATGGAGGACGTAACGCGGATGGCCGAGCACCTGCCCTGGGGCACGCCGGACGAGGTCACCGAGCGCATCATCGCGATCGCCGAACATACCGGCGCCAATTCCGTCCAGATCAGCCTCAATCGCGGTGTGCTGCCGCAGGAGCTGTTCCTCGAACAGATCAGGCGTTTTGCGAAAGACGTGTTGCCGAAACTGCAGGCGCACGACGTAAAGCGGGTGAAGCTGGCGGAGGAGTGAGCTAGCCGCTAGCCGAAAGCTGGGCTAAAGCCTCTCGATGCCAACTGCCCGCCTGAACGAATTCAAAGAACTGCTCGCCGAAACCACCCGTATCCCGATCGTCGCAGCACCGATGTTCCTGGTGTCGGGCCCCGACCTTGTGGTCGCGGCCTGCAAGGCCGGCGTGATCGGTGCGTTTCCGACGCCGAATTGCCGCACCACAAGCGCACTCGACGAATGGATGCGCGACATCGCCGATCGCCTCGCCGCGGCAAAGGCCGCCGATCCCGCTGCCCGGATCGCGCCCTGGGCCGTCAACCTGATCACGCACTCGACCAACACCCGGCTTGCCGATGACCTCAAGCTGATCGCCAAATACAAGCCGCCCATGGTGATCACCGCGCTGGGCAGCCCGAAACCGGCGATCGAGGTGGTGCAGGGTTATGGCGGCGTCGTCATCGCCGACGTGATCAATCTCAATCTCGCGCGCAAGGCGGTCGCGGCCGGCGCCGACGGCATTGCCTGTGTCGCCGCGGGCGCCGGCGGACATACCGGCTCGTTGTCGCCGTTCGCGTTTCTCTCGGCAGTGCGTGAGTTCTTCGACGGCCTCGTGATCCTCGGCGGCGGCATCGGCGACGGTGCGGGTGTCGCCGGCGCAATCGCCGCCGGCGCCGATCTCGTCTACATGGGCACCAGCTTCATCGCGACCGAAGAAAGCATCGCCAATCCACGTCACAAGGAACTTGTGGTCAAGTCTGCGATCGAAGACATCATTGTCAGCGCCGCGGTCACCGGCACGCCGGCATCCTGGATCAAGCGATCATTGCATGACGCGGGCTACACGATCGACGAACTCAGCCACAAGCCCGTCCGCCTCTACGACAGCAATCAGGCAAAGCCTGCGCGCTGGAGCCAAACCTTTGCCGCCGGCCAGGGCGTCGGCGCCAGCAAGGCGGTCGAGAGTACGGCCGCAGTGGTCGACCGCTTGGCCAAGCAATATTTTGCCGCAGCGGCGCGCTTGTCAGCGGCGGCGCAATCGTCTTAGCCGGCCTGGCTCGGCAGTATTGCAGCAACCGCGGTTGGGCCGCCGAGCGAAATCGCTCTAGGCGTGATGGCACGCTACCAGCGCGCCATCGAGACGTGGTGTCAGCAAAGGGCGCTCGACCGCGCAGATCGCGGTTGCCCGGGGGCAGCGCGTGTGGAAGGCACAACCCTTCGGCACGTTTGAAGGGCTCGGCAATTCGCCGGTCAGGATCGTGCGCTGACGCACGCGCTGGGCGACGGGGTCCGCTTCCAGCACCGCCGACATCAGCGCCTGCGTATAGGGATGCTTGGGCGCGGCGAAGAAGACATCGCGCGGCGCCTGCTCGACGAGACGGCCGAGATACATCACCGCCACGCGATCGCAGATGTGACGCACCACCGCGAGATCGTGCGACACGAACAGATAGGACACGCCCATCCGCTGCTGCAGGTCGACCAGGAGATTGAGGATCTGGGCGCGCACGGAGACGTCGAGGGCTGACACCGGCTCGTCGCAGACGACGACGGCTGGCTCAAGCGCGAGCGCCCGCGCGATGACGACACGCTGACGCTGGCCACCGGACAACTGATGCGGATAGCGGCCGGCATGCTCGGCCTTGAGCCCGACCTGCGCGAGAAGTGCGGCGACGCGGTCCTTGAGGGCAGCGCCGCGCGCGATGTCGCGCGCCGCCAGCGGTTCGGCGATCGCACCTCCAACGGTCGCGCGCGGGTTGAGCGACAGCACCGGATCCTGGAAGATCATCTGAACGTCGCGGCGCGCGGTCCGGAGCGTGCCGGCATCGGCGCCCGCAATCTCCCGCCCGCAGACGCGGATGCTGCCACGGGTCGGCGGCAACAGTCCGACAATGGCGTTACATAAGGTCGACTTGCCGCAGCCGGACTCACCGACAAGACCGACCGTTTCCGCCGGCGCCAGGGTGAGATCGACGCCTTCGACGGCCCTCACCGGTGGCGTCGGTGGCGAGAACAGCCCGCTGCGGCCGCCGAAGTGCACGGCAACATCGCGCAGCTCCAGCACGGGTTCGGCAACGGTTGATGCGGCCGTCATGATGCAGCACGCCTCGCCCATTCAGAAACCTTGTCCGCGTTCCAGCACGCGACGTGATGACCAGCCGTCGGCTCGACGAGCGGCGGTGGTTCGCGAGAACATTGATCCGTCGCGAGCGGGCAGCGACCGGCAAAGCGGCAACCGAAGCCGAACTGCGAAGCCGACGGCACGTTGCCGTCGATGGTCGCGAGCCGATGCTTCGGCGTGTTGTTCAGGCGAGGCACGCTGGCGAGCAGCAGCACGGTGTAGGGATGGGCGGGGTTCGCGAAAATGTCGCGCACGGGTGCGATTTCCGCGACCCGCCCGGCATACATCACCACCGCGCGGTCGGCGATGTCAGCCACCACGCCCATGTCGTGGGTAATGATAACAACGCCGGTGCCACGGTCGGCCACCAGCTTCTTCATCAGATCGAGGATCTGCGCCTGGATGGTCACGTCGAGCGCCGTGGTCGGCTCGTCGGCGACCAGAATCTTCGGGCCGCAAATCAGCGCGATAGCGATCATCACGCGCTGGCACATGCCGCCGGAGAGCTCAAAGGGATATTGCTCGAGCCGCCACTCCGGATCGGAAATGCCGACCGCGACAAGCATGTCGCGCGCGCGGGCGAAGGCGTGGCGCCGGCTCGCCCGGTGATGCAGCAGGTAGGCCTCTGCGATCTGCGAGCCGACTGTGGCGAGCGGATCGAGCGACGCGGTCGGCTCCTGGAAAATGATCGACAGCTCGCTGCCGCGCACCCCGCGTAGCGCGCGCTCCGGCAGCGACGCAAGGTCGCGCCCGTCAAGCGTGATGCGCCCCCGCACGATCTCGGCGGCATCCGGGAGCAGGCCCAGCAGCGCGAATGCTGTCAAAGACTTGCCGCAACCGGATTCACCGACGAGCGCCACGACCTCGCCGGGCGCGACCCTGAAAGACACGCCGTCGACGACCGACGCGTCATCGATCTCGATGGTCAGTTCGGCGACATCAAGCCCCGCTGCGGCGTCGCTCCTCATCGCCCGTCCTCGAAACCCGCCGTCCTGCATCTCATGACCGGCCTCAACGCGCGCGGGAGCGAGGATCGAGGCGATCACGGAGCCAGTCGCCGAGCAAATTGACCGAAAAGACAAGAAGGAACAGACATCCCCCCGGGAAGGCGACGAGCCACCACGCCCGCTCCACATATTGCCGCCCGACGCTCATGATCGAGCCCCAGCTTGGCGCAGGAGGTTGAATGCCGAGCCCAAGGAACGACAAGCCGGCCTCGAACAGGATCATCAGGCCGAACTCGGCCGTCGCGACCACCAGCAGCGGTCCGGCGATGTTGGGCAGGACGTGGCGGAACAGGATGCGCGGCGTTCGTGCACCGGCAATCTCGACGGCCTTGATGTAAGGCAGGTTGGCAACCTGCAAGGTCTGGGCAAAGGCGACGCGCGTGTAACGGGGCCAGCGCGTCAAACCGAGCACCAGGATCAATTTGAGGAAACCGGGGCCGAGCACGGCAACGGTCAGCACCGCGAGCAGCACTGCGGGAATCGACAGCATGATGTCGACAAGCCGCATGATCAGAATCTCGGCCCAGCCGCGAAACCATGCGGCCACCATCCCCGCACTGACGCCGACGACGGTCGAGACCGTCACGGATACCAGCGCAACGGCGAGCGATATCTGCGCGCCGTAGAGGATGCGCGACAGCAGGTCGCGGCCGAGATCGTCGGTGCCGAGCAGGTACAGCTGGGCCGATGCCGAGACCGTGCCGGGCGGCTCGAGACGCATCGCCAGGACCTGCCGCATCGGGTCTGCGGGCGAAATCCAGGGCGTCAGCACGGCAACAACGAGCAGCACCACGAGGATCACGACCGCGATGATGATCGCCAACGGCACCATGCGCGTCGATCTGCGACGGGTCGGCCGGGCCCTTTGGGGAATGATGGTCATCAGCCCAACCTGATGCGCGGATCGATCAGCGCATAGACGAGATCGGCCAGCAGGCTCGTGAAGACATAGACCGTGGAGATCAGCAGGACGATCAGCTGCACCACCAGAAAGTCGCGCGACTGGATCGACTGGATCGCGAGCTGGCCGATGCCCGGCCACGCGAACACGGTCTCCACGATGACCGCGCCGGCGAGCAGATTGCCGATCTCGAGCGCCGCCACCGTCACGACGGGGATCGCGGCATTGCGCAGCACGTGGCGGGCGACGGTGGCCGCCTTTGACATGCCGCGCGCCCACGCCGCGCGCACATAATCCTTGCCGAGCTCATCGATGATCGCAATTCGTGTCATGCGCGCGAAGGTCGACATCGACAGCGCGCCGAGCGCTATGGACGGCAGGATGAGGGCCGCGGCGTCCCCTGCGCCCGACGTCGGCAGCCATCCAAGCATCACGCCGAACACCACGATGAGCAGGATGCCGGAGAGGAAGGTCGGCATGCTCTGTCCGGTCAGCACAACTGTCGCAAGCATCCGATCGAGCCACGAGCCGCGCCAGACCGCCATCACGATGCCGGCCGGAACGCCAACGCCGATCGCGACAACGAGCGCGCCGGTGGCGAGCGCCACGGTGTAGGGAATGCGCGAGGCGACGATATCGAATGCGGGGATGCGTTGAACGACCGAGACGCCGAAGTCGAAGTTTGCCAGGTCTCTCAGGTACTGGAGGTACTGCACGATGATCGGGCGATCGAAGCCGAGGCTCTTGCGCAAGGCGTCGATGGCCTCTTGCGAAGCTCCCTCCGGTACCAGCAGCAGCGTGGGATCTCCGGAGAAGCGCATCACGATGAAAACGATCGTCAGCACGCCGAGGATCGCGATGGCCGCTTGCACCAGCCGTCCTGCCGCATAGCGAAGCATCAGTGCAGCCTAACCCTCGTGCTGCTGGCCGTAACGGTCATTTCCAGCTCATGTCCATGACGAACAGCGCCTCGTTGGGAGTCGGTTGCCACTTGAGCTCCTTGCGCGCGGCATAGGTGGCAAAAGACTGGTACAGACCGATGCCAGGAACATCCTCGCGCAGGATCTCGTAGGCCGTCTTGTAATCCGAGTTGCGCTTCTCCGGGTCGAGCGTGCTGCGCGCCGCGTCGACAGCAACGTCGAAGGCCGGGTTCGAATATTTCGCCCACGTGCCGCCGGTCCGGAACAGCGGGAAGATGATGCCGTCGGCGTCCTGGCAGGCGCAGGACCACACCCCGATCGCGAGATTGCCGGCATCGGCCGGGGTGCCCTGGCGGCGGCGCAGAAACGTCGCGTGGTCCAGCGTCACCACATTCACCTTCAGCCCGACATCGTTGATCATCTGCTGGATGGCTTCGACCAACCGCCGATCGTAGGCCGGCGAGGTGAGGAAGGTGAGCTCGGCACCTTCCGCCTTGGCGTCCTTGATCAGCGCGCGCGACTTTGCCGGATCATAGCCATAGCCGGCGATGTCGGGTTGATAGCCGAAGATCGGCTCGGCCCCCATGCTGCTGACCGGCTTGCCCAGGCCCTGCAGCAGCGCATCGATCAGGCTCTGCTTGTCGATCGCGTAAGCGATGGCCTGGCGAACCCTGAGATCGGCGGTCGCGCCCGACTGCGCATTGATGAACAGAGTAGCCGACGCGCTCGGTCGGCACCGTCAGAACGCTGATACCCGGCTCCTTCTTCAGCGCGATGGCCTCATCCGGCGGCAGCAGGCGAATGAGATCGGCCCGGCTCGTCTTCAGATCGGCGACGCGGGTTGAGACGTCGGGCACCGCGCGGAACATAACCGTCTTGAACGGCGGCTTGCCGCGCCAATAGCCGTCATTGGCGTCGAGCGTGACTTGCACGCCTTTCTGCCACTCGCGCAATTTGTAGGGGCCGCTGCCGATCGGCCTGAGATTGAAGGTCTGGTCGCCGACCCGCTCCACATAGGCTTTCGGGACGATCGACAGCTTGACCAGCTGGGCCAGGAGCACCGGATAGGGCGTCTTCGTCGTCAGCACGACCTTGCCCGGACCTTCCGCTTTAGCATCGACGATCTGATCGAACTGCGACAGCGCCGAGCTCTTTAACGCCGGGTTGGTGATGCGCTTGGCGCTGAAGGCCACGTCCTCTGCCGTCAACGGCGTGCCGTCGTGAAACTTCACATCGGTGCGCAGATCGAACTCCATAGGGTGTCGTCGATATTGCGCCAGGCGGTTGCGATCTGCGGCACGATCTTGCCGCTGACATCACGGGTGACGAGATTGTCGAAGATGTTGCGATAGGCGTGTAGCTGTCGGTGTCCCATTGCAGGTGCGGATCGAGCGTCGCCGCATCATTCGGCGCATCGATCGTCAGCATATCCTTTGCCGGTTGCGCGGTGGCAGGTATCGCAAGAAGCGCGAGCAGAGAGGCCGAGACCGCAGTGAGTATGGACAATCTTCGCATCTCGTCTTCTCCTCTCGGACTATTTCGCGTCCCGCTTCAGGCCTGCTTCGGCTGCGCAATAGGCGGCGATCTCATCGTGCGTCGCAAACCATGCGCCGCCCTTCGCCTTTGCGGCTGCGATGATCTCATCGATGATCCAGACGCGCGAACGATGCCCGCTGTGATGCGGGTGCATCGTCAATTGAAACAGGCCGCCTTCCTTGGCGGCAGCATCGAGCTCGCGCAAGAAGATGTCGAACACCATTGATGGTCCGCCATAAGGCCTCAGCGTCGTGCCACGATCCATATTGTAGTAAACAGCGTCGTCACGGATCCACTCGACCGGAAGCTCGACGATACCGGTCGCCTCGCCGTCGTCGAGCAACTCGTAGGGTTCGTCGTCGGCCATCAGCGAGGAATCATAGAGCAATTCCAGTTCACGGACGATCTTGAGCGTCCACGGACTGAAGTCCCACGAGGCGGTCCGCATCCCGACCGGCCGCGTGCCGCTCAGCCTTTCCAGTACATCGCGGGCGCGCAGCATCAGATCCCGCTCTGTCTCATAACCGAGCACGGAATTGAACTCGTGGATCCAGCTATGGATGCCGACCTCGTGGCCGGCTTCGGCGACGGCCTTCACCTCACCCTCATGCAGCATCGCCGCGACCGCCGGCATGAAGAACGAGGCCTTCACGTCATGCCGTGCCAGGATCGACAGGATGCGCGGCATGGCAGCGCGCGCGCCGTATTGTCCCTGGCTGATCTTCGAATAGGACTTGCCACCGTGGCGCAGCTCGATCGTCTCGTGATCGCTGTCGAATGACAAGGCGACTGCGAAGGTCGCCCCATCCTTCCAGCGCTTCGGCTTCAGCGAGCGCCCGGCCCGGACATGCTGCACGATGCCCTGCCAGGTTTCGTTGGGCCAGGTCCAGGGATCTGATGGAGGATCTGATGGCGGGGTGGTGTTCATGATGGTCCGTCAACAATTGTACTGGAAGCCGTCGACCGTGAAGGCTTGGCCGGTGATGAAGCAAGGTTCCGACGTGGCGAGGAAGACGACAACCTGGGCGATGTCGTCGGGCTTGCCCAAGCGCCGCAACGCGATGTCGCGGTTCGCGATCTCGGGCCCGCGGCTGCGTGTGACCGCATTGCCAAGCTCGGTCTCGATCAGGCCCGGGCAGATGGCATTGACCAGGATCGCCGGGCCGAGTTCCTTCGCCAGCGATCGCGTCATGCCGAGAATGCCCGCTTTGGCTGACGCATAGGCGAAGCGACTGACCGCCGCGGTCACGCCACCCGACATGGCATTGATCGAGGACATCGAGGCGATGCGCCCCTCGCCCTGCTCGATCATGATCGGGGCGACGGCGCTGATGTAGTTGAAGCAGCTCTTGAGATTGATCGCGATGGTGCGGTCGAATTCGTCCTCGGCAATCTCGAGAATTCCCTTGGGCATGGACTTTCCGGCGTTGTTGAGCAGAAAATCGATGCGGCCGAAATGTTGTTTCGCTGCCGCGACGACCTCCCGGGCGCGGCCGAACACGGCCACGTCGGCCTCGAAGAGAATAGCGTCGCGGCCGATCTCGCGGATTTCGCCGGCAGTGCGCCCCATCTCCGGCGCCAGCAGATCGACAATCGCGATATCGTAGCCGGCTCGCGCCAGCGCCTTGGCGCAGGCCCGCCCGATTCCGCGCGCCCCACCGGTGACGAGCGCGACTTTGCGCACATCCGTTTTGCCCAAGGGTCTCACCCGCTTTTGGCGTCGAAGCGCAGTTTAGCGTTGAAGCCAAGTTCTGGCGTTGAAGCCAAGTTTTGTCGTTGAAGCAAAGGCTACCCACGCCTATTCTGTTCAACAAGCAGAATACGGTTCACGTATATGAATCACGAAGTGAAGTCGGCGGTTCGCGTCCTTGAGCTGATCGAGTATCTCGCCGGCTGTTCGGAGCCAGTGACGCTCAAGGAGATCACGCAACAACTCGGTTTTCCCAAAAGCAGCACCCATGCGCTGGCGCAGACTCTCGTCGCGCGCGGCTATGCCATTCAGGATGCGACCGAGCGCTATGTCCTCGTGCACGGAAGCCGACACGGCTCGGCCGCGCGCGCGCAGGAAGCGCGGCTGTTGTCGGCCGCTCACCCGGTCATGGAAGAATTGCGTGGGCGGACGGGCGAAACTGTCGTCGTCAGCGTCCGCACCGGCCGCGGCGAGGTTCGCCGTCTCGCCAAGTGTGTCAGCCGGCAGGTCGTGCGCTACGACGTCGATCTTGATGCGCCCAACGAATCCTATTGTACGGCGACCGGCAGAATCCTGCTGGCCTACTGGGATCCGGCGTTGGTCGAGGCCTATCTCGCGCGCAAGACGGTCGTGGCCTACACATCGGCGACCGTGACCGACCTTGATGCGCTTCGGCGCATCCTGGACCAGGTCCGCCACCAGGGATATGCCATCAACGATCAGGAATATGTTCAGGACTCCGTCGGTGTCGCGGCGCCGATCCGTGATCGCGACGACAATGTCGTCGCGGCGCTGAACCTCGGGACGCTCACTGTGCGTTTCCGGATGCGCCGCGAAGAGATGATCGCGGCTGTCACGGACTGCGCTGGCAAGATCAGCAGGCGCATGGGGCATTCTGCCGGCAAGAATTAGGCCTGAGGCGAGCCCGGATCGTCCGCGCGACCAAGCCAGAAACGGCGTCGCCGCCCGAAGATCGCCTCGGCCGATGACGATCAAGTCTCATCCCCAAGTCGCCTGACGAGCCTGCGATGCTCGCGGCATCCGGCGAGGCCCGGATGCGTCAACAGCACGACCGGCATGACCGTCCCGTCGGCAGCGGCCAGGACGAGGCGATCGATGTGAAGACCGGGGTGCGAGCCGCCGGATGGACGCAGCATCACGTCCAGTTTGCCGTCGAGCAACTCGGCAACATCGCCGGTGACTTTCAGCGTCACCATGTCCTTGCCCGACGCGGGTTGACCGAGCTTACGCACCGCAGCAGAGGCCTTCTTCATGACTTGCGGCGCGACGCCCAAACGCAATTTCCGCCCTTGCAGGGCCGGCGCGGTCAATTCGGTCGCCTTGGAGATAATGTTGAACGCCGACACGATCGCCGGCAGGTAGGCTTCGCCTTGCTGGGTCAGGACGAGGCTGCGTGGCAGCCGGCGAAACAGCATGATGCCGAGCGCCCGCTCGAGTGACTTGACCTGCTGGCTCACCGCGCCCGGCGTGACGCCAAGTTCATCGGCAGCGCGCGTGAAACTGAGATGGCGCGCTGCGGCCTCGAACGAACGCAGACCATTGAGGGGTGGCAGTCGATGGCTCATATCGCTCCGCAAACTCCGTTGCGCGATCGGCGGAATGTCATGCATTAGATTTTCTGCGTCAATCGCTCAATTTAAATCGTTTGCGCATGGCCGTTGCAGGCCGCAATTATCCGACCTGAAACTGCGATCTGCTTCGGAAGGCCGATGGGCTTTTTGGGAAGCAGGTTTCGTGCATTTCCGAACCATGATCTCCGCGAGATCGCCCAAGAAGGACGTGACCTCATGACCGGCACCGACGACGTCAAAAGCATCGAAGGCGTGATCCAGTGCTACCTCGACGGACTTTACGAGAGCGACGCGGGCAAGATCGCGAGCGCCTTTCATCCGACCAGCGCGCTGACCAGCGTCACCGACCAAGGCGAGCTGGTGATCACGCCGCGCGATGCGTGGCTCGACAACGTTCGGGCCAGACAATCGCCGAAGCAGCGGGGACTGCCTCGCCACGATCAGGTGCTGAGCATCGACCTCGTCAGCCCGACGATGGCCTATGTGAAGCTGAAATGCGCAATCCCGCCGCGCTTCTTCACCGACCAACTGTCGCTCCTGAAGATCGACGGCCGCTGGCAGATCGCGCAAAAGGTTTTCATGACCGAGGTGCGGGACTAGCTTCCGCGCGGTTGGCTCCATTCGGATGGCACACGCGATGAACGTTCTCGACGACTATCTGGTCGATCCCCGCCTATCGCTGCTCGACAAGACTCGGATCCAGGCCCAGGTCCTGCTTCCGGTGCTGCGCGCGTTGCGCGCCGAGCTCGGAAAGGACAAGGCCGACGCCATCGTGAAGCAGGCCCTGCGCGACTGGTCGAAGCAGCTGTTCGGCGCCATTGGCGACAGTGTCGACGGCAGTCCGCGGCGCAAATGGGCGACCATCCAGAGCGTGTTCGGCGAGGTCTCCGGCCGCGAGGTCGACGCCGAAATTCTGCGCCATGACAAGGAGGCGCTCGATATCGACGTGACGCGCTGCCGCTTCGCCGAGTTCTTTCGCGCGCTCGGCGAACCCGAGCTCGGCGCGCTCTTGATATGCGAGGCCGATTTCGACATCGCGTCGGTCGGCGACGGCGAGGTCAGCCTCGACCGCGCTCAGACCATCATGCAGGGCGCGCCATCTTGCACGTTCCGCTACAAGTTCGCGCCGCGCTGAAGTCGCCCTGAACGCGATGGCCCTGCCGGTCTGCGGCGCGCCTATCCAGGATCACGCTGCCCCAACCGCCTCATAAGCGAGCCGCTTGAATTCGAAGAAGAACGGATTCCAGAAGCTCATCTCACGCTGCGCCATCAGGACGCCTGCGGTGTTGGCCTGCGGACAGATCCACCAATGCGTGCCGGCGACGCCGCCCCACTGGAATTCGCCTGATGACTTCGGCGGATCGATCGGCGATGGCGCGAAGGTGACGGCGCCGCCGAGACCAAAACCCTTGCCTGCGATCGGGCCCAGCCTTGCAAAACGGATGGTCCGGCCATCAGGCAACTGGTTCGTCATCATCTGCGCGATGGTCTCGGGCTTCAGCAGCCGATCGCCGCCCGGCAGCAGGCTTCGCACCAGCGCGAGCATGTCTGAGAGCGTCGAGACCAGACCGCCGCCGCCGGACAGCCGCGGCAGCGGCTTGAGATAGGCTTGCGGTGGCTGGTCGTCGATCTTCCAAAGACCCGGCTTCATCGGGTTCAGCACATCCGCGCCCTTATAAAATGCGACCAGCCTGTTGTGCTGGGCCTCGGGCACATAGAAGCCGGTGTCGACCATGCCAAGCGGATCGAAGATGCGGGCCTTGATGAAGGCATCGAGCGGCTTGCTGGAAACAACCTCGACGACGCGGCCGAGCACGTCGATTGCAACCGAATATTCCCACGACGTGCCCGGATGATAGGACAGCGGCAGATCGGCCAGCTTGTCGATCATGTCGGTCAGCGGCGTCATCGGATTGAGCACGCGCGCTTCGTTGTAGGCCTTGAACATCAGCGAGTCCGGATCGAAGAAGCCGTAGCTTAGCCCAGAGGAATGCGTCAGCAGCTGGCGGATCGTGATCGGGCTTTGCGCCGGCTCGACATCGGCGAGACTTGTCGCGCCCGCCTTCAGCACCTTGCGATTGCCGAGCTGCGGCAGAAATCTCTCGATTCTGTCGTCCAGCCCGATGCGGCCCTCCTCGACCAGCAGCATGATCGCGCAGGTAACGACGAGCTTGGTGTTGGAGAAGGCGCGGAAGATATGGTTTGTTCGCAGCGCCACCTTCACCTCGCGATCGGCAAGGCCGACGCATTGCTGATCGACGACCTCACGCCCGCGCAGCACGGCCCACGATACGCCGGGAATGATCTCCTGATCGACGTAACGCTGCATCGCCGCCCGCACGGCGGAAAAATCGCGAGTTTTTTCTTCCATTTGATCGTGCCCCGAATTGGTTGGGATGGATATAAAGGCAAATCCCGGGTTGGGAAAGCTGCGCGCGCTGCAAGCTAGCGTCCGCCACTCGGCTGTTGGCTCGCCCGGCGTTTGTCTGTTTGTGGCCCATGCGTCGAGATCAGAGCGGTGCTCACGAACCCGGCAGGACGCGCGGCAAGCCGCCGATTAGACCTGCAACCGCAATCGACAGTGCCGCCAGCCGATCGAAACGGGGTTCGGCTGCCTTCATGCAACGGTTGCGAAAAGTCGCGCATTGTCGTTCACTGAGCAGCGTCACGATCGCGGAGGCGGAGGAAGTGCTCGGGCGGCTGCTTGACCCAAGATTTCTGACGATCATCGGGTGTTGGTTCATCGCTTCCGCCGTTCTCGATTACGAGACGCCGACGTCGTTCAACATCCTCTATTGCCTTGCAACGCTCGCTCCACTCGCTCTCGTGTGGGCTTGGCGCGTTTGGGCGTCTCGCCTGGGCGATGTTCAATCCACGCCTTCAGGCCGGCGCTAGGGATGTCGTAGCGCACGACGCCCTGATAGCCCTGGATGGCTGCGCCATGGGCAGCCCGGCTTCGCATGCTCCGTCACGAGAGGTCAAAGCTGGCTTGCCGAGCCGTAGCTTGCGAAGCAAGCGAAGGCTGGTGGGCGATGTAGGGCTCGAACCTACGACCCGCTGATTAAGAGTTCAGCCGTGCATCATTGATTAGACAGCACTTTTCTCCCAACTGGAGGCAAAAGTGCTTTTACAATATCAATGCGTTACATGCGATTTCCCAACTGATTTCCGGCACACTAGCCGCGAAGCGCATAGTAACACTACCCGTCTTGCTGACAGCGTAATCGCCGTGACTGACATCCAAGGCCCCGGCGCTGGTGACGCCGGGTTCGAGGAGATAGTCGATGTGCGTGGAAGGAGCACAAATTCTACCTCCCCAATCACCCCACAGCAAGCGTCGAAGCCCGACGCTCCGAACCCTTGGCTGGTCGCACTTCTGAAGGTTGGTCTTGCCGGCGACTGCGAATACTTGGTCGGCGAACACCGCAGCCTGACCTGGCCGGAACTGGTCGAGTACTGGGGCTGGGACGGCAAGTATGCCGCCCGCATGAGACGGCTTGCAGAAGATCTTGGCCTGGTCGAGCCGGCACCGCCACCATCGCCACCGCCTCGAGGCCGCCCCTGCGTGATTCCAACTCGCGTTAGCAGGCCACCGCCGAAGTGGACGCTACCTCCTCCGACGACGAGCGCCGACGAGGAGGACAGCCATAATGATCAATGACGAGATCGACCCGGCCCTCGCTAAGCCGGTGAAGAAAGCGTCGTGGCAGCTGCTGCTCGAGGAGCTGAACGCAAAATACTGCGTGGTGCAGGAAGGTGGTCGCGTTTACGTTCATCACTTCGAACGCCACGAGCACCGCGGCCATGTTCGCCAGGTCTCAACATTCATGACGTTCGCGGAGTTCCGCAACCTGCTGCTCAACCGTACGATCAAGTACGGCCGCAAGCGCGTCAGGGCTGGCGACTTTTGGTTAGAGCACCCCAAGCGTCGCCAGTATGCCGGCCTGGTGTTCGAACCAGGCGGCGCCGAGGTGATTGCCGGCCGGGCTCAATCTATGGAAGGGCTGGCCCTTCGAGCCAAAGCAAGGCGACTGGTCACTGATGCAGCGGCACATCATGGAGGTGCTGGCAGCCGGCAACGAGGAACGGGCCAATTATATCCTGAGCTGGATGGCCTGGGCCGTGCAGCACCCGGCTGAGCAAGCCGAAGTCTGCCTGGTATTCAAGGGTCGAAAGGGCACCGGCAAGGGAACGCTGGGTCGAGCGCTGCGCCAGGTCTTCGGCCAGCACGCTGCTCATATCAGTTCGAGCAAGCACCTGACCGGAGAGTTCAACTTCCATCTGAGGGACGCCTGTCTGCTATTTGCCGACGAGTGCCTGTGGCCTGGCGACCGCGCCGCAATCGGTTCATTGAACAGGCTGATCACGGAGCCGACCCTGCAGATTGAGGCCAAGCACCGCAACCTTGTCGAGACGCCGAACTATTTGCACATTGTCATGGCGAGCAACGAAAACTGGGTCGTTCCAAGCGGCGAATGCGAGCGACGCTATGTGCTGTGCGAGGTGCCGGACAGCCAGATCCAAAGCCGCGAGTGGTTCGCGCCGTTGTATGCGCAAATGGATGCCGGCGGCTATGCGGCGATGCTTTACGATCTCCTTCATCACGATCTCGGCGACTGGCACCCGCGCGACCTGCCGACAGACACCGGCCTATTCGAACAGCAGCGGCTCAGCCTAGCGCCGCTCGATAACTGGTGGTGCGAACTGCTGGAGCGCGGCACACTTGCCGGCAGTGATCCTGAGCAGCCCAACTGCGCACGCAGTGGCAAGTGGCAACAGGGAACCCAGGACAAAAACGACGCCTGGCACTTCGTCACCAGGCCTGGCCTGCTCGACGATGCCCGCAACATTGAGCCGCGGCTCCGCTACCATATCGGCGACAACCAGCTCGGCGACCATTTCAAGAAGCAAGGCTGCAGCAACGAGCATCGCGTGCTTGCGGGTGAGAGGCTGGACGTTCCCTGCCCTGCTCGAGCTACGGCAGGCATGGGAGGCACGTTTCCCCGGCTGGCCCTGGCGCAACCCGGGAATTACCGAATGGCAGGCGGAGGAGGCGTGAAGCGCGGCCAGAGCTGGTGGCCGTGTGTCGCCTGTGTCGGCTGGGGCGCCTGTGTCGGGGGATGAGAATGTTTAGCCTGACATGGCCTGTCGGATAAACTTTTCTTCATTTAGATGACTCAGGTGACACAAATAGAAGAAGTGCTATTCGACGGGTACTTTTGGTGTTTCGCCCGCCAACCCCGCGGTGATACAGGCCGACACATCGCGGACCGGCGGATAGAATTAGACATGAAAAACGGCAGCAGCTGAAGCAAAAGTGAATGCTCAAGTCGCTCGGAAGCACCGCTGGCCAACGTCCCTCACGAGCGCTTTGCGCAGGTAGTCGCAAAGGGCACTGGCTGCAGCTGCCACAAGTTTCCAGAAGGCCGAGCCGCACTGTTGCCACGGACATCATTGTCACCTTGCTCGGCCTGCTGACGTTGACGACTATCACGGCTTTCAGAGAATGGAATTCTTGATCAGTCCATCGTGATTCCGACCTACGGCTATGTCGCGATCGCGCTCGGCCTCCTCTTTTCACTGGCCGTTGGCATCGGTCTGATGGCGTTGATCTTCTACAGTAATCGATATGGCTACGACGAGCCTGCTCAGCGTCTGCGCGACAGTGACGACCCGCGTTGACTCGCCCGCCGATTGAGCGTGGCGAGCAGAGAACTCCGATAGGGACGACAACGCGGAACGCGAAATGAGCCAGAGCAGTCTGTTAGCGCTGTTGGTCATTTGCTGCGCTTCCCTCCTCCTTGAGGGAGGACGCGGAACTCTGCCCAAGAAATCGCAGACTAGAGGCTGGGCGGCGCGATCCTTATTCTTCTTCTATCTATGTGCGTTGTTCGGGACTGCGACGGTCGTTTGCATCGTCCTATTAGGACATTAGGGTCGAACACGACACTCGCTCCGCGAGAGCTATTCGGCCACCCGATTTATCGCGAGCATTGTCGCAACAAGGCCGGCAGCACAGGAATTCCATATCACCCGTTAGGCGAATCCGAAATCGCGATCAGAGCCACCGAGAACACTTGCACCCGGCGGTCAACGGTTGCCATGATTAAGGTGACGCACAAAGTGGCTCACTTGCAAATTCGTCCCTGCGCTCAGAACACAGGAACTTCGCAACTCTCGTCCTAAGAGAGTCGGCCATGCTGGCGTAACCCTCTGCGCTTGGGTGCATTGCCGACGTTGTCGTTGCAGTGAGTAGATTTACCCGGTCACCAATCTGTCCTGAGAATGTCTGCCAGTTCGTTATCGCAAATGCATCATTGGGAGTCCGTATCCAGCGTTGACGCGATTCGTACGGGCGCAAATTGTCAAATGGCGGGGTCCAAACAGGCGTACCCTCGTGAGAGCTGAATCTCGGAAGCGAGAGCGACGCCCGACTCTCCTCTCCTGGTCTGACCCCGCAAAAACCGTGCCCGTGCCATTTCTCGAGCAGCGCGAATTCAAACTGCCAATCCATCTTCGGCAGCTCTGAATGAGCTTCGTCAGCCAAACCCGCACAAGCCTCGTTAGCTGCAGTGAGACGATCGAGAGCCGAGTTGCTATCAGGCCCACCATTGAACCAACCCAGTCGCCTGATATTCAAAAGACAGCTGGTCTTTGTGACAGCCTTCAATCTGTTCAAGGCGTCGGAAGGTGGATCGGTAAAACCATTGAAGCTTGGATTGCCGTCGACCGAGAACCGCGCTGCCGCCGCGTTTTCGTTTGTGCCTCCGCAGGCCGCGCCGGCCCCGTCATCAATCGGGAGGGGGTAGGCGGTCAGAAATACGGGTTTCGGCGATCCCGACCGCAGCGGCAGATACTTATCGAGTGCCTCATCCAAAACCCGGTACTTGCCATAAAGAAAACCAAGGCGCCGCTTTCCGACGTCGGCATCGTGGATCATTCCGACTTCCCTCGCGACGTAACGAAGGGCACGATTCGATAACTTGATGTCTCCGAGCAGTACATTGCCCACCATTGGGGCGAATCCGATATCATTACCACCGATACTTAAGAGCAAAACGTCGATCTTCCGACGGAATGCATCAGCACCGGTCGGGTCACAAACTCGCATCGTAGTTTGATCAATCCTTTCTCGCTGGTACTTGCGGTTGGAATACTCACAAATCTCATTGGGCTGTGACGGTGGACATCGAGCGGCATCATCTGCAAACCGAAGCCGGTATGAAACCGACCTATACTTCTTAGACGAACAAAGCAGTCGGCTGGCGACGCCGAGCTGTGCGTCTGGATCGTCCGTATTGGGATCATAGCCAGCGTCGAGCTCTTTCCGATGAAGCAGTCCTTCAATGATGCGCGCACCATCGCATGAAAGATCAAGAAACGTCACAGCAGCATGGGGTAGGTCCGCCGCAAGATGAAGTGCGGTCCGAAATTGGGGCCCATATTGCGACCTGAAGCACCTGATATCCAACCAGTTCGCGCTGGCGCCGCTTATTTCCGATAGCGGTGCATGGTCATAGCCATTCTGCCGGACCGGCAGATGTACAGGGCCTCCATCGTAATTGATCATACCGTCACGCCGCAGCTGGGCAGGACGATCCGGGTTTCCGACGCCGGCGGCGAACGAGTTCCCCATGCCGAGCATCAATAGGTCTTTGACAATTATTTGCACCGGCGGAAGAACCGTCGATGAGCCGCCGTGGGCGACTGTCACGATTGCCTCGACTCCGGCGTCGCCCGCGGACGAAAAAGGCACCTCGATCGGGATATCCCTACATGCGACGTTCGATTGCTGACCAGCGATCTCCTTTCTTCGCTGATTGAAGAGTTGGTCTCGCCGGCCCTGGTCGGGCTGTGAAGACGGCCGTGACGCAATCGGATTGGCCACGATGGTGCACTTGTCGGACAACTCATCCGTGTCGCTAACGGACAGCAGCACGCGATGAGACGCCGGCAAGGTGTAATCCTCGCAACGACTCTCATTTGTCAGAACGTATCCTGTGCGATCCCAGCACGTTTCGTCCTTCCATTTGGATGCCCAGCCGTTCCAATCACTGTCTTGCTGAAGGCGACGCTCCGTACGCAGAATCCAGTCATCCGCCCCAGAGCGCCGCAATTCCTGCGCCACCGAATTGTAGGCATTGAAGGGTGCAGACGTCTTGTAGAAGCGAAAGCCGTTTTCAACCTTCCAGACGACGTCGTACGCTGCGAAGGCGTTGCTGACGCTGCCGGCGGCAGCAAAAACTAAGGCGACCGCTAAAGCTGCAGAAGAACTGAGCACTCCCATTGGACACTCCAACTCTTGAACTACACGTCTGTGGAATAGGCGGCACTAAACCCACGATGGCCGGTCTCGCGTTGCGCATCGTTCAAAGGGCGCTATTTCAGCGCGTTGTTGATTAGAGTTGCGAGCCGCGCACCTGCCAACGCAGCTTGTTTACGAGCAACGTTTCTCGCGTTTGTCTCGTATTGATGATGAACTTGGTGAATTTGACGCCGGGGCGCGATCGCGTCTGGAGTGTCGACGACCGCCAGTTCGCTCCCGCAAGCATCACTTCGGTGCTGCACCCGTGACCCGCTGCTATCCGATAGCCCGTGGCAAGAGGCAACCGGCCTCTGCTTCGCTTTCAGCATCAGACAATTCAACGTCGCACGATCGAAAACTGAACAACTTCGCCATATCACTCGGATCCGGCCGCCACGCAGTGCATTCGAAAAGGTCTCCTCGCCGAGGTCTCCTCTAAACGGGAATATCTCAAAATTCGCGCGGAGATTTTTTCTGGTTTAGCCGGCTTACTCGTGCGATTTCACCACGCTGAGACTCTGACACAAGAGAAGAAACCCCCAGTTTGCGGGCATTTCTGCGCCAAACTGCCAGGAGACTGATCTTATTGAAATATTTGGCTGGAGCGAGAGGATTCGAACTGCTGCATTCTCGATTGAATAAAGCACTGGAATGATTTGGGAATTTCTCCGTGCGACTGCAAATTTCTGCATCGCAGTACCCGGTCTCTAGTAGACGAATGTCCGCTTCAACCCGCGCAGAGCAGACAGATTAGCGCAATCGCAACGCGTCAACCAAAAGCCAGACGCGGACGATATCCTTTGAAGACGTTCTTGGGATCCGACCCGGATCCCGCTGGGCGGGTGCGATCATCGAAGCCCAATGCTACCCTCTAACTTCTAAGCTTCGGGATCACGCCGACGCGCGAGGATCAGGCAAAGCCGCTTTGATCGATCACGTAAACGGCAAGCTTTAGTGCGGCAGATTGTCAATTCCGCATTCGCCCATATAAACTTCGCGGCGGAGGAGGCTTGCCCGTGGAGACGGGCAGCCGAGACGATCATGTTCGCGGAACACGATCCCTATCTCGTCGCGCTCTCGGTGGTGATCGCGATTCTGGGAGGATACAACGGCTTCGGCTTGGCGGCGCGGATTCGCGGCACGCCGGGTGTCAGCCGCCGCCTGCTGTTGGCAGGTGCGGCGGCGTTCCTCGCCGTCGGCATCTGGACCATGCACTTCGTCGGCATGCTGGCGGCGCCGATACCGGCTGACACCGCCTATCTTGTGCTCCCGACGATCACATCCTTCCTGATCTGCATTCTCGTCGTGGGCGTCTCGCTATTTCTCGTGAGCATCGGCGATCCCTCGCGCCGACGCGTTGTTTCCTCGGCCGTTCTGCTCGGCGCGGGCATCGTCAGCATGCATTATGTCGGCATTCACGGGCTGGCCGGCAATTTTGCGATCGAGCATGACACGTCCATGATCGTGCTGTCGGTGCTTATTGCGGTTGGCACCGCCTATGGCGGCTTGCACGTCTTCCTGGCACGGCAGGACGGCGTTCGACTCATCGTGAGCGCGGTCGCGTTCGGGCTCGCGGTCTCGGGCATGCATTACACCGCCATGTACGGCATGCATTTCGTTCCCGTGTCGGAGAGTGCGCACCATCACGCTGGCGGACTGGTCGCATCGCAGCAGATCCTGTCGCTGGTTGTTACACTGCTTTGCTTCGTGATCACGGCAGGCTTCCTGCTGTCGCTGGTGCCAGATCCGTGGCGGCAAACGACCGCCATTAGTGCGCCGATGGTCGATCCGGTCCTCAAGACGCCCGCGAACCTGCAGGCGTCGTTTTCCGAACTCGGCCCGATCGCGGTCGCGTCGCCCAGGCTGATGTCAGCTCCGTTGGGCGGCCTCGGTCAACCGCGCCTAGCGCCCGCGACGCGTCTTCCGGTCGAGGGCCCCGACGGGACGCATTTCATCGACACGGCGGACGTACGGAGCGTCAGGGCCGACGCACACTATACCAAGGTCCATGACGGGACACGGGAGCGCATGTGCCCGTGGTCGATCTCGGAGGCCGAAGCGCAGCTCGATCCCGGCCAATTCGTCCGGGTGCACCGCAGCCACATTGTGGCGATCCCGCACGTCACGTTCGTCCGGAAGGAGGGTGATGGAGCGATTATCGAGCTCGACGGTCCGTCGCCCCACCGCGTTCCCGTGAGCCGCGCCAAGATCGCGGAGGTCAAAGCACGGTTAGGCCTGGCGAAGCGCAGTGCGCCGACCTTCTGATCGCGGGTTAGGTCGCGACGTCTGACGTATTTCGTGTGGGCATATCGGCGTTTCGTGCGAATTTTTGGGGCTTGTGATCCGACCTTCGCTGCCGCCTTGCCGGTAAAAAAATCCAAGAACAGCCTCCGCCCAACGTCTGCGAACGGGACGGATGGAGGAGACGATGATTCCTGGCCCATTCAGCTATTATCGGCCGGCGACAGTGGCCGACGCTATCAAACTGCTGTCGACGCTGGGCGACGAGGTCCGCCCCCTGGCCGGCGGGCACAGCCTGATTCCGATGATGAAACTCAGGCTTGCGACGCCTGAACACCTGGTCGACCTGCATGGGATCCCCGGCCTGAAAGGCATCCGCCGCGACGGCGATCGCGTCGTGATCGGGGCGATGACCACCCAGCACGACCTGCTCGGCTCGGACGACATCGCAAAGTCGCTGCCGATCCTGCACGAAACCGCGCTGCTGATTGCCGATCCGCAGGTGCGCTATCGGGGTACGATCGGCGGCAACGTCGCCAATGGCGATCCCGGCAATGACATGCCGGCGCTGATGATGACCCTTGGCGCGAGCTACCGGCTCGAAGGCCCTTCAGGCGCACGCGAAATCGCGGCCGCCGAATTCTACCAGGGTGCCTATTTCACCGCGCTCGAACCTGGCGAAATCCTGACCGCGATCGCGATACCCCTCCCCCCGGCTGGTCACGGCTACGCCTACGAAAAGCTGAAACGCAAGATCGGCGACTATGCCACCGCGGCGGCGGCGGTCGTCCTCACCATGTCGGGCGGCAAGGTTGCGACCTGCGCGATCGGTCTCACCAACCTTCACGAAACGCCGCTGCTCGCGGCGGACGCGGCGAAAGCCGTGATCGGGACCAGTCTCGACGCTGTGGCGCTCAAGAAAGCCGCGGCGGCGGCCGAAGCGATCATGTCGCCGGCGGCGGATGCCCGCGGCCCGGTCGAATATCGCAAACATACCGGCGGCATCATGGTGACGCGGGCGCTGACGCGCGCCGCTGGCCGCGCGAGCTGAGGTCGAGGGAGAAATAACAATGGCAAAGACTCATGTGACGATGAAGGTCAACGGCGCCGAGGTCGAAGGTCTCGTCGAGCCGCGCACCCTGCTTGTGCACTTCATTCGCGAAAACCTGCAGCTCACCGGCACTCATATCGGGTGCGAGACGACACATTGCGGCGCCTGCACCATCGATATCGACGGCATGTCGGTGAAAAGCTGCACCATGTTTGCCGTGCAGGCCGCCGGCGCCGACATCATCACCATCGAGGGCGTGGCCAATGCCGACGGCTCGCTGTCGGCGCTGCAGGAAGGTTTCCGCATGATGCACGGTTTGCAATGCGGCTTCTGCACGCCGGGCATGATCCTGCGCGCGCAACGGCTGCTGCAGGAGAACCCCTCGCCGACCGAGGCGGACATCCGCATGGGTATCTCCGGCAACATCTGCCGTTGCACCGGATATCAGAACATCGTCAAGGCAATTCAGTACGCCGCCGCGAAGATCAATGGCGTCGAATTCAAGGAGGCTGCGGAATGAACGACATGACTCCCACGCGGGAACAACGCCAAGCCAACCTCGAGGGCATGGGCTGCAAGCGCAAACGCGTCGAAGACATCCGCTTCACCCAAGGCAGGGGCAACTATGTCGACGACCTGAAGCTGCCGGGCATGCTGCATGGCGACTTCGTCCGCTCGCCGCACGCTCACGCGCGCGTCAAATCGATCAATTCCGAAGAGGCGCTCAAGGTACCGGGCGTGCTGGCGGTGATCACCGCCGAAACGCTGAAGACGGTCAATCTGGCCTGGATGCCAACGCTCGCCGGCGACGTGCAAATGGTTCTGGCCGATGGCAAAGTGCTGTTCCAGAATCAGGAAGTCGCTTTTGTCGTCGCCGCCGACCGTTACGCCGCCGACGACGGCATCAACAAGGTCGTGGTCGAATACGAGCCGCTGCCTGTCGTCATCGATCCGTTCAAGGCGATGGACAAGGATGCGCCGGTGCTGCGCGAGGATCTCGCCGGCAAGACCTCGGGCGCGCACGGGCCCCGCAAGCATCACAACCACATTTTCGAATGGACAGTCGGCGACAAGGACCTGACTGACGCCGCCTTCCGCAAGGCGGATGTGACCATCAAGGAGATGATTTCCTACCATCGCACTCATCCGTCGCCGCTTGAGACCTGCCAGTGCGTGTGCTCGTTCGACAAGATCAAGGGCGAACTGACGATCTGGGGCACCTTCCAAGCGCCACACGTGATCCGCACCGTGGTCGCGCTGATCGCGAAGATTCCGGAGCAGAAAATCCATGTGATCTCGCCCGATGTCGGCGGCGGTTTCGGCAACAAGGTTGGCGCCTATCCCGGCTATATCTGTGCTGCGGTCGCTTCAATCGTTACCGGCAAGCCTGTGAAGTGGGTTGAGGACCGCATCGAGAATCTCACCGCGACATCATTTGCGCGCGACTACCACATGACGACTGAGATCGCGGCAACCAAGGAAGGCAAGGTCACCGGCCTGCGCGTCCACGTGCTCGCCGATCACGGCGCGTTCGATGCCTGTGCAGACCCGTCCAAATGGCCGGCCGGCTTCTTCAATATCGTCACCGGCTCGTATGATTTTCCGACGGCGCATGTGTCGGTCGACGGCATCTACACCAACAAGGCACCGGGTGGCGTTGCCTATCGCTGCTCGTTCCGGGTAACCGAGGCAGCCTACTGCATCGAGCGAGGCATGGACATTCTCGCCCAGAAGCTCGGCATGGACCCGGCGGAACTGCGGCTGAAGAATTTCATCAAGCCGGAGCAGTTCCCGTATCACTCGGCGCTCGGCTGGGAATACGATTTGGGCGACTACCACACCGCGATGCGCAAGATGATGGAGACGGTCGATTATGCCGGCCTGCGCAAGCAGCAGGCAGCGCAGCGGGCCGCGTTCAAGCGGGGTGAGACCCGCGAGATCATGGGCGTCGGCGTCTCCTTCTTCACCGAGATCGTCGGCGCAGGGCCATCGAAGAATTGCGACATTCTCGGCATCGCAATGTTCGACTCCTGCGAGATCAGGTTGCATCCGACCGGGGCAGGTTTCGCGCGGGTCGGCACGAAGAGCACGGGTCAGGGCCACGAAACGACCTGGGCGCAGATCATTGCGACCGAGATCGGCCTTCCAGCTGACAACATCATGATCGAGGAGGGCAATACCGATACCGCGCCCTATGGGCTTGGAACCTACGGGTCACGCTCGACGCCCGTAGCGGGCGCCGCGATCGCCATGGCTGCGCGCAAGATCAAGGCCAAGGCACAGATGATCGCGGCCTACAAGCTCGAGGTGCATGAGGACGACCTTGAATGGGATATCGACGGCTTCCGCGTCAAGGGCCTGCCGGAAAAGACCATGTCGATGAAGGATATCTGCTGGGCCGCTTACAACTCGGTACCGCCGGGCATGGAGCCCGGCCTAGAGGCGGTGAGCTATTACGATCCGCCCAACATGACCTATCCGTTCGGCGCCTATATCTGCGTCATGAACATCGATGTCGATACCGGTGTCTACAAGGTGCAGCGCTTCTACGCGCTGGACGACTGCGGCACCCGCATCAATCCGATGATCATCGAGGGCCAGGTCCATGGCGGCCTGACCGAAGCCTTCGCCATCGCGATGGGTCAGGAAATCCGCTACGATGAGACCGGCAACGTAGTGACTGGGTCGTTCATGGATTTCTTCATGCCGACCGCGGTGGAAACGCCGCACTGGGAAACCGACTTCACGGTCACGCCGTCGCCGCATCACCCGATCGGCGCCAAGGGCGTCGGTGAAAGTCCGAATGTCGGCGGCGTACCGGCGTTCTCGAACGCGGTGAATGATGCCTTCTCGTTCCTTGGCTCGACTCATATCCAGATGCCGCACGACTATTGGCGCAACTGGCGGGCGGCGAAGAACTTGGGAGTGTTTGCGTAACGATGAGGACTCGCGAAGAGATCGCGGAGCGTCTGGCCGCGTCCGGCTACATTGCCGACGACGAGCTTGCGACCGCGATCTCGCTGATGCAGCTCCTCAAGCGCCCTTTGCTGTTGGAAGGCGAGGCGGGCGTCGGCAAGACCGAGGTTGCAAAGGCGCTGTCGCAGGTTCACGCCACCGATCTGATCCGGCTGCAGTGCTATGAGGGTCTCGATCAGTCTTCCGCGCTGTACGAATGGAACTACCAGCGGCAGTTGCTCGCAATCCAGGCGCATCGTGGCGAGGACGCGGACGCGATCGAGGATCAGATATTTTCCGAAAAATATTTGCTCGAGCGGCCGCTGCTGGCCGCGATCCGTCGCAGCAGGCCGCCGGTGTTATTGATCGACGAGATCGACCGTGCCGACGACGAGTTCGAGGCGTTTCTGCTCGAACTGCTATCCGACTTCCAGGTTTCGATTCCCGAGCTTGGAACCATCGCGGCGACGTCCATCCCGCATGTCGTCCTGACCTCGAACGGCACGCGCGAACTTTCCGACGCGCTACGCCGCCGTTGTCTTTACCACTATGTCGACTATCCCGGGATCGATCGCGAGACGCGAATCATCATGGCGCGGATTGACGGCGCCGGCGCATCCCTGTCGCTGCAGATCGCGCGCATGGTCGCAAACATCCGCAAGGAGGAATTGCGCAAGGTCCCGGGCGTTGCCGAAACGCTGGACTGGGCGGCCGCGCTGATCGGGCTCAACGTGCGCGACCTGCACGATGCGCCGGAAATCGTGCACGAGACCTTGATGTGTCTGCTCAAGACCCATGAGGACAAAATGCGGATGAAGCCCGAAGTCACCGCAAGGCTGTTGGGGATGGTCGCATGAGCTGCTGTGGCCCGTCTCCGACATCAGACGAACTGAACGAGGTCTCCCGTCTCGTTTCGGAAAAGCTTTCGGCATTTCTGCGGACGCTGCGCGACAACGCCTTCGCGGTCGGTTTGCACGAGGGGCAGGACGCCGCGGCCTTGATGGCGGCAGGCTATGCCGACAAGCCGGGGCTGTTGCGCTCGGCGTTCAAGCATCTGTTCTCGGCACGAAAATCCGAGTGGGACAAATTCGACGGCCTGTTCGATGCCTTCTGGCTCGGCCAGCGCGCCAGGTCGCGATCCCTTACGATGGGAGCGACGAAGACGGCAAACAGCCCATCGCTGAAGAGCCTGCAAGACAAGGCAGTCGACTCGCGTGGCGGCGAGAGTGTGCCGGACCAGGTGCCGTCTGTTGACGAGGCCATGAACGATCAAGGCGGCGAAGGCCGCAAGGAGGGCGCGTCGCGGGCCGACAATCTCGATCAGATCGATTTCCGGAACATGGCCGAACCAGGGCAGATCGAAGAGGCCCACGCAGTCGCGGCACGGCTCGCCAAGACATTGCGGACGCGTCTCACCCGCCGCGATTGGCGCGGCGGCGCGGCTACCGAATTGACCTTCGCCGCACTATCCACGGCAACATCAGCCACGGCGGCGTGCCGATCAGCCTGGTGAAGCGCCGACGCAAGGAAAAACCGTTGCGCCTAGTCATGCTGCTTGACGCATCGGGCTCGATGAACATGTACACTGGCGTTTTCCTGCGATTCATCCACGGCGTGCTGGACGAATTCCGCGAAGCAGAAGCCTTCCTGTTCCACACCAGGCTCGCTCATGTGTCCGATGCGATGAAGGAGAGGGATCCGGCCCGCGCGCTGGATCGCCTGTCGATGATGGCGCAGGGCACGGGCGGCGGCACCCGGATCGGTGAATCCTTGCAGACCTTCAACCGCTGGCACGCGGCGCGCGTCATCCACTCGCGCACCTGCGTCATGATCGTCTCCGACGGTTATGAGACCGGAGACCCGGCGCTGCTTGGCCGTGAAATGGCGGCGCTGGGCAAACGCTGCCGCCGCATTGTCTGGCTCAACCCGATGATGGGCTGGGAGGGCTATGCCCCGGAAGCCGCGGGCATCAAGGCCGCGCTGCCCCATGTCGATCTCTATGCGCCCGCTCACACGCTGAAGAGTCTGACCGAACTTGAACCGTATCTGGCGAAGCTCTGACGGAGGCAACAATGACCGCCCACGTTGAAGTGATTGATCTAGTGGCCCGGCTCAAGGCCGCCGAGGAAGCTTTCGTTCTTGCTACGGTGGTCCGAACGGTTTCGGTGACCGCGGCCAAGGCCGGAGCCAAGGCCATCATTCGTCCAGACGGAACCATTGCCGCAGGTTGGATCGGAGGTGGATGCGCGCGCGGTGCCGTGCTCAAGGCCGCGCGCGATGCCCTCGCGGACGGCGAGCCGCGCATGGTGTCGGTGCAACCGGAAAATCTGCTCGAGGAGCTTGGCGTGAAGCCCGGTGAGAACCGCGACGGCGTGCGCTTCGCGACCAACATGTGCCCGAGCAAAGGCACTATGGATATCTTTGTCGAACCGGTGCTTCCGCATCCGTCGCTTATCATTCTTGGCGCCAGCCCCGTTGCAATCTCGCTCGCCGGACAGGCGCGGCAACTCGGCTATCATGTCACCGTTGCCGCACCCGCGGCCGATCTACTGACCACTCCCGACGCGGACCAGCTGATCGACGGCTACCGGCTTGACCCGCGCAACGAGAGCAGGCGCTTCATCGTCGTCTCGACACAGGGCAAGGGCGATGAAGCGGCGCTGCGGATTGCCGTGACGACGGACGCCGCGTACCACGCCTTTGTCGGAAGCCGGCGCAAGATGGCAGCGTTGCGCGAGAAACTCATCGCTGAAGGCGTCGCTGCCAACGCACTCGATCGGATCAAGGCGCCGGCCGGGCTCGACCTCGGCGCAATCACCCCCGAGGAAATCGCGATGTCGATCTTGGCCGAAATCACTGTCGAGCGACGACGTGGCCAGCGCGGCGCTGTCGCGAGAGGGACGACATAAGCCAAATCGTGGATTACCAATAGCACCTCGCATTACGGAGTCACCGGCGCGCGCCGTGGCAACTTGATTCCGTGTTCATCGGCGACTCTGCGCAATAGCTCGGGATTGCCCGAGATAATTCCGTCTACGCCCATTTCAATCATCCTGGCCATGTCCGCGGCTTTGTTCACGGTCCAGACAACCACCGCCAACCCAAGCTTGTGACATTCCGATATGACGGTCGGATCAATGTCGCCGAAGTACGGAGACCAAATGGCACCCCCGGCCTCCTTTATTGTCCGAGGAAGGGACCGGCCGTGTTCGCTCGGATTGAAACCTGCTGTCCACGGAGAAGCTTTGTCTAAAGAGACCGTCGCTCCGCGCCCGGTTTGCTGGCTGAGATAAACGGTGGGTATGGCGGGCGCCAATTTCTGAACGAGTTGCAACGTTCTCCAATCAAAAGACTGAACCATCACACGATCGCTAAACTTCTCCGTCTCGAGAAGAGCAAGGAGAAGTTCAACGAAGCGTCGGGGATCGGGCGACTCCTCCGGATGACTCGGATCGACTTTTGTTTCGATGTTTAGACGGACTTGGGTGTCGCCCGATTTGCGCACCAGAGCGACAACTTCCGCAAGGGTTGGAATCTGCGTGTTTGGCACCGCGCGCTGCTCGGGAAATTGTGCAGCATAGCCGCTGCCGGGGCGAATTTGCCCGACGTCATATTTCTTTATCTCTTCAAGCCGCAATCTAACAAAGGGAATACCCGGTGGAACGACATAGATGCCTTCGGGGGTGCGGGCGAGGTCTGGATTAAGCCCTCGCTCATGTGAGACGACGATGACGCCGTCCTGGCTGACCCCGATGTCCAATTCCAACGTATCGACACCCATCGAGAGGGCATTCGCAAATGATTGCAGAGTGTTTTCTGGAAACAACGCTCGTCCGCCACGATGCGCTTCAATGTCGAATGCCATTGCTTTCCCATGTACGAAAAAACACAACGTCGTAGCCACAATTGCAGAGGGTCGTATCGCCACGATGCCGCTCTTCCGATACTGCGTGCCGCAACTCGTCCAACCAAACTATTTCACAGCCACCAAGCACGCATAGTTCTGAGCCGCTGTCGGATCCTTGAGGTTCTGCTCGAAGTGCGCGAGCGATTTTGGATCGGAAAAGCCCGCATTGCGAAGGATTTCGATGTGTCGACTAACCCCGAAGCGCCCTGGCTCGTATTCCCAACTCGTTCCGTCCGGCTTGATGAAATCCCCATTGACCAGCACGCCACCGGTCGGGAGCGTTTCGTAACAGCGAGCATACACGTCCGCGATGGCCTGCTGTCCTCCGAGATCGTGTAGCGCCCATGTTGAGATGATTGCCCCAGGCCTCTTGGAAAGGCTCTTCGGCCAACTCTGATCCATCAGATCAGCTTTTGTCATCGTCACACGATGAAGCATGTCGCCAACGGTTTCCCTCGCAATTTCGAAAAACACCTCGGAGAAATCGAGACCTTCATAGGTGATCGTTTGGTTCCGCTCCAGAATGTGGCGCGCCATATATCCTGGACCAATTCCGAGTTCGACAACGTGAGGGATCGGCACGCCTGGCTGGCGCAGTTGATCGAGAATCAGATCGAACAGTTGAAGGCGCGGAGTCGTGGGCACGAAGCGATCTGCCCATCCGCGCACGAACGCGGCGTCATGAAATTCGTGTTGAGCACCAACGAACCCGCTCATAGATATCTCCCTCGCACGGCATTCCTCATACTTTCGTTTGTGCTTGACCATTGCAATCTTAGGCCCTGAACTGAACAATCGCACTTCTGGGTAATCGATAAGAAGCAGCAGGTTGCCAATGACTAACGATATATGGAAGTTGCCGCAGTTCGATCCGCAACAAGCCTCGGCAAGCCTCGCACGAATCGCCGAACGAAGTCAGCAGCTCGTGACCGGTTTCTTCAACCGGCGTCACGAGCTCGCCGGCATGGGCATGAGCGATCCAAGCAACGTCGGCAAAGCCTTTACCGAACTCACACAGCGAATGATGGCGGACCCAATGTCGCTTACGACCGCCACATGGGACTTGTGGCACGAACATTTTCGGCTGTGGCAACATACGACGCAGCGCCTGATCGGCACGGCCGAACCTACGGATACCGGACGACGCGACAAGCGCTTTCGCGATTCCGCCTGGGCCGACAATGCGGTCTTTGAGTACATCAAGCAAAGCTACCTGCTCTCCGCCGATGCAATCCTGTCTACGGTACGCAGGGTCGAGGGTCTCGATCCAAAAGAGGCTCACAAGACGGAGTTTTATGCGCGACAGTTCGTCGATGCGATCGCACCGTCAAATTTCGTCGCGACCAATCCCGAAGTTTTGAAAGCGACAATCGAAAGCGGCGGCAACAATCTGTTGAACGGGCTTGCCAATCTGCTCGGCGATCTCGAGCGCGGGGAAGGCCGTCTCGCCATTACAATGACATCGCCGGACGCATTTCGCGTCGGCGAGAACGTAGCGACGACGCCCGGCAAAGTCATATTTCAGAACGAGATGATGCAGCTCATTCAATACACGCCTGTGACCGCGCAGGTCAGGCGCAGGCCACTGCTCATCGTGCCGCCTTGGATCAACAAATTCTACATTCTTGACCTGCGGCCCGAGAACTCGTTCATCCGTTGGGCCGTCGCCCAAGGACACACGGCGTTCGTGATTTCGTGGGTCAATCCCGATAAGCGGCTCGCCGATAAGAGCTTTGAGGACTACATGTCTGAAGGCCTGCTGGCCGCGCTCGATGCCGTCGAGACGGCAACCGGCGAGCGAACCGCTAACGCCATCGGCTATTGCCTCGGTGGGACGCTGCTTGCTTCGACCCTTGCCTATCTGACGGCAAAGGACGACACGCGGATCGCGAGCGCAACCTACTTCGTATCGCTCGTCGACTTTACCGACGTCGGCGACATGGCGGTGTTTATCGATGAAGAGCAGCTCGTCTCGCTCGAACAACGCATGAAGGAGCGCGGTTACCTCGAGGCGCACGACATGGCGACCTCATTCAACATGCTGCGCGCCAATGATCTAATTTGGTCGTTCGTCGTCAACAACTATCTGCTCGGGAAAGAACCGATCCAGTTCGACCTGCTCTACTGGAATGCCGATGCCACGCGCATGCCGGCGGCAATGCACAATTTCTATCTGCGAAATATGTATCACGAGAACCGGCTGTCTAAGCCGGGCGGCATCACGCTGAAAGGGGTCCCGATCGATTTGCGCCTGATCGAGACGCCCTCCTTCCTGCTGTCGACGCGCGAAGACCACATCACGCCGTGGAAGTCGACCTATGCTGCAACCCAGATCTATGGCGGCCCGATCACGTTTGTGCTGTCCGCCTCGGGGCACATCGCGGGCGTGATCAGCCCGCCCGGGTCGAAATATGGCCACTGGCGGAACGCTGATCTGCCGTCAAATCCGGACGACTGGTTCAAGGGCGCAACGGCCAGCGCAGGCTCCTGGTGGCCGACTTGGGATGAGTGGGTTTTTCAGTTTTCGGACGGCACGATCGACGCCCGCACCCCAGGGAGCGGCAAGCTAACCGCGATCGAAGATGCTCCAGGATCGTACGTCAAGGTACGTGCGGTACGCTGAAGCATTACGATAAACATTCAGAGTCGACGATCAGCTTCGCTCTAGCAGCATGGACATGAGTCCAACGCACGTCGAAGTAGGTATCGTCAGCAGACCCGAGAACTCGCTGAAGTTTGGTCCGCCCAATACTCACTCACAAGCAGACATTAGACATGAAGCGAGCTTCTTCGGCTCTGGGTCAAAACGCTGAACAACGCAATAGACGCATGCGCACCTGCTTCACGCTCATCAGCTAACAAATGCCCTCGGCACTTAAGCGCGAGCCTTGAGCAAGATTTGCGCTCATGCGCGGCTCGTCCCGCCGAACCTCGCCCGATTGGAAGACACGATTCGCAGCCGGGCCGGCGCCATTCTCGATCAGCTTCCCCGCAACGCTTCAGCCGGGTCATACAGTTGCGTCAACCAGTTCCAATCCCAATAGGCTCTTGCCCTGGATCTCGACGTTGGTGTCGAAGTCGAGCATCGCGTGATGCGTCGCAGTGTTCATATCGCGAAAGAAGATCTGCATGACATGGCTGTCGTGTGCCGCGCCGGCGCCGGCCCCTTCGAACAGTCGATTGCAGGCTCGCCGGCACAGCTCGGTGGCATAGGCGGCGTTCCATCGTGCCTGCGCGCGCGCTGCGATCGGCATCGGCGGATCGCGCTGCATCGCCTGCTCGAGCAGGTCGCAGTTCTGCTGCGTCAGCGCCCAGGCGCAGGAGATCTCAGCACTCGCCTCGGCGACGCGGCGCTGCATGCCGGGGTTATCGACCTTCATAGTCCCGCTGTAGACGTCCCGGCGTGTGCGCGTCTGGTCGACGAACAGCTGCAATCCCCGGTCGGCCATCCCGACGATCGTGCCCAGCAGCATCGTGGCGAGCGCCGATCTGATCGGAAGCCGGTAAAGCGGAATGTCGACGCCCGGTACGGTGCCGAGTTGCGCTTCGGCCATCGGCACCGCGTAGTGGTCCGGAATGAACACGTTGTCGAGCAAGACATCCTTGGAGCCGGTGCCACGCATTCCGAGCGTGTACCAAGTGTCGTCGATGACGACGTTTGCCTTCGGCATCACGACGATCAGGGTAGGACAGGATTCGCCCGCTTCGTTGCGAATGCCCCTGCATCCGATCAGGACCCAATCGCCGTGGTCGGCGCCGCTGGCGTATGGCCACCGTCCGTTGAGAATGTATCCGCCCTTGGTGCGCTGGCAGGTACCGCGCGGCGAGGGTACGCCGGGGATCAGCATTCCGGGGTCTGCGCCGAAAATCTCGTCTTGGCCGCGACGTGGCAGCCGGCCGGCGATGAAGGTATGGGCCGCGCACACCATCAACACCCATGACGCTGCAGTGCTCCCTTGCGCCACGACCCGCTCGGCTTCCACCAGGGCACGGACCGGCAGCTGATAACCGCCGTAGACCGCTGGACTCATGATTCGCGTGAGCCCCGCTTCGTGCAGCAGCGCGACGGCTCGCGTGCTCAGCGTGCGCTTTGCCTCCGACTCCGCCTCGGTCTCCTTCAGCGCCCCGACGATCTTTCCCGCATTCACGGCAGCGTCGATCATTCGCTTCCATCCTTCTATTTGCCGAACGTCGTTTCGCTTCCATTCGGAGATTGTCCACTGCCCCAAGCGCCGACGGTACCAGCGGTGGCAACCATCAAGATCGAAAAACAGGAGGTTGATCACCGGCTCGCTACGCACTGCACTTGCAGCATGATCAGCCTAGCGGATTTCTCGTCTTGCCGCACATGTCTACTCAGGGGGCAATCTCGACCAAAAACACTATGGTGTCGCGGAGTCCGTTCGCATCTCGACTGCGGACATAAGCGGGGCAGGAAATCGCGGCAAAAAACCTCTGTCTTTCTCGACAAAACGGGCATTAATTGAGAGGGCAGCGTCAACCTGGCCGTGATTAGTAATGGCTGCCGTGAAAATCAAAAACAACCGGGAGAAAACAATGCAATTTGGCTACTTCGCAATGCCTTCGCATCCACCCGAGCGTTCATTGAAGGACGGGCACGAGTGGGACCTACAGGTAATCCGCTGGCTGGACGAACTGGGCTTCAGCGAGGCCTGGATCGGCGAACATCACACGGCGCCCTGGGAGCCGCATCCTTCGCCGGATCTGCTCGTGGCACAAGCGCTGATGCAGACCAAAAACATCCGCCTTGGCCCCGGCGGTTTTCTGCTTCCCTATCATCACCCGGCCGAACTCGCCAACCGCGTGGCGATGCTCGATCACATTTCCGGAGGGCGCCTCAATTTCGGAATAGCCGCATCCGGTCTGCCGAGCGACTGGGCGATGTTTAACGTCGATGGCATGTCGGGGGCGAACCGCGAGATGACGCGCGAGGCCTTGGATATCATACTCAAGCTGTGGAGCTCGGCCGAACCGTTCGACTACAAGGGCAAGTTCTGGCACGTCACCAAACCCGACACGATGTTCGGATTCCTCAAGCCGCACATCAAGCCATTGCAGACGCCGCATCCGCCGATCGGGGTCGCTGGTCTTTCCAAGGGCTCCGATACGCTGAAGCTCGCGGGTGAGAAGGGCTATCTGCCGATGAGCCTCAACCTCAACCCGGCCTATGTCAAAAGCCATTGGGAGTCGGTCGAGATCGGAGCCGCGAAATCCGGCCGCACCGCTCATCGCAGCGAGTGGCGTCTGGTGCGCGAGATCTTCGTTGCCGATACCGACGCGGAGGCGATGCGGTTGTCCGTCGGCTCCCACATGGGGCGGATGATGCGGGAATATTTCCTGCCGCTGCTGGGCCAGTTCGGCTTCTTCGAGTACCTGAAACACGACCAGAGTGTGCCTGACTCCGACGTGACGCCGGAATATTGCGCACGGCACAACTGGATTGTCGGCTCACCCAAGACCGTCGTCGAGAAGATCGAGAAGATTTATCATGACGTCGGCGGATTCGGCCAGCTCCTGGTGTTTGGCTTCGATTATGTCGAGGATCCACAAGCCTGGCGGCACTCGCTCGAACTGATCGCGAAAGAGGTGATGCCCAGGCTCAAGCACTTGAACCTTGGCGCGCGGGGCATCGCCGCTGAATAGCGGAGGAGGCGTTACCGCTGCGCCGCATGAGGCGCAGCGGTCTGTCACCGGGCGGTGAATATTCCATTAGATCGGTTCACGGGGCGTCCGCTCCGTACCTCTTGCTGAGTAGGCGGCATCGTAACGGCTCGAACCGGAATTTGGGTCCGGCAGCGGATTTGCTACTGCAACATAAATGCTGGTCGATGTCGCAGTTGGGTCATCAACGGAAAGGCTCGTAGCGAGCACAACGAGTCCGCTCAGCCCCGATTAGCCGACATGCAAGCGGACGACAGCGACTTCGCCTTCGGGCCATAAGCGGTCCTACTCGGAGTCGATCCTTCACGCGCTGGTCTGTCGGACATACTCATCCGCGTCATACCAGCCGCGTGATGCCTCCACGACATCTACATCCGGGCCACGCGCCTCTGGCGCACTCACAGCATGAGCGCGCGGTCTGGAAGATTACCGTCGCATCCCCGTCAGCACCTCCTCCGTGACGAGCTGCTTGCTCACCGCAGCATCCTCAGCCGAAGCGCCACGCATGCCGCCGGAGATCGCCACCTTGTCGAGGCCGAGCGCTTCTAGCGCCCGCAGGCGGTCGATGCAGCGGTCGGGGGTGCCGACGATGGCGAAGCGGTCGACGAAATCGTCGGTCAGCGTGCCGGCCTGGCGGGAATCGCCGCGTGTGTGGGCCTTCATATCGTAGTTGGTGCGCAGTCTCTCCAGCACCTGGCGGTCGCCGGACGAGACGGGGCCGTTGGCCTTGCCGTGCATCACGGAGAAGCGCGCGAAGGTGGTGAGGCCGCCGCGTACCAGGCCGCGCGCCGCGCCGATGTCGGTATGGCAGCCCAAATTCACGTAGGCGCCGAAGGCGATGGCGTCGGGATCGAGGCCCGCGTCCTTGCGGGTCTTCTTGGCCAGCGCAATGCCCCAAGCCAGCCGCTCGACATCGGCGCCCAGCGTGAACATCACCCGCTCGGCGTGCAGCGCGGACATGGCGATCACCTTGGGACCACTGGCCGCGACCTCGACCGGCACCTTGGTGCTGCCCTTCGCCCCGCCCTCGAGGCCGTCGGCAATCCAGCCGATGCGGCTGGCCGGCGGTGCGTCGTGCAGGTGCAGGCCGGAGAGCGGCGGCGCTACCTCGGGCGGGATGTCGATCTCGTCGAAGCTCACCGATTTGCCGGCGAGGTAGAGCTGAAGGTGCCGCAGGTAGCGCTCGAACTGGCCGAGGCGTGCCGGCGCCCGGCCGAGATGGGCGAGCGCGGAATCGCCGCGGCCGATGCCCAGCACGGCGCGGCCGTTGGAGATGCGGTGGACGCTGGCGATGGCGGTGGCGGTCGCCGCCGCATGGCGGGTGACCGAGTTGGTGACGCCGGTGCCAAGGCCGACACGCGTGGTCACCGTCGCGGCCAGCGCCAGCGAAACATAGGGATCGCCGGAGAGGTTCTGCGAATCGACCACCAGCATGCCGTCCCAGCCAGCCGCCTCGATCTCCTGTGCGGTGCGCGCCGCGCCGCGTGCCGAGGCCACGCTCGTGGTCCAGAGTTGCACGTTTTGTCTCCTTCTTCTTAAGACGGTCGCATTGCTGCGGCACATTTTGTTAAACTGCGTGGCGCCGGTTACACGCTGGTCGCTGCATGCAATGTGCGAGATTGACCCAGAGCCGACCTAGTATAGAGGGCGCCGCACCGCGATCAGGCCGCCGCCTCCAAGGCGATGCGCGCAGCCTTTTCGCCGATCATGATCGACGGTGCATTGGTGTTGCCGGACGTCAAAGTCGGCATGATCGAGGCGTCGGCAACGCGCAGGTTGGCGATCCCGTGGACACGCAGCTCATCATCGACGACAGCAAGCGGGTCACTGCCCATTCTGCACGTTCCGACCGGATGATAGGTTGTCTCCGCCGTCTGCGTGACGAAGTCGAGCAACTCTTCGTCCGAATTCACCCCCGGACCCGGCGCAAGCTCCTCGGCCCCGAGCCAGGCCAGGGCCGGCGCAGCGACCAGCCGCCGCACGATGCGCATACTTGCGAGCACGCACTCGCGGTCGACGCGCTCTGCCAGAAAGTTGAAGCGGATCGACGGGTGTTTGCGCGGATCCGGCGCGTTGATATGCACGCTGCCCTTGCTCTCTGGGCGCAGCTGATGCGTGATCATGGTCATCCCGGACTCCTTCGCCAGCTTCACGTTCGGCGTCGACAGGAAGGGCTGCATGGTGAACATGGCGTCCGGGCTGTCGAGGCCTTCGCGCGTCCTGAAGAAGGCGCGGATCGGAGACGCCGGGTGGCTCAGGAACCCTTTTCGCGTCGTCATGTAGAGTAGCCCGTGCCACAGCGCCCCATAGCCGCGTGCGCGCTCGTTGAAGGTGACCCCATGCCGTCCGACGCGCCATTTCATCCGCGGCGCCCAGTGGTCCCGCAGGTTCTCGCCGACGCCGGGCAGATCATGGCAAACCTCGATGCCGAGGCCCTTGAGGCGCGCCCCCTGGCCGATGCCGGAAAGCTCCAGCAGTTGCGGTGATGCGATCGAGCCGGCCGCGACGATGACTTCGCGTGCAGCACGGGCCTCACGTTTTGAGCCGTGGCTGGAGTATCGCACACCTGTGCAGCGGCGGCCTTCGAGCACCAGACTTTCAACCATCGCATCCGTTTCGATGGTGAGGTTTGCTCTTTTTCGCGCCGGGTCGAGATAGCACTTCGCCGTGCTCATGCGCCGGCCACGGCTGATCGAGGCCTGCGTCATGGCGATGCCGTCCTGTTCGAGGCCGTTGTAGTCGTGCGTTCGCTTTATCCCGATGGATTCGGCGGCGGCGAAGAAGCTGTCATAGAGGCGACCGCTCTCGTCGCTGTCGGTGATCTCCAGAGGCCCCGCACGACCCCGGATCTCGTTGGTGCCGCCGGCGTAGCTTTCCATGCTCCTGAAGATCGGCAGCACGTCCTGGTAGCTCCAGCCACGGTTGCCGAGCTGCGCCCAATGATCGTAGTCCTGCCGCTGCCCGCGGACCCATACCATCCCGTTGATGGCACTCGAGCCACCGAGCATGCGCCCGCGTGGAACGGGGATTGCTCGCCCTCCCGTATTGTCCTCGGGTTCGGAGGCATACAGCCAATTCACGCCGGGACGATTGATGAAGCGCGCGAAGCTGATCGGTACCTGCGACAGCCGATGTGTCTTGCCTCCTGCCTCCAGCAGCAGAACGCGAAATCGGCCGTTCTCTGTAAGGCGGTTGGCGAGCGCCGCGCCCGCCGATCCAGCGCCAACGATGATGAAATCGACGGTGCGTTGGTCCATAGCAGCAAGTCCTCTGATCGTTTCCGTCGCGTTGCTCCAACGACATCATCGAGGATGCTCGTTGTCGAGAGCGGAATTAGGGTCAAAAGCGGTGATGCTCTGAGCAAGCAGAGTTGTTCCGTTTTGCTCCCAAGAACGTACGTCCGCCGAATTCAGATGAACAGTAGTTGTGCGGCGCGCACGGTCCATGAACTCGTCGAACACGCCTGCGATCAGCGAGAACACCCACGCCGCCGGTGGTCGAGCAGTCGTCGGCTCAGTTCGGTGTCGTCATTGATCGCCATGACCGCTCGCTCCTCTGGCGATGGCGGAAGCCATGCCGAACGATCCCCGGAGGCGAAAGAAAGCTTGGCGTATTCAAGGTGATAGCATCTACCTCACTTACCGATGCCAAGACCGCGTGAGTGAGGAACGAGCCAGAGGTCACCGGCGTCATCTTTCGTTTGCCGTGGCCGGCCGCGACCGCCATGCTGTGCGCCATTGAGACAGTCATCACGGAGTGAACCTCATGTCCAGCGCCGCCACAGGACCCGAGCTCGTCCCCCATCTGCTCTACGAGAAGGAGGCCTCCGGCATTCTCTGGATCAAGTTCAACCAGCCCGAAAAGATGAACGCGCTGGTCGGCACCGCGGAGGAGAACGGCACGGTCGCCAAAGTCGGCGAGTACATGCGGGCCGCCGACGACGACCCCGACGTGCGTGTCATCGTGCTGACCGGAGTTGGTCGCGGTTTCTGCTCGGGCGCCGACTTGAAGAGCCGGGCAACGGCCGCCGAGATCGGACCGCAGGCAATTGGCGCGCGCGGCAGCCACGAGGGTCCCGACGCCACGCGCCAGCACTTCTTCTACGGCCTCACGAAGCTGCACCGCGACATCTCGCTGATCCGCAAACCGACGATCGCCATGATCAACGGTCCCGCCGTCGGCGCCGGAATGGACATGTCGCTGCACTGTGACATCCGCATCGGATGCGAGGCGACGCGCTTCGTCGCCTACCAGCAGGTCGGCCAGATCATCGAGAACGGCGGTTGCTATTACCTGCCGAAGATGATCGGCCTCGGCCGGGCGCTCGAGTTCGCCTACACCGGCTCGCTCGACAACGAAACTGCCTATCGGTGGGGCATTCTCAACCATCTCGTGCCGCTCGCCGAGCTCGAGAGCTTCACGCGCGGATTGTGCCAGCGCATTATCGATCAGCCGCCGCTAGTGCAATGGAACTCGAAGCGCATCATGCGCGCCGCGCTCGACAGCTCGCTCGAGACGACGATGGTGCTGACCTCGAACGCTGGCGGCATTCTGCAGAGCTCGGCCGACGCCAAGGAGGCCCGGCGCGCCTTCGTCGAGAAGCGTAAGCCGAATTTCCGCGGGATATAGTCGGGCACCAGCTTGGTCGATCGCGTGCCAACATCGGGCCGCTGCTGAATTACAAGCGCGCAGTTCAACGCCGCAATCGGACTCGCGAACTCGGCGAGGAAGCCGTCGCCGGTTGTCTTGATCAGGGCGCCGTGGTGGTCGGGCCAGCTTCGGCTCGATCACCTCGCGCCGCAACGCGCGTATCGCGCGGTGAGCACCAAGTCCGCTCTGGGTCATTCGCGTCGGTTTGACCCTACCCGGACTGCTTCCGGTCTTCCCCGATAAGCCGACGTTTTTTGAGACGTCTGAATGTCTCAAACGGGCAACTTCCGGACTCACGCACTGCAGCACAGTAGGCTGGCCAGCAGCAGCGTGAGATTCCCGCTAGACGAAACCGCCGACGCAGGTGACAGTCGACGCCGGCATCTGCCGAGGCAACACGATGATCACGAAATTCGATAGCTCCTATTACGGCACAGTCGAAATGAAGAATTTGGGGTACGCCGGCACCCCGATCAACGAGCGCCGCTATTCGCAGGCAGAATTGGGCGGCGCGCTGCACAAGGTCGTCGAGTACGCCAAGTTCATGGATGAGCGCGGCTACGATACGTTCTGGATGGCCGAGCACCATTTCCAGCCGGAAGGCACGGAGCTGATCCCGAATTTGCTGATGATGGCGATGCACCTGTGCGGGGTGACGAAGAACCTGCGCATCGGCTGCGGCTTCAATGTCGTGCCGATGTGGCATCCGCTGCGCCTCGCGGAAGACTATGCGATGGCCGACATTCTGACTGGTGGCCGGGTGATCTTCGGTGTCGCGCGCGGCTATCACACCCGCGAGGTCGAGACGTTCGGTGCGCCGCTGCTCGACCAGAAGGCCAACCGGGAAATGTTCGAGGAAGGCGTTGATATCCTGTTCAAGGCGTTCGAGGGCAAGCCGTTCTCGCACAAGGGCAAGTACTATACGATCCCGCCGGAGGTGACGTATCGCGGCTATACGCTCAAGGAGATCACGCTGGTGCCGGCGCCGGAGCGCCTGCCGGTTGAATGCTGGCAGCCGATCCAGAGCGGCTCGGAGCAGGCCTTCGACTTCATGGCCAAGCACGGCATCAGCGGCGTCATCGGCGGCGGCTCCGCCGAAGGCGGTGCCGTCGAGCGGCACATGATCGGCTTCCAGGCCGCCTATGCGCGCCGCGGCATCGAACTCGGAACTCGGCGAGCGGCTTGCGCTGGGCTTCCAGTTTCACATCGCAAAGAGCCGCGAAGACGGCATGCGCGAGGCGGCCAAACACTACGAGGAGAACATGAAGATGTTTGGCGAGTTGCGCCTCGTGCGGGCGCTGACCGACGAGCAGATCGCTGCGATGCGCGAGCCGCGGCTCGCCGCCACGACGAAATTGCCGACCATCGAGGACGCAGTGAAGGCGGGCGGCTTCCTGACCGGTACGCCCACCGACATCGTCGAGCAATTGAAGGCAGTTGAAAAGCGCTATCCGGGCGTCGACCGGGTGGTGTGCGCCACGCCGCTGGGGACCCCCCTCGAGGTCCAACTGGAAGACCTGGATCGATTGGCCAAGGAGGTCATGCCCGCCTTCCGCTCGGCCAAGATCGCTTCAGCGGCGGAGTGACTCACGCCGCGCTAGACGACCCCCTGCTGGCGCAGGCGTTTCGCTTCGTCAGGCTCGACCCCGCACAGGGATTCAAGCAGCACGTCGGTGTGCTCGCCCAGCAGCGGTGGACGACTGACCGCGACGGGTGAATCCGACAATTTGATCGGGCAACCGACCGTCTGATAGGTGCCGCGGGTCGGGTAGTCCACGTCGACGATCATCTCACGCGCCTTGAGATGCGGATCGGCCAGCACCCGCAGCGATCTTGTCGCGCCACTCCATGAAGATGCCACGCGATCTGGCCGCGTTCGTCAACCCGGATGCATGATCGATTGGTTGGCCTGACGTTCAACGACTTGCGCGGCTCGGCTGTCACGCGCCTCGCGCTGGTCGGCTGCACCGAGGCCGAGATCGCCACCATCACCGGACACTCGCTGCGGGACGTGCGTTCGATCCTCGATGCGAACTACCTGCACCGTGATACGGCGCTCGGCGACAGTGCCATCGCCAAGCTGGAAAAAGGCACAAGTGGGGAACGAAAATCTCCCAACTGACCACCCAACTGCTCTGAGATGTTCTGACGTGAACGAGAGGAAAGTGCTGTAAAATCAATGGTGGGCGATGTAGGGCTCGAACCTACGACCCGCTGATTAAGAGTCAGCTGCTCTACCAACTGAGCTAATCGCCCGGGAGTGCCTTTGCGGCGAGGGTTGCCCCTCGTGTCCTGACTTGATCGGGCCAAAAGTCTGCGACTTTTCAGGCCCTCTGCCAAGGCCGGCGTCGTTTAGCAAAGCGCCCTGCTTAAGTCCAGCAAGCGAAGGGCGATATTTGCCGCCAATCGCAGCCCGATCTGGCGTTCGTCAACAGCAAAAGGCCGCCAGTTTGCGCCGGCGGCCTCGCCTTCGGGAACTGCCTGACGCCTACAGCCGCGACGGCTCGTCGTCATCGCTCTGGCCGCGTGGGCCGCCATGCATCATCGGCCCCCGCGGGCCCCCGTCCATCATGTCGTGCGGGCCACGCGGTCCATCGCCGTGGCGCCAGCGCTCGAAGCGATGACGCCACTCGTCGAACCGGCCTTCCATGTGGGTCAGCAGCGCGAGACGGCGCTTCTGGTTGTCGTCGAGCGTCTTGTAGAGCGGATCGGCGGCGTCGACCGCGCGCTTGAACGCCGTGGCGTTGGCGCCCATGGCGTCGGCGCGCTGATGCATCCGCGCCATCAGATCCTCCGGCGGCGGGCCGTTGCGCCGCGCGTTGATGCGCTCGATCCTGAGCTTGGCGAGATCGCGCACCGCGGCCTCGACCGGCGGCCACAGCTTTTCCTGGTCCGGCGTCAGCCGCAAACCGGCCTTCACCGCGGCGATCCGCGCATCTGCAAACGCGCTCATGTCGTCGGGATTGAGCCGCATCATGTTGATGTGGAAGTCCGGGCGATACTGCGCGTAGACAACACTTGAGCCGGCGAGCACGAGGACTGCAGCTCCGGCAAGAAGCCATTTTCTCATCTGTCCCTCCATCGTCGCCCGCCGCAACATGGCATGCGGCCCGCGCCGATCAACTTAATCTTTGGACAGGATGATGCCGCGCCCGCGGCGAGGCATTGGCATAAATCAAGAAAGGCGGCGCACCCTTAAGGTGTACCGCCTTCCTGAATATTCGTTCAGTTTGAATCTATTCTGCCGCAGACGCCTTCGCGCGCGCGTTGTCGCGCTCGTGCTTCATGACGAGCTTGTTGAGCGCGCCGAGATAGGCCTTGGCGGAAGCGACCAGCGTATCCGGATCGGAGCCGCGCGCGGTCATCGAGCGGCCGTTGTGCGACAAGCGCACCGAGACTTCAGCCTGCGCGTCGGTGCCTTCGGTCACCGCGTGCACCTGGTAGAGCTCGAGCTTGGCCTCATGCGGCACCAGCGACTTGATGCATTTGAACACCGCGTCTACCGGTCCATTGCCTTCGGCTTCCTCGATGCGGGTGTGGCCCTCGATGTCGAGCTTCATGGTCGCGCGCTGCGGGCCGTGGGTGCCGGCGATCACCGTGAGCGACACCAGCTTGATGACGTCCTGGGCATGCGCGAGCTGCTCGTCGACCAGCGCCTCGATGTCCTCGTCGTAGACGTCCTTCTTGCGGTCAGCGAGCGTCTTGAAGCGCACGAACACGTCGTCGACCTGGTTGCGCGACAGCTTGTAGCCGAGCTCTTCCAGCTTGTGGATCAGGCCGGCGCGGCCGGAATGCTTGCCCATCACCAGCGACGTGCCCTTCACGCCGACCGTCTCCGGCAGCATGATCTCGTAGGTCGAGGCGTTCTTGATCATGCCGTCCTGGTGGATGCCGCTCTCGTGGGCGAACGCATTCCGGCCGACGATCGCCTTGTTGTACTGCACCGGGAACGAGGTCGCCGCCGACACCAGTTTTGAGGCGTGGGTCAGCGAGGTCGAACTCGATGCTGTTCCAGTACGGGATCTTGTCGTTGCGCACCCGCATCGCCATCACGACTTCCTCGAGCGCGGCGTTGCCGGCGCGCTCGCCGATGCCGTTGATGGTGCATTCGATCTGCCGCGCGCCGGCGCGGATGCCGGCGAGCGAGTTGGCGACCGCCATGCCGAGATCGTTGTGGCAGTGCACGGAGAAGCGCGCCTTGTCGGAGTTCGGCACGGTCTCGCGGAGCCGCTTGAACATGTCGAAATATTCTTCGGGCACCGCGTAGCCCACGGTGTCCGGGAGATTGATCGTGGTGGCGCCGGCGTTGATCGCGGCTTCGACGCAGCGGCAGAGAAAGTCGAACTCGGTGCGGGTGGCGTCTTCCGCCGACCACTCGACGTCGTCGATGTGGTTGCGCGCCCGCGTCACCGACGAGATCACCATCTCGTAGACCTGCTCCGGCTCCATCTGCAGCTTGTACTTCATGTGCACCGGTGAGGTGGACAGGAAGGTGTGGATGCGGCCGCGCTGGGCGTGCTTGACGGCCTCGCCGCAGCGATCGACGTCCTTCAGCGCGGCGCGCGACAGGCCGCAGATCACGGCGTTCTTGGCGCGCTTGGCGATCTCGCGCACGGCCTCGAAATCGCCGTCGGAGGCGAAGGGGTAGCCGGCCTCGATGATGTCGACGCCCATGTTGTCGAGCAGTTCGGCGACCTTGAGCTTTTCCTCGAAGGTCATGGTGGCGCCGGGGCATTGCTCGCCGTCGCGCAAGGTGGTGTCAAAAATGTAGACGCGGTCCTGGTTGGACTGGGTGGGGGCGGTCATGAAGTCCTCTGGTCGGTTGTCGCCGCTGAAGGGCGCTCGGGTTCCGGTGATCTCGTCAAACCCCTGAGTGCCCAGGCCAACGCGCCCAGACGGCCCTCAGGGGCGGCTAAGAAGCAGAAGCCCGGCAAGAACGCGGCTCGCGGCGCGCGCATAGGGGATCGCGGCCGTGGCGGCCGTCCCCTTCTCAGCGCTTATTCGCCCGCGAATCATCTGTGCCTGTCCCGTTCGGCTGGAAATCTCGACCAAAACCGTTGACGGTTGGTTGCGAGCGCCGACACATCAGCTATTAGCCGAGAAATCCTTTATCCCGCAATGCCAAAAAGGGTCAGTCGGCCTGCCCTATTGCCCTCAGCGCCGGCCCGGCTTGCCACCGGCGCCGCGGGCTTCCGCCTCCAGCGCCTTGCGCACCAGGTCGAACTCGTTGAGCGAGGCCGGATCGACCCGGGGGAATTTCGGATCGAGCTTCTCCAGCGCCTGCACGATGGTCGAGCCGATCACCACCCGGGCAAACCATTTGTGGTCGGCCGGCACCACGTACCATGGCGCGTGCGGCGTCGAGGTGTGGCGGATCAGGTCCTGGTACGCCGCCTGGTATTTGTCCCACAGCGCGCGCTCGGCGATGTCGCCCATCGAGAACTTCCAGCGCTTGGACGGAATTTCCAGCCGCTCGAGAAAACGCTGGCGCTGTTCTTCCTTCGACGTATGCAGGAAGAATTTCAGGATCACGGTGCCGTTGCGCGTGAGATAGCGCTCGTAGTCCGAAATGTCTTCGAACCGTTCGCGCCAGATGTTGCGCGTCACGCAGCTTGCCCGGCAGACGCTGCTTGGCCAGCACGTCGGGATGCACGCGCACCACCAGCAGCTCCTCATAGTAGGAACGGTTGAAGATGCCGATGCGGCCGCGCGGCGGCAGCCGCACCGAGCTGCGCCACAGAAAGTCGTGCTCGAGTTCCTCCGCGGTCGGCACCTTGAACGAGTGCACTTCGCAGCCCTGCGGGTTGACGCCGCTCATCACGTGCTCGACCGCGCTGTCCTTGCCGGCGGCGTCGAGCCCCTGGAAGATCACGAGGATCGACCAGCGATTTTCGGCGTAAAGCCGGTCCTGCAGCCCGGCGAGCCGCTTCACGTTGGCCTCGAGGATTTTTTGCGCGCTGTCCTTGTCGAGATCAGCCCTCTGCGCCGTCTTGTGCGAATTCAGATGGAAATTTTCCGCGGATCATCGATGCGGAACGGATCGATGTAGGCGCTGTTGGCAGCGCCTGCCTTCTTGCGTGATTTTTTTCGAGCCATGATGGCAATGCCTCCGTGAAATGTTTGCCGACGTTATCATTCTTCGTCATTGCGAGCGAAACGAAGCGATCCAGAGGCCGCAAGAAAGAACTGGATTGCTTCAGCGCCATAGCCCTCGGAATGACGACTTAAGATTCAGCCCTTGCCCGCCCGCCATCTCCCGAATGAACGCCGCGACATAGCGCGGCATGGTCGGCGTGATGTCGGCGGCACCGCGGATCAGGTGGACGTCGCTGAACTCGGGCAGTTCCTCCCTCGGCGATGTTCGCAAGAATCGCCTGCTTCACCGCCGCAGCCCTCGCCTTCAGCTCGAGCACCTGCACGATCGCGACCGCGGGTTTCGCGATCACGCAATGAAATCCCGGCCGCGCGGCGTAGTCGGCCGGGGTCAGCCCGGTCTCCTCCTCGACCTCGCGCACGATCGAGCCTTCGATGTCGACGCGGTCACCGACCAGATCGCTCGGTTCGGGCGTGCCGGACGGAAAGTAGACCCGCCCGCCATTGGCGGTATGCGCCGACATCTCGCCCATCACGTAGACGCCGTCGGCATCGCGCAGCGCACCCATGCCGAAGCCGGAGAAAATGCCCTCGCCGGGAAAGCCGAAATCGCGCCACGTCAGGTAGGTCGCAAAGTCGCTCTCGAAATAGCGCGCGGTGAGACGATCGCCGATCACCTGCGGATCGCGCATCAACAGCACCCTGCCGTTGAACAGCGCGGGCTTCTTCGCCTGTTGCGCGGCGAAATTCTCCGCAACCGCCGCGCGGTTCTCGACCGCGAACGGCCACGTCCATGGCTCGTAGGTCAGATCGAGTGTCGTGACCCGATGAATTGAAAGCTGATCCATCGGGTCCAACTAGAGCATGATCCGGAAAAGTGGAAGCCGGTTTTCCGAAAAAGATCATGCTCGATCAAAAATCCAGAGCGCGATGGCGGTTCACCCAATCCCATCGCGCTCTGGCGTTCGCCGGCGTCTGGCGAGCCCCTACATTTGCGCCGCCGCCTTCTTCACGAAGCGGTCGTCGAACGTCTTCGACAGATCGATCTTGGCGTCCTTCAGCTCGGGATCGAACTGCTTGAGCATGTCGAACGCGTTCTGCATGCCCTTCGGCGGAATGATGCCCGTGGTCGAGTACATCGGCCGCGACGCCTTCACCGCGGCGAGGTAGAGCGCCCGGTCGCCGAGGAAATATTCTTCGGGCACGTTCTTGGCGATGTCGTCTTCGGAGGCGTGCTCGAGCCACTTCATGGTCTTGTAGAACGCATTGACGACGCGCTGCACGGTGTTCGGATTTTTGTCGATGAAATCCTGCTTGAAGTAGACCACCGCTGCCGGGTTGTTGCCGCCGAACAGCTTCATGTTGCCTTCCTCGGTGCGCGTCTCCGCGATGACCTTGATGTCGCCGTCCGTTTCCAGCTTGGTGATGACCGGATCGATGTTGCAGATCGCGTCGATCTCGCCCTTCTTGATCGCGGCGACCGCGCTCATCCCGGTCCCGACGCCGATAATGGAAACCTCCTCCGGCTTCACACCGTCCTTGGCGATCAGCGCGTCGACGAAGAAGTTGGTCGACGAGCCCGGAGCGGTGACGCCGACCTTCATGCCTTTAAGGTCCCCGAACGTCTTGATCTTGTCGGCGATGGCCTTGCGCACGCCGAGCACGAGCCCGGGGAAGCGGCCCATTTCGATCACCGCGACCACCGGCTGCCCCTTCGCCTGCATGCGGATGGTGTGCTCATAGGCGCCGGTGACGACGTCGGCCGAGCCGCCGATCAGCGACTGCAGCGATTTGGCACCGCCGCCGAAATCGGTGATGGTGACGTTGAGCCCCTGCTCCTTGAAGTAGCCGAGGCGCTCGGTCAGGGTCAGCTGCAGGTAGTACAGCGCGCTCTTTCCCCCGACGCCGAGCGTCAGGTCCGGCTTCTCGGCGGGCGGCGTCTGGGCAAACGACGGCGCAACCGCCGTCATGGCAAACGCGAACGCGGCAACCGCAATCTTCGTCAACGACCTCACCGGCATCTCTCCCTGGCAACGTTTGTTGGTTGCCGGGATCATATCAAAGTCGTTGATGCTTGCAAAAACGACCCGCAGGCGCGGGCCGCTTTTGTCGTTAGACTTTCAGATCAGAGCATGTCCCGGAAAAGGGGATACCGGTTTTCCGAAAAGGACATGCTCGATGAAGAATCCACCGATCAATTCGGGTGCCGCCGATGGCGCGGATGCACCACGACTGGGCCCTGGGCCGGCGCCTGCTGAACCACGATGCTGCCCGGATAGGCGCCGTTGTAGCTGTTGAAACTGCGGACAAAGCCGCCATCGTAGCTCGGCGCGTAGTACGGACTTTTGCCGTCGTCACCGGCCCAGTGATCGACGTCGTTTGCGTGAGCCGCAACGCCGAACAGGCTGGCGGCGGCAATGGCGAGAATGGCGAACGTTTTCATTTGGAAGTCTCCGAATGAGTGTGCCACGCGATGTGAGGACGGCCCGCGTGGTCCGCAATGAGCGGCGGTCTTCGCTTCGGAACGGGCTGATCTGCGTTCGCTGAACGCTCTCCGGAATGTGATTTCAAACCCCTCTGGTCTCGCCGATCTGGGGGCGCCATTTCAGCAGGCGGCGCTCGGCGAGGCTGACCAGCCAGTCGATCACCACCACGAAAATCGCAAGCACGATCATCCCGGCGAACACGCCGGCGACGTCGAACACGCCCTCGGCCTGCTGGATCAGATAGCCGAGGCCTGCCGCCGAGCCGAGATATTCACCGACCACAGCGCCGACCACGGCGAAGCCGACCGAGGTGTGCAGCGACGAGAACATCCACGACAGCGCCGAGGGCCAATAGACGTGGCGCAGCAATTGCCGTTCGCTCATCCCAAGCATGCGGCCGTTGGCGAGGATGGTTTGCGAGACTTCCTTCACGCCCTGATAGACGTTGAAAAACACCACGAAGAACACCAGCGTCACGCCGAGCGCGACTTTGGACCAGATGCCAAGGCCGAGCCACAGTGCGAAGATCGGCGCCAGCACGACGCGCGGCAGCGCGTTCATCATCTTGACGTACGGATCGAAGATCGCGGCGACGGTCTGCTGGCGCGCGAACCAGAAGCCGATCAAAACGCCACCGAGCGAGCCGATCACGAAGGCCAGGATCAATTCGGTGAGCGTGATCGCGAGGTGCCGCCAGATCGTGCCTTCGCGCAGCCATTTGACGATGCGGTTTGCGACATCGAGCGGCGTCGAGAAAAAGAATTTTGGCAGCAGCGTCGCACCGGTGTCGTGGTGGATCGGCACCGTTGTCGCGGCCTGCCAGGCCGCGATCAGCACGACCGCGACCACAAGCTGGGCGAGCAGCAACAGTGCGCGGTTCATGAGGCCACCGCAGCCGACGCGGATTGTTGATAACCTCGCAGCACCTCGTCCTTGAGCACACCCCAGATCTCGCGATGCAATTCGTGAAACTCGCCCTGCAGGCGGACATCGGAAATGTCGCGCGGCCGCTTCAGCGGCACCCGCCAGTCGCCGATGATGTTCGACTTTGGTCCCGCCGACATGATGACGACGCGGTCGGCGAGCGCGATCGCCTCCTCGAGGTCGTGGGTGATGAACAGCACCGCCTTGCGGTCGGCGCTCCACAGTTCGAGCAGCAGGTTGCCCATGATCTGACGCGTCTGCGCGTCGAGCGGCCCGAACGGCTCGTCCATCAACAGGATTTTTGGATCGCGGATCAGCACCTGCGCCAGTGCGACGCGCTTGCGCTGGCCACCCGACAGCATGTGCGGATAGCGCGCCTCGAACCCGGCGAGCCCGACACGCGCAAGCCAGTCGCGCGCCGCGCTCCGCGCTGTTGCACGCGCGGTGCCGGCGACCTCGAGCCCGATCGCGACATTCTCCAAAACGGTCTTCCAGGGAAACAGCGCGTCGGACTGGAAGAGATAACCGGCCTGTGCGTTCAGCCGCGTCAAGGCCGTGCTGAAAATGCGGACGCTGCCCGAGGACGGCTTCAGCAGGCCGGCGGCGATATTCAAGAGCGTGGACTTGCCGCAGCCGGTTGGGCCGACGATGGCGACGAACTCGCCGTCGGCAACGCCGAGCGTCGCCTGTTGCACCGCCGTGAAATCGCTGCCGTCGGCCAGGCGAAACCTCACCGATACCCCGTCGAGCGACACGGCCCTGCCCAGCAATAACTGTTGGTCGTTCAAGCGTCCCGTCCCCTTGCGGCGGCCTCTATGGGCCGCTCTGTCGAGCTTTCAACGGAAACTGCCGCGTTGCAAGTGGCGCGCTCTCCGCCAATGTGATAGGCGCGAAGCCATGGCAGCGACCGCGATCGCGTTCGACAATGTCTGCAAGAGTTTTGACGGCGGCCGCGTGCGCGCGGTCGACCGCGTCTCGCTTGGCGTTGCGAAGGGCGAATTCCTCTGCATCGTCGGCGGCTCCGGCTCGGGCAAGACCACGCTGCTGCGGCTCACCAATCGGCTGATCGAGGCCGACAGCGGCACCATCGCGATCGACGGCGACAATATCGCCGCCGGCGACCCGATCGCGCTGCGCCGTCGCATCGGTTACGTGTTCCAGAGCGCCGGGCTGTTTCCGCACATGAGCGTCGCCGAGAATGTCGGCATCACGCCGCGGCTGACCGGCGCCGCGCCCAGCGCAATCGCCGCGCGCGTAAACGAGCTGTTGACACTGGTGCGGCTCGACGGCGCAAAATATCGCGGCCGCTTTCCGCACGAACTGTCCGGCGGCGAACGCCAGCGCGTCGGCGTTGCGCGTGCGCTCGCCGCTGAACCTGCGATCGTACTGCTGGACGAGCCGTTCGGCGCGCTCGACCCGTTGACCCGCGATGGCCTCGGCGAGGATTTTCGCGCCCTGCACGACAAGCTTGGGCTGACCACCATCATGATCACCCACGACATGACGGAAGCGATGCTGCTCGCCGACCGCATCGCGGTGATGCGGAGCGGCGCGCTGATCGCGACCGGCACCGCAAGCGAGCTTGCCACCAGCAACGAGCCTTACGTGCGCGAACTGATGTCGACGCCGCGGCGGCAGACCGCGAAGCTGAACGCCTTGATGACTGAGGCGGGCGCGCGAAAATGATTTTTTCCGACCCACGCTGGGCCGAAGCGCTGGCAAAGTTGCCCGATTATCTCGGCAGCCACATCCGCGTCAGCATTGCCGCCCTCGCACTCGGCCTGATCGTCAGCCTGCCGCTGGCGCTGCTCGCGCGCAACCGCCCGGCCCTGCGCGGCACACTGCTTGCGATCGCGAGCGTGGTGCAGACCGTGCCCGGACTGGCGCTGCTGGCGCTGTTCTATCCGCTCTTGCTGATCATCTCGGCGTGGACGCTGCAAATATTTGGTTTCGGCTTCTCCGCCTTCGGCTTCCTGCCCTCGGTGCTGGCGCTCGCGCTCTACAGCATGCTGCCGGTGTTGCGAAACACCGTCACCGGCATGAACGGCATCGATCCCGCTATTATCGAAGCCGCGCAAGGCGTCGGCATGACGCCGACCCAGTCGCTGACCATGGTCGAATTGCCGCTGGCGCTGCCCATCATCATGGCCGGCATCCGCACCGCCGCGGTCTGGGTGATCGGCACCGCGACGCTGTCGACCCCGATCGGCCAGACCAGCCTCGGCAATTACATCTTCACCGGCCTGCAAACCCAGAACTGGGTCTCCGTGCTGTTCGGCTGTGCTGCCGCGGCCGTGCTCGCGGTGATCGTCGACCAGTTGCTTGCCCTGATCGAAGCTGGTTTGCGCGGCCGCCAGCGACTCAAGGTGTCCGGCGGCGTGATCGGTGTAGCCCTGCTTGTGATCGCGGGCTTCGCGCCGACGTTCGGGCGTACGCAAGCCGCTTACGTGGTCGGCGCAAAAACCTTTGCCGAATCCTACGTGCTGTCGAGCCTCATCTCGCAGCGCCTTACCGCCGCGGGCCTCGCCGCTCGCCAGCGCGAAGGCCTCGGCTCCAACGTGATCTACGACGCGCTGGTCGCCGGCGAGATCGACGTCTATGTCGACTATTCCGGTACGCTGTGGGCCAACCAGCTGCACCGCACCGACATCAGGTCGCGCAAGGAGATCGTCGCCGAATTGACGACCGCGCTTGCGCAGAAGAACGGCGTGACCCTGCTCGGCGAGCTCGGCTTCGAGAACGCCTATGCGCTGGTCATGCCGCGCAAGCGCGCCGACGAGCTGCACATCAAGTCGATTGCCGACCTTGTCGCGCATGCCGGCACGATGTCGATCGCCGGCGACTACGAGTTCTTCTCGCGACCGGAGTGGGCGGCGATCTCAAAAGCGTACGGCCTGAAATTCCGCGAGCAGCGCCAGATGCAGCCAGACTTCATGTATGCGGCGGTCGCGTCCGGCGACGTCGACGTCATCGCCGGCTACACCTCGGACGGCCTGATCGCGAAATACAATCTCGTCGTGCTCGACGACCCCCAACAATCGATCCCGCCCTACGACGCGATCCTGCTGCTGTCGCCGCGCCGCGCCGGCGACACAGCGCTCAAGCAGGCGCTACAGCCGCTGCTCGGCAAGATCGACGTCGCGACCATGCAGGAGGCCAACCTGCGCGCCGCCGGCTCCGCCTCGCCCGACGCCGTCGCGCGCTGGCTGTGGGAACAGATCGGCAAGCGCTAGCGCCAGCGCCACCAGCCGCGCGTTTTCTGCCGCAACGTCGCCTGCAGAATTGCCGCACGGGTCGGTCCCTCGACGGTGTTGCGCAAGATCAGCACGTGCTCGCCCTCGTCGGGCAAGTGCATCGTCAGTGCAACGGGCGCGCGCGTCGCGCTGACGACCTGTTCGCCCAGCAGTTCGCCGCTGGCCAGCGCCAGTGGCGCAACGCCGAGTCGTCCAGCCTCGACGTGAAGCATCAATTCCAGGACGCGGTCTCGCGCACCCCTTGCCCTGGATGGAATTGGGATTTCTGCCGCAAAGGTCCACGCCTGCGGCGAGGTGGTCACCGTCGCGCTCGTCTCACCGTGATCGACCTGTGCGCCGGGCCAGTAGGGTTGCGTGGTCAGTGATCGCAACAGGTCGGTCGTGGTGCCAAGTGCGGGCCTGACTTGCGCAGTCGTGCGCGGCTGTGGTGGCCTGCTGGCTGCGAAGTGCTCATCGGCAGCACACAAAAGGCGCGCAAAGAATTGTTGCAGCGTGTGTCCTGCCGCGATCTGCGACCGCATCTCGTTGGCAACTTCGATGCGTTGCTTCGGATGGCTCAGGAAATGATCGACCTTGGCAGCAAGATCGTCACCGTCCGTATACGACACGGCGGCGCCCGCCTCCCCGAACGCTGTGACGAAGTCGCGCTTGCGATCGACCAGCACGAACCCGCCGGAGGCAAAGCCGTTGATCGGCTTCAAGCTGTAGCCGTTAACGAAGCCGGGGCTTTGCACGTCGATGGTGATCTCGTGACGCGCAAACACGGCTGCAAGCTCCGGACCGAACGCGATCTCGTGCTCGCGCAGCGACACGAGGTTCTTGGGCACGTTGGGCGCATTGCTGCTCAGGTTGCCGTAAAAGCCGACCGGGGTCCCAGCGGCGCCCATCATCTCGAGCCGTCGATGCGTCTGCGCGCGATGATCGATCAGGCGATGCACGAAGCGCCAGAAAAAGGTCTGGTCGGGATCGAGCGCGAGGCGCCTGCGTTGCCTGGCCGGCAGCGCCGCAATGTACGCGTTCGCGACATCCCAAAGCGCAGTGTCCGGCCCTCGGCTCCATTGCAGGACGATAAATTCCGCCAGCGCCTCGAGTTCTGAAGGCGCGGCCGGAGCGTCCTTGTAGATATGCCCGATAAAGCACACCGCGGGCTCCGCGGTAGCAATCGCGGGCGCCGCCGGCGACGAAAAGCCCGGCAGCGCTTGCGCCAGGAGATGCACGACCGCGTCGCCGGCGATGAGACCGAGCTCGCGCATGATGCGGATCTGGCCGCTGTCGCGCGCGCAATGCAGAAGCCGCGGATGCGTGAAGCGTGCGACGGAGTGCCGCCATCGCACCGGCCCGCGATCCCGCGGGGTGATCCGGCAAAGGCGTGAGCAGCTGGTCGGCGAGCTCGAGCGGAGCGTGATCCCAGATGAAAATGGTCGGAAGACCGAGCACCTCGGTGAAGACGTGCGGCCGCCAGCCGTCCCGCCCGGCCGGCAGGCGGCAATGCAATGCGGTCGATCCATTGGGCAGGCCGATGGCGAGCTCGGGGGCGAACGCGCGGATGTCGTCAAGCAACACCCTCATGCGGCCGGCATCTGGAGGCGTGAACATATCGATCGGGATTTCGAATAGCGTGCAGCCGAGATCGAGCAGCGCTTGACGGTAAATCTCGAATAGTCTGTAAGAAATTCCGTGGAACCAGGCGCGCGGAGGTACGGTCACCAGGATTCGGCGGATTGGGACGGCGGAAGGCAAGACGAATGAGGTCCTTGTGAATTCGCCCGGCAGCCCAATTCCACCAAGCGCGGGGGTCGCCCAATTGGATGCACAAGTGGAAGCAGATGCAATTCCCTTCTGCAAGCCCGCTGTCGTCGGTCGCGAACTCGACTATGTCCGCACCGCGTTCGAGCGGCACCAGATCGGAAGCGACGGACCTTTCACGCGGCAATGTCAGGACTGGATCGCCTCACGCATCGGCGTGCCGAACATATTGCTGACCACCTCGTGCACGACTGCACTGGAAATGGCGGTGCTGCTGGCAGATGTCGGTCCTGGCGATGAAGTCATCATGCCCTCCTGGACTTTTGCGTCCTGTGCCAACGCGGTGGCGTTGCGCGGCGGCGTGCCGGTTTTTGTCGATGTCAAGAGCGATCAGCCCCAGCTTGATCCGGGGGCGGTCGCGGCGGCGGTGACATCGCGCAGCAAGGCCATCATGGCGGTGCACTACGGCGGCGACATCTGCGACATTGAGCCGCTGTGCAGGATCGCAGAACGGCACCGCCTGATCCTGATCGAAGACGCCGCCCATTCGTTCCTTTCGACCAGGCGCGGCCGCCACTCGGCCACGTTCGGACATATCGGCGCCTACAGCTTCGACTATCAGAAAAACATTTCGGCAGGTGAAGCCGGCGCGCTCGTGATCAATGACACGGGTCTCGTGCCGCGGGCTGAAATTCTGCACCTCAAAGGCATGGATCGGAAAGCGTTCCTCCGCGGTGAAACAAGGCAGTATGCCTGGCAGGATCTCGGCTCCGGCTTCGCGCCGAGCGAGATTGCCGCGGCCGTGCTGTTCGGACAGCTTGAGCATGCCGACGAGATCACGCGCGCACGGCGCGCGCTGTGGGCGCGCTACCACGAGGCGTTCGCGCCGCTCGAGCGCGCCGGCCGTGTGCAGCGCCCGCGGATCGCTGATGATGTTGACCACAACGCACATATCTATTTCTTGTTGCTGCCCGACGTCGTCACGCGTGACCGCTTCATCGACGGCATGCGCGCGCGCGGAATTGCGGCCGCGTTTCATTTTGTGCCGCTCGATTCCTCACCCGCGGGCCTGCGCTTCGGCCGTTCGCACGGTGCGCTGGTCAACACCCGCAGCTTCGCCGATCGGCTGGTGCGGTTGCCGCTCTGGCATGGCCTCGAGCGCGGCCAGGCCCGCGTGATCGAGGCGGCGACGGCGCTGCTCAAACCGGATCGTCGCGCGGGTCGAGCCGACTGATGACCCGCGCCGGCCGGCCGGCCACCACGGCATGATCGGGCACGTCTCGGACGACAACCGCGCCTGTGCCGACCACACAGAACCGCCCCAGCCTGAGGCCGTCCGAGACGACCGCACCCGCGCCGACATAGGCGCCGATGCGGATTGTGCAGCGTCCGCACACGATCGCGCCGCGGCCGATGAAAACGAAATCCTCGGCCACGCAATCGTGCCCGATCTGGGCCGCCGGCCACAGGGCGCCGTGACGGCCGACCCTTGCGCCGGCGTCGACCAGCGCGAACGGCGCGAGGTAGCTCCCCTCGCCAACCGCGGCATCACCGGCGACGAGCGCGTTCGGATCGATGACCGTTGCCCAGCGCGCGGCCGGAATTTGCAACGACAGGACGCGCGCCACACGGCCCTGCATCGCCTTGGCCTTGTGCAGCGGCGCGATGAACTCCGTGCGATCCGACAGTGTGCGCCAACTGTCGAACGTGCCCAGCACCGGGCCGCCGGCGACATCAGAACCGACTGCGAGTTGATCGTTCAGCACCCCCTTGAGTTCAACGGCATCACCTGCGGCTGCCCGCCGCTGCACCGACTGCACCACCATGGCGCCGGAGCCAAGGCCGCCGAACACGGCAATCTCGCGCATTTCATGTCTCCCGAGACGCCGTCACCTCACCCCAAGGATGGCAAGGCCCCGTTTGATGGCAACATCTTATGCCCAAACCAACGCCGTGCTTGCACGCTGACGCGGTTGCATTGGCCCTTTTACCGGATTTCAAATAGAGCAGCTTCTGGTTGTCTGATATGAGGATTGCCCGTTACCGGGCCGGTACATTCGAAGGGTGGATAGCTGATGTGGTTCAAGGTTGAGCAGACACGTACCTCAATCGGACAGAAGTACGTGGTTCGATGCAAGGGCGAGATTGCAGGCGCCAGCATCGATGAGGAACGGTCCGCGAAGGGGGTCGCAGAAGCAAAGAAGACGGCCGAGATTCTCGCCTCGACGATGAATGTGACAGCGCCTGTTCATGGCACGGATGCGGATGGCGAGTTCGTCTATGGCGTCTACGAGGCGGTGGCCAGCGCTGACGAGGCGACCAGCCCCATCATCAAGCAACTCTACGCCGAGTCAGCCGCAGCATCTCTCGCGTTCAAGGATCGTCTGCTCGCCGATCTGCCACTTGAAACCATCAAGGGCTTCGCCGCGCTGTCCGCGGCGCTAGGCTACGTTGTCGCCGAGCACAGGCAAATCAAGCGCACAACCAAACCCCAGATCTCCTATGCGGCCCTGTTTCGGATATTCTGCGCCGGCGGCGAGCCGAGCGTGCTTTCGCTCTCGGCCGACGACGGAACCATTGCAATCCTGACCCGCAAGCTCGGAGAGTTGCCCGGATGGATGTGGCTCAGCGAATTGTCCGGCCTTGGCTTAGCTGAACGCCATGTTGTGGTACCAAACCTGCGACCGCACAAGGTGATGCTCAACATCGACGGTGAGTTGCACGCGATCCTTCCACGCACGGTCTTTCGTGGCACGGTACCCGCCACCGGCACACAATTCCTGCTGGTGGTTGAAGCCGACTCTTCCAGGGGATCTAGAAGCAGTGTTGACAGCATAGGACTGATTTATAGCGAAGCAGATGAAACGGCCGTCATTGCGCTGGTACGGCAAGTTCTCCACGGCTCAAATCCGTTCAAATCTCGCGTCGTTCTATTCAATCGCGATCTGCGCACCGTCCGCTCGCGAATGTCTGACCGTACATGGAACGATATCATACCGCACGATCAGGCCCGCGCCGAGCTCGACTTCATTGCAGCGTCGATTCGTAATCGGGATATGCTGAAGTCCGAAGGACTTAGCATTCGGCGCGGCCTTCTTCTCTCAGGTCCCCCAGGCGACGGTAAATCCTCCGCGATCGAAAGCTTCGTCAACGATATCGGCGGCGAGGCGAGCATTATCGTCGTTGAAGCGGTCGAGCGCATTCGCGCCATCTATCATCTTGCTCAGACATTAACGCTCACGGTTGTAATTCTGGAAGATCTAGACCTAATCACCAAAAACCGGCAAAATCCTTACTACTACGGCGCGATCAGTGGGGAAGAGGTCACCGGTGAGCTGCTGCAGGTTCTGTCCGGCGGCTCTGCCTATGACGATATCGTCACGATTGCGACTACAAATCACCCCGAGGCCATCGACGAGGCGCTGTCAAGACGTGCCGGCCGCTTCGATGCGCACATCCGGATGGGCTATCCCAGCGAGGCCGACAGACAGCAAATTCTGAATCTTTGTCTCGACCGCTTTGGTGTGAATGATGATTTTACCCGCCGTCGACTGCTGCAAACATTGAACAAAGACTTCGGACGACTTCATCTCGTTCCGGCCCATATCGAAGAATTCGTCAAGCACGGTATCAAGAGGGCTCGATTGGCTCGACGGCAGCCTGAATTTCAGGATTTTGAGCCCGGCATAGAAGCACCAAATCGATCGCTACGCCAAAGCCGTCCGCCGGTTAATGGGCTGGGCCTCGCCTGTCGCTCCTACTTGGGGTCAATACCGAGGAAGACGACGGGTGACCGCGTTATCAATTGAAAGCACGCAGTTGCCGACGACCAGCGCCAGTGCGGCGATGATGCTGGCCACGCTGAACGCGCTGCTCGATCCGGCCAACAAGCTCACTGTCAACGGGCCTGCAATCTGGCCGGCGGCGAAAGCAGCGGTCATCATGCCGACCCCCTGAGACGCCTGTGGGCCTGCGACGCGCAACACCTCCTTGATGCCGGCCATGGTAATAACCATGAAGGTGCCGCCGACGCAGACCGCGGCGGTCAACAACGTTACGACGTTGAGCGAGAATACGGGTGCCAATACGCCGGCTGCCAGCACCCACTGGGCTCCCGTCCACAAACGCCACGGCGCCAGGCGATGAACGAACCATGCGGCGGCAACGGTGGAAAGTGCGGCGGCAGCACCGAACACCGGCCACACCCAGCCGAACACCGCCGGATCATCGATATATTCGCGAGCCAATGCTGGAAGGAAGGTCGCCGGAATAATGTAGCCGTAGCCAAACAGGCCGTAGCACGCGGCTGCGACAAAAGTTCGGCGCGGCACCCCACTCATCCCTGACGCCGCCACGTGCGCGGGAACCGCGTCCGTGGCCAGCGGCCACCAAAGAAAAAATGCGACCACCGCGGCAACGACGCCCATGACGATCCATGTCAGACGCGCCCCCCAGGCGTCGAGCCCTGCAGCGAGGCCCACGAGACCGGCAAAGACGATGCCGACACCAACTCCGGCAAACACGAATCCGGACCATTGGCCTTTGTTGCACCGTGCCAGGATCGTCATCGCCCAGGCCGAGACCCCAACCAGCACGAAGGCGCTCGCCACACCCGCAGAAAATCGAAACGCAAACCAAAGCAGTGGCGAACGGCTAATTCCCATCGCCACGGTAAGGACGGCGACGCAAATCAGGCCCCAACGGATCGCGCGGACCGGTCGAGGTGCGAAGGCCATGCAGATCAGCGCGCCGACCAGGTAACCCAGATAGTTGCCGGTGGCGAGCCAGCCTCCCTGCGCGAATGTCAGCCCCATGTCGTGCTGCATCAGGGGCAGGATCGGAGTCAGCGAAAAGCGGCCGATTCCCATGGCGCTGGCGAGTGCCAGCAAGCCTACCGTTGCGGCAACAGTTGCGGATGGCCCAGAGGTTCTCGTGTTCATGCCGCTAGATTAGGCGCGCCTATTGTTCTAAGATATCGAATAATTGAGAACACACAATTCTCCATATGAGAATATGTTGCTCCGATGGACTTTGTCGATCTTCAAGTCTTCAAATGCGTCGTCGATGAAGGCGGCATTATAAAAGCTGCGCGCAAGTTGCATCGGGTGCCGTCGAGCGTCACAACGCGGATCAAGCAACTCGAAACTTCGCTGGGCGTGACGCTGTTCCACCGCGACCGGCAGCGTCTTCATATCTCGCCTACTGGCGAGTTGTTGCTGGCTTACGCCGAGAGGCTCATCCAGCTCTCGGATGAGGCACGCGCTGTCGTCTCTGGCGGGGCGCCCCACGGCGTGCTGAAGTTAGGTGCGCTGGAAAGCACGACTGCGAGCAGGCTGCCGCGCATCCTCGCGGACTTTCATCGCCGTTACCCGGAAGTACGTCTCGAGCTGACGACGGGGACCAACGATGATCTCGTGAACAAAGTGGCCGACCGCCGTCTGGATGCCGCCTTTATCGCGGAAGCCCCGGCGGCACGCGCCTTGGGACACGTTCCGGTCTTTTCCGAGCGACTGATCGTCATTTCCAACTCCGGCCATGCGCCGATCAGGCGTGCGCGTGATGTGGCAGGCGCGTCGCTCATCGCGTTTCCGGAAGGGTGCGCGTACCGCCGCGTGTTGCAACGCTGGCTCGGGCGAGACAGTCTTGCTACTTTGCGTGTGCTGGAGCTCGGCTCTTATCATGCCATCGTCGCATGCGTCGCTTCCGGCACGGGCATCGCGCTGGTGCCTGAGTCGGTGCTGGACACGATGCCCGACGCACAAGTGCTTAGGCATGCGATCCCAAGCGCGCAGGCCAACATCACGACGCCGCTGGTCTGGCGACAGGGCGAGATTTCGCCGCCGGTGCTGGCGCTGCGAACGCTGATCGCGTCGTTGGCGAAAGGAAAAAATCCGAAACCCGCGCTCCGCGCCCGCGCCGCGCCAGCATAGCGTACCCTGGCCGAAATTATCGCCGAACTTTCCTGACGCCCAGCCGTTCGCCACACGGAGTCTCGGCACCTGCCGCCGCACGATCGAACCGATCGCAAAACGGGTGTCGACTTTTGCAGACACCTTAATGTTCAGGACACCTTAATGTTCGACCCGGTACAGGCGCCACCGCTCCGGCACGCCCTTGAGGTGGTGAACGCCGCGATCCTTGAAGCGGATTCCAGACTGCGACATCAGATCCTTGACCGCGCTCGAGACCAGGACTTCGCCGGCCCGCGCTTTCGAGGCGACGCGCGCGCCGATGTGAAACGCGAGACCGACCACGTCAGCCCCGCTCACGTTGTATTCGCCCGCGTGCAGCCCCACCCTGATCTCTAGCCCCAGCGTGCGCACGGCCTCGCGGATTGCGGTCGCGCATCGGATCCCGGCAACCGGCGCGTCGAACGTCGCGAGCAGTCCGTCCCCCGTCGTCACGACTTCCTTTCCGCGCAAAGTCTTCAACTCTCGACGGACGGCGGCGTAATAGTGATTCATCACCTGTGTCCAACGCGAATCGCCCAGCCGCGCGGCTTTTTCGGTGGACCGGACGATATCGACAACCAGGATCGTGGCGAGCGCTTGTTCGAGTTCGGCCCCACGATTGGCAGATCGCCGCCGGATCGCAATACGTCCAGCCAGCGGTTCATAGCGATGGCTGCGTCGCCGCGCGATTGCGGCCTTCGCATAGTCTTTGGCACGCTGTACCGTGCCGCAACGAATTGTTTTCGCCCGCGGTGGAAGCGTCCAGTAAACCTTTCGCCCATCTCCCACGCCCTGGACCTCGACGGCGCCCCACTTCAGGAAAACCGTCGAGCCAACCCGGCGAACCCACCACCCCTTTGACGTGTATCCGGAAATGTTCGACTGATGGACTCCGATGCGAAGGAACTTGGGCATGTGCGTGTGGCCGATCGAAAGGTCGATTGGGCCTGCCAGGGCAGAATGTGATCATACATCGAAAATTTGCCTGTGACTCGCGTGTTAATTCGCGTTCGCAATCAACTCCCACCAGAGCGCTATCGAACAGGCTCCCATTTCCTTCCCCAATGTGACATCATGGCGTTTGTCGTCGTCCGTCGTCTGGCGAACCGGATGTAAGGGATTCTCGAGCAGGGAGTCATTGCCATGTCGCTTGCTGCAGCCGTGAATGATCAGGACGCGTCAGCGCGTGCGCTCTACGAAAAGCTTGAGGATCGCGTGCTGGCTCGCGATCAAGTCGGTGCCAGTGAATCCTACTACGATCTGGCGCGTGACGGCCGGCCGCTCCCCGAGATGTTGCGCGAGGCCGTACGCATTCACGGGCCCTACACGCACGTCCCCTACCACGAGCGGATCGACAACGGCTTCGTCAACTTTGTCAACAACGACCACTGCCTGTTAAGCGCCCGTGCCACGTTGCACCTGTCGAAGTGGCTGCCTGCGGAAATGGCGGGACTGCCGATGGCGCAGACCATTTGGTACATTCCGACCGGTCTCGACATCTGGAACCAGAAGATCAACAAGGCACCCGGTCACTACGCACGTGGCATGGCGCCCCAGAACAACGCGCCGCCGAAGCCCGTCGTGCACTGGCCGGACCAGGAGCCGGAGCATCTCGAGGGTCCGTTGCGCGACCGCCTCGACCAATGGCTGACTCTGGTGCATCGCGGCCGCGTACTCGAAGCCTATCGCGTCTTTCTCGGACTCATGCAGAACAAGCCCGAGCGCAAGGCAATCCTCGCCGAGCTGGTGTTCGCCGGCCTGATCGATTTGCAGGACCGTGCCTTCCTCAACCGCTCCTATACCACCGGCCACAAGTCCTATCGGGCGCGCGCCACGGTCGAGCTGGGAACGGCCATCGGCTGGGACAACGCCCATTCGGTGCTATATGCCGGGGCGTTGGATATTGCCGTCGGTCCGCGCTGGTATTCGACCTACGAGATGGCTTGCAACTGTGTGACCCACTACCTCGAGCAGCAGAAAATCTCTGCCGTCCCCTACGCGGGCACGACGGCCGGGGAATTGGCATTGCTTGCGAATTCCGAACCGCTGACCGCGGCCGAGGCGGAGGCATTCCTCGAAGTCGTGTTGCGTCAGCACGAGCCGGCCTATCTTGAGCAGTTGAGCCGGCTGCTGCTCGCAGGCAAAGGGCCACGCCAGATCCTCGACGTCTTGCAGATCGGCGCCGCCCAGGTGTTGCTCGAAACGCAGGACAGCCTCAACTTCTCCATTTCCCAACACTGCTACGAATACTGCAACACGCTCGGCTGGTTCTACGATTCCTTCGAGCATCCGCAACGGTTGAAGCTCTTGTACTCGGCCGCCTCGTTCCTCAACCGCAACGCCTGGCATCAGAGGAATATCGGCGATGGACGTGCCTACGTTGCTGAGCTTCCTGCCGGCGCCGAGCGAATGAGCGGGCCCCAACTCCTGGAGCGGACCATGGCCGCCATCGTCGCACTCGATGGACCGCAGGCCGTCGCTTGGGCTAATGCGTATCTTACGAGCAGCGGCGACCGCCAGACGTTGGTGCAACAGTTGGCGCTGACCGCCTGCCGCCTTGGTAACGACCCGCACAATCAGGAGATCGCTCAGTGCCTGCTCGAGGACTACGCGAAGAACCGCGGCTTCGACCGCGACCGGTTGCTGCTTGCGTGCGTGCAGCACACGGCCGTGCACAGGAAGTACGGCGATTTTCTTGAATGCAGTCGCCGCTACGGGCGGGCCATGGGCGTTGCCGCGCTGGCCTAACCAACATCCGCGCCTGACGGGCGACCTCGTTTCTGAGCGACTGATCGTCATTTCCGACTCCGGCCATGCGCCGATCAGGCGCGCGCGTGATGTGGAAGGCGCTCCGCGAGAAGAAAAATCCGAAACTGACTGCGCGTCACGAGTGATGGTGCGGCCCGATCGGGCTGGCCACCAGGCACCTCACGCTCCCGATGTCGCTGTTGCAGCCCTCGCCCGGGACGGCGCGAAAACCCGCGTTTGTTCATTGCATTAATTGGTACCTTGCAATAACAGATACCTTGCTATATATCACCCCGCGATGACCGAACCGACCAACCAGATCCAGCTGAAGAAAGGCGCGCTCGAACTGTGTGTGCTGGCGTTGCTGGCGCACCGCGAGAGCTATGCCTACGAGATCGCGAGCACGCTCGCCGCCGGCGTCGGCATGGGTGAAGGCACGATCTATCCGCTGATGCGGCGCATGCAGGATGACGGGCTGGTCGACACCCGCCTCGTCGAGTCGAACAGCGGTCCGTCGCGAAAATATTACCGCCTGACACCGGCCGGTCGCGCCGCCTTCGCCGCGCAGAAGCGCGAGTGGCGGTCGTTCATCGATGCCGTCAACCATCTGCTCGGAGAAACCAGATGAATCGTATCGATTTCCTGCGCACTCTACACGATAAGCTCGATGGGCTTCCCGAGCAGGACGTTGACGAAATCCTGTCCGACTACATGGCGCATTTCGAAGAAGCCCGCGCCGAGGGCCGCAGCGAAGAAGAGGTTGCCGCCGCACTCGGCGATCCCCGGCGTCTCGCGCGCGAGCTGCGCGCCGAGACGAGGCTAAGGCAATGGGAAAGCAATCACAGCCTGCGTAACTCCGCGACGGCGCTGCTGGCCCTCGGCGGTCTCGCCGCCGTCGATCTGTTCCTGCTGCTGCCATTGGTATTTGCAGCAGGCATCGCCCTGCTCGTATCCAGCGCCCTGACATTTGCGTTGGGCATCGCCGGCATCGGAACACTGCTCAGTCTGCTCAAGATCGCGGCGTTCGCATCGATTACCAAGATGATGCTGCGCGCGGTGGTTGGTCTTGCGCTGCTCACCGCCAGCGCCGGCGTCGGCACCGCCCTGCTGCTCGCACTGAATGCAGCGGTGAAGGCGCTCGGCAACTACGCGCGGCTGCACTACCGGTTGCTGAAACCGGAGCGGCATTCCGCCTGATGTCGCTGATTTGCAAGGAACAACTACCGTGCACAAGCCGCTCGCAAGCGTCGTCGGATTGGTGGCCATCACTTCATCGATCATCATTTGGCGGCTTGCGCCGCTTGGCGGCAGCATGTCGTCGACTGCGCGCGCCGATCAGACCTTTCATGCCGGTGTCGTGCGCATCACAGTGCAGGACACGATACCGTTCGACGCATTGGTTGCGTATCCGACGGACGTGGCCGAAGTTCCCTTTCAGGATGGGCCTTGGATCATTGCCGCCAGCCGCGATGCGCCGATCGCTTCTGGGGCGCGCTTTCCGGTTGTTCTTTTCTCGCATGGCGGAGGGGGAACGATCAAAGCGGGGGGCAGTCCGGTCCCTTATGCCGCTCTTCTCACGTCGTTGGCGCGCGAGGGTCTTGTCGTGGTCGCGCCGTTTCACCCCGGATCCAAGGTCCCTCGCGAAGCTCTCGAAGATCGCCCACGGCAGATCCACAAGGCGCTCGATGCCATGTTGGCCGATCCACGCTTCGCGACGCATGCCGATCCTAACCGCCTCGGCCTGATGGGATTTTCTTACGGCGGCGCGGTCGCGCTCATCGTCGCCGGCGCGGTTCCCGATTTCGCTCACCTGGCGGCCTATTGCCGAGACCGTACCGACGATCCGAAGGCCTGCGACGGCGTGCCGACCGATGGCTCCTTAGCCAACGTAGTCGGCAAGAGGTCGCCGGATGCGCTCGCCACGAAAGCCCTCGTCCTGATGGAGCCGTGGGGCGCTCTGTTCGATCGGAACGGGTTGGCATCCGTCGACATGCCGACGCTGCTCTATCGCGCGGACGGCAGCGATCTCAAGGCTGAGGGCAACATCCTCGCTCTCGCGACGGCATTGCCCCATCCGCCGCGGCAGGAGACGGCGCCGGGCGGCCATTTCGTATTCTTCGGTCCATGCCCTCCCGGACGGAAAGCTGACGCGCTCGACGTCTGCGAGGATGCACCCGATGTCGACCGTGCAGCAGTCCATCGGCGAATTGAACCAGAGATCGCAGATTTCCTGCGAAGAAGCCTGTAGATCGAAGGACGACAGCCATGCCCAAGCCGCTGCCCCCGACCCCAATCACCGGCCTCACTCGTCGCCGCGTTCTCGCCGCGCTCGGCGGCAGCTTGCTTGCGACATCGCGCGCTTTCGCAAGCCCGTCGCCGGAGCTGTTCGCTCAGCACCTGGCGCAGCTCGATCAGGACGGCAGGATCAACGGCCTGCATGCGCTGCTGGTGAGCCAGAGCAACAACCTGGTGTTCGAGCATTATGGGCGCGGCGAGGATGAGACGGAAAGCCGGGGCCGGTTCGGTCCCCTGACCTTCGCGCCCGATGTGCCGCACGACCTGCGATCGGTTTCGAAGTCTGTTGTCGGCCTCGCCTACGGCATTGCGCTCGCGGCCGGCAAGGTGCCGCCGCCCGAAGCAAAACTGTACGACCAGTTTCCGGAATATTCCGATCTCGCAAGCCAGCCCGGCCGCGACCGGATCACGATCCATCACGTGCTGAGCATGACGCTTGGCTTCGATTGGGATGAACTGACGATCCCCTATGGCGCCGATCTGCGTAACTCCGAGATTGCGATGGAAGCAGCACCCGATCGCTTCCGCTTCATCCTCGAGCGGACGATCATCGGCGAGCCCGGCGCAAAATGGTCGTATTGCGGCGGCGCCACCGCGCTGCTCGGCCGCCTGATCGAGAAAGGTACCGGGGAAGATCTGTTGAGCTATTGCCGACGCGTCCTGTTCGATCCGCTCGGCTTCGGTCCCGTCGTCTGGCACAAGGGCAATGACGGCGCCTATCGCGCGGCATCGGGTTTGCAGCTGTTGCCACGCGACATGCTGAAGGTCGGTCAGCTCGTGCTTGCGCGCGGCGCCTGGAATGGCCGCGACGTTGTGCCGGCGGACTGGGTAAAGCGTGCCATCACGCCTGCGGTCACGATCGCCGATGGCCGCCGCTACGGCTACCAGTGGTATCTCGGCGCCAACCTTGCCGGCACACCGCCGCAGCGGTGCGATTGGGTCGGCGGCATCGGCTGGGGCGGCCAGCGCCTGCACGTGTACCCCAAGCTCGACCTCGTCGTCGCGATCAACTGCGGCAACTACGACAAGCCAGGCATGGAACAGACCCGCGTCGTCAACGCGGTTCTCACCGAGGTCGTGCTGCCGGCGTTCGTCTGACGGAGTGGCGAACAGAGCCGTCCGTCGCTCAGCGCCAGGTCCGCACGTCGACGGACCATCCCGCGAGCGCAGCCGCCGCGGCCATCGCGGCGAGACGAGATGAGCGCGGCCGTTGTGACCCGGACGGTCTTCGAACTCGCGGCTCGACGTCGAAGCGCAGTGTTGTCGTGACCGCTAATACTGCGGACAGACCGTCCGGCCGTAGGCGTCCTGATAGCAGCGGTTATTGTAGTAGCCGTTATTGTAATAGCCGTAGCTGCCATAAGCGGCACCGGCCGCAGCTGCCCCAAGCCCGACCGCAGCCGCACCGTATCCGTATCCTCTCCCCCCATAGTATCCTCGCCCGCCATAGTATCCTCCCCGATAACCTCGACCCGCTACGGCATAACCCCGGCCCGCGCGACCTGCCACGGCGCCACCCCGGTAGCCGCCGCCATGAAAACCTCCGGCACGCGCGCCGCCGCCGCCGTGAAAGCCGCCTCCACCTCGACCGCCACCGCCACCTCGGCCGCCACCCCCACGAGCGAACCCGTCATCCGGGATGAGGCTGGCGCTGACCAGAACGACTGCCGCAAGAGCAGCGAGAGCAGGACGAAACATTGCCGTTCTCCTGTTGATTTTTGTCCGATGGTTTGATGGCTAGTGAAGCGTGTTGGCCGATGCCATCGGACAAAGACCTGATTTTTGAGGAGCGGGTTGTCAGTCGTCAGATCCGTCCGGATCGAAGCCGGGCGCAGTCATCGCAAGACTGGATCACGTCCGCACGTCGCGGCGCCGGCAACCCGGCAATTACGCTTGCCGCAATTTTTGCTGCGGCCCTGATCATGTTCCTGAAAGGGCGAGACTTGAATGACGCCGACTCGATGGTCAGCCTCGCCGACATGATCGATGAGGGGACCTATCAGCCCGAGGCGCCGGTCGCGATGAAGCTTGCGCTTCTGCGGCGCGCCGCTGAGCTGGGACATGGGGGAGCTAAACTGGCCTTTCCGATCGAGCTTCAAAAGGCGCAACAACAGCAGCAGAATCTGGAAGCGCAGCGGCAAATGATGAACATGATGGGCGGAATTCTGTCGAGCGTGCTGCGGCGCTAATCAGTTCCCGCGACACGAGATCCGTGCAGCGAAAGAAAAAAGAAGACGCAGTCGGCCGCGGGCATCGACCCATCGCTTACGCATCGCGAGATCCAGCTTGAGCCGCGCGGCTTCATTCGCTGCACCTTACCCTTGGCCTTCGGCTAAACGGGGACAAGCCTCGATCACTCGCCAAAAAGCTGTGTTTAACTTCCAATCGCTACTTTCCGGCCATTGCAAGTTCCCAATTGCGGCCCATCGCGGGCGTTGCCGTTGGGGTTTTCTGAGCGCTCGCGACGGTGGGGGCGCGGTGATGACGCAGGCCGTGCCCCCCAAGACGGGACACTGCGCGGGCGCAGAGCATCACCATGGAAAGTGCTGAATTGGCGGACCGGCTTGAACGAGCGCGGCGGTCCGTCACAGAGGGCGACGCGAATATTCAACATCAACGTGATCTCATCGCTCGCCTGAAAAAGGCTGGAGTAGATACCGGCGAGGCGCGGCTGGAGCTAGACGCGCTCCTTAGACGCCAAGCCCAGCGTCAACAAAACTTGGCGATTGTTATTCGGCAGTTTCCGCCGGAATAGTGCGAGCGCGACGCGCCTCGCTCCGTTCCGCGACCGCGTGGCGATGACCATGCCGAGCCGTAATGCCCTGCCCAACCTGCGCTTGTCTGTAACGCCATCTAACGCGCTGCCTAACGTACTGTAGCATCAGCGTGTCGGTTGGCTGTCGCGATTGGTTGCCAGGTGTTGGCGCGGCGCGGCTGCTGGGCGTCGTGCCCGGCTGACTTCCGCCGCAACAGCTCCATCAAAAAAGCTTGATTTAAGTGGACGATCTGCGACGGGGATCGCGCAGATAATGAGTGAATACCGAGTTCATTTTCTCGGCGCTGACGGCCGTATCATTGCGGCTGTCAATCTCGAGCGCCCCAATGACGCCTCCGCTATCGAGGCCGCCAAGCAACTGCTCGATGGCTACGACATCGAAGTCTGGCAACAAGCCCGCGTCGTGGCGAAACTCAAAAGCGAGACAAAGTAAGGCGGTCTTAGTTGGCGGCCTCTTTCACATTGGCTTCCCGCGCTCACTTTGGAGCGGGCAACTGAAAGTGTCCGACGGCAACGCGAGAGGCGCGCGGTGTGACCAGGCTCTCACCCGCGATGATTCGCGCGCTGCGCCAAGGCGAAGTATCAGAATTTACAGCCGCCGCTGTGAAGCGCCGCTCTCGCGCTGGCGCGCTGTACGGCCTTCCCATGGCCTCGACACTGGTCTGCTCGCGCGCTATCGCGACCGCGACGATGGATCGAATTCTCAACCTGCCAAGAACGCAGCGGTCTTTCCGATGCGCGCTCGACGCGATTACGGTGCGATGACGCGAAGCCGACCTGTTGCTTTCGCATCGTGTTGAAATGCGGCTAGTGCTCCTCGGGCTCAGAACGCTCAAAGAAGCGGCCGTTCAATACGTCACGCTTTCGCACGGCGAGCCGGATGATCAAGACCGCCAAGGTCAGAATAGCGAGGGCCAGCACGACGATTTCTGGCATGATGATTGCTGTCTGATTGGGCCGATTTGGTCGAAGACTTGGCGGGTTTATGGCTCACTACGCGCCCCGTGCAGGGGATGACGCTCAGCCGCAAGCCCATGTCACCACGTATATCGCACGCCGGCGGCTCCGCGGATGCCGTCGCGCCTCTCGCGGTCGTTGTCGCTGACGGCGAACTGGTAGTCGGCATTGGCGTAGAGGCTGAGATTGGTGTTCATCCGCACGCTGAGCCCACCGCCCAGTTGCAGGCGCGAGGCCCGCTCCAGCAGCGGCACCAGATCGATACCGGAAAACGTCGTCGTTGCCTGCGCCCCCCAGTCACGCCACAGATTGGCGCGCACATAAGGCTGCCACACCTGCCCGCTGTCGCCGACGATGGTCCAGCGGCCGCGCAGGCCGATCCGCCCGCTCGCGCCTGACGTGGTGCCGAGCGCGACGTCGCCCAGGCCGTCGTTGGCGTCGTCGAACGACACATGCTGCCAGATGATCTGCGCCTGCGGCTCCAGCACGAAGCCCGGTCCGAACATCGACAGCGGGATCGGATAGCCCGCCTCGAGCGACGAGACGAAGCCGAGGCCGGTGGTCCCAAGCCTGGCGAATTGAGTGGACGCTGTGCCTTCATAGCGCGTCACCTGCGCCACTGCGTCGAGATACCAGTCGGTTGGGCCGCGATGCGTCCAATAAGCCGCGCCCGACCAGGCATCGAGATTGAGACTGCCGGTCTTGCGCAGCACGTAGGCGGTCGCTGCCTCGTTGGTGACGAGACCGTTCACGCCGACGTCGGCATTGGCGTAGGCGAAGTAGATGCCGGCGGTGTCGCGGTGACCCTGAAGCCATTCGCCGCGCCACAGATCGATACCGCTCTGAAAGCCGAGCAACTGGCCGGAGGCGCGCGGATCGGCGAAGGCCCTGTAACGGTTGTCGATCTGCTGGCCGAGGACTCGGCCCCAGGCCGAGGGCCCCCAGCCGACAGATGGGCAATCGGGCAGCGCCTTCACCGGCGCCTTGGTCACGATCGTGTTCCGCATGTCGCCGTCAGACCGGCAAGGCGTAGCCGTATTCGCGACCAGCGAAGTATCGCCGATGCGATCATCCAGGGTGCCGAGCGTCGTCATCCCCAATTGCCGGGCAATCGGTTGAACCACGCCGTAGGTCGCGATCTCCGGCCCGATGATCGGATAGACGCCCGGCGGCAGCGTTTGCGGCGGCGGCTCAGGCGGCAGGATCGGTGGCATGATCGGCGGCTCCGGCGGTATTGGTCCGACGATGAAACTCGAGCGCAGGAACCAGTCGTTGGGATTGCTACCGCCGAGGCCACCGCGGAAGAGGAACATAGTCGAAGTCGCCGCCGCGCACCTCGCCAGCGAGCGCGAAGGCACCGGGCACCGTCGTGCCGCCATTGATCGCCTGCACCACTACGATGCCGTTCGCCTCCGTCTCGGCGCCGGGACCGCCCGCATTGGTGATGCGCAAGAACGAGTTGCCGCTGGCTGTGCCGGCGTTGATGACGAGCTTGTCCGAAGGCGAACCGTCGGCGCCAAGAAAGGTATTCATCGCGATCGTGCCGCCAGCTCCTGTGTAGCTGGTCGTCGTCAAAAGGGTGCCCGGCGCAGTGCCCGTGCCCATGTTCACCAGGCCAGCATTGAAGACGCTGGGGACGGTCTGATTGAAGCCATTGAGATCGAGCGTTCCGCCGCTCGCCACTCTCACTGCCGAGTTCGGGCTGAACGTGTTCGGCACGCCCGCGCGCAACGTGCCCGCGGTGACATTCGTCGATCCGCTGTAGGTGTTGGCAGCCGTGAATATCGTGGTGCCCGCCAGCACATTGACGGTGCCGTTGCCGATGATGGCGGGCGCAAACACGTAGTTGGTGGACGTGTGATTGAAGTTGATCGTACCGGTGCCAGAGCCAAACGCGACGATTGGCGTCGTGAGCGTGCCGGGTGCCGCCGCCGGACTGCCCGCGCCCGCGCCGATGTTGAGTGTGCCAATCGCACGGGTGTCCGCCGCGATCACGACAGGCCCGTTGACAACGCCGCCCTCGGCAATCGTGAGCGTGCCGGTGCCAAGGTTGCCAACGTTCAACCCCGAACTATTGCTCCACGTGGAGCCCGCGCCGGCGACCCTCACCGCACCCTGCGAGCCTGAACCATTGCCGATGTTGGCGGTGAAGGCGGTGTTGTTGATGACCGTCCCACCGTTCGTGATCGTGAGTATGCCGGTACCAAAACCGCCGATGTTGAGCCCGCCGCCTGGACCGTTGGTCCAGGTGGAGCCCGCGCCGGTCTCCGTCACGATGCCAGTCGAGCCGGCAGACTGTCCGACGGAGCCGCCACCGCCACTGTTCACTGTACCGCCGTTCTGGATGGTCAGCGTGCCCGTACCCAAACCGCCGACCACGAGGGTTCCGGCAGTCGACCAGTTGGAGGCCGCTCCGGTCACCGTTACCGTGCCCAGCGCGCCCGATAGATTGCCGATTGTCCCGAAGACATCGGACAGCGTCCCGCCGTTTGTGATGACGAGCATTCCTGTCCCGCTCTGACCGACGCTAAGATTGAGGGCACTTGCGCCCGCGCCCCTGACCTCCGTCGAGTTCGGCGTCACCGTGTCAATGTTTGCGCTGGTCAGCGCGTTCGGAACACCGGCGTTCCAATTGAGAGGGTTAAACCAGCCATTGGAGTTCGCTCCGGTCCAGTTGGTCTGGGCGTGTGTCGGAACCGCAGATGCTGCGACGAGCGCGATCGCCGCCAGCAAACTGGACAAGACAAATTTGCGCTCAGCCCGTGCCCGTAGCATCGCGCGGCGACGCGGTCCGGCGGACGACAGTCGACGCCGTTCGCACCCCATATCGACCCACCAATCTGCAATGCCAAAATCTCAAAACTGAGCCGCCACGACCCCCGACACCGAGACGCGGGAGCGCGAAATCTCGACACACAAACTGGGATTGCGACTCAGATAGACAACAATCGATCTGAACGCGGCCGCAATTGCGGCGATGACGAGGTCAGGTTTGTTTTTTCGATTGCTGATGCTGCCGGGCCACGCAATGGGCAGCAGATTTGACCGATCTCAGGACGGCGATCAGTCGCCGGTCGAAGGGGTTTCCACCTCGGCAACGCTCGAGCGCGGCGACCGAGAACTAGCGTACCGAAGACGCGCTGGCGCTCGCGCACTAAGGCTGCACGTTTGTTGCGGTTCGCACGGCGCGCGAGATCCAAGCCGTGCACCGCGGGCCGCGCGTTCAAACTGATCGCCGACAGCCGGCACTCGTGCGCGGAGCAGCAATTGCCGAGAGCCAAGGCGGAAGAGCGCGCCTGGACCAAAGTGCTTGGGCGCATCGAAATTCCAGTGCAGCCTACCAACGTTCCCCGCCGCGGGCGTTTCAATGATTGTGCACGGCATGCGCAAAGAAATGGGGCTGCCGTTAGCAGTCACACGACGCGTGTCGCCACGGCGGAATGACTGAGCTCGAAGAGGCGGAGCTCACCGAAGCTCAGGGTCGCGTACTTTCAGCTCATAGAACGCAAGCTTCATACGCTGGCTTGCCAAGCGAACCGAAGCTCGGATGTTGGCTGCGACCCGCAAGCGGCACGCTTATGGCTTGCGAACCAGGCAGCGGCATTTGTTCGGAATGACGCGTTGACGTCGTCCAGAATGAGAACGGTCGTCATACCAAAAGTGCTTGATAAGCTTGGAGAACTTTGGCTGGGGCGGGAGGATTCGAACCTCCGTATGGTGGAATCAAAATCCACTGCCTTACCACTTGGCGACGCCCCAAGAACTGGCCCTGTCGGGAAGCGGCGGACCATAGCTGCGCCGCCTTTCGATGGCAACGGCGTCCCCCGCGCTAGGTTCGGACCGGGCATGTTCGTGATTTCAATGGTTTGGAAGTCGAATTGTGACGCCCGAACTTTGTGGGATGTGGGCTTCGAGCCGGGCTCCGCCGCCGCCAAGCGACTTGGCCCACACATCATATATGGTGACGTTATATATAGTGACGCTGAGACGGTACTCCTGCTGACCACCACGATCCGGATTTGACCCATGACCTTTCGTGCTCCCATCGACGACATCGTTCTCGCGCTGAACCAGGGCGGCGGACTGTTGCGCGCCGTGCGTGACGGCCATTACGGCAGCTATGATGTCGAGATGACGGCTGCCGTGCTCGAGGAAGCCGGCCGCTTCGCCGAGGACGTGCTCGCGCCGCTCAATGCGGTCGGCGACAAGAACGGCGTCAAGATCGAAGGCGGCAAGGTCACGACACCGCCGGGCTGGCCCGACGCCTATCGTCGCTGGTCGGAAGCCGGCTGGAACGCAGTTGCCGGTTCCGAAGAATGGGGCGGCCAGGGCCTGCCGCTTGCGATCAACTTTGCCTGCACCGAATTGTGGAGCGCCGCCAACATGGCGTTCGGCCTCTGCCCGCTGCTCACTGCAAGCGCGATCGAAGCGCTCGAAGCGCATGGCACCGAGGAGTTGAAGAAGACTTATCTCGCAAAACTGATCTCCGGCGAATGGACCGGCACGATGCAGCTCACCGAACCTCAGGCGGGCTCCGACGTCGGCGCGCTGCGTACGCGCGCCGAGCGTACGGCCGACGGCAGCTATCGCCTGTTCGGCAGCAAGATCTTCATCACCTATGGCGAGCACGATATGACCGACAACATCGTGCATTTCGTGCTCGCACGACTGCCCGATGCGCCGCCAGGCACGCGTGGCATTTCGCTGTTCCTGGTGCCGAAGTTCATGGTCAATGCCGACGGCACGCCGGGCAAGCGCAACGACATCAAGGCCGTGTCCGTCGAACACAAGCTCGGCATCCACGGCTCGCCGACCTGCACCATGTCGATGGGCGACGACGGCGGCGCGATCGGTTTCCTGATCGGCGAAGAAAACCGCGGCATGGCCTGCATGTTCACCATGATGAACCAGGCGCGCCTTGGTGTCGGCATCGAGGGCGTCGGCATCGCGGAGCGCGCCTACCAGCAGGCGCTGGCCTTCGCCCAGGAACGCAAGCAGGGCCGCGGCGTCGGCAGTGACAAGGGCTCCGATGCCATCATCGTGCATCCTGACGTCAAGCGCATGCTGCTTCAGATGCGGGCCCTCACCGGCGCCGCGCGCGCGATCTGCTATGCGACCGCGGTCGCGATCGACGTGTCGCATCGCGCAACCGATGCGGCCGCGCGCGACAAGGCGGCCGCGCGCGCCGCCCTGCTGACGCCGATCGCAAAAGCGTTCTCGACCGACATCGGCAACGAAGTCGCCTCGATGGGCGTACAGGTGCATGGCGGCATGGGCTTCATCGAGGAGACCGGTGCCGCGCAACATATGCGCGACGCGCGGATCACCGCGATTTACGAAGGCACCAACGGCATCCAGTCGATCGATCTCGTCACGCGCAAGCTCGCCGCGCAGGGCGGCGCCTCGGTATTCGCGCTGATCGATGAGATGAAAGACACGGTGTCGCGGGTCGAAGCCTCCAATGATCCTGCCTTTGGTCTAGCCGCACCCCGCCTGCGCGAAGCGCTCGCCGCGCTCGACCGCGCCAGCCGCTGGCTGCTGGAGCGCATGACGACGAAACCGAACGATGTGCTCGCCGGCGCGACGCCCTACCTGCGTCTGTTCGGCTCGACGCTCGGCGGCTGCCTGCTCGCGGAGCAGGCACTCGCCGCGAACAAGTCGGACGGCGGCGGCAAGCGTCAGACAGCGCTGACACGATTCTTCGCGGAGAACATTTCGGTGCATGCGCAGGCGCTCGAGCGCACGGTCACCGATACCGCCGATGTGATAAACGCCGCGGACGCGGCGTTGACCACCTAGAGCGGCTTCAACCCTGCTTCGATTGCCGCGCGCTTCGGTTCGAGGAACGGTGGGAGCGCGAGCCTTTCGCCGAGCTTGTCAGCGGGCTCGTCGGTCGCAAATCCCGGACCGTCGGTCGCGATCTCGAACAGCACGCCGTTTGGCTCGCGGAAATAGAGACTGCGGAAATAGAAGCGATCGATCGGGCCCGAGTTCGGCACGCCAAGCTCGTTCAGCAAGGCCGCCCACTGGTCGTATTGCGCGGCGTCTGGCGTGCGGAACGCGACATGATGCACCCCGCCGGCGCCTGGTTGCGCTACGCCGAGATCGGGCCGTTCGACGACGTGGACCTCGGCGGCGGGTCCGCCCTCGCCCATCGCAAACACCGTCGCGGTGTGGCCGTCGCTCTCATATTGCCGCACGGGCTTCATGTTCATCACCGCGGTCAGAACCTGCCCGGTGCGCATCAGTTGAGGCACCGTCAGTGTCACCGGACCGAGCCCGCGGATCTGCTTGTCCTGCGGCACCGGGCTGCGCTCCCATGGCGATGCCGCGCCATTGCCGCCGTCATCGACCAGGGCCAGGCGCTGTCCCTCGAAATCCTCGAACGGCAGTGTCAGGCGGCCGTCGATCTCGACCACATCGCCGACGCTAACGCCCTTCTGCTTCAGCCGGTCACGCCAGAAGCCAAGCGCACCTTCGCCGGCCACACGCAGAGCCGTGCGCGACACGCTGCGCGAGCCGCGCTCCTCGCGACCCCACCGGCCAGTCGAAGAAGGTCAGGTCGCTGCCGGGATTGGCAAGCGCATCGGCATAGAACAGATGATAGGCCGATACATCGTCCTGGTTGACGGTCTTCTTCACGAGCCGCATGCCCAGCGTGTCCGTATAGAAGCCGTGGTTGCCTCGCGCATTCGCCGTCACGGCGGTGACGTGGTGAAGGCCTAGTAATTGCATCGGACAACCCCGACGGTTTGCGGAATTAGCATGGCGAGCGAGCGCCTTTGTGTGCTCAAATGCCTAAAATATCTAGGGCGTGCAGCACCGATCCGCCAGAGGCCGGGCCGCGCGGATGAGGGCGAGCCATGACCGAGCACATCGTCATCCAGAACGAGGAGGCGACGCGTATCATCAAGATGCGTCGGCCGGACAAGAAGAACGCGCTGACGCAGGACATGTACTTTGCGATCAGTCATGCGATCGATTCCGCTCAGAATGATCCGACCATCCGCTGCATGATCATCACGGGTTCATCGGGCGTCTTCACCGCAGGCAACGACCTGAAGGACTTTCTCGCCGCCGGCAGCGGACGGAGAAGCAGGCCTTTGGCACCTCGGGCGGTTCGACGCTGCTCAACTCGCTCAACAACAACCAGAAGCCGCTGGTCGCCGCGGTCGATGGTGTTGCGATCGGCATCGGCACCACCATGATGTTCCACTGCGATTACGTGATCGCGAGCAAGGCGGCGCTGTTCTCGACGCCGTTCGTTGGTCTCGGCCTCGTGCCGGAGGGCGCCTCGAGCCTTCTGGTGCCGCGCGCGCTCGGTCACCAGCGCGCGTTTGCGCTGCTGGTGATGGGCCGCTCGCTTGACGGCGAAGCCGCGCGCGAAGCCGGCTTCGTCAATGAGGTGGTGGCGCCCGGCCATGTCGAGACCGAAGCGCGCAAGGTGGCGCGCGAGATCTGCGCGCTGCCGCCGGAAGCTGTCGCCCTGTCGCGACGCTTGCTCCGGCTGCCGCAAGAAACCATCGCCGAGCGCTTCGCCATCGAGGGCAAGCTTTTCGGCGAGCGCATGCAATCGCAGGAGGCCCTGAACGCGTTCAAAGGATTTCTGGGACGCAAGGCTGGCTGACGACAGCAAATCGATACACTCATGCAATTCCGTTCTGTCCTTTTCACCGCGCTGCTGCTGGCGTCGGCGCTCTCCCCCGTCGCTGCCCAGGATCAACGCCCGCCGGTTGAGCTGCGCATCCTTGCGATCAACGATTTCCACGGCAATCTCGAGCCGCCGCCCGGCGGTATCCGCATTTCCGATCCGAGCCGATGCGACGAAGAAGATTTCCGTTGCGGCCGGCGGCGCGGAGCGGATGGCGACACTGGTGCACCGGCTTCGCAGTGAGGCGAAGAACTCGGTCTTCGTCGCCGCCGGCGACCTGATCGGCGCAAGCCCGTTGCTGTCGTCGATGTTCCACGACGAGCCCACGATCGAATCGATGTCGCTGATGGGCCTTGAAATCTCGTCGGTCGGCAACCACGAATTCGACAAGGGCAAGGTCGAGCTCAAGCGGATGCAGAGCGGCCGCTGCCATCCAGTGGACGGTTGCAAGGGGCCGCATCCGTTCCTCGGCGCCAAGTTCAGCTATCTCGCCGCAAGCACTTTCGACACGACGACCGGGCAAACCCTGTTCCCGCCCTACACAGTCAAGACATTCGACGGCATTCCGGTCGCCTTCATCGGGCTGACGCTGAAAGGCACGCCCGATATCGTTTCGCCACCCGGCGTCGCGGGTCTGAAATTTGGTGACGAGGCCGAGACCGTCAACGCGCTGGTCCCCGAACTGAAAGCGAAAGGGATCGAGGCGATTGTCGTCTTGATTCACGAGGGCGGCGTGCCCACCGGCGACTACAACGAGTGTCCCGGCATTTCGGGCCCGATCGTCGAGATCGTGAAGAAGCTCGACCGGGCCGTCGATCTCGTGGTCAGTGGCCACACCCATCAGGCCTACATTTGCACGATCGATGGGCGGCTTGTGACCAGCGGCGACAAATACGGGACGATCGTCACGGCGATCGATGTAAAGCTCGATCCGGGAACCCGCGACGTGATCAGCGCGAGCGCCACCAACCACATCGTCCGTCTCGATGCTTACGCGAAGGACGCCGAGCAGACCGCGCTGATCGCCTCCTATCAGCAACTGGCCGGCCCGATCGCCAACCGAAAATCCGGCGCCATCACCGCGAGCCTGACGCGCGAGCCGACCACGGCTGGCGAATCCGCGCTCGGCGATGTCATCGCCGACGCGCAGCTTGCGGCGACCTCGGCGCCGGACGCAGGCGCCGCGGTGGTCGGAATCACCAATCCCGGCGGCATTCGCACCGAGCTGCTCAAGCATGACGATGGGTCAGTGACCTATGCCGAGCTGTTCCAGTCCCAGCCCTTCCGCAACGTGCTCGTGACCATGACGTTGTCCGGCGCCCAGCTCAAGAATGCGCTGGAGCAGCAATGGACCGATCCGAACCGGCCGCGCTTCCTGCAGATCTCGAACGGCTTCAGCTACACTTGGGATGCAGCGCGCCCCGTCGGCGAGCGCATCGTTGCCGACAGCCTGAAACTGAACAGCGCGCCGATCGCGCCCAGCACCCTGGTTCGCGTCACTGTCAACGACTACCTTGCCAGCGGCGGCGACGGCTTCAAGACATTTACCGAAGGAACCGAGCGCCGCTTCGGCAACTTCGACATCGACGCACTCGAAGGTTATTTTCTCAGGAACAGTCCGATTGCACCGCCGCCGCGCGAGCGCATTCAACGGCTGAACTGATCCAATTGCGACACTCTAACCTGCAGCGCGGATGGAAGCTTTCCGCTTTCGCTGCCATGCATGAGCGCCTACATTATCTCGATGCCCAAATCTCAATGCCCAAGCGGCACATAGAGTTCATCTAAATGACGACGCTCCTGATCTCCCATCCCGCATGTCTCGAGCATGTCAATCCGCCGGGCCATCCGGAGCGGGCGGACCGGTTGCGCGCCATCGAGCAGGTGCTCGGGCAGGAGCGTTTCCAGTTCCTGAGCCGCGACCTCGCACCGCGTGCCTCCTTCGAGACGATCGCGCTCTGCCATTCGGAGCACGAGATTGCAGAAATTCGCCATCGTGCTCCGAAGGAAGGCTTCGTCCACATCGACGCCGACACCTCGATGTCGCCAGGCAGCCTCGAGGCGATGTTGCGATCGACCGGCGGGGCGCTTGCCGCAACGGACGCGGTGATGACCGGCGCGGCCCAGAACGCGTTTGTCGCCACGCGCCCGCCAGGACATCATGCCGAGAGCCTGCGGCCGATGGGGTTTTGCTTCTTCAACAATGTCGCGATCGCGGCGCGCTATGCACAACGCAAGTACGGCATCAGCCGCGCCGCGGTGATCGATTTCGACGTCCATCACGGCAACGGCACGCAGGAGATCTTCTGGGCCGATCCCACCGTGATGTACTGCTCGACCCATGAAATGCCGCTCTATCCCGGCACCGGCGCGATCTCGGAACGCGGCGAACGTGACACCATCGTCAACGCGCCGCTGCGCGCCGGCGATGGCGGCGCAGCGTTTCGCGAGGCGTTTGAGGCAACAATCCTGCCGCGCCTGAAATCATTTGCGCCCGAACTCGTGATGATATCGGCCGGCTTCGACGCGCACTTCCGCGATCCGCTCGCCAACCTCAATCTCAAGGCCGAGGATTATCGCTGGGTCACGCAGAAGCTGATGGAAGTCGCCGACGCGACGGCCGAGGGGCGGGTTGTCTCGGTGCTCGAAGGCGGCTACGACCTGCAGGGGCTCGCCGAGTCGGTGGATGCCCATGTCACGGCGCTGATGCGCGGCTAGCGCATCAGCCGGAATCCGCCACATTGGCTTCGCAATAGCTGCTAGGTTACGGGGCCGATTCACCAATCAAAAACGTCGAAGAAACCATGGCCGAAAGCGTTAATGCCGATGTGAAGCGCCTGACGTTCGAGCGAGCAATCGAAGAGCTTGAGTCGATCGTCAAGCGGCTCGAGGAAGGCAAGGTTCCGCTGGAAGAGTCGGTCGCGATCTATGAGCGCGGCGAGGCCCTGAAGCGGCGCTGCGACGAGCTGTTGCGGCAGGCCGAGGCACGCGTCGACAAGATCACGACTGATGCGGGCGGCCGGCCAACGGGAACTGAGCCCCTGGATGTCGCCTGACCCGGCTGCCGGTACTGGCCCACCCTCCCCCTTGATGCCGATCCTGCTGGACCAAATATTGCACTGCGTACTATGGTAAATGACGATTGGGGACCGACGGGCGCATATTGGCTGGAACTGGCGCAAATTTGGCCAGTTGTGATCAATTACACTGAGGATTGAACCGTCCGCAGTCGCCTCCAGACCTAACTTGAGGAGCTCGCGCCCTTGGCGTCCCCGATGCCTTTGGTGTATGGCTGAAAGCCGAATTATTGAGCGCTAAGAATAACTTCGCGCGTGCAACTTCAATCATGACCGTTGGGCAACATGAGTAAGACACCGCTTCTCGATACGATCAAAACACCGGAAGACCTGCGCAAGCTGAAACCTGAGCAGATGCGTCAGGTCGCCGATGAGCTCCGCCAGGAGACCATTGACGCAGTGTCCGTCACGGGCGGCCATTTCGGCGCCGGCCTCGGCGTCGTCGAATTGACCACGGCCATTCACTACGTGTTCGACACGCCGCGCGACCGCCTGATCTGGGACGTCGGCCATCAGGCCTACCCGCACAAGATCCTGACCGGCCGGCGCGACCGTATCCGCACGCTGCGCACCGGCGGCGGCCTGTCGGGCTTCACCAAGCGCTCGGAGAGCGACTACGATCCGTTCGGCGCCGCGCACTCCTCGACCTCGATCTCGGCCGGCCTCGGTATGGCGGTGGCGCGCGATCTCGCAGGCGCCAACAACAACGTGATTGCGGTGATCGGCGACGGCGCGATGTCCGCCGGCATGGCCTACGAGGCGATGAACAACGCCGGCGCATTGAACTCGCGCCTGATCGTGATCCTCAACGACAATGACATGTCGATCGCGCCGCCGGTCGGCGCGATGTCGGCTTACCTATCGCGCCTGTATTCAGGCCGCACCTATCAGTCGGTCCGCGACATCGTGCAGAAGCTCGCCCATCGCCTGCCTAAGGTTCTCGAGGACCGCACGCTGCGCGCTGAGGAATACTCGCGCGGCTTCATGGTCGGCGGCGGCACACTGTTCGAGGAGCTCGGCTTCTATTACGTGGGCCCGATCGACGGCCATAACATGGACCATCTGCTGCCGGTCCTGACCAACGTACGTGACTCCACGCGCGGCCCGATCCTGGTCCACGTCGTGACCAAGAAGGGCAAGGGCTATCCGCCCGCCGAAGCGGCCGCGGACAAATATCATGCGGTGGTCAAGTTCGACGTCGCGACCGGCGCACAGAGCAAGGCAAAATCGAACGCGCCCTCCTACCAGAACGTGTTCGGCCAGAGCCTCGTCAAGGAAGCACAGAAGGACGACAAGATTGTCGGCATTACCGCGGCCATGCCGTCCGGCACCGGCATCGACATCTTCCAGAAGGCGTTCCCGAAGCGCACCTTCGACGTCGGCATCGCCGAGCAGCATGCCGTGACGTTCGCCGCCGGCCTTGCGACCGAGGGTTACAAGCCGTTCTGCGCGATCTACTCGACGTTCCTGCAACGCGGTTACGACCAGGTCGTGCATGACGTCGCGATCCAGAAGCTGCCGGTCCGTTTCGCGATCGATCGCGCCGGCCTGGTTGGCGCCGACGGCGCGACCCACGCCGGTTCGTTTGATAGTGCCTATCTCGGCTGCCTGCCCGGCTTCGTCATCATGGCGGCGGGCGACGAAGCCGACCTCGTCCACATGGTCGCCACGCAAGTCGCGATCGACGACCGGCCGAGCGCGCTGCGCTATCCGCGCGGCGAAGGCCGCGGCATCGAGATGCCCGAGTTCGGTGTTCCGCTCGAGATCGGCAAGGGCCGGATCATCCGTGAAGGCAGCAAGATTGCGCTGCTCTCGTTCGGCACCCGACTGGCCGAATGCGAGAAAGCGGCCGACGAGCTCGCCACCTACGGGCTTTCGACCACGGTTGCGGACGCGCGCTTCATGAAGCCGCTCGACGTCGATCTCCTGCTCCGCCTCGCGCGCGAGCATGAGGTGCTGATCACGATCGAGGAAGGTTCGGTCGGCGGGTTCGGTTCGCACGTGCTGCAGACGCTGTCCGATCACGGCGCGCTGGATCGCGGATTGCGCATCCGCTCGATGATCCTGCCCGACGTCTTCATCGATCACGACACGCCGGCGGCGATGTATGCCTATGCCGGCCTGGACGGCAAAGGCATCGTCAAGAAGGTGTTCGAGGCGCTCGGCAAGGACATCAAGACCGAGACGGTGAAGCTCGCCTAAATTCCACAACAGGGTCATCGATCGGGGCCGGCGATGAAGATCTATCTCGCCGGCCCCGATGTTTTTCTGCTGGACGCAATCGAAACAGGGCGTCGCAAGCGCGAGCTGTGCGAGCACCATGGCTTCATCGGCCTGTTTCCGCTCGACAACGTCGTCGACCTCGCCGCGCCTGACGCGTCGATGCAGATCTTTCGCGCCAATCGCGCTATGATGGATGAGGCGGATGCCATCATCGCCAACCTGACCCCGTTTCGCGGGCCGAGCGCCGATGCCGGCACCGTCTATGAACTCGGCTACATGGCCGGCCGGGGCAAGCTCTGCCTTGGCTATTCCAACGACCGGCTCGCGTATCGCGACCGGGTAACGCAAGCGCGACCCGTGAGCGGGGCCGAAGGTTTGCTATTCGATGACGCCGGCCTCGTCATTGAAGATTTCGGGTTGGTCGACAATCTTATGATCGTGCACGGGCTTGACCTGCACGGCTGTGCGCTGGTTGTCCCCGACGCCACGCCCGCCAATCCCTGGCAGGATCTTACGGCATTCGAGGCATGCCTGCGGCTTCTCAAATCGCGCCGGCGATGAACGCCGCAATACCGGGTGACACGATGAGCGCAAGGAGCCCTCGCCAACGTGCCGATCGCCTGCTGGTCGAGCGCGGCCTGTTCGAAAGTCGCGCCAAGGCGCAGGCCGCGATCGCGGCCGGCCATGTCAGTGCCGACGGCAAACCGGTACTGAAGGCTTCCGATGAAATTCCGGCCGACGCCGAGCTTCAGGCCGCGCCGGCACACCCCTGGGTCTCGCGTGGAGGCGTCAAGCTTGCCGCGGCGCTGGAGCATTTTCCCATCGACATCGATGATCATGTCTGTCTCGACGTCGGCGCCTCGACCGGGGGATTCACCGAGGTGCTGCTGCAAAACGGCGCGCGTCTTGTCTGCGCGATCGACGTCGGAAAGGCTCAGCTGCACCCGTCGCTGCGAAACCATCCAAAGATTCTCTCGATGGAGGAAACCGATATCCGGAATTTCGCCGGCAAGCGTTTGCCGGTGCGGCCGGATGTCGTCGTGATCGACGTCAGCTTCATTTCGCTGAAGCACGTGCTGTCCGTCGCGCTCGAGCTTGCGGCTGCGCCGTGCCATCTGCTTGCGCTGATCAAGCCGCAATTCGAGGCGCGGCGAACCGCCATCAAGAAAGGCATCGTTCGCGATCCCGCCGTTCACGATGCAGTGTGCCTGGACATCACAACGTTCGCCGCAAACCTTGGGTGTATCGACATCGAGGTCTTTCCGTCTGTCATTCCAGGCGGCGATGGCAATCGCGAGTTCTTCCTGGGGGCGCGCCGTGGTTGACGTGCTGACGATCGATCACATCGGTCATCGCGGCGATGGTGTTGCGCTGGTCGACGGCCAGCCAGTTTACGTCCCGTATGCACTGCCCGGAGAACAAGTCGAGGTCGAACGGGTCGCAAACCATCCCGACCGGCGCCACCTCGTGCGCGTCGACACGCCGAACGCCGACCGGATCGAGCCCATCTGCCCGCACTTCGGCGTTTGTGGCGGCTGCGCCGTCCAACACTGGAGAGACGACAATTATCGCGCCTGGAAGCGCGATCTTGTCATCGAACAGCTGCAACTCGCGAAGATCGATTGCGACGTTGCAACGCTGGTCGATGCCCACGGCAAGGGCCGCCGCCGCACTGTCCTTCATGCCCGTATCGGCACCCACGATGTCGAGCGGGTCGGCTTCGCTGCGGCGTTCTCGCGCGAGATCGTGCCCATCGACCAATGCCCGATTCTCGCGCCCGAACTCGCGAATTCGCTTAAGATTGCCGAAGCGATCGCCGAGGTCCTCCGCCCGACCGGCAAAGCGCTCGATATCCAGTTAACCGCAACCCGCAACGGGCTCGACGTCGACGCGCGCGGATCCGGCGCGCTGCCGCCGCAGTCGATGCAGAAGCTCGCCGCGGTGGCCGAGCAATATCGTCTTGCCCGACTGACGCGCCACAGCGAGTTGATCGCACTACGGGCACAGCCCGCGATCAAGATGGGCAAGGCCGAAGTGACGCTGCCGCCGGGCAGTTTCTTGCAGGCGACCGCCGCCGGCGAAGAAGCGCTCGCCACGCGCGTTGCCGCCGCTTGCGCCAAAGCGGCCGTCATCGCCGACCTGTTCTGTGGCGTTGGGCCATTCGTGCTGCGGCTTGCCGAAGGCGCGCGAGTTCGCGCCTATGACGCCGAGGCGGCTGCGATCGCAGCGCTCGTAAAAGCCGCCGCGTCAACCAAGGGCTTGAAGCCGGTGACTGCCGAAACGCGCGACCTGTTTCGCCGTCCTCTGGCTGCGGCGGAATTGCGCGACGTTGACGTCGTGGTCTTCGATCCGCCGCGCCAGGGCGCACTGGCACAGGCGCAACAACTGGCGGCCAGCCAGGTGCCCGTGATCGTCGCGATCTCCTGCAATCCCGCGACATTCGCCCGTGATGCACAAATCCTGATAGCCGGCGGCTACCGCATCGGCACCGTCGCGCCGATCGACCAGTTCAAGTATTCGCCGCATGTGGAACTGGTGGCGCGCTTCGAGCGCTAGCGCCCCCAGCGCTGCTGCCACATCTGCTCACCGATTGTGCAGGACACCCGCGGCTCCTTGTCGGCGACCGGGATCACCTTGCGCTCCGGCTGACGGCCCGCGACCTCGAGCACCAGTTTGGTGCGGATCGCTTCCTTGAATTGATCCTTGCCCTTGATCGGGATCACAAAGGCCCCGGGACCGCCGATCACACAGTCTTCGTAGTACCAATCGAGATTCTCGATATCCATGGTGGAATACGACGGTTCCTTGACCATGATCGGCAGACCGTTGATGACGATGCCCTTCTGCAGGGCGGCTTCCCGAGCGATGGCGACAGGCTCGCCATTGTTGTTCGGACCATCACCTGAGATATCGATGACGCGCCGCACTCCGTTGTAGCCAGAGTTGTCGAACAACGGCATGGCGAAGTTGATTGCACCGGAGATCGAGGTTCGCGAGGCGCGCCGAACCGGAATCTTGCGGATTTCGTCGGACACCGCGCCGGCCGACTCCGGCCCGTCGATCAGCCGCCAGGGAATGACGATTTTCTGGTCATTCGACGCCGCCCATTCAAAATAGGTAACGGCGACCTTGCCGCGGTGCCCGGTCTTCAGCGCCTGCAGGAACTCGCTTGAAATGAGCGCATCGGCGTATCCTTCGCGCTGGACTGCCAGTTCGTCGAGGTCCATCGAGTAGGAAACGTCGGTGGCGAGAACGAGTTCGACATCTACGGGCTCCGCGGTGGAACGATCGTCCGCCACTCTTATGCCGGAAACAGGCGCGGCGAGGCCCGTAACGTCGCCGCCAACCAGCGCTCCTCCCAGGAGCGCCGCACCGATCGAGACATACCAGCGCATCGTGGTCCTCCCGTCGTTTTCTCAATGCTGCCATGGAGGTTCCCTCCGGGGAAGCATGAACATGCATTTTGGGCATTGTGGCATTCGAAAAACGCACAATTTTTGGCGAGGTAGCGACCGCATCGGTTTACCACCTCTTCATTTGAATCACCCACGATGGCGACGAATATTCCACCGGGGCCACGGTCTGCAGTCGCAGGGGGTTACGACCGCGGCCTCTACTCTGAAAACCATGCTCGCTTCCGCTGTGGAGCACCATCGTCTGGTCCGTCCTGGGGCCAGGCGATGATCAAGGATTGGTCATGCTCTCGAAATACTCGATCCGCCTCAAAATCATCGCCACGGTCGCTTTCCTGTTGCTTGCACTGGCCGGCACCGGAATCTTTGCGATCCTGCAACTGCGGGCGATCAACGCCAACGCAGTCGACATCGAGACCAACTGGCTGCCCAGCGTGCGCCTGCTCGGCGAATTGCGCGCCTCAACCATCACCTACCGGATCGTGGTTCGCGACTACGTCGCCGAGACCGACGTCGATGCCCGCATGAAGGTCAGCGAGACCCTGCAGAAGGTTGCGGAGCGTACCGAGAAGGCCCGCAAGGACTACGAGCCCTATGTCAGCACGGACGAAGAGCGCGCGATCTACAAGGAGTTCACTGACAACTGGGCCAGCTACATGAAAGGCACCGACGGTCTGATCGCGCTTGCCGACCAGGGCAAGAATGACAAGGCGCGCGACCAGAATGCGACGACGGTCAACCCCATCGGCCTGAAGGCCGACGCCGCGCTGAAGAAGGACATCGATCTCAATAACGCCGGCGCCGATACCGCAGGCCAGGCGGCCAGCGCAAGCTATACGACGGCATTCTGGCTGCTTGCCGGCATCGTCGGTGTCATGACGCTGCTCGGAGCCTTCATTGCCTTGTCGCTGGTCCGCGACGTCTCGCGCGGCATCGACTCCATCGTCCAGCCGATGCAGAAGCTCGGCGCCGGCGACCTGTCCGCCGACGTGCCGCATCAGGGCGAGCACACCGAGATCGGCAAGATGGCCGACACCCTGCAGGTGTTCAAGAATGCGCTGATCGCCAAGAAAGCCGCCGAGGACGCAGCCAGCGCCGAGGCTGTCGTCAAGCTGCAGCGCGCCCAGCGCGTCGACGAGGTCACCAGGCGGTTCGAAGCCATGGTCGGCGAGCTGGTCGGCTCGCTGTCGGCGGCCTCGACCGAACTCGAAGCCTCGGCCGGTACGCTGACGTCGACCGCGGACGTGACGCAAAAGCTGTCTGGCGAAGCCGCGTCAGCTTCGCAGGATGTCTCCAGCAACGTGCAGTCGGTATCGGTCGCCTGCGAGGAGATCACCTCCTCGGTGAACGAGATCGGCCGCCAGGTGGATGAAGCGACCCGCGTCGCCAAGAGCGCGGTGGCGCAGGCCGAAAAGACCGACGCCAGCATCGCCGAGCTGTCGCATGCGGCGTCGCGCATCGGCGACGTCGTCAAGCTGATCACCGCGATCGCCGAGCAGACCAATCTGCTCGCGCTCAACGCAACGATCGAAGCGGCGCGCGCCGGCGAAGCCGGTCGCGGGTTTGCGGTGGTTGCGTCCGAAGTAAAGGCGCTCGCCGCGCAGACCGCGAAGGCGACCGAGGAGATCACGACCCAGATCGCCGGCATGCAGTCGGCAACCGACGCCTCGATCGTGACGATCAAGGAGATCAGCGCCACCATCAACACGATCTCGGAGATTTCCTCGACGATCGCCGCCGCGGTCGAAGAACAGGGCGCGGCCACGCAGGAGATCGCCCGCAACGTTCAGCAGGCGGCGCAGATGTCCTCGCAGGTCGCCTCCAACGCCACCGAGGTCAACCGCGGCGCCGGCGAAACCGGTGCGGCCTCATCGCAGGTGCTGGCATCGGCACAGTCGTTGTCGAAGGAAAGTAACCGGTTGAAGAGCGAGGTCGACGAGTTCCTGAGCAACGTCCGGGCGGCGTGAGCGCGCGACCACCGGTGACGCGCAAGGCCGTGAAATAGCTCGCAATATCCCGATTTTTGTGCAGGTTTCGGGTTTGCGGTTTAGGTATTTAGATACCTAATCGAGGAAGGCGAGGCGTTCAGCCCCGCCTGTTTGTTTTCCGACCCCAAGCTGGCGCAGCCTCAAACCTTGCCAAACACCTCGTCGAACAGGTCCAGCATCGCGGTCCACGACCGGCGGTCGGACGGCTCGTGATAGGCAAAGCCCGGCCGGCCGAGGCGACCGACGTCCGGATTGGTGAAGCTGTGGCCGGCGCCGCCATAGAGGTTCATGCGCCAATCGACCTTGGCTGAGGTCATCTCCTGCTCGAACGCGACCCGCTGCTCTTTCGGAATGATCGGGTCGTCGGCGCCGATATTGACCAGGATTTTCGCCTTGATGTTTGCTGCGTCCTGCGGCCGCGCGGTGCCGAGACCGGAGTGGAAGCCGACCGCTGCCTTGAGATCGGCACCGGAGCGCGCGAGCTCGAGCGCGGTGGTGCCGCCGAAGCAGTAGCCGATCGCGGCGAGCCGCGCGGTGTCGGTCTGCGGCTGGCTCTTGAGCACGCCCAGCGCCGTGGTCGCGATGTCGCGGATCCCTTGCGGGTTCGCCATGAAGGCCTGGATGCGGCCCATCGCCTCCGGCAGTTCCACGACCTTACCGCCGCCGTGATAGTCCATCGCGTAAGCGACATAGCCGAGATCGGCGAGCTTGCGCGCAAACGACTTGCAGAGATCGCCGAGCCCCGGTCCTTCCGGCGCCAGCAGCACGCCTGGCCGCTTTCCCCCGCGCGCCTCGTCGACCGCGAGATAGCCGATGTATTTGGTGCCGCCTACGGAATAGTCGATGTCAGTTGTTTTCATGAAGGCCTCCTTTGTGAATTTCGGATCTTGTTGTTGAGGTGACATGCCCCGCTTCAAGCGGGGCATCCAGTAACCCCTGTGCCAGTTTGTTCCTACAACATGCGACACGGATTACTGGATCGCCCGGTCAAGCCGGGCGATGACGCCGAATGGGTGGCTACGCCGCCCGTGCCTGGGTCCAGATCGCGATTGGCTGCTCCAGTCCGCGGATCGATTGCGGCGCTTGCGCGACCAATGGCTGAAATTCGGTGTCCGTGCTGCCAACCTCCGTCTTCGCACGCCTGACGAGATCGTCGCTTGCGACCAGCGCGCAGTCGAGTGAACGGGTCAAGCCTTCGAGCCGGCTTGCGGCGTTCACGGTCGAACCGATCACCGCGAATTCGAGACAGGTGATCCCGATATCACCGAGCACGACCGGTCCGTAGTGCAGGCCAAAACTGACGCGGATCGGCGGCTCGCCGGCCGCAATGCGCTGCTTGTTCCAGGCATCGGCCGCGGTCATCATCGCCTGCGCGCAGCGCAACGCGTTGGACGCATCGGCATCACCCGCGAACGGTGTCCCGAACGTCGCCATCAAGCCGTCGCCGAGATATTTGTCGAGCGTTCCCTTGTGGCGGAACACCTCCTGCTCCATCAGCGCATGAAACTCGCGCAAGGTCTGCACCACCTCCTCCGGCGTGCGGCCCTCGGCAAACGTGGTGAAGCCGACGATGTCGACGAACAGCACAGCGACGTTCTGCGTGCGCACCTGCTTCAGCGGCTCGTCATGCTTGGAGAGCTCCTCGACCACATTTGGCGAGAAGTACCGCGCCAGATTGGTGCGCGCACGCTCGACGCTGGCATGATGGATGAGAAGATTATTGGCGCGCCGCACCGCGACCGCGAGTGTCACCGCGACAATCAGGAACACCACGATCTCCTGGATGCGCGCGCCGAACACCATTGAGTTTGGCGAGATCAGGTCGAGCAGCCGGTGATCGTCGCCGATCGCCGCTGCATATCCGCGCGGTCAGCTCAGGATTGCGGTCGGGTTGAAACCAGACCCAGATCATGCCGACCACCCAAAGGCCTGCGGTCCAGGTGCCCATCGCAATGACGGTGCGCCACGAATAAGCGAGCGTTGCGCCCGACAGCAGCACGAAGAAGTAGATGAAGTTGTCGAGGTGGAACTGCATCGCGATCGGCCAATGCGCGGTGCTCCATGGATTCGGCACGATCGAGACGAAGGTGAGCAGCGCAAGATCGCAGAACATCAAGGCCAGCTCGGTCCGCGACACGCCGACCTGGCCGACCCGCAGCTGCGCCCAGCCGATCAGCGCGAACAGGCCGAGCAGCGCGATGTAATAGATCACCTCCCAGTTCGGATTGATGATTGGCAGGATGCAGGCAATGACCGCAAGCGCGAAAAAGCGCGCCCGCACCGCGAGCCGCAAGCCTTCGTGCTTGGCGTTGGCGAGCGCCGTCTGCGCGAACTGGACGGTCTCCGAGTTGGGATCACGGCGGTTGCGCCCGCGCGACAGCATCGGGGGCGAGGCAAGGCGCTCGACGAGCATGGTCACGGGCGGTGTCTCCCTGGCAAAGGTCCATCGCGCCGGCCGCCAAACCCGGGCCGCCGCGACTGATTGCTCTGTCATACATCAAGTTTGATGCACCGATCCATTGCCGCGACACGAGGACACGCGAATGGTCGCAGATACATTCTCCGGAAGATTTTTGGCGCGGTCAGTTCAGCCCGGCGCGCCGAAAACCTTCGAGATAGCGCTCGCGGTCGGCGTCGTTGTGGATCGGGATGCGGGTCGCGAGCCAGCTCAACGAAATCGTCGGCTGGACGCGGCGCAGCCCTGTCAATGCTTCCTTGGCGACATCATCGAGACCCGCCATGCCCGCGGCGGCAGTCAACACGCGATAGGCCCCGACGAAGTCGCTGCGGTGGCGCAAACCTTCGCGCGCCAGTCGGATCGCTTCCTCGTAATTGCCTCCGATGAATTGCGCATAGCCGGCCACGCCACAGTAGATCGCCGCAAACGGGTCGCGGGGGCTGAGACGAAGTGCGTGGCGCGCCTCGCGGTCACCGTCCTGCCAGCCACCGAAATAGGTCAGCGCCACCCCATAGTAGCCGCGAGCCAGGGCGAAGTTGGGATTGAGGCGAAGCGCCAGCTCGAATTCGGCGAGTGAGTCGTCGAACCGGCGATTGAACAGGTAGACGCTGCCCAGCGCAGAGTGTGCCCACGGATCCTCGCTGTCGGCGCGGATCGCAGCCAGTGCTGCCCGCTCCGCGACCGGGACAGCGACCGTCATTTCCTCCCATCCCATGTGGGCGCTGAAGGTATGGCATGTTGCAAGCACGCCGAGCGCCTGACCGTAATTCGGATCGACCTTGATCGCCTTCTCCAGCAACGCCTGGGCGACCATATTGTCGTGCCGTGTCACGCGCCAGTAATGGGACAACGCGCGCATCACGAGCTCCCAGGCATCCAGGCTGTCCGGCGCCTTGCGCTGGGCGCGGAAATTCTCGGCGGCATAGAGTTGCGGCTCTATCGCAGCAATGATGGCCTGGGTAATTTCGTCCTGCACGGCAAACACATCGGCAAGATCGCGGTCATAGCGTTCGGCCCACAGGTGGCTGCCGGTCGTGACATCGTTCAACTGCGCGGTGATGCGTACTCGATCGCCTTCCTTGCGAACACTTCCCTCGACGACGTAGCCAACGCCCAGCTCAGCACCAAGCTGCTTCAGATTTGTCGGATTGCCCTTGTAAATGAAGGTGGAGTTGCGCGCGATCACATAGAACCAGCGCAGCTTCGATAATCCGGTGATGACATCCTCGCTGATGCCGTCGGCGAAATACTCCTGATCGGGCGACGCACTCATATTGATGAATGGCAGCACTGCAATTGCCGGCCGGTCGAGCGTCGGCAGATTTGCCGTGACGGCCCCGCGCACCACGTCGTTCGCTGGATTTTCCGCCGGCGGCGACACTTGCGATGAATTGTCGCGCGCACTTGAAGCGTCGTGCAATTCGACGGCTGCAACGAAGCGAAATCCCTTCCGCGGGATCGTCCGAATCAGCCTCTGGTCCTTGCCGCTGTCGCCGAGCGCGGTCCGTGCCGCATTGATGCGGCTGGCCAGCGTGGATTCCGAGACGATACGGCCATCCCAAACGCTTTCGATCAGATCATCCCGGGTGACGACCCGGTTCCGGTTCTCGACAAGGAACACCAGCAGATCGAACACCTGCGGCTCGACGGCGATCCCCGCGCCTTGCCGGGCAAGTTCGCGTCGATCGACGTCAAGTACATGATCTAAAAAGGCAAATTGCATTTTTTGAGCCAAAGCCAAAGAGCCGCGTGAAGCTAAAATCATGATCGGCTCATGCGGAAATCAAGCCGGGCTCGAAGTCTTTAGGTCTGTTTGCGGCGACTTTCGGTTCAGCACGGTCGCATTGCGCCGTGCGCAACGCCGAGAGGAGAAACCCATGACCGACACCACAACCACTGGACGGCGCCAAGCCGATTACGCGGCGACCGCCGCCACGTCTGAACTTGCGTCCCTGAAGATTCGCCAGCAAGCCGCCTGGTCGTCCGGCAACTATGCGATCGTCGGCACCACGTTGCAAATCGTCGGCGAGCAGCTTTGCGAAGCACTCGATCTGCGATCCGGTTCGAAGGTTCTCGACGTCGCCGCCGGCAACGGCATGGTGACGCTTGCCGCTGCACGCCGCTGGTGCGACGTCACCTCGACCGACTATGTCCCTGCGCTGCTGGAAGCGGGCCGCGCCCGCGCCGCGGCGGAGGCGCTCACGGTCGACTTCACGGAGGCCGACGCCGAGAACCTCCCCTTCGACGACGACAGCTTCGATACGGTCGTGTCGACCTTCGGCGTGATGTTCACGCCAAACCAGGACAAGGCCGCAGCCGAACTGCTGCGCGTCTGCAAGCGGAAAGGCCAGATCGGCCTCGCCAACTGGACGCCGGAAGGCTTCATCGGCCAGGTCTTCAAGACACTCGGCAAATATCTTCCGCCGCCCGCCAGCGCAAAATCGCCGGCACTGTGGGGAAATCGCGCACGGCTGACCGAACTGTTCGGCTCGGAGGCGAGTTCGATCAAGGCGGAGTTGCGCATGTTCAATTTCCGCTACCGCTCGCCCGAGCATTTCCTCGACGTGTTCAAGACGTTCTACGGACCCGTGCTCAAAGCGTTTGCGGCGCTCGAGCCGGCGAAGCGCGACGAGCTGCAGAACGATCTCCATGCGCTGATCGTGCGGATGAATCGCTCGGGCGACGGCACCATGATCGTCCCGAGCGAGTATCTCGAGGTGGTGATCACCAAGCGGTAACGCCGCACGTAAAGTTGCACCTGGTCGCGCTGATGACCAGGTGCGCGTCCCCCGGATGAACGATGCGGGCCTGCAACGCCTCCCGTATCTCCTGAACCAGCGTTGATCCAACCGGCCCGGGATCAGGGGTGCATCCCGACCGGTGCTTCAACGCCACCAAAGAGTTGATGCCGATGCCCAACCAGGACATGATCTCGATGACAATAGACTGTGAAATGTTGACCCCCGCGACCGAAATCAGCTCCGTTGTCGCCTTGCATTGTTCGCTCGGCTCGGGTCGCCAATGGGCCCGGCTTGGCGAGGCCCTCGACAGCAAACATCGGCTGTTTGCGCCCGACATCTGCAGGCTATGGCGGCAATCGCGGTCCCCTCGATCTGCCGACGACGCTCGCGCGAGAAGTCGAACTGGTCAGCGCCGATCTCACCGGGGCGACTGGGCCGATCCACCTGGTCGGGCACTCCTACGGCGGCGCCATCGCCTTCAAGCTTGCAACTGACTCTACCTTCGCGAACCGGGTGCGGAGCCTGACCTTGATCGAGCCGGTGCTGCCAACGCTGCTGTGCGACAACGCGGCCGATCGGCGGCTGCACGATCGCTTCGCAAGCCTCGGCCAGGCCGTCTACCTGGACCTCTGGAACGGAGCATTCATGGAAGCGATCGACCGGTTCACGGCGTTCTGGATCGGATCTCAATCGAACGAACCGCTACCGGCCAAAGCGCGGCTTCGCATGATCGAGCAGGTCGAACGGCTCTCGTTCGACTTCATGGCCGTGCTCGCCGAAGAGAATGTTTCGGCAGCCGCAGCGCGCATTTCTGTCCCGACGCTGCTGGTCGCCGGCGGCCTCTCGCCCTATCTCACGCAGCGCATCGTCTACCGGCTGGCATCGATCATTCCAGGCGCCAACACCAGGCACTTTCCCTGCCGCCGGCCACATGCTGCCGATCTCGCATGCCGAGCAAATCAATCGCGAGATTGTGGCGCATATCGGTCGGGCCGATCGGTTGGCAACGACAGTGCCCGGGTCAGCGGACATCATACCGCTGAACCGCGAAGCGGCCGAATGACGCGCCAACCGCAGCTGGGCCTTGCGTCGATCGGTTGCCTCTGATGAAGTTTGCGGAGCGCTGCTGCCGTAGCGACAGCCTCCGACGAAATTCGCGCCGATCGATGATCTGACGCGCGTCACTTTTCAGCGATCACACACCACGAGAACGGAGCAAAAATGCCTACCGAGAGCAAAAATCCGGAAACATTGGTCCTGCATGGCGGGAGCTATCGCGCCGATCCTGCGACCGGCGCGGTCGCGGTGCCGATCTATCAGACTACCTCATATCAATTCAAATCGGCCGAGCATGCGAGCAACCTGTTCGCATTGAAGGAACTCGGCAATATCTACACGCGGATCATGAATCCGACGCAGGCGGTGCTCGAGGAGCGCGTCGCCGCGCTCGAAGGAGGCGTCGCCGCATTGGCACTGGGGTCGGGTCAGGCGGCCTCGCTGTTCTCGGTGCAGAACATCTGCCACGCCGGCGACAACTTCGTTAGTTCGACCGATATCTATGGTGGCACCTGGAACCTGTTCCAGAACACCTTCGCCACGATGGGCATCGAGTGCCGCTTCGTCGATCCGGCAGACCCCGAGAATTTCCGCCGCGCGACCGATGCCAAAACGCGCTGTTACTACGGCGAGACCTTGCCCAATCCAAAGCTCGCCGTGTTTCCGATTGCGGAGGTCGCAAAGATCGGCCGCGAGCTCGGCGTACCGCTGATCATGGACAACACCGCCTGCCCCGTGCTGTGCCAGCCCATCAAGCATGGCGCGGCCATCACCATGCATTCGACCACGAAGTATATTGGCGGACACGGCACATCGATTGGCGGCATCATTGTCGATGGCGGCAACTTCGACTGGGAGAAGCATGCTGACCGCTTCCCGATGCTCAACAAGCCGGACCCGAGCTATCACGGCGCGGTGTGGACGCAGGCCGTCAAGCCGCTTGGTCCGATCGCCTATATCCTCAAGGCGCGCGTGACGCTGTTGCGCGACCTCGGCGCTGCGATGTCACCGTTCAATGCCTTCATGTTCATTCAAGGCCTGGAGACGGTGGCGTTGCGGATGCGCCAGCATTGCGCGAACGCAACGGCAGTTGCCGAGCACCTCTCCAAGCACCCGAAAGTCGCGCATGTCATCTTTCCGGGAAGTCATGAAGGGCGAACCCCGTCGCCGGGCGGATGCTTACCTCAAGGGTGGATACGGCGGCCTGCTCGGATTCGAGCTCAAAGGCGGCCGCGCGGCCGGCGCCAAGTTCATCGACGCATTGAAGATGTTCTATCATGTCGCCAACATCGGCGATGCCCGGTCGCTCGCGATCCATCCGGCCAGCACGACACACTCGCAGTTGACGGCTGAAGAGCAGCTCAAGACCGGCGTGACCGAAGGTTACGTGCGGTTGTCGGTCGGAATCGAGCATATCGACGATATCATCGCCGATCTCAATCAGGCGTTGGCAGGCGTTTGAAATAAAGGCGGTGAGGCCCTCGCCTCATCGCCTGCCTCTCGGCATGTCGCACGTCGCAATGGAAGGTCTGCCGCTCACGCCGCCGGCGAGCGGACCTTCCGTGCCGCATTCGGGTGCGGCGGGCGCACGAGCCCGAGATTCTCGCGAAAGGTTTCGCCCTGGTAATCGCTGCGAAACAGGCCTTGGCGCTGCAGCTCCGGCACCAGGAGGTTTGCGATATCCTCGATGCCGCCGGGATAGATCGGCGAGCGCAGCAGGAAGCCGTCGGCCACTTTGGTTTCGAACAAATCCTGCAGCTTGCGTGCAATGGTCTTCGGACTGCCGACCAGGAGCTGGTGCCCATAGGTGTCGGCATAGTGAACCGCGATCTCGCCGAACGTCATGTTCTCCTTCTTCGCCATGTCCATCATCAGCTCGAGCCGCGACCACACCGGTTGCGCGCGCAAGGACTCCGGCAGCGGCTGATCGAGCGGCAGGCCAGACAGGTCCATGCCGGCGAGGTGCGACATGTAGTGCACGGCAAAATCCGTGTCGATCAGCGAGCGCAGATACTTGTGCTTCGCTTTCGCCTCGTCGTCGGTTTCGGCAGTGACGATCATGGCGCCAAGCAGGATCGAGAGCTCATGCGGCGTGCGGCCGTACTTTGCGAGCCGTCCCTTGACGTCGGCATGGAATGCCCTGCCCTGCGCATCGTCGGGCTGCGCGGTGAACATCGCGTCACCAGTCTCCGCGGCAAGCTCGCGCGCGCCCTCCGACGAGCCGGCCACGAACATCACCGGGTAGCCTTGCGGCGTGCGCTCGATATTGAGCGGCCCGCGGATGGAGAAATTGTCCGAGCGATGATTGAGCGGATGCATCTTCGCCGGATCGATGAAGCGCCCCGACGCCTGATCGCGCAGGAATGCATCGTCCTCCCAGCTGTCCCACAGCCGCTTGACGATGCGCACGAACTCCTCGGCGCGACCGTAGCGGCTGTCCTTCGCCATGTGTTCGTCATGGCCAAAATTCTGCGCCACCGCGGGATTACCCGTGGTGACAATGTTCCAGCTGGCCCGGCCGCGGCTCAAATGGTCGAGCGAGGCGAACGTGCGCGCCACCGTGTACGGGTCGCTGTAGGTCGTCGACATCGTGCTGACGAGACCGATGTGCTTGGTCAGCGCCGCGATCGCGGCGAGCGTGGTGGTCGGCTCGAGGTAATAATCCTGCGCGGCGCGGGCGAGCATCGCCGGGTTGGACTGGTAGGTGACGACGGGCGAGTCGGCGAGGAAGATGAAGTGCAGTTTTGCGCGCTCGGCGGTCTGCGCGATGCGGGCGTAGTGCTCGAGGCTGGTCGCGCCGCGCAGCATCTCGCGCGTCACGGCGGGATGGCGCCAGCTCGCGACGTGGCTGCCGGTGCCGCGCGTTACGGCTCCGAGGATCATCTGCCGGCCGGTCATCCGAGGGCTCCCGTGTTTTTTTGTTATGCGCGATCGATCACTGCTGATCATAGATGTGCGGCGCGCTCCAACGCCAGATCAATTGGCGTCTCACATCGGTGTCGAACGTGTCCGAGCGGCCTTACCGCCCGACCTGCCCGCGATGGCGCAGGAAGTGGTCGGCCAGCACGATCGCCATCATGGCTTCGCCGACCGGCACGGCGCGGATGCCGACGCAGGGGTCGTGACGGCCCTTGGTCATGATCTCGGTGTTCTGACCCGAGCGGTCGATCGTCTTGCGCGGCGTCAGGATCGACGAGGTCGGTTTCACCGCAAAGCGCGCGACCACCGGCTGCCCGGTCGAGATGCCGCCCAAAATGCCGCCGGCGTTGTTGGACAGGAACGTCGCGCCGTTGTTGCCTGTGCGCATCTCGTCGGCGTTCTCTTCGCCCGATAGCGCAGCGGCCGCAAATCCGGCGCCGATCTCGACGCCCTTGACCGCGTTGATGCTCATGAACGCCGCCGCAAGGTCACCATCGAGCTTGCCATAGATCGGCGCGCCCCACCCGGCCGGCACGCCGTCGGCGACGATCTCGATGACGGCACCGATCGAGGAGCCGCTCTTGCGGATGCCGTCGAGATACTCTTCATAGAATTTGGCGCTGACCGGATCGGGGCAGAAGAACGGATTCTTCGCCACCTCGTCCCAGTGCCAGCGCGTGCGATCGATCTTGTGTGGACCCATCTGCACGAGCGCGCCGCGCACCGTCACGTCGGGCAAGATTTTTCGCGCGATTGCGCCGGCGGCGACGCGCATCGCGGTTTCGCGCGCCGACGAGCGTCCGCCGCCGCGATAGTCGCGCAGGCCGTACTTGGCGTCGTAGGTGAAGTCGGCATGCCCGGGACGAAACTTGTCCTTGATGTCGGAATAATCCTTCGAGCGCTGGTCGGTGTTGTCGATCAGCAGCGCGATCGGCGTGCCGGTCGTCACCTGCGCGCCGGTCTCGGGATGCTCCATCACGCCGGAAAGGATTTTCACCTGGTCTGGTTCCTGGCGCTGCGTCGTAAAACGCGACTGGCCCGGCCGGCGCCGATCGAGGTCGCGCTGGATCTCGTCCGCGGTGAGCGGGATCAGCGGCGGGCAGCCGTCGACCACGCAGCCGATCGCAACCCCGTGGCTCTCGCCAAAGGTGGTGACGCGGAACAGATGGCCGAAGGTGTTGTGCGACATGGCGAGTTGGTAGCCTGAGGCGAAGGGAGGGTCAATTGAGGTTCATTCACCATAGACGGCACGACGGTTGTTGCATCCTCCCCCGCACTTTTGTGCGGGGGAGGGGGACCATGCGAAGCATGGTGGGGGGCATTCAGAGTGTCGTGTGAAGCAAAAGAGGAACGACACAGCATGCGGCGCCCCCTCCACCGCGCTTTGCGCGGTCCCCCTCCCCCGCTTCGCTGGCGCTCCGCAGGGGAGGATAATCAAACGCATCCGTTTGAATTCGCGCGAATTGCCGGCCGTTAACTGTACGTCGTCAGCGTCCCCTTGCCGAACACGTAAACCGCACCCTGCTTGATCGGGCAGTCGGCGGCCTCTTCCGTCGTCGCGGCGCCGGTGATCACCATCAGGACGCGTGTGGTGCCGCCATGGGCGGCGACGACGGTGTCCTCGGTCAGCGTCTCGTACCAGGCTTTTACACGCGCAGCTAAATGGGCGTAGCTCTCGCCGGACGGCGGCGCAGTCTCCCATTTGTTGGCGGTGCGCCTGGCAAAGGCCACCGGATCGCGCTCCTGCATCTCGCGCAGGGTCTGGCCCTCCCAGGTGCCGTAGCCGATCTCGCGCAGGCGGTCGTCGCGGGCAAAATCCTCGACCGGCAATTTGAGTTCGGTGCGCACGATCCGCATCGTCGTGGTCGCGCGCGTCAGCGGGCTCGACACATAGCCGAAATCATCGGGCGATTTACCTTCGCGCGCGAACAAATCTTGCAGGATGCCCGCGGCCGCGGCGGCCTGTGTCAGGCCGCGCGCGTTCATTGGCAGGTCGCGCCAGCCCTGCAGCCGGCCCTCGACGTTCCAGTCGGTCTCGCCGTGTCTGATATGGTAGATCGTCGGCATCAGAGGGACTTCGCCTTCCGCTCGTCCCCGCGGAAGCGGGGACCCAGTCTTTGCCAAACAACGAGAGATCACTCTTGCCGCCGCTGGATTCCCGCTTTCGCGGGAATGAGCGGAAAAAAATCAATCCTTGTCGTTGGCGAGCGTCATGTCGGGTGCGTCGGGGCGCTTCATGCCGACGACGTGGTAGCCGGAATCGACGTGGTGGATTTCGCCGGTGACGCCGCGCGACAGATCGCTAAGCAGATAGAGCGCGCTGTCGCCGACCTCCTCGATCGACACGGTTCGCTTGAGCGGCGCGTTGTACTCGTTCCATTTCAGGAGATAACGCGAGTTGGCGATGCCGGCGAAGGCGAGCGTCTTGATCGGGCCGGCCGAGATCGCGTTGACGCGAATGTTCTTCTCGCCGAGGTCGGCGGCGAGGTAGCGCACCGACGCCTCGAGCGCAGCCTTGGCTACGCCCATCACATTATAATGCGGCATCCATTTCTCGGCGCCGTAGAAAGTCAGCGTCAGGATCGAGCCGCCATTGGTCATCAGCTTCTCGGCGCGCTGGGCAATCGCGGTCAGCGAGTAGCAGGAGATCAGCATCGTCCTGGAAAAATTGTCCGCCGTGGTCTCAACATAGCGGCCGGACAGCTGGTCCTTGTCGGAAAACGCGATGGCGTGGACGACGAAGTCGATCGCGCCCCAGGCCTTGGCCGCGGCGGCAAAGGCCGCATCAATGGTGTCCGGTTCAGTGACGTCGCAATGCCCCAACAGGATACCGCCAACCTCGGCCGCCAGCGGTTCGACGCGCTTTTTCAGCGCATCGCCCTGGAAAGTGAAACCCAGCTCGGCGCCCTGGGCGCGGCAGGCCTTGGCTATTCCCCAGGCAATCGAGCGGTTGTTCGCGACCCCAAACACGATGCCGCGCTTGCCGCGCATCAGAGCGCCAGATTCAGCCATTCCGATCCCTCTTTTTGACGGTTCTTTGCCGGATTCCGCCTGCGCGCCACACAGAAGTTAATGGCACAGCGCCTATCGGCCTTCAAGTTGACCGCTCTCGCGTGGTCCCCGCGCCTGCGGCGAGGAATAGCTTTTCCCTCAGGGTGTTATGCTAACAGGGAACTTGAACCCGGGATCGGTTATGGTCGACTTTCGTCAAAGTGTGGAAGAGATGATTCCGGCGCTCCGGCGCTACGCGAGAGCACTGACGCGCGACGTCGATATTGCCGACGACCTGGTGCAAGACACGTTGGTACGCGCCTTGCGTTCGGAAAGGTTATTTCACGGCGGAGATTTGCGAAGCTGGCTTTACACGATCCTCACCAACCTGAACCGCAACCGCCGCCGCTCGATGGCGCGGCGGCCGACGCTGATGCAGCTTCCCGACGATGCCGCCGAGGCCGGCGGCACCGAAGCGGAGAGCCGCGACATCGAGCGGGCGCTGGGCAGCTTGATCGAGGACCAGCGCTCGGTGCTGCTGCTCGTGGTGCTGGAAGGATTGTCCTACCGCGAGGTCGCCGACATTCAGGGCGTACCGATCGGAACAGTGATGTCGCGGCTCGCAAGGGCCCGCGCCCACGTCAAGTCGGTGATCGAAGGGGAGCGTCCGCCGCTTAGACGCGTGAAGTAATTCGCGCGAAGCAGGTTCGAAGGAAGACGATGATGAAAGAGCTCAATCTGCCCGTCACGGAAGACGAGCTTCACGCCTATGTCGACGGCGAATTGCCCGACGACCGCTGCGCCAATGTGGAGGCGTGGCTGAAGTCGCATCCGGACGACGCGGCGCGGGTCGCGGGCTGGCGCGCGATAGCGGCGCAACTGCAGCAGCGCTACGGCGGCGTGATCGACGAGGCGATTCCGAAGCGACTCGAGATCGAACGGATCATCGGCCGGCCGCGGCGCTGGATGTACGGTGCCGTCGCGGCAGCGACGCTGGCGTTCGTCTCAGGCGGCGCGATCGGCTGGACCATGCATGGCGTCGCCGCGACGCCGTCGGCCTATGCGAACTTCACCGAAGATGCGCTCGACGCGCACCGGCTCTATGTCGTCGAGGTGCGGCATCCGGTCGAGGTCGGAGGCTCGGAGCGCGATCACCTGCAGCAGTGGCTGTCGAAGCGGGTCGGCTACCAGGTGACGCCGCCGCAGCTCGACAAGGCCGGGCTGAAACTGGTCGGTGGCCGGCTGTTGCCGGGCCCCGACGGTCCGGCGGCGTTCTTCATGTATGAGGGGCCGACCGGCGAGCGTTTCACGGTCTACTCGTCGCGCGCCAAGACGGCCGACATGCAGATGCGGTACACCACCAAGCGCACCGACGCCTCGATGTTCTGGAGCGATAGCGGGGTCGGCTACGCGTTGTGCGGGCCGGCCGATCGCGACAAGCTGCAGCAGGTCGCGACCCTGGTCTACGACCAGGTCGAGAAGAACGACCTCAAGACGAAATAGGTCCCGCGCGGCGCGCATGTCGCCCACCGAAACTAATGGAACCGGAACCGCCTCCGGCGATTGACGACGGGAACTAGAACGTCGTCGGTCTCGGAGGAGGGCTTCAGATGAGCATTGGTACGATCATTCTGATCATTTTGGTGATTGCGCTGCTTGGCGGATTCAGCGGCATTGGCGGCGGGCCGTTTTACGGCACCGGCTACTACGGCGGCGGCGGGCTCGGGCTGATTGTCGTGATCCTGTTGATCCTGGTGCTGCTCGGCCGGATTTAGGTCGCGTCTGATCGCGAGGCTTCAAGGCTGCAGCAGCGTTGCCCGCAACGTCGCAATGACTGCTTCGGTCTTGGCTGGCTCGCCGACGGTTCGTCGCACGATCAGCGAGCCCTGCAATGCGGAAAAGATCATGTGCGCGACCTTGTCGGGCGCCGCGATCCGGCGAAACTCGCCGCTCTTCGTGCCGTGTTTGACGAGCGCCGTCAGCCAGCTCTCGTGCATGGCGAAGAACGCCTTGATGAACGGCCGCATCTGCTCCGGCAACGCAAACAGTTCGGAGGCGAGCGCACCGCACATGCAGACCTTGTCGGGCGTCGCCGCCAGGGCGCGAAACGGCTCGCAGTACTGATCGAACCGTTTGGCGCAGTTCAGGCGGGGATTGGCGTCGATTGCCGCAAGTGCCGCCTCGAAGCCGCCGACGTAAGCTCGCAGCGCTGCAACACCGAGGTCGGTCTTGGAGGGAAAGTGATAGTGGATGCTCGCCTTGCGAATGCCGAGCCGGTCCGCGAGATCCTGGTAGCTGATCGCGCTGAAGCCGCGCGTCTGGATCAGCTCCATGGCGACATCGATCAACCGCTGCGCGGTATCACCATTGGGTGCAACGGGTTTGGCGGCCATTTCTCGCAGCTGGTTTGACGCCGGTCACGGCAGGTGACCTCGCTTGACCCAATAGCGCGCCCCGCCTGCGGATCGCAAGGTGCGCAGGAAACCCGCCGGATTGCGAATCCAGAAGCCCTCCCCGTATTCACCGTGCTCATCGGCAAGCGCACCTTGCAGAACGAGGATCTCCTCGCCGCGCGGGCAAATCGTAGGGATGCCAGCATAACCGGGCGGCACCTGCTCCAGCGCGACCGTTTCGCGCGACATCGGATCGGCATGCAGCAGCGCCCTTCGCGCACCCCGCGCATCGAGCGTCTCCCACGACAGCTCGGCTTGCATTCGCACGACGCGGGCCGAATCCTGAGCATCCATCTGTCTGAGCTTGACGAAGATGATGCAGCCGGGGCCGGTTCGGGGCGCGTGCACACTTCCGGGCTGGTTGCGAATGTAGGTGCCGGCCGGATAGTCACCGTGCTCGTCCGAGAACACGCCGGCCAGCACCAGGAATTCCTCGCCTTCATCATGGCGGTGCGGCGGGAACGAACTGTTTGGCGCATAGCGCACAATGGATGTTGCCCGCGCGACCTCGCCGCCGATGCGATCGAGCTTGCGGCGCGCGACACCCGGCGACGGCGATGGCTGCCACGGCTCGGCATTCGAATTGATCACGACGCGTTGCGTGAAATCTGCGTTGAGCAGCTCATCCATGGCTAGAACCTTTCTCCAGCAGGTCGCAGATCGAGTTCGTGCGTCCAGACGCTCGGCGGCTGGCGGACGATCGACAGGTAGGCCGCGGCAAGCTCGTCACCTTCCATCAGCGCACCATGCCTGTCGGGAAACCGCAGGCGCGTCTGCGGCTCGTCGATCAACCCATCCACGATGACGTGCGCGACGTGGATGCCCTTGGCGCCAAATTCGCGAGCGAGCGATTGCGCCACCGCGCGTAGCGCGAACTTCGAGGCCGCAAGGGCGGCAAAGCCGGCCGTTGCGCGCCGGGCCGCCGTTGCGCCAGTCATGATCAGCGTGCCCCGTCCGCGGGCCAGCATTGCAGGCAGCAGCGCGCGGGCTACCGAGACCGCACCCTCGCAATTGACCGCCAGGGCTTGCGCAAACGCGCCGGCGCCGATCTCGAGAAACGGGGCGAACAGGAAATGGTGGGCGTTGTAGATCGCGACGTCGATGCGCCCGGCGTGGGGCGCCAACGCGTGCGCAACAGCACCATCGACGGCAAGGTCGCAGGTCAGGGAGACGTAGGCGCGTCCTCGCGCTGCGGCCAAAGCGCCCGCCGCCGCATCGGCGCGGCCACTGCGCGACAGGCCAACGATGTCGTAACCGGCTCCGGCAAAGATCTTGGCCAGCGACAGGCCAAAACCCTCGCCGATCCCGGCAATCAGGACGGCTGGATTTTGTTCGTCCGAAACCATTTGCCGCCGCCTTCAGATCAGCTTGAAGATCGCCAGGATCAGTACGATCTGGCAGACCCAGCCCACCGTGAAGGTCAGCGTCCGCAATGCCGGCAGACCCACGGTGTAAACGATGAAATGGACGAGGCGCGTGAAGAAATAGACCTGTGTCACGGCGGCGAGCAGTGTCGGCGCGACGCCCTGCATTTGCGCGATCAGCACGAGCACCGCGAACAGGACGAGGTTTTCAATGGCATTCTGATGGGCCCGGGCGGCGCGCTGCGCCCAACCCGAAAGAAGGTTCATATCCGGGATGTTGCCCGACAGGGTGCCCGACAAACCACAGACGGCAATGCGGTTGAGCACGTAAGGCACCCAGAACAGGGCGGTCATCAAGATAGTGGCCGTGAGCCAGAATACTTCGGGTTTCATCGCATCCTCCAAGGTTCGCTTTGGCGGATGCCATATCTACCTACTAGTTGGTAGAGTCAAGTAGTAATTTTTGCCACCAGCTGTTCCCGAACACGCGGACCGGCGACCTCGAACGGGCTGTCGTTATTCCAAGGTCGCGCGCGTCGCGGGCGCCAGCTTGTCCATCGCATCAGTCGTGCGGCGGCTCGTCCTCGATCTTTCGCGAGCCGTGGACCGCCTCGCGCATGTGGCGCAGCGTCTCGGTGCGCCCGAGCGCATCGGCAAACAGCGTGCGCTCCTCGTTCAGGCCTTCGACCAGCGGGCGCGCGGTGGCGTTGCGGACCAGGCGCTTGACCGCCGCGATCGAATGCGCCGGACGCGCGGCGACAGCCGCCGCGAGCTCCAGCGCACGAGCGCGCGCATCCCCCACCACCTCATGAACGAGGCCTGTCGCCAAGGCCTCGCGCGGCGGCAGCGCGCGGCCGAGCATGATCAACTCCAGCGCGCGCGCTTCGCCGATCAGGCGCGGCAGCCGCTGCGTGCCGCCGGCGCCCGGCAGGATGCCGAGATTGACTTCCGGCAGGCCAATCAGGAAATCGCCTGATTGCGCGATGCGCAGATCGCAGGCGAGCGCCAGCTCGAAGCCACCGCCCATCGCGGTGCCGTTGATCGCCGCGATCACGGCAATCGGCATGGTCTCGATCCGCCGCAGCAGTTCGTGGAATGGACGTTCCGGTGCAGGCCGCGCCGCATTGAACGCGACGCCCTGCTTGTTCATGGCCTCGCCACGTTCGAGCAAAACATCGAGCGTGTAATGGCGAATGAAGAAGCCGGGGCGAGTCCCGACGAGGACGACGGCGCGCACGTTCGCGGCCTCGGCAGCGTCGAGGTCGCTCTTCAGCTTGGCGACGGTGGTCTCATCCATCATGCCGTTGTCGCGGGTCACGAGCTCGACGACGCGTACGGTCTTGCTGTCACTCATGGGGCGCTTCCTGCAGTTCCGATTGAGCACGATCGTGTCCGGAAAGCCGGTACCCCTTTTCCGGAAATGCCCGATCGATCAGGCGAGCGTATCCGCCCCCGCCGAAAAAGCCACCACCGCCGCGAAGCACATACCCAACCGGAGACAGCATTGTCGCGGCCAGCGGCACGACGCTTCATTGCAATCTACGGGTGCTTATCGTAACCTTGACAACTCTTTACGGACGAAGGGATCGAGCGATGTCGGTCGCAACCGCCGAACTGAGCCAACCGGCCACGAAGATTTGGACGATGGACCTGGCGACGACATCGGGCTCAGCCGTCCATCACGCGTTTGCGGTGCTCGATCGCCTCGTTTTCACGGGCTCTTTTGTCTCGACAAAGATCTACGCCGTTTCCGTCGCGCTGACGTTCGTACCGCTATTTGCACTCGCACTATGCGCGCCGTTTTCGGTCGTCACGCCGAGCCCGGGACATCCGCTGCCGTTTCTGCGCGACCTGAACATCCTCTTCATGTTCCTGGTGTCGTTCCCCTGCCTGATGATCCTGACGATCAACGATCAGAACATTCTCGTCCAATCCCTGCGAGCCGTGCAATCCGACGGCACCGTCACAATTTCGGAGCGCGACAGGCGCAGCCTGAACGAGCGTTGGCGAAAGCGCTTTCGCATCGTCAACATCTCGGGACAATTGCTCGGCGTCGCGGTCGGAGCAACCATCGCCTGCGTCAACTACATCGCTTATTCGCCGGCGGGCGTTGGGTTCTGGATCGCGCAGGACGGCCGGCTCCTGCCGGTCGGTGTCGTGTTTCTGCTTTGCATATTTCTCTTTTATGCGCTGGTGCCGATCTACGTACTGCGGAGCATTGCCATTTCGCTGTTCCTGCGAGATGTCGTCGCTCATTCCGAACTGCATATGTTGCCACTGCATCCCGACCGGTCCGGCGGATTGCGGCCGGTCGGCGAGATCGGTTTGCGCAATCAGTATGGGCTGACGCTGATCGGCTTCAACGTCGTTCTGCTGATCGCCGTCTCACATCATTATCTGACCGTGCCTCTGCCGCTGGAGTTTCTCGTCGCGGCCGCGGTAGCTGCCTATCTGTGCCTTGGTCCGGTGGTTTTCATGGCACCGTTGCTGCCGTTTCGCGGCGGCATGCTCAAGAACAAACGGCAGCTGCTGGGCGAGGTCGCGCAGCGCATCCGGCGCGAACTGGATCGGCTGCGCTTGCAGCTCCCATCGGGATCGATCTCGAAGGACGACGAGGAACTGGTCGAAGGCTGCGCAAGATTGGCGCGGTGATCGAAGAACTGCCGGTCTGGCCGTTCGATGCCGGGACGCTTCGGAAGTTCCTGACCGCCTATGCCATTCCGATCGTCAGCAGCGTTGGAATTCCGGCCGCCAAGGCAGTGATTGGCCTCGCCAAGGCCTATCTGCCTGCCTGATCGCCGCCCCCTCACATCCCGCTGCGCGGATTGTACGGCTTGGTGGTGCGCCACTTTTCCATCAGCGCTTCGAGCTCGGCGTCGTTGCCGTCGGGCAAGACGATCTTTGCGATCACGAACAGATCGCCGGCTGGGGCCTTGCCCTTCGCCGGCAGGCCCTTGCCTTTCAGTCGGAAAGTACGGCCGCTCGAGGTGTTCTTCGGGATCGACAACTCGACCGCGCCCGCCAGCGTCGGCACGCGCACTTTCGCGCCGAGCACGGCTTCGTCGAGCGTGACCGGAATCTCCGCGCGCAAATCAGTGCCGTCGACCTTGAACAGCGGGTGCGGCGCGAACGTCACCGTGATCAGGACATCGCCGGGGCGATGACCCTGGACCTCCTGGCCCTGCCCTTTCAGGCGGATGGTCTGTCCCGAGGCGATGCCGGCTGGAATTTTGACCTTGAGCTCCTTGCCGGTCGGTAATCGCACCAGCTTCTCGCCGCCGTTCACAGCGTCCTCGAGCGAGATCGCAAGCGTCGCGCTCAAATCGAGGTCGGCACCGCCGACATCGGCCGCGTCGAACTCGAACGACCGCGCGCCGCCGCGTGGCCCGGCGCCGCCGAACATGCCGCGCAGGACGTCTTCGAAGCCGCCGGCACCACCACCGCCGCCGCCGCCACCGGGGCCAGTGCGGAACGAGAACGTCTCAAAGCCGTCGCGGGAAAAGCCGCGCTGAAAACCGCCGGGACCGGCGCCCGCGCCGGCAAAGCCCTGGAAGCGCGGCTTGCCTTCGGCATCGATCTCGCCGGAGTCGTACCGCTTGCGCTTGTCCTCATCGCCAACAATCTCGTTGGCCGAGTTGAGTTCGGCGAAGCGCGCTGCCGCCTTCGGATCGTTCTTGTTGGCGTCCGGATGGTGCTTCTTGGCGAGCTTGCGAAAGGCGCTCTTGATCTCGGCGGCGCTCGCAGACTTCTTCACCCCCAAAACCTCGTAGGGGTCTCGCATGAACATGTCTCCCCATCGGCTCCGGCCTCATCGTCGGCCGGAAACCGTTACGAATCGAAACGGCCCAAACAAAGATGATGGGCTCCCCGGATGTAGGTGGGGTCAACGTGGCATTTTTGCAACGCCGGCGTGACGGCCAATGCAGGGGGCTCTTACCCGCGCTTCCACGGTTTCAGGGTGCGAACCTGCCACTGCCCGGTCGCGAACCGGCAGGCATCGCCCTGCAGCCAGGTCTCGGCCTTGCCCTGGACATGGCTGACCAGGAATTCGCGGCAGGTGTTGCCGTTCTCGGTATAGGCTGACGTCAATGGCGTCACGGAACCGCGCGCGCCGGTCGCCGGATTTTCCCAGTCCTGGCTGACATCCTTGCCGCCCTTGGCCAGTACGTCGGTCGCGGCTGCCCGAGCGAACACGAGGTCGGCCTCCGGCATCCCGGTGATCTGCGGCTCCATCGCCGCCATCGCATTGCCGACGGGGTCGATCGTTCCCGTCATATCGGGATCGTTCTTGTTGAACAGGGTACCGATCGGGATCGAGCAGGCGCCAAGAACGGGACCAAGAAAAAGGCCGCACGTCGCAGCCATGAAAGCGGTCCGCGAGCCCCTGCCAGATAGGCGAAGGACATCCCATCCTTTATAAGGGGGACGCAACACTCCGCTGGACCACAGCGAACGCAACTCGGTACTCCAGTCTAGGTATTTTCGTGCCAATGGCAGACACTTCGACCATCAAAGACCGGAACTCGTTAACAACAGATGATTTCACCGCGAGTGCGGAGCCATTTCGCCTGTTTTCGGAGTGGTTTAATGACGCAGTCAAGGCCGAGCCGAACGACCCGACGGCGATGACGCTGGCGACTGTCGATGCTGATGGCATGCCTGATGCCCGCATGGTCCTGATGAAGGGATTCGATGAGAGCGGCTTCGTATTCTACAGCCACATCGACAGCGCCAAGGGCCGCGAACTCACGGCCAATCCGAAGGCCGCGCTGGTGTTTCACTGGAAATCGCTGAGGCGGCAGGTCCGCATCCGCGGCGCCGTCACCACCGTGACGCCGGCCGAGGCGGACGCCTATTTCGCGACGCGGCCGAAGCAGGCCCAGATCGGCGCGTGGGCCAGCAAGCAGAGCCAGCCGCTGGAGAGCCGCTTCGCTTTCGAGCAGGCGATCGCTGTCGTCGCGGCAAAGCATCTCGTCGGCGAAGTGCCGCGCCCGCCGGGCTGGAGCGGCTGGCGCATCGCACCGCTCGAGTTCGAGTTCTGGCACGACCGCCCGTTCCGTCTGCATGACCGCATCGTATTCCGGCGGCCGTCGGCGGATGCCGCCTGGGCCAAGACCCGGCTTTATCCTTAAATGCCCTCCTCCAACATTCCGCGCCGAACCTTGCTGCTCACCGGCGCGAGCCGCGGTATCGGCCACGCCACCGCGATCCGCTTCTCCAGCGCCGGCTGGCGCGTCATTACGCTGTCGCGGCACGCTTTCCCGGAAGCCTGCCCGTGGGACGCAGGACCTGAGGATCACATCCAGGTTGACCTTGCCGACCACGACGACACGACGCGCGCGATCAAGGAGATCCGACAGCGCCTTACCGACGGCAAGCTGCAGGCGCTGGTTAACAACGCTGCGATCTCGCCGAAGGGCGAAGGCGGCTCACGAATGGGAACGATCGAGACCGACGTCGACGCCTGGACCCATGTGTTCAACGTCAACTTTTTCGCGCCCGTGATGCTGGCGCGCGGATTGCTGGAAGAGCTCAAGGCGGCGCAGGGCTCGGTCGTCAACGTGACCTCGATCGCGGGCTCGCGCGTGCATCCGTTTGCCGGCGCGGCCTACGCCACGTCCAAGGCGGCGCTGGCCGCATTGACCCGTGAAATGGCGTTCGACTTCGGCCGCCAGGGCGTGCGTGTCAACGCGATCGCGCCCGGCGAGATCGACACGTCGATTTTTCGCCAGGCACCGAGGAGAAAATCATCCCGCAGATTCCGCTCGGCCGGCTCGGCACGCCCGACGAGGTGGCGCGCGTGATCTACGCGCTGTGCGCGGAGACCGCGTCCTACGTCAACGGCGCCGAGATCCACATCAACGGCGGGCAGCATGTATGAGTCACCGCATCCACCTCACGCGGCGACGGTGAGCGATATGCCGGCCCAATTCCTTGGCATCGATCTGAGTGGCATCGATTGGTACACATGCGCAGTGGCGGTGGTGTCGATCGCCGTCATGGTCTTCATCATGCGCAGCGGCCGCAACCGGCGCCGGCCGGGCGGCTCCGACGCCGGCGACTTCAGCGGCACGAGCGATGCACGTTTACTGACCCGCGATATTTCATGGGGGCCGGGCGATCATTCTTCGATCGGCAGCGACGCCGGTCATCACGGCGGCTTCTTCGATGGCGGCGGCGGAGATGCGGGCGGCGGGCATCATTGAGGTTTGCGAGTGAAGCTCAGAAGAAACCCAGCGTCTCGCAACCGACGCCAGCCGCGAAGCTTCGCAGCAACTTTCGCTCCGCGACATCGATGACGTGGACGCTGCCGTCGCCCTGGCAGGCGACGAACAGCAGGCCGTTGTGAAAGGTGGCGTCCATCGGCTGCTTGCCGACCGGCAACGTCACCTGCCGCCCGAACGGCGGATCAATCAGCGTCGCGGTGCCGCCGGCGACGCTGGTGATCAGCAGCACGCGGCCATCCGGGCTGAACCGCGCGATCTGTGCGGGCCGCGGCACGCCTTCGAGCGCAACCGTGCTGACGAGCTCGTGGTTCGTGGTATCGATCCAGAACAGCACCGGTTCGGTGTCGGAGACGGCGACGAGAAGCTTGCCATCGGGTGAGATCGCGATCCCCGCGAGGGGATGCGGCGTCGGCACTTGCCGCACCAGCTTGCGCGTCGGCAGGTCAAGCACCGAGATCGAGGCATCCTCTTCGTTCTCGGTGTAAAGCGCGCGTCCGCCAGGCGCGAGCGCCAGCCGATGCGCATTGGGCGAGCCGGTCTCGATCACCCCGACCACTTCGCGGCGCAGATGATCGACAATCGCAACGACGCCGCTGTTCTCGCAGGTGACGTAAATAAAGCCGTCCGGCGCCAGCTGCAGCCCATGCGGTGCGATCAAGGGCGACAGGTCGATGTCGCCGTCGTGCGTCCTGGTCTTGAGATCGACGACGGACAGCAAATGCCCCGGCTTCGGATTGCGGCCGTGGACGCCGTTGCCAAAGATCGGAATGAAAGCCGTATCGGTCTGCCTGATTATCAGCAGCTCGTGCGGGGTGCGCTCGAAGTCGTCGAGCACCTGCATCGTTGCGTAGTTCGCCGGATCGAGAAAAATCACCTTGCCGCCCATCTTGTCGACGGCAAGCAGTCCGGATGCAGCACGATTGTTCATGAGGAGGCCACCTCCACCACTCACCCGACCCACTGCCACTGCGAGAACAGCGCAGCGTAGAAGAACAGCAAGCCGCCAAAGACACCGATCACCGCCGGCGTCAGCCAGAGCGCCCGCTGGAGCAATATCGCGCCCGCGATGAACAGCGGGAATGACACCAGGTTGTAGCGCGCCATGCCGATAAATCCCTGTGGCCCACCGCTGATCGTCAGATACGGCAACAACACCACGAGGGACGCGAACAATGCCATCGCGGACTCGAGCTTGAACCAGGCCCATGCAAGCAGAGCGATGATGATCAGAAAGATCCATTGATCAAGCGCTGCGGGGCCGACTTCCGCGAGGTTGCTCAGCAAAAGCAGCGGCTGCAATGTGAGCGCAGCGAAGATGCGTTGCGGCAGCGTGGTGCCTCCCTGAAACGCCGCCTGCGCTTCGGAGAACAGCAGCGGCTTGCCGAAGGTCACGCCGAGATAGAGCATGAACAGCCACAGGCCGGCCGATGCCAGCAGCGCCAGCGGCACCACGTCGCGGAAGAACAACCTCGGCTCGCGGTGCCGCCACAGCTCGTACACCAATACCGGCACCAGCATGAGGCCGCTCGAGCGTGTCGCTGCGGCGAGGCCCGCGAGCAACGCCGCAGCGACAAACCGCTGCTGCTGCAGCATCAGAAAGAAGCCGACCATCAACAGCAGTACCAGTGGCTCGGTGTAGCCAACCGAAAGGAAGACCGAGGCCGGAAAGAAGCTCAACAGCGCCACGGTGAGGAATGCGATCCGCTCTCCGAACTGCCCCCGAACAAAACGGTGCAGCAGCAGCACCGCGGCGAGCGAAGCAACATTGGCAACGATCAGCAGCGCATCGGTTGTCGCGAGGCCGGTGATCGCTGAAAGCCCCCGCGCCAGCAGCGGAAACAGGGGATAGTACACGACGGACTGCGCCGCGTTGGGATCACCGGTGTAGCTGTACCCCTGCGAGGCGATGATGTTGTACCATTCGGAATCCCAACGCAGCAGCCGATGATACCAGGCAGGCCCGGCCTCCCAGTCACCCTGCCCGTAGGGAATGTATGTCTTGCCGAACGCCGTACCGAGCGCGACCAGGCCGCGCGAAATGAGCCAGATCGCCAGCACTCGCAACACGGAAACTGCCGCCCCTCGCCGCGTCGGATCGGCCGTGGCGACAGTCATCTACAGCCACCGCTTCCACTTGAAGAACACGTAGGGCAGTACGGCGGCGAGCACCATGCTAAGCAGAGCCAGTGGATAGCCGAGCGGATGCTCGAGCTCCGGCATATTCCTGAAGTTCATGCCGTAGATCGAGGCGATCAGTGTCGGCGGCATCAACACCACAGCCATCACCGAGAACAATTTGATGATGTTGTTCTGCTCGAGATTGACGACGCCGAGCATGGCGTCGAGCACGAACTGGATCTTGTTGGCAAGATAGGTGGCGTGGTCGGTTAACGAGGCGACGTCGCGCTGCATGGTCTTGAGCTGCTCGCGCATCTCCTTCGACCACTTCACGCCATCGACCGCGGCGGCCACGAAGGTGACGAGCCGGCCGATCGAGACCAGGCTCTCGCGCACCTTCGAGGTCAGATCGCCCTTGCGCCCGATCGCAATCAGGATGTCGGCATACACCCTGGCGTGGCCGTGGCGTTCGCTCTCCGGCTCGAAGATATCGTGCGAGACCTGGTCGACGTCACCGCCGGCGCGCTCCAGAATATCGGCGCAGCGGTCGATCACCGCGTCCAGCAATTCCATCAAAACCATCTCGCCGGAAATCTGCGGCGCGCAGGACCGGCACAGCTTGTGGTCGACGATCGCAAACGGCCTTGGATCGTCGTAACGCACGGTGACGAGGCGATGATTGGCGAGAATGAACGTCACCGCCGTGGTGCGCGGGGCCGTGTCCGACTGGCACATCAACGTCGCTGTCATATAGCGCGCGCCATGGTCGATATAGAGCCGCGAGGAAATCTCGATCTCCTGCATCTCCTCGCGGGTCGGAATCTCGACGCCGATCAACTTCTCGATCAGCTTGTCCTCGCCCGGCGTCGGCCGCACCAGATCGACCCACACCGTGTCCGCCGGCAGTGTCGAGCCGTCGAGATTCTCGATCCTGCGCAGCGCGGTGGCCGTGGGCACGAAGGCAGCAAGCATGCGGAATTCTTTCGAAAACGCCGGTGGCGAAAGTTCTGGCAGGCAACGACGACCGCGCGATGTCGCGATGCTCGACAAGGTCCGCACACGACGACGATTCTGGCAAGGTGAGCTGGCGGCCGCTCCTGTCGAAGTGCCGGCTTGGACATCAGTGAAGAACATGCGTACCCACGCCTCCAGCCACAGGCTCTCGAAGTCCGATCACGCGGCCGTGAGAACAAAGTTAATTTCTGCCTAATTTCCTACCTTTGAGCACACGTTTTGCGGCAAATATGCCACAGGTTCGTCTCGCATCGCGAAAGCGGCGCAGAAGTGCTGGAAATATGGCCGTTTTTTGCGATACTGCTTTCTTGGAATTGGCGGCTGGGGGGCTGCCCGAGACGGTGCGTGTCCACCGTCGGCTTTAGTATTTGGGAATGAGCAATGGTGCCTTCGACGTCAGCCAAGTCCGTGGCAACGGTGTTCAGTGTGTTGCTTGCGGGTGCCCTGCTCGCGGGATGTATGCAGACCGCGTACGAGCCCACCGCAGATGCCAACTTCAAGCCGCGCGACAAGGAATATCTCGCGAAGATTTCTTACGTGAACTCGCCGGTGCCGCAGATCTTCCGCCGCGCCATCGTCGACTATCATCGCAAGGAAGCGCCGGGTTCGATCGTGGTCGATTCCGACAACCACTACCTCTACTACGTGCAGGATGGCGGCAAGGCGATCCGCTACGGCATCACGGTCGGCGAAGAGGCGATGGCGTGGTCCGGCATTGCCAAGATCGGCAGCATGACCGAGTGGCCCGCCTGGCATCCGACGCCGGGTGAGATCGAGCGGCTCGGTGTGCCGAAGTTCGTGGCCCCCGGCCCCGACAATCCGATGGGGTCGCGGGCGATGTATCTCTACGCCAACGGCAAGGACACGCTGTTCCGCATCCACGGCACCAATCAGCCGGAATATATCGGCGCGTCGATTTCGTCGGGCTGCATCCGCATGCTGAACGAGGACGCGATCGATCTCTATAATCGCGTCAAGGTCGGCACGGTGGTCGTGGTGCTCGAGCCGCATAGTGGCGACTCGCCGATCAATTCGAAGGTCGCGCTCGGCCAGGCCCAAGCGACGTCGTTCTAGCTATTGGTTGCGCATGTTCTTGTCGGAAAACCGGTCTCCACTTTTCCGGAACATGCGCTAGAACTTCCGCAGACTGAGTGACAAGGGCGCCTGTTTCGGGCGCCCTTTGCTTTTGGCGCGCACTGATCCCGTGTTCTCGTGCACCACGTTCGGCTCTGTCTGCTTGGGCTTGGGATCTGTCTGCGTATTGCCGTCGGCATCACCTGTCGCGGAAACGGACTTCGCCGCCTGTTGCTCGCTCTCGTCGGCGGCCTCGCGCGGCGGTGCGGCGTCCGGCCTCGGCGGCGGCAGCAGCGGCGCAACCGCCGGCATCGGGTCGAGCACGTCCCACTCGCAGATCCGGTAGTTGTTTCGCCGCGCCGCAAGGTCGAGGTGGATGTGGTCCTCGTGATACCAGTCGGAGTCCGGTCCGAGCACCGTCGTGAACCGGCCGCAGACCGAATGCAGCACGGTCTCGCGCAGTACGCGATCGGCGGCGCGGTCGGTCAGCTTCAACTCGCGGCCGTCGGCGAAGCGGACCGAGCGCACGTCGAGCGCGTTGGCCTTGCCGTGCTCGGACAGCAGCGCGCCGGCGACGCGGTTGCGGCCGCGGCACTCGAACGAATTGAAATTGTCGACCGTGCGCAGCGTCGTGTTGAGCGAGGCTGCGAGCGCAACAAGATCGGTGCGCACCCAGTCGGCCACCGCCGACGCCATCGTGCAACGAAGCGTCGCTGCGGGTTTCAGCGCAACGCGCGTCTTGTCCGGCAGCACCACGGCCTCGAGGCGCACGATGTCATCGCCGCCGCAGGCGCCCGGCCCGTTGATCGGGGGTAGCGACGGCGCAATCGCGATGTCTTCGGTGAGCGCCTGACGGCAGGACGATGGCTGCGGCGCGGCGGGCGCTGGAGCGTCGTCCGCTTTTTCGCGGGCCGCCTCGGCCGCCGGTTCAGCCTTGGCCTTTGGCGCAGCCTCCGGCCTCGGCTTCGGCAGCGGCACGACCGCATGCCCTGGCCCCGCGAGAGCCGCCGGGGCTGCAAGCACGGCGACCACGGCCAGCATGCCGAAAACCGCCGCTCGCGGCTGCGACATCAGGGCCTTTGCCCGCGCCTTGGCGTTTGCTGGCGATTTGGACATAAGACGGTCGAAACATCCATTTGCGGCCTGACCCGGCCGCATTGACCTGGCGCATGTCCTGGGCCGGAAAACCGGTAGCCACTTTTCCGGGACATGCGCTAAATATTGGCAACCCACCGGTTCGATTGAAGAAAAGCCGGCAACCCATTCCCGTGTTCCGGGGCCGAGAGCAGATTTCCTGCTTTAGCCCGACGCACGCCCAAGGAGGAGAACTTTTCGATGCGTGGTTTGATGCAAGACTGGCCGCTGTTGTGCAGCCGCATGATCGATCATGGCGCGGCCATCCATGGCGATCGCGAGGTCGTCACGCGCTCGGTCGAAGGTCCGATCCACCGGACGAATTATCGGAACATTCGCGCTCGCGCGCTCAAGGTGGCGCAGCGGCTCGAGCGCGACGGCATCAAGCTCGGCGATCGCGTCGCAACGCTCGGCTGGAACACCTGGCGCCACCTTGAATCCTGGTACGGCATCATGGGCATCGGCGCGATCTGCCACACCGTGAACCCGCGCCTGTTTCCCGAGCAGGTCGCCTGGATCATCAATCACGCCGAAGACCGCATCGTGATGATCGATCTCACCTTCGTGCCGCTGCTGGAAGCGATCGCCGCGAAGCTTCCGACGGTCGAGCGCTACGTCATCTATACCGACCGCGCGCACATGCCGGAGACCAAGCTCAAGAACGCGGTTGCCTACGAGGACTGGATCGCCGAGGTCGACGGTGACTTCGCCTGGAAGATGTTCGACGAGAACACCGCGGCCGCGATGTGCTACACCTCGGGCACCACGGGCGATCCAAAGGGCGTGCTGTACTCGCACCGCTCCAACGTGCTGCACGCCCTGATCGCCAACTCCGGCGATGCGCTCGGCACCCGCTCGAAAGACGTCATGCTGCCGGTGGTGCCGCTGTTTCACGCCAACAGCTGGGGCATCGCGTTCTCGGCGCCCTCGATGGGCACCAAGCTGGTGCTGCCCGGGCCGAAGCTCGACGGCGCCTCGGTCTATGAGCTGCTCGACACCGAGAAGGTCACCTACACCGCCGGCGTGCCGACGGTATGGCTGATGCTGCTGCAGTACATGGAGGCCAACAAGTTCAAGCTGCCTTACCTGAAGACGGTGGTATGCGGCGGCTCGGCGATGCCGCGCTCGATGATCAAGGCGTTCGACGACATGGGCATCGAGGTGCGCCACGCCTGGGGCATGACGGAGATGAGCCCGCTCGGCACGGTCGGCGCGTTGCAGCCGCAATACGCCGATCTGAAGGGTGAGGCCAAGATCGACATCCTCGCGCTGCAGGGCTTCCCGCCGTTCGGCGTCGAGATGAAGATCGCCGATGACGAAGGCAAGCCACTGCCGTGGGACGGCACCACCTTCGGCCGGCTGATGGTGCGCGGACCCGCGATCTCCGCGGGCTATTACAAGGTCAACAGCAATATTCTGGACAAGGACGGCTACTTCGACACCGGCGATGTTGCGACGGTGCAGAAGGATTCGTACATGCGCATCACCGATCGCTCCAAGGACGTCATCAAGTCCGGCGGCGAATGGATTTCGTCGATCGATCTGGAGAACCTCGCGGTCGGGCACCCGAAGATCGCCGAAGCAGCCGTGATCGGCATGCATCATCCGAAGTGGGACGAGCGGCCGCTGCTGATCGTGCAGGTCAAGCAGGGGCAGACCGTGACCAAGGAAGAGATTCTGAAATTCATGGAAGGCAAGATCGCCAAGTGGTGGATGCCCGACGACGTGCAGTTCGTCGAGGAAATCCCGCACACCGCGACCGGCAAAATCAAGAAGACCGACCTGCGGACGAAGTTCAAGGATTACCGCTTCCCGTCGGCCGCGGCGTGAGGTCGTTCGGAGTCCTTGGTCGTCCCCGCGAAAGTCTGGCGAAAGCTCTGCTTTCGCCAAAGGACCCATACTCCGCAGCAGCAGCGAGGCGACCGCCGGCAGCAATTGAACCTGCTTCTGTCTGACGCCGCGTCAGACCAGCAGTACAGGGGCTATGGGTCCCCGCTTTCGCGGGGACGACCCTTTCCTCTTGTTGTGCGCAGTGCCACCCACCTTTGTCTTGTAATCTCCGGAAAGCCGTGTTTCACACGGCTGGCCCCCTCAGCTAAACTCGACGCATGGCCCGCAGGTTCTCAGCGCCTTACCAATCCGAGCCGGTCTCGGCCCTGGCGGCGTGGGCACGCAGGCTCGCGGTGTTTTCGCTGGTCGCAACCATTGTCTCAGTCCTGGTCGTCCGGTTCGGTTTCCTCGAATTCAAGCCCGCCATCGCGACCTTCTTCGGGGCGCTCGCCTTTGCCGGATTGTCGATCCTGGTCGCGTTCGCCGCCTTCGCTGCGATCTGGCAGAACGGCTCGCGCGGCATGGGCCGCATCCTCGCGGCGCTGTTGCTCGACGTCGCGATCCTCGCCTATCCGGCCTACCTTGCCTACAAATACAAGACGCTGCCACCGATCCACGACATCACGACCGATCCGATCAACCCGCCGCGCTACGAGGCGCTGGCGCGGCTGCGCTCCGGCGACGGCGCCAACACCGCCGTCTATACCGGCCTCTACTCGGCCGAGCTGCAGCACGCTGCCTATCCCGACATCGAGCCGGTGACGCTCGATATGCCTGCACAGCAGGCCTATGACACGACACTCAACCTGATCAAGCGCCGCAAATGGCGCATCGTCGACGAGCGGCCGCCGCAGCCTCCGCGCCGCGAGGGCAAGATCGAGGCGGTGGCCTATACGCCGATCATGGGGTTCAGCGAGGACATCGCGGTGCGCGTCGTGCCCGACGGCGACGGCTCGCGGATCGACTTGCGCTCGTCGTCGCGCTATTTCGAGCACGATCTTGGCAGCAACGCCGCGCGATTGACCAGGCTGATCGACGACATCAACGAGGCCGACGACGACATCAATTCGAAGCCGGCGAAGAAGCAACCGACGCCGACGTCGGTGCGTCAGGCCAAAGGCGCTGCGAGACGGTAGACGCCGTTGACATCAGGCTCGCCATCGGTGGCGACCACCTTGCGTGCGACCAGGTCTTCGAGATGCGCGAACACCGAGCGTCCCGCCGCCGGCACGAGCCGCGGATCGATACCGATGTAGCTTGCGCGCACGATGGTCGGGATGTCGGCCGGGCTCTTCGACAGCCGGTGCAGGATCGAGCGCTCGCGCGCCTTGCGATGGCGCTGCAGGTAGCCGACGTACGCCTTGGCGTCGCGCACCTCCGGGCCGTGGCCGCAGAAGTACAAATCCTCGTCGCGATGCAGCAGCTTTTCCAGCGACGCCATGTAATCGGGCATCGAGCCATCGGGCGGCGAAACAATCGAGGTCGACCAGCCCATCACATGATCGCCTGAGAACAGGATTTTCTTGTCGCGCCAGGCGTAGGCCATGTGGTTCGACGCGTGTCCCGGTGTCGACACCGCCTGCAGGCTCCAGCCGTCGCCCTCGACGACCTGCCCGTCCTTGAGTTTGACGTCGACCTTGAACGACGCATCGCCGCCGCCTTCGGTGGTGCGCGGGGCATCGCCACCAACGCGGCGTGAGATCAGCGGATTGCCGTCGGCATAGACTTTTGCGCCGGTCGCCGCGACCAGCCGCGGCGTGTTCGGCGAATGGTCCATGTGCGTGTGGGTGACGAAGATGTGCGTGATGGTCTCGCCCTTGACCGCCTTCATGATCGCATCGGCATGCGCGGCATCGTCGGGACCCGGATCGATCAGCGCGACCTTGCCGCGGCCGACAAGGTAGCTGACGGTTCCCGTGAAGGTGAACGGCGAGGGATTGTTGCAGACGATCCGCCGCACGCCCGGCACGGCCTCCTCGACCTCGCCCGGCTTCAGCTTGAAGTCGCGATTGAATGAGAAGGTTTCTTCTTTTTGTTCTTCGTCAGCCATTGTTTTCCCCTTCGCAACTACCTCGGTCCTTATCCTGAGGAGCGATGCGAAGCATCGCGTCTCGAAGGATGTCGCCCCGGCGATGGCCTCATCCTTCGAGACGCCGCTACGCGGCTCCTCAGGATGAGGCCGGAGTCACCCCTCACGTGAACGCCTGGATGCCTGTTATCGCGCGCCCCAAAATCAGCGCGTGCACGTCGTGGGTACCCTCATAGGTGTTGACGGTCTCGAGGTTCGCGGCGTGGCGCATCACGTGATACTCGATCGAGATGCCGTTGCCGCCGTGCATGTCGCGGGCAACGCGGGCGATATCGAGCGCCTTGCCGCAGTTGTTGCGTTTCATGATCGAAATCATCTCTGGCGCCATCTTGCCTTCGTCCATCAACCGGCCGACGCGCAGCGCGCCCTGCAGGCCGAGCGTGATCTCGGTCTCCATGTCGGCGAGCTTCTTCTGCACCAGTTGCGTCGCGGCAAGGGGACGGTTGAACTGTTTGCGATCGAGCGTGTATTGCCGCGCACGATGCATGCAGTCTTCGGCTGCGCCCATCACGCCCCAGGCAATGCCGTAGCGGGCGCGGTTGAGGCAGCCGAACGGACCACGCAGGCCGGAGACGTTCGGCAGCAGCGCGCTCTCCGGCACCACCACGCCGTCCATCACCACTTCACCCGTGGTCGACGCGCGCAGCGACAGCTTGCCCTCGATCTTCGGCGCCGACAGACCCTTCATGCCCTTCTCGAGTATGAACCCGCGGATCTGGTTGTCGTGCGCGGCAGATTTTGCCCAGATCACGAACACGTCGGCCAGCGGCGCGTTGGAAATCCACATCTTCGAGCCGGTCAGGCGGTAGCCGTCTGACACTTTTTCGGCGCGGGTCTTCATGCCACCCGGATCAGAGCCGGCATCCGGCTCGGTCAGGCCGAAACAGCCGACCCATTCGCCGGTCGCGAGTTTCGGCAGGTATTTCTTGCGCTGGTTCTCATCGCCGTAGGCGTAGATCGGATACATTACCAGCGACGACTGCACCGAGTTCATCGAGCGATAGCCGGAGTCGACACGCTCGATCTCGCGCGCGATCAGGCCATACGACACGTAGCCAGCGTCGGCACAGCCGTATTGCTCCGGCAACGTCACGCCGATCAGCCCGAGCGCACCCATTTCCGTGAAGATCGCGCGGTCGGTATGCTCGTTGAGATAAGCGTCCTTGACCCGCGGCAGCAGCTTCTCCTGGGCATAGGCGCGCGCGGTGTCGCGGATCAGCCGCTCTTCTTCGGTCAGCTGGTCGTCGAGCAGCAGCGGATCGTCCCACTTGAACTTCGCTTCGGTGTCGGAATGCGAATGCTTCGATTGGGCACCGGCCGGCGCGCTCATGAGATGTCCTTTCCTGATCAAGCAGCGGATCCCGCGCGCGGCGCGGGAGACCCGAAATATCCTCAAATTACGGGCAAACTAGTGGGTCGGCGCGGCCTTGCAAAGGCCCAGCGAGGCCGCCGCGTCAGTCCGGATCGACATGGAACGGCACGGTTTCGACGATCTCGATGCCGAACCCGGCGAGGCCCTTGAAACCCACAGCGCTCGAGGTCAGGTGGCGGATCGACGAGACGCCGAGGTCGCGCAGGATCTGCGCGCCGACGCCGACCTCGCGCCATTGCTGGTTGCGCATCGCCTCCGCCGAGGTCGGCTCCTCCAAGGGAGCCACCGGAACGCCGGCCGCGCCGTCGCGCAAATAGATCAGCACGCCGCTACCGTTCTTGCGGAAATACTCCAGTGCCGTCTTGACCCTTGCGGTACCGCGGAACAGGTCGCGCACCAGATCCGGCTTGTGGAAGCGGGTCAGCACGTTCTTGCCGTTGCCGACGCCCTTGTAGACATAGGCGACGTGGTAGATCGGATCGAACGGGGTGCAGTAGGCGTAGCCGTGCAATTGCCCGATCGGGCTCTCGGTGGTGAAGGTCGAAACGCGTTCAACCAGCTTTTCACGCGCCTGGCGGTAGGCGATCAGGTCGGCGATCGTGACAAGCTTCAGGCCATACTTGCGGGCGAAGTTGACGACCTGCTCGCCCTTGGTGACGGTGCCGTCCTCGTTCATCAGTTCGCTGATGACGCCGACCGGCGGCAGCTCGGCCAGCTTGCAGAGGTCGACGGCGGCCTCGGTGTGACCGGAGCGCAAGAGCACGCCGCCGTCGCGCGCGATCAGCGGAAAGATGTGGCCGGGGCGGGCAAAGTCGTTGGCGCCGGCATTGGGATTGGCGAGCGCGCGGCAGCAGCCGGCGCGCTCCTCCGCGGAAATGCCGGTGGTGCCGCCGGGCTTGTAGTCGATCGAGACCGTGAACGCGGTGGTGTGGGCGGAGTTGTTGTGCGCCACCATCGGGTCGAGCCGCAGCCGCCTTGCATCTTCCGAGGTCAGCGGCGCGCAGACGATGCCGGAGGTGTGGCGGATGATGAACGCCATCTTTTCCGGCGTGCAGAGCGAAGCGGCGACGATCAAGTCGCCCTCGCCTTCGCGATCTTCGTCGTCGGTGACGACGACGATTTCGCCCTCAGAAAATGCCTTAAGAACGTCGGGAATCGGGTCGGCCATATTGGTCTCACTCGTTATGAGCGACCTTTAGACCGTTCAATTTGCGAACGCTAGGTTCCCGGTGCAGGGCTGTCAGGCATTCGCCAGTTGCCGCAGGGGCTTGCGTCAACGCGCGTGGGCAGGCAGGCGCTCACGCCGTCTCCACGGCCGCATCGTCCATCTCGTCATCGGGGTCGAGGTCGATGCGGGCAAAGGTCGCGAGCGGCTTGCTCGGCAGCGTGATCTTGCTGCGGCTGGACGACACCGGCGCCAGCTTGGTTTCCTGTTTGCGCGACATCATGTAGAGCGCCGATCCGAGGGCGGCGCCCCAGTGCACGAGATCGCGCTCCTCGCAACTCGATGCGATCGCCAAAGCCAACGGCTGCAGATGGCTGCGCCGGTAGCAGAACAGCGCGAGCATCGCGCGGGTCAGCGGCGGCACCGCATCGATCAGGGCCGGCAGGCCGTGCTCGCTGGCGCGATAGAGCGCGCCGAGCATCTCGTCGCCCACCGGGCAGACATCGCGTTCGAGGGCGTCGTGGCTGGACTTCATTGTAGCAATCTCCGCGTTTTTCGAAGATTGCTATTCGACGTGTTAACAGCGGTTTAACCGCGTCCTGCGCCGAACTACGGACGTTAAGGATTAGCTTGAGGCGTGCTGTTTCGGACACGAAACGCCATCGCCGATGTGGTGAGACCGTTGCAGGTGGATACGAGATGTAGGGACCAACGCACTGGCGCGAATCAGCAAACGCCGATTCGGGCGTGTTTCGTTCCGCCCCTGTTCGAAGGCTTAAGAACAGCGATGTGCACTGTCGCGTTGTGAGACAATCGCGGCTTGCGGCGCGCGACTCCGGCAGGCCCTGCCGAGGGTTGCGCCGAACGAAGCCTATTTGCCCTGCAGAATCATCGGCGGCCGTGCCCGTTCGCGCTGGGCATGACGCCTGTGATCGACAAACCAAGCGCCGACGGCAAACACCCCGGCTGCGAGCACGAGGACATCGATAAGCAGGAAGATGAAATCGAGATCGTTGAATGTTTCCATGCGCTAAAGTGTTGCAAAATCCAGGCCAGCCCCGTCGCGGCGCGGCGGGCGGCGACTGCAGCGCTCGGGTCACGCGCCCGTTGAGGCCATTAGCTGATGATTATCAATTAGTTAACGCGAAAACGGCAGCAAGGGGCTGAGCTTCTTCCAGTTTCTCAGCTTGGCACGGCTGGCGCGTCGCGAAAGCGCGGGGTGCCAAAGCACTGTGCGGCGAGCCAATCCGTTGGTCGGCCCGGCTGCCGTTACGCACCCTACCGGTGCAACGGGACGAGCAGCTGGAACAGCGTCAACATGATCTCAAACACGATGAGCAGCACGATGATGAACTCCAGCCGTAGCGAGCGCTTGGTGTCGATCATGTCGGTCAGCACCTCGGCGGTGTCCGAGATGACCCCAAGCTTGCGGGTCAGCGCTTCCGCGCGTTCGCGCAGTTCGTACTCATCCTGCAGGCGCGCATAGAGCCGCTCGAGGTCCGGCCGGTCCCACACAGCGTCGGGCTTGTCGGCAACCGCGACACGGCCCGACACCCGATGCTGCACCAGGAGCGCATTGCCGATGTACTTGAGGATCGCCGTGCGCTGGCCCGGCGTACGGCCCTTCTCGGCCAGTTCGCGTGCCAGCGGCTCGATGCGCTCGATGACGGAAGCGACCTCGCGCTCGTCGCGGGCCAGGATCACGCTCTTGGCCAGCGCGTCGGCGACGACCATGACATGCTCGGGCGTAACCGACTTCAACAGGATCGGGCCGCCCGGCAAAATTTGCTCATCGCGATCGAGCGCCGCCTCGATCACCGCGGTCTCGTCTTCCCGAACCGTCACCGGCCGTATCACGCGCGGGCCCAGGCGGCGCAACACCTCATCGGCTTCGAGCACAGAGAGGTCGAACAGCACGACGACGCCAAACCGGAATACGGCAACGAGCCCGCTGTGGCCGGCACGGAACGTCACCGGCGCAGTCGAGATCACGTCGATCTGATCGAAGCCCGAGGTGTCGATGCGGTCGCCGAGCAACAGCGCGCGCACCGATCGCCGCGTGGCGGGGACTTCCTTGGACAGCGGGGTGACGACCTGGGCCATGGGCGGGAATTTAGGCGCTCAAGGCGAGGATTGCATGGGGCACCGGCCCCTTCCGTTGAAGGACCCCGCCGGGGGCGAAATTGGACCGTCACCCGACAACAGCGCCAACAAGACGCTCCACCTCGGATTCGTCGTTGTAATAATGCACGCTGGCGCGAACCAATGCGTCCAGCCCACGGTTCGGCAAATCGAGTGCCGGTACGCGCGGTGACCGCGAGACATGGACGTTGATGTTCAAGGCGCGCAGGCGATCGCGGGTCTGGTCGGGCGTTTCGCCTTCCTTCAGGAACGTCACAATTCCACATTTCTCCACGCCGAGATCGTGCACGCTGACGCCGGGCCGTTTCGCAAGCTCGCCGCGCAGCACGGCGGCGAGCGCCTTGACCCGTGCCTCGATCGCATCGATGCCGACGCGAGTGGCGTAGCGCGCGGCGACCGCAAGACCGATCTGGCCCGCAACAAACCGCTCCCAACTTTCGAACCGGCGCGCATCGTCGCGGATGACGTAACCCTCCGGCTCTGTCCACGACGCGGTGTCGAGATCGATGAAAGGCGGCTCAAGCAGGCCGATGGTGTCGCGCCGCACGTAGAGGAAGCCGGTGCCGCGCGGCCCGCGCAGATATTTGCGGCCGGTGGCCGCGAGCATCTGGCAGCCGATCTGATTGACGTCGACTGCGAGCTGACCGACCGACTGGCAGGCGTCAAGCAGATACAAGACGCCGTGGCGGGCGGCGATACGGCCGACCTCGGCCGCCGGATTGACGAGCCCGCTTTGCGTCGGCACGTGGGTGATCGCGATCAGTTTCGTCCGCAGCGTGATCGCGCGCTCGAGCGCCGCGAGATCGAGCTGCCCGGACGCATCGTTGCCGACCACATCGATCTCGATCCCGACCCGCGCCTTCATCTGCAGGAAGGCAAGATAGTTCGATAGATACTCGGCCCGCGCGGTGATAACGCGGTCGCCTCGGCGGAATGGCACGGCATAGAACGCCATATCCCAGCCCCGCGTCGCATTTTCGACGACAGCAATCTCGTCCCGGTTTGCACCAATCAAGGCTGCAATCGCGTCGTAGGCATCGTCGATGCGCTCGGCGGCCTCAGCGGCAGCCTCATAGCCACCAATCGCGGCCTCGCGCGCCAGATGGTTCATAACCGCATCAAGAACGGGACGCGGCGGCAGGGCTGCGCCGGCGTTGTTGAAGTGCAGGACGTTGGCGACACCGGGCGTGTCGGCCCGGAGCGCCGCTACGTCGAGTGTCATGACGTCAGCATCCCCGTGCGCTACCGCCGCAAAACCCGCCCCTTGTCGACCGGCTCGACCAGGTTGCGGTAGATCGCAAGCCAGCCGCGCTCGTCGGTCCCGCTCCATTTGGTCAGCCCGGCGCGCCGTTTTGCGAGCTCCTGTTCGCTGACTTCGAGATTGGCGAAGCGCTTGGCGACGTCGATCGAAATGATGTCGCCGTTCTCGACGAGGCCGATCGGCCCGCCGGCGGCGGCCTCCGGCGCGACCTCGGCGACGGTGATGCCGACATTGGTCAGCCCTGAGAGCTGGCCGTCGGTGACCACCGCAACCTTCCCGGCAAGCCCCGCGCCGAGCACGGCGAACACGATGCCCGAACCCATGCCCATGCCGGGAGTGCCCTTCGGCCCAAGCCCGCGCGCGACGATGACCTGGCCCTCACGCACCTTGCCGCCCTCGATGCCTGATATCGCGTCCTGTGCATTTTCGAACACGATCGCCGGCCCGCGCAGTTGCAGGTTGCGCTGCTCGGTGACACTGAGTTTGACGATCGAGGTGTCCGGCGACAGGCTGCCGCGCAGCATGACGATGGTCGGATGAGTGCCAAGCGCCCGCTCGACCGGGCGGATGACGTCTTCGTCGCTGACCTTGAAATCGCGCAAATTATCGCCGACCGTTCCGCTGCTGACGGTTTTCGCACCCGTCTTCATGAAGCGCTCAAGCTGTTTCATGATGCCGCGCGTGCCGCCGGCGTGCTCGAACTCTTCGGTGGTGCGATCGCCGTTCGGCCGCACCGCGGTCAACAGCGGAATGATATCGGCGTATTTCTCGAACGTCTTGTAGATATCGATGTTGCAGCCGGCTTCCTGCGCGACCGCGGCGAGATGTTTTGCCGAATTGATCGAGCCGGAAATGCACAGCATCACCATCACCGCGTTCTCAAACGCCTCCGGCGTCAGAATGTCGCGCGGTTTAAGGTCGTCCTCGACCATCGCGACGATGCGCTTCGCCGCCTGCTCGACAAAACCCCACATCCGCGTCGAGTTTGCCTGCACCGGCGTCGAGCCCGGCAGCGACATGCCGAGCGCCTCGCAGGCGGCATGCAACGTGTTCGCGGTGCCCATGCCTGCGCATACGCCGGGGCCCAAAATCGCGACATCGCCCATCGCTTTGATCTCGTCGATCGAGACCTTGCCGAACGGCAGCCCGCCCGCGGTCGCAAAGACATCCTCGATGTCGCAGATGTGGCCATTGTGGTGGCCGCTCGGCTGATAGCCGCAGCAGAACACGATGGTTGGAATATTCAGCCGGCCGGCCGCCATCAATTGGCCTGGCGGGGTCTTGTCGCAGGATGCGAGACACACCATGCCGTCGAGCAGCGCGCCCTCGACCTGCGCCTCGATGTCGTTGGTGATGAGGTCGCGCGCAGACAGAACGTAGCCGCCGCGGTGGCCCCAGCTGGTGATGAAGTCGGCAGGCGCGGTGGTGCGGACCTCGAAGGCAACGGCGCCCGCGGCGCGGATCGCCGATTTCATGCGCGACGCAATGCCATCGAGGTGCGAGTAGCAGATCGCGAGGTCGGATGACGAATTGACCACCGCGATCTTCGGCTTCTCCATATCCTCGTCGGTCAGCCCGAGCGCCCGCCATAGCGCGCGGCGCGTCGCCCAGCGCGTATTGCCGTAATCGGAATTGCTTCTGAGTTTGCGGGCCATGCGAATTTCCCTTTCTTGTTGTTCTGTTCAGAACTCTCAGCTCGTCATCGCCCGGCTTGACCGGGCGATCCAGTACTCCGCAGCTCAAAACGGACTCGCTGGCGCTGCGGGTTACTGGATGCCCCGCTTAAAGCGGGGCATGACAACCGAGATGCAGATCTATCAAATCCAAGCACAGCTCAGTCATCCGTTCATTCCATCCGCGCTCCCGCCTACGCCTCGATTGCCCAAGCTGTCGTTGCGGGTGCGGTCAGCGTGACGTTCTCGCCGAGCGTGACCGGATATTGCGAGGGCGCCTCGACGCGCAGCACCTGCGCCGCGGTTTCGACCGCGATCGAACGATGCGAGCCGCGGAACACCATGTCCTTGACCCGGCCGTTCCAGCGCAGAGTTTCCGACCCATTGGCTTGCGACCCCAGGGCAATCGTCTCAGGACGCACCAGCACGTCGACGCGCGCGCCGGGCGCAACACGCGACGCGGCGCGACAGCGGCCGCGCCAGTCCTGACCGCTGACGTCGAGCTGGAAGAAACCGTTGTCGGCGGGCTGGCAGGCGGTGACCTCGGCATTGAGCAGGTTCGGCGCACCGAAGAACGCTGCGACGCTGCGGCTCGTCGGCCGCTGGTAAATTTCTTCGGGCGTGCCGACCTGCAGGATTTTTCCGGCCTCCATCACCACGACGCGGTCGGACAGCGCCATTGCTTCCTCCTGGTCGTGGGTGACGTAGAGGCTGGTGATCCCGAGCCGCTTCTGCAGCTTGCGGAATTCGTCACCCATCTGGGTGCGCAACCGCGCGTCGAGATTGGAGAGCGGCTCGTCGAGCAGCAGCACCTCCGGTTCGAACACCAGCGCGCGCGCAATCGCGACGCGTTGCTGCTGGCCGCCGGACAATGCCGGCGCCGGGCGCTCGGCGAATTTCTCCATCTCGACCAGCGCTAGCGCGTCGAGCACGCGATCCCGGATTTCCGATTTCGACCGCCGCCGGATCCTCAAGGGATAGGCGACATTGTCGAACACCGTCATGTGCGGCCAGATCGCATAGGACTGGAACACCATGCCGAGCCGCCGCCGTTCGGCGGCGACGAACAGCGAGCGCTCGGCATCACTGACCACGGTATTGCCGATGGTGATACGGCCGTCGGTGTTCTCCTCGAGCCCCGCGATCATGCGCAGCGTCGTGGTCTTGCCGCAGCCTGACGGGCCGAGCAGGGTCAGGAACTCACCAGCCTCGACTTTCAGATTGATGCGGTCGACCGCCAGCACTTGGCCGAAGGCGCGGCTGACGTTTTCGAGGAAGACGGCGGTCATTGTTGCCTCACAACTCAAATAATTTCGTCATTGCGAGGAGCGCAGCGACGAAGCAATCCAGTTCTTTTCTTTTTGGCTCTGGATTGCTTCGCTTCGCTCGCAATGACAAGTCACCTCACGGATAGAGCTGCTTCGCCCGGTCCTGCATCTTCTGCTGTGTGTCGGGACTGGTGGTGCCCATCAGCTTCATCGATTTCAGCTCCTGGCCAGCCTCTCCCGCCTTGTCGAGCACGCCTGATATCACCGGGATCAGGCCGGCGTTGGCGTAAGCCGCCTGGACCTGCTCGCTGAGATAGTGGTTGATGAACAGCCGTGCCGCATTCGGATGCGGCGCGCCCTTCAGCACGCCGAAGTCGAACCGGATGTAGGGCAGGCCTTCGGTCGGCGCGATGAATTTGACTGGTAGTGTTTTCAGCGCCAGCCAGTTGGAGAATAGCTGCGGGATGCGCATCGGATATTCGCCGCGCGCCACGCGTCGCTCGTCGTTGCCGATGTCGCGGCTCAGGACAAGCTCCTGTTTCGACAGCGCGACGTTGTAGTCGTCGCCAAGCTTGTCCTCGAACGCCGAGAACATCACGCCGCCGCCACCGAGCGCGCGCGGATCGTCCGAAATGATCTTGCCCTTCCACTTCGGATCGGTGATGTCCTTCCACGACTTCGGCATCTCGTCCGGCTTGACGAGATTGGTGTTCACCAGGATGCCGTAACCGAGCACATAGCATGGCACGCCGGTATCGGTCGCGACGTGATCCGGCAGCAGGTTCTTGGTATTCGGAATGCCGCCATGCGGCTGCAAAAAGCCGTCCTTCTGCTGGATAACCAGGCTCGACGCGCCGTTCTGCACGACGTCGCCGATGTAGCGCTGCGAGGTCTGCTCGGTGCGGATGCGCTCGGTCATCTCACTGGCGCGCACGTCGAGCAGTTCGACCGGGATGCCGTACTTCGCCTCAAACGTCTTGATGATCTCAAGATGCGCCTTGGCGCCGAGGAACGAGGTGTAGAACGCAACCTTGCCTTCCTTCTTCGCCGCCGCGATGACGTCGGCGGGCAGCTCGTTGTCCGCGGCTCTCGCTGTGGTCACCAGCGAGGTCGCGACCAATGCCGCAACGATCGCCGCCGTCTTCCAGAAATGCTTCATCTTGTCCTCCCTTTTTTCGTTCGTTCAAAACGCACGCCTCTAGAGCGTGCTGATCCGCCGCTTGATCACCACGAGCTGCACCCAGCGGAACACGATCACGAGCGCCATCATCATGAGCCCGATGACGCTGACCTCTTCGGCAAGGCCGTTGCTCCAGCGCTGCAGCAAGACGATCGACAGCACTTCCGAGCCGGTCGAATAGAGCAGGATCGACGCCGACAATTCGCGCATGATCCCGAAGAACGCGAGCACCCAGCCGACCGCAAAGGCCGGCCACGCCAGCGCTACGAGAATCCGCGTCATGGTCTGGAAGAAGTTCGCGCCATGGACACGCGAGCACTCTTCAAGATCGTAGGACAATTGCGCGTACGCGCCGGACATCACCCGCACCGAGACCGGCGTGCCGAGCGAGAGGTAGGCGAGGAACAGCGCCCAGATCGTGCCGTAGATCGGCACGCTGGCCGGCAGCATGGCAAAGCCCCACAGGAAGCCGACCGCGAGCACGATGCCCGGCATCAGCCATGGCAACCAGGCGATGGTGTCGATCAGGCGGCGGCCGCGCCATTTCGTGCGCACGGAAATGTAGGCGACGATGCTACCGAGGATCATCGTTGCGGTCGCGCCGAACAGCCCGAGCAGCATGGTGTTGCGGGTGGCCCGCCAGAACAGGCTGTCGCCGAGCACCGCGCGATAATGCTCAAGCGTCAGCATGTCCCATCCATAGAAGCCGAAGAATTGGAAGAACGAGCCGAGTACGAGCTGGCCGATCGGCAGTATCGTCGTGACAAAAAAGAACAGCACGCAGATCGCAAAAGTGACCCAGCGCCAGGCGCCGAGCCTGACCACGCCGGGATTAAAACCCTTGCCGGTGACGGTCTGAAAGCTCCTGCCCCGCAGCAGCACCCACTGCCACACGATCAGCGAGAACAAGAGCAGCATGATCGCGAAGGCGAGCGCAGTAGCCGGCTGATAGTCGGGCACCGCGCGCTGATTGATCGAGTTGTAGATCTCGGTCGAGATCACCTTGATGCCGACGGGCGTGCCGAAGAACAGCGGCGATTCAAAACTCTCTATGCCGCGGATGATCGAGAGGATAAAGCCGCTCGTCAGGACGGGAAGCAGCAGGAACAGCGTGATCTTGCGAAACGTCATCCAGCGCGACGCGCCGCACATCCGGCTCGCTTCTTCCAACGCCGGGTCCATGGCGCGGAAGGCGTCGACCACGAACAGGAACAGGAACGTGGTCGCATATTGCGACATGTGCCAGACCACGCCGCCATAGGAGTAGACGTTGAACGGCGAGGCCTGCGACCCCGTGATCGCCTTCCAGGCCTGGTTGATCAGGCCGACCTGCTGGTTGCCGAGCATACCCCACGCCATCGCAGTCAGGATCGGTGGCACGAAGAACGGCAGCGTGATCAGCACTTCGAGCACGCCGCGGCCCGGCGTATCGGTGCGCGCGATGATCCAGGCGAGCAGCACGGCGAGCGAAATCGACGGGATGGTGTTGGCGAACGACAGGCCCACCGTATTCAGCAGGATCAGCGCATTGCGCGACGTGAGGATGGCCCGGTAGCCGTCGAGATTGAACACACCGACCGCTCCCGGAGGCGTCGAATGCAGGCTGCCGTAGAACAGCATCGACAGCGGATAGACGCTGAGGAAGCCGAGCAGCAACACCAATGCCACGATCACGAGATTGCGGCCGCGCAACAGCGCAGCAGCCCGCGCCAGCAGGCGCGACGCGCCCTCTGCGCGCCTGTCGACCAATCGTCCGGCGGTTTGCTCGGACATCCGCTCCGCGTTCTCCCTGATCTTCGGCGCGCCTTTTTACGCGCTATTATCCACCGCTCGTCCCCGCGGAAGCGGGGACCCAGTCTTTGCCGAGCAACGAGACTTCGTTTCGGTTGCCATTTTTTCTAGGCTGGATTCCCGCTTTCGCGGGAATGAGCGGACTTAGATTCGTCATTCTCCGTGTCGGCGCTTGGTGATCTCGACGATGCCATTGTCGGCGTCGACCTTGACCCAGTCACCGGTCTCGATGACCTGCAATGGGTCCTGCTCGAGCTCGGTCATCGCCGGCGCATGGGTCACGACCGCGCCGAGCGCGATCTTGGTCGTCATCTTGTTGAAGATCATCGCGCGCGGTGCTGCGCCATTGAGCCGCGCCATATGGAAATAGGCCGACCAGCCCGACGAGCCCTTGGCGCCGGGAAACACCAGCACCTTGTCTTTAAAGCTCTGGCCGCGGATTTCATGGCGGCGCTCGATCACGGTGCCGTCACGCTCGTTGATGCCGCCCCAGCCGGAGATGCTGTCGCGCGTGACGATCGCCTCACCCTCCGCGCAGCCGCCCACGACCTTGCGCCCACGCAGCACGATCTTCGTGGCGGCAGTCGTTGCCGTGTTCGCGCTCATGACAGGCCTCCGTTCCAGCGTCCGCTCACCGCCGCTTCGACGCAATCCTTCACCGAGCCGAACCACGCGGCCACGCCGGTGATCGCCGGCAGGTAATGCGCCTGCTTGGCCGAATCCGTCGCCACCACCTTGGTGCCCTTTGGCGTATGCCGGGAAATCGCCGGACAAGTGTCGCTCATGACGAAGCCGCCGGCGTCCATGATCATCTTGGTATAGCCATTGCGGTCGGCGACCTCGCGCAGCGCCCGCGGCGTGTGGACCCAGAGCTGGGTGTTGGCGCTGATTTTTCGGCCATCGAGCAGCGAGGCGATCAGCCAGACCTGGTCGATCGAGTTGTGCGGGCAGCCGAGCATGACGAAGTCGACGTTGCGGTCGGTGGCGCAGTTGAGATTTTCATAAGCCGTGCGCCGCTCGGCTTCGCCATAGCGCACGACGCCGCGGACCGGATTTCCCGCAAAGGCTTCCTCGACGGTGCGCGCTTCCGGCGTGATGTCGGGGATGTGATACATCTCGACGCCACCCGATGACGCCGCCGCCGCGCCAAAATGTTTCAGCTTGATCAGGCTCGGTTGTTGATACTGCCCGGTCAGCACCGGGATCTCGTCGTCGATGATCTCGCCAAGATAGTAGCCGAGCAGGCCCCAATCCATGATGTCATCGACGTCGATCTCGATGTCGACGCGGTGCGTGCCGCGGCGGTTCTCCTTGATGTGGTAACCAAAATAGGGAATCCGCGCCGTCAGCGCCGCAGCTCCCGTGCTCTCCTTGCCCTCGGTGTTGGTGCGGCCACCGAGCACCGAGTTGCAATACACCACCGCGGAGGATTCCATCCAGGCGCAGTGCTCGCCTTTCACCGGCACGTTGCCGACCTGGTAGGGAGTGCAGGTCGCGAACATGTTGATGCCGCGGCTGCCGAAGAATTGTTCGCCCTGCTTCTGCTGCTCGGCGAGATCGTCGGGGATGCCCTGCACGCGCCAGTTCGCGTTGTCGATGCCGGTGATGAGTTGGCAGGTGTGCGCGACCATCTTCGGCACCTCGACGACTTCCGCGCTGTCCAGATTCAGCTCGGAGTAGACGGCGTCAAAGCCTTTCTTGACCAGTTCGCGCACCGACGGCGTGGACGCGTTGAATGCGCCGGCGACATTGTTGGTCTCGACCAAACGCTCCGCGCCGAGCGCTTCGCCATAGCGCACCAGCAGGTCCATGGCGCGCGCCTTGGCGCGGCCGTGGACGCCATCGAACATCGCCTTCTCGTAGTCGGTGAGCTTCATGACCTACGCCGCCTTGCTCGGCCAGCGGTAGTGCTTTGTTTCGACGTTGTCGTGCACGCGTTTCGCCAGCGCGGAAATATCGATCTGGTGTACGCTGCCGGTGCCGGCGAGGTCGAGCGCCTTGGCCGCCGCAGCACCCATCGCCATGCACGGTCCCATTACGCGGACGCTCGAGAGCGCCGGCAGGTCCGCATCGATGCAGCGTCCGGCGGCAACGACGTTGTCGCCTTCGGCCGGAATCATGCTGGACAGCGGCACGTAGTGCACATGGTCGATGTCGAAGGTGTGCCAGTGATGGCCGGATGAGTGATCGTGCAGCTCGATCGGCCATGCGGTGCGTGCCACTGCATCGGGAAATTTGGTGCCGGCGCGGACGTCATCGACCGACAACTGCTGGCGGCCGACGATCCAGCGGGTCTGGCGGATGCCAGGGAAACCGTAGGCGCGAATGCGCGCATCACCGAAGCACTCGGAAAACTCCTCGCGCAAGAAGGCCACCGCGCGGTCGGCCTGATCCTTGCCGTCTATGCCCTTGATCGAGGCCTCGATCGGATCGAGCGGCGTCTCGACGTGGGTCATGTTCATGGCGGCGACGCCGCGGCCGGGAATGACGAAGCCAAGCCCTTCGCGGCGTACGAGGCCGTACTTGTCGCCCTTCTCCTTCATGCGCGCAGGGATTTCCTCCCGCGTGGGCAGCTTCGCCTCGTTGATCTGCTCGAGGATGACCATTTGCGTGCCGTAGACCGGGCTTTCCGGCTCGCGGCAGGCGAAGCCCGCCTGCCACACCAGGGCCGCGTCGCCGCTGGCATCGACGAAGCCAGTCGCTTCGACCTCGACGTCGCCATAGCGCGTCGACAGATGCAGCCGCTTGATGCGGCGGCCCTCGACGTCGACGTCGCGCAGCACGGCGCCGACGATCGGCATGATGCCCGCCTCGCGCACCGTGCGCTCGACCCAGCGACCGAGCGCAACTTCGTCGTAATAGACAACCGTGGTCAGGGGGCCATTGCGGTAATAGAGCTGCTCCGCGTTCTTGCCGAGCGTTGCCAGAATCTCATCAGCGATGCCGTGGGTGAACTGGTAGCCGTGGGTGCCGTTGGAAAACAGGCCGCAGAAGGTGCCGATAATCGAGTTCACGGCCTGACCGCCGAGCGCCGGCATCCCATCGATCAGCACCACCTTGCGGCCAAGCCGCGCCGCCTCGATGGCAGCGGACGCTCCGGCCGCGCCGGCCCCGACGACGCAGATATCGGCCTCGACCTTGCGCACCGCGCCACCGCGCTCGCGCCGCACGAGTTTGGTGCCAGGCGCTCCGCCCGTAGGTCCCGCCATGCCGCTCTCCCTGAAAAAAATCGCTGCGGTCGACCCGCAGACTGGTTCTCTTGACCGGATGCTAGTCCCGCGTTCGCAGTCGAAAAAGTGAGTTGATGAACGCACAGCTTTCTCGAATCGAGAAAGCCGGGTAAGCTGATAGAAATTCAGCAATTTTATCCCCCATGGGGACCACAAGTAGGCGCGACAAGGAACCGGCGAACTGCAGCTTTCGCAAAACTAGAAAGGCCAACCTGCCACGCCATGGATACCCTCTTGAATATCAAGGCTTTTCTCGCCACCGCCCGGGCCGGCAGCTTTTCCGCAGCCGCCCGGCACCTCAGCGTCGCGCCCTCGGTCGTGGTCAAGCGGATCAACCGGCTCGAGGACCAGATGCGCGCCCAGTTGTTCATCCGCTCGACGCGAAAGCTGGCGCTGACCGACATCGGCGAGCGTTACTTCCCGCGCTACCAGACGCTGGTCGGCGAGGTCGAAGACGCGATCAACGGCGCGGCGACCTCACCCGACCGCATCGAAGGCCACCTGCGCATCAAATGCCCGACCACGCTGACGATCCTGAACTTCGGCGAGATCATCAACGATTTTCAGGCCGCGCATCCAGGCATCAGCGTCGAGATCGTTCTGATCGACCGCTCGGTGAATCCGGTGGAAGAGGACTTCGACATCGCGATCGGCGCGATGCCGGCGTCCTACGCCAACGTCATCGACGAGCCGCTGGCGCCCTACCCGCGCGTCTTGTGCGCAGCTCCGGCTTATCTTGCCGCGCATGGCGAGCCAAAACATCCAATCGACCTGATCGGCCACGATTGCCTGGTATTTCAGACCACTGGCTCGACCTGGTCGTTCGAGTCGCCGCGTGGACTGATCAATGTCGACGTGCGCTCGCGCTTTTCGGCGAATGACAGCCAGATCCTGCAGGCCGCTGCCTGCCGCGGCCTCGGCATCACCATGATCGCGCGCTACATCGCGCGGCCCGCCATCGAGCGGGGCGCGCTCAACACACTGCTGCCGGAGTTTCCGGTTCCCGAACTGTGGTTGAAGGCGCTGATCCCGACCAGCAAGATCAGGAAGGCCGCAGTGCAAAACCTGCTGCACTGGATCAAGCAACGGATGCAGCCCGCGCCACCCTGGGCCCAGTAAACATCGCGCTCGGCTGTCTTCGCCCGGTTTAACCGGGCGATCCAGTACTCCGCAGCAATGCGTTTGTCCGAGAGTCCACCTCAATCGAAAGCCCGGTGGTTACTGGATGCGCCGGTCAAGCCGGCGCATGACAAGTCGAGAGGTCCGAAGCGGGCAACAGGCCTGCCGGCGAGCAGGCGTGCTGGCCATGCGGTTTGTTCGGGTTGCGGCAACCCACAATCGGGCTAAAACAACTCCGCAAAAAAGATAACGGCGCAGGGAGACGGCTCAAATGCAGTTTGCTTTCACCAACGAGCAGCGGGATTTCCGCGACATTCTCCGCCGCTTCTTCACCGCCCGATCGCCCTCGACCGAAGTCCGCCGCCTGATGGAGACCGACCAGGGCTGGGAGCGCGAGACCTGGAAGAAACTGAACCAGGAAATGGGCCTTGCCGGCGTGCATGTGCCGGAAGCCTATGGCGGCCAGGGTTTTGGCTGCGTCGAGCTCGGCATCGTGCTGGAAGAGATGGGCCGCGCCCTGTTGTGCTCGCCGTACTTCGCCTCCGCCGTGCTGGCGACCACGGCAATTCTGAATGCTGGAACGGAAGCGCAGAAGGAAGCGCTGCTGCCCGACATCGTCACCGGCGACGTCGTCGCGACGCTGGCGTTTGCCGAGGACAACGGCCGCTGGGATGCCGACGGCGTCGCCATGACCGCCGAAGCGAGCGGCGGCAGCTACCGCCTCTCGGGCACCAAGGCCTTCGTGCTTGATGGCCACACCGCCGATCTCATTGTCGTGCTGGCACGCCAGCCCGGTACCGCGGGCGACAAGGGTTTGTCATTCTTCACCGTCGCGTCGGATGCCAAAGGCCTCACACGTAAAGCGCTGAAGGTGCTCGACCCCACGCGCAAGCTGGCGCGGCTGACCTTCGACAAGGTCGAAGCCAAACTGCTCGGCGAGGCCGGCGCTGCCGCGGCGCCGTTCGCCAAGACCATGACGCAAGCGGTCGTCTGCCTTGCCAGCGAGATGGCGGGCGGCGCGGAAAAACTGCGCGAGACCTCGCTGGAGTACGTCAAGCTGCGCATGCAATTCGGCCGGCAGCTGGCCTCGTTCCAGTCGATGAAGCACAAGCACGCCGACATGCTGATCGACGTCGAGACCGCAAAGTCGACAGCCTACTACGCGGCCGCCGCGTTCGACGACAACAGCAAGGACTTGCTTGCGGTCGCCTCATTGGCAAAAGCCTGCTGCGCCGACGCCTACATGCAAACCGCGATCCATGCGATTCAGGTGCGCGGCGGGATCGGCTTCACCTGGGACGAGGACACCCATCTGTGGTTCAAACGCGCCAAGAGCTCCGAGGTGTTTCTGGGTGATCCAAGTTATCATCGCGAATTGATGTTGCAGCACTGGGCCGCGTGAGGAGGAAACCATCATGACCGAAGCAACCGAAACCTCCGTCCGCTCTGAAGTCCGCTCGTGGCTCGAGGCCAACTGGAATCCAGAGCTCGGCCTTGTCGAGTGGCGGCTAAAACTGATCGAATCCGGCTGGGGCGCGCCGCACTGGCCGAAGCAATGGTATGGCCGCGGCCTGCCTGTGAAGTTCAACGCCATTGTCGATGAGGAATTCGCGCGTATTGGCGCGGTCGGCGTCGCCAAGGCCGGCATCCGCACACTGGCCGCCGCCACGATCCTCGATCACGGCACCGACCTGCATAAGGAAAAATTCCTGCGCCGGATTCTCACCGGCGAAGACACCTGGTGCCAGCTGTTCAGCGAGCCGGGCTCGGGATCCGATATGGCGGCGGCGACGACGCGCGCCGACCTCAAGGGCAACAGGTGGATCGTCAACGGCCAGAAGGTGTGGACGACAAGTGCCCACAAGGCCGACTGGGCACTGTTGCTCGCGCGTACCGACTGGGACGCGCCGAAGCACAAGGGCCTGTCGTATTTCCTGCTCAACATGCGCCAGCCCGGCGTCAATGTGCAGCCGCTGCGGCAAATGAACGGCTACGCCTCATTCAACCAGGTGTTCATGACCGACGCCGAGGTCGAGCCGGAATTGCAGATGGGCAAGAACGGCGAAGGCTGGAAGATCGCGACCACGACCCTGATGCACGAGCGGCGCGGCGCCGACGGTTTGCGCGGCTGGGCGGTCGGCTCAACCCGCAAGGGCAAGATCTACGACGACGAGCGCGCCGAAGTCGCGACCACGATGGAGCCGTACAAATGGTATCCGCAGCGCGCCGGCCGCGTCGATCTGTTGATCCAGCGCGCCAAGGCTGCCGGCAAGTTCAACGATCCCATTGTGCGCCAGGAGATCGCAAAGGTCCTCACCCTGCACAAGGCGTCGGAGTGGACCGCACGCCGCGCCCGCGCCGCGCAGGAGCTCGGCCAGCCGCAGGGTCCGGAAGGCTCGCTCGGAAAACTGATCTCGAGCAACATCGCCCGCGCCTGCGCGCGGACGCACACACTGATCACCGGCTCCGACGCGATGCTGAGCGGGACGGATGCCCCAATGGACGGCACCATCTCGGAGATCCTGATCTCGGTGCCGGCCTGCTCGATCGCCGGCGGCACCGACGAGATCCAGCGCAACATCATCTCCGAGCGCGTGCTGCAGATGCCGCGGGAACCCTCGACGGACAGCGAGAAGCCGTTCCGCGACGTGCCGCGCAACACCGTGATGCTGAACCAGCGCAAGGGGTGAGGCGCAGACGCAACATCGATGGTCGTCCCCGCGAACGCGGGGACCCATAACCCCTGTGGTAGTTGGGTTAGTCGAACTCACATGCGAACTGCAACTGTTATCCATCATCCAACACCTGCTGCGGCGTATGGGTCCCCGCGTTCGCGGGGACGACAAATGGAATCAGGGTCGGTTAAGAAATGAACCGGCGAGACTTTCTCACCGGATGCGCGGCGGCTGCGCTGTTGTTGCGGGCCGCGCCCGCGTCTGCGTTCGTGCCCGTGAAACGGCGCGTGCGGCCGTCCGATCCGGAATGGCCGTCAGCAGACGCTTGGGAGCAGCTGAACCAGGCGGTCGGCGGCCAGCTAATCAAGGTGCAGACGCCGCTGGAGGCGTGTCGCGGACAGACCGACGCCAACGCCTGCACGGCGCTCTTCAAGGAGCTGAAGAATCCCTACTACATCCGCGACCAGGTCGGCGTGACGCAGACGCTCGGTTGGATCGACGGCTGGACCTATGCACCGAGCGCCTACGCCGTCGCGGCACGTAATACGCGCGACGTGGTCACCGCCATCGACTTCGCCCGCAAGCACAACCTGCGCCTCGTCGTCAAAGGCGGCGGCCACAGCTACCTCGGCACCTCCAACGCGCCGGATTCGCTCCTGATCTGGACCCGCTACATGGACGACATCACGCTGCACGATGCGTTCGTCCCGCCCGGCTGCAATGCAGCGCCGCAGCCGGCCGTCAGCATCGGCGCCGGCGCGATCTGGATGCAGGTCTACAACGAGGTGACGACCAAAGGCGGACGCTACGTCCAGGGCGGCGGCTGCGGCACTGTCGGTGTCGCCGGTCTCCTGCAAGGCGGCGGCTTCGGCAGCTTCTCAAAACAATACGGCACGGCCTGCGCGAGCCTGCTCGAAGCCGAGATCGTCAATTCCAATGGCGAGATCCGCATCGCCAATGCCTGCAACAACCCTGAACTGTTCTGGGCGCTGAAAGGCGGCGGTGGCGGCACGTTCGGCGTCGTCACCCGCGTCACGTTGAAGACCCATCCGCTGCCTGAATTCTTTGGCGGCGTGTTTGCTAGGGTGCGGGCCGCAAGTGATGACGCCTATCGGCGGTTGATCTCCCGCTTCGTCGACTTTTATGCCGAGGCGCTGCACAACGCGCATTGGGGCGAGATCGTGAACCTGCGCCGCGGCAAAACGTTCGAGGTTTCGATGTCGTTCCAGGGCCTGACGCAAGAGCAGGCCGAAGCCACCTGGCAACCGCTCTTCGATTGGCTTAAGGCATCGCCCGCGGATTTCAGCATCCCCTCCGCGCCGCGCATCGTCGCGATCCCCGCGCGCCATCTCTGGGATCCGGATTTTTTGCGCGCGCACGTGCCAGAGGCGATCCTTAACGACGACCGGCCGGGCGCATCGCCCGATAATATCTTCTGGGCCGGCAACCTCGCCGAAGCAGGCCACGTGCTGTACGGCTTTCAGTCGGCCTGGCTGCCAGCGTCGCTGCTCGATGCCGGCCGCCGGCGGGAGCTGGCAACGGCGCTGTTCGAGGCGAGCCGCCATCATCCGATCGAGTTGCATTTCCAGAAGGGACTTGCCGGCGGCTCGGCTGAGGCGATCGCGGCCTCGCGCAACACCGCAACCAATCCTGCCGTGGTCAACGCATTCATGCTTGCGATCATCGCCGGCGAAGGCCCGCCGGCTTATCCCGGACTTCCCGGCCATGAGCCGAACCTTGCCAACGCGCGCAACGAGGCCGCGCAGATCGACCGCGCGATGCGCGCCCTGAAATCGCTCGCGCCCGAGGGTGGATCCTACGTCGCCGAGAGCAACTATTTCGAGCCGAGCTGGCAGGCGTCGTATTGGGGCACGCACTACGCCCGGCTGCTCGCGGCAAAGCGCCGCTACGATCCCGACGGGTTGTTTTTCGTTCGCCACGGGGTCGGCAGCGAGGGCTGGAGCGACGACGGTTTTACAAGGCTTGCGCCGGGTTAGTGCAGCGCCCTTGCGCCGCATCTCGATCTAATCTCCGATAGCAACCGCGCCTCCGATCTTGCTAGGCTGCCCGCCGACAAGAACGCCTGCCGCACCAGCCGGCACACGGCGTCGAACGATCGGAGGAACAATCGATGTATCCAGGCGCGTACGCCAAGAGCCGGGCCAACCAGCCAGCCTTCATCATGGCGCAAACCGGCGAGGCCGTGACCTATGCCGAGCTCGAAGCACGCTCGAACCGGCTCGCGCACTTCCTGCGCAGCCGCGGAATAAAGCGCCTCGATCACTACTCGATCTTCATGGAGAACAACTCGCGTTACATCGAGTGCTGCGCCACCGGCGAGCGCGCCGGCCTCTACTTCACCTGCATCAACTCGTTCCTGACCGCGGAAGAAGTCGCCTACATCGTCAACAACAGCGAATCGAAAGCGCTGATTTTCTCGGAAGAGAAGCGCGCCGTGGCGACCGAGGTGCTGAAGCAGTGCCCGAAGATCGAGGTCGCGCTTGTTGTCGACGGCCCCGGCGACGGCAAAAAGATCCTCAATCTCGACGAGGCGACCAAGAACTTTCCTTCGACGCCGATTCCCGACGAGTCGCTTGGCACCGCGATGCTTTATTCGTCGGGCACCACGGGACGGCCCAAGGGCATCATCCGGCCGCTGGAGAACGTGCCGCCCGGCGACCAGCTGCCGATCTTCCTGTTCCTGGTGAAGCTGTGGCGTTACCAGGAAGGCATGACGTATCTGTCGCCGGCGCCGCTCTATCATTCCGCGCCGCAGGCCGCGGTCAACCTGACGATCCGGATGGGCGGCACTGCCATCATCATGGAGCGCTTCGATCCCGAGCAGTATCTGAAGCTCGTGGAAAAATACCGGCCGACCCACAGCCAGCTGGTGCCGACCATGTTCTCGCGCATGCTGAAATTGCCCGAGGCGGTGCGCAAGAAATACGACGTGTCGTCGCTCAAGATCGCGATCCATGCGGCCGCGCCCTGTCCCGTGCAGGTCAAGGAGCAGATGATCGAGTGGTGGGGGCCGATCATCCACGAATATTACGGCGCCACCGAAGGTCTCGGCTTCACCGCCTGCGATTCGCCGGAGTGGCTCGCCCACCGCGGCACCGTCGGCAAGGTTTTGCTCGGCGAGTTGCATGTGCTCGACGAGAACATGAAACCTACGCCGAAGGGCACGCCGGGCACCTTGTGGTTCAAGACCGCGAGCGAGTTTTCGTACTTCAATGACCCATCAAAGACGGCCGAGGCGCGCTCCATCGACGGCACCATGAGCACGGTCGGCGACGTCGGCTATGTCGACGATGACGGCTTCCTCTACCTCACCGATCGCGCGACCTTCATGATCATTTCCGGCGGCGTGAACATTTATCCGCAGGAGTGTGAGAACCTCCTGATCACGCACCCGAAGGTGGCGGATGCGGCGGTGTTCGGCGTGCCCAACGAAGACCTCGGCGAGGAGGTCAAGGCCGTGGTGCAGCCGATGCCAGGCTTCAAGCCGGGCCCCGAGCTTGCCGCCGAGCTGATCGAGTTCTGCGCAAAGCATCTGTCGCGGCAGAAGGTGCCGCGCTCGATCGAGTTCGAGGCCGAGCTGCCGCGGCTGCCGACCGGAAAGCTCTACAAGCGTCTGCTGCGCGACCGCTACTGGAGCGGGCACAAGAGCAGGATTTTGTGAAGGTGTCAGCGGCTTGCTCCGAGCGCCTCTCCTCACGGGTGAGGTCGGATGCGCAAGCGCTCCGGTAGGCGAACCAGATCTATCGATAGGTCGACGCCGCCTCACCCGGCCGCGCTTCGCGCGTCGACCTCTCCCCGTTAGGATGAGGTATACAATCGCAAGCGTCAACGCCTCATCACGTCCCTGGCCGCGCGACGTCGACTTCCTTGCTCGTGATGAACTCGAGCAGCACCGGCACGCCTTCCTTGGTCTTCTGGATGCCGCGCTTGATCGCCGCCACGATATCATCCGGCTTGGTGACGCGTTCGCCGTAGCCGCCGAACGCGCGCGCCATCGCGGCGTAGTCGCCGGAGATGTCGGTCGAGCGGTATTTCTCGGTCGACACCGGCATCACCTTGAGCTCGATCGCCATCGAGAAGTTGTTGAGCAGGATCGACATGATCGGGATGCGCTCGCGCACCGCCGTTTCGAAGTCCATGCCGGTGAAGCCGATCGCAGCATCCCCCCAGACGTTGATGCAGAGCTTGTCGGGCCGCGCCAGCTTGGCGCCCATCGCAAGGCCAAGACCGTAGCCGAGCTGCGTGGTCTTGCCCCAGCCGATGTACGACAGCGGCTCGACCGACTTCCAGAATGGCGACAGCTGGTCGCGCGGGCTGCCGGCGTCGTGGGTAATGATGGTGTTGTGGATATCGACGGTGTCGTAGAGGTCCCTCAGCACGCGATACGGATTGAGCGGCGCGTCGTTGCTGTTGCGCTTCGGCGCCCACTTGGCGAGGAACTCCTCGTGCGATTTTGCGATCTCGGCTGATACCGCGGAGCGGTCGCGGTCCGACGTCACGCTGCGGCCGACCTCTTCGAGCAGCGCGTCAAGCACGAGGCCGGCGTCGCCGACGAGGCCGACCTTGCATTCGACGTCCTTGTTGAGGTGGGCCGGGTCGAGCGTCGAGTGGATGATGGTCTTGCCCTTCGGCATGCCGACGCCGAACGAGGTCTCGGTGAACGAGCAGCCGATGCCGAAGATGACGTCCGCGTCGGCGAGGAATTTCGGCACCGCGCGCGGCATCGCGACGCCGCCGGAGCCGAGCGACAGCGGATGCGTCTCCGGGAATGACGACTTGCCGCCGAGGCTCGTCACGACAGGCATCGCCAGCCGCTCGGCGAGCTGCTTCAGTTGCGGCCAGGCGCGGGCGTAGTGCACGCCCTGCCCCGCATACATCACCGGCCGCTTGGCGTTGATCAGGAGGCCCGCAGCTTCCTTGACGTGCACGGGGTCGGCGCCGTAGCGGGTGCGCAGCACCGGCGTGTAGTTCAGCGGTTCCGGCACCTCCTCGTTCCACATGTCGGAGGGAATTTCCACGATCACTGGACCGCCGCGGCCGTTCTTCAGTTTCGTAAAGGCGCGGCGGAAAATGTTGCCGACCTCGCTCGCAAGATTGATCACCTCGGACGATTTTGCGAACGCCCGCATTGCGGTCGTGGAATTGAAGTTGGGATCGACCTGTTGCAGCCGCCGCGCATAGCCCATCGGCAGCACCAAGACCGGCACCGACTTGCCGTAGCATTGCGCCACGCCGCCCATCGCGTTCTCGGCGCCTGGACCATGCTGCATGCAAAATGCGCCGATGGTACGCCCGGACGACAGCCGCGAGATCGCGTCCGCCATGTGCAGGCCAATGCGCTCCTGCCGCACCATCACCGGGCGGATGTCCGCGGCCGCAGCAAACTCGATCAGATGGTTGACCGGATACCCGGCGAGGACCTTGATGCCCTCGCGCTTCATGATTTCGGCAATGGCGGCACCTAGTTTCATGCCGGTTCTCCCTGTTTGATTGTTGTTGGCGCGGTCGCGAATTAGTCCTTGACGTCGTAGCGGTACGACTTCGACACGATGGTCCAGTCGCCGCCAAGCCTGAAGGCCACAAGGTAATCGGTGAAGTAGCGTGGCGGCAACTGGCAACGGACCTTGATAAAGGCGGTTTGATCGTCGGAGCGGTCGATCGTGACGATGAAATCCTCCCGCGGCTTGCCCTCCGCCCTGGCCGACGGGCGCTTGCGCACCCAGGCCAGCCAGTCCGGCACCGGCATGATCTTCAAGTCGCCCTTGTCCTGCCAGCGCAGGTCGGCCGACGGGTGGAAGACCGCGCCAAGCTTGTCGGCGTCACCCTCATAAAGACCATCGAAGTAGAGCTGAACCGCCTTCTCGACGGTCGAACGATCATAGGCCATCGGTTCACTTCCCCTTTATTCGAGCATGATCCTGTCGGAAAACCGGCTCCCACCCACGGGTCGGGCCGGGAGCATGCTGTTCCGGATCATGCTCTGGGCCGGACGATCTTAAAGACAGCGGTCGCGAGGATAATACATCTTTCGCCGACCTTCACCTCGGTGCTCATGAATACGACGGACTTGGTTCCGCGGATCACACGAGGCTGCGACAGCAGCAATTCACCGATCCCTGCGGTGTCGATGAACTGGCTGTCCATCTGGATGGTCACGACCCCCTGCTTGACCTCCTGATAGGCCGCGAGCCCCATGGTGCGGTCGGCGAAGGTCATCAGCATGCCACCCTGCACCACGCCGCGAAGGTTGCGGTGCTTGGTCTGTGCCACCACGGCATACTGGTGGGCGTGATCGACCTTGCGATGAAAGAAAGGCCCGACCAGATCGATGAAGCCGTTGTCTTCGATCTCGCTCCAGCCTTCGGCACGCAGTGCCTTCAACGCAGATTCGCTCACAGATCGTCACCCCAGCAGCGGCTCGATCGCCGCCCACAGATCAAGCGTCGGATGCATCTCGTTGTCGGTCTCGCCGAGCGACACCACGATCATGCGATGATCGGGGATCACGATCATCAGCTTGCCGCGGGCGCCGAGCGCGCAGAACACATTCTCCGGTGCCCGTGGAATCCGCTTTCCCCGATGCGCGCCTGCCGGCGTCCTGGTATCGCGCCACTCGCCGTCCCTGTTGAGCCACCACAGATAGCCATACGCCATGTTAGCTTCCGGGAAGGTCGGCCGCAGTGCGGCATCGATGAAGCTTTCATCGATCAGGCGCTTGCCGCGCCAAACGCCCTTGTCGAGCCAGAGCTGTCCGAGCCGGGCGACGTCGCGATGCGTCGCCTCCAGCACCGGCATCGGGCCGCGGTTGCCGATCTGCATCCAGCCTTTTTCCGTGCGCGGCCAGGTCAAGGTCAGGCCGAGCGGAGCCGCAAGCTCCTCGTCATAGAAACGCGCCGGCGAACGGCCGGTCGCGAGCCACAGGATGTTGGGCAGGCTGTTGAGGATCGGACCCGACGTATACTGATAGCTGTTGCGGTTCGGATCGCCGGCGGCGGTCATTGCGAGGATGTGCTCGATGGTCGCGCCGTCCTTGATGTCGGGATGATGGATCGGCAGCCAGTCGAACACCTTGTCCTTGACGTTTAGATAGCCCTTGGTCTGCGCAATGCCGACCAGCGATGCGCCAAAACCCTTGGTGATCGAGAACACCTTGTGCCGGCTGGTAGCGTCGCCCTGGTAATAGGTCTCGTGGACGACGGCGCCGTCCTTGACGACCAGAAAGCCAAAGCGCGACTCGATACGCCGGACGGCGGCCGCCGCCTGCGCCAATCTTGCCGGATCAAGTCCCGCCTCGCGCGGTGACATCTCCACCCAATCGTCCGGCCGTTCGCGAGCCATCACGCTCATTGCGCCACCGTCTGTTCATCGCTTTGTCAGGTGCGAAGCTTATGCCGAAACGGCATATGCTGGCAAAGTCAGCTCTTATCGTGGCTCTTTGCTCATCATGCCCCAGCGCATATGGTGCGGCCCGCGACCGGCGGGACAGCCGGCGCCGACGGGCGGAAGGGCGATACGGAAATGAGCGGCATCAGGTTCGGCGTCTTCGACCATATCGAGCACCTTCCCGGTACGCCGCTGTTTCGGCTCTACGAAGACCGGCTGCAACTGATGCAAGCCCTCGATGACGCCGGCTTCTTTGCCTATCACCTCGCCGAGCACCATACGCCCGCGGTGCACAGCATGGCGCCGTCGCAAAATGTTTTTCTGTCTGCGGCCGCGCAACGAACCCGCCGGCTCCGGTTCGGCCCTGGCGTCTATGTCCTGCCGCTGCACCATCCGCTGCGCCTGATCGAGGAAGTGTCCATGCTGGACCATCTGTCCGGCGGCCGCCTCGAGCTTGGCGTCGGACGCGGCGGCGTGCTGGAAGCCTATTTCTGGGGCCAGGAAGGCGACGAGGACACCAACCGGCAGCGCTACGATGAAACGCTCGAGGTGCTGCGCCGCGGGCTGTCGCACGACCAGCTCGATTTCAAGGGGCGGTTCTACAGCTTCGACGACGTACCGATGCGGCTGCGTCCGCTGCAAACGCCGACGCCGTCATTCTGGTACATGCGCAATCCCGAAGTGGCGGCCGAGCACGGCATGAACTGCATCGTGGTCGGCTCGCTCGACACGCTGCAGGCCAACGTCGTGCGCTACCACCGGCTCTGGAGCCAATACAATTCAAGTCCGCTTACCGTACAGGGCCGCGAACCGTTGATCGGCCTCGTCGTCCACATCCTGCTCGCCGAGGACGAGCAGCAGGCGATCACCGAAGCCAGGCCCGCAGCCGAGGCCTATGCCTGGAACCTCGGGACGCCGCGCCGGCTCGAAGCCGAGCGCCGCAAGCTGACGCAGTTCGTCAATGCCGAAGGCACCGGGCCGCGGCCGCAGCCGCCGGCACGCCATCTCGCACCGGAGGAACGGCACGATCTCGATGCGTCGCTGGCGAAGCTCGCGGAAGAGGAACGCAAGCAGCGCGACGCGCGCAGGCGCACACCCGGCGGCATGCCGGGCTACGTGGTCGGCACACCCGACACCGTGAAGACCTATTTCGACGAGTACATGACGACGGGCGCCAACTACATGGTGCTGTCGTTCCAGTGGGGCAATCTCAATCATGCCCAGGCGATGCGATCGATAAAGCTGTTCCGCGAGCACCTGATGCCGCGCTATGGGCTGGCCGATCCATTCGAATTCGCGAAGGCCGGCTAGGCGTGATGTTCGTTTTTCTTCCGCTCGTCCCCGCGGAGGCGGGGACCCAGTCTTTTGCCACCCAAGCAAAGCTCTTTTCTGGCTCTCTTGGATTCCCGCTTTCGTGGGAATGAGCGGAGTGAATTACGCCGCCACCACCTTGGCCGTACCCGCAAACAGCGCCGCGATCTCGGCCGCCGGCCGCGCTGCGCTGAACAGGTAGCCCTGCATCTGGGCGCAGCCGAGCGTGCGCAACGCTTCCTTCTGCTCCACGGTCTCGACGCCCTCGGCGGTGGTCGTGATGCTCCTGACGCCGGCGATATCGACCACGGCGCGCACGATCGCCACCGAATCCTTCGACCACGCGACGTTGCGGACGAACGAGCGGTCGATCTTGATCTTGTCGAAGGGGAAGCGCTGCAGGTGGCTCAGCGAGGAATAACCGGTGCCGAAATCATCGAGCGCGATCCGCACGCCGAGCGCGCGCAGCTCGTTGAGCGCGGCGAGCGTGGTTTCATCGTCATTGATCAGCACGGTCTCGGTCACCTCGAGTTCGAGGCGGTTGGCCGCCAGCCCACTCGCAGCCAGCGCGCCCACCACCTTGAGCGCGAAACCCGGCTCGCGGAACTGCACCGGCGAAACGTTGACCGCGATCGTGGCATGGGCCGGCCAGGTCGCTGCGGTCGTGCACGCGGATTTCAGTACCCACTCGCCAATCTCGTTGATCAGCCCGGTGTCCTCGGCAACCGGAATGAAAGACGCCGGCGAAATCATGCCGCGCGTCGGATGACGCCAGCGGATCAGAGCCTCGCAACCGGCCATCTTTTCGGTCTTGAAGTCGACGATCGGCTGATAGTGGACCTCGAGCTCGCCCTGGAGAATCGCCTTGCGCAGCTCGATCTCGCCGGTACGACGCGCGTTGGCCCTCTGCTGCATCGCCGCCTCGAAGAAACGATAGGTCCGGCGGCCGCCGGATTTTGCTTCATACAGCGCGAGGTCAGCGTTCTTGACCAGCTGATCGAGGTCGCGCATGTCATTCGATGCCAGCGCGATGCCGATGCTTGCATCGACAATCACGTGGTGGCCGAGGCACTCGGCGGGACGGCGGATGGCGTCCTGGATCTTGTTGACAAGCGGCAGCACGTCGCCACGATTTTCGACGCCGGGCCTGAACACCGCGAACTCGTCGCCGCCGAGGCGAGCGACGAAATCCTCCGTGCCGGCACAGCTCGACAGGCGTGCCGCGATCGACTTCAACAGCTCGTCGCCGACCGGGTGGCCGAGCGAGTCGTTGATGCCCTTGAATTCGTCGACATCGATATAGAGCACCGCGAGCTGCTCGTCCGCCGTCATCGCGGCGAGGCTCCGCTCGAGATGCGCGTGGAACAATGCCCGGTTGGGCAGATCGGTCAACGAGTTGTAATGCGCCATGTACGAGATACGTTCCTCGTAGCGCTGCCGCTCGGTGATGTCTTCGGTCGTCGTCACCCAGCCGCCTTCCGAGAGCGGCTGGTAGCGCAGCTCGATCGTTCGCGCGCCGGCCACGGTCAACAGCGTTCCGCCATTGCGCTGCTGTAATGCCGTCATGAAGGTGTCGCAAAACGCATCGACATCGCCTTCAAATGTTCCGCTGTCCTTGCGACGCTGCACGATATCGCGCAGCGTACATCCCGGCTCGATGACACTCCCCGATCCGGCAAGCATCTCGCCATAGCGCCCGTTGCAAACAATCAGGTGCCCGGACGCATCGAACAGCGCGAGCCCCTGGCTCATGTTGTTGACTGCGGTGGCGAAACGCTCCTTCTCCAGCCGCAGTTTTCGACGCGATGCCTGATGCTGACGCGTCAACTGGCGGATGATCAGAGCCAGCGTTGCGGCGATGACGATCATGGCCAGGGCGCCGACGCCGGCCAGGAAGCGGGTCTGCTGCTGCCATTCCTTCAGCGCGGCAGCAACCGTTGTCGACGCGGTAATGACGATCGGAAGCGACGGAATATGCCGCACCGCGACGATGCGCTCGACCATGTCGACCGGACTGACCACCCGCAGCGTGTAATGCTCGGGCGGCGCCGACGATTGATCATCGATCGTGATCTTCCGCCCGATCATCGCGTCCATGCTTGGAATTCGCGCCATCAACGTGCCGTCGGCATGCAGCACGGCAATCGACGAGTCCTTGTCGGCTTCGACGGAGTTGAGGAATGCCTCGATGCTCTTCGGCGCCACGCCCCGCGTCATCACGCCGAGAAACTCTCCGGTCGGCGACGAAATCCGGCGGCCGATGACGATCGTCCAGTCGCCGACAAGGCGATTGCGCAGCAGCGCCACGCTTTGCTGCATGGCGGGGTCGGACTTCATCGCCCGGAAGTACTCGCGATCGGTGATATCCACCTTGCGAACCGGCCATTCCGCCGACGAATTGAGCAAGGTCCCGTTCGGCCCCCAGATATTGACGCCGACGACATCCGATAGCCCGCTCAGTTTCGTTTCCAGCAGCGCGTGAGTTTGCGAACTCGACATCGCGCGCACGAAATCCTGAAGAGGCAGCGCTGTCAGCGGCTCGAACTCCTTGAGCAGCACTTGCTGGACGGTGGTGAAATTATGCAGGTAGTTCTCGAAATGCCGCGACAGCAGCAGTACCGTGTTTTCGAGTTGCTGTTTGCTGGTGTCGAGGGCGCGATCGCGGAAATTCATGACCGCGACGAAGGTGCCGATTGCGATCGCAATGATCAGCGTCGCACCGCCGATCGCGAGTGCCGCCACCGGACCGAGGCCAGTACCACGGATCAGCCCAAGCAGGCTGAGTCCGCGCCCGCTGGTCTCATCAATGTTGTCGTCAGTCTGCGGCCCCATGAGCCCCCTCCCCAGACACAAGGGCTACAGGGCGCGAATGGAAGAGGCGTTAGGAAGTTGGGTTATCGGGGTCTTAACTGGGGATCCGCAAGCGCACGCAGCGGTAGTATCGTAGCCCTGCGGGGACCACGGCACACTCTGACACCGTTCGCGTTCGGCGCTGGCTTAGCCCGGTCCCGCTTCGAAAACGTAAGGCGCGAGCGAGCTCTGCGCGGCCTGGCGCCGCCGGTGCCACTCGTCCGGCCCGCCGTAATAGGCAAGGCTGCCGGGCTCGGCGTTGCCCTCGCCATTGTAATAGGACAGGCAGTCGCGGAACGCCGCGGAACGGACGTCGGCGTCGCGGCAATGCGCGGCGTACTCGACCTCTGACTCTGCGCGTGATGTCGACAAGCTTGACGCCGCGCTCGCGCATCGTCTTCAGCATCCAGACCACGTAATCGGTGTGCGCCTCGAGACCGCGGGTGAAATTGAACTGGCCGCCGCCGCCCTGCGGGCCCGACATGATGAACAAGTTCGGAAAGCCGTGGCTGTGCAGGCCGAGGAAGGTTTTCACGCCGTCCTGCTTCCACTTGTCGCTCAAGGTCTTCCCGCCGCGGCCGGTGGTCATGTTGAAGGTCGACGTCGCCATCCAGCGGAAGCCGGTGGCGTAGATCAGGACGTCGAGTGGATATTCCTTGCCGTCATGGACCACGCCGCGTTCGTTGATCTTGCTCACGCCATTCGGCGCGGTGTCGACCAGCGTCACATGCGGCAGGTTGAAGGTCGGCAGGTACTCATCATGGAACGTCGGCCGCTTGCAGCCATAGGGGTAATACGGCTTCAGCGCCGCCGCGGTCTTCGGATCGTGGACGATCGCGTCGACCCGTGCGCGGATCTGCTCCATGATGCGGAAATTGGTGTTGAGCTGCTTCTCGAGCAATTCCTCCGGCGCCAGCGCGCGCTCGTATTGCCGCGCCGGTTTGAATGCGTCGGTCTTGCCGGAGAGAAAGTCGTCATTGGCCTGCAGCGCCGTGCGGCCCGACGAGATCATCGCCAGCCGCTCGCGCCGCGCCTTCGCCCAACCCGGCTCACGCGACCACTGCGCAATCTCCGCGCTCGAGGTGACGCGCTGGTCGCGCACGTCGATGGTCGACGGCGTGCGCTGGAAGACATAGAGCTCCTTGACCACCTTGGCGATCTCCGGGATCACCTGCACGGCGGTGGCGCCGGTGCCGATGACGCCGACGCGCTTGCCTTTCAGATCGACGTGGTAGTTCCAGCGCGAGGTGTGGAAGGACTCGCCCTTGAAGGTCTCCATGCCTTCGATGCGCGCCAGCTTCGGCGTGGTCAGGATGCCGTTCGCCAGCACGACATAGCGCGCGCGCATGGCGTCGCCGCGGTCGGTGCGGACCGTCCAGTGGCCGGTCGCCTCGTCCCACTTCGTCTCCGTGACCGTGGTGTGGAACAGGCAGTGATCGTAGAAGCCGGACCGCTCCGCCATCATCTGGCTGTATTCGAGGATCTCGAAGCCGGAGGCGAACTTCATGGTCGGGTAGTAGCCCATCTCCTCGAGCAGCGGCAGGTAGCTGTAGGACTCCACGTCGCAGGCGATGCCCGGATAGCGGTTCCAGTACCAGGTGCCGCCGACGTCGCCGCCCTTCTCGCAGAACCGCACGTCGCGGAATCCGGCATCGCGCAGCTTGTGCCACAGCAACAGGCCGGCGAAGCCGGCGCCGACCACGACAATTTCGCAGCTCGTCGGTCAGCGGCTCGCGCTCGACCGGCGGCGCCGAATAGACGTCCTCGAGATAGCGCGAGAACTCGCCTTCCATCGCCATGTAGTCGGCGGCGCCGCGGCGCGCTTCCTTGAACTCGCGGTACTTCGCCTGCTCCTGCGCGTTGAACGTGGCGCCGGGCGGCGGCGGCGGCAATGTGATCAACGACTGGTCCGCGACCGGCGAGTAGCCCTTGCCTGCGATCTTGTCGGTCGCTTTGGCGGCGCGGGTATTGAAAATCTTCAGGCCCGTGACCTCATGGGTGCGGATCGGCTGGTTCATGTCGCGTTGGCCCTTGTGGCTCTTGAAATGGCTTTGAGTTGGCGTTTCCCGGCCGCATTGTGGTCTAGGCACACCGCAAAGCATATCCGAAATTCACGCATGGGCCATAGCGCGGGGCGCGGAGCCAACAACCGCGGCTGCGTGAGATTGTCGCTTTCGCGCCCGCTGGCGCTCAATTATTGCTGGTCCGGCGGCATCGCGCCACGGAGATCAGCCCTTATGCCATCGGCCGGACTTGCCGACGAGGCTCAAGCCTCGCACCAGCCGATGGGATTAACCGAGTTCGTGGTGTTCGCCTCGAGCGCGATGGCGATCAACGCGCTCGCGGTATCGATCATGCTGTCGGCCTTGCCGCAGATCGCAGCCGCCTACGCCCTGCAAAACGCCAACGCGCAACAACTCGTGCTGACGATTTTCTTCGTCGGCTTTTCGCTCGGCCAGTTCATCGTCGGGCCGATCTCCGACCGCTTCGGCCGCCGCAGCGTCCTGATCGCAGGCCTGGCGCTTTATTCCATCGCGTCGCTGATCTGCGTCGTGGCGCCATCATTCACCGTGCTGCTCGCCGCCCGGTTGACGCAAGGGCTCGCGTCGGCCAGTCCGCGCGTGGTCATCACCTCGGCCGTGCGCGATTGTTATGTCGGCCGCCGCATGGCGAGCCTGATGTCGCTCGTCACCATGGTGCTGTTCATCGCGCCGATCGCGGCACCCGGCATCGGCCAGCTCATTCTGGCCGCCTCGAACTGGCAGGCGCTGTTCATGGTTCTGCTCGTCCATGGCGCAATCACGCTCGTCTGGGCGTTGCGCCGCTTTCCCGAGACGCAGCCGATCGCGCAGCGCCGGCCGCTTGAGCTGCCGTCGCTGTTCGACGCATTCAGGCGCTTCCTGACCACAAGGCAGAGCGCGCTTGTGACGGTGGCCGGCGGCGCCTGCCAGGGCTGCCCGCTCGCCTTCCTGGTCTCCTCGCCTCTGGTGATCGGCAGCTACTACGGACTTGGGCAGTATTTCACGCTCGCCTTCAGCGCGATCGCCGTGACCATGGGTTTTGCTGCCTTCTCGAATTCGCGGCTTGTCGCGCGGTACGGCATGCGCAGGATCGCGCGCTGGTCGCTCGTCATCTGCACGCTGACCGCGCTCGGTGCGAGCTTCGCAGCGCTGACCGGCGCGCTGTCGTTCGTGCTGTTCATGGCGACGTTCTTCGTGCTGAATTCGTTGCTGCTGATGAACTCGGCAAACTTCACCGCACTCGCGCTCGAGCCACACGGGGCGATCGCCGGCACCGCCTCCTCGCTCTATGGCGGCAGCACCACCTTGATGTCGGCGGTGATCTCTTCGGCGATCGGGCTGATGTACAACGCTTCGCCCGTACCGCTGGTGGTCGGCAGTTTTGCCTGTTGCGCGACCGCATTGGGGCTGATCGCTCTCGCCAGCAAGCAGGCGTAGCCCGCAGGCCGTTGACGGCTCCGGCCTTGCCACCCCCGCGTCCGTGCGCTCCCTAAGGGGAATCCCTTAGTTGGGCCTGGTTTGCCAGAAGGCTAAATTATGACGGTCCGTTGACGGGACCCCTCTTCAACGGGCGGGCGCTTCTTCGATCCCTCTGAAGCGCCGACTTAATCCCGCCGGAAGTTTGGCGGCTTCCGGCGGTTTTTCTTTGCTCAAAACCGGGATTGAAGGCGTTTGCCGACAAGCAGGAATGTGACTGGACCCAGGATGAAGCCCGCTCTGTTCCGCTGCCCGACCACCGGCGCGATGGTCCAGCACATGATTGCCGCCGACCCCGATCCGTCGGACCGAAACCGCTACGATTTGGTCCGTTGCGCGGCTTGCTCGCTGCCGCACCTGATCAACCGTGTGACCGGCAAGGCAATGGGCGAAAAGGACTGAGCCACTCTGGCTTGTAGGGTCCGAAAGCCGGCCGCCGACAAACACCGCCTTGACCACCCACCAACATTGCTGGCTGAACAACTTTGCCGGCTGAACACGTGGGCACGGCGCCTTCAGCGCCCTTGCCCACCCCACGTGTCCGCCCCTCACATCGGCTTGTCGCCGGCCACCGTGATGCGGTGCATCACCCGCCGCTGGCCCTGGTAGTCGTTGAGCGCGATATGCTGGGTGCAGCGATTGTCCCAGATCGCGAGCGACCCGACGTCCCAGCGGAAGCGGCAGGTCAGCCCGGGCTGGGTCGCGTGCTCTTTCAGGAAGTTCAGCAGCGGTGCGCTCTCCTTCTCCGTCATGCCGGCAAAGCGCACGGTATGCGAGGAGAGATAAAGTCCCTTGCGGCCGGTCTCGGGGTGGGTGCGCACGAGCGGATGCTCGCTATCGGTCTCGACGCCTTCGTCGGCCTCCTTGGCGCGCATCCCCGACATCGCCTCCTTGGTGCGCTGGGTGCGTGACACGCCGTCCACCTGCTTGTTGCGATCGCCGAGGTTGACGGTGCGCAAATCCTTGATCAGCTGTTTCATCCCGTCCGACAGCGTCTCGTAGGCGAGATACATGTTGGTGAACATGGTGTCGCCGCCGGCCTTCGGGCTCTGCTTCGCATACAGAAGCGTCGCCATCGCGGGCTTCGGCGAGAAGGCCTGGTCGGTGTGCCAGACGCCCCCGAAATTGCGCTTGTCGTCTTCGCGCTTGATGATCTCGATGATCTCCGGCTGTTCCTGCAGGCCCTGAATGAACGGATGAAAATGGATCTCACCAAAGCGCCTGGCAAGCTGCACCTGCTGCGCCGGTGTCAGCTTTTGCTCGCGGAAGAACACGACGCAGTTGTCGAGGAACGCCTGGTGGACGTCGCTGAATTCGGCGTCGCTCATGTTGGCGAGATCGACCCCGTGGATCTCGGCGCCCAGGGCGCCGGCGATCGGCTGCACTTCGACTGTGTTGGTAAGCATGGCGTTGCCTCCTGCTGAGCTTTTTTTCTAAGCGTTGCTCTGCGCAACGCGCGTTCGACCGGGCGCTCGGCTATCCGCAAAGTGTATGCCGTTTCCTCGCGTTGGAAAGAGCTTTTGCGGCGCGCAATGTTCCACGATTTGAAACGGCACAGCGCATCACCGGTGTCGTCCCCGCGTTCGCGGGGACGACCGCAATTCCAGCATCACACCGAGAGGAGCGGCAGCTTCACCTCGCACCGCGTACGCAGCGATTCGGCAACCGCGTCGGTCCATTCCATATATTTCGTGCCGGTGACGAAGTCGGTATGCGTCACCGGCTCGTTGCCGCGGATCGCGTTGACGAACTCCTCCTCGACCCGCCAGCCGCCCTGCTTCGCCGGATCGATCGACAGGGGGCTAAGCCCGCTGCCGCCCTTCTTGCCGACCAGCAGGTGCGCGTCGCCCTCGTTCGGCTGGATGTAGGTGAGCGTGCCCTTGTCGCCATAGACATAGGCCGCGACCCGGTTCGGCGCATGCCCGATCACCGACGACACCATGAGACGGTACTGGCCGCCCTGCTCCAGGTGGCCGGAGACGTCGATGTGGTCGGGGATCGCGATGCCGACGCGCTTGCCGGAGGCGTCGCGCCGGTACGGCACGACCACCTGGCCGACCGCGAAAGCAGATGCCGCGGCGCCGACCCAGCGCATCATGCCCTCGTACCAGATACCCATCGACATCACGTTGTTGCCGGAGAGGTCGCGGTTGTTGCGCCAGTGATGCGGCGTTGCCGGGTTCGGAAAATCCCCGGTCGAGACGCGGAAATCGACGGCGATGATATCGCCGAGCGCGCCGTCGGCGATCAGGTCGACGACCGTGCGATCGACCGGCAACGTCATCGGCGCCGGCACGATCTGCGCGATGCGCGAGGGATTGCGGCGCGACGCCGCGAGCATGGCGTGCGCCTCCTTCGCATTCATCGCCATTCGCGCTTCGCACAACACGTGCTTGCCGGCATCGAGCGCCGCGATCGTCATCTGCGCGTGCATATAGGGCCAGGTGCCGATGCAAACTGCGTCGATCGCCGGGTCTTTCACGAGCTCGGTCCAGTCGGCATAGACCTTCGGGATATCGAGTTCCTTGGCCGCCTTGCGCGTCGATTCTTCGGTGCGGTTGGCAAGCCCGACCAGTTCGACGCTATTCTGCGTGCGCAGGCCCGGGATATGCTTCAGGCGCGTGTTGGCGCCGGCGCCGATAATTCCAACGCGGATGCGATCTGACATAGCGTGATACCTGTGATCATCATTGTGACAAGGTTCATCGTGCATGTTTCCGATAGACCTGCAACGATGAAAACGGTCTATGCGCCACGGTGCCTTTCGCTCCTTGTTGCATCGCGCTAGGCATCCAGCGGCGTAACGCGTCGTGCTGGAATGATGTCGTGACCGATCTGGAAAATCCGTTCTCCGGCAAGATCCTGTCGATGCGGGAGATTGCGGAGGAGAAGAACAAGCAGAGCCTCAGCCTGCTGCTCGGCGTTTGCCGAACCGCAAAACAAATGCTGTTGTCGCTGCGGAAGTCGGTCCCGAATTCGCCGATGCCGGCGCTCTGGCAGGCCAAGCTCGACGCCTCACGCAAAGAGTATCTCGCCTTCGCGCAGCAGATCGGCCTCACAAGAGCCGACGCCGAAGCCATATTGGCGCGCGAGCTCGGCGAGCCGATCGAGGGATCGCCTGACGCGCCGCCAGGCTGACTGCGTAGCTCAAGCTACACCAGCATACGTATCGAACGCGCGAGCTTCTTGGCGCGACCAAGAGCCTCGGCCGCGCGACGGTCTTGACTTTCCTGGCGATAGAGTTGGCTGCTCTGAATGAGACATCGCACCAGGCACGGCCGCATCTCGATCATCTCACCGAGTTGCATGGCTTTCTTGAGATGGCGTCGCGCCTGCTGCGGATCGTCGGTCTGGAGAAACTGAGCAAGCAGAAGGTCGCTCCACACCGCCTGAACAACATAGCCCCAGCGCCGCGCAACCTGGGAAGCTCGCCTAGCGAGGCCCAACGCCTCTTGCACTTGCCCAGTTTCGCACAAAATCATCGCGCCATAGAGGCGCGCCCAGTTGGCGTGATGATAGGATTCTTCCTCATAGGAGAGGACTCGCCGACAAAGTGCGAGCGCGGCATCCTTGGCACCGGCTTGCAGATAAGCATAACTTGTTAGACCGCCGAGCATGGCGAAGATCGATTGGGCTGGCTGGCCCGTCTCGACGGCGCGCAACCCTCTCTCCAAGATTGCAACCGACGACCCAAGATCGCCGGCATAGAGATGCACCATTCCGATCCCGTAGCTTGCCAGACCGATATCGAAATCCCTACCAAGCCGCTCAGCAATCCGGAGAGCCGCTTCGCCGTTCGCCGCTCCATCGGAAAACTCTCCGAGGCAAGCCTGCGATTGCGCCATCTGGGTCAAGAGCATGACCTCCGAGCTTCCGAACCCGCCACCGTGTCGGACTTTCGCGGGCTCTGCGCGCACGAGTGCCAGGGCCTGTCGGGCAGCAGAGAGCGACCGTCGGAACTGTCCGTTGTAAAAGTAGCTGCGGCTCAACATGTAACCGGCAATAACGCGCGTTTCGTTGTCTCCCCGCCGGCTCGCATCGCGGCGAGCTTTGGCGCATATCGCAAGGGCGTCGGATACATTCTCGACTTGCAGAACGACGCTAGCCCGAGAAACCATCAGTGACGGCAGCAACGACCTGCGTCCGGTGCGTTTGGCGAGCGATTGAGCCCGATCGAGGTTCTCGAGCCGCTCGCGATAATTTCCAATTGCGTTGAAGGCTACGCGCAAGAGCAAGCGCAACTCCAGTTCGGCATGCTCCTTCTTGCGAACCTCTCCATCAGAGAAAGATAGTGCCTCAAGCCCTTCGCGCAGAAACCGCACTGCCTGGGCATGTCCGGACCGTTCGATCGCCTTACGCGCCGCGCGGCGTAGATATTCCGAGGCCTTGTCCCACAGCCTCGCCTGGGCGGCGTGGTGAGCAAGCGTCTCGACATGTTCGTCGAGTCGATCGGGATATAACGCTTCAAAGGCTGCGAGGATCTCGCCATGGATTTGCCTTCGGCGTTGCTGCAGCAAGCCCGCATATGCGACCTCCTGGGTCAGCACGTGATTGAAGACCAGTCGCTGTTCCAGTTCACTGCCGGGTCGCTGGAGCAGCCCTGCATCGGCGAGAGCCTTCAGATCGGCATCGAGCTCGACATCACGGCAACCCATGACGTGACATAGAAGTCGAAGTGGAATTTCCCGCCCGACGACACACGCGAACTGCACGATCTCCTTGCTCCGCCGAGGCAGCCGATCAATTCTCTCGGCGAGAATTCCTCGAATGCTGTCGGGTACAGCATACGGTTTATCGGCGCGCACCGCCTGGTAACGGCCCGCGCGCAACACGAGGGTGCCGTCCTCGATGAGGCATCGGGCAATTTCCTCAAGGAACAGCGGTATACCCTGTGAGCGTGCGATCACGTTGTCCTTGATAGCGGCAAGCGAAGCGTGCCGGCCGAGCTTCACGTCGAGAATGTGCCGCGCATCATCCTCAGATAGCCGCGGCAGCGATATCATCGTCATCCCGGTATGATCGCCGATGAGCATCGGCGATGGCGGTCGATAGGTGACGACAAGCGTCATCGGCATGCTTGGTGTGCTCGCCTCAAGCATGCGCAATAAATCCAGACTGTCCTTGTCGAGCCAGTGGATGTCTTCAAAGATCAGCAAGGTCGGGTGACGACTGGCGCATTGTTGCACCAGTTCTACAGTCGCATTCATGATCCGGCGTCGTAACTCAGGACCGCCGGCGGAGGGCAGATCGTCTTCGGATGGGATATCCAGTAACGCGGCGAGGGCCGACCGCTCCTGCGGCCCCATGCCGCCGAGCTCAAGCAAGTGCTCCCGCAGCTCCGTTCGCACCCGCGCTGGCGCGTCATCGGGCCCAATGCCGAGCCAGGTCCGCAGCATCGTCGCAAAGGGGCGAAAGCCCGATCGACTGTCATCAGCGTCCGCTGAGGCTGTCATGACCGTCCAGCCCTGCAACCCCGTCTCGCGGCGCAAGAGCTCGTAAAGCAGTCGCGACTTCCCCGCGCCGGCTTCCCCGGTGACAGCGATCAACTGGCCGCTTCCGCTGGCGGCGAGATCAAGCTTTTCCTGCATCAGGCGAAGCTGCTCGGCGCGTCCGACAAACTCAGTGAGACGGTTGGGCTCCCAGCTCTCCCATCGGCTCCGTGCATGACGCCGGCGGACAAGCTCGAACATCTCGATCGATTGCACGATACCCTTGGCGGTCACCAGTCCGAGGCGCCGGATGTGAAAGCGATCTCTCACGAGATGCGCTGTCGTCGCGGAAAGACAAATCTTGCCGGGCTGCGCGAGTTGCTCCAGCCGCGCGGCGATGTGAACGGGCATGCCCATCGCGTCGTAGTCGCCGTCGGCGCCTGTCTCCAGCGCGCGCATGACGACCTCGCCTGAATTGAGGCCGATGCGGATCTGTGGCTTTCCGACGCCGCCCAGATCGCGAATTTCCAGCGCCGCTACACAAGCCCGTTCGGCATGATCTGCTTGCGCCAATGGAGCGCCAAAGATTCCCTTCAATCCGTCACCCAGCAGGCCGGCGACCAGCCCGCCATGGGCTTTGACCGCTTTCGCCATTCCACGGACAACGGGATCGAGCATTTCGCTCGTTTGTTCCGAGTCGAGGTCGCGGATCATCGCGGTTGATTCAACGATGTCGGCGAACAGCACGGTCACTTGCTTGCGTTCACCCGGGACGACGAGAGCGGTCCGCGGCGCGGTGACGCCCGCGTTCGGCTTCAGGGGGCGAACGAGCCCATCGCTCCCCTCAACTCCTGTGGGCAACAGCTTGTGACCGCACTTGCTGCAGAAGACGTCGTTGGCCTCGACGATGTAGTCGCACCACTGGCACCGGCGTTCCTGGCCGGCCGCACAACGGTTGCACCCTCCAAGGAGGGCATCGTAGTAGGACCCGCATGTCCCACAGATTGCCACGGTGGCCTCACGACGGCTCGTTGGTCTTACGGGACCGCAAAAAACATGCTGAGGGACGTCACGTGGCCTGTGCTATCGAAGGCCCACACATGCAGGAACGGGCCTTTGTAGATCGGGCTTGTGTCGGTGTGCGTGTCCTGGATCCTGCCTCCGATAATGACCCACGGGCCGAATTCCTGCACTAATCCGCCTGCGGTAAATCCGCAAAACGGCCGGATCATTCCAGTCTTCGCCACCGTGCGCATCGAGAAACGCCAGGCGTAGTAGTTTCGGATCTGGTCCGTTCCGACGAAGTGTCCGCCGTAGGGGACAACGCCGCCTAAGTCGCCGGCTCCGACCGTCAGTATCGCGTTCTTCGCGTATATGGCGACCACGGGATCAAGATAGGCTGCGTCAAAATCGGTGTACCACTTGTTAACCCGATCGAGATTCATACCCATTGTTGTACCCTCTGATGAATTTGTCAGTGATTGGTATTTTCAGTGTGACAAACACCAGGAGACCTCTGCTTAGTCTCCCTGCGGCAATTCAGGTTAACAATATACGGTGTGTGACTGCCGGATTGATGGCGACATCATTTCACGGCGAAATCATAGCGCATGAACGAGCACTGCGCCATCGCCACCTTGACGAGATCGGCTATCGTGCAGCCTGCGCGAATTGCCAGTATTGTCGAGTTGGCAGTGACTTCGGATTCGATTCCTGATGCGATGAGACCCATCTGAACTCATCTTCCGCCCGGCGGGCAAGCTTTCAGCAACGCCCTGCGGACGCGGCTCAGGGACTCCCCGCGGAACCTCGCACCCCGATCGGCGTTGAATTATCACCTGTCTGTTCGATCTCCGCAACCAAAACAGCTCAACACCGCTGGGGGAAGCCATGCGTCCGCCCGAACGTATCCGTCTGTCCAAAATCATCCTCACCGCGGAAGTGATCGCCGTCGCCGTGCTTATCGCGGCAGGTCCAGCCAAGGCCGGGCCGTTCGACGCCTTCGCGATGATCCCGCCGGGCAATGACCAGTTGCAGCAGCAGCCTGTCGAGCCGGACCAGCCGGCCACTGAGTTGCCCGACGATCTGCAGCGCCAGGTCGTGGGCTATCGCGGCAACGAATCCGCCGGCACCATCATCATCGATACGCCGCACACTTATCTCTATCTTGTCCTCGGCGGCGGCCGCGCGGTGCGCTACGGCATTGGTGTCGGCCGCGAAGGATTTACCTGGTCGGGTGTGCAAGCGATCAGCAAGAAAGCCGAATGGCCGGACTGGAATCCGCCGCCGGAAATGATCGCGCGCCAGCCGTATCTGCCGCGCTTCGTTGCCGGCGGCCCCGGCAATCCGCTCGGCGCCCGCGCCATGTATCTCGGCGGCACGCAGTACCGCATCCATGGCACCAATGATCCCTCGACCATCGGCAAGCAGGTCTCGTCCGGCTGCATCCGCATGACCAACGAGGACGTGGCCGACCTCTATTCACGCGTCGGCGTCGGGACAAAGGTCGTTGTGCTGCCGATGTCGCATCGGGCCGATGCGGCAGGCGGGCGGCGGGGCTGATCGCCTTAGCCGCCGTCAGGCGACCATATAGTTTTTTCGAGTCGGCCCGACCCGGCCGATATATTGGGCGCCGAACTCCCAGCCGATGCGCCAGGCCAGCCGGCACTCGCGCAACTCGCCTGTCCCGAAGATGATCGTGAACGTCTCGGGGACTTCGAGATTCTCGGCGATCGCGCGGATGCCACCGTCGGAAATGTCGACCACGGTGCAGTCGCGCGGCAGTATGCCAGCGCCGAAATGGATCTTGGCCCGTCCGTTGAAGGCGAAGCGCTCGCTACTGCGGCGATTGGCCGATGCGGGGCTGTGTGGATGATCCTTCATTGCACTGCCACGTTCACTCGGCGATCACCGTCTCGATCGCACGGATCGCCTGCTGGATCGCGGCAATTTCGTAAATCTTCTCGCGTGAGATCTTGCCGCGGACTTCACTCAGGCTGAGCACGAGCTCGCGGCGGCGCTCCCGCAGAAAAATGAGCGGCAGGCGGTCGTCAGGAGGCATGAAGCCAAACTCGTCGTTCTGAAGCAGTGACATTGGAACACTCCCCGTGCCCGAACTCGATGGTGGCAAGAAATAAGCTAAAACTTTTGATTGCTCACCAAACCCACTGCTACAATTTGAACGAAAAAAGCCGGCATTTCCCGCCGGCCTCAGGTCAAATCCGCTGGAAAGCAGGTCCATGTCACCGACATCAGCCGAGCGCGATGCACTGTTCAGCGGATTTGCCCGCGCCCTGTTCAAGGGCGATCTCGATGCGCTCTATCAGGTCGCCGCACCGGATTTCGTCTGGCACTATCACGATGGCCTGTCGGAGGAGCGGGTGCTGAGCAGCCGCGAGGCGATCCTTAACCATATCGAGGAGCGCAAGGCATTCTTCGCCGAGAGCCGCTTCCACGAGGTGGTCTATCACCACTTACCCGAGTTGAGCTTCATGACGTTTCGCGTCAGCGAAATCGTTCGCGCCACCGGAGAGCGGCGCGAACAGCGTGGCGTCGAGCGCTATACCTTCGCCGCCGGCAAGATCGCGACCAAGGAGGTTTACCGCACGCCGATTGCGGTGTGAGGGTAGCCGCGCGCGCGGGCGACGCGAACGGAATATCCTCACTGCCGCTCGTCCCCGCGGACGCGGGGACCCAGCCTTTGCCAAGCCAGTAGCGCACGTCATATCCAGGCAGGATTCCCGCTTGCGCGGGAATGAGCGGCTTGGAAATCCCTCAGCTCAAAGATACCGATACTGTTCGCGCTCGCGCTTTGCCAGCTTCGGCAGCGCCTGGTCCTGGATCAGCGTCTTGAAATGCTCGGTCTGCTGGTGATCGGCGAACCCGGCTTCGCTCCGGAACACTTCGTAGAACAGGAACTGCTGCGGCTTGGTGGTGCTGCGGTGAATGTCGAACTGCTTCACCCAGGCCTCCTTCTGCGCTTTCGGCAGGAAGTCCTTCAGGATCTCGGCGACAGCGTCTTCCTCGCCGGGCTTCGCCTCCCAGAAGGCGGTAATGATCAGTTCGTTGTGGTCGGAAGCTGCTGGCATGGCGTCTCTCCGTGTCGATTTGCTGGCGCGTGATCAACGCGCCAATGCGATCGACCGTGCCACGGTGGAGAGACCGGAGAGTTCGACGCTTGTCGAACCGTTCAGGGCTTGCTGAACCATTCACGTGCGCCGCTCGCGCAACTTCACCAGCGCATCGTAAACCAGCCGGTCGATCTCCAGGCCCTCGCGCAGCAGGCGCTCGCGGGTGCGAAACGCCCGCTCGGAGGGAATGCGGATCTCGTCGACACCGGGCTGCCGGGGCACTGCCTTGACCCGTTCAATCAGCTCGGTCACGCGCTGCTCTCCAACATCAGCCGGCCCGAGCAAGTCGGGCTTGAATGCGATGAACAGGTAACCGAAGTCGCTGTTCTGCTCGGTCGCCGATCCGGCCAGCACGCCGAGCGCCTGCACCATCAGCGCCAGTCCAAAACCCTTGTAGCCGCCGAACGGTAATAGCGCGCCGCGACGCGCCTCAGCCGGGTCTCGCGTCGGCGCGCCGCCCCGCGCGATCGCAACACCTTCGGGCAACGGCTCGCCGAGCCGCTCGCGCAGCATCACTTCGGTCATCATGAACGCCGACGTGCCCATGTCGAGCACGACAGGCCCGCGCGACGTCGGAATCGCGATCGCGATCGGATTGGTGCCGAGTACGGATTTGGCTCCGCCGGGCGGCGCCACCATCCTCGAACTCGAGGCGGTGTGGACCGCGACAAGCCCGGCTTTGGCAATCATCTCGACATAATAGGCGCTGCGCCCGCTCATCCAGGAATCGGTGACCGAGACCAGCGCGACGCCATGCGCCTGCGCTTTCCTGATCGCAGCTTCGGCCGCGTAATACAGCGCCAGCATCCCGTTTTCGTTGCCGCCGTCGTAGGCGACCGACACGTCGGTCTCGCGCAGCACGGTCAGCGGCCGGCGCGGCTCCTTGAAACTCGGGCTGTCCGGAATGTTGAGGATCTTGGCCAGCCCCGAATATTCGTAACCACACAGCGCGGCATCGATGCAATGATCGGCGATGATGCGCGCCTCGGCATCGGCATAGCCGATGGCGCGCAGCGCGCCCTCCCCGAGGTCGCGCGCGTCTTTCACGCTGAGCTTGATCCGTCCCGGAACCATGACCCACCCGTTTTTTCGCACGCATATCAGCACACCTGATGGCGGGACGCGACCCTTAGGCCGCGCTGGCGTCATCGCACCAGACCTGTAAGATGGCCACTCAGGCGTCACTCCCTTGAAGGAGGCAAGATGTTTGATCTCATCATTTCCGGCGGCGATGTCGTGACCCCGCGGGGTGTGGTCCGGGGCGACGTTGCGATATCAGGCGAAACCATCGCCGCGATCGCGTCGGTCGGCGCGCTGGCCGCCAACTCCGCGAAGCGTGTGATCGACGCCAAGGGGCACATCGTGATGCCCGGCGGCATCGACCCGCACGTCCACATGCACCACAGCTGGACGAAGCCCGACGGCACCCCGCTGATCACCGCGGGTCCCGAGCACGTTGGGCGCGCCGCGCTTTACGGCGGCACCACCACCCTGATCGACTTCTGCTTCTGGCGCGACGGTGGCACGGCGATGCAGGCGATCGAAGTTGCGCGACAAGGATTTTGTCGGCAAAAGCCCGTGCGACTTCGCCTACCACATCATGCTGCACACCGAGCCGCCACCACAGTTCTCCGGTCAGCTCGCGGAAGCCATCCAGGCCGGCTATCCCACGCTAAAGATCTTCACGACCAACATCCTGCCGTCGCGCTCCGGCCGGATGATCGATTTTGGCGACATCTGGGAGGCATTCCAGGTGCTGGCCAAACACGGCGGGCTCGGCGTCATCCACGCCGAGGACAACGACATCGTCATGCACATGTACGCCAAGCTGATCCGCGAGGGCCGGGTCGGCTTCGAGAACCTCGCCGAAGTGCACAACCAGCTCTCGGAGGATTTGAGTTTTCGCCGCGTGCTGCGGCTCGCGGAAAGCGTACCGGGCACGGCACTTTATATGATGCACGTCTCGGCCGGCACCGGTGTCGCCGCCATTGCCGAAGCGCGCCGCAAGGGTCTGCCGATCTATGGCGAGACGCTGCACCAGTATCTCGGCTACACGGCGGAGGACTACAAGCGGCCGAACGGCCAGATCTATCACACCTATCCGTCGCTGAAGTCGGAAGCGGACCGCCAGGCGCTGTGGCGCGCCACTGCTGACGACGTGATCCATTCGGTTGCCACCGACGAACTGTGCTGCACGCTGCAGGACAAGATCATCGGCAACCGCATCGACGACACCACCGGCGGCAATTCCGGCGTCGAGCCGCGGCTCGGCGTCATGTACACCGAGATGGTGACCCGCCGCGGCTATTCGCTGTCGCGCTACGTCGATCTCGTTTCGTCCAATGCCGCGAAGATCATGGGCCTTTATCCGAAGAAAGGCGCGATCGCGATCGGCAGCGACGCCGACATCACGATCCTCGACCCGGCGAAGCGCGGCAAGGTGCGCGCCGCCGACCTGCACGAGAGCGACTACACACCGTGGGAGGGCCACGACATCAATGCCTGGCCGGTGGCGACGATCCTGCGCGGCAAGGTGATGGTGGAGAACGGCCAATACTTTGCGCAAGCTACCGACGGCCGCTACCTCAAGCGCAAGATCGCGCCGGAAACCCTGCGCGGGGTTCTGGCTTGAGCGGCGCAGGCGATCATCTCGTCGGCGAGTTATTGGCCGAGAGCCTTGCCGCGTGGCGCGTCGCCGGAAATGTCGATCGTACGGATGGCGGCATCGTCGTTAGCAGTGGTGGCAAGTCGATAAAGATCGATCCAGCGCCGCGCGAAACGATGTTTCGCTGGATGGTCACGATCGACGGCCGCCGGCGCCCGGCGATTTCGCTGGTTGCCGTGCTGCGCCAGGTACGGCAGGCGCTCGATCCGGGTTATGCGGCAAGCCGCGTCCGTGTCACGGTTGCGCCGCTGGTGCCGCAATGATCGACGCCAAGGTAATTCCGGTTGAGCCAATTCCGGTGTCAGTGCTGACCGGCTTTCTCGGCAGCGGCAAGACCACCATCCTCGGCCACCTCCTGCGTCAGCCGGAGTTTGCGCGCACCGCCGTCATCATCAACGAGTTCGGCGAGATCGGGCTCGACCACGACCTCGTCGAGGCGAGCGAAGACAGCCTGGTCGAGCTGACGACCGGCTGCCTGTGCTGCAAGGTCCGCACCGATCTCGCCGAAACGCTGCAGGATCTGCTGCGGCGGCGCGACGAGGGCCGCTGCACACAATTCGACCGCATCGTGATCGAGACCAGTGGGCTGGCCGACCCCGCGCCGATCCTGCAAACGCTGATGACCGATGCGGCGCTCGCCGAGCGGCTCGTGGTGGGCAGCGTGGCGGCGACGGTGGATGCGGTGAACGGCGCTCCGACGCTCGCGCGCGAAGATGTCTCGCAAAAGCAGGTCGCGGTCGCCGATCGCATCGTGCTCACCAAGCTGGACATGGCTGCGGCGGATTTCGACGCTGCTGGCGCGGCTGAAATCGCTCAACTCGAGCGCGCCGGTACTGACCGCCGATCACGGCCGCATCGCCGCGCGCGAGCTGTTCGCAGGCGACCTCTACGATCCCTCCACCAGATCGATCGACGTCCATGACTGGCTGGCGCACGAGAACGAGCATTCGCACAGCCACGACACCGAGATCGCGTCCAGCGCGATCGTGCGTGCCAAACCGATCCGCGCCGTGGCGCTGACGCTGTTTCTCGAAGCGCTCGCCGAGCACTGCGGCGCCAAACTGCTGCGGCTCAAGGGCATCGTCGACATCGCCGAAAGCCCCGGCCGGCCCGTCGTAATCCACGGCGTGCAACACGTGTTCCACGCGCCGGCCTGGCTGGAGCGCTGGCCCTCCGAGGATTGCCGCAGCCGGATCGTCGTGATCGGGCGCCACATCCCGCAGCGCTGGGTCGAGGTGCTCCTGGATGCAATCGAGGCCGAAGTCGAGAGTGTGACGCGTGACGGCTCGCTTGCGACGAGTTGACATCACCTCTTCGTTTTTCGGCCTGCAACAATGACAAAGGCACACAATGGCAGAAACGATTGGCTTCATTGGACTGGGCGCGATGGGCGCCGGCATGGCGCGCAACCTCCTCAAGGCCGGTTACGCGCTCGTCGTCAACGACATCGACAGCGCCAAGGTCGCGGCCATCGTCGCGGCCGGCGCGAAGGCTGCGGCCACTCCAGCCGATGTTGCCCGGCAGTCGGTCCGGACCATCACCATGGTTGAAACGACGGCACAGACCGACGACGTCATTCTGGGCACGAACGGCATCATCGCGGGCGCAGCAACCGGCCACGTCGTCGCGATGATGAGCACGATCGATCCCAGCGCCGCGAGGCGAATTCACGACCGCCTGCGCGAAGCCGGGATCACGATGCTCGATGCGCCCGTCAGCGGCGGCAGCGCGCGCGCCACATCGGGCGAGCTCTCCGTCATCGCCGGCGGCGATGCGGCGACGTTTGACAGCTGCGGGGCGATGTTCAAGGCGATGTCGAGCAACCAGTTCCACGTCGGCAGCATCGGCCAGGGTCTCGCCCTCAAGCTGGTCAACAACATGCTGATCCAGGTCAACACGGTCGCGATCGCCGAAGCCTTCGTGATGGGCGTCAAGGCCGGACTCGATCCGAAAGTCATGTACGACGTCATCAAGGTCTCGACCGGCGCGAGCTTCGCGCTCGACTACCGCGTGCCGCGCATGATCGCAGGCGATTTCAAACCCGGCGGCACGATCGACATTTCCTACAAGGATCAGGAGCTCGAGACGGCGTTCGCCAAATCGCTCGGCGTGCCGCTGCTGCTCGCCAATGTCAGCCAGCAGGTCTACCAGATGGCGCGGGCGCAAGGACTCTCGAAGGAAGACGGCGCATCGATCGTGAAGGTCTACGAACGAATGGCCGGCGTGACGCTCGGGCCGAGGTGAAAGGCCTCCTCACTCGACAAAGGTGCGCATCAAATCACGAAAAATCCATGGGTGCCGTCGCGCCTGAGCTGCTCGACCAGGCCGAATTCCCAATCGAGATAGGCCTGCATCTTTTCAGCCGAAGCATCGGTGCCTTCATACGGACGCCGATAGCGGTGCGCGGGATCGGGCTTTGGCACCACGACCGGCGGTCCCACCTCCAGCGCGCCCCCGTAGCCGCCGTCGAGCACAAAAGTCTCCCACCCCATCTGCGCGAGCCACGACGCCGTCATCTCGGCACGAATGCTCAGATTGTCCGTGAGCACGACGCGCGCGCTGCGCACCGGCGCGGCCATGTCGATCTCTTGCACCAGCTGGCCGCCTGGATAATGGCGGAAGCCCGCAATGTGGCCGGCGGTAAATTCCTCGGCGTCCCGTACGTCGAACCGATAGAGCGTACGGGCGCGTTGCGCTTGCAGTGCCGCGAGATCGTCGACGCCGATCCGGCGCACGCCGGCGCGATAGGCGACGTCGCGTGCATTGGCCTTCGCATTTTCGTAGGTCCCGATCGCGCCGCGCCTGCCGGCGCCGTGCTCGAGCCTGTGCTTCGCCAGCGTCCAGCCGATCGTGCCGTTGCGCAGCGCGACCACCTTGTTGGGCACGCCGGCATTGATCAGCGACTGGGCGCCGATGATCGAGCGGGTGCGGCCGGCGCAGTTGACGACGATGGTCGTTTCGCGGCTCGGCGCTGCACGGCCGGCGCGCAGCACCAGCTCGGCGCCGGGCACGCTGACCGAGCCCGGAATGTTCATGGTCGAATATTCGTCAAAACGCCTGACATCGAGGATCGCGATGTCGGCGCCTGATGAAATCAACGCGGCGACGTCGTCGGCCGGTAGCGAGGGTGTATGGCGACGCGCTTCGACCAGCTCGCCAAAGGCTTTTGCATACGAGTTGACGTCCTGGAAAAGCTCGTAGCCAGCTTCGGCCCACGCCTTCAGCCCGCCGGCGAGTTCGCGAACATTCAAGTAGCCCAGTACCGCGAACGCTTCGCGCGCCGCCGGCACCAGCCCCTCGCCCGCGTCGTAGACGACGATGGGCACGTCCTTGCGCGGCAGCCTGATTTCGGCCTCGAGCGCGATCCGGCCGGCCGCCATGTTGGCCGCAAACAGTGGATGGCCTGTCGCAAAGGCCGCCTCGTGCCTGAGGTCGAGCAATGCGATTTCCTCGCGCAATAGCAGCGCGCTGCGGATCTGGGCCGTTGTGACGGATTGTTCGGTCATGCCAGCACAATAGCGCGAGGCGCATGTGAGGCAAATCCGCGGCAAAGCGTGCCGTCAAAGGAACGAATCAGTTAGGAACTATCCGATTGCGAAGACGTTGCCTAAAACAATCGCTTTTCCGGAGGAGGATTTCTGCAATGGATCGAAAAATCGCAGGCGTGATCGGCGCGGTCGCCGCACTAGGTACGGTTGGCGGAGTCAATGCGGCGGTCGCCGCAACCGACCCCACCGATGTTCTGAAGGCCGAAAGCTTTGCCGACCTGCTGAAGCCCGTGCCGAACGCCACCGAAGCGCTGCGCGCGATCGACGCCGCTCCGGCGCCGGCCCAGGGTGAGAAGGTGGCGCAGTTCTACTACCATCATCACCACCACCATCATCATCACCACAATCGCGCCGTGTTACGTGTCGCGCCGGGGATCGCGGTCGTGGTTCCCCGCCGCCGCTACTACCACCATCACCACCATCATCATCACAGCTTCTATCGCCGCGATTATTGATTGCGTAGCACCTGATTGATCGATCTGATGCCTCGTGAGCTCGCGCTCACGGGGCATTAGCTTTGTGCCTTGGCCGCACGGTGCAGATGGCGATAGGTCCCGTCGAATACGGTATCCGTGGTCGAGAGCCATTCGGTCTCGCCGGCAAGCTTGCTCCGGTTGGTGTAGATGCGCCGCGACTGCACCTCGCGCTCGGCGGCTTCCTCCTCGGTCATCGGTAGCAGCTCGAAGTTCGCCTCTTCAGGAATGACGATGACCTGGGCAAACGGCTCACCTGGCCGGAAGATGTGCGTCTGGCCCTCGGTCGGCGACTTGAATACGCAGAAGAACAGCATCGGCCACCAGTTGCGGATCAGCGCGGGCACGGCGATCGGCACCGTCCCAGTGCTATCGGCATAAAACCGTGGATGCGGCTCGGTGCGGATGGCAAAGCCCTTCGGCGCCTTCAGATCGAGCAGTAGCTGGTAGGTGTAGAAAGTCCCGCCGAAATTGCGGAATGGTGGCCAATCCACGCCGCTGTCGGGCGCCGGGCCAAAATCGCCGTCAAAAATCAGTTTGCCCGCCTCGTTCCTGACGTGAAGCTCATTCGCGTAGGGGTAAAACAGCTCGACGCCGTATTGCGCACCTTCCGAGAACGGCACGCAATGCCACACCTGCTCGCGCGAGCCGTTGGCGCGCGGCTGGCGCTCGCCGGCCCAGCCCGGAATTTCCATCCGGGTGCGGCGCGGCGCGAGGTTGGGGTTGTGCATGCGGTATTTGACGGGGTCCATCGTCGCTCCCTCCGATCGGAACCGTTCGATAAGTCCCGCACCCACTTTAAGTTTCCGCAGACGGGTTGCAAGCACGCGCAGGGATGCGAGAGACTGCGTCAAGCGACGCTGAGCGCGCCGGACGGCCGCTGCATCGCCTGAATAAGCGGCCAAATCCGTCGCTCTTGAACTGAAACTGGGGGCTCACAATAATGAACAAGCCGACTGGACCGCTTGAGGGACTAAGGATCATTGATCTCACCACCATCCTGTTCGGTCCCTACGCGGCGCAAACGCTCGGCGATTGGGGCGCGGAGGTCATCAAGGTCGAGCCGTTCGCCGGCGACGGCTGGCGCAACTCCGGCCAGTTTCGCAACCGCGGCATGAGCGGACAGTTCATGGCCGTCAACCGCAACAAGCGGAGTCTCGCGCTCGACCTCAAGCACCCCAAGGGCAAGGCGGTGTTGCAGCGCCTGCTGCCGACCGTCGATGCGCTGGTGACCAATGTGCGCCCCGCAGCGCTCGGCCGCCTGGGTTTCGGCTACGACGCCTGTCACAAGCTCAACCCGAAACTGGTCTACGCGGCGGCGACCGGATTTGGTCAGGACGGGCCGTGGGCGGCGCGCCCGGCGTTTGACGAAATCGCGCAGGCCGCTTCCGGGCTTGCGTCGGCGATGGGCAGCGACGACGAGCCGTCCTTCGTACCAAGTCTGGTTGGCGACAAGATTTGCGGCCTGTCGCTCGCGGGTGCGGTGTGCGCCGCACTGGTCCATCGCGAGCGTACCGGCAAGGGACAGCTGGTCGAAGTCCCGATGCTCGAGACCATCGCCGCCTTCAACTCGATCGAGATGCTGGGCGGTCACGCCTTCGTCCCGCCGATCGGCCCGGTGCGTTACAAGCGCGTGAAGGAGCGACGGCCGGTCCGCACCAAAGACGGCTGGCTGACGATGCTGCCCTATTCCGGCGACAACTGGTGCGCCTTCTTCGAGGCAGTCGGGCATCCCGAATGCATCGAAGAATATTCGGTGCGCGACCCCGTGCTGCGCGCACGCCACATCGACAAGATCTACGACCGGATGGCCGAGATCGCGCTGACCCGTACCACCGCGGAGTGGGAAGAGCTGTTGCTGCGCATCGACGTGCCGCACGCCTCGTTCGCCAGGCTGACCGAGATCGCAGAGCAGCCGCATTTGAAGGCGGTCGGCCTGTTCGTCGACCTCGATCATCCAACCGAGGGACGCATCCGGCAGGCCCGGCCGGCAACCAAGTTCTCGGACAGTCCGGCCGGCATTCATCGCCTGCCGCCGCGCCTTGGCGAACACACCGAAGCCGTCTTGAAGGAGGCAGGCTATACCGACGCCGACATCACTTCGCTGGTTGAGAGCAAGGCGATCGGCGTTTTGTCCTGAAGCGGTGTTGCCCTGAAGCAGTGTTGCCCTGAAGCCTTGGCGCTCCGTTCGGTTCCATCACCGGGGTCAAGTTGCGCGCCTTCCCGGGCCGGGCTCGCGAGGCGCTGCCGCCGGATGCAACGCCCGCACTTTCCACCGAATCGCCTTGCTTTCGTCAAAGCAACGGCGAGGCTGGCATGACATGATGGATTCGCCTGGTACCAGACGGACGACGGCGTTCGCGTTGGCATCCCAAAGGGGGCACCGATGGATTCCTTGGCCGGCCCGACACAGGCTGATCGGCACGACGAATTGGTCAAGCGCGCAGATGAAAAGTTCGCAGACGCTCGCGAGCAGATCACCAGGGCCGATGAACAGATTGCGCGCGTGCATGAAGAGCTATCAAGGCTGGAGTCCGTTGCCAGGCGGCAGCCTGCGGATACGGAAGCGCCGGCAACCGCATTTCGCCCGGTCGTGCCTGACCGCCAGGCCTCGCGAGGCAGACCGGTGATGCGCGCGCTCGTCAGCCTGCTTCTCGCAGCACTCATCTGTGTCGCCGCCCTCGCCTGGCGTTCACCGTACGGCGAGGTGGCGAGGTCGATGCTCGCCCGGTCGGCGCCCCAGTTCGCACAGGCAACGTTGCCGTTGCAGAACGCGTCAGCGCTTTCCGCGCAACCAGCCTCATCGGCGATTCAGACAGCTGCAGGAGAGCAACCGTCTCAACAACAAGAGGCTTCGGCTCAACCCGCTCCGCCAACCGGAGCAACAACGGCCGAGGTTTCTCCCGAACTTGCGCAAACGCTTCAGACGATGGCGCGCGATCTTGCCAATCTGCAGCAGGCGGTTGAGCAGCTCAAGACCAGCCAGGACCAAATGGCCAGCGGCTCCGTAAAGGCCGTCGAGCAGTTGAAGGACGATCAGGAACAGATGGCGCGCGTCCTTGCCAAGCTGGTAGAGCAGAGCCTGCAGGCCAGGACGCCCGCGGCTGCACCGCGACCAACAGCGCCGGCGACACGAAAGCCCGTGGCAACGCCGGCGCGACCGCAGGCGACGCGACAGCAGGCACCGACGCAGCCAGTGCAGCTGCGCTGACCGATCTCATCCGCAGGGTGGAACCCGCGTGGGTTCCACACACGATGGAATCCTTCCGTGAATCCCGACCGACGTTGCAAGGCGCGCGCGCCCGTGCAAAGTGACTCGTCGGGAACGGGGGGATTGGGACATGCGGCGGTCGGCCGTGGTGATGAGCGGACTGCTGGCTGTCTGCTTGGCGGCGATGCCGCCGGCGCATGCCGCGAGCAAACCTGACAGGATCGTCGAAGCGGCGAAGACAATTCCGCCGATCGAGTTCTTCGTTGCGAACGGTGGGCCGAACGCCTGCGGGCCGGGCTGCGACAGCTGGATCGCCGCCGAGGGGCTCATCGATGACGGCGCCGCCGCGCGATTGCGCCGCGTGCTTGACCGGCTCGGCAATCGCAAACTGCCGATCTTCTTCTATTCGCCGGGCGGCGATACAGCTCAAAGCCTTGCGCTCGGGCGCACGCTGCGCAAGCGCGGTCTCTCCGCGGGTGTGGCGCTGACGTTACCGGTCAACTGTCTGGCCACGCACGAGGTCGAAGAGTGCAGCAGGCTGATGCGCCAGCCGCAACGGCCAGCGGCCGCGCTCTTGATGGACGGCGCCGCCTGCAACTCGGCCTGCGCTTACGCCTTCCTCGGCGCCGTCAGGCGCGAGATCGCGCCGACCGCCCAGCTCGGCGTGCATTCCGGACACTCCTATCTCAGCTTTGCAAGCCCGGGGATCACGGAACAACGGCGAGCGCAGACGATCGAACGCGGCCAGCGCCGCATCGCGCGCGAGGTGCAACGCTATGTCGCCGAAATGGGGATCGATCAGGACCTGTTCAAAATCGCCAGCGAGACAAAATTCGAATCGATGCATGTTCTCACCCGCGCCGAGCTGTTCAATCTCGGCATCGACCGGCGCGAGGTCGCCAACTCCGGCTGGCACTTCAGCGATCTGCCAACCTCGTCACTGGGCAGCTCGGTGCTGACAACGCTGGTCGAGAAGGAAAAGGGAGAGGCGGCTGATTTCAGGCAAATGGCGCTCGCGATCTCGTGCGGTGATCCGGCATCAGGGACTTACGCGGTGTCCGCCATCGCGCTGCTGCCAGGCGCGTCGGCAAGCGCCTCGATGAGCGATATCCGTATTGGCACGGACGCTGGCGAAATCTGGCTGTCAGCCGACGGTTCGTCGCGACGAACCGTCGAATGGCCGGGTCTACGAGGTCAGGGAAACCAGATCGCCCCGCGCGCTGGTCGAGAAACTGCTGCTTGCGGCGCCGACGATCTCCTTCGTCGAACAGCGGTTACGCGCCGAGGCCGATGTTCAGTCCGCATGCCGTCGCGCCCTCGCATCCGCTGTCCGGCCTGGCGGCCGAACCCTCGCTCAAGACGCTTGCCAGCCGCTGCGAGCAGCCCAGATAGCCGGACGAAAGCCGGCACGGCCGGACCAGCAAGTTCATCCTGCACTGGACCGTGACGGTGCAGTAGCACCGCGCTTCACGCAGCTCGACGGAGTGTCGCGGCTGAGTGATTCCATTCCTGTCAACGCAGGTCCGCAATTGACGTGCGGCCGCCGCGCGAGTGCCTTTGTCTCGACTCGATTGGCATCTTTGGCTAGGGCGGCAGGGGGATTTCCTCACAACAGGGAGTCCTTCACTTGTATAGAATTGTTCTTTGCGCCGCGTCGCTCGCTGTATTTCTCTGCACCTCAGCCGACGCCTTTCCACGTCATCGCCATTCCACTTCCGGCCAGCGGCGTTCTACATACGTCAGGTGGACGAAGGCACAGTCGTCGGCGGGCGGCCTGCAGGATGCCCGCACGCATTCTGCGGATGCGAGGCTTCGCTGTTTCGCTTTGGGCGGATTATCCCGGAGTTGAACCTCGCCGCGAACTGGCGCCGCTTCCCGCGCGCCGCGCCGGCTGCTGGTATGGCCGCGGTCCGCTCAGGGCACGTGATGATTCTGCAGCATCAAGTCGATGGGACTATCTGGTCCGTGCACGACGGCAACTCCGGAGGTCACCTCACGCGCGAACATTTGAGCTCGATCGCCGGTTACATGATCGTCGACCCGTCGTCGGCGTCAGCAATGGCACGGCTTGCGCCTCAGGCAGTCGCGCCTGCCGGTCGTGAGAGGCGGTCGGTCGCATCGCCCACGCGCGTCGCAGCGTGGGCGTCGGCGGACCCGGCAAACCCTCTGTCCATCTCAACCCATTAGGCTATGATGCCGGCCTGATCACCGGAGCGGCCGCGACAATTCAAGACGGCGCGCCCGCTGTACAGGGAGGACAAACATGCTCGACAAGCCCAAGTCCAGTTCAGCTGCGGCAAAGCCGCTGTCCCAGCTTCCGCTGCGCCTGCACCACCAGGCCTTCTGCGTGAAGGATCAAGAGAGAAACCGCCAGTTCATGGAGGAGGTGCTCGGCATTCCGCTCACCGCCACCTGGTGCGAGCGCGTGTTCCGCGCCGAGGTCGGCCGCGAGGTCGACTACTGCCACACCTTCTACGAATTCGCCGACGGCGGCGCGCTGGCGTTCTTCCAGTTCGCCGACGACGAGGCGTACGAGAAGAACAAGGCGATCGTGCAGGAGGTCGGCGGCTCCCTGCACAGCGCCTTCAAAGTGACGCAGCAGACTTTTGACGAGATCAAGCAGCGCTGCGAGGCGGCCAAGGTGCCTGTGCGCGTCATCGATCACGGCTATTGCGTCTCGATGTACCTGAAGTCGCCCGACGACATGAAGCTCGAGTTCACGGTCGATGTGCCGAACGCGGAGCAGATCGCCGCGATGCGCCGCAAGGACGCGCATTCCGAGCTCGCCCGCTGGCTCGCCGGCGACCGCCACACCAACAACGGCGACCGGCCGCACTGAGCGGAGCGGACTCCACGCGAGTCATTGCCGGGCTTGACCCGGCAATTCATCTTCTTTGGATGGATGCGCGGGTCGAGCCTGCGCCCGACGACTCGGGAAATGGCGAGCGCCGCCGACCTTCCCCGGTTGAGCGCGTGATCGTTCACAATACCTTCCACGTTGCGTCCGGCACAATTTCAAAGATCGCCTCGCGATCGAGCTGTCCTGTCAATCCGATGAAGATGAGACCTGGGTCACCGTCCGCGCTCGCATCGACGGATGAAACGTTAACGCGGCTTCCCACGACCTGTAGCGCTTGAAGTTGCCCGGAGCGGTCGCGGACAAAGCCTTTGGCGCGCAATATGCCCAGCCGCGGGTCGGACAGGCGTTGTGCGAACCGGGCAACATCGACGTTCTCGACCGGCTCGGCGGAGAACGATTCGTACCGGCTCGCGTCGTGCGGCCTCGCGTTGCCGCGCGCTCCCCGCCGCTCGGTGTGCATGCCCAGAGCAATCTCGATCGGAATTCGCGCGTTGCTCACCGATAATATCCGCGCACGCGGCACCTGTGTGGCGAGCCACACCACCAGTTGCCCGACCCTCTCGTCCGTCACCAGGTCGATCTTGTTGAGCAGCACGAGATCGGCGTCGGTCAGCTGCCGCAGCACGGTGTCACTCATGTAGCGGTCGCGCGACCGCTCCTCGATCGTCTCGGCATCGGCGACCACGATTACGCCGTCGATCTCGAGCCCCGGCAGCAGCGCCATCGCCTGCACGACCGACCCAGGCAGAGCAACGCCGCTGGTCTCGATGATGACCTGGTCGATATCCGCCCGATCCTTGAGCGCCAGCAACGCCGCGACGAGATCGCTGCCGAAGCTGCAGCAGATGCAGCCACCGGCGATGCTGATCAGATTGTCGTCGCGCGCCTCGATCAGGTCGGCGTCGATCGGCAGGTCGCCGAATTCGTTGACGAGAACAGCCAGTTTCCGGCCACCGGCATGACGCAGCAAATGATTGACCAACGTCGTCTTGCCGGCGCCGAGATAGCCGCCGACCAGCGTCACCGGCACACGTCTCGCGCTCATATGGTCGCGGCGGGAAACAATCGTCCGCCCTGGACGGTGCCCCAGATCCGCACGTCCTTCAGCTTGTCGCCGCCGATTTCGCTCGGATCGTCCTCCAGCACGGCAAAGTCTGCGAGCTTGCCGACCTCGATCGAGCCGATTTCGCCATCAAGGCCGAAGGTATAGGCCGCGCCCAGCGTGATCGTGCGCAACGCGTCCGCGACCGAGATCTGCTCGGCCGCGCCCAGCGTGCGGCCGCTGGCCGTGCGGCGATTGATGGCGCACCAAGCCGTGAACAGCGGGCCGAGTGGCGTGACCGGCGCATCGGAATGAATTGCCATCGGCACGCCGGTCGCGAGCGCGGTGGCGCAGGCGTTCATGCGTTCGGCACGCTCCGGACCAACCGTCAGCGCGTAGTGCTGATCGCCCCAGTAGTAGTGATGGTTCGGAAACAGGTTGACGCACATGCCGAGCACTTTCATACGGCGAAATTGCGCGGCATTGGCGAGCTGGCAATGTTGCAGGGTAAAGCGGTGGTCGGGCCACGGATGTTCGCGCAGCGCTTGCTCGAGCGTATCAAGCACCAGCTCGGTCGCCTCATCGCCGTTGGTATGGCAGTGGACTCGCACCCCGGACGTAAGCGCTCGGTCGAAAATCTCCTTGAGCTGTTCGGGCGCCACATACCACAGCCCGTTCGGGGCACCGTTGTAATAGCCCGGTGCGCGCAGGCGTGCGGAAAAGCCCTGGATCGAACCATCGACCACGATCTTGATGGTGCCGAGGCGCAGCCTGTCGGCCGACAGGCGCTTCAGCTCGACGCAGCGTTCGACCAATGCGGCAGGCGTGATCTCGCGCGCAACGCGCAGCGAGACGATGCGCGCCGGGAAGCTCTTTTCCGCCGTCACACGTGACATCATGTCGACCGCCGCTGGTGGCAACAGGTTGGCGAGATCGGCCGCCGTTGTGACGCCTTTGCGCACACACAGCCTGGCAAACGCACGCAAACCGGATTCGTCCGATGCCAGCAGGCCACGATCCAGCCCGACATGCGGACCGAGCGGGGTCATTGCATCCGGCCCCTTCATCTCGCCGGTCGGCAAGCCATCGCTGCCAAGCGGTACGCCCGGGTGATTCAGGCTGCGCAGCATGCCGGCGAGTTCGAGGGCGCGGGTGTTGACGTTCATGATGTGACCGCTGGCATGCATGATGCCGATCGGACGATCGCTCGACACCCGATCGAGGTCGTGTCGCGTCATGCGTCGATTGTCGAAATAGATCGGATCGAGCGCCCATCCCGTGAGCGGCTGTTTCGGATCAGTCAGCCTGGCGTTTGCCTCGGTCAGGCGGGCAATGACCGCATCGACCGATGCGAGCCCGGACCAGGTCTTGCCATCCGGATCGGTGCGATCGAAATAGCCGCAGTACACGAAGCGCCACTGCACGCCCTCGCTGACATGGCTATGGCCTTCGACAAGCCCCGGCATCAGGATCTTGTCGGCGAATGTCGTGTCGAGCTGATAGTCGCCCCAGCCTTTGAGCTCGTCGAGCGAGCCGGCGCCGAGAATGCGCCCGTCACGCACGGCGATGTGGGTTGCGAGCGGCCGGCTCGGGTTCATCGTCAGGATTTTTTTGGCCTGAAAGATCGTTGTCATCTGCGTCCCTGCGTTTTGTTAGAGTTTTTCGGGGCGATGGGGCACCGTTCCCTCATCTGTTACAAGATGGCATGCGACGGCGTGTCCATCCGCCAATTGGCGCAGCGGCGGCTTTTCGTTGCGGCAAACATCGTTTGCATAGGCGCAACGCGCAGCGAAGCGACAGCCGCTCGGCAATTCGATCGGGCTCGGTGGATCGCCGACCAGGCGGGGTGCGGCGCCCGCCGTTCGCCCGCGGCCCATGCGTGGGACCGCGGCCAGCAGAGCCCAGGTGTAGGGATGCAGCGGATCAGCGAACAGTTGATCGCGCGATGCCTGTTCGACGATCTGGCCGAGATACATGACGGCAACTTCGTCGCAGAGATGTTGCACGACCGCGAGATCGTGCGAGATGAACAGGTAGGACAGACGGTATTCCTGCTGCAGGTCGCCGAGCAGATTGAGGATTTGCGCCTGGATTGCAACGTCGAGAGCTGACACGGGCTCGTCACAAACGACCAGGGCCGGCTTCGTCGCAAGCGCCCGGGCGATCCCGATCCGCTGACGCTGGCCGCCGGAGAATTGATGCGGAAACAGGTTCATCTGATCGGCTCGAAGGCCGACCTGCCGGAACAGCGCGCTGACCATATCGGCGCGCCCGGCACGCGTTCCGACGCCCATCAGCTCGAGCGGCTCCGCCACGATATCGCGCGCTCGCGATCGCGGATTGAGCGACGAATAAGGATCCTGAAACACCATTTGGATCTGGCGCCGCTGAGCCTGAAGCTCCGCCCCGGTCAACCCTGAGATCTCGACGCCATTCAGCACGATCGAGCCGTCCGTGATGTCGATCAGGCGCATCACGGCGAGAGCAAGTGTCGTCTTGCCGGATCCCGATTCGCCGACAATTCCAACTGAAGTGCCGCGCCTGACGCTGAGCGAGACGCCGTCAACGGCGCGCAACATCCGCGCCGGTTTGAACATCGCCTTGCCGACAGGAAAATGCACCTTGAGGTCGCGCAGATCGAGAATGATGTCCGTTGCCATGCGCGCGCTCCGGCCTACGGTTGCGACGGCACCGCCGCCCAGCAGCTGGCGGCATGCCCCGGTCCAATCCTGACCTCGGGCGGCGCCTCGTTGTCGCATCGGTCGGTGCGCGCCGCGCAACGCGGAGCAAAGGCACATCCTTGTTTGAGCAGATGCAGGGGTGGCACCGTTCCCGGGATTTCCGCAAGCCTCTGGCGCACCCACGGCGCGCCAAGTGTCAGGCGCGGACGGCTCGCGAGAAGTCCCTTCGTATAGGGATGCGAGGGGCGATCCAGCACCTCGTCAACGGGCCCCTCCTCGACCTTGCGCCCCGCATACATGACGACGACCCGGTCGGCCATCTCGCTGACCGCGCCCATGTCGTGGGTGATCAGGATGATCGCCGTCCCTTGCTCGCGTTGCAGCTCGCGCAGCAGAGCGAACACCTGGGCCTGTACAGTGACGTCGAGCGCCGTGGTCGGCTCGTCGGCGATCAGGAGTTTCGGCGCGCAGGCGAGCGCAATCGCAATCATGACCCGCTGCCGCATGCCGCCGGAGAACTGATGCGGAAATTCCCGCGCCCGGAGCCGCGCTTCGGGTATATGGACGCGCTCAAGCATATGGATCGCAGCCTGCCAAGCCTCGCGGCGGCCCATCCCCTTGTGGTCGCGCAACGCCTCGGCAATCTGTTCGCCGACCGAATAGACCGGATTGAGCGACGTCATCGGCTCCTGAAAGATCATCGAGATCTCGTTACCGCGAATCTGGCGCATCCGCTTCGCAGAGACCTTGAGCAGGTCCTCGCCCTCGAGCGTGATCGTCCCACCCGTGACATGGCCATTCGGCTTCGGCACAAGTCCGAGGATGGCGAGCGCCGAAACACTCTTGCCGCTGCCCGACTTGCCGACGATGCACAGTGTTTCATTCGGCTGCACTGAAAACGAAAGTCGTTGCAACACCCGCACGCGCCCATCGTACGTATCGAATTCGACGACGAGATCGTTGACCTCGAGCATCGCTCTCACCGGCGCCGCAGTCGCGGATTGAACGCATCGTTCAAACCGTCGCCGACGAGACTGATCGAAAGCACGGTGAGAAAGATGGCAAGCCCTGGAAAGGTCACCGCCCACCAGGCGTCGCGCAGGTAAGTGCGCGACGCGCCGATCATCGAGCCCCAGCTGATCGTGTTCGGGTCGCTCAGTCCGAGGAACGACAGGCCGGCTTCGAACAGGATGGCCGAACCCGCCGCCAGCGTGCTCGAGACAATGATCGGCGGCAGCGCATTCGGCAGGATCGTTCGCAGCATGATCGAGGTGTCGGACGCGCCGGCGCTGCGCGCGGAGCGAACATAGTCGAGCTGCTTGATCCGCATGAATTCAGCGCGGGTCAGCCGCGCCATTCCGGTCCAGGCCACGACGCCGATCGCAATTGCGATCGTGGTCGATTTCGGCCCGAACAGCGTCACCACGACCATCGTGAACAGCAGCGCCGGCAGGACCTGGAAGAATTCGGTCAGCTGGCGGAGGATCGAATTGACGCCGCGGCCGAAATATCCGGAGAGCGCGCCAATCGTCACGCCGATCAGCACGGCGATCATCGCGGCCGTGGTGCCGACCAGCAGGGTCGGACGGCCGCCCTGGATCAGTCCCGCCAGAATGTCGCGTCCGAGATAGTCGCTGCCCAGCGGCACGTCGTCGGAGCCCGGCGGCTGATGCGGCGCCTGGACGATATCGAACGGATCGACGTGGTAGAGATATGGCCCGATCAGCACGAACAGCACGATCAACGTGAGCAGCGCCAGCCCAATCAAGGCAGCACGGTTCTGGCGGAACACCAGCCAGGCCTCGCGCCATGGACTGCGCGCTTTCGGCAGGCTCGCATTCGCTTCCGCCGGTCGCGCGATGCCGCCCCCATGAGCCGCGTCGGTCATGACGTGCTCGCCTTGATGCGCGGATCGATCAGACGATAGACGAGATCGGTCAGAGCATTCCCGATGATCACGAGAGCAGCCGAAACGATCAGGATGCCGAGAATCAGCTGGGTGTCGCGGCGCACGATCGACTCGTAAGCCAGCAGTCCCAAGCCCGGCCAGGTGAAGACGGTTTCGACCAGCACGGAGCCTGCGAACATGCCGGACAGTTGCAACCCGGCAAACGTCACGACCGGCAACAACGCATTGCGGAGCGCGTGCTTGAACAAGACTTTTGGTTCGCTGAGCCCCTTGGCGCGCGCGGTTCGCACATAATCGGAGTCCATGATCTCCAGCATGCTCGACCGCGCCAGCCGTGTGTACAGCGCAAGGTATATCAGCGCGAGCGTCACCGCGGGCAGGATCAAGTGATGCGCCACGTCGAGGGCAAAGCCGAGGCGCGAATGACTGATCGCGTCGTTGTAAAGGCCGCCGGTCGGAACAACGGGAATGACGACTGCAAACAGCAACAGCAACATCAGTCCGGTCCAGAACACCGGTGCGGAAAAGCCGAACAGCGCAACGATATTGACCGCTGCGGTGAACCAGCTGCGTGGGAAGCGCGCGGAGATAACGCCGAGCGTCGTGCCCGCGACGACGGCGGTTACGAGCGCGGTGGTCACCAGCAGGACGGTCGCCGGGACGCGCTGCAGGATCAGACCCAATACCGGCTTGTTGTAATACGCCGAGATGCCGAGGTCGCCGGACAGGACGTGGCCGACATAGACCAACAGCTGTTGGTGGAACGGGCGATCAAGTCCATAGGTTTCCCTCAGGGCCTTGATCGTCGCTTCGCTCGCGCCGCCCATTTCGCCGACGATCGTCTGCACGATGTCGCCGGGCACCATGTGCAGCAGGGTGAAGTTCAGCACGGCCACCGCGGCGATCAAGCCGATTGCCCTGACGATCCGCACCACGACGAAGCGCATTTGCGCCTTTCTCTAGCTCTCAGCCTATTCCCAATGCATTTCGTCGATCGGCGAGGTCGCGCTCCAGATGCCCGTCGGGACGTCTTTCAAGCGGCTGTCATAGGCTGTGCTGGTCGGCAGGACGTTGATGAACATGATCGGCGCGTCGTTGACGACGATCGACTGGAACTCCTTGTACAGCGCCTTTCGCTTGTCCAGGCCGGGTTCGGCCGCAGCCTTCGTCAGCAATTCGTCCACCTTCGGGTTGCTATAGCTCTGGGTGTTTGACCAGATCACGCCCTTGCGGATGTTCGAACTCAGATAGGTCCGATTGACGCCGATCATCGGGTCGCCCCAGTTGAAGACGGCATCCATGGTGACGTCGAAATCCTGATCGCCGACCTTCTTGGCCCAGCTCGGGAAGTCGGCCGCAGGCGTGAGCTCCAGATCGACGCCGACTTTCTTGAGCTGGGCCTTGGCGTACTCCGCGATGTTCTGCGTATAGTCGCGGCCGCCGGGCGCGTAGGTGATGGTCGTCTTGAACCGCAGCCCCTGCGTATCTTTCTTGAGGCCGGCCGCGTCGAGCAGCTCTTCGGCTTTCGCCTGGTTGAGCTTGTAGCGTTCGACGTCGGGGTTGTAATACGGCGAGCCGGGCGTGATCGGGCCGGTCGCGATGACCGTGCGGCCGCGTTGCAGACGCTTGGTAATGAAGTCGCGGTCGATCATGTAGGAAATCGCCTGACGCACGCGAACGTCGTCGAAAGGCTTGCGCGTCAGGTTGAACGCGATCCAGATCAGCGCACCGATGCCTTCGCCGCCTTTTTCCGTGACCGTGATACCCTGGGTGTTGGCGAGCCGATCGATCTGCGCGACCTCGGCCAGGAACGGAACGAAGTTGACCTCTTTCGCCTCGACGGCGAGCGTCAGTGCGTTGCTGTCCTTGAAGATGCGCATGACGATCCGATCGAGCCTCGGACGATCCTTGATGAAGAAGTCCTTGAACTTCTCCATGATGATGTGCTCGCCGGGCTTGAATTCGACCAGCTTGAACGGTCCCGATCCAACCGGGTCAGCGTTGCGGGGATGGGTCGCCAGATTTTGCCCGTCGTCGAAAATATGTTTTGGCAGGATCGGGCAGAACGGCGGCGTCAGCGCCAGCAGCAGTGCCGGGTTCGGTTGCGAGAGGTGGATGACCGCGGTACTCGGGTCGGGAGTGTCGACGCTGTCGACGGCCGCCATCATCGACTGGAACGGATGATACTTCTTCACGGCCATGATCGAGAACGCAAAGTCGGCCGATGTAATCGGCTGACCATCGTGAAATTTAGCGCCGCTGCGCACCTTCAGCGTCAGCGTCTTCGCATCGTCCGAATACGACCAGCTCTCGGCGAGATACGGCTTCATCTTCCAGTCGTCGTCGACGCGCAACGGGCTCGCGAAGAGCTGCGCGCCGGGCTCCATGGTGGCGACCCCGGACTGCACTGCCGGATTCAGATGCCGCGGCGACCCGACAACGCCCCACACGACCGTATTGGTTTCTTTTTGCGCCAGGGCTGCGCCGCTATCGACCAGGCCGACAATCAGCGCGAGGATTGCGACGACAAACGCGCCAGGTTGTATGCGGCTGAACATACCAGCAATCCTTTTTCGAAATTCGGTGGTTACAGCTTAGCAGAGCGACGAAGGCTGCAAAGCCTTTTACCTCATCGCGAGGTGGTCAGTCGGTAATCGGAAGAGCCGCAATCGATGCAGCAACTGCCTATGCGGCGGGCGAAGATGCCGGGCGCGACAGGCCGAGATGCGAGCGGAGCGTGCGCCCCTCATAGGAGGTCCGGAACAGTCCGCGTCGCTGCAAGAGCGGAATGACTTCCGCGATGAAGACATCGAGCATCTCCGGCAGCACCGGCGGCATCAGGTTGAAGCCGTCGGCGGCGCCATCGTTGACCCAGTCCTGCATCAGGTCGGCGACCTGTTCGGGCGTGCCCTCGAAGGTGAAATGGCCTCGCGCGCCTGCAAGCTTGGCGAGCAGCTGCCGCAGCGTCGGCTGCTCCTGCCTGACAAAGCCGACGATGACCTCGGTTCGGCTGCGCGCCGCGTCGTTATCGCGAGGATCGGGGAAATCTTCAGGCACTGAGCTTCTTGTCGAGCGGCAGATGCGAAAAGTCGTGGCCGCCGAAGCGCAGCGACAGGCGCTGTCGTCCGATCTCGGGATCGGTCAACGCGTTCAGTTCGTCGGAATAGCGCCGAGCCTCGGCCTCGGTCGATCCGATGATCGGGCTCAATCCGGGCAGGATCAGCACATCCTTAGGGCTGCGTCCGAACTCGCCGACCAGCGACTTCAGATCGGCGTAGAATTCTTTTGCCGTCGCCTTTTCGAGGTGAGCCGTGAAAACCGCTTCGGCATGGCGCGCAGCAAAGCGACGACCCGCGTCCGATGATCCCGCCTGGACCAACACCGGCCGCCCCTGCGGCGATCGCGGCAGGTTCAGCGGACCGGCCACTTGGTAGTGTGGGCCGACGTGATTGATGGGTTTGACGCGCTTCGGATCGGCGTAGCGCCCGCCCTCGCGATCATCCAGCACGGCATCGTCGGCCCAGCTGTCCCACAGCCCCTTCACCACGGCCATGTACTCTTCGGCGCGCTCGTAACGGTCGGCATGGCTGACCTGCCCGATGCCGCCGAAATTGGAGCCGGCCTGCGGCGACCATGTCGTGACGATGTTCCAGCCGACCCGCCCCTGGCTGATGTGGTCGAGCGAGGCGAACTGCCGGGCGAGATTGTAGGGCTCGGTGTAGGTCGTCGAGGCCGTTGCGATCAGGCCGATCTGGCTCGTTGTGGTTGCGAGAGCGGCCAGCGTCGTGATCGGCTCAAGCCAGTTGAACGGCGTCTTCGCGACGTCGTTCCAGAGGCCGAGCACGTCGGCGAGGAAGATCGAATCGAACAGCGCAGCTTCCGCCTTGCGCGCCAGCTCAATCGTGTAGCGGATATCGGTCAGCGGCAGCCGCGACGACCCCGGATGCCGCCATGACGCCTCGTGATGACCGCGGCTCTGAATGAACAGGTTGAGATGAATCAGGCCGTGTCATTCAGCGTCACGGGAATGCGGGCAACAGCATGATGAATTCAAGTTGGCCCAATTTGCCTCACCTCGCAAGCCTGCTCCCGACCCCCTTGCGGGTTGGGAAGGGAGGATCCATCGAGAGACCTGCGCCTTCGCAACCTATGACGAACAGCGCTTTGAAGCGTGACAACGCGGTGATGATGTCCTCGACCTCTGCGCGCGATGCGACCGGGCAACGCAGCCAACCACAGCGCAGTCGAGCCAATACCGGCACAATGTCAGGAAAAACCCTGATGGATATCGTTCCGGCCTTGATGAAGGGTCAGCACACCCACCGCGCGCCGCTTGATGGCCAGGCGGATGCGGTTGAATTCATGAAGGAGAGTACTGCATGTCCCTACGAGCAAAGAAGATCGTGAAGCTGCCTCTTCTGGCGTGCGCAATTGCAGTTTCGAGCCTCGCGTTGTCCGCATCAGCCAAAGCGGCCAGCTGTCAAATCATCGGCAATTTTGCGCCATTCGGCCAGAACATGAGTGGTGAATTCAACGTCCGGTCCGGCAGCTCTTGCACGTCGGCGCTGTCGATGCCCGGCACGATGAAAAACACCAAGATTGTTACGCCTGCTCAACATGGCACTGTAAGACTGATTAGCCTGACGACCTTTGAGTACAAGGCAAACCCCGGGTACGCGGGCAGTGACTCGTTCGTCCTTGCAGCAACGGGGGTTGGGACCCTGGGCACCGGGACCTCCGCTTTGAACATGAAGGTGAACGTCAAGTAGCCCAACACTGCTTTCAGGCGAGTGTTGTCGGGTCGGCAAGGACGGCTGCCTTGCGTTTGGCTCCGCCCGCGGAGCGCCCGTGGCGGCGCGCAACCAATCCGCGCCCCTACCCCTTCCCGCTCATCTTTGCGACGACACGCGTCAGCGCGTGATCGATCGCATCGATCAGGCGGTCGCATTCCGACCGCGTGATGATCAGCGGCGGCGACAGCACGATGGTGTTCGAATGCCGCGCACCGCCGCCGGAGCGGCCGACGATGACGCCATTCTCGCGACAGAACGCAACGACATCGCCGACCAGCGGACCCGGCAGTTGCTCCCTGCTGGCACGGTCTTTCACAAGCTCGATGCCGATCAACAGGCCCTTGCCGCGCACCTCGCCGCAAATCTCGTGCTTCATCAGCCGGTCCTTCAGACCGGCCATCAGATAGGCGCCCATCTCGGCCGAGCGTTCCGCGAGCCGCTCCTCCTGCAGGATCTCGATGTTGCGCACGGCGACGGCGGCTGCGACCGGATGGCCGCCATAGGTGTTCACCTGCATCACCTGGCGCAGTTCGGCCTCGGTGCCGAGGAAGCTCTCAAACACCTTGTTCTTCACCACGGTGGCCGCGATCGGCAGGTAGGCCGAGACGATGCCCTTGGCGATCGCCATGATGTCCGGTGAGATGCCGTAGTGCTGGTGGCCGAACATCTTTCCGGTGCGGCCGAAGCCGTTGATCACTTCGTCGACGTGCAACAGCACGTCGTACTTGCGGCAGGTCGCCTCCACCATCGGCAAATACTCATCCGGCGGCACGGCAACACCGACGCCGGACATGATCGGCTCGACGATCACTTCGGCAACGCTGGCTGGACCTTCGCCGAGGATTGCGGTCTCGATCGCCTTGGCACAGGCGACGCCGCACTCGGGGTACTTCAGCCCCAGCGGACAGCGGTAGCAGGTCGGCGCCGGGACGTGGACGAACTCGCCCGCATACGGCTCGAACTTGGTCTTGCGGTCGCCCATGCCGCCGGCGGCGAGCGTCGCCAGCGTCGTGCCGTGATAGGCGTAGTAGCGGCCGATGGTCTTGAACTTGAACTGCTCGGGAAATTCGTGCTTGACGTACTGGCGCGCGATCTTGAAGCCGGCCTCGTTGGCCTCGGAGCCCGAATTGACGAAATAGGTGTGATAGCCGCCACCCATCAGCGAGTTGATCTTGTCGCCGAGCTCCGCCGCCGGAATGTTCATCGCGGTGTGCGGATAATAGGCGATCTGCTCCATCTGCTCGGCGGCAACCTGGGCGAGTTCGGTGCGGCCGTAGCCGATGTTGACGCACCACAGCCCCGCCATCGCGTCGAGGTACTCGGTGCCGTTGTGGTCGACCACCGTGGAGCCCTGCGCGCGGGTGACCACGAACTGCTTCTCCTCCAGCGCACGGTGCTGCACGATCGGGTGCAGCACCGTGTCGAGGTCCTGCTTGACGACACGCGCGCGCTCTTCAGGATCGGGGGCGTTCACGATGGACACGATGAGCCTCTCTTTATTGCCTGTTGTTTCAAGGTTTCCTTGACCGAAGCGCGCGCCATGGCAGACTGAACCTGGTTCAGGCGGCGGCTCTGGCGATTTTTCGCCTTACGACGGGCCGTGTCAATTGCGGCCACGACCGGCCGATGCTTGCAACCGATGACTTGTCGAACAGCGGAAGCCATGATGCGCACCCGATCACTCCTCGCCATCAGCCCGGCCGCGGTGTGGCTGTCGTCGGTGATCCCGGTCCACGCGGCATGTGTCGCACCGGGTTTCAACCCCAGCGGCAATTTCTGCAACGGCTGCAAATACGAGGGCGCGATGAGCGTCCCGCGCGATCAGGTCTGCGAGCGTCCTTACGATTCCAGGGGCTCAAATCCGATCGAATTCCTCGGCCACCGCGTGCTCGACCACGCAAAGCATGGCGTTGCCGGTCTGAATGGCACGACCTTCGCGTATGCGCCGGCCAAGGGCTATGTCGGGCCGGACGAGTTCACCATCGAGGTCGCCTACCGGCAGAACGGGCAAGCCGGCAAGTACATCGTGCACTGGAACGTCGTGGTGCAGTAGCCAACCGGCGGCAGCGCCGCCTCAAGGCCGCCGCCGAAACCCTGACCTCAGCGCCCCGGACAAAATGACAGCCGCGACGATCAGGCCGACGATCGGAATCCAGAACAGCACCGCGCCCACCAGCAGGATGAGCAGCACGACGGCGACGATGCCGATCGCCAGCGCCAGTCCGATCAGGCCGAGCGGCCCGAGCCGGGTGACATAAATCCGTTGGGTGAAAAATGTATTGCTGAAGGGATCGTCGCGCGGTCGCCGCAACGGTGCTCCCGGCGGAATGATTTCCGGCTCCGAACGCGGGCGCTCGCCCCGCGGTGTTGATGGTTCGTCCGACATGGTTGGCTTGCCTGCCCTGTTCCTGCCTGCCCTGTTCCAACGCGTGTCCCACTATATCGTTTCACGGCGCACGGAGTCCCGCGACAACACGCGCGGCTCCGGTCACTGAAAAATGAACAGATCGCCGATCCGGCGATCGCGTAGCATGCAAGCGGCATCAAAATGATCAAAATGGAGGTGCAACATGATCCGCAAAGCGAACGCCATCTGGCACGGCACGGGTCGCGCCGGCAACGGAACCCTGACAACCGACTCCGGCATCCTTGCCAATACGCCCTACTCGTTCAAGACCCGGTTCGAGAACGAGAAAGGCACCAATCCCGAGGAGTTGATCGCCGCCGCCCACGCCGGCTGCTTCACGATGGCGCTGGCGTTTCAGCTGCAGGCTGCGGGCTTCACGCCGACCGAGCTTGCCACCGAGGCCGCGGTCACGCTCGAGCAGGAAGGCCAGGGCTTTCGCATCAGCAAATCGGCGCTGACGTTGCGCGCCCAGGTGCCAAGTCTCGACGAGGCGACGTTTACGAAGCTTGCAAAGGATGCCGAGAAGAATTGTCCGGTGTCAAAAGTTCTCAATGCTGAGATCACGCTGGACGCCAAGCTCGGTTGAGATCGGAAGCCAGGCGGCGCGATGGGAAGAGAAAATCGCTAACCAATGCGCCTCTTCACCACTCGTTTGCCTTTTCGGTTACGTCATTGTTCAGCCGCTGACACGATGATGCCCACAACAAGAACGACGCATGTCCCAAGAGGCCGTGCGCGAAACAGTGGGCGTCAACCATGATTAACGATGCGGAGGACACCCGCTCCAGCTTGCTCAGGCGGCTCTGGCTCTGCCTGTATCATTACTGGAACGACTAACGCTCGGTTAAGCGGCGAGGTGGCCCTCAGGCCACCTCGTCGTCCGTCAGCATTCCATAGTCGGCGGTCAGGTCGAAGTAACCGGCGAGCGCCGGGCGCTCGAACAGATAGCCCTGCATCGAGGTGATGCCGGCCTCGCGCAGCAGCCCGAGCTGATCTCGCGTTTCCACGCCTTCGGCCGTCGTGGTCATGCGGCGCCGTTTCGCGAACGTCAGGGTCGCGTCGATGATGGCGCCCTGATCGGCTTCCGTCATGTTGCCGATGAACGAAGAATCGATCTTGATCTTGTCGAAGGGGAACATCGGGAGCTGGCTGAGCGTCAGCTGGCCGGTGCCGAAATCGTCGAGCACGATCGTGACGTGGAGCTCCTTGAGTTTCTGCAGCAGCGGCAGGCAGTCCACAGACTTGATCAGCGCCGTCTCGGAAATTTCCAGCTCCAGCCGTTGCGGCGCCAGCCGCGCTCCCGCAAGCGCCTCCGTCACCACGACGTCGAAACCGGCCTTGCGGAGCTGAACCGACGACACATTGACTGCGAGCTTGATATGGTCGGGCCAGGTTGCAGCCTGCCGGCATGCGGTCTCGAGCACCCACCGGCCGATTTGCGTGATCAGCCCGCTCTCTTCGGCGATGGGCAGGAATTTTTCGGGAGAGAGCAGGCCGCGCTGCGGATGACGCCACCGCAACAGGGCCTCGGCCGCAGTGACCTTCATTGTTGCCGCATCGACAATCGGTTGGTAGTGCAGCTCGAGCTCGTGGTTGGCGAGCGCGTGCCGCAGCTCCATCTCGAGCTCCCGCCGTTCACTCGCAGCAAGTGTCATTTCGGGACTATAGAACGCATAAGCGTTGCGGCCGGCGGATTTGGCCTGGTACAGCGCGAGGTCGGCCATCTTTAAGAGACTTGCCGAATTGCTCGCGTGGTCCGGCGCCAGCGCGATGCCGATGCTGGTGCCGATCGAGACATCGTGGCGCTCGATGTTGAATGGCCGCGACAGCAATTCGATGATGCGGGTCGAAAACGCGGTCGCGGCCTGAAGCGGATTCACCGCGCGGGTCTGGATGATGACGAACTCGTCGCCGCCGAGCCGGCCAAGCGTGTCGGTCTCGCGCAGCGTGGCCTTCAGTCGCGTGGCGACCTCGCACAACAGCGCGTCGCCGGCGGCGTGGCCGAGCGTATCGTTGACCTGCTTGAAGCGGTCGAGATCGAGCAGCAGCACGGTGAACGGCTCGCCAGTGCGGCGCTCGCGGGCGGCAGCTTCCTCGATGCGCCGGCTGATCGCGGCGCGATTGGCCAGACCGGTGAGCGCATCGTGGTGCGCGAGGAAAGCGATCTGTGCCGACGAGCGGCGCTGCTCGGTGATGTCGTCGTGGGTCGCGACCCAGCCGCCTTCGGGTAGCGGCCGGTTGACGATCTGGATCCAGCGACCATCAGGCAGTTCGGTCTCGCTCCGGCTCTCGCGGCCGGTCCGCAAGCGGCCGCGCAGGTCCAGCAGGTAGCTATCGACGTCGCCGCCGAGGCTGCCGGCCTTCTTGTGATGCGCGATCAATTCCTGAAGCGTGCAGCCTGAGGTCACGATGTCGGCCGGGAGACGATACATCTCGAGGTACCGCCGATTGCACATCACGAACTGTTCGGTGACATCGAACAGCACGAGGCCCTGCGACATGTTGTTGATTGCGGTTTCCAGTATCCCGCGCTCCTGCGCCAGCGACCGCAGCGAGTTTTCGAGGCGGGTGCGGGTGTCGGTGAGCGCGCGGATCGCCTCATTGGATTGGCCCGCAAGCTCGCCGAGCTTGCGGTCGGCAACGAGCGCGACGAGCGTCATGGCGAGAACGGAGATCGTCGCGCCGGCATTGCTCCTGACAAGGATGCTGGTGGCAAAGCAGACGATAATCCCGAGCGCGGCCAGTCGCCATGCCTGGTGGTTCGTCGGAAATGACAGGCCCCGAGATGACATTCTGAGAGCACCCGATAGCTTGCGCGAGCGTACGAGATAGCGCAGGTCGGTGCGCTTTGCTTTAGCGGCCGCGGTTTTCCGCCGATTGGACTTAATGGCGCGTGAAATGGCGATGAAACATTGCATCGTGATTGCGAACAAATTGATTGATCGCGCCACCATCGCCCGCCACAATCTCGCACCGCAGCCATGACGGGCAGAGGGACGCGCGAGGATGTCCGCTGAGTGAGGATCACACGCGCAGACCAAAAGCGGCGGCCGCGCCGCGGCGCGCGACGCTGGACGACGCCAGTCACCTGACGCAGCTTCTCACCGCGGCATTCCTCAACGACCCCGTCATGGACTGGCTGGTGCGGCCAGGGCCAAAGCGCGCCGCGGCACTCACCGCGTTATTCTCCCGGGTTTTGCGCAAGCGCGCGATACCGGCGGGCGAAGTATGGATGAGCGATGACGGCTCGGCCTGCACGGTGTGGCTGCCGCCCGGGCTCCCGCCAGCGCCCGTCAGCACCATCGAGCAACTGAAGCTGTTGCCGTTCTTCGTCAAGGTGTGTGGATTTCAACGTCTCGGACGCGGCGCCGCGATCTCCGGGGCAATGGAAAAGGCCCATCCGCGCGAAAACCATTTCTATCTGTATTTCATGGCCGTCGACCCCGCGCTTCAGGGGCGCGGACTGGGCGCTGCGATCCTTGGCGCAACGCTCGCGCGGATCGACGAGATCGGCGTGCCCGCCTATCTCGAAAATTCGAATCCGAAAAACACCCGGCTCTACGAGCGCGCCGGCTTTGCCGCCAGGGAAAGCATCTCGCCTGCAGGAGCACCGCCGCTCATTCCGATGTGGCACAAGCAACGCTGACGCGACCACGCCGCCGGCAAGGCCGGCGATGATCGCGAAAGCCGCAAGCCACCGTTCATGGCGTAGCCGATATCGGCGCCAAATATTTAAGTCACACAGCCGGCGAACAGCCCGTTGTCGTTCGATCGCATGACGCCAGCCGCCCCATTGCGGTCTAAATCCTGCCCGTTTCGCGGCTCGCCGCACATCATCACTTTGCGAACGGGACAGCCGAATGAAGATTATCGCATGGGCGTTGGGCCTCGGCATTGCATCGGTGCTGGCAACCAGCGGCGCGTGGGCCGCTGACGACACTCAGGGCTTCCTCGTGGAAAAGGTGCGCGCCGCGAACAGCCGTTTCCAGGACGTCAAGGTCGCTATTGCTGAAGGATATGCACCGATCCCCTGCACCAGCGGCATCGATGGGGGCACCATGGGCGTTCACTACGTCAACGGCGATTATCTGAAGGACGAGACGCCAGACATCAAACGGCCGCAGGCGGTCATGTATGAGCCGAAGGCCGACGGCAAGCTTGAGCTGGTCGCGGTCGAATATATTGCGCCGAAAGGACCGGCGTCGCTGGAAGGCCAGTTGTTCAGTTTCACCGGGGCGCCCAATCGCTACGGCCTCGGCCCGTTCTATGAGCTGCACGTGTGGGCCTGGAAGTCGAATCCGCATGGCGCGTTCGCCGACATGAATCCGAACGTCAGCTGCGAGCGCGCCCACGCCAACTAGCGGGCGCCGGCGGCCTCCCGCGCCCGCAAACTCTGGGCGCCACAATGCGTCTTGTAGGCTTCGATATCCTCTTAGCTGTCACGCATCCACACAAGTCGTCGGAAATCTGTCTTTCCGGGAAAGATGATGCTGGGCGCGGGTGCGGTTTCGATGAACAGCTTGTCGTCCTCAATTCTGTAGTGACGTCTTTGCTCAGTCCCGTTCCACTCTTCGTTCCATGAGATTTCAACCGTGGTGATGAAATCGCTTCCCTCGACGCGATATCGCCCACTATAGGCGAGCATGGACTTGTGAAGGGCCGCCCGGCTCACGTCGTCCATGCCGCCCTTACGATTTAGGGCAGTGGTCAAGACGATGCTCCGCCCCTCCGGTGTCAGCACAAGGTAGCCGTTCGGCGAGGGGCCAAACACATCCTGTGGCACGCCATCAACGATGACCTGCCAGGACAAGAGTTTCCAGGTGCCAACCAACGTATGAAACGATGAAGTGACCGAAACTGTTGCCGACATGTGATTTCCCGACCTGCAGGGACATTTTGAAAGCAGTGTACCAATTTGCACCGGATCGGCGACACGTCCAGATGTTCGCCGCCGAGGATGATGTCCGTGCGAGCGCGCCCACGCCAACTAGCGGGCGCCGGCGGCCTCCCACGCCCGCAACCATCATGACAGCGCACACAAAAAGCTTGTCAGCCACCTCATGAACTTGAAAATGGGCATCAGCACATAGGGAGATGCGCTGATGCCTGCCATACACGAGACGAACCTTGCCGGACGCGTTGCCATCGTCACCGGCTCCGGACAGAACATTGGTGCTGCGATCGCGCGGCGTCTCGCGGAAGCCGGCGCCGCCGTCGTGGTCAACGGGCATAGTTCAAGGGAGAATGTCGAGCGCACGGTGTCCGAGATCCGCGACGCCGGCGGCCGCGCCGTCGGCGTCATGGCCGATATCTCCGAGCCGAACGACGTGAAGCGTCTTGTCGCCGAAGCCAATGCAGCCTTCGGGCCGGTCGACATTGCAGTCTCCAATGTCGGGCGCAGGTTGCACAAGCCGTTCGAGGACATCACCATCGAGGACTGGGATTGGGCGATCCGCACCAACCTGTCATCCTGCTTCTACCTTGCGCACCACGTGATCCCGGCGATGAAGCAGCGGCAGTGGGGCCGCGTCATCCATGTCTCCGGCTTCGATGGTTTCACCGGCCACATGGCCAATCGCGCCTACAACATCGCGGCGAAATCCGGCATGCACGGCTTCTCGAAGGCGCTCGGGCGCGAGCTCGGGCCGTTCGGCATCACCGCCAACACGGTCGTGCCCGGCGCGATCGATACGGTGCGCGACTGGAGCCAGTATCCGGGGCGGAACGACGAGGCCGCGAAGAACGCGATTCCGGTGCGGCGCCTCGGCCACGTCGACGACATCGCCTATGCCTGCCTCTATCTTTGCACCACCGGCAGCTTCGTCAACGGCCAGGCGCTGCACCTGAACGGCGGCCAGTTCATGTTTTGAGAGGCCGTCGCCGCAAACTTCGCGCCTTTCCGCCGCGCCGTTCACCGTGTAGCTTGATGCGATCCATCTCGCACCGCTCAAAAGCGATAGACCGCAGGAAGCGCGGGTGGCGTACGACATAGCGGCGATGTTTCGACGGGACGACGGAGATCAACATGCCCTTCGCGCTGACGGACGACGGGGTGAAGCTGTATTTCGAAGAGTCGGGATCGGGCCGTCCCGTGATCCTGGTGCATGAATTCGCCGGAGATCTGCGCAGCTACGAACCGCAGCTGCGGCATTTCGGAAAACGCTATCGCGCCATTGCCTTCAATGCGCGCGGTTTCCCGCCCTCGGACGTGCCGGAGCACGTCTCGTCCTATTCGCAAACGCGTGCCGCCGATGACATTCTCAGCGTACTCGATCACATCGGCGAACGGCAGGCGCACGTCGTCGGCCTCTCGATGGGCGGCTTCGCGACGCTGCATTTCGGTCTGCGCCATCCAGAGCGCACGCTGTCATTGTGCATCGGCGGCTGCGGCTACGGCGCCGAACCGGACCAGCGCGAGAAGTTTCGCGCGGAAGCTGACGCGATTGCCGGCGTGATCCGGGCCGAGGGCATGGCGGCGTTTGCCGAGCGCTATGCCTACGGGCCGACCCGCGTGCAGTACCAGAACAAGGATCCGCGCGGTCACGCCGCGTTCAAGGCGATGCTGGCCGAGCACTCGGCGCTCGGATCAGCAAATACCCAGCAGGGTGTGCAGAAGGAGCGGCCTTCGCTCTATCTGCTGGTCGAGGAGATGAAGCGCCTCGCCGTGCCGACACTGATTATTACCGGCGACGAGGATTGGCCGTGCCTTCATCCCGGCATTCTCATGAAGCAAAGCATCCCGTCGGCCGCGCTCGCGGTGATCCCGAACTCCGGCCATGCCATCAACATCGAAGAGCCGGAGGAGTTTAACCGGATCGTCGGCAACTTCCTGTCCCAGGTCGAAAGCGGCCGGTGGCCACAACGCGACCCGCGCGCGATCAGCGCCTCCATCACCGGAATGAAGGATTAGCGGGACTGGCGTTTGGCCACGCTCCAAAGTTGCAAAATAGCCACACCGGGTTGAAATCACGGTTGGCGCATTCGCCGGCTTGTTTCGGCCACGCTTTGACCCGCATTGCCTGTCGGAAGTCGCCGCGGGGCTTGGGGATGGAGATTCGATGTCTTCCATCAACCGCGCCCGATCGCGCTTCGGTGCCAAAGCCATTCGACTGACCGGCACGGTGCTGACCGCGGCAACGCTTGCCGCCTGCGCCCAGTCGTCGGTCGTCACCGACAAATCCACATTTCATGTCGGCAGCCGGTCGACTGCGACGGATCAGAGCCGCAAGGCGCCACGTGAAGCGAGCACGGCCGACAAGCACGCCGCCTCGCTTGGATTGGCGAGTTACTACCAGGAGGGTTCGCTGACCGCGAGCGGCGAGAAATTCGATGCGCACCAGTTGACGGCCGCGCACCCGACGCTTCCCTTCGGAACCCGCTTGCGCGTCACCAACGTCGCGACGGGACAGTCCGTGACGGTTCGCGTCAATGATCGCGGTCCGTTCGTGCGCGGACGGGTTGTCGACGTATCGTATTCTGCGGCCGAAAGCCTCGGACTTGTCGGACGCGGCGTCGCGAAGGTGAAGCTTGACGTCGTGCGATGATGGCGCGATGCAGTCCATATGAATTTTGCGGTAAGGGCGTTCGCGCGCCCCGTCATGCTCGGCGTGATGTGTCTGACATTGCCAAGCGCCGCGCCGGGCCAGACCCAATCGAGCGCCAGCCATGAGATGTATCTCGAGCTGCAGCGCCAGGCCGATTTGTTCGTCGGGCAACCGCTGTCCTTCGCCGGCAAGGTGATCCAGTCCGTTCGAAGCGGCCAAGGTCAAAGCGGTGAAGGTTACGCGCTGCGGATCAATGTCACCCCGGGCAATTACAACAGTTGGCAGGATACGATCTACGTCGACTACAGCGCGCTCGCCAGGACGATTCAGAACGGGGTCGCGGAAGGCGATCTCGTCAGCGTCCGCGGCACATTCGCCGGCATAAAATCATATCTATCGGTGCTCGGAGAGACGATTCAGGTTCCCTCCGTCGTCGCCTGCGCGATTCAGCCTGGCCTCGGAAATATCCCGGCATGTCCTGGTGAAGCAGCAACGGCTCCCGCACGCTCTGGCCGCTGACGGCGTCGTCGGCGCAAGCACCTGCGAGGGTCAGCTCCGGCGAACGCGTCCGCAACGCCTCACGCCTGCGCGTTCTCCCGGTTGAGCTAGCGTGCACCACGCCCCCAATCAGACATTCACGAAACGCATTGGCGGGCGAGCCTCGCCAACCGGGCACTTGCGAGAGGGCTGACCAGAGGTTCGCAGCCGTACGGCAGCTTTGAACTCACCGCTGGCGTATACGAGGGCAGCTGCAATCGATCGACCTTGCCAATGCGATTGACAACGTCCCTAGCGGGCTTTGCATGCAGGCTCGTGGGCGAAACCGCTATTCCGGCCCCTGCAATGAAGAACGCGGCAAGGAGAGCCGTGGCAACGCTCTCGATGAGCAATTGAGCACTGCCTCGTCTTGAGCGCCAGACGTTTGATTGGCTCGGGGTATCTGCGGACATGTTCGACGACTCCGCATTGATCGGTCGATCAATAGCCGGCGCGAGGGTCGAGCGAAATTCAGATGATCTCCATAAGGGGAATTCCGGAGCAGGCCGGAAATGGACGCAGGACGCCGGGTTCCCTGTGCTCGCCACCCGACAAGCAGCCGTCCGGAACGAACGCAATCGGCAATCGACCGGAGTCCTGATTCTTGCGTTTGAAATCCGGGATCGCGTCGGCTTCAATGCGGATGGAGCTAACGCGCCGGGGGGCGCGTCCAGGAGGCAGCCAAATGAACCCGTATCTGGATGACGATCTGGTCGCGCTCGGCGAGCAAGCCCGGCGCTTCGCGGCGCATCGCATCGCCCCGGGTTTTCAGGAACGCGACACGACGCGCGTCCTCGATCGTGGACTGATGAAAGAGATGGGCACGATGGGCTTCATCGCTCCGGAACTGCCGGAGCAGTTTGGCGGCCTTGGAACGGGATGCCTTGCGGCCGGCGTTATCCACGAAGAAATCGCCCGCGCAGATCTCAGCATGTCGTACATCAATCTGCTGGCATCGCTCAACGGTCAGATCCTCCAGCATCACGGGCGGCCGGACGTCGTCAAGCCGTGGCTGACGCGTTTGACACAAGGCGAAGCGCTGCTGGCGCTTGCACTCACCGAGCCGCGCGGCGGCTCGGACGCGGCGAATTTGCGTCTGCAGGCCGAGCGCGCAGGCGATGGCTACATCCTCAATGGTGAAAAGACGTCGATCTCGGCGGCGGACCAAGCGGATGCCGCGGTGGTGTTTGGCCGCACCGGGACGCCGGAGTCCGGTGCACACGGCGTCACCGCGCTCCTCGTTCCGATGGACCTGCCGGGAATCACGCGCAGCCGCTTCGATTGTCACGGCCAGCGTGCCGTCGGCCGCGGCTCGCTGTTCTTCGAGAATGTGCGCGTTCCTGCTTCACACCGCCTCGGCGAGGAGAACAAGGGCTTCGTTCAGGTGATGCAGGGCTTCGACTTCTCACGCGCCCTGATCGGACTGCAGGTGCTGGCAGTCGCGCGCGTCGCGCTCGAGGAGACCTGGGCCTATGTGGCGGAGCGCCAGGCTTTCGGCAAGCCACTCTCCGCTTTCCAGGGCGTCTCTCATCCGCTCGCCGGCCTCGACACGCAGGTCGAGGCGGCGCGTCTGCTTTGCCTGCAGGCACTGTGGCTGAAGGACAAGGGTGCGCCGCATGGCGCGGAAGCCGCGATGTGCAAATGGTGGGCGCCGAAGCTCGCCTACGATGCCGTTCATGAATGCCTGTTGATGTTCGGTCACGGCGGTTATGATCGTGGCGCAATGGAGCAGCGGCTGCGCGATGTGCTCGGCTTTCAGATTGGCGATGGCACCGCGCAGATCATGAAGACGATCATCGCGCGGGCGCGCGCCGGCCGCGCGGCTGTCCCCGCTTGAGACCCACCGTTGCCGACGACACCGGAGAAAGACCATGGAATTCGATGCTGTCCTTCTGCCGCCGCGACGCGCTGAAAGCATTGCCCGAGGCTATTGGCACGACCGAACCATCAATGACGACCTTGACGCCTGCGTGGCCGAATATGCGGACAAACGCGCGCTGACCGCCGTCCGCCTCGATAGCGGCGAGGTGCGCCGCTTCACTTACCGGGAACTCGCCAATCTGGTCGATCGCATCGCGATCGGTCTTACTCGGCTTGGCGTCGTGCGCAACGACGTCGTCGCCATGCAACTGCCGAACTGCTGGCAGTTCAGCGCGCTATACCTGGCCTGCTCGCGCATCGGTGCGGTGCTTAATCCCCTGATGACGATCTTCCGCGAGCGCGAGCTGTCGTTCATGCTCAAGCATGGCGAAGCCAAGGTGCTGGTCGTTCCGAAGCAATTCCGCAACTTCGATCATGAAGCGATGGCGCGGAGCCTGCAGCCACACCTGCCGTCGCTCAAGCGTGTGATCGTCGTCGATGGCGGCGGGCCGGACGACTTCGACACCTTGCTGACGACATCGGCAGGGGAGAAAGAGGCAGACGCGCGGGCAATTCTGACACGAAATCGGCCGGGCCCCGATGACATCACGCAACTGATCTACACCTCCGGCACCACGGGCGAGCCGAAGGGCGTGATGCATTCGGCCAACACGCTGATGGCCAACATCATTCCTTATGCGGAGCGGATAAGGCTCGGCAAGGACGATATCGTTTTGATGGCCTCGCCAATGGCTCACCAAACCGGCTTCATGTACGGCCTGATGATGCCCGTCATGCTGCGCGCCAGCGTCGTACTGCAGGATGTCTGGGACCCGGCGAGAGCAGCCGATCTCATTCGCAAGGAGGGTGCCACCTTCACGATGGCGTCGACACCGTTCCTGACCGACCTCACACGCGTCGTATCGGAGACCAGCCAGGGAGTACCGAGTCTGAGGACGTTTCTTTGCGCCGGTGCGCCAATTCCAGGACCGCTGGTCGAACGGGCGCGCCAGACCCTCGGCGCCAAGATCGTCTCGGCCTGGGGAATGACGGAAAACGGCGCGGTCACCCTGATCAAGCCGGACGACGACGATATTCTCGCCTTCACGACCGACGGCTGCGCGCTGCCCGGGGCGGAGGTTAAAGTCATCGACGCCGACGGCAAGACCTTGCCATCAGGAGAAATCGGCAAGCTTGTCGTTCGCTCGTGCTCCAACTTCGGCGGCTATCTGAAGCGTCCGCAATGGAACGGCACCGACGCCGACGGCTGGTTCGACACCGGCGATCTCGCGCGCATGGACGCAAACGGCTACATCCGCATCAGCGGTCGCAGCAAGGACGTCATCATCAGAGGCGGCGAGAACATTCCCGTGGTCGAGGTCGAGGCACTCTTGTACAGGCACCCGGACGTCGCCCAGGTCGCCATTGTCGCATACCCCGATGAGCGGCTCGGCGAACGCGCCTGCGCCATCATTGTCCCTAAGGCGGGCCAAAGAATAGATTTTGCGACCATGTCAGAGTTTCTCAAGTCGCAGAAACTCGCCGTGCAATACATTCCGGAACGGTTGATCGTGCGCGAGGAGCTGCCGACAACCCCGTCCGGAAAGATCCAGAAGTTCAGGTTGCGCGAGATGCTGCGGGAAGGCAGCCTGTAACGGGTCAATAACGAGGCGCATCCTCCTCCCTCACAAGGGACCGTTGAAACGCATCAGCTTAAAGCAAGGACGGGTCCAATGAACTACGCGGATTTTCAGTTTCTCAAGTTCGATGCAAAGCCGAACGGCGTTCTCCTGATCACGCTCAATCGGCCGGAGGTGATGAATGCAACCAACGCCCGGCTGCACTGGGAGTTGACGCAGATCTGGGGAGTGGTGAACGAGGATCCGAAGGTCAGGGTCGTTGTCGTGACAGGCGCGGGAGATCGCGCCTTTTCGGCCGGCGGTGATCTCGGCTGGATTTCGGAGATGGCTGGCAATTCTGGCAAGGTGGCGGCCACCATGAAGGAGGCCGGCGACATCGTCTTCAACATGCTCGCCTGCGAGAAGCCGATTATTTCGGCGATCAACGGCGTTGCGGTTGGCGCCGGCCTTGCGGTCGCCTTGATGGCCGACATCAGCATCATGGCCGAAGAGGCGAAAATCACCGACGGTCACGTCAAGCTCGGCGTGTCTGCGGGCGATCACTCAGTCATCAACTGGCCGCTGCTGTGCGGCATGGCGAAAGCCAAATACTATCTGATGACGGCCGAGTTCGTGGACGGCAAGGAGGCCGAGCGTATCGGCCTGGTGAGCCTCTGCGTGCCGCGCGCGCAATTGCTCGACAAGGCGCTCGCCACCGCGAACAAGCTCGCCACCGGCAGTCAACAAGCGATCCGGTTCACCAAGCGGTCACTCAACAACTGGATGCGCTTGTCGCAGCCCGCATTCGATGCGTCGCTCGCCATGGAAATGCTGTGCTTCATGGGCGAAGACGTCAAGGAAGGCGTCGCCGCAATCCGCGAAAAGCGCGAGCCGCGGTTTCCGTCAGCGCCGCCAACCTGAGCAATTTTTTTAAGCTGCAAGCGGAGGACAAGCAATGGACCTCGATTTGAAGGGAAAGTCCGTCGTCATCACGGGCGGCGGGTCAAATATCGGGCGGGCCATCGTGCTCGGCTTTGCCGGCGAAGGTGCCAACATCACTGTCGGCGATATTGACGACAAGCAAGCTGTCGATACGGCCGAGCTGGCCAGGCGCGCAGGAGCAGCCGGTGTTCAGGTCGTCAAGACTGACGTGACCGATCTCGCGCAGGTCCAGGCGATGTTCAAGGCTGCGGTCGACAAGTTCGGCGGCGTCGATGTGCTCGTCAACAATGTCGGCTGGGACAAGCTGATGTTCTTCACCCAGACCGACCCGGCGTTCTGGCAGAAGATCATCCAGCTCAATTTCGTCGGCAATCTCAACTGCACGAAGACTGCGCTCGAGACCATGATTCCGAAAAATTCGGGTTCGATCGTGTCGATCAGCTCCGACGCGAGCCGGCAAGGCGAGCCGCGCGAGGCGGTCTATGGCGGCATGAAAGCGGCAGTCAACAGCTTCATGAAAACAGTCGCGAAGGAGAACGGCCGCTATGGCATCCGCTGCAATGTCGTTTGCCCTGGCGTGACGATTTCGTCGAAGCGCGAAGATGTTGGCGCCACCAGCATGTGGGCCGACATGAGCAGCATGTTTACATCAGATCAGCTCGAGAAGGTCGCGAGAGCCCTGCCGCTCAAGCGTGTCGGGCAGCCTGAGGACATCGCGAGCGCAGTGCTATTCCTGTCATCCAAGAGGGCCGCAGGTTATATCACTGGACAAGTCTTGTCGGTCTCGGGCGGCTACAGCATGGTGGGATAGCCCTCGCCGATCAGCGCCGACGACAGCCTGAAGCCGAACACCGCCTGCGCGAGTAACCGCAAGGGATCAGCCCTTGCGGCGTTGCTTCTTGGCTGCCTTCCGCGCGGCGTATCGTTCATCGCGCGCGGCCTTCTGCTCGGCCTCCAGCGCTGCTTGGCGCTCGGCCAGTTCGGCCGCCTCCCGGTCTTCTCGCTCCTTGGCGGCACGCGCGGCATCGGCTGCCGCCTGCTCGGCCAACGCGGCCTGCCTCGCGCGCTCGCGCTCCTGTTCCTGCCGCAGCGCCTCCCGCTGCGCGACCCGCTCGGCGCGCGCCGCGGCCATCGCCTCGCGCTGACGTTGCTTCTCGATCAGCGCCGGATTCTCCGGCCCACCGGCGCTCTTGAATTTCTCCAGCATAGCGCGCCGCGCTTCGGCGGCGTCGTTCAATCGATCTTGCAGCTTCGAATTGTGACGACGGCTCATGGAAAACAGGTACTCCGGATGGTTACTTAAGGATACTCGGCCAAATGCCTCAAGACGATGGCCTTAAAGGCCCCCGACGCGGCCAATACGATATTCACCCGCAGGGTTCAACATTGTTCCGCTTTGACGGACCGCTGCTGAAAATAAGGACACACCAAAATCCTGCCGATTGTGGTTAAGTGGGCATGCACGGCCGAATTCACAAGCCACGCACGACGGTCTGACCCAAAGGCGGATATTTGATGCGGATCCACGTCGGTTGCGAGCTGAGCTTCGACTTCCCGCAGACAACGCCGATAATCGCAACCTTGAACGTGCATTCCTCGCGCGTCTCCGACCTCGAGCAACCGGATCACCTGATCACGCGGCCGTCGGTGCCCGTCGAAGGCTATCGCGACAGTTTTGGCAACTGGTGCAATCGCCTGGTCGCGCCCGCAGGCGCGTTCAGCCTCGGCACCGACACCGTCGTGCGCGACCGCGGCCTGTGGGATCCGGTCGAACTGAACGCCCTGCAGCATCAGGTTCAGAACTTGCCGGCGGACACGCTGCTGTTCCTGCTTGGCAGCCGGTATTGCGAGACCGACCGGCTCTCCGACGAGGCCTGGCGCCTGTTCGGGCCGCAGCCGCTCGGCTGGCCGCGCGTCCAGGCGATCTGCGATTTCGTGCACAATCACATCACGTTCGGCTACGAGTATTCCCGCCCCACCCGAACCGCGTTCGAAGCGTACCAGGAGCGCCGTGGCGTGTGCCGCGACTTCGCCCACCTTGCGCTGACGTTCTGCCGTTGCCTCAATATCCCCGCGCGCTACTGCACCGGCTACATCACCGACATCGGCCTGCCGCCGCCCTACGCGCCGATGGATTTTGCCGCCTGGATCGAGGTCTATCTCGGCGACCGCTGGCATACGTTCGACCCGCGCAACAACGCGCCGCGGACCGGCCGCATCCTGATCGCGCACGGCCGCGACGCCGCCGATGTCCCGCTGACCCACATCTTCGGCCCCGGCACGCTGTCCGGCTTTCGCGTGTGGGCGGAGGAAGCGCCCGGGGCCTGAGCCGGCGCCGCGCACCTGACGCTCCGGCGTGGGCGGAGGCTGGCTGCGGGGACGCTGCTTCAGGAAAGAAAAAACCCCGGCTTGGAGAGCCGAGGTCTTCGTGGATCAGGCCGTTTTGTTGACAACCAGTCCGGCGTGTGAAGCGGGTGCCGCTTCAGTCTTTGGAGGTGTCTTGGGAGGTGTGTTGGGAAGCCTGGGGGCATCTCTCGCGCCACGGTCGCCATCGTCGGATCGGTGGACCTCGGGCTTGCTGGCCGGGACATGCTGTGACGCAGTACTTGTCCCGCCAACTCCGGAAACGCTCATATCTGACCTTTCAGGATCGTTTGCATCCTGCGGGTCTAGTGCCAGAGGCAAGAATCATCCGTTAAAGCGACAAGTGGCGCAATGCGGACAATTGGTTGGAATTTGGCAAGACTTGAATTCTGACAAGGCTTGCCGATCAGGCCAGCCACCAGCGCAAGACCCGCGCCGGAGTTCATACGCTGGCACCAAGCGTTGGATCCAAGTGTTGGATCCAATCGACTAGAACCTTCGTTTTGCCGGCGGCGGATTGAGTTCTGCAATCTTCGACTCGCACTCTGCCAATGTGGCATGTGGGCCGGTGACGAATGTTCCACTGACCTTGGTGCTGTACCAGCCCGACTCCACGCCGAGGCGAAGCGACTCGTCGGACTGCACATGACGTGCCGAGAGGATTATCATAATGATCTTTCTATGGTTGTGGCTCGCAGGTGTGCGCTTGTTCGAGGCCGATAGCCAGCTGTTTCTTTGAGAACAATGAACGTGTTGGCCAGGCTGTTTCTCTTGCAAGACGAGCGCTGATTGCAGGTTCTGCGACACCGGCCGGGTTGCATCGGCGACGCATCGCACGGAACGCGATCTGATCAACGAACGGCTGGCGACCGACTCCCGGCCTCTCGCAACCAAAATGGATAACAGCGATCTCATCCGAAGCACGTGACTTGGCAAGCAGTTGCGTTCGATAATCGTGTCAGCCGCCCGACGCTGGCTGTCGGAGCAAAACTGGTCGCACGAACCGGAGGACAAAATGGACGTTGGCATTCAGATGATTTTCTCCACCTACGGCTGGCAGGGTATGAGCGACCGCGAAGCGTGGGGCGAGGAAATCCGGCTCGCAAGGCTCGCCGACGAACTGGGCTTCGACGCCATCTGGTCGGTGGAACATCACTTCTTCGACTATTCGTTCTGTCCCGATAATCTGCAGCTGCTGTCCTACCTTGCGCCGCTCTGCACCCACGCCGATTTGGGGACCGCGGCCATCATCCTGCCGTGGAACGATCCGCTGCGCGTGGCTGAGAAGGTCGCGGTGCTCGATCTCCTGTCAAACGGACGCGTGAGGCTTGGCCTCGGCCGCGGATTGGCGCGCAGGGAGTTCGCGGCGTTCCGCGGCGTCATGGATGACTTGCGCGAGCGGTTCGACGAGGCCTCGGCGATGATTGTCGAAGCGCTGCGCACCGGCTTCATCGAAGGAGGCGGCAAGCACTTCAAGCAGCCGCGTATTGAAATCCGGCCGCGCCCGGAAAAGAGCTTCGAGGGACGCACCTACGCGGTCGCCTCCAGCGAGGACTCGATCGATGCCGCGGCCCGGTTGAAAGCGCGGATGCTGATGTTTGCCGATCGCCCGTGGCCGCAGCGCCTGCCGGGCATCGAGAAATACCGCGCGCTGTACCGGCAATACAACGGCGTGAGCGCGCCGCCCACCGTCACCGCCGACCAGTGCATCTGTGCGCCGACATCCAAGCGAGGCCAGCGAGCTCGCGGCAAAGCACATGGCCAGCTTCGTCGACAGCAACCTCGAGCACTACGAGCTGATGAGCACGCATTTCGCGACCACCAAGGGCTACGACGCCTATGCGAAGAAATCCGAGATGGCCCGCACCGCGGGGCGCGATGGCCTGGTCAACGCGCTCCTGCAGGTCGCCGTGAAAGGCACGCCCGATGAGATGCTGCGCGCCTATGAACAACGGCGCACGCTGCTGGGTGACTTCGATCTGTCGACGTCGTTCCGCTTTGGCGGCATTCCGTTCGCCAAGGCCGAGACATCGATGCGACTGTTCGCGAAAGAGGTGCTTCCGGTGCTGAAGACGTGGAAGCCCGCCGCGCTGGCGCAAGCTGTCAACGCTTAGTGATCGGCACTCGCACAAAACGCCGCGCACGACCCGCTAGCGATGTTTGTTGCTTGTCGACGGGAGACCCATGCAACGGTCAGAATGACCGGACCAGCGGAGCCAGACGCTAAAAGCCAGGCTTGCCTTCATGTATCGGGCGAAACGCAGCCAACACGGCGGCATTCGGGCAGAACTGTTCATAGTCCTGGGCGGCGACCTTTCGATCCAAAGAATGCCTGCACCTGGCAACGACCACACATTGTGCGCACTGGCGTTCCAGGGCATGCAGCAGCGCCGGTTGAACTCGGCGGAGCGAGATCTCATCAATTCCGAGCGCCTTGAGCATCTCGGGCAGTTGAAGGGGATCAGGCGCTGAGTTGATGAGATGACGGAGTTCGTTGGAGCTTATGCCGAAAGCTCGCGCCAGTTGGTCGAACTCATCATTCCCCGAGAAGTTGAGGCCGGCGTGGTCGCGCTGGTGACTGAGCCAAAGGGCCAATGCATCAAACATTTTTCAGTCCTCCAATTTTTCAGTCCTCCAAAACGTCGATGGGGGCGGACATGATCAGTTGCGACCGTTTTGCGCTACATGACAAACTGATGCTTGCGCGCGCCGTTTGTCTTGACCTGGATCAAAGGTTTGCCTGCTTTTCCGGCCTCCGATGCAAACTACTGAATGCAGCGCGAAGTGACGCGATTGGCACGACGCTCCGTTTTGATGCTGTGCGGATTGGTCGTGGAGCAACGCCTCCTCAAGCTCGCATAGAGGCCGCTGACGATCGGCAGCGGTGCGGCACGCAACGATCTCAACCCGTCGCCAATCGCACGATGGCATCGACGTGAATGCCCGCGCAGTCGATCACCGGGATGTCGGAGGTTCGCTCATCGTACACCAGCACGAGGTCGGTGCCCCCGAGCATGATCGCCTCGGCGCCGTTGTCGAGCAGCCGACGGCTGGCCGCGTCGAAGACTGATCGCTGATCCTCAGTGACAATGCCGGCGGCCGCCATCGCGACATAGGCCTCGTGTACATCAATCAGGTCTTGTCCGCTCGGTGGAATGATGTCCACGGATGGCAAGCCGCCATAGAAGCGGGTCTCCATCACCGTCCGGGTTCCGAGGATGCCGATGCGGCTGAGGCCGCGCGTCTCGATGGCCCGGCTGACTTCGACAATCATGTCGACAACCGGCAATGGCGATGCCGTCTTGAAGTCGTCGATGCAGAAGTGCCCGGCAATCGAGGTCACCACCACGCAGTTCGCGCCCGCCAACGCAAGTCGCCTGGTCAGACGCGTGAATATCGCGGCCTGGCCTGCCCTGTCATTGTTCGTGAGATTCTTGAGAAGCGTCGGCGTATCGGCATGGGCAATCGTCAACTCCAATGCCGCTTGCCTGGCCGCGAACGCCGCGATCAAGCGCCGGTAATAGAAGTCCGTCGCCGCAGGACCGATCCCGCCAATAAGGCCGATGTGCATCGATTCAACCTCAGTCCGGACTGATCGCACGCTATGTGATATCATGTCGAACTTCCTCAGATAGCAACTTCGCATCGAGGCGTCCTCTGCCTGGCTGCGGTCGGTGACGTGATCCGCCGCCACCGCGCGCGCGAGCCGAGTTCCACGCGGCCCAAGACTCTCCATCCCACCGCCTTGCTTTGGTCAAACCGGAATGGCGGTTGGGGGCAGGACGTCCCAGCAAGGCAATCTGCAAGCCGGTCTCGGACGGGGGGCATTGGATTGAGTACGGAGCACCAATGCAATCGACGCTATCTGTCAAACCAGGCGATGATCCCTGCGATGCTGTTGCGGTCGCATCCGATGCTGTTGCGGTCGCGCCCGACGCCGTTCGGGTCGCGCCCTCCGACGAAGAGCTTTCCAACCTGTTGCATCAGGCCGCGCGCCATCGTTCCGAGACCGAGCAACGCGCTGCCGCGAAACATGCTGACTTGAAACATGCTGCATTGGACTTCAGACCCGGCTCAACGGTTGCGTCGGTCGATGCCGCGTTTCGTCCGGCCTCCGCCAGCGATGTCCGGGGTTCGGGCGACCGTTGGTCGATGGCCGCGCGGGTGGCACGTGCCGTCATTGCATTGCTGCTGGGAGCGTGCATCAGTCTCGCCGCCGTCGCATGGAAATCCTACGGCGAAGCGGCGAGAAAGACGATCGCCGCATTGACGACGCAGTTCGTCGTGACTTCATCACAGCCCGAACAACCGGCGCTCGCAACGCAACCGGCCGCGCCTGCCGTTCAGGCAGACGCCGCGAATCCAGCACCTCCGCAACCGGCGCCGCCAACTCAGACCGCACCGAATGCCGTTGCGCCGTCCGCCGAACTCATCTCCGGACTCCGCGCAGTTGCTCCAGTCCATGTCGCATGATCTCGCAGCCTTGCGGCAGGAGGTCGAGGAGCTCAAGGCCGGCATGGAGCAGCTCAAGGCCAGCCAGCAACAAGCGGCCCGCGAGACAGCCAAGGACTTGGGCAAGGCTGACGTGGCCAAGGCTGACGTCACCAGAGCTTCCGACCAAAACCTGCGGCCGGGGATATCAGCGCCTCCGCCGCGGCCGGCCGCTCCGCCGACGCGCAAATCGATGCATACATTTTCACCGCCGCATGCCGCCGCAGCACCCCCCGTGTTGCCGCAGCGCCCGTCCGCGCGCCTTATTACGTGCCCCGGCAACCCGAGCCCCAACCTCAAGTCATGATTGATCCGGCCGATACAGAGTTGTCGTCAGTGCCGCGGCCACCGATGCCGGTGCGCTAGAGCAAGAATGAGTTGAGGTCGAATTCGAGGCCCCATCTTCCGCTCGTCCCCGCGGAGGTCGGCCAAACACGTGTTTGGCCTGAGGGACCCGGTTTTTGCCGAGCAATCGACGCCTTCTTCTATGGCACTCGATCCCGGTTTCGCGGAAGTGAGCGCACGTCTGATGGGCCCTGGTCGCCCCCAATTGTGAACTGGTTCACATTTCGCCTGTCCCTGACGCCCTACACTCCGTTGGGGCGTTAGAGAGCGTGTGCCTGATCCTGAAGAGGACCGCGAGGTTCACAATGAGCCCATAGGGTTCGTGCACTTCAAGAATCGAGCGTGGACACACATCTCGCAACGCAACTTTCAGCCTCAGCACTGACAATCGCCGGCACGTACTTCTACGGCAACAAGACGATGGCGGGCCCATTGCTTGGCATCGCTGCGCAGGTGCCATGGTGGCTCATCATGTACGAAGGTTCACTGTGGGGACTGCTCCCCGTGAACGCCATGTTGCTCGTGCTGCACGTGAGAAACCTCTGGAAATGGTCGAGACAGAACTGAGGGACGACCACGGACGTCAGCGCGCGTTCCGGGCGGGTCCTGCCAGTCTTGCAATCATGGTGATCCAGGCCGCCTAGCGAGGGAACTGCTTGGCAACATGGGGGTTGTCGTTGTGTCTGGACTGACTCCCACACGCCTTCAACAACAACCGAAGGCGGCAGAGGCCTCCGATCCGCCAGCCATTTAAAGCGCGCACGTCCGAAGAACTTGTTGCCCTGCTCGGCGCGGTAGCGACTGCGATTCTTGCGGTCATCATCATTGCGACGCTTTATTTCGGTCGCGACATCTTCATTCCGGTCGCGATGGCGATCCTGCTGAGCTTTGTGCTCGCACCGCTGGTCGGGTGGCTGCAGCGCATCCGGGTACCGAGAGGGATGGCCGTCGTGAGCGTGGTCTTGCTTGCCTTCGCGCTCATTTTCGCGATGGGCAGTCTGCTTGCCACCCAGCTGACGCAACTGGCCGGCGACTTGCCGCGATATCAATCGACCATCAGCGACAAAATTCAGTCGTTTCGCGACACAACGGCCGGCCGGGGGACCCTGGAACGCGCGTCCGGCATGCTGAAGGACCTGAGCAAGGAGCTCGACAAGCCGAAGGATGCCCAGCCCGCGCCGGCCTCCGGTTCGATTCTTGGCCCTAAAGCGCCTGGGCCAGTTTCACCTGTTCCGGTTGAAGTTCGCCAGCCCGATCCGGGTGCGCTGGAGAGCTTGAGCGCGTTGATCTCGCCGCTGCTCCATCCACTTGCCACGACCGGCATCATCATCATCTTCGTCATCTTCATTCTGCTGCAGCGTGAGGATCTTCGAAACCGACTCATCCGGCTGGCGGGTTCGCGTGACCTGCAGCGCACGACTGCGGCGCTTGATGATGCCGCGGCGCGCCTCAGCCGATTGTTTTTGATCCAGCTCCTTCTCAACGGCATTTTCGGCGTCGTCATCGGCACAGGACTGTGGATCATCGGCATTCCAAGCGCGGTGCTGTGGGGCATCCTGGCCGCAGTGCTGCGCTTCGTGCCTTACATCGGCGCAATCATCGCCGCCGCGTTCCCGCTCACATTGGCCGTTGCCGTCGATCCCGGCTGGTCGATGCTGCTCTGGACGCTTGCACTGTTTCTCGTTGTCGAGCCGCTGGTGGGACAGGTCATCGAGCCCCTGGTTTACGGCCACAGCACCGGCCTCTCTCCCGTAGCCGTGATCGTATCCGCGACGTTCTGGACCGCGCTGTGGGGTCCCATTGGCCTTGTCCTCGCCACGCCGCTGACCGTGTGCCTTGTCGTGCTGGGACGTCACGTCGACCGCCTGGAATTCCTCGACATCATGTTCGGCGACCGGCCAGCTCTTTCGCCGCCCGAAATCTTTTACCAGCGAATGCTCGCCAACGATCCCACCGAAGCTGCCGAAAAGGCCGAAGAGTTTCTGAAGGAACGGTCGCTGTCGTCGTACTATGACGAGGTCGCGCTGAAGGGCTTGCAGCTGGCGCAAGCCGACGCCGAACGCGGCGCGCTCAACCAGGAGCGGCTGGCGAAGATACGAGATGCGGTCCGGGAATTTGCCGACGACCTTTCCGATCACGACGATCGGCCACCGCCGAAGCTCCACGCGACCACCGACGCCGAAGCGGCGTCCGCTGTCGAGAGTGTCGCAATAGCTGCTCCAGATGAAATCTTGCCGGTTCTCGGCAAGGCGGACCTGCCGCTGAATTGGCAGGGCGAGCATCCCGTCCTCTGCGCGGCGGGGCGCAATTTCATCGATGAAGCAGCGGCGATCATGCTCGGCCAGCTATCGACGGCGCACGGTCTGGCGGCCCGCGTCGAGGGACCCGAAGCGCTTTCGACCGCCAACATCGTCCGCCTTGAGACCACGGGCGTGGCGATCGTCTGTCTGGTCTATATGGACGCCGGCACGCCGGCTCACATGCGCTATGCGGTGCGACGCCTTCGTCGCAAATTACCCAAGGCGACGGTTATCCTGTGCTGCTGGATAAAAGACATCGACACCGTTGCGCTGGAGCAGCTGCGCGACAGCGTGAAAGCCGACTTGGTTGCCCATAATCTCGCTGAAGCCGTCAAGCTGTGTATCGAGGCGACGGGATTTGAGAGCAAAGACCACGTGACATCGAAGACGGAAAAATCTTCCGCGGCGACCGCCGCCTAACCGCGTTACTTGTCTCGGACGGCTGAGTTCAGCCAAGCGGGGCGGACACACTCCGGGCAGGTCCGTTGCTGCTCACTTCGCCGCGCGGCAATGGCTGCGCCTTGTTCGAGGCGGTGCAGCTCGCGATCACGACCCTCGGCGGCATCAACAACAACGGCACGCTGCCGGCCTCGTTGATGGTGATCGCGCCGTGGCCAGCCGTGGCGACGTCGACGTCGACGTCAACGTCCAGCCTGGCGAATCCGTTGATGTCGCCATGGGACATGGCGGTCGTGGTGGATGTGGGCCTGGTGGATGTGAGCTTGGTGGATATCCCCGCGCCGGACAGGGATGCGGACCACTTGACCGTGGTATCGACCACGGTCCTGGGCGTGGTGGACCCGGACGTAGTCTTGGTGGACGTGGACTCGGTGACCGCGGTGAACGAGCCGGAGCCGGTCACATCCGCTTCGGCCGCTCCCAACGCGCCCGTCAATTTCCACGAATAACCGACACCCCTGAAATCGATCGCGAGATGCACGTGGTCGCCGGGCGCGAACGTGCCGCTCAGCACCGCGGTGTCGCCGTTGTTGAATAGCTTGAGTGCATCAGCCGTGAATCCACCGCAGCTGGATGCAACAGTGCCGGCAGGCTCCGTGACGCGGTTTGCTCCATTGAAAAACGATAGCCCTCCCGCAAGGACAACGACCATCGCAAACGTGGCGATGATCCGGGGTGTCCAATCCGGCTGCGTGTTGTTGACGTTCACCATTGCCTCTTCCCCCGACAGGGCGGGTGCCTCGTGAGTCGCCGCAGCGGCCCTGCGGGTTCATCGACGATAACGGGGGTCGTTTGCTCGCTGCATCAGTGCCGGAAATCGCCCGCCGACTCCGGCCGGTGCGACATGGCAGGTTCGACGCATACGCGGTATGGTTGCGGGGCGCCGCCTATTGAATGAAGGAGATCGCTTTGGCCGCAAATCGAACGTTTCGGTACCTGGGTGAAGACGGCACGGCGCTCGCCGGATTTGTCTGGCGCGGTTCGGCAAACCCGAAGGCGATCATTCAACTGGCGCACGGCGCCGGCGAGCATTCGATGCGTTACCTCGAGCCGCTGCAGCCGCTCTTGCAAGCAGGCTATCTGATCTACGCTGCCGATCATCGTGGTCACGGCATGACGTCGGGGATGTCCCACCTCGGACAGTTTGGCCCCGGTGGCGTCGAGGCTGCCATCAACGACATGGCGGTCCTGAGCCGGCTGGCACGCTCGGAGAACCCCGGCCTCCCGCTGATCCTGCTCGGCCATTCGATGGGCGCCATGTTCGCCCAGGCGTATCTTTACGACCACAGCCGTCTCATCGACGCGCTCATTCTGTCAGGCACATCGGGCCCCGGACCGCGCCTGGCCGGCAGCTTCAACGACGGCTTTCCGAATCCGCGCACCGACTATGACTGGCTGTCGCGCGACAACTCCGAGGTCGACAAGTATGTCGCCGACCCCTTTTGCGGAATTCAATTCGATCCCGCGTCACAGGCGTCGCTCGGGCAATTGCGCGAGAGCAGCAAGAGGCTGCAAGCGCCAAATAGGGTGGGACGCAATCTGCCCGTCTACATCTTCGTCGGCGATGCCGATCCCATCCATCATCGTCTCACGCGCCTCACACCCCTGGTCGATGCCTACGTGCAGGGCGGCCTGAAGGTCGACCTCAAGGTCTATCCGGGCGGCCGGCATGAGATGCTGAATGAAATCAATCGCGATGAAGTCGTCGCCGACCTGATCGCCTGGCTCGATCGCACTGTATCAAGCCTGACGCCGCCGCGGTGACGCGACGGCAATTACGATGACAGTGCCTTAAATTCTGACCTCGCACGTCTGAGTTAAGTGCACAGTCACCGCATTACGTCTCGTTCAAAGCGCTGCGAACAATCACTCAATTCTTGCGATCGGAAGGCGTTGGCTGATTTGTCTGGTCGACCTTGTTCGCGTCCGTTTTGTTTGCTTCGTGATGGCCGATGATACATCCGGCGACGGCGCCAAGCTTGCCGTGTCCCGCGACGTGACCCGCGACTCCGCCAACAATGGCTCCTTTGATGCACCCCTTGGCCTCGGCTGCCGCCGGAAGACCGATGATCCCAAGAAGCGCAATAGAAATGATAAGGCGTTTCATGACCAAATCCTTGATGTGTCCAGCAAGATAAGATCTTTGCCGGGCACTGGTTCCGATTGCCGAAGAACTGGCAAGACCGAGCATGCGTTCGATGACGGTTTGCTCAGAGAAAGGTTCTGGTTACGGTGACAGTGCACGAACTTGCGATCACGAATTATAAGTGCGGCGCCACTGTAAAGCCGCCGTTCTCGCCGGTGACAGGACTTCAATATCGCTCGCCCCGCAGCATTTGTCCCCGCTGCTTGCAGGTCAGGGAGACCACTTTGCCGCCGGCGCCGCGCGCGAAAACGATCTCGGCCGCAACGGACTCAGCGACGAGGTGAAGGGCGACGCGCTCTTTTGATTCGGTTCCGCATAATCTTGAATGAGATTGGCTAGTGAATGTCGAAAGCAACGCGCCAGCCGCGTGGTCACGGCTGCGCATTCGCGCGTCCGGTGGGTGCCGGCAGCCCAGTAACAGAACCATTTAATCGCCCGCTGGCTCAGACGTGCAATCCGAGATAGCCCGCAACGAAAATTACCACGACAACCACGCCGATGATGTAAAAAATGTTCATTTTAAACTCCGAGCGAGACGTGCGTAGCTTCATCATGAAGTGCGGCGCTCTGATAGGAAACGTCGCGGTATGAAACTAAGTTCCGCAGCTTCTTCTCGTCGCCGACTTGATTGCCTGGCTCGATCGCACTGTGGCGGGATTGACGCCGACGCGGTGACGGAGCGTCGGCCCACAATTATGATGATCGTGCACTAAATTTGCTGCTGACCACGTCAGAGTTAAGTGCAGTGTCACGGTCATACAGTGGCGTCACACGGCTGCGTGCCGCAGCTTGGGAATGACGTCACGGCCATAGTCGGCATACCATTGCTTCAGGATGTCAGGCGGTCGCGACCGGTTGAAGGTGGCGGCAAAATGGCCTGCGCCTGCCGCCCGACACTGCGCGATGATTTGTGCCGCAACCGTGTCGGGCGTGCCGGCGATGAACTCGTCATCACCCACTGAGAAGGCATGCGCCGTCGGGGTGTCGAGGATCGCTGGCCGGTCGGGCGTATCGAGTCGCGGATCGGCTTCCAGAAATTTTCGCGTGTTGCGACGTTGGGCTTCGACCACTGTCGCGACCTCGCGATCGTCGTCCAGCATCGTGACCTGACGGCGAATGCAGAGGTCGTCCGGCCCGACCTTCCGCCCGGCCTTGTCAGCCTCATCGCGAAAGGCATCGAAGATCTCGATGATCTTGTCCAGCGGGTGGAAGCCGGTGCAAAGCTTGGCCCCGCGTCGCGCCGCTTTGCGGGCGGATGAGGCGCTGACCACCGTGACCCAGAGGGGTGGCGCGGGTTGCTGTACGGGACGCGGGGTCAGGCGAAGGTTGTCGAAGTGCCAGAACTTGCCATGGTGCGAGATGACCGGGCTCTTCAGCGCGGCATCGAGGATGTCGAGGAGTTCGTCGTTGCGGGCGCGCGCCTCGTCATGCCCGAGGCCGACCTTCGCCATTTCATTGGGAATACCCGCTGCCGTTCCGATCTCGAGCCGGCCGCCGGTCAAGTGGTCCAGCATGCCGATCTCTTCGATCAGCTGCCAGGGTGTGTGATAGGGAGCCACCATGCCAAGCGTTCCCAGCCGCAGGGTCCTGGTCCGCGAAGCAACGTTGGCAATGAGCAGGTTCGGTGCCGGCGAATAGGCGGCGCCGAAATGGTGCTCGCTGAAAAAGATGCCTTCGAAGCCTGCCGGCTCGGCGCTCACCCATAAGTCGATATAAGCGTCGAAATAACGCTGCGACTGGGAGGCATCGAACCGCTCATGAAGATCGACAGGCGCTCCAAAGAATTCAAATATCCAAGGCTTTATCATTGTCGTCCCTCCAACGCGTCGGCCCCCTTATACCAGCTCCATCCGCAAATGCCGCCCGACCGCTTGCGCAGCGCGCGCCAGCGTGCCGAGCGTCACCAACTCGTTTTCGGGATCAAGCAGGCGATCCAGCTGCGCCCGGCTGGTCTTCATGCGGCTCGCAAGCTCGGTCTTGGAAATCTCTTCGCGCTTCATCAACTCGCCGAGCTGCCGCGCCAGCACGCGCTTGATCGCCCGCGCGGTCACGCCTTCATAAATTCCCTCCGACTTGAGGAAATCATCGAACGACGATCCGACGCGGCCGGCTTTTTCGTTGCTGGCTTCGTCATATGATTTCTGTCTTTCGCTTAGTGGCAATACCAAAACTGCAGTCCTGCGCAGATTTCACTTTAGCGACCACCAAAACCACCATTTATATTCGGCGGCTTTTTTCCTCGGGTAAATAGGGCAATCATTGGAAAGACCAGCCCGCCAATCGTCATGAGCATGAAGAAGGCGCAAACAAGGAGAAGTGGAAGCATAGGAATTATTATGGCAGTTCCTTCTGGAAACCACTCAGGAAAGAGGCCGGTGATAGCGAACGTTGAAGCGAGACCGATCGCCGCCCACGTCCAAATTGAGTTTGCTAAGCGCTTCACCGATCTTACCTCAGCATTGCCGTCTTTATAGCAGCATACGAAAACGATTTTCACATCTTGTCAGGCCGCAGCAACGGCATTCGTTCACATACCGCTTCAGCAATTTCTCGTTTTACATCGCAATATTTGAGCACGTCGTCTGGGGTCACTGTCATTGTCGGGAAATCCACACGAAGGGCACGTATCTGACCGTCAGTGGCTTTCAGCGCCTTGAACGCATCAACCGGCGGCTTAAAAATGGGATGCAGCATCTTTGCGTTTTCGTGTCGATATTCGTGGGGAAGGCCACCGTAAGTGTATACAAAATGGTGCGCTAAGCCTTCCTCAAGATAGATCGTGTCGCGCCTCCCGCTTGCGACGAGGCAATAAATCGCCTCGTGAGCAAGCTGTTGAACTCTTTGCTGTGGGAATTGCCTCGTAGAGGCAGTGATTTCAACTCTGATTACGCCGTTGTGGATGATGGTTTCAGGATAGTTGGTCCGGTGATCCTTCACTGGCGCAAGCGTGAAGCCTTTAGTACGCGGACCAAAACGCTCCTCTGCCGCCTGGATGAGTTTCTCCAATTGATCGTTCATCTATGCACGGCGCCTGCGCCCTAATAGAATTCTAGATCAAAGTGCCGAAGCGTCGGTAGGCAGCGTGGCGACGCGCGGCATTTCGTCGAAGGTACGCTCGTCGCGCCACACTCGGCCGCCTTTCTTCTTGCGAACGCCGCCCCATTGCTTGAAGAAGAAGGCGACCTCGTGCTTTCGACAAGCGGTCTCGATCTCCTCAACCCATTCCCGTTTCATCTTGCGTGCACGTGGACCGCTTTCACCGCCGACGATTGCCCAATGAACGCCAGAGAGGTCGGCCCGAGCTACAGAACCGAGTAGCGGTTCGAATGAGACGAAGCGCACCGCGGCCTTGACGGAGCGAAGATGATCCAGGCGATAGAGATAGTCAGCATTCTCGACGCTAGTTCCCAACCATACATTTTCCAGAACGGGAAGTGCTGCGGTTAACTTTTGCATGCGATCGGGGCGTTTTGTCAGTATCTGATAAGTGTGCTGGGGCGTCGCGCGCATCGTTGCCCACACGCGCCGAACAAAACCCGTTGGCACTCCATCGTGGAACAAGTCTGACATCGAGTTCACGAAGATGCGTCGCGGCTTTTTCCATTTGATGGGAATGTCGAGGGCAGCAGCATCAAGTCGAATCCTGCCCGTCCACACTGCGCGCCGACCGCTCTTGCGCGTCAGGTCTCGATATTTGTCCATGCCCATGGCATCGAGCCGCGCCGCCATCCGCATCGCATAGCAATTGGTGCAACCCGTCGACAGCACCGTGCAACCGGCAACCGGATTCCAGGTCGCATCGGTCCATTCGATCGTAGTGTCCGCCATGGCCCGATCCTTTTCAATCGAATAGCGTCTTTTGTCCGCTGAGATTTTCGATGCTATCCCAAAGCTTGTGGCCAAGCGGGTGGGAGCTAAGAAAAACGAGCCAATAGAGTCGCTGGTTCCGCTCACCAACGATCAATGGAATACCGGTGGCGGGTCGCGTTCCAAGTGCCCTGATTTTCTTTAGCCAATAGTCCATTAACGCCGCTCTAAGCGGCGCGATCGACTGCTTGATGTCGACCTCATCCCTCCAACCAGGCGCAAAGCGATCGAGGGTCCCTCCGGGGCGGCTATAGTCGTCGAGATTGCGCTGCAAGTCCTGCAAGCTGACATGGATTATCATGTCCATCCGCTGAACCTTGAGCATCTTCTCGATAATCGAAAACGGCAGTTGATCAAGACTGAAGGGATCGAGAAAAGCGAGATGCAGGCCGTGGGGGTTGATCGCATCCATGACCTTGTCGACGACGTCCTCGGCAAGCCCGCTGTATGAGTTTAGACCACCCCCCAATGCGCGAATGCGCGCGGCGACCGCGGTGCTGTTTGCAGGATCAAGATCAGAGAGGTGGATGTCGGAAAACCGAGTGCCGCTCGCGCGCGCCGCCTTGTAAGCGATGAGCGCGCTACCGTCGATGAACTTGCTCGTGTCTTTGATGACTGAACGCCCGGCTCCTGAATACAACTCGATATAGCTGGCACCGCCATCATTCGTCGGAGGCAAATATCTCTGGCGCGCGCCGTGAGAAGCTTGGATGTATTTTCTTAGCCGCTCGTGCTTGTCGACCGCCCAAGGGCCAACTTCGCCAACGCTAATTCCGTCGTCTGGGTCGACCTTGGCTGCCTTCTTCGCCATGCCCAAAACACTCCACTCGGGAATGGAGTATCCCTATCACGGTTACCGCATAGCGGGTATCGTATTTTTCACTCGCCTTGCCCCAAGCGCGTCAGAGCAATTGAGGGCACCATATCTTGAGCGACAGGCATTACCGTCAGAAGCTACCCGGCCCTAGCTCGCATAAAGCCCCTGCACGATCGGCAGCCGCGCCGCCCGCAGCGCCGGAAACAGTCCGCCGATCAGCCCCACCACCAGCGCCAGCCCCACGCCCTCGACGATCAGCGCCGGGCGACAGCTTGAAGTCGAACACCACCTGCGTGAAGTTGCCGCCGAGGGTGGAGGCGCTGACGCCGTCGAAAATGAGATAGGTCGCGGCGGCGCCGACGAGGCCGCCGATCGCGGCGAGAGACAAGGACTCCGCGAGCGTGCCGACGAACGCCGGAAAGCCGCCGAAGCCGATCGCGCGCAGCGTCGCGATCTCGGTCGCGCGCGAGGCCACCGACGAGTACATGGTGTTGAGCGCGCCGGCGAGCGCGCCGAACGCCATCGCGATCGCGAGCGGCCAGCCGAGCTTCTGGATGAGGTCGGAGGTCTGCGAGGCCTGCTCGGCGAAATACTCGTTCTCGGATTTGACGTCGAGTTTCAGGCGCGGATCGTTGTCGCTGTAGCTCTTGAGCCCGGCGAGCGCAGCAGGGACTCGTCAATCGCGCACGAACGGTCTGAAAAACATTCTCGCGCTTGAACAGGCTCTGCACCACCGGCAGGTCGGCCCAGATCTCGGATTCGAACACGCTGCCGCCGGCGTCGAACACGCCGACCACGGTCCAGCGCGTGGCGCCGAACGCCGCGGTCTGGCCGAGGTCAAAACCCTCGAACTCGCGCTGCAACGCCTTGCCGACCACGATTTCATTGCTGCCGCGATTGAACATGCGGCCCTGCACCAGGCGGATGTCCTTGCGCAGCGCGGCGCCCTGCTCGCCGATGCCGCGCAGCGGCAGGTTGGCCTTGGTGTGCGTGGTGCGCTTCAACCCGTCGACCACGAGATAGAGCTCGGGCGAGATCAGCGCCTTGCCGTCGGCGCCCCTGGCGATGCCGGGGCCGTCCTCGATCAGCCGCACCTGGTCGCGCGACACCGTCGAGTTGATCTCGGCCTGCGAGCCCGCGCGCAGCACGATCGCGATGTCGTTCGAGCCGGAGCCGGCGATGGTTTTCTGAAAGCCGTTCGCCATCGCAAGGAAGGCGAGCAGCACGACGACCACGAGCGCAATCGCCACGATCGTCGACAGCGACAGCCAGCGCCGCTGCGCGATGCTTTTGAGATTGATCGAGGTGACGGCGACGACCTGGTTGAGAAGGGAGAGCATTTTTTCAGTCCTACGAATGTCAGTTCAACGCCAGCCCAAATCTCCGCGTCGTCCCCGCGAAGGCGGGGACCCATATCCCCTGTGGCCGTTGTCGTGCTGTGTAGTTGTCAAAGACAAGGTCACGATCCCTCGATCGTCCCATGTCTGCTGCGGCGTATGGATCCCCGCCTTCGCGGGGACGACGGCGGAATGCGCGGACGCAACTGCGATCATCATTCCCCTCACCCCCGCCCCAGCGCGGTCGCGATCTTCAGCCGCATCGCGTTGACGGCGGGGATCGCGCCGGTGATCAGGCCCAGCGCCAGCATCAGCGCGAGCCCCTCCGCCACGATATCGGGCGACACCGAGAACGCCGGCGCGATCTGCACGAGGCTGGCGCGCAGCGCGATCGTGACCAGTGCGGCGAGGATCAACCCCGGCACGCCGCCGAGCAGCGCCAGCAGCACGCTCTCGCCGAGCACCATCGTCAGGATTCGCGGCCCCGAGAACCCCAGCGTCTTCAGCACGCCGATCTCGCGCGTGCGCTCGCGGATCGACAGCGCCATGGTGTTGCCGACGATCATCAGGATGGTGACGAAGGCGGCGCCGACGACCAGGAACACGATCAGCGCGATGTTGCCGAACTGCGCGGCAAAGGCCTTGCCGAACGCCTTCTCGTTGTCGGTCGAGGTCTCGGCCGAGGAGTTGGCGAACATCGCGTCGATCGCTTTCGCGATGCGGTCGTTGTTCTCCGGATTCGTCGTCTGCAGGATGATCCAGCCGATGGTGTCCTTGCCGAACGAGCGCGTCTCGTTGAAGTACTCGTACTGGAACAGCAGGAAGTTGGTGTCGACCGCCTCGACCTTGCCCTTGACGATGCCGGCGATGGTGAAATCCCAGACGTGGCCGCCGCCGTTCTTCTGGCTGAAGATGTTGCTCTGGATCGGCACGCGGTCGCCGACCTTCCAGCCGTATTTTTTCGCGAGGTTTTCGCCGACGACCGCCGAGTCGCGGGTCTGGATGAACGTCCTCAGCTGATCCGCCGGCAGGTCGAACTCTTTTTGGTAGACGTCGAAGTAGGTCGCGGGCTCGACCGCCAGCGCCACCATGAAATTCTTCGGGTCCTGGAAATAGCCGCCGAACCAGTTGGCATAGGTCACCTGCCGCACGCCCTCGAGCCCGCGCACGCGATTGTAGTAGGCGATCGGCAGCGGCTGGGTGAAGTTGATCTTGTTCACCGTCATCATGCGGTCGGCGGCGGCGTTGTCGGTGCCGGCCGTGAACGCGCGATAGAAGCCGGCCAGCACGCCGAAAATCGCGAACGCGACCAGGATCGAGACGATCATCAGGATCGCGCGCAGTTTTCTGCGAAACAGGTTCTTTCTGACGAGGCCGAATTCGTTCACGCCGCGAGCTCCCGTTCGACGAACTGGCCCTTGTCGAGATGCAGCGTGCGGCTGGCATAGCGCGCCGCCGCCGGATCGTGCGTCACCATGACGATGGTCTTGCCGAGGTCCTTGTTGAGCAGCTGCAGGATCGAGAGAATTTCGTCCGCGGTGGTGCGGTCGAGGTCGCCGGTCGGCTCGTCGCACAACAAGCAGGTTCGGGTCGGACACGATGGCGCGCGCGATCGCGACGCGCTGCTGCTGTCCGCCCGACATTTCGCTCGGCCGGTGTTTGGCGCGATCGGCGAGGCCGACGACGTCAAGCGCGGTGTTGACGCGCGCCGCGCGCTCCTTCGACTTGAGTTTGGTCAGCAACAGCGGCAGCTCGACATTCTGCGCCGCCGACAGCATCGGCATCAGGTTGTAGAACTGGAAGATGAAGCCGACATTGGCGGCGCGCCACGCCGCGAGCTGGCCCTCGCTCAATCCGTCGATGCGCTTGTCCGCGATCTCGATCTCGCCCTGGTCGCAATGATCGATGCCGCCGAGCAGGTTGAGCAGCGTGGTCTTGCCGGAGCCCGACGGCCCCATCACCGCGATGAAATCGCCGCGCGGAATCGTCAGGTCGAGACGATCGAAGATCGTGATCGTCTCCTTGCCCTTGGTAAAGCGCTTCGCCACGCCGGACAGGCGAACCATCGGTTGTTCGGTTGCCACTTGAGTTACTCCTGAAGGGATTCCGTTATCTGTTCCCCTCGCCCCTTGTGGGGAGGGGTTAGGGGTGGGGGTGGTTGCAAGTCGCGAGGCGGAAGTCGCCACGATGGACCCCCCTCCCCAACCCTTCCCCACAAGGGGGGAGGACGTAGAGCGCGCGCGCATCGCTGCAATTCTTCCTGCTCATCACCACCGCCCTCACTTCGCCGCCGTCGCCGTAGTCGCCGCCGCCGCGCCCGGTCTTCGTCGGCAAGAACGTCACCTTCACCGCCATGTCGGGCAGGATGCGCGGATCCTTCTGCACGAAGCGGATGCGCACCTTCACCGTCGCCTTGTCGCGGTTCGCGGTCGGCACGATCGCGATCACCGAGGCCGGAATGGTCCAGTCCGGATAGGCGTCGAGCACGGCGTTGACGGCCTGGTCCGCCGCGACGCGGCCGATGAAGGCCTCGTTGACGTCGACCTCGATCTCGATCGAGTCCATGTCGACGATGGTGCAGACGCCGGTGCGGGTGAAACCGCCGCCGGCCGACAACGGCGAGATCATCTCGCCGGGCTGCGCCGAGCGGTCGACCACCACGCCGGAGAACGGCGCCCTGATCGAATGCTTGTCGAGCACGGACGCGGCGCGCTTGGCATCGATCCGCGCGGTCTCGGTCTGCACCTCGGCCTGGCGCAGTTGTGCGCCGAGCACGCCGACGCGCGCCTGCGCCTTGGTGAGATCGGCCTCGGTCGCAAAACTGTTCTTCGACAGTGATTGCGTGCGCGTGAGAATGCGCTCGGCATCCTGCAGGTCGGCCTTGATGGCGCCGGCGGCGGCGTCGGCGGCTTCGACGCGCGACTGCGCGAGCTCGAAATCCTTCTGCGCCAGCACGCTGTCGAGCTTCGCCACCACCTGGCCTTCGGTGACGGTGTTGCCTTCGTCGACGAACACTTCCACGACCTTGCCGGTGATTTCGGCGGCAACCGTCGCCTTGCGCCGCGCCACGACGTAGCCGGAGGCCGAGAGACCAGCCGGCCTGGCTCGACTGCGCGACTTGCGGTGCGGGCTGCGCTGCCGGCGGCTGCGCCTGCGATTGTGTTTGCGACGGCGACGGCGCAGCGGCTTGCGACGCGACGTCCTTCGCCGGCTCGCCCGTACGCGCCAACAGCATGAACGCGGCGAAGCCGATGACGACGCAGCCGACGACAACCGCCGCGATCACGAGCCCGCGCTGCGGCCCGTTCGCCGCCGGCGGCGCCACGCGGGCGCACTGCGGTCGATCGCCAGCGAGCGCAACAGCTTTGCCTTGTCCTCGGTCATTGCTGGAAATCTCAAACTCTCACGCGCTCTTCTCCCGCGCCCCGCAGCGGGGAGAGGGTCGCGGTGAGGGGCTTCGCCATCCACAATTTGCGTTTGTTGTCACTCATGCCCGCCCCTCACCCGCCGCGCTCCGCGCGTCGACCTCTCCCCGCATTGCGGGGAGAGGTAACACCGTCGCACCGCTTTCCCGGACATGACGGCGCAGGTATCATTCCGCGAACAAAATCATCATCCCACCCTCAAGCGCCGGCGAGCTGCTTGCCCGTCCGCGCTTCCTTGCTCTCGCGCAGGTACTGGCGCTCGCAGTGCGCCTGCATCTCGCGCCACAGTCCGACCGGCCCCCAGCCGTCCTGGGTGATGCGGCGAACCAGATCGTTGACGAAGGCGAGCTCGGCTCTTGTCACCGCGAGGCGATACTCGCCTTCGACGACGAACAATTCCGGAAATCTCTGGCGCAACAGCGCCTCGGGGATTTGCTGGTTCGGCTCCGCCAGTTCGCCAAGTGTCTTGCTCTTCATCTCCGCGAGGAGCCCCTCCAGTGTCGCAATCGTCGAGGCCAGCAGCGATGCACGGTCGCACAGCAGCTTCACCGCTTCGGTGGGCGGCAGTACGCCCATCAAAGACAGCGCCGTCTCGAACTGCGGGAACTCCTTCACCGGCTGCCCAAGCAGTTCGCGCATCCAGTCTTGCAGCAAGTCGTGGCCAGCCTGTGTCAGCAGGTAGACGGTGCGCTCGGGGCGCTTGCCGCCGCGCGAGGTTTCCCTCGAGGAAATCAGCCCGCGCGCGACCAGAAGATCGATCACGGTGTAGAGCGAGCCGTAACGCAGCTTGATGCTCTCGTGCTTGTGCCGGTGCCGCAGCGTCGTCGCCATTTCATAAGGGTGCATCGGCCGCTCGAAGACGAGCGCCAGCACGGCGAGCGCGAGCGGGTTGGACGGCAGCTTCAGCGACATTTTGGGATCGACCTTGCCTGCGCCTGGCCGGCGGAGCGACCGCCGGCGATGGCGGTGAGCAGATACCCGCAACCCGAATATCCGTCAACGGATATTCGTGGACGAATATTCGTATACGAATATCCGTATACGGATATTCGTGCACGGATATATCCGGCGGCGCGCGCGAAAACCCCGCCAAAAGCGGCAATTAAGGCTTCATTGTCAGTGGGTTGCGCGTCGCCGGTGGGCGCGGGAGCGTCTGCCCTCACCGCACGCCAAAGCTGCGCCGAAAATTCGGCTAATTCAATGAAAATACAGAGATTTTCGTCAACCACCCCCTTAGGGGTCAGCGCATATTGAACCCGTCGAACATGCTCGCCAGCGGCGCGCCTTTATATTGCTTCTCAAGCTCGGTCGGATGGATGAACTCGTCGCGGAACCACGGGAACTTCGACGGGTTAAAGGCCTCCACGATCCAGTCGATCATGCGGCGGCAGCGCGCGATGCGGTGGCTGCCCGGATGATAAGCCAGGTAGATGTCGAGCCCTTTGTGCAGGTCGATCTGCAGCGGCAGGATCTGCGCGCCGATCGCGTAGGCGTAGGTCGGAAACAATCCGATGCCGGCGCCCTTCGCCACCGCCCAGTAATTGCAGGTCGCGGTGTTGGTCTTCATGACCAGCAAGTCCTGCTGCGACACGCCGGGAAACCAGCTCTCGAAGATTTCCTTGGCCGCGGTCTGAGCCGCGAACTGCATCACCAGGCGATGCTTCTTCAGATCGTCGAAGCACTTCGGTCGGCCGTAGATGTCGATGTAGTGCTGGCTCGCAAACAAACTGATGTGCAAGCGGCCGAGCTTGACGATCTTCACTTCCTGCGCGGTCGGCTTCGACAGCTGGATCGAGATATCGGCTTCGTTGCGCAGGATGTCGGCGGTCTCCATGTCGCAATGCAGGTCGACCAGGATGTTCGGATAGGCGCGCTGGAATTCGACAAGTCGCGGCGCGAGCCAGAACGTGCCGAGGCCTTCGGTGACGGCGACGCGCACTTCGCCCGACATTGCAGGCGCAGCCTGAGAGCGGTCGCGCAACAGCTCGAACGCCGCGTTCTCCATGCGCTCGACGCCGGCGACCATGCGCATGCCATCGTCGGTCAGCCGCGTGCCGTAGACGTCGCGCACGAACAGTGCGGTGCCGACGAGTTGCTCGAACTCATCAACTCTGCGGCGCACCGAGTTGATCGATTGCCCAAGCCGCTCGGCGGCCGAGCGGAAGCTGCCGCAGCGCACGACCTCAAGGAAGATGCGGGCGACATCCCAGTCGGGCAGACGCTGGAGCTTTTCGGTCTGGCGTTCCTCTTGGGGAACACCCCTTTCCAAAACAATAGACACCCCTGCCCTCCGAAATCGAGTTAGCTGCAATCAGCGTCGTTCTTCCTGGCAACAAAGGAAAAGCGCATGACGGTCCACCATGGCGATCTCCCGGGAGCCCTGCCGGTTCCACCACCAGCTGTTTATCCCGCGAAACATCCGCTGCCGGCAAGCAATCTTACCGAATTTGCCCGCGACGTCGTTGTTTTCACGCCGAGCGCCGAGCATCTCGATCGGTTGATCGCGACCGCCAGCGCCGACCTGAAAGGCCTCGCGTCCAAAGAGCCGGTTGCCCGCGTCGTTAACCACAACCCCGACAGCTTATGGGGAATTGCCCGCAAGGCCAACTACGATGCCGAAAACCCGGTCCCTGAGGGCTTTCTCGCCCTGTTGATGCTGAATTCCGAAGGCCTAAGGGCACTGATCGACGGCAGTTTCGATGCCTCGGCACCTGACATCCGTCTGTTGTGCAGCCAGAACGAGCGCCCTGCCGGTATCTACATCTGGGCGATGTGGGCGCGGAACAATCTGGTCGCCGGCATCCCGCTCGCGCTCGAGAAGGTCTGGACTCCGCTCTATAAAGACGCCGACCTCTACGCCCGCGCGGTGACGCGGGACGGCAAGCGCTTGCTCGAGACCATGGGCTTCGCGCCGGGCGCGTCGTTCGAAGGCAACGTCAACCTCGACCTGCACAGCCTGGTGCGCACGCCGAAGCGCGCAGCGCCGACCGGTCCGCTGTACGATCGCTATGACGGCAACGGCAGGCCCGGCGAGATCGCGATCACCGTCGTGCACACCATCGAGGAATACATGCGCATGGTGTCGGTGCGCAGCGCGGTGTTCATGGCCGAGCAGGAATGCCCGTATCTCGAGGAGTTCGACGGCAACGACTTTGCGTCTACGCACCTGCTGGCCTATCTCGGCAACGAGCCGATCGGCTGTCTCCGCATCCGCTTCTTTGCCGACTTCGCCAAGATCGAGCGGCTCACGGTGCGGAAGGAATTCCGCGCCAGAGGCGCGACCAAACCGCTGATCGAGGCCGCGATCGATCTCTGCAAGGCCAAGGGCTATCAGCGCATGTACGGCCACGCGGCGCGGCACGTCGTGAAATTCTGGGAGCAGTTCGGCTTCTCGGTGATCGAGAACGCGAAGGAGTTCGTATTCTCGGACTTCGAATACATCGAGATGGAGTTGTTCACCGAGCGACGACCGACCGCGGTGACGATCGGCATCGATCCCTATCTGACCATTCGCCCGGAAGGCCAGTGGCACAAGCGGGGCGTTCTCGAGGTCTCGGCCGCGCGGCCGGTGACCCGGCCGTCGATCCGAGGCTGATCGTGTCGTCGGTCATCCGCCTCAGATCGCAACGGCTGTCGGAGATCCCGATCCTCGTGCTCGTGGACCTGCAGCAGGAATATGTCGCCGCGCCGCGCCTTACGGCGCTGCCCGGTGCGCACGCGGCACTGCGCAAGTGCCGCGACGCGCTCACGGCCGCACGCGCAAACGGCATTCCCGTTGCGTTCACGAGATTGCAGGGTGCGTCAGCCTTCTTCAACCGGTCCAGCAAACTGTTCGACTGGGTCGAGGGTTTCGAACCGTTGCGCAGCGAGATGGTGTTCGATCGCGAGCTGCCGTCCTGCTACGCGAGCGAGGGCTTTGCTGCCTTCATGAAGGATGTTCGCGCGCCGGTCGTCATTGCGGGGTTTTCCGGGGAGTCGGCGTGTCTTGCGACCCTTGTCGACGGTTATCATCGCCAGCAGCAGATGATCTATCTCGCCGACGCCTCGGCGAGCCAACCGCTCAACGGCCTCGACGCAGATGAGGTGCAGCGCGCCGTCGCCGGCATTGCCAGCGTCTATGCCGACATTGCCGACACCGCCAGCTGGACCAACTCTTTGGCCGGTCCGCGACAATTCACGCGAGCAAATTATGACACCTGAGGTTCGTCGCGAGCTTGAAGGGCTTGTCGAGGAGTTGCGTGCGCTGGTTCCCCGACTGAGACGGCACGACCAGCCTCTCGCAACTCAACTGCTCGAAATGGCGGTGCTCGAAATCAAGAGCCGGATGTACGGTATCAACGACGAGGAATTTCAGGCGCTCGTCGATACCCTGTCGGGTCAGCACGCCGCCGGCTGGTTGAACGATTCAGCGGAAGAGTCTGGCCTGGTGGATATCGAGGACCAAGCTGAAGGCCCGATCAGGACCAAACCGCCGGTTAGCACCGTGGTCGCGCTGAGCGAGATCAGCCGCAGCAAGCGCAAGCGCCGGAACTGATCGGGTCGCGTCATGGCAGGCGCATTCAGATTGGTGCTGATCGCGCTGGCGATGTTTGCGACCGGGACCGATGCGTATGTGCTGCCTGGGCTGCTCCCGGAAATTGCCAGGGCGCTCGGCGTCGAATTTCGCGCGGCCGCCCAGATCATCAGCGCCTATTCGCTGACTTACGCGGTTTTCATCATCCCGCTCGCAGTTGCGACGTCGAGATGGCCGTTCCGGATCGCATTCGGCGTTGGACTCGCACTGTTCGTCGCCGGTTGTCTCGGGTCGGCGTTGACGGCAAGTCTCGGCGTGATGCTGATCGCGCGGTGCTGTTGCGGCCTCGGCGTCGCTATCCTCGCGCCGACCTGCGCTGCCGCAGCGGTCGCGCTGCAACCGCCGAACCGCCATGGCCGTGCGATCTCGATCATTATGTTCAGCATGTCGCTGGCAATGGCGGCCGGCCTGCCCGCCGGCGCCTTCATCGCCGCCGCGTTCGGCTGGCGCGCCACAGTGTTCCTGCTCGCAGCGCTCGCAGCCGTCGCGCTCGTCGGTGCTCTTGCGGCATCCTGGCCGGAGCGAAAGCAGACCATCCGCGTGCCTTCGCTCGCGGCCGATCGTTTGTTGCTGCTCGGCCTTGGGACGGCCTACCTCGCCTTCATCGGACTGTATTGCGTATACATCTATTTTGGTCCGGTGTTCGATCGCGCCACCGCCGCGAGCGCCTCGACACTTTCGTCCCTGCTATGGCTCTGGGGCCTTGCCGGCGTCGCGGGCAGCCTCGCCGCGGCCTGGGTTTGTGACCGCCTTGGCGCACGGATGCTGGTTTTCATCACCCTCGCTTGCCTTGGCGCGAACTTCGTCGCGCTACCGCTCACCGGCGCCGCCATCGGCAGCGCGCTGGCGTCGATTGCGGTGTGGGGCTTCTGCGGCGTGATGTTGTCGATCGCATTGCAGCGCCAGCTCATCGAGCGGGCGCCGGCGCAGACGGCGGTTCTGTCGGCTTGCTTCGTGTGCGCCTTGCAGGGCGGCATTGCGACCGCTGGCGGCGTCGGCGGAGCGTTGATCGGCAAGATCGGCGCACACCAGTTGCCGCTGCTCGGGTCCGCCTTCCTCGCCCTCGCAGTGCTGGTGCAGTGGATCGCGGTATCAGCCGTCGGCGCAAGCCTCGCGCGAAAACCGGCCTAGCACTTTCCACGCGCAAAACGGCCCGGCACTGGGGAGACAGCGCCGGGCCAGTGGAGCGACGTCACGAGGAGAAGGTTTTCGGCGCCGCCCGAGGTCTGCGACGCAGGCTGGCCCTGCCGGTGGTCTAAAACTGTCAGCAGTTGTCTGCGACCCGCCGCCCTATGCGGCGGCAGCCTTCTTTTTTGCAAACTGCAATGTTTGCTGCCGCACGAGATCGCGGTAGGGCCCACCCCTGAGCATCAGCTCATCCGGCGAGCCATCCTGAACGATCCTGCCGTCGCGCATGACAAGGATCCGGTCGAAAGCGCGCAGCGTCGAGAGGCGATGAGCGATTGCAATCACCGTGCGGCCGCGCATCAAGCGGGTCAGCGCGAGGCGGATCGCCTCCTCGGATTCTGAAGTTCGAGCGCCGAGGTCGCTTCGTCAAGCAACAGCAACGGCGCATCCTTCAAGAACGCCCGCGCCAGAGCGATCCGCTGGCGCTGACCGCCGGACAACTTGAGCCCGCGGTCACCAACGATGGTCGACATTCCCTCGGGCAACCGATCGATGAAGTCGCACCGGGCCGCCGCTGCAGCAGCAAGGACGTCCCCGTCGGCGGCATCCGGCCGTCCGTACCGGATGTTCTCCATGATCGACCGATGCAGCAGCGAGACGTCCTGCGGCACCACCGCGATCGCGGACCTGAGGCTCTCTTGCGTGACACGCGCAATGTTCTGGCCATCGATGACGATGCGGCCGTTGCGCAAGTCGTAGAAGCGTTGGAGCAACGCGAACAAGGTCGATTTCCCGGCCCCGGACGGGCCGACCAACCCGACCCGTTCGCCCGCCTTGATCCGAAAGTCGAGATTTTCGAAGACCGCGCGATCGCCGCGATAATCGAAGGAGACTTGCTCGAACGAGACGCTTGCGCCGGAGCGCGCGAGCGTCTCGGCGTCCGGATGGTCGCGCAAATCGTGCGGGACCAAAAGGGTTCCCAGTGCTTCGGTCAAGCGCGCCACATGCTGGACCGCATCGACCAGAACCAATGCCAGATCCCGCGTCGCGTGCAGCACAGATAACCCGAGAGTACATGCCAGCACGACGTCGCCGGTTGTGATTTGCTGGCGCTGCCACAGCGTGATGGACCAGGCCAGCAGGCCGATCGTGAGCGTAACGGTGGCCAGCGCATGCAACAGGCGGAGCCGTTCGAGGTACTGCAAGCTGCGACGACGCGCGCCGAGCTCGCCGTCGACCGTCCGGTCGAAGCGACGATGTTCGTCGCTCAGCCGGCAGAACGCGCGCACCAGCGAGATGTTGCCGATCACGTCGACCATTTCGCCATCGACCAGCGCGGTCTTGTCCGCAAATTCGTGGTGGAGCGGCCGCCCGGCCGCCGCAAGCCGGAACATGGCGACGACGACGATGCCGCCGACCAGCATCAGCACAGCCGCCATCGCAACGCTCACCGTCATGACAAAGCCAATTGCCGCGACCATCGCGGCACAGGGTGGCAGCACGTTCCAGACGAACATGTTTTCGACGGTGTAGACCGCGTTCGACGTTGCCGTGATGCGGCTTGTCAGCATGCCCGGAAGCCGGTCGGCAAAATAGCTCAGCGAGTGACCCGTGAGATGGCGAAACAAATCGCGACGCAGATCACCTGTCACTCGCACGAATGTGAAGCTCGCGATCCAGCCGGCCAGTCGCCACAACAGGTTGTCGGCCGCAATCAGGCCGACGAGCAGCGCAAACGCCGCCCAAATACGATGCACGGCGGCTGGCCCGCCGGCCAGCGCATCAACCAGATATTTCACGCCGTATTGTGTCGTGACTGAACAGGCCACAGCCGCGAAAACCGCGGCGGTGATGATGCCGTGGCCCAGTGGGCGCTGCCTGACATAACGAAAAATGAATGCAAACGGTCTGTCGACATAGCGGCAGAGGTCATCCATCGCGGCTCTTCCCGACGTCTTGTGACTCTCAAATCGCGCCCAGCCGCACCCAACGCGCCAACGACTGCGGGAGGTCCCGGTTCCCGCATGACGGCGCAATTGAGATCAGAAATCCGCCGCCCGTCCCAAGTTCCCGCAGTTGCGAAAAAGATAATTCGTCGAGTTCAGCAAAAATGCTGCAATCTAAAACGACTGACGACGTTGAGGGCATGGGGCTTTCAGCCCGTTGAAGGAGGCTCTCAATGCGCATCGCGCAAATCGCTCCATTGACCGAGGCGATTCCGCCGAAACTTTACGGTGGAACCGAACGCGTCGTGTACTGGCTCGTCGAGGAACTGGTCGCGCTCGGTCACGACGTCACGCTGTTTGCAAGCGGCGACTCGCGCACATCGGCAAATTTGCAGGCCTTCTGGCCGCGCGCGTTGCGGCTCGACGGCTCAATTCGCGATCCCAATGCCCTGCATATGTCGATGCTGGAGCATGTGCGTCGCCAGGCCGATCAATTCGATTTTCTGCATTTTCATCTCGACTACTATCCATTTTCGCTGTTCTCGCGCCAATCAACACCTTTCCTCACCACATTGCACGGCCGGCTCGACCTTCCCGAGCATCAGCCGGTGTTCAATACTTTCTCGTCAATTCCGGTGGTGTCGATCTCGAACGCGCAGCGTCGCCCGTTGCCGCAAGCGCGCTGGACCCGCACGATCCACCACGGTCTGCCGCAGGACCTGCTCCGGCCGCTCCCCGTCAAGCCGTCGTATCTCGCGTTTCTCGGGCGGATCGCGCCCGAAAAGCGCGTCGACCGCGCGATCCGGATCGCCGAACATTGCGGCATCCCGCTGAAGATTGCAGCCAAGGTTGATTTGCTTGATCGCGACTATTACGAGGAAGAAATCAAGCCGATGCTCGCATCACCGCATGTCGAGTACATCGGCGAGATCGGCGACAAGGATAAATCGCAATTTCTGAGCGGCGCGATCGCGCTGCTGGTGCCGATCGACTGGCCCGAACCGTTCGGGCTCGTGATGATCGAGGCAATGGCATGCGGTACACCGGTTATCGCCTTCAACCGCGGCTCGGTGCCGGAAATTATTGACGATGGAGTGACCGGGTTCATCGTCGAGGACGAGGCCGGCGCGATCGGTGCGGTCGACCGATTAGGCGAACTGTCGCGCGGAAAGATCCGCGAACAATTCGAGCAGCGGTTCACCGCGCGTCGCATGGCGCTCGACTATCTCGCGGTCTATCGCGGCCTGATGGACGCCACGCCGAAGCTACGGTTGGTGTCGGATGAGCGAGCACCGGCAACGGTCCCGGCCTCGGCACCCTGATCGGTCACGCGGTCAGCGTGGTGCCGGCTTCGTCTCCGGCATCAGCGACCAAACCGCGACGAACGCGGTCGACGCGATCAACGCAAGGCCGAGGAAGGCGGTGCTGCTGCCGAAATGGTCGGTGAGATAGCCGGCGATGGTCGGACTGGTGGAAGCGCCGATGCCGACCGCCGTCGCGACCACTCCCTGCACCAGATTGAAGTGACCCGTGCCTCGGGTCAAGTCCGCGATCATGAGCGGCACCGTGATCCCGATCGCCGCGGCTGTGATGCCGTCGAGCAACTGGACCGCGACAAGGGCGTAAGGATTGGTGACGGTCGCGAACAACAAGCCACGGATCGGCAGCGCGAAGAACGCCAGCAGCAGGATCGGGCGGCGTCCGAGCACCTCCGCCCTGTGACCGACCCGCGGCGACAACGCTGCGACGACCAGTTGGGGCACGACGATGCATGCCGCGATGATGATCGTCGCCCACTCGCTGGTGCGCGTCGTCACGACGCTGCCGACAAGCGGAAGCATTGAACCGTTAGCGAGATGAAACAACAGCACGCAGAACGCCAGGATCAGTAGCGGACGACTGCGCAGCAGGGTCAAGAGCTTGGTTTGGCGGGCATCGACGTTGATCACCGCGGGCCCACCGTGTGCCCACTCCGGGTCGACCTCCCTTGGCCGGATACGGCTCAACGCCAGTGTGGTCGGCACGAACAAGGCCGCCGTCACCAGGAATACGCTGCGTGGCCCGAACAGGTAGCCGCACGCTCCCATCCCCGCAGCGGCGAGCCCGTTGCCGATCGAGGCGAAGCGAGCGTTGCGACCAAGACGTTCGCCCAGCGCGGCGCGCCCGACGAGGCCGAGGGTCATTGCGATGATGCAAGGGCCGAGCACGCAACTGGACAGCGCGTGCAGGACAGCGGCGGCAAGCACGACCGGGAAGATCGGCCACGCCGCATAGGCGAGCGCTGCGGCCGCGATACCACCGAGCGCGACGCCCGCTACAAGCCGCTCCGAGCGCGCCGCATCGACCAGCGCTCCGCCCGGCACCTGCGCCAGCAGCGAGACCAGGCCGGCGACCGAGAGCACGACACCAATGTCGACCTGCGTCCACTTCTGCGACGTCAGATAGACCGAGATGAAAGGACCGAAGCCGGTCTGGACGTCCGCAAGGAAAAAGATGAACCAGTCGAGGCCGCGAAGACTGTCGATCGAGGGATGGAGTGGCTCGCTTTCGCCCGGAACAGCTGTGGCACGCTTCGCCAGCGCCTCATCATGCTCAGTCTCGGCGTGACCGGGCAACTCTGGCGCCGTCGCCGGACCGGACAGTCGGCGCCCTGAAAAGCGCTCGACATCGCTCGCCGACCGTGACCCCTGGAGTCGGACCATACCCTGGTGTTCCCTATTAACACCGAGGGCGCGGTACCTCGGCGAAAGAGCTCGTGCGATGAACTACTCAGGCCCCAACGGCTGCAAGCCGCCTGATGCGCCAAGAACGACGACAGATTGCTTGTCCTTGTATTCCGGTGCCGCCTTCACCTGATCCCGCGTGAGTTCCAGTGTGACGAGATCCTGATTGCCGCTCGCCGCGTGGAAATGCAGGGCATTCCAGTCGACCGCGATCTTGCGGCTGCCGACGCCGAGAAAACCGCCGAAGTCGATCACGGCGGCACGGACCTGGCCGGCGCTATCGACGACGATGTCGACAATGTGTCCCATATCCTCGTTTGCGGCGCTCCGAACTTCCTTGCCGAGCACGCCCTGCGACCTGGTGCTGAACCGAGGATCGTCACTGCGGGCTTGGGAGCTTCCGGTGGCTAAGTCGCGGGCGCAACACCCTGTGTTTTGGGCGGAACTCTGCGGTGCCGGCGACTGTCCCGCAGCCTCGTCGCAGCGTCCATCGCACGGCTGCACCGAGCGCGAGCTGAAACCGTCAGTGCGAAGAACGTCAGCGAAGATTTGCTGGCGCATTCGGATATCCCGCAACTGGCCGAAACGACCGTCAACTCGCAGACAGCGGAGATCCGGTTCCAGCGTGGCCTAGTGCGTGCGACAGGATCGACCGAGGCCTGGATCTTGCCGCGGGCCCGCAGCACTTCGATCGAGACCTCGTCGCCATGACGATGGACCCGCAAATCCATGCTCGAGCCACCAACGGCTAAATTGCGCAGCATGAGCTGGTCGAGAAAGGCAGGCAGGCTGGGATCGCGCAGGTGGATCTCGCTGGTCTCGGGACGGAATTCGAGGCCGAGCATGGCCTCGATCAGCGAGAACGGCGTCGCGCTCGCCCAGGCCTGCGGCGCGCAGGCGACCGGATAGAGGGTAGGCCCGCGCCGCCGCTCGCGCTGGAATCCGCAGAACAGCTCGGGAAGCCTGCGCGAGATCCATATAGGCCGCGGCCTCGGACAGTCCCGTTGCCAGCCGGCCGACGGCGCGTTTGAGACCGTAGCGCGCGAACCCAAGCGCGATCAGGGCATTGTCATGTGGCCAGACCGAGCCGTTGTGATAGGACATCGGATTGTAGCGCGCCTCGCCGCGCGCCACGGTGCGGATGCCCCAGCCCGAGAAGAATGCCGGGCTCATCAGTAAATCCCCTACCAGCCGTGCGCGGTCCTCGCGCGCGATCCCGGAGAACAGGACCTGTCCGGCATTCGACGTGCGAACCGCGCAGGGCCGCTTGTTGCCGTCGAGCGCCAGCGCGTAGGATCGAATGTCATCGCACCAGAATGCGTCCTCGAACCGTTCGGCCAACCGCGCCGCCTGGGCCTCGAGCTGGTTCGCGCGGTCTTCGCGTTTCAGACGTCGCGCACAACGCGCCGCCACTTGTTTGGCGGCAAAGACATAGCCCTGAACCTCCGCGAGCGCGATCGGGCCTTCGGCAAATCCGCCATCGGCATGAAAGACTGCATCGTGCGAATCCTTCCAACCCTGGTTCGCCAGTCCCTTCTCGGTCTTGCGGTAGTATTCGACGAAGCCATCCTGATCCGGATCGCCATCTCCATCGATCCAGTGCAGCGCCGCTTCGATCGATGGCCAGAGTTCGGCCAGCAGGATGTCGTCGCCGGTCCGTTCGACGTATAGACCGGCCAGCAGCACGAACAGCGGCGTCGAATCGACGCTGCCGTAGTACAGACGGAACGGCACTTCGCCGAGGGCGGCCATTTCGCCATCGCGCATTTCATGCAGGATCTTGCCCGGCTCGGCGTCGGACAGAGGGTCGGAGCTGCGCGCCTGGAACGCCCCAAGCCTGCTCAGCACGCCGCGCGCGATACGTGGATCGCACCACAGCATCTGCAGGGCGGTGATCAGGCCGTCGCGCCCGAACGTCGTCGAGTACCAGGGGATGCCGGCATAGGGGTAGCGGCCCTGCGGCGTGTCCGTCATCAACATCGCAAGATCGGCCGCCGAGCGGCACAGCACCTCGTTAAACAGGTCATTCGACGTCTCGATGGTCGTCATGCCGCTCGTCGCGGCGCGCAGCTCGCGATGCGCCGCGAGCAGACCGCGCATAAACGGCACCGGCCGCGCGGCGTCAGGTCCGGCCCACGCCGCGGTCAGAAAGATTCGCTTCGCTTCATGGGGCGCGAGGTCGAATGCATAGGACGCACAGGTCACGCGTGAGCTCGCTTGGTGCGGGATCGAAGGTGAGTTGGGTGTGACGGATGACCTCGTCGAGGCCTTTATAGCTGAGCACGACCTGATCCGACACCGTCACCGCGGACGTTGCCCGTCCGCGCCGTGGTCGCCGCATCCCGCGCACTTCGAACAGGTCGGCAAAATCGCTGCCGAAGCTCAGCCGCAACCGTAGCTTCACCGGTCGATCACCGTGGTTGCGCAACGCGAGGCGTTGATAGGCCGCCCCGTCCCACAGAAAAATCGTGCGCGCGATATGGACGATGTCCTTGCGCAGCACGATCTCGCCATTTTCGTAGTAGTCCGGATTCGTCAGGTCGACGGCGAGCATCGTATTGTCGTCGCGCACATTGGAGCCAAGCAGCAGCGGATGCTCGTCGTTCAACAACAACTCGAGCCGCGACAGGAATCGCGTGTCGCCATGAAAGAGCCCGTCCGGGTCACCGCTCGAAGCGCCGATGTCGCCGTGGGTGTCGGTGACGATGAAGGTGTCGCCGTATTTCAGGGTACGGCGCGACCGCGACGGGGTTCCGACCGAGGCGATATAGAACGGCACCTCCGGGATCGGATCGGCCAGGTTCGGTCTCGTTTGAACCACAGCGCCGGACATTCAGGACCTCGATCAATTCGAGCAAACAGAACTCGTGCAAGCGTGAGCATCGCCGCCGTAACTGCGGTTGGCACGCGCCCAACACTAACGTTCGAAACGGGAACCGGTTTGATCAGTGTCACAGCACCGGGCTAAGGTCGCATGTGCCGCAATCGCGTCGATTGTATGAATCGAATTCCGCCTGGGGACCGGCAACCTTCGAATTGCGACGACCAACCGTACAAGGTTCCCTAAGTCATTGAAAGGATTGCAGTTAGTCCCAGCGATCAATCGGGCGTGATCGGGCGCCTTCGCTCCCTCGTGCTAAGATGATGTGACGAACCAGCCCCGAAGCATATTTATGCATTTCGCAATCGAGCGCGTCACTGTCTCGGACACGACCGCGAAGGAGAGTTGAATGAAACGCCTCATCTTGCTCGCCGCAATCGGCGCGATGGCGGCAACGCCCGCACTTGCGCGCAGCCACCACAAGACGCACCACCACTACGCGCGGAATTACGCAGTGCCGGGCGGCGCTTACGGCTACTACAACCGGGCGACGTCGCCCTGCGTCTACGTCAACGGCCACTATGCCGGATGCGATCCGGACCCAAATGTGCGCCGGAGCCTGGTGGACGAGTATTACTACCTACACCGCCCGTTCTATTGATGTGCGGCCTGGACGAAGGCGCCTACTGCCCAGCCACCACGAAGCTGACCACGGTTCCGAGCGAGCCGCCGATGTTCAGCGTCGCGACGCGCTTGGCGCCTTCAACCTGATATGCGCCGGCGTTGCCGGTGACCTGCTTGCAGGCGTCGAGCAGCATGCGCGCACCCGTTGCGCCGACCGGATGGCCGCCGCCGATCAATCCGCCCGATGGATTGACGGGAAGCTTGCCGCCGAGCGCGATGTGCCCTTCTTCGATGGCTTTCCAGCTCTGGCCGGGTGCGGTCAAACCAAAATGGTCGATCGCCATGTACTCGGTCGAGGTGAAGCAGTCATGCGTCTCGATGGCGTCGATCGCATCGAGCCCCGAGATGCCGGCGCGTCCCCACGCCTCGGTGATGGCCTGACGCACATGAGGAAAGACGTATTGCTGCCCGTGGCTGCGCTCGACCTTGTCGAGAAATCGCAAACCGCCGTTGCGATGACCCCAGCCTTCGATGCGCGGTGTGCGCTCCATGCTGCGGCCCGTCCGCTTCGCATGCTCGCGCGCAAAACGTCCTGACGCCAGCACCAGCGCGGTCGCACCATCCGTGATCTGGCCGCAGTCCTGCCGCCGCGTGCCCGGCTCGATCAGGGGATTGGCCTCATTGTCGTCGGTGAAGGCGAGCGGATCGAACCGCCATTTGCGGGTCTGGGCATTCGGATTGCGCTTGGCGTTGGAGTAGTTGATCTCGGCAATCTTGTTCAGATAGCGCCGATCAAGCCCGTAGCGATCGGCATAGACGCCGGCGAGCCGTCCGAACACCGCGGGCCAGAGGAAGCGGCACTCGATGCCTTCATGGCCCTGCCAGCCGGCGGCGTTCTGATTGGCCGACGACACATCGCCGGGAAGATTCTTCAATTCCTCCGCGCCGACGACGAGAATGCAGTCATAGCGACCGGCCTCGATCTCAGCCGTCGCGGCGAGCACCGCAAGCGAGGCCGAGGCACACGCGCCTTCATGCCGCATCGCCGGCACGCCATAGAGCTCAGGCACGACCTGCGCGACCATCGACCCAAGATGCGCCTGATTGCGCTGCAGCTCGGCAAAAGCGTTACCGACGTGAATGGACTGGATCTGGTCCGGTTCGACCGACGCATCATCGAGCGCCGCGCGAGTCGCGGTCTCGATCATGTTTGAAATGTCGCAGCCTTCGCGCGACCACACCCGCGCAAAATCGGTCTGATGACCACCAAGGATAAAGACTGGTTCTGGCATCGTGACCTCCCGTTAGTCCGCGTGTGCGAGACGATAGAGCCGACCCGCCTCGATATCGGCGCGGCTGGCCCAGGTGGCATGCGTGCCGCTCGAAATCTTGTGCGGCAGGCGAATACGGCAGACCGGCCCATCCGCCACGCGCCCGGCGTCGACGATCAGGCATTCCGATTGGTGTGTGCGCTCATCGGTGATGAAGCTCAGCAGGTAACCATCATCCTCACCGGTCGAGCCGAGGCGCGGCGCGAACGGTGCCTCCGAGCCGAAACGGTCCGGTCCGAAGTCGAGCCTGGTCGAGGCGCCCGATTGCAGGTCGTGCTTGACGAGGCCGGTAAACAGGAACCAGCCGGGCTTCGCTTCCGCCGAATAGGCGTAGCGATACGGCAAGCCGGCGACACGCGCGTTCATCATTCCAAATTCAAGGATGCGCGAGTTGAGGAACTCTTCCGTGGTCTTGCCGGTGCGCAGGTTGAAGCGCCAACGATGCAGGCGCGTGCCCATCGCATACTGGTCGAGATAGACCATCATGCGCTCGTAACCGGTCGGTGCCTCCTTCGGCGACTCCGGCATCGGATGTTGCTGATGGTAGCCATCGACGATGATCTCGTCGCCCTGCTCATAGGCGTTGACGAAGTGCAGGACGAAGGTCGGCGACGACTCGAACCACTTGATGTCTTCGGTCCCGCCGTGGCGCGGAATGATCGCAAAGCGCGAGGGCATGTTGGGATAGAAGCGCACGACGTGCCGGCCCTGTGCGAGCTGATCGGGATCCCAGAACAGCGGAAAGTCGTTCAGGATCGAGTAGTGCTCGGTGTAGATCATGTCGTGCGGCAGCCGCGGCCCGGGCAGCGGAATGGGCACATAGGTGACGAGGCGGTTGCTGCGGTCGACCACGCCGTAGTGCATGTACGGCGCGTGCTTGGAGTAGTTGAAGAACATCAACTCCCCGGTGCGCTCGTCGACCTTTGGATGCGCCGAGATGCCGTCGATCGGCACCCAGCCCTCGGTGTGTTGGTCTTCCAGCGTATAAGGATCGAGCCGATAGCCCTCGCCGCACTGGTAGTAGGTCGAAAGCACTTGCCCGGCGTGGACGATCACGTCGGTCGACGAGGCGTCCTTGATGGCGCCATGCGCGCCCCAGCCGGGCCGCAGCGACTTCTTCGGATTCTCCATCGTGCCGGCCCATAACGAACGCCCTGCTTCCTGCTCGGCGGCAAAACCCTTGGTGCGAACGAAGCGATTGCGGTAGTTGGCGCGGCCGTCGCGGAAGCTGATCGCATGGATCATGCCGTCGCCATCGAACGGATGAAAACGGCCGACCGGCTCATGCACCTGGTTCTGGGTGTTGCGCAGATAGACGCCGTCGAGATCGCGCGGGATCGCGCCCTCGATCACGTCAAGCTCCTCGGCATCCACCTCCTCAAGCAGCGGCGTATTCGGGCCATTGAGATAGGGATGATCGTTCGGCCGCAGCTCGCCTGGTATCTTTTCGCTGTGCGTGATCTTCATGTCGTGCTCCCTGCAGCTTTCATCGGGATTCTTTGTCCACCAACGTATCACTCGCACCGGATGGTCGCCAGCCCTCGCCGTCCCGCGCGTCAACAACGTTCAAACCAAGCGCGCGATACCAGCGCAACAACGCGGGTGGCATCGGCGCACCGTCGCACACCAGCACGCGCGCACGGCGCAGCCCGATCATGGTCTTGATGCGGTCGAGCACCAAAGCCCGTGCAATGAGAGCGCCAGGCTTCGCGTCGAGTGCCAGGCGATAGGCAAGCCGTCCGAGTGGTGATGCGTCGGCGATCGCTCTGGCGATCGTCGCGTGGAGCATGTCCCAAACCGGCGGCGTCGCCATCAAGACGTGCGGCGCGACCTCTCGCAATCCGTCCACAACATTGTCTGGCCCCTCGGCAAAGTTGATAGTCGAGCCGACCGAGAGCGGCCGATAGGCGCTGAAGCAGCGTTCTCGCACGTGGCCCAGCGGCAAGAGGCTGAGCTGCTCATCACGATCCTTGCCCGGGCAGTCCTGAGCAAGCGCCTCGACCAGTCGAACCAGATTGCCGTGTGTAAGTCGCACCACGCCTGAACCTGACTCATAGGCCATGACGGCAATGTCATCGGTGCGAGCGCGGCCGATCTCCGCTTCCCAGCGGCCAGCATGTACTTGATCGAACTGCCGGCCGTCGGCGCGGAAACGCGCAAGCTCTACCACCTGCACACGTGTCTCCGCCTGGCGGGCGCGCGCGTCGAACTGCACGACACACTCGAGCGCAGGCGTTTTCGCCAGTGTCGCGCGGACGGCGTCAAGCTGCTCCGCGCTGTCGACGAAAAGGACGCGCGCACCGCAATCGCTGAGGATGTCCGCGACCTGCTCGATCGGCTCGGACACATCGATCCCGATCGCTGCGCAACCGGCCGATTGCGCGCCGAGATCGACATAAAGCCATTCCGGCCGGTTGTCAGAGAGGATGGCGATGCGGTCGCCGCGCTGCAGGCCGCACGCGAGGAGCGCACAGCCGACCTCACGCACGGCCGCAGCGTAATCAGCCCAGCTCACCGCCTCCCAGATGCCACGCCGCTTGTGTCGCATCGCCGTACGTGTGCCGCGTTCGCGGACAGCTTCGCGAAACAGCGCCGGAACCGAACGTCCACTCACCACGGCCTCCTCGAGCCGGGGCATTGGGTTCCTTTCGATCGTCGCCGTCAACGCCATTGTCTGCGTCGCCTCGATGATTGACCGGTGACCGTGTCGTGCTGCACGCCAAGATAGGATTCCTGGATTGTCGGGTCGTCGCGGAGCGCAGCCGCGGAATTCTCCAGCACGATCCGGCCGACCTCCATCACGTAACCGTAATCCGCAACTTCGAGCGCCATGCGCGCGTTCTGCTCGACCAAGAGGATCGTCATGCCATCAGCGCGCAGGCGGCCGATAATTGCGAAGATTTCCTTAACCAGCAGCGGCGCGAGACCGAGCGACGGTTCGTCGAGCAGCATCAGCTTTGGGCGCGCCATCAGTGCGCGACCGATGGCGAGCATCTGCTGCTGCCCGCCGGACAGTTGGCCGGCGCGTTGCTTCTCGCGCTCACGCAGGATCGGGAAATAGGCAAACACCCGCTCCAAATCGGCGGCAATCTCCGCGGTGTCGCGGCGGCGATAGGCACCGAGGATCAGGTTCTCGCGCACGGTCCGCAGCGCGAAGATCTCGCGCCCCTCCGGCACATGGCTGATGCCGTAACCGACCACGCGATCCGGCTCGTGGCGCGCGATCGATTTCTGCTCAAACAGGATGTCGCCCTTGCGCGGATCGACGATGCCGCTAATCGCCTTCAGCGTGGTGGTCTTGCCGGCGCCGTTGGCGCCGAGCAGCGCGACGATGGTGCCGGGCTCGATCTTGAGGTTGATGCCATGCAGCGCCTGCACGGGACCGTAGCCGGCTTCGAGGTTGCGGAGTTCGAGCAAGGCCATCGTGTCAGGCCCCGAGATACGCGGCGATGACATCGGGATGGCGCTGCACATGCGCCGGTGACCCCCTCGCCAGCAGCCGGCCGTAGTTGACCGCCATCACGCAGTCCGACACCGCGGACACCAGCCGCATGTCGTGCTCGACCATGATGACGGTGATGCCGAGCGTATCGCGGATGTCACGGATCCAGAATCCGACTTCGTCGGTTTCTTCGAGATTGAGCCCGGAGGACGGCTCGTCGAGCAGCAGCAGCCGCGGCTCGCTGGCGAGCGCGCGGCCGAACTCCACCATCTTGCGCAAGCCATAAGCGAGGCCGCCGACCGGGGTGTCGCGGTAGCGCTGCAGGCGCAGAAAATCGATGATCTCCTCGACGCGTCGCCGCGCCTCAACCTCTTCACGCACCACGGATGGCAATCGTAAGATCTCGCCGAACAGCCCGGTCTTGATGCGCGCGTGATGCCCGACCAGGATGTTCTGTGCGACGGACGCGTTGTCGAACAGCTCGATGTTCTGGAACGTGCGTCCGATGCCGAGCCGCGCCACGAGGTGCGCCGGCATGCGGGTGATATCACGGCCGTCGAACAGGATGCGTCCGCCCGACGGCTGCAGGATGCCGCTGATCAGGTTGAAGATCGTGGTCTTGCCGGCGCCATTCGGCCCGATGATGGTGAAGATCGAACCGCTATCGACGCTGAAGCTGATGCCGTCAACGGCGCGAATGCCGCCAAAGGCGATCCGCAGGTCTTGCACTTCGAACAGGGCCATGGCGTGTTCCCCTAATGCTTTACCAGATCGGCAACGCCGATCTTGGAACGCTTGAACGCGCCGGGCCGATAGAATGGGAAGAGATCGAACCATGCCTTCATTCGCGTCCAGTAGCCGTTCAGACCACTCGGCTCGAACATCACAAAGAGGATTACCAGCACGCCGAACGCCGCTGCATCGAGGATCGGCTGTTCCGCGATCACATGCGGCAGCAACGGCTTTGCCAGAATGATCAGCTGCGGCAGCACCACGACAAAAATCGCACCGAACACCGCACCGTGGATCGAGCCGAGTCCGCCAATGATGACCATGATCAGGAACTCGATGGACAGCGTGATGTCGAACTGCTCCGGGCTGATGTAGCCGAGCTTGTGGGCATAGACCGCCCCCGCAAGTCCGGTCGCCGTCGCCGACAGCGCGAACGCCATCGTCTTGAAAACAGCGACATTGATTCCCATGCTAGCCGCGGCGATCTCGGAGTCGCGGATCGCCGCAAGCCCCCGTCCGGTGCGCGAGCGAACGATATTGACCAATGCGATCAGGACCAGAGCGAACACAACCAGCGCGATATAGTAGACGTGCGTCCCGCTATCGAGCTTGACGCCGAGCACTGTCGCATCCGGCACCATCATGCCACGGTTGCCGCGCGTCACGCTGCTCCAGCGTGTGATCACTTCGTCGACGATGAAGGCAAAGGCCAGCGTCGCCATCGCGAGATAAATGCCGCGCATGCGCAGCGCCGGCAGCCCGATCGCGATGCCGATGATGCCGGTCAGCACGCCGGCGCCGATCAACGCCGGAACGAACGGGATGCCGCGAACTTCGAGCACCGCGGCGGTGTAAGCGCCGACCGCAAAAAACGCGGCATGGCCAAGCGAGATCAACCCGGTGTAGCCGACCAGCAGCATCAGGCCGAGCGCGACGGTGCCGTTGATAAAGACGAAGGTCGCCTGTGTCAGCAAGTATCCGCCGGCCGCAAGCGGCAGCAGCAACAGCAACGCCGCAAGCGCGGCATAGGACAGCGCGGCGCCGCGGTGCTGAAACAGCCTGAGGTAGTCGCGATAGGTCGTGTTCATCGCAAAGCGCATGTTCACACCTTGCGCCTGACGGCGGCGCCGAACAGCCCCTGCGGCCGGATCATCAGCACCAGCAGCAGCAACACATAGGCGGCAATGTTGTTGAATCCTTCCGGCAGATAGAGCACGGCAAGCGATTCAACGATGCCGATGATGATACCGCCGACGATGGCGCCGGGAATGCTACCGAAGCCGCCGAGCACCGCGGCAGGAAACGCCTTCAGCCCGAGGAAGCCCATGTTGACGTGCACGAACGCGACCGGCGCCAGCATGATGCCGGCGATCGCCGCGATCCCGGCGCCGAGCGCCCAGGTCAGCGTGTGGACCGACTTGACCGGAATGCCCATGTAATACGCCGCGAGCGCATTCTCCGAGCTCGCCTGCATCGCAAGGCCGATGCGGCTGAAGCGGAAGAACAGGAACAGCGCGGCGACCAGCAACACTGTGGTCACGATGATCGCGACGTGCTCCTGGCTCAGCACGACGCTGCCGAGATGCACGACCTTGCGCGAGAATGGCGAGTCGAACCGCACCGTCTCGGGCCCCCAGATCACACTCGCTCCGACCCGCAGCAGGATCGACAGGCCGAGCGTCACCATGATCACGGCGAAAATGCCCTGCCCCGCCAGCGGACGCAGCAAGACGAGATTCAATAGCGCGCCAAATCCCGCCATCACCACGATCGCCAGCAACGCCCCGAGCCAATAGGGCATATGCAAGTAGTCGACGAAGGTCAGCCCGAGAAAGGCGCCGATCATCATCAGGTCGCCCTGCGCGAAGTTGACCACCTCCGTTGCCTTGAAGATCAGGATGAAGCCGAGCGCCACCAGCGCGTAGATACAGCCGGTGGCCGTTCCGCTGGCCACTTGCTGCAGCAACTCGGTGGCGACGCCCATTTTCTTCTGCGCGATGATGTCAGATCAGAGCGCCGGCGGCAGATCGCCGAGCTCGACCCAGCGCCCGCTCTTGACCTGGAACAGCTTTGCGCCGGTGACGCCGGCATGGCTCTTGTCGGAGAAGGTGAAGGTCGCGCCAAAAATCGACTTGTAATTCTTCACGCTCTCCATGCCCTTGACCAGACTGTCGACAGTGAGGTCAGGGCCGGCATTCTTGATGCCCTCTGCGGCGAGATAGACGAACATGTACGCGTAGGCCGCGTAGAGCGAGGCCGGCTGACTGTATTTCGCCTGGTAACGCTTCATCCACTCCTGCTCGTCGGGCGGGGAGCGCTCGAGATCCGGCGGCGCGATGAAGCCCACGGCGTACGCGCCTTCGACTGCATCCTTGCCGAGCTTGATGGTGTTGTCCTCGAACCCTGGCGGCGCGATCAACACGGTCGGCGCCCACGAGCGGCGTTGCGCCTCCTGCATGATTGCGGCTGCGGCCGGCGGGACGGCGGCAAGCATGAGCAGATCGCATTCGCCACGCTGCACGCGCGCAACCTGCGCCGAGAAGTCGGTGGCGCCGCGCTTGTAGCCGGCCTCCTCGACGATCTTCTGGTTGGCCAGCGCGAGCACTTTCTCCATGGCGCCCTTCACCTCGGCGCCGAACTCGTCGTCCTGATAGATCAGGCAAACCTTCTTCTTGGCCTGCTTGTCGAGGAAATTTTTAATACCGGAGGCGGACATCGCGCCGTAGGACGGGTAGCACTGGAAGCTCAGCCGCTCCATCGGCTCGGCGAACATCGCGCTCGCCGTCGACGGGCAAACGTGCGGGGTGCCTGACTTCAGCACCATCGGATACGCCGCAGCAGCCGGCCCGGTGCCGTAAGTCAGCATGATCGCAAACACCTTGTCCTGCTCGATCAGCTTCTGCGTTACCAGCACGGTCTTCTTGGCGTCGTACTGCTGGTCCTCATAAAGAATCTTCAGCTTGCGGCCGTTGATGCCGCCCTTGGCATTGATCTCCTCCTCCGCCATCTGGGCGCCCTTCTGGCCCTGGCGGCCGACCTCGGCGAGCGGGCCGGAGAGATCGATCGGCACGCCGATCAGGATTTCGTCCTTGGTGACGCCCCGGGTTTCTTCGGCGCGTAGCGCCGTGCAGCTCAACGAAAAGATCGAAGCGCAAAGCGCCGCCGTCGCGAAATGACGATTTATGTTTCTTGTCATGTTTCCTCCCCCGCGGCGTTTTCGCCGCCTTTGATTCATTGCACCACCGCGCGCGGAAAGACATCCTCGCAGCGCACCAGCGAATGGCCCTAGGCTAGCGAGTTCTATTATGCAAGTCTACGTTGTTCAAGAACAAGACCGGAGCCATCTTTGAGTCCAACCAATCCGCCATGGTTCGACCCGCGCATGCCCGATCGCGAGGCTTGTGTGCTGAGGCACGCACTCGACCGCGCCGCAAAGCTGTTTCCGCAACGCAATCTCGCGCTTTTCGAGAACGGCACGCGCTGGAGTTACGGTGATGCGCACGCGCTGGCGCGGCGGACCGCGGCCGCGCTGCGCGATCTCGGCGTCAAGCGCGGCGACATGGTGCAGGTCTGGCTGCCGAACGGGCCCGATGCGATCCAGGCATGGTTCGGCATCAACTATCTCGGCGCGGTGTTTGCACCGGTGAATACCGCCTACCGCGGCCGGCTGCTGGAGCACGTGTTGCAGAATACCGGCGCCGAAGTGCTGATCGCGCACGCCGCGCTGTTCGATCGGCTGAAGGATATCGACACCGGAAAACTGACGCGCGTCATCGTGGTCGGCGGTGACGTCACCGTGCCAACACACCTGACCGCACTGCCGTTCGCAGCGCTCGATGGCGACGGCGCCTCGTTCGACGATCCCATGCCGATCGAGCCGTGGGACATTTACGGCGTGATCTACACCTCCGGCACCACCGGTCCCTCGAAAGGCGTGCTGCAGACCTACCTGCAGATCTGGACCACCGGCCGCAGCACCTATGGCTACATGCGCGCCGACGACCGCATGGTGATAAACCTGCCGCTGTTCCACGTCGGCGGCACGTCCTCGGTGAGCGGTGTGCTGTCTGCCGAAGGCGCGTTCGCGATGTTCGAGCGCTTCGACACCGCGCACTTCTGGCAGGAACTGCGCGAGACCGAATCGACGGTCACTTGCGGCCTGATCGGCTCGATGGCCGAGTTCCTGTTGAAGGCGGAGCCGCGCGCCGACGATGCGGACAATCCGCTGCGCATGCTGACCATGGTGCCGATCAACGACAAGACGGTCGCGCTGGCGCGCCGCTTCGGCTTCGACTGGTTGTCCGGCTTCAACATGACCGAGGTCTCGGTGCCGCTGGTGACGCCTGTCAACAGCGAGATCGCGTATTGCTGCGGTCGCCCGCGCACGGGATGCGAAGTTCGCGTCGTCGATGCCAATGACATCGAGGTGCCGGCCGGCGTTGTCGGCGAGCTGATCGTCCGCACCGACCTGCCCTGGGCACTGACGCCAGGTTATCTCAACATGCCCGAGGCCACCGCGCGCGCCTGGCGCAACGGCTGGTTTCACACCGGCGACGCGTTCCGGCGCGACGCCGACGGTAATTTCTTCTTTGTTGATCGATTGAAGGACACGATCCGCCGCCGCGGCGAGAATATTTCGTCGATCGAGGTCGAGGCCGAAGTGACCGCTTTTGCCGGCGTGATCGAGGCTGCCGCCGTCGGCGTGCCGAGTCCGCACGGCGAAGAGGAGATCCTCATCTGCATCGCCCGCAAGCCACGCGCTGTGGTCGAACCGGAGGCGCTGGTCGCCTTCTTGCGCGAGCGCATGGCGCACTTCATGGTGCCGCGTTACGTGCGTTTTCTCGATACTTTGCCGAAAACACCGACCAACAAGGTGCAGAAGGCCGAGCTGCGTGCCGCGGGCGTCACATCAGACACGTGGGATCGCGAGGCGGCGGGCATCATCCTGAAGCGCGAACGCTTCAACAGACTTTAAAAGTGCGCATGTCCTGTCCGGAAACCGGTGTCCACTTTTCCGGGACATGCGCCAGAGAGGAGATCGCCATGGGGGACATCTGGTCGACATATGGCAGCGCCTTCATCTACGGCGTCGTCTTCATCTTCGCGTTCTTCGTCATTGGCCTCTGGCTCGCCAGCATCGCGCTGAAGGATTCCAGCATTGTCGACATCTTCTGGGGCCTTGGCTGCGCGGCAACGGCGTGGATTTTCTACTGGAAAGGCGCCGGCGCCGAGCCTCGTGCGACGCTGACGCTGATCCTCGCGACCCTGTGGGGCGGCCGGCTCGGCCTCTACATCGGCGCGCGAAACTGGGGCGGCGAGGATCGCCGCTATGCACGGCTGCGCCAGCACATCACCGACCAGGGCCGCAACTACGTGCTCTACAGCCTGCGCGCGGTGTTTCTGTTCCAGGGCATCGCGATGGTGATTTGTACGCTGCCGCTGCTTGTCGCCATCGCAACAACAGGCGACGGCCAGCTCGGCATTCTCGGCGGATTGGCCGCAGCTATGATCGCGATCGGCCTCATCATCGAGGCGGTCGCCGACTGGCAGATGGCGCATTTCCGCCGGACGCGCACCGCACCGGGAACCGTGATGGATCGCGGCCTGTGGCGCTACTCGCGCCATCCGAACTATTTCGGCGAGATGCTGGTGCAGTGGGGCTTCTTCCTGATGGCCTGCGCGGCCACGCCGCTCGGCATTGTGACCATCATCGCGCCTGCACTGCTGAGCTACCTCATCACCGGACCGATGGGCGCCAACCTGCTGGAGCGGCGCCTGACCAAGAAGAACCCGGACTACGAGGACTATATCCGGCGCACCAGCGCCTTCGTACCGTGGCCGCCGAAGCCGGCGCAGGGGCGGGGCAATACGCTGGCGGCGTCATAACGAGATGAGACAGTGCGAACTGCGGTAGCAATCCCGCCTTGTTCGCTTTATGAGAGAACAATGACAAAGAAGTTCGGCGTTCGCGAGCATCTTCAGGCCGGCTCGGTCAACCGGGCCCTCGGCATCCTCGGCGACCGCTGGACGCTGCTGGTGCTCGGCCAGGCATTTCTCGGTCATCGCCGCTTCGATGACTTCCTGACCGAGACCGGAATCGCGCGCTCGGTGCTCGCCAGCCGGCTGCGCCGCATGGTCGCCGACGGTCTGATGCGGCGGGTCGATATCGGCGGCGGCAAATTCGAATATCGCCTCACCCGCAAGGCGCTCGACCTCTACGCGTTCGGCCTGATGGGCTGGCGCTGGGAAGAGCGCTGGATGATGCATCGGCGCGGCCACCCGATCTATCTCGTGCACAAGAGCTGCGGCTGCATCAGCATGCCGGAATTTCGCTGCGGCTCGTGCGACGAGCTGGTCAAGCCGTCGGAGGTCGCGTTCGAGACGACATCGGCTGCAAGAGTTACGCGAAAGGGCTGGGTCTCGTCGCATCGCCGCTCGCGGATCGGCAACGGTCGCTCAAAACTGATCGGCGCCAGCATCGACGTGATCGGCGACCGCTGGACCTTCCTCGTGATCGCCGCGATCTTCCTCGGTCTCAACCGGTACGATCAGATCCAGGCCGAGATCAAGATCGCGACCAACATCCTGGCGCAACGCCTCAAGCGGCTGACCGAGGAAGGATTGCTTCGCCGCAGCGCCTATTTCGATCGGCGCCAGCGCTACGAATATCATCTTACCGACAAGGGACTCGACCTCTTCCCGATGATGATCGCACTGGCGCGCTGGGGCGACCGCTGGCTCGCCGGCGACAAGCCGCCGCCTCACCTGCACTTCCACAAGCCGTGCGGCAAGGCGCTCAACCCGCGCTTCTGCTGCAGCGAGTGCGACGACGAGTTGCAGCCGTGGGAAGTCACGTTCGTTCGCTCGGAGGGACGGCGGCTGAAGGCCGGCGAGCGAGCTGAGGACCTGACTTGCAAAAGCGAACTTTCGCCGGTAGCCTGACCTCCAATCACCGAAGATCGTTTTGGGAGGACGACATGGCCAGCAAAGACATGGCGGCGAGCAAAGCAGACATCGTGAAGCAGTTTTTCGCCTTGTGGGCGCGCCAGGAACATGCGGCGGTGCTCGCGTTACTGCACGACGATATCGAATATCAAAACATGCCATTCCCGGACGTGATGAAGGGTAAGGCGCCGATCGCTGCCTTCATGGCGAAGTTCGGCAAGGGCATGCAGGATATCAACGTCAACATCCGCAACATGGCCGAGGTTGGCGACATCGTCTTTCATGAAGGCGTCGAAAACTACACGCGCAAGGGCAACAAGGTGTCGCTGCCCTATGTCGGCGTGTTCGAGTTCAAGGACGGCAAGATCATCGGCTGGCGCGACTATTTCGACTACACGACGCTGGAGCGGCAGCTCTCCGCCGGCAAACAGGCGAAGGCGGCATCGTGAAGGTCGCGGGTGCGGTGGCGCTCGTCACGGGCGCCAACCGCGGCATCGGCGAAGGCTTTGTCCAGGTCCTGCTCGAGCGCGGCTGCGCCAAGGTTTATGCGGCCGCGCGCGATCCTTCACAGCTCCCACGCTTTGCCGATACGTCGCGCGTTGTACCGCTGCGACTGGATGTCACCAAGCTCGGGCAATGCCGTGAGGCTGCGGCACAAGCCGATGACGTCACGCTGCTGGTCAACAACGCCGGACTCTCGCATTTCGGCACCACACTGCTGCATGACGAAGCCGAACGCGATCTGCGCGACGAGATGGAGGTCAACCTCTTCGGCATCCTCAACACCTTCAAGGCGTTTCTCGAGATTCTGGAGCGCAACGGCGGCGGCGCCATCGTCAACATCCTGTCGGCGGCTGCGTTGATGAACGTGCCGCTACTCTCGACCTATTCGGTGACCAAGGCGGCTGCGCTGTCGCTGACCCAGGCGATCCGCGCAGCCACGGCAGCGCAAAAAACGCTGGTCACCGCAGCCATCGTCGGCTCGGTCGATACGCGGATGGCGGAGCATGTGCCGAAGGAAGTCGTCAAGGTCAGCCCGGCCTTCGTGGCAAAGACCGTGCTCGACGGCATCGAACGCAACGAGGAGGAGATCGACACCGACCCGATGGCGGTCGACGTCCGCGCGCGCATCGCCCGCGATCCAAAAAAGATGGAGCGTTTTTTTGCGCGTGGCCTGCAACTCGCAAGGAAGGCGTAGCGCACCAAGCCCACTGGTTTCAATTGTTGTCATTGCCGGGCTTGACCCGGCAATCTCGGCAAGGGAAGCGCTGCCCTCCTGATCGAGGTCACCGGGACAAGCCCGGTGACGACAGTCAACCAACACCCTTCCCATACGCCTGCCGCAGTTCGCGCTTCAAAACCTTGCCGACCGGGTTGCGTGGTAGTTGCGGCACGACGAAGAGCTGCTGCGGCAGCTTGTAGACCGCGATCTGCTTGCCCTTGAGATAGTCGACCAGTTCCTCGAGCGTCAGCGACTGCCCCTCGCGCAGCGCGACAACGGCGCAGACCAGTTCACCGAGCCGTTCATCGGTGCTGCCGATCACCGCAGCTTCGCGCACCTTCGGATGACCATCGATCAACGCCTCGATCTCCGCCGGCGATATTTTTGTTCCGCCGCGATTGATCACTTCGGAGCGGCGGCCGACGTAGTGATAGTAGCGCGGCACGTCTCCGTCGCCGGCGAGCTCAAAAATGTCGCCGGTGCGGAAGAAACCCTCGCGATCGAAAGCCGCGCGAGTTTGCTCGGGCGCGTTCCAGTATTCATCGAGCACCAGTGCGCCGCGCAAGCGTAACTCGCCTGGAATGCCGCGTTCGGTGATGACTTTGTCGGTCTCCGGATCGACCAGGCGCGTCTCCTGGATCCGCGCCACCCAGGACGGCCACTCGATTCCCTCGACGCCGAACCGCGGCAGATAGTTGGCGCGCGCTTCCGCATCAGGCACATCACGCCCGCTGCCGAACAGACCGCAGCCTTCCGAGGAGCCAAAGCTGTTCCAGACCGAGATGTTGTACTGCTCCTGGAAGGCGCGGATCATCCACGGCGACAGCGGCGCCGAGCCCGAGCCAACGCTGCGCAGCGACGTCAGATCGTAGCGTTTGCGCAGCGCCTCGTTCTGCATCAGCAGATTCAACACCGCGGGTGGCGCCACCGTGTAATTGATGCGCTCGTCCTGGATCTGCTGCAGAAAAATGTCGAGTTCGAACGGCTGATGCTGAACCAGCACGCCGCGCCAGATCAGCCACGGAAAGAACATGCCGCCGAGCGAGCCGACATGCACCATCGGGAACGGATTGAGCAGCGCGTCGCCGTCCTTCAAGAGCCCGGCCTGCCCGACCGCGGTGCCCGCACAGATCCAGTAGTTGTGGTTGCGCGGTACGCCCTTCGGCCGTGCTTCGGTGCCCGAGGTCCAGGTGATCGTGATGATGTCGTTGGCGGTGACAGCGGCTTTCCGCGCGGCCTCAGCAACCAGCACGCGGTCGGGTTCGATAGAATCGAGATCGTCGAGTGTTGCGATGCCGTCGCCTGGCGGCCCGCCCCAGGCCAGCACGAAGCGCAGATTCGGCAGGTCGCGGCGCAAACTATTCACCATCGCGGCGTGATCGTGACCACGGATCGATCGCGCGGTGACGAAACCCGAAATGCCGGCAAAGCCGATGAGATCGCGCAGCTCGTGCTCGCGATACTGGATCGGAAACGGGCTCAGGATGAAGCCGAGCCGCGCGGCGGCGAGATAGAGGTAGGCGAGCTCGACACAGTTCGGCAGTTGCGCGCCGATGACGTCGTCGCGCTTGACGCCGGCGGCGAGCAGCCGCTGGCAGAGCCGGTCGACATTGGCGGCGAGCTCGTTCCAGCTCAACCGCAACGGCGCCGTGCCAATGAAGGAGGGTTTATTCGGCGCGTCGACGATCGCAAGCCGCTCGCGGCCGCCGATCACCGCAGTGCGAAAGAGATCGTCGATCGTCGTGGTGCCCCAGAACCCGCGCGAAACATAGTCACGGATGCGATCAGGCGGCGTCAGGATCATTTCAGGCTCACGGGTTGGACACAGAACCGCAGCATAGATTTTCGTGAGCGTAACGCTCAACAGATTTTTCCGCGCGACATCGCCCTTGTCCGGTACCTGTGCAGGTCTGCGACCGTCGGCGAAGCCGCCATCGAACCTGGCAAGAAGTATCACGCGGGTCGGCGAGCCGCAGTTCGAGGCCTGCCGAGCGGAGTCATTCAAATTGGTTCCCTTGTGGGCGGCTCCGACTTCTTCGCCTGCGGCGAATTGAAATGAACCGCGCGTCGTCGACGATAGTGGCCCGGCGATTGGCCGACCCAGCGCCGGAAGGCATGATTGAACGCACTGACTTCGGAGTAGCCGAGCGAAAAGGCGATTTCCGCCAGCGCCAGAGTCTCGTTTTCCAGGAGGTTCAGCGCCAGCGTCTTGCGCACGTCGTCCTGCAGGTCGGAGTAGTTCACGCCGGCATCCTTCAGCCGCCGCTGCAGCGTCCGCACCGAGGTGCCGGTCGCCCTGGCGAGATGCTCGATGCCGCCCTCGCCCTTGACCAGCACGCGCGCGATCTCGCGGCGCAATTGCTCGATCTCGCCGCGCTGGTCCGGCAAAGCGGCGAGCCGAAGATCACCGTAATGGCGCATCAGGCTCTCGATCATCGCATCGGCCGTCGCCATCGGCCGCTTGAGCAGACCGGCGTCAAACCGGATGCCGGCCCACGGATGGCCGACCCGGATGTTGTCGCCCATGATCTCCGCGCGGGTCCGGCGTTGCGCCGGTGTTTCGTCCGCCAACTGCGGCAGCAGGGCCTCCTGCGGGGTCCAACGCGGATCTCCGAGCCCGACGCGCATGAGGTTGCACGCGAAGGCGATCGCCCAGTCGCCTTTCTGCCGGTACGACATCATCACCGGATCGATATAGTAGGAATACACAAACACGATTCCGTCGCTGACTTCCAAGCCGTGCACGGTAGCGTCGACCATGGTCGGCAGATAGCGCCCTATCGTTTCGAAAGCTTCGCCGACCGTGCGCGAGGCCAGGGCCGCATTGCCGACGACTCCGGCGTGCCTTGGCTCGTACTGGGCGCCGAACTTCAAGCCGAATTGCGGATCGGCCAGCAGATCGGCGCAGATCTCCAGGAGCTCCAGATAGCGGATGAGCGGCACGCGCCGATCGGGATCGGTCAGGTCGCCGGGCTCGAGACCGGCGCGGCGCAAGGCGTCACCCGCGTCGGCCCCGCGCGAGTGCATGTAGGCGTCGAGGCCGTAGACGAGGCTCGCCAGATTGATGGTCGGCGCGGCGAGTTTTGCCGCAGCGCGTCTTTCCGTCGTCATTGGCGCGACCTCACAAAGCTTTGGCGGAGTATATCAAGACCGCCGTCCCTCCTCCGTCTACTCAAGCGGCATAGCACACGGCCGCTTCCGGCCGTGTCATGCAAACGAAGGACGGAATCATGACCCAATTTACACCGCCGCCCGCGCCGGGCGAGGTCGAAGCGTTCATCGGCCAGGTCGTTACCGATCTGAGCGCCGCTTTTTCCGGCGTGCTGGTCAATGTGGGGCGCAAGCTCGGCCTGTACCAGGCGATGGCCGACCTCGGCGCCTGTACGTCGCTGGCGCTCGCCGAAGCAACCGGCATCCGCGAGCGCTATGTCCGCGAGTGGCTCGCCAACCAGGCGGCCGGCGGCTATGTCGCCTACGATCCCGAAAAGCGGACTTATGCGCTGCCGCCGGCGCAGGCGATGGTGCTGGCGCTCGACCAAAGCCCCGTTTTCATGGCGCCTGCGTTCGAGGTCGCGGCCTCGTTCTGGCTCGATGAAGAGCAGATCACCGAAACCTTCCGCTCGGGCGAAGGCCTCGGCTGGCACGCACACAACCATCGCCTGTTCTGCGGCACCGAGAGCTTCTTCCGCACCGGCTATCGCGCGCATCTGGTGAGCGAGTGGCTGCCGGCGCTCGACGGCGTCGTCGAGCGGCTGAAGCGCGGCGCCCAGGTCGCCGACATCGGCTGCGGACACGGCGCCTCCACCATCCTGATGGCGCAGGCGTTCCCGAAGTCGAGCTTCATTGGCCTCGATTATCACGACGGGTCGATCGCGGCTGCGCGCCAGCGCGCCGCCGAGCAGGGCGTGACAGGCAACACTGTGTTCGAGGTCAAGGCCGCAACCGAGTTCAACGGCCACGACTTCGACCTCGTCTGCTTCATGGACTGCCTGCACGATCTCGGCGATCCGGTCGGCGCGCTCGCGCGCTGCCGCAAGGCGCTCAAGGCGGACGGCAAGGTGCTGGTGGTCGAGCCCTACGCCGGCGATCGGCTGGAGGAGAATCTGAACCCGATCGGCCGCATGTACTACGCCGCGTCGGCCATGGCGTGCACGCCGAACTCGCTGTCGCAGGAGGTCGGGCTTGGCCTCGGTGCGCAGGCGGGCGAAGAGCGCCTGCGCAAGGTGGCGCGGGAAGCCGGATTTTCCAACCTGCGGCGCGCCGCGCAGACACCGGTCAACCTGATCCTCGAACTAACCCCCTAAGCGGCGACGTTCGGCAACACAAAAATCAAGCGCGCATCCCCCGGACGCGACGTGGGTCCGGCATCCGCCTCACCGCCACGAGTTCCGGGGGATGACAAAACTCAAAATGAGTGGAATGGGTCCGCGCTCTTGGGCGGATAGCGACCAAAGAGGCGCTGATAGAGCAGACCAATGTGTCCACGCCCTAGCCCAGCACCTTCAGCAGCGCCTGGCGATCGATCTTGCCGGTGCCGGTCTTCGGCAGCTCGTCGAGGAAGCGGATTTCGCGCGGGTATTTGTACGGCACGAGCTTCTGCTTGACGAAATCCTGCAACGCCTTCGTTGTTCCATCGGGCTCGAAGGCACGGTCCTTCATCACCACGGCGGCCTTCAGCGTCATGCGGCGGTCGGGCAACTCCATCCCGAATACCGCGCACTCCAGAACGGCGGGATGATCGGCAAGGCACAGCTCGACCTCCAGCGGATAGACCCACTGGCCTGAAACCTTGATCAGGTCGTCGGCGCGGCCACGGAAGAAATAGAAGCCGTCGCTGTCGAGCAGGAATTGGTCACCGGAGTAGATCCAGCCGCCCTCGCGGATCGTCTCGGCTGTCTTGTCCGGCCTGTTCCAGTACAGCGGCGTATTGGAATCGCCGCGCACCCACATGATGCCTTCCTCGCCTGCGGCGATCGGGCGGCCATCCTTGTCCTTTAGCGCAATTTCATAACCGGGCACGCGCAGGCCGGCGGCGCCCGGCTTCTTCGCGTCGGGGCGATTGGAGAGGTAGATGTGGATCACCTCGGTCGACCCCAGCCCTTCCACGATCTCCTGGCCGGTCAACGTCTTCCAGCGGTTGAACACTTCGACGGACAACACTTCCGCCGCGGAAAGGCAAAGCCGGATCGACGAGAAATCGCACGCGCCTGCGTCGGCTGCCTGCGTCAGCATGGTGTAGAGCGTCGGCAGCCCGAAGAAGAGCGTCGGCTTGAATTCCGCGATCGCCGCAAAGATCGCTTGCGGCTTCGGTTGACCGCCCAGCAGCACCGAGCTCGCGCCCGCCGAAAATGGAAACGTGATCGAATTGCCGAAGCCATAGGCAAAGAAGATTTTTGGCACGGAGAAGCAGATGTCGTCGGGCTTCGGCTTCAACACATGATTGGCGAACGCCGCGTTACTGTAGGGCATGTCGTGCTGCAGATGGACGATGCCCTTCGGCCGTCCGGTCGAACCGGATGAGTACATCCAGAACGCCATCTCGTTGCGGTGAGTATCGGCTTCGGCGAGCACGGCCGACTGACCGGGCAACCAGCGCTCGGCAACGATTGCGTGCGGCGCGGCGTGCGCCTTCGGAGCGCCGTTCACCACCACGAGGGTCTGCAGGGCGGTGCCGCCGCACGCCGTCGCACCGAAGCGATCGCTGAATTCGGCATCGGCGACTGCGACTGCGGCGCCGGAGTCCGCCATGTAGAATTGCAGGAGATCCGGCGGCGTCAGCGTGTTGAGCAGAACAGGCACGAAGCCCGCGCGCACCGCGCCGAAGAACGCCGCGGGATAAGCCGGCGTATCGTCGAGAAACATCACGACGCGGTCGCCGCGCTTTAGCCCAAGCGACGCAAGGGCGTTGCCCCACCGCGATGCATCGGCACAGAGCTCGGCATAGCTGCGGCGGCCGGACGCCGCGATCACCGCGGTCCGCTCGCCGTTGCCCGCCGCCAGATTGTCGAACAGGATCCGGCTCGCATTGTAGCGCTCCGGCACCGAAAAGCCGATCTCGCGCGCACCGGCGCTGTCCGCCGGTACCGGGTCATGCACCACTGTCCCTTGCCCTGTCATCGCCGTTCTCCTGCCGGTGGAGCCGCGGCACCGGCTCGCGCACTTTCGTACCGCGCCATGAAGGCCGGCGACATCGCCGCCAGCCGCGACGGATCGATGCGGCCCGAACGCGTGATGTAGCTGAACGCAAAGTCGAGCGGCTTGAGCATCATGTGCTCTGGAAATTTCTCGTACCAGTCGGCGCTCGAACGTGCCGCTGCCACCAGCTTGGTCACAACAGGCTTTCGTGCGGCCTCATAGCTCTGCAGCGCAGTCTCGACGTCATCAGGCGTCGCGTCCAAAGCCCTGGTCAACGCAATCGCATCCTCGATCGCAAGCCGCGTGCCCGAGCCGATCGAGAAATGCGCAGTGTGCAGGGCGTCGCCGATCAGCACCATGTTGCGGAATGACCAGCGCTCGTTCCACAGCCACGGGAAATTGCGCCAGACCGATTTGTTCGAGGTCAGACGCTCGCCGCCGAGCGCATCGGCGAATACGCGTTCGCAGATCGCTGTGGACTCCTCGATCGATTTCTTGGCAAAGCCACAGCGCAGCCAGGTGGCGCGATCGCACTCGACCAGAAAGGTGCTCATGTCGGGCTCGTAGCGATAGTGGTGGGCGGTGAAGCTACCCTGCTCGGTTTCGACGAAGGTCTGCGACAGCGTCTCGAAGCGTTTTGGCGTACCGTACCAGGCGAACTTGTTGCTCGCGTAGGAGATCGAGGTGCCAAAGTCGCCCTCGAAACTGCGACGAACAAACGAGTTCAAGCCATCCGCCGCGACGATCAGATCGTAACCTTTGAGCTGATCGAGCGTCTGCACCACCGTTTCGTAACGGCAGATCACCCCAACTGCTTCGGCCCGTTGCTGCAGGATGCGCAGCAACGCGAGCCGCCCGATCGACGAGAAGCCGATACCGTCGATCTCGATGCGCTCGCCACGCAGGTTGAGCGTGATGTTGGTCCAGCTCTGCATCCGCGGCGCGATCGCCGCGACAGTGTCGGGATCATCCTCGCGCAGGAACTCCAGCGCCTGCTCCGAGAAGACAACACCGAATCCCCACGTCGCATCCGCCGCGTTCTGCTCAAGTAGCTCGACATGTGCGGCTGGATGCCGACGCTTCCAGAGATACGAAAAATAGAGACCGCCCGGCCCGCCACCGACAACAGCAATCCGCATGTTGCCTCTGCCCCCTGTTACGAAATAAGCGCGGCGGCCCTTGCCATCCTCCCGCGTTATACTTTGCCCCCCAGGGGAGGACGAAAGAGCCGCACGCGAATTCCATCTCCAGTCATGGCCGGGCTTGTCCCGGCCATCCACGTTTTTCTCACACACGCCGTAAGACGTGGATGCCCGGCACAAGTCCGGGCATGACGAGTTAAGTGCCAAGGCCCGATTTTCTTGCCCACATCTTTAAGTCAGGCTCTCAAGACGGCCGGCGAAGGTCTGTGCATCGCTCAGGGACCGGCTACGCTTCGATCCTCACATATTCGAAATCGCCCGACCGGTTGTCGATGCCGACTTTCGGCGGCGCGATCCAGCTGGCGAATTCGCCGGCTCCGAGCTTCGGCTGCATGAGCTCGCCGATGAAGTCGCCATCCGCCTTCGACGGCAGCCACTCCTCGCGGCGCTTCCTCCAGGTTGCATCATCCAGCAACTCGCCTGTGGGCGAGGCCTGAACGGCCTTGAACTCACCGATCTGGCGATGGAAGGCGACGTGCGGCAATTCAAATTTGAACTGCACACCCGTCTTCTCGATGACCTTGTTCCAGCGCTCGACGCCTTTTCCGCAGTCGCGCGTGTAGTCGTCGCGCAGCCGCATGTTGAGCGCCGTCAGTGCCGGTTCGTCGACACGCCTGATCACGCCATCGACCATTTTCAGCACCGGATAAGTGCTGCTGGTGAGCCGATGATCGTCCCGAATCTTGGTTTCGTGGAAGCGGCCCTTGATGCCGGCATTGAAGGCGTTGGCGGCGTTGGTCGAGACTTCCGAACCGAACAGGTCGAGCGATAGCGAATAGTGCAGGTTCAGCTTCTTCTGCATGGTCGGCAGGTCGATCACGCCGAGCGCGCGAATCCTGCTCACGTCGTTCGGGTCCTCGATGCCGGCCGTCTTCATTGCTTCGCAGGTGCGCTGGATGGTGCGGCCGATGCCGGTCTCGCCGACGAACATGTGATGGGCTTCTTCGGTCAGCATGAAGCGGCAGGTGCGCGACAGCGGATCGAAGCCGGATTGAGCGAGGCTTTCGAGCTGCATCTTGCCGTCGCGGTCGGTGAAGAAGGTGAACATGAAGAACGACAGCCAGTCCGGCGTCGCTTCATTGAAGGCGCCGAGCATGCGTGGCGCGTCCTCGGAACCGGAGCGTCGGCGCAGCAACTCGTCGGCTTCCTCGCGGCCGTCACGGCCAAAATATTTCTGCAGCAGATAGACCATGGCCCAGAGGTGACGGCCCTCCTCGACATTGACCTGGAACAGGTTGCGCATGTCGTAGAGCGACGGCGCGGTCTTGCCGAGGTGGCGCTGTTGCTCGACCGACGCCGGCTCGGTGTCGCCCTGGATGACGATCAGGCGGCGCAGCATGGCGCGATGCTCGCCCGGCACCTCCTGCCAGGCCGGTTCGCCAAAGTGCTGGCCGAACGGCACCTTGCGATTTTCTTCCTCGGGCGCCAGCAGGATGCCCCAGCGATAATCAGGCATTTTGACGTAATCGAATTTTGCCCAGCCTTTTGGATCGACCGAGACGGCGGTGCGCAGATAGACCAGAGACTCCTGAAAGCCTTCCGGCCCCATGTCTTTCCACCAGTTGAGATAACCGGGATGCCAGGTCTCGAGCGCCTTCAGGACACGCGGATCTTCGGTGAGGCCGACGTTGTTGGGAATACGCGTCGAGTAGTCGACGTTCGTGATGTTCATGTTCATGGCACTCTCCTGAAGCTCTCAAACGCGCCGCACGTCGAACACCGGTTTCTGCCCGGTGCCGTAGCGGCGCAAGGCGCCTTCTTCACCAACCGCGTTTGGCCGCTGGAAGATCCAGTTCTGCCACGCGGTCAGTCGCGCAAAAATCTTCGATTCCATCGTCTCGGGTCCGCCGAAGCGCAAGTTGGCTTCCATGCCGGTCAGCGCGTCGGGCGAGAAGCTCGCGCGCTCCTCGAGGAAGATGCGGATCTCGTCGTCCCAATCGATGTCGTCGAACGCGAAGGTGATGAGCCCAAGCTCCTCGGCCTGCTCGGCGTCGAGCGCGATGCCGATCTTCGCTTTCGCGGCCGCAAGCGTCTTGGAATCATTGAGGAAGCGGCTCTCCAGCCGCGACAGATCGTTCGGCATCGGATAGGCGCCGAAATTCGCATCATCGAGCGTGATCGCAGCCGGTGCGACGTTGCTGCCATTGAGCTGGCCGATCAGCATGTAGGAACGGTCACACGCGAGCACGATCTCGGCCAGCGTGCCGCAGAAGCACGAACCGGGCTCGATAATCGCGACAAGACTGCGCGAGGTCAGATCGATGCGCTTGAGCACGCGCTTCCAGTTCAAGCGGATTTCGCGCGCCAGCCAGTGCGACTTGTGCTCGCCGAGGAATTTGTCATAGGCGAGCACTTGCTCGGCTTCGCCTGACGATTTGAACACGACAACCGCAATCTCCGGTTCGTTGGTTCTGATATCGAGGATCGCGTCATCGAGCTCGCGCGCCAGCCGCAGCGGCCAGAACTCGGCGCCCTGCGCGACCATGGCGTCGGCCGAGGCCGGCGGCGCGGCTTCTGGCCCGCGCAGCGTGATGGTCGCGCGCCGCGCGCCGCGATCGAGCGTCAGCGCCACGGATGAATAATCGACACCCTCAGGCATCGCATTGCGCTTGAGCGGCGTCAGACTGATGCCTTTGGCGTCCGCCGGACGATCCGACTTCTTGGCAAAATCTTTCGCGCGCTGCACGACCGCGTCTTCGAGCCTGGTGTTGGGAATGATTTCATCCACCAGCCGCCAGTCGACGGCGCGCTTGCCCTTCACGCCTTCTTCGGTCGTGCAGAACACGTCGGCATGGTCGCGCCGCACTTTTCGCTTGTCGGTGACGCGGGTGAGCCCACCGGTGCCCGGCAACACCGCAAGCAACGGCAGCTCGGGCAACGACACGGTCGAAGACCCGTCATCGACCAGCATGATGTGATCGGCGGCGAGCGCAAGCTCATAGCCGCCGCCCGCGCAGGAGCCGGTCACCACGCAAATCATCTTCTGCCCGGAAAACGCGCTGGCGTCCTCGATGCTGTTGCGCGTCTCATTGGTGAACTTGCAGAAATTCACCTTGTCGCCGTGGGCCGCACCGGCAAGCATGCGGATGTTGGCGCCGGCGCAGAACACGCGTGGCTTGCCCGAGCGCAGCAGGATCACTTTCACTTCGGGATGCTCGAAGCGCAACCGTTGCAACGCGTCGGCCAGCTCGATGTCGACGCCGAGGTCGTAGGAGTTGAGCTTCAGCTCATAGCCTTCGTAAAGACCGCCCTTCTCGTCGACGTCCATGCGGAGCGTCGCGACCTCGCCGTCGATCGCGAGCTTCCAGTGCCGATAGCGCGCGGGGGCGGTCTCGAAGCTGATCCGGGTCGCGCCATTGGCGAGCTTGCGTGCTGCGTCGGCCATTGCTCTGCCATCCCTGTGGTTCGCGCGGTGTTGTCTTGATGGGCCCGAGACTAACGCGTGGCGAGCGCCGATAGATATGCATTATAATTCATGTTACTGACTTGTCCAGCCTGAAGACCTACACAAAACCCGCCATTTCATCCGACATTTCCAAAGGCAATCAATCGGATAGGAGGAGCCGGTGGTCACGGGCCATCACGTCCACGGCTGCACGAGTTGCGTCAGCTTCGACAGGCTTTGCTCGACACTCTCACCGGCGGTGTCGAGTTCGGCTTCCGACTGCGCGTAATCGGCGCTTCGCGCATCGAGAATTGCGACCAGATCGGCCATCGCCGCGCGGTTCTCCGCCATCGGGCGGAAATCGCCCTGCGCGATCACGCGGCTCATGTGCTCCTGCGGCTTGGCCTTCACCCACACGGTGTGGGTCCGGCGCAGCAGCAACGCATAGGTTTCCGGATTGGACACGATGCCCCCGGCGGTTGCGATCACGACCTTGTCGTGCTCGGCGATCACCTTCTCCAGCGCCGACTGCTCGTAGTGGCGGAAAGCCGATACGCCGGACATGTCGATCAGCATGGCAACGGTTGCGCCGTATTCCTGCTCGATGACGCGATTGATCTCGACGAACGGCCAGTCGAGCCGTTCCGCAAGGGCACGGCCGAGCGTGGTCTTGCCGGCGCCTCGCAGGCCCACCAGCGCGACGCGATGTGAGCGCTGCGACCGCGCACCCTCGGTCAAACGCTGTTCGATGAGTTGCGCAATGGCGGGCAATTCGGAGGCGTCGAGCCGGCGCATCAAATCATTGATGCGTGCGATCGCCTCGCTGCGCTTGCCAGTGATCGGCAGAAGTTCTGTGATGTGCATTTCCATCGCCTGGGCGATGGTCTTGAGCACGATCACCGACGGATTGCCGGTGCCACCCTCGATCTGCGCGAGATAGCGCTCGGAGATACCTGACTCGATCGCAAGTTGCCGGCGCGTGATGCCGCGCCGCGCGCGACCGCGGCGCACGAGCCGCCCGACGTCAACCGCAAACGCAGCATCGGTCGCGTCCCCCGATGGACCTACAGCCGTGGCCGCCCTGGCCTTCTCCTTCTTTCTTGTGCGGGTCGGCGCCACGCGATCCTCATCAAATTCGAAATGCACGATAATTCATGTCGTCGCCGCCTGCTAGAGGCGAAAATCGCGACGGCACAAGCTCAAATCCCGAGATAGCGGTGACGAAGCTCCGGCGCTGCCGCGAGCGCCGCAGAACTCCCGGTCCATACCACCCTGCCCCGCTCGATGATGGCATGGCGGTCGGCGATCTCGCACAGCACATCGACATTCTTGTCGATCACCAGCACCGCTTGGCCCGCCTGCTTGAGTCTTGCGAGGCAGCGCCAGATCTCGTCGCGGATCAACGGCGCCAGGCCTTCGGTGGCTTCATCCAAAATCAGGAGCCGCGGGTTGGTCATCAGCGCTCGTCCGATCGCGAGCATCTGCTGTTCGCCGCCGGACAACAGGTTGCCCATGCTCGAGAGCCGCTCGGCGATCCGCGGAAACAGCGCGCAGATCTTGTCCAACGTCCAGGGATCGCGCACGCCCTGCCGATTGGCCGCTGCCGCGAGCAGGTTCTCCCGCGCGGAAAGATTTGGAAAAATCTGGCGGCCTTCCGGAACGAGGCCGATGCCGAGCTGCGCAATCCGGTAGGGCGGCAGTTCGCGAATGTCGCGGCCACGGAAGCGGATCGCACCGGCGCGCGCCGGCGTCAGTCCCATGATCGAGCGCACGGTCGTGGTCTTGCCCATGCCGTTCCGCCCCATCAAGGTGACCATTTCGCCCGCTGCAATCGACAGCGAAATGCCGAACAGCACCTGGCTAAGCCCGTAGCAGGTCTCGATGCCATCGACCTCCAGCAGCGTGCCGCTCGTTGCTCGCTCAGACATGCGACACCCGCTTCTCGTCGCCGAGATAGGCCTGCCTCACGTCAGCGTTGTTACGGATGTCGTCGGGTGAGCCGGTAGCAATGACGCGACCGTAGACCAGCACCGAAATTCGGTCGGCGAGTGCGAACACTGCGTCCATGTCGTGCTCGACGAGGAGGATTGTGTATTCCTTCTTGAGCTCCTGCAGCGTCGCCACCAGCCGTGCCGACTCGTCGGGCCCCATCCCCGCCATAGGCTCATCGAGCAAGAGCATGCGCGGCCGAGTCGCTAGCGCCATGGCGATCTCGAGCTGCCGGTGCTCGCCGTGGCTCATGGTGCCAACGATCGTATCGTCGCGCCCAGTAAGGCCAACCCGCGCCAATGCGGCGCGCGCCGGTTCGCGCAAGGACAAATCCTTTCGCGCGTTGCGCCAGAAGTGAAAAGAATGTCCGGCATGCGCCTGCACCGCCAGCGCAACATTGTCGAGCACGGTCAGATCGGGAAATACCGAGGTGATCTGGAACGAGCGGGCGAGACCGAGCAGGCTGCGGCGAAACGGCGCCATGCGCGTGATGTCGACGCCACTGAGGCGAACACGGCCGGCGTTGGGCGTGAGCTCGCCGGTCAGCTGCGCAATCAGCGTGGTCTTGCCGGCGCCGTTCGGCCCAATGACAGCGTGCAGTTCGCCGACGCCGATCTCGAGCGAAACATTGTTGGAGGCAACGATGCCGCCGAAGCGCTTGCTCAAGCCTTCGACCTGCAGCAGCGGCTCAGCCATGGCTTTGCCCCGCGAGCACGCCATTGATGCCGCCGCGCGCGTAAAGCACGACCGCAAGCAACAACGGGCCGAGGATGATCTGCCAGTACTCGGTCAGGCCCGACAGCGTCTCTTCGAGCACCAGCAGCGCCAGCGTCCCGATCACCGGGCCGAACAACGAGCCCATGCCGCCCAGCACGACCATGATGATGAGGTCGCCGGACCGGGTCCAGTGCATCGCCGCGGGGCTGATGAATTCGGTGTGGTTGGCAAGCAACGCGCCGGCCAGGCCGCAGATCATGCCGGCGATCACGAAGCAGACGAGGCGATAGCGAAAGGTCGGAAAGCCGATCGCGCGCATGCGGCGATCATTGGAGCGCGAGCCGCGGATTGCCATGCCGAAGCGGGAGTTCACAATTCGCCACACGATGACGAGCGTCAGCGCCAGCAGCGCCAGGCATACATAGAAGAACACGACCTTGTTGGAGAGATTGACGAGGCCGGCAAACTGGCTGCGGCGGTAGATCGTGAGGCCGTCGTCGGCGCCATAGCGGTCGAGGCTGACGCCGACGTAATAAATCATCTGTGCGAAGGCGAGCGTGATCATGATGAAGTAGACACCGCGGGTGCGTAAACACAGCGCGCCGATGATCAGCGCAGCCAGTCCAGACACGAGCAGAGCGAGCGGCCACTGGATGAAACCCGACGGAACACCCTCGAACGCCAGGATGCCGACGACATAACCGCCGATGCCAAGATAAGCGGCATGTCCGAAACTGACCATGCCGCCATAGCCCATGATGAGATTGAGGCTGACCGCGGCGATCGCGAGAATGACGATGCGTGTCATCAGGATCAGCACGAAATTGTTGCCGACCCAGGCGGCATAGACCGGCACTAGCGCCAGCACGACCATCATGACGGCCATGACGACGTTGCGAAGCGTCAGTGCTGGCGTCATCGGGTCGCCGCCGGAAACAAGCCCTCGGGTCGCACGATCAGCACGATCGCCATCAACAGGTAGACAAGCATGGAGGACAGAGCCGGGCCTGCGGTCGAGGCCGCGGCGGGAGTGAGAAACAGCTTGAGGATGTCGGGCAGGAAGGCGCGGCCGACGGTGTCGATCAGACCGACGAAGATCGAGGCGACGAACGCGCCGCGGATCGAGCCGATACCTCCGATGATGATGACGACGAAGGCGACGATCAGGATGTTCTCGCCCATACCGATCGAAGCGGTGAGGATTGGCGCCTGCATCACGCCGGCAAGGCCGGCGAGCGCCGCACCGACGCCGAAGACGCAAGTGTAGAGCAGCTTTATGTTGATGCCGAGCGCGCCGATCATTTCGCGGTTCGAGGCGCCGGCGCGGACCAGCATGCCGACCTTTGTCCGCATCACTACGACGTAAAGCAGAAATGCGACGACGAGCGCGACGCCGATGATGGCGAAGCGATAGGTCGGGTAGTAGACTCCAGGAAAGAGCTCGACCGCGGTCGAGAGCCAGGCCGGCAGCGGCAGGTTGCGTCCGCCTGGCCCCCAGACCAGCCGTACCAGCTCATTGAAGAACAGGATCAGCCCAAACGTGCCAAGCACGTGATCGAGGTGGTCGCGGCCATAGAGCCGGCGGATCGCGATCACCTCGAGCGCCATGCCGACGACCAGCGTCGCGACGAGCGCAAGAGCCACGGCCGCGACGAAGCTGCCGGTCAGCGCAGCAAAGGTTGCGGCGAAGTAGGCGCCGAGCATATAGAGCGAGCCGTGCGCCAGGTTGACCAGGTCCATGATGCCGAACACCAGCGTCAGGCCCGCGGCCAGCAGAAACAGCAGAAGCCCGAGCTGCACGCCATTCAGACATTGCTCGATGAACAGCAGCATGACGCGCGCTTCCCCCTACCTGCGGCCCACTATTCTCCCTCGCCCCACTTTAGCGGGGAGAGGATCGGGGTGAGGGGCAGCTATCCGCAGATTCTGCATCTCGAGCAATCGCACTGCCCCGCCCCTCACCCGGATCGCAAGAGCGATCCGACCTCTCCCCGCATTGCGGGGAGAGGTAAGAGCGGCCGCTATGTCCGATCATAGTCGATAGTGCAGAGCGAGATTCCCCTCACCACTTCATCGGACACTTGTCGTGGAACTGGTCCTGGTTGTCCTTGACGATGGTGGCAACGGTTTTCAGTGACAGCTCGCCCTTGTCGTCCTTGACCACGTCCTGCAGATAGAAATTGTTGATCGGGATCTGGTTGTTGCCGAACTTGAAGGCACCGCGGACCGACTTGAAATCCGCCTTGCGCAGCGCGTTGCGCAAGGCGTCCTTGTCGTCGAGGTTGCCCTTCACGGCGGTGACAGCCGAGTTGATCAGCATCGCCGCGTCATAGCTCTGCGCGCCGTAGAACGACGGCCGCGCCGGAGGATACTTCGCGCGATAGTCGGCGACGAACTTCTTGTTCTGTTCGTTCGGCAGGTCGTTGACCCATTCCTGCGCACCCGGCACGCCGAGCGCGTTCTCCTTCTGCAATGGCAAGGTCGTCTCGTCGATCGTGAAGGCAGTGTAGAGCGGGATCTGACCTTTGAGGCCGGACTGCGCGTACTGGTTCAGGAACTGCACGCCGGCCGCGCCGGGGTAGAACACGAAGATCGCATCAGGCTTGGCTGCGCGGGCGTTCGACAGCTCAGTCGAGAAATCGAGCTGGTCCGGCCATTTTGTCAGCCCCTGGCTGATGACTCGACCTTTGAACGTGGAGGCCACGCCAGCAAGCATGTCCTTGCCCGCGGCGTAGTTCGGGCCGATCAAGTACACGGACTTCACGCCCTTCTGGTTCATGTACTCGCCCATCGCCTGCGGTGTCTGGTCGTTCTGCCACGAGGTTGAGAAGAAATACTCGGAACACAATTCCCCGGCGATTTGCGAGGGGCCGGCATTGGTGCTGATCAGGAATGTCTTGGAGTCGATGACCGGCTTGATCGAGGCCAGCAGCACGTTCGACCAGATGTAACCTACAACGAAATTGACCTTGTCGGATTCGACGAGCTTTTCGCTCTTCTGCTTGCCGACATCGGGCTTCTGCGTGTCGTCTTCATAGATGACCTCGACCGGCAGCCCGCCGATCTTGCGGCCAAGATGATCGAGCGCCAGCTCGAACGAGTTGCGCATGTCGTTGCCAATCGCTGCCGTCGGCCCCGAGAAGGTCGATATGAAGCCGATCTTCACGGTCTTGGTCTGCGCCACGGCGGCACTGGTCGCCAGTGCGACAATGGCGCAGGCCGACAGCAGCGTCGTTACGGTCGTTCTCATAAGTCCCCTCCCGTTGAAAGCCGCCATCATTATCGTTGTTGTCGGCGGTAGCATTGTGCACATGCACTATATTGCAGCCGCTGTTGGCGCGTCAACGCTCTGCCCGGCGCGTTCATGTGACGCGCCGGCTCACGGTTTAGACCCCTGGGGTCCTCAAGCGTTGCCGCGGTCTTCGCGGAACAGGTCGAGCTTCTGCTGCACCGGGCGGTCGGAGAAGCTGAACAGCACTGCCTCGTCGTCAGCCTCATGGGTCACCCAGTGCCAGCTCGGCACCACGAAGATGTCGCGCGGGCCCCATTCGAGCACCTGCTCTCCGACCCTTGAGCGGCCACGGCCTTCGATCGCCGCAAACACGGTCGCGTCTGTCGAGCGGTAGCGTGCGGTACGAAATCCTTTCGGCAACAGCTGCAGGAAGGTGCCCATGGTCGGCATGGCGAACTCGCCGGTGGCCGGATTGACGTAGCGCAGCTTCAAGCCATGGCAGGGATCCCAGGCCTGCGACTTCTTCGCGGTCTCAAGCGCTTCGCGCGAATGCGCATAGGGATAGTTGAACACCGGCGAGGTCTTTGCGGTCGGCTTGAAATCGACCGGCAGCAGGTTATGGCCGTAGCGCGCGAAGCTGTCGCCGGCCGGGCGCGTGATCGGCTGTTCGTCGTGTGCCATGCCTTCAGAGAACGATGCGTCGAGTAGTTGCGTCATTGGAATGTCCAAGCCGTCGAGCCAGAACATCGGCTCTGTGGTCTCATTGCCGTGATCGTGCCAGGTCATCGAGGGCGTAATGACGAAGTCGCCGGGCTCCATGTGCGTGCGTTCGCCGTCGACGGAGGTGTGAGCGCCCCTGCCCTCCAGGATGAAGCGCAGCGCCGACTGGCTGTGCCGGTGCGCCGGTGCGACTTCGCCCGGCATGACGAGCTGGATGCCGGCATAGAGCGAGGTTGTGACCTTTGACTGGCCGCGCAAGCCCGGATTCTCCAGGATCAGAACGCGGCGCTCGGCCTCTTTGGCGGTGATGAGCTTGCCTGCCTCCATCATGCGATCGCGGATGGTGTCGAACCGCCAGACGTGCGGCCGGCACGGGCTCTTCGGCTCGGGCGTGATGAGATCGTTCATCACGTTCCACAGCGCGGTCATGCTGTCGCCGTCGATCTTGCGATAGAACGCCTCGCGCTCCGGCGTTTTTGCAACTGCGTGCTCCATGGGGCTTTCCTCCGGCTTGCTACCCACGCCTTGGCTTCACAGCATACTGAGCACTTGCCTCAGGACAATGCAATGTGGAGAAAAGCGGCGCATGACGGCACCGAAGGCAGCAAGGCCCCTCGCTGCCGCGAAATTCCGTGAACTAGCGTTGAGCCTTGGACCTGTTCAGAGTTACGGCGGCGCGAACGAGAGCCTTCAACGCCTTTTCATCGATCTTGTCGGTCTCGTGAACGTCGATGGCGCGCCTGGTGTTGCCTTCGAGGCTGGAGTTGAAGAGGCCTGAAGGGTCCTCCAACGAGGCGCCTTTGGCGAAGGTCATCTTCACGACGCTCTTGTAGGTCTCGCCCGTGCAGATGATGCCGGCGTCCGACCACACCGGAACTCCTCGCCACTTCCACTCCTCGACCACTTCCGGATCTGCTTCCTTGATCAAGGCGCGGAGCCGGCTCAGGATCTTGCCGCGCCAGTCGCCCAGCTCCTTGATCCTCGCGTCGATCAGCTTGGAGGCGGACGATCCTCCTTCTGCATCCTTCGAGCCGCTCTTGCTCGTCTTCGTGGTCGTTGCAGCTTTCGTCATGATTGCTGTCGCTTGGCAAGATACGGCAGCACGAACATGTACAGACCAGTGATCAGCAGCAAGGTAAGCGGAAGCAGCGCCAGGAGGCCAATCCAGAGGGCCGGTTGCTTCTGGCTCATGGCGACGATGTTGACGATGGCGGCCAGCGTAAAGGCAATCGACAGCCAACGGTGGATCTGACGAATCCAGATATTCGAGTTCATTGGGACCTCCTTTCAAGGTGACGAGCGGAAGCCGATCGGGCGACACGGCCTTACTCGCAATACGACAGACGTCAATCGATCCGCGCCAGAACCTGCTCGAGGGCCGCAAGGAACCTGGGCCATCCAGCATTGGCGCCGCCGTAGGCCTGCCTTTGATCTGGTCGGAAGCCCGACTGCTCCATGCATAGACGGGTGCCCGTACTCGTCCGTGTGAGCGTCCAGGTCACCACACTCGTCAAGCCGAGCGCCGCATCGTCGCTCGCAAAATTCCAGGTGTAGGAGAGCTTCTTGTTCGGCTCGACGGCCAGGACCTCGCAGTCCAGCATCATCTTCCAGTTGGGCTGGTCAGCCTGAAGGTTGAAACGGCGCCCCACCACAGGCGCGAAGTCGTTCTTCATCAGCCACTCCTCGATCAAGTGCGGTTGGGTGAGCGCACGCCAGATCTTTTCCGGCGGATGAGGGATGTCACGTTCGACGACGACGGAACGGGTTTTGGCCGACGTTTCGTTCATTGGTCCATCCTTTTCAGCAAATCTTCGAGGTCGTCGAACCGGCGCTCCCAGAACCCGGCCATTTGGCTTGTCCAGTCGATCAGCGGAGCCAGCGCACCGAGCTGGGCGCTGTAGTGGGTCTGCCGGCCTTCATGGCGGTCGCGCACCAGCCCAGCCTGCTTCAGAATCCTGAGATGCTTCGAGACGGCCGGTTGCGAGACTTTGGCCCGAACCGTTAGCGCTCCGACCGTTTGCTCGCCATTGCGGCACAATCGTTCGAAGATGGCCCGCCGAGTTGGATCGGCCAGCGTTCTGAACAGCACGTCTTGAGTCTTCGACATCGAAACAGATAACCCAATGGTTATTGATTGACGTATAACCACCGAGATATGTGTCAGTCAAGTCGGAATGCCGGGTGGAACAATAGTTCCAGGCGTGCATGCGCGAACGAGGGTTTCGGCGCTTGATCGATCCGCGATTTCGCCGACGAACCGCGGATAGCGATTCAGCCTGATCCGATCGCGCTCTGGCGCCGCGTCACGATACCGGTCGGCGTCGCGAATCCGTCCATCGTCCTGATCCGCTTCTCGAGCCACCAGCCGAACTCGGGCGACCACTCCTCGAAACGTGAGTTGATGCCGAGGTCGTGCGCCCAGTGATGCGCGATGTTGGGATTGAACTGCGACTGGCGCCCGACTGCGATGAGATCGGCCTGGCCTTTCTCGAGGATCGCCTCGGCCTGCCGCGCCTCGAGAATGATGCCGACCGCCATGGTCGGAATGTCAGCCTCCTTGCGTACGCGCTCGGCGAACGGCACCTGGAAGCCGAGCGCGCGCGTCACTTGCGCCGCGGTGGCAGCGCCCGAAATTCCGCCGGAGGAACAATCGATCACGTCGACCCCGCGCGCCTTCAACTCGCGGGCGAAGACCACGGTATCATCCATGTTCCAGCCTTCCTGCGTGCCGTCGACTGAGGAAACGCGGAGGAACAATGGCATCGACGCAGGCATCTCTCGCCTGACGGCTTCAGCGATTTCGAGCGGCAGCCGCATGCGCCCCGTCCGGTCGCCGCCATACTCGTCGTTGCGCGTGTTCGAGACCGGCGACAGGAATGATGCCAGCAGGTAGCCATGGGCGGCGTGAATTTCGATCGTATCAAACCCGGCCTTCACCGCATTTCGCGCCGCAGTGGCCCAGGTGCCCACCATCGCACGGCATTCGGCGGTCGTCAGTTGCCGCGGCGTCAGCCAGCCCTTGGCGACCGGCTCTGACGTCGGCCCGACCGGTTGCCAGATTTTTGCGCCCGCCTTCAGATTCTCCTCGGTCAACGGCCCCATGCCCTGCATCGCGGTTTGCGAGGATGCCTTGCGGCCGCCGTGCGCGAGTTGGATGCCAATCGCCGTGCCCTGTCGCTTCATGAAGGCGATCAGCGGCTTGAAACTTTCGACCTGCACGTCGTTCCAGATGCCAAGGTCGTGTTCGTTGATCAGGCCGATCTCCTCGACCCCCGTCGCCTCGACGAAGACGAGTCCGAAGCCGCCCAGGGCGTAGCGACCGAGATGCACGACATGAAACGTCCCGCAGGTATTCCCTGCCTCGCAGCGGTAGTGGACCATCGGCGGCACGACGAGGCGATTCTTCAAAGTAAGGCCGCGAATGGTGAACGGCTGGAACAGCATCGGCCGCGCTGCTCCGTTGGTTACAACACCGTCAGTCACGCGCGTGCCTCCATCACGCCGCGCGAACAATCGATGGCACCGCGCCCTTGCCCCGCACCTCCGCCTCCTCGAACTCGGCGGCGGCAATCGCCCGATCGAGCGCGGCGCGCAGTTCCTTGGCCGTTTTCAGCGTCAGCTCGATCCCCGCGCGCGCGCCGGGATCGAGATCGGTGTTGATGAAGTCGAGCGTGATCACGTCGCCGAGCGGCGCGTGACGCGCATGATCATAGGCGACCACCGCATGCGACAGCGCAAACCAGTTGTCTTCGCGCTTGGCCATGCCCTCGGCGCCGACGATCTCGATGATCGATGTGCACATGTCAAAAGCCCCTCACTTCGAAAGATGCTTGCCGAAGAAGGCATGCAGCTTGCCCCAGGCGTCCATGCACTGCTCCGGCCGATACAGCGGGCGGTGCCAGTAGAAGAAGCCATGACCGGCACCATCGTAGCGATGGAACTCGTAAGTCTTGCCCAGCTTCTTCAATTCGGCCTCGTGCTGGTTCACCTGCTCGGGGCTCGGCGCACGGTCGTCGTTGCCGAAGATGCCGATCAGCGGACACGACAGATCCTTGGTCATGTCGATCGGCGCGACCGGGGTCTTGGCATTGAGCTCTTCCTTGCCCATCACGACGCGACCACCCCACAGGTCGGCGCAGGCGTCGACGTCCTTCTTCTGGCAGGCGTAGATGTAAGCGTGCCGGCCACCGGAGCAGGAGCCGATGATGCCGACCTTGCCGTTGTGGCCGGACTGCGCGCGCATCCATTTCACCGCAGCTTCGGTGTCACCGACCATTTGCGCGTCGGGAATGCCGCCCTCGGCACGCACTTTTGCAGCAACGTCGTCCGGGTTGCCCTGGCCGGTGCGCTCATAGAGGTTGGCGCAGATCGCGAGATAGCCGTGATGCGCAAAGCGCCGCGTCGTCTCGATGTAGAACTCGCTCCAGCCCGGCAGATGATGGACAAGGACCACGCCCGGAAACGGCCCCGCGCCTGACGGCTTCGCCGTGTAGGCCGTGATCGGCGTTCCCTGGTCGCCTTTGATCGTGACGTTCTCGCAAACCATGCCTCGGTAAAACGACATCTTTCTCTCCCTGGGACTCTAGCTTCGTGCTCGTCGTCGTGAATGCTACTCGGCGGCCTGCGCCTTCGGCCGCGCGGCTATCTTTGCGCCGGCCGCCCGCAACGCACGCTCCTTGGCCTGCGCCAGATTGTAGGTGCGGTTCATCATGATCCGCTGCGCCGCGAGCCCGCCGCCGGCCTGCAGCGCCACCACGAACTGCCAGCCGCCATAGGCGTCGGCCGTCAGGTCGCGGATCATGTTGTAGACCCGCATGCGGTTCTCGACGTCGACGTCCCGCCTTGGTGTGCAGGTATTTGCGGATGTATTTGCCGGACTCCTCGTTGCGCAGGTCCGCTTCGAGCGGCAGCGTCAGCACCAGACCGCCGCCGAGGTCGTGCAGGTAGCGCACCGTCTGGTGATAGTTCGCCGCGTAGTAGTACTTGGCGGCGTTGATCGCGAGCGTGTTGGGATAGATCATTCCCGACGCCGTGGTCTCGTAGTGCCGGCAGGCGTAGTCGAGGCTCATGCGCAGCATCTCGGCGTAGGTGATCAGCTCGGAGATGGAGTTGAGCGCGGTCGGATCGCGTGTCCTTGCCCTGATATTCGGTGACGAGCTGGGCGAGGCCGACGAACAGCTCCGACATCCGCACCGCCTCGACCACGCCGCCGGTGCGCTCCCACAGGCCGAGCGACTGGGCGAGCCGGCTTGCCAGCTGCACCTCGCCGGCCAGGAACACGCGGTCCCACGGCACGAACACGTCGTCGAACACGACGAAGCCCTTCCGGCATGCTGTGGTGCGAGCTCGCCGGATAGTCGAAGGCGTTCAGCTCGGCCGGCGCGAACGAGCGGTTGATGATCTTTACGCCCTTGGCGTTGACCGGAATCGAGAAGGACACGGCATAGTCCTTCTCGTCCTGGCGCATGCCCTTGGTCGGCATCACCACCAGTTCGTGCACCAGCGATGCCGCCGTGATGTGCAGCTTGGCGCCGCGCACCACGATGCCGTCCTTGTTGCGGTCGACGATGCGCACGTAGAGATCGGGATCGTCCTGCTCGTGCGCGCGGCGCTTGCGGTCGCCTTTGGGATCGGTGATCACCTCGGCGGCGCGCAGATCGTTGTCGCGGCAGTAGCGATACATCCGCTCGATGTTCTCAGCGTACTGCGGGTTGACCAGCGCGACCTCGTCCTTGACGCTCATCAGCGCCATGTAGACGCCCGAGACCAGCGTGCCGATCGAGGTGTGCTTCATCATCTCGATGCGCGTTGCGAGATCGTCCGCGCTGCGCGGCACCTGGTAGATGCGATGGGCTTCGCTGCCGTCCTCGGCCTTGTAGCGCCGCGAGATCGCCATGTTCGGGGGAATCGTATTCGTAGTCGGCGGCCGTCAGCTCGATCGGCACCTTGAACCGCGGGTGGGTGGTGATGTCGGCAATGTTCTCGCCGGCCCAAAAGGTCACGCGTCCGTCACGCAGGCTCTCGACATATTGTTGCGGTGTTTTCAGAGCCACAGGTCATCCTCCCGGTCGTTTGTTGTTTTGATGATCGTCTTGGCAGGCGGTCCTTTCGAATTCGGCCGATGTCGCGGCTTCTTTTCTATAGTCAACTCTATATCAACTTGGCGGCCGGCCGCCACTCGTGGGCGCCCTGGATGCGCGATTATCGGATCACATCCAAGTCGCTTCCGCGGCTCGCGGCAATCAGGCTCCGCGCATAGTCGGTCTGCGGCGCATGGAAGACGGCCTCCGTCGCGCCGGTCTCGACGATCCGGCCATGCTGCATCACGGTGACCCGGTCTGCCATATATCTGATGACGCCGAGATCGTGGCTGATGAAAAGGTACGTGAGGTTGAGCCGCTGTTGCAGCTCCTGCAGCATGTTGAGGACCTGCGCCTGCACCGACACATCGAGCGCCGACGTCGGCTCGTCGAGAATCAGGAACTCCGGTTCGAGCGCCAGCGCTCGCGCAATGCAGATACGCTGGCGCTGTCCACCGGAAAACTCGTGCGCAAACCGCCACAAATGGTCGCGCTTGAGGCCGACGGTCGTGAGCAGTTCGACGACACGATCGCGACGGGCGCGTCCCGACATCGGTCGGTAGCGCTGATGAATAACGAGCGGTTCGGCAACGATGTCGTGGACGCTCATGCGCGGGTTGAGCGAGGCGTGGGGATCCTGAAACACGATCTGCATCTTCTCGCGCAGGCGGAGCAGGCTTGCCGCCGAGAGCCGCGCAAGGTCCTCGCCGCGATAGCTGATGGTGCCGGCCGACGGCGCTTCCAGCGCCAGAATGAGCCGCGCCAAGGTCGACTTGCCTGATCCGGATTCGCCGACCAGTCCAAGGCACTCGCCGCTCTCGATCGCCAGGGATACATCGTCGAGTGCCACCACCTCGGCATCGCGCTTGCGCGGCCGGTAGATCTTGCGGACGCCCTCGACGACCAGCAGCGTCATGGCGCGCGCTCGTTCAGCCGAATGCACGCGGCATGGTGGCTGGACCCGACCGCGATCAGTGGCGGCCGGCTGGCCGTGCAGGCGGGTATCGCGAGCGCGCAGCGCGGCTCGAAGCGACAACCCGGCGGCGGCTTGATCAGGTCCGGAACGACACCCGGCAAGCCCTTCAACGCGCCCCGCTCGAGATGACCCCGCGGCACCGCCGCAAGGAGAGCCGCAGTATAAGGATGGCGCGGCTCCTTGAAGACAGACTGCACTTCGCCGTCCTCGACAATATTACCGGCATACATGACCGAAACGTGCGAGCAGACTTGGGCGACGACGCCGAGGTTATGAGTAATCAACAGCACCGCGAGATCGAGCTCTGCGACAAGGTCGCGGATGAGCTTGAGGATTTGCGCCTGTACCGTGACATCGAGCGCCGTCGTCGGTTCGTCGGCGATCAGCAGGTCTGGCCGCCCAATCAACGCCATCGCAATGAGCACGCGCTGGCGCATGCCGCCGGAGAACTGGTGCGGGTAGTCATTGACCCGCAAATCTGGATCGCGAATGCCGACCTTGCGCAGCATCTTGACGGCAAGACGATGCGCAGCCGCCCGTTTCTCGCGCCGCGACGCGGCCGATGCGAGACCCAGAATCTCGTCGTTGCTCGCTGCAGCGTGCAAGGCCACGTCGACCATCTGCTCGCCCACGCGAAACGCCGGGTTCAGGTTCGTCGTTGGATCCTGGAAGATCATGCCGATGTGCTTGCCGCGCAGCTTGCGCATGGCGCGGTCATCCAGCGCCATCAGATTCCGGCCGTCAAAGATGATCTCGCCGCGCGAATAGCGGCCCGGCGGCGTCGGGACCAGACGCGACACCGACAAGCCGGTGAGCGACTTGCCGCAACCGGTCTCGCCGACGAGGCCGCGGATTTGTCCGCGCTCCAGCGCGAGATCGATGCCATTGAGCACATGCGTTTCGCCGTCGTAGCTGCGCATGCTCAGGTGCAGATCGCGGATCTCGAGCAGCGCCATTTTCTGGTCAGCGCCTCGACTTCGGGTCGAGGACGTCGCGCAAGCCGTCGCCAAGCAGGTTGAAGCCGAACACCGCGAGGAAGATCGCGAACCCCGGAAACACCGCCGTCCACCAGTATTCCGGCATATAGCCGCGTGCGATCGCGAGCAGCGAGCCCCACTCCGGTGTCGGCGGCTTGATGCCGATGCCGATGAAGCCGAGCGCCGCGACGGTGAGAATCGCAAATCCCATGTCGAGCGACATCTTCACAATCACTGGGCCAAAAATATTCGGCAGGATGTGCTTGACCAGCAGGCGCGTATTCGAAGCGCCGAGGCTTCGCGCCGCGAGCACAAAAGTCTCTTCCTTCTTGGCGAGCACCTCGCCGCGCACGAGCCGCGCAAATCCCGGCCACCACGACAATGAGACTGCAATGATCATGTTGGCGGTGCCGGCACCGAGCGCGGCAGCAACCGCCATCGCCAGGATCAATCCGGGAATGGTTAGCATCAGGTCGGTGAGCCGCATGATGATCTCGTCGACCCAGCGGCCGAAATAGCCCGAGATCGCGCCGAGCAGTGTGCCGACACTGGCGCCGACCAGCACCACCGCAAGCCCGCACAGCAGTGAGACCCGGGTTCCGGCGACGACAAGCGAGAACACGTCCTGACCCAGCTCATTGGTGCCGAACAGATGTGTCAGGGACGGGGCCAGGAAACGCTCACGCGGCGCGATCCCGCCGACGATGTGTTCCGGAAACGGCACCAGCGACGGGCCGACGAGAACCACGAGAAGCAGGAACGCGCAGATTGCGAATCCGACCAGCGACAGCATCGAGCCACGAAAGCGATAGAGGCCGCGCTTCCAGGCGTCGCGCCGCGTTGCCCACGCCTCGGCTCGATCCGACCGCGTCAGCTCCGACACCGCGCTCATTCGAGCGACACCTTCGGATTGATCAGCCCGTAGGCGAGATCGACCAGCAAGTTCACCGTGACGAACACCATGCCGATGCACAGCGTCACGCCCATCACAGGCATGAAGTCCTGGGTGGTGATCGCCTTGGTCGCGTAGAGGCCGATGCCCGGCCAGTCGAACACGGTTTCGACCAGCACCGTGCCGCCGAGCAGCCAGCCAAAATACAAACCGATCACGGTGAGACTCGCCGACAGCGCGTTCTTCAGCACATATTTGAATATGATGAGGCGTTGCGACAGGCCGAGCGCGCGCGCCGTCAACACATAATCCTGCGACAGCACTTCGAGCGTCGAGGCGCGCATCATGCGGGTGATGGTTGCAAGCGGCGACAGCGATAGCGCGACCGCCGGCATCACCAGATACTGCAGCACCAGCCAGAAGGTGCCGAGGTCGCCTGCAATCAGCGCATCGACGGTGTAGAAGCCGGTCCAGTGCGGCGGCGGTGACTGGATGATCGGCAGCCGGCCGCCGAGCGGCAGCCAGCCGAGCCACATGGCGAATGCCAGCTGCAACAACAGGCCAAGGAAGAAACGCGGGATCGAAATCGCGCCAAGCGAGATGGCGCGCGAGGCAACGTCAGGCCAGCGGTCGCGATAAACGGCTGAAATCAGCCCGGCGGGAATGCCGACCACGATGGCGACGGCCATTGCGGCGATCACGAGCTCCAGTGTCGCCGGCAGATAGGCCCTGAGCTCGGTGAGCACCGGTTGTCGCGATTGAATCGAGCGGCCCCAGTCGCCGGTAGCGAGCCCCCTGGCGTAGTTGACGTACTGCACGATCAGCGGCTGGTTGAGCCCAAATTCCGCGCGCAGCGCTTCGATCTCCTGCTTGGTCGCCTGCGGCCCGGCTGCAAGTTGAACCGGATCGCCCGGCAAGATGCGCCCGATGACGAACACAAGGAGAGACAGCCCGATGAACACCGGGATCAACAGCACGACGCGGCGAACGACGAAGCGCAGCATTTATGACACACTAGCAAATCGCGACGTGCGACCAAATCCCCGCGCGGGCGCATCGGCTCTTGCTTTCCTCCCCTGCGAAGCGGGGGAGGGGGACCATGCGAAGCATGGTGGTGGGGGCCTTTTGAGCATTGCGTGAAGGAGTGCAGGAGGCACATGCAGCGTGCCCCCTCCACCGCCCTTCGGGCGGTCCCCCTCCCCCGCTACGCCTTCGCTTCGCGGGGGAGGACAGACCGAACACGACGCGAGCTGAGTGCAGACAACTAAGGTCAACCCCCCCGTCACGACTTCAGCGACAGGTCGAACAGCTCCGGTGCATTCGATGCGACCGGCACGAACTTGAAATTCTGCACGTCCGACCGGATCGCGAGCTTGCGCTTCTCGAGCACGCCGAAGATATCGGGCGCGTCGGCCACGATCTGCTCCTGCAGCTGCTTGTAGATCGCCGCGCGCTTGGCTTGATCCGTCTCGGCGCGACCCTGTTCGATCAGCTGGTCTACCTTGGGATTCTTGTAGACCATGTTCTGCCAATTGCCGTTGTTGACCGAGTTGTAAGCCGCGAACGCGATGTTGTCGGGGTCGCCGAAGTTGGCGGTCTGGTAAACCGGGAAGAAGTCCGGCGCGGTCTGCGGTGTTTTGGTCGACGCCACCATATCGGGCCAGACCATCGGCTTGATGTCGAGATCGATGTTCAGCTTCTTCAGGCTGTCGAGCAGCACGAGGCACCAGCGCCGTTGCTGTTCGAGGCCCGTGACGTGCTCGATCGTCAGCTTGAACCCGCCGTTGGGGGTCGCGCTCTTGGCCAGGAATTCCTTGGCCTTTGCAAGATCAGTGCGCGGCACCTGGAGATCCTTGTCGAAGCCAAAGATGCCGTTCGGCAGCGGGCCGGTCATCAGGTCGGCGTAGCCGGCGAGTTCGAGCATGGCGTTGTAGTCGAACGCGTAGGACACTGCGCGGCGCAGGTTAATGTCTTTCAATGGCCCGTTCTCGGTGTTCATCTTGATCGAGAAGGTACGGAATTCCGGCTCGATGATCAGGTCGACACCGGGCTTGCCCTTCAGCGCATCCATATCCTCCGACGTCAGGTCCATCGCCATGTGAACCTGGCCGGCCTGGATCATGTTGCGTTGCTTCACGGTCTCGCGAACGATCTGCCAGATCACGTTTGTGACGTTGCCGCCGCCCTTCCGCCAGGCATCCGGTGCGCGCTCGAGCTCGTACAGATTGCCGGGCTCAGATCGTTTCAGGACGAAGGCGCCGGAGCCCGCGATGTTGGCGCCAAGCCAGGCCTGGCCGTCGTCGGCGGCCTTGTTGGCCTCGACCGACTTCGGATTGACGATCCATTGCCACGGCAACACCTGCAGGAAGGCGACGAACGGCTTGACCAGCTTGAACTCGACCGTGGTCGGATCGATCACCGTGACCGAGTCAGGCCCGAGCACCGAATTAACCATCCAGCCGTTACCCTTCTTCAGTCGCCTTATGCGATCGAACGAGTACTTGACTGCCGCCGCATCGACAGGCGAGCCGTCGTGGAATTTGGCCGCTGGGTTGAGCTTGAACGTGAATGTCATGCCATCAGGTGACGTCGTCCAGGATTGCGCAAGACCAGGCACCGGTTGCGGCGGGTTGCCCTCGACCCGCACCAGGCTGTCGTAAACATTGCGCATCATCCAGGCAGGAGAATATCCCGTCGTCACGTGCGGATCGAAGTTCGGGATGTCCTGGCCCGAAGCGATGATCAGGACCTTGCGCGCACCTTGTGCAAGCGAAATGTCGGACAGCGACAACGAAGCCGCTGCGGCTCCGGCCCCTGCCAACACTGCACGTCTCGAAATCAGCAGCATTTGGAACCCTCCGATTGAGTTTTGACCCTCGATTATCGTCATTGCGAGCGAAGCGAAGCAATCCAGGGGCCACGACACTAGACTCTGGATTGCTTCGTCGCTTCGCTCCTCGCAATGACGAGTTATACCTAACGTCTTCTATTCCGCGGCGGTCATCGCCGCCGGACTGTAACCGTAATCCGATCTCGCTTTTTCCTTGGTGATGCAACCTTCGGCGATGTCGCTCTCGATCGACGTTCGCCGCCGCTTTCGCGGATCACCATATCCCGCGCCGCCCGGCAGCACCATTTCGATCACGTCGTCCTCGTTGGCGAGTTGGACGAGTTCGCCGGTGCCACAGTCGCGCTTCAGCTTGCCGGAGCGGTCGTACACCGCGCCCCGCGCCATGCCGCCCGGGCGGCCGTCGAACAGACCTTCGGGGCTCAAGCCCACGCCCTCCGGATAAACCGAAACCTGCGTCGTCTGCCCGTCAGTGACAAGACGGCGCACGCGCACGCGCTGACCCAGGCCCCCGCGATATTCGCCAGCGCCACCGGAATCCGTAATGAAGCTTTTTTCCAGCACCAGCACGGGAACGCGACTCTCGAACATCTCGATCGAGGTGTTGGCGGCAGATGTCGGGTAGAGCATGCCGGACTTGCCGTCGCCGTGAGCGGAAGCACCCTGCCCGCCGCCCATGAACAGCAGGTCCGAATAAATCGTGCCGTCGGTGAGCCGGCCGTAGACGTTGGCCGCGAGCGGCAGTCCGGTGAAGGCCTGGACCTGGCGCGGCGCAGCCGCCGCCAGCGCACGGAAGATGTTGGGCGCCAGGTACCAGCCGGTGCGCGTGCGCAGGTTGACCGCGGCGGGCTTCCTGCAATTCAGGATCGAACCTTCCGGGGCCTCGACCGTGAACGGCCGATAGCAGCCGGCATTACCGCGAACATTTGGCGTCAACATGGACTTCAGCGGATAGGTCGCGTGCGCCGCGGTGTAGTTGAGCGTCGAGTTGAGACCGCCCTGCGGCACCTCGGGCGGCGCGCCGGCAAAGTCGACCGTGATGGCGTCGTCCTTCACGGTCAACGCGACCGGGTACGTCATCGGCGTGCCGAGCGGATTGTTGGTGATCGTGCTGCTGTAGACGCCGTCGGGCAGCGCACGGATCGCCTCCCGCATCGCCTTCTCGGAACGGCCTTGCACCACCGCTGCGAGCGCGCGCAGATCCTGCAAGCCGTAGTCGCGCATCAACGCTTGCAGCCGCTGCGCGCCGAGCGTGTTGGCGACGACGAACGACTGGATATCGCCCAGCACCTGGTGACTGTTGCGGACGTTCTCGGCGATCAGCCGATGCAGGGTCTCGTTCGGCTTGCCCGCCTCATAAAGCTTCATCGGCGGGATCTGCAGACCTTCCTCATAGATCTCGCGGGCGTGCAGCGAGTCCTTGGTGCCGCCGATATCTGACACATGGCCAACCGTGCCGGTCAGTCCGACCATCTTGTCGCCATTGAACACCGGCGTGACCACGGCGATATCGAACAGGTGGCCGGCACACAGCCAGGGGTCGTTGGTGACCAGCACGTCGCCAGGCTTCAGCGTTTCCTTCGGATAGGCCGCGAGCAGCGCTTTCACCGCGCGCGGCAGCGTGAGGTTGAAAACGGGCATCGCGCGCGGCGAGTGCGCCAGCGTCTCACCATCGGAATCCAGCAGCTCGCAGGCGAAGTCCTGCGCCTCCGAAATGACGAGCGAGAACGCCGTGCGGCAGACCGTCAGCCACATCTCCTCGGTGACGTTGACAAGCCGGCTCCACATGATCTCAAGCGAGATCGGATCGCGCTCGATCAGCTCCATCGCCTCAACCAACGGCGTTTCGGTCGTGATGCGTGCCGACGGCGCCTCCGGCACATGCACGGCGATGCGGAGGTTCAAGGTGTCGTCGACCGTGATCCGGTCGCCGGCGGCGATCACGGTGGTCGCCTCGCGTTCTTCGATGATGGCCGGGCCGGCAATTTCATCGCCGGGCTTTAGCGCGTAGCGGTCCCACACCGTCACTTCCTGGGTGCGGCCGTCGAACCAGGCCTTGCGGCGTCCCTTGATCTTGTCTGCCGCACCGCCAACCGCGCCGCTGATGCGGACCTCGGGATCAGGCGCGCTGCAGCGAACGCGGAAGTTCAAGGCTTCGAAGCGCGCCGCTTTCGGCACCTCGGCATAACGTTGCGCGTAAACCTTGTGGAAAGCGTCGCGGATCGTCTCCAGCGTCTGATTGGAAAGCAAACCATCGGGCAACGGCACGGCGATATCGTGCATCTGGCCGACCAGCCGCATGTCGGCAATGCGCTCGACGCGCACGGCAGCGTGCGGGATGCCTACATCCATAAGCTTGCGGCGCCCTTCCATCTCAAGTGTTTCGAGCAACGCGTTGAGGCGCGGCGCGTCGAAGCCAGCCGCAAACTCGATGATCGACGAGCGCGCCGTCTCGAACGATAGCGGCGCCGTCAGGAAGCCGAGCGCCGACGCCGCACCCGATGCCGGCGGCACAATGACCTCGCGCACGCCGAGCGCGCGGGCAACGCCGGCCGCAAAGGCAGGTCCCGCGCCGCCGAAGCCGACGATCGAATAGCTGCGGGGGTCCTTGCCCTTCTCGACGAGGTGAACGCGCGCGGCGGCTGCCATCGCTTCCGTCACGACGGCGTGCACGCCTTCGGCCGCTGCCTCGATGCTCAAGCCCAGCGGCTCCGCGATCTTCTTCAAGGCGGTCCGTGCAGCTTCGACGTCGAGTTGCATGCGACCGCCGAGAAAGAAGGCCGGATCGTACAAGCCGAGCACGAGATTGGCGTCGGTCACGGTCGGCTCGGTGCCGCCATTGCCGTAGCAAGCCGGTCCTGGTGCCGCGCCCGCGGAATACGGTCCGACCCGCAACAGGCCCACTTCATCGATCCGCGCGATGGAGCCGCCGCCCGCACCGATCTCGATCATGTCGATCACCGGCGCCTTGATCGGCAGGCCCGAGCCGCGCTTGAAGCGATGGACGCGCGCCGCTTCCATCATCGGTGCAACCTCGGTGCGCCCGTTTTCGATCAAACAGGCTTTTGCCGTGGTCCCACCCATGTCGAACGAAATCACATCGGACTTGCCGGCAAGCCCGCCGAACAGCGCGGTGGCAAGGCCGCCGCCGGCCGGGCCGGATTCCAGCAACCGGATCGGTACCGTGCTCGCCGTCTCGGGCGAGACCAGGCCGCCGGCGGAATGCATCAGGCGAAGGTCGCCGCGAAACCCGCGCGCGCGGAGGTCGCGCTCGAGACGCGCGACATAGCGCGCCATCAAGGGCTGCACATAGGCATTGGCGCAGGTCGTCACGCAGCGCTGGTATTCGCCAAGCTCGGCGACGACGTCGCTCGACAGCGAGACCGACAATTGCGGATGGAGTTCGCGCACGATTTCGGCGACCCGTCGCTCATGCCGATCGTTAGCGTAGGCGTGCAGGAAGCAGACCGCGATCGCGGCCACCCCATCGCTGACCAGTTGATCGACCACCACCCGGACCTGCACTTCGTCCAGCGCCGCAACCACGCTGCCATTTCGGTCGAGCCGCTCGCGTACTTCGAGGCGGCGATGGCGCGGTACCAATGGCTCGGGGAAGCCCAGGAACAGATCATAGATGTCGTAGCGCTGTTCGGTCCCCATTTCGAGGATGTCACGAAAGCCTTCCGTCGTGATCAGGCCGAGTTTGGCGCCGCGGCGTTCAATGATGGCGTTGGTCACGAGCGTCGTGCCATGGACGATTTCGCTGACGTCGCCGAGGCCGATACCGGCCGCTTTGGTCAGCTCGTCAAGGCCGATCAGCGCGGACTCTGCGGGGTCCTGCGCCGATGTCAGCCGTTTATGCAGGCGCACGGTGCCACTAGCGCGATCTTCGAGAATAAAGTCGGTGAAGGTACCGCCGATATCGAAGCCGATGCGCCAGGAGGTTTGGGCGTTTGTTGCTGCCATTCCTGTTCTCGATCCTGCCTGTCGGCATCCTCTCAATGACAAACCGAACCGCGGAAGCCAACTCTCTAAGTTAGGCATCATGCGCTCTCAAGTTGAGCACAAGCGCTCGGCGATCTGTCGTTCGAGGGTGATACTCACTCCGGCGGCGGCCCATGGCAACGGGCAACCGGGAATACTTGACCGGCGGAGCCGTCTGAGTGACCCTGCAAGCTGCAATTTTTAAGGGTCAACGGCGATGGCGCTCTACCATTTCAAGAACTTTCGGATGCTCGACCCTGAGGTCGGCGAGCTGCAGGGCGGCCACGAAATGGTGGTCGACGGCGAGAAGATCCGCGAGGTTGCCGACAAGCCGATCAAGTCCGCGCAGGCCGACGTAATCGACTGCGGCGGGCGCACGCTGATGCCCGGCCTGATCGACAGCCACGTCCACGTCGTGCTCTCCGAGGTCTCGCTGCGCAACCTGGAAAGCGTGCCGCTGACGCTCATGACCGCGCGGGCCGCAACGCTGATGCGCGGCATGCTCGACCGCGGCTTCACCAGCGTCCGCGACACCGGCGGTGCCGACTGGGGTTTGAAGGAAGCAACCGACAAGGGGTTGCTCCCCGGCCCCCGCCTGTTCATCGCCGGCCGCGCCATCGGCCCGACCGGCGGCCATTCGGACAGCCGGCGCCGCACCGATTTCGGCGTGCGCTGCCACTGCTGCAACGCCATGGTGTTCGCGATGGGTGTTGCCGACGGCGTATCCGAGGTCCGTCGCGCGGTGCGCGAGGAGATGCGCCAGGGCGCCGACCACGTGAAGCTGATGATGTCGGGCGGCGTCGCCTCACCCTACGATCCGCTCGACAGCCTGCAGCTTGCACCCGATGAGGTGACCGCGGCGGTTGAAGAGGCGCATGCGTTCGGCCGCTACGTGTGCGCCCACGCCTACACGCCGGCGGCGATCACCCGCGCCGCGCATGCCGGAGTGCGGACGATCGAGCACGGCAACCTGATCGACGACGCCTCCGCAAAACTGATGGCCGAGAAGGGCATGTTCCTGATCGCCAATCTCGTCACCTATTTCGAGATGAAAAAGCGCGCGGCCGAGTATGGCATGACCTCCGAGATGCTGGCGAAGAACGATCTCGTCATCGACGGCGCGCTGAAGTCACTGGAAATTTGCAAGCGCCACGGCATTCCCGTTGGTTTTGGGACCGATTTGCTCGGGCAGTTGCAGGTCGAACAGTCGGAAGAATTCACCTTGCGCGCGCGCGTGGTCTCGCCGATCGAGATCATCCGCTCTGCCACGACGATCGGCGCGAAGATTCTTCGCATGGAAGGCAGGCTCGGCTGCCTGAAGGTCGGCGCGTTCGCCGACCTCCTCATGGTCGACGGCAATCCGCTGAAAGATCTCACGGTGCTGCAGGGCCAGGGCAAGCATCTGGCAGTCATCATGAAGGGCGGCCGGTTCCACAAGAACAACTTGCATTGAGACGCGACGCCGATCGCCACAGCGCAATCTTCAAAGGACAATAAAAATGACCATCGGTGTGGGTGGATCGACCGCGGAAAAAGAACTCGCCGCGATGACGTCGATGCGTGGCGACGTGCCGCCGATCGGGGTCGAGGAACGGCTGAAGCGCATCGCCAGGGCGCAGGCGATCATGCGCGACAAGGGCATCGACGCGCTCTATCTCGATGTCTCCTCCAGCATGGTCTACTTCGCCGGCCTCAACTTCCGCCGCACCGAGCGCATGCACTCCGCGGTGCTGCCGGCCAAGGGCGACATCGTTTACATCTCGCCGGCCTTCGAGGTCGAGAAGCTGAAGACGATGACCTCGTTCGGCGACAAGATCGAGGTGTGGGAGGAGGACCAGGATCCGACCGCGGTCGTCACCGAAACCGTGCGCTCGCTCGGCCATCCGAAAGGCGTCATCGCCGTCGATGAGGCGACGCCGTTCTTCACGTTCGACGGCCTGCGCCGCGCCGGCAACAGCTATACCTTCGTCAATGCGGTCGAGGTCACAGCAGCCTGTCGCATGATCAAGTCGGAGCACGAGCTTGCGCTGATGCAGACGGCAAAAAACATCACGCTCGAAGCGCACAAGGCCGCTGCCCGCATCATGCGTGAAGGCATCACGACGACGGAGGTGCAGGCTTTTCTCGTCGCTGCGCACAAGAAGCTCGGCTCGGAAGGCGTGCCGCCGTTCAACGCGGTACTGTTCGGCGAAGCGACCGCCTATCCGCACGGCGTGCCCTACCCGCAGACGCTGAAGGACGGCGACATGGTGCTGATCGACACCGGCGCGCCGGTCGACGGTTATCTCTCGGACATCACGCGCTCCTATGTGTTCGGCACGCCGAACAAGCGGCAGCGCGATGTCTGGAATCTCGAGAAGGCCGCGCAGGCGGCGGCGTTCGCGGCAGCAAAGCCCGGCAACAAGTGCGAAGATGTTGACGCCGCGGCGCGAAACGTGATTACCGGCGGTGGATTCGGCCCAGGCTACGCGACGCCCGGGCTGCCGCACCGGACCGGCCACGGGATCGGCCTCGACGTTCACGAGTGGCCGTACCTCGTGAAAGGCGACAAGACTGTGCTGCGGCCGGGCATGACGTTCTCGAACGAGCCGACGATCTGCATCTACGGCGAGTTCGGCATTCGGCTGGAGGACCACATGGTCATCACCGAGACCGGCGCGCGCTGGTTCACGCAACCGGCGCACACGGCCGATGATCCGTTCGGGCTGGATATCGGATGATTTTTCTGAACTTCTCAATGATTGTATGACTCTGATCTTACGATCATAAAGAGATGACAATCCTGCGCGAAAAATCCCTTACGTGCATGATTCATTGGGATTTCTCGGCGACCACCCCTCTCAGCTATCGACCGCCTTCAGCACCGCCGGCACCAACAGCCCCGACAGCACCCGGCCGATCTGCATCTCGCGCTCGCCGTACATTCCTTCTTCGCCGCAGAAATTGAGCGTGCCCAGCCGCCGGCCCGCGTGCCGCACTGGCACGTTCATGATCGCGGTGATGCCGAGCGAGAAGATCAACTCGTGATCGAAGAACGCTTCCTTCACATCGGCCTTGGTGCCGGCGAGGAAGATGCCGCCATGCTCCATCGCGCCATGGCTTGCGGTGATCTTGTCGAGCGGTTTTCGCCCACCGAGCGGATAGGCCTTCTCATCGCTCGACGAGAGCCGTTCGACGACAGCATCCTTCTCGACATACTTGAGGATCGTCAGCAAGCGCCAGCCGCAGGTCTCCTTCGCCAGCCGCTCGACCGCCTTGTAGGTCTCGCGCTCCGGTTTCTCCGCCTGCAGAGCCATCACGGCGCTGACGTCGCTTAATGTGAGGTCACGCTTTGACATCCTTGATCTCCGCTTGGCTTGTTCGCTTCATCAGGTCAGGCAAGGCCGGTTGCTGAATTTTTTCGGGAATGAGGCCCTGGGTGTAGAAGCGCAGGATCACCAGCAGCGCCCCCGCAATCAGCATCTCGCGCAGCGCCGCGCCCTGCACCGCCGAGACGAACGGCAGCAGCGGAATGATGAAGCGCGTCGAATTCCAGGAAGAACACGACGACAACCGCGCCGAGCACGGCGCCCTTATTGTTGCCGAGCCCGCCGGCGAGCAGTGCCAGGATCACGTACAACGTGAGCAGCGGGGCGAACAGATCGGGCGCGATGTAGCTCGTGAAGTGACCGTAAAGCGCGCCGGCCAGGCCCAGTGCCGCGGTACCGAACGCAAACGCCTTCACCTTCAATCGCGTGACGTTCTTGCCCGCGACCTGGACGACCTGTTCGTCGTCGCGAATGCCGCGCAGCGCCCGCCCGAACGGCGAGTGGACGAGCCGTTCGCTCAGTACGAACAGAACAAACGTGACGACGACGATAATGCCCAGGAACAACAGATTGAAGCCGTGCGGGCCGAGTTCCTGCCGCATCGGCCCCGGAATTCCCGAGAGCCCATCGGTGCCGTTGGCGAGCCAGATTTCGTTCGACATCACGATGCGCATCGACTCGGCAAAGCCGAGCGTGACGATCGCGAGATAGTCGCCGCGCAGGTTCACCGTGACGAGCGCGACGATCATGCCGACCAGCGATGTGACGATCATTGCGGCAATAATGCCGGCGCCGATCGGCCAGCCGAACTTCAGCGTCAGCAACGCGGAGGTATAGGCGCCGACTGCAAAGAAGCCGACCAGCCCGAGATTGATCAGGCCGGCCATGCCCCAGATCACATTCATGCCGAGCGCCAGGATCGCGTAGATCCCGGCGGTCACGGCCATCGCGATCAGGTAATGCTCCATGATCCCTCAATAGGCCGGCGCGCCGAGAATGCCGCGCGGACGCAGCGTCAGCACGAGGAAGATCGCGAGAAAGCCGATCGCGGTGCGATAGGCGGGTGACAAGACGAGCAGCGACAGTTCCTCGCCAACGCCGATGACGAGCGCACCGACGATCGCGCCGGGAATGCTGCCGAGGCCGCCGACCACCGCGGCCGCGAACACCGAAAGAATCGTCTTGAAGCCGACCAGCGGATCGACCGTGGTATCGAGCCCGACCAGCATGCCGCCGATGCCGGCAAGCCCCATCGCCACGAACGAGACGATCCGCGCCACCATGTCGACGTCGATGCCCTTGATCGAGGCCAGCGCCGGATTATCGGCCACCGCTCGCATTGCCTTGCCGGCGCGGGTGGCCATCAAGAATGCGGTCAAGGCGAGCACGACAATGGCCGCGATCGCAAGATTTTCCACCTGCTGCGGTCCGACGCGCAAGCCGTCGAATACCCAGTCGCGACGCAGCGGCAGATTGTAGCCACGCATCTGGTTCGCGAAGATGAAGCGCACCACATTCTCGAGCGCGATGGTGAGCGCGATCGAGCCGATCGCCGTGGTGATGAAGCCGGAGGCCCGAAACGGCTTCAGCACAAATTCGTCGCTGAGCCAGCCGACCAGACCGGCCACGACAAAGGCCGCGAGCAACGACACATACACCGGCATGCCAAAGCTGACATTGGCGACGAGGCCGGCATAGGCACCGATCGTCATCAGCGATGCCAGCGCGAAGTTGGTGAAGCGCAGCACCGCAAAGATTAGCGTGAGACCGATGGCCGGCAGCGCCAGCACGGTGCCGGCCATCAGGCCATTCAGAACAAGCTGCGCCACGTGCATAACAGCCGTATTGTGGCCGCGCCAATATTAATAGGCTATCTCCCCGTGACGCGTCTCATACGATCTTCAAAAACTCCAGCTTGCCGCTGTGAACCTGCAACCATCGGAAGCGACAGGTCGTGATGTCGCCGATCTCGTTGAAGTCGCACGGGCCGGACGCCCCCTCGTAGTTGATGTCCTTGCCGGCGGCGAGCAACTTCAGCCCTTCGACTGCCGAATAGACCTTCTGGCCGTCGCCCTGGCTGATCTTGCGGATGTTATCCTTGAAGGCGACGCCGCTCGCTTCCTTGGCTTTGGCGGCGGTGAGTACGGCGAGACTTGCCCAGTCGGTTGCCTGCGCGACATAGCCGTCAATCTCCTTCAGACCAAGCCGGTCGGCGGCAAGCTTGTAGGCGGCATTGTCGAGATCGGCCGAAGGTCCCGCGGCCAAAATCCCTTCGGAGACCTCGGGCGGATTGGCATCGAGCGTCGCCTGCGGCACCGCATAGGTCTGGGCAGAACTTCGGCAGATCGACGCCGGCCTTCCACAGATCGCGCAGCACCACGACGGTGTCGGGCGCATAGCCGTTGAGGTAGAGGAAGTCCGGCTTGCTCGCCATGATCTGATCGATCTCGGAGCGATAGGTCGGCTTGTCCTTCTCGTAGATCACCTGGCCGACAACGCTGCCGCCAACCGTCTTCATGTAATTGTCGATGTGTTCCTTGGTCGGGCACCGCGAACGGCGCCTGGATGCCGAGGACAGCCGATGCGCCGTCTTGCCAAGGCCGGCGATGTAGCTCGCGTGTGCGATCGCCTGAAGTTTTGAGTTCGGTTGCGTGCGGACGAGAAAGCCCTGGTGCGGCAGCAGCGTGATGCTGTCGGCGCCGGACACGGTCATCAGGAAGGTCTTGCTCTCCCAGCACACCGGCGCGACCGCCGACGTCACGGCCGACGCCCAGGTACCCATGATGACGGGCACCTTGTCGACCTCGATCAGCTTGCGCGCCGCGCGCACGGCGGCCTCCGGATTGGTCTGGTCGTCCTCGACCACGGTCTCGACGTGGCGGCCCATCACCCCGCCGGCCTTGTTGACCTCCTCGAACACCGCTTGCATCGCCTTCAGCATGCGCGGGCCGTCGTTGCCGCCGGCACCGGTCAGGGGCGTGAGGATGCCGACCTTGATCGGCTCGGCCTGCGCCCAGGCGCGCACGGGCAGGCCGGCCGCGGCCGCGGACGCCACGGCGCCTTTGAGAACGCTTCTGCGATTAAGGCTTTTCACGTGGATCCTCCTTCTTTGCTAACACGCGAACATGTCGCGACGGTACTTGATCCGGGTGGCCGGGCAATCGCAAATTTCGCGAACAGTCGCCTGTCTGCACTTGCAACTCAGCCCCCGAGGAAAATGCGCTGGATGTCGGGATCGGCAGCAAGTTGCTTCGCCTCGCCGGTTCGGCTGTTCTTGCCGTCGACCAAAATGTAGGCGCGATGCGCCAGCGCGAGCGCCTCGCTCGCGTTCTGTTCGACGATCCCGATCGAGAGCCCTTGCCGGTTGATCTCGGCGATCGCGTCGAACAGGCGTTCGGCCGCGAGCGGGGAGAGGCCGGCCGACGGCTCGTCCAGCAACAACACGCGCGGTTCGACAATCAACGCCATCGCCATCGCCAGTATCTGCCGTTCGCCTCCGGACAGGGTGCGCGCCGCATGCCGACGCTTGGTGCCGAGCACCGGGAAGCGCGCGAACGCCGCGTCGATCCGCTGGGCCACGGCGCCGGCGCTGACATAGCCGCCCATTTCGAGATTTTCCTTCACCGTCAGCGAGGGAAAAACGTTGGCTTCCTGCGGCACGTAGGCAAGGCCGGCGCGCGCGATGTCGCGCGGCGCCCGCGCGGTGATATCGGCATCACCCAGCAGCACGCGACCTGATTTCGGCTTCAAGAGGCCGGCGATCGCTTTCAACAGCGTCGATTTGCCCGCCCCGTTGGGGCCGATGATGCAAACGATCTCGCCGGCCTCGACGCGAAAATCGACCCCTTTCAGAATTTCATCGGCGGCGCCATAGCCCGCAACGACGCCCGCGACCTCAAGCTCCGCCATCAGTGCGCGCTCCGCGCCCGCCGGCCCATATAGGCCTCCTGCACGCGCTGATCGCGCGCGATCTCGTCGAAGGTCCCGGCGGTGAGAAAGCGTCCCTCGGCCATCACGATGACACGGTCGCAGAGCCGCGCCACCATATCCATCTGATGCTCGATCAGCAGGATCGGCAGCCCTTCGCCAGCGAGGGCCTGCAAATGCTCACCGATCTCCCGCGCCAGCGTCGGATTGACGCCGGCGATCGGCTCGTCAAGCAGGATCATTTTTGGATCGGCCATGAGCACACGCCCGATCTCGAGCAGCTTCTTCTGCCCACCGGACAGTGCGGACGCCGGATGATAGATCACCTGTCTGAGATTCAGCCGCTCGACGATCGCCAACGCCTTGACCATCAGTTCGTCTTCGCGAGCGCGCGCCGCGGCACCCCGCGTCAGCGCGTGAAAAATCGTCTCGCCGGGCTGGTGCTGACCATAGAGCAAGAGATTTTCCAGCACCGACATCCGCGACAGCCCGCGCGCGATCTGGAACGTCCTGATCAGGCCGGCCGACGTGACGCGATCGGGCCGCAATCCGGTGATGTCGCGGTCGTCAAAGACGATGCGCCCGCGGTCGGGTGGGATCACGCCCGAGATGCAATTGAACAGTGTGGTCTTGCCAGCGCCATTTGGCCCGATCAAACCGGTGATGCCGCGCGGCGCGACGCTGAGCGACACGCCATTCAGGGCATGCACGCCGTAGAAGGCGCGCTCGACGTTCTCGACCTCAAGTCCCCCCATCACTCCGCCCACAAATCGCGATCGCCTTACCTCGACAACCGACATGCACACTTTATGCCGACAGCATCAGCTTGGAAAGGATTCCGCCCCAGGGCCTAGCCGCTCCGGCCTAGTCCTTTCAGGCAGGATCTAGCCCGGGAGTCCGCAATCGAAAGGACAGCTTGGCGCAACGCCTGTTTGCGAGAACCATTCGTGGGTCGCGTCGAGGTGTCGGCGCGTCGCTTTTCGGTCTAAAACAGGAGTATTCAATGTCTAAGGTCAAAGCGATCATTTGCGCCACCATTCTTTCGACCCTCGTGGGTTCGCAAGCCTTCGCGTTCTCGATCGGCAGCGGCAACGGCAACGGCAACGGCAACGTCGGCGTCGCCAACGGTAACGGTAACGGCAACGGCAACATGGGCGCCTTCAACGGCAACCTGAACGGCAACGGCAACGTCGGCATCGGAAACGGCAACGTGAACGGTAACGGCAACACTGGTGCTTTCAGCGGCAACCTGAACGGCAACGGCAACGTCGGTGCCCTCAACGGCAACGGAAACGGAAACCTCAATACCGGTTTCGTGAACGGTAACGGGAACGGCAACGCCAACGTCGGAATTCTCAACGGCAACCTGAACGGCAACGGCAACCTGGGTGCGTTCAGCGGCAATCTGAACGGCAACAACAACCACTAGCCTGACCCGGCGCGGGCCGCCGGGGGCTGACATCCCCTGTAGGCCCGCATTTCGGAGCGGCGCCTTCCGGCTTACGCGGTCCCCACCCCCAAGTCCTTGCAAGACCGCGTATGCCGGCCGGGCCGCCCCGAAACGAATTCAGTCGATCGTTCCAGAGTGACAGTCCCGAGGAGCCCTTGCCATGAAGACAAGCTCGTTCGTGTTTACCGCGCTTACCTTGGGAGAGCTGCTCACAGCAGCATTTGTCATCCGGACTGACCCGTTGCCGCTGCAGCAACCGCAGATGCGCCTTGCTGCTTGCTTCGGGTGCGGCAACGGCAATGGCAACGGCAACGTCGGAATCCTCAACGGCAACCTGAATGGCAACAGCAATACCGGTGCCGGCAACGGTAACGGCAATGGCAACGGCAACGGATTGCCACAAACGAATGGCAACCTCGGTTACATGAACGGCGGCACGGGCAACGTCGGAGCCTATAACGGGCTCGGCAATTCAAGCCCGACCAGCGGCAACAACAACGTCGGCGCGCTCAACGGCAACGGCAACGGGTCGACCTTCAACGGCAACGGCAACGTCGGAGCCTTCAATGGCAACTTCAACGGCAACGGCAACGTCGGCACCGGCAACGGCAGCTTCAACGGCAACGGCAACGGCGGCGCGCTCAACGGCAACTTCAACGGTGGCTCCAACCACTAGGCTGTTCGGGCTCAGGCGCACCCCGCGCGGTGCAGGGGCACTTGTGGCTGTGGCCGTCATTCTGATGCTGATGGCGGCCGGTAGTGGAAACGGCAACGGTAACGGTCAACATCGGATTCGGCAACGGCAACGGCAACTCGGGAAATTTCAACGGCAACGGCAACGTCGGCAACAACAACGGCAATGGCAACAAGACAGACCGAAACGGCAACGGCAACGTTGGCAACGGTGCCGGAAACAACGACAGCCGCCGCTGAGAGCCGGCCGCTCGACCAGTCCTCGAACCGGAGCAAATCATGCGGGTGATAGCCATCTCCTATCTTTTGCTCGGTTCGGCCGCGGCTCTGCCAGCGACATCCTATCTGCAGCGCGCGAATCTCGAGTCCGGTTGGCTGAGTGCATTCTCCGGTGATGCGGGCGGGACCCAATACGTCACGGGGACGGTCAAGACCGACGATGTCGTGAAGACGGTGATGGCAACCGGAACCCTGGTCCCGGCGCTCAACATCGAGGTCGGCTCGGTGCTGTCGGGACAAGTCTCGAAGCTACTGGTCGACTTCAATGACAAGGTCAAGAAAGGTCAGGTGCTCGCCGAGCTTGACGACAAAACCTATGCACTTGCCGCCGATGCGTCTCGGGCTGCGTTTCAGGGAGCTCAGTCGGATATCAAGAGCCACGAGGCTCGGTTGAAGCGAGCGACCTTCGACCTGTGGCAGGCCGAACATCAGCTTCCAGTGTTCACCGCCCGCGTGAACGCCGCGCAAACCATGCTCGATACCGCGGAGCGCGAGTTCAAGCGCAAGCAATGGCTGCAGGAGCAGCAGGTTGCTGCGCCGATGGATGTGCAGAATGCGCAGGCCAGGCGCGACACCGCGGCATCCTCGCTGCAGGAAGCGCAGGCCAATCTCGCCAACCAGACCGGTCTCATCTCGGCCGCACGAGCTGATCTGGATCGGACGATTGCCGATCTCGACAGCGCCAGGGCTGCGGCAGGACGCCTCGAGGCCCAGTGGCGCAGTACGATGGTCGATGTCGATCGCACCAAAATTCGTTCCCCTGTCGACGGCGTCGTGGTCGGACGCAACATCACGGAAGGCCAGACGCTGGCGACGGGGCTTGAAGCCAAGACCCTGTTCGTGATCGCCGGCGACCTCGGTCATATGGAGATCAACGCCCGGATCAATGAGAGCGACATCGCGGCCATTCGAGACGGCCAGGATGCGAGCTTCACCGTGGACGCCTTTCCTGGACGGACCTTTGCCGCGAAGGTCAAGCAGATCCGGATGGCGCCACAGGTCTTGTCGAATGTCGTCACCTACACGGTGGTCCTGAAGACCCCCAATCCGGACGGCACTCTGCTGCCCGGGATGACGGTGATGGCCAATATCGCGACAGACCGCACACCCGGCGCGACCACCGTTCCACTCGCTGCGTTGCGCTACCACCCCACCATGGTCGCCGCGAAGGAGAGCGGTCCCGGGTCGGAGTTGGTGTGGGTGTTGCGGGACGGCAAGGCCGTCCCACTTTCCGTCACCAAGGGCGAAGAAGACGGCCGGAATGTCGCGGTATCATCGGACAGCCTTCGTCCAACGGATGTTGTCATCGTTGGTGAGAAAAGTGGTCGCTCCCGCCGCGCAGCCGACAAATAGTCATGCTGATCGAGCTTCGGAACGTCGAGCGCTCCTTTCGCCGGGCCGGGCAGGCCGTTCCGGGACTACGGGCAACGTCCCTGACGCTGCGACCGGGTGAATTCGTCGCCATCCTCGGACCATCCGGCTCCGGCAAGTCGACACTGATGAACGTCATCGGGCTGCTCGACCGGCCGACGGCGGGAGCGCTGTTGTTCGACGGGACGGACTGCGCGACCTTCAGCCGGAACGAGCTGGCGCAAATCCGCAATCGTCGGATCGGGCTCGTCTTCCAGGCCTACCACCTCCTGCCGCGACAAAACGTCATCGACAACGTCGAACTGCCGCTCGCTTACGCCGGAATATCACGCACGGAGCGCCGCCGCCGGACCCTTGATGCGATAGCGCGCGTGCGGCTGGGGCACCGCGCCTCGCAGCTGCCGCCGCTGCTTTCCGGCGGCGAGCAACAGCGGGCTGCAATTGCGCGCGCGATCGTCTCCAACCCCGATGTGCTCCTTGCGGATGAGCCGACGGGTGCACTCGACAGCACTACCGGGCGGGAGATTTTGGAGGTGCTGCTCGCAATCAACAGGGAGGGCCGCACTGTCATCATGGTCACGCATGACACAACCTTGGCCAGGCTTGCCTCGCGAACCGTGACGATGAGCGACGGTCGTATCCTTGCCGATACCCCGCAGGCAATGGCAGAGCTCGCGCAATGAAGCTGATGGATTATGCTCGACTGGCCGGCTCCTCTCTGGTTGCGGCGCCGGTGCGGAGCTGCCTGACGATGATCGGCATCGTCATCGGGGTCGCCGCCATGACGAGTATGGCGGCGATCGGTTCCGGCGCGCGATCGAAGGTCAGCGACCAGATCCGTTCGTTCGGCGCAAACGTAATCGTGGTCAACGCCAGCAATGCCAAACACGCCCGACCCGACAGCGCGCCACGGCGTCCGCTGTCAATCGGCGACGCCGAGGCCATCGGCGAGCTCCCGGCTGTGAGCCTCGCGGCGCCATCGGTCGCTGGCCAGGCACGGCTCATCAGCAGCGGACCGAACTGGGGCACTACCGTCAACGGAACCACACTCGATCACTTCGCGATTCGGCAATGGCATCTCGCCTCGGGCCGCTTCTTCACCGGTGACGAGGAAAAAAGCGGCGGTCAGTCTGTCGTGCTGGGCAGCCTTGTCGCGCAAAAGTTGTTTGAAGACGAGGACCCGGTTGGACGAGTGGTGCGTATCGTCAACGCTCCGCTCAAGGTGGTTGGAGTTTTGGCCGAGAAAGGCGCCGCCGCCGGCAGCAACCAGGATGACGTGGCCTTCGTGCCGCTCAGCACAGCCAAGAACCGTCTGATCGGCGGCACCGGAGGCGACCGCAACACCATCGACTATATCCTGGCGAGCGCAACCTCCGCGGAGGCGGTCAGTGGAGCGACAAAGGAAATCGACGACTTGATGCGGCAGCGGCATCACATCGAGCACGAGGAAGACAAGGATTTCACGGTATCGACTGCGGCTTCGATCGTCGCCGCGCAAGAGGCCTCGACACGCACGGTTTCGGCCCTGCTTGCGGCGGTCGCCGGGGTTTCGCTGATCGTCGGAGGGATCGGCATCATGAATATCATGCTGGTCTCGGTCACTGAAAGGACCCGCGAGATCGGGCTCCGGCTGGCGATTGGCGCTACGCCGCGAGACATTCAGACTCAGTTTCTCGCCGAAGCCGCAGCGCTCTGCACCGGGGGCGGCATCCTCGGCGTTCTCCTGGGAGACGTCATCGCCTCAACAATCGCGCACTATGCCGATTGGCCGATCGTCCTCGACCCGCTGGCTGCGGCGATTGCGGTGGCTTTCTCGGCGAGCGTCGGCATCGCCTTCGGCTACTACCCCGCCAAGCGCGCCGCGTCGCTCGATCCTGTGATCGCCCTTCGAACCGAATGACGCATCGGGCCCGCGGGTCGTTCAACCGAATGGGTTCTTGCGAGCGGCGTCCCGTCCAAGCAGGCAAATCGCCTGAGTCCGGTTCTTGGCGTGAAGCTTCGCCATGATGTTGTGAAGATGGGCCTTGACGGTGCTCTGCGAGATTCCGAGTTCGTGTGCGATGATCTTGTTCGGCATGCCGCGGCGCAGGAATTCCAGCAGTTCGGCCTCGCGGCGGGTGAAACAGACGGCTCCATCGTTATCGAAGTGACCGTTGCCGGAGCCATTCACCCCTGCGGCGATCTCGCTTCCAGCAACGGCGGGACGGATCGAGATGAGCATGAGGCGCACAAGGTCCACGGCGAAGCGCACCGACGGCAGACCAGCCACCACCGTTGAAAACCCCATTTGACGGAGCGCAGCTGCATCGGTGTCGGCATCCTCGATCAATGCAAGTGCGGGAACCTCGGACATGTGTTGACGCAGCTCGTTCAAGCGTCGGCGTATCACCGGCTGGATGCTCGGCTCGTATCTTACGAGAAACATCAGGAACACGTCATAACCGGAGGTGCAGTCGGGAAGGCTTTCTTCGAAGGAATAGGTATCAGCCTCGATGCCGCAACTGCTTATTGCCTGGCGCAGACAGTCGAACGCGAGAGACGGCAGTCCCATGAACATGGCACGCACGGATTCTGGAACCGCCTTCCGTTCGACAACGGACGCGGATGTGTCAACGACCTTCAACAGGCCTCGTGCCATGGTCATTCGTCCGGACGAAGTACGATGCGCGCGCCTCATGTCTTGCCAAGGCGACTCGAGTATCGCGCGCGGTCGCAGCATCAGCCAATCGTCTCTTTAGATCGACTCAAAGCATCGATAGATGAGTACGAGGTCTGTGCATACGATCGCCGCAGATGCAACGACAAAGCAACCGTGAGAGTTGCCGGTCTGCTGCTTAAAGTTGTCGAACTGAAAATTGTTCGCGTGAACGCGAACGCAGTCACCAATCATGGTCGTAGCTGCCGCCCAAAAGATAGGTCAGATGCTCCGACATAACGGCTCGTTTAATTGTTATCAAAACCGCTGGTGCAAATACCGAAACAAAGCCGTAGTCAACCTGAAATTGAACGGCAATTCACCCGACTTGTAAGTCAGCCCGATAGTGCTGCTATGCTGTGTTTGTCGCCGCGCACACAGTTCGTGTGAAAGATAAAGATATTGGCCTACGGAAAACATCGGCGGATGGTGTCGGTGAATTCAAGGTGCCCGGCGCGGCAATTCTGAGCCGCCAGCGGCAAGTCCTTCGGAGCGGGCCACATGTCGACCGAAACGAATCTCGCGATCGTTGTTGATACCCTTGAATTCAGGCGGGCGTGCATCACGAGTCTTCTAGGCGGCTGGGCCGCTGCCGAGGAGATAGCTCTGTTGCCGCTTTCACCGGAGGAAGCTCACCAGAAGCTTCGCAATGAGACGGAATGCCGCATTGTTATCCTGAACGTTGGCGCCGCCGCCTCCTCTCACTCGGACGTTCTCGCCGAGATCATGGTATTGCGCGCGATGGCTCCCGCGGCTGCGCTTGTGGTTGTCGCCGATCGGGAAGACCCTGGAGATGTGATGGCCGCCATGCAGGCCGGCGCCGAGGCCTACGTCTCGAACCTGCTGCCGCCGGATTTGATTTTTCGCACACTCTCATTCGTACTGCATGGCGGCACTTATTTTCCGCGCAGCATCGTTGACCACGGGCCCACATCCGGCGGGCCGGAGCTTGAGGCCACTCCGGCTCGGAGCGAGAAGGCCTCCGACGAGGCAAGCACGAGGGAGCTTGGCCTGGCCGAACTGCCGCAGCGAGCGACAGCCGACACCACGCGCTTGTTCAAGCCGCCGGACTTCAGTGAACGACAGATGGCAATTCTCGCCGGGATATGCCGGGGCGAGCCGAACAAGATCATCGGACGCGCACTGAACCTGCCAGAATCGACAGTCAAGGTTCATGTCCGGGAGATTATGCGCAAGCTTGCCGTCTCGAACCGCACCCAGATTGCGATCGCGTTCGCGCGCATGGCTCAGCCGGTTGCTGCGGCCGCGTCGATCTCCAGCCGGACAGTGAATTCGGCGACACCAACAATCGCGAGAAACTCGCAAGTTTGCAACGCTATCCCGCTCGTCCCATCCGCGGATGAGGAAGTCGCCGAAGAAATTGGCAAGTCCGCACGTCCCGATCGAAAAACAAACGGCGGAGCATCAACGACGCGTTAGGTTCCAGCTTTTTTGTTCAGATCAACTCCTGACGGCGGGAGTTTTCATTAGGGCGTTCAGCGACGGCGGCTATTGATCATGCTCTGCTTATGCGGCGCGTGAACGGACAGAAACATGACGGATCTGAACAAACGAATTGACGCGCTGGAGAAGCTCGCGGCAGAGAGCGACCTTGATTGCGCAGCTGGCTGCGGATCCGAAATCCCGAAGCTCGAATGCGAAGTTGGCGAATGAGCTGCGGCAACTCGCAGCAGAACTTCGCGGTCTTCTGACACCCAAACAGCGACTGCATTGATATCGAAAGATACGGCGCAGAAGAGACGCGTTGGCCGAATTTCGCGCGACGATAGTTACAATCGACGAAGCTGGATACGGCCGCGTAGATCAAAAGCGCCGGGCGACTCCCTCGTCGTCTTCGGGACATTGACCGATATGGTCGATCCGCGGACGTTGGCATGCAGGCGCCATGACGTGTCGCATGGGCCGAAGGCTCCCTCACACCTTGATCCTTCAGCTGCCCGCTAGAGCGGGTTCAGGCCGCGTTGTTGAGATCGACGAGCTCGCTGCGCGGCGCCTCGACCATCGCGACTGTCCGGACTGCGGCTCGCCGATGCGTCCCGTCCTGTTTGAGCAACAGCAACCGGATTGCGCGGATCGCCAGGGGAAGCAGGTTTATCGGTGTGATGACTGCATGAGCACAATACGCTTCGCCTTCAAGATGCCTCCACGCGCGCAAGACAATTGAGTGTCGGCTTTTCCAGTGAAACCAGGTGAGGTTGATTATGAGTATCCAGTCTCTTGTTCTCTCTTCCAGCTCCGCCGCTCTTCAAAATGTCCTGGATCTTGATCCCGACGGTGCGTTCAACGGCCAGGGATCCGCTTCCACGGCCGCTGACGAGAACGCCGGCGCATTCAATGGCGAATGGGACACGGGCGCGAACAACGGGCTGCAAAACATTGGCGCCTTCAACGGCGTGTTTGACGACGGATCCTCCAACGGAAATGACAATCTCGGCGCCTTCAACGGGAGTTTCAATTCCAGCGCTGACAACGGCAACGGCAACATCGGAACGTTCAACGGCAACTTCAACGGCAACACTGTTTTGGTCGGAAACGGCACCACCACCAACGATTTGGTGTTCGGTGAAGGATCCGTCGACGTCGCCTCCGGGGAAGAGCCCGCCGAGACTCTCCATGGAGACGACGGCACCGGTGGCATGACGTTCAACATCGTAACCGGTGACGTTGACTCGCTGCTCGGCACTGCCATCGGCGGGAACGACAAGCTCCTGGGCGGCAACAATGCCACCGTGGGCGTTGTCGTGAATACCCTGGTAGGCGACGCCGACAGCACGGCGGGTCATGCGTGGGGCGGCGACGACACGCTGATCGGTGGAGACAGTACAGGTTCCGGCGGTGTCCAGAACGCGCTTGTTGGCGACGCAGTGCAACTCGTGGATAACTCGGTCGGAGGCCAGGACAACCTGGTTGGTGGCTCGAATTTCGACTCAGGCTTTGTGCAAAACGCCGAATTTGGCGATGCGCTCACCATCGGCGACAGCGCCCGTGGCGCGCGTGACAGTTTGGTCGCCGGCGACAACCATGGCTCCGGCTTTGTGCAGAACGCTTTGTTTGGCACCGCGATCTGGATGAATGGTCATTCGCGGGGCGGGCATGACACGCTCTCTGGCGGAGACAATTTCGGAACGGGCTGGGTTCAGGATGCCTTCTTCGGTGACGCCGGGTTGATGAGCGACTTCGCGTCGGGTGGCTCGAACGCCTTGGTCGGCGGCGCCAATCGCGATAGCGGATCCATGCAGGAAGCGCTTTTTGGCGACGCCGCGATCATGACCGACGACGCGCGAGGCGGCCGCAACGACCTTCACGGCGGCAGCAATTTCGGCGACGGATCTCTGGATAACGTACTGATCGGGGATGCAGGGCTCATGGAAGGGCATGCCTCTGCGCAGGGGAACCTGCTGCGTGGTGGCGACAGCCTTGGTGGCGGCGACGTGATCAACGTGCTGGTTGGTGACGCGATGACCCTCGGAGACTTCGCGATCGGCGGCGACAACGTGCTGGTGGCCGGTCAGGCCTTTGGTGCTTCCAGCACAGTCGAGAACTTTCTTTGGGGCGACGCGGTCGCAACGAGCGCGACCGCGACCGTCGGCAATGACACCTTCATTTTCGGCGATCACAGCGGACTGAACAACTTCATCATGGATTTCCATACGGGGGATTCGATGGAGTTCGATCTCGACGGAGGTTTTGGCTTCAACGATCTTCAGATCAGCCAGCTGGGTAACAGCTCCGAGATCAGTATCGATGGCGTTGACGTCTTTCTGGTTGGCTACACGTCCGCCGTCCTCGCCGGAGCAATAAGCTTCATCACTGGCGTGCCTACCGGCTTAGCGCCGCAGCCCATCGCCGATGATCTCAATGGCGATGCGCAAAGCGATATCCTGTGGCGCAACACCAACGGAACGCTCGCCGCGTGGCTCATGGATCGCGGTTCAGTCATGTCGAGTGGCTTCATCACCTCCGGTGGCGTCGTGGTCACCCCGGGGCCAACGTGGAGCGTCGCGGGAATGTCCGACTTCAATGGCGACGGCAACGCCGACGTGCTTTGGCGCAACACGGATGGCACGCTCGCCGACTGGAGCATGAACGGCACGACGATCGTGTCGAGCGGTGTGCTCAACTTCCACGGCCTCGTGGTAAAGCCCGACGCGTCATGGAGCGTTGTCGGCACCGACGACCTGGACAGTGACTCGCGCGCCGACATTCTGTGGCGCAACACTAACGGGACAATTGTCGACTGGAGCATGAATGGCTCATCCATTGCCTCAAGCAGCGTCGTGAGTTTCGCCGGCACCGCCGTGGACGTTGGTGCACCGTGGAGCGTCGCCGGCGCCGGCGACTTCAACGGTGACAACAAGCGCGACGTACTGTGGCGTAGCACCTCGGGCGAAGTTGTGGTCTGGCAGATGAACGGAGGAGTCATTGGCGACAGCAGCCACGTCACTTACAGCGGGGTTGCGGTAAAACCCGACGCGAGCTGGAGCGTCGCCGGTGTCGGTGACTTCGATGGCGACGGCAACTCCGACATGCTATGGCGCAACACCAACGGCAGTCTCGCCGAGTGGCAGATGAATGGATCGACCATCGCGTCGAGTGACCGCATCACTTTTGCTGGTATCGCCGTCACGCCCGATGCCACGTGGCACGTTGTCGAGATCAGCGACTTCAACGGCGACGGCAGCTCCGACGTCCTCTGGCGCAATGACAATGGCGCGATGGCGCAGTGGCTGATGAACGGCAATGAGATCATGCAATCGGTGACGCCGAACTATGGTGGCACCGCGGTGTCGCCCGACGCAAGCTGGAAGCCGACAAGCTTCAGCTGATTGGCGCGAAACAAGACCGATTTCAAATATGGAGGCCGTTGCGTCGAGCGGCGACCTCCGCTTTTGCCGCCGCCAGTGAGGAGAGCCGCTGGCACCGACGGGCTCAGCTAGTCGGCCAAAGCTCTCAAAGTTGCCACGCCGTCCTAGTCCTCTTGTTCGATGGTTTTGTTATTCAACCAGTCGACCATGTGAGTAAGCCCGCAGGCCGAGCAGTGGACGGCTTCATAGCGGTCACGAGGACGATCCTTCGGCTCGTCCGCAATGAAGTGCTGGACGAGCTTCTGAGTGATGGGGCAGCGAAATGATATTGGCTTCGATTGTGCCGCGATCATTCGCTTTGATCCTAGACAGCGAAATCCTCGTCAATCAGAACCAATCCCTAAGATCAAAAGGAATTTCACTTAGTGGACCAGGCGCGCTGGTACCAACTCCGAGACCAGGGCCGGTGGCGTGGACGTCTTTCGGGCCGGCTACACGTCCGCCGGTCCGGTCGGAGCGATAAGCTTCGTCTGAACCCGGAACAAGTTACCGCCGGACGGCGGTCTGACGCGGCGCGGTCCGGCCGCGGACAGCGCGCCTGATTGGCGCCCAACGACGATCCAGCCTTGCGCTCTCAATCCAAATCATTGAAATAATTGACCGAGATGGCAGATTTGAAGGCGACTGACGCCGCCGTCAAAAGGCGAACTCGCGCGTATGACTATCATTTTGATTTGCTTGCTGGCGGCCGGTGTCCTGGCGTTTGCGGAGCGCAGTGCGAAGCACATCGGCTATGCACTCGCCGTGCAATGTCTGCTGGTAGCGGCGTTAGCCCTCATCGTCGGAGACCTCGATCGGGCCATCCTGCTGTCTACGCTCATGACGGCGGCGATCACCGGAGCATCGATGGTGAAATACGATCACAGCGGACTTAAGCTTGCTGTGACGGATCTGCCGCTGTTGTTCGCCGGTACCGCCCCATTTTTTGTCGTCCAGTACCCGCGCGCGGTGGCGTCCGTCCTCGCTGGCGGCATCGCCGCCATCCTGGCAGCGCTCGCGATAGCTCTCTACGCTGCCGGACCGCCGATGTCGTTCGATCTTCGCATGGTGCTGCTGGCCGTTGCGCTTGTCGTCTGTGCGCTGACCCATTGGTTCAGGGGCGGCGCCGCAGCTTTCCGAAAAATCGCAGCCGAGCCGCGATGCTTCTTCTCGAGCTTTATGGCCTCACTGGTCGATGCGCTGTCGTGGCGGCAGGTCGCAGGATTCGCGCTGAGCGATATCGCAAACGAACCACTGCCGCTGTTGCCGGCCATACCGGCCCGCACCACCCGTTATCCCGACATTATCTTCATTCAGCACGAGTCAATCTTCGATCCGCGCGTGTTCGGGCTTCCAGTCGAACCAACTTGCGACGCATTGCTGTCCCCGAAGGATGGTCTCTCTGGCAGCCTTCACGTCGACATTTTTGGCGGCGGCTCGTGGCAATCCGAATTCAGCGTGTTGACCGGTCTCTCCAGCGCAAGCTTCGGTCCGAACGCCTACTTCTTGTTCAAGAAGGGTGTCGGCCGATTCCATCACAGCCTCCCCCGATCGCTGGCGGCGCTTGGCTACAAGACACTGCTGACATCAAGCTGCCGGCGCAGCTTTCTCAATTACGACGACTATTACGGCTCGATCGGCATGAGCGAGCGGCTGTTCACTGACGATTTCGCGGCGCCATTTGATATCGCACGATTCGAGGCGACAGGTTCGGACGCTCAGTTCTTGCAAGCGGCATTCGATGCTTTCGCGGTCAGGATCGCCGCCGATCCGTCGCCGCAATTCATGTATGCGCTGACGAATTTCAACCACGGGCCCCATAGCCGACGGCTGGTGTCGTCAGGACAGTTTGAGAGTGAGCGCGCGTTTGCCGCAGCGAGTTTGCGGGACGCTCAATACGCCGAGTATTACGCGAGGCTCGCAGAGACCGCTTCGACCTGGCAGCGCCTCAAGACCGATCTGGTGGCCCGATTCCCTGGCCGCCCCATGCTGATCGTGCACTATGGGGATCACCAGCCTGTTATGGCGCGGCGCATCGAGAAGCAGCTTCGGCTCCCGGAGGATCCGCAACGTCAATTCCGGACGTTTTATGCCATGGAAACTCTCAACATGGAGACCGATGACCTCGCCTTGGGACGCGGCAGTGATTTGGATATCGCCTTCCTTGGGACGGTTGCTTTGCAACGGGCAGGACTGCCCCTCGATCCGGTCTATGCAACTCGCGCAACGCTGCTCGATGCGTGTGGCGATACCTACTTTGCGTCGGACTCTGACGCAAAGCGGCGCTTTCACCGGACGCTCGTGGACTTGGGTTTGATCGACTGTCGTGCGTCCGCCGTGCCGCTGCGATCGATCATCGTGCAGCGATAGCGCCAGCCACCGAACACTTCCCGATTTGTTCACGCGAACGCCGGCGTCTCCGACCTGCCGTCCCTCCGACGGCTGTCCTCACGGACCGCAATTCTCGTCCCTTTGCCAAACCTCAAGCGAAACGATGGCCAAACTGGCATTGACCTCGTTTCTCCTCACCACCTTTCGAACAAACAAAATGCCAAAAAAGTATTTAGGTACTTTTGCGCAGAATTTGCACGCGACAGTTGTCGGGTCAGGAGACCAGGGCTTCCAAAGGCGCAAGAAGTAATTGTGCAGCGGAGCAGGCACGCTTGCTCCGCTGCATGATCAATCAGAACAAAGCCCCGCCGGGTGCGCGAAAGTGCGAGCGAAGCATCAGGCGCAAGGTCGATGGGAGATCGGTCATGAGTTCCCCAGTCCACGATGATGGTGACCGCAGGCTGATGTATGCACCGCCCTGGGTCAGGGACCAGCAGCATCAAGACGAGACGGGCGCAAGTGGTGGAGAGATTTCGGACGTCGAAAGGCATCTGAGGCATGAACCTCAACAGTTCGCATCCCAAGCCGCGGCGGATCTGCAGCGGAGTGGGACAGATCGAGAACCGAAGTCGATGCAGCTTCGCACAAGCGAGCAAGATTTTGATCTCCAGGATTTTGATCTCGATGAGCCCATTCAAGCGCCACTGTCGCCATCGAGACTTCGACCTACCGTGATGCCACCACCACCGGCACATGAGGCAGGCCTGCAGAACCTCGGGATTGGAGCTCGGGTGATCGGCGCAGTTGCCGTTGCCGCGGTTGTCGCGACGATTGTCACAATCGCGGCACAGGGGCCGCCTGCGGATAGCCTTGCGATTTTCGAGAACGCCGGGGCGGCCGTTCGGCCGTCACACGCCAGCGTTCAGGCTGAGGTCGCCAGCGCAGCATCAGTCCAGGCCAGCCAAGCAACACAAACGCCTTCGGCATCCCCTCAATCAGGTCTTGCGAACTGGCCGCAAAGCGAAACGCCGGTGACCGGGCCTCCTCCGTCAGAGGCGGTGCAGAAATCTCAGAGGATCGGCCTTTTGGATCCCGCCGCCTCGACACCGCCTGCGACTGTCGTTCCGAGAACGCGGGCTGCCAATCCGCTGACGCGCGAGGAGATGGCCTCGATGCTGAAACGCGGCCACGACATGATCGCAGCCGGCGACGTCGCCGGGGCTCGGCTGATCCTCTTCCGCGTCTCAGAAGCCGGTGATGCCGAAGCCTCTCTCACATTGGCCGGCACTTTCGATGCCGATGTGCTCGCGAAGCTCAACGTTGTTGGCGCGAGACCGGATGCGGCCAAAGCTCGCGCTTTGTACGCGAAGGCCGCCGGACAAGGATCAATCGAAGCCAAACGGCGGCTTGACCAATCGAACCGCTAGCGTGGCAGCAGCTTGATCGGCAGTTTGGTCTGAATGGCGTTTGCAGGCGCCCGTGGGCGCGCAACGGCCAGGCCGCCATCTGAAACCGGCTTTCCAAATCCCAAGCTGACGCCTGTCAGCGGCCGTTTGGGTGACTCGCCTGCCACTTGATGAAGTCGCGGAACATCGTCTCGCGATCCTGCGGATTTGCCGACGCTGCGGTCGGAGCCGAGGCGGCGGTCGCGGGCGCGGCCGCGGCGGTTGCGGGCGCACGATGGTCGAGCCAGTCCTGCGCCATGCGGAAGCGGGTCCAGCCGGCCACCGGCGCCAGCGGAGCGAGTTCCTCCCACTTCGGATGAAACGGCGGCTTCTGTAGCTGCGCTATCCTGGAAAAGAATGCATCGACCAGTAACGACAGGCGCCGATAGCGATCGCTGTTCGGCGGCCAATTGTAGGAGGCGAGGACAGCTTCGGCCGCAATGGTGTCGACCGGAGTGTCGGTGATCAGATTCGGATAGTCAGCGGCGGTCAGCTGCGCCGGCAGATACTCCTCGCGCAGCGGCTTCGCATAGTCGACCGGCACCAGGTGCAGCGTCGGGTCGTTGACCTGACTCAGCCACTGCAGCGGCTTGCCCTCCACCGACACGATCGCGTCGATGTCGCCTTGACGCAGCAGATCCAGCGCGACGCGCGGATCGATGTAGAGCAGGTGCGGCCTGATACCAAGCCGCTCGAATATATTGATCGCGGTCACGAAGGTGCTGCCGTCGGGCAGGCCGATCGCCACCGTCTTGCCGTCGAGCTCCTGCATGCTCCGGATCGTCTTCGGCGCAAGGACGTGCATTTCCTCATTGAACAGCTTGGTCACGTAAACAAGCTGGTTGCGGATGTTGTCGGCGAAGCCCTTGCGTTCGAGGTAGGACAGTGTGTCCTTGCGGACCACGCCGGCGTCGACGCCCCTCAGCAACAGGATGTCGGCGACTGCCTGCACGGAGCCCCTGCCCAGCACTGGCAGCACGCGAAGCTTGGCGCCGTCGTCGAGCGCGGCCGCGAGGTCGGCACCGATTTGGGCGTAGGTGCTGCCGAAGGCGCCGGTCATTAGGGTGACGGTATTAGCATTCAGCTGGGTGGCAAGGTCTCGCTTCGCAACGCCGTAGCGGAAGATCGCCTTGAAGGAGTCGCTGACCGTGCCCGGATCGACGCCACTACGTATCGGTCCGAACTTCTCCCAACGGCCCGCGCTAAAGCGCATCATCTGCATTTGCTCAAGCGGGGCGTGGTCGCTGCCGCTGGTATTGACCACGACGCCGGGGATCAGCATCGGGAGCTGCAGGCCCTTGAGCGAGGCCGCCTGCTTCATGATGTTGTCGCGTGACAGATCGTCGCCGCAGTTTTTCAGCACTTCGACCATCGCACTGGAGATAGCGTAACCGAAGATGGTCAGGCTGTTGGCTTTGCTGACCCCCGGCATGTAGCGGTCCATGAACGCCGACCACTCGCGAAACGAAGGATCATTCACGGCCGTCGGATCGTCGCCTTCCAGGGTATATCCGGCTGACAGGAGCCCTTCAGCATTCTCCAGACCGGCCGGGCGCAAGACTGCCGCTATCGAACTCGGAGACCGTCGAAATGATGTGCTCCGGCCTCCAGCCGAGCTCTGCACTGCGCTTGATCGCCATCGCCGCGAATTTCGGCGTCGTGACATCGAGGAAAATGTCGGCGCGCGAGGCCTTCAGCGTTGCAATCTGCGGATCGATCGTCGTGTCGGTGACCTTGTAGGGAGCTTCGGCGACCACCGGGATCTTGCCGCCGAGCCCGTCCTTCAAGCCTTTGACATAGTCTCTGCCAAAATCGTCATCCTGGTACAGGATTGCAATCCGGCCGGTGGGATGACTCTCCAGGAGATACTGTGCGTAGATGTGGGCTTCGGTCTGGTACCCGGGCTGAAAGCCCATCGTCCACGGGAAGTCGCCGGGCTGGTCCCACATCGAAGCGCCCGATGCAACGAACAACTGCGGGACCTTTCTGTCGTTCAGATACGGCCGCACCGCCGCACTCGTTGCCGTACCGAGCCCGGCAAAAATCAGGAGCACGCCGTCCTGCTCGACCAGCTTGCGCGTCAGCTCGACCGTCTTGGTCGGCACGTAGGCGTCGTCATAGGAGATAAAATTGATCTTGCGCCCATTAATCCCGCCCTCGGCATTGATCTTGTCAAAGTAGGCGGTGATCGTCTTGCCGATGATGCCGTAAGCGGAAGCGGGGCCGCTGTAGGGCATGGTGTTGCCGATCTTGATTTCGCCGGCGGCGGCGACTGCGCGTTGCGGTTCGCAGCAAACTACCAGCGCGGCCAGCATCAAACCGACGGCGATGCTACGAGCAGCAACCCGTTGCAGGCACCGCCGCGGAACTATCAGGTCGAAGCCGGGAAAGATCTCGGTGACGGATCGCATCGCTGCCCCCCAAAAGGTTGATCGACAACCTTCTGCGTGGCGGCGCGCTCGTCCCACCGGCCACGTGCGGTTTTTCCGATCAGTTCGGATTACGATCGCAACGCGAGTAGTCAACAATATGTTCGGATTCGAACAATTGTGTGCGTGGCATGCCCAACTGATGCCCCATCTGATTGCCCTGCCCCAACTGCATGAAAGCATGGGAAGGCGTCGGGCACGGGACCAGCAGCTGTTCGTCTGGCGGCGTGCTATACTAACTATGCCAAACCGATACTAATAGAGAGTGCCCCTTCGCGAGCTCGAAGGACTGGGACTAGCCGAATGTGTTCGGCCGCCACGATCGGTAAGCATCGATCGCATGTGCGATGAAAATACTCAGGCTCAGAAACCCGAACATTGCGCTCATTACGTCAAGCATTGCGGATGCCCTTTAGTGCCCAGCACGCTCACCGAACGGCCTGGGCCATGCACAGTCAAAATAAAAGTGAACGTCCCAGGAAGTCCGCCAGCGATTGAGGCCAATGTGCAACAACGATGAACGCGCGTAGCGTTCCACGCTCGCTCGCAAATCGCGAATTGAGTGATTGTTCGACCAACGACAACAGATCGTTTGTGACATCGTCACCAGCGTTGCAAGCCCTGGGATTCCCCACGCGAAGATGATCCTCGCCGATGGTTGAGAGCTCTCGGGATCGATCCCGGTTGCTGTCACGAAGAGTCGCGACCTGTCCCTCAGCCCTGTTGTTTGGCTCTGCCTGCAAGGCCATGAGTTTGGACAGGCGGGTGCGCTAACAACGCTGCTTCAATCGGCTCGGTGCCCCAACCGGGCCGATCCGGCACCGCGAGGTGTCCATTCTCATATGTGGGAACGTGTGTGAACAACTCGTGATCCCAGGCGATGCGGTCGACGTCGACCTCCATGATGCGCAGATTTGGCACGGCCGCGCAGAAATGCGCGTTCATCATGGTGCAGAGATGACCGTAGAAATTGTGACACGCGACATTGACCTCGTGGGCTTCGGCCGCCGCCGCTATCTTCATCGATTGCCACACGCCATTCCACGGCGCATCGACGATGGCGACGTCGATCGCCTGCGCGCGAAAAAACGGCAGAAATTGGTTTAGACCGATCACCGTCTCACACGACGCGATCGGATGCCTGCTCCTGGAACGGAGGATCCCGAGGGCTTCGGCGTTCGGCGTGTCGAGTTCAACCCAGAACATGTCGAGGTCGGCGATTTCATGCAGTATCTGGAGATAGCCTTCGGTCTTGGCGTTGAAGTTCAGGTCCACCATGATGTCCACATCCGGCCCTGCGGCTTCACGCAGGATCTCCAGGTGTTCTCGAATACCCTTGCGAACCTTCCGATCGATGTTCAGTTCGGGCATGAACGGCCTGCCGAAATTGGCTTCCCACATCACCGGCTTGCCATTCTCATATCGATAGATGTTGGTCTTGAGCGCGGTGAAGCCTTTCTCACGAGCTTCGCGGGCGATCGACCGGACGCCGTCGACATCGACGATCTCCGGCTGGTAGTGCGGACGATGCTGGACGCGCCAAGTCACACAGTGCGACCAGTACACGCGCAGGTGATCGCGTATCTTGCCGCCAAGCAGGTCATAGCAGGGCACCCCTAAAGTCTTGGCCTTGGCGTCCAGCAAAGCGTTCTCGATCGCGCCGAGCGCTTGTCCGACGACGCCACCGGGTGCCGGCCGCGTCGCGCAACGCAGATCCTCGCGAATCCGCTCGTGATCAAGTGCGCACTGTCCGATGACGCGCCACGCCAGCCGTTCGATAATGTAGCCGACACCGGGCGAGCCGAAGCCCTCGTCGAACTCGCTCCAGCCGATCACGCCATCCTCGGTTGTAATCTTGACGAAATAGTAATTGCGCCACGCAGCACTGCACGAAAGCGTCTTGAGTTCGGTGACTTCGCGCTCTTCTTGTCATTGTCTTCTCTCCTGAGTGCATCCTGGGATTTCGGCTCGCCGCCTGAAGTCTAACTCGGCTATCTGCTCGCCGCGAAGTCGATACAGCCATCCCATACCGGCATTCGGCAGTGCTCAAGACTCGATCGCTGCTGAAAAAGCTAGTGGAAGTCAAAAGGTCCGACTAATCTTCCAGACATGCGTTGCGGAGACGAGAGCCGCCAAGACCAAAACAAGGGAGAAACAAATGCCCTCCAGACTGTTCTTGCCCGGAAGCCTGCCATGCGAAACCGCAGAACAATCGTTCCGCATCTTCGGCGGTGCACTCGGTCAATGGCTCGACTATATGCCCGATGGCGAAGTCGGCACCCGCCGCTACTGGGTCGATGGCGTGGCCTTTCGCGTCTTCAACGGTCACCCGGACATCGAAACGATAAAGTATCCGTCACGTGAGAACGGCGTTGAGAAGTGGTGGCCGTTGGGCCGTTACGATGAATTTGGCTTTCGCGTAAGGCCTGGCGTCAACGCAGTCCAGTTCGGCGATCCCGGCTGGCGGCTTGGCTTCGCGCGAGATGCGATCAACTCCTACGCGCTGTTTCACTATATGAAGAAAGACGGCGTGATTCCGCAGCGTGTCCGCTTTCAAGTGTGCATTCCCCTGACTTACAGCTCTGTTCGGTTTTTCTTCGCTGATGACGATGACTTCAGAAAGGTCGTCTCCGGATTCACCGAAGCGCTGCGCGCCGAAGTCGCGAAAATTGTCGAGATCATTCCCAACGACGATCTTGCAATCCAGTGGGACCTTGCGGTCGAGAACCGCCTTGTCGACACCGCACTGGAAGAACATGACGCCGACACGGCAAAGAAAGTGGCGGCACGCGTCTGCGCGCCGATTTCGGATATCTGCGCTACGCTGCCCAAAGCCGTGCACCTTGGCCATCACACCTGTTTTGGTACGTTAAACGGCTGGCCATCGCGTACCCCACCGACGCTTGCGGGTACCGTTATTCTGGCGAATGCGGCGGTGGCCGCCTCTTCCCACGCGGTCGAATTCCTGCATATTCCGACGCTCGCATCGACCGACGAAGCCTGGTTCGCACCGCTGAAAGATTTGAAGGCTCCCGATGCCAAGATCTACATGGGCGCCATCCATCATCTGCACGGGCCCCGCGGCCTGAGTGACCAGCTGAACATGATGAAGAAATATCTGCGAGACTTCGGGATCGGCTCTCCGTGCGGCTTTGGCCGCGCAGCTGACCGGTCGACAGATCATCTCATCACCGAGGACGGCAGCAAGGCGGCGAATCCGATCGAGGTGATCCTCAACGATCACCGCAACGCGGTTGCGATGCTGGCGGATGTGTTGAAAGGTTAGTCCGGATGCAGCGCAAGGGCGTCGCGTCGCGGGCGTGGTCCGGATCGTCCCCGACCTGAATCGCCGTCAGCGACCAACACCGGCGCTGCGCGACCGGATACGCTCCTCCATCGAGTTTGGAGTATCGTTCCGGCCGCCAAGATAGGCGGCCTGAATGCTGTCGTTGGCAAGCAGCTCGGCAGCGCCGCCTGACATGGTGATCCGGCCGGTCTCCACGATGTAACCGCGATCGGAGATCGATAGCGCGAGCCGCGCATTCTGTTCGACCAGCAGGATCGTGCAGCCGCCGGCCCGCAACCTGACGATCTGCTCGACGATCTGATCGACCACCAGCGGTGCAAGGCCGAGCGATGGCTCATCGAGCAGCAGCAACCGGGGCTTCGCCATCAGGGCGCGCGCAATCGCCGTCATCTGCTGCTCGCCGCCGCTCATCGACTGCGCGAGCTGACGTCGCCGGTCCCGCAGTTTCGGGAACAACTCGAACACGTCAGTCATCTCGCTTTGCAACTGCTTGTGGGTTGGGCGGTCCGAACGCGCATAGGCTCCGATCAGCAAATTCTCATCCACCGACATCGTGCCGAAGAGTTGCCGCCGCTCCGGCACCACGCCCATTCCCATCCGGACGATATCGCGCGTAGGCAACGCGCTGATCAGCACATTCCCGAAACTGATCCGCCCCGAGCGGGCAGGCACGACGCCGGTGATCGTATTGAGCAGCGTGCTCTTGCCGGCGCCGTTGGCGCCGACCAACGCAACAATCTCGCCCGGCATGACATGCAGCGAGACCCCATGCAGCACTTCCATCTGCTTGTAGCCGGAACAAAGCTCGGCAACGTCGAGGAGCGGTGTCATCTATCTCGCTCCGATATATGCGGCAATAACCTGTGGATCGGCTCGGACTTCCTGGGGCGAACCTTCGGCGATTTTCTTGCCGTAGTTCATGACAACGAGGTGATCGGAAATACCCATCACCAGGCGAAGGTCGTGCTCGATCAGCAAGATCGTGACGCCGGCCGCGCGAATATCAAGCAGGAGATACGCGAGGCGCTCGGTCTCCGTGTCGTTCAGCCCGGAGGCCGGTTCGTCCATCAATAGAATGCTCGGCTTGAGGGCGAGCGCGCGGGCAATCTCGACCAGGCGCTGCTGACCGAACGACAGCATGTTCGGCAGGTGGTTACGGTATTCGCTCATGCCGACGAACGCGAGCCAGTGCTCTGCTTGCGAAACCGATTCGCGCTCCTTGCGTCGCGCCGATGGCATCATCGTGACCGTCGCCAGGACATTTGATGCCGTATGGCGGTGGGTCCCGGCCATGACATTTTCGAGCACTGTGAGGCCATCGAACAGTTGGAGATTCTGAAAGCTGCGGGCCATGCCGAGGCGAGCAATCGCATGAGGCTGAAGTCTCTCGATCTGCTGCCCGGCAAGGACAACGCTTCCGCGGTCAAACGTCTGCAACCCGCAAATCATGTCGAACATCGTCGTCTTGCCGGCGCCGTTGGCGCCGATCAACGAGGTGATCGACTGTTGTCGAACCGTGAACCCGACATCGTCAACGGCGCGCAGATTGCCAAACGCGCGCGCGGCGCCCGTGACTGTCATCAGCTCGCATGAATTCGAGCTGGTCCGCACGGGGATAGCGACCTCGTCGGCTACCGATGCATCTGCCGCACGCACGTCCTCCACGATGGCAGGCGTCCTCCGACCACGGCGAAGCCACTCTGCGACGGCCTGGTAGGCCCCGACGATCCCGCTCGGGAACGCAATCAGCACAATGACCGTCAGCGCGCCCATGATGATGCCCTCGAGTTCGGGCAGCCGCGTTATTCGCAGCGCCTCGCGAAGGCCGATAACGACGGTCGCGCCGACGACGCCGCCGGCAATGGAATTGAGTCCGCCAGCCACGACAGCCGTGATCATACCGAGGCTGTACTGAAAGCCGAACACATCAGGCGAGATGATACGGAGGTAATGGACCGTCAGGCTGCCGGTCAGGCTCGCAAACCCCGCGCTGAGCACGAACATCTGGAGTTTGTACTGCGCAATGTCCATTCCGACCGATGTGGCGGCGCGCTCGCTCGAAGCGATCGCCCGCAGCGAGCGGCCGATAGCCGAGCGGTCAATCACCAGACCCACTGCGACCGTGACGATCACCCAGAACCAGACGAAATAGAAATAGGAAATATCCGTAGCGAGCTGAAATCCAAAGATCGAGAACTTTGGGACACCCCAGACGCCTGCGGCACCGCCGGTGACCGACTGCGCCTGGATCACCGCAAAACCGAGGATCAGCTGAAACGACAGCGATGCCATCGCCAGCGCATAGCCGCGAAGCCTGAGGATCGGCCAACCGATGATCAAGGCGACAGCCATCGAGGCAACGGCCGCAAGCACCATGGCCGACAACGGATCGATGCCGGCACGCGTGCACAGCAACGCGCTGCCATAGCCGCCAATCATGCAGAAGGCGGCCTGCCCCACGGCCAACTGACGCGCATAGCCAACCAGCAGGATGAAGCCGACGGTCGCGACCGCCATGACGCCAACGACAATGCCCGCACCCACGAGGTAATTTGAATTGAACAGGACGGGATAAATGATGACGGCGAGGACAAAGATCGCGAACGTCAACCAATTCCCGCGATTGAGGCCCACTGACATTGCGGCTCTCAGTGCTGCTCGTTGGCGCCGACCGGACGTCGGCCGAGCGTAAACACGCCACCGTGCATCATGAGATACAGCAACAGCGCGCCGTATGTGATGATGTCCTTGCTGCCGGAAGAAATATAGGCGGCGGCGAGCGACTCGATCAGCCCAATTCCCATGGCGACCGCCGCAGCCTTGCCCGGCGACTTGAGCCCGCCGATGATCGCCGCTGTAAAGCCCTTGACGCTGTACTCCAGACCGGTGTCCCACGACACGGTCGTGATGGGCGCGATGACCACGCCGGCAAGACCGCCCATGGCGCCGCCAACCGTGAAAACAAGAAGGCTGACGAGCCCGGTGTTAATTCCCATCAGGCGCGCCGCGACGGCGTTGGTCGAAACCGCCCTGATGGCGCGTCCCGCCCACGTCGCGTTCAGGCACCAGAAGGTCGCGGCAATAGCAACGATCGTTGTACCCCAAACCCACAAGGCCTGGGTCGGAATGTACGCGCCAACGACCTCGATCACCCCATCGCCGCTGAAGCCGCCGAGGCCGTGTGGATCCTTCCCCCAAATGAGCAGCGCTGCACCGCGTATGCAAACGGCAACGCCAAGTGTCACCGTAATCTGCATGAAAGCCGGCGCGCCCCGGATCGGGGCAATCGTCAATCGCTCCTGAACCGCGCCGATGACGGCGCCGGTTGCCATCGCTGCGAGAACGGCAAACGGCGCCGGAATACCTGCCAATGCGCAAGTTGCGCCGACCAGGCCACCGAGCATCACAAACTCGCCCTGGGCAAAGTTGATCACGTTGGTCGCGCTCGCGCACAACACGATCCCGATCGCCACAAGCGTGTAGACGCAGCCCGATGTCGCCCCGGACAGCACGAACTGAACAAAGCTTGAAAATAGCAAGCTCATCGGGCGTTCTTACCGCCGACCCTTCGCGATCACTTGGCTTCGACCAACTGGCCGTTGACCATTTGAGCGACCGCGATACTCCGCTCATCCTTGCCGTGATGGTTGGTTGGCGAATAAGAAACAAGGCCGCCAATGACAGGCAAGTCGACCGTCGACTCGATCGCATCGCGAATACCGTCCCGCGTGCCGTCTGATTTGTTGACGGCGTTCATGACGATAAGCGCGGTGTCGAAGCCGGCGGTGTTCAGGTTCGTCGCGGGGTGCCCGAGAATATCGCTCGCCGCCTTGAACAGGTCGCCCGAAATTCCGGTTGCGGTGCTGCCAAGACCGCCGCGCTCCATCGGTGTGTACACACCCTCGGCTTGCTCCTTGCCGCCGATGCCGGCGTAGAAGGCGGGATTGAAGGCCGATGAATGGATTCCGACCGGCATTTGCAGGTTCAACTGCTTGATCTGCTTGTACACGAGAACAGTCGGGCCGCCGATCGCGCCCGCATAGAGGAAATCCGGATTGGAGTTGCGGATATTGACCAGCTGCGCAGTAAAGTTCGTGTCGGTGTTGGTAAAGGTCTCCGCGGCCGTAAGCTTGATGCCCAACTGGTCGGCCAATTGCTTGATGACGGTCGCTTCGCGCTGACCGGTGACATCACTTGGATTGAGCGCGGCCATCGACTTGTAGCCGCGCGCCTTCACCCACTTCATCAGCGAGGTGATGTAGACATCCGCGCTGGGCAACGCCCGGAAGAAATATTTGGCCGGTGGATCGGCCAGCGCTTGCAGCGTTGCCGTGCCCATCGTTGGTGTCTTGAGCTCATCGGCGACTGCCTTGATCGCCACCAGCGAGGGCGATGGCGAAGCGCCAACGATGACCCTGACATCGGGATCGTCGGTCAGGCGGCGATAGACAGTGACGGCACTCGCCGGCTGGGATTCGTCGTCAAGAACGCGAAGTTCGACCTTCCGTCCCTTGTAGCCGCCTTTGTCGTTCCAGTACTTGATGGCTGTTTCAACGCCCTCGACCACGGATTTGTCGAATGAGGCCGCCGGGCCTGTCAGCGAGCCCACGCAGCCGACAACGAAGTTCTGCGCCATCGCGGCCGACATGCCGGCCGAAAGAATCCAGGCGATCGCGATGCCTGTCACGGCAACACGTCGCGCGATCGGCATCATCTCAAGGCTACTCATGATTTTTTCTCCCCTGCCAGCTTTTTCTCGTGCGCCTCGGCTCGCTGTATTTTTGCCCGAGACGTTGCGCTTGTCGCTTGCCTTACTCTCCTATGCCACAGAACAATCTTGCTGTGACAGATCGCCGCTAGTACTTCCTGACTCCGTCCGCGCCGCGCGTCACCGGCATGATGTCCTGGCGCGTAAACGCCAGGATATCGTCGTAGCGACCGTCGCGAACCTTGCTGACCCAATCCGGGTCACCGATGTTGGCGCGGCCCACCGAGATCAGATCGAACTCATTGTTGTTGAACCGCCGCACCAACTCGGCGACGCCGGCCTCGCCGGTTCGCTGCGCCTCCCGCACAAGAAAATTGTCCATGATATCGGTATCCACACCAACGCTGCCGCAGGCGATAACAGGAAGTGCGGTCATCGACTTGGTCCAGCCAGCGAGTCCCATGGCAGATCCCGGCCACTCGGGCGTGAAGAAACGTCTGGTCGAGGCGTGAAAGGCATCAGCTCCGGCTCCAGCGACGACATCGAGCATCAGCTTGAGTTCATCGGGAGTGCGAACAATCTTGGCGTCGTAGTCGGCTTGCTTCCATTGTGAAAAGCGAAACGAGACGATCATCTCAGGCCCGACCGCAGCGCGCACCGCGGCGACAACCTCGGCCGGAAATCTCACCCGCGCCCGTATCTCCGGCCCGCCATAGCCGTCGGTTCGCTGGTTGGTCGCTTCCCACAAGAACAGGTCGAGCAAGTAACCGTGGCACGCGTGCACTTCGACGCCCGCGGCGCCTGCCTGCTTGGCGAGCAACGCACTGTGCGCGAAGCCGTCGCGGATTTCGGCAAGCTCCTCAAGCGTCCCAGCGCGTCCCTGCAGCTTGCCCGGCGAGCGGATGCCGGACGGACTGAGCGTTGGTGCATCGGCATAGGGACCATCGCCGCCCTCGCGACGAACCGCCCCTTCGTGCCAAAGCTGCAGAAACATCTGGCCACCGGCGCTGCGGACGGTGCTGAAACATTCGGCCCACGCATCGACCGTCGCATCATTCATGCGGGCGTAGGTCGGCTCTTGCGTCGAGGATCGATGGTCCACCGCGCAGGATTCCGTGATCACGATCGGGGTGCCGCCCAACACGCGACGTTTGTAGTAGTCGATGAGTTTCGGAACAGGCTTTCCGTCGACGCACCATTGACGCTGCATGCCGGGCATGACGAACCGGTTCGGCAATGTAAGGTTCTTCAGCTTGAACGGTGTGAAGAGCGGCGTCGTGTCGACCGACTGCATTACGCGTCCTTATATTGTCTGCCGGCTCGCTCGATCAAGGCGATAGGCTCGATCAAGGCGATAGACCTGGGTTTGAGAAATCCTGAAAGTGTCATTGCTATGCATTGGCGCCGGCAAGGTGTCTGGCCGCGATGTAACCGAAGGTCACTGCGGGTCCCAATGTAATGCCGCCACCCGGATAGTTGCCGCCCATGATGCTCGCCGCATCGTTGCCGGCGGCGTAGAGCCCGGGAATCGGCGCCCCGTTTTCGCCGAGCACACGCGAGTGCTCATCACACCTCAATCCGGCGAACGTGCCGAGATCGCCGATCACGATCCTGACGGCGTAGAACGGCCCTTGCTCGAGCGGCGCAACGCACGGGTTTGGCTTGTGCCCGGGATCACCGAGACCGAAGTTGTAAGGATTGGTTCCCTTGTTGAATTCGGGATCCTCGCCGCGGCGCGCATGCTCATTGAAATTGGCGATGGTCTTCTCGAGCTGCGACGGATCGACACCGATTTGCGTGGCGAGCTCCTTGATGGTCGCGCCGCGAAGAAGATAGCCGGAGCGGATATGATGCCGGTACGGCACCGGCGACGGCTTGGCAAAGCCGAGACCGTATCGGCGGAATGCACGATGGTCGGCGATCAGGAACGAGCATACTTCGGTGTTCTCGGCAACGCAGCGCTTGTACATTGCCTGGCAGAAGTCGTGGTACGAGTCGGACTTGTTCACGAATCTTCGCCCTGAGCGCGTCACAGCGATCATGCCGGGTTTTCCGCGATCGATGAAATGCGGAAAGACCGAGCGCGTGCCGTCCGACAGGATCGGCCGCGAAACGGCGAGCCAGGCCGCGGCATGCGGCAGCGTTTCGTCGACGCTCCCGCCAATCGCTTCGGCAAGCCGCAACCCGTCGCCGGTGTTGCCGGGCGGAGCCGGCGAGAAGTGATTGTAACCGTCGGACGCGTGCGGAAACAGCTTCTTGCGCCGTATCGGGTCTTGCGGGAAGCCGCCGGCGGCAAGCACAACACCTTTGCTGGCGCGCACAGTGACTGGTCCCTGCAGTGTCTCGACGTTGGCGCCGACGATACGGCCGCTCGCATCCTTGATCAATGCGCGTGCCGGCGCCTGGGTCCAGATCGGAATGTTCCTGTCAAAACAGGACTTGGCCAGCCGCGCGACCAGCGCATTTCCGTTCATCAGCTTCATCGATCGGCCGTGAAAGGTCAGGTCGCGGAGAAATTTCAGAAGCATCCGCCCGACATAAAAGGATGAAATCGGCGAGCGCGTCACATTGAAGAAGTGCCATAGGTCAGTTCCGATGCCGAGCATCATCCCGAACAGGGTGATTTCCCGAAGCGGCGGCCTTAGCCGCTTGATCTCGTCACCAAGCTCACGCCCGTCGAACGGGCGTGCGACGATCGAGCGTCCTCCGGGCATCCCGCCCGGCGCAGTCGGATGATAGTCGGCGACAATCAGTCCGAGATCGAATTGGACCGCGGTGTTCTGCTCGAAGAAGTCGATCGCCTTCGGCGCGGTGTCGAGGTAGGCGTCGACGCGCGGTGCGTTGAAATGCGCGCCGGTCTCGTGCTGAAGATAGATTCGTGCCTTGTCGGCGCTGTCGTCGACGCCGGCACGGCGGGCCGGCGGGCTGGCGGGTACCCATAGCCAGCCTCCCGAACGCGCGCTGGTCCCGCCAAAGACCGGTTCTTTCTCGACGACGAGCACCTTCTGGTGGTGATGCGCCGCGGCAACCGCCGCGGCGAGTTCGCCGGCCCCCGAACCGACAACCAGAACATCACAGTCGTATTCGGTCATCGCTGGCCCCGGAAAATGACAACCATAATATCAATTATGGCAGTTCAGCTTCCTTCCACGCAACAAACACCTGCGGCGGGTCTCACCTGCGCAGTCGGCGTGCCTCAAGGCGACAGGCATGAACACAACAACGCCTATTGCGTGCAACGAGACGATTGTGCCAGTGCGTACACCAGCGACGTTTATGCCCTCGCATTCGCAATGCGTGGCGCTATTGTCGTATCATTCGATGACGGAGCAATTCGATGCGTATCGCGATCATGGCTGCGGGTGCCGTTGGCGGCTACTTCGGTGCCCGCTTTGCCGCCGCGGGTCACGATGTCTTCTTCTTTGCTCGCGGCGAGCACCGGGAGGCCATACGGAAAAACGGACTCAAGGTCGAAAGCCCGCTCGGCGACGTACATCTGCGCGACGTATCGCTGCCGGAGGATCCTGCGAAGGTCGGCACCGTCGACGTCGTCCTGTTTGCCGTGAAGTTGTGGGATCTGGAACAAGCCGCGGGCACGCTTAGTCCGCTGCTCGGACCGAGAACGCGCGTCGTCACCGTGCAAAACGGCGTCGACTCGCTTGAGCGGCTCGAGGCGATCCTGCCGCCCGGTCATGCGGTCGCCGGCTTGACCCAGCTCGCCACGGTGATTGCCGCCCCCGGCATCATCAAACATACGAGCCCGTTCGCGTTCCTGCGCTGCAGACACGCAGACAATCGCAGTGATCCGACACTCGATGCCTTTGTCGCCGCAGCCCAGCAGGCCGGCATCGATATCGCGCTCTCGGACAACATTCTGCGCGACGTGTGGGCCAAGTTCACCATTCTCACGGCGATCGCGGGCACCACTTCGGCAACGCGCAAGCCGGTCGGGCCCCTGCTCGCCGATCCCGACACGCGCGCGTTGTTTCACAACATCATGAAGGAGATTGTCGCAGTGGCCCGTGCCAAAGGCGTGCCGCTGCCGGCCGACTTTGCCGATCAACGCCTGACTTACGCCGATGAGACCTTACCAAAGGACATGAAGGCGTCGATGGCGCACGACCTCGACCGCGGCAATCGTATGGAGCTCGACTGGCTCAACGGCAAAGTGGTCGAACTCGGGCGCGCCCTGGGCATCCCGACCCCAACCAATGCCGCGGTGTATGCGATCCTCAAGCCGTACCGCATGGGACGGTCAAACTCATAAGCTTTGTGTAGAAAGCTCATGAGTTCGGCCACGACCACCATCCCAACCATTTGCGAAACACTGCGGATGCCGTCGGGTACAGAAGAGGTACCAATCATTGGCGCTATCATAGACGGCTCGGATCAACGTGGGGCCTTTCAGGGAACTGGGGCGGCCGCGTCGGGTTGACGCTAAATGACAGTCTCCATGAACACCCATCGTCGTATCGAACAAGACGTCGAAGCGGCATTTCAAATTGCGCTGAGCTTCCTTCGCGCGAAGGGCCAGGTCGCAGACGAGGCACGAACGAGCGAGTTTCTGGCGGCATCGATCATGCGACGACTTCAAAAGGGCGAACGCCACAAGATCCTGCTCGCCAACCACGCCATCGGCGATTACGAGGCTCGCTTTGTGGTCGAGCACGTGGCCGAATAACGGACAGCGCTTCCCCAGACTGCGCCATGTCTTCGCCGATCGGATTGATTGCGGCGATCAACTGGTCAGGGCGCTTGCCCATTGTGGGCCACGGATGATCGAAATCGTCAAGCGGCCGCACGGCGTCAAAGGCTTCCACTGTTGCCTCGACGCTGGGTCGTCGAGCGGACCTTTGCCTGGTTCGGTCGATGCCGACGTCTCGCCAAAAGACTTCGAAGGCTCCGCGGCCACCGAAGCCGCTTGGCTCCACGTCGCCCACATCAGGCTGCTGACCCGCCGACTCGCCAAGCCCTCTAAACATTGACCGCTTTTTGAGTCAGACTCTAAGGAGGCGTGGATAGTATGCGGACGCAAACATCGTCGATGGGCAATTGGGCGAGAGCCGGATTCGTTGCCGATCCGCATCGGACTCTCACGCGTTCGCGTAAGGCTTGATGATCTCCTCGCCGAAGCGCGCCAGCGTCGTTTCGAGATCAGGCAGGAACGCCGTCACCGGCAGCGCAAGGCGGCCCGCGCCCCGCGCGATGCGCTCCTCGACGGCCGCGCGCGGGTCGCTGCCGGACTTCGGCAGCGCATCGGGACAACCGAGGATCAGTTCGACCTTCGCTGGATCGCGGCCGGCCTGCTCGGCCGAACGGCGCACGACGTCGAGCAACGGCATGGTGTCGACCTGAGCACCGATCGAAGGGAAGAAACCGTCGCCTAGGCGGCCAGCGCGGCGGGCGGCCGCTTCGGAGTGGCCACCGACGACGATCGGCACCGATTTCGCGACCGGCTTCGGATTGCTGCTGACCTTGTCGAACTTCACGAACTCGCCCGCGAAGCTGGCACCGTCGCTGGCCCACAATGCGCGCATGGCCGCGATATACTCGTCCGCGCGCTTGCCGCGTCGCTCGAAAGGAATGCCGAGCGCCTCGAACTCCTCCTTCAGCCAACCAACGCCAATCCCGAGTTCGAAACGGCCGCCGCTGAGGTAGTCGAGCGTGGCGACCTCCTTGGCCAGCACCAGCGGGTTGCGCTGCGGCAGGATCATCACGGCGGTCATGAAGCGCAGCCGGGTGGTGGCGGCGGCGACCCAGGTCAGCCAGATCAGCGGATCGGGTAGTTTCGTCGATGGGTTGCCCGGCAAGCGGCCGGTCGACCCATAGGGATAGATGCTCTCGTAATTCTCGGGCCAGACGACGTGCTCGACAGCGAACACCGAATCGAAACCGGCCGCCTCCGCCAGGCGCACCAGACGGCGCGCGCCTTCAGGGTCGGGGAACGTGTTGTTGCCGAAGTGCAGGGCGAATTTCATGACAGCGGTTCCTCCCGGATCTAGCGATGCGGTCGAGCGGCGCCTTCCAGCCGCTATCATGGCACGTGGCGAGGCTGTCGTGGAGCCGTCAATCATGGCTGCCTCCCGATACGCGCGGAGACCTGTTCAAGCGGCCCGACGCTTCGTATCCTCGGACAGCGGAGGACACGATAATGAAGCTTGGTCTGTCGATAGGTTATTCCAAGGCACAACTGAACGTGCCGGTCGAACTCGTACAGCGTGCTGAAGAACTGGGCTACGACTTGGTCTGGTCAGCCGAAGCCTATGGCTCCGACGCCATCACGCCGCTGGCGTTCCTCGCCGCCAAGACCAGCCGCATCAAGCTCGGCACCGGTATCATGCAGCTGGCCGCGCGCACGCCCGCCAACGCCGCCATGTCGGCCGCCAGCATCGACGCGATGGCCGGCGGCGGCCGCTTCATCGCAGGCCTGGGCGTCTCGGGACCGCAGATCGTCGAGGGCTGGTACGGTCAGCCGTGGGGCAAGCCGTACTATCGCGTCAAGGACTACGTCACGATCATGCGTAAGATCTTCAAGCGCGAAGGACCGGTGACGCATGAGGGCCGCGAGATCAGCCTGCCCTACACGGGCGAGGGCTCCGCGGGCCTCGCCAAGCCGCTGAAGTCGATCCTGCACATGAATCCCGACATCCCGATCTATCTCGCCACCGGCGGTGAGACCATGGTCAAGCTGACGGCTGAGATCGCCGACGGCTGGCTGCCGATGGGTTTTGTGCCCGGAGCCATGGACGAGTATCGCCCGTGGCTGGAGGAAGGCTTCCGCCGCGCCGGCAACGGCAAGAGCATGAAGGATTTCGCCATCCAGGCTTCCGTCCATGTCGAGGTCGACAACGACGTGAAGGGCGCGCTGGCGCGCCTCAAGCCGGAGGTGGCGCTCTATGTCGGCGGCATGGGTCACCGGACCAAGAATTTTCACAACGACATCATGGTCCGGCGCGGCTTTGGCGACGCTGCCAAGCGCATCCAGGAACTGTTCCTCGCGGGCCACAAGGACGAAGCCATCGCCACCGTGCCCGACGAGTGGGTCGACCTGAAATCGCTGGTCGGCCCACCCGCGCGCATCCGCGAACGCTACCGAGCCTGGGAGGACAGCGGCGCGGATTCGCTCAGCGTGCGATCGCGCCAGCCCGAGGCCATCGAGGTCATGGCCAAGGCCGCGCGGCTGAACTGAGGCGGAAGCGCTCCACTCCGGTGGCGCGCTCCCGGCAAACATCCTGACGAGCGGAGAACATGCGTCATGCGTCCACCTCTTCGCGTCGGCACTGTCTACGATTTCCGCAACACGCCGGAATCGGGCATGGACATGCCGCGCCTGTACGCCGCGATCATGGATCAGATCGTGATGCTCGACGGGCTCGGACTCGATCTCGTGTGGTTCACCGAGCACCACTTCCTCGACGATGGCTACCTGCCTTCGTGGGTGCCGATGGCGGGCGCGATCGCTGCGCGAACCAAACGTGTGCGGCTATCGAGCGACGTCTGCCTGCTGCCGTTCAACCATCCGGTGCGGCTGGCCGAGGACCTCGCCGTGCTCGACAATATCAGCAACGGCCGGATCGAGATCGGCGTCGGCATGGGCTACGCGCCGCACGAGTTCCGCGGCTTCGGTCTGCCCGTCTCCCGCCGCGTGTCGCTGACCGACGAAGGCATCGAGGTGCTGCGCCATTGCTTCACCGGCGAGAAGTTCAGTTTCCATGGCAAGCGCTACGATTTCGACGACGTGGTGATCAGGCCGCGCTACGTGCAGCACGGTGGCCCGCCGCTCTGGATCGCCGCGATGTCGGAGGCCGGCGCGCAGCGCGCGGCACGCAACGACTGCAACTTCCTGCCACAGGGCGCGCGCTCGATGGTGCTCGATCCATGGCGCGCGACGCTGAAGGCGTCGGGCCGCAATCCCGACAGCTACCGCGTCGGCATCATCCGCTCCTGCCTCGTGACCGACGACGCCGAACGCGACTGGCCGGCCGTGCGCGCCGCCGAGCGCTATCGCGGCCAAGTCTATCGCAGCTTCAATAAGGACGAGAGCGGCGCCGGCGGCGTTGCGGCCAACACGCGCGAGGCCAGCATCCCGCAGACCTGGGTGGTCGGCAACGTCGAGCACTGCGTGAAGGAGTTGACATCCTTCGTGCGCGAGTACGGCATCACTGACCTCGTCAGTTGGGCCGTGCCGCCGGGCATGCGGCCGGAGCAGATGAACGGCAGTCTCGAACGCTTCGTGCGCGACGTGGCGCCCCGCGTCAAAGCCGCCGCCGCAGCGGCCTAGGGCAGAAGGAAGACGGCCCATGAGCGTCGCGATCGGACTGGGCTGTGCCGAGTTTCCGTTTTCCGGTGCGGCGGCGTATTGGCGCTGGATCGACATGTGCGAGGCCGGCGGCGTCGATTCGATCTGGCAGACCGACCGCATCGTGGGCCGTCAGCCGTTCCTTGAATCGATGACCACGATGGCGGCCCTGGCGGGGCGCACGCGGCGCATGCGGTTCGGCATGAATGTCGTGTCGCTGGCATTCCGCGACCCCGTGCTGCTGGCCAAGCAGTGCGCCACCATTGATATGCTGTCGGACGGCCGCCTGCTGCCGGCCTTCGGCATCGGGAGCCCGCTGGGCCCCGAGTGGGAAGCGCTCGGCGTGGACACGAAGACGCGCGGCCGCAAGAGCGACGAATGCCTCGAGATCATCCGCCTCTTGTGGCGAGAGGAGGCGGTCGACTTCAGCGGCGCATTCTACAAATTGAAGGGCGTCACCATCGCGCCGAAGCCCGTGCAGCCCGATCTGCCGATGTGGATCGGCGGCTCGACCGACGCGGCAATCCGACGCACCGGGCGCATCGGCACTGGCTGGGTGGCTGGCGGCGATCCGCCGGCTGAGGCCGGCCGCGTCGTCGCCGCGATCAAGGCCGCCGCCACTGAGGCCGGCCGATCAATCGACGAAGATCATTACGGCGCCGGCTTCGCGTTCCATTTCGGCAGCCGGGACGCGCCCGGCGTCGGCAGGGCGATGGATGCCTACACCAAACGCACCGGACGCGACGCCACGCAGTCGTTCGCGGTCGGCGATGCCGAAATCGATCCTCGCGCGCGTCGCCGAATACGTCGACGCCGGCGTATCGAAGTTCATCCTGCGGCCGCTGGGCGGCGACGATGACGCCGTCCTGACCCAGACCCGTCTGCTGATCGAGCAAGTGCTGCCGCGCGCAGAGGCGCGGTGGCCGAGACATCCGAAGGTCACCACGACCGTTAGCTAACGACATGAAAAAGATCGCGAGCCACCTGGTCCGCGAACGCACCATAGGGAGAGAACGATGCGCATCGGCGCGGCCATGTTTTTCACCGACTACTCGATGTCACCCACTGAACTGGCGCGGGCGCTGGAGGAGCGTGGCTTCGATTCGCTCTGGACGCCCGAACACTCCCACATTCCGTTGACGCGCAAAACGCCGTTCCCTAGCGGCGGCGATCTGCCGAAGAAGTACTACGACGTGATGGACCCGTTCGTGGTGCTGGGTGCGGCCGCGGCGGTGACCAAGACGCTGCTGCTCGGGACCGGCATTTGCCTGATCGCCCAGCGCGATCCGATCCAGACCGCCAAGCAGGTCGCTTCGATCGACCAGGTCTCGGGCGGCCGTTTCCTGTTCGGCGTCGGCAACGGCTGGAACGAGGACGAGATGGCCAACCATGGCACCGTTTTCGCGAGCCGCCACAAGCTGGCGCGCGAGCGTATCGAGGCCATGAAGGTGATCTGGACGAAGTCGAAAGCCGAGTATCATGGCGAGTTCGTGAACTTCGATCCGATGATGACGTGGCCGAAGCCGGCCCAGAAACCGCATCCGCCGATCCTCGTCGGCGGCGCCTTTCCGTACGGCGCGCGGCGGGCCTTGCGCTACGGCGACGGCTGGATGCCTCATCGCTCTCGCACCCAGTACGCCGACGTGCAGACCCTGCTGCCGAAGTTCCGCGAGATGGCGGCCGAAGCGGGCCGCGATCCGGCGTCGGTGCCGATCACGATCTGGGGCGCCAAGGAGAACCTCGACCTGCTCAAGCGCGACCGCGACGACGGCGTCGCGCGGCTGGTCGTCAGCCTCGATTCCGGCAAGGCCGACGCGATCCTGCCGGAACTCGACCGCTGGGCGACGTTGATCCGCCAGCTCGGCAGCTAGACGAGCGACAAGATCTCGGCCCTGAACTTCTGCATGCGGGCGAGGACTTCGTCGGCTGTCGGACCGCCGAAATTGAAATCGAGGCAGCCGACACCCATGTCGCGCAGCGCTCTGATGTCGGCGGCAACGACCGCCGGCGGACCGGCGAACAGGCGATGTTCGCCGTCGCCAGCCTGCGGCGGCACGTTCTCTCCGAAGGCCTGACAGCGGAACGTCAGGCCGACCGCCTTTGGATCGCGCCCTGCCTCAGTGGTCATCTTGCGCAGGCGCGCCACCTGGGTCTTGAACCGCGTCAGGCTGTCGAGCGGATTCTGCGGGTTGGTGCCGATCGGATACCACGCATCGCCGATGCGGGCGGTGCGCCGCAGCGCCGGCCCGCTCTCGCCGCCGATCCAGATCGGCGGATGAGGTTTCTGGATAGGCTTCGGTTCAAAGCCGATATTGGAAAACCGGACATGCTTGCCTTCGAATTTCGGCGCAGGATTGGTCCAGAGTTCGACGAAGGCGCGCAGATATTCGTCGGTCACGGTTCCGCGCGCATCGAAGTCCGGCGCGCCGATCGCCTCGAACTCCTCGCGCATCCACCCCGCACCGATGCCCAGCGTCAGCCGGCCGCCCGAGAGCGTGTCGATGGTCGAGAGAATCTTGGCGGTGAGCACGGCTGGCCGGTGCGGCACCACCATGACCGAGGTCACAAGACGCAGACGCGTCGTTTTCGCGGCGATCCAGGCGATCTCCGTCAGCTGTTCGTTCCGCTCGCCGTTGGAGCCGCTGGGGAACTCCCCGGAGGCGCTGTAGGGATATTTGGCCTCGATTGCGGTTGGAATCACGAGATGGTCGCTGAAGGTCGCGTAGTCGAAGCCCATCGCCTCACCACCAACCACGATCTTCGTCAGTTCACTGGCCACCGACAGGGGGCCGGAGGTCGGTGCATTGAAGCCGATCAGCATTTGTTACGTCCTCCCCGCATTGCATCGCTCGCGTCGATGCGACACCATGCGGCGGTTAGCGGGTTGCGGCAAGCGCGTCCCGCCATCAAATCAGACCCGTAACGGGCGGAGACGGCGGATTATGACAGCGGCCGGTAGACAGACAACGCGGCAACGGTTCGACGCGCCGCTGGCCGAACTGATGGCGGAAGCCGCGGCCTTGCGCGATTCCGCGCCACGGCCGGCTGATCTCGTACTCGCGCAAGGTCTTCATTCCGCTCACCAAACTCTGCCGCGACGTCTGTCATTACTGCACGTTCGCGGAGGTGCCGCGCGCGGGCAAGCCCGTCTACCTCTCATCCGATGAGGTGCTCGCCATCGCGCGCGCCGGCGCGGCCGCGGGTTGCACCGAAGCGCTGTTCACGCTGGGCGACAAGCCCGAGCTGCGCTACCAGGCCGCGCGCGACGCATTGAAGGCGCTCGGCCACGAAACAACGATCTCCTATCTGACCGCGATGTGCGCGCTGGTGCTGCGCGAGACCGGATTGCTGCCGCATGCCAATCCCGGCGTGATGACGCGCGAGGAGATCGCCGGCCTGCGCGAGGTGACCGCCAGCCAGGGCATCATGCTGGAGTTGACCAGCGAGCGGCTCTGCAGGCAGGGCGGCGTGCACTACGGTTCGCCGGACAAACATCCTGCAGTCAGGCTGGAGACCTTGCGTCTGGCCGGCGAACTGAAAGTTCCGTTCACGACCGGCATCCTGATCGGCATCGGCGAGACACGCGACGAGCGGATCGACGCGCTGGAGGCAATTCGGGATCTGCACGCCGCCCATGGTCATATCCAGGAAGTCATCGTCCAGAACTTCCGGGCCAAGCCCGGCACCAAGCTGGCCAACTCCGAGGAACCCGATCTCGAGGACCTGCTGTGGACCATCGCTGTGGCGCGTCTGGTTCTCGGGCCCGAGATGAATATCCAGGCGCCGCCGAATCTGTCGCCCGGCGTCTATCAGAAGCTGGTCGACGCGGGGCTCAACGACTGGGGTGGCATCTCGCCAGTCACACCCGATCACGTGAACCCCGAAGCGCCGTGGCCCGCCATCGCCGAACTCGCCCGCAAGAGCGCGGACGCCGGCAAGCTGCTGGTGAACCGCCTGCCCCTCTACCCCGCCTACGCGCGCGCCGCCGAAACGTGGCTCGCGCCTGATATCGCCACGCGCGTGCGGCGCATGAGCGACGCCGAAGGCTTCGCGCGCGACGACGACTGGGCACCGGGCAACACCAGGCCGCCGCCGGCGCCGCTGGTGCTTGCCCGCGCCGTCGACGCCGGGATCGCTGGAATTGTCGAGCGGGCGACATCCGGCGAGCGGCTCGCCTCGAGCGACATCGTGCGCCTGTTCGCGGCACGCGACGCCGACTACCGGCACGTCACGCAGGCCGCCGACGCGCTGCGGCGCGCGGTCAGCGGCGACATCGTGCGCTACGTCGTGAACCGCAATATCAACTACACCAACATTTGCTACTATCGGTGCAAGTTCTGCGCCTTCTCGAAAGGCCGCACGCACGAGGATTTGCGCGGCGCGCCCTACGATCTCGCCATCGAGGAGGTCACGCGTCGCTCGATCGAGGCGTGGGATCGCGGCGCGACGGAAGTGTGCCTGCAAGGCGGCATCCATCCCGACTACACCGGCGCCACCTACGAAGCGATCTGCCGGGCGATCAAGGCGGTCGTCCCCGAGATGCACATCCACGCGTTCTCGGCTCTGGAAGTGACGCAAGGTGCCGCCACGCTCGGACTACCGATCCCCGAGTTCCTGACGAAGCTGAAGGCGGCCGGTCTCGGCACCCTGCCCGGAACGGCGGCCGAAATCCTCGACGATGAAGTCCGCGCCCTCATCTGCCCCGACAAGATCAACACCGCGCAATGGCTCGACGTGCAGCGCGCCGCCCACCAGGCGGGACTGCGCACCACCTCGACCATCATGTACGGGCACGTCGAAACGTCGGGTTCGTGGGCGAAACATCTGCTCGCGCTGCGCGACTTGCAGGCCGAAACCGGCGGCTTCACCGAGTTCGTGCCGCTTCCCTTCGTCCACATGGAAGCGCCGATGTACCGCCTCGGCATGGCGCGCCGCGGACCGACGTTCCGCGAAGCCGTGATCATGCATTCAGTCGCACGGCTGGCCCTGCATCCGCTGATCCCCAACATCCAGACATCGTGGGTGAAGATGGGGCCGGCGGGCGCCGCAACCTGCCTGAAGTCCGGCGCCAACGATCTCGGTGGCACGCTGATGAACGAGAGCATCTCGCGCGCCGCCGGCACTCAGCACGGCCAGGAGTTCCCGCCGCACGAAATGGAAGCGCTCATCCGGTCGATCGGCCGCGAGCCGATGCAACGCGACACGCTCTATCGGCCAGTGCCGGAAGACCGCCGAGCGGCATCTATGACCGCGGCCGACCTGGAGCCGATCGTGCTGACACCACCGCGCAAGAAGGCGGCGGTCGGTTAGAGCATGATGAGTTGAAATTGAATTGGCGGTCCCCTCCACCGCTCGTTCCCGCGGATGCGGGAACCCAGTTTTTGCTCAACAATCAAAAGCTCTTTTGATGGCTCCTGGATTCCCGCCTTCGCGGGAATGAGCGGAGTTAATTCATCGCGCTTCAGGCGATGCCGCGCTCGGCCAGCAGCGCGGGCACGCCGACTTCGTCGAGCAGCGTGCGGGTACGAGTGCCGGCTGATTGCGGCAGGCGCAAGAAAGCCGCGAGATCGGCCGGATGGTCGATATCCATCGCGATTCCTGGCTGACGGATCACCGTCGGCTCGATGCCCTGACGCCGCGCAGCGTCGAGATGCGGGAAGTAGCTGTTGTCGCCGAAGCGAAGCGGCACCGATTCTGGCGGCGAGCAGACGACGGCATTGGATCCGAGATCGTCATGCGCCGGCGAGATCGTGAAGGACGGAGCGGCGAGATGGGCCGCTAACACCGCATGTATCTCGCCGACGCGGGTGGCTGGAATATCGCCGGGCATCGTGATCATGCCGCCACGCCCTTCGCCCGCGAGAATCCGGCGGCCGGCGTCCACGCTGCCGGTATGTCCGTCCCGCGCGCCCTCGGTCACGATCCGCGCACCGATCCTTTTGCCAAGAGCCGTCGCGTGTGGATCGAGCGTGACGATCATCACGCCAGCCAGCAGACGGCAGGCGGCAACGGCGTCGAGCATGTCGGTAAGCATGGTCTCGGCGAGAAGACGTCGCTGCGGCGGCGACAGCAGGCCCGACAGCCGATGCTTGGCGCCATCGAACTCCTTGACCGGAATGACCGCCCAGATGTCGCTCATCGCCGCGACGCCAGTGCGTCCGCCGTGTCGAGCGTCACGCGCGCCAGCGTCTCGCGGTCTTCCAGGCTCGTCATCAGCGTTCTGGCGACCGTGACCCGCGCACCGACATTGCCGAGCCCCTCGGCGTCGGCGTGGTCGACGATATAGCCATCGAGCAGGTCACCGTAACGCGCGGCGACGCCGGCGGCACTGGCCTCGAGGCCAAGGTCGCGCATCATCTTCGCGGTCGGGCCCTTGACGGCCTGGCCGCCGATGATCGGCGACACCGCGACGACCGGCGCACCGCTTGCCTTGATCGCATCGCGCATGCCGGGGACCGCCAGGATCGGCTCGACGCTGATGAAGGGATTGGACGGGCAGACGATCACGGCCCGCACGCCGCCCGAGCGCAGCGCCGCCGCGATGTCGGCATGCGGCCGGGCAAGCGTCGCGCCGTCGAAAGCCAGCTCATGGACGACCGGCCGGCACTGCTGGTGCACGAAGTAGTCCTGGAAGTCGATCCAGCCTGCGTCGCTGCGCACGCGGGTGCGCACGCGGTCGTTGCTCATCGGCACTACGCGGGCACCGATGCCGAGGCGTCGGCAAATGTCGGCGGTCACATCGGACAGCGTCTGCCCCGAGCGCAGGCGACGGGTGCGCTCGACATGCAGGGCGAGATCACGATCACCGAGCCGGAACCAGTCCTCGCCGCCGAGCGCGCCGATGCTGTCCATGAACGACCACGTTTCGTCACGCCGGCCCCAGCCGGTCACGGGATTGTCGATGCCCGCGAGCACGTAGGTCAGCGTGTCGATATCGGGCGAGATGCTCAGTCCGAGATGCTCGAAATCGTCGCCGGTGTTGGCGACCACGAGCAGTTCGTCGGCCGGCAAGACGCGGCTCAGACCGAGCGCCAGTTTGGCGCCACCGACTCCGCCGGACAGTGCCACGACCAGTCGTTTGCTCACCGGAACATGTCCTCGGCGGCTGGGCGCACCAGCTCGGACGCGCCATTGTCGGGACCGCGCCATGTCAGCCCGCGCACAACCACGACCGGCTGGCCCTCGGCGCCCTGGCCCATCACGAGCGACGCCGCGGCGGCGATCTCGTCCGCATGACCGGTGATGCTGACCCGAAGCTCGCGGCCGAACAGATCGGGCGAACCACGCAAATCCATCAGCGACGGGAGGCCTGCTGCACCGACCGCGACACCGCAGGTCCCGCGCCGCCAGGCCCGGCCGAAGCTGTCGTTGATGATCACCGCTACCGGCACGCCGAACCGTTGCGACAGGCGCGTTCTCAATATCGCCGCACTGCCGTCGGGATCGACCGGCAGTAGCAGGGCTTGCTCGGGGCCATCGGGCGAGGCCACGTTGGACTGGTCGATGCCGGCATTGGCCATTACGAAGCCCAGCCGGTGCTCGACGATCAGGAGGCCCGGCCTCGCCCGGATGACGCGCACCGATTCCGACAGGATCAGTTCGACAAGGCGCGGATCCTTCTGGACCGTGCCGGCGAGTTCGATCGCCTCAGTCGAGGGTTCGACGGTCGCGAGCTCGACCATGCGCCCTTCGGCCTTGGACACGATCTTCTGCGCCAGCACGAAGACGTCGCCGCCACGCGGCACGATGCCACCGCGCACCAGCCCCTCGCCGATCAGGGCGACGAGATCGTCGTCCTTGCGCACCAGCGGAATGCCAGGGACCGCGAGGATCTCGACGGCGTTGCTGCGCTCCATCGGCCCGGTCCCGCGCACTCAGCCGAAACGCTTGCGCAGACGCGGCAGCACGTGCTCGCCGTAGAGCCTCAGGAAGCGCGCCTGATCTGGTCCCGGCGCGTGGAACACCAGATGCCGGAAGCCGAGACCGACATAGTAGCCGATCCGCTCGACGTGCTCGTCGGCGTCGCTGGACACGATCCAGCGACTGGCGGCGCGCTCCAGCGGCAGCGCGTCGGCGAGACGCTGCATCTCGACGGGATCCTCCACCGTCATCTTTTCCTCGGACGTCAGCGCCAGCGCCGCCCAGTGGCGCGTGTCCTCGAGCGCTCGCGCCTTGTCGGTGTCGAACGACACCTTGACCTCGATCATGCGATCGTAGGGCTTCGACGGATCCTCCGACGCCGCGATGCCCTCGGCGACTTTCGGCAACAGCGTCTCGGTGTAGAGCTCAGGTTTCTTGCCGCTGGTACAGATGAATCCCTCAGCGGAACGGCCAGCGTAACGCGCCACGAGGGCACCCGAGGCTGCGACATAGATCGGCACCGGCGTGTCGGGACGGTCGTAGATCGTCGCCTTCTCGGTCTTGTAGTACTGGCCTTCGAAGCTGACCCGCTCCTGCGTCCAGAGCGCCCGAATCAGCGTGACGGCCTCACGCAGGCGCGCGAAGCGCTCCTTGAATTCCGGCCAGGGCTGGCCGGTCGAAGGCACTTCGTTGAGCCCTTCGCCGGTACCGATGCCGAGTACGACGCGGCCTTCGGGAACATCGCGCCCATCGTGCCGAACGCCTGGGCGACGATGGAGGGATGGTAGCGGAAAGTCGGCGTCAGCACGCTGGTGCCCATGACGACTCGCGACGTCCTGGCGCCCAGCGCCCCCAGCCACGTCAGCGAGAAGGGCGCATGGCCGTCGACGTGCTTCCATGGCTGGAAGTGGTCGCTGATGAAGACCGACTCGAAACCGACTTGCTCGGCAAGACACGAGAAGTCCAGCAACTTACCCGGCGCGAACTGCTCCGCCGAAGCCTTGTATCCGAGCTTGATCACCGCACGTCTCCTGGCCGGCGCCGATCGATGCCGATGCCGTGGTACCTGTCGCCGAAATCTATAGACTGGCAGGCGACCGGCAACCAGCCAAAGCGAGGAAGCGACCATGCATCTCGGAATTGCCCTGCCTTTCGGCGACATCGGCGGCGATGGCCCGATCGTGCGCGAATTCGCTGAGCTCGCCGAGGCCGAAGGCTATGAAGGTCTCACGCTGGCCGACCATGTGCTCGGCGGCAACCCGGCCAACCCCGCCAGCGGCCGTGCGGGTGGGCTCGGCCTGTTCCATGACCCCTTCGTCGCGTTCGGTTTCATCGCGGCCTGCACGAGAAAGGTCGAACTCTCCACCCAGGTGCTGATCCTCGCGCAGCGCCAGACGGTGCTGGTCGCCAAGCAGGCCGCCAGTCTCGACCTGCTCAGCGGCGGCCGCTTCCGGTTCGGCGTCGGCGTGGGCTGGAACGAGATGGAGTTCGTCGGCCTCAACGAGAATTTCCACAACCGGGGCAAGCGGTCCGAGGAACAGGTCCAGGTGATGAAAGCGCTGTGGGCCGATCCTTACGTCACGTTTGAGGGCAAGTGGCACCGCCTGCAGGACGCAGGCATCAATCCGCTGCCGCCACGCCGCAGGATTCCGCTGTGGTTCGGCGGCCACATGGACGTAACGCTGCAGCGGATTGCAAAGTGGGGTGACGGCTGGATGATGCTGTCTGAACCACCGGGACCGAAGGCCGTCGCGGAATTCGACAAGCTGCACCGCTTGGTGGAAGCCGAGGGACGCGATCCGGCGTCGGTTGGCCTCGAAGTCTGGACCTCAACCGGCACAGGCAGCGAAAAGGACTGGCGCGAGGAAATCAGCTTCTGGAAGAAGGCGGGCGTCACGCATGTCACGCTGCACAACACCTTTGGCGGCTACCACCACAAGCGCATGGCCGGCCGGAGCATGACCGACCATGTCGACGCCATGCGCCGCTACCGCAACGCCGTCGCCGATCTGCTCTGAGCGACGGTGACGCATACGCGCCTCAGGTATCGGCGAGCGCGGCCAGCATGCGGTCGCGGGCGGCGAAATCGCCATCCGCGTGGACGGGCTGCAGACAGACGTGTGTGGCGCCGGCCGTGAAGTGCGCCCGCAGGCCGCGCTTGATCGTGTCGGCGTCGCCCCACAGGACCATCGCATCGATGAACCGATCGCTACCGCCGTCGGCGAGCTCAGCCTCGGTGAAGCCCTCGCGCAGCCAGTTGTTGCGGTAGTTCGGCAGCACCAGGTAGCGCGACAGTTCCTTGCGCCCGATCGCCCGCGCCTTCACGGGATCGGTCTCGAGCGTCACCTTCTGTTCCACCGCGAGCCACTTCGAGGGCCCGAGGATCGCGGCGGCCTGGGCCGTATGCTTCGGCGTCACGTTGTATGGGACAGCGCCACGCGACTTGGCACCGCTCAGCGCCAGCATTTTCGGTCCGAGTGCCGCGACCATAACCGGCGGCAATTCGCCGGCGGGTGCACCCTTGTTGATGCCGTCGAGATAGGCGCCCATCGCCGCCAGCGGTTTGTCGTAGCGATGGCCGCGCAGGCCCTCGACCATCGGAATGTGGCTGACGCCGAGACCGAGAATGAACCGGTCGCCGTAGAGCGCGTTGAGCGAAACCATGGCGCGCTGCGCGGTGAAGGAATCGCGTGCATAGATGTTGGCGATCGAACTGCCGATCACCAGCTTCTCGCTGTTCGACAGCAAAAAGGCTGCCAGCGACATCAACTCGTAGCCCCGCGCTTCGGGATACCAAAGGTTCGAGTAGCCATTCTTTTCGACTGTGCGGACAAAATCGCGCAGCTGCGATCCGTCGAGTTTATCGGTGCCGTACCACACGCCAAGGTGTCCGAGTTTCATGTCGATTGTCTCCAGTTGAAGGGGTGCGCGAGCACGATCAGGTCGCGATTCCGAGAATGGTGCGCCGGGCACGCGCGACACCTTCCGACTGGATGTCGCTGGCGAGCTGGCGCAGGCGCTCGCGATCGGCGTCGGTCTTCACCGCGATCGAGAATTCGCAGTTGGTGACCACGCCGCCATAACGGTCGCAGAGCTTGCGGCCGATCGAGTCGTAGGTGGCGATCGTCACGAAAGTGTGGAGGACGTCGTCGTTGATGTGCTGCGGCATCTCTTCCCAGCGCTGCGCTCGCGACAGCAGCTTCAGCCGGTCCGCGAGATCGCCGAGACCAAGATGGTCGAACGCGGCGCGATATTGCGGCGTGGAGGCATAGAAGGCGATCCGCGCGCGCGCGTCGCGCACCTTGGGCACTAGCTCCGCCTCGTTGGCGGCTGTGGCGACCAGCGGCTTCATGCAGACCTGAAAACGATCCAGCAACCGCCCCGCCTTGACCGCACCCGCCCGCGCCGCCGGCAGCATTACCTTCTCGATGTAGGATGGCGTGCATACCGGATGCGGCCGGATACCCTCGGCGACTTCGCCCGCTACCTGACACATCACCGAATTCACCGCCGCGACATGGATGGGAATGTCGGGATGCTCAATCGGGCCCGGATTGAACAAGGGCACCATCAGATTGATGTTGTAGTGCGGCCCCCTGACGTCGAGCGGCGTGCCGTTCTGCCAGCAATCCCAGACCGCGCGAACTGCGCTCACGTACTCGCGCATCCACGGCCCGGCCGGCGTCCAGGGTATGCCGAAACGTCGCTCGATATGGGCTTTCACCTGCGTGCCGAGGCCGAGCGTAAAGCGGCCGCGGGATAGCTTCTGCAGCGTCCACGCGCTCATCGCGGTCACGGTCGGGCTGCGCGGAAACGCGATCGCGACTGACGTGCCGAGCTTCAGGGTCCGCGTCGTCTGGGCCGCCAGCGCCAGCACGATGAACGGATCGTCCTTGGTTTCCTCGACCACGAGTTCGTCGTAGCCGATCTCTTCCAGCAGGCGCGCGTCGGCGGCGATGGAATGGAGATCGAGTGGCATCTCCGGCGCGCGCAGGCCGGGGTCGACCTTGCCTAGCGGCAGAAGTGTTTCAAGCAGCACGTCGTCACTCCACGATCAACGGTTGCCGCAACCTATCACGCCAGGGCTCCGAGCGAAGCCGTCGCCGGACGACCCGACTTCTCTCCTCTCTCTCCTCCCGCAAGTTCGTCTGGGAATTTCAAGCCATAACCAAGGAGCAAACATGCACCTCCATCTATATGAGGCCGCCTAAACTGCAGAATTGGGCCGCGCCGTTGGAAGGCCGCTGATGAGCGAACGCGATGGGCTATGGCTGGGAGCGGCGAGGATCACGACGGCCTACGGACGGCCTCCGGTTCTCCACTATTCGTTTTTCCGGAGCACCTTTCGGCCCTCTAATTGCCACACGCGAGTTGTGTCCTGCGACCACTACAACTGATTTGGGCGCGCAGGGGCCTCCTCCATGGAAAGTGCCGAACTGGCGGACCGACTCGAAAGAGCGCGGAGGTCCGTTGCAGAGGGTGAGACGCACATTCAGCGTCAACGTGATCTTGTCGTTGGCTTGGAGGAATCCGGAGACGACACGACCGAGGCCCGCGCGTTGCTAGAGATCATCCTTAAACGCCAAGCCGAGCGTCTAAAAAACTTAGCTCACACGATGCGCCAGTATCCGCAATCCGAGTATGAGTTGACGGAAGGGGCCGCCTGATTCGAGGCTCCACTCGATTTCAACGCATGGACGACCACGGCTGCGGATAGTGGGCGCTAGAAAATGCGCAAGTACCGACGTCCGCTTTGCCCTTGCCGGCCCGACCGGACACGGCTCACGGTCCGGCGCCGCGGAGCGGGTGTTTCCAACAGCCGGCCAGGGTAGCGAGCGAAGTCGCGGCTCTGGGGCCTACGACAATGATTCCGTTCGCAGCGCGCGCACCGCAGCTCTGATCATCGCGACGTTTTCGAGCGCGGCGTCGCTGTCCTGAGGCTGACGCCACGCGCTCTGGATTGCGATGACCACCTGCTCGGTCGGATTGACGAAGATGATCTGGCCATAGGCGCCGTTCGCCGAGAAGGCGCCGTTGTTGACGCCGCCGGGCAAGGGCGGCGCCGCCCACCAGTGATAGCCGTATCCCAGCGGTGAACCGGGCATGAGCCGACCGAAGGCGGTGGGAGCGCTGTCGGGCTGGCCAGCGAGATCACGCCAGCCAGGCGGTAGCACCCGTCGGCTGCTGAACGCTTCGCCGTCCTCTAGCACCAGCTGGCCGAAGCGGCCGAAGTCGCGCAGTCGCGCGCTGATACCAAGCCCGCCCAGTTCCAGGCCGTCTTCGGACTCGAGCTGCCAGTGCCCGTCGGCCTCCATGCCGGCAGGTCCCCAGATCGTCTCGGCGCAGTAGTCGGCCAGGGGACGGCCCGTCGCGGCCGCGACCAGTGCGCTAAGCACGCAACTCTCGCCAGTCGAATAGTTAAAGACGGTGCCCTGTGGATGCGCGCGCGGCAGTTTGCACATGAGATCCAGCACGGAGCCCGGCCGTCGGCTCACCATCGCCTTGCCCAGGCGATAGACCTCCGAGCGTCCGTCTGCATCGTTGTCCTCGCGCCAGGCCACACCGGAGCACATCCGCAGGAGATTACGAATCGTGACGCCCTCGTAGGCCGAGCCGCGCAGCCGCGGCAGATATTGCTCGCAGCGATCGTCAAGGCTGCCGATCGCGCCATCGTGTAGCGCAGCCCCGACGAGCGTCGCGGTGATCGACTTCGCGGTCGAGAAGCTTGTCCACCGGCTCTCCGGGCCGTTGCCCATGCCGTAGCGCTCCAGCGCGATCTCGCCGTGCTTCAGGATCAGGAGCCCGGCCGTGCGGCGGCGGGCCATGTAGTCGCTGAGGCTGAGGCGGACCCCGCCCACCTCAAAGGTCAGGTCCGCGAGCGAACGGGCGTGCGGCGGGAGTGGCCGCACCGCGTCGCCGCGCCGGATGACGCGCACCGGCCAGACCTGGTTCTGGTTGCGGAAGGTCGGCGCCTGGTTTTCGGGCGTCGTGTCCAGAATGTTCGGAGCCGCACGCTCCGGATCGGCGTTGCCCCGGTTCACGCTAGCACCTCGCCAACACCCGGCGTGCTCGACATCGCCGCGCGCGCGATCAGCGCTGTGACCGCCGCGTTCGTCCGTTTCCCACAGGCCATGAATACCCCCTCCGTTCGATGAGACGACGCCAGATCGCTCGGAACGGCGAGGCTTGCAAAGCAAATTAAGTTGGCTTGCGGTGGTCTCGTCCCGCTGGCATGCTGACGGCCGACCGTAGCGGAGACATAGCCCCGTCAGGCGTTTGTGAATGTCCGCAGCGGGGTCATTCGCTGACATGGCGCAGGATTATCGCGATGTATGCTTTACCCCGGATACTGTTGCAAAAGTCGTTTTGCAGAAGGTGGCAAAAATTGCGAGGGCCGCAGGCGCGGTTTTCGCGTAGAGATCTGAGGGCCCTCATCGCCTCACGCTAAACTCATAGGCGACTTCGCTAATGCGACTGAGGCTGCACGAATCATCGACCTCTTCCCGCATCAGGTTCTCGCCAAAGATTCAGAGCCCTGCAACCTTCGACTTTTGCAACACAATCCCCCGAACTGCCGACATTCCGGGGATGTTGTCGTGAGGGGTGATGCCAACCCGGTCGGGGCCGAAATTCTGACGCCCAAAAAAACACCCCCGGCCTGCCTATGCCGCCGTCGAATGCAGTGCGCGGTGGATGGTGCCGACGCCGCAATCGTAGTCCGCAGCCAGATCAGTGATGGTCTCGCCATCGGCATATCGCTCCGCGATCTTGGCGCGCTGGCCAGCATCGAGCCGCGCCATGCGGCCGAACTTGGTGCCCTTGCGGCGCCCGCGCAATCCCTCCCTCGCAGCGCTGCGTGCGGCCAGTCAATACGCCGCTCGACCGAGCTCGAACGCTTGCGAAAGCGATCGGGTACAGAAAGGGTACCCAATTATTGACAATTTCGTTGATAGCACGCGCGGCGCGCAGCCAAACGAAGCTCTAAGTGATTGAAATGATTGGTCGGAGTGGCAGGATTTGAACCTGCGACCCCCTCGTCCCGAACGAGGGAGCGTTCTCGATGCAGTTGTTTTAGCGAACAATTTTGATCACCTTAGCTTGGGTTTGTTCACGGTCGGTTGCTTTGAATTGTTCGGTATCATTCGGGGACCTTTTCGAGCGATTGAACGCGTTAACGGCGTTCGACTGGTAGTCAGGATGATGGTGTCCATATACTCGCTCGAACATTTCCATCGTAATTCCGAAGAAGCCGCAGATCTCATGCGGCGGCACCCCGAGTTGGGCCTGCCATGTGATCGCGGTGTGTTGCAAAACATGCGGCGATATTTCACCTGGAAGGCCAGCGGCTTTCACAACACCACGGAATGCTTTGTTGAGGCGTTGAATGGGCCTTCCGTTCCACTCGACCAATGCGATGCGAGAAACGCGAAGACGTTTCCAGCGCCGAATGTGGGCTAGTAGACGTGGCGGAATTCGCACGGTCGGCTGCCGTTTCTTTGTCACCGCCTTGCCCAAACGCTTCCGGTAGAAGATGCCGTTCTCGGTATCTATCCAACCGCGACCGGGTTCAGGCGCCATGGCGGCACCGCAAATAGCTCCTGCACGGGTACCCGTGTAAAGCCCGACCAAGATGAAGCGTGCCACATGCTTTGCGATCTCGCGCTCAGTACCGTACCGCTTAAACTGCTGGCGTCGGCGCCACGCTACTAGAAGTAACTTAGCCGCCTCCGGTCTCGTTAGCCAGGATTCGCGCGCTTCACCCTTAGCGGGCAACACCACCGGGGTTAATGACGTGCAACCACCAATTTCCCAATGATGGCGTATCGCCGCGCGCAGATCCTCGAGTTCGCGTCGCGCTGCCGCAAGATGTCCACGCGACTGTACATATGCGGCGCAAGTTCCTTTATTCAAATAGTCAAGCGTCTTGCCATCGAAATAGTCCAGCACGCGATTAAGGCGGGACGCGGTTTCATTCGGCCGCGCGTGGCTGTGAGCGATGTCCTCAGCATAAATAGCGATTATGGTTGCGATCTTGACTTCAGAGGGATCACGGTCGCGCGTGCGCGGTGTCGATTTGGCGTTGAGATAGTCGCGGAGGGCTGCTTCAGCTTTTGCAGTTTGACCCTTGCCTGCTCCTGTGGATCGCTTGCTGCCAGAGTCGAGGATACACCAGACCCCCTGCTCGACAATTTTTCCAGCGCTGTTTCGACGAGGCTTTTGCCACCAGAGTCGTGGTCCTTTGGAATGACGCGGCATAGCTTCCTCATTTCTGCGATATCGCGCAATGTGGTGAATTCCTTACCGGCAATCATCTCTGTTACGAGCCGGCCGTGATCGCGTTCGCGGCGTAAACCGCTAGCGGTCATGCCGCCGTTGGGCAAAGCAAGGGATGCGGCTTCGTCGAGCCGTAGCGGCGTATCTGGATCGACCGAGCAAGTTGAGCTCATTTGCGGTCACTCCGCACGCCCGGAACGTTTTCTGCAAACTCGGGAAATCCGCCGTATTGACGTTTACCAAGTGCCTTCATCGAAGCATGCGGCTCGCGCCGCTCACCTCGCAATGCCGCCCGCAATCGTCGAAATGTCTGAAGAATAATCTGGTCCACTTGTAAGACCGCAAATGCGACAGGCCAGATCCACGGATCGAAGGGAACTCCATCATAGAAGATGAACGCACGCCACTCGCCCTCCCGCTCCGCCACCGGAAAACAAAGGAGCCACTCGTTCCGACGAAAATCTGGAGGTGCTCTAGCGAAATCATCGCGAGACAGCGCAGACGGTTCGATATTGAAGGCGTTGGCGAGTTGAAGAAGTTCTAATGCCCTCAATGCAAAGAGGCTGGTGTAAGGACCAATTACTCTGACTGGAATTCCGGCATCGATCATCGCATGCGCAGCGTCGATCGCGACCAGTGCCCCCAAAGATACTTTCAGGTCGCGCCCACTTCCCGGATTTAGCAAAAACTGGCCGCCACAATTGACGCGAATGACGAATGGGCCTTCATTCATCCAGAGCATGTCCTTCAAGGTAGAGTTCGCGGCTTTACTTCCACTTGGAAGGCGCGCTTGCAGAAGATGCCGATTAATCAACGTCTCGTGGACAGGGCGATATTGCTAAATTGCCCGCAAATTGATGACTAAATTTCTTTCAAGGTCGCGAACCCCTAGCAAACGTTTCATGCTGGGCGCCATCCAGAGCCGGACGCGTTTGTGCCAGACGCCCGAAATCATTAGGGATGTCGATTTTGTTCGTAATCGGTTGCCGTCCGTTGGAATCAAAATCAGCGCGGATCCTCAGTAATTTCAATGGATATTCTGACCAACTCGTCAGGTCTACCCCCAAGAGTATCAGTAGGTTAGTTGCCCAGTCAGAATAAAATGGCTCCGAGACCGTTGCGGACCGATTCCAAAGCGGTGCGGATCTAACTTTTAGCGTGCGGCAGCTAGCGACGGTAGATCGACTATCACTCGATCCTCCGATACGCACGTACTGCGTCACGACCCGCCGACGAACAGCCAAGCACTACCAAGCCTTTACTACCCGGAATCAGGCCAAGACTACCCGGAATCAGGCCAGGTCGGATTGTCGATATTGCTATCATTCGTTAGCCGCCGAGAACCGTTCCCCAAAAATCCCCAATTCTCGGCCCGGTCAGGTCTTCTGCTTGCCGGCTTTTGGCGTTCCTGATTAGCCGGTTGATCTGACGCAACGCGGCTCTTCCTGCTGAAGCTAGCCTTTAACAACTAGTGAGAGGAGAGCGACCGTGATTACCAACAACATTGGTACAATCGGAGCACACCGGGCTCAGACCGCAGCCTATTGGCGGAGACGCGCGCGGCAAACTCGCAAGAAGGCTCAAATATTTCACAGAGACTCTACATGAGTGCATCTCGCCAGGGTTCGCTGTGGAATTCGAGAGCTTCGCCCTACGTGCCGAAAAGACCCGGCAAAACCAACATTGCTAGCACGCCGTGTCTTCAAACGAACGCGCCATGGGCCCACTAAGCCCGAAGCCCGCATCGGAGCCCGCCCGGCCTGACCCATCTGCGAACGTCGGCAGACGTCGCGTGATCATCGCCGGCGCCGCTGGCCGAGATTTCCACAATTTCAACGTGGTTTATCGCAACAGTTCATCTGCCGATGTCGTCGCGTTTACAGCAGCGCAAATTCCGGGAATCGCTGGTCGACGATATCCACCGGCGCTTGCCGGCCCGCTTTATCCGGAGGGAATTCCGATAATTGCAGAGGCAGAACTCGAGGCGTTCTGCCTTGCCCACTCTGTCGACGAGGTCATCTTCGCCTACAGCGATGTCACGCACGAGCACGTGATGCACGTCGGCTCTCGCGCCCTTTCGGTCGGCGCCGACTTCACTTTGCTTGGCCCGAAACGCACGATGTTGTCGGCCTCCCGACCGGTGATTGCTGTCACCGCGGTACGAACGGGTTGCGGAAAATCTGCGATTGCGCGCTGGTTGTCGCGACGATTGCGACAGCGCGGCCTGCGCGTAGCGATCTTGCGTCATCCGATGCCATATGGCGACCTCGCGGCCGAAGAAGTGCAGCGTTTCGCAAGCCTCTCCGACCTCAAGCTGGCGCGCTGCACGATCGAGGAGCGGGAGGAATACGAACCACACATCGCCGCGGGTGGCATCGTTTTTGCCGGCGTTGACTATCTCAAAATACTCCGGCAGGCCGAAGGCGAAGCCGACATTATCGTTTGGGATGGCGGCAACAATGATTTTCCGTTTGTGCGTCCTGACCTCCACATCACCGTGGCAGACGCGCTACGCCCACATCAAGTCACGACGCATCATCCCGGTGAAGCTGTTGCGCGGATGGCGGATGTCCTTGTGATCAATAAAACGGACGCGGCACCGTCCGCCGATGTGCAAGTCCTCGAGCAGGAACTTCGCGCAATTAATTCCCGCGCGACAATTGTGCGCGCCGCCTCTCCGATCCAGCTTGACGACCCGGCGGCGGTCACGGGAAAGCGCGTACTCGTTGTCGAGGATGGTCCGACCATCACCCACGGAGGGATGCCCTATGGTGCAGGGTACGTGGCGGCCACTGCAGCGGGCGCGAAAGTTGTCGACCCCAGACTTTCGGCGGCACCAGTATTCCAGCGAATATTCGAAAGTTATCCGCATATTGGGAGAGTGCTTCCTGCCCTTGGCTACGATCCTATCCAGCTAACCGCCCTTGAGGCGACGATCAATGACGCGGCCGCCGACCTTGTCGTCTCCGCGACGCCGGTCGATCTCGGCAAGCTCCTTCGGCTCAACAAGAAGGTCGTCAGGGCGCGCTACGAATTCGCCGAAATCGGCGAGCCGACGCTCTCATCCATTGTCGACGAATATGTGCGCCGGGTTGTGCACCCGGAGAAGGCGCGCTGATGCGCATCGTCATCGCTCTGGGTGGTAACGCGCTGCTACGGCGCGGCCAACCGATGGATGCGGAGCTGCAGCGAAGCAACGTGCTCCGCGCTGCAAAGGCGGTTGCGCCAATAGCGCGAAATCATCAAGTCATCGTGACACACGGTAACGGACCGCAGGTCGGCCTGTTGGCACTGCAAGCTGCGAGCTATCGTGGGGTGAAGCCATATCCATTTGATGTCCTCAGCGCGGAGAGCGAAGGCATGATCGGCTATCTGGTCGAGCAAGCATTTGCGAACGAGTTGCCAGGCCGCGAAATCGCAACGTTGCTGACCCAGGTCGAAGTCGACCTTGCCGACCCCGCATTTTCAAAGCCAACCAAGCCGATCGGCCCGATCTATGGCCAGGCCGAGGCGGCCAGCATTGTCGCAAAAACCGGTTGGAGCCTTGTGGCCGATAACGGCGGTGTTCGCCGAGCGGTCTCGTCACCGATTCCACAGCGTATCCGCGAGATAAATGCCATCAAGCTGCTCGCAGACGCCGGAGTTCTTGTCATTTGCGCCGGAGGTGGGGGCATTCCCGTTGCGGCAACGCCTGAGGGATGGCGTGGCGTTGAGGCGGTCATCGACAAGGATCTGTCGGCGGCGTTACTTGCCGAAGCGACCGGCGCGGAGATGTTGATCCTTCTGACGGACGTCTCCGCGGTCTGGACTCGCTGGCCGACGTCCACTGGACATCCAATCAGATCAACAACTTACGCAGAGTTGCGCGCTCTTAAATTCGATCCCGGTTCGATGGGACCAAAAGTCGAGGCGGCGTGCCGCTTCGTGGAACGCACGGGGCGCCGCTCGGCCATTGGAGCTATTGAACAGGCCGAGGCGGTCATTCGTGGCGAGGCCGGGACCAGTGTCTCCGCCGCGTGATCGCTGCTTGACCTGGAGCGGCTGTATCGACATCCGCGGTTCTTCGAGAGGATAGGTTAGTGCCAGCGACGCATTTGCATCGCGGCACGTACTCGCCCTTCGGCAAGCGCGGCAGCTGCCGCTCGTGGCGTCACCTTGTCGCGCCGGCTTCGCTGCAGAACCTCGCGCGTATTGGCCCTGATACGTTCGTCGATATAGTCGAGCGCTGCCCGCTCCGTACCGCCGCGATATTCGATCGAGGCGCAGATCACGCCTCCCGCGTTTGCGATGAAGTCCGGCACGACCAACACGCCCCTTTCATGTAATACCTGCTCTGCCTCTGGGGTGCAGGGAATGTTTGCACCTTGCGGCACCAATCGCGCGCGCAGACGCGCTACGTTATCGGCCCGCAGCACGTCCGGCCGCGCAGCGGGTATCCAGATATCGCAATCGACGTCGATGATGCTGTCGGCCGCGAGCTTCGAGCCCCTGTCGTAGTCGTGCAGCGCTCGACCTGCTCGCTTGAGCGCGATCAAATTGCCGATATCCAATCCGGATGCATCAGTCAGCGCCCCCCTCGAGTCGCTTGCTGCGACGAGAACGCAGCCTTTCTCAGCCAGAAAGCGCGCCGCGTGGATTCCGACTGCGCCAAAGCCCTGTACAGCGACGCGCGCACCCTTTAGCTCGAGGCCGACGAACTCGCGCGCAACGTCGACCGATGCAGCAAGCCCGAAACCAGTGGCGCCGATCTCATCGAGCGGAATCCCGCCGACAACGCGTGGCAAGCCGACCGCGCGGCCGGTCTCGTCCTTGATCCACGCCATGCATCGTTCATCGGTGCCCATGTCGGGCCCAGGAATGTAGTCGGCAATGTCGCCAATCGACCTCGCGAAGGCGCGAATGACCTGCTCCTTCTCGTTTGCTGCCATATGCGGATCTCCGAATATGACCGACTTGCCGCCTCCGTGCGGCAGGCCAGCAGCGGCATTCTTCCAAGTCATGGCGCGCGCGAGACGAGCGCATTCGTCGACCGAGACATCCGGCGCCATGCGTACGCCGCCAATCGCCGGGCCACAGGCCGTGTTATCGACGACCACGACGGCCTTAAGTCCGACGCTCCGGCCGTGGAGGTAGAGAACCCGGCTCGGACCAAAATTGTCGGTCAGCTGGAACACATCTTCCACCGCGCCCTCCACTCAGGTTGCTTTTTCGAGGTCTCTGATTGCCGCCTTCAGGAATCGTGCCGCCGTACCGCCGGTAATCGCACGATGGTCGAACGTCAGCGAGAGAGGAATGACGCGGCGCATTTCTATCCCTTGCTCCGACTTTGCCGGCTGCTGGGATATCCGACCTACGCCGGCGATCGCGACTTGCGGCGGCACAACGATGAGCGTGGCCTGACGGCCTGCGATCATCCCGAAATTCGATAGCGAAATCGTCGGGCCTCGCAGTTCCTCCGGTAGCAGGCTGCGTTCCATCACACCACGCTTGAGCAGGTCGATCTGTCGTCGCCATTCTTGCGGTGTTCCACGCTCTGCGGCGCGCAGCACGGGCACGAACAGGCCTTCGGCGCTGTCGATGGCGATTCCAAGATCAATCGTCGAATTTTGGTGAAGCGAAAGTGCTTCGCCGTCAAAACTGGCGTTGAGCGCAGGTTCGGCTGTGCACCCGGCGATCACCGCCCGCACCAGACGACACGTCACGTCCTCGCTCGGCAGCCAGGCCTCGATATCCGCAACGTCGTGCAGGGTTGCGTGAGCGACTTCGCGCCAAGCCCTTGCCATGTTCAGCGCCATGCTGCGACGCGCGCCGCGCAAGGTATTGGCCTGTGGGGCCGCGCCGGCAGCGCGCGCTGCCGCTTGAACATCCGCGAGCGTGATTGTGCGATCCGTGCCACTTGGCACGATCGTGGACAGGTCGACTCCCAACTCGCGAGCGCGCGACCGCACGGCTGGACTGGCGCGGATGTGGCCACTCGACGCTAGTGGTGCGGGCTTTGGGATGGCCGTGGGCTTGGCCACCCGTTGTGCCGCACCAGCGGGAGGCTCATTCGACAACTGCCCTACCACAGTGCCGCTTTCCGGATGCGGTCCTTCCTCGAACTCTACGACTGGCGTTCCGACCTGAATACGTTGACCGACCTGAGCCAGCAGCTTCGCAATGTGACCCGCCCAGGGCGACGGGATTTCGACAACGGCTTTTTCTGTCTCAACTGCTAGCAGCGGTTGATCGACCACTACGTGATCGCCTTCGGCGACGTGCCAGCTCACGATTTCGGCTTCCTGCAACCCCTCGCCGAGATCAGGCAGTGCAAAGATGCTCATCGATACTCCATGGCGCGGCGCACGGCACCGACGATCGCGGCGGCATCCGGCATATAGGCCGCCTCCGTGCGCAGATACGGCATCATCGTATCGAAGCCGGTCACACGCTCGATCGGTGCCAGCAGGCTCGTCATGGCGTGAGCTGAGACTCGAGCGGCAATTTCGGCGCCGTAACCGCAGGTCATTGGCGCCTCATGAACAATGACGAGCCGACCGGTACGGTTCACGGAGTTCAAGATCTCCTTGGTGTCGAGCGGCTTCAACGTGATCACGTCGACGACCTCAACCTCAATGCCCTCATTCGCGAGTTGACTTGCGGCCTCCAGCGCCTCCCTTACCATTGCACCCCAGACCACAATCGTCGCATCACGTCCCGACCGCGAGATGACACATCGACCGAGCTCAAACCCCTTCCCGTCATCGACAACCTCGCCGCGCGCCGCACGATAAAGTTGCGTCGGTTCCAGAAACACGACGGGATCGGGATCACGGATCGCCGACAACAACAGCCCGTACGCCTGCGCCGGCGAAGATGGTGTCACCACCTTAAGGCCCGGAATATGTGCAAGCATCGCCTCGGGACTCTCGGAGTGATGCTCCACGGCTCGAATACCGCCGCCCGCAGGCGTTCGCAGCACCATTGGGCAGGTCAGGCGGCCGCGGGTGCGCGAGCGCAGCCGCGACGCATGATTGATCAACTGGTCGATGCATGCATAGGCAAAGCCGCTGAACTGGATCTCCGCGATCGGGCGGAAACCTTGCGCGGCGAGCCCAATCGACATTCCGGCGATAGCGGCCTCCGCCAACGGCGTGTCGAGTACCCGCTGCGCTCCGAACTTCTCGAACAATCCTTCAGTTGCCCGGAACACACCACCGTCAATCCCGACGTCCTCACCGAGGATCAGGACACGACTATCCTCGGTCATCGCGCGTCTGAGCGCCGAATTGATCGCCTGCACCAGGTTGAGCACGGTCATGTGGCGCCTCGTGCGCGCGAAAGCGCCTCTGCCCGCTGCTCGATCAACTCTCCGGGCGCCTCGGCATAAACATAGTCAAAGTTGGCGCCGATCGGTTGCGGCGGCGTCGCGAGATAGTCAGCTGCTGCCTGCTCGATAGCCAGGTTGCAATCGCGCAACAGAGCCTCTTCTTGCTCTTTGTTCCAATGACCATTCGCGATTAGATAGTTTCGGACACGTACCAGGGGTTCCGCAGGCCAATGACGGCTGACCTCAGCGTCCTCGCGATAACGACCGGCGTCGTCGGATGTCGTATGGTCACACAACCGATAGGTCACCGCTTCGATCAATGTCGGGCCGTCGCCGCTGCGCGCACGAGAGAGTGCCCGGTCGACGACTGAGCGAACGGCAATCACGTCATTGCCATCGACCTGTTCCCCCGGAATTCCAGCCGCCACCGCCTTTTGCGCCAAAGTCTCGGCCGCCGATTGCCTGGCGCGCGGCACGGAAATCGCCCAGCCATTGTTATTGATCACAAACACCGCCGGCGCTTTCCAAACGCCCGCCACGTTCAATGCTTCGGCGAAATCCCCCTTCGATGTCGCGCCATCTCCGACCACGCAAACCGATGCGCGTCGTTCACCGCGCAGGCGAAAGGCCAGGGCCACGCCGACAGCATGTGGCGGATGAGAGCCGACCGGGACGCAGTTTGGGAAGTCCTCCCGCGGACCGGCAAAATCGTTGCCACGCTCGTCGCCGCCCCAATAGAGAAACAGCTCCTTGAGCGTGACCCCGCGCCAGAGTTGACCGCCATGTTCCCGAAAACTTGGAACGAAAACATCATACGGTTGCATCGCGGATGCAGTGCCGATCGAAACTGCCTCTTGTCCCAACGATGATGCGTAAGTGCCGAGCCGACCGGTGCGCTGCAGCGCGATCGCCTTGGTGTCGAACGCGCGAAGTCAGCGCAAGTGCGCGATAGAGTTTGATGACTTCACGCGAATCGCGCGCGAAATCCGGCATCGCGGTCGTGACGTTCCCGTCCGGATCCAACACCTGATTTATTGTCAAGCCGCTCGGAGATGATTGGAGATCCAGACTCGCGCAAACGGCCGCGACATCACTTGACCTGCGTCAATCACGGAAGCTGCGAGATGATGCCGGCGCTCGACAGACTAAACGACCCCTTGCTCCGCCTGACCGCTGGGCGGCGCCAAGGCAGGCCGAGGGTCCCTAAGCGCGATCCGACCGATTGTTGATCCCGATCAACGGTTTCGGACGACGCAAGGATAGCGTTTATTAATGCGCGATCAACGCAATGACGCCCGCGGACAAGTGGTCGATCAACCTGACGCGACAACGACTGCCGCAAAAGTGCAATTCCTCAGCTGTCCAGCGAGCTATGACCCGCCGGCAGACGGCATCGTGACGCGGGAGACCCATATGTCCTGGGTCTTCATGACGGCCGATCGCGTCTACAAGCTCAAGAAACCAGTGCGCTTTGCGTACCTTGATTTCTCCACCCTGGCCCTGAGGGCGCAGGCCTGCCGTGCCGAGTATGCGCTCAATCGCAGGCTGGCGCCGGACGTCTATCTCGGATTTGTTCCACTGACCTGTTCGAATTCAAGTTTCGCCATCAATGGCGCCGGCAGCGTTGTCGACTGGCTGGTCGTCATGCGCCGCCTCGACGAGACTGCAACGCTCGAAGCGGCGTTGGGCGACCGACGCGCGAGCCGCGCGCAAATCGAACGATTGGCTTCGATCCTGGCAGCCTTTTACATGCGAGCGGAGCGGATCAGGGTAGCCCCGGAGAGCTACCTCGTCTCACTGCGAAAAGACTGCGCCGAGGATTACCGTATTCTTCTTGATGCTCGCTTCGGCCTGCCGCAGGGCCTCATTGAGCGCGTCGCTCACGTTCAACAGCGTTACCTCGCCGAATGTGCCGACATTCTGCGTGACCGCGTCCACCGGCGACACCTGGTCGATGGTCATGGCGACTTACGACCGGAACACATCTGGCTGAGTAACGCTTTCCCGATCATCGATTGTCTTGAATTCAATGATCGCTTGCGCGCGCTCGATGCGCTGGATGAAATCGCGTTCCTTCATCTGGAATGCGAGCGGCTGGGAGGGGTTCGTGCGGGCGAACGGATCAGGCGGCGGCTCGCTCCTCGACTAAACGATGATCCAGCGAATGGCGCGTTCCTATTTTATCGGATCAAAAGGGCAATGTTGCGGGCGCGTCTTTCGATCGCTCACCTGATCGATCCGCATCCCCGAACGCCTGAGAAGTGGCCTCGTCTTACGCAGAGCTATCTCCATTACGCCGCCACCGACGCAGCGAAGCTGGAACGGCTTCTCGATGTGCGCCGAAGACATCAGAACACCAAAAGATCGGTGAGCGATTTGTGCTGGTGAAGCCGGCGAATGGCCTCGGCCAACAGTGGTGCGGCCGGAATTACCTCGAGCTTGTCTCGCACCGGTCCTGAACCCAATCGGAAGGGCGGCACGGCATCCGTGACCATGATGCGATCGATCGCCGGGTCGGCCAGGGTTTTTTCCGAGCCTGGCATAAACAGACCGTGAGCCACGCAAGCAATAACCTTGCGAGCGCCGCGTGCGCGCGCCGCCTTCGCCGCTCGAACCAGCGTGCCTCCCGTACTGATCAGATCGTCGACGATGATGCACGTGGCGCCAGCTACGTCACCGGCGAACAAGTCGCCGGACACAACGCCGGCGCTGCGATGTTTCTCGACGAATGCTTTTGCGACCGGCCGTCCGATAGAAGCCTCAAGAGCTTCCCGCAACAAATCGGCCCGCTTGCCGCCTCCGAGGTCTGGCGAAATCACGCAGATCTTGTCGTTGTCCGAAATTGCCTTGATCCGTTCAATAATGAGCGGCGCTGCGGTCAGCGCGACGGCCCGGCATCGGAAGGCATTTTCGAACGCCGCCTCATTGTGAACCTCCAGCGTAACGATGGCGTCTGTTCCAATCGCCTCGAACAAGGCTGCGACATAACGGATTGTCACTGGATCATTGTTCTTTGTACGCCGGTCCTTGCGTGCGTAACAAAGATACGGGACGACCGCAGTAACCTTCTCAGCCCCGGCATCCTTCAACGCACCGATGAAGAACAATAGCCGGCAAAGCTTGTCGTTCGGGCTCTCGACAGGCCCGCCGTGCAGACTGTGCACGACATAAACATCGCTGCCTGCGACGGTCTCGAGTGGTCTGATCTTGTGTTCGCCGTCCTCGAAATCCCGCTCCTCGTGGACGGAAAGCACACAGCCGAGCGCCTCGGCGATCGCCGCGCCCAGCGCGTCGCTGCCCTTCAATGCAAACAACTGCAACCGACAGTCGGTCGTCGGTTGCAGCGGAACAGATGTCCAGATCGGCAAGGTCATCTTACGTCACGCGCGCTTGGGCGGTTCCATCCTTACAGTTGAGACAAGACCATCCATGAGCCCGGCGGCTATTGATCTTAGTCAATGAGCGTCGCGAACGGGGGCCGATGAATTGCCTATGAGAAATTCCAGGTCAGCTGCTGCATCGTTGGATGTCGTCACTCCGCCGTTGGGCCTTGCCGGCACGCTGGACCGGCCAAGCGGTGCGCTTGGGTTGATTGTGTTCGCCCATGGCAGCGGGTCGAGCCGTTTTAGTCCCCGCAACACGGCGGTCGCAAAGGCCCTGAATGCTCAAGGGTTTGCCACACTGCTGTTCGATTTGCTCTCGCCCGATGAAGAAGCCGATCGATCAAATGTCTTCGACATCGCTCTGCTCGCGGACCGGTTGGTCGATGTCGTGCGCTGGCTGGGAACTCAGGAACAAGCGATTGCCAAACTGCCAGTAGGATTGTTCGGCGCCAGCACCGGAGCCGCTGCTGCCCTCGTCGCGGCCGAGCGGCTCCCGGATCGGATCGCCGCGGTGGTTTCGCGTGGCGGGCGGCCGGACCTTGCGGGCGATGCGCTGGAACATGTTCGCGCACCGACGCTGCTGATTGTCGGTGGTGACGATGTCGGCGTCATCGAGTTGAACGAGGAAGCGCTGGCTCGTTTACCAGGACCAAAGGCTTTGGAGATCGTTCCCGGCGCAACCCACCTGTTCCCCGAGCCCGGGGCACTGGAAGCGGTGATCAGTCACGCTGGCCGATGGTTCGGACAGTATCTGGCACGCGCTACGCCTGACGGCAGGCGGGCAGGCCGGACACGATAGGCCGGAGTACACCATGTCATTCGAAGATCGCATCGACGCAGGCCGGAAACTGGCTGCAGCGCTGGCCTCCTACAAAGACAAAGCCCCGGCGGTCCTGGCATTGCCGCGCGGCGGCGTGCCTGTTGCCGCCGAGATCGCTAGTGCGCTCGCCGCGCCGCTGGACTTGATCCTGGTGCGCAAGATTGGTGTACCGGGAAATCGCGAGCTCGCGATGGGGGCGGTCGTGGATGGCGCGACACCCATCGTGGTGAGGAATGAGGATATCATTCAACTGACTGGCATCACCGAATCCGAGTTCAAGGCCGTTTGCGATCGCGAGCTCAAGGAGATTGATCGCCGAAGGGTACGGTATCTCGGCGGACGCGAGCGCGTAAACCTTGCAGGCCGCACAGCGATCGTCGTCGACGACGGCATCGCGACCGGCGCCACGATGCGCGCCGCCTTGCAAGCGACGCGCATGCGCAATCCAGACAAGCTCATCCTTGCCGTACCGGTCGCACCGACCGACACGCTTGCAACATTGCGCAAGGAGGTCGACGACCTGATCTGTCTCGAGGACCACGAGGCCTTTGGAGCGATCGGATACTACTACTTGGACTTCACCCAGATTTCTGATGAAGAAGTCATCGAAATTCTGAAGAAATTCCCGACGTCAACCGCTCGCACGACGGCGGCGTGAGCCTTTAGCCATCCTTGTGTTTTAGCTAGGCGACCTCGGCCAGAACACCGATAGCTGATCCCCCGATTCGCGGGTCACGCTTACCCCGAATTGCCGACTTTCCCGATCAAGCGTCTGCTGCACGAAAGTGATGTCACTGCTCGAGGGACGTGAGAGCTGGAAGCGTTTGATCTGCAGAGGGATAATCTTGAGCGCCCAAAGGATTCCGATACCTGGCTCAAGATCCGCAAAATACATCAATACGAGATCGTCGCGGTAGCGCTCGTAGCCGCGGATTCCTTCGTAGTCGTTCAGAAAATCTCCGCAGCCATAAAGAATGAGCCGATTGCGATAGATTTCGATGGCTCTTGGATGATGCGAGGAATGGCCGTGAATGATTGCCACGCCTGCCTTGTCGACAAGCGTTCGCGCGAAAGCCTGCTGCTCGCTCGGGATATGATATCCCCAGTTGGATCCCCAGTGAATAGAGACGACGACGAGATCGCCCGGACGCTTGATCGCTGTGATCTGATTGGCGACCCGCAACGCTTCTGCCTCGGATAATTCCGACAGCAAGTTGACGCCCGCGTTGTCGCGCGTCGCAGCCCAGTCGCGCGGAATTCCGCTGGTCATGGAGCCGAATGAAAAAAACTGAATTCGGGCTTTGTCCCGGATTTCCAGCACGGCAGGTGCGCCAGCTTCGCGATCGTCGCGTCCCACACCGGTGACCCTGATGTTCGAATGCTGCAACGTCGCGAGAGTTTCCGATAGACCACGACGACCCCAATCGAGAACGTGATTGTTGGCCAGCGCGCAGCAGTCGATCCTCGCGCTCACAAGGCAGCCCGCATTCTCAGGACTCATCCAGTAGTTTATACCTTTCTCCACATGGTCATCGCTGCGCGTTACCGCCGTTTCGAGATTGATAATCCGAGCATCGGGCTTAAACCGGTCGAATTCAGCCAGCGCCGCACCCCAGACATAGGATGGCTCGTTGTGCCGCGGGATCGGCCCGTTCGCCTCTTCGGCGAGCCGCACGTAGTCCTCCGCGGAATGGGTGAAGTCTTCGTAAAGCTCGGGGCTGCACGGATGCCCCAACACCTGATCGATGCCGCGTCCGGTCATGACATCGCCACAAAGAAATATCCGCACCGATCTCCGGTCCAGACGCGCATCTTGTGAACCAAGTTCGTCGCTCATCTGCACGACCTCTCGCTTTGTCCAAAGACGCTGGACGTAGACACCCACACTAGGAGCAATCCGGTCGGGCAACTATCCAATCTGTCCGCGGCGCCCAGGTTGATTCTCGTCAATATCGCGCATGCGGTCTGTCCTATCTCATGAACCCATGGATGCACGTGATCCTGGCGCAGAAAAGCTTCGGCGCGACCTGACATCGGTTGTGCGCGATCTGGTACGCGAGCTGCATCCGCAACGCGCCAGATTCGTCGATATCGCGTTGTCCAGCCGGATCGAGCGCGATCTCGGGATCGACAGCCTCGGCCGAACCGAGCTTGTCTTGCGCATCGAGCGGGCCTTTCGCGTCCGCCTTCCACCAGCGACGATCGGCGAAGCAGAAACAGTTGAGGATCTGGTTCACGCACTTGAGCAGGCTGCGCCAGCGCTCGAGCACATTTCGCTCGTGCCGCCGACAGGTCAAATCCTTCCTGCTGCCGAAGCCGCGCGCGAGGCAGGGACCCTGATCGAGGCGCTTGAATGGCATTCAGAGCGGCATCCCGATCGGCTGCACCTGACCGTATTGCAAGATGAGGCGACGACCCTCGGTAGCCTCACCTATCGCGAGCTCGCGACAAGAGCCCGCCGCGTTGCATCTGGCTTGAGCAGCCGGGACGTCTCGCCCGGTGATCGGGTGGGCTTGATGCTGCAAACCAGCATCGAGTTCTTCGTGGCATTCTTCGGCGTTCTCTATGCGGGAGCAATACCGGTTCCGATCTACCCGCCGATGCGGCTGGCGCAGCTCGAAGATCATCTCCGGCGTCAGACCGGTATCCTGCGCAATGCCGGCGCCTGCATGCTGATCACGATGCCAGAAGGCCGACAGCTCGCCGGATTGCTCGGCTCCCTGGTCGAAAGCCTGAACAGTGTTGTCAGCGTATCAGACATCGAGGCCTCGGCGGCCCCGCTCAATCTGCCGCAACTCAAGGACCCGAATGCGATCGCCTTGATCCAGTATACGTCCGGAAGCACCGGCGATCCCAAGGGCGTCGTGCTCACCCACGCCAATCTCCTAGCCAACATTCGTGCGATGGGCCGGATCATGGACGCAAGCTCAGCCGACGTGTTCGTCAGCTGGCTGCCGCTCTATCACGACATGGGATTGATCGGCGCCTGGCTCGGATGCCTGCATTATGCGGCGCGGCTCTATGTGATGTCGCCCTTGAGCTTTCTGATCCGCCCGCAGAGCTGGCTCTGGGCAATGCATCGCCATCGCGCAACATTTTCCGCATCGCCCAATTTTGGATTCGAGCTGTGCCTCGCGAAGATCGCCGATGACGATCTCAAGGGCCTCGATCTCAGCTCGCTGCGGATGGTCGCCAACGGCGCTGAGCCGGTCAGCGTCCACACGTTGCACCGGTTCACGGAGCGGTTCGGTCGTTATAGTTTTCCGAAGACGGCCATGGCGCCAGTTTACGGTCTCGCCGAGTGCTCGGTCGGGCTCGCCTTTCCGCCGCTCGGCCGCCCGCCGATCATCAATCGGATCGATCGCGAGCTCATGACTACTCATGGAATTGCCGAACCCGCAAAATCCGGCGATCCGAAGCCGCTCGAATTCCCCGCATGCGGCCAGCCGCTGCCCGGTCATGAAATCCGGGTGGTCGATGCCGCCGGTCATGAACTCGGCGAGCGGCGGGAGGGACGGATCGAGTTTCGCGGACCATCGACGACCAGCGGCTATTTTCACAACGCGGCCAAGACGCGCGACCTGTTTCACGACGACTGGCTCGACACCAGCGATCGCGGCTACATGGCCGGAGGAGATATCTTCATCACCGGCCGGATCAAGGACATCATCATCCGTGCGGGTCGGCATCTCTACCCACAGGAGATCGAAGAAGCCGTTGCGGATGTGCCCGGGATCCATAAGGGCGGCGTCGCCGTGTTTGGTGTGACCGACCGTGCGTCGGGAACCGAACGCGTCGTTGTGCTTGCTGAGACCCGCGAGATCGACGAAGCGTCGCGCGCCGCCTTGCAGTCTAGGGCCTCTGAAGTCGTGACCGACATTGCCGGCACGCCGCCCGACGAAATCGTTCTTGCCCCGCCGCGCACTGTGCCAAAGACGTCAAGCGGCAAGATTCGACGCAGCGCGGCCAAGGAACTCTACGAGAGCGGGCACGTCGGCCCGACGCATCGCATTCTCTGGCAGCAGATTGCCCGTCTGGCGCTGTCTGGCATTGCTCCGCAGCTCCGGCGGCTTGGTCGATCGGTCCGCGACGTCCTGTATGCGACGTGGTGGTGGACCGTGCTCGGTGTCGCCTTCCTCGTCGGATGGCTCTCCGTGATGGTGCTGCCGACTCCGAAGTTACGCTGGTCGGCCCTGAGATCGATCGGTCGGGGAGCCCTTGTAGCGATGGGAATCCCCCTCACCGTACGGGGCATCGAAAAAATTCCTGCTCAAGGAGCGGTGCTGGCGTTCAACCATTCGAGCTACATGGACGCGCTCACGCTGGCGGCGGCGCTGCCGGCGGAGCCGGCCATTGTCGCGAAGCGCGAGCTAGCGCAGCAAATCGTCGCGGGACCGGTGTTGCGCCGCCTCGGCATCCCCCCCGTCGAGCGCTATGATGTGTCCGGCAGTCTGACGGACGCCGCTGCCTTGACCGCGCTCGCGCAGCAAGGCCGCGTCCTCGTCTTCTTCCCTGAAGGCACATTTACGCGGCGGGCCGGGCTGTCCGGCTTTTATCTTGGCGCATTCAAAATCGCCGCCGAGACTAACCTCCCCGTTCTGCCTGGCGTTATCAGAGGTACGCGAACGGTCTTGCGTGGTGACCAATGGTTTCCGCGCCGTGGTCCAATTAGCGTCGAGCTCGGTGAACCGATCCTGCCTTCAGGCAGCGATTTCCAGTCTGTTGTTCAGCTACGTGATCGCGTGCGCCAAACGATGCTCGCTCGTTGCGGTGAGCCGGATCTCGAAGAGCTGGTCAAGCCCGAGCCAACATGATGCCAGTGAACGATCGTGCCGAGGCGGGGCGCTCAACGATCAATGCCCGGCGGCGCCCTTCGGCACGCAGGCCGGCGCATGGCGGGCGACATCGATCGACTTACCCCACATGGTACCGGTGAGCCGTGACCTGCAATTTGCACAACATCGGAAGCCCTTTAATCGGCACAACCTCTCCTGTGCTGCCGCTGCAGCGACACGCGTCGCAACTGCAACCGGCGTGACAACCGCGGCTAACACCGCAGCCGTCTACTCGAAGCTACTGCCGCAGTCGGCGAAACGCTGTGCCGGCATCGAGCGTCGGCTGGTCTCGTTTGACCGAAATCAACCGTGCCCACGGGTTTGCGTGTTGTTCTTCACGATATGCCCGGCGACGAAGCGCCGCTCAGCCGAAACCGTCATCGAGGGAGCCTGCGATGCCAACCGAAAGCTCGGATACCGAGAAGGTGATCTATCAGCGGCGCGCCGTGCGCAGCTATACGCCCGAGAAGCTTGAAAAGGCTACGATAGAGGACCTGCTGAAGGCAGCAGTGCAGGCACCAACCGCCGTGCATCGCGAACCTTGGGCCTTTGTGGTGATCCAGAACAAGGATCTCCTGCGCCAATACTCCGATCGCGCCAAGGCTCTGCTTCTCGCACAGGAGGAGGCCACATCGTTCTTCCGCAACGCCGAGCCGAACGCTTTGGCTATGCTTAAGAACCCAGCCTTCAACATCTTCTACGACGCCGGAACTCTCGTGGTGATCGCCTGTAGAGCGCGCGGCCCGTTCGTTGAGGCCGATTGCTGGCTTGCCGCGGAAAATCTGATGCTTGCGGCCACCGCGAAGGGATTGGGCACATGCTGCATTGGTTTTGCGGTCGGCATTCTCAACACGCCGGAGGTCAAGCGCGAGCTTGGCATCCCGGAGAGCGGCGCTGCGGTCGCGCCGATCATCGTAGGCGTGCCTATGGCGGCGACGCCCCCGGTATCACGAAAGGCGCCCGAAATCCTGTCTTGGGCATCTTAGCTGTAGCAGCGTGCACCATCGATGGCTTTGACACCAAGTCAGACTACCAGCGCGCCGCCAGAACCGGCCTCCCCGTCCGAGCTCTCCGCCTTGCCGTCCGTGGAACGGATCGATCGCTATCTCGCGCACCACAAGATCCCGACCCCCTTCATCATCGTGGACCTCAACATTGTACGCGAACGCTATCGGTCACTCCGCCAGCTATTTCCGCGCGCGGCAATCTTCTACGCCGTGAAAGCCAACCCGGATGCGGCGGTCATTGGGGCGCTCGCCGAACTCGGCGCGAGGTTCGATCTCGCCAGCGACGGTGAAATCCACCGCTGCCTTGAACTCGACATCGCCGGAGATCGGCTGTCGTTTGGCAACACCATCAAGCGTGAGGCCGATATCGCTCGCGCCCACCGGAACGGCATCGACCTGTTCGCCTTCGACAGCGCGGCAGAGCTTGAGAAGATCGCAGGCTCGGCGCCCGGCGCGCAGGTCTTCTGCAGGATCCTTGTTGGTACGCGCGATGCCGAGTGGCCGCTGACGCGAAAATTCGGTTGTACGCCTGCGATGGCCTTGGATCTGCTGCTTCATGCGCGAGAGCTCGGACTCCGGCCGACCGGGGTGTCCTTCCATGTCGGATCGCAACAGACCAATCCCCTTCAATGGATCGCGCCAATTGCTTCGGCCGCGAGGATCTTTCGGGTCTGCGCCCGGCACAATGTGAGCCTGTCGCTGCTCAATCTCGGCGGCGGCCTGCCAGCACACTATCGCGCGGCCGTTCCGCCGCTGTCAGCCTATGCCGAAACAATCGAACGGGCACTCGCGCGGTCCTTCGGTCATGCAAGGCCCGAGATCGCGATCGAGCCGGGCCGCTACTTGGTCGGCGATGCCGGCCTGCTCCGCGCACAGGCTCTGCTGATTGCCCGCAAATCGCGACGCGCAAGCCGGCGCTGGGTCTACCTCGACGCCGGTCGCTACAACGGGCTTCCCGAAACCTTGGGCGAGCGTATTCACTACCGCATCCGTACATCGCATGACGGTGGACCGGTTGAGCCCGCGATACTGGCCGGCCCGACTTGCGACAGCACCGACATTCTGTATCAGCGCGCCGGTTACGACCTGCCGCTCGATCTCAAGGTCGGTCATACTATCGATTTCCTATCCGCCGGCGCTTATACGGCAAGCTATGCGTCGGTCGAATTCAACGGCTTTGCGCCCATCCAGATGCACTGCTTTTGATATCCCAATGACGCGGGGCAGCCGTTGGTGCCGTGTCGGCACGCTCGACGGCGGCCTCAGCTACGCTTCCCGGAACGCATTGCCGAGCAAGCCTCGCCGGTCTGCGAGCATTGTTGCCGTTCGGAAACAACCCCAAGCCGCTCCAAATTGGCCGTTTTCTTGTGCCTAACAGTCGTTCTCAAGATGCGAGGACGACACCGGTTGCGGCGACGGCGGCCGCAAACCCCTTCCTCAGCAAGTTGTTTCGCGACAGATCTTCCCGTGCGATCGCGGGTGCGAAGCAACTCAGAAGCGCGCCAAATGCAAATACGAAGAGCGTGGTCATAGACGATACGGCGGATACCACCGCGACTGGCGCCAGCAACGAGGCGAAGCGAACGCCGAGGCCACCGCCGATATTGATCAGCTCGTTTGCTCCATTGATCGAAAGCAGAGCCAATGTGTTTGTGCGAAGGAGCGTTGCGAACTGGCGCCGGTATGATGGAACTGCGAGTATGCCCGCACCGAAAATCGCTTCGCCCACGAAAGTCCAGAAGGTGGTGCTCCAGTAGTCGCTGCGCACGGCGAAGTATTTGAAGAGAACGCTGGAAAGAGCCACCACGAACGTGCTGCAAGTCATGAGTGCGATTGTTCGTCGCCGGATCGGCCGGCCTCGTCCGCCCGCGCCGACCGTCAGGGAAACGACGCTGGCCACGATCAAGGCGATCCCGGCAATTTGGCGCCAGCCGGGAACTTCGCCGAGCAGCAGGTATGCAAGAAACAGCGTGCAAACAGTTGAGATCTGGAAGAGCGGCGCGATGACCGATGCTTCCTCGGATTGAATTGCCCGCAGATAGAACAGCATCGCGCCCATGTAGAGAAGGCCGAACAGCGTCATCACGAGGACGCTCTGAATATCTTGCGAAAAGGTCTGGGGCGCTAAAAGAGCGATGAACGGCAGCATCACGACACCGATCAGCGCCGTGAAAATCATAAGAACGGCGGTATCGGAATTCTGGAAGTACCGGTCGACCAGAAATTTGTCGATATGCGTCGAGGCTGCCCACAAGACTGGTCCGGAGAAAGCGAAAAGAAGCCACATGCGTGGGGTGATACCTCAGAATTTCGATTTCTGCTCGTCAGGGTCACGACAACAACCGTCAGGATCTATACCTAATCCTACGGTTGCCGCCATGAACCTTTAATCCTGTGGGCCGAAGCATGATCGAAGCTTTCGAATTTAGCGAGAGCGTTGCTCGTCTAGGGCAAGAAGCTTCCCTGGTTAGCAAGTTTGCGCGGCAGGTAATCTTCGATCACGTAGTTCAACCCCCATTTGGCAAGTGCTTGCTGCTCAGCGCGGACGCCCATTTTCAGCAGTTGCTTGATCGCCGCGATCCATTGTGGATGAGCCAGGATGAATGGGTCGTTGTCCAGTGCATCTTCGGCGCGCTTGATGTCGGTAGGCTCCAGCTTGTGGGTCGCGTCCTCAAGACCGAAATCAATGATGTCCTGCGGCGTTACGCCCAGGAACTTCGCCCGAGGCACGCACAGGAAGCGATTGACGTGAGCCGCATTGCCCGAGCCCACCTTGAGCGTCCGGTAGATGTTGGTAAAGCCGTATGGATCGCAATCGACGAAGCAGTAGACCGGCAAATTGTGATTATCAGACAACAGCCGAATGAAACGTCGTGTCGCGCGGGTGGGCACCCCTCCCATCTCGACAATAATGCACTGCGCGGTATCCCAGAACCGATGGTTGTTCAGTCGCTGGAACATGCCACCGGTCTCGATCGCAAGCACAAAGCGCGCGTTGGTCCGAAACGTCAGATGCTCAGCGGAGCGCGGAATGCTATAAGCCCCGCTCCCCAGGTTGGAACAGTCGACCTCGACAGTTTGCCCGGTCACCGCATTGCGATCGATGACCGCGAGGCGACCGGCCACCGAGCCGCCGTGCGACTCGGGATAGAAACGCAATTGCTCGCGTGATAGCCCGTAGACCGACGCGACCGCCTCGATGTCATCCATGATCGCGTCGGAATCGGCCTGTTCATCGAAGCGACACTCACCCCAGTTTTTGCTGATGTAATAGACCTCGCGCTTGGTGGCGTAGTCATTATGCTCGACCATCGTTCGCGACGTGGCCATCAGACGAAGGGTTTGTGCAAAGGCGCGGGCGGTGTTCACGGTCAAGGTCCGCACCTTGCGGGCGCCGCCGAGCTCGAAGTAACCCTTCGCCGGATCGTATTTCACGTTGTCGAGGCTGCGGACCGGCAGACTGATGTCCGGAAGCCGGCCGGCGTCGATATTGGCGCAAACTTGCCGGGCAATCGATTCAATGACGCCAATGGTTTTTTCATCCACCGCGTTCCGGGCAGCATTGGCAGCGTTCTTTGTCATATCTTTTCCCCTTCAAGCGCGCGTCTCTGATGGAGCACCCGATCCAGTCGCTCGACGGTCGCGTCGCGCTCCTTGTCAGCGAGCACAAGGATTTCCTGCAAGGCAATGCCGACGTGGGGAAGATACTTTTCGATGTAGGCGCGGCGATCGAATTCCTCGTGCAGGGAGGCCTCGTGATGGAGGTAGTGCGCGAGCTTGCGCGCACATTGTTGCAGCCCCAGCTTGATCTCTTTTAGAATCTCCGGATAGGGCTCGATCGCCTCCTTGGATTCCGACGTGTAGGGCACCCAGACTGAGGCGACGTGGACCAGGATCGCCATCGGCGCGATCGGCAGCCCGCCCTTCGGATGATGCAGGCCATAACCGCGCCAGTTCGTCTGGATGATGGCTTTCGTAATTGCACAACTGGATTGCTGGTAGAGAAGCGGCACGCGGTTGGCAAAGCGCAGAAGCTGAACGGGCTCATCCTTGCCAGCCAGGGATTGATCGGCAACGCCAACTTTGACATCCCGCTTGCGTTTACGTCCGGCTCTATCGGTAGGGGCGTCGGGATCGCTGCGACAACCATATGCGAGCGCGACTTCGACCTGAAACGGGTTTCCGCGGTAGATTGCTGCCGGCCGGGTAGCGACTGCGTAGAAGTCTGCTCGCATCTCCTTGCGCAATCCGTCCAGCAGTTGCTTTTCGCCAATGGGAACGATGCAGTCGGTCCGCGGCGCCGAAACGTGAGTCTCCTGAAGCGCCCGATGCAACGCAGTTGCTTGCGCGTGCGCAATGTGTCTCGGGTATGAGCGATCACTCAGCTCCCGGTCCGACCGCTTGCGCGCAAGTTCGATGATCTTGAGTGCCGTCTTTCTCCCCACGCAGGAAAACTCGTCGACCAGAAACCGCAACAATGTTCGGCTTGCGCTGTTGTTCAGCATCTGGATGAGACGGCCGAGCTCAATGCCGTAGGGATGCGGCTTGATTTCCGTCGGTCGAGTGGGCAGCTCCCTGGTGCTGCGATTGAAGCGGATCTGATCACCTTGCGGGTTCTCGTAGGCGATGCTCACGTGTGGATCGGCGATGGCCGTCTGCTGAAGGTATGCCTCAATCGAGTGTGGCCCTTTCTGGTAATGCCCCTCCATCTCCATCTCGACCGACGTGCCATGGGAGCGATCCCACTTCAGCTGCTTCTTCTTATGGATGTCAGGCTGATTCCTGGCTGTATCGATCGAAACGAACATTTCGGACGCGAGCGCCTGGCCCTTGACGCGACTGACAATGTGAAGTGGCTTGCCGACCGTTAGTTGTCCGTACATTCCGGCAGCGGAAATACCCATCCCCTGCTGGCCGCGCGATTGGCTTAGCTTGTGGAATTTCGAGCCGTAGAGGAGCTTGCCGAAGATGCGCGCGATCTGATTCTCGACAATCCCCGGCCCATTGTCCTCGACAATGACCCGCGACTTTCCGTAGCGATCGCGCACCCGTACCGTAATGTCGGGAAGAATTCCTGCTTCCTCACAAGCATCCAGTGCGTTGTCGACCGCTTCCTTGACGGCCGTGACCAATGCCTTGGCGGGGGTGTCAAAGCCCAACAGATGACGGTTCTTGAGAAAGAACTCCGAGACGGAGATCTCCCGTTGCCGGCTCGCCATCTCGGCAGCTGTAGCGGGTGCTGGTTGCTTAGACACGATTCATGAGCTGCATCTCAACACAGGCATCCTTTCGAATTTGAAAATAGTGATCCTTCCGGCTGCCTCAGTTGATGAAGATCAAACCAACCTGCGGTACAATGATTGTGAGGCATCACATGAAACAATAAAGTGACCGCTGCCCGCTTTGGGCGATGGTCATGTCGTATTGACCAATTCGTCGCCGCAGCTGCCTAGCGGAAGCCGATCACACCTCATCGAGGCAAGAAATCTCCAATGTCTTGAAACGGTTTTCGGTTGCGCTAACCGAACCATTGACGTCGATCGCGCGACAGGCGCTTCGGATCACGACCACGTCGAAGCCGGCACGGCGCGCATCTTCCGCGGAATATCGGACGCAAAAATCAAACGCGAGGCCGGCCAGGAATATCCGCTTCAGTCCACGCTCGCGCAAATAGCCGATCAAGCCAGTCGGCGTGGCACGATCGTTCTCGTAAAGGGCCGAGTATGAATTGATTTCGCGATGCATGCCTTTCCGAATGATCAGGCCCGCGTGCGTGATGCTCAGGGCGTCGTGGAAGGCAGCCCCAGCGGTGCCCTGCACGCAATGGCCGGGCCACAGCACCTGCTCGCCATAGGGCAGCGTGATCGTGTCGTAGGGCTTCTTTGCCGGATGTTGTGAGGCGAAGGAGACGTGATCGCGCGGATGCCAGTCCTGGGTCAGAACGATGTTTCCGAAGTTTTCCGCGATCCGATTGATCTTCGGGATCACGGTTTCGCCGCCGGGTACCGCCAGCGCGCCGCCGGTGCAAAAATCGTTCTGGACGTCTACAACCACGAGCGCATCTGATGCAGAGATCTTCATGTCACACCCTCATCGTGAAAGGCGATGATCGACGCTCGCTGCAAGTTGTTTCAGGCCGTCGGCAACCTCGACAGTGTAGGACGATGTGAGCGGAAGGCGGTCGAGTTGCCGCCGCGCATGCGCGCGGATATCATCAAGCGTGAGCGGCGCGCGAACGCGCCGGCCCTGCTGCATCACGAGCTGAATAAGCGGCTCACCGCCTTGCTCGTCATCATGCGTTGATAAAATGTCTGACCTCATCCGTCCGTCGGCTCGGTAACGGCGCCAGACCTGTTTGCGGCCCGGCCACGTCGCCTTGCCGGCAGACCGCTTCCGCCGCGGCAGGCCCGCGTATTCCTGCAGCTTATAGGCACAGTCGAGGGCGGGCGCATCTGACGACGTGGCGAGGCTGGTGCCGATACCGATGCCATCGACTGGCGCTGCGACCTTCGCAAAGGCCATTAGAGTTGTTTCGTCGATCCCGCCACTGGCAAAGACAATGGTCTCCTTGCACCCGCCATCGTCCAGAATCTTGCGGACGCTCTTCGACAGCGCCACCAGGTCTCCACTGTCGATCCTGACACCGCTGATCTTGATTCCATGGGCATCTAGCCGAGGTGCAAGCTCGACGACCTTGTGGGCGGCAGCTTCTGTATCATAGGTGTCGATCAGGAGGACGAGATTGTCTGGCCGGGCTCTCGCGAAAGATTCGAAAGCTTTCGACTCGTCTTCAAAGGTCTGGATGAACGAATGTGCCATCGTCCCGTATGTGGGGATGCCGAATGCCTTTTCGGCGAGCACGGTCGCGGTGCCACCAAAACCCGCGATATAGCTTGCCCGCGCCGCAAGCAGACCCGCTTCGGCACCATGAGCGCGCCGCAGACCGAAATCGACCAGCAATTTACCCGGAGCAAGCAGCACCATGCCGGCGGCTTTGCTCGCGATCAACGACTGATAGTGCAAGAGATTGATCAATCGCGTCTCGACCAGCTGCGCTTCAGGCAGCGGAGCGGTGACGCGCAGGATCGGCTCATCGGCAAAAAAGGCAGTGCCTTCGGGCATCGCATGCACGTCGCCGCTGAACCGCAGATTGGCGAGGTAGTCGATCAGCGTTGTGCTGAAGCGTCCGGTTTGTGCGAGCCACGACAACTCGTCATTTGTGAACCGCAGGTTTTCGAGATAGTCGAGCGCCTGCTCCAGCCCCGCCGCGAGCAGGAAGCGGCGCTGTGACGGTATCTTCCGGACGAAGAACTCGAAGACGGCAACGTCTGTCTGGCCGAGCTCCAGGTAGGCCTGGATCATATTGAGCTGATAGAGGTCGGTCAGCAACGCGCTCGCGATCGGTTCCATCAGACCCGCCTCAGCTTAGGCTGTACGCAGCGAAGCCCAAGCTAGGCGCGTAGCCGATGCTTGCCAAGGACCTTCACCGTGCTCGCCTGTGGCCCGCGTTCTCCACGCTCTTCGGCGAACGTCACCGCCGTTCCGACAGATAGCTTCGACATTCCATCGAGCACGCTATTGTGGTGAAAATATACTTCTTTGCCATCGCTGGTTTCGATGAAACCAAATTCGCCGCCGGGATCAATCCGCACGACCCTTCCGGTCGGCTGGCCTTCATGGTGCTTCACGTGTCCGGTAAGTCGCCGAACCTGATCCTGCAACTGTCGCCGCGCTCGCTTGAAGGCGTTGTCTATTGCAAACGCGTGGTCAGCATATCTTTCGTCGGCAGAAGGCGTTCGGCCGACGTTGACTTCACGGCCATCCGGCAGCGCCAGACGGATATGAATATGGTAGAGCCCGCCCGTCCTGTGCCGCTCGCCAGGTCCCTCGATCGTGACTCTGCAGGCGCTGATATGTCCGAACCGTTTCTCGAGCTCGGATACATGCTGTTCGATAGCCGCATGCGCCTTTGCGGTCTCCGTCACGTTATGAAACTCGATCTGAACAGGCGTTTGCATGTCATTCTCGCGGTCATGACTCGTAGTATTGGCGAGGACGGCGCGCTAGGCTAGGCAACGCCCTCGCCTTCATTCAACCGATTGACAACCGATCATCGACGGCTGCGACTCCAGCCGCACTCCACGCCGCATTCTCAACCGCACGCCGCTCGTCCCAGTTGCCAACCCGGCCTTCGAGCACCACGTGATCCCCGCCCTTCACAGAAATACGAATGCCATGGGCCTCGACCTCTGCATGTCGCTTCAAGGCAGCTTCGATTTTTTCCTTCACGTTTGCAGCATCAACCTGCGGCTTCAGAACGATGCTGTTGGTGACGCCGCGCACTCCGCTAAGCTTGCGAACGCTGTTCTCGGCCGCACGTTTCTCAAAATACCAGTTGACCCGGCCTGAGAGTGTGATCCAGCCGTTGTGGACGACAACCTCGATCGGCAGATTGGAGACGACTGAGTTCCACTTCAAAATATCGGCTGCGCGTTTGGCGACCTGATCATCGGCAGTCTTCGGCTGATTGGGAAAGCGAACCTCAATCTCGTCCGCAATCGCCTGCACGCCCTTGACACGACGCGCGGCGCCGAGCACCGCAAGCTTCTCGGCATAGCTCTCGACATGTCCTGTCAGCGAGACGACGTTCTTGTCGACCACGACGCCGATGTGCGCGGCATTGAAACTTGGATCGAATTCGAATTCGTCGAGGATGTCCTGACGAAGCTGTTTGTCACTCATGCAAGCCTCCGTCCTGAAAGGGGTTTGGAACTTGAATAGTGAGGCGCGGCCGGACACCCGCATTGACGCAGGTCAAGAACGCGCTAACTCCTTGCTCTTGCACAAGGCTTTGAGGCCGCCGAGCAGTGCCTCAATATCTTCGGTGGTGGAATATGGCGCGAGGCTGGCGCGGGCGCTGGCATCAACGCCGAAAGCTCGCATCACGGGCTGTGCGCAATGATGGCCGCCGCGCAACGCAACGCCGCGCGTATCGAGGTATCGGCAGATCTGCTCGGCGGAAACTCCCTCCACAACAAACGACACCACGCCGCGGCGCTCAGTGAGATCGAGCGGCCCAAGCACGCGCAGCTTCGGGATTTTTTGCAAGCCTTCGAGCAGTCGCGCGGTCAGCCTCATCTCGTGGCGCTGGATCGCGGCCCAATCGAGTGGTTTCATCCATTCGAGTGCCGCGCCGAGGCCGATTGCTGCGGCGATCGGCGGAGTGCCTGCCTCGAAGCGACGCGGCGGTGCCCTGAACGTTGCGTCCGCCAGCGTCACGTGGTTGACCATCTGACCGCCCGTCATGAACGGCGGCATCGCCTCAAGCCATTCGTGCCGGCCCCACAACACGCCAATGCCCGTTGGGCCAAATGTCTTGTGGCCGGAGAAGGCGTAGAAATCGATGGCGAGCGCCTGGACGTCGAGCGGCCCGTGCGGTGCACCTTGAGCGCCATCGAGCATCACTTTCGCGCCGACCGCACGCGCCGCACTGACGATCTGCGCGACGTCGGTCAGCGCTCCCGTGACATTCGAACAGTGCGTCAACGCCACCAGCCGGCAGCGCGTGGTCAGGTCGCGATCCAGATGGCTGAGGTCGAGCCGCCCTTCCAGGGTCACAGGCAGGAACCGCAGCACGACACCCTTGTGATGTGCAAGCTGCTGCCAAGGCACAAGGTTGCTGTGGTGCTCGAGCTCGGAAACCAGGATTTCGTCACCAGGCGATAGCTGCGCGCCGCAGCAAGAGGCGAGCAAATTGATTCCAGATGTTGTGCCATAGGTGAAGATGACTTCATCCGGCGAGCCGGCGTTCAGGAATCGTGCCGCCTGCGCCCGGGCCTGATTGTAGAGATCGGTTGCAACTCGGGCGCGATGATGCAGTCCTTCATGGATGTTGGCGCGCGCCTCGACCTCAAACCGGATCAGCGCATCGATCACGGCTTGCGGCATCTGTGCCGTCGCGGCGCTGTCGAGATAATGCAGCCCGGGCGTCGCCAGCCCCGGGAATTCGCGCTTGAGCACGGCAGGGTCGAATTGCCTTTTGGCCGTCATCGGCACGCTCTCCGACATCGCAATCCTCCGCAAATGTCTGATCTACGCTTCGTTGTGCAACTCAGCCCGTTGCCGGCTTCAAGTGCGACTGAAGATAGTGGATAGCGCCATCCATCGTGATCAGCTTCGGGTAATCGAGTTCTGGGATGTTGATGCCCAGCCGATGATGCAGCGCGGTCACGAAGTTCAGGAAGTCCATCGAATCGATATCGATGGCTTCGCGAAGATCCGCCGCCGGGTCGACGGTCGCCATGTCGACTTCGGGCGCAATGTTGTTCAGCTCTTCCTGGACGATCTTGCGAATATCGATATCGCTCATAGCTTGCCCGGCTCCTGCAACAGCTTGCCGATCTCGGCAAGAAACAGCGCCCCCGCGTGTCCATCACTGACCCGATGATCGGCGGAGAGTGTGATGGTGACGATCGAGCGCGGCCCGATCGCCCCGTCGATCACCCAGGGTCGGGTGACGACCTTGCCCACGCCGATAATGGCGACCTGAGGCGGATAGATGATCCCGTACAGCGCCTCGACGCCGCGCTCGCCAAGACTGGATACTGTAATGGTCGGATCGGAAATCTCCGAACTGCGGATGCGTCCGGCGCGCGTACGCTGCACCAGGTCGCGCATGCGGCTCATGAGGTCGTCGAGCGAGAAACGATCGGTGTCGTGCAACGCTGGCGCCGCAAGACCACCGCCACGAATTGCAATGGCGACGCCGACATTGATCGCCTGCGATGGGGAAAACCGGTTGTCGAGATAGAAGCCATTGAACAATGGGAAGCGGCGCGCTGCCAGCGCGACCGCCTTGATCGCCAGCGCGCCCATCAAGAGGCGGCTGTCGGGCGGCTGCGCTGCGTTCTTCTCGGTCAGCCATTGCTCGCACGCGGTCACATCGATCTGATCCGCGAGATAATAATGCGGGATCTCGCGTTTCGAACGCGCCATTGCCGCCGCGATCGCCATGCGCATGGCGGCAAGGTCGAGCCATTGCGCCTTCCTCTTTTCCGCTGGTGGCGCAGCTACAACAACTTGCGCGACGTCAGCGTAGATGATCGCGCCCGCGGGACCACTGCCCTTCACCGTGGAAAGATCAATGCCGCGCTGTTCGCTCAAGCGTCGCGCGGCGGGTGAAGCCAGGACGCGCGCGCCTGAAACCGGCACCCGAACGGGCGGCGATGGCGCCTGCGCCGGCAAGGGTGACGGCGCTGCGGGCGGAACAGGCGCGGCAGGCGGCACAACGACGGCAGGCTCGCCTTCACCGCGGATTTCAGCCAGCGGAGTCCCGACCGGCACTTCGGTATTCAATGCAACCAGGATCTTCTCGATCCGGCCGGCCTGGAACGTCTCGATCTCGATGGCGCCCTTTTGGGTCTCGACTACGGCGACGATGTCACCGTGTTTCACCAGGTCGCCCGGTTTGACCAGCCACTCGACGAGTGTGCCGGCCTCCATGTCGGCACCAAGCGAGGGCATGCGAAATTCGGCCACGACATCCTCTCAGCGTCGCGCGAGGACGGCTTTGGCCGCTGCAATGATCTTTGGTGTCTGGGGAATAGCGGCATTCTCGAGATGACGAGGATAGGGTATCGGCACCTCTTCGCTACAGACACGCCCGATCGGCGCATCAAGCTCCCAAAACGCCTGCTCGACAATGCGCATGCCGATTTCGGCGGAAAGGCTGCCGCTGCGCCAGCCCTCATCCACAACGACGGCGCGCCGCGTCTTCGCGATCGATTGCATGATCGTCGCATCATCGAGCGGCCGCAGGCTGCGGAGATCGATCACCTCTGCCTCAATTCCTTCGCTTGCAAGCACGGTGGCGGCGTCGAGGGTTTTCCAGAGCGATCCACCATACGTGACGAGCGAGATGTCCTTGCCGGTGCGCCGAACCGCTGCCTTGCCGATATCGACCGGGCCGGCGTCGGCGGCGAGCCGTCCGGTCATATTGTAAAGCATCACGTTCTCGAAGATCAGCACGGGGTCGGGGTCCTGTAGCGCGGTCCAGAGCATGCCGCGCGCATCATCCAGAGTTGCGGGTGCCAACACCTTGATGCCTGGGATGTGCGCGTACCAGCCCTCCAGACTGTGCGAATGCTGGGCCGCGACCTGGCGGCCCGCACCGGTCGCCATCCGGATCACGAGCGGCACGCCGAACTGATTGCCCGACATGTGACGCACGGTTGCCGCCGTGTTCAGGATCTGATCCAGCGCCAGCAGGCTGAAGTTGACGGTCATCAGCTCGACGATCGGGCGGATGCCTGCCATCGCAGCACCGATGCCCGCGCCGGTGAACCCGGACTCCGACAGCGGAGTATCGCGAATGCGGTCCGGGCCAAACTCCGCGAGCAAGCCGTGGCTGACCGCATAGCAGCCGCCATAGCGGCCGACGTCCTCACCCATCAAGAACACGCGATTGTCGCGCCGGAGCGCATCGCGAAGCGCCTCGCGAACCGCTTCGCGGTAGGTCGTCTCGGTGGCTATCGATCGGGTGGCTGCGTTTTGCATGGAACTCACCGATTGGCCGTCGGCGCGACGGCTTCGGCGTAGGTAAAGCGCGTCAGCTGCTCGACCGGCTCCCAAGTCGCCGCTTCGGCGAAGGCAACCGCCTCGGCGATCTCGGTGTCGATCTGCGCTTCGATACGACCCACCTCCTCCGGATGCACCATGTGGTTGGTTTCAAGCCATTGCCGCAGGCGAGCGATCGGTTCGTTCCTGCGGCGCGACTTCGACTTCGGCCTTGTCCCGATAAAGCTGCGGATCGAACATCGAATGTGCGCGCAACCGATAGGTTCGACACTCCAGAAAATACGGCTTGTGAGTTTCGCGGACCGCATGGACCGCCCGGCGCGCGGCCGCCTCGACCGCGACAACATCCATACCGTCAACGGCTTCGGATGTGATCTTGTACGAGGCGGCCTTCCGAGAGATGTCGGTCTCCGATTCCGAGAGCGCCAGCGCTGTTCCCATCGCGTAAAGATTGTTCTCGCAGACGAATAGCACCGGCAGCCCCCACAAGGCCGCCAGATTCAGGCTTTCGTGAAATTCACCTTCCGCGACGGCACCATCGCCAAAGAAGCACGCGATCACCAGCTCGTTGCCTTGCATGTGATCGGCGAGCGCCAGGCCAACGGCGAGCGGCAGGCCACCGCCGACAATGGCATTGCCGCCATAGAAATTGGTGGCGCGGTCGAACAGGTGCATCGAACCGCCGCGACCATGGCTGCAACCCTCCTGCTTGCCATACATCTCGGCCATTACCGTCGTCATCGGGACACCGCGCACCAGCGCCTGGCCGTGCTCGCGATAGGTCGCAACAATGCGGTCACGCTTTTCCAGCGCAGGAATGACGCCGACCGCAACAGCTTCCTCACCGTCATAGAGGTGAAGGAAGCCGCGAATCTTTTCCTGCTGATAGAGCTCGGCACATTTGTCTTCGAAGCGACGAATGCGGATCATGTGGCGCAACAAATCCAGCAAGTGCTCGCGCGTCAGATGCGGCTTGTCGCTCGATGCGTTCATCGCTCCTCGCTCTCAAGCGTCGAGATGTCGCCCTCGGGTAGACCCAGTTCGCGCGCCTTCAGCAAACGGCGCATGATCTTGCCACTGCGGGTCTTCGGCAGGTTCTGCCGGAAGGCAATATCCTTCGGCGCGACTGCCGGGCCAAGGCGCTGTCGCGCATGACCGAGCAATTCCTTGCGCAGCGCCTCACTCGGAGCAATGCCGTTCTTCAGCGCCACATAAGCCTTGACCATCTCGCCGGCGGTCGGCTCGGGGATGCCGATCACGGCCGCTTCTGCCACGGCCGGATGCTCCATCAGCGCGCTCTCGACCTCGAACGGACCGATGAGATGGCCCGCACTCTTGATCACGTCGTCAGCGCGGCCGATGAACCAGTAGTAACCGTCCTCGTCGCGCATCGCGAGGTCGCCGGTGAGATACCAACCTTCAACGAAGCATTTCTTATATCGTGCCTCTTCATTGAGATAGCCGCGCATCATCGACGGCCAGCCGGGCCGCAACGCCAGTTCGCCCATCGCCATCGGCTTCTCGATCTCGCGCACGCTACCGCCTTCAACGTGCTCGACGATCCCGGCTGTCACACCGGGAAGTGGCCGACCCATCGATCCCGGCTTGACGTCCATGGCGCGGAAATTCGAAATCATGATGCCGCCGGTCTCGGTCTGCCACCAATTGTCGTGGAACGGTTTGCCAAAGGCTTCGACACCCCAAACTACCGCTTCCGGGTTCAGCGGCTCGCCGACACTTGCCATGAGCCGCAGCTTTGACAGGTCGAATCGTCTTGCGATGTCCACACCCGCCTTCATCAACATGCGGATCGCGGTCGGCGCGGTGTACCAGACCGTGACTTTCTGATCCTGCAGGATGCGATACCAACGCTCGGCGTCGAACTCTGCCTGATCGACGATCATCGTCGCGCCGTTCGTCAGCGGCGATATGATTCCATACGACGTGCCGGTCACCCAGCCCGGATCGGCGGTACACCAAAAAACGTCGTCGGCATGAAGGTCGAGCGCCAGCTTGCCCGTGATGTGGTGCGCCACGACGGCTTCGTGGACGTGAATGGCCCCCTTTGGCTTTCCCGTGGTGCCGCTGGTGAAATGCAAGAGCGCCATATCCTCTGGCACCGTCGCGACCACCTCGAACACATCCGAGGCTTGCGCCAGCGCGTCACCAAGATTGAGCGTATCGGGCGGTGGATTGGCGGAGCATTCGGTCAGAAAGACATGTCGCAGGCTTGCAAGCTCGTTGCGCCATGGCTCGATCTTGCGGCGATAAAAGGCCTCGGTCGTGATAATGGCCGTGGCCTCGCCGATCGTCATACGCGCCCTGATCGGCTCCGGTCCGAACGCAGAAAACAGCGGCGAGAACACACTGCCGTTCTTCAGCGCGCCGAGAGCACCGAAGTAGAGCTCGGGCACCCTACCGAGCAGCGAGAAAACGCGATCGCCCTTCGCGATGCCGCGGCTCGCCAGAACGCTGGCAAATCGATTTACGTTCGCACCGAGCGCCGCATATGTGAAGTCGCGGACAGCACCATCGCGGCCGATCCAGCGCAGCGCCAGCTTGTTGCCGCGCCCGGCCTTGAGGTGTCGATCGACCGCCTCATGCGCGATGTTGAGGCCTCCGTTCGGAAGGCCCTCCAGCAGCTTGCGTGCGTCGGTCCAGGAGAAGCCACGCGTACTGTCTCCGTAGTCCACGAGATTGGCATGGACACGATCGTCAGGCCGCTTGTGGATACGGTCCCAAGGCATGAGCGCATTAGGACACGCGTTGAACGGTGCGGACCTTGACGTGAATCAACTACAAAGGGTCCTGGAGCCGCGCGCCATTGATCATTTTGCCGGAGCATCGACCGGCGGCTTGAGCTCGCTGCGGTCCTGGTCGGAAAGGAGGTTCCACGCGCGAATAGCTTCTTTCTGCGCAAAGAACGTCCGCTTCATGAGTTCCGCAATCCGACGTCGCTTAGTTGCATTCGTGCCTTCGAGCGCCCGCCGCGATGCCGTAATGTAGGCGTGGACGCTCGTGCCTGGCAGCGGAACATTACATCCGCAATCCTCAATCAGCGGCCGCGAAAAAGCGCGCAGCCGCTGAACTGCATCGTCGAGCTCCTGGGCCGCTCGATCGTATGCGCGCTTCTTGAGAAGATAACTGTCGCAGGCCTCACCCATATGGCCCTCCAACGGATGGCCACGTCGACAATCTCACCAGGCAGGCGGCGACAATTGATTTGCGTCAACCTTCGCTCCGGTTTTGCGGTGGTTCCAAATGAACGTCAGTGGCTTTGCGGCCGCGAAGAGTGGCGCTGCCATTGAGTTAGATCAACAGGAGTGGAGCGACGCCCCGCTTAATTGACAACGTGCCTAACTCCGAAAACCCAAGGAGCGTATCATGGCAACAGAGGCGAAAGTGCCCGTCACTCGGTCTGAATCTGCACCCGTGGCCTGGCCGACGTTTGATAGCCTGAGGCAGGAAATCGACCGCGTGTTCGACGATTTCGGCAGCGGCTTCTGGCGGCGGCCATTTCGCCCGCTGGCGGACGTCGAAGCGTTGTTGTCGCGAAAGATGAAGTCGATGCCTGCGGTCGATGTCACCGAAACCGAAAAGGCCTTCGAGATCACAGCCGAACTGCCCGGCATCGACGAGAAGAACGTCGAGGTGAAGACGGCGAACGGCGGCCTGACGATCAAGGGCGAAAAGAAGGACGAGCGGGAAGAGACGAAGAAGGACTACTATCTCTCCGAGCGCCGTTATGGTTCGTTCGAGCGCTACTTCGCGCTCCCCGAAGGCGTCGACGCAGACAAGATCGAGGCCACCTTCAAGAAGGGCCTCCTCACTGTGACGCTGCCGAAGAAGCCTGAGGCTCAGAAGGCAGCGAAGAAAATCGAGGTCAAGGCGGCTTGACGCAGGCTGCAGATCGTCGGGGCCGCGCCCGCCGGTCTTGACGATCGTGAATACGATAGGCGTTCAACATGACTTCGAGAATCCAGAGCATCATGGTTGCGGCCGATGGCTCCGAGAGCTCAAATCGAGCCATTGACGTCGCCGCGGCATTGGCGAACACGGAGGGCGCTCGCCTGACGATCGTTACTGTGGTGACGCCGGTAACCGAAAACATCCAACGTGAGTTTCAGCGCATCGAAGGCGATAGGTCCGATCCGGCTGAAGCTGCCGGCCAGGTGATCCTGGCCGACGCGCAGCAGCGCGCCGGTTGGGCGGATATCAAGGGCAAGTCCATTCTTCTGTGGGGCGATCCGGCCGAAGCCCTCATCGATGCGATCATGAGCGAAAAGGTTGATGCCATCGTCCTCGGTCGTCGTGGCCGTGGACAGCTCGCCGGCCTGCTGCTGGGCAGCGTATCGCAAAAACTTGTCAGCCTCTCGCCCTGCATGGTCGTTGTCGTGCCTTGAGGCGGAGCCTCAAGGGAGAGCCGTTCTCACAATCAACCGAAGGATTCCTACCATGGCGCAAACTCCAGAGCTCTCAATCTCACCCGACAAGGCGTTTGCGATCCTCACCAAGGCCCGCCAGTTCGACGTGAAAGATGGGGTCTCGGACCCTGATCCGGGGTCCAATGCCAGCGACGACATGATGTGGTCAGTGCTGGAGGATCACGCCGACGATCCCGTGCGGAACGAGCTGGTTGCAATGATCCGCGCCCTGAACGAGGACGAACAGTTCGACCTCGTCGCGCTGGCGTGGCTCGGGCGCGGCGACGGCGATCTCAGCGACTGGGACGACCTTCGCGCGGAGGCTGCCCGCGCGCACAACAAGCGCACCGCCGAATATCTGCTTGGGATACCGATCCTCGCCGACTATCTCGAAGAGGCCCTTTCGCAATTCGGCCACACCGCCGAGGAATTCGAGCGGCCGGTGTAGTGGCAGCCGCGGCGGGGCTGGGTTAGAGCCGCGGCTTGCGGGAGCAGGTTAATGTTGGGTTCGTATTTTCTTGGGACTACCTTCTTAGCAGCTTCTTGAGCTGGTCGAGCGGGCGCGTATTGATGATATCGTCGGCCTCCAGCCAGCCGCGCCTTGCCTGGTCGACGCCGAAGCGCATGAAATCCAGCGCCGCCGGCGCGTGGGCGTCTGTCGAAATCGCAATTCTGACCCCACCGGCTTTCGCAGCCTGGACATGAGTGTCACTGAGATCAAGCCGCTCCGGCTGGGCGTTGAGCTCGAGCGCACAGCCACGATCACGCGCGGCATTGATCAGCCGCTCGACGTCGACAGCGTAGGCGTCGCGCTCGCCGATCAACCGCCCGGTCGGATGCGCAATGATCGACACACGCCTGTTGTCCATCGCACGAATGATCCGGTCGGTCTGCGCCTCGCGCGACAAATCGAACTTGTAATGAACGGCGGCGACGACGAGGTCGAGACGGGAGAGAATCTTGTCGGGCAAGTCGAGCTTGCCATCCGCCAGAATGTCGAGCTCGATGCCCTTCAGGACCACAATACCGGGCACTTTTTCGTTGATGCGCTCGATCTCATCGAGCTGCTTTGCGAGTCTCACCGCATCCATACCGTGTGCGACGGTGACGTGCCTGCTGTGATCGGTGATTGCAACATAGGCGTAGCCCTTCGCCTTCGCTGCACGAACCATCTCCTCGATCGAGACGGTCCCGTCGGTCCAGTTGGAGTGCACATGGAGGTCGCCGCGAATATCGGAGAGTTCCACCAGCTTCGGCAGCATTTTGTTCTGCGCGAGCGCTATTTCACCGCGATCCTCGCGTAATTCAGGCGCGATGTAAGGCAGGCCGAGCTTGCCGTAGACCTCCTGCTCCGTCGCACCGGCGATGCGGCGCTTGCCTGAAAACAACCCGTACTCGTTGAGCTTCCAGCTGCGATTATTGGCGATGCTGCGAAGCGCGATGTTGTGCGCCTTCGATCCGGTGAAATACAACAACGCGGCGCCGAAGCTGCGCATGGGCACGACGCGGAGGTCGACCTGGATGCCGGAACGCAACACGACAGCGGTACGCGTCGAACCATGCGCCAGGACCTCGGCAATATTTTCGTATTTCGCCAGCCTGTCGGCGATCCCGCTCGCATGGCGCGCGGCCACCAGGATATCGAGATCTCCGACCGTCTCGCGTCGGCGACGAAAACTGCCGGCCACCACAACCTCTCCTCCTTTCAGGCCCTGCTGCAGATATTTGAGCAGAGCGTCGGCCTCGGCTTCTGCGATCGGCAGTTTGAAGCGTTTCTCGCCGGTAGGCTTCTGCAACGCGCCGCGAAGTTTCTGTTCGATCACCGGACCAAAACCTTTGATCTCCCCGAGACGTCCCTGGCGAAGGACCCGCCGCAGGTCCTCGAGCGAACTGACGTGAAGCTCGTCGTACAACAATTTCACGCGTTTCGGCCCGAGACCCGGCAGCGCGGCGATCTCGCCCAACTGGCCGGGCAATTCACGCTTCAGGCTCTCCAGCAGCTTGAATTTTCCGGTGGCGGCGATCTCGGCGATCTTGCCGGCGAGATCCTTGCCGATGCCGGGCAACTCCGAAAGATCCTCGCCACCCTTCACGAGGGTCGCGACGCTCTTTGGCAAGCCCTCGACGACGCGGGCGGCGCGCCGATAGGCGCGAATGCGGAATGGATTGTCACCCTTGATCTCAAGGAGTTCGGCGGCCTGGTCGAACATTGTCGCGATTTCGGCATTGTGAACCGGCATCGTGCGCCTCGTCCGGCTGCTATGGGCTGGCCGCCTGCAGCAAGGTGCAGCCTGCTCTCCTCACAATTTCATCCGCAGGCCGATCCATGCGGCCAGCATGGCTCGAACATCGTCTTCGCGATTGATGTCGATCAACCCCGGCCGACTTGTCAGGCCTTGATCTGGCTCAATATCCGGACCTGATGAGAGCGTTTAAATGTGTTAATATTCGCGGACCGTTCGGAACGGACGCCATCCATGTACAGACATATCTTGGTGCCGGTTGACGGCAGCGACACGTCCAATCTTGCGCTCGACGAAGCGATCAGGCTGGCGAAGGAATTGAAATCCGAGCTCCGGATTGTCTATGTCGTCGACGTGGTCGCAGCCTACGCCATGACCGAGGCGGCGCTGCCGCTGGTCGAGTTCGAGAGGATGTCGCGCGAATGGGGCGAGAAACTTCTCGCGACCTGCGCAGACAAGGCCCGCGCCGCCGGCGTTGCGTTCGACACGAAATGCCTGGTCATCGAAACGCTGGGACACCGCGTCTATGACCGTATCGAGGAGGAGGCCAAGAGCTGGCCGGCCGATTTGATCATCATCGGTACCCATGGTCGGCGCGGCGTCAATCGCCTGCTGCTGGGCAGCGTTGCCGAGGGGGTGACGCGGATAGCGACGGCGCCGGTCCTCAGCATCAGAGGCAAGAGCGCAACATGACAAGACCGCCGGAAGGGCGATAATGAAGCGCTATCTGGTCAGGCCCAAAGGACGAGTTCGATCGTAATTGCCGACCTCACTGAGGACACCCCAAGCCGTTCCCCAGGTTCTCCGTTTGTCGGCAAAGCAAAGCCCCGATCTGAGGATCGGGGCTTTGTCGTTCAGGATCAGGCATCTGGATGCCAGTCGCAAGCACCCCGAGGGAGTCAATTGGCGATCTTTTCGACAGCCGGCAAAAAGCAAGTTGAGCCGAGCACGTCGCATCTTTGAAGAGACCGGCACTTAAGGCAAAACGCCTCGGACCTATGACGCCATCACCACAGCGATGGCAATCAGCAGGCAAAAGGCAACGATCAAAAGGACGCGGTCTCGACGCCGGTCGAACCCACGCGAAGCTACCTCGGACATGCCAGCCTCCCATCATCTTGGGTAAAGCAAGCCAGAACAGCAGGTACCGGCGTTTGACGAAAATCAAGCTCCTCGCCGTAACAATCGCTAGGCTTTTTCTATCATTTACCCTGGAGACGGCTATGCCTCACAAACAGGTCTCGTTTCATTCCGCCGCCCGGGAGAAGATCCTTCGCGGCGCGACGCAACTTGCCGATGCGGTTCGTGTCACCCTCGGCCCTCGCTCAAAATCCGTCCTGATCGAGAAGAAATGGGGAGTCCCGATCGTCTGCAATGATGGCGTTACGATCGCCAAGGAATTCGATCTCAAGGATGCCGAGGAAAATCTCGGCGCCCGCATGCTGCGCCAGGCTGCCGAGAAGACCGGTGAGATGGTCGGTGACGGTACCAGCACCTCGACAATTCTCGCTCATGCCATTTTCGCTGACGGCGTCCGCAACGTGGTAGCCGGCGCCAGCGCTATCGACATCAAGCGCGGCCTCGATCGCGGTGCCAAGCGCGCAATCGACGCGCTGCGCGCCCTCTCCCGACCCGTCGCCACACGCAAGGAAAAAGCTCAGATCGCTGCTATCTCCGCGCACAATGATATTGCCATCGGCGAACTGATCGCCGACGCGATGGACAAAGTCGGGAACGACGGGGTCATCACCGTCGAGGAATCGAAGACCACGGAGACCGTGCTCGAGGTTGTGGAAGGCATGCAGTTCGATCGCGGCTTCCTGTCGCCCTACTTCATCACCAATGCCGAGAAAATGGAGGCGGCGCTGGAAGACTGCCTGGTGCTTATCGCCGACCGCAAGGTCAGCGTGTTCAAGGACATGGTACCGTTCCTTGAGGAGATCCTGAAGAGCGGCAAGCCTCTGGCGATCATCGCCGAAGACGTGGAGGGCGAGGCCTTGGCGACGCTCGTCGTCAATCAGATACGCGGCGTGTTGAAGAGCTGCGCGATCAAGGCGCCGGGCTTCGGTGATCGACGCAAGGCAATGCTCGAGGATATCGCTGTCCTGACCGGCGGTCAGGTGATCTCTGAGGAAGTCGGCCTCAAACTCGAAAATGTTGGCATGACACAGCTTGGCCGGGCCAAGCGCATCGTCGTCGACAAGGACAATACGACGATCATTGGCGGCGCCGGAGATCGCAAGATGATCGACGGGCGCATCGAGCAGATTCGTCACGAGATTGAGAAGAGCACCAGCGACTACGACCGCGAGAAGCTGCAGGAACGGCTGGCAAAACTGTCGGGCGGCGTGGCGGTTATTCGGGTCGGCGCACCGTCGGAGGCAGAAATGAAGTCGAAGAAGGAAGCGCTCGACGACGCGATCAGCGCAACCAAGGCCGCGGTCGCCGAGGGCATCGTGCCGGGCGGAGGTTTTGCGTTGCTTCGCTGCATCAACGCGCTGTCGGACGAAGAACAGAAATGCGAGGGCGACGAGCGGACCGGGCTGCAAATTCTCAAGCGCGCCCTCGAAGCGCCAACCCGCCAGATCGCGGAGAATTCCGCGGCCGATGGCGGCGTCGTCGTCGCGCGCATGCTGGAGGGCCAGGGCAACTACGGCTACGACGCCGGGCGCAAGCAGTTCGTGGATCTGGTCGAGGCCGGCATTCTCGATCCGACCAAGGTCGTTCGGGTGGGATTGGAGAACGCCGTCTCGGTGGCCAGCGTGCTACTGCTGACCGAAGCGATCATGACCGAGATCCCCGAGCCGAAGTCCGAGGTCGCCACCAACTCCGGCCTGGCTGCGTGAGATCGTCATGGATGCCGCAGAGCAATCGCAGGCCGCATCGCCGGCGGCACTGACACCGAGCCAGCTCTATCGGCGCGCCGATCTCTCGAGTCTCCCCTTTGCAACGACGGCCGACCTGCAACCGCTCGATGGTCTGGTCGGGCAGCAGCGGGCGCTCACGGCCTTGAGGTTCGGCACCCGAATCCAGAAGCCGGGCTTCAATCTTTTTGTCGTCGGCTCGAGCGGCAACCGGATGCAGCAGGCCGTCGAGTCCATGCTCGAGACGACAGCATGGAACCGCGCCGCTCCGTCCGACTGGGTCTACGTCAATAACTTCGATGAGGCGCGCAAGCCGATCGGCATCGAGCTCCCGCCCGGGCGCGCTGCGAAGCTGCGCGATGCCATGCGCGAGGTGGTCGACGATCTCAAGGCAGCAGTGCCGGCGCTGTTTGAAAGCGAAGACTTTCAGACCAGACGCAACGCCATCGATCAGTCGTTTCAATCGAAACAGGGAGAAGCCTTCTCGGCACTCGGACAGAAGGCTGCGTCGAAGAACCTTGCGCTGGTGCGCACGCCGATGGGCTTTGTCATCGCGCCGGTGCGCGACGGCAAGATCGTTCCGCCCGAAGATTTCACCAAATGGTCCGAAGCCGACCGCGCCGCAACCCAAGAATCGATCGACCAGTTGCAAAAGGAACTTGAGCACATCGTGCTCCATATTCCGCAATGGGAAAAGGAACGCCGAGACCAGCTCCGCAAGCTCAATCGCGAGACCGCGATGCTGGCGGTTGGCCAGACCGTCGCCGAGGCGAAAGCCAAATTTAGCGATATCCCGCAGCGTCCTGACCTATCTCGAGGCCGTTCGCGCCGACCTCATCGAGAACATCGGCCTGTTCGTGGCCAAGCCCGAAGGCGAGGGCTTTGAGGTAGTCGACACGCACCTCGGAAGTCCATTCGACCGTTACGCGGTCAACGTCCTCGTCGGCCACAGTGACACGGACCAGCCGATTCCAATCGTGCAGGAGCTGCACCCGACGCTCGGCAACCTCATCGGCTCGATCGAGTACGTGTCGCAGAACGGCATCCTCATTACCAATTTCCGCCTGATCAAGGCGGGCGCGATCCATCGCGCCAACGGCGGCTTCCTGCTGCTCGACGTCCGCCATCTCCTGACTGAGCCGTTCAGCTGGCCTGCGCTGAAGCGCATCATCCGGCAGCGCGAGATCAGGATCGAAGACATCGGGCGTTTCATGGGCTTCACCAGCACCGTGTCGCTCGAGCCCGATCCGATTCCGCTCGACCTCAAGGTTATCCTGTTCGGCGACCGGCTGCTCTATTACCTGCTGTGCGCATACGATCCGGAAGTCAGCGAGTTCTTCAAGGTGCTGGCGGATTTCGAGGACGACATCGATCGGACGCCGGACCAGGAGACGACGCACGCGCGCATGATTGCCGCGCTGGTTCCGCGCGAGAAGCTGAAGCCGATCGATCGCGACGGCGTGGCGTTGATCCTTGAACATGCCGCCCGCCTCGCCGATGACGCCCGCAAGCTGACGCTGCTGGTCGACCAGATCAGGGATCTCCTGACCGAGGCGGATTTCTGGGCCACAGAAACCGGCCACGCGGTCATCGCCCGGGCTGACGTCCAGCGGGCGCTGGACGAAAGAACCGCCCGCATGTCGCGCCTGCGCGATCGCGCACGTGAATCCATTTTGCGAGAGCTCGCGCTGATCGACACCAGTGGCCGCGCCGTCGGTCAGGCCAACGGGCTGAGCGTGATCGAGCTTGGCGGCTTCCGGTTTGGCCGGCCGAGCCGCATTACCTGCCGCGTTCGTCCCGGCGGCGGCAAGGTCGTGGACATCGAGCGCGAAGTCGAGCTTGGCGGTCCGCTGCATTCCAAAGGCGTGCTCATCCTGTCAGGCTTTCTTGCAGGGCGTTACGCGCTTGACACGCCGATGTCGCTGTTTGCAAGTCTCGTGTTCGAACAATCCTATGGCGGCGTCGAGGGCGACAGCGCTTCGTCGGCGGAGCTCTACGCCCTGCTATCGGCGCTGGCCGAACTGCCGCTCCGCCAGGATTTGGCGATGACCGGATCGGTAAACCAGCACGGCGAGGTTCAAGCGATCGGCGGCGTCAACGAGAAGATCGAAGGCTTCTTCGATATCTGCAAGGCGCGCGGATTGAGCGGTACGCAAGGCGTCATGATTCCAAAATCGAACGTTCAGCATCTGATGTTGCGGAGCGACGTCGTCGAGGCCTGCAGCGCCGGACAATTCTCGATCTTTCCTATCACGACGATCGATGAAGGCATCGCTTTGCTCACCGGGCGCCAGGCGGGTCAGCGCACCGCCGAAGGCAACTATCCTGCGGACAGTGTCAATCGCCTTGTCGAGGATCGGCTGCGCGCGTTTGCGCGGATCAGACACGAATTCGGCCAGAGCACGAACCAGGCGCAAGCCCATGGCTGACGTAGAGCCAGGCTTCAAGCGCGTGATCATCGGCCTGCCGCACAATCCACGAGATTATCAGGCCGTATCAACGACGGCTCGGCTCGCAAAGGAGCTGGGCGTCGACATCGTCGGAACGCTCTTTGAAGACGCCGGTTTATCCCAGCTCGCCGATCTGCCTGACACACGCGAGTTTCGCGCCAGCAGCTGGCAGCCACTGTCAGCGGCCCAACTGACAAGCGACTTGGCGCGTATGTCGGCGGAAGCGCAGCGGATGTTCCGCGAGATCATTGAGCAGCACCGCACCAGCGGCAGCTTTCAGCTTGCCAGAGGATCAGCAGCGGAAACCTTGTTGCAGGCCGGGGCGAACGACATCTTCGCCATTATCGATCCAAAGAATCCGCTAGAGCGGATCACACGTCAATTCAGGCAACTCGTGGACATCATCTTCCGGACGGCGGCGTCGGTGTTGATCGTGCCGAGTTCCCATCCCGTCACGTCGGGTCAGATCATCGCTGCCGGCTCGCACGCCGGTGATCCCGCAATCGCGGCCGCGATCGCAATCGCCGCCTCGGCCAAGGAGCGGTTGACGGTTATTCCGCTCGAGCAATCGGCGCAGGAACTTGCGCGGCTGGTCGAGCGTGCGAGACAGTCGGGTGTGCGAACCACGGTCGCCGAACCGATGTTTCACGGGGCAGACCTGTCGTCGCTGGCGACGGTGTCGCGCAACTTGAAGGGCAAGCTCCTGATTGCAGACCGCGAACGCTTTGCGATCGCCGATCGCTCGCTCTCAGAGCTTCGGGCGCAGATCCCGCTGCTCCTGGTCCGATCGGCAGTTTCATAACGTCAGAACGGTCCTGTTTCCCGCGGGGGATGCCAAAAATCCCTGTCGCTCGAAAACCGACCTGCTTGCCTCGGTGCACTATCACCTGCCGCCGCACATCGAATTGACAGACACCGTTCTTATCCATCTGCTCAAGCGCTCAAGGATGCTGTCACCGCGCTTTCCGATGCCAGCGTCCGGTGCCGCATTGATCTCGCCGGGAAGCGGTGCAGGGAAAATTGATCCGCGCGCCATTGATCAGGTTCCCATATCGGAATGTTGAAAAGTCTAACCGACCGGACCGGTTCCAGGATGATCTGGATCAAGTGTTCGCGCCGCTGAGTAAACGAGGCAGCGCCCGTCGTCAGGAACCCTTGACTTTGATCAACGCTCTAACCGCTGCCCTGACTGAGACTCTTAGAAATTTTCGGTCTCAAGCAGCGAGGGCCTCATGATGACTCGTCGACAAGCGAATGCCGGAATTCTCTCCTTGGCCGCTGCTGCGGTAACGACATCACAGGCCGGCGCAGATGATGCGAAAGTGGTGCCGCTGCCGCCACCGCGCGGCACAGGCGGCAAGCCCCTCATTGACGCGCTGAAATTGCGGCACTCGACGCGGGAATACGCGGAGCAGCTGCTGCCGCCGCAAGTGCTATCCGATCTGCTATGGGCCGCCTTCGGAATCAACCGGCCGGCGACCGGTGACCGCACAGCGCCCTATTGGCGGCACGTCATGGTGATCGATGTCTACGCCGTGATGGCGGACGGGGTATGGCTCTACGATCCGAAATCCCACGCGCTGGTGCGGCAATTGCAAACGGATCTTCGCGCCAAGACTGGCTTGCAGGATTTCGTGGCGACTGCCCCTCTCAATCTCGTTTACGTGGCTCACGGCGAAAGAATGCAAGACATATCTGCGGAAGACCGCCGCCTGTACGCGTCGGTCGACACCGGCTTTATTGGACAAAACGTCTATCTGTATTGCGCGTCGGAGGGTCTCGCGTCGGTTTTCCGTGGCGCCGTTGATTTGAAAGGCTTGGCAAAGGCGATGCAGCTCGGTCCTGATCTTTTTGTTACGTTCGCCCAAACTGTGGGTTACCCGAAAAGCTGATGCCGGTTCTAATCAAATTGTCGGTGGGGCGGCCGCGTTCGGCCTATGCAGGATTGAGGTTTGTCGTGGACGTCAACGACCTTAATTGACGCTCCTCTTCCCCTAGCAGCTTGCTGACGATAAAGCGTTGCTCACCCAATCTTGCAACGCTTAACGACGGAATATCAAACATTGCGTTGGAGCGCCGCACAATCGTCGTGGTCCGGCGTAGGACGTCGCGGGATCTCGCGCAAAATCGCAGGACTGGTAGCCGGGGGAGCGCTACCGCTTTTCCACACACCGCTCGAACTTGCGTACTGTTTCCGATGGAACGCCCGAAGCCCGATGTTGCTCCGAACCGGGCGCCAAAATGAAATATTGAAGTTCGAATCCTTTCGCCCGGAGGGAGAGGAACCTTCCCCCCTCACTTGCGTCATTGGGGGACCGATGATGCGCCCGTCGCATCTTTTGGTGGCTGCCTTCTCCATGCTTGTCGGCCAACGCTCATCCACAAGGCGAACGGTAAAGCAAAGCGCTACGAGGAAGGAGCAACCAAAGATGTAGCGCCCGTCGTCAGCGGGGCGGCAGCGTCGAATAATAGATCACGAGCTGGTCGATCTCCCGATCCGATAGATCTCGCGTGATTGATTTCATTTCGGGATGCCTGCGTTTGCCAGCGCGAAAAGCCAAGAGCTGCTCGCGAATATAGATGCTCTTTTGTCCCGCGAGATTTGGCTTTTCGACGTCGCCACCGGTGCCATCGATGCCGTGGCAGGGCGCGCATATGGCAGCGATCGCGGGGGGATCATTGGATTGAGCTCCAGCGGCTCTAAAAGGCATGCCGAGACAAGCTAGAGCGATGGCGGCATGCACGACGCCGCGAACAAATTGTTGAGCGAGCGGCTTCATAAGGTAACCTCAAAATTCATCTTCCCAAGCTTGAAACAGTCGTCGTTCGATTGACCGGCAACGCACATTTGGCTGCGCAGCGGGAAACAAAAGGGTCGCAAAGGCCATTCGCCGGTTCACCGAATCGGCTGGCAACCATCAACTACCGCGACGCCAGCGGCCGACCACAAAGCATTTTCGTGGTGCTTCCGGATCCATGGCTTGACTTGAGTCAATTCTACCACCTCGCAATTGGGGACGTATGTGTGTGACCGGTTACAGGTCGGCCGTGACAGGAATTGTTCCAATGCGTTCCTCACGAACCCTTGTCGTTTTCTATTCGCGGTCGGGAACCACACGCAGGATCGCTCAGGCCCTGTCCGAGGCCCTCAAATGTGACTTTGAGGAAATCAAAGAGTCAGGCAGCCGGACTGGTGTTATCGGTTACATACGTTCGTTGCTGGAAGCGAGATGGCAGCGTGCTTCCGCAATCGCGCCGATCAAACGCGACGTCTCGTCGTACGACCTGGTCGTCATTGGCACGCCGGTTTGGGCCTGGTCATTGAGCTCCCCGGTTCGCGCATTTCTAATGGCGACCGCGAGCCGATTGCCGGATGTCGCATTCTTCTGCACCCTCGGAACCAGCGGTAGTGAGAGGACTTTCGCTCAGATGACGGCCATCACAGCCAAGAAGCCTCGCGCCGTTTGCGCAATTGCAGCGCGGGATACGGCGTCGGGAAGCTATGTCGAGCGACTTTCGGCGTTTGAGGAGGTGCTGGAGACCCGCCGCATCGGTGGAGAGAATTGATGGAAAATGCAACATTCCGAAAGTGGCTCATCGAACAGGGGTGTCGCTTCGATACGCAGCACGAGCAACGTGGAGAGGGTCACGGAACTGTGACGATCCATCGCGAGGGACGGACCGCTGAACTGCCTCTAGTTGGCCCTCGCCGCGATCTCGACCCAAATACAATTCGCCAGGTATGCGAGGCGCTCGGCCTCAACTGGTCCCATCTTCCCGGATCGAAGGACCGAGTCTGACGTGGCGCGCAGCGCTACCCTAGGGAACGGGCAGCCTCACTATCCGTCAACCTCGACCACGCGATTTCATGGCCCGGATAGAAATCATAACCATCGCCATTGCATTGTTTGAGCCACGCTGCGAGCAAACCGCTCTATTCAAGTCTTCGTGCATCGACTGATTGCCCGCGCTCACGCCGCCGCGGCAAGCGGAGTAATGACATTTGTCGTCGCAGTCTACCCGATGTGAGAGCACTCCCATTCAACGATGTAGTTTCGGGTCAGAAGGCGCAACGTAGCTGTCTTACTGCAGGCTCTGTCGTCTTTAGGTTAAACCGCGATTTCCGTTGCTCGGTTGAATAGACGCGATATCAATCTGACAGTCGCGCAGAGCTGGCTGAACAGTCCCCAATCGAGCAGCCACGATTTCAATTGTGTGACAGAGGCCGCGGCTTTTGCTCACCAGGCTGCGGTCTCGCCCCTGGGGGGTCAAAATGAAGTCGACCAAATCGCCGAAAGCAACTCTCAAGCCTAAAAGGAAAATTAGAAAGCCCGGGAACAAAAGGCCCGATCTGACCGAGCAGTATCGCGAGGTGCAATGGCTGCGCGACCTCGTTGCATACTTCGAACGCGCGCAGCGGAAGCCAGAGCGCAATCGATGGCCTTGGTTTACCCGTTTTGATGAACCGATCAAACTAGCCGGTCGTGCTCCGCTTCGGACGTTGGCAGAGGCGCGAGGATACATACTCGAGCTGCGCAAACTCGACCGCGAACGTATCGAATGGCGCACCGCGACAGGCATCCTATCTCAGGCGGCCACACATGGTGAGCCATACGTATCCATGGCGCGGTTAGCATTCTCTCGCGCACTCAACAAAAATCGGATCAAAGATCGCTACCAAGCGTAGGCGAGGCGGAACGTTGGGGCGACCCTGCGCTTTTTACCAATGCGAATGAACGTAGCGCCTGACGTGATGTCTTAGCTCGTCGCGGCGCTCGTTCTCATTCAAGCAGAGATCGGTGACAATTGCGTCACCCTCATCAGCCGCACAATTTGCTCAACCGTCAGACCTTTGATGTCCCCCGTCATCGCGGAGGCGCCCTCGATCAATTCGCCCTTCGACAACATTGCCGTGTGTCATTGGGTAGGCTCCCCATTGAAAATGGTGGAGCTAGCGTCGTGCCAGTCAACGCTGATGATGATCGTCGTCACTGTGACGATAGTGATTAGGCCGAAACGGAATGTCGTCGACATGCGGTCGTACAGTCCATTCGATCTTGAGCGTATCACGCCACGCATAGGCAGACATCGCGATCAGAGCGAGAACGATCAACGCCCAGAGTAGGACGATCAAATTCATCTGCACTTCCACCATGATCCAATTCATCTGCGATTGAAGCCTTCATCGGGAGTATGGGGTTGCGACGCTGGCGCGACCATCATTCTTAGCCTGAGCAATTGATCCGCTGACGCGTTGGTTTGAAGAGGATTTGCACACCCGCCGAGCCTCAAATTCCAAGCCCAATGCATCCTTGCAAATATCAGGTGATTAAGTGCAGACCCAATTGAGAAAAATCAAAGAGATGTCTGATATCAGACATTGTGTGTACCTGCGCTCAGTCTTGCGGCAGATTAAGGCGCTCCAACCGTTGCCGCTGCAACGTGTTCAAACTTTCCCTTTGCACCATGGAGGTTGCTCATGAAAGCCCGATTTATCTTAGTTGCTGGCGCTCTTGCCATCCTTTCGATGCCTTTCATCGCACAAGCCCAAGGTATTGTACGCGGTGGTGAGCGAGGCGCAGCTGAGGGTGGGCGCGTAGCCGGTCCAGTCGGAGCAGCTGCTGGTGCGGTGGTCGGCGGTGTGACCGGTGGTGTCGTTGGCGGCGCCAGGGGCGTGTTGAGAGTGAGCGGGCACCGTTACCATCACCACCACCATGATTATTCTCATCATCGCCATGACTATCATTAGCCGGGTGTGATGGGCGATCCGGGGATCGTCGGATCAGCCCATCGGGAGGATGGTTGAAATGGCGACTATCCGCAAAACTGAGATTCAACCCAGCAACCGCTTGCTGACTTTGTTGCCGCGCAGGGATTACGAGCGGCTGCAACCGCATCTTCATCGTATTCCGCTGAAGTACCGGCAATCCCTCTACAAAGCGAGCAAGTCCATCGGTTTTGTCTATTTCATCGAAGCCGGCGTCGGGTCGCTAGTGAATACCATGGCGAACGGCCAGGCAGCCGAGGTCGGAACGATCGGCAACGAGGGGATCGTCGGCTTTCCCCTCGTGTTGGGTGACGACAGGGCGCCGACCAGCGTTTACGTCCAGGTGCCAGGCGCTGGCCTGAGGATGACGGCCACCCTGTTCAAAAGAGAACTGGCGCGCAGCGCTTCGATGCGTGCGGTGATGCTCCGCTACGCTCACGCCTTCTTCAACCAGGTCGCGCAGTCCGCGGCGTGCAATCATTTTCATTCGCTAGAGCAGCGATGCTGCCGCTGGCTGCTGATGACGCATGACCGCATGCACGCGGATGAGTTTTTGCTCACCCAGGAATTCCTGGCCATGATGTTGGGGGTACAGCGGACGGGCGTGACGGCCGCGGCGGGCGCCCTGCAGCGGGCCGGCCTCATCCGCTACAGTCGTGGCAATGTCACAATCCTCAATCGCGGTGAGCTGATCCGCCGCTCCTGCGAATGCTACGGCGTTTCAAAAAAGGAGTTCGATCGTCTGCTCGGAGCGCCGCCAAAACGCCGGAAGCGCGCGAGCGCAAGATAATTCTTCCGGCTGATAAGACATTGTTGAAAGCAACCTGAACCACAATCCAGCGGGCATTCGGCCGCTGCCAGGGTGGCTTTGGCTTATGAAATGGCAGACGTCGCTGAACCCCATCGCGCTTACTGCGATGAGATAAATGGTGACGACGCAGTCACCAAGTCCAACAGAACGTCATGCACATGGCGCGCCGCCGTCGAAATCGCCAATCGCCAGCGCGGGATCGAGAAGGCCAGCTGTCGATACGCGGACTTGGGTGATGTTGGCCTGGTTCGCATCGCTCGGGCTGTAACCGCCCGGCAACGCCGAACCCGGATTTGCTATCGGCGTCGAGGCATTCGCGAATGACCCGATTTAGTGGTCCTTTTGGCGAATCGCCGCCGAAGCCCTGCAAACCCAACCATGGGCGGTTGATCAACTATTATGTCGACTTTCGGACATAAGAGGTGCAAGCTATTTTTATCACCGTCCCGTCTTGGCATCTACCGGTGACAGAGAGTGTCGTGCTCCCGCCGATCTAAGGCGCGCATCATGGCCTCGTCCACGCCAATTCCCATAAAATGTCGCTTCGAAGAGGCCGATCCTGCCTCCGCAGATCCGCTTAACAGATTTTGCGCGTTTGAGTTTCCCCGGTGTGATGCATGCCCGGCCTCAATGCACGCTTCTGCGCCAAAACCACGGAGGTCAACGAAGCCGCCGCTGATGAGAGGGTGGCTTTTCTCAAGGATCAATGCGTCTGCGCTATCCCGTTGCACTAACCACTAAGGGAGACTTGCGATGCAGGCATATGTTGAGCATCTGAATATCGCTCGCTTCACTTCCCTGCTGGACAAAGCGACCGATCAGACGCAACGCGAGACGCTTGAGAGATTGCTCGCCGAGGAAAAGGCCAAGCTGGTCCTCCGCGAGGCTCAACAATTGAAGAAGATTTGACATCGAATGGCCACCTCAAGGCATCGACTGGTGGCAGAGGGTGTTGTGCTCCCGCTTGGAGTGAGGGGACCTCGTCATGGAAGAAGTTCTACGGAAGGTCGAAATACTGGAACGCTGTGCAGCGGAATGCTTGCTGATCGCGCGACTAGCGATCGATCCTGATGCTCAAGCTGAAAACGAAAAACTAGCCAACGAGTATCAGGCTATCGCCGATCAGCTGAGGGACAGCGATCTCTTACCTGTCAATTGAGTTGGATCAGCCTGCGGGCATTTGCCGAACTGGCCGAGTTAAGCCATGGCGCTGCTGATAAACTGCGTGATTTCGCCAGTCAGCTTGATTGTCGGTGGGGCAACCGGTGAACTCCTTCGTCGCGCAGTTTCAATTGCGCCGGTTCACCGAGGCCCGCAGGCAAAAACTACCGGCCGTCATCCCCTATATGAGGACGCGAACGATGCCGATTGCCTACGCTCGAACCGACATGCGCTGGATCGTATGTCACTCCGGACTCGTCGGGGGCAATCGGTTGATTCAGATCAACGACGACTGCACATTCGCGTCGGAACATTAAAAGGTGATGTCATACGCCATTGAGCGCGAGAGTAAGGGTGAGGCGCGCCATGATCACTTTTAACGTGGTGAGAGAGAAGCACGGGTGGTCGGTTCGAATGGGTCAATGCATGAAGACGACGTTCTGGACGCGGGATCACGCGGTCCAGGAGGCGAACTGTCTGGCCGACGCCATCCGCTGCCACGGTGAGTGTGCAGAAGTAATTGTCGAAGGCGACGATCCGAAAGACCCCCACCGGATGATCAAGAGTTCGAGCTCGCCTGTACAGCACGCCCTCTGGTGGGGACGCTGGGCAGGCTCGCAATGATATGGCCGCATTCAGGTCTGTCGAAAGCGCCGTGAAGTCATGCTTGTCGGGGAGGGTCTCTTCGCGCGCCAACGCAGGTTTGATTTCAAGCGTGCACTTGTCCAACCTTTACGCCGCCTCATAGGCGAAGGGAAACCGTCGCCGCCTTGGGACGATGGCTCCCCCATTAGGGCGGAGCTCTTCAGCGTTGAGCGCTTGGAAGAACACGCGCGCAGCCTTGCTGCCGCGCAGGGAGTGGCCTTCGGCGAAAGGAGGGGCGCCTCGCTCGCGAAGCGGCTTACCGACAACGAAACTGTACTTGTGGCAGCCTATCATGACATTGCAGAGGCAATCGACGCTCGGGCGACCATCACACCAGCGGCTGAGTGGCTGATCGACAATTTTCATGTAGTCGAGAAACAGATCCGCGCGATCAGAGTCGATCTGCCGTCTGGCTATTATCGGCAATTGCCCAAGCTTGCCAGCGGACCTTTTGCGAAATACCCGCGCGTTTTCGGCGTGGCTTGGGCATTTGTGGCTCATACGGACAGCCTCTTCGATCCGGAAGTGCTGCGCCGCTTTCTGCGTGCCTATCAAGAGGTCCAACCCCTCACCGTCGGCGAGTTGTGGGCTGTGCCGATTACGCTACGCATCGTGCTTGTTGAAAACCTCCGGCGGATTGCTAAGCGAGTCATCGACAGTCGGGCAGGTCGTCGCGCCGCAGACGCGATCGCAGACCGTTTGCTGGGTGCTGGAGGCGATGTCGTCGAACCGACCGATGTGGTGTTGCCGCAGCATGCAGGCGCGATGTTTTCAGACAGTTTTCTCGTGGAACTCGTCCGTCGGTTCCATGATCAGGATCCAGGTATTGCGCCAGCGTCGGCGTGGCTCGACGAACAGCTGGCAATGCAGGGGACGACTGCCGACGCTGTCGTCCGTGACGAGCACCAAAGGCAGGTTGCCGGAAGCGTCACCGTGCGAAATATCATTACTAGCATGCGACTTATCGCCGACATCGATTGGCAGGAACTGTTCGAGCGAGTCAGTCTGGTCGATGATATTTTCAGGGCGGGATGCCGTTTCCAAGAGATGGATTTTCCGACGCGCAATCTCTATCGCAGCGCCGTGGAAGAGCTGGCCCGTGGTTCCCGGTTGACGGAGTTGGAGGTGGCCCGTGCGGCGTTGGCTATTGCTGCACGAAAACATCCAGTCCAGCCGGATGATCCTCAAGCTCGTCTGACGGATCCAGGTTATTATCTGATCGCAGCCGGACGGCACAATTTCGAGATAGAGATTGGATACAAGCCGCGCGCGCGCGCATGGCCCGGACGCTTTTATCGCGCCTTGGGGATCGGCGGCTATGTCAGCGCGGGTATTGCCGTCGCGGTCGCACTCCTGGCGATACCACTGTTCATCAGCCTTCGGGCCGGCGTGAGTCCGCTGTGGTTGCTGCTGTTGCTCGGCCTCCTCGAAGTTGTTCCGGCGGTCGATATGGCTGTCGCGCTGGTCAACCATATAGTGACGCGAAGATTTCGCGCTGTCTTGCTTCCAGCATTGGACCTTCGCGGTGGCATTCCCGAGAGTCTGCGAACACTTGTCGCTGTTCCGATGCTGCTCACCTCAATTGAGGATATCGAGGAGCAGGTCGAACGGCTTGAAATTCATTATCTGGCAGGCCTGCATGGCGAGCTCTATTTCGCATTGCTCTCCGACTGGACCGATGCGGCGACCGAGCACTCGGATGGTGACGACAAACTTCTGGCAGCAGCCAAGGAAGCTATCGCTGGATTAAACCTGCGACATGGCAGAGGGTCGGGCGGCGACCGCTTTCTATTGCTACATCGTCGACGTGTTTGGAGCGCGAGCGAAAGCCACTGGATCGGATGGGAGCGCAAGCGTGGCAAGCTATGCGAACTAAATCAGCTACTTCGCGGCGCGCAGAACACCACGTTCCTGGAGCCCCGCGCCGTACCAGCCAACGTCCGCTTTGTGATTACTTTAGACGCGGATACTCGGCTGCCGCGCGAGACCGTCGGACGGCTCGTCGGCAAGATGGCGCATCCGCTCAACCGGCCGCGCTTCGATGCCAGCTTGGGACGGGTGGTCGAAGGGTACGCTGTGTTACAGCCGCGGGTGACGCCCGCGCTACCGGTGGGGCGTGAGGGCTCGCTGTTCCTGCGCATTTTTTCAAGCGCAACGGGTATCGATCCTTACGCCGCTGCGGTTTCGGACGTGTACCAGGATCTGTTTGGCGAAGGCACTTATACGGGTAAGGGCATCTACGATGTGGATGCCTTCGAGGCGGCGCTCGACGGGCGCGTGCCTGAGTCCACGCTCCTCAGTCATGATCTGTTCGAGGGAACGTTTGCGCGCGCTGGCCTTGCCTCCGATGTGGAGGTTGTTGAGAGCTTCCCGGCCCGTTATGACATCGCCGCGCTTCGTCACCATCGGTGGGCGCGGGGTGACTGGCAACTGCTTCCATGGATCTTCGGACGCGGCCCTAGCGGAACGGCTCATGGACCGAAGGTCGGCATTCCTGCGATCGGTCGTTGGAAGATGCTCGATAATCTGCGGCGCTCACTTTCGGCTCCGTCGGTCGTGGTCGGTTTGTTAACCAGTTGGGCAATGCCGCTTCAAGACGCAGTCGTCTGGACCAGCTTTATCTTGTCCACGATCGTTCTGCCGCCTCTCATTCCTGTAGTGGCAGCTATCTTTGCGCGCCGCGTCGGTGCCACGATTACTAGCCACGTCCGCGCCCTGGGATCGGAGCTTCGTCTCGCCCTCATCCAGGCCGGGCTGATGGTCATTTTGGTGGCGCATCAGGCGTGGCTGATGGGTGACGCTATCGCTCGCACAATGGTCCGGCTTACGATCACACGCCGGCACTTGCTTGAGTGGGTCCCGGCGGCTCAAGCGGCGCTCGGCTCCCATCCGGGGGTGCTGCATTTCTACAAGAGAATGGCCGGGGCGGTTGTCATCGGCGCTATAGCCATAGCCGTCGCCTGGATCTGGGGACTGGGAACCTTGCCAATGGCCGCGGTGTTCGCTGTCGCCTGGTTCGCCTCACCGGCAGTCGCGTGGGTTGCGAGCCAGTCGCCCCGGACTGCGGCCCGCCGTCCACTCAACAAGGCGGATGTCGACGCTCTGCGTATGATCGCCAGACAAACCTGGCGCTTCTTCGAGACCTTCGTAACGCCGGCTAGTCACATGCTGCCGCCGGACAATTTCCAGGAGACTCCGCAACCGGTAGTGGCCCACCGAACATCTCCAACCAACATCGGCCTCTACCTCATGTCGGTCGCAAGCGCTCGCGACCTGGGGTGGATCGGGACGTTGGAGGCCACCGAGCGGTTGGAGAAGACACTGTCGACGATGGCCACCATGGCTCGATGTCGTGGTCACTTCTACAATTGGTACGATACGCGCGATCTACGCCCGCTTGATCCGCAATATGTGTCCTCCGTCGATAGCGGCAACTTAGCTGGGCATTTGATCGCAGTGGCGAATGCGTGCCGTGAATGGCGCAGTCTCCGCTCGATCTCACAGCAATATCTCGAAGGCGTAGCGGATGCTCTCAATCTGGTGCGAAAGGAAGCTCGTCGCCTGGATTCTCCGCAGAAGTTGACCACGATTCGACGAAGGAGATGGCCGATACTCAAATTGCTTGGCACAAAATCGGATCTAAGTGAATCGGATCTTAGTTTGGGCGAAGCCAGTCAGCTCCCGCGTGTCACCGTCAGGCGATTCAATAATGAACTTGAGCATCTGGCGTCTAGCCTGCGTCACGCGAGTGCTGGAGAATCCACCGGCACACTGCAGCTGTCGAAGGTTTCCGAACAGGCCGCGATACTGATCGACACAGCAAATGGGATCGCCATCGACGAAAGCACTCAGGTAGAGACAGACCTGCAGTATTGGACGAAATCGGTCGCCGCTTGCGTTGATAGCCATCGACGCGATCTGGATCCGCGGCTCGCAGCATCACTGGATTTGCGGCTAGACGCGCTGGAGAAGGTCGCGCGCTCCTTGGCACTGTCGATGGAATTTGGCTTCCTGCTGGATCCCGACCGGCTACTGCTTTCGATCGGATATCAGGTGCGAGAGGGCGCGCTCGATCCAAGCTGTTATGATCTCCTTGCGTCGGAGGCTCGGCTAGCGAGCTTCATCGCCATAGCCAAAGGGGACGCGCCGGCGAAACACTGGTTCCGTCTGGGTCGTGCAGTAACACCTGTGGCGACAGGTGCTGCTCTGATCTCGTGGTCAGGCTCGATGTTCGAATACCTGATGCCGTCTTTGGTCATTCGGGCACCGTCACAGAGCCTGATCGAGCAGACCAATCGGCTGATCGTCCGCCGACAGATCGAGTACGGGGCGAGGTTGAAGACACCGTGGGGCATATCGGAGTCTGCCTACAACGAACGCGACCTGGAGTTTACCTATCAGTACTCAAATTTTGGGGTTCCCGGGCTCGGCCTCAAGCGCGGATTGGCCAACAACGCGGTGATCGCGCCGTACGCCACCGCCCTCGCGAGCATGATCGACCCTGAGGCTGCATCGCGGAACTTCGAGCGCCTGGAAGACATTGGCGCTCGCGGTCAGTTTGGCTTTTACGAAGCCCTCGATTTCACGCAGGCCCGGCTACCGGATGGAGAGCAAGTAGCTGTGGTTCGCGCCTTCATGGCTCACCACCAGGGCATGACCATTACCGCGATCGCTGACACACTGCTGGACGGCGTAATGCGATCCCGCTTCCATGCTGAACCAATCGTCCGCGCAACCGAACTTCTTCTGCAAGAGCGGGTGCCTCGCGACGTCTCAGCAACGCCACCGTCGATTTCGGAGGCCACATCGCTTGTCAGACCACCGAAGTTTTCGAGCGCCTTGCGGAGCGTCAGTCAGTGGAGCGCCACGCCAGACACCCAGCTGCTTTCGAACGGTCATTACACAGTGATGCTCACGGCGGCTGGATCTGGCTACAGCAGCTGGCGCGACTTGGCCGTGACCCGTTGGCGTGCCGACGCCACATGCGATGACTGGGGCTCATACATCCTCCTGCGAAACGTTGTGACTGGAGAATCCTGGTCGGCGACTTACCAACCCATTGGGCTCGAGCCTGACGCGTACAAGGTCACTTTCAATGAGCATCATGCCGAGTTCATGCGGCAGAACGAAGTGTTGGCGACAACTCTCGAAGTGTTGGTTTCCGCAGAGGATGACGCGGAGGTCCGCCGTGTTGTGATCTCGAACCTCGGCGATGAATTATGCGAAGTAGAGGTGACGTCATACGCCGAATTGGTGCTTGCGCCTCAGGCCGCCGACGTCGCGCATCCAGCGTTTTCTAAACTATTCGTCGAGACCGAACACCTCGCCGGTCTAGGCGCGATCTTGGCGACACGGCGACGTCGGGATCCGAAGGAGTTGCAGGTGTGGGCTGCACACTTGGCTGTCGTCGACGGCCAAGTCGTCGGCAAGCGCGAATTTGAGACCGACCGCGCGCGGTTCCTCGGCCTCGGAGGTATCACTCGCACGCCCATCGCAGCGGTCAACGGGCGCGCACTTGGCGGGACGACCGGTGCGGTCCTCGATCCCATCTTCTCGCTGCGCCGCCGAGTGAGGATACCGGCAAGGACGACTGCGCGCATCGACTTCTGGACAATGGTCGCATCCTCCCGAGAGGAAGTGCTCAATCTGGTTGACAAACATCACGACACAAGCGCTTTCGAACGCGCCGCAACGTTGGCTTGGACGCAGGCGCAAGTGCAACTTCATCATCTCGGCATCGATCGGGACTTGGCCGGGCAATACCAACGCCTCGCCGCGCACGTCATCTATCCCTCGCCCATGTTGCGCACCCCTGCGTGCGCAAGCAGCGGACAGCCTGGCCTCTGGAGTCTGGGTATATCCGGCGATCTACCGATCGTTCTCGTCCGCATTTCTGACATACAGCATCTCAGTCTGGCTCGCGAAGCGCTCCAAGCGGTTGAATACTGGCGGATGAAGCGGCTCGCCGTAGATTTGGTCATCCTCAATGAGCGCGCCACATCTTATGAGCGAGATCTTCAAACCGCCCTCGATACTTTGGTCAGGGCGACACAGTCGCGTCCTCAAATCGGCGAGCAGCGCCCCCCCGGGCACACCTTCATGCTCCAAGCCGATCTAATTGCGCCCGATGCTCTTGACTTGTTGACGTCCGTCGCGCGCGTCGTGCTGGTCGGCGAGCGTGGCAGTCTTTTTGAGCAACTTGAGCGCGCGCCAGAAGCGAAGCCTCCGCTTCGCCGATTAACCAAGCGCTCCAAGCCAGTCTCTGAGCTCCAGCTATCGCGTTCCGAATCCGATATGGAGTTCTTCAATGGACTGGGTGGCTTCGCCAAGGACGGCCGCGAATACGTGACGGTTTTGAGTCCTGGCCAGTCGACCCCGGCGCCTTGGATCAACGTTATTGCTAATCCAAATTTCGGCTTTCAGGTCTCCGCCGAGGGCGGCGGGTATGCTTGGTCGGTGAACAGCCGCGAGCGCCAGCTTACGCCTTGGTCAAACGATCCAGTGACTGACCGTCCAGGTCAGGTCTTTTATATTCGGGACGAGATGAGCGGCGATGTCTGGACTCCGACAGCGCTTCCCATTCGGGACGAGGCGGCGACTTATGTGGCGCGACATGGTTGGGGTTACAGCCAATTCGAGCATAGCTCGCACGATATCGCTGCTGAGTTATTGGAGTATGTCGCTCTCACCGATCCAATTAAGATTTCGCGGCTAAAACTGCGCAATGTCTCGCGCTACGCTCGGCGCCTGTCCGTGATGGCCTATGTAGAATGGGTTCTCGGCGCCTCCCGCAGCATGGCCACGCCGTTCGTAAATACGCGCATTGATCCGATCAGCGGGGCGATGCTTGCGGAGAACAAGTGGAATCCAGACTTCGGCCAGCGTGTCGCCTTCGCTGACATGGCCGGGCGCCAGATGAGCTGGACCGCTGATCGTCGTGAGTTCATTGGCCGCAATGGCGGCCTCGCCATGCCGGTAAGCCTCGCCCGCGGAGCGGCCCTGTCAGGCAGGATCGGCTCCGGCCTTGATCCTTGTGCCGCCCTCCAGACCATCGTCGATATCCCTTCAAATGGTGTCGCCGAGATCGTTTTCTTTCTCGGCGATGCTCCAGATGAAGTCGAGGCAAGTTCGCTGATTGCTCGATACCGAAAGACCGATCTGGACGCAGTGCTATCGGATGTCCGCACTTTTTGGAGCGATACCGTCGGCGCGGTCGAGGTCAAGACGCCTGATCGATCGATGGACATCATGCTCAATGGTTGGCTCACCTACCAGACGCTTGCCTGCCGTGTCTGGGCTCGATCGGGCTTCTACCAGGCCAGTGGTGCTTTTGGCTTCCGGGACCAGTTACAGGACTGCATGGCATTGGCCACCGTGCGACCATCAATAACACGCGAGCACCTCCTTAGGGCCGCGAGCCGGCAGTTTGTCGAGGGCGATGTCCAGCACTGGTGGCTTCCGCATTCAGGCCAGGGCGTGCGCACGCGCATATCGGACGATCGCGCGTGGCTCGCCTATACCGTCGCGCATTATGTCCGCGTCGCGGCCGATGCCGCTATCCTCGATGAGGAAGTCCCATTCCTTGCGGGCCCAGCATTGGAGCTTGGCGAAAGCGACAGTTTCTTTCTACCAACCTCAACGAATGAGACCACCAGCCTCTATGAGCATTGCGCTCGTGCACTGGACGCCAGCCTGGCCGTCGGCAGTCACGGTTTGCCGCTGATCGGTAGTGGCGATTGGAATGACGGCATGAACCGAGTCGGTAGTGGAGGTCGCGGCGAGAGCGTTTGGCTCGGTTGGCTGTTGCACGCCGCACTCCATTCCTTCGCAAGCCTCGCCGATGCGCGAGGCGACAAGGCGCGAGCGACAAAATGGCGGATGCACATGCATACCCTTAGCGAGGCGATTGAAAGTCACGCGTGGGACGGCCAGTGGTATAGGCGCGGGTGGTTCGACGACGGCACTCCGCTCGGCTCAGCCGCAAACGAAGAATGCCGCATCAACTCCATCGCCCAATCCTGGGCCATGATCTCCGGCGCGGGCCAGCCGGAACGCGTTGCCGAGGCGATGGCGGCTGTTGAGCGGGAACTGATCTTGCCCCACGAACGGCTAGCGTTGCTGTTCACGCCGCCGTTTGACCGTACGCCGCTCGACCCTGGTTATATCAAGGGCTATCCGCCGGGCTTGCGCGAAAATGGGGGGCAATACACCCATGCAGCTTTATGGTCCGTGATGGCGCTCGCGGGTATCGGGGAGGGCGATGAGGCGGCCGCTCTTTTTTTCATTGCTGAACCCGATCAACTATGCCCGCACCCGTGCAGACGCGTACCGCTATAAGGTGGAACCGTATGTCGTCGCGGCTGACGTATATGCCGCTCCTGGACACGTGGGGCGTGGTGGTTGGACTTGGTACACAGGCTCCGCAGGCTGGATGCAGCGTACCGGTGTAGAGAGCATCCTAGGACTTCGCATCGAAGGCGGCACTCTCCGCCTCGACCCTTGCATTCCAAGGTCATGGCCCGGTTTTGAAATGAAACTTCGTCATGGCGCGTCGCGATACGACATCGTTGTCGAAAACCCACGTGGAGTACAACGGGGTGTCGCCTCCGCCGAGCTTGACGGCGTGACGGTTGTCGCGCGGCCACTTTCTGTCTCGCTCAAGGATGACGGGGCCATCCATCGAATTCAGGTTCGACTAGGCTAATTTTGCCAATTGGCGATCTTTGGCGCCGCACGAATGTGTTGTTGGAGGGGCTGGCCCTTATTCGACGCATCGCAAGGTCGCACGGACATTTGTCGGCAAACAATTTATTCAATCTGAGAAACTGTGAAGGGACGCGACGATACGTCAGATAAAGCCCTGTCAGACGTCGCCGAAGCATGTCGAGTGAAAGGCATTTGCATGCGCAATCTCGTCCAGCCGCCGCCTTCCACTCACTGTGAGCTCTGCAGCGGCGAGCGGCTAAAACGAATTCGGCCAAACGACGCGGTCCCGGATCTGGATATCGAGATATTCGTCTGTGCAAAATGCGGCCACGAGCAATCGTATATGGTGACGCACGACCACTACTCGCCGCGTAGAGACGGATAAGATGTTCGGCGCGACGCATTAGGTCGAAAATTGGTTCGAGCCGACGTTCCATTGGAAGACGACGGGTTGGTCCGCCAGATTGTGTTCATAGCCAAGAATGCTGACTGACGCGGTGCTGAGAACGAAGTGTTGAGCTTGGCCTACTGGTAATCCGATCCAGCGTGCGGCCAATACGCGGCCGAATTGACCATGCGAGAAGATAGCAACGTTACCGTCGAGCCTTCGGACCCGAGCAATCACCCGGTCTGCCCGTTCGGAAACCTGGGTCGGCGATTTGCCGCGCAGGCCTCCATCTCGAAAGAGATTCCAGTCAGGCCGCTTCTTCCGGATATCTACTGAGAACTGTCCCTCATAGTCGCCGTAGTCCCATTCCAACAGGTCCGGTTCGATTTCCGCGCCGTCCTAGCCCGGCCAACTCACAGGTTCGCCGTGCGCGTTGTAGCGGACTGGTGAACACGTGGCTGAATTTCACGGCGTTTAGCCGTTCGGCCAGCTTGCGAGCGGCGTCTTCGCCTTGCGCGGTCAGAGGAATGTCGGTTCGTCCGGTATGTTGACCGGACAGCGACCATGTCGTTTCTCCGTGCCGGATAAAGTAAAGGCGCGCGGGCATATCCGGTGTGCCGATCAAGGCTTTGCGCCCCACTGCCAGTTTCGGATTTCGGGCATGTCCTCGCCATGCTCACGAATGTAATGCCTATGGTCGTTGAGTTTGTCCTGAAGCTGCTGCTTTAGGTAGACGCCCCGGGTACCCGTCTGCGGCACGCGATCGACCACGTCCATTACCAGGTGAAAGCGATCCAGATCGTTAAGCACAGTCATGTCGAAGGCGGTAGTAATCGTGCCTTCCTCTTTGTAGCCGCGAACGTGTAAGTTCTCGTGGTTGGTGCGGCGGTAGGTCAACCGGTGGACTAACCAAGGGTATCCGTGGAACGCAAAGATGATTGGTTTGTCCTTGGTGAAGAGTGAATCGAAGTCTATCTCGCTTAATCCGTGCGGGTGCTCGGTTTGGGGCTGCAGCTTCATGAGATCGACGACATTGACCACGCGGATTTTCAGGTCGGGCAGGTGTTGACGCAGAATGGAAACGGCGGCGAGTATCTCCAGCGTCGGCACGTCGCCGGCGCAAGCCATCACTAGATCCGGCTCGGAGTCCTGATCGTTGCTGGCCCATTGCCATATGCCGATGCCTTCTGCGCAATGCACAGCGGCCGCGTCCATCGTTAGCCATTGTGGCGCAGGGTGCTTACCTGCGATCACAACGTTGACGTAGTGGCGACTGCGCAGGCAGTGGTCCATAACGGACAGCAGACAGTTTGCATCCGGTGGCAGGTAAACACGAACAACCTCCGCCTTCTTATTCACGACATGGTCGATGAAGCCGGGATCCTGGTGCGTGAATCCATTGTGATCCTGGCGCCAGACATGCGAGGCTAGCAGGTAGTTGAGCGAGGCGATCTTCCGCCGCCACGGCAGGTGCGCCGTCACCTTCAGCCACTTGGCGTGCTGGTTGAACATCGAATCGACGATGTGGATGAACGCCTCGTAGCAGTTGAAGAGCCCGTGCCGCCCGGTGAGCAGGTAGCCCTCAAGCCAGCCTTCGCATTGGTGCTCGCTGAGCATTTCCATCACGCGCCCGCTCGGCGCGAGAAATTCATCGTTCGAGACGGTGGCGGCATCCCATTGACGTTGCGTAACCTCAAAGACAGCTTCCAGACCGTTGGACAGCGTCTCGTCAGGTCCAAAGATTTGGAAATTGCGCTGCTCGTTGTTCAGCTTCGTCACATCGCGCAGGAAGCGCCCGAGCACGTGCGTGTCGCCGACGCCGCGTACGCCCGGTGCAGGGACATCCACCGCGTAATCGCGGAAATCCGGCATCTGCAGGTCGCGGAGCAAACTGCCGCCGTTGGCATGGGGATTCGCGCCCATGCGTCGTTCGCCCTTGGGCGCGAGTTCTGCCAGCTCCGGCAAGAGGCGGCCTTGCTTGTCGAAGAGTTCTTCCGGGCGGTAGCTCCTTAGCCAGTCTTCCAACAGCTTGAGGTGCTCCGGATGGCTGGCCGGGTCAGATAGCGGTACCTGGTGGGAACGGAAGGTGCCTTCAATCTGGAGGCCATCGACCACCTTCGGCCCCGTCCAGCCCTTGGGTGAAACGAGGACGAGCATCGGCCAACGTGGGCGCTCGAGGTTACCGTTAATGCGGGCGTCGTGTTGGATCTTCTTAATCTGCTCGACGAGTTTATCGAGCGTCGAAGCCATAGCCTCATGCATGAGCATAGGTTCGTGTCCCTCGACAAAGTAGGGCCTCCATCCATAGCCGAGGAGCAATTGTTCCAATTCCTCACGGGGGATGCGCGCGAGGATCGTCGGGTTGGAAATCTTGTAGCCGTTAAGATGCAAGATTGGCAGCACCGCACCATCGGTGACCGGATTGAGAAACTTGTTGGAATGCCAAGCCGTGGCGAGCGGTCCGGTTTCAGCCTCGCCATCTCCGACCACACAGGCGACGACGAGATCAGGATTGTCGAACACCGCCCCAAACGAGTGGCTGAGCGAATAGCCCAACTCGCCACCCTCGTGGATGGAGCCTGGGCACTCTGGTGACGCGTGGCTTGGAATCCCTCCGGGAAAGGAAAACTGAATAAACAGCTTCCGAAGGCCGGCCTCATCCTGACTGATGTCAGGATAAATCTCGCTGTAAGTGCCCTCCAAGTAAGTATTGCCCACGACGGCCGGGCCCCCGTGCCCAGGTCCAGAGACGTAGAGCATATCAAGGTCGTATTTCTTGATGACCCGGTTCAGGTGCGCGTAAATAAAGTTCTGCCCTGGAGTGGTGCCCCAGTGCCCAAGCAGCATGTGCTTCACATCCGCAAGCGTCAGCGGTCGCTTCAGTAGCGGATTGTCGTAAAGATAAATTTGGCCAACCGAGAGGTAATTGGCCGCACGCCAATAGGCATCGAGCTTTCGCAGAAATTCTGGATCAAGCATTCTCAATTCTGCATTTGGTCTCACTTTCAACTCTCTTTCTCCGCATCAAGGCCGAGGACGCGAATGACCGATTTCGCGATCATGAACTCTTCGTCGGTGCGGATGACGCGCACGGCAACTCGACCGCCGTCATTCGAAATCAAGGGGGCGTCCTTGGCGTTGCGCTCCTCGTTCAGTTCAATCCCCAGGAAGCCAAGTCCATCACAAATTCGTTGACGGACGAGGGGCGCGTTCTCGCCAATACCTCCTGCAAAGACGAGCGCGTCTAATCCGCCGAGCGCTGCCGCGAAGGAACCAATCCATTTTTTCGCCTGATAACAAAAAAGTGCCACGGCTTCCGCTGCGCGAACATCGTTGGCTTCCCGTGCGAGCAAATCGCGCAGATCGGAACTGATCTCGGAAACTCCAAGCAGCCCAGACTGGTGGTTCACCATTTCCTCGAATTGCGTCGCACTCATTTGCTCGGTGCGAGCTAGGTAAGACACCAGTCCCGGATCCAAATCTCCTGAGCGACTGCTCATCACCAACCCGGCTGTCGGTGTGAAACCCATGCTGGTGTCGACACTCTCACCGTTGCGGACGGCCGCGAGGCTCGCGCCGTTGCCAAGATGGGCAAGGATCACCCGACCGTTCGTTGCAGCTGGATCGCCAAGGCGGGCGAGTTCTCCTATGAGAAATTCATAAGACAAGCCGTGGAAGCCATAGCGTCGAACGCCCGCTGCTTCGTAGCGTCGCGGAATTGGCAGTAGACTGGCGACCTGCGGCATCGTGCGGTGAAACGCGGTGTCAAAGCACGCCACTTGAGGCAATGAAGGATGGCGTCGGCAAAACGCCTCTATCAACTCGATCTCAAGCGGAAGGTGGTCTGGATCGTACGGCGTGATGCGGTGCAATTCCTCAAGCAACTCTTGAGTCATGCGCTCCGGTTCGCTGTGAGTCATTCCGTGTACCACCCGATGTCCCACGGCTTTGATCGAAGCGAACACCTGCTGCGTTTCGAGCCAATCCAGTAGAAAAGCGACTGCCGAACGGCCATCGGTGAGGACGACGGTGCGACTTTCCTGAAATTGTCCCCTAACGTCCTTGAAGGTCAAATTCGTGCCGCTCAAACCGACGCGATCCACCTTGCCATCAAGCAGCCGCCGAATCGGTTCGTCCCCGTACAGTGCGAACCGGATGCTCGACGAGCCGCCGTTTATCGTTAGAAGAACCGACGGCGCGCGCCTCAATTGGTTTGGGACGGCCATCGTGGAGATTTGCTCGCAACTACCGTTGTCATTCACAGAACTATGATACTCAGTGGTTGGGTTCGATTCCTGCGGCTTCAATCCGACGCGTCACCTGGGTTTTAGCTAGGGCCCAGTAATCTTGATAATCGAGAACTATCGTAGCGACCTGTTGTAGCTTTTGATTCCCAATCGCTCAGATAACGAAGGGGCCGCAGCGAGCAGGGTTCATCGGCGATGGTTGGTTGACCCGGTAAGGGCGACCCCTCCCCATCCTTGAGCAGTGGTGAGACCGGTCAGCATCATCCCGCCATCGGCGCCTCGAAGACTCCGCTGACAAGGCACTGCGCATCGAGCTGAATGCTATGCAAGTGCTCGAGACTGAGGAAGCTTTCGGCGTAGATCTTATAGGTATCTTCGGTCCCTGAAGGTCGGGCTGCGAACCAACCATTTTGCGTCCGCACTCTCACGCCACCGAGAGGCTCGCCGTTGCCTGGAGCGGTGCTTTCCACGGCTAGCACCGCCTCGCCCGCCAACTGCTTTATCACCAAGTTATCGGACCTGAGCATCTTCAATAAGGCCTTCTGGTCGAGTGTCGCTGGCGCGTCCACGCGCTGATAGAAAGACGGCCCTAATTCCTGCGTCAGGCCAGCGTATAGTTCGCCTGGGTCACGACCTGAGCACGCGGTGATTTCGGCCGCGAGCAGGCCGAGCAGAAGACCGTCCTTCTCGGTCGTCCAAACAGACCCGTCCCGCCGCAGAAACGAAGCGCCGGCGCTCTCCTCTCCTGCGAAGCCGAGTTCGCCGCGAAGCAGACCCTCCACGAACCAGCGGAATCCGACCGGCGTTTCGACAAGCCGCCGTCCAAGCTTCTTAGCTAGCCGATCGAGCATCGCGCTGGTCACCATTGTCTTGGCTACGGCGCAGGCTCTCGGCCAGGAATTGCGAGATTTGAAGAGGTACGAAATCGCTGCCGCTAGATATTGGTTGGGCTCCATCAGTCCATGCGCGGGTGTCACGACACCGTGACGATCTGCGTCGGTGTCGTTGCCGAAGGCGATGTCAAATCGTTCTCTCAATCCCACCAGTCGCGCCATGGCGTAAGGCGAAGAGCAATCCATTCGAATTTGACCATCCCAATCGGCGGTCATGAATTCAAAGGTCGGATCAACTACTTCGCTGACCACCGAAGCGTTCAGCCGATATCGATCGATGATTGGTGCCCAGTAGTGCACGGCGGCGCCGCTGAGCGGATCGATCCCAATTCTGACTCTTGAGGCGGCGATCGCGGCCATATTCAGAATGTTCTCAAGATCTGCAACATAGGGCGATACGTAATCGTACCGGCGAAGCTCCGCCGAGGTGCTCGCGCGCTCAAAGGGGATTCGTCGAACCTCAGCCATTCCGCTTGCCAAGAGCGAATTGGCGATGCGCTCAATCGCACCGGCCGTCGTGGCCTCGGCAGGCCCGCCATGCGGCGGGTTATATTTGAACCCACCGTCTGCGGGCGGATTGTGCGACGGAGTGATCACCACGCCATCGGCGAGTTCCGCGTGTGCGATTCCGATTGTAGTTGAGGATCGCATGCGAGATTACCGGCGTCGGCGTATAGTCGCCATGGCCGTCGATCATTATGGTCACGCCGTTGCCGATAAACACCTCAATCGCCGTCTTGAAAGCCGGCGCGGATAGCGCATGGGTGTCGAAGCCAATGAACAAGGGACCATCGATGCCCCGTGTCTTGCGATCGACGCAGATCGCCTGAGCGATCGCAAGGATGTGTTCTTCATTGAAGGCGTTGTCGAAGGCTGACCCGCGATGCCCGGACGTACCAAATGTCACGCGCTGCGCAACCTCAGCGGGATCGGGATGGCCCGCGTAATAGGCGCGCACGAGTTGACCAACATCCAGGAGCGACGTCGGATCAACCAATTTGCCTGCCCCTGGATCGACGACGGCCAAATTGAAACTCTCTTTCCTTTGATGCTTGGTCGCTGCCTAACCCCAAAAGCGGATCGAATTGCCCCCTCGTGGCAGAATGCCAAGTCAGTTTTGCTTCTCCTTTACGATTTGCGCTAACAGCTTGTGCACGCGCTCATCATGAAATGCCATTCCGAAGAGAGCCAAGATAACCTGACCAGGCGGAAGTTCTTCGTCGCCCTTTGCCTGCCGGATAAACATTTCCATCTCACCGTTTTCACGAACGACAATAGCCGCGTCGTTGGAGCGGAGATTAATTCGGGTTGGCCGTTTTAACCCGAACATTACCAACTCCTGTTCCAGCTCTCCGCCGATCATCATTACGCGCAGCGCAGTTCAAACTAGAGAGCCACGCCGAGGCTGGCGGGATCGAACGCTCTCAGCAACTCAAAGAACGAAGCACAACACTCATTTCCCTTTGAGGGTGTCTTTGATCGTGTCTTTGAGGCCGCCTATAGCGTTCTGAACCTTGCCCTCTACCTTGTCGGCCTTGCCCTCCGACTCGAGCTTGGTGTCACCGACCGCCCTGCCGACTGCCTGCTTGACCGTGCCTTTGATTTGCTTCGCCGAACCGGCGACCCTGTCCTTATCCATGTATTCCTCCTCCACTTAACTATTGAAGAACAACGATCAAATTGCAGCGCGCATCGATTGTCGTTGTTGATCCAGGTCAACCGACCGTCCCGATTCAGTTAATATCCGGCGATGCCGTTGTAAGACTTCTGCTGACACCGTTGTGTGGAGTACGTCAGTGTTGTTGATGTATCAAACGCCGCGTAATCAACACGCGCCGTTCGGTGGTCGGCACCTTGTCCAAGGTCAATTTACTGTGTTTGCACTAACAGTCGCGGGAGACAACAAATGCATAGCTACCGAAAAAATGATGACGGCCTATTCGCGGTCTTTTTTGGTAACGAAGAACAATCCGATCGCGTCATGAAGCGGTTCGCGGATGAAGCCGACGCAATCACTCTTGTCAGTATCCTCAATGGCGCATCGTCCGCCGGACACATTGCCCAGCTTCTCAAGAGAGCCAAATAGAGCTTGCTTCCAGGGCCCACGCGATCGCAGCCATAAAAGATCGGCTTTTCGTGCGGTCTCGTTGGTACCGGCGGGCCGCGACAACGGCGCACCCGTCTATCGGATGACAAGGACCGGGATAGTCGTTTTCACCAGCACTTCCGCGGTCTGACTTCCCAGCAGAATCTTCCTTATCCCGCGCCGTCCATGAGACGCCATTACGATGAGATCGCAGGCGTTCGCTTCGGCGAACCTGACGATGGCCTCTGCCGGAAATTCGTCAATCTCATGCAGCGTCTCAACGATGATGCCGTACTGTGCGGCTTCTTGTTCGATTGCCGCATATCGCGTCTTCATGCTCGCGTCGATCTGCTGGTCATATCTAACAACAGGATCTTCAAGCCCACTGGAAATCGCAGCTTGGATTGCCTCGGGCACCAATGGTTCAACGACGGATAGGACGGTAACTTTGGCACCGAGCTTTTCTGCGAGCGCCAAACCTTGCCTAACACCTTTGTTGGCTAGCTCGGAACCGTCGGTTGCAATCAGCATATTTTTGTACACCGGCTTCAACCCCAATGCGGAAAGTGTTCATCCTACATGCCCTTGGCCTGAAGACAACGCTGGACGTCGACCGCACTTTTTCGGGAGTACCGACGCAGCCGGCTATCCTGCTCCGGCTTGCGGGCGTAAAGACCAACTCGGATGTCATGCGCACCACGATAATCAGCCTAGCGGTTCGCGATCGGCGAGCTCCCTGGCGGCCAATGTCTCAGGCTTAGTTCGCCCTACCCTAGATGCAGACCTGAAATCAGGCTGCACGAGAAAGTCGACTCATTGAGTTCGGCAACGGTTCTGATAGGTTGTGTGGGCGAATACCTTCTACTCACCGAACAACGCATAACTGGGGATTATCAACCCGTCGGGGCGTGTGGAGCTCTATCCCGCTTGGCGCACAGCGCGGGCCACCTCGCCCCAACGTTCGAAAGTCTTGGGATCGACGTCCCGCCCGGGCGAGGTGAGGTAGATGACGAGACGCGAGGCAATGCCTTTGTAGCGCTCGATCATACGATCAGCGACATCGTCCCAGCGCGCCACGATTGCGAACTGGTTGAGGATCTCATCGGTGATCAGCGCTTGGCTGCGCACGCTGTCGCCCGTCTTGAGGCAGTCGCGCAGCTGGTCGCGCAGCCCGTGGTGGCCGAGGTCGTCGAACTGAAAGGCGTAGTTCGGTGTGGCTCCGTAGAAGGCGATCGTCGTCTTCGCTTCCTTGATCGGTGTCGCCCGCGCCTCCGGCGTATCCCCCGCCGCGACAATGACCGGGATGATCTTGTCGATCGTCGCGGGGTCACGTCCGACCCGCGCCGCGCCTTCGACCAGGCCTGGCAACAGGCGGCTCCGGATGTAGTGCATCGAATGCATGGGGTGCACGTGCACGCCGTCCGCGACCTCGCCGGCCACCCGGACCATGAACGGGCCAACGGCCGAGATGTCCACCTTGACGTCCTCGTACGCGTGCCGCGAGGGGGTCCATTGCTCGGTCAGCAGGCTCAGCTTGTAGTAGGGGCCGTCATGGAGGAGCGCGCCCTCGCGCCGGAAGGCCCTGAGGCAGGCCTTCACAGCCTGCACGTAGTCCTTCATCTGAGGCGCCGGCCTGTCGAAGGTGCTGGCGTATCGCTTGGTGATGTGCGCCTTCACCTGACTGCCGAGCCCGAGCCGAAACTTGCCCTTGGTGTTCTGCGCCAGCTCCCAGGCGATCTGCGCCGTAATCATCGGGCTGCGCGCGAAGGCGATCGCGATGCCGGTCGAGAAATGCAGCGATGGTGCCGCCAGCGCCGCGGCGGCGATGTTCATCCACGGCACCTGCTGGCCTTCGGTGAACAGCATTCCCGAGAAGCCGGCCGCCTCCGTGCGACGCGCCAGGTCGGCCACATGGTCCCAGGTTGTGGCGCGCGTCATGACGTCGAATTCCATGGACTTTCTCCTGAATAGCGCGGGCGATTAGGAGACACCGCTGTCCCGACCTTGCCACTACGACCGCATCAAGTGCGCCAAGTCTATCATTCAAAGAGCGCGCCAATATACCGACCGCTAAAGGAGACGCGGGTCGGCGTGCGCCGGGATCGCGACCTAGATAATCCGGGTCGAATCCTGGAATCCTGTGTGTGCGTAATGCCCCGTCCAGCTCGACGGCGGCCAAGATTTATCGGAAACGCGGCAATACCTTGGTCCAGAACGACACCGGGCCGATGATCGCTCCGGGGTCATTTGCAACGTTTTGACCAGATGTCGCTGACTTCCGGTCTTACCCGAACAACGGACGTTGCTCGATGTCTCAGGTTGCCAAGACGTGTCGCTCCGGCTCGCGCGTGATACCTTTGATTGGTCACCTATTGCGCTGACGCGGTCATTCAACCTCTGACAGGTTGGGAGAAATGCTGATGACAATGAGCTTGAAAGACAAGGTCGCCTTCGTTACCGGGGCGGCGCGAGGAATTGGCCGGGGGATAGCTCTGGCCATGGCAGGACACGGTGCATCGATCGTCGTCGCGGACCTGCATCCGGAACCCTTCCGCGGCGAGCGCTACCATCGGATGCGCGAGCGTTGGTCGGGCGACGACGAAGCCGTAGCCACCGCCGACGCGGTACAAGGCCTGGGGCAAAGGGCATTCACAGTTGCAGTCGACGTAGCCGACCGGGGCTCGGTCGAGGCAGCGGCACGATCCGCAAACGAAGCGCTCGGCCCCCCTGACATCCTGGTCAACGCAGCCGGAATTGTGAACAACATTGCGACGATCGCTGAGATGCCACTCGACCGTTGGGAGCAAGAACTCGCGGTCAATCTCACGGGTGCGTTCAACTGCGTCCAGGTCCTGGTGCCTGCGATGGTCGAGAAAGGTTGGGGCAGGATCATCAATATCGCGTCGATCGCTGCTCAGCGGCCGAGCCTTGGACAGGCGGGTTACTCGGCGAGCAAGGCCGGACTCCTCGGTCTTACGCGTTCCGTTGCGCAGGAGTTTGGCCCCAGTGGTATTACCTGCAATGCCATTCTTCCGGGATTGATCGGAACACCGCTGGTACGATCCATGCCTGCGCACCTGCGTGACGCGATCGTGGCCTCCACGCCCGTCGGCCGCCTCGGCGAGCCCGAAGACATCGGCAATCTTGCTGCCTTCCTCGCTTCGCAAGAGGCCAGCTTTATCAGTGCGGTCCGCATACCCTGCGACGGCGGCTATTCCAATGCGCCATTGCGCGGTCTGAGCAAATGATTGGCTGTGGGCAAGGCACGTCCGGGTACGGAGCCATGTCAAGAAATGCCCGCAACACAGGCTGCTTGCTTGCAGCAAACGATCCGCGGAGAACGGATCGATCTTGGGGGACTGGCGGAGGGAGAGGAACTGAAAACTAACCTTCTCTACGTAGAGCGCCGTTTCCTGGCGTACTCCAGCGATAGACCAGGATGCGACGCCTATTGCGGCCGCGACTGAACGTGAAAAGCCGCGCGGGAGCGCCGCGCGGCTCGAGCAGTCCGTAAGCAATCGCTTAATTCAAACCGTACTGTGTGAGCATCGATCTCACCTCGGGCCGGTTCATGATCTTCGTCAACTGACCACCTATGTTGCCGCTGCCTATGTTGACCCCGGCAACGTTGAAGCTGCCGTCGTTTTGGTTTGGAATCCGGCGCTGATGTGATGTTCTCGCAGTAGCCGTCTTGGTCGCGGCCGTCTTTGTAGCCGCATCAGCCTTGATGGCGTCAACTTTCGCCGTGGTCGTTGTCGCTGCCGGAGTTATAACAGCCGCCGGGTTCTGCGTGGCAGTCACAGGCGTTACCGAAGGCGCGGGAGCCGGCGTCGTCGCGACATCCGCGCTCGAGTTGACCGGGATGATCGGCGCCGAGATGGTGTCGGTCGCAGGCGGCGGGGCCGGCAGTGTCACGATCGATGAGGTCTCAGTGCCCGACGTGGAAGCTGCTGGAGCGGCAGCGGTCTCGAAGGTGCCGCTGGTCGTCGGCGTAACCGATTTCTCATCTTTCGTAGTCGACGGCGCGAGATTGTCCATCTTCGGCGCTTCGACGGCGGCAACCAGGATCTGGGGCGTCGGTGCTGTCGCCGCGAGCGCTGAGATCGCAGGAATTTCTACAGAATGCTGCGCGCTCGGGTTGGTGGCAGCCTCGGCGGTGCCGAAGATCAGCCCGCGGTTGAGCCGCTTGACCTCGCCCTTCACGGTCTGGTCCTGGCTCTGCGTCTCGGCCTGCGCCAGCATCTGGCGGGTCGACAGCGGGTCGGCATACACGGTGGCCGGGGTCAGGACCGTCACAAGGAGAACGGCCTGCATCACCTTCACAATTGTTCCAGTCTTGGTCATGACACGTCCTCCTGAATGATCTCTTCGGGTCTTACGCGGCGGCTGTCCGTTCATGGGCGAGGACAACCTTCTGACCACGCATCTTGGCGATCACTTCGTCCCGGGTGCCGGTCACCAGCGCCTTGCCGAACGCCATCACCATGATGCGGTCAACATGCGCCAGAATCTGCGGGCGGTGTGTGACGACGATCACAGTGCTGCCGGCTGCTCGCATCGCGGCCATGGCGGCGGTGAGCGCCTTCTCGCCTTCTTCGTCCAGGTTGGAATTCGGCTCGTCCAGGATGATCAGGCGGGGGTTGCCGTAGAGGGCCCGGGCGAGACCAACGCGCTGGCGCATACCACCGGAGAGCGCCACGCCACCCTCACCAATCGGCGTGTCGTAACCGTTGGGCAGGCGCAGGATCACTTCATGGGCACCGGCCGCCTTAGCCGCCGCGATGACGCCGGCCTCATCAACCTTGCCGAGACGGGCAATGTTTTCCGCAACCGTGCCGGAGAACAGCTCGATATCCTGCGGCAGGTAGCCGATATGCTTGCCCAACCGGGTCTGATCCCACTGGCTATAGGCGGCGCCATCGATCCGGATCACGCCTTCGCGGAGCGGCCACACGCCGGCCAGTGCACGCGCCAGACTCGACTTGCCGCTGGCGGAGGCGCCGACGATCGCAATGCTTTCACCGGCTTTCAGCGAGAAGCTCACGCCCTTCACTGACGGGCGGCCGGCAGCCGGCGGCCACACGACCGCATTGTCGACCTCGATTTCGCCCTTCGGCGTCGGCAGCGCGGTCGGCGCAGAGGCACTCGGCAACGCTTGGAACAGGTCCTCGAGCCGGCGATAGGCGGAGCGAAGCGCAACCACGCGCTTCCACTGGCCAACGACCTGCTCGACCGGCGCCAGCGCCCGGCCCATGATGATCGACGCGGCCATCATCGCGCCAGGTGAAATCTGGCGATCGATAGCGAGCCACGCGCCGACGCAGAGCAGCGAGGTCTGCACCGCCAGGCGTGCGAACTTGGTCACCGCATGCATCGCTGCGCCGCGCTCAACCAGCGAAGAGTGGGCTTCGACGACCTGGGATTGTGCGCCGCTCCAGCGGTCGAGCACGATGTCGCCCATGCCAAGGCCGCGCACCACTTCACCGTTACGCAGAGCCGCTGCGACGAACTTCGAGGCCTCATTGGCGAGCGAGTTGGCGCGGTCAACGCTGCGGCGGGTGAAAAACTCGGTGAAAAGGGCGAGCGAAAACAGCACGATCGAGCCAATCAGCGCGACGCAGCCGAGATAGACGTGCTGCATGAAGCAGAGTGCAACGAACACCGGCGTCCACGGCAGATCGCAGGCGATCGCGGCAGTGCCGTTGGAAATGCAGTCGCGGATCGTTTCAGCATCGCGGATGATCTGCTGGCCAAAACGGTGACGCGGCGACATCTCGGCCTGCATCATGGTTTCGAACAGCGGGTGGCGCAGCGTGCCTTCGAACAGCACGCCGGCGCGCGCCAGCACACCAGCGCGAGCGAATTCGAGCACGCCGTAGAGCACGAGGAACATAGCGACGATCAGCGTCAGCATGCTGAGCGTGCCGACATTGCGGCTGGTCAGCACACGGTCATAGATCTGCATCGAGTAGAGGGGCGAGGCCAGCATGCTTGCATTGATAAACATGCTGAGCACGAAGGTGGTGGTGAGTGCAGGAAAGCAGGCGCGGAGCGCGGTACCGAGCGGGCTGCGTGTCGTTTGGGTCGTCATGGTCGTCCCCCAAGGGCTTGAGATCGGGTTTGGCCCAGCGGTTGCCTCCATCCAGGCCGTGTCCCCAATGTCTCAGCTTGCTGGCGCAAAAACTGTGATAGACGTCACGCAACGACATCCTCTTAGATATCTAAGTATTTGAAATATTGAATATTTTACAGCGATCGGTGATAGGGTCACCTAGGTGACAGGGCGAAGGGACAAATCTGGCGAGCAGGGACGGGTTGAATTCGCCCGGCTTCGATGAGAGCCTTTGCTGACTGCGAACGGCCAACGGCCGGCGGAGCACCGGGCAATCGGCTGGCGAGTACAGCAAGCAAGTGAGGTCATCGTGCGCGGCGGGTTGACGCGAAACCTCAGCCTGGTCTCAGGCCTGATTCTGTTTGCTTTCGCGGCGACGCATTTCCTCAATCACGCGATCGGGCTCGTCAGCCTCGAGCTGATGGACCAGGCGCAGGGCTGGCGCCTCGCCGTGACGCGCTCTTGGCCCGGGGTCATTATCCTCGCCGCCGCGCTTGTCACGCACGTCGTGTTCGGGCTGCTGAAGCTGTTCGGCCGCCGCACCTTACGGCTCCCAGCCTGGGAACTGGCGCAACTGTTTCTTGGACTTGCGATTCCATTCCTGCTGTTGCCGCACATCATCGACACGCATGTCGCAAGCACTTTGTTCGGCGTGCAGGACAGCTATCTCTACGAACTCGCGCGATTGTGGCCTGCGAACGCGCTAAGCCAGAGCCTCTTGCTCACAATCGTCTGGGCCCATGGCTGTCTCGGTATCCACCACTGGCTGAAGCTGCGGAGCTGGTATCGCGCCCTGCAGCCGCTGCTGCTGGTGGTCGCGATCGCAATTCCTGTCGCAGCACTCGCTGGCTTCGTTGTGTCAGGCCGCGCGGTTGCCGGCCTGATCAGCGACCAGACCATGGCCGAGCGCATGCGCGCGCTCACGCATTGGCCCAATTCGTTCAACGACGATGCGCTGACATCCTACAGCCGCACGCTGCGCATCGCATTTGCGGTGGTGATTGGCCTCGTCGCCATCGCCATCGTCGTCCGCCGCTTCAGCATGCTGGCGGCGCCGAAAATAGCGATCAGCTATGCCGGTGGCCCGAAGCTCCAGAGCGCGGTTGGGCCGTCCCTGCTCGAGATCAGCCGCGCCGGCGGCGTCGCCCACACCTCCGAATGCGGCGGCCGAGCGCGCTGCGGCACGTGCCGCGTCCGCATCACCGAAGGCTCCGCAACGCTGCCGGCGCCTGCCTTTGCCGAGCGCTTTACGCTGGCGCGCGTCAAGGCGCCGCAAGATGCCCGTCTCGCCTGCCAGATCAGGCCGACCGCGTCGCTCAGCATCGTCAGGCTCGTGCAAGCGGGTGAAGATGCCGGCATCGCGCAGCCCGCGGCCGCTGATGGCGATGAAGCCGGCGCGCAGCGGCCGCTTTGCCTCTTGTACGTGCGCATCCGCGATATCGACCAGATCGCGAAAGATCGCCTCGCCTACGACCTGCTCTTCATCCTGAACGAGTTCTTTGCCGCCGCGGGAGCCGCGATCGACCAGAACCACGGCTGGGTCGACAAATTCATCGGCGACGGCTTGCTCGCGGTGTTTGGGCAGCAACGTGGTTTGCAGCAGGGCGCAAGGGACGCGCTGCGCGCGGCGCGCGCAATCGATGAGGCGCTCGACCGCCTCAACGAGAAGGTCGCCGCCGAGCTTGGCCGTCCCGTGCAGGTGAGCATCGGTCTGCATGCGGGCTCGTTCGTGATGGGCCGGATCGGCCTCGGCAAGACATCGGTCGTGTCAGTGGTCGGCTTCGGCAGCGATATCGCCCAACAACTCGCGAAGTCTCGCGGAAACAAAAGGATGGCAGGTCGCACTGTCATCCGATGCGGCGAAGCACGCCGGCGTGCTCGACCTCGGCGAGCAGCACACCCTTGTGCTCGCCGAGAAAGGCGGGGGAGCCCCGACAATCGATGTCATCGGCGTCGCGCGCGGCCGCGACATCGAGGTCGCTGATGCGGATGAGCCTGCAAGCGCGGCGAGCTGAGGCTGCCTACTTCTCGCGGAAAGTCTTCGATAGTGCGTTCATCAGCGGGCCGACGAGATATTGCAGCATCGTGCGCTCGCCAGTGGAAATCAGAACGTCCGCCTGCATGCCGGGCAGGATGTGGTCGGCGACCTCGGGCGGCAACGTCGAATAGTCGATGCTGATGCGCGCGGAGTAGTAGGGCTGCTTGGTGATCTCGTCCATGATCGAGTTGGCCGAGACGCTCTGCACCTTACCGAGGATGATCGGCGTGCGGCGCGACGAGAAGTTGGGGAAGCGCACCTCGGCCTTCTGGCCGACCGCAACGCTCTCGATGTCGCGCGGCGACACATGCGCCATCACGTTGACGCCCTCGCCGACCGGCACGATTTCCGCCAGAGTATCGCCAGGCTTGATGACCTCGCCGACGGTATGGACCTTCAAATTCATCACGATGCCGTCGCGCTCGGCGCGGATATCGACCCGGTGCAGCACGTCCTCGGCGATCCGCACCTTCTCGCGCAGGTCGGACAGTTTTCCGCGCGTCGTATCGAGCTGCTGGGAGAGATCGGCCTGGTATTTCTGCTGCGCCTGGTCGATCTGCAGCTTCGTCTGCTCGACCTGTTGGGTCAGCCGCGCGACGTCGGCCTGGGCCTGGCCGAGATCGCCTTCGACGCGCGCGCGCTCGCGATCGAGCTCGAGGAACTTGTTGCGCGGATAAAAGCCCTTGTCCACCAGCGGCTGCACGTTGTTCATCTCAGTGGTATAGCTCGTGAGCTGATCGGCGAGTGCGGCGCGTTGCCGGTCGCGGCCGGCGAGCTCCTGTTGCTGCTGGGCGATCTGCGAGTTCAGAATATTGACTTGATTGACCAGCCCAGCGCGGTGCTCAACGAACTGGCGCTGCTGGTCCGCGATCGCGGTGGCCGTCTCCGGCACGTCGCGGCGCGCCAGCACGCTGTCGGGAAAGGTGATGCTCGCTGCGTTGGTCTGCTCGGCGACGATGCGGGCTTCTTCGGCGAACGCCGCATCCATCTGCTTGCGCAGGATGTCTGTGTTGGCCTGCGCTTCCGTCGGCTGCAGCCGGAACAACACGTCGCCCTGTTTGACCTCCTGCGTCTCTTTAACCAGGATCTCCCGGATGATACCCCCCTCAAGGTGCTGCACGACCTTGTGGTCGCCTGACACTGAGACCTGGCCGGTTGCAACCGCGGCGCGGTCGAGGGGCGCCACGGACGCCCACACGCCAAAACCGCCGAACACCAGCGCGATCGAGACATAGCCGAGCAAGGCGTAGCGACGAAAATCGCCCTTCATCGGCACGGCATTGTTCGTGGCACTCATCGGAAATTCCCAACCGCCTGATCGCGCGAAACTCGCCCAGAACTCGCACGTTCTCAGACATCCCGACTGTTCCGTCCGGGACTCGCCGGACGTCACATTCGCTACCGCACATTAGCCCGCCTATGGCTCGACAGCAAAAGCCTTCCGAACCCTGCAACAACGTAAAGGCGTGCACCAAAAGAGGCTGCCGCGGACAACATCCGCGACAGCCCGACCTGACTTGCAGATACTTAGATGTGCATCTGGTTGGCGAAAGCACTGGCACCCAGCGACATCGAGTGTAGCGCTGCAGTACCAAGCTCGGCGTGGTCGAAGGCGACCGCGGCAAAGCCCGCGTCGTGCGCCGCTCCACCAACTAGCGCCTCCGTATGGGCCGAGCTGTCCAGCGCGCTCGATACGTCGTGCGCCGAAGTCTCGGTTGCCGTGGTCGCCGCCTGGTTCTGGCCCGCGATCTCGGCAAAGGCCGAAGCCGAGGTGACTGCGGTCACGCCCTGCGTCGCACCTGCGGCCTGATCCCAGAAGCTGCCGGCGTCGTGACCACCGACGATGATGATCCCGGCGTCGCCGGCGTGGCTCGCTGCACCCTGGCTGGCAGCGCTGGCTTCCAGCGCCTGGACCGCAGCGAGGTCGGCCGCACCGAACGCAACGTTGCTGGTCGGACCACCTTTGCCGTCGCCGTTCGGATCCGGCATTTCTTCACCCGGATCGTGCAGCGGGCCATGGCCCTGCTGTTCGCCGCCGCTGCCTGTGCCGACTCCAGCAATCGCGCCGAGATCGCCAAGGCTATCGTTCTCGCCTTCGCCGTCACCGCCGCCACCATTACCATTGCCGTCGCTGCCACCACCATCACCGCCGCCGACGCCGCCGGCGTGACCGATCATCGAACCATGGCTGTTGCCCTCGTTACCGTCGCCACCATCACCCTCCGGGTTCGCAGTGCCAGCATTGCCGCCGCCTGAGCCGTCGCCGTTCGGGTCGGGCATTCCGCCCTCATTGCCACTGCCGCCATTGTTATCGCCGCCGCCGTTGTTGTCACCGCCGCCGTTGTTATCGCCACCACCACCATTGGTGCCGCCGTTCTCGCCGCCACCGGTGTTGCCGCCGCCGTTGTCACCACTGCCTTCGCCGCCACCCGAGGGCCCTTCGCCACCAGCGGTCGGACCCTCACCGGCACCGTCGCCGGCGGCCGGCCCATGATCATTGCTGGAATCACCGCCGCCGAAAATGCCGCTAATAAAGCCGCCGATTGCGCCGACTGCGTCGCCAACCGCGCCGCCGATCGCATCGACCGCGCCGCCAACCGCGTCGCCGATGGCGTCGCCAATGTCGCCGATCGCACCGCCAATAGCTTCGCCGGCACCGCCAATCGCGCCGCCAACCGCTTCGCCGGCCGAGCCGATCGCGTCGCCAGCGGCGTTAAGCGCACCACCAACCGCACCGAGCCCTTCGCCGAGACCTTCGAGGCCCTGGCCGATACCACCGACGATGTCTCCGGCAACACCGCCAATCGAGTCGCCCAGATTTTCGAGGCCCTGGCCCGCATCGCCGAGCAGGCTGCCGGCGGCGCCTGCCACGTCGCCGACCGCACCGAGCGCGCCATCGACTGCACCGGTGGCGCCTTCGACGACGCCTTCGACACCATTGGCCGCGCCTTCGACGGCGCCTTCGACGCCGCCGAACGCCGCATCGACCACGCCATTTGCGGCATCAGCAACACTCTCTGCGCCGGTGACAGCGTCGATGACGGCACTGCCGATTCCTTCAATCCCGTTGACCGCGCCGCCGATGACACCGCCGAGCGCACCACCCACGCCCTCGACCGCACCGATTCCGTCCTTCACAGCGTCGGCCGCTTCGCCAACCGCGTTGACAAAGCCAGCCACATCCTGGCCGACCTCGCCGCGAATCGCGTCAGCTAGCGCACCAGCCGCTTCATTGGCGATGTCGCCAGCCACGCCGAGCGCAGCCTGGCCGATATCACCGAGCGCGACCGCGCCACCGCTGAGAGCCGCATCGAGGCCCGCAGTGACAACATCGCCGACGAAGTCGCCAACCTCACCGGACACGTCGCTGATGACCTGACCGACGTCGCCGCCGATCTCCTGACCGAGACCGTCGATGACGCCACCGATTGCATCGCCGGCCTGGTCGCCAATTCCCGTGGTGCCGCCGCTGACTACGTCTCCAATTGTATTCAGGGCGTCGCCGGCGTCGCCGCCGATCGCGTCACCGACGCTGCCGATCGCGTCGCCGGCGGCGCCGTAGCCATCGTGATTGTTTCCATCAAAGCTGCTCATCGTCCTCTCCGCATGGTTTTGGAGCGCGGACTCCCGGCTCCGTTAAGCCTCTGATCTCACATTAGAATTCGACGGCGAGCGCTGTTTCGCGTCGAACATGCGGAGAGGATGGCGGAGGTGCGCTTCCGTGACTGTGAGGGCTGTCACCCCGGTGACAGACGGGACGTGACCTGCATCACCAAGTCCCCCAAACGTTGGATGCGCTCCAAAAACAAGACCGGCGGGCCAAGGCCCGCCGGTTCCCAATTGCAGGTCGCGTTGTGATCAGCCGTGCATCAGCGGATCCATCGTCTGTGAGAACACGACCTCGGTCAATTCGTGCTGGACAAAGGACTGGGCATTGACGCCAGCCAGCAGGATCGAGCCGGACGTGTTGTCGAACGTGATCAGCGTTCCTCCGGAGGTCTGCGTGACATGAAGGTCTTGCATCGAGTCGCCGCCGACGATCGCCAACTTGTCCTCGCCAATGTGGAAGTCCGCGATCATGGTGGTGCCGGTCAGGAACGAGGAGAACGCGAAGGTATCCTGGCCACCACCACCGACCATGATGTCGTGACCCGCTTGTTCGAACAGCAGGTTGTTGCTGTTCGACCCAACCAAGACGTCATCGTGACCTGAACCGACGACGTTCTGAAAGTTGCTGATCACATCGCCGCTGGCGTCGCCGCCCGAAGCTGTCGCGTTCGCAAGGTTGATCACCACTCCGGTCGATGACATGGCATAGGAGAGCGTGTTGACACCATCACCGCCATCCAGCTGATCGGCGCCAAAGCCACCTTCGATGAAGTCGTCGCCTTGTCCGCCGTTGATGGTGTCGTTACCGCCGAAGCCGTAGAGCACGTCGTCGCCACCATTACCGTTGACGACGTTGTCATTGTTGTCGCCGAGGATCATGTCATCGTGCTGGCTGCCGGTGATATTCTCGATGTTGCTGTAGCTGTCGTGGCTGGCCAGGTGACCCTGGCTGTCGAGCTCGCCGCTCTGGATGCCCAATATCGAGAGTGTGCCGCCGAGATCGACAACGACCCGACCCGAGGACTGCGAGTAGTCGACGGTGTCCGACCCTTCGCCACCGTCATAGACGGTGCTTCCCGACCCCATAGCCATGAAAGTGTCGTTGCCGGCGTCGCCGAACAGCTGGCCGTTGCCCATCAACGTGTCGTTGCCGCCGCCGCCGTGGATGACGTCGTTGCCGTCGATGCCGACCAGGATGTTATCATTGCCGTCACCGGTGATGACGTCGTCGCCTTCAGTGCCACGAACGTTCTCGATGTTGACGTAGGTGTCGCCCTCGGCGTAACCGCCGTGGCCGGTGCCGGTCGACAAGTCGACAGTGACGCCCGCATAGTCGTGCCCCAGGTGAGCCTGATAGCCGAGCTGCGGATCGAAATCCTGCTCCCCGTAGTCGGCCCAGTCGCTGCCGGTGCCACCATCCATCACGTCCTTGCCGGCACTTCCGGACAGCGTGTCGTTGCCGTCATCGCCGAACATGTAAGTCGTGGAATTGGCGGTGGCGGCCAGAAAGTTGTCACCGATGAGCTGGTCGTCGCCGTTACCGCCATGCAGCGTATCACCGCCACTACCGCCCTGGACCACGTCGTTCCCGTCACCACCGTTGATCACGTTGGCGTTGGCGTCACCGATCAGGATGTCGGCCTGGGACGAGCCGGTAAGGTTCTCGATCGAGACATACGAGTCCTGCGCAACGACGTTGTATGACGAATCAAGTTGAACGCCCTCGCCGGTCGCAAGATCTGCGAACACCCAGTGTTGGGCTGAAGAGTAATCGGCGGTATCGATGCCGTTGCCACCATCGAGAAGGTTGGTCCCGGTCCCGCCGATCAGCGTGTCGTTACCGTCGCCGGCGTGAATGGTGTCGTTGCCGGCGCCGCCGTCGAGGCGGTTGTCGCCCGATGAGCCCACGATCGTGTCGCTAAATTTCGACCCGACGACGTCTTCGACGTTCTTGACCACGGCGACCTCATGCGGGGTTGAGAGGGGCGTTCCCGCGACGGAAAAGCCCGCAGTGACGACACCGGTCGAAAGGTTGACATTCACCGCTCGGTCGGCGCCGCTGTAATCGATAGTGTCTTCGCCGGCACCTCCGTCCACTTTGTCGACCTGCTGATCGACAAGCATGTGAAAGCGGTCATTGAGATGCCCGCCGATTGCCACGTCATTGCCAATGCCGAGATTAAAAAACTCGTTCTGTTCGGTATTCGAGCCCACGAGCACGTCGTTATCGTGGGTTCCTTGCCAGATCTTGGTCACGACACATCTCCTTTGAGAGCTTGCTTGGGATCGCGACCATTCGCGTCCCATCCATGCCGTGGAGGATGCGCTATCGGGAGGAAGCCGGCTGTCCCGGGAGGGACAAGCCGAGTGTGCTGGAGATCACGGACCGGGAGTCAGGTGACGCAGGCGTTGCGCTATGCGGGCTGCCACAGGGTCGGAGGGCAATTCGGCAGCGAGTGCTTCGAACAGGGCCGCAGCCCGCGCCGGTTCGGACCCTGCCGCGAGGTTCGCTGCGAGGTAGCGCTCATGCCACCCGACCGGCATTGTTGCTGGCCATGGCTCGAAAATCGAGATTGGGTCGTCGAGCCCGCGCAGTGAGACTGTCCCGAGCGGACGCAACTTTGACGGCGCACAGCGCGAGGCGGCCACCGGTCCGACACAGATCGACGAGCCGAGGTCCTTGTTCAGGGCTTCGAGCCGAGCCGCCGAATTGATGGCATCGCCATGGGCGGTGTAGTCGAGCTTGGAACGGATGCCGATGTCGCCGACAACCGCCTCGCCCGTCTCGATGCCGATCCGCGTGCGCCCGAAACCGATCTGCCGGGCGCTCTCGCGCGCGCGATATTGCTCGGTCCAGCTCCGCACCTCGACTGCGCAATCGACCGCACGCGCAGCATGATCGGCGAGATCGATCGGTGCGTTGAACAGGGCGTGCACGGCGTCACCGACAATTTTATCGACCATGCCGCCGTGATCCATGATGATGGTGGCGACGCCTTCGATGTAGCCATCGAGTTCGGCAACAAGCTGCTCCGGTCCGGCGCGATGTGTCATCGCGGTAAAGCCCTCGATGTCGGTGAACAGCGCGGTAACTTCGCGCTTCTCGGCGCGCAGCTTCAGCATATCCGGGTTTTCGGCGATGCGCCTGACTACTTCGGGCGCGAGATGCTGCGCGAAACGATTGCGGATGCGGGCTTCACGTCGGGTGACGGTAACGAACGAGCCGATCGATGCGGTCATGAACGTTGCGGCCGCGCTGATCGACGGGGTCAGCGGATCGATTAACCGATCGAAAGATAGCGAAAGCCCGACTGCACAAAGCCAGACCGCACCGATCACGACGCCCGCCAAGGCAACGCCAAACGCCGGCGGGGTTGTGACCGCGACTACAAGCGCAACGACGCCGAGGACGATGGTCAGAATGACTTGCGCTGCCCCAGACACCGGAAGCGGCGCACGTTGCGAAGTGATTTGCTCGATCGCATTGGCTTCGATCTGGACCGACGGTGCCAGGGGATCGCGTGGCATCTGACGCAGTCCGCCGAGCTCGGGCGCCGAGCCACCGATCAGCGTGATCGCCCCTGCGAGACGCGCGTCCTTGCCGGAACCCTGCATGACGTCAAGCGCCGATATTGTGCGCGCGACCTGTCGATCCTGGTTGACCGGCACGAGCCGCAAGAATCCGTCGGTCGGCAAGGCCAGCCTCAGATCACCAATGACGAGCTGTTGCGGATTGGCTTCGAGGATCAGGGTCGATGCGTGTTGGGACAGTCGGACAGCTTCGACCGCAAGACCCGGGCGGAGCGTCTCGCCGACACCTACCAGCAACGGAACGCGACGAACCTTGCCGTCGGGGTCGCCCGGCAGCGACATGATGCCGATACCCGCCGCGCCTTCGGTAAGCGATGTCACGGGTTCACTTGCGCCCGGCGCGCGCCAGACGTCCCCGAGCATGATCGGACCGCGCCGCAAGACTGCGACCGAGCGGCCGCTCTGCCCAGCGCTAGTATCGAGCGTAGATCCGAGCGCCGTGGGCCCGGCGGCAATCGCGGATGCAAGTCGTTCATCGCCGTCGACCAGTGCAGAAGCCACCGCGTAGGTTGACGAATTCCGGGCGACGCCCTCAAACCGACGCGCCAGCGCTGCCGGCGAACGCGTGTCGGGGCCGGCAAACAACACGTCGATCGCAACCGCCTTGGGACTTGCGTCGGCGACGGCGCTGACCAAACGCGCCATCGTCTCGCGCGGCCAAGGCCAGTCGCCGAGCGTAGCAATCGTGCGTCGATCGATGTCGATCACCACGACGCCGGGTCGGTCGGTGGGCGCGCGCACCAGGCGATCTCGCAGTTGCAAATCGCCGGCCAGCACCGCATCAAACCCACGCTCACGAAGGACGCTCGACCATTCGGCCGGTGCGACCCACTGCGCGGCCGCAAGGACCAGGAAGGCGAGTATGCCGCCCAATACGCCCGGACGATTGCGACCGATCAGTCTAAGCATTCGTTGAACGTGCGATCTCACCAAGCTTTGCCGGATCGCAGAAGATGCGATCGATGGTCCGGTTGATCGCTCCCGATTTCTCCAGCGTACCGAGCGCCTCGTTAATCTTCGGCCGGCTGGCACCCAGCAACAACGCGATCTCGTTCTGCGACATGCCAAGCTCGATCGGAATCCGTTTTCCCGGCGGGGGTTTCCGATTGCCGACTGCGACCACAAAGAAACGCGCCAGCCGCACATGCATCGGGTGCAGCGCGATCAATTCCAGCTGGTAGCTGGTTTCGCGCAGGCGCTGACACAGGAACGCGATAAGCCGCGCAGCGACCGACTTTCGCGTTGACCAGAGGTGATGGAAATCGTTCTGATCCAACCTATAGGCGATCACCGGTGTCAACGCAGTAGCGTCGGCCGTTCGCACGCCGCCATCGAGGATCCCGACTTCGCCAAAGATTTCGCCGACCACGGTGTGCCGAAAGCTCAGCTCCTTGCCGTCTTCCGTCGTGATCGCAAGCCGCACGCGTCCTTGTGCGACGAGATAAAGACTGTTGGCTTTCTCGCCGCGCACGAACAGTGACTGGCCTTTGACGAACTTGACCTCGCGAAACAGGGCAGCGCAAGCGGCGAGCTCGTCAGACGCCAGTCCGCCGAACAGTTCTGTCTTTGCAAGCAGATCGATCAGAGAGCTCATGACGAATCGCTCAATCAATCAATTCGGAAACAAACGCTATCCATTACATTTTTACGTTGACAGCGGGAGACGTTGGCAAGCCGGTCGTCAGCGTACGCTTTGATATGCGGCATCGATACGCGGCTGCCCCCAATTGACGGGAGGTGTCGGAGCGGCGCCCGGGTTCTGCAGATTGGTGCCTTGGCCGGTCGACAACATGACCGTCGTTCCCGCGCCGGAGACTTCGAGCGTCCCGCTCTCGACGAACACGCCGAACACGCCATTGCTCGGCCCTGCAAAGAACTGCGTGCCGCGAACCGCGATCAATGCGTAGGCGCTGCGTATTTGCATTGGAATTCGGCGCGCGCCGGCGGGTCTGTCAAAGAGCATAGGCCCGGACTCAAGCGAGATCTGGCCACCCGTCTCGGGCAAGAACTGATCAATGACGAGTTGCGTCTTTTCGCCGAGCTGTATTGTGGTATCCGTCCCCAGGTGCATCGTCAGACGCGATGCCGGCCCGGTCGAGATGCGATCTCCCACATACACCGGCGAGTTCTTCTCGAGGGTTCGATGCTGCTGGACGGCATCAGCGAACGCCTCTCCCTTGAGGTCCTGAACTTCACCTACCGGCTCGGCACCGCGCGCTACGGGCGCACCCGCAGACGTGAAAACGGCGAGACATGCGAACATGGCGATCGCACGAGGCAAGCGCGACGATCTCTTGATGGAACGCGCAAACTGCTGTGTCACAGCTCTCAACTCGCTATCGATCTTGAGGACTTCCGCGAACGCCGAAGGTCAACCCGATGGTCGTTCAACTCTCTTATCCAATCTCGACAGCGGACCTTAAGCCAAAGCGGTTCAATTTCGCAAGCACTTGATACGGCACGAAACGCAGGCGCCTGGACACGCCGGCCACTCCGTTCGTTGCCTGTTACCTCCGTAACAGCGCCAGTTCAGCGACGCCGCTATACGTCGCTCATGCGATGGCACAGTCCGTGCCGGATAAAGCCAGGGAGACCGCTATGGCACGCTATCTTGGAACGCCCGGCAACAACTCGGTGGCCGGAGCCCCCAACGAACCGGATTTCTTCGTCGGCTTTGGTGCCGGGCACGACAAGGTGGTCGGAGGCAACTCAAACGACACATTCGTCCTGACCGTCGATGGGACGATGGATTACTACGATGGCGGCAAAGGTGAAGATGTCCTCGATTACAGCCACTCCGATCAATCGCTTATAATCGACCTCGCGGCCGACAAGATCTATGAAAACCTTGGCGGCACGTGGGCCCTGCCTTTGCAGGTCGCCGAGGTCGTGAATTTCGAAGATGTCATCGGCTCCAGGTTTAATGACCGGATCATCGGTAACCAAGGCAACAACGTCATCGAAGGCGGCGCGGGAGCCGACTACATCGACGGCGGCAGCGGCTCGGATACGGCGAGCTATGCTCGCTCCGGCGCGGCCGTGCAGATCAATCTCAGCAGCGTCATGCAGCATGGCGGCGATGCGGAGGGCGATCAGCTGCACTCGATCGAGAACGTCATTGGATCAGCTTTCGACGATCATTTTAGCGGCTCGAGCGCTAACAACGCTTTCGATGGCGGCGGAGGTTTTGACACTGTCAGCTATGTCAGTTCGACGGGCGGCATTGATGTCGGACTCGCCGAAGGACTCGTGATCGGCAATTCATCGACTGGTGTCGACACTCTCCACAGCATCGAATCCATCCAGGGATCGAACTTTGCCGACAAATTCGATGCGACCGGATTTTCTGCAACCAGCACGAATGGCGGCGGGGCGGGCGATCAGAACGACTTCAATCAGTTTGAAGGTATGGGTGGCAATGATTTGATCATCGGCAACGGCGATACGCGCATTTCGTATCTCCATGCCATCAGCGGCGTCGTGGTCGACATTGCGGCTCACACGGCCACCGGCGACAGCTCCGTCGGTGACGACACCTTCACAGGGGTCAACAACGTCCTTGGCTCGAATTTTGCGGACAAGCTGTTCGGAAGCGACAATGCGGCAGGCACCACCGAAAAGTTCGACGGGCACGCCGGAAATGATCTGATCGACGGGCGCGGTGGATTCGATCTCGCCATCTACAGCAACGACCCCGCAACGCATTCCGGGATCGACGTCCATCTCGCGGCCGGTCTGGTCGAAGGTGATTCATCGATCGGCACCGATACGCTTCTGTCGGTTGAAGCCATCCGAGGCACGAATTTCGACGACATCTACGACGCGACCGGCTTTGGCGGCACGAGCGCGAATGCCGGAAGCCTCGGCGCGTTGAATCAATTCGAGGGGATGGGCGGCGACGACACTATCATCGGAAACGGTCACACCCGGCTGGTCTTCTTCAACGCCACCTCTGGGGTCACGGTCAACATGACCGCGGGGACCGCCTCCGGCGACGCATCTGTGGGCCATGACACCTTCACCGGCGTCAATGCCGTGTCGGGATCCGACTTCGCGGACACCATCATCGGCAGCCATCACGACGATATTCTTGCCGGTCGCGGCGGCGGCGATACGTTTGAATTTACCGCTTCGTTTGGTCACGACACCATCACTGACTTCACAGCAGGCGATGGAGCCGGTCACGACGTGATCCGCTTCGATACGAATTCCGGGCCGACGGACTTTGCCGGCGTTCAGGCCATGGCGCACCAGGTGGGAAGCGACGTCGTCATTGGCGTCGATCCATTGAACTCGATTACCTTGTCGAATGTCAGTTTGGGCGCGCTGACGCCGCACGACTTCATATTTTCCTGAGATCCCTCGCTGAGCCAACACTATCGGCGCTGTTAGGGTGAGGGAAAGCAGCAGATTTTAGAACACCGATGCGTCCGGAGCTTGAGCGTTGCCGTGGTGCCGGAAGGTGGCACGGCGGTCCCATCGCAGCCATTATTGACGCTGTTGGCGATTATGCCGCCGCGATGCTTCTTGGGCGGCCGCTACCGATCGTTAACTTCCGGGTCGACTACATCCGGCCAGCTGCCAATACGGCGTTGTATGCGATGCGGCGCGATCATCACTGCTGTCGCGAAGGTCCACCATTGGCGGTCGCTGTTGGAAAGTGGTGAGTTCACATCCGCAACGGACCTCGCCAGGGCCAGCAAGGTCAATGCGTCTTATCTCTGTCGCGTGCTGCGCCTGACGTTGCTTGCGTCGGACATTGTCGACGCAATCCTGGATGGGCGCCAGCCCTCGACGCTCGAGCTAGCGGATCTGCTCAAACCCCTTCCGCTCGACTGGCAGGCCCAGCGAAAACTTTGGGCTTTTCTCCCCCGCGATTGAGGCTCGCGATGTCCGCTTTCGATGCTTCCGTATCGGCCAACGCGCGGACACGGTCACGCACATCTTCGTTGAGGTCACGGGTGATTTTGCGCACGATCGCCGTCGTGCACTTCGGCTTTAGAGAACACTGCGAGCAATCGCTCTTGCTGGCCCTGTAGACCCAAAGCGGACAGGTGAGCTGTTTCGGCTCGGCCAGCCAGCGCTGCACGTGACGTATGTCACAGAACGAACTCGCGGTGTCACCTATGGACTTGACCCGAAAGACAACGATGGTTCGGGAGACTGGAAATGCGCCTTTTGCTCGATTCATTTCATCGCGTTGAACTTACCGGCGCATATGTCGACGGAAGCAGTCAAGACGACGTTCTCTTCGGTACATTCCTTGCCGATACTATGCACGGTCGCGAGGGCAACGACACGTTGCACGGCCTTGGAGGGAATGATCACATCTTCGGTGATGCTGGTGACGATCTGCTCTTTGGCGATGCAGGTAACGATATCCTGGATGGAGGCGACGGCAACGACATCCTATTCGGCGGGACCGGCGCCGACACGCTGATTGGCGGCGCGGGGACCGACACAGCCTCCTATGAGAACGCGGCCAGCGGCGTGATGCTGGACCTTGCGACCGGAGGCATCACTGGCGAAGCCGCTGGCGATACCTATTCGGGAATCGAAAACGTCAATGGATCGGCCTACGGCGACATTATCAACGGCGATCAATCCAACAACGTGATCAACGGCGGTGCTGGCGACGATTTTTTGTTCGGCCAGGGTGGCGACGACACGCTCATCGGCGGTCCCGGCAACGACGTACTGCGCGGTGGGGCCGGCAACGATACGCTGATCGCTTCTGGCGGCCAGGATACACTCACCGGCGACGATCCGGGCTCGATCGGCCGCGACACGTTCGTATTCCTGCCTGACTGGACCAACGGTCACACCATCACCGACTTTCAGCACGGTTTCGACCACATCGATGTCAGCGCTTATTACGCGAACAGCGGCTTGCATGACCTGCTTGGCTCAGACGGCAAACTGGCTATTGGACCCTGCCAGGCAACGGGACTGTTCGGCGGGACCGAGGCAGACAATCCGGCGTGGTTGAACGGCGGCCTGGAACCGAACGATCGACTGGTGTTCGACCCCTCGGACTCGACCTTGTATGCGGTCAACGTGCAATGGAGCGACCAAAGCCACGCCTATTACATCGATGGCGCCAGAGCGATCGTGACCCTGCAAGGCGTCCACGACCTGTCGGCATCCGACCTCATTCTCTACCAGCACGTCAACGATCTCACTACGAACTTCACGACCGCGGCGGTGTGAACGCCGCTATACGGCAGACGTCCACGGCACGACGGCGGCCGGTTTCGCCTGTCATCAGCCGGATTCATAAGAGCCAACAATCCGGCATGTCCGTTCATGGCGGTGGTCTCAACCGGTCGACGCAACACTTTATCTTAGAGCGAAAAGATGGAGTGTGACGATGGATCAAGGCTTTCGTCGAGGTTTTACGGCGGCCGAGAAGACGGAGTTATGGGATCGCTGGCAGCGCGGGGAGTCGCTCAAAGCGATCGGGCGGGCGTTTGGTAAGCCTTCATCGTCGATTTATTTCCAGGTGTCGCCATACGGAGGAATTCGTCCAGCTCCTCGACGTCGCTCGCGATTGGCGCTGACGCTCGCGGAACGCGAGGAGATATCGAGAGGCATTGCGGTACATCGATCGGCCCGCTCGATGGCTGGGTTGCTGGGCCGTTCGCCCTCGACAGTGAGCCGGGAAATCAGCCGGAACGGCGGCTATGATGGCTACCGAGCGGCTTTGGCGGACGACAAGGCCTGGGCCCGAACCCGTCGCCCGAAACGTTGTAAGCTGGCGAGCAATGCTTGGTTGCGACATGCGGTGGCCAGCAAGCTGAGATTAAATTGGGCGCCCGAGCAGATAGCCGGCTGGCTTAAAAGATCCCATTCTGAAGACGAGCGTTATCACGTGTCACACGAGACGATCTATCGCAGTCTATTTGTTCAAGCCCGAGGAGTGCTCAAGAAAGAGCTGCTTTGCCATCTTCGGTCGAAGCGCACGATCCGTCGATCGAAACAGGCGGGGCTCATCAGTGATGGACGGGGACAAATCAAGGATCTCGTCTCGATCCGTCAGCGGCAGGCAGCGGTTGAAGATCGGGCGGTGCCTGGCCATTGGGAAGGCGATCTCCTGTCCGGGTCGAAGAACAGCTATATCGCGACCTTGGTCGAGCGTCATACCCGTTACGTGATGCTGGCAAAGGTGGCCAACAAGGACACCCAGACGGTCGTATCCGCACTCATCAAGCAGGCAAAGAAACTGCCTGGTGAACTGTATAAATCGCTGACCTGGGACCGGGGCAAGGAACTCACTGATCATCGACGATTTACGCTGACAACCAACATCGATGTTTATTTCTGCGATCCGCAAAGCCCATGGCAGCGGGGGTCGAACGAGAACACCAACGGTCTACTGCGACAATACTTCCCGAAGGGCACCGACTTATCGGTGCACTCGCAAGCCCATCTGAACAAAGTGGCGCGTCAGCTCAACGAACGGCCACGTGAGACCTTGAAATTTGAAACCCCGGCAGAGAGATTTAACGCCTGTGTTGCATCGACCGGTTGAGCCGGCAGCCCAAACTCGGACACTGACGCACCGTTGATGACGATGCGTCCACGCAGAGGTCTTGCTAGCGGGTGCACGCAAGCGTAACGCTGTTGTTAATTGCGGGCGCTCTTATCACGTGATCGCTTCCAGCTAGGGTCCGGACTCAATTGAGCCACCAAATTGCGGTCGCGGCAATGAGAGCCCCAGCGAGGAAGTTTCTCGCGAGCTTGTCGTAGCGGGTCGCAATGCGGCGGAAGTCTTTGAGGCGGGCGAACATGCGCTCGATGAGGTTGCGTTGCCGATAAAGCCTCTTGCTGTAGGCGATGGGGTGGCTACGGCTGGCCGTGGAGGGAATGACCGCCTTGGCGCGCTGATCGGCGAGAAGCTGACGCAGACTGTTGGCGTCGTAAGCCTTGTCGGCAATCAGGCCCTTGATTGGTCCGGCTGCGGCGAGCAGAGCCGGAGCAAGCGCAATGTCGTTGATGTTGCCAGGAGAGAGCAGAAGAACACGGGGGCGGCCTTCATCGTCGGTCAAGGCATGGATTTTCGTCGTCCGGCCGCCGCGCGAGCGACCGATGGCTTCCTCGTAGTCCCCCCTTTTCCGCCCGCTGCCGAGCGGTGCGCTTTGATATGGGAGCTGTCGATGGCCACCGTGCCGACGATGCCGGTCTTACCGGTCAAGGCCTCGAACATCGCGAACCAGATGCCTTGGCGGCTCCAACGGTTGAAGCGGTTGTAGATCGTCGTGTACGGCCCGTATTCCGGCGGACAATCCCGCCACCGCGCACCCGATCGCAGCATGTGCAAGATGCCGCTGATCACGCGCCGGTCGTCGACCCGATGCGCACCGCGCCGACCGCGCGGCAGCAGCGGCTCAAGCCGCTTCCATTCAGCATCGCTCAACCAATAGAGCTGCTTCCTCATCAAGGCCTCCCCAGATTCGGAAGCCTTGAATCACAATCCAACCCACACTGGAATCCTTATTGAGTACGAAGCCTAGCGGCCCGCTACTGGTGCGGACGGTCGCGGCGAGGTTGGCGACGGGCGCCTCGACGATTGCGTCGCCGCGGCTCGTATTTGGTTGCGCTGGTCACCGGCGACAGACTCGAGATATGAGGTGAGAATCCAGGCCGAGCTCGAATTGCTCGTGGAGTGCGGTTGCAAGAACCAGAAGAGCGCGAGATTGAAACGGCCTTTGGCAAGCCGCACCTCTCGCGAACGTACTACAATCGACTGCGCCTTTGCCGTCGCCCGCGCAGGCTTATTCAGAGGGCGCGAGCTGTTTCGCCCACTCCGCTGCAAGATCCTTGATCCGCTCGAATTTCAGGATCGCGGGTTTGCCCTTTCGGACAATGGTGGCGCTCTTGCGCTCGTCGAGGGGTAAGATCATTGCTCTCGATACCGCGGAGCGCAATCTCATGGTGCCGTGATTGGTCAGGGTCACCAGCTCTTCAGGGTCAGGGGCCATTTTACGCGCCTACGCTTACGGCTGGCTCTCAATAAAGCCAGCTCACACGCCCCAAATGCCCAATTAGAAATCTAATCGAGTCTCGGTTAAAGTTTGGTTTCGTTGGACGCACTTCATTGATCCTGGGTCACCCTGCTACCGCTCCGCCATCATGGTGTAGACGTCGAAGATACCGCCGGCGCGTTTGCGTCGGGCCGTCGCTCGAGGTCGGTAAGCTTACCGCGTTAGCTTAATTCTCGTCTGTGTTTGAAGCGCCTGATTGTCCCGCCTATGAGTTCGAGGCAGTCGCGCATGAGTTTTTGGTTGCGCGATCAGAAGTCGCGGGCCACGACCGCGACCGCGGTCATAAGGCATCGTCGCATGGCAAAAGCTATAATCGTTCTTCTTGCGATAGGGATAGCGGTCTTTGTCGCATGTATTGGCAACGGCCATCGGTATCCGGCAGTTCGCGTGACGACTGGCGCTCGCTAATCGAGCGCTGGAGATGAATTTCCTGATTATCCTTTGGGGAAGCCGGGCCGGGCCCTCGCGTTGGCTCCGAAAAATGGAGCCCAAGCTCTTCAATGTCGCCGTCGCCGCCGCAATCATCGTCTCGATGGTTGTTTGGTTGTGGGTACTCGCAATATTGGCGCAGCGGCTGCTGATTTCTGTCCTCGACGTGCTTGCGTTTTAGCGTCCCGCGCCATCGTCTCCTATCTGACCCGCAAGCGTTCCAGCGGGAATTCGAAACGGCGCGACCTCACCTCACCCGCAAACGCTTGTTCTTTTGCAAGAAATGAGTTCCGTACTTTCTAAGCGAAGTACAGAGCTTCAGAGAAAAGCTGGGCAAGAGAACATTTTTGGCTTAGCTCAGGCCGTGTCCGAGTACGGAGCCATCTCAAGAAACGCCCGCAACACACGGTGCTTGTTTGCGACCATTAATCCGCGGAGAACAGATCGACCCTAAGGGACTGGCGGAGCGAAGGGGATTCGAACTCGAAGTACGGTTGTTCGTACTCATGAGCTTTTTCTACTTTTGTCATGAGTTTGCGATTGGGGAGCCGTCGCGGATCGTCGTATCCGAGCTAATCTGATGAAACTTGATCGTCGCGGAGCGTTTGCACGCCAGATCTCGAACCGAGAAGAAACGTTTCACTCGGCGTTTCAGCGCGCTTCGACAACGGCTCGCGACGTTCGCTTCCGCAGTTTTGCCGAGTTCGACGGTGCGGACTCCCTGCGGCTCGCCTGCGGACTTTTTCGTCACGCTCTTGGCCCAGGCCCGGTCGCGGATCGTCTTTTCGCTAACATTATGTTTTTCGCCCAACTCTCGGTTCGTAAACGATCATTTCTCGTATTCGAACCGGATCCTCAAAAGCTTGGGAGAATTTTTTTCTCGTTACCGCACTGCGGACTTTCCTGACTATTTTCCCCGGCGGAAAAATTTTGTGCGCGTGAGCCCGTGGGCGGTGGCAGTTCCCAATTGGCTCAAGGTTTTGCCCCCCATAGGGGTGGGGAACAGGTTGGTCGATGACGCCGTCGCCGGGCGACGAATAACCCTGGTCCTCGCGGCGAAGAATATGCAGGCCTGCCACCGCGCACTCATGGCCCGCGCTTGATCCACGTAAGCCATTCTCTCGAAACGACCTGCACAAGGTTCGGCAGACTCTTGCGGCCGGGCACAGGACGTTCAGTGATTTTGATATGATTTAACCGCCGGGCTTCATGCATGGCGGTTTGAACGGCGGTACGGCCTACGCCGGCGAGGGCTGCTATTTTGTTGATTGGAAGGTCGCAGACACCGTGCCGCTTAATTTCGCCAGCAACGACGCACAGGACAGCGCGCTGGCCCTCAGTGTAGTGATGCCTGAGACAGTCCGGCAGCGCGCTGGAACCGCCCAGCATCCTGCGACGGTCTCGCGAAGCTTTACGATCGGGGGATCGTTGACGCTGACGTGGCAGAAAGCGGCTTATGCGGCCGTTCACTTTGTCGATTTTGGCAAACTCGCCCATCGATGTTCGGCGGCTCAGTGGGCGCCGCCGCTCGATGCAGGTGACAAGGTATGAGGCCGTTTCATCGTCGAACGCACCGGCGCTGTAACACTGCCAGATGAGGCGCGCCACTGCATCAAGCTGCTCTGGGCTTTGGCACACGTTCATGGAGGCATATAGCGAGAATGCCGCCGGGGAGGTGAGCAATTGCTCCCCACGACCGTCTTGAATGCGAGTTTCCTGAGCCTCCGCTTGGTTAGTTGCACGGTAACTCATTGCAGTCCTCCGAATAGGAGGACTGCGGAACCGACGGGCAATGTGTAGCTGTCGCACGGGTGTTAAACCGTCTGTGCGCTCAAGCTACGAACAGGTTGCCGAATGACCTTGGACTGCGAATGGGCGTGTGCACGGTTGTCACCATTGCGCGGGCTTCGCAGTTTATTGGGCAGGTCGTCGCCGCGGACGAAGTCACCCGTCCCTGCGGCCCTTCGTATTCTTGGGGGGCTAAGTAATAGTCCCAGTACGTCATTTTCGCGTTTCCCGATATCATTCGGGGAAACATTCGGTAACACAGCGTGATTTTGAGCTAAGTATTGGTCGGAGTGGCAGGATTTGAACCTGCGACCCCCTCGTCCCGAACGAGGTGCTCTACCAGGCTGAGCCACACTCCGACTAGAGGCGGGCTTATAGCGGGGCAGCCTCCCCGCTGCAAGCGAGGACCAATATTGCGTGGCCAGCCGCCAAGGTGGACCTTTCGATTAGAGTGATTTGCGATACTAGATCGGTCCAATGAGCGTCCTGACCACAACCGAGATCAGCATCGACGATCGTGGCGCGATCGAAGTCTGCGCCGCCTGCCTTGACGGCGGCGGCCTCGTCGCGTTCCCGACCGAAACCGTCTACGGGCTCGGCTGTGATGCCACCAACGCTGAAGCGGTCGCGCAGCTCTATCTCGCCAAGGGCCGCCCTTCGTTCAATCCACTGATCGCCCATGTCGCCGACTTGAATGCGGCGCGCAAGATCGCGCAGTTCGACGCCGACGCTGAAAAGCTCGCCCAGAAGTTCTGGCCGGGACCGCTGACGCTGGTGCTGCCGAAGGCAGCGGCCTGCAATGTCGCGGAACTTGCGACCGCCGGCCTCGACACGATTGCCGTGCGCGTTCCCTCGCATCCGTTCGCCCGCAAGCTGGTCGCGTCGTTCGGCAAGCCGGTTGTCGCGCCGTCGGCCAATCGTTCTGGGCATGTATCACCAACGACCGCCGCGCATGTTCGCAGCGACCTTGCCGGCAGGATCGATCTCATTGCCGATGGCGGTCCCGCCGAGGTCGGCGTCGAATCGACCATCGTCGGCTGCTTGGACACAGCGATCCTGCTGCGGCCCGGCGGCGTGCCGCGTGCCGCGATCGAGTCCGTGCTCGGCCACAGGCTGGCCGAGCTGCCCGCGGAACAGAACACATCGCAGCCGCTCGCGCCGGGGCTGCTGACCTCGCACTACGCACCACGCGCAGCGGTGCGGCTGAATGCGACGCATGTCGGGCCCGGCGAGGCGGTGCTGGCGTTTGGACCGAACGCCGTTCCAGGATCGGACCAGGCTGCCGTCACCTTGAACCTGTCGGAACGTGGCGATCTCACCGAGGCCGCCGCAAACCTGTTCGGCCATTTGCGCGCGCTCGATGCCACGCGTGCGACGCGCATCGCGGTAATGCCGATTCCGGAGACCGGCCTCGGCGAAGCAATCAACGACCGGCTGCGCCGCGCCGCTGCCTGAGGGACTTTGCAAATGAACAAGATGGAGCCAATCACGCGACCGTTGCCGCCGGAGCTCTTGGCGCACTTCGCAAAGATCGTCGGCGAGCGCAACGCGTTGACCGACCCGAGCGACATCGCGCCGTATCTGATCGAGGACCGCGACCTCTATCCCGGCCGCTCGCCGCTGGTGCTGCGGCCGGGCTCGACCGCCGAAGTCGCAGCGATCGCAAAACTCGCCAATGAAACGAAGATCGCGATCGTGCCGCAGGGCGGCAACACCGGCCTCGTCGGCGGCCAGACCGCTGTGAACGGCGAGGTGGTCGTCTCCTTGCGTCGCCTCGACAAGATCCGCGAGGTCGACGAAAAATCCAACACCATGACCTGCGAGGCCGGCGTCGTGCTCGCGGTTGCGCAGCAGAAGGCGGCCGATGTCGACCGGCTGTTTCCGCTGTCGCTCGGCGCCGAAGGCAGCTGCACCATCGGCGGCAACCTTTCGACCAATGCCGGCGGCACCGCGGCACTCGCCTATGGCGTGGCGCGCGATCTCGCGCTCGGCCTTGAGGTCGTGCTGCCCGACGGCCGCGTGCTGAACGGGCTGTCGAAGCTGAAGAAGGACAACACCGGCTACGACCTGCGCGATCTGTTCATCGGCGCCGAAGGTACGCTCGGCATCATCACCGCGGCGGTGCTGAAATTGTTCCCGAAGCCACGCGCGGTCGAGACCGCGTTCGTCGGGCTGAAGTCGCCGGAAGCGGCGCTCGCGCTGCTCGGCATTGCGCAGGCCGAGGCCTCGGGCTGCGTCACCAGCTTCGAGATGATGCTGGAAATGGCAATCGAGTTTTGCGTGCATCACATCCCCGGCGCCCGCGATCCGTTGAGCACGCGCCATCCCTGGTACGTGCTGATCGAGCTGTCGTCGTCCTCTTCGGATTCCGGCCTGCGCGAGATGATGGAGACCATCCTGTCGAAGGCGATGGATGCGGGCGTGATCGATGATGCCGTGATCGCCGAAAGCCTCGAGCATCGCAAGGCGTTCTGGCACCTGCGTGACCACATCACCGCCTCACAGAAGCCCGAGGGCGGCTCGATCAAGCACGACGTCAGCGTGCCCGTCGCATCGGTGCCCGCGTTCATTGCGAAAGCGAGCGCCGCGGTGACAAAACTCGTGCCCGGTGCGCGTCCGTTCCCGTTCGGCCACCTCGGCGACGGCAACATCCACTTCAACATCAGCCAGCCGGTCGGCGCGAACAAGGACGCGTTCCTGGCGCGCTGGCACGAGATCAGCGACGTCGTGCACGGCGTCGTCATGAGCTATGGCGGCTCGATCTCGGCCGAGCACGGCATCGGTCTGATGAAGCGCGACGAGCTTCCCGGCGTGAAGGACAAAGTCGCGATGCAACTGATGCGTCAGCTCAAGGCCACGCTCGATCCCAACGGAATCCTCAATCCGGGCAAGGTGCTGTAAGGCACGCAGCACTCAAACAAACTATCTTCGTCATCCTGAGGATGACGGGGTCGCTTCTTCGCGACTGGCCTAAAACAAAGACCCCTGACCGTCGTCCGCCGGCCTCGGTTTGCGCGGCGGTACTGTAGCCGCGGCATCCTCGGCTTCGCGCTGCTCATCGGTGATCGGCGCGATCAGCGAGGCGTCGTCATTGACGTAGCGGTTCACCGCCGATGACACCTCGTGGAAACGCAGCGCGCCGACTCGCGCGGGCACCAGCAGGCTCGACGCAGTCTCTGCATCCGCCTCGCGGCAGTTGAGCCAGAGATCGAACGCGTCGGGCGAGATGATCGCCGGCATGCGCGGATGAAACCCTGCAAGGTCCTTGGCCGCCGCGGTCGTGATGATCGCAACGGTGTCGACCTCCTCGCCGTTCGGCCCGGTCCACGTCTCGGCGAGACCGGCAAAGCCGACCGGCCCACCTTGTGCCGGATAGATAAACAACGGCCGCTTGCGCGGGCCGCGATCCGGCCATTCGTAGTAACCGTCGGCCGGCACCAGGCAACGCCGGTAGCGCATCGCGTTCCGAAACGCCGGCCGCTCGGTCAGCGTCTCGGATCGCGCATTGATCAACAGGCCAACCTTGGCCGAATCTTTCGCCCAGCTCGGAATCAGGCCCCAGCGCATCAGCTGAAAGTGCCTCGCGCCGTGGGACAGCATCACCGTCGGAATCGGCTGCGTTGGGGCAACATTATACCGCGGTGGAAAGTTCGGCGTCTCGGCATAACCGAACAACCGGCGGATCGCGTCCGGCGATGAGGTAATAACAAACCGCCCGCACATTCTTTCTGGTCCCGAGTTCCATGTCTTCAGCAGCTATTAACGGTAACCGGCCAAAACTAGTTCTGAAATGACCGCGACGACGCTGAAGAAGCCTGCCCCCGACTTCAACTCGCCTGCCGCGGCCGGGCCGAATAATGCCGCGCGCGCGGCGGCCTTGATGGCCGCCAACATCAATCCCAAGACCGGACTCGCGACCGACTACCTCAATCACTTCAACGAAGCGATCATGCTGCTCGAGATGATCCCGGCAATGCCCGAGTGTGCCGGCGACTTCCTGAGCTGGCAACCACTCACCTATGCCGAGCACTTCATCGCCTCCAATTTCAAGGGCCGCGACCTTGCGATCTCAGCCTATAACGAAACGCCGGACGGCATCCGCATTCCGTTCGACGAGGTGTGCGCCACGATGACGTCAATCCTGATGGCGATCCGCGACGCGGTTGAAGGTTCGCATCGGGACGTCACCAAGATGCGGCTCGCCGAGAACGCCCTCGCCTGGCTGAAGCCGCTCGTGGCGAAGGCCGGCGGCATGATCAACGGCGTCAGCGAAGCCGAAGCCGACGACGCCCAGCCGCAGAGCGACGTCGACATGATCATGTCGAACTGATTTTTTGTACCTTCGCTCACCGCTCGCGACTTCTGCTACATTGACGTCATGACAACACGGCCTGAACTTGCGGTCTCGGCCGCGATCTTCCGCGACGGCCGCGTGCTGGTGGTCCGCCGCGCGCAAGCACCTGCCGCGGGCAGCTGGACGCTGCCCGGCGGCCGCGTCGAACTCGGCGAGACCCTGGTCGCAGCCGTCACTCGCGAGGTTGCGGAGGAAACCGCCCTGATCATCCGCGTCAAGGGGCTCGCCGGTTATCGCGAGATGATCCTCGATTCCGCCGTCGAAGGCCGCGGCCGCCATTTTGTGATCCTTCCGTTTGCCGCGGAGTGGGTTTCCGGCGAGGTCAAGCTCAACGAGGAGCTCGGCGACTTCGGCTGGAGCACTCTGTCCGAGATCGCCGGTTTGCCCACCACGCCAGGTTTGCTGGAGATTTTGCGGCAGGCCGAGCGGCTGATCGCCGGTTGAGTGCTTGCGTCGGCGCTCGGCGCGGCCTACACCCGCCGCCACTTGAGTTTTCCAAAAATGCGCAAAGTTGTCGCCGCTCTTTTCATCCTGATTGCTGTGTTCGCCGCCGCGCCTGCGCCTGCACAGGATGCTGCGGCGCCGTTTGACCCCGACCTGTTGCGGCTCGCCGAAATCCTCGGCTCCCTGCATTATTTGCGCGGCATCTGCGGTGCCAACGAAGGTCAGAAATGGCGCAACCAGATGCAGGCCCTGGTCGACGCCGAGACGCCGGGCGGTGACCGCCGCGCGCGCATGATCGCGAGCTTCAACCGCGGCTATCGCGGCTTCCAGCAGACCTATCGGACCTGCACACCCGGGGCCAACACCACGATCCGGCGCTATCTTGCCGAAGGCTCAAAAATCTCGCGTGATCTAACCGCGCGCTACGCGAACTAGGGTTTGTCCTTGTTTGACGGATCGCCCTGCCGCAGGCGAGCAAGCAACGCCATTCTTCAAACAGCTATGCCGGACGATCAAAGCTCCACACGGCGGTTGCCCGCGATTAACCTTTCCTAAAGATGTTGCCTAGCGGCAAGGCACGGCCGTGCTAGAGCTTGCCCGTTCGCGCGCCGGGGGCAAGGGGGCTGAAGGCCGCGCACGATTGCCCGGTTTCCTTAAATTTTGGAATTCGCCAGCCGATGCATTTGATCTCACCCGCCCGCGATCCGTTGCCGGATCACGAACAGAAGCAGGCCGCCCTCAGCTATCTGAATGAGGCCTGGGCGGAAGCCCGTCATGACGGGGTCGATGGCGATTGCCTGGCGCAGGCCAGCCTGTTCACCGCGTTTGCCGAACTGGTCGGCACCTACGGCGAAGAAGCGGTGAGCAAGTTCGTCGAGGGCCTGCCGGCGCGCGTGCGCAACGGCGAGTTCTCGATCGACCGTGCACGGCAGTAGTTTCTCCGGCCAAAGCCGTAAGATGGGTTGAGCGAAGCGATACCCATCACTCTGCGTTTTCGGGTTGGATTCTTGATGGGTTTCGCGAAGAGCTCAACCCATCCTACAAGGCTACGCCTTCAACGTTTCTAGAAACCGCACCGCCTCGCCGGTCGAAGGTGTCAGCAACTCGCCCTGCCACATCACCCGCTTGCCGCGCACAAACGTTCCGACCGGCCAGCCCCTCACTTTCATGCCGTCATAGGGCGTCCAGCCGGCGCGCGACGCGATCCACTTGTTGGTGATCGTCTCCTCGCGCTTGAGGTCGACGATGGTGAGATCGGCGTCGTAGCCGACCGCGATCCGTCCCTTGCAGGCGATGTTGAATAGCCGCGCGGGGCCGTGGCTCGACAGGTCGACGAAGCGCTGCAGCGATAGCCGCCCCGCGTTGACATGGTCCAGCATCAGCGGCACCAGCGTCTGCACGCCGGTCATGCCGGACGGTGATGCCGGATAGGCCTTCGCCTTTTCTTCGGCCGTGTGAGGCGCGTGGTCGGAGCCGAGGATATCGACGATGCCCTGCTCGATGCCGCGCCAGAGGCCGGCGCGATGCTCGGCATTGCGCACCGGCGGATTCATCTGCGCACGCGTTCCGAGCCGCTCGTAGCATTCCGGCGCCGCCATCGTCAGATGATGCGGTGTGACCTCGCAGGACGCCACGTCCTTGTGGTCGCGCAGAAAATCGATCTCCTCGCGGGTCGAGATGTGCAGCACGTGAACGCGCTTGCCGAAGTCGCGCGCCGCCCGCACCAGCCGTTGCGTCGCGATCATCGCGGCGGCCTCATCGCGCCACACCGGATGCGAGCGCGGATCGTTCTCGACGCGCAAGCCCTTGCGCTCGTTCAGCCGCTTCTCGTCCTCGGCATGGAACGACGCGCGTCGGCGGATCACGCTCAGCACATCGCGCAGGCCCTGCTCGTCTTCGAGCAGCAGGCTCCCAGTCGACGACCCCATGAACACCTTTACGCCCGCGCAACCCGGCGCGCGTTCAAGCGTCGGCAGCTCGCCGAAAATTCTCGCGGGTGCCGCCGATGAAGAACGCGAAGTCGCAATGCATGCGATGGGTGCCGCGCTTGACCTTGTCGGCAAAGGTTTCGGCGGTGATCGTCAACGGATCGGTGTTCGGCATCTCGAACACCGTAGTGACGCCACCCATCACGGCGCTCCGCGAGCCGGTCTCGAGGTCTTCCTTGTGCGTCAGCCCGGGCTCGCGGAAATGCACCTGGGTGTCGATCACGCCGGGCAGGATGTGCAAACCCTTGCAATCGATGACCTCGGCCGCGGACGCGCTGCCGAGCGCGCCCAGCGCGGCGATCCGGCCGTCCTTCAAGGCGAGGTCGCGGACGCCCTCGCCGTCCTGATTGACGACCGTTGCCGACCTTAAAATCACATCAAACGTGTTGCTCATGAGGCCTCTAGCCGTGACGTGCCCTTGCCCCTATCAACGCCGCATCCTAGATTTTGCGCCCGTTCAGAAGAGCAAGAAGATGAAGGCAGCGTTTCTCCCCGATCGCGGTGTCGTCAAGGTGATCGGCGACGATGCGCGGAGCTTTCTCAACAACCTTCTGACCACAGAGATGGCCGACGTAAAGCCCGGCGTCGGCAAATTCGGTGCGTTGCTCACGCCGCAAGGCAAGATCGTTGCCGATTTCCTGGTGACGGAGGCGCCGGCCGGCCACGGCGGCGGTTTCCTGCTCGACTGCGCGGCAAGCCTCGCAGCGCCAGCTCGCGACCAGGCTCGGCTTCTACAAGCTGCGCGCCAAGGTCACGGTCGACAATCTCACCGGCAATCTCGGCGTGCTCGCGGTCTGGGGCGGCAAGCCGTCGATGCTGCCCGACCTCGCCTTTCCCGATCCGCGGCAAAGCGAGCTCGGCTGGCGCATCCTGGTTCCATCAGACCTTGCCGACAAGCTGACCGCCTCGCTCGGCGCCGAGCCCGCGGATGCCGCGGCCTATGAGGCCCATCGCATCGCCTCCGGCGTGCCCCAGGGCGGCATCGACTTCGCCTATGGCGACGCCTTCCCGCACGAGACCAACATGGACCGGCTGCACGGGGTCGACTTCGACAAGGGCTGCTACATCGGCCAGGAGGTCGTCTCGCGCATGCAGCACCGCGGCACCGCGCGGACACGCACCGTGCGGCTGATTGTTGACGGTTTTCGACCCGAGCCCGGCATAGACGTGAACGCCGGCGACCGCGCCGTAGGCAAGATGGGTTCGTCGGCCGAAGGCCGCGGCCTCGCGACGCTGCGGATCGACAAGGTCGGCGAGGCGCTGAAGGCAAACAAGCCGCTGAGCGCAGGCGGCCTTGCGCTCAGGCTCGTCGACGAGGATGACATCAAGCTCGCGCCGAAACCGGACGGCGTTTGAGAGAAACAATCGGGAGGGGTTGATGAGGAAAGCGCGCCTGCACGCGGACGGTTTATTGCGCTGTCCCTGGCCGAGCGATGATCCGGTCTATGTCGCCTATCACGACGATGAATGGGGCGTGCCGGAATACGACGACCGGGCGTTGTTCGAAAAACTGATCCTCGACGGCTTCCAGGCCGGGTTGTCGTGGATCACGATCCTGCGCAAGCGCGACAATTTCCGAAGGGCCTTCGACAATTTCGATCCGAAGAAGATCGCCAAATACGATGCGAAGAAGATAGCCGCGCTGATGAACGACGCCGGCATCGTGCGCAACCGCTCCAAGATCGAAGGCGCGGTTGCAAGCGCAAAGGCCTACCTGAAGATCATGGAGGAAGGGCCCGGCTTCTCGAAGCTGTTGTGGGGTCACGTCGGCGGCAGGCCGAAGGTGAATACCTTCAAGACAACGGCCGGCGTGCCGGCCGCGACGCCGATCTCGATCGCGATCTCCAAGGATCTGTCTGCACGCGGCTTCAAGTTCGTTGGGCCCACGATCGTCTATGCCTTCATGCAGGCGGTCGGCATGGTCAACGACCATCTCGTCAGCTGCCATTGTCACGCGCGCGTGGCGAAAGCGAAACCTCTACCGAAAGCAAAACCTCGCACGAGACAAAGTGCAGCAGATCGCGGAGAAGCTTTGCCATGACCGAAACCGCACCGACCCAGGATGTGCTGTACGCGATCGCAAACCACATCGCGACCATCACGCTGAACCGCCCGCACCGCCGCAACGCGCTGAACTTCCCGGCGTACGATCAGCTCGAAGCTTCGTTTCGCAAGGCGGCCGCCGATCCTGAGGTGCGATGCGTCGTCGTCACCGGCACCGATCCCGCCTTCTGCTCGGGCGACGACGTCGGCGAAATCATGGCGGGGCCGAATGCGTTTTCGAAGCGCGCCGAAGAGCCACCGGCGGTGCGCCACCGGCCGACTCCCGCCGCGATGGCAGCGCTCGAGTGCGACAAGCCTGTCATCGCCGCGGTGAATGGTGCCGCGGTCGGCTGGGGCATGGAGCTTGCGCTGTTCGCAGACATCCGCATCTGCTCGGACAAGGCGAGGTTCGCCGAACTCTTCATCAAGCGCGGCCTCGTCAGCGACGTCGGCGGCTTCTACCGCCTGCCTGCCATCGTCGGTCCGGCCAAGGCGGCCGAGCTGTTGTTCACCGGCGACGTGATCGACGCGGCGGAGGCACTGCGCATTGGGCTGGTGACCGAGATCATCCCGCACGACCAGCTGATGGCGCGCGCCAACGCGCTGGCGGGTCGGATCGCGGCCAACCCGCCGCTGGCGCTTCGCTTCATGAAGACCGGCCTCAATCGCGCGGCCTACGGCGATCCACACGAGATCGGATCGTGGGCGATCGAGACAATCCGCAAGCTGATGAAGACGGAGGATCACAAGGAAGGCGTGGCAAGCTTTCTGGAGAAACGCGAGCCGGTCTTCAAGGGGCGCTAGCGCATGTCCCGGAAAAGCACGCCCTCGACTTGATCGGGGGTGGATACCGGTTTTCCGTAAAGGACATGCGCAGAATTTAGAGAGCGGTGGACTTCCGCGGCGCGCGCCTCCAACATAGGGGTGAAAGAAGAAACTGCCGGGAGCGCCAAGAACATGGACTTCAATATCCCCAAGGACATCGCCGACTATCTGGTCGAGCTCGACCGCTTCATCGAGCGCGAGATCAAGCCGCTCGAGAACAAGGATGACAACATCCGCTTCTTCGACCACCGCCGCGAGGCGGCGCGGACCGATTGGGATCGCAACGGCCTGCCGAACGAGAAGTGGGAAGCTCTTATGCGCGAGGCACGGCGCACGGCCGACAAGGCCGGGCACTACCGCTATCCCCTGCCGAAGAGTGTTGGCGGCAAGGAGGGCACCAATCTCGCCATGGCCATCATCCGCGAGCACCTCGCGGCGAAAGGCCTTGGCCTGCACAACGACCTGCAGACCGAGCACTCGATCGTCGCCAACAATGTCGGCGTGCTGTTGATGCTCAACTACGGCACCGAGGACCAGAAGAAGGAATGGCTCGACGGCATGCTCGAAGGCACCAGAGGCTTTGCCTTCGGTATCACCGAGCCGGAGCACGGCTCCGACGCCACCCACATGGACACCAAGGCGGTGCGCGATGGCAACGGCTGGCGCATCAACGGCGCAAAGACCTGGAACACCGGCATCCACAAGGCCAAGCACGACCTGATCTTCGCCCGCACCAGCGGCAAGGCCGGCGACGGCGGCGGCATCACCGCGTTCCTGGTGCCGACCAACTCCGACGGCTTCAAGCTCGAGGAGATGCTGTGGACCTTCAACATGCCGACCGACCACGGCCGCATCTCGCTCACCGATGTATGGGTGCCAGATGACACGATCTTCGGCGGCGAGGGCCGCGGACTTCAGGTGGTGCAGCACTTCTTCAACGAGAACCGCATCCGCCAGGCGGCGTCGAGCCTCGGCGCGGCGCAGTTCTGCATCGACGAGTCAGTCAAATACGCCGCGGTCCGAAAGCCGTTCGGCAAGCCGCTGGCGACCAACCAGGGCATCCAGTTCCCGCTGGTCGAGTTGCAGACCCAGTGCGAGATGCTGCGGGCGCTGATTCACAAGACCGCGTGGGGCATGGACACCACGGGTAACTTCTCGGTCTCCGACAAGGTCTCGATGTGCAACTACTGGTCCAACCGGCTGTGCTGCGAGGCGGCCGACCGTGCCATGCAGGTGCATGGCGGCCTGGGCTACTCGCGCCACAAGCCGTTCGAGCACATTTATCGGCACCACCGCCGCTACCGCATCACCGAGGGCGCCGAGGAAATCCAGATGCGCCGCATCGCCGGCTATATGTTCGGCTTCATGAAGCAGCGCGCGCCGAAGGGCGTGCAGATGGACGACTGATCTTGCCGGCCGGCATCGAAGAGGCCCTTGCCACCGTCCTCATCAGGCGTATCGACGGCTGCCGCGGCCTCGTCTCGTGCGAACGGCTGTCGGGCGGCGCGAGCCAGGAGACCTATCGCATCGTCATCGCGACGGACGCCGGCGAGCGCAAGCTCGCAATGCGCCGCGCGCCGGGCGCGCCCGGAGCGACGGCCCCGAAGCATGGCACGTATCCCGGGCTCGCCACCGAAGCGGTGCTGATTCGCGCCGCGCGCGCCGCAGGCGTGCCCGAGCCGGAAATCTTTTGGGTGCTGACGCCGGACGACGGCCTCGGCGACGGTTTCATCATGGAGTGGCTCGAGGGCGAGGCGCTCGGCGCCCGCATCGTGCGCGATCCATCGCTCGATGTGATCAGGCCAAAACTCGCCGAGCAGTGCGGCGAGGTGCTTGCGCGCATCCACGCCATCGACCTCGACGCCACCGGTCTCGGCGCGCGCTTGAGCCGCGTCGATCCCGAAGATTATGTCCGGCAGACCTGGGAACGCTATCAGGCGCTCGACACGCCGCAGCCGATGATCGATTTTGCCGGGCGCTGGCTGCTCGAGCACCTGCCAAGATCGTTCGAGCCGACGCTGGTCCACAACGACTTCCGCAACGGCAACATCATGGTGTCGCCGCAGGGCCTCGTCGCGGTGCTCGACTGGGAGATCGCCCATATCGGCGACCCCATGCGCGATCTCGGCTGGATCTGCACCAACTCCTGGCGCTTCGGCCGCAGCGAACTGCCGGTCGGCGGCTTCGGCACCTATGCCGACCTGTTCCGCGGCTACGAGCGCGCGTCGGGTAAGAAGATCGACCCCGCCCGCGTAAAATTCTGGGAAATTTTTGGCTCGTTCTGGTGGGCATGTTCGAGCCTCACCATGGCGCAGCACTACCGCACCGGCCCCGACAAGACCGTCGAGCGGCCGGCAATCGGCCGCCGCACGTCGGAATGCCAGGTCGACTGCGTCAACCTGTTGATCCCCGGGCCGGTCGAGCTGTTCGCGCCCGACACCGCGCACTCGAGTATCGACATGCCCCGGTTGGACGAACTCGTCACCAGCGTGCGCGATTATCTGCGCAACGACGTCATGAACGCCACCAAGGGCCGCACCAATTTCCTCGCCCGCGTCGCCGGCAATTCGCTCGACATCGTGCTGCGTGATCTCGCCGTTGGCGAAAAGCATCGCGCGCGCCAGCGCGAGCGTTTGCGTGACGTGCTCGGCGAGACCGGCGATCTCGAGGCGCTGCGCCGCTCGCTGGTGCAGCGGCTGCGCAAGAACAAGATCGCGCTGGGTCATCCCGGCCTCGCCGAATATCTGCGCGAAGCGGTCGTCAACCAGGTCGCGATTGATCAGCCGAGCTACAGCGGGCTGAAGACCGCGCTCGCCAACGCTGCAACATGACGGCCGGAAGAACCCCCGCAATGCGCGCGTGGCAGCGCATGCTGTCAGGCCGCCGCCTCGACCTGCTCGACCCGTCGCCGCTCGACATCGAAATCGAGGACATCGCCCATGGCCTCGCCCGCGTGGCGCGGTGGAACGGGCAGACCCATGGCGCGCACATCTTTTCCGTCGCCCAGCACACGCTCCTGGTGGAGGCCGTGCTGCGCGCGGCGAGCCCGCGCGTCGACCAGCGCGTGCGGCTCGCGACGCTGCTGCATGACGCGCCCGAATACGTCATCGGCGACATGATCTCGCCGTTCAAGGCGGTGATCGGCGGCTCCTACAAAACCATCGAAAGACGCCTGCTCGCTGCGATCCATATCCGCTTCGGGCTGCCCGCAGCCCTGTCCGACGATCTCACCGCGCGCATCAAGGCGGCGGACGCCGGGGCCGCCTACCTCGAGGCGACGCGGCTTGCCGGTTTCAAGGAAGCGGAGGCGCGGCGCTTCTTCGGCAAGGAGCCGAAGCTGCCGGCCGCAACAACAGCGGAATTCCTGACCCCCTGGCCAGCACTGCGCGCCGAACGCCGGTTTCTGGCCCGATTCAAGTCACTAAAGCTGGATTAACCGCTTCCGCGGAGCGGCACGGTTACCTATAACCCTGCCCAACGAACCAGGGCCCAAAGATGATTCACGTCTGCTCGCTTGCACTGTTGCCCGACATCGTCAAGGCGACCGGCGCGAGCCACCTGATCACCGTGATGGCCGACGTCCACAAGGTGCAGCGGCCGCCGTCGATAGCGGCGGGAAACCATCTCGTCATCTCGATGGACGACATCATCATGCCAGTCGACGGCTTCGTCGCGCCGCAGCGCGACCATGTCGAGCAGGTGCTCGACTTCGGCCGGCGCTGGGATCGTACCGCCCCGCTGGTGATCCATTGCTATGCCGGGATCAGCCGCTCCACCGCAAGCGCGTTCGCGATCGCGTGTGCGCTCAACCCCGAGCGGGAGGAGATCGACATCGCTCGCCGCATCCGCAAGGATTCGCCGACCGCGCATCCGAACCGGCTGATTGTCGGCTACGCCGACGATCTGCTCGGCCGCAAAGGCCGCATGATCGACGCCCTGACCGAGATCGGCCCCGGCGACATGAGCATCGAGGGCCGCCCGTTCCGAATCGAGCTCGATTAGCGCATGTCCCGGAAAAGTGGCTACCGGTTTTCCGAAGAGGACATGCGCAAAATCAGGGAATCAAGAGCGGCTCTCCTTCGGCCACGCACATGACCGAAAAATCCCTAACCCCCATCGAGATCGGCCTCACCGCGGCGGTCGTTGCGATCGAAGGCAACGAGCCGCGCATCCTCGTCGCGTCGGGAGGCCAGGTCGGCGAGCCGCGCGCCGGCCTCCCCTTCGGTCCGTTCGATCCGCTTGCTCACCGCACCCTCGAGCTCGGTTTGCGCGAGTGGGTCGAGGAGCAGACCGGTTTAAGGCTCGGCTATATCGAGCAGCTCTATTCGTTCGGCGACCGCGGCCGCCACGCATCGCCGGGTGACACCGGACCGCACATCGTCTCGGTCGGTTATCTCGCGCTGACCCGCATCAGCGATGCCTCGCAACAACCGCAGGCGCCTGGTGCCGCATTCGAGCCTTGGTACCGTTACTTTCCCTGGGAGGACTGGCGCAAGGAACGCCCGCCGATGCTCGAGAGCGACATCCTGCCGGCGCTGAACGCCTGGGCGAAGCAGACCGATGAGCCAAGCCTGACACGCGCCCTTGGGCGTCGCCAGCGCGTCCATCTCTACTTCGGCTCCGAAGACAGCTGGGACGAGGAGCGCGTGCTCGATCGTTTCGAATTGCTTTATGAAGCCGGCCTCGTCGAGGAAGCGCGTCGCGACGGCCGGCCGGCGGCGCTGGCGCGCAAGGTGCTGCCGCAGCTTGGCGAGGCCATGCGCTTCGACCATCGCCGCATCCTCGCCACCGCCATTGCGAGGTTACGCGCGAAACTGAAATACCGGCCGGTGGTGTTTGAGTTGTTGCCGAACGAATTCACGCTGACCGACCTGCAGCGCACCGTCGAAGCGATTTCCGGCCGCCATCTGCACAAGCAGAATTTCCGCCGGCTGGTCGAATCCGGCGCGCTGGTCGAACCAACCGGCGAGATGTCGACACAAACAGGCGGTCGCCCCGCGGCCCTGTTTCAGATTCCGGCGCGAAGTGCTGCAGGAGCGGCCCGCGCCGGGTCTTCGCGTGCGCGGCCGCGGTTGATTTTCGTCTTTCTTTGCGGCGCGCGAGCAGCGCGCGCCGATTGCGACGTGGATTGCCGGAGGAACGATGCTTGATTTCTTTGCGTTTGCGGTCGCCGTCGTCGCGTTGATCATTGCCGCCGCGACTCAAGGCAAGCTGCGCGATTTGCGCGCGCGGCTCGCCGAGCTCGAACGCCCCCGCACCGATCCGCGCGCTCGCCTCGACGCCGCGCTGCCGGCCACTCCGGCCGAAGCCGAAACGCCGGCCTCGGCGCCCACGCCGACGGCCGTCGAGCCGCCGCCGCTGCCCGAAGCCGCTGCAGCCGAGATTGCGTATCCACAATCCGAAAGCCACGCCGAAGAGCCGGTTGCACCACCACCACCTCCTCCGCCGCCTGCCCCACCGCCCAGGCCCGGCATGGAAGAACGCATCGGCACCCGTTGGGTGGTTTGGGTCGGCGGATTGACGCTGGCGCTCGGCGGTCTCTTCCTCGTCAAATATTCGATCGACCAGGGCCTGCTCGGTCCCCGCGCGCGCGTCACGCTTGGTGGATTGTTCGCCGTGCTGCTGCTCGGTCTCGGCGAGTTCAGCCGCCGCCGCGAGTCGCTCTTGCAGATCGCCCCTCTCCCGCTCGCCAACATCCCCGCGATCCTCACCGCCGCCGGCACTATCGTCGCTTTCGGCACCGTCTACGTCGCCTATGCGCTTTACGATTTCCTTCCGCCGGGCGCGGCCTTCATCCTGCTCGGCGTGGTCGCGCTCGGTGCGCTCGCCGCAGCCCTGCTGCACGGGCCGGTGCTGGCGGGCCTTGGCGTTGCCGGCGCCTTCATCGCGCCGCTGCTGGTGTCATCGGCCAAGCCTGACTACTGGGCGCTATACATCTATCTCGCGGTCGTCACCGCAGCATCCTTCGGCCTCGCGCGGATCAGACTGTGGCGCTGGCTCGCAGTGACCACCATTGTGCTGAGCCTGCTCTGGGCGTTCCCCTGCATGCCCTGCGGCCCCGACGCGCTCGGCCCCCACGCCTTCCACGCGATCGTCGGATTCGTGCTCGCCGCCGCGCTCGCCGTGTGCGGTTTCATGTTCGGACCTTCGATCGAACCGGGCCGGATCGAGCCGATCTCGTCGGCATCGATCGCGGTTTACGGCCTCGTCACCGCACTGCTGGTCGTGCTGCAGGGCCATTCCGATGCCTCGCTCACGATATTTGCGGTCATCACCGCGGCGACGCTCGCTGTCGCCTGGCGCAGCGAGGCGGCGGCCGCCGCGGTTGGCGCCAGCGCCGTCTTCGTCGCGCTCGTGTTCCTGTCGTGGCTGGTGCAGTCGGCACCCGATACGCTCGGCCTGCAGGGCGGCCCGTTGCCCGGCATTGGGCCGCGCGCGACCGATGCGTCAGTTGGCGCACATCTCGTCACCGCCGCGACCCTCGCGGTCGCCTTTGGCGCGTCCGGCTTCCTCGCGCAGGGCCGTTCGCCCCATGCCGTCGCGCCGGTGATCTGGAGTGCCTCCGGCGTCGCCGTGCCTACAGCGCTTCTGATCGCGCTCTACGCCCGCATCGCCCATCTCGATCGCTCGGTGCCGTTTACGCTGGCCGCGATTGTCGTCGCCGGCCTGTTTGCCGCGGCGACCGAGCAGCTGTCGAAGCGCGAGCAGCGCCCCGGCCTCGTCGCCGCGACCGCGCTGTTTGCGACCGGCACGCTTGCCGCGCTCGCACTGGCGCTGACTTTCGCGCTGGAGAAAGGCTGGCTCACTATCGCGCTCGCGCTGATGTCGCTGGGCACCGCCTGGATCTCGGTGCAGCGGCCAGTGCCGTTCCTGCGTTCGCTCGCGGCGATCCTCGCTGGCATTGTCGTGGCGCGGATCGGCTATGAGCCGCGCATCGTCGGAAATGACGTCGGCACGACACCGATCTTCAACTGGCTGCTGCTCGGCTATGGCGTTCCGGCGGCCTCGTTCTGGGCCGGCGCCTGGCTGATGCGCAAACGCGCCGACGATGCGCCAGTACGTGCAGTCGAAACGGCGGCGATCCTGTTCACCGTGCTGCTGGTGTTCATGGAGATCCGGCACTTCATCAACAATGGCGACGTATATGCCGCTAGTGCCGGCCTCGCCGAGGTCGCGCTCGACGTCTGTGCGCTGCTCGCCCTTGCGATCGGCCTCGAACGCCTGCGGTTACGCTCCCGCAGTGTCATTCACAACATCGGCGCGCTCGTCGTCACCGCGATTGCTGCGGTCCTGATCGTGCTCGGCTTGCTGATCCTCGAAATGCCGATGCTCACCTACGCCGACATCGGCGGCTTGTTCTTCAACCTGATCCTGCTCGCCTACGCCCTGCCGGCGGTCCTGATGCTGCTCTTGTCCTACGCGGTCGCGGGTCACCGCCCGAAGGCGTATGCCAACACCATCGCCGCCGGCGCGCTGGTCCTGGCGCTGTTCTACGTCACCTTGCAGGCGCGCCGCTTCTTTCACAGCGAGGATTTCTCGTTCGGCGGCACCAGCGACGCCGAGCAATACACCTACTCGCTGACCTGGCTCGTCTTCGGCGTCCTGATGCTCGCGGTCGGCTTCGTCGTGAAATCGGAGCGCGCCCGCATTGCCGCCGCTGTCGTTATCGGGCTGACGGTGCTGAAGGCGTTCGCCATCGATGTGTGGACGCTGGAGGTGGTCTACCGCGCGCTGTCGTTCATCGGGCTTGGCGCCGTGCTGGTCGCGATCGGCTGGTTCTACCAGCGCGTGATGTTCAAGCGCACTATGGCGGCTCCAGCCCAACGGTAGCGGAAGAGTCAGCGAAACGGCGGAGTTACCTCTCCCCATCGGGGAGAGGTCGGATTGCGCAGCAATCCGGGTGAGGGGATGCGGGCACTCGCGAGCGGGAGCCCCCTCACCCGCCGCGCTACGCGCGTCGACCTCTCCCCGAGGGAGAGGTACGCAAGCCAACTCACGATTTGAAAAAATCACTCCTGCGAGCGGCGGAGTTCCAGGGTGACCTGCTCCGGCTTCGACTCGACCTTGGCCTCGCTCTTCGGCACTTCCGCGCGAGAAGCATCGGCGGAGCGCGTCATCGACGGGCGGTCCGAGCCGGCGCGGGCTGTGAATGCGCGAGCGCGTCTCGATGATGGTGTTGCCGTGCTTGTGGAAATCGCAATAGGCGAAACCCATGCCGGACACAGAACCGCGGAACGAGACCTCGTCGGTCTTGTCGACGCTGAAGCACGGCTCGAACGGAATGCCCTTCAGCGAAGCGCAAACCGCGGTCGAACTGACCCGGATGGTGTTGACCGGAAGGTGCGCCAGGCGCACCGGGCCGCTGCCACCGAACTGGATGGTGCCTGCGACCGAACCGTCACTCATGATGCGTCCACTGCCGCGACTGCCGTCGAAGCAGGTGAAGGCAAAATATTTGCCGGCGATGAATTGGCGGGCTTCTTCGGGACTCAGTTGGCCGGCCGCCACCGGACCAAGCATGGCGCCCAGGCCCAGCGCCACCAGAAAACTACGCGACAGCATGCGACTAACTCCGACTCAGAGGATCGCGTTGGGGCTTTGTTAGCGCATGATCTTGTCGGAAAATCGGTACTCACTTTTTTCCGGACCATGCGCTTAACGCGTTCCTTACCATACCAACCAAGGCAACATTGGCGCAGGTTGGTTGGTAAATTCTGAACGAGTCAGCGGATTTTAACCACGATTCTGCCGCGGACCTGGCCGGCAAGAATTTTTGCCGCGAATTCCGGCACTTGCTCCAGCGAAATTTCGCTAGTTATTTCAATCAGTTTAGCCTGGTCGAGGTCGCTTGAGAGTCGCTGCCAAGCTTTGCGGCGTTTTTCGATCGGACACATCACCGAGTCGATGCCCAAAAGGCACACCCCCCGCAAAATAAACGGCGCGACCGATGACGGCAGATCCATGCCACCGGCGAGCCCGCAGGCCGCAATGGCGCCGCCGTAGCTCGTCATCGAGAGCAGGTTCGCGAGCGTCGTCGAGCCGACGCTATCGACGCCGCCGGCCCAGCGCTCCTTGTTCAGCGGCCGTGCCGCGGCCGTCAGCTCATTGCGGTCGATGACCTCTTTCGCGCCCAGCCGCTTCAAGTAGTCGGCCTCGGCGGGGCGGCCGGTCGAGGCGATGACATGATAGCCGAGCTTGCCGAGCACTGCGGTCGCGACCGAACCGACGCCGCCGGCCGCACCGGTCACCACCATCGGACCCGAAGCCGGCTTCAGGCCATGATCCTCGAGCGCCATCACCGCGAGCATTGCGGTGTAGCCGGCGGTGCCAACCGCCATCGCGTCGCGCGTCGAGATGTTATCGGGCAGCTTCACCAGCCAGTCGCCCTTCACCCGCGCCTTCTCGGCATAGGCGCCGAGCTGGGTCTCGCCCATGACCCCAGCCGTTGCACACGACCTTGTCGCCGACCTTCCAGTTCGGATTGGATGACTGTGCGACGGTGCCGGCGAAATCGATCCCGGCGATCATCGGGAAGCGCCGCACCACCGGCGACTTGCCGGTCACCGCAAGCCCGTCCTTGTAGTTCAGCGTCGACCACTCGACCGCGACGGTGACGTCGGCGTCCGGCGTCAGCGCAGCGAATTCAGCCTCGTCGAATTGCGTGATCGCGGCAGTAGTGCCCTTGTCGGCCTTGTCGATGCGCAGTGCCTTGAAGGTGGCCATGGCTTGCCTCCCGATATTCTTTCGGATGTCTCGTCAGACCTGATGGCGGAAAAACACTGTCGCGTAAAGCGGAGTCGCGAAGGAGGCACGATCGCCGTTCCGCGGATCGAGCTGACCGCCCCTACCGCACAGCCCGATCTCGGTGCATTGTTGCTATCGTGAGGGACGAGTCGCGCCCGCAAAGATAGAACACGCAACAACACGAGGCGCGGCGGTTACTTCCGGGGAGGAACCAAGATGTCTGATGCTTTGAGTCTTGTTAGCCGCATCCTGTTGTCGGCTGTGTTCATCGTGTACGGCTATCTTGCCTTTAGCGATGTCAGCGTCTGGTCGACCTTCAACCAGGCCGCGCTGAAGCGCTTCTTCGACATGGTTGGAGGTGGCATGGTGCCACCGACCTGGTTCGGCTACGTGATCGCGACGATCCAGCTGGTCGGCGGGCTCGCGATCCTGGTCGGCTTCCGGACGCGCTGGGTCGCCTACGCGTTCGTCGTCTACCTCATCCTCGTCGTATTCTTCGCCCACAATTTCTGGGACATGCAGGGCGCCGCGCGCGGCGGCAACATGGCGCACTTCTACAAGAACCTCGCCATCATGGGCGGCTTCCTGCTGCTCGCGCTGCAAGGCCCCGGCCGCTACGCCGTTGACGCCAAAGCGTGACACGCAACGAGCCGCGGTAGCGATCCTCGTGCCGCATGCAAGGAATATTACATTGCTTGTCACAATTTGCGCTTGACGCAAACTATCGACTAGTGTAGACGCACGAATCAATCCGGCCGCAGAGGGACGTATGGCCATCGTCACATACGTGAGCCGGAGGATGGCGGACGCAGGCTGCGTCGGGCACGTCAAAAGGAACTGTCCCTGGGGCGGGATCTCACCTGGGTCCCGCGGGCGGGAAAAGCCACCGGCGTGTCGACGGACGACGTAATCGGCGGAGGCAAAACCGTGGCGATCCTGACTCTGGCATCGGGTCAAGTTGCGCGAAGATAAAGTCATGGTACCCCATGACGAGCCGCAAGGCGTTCGCGGGAACGACGGGGCAAGGACGCTTCCGGGGACACACGGCATAAGCCTTAAACGTCCGTCATGCAGGGAAAGCCGGATGTCCGGCTCATCCTGTGGTGACTGAAGCTTGTGTGCATTTCTATCAATTTCGCACGCGAGGCCATCGGATGCGGTCGGCATCCGGCTTTCCCTGCGCCCTCTTTATTCAGAGGCGCGAGACCAAGAGCAAAGCTCGGGCAAAACCTGCCGCGAGAGTGAATTCTGTTTGTCCTTTTAGCCGGTAGCCATTAGATGCCCTGCTTGTCGGGCGATCAGTCCTCGTAGCAGTGGCCGCAAACCTGGGCGGTTAGATGCCCTCTTTCGCGGGCATGACGCCGCGCATGCCCTTAGGCGGCGAGCACCCTTCCCCCCAGCAATGCAAAACGAGGAGGCAGCCATCGTTATTTTTGGGCACGCTGCTCTGGCGTGGCCGTCACCGACGTGTTATATGCTGTTTTGCTCGATATGAGAATAACGAGTTAACAAACGAGCACCGAACCGGCTGAGGCCTCAAGGCGTTTCTCACGATACGCTGGCTGGAAGCCGAGGGAGTAGACGACGTCCGAAGGACTGGGAATGCCGGCCATCCTGGCCGGATTTATTAGACCTCATATATGCTCATTTTGAGCATATATATACTGCCGGGAGGTTCTCGCCATGCCGATGGTCGGAGTGTTTGGACCGGAGGATTTCTCTCACCGCAATCGCGGCGGCGCAACCCGCCCCGCAATGCGCGAGGCGCGCTCGCTGCCGACGCCGGAGCTCGAGTGGACGCCGGAGATCGAGCGCGAGACCGCGCACCTCTATGATCGCGTCAAGGCGGTGATCCCGCCGGTCGAGTGGCCGCTGATGGCGCCCTATGTTTCGGCGATCAACAAGCTGAAGAAAGAGCGCAACGCCGTCATCCTCGCGCACAACTATCAGACGCCGGAGATCTTCAACTGCGTCGCCGACATCGTCGGCGACTCGCTGCAGCTCGCCCGCGAGGCGACCAAGGTCGACGCCGACGTCATCGTCCAGTGCGGCGTACACTTCATGGCCGAGACCTCGAAGATCCTCAATCCGGACAAGACCGTGCTGATCCCGGATTCGCGCGCCGGCTGCTCGCTCGCCGCCTCGATCACCGGCGAAGACGTCCGCCTGCTGCGCGAGCGTTTTCCGGGCGTGCCGGTGGTCGCCTATGTCAACACGTCGGCCGACGTGAAGGCCGAGGTCGACATCTGCTGCACCTCGTCGAATGCGGTCGAGGTCGTCGAAAGTCTCGGCGTCGACACCGTGATCTTCGTGCCCGACCAGTATCTCGCGAAATACGTGGCGTCGCAGACCAAGGTGCGCATCATCGCCTGGAAGGGCGCCTGCGAGGTGCACGAGCGCTTCACCGGCGCCGAGCTGAAGATGTATCGCGACGCCGATCCGTCGGTGCAGATCATCGCGCATCCCGAATGCCCGCCCGACGTGATCGCGGAGGCCGACTTCACCGGCTCGACCGCGCACATGATCGACTGGGTGCGCAAGAACCACCCGAAGCGCGTGGTGATGGTCACCGAGTGCTCGATGGCCGACAACGTGCAGGCCGAGTTGCCCGACGTCGAGTTCGTGCGGCCGTGCAACCTCTGCCCGCACATGAAGCGGATCACGCTGCCGAAGATCCTCGATAGCCTCGTCAACATGCGCGAGGAAATCACGATCGATCCGATGATCGTGGACAAGGCGCGGCGTTCGGTCGAGCGCATGATCCACCTGAAGAGCTGAAGACGCCGCTGAACGGCGCGACGTGCCAGGAGCAATGCCATGAGCCCAGTGTTCGACAACTTGTCGCGTGGCGTCGACGACGTCGTCATCGTCGGCGGCGGGCTCGCCGGCCTGTTCTGCGCGCTGAAGCTTGCCCCCGTCCCGTCACCGTGATCGCCGCAGCGCCGCTCGGCGAGGGCGCATCGACGGCGTGGGCACAGGGCGGCGTTGCAGCCGCCGTAGCCGAAGGCGACACGCCGGAAGCTCATGCCGCCGACACGATTGCGGCCGGCGCCGGCCTGGTCGACGAGCAGATCGCGCTGGGGCTTGCCCGCGAAGCCGGCGCCCGCATCCATGACCTGCTCAGCTACGGCGTGCCGTTCGACCGCGACCTCGAAGGCAAGCTCGCGGTCGGCCGCGAAGCCGCCCATTCGGCGCGCCGCATCGTCCATGTACAGGGCGACCGCGCCGGCAAAGCCATCATCTCCGCTCTCATCGAAGCCGTCCGCAACACGCCGTCGATCCGTGTCGTCGAGGGCTTCATTGCCGAAGCGCTGCTCACCGAGAACAACGCGGTGACCGGCCTGCGGCTGCGCCGCGCCGATGATCCGACCGCACGTGCGGTGACGATCGCCGCCCGCGCGGTCGTGCTTGCCACCGGCGGCATCGGCCATCTCTACGCGGTGACGACGAACCCGACTGAGGCCAGCGGCCTCGGCCTCGCCATTGCAGCCCGCGCCGGCGCCGTCATCGCCGATCCGGAATTCGTCCAGTTCCACCCGACCGCGATCATGGTCGGCCGCGATCCCGCGCCGCTCGCCACCGAAGCATTGCGCGGCGAAGGCGCGACCCTGATCAACAACAAGGGCGAGCGCTTCATGCTCGCGATCAATCCGCTCGCCGAGCTCGCACCCCGCGACATCGTTGCGCGCGGCGTGTTCGCCGAGATCGCAGCGGGCCGCGGTGCATTTCTCGATGCCCGCGAGGCGATCGGCGACAAGTTTGCAGTAAAATTCCCGACGGTCTACGGGAGCTGCATGGCTGCCGGCATCGATCCGGCGCTGCAACCGATCCCGATCGCGCCGGCCGCGCACTATCACATGGGCGGCATCGCAGTCGATACGCGCGGCCGCAGCTCGATCGACGGCGTTTGGGCCGGCGGCGAAGTCTCGTCAACCGGCGCGCACGGCGCCAATCGGCTTGCCTCGAACTCGCTGCTCGAAGCGGTCGTGTTCGCCGCGCGTATCGCCGAAGACATCGACGGCCGTGCCTTTGTGGCGAAGCCGCTGCTGCCGCAAGCGCCCGCCTATAATGCCGTCCTGCCGAAGCTTGCCGAGCAGAATCTCCGCAACGCCATGAGCTCACATGTCGGCGTCATCAGGAATGGTGACGATCTCGCTGACGCGATCCGCACCTTCGCTATCACCGAGGCCGGTGCAACCAACGCCAACTTGCGCAACATGGCAACGACGGCGCTGCTCGTTGCGACGGCCGCCTGGTCGCGCCACGAGAGCCGCGGCGGGCATTATCGGTCCGATTATCCGCAGGAAGACGCGAAGCTCCGGCACCGCACGATGACCACTCTCTCGGAGGCACGCGAGATCGCCACTTCCCTGGGCGCCGACGTCTCATGCCGCGCCGCCGCGCTGGTGTAATATCTCTCCATGCCTGACGCTCCAAAACTTCAGCACCCCGACGCATTCCTGTCGCCGCTCGCGATCGACGACGCCGTGCGACGCGCCCTCGACGAGGATCTCGGCCGCGCCGGCGATATCACCTCGAACGCGACCATCCCCGAGGGCGCGCGCGCCCGCGCGGTGATGGTGGCGCGGCAAAGCGGCGTCGTCGCGGGTCTGCCGCTCGCTGCCGCAGCGTTTCGCCTGCTGTCGCCGGACGTTGACGTCGAAGCTCATGTGCGCGACGGCGCGAGCGTCGATGAGGGCGCACCATTGCTGACGCTTGCAGGTCCAGCCCGCGCCATTCTCGGGGGTGAGCGCGTCGCGCTGAATTTCGTCGGCCACCTGTCGGGAATCGCGACGCTGACTTCGGACTACGTCCGCCACACCGAAGGCACTGGCCTTCGCATCTGCTGCACGCGAAAAACGACGCCTGGGCTACGCGCGCTGGAAAAATATGCTGTGCGGTGCGGCGGCGGCTTCAACCATCGCTTCGGCCTCGACGACGCCATCCTGATCAAGGACAACCACATCGCGGTCGCCGGTGGCGTGCGCCAGGTGCTGGAGCGCGCATGCGCGCATGCCGGCCATCTCGTCACCATCGAGATCGAGGTCGACACGCTGGCACAGCTCCGCGAGGTGATCGACACCGGCCTTGCTGACGTCGTGCTGCTCGACAACATGGATATCCCGGAGCTCACCGAGGCCGTGAAGATCGCGGCCGGCCGCGTGGTGCTGGAAGCCTCCGGCGGCGTCACCGAAGAGACGATTGCCGCGATCGCCAAAACCGGCGTCGACTACGCTTCGTCGGGCGCGCTGACGCATTCGGCGCCGAACTTCGACGTCGCCCTGGATATCGAGGCTTGAGCCTTAGAATCACTTCCTTCCAGCCAGCGCACGCCGCGCGGGTGCGCGGGCTGTTCGTCCGCGTCAACCGCCTGCTGGCGCCTGCGGCGATGAAGGAGCAATTCGAGGCCTATATCGAACGATCGCTCGCCGAGGAGATCGACCGCATCGATGACTACTACCGCGAACGCAACGGCGGCTTCTGGGTCGCGATCGATGGTGATGATGTCGTCGGCATGTTCGGGCTCGAGCAGAGCGGCCCTGACGCGATGGAGCTTCGGCGCATGTACGTCGATCCGGACCAGCGTCGCCGTGGCATCGCGCGCACAATGCTCGCGTTTGCCGAAGATCAATGCCGGCGGCGAAACTTCAAGCGTCTCGATCTCAGCACATCCGAGCTGCAGCCCGAGGCGCTGGCGCTCTACCGCGGTGCCGGATATCGGCTGTTGCGCGAGGAGGTTGCGACGGAAGCCAGCAACAAGACGATCGGCGGCGGGATCCGGAGGTCCTATTTCACGAAGGAGCTGTGAGCTGCCGCGAGCTCAAGCCGCAGCCGCCGCGCGTTCGGTGGACGGCGCGAACACCACGCGGTTGCGGCCATCCTGCTTGGCCTGATAGAGCGCGGCATCCGCCTCGCTGATGAGACTCGCGAGCGTTGCGTTGCGGCCTTCGGACGATGCTGCCCCGATGCTCATGGTCACCAGGGCGGTCTTCGCGCCATACGACAGCAACCCGCCGGCGCAGGCGGCACGCACGGATTCGGCGAAGCTGATCGCCTCGGTCTTGCCGGCGCCGGGCATCAGCACGATGAACTCCTCACCGCCGCGGCGGCCAGCGATGTGGGGCGTGCCGAGCGACATGTCGTGGATGATGTTGGCGATATGTACCAGGGCCGCATCGCCGAAGTCGTGGCCGAAACGGTCGTTGATATCCTTGAAGAAGTCAGCGTCCAGCATCAACACCGCGTTGGCGGCGTTGCGCCCTTGCGTAGAGATTACAAGTTGGGCTGCGGCGGAAAAGCCGCGGCGGTTGAGCAGGCCGGTCAGCTGGTCGGTCTGCGCCACGCGACGAAGCTCGGCCTGGGCGCGATCGAGATCACTAACCGCGACGATGGTCGGGTAGCGCATGAACGGACAGATGCTCAATGGCACGATCACCGCAGCCAGTAGGCCAAACTTGTAGACGGCAGCGACCGTGACGGCCGCGCTCATGTCGAGGCCAAACACCAGCGCGGTCGAAACCAGCGAGATCACAGCAGAGATCGTCACCGCAATCGCAGTCGCGACCGCGGTCCGGACCAGTGCGTCCATCCTGATCTCGCGCTTCATCGAAATCCCTGTCCCACAAGGATTGCTTCACCCGCTGCGAGTTCTAGCGATGAAACGAAACGGCTGGCTTAAGTTATTTAGTAAAATGCGAGCGATCGAAGGTTAACGAAAGCTTGCGTCGCACTACTCTTTCACCGCCGAGAGCTCGGCGGTGATGGCGGCGGTCTGCGCCGCGGTGCCCCAGCTTGGCGCCTCGCTGCCATCGCCCCATGCCACTGGTCGATAGAAGGTGTGCACGCCGTACTTGTACATCTTCTTCATCTCGTGGACCCAGGACGGCCGAACCCAATAGGCATGGTAGTGCGTGGACTTCGCGACTTCCGGCAGCCAAAGCTGGCCGTCGAGCATCGCCTTCGCGATGCGCTTCGCGCGGTCCCACATATCGGGCTCCTCGATCACGTCGCGGACGTTGTCGCAGGCGAACGTGAACTGGCAGGCGAGATGCCGGTTCTTGTTCTGATAAACCACCCCGCACACCGTGTTCGGGTAGTAGCCCGAGAACACACGGTTCATCACCACTTGGGCGACCGCGATCTGGCCGCGAACCTTCTCGCCGCGCAACTCGAAATAAACGGCTTCGGCCAAGCACTTCTCGGCCTTGGTGCGTGCCCTCTCGTCGAGGCCGAGCCGCTCGGCCGGTGTTTTCGGCCTCTGGTCTTCGCCCGTGACCTCGCCCTTGCCCGCGACCGAGGTTCCCTCGGTGATCGGCGCTGTGGGATCGAGCGAAGAGACCTTCATGTCCGGATCGGTCAGGAGCAGCGGCTCCGCGCCCGGTTCCCAACGCGACAGGCCTTCACCCGAAATGCCGAGCGAGGAACGGCCGAAATAGAGTCGCGTGGTCTGCGCGGTGAAATTGTCCTCCGTCCAGCTGGTGGCGCCAGCCTCGTTTACACCCTCGCCGTTCTGGGACGCAGTGAGCGGACGATCCTCCAGCAACGACGATGTGTCGTATTGCGGGAGCGGAGCATCTTTCAGCGCGGCTTCGAGTTCGGGATCGAGCGGCCGCACGGCGGCATTTTCGTTGGCTGGCGCAGCTTCGACGCTGGCCGGAGCCGCGTCGGTCAGCCGGTGCTGTCCCTGGGTCACGACAGGTTCGCTCGGCAGCACGACGGAAGCGACCTCGAGCGAGCCGGGCGACATCGACCCATCGGCCCACAGGATCGGCTCGAGCGGCTCGGGGGTCGCTGCAACCGGCGCGAGGCGATCCCCCTTGTTCGCGCGGTTCACGGTGGGGAAATCCGATGGCTGCAGACGGCGCATGATCTGCTCGAGCGGGCTGCGCGAGACGGATCCGGTCACATCGAGTTGCTGATGTTCGCGATTGGCGAAACGCTCGTAAGCCGTCGGCGGCGACGAAGTCCCGATAGGCCGCGCGAAATTGAAGGTCGCGACCTGCACTGTACTGATCGAGGGCAGTAACACCTGCTTCTGCCAGCGCTCGGCAACGCCGGGCTGACGCGCAAGCAATGCACCGATGTCCTGAAAGCCGGTCGCATTCGGAAAAAATCCGAACACCAGCAGGAAGAGGCCGAAGGATACGGGGTGCGCACCCTTCGGCCGGGCACGCGAACGTGACATCGATACGCTACTCTTACGCAACGCTACGCTAACACTCACACGATCGATTCAGCATGTTGAATGCAATTCGATCGTTTCTGGTGTTATCGAATTAAAGTTGCGAGGGCGTTAAGCACCGATGCACGCGCGTCACACGCAACCTCACGTGTGCTCTCGTACCATCACTTCAGATATAGTGGTAAACGGCGCGTGGCACGAAGTGGTAAACGCGCGGTGAAGATCACCGCGTGCAGTTCTACCCGATGATAGTGGAACTGGCGCTAACGCAACGCGTCCCGAAATGAAACCCGGATGCGACTTGCCCTACGCTTGGCTCGTGGCGCTCTTGCCGAGTGCCGCCTGAGCTGCCGCGAGTCGCGCGATCGGCACGCGGTAGGGCGAGCACGACACATAATCGAGGCCGATGTCGTGGCAGAACGCGACTGATGCCGGATCGCCACCGTGCTCGCCGCAGATCCCGACCTTGAGCCCGGGGCGCGTCTTGCGGCCCCGCGCGACGCCGATCTTGATGAGTTCGCCGACGCCGTCGCGGTCGAGCGAAATGAACGGATCAACCGCAAAAATGCCTTTCGAGATGTAGGTGCCGAGGAAACCACCGGCATCGTCACGGCTGATGCCATACGTCGTCTGCGTCAAGTCATTGGTGCCGAACGAGAAGAACTCGGCCGAGCGTGCAATCTCGCCGGCAAGCAGCGCGGCACGCGGCAGCTCGATCATTGTGCCGACCTGGTAGGTCAGCTTGGTGTTCTGGTCTTTCATCACCGCCTGTGCAGTGGCTTCGATTCGGCCCTTGATCATGTCGAGTTCGGCTTTGGTCGCGATGAGTGGTACCATCACTTCCGGAATCACCGGTTTCCCGGTGCGCTTGCCCGCGACTGCGGCGGCCTCGAAGATCGCGCGCGCCTGCATCTCCGCAATTTCGGGATAGGCAATCGCAAGCCGCACACCGCGGAAACCGAGCATCGGATTGAACTCGGATAGCTCCCGCACGCGGTCCTGCAGGCGGCGCGGATCGGCGTTCATCGCGCGGGCCACTTCCTCGATCTCGCTTTGCGTGTGCGGCAGGAACTCATGCAGCGGTGGATCGAGCAGGCGGATCGTCACCGGCATACCTTGCATGATTTCGAACAACTCGACGAAGTCGGCACGCTGCATCGGCAGCAGCTTTGCCAGCGCGGCCCGGCGCTGCTGCTCGTCGTCGGCGAGAATCATCTCGCGCACGGTACGGATGCGCGTCTCCTCGAAGAACATATGCTCCGTGCGGCACAGGCCGATGCCCTCGGCGCCGAACTTCATGGCAACGCGAGCGTCCGCCGGCGTGTCGGCGTTGGTGCGCACGCCAAGCTTGCGAACCTCGTCGGCCCACGACATCAGCGTGCCAAACTCCCCTGACAATTCGGGCTCAATCATCGGCATGCGACCGGCCAGCACCTGGCCCATGGCGCCGTCGATCGTAATGACGTCGCCGGCTTTGAAAGTGCGGCCGCCGACCGCCATCAGCCCACGGCCATAATCGACGCGAATAGTGCCGGCGCCGGAGACGCAGGGCTTACCCATGCCACGCGCAACGACCGCGGCATGCGAGGTCATACCGCCACGCGTGGTGAGAATGCCTTCGGCGGCGTGCATGCCGTGAATGTCTTCTGGGCTGGTCTCGATCCGCACCAGAATGACCTTGCGGCCATCGGACTGCAGCTTGGCCGCCTCCTCTGATGAGAACACGATCTCACCCGACGCGGCGCCGGGCGATGCTGGCAGGCCGATCGCGATCACGTCACGCTTCGCGACGGGATCGATGGTCGGATGCAGCAGCTGGTCGAGCGACGCCGGCTCGACACGGGTGATCGCCTCCTTCCGGCTGATCAGACCTTCGTTGGCGAGCTCGACCGCGATGCGAAGCGCCGCGCGCGCGGTGCGCTTGCCGTTGCGGGTCTGCAGCATCCACAACTTGCCGCGCTCGACCGTGAACTCCATGTCCTGCATATCACGGTAGTGCTTCTCGAGCAGCGTATAGATCCGCGTCAGCTCCTTGAAGGCATCGGGCATCGCCGCTTCCATCGACGGCTTGTCGGAGCCCGCCTCCTTGCGCGCGGCTTCGGTGATCTCCTGCGGCGTGCGGATGCCTGCGACGACGTCCTCGCCCTGCGCGTTGATCAGGAACTCGCCGTAAAGTTGCTTCGCGCCGGTCGAAGGGTTGCGCGTGAAGGCAACGCCCGTCGCGGAGGTGTCGCCGAGGTTGCCGAACACCATGGCTTGCACATTGAGCGCGGTGCCCCACGACTCCGGGATATCGTGCAAGCGGCGATACGTCACCGCGCGCGCGTTCATCCAGGACGAAAACACTGCGCCGATTGCGCCCCACAACTGCGCGTGCGGATCTTGCGGGAACTCCTCGCCGGTCTCGCGCAGCACCGCGTCCTTGTAGCGGCCGACCAGTTCCACCCAGTCGTCCGCAGTGACGTCGGTGTCGGATTGATAGCCCTGGCCATCCTTGAAAGTATCGAGAATGTCCTCGAAATTGTGATGCTCAAAGCCGAGCACCACGTCGGAGTACATCGTGATGAAACGGCGATAGCTGTCGTAGGCAAACCGGCGGTCGCCGGACAGTTCGGCCAGCGCTTCCACGGTCTGGTCGTTGAGCCCGAGGTTCAGCACGGTGTCCATCATGCCCGGCATTGAGGCACGGGCGCCTGAGCGCACCGACACCAGCAGGGGATTACTCGGGTCACCGAATGTCTTGCCGGTCAGTTTGCCGACCTGATCGAGCGCCCTCTCGACCTGCTGCTTGAGATCCTTCGGGTAGGATTTGTCGTGTGCGTAATAGTAGTTGCAGACGTCCGATGTGATGGTAAAGCCGGGCGGTACCGGCAGGCCGAGGCTCGCCATTTCGGCCAGGTTGGCGCCCTTGCCGCCGAGCGTGTCCCGCATCTTTGCGCGCCCTTCGGCGCGACCGTCGCCGAAACCATAGACCCACTTGCCGGCCTTGGCGGTCGCGACCTTTGATGCAGCGGCGACCCCACGCGCTTTGGCGATTGGCTTGCGTGCGGCGGATTTCTTCGGCGCGACCTTGGCCTTGGTGCTGGACACCGAGGCGCGGGAAGTTTGGGGTTTCGCTTTGGCCGCTTTCGCTTTGGGCATGGCTCTCGTCAAAAAATGGCGTGAAGGTTCCGGAAGGGTTGCCGGTTACAACACTCTTTTTCGGTCGCAGGCAAGCAGTGCAGCATGGCGCAGGCGCAAACGCCGAACGACCTGCTCGACCTCTCGTTCGACTATCGGATGATCCCCAACCCGACGATGCCGACGAAAATCAGATAGATCGCAATGATGTAGTTCAACAGCCGCGGTATGATCAGAATCAGGATACCGGCGATCAGGGCCACAACCGGCTGAATATGGGCGACGCCGAAGGTCATCGAATGTTTCCTCGTGTTACAGATTGTGACGCGCGAAGGTTTTTGGCAGCACACACGAATTGTCGCGGTACGGCGCCACCTTAAGTTCGGGAACTGATTGACGATAGCATGGGTTCCCGCAAGCCCCACCTAATCGTGGCGGAAAATCACGTGACGAGCGCGTGATGACCTGCGCGCGCCGGGAACGATGACGTCTCCTTGTCGATTGACGGCCAGGTGTCACGCATGACGCGCGACCCGGTGTCTGCAATCGCAATGGGGAGTTTCATGATGCGAAATTCAGCATTCATCGCCGCACTATTTGCCAGCGCTATCGGCTTGCCGGTTGCCGCGAGCGCACAGGATACAAGCCTTGCTCCAGGCACGACCATCGGCTCGGCAGGACCGCGGGGCGACCTCGACAACGGGATCGCGGCTGATCAGGGCAGAAACTTCCGAAGCTATGTAGTCGAGGAACAGACACCGTCCTATAGTGTTCCGGGTGAGATCCGGATCGGCACCACGCTGCCCGATATCGGCGTGACTTACTATGATGTGCCCGAGCGCTTCGGAGCGACCCGATATCGATACACCATCGTCAACGACCGCACGGTGCTGGTCGACCCCAAGACGCGCAAGGTGATGCAGGTGGTGGAGTAAGCTCTCACCCTTCGATCCTGGAGAAATCCGCCACCGCACGTGTCGCAACACGGATTTCGTTGAGCAGCGTCAGGCGGTTCTCGCGCAATGCCTTGTCATCGGCGTTGACGGTGACCTTGTCGAAGAACGCGTCAACAGCTGGCCGCAACTTCGCCATCCCAGTCATGGCTTCGGCATAATTTTCCTTGGCCACTGCCGCACTTGCCTCCGTTCTTGCCCGAGCGATCGCGCGCGCCAGCGCCTTCTCTTCGTCCTGTTTCAACAACGCGGCGTCGACCGTGCCGTCATAGGCATGATTGTCCTTCTTCTCTTCAATCCGCAGGATGTTCGCTGCACGCTTGAAACCGGCAAGCAGGTTTTTGCCGTCGTCGGTGTCGAGGAATTTTCCGAGTGCTTCGACACGGCGAACGATGGCGACGAGATCGTCCTGGCCCTCGAGCGCAAACACGGCGTCGACCAGATCGTGACGCGCGCCCTGCTCGCGCAATTGCACCTTCAGCCGGTCAGCGAAGAAGACGAGGAGATCGCCGCGCAACACAGTCGCGACCGACTCTTCGCGCTCGCGGACCACGCCCCCCCGCGCGCCGATGTAGTCCGACCACTGTCCACGAAGCTCCCTAAGATCCGTTCGCGCTGCCATACCCTGAAACAACGTGCGGTCGGGATCGGCTTCATGATGGATGGCGGCCAGCCGAAACGGCAGCAAACCGTCGAGAATGATATCGCCGAGACGCGCGCGGCACCCGCGCTCAAGCACGATCCTGATCACCCCCAGCGCCGCGCGCCGCAAGGCATAGGGATCCTTGCTGCCAGTCGGCTTTTCGTCGATCGCCCAGAATCCAACCAGCGTGTCGATCTTGTCGGCAAGCGCGACCGCAATCGACACGGGATCGGCCGGCACCCGGTCGTTCGGTCCTTGCGGCTTGTAATGGTCCTCGCTCGCGGCGGCGACAGATGGGTCCTCGCCTTGCGCCAGCGCGTAATATTTACCCATCAGGCCCTGTGTCTCCGGAAATTCGCCGACCACCTCGGTCAACAAATCCGCCTTGCACAGTTTTGCCGCCCTCCGGACCTTAGCGACGTCGGCGCCGACCAGTGGAGCCAGCTCGGCCGCAAGCCGCTCGATGCGAGCAATGCGCTGGGCCTGAGTGCCGAGCTTCTCGTGAAACACGATGTTCTCGAACTTCGGCAGCCGTTCTTCGAGCTTCGTCTTCAGGTCGGTCTCATAGAAGAACTTCGCGTCGCTCAGCCGCGCGCGGATGACGCGCTCGTTGCCCGCGACAATGGTCTTGCCGCCATCGGGCACTTCGATATTGGCGACAGGGATGAACTTGTTGGCGAGCTTGCCCGTCGTCGGATCGCGCACCACAAAGCATTTTTGATTGGTGCGGATCGTTGCGCGAATGACTTCCTGCGGGATAGCTAGAAAGCTTTCGTCGAACGAACCCATCAGCACCACTGGCCATTCGACAAGACCCGCAACTTCGTCAAGCAGCGCAGGATCCTCGACCAGTTCGAAACCTTGCGCGAACGCGAGGTTCTTCGCGTCGCTCAAGATGACGTCCTTGCGCCTGTCGGCGTCGAGCACGACTTTGGCGTCGAGCAGTTTTGCATCGTAGTCGACAAAGCGGCGCACGCTGAACTCGGCCGGTGCCAGGAAACGATGGCCGCGGGTGACGTTGCCGCTGGTAACGCCATCGACATCGAAGCGCACGATCTCGGGATCCTCGGTCTCGAGACCAAACGTCGCGACGATCGAGTGCAGCGGCCGCACCCACGACAGCGAACCTGATTTTTCCGAGCGCTTGCCCCAGCGCATCGATTTCGGCCAGGGAAAGGAGCGGATCATCACGGGCAGGAATTCCGCGATCACGTCGATCGCGGCGCGGCCGGGTTTCTCGATCAGCGCGACGTAGAATTCGCCTTTCTTGGGATCCTTCTCGATCTTCGCTTCGTCGAGCGAGCTCAGGCCGGCGCCACGCAAAAATCCCTGGATCGCGGCGTCGGGCGCGCCGACACGTGGTCCCTTGCGCTCCTCTTTCAAATCGGGCTGGCGCGCCGGGATGCCGTGAACGGTGAGCGCGAGACGCCGCGGCGTCGCGAACGCACTTGCACCTTCATAGACCAGGCCCTCGGCGACAAGCTTCTCGGTGACGAGGCGGCGCAAGTCATCGGCCGCACGCCCCTGCATGCGTGCGGGAATTTCTTCGGAGAACAATTCGAGGAGGAGCTCAGGCATTCGGTTGTTTCTAACGATGTGACTTTATCCTCATGGTGAGGAGCCCGTCGCAGCTCAAAGAGCTAAGACAGGCACCTCGAACCAGAGGCCGCCAGACTGAACTTTCGGCCTCATCCTTCGAGACGCGCCATAGCCGTGCGAAGAACGGGCGTCGCTTCGCTCGCCTATAGCCGTTCGAAGAACGGCGTCGCTTCGCTCGCCTATGGCAGCGCCCCTCAGGACGAGGAACTAGGCTGGCGCAATCGTCACGATTACGCCGGCAAGGTCTTGTGCGTACCGTCGCACAGCGGCTGCTTGCTGGTGCGCTTGCAGGTACAAAAGAACACGCGGCCGGTCTTGTCGGCGGTGTACTTCATCGGCGAGAACGTCGAACCCTTGTGGGTGCCGTCGCAGAACGGCTGTTTCGACGACTTGCCGCAGGCACACCAGTAGTAATCCTTGCCCGCTTCGACGTCGATCGGCAGCGGCGCACGGCCGCCAATGCTTGGCACTTCGCTCATGAGGTTCCTCCCCCTTCTGTGTGTAACCAGGCTTCGCCGCACGCTTTTGCCAGTTCGCGTACGCGCAAGATGTAGCTCTGCCGCTCGGTGACGGAAATCACGCCGCGCGCATCGAGCAGGTTGAAGACGTGGCTCGCCTTGATGCACTGATCATAGGCGGGCTGCGCCATCAGATGTTGTTTGGCGTTGTGGCTGGCCTTCCAGCCAACTTCGAGATATTTGCGGCAGGCATTTTCGGCCATCTTGAACTGCTCGAACAGCATCCCGGTGTCGGCATATTCGAAGTTGTGCCTGGAATATTCCTGCTCGGCTTGCAGAAAGATATCGCCATAAGTGACCTTCTCGGCGCCATCGCGGCCGTTGAAATTGATGTCGTGAAAGCGGTCGACGCCCTGCACATACAAAGCAAGACGTTCGAGACCGTAGGTCAATTCGCCGGACACGGGTGCGCACTCGAAGCCGGCGACCTGCTGGAAATAAGTGAACTGCGAGACCTCCATGCCGTCGCACCAGCATTCCCAGCCGAGTCCCCAGGCGCCGAGCGTCGGGCTCTCCCAATCGTCCTCGACGAAGCGGATGTCGTGGATGCCGGAGTTGATGCCGATCACCTTGAGCGACCGCAGGTAAAGCTCCTGCAGGTTCGGCGGCGACGGTTTTATGATCACCTGGAACTGGTAATAGTGCTGGAACCGGTTGGGGTTTTCACCATAACGGCCGTCCTTCGGGCGGCGTGACGGCTGCACGTAGGCCGCCTTCCAGGGCTTTGGTCCGAGCGCGCGCAACGTGGTCGCCGGGTGAAACGTCCCTGCGCCCATCTCCATGTCGTAGGGCTGCAGGATGACGCAGCCTTGCTCCGCCCAGAAACGCTGCAGGGCGAGAATGAAGCCCTGGAACGAACGCTCCGGGCGCATGTGCGGGGCCAAGGAATCCATCAGGCCTTATAGGCTAGGCGGACGCGCGCTCAAAGAGGGTCAAGTGCCGTTACCGATCGCGGCGATGACGTCGGAGACGAGGCGGGCCACACCGTAGTCCGAGCTGGAAAAGTCCTGGGTCACGCCCATCCGGACCACCACCAGATTGCTCGATGGCACGATCACGACGCGCTGGCCGAGGGCACCGACTGCCATGAAGGAATCAGGCGGGAAGCCTTCTTTCACGCGCGTTTTCGCGCCACGGCTGTCGCCCCGGTTGGTCCAGAAGCCCGCGGCATAACCTTCGGGGGATTCGGCGGTCGGCGTTGCCGACCACTTCACCCAGCCCTCGGGCAGGATACGCTTTCCTTCGACGACGCCGTCGAGGCGGTAGAGCTCTCCGAACCGCGCCCAGTCGCGCGCCCGGCCAAGGAAGAACGTCGAGCCGACCGGCGCGCCGGCCCCGTCGAACTCCAGCGTCATCCCCTTCATGCCAAGCGGCCCGAACAGCTCGCGCCGCGCAAACCGTTCGACGGCATCGGCTTGGCCGCCGACGTTGTTCTTGACGATGCGCGACAGGATCAACGTGCTCGGGCTCGAGTAATGCCAGCGAATACCCGGCAGCGCCTTCAGCGGCGCGCGTGCAGAAGCGCCGGCCATGTCGCCTTCGAGCGACAGGATTTGCGAGGCCGGATCGAAGCCCGAATTGGTCTCGTCGAGATCGAGGCCGCTCGTCATCCGCATCAGGTTCTCGATCGAGATGACGTGACGCGGATCGCTGGCGTCCTTCCACTCATCGACCGGCGCGGGGCCGTCGACCTTGAGCTTGCCCTGGCGAACCAGAATGCCGACGAACGCGTTGACGACCGACTTCGACATCGAATAGCCGAGCAAGCTCGTATCGATGTTGATCTCCGGAGCGTAACGTTCGGCGATGATCTTGCCGTTATGCAGGATGACGACTGCCTTGGTGTGACGACGCGGCCCACGCTCGGGCTCGGCGAAAGCGCGGTCGAGCGCGGCCTTCAGCTTGTCGTTCTTCGGCTCGACGACCTCAGGCCCGGAAATGTCGGGCAACACCGACGCGATTTCCTCGCTCCGGTTCGGGTCCATGATCGGCGGAATGTACTCACCGTCGTGCCCGATCACGCAGCCGCTCTCGCCGCGAAACACCGCGTAGCCGTCGAAGTTGCGCAGGAAGTCGACCGTCACTTCCTTGCGCAGCTTGTCGACATTGTAGCGGATGCCGCGGTTGAGCAGGCGGATGCCGCGCGCGGGCCGCAATGCTTCGCGATAGACCTGATCGGGATCGAGATTGGAGACGAAGGTCGCCGTGCAGAGCGTGTGGGCGATGTATTCGGTCGCGACGCGGACGGCGCGGTCGGGACGGTACTGCACTGCGAAAACCGCAGCCGCAGCGGCGCCGAGAACAATCAGGGCCACTCAGTGCAAGCAGTATTTTACGCATCGCGATCAAAACTCTCGATCGTGGCGGGTCTTCGAACGATGTTTGCGGCGGAAAAAGTCGAAGAGACGGGTTAAGCAACCCGAAACTATCGGCGACATCGCGGCAATGCAAGCGGTCCCATATGGTTGCCGGATCCTTGCCTGCACACGCACAAGCTGACGTAACGAAAAACCCATGCCGTAACCGCATCTAAAAACGCATCTGCTGCGCGTCCGCTTTGTTAGGGATTGCCACGCTATCCCTCAAGGCGCGCGTCAATGCGCCCGGTGAAAGCCGGAAAACAAGAGAGCCGCGGGCATCACCGCGCTCGGTTCAAGGCAGGGGGTTCACATGATCATGATGTTTCCGATCGTCGTTGCGGTGACGCTGTTGCTCGCGCTTGGTGAGGTCGCGACCAACGAAGCGCGTCGCGGTCGTTTCGCCGCTCAATAACCTGACGCACATCCGCTGAAGCCGGTTGCCCGCGCATCGCGCGAGCGACTGTCGCATGTCGCGGCGTTGCCTGCTCGTCATCGATCAGGCGATCGCGGCAGCGTCGCCGGCTGGTGCGGTGCGAGGCAATGACGATGATCGTTTTGGACATTTTCGCAGCCGCGCTGGTGATCACCATGCTCGGCGCGATGCTCAACGAAGATACCCGGGACAGCCGGATTAGAATCGCGCGGTAACAAAACCTCCACGCGATGCTCGCCGGCCGCGCCGCGATGCCTCGCCGCGCGGCCGGTTCTTTCTCCCAGCGAGTATGCTAGTCCGGGCGGTAGACGCCGGTGACAGGATCGCGGCGGAGCGTCTGAATGCGCTCGTCGCGAGCGCTCTCATGCACCTTCGCGAACCGCGCCTCTTCGAGCTCGTGGTTGATCCGCTGCGCCTCGCGCGACGCCCAGCGCACCAGCACGGCGCCTCCCAGCGCTCCAACAGCAACGACAATCAGCGGCGGCACGGCGAGCCTCGTATCTTACGGCGCGACGATCGGTAACCCGACCTCCTAGGCAAGGAATTTCCTCGAAAATTGTGGCTGAATCCGGCGTTTCCCAACACCCGAATTCTCCCTAAAAGCCGTAACGCGACCAAATGGCCCGGGCTTCCAGGGTCGAAATCAGGTCCTCGACCGACAGGCTTGAGGTCGCAAGTTCGGCCAATGCATCGGCTGCCGGGCGCCGTCCGAGCACGCCGGACAGCAGGCCGGTGGCCGGCGCAATCAATGGCGTGCGCACCTTATCGCCAAAGCGGGCGCGCAGCACCGACCTGAGATCGCCGATGGCATCGCTCAAGCCGAGGGTAATCGAGGTCTGCCCCGTCCAATATGCGCCGGAAAACAGTTCGTCCTCTTCACCCCTCAATTTGGCGCCGCGGCTGCGCTTGACGAGTTCGATGAACATCGCGTGGATTTCGCCCTGGAGAGTCTTGAGCCGCGCGACGTCGTCGGGGTTCTCCGGCAGGAACGGATCGAGCATGGCCTTGTGCTTGCCAGAGGTGTAAAGCCGCCGCTCGATGCCGAGCTTGTCGATCAATCCGCCGAAGCCGAACGAACCGCCGACCACACCGATCGAGCCGACGATCGATGATGGATCGCAGATGATCTCGTCGCCCGCACAGGCGATCATGTAGCCACCGGAGGCGGCGACATCCTCTACGAACACCAGCACCGGCAGTTTCTTCTCTGCTGCGAGTTGACGAATGCGCTGATAGATCTGGTGTGACTGCACCGGCGAGCCGCCCGGAGAATTGATCGAGAGCGCAACCGCCTTCGCGCCCTTGGTGTCGAATGCCCGCTGCAACAGCCGCGACACGCCAAGCAGCGTCAGCCCGTGCCGCAGCGGGGTGACCGCGCCGATCACCCCGCTCAGGCGCACCACCGGCACTACGGGCAGATCGCTCCGCAATCGCGCCGGCAATAATTCGCGCAGCCAACCCATCATGACGCGATACCTGTGGCCGGACGCCTCGCCAAACCCTTGCTCAACATTTTCTTAACCACATTTGTTAAACTTGGAACACATCTTGCTTGCCAGCAGCTTGCGCCGCAACGGGGCGGCCAGGGACGGACCACAGATGAAAATCTATCTGGCGATGCTGCTTTTCGGAACATTGCTGACTGCAATTCGGGCACGCTCGCCCGCCGAGCCGCGCTGACACTCAAGACCATCTCGGCAAGGCAACGCCGCGGAACCGCAAAGGCTCCGCACGTCATGTCGTTGCCAGCGACAAAGCGGCGGCACCGTTGAGCACAGCCTGAACATCATCAGGTACACCGCCTGTCGCGCCGTTAAGACAGATACCAGGCATGAGTGACGCCGGGGCCCGGCTGCCTTTGGTTGCGCGGACGATAATCCGGATAGCCGCCGCGTCGGGGCGCGGATGAACCGGTAGCACCATCACGTCACCGAATCCGGCTTCGAGCGCCGCATAGAACTCGTGCGATGCCCTCGGCGCGCCAGATCAGTGAGATCGTGCCTGCCGGCTTCAGTATGCGCCTGACGGTCCGCATCCAGGCGGCAAGCGTGTCGTCGTCTTGTTCATGGGCGCTGCGGCGAGCCGCATCCGGCGAGGCCTGGTGGCGCGAAGGATCATTGAAGGGCGGATTCATCAGCACACGATCGGCGCTACCAGGTAGCACACCGGCAGAAGCGAACGCCGCCGCGCTCGCTGTGACATCGAGCGCGATCGCGCGTCCGTTGAGCATGTTTGCCGCGACATTGGATCGCGCGATTTCGACCAGAACTTCGTCGCGTTCGATCAGCACGAGGTCGACGCCATGGAGACGCGAAGCAACCGCAAGGCCGGCCGCACCGACGCCGGCGCCAAGATCGATGACTCTCTCGCCGGGTTTTGCGGGTGTAGCGGCCGCCAGCAACACCGCATCGTGACCGGCGCGATGGCCGCGCTTCGGCTGCTTCAGCCGAAGCCTGCCTGCGAGAAAATCATCCTCGCTGAGCGACGCCGGCTCATCACTCATCAGGCCTGAGTTCGTGGGCAAGGCCCGCATCCTTCATGATCCGCCGCGCCTGCATGGCATCTTCGTCACCGACCAGAATCCGGCGCGGCAGGATGCCGAGCGAACCCTCGATCACGCTCATGTTCTGATCGAGCACGAGATACCTGATGCCCGCGCCGTCGAGCAGCGCGCCAACCGCCGAGACCAGCACCGGATCATTCGCCCTGATCAGTTCGCGCAATGCGACCCCCTGACAAAATCATTTATTCCTCCGGATCACACATATCACGATATCAAGCCAGCGTCTTTTCGTCCCTTGCCGCGACCTATGGCAATTCCTATGGTTTGGGGGTAATTGGCCGCTGTTGATAGAAGCGCCAGAGCCTGGAGAAGCCGACGTGGCGGTGATTGTTCCTTTCGAGAGCCCGAACGCCTCGATCGACCAGCTGGTGGCCCTCGTGGCGACCGACATGGAGCGCGTCAACGCTACCATCCTGTCGCGCACCGGCTCGGACGTCACGATGATTCCGGAGGTCGCCAACCACCTGATTTCGTCGGGGGGAAAGCGGCTCCGGCCGATGCTGACGCTCGCGATGGCGAACCTCAACGGCTATTCGGGCGATGGTCATGTCAAGCTCGCCGCCGCTGTCGAGTTCATGCACACCGCAACGCTGCTGCACGATGACGTGGTCGACGAAAGCGAGCTCCGTCGCGGCAAGCTGTCGGCGCGGATGCTGTGGGGCAATGAGGCGAGCGTGCTGGTCGGCGACTTCCTGCTCGGCCAGGCGTTCCGCATGATGGTCGAGGTCGGCTCGCTCCGCGCGCTCGACATTCTGTCGCAGGCCGCAGCCACCATTGCCGAGGGCGAAGTGATGCAGCTCGCGGCGGCAAAGAACACCGCAACCACCGAGGACGAATACCTTGCCGTGGTCCGCGGCAAAACTGCTGAGCTGTTCGCGGCAGCCTGCGAAGTCGGCCCGGTGCTGGCGAACCGCTCACGCGCCGAGCAGGCGGCCTGCCGCTCCGCCGGCATGAATCTCGGCATTGCGTTCCAGCTGGTCGACGACGCGCTGGACTACGGCGGCAAGGCCGCCAAGCTTGGCAAGAATGTCGGTGATGATTTCCGCGAAGGCAAGATCACGCTACCCGTGGTGCTCGCGTTCCGCCGCGGCAACGATGCCGAGCGCGAATTCTGGGTGCGGACGCTGGAGCGCGGAGAGATCGCCGAGGGCGACCTCGATCACGCCATCGGCTTGATGGTCAAGCACCGCAGTCTCGAAGACACGATCAGCCGCGCACACCATTATGGTGCCATGGCGGTCGATGCGCTGGCGCTGTTTCCGCCGTCGCAGATGAAGAGCGCACTCGAGCAGGTTGTCGCGTTCTGCCTGGCACGATCGTACTGAGCGCGCATTTCGGTCGCGCCTTCGACCTCGAGATTGGGTCAGCTTAGCGTGGTCGCCACGACCCACCAACGCGGCTGCCCGGCGCGGATTTGGCGCTCAGCCGCTTGGGCGGCGGCATGATCGCAAAACAGGCCGAAGCAGGTCGCCCCGGAGCCTGACATTCGCGCAAGCTCGCAACCATCATTCGAGCGCAGCGCCGCGAGAACATCGCCAATCACCGGCTGGATGTGCAACGCCGGCGGCTCCAGATCGTTGCGGCCTGACGCAATTGCGCGACGCCAGTCGGGCGGCAACGTCGTTTGCGGCCAGGCAATTGACACGGTCTGCTGATCCGCGCCAAACGCATCGCCCGGCTTCAGGCCAAGTGCCGCAAACACGTCCTTCGTCGCAACCGGCACGCCCGGATTGATCAGCACAGCCGGCAGCGGCGGCATATTCACCCGCGATAACCTGTCGCCCACGCCACGCATGATGCTGGCCGACGACCTCAGGCACACCGGCACGTCGGCGCCGGTGGCGCGTGCAGCTTCGACCGTGCGCGGATCGTCGCGGTCGAGGCTGTTGGCCTGCGCAAGCAGGCGCAGGGCTGCGGCGGCATCCGCCGATCCGCCGCCGATCCCGGCCGCCGCAGGCAAGTGCTTGTCGAGTTCGAAGGCACCGGTCGTCAAGCCCGGCACCCGTTCGGCGAGTGCCCGCGATGCTTTGAGCACCAGATTATCGTCGAGGCTGCCGCACTCGGCAGCACGCGGTCCCGACACCTGCAGCGCGACGGCCGGCGCCGGCGCAAGCGTCAGGCCATCCGCGCAATCGGCAAATGCGACGAGACTTTCGAGATCGTGATAGCCATCGGCGCGCCGGCCCCTGACGTGCAGCGTCAGATTAACCTTGGCGCGCGCGCGCTCCCTCAACATTCCAGTCAAAGGCCTGCCCCCGAAACGCGATCAGCCGCCCTTGTCGTCCTTCTTGGTGTCCTGGTCGGCGGACGCCGCCGCCGGCGGCTTGTCGTCTGGCATACCATCCTTGATCTTGGCCTCGATCTTCGGCAGGTCCTCCGGCTCCGGCTTGAGGTCACGGGAGTGCGACCACTGGAAGCGCGCCTCGAGCTTGCGGCCGACGCGCCAGTACGCATCGCCGAGGTGATCGTTGATGGTTGGATCTTCCGGCTTCAAGTCGATGGCGCGCTCGAGATTCTTGACCGCCTCATCGTAATTGCCGATGCGATAGTAGGCCCAGCCGAGCGAGTCCACGATGTAGCCGTCATCAGGGCGCTGGTCGACCGCGCGGCGGATCATGCTCATGCCCTGGTCAAGCTTGGTGCCCTGATCGATCCAGGAGTAGCCCAGATAGTTCAGCACGTGCGGCTGATCAGGCTGCAGCTCGAGCGCCTTTCGCAGGTCTGCCTCGGCCTTCGGCCACTGCTTTGAGCGCTCATTGCAGATGCCGCGGAAATAGTACCACACCCAGTTGTTCTTCTCGCCCGCCTGCAGCGCGTCGATGCCCTGTGAATAGGTGTTCGCACAATCGGCGAACTTCTTGCGGCCGCGCTCGATATTGCCGAGCGCCTCGATCGCGTCGAGATCCTTCTGCTCGGTCGCCACCATCGGCTTGAGTATCTTGATGGCCTCATCGGAACGGTCGACCGTATCGAGATTGTTGGCGAGCTGTATCTGCGCGTTGCGCTTGAGCGGCGACGATGCCGGCACGCGCTCATAGACCTTGATCGCGAGTTCCGGCTTCTTGACCGACTCGAAGAGGTCACCAAGCGACAGCAGCGCCAGCGCATGGTTCGGCTGGAGGTAGAGGGCGAGCTGCAGGTAAACCAGCGCCAGATCTTCGCCGCCGCGTCGGACCAGCGACGCGCCGATGCCGTAGAGCGCTTCGGCAGCGCCGGCCTGCGCAGAGTCGACCAGCGGCGGCAGTTTCTTGCCGGCCTCGGTCTCGCGCAAGCCTTCCATGACCAACGGGTTGCGCGGCACCTTGGCGTCGAACGCCTTGTAGAGCGCCTCCGCCGACGCGGCATCCTTGTTTCGCGAGGTCCAGCGGGCGTATTCGTCGGCAAGCCGCAACGCGCCGTCGTCGAGCTTGTAGGCCCGCTCGAGACGATCGCCGGCTTCCTTCTGCTTGCCCGCGAGCTCGAGCATCATGCCGGTGTGCAGATCCTTGAAGATCGGATACCACTCCGGCCCCGCCAGCTTGTCGATGCTGGCGACCGCCGTCTTGGTATCGCCAGCGCCGAACGCCGCCCAGCCCGACAGCAAGGTCGCGACCAGGTCAGTGATCGGCCCACGCACGGATTGATTGATGTTCTTCTGCGCGACCGCGTACTGCTTTTGCTTCAAGGCGCGAATGCCGAGCACGAGGCGCGCGATGCGGTTGCTCTTGTCGCTCTCGATGACCCGGTCGGCCAGCCTGACCGCCTCATCGATGTCGCCTTCGGCGACCGCCGAGATGAAGGCGCGGTCGAGCAGTTCGCTGTTCTTCGGATCGGAGCGGAGCGCGGCAAGATAGAATGCCGCCGCGGCGCCGGCGTCACGCTCGACGCTGGCGTGGCGTGCCGCAAGATAGCTGCCGGACGTAGTCAGCTTCATGATCCCGTGGCTCGACGGAAACATGCTCTTCTCTGCGGACGGGGTCGTCTCGGCGAGCCGCTGCGCGACAGCCTCGCCCGGCAGGACACCGACCGCAATGAAACTCGCCGCGGTCAAGGCAGAAGCTGCCCAGCGATTGAACAGGGATGACATTGAGATTGGCCTTGGTCTTAGAATTCGATTTGAGGCTCACACACCGAAAAGGCGGTCACAGCCATCGGCTCACGATTCCGCGGGGACAATGGCCCTTTTGGCGGCAACCCGCAAGGATTGAGCAAGGATCGCCCGATCACATTGACCCTACCACGCCCCAGTCAAGAACGGGGTGCGCAACTATGGCCGGATCAAGACCGCCGCGTTTCGAACGATTACATCGCCTGATAATTCGGGCCGCCACCGCCTTCCGGTGGAACCCAGGTGATGTTGCCGTTCGGATCCTTGATGTCGCAGGTTTTGCAGTGGACGCAGTTCTGCGCGTTGATCACAAACTTCGGCGCACTGCCCTCCTCGACCCATTCATAGACTCCGGCGGGACAGTACCGGTTCGACGGACCGGCGAAAATATCGTGCTCCGACTTCGTCTGTAGCGCCATGTCCTTGACCTTGAGATGGACGGGCTGGTCCTCCTCATGATTGGTGTTGGAGAGGAATACCGACGACAGTTTGTCGAACGTGAGCTTGCCATCCGGCTTCAGCGGAGGCAACGGTGCGTAGCTCGTGGCGGGGCTGAGCGTCGCACGATCCGGCTTACCATGGCCAACAGTGCCGAACAGCGAGAACCCGAACAGCGTGTTCATCCACATATCGAAGCCGCCGAGACCGACGCCGAGCACGGTGCCGAGCTTCGACCACAGCGGCTTTACGTTGCGGACTTTGAACAGGTCCTTGCCGACAGCGGAATCGCGCCAGCCGTTCTCGTAGTCGGTGAGTTCGTCGTTGGCGCGCCCGGCGGCGATCGCGGCGGCAACCGCTTCGGCACCCTGCATCCCGGTGCCCATCGCATTGTGCACGCCCTTGATGCGCGGGACGTTGACGAAGCCTGCCGCGCAGCCGATCAGGGCTCCGCCCTTGAAGGTCAGCCTTGGTACCGATTGATAGCCGCCCTCGGTGATGGCACGCGCGCCATAGGCGAGGCGCTTTGCGTTCTCGAAGATCGGCGCGATCGACGGGTGGGTCTTGAAGCGCTGGAACTCATCGAACGGCGAGAGGTACGGATTCTCGTAGTTCAGGTGAATGACGAAGCCGACCGCAACCAGGTTGTCGTCGTAGTGATAGAGGAAGGATCCGCCGCCGGTCGAAAGGTCGAGCGGCCAGCCAAATGAATGCTGGATCAAACCCTTCTTGTGCTTGGCCGGATCAATCTCCCAAACTTCCTTCAATCCGATGCCGAACTTCGGCGGCTCGGAATTCTTGTCGAGGCCAAACTTCGCGATCAGCTGCTTGGTCAGGCTGCCGCGCGCGCCTTCGGCGAACAGCGTGTACTTGCCGAGCAGCTCCATGCCGCGCGTGTAGGAATCCTTGTGCGACCCATCTTTGGCGATACCCATGTCGCCGGTGGCGATGCCTTTGACCTCGCCGCCCTCGCCGTAAACCACTTCAGTCGCAGCAAAGCCGGGATAGATCTCGACCCCGAGCGCCTCCGCCTTGGTCGCGAGCCAGCGGCACACCATGCCCAGCGAGCCGATGTAGCTATAATGATGATTGTGCATCAGCGGCGGTATGATGAAGTTGGGCAGCCTGATCGCGCCGCCCTTCGTCATCCAGTAGAAGCGATCGTCCTCGACCTGCGTCTTCAGGGGACAGTCGGGGTCCCCGCGCCAGTCCGGAATAAGCTTGTCGAGCGAGATCGGATCGATCACCGCGCCCGACAGAATGTGTGCGCCGACCTCGGAGCCCTTCTCGACCAGCACCACCGTAAGCTCCGGATTGACCTGCTTCAGGCGGATCGCTGCGGCAAGGCCGGACGGGCCACCGCCGACAATCACCACGTCGAATTCCATGGAGTCACGGGGGGGCAGCACGTCGTCGCTCATGGGATTCCTCTGGCGTTTCTCAAGGTTCTTTAAGTCTGTTCTTTACGATTTTTGCGCGGAGAACAACCACGGAAATGCCTTGCGGCCATTCCGTCGCGGGCGACGACTGACTAGATTGGATCGCGAAACCTTGTCCAACAGATGATCGAACCGTCACCCACCGCCGAACAGCTGCTCCGCTTCTATATCGACGCGGGAGTCGACGCCGCGCTGACTGAACAGCCGATCAATCGGCTGGCGCCTGAGCCAGCGCCGGCGCCGGCCGTGCCGTCACAACTGGTCGAGACCGGGCGCCCGACGATGGCACCGCAGACGCCGGTCACCGCTCCGTCGGCGCCCCCCGCACCCGACGTCGCCGCCATGGCGGCGCGCGAAGCCGCAAGCTCGGCCCGGACGCTCGACGAGCTGCGCGAGCTCCTGAACAATTTCGATGGCTGCGCCTTGAAGGCAACCGCGACACAACTCGTGTTCTCGCGCGGCAATCCACAGGCGAAGATCATGTTCGTTGGCGAAGCGCCCGGCCGCGACGAGGACCTCGCCGGCGAGCCCTTCGTCGGCCGTTCCGGAAAACTGCTCGACTTGATGCTGGCCTCGATCGGCCTCGACAACTCCAGCGTCTACATCGCCAACATCATTCCCTGGCGACCGCCGGGCAACCGCACGCCGACGCCGCAGGAGACGCAGATCTGCCTGCCGTTCATCCGCCGCCAGATCGAGCTCGTGAATCCGGACGTGCTGGTCTGTCTCGGCAATCCGTCGAGCCAGGGCATCCTCGGCACCAAGGAAGGCATCATGCGTACGCGCGGGCGGTGGATGGACTACGACACCGGCACGCGGACGATCCGCGCGATGGCGTCGTTCCATCCAGCATATCTCCTGCGTTCGCCGGCCTACAAGCGGCTGGCTTGGCAGGATTTCCGCGCCATCAGAAAGGCGTTGGCGGCCGGAACGCCCAGCTAGAGCCGCACCTCCTTGCCGAGAATCTTCTCATAGACCTTGAGCACCGAGCTGGAGTTGTCCTGCCCGAGGCCAAGGCCGCGCGCCATCCGCATCAGGTTGAGCACTTGCGGGGCGACCATGCCGGGCACGTCGTGTTCGGTGGCAAGATCGATCGCAAGCGACATGTCCTTGTAGGCGAGATCGAGTGCGAAGCTCGGCTCGAACTTGCCCTTCATGGCGCGGCTGGTAACGCCGCGGAACGCATTGCTGAGTCCGGAGCCGTTGGCGATCACCTCGACGATCCGGCTGAGATCGACACCGGCCATCTTCGCAATCATCATGCCTTCGATGGCGACGGCCGAGTTGCACAGCGCCAGCATGTTGTTGACGAGCTTTGCGACGGAAGCGGAGCCGTGCGGCCCGGTGTAGACGACGAGCGCTCCGATCGCCGCAAGCAGCGGGCGCTGCCGCTCGACGACCGCTTCATCGCCGCCGCAGATGATGGTCAAGGTGCCGTCGGTCGCCTTGATCACGCCGCCGGTGACCGGCGCCTCGACCAGCGCAATCCCCTTCTCGGCGAGCTTTCCCGCCACCGTCTTCATCAGTGAAGGCGAGTTGGTGGAGAAATCGATCAAAACCGTACCGGGCTTCGCATTTGCGACAACTCCATCGGCTCCCAGCACCACCTGTTCGACATGCTTCGGCGTCGGTAACGACAGCATCACGACTTCTGAATCCTTGGCGACCGCGGCGACGCTGGTGCCACGCTTGGCACCGACGGCAACGCAGGCATCGATCGCCTTCGCATTGAGGTCGAAGACCGTGACCTCGTGGTTCGATTTGGAGACGAGATTGCGGGACATCGGCCCGCCCATGCTGCCGACCCCGACAAAGCCAACTTTCACTGCGACCTCCCACTCTTAGTTTGGTTGGAAGAGACTATCGCCCGACTACAACGGCGCGACCAGTGCCGTTAGCGCCCGGGCGGCCATGTCAGATAGCGCGGCAGGTCGTCGCCCTCGTCGAGCCAGGGCGCGGCGTCGGCAATGAAGATGTGCACGACCGGCCGTACACCGGGGTCATCGTCAAGTGTTGCAACGCGCAACACGATGTGGGGGTCTTCGAGCTGCTCAGCGAGGATGTGGCTGCCGCAACGCGAGCAGAAGCGCCTGTAGCGGCCGGGTGACGATTTAAACGCGCCCAGCGCGTCCTGCCCGGCGCGCCAGCGAAAATGCGAGCGCGTCACCCGCGCGGTCGATGCGAACGCCGCCGCATGAGCCTTGCGGCATGTCGTGCAATGGCAGTGGCCGATTGGCGTGTCGAGCTGGTCGATCTCGTAGCGCACTGCGCCACACAGGCAGCTGCCGTTCAATGCCATCCGTCATCCTCCGACGCGCGCTACCCCATCACAAATTTTACTGCGAACAATGCCGCTAATACGATCACTGCAGGCTTTGTGTCCGCGAATTTGCCGGCGACCAGCTTCGCGACCGCATAGGTGATGAAGCCGAGGCCGATGCCGGTCGCGATCGAGTACGTCAGCGGCATGGTGATCGCAGCGACCACGGCCGGCGCATACTCGGTGGCATCGTCCCAGTCGATCTCGGCGAGCCCGCGCGCCATGACGCAGGCGACATAGAGCAGCGCCGCGGATGACGCATAGGCCGGAATCATGCCGGCGAGCGGCGCGAAGAACAGTGCGAGGAGAAAGAAGATCGCAACGAACACTGCGGTCAGCCCGGTACGGCCGCCGGCCGCCACGCCGGCGGCGCTTTCGATATAGCTCGTTGTCGTCGAGGTGCCGATCAGGGACCCAAACATCGCGGCAAAGCTGTCCGAGATCAGCGCCTGCTTCATGCGCCGCAAATTGCCGTCCTTGTCGGTCAGGCCGGCGCGATGGGTGACGCCGATCAACGTGCCGGCATTGTCGAACACATCGATGAACAGGAAGCTGAAGACGATGACGATGAAGGTCAGCTCGGTGGCGCGCGAGAAATCGAGCTGGAACAGGGTCGGCGCCAGCGACGGCGGCAGCGAGACGATACCGCCAAAGCTCGTCAGCCCGAGCGGCAATCCGATCAATGCGACGACGAGAATGCCGATCAGGGTGCCACCGATGATCTTTCGCGCGTTCAACGCGACGATCAGCACGAAGCCGAGCAGGCACAATAGCGGCGCGAGGCTCCCCGCTCCGGACAGCGGCCCGAGCATCACCAGGGTCGCCGGGCTTGCAACGACGATCTTGGCCTGCTCCAGCGCGATGATGCCGAGAAACAGGCCCACGCCCGCGGAGATCGCGAACTTCAGGTTCCGCGGGATCGCATTGATGATGTATTCGCGGATACGGAAGATCGACAGCAGGAAGAACAGCACACCCGAGCAAAACACCGCGGCCAGCGCCTGCTGCCACGTGTACTTGTCGGCGATGACCACGGTGAAGGCGAAGAACGCGTTCAGCCCCATGCCGGGTGCAAGCGCGATCGGATAGTTGGCGTAGAACGCCATGACGAGGGTCGACACCGCGGCCGCAAGGCAGGTCGCAACGAACACCGCGCCCTTGTCCATCCCCGCGTTGGAAAGGATCAGCGGGTTGACGAACACGATGTAGACCATCGTCAGGAATGTGGTGAGCCCGGCGACGAACTCGGTATGAACCGACGTCCCGGACGCCGTCAATCCAAACTGCCGCTCGAGAAACGTCGTTTCCTGCTCCGCCATCGCCCCCTCCGCTTGAAGACGAGGTAGCATAGACCGTAACCGGAGCGGCGCGTTGCGGGCCCCGCTTTTTTCCACTGCGGTGCTATTGCGACGAGGCCGTGGTCTTCGGCCGGATGATGCCCCAGCCGACGCGGAGCCGCGGCTGACGGCCGTCGAGGTAGCGCGCGAACGAGCGCGGTACTTCCGGCACGAGGCCGGGGAAGTGGCGCGCGATCGCCTCCGGTGGCGTGCCCGCGGTATCGGCCGCTCGCCAGACCACAAGCCCCCCGGTTTCGTTGAATTGCGCGATCGTCAGCCAGGGCGTGCGTTCCGGCGTCTCGTCGAGCAGCAGATGCGGCCGAGGCCCCACGCTGTAGCCAACCAGCGCTGCAAGTTCGGGATCTCCGGCGACCGCCGTCAACTGCTGGCCGGTGCGGCGAAAATAGCTGTCGCCGAAGAACGCACCGATTTCGGAGGCCGGCATCATGGTCTTGACCTCGGCGCCGCCGACCCATGGCTCGATGAAGGTCAGGCCGAGCAGGAACAGCACGGGCGCGGCGATGATCCAGGTCCAGATCACCCGCAGCATGCGCTGCCGCCGCAGATAGATCAGGTCGCCGGCGAGAACGATGGTGGCGAGCCCCACCATCAAGAGCGCGGCGCCAGCGCCGCCGAAGACATCATCAAGGCCGAACATTGCCGAGATCACACTCGCGACAATTGCTGGCGCGAGCGTGAAGTAGAGTACGAATTGCCGGCCGAGCGGATCGATTGGCGGCCGGTAGATCACGGGCGCCTGATCCGGATCGCTGGTGAGCCGCGAGGAGTTTGCGAGCGCCAGCACGACCACGCCGAGCAGCGCCAGGACGAGCCCGCCGAACAAGTGTGCCCAGCGCGCCAGCATGGCCTGCCAGTCGTGCAGGGCCGCGAGTTGCGCCGCCGAGAACAGGTCCGCGCGCGCGAGAAAGACGAGGTATGGCGCCAGCATCACGACAATCACGACCAGCGCAAACACCGGATCGAACGAACTCAGCGCGCTGCGTCCGCGTGGTGTCACCAACGCAAAGGCGATCAGGAGGCCGAGCAGCAGAAAGCCGGCGTAGGTGGTGAGCAACAACAGGCCGGCGTTCATCGAGAGCGCAAACCAGGCGTCGCGCTTGCCAAGCCCAATGATCCGCCAGGCATTGAGCAACACCAGCGCCCAAAGCGGCTCGGCCAGCACGTACGGGCCGAATTCAACATTGGGAAAGCTGAACGCAGTGACCGTTGCCGTCAGCCCAACGGCGAGCGCCGACTGCTGCGGACCGACAATCAGCTCACCGAGACGAAACAGCGTCCAGAATGCAATGACAAAGCACAGTTGCGACAAAAGGTAGACGCCGATCATGTGGTTGCCGGCAAACCGGAACGCAATGTCGGCGAGCCACAACGCCAGCGGCGGTCCGAGATCGGTGCCGAGCACATATTCGCGGCCGAACGCCAGCACGTCGGCAACGTTGCCCGGCGGGCTCGAAAACAGGATCAGTGGCACGATCAGCCAGATTGCAGCGGCAATCAGCGTCACCAGCCACGCCACGAGCTTCGGCCGCGCGCGCACCAGTTCGACGATCAAGGACGTGAAGCGCATGAGATGCAATGCGGCCGCGACGGAAGAGTGATCAGCCTTTGATAGTGGCCGCGCGGGATCGAGGCAACCGATTGCAGTGCGATTTCCGCCCTACCCTGCCGCAGCTTCGTCGGCCATGAAGCCAAACGCTTCCTGCTCAACGACCTCGTCTCCTCGCAGCAGAGCGGCAACTGGCGCGAATGACCGGCGATGATGCACGGTGGGGCCGAGCTCGCGCAGAGCGGCGAGATGCTGCGGAACGCTGTAGCCCATGTGGCTTTCGAAGCCGTACCCCGGGCATTCCGACGCAAGGCGGGCCATCAGCCGGTCGCGCGTCACCTTCGCCACGATCGATGCGGCCGCGATCGACAGCACGATGCCATCGCCGCCGATCACGGCCTCGCAATCGCAGTCGACGGCGATGCGGTCGCGGCCGTCGACGAATACGTGCTCCGGCTCGACCGCCAGCGCCTTGACGGCACGGGCCAGCGCCCACAGCGATGCGCGCAGGATGTTGTCACGGTCGATACGCGCAGGCGACGCCACGGCAACCGCAAAGGACGCGGTGGTGCAAATCTTGTCGAACAGCCGCTCGCGCTCGTCCGCGGTCAGCCGCTTCGAATCGTCAATACCGCGCGGAATCTTGTTGGGATCGAGGATGACCGCAGCCGCGACCACGGGTCCGGCGAGCGGACCGCGGCCGGCTTCATCGCAACCGGCCACGACGCGTACGCCGTTGGCGAACAGCTTGCGCTCGCGGCGAAAGCTTGGCGGCTTCGGCGGCGGCGGCGCGCTCTTCTCCGCGGCACCCTCGTCCTTCGGGTCCTTTTCCTTTGGGCCCTTTGGCGCGCGCTTGGCGTTGTCTCGACTCATGGGCCGATGGTGCCGCCCGCGCTTCGCCGGCGCAACCGCGGAACTCTCGGGCTTCCCCGTTATTCAGCCGATGCAGTCCTGCTAGTCGGGCAGCCGCACGCGGCCATCGGCCGTGACCTCGACGCCGGGCGCGACCACCACTTCCCACGGGTGATCGTCCGGATCGGCAAAATATCCCGAATACCCGCCGTAGTCGGTCCGGTGCGCCGCCTTCAACAGCCGGGCGCCCTGCGCCAGCGCGTGGACCATCACGGCATCGACCTCGCCGGGACTTGAGCAGTTCCACGCCAGGGTCACACCACGAAACGCCTGGGGTCGTGGCCGATCCGGCAACAACGCGTCGGCCGCGAGCTTGTCCCAGCGATAGAGCGCAAGCACCGAGGCGCCGGTTTCGAAGAACGCCACCTCCTCGCCTGTCGCGCGCATCTTTCGCGCAAAGCCAAGCCGCTCGTAGAAGGCGATACTGCGCCTCATGTCGGCGACGCCGAGCGTCACCACTGTGAATCGCACGGCCGGAGATTTTTCGACCATCGATTACGCCTCGAACTCTACGCCTCGAACAGGGTCAGCTGGTTGCCGTCGCGGTTAGGTCGCACAAAATGATCGGTCGTGAGCTTTACGCGCTTCTTGTTCAGCCCGAGCTTGTCGCAGGCAATGTCGAAGCGCCGTCCAATCATCCAGGCCAGCGGACCGGTGCCGGTCATCCGACTCCCCCACTGCGAATCGTAGTCCTTGCCGCCGCGCATATCGCGGATCAGCGTGAAGACGTGGCGGTAGCGCTCGGGGTAGTTCGCCATCAGCCATTCACGGAACAGATCGCGCACTTCGCGCGGAAGGCGCAGCACGATATAGCTCGCCTCCTTGACGCCGAGATGCGCCGCCGAATCGAGAATGCGTTCCATCTCCGAATCGTTCAGTGCCGGGATCACCGGACCGATCATGACCTTGGTCGGGATGCCCGCCGCAGTCAGCTTCTGCAGCGCTTCGAGCCGCTTCGTGGGCGTCGACGCGCGTGGCTCCATCGAGCGCGCGAGTTTCGCATCGAGCGTCGTCACCGAGATACCGACCTTGACGAGATTGCGCTCGGCCATCCGCGTGAGGATGTCGATGTCGCGGACGACAAGCGCGGATTTCGTGACGATGCCCACAGGATGCCCGGCTTTCTCCAGCACTTCGAGAATGCCGCGCATGATGCGATGTTCACGCTCGATCGGCTGATAGGGATCGGTGTTGGTGCCGATCGCGATGACCCGCGGCTCGTAGCCGGGCGCCGCCAGCTCCTTCTCCAGCAACGCGGGCGCGTCAGGCTTGATCGTCAGCTTGGATTCGAAATCGAGCCCGGGCGACAGCCCAAGATAGGCATGAGTAGGGCGCGCGAAACAGTAGATGCAGCCGTGCTCGCAGCCACGATAGGGGTTGATCGAGCGATCGAAGCCGACGTCGGGCGAGTCGTTGTGCGCGATCACCTTTCGCGAGGTGTCGATGCTGATCGTGGTCTTGAATGGCGGCAGGTCTTCGAGGGACTGCCAGCCGTCGTCGAAAGCAACGCGTGCGGTGGGCTCGTAGCGGCCCGACGCGTTGGACTGCGCCCCGCGGCCGCGCCTGCGTTCGGTGACGACCTCCGGACCAAGCGCAGCGGATTCCGCGCCGGAGGTGTGAGGGTCGCCTGGAAGTCGTGGTTTTGTGCGCGAGGCCGCCATAAGCACAGCCTAGCGCAACACCGAGAACATAACAAGAACAATGTGCGGGTACCCCAAATCGGCACCGCCTGCAACGTCGGCGCTCAATCACAAACGCGTGGCGCCTTGTTCCGATGAGGGAACACCGGACGTACATGCGAAGAAACGCCATCGAGTTGCTCCGCAGCCGGGGCAGCGCACAGGAGCCCGAAGGACGAGCGATGCAACGATCAATTTTCTTGGCGTCAGCTGCCGTGGCCATTGCTGTTGGTGCGTTGTTGAGTGCGCCGCAGGCACGCGCCGAGATTTCCCGTCCCTACTGCGCGACGCCGACCTGGTCCGAAGGCCTCGACTGCGATTACCAGAGCTTCCAGCAATGCGTCGCAGCGGTCGCCGGATTCAATCGCACCTGTGTTGCGAATCCAGGCTTCACAGGCAGCCAGACTCAACTTCCCCCGACAGCAGGGAGGCGTATACGGTGACGTTCATGTGATTGAACTGACGTCTGTTCGCGCCGGGCCAATCAACTATCAATGCAACGATAACTTTCGGAGATGTGACATGCGCAAGTCTATTTTCATTCTCGCGCTGACCGCGGCCGTACCGTTGGTAGCTTCGACGGGCATCAAGCCCGCCAAGGCCGAGATCCTCTACCCGTACTGCACCACTGAAACGCGCTGGGATGGTCCGCATTGCGATTTCCGGACTTTCGACCAGTGCGTGGCGTTCAGCGCGGGCTCGAACACCACCTGCGTGCCGAACAAATGGTATAGCGCCGCCCAGCCGAGCACGAGAGCGGCGTACCGGCTGATCTGCGGTCGGCGCCGCTCTGCCTGCAATAGGGGCAGATTCTCCGCGCTCAAGGTGCTAATTGTGCGGTCTTTGAAGGTTCTGTGACGTCAAAGATCGTCAATGTTGAGCGTGATTATTTCGACCCGGGATGACGAGCGCGGCACCGTCGCGACTCTCGCCGCGCTGGTGCCCGGCGCCACTGCCGGGCTCGTCGCCGACGTGCTCTTGCTCGACACCAGCGACAATCCGGCGATGCGGCAGATCGCTGACGCCGCCGGTTGCGAGCTTCTCGTGTGCCCCTCTGACGATGGCGAGGCCGGCAACGGCCTGTTGCTGGCGGCGCAACGCACGCGCTCGCCATGGCTGCTGTTCCTGCGGGCAGGAGCGGTGCTGCAGCAGGGCTGGATCGAGGAGACCACCGCCTTCATCGAAAGCGCGGCTGACGCGCGCCGCGCGCGGGGCGCCGTGTTCCGCTATGCCCGCTCGCACTACGCCGAGCGGCCGCGCCCCGGCATTGCGCGAGCGTTATGGCGCTGGCTGCCGGGGAACTCGCCCGACAAGGGCCTTTTGATCTCGCGCTCCCATTATGAGCGGCTCGGCGGCCATCCCTCCCAGGCGCGCCGGCCCGAGGCAAAGCTGCTCGCCCGCCTCGGCCGACGCTCCCGCGTCACCCTGCAAAGCCGCATCGCTCCGTCCTGAGAACCTGCCGGCGGTTCGCACCACCGGTGCGCGCTAATGCATTGACGAATAACGCATTATCGCGATTTTTGTGTGGGTTTCGCGGCCAAAAGATAGGTATTTGACAATATCAAATATCTGATTGACTATGTCATCAATGGCCTCGGGCGACCACGACAGCGAGCTTGCAGCCAACGTCGCAGCGATGCGGCGGTTTGCGCGCTTCTTCACGCGCCAGCTCAAGGTCATTGAGCCAAAGCATCTGCACACCGATTTCTCACTGCCCGAAGCACGCGTGGTCTACGAGCTGGCACACCGGGCACTGCTCAGTCCGGGACAGCTGGCAAAAGATCTCGACATCGATGCGGGGCAGCTCAGCCGGCTGCTGCTGGGGCTGGAGCAACGCCAGGTCATTACCCGGACGCCTGCGGCGAGCGACAAGCGGCAGGTCGATATCGCGCTGACGGCCGAAGGCCGCGACGCCTTTGCCGACCTCAACGCGCGCACCGAGGCCCACGTCGAGGTGCAGCTGAAGCAACTGGACCCCACAGCCCGCGCGCGCGTGGTCGGCGCGATGGCGCGGATCGAGCGCGAGCTCGGCGCCGATGGTGGCCGGCGCCCCGTGGCGTTGCTGCGCACCCACCGGCCCGGCGATATCGGCTGGATCATCAGCCGGCACGGCGCGCTGTATCATCACGAATATGGCTGGGACATCTCGTTCGAGCAGCTGGTCGCGGAGATCGCCGCGCAATTCCTGAAGTCGTACGATCCTGCAGCGCGAGCGCTGCTGGATCGCCGAGGTCGACGGCGAGCCGGTCGGCACGGTGATGCTGGTCAGGGGCAGCGAGACTGTTGCCAAGCTTCGGCTGCTGATCGTCGAGCCGTCGGCGCGAGGGCTCGGCATCGGCCGGGCGCTGACCAACGAGTGCCTCCGCTTCGCCCGCGAGGCCGGCTACACCCGAATGACGCTATGGACGCAGAGCATCCTCGTTGCCGCGCGCAGCATTTATCGCGCCGCCGGTTTTCAGCTCGTGAAGGAAGAGCCGCATCACAGCTTCGGTCACGACCTGATCGGTGAGACCTGGGAGCGCGATCTCTAAGGTATGAGAGTTGAGGTTGAATTGCGACTCACGTTCCCCTCCCCCTTGTGGGGAGGGGTTAGGGGTGGGGGTCGGAGCGAGTTGCGAGGTGGAAGTCCCTCGATGGACCCCCCTCCCCAACCCTCCCCCACAAGGGGGGAGGGAGCGCGCGCAGGCACGGCGCGCGCCTGATCACACCCTAAACTCAGCGGGTTTTATCTAGCTCTTCTTCCGCCGCAAGTGCTCGTCGAGGCGCGGCATGATCTCGACGAAGTTGCAGGGCTTGTGGCGATAGTCGAGCTGGTGCGCGAGGATGCCGTCCCAGGCGTCGCGGCAGGCGCCGGGCGAGCCGGGCAGGCAGAAGATGAAGGTGGTGCCGGCGAGCGCCGGCGGTGGCGCGGCTCTGGATCGTCGAGGTGCCGATCTTGTCGTAGCTGAGATGTGGAAGACGACCGAGAAGCCGTCCATGCGCTTGTCGAACAGCGGCTCGATCGCCTCCGGCGTCACGTCGCGGCCGGTGAAGCCGGTGCCGCCGGTGGTGATGATGACGTCGATGCCGGGTCGGCGATCCAGCCTTTCACGCTGGTCGCGGATCTTCTCGACGTCGTCGGTGACGATCTTGCGCGCGGCGAGCGATGTGCCCGGCCTCGGTCATGCGCTCGGCGAGCGTCGCGCCGGACTTGTCGTCGGCGAGGATGCGCGTGTCCGACACCGTCAGCACGGCGATGTTGAGCGGGATGAAGGCCCGCGCTGGCGCGCTCTCAGCCATCAAAGCGAACTTGCCCAAAGGTGTTGCAGGCGTTGACCGTGCCCTGCTGGAACCCGGTCATGAACCAGCGCTTGCGTTGTTCGGCCGAGCCGTGGGTGAAGCAGTCGGGCACCACGCGTCCGGTCGCCTGCCGCTGCAGTGTGTCATCGCCGATGGCGGATGCGGTCTGCAGCGCGGCGTCGATGTCACCCTCCTCGAGGAAGTTCGGCCGCTTCTGTTTTTCCCGGTTGGCCCAGACGCCGGCGAGGCAGTCGGCCTGCAGTTCGACGCGGACTTGCAAGGCGTTGGCTTCGGTCTTGCTGGAGGCCTGCTGCTGCATCGCGTTCACCTTCGGGATGATGCCGAGCAGGTTCTGCACGTGGTGGCCGGCCTCGTGCGCGATGATGTAGGCCTGCGTGAACTGGCACGCCTTGCCCGCGCAGCCGCGGAACCGCGTCTCGACCTCGCGGAAGAACCCGGTGTCGAGGAAGATTTTCTGTTCCGGCGGACAGTAGAACGGACCCATCGCGGATTCCGCGCGGCCGCAGCGACCGCCGTTGGTGACATTGCGGAACAGCACCACCTTCGGCCCGACGAAGTTGCGGCCGCTCGCGCTGAACACTTCGGTCCAGCGATCGTCAATCTCGCCGAGCACGCCCGAGACGAAATCGCCCATCTGGTCCTTCGGCACGCCGGTCGGACGCGCCGAAGACGAGTTGTCGCTCTGGTACTGCGACGACGAACCGCCATTGCTGAGGATCTCCGCGCCGCCGATCAGGATGCGCGGATCGATGCCGAGCGCGTATCCGATAACGCCGAGCACCAGGATGGTGCCGATACCGAGCCCGCCACCGCCCATCGGCAGCCCGATGCCGCCACCGCCCAAGCCACCCCCGCTGTCGTCACGGCGGTCTTCGATATCGGCGCTGCGCCTGAAATCGTCGTAGCGCATGACAGTCTCCCTCGGAACGTTCGCACAGCAGCGCCGCGCTGAAGCGCGGCCCACCCCCTACGAATAACTTGCTAGGCAAATATTGCCTAGTGGGTCGAATTCAATGCTGGGCGCGATCGCGACAGCGTCTCACCGCAAATTCTCACGCAGACAAAAATATATTTCGACCGCGTCCAAATATTTTTCGCATTGCGCCTTAGTCCTGCGGCACAGCGCTTTCGCTCGAACAGGCGGCAAATCTCAAGACTATCAAGTCTCTCGCAAGTCTCTCGCCCATCCGCGCGCACGGTATCGTTAAACCGATTTTTACCCAAAGCCGTCAGGGTGACCGCAGTCGGTTTGTTGGTCCCGCGTCGCCGACCGCGTCGCCTGAGTTCAGAGTTCTGAGTATGGGTGTGTCGCGTAGCGGGGCGTCTGCAAAGGCGCCCCGCACAGAATTTGAGTCCGTGCCATCAGCGCGGATTGTGGTCGGCGATTGCGTCGCCGAGATGTCGAAGTTGCCGGCCGGCTCGGTCGACCTGGTGTTCGCCGACCCGCCCTACAATCTGCAGCTGCAAGGCGAGCCTGAAACGCCCCGACAAATCGCGCGTCGACGCCGTCGACGACGACTGGGACAAGTTCTCGTCGCTTTGCCGCCTACGACGACTTCACCCGCGCCTGGCTGCTCGGCCTGCCGCCGCGTGCTGAAGCCGACGGCGACGCTGTGGGTGATCGGCTCCTACCACAACATCTTCCGCGTCGGCACGGTGCTGCAGGACCTCGGCTTCTGGATCCTGAACGACGTCGTCTGGCGCAAGACCAACCCGATGCCGAACTTCCGCGGCCGGCGCTTCACCAACGCCCACGAGACCATGATCTGGGCGGCGCGCGACGCCGACGCCAAGGGCTACACCTTCAACTACGAGGCGATGAAGGCGCTCAACGAGGACATGCAGATGCGCTCCGACTGGCTGATCCCGCTGTGCACCGGCGAGGAGCGCCTGAAGGGCAAGGACGGCGAGAAGGCGCATCCGACGCAGAAGCCGGAAGCGCTGCTTGCCCGCGTCATCTGTCGTCGTCGAACCCGGGCGACGTCGTGCTCGATCCGTTCTTCGGCACCGGCACCACCGGCGCGGTCGCGAAGCGCCTCGGCCGCCGCTTCATCGGCATCGAGCGCGACGCGACCTACGCCGCTGCGGCGGAAAAGCGCATCGCCGACGATCGAGCCGCTGCCGGCAGCGACGCTGGCACCGTTCATGACCGCGCGCGCGGCGCCGCGCGTCGCCTTCGGCGAGCTGATCGAGCGCGGCCTCATTTCGCCGGGCACCACTGGTCGACGCGCGCAAGCGCCACGGCGCGCTGGTGCGCGCCGACGGCGCGATCGCGCTCGGCGACAAGGTCGGCTCGATCCACCGCATCGGCGCGCTGGCGCAGGGCGCCGAAGCCTGCAACGGCTGGACGTTCTGGCACGTCGAGACGACGAAGGGCCTGCGCGCTGATCGACGAGCTGCGCGCCGAAGTGCGCGCCGAGATGGCCGAGTAGTTTCCAGCCGCCGCTCGTCCCATCGCAAGTCGGGCTTGCCGGACTTGCACATCACATGCGGGTCAGGTCGCTGTTTTCAAGTACGGAGCAGCCCATGAACTCTGCGGGATCTGTAGAACTCGTCAGCAGTGCGCGATGGGCATCTAATTGTCGCCGACAATGAACGGTAGGCCGGCCGCCTTCCACTCGGGGAACCCATCCTCCAACCGACGCACTTTGAAGCCGCGCTCTCGAAGTGCAGCAACAGCCTCATAGGACAGCACGCAATAAGGCCCGCGGCAGTACGCGATGATTTCCTTGTGAACGTTTGAATTCCGAAAGCCGCGCTTCAAGGGCGCGCAGCGGGAATATTTACGGCGCCGGGCAGATGGCCCAACGCGAACTCGTCCGGAGGCCGCACGTCCAGATATCGTGACGGTTCCGCCGCGAGTCGCTTCAACAGCTCCTGGCGTGTTACCGGCTCGAAGCTGTCGCGCTGATCGAAAATAGCTACGGACCATACGCTCGACCTCGGCGAGGTTCCGTTCGGCAACCCTGCGCAATGCGGCCAGCGAGTCGAGCACGATATCGCCGGCCAGTCGGTAATAGACGAATTTGCCGTCGCGCCGGCTCGTCACCAGGCCCGACGCGCCGACATTGCTGCAGGTGCTGCGAGGCATTAGCGACCGACAATCCGGTCTTTACGGCCAGCACCTCGACGCTGCGCTCACCCTGGGCGAGCTGTTCCAGCAGCTCAAGACGATGGGGATGCCCGAGCGTTTTCGCCACCGAGGCGAATTGGGCAAACAACGCCTGTTTTGGACCTTGGCTTGACATCCATCGACGCCCATGATTATATCATTCAATCGAATTATTGAATGATCTCGCAGCCTGTCAAGGATGGCCGGCGATGGCAAAACAGGGGAGCTCCGATGATCCTGCGTCAGTTTCTGCACAGTCCGATCCGGTCGCCGCGTCCTATTTCTGTCGGCTGCGGCGGACGCGCGGCCGGTGCCGTCGTCGATCCGGTCGGCGAGATCGAGCCTTATCTGCGCGCGCGCCGAGGCCGCCGGCATGCGCATCCATTTTGTCATCGACACCCACGTTCATGCCGACCATCTCTCGCGCGGGCCGGCGAGCTCGCCGAGGCAGCCGGCGCAGAGTATGTGCTCGGGGCGCGCGCGGAAGTCGCGTTTCCTTTCAGGGGAGTGCGCGACGAAGAGGTGCTTCCGCTCGGCAATGTCGTCGTCGAAGGTGCTGCACACGCCGGGCCACACGCCGGAACACATCTGCATCCTCGTGACCGATCGCACCCGCGCCGACGAGCCCTGGTTCGTGCTGACCGGACACACGCTGATGGTCGGCGATCTCGGCCGCACGGAGCTCGCCGCCAGCGCCGAGGAGGGCGCAAAGGACCTGTTCCGCAGCGTGCGACGGCTCAAGGCCCTCCCGGACTATCGTCGAGGTTCTGCCCGGCGCCTATGCCGGCTCGGTGTGCGGCCGGCGTCTGAGCGGCAAGCCCTGGTCGACCATCGGCTTCGAGAAACGCCACAACGAGGCGTTCAGGATCGGAGACGAAGCCGAGTTCATCCGCTTCATGCTCGCCGAGATTCCGCCGGCCCCACCGAGGCGGCCGCACTGAGCGCCGCGAACTCCGGCACGACGGCGGCGGCGGCCTGACCGATGAGCGAAGCGCCATCGGTTTCCGATCCAGAAGCTCGCGGCGTCAGGCTCGGGCTCAGGGAAAACTGGCGGCAGTTCGCGCTGCTCATCCTGATCAATGCCTTTGTCGGCGGCATGGTCGGGATCGAACGAACGGTCGTGCCGCTGATCGGGTCGGAAGAGTTCGGCATTGCCTCGACGACGCTCGTCGTCTCCTTCATCGTCAGCTTCGGCGTGATCAAGGCCCTTGCCAATCTCGTCTCAGGCCATCTCGCCGATGCCTGGGGCCGCAAGCGCGTTCTCGTCCTCGGCTGGCTGGTCGGGCTGCCCGTCCCCTTCATGATCATATGGGCCCCGAGCTGGGGATGGATCATTGCGGCCAATGCGCTGCTCGGCATCAATCAGGGGTTTGCCTGGTCGATGACGGTGATCATGAAGGTCGATCTCGTCGGGCCGAAGTCGCGCGGCCTTGCCGTCGGCCTCAACGAGTTCGCCGGCTATCTCGCCGTCGGCGTCACGGCATTCCTCACCGGCTATCTCGCCTCGCGATACGGCCTTCGCCCGGTGCCGATCTATCTCGGTGTCGGCTATGCGGTGCTGGGGCGCGTGCTCTCGATCCTGCTCGTCCGCGACACGCGCGATCACGTCCGGCTGGAAATCGGCAGCATCCTCGACGCAATCCGCCCCGATCGAGCTTCCGGGAAATCTTCGTGCTCACCTCGTTCGGCGACCGCAATCTCTTCGCCGCGTCGCAAGCTGGCCTCGTCAATAACCTCAACGACGGCATGAGCTGGGGCATCTTCCCGCTGTTCTTCGCCTCCTTCGGCCTCGGCGTCGAGCGCATCGGCATTCTGAAGGCGGTCTATCCCGCGACATGGGGAATCCTGCAGGTCGCCACCGGCCCCTTGAGCGATCGCTGGGGTCGCAAGGGCCTGATCGTCGCCGGCATGTGGGTTCAGGCGGCCGGCCTGTTCCTAACCGCCCTTACGCGCCAGTTCGAATGGTGGCTCGTCGGCAGTCTGCTGCTCGGACTTGGAACCGCGATGGTCTATCCGAGCCTGATCGCGGCCGTTTCCGATGCCTCGCATCCGACCTGGCGCGCGCGCTCGCTCAGCGTCTATCGTTTCTGGCGCGACCTCGGCTACGCCATCGGCGCGCTTTCCGCAGGCATCATCGCCGACATTTTCGGAATGGCGTGGGCCATCGGGACGATTGCCGCGCTGACGTTTCTTTCGGGCGCGGTCGTCGCCGTGCTCATGCGCGAGCGCCGCTCTCTTGATCTTGCGCAAAATGCCAAACCGCTCGGCCAATTAAAATGACAACTTCATGATCCAAGATGGAGGCAGGCCAATGCCAAAAGCCTTGATCAAGATGGTCGCCGCAGCCGGGTCCGCTCTGGTCCTTATGCCATGGCGCGGTATGGGCGCAGACGCCGTCAGACGCCGACAGATACGCCTATGGGCCGCATATGATGTGGTGGGGTGGAGGATGGTACGGCATGATATTCGGTCCGCTGTTCATGATCCTGATGCTTGCCGTGGTGATCGCCGCTGTGGTCCTTCTCGTCCGCTGGCTCGGCGGCTAGGGACAGTGCGACCGCGTCCGCCGCATCGCACGCGCGCTCGACATTCTCAAAGAGCGCTTTGCGCGCGGCGAGATCGACAAGGACGAGTTCGAGGAGCGCCGCCGTGTGCTCGGTGAATAAGCCATGCCAAAGGATCGATCGTCCGCGAAGATGCCTTCCGGTCGAAGCGCGCTAGAAGCAGTGCAGAGAGGACGCCAATGCAAATCCTGCTCATCCTGAATGACCCGCCCTATGGCACCGAGCGGTGCTACAATGGCTCTGCGCCTCGCGCTGCGCTGATAAAGAATGACCCGCAGACCGCCGTTACCGTCTTCCTGATGGCCGACGCCGTGGCTGGCCGCGAAGGCAGGCCAGAAGACGCCGGATGGCTACTACAATATCGAGCGCATGCTAAAGGGAGTGCTTGCCGGCAAGGGCAGAGTTCTGCTGTGCGGCACTTGCATGGATGCACGCGGCCTCGCCGACGCCGAGATGATGGCGGGCGCGCGCCGCAGCACCATGGCGGAACTTGCAGCCGCGACGCTTGCAGCCGACAAGGTGCTGGTGTTCTGACCGATGCGGCTCGATCTATCTCGACTACAACGCCAGCACGCCAATCGATCCGGCGGTCGCTGCCGCGATGAGGCCGTTTCTGCGCGATCACTTACGGCAATCCGTCGAGCGGGCATTGGGCCGCAGCCGGCGCGAAAGCCGCGCTCGAGACAGCCCGCGGCCAGATTGCGGACCTGCTCGGCTGTGCAGCAGCGACGAGATCGTCTTCACGAGCGGCGGCAGCGAGGCCAACAATCTTGCGCTCAAGGGGCGTTCTTCGCCCGCCGCGACAATGGCGATCACATCATCACCACGCCGAGTCGAGCACCCGGCCGATCATCGAACCGTGCCGGTTTCTCGAACGGCTCGGGCCGCGTGACCTACCTGCCCGGTCGATCGCTTCGGGACGCGTCGATCCCGACGATCTGCGCCGCGCGATCACGCCGCGCACGATTCTCATCAGCATCATGCATGCCAACAACGAGGTCGGCACCATCCAGCCGATCGAGGATTGTGCGCGCATCGCCCGCGAGCACGACATCCTGTTTCATACCGACGCCGCTCAGTCGGTCGGCAAGATTGCGACCGACGTGAACGAGCTCGGCGTCGACCTGCTGTCGATCGCCGGCCACAAGCTCTACGCGCCAAGGGTGTCGGCGCGCTGTACGTGCGTGCGCGGCGTCTCGCTCGAACCGCTCATTCACGGCGCCGGCCATGAGGGCGGGCGGCGCGCCGGGACGGAGAGTGCGCTGCTTGCCGTCGGCCTTGGCAAGGCTTGCGAGCTTGGCGCGAGATTCGCGCCGATGGATCGCGTGCGCGCGCTGCGCGACCGTTTTTGGCAGGAGCTGCAGAGCGCATTCGGCAATCGCATTGTCTCAACGGCCATCCGACGCACCGCCTGCCGAACACGCTGAATGTCTCGTTCGTCGGCCAGGTCGGCGCCGAGATATTGGCAACAGTTGGACGGCGTCGCCGCCTCAACGGGCTCGGCCTGCCACGCCGGGCGCATCGACTATCGCCGGTCTTGAGGCGATGGGCGTGGAGCCTGAAGTAGGGATGGGTGCCATCGGTTCAGCCTGGGCCGCGGGACGACGCGTGACGAGATCGATGCTGTGATTGCGCGCCTGCGGCGCACGGTACCTGCGGCCACGTAGCATTTTTCGATCGGACAAGCCGGTGAGTGAACCAAAGCCGCCTATTCTGTCGCACAAGCACTATGCTGCGGCATCCGCCTTCACACCGGAAAATCTCATGCGCGAGGCGCGCCGGCAGAAGCGGCTGGCGCACGGCAGCATTCCCGAGATCTGCGTGCTCGACCCGGACGGCGACATTGTCCGCTATCTCCGCACGACGGGACGCGCCGAGCTTTCACGGGATTGGGCTTGCTACCACACCGATTTGTACGTGTTTCGCTACGACGGGTACGACTACGGCATCATCGGGTGCGCGGTTGGTGCATCATACGCGGTGTTAATCGCGGAAGAGCTGTTTGCGTCCGGCTGCCGGTTTCTTCTGAGTGTCACATCGGCCGGTCAAATCCGGCCCCTGCAAGCGCCGCCGTATTTTGTTGTCATCGCACGCGCGCTGCGCGACGAGGGCACGAGCTATCACTACTTGCCGCCCTCCGACTACAGCATCGCGGCGACACAGCTCGTGGCGGATGTACGCGACGCGCTGAGCGCCGCGCAAATCAACGCTCATGTCGGCGACAGCTGGACAACCGATGCCCCGTTTCGCGAGACGGCGGAAGCCATCGAAGCCGCCTCGCAGGCCGGAATTCTCGCCGTCGAGATGGAAGCCGCCGCGCTCTACGCCTTCGCCAAGGCACGCAATCGGCCCGTGCTCTGCTTTGCGCACGTCACCAACCAGATGGCTCTGATCGACGGAGACTTCGAAAAGGGCGCTGCCGATGGCGCCGAAATTTCACTCAAGGTAATCGCCTTGGCGGCGGCGTGCTGGCGGGCACAGAGACAACCGTGAACGTCCGTCGCACTTGGATGTTGCCGCCTCTCCCGCTGCGCGGGACGAAAGTCAGCGTTTGGCAGCGCATGCGGGCTTAACAACCGCGTCACTCCAAGATCGCGAAAACCATCGTCATTCTCTACACACGCGGAGCATGCACCAATATTTGCCAGGCCATGGCGATCGTCACCAGCCAACCAGCAACGTACAATAATGGGCGCAGGGGCAGACGCGCCAGGCCCGAGATCATGCCCTCGAAATTGGTTGTGTTGATGCCGACGATGTATGGCATCCAGAGCGACGCCGCGAGTACGGCTGTGAGAAGAAGCCAGAAAAGCTCACTCGTCATCGTGCATGTCCGTAGAACAGAAAGTTGCCAACCCTTCCTGTCTCGGCCGGACGCTATTGAATGCTCTGTGATCTCGTCAAGGCACAAGTCCGTTGTGGGGTCAAAAGGAGAAAAGTGCCATAACCTGACTGAGGGGCGGTTCAAGCGAGCCGCCCCTTTCGCCATGTCTGGGAAAGCTACTGACAGAGGTGCATTTCGCCGTCTTGCATCTGGACCATCGTGCCGGGCACGCAGAACGTGCCGAAGGCCGGGGCCGGGGCCGTCGGCGCCGGGTAAGATGCGTAAGCTACCACCAGAATAATAGCCCGCTCCACCATCGTAAGGCGCGGCGCTGACGGCAGCCGCCGTACCGATCGCGGCAGCGCCGACACCAGCGCCGACGACCCCGGCCCCATACCCGTACGCCCCCCGCCTGTTTTGTCGACGGGCAACACCCGCTACGCTGACTGGGGTCAGCGGACGACCCACTCTCGCGTCGGCTTTGTCGACCGACAAAGATGGAGTCGCGGTTGAGGAAAGGCGAAGCGAAAGTGGTGTCGCCGCAAGTAGCGTCGCACCAACGACCACACCCAACAGAGTTAGCTTGTTCATGATTGTCTCCCTTGTCGAGCAGCCCTGTGGCCCGCAAGGTTGGGACGCTATTGGAAGGGTTCCCGCTGCACGATTGCGACGGTTGCCCAATCTGGCTGGTGCGCTCTCGCAAAATTACGGATGGATTCCCCGAGACGCAGGGGGCGTGCCGCGCTTTCGGTTTATCGCTCGCCCGTGACCCTCGAATTTCGCCGCAAGCTTCTCGTGCTTCCCGGCCATCGTCAGTTACGGCGGGCGGCCTGCACGCCGCTCGACCAAGGCGTCGAAAAGCGGCCAAGCCGCCCTCGGCTTCATCGCCGATCCCCAGTCGGGCAAATTTGCCGCGCGGGGTTACCGTGATGCCTGATGAACCTAAATGGGAGGTGCCAAACTAACGACAGAACAACGGTTCACTCGGGGGCGACAATGAGCTTTGTCGAGGCAGTTCAGGCTGGCTTTCGCAACTATGTGAAATTCTCGGGTCGCGCGTCCTTATACGAACTCTGGTACTGGGTCTTGTTCATCATCATCGGTGGAGTCGTCGCAGCGATTCTCGATGCGCTCTTGTTCTGGTCGGCCACCTCGAATACGCTGCTCGCCGATGTCTTTGCGCTCGTAACTTTGCTTCCCAACATTGCCGTTGTGGTCCGCCGACTACACGATACCGATCGTAGTGGGTGGTGGTATTTGCTGATCTTGATCCCGCTCGTCGGCATCATCATCCTGATCGTCTGGTGTATCCAGCGGGGAACACCTGGCGATAACAGGTTTGGGCCGCCGCAGCCCGCTTCGGCCTAGCGCATCGATGTTTCGCTTTTCCAATTCTTCAGCCGTCATCGGGCACCTATCGATCTGGAACAATACCACCTTAAAATCGTCGCCGATCTTGCGCGGCCCGTCTTCCCTAACCTGCCCACATCTCAACGTCTGATCGCAAAGAGAGCCGAGGAATATCACTCTGGAGGCGGCGGCCGAGAGGATCGGTCCCGCAACGGACGAGGGTTGGCTTTGATCGAGCGGAGGGCGGCAGACGCTGCTGTGTTGCGACGGGCAAACTCAGACCGCCTCAAGTTGGATATCGAGGCCCGCCAATGACGCGTACTCATCACCCAGTCGCGTCAGCCGAACAGCTTCACCCGCAGCCCAGATATCATTCGCTGCGAACATCGCCGACAGAACGGCCTGACAGCCGTGCTGGATCGTGAACTGATCGCCATCGCGACCGGGCGGCAACGCATCGAGGCATCTGAAGACCTCGCCATCCTCCACCAAACGGGACAGGTAACGCGCGAGTGAATGAAGCGTCGGATGCGCATCGCGAGAGTACTCTGAGTAGAACAGGTACATGCTCTTGAACTTGCCTAGCTTGGCCAACTCTTTCGGTGTAGGACCGCTCGATCCCTTCTGTCCTTTGAATTTGCGCATGGCCTCGCGCAATGCCTCGTTGGCCTCGGCGTCGTGCTCATCGCGCAATTGCATCGCGAATTCACCGATTTGATGCCGGGTGAACAACTCGGCGTTACCCATGCGGCGCAGGGCTTCGTCCCGCTTGTCGGGTTCAGCGATTGCCGCAAGCCAGAACGCGTTCTCCAAGCAGTTGCGGACAATCGTGCGCGCCTCGACAACCAGTCCTTCCTTGAGCAAGATCGGGACGGCTTTGAGATGCGTAAGGGAACGGCAGAGTAGGGTTGCGGCGATGATATTCGGGTCTGCCGCACCTTTCTCCGTTACTAACAGCTTCGGGTTTGCAGCCCGCAACAGTGCGTAGCCATTCTGCCTCAGCTTCTCCGCGAATTGCGCCCAGTTCGTAGCCATCAATTCAATCGTCATTGCAACCACTCCTAATTTCAAAGCGCGCTATGTCGTCTTGGAGTGTGGCTGTTGCATGTCATTCTACAAAGGCATAGGGATCGAACGTAAGGGATCCATGCCGCCGCCGAGAGCGCAACGGCGAGGTCGAGCCGCTGCTAAAGACGACGCTCGCACCGTTCATGACTGCGGGCTCCGCACCGCGCGTCACCTTTGCGCAGTTGATCGGGCGCGGCATCATTTCGCCTGGCGCTTTTCACTCGTAACTCCGAGCCGACCTTCCAGCGTCTCAATACCGGTGCCAACCCAGGCTCGAGGGGTGATAAGGTCTCGTCATGCGGGAGCGCAACATGATCGACATCGCTAAGGAAGCCGCAGCTTACCAGATTGAACTCTTTCAGATGATTGGAGAGTTCTGGGGTCGCGCCACGGGTATGCCGCCCGAAGAGTTCTCCTCAATAGACCGCTTCGGCGACACGATCCGTCAGCGGGCGCGCGATCTCAAACACCGCGCGGAAGACGCGTTCACTTTCGCTGACACGCAACTTCGGGCTTTTTACGCTCAGAACGGAAGCAGGGCGTACAGCCTCGCCTCGCGCCTCGCCGGCACCAAACTCGTCCTCGGCGGCGCCTCCAACTTTGCCGCGAGCCACCTCGCCAGCACCTCCAGCACGCTCCTCTATGCCGACACGGTTCTCATAGCCGATCCGCTTTACCCTTGGCTCGAGGATGCTCGCAAACACGAGAAATTTCGGCTTGTCGCGCCTCTTCGCGAGGCCCATGCCATTTTGCACCTCCGGCCTCTTATCGATGCTGATCTGCCTCACTGCCCCGTCTTCGTCTTTCCGAGTTTCGAGAAGGCTCTCGAGCGAGAGGATGAAACCACCAAGGAGGGCATCGCGCACCTCGTAGCGGATGTTCTCGCCCACTTCGTTGATCCTGGGATTGGTTCCCTCGACGATGCGCACGCCTTTGCCGGCACCCGCACTGACGATTTCATCCAGGCGGTCGAACGGCAGAGGCTCTTCGTGCCGCCGGGAGCCGATATCGGCGCGCCGGTCGCACAAGCCCTCCCACGACACGACCACTATGTTAGGACGTGGCGAACCCCTGAATTCGTCCAGATGTACGAGCGTGCGCCAGTTGGCCTCAAGGTGCTCAACGGGATTATCGAGCGCTTGACGCCTCAATTCCATCTATTCGAGAACGCCGAGGAATTGACCGCTCACCCCCTCCTGAGCATCGAGCAACAGGCCCACTATTTCAAGTTAGCTTCCGAGGTGAATGCCGGCCGCCTGTCCAAGTTGGGCCTGCTTGATGATGCAACCCGCCGGCAATTGGCGGCTCTCTCCTCCGAGCGCCTGGAATGGCTGAGCAATATTCCTATCCCCATGCTGGCAAACCTCCGGGAGGACAGCGAACACGAGGTCTTCCGCAAGACCCTTTCTACCGCCATGGGCAACCTTCACGCCTCGAAGCTTGATGACGTCGACAAGGTGGCCGGAGAAATCTGTCGCGAAATCAACGCCGGCATCGCCCGCTACAACCGCTCTGTTCGCGAGATCAATGACAAATTCAAGGCGAGTACCGCCCAGACCGTGGTAGGTGCCGTCGGCGGTGGTCTTGGTCTCCTTGTTCCTACCCTGGCGCCTTTCCTTGGACCGCTCGTCCCATTGGCCGTCGTAACCAAATTCGGCTACGACGCGGCGACCCGCCACATCGAACTCAAGAAGCAGTCCCGGTCCCTGATGGGCGTATTGGCCATCGCAAAGGACAAGGCCAACCAAACGACATGAACGAACCGGCAGTCCCTCGCCCAAATGCGAAGCCCGGGATGTCCGCTTTCGCGCCGCTGTTCGGGAAAAAAGCGGACATCCGTCAAGCCGAGTTTATGAGTACGCGCCTCGTCCGCATCGACCGCCGCCACGGCCTCGATCTCGATCAGCCAGCCCGGACGCGCCAGGCGGCTGACATAGACCAGCGTTGAGGCCGGCGGGCTCTCGACATTGAGATAGCGGTCGCGGATGGAGCGGAACTTCGGCAAATCGTCCTGGCCGACGCTGGCGACGATGTAATTGTTGATCTTGACGATATCGGCCATCGTCCCGCCGGCCGCTTCGACCGCGGTCTTGAGATTGCGGAACACCTGCTCGACCTGGGCCTCGAAATCGCCCTCGCCGATCAGCTTGCCGGAGGCGTCGCTTGCGACCTGGCCCGCGATGTAGACCAGCGCGCCCTTGTTGATTTTCGCAATCTGCGAGTAGCCGACCGGCGGCGGCAGTGTCTGCGGACTGAAGAATTCCCGTGCAGGCTTCGCCATAACGCCCTCCAGTTTCTGACGTATTCAATTCACCTCCAACATTGCAGGTTCATCTTAACCCAGCTTGGCCGATTGCCTAGTGCGCTAGAGCGCGATGGGATTAAACTAAATCACCATCGCGCTTTAGCTTCCCAATTGAGCATGATCTGTTCGGAGAACCGGGATTCACCCGTCGGGTCAAGCCCGAGGGCATGCTTTTTCGGGTTATGCGCTAGCTGTCGATCGCCGCGACCGCCTCGATCTCAACCAGCCAGCCCGGCCGCGCCAGCCGGCTGACATAGACCAGCGTGCTCGCCGGCGGATTGTCGACGTTGACGTAGCGATCGCGCGCGACCCGGAATTTTGCCAGCTCGGCCTGATCGACCGACGCGACGATGTAGTTGTTGATCTTGATGAGGTTGGCCATGGTGCCGCCGGCCGCCTCGACCGCGGCCTTGATGTTGCGAAACACCTGTTCGACCTGAGCGCCGAAATCGCCCTCGCCGACCAGAGCGCCGGACGCGTCACTCGGCACCTGTCCGGCAAGATAAACCAGGGTGCCCTTGTTGACCTTGACGACCTGCGCGTAGCCGACCGGCGGCGGCAGGTTGCTCGGGATCAGATATTCTCGATCGGGCTTGCTCATGACGTTCTCCTCGTTGTGTTGCGCGTGGCCTGTCAGTTAGGGCAAACGAACCGGGCGCGCGGCGCCGGCCATCCCGGACAGACTAGTTGCCGAGCGCGGCAGCTCCGTGTCATGACAGGCCATGACAGTCCTGATTGCGGGCGGCGGGATTGGCGGGCTGACGCTGGCGCTCAGCCTCCATCAAATTGGGGTGCCCTGCCGCATTTTCGAGAGCGTTGCCGAGTTGAAGCCGCTCGGCGTCGGCATCAACGTGCTGCCGCACGCCTGCCGCGAGCTGATCGAGCTCGGGCTGCTTGACCGAGCTCGATGCCGCGGGCCTGCGCACCAAGGAGCTCGCCTACTTCTCCAAGCACGGCAAGCCGATCTGGTCGGAGCCGCGCGGGCTCGATGCCGGCTACAGGTGGCCGCAGTTCTCGATCCATCGCGGCACCCTGCAGCAGATCCTGCTCGACGCGGTGCTCGCGCGGCTCGGGCCCGGCGCGATCAAGACCAGCCATCACCTGACCGCGTGGACCGAGACGGCGGACGGCGTGACCGCATCGTTTCGTCGACAAGGCCACGGGCGCGCGCAGGACAGCTACAGCGGCGATCTGTTGATCGCCGCCGACGGCATCCATTCGGCCGTGCGCGAGAAGCTTTACCCGGACGAAGGGCCGCCGATCTGGAACGGCCGCATTCTCTGGCGCGGCATCACCGAAGCGGATGCGTTCCTCTCCGGCCGCACCATGATCATGGCCGGCTACCAGCACGTCAAATTCGTCTGCTACCCGATCGCCACGCAAGCCGAACGCCGCCGGCAAGTATCCGATCAACTGGATTGCCGAGCGCACGCTCGATCCGAACTACCAGTGGCGCCGCGAGGATTACAATCGCGCCGGCAAGCTCGACGAGTTCCTGCCGTGGTTCGAGGACTGGCGCTTCGACTGGCTCGACGTGCCCGCGCTGATCAAGGGGTGCGCGCAGGTCTATGAATATCCGCTGGTCGATCGCGATCCGCTGCAGCGCTGGACGTTCGGCCGCGTCACGCTGCTTGGCGACGCCGCGCATCCGATGTATCCGATCGGCTCGAACGGCGCGTCGCAGGCGATCCTCGATGCCCGCGTGCTGACGCGCGAGATTCTGGCGAAGGGCGTAACCACGGCCGCGCTCGAGGCCTACGAGGCAGAGCGACGGCCGGCCACCAGCGAACTCGTCATGCTCAACCGCAAGAACGGCCCCGAGCAGGTGATGCAGATCGTGGAAGAGCGCGCGCCCAACGGCTTCGATGTTGTCACCGATGTGCTGTCGCGGCAGGAGCTCGAAGACATCGCCGCGAACTACAAGCGCGTCGCCGGCTTCCAGGTCGATGCGCTCAACGCGAAGCCGCCGATCGTGAGAGCGCGCGGTAGCGAAAAAGGCCGGAGGGTGGGCAATAGCGAAGCGTGCCCACCTGTCGCGATTGATTAGACGCGTGGGCACGGCGCGTTCGCGCCTTTGCCCACCTACGGCCTCGCTACGTCGCCTCCCTGCGCAATCACCTTCGCGGTCTCGACCACGCGCGCGGTCGACGTTGCCGTGGCGACCAGCGTGCCCTTCTCGTCGGTCAGCCTGGCCTCGATGAACGCGACGGTCTTGCCGACCTGAGTCACCTGCGCCTCGCCAATGAACTTTCCGACGCGCGCAGGGCCGAGAAAATTCACTGTCATCGAAATCGTCGCGGTGTAGGCCGCACCATTGGTGTGCAGCGAGCACCGCGGGTCCCATGGTGTCGTCGAGCATCGCCGACAGCAATCCGCCCTGGATGAAGCCGGCCGGGTTGCAGAACTCCGGCTTGCCGTCAAACCCGACCTTGATGCGGCCGGCCTTCGGATCGGCCTCGATCATGTGCCAGCCGAGCAATTTTGCGCAGGGCGGCATCGCGTAGCGATCCATGAAGCTTTCGGGCATTAAGTGACGCACCTTTCCTCGTTGAGCCGCTGCACCGTAGGGACCAATGCTGACAATGGCAGTCAGCATCCGGGCGTCAGTCGCCGTCGCACCGCGATGCGTTTGGGCCGGGAATGACGGTGTTGGGGGCCTGTTGGTCGAACAGCGGGGCGATCAGCTCATCGCGGTTCGATTTGCCCGATGCCGAACTTGGGCGACGACGGCACATGGATGCAGCTGTTGAGGGCGGCGAGGGCCAGCGACAGGACAATTATCAGCTTCACCATGGAGCCAGTATCGACACAATTGAAGGTTGGTTCAAGTGGGCAGCCAGCCCGGTAATCCTCGGCCGCCAATCGTCAATCGCCGAGGCCGTGGGCGATCACCTTGCGCATCAGGTTTGGCAAGGCTTCGCCATCGAGCGTCGCGATCGGCACCCAGCGCGTGCCGTCGGGTGCGGGCGTCCGCGCCGGCACCACGGCGACATAGACCACAAGCTCGAGCGGGAAATGCGTGAACACGTGGTTGACGACGCCGACCCTGCGCCGCCAGCGCGACAGGCCGGGCAACACGGGCGCCTGCTTCCGCGCGGCTGCATCATCCTGATCGTTGAGCCACGCCGATGTCGGCACCTCGGTCATGCCGCCGAGCAGACCCTTTGCAGGCCGGGTGCGGACCAGCACGTCGTTGTAGCGAGTGACGACGAACGCCGCGCCGCGCCGCAACGCACCTGTCTTCTTCGGCGGCTTGCGCGGAAAACTCTCTTGATCGCCGCGGGTGCGGACGAGGCAAGGTTCGCTGAGCGGACACAGCACGCAGGCCGGCTTCTTTGGCGTGCAGATGGTGGCGCCGAGATCCATCAGCGCCTGCGCGGTGTCGCCGGAACGTGACGGTCCGAGCAAGCGCTGCGCCAGTTGCTGGACGCGCGGCTTCGCATTCGGCAACTGCTCCTCGACCGCAAACAGACGCGAGACCACACGCTCGATATTGCCGTCGACCGGCACGACAGGCGCATCGAACGCAATCGCCGCGATCGCGGCCGCCGTGTAGGGCCCGATGCCCGGCAGCGCGCGCAAGTCCTGCTCGGTGTCAGGAAAGCGACCGCCATGGTCGGCGACGACCGTCATGGCGCAGGCGTGCAGGTTGCGGGCGCGCGAGTAGTAGCCCAGCCCGGCCCACATCCTCAAAACATCGTCGAGCGGCGCGCCGGCCAGCGCGGCTACGTCAGGCCAGCGTGTCACGAATTTCTCGAAATACGGGCCCACAGCCTTGACCGTCGTCTGCTGCAGCATGATTTCCGACAGCCAGACGCGGTAGGCGTCGGGCGGCTCGCCCGGCAGCGCCCGCCACGACAGGCGGCGGCGATGGCGGTCATACCAGGCGAGCAGACGCGCGGAATTGTCCACTGCCGTCGTCTCCGCAAGCGTTTTGTTTCGCCGCGCTGCCGATCCTGATATCGTCATGACGGTCACTTTAGAGCATGATCGGGAAAAGTGGACGCCGGTTTTCCCTCGCGACAAACGCCAAAGCGTTTGCGCGGAGATCATGTTCAATCGAACAAGCGCATGAACAAAGCCAAGATCTACAAGCCCGGCCCGCTTTTCACCAAGCCGCTCGCGACCTTTCTCGGCGCGACGCTGAACGACGTGTTCAAGCGCCAGGGTTTTGCCTCGCGCGAGCTAGTGACGCGCTGGGCCGAGATCGTCGGCACCGAGGTGGCCGCTCATGCCGAGCCGCTGAAGATCCAGTGGCCGCGGCCGGTCGCCGACGAACCGCCGGAACCGGCGACGCTGGTGCTCCGCGTCGAAGGGCCGGTCGCGCTGGAAATCCAGCACGCCTCCGACGTGATCCTGCAGCGCGTCAACCAGTTCTTCGGCTGGCAGGCGGTGGGACGGCTTGCGCTCCGCCAGGCGCCGCTGCGGCGACCGGAGCCGCGAAAACGCCGCACGGGTCCGGATGCTGCAACCGTCGCCAAAGCTGCGGAAACACTCGGCGCCGTCGACGATCCCGATCTGCGCGACGCGCTGGCGCGGCTCAAAGCCGCGATCAAGCGCAACTGAAGATGATTTCGGCCAAAGGCATCCATTAACCCCTGTCGCTCGTTTGTCCGCACGAGATTTGCTACGGAGTACTGGATCGCCCGGTTGAACCGGGCGATGACAGAAGGAGAGGCTTGACCCAATGACGACCACCGATCCTTCAACACCAAAATCAAAAACACCAAAATCAAACCGCCGCGGGTTGATCGTCGCAATCGCCGCGGTGGTCGTGCTGGCGCTCGCCAGCGGCGGGTACTACGGCTACCAAACCTATGCGGCGTCCCGGCCCGGCGACATCAACACGCCGAGCCCGCTCGGCGACATCGCGCTTGGGCCTGTAGACGCGAAGGTCACGATCATCGAATACGCCTCGATGACCTGCCCGCACTGCGCCGCGTTCACCAAGGAGACGTTTCCGAAGCTGAAAGCCACTTACATCGACACTGGAAAAATGCGCTACGTGTTCCGCGAATTTCCACTCGATCAGGTCGCGTTGCTCGGCGCGGTGCTGGCGCGCTGCATCGCCAAGGGCGACCCACCGAAATTTTTCGGCGCGATCGACGTGCTGTTCGCAAGCCAGAACGACTGGGTCGGCAATGCCCCGGTCGAGCCGCTCAAGCGCATCACCAAGCAGCTGGGCCTGAACGACCAGGACTTCGAGGCCTGCGCCAACAATGAGACGACCGGCAAGGGCATCATCGCGACCCGCGACTATGCCTACGACCGGCTGAAGGTGAATGCGACCCCGACCTTCTTCATCAACGGCCAGGTGCTGCAGGGCGATGCCTCGCTCGAGGAGTTCGCCAAGATCATCGATCCGATCCTGGCGCAGGGCGGCAAAGCGGGTGCGTCTCCACCTAAACAATAGAGCAGCCAAATTCGGATTGACGCGAGTTTGATGAAGGCCGGATCGTTGGCCGCGAGTTCAATGGATCCCTTCAGAGATGGAATTTTAACGTGTTGGCCGCTCGTTCGATGATGGCGAGGCCGAGACCTCAAAGTCAAAGCCGCCACGATCAAATGGCGCATTGATGAGCTCGAAGTGCCACCACTCCCTGGCGTAGGGACGAAAGCCCGCTCCCTGCATGGAGGATCTTAATGTTTGCCGGTTGCGTTGCGCTATCGTGCCGACAAGAGCGTTTGAGGTATTTGCAAGCACGTCCAGACAGTCGTAGCCCGTGCCAAAATCGATAGTTCCGTCCTCAAATCTCTCGCCCTTTGCAGTCGTGCATGCCTTGAGGGGTTGCGCGGGATTCGGCGGCGGCGCGGACGAAAAAGCGGTTGGGACGATACCGACGTCCACCGTGCTCCCTCGCGAGTGAGCTGATCGTCTGGCGAGATACCCCAGAGCGAACAGCTTTTCCTTGTCGGTGTGTGGGTAGAATTCGGCTTTCATTTCGGAGTGAGCTGGATCCTTGCTCCACTGAAGAAAATCATCGACGGCCCGCTTCGGCCGATAGCAGTCCCAGACGATGAGCGAGAGCTTCTTATCGGCCAACGTCCGCTGCACCGCTTCAAGAGCATTTGCCGCAGGCTCGCTGAGAATACACTCCGCGGCGAGATAGCCCCTTATTGGTCGGCCGACAAAGTTATGCGATCCGGCATAGCGAATGTCCTGAACAATTGTGGGATCGATATCGCGCAAAAAGACGAAACCTTTTGGCAAGGCGGAGCCCGCCCATGCTCCGGCAGGCAACATGATCGTTATCAACGTAAGGCCAGCACAGATGAGCATCCTGAACAGGCTCACCGACCGCCTTCGCGCGACGGGTCTGCTTTGACCAAAGGTCGCCCGCATCAATGCCAACATCCGAACGGGACGCGACGTGGCGTCGTCACTGCGCCATCACAGCGGACCGTCGAAGGCCCATCGAGGATCACAGAATTCATAAGCTGCCGTCGCGACGGCGTCGCTAATGATGTCCTGGCGTTCAGGCGAGTCCATCTTGAGCTCTTCGTCCCGGTTGATGATCGAGCCCGCCTCCAGCAGGACGGCAGGCATCCGGCTCTTTCTCAGCACAACGAGTTCATCGTAGCCATACACACCGGTGTCCTTGTCCAGCAGCGGGTGCCGATAGCGACCCATGATGGCCTGAGTGTATTGCTGGGCATACTGGAGGCCCTGCGCCTTCATTTGCTTGCCGACCAGCTCGGCGAACGAAAGGCTGGTCTTGAAGGCCGGATTGTCGTGCGAGACGTAGACAGAATAGCCGCTGAAGCGGTCGCTGAAATGGCTTTTCTTGCCGTCGAATTCCCAGTCCTCAAGGAGTTTGTTGGGCACCGAGTCATGGTGGATCGACAGGAAGAGATTCGCGCGCAGACGGTCTGCCGTGGCGACGCGTTTGAAGAGGCTGGGCCTGGCCCGGCCCTCGGTGACGATCAGCCTGGTCTCAGCAAAGCCTGCGACCTTCAATTTCTCTTCGATCCGCTGCGCAAGGCGCAGGTTGAAGGCGAACTCCGGGACGTTGCGGGAACTGATCGCGCCTTCTAATTCGGCGGTATGTCCGACATCCAGGGCGATCCGGAATTTCGCGGGATCGCACATTGATGGGACCGATTTAAAGGCGGACGAGTCCAGGTCGGTCGGCCCCAGGGAGGCAAGTCTCACGGTGTGACGTTTTGGGGAGGCGGCATGCTTCGCGTGAGAGACTGGCTTTCGCGATGTCAGGCGCGCATGCGATTTGGCGGGCTTTGGCGCGCTTTTGAAAAGATCCGACAACCAGGCCGCATCGCTGACCTCGATCGGCAGAAGCACCGACGCGGCCATCATGGCGATGACGGCCCAGCGGCGCGGCCAAACGCAAAAGCCTGGCTTTGCGAATTTTTTCCCTGACGAAAGCAATCCCCTACTGTGCTCCAGAGTGATTGTCTGTTCGCGCTTCATGACGGCATCGCGTCATCGAACCACATTAGCAGGAATATGAGCGACCGGAAAAGAATTGCCGGCCGGATTTGACGGAGCGGACCGAGAGCTCTTTGAGACTGCGGCAGCCTCTCATCGCGCCTTGATCTCATCAAACCTGGCAAGCGCCTGCTCGAATTTGGCATCGAACAGCCACATCGCATCAAGGATGTTACGGAAGGTTGCGGAGGTTCTCGCTCTGTCGGCATGTCCAAAGGCGAAGATGCTGTTGTTCCGCAGATATCTCATGATGGTCGGGTCGGAGATTCGGTAGTTGACCAGATCACCCGACTTGAGCGCGGACCTGGTCGGCGCGGGAATGATCTGGATGAGTTCGAAGAGCTTCATCTGATCGATCTGATCAGGCAGTGTTTTCACGATCGCCGATATTTGCGGGAAAATGTCTGCATGAGCGCTCATCAGCGCGTCGCGCACGGCGGTCCAGTGGTTGTAGCGGTGATCCAGATTGCCGGCCCGTGCTTCTTCCTTGTCATCGCGAAGGCTCAGGGCGGGGTCAAAGGCTGCTATCACTGGCTTGATCGCCGCCCACTTGTTTCGACCAGTTCGATCTTCGGATGGGCCCGTTTGCAGACTGCCTTTGTAACTGTTCGAGCGCGCATTCCCCATGTTTTGCTTGCCGTTTGTCTCGGCAAAGAACAGCCCGAGGCTAATGCGACCTGCCGCTTCTGCATTCGTTGCATCAAGGCCCTTGGCTCGCGCAATGGCAATTGCCAAGTCGACAACATCCTTGAATGGCGTATCTGATTTTTGCGCATTGAGTGGCGGCGCCTGCATGAGGTCGAACAATTTGCCGTACTCGTTGAGTAGCGGCTCGTTGTCGGCGTCAAAGTACGCCGGAGGGATTCCGAATGTGTTGGGCTTTCCGACTTTGGACGGCACGGCGTCGGTGAGGTCCTTGTATGCGCTGATCATGTTGTTGCGCGCATGATAGAGCGCTTGCCCCGGCAGGTTCGGCAGCGGCTGGTTCGAAATCGATCAGCGCGCGCCGCTGGCTCAGGATCGTTTCGAAGTCTTTCACGGCGTCGTTGTAGGTCTTGAGCGCATCAGACTGTTTTTTCGTGAGTGCGCCCGGCTGACCCATCGCCGCGCCGATGAAGCCGAGATTGCGCACGGCGGGCGGAACGCGCGACATGACCATGCTGATCGCCGCATCGACGGCCGGCGGCGGCGTGAGAAGCAGCCCGAAAACAAGAGCTGCCGTGGGCGCAGCGAAATAGCTCTTTATCCCCGTGGCAATCTCCCAAGCCTGAGTTTCACGGAATACGACTCATCGGATCGTAAACAAGGAATGCGCCGCTTGGCGAGAAAGAACCCTCCGAGGCCTGTCCACACATGGCACATCGAATCATTTGGCGGTGCTGCGGAATTTGGTGGCTAGCGGAGCAAAGGAGACATCGATCACGTCGCACCAAACAAGTTTGATTGATGAGTGCGCGGCCTCGCCCTCCCTGCAAGAACCGGGTTCCCCGCACACGATCCCGGATTTAACCGAGATCGACATCAATAATGCCAAGTCGGGATGCCAAGTCGGGATGTCTGATTTGCGACGGGGACGAGCGCTGACGGAGTGGAAGTTCAAGCGATTTTGACACTGGCGCGCCGCTGGACCGGCCGCCTCGCCATTGCCACACCGCTGGTTTCACGTTAGCGACATCGCGCCTTTCTATTCCTGCCGGGAGCCGTCCGTTGATCCTGACCCGCCGTTCCTTCAATGCCGCTCTGGCCTCCACGGCGCTGGTCGCCGTCGCCGGCCTGTCCCCGCTCGAACTGATCGGCCGCGCGTTTGCCGACGATGTGCCGAATCCGGCTGATCTTGCCACCCCGAGCCCGCTCGGCGACATGACGCTGGGCCAGGCCAATGCCGCGGTGACTATCGTCGAATACGCCTCGATGACCTGCCCGCACTGCGCCCACTTCCACGAGGCGGTCTATCCGACGCTCAAGAAGGAATATATCGACACCGGCAAGGTGAAGTTCATCTTCCGCGAGTTCCCGCTCGACATCAAAGCCGCCGCGGGCTCGATGCTGGCGCGCTGCGTCGGCAAGAACGATCCGAACAAGTACTTCGCGGTGGTCGATATCCTGTTCAAGACCCAGGAGAGCTGGATTTCGAACGATACGGTGGCCGCGCTGCGGCGGATCGGCCGCCAGGCTGGTTTCAGCGACCAGGCCACCGACGCCTGCCTCGCTGACCAGGCGACGCTCGATGCCATCAAGGCGACGCAGGAGCACGCGGCCGACAAGCTCAAGGTCAATTCGACCCCGACCTTCTTCGTCAACGGCACGATCGTGAAGGGTGGCGCGGAGATCGACGAGTTCCGCAAGGTGATCGATCCCTTGTTGAAGAGCTAACCATTTGATCCACAGGTATTTTTGTTGCATTTGGGCGGCCAAACATCTGGAAAAGCCGTCATCACCGATTGCGGGGTAGCCGGGCGATAGGCATTGTCCGCCGCACCTCGCCGCCCTTGGCAACTCACGCTAAATAGCAGAGACTCAACGAGTTTCGCGCAAGGCGGGTTGATTCGCCCGCCCTGTCAGAAGAGCCCCATTGCATGAAACTGACGCGCCTACGCCTTCACGGCTTCAAATCGTTTGTCGACCCCACCGACTTCCATATCGAGCCCGGCCTGACTGGGGTCGTGGGACCGAACGGTTGCGGCAAGTCCAACCTGGTCGAGGCGCTGCGCTGGGTGATGGGCGAGACCTCGCACAAGTCGCTGCGCGCCGCCGACATGGAATCGGTGATCTTTGCCGGCTCCGGCAACCGGCCGTCGCGCAACCACGCCGAAGTCATGATGACGATCGACAATGTCGAGCGCACCGCACCATCGGCGGTCAACGGCGATGACGTGCTCGACATTTCGCGCCGGATCGAGCGCGAGGCCGGCTCGACCTATCGCATCAACGGCCGCGAGGTGCGGGCGCGCGACGTGCAGATCATGTTCGCGGACGCGGCGACCGGCGCACGCTCGCCGGCGCTGGTGCACCAGGGCCGGATCGGCGAAATCATCCAGGCCAAGCCCGAGCAGCGCCGTCGCGTGCTGGAAGACGCCGCCGGCGTCGCCGGCCTGCATGCCCGCCGCCACGAGGCCGAACTGCGGCTGAAGGCGGCCGAGGTCAATTTGACCCGCGTCGAGGACGTGGTCGGCCAGCTCGCCGGCCAGATCGACGGGTTGAAGCGGCAGGCGCGCCAGGCGATCCGCTACCGCGAAGTCGCCGCCAAGGTGCGCAAGGCCGAGGCGATGCTGTTCCACCTGCGCTGGGTCGCAGCCCATGCCGATGTCGCCGAAGCCGGCTCCGTCAACGATCTCGCGCTGCGCGAGCTCGCCGAGCGCACCCGCGAGCAGGCCGAGGCCGCGCGCCTGCAGGCGCTGCGCGCCGCCGACCTGCCGGCGCTGCGCGAGAACGAAGCCCGCGCCGCCGCTGGCCTGCAGCGCCTCACCAATGCACGCGAGACGCTGGACCGCGAGGAGGCGCGTGCGCGCGAGCGCATGGGCGAGCTCGATCGCCGGCTGTCGCAATTCGCAGCAGATATCGAGCGCGAGCAGCGGCTGTCGTCGGATGCCGACGTCGCCCTGCAGCGGCTCGACACCGAAGACCTCGAACTGAAGGCCGAGATCAAGAATCGCGTCGAGCTGCGCTCCGGCGTCGACCAGCGCGTCGGCGAAGCGGAGGCGACGCTTGCCGACGCCGAGCGCGTGTTTTCGGAGCTGACCACCGAGCTCGCGGCGCTGACCGCGCGGCGCGGCCAGATCGAGGCCAACGTCAGAACCCATCGCGACCGCATCGCGCGCTTCGACGAAGAGATCGCCAAGCTCGAAGCCGAAGCTGCGCGGCTGGCACAGGCCACCGGCAGCCTTGGCGATCTCGCGGCCCTTGCGGCCGCGACCGAGACCGCGGTGCAGACGCTGGCGCAGGCGGAAAGCGCAACCCAGAGCGCCGAGGCGAACCACGTCGCCGCCCGGCAGACGCTGGAAGCCGCGCGCGCACCGTTGACCGACGCGGAGCGGCGCGTGCAACGGCTCGAGACCGAAGCGAAGACGATTTCAAAGCTGCTGCACGGCGAGACCAAGAATTTGTGGCCGCCGGTCATGGACGGCATCGCGGTGGCGAAGGGCTACGAAAAGGCGCTGGGCGCAGCGCTCGGCGACGATCTCGATGCGCCGGTCGACGCGAGCGCGCCCATGCACTGGTCGCTCAATGCGTCGGACACCGATCCGTCGCTGCCCGGCGGCGTCGAAGCGCTGGCCGGGCATATCGAAGCGCCGGCCGAATTGACACGCAGGTTGAAGCAGATCGGCGTGGTGCCGCGCGAGCGTGGACCTGAGCTCGCGTCACAACTCAAGGCCGGTCAGCGGCTGGTGTCGCTCGAAGGTGATCTGTGGCGCTGGGATGGCTTCGTCGCCGCGGCCCACGCGCCGAGCGGCGCAGCGCGGCGTCTCGCCGAGCGCGCTCGCCTCGTCGAGATCGAGACCGAACTCGAGCAGGCCCGCACCGACGCTACGACCCGGCGTCAGGAACTTGAGGCCGCCGAAGCCGCGCTCAAACTCGCAGCCGAGGCCGAAACGTCGGCGCGCGATGGTGTCCGTCACGCCCGACGCGGCGTCGATGCGGCGCGCGAACTGCATGCCGGCGCAGAACGCGAGATCAACCGCCATGCCGCACGGCAATCGGCACTGACCGAAGCGCGCGGTCTGCTCGGCCGCGATCGCGGCGAGGCGCAGACCGACTGTGACGCCGAGCAGGTTGCGCTGGCCCTGCTGCCGGCGATCGAACCCGCTGAAACGCAACTTGCCCACGTTCGTGAAGAAATTCTTAGTCACCGCAACCGTGCCGCCGAAGTCCGCGCCGAGGCGCAGGCGCTGGCGCGCGAAGCCGAACTCGCCGACCGCCGCCTGCAATCGATCAATGCCGAGCGCGGCGAATGGCAGGCGCGCAAGGATTCCGCCACCGCACAGGTTGCGACCGTCGAGGCCCGTGCCACCGAGGCCCGCACCGAGCGCGCCGAACTCGAAAACGCGCCGGAAGTGTTTGCCGAGAAGCGGCGCGCACTGGTCACCGAGATCGAGACCGCGGAAGCCGCGCGGCGCGAAGCCGCCGACACGCTGGCCGCCGCCGAGACCGCGATGGCCGAGGCCGATCGGACCGCGCGCGGCGCGCTCGACCAGCTTGGCGCTGCGCGCGAAGCCAAGGCCCGCGCCGAGGAGCGGCTCGACGGCGCCAAACGCCGGCTGGAAGATCTCGAGCGCGAAATCCGTGACATGCTGGAGATCGAGCCGGCGGGCGTTGCCGCGCTAGCCGAGATCGAGCCCGGCGCACAGCTTGCGCCGATCGAAGAGGTCGAGGCCGACCTCGAGAAGCTGCGGCGCGACCGCGAGCGTCTCGGCGCGGTCAACCTGCGCGCCGAAGAAGAATTGCGCGAGGTCGAGACCCAGCACGATGGGCTCGTGAAGGAGCGCGACGACCTCGTCGAAGCGATCAAGCGGCTGCGCCAGGGCATCCAGAGCCTGAACCGCGAAGCGCGCGAGCGGCTCTTGACCTCGTTCGAGACCGTCAACGCCCACTTCAGGCGGCTGTTCACCGAACTGTTCGGCGGCGGCCAGGCCGAGTTGCACCTGATCGAGAGCGACGATCCGCTCGAAGCCGGCCTCGAAATCATCGCCAAGCCGCCGGGCAAGAAGCCGCAGACGCTGTCGCTGCTCTCGGGCGGCGAGCAGGCGCTGACGGCGCTGGCGCTGATCTTCGCGGTGTTCCTGACCAACCCCTCGCCGATCTGCGTGCTGGACGAGGTCGACGCACCGCTCGACGACCACAACGTCGAGCGCTTCTGCAACCTGCTCGACGAGATGACGCGCTCGACCGAAACGCGCTTCATCATCATCACCCACAACCCGATCACCATGGCGCGGATGAACCGGCTCTACGGCGTCACCATGGCCGAGCGCGGCGTATCGCAGCTGGTGTCGGTCGACCTCGAAGGCGCGGTACAGATCCGGGATTCGAAGGTGGCGTGACGGGCCTGCCGGCCACGCTGGTCACTGCCCTCGACCGCCTCACCGAAGGCGTCTCGCGCAACGAGCTGGCGCGGCGCGCGAGCGGCGATCTCGAATACCTATCGCAGCGGCGGCAGCTCAGCGGTCATCGGTAACGAGACCGATGCACTGGCCTATGCACTGGTGCGGATGCCCGCGACCTTCGCTGCTGTTGCGGCGTGTCTCGACGCGCTGCAGCTCGCGCGGCCGGATTTTACGCCCGCGAGCATGATCGATCTTGGCGCCGGCCCCGGCACTGCGACCTTCGCGGCAGCCGAAGCTTTTCCCTCGCTCGCGAAATTTGCATTGACTGACACCAACGAGAGTCTGCACGCGCTGGCGCGTACCTTGATGCGCGGCAATGAGCGGCTGCGCAGCACGCAATACAAGCTGAGCAGCGCGCGCGCCTTTCTCAATGGCGTCGATGACGCTGATCTCGTTGTTGCGAGCTATGTGGCCGCTGAATTGGATGAGACCGGGCGCGCGGCGCTCGCCGGACTGACGTGGCAACGCACGCGTGACGTTCTCCTCATCGTCGAACCCGGCACACCTGACGGCTACCGGCGCATCATCGCGCTACGCTCTCAATTGATCGCTGAAGGCGCGCATGTCGTGGCGCCCTGCCCGCATGATGGGCCCTGCCCGCTCACTCCGCCTGACTGGTGCCACTTCGCGCAACGGCTGCCGCGCTCGCGCGCCCACAAGCAGCTCAAGGGGGCCGACGCGCCGTTCGAGGACGAGAAGTTTTCGTATGTCGTGCTGTCACGAAGCGTGCCTGAGAAACGCTCCGCGCGCGTGCTGGCGCAGCCAGTGCAGAACAAGGCGGCGATCACGGCGAAGCTGTGCACGGCGAGTGGCGTGTCGATTACGACTATTCAGCGCCGCGACAAGGAGGCGTTTGCCCGGGCGCGAAGATGGCGGTGGGGTGATGCGGTGGGGTGAAAACTCCAAAACACGTTCGTCATGGCCGGGTATGGCCGTTCGAAGAACGGCGCTACTCGCTTACCTATATTCCGGCCATTCACGTCTTCGCTTGCCGTGGGCCCTAAGACGTGGATGCCCGGCACAAGGCCGGGCATGACGTCGTCTGTGGTTGCGCGCGGAAGAACCTCAGCTCACGGAATCGCAAACACCAGGGCATCGTCGGTGATGCCGCGCAGCGCGGCGTGCTGCTCGACCGGCTGCAGCCCCGACGTCTCGAGGATCTTCGCGGCCTGCTTGTCGGCGACCACTGACTTGGTCACATAGATCGCGCGCGACGAGGCAAGGCCCTGCACGCGCGCGGCCATGTTGACGGTCTGGCCAAAGTAGTCCTGGCGGTCGTTGAAGGTGACGGCGAGGCACGGCCCCTCGTGGATGCCGATCTTGAGCAGCAAATCCTCGTTGCCGCGTTCGCGGTTGATCTCCTGCATCGCTTCGCGCATGCGCAAGGCCGCGGCGAGCGCGCGGTCCGGCGTCGGGAACGTCGCCATCACGGCGTCGCCGATGGTCTTGACCACGGCGCCGGCCTGCTCCGCGACGATCTCGTGCAGCACGCTGAAGTGCTGGCGCACGAGGTCGTAAGCGACGAGGTCGCCGACCCGCTCGTAAAGCTCGGTCGAGCCTTTCAAGTCGGTGAACAGGAAGGTGAGGCTCGTGATCTTCAGCCGCTGATCGACGTCGAGCGTGTCGGTGCGATAGATGTCGCGGAAGGTCTGGTTGGTGAGCAGGCGCTTCGCGGTCAGGAACGGCCGGCGCTTGCCCATCATGTCGTGCAGCGTGTGGTTCGCGATCCAGACGCCGGGCAGCACGCGCCGGTTGGTCTTGTTCTCGAGCGACAGCCGCAACGGCCCGGGGCGCATTTCCAGCGTGCCGGTCGGCGCCTTGACGTTGTTGAACACGACGGTCAGCGCCTGGCGCTCCTTGGTCGGCTCGCCCTTGACGTCGATGAACTGCACGCCATGGGTGACCGGATCGAACACGATGACGAACTCGGCCGGCAGCGTCAGCGACAGCAGCGCCTTGTCGCCCGGCGGAAGCTCCAGCGCCTCCATGGAAAACTCGCCCATGTGCTGCTCAAGATCCTCAGGCAGATCCATGCCCGAGCCCCAGAACACCTGGCGCATGTATTCGGTCATCGGCAGCTTGTCGGGTTCGTGGCCCGCGATCTGGCGAACGCGCGGGTGCACCGTGAAGGTCACCTCGACCATCTCGTCGAGCGTCGGCTCATAACCGGCCGAGCACAGCGAACAGTCGTAGCGGTCGTGGTCGAAGGTCTTCAGCGTGGTGCCGGCATCGAGCACACCGCCGCAGCCCGGACACAGCATGTTCCAGGACAGATCGAAAATGCCGAGCCGGGCCGCGTGCAGGAACGCAGCGATCGCGCGCTCCTCGTTGAGGCCGGCCTGTTGCGCGAATACCAGCACATTGACGCGGCAGAGCTCACGGTCGGTGCCGTCGTGCACCAGCCGCTCGATGGCCGCGACCGATTCGGGATCGGCGGACTGGCGGAGCACGTCGAAAAGCGCCTTGGCTTCACTCATGATGAAAATCTCGTTGATCGGATATCGCATCGATATCCGTGTTCACTTCAGATGGTTTGCGACTGCGCCGATTGCAACGTAACGGAGGCGGCTGCCCTGCCAAATGCTGCCCAAAACTGTCAGCATTATCGGGCGCGGAGCAAGCCGTTGAACCTCGCCCAAAGCTTCGCAGTCAAAGGTGGGCATGTTACATGCGGCTTCGTGATTTATCTGCCTCCCCCCACTGACGAAGCAGGCTTTTTTCGATTACATCATCGCCCTGCCAAGCGCCTTATCCAAGGAGTTGTCTTAAATGTCGACCGGCTGGATTATCCTCGGTGTCATCGTTGTCATCGCGATCTGGGCGCTTTCGATCTACAATCGACTGGTGGTGCTCGGTCAGCGGGTCGGCCAGTCGTTCGCCGATATCGACGTCCAGCTCAAGCTGCGGCACGATCTGATTCCGAACCTTGTCGAGACCGTGAAGGGCTACGCGGCGCACGAACGCGGCACCCTTGACGATGTCGTGAAGGCGCGTAACGCCGCGATGTCGGCCCAGGGCCCGGCCCAGGTCTCCGCCGCCGAAGCGCAGCTGTCGGGCGCGCTCGGCCGGCTGATTGCGCTGTCGGAAGCCTACCCGGACTTGAAGGCCAATACCAACTTCCAGCAGCTGCAATCCGAGCTGTCGGATATCGAAAACAAGATCGCCGCCAGCCGCCGCTTCTTCAACAATTCGGTGCAAGAGTACAATACCGGGATCCAGCAGATGCCGGCGGCCCTGTTCGCCGGCGCCATGGGCTTTTCGCGCAAGGACTTCTTCGACCTCGGCGACGGCCGCAAGGAGGCCGAGCAGGCACCGGCAGTTAAGTTCTGAGACCTATCGTCATTGCGAGCGAAGCGAAGCAATCCAGGGCCGCGATTGTCAACTGGATTGCTTCGTCGCTTTCGCTCCTCGCAATGACGGAGTGAACCGCATGGCCGCCTACGGTCTCTACACCCACATTGCATCGAACAAGTTCAAGTCGATCCTGCTGCTGATCGGCCTGTTCGTGCTGATCTACGTGCTGGTGTTTGCCGGCGCGCTGATCGCCGAGGTGGTGATCGATAGCAACGAGCCGGCCGGCTACTACGTCCGCGCTGCGATCGACGATCTCTATTCCGCCGTGCCGATTGCCACCGTCGCGGCGGCCGCCTGGATCGTCATCGCCTATTTCTGCCACCAGTGGATGATCGACGCGGTGACCGGCGGCCGCGACGTTGCGCGGCAGGAGCAGCCGCGGCTCTATAACCTGCTCGAAAACCTCTGCATCTCGCGCGGCATCCCGATGCCGAAGCTGAAGATCGTCGACAGCGAGGCGCTGAACGCCTTCGCCACCGGGCTGAACCGCAGCCAGTACGCGATCTCGGTGACCTCGGGGCTGTTGAACACGCTCGACGACCGCGAACTCGAAGCCGTGCTCGGCCACGAGCTGACCCACATCCGCAACGGCGACGTGCAGATGATGGTGGTCGCGGTGATCATCGCCGGCGTAGTCGGCTTCTTCGGCGAACTGATTTTTCGCGTGTTCTTCAACAATGTCGGCTACGGTTGGGGCTCGTCGTGGTCGTCCGGATCGTCAGGCTCGTCCTGGTCGTCGGGCTCGTCCTCCTCCTCGTCGTCGTCGTCGTCTTCGTCTTCGTCCTCGTCATCTTCGGATCGCAAGGGCGGCGGCGGCGCGATCATCGTCATCATCGTTGCGATCGCGATGATCATGCTGGCCTGGCTGTTGTCGCAGGTGGTGCGGCTGGCGCTGTCGCGGTCGCGCGAATATCTCGCCGATGCCGGATCGGTCGAGTTGACCAAGGACCCCGACGCCATGATCTCGGCGCTGCGCAAGATCGAGAACCGCGGCGAGCTTCAGGGCGCGACCTCGGCGGTGATGGAGCTCTGCCTCGACAACCCGCGCGAAGGCTTTGCCGACCTGTTCGCGACCCATCCCTCCGTCCAGTCGCGCTGCGACAAGCTGGTGCAGTTCGCCGGCGGCCACGATCCCGGCCCGCTGGCGTTGCCGATGCATCCCGAGCCCGAGCCGCCGCAGTTGCCGCCGTCCGATCAGCCCGGCGCCGAGCCGCCACCGCTGCACGATCCGGCCGCGCTGGGAGGGCCCTGGGGTTCGCACGATCCGACCAGGCCTTCGGGGCCTTGGGGCGCTGCGCGCTAGGGTTCCCGGCCCCAGTTGCGACCGGGTGGCGGGAAGTTGCGACTGTGGCGGCAAAAAGCCCGCGAATCGCGAAATTTGGCAACAAGCTTAAATAGCTTGTTTAAGCCCAAGGATTTGAATTATCCCCTGTTTCTGCCAATTTGCGGTAAAAGGCGCATGAATCAGGTGGGGACCGCGAGACCAGATGGCCAAACCAGCAGTAATCGTTGTGGGCGCCGATAAGGGCGGCGTGGGCAAGACCACAGTCGCCCGCACCGTGCTGGACTATTTCAGTGCCAACAATGTACCGACCCGCGCCTTCGATACCGAATCACCGCGCGGCACCTTGAAGCGCTTTCACTCCGACATCACGGAAATTGTTGACGTCACCTCGACGTCGGACCAGATGAAAATCTTCGACACGCTGAACACGGCCAATTCCAGTGTCACCGTGATCGACGTCCGCGCCGGCCTGCTCTCCCCGACGTTAGCCTCGCTGCGCGACATCGGCTTCCTCGATGCCGCCCGTTCCGGCCAGATCACCTTTGCCGTGTTCCACATTCTCGGCCCCTCGATCGCCTCGCTCGACGAGATCGCCGAGACCGCGAACTTCATGACCGGCGCCAAATATTTCCTGGTGAAGAACTTCATCAACAACACGAGCTTCTTCGAGTGGGACCAGGCGACCTACAATTCCTACTTCAAGCGGATCAAGGACGCGACCGAGATCACGATCCCGAAGCTCAACGAAATGGCCTATGAGCAGGTCGAGGTGGCCTCGGTGCCGTTCCTGAAATTCGTCGCCAACAAGGGCATGCGCGACGAGACCGCGAACTACTCGTTCGTGCTGCGCGGCTATGTCCGGCACTGGCTGTCCAACGTCTGGGGCGAGTTCGACCGCATCAAGCTGACCGACATTGTCGGCAAGGATAGCAAGGACAAGCCGGCCAAAGCTGCGGAGTAGCGCGGCGAGAACGGCCTCCCGCTAAATTAGCTGTCGACCGCGAGGCTTTTGTGCGCCGCGCCGTGGCGCCACGTGCTATGCACCGGATAACTCTTTTCGTTCCGCTGCATGTCGACTGCCGTCTATATCATCTGCTCGCCGCGGCCACGGGTCGGCAAGACCCTGCTGGCGCGTCTGTTGACGGAGTACCTGTCCGTCAGCAATCGCGAGGTGATCGCGTTCGATTTCTCCAGCAACGAGCCGTCGCTGCTGGACTTTCTGCCGAAGCAGACCGAAACCGCCCAGGTCCGCGACACCTTCGGCCAGATGCAGCTGATGGACCGGCTGATCGTCGACGATGGCGTGCCAAAGGTGCTCGACATCGATGCGGCGTCGTTCGACGGCTTCTTCAAGCTGATCCAGGACATCGGTTTCCTGAAGGAGGCGTCGCGGCAAGGCGTGGCGCCGATGGTGCTGTTCGTGCTCGACCAGGATTCCGCCTCGTCGCGCGCCTACGCCATGCTCGCGCGCACCATCCCGCCGAACGCGCTGGTCGCGGTCAGCAACGAAGCCGTAATCTATGGCGAGGTGCCGCCCTGGGTGCGCGCCCGGCGCATGCTGGAGATCAAGCTGCTGCCGGATTTCCTGAAAGGCTATGTCGGCAAGACCACGTTCTCGTTCAACGCCTTCGCCCGCAACCCGTCGAACTCGTCATCGGAACTCTACGACTGGATCCGCGACATCTTCCTGCATTTCCGCGAGATCGAGCTGAGCCTGATACTGCGGCAGTGACTTCCGGCTGAGATGCCCTCAGTCGTAGGATGGGTTGAGCGACAGCGAAACCCATCGATAGGCCTGCATGTTTGGTTGATGGGTATCGCGGAGTTTATCATCGGGCGCGCCTTCGCGCGACCCGTTGGCTCAACCCATCCTACGAGGCCTCATCCCCTCACCGCTCGACGTCGCGTTCCCCGACGACCGTGAGCGGCACCGGCAGCACACCCGAGCGCAGCATGACGGCAAGATCGTTGGCGCGCTCGGCCGTGAAGCCGCCGGATATCTGGCCACTCCCGCCGACAATCGGCTCGCGAATGACCGGTGCGGCCAGCACCACGCCGTCGACCACGATCGCCATCGGCCGGCCAACGCTTTCCGTCGTGATCCTCGCAAACTGCCGGGTGCCCGCGGCATTGAAACGGAACGAGACGACAGGCTCCTTGGTCGGCTGATCAAACCCCGGCTGAGCATCGACCAGGTAGTCGCCGGCAATCGCAACCCGTTTCTCGACGAGGTAAGGCGTGCCATCCGAGCCCGACAATAGCTCGGACTGCGGCGGGACGCGGCCGCGCCTGGCATCGTCCGCGCTGACAGATGCGTCGATGAAGCGGATCGACAGCTTGCCCGGCGCGACGAGAACGGCCTTGAGGTGGGCCATATCCGTTCGGCGCGGCAGATCGACCACCATCGTGTCGCTGCCTTCACGACGAACGGCCCCCTTTACGAGCAGTCCCTCGAGACGATGGGTCAAGACCCCGATCGTCTGATCGCCGGCGTGCCCGGTCGCCTCGGTGATCACCGCTGCCGTCGGCATCAGCCGCAGCACGGCGCCGTCAGCTTCGGCAATGGTGAATTGCTCGGCATCGACATGGTCCGCTCCAGACTGGTGGGACAGGTCGCGAAGCCGGCTCAGCGCCTGCGCCCGGTCGACGCCCTCGGAGAGCGTGACATCGATACCGTCACCGGACGGAGCAATCGAGGCAAAACCGATGCGCGGTTCGCGCAGGCCGTCGCGAACGGTCGGGAACAGTGACCGCACCGCGAGCGCGGGCACAGCGGCCTCATCCATCTTGATGGTGAGTTCGGTGAGCGGCTGCGGGCGCTCAGGCAACGAGCCTGCGCCGGCCCAGATCGCGAAAGCGACGACCACGGCCAGCAAGAGGGCGCCGCCGATCACTCCAACGACAATAAATAAAATCCGCATGCGTTTACCAAAAGAGGAGCCTTACCTACGGCACTTAGTCACGGGTAGGCTCAGGCAGGTTCGCCGCGACGGCCGAAAACCTCTCCGGAAGCTTGATTTCATGCGTCGGACAGATCGGTCCATGCAGCGCTGTTGAACAGGATGCGCAGACCTGCGCGCTCCATGTTGCGATGGCTGGTCGAGAGATAGGCCGCGCCGCTGCCGACGAGATCAGCCCCGGCCTTGCGCGCCTCGGCGATGCGCCGCGCCAGCAAAGCGGCATGCAAACCGCGCCTGCGATAGGCCGGATCGCAGGAGGCGTCGGCGAGGTAACCGACGCCGTCCTTGTCGTAGAGAATGCCCTCCGCCGCGGGCTTGCCGTCAAGGCGGGCGAAAAACAGCGACCAGCCCGGACGGTTGAGCCAGCCGGCGCTGACATTGCGCTTGAAGCCGGGCCCGTCGGGGATTTTCCAGCCGGCGATATAGGCGTCTAGAAACGCGTCCATCGTCGCCGCGTCAGTCACCTGCTCGAGGACGACGTCGCCCGCGCTCGGCGCCGGATCAACGTCACGCACCAGCGTGGTGTGAAATGCCGACGGATAGAGCCCTAGCCGCGACAGCTCGCGGCCGAGCTCGTCGTCACCCTCGCGCGGAAGAATTTCGAAGCGCGGCGCGACGCCATTGTCGCGATACCAGCGCAGCAGTGGCTCGATCTCGCCGGCCTGGTCGCGCTTCAGGCCAGCCACCCGATTGAAGTTCGGATTCGGGAAATGCTTTGCCATCAGCGCAATAGCGTTGTCGCCGAGCTCACGAACCTCGATGCCAACCGGATTGCCGGGCAAGCTCTGCAGCACCCTTATGCGCGACACCGCGTAAGCGTTGGCGACCGCGACGACGCGGTCGATCAGGCCGGGTGATGGAAGAAGATGATCAGCGGGATTCATGCGGCGTCCCCGACACCTGCGTTGATCCTCATGGTGAGGAGGCCGAAGGCCATCTCGAACCATGAGGCCCCATCACGTGCCGGGCTTGCCCGGTTCGTGCATAGAGATTCTCGGGCCTCATCCTTCGAAACGCGCCGAAAGAACGGCGCACCTCACAGGATGAGGAAGAAACTCAATGCCCCTCGAACGACACCAGTGTGCGCACCGGCACGTTCATGGCGCGCAGCTTCGCCGCGCCGCCGAGATCGGGCAAGTCGATCACGAAACACGCCGCCAGCACCTCGGCGCCCATCTGGCGCAGCAGCTTGACGGCGCCCTCCGCGGTGCCGCCGGTTGCAATGAGGTCGTCGACCAGGATGACGCGCTCGCCTTTTGTCACCGCGTCCTCGTGCATCTCCATTTCATCGAGGCCGTACTCGAGCGAATAGGCGATGCGCACGGTGGTATGCGGCAGCTTGCCTTTTTTGCGGATCGGCACGAAGCCGGCTGATACCTGGTGCGCCACCGCGCCGCCCAGGATGAAGCCGCGCGCCTCGATGCCGGCGACCTTGTCGATCTTCGAGCCGGCCCACGGCTGCACCATCTCGTCGACCGCGCGGCGGAATGCCCGCGCGTCACCGAGCAAGGTAGTGATGTCGCGGAACATGATTCCCTTCTTCGGATAGTCGGGAATGGTGCGCAACGCGGCCTTCAGATCGGTTTCGAGGGTCATGACTAGAGGCTTTTCTCCAGGCTCTGCGCCACATCAATGTCTGCCGTTTTACCGAGCCGGAACGCGTTCTCGACGATACGCAAGCCGATCTCGCCGCCGAGCGACATTAGCGACTCCGGGTGAAACTGCACGCCACCGATCGGCAGCGTCTTGTGCTCCAGCGCCATCACCACGCCGTCCTCGGTGCTCGCGGTAATGGTGAGCTCCTTCGGCATGGTGTCGCGCGCGACATGCAGCGAATGGTAGCGGCCGACCACCATTTCGTTCGGCAGATTGTTGAGCAAGCAGCCGCCGCGATTTTGCACGCGCGACGGCCGGCCATGCGCCGGCGTCGCGAGCTGCGACAATTGCCCGCCAAAGTATTCGCCGATCGCCTGCACGCCGAGGCAGACGCCGAACACCGGCAGCTTCTTCTTGATCGCAAGCGCAATGGTCTTGTCGATCTTGAAATCTTCCGGCCGTCCCGGGCCCGGCGACAGCACCAGCAGGTCGTACTTGCCGCCCTCGATCATCTGCAGGGCATGATTGTGCCTGGTGACGACGACGTCGGCGCCGACCTGGCGGAAATAGTCGCCGAGCATGTGGACGAAGGAATCTTCGTGATCGATCAGCAGCACTTTCTTGCCGGAACCCGTGGCATCCGGCGCGAAGGCCGACAGCGGCTTCGGCGGATCGCCGCGCAGCGCCTGGAACAGCGCCGCCGCCTTGACGTGACACTCGCGGTCTTCCGCATCGGGATTCGAATCGAACAGGCAGGTCGCGCCGACCCGCACCTCGGCCAGCCCGTCCTTCATGCGGATCGTGCGGATGGTGAGCCCGGTGTTGATGCCGCCGTCGAAGCCGACGAGGCCGAACGCACCGGCGTACCAGCGTCGCGCCGAACGCTCGTGATCCTCGACGAACTGCATCGCCCAGAGTTTCGGCGCACCGGTCACGGTTACCGCCCAGGCGTGGGTGAGGAACGCATCGAGCGAGTTGTAGCCGGGCCGCAGCATGCCCTCGACGTGATCGACGGTGTGGAACAGTTTTGAGTAGGTCTCGATCTGCCGTCGCGCCAGGACCTTGATCGAGCCGGGCACACAGACGCGCGCCTTGTCGTTGCGGTCGACGTCGGTGCACATGTTGAGCTCGAACTCGTCCTTCTGCGAGTTCAGGAGTTCGCGGATCTGTTCGGCATCGCCGATCGCATCGGCACCGCGCGCGATCGTGCCCGAGATCGGGCAGGTCTCGACCCTGCGCCCATCGGAGCGCACGAACATTTCCGGCGATGCCGAGACCAGGAACTCGCCGTCGCCGAGATTGACCAGGCCGCCATAGGGCGACGGGTTGATCTTGCACAGCCGCTGAAACACCTCGGCCGGCGAGCGTTCACAGGGTTCGCCGAACAACTGGCCGGGCACCGCTTCGAACAGGTCGCCGCGGGCAAACGCCTCGCGCGCCTTCTGCACGGTCGCCTGATAGACGCCGGGCGCGTGGTCGGCAAAGCCCTGTCGACCGGAATGGACGTAGGTGCTGTCAGGCGTTTGGCGCGACAGGCCCGCGGTCGATTGGCCCTTCCAGGCAAAATCGTAGCTGAGCGTGACGCCGCGGCCGGTGGCGCGGTCGTAGGCCAGCAGCGAATTGGGAATGTAGAGCACGATGTCGCGCTGGTCTTTTTCGCGCGCGCGCTTCTGCTTCAGGTCCTCGAACTGGAACACCAGGTCGTAGGCGAAGGCGCCGTAAAGGCCGAGCAGCGCGTCATCGCCATAGGCCATGCTGGCGACGATGTCGCGCACCAGCGAGATCATCGAAGCCCGGCGGGTGCGCTGGTCTTCCAGCGCCGGCGCGTCGTCGCGGATGATGTGACCCGCAATGCGGGTCGCGCTCTTCTCAGTGATCGCGACGCACTTTTCCTTGAGGACGTCGCCGAGGAATGCGACCAAAACCTTGCCGCGCGGATTTAGTGCCTCGATGAAGAAATTGTAGCCCGTCGACTCCAGCCGCAGCGGCGGATCGGCAAAGCCGAGATCAAAACTTTCGTAGCGGCCGGGCACCGTGGTGCCCGACGACAGCACGACGCCACGGCGGCGGTCGAGCAGTTCGATCAGTTGATCGAGCGCGGCACCGCCGGAGAAATGCTCGATGTGTCTGGTAACGGTGAGCCCGCGGGCGGTCTGAAACGTGACCTCGGCAGGCAGCGAGAAGATGGCTCGGTTCATTTGCGCCTCATTTTAGGGGCATGCAGGGCAAACGAACAGAAGGCCGTCGCACTGCATGGACGGCCTCGAGTTGCTTTGAATTCTTCAATAATTCGCACCGGCCACCCTTTTAAGAGGTGGGCCACCAACGACGCGCGGGGCGGACAACGGTGCTCATGGGCCGGGAAGACAACACTGGCGGGGAAAGATGTCAAGCCGGGGGCCGTACACTGGACCGGCACCCGGTCACTCCCCGTACAGATATTGAGCCCCTCGCCTGAACTTCACCGGTCCACGCCAGAAGAAGACCGTAAAGCCGAGCATCAAGGCGCCGGCCGCGCCCACCACCAGCGCTCCCAGCCGAGTCTCGGACCAGGTCATCGGAGCCGCCAGCACGAAAATCAAACTGAAGATTCCGAGAAAGCCGATGGCGAGCCATCGTCCGATGCGCACCACCCGGAGCGTCGGGCCAAGCGTTCCGATCGGACGCCCGCGACCTTGCAGCCGTTGCGGCGCAAGCTTTGCGATCACCCTGACGGACCAGATTGCGATCAGGCCGGACGTCACGACGACAATTCCGGCGAACACGCCGGCGGCGCCTGCGCTCATCCGGCCGTCGCTCGACAGCGCACGCGAAAACAGTGCGCTGTCGAAGCCGCCATGCAACAGCATCGGCAGCGCGAGTGCGGCAATGGTCCAGGCAAGTTTGCCGCGCCCGGGTTGCCGCGCCGTCACGAGACAGCACCCCATGATGAGGCCCAGGCTGACGTGAAACGGAACCGCCAGCACGGCGCGGACCATGCCGGTTGAGTAGATGTCCTTCGCCTGCAGAATATACAGCACGTTCTCGAGCGCGGCGAAGCCGAGCCCGATCCAGGCGGCGCCAAGAATGGCGTCGAGGCCGATGTCACAGTCTTCGTGGGCATACACGATGCCAAGCAGGACAGTGTACTTGGCAAGTTCCTCCGGAATGCCCGCTCCGACGAAACCTTCCGCGATGACCTGCGGCCAGCCCTGTAGAACGAGCTTCAGTCCGAGAATGATGAAGTACGTGACGGAGCCAATCAGTCCGGCGAGCGCTCCGGTGACGAAGGCCGTTGCCGTGAGTTCGCGGCCTGGCCGACCGAAGCCCGCGAGGCCGAGGGCCAATGGTATCACCGGCGCGCAGGCGAGACCAAAAGCACCGAACCGCACCAACTCATCGTGAGCAAACGCCATCGGATCAATGCTGGTTGAGTGCCGTGTTGTACGCGGTGACGAAGGCGACCAGAGTTGCAAACACCAGCACAATGACGCCAAACCATGCGCCGAAGTGCGAGACGTCGCCGGCCTGGGTGAGCCGCGCCAGCAACTCCTCTTCCGATTCACTGATCGCTTTCAGCTTGTTGATCTTTCCGGTCGCAAGTTGCAGGTAGGTTCGATTGCTGATGAAGCCCGTCACCACGGCGAGGGCGAGCCCGGTAACGGTCGCCACAGAAGGAAAGAGCAGTGAGAGGATGATCGCGACAATCGTCATGCTGCCGCCGAACAACCACATCTTGCGGTACAGCGCCCATGGCAGGAACCAGAGTGCTGCCGGCCAACTCCAGCTCCGCATGACGCTGAACGGCTTCTCCGGATTTTTTTCCCGGACGGTGTTGTAGATCGCGATGTAGTGATCCGCGTTCGGCCCGATGAACTTGCGAAGCAGATAATCATCGTCGACCACCGGCTTTTCCGGCGGCACTGCGGCGGCACCGGCATCGCCAGAATTTCATTGAGCTCGTCAAACGACATCGCGCTTCAAGACCGATCGCGGACCTACGCCATCAACGTGCGTGTTATCGAGAAGATGTTGACGTTTGGTCGTACGTTGAACGAGGCTGGTTCAATCCCCGGCGTCTCTCGCGGCGCGGCTGCGTCCCGCTGCCCTGGCGCCGAACACGACGACCGACACCACCTCGTGACGCACGCGCTCCTTCGGGAAATGCTTCGTTGCTGCGCGCGGTCGTTGTCGAGCCGGCCTTCGGCCGGCCCGTTGGCTCGCAATGGCGGAGCTTCGCGACGTTCAACTCAAGCGAGATGCTTCTTGAAGAAATCGATGGCGCGGCCCCAGGCAAGCTCGGCGGCCTTACGGTCATGCACCGGCGCGCGCTGCTCGTTCACGAAGCCATGGTCGGCCTCGTAATGGAAGAACTCGTGGGCCTTGCCGGCGGCCTTCAAGGCCTTCTCGAACGCTTCGACCGCGGCAGGCGTGCACCAGTCGTCTTTGGTGGCAAAATGGCCTTGCAGCGGCACTCTGACGTCGGCCGGCTTTGCCACTTGCTCGGGTGGAATGCCGTAGAAGCACACCGCTGCGCTGAGCTCCGGAATTTTGCAGGCGCCGATGATAGTCACGGCACCGCCGAGGCAGAAGCCGGTGAGACCGGCCTTGGCGCCATTGCGCTTCAGGAACTGCACCGCGCCGCGGACGTTCTGCTCGGTCGCGTCCAATGAAATTCAGCGAGTTCATCTCTTTGCCGGCAGCCTCGGTGTCGTGATACGGCACGACGACACCTTTATAGAGATCGGGCGCCAGTGCATCGAAGCCGGCGAGCGCAAAGCGATCGCAAATGCCCTTGATCTGGTCCTGCAGGCCCCACCATTCCTGAATGACGACAACGCCCGGCGCATCCGCTCGCGCGGCCTGCGCGAGATAGCCGCCGGTGTCCTTGCCGTCCGGACGCTTGAAGGTAATGCTGGTGCCCATCGGACTCCTCCACGCTGGTTTATTGTTGCAGGCGGCATTCTTGCCAACATGCCACCGCTAGGGACCAGTTTGGCGAGAGCCAATCGATTGCGCAATGGCCAAGCAGCAATGTTGCTTGCAACAAAAAGGCCCCGCTTTGCGGGGCCTTTTTCATGAAACGGTCATGGCCGCGACAGATCAGTGCGCCGCCGCCCAAACCTTCCGTTTGGTGAAATAGAGCAGGCCCGACAGCACGATCAGGAAGATGATCGCCTGCAGGCCGATCCGCTTGCGCTCCTCAAGCTTCGGCTCTGCCGCCCAGGCCAGGAACGCTGCGACGTCGGTCGCATATTGCTGCACCGTCTGCGGCGAGCCGTCGTCGAACTGAACCTGGCCGTCGCTCAACGGCTTCGGCATCTTGATGGCGTGACCGGGGAAGTACTGGTTGTAGTAAGCGCCGTCGGGGATCGTCACGCCGGACGGCGCCGACTCAAAGCCCTGCAGGATAGCGGCGATGTAGTTCGGCCCCTTTTCCTGGAACTGGGTGATGGCATCAAAGATGAAGAGCGGGAACGGCCGATCGTAGCCGCGCGCCTTCGCCATCAGCGAAAGGTCCGGCGGCGCGGCGCCGCCATTGGCCGCGCGCGCGGCCTGCTCGTTGGGGAATGGCGCTGGGAACTTGTCGGCAAGCCGGCCCGGACGCTCGAACATTTCACCCTGGTCGTTCGGCCCGTCCTGCACCTTGGCGTCGGCAGCCACGGTCTCCGCCTGCCCGATGCTGAAGCCGGGCCCGCCCGCGTCGGCGAGGTTGCGGAAGTGCAGCAGGTTCATCGAATGGCAGGCCGAGCAGACTTCCTTGTAGACCTTGTAGCCGCGTTGCAGCTGGCCGCGGTCGAACTTGCCGAACGGACCGGCGAACGACCACTTCAGTGAAGGCGGGGTCTCGGCGTCCTCAGCGCGCGCGTTCGTGCCGGAGCCGAGCGTCAGCAGCCCGGCGAGCGCGCCAACCGCGATCAAGGTCGAGACGACGGCCTTTACCGCGCCGCCGCTCTTGGCGAGCACGTCGTCGGCGATCGAGTTCGGCACGGGCCGCGGCTTCTCGATGCGGCTCAGCACCGGCAGCACGATCAGGAAGTAGGCGAAGTAGCAGAAGGTCAGGATGCGCGAGAGCACGACATAGATGCCCTCCGGCGGCTTGCCGCCGAGCCAGCCGAGCACGAGGCAGACCACGACGAACAGCCAGAAGAATTGCTTTGCCAGCGGGCGATAGCGCGTCGAGCGGGTCTTGGCGCTGTCGAGCCAGGGCAGGAACGCCAGCACGATGATGGCGCTGAACAGCGCGATCACGCCGGCGAGCTTGTTCGGGATCGAACGCAGGATCGCGTAGAACGGCAGGTAATACCATTCCGGCACGATGTGGGCCGGCGTCACGCCGGGATTCGCGACGATCGAGTTGTCGGGGTCGAGCAGGTAGTTCGGGATGTAGAACACGAAGTACAGGTAGAACAGCACGAAGCAGCTCAGGCCGAACGCGTCCTTGATGGTCGCGTACGGCGTGAACGCCACGGTGTCCTTCTCGGTCTTCGGCTCGACGCCGGCCGGATTGTTCTGGCCCGCCACATGCAGCGCCCAGACGTGCAGGATGACGACACCGAGAATGACGAACGGCAGGAGGTAGTGCAGCGAGAAGAAGCGGTTCAGCGTGGGATTGCCAACCGAGTAGCCGCCCCACAACAGCGTCACGATGTAATCGCCGACGACGGGAATGGCCGAGAACAGGTTGGTGATGACGGTGGCGCCCCAAAAGCTCATCTGGCCCCACGGCAGCACGTAGCCCATGAAACCGGTCGCCATCATCAGGAGGTAGATGATCACGCCGAGGATCCAGAGGATTTCGCGCGGCTCCTTGTATGAGCCGTAGTAAAGGCCGCGCAGCATGTGGATGTAGACGGCGATGAAGAACATCGACGCGCCGGTCGAGTGCAGGTAGCGCAGCAGCCACCCGTAGTTGACGTCGCGCATGATGCTTTCGACCGAATTGAACGCGAGGTCCGCGTGCGGGGTGTAGTGCATCGCCAGAATCACGCCGGTGACGATCTGCGCGGCGAGCATGAAGGTCAGGATACCGCCGAAGGTCCACCAGTAGTTCAGATTGCGCGGCGTCGGATAAGCAACAAACGAGGAATGAACGAGGCCCATGATGGGCAGCCGGCGTTCGATCCACTGCAACACCGGGTTCTGCGGCTGGAAGGTCGAGGGTCCGCTCATGATGCGATCCTGAAGATGAATTGCGATTGATCGGCGGGCTGAAATCAGCCGATCTGGACTTGCGTGTCGGAGACGAAATCGTAAGGCGGCAGCGGCAGGTTGGCCGGCGCGGGGCCGCGGCGAATGCGGCCGGCGGTGTCGTACTGCGAGCCGTGGCAGGGGCAGAAGAAGCCGCCGTAGTCGCCCTGGTTCGCGATCGGGATGCAGCCGAGATGGGTGCAAATGCCGATCAGGACAAGCCACTGTTCGTGACCTTCCTTGGTGCGCTGCTCGTCAGAGGCGGGATCCGGCAAGCTCGAGACCGGAACGGACTTCGCCTCATCGATCTCCTTCTTGGTACGGTGCCAGATGTAGATCGGCTTGCCGCGCCAGAACACCTTGATGACCTGGCCTTCGGCGATCGGGGCAAGATCGACCCTGATCGGCGCTCCTGCGGCGATCGTCGAAGCGTCGGGGTTCATCTGGCTGATCAGCGGCCAGACCGTTGCGGCCGCGCCAACCGCGGCGACAGCCCCCGTAGCAATGTAAAGAAAGTCGCGGCGTGTGTGCTCCGCCGAAGCCATCGTCGTCACCTGCCAAACCCTTTCCGGTCATTGCCGGCGAAGCCGTCCCGGTGATGCGCCATCACGTCGGAAGGATGCCGGCGCCGCGGTCCCCTGCGGCGGATAGGATGCGCCGCCTCGCCCGCTGAGAACGGCGGAAACAAGGCAGCTCAGAGCGGTTCTATTGACACCCTTGCCCGGGCAGCGCAAGCCCACTGGCGCAACGCACCACTGACAGATAACAAATCATTCGGCCACCGTGACTTTTTCGCCCGGCGGCCGTTTGAAAAATGCCATTTTCAGCGCATGCGCATAGCCCTGTTCCAGCCCGACATTCCGCAAAACACCGGAACGATTTTCCGGCTCTGCGCCTGCCTGGACGTAGAGGCGCACATCATCGAGCCGGCAGGCTTTCCGATAACCGATCGCAATTTCCGCCGCGCCGGTATGGATTACCTCGACCACGTCCGCCTGGTCCGCCACCAGTCATGGCGCGCGTTTGAGCAATGGCGCCACGGCGCCGGCGGCCGCCTGTTGTTGCTGACGACTGGGGCCGAGCGGTGCTATCTCGACCAGCATTACCGGGCTGACGACATATTGCTGCTCGGCCGCGAGTTGGCGGGCGTGCCGGATGAGGTCCATGCGAGCGCCGATGCGCGGCTCGTCATACCCATGGCGGGCGGCCTGCGCTCGCTCAACGTCGCGATGGCCGCGGCCATCGTGCTCGGCGAGGCGCTACGGCAGACCGACGGCTTTGCGTCGGTCGCGTCGCGATCGAATGAGCCGGAATTGTCGATTGCCTCTTCGAAGGGAGCGTGAGGCTTGTCGTATGCGGTGAAGGAGATCTTTCGGACGCTGCAAGGCGAAGGCGCGCAGGCCGGCCGCGTCGCCGTGTTCTGCCGTTTCGCCGGCTGCAATCTGTGGTCCGGCCGCGAGGAAGATCGCGCGAGCGCGGTCTGCACATTCTGCGACACCGATTTCGTCGGCATGAACGGCACCGGCGGTGGTCGCTTCGAGACGCCCGGCCAACTCGCCGACGCCATCGCGAGCGAGTGGGGATCATCGACTGAACGGCGCTTCGTCGTGCTGACCGGCGGCGAACCCTTGCTGCAGGTCGACGCGCCGTTGCTCGAGGCCTTGCACGAACGCAGCTTCACCATCGCGGTCGAGACCAACGGCACGGTCGAAGCGCCCGATGGACTCGACTGGATCTGCGTCAGCCCGAAAGCCGCGGCCGAGCTGAAGATACTGGCCGGCCAGGAGCTGAAGCTGGTCTATCCGCAAGCCGACGCGCCGCCGGAGCGTTTTGAGCGCCTGCCGTTCGCGCGCTTTTCGCTGCAGCCGATGGATGGCCCTGACGTTACGGCCAACACGCAGAAGGCGATCGCCTACTGCCTCGCACACCCGCAATGGCAACTGAGCCTGCAGACACACAAGACGACCGGCATCCGATGAATAATAACGACGGCATGTGGGAACTGACGAAATGGTTCGGCTTCGAGGCCGCACACGCGATCAGCGGCACGACGCTCGGCGCGAGCAGCGAGGAGATTCATGGCCATTCGTTCCGCGCCGAGATCGCGGTGCGCGGCAAGCCCGATCCCGCGACCGGCATGATGGTCGACCTCGGGCGGCTCGAGCAAAGCCTCGCCGAGATCAGGAAGTTGCTCGACCACAAGTTCCTCAACAAGGTCGAAGGGCTGGAGAAGCCGACGCTCGAGCATCTCGCCGCGTTCATCTGGGATCGCGCCAAGGTCGCCGGCAAGCTGACGCGCGTCACCGTCTACCGCGACAGCTGCAACGAGGCCTGCAGCTATTTTGGACCGCAGTGACGCATCATGACATTGGCCGCCGACATCGAGACCCGGAAAGCCCGCGCCCGAGCCTGGTTCGAGGAGTTGCGGGATCGCCTCATCGACGAATTCGAAAAGATCGAAGACGATTACAGCGGCCAGCTTTCGCAGCAACCGCCTGGTCGCTTCGAGCGCAAGCCGTGGACGCGGCCGGGCGCACAGCGTGCCGACGACGGCGGCGTGATGAGCACAATGAAGGGCCGCGTGTTCGAGAAGATCGCGGTGATGACGTCCACCAATCTGAACGGCACCTTCTCGCCTGATATGGCCAGGACAATCCCAGGGGCGAGGGAGGATCCGCATTTCTGGTCGAGCAGCATCTCCCTCATCGCACACATGCAAAACCCGCATGTGCCCGCGGTCCACATGAACACGCGTCATTTCATTACGCCGCACACTGCATGGTTCGGCGGCGGCTCCGATCTCACGCCAACGCTCGACCGCCGTCGCACGCAGGACGATCCCGACACGGTCGCTTTCCACGCGGCAATGAAGGCGGCCTGCGCGGGCAACAACGGCGTCGCCGACTACGACAAGTACAAGAAGTGGTGCGACGAATATTTCTACCTGCCGCACCGCAAGGAGGCGCGCGGCATCGGCGGCATTTTCTACGATCACCACGACTTCGGGAACTGGGAGTCCGACTTCCGCTTTCACGCAAAATGTCGGACGCGAGTTTCTTGAAAATTTATCCGGAGCTTGTGCGGCAGCAATTTCACCATGCACCGTGGACACCGGAGGATCGCGAGGAGCAGTTGATCCGCCGCGGCCGCTATGTCGAGTTCAACCTGCTCTATGACCGCGGCACCATGTTTGGCCTGAAGACCGGCGGCAATGTCGACTCGATCCTGTCGTCGATGCCGCCCGAAGTGAAGTGGCCGTGACACGATGACGAAGCTGCCGCGCGCAATCCTGATCGACATGGACGACACGATCCTGTCAGCCTATGGCAAGCCCGATGTTGCCTGGCTTGAGGTCGTCAATGAATTTGTCGCCGAGCTTGGTCCGCTCACGCCGCAGCAGGTCGCCGCCGCAATTGCGGCCTCGGGACGCACGTTCTGGCAGAACGCCGAAGCACACTGGCGGCTGAAGCTCGATCAGGCGCGCCACGAAGTGGTGCGCAATGGTTTTAGCGCACTGGCGGCCAGCGGGAGCGCGCCGCTCTCGAACGAGTTCGCGGTACGGCTCGCGGACCGCTTCAGCGCCTACCGTGACGAACGGATGCGTTTGTTTCCCGGCGTGCACGAGGCGCTCGAAACATTCAGGGCCTCAGGCGTGAAACTCGCGTTGATCACCAACGGGGCGGCTGAACCGCAACGGCGAAAGGTCGAACGCTTCGCACTGGCGGAGCGGTTCGATCACGTCCAGATCGAAGGCGAGCATGGTTTTGGCAAACCCGACGAGCGGGCCTACCACCACGCCATGGGCACGCTCGGCGTCACGCCGGCCGATACCTGGATGGTCGGCGACAATCTGGAATGGGAGGTCGAGACCCCGCAGCGCCTCGGCATCTACGCGATCTGGATGGACGCCCACGGCGAAGGGTTGCCGGCCGACAGCAAGGTCAGGCCCGACCGCATCATTCGCTCCCTGACCGAGCTGTTGCAGGATCCGGAACCCTGAGCGCGACGCCAAGCCGTCGCCACAACACCATGTTGCTGTGACCTCGCTGTCATCGCCTCGCGCTATCCGTCGCGCTCCCGTTCAAAAATGCGAGGAACCGGCGATGGACGTGAAACCTGGCGACGTGGTCGTGCTGAAATCCGGCGGACAAGCCCTCACAGTTGCCGAAGTCAACGACAAGGACGCCGAGTGCGTCTGGATCGGCGACAACGGCGACCTGTTCCGCGAGACCCTGCCGCTCGTCGTGCTGGAGCGCGCCGAGATTGAGCTGGTCGAGGACGAAGAGACCGAAGGCGAGCACGAGAACGGCGACGAGGAAGAAGACGACGACGATGACGGCGAAGGCGAGCGTCACATCGCCTGACGCAGCGCGCCGACCCACATCATGACGCCGCCGAGGACAACGACGGCGTCGAGCATCGCGGTGTGCAGATGCACCGGCATGTGGCGCACCAGCACCCTCGAGATGAACGCACCCGGCAGCGTGATCGCGCCGATCAGCAGCGCGAGCGCCAGCACCTGCGCGGTGATGACGCCGGCAATGCCGAACACAGCGATCTTCACCGTGCCGATCAGGATGGTGATGAAGGCGTCGGTCGCGATTACCGCCACACCGTGCATGCCGGACGCGAGTAACAGCGACAGCAGGATGACGCCCGACCCCGACGTGCCACCGACGATAAAACCCCAGCCGACCGCGCCAGCCGCAAGACCCTTGTTGCCCACCTGAATATCGTGCCGCTTCAGCAGCCAGCGCAGCGGCACGCTGGCGATCAACATCGTCCCGGTCACCATCGCGGCGCCGCGGCCGCTCAGGCGCGTGTAGCCATAGGCACCGAGCATGCAGGTCCAGATGCCGAACGCGACCACGATCAACGCGCGCCTGACGTCGAGCGAACTGCGAAACGCCGCGACGCGTCCGGTATTGGTGAACAGCGCGGTGATGGCGATGATCGGCACCACCGGCTCGGCGCCGACCAGCGGCACCAGCACGAGCGGCATCAAAGCGCCGGTGCCGTAGCCGGACATGCCGCCGACCACGGCCGCAAACAGCGCGACGACGGCGACGAGCGCGAGTTGGGCGAGCGAGATGTTGGCGAAGCCGGCGAGGAGCGATTCGAGCATCTCACGTAGCTATGCCCGCAATTCCCCCGGGGATCATCAGGCCTTTGCGCGCGACGGCGCAAGCGCACTCATGCCGGCGTGTAGATGACGAGCTTCAATGCCGGATCATCGTTCGACTGAAAAGCCGCGTGCTCGAGGCGCATCTTGCCCTTGGTCGGATGGCTCAACAGCTTCAGCCCGGCAACGCCGCTGCGGATGTCGTGGGTTTCCCACCACCCTTGAAATTCAGGACAGCCGCGACGCAAACGGTCCAGCAATTCGACGAAGGCCGGATCGCCAGCCCATAAATCATGGGTCGCGCGAAATTCGGCGACCATGCGTCTTGCGAGATCAGCCCAGCCCTCGCCGAACAGGCGCTTGCTCTGAGGCCTGGTCAGCACAGACACCAGTGTATTGCGCTCATCGTCCGGCAGCTGGCTGAACGCGAGGATTTCATCAGCAGCCTTGTTCCAGGCCAGCACGTCCCAGCGCCGGCCGGTGATGTAGGCAGGTCGGTTGAGGCCTTCGACCACACGTTTGAGCGTGTCCGGCACGGTCTCCCGCACGAACGGGCGGCGGCCGGCGTTGCGCGCCAGCGTCCGTAAATGCGCGTGCTCTGCCTTGTTGAGACGTAGCGCGCGCGCCAGCGCATCGACGGTGGTGACCGAGGGGGTAACGCTGCGGCCCTGCTCAAGGCGGATGTACCAGTCGACGCCGATGCCGGCGAGCTCGGCGACTTCCTCGCGGCGCAAGCCAGCGGTCCTGCGGCGCCGACCTGCCGGCAGACCAATCGCCTTCGGCGTCAGGCGCTCGCGCCGCGACCGCAGGAAATCACCGAATTCACCGCGACTCGTGTCTGCCATGGCCTACTCCATCATTCCCGGGCGCGCCCAGGGAGGGACTCCGCAATCCCAGGATAATACCAGGCCTGAATAGACCGGCAACGCGGTGCTGAAGTGGCCGCACGTCAGGAACCACTGCTCCAGTCTGGATCGGCGTGGTCCGCTGCAATAGTCTCAATCCGTCAGATCACCGTCCCGCGTACCGCGCAGGTGATCGAGCAACGATTCGAAAGATTCCGGGATGCAAATATCAGATCAATCACTGATCTTTTCGCTGACACTCAATGGCGAGGATCGCGAGGTCGACGTCCCGCCGTCCACGACGTTGCTCGACCTGATCCGCGACCATCTGCGACTGACCGGCACCAAGAAAGGCTGCGACTTCGGCGCATGTGGCGCGTGCACCGTGCTGGCCGACGGGCGACGGATCAAGGCCTGCCTTGCGCTCGCGGCCTCATATGAGGGCGCTTCGATCACCACGATAGAAGGCATCGCATCACAAACCGAATTGCACCCGCTCCAGACCGCCTTCATCAAGCACGACGCGCTGCAATGCGGATACTGCACGCCGGGCCAGATCATGTCTGCGATCGCGCTGATCGCTGAAAAGCCCGATGACCGCGAGGCCATCCGCGAAGCGATGAGCGGCAACTTGTGCCGCTGCGGTGCTTATCCAAACATCGTCGAGGCGATTGCGGAGGTCGCAGGACTATGACAGCGCCTCCGTTTCGCTACGCGCGCCCCTCACGCGTCGATGATGCGCTCGCCGCCGCTACCGCGCCCGGCGCGATGTATCTCGCGGGCGGCACCGATCTCCTGCCGCTCTGGAAGGCTGCCGTCGTCGCGCCAGAACGTGTCGTCGACATCTCGCGGCTGGCGCTGGGCGAGATCACGTCGACCGACAAAGGTCTTGAACTCGGGGCGCTTGCACGCCTGAGTGATGTCGCGAGCGATCCCGACGTCGTCGGCAAGTACGGGCTGATCGCTCTCGCGATCGCCAACAGCGCGAGCGGCCAGGTGCGCAATATGGCCACTGTGGGCGGAAATCTGTTGCAGCGGACCCGCTGTCCGTATTTCCGGTCGGCCGACTTGCCCTGCAACAAGCGAGAACCGCAGTCAGGCTGCGGCGCGCGCTCGGGCGAGAACCGACAAGCAGCGTTATTCGGCGGCAGCGCGGCTTGCGTCGCAACGCATCCGTCGGATCTTGCAGTGGCGTTTGCGGCGCTGGATGCCGAGATCGTGGTGGTGGGCAGGTCGGGAGAGCGCTGCGTTCCTCTTGAGCGATTTTATCGTCTGCCCGCGGATGCCCCGGAGATGGACACGACGCTCCATTACGGAGAACTGATCAAGGCGGTCCTTGTCCCCGATTCAACGCGGTTTGCAGGCCGAGCAACCTTTCTCAAGATCAGAGACCGCGCCTCGTTCGAGTTTGCCGTGGTGTCCGTTGCGGCGGGCCTCCGGGTCGAGGCAGGCATTGTCGTCGAAGCCCGGCTCGCTGCCGGCGGCGTCGCGCCAATGCCCTGGCGATTGAGGGCGAGCGAGGGGGCCTTGATCGGCAAGCCGGCCAATGAAGCGACGTTCGCGCAAGCGGCGCGCGCCACTGCGAGCGGAGCACAATCCCTCGCCCACAATGGCTTCAAGGTCGAATTGTTGCGGCGGGCCGTTGCGCGCGTCCTGCGAGATATCGGTGGATCGAGATGACAGATCAGACGATCACTCGCATCGAGGGCCGGCTCAAAGTGACCGGCCAGGCAATATACGCGGCGGAAACGCCGGCCGATGGCTTGCTGCACGCCGTGCTGATCGAGGCTCCGATCGCCAGAGGCAAGGTGCTTCATCTTGATGTCGCCGCTGCACAAAGAGTTGCCGGCTTCGCGGATGTCGTTTCCTATGCCGACTGCGAAGCCTTGCGGCCGTCCTCGGTCACAGCGCTGATCCGTGAGCCAGCTGTTCACTTCCGCGGTCAGCCGGTGGCGCTAGTCGTCGGTGAGACCCTCGCGGCAGCGCACACGGCTGCTCGCGCCGTGCGCGTCGACTTCGAGGCCGCTCCGGCGATCACATCAATCGACGGGGCGCTGGGCCAGGCCTACGAGCCGGCGATGGCGTCGAGGTTTCCCGCGCGCAGTAAGCGCGGGGACGCGCAAGGTGCGCTCGAGACGGCTCACCTTGTCATGCGCAATCACTACGAAACCGCAGTGAACAACCACCATCCGATGGAGCCGCACGCGGTCGTTTGCTTCTGGACCGGGGACAAGGTCACGGTTCACACCTGCACCCAGGCGGTGTTCGGTACGCGCGCAGCGATCGCCCACGCCTTCAACATGCCGGCGGACGATGTTCGCGTCATCGCGCGATTCCTCGGCGGCGGATTCGGTTGCAAGGGACAACTCTGGTGGCCCTGGATGATGCTGGCGATGCTGGCGTCACGGCGAACCCAGCGCCCGGTCCGCCTTGAATTGACGCGCGCGCAACTTTTCACGCTTGCCGGGCGACGACAGGAGACGCTCCAGGATCTCACGCTGGGCCTTGACCCGGAGGGTCGGTTGACGGCGATCGACCACCACGTGACCGCACAGACATCGACGCACAGCGAATTTGCCGATTCGACCGCCGCCGTGTCGCGCTATCTCTATGCCTGCCCGAATGTCACGACGAGTCATCGGCTGGTACGCACCAACGAGCCCCAGCCGATCCCGATGCGCGCCCCCGGAACGGCACCGGGGACGTTTGCGCTGGAATCCGCTCTGGACGAGGCGGCTATCCAGCTTGGCATGGACCCGGTCGATCTGCGCGTGCGCAATTTTGCGGACCGCGATCAGGACGCTAACGTGGCGTGGACCAGCAACTCTTTGCTGAAGTGCTATCGCTTCGGAGCTGAACGCTTCGGCTGGTCCCGGCGCCCTAGGGCCGGGTCAGCTCGCGATGGCCGATGGCGCGTCGGCTCGGGCATGGCGACGACGTGCTATCCGGCACGCCGCCAAGGCAGTCGCGCGCGCCTGCGTCTCGCCGCGGATGGCGCGCTCCTGGTGCAGTGTGGGACCCAGGACATGGGTTCGGGCACGTACACCGCACTTGGCCAGTTGGCCTCTGAAGCACTCGGGCTACCGATCTCGCAGGTCACCGTCGAGCTTGGTGATACCGAACTTCCCGAGGGGCCATTCTCCGGTGGCTCGCAAGTGACCTCAAGTATCGCGCCAGCGGTCGAGATGGCAGCGGCCACGATGAGATCGAAGGTCTGCGCCCTTGCAAGCGAGGACCCGACATCTCCACTCGCCGGAGTATCTGTCGAGAACCTCGAGTTCACCGACGGGATGATCCGCATCCGCGATGGCAACGCCGGCGAACGCCTGGACGCGCTCATCGCCAGGCGTGCGCCCAACGGACTCGAGACCGAAGGCGGCGCCGCGGCTCCAGACGCCTGGCCCATGACCGGCATGGGTTTTGGCGCTATCTTCGTTGAGGTCGGGGTTGATCCGGAATTCGGCGAGGTGCGGGTCCGACGCGTGACGGCTGCTTTTGCGGCCGGGCGAATCGTCAACCCCCTACTGGCCAGGAGCCAATACATTGGCGGCTTGATTGGAGGCATCGGGATGGCCTTGCATGAGAGGATTGCGACGGACCGCGCCAGCGGCGCAATCATCGGCGACAATTTTGCCGACTATCTGGTCCCGGTGCACGCCGACATGCCGACGTTCGACATCGTCATGATCGACGAGCACGATGCGCATCTTCCCGGCGGGATTAAAGGCATCGGCATGCTTGGGACGGGTGGAATCCAGGCAGCCATTACGAACGCAATTTTCCACGCCACGGGAAAACGCGTGCGGCATCTGCCGGTGAGGATCGAAGACCTGATTGACTGACCCACGACTCGTGCACAGGCCTGAGAGCTAGCGCTGGTCCTGCAGCGCGACGCGCGCTGCGGCGGCCGCGATGCCGTCTAGCGTTGCTGGATCAAGCGGGAAGCCGGAGTCGATCCAGGCGTTTTCGGCTTGCGCCAGTGCCGCGCCGAGCGCAGGCCCCGGCGACAAGCCCCGCGTGAGAAAATCGCCGGCCTTGAGCGGGAATTTCGGCGCCGGCCAGCGCTCGGGCAGCGTCACGAGACTTTGCCATGCGGTCGAAATCGATGTCGGGCCCAACGCGCGCGTAGGCCAGCATCATGCGGTCGCGAAAACGCGCCTCGCCGAGCTTGTAGAGGCGGACGCGCGCGCCCGCTTCATCGAGCGTCGACCAGCGCCGCCAGCGATGCGCCATCGAGTTCGAGTCGGTCGGTATCCTTGTTCGAGAGCCGCAACTTCTGTTCCAGCCGCTCGGCATCTTCGGGTATTGCGACCGCTAGCGCGGCGAGCCGCCGCGTCGCGTCCGCTGCAACGCCGAGCCGCTGCTCGACCGCGACCATCTGGTCAAACGACGCCTGATAGGTCACGCCGCCGAGCAGGATCAGCAGCAGGCCGGCGTCGCCCATCGCGGCGAGCGACGCTGATGCGTCGGGCGCGATCAGAAGCTTCATCAACTCGGCCTGAACGCGCTCGGCGGAGAGCGCCCTCAAGCCCTCGCGGCCCACAATACACGCATGCAGCGCGGCTTGATCGAAGGCACCCCTCCCGTAGGCCGCATGAATGCGAAAGTAGCGCAGGATACGCAGGTAATCTTCGGCGATGCGTCTGGAGGGATCGCCAATGAAGCGCACGCGGCGCGCGGGAAGATCGTCAAGACCGCCAACGTAGTCGTGGACGATACCGTCGGCGGAGACCGAAAGTGCATTGATCGTGAAATCGCGCCGCTCCGCATCGCGCCGCCAGTCGCGCCCGAATGCGACCTTGGCCTTGCGGCCATAGGTCTCGACATCCTCGCGCAGCGTCGTAACCTCGAGCGGACGACCCTCGACGACCACGGTGACCGTGCCGTGGTCGATTCCGGTCGGCACCGGCTTGAAGTGTGCCTTTTGCGCGCGCCGCATCACCTCGTGCGGCAGCGCGGTGGTCGCAATGTCGATCTCGTGGATCGGCTCGCCGAGCAGCGCGTTGCGCACGGCGCCGCCAATCGGCCGCGCCTCCTCGCCATCCTGGTTCAGCACGGCGAGCAGCCGCGCCAGCGGGCCTGACGTCAACCAGGATGCATCCTTCAGAGCGGACGTGCGCCGCTCGGCGGTCATTTCTCGACTCCCGGCACCAGCTTGCCGTTTTCGATATGCGCCGGCGTGTAGGTCGAATGGGGCGACGCGCCGGAGAAATTGGCCAGCATCACCAGCGCACCGACGGTGAGCGCGAGTGCGGCGCCGACCAGCGTACCGATCACATGGAGCGGCCACGATGCAGCAGCCAGCACATTGGTGCGCGACACGAGCAGAAACAGCGCATAGGCCGCGAACGGCAGCAGGAACAGGCCGATCTCGGACAACAGCGGGCGGATCATGTCGCTAAGATTCGCTCGTAGAGAATGCGCAGCATGCCGGCGGTGGCGCCCCAGACGTAGCGGTCGCCGTACGGCATCTCGTAAAAGCTGCGCGTGATGTCGCGGAACTGCCGGGTCGCGACCTTGTGGTTCGCCGGATCCATCAGGAACGCCAGCGGCACCTCGAAAACGTCGACGACCTCGCCGTGGTTGATCTTCAGCGTGAAGCCGGGACGCACTCGCGCTACGGTCGGCAGGATGCGGTAGCCGAACGGGGTGCCAAAGAGTTCGGAGTAGCCGATCGGCTCGATGAATTCCGCCTTCAGACCGATTTCTTCTTCGGCCTCGCGCAAGGCGGCGTGCAACGGCGTCGCGTCGGTCGGATCAATCTTGCCGCCGGGGAATGCCACCTGCCCCGCATGATCAGGCAAATCCGGCGAGCGCTGCGTCAACAGGATGGTCGGCTCGTCGCGATCGACGATCGGGACCAGCACCGCCGCCGGCCGAACCGGCTTTTCTTTTGCGATGATGGCGAGCACCTGGTCGGAGCCGACGTCACCTGTTGACGGAATGATATTCGCGTCGGTCAGTCCGCGCGGCACATCGAAGGTCAGCCGTTCGCGCGCGCGATGAAAAAATTCCCGCGACGTGACGTGGACAGGCACGCGACCGGCGCCCGCCGTCTCGGCCTTCGCCGTCTTGTCGGTTGGATCGGCTGCAAAATCGGTCAACGAAATTCCCTCACCAACTCCGCGGCGCCCATCGGAAAGAACACCCCGGCTGACGTTACCCCGAACATCTCGCGGCCATCGACCACCTGCTCCTCACCTATGTCAACGAGGTCGTAATAGAGCGGACGGGTCACTTTGGCCCAGAGATTGCTTCGCACGTGCAGGTAGGGCGTCAGCCCGCCGTCGTCCGCGGCCTTGAAACGCAACTGATGATCCGCATCGCAATCCACCCAGTCGTCGACATTGGTGCGGAAGTGGAGCCGCGTGGTGTTGCCGTCGGCTTCCTTCTGCATTTCGACCGCCATGAACGGCGCATCGTCGACGCGGATGCCGACCTTCTCGACCGGCGTCACCAGAAAGTGCTTGTCGCCCTCGCGCTTCAGAATGGTCGAGAACAGCCTGACGAGCGCCGGCCGGCCAATCGGGGTTCCCATGTAGAACCAGGTCCCGTCGCCGGCGATTCGCATATCAATGTCGCCGCAGAAGTCAGGATTCCACAGATGCACCGGTGGCAGCCCGCGTTTGCCCTCGTTACGCGCCGCGCTGGCCAGATTATCGAGGTTTGCGCTGCCTTGCCCTTGGATAGCCATGGTCTTTTCCGAACGTCGAACCGGCCCAAAACCTCGCCGGATCGTGATGTTTTGAAGCGTCTTCGATCGATTATGTGGGATTATCGCGAGCTAAAAGGAATACATGAGCTTGGGGTCAGTTTAGCATGGCGGAGCGCGAATAGGTGAATCACCGCCCGGCATGGCTCACGGCGGCGCTGGAAAACCCGGATCCCCCCAGTGGCTGGTCCGGTTGAGTATCAACAGGAGAACGAAATGGCTTCCGCAGACGGCGTCGAAAAGCTTGACGATGTGATCATCCGTTCCGCGGAGCAGGTCGCGGCCAGCATTCGCACCGCCAAAGAGGCGGTCTGCACCGTGATCTTCGGCCAGGATCGCGTCGTCGAGAACGCGCTGGTCACGATCCTGTCCGGCGGCCATGCGCTCTTGATCGGCGTGCCCGGCCTCGCCAAGACCAAGCTGGTCGACACCCTCGGCATCACGCTCGGGCTCGACGCCAAGCGCATCCAGTTCACCCCCGACCTGATGCCGTCGGACATTCTCGGCGCCGAGGTGCTCGAGGAGAGCGCGAGCGGCAAGCGCTCGTTCCGTTTCATCTCCGGTCCGGTGTTCGCGCAGCTGTTGATGGCCGACGAAATCAACCGCGCGAGCCCGCGCACGCAATCGGCCCTGCTGCAGGCGATGCAGGAGCAGCACGTCACCGTCGCCGGCGCGCGCCACGACCTGCCGAAACCTTTCCATGTGCTCGCGACGCAAAACCCGCTCGAGCAGGAGGGCACCTACCCGCTGCCCGAAGCGCAGCTCGACCGCTTCCTGATGGAGATCGACGTCGATTATCCCGACCGCGACGCCGAGCGCCGCGTGCTGTTCGAGACCACCGGCGCCGAAGAGACGCTGGCGAAGGCGGCGATGACGCCGGACACGCTGATGACGGCGCAACGCCTGGTGCGGCGGCTGCCGGTCGGCGACAGCGTGATCGAAGCGATCCTGAACCTGGTCCGTTCCGCCCGTCCGGGGCCGGAGGGCGGCGAGGCCGCAAGACACATCAGCTGGGGCCCGGGTCCACGCGCCAGCCAGGCGCTGATGCTCGCGGTGCGCGCCCGCGCACTGGTCGACGGACGGCTCGCGCCGTCGATCGACGACGTGCTCGACCTCGCCGAGCCCGTGCTGAAGCACCGCATGGCGCTGACGTTCGCCGCGCGCGCCGAAGGCCACACCGTCACCAACGTGATCGCGCAGCTGAAGTCACGGATCGGTTGATGGCGCAAGTCGCGGAGCACGGGACACAGGAGATCGAGGCAGTCAGGCGTGCCGACGGCGAAAGCCGAACGCTTGCGGCGAGCCTGCCGCGCCTCGTGCTCGAGGCCCGCCGTATCTCATCGAACGTGATCCACGGCCTGCACGGCCGCCGCCGCGCCGGCTCCGGCGAGAGCTTTTGGCAATACCGCCGCTTCACTTCGGGCGAGCCGGCGCGCAATGTCGACTGGCGCCGCTCCGCGCGCGACGACCATCTCTATGTCCGCGAGCAGGAATGGGAGGCCGCCCACACTGTGTGGCTGTGGCCGGACCGCTCGCCGTCGATGGCGTTCGCTTCGCACCTCGCGCGCGACTCAAAACTCGAGCGCAGCCTGATCGTCGCGTTTGCGCTCGCCGAGCTGCTGGTCGAGGGCGGCGAACGTGTCGGCATTCCCGGCCTGATGGCGCCAAGCTCGAGCCGCAACATCATCGACAAGATGGCGCAGGCGATCCTGCACGACACCGCTGTGCGCGCCAGCCTGCCGCCGAATTTCGTGCCGTCGGCGCTGGCCGAAATCGTCATCCTGTCCGACTTCTGGTCGCCGATATCCGAGATCCACCAGATCATCAGCGGGCTGTCGTCGTCGGGCGCGCACGGCACGCTGGTGCAGATCGTCGATCCCGCTGAAGAGACGCTACCTTATCGCGGCCGCGTCGAATTTATCGAGCCAGAGGGTGGCGCAACGCTGACCGCGGGCCGCGCCGAAATGTGGGCGAGCGACTATGTCGCACGGGTCGCGCGCCATCGCGACGAGATCCGCGCCGAGAGCCGGCGGCTCGACTGGTTGTTCACCACCCACACCACGGATCGGTCCGCCGCGGAGCTCCTGTTGTTCCTGCACGGCGGCATGAACATGACCCGGCTGGCGCCGCGCGTCGCCACAGACCTTGCCGGGCGCAACGCATGACGGGCCTGCCGATCGCGTTCGCCGAACCACTGCTGTTGCTCGGCCTGCTCGCGCTGCCGGCACTGTGGTGGCTGCTGCGGCTGATGCCGCCGCGGCCGCGGCAACTGTATTTTCCGCCGACACGCCTGTTGTTCGACATCGCGCCGAAAGAGGAAACGCCGGCGCGCACGCCGTGGTGGCTGACGCTGCTGCGCCTGGCTGCGGCAGCGCTGGTGATCCTCGCCGCGGCCGGCCCGATCCTCAATCCCGGCGCCGGCGCGTCGCTCGCGAACGGCCCGCTGGTGCTGTTGATCGACGACGGCTGGAGCGCGGCCGCAAGCTGGGATGTGCGAATCAAGACCGCCGACGAGTTGATTTCGAATGCCGAAAGCGACCGCCGCGCGGTCGCATTGGTGCCGTTGTCGGAACCGGCGCGCGACATAACCCTGATGCCCGCCGGCACCGCACGCGTTGCGCTGCGCCAGCTTGCGCCGAAGCCATACGCTGTCGAGCGTGTCGACACACTCGCGGCGCTCGCCCACTTTCTCGAACCACACGCCGACAGCGACATCGTCTGGATTTCAGACGGCATCGATACCGGCCGCGGCGACGAGTTCGTGACGAAGCTGGCGCAAGCCATCGGCGATCGTTCGCTGACGATCTACGATTCCGGAGCGCCTGCCCCGCACGCGCTGGCCGGCGCCGAGAACGCCGCCGCTCGCATGGTGGTGAAGGTGCTGCGTGCCACCTCGGGTTTGCCGGAGACTGGCGTGGTGCGCGCGCTGGACCAGCGCGGTTCGCCGATCGGTGATGCGCGTTTCACGTTCGGCGCCGGCGACCGCGAGATCGATGCGGTGTTCGACTTGCCAGTCGAGCTGCGCAACGACGCCTCACGTCTCGAAATCGCCAACGAGCGATCGGCGGGCGCCGTGCAACTGCTCGACAAGCGCTGGCGGCGGCGCGCGATCGGCGTGGTCGGCGGCGCGACCACCGACACCGCCCAGCCGTTGCTGGCGTCGACGTTCTACCTGTCGCGTGCGCTGGCGCCGTTCGCCGACGTCAGGCTCGGCGACCGCGGCGCGCCGGCGACCGTGATCGCACAATTTCTCGACCAGAAGCTGCCGATGATCATCCTCGCCGATGTCGGTACCTTGTCGCCGGAATTGCGTGAGCGTCTGAACGCCTGGATCGACCAGGGCGGCGTGCTGATCCGCTTCGCCGGTCCGCGTCTTGCCGCCGGCGACGACGACCTCGTGCCCGTCAAGCTTCGGCGCGGCGACCGCAATCTCGGCGGCAGCCTGACCTGGGAGAAGCCGCAGCGACTTGCCGGCTTCGCCGGTGACGGCCCGTTCGCGGGGCTCGAGGTTCCGCAGGACATCACTGTCGCGCGTCAGGTGCTGGCCGAGCCGGATGCGACGCTGACGGCGCGCAGTTGGGCGACGCTCGCCGACGGCACGCCGCTTGTGACCGGCGAACGTCGCGGCAAGGGAATCCTCACCCTGTTCCACGTCAGCGCCGATACGCGTTGGTCAGACCTGCCGATGTCGGGTACATTCGTCGAGATGCTGAAGCGGCTCGTCGACCTGTCGGGCTACACTGCAAAGGCTGGTCCCGGCCCTGCCGCCGAGGCGACCGCTGAGACGGTCGCGCCGACGCGCACGCTCGACGGTTTTGGCGCACTTGGCCCTCCGCCCTCGACGGCAAAGCCGATCCGCGCCGACTACAGCGAGCGCGCAACGGCAGAGCATCCGCCCGGACTTTACGGACCGGCAGAAGGCCCGCTTGCCGTCAACGCCGTGGCGGCTTCGGAGAAGATCGCGACGCTCGACACCTCGGCGCTGCGCGCCCGTCACGCGACTTATCAGAATGCCGAGCCACAGGACATCCGCGGCGTGCTGCTTGCCGCCGCGCTTGCGCTGTTCCTGCTCGATGCGCTGGTAGTCGCCCTGCTCGGCGGCGGGCTGTCACGGCTGTGGCGGCGGCGGCGCACCGTCGCGGCCGCGAGCGTGCTCGTTTTCGCGGCTATTGCGGTAAGCACCCCGGTGACGCCGACGCGCGCCGCTGACGACGACTCGGCGATCCGTGCGGTCTCGCAAACGCATCTCGCCTATGTCGTCACGGGCAATGAGGACGTCGACAACATCGTTAAAAGTGGACTTGCCGGACTGACGCTGTTCCTCGCCCAGCGCACCGCGCTCGAAGCCGGCGATCCGATCGGCGTCGACCCTGCGCGCGACGAGCTTGTGTTCTTCCCGCTGATCTACTGGCCGGTGGTGCCGGGTGCACCAAAGCCGCCGCAGGCCGCCCTCGATCGCCTCGACGCCTACATGAAGCAGGGCGGCACGGTGCTGTTCGACACTCGCGACGCCGTCGAGGCGCCGCCGACGCCGAACGGCGCCAACGAAACGCCGGGCATGCTGGCGCTGCGCAATATCCTCGGTTCGCTCGACATCCCCGAACTCGAGCCGCTGCCGCGCGACCACGTGCTGACCAAGACGTTCTACCTGCTGCGCGAATTCCCGGGCCGCTTCACCTCGGGCCAAACCTGGGTCGAGGCCTTGCCGCGTGACCCGGATGACGAGACACAGGCAGCGCGGCCGGCGCGCGGCGGCGACGGCGTCTCACCGATCATCATCACCTCGAACGATCTCGCCGGCGCGTGGGCGATGCGGCCGGACGGCCAGCCGATGCTGCCTTTGACGCCGGGTGAGCCGCGGCAACGCGAGTTCGCGTTTCGCGCCGGGGTCAACATCGTGATGTACACGCTCACCGGCAACTACAAGGCTGATCAGGTGCACGCGCCGGCACTGATCGAACGGCTCGGGCAATAGAGGCGGCGATGTCGAACAATCTTCAATACGGCGTCGCGTTCGCGCCCCTGGTGCCGACGCTGGTCCTTTGGATCGGTCTCGTCGCCATCGTCGTCATCACAGCACTTCTGGCGCTCGCGAGGTCGCGCGGCTGGGCGGTTCGTGTCACAGCGCTGGCGCTGGCGCTGCTCGCGCTCGCCAATCCCTCGTTCACGCGGGAGGAGCGCGAGCCGTTGTCTTCGGTCGCAGCTGTGATCGTCGACAAGAGCGCGAGCCAGAACTTCGGCAACCGGACCCAGCAGACAGACGCGGCGCGCGCGCAGCTGGTCGATCGGCTGAAGCAAATCAAGGGTCTTGAGATCCGCGTCGTCGAAGCCGGCCAATCCGACGGCGAGACGGACGGCACAAAACTGTTCTCGGCGGTAACGTCAACGTTGTCGGACGTTCCGGCCGATCGCGTCGCCGGTGTGTTCCTCATCACCGACGGGCGCGTTCACGACATTCCGGCCAACGCCTCGACGCTCGGATTCAGCGCGCCGGTTCACGGCCTTATCACCGGCACCAAAGACGAGCGCGACCGCCGCATCGAGATCGTCGCCGCGCCGCGGTTCGGCATCGTCGGGCAGCCGCAGAAGATCACCTACAAGCTCGACGACCAGGGCGTCAGCGGCCAGCGCGCCACCGTCACGCTACGGCGCGACGGCGAGGTGCTGAACCAGCGCCAGGTTGCGAGCGGCCAGACCGTGACCGTCGACATCGATATCCCGCATGCGGGCCAGAACATCGTCGAGATCGAGGCCTCGCCGCTCGAGAACGAGCTGACGCCGGTCAACAACCGCGCCGTCGTCTCGATCGACGGCGTGCGCGACAAGCTGCGCGTGCTGCTGGTATCCGGCGAGCCGCACGCCGGCGAACGCACCTGGCGCAACCTCCTGAAGTCCGATCCCTCGATCGATCTGGTGCACTTCACGATCTTGAGGCCGCCGGAGAAACAGGACGGCACGGCGATCAACGAGCTGTCGCTGATCGCCTTCCCGACACGCGAACTGTTCCTGCAGAAGATCAACGAGTTTCAGCTCATCATCTTCGACCGTTATGCGCGGCAAGGTGTCCTGCCGGTCGGTTACTTTGAGAACATCGCGCGTTATGTACGCAACGGCGGCGCCGTGCTGGTTGCCGCTGGCCCCGATTATGCGAGCTCGACCAGCATCTGGCGCACCCCGCTCGACAGCGTGCTGCCGGCGGAACCGATCGGCGTCACCGAGAAGGGCTTTTACGCGACGCTCAGCGAAGCCGGAAAACGCCATCCGGTGACGCGCGGCCTCGAAGGCTCAAGCACCAATCCGCCGCACTGGAGCCGCTTCTTCCGCCAGGTTGATACGCAGAACGTCAACGGCGCGGAGGTGATGGAGGGTGCCGACGGCAAGCCATTGCTGATCCTGTCCCGTCAGGGCGACGGCCGCGTCGCGCTGTTCCTGTCCGATCACATCTGGCTGTGGGCGCGCGGCTATGACGGCGGCGGACCGCATCTCGACCTGCTCCGCCGCATGTCGCACTGGCTGATGAAGCAGCCGGAGCTCGACGAAGAAGCGCTGCGATTGTCGGTGCAGGGGCACGACCTCATCGTGCAGCGGCAGACCATGGCTGACGAGGTGGTGCCGGTTACGGTCACCTCGCCGTCGGGCAAGACGCGGGTCGTGACGCTGACACAGAGCGAGCCCGGCCTGTGGCGCGCGGTGACAGCCGCCGACGAGCTTGGCCTCTGGCAGGCGACCGATGGCACGTTGCGGGCGCTGATCAGCGTCGGCCCGGCCAACCCGAAGGAGTTCTCCGAAGTGACGTCCTCGACCGAACCGTTGCGGCCGCTGGCGCAAGCAACGGGCGGGGACGCCGTGCGCCTGCTCAACGGTTCGAGCCTCGAATTGCCGCGCATCCTGCCGGTGCGCGCCTCCAGCATCTATCACGGTGACGGCTGGCTCGGCCTGAAGATGCACGAGGCCAGCGTGGTGCGCGGCATTGGCGTCTTGCCGATCTTTGCCGGCATCATCGGCCTGTTGCTGCTGGTCGGCGCGTTCGCGATGACCTGGCTGCGTGAAGGGCGATAGGACTTGTCCTATCGTGGTGCGTCCCAATCGGGTCGAATGTGACCCGACACACCCTCGAACGCGCCCTCAACAAGTTCGGCGACCAGGAGCCGCGCATAGTCGACGGGGCCCGGCATGGTGGCGCGGCCCTTTGGGACGCGCCTGAAGCCAACGCGTGAATAATAGGCTTCGTCGCCGACCAGCACGACCAAGCGAATGCCCTTCGCTTTTGCCTCGGTGAGCGCACGCTCCATCAGCGCGCGGCCGATGCCGTGGCTGCGAAACGGTGGCTCGACGGTAAGCGGCCCAAGCATCAGGGCCGGCGTATCGCCGATGCAGACCGGCAGCTGGCGCACCGAGCCAACCAGCAGGGTGCCGATGCGCGCGGTGAAGGACAGGTCGAGCCGATGATTAATGTGCTCGCGCAAGCGAGCAGCCGTCAGCGTAAACCGTCCCGGACCGAAGGTGCGCTCATGCAGGCGTTCGATCGCCTGCGCGTCGTTCGGAGTTTCCGGGGCAATGGTTAGAGACGGATCGCTCATGAGCGCCGATTAGCACCTTGCGCGGACACGGTCCATTGCCGCGCCACGCTTCAGTCGTCGATGCCGCGTTGCGCCAGATAGGCCAGCAGTTTCATCTCGCGCCGGCCACGGGTTACGGTGTCGAGCACGAGGCCAGAACTGATCGAGAGCACGCTGAGAATCATCAGCCCGGTCGACAGCACCGCGGTCGGCAATCTCGGCACGATACCTTGTTCGAGATAGGTGATGAAGATCGGCACCGCCAAGCCGATGGACAGCAGCGCCAGCACGATGCCGATCACGGTGAAGAAGCGCAGCGGGCGCTCCGAGCGATAGAGTTGGGCAATCGTCGCCACGATGCGAAAGCCGTCGCGCCACGTGTTGAGCTTGGAGTGCGAGCCTTCGGGACGTGCGAAATACGGCGTGTCAATTTCGGCGAGCGGCAGCGCTAGCTCGAGCGCATGGACCGTCAGCTCGGTCTCGATCTCGAATCCGTCCGACAGCACCGGAAAGGATTTCACGAAGCGGCGCGAGAACACGCGATAGCCGGACAGGATATCGGAAAACCCGCCGCCGAACACCGAGCGGAGAAAGCCAGTCAAGAGCTGATTGCCGAACCGATGGCCGGGGCGATACGAACCGCTCGACTGCTCGATGCGCCTGCCCACCACCATGTCGAGCCGCCCGGCACGCAGCCGCTCGATCATTCCTGGCACGCTCGGGGCATCGTAGGTGGCGTCGCCGTCAACGAGCACATAGATGTCGGCGTCGATGTCCGCGAACATCCGCCGCACCACGTGGCCCTTGCCCTGCCGCGTCTCCCGACGCACCACCGCGCCGGCGTCGCGCGCTGCCGCTGCGGTGCGATCAACCGAATTGTTGTCGTAGACATAGACCGTCGCATCCGGCCGCGCCTTGCGAAAATCCCCGACGACTTTCGCGATCGCGGCCTCTTCATTGAAGCACGGCACCAGCACCGCGACGCGCGGGCTTTTGCGATCGCTTGGCTTGTCGTCGCTCATGGCGAGGATTTCGGCGGGTTGTGCGTGCGAGTCGGGTGCGAAAATATATGCGATCTCGTTACGACCAATCGGCTGACGGCGCAACGCCCTCGATCACCTCCTGGATCCGAGCCCTGCTGCCGCGCGTGGTATCGCCAGGCAGCTCGCGCAAGTCGAAGAAGCCAGACCCGACAATCTCGTGATTGGGCTCGGGGGTGCCCAGCTGATGGAATTTGCGCACCACGTAAACAGCGACGTGGTCGCGGCGCGAAACGCGGCGGTTGAAGAAGAGCCCGTGCAGCTTGGGCGTCCCCTCGATCACGATATTGCCCTCCTCGACCAGCTCGCGCGCCAGCGACTGCACGGCGGTCTCGCCGACCTCGACACCGCCGCCGGGCAGATGCCAGCCCGACACATAGCTGTGCTTGACGAGGAAGACCCGGTTCGCCTGGTCCAGCACGACGGCACGAACGCCGAACGTCATGCCGCGGGCGAATCGCCAGTAGAAATGCAGCGCCCTGCGAATGGCGGGCTCAAACCTTCGCCGCATTCTGGTCAGGCCGGAATCAGTCATGAAATACCAGTCATATTGATGAGACGTTGTGCCGTCGTTGCGCTGTTATTGCCCACGGTTCTCGCTTGCGCCTGCGGCGGCAGCTTGCCAAAACAACTGCCCGACAGGAATGCACAGAGGCCGACGTGAAGCGCTTTTCCGACTTGACCGAGCAGGAGGTCCTGGCGCTGGCGATCTCCAATGAGGAGGACGACAGCCGCATCTATCACGGCTTCTCGCAGGGCCTCGAAGAACAATATCCGGACTCGGCCAGAATCTTCCGCGAGATGGCCGATCAGGAGGTGCAACATCGCACCGAACTGTACAACCTCTATCGCGAGAAATTCGGCGAATACCTGCCGCTGATCCGGAAACAGGATGTCTCGGGCTTCATCAAGCGCAAGCCGCTATGGCTGATGCGGCCGCTCGGGCTCGACGAGGTCAGGCGCTATGCCGCCGACATGGAGCTCGAGACGGCGCGGTTCTACCGCAAGGCGGCAGAACGGTCGCGCGATGTGTCGGTCCGCGAGCTCCTGGTCAAGCTCGCCGAGGAAGAGGACCAGCACGAGGCGCACGCCGAGCACCTCACCGAGAATATGCCGAAGGAGGCGATCGCGCGCGAGGCCGAGACCGAGCGGCGTCTGTTCGTGCTGCAATACGTGCAGCCCGGCCTCGCCGGTCTGATGGACGGCTCGGTGTCGACGCTGGCGCCGCTGTTCGCGGCCGCGTTCGCAACCCACAAGCCGTTCGAGACATTTCTGGTTGGGCTCGCCGCCTCGATCGGCGCCGGCATCTCGATGGGCTTTGCCGAAGCGTTATCCGACGACGGCTCGCTCACTGGGCGTGGCTCGCCGATCCTGCGCGGCGGTGTGTGCGGGTTGATGACAGCAGTCGGCGGATTGGGCCATACCCTGCCCTTCCTGATCCCGGATTTCTGGACCGCGATGGTGTTTGCCGTGGCTGTGGTCGCAGTCGAACTCGCGGTGATCTCGTGGATCAGGCACCGCTACATGGATACGCCGTGGCTGCAGGCCGCCTTCCAGATTGTGGTCGGCGGCACGCTGGTGTTTCTCACGGGCATTTTGATCGGCAGCGCTTGAGGACTGTTGATTTGCGCATGTCCTTTTCGGAAAACCCGCATCCACCCGTCGGGTCAAAGCCCGAGGGCATGCTTTTCCGGGACATGCGCTAGCGATGTCCGATTTCCTGCTCGCGCACCTGTCCGATCCGCACCTGGGGCCACTGCCCTCGCCGCGGCTTGGCGAGCTGATCGGCAAGCGCGCAATCGGCTATTTCAACTGGACGCGCAATCGCGTCGGACACCACGCAACCCATGTGCTGGACGCGATCGTCGCCGACATCAAGGCGCAGCATCCGCAGCACGTCGCCGTCACCGGCGACCTCGTCAACATCGCGCTGCCGCAGGAATTTGCGCTGGCCCGAAACTGGCTGCACACGGTCGGTCCGCCGCACGATGTGACGCTGGTGCCTGGCAATCACGACGCCTACGTGCCGGGCACGCGCAACATGTTCCTGCGCGCCTGGGCCGACTACCTCACCGCCGACGGCGCTTCGACGGTGACGTTTCCGTTCGTGCGGCGACGCGGCCCGCTGGCGCTGATCGGCGTCTCGTCCGCAGTGCCGACCGCGCCGCTGCTGGCGACCGGCAAGCTCGGTCATCAACAGCTTGGCGCGCTCGCGACAATCCTGGCCGAGCTTTCAAGCGGCGATGTTTTTCGGGTGCTGCTGATCCATCATCCGCTGCAGTCGCTGCGCCCGGCAGCCTACAAGCGCCTGATCGACGCCGAGCAGGTCTGCGCGTTGCTTAAGCGGCACGGTGTCGATCTCATTCTGCACGGCCACGACCATCGTCACGCGCTGACCTGGATCGAAGGGCCGGCGGACAAGAAAATTCCTTCGCTCGGCGTACCCTCGGCATCGGCGATCGCGCATGGCCGCAGCGAGCCGGCGTCTTACAACCTGATCCGGGTGTCGCGCGACGATCGAAGCTGGCACTGCGAGGTCGCGGTGCGCGGCTTCACGGCACGGGGTCAGGGCATCAGCGAGATCGGGCGGCGAAGGTTGATGTGAGAGCGACCACCGGTGCGCGCTAAGCGAGTGTTAAACCGAGCAAATTTACGATTTTTTGCAGACTATTGACGTCAATCACAAGTTGAAGATAGTAGAATTATAAACTTAAGATCGCGCCTACATGCTGCGCAGCGCGGAGAACAACGCCAGCGCAAACAAGCCGGCGGCGCCGAGCAGCACGCCGAGGATGAAGCTCCACACCCCGAAGCGGCGCTTCTTTTCCGGCGCCAGGATCGGCGGCGGCGGCACCGCGATCGCCTGCTCGCGCTCGACGATGCGCCGCGCGACATAATCGGTGATCGCTGCGACGGTCGGCGGAACTTCCAGCGATTCCGACAGCACGATGCGGCCGTAGCGGGTGTCCTGCACGAAGCGGTAGGTGCGCTTGTCGCGCCCCATCACGACATGGGCGACGACGTCGATCCATAGCCGCGGCTGGTCGCCCTGGCTGATGCCGCGGTCGAAGATATCGATGTGATCCGGGATTTCCTCGAACAGCGAGTTCGAGTGCCTCGTTCAAAATCTCGAGCCGCGCAACTTCGGCATCGCGCAGGTCGACGACCACGCCGGTGCGGTCGGCGGCGTCGATCCGTGCCTGACGCAACGCATCGCGCAAGCGGCGGATGCGAGGGACGCCGCCGTCGCCGTCGTTCGAGTTCGCGTCCACCGAGGTCATCGGGCAATCCCGGGTTCCATCGCCGTTAAGGTATCAGTAACCATTGCGGACACAAGGGTTTGCGGCTCTTTCCTCCACCGTCTGGCCTCTCAGCCGCCGCTATCTGCGGTTGATTTCCGCTAGCCGAGAGAACCAGCCGCCGCGATGACTTCCGTCGCATTCATGCGATAGTCGTGCGGCTTAACGCCCAACAACGACAACACGGGAACACCCATGGCCTACCGCGAACGAGACGAGCTGCGCTACGAGAAGCGCGGCCACACCGCCCACATCACCTTGAACCGCCCGGGACAGATGAACGCGCTCAACACCGCATTGCGCGAGGCGATCAACGACGCCATCGCCGATGGCGAAGCCGACGACAGCGTCCTCTGCTTCATCATATCAGGCGAAGGCGGCCGCGCGTTCTGTGCCGGCGCCGACCTGAAGGAAATGACGAAACGCGATTCAGAGGGCGAGGTCGGCCGCGGGCCACTCGAGAGTCTGGTTGCGACCTGCGGCAAGCCGGTGATTGCCGCAATCGACGGCTTCTGTCTCGCCGGCGGCCTCGAGCTCGCGCTTCGCTGCGACATCCGCATCGCGACCGAGCAATCGACCTTCGGTCTGCCCGAGCCGCGGCGCAGCCTGCTCGCCGGCTACGGCCTGCACAACCTGTCGCGCATCATCCCGCTGGGCGAAGCCCTGCACATCCAGCTCACCGGTTCACCGATCTCCTCGCAGCGGGCCTACGAGATCGGGCTGATCCAGCGCCGCGTCAAGGATCGTGACGCCCTGATGAAGGAAGCGAACGCGATCGCCGAAGAGATCGCGCTGTGCGCGCCGCTCGCGGTGAAGGCGATCAAGACCATCGTCAAGACCGGGCGCAACCTGCCGGTGGAATATTCGGTGAAGCTCGCCGAGCCGATCCAGAAGGCGATCAATTCAACCGAGGACCGGCTGGAGGGACCGAAGGCGTTCGCCGAGAAACGCAAGCCGCGGTGGAAGATGCGGTGAATTGCCGCCAGACAGGTACCTACGTCGCACCGTCATCCTGAGGTGCGAGCGAAGCGAGCCTCGAAGGATGCACGGCCGCTCAAAGTTGGCCTTGGCCGACTTTGACCACCAATAATTGTCGATGTCGGGCAGGCCCGACATCGATGCCGTCGCCCTTCGAGGCTCGGCGCAATAGATCCTCGTACATCACGGCCGTCGTTGCGCCGATCGCCTCAGGTGACGGATCACAGGCCAAGCGAGCCGCGCCTCACGATCCGTCATCTTGATGGGCGAACCGCCACCCGATACCATTTGCGGCCTCTCAATTTGCCATCCCTGCCTGGGCCTCAAGGGGCGCCCGGGCAGCGGAATTTCTCGAACCAACCAGCTCCCTTGCACTGAAGCCGGCTGGCCGATTTTTGGCCAACCTGGCATCGGCAACGAAAGATTGAAGGCGGCGGAACCTTCCTCTTGAGGAGCGCCCATGTGGCTGCCTCTGATTGCCTTGACCGTGTTGCTGGCCGTCGCGGTGGTTCTGATCGATCAGACCTTGCAGCCCAACTGGGACCAGGCGCCGGCCGCGTTCATGTCGCTGTCGCACCCGCAACAGGCGATGGTCGCCGCCGTCGCGCTGATGGCGCTTTACCTGATGGTCGCGGTGGTCTGGCAGTCGGCGCGCGCCAAACGCAACAGCAGGGCGCTCGCGCTTTTCACTAACCGCCGTGACAGCATGGTCGACACCACGGTGCGTTCCGAAGAAACGCAGCGTAACCTGAACTCCGCCGTCGAGCATATGGTCGCGACCGATCCCGACAATGCGCTGCTGTCGCTGCACCAGCGGGTGACCAAAGCGGAGCTTTTGACCGCGGCCCATCGTAGCCGCAGCGGCGCCGCCGATCTCGACCAGCGGCTCGCAGAGATCCGGCGCCGGCAGCAGACCCTGCGCGAGCAGCTCGGCGAGGTCACCGAAGCACGGCGGACCATCGCGCCGGTGTTCGATGAGCTGCGCGAACGGCAAATCCAACTCGATCGCGCGCTGACGCAGGTCGAGCAGGAGAGCGACGCCGCCGGCCGCAGCGTCGCCGACCGCCTCAAAGCCCTGACCGAGAACGTCGTCCAGTCGCAGACGCGGCTCAAGGCGCTGGAGGATTCGGCCTCGACGCTGAACAAGTTCAACGAAGACTACGGCAACGCCATGACGCGGATTGCGCCGCTGCAGGCAACCGAAAGCGGCATCTGGTCGATGATTTCCGAGCTCAACGCCCGCCACGGCGAATTGAGCAAGGCGCTCGACGAGATCGATATCCGCGACGGTGAAAAGCTCTCCGTCCGCGCCGATACGCTGGCGCGCAACAAGCGCGACGCCGAGCAACGCATGGCGCAGCTGGCCGACAGCGCCGCGCTGCTCGAATCGATCCGCACAGCATTCCACGAACTGGCCGAGCGGGCGGAGCGTCTGGGTCGCTCGCTATCGGAGATCGAGACCGATCCGGACGGCCGCAGCCTGGTCGATCGCCAGAGCGAGCTGAATCGAGTTCGTCGAGCAAAGCCGGGGGCGGCTCGGCACGCTGGAGCACACGCTCGGCCTGCTCAATCGCTTCAAGGAAGAGCTCGACAAATACCAGCGCGAGCTCGCGCCGTTGCAATCACCGACCGCGGGAATCGAAGCTGCGATCTCCGACCTGCACGGCCGCCGCGACCGGCTGGATCTATCACTTCAGGAGCTCGAAGAGATGAACGGCGAACGGCTGTCCGGCCGCGTCGAGGCGATCCACCGCAACAAGATGGAGACCGAACAGCGCATCGCCGAAGCAGTCGGCCACTTCTCGAGGCTCGATGCGCTACGCAAGGATGTCGACGGCCTGTTCGGCAAGCTGCGTCAGACGATCGACAGGCTGGGGTGAGGAAGGCGCGTTGCTCACTTGTCATCACCGGGCTTGTCCCGGTGACCTCGCTTAGCGACGCAATGCCCATCCTTCAGCCATGGATTGCCGGCACAAGGCCGGCCATGACAAAGATAGCACCCGAAGGGCTGGCGCTTCGGGATGCCATGCATAAATTAAGCTTCCCGCCTTCGCATCACCAACCCGCCTCTCACCAAAAACATACAAAATCCGGAAATCAAAAACATGCCCGTCGCAAAACTGTTCGAGCCGATGTCGCTTGCCCACGGGCCGGCGATGAAAAATCGCTTCATGCTCGCGCCGCTGACCAACCAGCAAAGCCATGCCGACGGGCGGCTGTCGGACGAGGAATTCCACTGGCTGACGATGCGCGCCGCAGGCGGGTTCGGACTGACCATGACCTGCGCCGCGCATGTGCAGGCCAAGGGCCAGGGCTTTGCCGGCCAGCTCGGCATCTTCGGCGACGAACACCTCGAGGGCCTGACGCGGCTGGCCGCCACGATCAAGAAATACGGCTCGGTCGCGTCGGCGCAGCTGCATCACGCCGGCAACCGCGCGCCGAAGGACCTTGTCGGCACGCCGGTGTGTCCGTCCGACGACGCCAAGAGCGGCGCTCGCGCGCTGACGCTGGCGGAAGTCGAGCAGCTGCGCGATGATTTCATTGCCGCGGCGAAGCGCGCGGAAAAAGCCGGCTTCGACGGCATCGAGGTGCACGGCGCGCACGGCTACATTCTCGCGCAGTTTCTCTCGGCCGAGGTCAACCACCGCGACGATCGCTACGGCGGCAGCCTGGAAAATCGCGCGCGCATCGTGTTCGAGATCATCGACGGCATTCGCAGCGCTTGCCGGCCCGACTTCCAGATCGGCCTGCGCCTGTCGCCCGAGCGCTTCGGCCTGAAGCTCGCGGAGATCCGCGAGGTTGCGGCAGAGGTGCTGCGCCAGGGCAAGATCGACTATCTCGACATGTCGCTGTGGGATGTCTTCAAGGAGCCGGTCGAGGAAGAATTCCAGGGCCGCACGCTGATGAGCTATTTCACAGAGCTTACCGCGCGGCAACGTCCGGCTCGGCGCCGCCGGCAAGGTGATGAGCGCGGCCGATGCCGCGAAGGTACTGGAGGCCGGCTGCGACTTCGTGCTGGTCGGCCGCGCCGCCATCCTGCGCCACGATTTTCCGAACCGCGTGCAGCGCGATCCGAACTACCAGTCACCGTCGATACCAGTGACCGTCAAGCACCTGCGCGACGAAGGCTTGAGCCCGGCGTTCATCAAGTACATGGGCAACTGGCCGGGGTTCGTTGCGGCGGAGGAAGAAGCGGCGGTGGGGTGAGCGCGCCCTGCTTGCTAGCGGGCGAACATGCGCAGCACTTTTTCCATGTCGAAGGGCTTCTCGTGCAGCGTCTCGGGATCCCATTCGTTGCGGTTCACCGCGAAGAAATCGCCGCCGTACACATGGATGGCGCCGGTCATTCTGCCTAACGGATTGACCACCGAGTGGATAACATCGGCGCCGAACGCGATGGTGTCGCCCGTGGCGAGCGTGCGTGCGCCCGCAGCCTCGATCTGGCCGTTGGCATCTTCAGGAAGCTGTCGCCACAGGATATTGTCTTCGCGGCCGTTGTAGACCCCGATCACGGCCCACAGAGCGTGGTTGTGCGGCATCACGATCATTCCCGCCGGCCAAAGCACGTTCAGAACCGTCAGTTCGGGTGATCGATGCAGAACGTCTAGGCCGCCTTGCTTTGGCTCGCCAAGACCGCGGACCACCGCCGCCGAATCTGCAACCGCCCGCCCGACGATTTCACGCACGTTGCGCGAGGCGCGATCGCCATTCAGCGCGCCACGGCAATCGGTGACGAATTGCTCACGGTCGAACATGCCGGCCTCCTGCTGCCCGACGACGTGTCGCCTTGCCGGGATGCTGCAATTCTTGCCCCACGACGGGCCTTGAATCCAATGCATAAATGGATGCAGATTCCATGCCGTTTCAGCATAGGAGGCACCGATGGACCTCAAACGCCTGCGCACATTCGTTACGGTCGCAGAACAGGGCACCGTCTCGCTCGCAGCGGAAACGTTGCACATCACCCAACCCGCGCTGTCGCGCCAGCTGCAGGATCTGCGGGCCGAGTTCGGCGTCGCGCTGTTCAATCAGGTCGGCCGCCGATTGCGCCTCACCGCCGAAGGCGCGGCGCTGTTGCCCGAATGCCGCTCGCTGCTTGGACACGCCGAAACCCTGGTCGAGCGCGGGCGAGCACTGACGCAAGGCGACCGCGGCGTGCTGCGCGTCGGCGCGACGCCCCACGTCATCGCGAATTTCTTCCCCGGCTTCCTGCACAAATTCGCGGCAAAATTCCCCGACGTCCGATTGCAGACGATGGAAGGGGGTGGCCTCGAACACGGCGAGGCGCTGCGACGCGGCGATCTCCACGCCGCCATCTCCACGCTGGACGGAAACGAAAACGACTTCATCACCTTTCCTCTGCCGCCGCCCAGGGTGATGGTTGCCTACCGTCCCGTTCGAGGTGTCCGGCTCGGGCCGCGCGTCGAGGTCCACAGCCTGGCCGAGTTGCCGCTGCTGGTGCTGACGCCGAACTTTGGTACCCGCAAAACCTTCGACGCTGCGTGCCGCCTGGCGCGGATGGCGCCGAAGGTGTTCGTCGAGAGCACGGCGCCCGAAACCTTGCTTGCGCTCGCGCGCGAAGGTCATGGCCTGGCGATCGTACCTACAACGGCGCCGATCGACACTCGCAAACTGCGGTTGGCGCCGCTGGTCTTCCGCGGCACTCAGCTGTCAGTACCGATCGGCGTGCTCTGGAACAGTCAACATCGACAACCGCGCTACGCCGACGAATTCAACGCGACTCTGGCCGATCACATGCAATCTGTGATGTCGAAATTCGACGCAAGCCGTGATGATGACGCGCGGCGAGCGAGGGGATCCTCTGGGCGCTGAGGGACGGAGGCCCCTGTAACTCCGCCATCACCCCCTCCACCTCACCGCAGCGCGGCAGGTTGGCGCCGGCGCGGGAGCACATGATCGCGGCGCAGACGTCGCGAACGACAGACCACGTCACGCACGGCTTGCGCGAGCGCGGTTGTCTGTATCAGCCCCAGCGCGAACAGCAACGCCGCCTGAAAGCTGTCGCCGGCGCCGACGGTATCGACTTCCTCAGTCTTCGGGACCGCAGTCTTCGGGACCGCAGTGTTGAACGCGCCTGGCACATGCGGAGCGCACCGCGCTCGCCGCCGATGATGACGAGTGTTACCTCACTTGCAGCATGTCGCGTAAATCTCCGATTTTCTTGATGTGCGTCAATTCGTTGCGAACCGCTCGGGCGGAACGTTCAATCGCAGCACGAGTTGCGCGCAAGACTGATTGGAGGAACGCGGTCATGGCTCTGTCACCTGCAGCCGAGCGCGTTCGCGAGCAGATTGATCGCGAGCTGATCGAGACGCTGCGCGACGCCGGCGAACACATCCCCTCGCCGGAACGCGCGGATTTTGGCGCAGTGTTCGACCGGTTCGGCAGCGCGAAGGTCGTACTGCTCGGCGAAGCGACCCACGGCACTTCGGAATTCTATCGCGCGCGCGCCGCGATCACACGCCGGCTGATCGAGCGGCACGGCTTCAACATCGTCGCGGTCGAGGCGGACTGGCCGGATGCGGCGGTGCTCGACCGCCATGTCAGGCAGTTGTCTCCCGAGCCCGCCGAGCAGCCGCCGTTTGCGCGCTTTCCGACCTGGATGTGGCGCAATCTCGAAGTGAAGGAGTTCATCGATTACCTGCGCCTGCACAACGCCGCCGTGCGCAGCGAACAGCAGGTCGAATTTCGCGGCCTCGATGTCTACAGCCTGCGTGGCTCGATGGCTGCTGTCATCGACTATCTCGACCGGGTCGACCCCGAGCGCGGGCGCATTGCGCGGGCGCGCTATGGCTGCCTGACGCCGTGGCAGGACGATCCCGCCGGCTATGGTCGCATGGCGCTTGCGGGCCGCGACACCTGCGAGGACGCGGTCATCGCGCAATTGCGCGAACTGCTCGACCATCGCCTCGCCTATGCAGAACGCGACGGCGAGGCGTTCTTCGACGCCGCGCAGAACGCGCGGATCGTCCGCGCCGCCGAGCAGTATTATCGCATCATGTACCGTGGCTCGACCGAGTCCTGGAACCTGCGCGACCGCCACATGTTCGAGACGCTACGATATGTGATGCAGCACCGCGGGCCAGACGCGAAGGCCGTCGTGTGGGCGCATAACTCGCACATCGGCAACGCCGCGGCGACAGCGATGGGGTGGCAAGGCGAATTCAACATCGGCGAACTTGCCCGCAACGCCTACCGCGACGACGCGGTGTCGATCGGCTTCGGCACCGACCGCGGCACCGTGATGGCGGCCTCCGACTGGGATGGGCCGGCGGAAACCAAAACGGTGCGGCCGGCGCGCGAGGACAGCTACGAATACCTGTTCCGCCGTACCGGCCTGGCGCGGTCGCTGACCGACTGGCGGCTGCCGGCGCGCCGCGATTTGCGCACAGCACTCACCGGTCCCCGGCTCGAGCGCGCGATCGGCGTGGTCTACCGGCCGGAGTCCGAGTTGCTCAGCCATTATTTCGAAGCGGTGCTGCCGGAGCAGTTCGACGCGTTCGTCTGGTTCGAGGAAACGCATGCGGTGACGCCGCTGGCGGCGCGACCGGCACCGGGCGCTGCAGACACCTATCCGTTCGGGTTGTGACGATGGCCTCCGGGAGCAACCAGATTCACGACGTCTCCATCGGGCCGCACCGTCTGGCCGGCCGGCTCGGCGTGCCACGCGGCGCGAGCGGCCTCGTGATTTTTGCCCATGGCAGCGGCAGCGGCCGGCACAGTCCACGCAACAATCAGGTGGCGGCCGGGCTTCGCGAGGCCGGCTTTGCGACTCTGCTGCTCGATCTGCTCAGTCCCGAGGAAGAGCGCGACCGTCGTAATGTATTCGACATTGCGCTGTTGGCTTCGCGGCTCGGCGAAGCCGCGGAGTGGGCGCAGACGCAGCCGGAGCTGGCACAGCTTGCGATCGGCTATTTCGGTGCCAGCACCGGCGCCGCGGCCGCATTGGCAGCGGCGGCCGAAGGGCAGAATGTCGCCGCGATCGTCTCGCGCGGCGGCCGGCCGGATCTCGCAGGATCTGCGCTGCGCGCTGTCAGCGCGCCGACGCTTCTGATCGTCGGCGGCGCCGACATCCCGGTCATCCCGCTCAATCGTGCCGCTTTCGCGCAGCTCAGCTGCGAGAAGGAGCTCGTGATCGTGCCGGGCGCGACTCATCTGTTTGAAGAACCTGGCACCCTGGACGAGGTCATGCGCCACGCAACAAGCTGGTTCCGACGCTTCCTGCCACAGCAGCTGCAGGAGGCCGACGACGACTTCATCTTCACCGACCGGCGCGACGCTGGACGCCGGCTGGTCCCGGCGCTGATGCGGTTCAAGGACCAGAATCCGATCGTGCTTGCGTTGCCGCGCGGCGGCGTGCCGGTCGCCTTCGAGGTGGCGCGGGCGCTCGACGCGCCGCTGGATGTCGTGCTGGTGCGCAAGATCGGCGCGCCAGGGCACGAGGAGCTCGGGCTCGGCGCCGTGGTCGACGGCGCGAACCCGCAGATCGTGCTGAACGACGAAATCGTGCGGGCGGTCGGAGCCGACCCCGCTTACATCAAGGCCGCGACCGCACGGCAGCTCGACGAGATCGAGCGGCGGCGGCGGCTTTACCGCGGCAGCGAGCCGCCGCTCGAAATTGCCGGCCGCACCGTGATCGTGGTCGATGATGGCATCGCGACGGGCGGCACCGTGCGCGCCGTGTTGCAGGCGCTGACGCGTTCGCAACCGCGACGGCTGGTGCTGGCGGTGCCGGTCGCGCCGCGCGAGACCATCGCGGCGCTGAGGGCCGAAGCCGACGAGGTGATTTGTCTCCTCGCGCCCGAGCCGTTCTATGCGGTCGGCGCGCATTATCGCGATTTTCGCCAGACCTCGGACGAGGACGTGGTGGACCTGCTGCACGCTGCGAAGACAGCAGCTGCGCAGGCGCGGGCCTAGGTCCTAGGAGCGATTTCCACCATTGTCCGCCAGCAGCGCTGCCATCACCTGCTCGACCTCCTCGCGCCGCGGCGGGTTCGCACCGGCGCGGGAGCAGGTGACGGTGGCGCAGGCCGCAGCGAACGTCAGGGCGCGGTACAGTTCGTCGCTTGACGCCTGCGCGAGCGCGATTCGCTCGATTCGGCCGAGCGCGCGCAGCGCAACCAACAGCGCCGCCTGAAAGCTGTCGCCGGCGCCGACGGTATCGACAACCTTGGTTTTCGGGGCCGCAACGTTGAACGCGCCGGCACGCGCGTGCCAGGCCAGAGCGCCGCGCTCGCCACAAGTGATGACGACGAGCGTTGCCCCGCCTGCCAGCATCGATGTCGCCTTCGCTTCGTAGTCGTTGCCGTCATGAAGAAAGTCAAAATCAGCATCCGACATCCTGACGATGTCGGATGTGCCGATGAAGTCCTCGACATTGGCGAGATAGCGCACCTTGTCCGTCACCCGGCCTGGCCGGCAGTTCGGATCGAATGAGATTGTGGCCGCACCTCGCGCATCCGCGATCAGCGAACGGGAGTGCGACGCGCTGCTGTCGTCCACCAGCGCCGAGGAGCCGAGATGCAGCGCATCGACGCCTGCGAACGAGATCGCGCCGGGCCGGTAGCTCCAGTTCCGCGACGCGGTGTTCTCGTCGTAAAATTCGTAGTGCGGCTGGCCGTCGACCACGCTGACGAATGCCAGCTTGGTCTGGTGGGCGCTGCGGGCCGCGAAGCGCAGATCGACGCCGGACTCAGCGGCGTGCTGCTCGATCATGCGGCCGAACAGATCAGTCGAGATGCCGCCGACAAATCCTGCTGGCGCGCCGAGCCGCGCCATGCCGACGGCGACGTTGTAGCAGGAGCCGCCGACCAAAGGCCGCATCGCCGCGCCGCCGTCCACGGCTGCGACGGGGAGGAAATCGATCAGGGCCTCGCCGCAGCTCAGCAGCATGAGGAGACTCTCGTTCCCCTCCCCCTTGTGGGGAGGGGTTAGGGGTGGGGGTGGTTGCGAGTCGTGAGGCGGAAGTTCCTCGATGGACCCCCCTCCCCAACCCTCCCCCACAAGGGGGGAGGGAGAAGAGAAATGTCTCGTCGCACGGACGAATACGCGCAGCGCTACCGACACAGCGCGATCCCGCCCTACACCTCCTTCACGATCTTCTGCAGCAGCGTGAACAGCGCCTCAGGCGCGGTGACTTGCGGGGAATGGCTGGCGTCGATGTCGTAGCAGCGCCAGCCCGGTGTTGTCTTGGCGCGCCTGGCGAACTGGCCGAAGGTGTCGGCTGGATTGATGCGCAGTGCGTAAATGTAGCTGCGCGGCAGGGTCAGCGGGCCGTGCTGAAGCTTGAGCGGCTGAATGAAACATTTCAGCGGATGATCGACGCGCCGCTCGGCGCCCCAGTCGGCATCCTCCTTCGGCGTATCCGGCGGCGTCGGATTCGGCGGCACGCGCCAGCCGTCGCCCTGGGCGGCCAGCTCGACCATGCGGGCTCGTGCGTCGTTGAGGTCGAGCAGGGCCTGGCCGTCTTCGGGCACGAAGGCGTCGAGGTAGATCAGCTGCGTGATACGGTCGCGGGCGCGGTCGGCGACGCCGGTCGCGACCATGCCGCCATAGCTGTGGCCGATCAGCACGATGTCGCGCAGGTCTTCGTACTTGATGACCTGGAGGATATCGCCGATGTGGAATTCGAGGTCGATGCCGGGATGGGCAAGATGCGCGCGCTCACCAAGCCCGGTGTAGGTCGGCGTCACCAGCCGATGCCCGGCGGCCGCCATCAGGGGATGCATCTTCCGCCAGCCGTAGCCCGCGCCCCAGGCGCCGTGGCACACGAGGAAGGTCTTTCCGCTGGATGAGGTCATGGTCGGCTCCGTGGCTGGGACGGGCCATTATGGCGTCGGCGAATAGCGACGCCACAAGAAAAAGCCCCGCCCGGGTTCACCGGGCAGGGCTGCTTGATAGTTGCTTGATCGCTTTTTTGGAGGCGCGCCCTACGTTAGCGGCGCGGCTCTTCCACGATCGAAAAACGAACGCTGCCGCGATGACGGTTCTCTTCAGAGAGCCTCTTCCAGCACTCCTCGGCTTCCTTGCGCGTGGAGAAAGGCCCCTGCACCTGCGCAGAGCCTTCCACCAGCTTATGGAAGTTCATCGAACCGAACTCGCCGCCGATGACCCAGAAGAGAGATCCGCTTTGCATGCAAGCCTCCGTTAGCCGAACTGGTTCATCGTGTTGTGCGCGCCGCCCGCCTTCAGGGCAGCTTCACCGGCGAAATACTCCTTGTGGTCGTCGCCGATGTCGGAGCCGGCCATGTTCTGATGCTTCGCGCAGGCAATGTTCTGGCGGATTTCCTGGCGCTGAATGCTCTTCACGTAACCGAGCATGCCCTGCTCGCCGAAGTAATCCTTCGCGAGATTGTCGGTGGACAGCGCGGCCGTGTGATAGGTCGGCAGCGTGATCAGGTGATGGAAGATGCCGGCGCGCTTGGCGCCGTCCGCCTGGAACGTGCGGATCTGGTCGTCCGCTTCCTTCGCCAGCGGCGTATCGTCGTAGTCCACCTTCATCAACTCGGCGCGGTTGTACTTGCTGACATCCTTACCGGCCGCCTTCCAGGCATCGAACACCTGCCAGCGGAAGTTCAGCGTCCAGTTGAATGACGGCGAGTTATTGTAGCACAGCTTCGCATTCGGGAACACCTTGCGCACGCGATCGACCATCTTGGCGATCTGCTCGACATGCGGCTTCTCGGTTTCGATCCACAACAGGTCGGCGCCGTTCTGCAGCGAGGTGATGCAGTCGAGCACGACGCGATCCTCGCCGGTGCCGGCGCGGAACTGGTAGAGGTTGCTCGGCAGGCGCTTCGGACGCAGCAGCTTGCCATTGCGGCTGATGATGACGTCGCCATTGCCGATCTTGGAAGCGTCAACCTCTTCGCAATCGAGGAAGCTGTTGTACTGGTCGCCAGTATCGCCCGGTTTGTTGCTGACAGCGATCTGCTGCGTGAGACCAGCGCCGAGCGAGTCGGTGCGGGTCACGACGACACCGTCTTCCACGCCGAGTTCGAGGAACGCGTGGCGGCAGGCGCGGATCTTGGCGAGGAACACGTCGTGCGGCACAGTCACCTTGCCGTCCTGGTGACCGCACTGCTTCTCGTCCGAGACCTGGTTCTCGATCTGAAGCGCGCATGCGCCCGCTTCGATCATCTTCTTGGCGAGGAGGTACGTCGCCTCCGCGTTGCCGAAGCCGGCATCGATGTCGGCGATGATCGGCACAACGTGGGTCTGGAAATTGTCGACCTTAGCGATCAGCGCAGCTTCCTTCGCCTTGTCGCCGGCCTTCCGTGCCGCATCGACGTCGCGGAAGATGTCGTTGAGTTCGCGCGCATCGGCCTGCTTCAGGAAGGTGTAGAGCTCCTTGATCAGCGCCGGCACCGAGGTCTTCTCGTGCATCGACTGATCCGGCAGCGGACCGAATTCGGAGCGCAGCGCTGCGATCATCCAGCCGGACAGGTACATGTAGCGGCGATCGGTCGAACCGGCGAAGTGCTTCTTGATCGAGATCATTTTCTGCTGGGCGATGAAGCCGTGCCAGACGCCGAGCGACTGCGTGTACTTGCTCGAGTCCTTGTCATAGGCGGCCATATCGGCGCGCATCACCGCCGCGGTGTAGCGGGCGATGTCGAGACCGGTCTTGAAGCGGTTCTGCAGACGCATGCGGGCGATCGCCTCCGCGGTGATCCCAGTCCAGGTATCCTTGCCCTTGAGCAGCGTCTGGGCGGCTTCGATTTCGGTCTGGTAGGAAGCCGGGCCCTGGATCGCGTAGTCCGTGATGCGCGTCTGGTAATTCATCGGGTTCGTCCTTTCACAGTCTTGACACTGCGGCTGCAAAGTGTGGCGCGGACATAACGTGGAATCTGCGAAGCCGTATAGGTGCTTCACCGCGGAATCGTGATGTTCTGTAACATCCACACTTGTTATAATTGTTATGTTGTAAAGTTTGTAAAGATTGGCTAAGGAATGAGCTGAAAACGACCCTTCCTTCGTCATGCCCCGCGAAAGCGGGGCATCCAGTACTCCGTGTCGCTGGCGTTTGCCGCTCCAGTTCCGCCACGGGTACTGAATCGCCCGGTCAAGCCGGGCGATGACGACTGAGTATGGGCCGGCGCACCGACCAACCGGAGCACCCCATGGCGCAACGCCCTGCCCCGCTCGAAGCCGGAAAAGACCAGGCCAAAAAACTGTTCGTCGGTCCGCGCTTCCGGCGCATCCGCCAGCAGCTCAATCTCTCGCAGACCCAGATCGCCGAGGGTCTCGGCGTTTCTCCCAGTTATATCAACCTGATAGAGCGCAACCAGCGCCCGGTCACCGCGCAGCTTTTGCTCAGGCTGGCCGAGACCTATGACCTTGATCTCCGCGATCTCGCCACCGCCGACGAGGACCGCTTCTTCGCCGAGCTGAACGAGGTGTTTTCCGACCCGCTGTTCCGCGGCCTCGACATGCCGAAGCAGGAGCTGCGCGATCTCGCCGAGCTGTGCCCGGGCGTGACTCATGCGCTGCAGAGGCTGTATGCGGCCTACACCGAGGCCCGCCGCGGCGAGACGCTGGTCGCTGCCCAATTCGCCGACCGCGGCGGCGACAGCCGTTACGAAGCCAACCCGATCGAGCGCGTCCGCGACCTGCTCGAAGCCAACCGCAACTATTTTCCGGAGCTCGAGCAGGCCGCCGAAACCCTGCGCGACGAGATCAGCGGCACAGGCAGCGACCTGTTCGCGCAGCTCAGCGAGCGCTTCCGCGAAAAGCATTCCGGCATCGTCCGCATCATGCCGGTCGACGTCATGCGCGAAACGTTACAGGCGCTGGGACCGCCACCGCCGCCAGTTGCTGATCTCCGAACTGATCGAGCCGTCGGGCCGCATCTTCCAGCTCGCGCTGCAGATCGGGCTTGCCGAATGCGGTCCCGCGCTCGATGCGATCACGACGCGCTCCGGCGCGCTCGACGAGACCGCGCGGCGGCTTTATCGCGTCACGCTGGCCAATTATTTTGCCGCGGCCGTCATGATGCCGTACCAGGCGTTTCATTCGGCGGCGGAGGCGCTCGGTTACGACGTGCACGTGCTGGCGCAACGCTTTTCCGCCGGCTTCGAGCAGGTCTGCCATCGCCTGACCACGCTGCAGCGGCCGAACGCGCGCGGCATCCCGTTCTTCATGCTGCGGGTCGACAATGCCGGCAACGTGTCGAAGCGGTTTTCGTCGGGTACATTCCCGTTCTCGAAATTCGGCGGCACCTGTCCGTTGTGGAACGTGCACTCGACCTTCGACACGCCGGACCGCCTGCTGCGCCAGGTCATCGAATTGCCCGACGGCAGCCGCTACTTCTCGATCGCGCAAATGGTGCGGCGGCCGATCGCGCCGCATCCGCAGCCGCAGCCGCGCTTTGCGATCGGGCTCGGCTGCGAGATCCGCTATGCCTCGCGCATCGTTTATGCCGCGGGGATGGATCTGGAGAAGACCGAGGCGACGCCGATCGGCGTCAATTGCCGGCTCTGCGAGCGCGAGAACTGCCCGCAGCGCGCCGAGCCGCCGCTGACGCGGACCTGGCTGCTCGACGAGAACACGCGGCGCACCACGGCGTTCGTGTTTTCCAGCGCAAGGGAGTTGTGAGGGGAAGGCAGGATCGGCTGGACCACGGGCCGCCGCGCTCGCGCTCTCCCGCATTTCGCTTCCCTCAGGGCGGGCGACATGCTTCGTAAGACGTTCTGCTGAGCGACTCTCGTTCCGGAGCGTCAGAAAAGGGGAATGTTCAATGCCGCATTTTACGGCGATCGTGACTTGTCTTGCGATCGCGTTTTATTTCTTCACGACCGTCAAGGTCTCGCAGGCCAGATCAGCAACCGGCATCAAGGCGCCGGCAATCACCGGCAACGCCGATTTCGAGCGCGTCTTCCGCGTACAGATGAATACGCTGGAATGGATGTCGATCTTCCTGCCGGCGCTGTGGCTGTTCGCGATCTATGTCAACGATCTCGTGGCGGCCGGCCTTGGCGCCGTCTGGATCGTCGGACAATTCCTGTACATGACAGGTTATTCGCAAGCCGCGAACAAGCGCGGGAGGGGGTTCGGAATTCAAGCCGCCGCAACCGGCGTGCTGTGGCTTGGCGCAGTCGGCGGCATTGTGTGGCGCCTCCTGCAGGCGAGTTAGCAGCGCAGCCAGCGCGGTCTGAGGCTTTCCGCATTTCGCTTTGCTCAATGCGGCGACATGCACTCACGAGGGCCGCGCAAGCCGCTCATATTCGGCCCGAACACCATCCTTGCCGTAGATCCGTTCGAGCCGACGCACGGTGAAATGGCCGCGCGCCACGTCCTGGAAATGCTCGATGAAGGCGTAGTTTACCGCGGCCCCGCCGAGCGCGCCGAGCACCGGAAGCGCTTGGGCCGCAACCTTCTGCGTCACGACGACGCCGAAGCGCGACGCCACTTGCGTGAGGAAGCGGACGAGGATTGGCGCCCCTTCCTGGACCACGCCCCGTTCCGCGATGTAACGGGCCGCCTCGGTGACGGTCTTCGCGAGCATCGCGCGCACGGCGAAATACCCGCTTTCCGAGGCGTCGTCGGACCCGGCCCGTCCGCCCAGTGCGAAGACCTGGACACATGACAGCGCCGCCTCGGGATCAGACAGATCCTCCCCCTCGCTGCGCGCGATATCGGCAATCGATCGCAGCATGATGATGGTCGAGACCGGCAGTTCGACCGGCAGTGTCGCCAGACCAAAGGCGCCGCCGGCCGCGCCGGACGCTGCAGCCAGCGCCTTGTGCAGCAGTTGCGAGCCAGCCAGGGGGGTGCGCTGCATCGTCCGCAGCGCGACCTTCAGCGCGAGGTCGAGACCCTTGGAAGTGGCCGCGGCAATCGCTTTCGACGCGGCCGCGGGCAGCGCGGCGCCGATCAGGTCGATCGGCTTGCCCACCATATTGGTAAGACGCGCCGCAAGACCCGGATGTTCCAGCAACTGAACCGCACGCCGCAGAGCAGCGAGATCTTCCGGGGTGAACTCTCCCGGAGCAAAGATTTCCGGCGACGCGACAGACGCAGACAATTCGGGTTGCGGCATGTTTCTCGATCAACTCGATTGAAAGGGTCGCTAGAACCGTCCGCGAACCAGCCGGACAATCAGCAGCAGGATTATGGCGCCGATCGCCGAATAGATGATTTCAGACACGATGCCGGTGCCGATCGCAATCCCGAGTCTAGGAAACAGCAGGCTCGCCACCAATGCGCCGGCGACGCCGACGATGAGATCACCGATCAAACCGAACCCGGTGCCGCGAACTATCTTGCCGGCCAGCCAGCCGGCAATCAGCCCGACAACCAGAATGACGAGAATACCTTCGTTCGACAACTGCATGGCGACTTTCCCTCCCGCACGAATTCAATCCTGTTGCGATAGCACGGATGGGGTCCGGCGGGACGACAAAAAACGGATACGTCAGGGCCGCAGCGCGGCGTCACGCAGATGTCCGGCTTCAGCGGTTCAGCAAACTCGCGAAAGTCGCGTATTAGCCGGCGCGGCCGACATGGCGGCGATACGCCCCACGAACGCAACGCGGGATCGCGCCTCGAACTCCTGAACCACACTGCGCCGATCGACCGCCCCCTTGAAGCTGATCAATTGCAGGGAGGCAACGATCTGCTCGACGCGCAAGTCATCTCGACCGAAAGGCAGCAACAACCGCTCGAGGTCGACCTGATTACCGCACGCATCAAGCGTACTCAGGATTGTGTAGATGGCGCATCCGCTGGTGACGCACTCGCTTGTGGTCTCAAGGGCAAATTGCTTGAGTGGCTCGGGGGCGATTTCGTCCATCGTCTTTCCGGCCGACGCAAGGTGGGACGCGTCGGTTGCGTGCTTGCCAACGTAGCGTGTCCGAAATTTGCGGAGACCGCTCTCAGGTCCGACAGTCCAGACAATAAGCTGCTGCGGGTCGTGCGTGCGCGGTTCGAGCTTGAACTCCCCTATCGGAGGAAAACGGCGCTTGCCCGACAGTCGATTCCACTCGTTGACGAGCGTGCGCTAACTCATCGATTTGACGTAATGGATCGGAATGAAGTCGAGTTCCATACGGAGATGCCGATATCTGCGCGATCTCCGGACATTGTGGAGCTTCGCTCACTAACGAGGCCCTAACGCGCAGCAAAAAACGTCGATCTGCCTTAGCAAAAGAGAACCGCTCACGTGCCGCAGAACGTTGCCGTGACGCGCTCATCGGGCTGCGGCGGTTCGGCGTAGCCGACGAAGGCGGGCTGGTCGTCGTAGGGATGGGCCAGCACGACGTGCAACTGTTCGAACGGGGCGAAGTCGCCGCCCAGCGCCGCTTCGATCGCCGCCTCGACGCGATGGTTGCGCGGAATGAAGGCGGGGTTGACGCGCCGCATCGCGGTGCTATCGAGCGCGCCTCCGCTGCGGCGCTGCCGCCATTTGACAAGCCAGCCGTCGAGGCCGGCCGGCTCGGTGAACATCGCGCGCAGTCCGGACGCATTGCCGTCCGCGGCATCGCATAGCCGGCGAAATGCGAGCGTATAGTCAGCCTTGTTGACCGCCAGCAGTTCCAGGAAGTCCGCGACTAGCGCATCGTCCTCTTCGCCCGCGCCGGACAACCCGCATTTGGCGCGCATCGCCGGACTGAACACGCCATCGAACGCCGGAACAAAGCTGCTGAGTGCTGCCTTCGCCGTCTCGACGGCTGCGGCATTGTCACCGGGCAGCAGGGGCAGCAGGCACTCGGCGAGCCGCGTCAGATTCCACAACGCGATGCGTGGCTGATTGCCGTAGGCGTAGCGGCCGTTGTGGTCGATCGAGGAAAACACCGCAGAGGGATCGTAGGTGTCCATGAAGGCGCAGGGCCCATAGTCGATAGTCTCGCCGGCGATCGAAACGTTGTCGGTGTTCATGACGCCATGGATGAAGCCAACCTGCATCCATTGCGCGACCAGCGCCGCCTGCCCAGCGATCACGCGCAACAGCAGGGCGCGGTAAGGCTGTGCATCATCGGCGATATCGGGATAGTGCCGCTTGATGACATGGTCGGCGAGCTGGCGCAATGCGTCGTGATCGTTGCGCGCGGCGAAGAACTGAAATGTGCCGATCCGGATATGGCTCGATGCGATCCGGGTCAGCACGCCTCCTGGCAGCAACGTCTCGCGGCGCACGCCCTCACCGGACAGCACCGCCGCAAGCGCACGGGTCGTCGGAATGCCGAGCGCGGCCATCGCTTCGCTGACGACATATTCTCGCAATACCGGGCCGAGTGCAGCGCGGCCGTCACCGTCGCGGGAAAACGGCGTCCGGCCGGCGCCCTTCAGCTGCAGATCGCGGCGGCGGCTATTGCGGTCAATTATCTCGCCGAGCAGGATGGCGCGGCCGTCGCCGAGCTGCGGCACGAAATGGCCGAACTGGTGGCCGGCATAGGCGGTCGCGATCGGGGTGGCAGCATCGGGCAGCGTCTGCCCGGCAAGGACCGCGACGCCTTGCGGCGACGAAAGCCAGTCGGCATCGAGACCAAGCTCGGCCGCGAGCGGCCGGTTGAGCTTGACCAGCCGGGGAGCCGCGACCGGCACTGGGGACACGCGCGCGAAGAAGCTTTCAGGCAGGGCGGCGTAGCTGTTGTCGAAATGGAAGGTCATGATGGGTTATCTAGTACGTCGCCGACGTTTATAACACCTTCCAAACGATATCCATTGACGCCCCCGTCGTCGACGAGCCTTCTCGCCATCGCTTCGCCAAGTGCGGTTGCTTCGCGATGGTAAAATCGCAAGCCGAAAGGAGACGCTTTCAATGCCGATCCAAGCAAAATACCTTTTCGTTGCCAGCATGGACGTCGACGCCGACAAGGAGGCGCTGTTCAACGAAGTCTACGACACCGAGCATGTGCCCATGCTGTCGAAGGTACCGGGTGTGTACGCGGTCTCTCGGATGGAGGGCGAGCCGTTCGTGCTGAACATCGGCGGCGAGGAGAGAAAGATCGTGTATGATGGCCCGCGTTATCACGCGATGTATGAGATCGACAGCCCGAAGGTGCTGACCAGCCGGGAATGGGCTGAAGCCTCCGAAGCCGGTCGTTGGGCGACCCAGGTGCGGCCGTTCACGCGCAATCGGAAGCACGCGCTGTATCGGCTGCGCTAGCTTCGCTTCGCGCGGTGCTGCGTGGCCGGCGTCGCAGGAGGCGCAACGAAAGCCGGATTGGCGAAGCACATGCCATAGCCGGCGCTCGATACACGGCATTGCTCGAGCGAGGTATAGTTGCAGGAGCCAACTCCGGTGCCGACATCGCCACCGCCCACCTTGCAGAATGGATAAATGATTTCCGCGCGCGACGGAGCAGCTGACGCGATGATGATGATGACCAAGCGGCACGGCATGCGCGTATCAGTTTCAACAGGATGGTCGTCATTGTCTGCCTCGTGCGCTGCGGCCGGCTCCCTACTCAGCCGCGTCACATCGACTAACCTTTGATCCGAAGGCTTATTCCGCGCAGGCGCACGACGGACGCCGCAGGCGCCGCCGTCGCCGCGGCCGCCGAGTTGCAACAGCTTGCCCGGACCGCGCAGAGCGCGGCCCGGGGCACTAGCTTTAAGACGCAGCCGGGTCGAACGCGCCCCTGGCTTTCAGGTTGGCAAGAACCTTGCGCTCGTCGTCGCGGAAGCCCGCCATCGCTTTCAACTCGACGTTGAACACCATGGTCGCGTGGTTCGCGGCCGTATAGGCCGGCCAATCCGGGATCGCCGGATTGTTGGGATTGCCGCTGCGGGCAAAGGCGAGCCACGCCGCGCTCATCTGGTCAGCGACCTTTTGCGCCTCGGGTCCGGTGCCGACAGCCGACTCCGATTTGGCGACGTTGTCGAACACCAGCGCCAGATCGAGCGAGTGAGGGCTCTTCCACTTGCCGTCATCGGCCGGCGTGTGCCAGTCGAGCTCATAGAGGTAGACTGGCGCCGCGTTCTGCGCCGCCTTGCGTTCGGCCTGCTGCCAGGCGCCGCGGCGGAACGGGATCGCCGTTGTGATAGCGAAGAACAGATCACTCGGCGTGGCGTTGGGACGCGTCGCCTTGAACGCCTGAATGACGGGCTCGACATCGTCCGCCGCCATGTAGGTCGCAAGACGCTGGCGCAAGGCGGCATCGTCCAGCGTGAACGTCGAGGCGTCACCGGCCCCGATGAGCAACGTCATCTCGGTTTCGGTGGTGCCGATCATCAGCGGAACGCTCGCCGACATCGCGGGCGCCTCGGGCCACCACGGGCCGGACGGCAGCGTGCGCCCGTCGGCCACGGGCGCCCACCACAGGCTAGAGACTTTCTTGGTCCCCGCCACGAGCGCGTCCATCGGCAGCTCGACCAGCTTCTTTGCGGCGTCCGCAGGTGCGATCTCGAGTGCTGCCAGCAGCGCGCGCGTGTGCTCGCTCGCCTCAGCTGGCTTCATCGCCTCGAGATGGGCGTTGCGCGCATAAGAGCCGCTTTGCACGATGGCACGATGGAACAGGCCCTTGGCCGCCGGCATCGCCATCATCGTCGATACCTTGCCACCACCGCCGGACTGCCCGAAGATCGTGACGTTGCCGGGATCGCCGCCGAACTCGGCGATGTTGTCGCGTACCCACTGCAGGGCCGCGACCAGATCGAGCATGCCGGCGTTGCCGGCATCGGCGAACTCGGGCGCGATGTCGGCAAGGTGCAGGAAACCGAACGAATTGAGGCGATGGTTCAGCGTGACGACGACGACATCACCCTTCTTGCACAGCCGCGTGCCGTCATAGACGTTGCGCGACCCCGACAGCGACGAATACGCGCCGCCGTGAAACCAGACCATCACCGGCCGCTTGCCGCCGTCGCGCAGCGCGGGCGTCCAGACGTTGACGCCAAGACAATCTTCGCTGACCTCGGTGTCGAAGGTCCATGACGCAAACAGCTTGCTCACCGCGATCGGTGGCTGCGGCGACATCGGCGGAAAGGCCAGCGCGTCGCGCACATCGGTCCACGGTTCCGGCGGCTTCGGCGGCCGGAAGCGATTGGCGCCGGCCGTAGAGGCGCCGTAGCGAATACCCTTGAAGACATGAACGCCGTCCTGGGTCACGCCACGCACCTTGCCATATCGCGTACTCGCGATCGGCGCGTCCGAGGCCGAGGTTTGCGCGGCGGCTTTACCGGCGATGGCAGAAATGGCGGCACTGCCCGCCAAAGCGAGCAGAGTTCGACGTCCGATCATGGCGTATCTCCCGGATCTTTTTTTGCAGACGCGCGGATCGCGTCTGAAGCTTCAGGATAGGACCACGCCCGGCCACCGCAACCAAAATGGTTAGCGAATTGCAAACGCCGCGGCGCACCAAAGCCTCCGACACCCCGGCGCGCAACGGTCCGTTCACCGTTAACGGACGGTTTCCATTGTTTGACTAAAACGCAACGAATGCCCGCGAAATCCGTGGGTTGGTTGCGTTGAGTTGCGGAGTGTTCGTATGCGTATTGCGGTAGGGGTTACTGTCGCGTTCGTCGCGTTCGGGATCGCTGGTGGAGTTTGGACGTTGCGTGCAGGCGGGACGCCCGCACCGAGCCCGGCGCAAAAGGTCGCCGAGTACAAGCCCGTCGAGGCGCCGGCCGTGAAGGTAGCGCCCCTGCCCGCGGCGACGCAGAAAGACGACATCACCGGATCGATCACGCCACCACCGGCGCCGGCGCCAAAACAGTCGATGAGCCGGCCCTGCGCCAATCCGAACGCGCTCGGCATCAGCCGGACGGTCGAGATCGACACCACCGGCGGCCCCGGCTTCGGCTTCCAGCATTTCAAGCAGCTCGACTTTCTCGCCGACAAGGAAGTGGTGCTGACCTTCGACGACGGTCCCTGGCAAGGCCACACCCAGGCGGTGCTGAAGGCGCTCGCCGACGAGTGCACCACCGGCATCTTCTTTGCGATCGGCAAGCACGCGACCTTCTATCCCGACGTGCTGAAGCAGGTCGCCGCCGCAGGCCATACGGTCGGCACCCACACCTGGTCGCACACCAATCTCAACAAGAAGACGATGACCGAGCAGCAGCAGAAGGACGAGATCGAGAAGGGCGTCAGCGCGGTGGCCTGGGCGCTCGGCACGGCGCCTGCGCCGTTCTTCCGCTTCCCCGAGCTGCAGCATCCGCCCGGGATGGTGACCTATCTCGGCGACCGCAATGTCGCGATCTTCTCCTGTGACCTCAACTCCTTCGACTTCCGCGCCCAGAAGCCGGAGCAGATCGTCGACACCGTGATGGGCAAGCTCGCCAAGCAGGGTAAGGGCATCATCCTGATGCACGACTTCCAGAAGCACACCGGCGAAGCCTTGCCGGCGCTACTCGCGCGGCTCAAGGCGGAAGGCTACAAGGTCGTGTCGATGAAGGCGAAGACGAAGCTGCAGACCCTGCCGCAATACGACGAGGCCTTCCTGAAGGATACCAAACTGCCGACCGTCAGCGCGCGGCCGGTGTCGAGCGTGGTGCAGACCATCTCGACGAATTAAGCTGAACACTTGCGGCTCGCGCGGCGGCATTCACCGTCGCGCGGTCCGCGCGGCCTACTGCTTCGCCTTGACCGCATCCCACCACGGGCAGACGCCCTTCAGGCGGTCGTAATTGCCGTCCATCACCTGGACCGGCGCCCGCAACAGCTCCGGCGGCAGATCTGACATGAGTGCGACGGGCGGCGGGTCCTCGCCGCCGATGGCGCGGAACAGTCCGTCGTGACCCCAGAAGCTTGCCGCACTGACCAGTTCATGCGGCTGCCAGGTCGTATCATCGACATCGCGACCGCCCCACCCGTACTCGATCATGAAGTCCGACGGCGTGTGCATGTAGAACGAGGTCATGAGATCGTTGCTGTGACGACCAAGAGTGGCGGAGATCTGTTCACGTTTCCTCAGCGCGAGATCGTAGCCCTGTCCGACGTCGTCGAGCGAATAAAGCTCCATCATCAGATGATTGAGCCCGTTCACCGGCGCCTCGACCAACGCGAGGCTGTGATGGCGCGGGTTGACGTGCAGGAACCAGGCAGCGACCGGCGCCTGAATGTAATCGCTGACGCGGAAGCCAAGCAGGTCGCGGTAGAACGCGAGCGACGCGTTAATGTCCTTCACCATGACGAGGACGTGGCCCATGCCGAGGGGCCCGCAGCGGAATCCGGAGATCAGCCGGCTGGGAAGAAACGGCGTGTCGGCAACCGCTGCGCCATGAAACGCTTCGACCCGATTGCCCGACGGATCGGCGAAGGAAATCAATCCTGACACGAAACGCTGATCAGCGAGTGCCGTGCCCTCGCGCTTGACCGCGACGCCGGCGCGCTCGAGCCGCGCGGCGAGCGCATCCAGCGCATCGGCGTTCGCGACCTCCCAGCCGAAATAGAGCGCGTTGTCCGGCATCGTGCTGTCAAGCACCAGCCGTTGCTTGCGATCATCCATCCGAAACGCACGTATCCCGGCGCCGCGGTCGACCGCCTGCATGCCCAGACCTTTGGTCGCCAACGTCGACCAATCGTCGAGCTTTGCGGTTCCGACACCGAGGTAACCGAGTGCCTGAATTTCCATTGATCACTCTCCCGTTTAGCCAGCGACCGAGCTAACCATAGTTCGGTCGTCGCGCCTATGACCTTGGCATGCGGTACAACCGCTTGACGGCGGGCCGCACGGACGGGCATGACGGGTGAAGCATCACCGTCGCCCCATGCCGATGACAATCCTGCTCACGCGACCCGCAAGTCTCGCTCTCGCCGCAACGCTCGTTCTTGCGGCGACCTCCGCGCTTGCACAAAACCCCGGCCCCTGCCGGCGCGGCGTCGGCTTCCCGCAATTCCTGGCGCAGCTCGAGCAGGACGCGGCCAAGGACGGCGTGTCGCAGCGCGCGATCGCCGAAGCCCAGCCGTATCTCGTGTTCGACCAGGGCATCGTCAATCGTGACCGCGGCCAGCGCGTGTTCGGCCAGCTCTTCACCCAGTTCGCCGCCCGCATGGCGGCCGACTACCGCATGCAGCAGGGCCGGCAATACATCCAGCGCTACGCCCAGGCATTCGCCCGTGCCGAGAAGGAATTTGGCGTACCGCCCGCGGTGATCGCGGCATTCTGGGGCCTCGAGAGCGACTTTGGCGCCAACATGGGCAACCTGCCGACGCTGCGTTCGCTGGTGTCGCTCGCTTTCGACTGCCGCCGCTCGGAGATGTTTCAAGGCGAGACCATTGCAGCGCTGAAGATCATCGACCGCGGCGATCTGTCGCCTGCGGAAATGATCGGCTCGTGGGCCGGCGAACTCGGCCAGACGCAATTCCTGCCGACGCACTACGTGAACTATGCCGTCGACTACGACGGCGACGGCCGTCGCAACCTGTTACGCTCCGGTCCGGACGTAATCGGTTCGACCGCGAACTACATCGCCACCGGGTTGAAGTGGCGGCGCGGCGAGCCGTGGCTCGAGGAAATTCGAGCGCCCGCCAACCTGCCGTGGGAAGAGACTGATCTCTCGATCAAGCATCCGCGTTCGCAATGGGCAAAATGGGGCGTGACCCATGCGGACGGACGGCCGCTAGAGAATGATGACCTGCCGACGTCGGTGCTGCTGCCGATGGGTCGGTTCGGGCCGGCGTTTCTCGCCTACCCGAATTTTGCCGCTTACACCGAGTGGAACAACTCGCTGATCTATTCGACCACCGCGGGCTATCTCGCTGCCCGCATCGCCGGCGCGCCGCCGATGAAGAAACCGGCACAACCGGTGCCGCAGCTGTCATTCAACGAGATCCGCGAACTGCAGCAGCTCCTGGTGCGCGCCGGCTACAATGTCGGCAAGGTCGACGGCGTGCTCGGCCTGCAAAGCCGCGTCGCGGTCAAGGCAATGCAGGTGAAGCATGGCCTGCCGGCCGACGCCTGGCCGACGGCGGAATTGCTGGCACGGATGCGCGGGACTGCGCCCGCGGCGGTGCCGGTCGCGACCGGTGTGCCAGGCGCACCCAGGACACCGAGCGCGACGCGGGCGCCAAAAGCGACAGTGCGCCCGCAATAGGGCCGTCATTCCGGGCCTGCGCCGACAGGCGCCGGCCCGGAATCCGAGCTCGCCTCCGCTTCGCTGCGGCGCTACGGAATGACGTCAGAGTGATGGCACCCAGCTCGTTGCCCGTGGTAGACACGGCGCAATCAACAAGAACGCCCGACCCAAATTCCCTCCATTCGCATCACTCAAGGAGCTTCACGATGTCGCTTTATAACGTCTCCGTGCCCACATTCGTCCGTATCCTCACCGCGCTGTCGGCGGTCCTCGACAAAGCTGCGGCACAAGCGGAAACCCGGAAGATCGAGCCGGCAACGCTGCTGAACGACAGGCTCGCTCCCGACATGTTCACTTTCACGAGGCAGGTGCAAAACGCGTGCGATTTCGCGGCGAAGACCACCGCGCGGCTCGCTGGCGCCGATGTGCCCGACTACGCCAACACCGAGACCTCGTTCGCGCAGCTCAAGGAGCGGATCGCGACCGTGCTCAAATATGTGCAAGGCTTCAAGGCCGAGCAATTCAACGGCGCCGAGACCCGGGTGATCAAGCTGCCGATGGGCGGCACCACGATGGAGTTGCCGGGCGAAGTCTTCTTCGTCGGCTTCGGGCTGCCGAACTTCTATTTCCACGCCACCACCGCCTACAACATCCTGCGTCACAACGGCATCGAGATCGGCAAGCGCGATTTTCTTGGGCCGAGGTAAAGAGCGCCTTCTCATCTACAATACCCGTCATTCCGGAAGCCGCGCAGCGGCTGTCCGGAATCCATAGCCACCGCAGGGAGTATGGATTCCGGGCCCGCGCCATCCAAGTCGGCCCTGGCCGACTTGGACATTGATAATGATCGAAGTCGGGCAGGCCCGACTTCGAGCGGCGCGTCCCGGAATGACGGAAGTTAAGGCTGCGCCTGCACCTTGATCGGCTGCGGCTTGCCCTGGTCGTCGATCGCGACATAGGTGAAATTGCCGTCGGTGACGAGGATCGTGTGCGCCTCGTTGCGGCGGCTGACCCAGGCCTCGATCCGCACCGTGATCGAGGTATGGCCGATACGAATGGTGTCGACATAGACCGACACGACATCGCCGACGAACACCGGCTTGCGGAACGTCATCGCCTCGATCGCGACCGTAACGCTGCGGCACTGGCCGGTCTTGCCGACATACATGCCGCCGGCGATGTCCATCTGGCTGAGCAACCAGCCGCCAAAAATGTCGCCGTTCTGGTTGGTATCGGCCGGCATCGCCAGCGTTCGCAGCGAGAGTTCCCCTTGCGGCGCCTGGGGTGGCGGGATTTTGATTGGCTGAGATGAATTTGTATCGGTCATTCGCGCGTTCCGTCATGGCCGGGGATAGCCGTTAGAAGAACGGCGTCGCTTCGCTCGCCTATGCCCGGCCATCCACGTCTTTGATCGTCTGGATTTTGAAGAACGTGGATGCCCGGCACAAGGCCGGGCATGACGGCAGAGCAAAGAAAAACGGCGGCGCTCTTGAGCGCCGCCGCGGTTCAATTCGCCACGAAGGCGATCAATACCCCATCTGTTTCTTCATCTCCTGGTCGACCCAGATGCGGGCGTAGATCGGGCCCGGCCGCACCGAGCCGGCGCGCAGCTCGCCACCGTAGTTCTTCACCCACGGCCACCAGGCCGTGTAGTTGTACGGCGTCGGCAGCCAGAGATACGGCGCCTTGTCGAGGATCTCGCGCGTCATCTCGCGGATCATCGCCTTGCGCTTGTCCTCGTCAGGCTCGCGGTAAACCGCGTCCATCTTCTTGGCGTAGGCCGGATCGTTCCATTGCGAAGGGTTCCAGACCTGGCCCATCACGAAGTTCTTGCGCAGGGTCGTGGTCGGGTTGGTGTGGCCGTTGCCCATGAAATAACCCGGCGCATTGGTCTGCGTTGTCATCGCAGACAGGAACGCGCCATACTCCATCGGCTGGATTTCCATCTTGACGCCAACCTGCTCGAGATAGCCGGCGACCAGCGGCAGAAGATCGGCGTGCTCGGGGCTGCACGAGCAGACCTGCACCTTGAAGGTGAAGCCGTCGGGGTAGCCCGCTTCCGCCAGCAGCTTCTTCGCCTTGTCAGGATTGTAGGTGTAGAGCTCCTTCACACTGTCCGGCATGCTTTCGAGCGGCTCGAAGTAGCCGACATATTCCGGATGCTGCGGATAGGCGAACAGCTCGGCATTGCCGTTGTAGTAGCTGTCGACGATCTCCTTCTTGTTCACGGCCATGTTGAGAGCACGGCGGACACGAATGTCGTCGAACGGCTTGGTATCGACCCGCATGGCGAGATACTGGCCGCCCATCGCGAGATAGCGATGCCACTGGATCTGCGGGCTGGTCTTCTTCAGCGAATCGACGTTCTGCCAGCGCACGGCCTCCAGCATGTCGAGCTTGCCGGTGCGGAATGCGGTCACGACCGTCGCCTCATCCTTGATGATGCGATAGGTCACCTTGTCGACGAACGGCAGCTTGTATTCGGTGCCGCCGATCTTCTCCTTGTCCCAATAATTCGGGTTTTTGGCGTAGGTGTGCGAGTTGCCAGCGACATAATCCGTCAGCATGAACGGACCGGTGCCGTTGGCGTTCTTCCAGTCCTTGGCGCCGGCATTGTCGGGCGCGGCCTCGACCACCTCGTGCGGGATGATGCCGGAGTAATAACCGTAGCCAAAGCGGTAGGCCCACTCGGCATTGTACTCCTTCATGTTGAAGACGACGGTGTATTTGTCCTTCGCCTGGATCGAGGAGACAAAATCGAAATAGGCCGCGATCTTCTTCGGGCTCGAATTCAGGCGGTTGAACGTGTAGACGATGTCGTCGGCGACAAGCTCGCGCGACTTCATCACGCCCGGCTTCTCCGGGAACATCACGCCTTTGCGCAGCGTGACGATCAGCTGCAGCGGATCCTTGTTCCACTCCCACTTTTCGGCAAGTTCGCCGCGCATCGCCTCGGTCGGAATCCAGGCGTCGGCGACGAAGGCGAACTTGCCGCCGTTATGCTGGGCCTGGCTGAGGTCGGTCGCAAACAGCTGCTCGTAGACCGCGCCAGTGTCGTGGTTGTGCTTCCACGCGAAGTCGTAGTTGTCGAACGACAGCGCCGAAATGGTGTAGTAGACCGTGCCGATCTCGAGACTGCCGCCATATTGCGGCGCCGGCCCTTCCTGACCGCCGAACGCACTGCCGCTCAGCAGCAGCGCGACAGCGCCTGCCATCAGCCCCTTAGCCCGCCAACCCATCTCGTTCCTCCGTTAGCCCTTCACATGACCGTCGCGTGCCGGTGAGCCGGCCGCGAGCTTGATTTAACCTCTCCCAAAAGCGCGCTTTTCGCAATTGATCTGGCGCAATTTGACCGCGACAGAACGAACCATCGGCGCGCTAGAACGCGACGGGATCGAGCCAAACCCCATCGCGCTTTAGAAGTCTTGATTGAGCATGATCTTTTCGGAAAACCGGTGCCCACTTTTCCGGATCATGCTTCAAGACATTCCGCCGCTCAGGAATAAAGGTGGCAGGCGACGCTGGTTTGCCCCTCGCGCTTCAATTCCGGCGCTTGCTCGCGGCAGATCGGCATCGCGTGCAGGCAGCGCGGATGGAACCGGCAGCCCGGCGGCGGCCGCTGCGCGCTCGGCACTTCGCCCGTGATGATCACGTGCTCGCGCGTCGCCTCGACGGCGGGATTCGGCACGGGAATCGCCGCCATCAGGGCCTGGGTATAGGGATGCTTTGGCGCAGCATAGAGGTCGTCGCGCGAGGCGATCTCGACGATGGTGCCCAGATACATCACCGCGATGCGCTGACTGACATGGCGCACCACGGCGAGATCGTGAGCGACGAAGATCGAGGAGATACCGAGCTTCTCCTGCAGCTCCTGAAACAAGTTGACGACCTGGGCCTGGATCGAGACATCGAGCGCCGAGACCGGTTCGTCGCAGATCAACAGCCGCGGCTCGACCGCGAGCGCCCGCGCAATGCCGATGCGCTGGCGCTGCCCGCCGGAGAACTGGTGCGGATAGCGGTCGATCATGTCGGCGCGGAGCCCAACCATCTGCAAGAGATCGGTGATGCGTTCGCGCCGCTCGGCGCGGCGGCCATGCAACCGGTGTACCTCGAGCGGTTCGCCGATGATCTCGCCGACGGTCATGCGCGGATTGAGCGAGCCGAACGGGTCCTGGTAGACCATTTGCATGCGCCGGCGGATCGGGCGCATCTCACCCTGGCTGAGGCTTGTGATGTCATCGCCCTCGAACACGATGCGGCCCGACGTCACCGGCAGCATTCGCAACACCGCAAGACCGGTGGTTGACTTGCCGCAGCCGCTTTCGCCGACAAGGCCAAGCGTCTCACCCTCCTCGACGTGGAACGAGATGCCGTCGACCGCTTTGACCGAGCCGACCTCGCGCTGCAGGAAGCCGCCATGGACGGGGAAGTGAACCTTCAGTGCCTCGACTTCGAGAATGGCTTTAGACATGAGGCGCCACCCAACAAGCATGGAGGTGGCCTTCGGAGGCCGGCATCAAGGAAGGAACGTCGCAACGGCAGCGCTCGACTGCTTCCGCACACCGCGGATTGAACGAACAGCCCGGCGGCAGTTGCGCCAAATTCGGTGGCTGGCCGCGGATCGGCACCAAACGCTTGCCGGCCGGCTCGTCGAGCCGCGGGATCGAGGCCATCAGCCCGCGCGTATAGGGATGCAGCGGTCTCTCATAGAGCTCGCGCGCCGCTGCCGTCTCGATGACCTTGCCGCCGTACATCACACAAACGCGGTCGGCGTAACGCGCGACCACGCCGAGATCGTGGGTGATCAGGATCAGCGCCGCGCCGGTCTCGCGCGTCAGCTCCTTCAGCAGCTCCAAGATCTGCGCCTGCACCGTGACGTCAAGCGCGGTAGTCGGTTCGTCCGCAATGATCAGCTTCGGCTGACAGGCCAGAGCCATCGCAATCATGATGCGCTGGCGCATGCCGCCGGAGAACTGGTGCGGATGGGTCGACAGACGGCTTCGGGCATCCGGCATGCGGACGCGGTCGAGCAGCTCCTTGGCTTTGTCGAACGCCTGCGGCCACGGCAGCTTCTTGTGCAGGTTGATCGGTTCGGCGATCTGCAGGCCGATGGTCAGCGACGGATTGAGCGAGGTCATCGGCTCCTGGAAGATCATCGCGATCCGGTTGCCGCGCACCTTGCGCATCTCATCTTCCGACAATTCGAGCAGGTTCACGCCGTCGAAGATCACCTCGCCCGCAGTGATTTTTCCCGGCGGCTCCGGCACCAGACGCATGATCGACAGCGCGGTAATGCTCTTGCCCGAGCCGCTCTCGCCGACGATGGCCAGCGTCTCGCCGGCATCGACCTCGAACGAGACGTCGTTCACCGCGGTCAGCGCCGCCGGCGTGCCGGCGGCGAACTCGGTCTTGAGATGACGAACCTGCAGAAGCGGACTTGCCAAAACCACTCACTCCGAAATCTCGACTTACCGGTTTCCGCGCATCCTGGGATCGAGCAGGTCGCGCAGGGCGTCGCCGAACATGTTGATCGAGAACACCACGACGGTAAGGCAGATGCCGGGCGCCAGCGCCATCCATGGCGCGAGATACATATAGTTGCGCGCGCTGCCCGTGAGCATACCGCCCCAGGTCGGCGCCGGCGGCGGCACGCCGAGGCCGAGGAACGACAGCGCTGACTCCGCCAGGATGACGTTGCCGACGCCGGTGGTGAACAGCACGATCACAGGCGCCATGACGTTGGGCAGGATGTGGCGGAACATGACGCGCGCAGAGGTCGCGCCGATCGACTGTGCGGCATGGACGTAGCTCTGCTCGCGCACCGAGATGACGGCGCTGCGGATGATGCGCGAGCCGCCGATGCCGCCCTGGACGCCGAGAATGGCGATGACCTGGGGCATGCCGGGCCCGACCACTGCGACGACGACAATCAGAATGACGATCCCCGGAAAGCTCAGCCAGGCGTCGACGAAGCGCTGCACCAGCATGTCGAACTTGCCGCCGACATAGCCGCTGACGATACCGATGAAGACCGAGATCACGGTGGCAATCGACGCCGCGCTCAAGCCGATGATTACCGACAGGCGCGCGCCGTAAATGACGCGCGACAGGATATCGCGGCCGAGATTGTCGGTGCCGAACCAGAACAATGCCGACGGCGGCTTCATGCGGTTGATCGGCATGATCTGGTTGAAGCCGTAGGGCGCGATCACGTCGGCGAAGATGCCCGCAAACAGGAAGATCGCGCAGACGACGAAGCCGAACGCGCCGAGCGGCTTTTCGCGAAACAGCCTGATAATGAAGGAGAGAAAGCGGTTCGGCCGGCGCGCCGAGGCCGCGACAGTAACGCCACGCTCGATGATATCGGCCATCAGCGGCCCCTCACCCGCGGGTCGAGCCAGCCATAGCTGAGATCGACCAGCAGGTTGATCATCACCACCGAGACACCGATGATCAGGAACACGCCGGTAATGACGGGATAGTCGCGCGACGACACCGCTTCGAGCAGCAATAGCCCCATTCCCGGAATGACGAAGATCTGTTCGAGGATGACGGCGCCGCCGAACAGCACCGGCGCCTGCAAGCCTACCAGCGTCACCACCGGGATCAGCGCGTTACGCAGCGCGTGTCGGGTGACGATCGTTCCGACCGACAAGCCCTTGGCCCGCGCAGTGCGGATATAGTCCTGCCGCAACACTTCCAGCATCAGCGTGCGGGTCAGCCGCATGATGATGGCGGAAAATGCCTTGCCGAGGATCAGCGCGGGAATCAGCAGCTGCAGTAGATGCGCGACAGGATCCTGTGTGAGCGTCACGAACCTCACCGACGGCGACCAGCCCCACCAGAGCGACGGGAACACCATCACCAGCGTGCCGGTCCAGAACGCCGGGATTGCGAGCGCCAGGATCGAGACCGTGCGCAGGATGTAGTCGCCGACCGTGTCCTGTTTCAGCGCGGCATAGACCCCGATCGGGATGCCTACGATCAACGCGACGATCAGCGCCATCGCGCCGAGTTCGAACGTCACCGGCAGACGATGCAGAATCTCCTCCATCACCGAGGTGTTGCTCCACAGCGACTTGCCGAGGTCACCATGGAGGATCAGGGCGCCGATCCAGCGGAAGTACTGGATGAACATCGGCTGATCGAGACCAAGCGCAGCTTCGAGCTGAGCGCGGGTCTGCTTCGCCGCGCTGACGTCGTTCTGTGACAGCATCAGGTCGATGATGTTGCCCGGAATTAGGCGGACGGTGATGAAGACGATGAAGCTCGCGAAGATCAGCGTCGGGATCAGGGCGAGCACACGCCTGATGACATAGCCCTGCATGATCCGACCGCCCCTCAATCCCGGCATTGTCCCTGCCGGGTTCGTTCGTCGCGCATGTCAAGCGCGTTACGACTTTAGTCGATCCTTTCGCGAGGCGGCGGTGAAAGTCAAATGAATTGCGGGCCGCTGCTTGCGACAGCATGTCCGGACCACGCGCTGAAAATCGCAGAGCGGAACTTGGCGGCGCTCGTAGCCGCTAGCTGAACTGATCCCAGCCGGCGTCGGGTTTGAAACGGTCGCCGTATTTCGCGGCGAGGCTCTGCAGCGTCGCGACGATATCGGCCTTGCCGCGCGCACGCGCGTAATTCAGCGGGCCGCCTCGGAACGGCGCAAACCCGGTGCCGAAGATCATCGCGCCGTCGACCACATCGGCGTTGTCGACGATGCCCTCACGCAGGCAGGCGACACACACGTTGACCATCGGCAGAATGAGCCGGTCGGCCATCTCGGACGACGACGGTTGGCCTGAACCGCCCGCACTCGGCGCCATGTTCGACTGCGGCCCGCTGGACGGCGTGATCGCGCCCATCTTCTGCGGCTTGCCGTCCTTCCAGGCATAGAAGCCCTTGCCGGTCTTGCGGCCGAGCTCGCCGTTGTGGACCTTTTCGCGCAACCAGTCGGGGGTTGGCGGCAGCGCATCGCCGAGCTTGGCGCGAAGTGAATCGCCGACCGCCATGCAGATGTCGAGACCGACGGTGTCGGCGAGCTCGATCGGGCCCATCGGCATGCCGAAATCCTCGGCCGCCTTGTCGATCACTTCCTTCGGCACCTTCTGGTCGAACAGCAGCATCGCTTCCAGCATGTACGGCGTCAGCGCTCGGTTGACGAGGAATCCCGGTGAGCTCTTCACCGGCAACGGCAGGCGGTCGATCGCGGTGACGAAGGCGCGGGTCGTGGACAGCACTGCGGCGTCGTTGCCGTCATGGCTGACCACCTCGACCAGCTGCATGCGCGATACCGGATTGAAGAAGTGGATGCCGACCAGGCGTTGCGGCTGCGTCAGTGTGGTGCGCAAATCCTCCAGCGGAATGCTCGAGGTGTTGGTCGCGAGAATGGCGTCCGGCTTCATGCGTTGTTCTACGCTGCCGTAAACCTTCTGCTTCAGCTCGAGCTTTTCCGGCACCGCTTCGATAATCAGGTCGGCGTTACGGATGCCCTCGCCGTCGAGATCGGGGATCAGCCGATCGAGCGCGTCGCGCCGCTCGGTCGGTTTACGGATGATTTTTCCGAACAGGTCGGCGGCGCGCTTGACCGCGCCGGCGATCGGCTCCGGCTTCATGTCGCCGAGCGTCGCGCGCAAACCTTCATTCGCGCACCAGGCGGCGATGTCGCCGCCCATCGCACCGGCGCCGATGACGTGGACGTGCTTGATCTTGCTGTCGCCGCCGCCGAGTTTCTTCATCTGCTCGCGCAGGAAGAACACGCGGATCAGATTCTGCGCCGTCGGCGTCACCATGAGCCGTGCAAACGATCGCTTCTCGGCCTCGAGCATCGCACGCTTGCCGCCACCATGCTGCTCGAACAGGTCGATCAGTGCATAAGGGGCGGGATAGTGCTGGCGCGGTGCCGACTTTTCCGCCTCGAGCCGCATCCGCGCGGCAAGGAAGCTGCGCACCGGGCCGAACCGCATCAGATCGGCCAGCGTGCCGGACTTGGCGCGATTGAGCTTGCCGCTGATCGCATCCTTCACCGCGGCCACAACGTGACGCTCCTGCGTCACCGCATCGACGAGACCAAGCGACTTGGCGCGGCGTGCGTCAATGGTGCGGCCGGTCAGCATCAGCGTCATCGCCTCGAGAGGGCTGATCAGATGCGTGAAACGCGCAGTGCCGCCGAGTTCCGGATGCAGGCCGAGCATCACTTCCGGGAAGCCGAAGCGCGCGTCGTCGATCGCGATGCGATACTTGCAGACCAGCGCGATCTCGAGGCCGCCGCCGAGGCAGAAGCCGTGGATCACCGCGATGGTCGGTAGACCAAGATTCTCGATCCGATCGGTCACCGCGTGCGCACGCGCCATCGCGGTCTCGACCTGCTGCGGGTCGGTCGCGCCACGGAATTCATTGACGTCGGCGCCGGCAATGAAGCCGGACGGCTTTGCCGAGCGGATCACAAGCCCGGTCGGCCGATCGGACTCGACGACGTTCAGCACGTTGTCGAGCTCCTCAAGCACCTCGGCAGACAGCGTGTTGGCGCTCGCGCCGGCGCGATCGAACAGCAGCCAGGCGACGCCATCGGCATCGCGCGCCAGCTTGAAGTGCTTCCACGAGCCGACCGGCGTCGCGGTGCTCGTCGCATGCGGGCCGAGTTCGATGCGGCGGTCGCTCATGGCGTCGAGAATTCGGCTTTCCATCTCACACCGCCTCGATCAATACGGCGCCACCCAGTCCGCCGCCGACGCATTGCGTGGCAATGCCGCGCTTCTTGCCGAGCCGTTTCAACGCATTGACGAGGTGCAGCGTGATGCGGTTGCCGCTGGCGCCAACAGGATGGCCGAGCGCGATGGCGCCGCCATCGACATTGAGTCTTGCGCGATCGAAGGTGCCGGCAGCCCCCTCGAGCCCGAGAACGTCGCGGCAGAATTTTTCATTCTCCCAGGCGCCGAGGCAGCCAAGCACCTGCGCGGCGAACGCCTCGTTCAATTCGAGCAGCTCGATATCGTTCAACCCCATTCGGTTACGCTTCATCAATTCAGTGACGGCCAGCACTGGCCCGAGGCCCATGATCGACGGGTCGAGCGCCGACCACTGGCTGTCGACGATTTGCGCCTTCGGCGAGAGACCATGCTTCTTGATCGCGTCCTCGGACGCAATGATGACCCACGAGGCGCCGTCGGTGATCTGCGAGGAGTTGCCGGCGGTGACCTTGCCCCACGGCCGCTCGAACGCCGGCTTCAACTGCGAGAGCTTCTCGACCGACGAATCCGGCCGCACGCCGTCGTCGTGATCATAGAATTTCCCATCTTTGGCAAACGCGGTCTCGACCTCACCCTTCAGAAAACCCTGCTCTTGCGCACTGGCGAGCCGCCTGTGGCTCTCGACCGCATAGGCGTCGCACTGCTCACGCGTGATGCCGAACAGCTGCGCCACGAGTTCGGCGGTCTGGCCCATGTTGAGATCAACGATCGGATCGGTCAGCCCGCGTTCGAGGCCAATGATCGGCTTGAAGTAGCTCGGCCGCGCTTTCAGGAAGGCAGCGATACGGCTCATGGTATCCCGTGCCATGCTGAGCCCGGCGAACCAGCGCACGCCGGCTTGCGAGAACACCAGCGGCGCGTGGCTCAGGGATTCCGCACCTCCGGCAAGGATCATCTCCGCCCGGCCCTCGCGGATGTAGCGGAACGCGGTGTCGATCGACTGCATGCCCGAGCCGCAATTGATCTGCTCGGTGAACGCGACCATGCGCTCGCCCATGCCGAGCCGCAGGGCCGCGACCCGCGCGGGGTTCATCTCGTCGGCAATGACGTTGACGCAGCCGAGGATGACCATGTCGAACGCGTCGGAAGCGAATGGCTGGCGCGCGAGCAGCGGCCTGCCGCACTGAACGGCGAGGTCGACCGGCGTGAAGGGACCTGGGCCGCTGCGCGCCTTGATGAACGGCGTGCGGCTGCCATCAACGATAAAAACGGGGCGCGTCATCAGCTTGCTGCTCGTGAGCTTGCAGATATTGCCTGCATGTCCTGTTGCGTCTGCGTCAGCGGGTGGTGCTTGTAGATCGGCGACAGCGCCTCCGGCGCAAAATCGTCGACCTCCACGACCTTGGTGACGGCCTCGTGTGCGGCCGCCAACCGGTCACCTTCGGACGCAGTGATAACACCTTTTTTGACCGCTTCGCCCCAGTCATGAAGGTGCGCGGCGTGCATTTTTTTAGTAGCGCCTTCGGCCGCGGTCACCAGTTCGAACGCCTTCTCCAGCCGCGCGATCGGATTGTCGTCGTTGGAGTCGTTCGAACGGTAAAGATTTGGCGTCAGCCGGTCGCGCGCCGCAGACGGCTCCAGGATGAGCTGCGCGCACTGGTGCACCAGCTCATCGGACGGACCGTGGACGCGCGGGCCGAGCGGCTGGATCATGAATTTCAGCCCATAGGCCACGAACCGGTTCGGAAGGTTGCCAAGGATTTCGGCAAACCGGGTTTGAATGGTCTTGAAGCCGCTCTCCATGCAGTATTGCAGCAACGGGAAGTCGGCCTTCTGCCGGCCTTCATCCTCCCAGCGCTTCAGCGCGCCGCACAACAAATAAAGCTCGGAAAGGATGTCGCCGAACCGCGCCGACAGCATCTCCTTGCGCTTCAGTGCGCCGCCGAGCGTCAGCAGCGCCATGTCGGCGCACAGCGCAAACGCCGCCGAGAAGCGCGACAGCTGCCGATAGAACTGGGTGGCGTCGCCGGCATCAGGAGCCGGCGCCAACAGGCCGCCGCTCCAGCTGTGGCCCCAGGCGCGAAACAGCGTCGTGACGGCATGGCCCACGTGCTTCCAGAACGTCTTGTCGAATTTGTCCAGACCACGCACGCCGTCGGGGTCGGCGATCGCGTTCATCTCATCGAGCATGAACGGATGGGCGCGGATCGCGCCCTGGCCGAACACGATGAGGTTGCGGGTCAGGATATTGGCGCCCTCGACCGTGATGCCGATCGGCACCGCGCGATAGAGGCTACCCATGTAGTTCTGCGGGCCGTCGATCACGGCCTTGCCGCCGTGGATGTCCATCGAATCGTTGACCACGGTGCGCATGCGCTCGGTGGCGTGCAACTTCATGATGCCGGAGATGACCGCCGGATGCCGGCCGTCGTTCAGCGCCGAACAGGTCAACCGCCGCGCGCCATCGACGAGATACGCCGTGCCCGCGATGCGGGCGAGCGGCTCCTCGATGCCCTCAAACTTGCCGATCGGAATGCCAAACTGCTCGCGCACCCGCGCGTAGGCGCCGGCGGTGCGCGCGATGTAGGCGGCGCCCGCGGCCGACAGCGACGGCAGCGAAATGCCGCGGCCAGCGGCCAGCGCCGTCATCAGCATCTTCCAGCCCTGTCCGATCATCACACTTCCACCGATAACGTAGTCGAGCGGAATGAAGACATCGCGGCCCCAGTTCGGGCCGTTCTGGAACACCTGCATCGACGGCAGGTGGCGATGGCCGATCTCGACGCCGGGCGTATCGGTCGGGATCAGCGCCACCGTAATACCAAGGTCGGTTTCGCCGCCGAGCAGTCGATCGGGATCGTAGGCCTTGAACGCGAGGCCGAGCACGGTCGCGACTGGCCCCAGCGTGATGTAGCGCTTGTGCCAGTTGAGCCGCAGTCCCAGCACCTCGCGGCCCTCGAACTCGCCCTTGCAGATGATACCGCTATCCACCATCGAGGCGGCATCAGAACCGGCCTCCGGACTGGTCAGGCCGAAGCAGGGAATCTCGCGGCCGTCGGCGAGCCGCGGCAGCCATTTCTCGCGCTGCTCCTTGGTGCCGAAGCGGATCAACAGTTCGCCAGGTCCGAGCGAGTTCGGCACCATCACGGTGACCGCGGCAGCCACCGAGCGCGTCGAGATCTTGCGCACGACTTCGGAATGCGCATAGGGCGAGAAGCCGAGGCCGCCGAACTCCTTCGGAATGATCATGCCGAAGAAGCGATGCTGCTTGATGAACGCCCAGGCCTCCGGCGGCAGGTCGCGCCATTCCCAGTTGATCTTCCAGTCGTCCAGCATGGCGCAGAGTTCATCGACCGGCCCGTGCAGGAAGGCATCCTCCTCCGACGTCAGCGTCGCCGGCTTGGTGGCCAGCAGTTTCGACCAGTCGGGATTGCCAGTGAACAGGTCGCCGTCAAGCCAGACGTCGCCGGCCTCCAGCGCCTCGCGCTCGGTGTCCGACATTGCCGGCATCGCCTTCTTCGCCCACGCGAAGATCGGGCGCGTCAGGACATCGCGGCGCCAGGAGGAATTCGAGGACGCAGGAGAAGATGGGCTCATCAAGGCATCCCTTTTGATGCTTGGATTCGTCGGGCGCAGGATTTCTGGAGCAACAAGACCACGAACCGGATATTTAAGTCTTAAGGCCGAATTCCAGACATAAGCAGGCGCCGCGGCGCCGCAATCTCATCGGTCAATTTCCGGTTTCAATTTCCGGCAAATTCGAGACGGTTGGGCAACGCGACTCACACCGTGCCGGGCGCAATTGTAACAAGAAAGTGGCGCGCTCGTTCCGGATTCCCGGGCGCTCGGATGTACAGAGGATTTTGATGGGCCGAGCGTCTGCAGGCCGCCGGCCTTGATCCGCCGCCCTACTTCCTCGCAGTCTCGGCCTGCTCGGTCGCATTACATGAAATCAAGAGCGTATAAGCTCTCGCGGCCTGTGCGATGTCGGCGGTCTTCAACTCGGCTTTTGGCTCCGTGGTCTGGTACGGCACCGCGCTGTTGTCCAGGAAGTCGCGGATCGCGCCGGTTTTGATCGCAAAGTTGATGTTCTCCGGGATATTACCGGTGGCACGAACAAATTTCAGGAAATTCAACTTCGCGGCGACCATCCCGATAATCTCGCCGCCGTTGTCGAGCAGCGGGCCGCCACTGTTTCCCGGCTGAACTGCCGCGCTGATCTGAAGGTAGCGGGTGTTATTCAGCAGTCCGCTCAGTGAATTCACGATTTCGGTCGTCACCGTGAAGTCCGATGTCAGCAAGCCATGGAAGGGATAGCCGATCGCAACAACCGAGTCGCCCGAGTGCACCGGCTTGTCGCGAATTACGGCGGCGTTCTTGAGGGTGCCTTCTGGCGCCTGCAGCAGTGCAAGGTCGTTGGTCTCGTCATTGGAGACTTTGCGAAGCTTGACCGGCGCCTCACCGCTGAGATTGCCGAGAATGTCGCCGACGCAGCCGTCGACGACATGATTGTTGGTGACGACGTGACCGTTAGCGCTGATCACAAAGCCAGTGCCGGTCTTGCCGAAAGTCTTTGCCGGCTTCGAGGGTGTGGGCGCAGCTGAAGTATCAACCTGCTTGCCCGGAGGTTTCGCTGCGGCCATCTTCGCGTCGCTGAAATCAGCAGCTTTGTCCACCCCGTTGGCTTTGACTTTCGCAGCGCAGGTTGTGAGCACTGACATCAACGTGTCGGTCGACGACAAGTTGAACTGATAGGTGTTGCCCTTTGCCGCCGCCGCCATAAAGCTGGCTTTGCGAAAATCGCTTGCGACAGGTGTGGGCAATGTCGCGGTGATGAAATCCTTCTCTCTGGCGGTGCCAATCAGGCGGGATTGCCGTTGTCCGTCGAGCAGTACGTCAAGGGCAAATGTTTCGCCCTTGTTCAACCGAAAATTGGGGCTGATGAATCCGAGCACCCAGACATCATTTGCACCACGACTAACGATCAGCGCGATGCCGTTGGCAAAATTTTCCGACGCTGCGCAGAAAGTGAATGCACCGGTCTGGTCATTTGTATAGACGCCGCCGCGCCATTCTCCGACATGGATCGAGCCGAACGGACCGCCGGCAAATGGCGTCGACACAATGAGCGCATTGACGACACACCCAACCACCAACCGCAGCATACCGCCCCTCCCCAACCAGCAGCGATATTCTAGGCAGCAAGCGCGGGAAGGCAACCGGGAGTTGATCGCGCAGAAGGCGACCAAGAGCTTGGTATCGGCTTGGTATCAGGCTTGGCGATCGCCTCAGTTCGCGATGCCGAGCATCTCGAACCGCGCCATCCACGCCCTATTCCGCTTCCTCAAGTACACATTGCGCCAGGATGACACGAAGTCCGTCCTGCCGCTCTTGAACCAACTGTCGTTGCCGCCGGAGTGCTGAAGAATGGCGCGCGTGAGGCTGCGGTCGAAGATCGGATAGCTGAAATCCATGTCGGCGGTCGTCACCCTCGCATTGTTATCGTCGGGTAACGCTTTGACCATCTCTCTGGCCCGCGCGTTGCGCTCTCTGCGATCGCAGAACCTGTCCGGGTGCTCGCCTTTCGGATCGATCGCTTGGCGGATGTTTAGCAGCGCATGCGGGCGAATTCGTCGCGCCGTGCGACCCTCGTCGCGGATGAAGTCGACCCATTCCTCGGAAAAGACGCGAGGCACGTCGTAGTGCCAGCCGTCGCCGGGCTTCATGCGCGCGAGCAGTATTGCAAAGAACGCACGCACCTCCGCTTTCTCGCGTTGCCGGTGGGAGAGGCTCGCCGCGTTTGCGGGCCAACCGAACGCGAGCGCCAAAACACGAACGACGAGCGCAAGCGCCCTCATCGAATAGAACGGCTAGTCCGGCCGCGGCATCTCGAACTGCTTGTCCGCCGTGATCTCGAAATAATCGCCGCGGCGGCCGGCGCGCGCAATCGGCTGTGCCAACGCAGTTTGATAGACGCCCTCCTTGATCCGCGCCCTGTCGAGATGCACGGCGACGACCTCACCAAAGGTGACCCAGGTCTGCATCTGGCGCCCCTCTTTGGTCTTGAGCTGGATGATCTCGATCAGCTTGCATTCCATCACGGCGGGGCTTTCGCCGACGCGCGGCACGCTGACCTTCGACGACGGCACGGGCGTCAGGCCCGCGGTGTCGAACTCACTCACGTCCGGCGGCACATTGGCCGAGGAAATATTCATCTGCCTGGCCAAAGGCATCGTCGCCAAATTCCAGACGAATTCGCCGGTTTCACGGACATTGCGAACTGTGTCCTTCCAGCTGTTCGAGGAGAAAGCGAGGACCGGTGGCGCCGAAGCGACAGCGTTGAAATAGCTGTAGGGCGCGAGATTGATGTTGCCGCTCGCGCCCTTGCTCGAGATCCAGCCGATCGGACGCGGCGCAATGATGGCATTGAACGGATCGTGCTTCAGCCCATGTCCGTTGGCGGGCTCGTAGAAATGTAAGTCGGTGATGACCATGGTGTGATGCCCACTCTTTGTTGATGCGCGTCAGCCGCGATGGATCGGATCGACCCAAAGCACGGTCTCAGGCTTTTCGACCGGCTCGATGTCGAGGTTGATGGCGACCGCCTCGCCGTCGCTGCGCACCAGCACGCACTCCAGAATCTCGTTCGGGCTGGCGTTGATCTCCTGGTGCGGCACGTAAGGCGGCACGTAGATGAAGTCGCCCGGCCCGGCCTCGGCTGTGAACTGCAGCTTCTCGCCCCAGCGCATCCGCGCCTTGCCCTTCACCACATAAATGATGCTCTCGAGATGGCCGTGATGATGGGCGCCAGTCTTGGCATCCGGCCGGATCGTCACCGTCCCCGCCCACAGCTTCTGCGCACCGACGCGGGCGAAATTGATCGCCGCCTTGCGGTCCATGCCCGGCGTCGACGGTACATTGGGGTCGAGCTGATTGCCGGGAATGACCCGCACGCCGTCATTCTTCCAGCGCTCGGCACCGTGATCGTGGTCATGATCGTGCGGATGGTGATGATGGGAGCCGCTCATGTCAGTTGGTAACCCCGTCGGTCGTTGTTGTGTTCGGACTTGGTTGGCGTATTGGGCGGGTCATCGCCAACCCGCCGGTCGATCGCACGTCTTCGAATTGAAGGCTTGGTTACCGCTGCGGCAGCCGTTCGAACGCTTTTAAGCCATCAGGAATTTGATGGAAGGCCTGCTTGTCGCAGGTATAGATCGCCATCTGCGGCATGCCGAACAGTTTGGGGTCATCGAGCGTGCCGACCTTCACGATAACGGCTGGGAAGCCTTGCGGACGGGTGACCACATGCGTGCCGCATTCGGCACAGAACTCGCGCGTCACCGGGCGTTCGAGGTCGCTGCGCTTGAATTGTTTGGGCTGTCCCTTGGTGTAGCTGAAGCCGGCGACCGGCATGGCAATGAACATGTTCGGTGAGCCGCCGGTAATGTACTGGCATTCCCGGCAATGGCACTGCGCCTTCATCATCGGATCGCCTTCGGCGACGTAGCGCACCTTGCCGCAGTAACAACCGCCTTCGAGCTTCATGGCTTCCTCCAGTGTTGCAACGCGCCCAGCCGTGCAGCATTGACCGGCGCATAAAGCGACCGCAGCGCAAAATCGTCAAGTCGGCCAATAGGACGGCCGGGCGATGCCCTCTGCGTCAAACCCACGCGTTCAACCGGCCAGCTGCGTCAATAAAGCATTGAAATCACGCCAAAAGCTCATGGCAAAGAGCTTGCGCGAAGCAAAGCCGCGGGCTTATTCTTGTCTGACGTGGCCGCTTTGCGCGAATGACAACGCATCATCTGGGCGCCACGCGAACCGGATGATCGAGCGGGAGCCGAACCCCAATGCACGGAACGATCAAGCCGGTAGAAGAAGCACGCGAACGTGCCTACTCGATCCCCCTCGAACAATTCGACGTCGGCCATCCGGACCTGTTCCGCGATTATACGTTCTGGCCCTATTTCGAGCGGCTGAGAAAAGAGGATCCGGTCCACTACTGCGCCAACGGCATGTTCGGTCAGTACTGGTCGGTGACCAAGTACAAGGACATCATGGATGTCGAGACCAATCACGCGCAGTTCTCTTCTGCTGCGTATCTCGGCGGCATCACCATTCGCGACGTGCCGAAGGAGTACCGGCGCGAAAGCTTCATCGCGATGGACCAGCCCAAGCACGGTCCGCAGCGCAAGACCGTGGCGCCGATGTTTACACCGACCCATCTCGACAACCTTGCGATCAATATCCGCAAGCGCTCGCAGAGCTGCCTTGACAGTCTGCCGATCAACGAGACCTTCGACTGGGTCGACAAGGTCTCGGTCGAGCTGACGACGCAGATGCTCGCCGTGCTGTTCGATTTCCCCTGGGAAGAGCGGCGCAAGCTGACCTACTGGTCCGACGTGTCGACCACGATCCCGGGCAAGGGCCAGCTCGTCGAGACCATCGAGGAGCAGCAGAAGATTCTTTACGAGTGCTCCGATTATTTCAGGCGGTTGTGGAACGAGCGCGCCAAGCAGGAGCCGAAGAGCGATCTGCTGTCGATGATGGCGCACAGCCCGGCCACCAAGGATGTCGACCCCGCCAACTTCCTCGGCAACCTGACGCTGCTGATCGTCGGCGGCAACGACACCACCCGTAACACGCTGTCCGGCAGCATCATGGCGCTGCACGAGAACCCGGAGCAGTACAAGAAGCTGCGCGAGAACCCGGCGCTGATCGACAGCTTCGTGCCCGAGGTGATCCGCTGGCAGACACCACTCGCCCACATGCGCCGCACGGCGCTCACCGATACCGAGATCGGCGGCAAGCAGATCAAGAAGGGCGACAAGGTCGTGATGTGGTACGTCTCGGGCAATTACGATGATGACGTCATCGAGTCGCCGTTCGACTTCATCATCGACCGCAAGCGGCCGCGCAACCACCTGTCGTTCGGCTTCGGCATCCACCGCTGCGTCGGCATGCGGCTAGCCGAGCTGCAGCTGAAGATCATCTGGGAAGAAATTTTGAAGCGGTTCGAGAAGATCGAGGTGGTCGGCGATCCGGTGCGCCCCTATTCGAGCTTCATCAAGGGTTACGATCACCTCCCGGTCCGGATCGCGGCCTGAGCGGCCGACTCAACATTTGCGATGCCCGCGACTGACGCGGGCATCGTGGCTTCGCAAACTTCTCGTTTTCGAACAGGACGTCCGCCATGCACGGCACTACGCAACCGCTTGAGCGCGCAAATCTCGAACATGCAAGGTTAGAAGCCTATTCGATGCACCTCGACGACATCGACGTGTCGAAGCCGGAGCTCTACCGCTCCAACACGATGTGGCCGTACTTCGAGCGGCTGCGGCACGAGGCGCCGGTGCATTACTGTCCGCAGAGCCGTGTCGGAGCGTACTGGTCGGTGACGCGCTACAAGGACATCATGCAGGTCGAGACCAGCCACTCGCTGTTCTCGTCCGACGTTAATCTCGGCGGCATCGGCATTCAGGACGTCAAGCCGGTGTACCGTCGCGACAGCTTCATCGCGATGGACGAGCCGAAGCATTCGGCCCAGCGCAAGACCGTGCAGCCGCTGTTCATGCCGGAGAATCTCGAACAACTGGCGCAAACCATCCGTGTCCGCGCCTGCGAGATCCTCGACCATCTGCCGCGCAACGAAACCTTCGACTGGGTCGATAAGGTGTCGGTCGAGCTGACCACGCAGATGCTGGCGATCATCTTCGATTTTCCGTGGGAAGAACGGCGCAAGCTGACGCGCTGGTCGAACGTCGCCACGGCCGCGCCTGGCAACCGCGACGTCATCGCCTCGGAAGCGGCGCGCGACGAGGAGTTGCAGGAGTGCGGCGCCTATTTCGCCAGGCTGTGGGAGGAGCGCGCCAAGCAGCCGATGAAGACCGACCTGTTGTCGATGATGGCGCACAGCGAGGCGACGCGGAACATGGATCCGCGCAATTTCCTCGGCAACCTGATCCTGTTGATCGTCGGTGGCAACGACACCACCCGCAATTCGCTGAGCGGCAGCGTTTACGCGCTGAACCAGTTCCCGGACCAGTACCGGAAGCTGCGCGACAATCCGGCGCTGGTGCAGAACCTCGTGCCGGAGACGGTGCGCTGGCAGACGCCGCTGACGCACATGCGGCGCACCGCGCTCGCCGACACCGAGCTTGCCGGCAAGACCATCAAAAAGGGCGATCGCGTGGTGATGTGGTACGTCTCCGGCAATCGCGACGAGGAGATGTTCGACAACGGCGACGCCTTCGACATCGAGCGCAAGAACGCGCGCAATCACATCTCGTTCGGCTTCGGCATCCATCGCTGCCTCGGCTTGCGGCTCGCCGAACTGCAGCTGCGCATCGTCTGGGAGGAAATCCTGAAGCGCTTCGACAACATCGAAGTGGTCGACGAGCCGAAGCGCATCTATTCGAACTTCATCAAGGGCTATGAGACGCTGCCGGTGCGGATCGCCGCATAAGAGACCAATTCAAGAACAGGACAAAAAATGCACGGCACCCTGCAATCGGCCGAAGACGCCCGCTCCCGCGCCTACTCGATGCCGCTGGAAGACATCCACGTCGGCGACCCGCAGTTGTTCTTCTCTGACAACCACTGGCCTTACTTCGAGCGGCTGCGGAAGGAAGATCCGGTGCATTACTGCCGCGACAGCGAGTTCGGTCCGTACTGGTCGGTAACGAAGTACAACGACATCATGGCGGTCGAGACCAACCACCAGGTGTTCTCGTCGGATTCCGCCCTTGGCGGCATCACGATCCGCGACTCGCTCCCCGACTACCGGCGGCCGAGCTTCATCTCGATGGACCAGCCGAAGCACGGCCCGCAGCGCAAGACCGTGGCGCCGATGTTCACGCCGACCCATCTCGACCAGCTCGCGAGCACGATCCGCGAGCGCGCCTGTCTGATCCTCGACAGCCTGCCGCGCAACGAGACGTTCAACTGGGTCGACCACGTCTCGGTCGAACTGACCACGCAGATGCTGGCGACGCTGTTCGATTTTCCGTGGGAGGAACGGCGCAAGCTGACCTACTGGTCCGATGTCGCGACCGCGGTGCCCGGCGCCGGCCTGATCGAGACCATCGAGGAAAAGCAGGTCATCATTGAAGAGTGTGGCGCCTATTTCAAGAAGCTGTGGAACGAGCGCGTCGACCAGCCGCCGAAGCCGGACCTGCTGTCGATGATGGCGCACAGCGAAGCCACGCGGAACATGGACGAGCGCAATTTCCTCGGCAACTTGTTCCTGCTGATCATCGGCGGTAACGACACCACGCGCAACTCGATCTCCGGCGCGGTCTATGCGCTGAACAGGTTCCCCGACCAGTACCGGAAGCTGCGTGAGAACCCGGCGCTGATCGAGAGCTTCGTGCCGGAGATAATCCGCTGGCAGACCCCGCTGTCGCACATGCGCCGCACTGCGCTCGCCGACGCCGAGATCGGCGGCAAGACGATCAAGAAGGGCGACAAGGTCGTGATGTGGTACGTCTCGGGCAACCGCGACGACGAGGTGATCGAGAACCCGAACGAGTTCATCATCGACCGCAAGCGGCCGCGCAATCACCTGTCGTTCGGCTTCGGCATCCACCGCTGCGTGGGCAGCGCCTCGCCGAGCTGCAGCTCAAGATCGTCTGGGAAGAGATCCTCAAGCGCTTCGACAAGATCGAGATGGTCGAGGAGCCGAAGCGGGTCTACTCGTCCTTCATCAAGGGCTACGAGACCCTGCCGGTGCGGATCGCCGCGTAACGCGGCTATCGCCTGCCAGGTGTGATCGAACTCACCCGGCGCAGGTCTGCGGCGGCGAGCTTGTGTTGCAACCAATAGTCACATTTCCGCGATCGAAGGCCTGCGGGCCTTCGCGGCAGGCCTATTGCCGTCAACAGTTTGAACCAATTGTTTGTCCGCTTGACTCATCGAGGTCGGAAGCAACCGCCGGGTGTGCAATGACAGTCTGGTTCGCCATCGCAGTTATCGCGGTAGCGGCAACGCTGTGCGTGTCTGGCTGCCTCGCGTACATCCTGATTTCGCTGTCACGCACCGCGCCGCTGCTCGGCACGCGGCTCGGCCTCGCCGAATTGCAGATCATCAAGGTTTCCGACACGCGGCGACCGGAGCGTCGCTATCGTCGGCCGCAGCTGCGGCTGCGCCCTGCCGCGCTCCCGGCCTGAGCGCAGCGCTCAGGTTCCGGTCTTCGCCTGCCGGGCTGCCTGCCTGTCAATCTCCGACTGCACCGCGTCCGCCGCCTGCTTTGCGAACTCCTTCTGCTGCGTCGCGGCCTCGGCATAGGCCTCGACGCGCGGCGCAAAGCTCTTCTGGAAATGGGAGTGCACGTAGCGCGCCATCAGCTCGTAGTGCCGGCGGGTCGCGTCCCAGTCGGCCCAGTTGTGCGCGAGCTCCATGATCACGCCGAAGCCGCCGGAACCTTTCAGCAGCTTGTCGATATAGGCGATCGCGTCATCGGGCGTGCCGATGCAGGCGGTGCCGGTCTCGATCAGCCAGTCGTAGTCGTCAGGCACATCGGGCGGAATGATCGGGAAGGTCGCGATCTCGCGGAAGTAGTCCGCGAACGCCTTCAGCCCGAACCGGACGTTCTTCTTCGCCTGCTCGCGGGTCTCCGCGATGTGCATCAGCGTTACAACGCGCCATTTCGAGCGGTCAGGCACATGGCCATGCTTTCGGGCCTCGGTCTCGTAAAGGTTCCAGTTCGCGGTGTGATGGGCGATCGAGGTCGGCGTTGCGCCGCCGATCGCCAGCATGCCGATGCCGTGGCGCGCCGCGGCCATCGCGCCGACCGGCGAGCGCGCGCTGGCGACCGCCATCTCGATCATCGGCTTGGTGTAGGGCGCAAGCTGCAGGTTGGCATTGCAGAGCTTGAACCAGTTGGTCTCCTTGTTGACCGTCTCGCCCTTGAACAGCGCAACGATCACGTCGAGTGCCTCGTTCATCATGCGGCGCTGGTCGGCGGCGTCGACCCCGATCTTGTAGGCATCGTACACCAGCGCCCCAGGACCGACGCCGAACATCGCGCGCCCGCGCGTCATGTGATCGAGCTGGACGATGCGGCTCGCGAGCATGAAGGGGTTGTGATAGGGCAGCGACGACACGCCGGTGCCCAGCCGAATGTGTTTGGTGCGCTCGGCCGCCGCCGCGATGAACATGTCGGGCGCCGCGATGATCTCGACGCCGCCGGAGTGATGCTCGCCGATCCACGCCTCGTGATAGTTCAGCCGGTCGAGATGCTGCAGCAACTCGAAATCGCGTTCCATCGCCAGCGTCGGGTTGTCGGCCTTGGCGTGGAACGGCGCGAGGAAAATGCCGCTGCGGAGAGCGTGCTCATCGGTCCTCCTGATGGTTTTGCCAACGGTCAGTCGCCGCCGGTTCAGTCAAGCATATGCCGGCCTCGTCAGCGCTTCAACGCGCCGATTGCGTCACGGCGCGATGGAAAGCCTGGCGCCATGGGTCAACGCCGGGGTGAGATGCCGCGAGGTGCGGCCGTGCAGGATAACCGCAATCGGCCCCTCGCCGCGCTTGTCGATTGCGCTGCGGGCCGCGGCATTGCCCGGCCCGAGCAGATCGATCACGACATCGCCGACCGTGACCAGCGCCGCGTCCTCAGGTGCCGCCTTTGGTTCCGCGCCGAGTAGTGCGCGGTAGTGCACCTTGCTCGCGGCGATATCCGCGACCGCGACGACCACCCGCGAAATGCCGGTCACGCCGTTGTCGTGCCTGCGCATATCGCCGTCAGGTACTCGCAAGTTGCGCGGCGTGACGTCGCCGCACCAGAACGGCAGATCGGTCGAGCGCGGCCGGACAATCTGCCAGTCGAGCCGAACACCATCGGTGCGCAGCCTGCCGCCGTCAACGGGACCATCGATCTCGAGCCCGCGCTCGCGGGCGGCCGCCGCTTCGCGCACGGTATTTTCGGGGTTCAGCGCGAAATCGACAAAGCCTTCGCCTGAAGACGACAGCAGCTTCCACCACCGCACGTCAGGCGACGGCTTCAGATAGGCGATCAGCTCGAAGTAGCTGCCGTCGGCGAACACGACGAGCGCGTTGTGTGAGGCGCCGCCGTGATGGGTACCACCCGGATAAGCCGTGAAGCCAAGCTTGCGATAGTCGGCGATCGCCTGATCGAGATCGGCGACCGCAATGACGATGTGATCGAGCTTGAAGCCCGCTTGGCGGGAGGCGGCTTGATTCACGAGAAGCTCCCCGGCTGCCGAGAAATGCAGTATGAGCCTAGCACGTCCCGAAAAAAACCGATGACTTTTGCTTACGGCCGTCGGACATTTCAGAGCAAGAGAAAGCCGGATTTCGTCAATGTCGCAAGTGCAAGACGCGGTTATCGCACCGCCCAAGGGACCGAGCTGGGACGATCTTCGGGTCGGCCTGAAGGTTGGGCCGCAAACCTATTTGATTACGCCGGAGCTGGTCAAAAGTTTCTGCGCGGCCCTGCCGGTCGATCCTGCGCCGTACCTCTCGCGCGGCGAGATGCCGGCGACGCTGCTTGCGACCGACTACATCCCGCTGCTGCACGGCAAGCTCGAACTCGGCTGGGGCCTGATGGCGCGCCATTCCCTCAAAACCCTGCACCCGATCAAGATCGGCGATACCGTCACAGTGACCGGCGAGGTCATCGACAAGTACGAGCGGAAGGGCCGCCACTACTGGACGCTGCGCTACGAGGTGCGAAATTCGGGCGGCGAGACCTGCCTGGAAAATCTGATCAGCTGTTCGGTCGATTGAAGGGACGCAACGCCGTGGACGGCAAGCTCGCCACCGAATTTCACATGTCGCAGCAGGCGATCGACGCGTTCGGCGCGCTGGTCGGACAACGCGCGCCGCACCTGAGGCGCGAACCCGGCACCGGCCATCATTCCGATGCCGCGGCCGCCAAGAGCGTCGGCCTGCGCGGCCCGGTCGCCTATTCCCTGCACTACTACGCCCACGTCGCGGACCTGATGACGCAGCGCTATGGCGAACGCTGGCTCAACGGCGGCGAAATGACAGTTGCGTTCATCAAGCCGGTCTGCGCCGGCGACGACGTCAAGGTCGTGATCGGCGAACGTGCCGTGCAGCGGCCCGAGCAGGTCCAGGTCGGGCAGCAGGGTTTTCAGGTCGATATCTACAATCAGCTCGGCGAGCTGGTGGCGGCAGGCGTAGCAACGTTCCGCGACTAACGCGAAAGCCTAGGCAGCAACTTTGATCTGCTTCGCAACCAGCCGCTCGATCGTCTGCGGCGACTGGAAATTCTCCGGTGTGATGTCGACCTGCGGGATCGTCATGTCGAATTCAGCTTCGACCGCCAGCATCAGGTTGACCATGTCCATCGAAGTCATGCCGATATCGGCGAGCCGCGAGCCAGGCAGCACGTCGGCGACGATCGAGTTCGCCGACAGGATGTCCGACACGAGCGAGATCACGCGCTCCTGAACCTTCACGTCGACAGACATTTCCAACGCCTCCAGTCAGCGCTTGCCAGCGCGCTCTGCTTTGTCGAATTGATATAGGCAGCAATGATGAAGGATAATAGTGAATCGATTTTGCCGCGGATCGCGTTTCGAATTTTAACGCTAATGCGGATGGTAAACGGTCTTTGAATGCCGCCCCGCGTCTTTCCGGCAATTGCACCACGCGTGATTAAGGCTCCCGACCGAAAGGAACCCGATTAACGCTGAATTTCATCGACCAATTTGAATCAAATCCGTAAGCCTCGACCATGACAGAGACGCAAAAAGCGTCCGTGGAGGCTTCGAGATCATGACGGTCATTGACACCGCGCTCAAACCTGCGCGCAGCGAACCGGAAGATTTCGGCAATCTCACGCAGCGCGTCGCGAGCGTCGCCGTGATCGCGGCAGCCGACGCCGACAGCGTCGATCGTGAGGCGCGCTTCCCGCAAGCGGCGATCACGGCGGCAAAGGCCAACAAGCTGCTCGGCGTCCTTGTGCCCCGCGAATTCGGCGGCGAGGACGCCTCGATCTTCGACGTCACCGACATGAGTTACGCGCTTGGCCGTGCCTGCTCGTCGGCCGCGATGATCGTCGCCATGCATCACGTCAAGGTTGCCTGCGTCGTGCGCCATGGCCGCGGCAATGCGTGGCAGGAATCCTTCATGCGCCGCATCGCCTCGGGGCAGATGCTTCTGGCGTCCTCAACCACCGAGGGCCAGAACGGCGGCAACGTCCGCTCCAGCGCCGCTGCGATCGAACGCCAAGGCAACGCGATTTTGCTCGATCGCGACGCCACCGTGATTTCCTACGGTGCCGAGGCCGATGGCCTTGTCACCGTCGCCCGCCGCGCCGGCGACGCCGCCGCATCCGACCAGGTTCTGCTCGCGCTTGGCAGGGACGACTACGCGCTGACTCGCACCACCAGCTGGGACACGCTCGGCATGCGCGGCACCTGCAGCGCCGGCTTTGCGCTCAAGGCGCGCGGGGTTGCCGACCAGATCGTGCCGGAACCCTACGATCGCATTCATGCCCAGACCATGGTGCCCTATGCGCATCTGTGCTGGTCGTCGGTGTGGGCCGGCATCGCCTCCGCAGCCATCGAGCGCGCGCAAGCGTTTGTTCGCAAGGCCGCGCGTGGCGCCAACGGCCAGATGCCGCCGGGCGCCGCGCATTTCACCGAGGCGCAGGCCAATCTCAACAAGCTGCGGGCGCTGATCACGACCACGGCCGAGATGTACGCCGTACGCGAATTCGACGACCGCGCGCTCGGCGCACTCGACTTCCAGTCCGCGATCAACCTGTTGAAGGTCGACGCCTCCGAGCTTGCCGGCGAAATCGTGATGAGCGCGCTGCGCGCCACCGGCCTCTCCGGTTACCGCAATGACGGCACCTCGAGCGTCGCGCGCCACCTGCGCGACGTGCTCTCGGCGCCGCTGATGATCAATAACGACCGCATCCGCGCCAATATCGCGACCGCTACCCTGATGGGCGGCGGCTCGCCACGGCTGCGCAGCTGATCCCAGCGCCTGTCCCGGAAAAGTGGATACCGGTTTTCCGAGAAGGACAGGCGCAAAACAAAATAAGAGCTGGAGCCTGATCATGAACATCGTGGTCCGATCGCCCGCCGCCGACGCGAACAACCCGGCTGATCCGCTGGATCATCTTAGCGGAGCCCTGTTCCACAAGATGGGTGCCGATGGCGTTTACGCCCGGACTGCACTTTATGAAGGCGTGGTCGAGAAACTCGCCGCGCTGATCACCAGGCATCGCGAAGCCGGTACCGAAGTGATGCGCTTCCCGCCGGTGATGAGCCGCGCGCAGCTCGAGAAATCGGGTTACCTGAAGAGCTTCCCTAACCTGCTCGGCTGCGTCTGCGGCCTGCATGGCACCGAGCGCGAGATCCATGAGGCAGTCGCCCGCTTCGACAGGGGTGGCGACTGGACCACGTCATTGTCGCCGGCAGACCTCGTGCTGTCTCCGGCCGCCTGCTATCCGGTCTACCCGATCGCAGCGAGCCGCGGCCCGCTGCCGCAAGGCGGACTGCGCTTCGACGTTGCCGCCGACTGCTTCCGCCGCGAGCCGTCAAAACATCTCGACCGGCTGCAGTCGTTCCGTATGCGCGAGTATGTCTGCATCGGTACGCCCGATGACGTCGCGAGTTTCCGCGAGCGCTGGATGATCCGCGCCCAGAAGATTGCGACCGATCTCGGCCTCAAATTCCAAGTCGACCAGGCGAGCGACCCGTTCTTCGGCCGCATCGGCCAGATGAAGGCGGTGGCGCAGGTGCAGCAGTCGCTGAAGTTCGAGCTCCTGATCCCCCTGCGCTCGGAAGAGCAGCCGACCGCCTGCATGAGCTTCAACTACCACCAGGCCCATTTCGGCACGACCTGGGGTATCGACGATGCCAACGGCGAGCCCGCGCACACTGGCTGCGTCGCCTTCGGCATGGACCGCCTCGCCGTCGCGATGTTCCACACGCACGGTATCGACACGGCGAAGTGGCCGCAGACCGTGCGGCAGATGCTGGGAATATGATGACCCGCTGTAGGATGGGTTGAGCGAACGCGAAACCCATCGCTTAGGTCATTGCTATTACCGATGGGTTTCGCTGCGCTCAACCCATCCTACGGATCAGCGTGCTACGCCGTATTCCCCGCGTCCACCGTCATCACCGTGCCGGTAATGTTCTTGCCGCCATCGCCAAGCAAGAACTCCACCATGCTCGCGACGTCGTCCGCCTCAGGCAGCCGCCGCAGCGCGCTGCGCGAGGCGATGCGATCCTTCTGCTCATCGCCGAGGCTTTTCGTCAGCTCGGTCGCGATGAAACCGGGTGCGATCGCGTTCACGGTGATGCCCGCGCGCCCGACCTCGCGCGCGAGTGAACGGGTAAAGCCATTGGCCGCCGCCTTGGTCGCGCCATAGACCGAAAGCCCGTTGTAGCCGGTCGAGCCGATGATCGAGCCGATGTTGACGATGCGGCCGCCGCCGTCGGCCATCATGTGCCGGACGACGAATTTGGTCAGCACGATCGGCGAGACCACGTTGACGCGCACCAGCTGCTCGATCTGCGAGTTGTGCGTGTTCGCCAGCAGGCCCTCAACGCTGATGCCGGCATTGTTGACGAGCGCGTAGAGCGGTCCGAATTTTTCACGCGCGCTCTTCACAAAATCCGCAATCTTGTCGATCTCGGACAGGTCGCAGGCGTGGAAATGAACCTCACCCTGCCCCGCGTCTGCCGCACTCTTCATCGCGGCGGCAAGCTCGTCGCTCTCCCGACGCGCCACCGCGATCACGCCATAACCCGTGGCCGCGAGCCGCTGTACGATGGCGAGGCCGATGCCGCGGCTGCCGCCGGTGACCAGCACGTTACGCATTGTTGCGCGCCAGCTTGCCGGCCCCGGTGACGTCGAGCGACGGCACGAAGGTGATCATCGCCGGCACCTTGTGTGGCGCGAGGCTCTGGCGGCAATCCGCAACGATGTCATTGCGGATCGCCTGCGCATTGGTCTGATCGGTGCCGTCTGCGAGCACCACGTCGGCGACCACGATCGCACCGGTGATCGGACTCTTGCGCGAGTGCACCCGCGACATCCGCACGCCCTGATGGCGGTTGATGACCGCCTCGACTTCCTCGGGGTGAACCTTCAAGCCGCCGACATTGATGATGCCGCCGCGACGTCCGACGAAGTAGTAGCGGTCGCCGCGCTTTTCGACCATGTCGCCGGTGTCGATAAAGCCGTCGTCGTCCGCAAGCGCCGCCGCGTTGCGGCCGACATAGCCGTGGGCGGTGCGGCTCGAGCGAATCCGCAGCGAGCCATCCTCGACCTTCATCTCGACGCCGCCTGCACCCTTGCCAAGCAACGACGCCGGAAAGCCTTCGCGCCCATCATTGACGGCGAAGCCGACGCCCGCCTCGGTCGAAGCAAACGCGTGACCGATCGAGGACTCTGGAAAGGCCTTGCGCAGCGCATCAAGCACCGCCTGGTCGGCGATCTCGCCGGACAGCCGGACATACTTTGGATGGAATGCGGCAACGCCCGCGCTCATCAGCGCCTTGCGCCAGTGCGAGGGTGTGCCGGAGATGTGGGTGACGCTCATCTTGATCAGGCGAGTCAGGTGATCACCGATATTTTCCTTCGGATCGGACAACACCATCGAACCGCCGCCGACCACGGCGCGCAGGAAGATCTGCAGGCCGCCATAGCGGCGCATATCATAGAACGTCGCCCACACCGGCGGCGGCCCCTTGGCCGCGCCTTCGGCGGTGATGGCGCCAGTCAAGCCTTCGAGCGAATGGCTCACGACCTTTGGCGCACCCGTGGTCCCCGACGTCAGCAACAGCCATTCGGTCTCATGCGAAGCGGCGACAGGCTGTGCGGGCCGCAGCGGCAGACTGCCAGTCACGACCAACGGCAGGCCGAATTCGGTCCACAGCGCCGGCTGGTCGCAGACCACCGCATCAATTGCAGCGTCGGCGATCACCGAGCCGAGATGTTCGGTTCGCAGATCGGGCGGGCAGAGCAGCATCCGCTTGGCTACGCCGTCGATCTCGAACATCGCAAGCGACGTGGTGAGCTGGTCGGCCATTGCCACCAGCACCGAGCGGCCGGCAAGCTCCGTCGCCCGCCCGCCCAGAATCGTACCGGTACCGATATCGCCCATCGCGACGACCCAGCGCGGGTCGGACAGGGTGCGGCCCGAGGTCTCGGTCAGAAAATCCCGGAGCATCATGGCTTGATACTCAATCCCTCTCTCCGCTCATCCCCGCGGACGCGGGGACCCAGCTCTTGCCCGTCAAAGAAATGCATGTCACGGGCACCATCTCCGCGTTGACTGGATTCCCGCTTTCGCGGGAATGAGCGGAACTGGTTCAACGTAGCTCTAGACGGCGGCGACTTGCTCGTACGCCTTGACGAAATCGCCGAAGGTTTCCGGAAAATAGGCATCTTCCGCCGCAGTGAACGGATCAACGCCGAGCTTGTCCTCGAGCCGCGCCACCAGAATGGCAAAGCACAGCGAGTTCCAGACCGGAATCCAGGAGCACCAGATCGTCGGTCAGCGGCGCCACGCGCACCTGCTGCTCGGCCGCGATCTCCTCGATCAAGCTAGCGATTGTTAACCTAACTGACACGTCGCACTCCCGTTTGCTTTGTATGGCTCGTCGCGGAAAATAGAATTCAAAGAGAAATTTGTCTTTTGCTGTCAGGACTAACTTGCCGAGATGGTAAAGCAAGCATGGAGGCTTCGAGGGTGTCGGCGAGGAAGGTCCGCTGCCGTGAGATCGCGGCCGGCGACGTCGAGGCCGTCGCCGATCTGCTGACGCGCGGATTTCCGGGCCGTCCGCGGGGTTATTGGCTGGCCGGGCTGGAACGGCAGGCGGCGCGTGCGGTTCCGGATGGCTATCCGCGCTATGGTTACCTGCTCGAAGCCGCCGGCGCCGTCGTGGGTGTGCTGCTTCTGATGTACTCAAGCAAGGTTTCCGGCGTGGAACCCGCACTGACGTGCAACGTCGCGAGCTGGTATGTCGAGCCGCAGTTCCGCAACCAGGCCTCGCTCTTGAGCGCCATCGCGCTGAAGCACAAGCATGTCACCTATGTGAACGTCACGCCGGCGCCACCGACCTGGCCGATCCTCAAGGCACAGGGTTACGAGCGCTACTGCAATGGTCTGTTCTTCGCGCTGCCGGCACTGTCGCGCGGCCACGGAGCGATTGAAGTCATCGCTCCAGATTCCGCGAAAGCCGACGATCTGTCGGCAAATGAGTTCGAGCTGCTGCAGCGGCACGCCGGCTATGGCTGCCTGAGCCTCGTCTGCCGCACGTCGCGCGGCGCAATGCCATTCGTGCTGGCGCCATTCCGTGTTCGGCAGGGCCGCATCGGCCTGCCTGCGATGCAACTGATCTATTGCCGCAGCATCGACGACTTTGTCGGTTGTGCTGGTGCCATCGGCCGCTTCTTGCTCATACGCGCCAAGCCGCTCGTCATCGTCGACGCCAACGGTCCGATCCGGGGTCTCCCGGGAATTTATAGCGACGCGCGAGGCCAAAAGTATTTCAAAGGCCCGAAACCGCCGCAGCTCGGCGATCTCGCCGATACCGAATTCGCGCTGTACGGCATCTGAGCGCAATTCACGACGATGCCGCTCGATCCCCGCGCTAAACGCTTTCTCGACATGACGGCGCTGATGTCAGGCGCCGCTGATACGCGGCCGCCACTCGCCGAACGGCGCAAGACGCTGGACAAGCTGATGCAGTTTGCCCGCGCCGATCGTTTGAGCAGCGCCGGCGCCGACGGCAAGTTTGTGCTCACCGATCGAGAGATTTCGTATCGCCTTTACGCGCCATCATCAGCGGCGAGCGGAGCTGTCTTGCCCGGTATCATCTTCTTTCATGGCGGCGGCATGGTTGCCGGCAGCATCGCGACCCACGACCTCATCTGCCGCGCGCTTTGTGAAGAGTCCGGCGCCCGCTTGTTGTCGATCGACTATCGTCTTGCTCCCGAGCATCGCTTTCCTGCCGCCATTGAGGATGCGGTAACTGCCGTGCGCGAGACAGCACGATACGCTGCGACGCTCGGCATCGATGCAAAGAAGCTTGCGGTGTGCGGCGATTCCGCCGGCGCCACGCTGGCAGCAGTCGCCTGCCAGGCACTCCGCGCAACAGCGACGTTCACGTCGCGCTGCAATGCCTGATTTGTCCGGTGCTCGACTTCGGCGCGCCGTCAGCATCGCGCCAAGAATTCGCGCGCGGGTACCTGATCGATCAGACGACCCTGCGCGGCCGATCTGGCGGACTATTTGCCGACGGGCGTCGATCCCGCCGACCCGCGCGTCTCGCCGCTCCGTGCCGGCGATCTCCGTGGATTGCCACCGGCGATCGTCCACACCGCCGAGTTCGATCCCTTGCGCGATGAAGGCGATGCCTATGCCATTGAGCTCGCCGCGGCCGGCGTCCACGTCGATCACACCTGTCACCCCGGCATGCCGCACAACTTCCATGCACTCGGCGCCGTGCTGCCGCAGGGCCGCGAGGTGCTGAAGCAGATCGGAGCGCAAATTCGCGAGGCGCTTGGTTAGGTTCCAGCTGCAGCCCACGACGTCATGCCCGGCCTTGTGCCGGGGCATCCACGCCTTCAGAGCCCTCACGCGCGCAAAAACGTGGATGGCCGGGACAAGCCCGGCCATGACCGACATCCTAGACCCGCACTTCACCGCTCACGATCTTCGCAAGCATTGCAGTGTCGAGCGCGACGTACGCGCCAACCGACGCATCACGGAAGAACAGCGGATCGGCTGTCCGCGACGGATCAAAGCCGTCACGCACCAACTCCTGCTTCTTCTGCTTGAAGGTCTCCGTGAGGCTCAACGAAGGCAGCATGCGGACGAACAACGGCACGGCATAGGCCGGCAGGCGTTCGCGCAAATGCTCATGGAGCCGCTGCAGGTCAAAGCCGTCGCCCGCGACAACAGCCGCCATGCCGGCGCGACCGTCATGACCGGGCACAGTGACACCGTAAACGCTGACATCCGCCACGCCGGGGCACGCGGCAATCGCCTCGGCGACTTCGAGCGTCGCGACATTCTCACCTTTCCAGCGGAAAGTGTCGCCTATCCGGTCGACGAAATAGAAATAGCCCTCGGCGTCGCGCATCATCAAGTCGCCGGTACGGAACCAGGCGTCGCCCGGCGCAAACACGTCGCGAAGAACTTTCCGTTCAGTTTCGGCCGCGTTGGTGTAGCCCTCGAAGCGGCCGCCGCCGTCCTTCATCGCGCCGATCCGGCCCAGCGCTTCGCCGACTTCACCTGCCGCGCTGCGAATGCACAGACCGTCGGCCCCGCGCAATGGCGCGCCGGCCTCGACGTCGAAGCGAACGAGCGCCGCCGGAAAGCGATGGGCTAGGAACGACGGAATTCGCCCGATCGCGCCCGGCTTGCCCTCGACATTGAACAGCGAGAAATTGCCCTCGGTCGCGGCATAGAATTCCAGGATGCGCGGGATCGCGAAGCGCTCCTTGAACGGCTCCCAGACGTCGCCACGCAAACCGTTGCCGCAGCAGACGCGCAGCCGGTGTCGCGTCGCGTTTTGTGAAGCCGGCGCGTTCAACAGATAGCGGCAGAGCTCGCCGATATACTGGAACGCCGTGCAGTCGAAGCGCACGACGTCATCCCAGAAACGCTGCGCGGAGAATTTTTCCGCGATGGCGACCGAACCGCCTGCCGCGAGCATGCATCCGGTGGCAACCACGCCGCCGACGCTGTGATAGAGCGGCAGGCAATTATACATGCGATCGTCGACCGTCGCGTCGATCAAGCCGGCGAACCACAGGCTCCAGGTCAGGACGCGGCGATGGCTGACATATGCAGCCTTCGGCAGGCCGGTGGTGCCTGACGTATAGATCAGCAGCGCGCGATCGTGGACGGTGACCGATTGCAGTTCGCCCTTGGTCAGCGGCTCACCGCTCAAGCCGTCGAGCGCCGCGTCGATCCGGAGGCCGCCACCACCGTGGCTCCAGATGCTCGGCGCATCATCGAGTTGGGCAACCGCCGTCGCCGCCACGGTCTCAAACTCAGATGCGACAATCAGGTGTTTTGCGGCGGCGACCCCGATGCAATGCACCAGCGCCGCGCCGGTAAGTTGCGTGTTGAGCAGCGCCACCACGCCGCCGGCCTTGGTGATGCCGAGCCAGATCGCGAGGTATTCCGGCCGGTTCGGCATCAACAGCGCGACGGCGTCACCCTTGCCGATGCCGTTGGCCAGCGCCCAGCGCGCGTATTGATTGATGCGTCTCGACAATGCGCCGTAGGACAACGTCTCACGATCGGACAGAAGCGCGGTGCGATCGGGCTGCCTGTCCGCCCAATCATGCACGACGTCGGCCAGCAATCGCGACGGCTGCCGCTCAATCGACGCCGTCAGCTCGATCGCGCGCAGCCAGTCCTTGTTGGACGAACGTGCCGGCGCGGGTCCGCCCGGTCGACGCTCGATGGTCACAACCCTCATGTTACGGCTCGACGGCTGCTGTGTGAGGCGATCGCTCTTCGAAATTCGAACCTAGCCCGCCACCGTTAAGAACCCCAAATCAGATTGAATCAATTTCGCTTCAATCTGTTGCACTTCGTTAAGGTTATTTCGTCGATCTCACCGCAATTTTAGCGGAAATAGCCACCTTATCTCTCTCAGCCAATACAATGTTTGCGATCGCTGCGTTACAGCGCGCATCGCAAGTAACAAGAGGTAAGATCATGCGCCGTGAGACGCTCGCAGTCCACGCCGGGTACGAGCCCGATCCGACGACCAAGGCGGTCGCCGTGCCGATCTATCAAACCGCGGCCTACGCGTTCGACAGCGCCGACCACGGCGCCGCATTGTTCAATCTCGAGGTCGAAGGTTATCGTTACAGCCGCATCGGCAATCCGACCTGCGCGGTGCTCGAAAAACGCATCACCGAACTCGAAGGCGGCGCGGGCTCGCTTGTGGTCGCGACCGGACAGGCCGCGCTGCATTTTGCCATCGCCAATCTCGCCGACACCGGCGGCAACATCGTCTCGGTGCCGCAGCTCTACGGCACGACCTACACGCTGTTCGGCCACATCTTCGCGCGGCAGGGCATCACGGCCCGTTTCGCCGATAGCGATCGGCCTGACGCGATCGAAAAGCTGATCGACGCCGACACCAAGGCGGTCTTCTGCGAAAGCATCGGCAATCCGGCCGGGAATGTCTGCGATATCGAGGCGCTCGCCAGGGTCGCGCACAAGCATGGTGTGCCGCTCGTCGTCGACAACACCGTGGCGACGCCGATCCTGCTGCGCCCGATCGAATACGGCGCTGACGTCGTCGTGCACTCGCTGACCAAATTCCTCGGCGGCCATGGCACCAGCCTTGGCGGCGCCATTGTCGATGCCGGCCGTTTCCCGTGGAAGGATCACGCGAAGCGTTTCCCGACCTTCAGCCAGCCCGACGAATCCTATCACGGCATGGTTTACACCGATCACTTCGGCCCGACCGCCTATATTCAGCGTATCCGCAGCGTCTATCAGCGCACCATGGGTTCGGTGCTGTCGCCGTTCAACGCCTTCCTGCTGCTGCAGGGCATCGAAACGGTGGCGCTCCGCGTCGAACGCCACTGCGAGAATGCGCGCAAGGCAGCGGAATTCCTGCGCAGCGATCCGCGTGTCGCCTGGGTCAATTACGCCGGTTTCCCGGACAGCCCGTATTATCCGCTGGTGCAGAAATATTTCAGTGGCCACGCCTCGGCGCTGTTCACCTTCGGCATCATGGGCGGCATGGAGGCCGGCAAGACCTTCTATGACGCGCTGAAGCTGATCACCCGGCTGGTCAACATCGGCGACGCGAAATCGCTAGCATGCCATCCGGCCTCGACGACGCATCGGCAGATGACGGGCGAGCAGCAGTTGCAGGCCGGTGTGCGGCCCGAGACCATCCGGGTCTCGATCGGCATCGAGCACATCGACGACATCATTGAGGACCTCGATCAGGCGCTGGATCGCGCCGTGCCGCGCCATGTCGAGGCCGCTGAATAACCTGCTGGCTCCGCCATGACCGTCGTGCTCGACAAGGGCGATCTGCTGAAGAATCTTCGACGAGGCGCCGCTCGCGCCGGGGTCGGCGCCGACCTGCGCCGAAGACGAGGTCCCGCTCGAGGTCGGCCTGCTCAACAACATGCCGGACAGCGCACTGGCCGCGACGGAACGGCAATATGTCAGGCTGTTTGAGGCCGCCGGCAGCGGACGCCTGGTTCGCCTGCACTTCTTCTCGCTGCCGACGGTGACTCGGTCGGCGGAGACCAAGGCGCGCCTCGATGCGGTCTATCATGAGATCGCCAAGCTGAAGCATACGAAGCTCGACGGCCTGATCGTCACCGGTGCCGAGCCAAAGACCGAGCTGTTGCAGCAGGAGCCGTACTGGCCGGAGCTGTCGGAAATTATCGACTGGGCGAAGGACAATACCACCTCGACGATCTGGTCATGCCTCGCCGCGCATGCCGCCGTGCTGTATCTCGACGGGATCGCACGCCGCCGGCTACCAGTGAAATGCTCGGGCGTGTTCGCGAGCACCAAGGCAACCGACGATGCGTTGACCGATGGACTGCGCTGGCCGTTGCGGATTTTCCACTCGCGCCTCAACGATCTCGCCGAAAGCGATCTCGTCGCCAGCAATTATCGCGTGCTGACGCGCGCGCCGGGCGCCGGCGTCGATATCTTCGTCAAACGCTACAAGAGCCTGTTCGTGTTCTTCCAGGGCCACCCGGAATACGATCCGCTGTCGCTGCGCGGCGAGTACCTGCGCGATGTCGGACGCTTCCTGAGCGGCACCCAGGAAACCTACCCGGCCGCGCCCGCCGGCTATTTCGATCCCGAGACATCGGCTGCGCTCGACGAGCTGCATTTGCGCGCGTTGCGAAAGCCGGATCCCGCGATGGTCGCCGAATGCCGCGCGATCCTTGAGCGCTCGACGGTGACGACCGACCGCCGCGGCGCCGCGACGACGATCTTCCGCAACTGGTTGACGTATCTGGCTGAAAACAAGGTGCGAGCGGGGCTGACGACTACCGGCATCGTCGCCCTGAGGGCTTGACCCGCGGGTCCATCTCTTCGGGAGAAGATGGATTGCCGCGGCTCATAGGCGACGCGCATCAGCGACGCCGTTCTTCGAAACGGCTAAGCCCTGGCAATGACACGCTTAGCGAATGCGCCGTCGACTAGCTCAGCGCCTGCTTCACCGCCTGCCTGATCGCATCAAGGCCCTGGGCGACATCACCCTTGATGTGCAGCCGCAACGCGCGTCGATCACGCTCGGTGAGCACGTCGAAATCGCCGCGCGCCTGCGCCGCCTCGATCACGCCAAAACTCGCCTTCTGGCCGGGCACCGGCAAATCGTTGTTGTGGTCAGAGGTGATCTGCAGGAACACGCCAGTGTTCGGCCCGCCCTTGTAGGCCTGACCGGTCGAGTGCAGGAAGCGCGGGCCAAAGCCGACGCAGGTCGCGACGTGCTTCTTGTCGCGGATCGCAACGCGCATGTCCTGCATCGCCGCGACATGTTGCGCATCGCGATCAAGATAGGCCAGCAGCGCGGCATAGTCGCCGCTCTTGAGCCGGCTTAGGTGCGCCCTGAGCCACGTCGTCAGTTCGCCGTCAGCGCCAGCCTTGCGCAGCGCGTCGGAATTCTTTGCGTCGGTGTAGATCGCAACAGCGCCGGTCGACTTGACCGGTTCTTCCGGCGGAAGCTTCCCGGTCTTCTCGAACGCAGCCGTCAGTTCGCGCGTCTTGACCTTGGCGGACTCGACATCGGGCTGATCGAATGGGTTGATGCCGATCACGGCGCCGGCAACCGCGGTCGCGATCTCGAAGCGGAAGAATTCCTGGCCGACATGCGCGGCGTCGGTGACGTCGATGCGCACCACCGGGTGGCCGGCCTGCTCGAGCGCCGCCAGCGCAGGTTCGCGTGCCGTGTCGTTGTTCAGCTTGAGGTCGACGAAGATACGGTCGGAGCCGTAGAGCTGCGGCGCGCCGAGCGGTTCGTCCGCGAGCGGGATCAGCGCCTTGCCGTTCTTGCCCGTGGATTCGGCGATCAGCTGCTCAGCCCACGCGCCGAAATCAGCGATGCCATCGGACGCCGACAGCGTGACCTTGTCGCGGCCGTGCTTCGCGGCGATGCCGAGCGCGAGCCCAAGTTGCACGCCAGGATTTTCCGCAGGCGGTACATCGGGCCCGCAGGCACGAACCATGGCCGCGGCAGCCTCGAGGAATGCAGGTATATCAATACCTGCGGCCGCCGCTGGCACCAGGCCGAATGGCGACAGCACCGAATAGCGTCCGCCGATGGTCGGTTCGCCATAGAAAACATGCGCGAAATTCCGGGATTTCGCAGTCTTTTCAAGGCTTGAGCCGGGATCGGTGGTCGCGACGAAATGCGCCCCGGCCTGGCCCTTCGTGACCTCGCCAACGCGTGCAAAAAAATACTCCATCATCACGTTCGGCTCGGTCGTGCCGCCGGATTTGCTGGAGACGATGAAGAGAGTGCGGTCGAGCTTTAGCGTCGATTCGACGCGCCGAATTTGCGCGGGATCGGTCGAGTCGAGGATCTGCAGACGCGGAAATCCCGCGGCCTTGCCAAACGTTTCCGCGAGCACCTCCGGACCAAGGCTCGAGCCGCCCATGCCGAGCACAACGACGTCGGCAAAGCCCTTGTCCTTCACCCACTGTGCAAACGATTGATAGCGGTCGATCGCTTTCTGCTCGCGCGCGACTGCGTCGAGCCAGCCGAGCCACTTGTGCTCGTCGGTGCCAGTCCACAGTGACGCGTCGCGCTGCCACAGCGAGCGCACCTTGCCGCCGGCACGCCATTCCTCCTCGGCCTGTTTGACGTCCTTCTCGATCACAGCGCCAAGCTTCAGCCTCTGGCCGTCGACCTTGGCGCCGAGCAGCTTGGCGCGCTTTTGCGCGACCGCGCCGAGCAGCTTGTCAAAGGCATCGGCAAACAATTTCACGCCCTCATCGACGAGCAGGTCGGTGATCGCATCAAGCGAGATGCCCGAGCGCGCGAGATCGGCGAGCACACGCTCAGCGCCGGCAACATCTTCTTCCAGGCTGTCGCGCGCCTTGCCATGATCGCGGAACGCGTCGAGCGTCGCCGGCGGGACCGTGTTGATGGTGTCGCGGCCGATCAGCTCCTCGACATAGAGTACATCGCTGTAGGCCTTGTTCTTGGTGCCGGTGCTGGCCCACAACAGCCGCTGCACGCGGGCGCCCTTGTCGGCGAGCTTCTTCCAGCGCGGCGAAGCGATCACGCGCTTGTAGTGCTGATAGGCGAGCTTGGCGTTGGCGATCGCGACCTTGCCCTGCAGGGCCGTCAACCGCGCCTTCTGATCGGCATCATTGGCCGCTGCGATCTTGTCATCGAGTTGCTTGTCGGCTGCGGTATCGATGCGGCTGACGAAGAAGCTCGCGACACTGGCGACACGCGAAGGATCACCGCCCTTCGCGACGTAGGTTTCGAGACCGGACAGGTAGGCTTCCAGCACGTCGGCATAAACCTGCTGCGCGAACAGCAGCGTAATGTTGACGTTGATGCCTTCAGAGAGAAGCTCGCGGATCGCCGGCAGCCCCTCTCGCGTGCCCGGCACCTTGATCATCAGGTTCTTGCGGTCGACGTCGCGCCACAGCTTGCGCGCCTCAGCGATGGTGCCCTGAGTATCGAGCGCGAGATACGGCGAGACCTCCAGGCTGACGAAGCCGTCGGCACCGTTGAGCGAGTCATACACCGGGCGCACTACGTCGGCGGCGTTCTTGATGTCCTGAACTGCGAGGGCTTCGTAGAGCTCACCCACGGGACGGTCACCTTGCTTGATCAGCGCCGACAGCGCCTCGTCGTATTCATTGCTGCCGCCGATCGCCTTCTCGAAGATCGCCGGGTTCGACGTCACCCCGCGCACACCTTCATCGACCAGTTTCTTCAGATCGCCCTTCGCGATGAATCCGCGCGCGAGAAAGTCGAGCCAGACGGCCTGGCCGTGCTCTTGAAGCTCTTTCACCGTTGCCATGATGCTGCTCTTTCCGGATCGCCGTACAGCACGTTCGCACCCCCTTGGGGGCGGCGAAATTCGAGGTTCCTATAGCGAGTTTCCCGCTGATTTAACAGGAACTTCGGCGCTTACCGCACAGGCGCGTGAGGTTGTCCTGCGCTATCGAGATAAGCACAACACGAATGGGAGGTTCCGGATCACACCCGCTGCGGCGTGCAAAGCACCTTCGCGTAGACAAGCGCAAAGCCTGCGAACGCGATCACCCAGGCAAATCCGGCAATCGGCAGAAACGTCATCATCTGGTCGGGCAGGATTGCTGCGCAAATCCGCGCGACCGCGGCAACCACAATTGCCGCGTAAATGATCTGTGTCGGCATGGAGGCCGAGCAGCGCCCGCCCGGTGTGGCCAAGCGAAGCTCGGCTCATCACCGCGATCGTCATCGTGCCGATGGCGCCGCCGGTCCAGGCGTGGATGCCGGCGCTCGGCAGGATCACGTCAAGCGCTCCAAGCCCCGACAGCAGGAAGCCGACCGGTACGAAGGCGTAGGCGATGTGGAGGATCAGGACCAGGCGATCCGGCGCGGTCCGATAACCGGCCCAGCGCGCCAGCCGCACGACCTGCAGGCCTCCGGCACCGATCAGCACGCTGCGGCGAGTTTGCCGGACGGCGCGGCGATCCAGATCAGTAATGCTGCGACACTGATAGCGACGACGACCGCATCGAACCGGCCGAACGGCACCGGCATCGGTCCCGGCGAACGCCGCGCGAGCCAGTTGCGGGTGAAGCTCGGAACGATCCGTCCGCCGATCAGCATCATCAAGGCGATGACGAAGGCGATGCCGCCGCAACTCGCGTACTCGGCGAGGCCGGAAAAGTGCGCTTCGAGATGAAAGGCAATGTTGACGACCGCCAGCAGGCTGACGATCACCACGACCGTGAGGTTATTCCACTTGCGCCCGGCGATGATCTCGCGCGCCGCGGCGGCGGCCACGAGAATCAGAAAGGCCGCATCGATGGCCATAGCCGCAGCCCAGCCAATCTCCGCCGAGGCAAGAATCGCGACGCGGCCGGCAACCCAGGTGGCAAACAAGAGTACAAGCGGCTTGCCTTGCAGCGGCAGGCGACCGGTCCAGTTCGGAATCGCCGTGAGCAGGAAGCCCGTGACAACAGCCGCCGCATAGCCGAACAGCATCTCGTGGACGTGCCAGTCCCGCGGCGCAAATGCCGTCACCAGTTCGAAGTGGCCGTGGAATACCGGGAGCCACACCATCACGGCGACGGCGGCATAGATCGACCCAAAGAAGAAGAACGGCCGGAAGCCGTATGAGAAGATCGCGGGCCCGGAGTAGTCCCTTTGCCGCGGCATCGATTGCTTCCTTTTCGGGGGGCGAGTTTCGCTGCCGTGCGCGAGGCACAGGCAAGTTAAGCCCTCACCAACCCTCGGGATTTGCTCTAGCTCAATGTCAGCGGCGATTTTGGCGTCGGCCACGAACCTGCCGCGGTGGGCGGGACACGGCCTTTCCAGCCGATTTTGCGCTATGCGAGGTTGGCTGCCGCTTCCGCGCCGGCTGGACGCGCAAGCCGTCGACAAAGATGTCGAGCAGCCGATTCACGCTGGCCTGCCAGCCCGGCTGATCGTTCATGTAACACATGCCGACCAGCGCGCGCAGAACGTCGGCCGGTTCCACGTCAGCGCGGATCTCGCCCGCCGTGGCCGCGCGGTCCAGCAACGCCCCAATCGCCTTGCCTAGGCGATCAGACGAATACGCATGCAGCTCAGACATGCCATGCGCGGCGAGCGCGAGCGCCGCTGCCATCCCTTTCTTGGTCGCGACGAATTCGACATTGGAACGCAACCAGCGCCGCAGCGCCTCGACCGGTGACGCCTCGTTCTTCAATTGCTCGGCCAGTTCGCTGAGCTGCTCGACCTCGCGTCGGTAGACCGCCTCGAACAACGCTTCGCGCGTCGGGAAATGCCGGTACAGAGTGCCGATGCCGACGCCCGCCCGCTTCGCCACCGCCTCGAGGCTCGCGTCCGGCCCGCCGGTGCTGAACACCACCTTGGCAGCCTCGAGCACCCGCTCGCGGTTGCGCGCGGCATCGGCGCGCGGCTTTCGTGCGGTCACGACAGCTTGATCGCTCATTCGAAGGCTATGCGCATCGACGCCCTCTTGCAAAACGGAGGATGCCTCCGTATAATGCTTCCTGTGAGTACGAGTACCAAATTCAATCCCGGCGGCAGATTCAAATGTGATCGCGGCGGGACAGGTTAGTCATCTGCACTCCTAAATGCATCGCCATCAATCGACAAGGCCGGGCCGGCTTCGCTGGCGCGCATGCAATTCCATTCGACCATAGCATGATCGGAACCCTTGAGATGAGTTACGCCATCAACCTCACCGTCAACGGCGAACGGCACAATATCGAGCTTGATGACCCGCGCGTCACGCTGCTCGACCTGTTGCGCGAACGCCTGCACCTGACCGGAACGAAGAAGGGCTGCGACCGCGGACAATGCGGCGCCTGTACTGTGCTGGTCGATGGCCGGCGGGTCAATTCATGCCTTACGCTGGCGCTGAGTTGTGACGGCGCCGATGTGCTGACGATCGAGGGCGTCGCGCGCGGCGATATCCTTGACCCCGTGCAGGCCGCGTTCGTCGCCCATGATGCCCTGCAGTGCGGATTCTGCACGCCTGGCCAGATCATGAGCGCGATCGGTTTGATCCGCGAAGGCCAGGCCGGCGACGATCCCGAGCGCGTGCGTGAAGGCATGAGCGGCAACCTCTGCCGCTGCGGCGCCTATGCCGGAATCGTCGATGCCGTGCTCGAGGCGCACGAGGCCATCACCACAGCCGACCAGAGGCGCTCCGCATGAAGACTTTTGAGTACATCAGGCCGACGACGATCGCCGAAGCGATCGCGGCGGCCGCGGCGCCGGACGCAACCTATCTCGCAGCCGGCACCAATCTGCTCGATCTGATGAAGGGCAACGTCGCGCGCCCCGAGCGGCTGGTTGACGTGACGCGCCTGAAAGGCCTCGACCGCATCGAGCATCTGCCTGACGGTAGCGTTCGCGTCGGCGCGCTCGTCCGCAATGCCGATCTCGCCCACGACCAGGATTTTGCGCGCGCTTACCCTGCCGTTGCCGAAGCGCTGTTGTCGGGCGCCTCCGCGCAGCTGCGCAATGCGGCGACCGTCGGCGGCAATCTGATGCAGCGAACGCGGTGCGCCTATTTCTACGACGCCGCGAGCGCGTGCAACAAACGCCAGCCTGGCTCGGGCTGCGATGCCCGCGGCGGCGAGAACCGCCTGCACGCCATCCTGGGCTGGAGTGACGCTTGTATCGCGACGCATCCTTCCGATTTCTGCGTGCCGCTGGTCGCGCTCGACGCCGTGGTCGAGATCGAGGGACGCAACGGCCGGCGCGAGATTGCGCTGGACGCACTGCATCGCCTGCCTGATGCCGCACCGGAACACGATAGCGTGCTCGAGTCTGGCGACCTGATCACTGCGGTGCGACTGCCGGCCGAAGCACGCCACTTCGCCCCGCATGCGCGTTACCTGAAGGTCCGCGAGCGCACGTCCTATGCGTTCGCGCTGGTGTCGGCCGCGGCTGCGCTGCGGGTCGAGCGAGACACGATCAAGGAAGCACGCCTTGCGCTCGGCGGTGTCGCCGCAAAGCCGTGGCGCGTACGCGAGGCCGAGACGATTCTCGTCGGCGCCAAACCGAATGCTGTCACCTTTGGCCAAGTCGCCATGGCCGCTCTCGCCGACGCAAAACCATCCGGCGACAACGCCTTCAAGATCGAGCTTGCGCGACGGATCATCGTACGCGCACTGACGCTTGCCGCCGCCGGAACGCCTGAACAGCTGCCTGCCCTACCCGCCTCACCATTTTCTCCCGTCGCCGGAGTACTTCAACATGCCTGAGCTCCGCCTGAGCCAAGCTCCTGCTCATACCCGTCACGGCTCCAACATCGGCCAGCCGCTGACCCGGCGCGACGGCGTCCTGAAGGTCCGCGGTGAAGCGCGTTTTGCCGCCGACAATCATTTGCCCGGCATGCTCTACGCGGTCATCGCGACCAGCAGCATAGCGCGTGGGCGCGTCACCTTCCTCGACGTCGATGGCGCAAAGCGCCATCCCGGCGTGGTCGATGTCATGACGCCGGCACACAAACCGCAGCTTGTGGACGATCCGGACGCCAAGACCAATCCGCTGATGTTCCGGCTCGATCTCCTGCAGAACGACTCCGTGCGCTACGCAAACCAGCCGATCGCAGTGGTTATCGCCGAAACGCTCGAGGCAGCCAGCGAAGGCGCGACCTTGCTATCGCCACGCTATCAGGCTGAGCCGGCGCGCATCGGTCTCGATGCGGGCGATAGCTACGTGCCGCCCGCGGTCGGCGTCGGCAACCCGCCGATTGTAAGGCATGGCGACGTTGAAGCGGCGTTGGCCGGGGCCGCGACGGTGATCGAAGCGACGTACGAGACGTCGCGGCAATATCACAACGCGATGGAGCCGCATGCGATCGTCGTGGCCTTTGATGGTGACAAGCTGTCGATCGATATGCCGACGCAAGGGTTGGTCATGACCCGCGGGCGCATTGCGGGCTTGTTCGGTGTTGCCCCGGACAAGATCCACATCCGCAGTCCGTTTCTCGGCGGCGGCTTTGGCTCAAAAGGATCGGCGGCAGGCCCGCAGATGCTCGGCATCATGGCAGCTAGGCTGGTCGGCCGTCCCGTCAAACTCGTGCTGCGCCGTGACCAGATGTACGGGCCGGTCGGTCATCGGTCGCCGACCCGCCAGACCATGCGGATTGGCGCCGATCGCCGACGGCCGTCTCACCGCCATCACCCATCACGCAAAGATCGCGACAAGCACGTATGACGATTTCTACGAGCCGGCCGCGAACGCATCCGACGCACTCTATGCCAGCCCTGCCATCGCGGTTTCGCACGAAGCCGTGCGCATCGATACCGGAACGCCGCTGTTCATGCGCGCGCCGGGCGAAGCACCGGGCTCGATGGCGCTGGAGAATGCCATCGATGAGGCAGCGTGGGCTTGCCGCATGGACCCGCTGGCGTTCCGCATCAAGAACTATGCCGAGGTCGAGCCGATTACCGGCAAGCCGTTCTCATCCAAGGCGCTGCGTGAATGCTATGCGCGAGGCGCTGAACGCTTCGGCTGGTCCAAACGGCCGCTGGAGCCGCGGCAGATGCGCGACAAGGATGGCCTGCTGGTCGGCTGGGGTGTCGGCACCGCGATCTTCCCGGCGCTGATGTTCCTGGCCGAGGCGCGCGCTGTGATCCGCAACGACGGATCGGGTCTCGTCGAATGCGGAACCCACGACATGGGCCAGGGCGCCTGGACCGCGTTCGCGCAGATCGCAGCCGATGGACTTGCACTTGACCTCGACAGGGTCGAGTTCAGGGCTGGCACGTCGGACCTGCCGGATGGCGGCATCGCCGGCGGCTCGGCCCACACCGCCACAGCCGGCGCAGCGATCCAGGATGCGGGCGCCACCGTGATTGCCAGGCTCATCGATCTTGCGACCGGCGACCAGCGCTCACCGCTATTCGGTGCCGGCAATGCCGGGGTGATTGCGCGCAGCGGACGCCTGCATCGTCGCGATGACGAAGCACGAAGCGAGAGTTACAGCGACATCCTCAATCGCGCGGGCCTGAAAGAAATCGAAGGCCGCGGCAAGGGCGCGATGGACCCTGCAGCGCAATCGATCTACGCCATGCATGCGCATGGCGCGGTGTTTGCGGAGGTGAAGGTCGATCCGGACCTTGGCCAGATTCGTGCAACGCGGATGGTCGGCGCGTTTGCGGCCGGGCGGATCATCAATCCAAAACTGGTGCAGAGCCAGCTCAATGGCGGCATGATCTGGGGCCTGTCGTTTGCGCTCCATGAAGAGGCGATCATGGACCGGCGCTCCGGCCGGACGCTCAACCCCAACCTCGCCGAGTATCACATCCCGGTGAATGCCGACGTGCCGCCGCTCGAGGTCATCACCGTTGACGAGCACGATCCTCATGTGAACGCGCTCGGCATCAAGGGTGTCGGCGAGATCGGCATTACCGGCAGTGCTGGCGCCATCGCCAACGCGGTCTGGCACGCCACGGGTATTCGCGTGCGTCGCTTCCCGATCCGGATCGAGGAGTTGCTGAGCGCAAAATGATTAGCGCAAGTGACACGCCACCCAATGCCCGTCGGACGTCTGCTTCAGCGGCGGGGTGTCGCGGCTGCACAGCGGGAATTGCGCGATCGGGCAGCGCGTGTGGAAATGGCAGCCTGACGGCGGATTGAGCGGACTTGGCACTTCGCCGCCGAGGCGAATGCGCTTGCGCTTGACCTGTGGATCGGGGATCGGCACGGCCGACAGCAGCGCCTCGGTATAGGGATGTTGCGGCGAGGTGTAGAGTTCGCGCGCCAGGCGCCATCTCGACGATGCGGCCGAGATACATCACCGCGACGCGCTGCGAGATGTGCTCGACCACCGAGAGGTCGTGGGCGATGAAGAGATAGGCGAGTCCGAATTTCTGCTGCAGATCCTCCAGCAGATTGACGACCTGGGCCTGGATCGAGACGTCGAGCGCCGAGACCGGCTCGTCGCAAATGATCAGCTTCGGCTCGACCGCGAGCGCCCGCGCAATGCCGATGCGCTGGCGCTGGCCGCCGGAGAATTCGTGCGGCCGCCGGCTCATGTGATCGGCCTGCAGACCGACAGTCTCGAGCAGTTCGACGATGCGCTCTTCGAACTGGCGCCTGGTCTTGGTCAGCTGATGGATAATCAGCGCTTCGCCGATGATGGCGCCAACCGTCATCCGCGGATTGAGCGAGGCGTAAGGGTCCTGGAAGATGATCTGGATGTCGCGGCGCAGCGCGCGCAGATCACTACCGTCCAACGCAATCACGTTGCGGCCCTCGAAAGTGATTTCGCCCGACGTCGGCTCGATCAGCCGCAGCACGCAGCGCCCGGTGGTCGACTTGCCGCAACCGGATTCGCCGACGAGGCCCAGCGTCTCGCCGCTGTCGATATGGAAATCGACGCCGTCGACCGCATGCACGCTCGCCGCCTGCCGGCGAAACAGGCCGCTTTGCACCGGAAATTCCTTGGTCAGATTCCAGACCCGGAGCAGCGGCTCGCTCATTGCAGGACCGCCTGTTCGGCGTGGATGCAGGCGACTCGATGGCCCGGCTCGACCTCGCGCAGCGGCGGCTGCGCCTTGAGCGCATTCAGGCGTAGCAAAGCGGCAGCGCGGCGCGAAGCGACAGCCAACCGGCGGATTGATCAGTTTTGGCACCACGCCGGCGATGGTTTCCAGGCGCGCCCTGTGTGTCGCAGCGAGATCGAGGCGCGGGATCGAGCGGATCAAGCCCTGCGTGTAGGGATGCCGCGGATTGGCGAACAGCCGGTCGACGGAGGCTTCCTCCACCACCTTGCCGGCGTACATGACGACGACCCGCTGGGCGACCTCGGCGACCACGCCCATGGCGTGGGTGATCAGCATGATCGACATGCCGAGCCGCGACTTCATGTCCTGCAGCAGATCGAGGATTTGTGCCTGGATCGTCACGTCGAGCGCCGTGGTCGGCTCGTCCGCGATCAACAGTTTCGGACGGCACGACAGCGCCATCGCGATCATCACCCGCTGCCGCATGCCGCCGGAGAACTGGTGCGGATAGTCGTTCACGCGCCGTTTCGGATTCGGGATCTGCACCAGCGCCAGCATCTCGACCGCGCGATCGAGCGCGGCGCGCCGGCTCAAACCTTCGTGCAGCGCGGATCACCTCGGCGATCTGATCGCCAACGGTATAGACCGGGTTGAGCGAGGTCATCGGCTCCTGAAAGATGATGCCGATTTCCTTGGCGCGAATCTGATTCATCTCGTCCGCATGCAGCGGCACGATATCGCGACCCTGCCACAGGATCTGCCCGCCGACGATGCGTCCCGGCGGCATCGCGATCAGCTTCAGCACCGAGAGCGCGGTCACCGTCTTGCCGCAGCCGGATTCGCCGACCACGCAGACTGTCTCGCCGCGATCGATCGCGAGATCGACGCCATCGACGGCATGCACCATGCCCTCGTCGCTGGCGAAATGGGTGCTGAAGCCCACGGATCTCGAGCAGCGACGTCGCCGCCACGGGCTTCACCTCGGGAACAACAGCCATCACATGACCTTCCGCGGATCGAGCACGTCGCGCAATCCGTCGCCGATGAAATTGATGGCAAGCACGGTGAGGAAGATCGCGCCGCCCGAGAACAGTGCCCAGTGCGGCGCGATGTCGAGATAGTCCTTGGCGTCGAACAGCAGGCGTCCCCAGGTCGGAATGTCGGGCGGAAAGCCGAGGCCGAGGAACGACAGTGTCGATTCAGCGATGATGGCAGCCGCGACATCGATGGTGCCGGCGACGATCACCGGGCCGAGCGCATTCGGAAGGATGTGCTTCATCACCAGTCGCGTCGTCGAGGCGCCAAGTGCGCGCGCCGCCTCGACGAATTCCTTTTCACGCAATGACAGGAACTGAGCGCGCACCAGTCGCGCAACCGGCATCCAGCGGAAGCTGCCGATCACCAGCACGATCAGGATGAAGATGCCGCCTTCCGGGCCGACGATGCCTTTGAGGAAATCGCGGAACAGATACGTGACAAGGAGCAGCAGCGGCAGTTGCGGCAGCGACAGGAACAGGTCGGTGATCCACATCAGCACGGCATCGATGCTGCCGCGCGAGATGCCGGAGACCGCGCCGATCAAGACGCCGACCGATGACCGACACGCACATCGCCGCAAAACCCACGGCAAGCGAAATCCGTCCGCCATAGAGCATCCGCGCCAAAAGATCCTGGCCGAGATCGTCGGTGCCGAGCGGATGGTCCCACGACGGCGTCGCGAGCCGCGCGGTGAAATCGATTTCGTTGATCGGCACGCGCCAGATCAGAGGCCCGGCGAGCACGGCGGCCGCCAGCAGCACCAGGATCGACGATGCTGACGACGGCGAGGCGATGGCGACGGAAACGCCGCCATGAGTCGAACAGCGGCGACACGCGCCGCGAGTTCGATCACGAGCGGCAGCGCCGCTTCAGCGGTAGGCGATGCGTGGGTCAAGCCAGCCATAGATGATATCGGCGAGGAGGTTGAACAGGATGACGAGACAGGCGAACACGAACGTCACCGCCATGATGACGGGCGTGTCGTTGGCGAGGATGGCGGAGATCAGCAGCGAGCCGATACCGGGCACGCGAAAGATCTGCTCGGTGATGATGGCGCCGCCGAACACCGACGGCATTTGCAGCGCGACCAGCGTCACCACCGGGATCAGCGCATTGCGGACAACATGCTTGACGATGACCTTGCCTTCGGCGAGGCCCTTTGAGCGCGCGGTGGTGACGTAATCGAGCCGGATCACGTCGAGCACGGCGGAGCGCACATAGCGCGTGTAGGACGCCGCCTGGAACAGCCCGAGCACGGCGACCGGCATGATCGCCTGCTTGATCTTCTCCCAGTACCAGTGCCAGCCGGTGGCCGAGACATCGGCGCGGTAGACGAATCGGCAGCCAGCCGAGATTGACGCTGAAGATCAGGATCAGCAGCAGCCCGGTGAAGAACGTCGGCAGCGAGAAGCCGATGAAGGCGCAGGCATTGGCGATCTGGTCGAACATCGAATAGGGCCGCATCGCCGCGTAGACGCCGACCGGCAGCGCGATGGCGAGCGCGAGTATCTGCGCCGTGCCGATCACATAAAGCGTGGTCGGCACGCGCTGCAGGATCAACTGGTCGACGTTGATGCGGCTTGCGAACGAAAAGCCCCAGTCGCCGTGCAACATCGCGACCAGCCAGTGAAAGTAACGCACGATGATCGGATCATCGATGCCGAATTTTGCCCGCAGCGCGAGGCGCACTTCCGGCGGAATATTCGGATTGGTCGCAAGCTCCCCGAACGGATCGCCCGGGCGCCAGCGCGAGCAACATGAAAAGAATGAAGCTGATGCCAAGCAGGCTGGGGAGAGCGATGAGCAGGCGTCTGAGAATGTATTTTCCCATCGCTCTTCACCACTGCCCGGTCAGGCTTTACGCACCATGACTACGCTCTCAGCCTTCGCGGTACCAACTCGCGAGTTGCCAGAGGTCGTTGTCCCAGCCGCTGATGAAGGCGACCAGATTGCCCGCGAGACGCCGTGACCCTCGGCCGATAGACCACGGGCTGGATATAATTGTCGCCGACGACCATGTCGTTCATCTTGATATACATCGCCGCCCGCTTCACCGGATCGAGCTCCTGCTCGGCCTGGTTGTAGATATCGTCATATTCCTTGCTCACCCAGCGCGAGACATCGCGCCCCTGCCACTTGTTGGCCTTGGTCGCCATCTCCCATGAGAGAACTGGTTCATGAAGATCTGCGGATCAGGCTGCGGCATGGTGGTGGTGTACATCTGCGCGTCGCAATAGAAATGCGGGTAGGTGTCGGGATTGGCGGTGTCGGAGGAGAAGAACACCGATGCCACCACCGACTTGAGCTCGATCTCGATGCCCGCCTTCTGGCACGCCTGCTTGATGATGGCCTGGGTCTTCTGACGCGGCGCATTGATCGAGGTCTGGAATACGAATTTCAGCTACTTGCCGTCCTTGGCGCGGACGCCGTCGGCCCCCTTCTTCCAGCCGGCCGCTTCCAGAATCTGGTTGGCCTTCTCGATGTTGAACTCGACCTTGGTGCTCTTCGACCGGAAGCGTTCCGGATTGTTCAGGAAGTTGGCCGTGGCGACCGCGGTGCGGCCATAGATGAATTTCTCGACCGAGGTCGCGATCGATCAACAGGTTGATGGCCTGGCGCACCGCCGGGTCGCGAGAACAGCGGATGCTTGGTCTTGAGGCTCGCGCGCTCGCCGTCAACCTCGACCGCCGGGATCGGTGATTTGAGCAGTGATGAATTCGACGTTGCCGGTCGCGTGAATATTGACCTTGCCGTTGCCGCCAGCCTCGAGCCTGAGTCAGGATTTCGTCCTCCACCTGCATGTTCCAGGCGTAGTCGTATTCGCCGGTCTGCAGCACCGCGCGCGCGGCCGACACCGCATCGCCACCGCCCTTGATCTCCAGCGTGTCGAAATACGGCCGGTTGGGGACGTGATAATCGGGATTGAGTTTGCCCTGCACCATGTCGCCCGGCTTGAAGTCGACGAACAGGTAGGGCCCGGTGCCAACCGGCTTCAAATTGGCCGGGGCCTCGCGCGACTTGCTGCCGATATAATCGGCAAACACATGCTTCGGGATGATCATGCCGTTCGATGCCGACAAAGGCATCGGCCCAGAACGGCGTCGGCTTGTCGAACATCACCCGAACGGTAAGTCGTCGATCTTCTCGACCTTGATGTCCTTGTAGCTGCCGATCGTGACGGCGGCGGTGTCCGGGTTCTTCGCGTATTCCCAGGTGAAGACGACGTCGTCGGCGGTGAACGGCGTGCCGTCATGCCATTTGACGCCCTTCTTCAGCTTCCAGACCACCGAGAGGCCGTCTTCCTTCAGGCCATCATTGTCCTTGCTCGGAACCTCGGCGGCCAGGACCGGAATCAGGTTGCCGTCGCTGTCCCATCCCGCCAGCGGCTCGTAGAACACGCGGGAACCTTCCTGGTCCTTGGTGCCGACGGCGAAATGCGGGTTCAGCAGCGTCACCGCCTGCCAATACAGCAGCTTGAGCGCGCCGCCACCGCCGGCCTTGGTCGGCTTGTAGGGCATCTCGGTAGCGCCCCACGCGACCCCGCGACTGGCTCAGCATCATGCCTGCGATCGGCGCGGTCAGGCCGACGCCGATCATCTGCTGCACGAAGGCCCGCCGTGACAGGCGCCCTGCCTTCACGTCGGAAATCAGATCTCGAAGGTCCTGCTCTTTCATGGGATCGGCTCCTGAGCTTTACCTGATGCCGTTGGAAATCGATGCTCCGCTGCTGCGGAAACCCTGTGCCTAGAAATGGATCAGGTTGGGCGTCGTCTGTCAAAGCAGGATCCGGGCCAACCTAAGACTAAGACGGCAGCGTTCCCGCCGGTCGAGATGCCCCGGATCCGCTCCGGGCGGTTCGGGGATCGCGTTGCCGTGCCAAATGGTGGCGGTCCGCGGCGGAACGCCGCGACAGCCTTGTATGACAGTGCGGCTTAGCGTGCGGTCAGCTCGCGCTCGGCAATGATCCGAAACCGCGAGGCCGCATCGGGCTGATAGAACAGCGCAATCCGGTCGATCGACCGCGGCGTCGCGGTGATGCCGGCAAACAACTCCCGCAGCAGCGGCACGATCGTTTCGTGCCGCTCGCCCGGCAACGACCCGGTCAACGTCATATGAAAGCGGAATTCGTCGGCCACATAAGGGTAACCCCAGCGATCGAGGTGGGCGACCTGGCGCGCGCTCAGCCGGTCCGGCCGGCGTCGGGCGCGATCATGCTCTGTAAGCGGGGCGCGAAATTCATCAAACGCCTCAACGCAGGTCTGGGCCAGCGCCGACAACTCGGCTGACGGGGATGACGGGATGACGGCGATGAAGCTTGAAATTGAGCTCACGACCAACGGGATTTTCAGCGTTGCCGGTGCGGCGAATGCGGCAAAGGCTTTGAGCAACTCCGCTTCGGTCCGGCCGGGCGCGAGCGCAAATGGCGCCTTCAGGGTGGCGTGAAAGGCGTATTTGCGCGGATCAGTCGTCACCTCGGGCCAATCGGAAATGCGCTGGGTGATCTGCCGGGGAAAGTCGATGTCCTTGCCGGTGAAGCCGTCATAGCCGAGCGCCTGCGCGCCAAGCTGATATAGCGGGTCGCTTGCGGCCGGGACATAATAGATGGCGTAGCGTGGAAACGGTGTCATGAGATTTGCTTCGTCGCTGGGCGCTCGCCCGCGACCAGCCTGGCCAACTCGCGGCCGTGGTCCTCGGCCGAGCCGATGTTCGAAATCAGGATGTCGGGCGTGGCAGATTCCGGCAACGACGCGCGCTGCACGCGCTCCTCCACCGACGTGTCGCTGGCTCGCTTGCGTGCCGCAACGCGCTGGGCAAGGACCTCCGCTGGCGCGGTGATCAATACGACCGTCACGTTGCCATAACGCTTGCGCGCATCGGCAATGATGGTACGCGACACGTTGACCACGACGGTTTTGCCGGCGCGGATCTCGTCATCAATCTGTCGTGGAACACCGTAGGCATGATCGTGCGCGCGCCAGTGCAGCGCGAAAGCGCCCTGCCCCGCGGCCGCATCAAACTCCGCCGGCGTCATCGCGAGATTGTCTTCGAACTGCGACGACGGCCGGGTGACGACACGGCGCGGGAATTTGACGTACTCGTCATCGGCGCAGTGCCGCTTCGCGATGGCGATCAACGTGTCCTTGCCGGCGCCGCTCGGCCCAACCACGAGGACGAGCCGCCCCGGACCGATCGGTTCAGCGTCGGTCATGCCACGCGCTGGCCGGCGCGCCACACCGAGCGCACCACGGGGACACCGCCGCCGATATGGACACGGATCACGTCGGCGCGCTTGCCGGCCAGGATCTCGCCGCGGTCGTCGAGGCCGACGGCGGCCGCCGGGGTCTTCGTCACTGTGCGCACCGCTTCGGCAAGATCGATATGAGGCACGCGCTCGGGAAGCTGCAGGGCCGCCATCAGCAGGCTCGACGGGATATAGTCCGACGACAGAATATCGAGCAGGCCCTCGCGGGCAAGATCGATCGCGGCAATGTTGCCGGAGTGCGAACCGCCGCGCACGACGTTGGGCGCGCCCATCAGGATATCGATGCCGGCCTCATGCAGCCCGCGCGCCGCTTCCATCGTGGTCGGGAATTCGGCGACTGCCACGCCTTCACGGACCGCGTCGGCAACGTTTTCCTCCGTGGTGTCATCGTGGCTCGCCAGCGGCACATTGTGCTCGCGTGCGAGCGCGATGATCGCGCCCATGTTCTTGTCGGCATATTTGCGTTGATATTCGAACCGCCTCGCAAACAGCTCATTGAGCTCGTCGTCACTAAGCCCGCCCTTCTTGCCGCGGTAGTAGGTGCGCAGTTTTTCTTCGTCGCGAAACTGCCGCTGCCCCGGCGTGTGGTCCATCAGTGACATCAAGCGGATGTCGTCGCGCGTGACCAGCGCGCTCGCGTCCTCAACCACTGTGGGCATTGGTATTTCACAACGCAAATGGAGAAAATGATCGGCGCGCAGCAGCCGTGCCTCGCGAGCCCGGGCGATCGCATCGGCAAGCACCGTCGCATGGAGGTGAACATCGCCCTCGGCTTCATCGCGCCAGACCCGAAGCGAATCCATCACCGTGGTGATGCCGCAGGTCGCAAGCTGGCCGTCATAAGAAACCACGGCGGCGACAGGATCCCAGTAGACCTTCGGCCGCGGCACATAGTGCGCCTCGATGTGATCGGTGTGCAGTTCGACGAGACCGGGCATCACGAGATCGCCTTCGACGTCGACGCTGCCGGCCGGTGCCCTGCCCTCGCCGACCTCGGCAATCTTGCCCCCCGCAAGCGCCACCCAGCCGCGGTCGACGACGCGGTCGGCGAGCACGACCCGTGCATTGGCAAAGATGGTTTCGGGTAAAGAAGTCATCAGCCCTCTTTCATTTCAATCATGCGGCCGCGGCAAACGTGGCGACATCGACGATACGGTCTGCGATCAGGCCGCGGACGTCGTCGTCGTGAACGATCGCGACCATGGCGACACCCTTGCGTTTCTTCTCCCCGATCAGGTCGACAACGACGGCGCGGTTGGCGGCGTCGAGCGACGCGGTCGGCTCGTCGAGCAGGAGGATCGGCTGGTCGCAGATGAAGCCGCGGGCAATGTTGACGCGCTGCTGCTCGCCGCCGGAGAAGGTCGACGGCGGCAGGCTCCACAGCCGCTCGCCAATGTTCAGCCGCGCCAGCATCTCCCTGGAGCGTTCCCGTGCAGCCTCGCGCGCGACTCCCTCCACGACTAGCGGCTCGGCAACCACGTCGATGGTCGGCACCCGCGGCACCACGCGCAGGAACTGGCTGACATAGCCGATGGTATGACGGCGGATATCGAGCACCTGGCGCGGCTCGGCCGCGGCGATATCGACGGCGCCGCCGCGATGCTGGACTGCGATGCACCCGGTATCGCAGCGGTAGTTGCCGAAGATCATTTTCAGGATCGACGACTTGCCGATACCCGACGGTCCCGCCAGCACGACGCACTCGCCGGCTCGCACGGCAAACGACACGCCTGAAATCACCGGCAGCACGACGCCGCCCTGCAGGTGCATGGTGAAGGTCTTTGCGGCCTGGCTGAGTTCGAGCATGGTTACCGTCATCCTCAATCTCATACCGGCAGGATCGAGGACACGAGCAGCTGGGTGTAGGGCTCGCGCGGATCGTCGAGCACCTGGTCGGTGAGACCGGTCTCGATCACCTCGCCGCCCTTCATCACCATCACGCGGTGCGACAGCAGCCGTGCCACCGCGAGATCGTGGGTCACGATCACAGCGGCGAGTCGGAGCTCCGCCACAAGAGTCCGCATCAGGTCGAGCAGGCGCGCCTGCACGGAAACATCGAGGCCACCGGTCGGCTCATCCATGAAGACGAGGCGCGGCTCGGTGACGAGGTTGCGCGCGATCTGCAGGCGCTGGCGCATGCCGCCGGAATAGGTGCGCGGCGCGTCATCGATGCGGGTGTTGTCGATTTCGACGCGGTCGAGCCATGACGTCGCGGCATCACGGATCCGGCCATAGTGATTCCAGCCCACCGCCATCAGCCGCTCGCCGACGTTGGCGCCGGCGGACACCGCCATTCGAAGGCCCAGCGCGGGGTCCTGATGAACGTAGCCCCAGTCGGTACGAAACAGGAAGCGACGCTCGGCTTCGCCGAGCGAGGCGAGTTCGCGGGTCACGCCGTCGCGCATGCGATAGAGCACGCGGCCGGAGGTCGGTTTCAGCTGAGCCGACAACAGCTGCAGCAGCGTGGTCTTGCCCGAGCCGGACTCGCCGACGATCGCGAGCACCTCGCCTTCGTACAGCTTGAACGAGACGTCGCGGCAGCCGAGTTGGCGGCCGTAGGACTTTCCGAGCTGTTCAGCGATCAGCAGCGGCTGGTCGTTATCGTTCTCAGCCATGTTTGGCCTCCAGACCAGGCCCGATCGCGCTTTCGGTGCCGCGATGCCCGTCAGCGCGTCGCTTTTCGCAATAGTCGGTGTCGGAGCAGACGAACATCCGCCCGCCGCGATCGTCGGTGACGATCTCGTCGAGATAGGAATCGCCCGCGCCGCACAGCGCGCACGGCGCGTCATGCCGATAGCGCGAGAACGGATGGTCCTCGAAATCGAGCGACACCACCTTGGTGTGCGGCGGCACCGCGTAGATGCGTTTTTCGCGGCCGGCGCCGAACAATTGCAGCGCCTCGCAGTTGTCCATCTTCGGATTGTCGAATTTTGGCGTCGGCGACGGGTCCATCACGTAACGCGCATTGACCTTCACCGGATAGGCGTAGGACGTCGCGATGTGACCGAAGCGGGCAATATCCTCGTAAAGCTTGACATGCATCAGGCCGTATTCTGAGAGCGCATGCATGCGCCGCGTCTCGGTCTCGCGCGGCTCGAGGAAGCGCAGCGGCTCGGGGATCGGCACCTGATAGACCAGCACCTGCCTGTCGTGCAGCGGCTCTTCCGGAATGCGGTGCCGGGTCTGGATCACGGTTGCGTCTTTGGTGGCGGTCGTCGTCTTCACAGCCGCGGTCTTTTCAAAAAACTTGCGGATCGAGATCGCGTTGGTGGTGTCGTCGGAGCCCTGATCGATCACCTTCAGCACGTCGTCAGGGCCCAGGATCGAGGCGGTGACCTGGACGCCGCCGGTGCCCCATCCGTAGGGCATCGGCATCTCGCGGCTCGCGAACGGCACTTGATAGCCGGGAATCGCAATCGCTTTCAGGATCGCGCGGCGGATCATCCGCTTGGTCTGCTCGTCGAGATAGGCAAAGTTGTAGGTGGCGGCTGGCGCATTCATTCCGCGGCCTCCCGCAACGGGTCGCTCTGATCAGCGGCCTGCTCGAACTCGGCGCGCAGTTTGCGCAGCAAACCAAGCTCGGACTGGAAGTCAACATAGTGCGGCAGCTTCAGGTGCTCGACGAAGCCGGTCGACTGCACGTTGTCGGAATGCGACATCACAAATTCCTCGTCCTGCGCCGGCGCGACAAGGTCCTCGCCGAGCTCGCGGGCACGCAGCGCACGATCGACCAGCGCCATCGCCATGGTCTTGCGCTCAGACTGGCCGAAGGCGAGCCCATAGCCACGGGTGAAACACGGCGCCTCCGTGGCCGAGCCCTTGAACTGGTTGACCATCTGGCACTCGGTCACCGCGACCGCGCCGAGCGGCACACAGAAGCCGGCGTCCTCGGCGAAGAACTCGACTTCGACCTCGCCAAACCGGATTTCACCGGCGAATGGATGAGTGCGGCCGTAACCGCGCTGGGTCGAGTAGCCGAGCGCGAGCAAAAAGCCTTCGTCGCCACGTGCGAGATTCTGCAGGCGGAGATCGCGGTCGGCAGGGAAGTTGAGCGGCTCGCGGGTAAGATCGCCGACCGGCTTGCCCTTCTCCTCTTGCGGCGATGGCTCGATCAGCCCGTCGCTTTTCAGGATGTCGGTGACACGCGGCATCGGCGTTTCAGGCGCCGGCGCGGTCGCCGGTTCCGGTGGAGCGCTCCCTGCCGCCAGCGTCGGATCGAGCAGCCGATGCGTATAGTCGAACGTCGGCCCGAGCACCTGGCCACCCGGAATATCCTTGAAGGTCGATGAGACTCGCCGCTGCACCTGCATCGCGCCGGTGTCGACGGCTTCGGTCATCCCGAATCGCGGCAGCGTGGCGCGGAACGCCCGAGCCAAGAAGATCGCCTCGATCATGTCGCCGCGCGCCTGCTTGATCGCGAGCGCCGCGAGTTCGCGGTCATACAGTGAGCCCTCCGCCATCACCCGGTCAACGCCGAGCGAGAGTTGCTCCGAAATCTGGTCGAGCGACAGCTCCAGCACGCTCTGGTCGCCGCGCCGCTCATGCGCGAGCAGCCGGTGAGCGTTCTCGATGGCGCGTTCACCACCCTTGACTGCGACATACATGGCTCAAGCCTCGATCGGCGTTGCGCGCGTGGTGCGCGGCAGCGCGGCGACACCGTCGCTCGCCACGAGAATGAGATCGACGCCCCGCGGGAATATCTTTTGATTTTGTGACAGCCGCCCGGCGAGATCGGCCGGCAGGCAACTCGCGCGCAGAATCTCGCTATCCTTGATACCCGGACCGGTCAGCTGTAACGCCGGACCTTTCGCCAGCGTCTCCAGCTGCAAAATCAGCGTGGTGGATCGATCGGGATATTCGTCGCTACCGAGTGAGAAGTTGGCAAAATCCGGCAAAGCCAGAGGATCGCAGATCAACGCGTAGGTGGCGTAGCGCGACTCAGCGGTGATCGGCGCGCTGGTGTGAAAGCGCAGCCACCTGGCGATATGCGGCGACGAGGCGAACGCGTCGTCAAGCCAGATCGGCGTATCATGGTCGAACAGGGTCAGCGCGATGGCCGCGGTCGCAGCGGTCAGCGGCGGCGGCGCGTCGAGCCACGCCGTGATGCGCTGGACCGTGCCGGGCCGTGCCATCGCATCCATCACGGCGCGAAAGGTCGACTGCGCCGAACGCACCTTGTCGGCAAAGCCGCTGCCGAGTTCTTCAATGAGGGCCATAATTCAACCTCGACGCTCCAACCTCAACCTTCGCCCCGCACCATCGTGTAGAAATCAACCTTTGTAGCAGCCGATTGCTCTGCCCGCAGCGCACGCTGCGCATCAAGCTTGTCGCGCAGCGGCGCCACCACGTCGGTTTGCAGCGCATCGCCGTGGCTCTTCGACTGGATCAACGCGTCGCACAGCGCAATCAGCCGCGCCTTCTCGCCATCCCGTCCGAGCACATAGCCGAAGCCGACCTCGCCGGACTCGAGGCGAACGGCAGCGCGCGACACCGTCGCCTCGCCAAGATTGAACGGCGCGCCGTCGCCGCCGATGCGGCCGCGCACCATGACAAGGCCGTTTTCGGGGGCGCGCACCGAGCGATGCGGCGGCGCCGGCAGCGCGGCGACGCGGCGCGCCAACTCGATGGTGTCGGCATGGACAAGCACCGCCATCGCGGTCCGCCGCCTTGCCTGCATATCCTGATCTGGCGTCACGATCCTGGTTCCTTAAATCACGGCCTGCCCGGTGGCTTGCAGTTTAAAATCAAGTTGTCTATAATTATAGACAACTTTGGCCGAGCGCGCCAATGACTTTTTGATGACATCGGCTGATGTGACCGGCCTGTGAATTGATGGTGCAATGACCGAAACTGAGCACGCGACCTCGGGCGTGGCGCTATGGCGCCGCGTCGCCGATTTGATCGAGCACGGCATCACCGCCGGTGTCTATCCGTCGGGCGAGAAGCTGCCGGCCGAAACCGAGATCGCGGAGAGCTACAAGGTCAATCGCCATACCGTACGGCGCGCATTGGCGACGCTCGCCGAGCGCGGCCTGGTACGCGCCGAGCGTGGCAGCGGCACCTATGTCGAGGCGCGGCCGATTCCCTATCCGTTGCGCGCACGCACGCGATTTTCCGAGATCGTCGGCGCCGGCGGCCGTGAGCCGCGCGCTGAGCTGATCGCAAGCAAGCTCGAGACCGCCGACCGTGATTTGGCGCGGCGGCTCGAGCTCGCGCTTGGTACGGCGCTGGTCAGGCTCGATACGCGCCGCTTCGCGGACCGAACACCGATCAGTCGCGGCACGACGTGGCTACCCGCCGAGCGCTTTCCCGATGCCGGCAAGGCTTATCAGCGCGTGCGATCGATCACGCGACTGCTCGCGCACTACGGTGTCAACGACTACCGGCGCAAAACAACCAAACTCACGGCAGGCCTGGTCGACGCTACTGACGCTGCAATGCTGGCCCTCGCGCCGGGCAATCCGGTGATGATCATCGAAGCGATCGACGTCGATCTCGACGGCACGCCAATCCTGACGACCCACTCGCGCTTCGCCGCTGAGCGCGTAACGTTTGTGGTGGAGAATTAGTGCACCGCGGTCGCCGGCCGACCGATGATGGCAAAGCGCAGGCGCTTTGATACGAAGTCGATCACCGCGACCGCGACCAGGATCATCAGGATCAGGAACGAGACGTGCTGCCATTCCAGCACGCGGATCTGCTCGGCGAGCTGCAAGCCGATGCCGCCGGCGCCGACAATGCCGATGATGGTCGCCGAGCGGGTGTTCGAACTCGATGAAGTAGAGCACCTGGCCGGCGATAACCGGCAAGACCTGGGGCAACAGAGCGAAGCGGATCTCGTGCAACGGGCTGCCGCCGGCAGCGCGCACGCCCTCGACCGGCTTGCGGTCGGCGGTCTCGATCGCTTCGGAGAACAACTTGCCGAATGCACCGAAATCCGAGGTCGCGATCGCCAGTACGCCGGCAAACGGGCCGAGGCCGACGACGTTGATCCACACAAGCGCCCAGATCAGGGTGTCGACGCCGCGGATCGAATCGAAGAAGCGGCGAGTCGGAAAGCGCAGCAATGCCGAGGGGACCAGGTTACGAGCGGCCAGCAGGCTGAAAGGCAGCGCAAATATGGCCGCAAGTGTTGTGCCGAGCAGCGCGATCGACAGCGTCTCGCCCATCGCTGAGAGGTACGACGGCAGCGCCGTTCCCGGGTTCGGTGGCAGCATCAACGCGACGATCCAGCCGAACTGCGCGAGGCCCTTGATCGTCTTGGTCAGCGAGAAGTCCAGGTACCATAAGCCGAAAGCGAATAACGCCAGGGCAGCTGCCGCGACGACGTAGACACCATTGCGGCGCGCAAACGACAAGCGATAGACCTGCGCAAGCTTCGCCTCGGCATCCTGGGCGATCGGCAGGCGGCTCATCTCGTGTGTTCCAGGCCGATCAGGCGGTGGCGCAGGTAGCCGGTGCCGATGTCAATCGCAAATACCAAAAAAATGATCAGAATCAGGATCGCGCTGACGTCGGAATAGTAGAATTTTCGGATCGCGACCAGGAGCTCCTGGCCGATGCCGCCGGCGCCGACGAAGCCCATCACCGACGCCTCACGCACGTTGATCTCAAAGCGCAGCAGCGAGAGACTGGCAAAGCCAGCCATCACCTGCGGCACGACGGCAAAACGGATGCCGGCAATCCAGCTCGCGCCCGTGGCACGTACGCCCTCGACCGGCTTCATGTCGATGTTCTCGACGACCTCGAGATATTGTTTACCCAGCGCGCCGACCACATGAATCGTGACCGCGAACACGCCCGCCATCGGCCCAAGCCCGAAGGCGATCACGAAGATCAAGGCGAACACGATCCCGGGTACCGTGCGGCAAAACTCCATAAACCGTAAGACGACAACGCGCGACCAGGCACGCGGCGCGGTATTGCGCGCCGCAATAAAATTGAGGCCAAACGCCAAAACGGCACCGGCGATCGTCCCCACATAGGCGATCAAAACCGTCTCGAACAGCATGAACAGCCACTTCTTCAGCCCCCAGAACCACTCGACAAAGTCGGTCCAGACCCACTTGCCATTGTCGAGGTGCAGGATGCGGTAGAAGTAGCTGGTGAAATTGCCGAGCTTGGCAAAGAACGTCGCGAGCGAAACTTCGGCACCGACGGCAGCCAATAGCAAAAGGCAGGCAAAGGCGGCGACACCGCCAAAGAAGCGGAGCCGCCGCCGTGCGATGGCCTTGTCATAGCTTGCCGCAAGCGCAGCTATTTGCGCCGGCGGCAGGCTGGGTATGGCAGTGGTCACTGTCCGGCCGGTCGCTGCCGGATTGCGCCGGTCAAGCGCGATCCGGCATCGCTGCGATCAGGACGCCTTCTTGCGCAGGTTATCGACAAAGGTGATCAACTCGATCGTCTTGTCGTAGTCCGCGTTGGCGATCGGCTCCCACGGGCGATTCTTGCCGTCCGACAGCTTGTCGAACATCGCCTTGTCGTTCTTGGCCGCATCGAAGAACGCCTTGCGGATCGCCGCCTTCAGGTCGTCGGGCAATTCGCTAAGATAGGCATAGGGCGAGTTGATGATGAGATCCGACTTCACGATGATGCGGAAATCTTCCTTCTTCATCGGCGTACCGTCGGTATTCTTCACCATGCCCTTGCCGAGCATGCGGGTCAGGTTGGAATCGTCGTCCGCGTTCCACCAGTTGGCGGCGACGTCGACCGTGCCCTGCGCCAGCGCCAGCACCGCGTTCTCGTGACTGCCGGTGAACACCACCTTCGAGAAGAAGGCATCGGGGTCGACCGCCCATCTGGTTCATCTTGAAGCGCGGCATATTGTTGCCGGAGGTCGAGTTCGGATCGACCAGGCCGAGGTTCTTGCCCTTCAGGTCTTCCAGCTTCTGGTACGGGCTCTTGGCGAGCACGTAGAACACCGAGTAGTAGCCCTTGGTGCCATCGCTGTTGACGTCGATCGCAAAAGCGTCGGTCTTGACGCCGGTGACGCGGGCCCGCGAGAACGACGCCGGTCCGTAATAGGCGATCTGGATGTTGCCGGCACGCTGACCCTCGATGACAGCGGCGTAGTCGTTGGCGACGCGCAGCGTCACCTTCACGCCGAGTTGCTTCGACAGATACTCGGCGAACGGCGTCCAGCGATCGATCACGCCCGAAGCGTTCTCGGCTGGAACCACCGCGAAGGTCAGCTCGGGATATTTGGCCTTGTAGTCCTGGGCCTGTGCAGTGGTCGCGGCAAACAGCACTGCTGCGGCGCTGGTAATGACACTTCCGACGTCTGGCGACGATCGATCATGACGTCCTATCTCCTCTTCCCCGTTTAAATTGAATGGTCTTGACGCTTTGACTTGACTTGCAGATTTCTTGCGCCGGTCAGGCGGCGACGCCGCGGATCGCGGGCACGCCGGCAGCATCTGGCACGTCAGCGGACGCAGCGCCGAGCACTTCGTTGGCTTCGAGATCGTAGAGCTCACGCGCGATGTGATCGGTCAGTTCCGCCGGCGCGCCGTCGAACACGACGCGGCCCGCCGACATGCCGATCAGGCGGTCGCAATAGCTGCGCGCGAGGTCGAGCGAATGAAGATTGCAAAGCACCGCAATGCCGAAATGCTTGTTGATGCGCAGCAGCGCATCCATAACGATCTTTGTGTTGCGCGGATCGAGCGAGGCGATCGGCTCGTCGGCGAGAATGATGTCGGGCTCCTGCACCAACGCGCGGGCGATGGCGACGCGCTGCTGCTGGCCGCCGGAGAGCTGATCGACCCGTTGCGCGGCGAGCGGCGCGATATCGAATTGCTCGAGCGCCGAGAACGCAATCGCCTTGTCTTCGGCCGGCCACGTCTGCAGCAGCGACCGCCAGGTCGGCACCTTGTCGAGCCGGCCCATCAGGACGTTGGTCAGCACGTCGAGCCGGCCGACCAGGTTGAACTGCTGGAAGATCATGGCGGCACGCGCCCGCCATTTCTGCACATCGCGGCCGCGCAGCGCGGTGACGTCGACGCCGTCGAACAGGATCCGGCCTTCGCTGGGCTCGGTCAAACGGTTGATCATGCGCAGCAAGGTCGACTTGCCGGCGCCGGATCGGCCGATGACGCCAACGAAGCTGCCGGGCGCGATCGGCGAAAGACGCCTTGTCGACCGCAGCCTTGTCGCCGAACCGACGCGTCAGTTGATCGACAACAAGCATGTCTGCGCTTTCCTGTCCATTTGGACTTAGCGCTAACGCGTCTGTTTAATAAGTTTGTGACAGCGGACCTGCTGCAGTGCAAAGAAGCTGGGACAACGCGAAAAAGCAGAACCGTCATCGAATTGTCACCGGACTGTCACCATCCCTTTCGATGAAGCGGGCCCTGCCCAACAATCAGGCCCTACCCGACAATATTGCTTCAGTAATTGAGACACGGAACTCAGCGCGATGGCCGGAAAGACCCTGTCGAACGATCCGACCATCGACCCCTCGGCACGGGTGAAGGACTCGTCCCTCGGCGCCTACACCGAGGTCGGTGCCCGCGCCATCCTGCTCGAAGTGACGATGGGCGATTACTCCTATGTCGTGAACGACAGCCAAATCACCTACACGACGATCGGAAAATTCTGCTCGATCGCTGCGATGACGCGGATCAATCCAGGCAACCACCCGATGCTGCGGGCGACGCAATCGCATTTCACCTACCGCTCCAGCGCCTATTTTCCAGGCGAGCCGGATGAAGCGGAGTTCTTCGATTGGCGGCGGCAGCATCACGTCCACATCGGCCATGACGTCTGGATCGGCCACGGCGCGATTGTCCTGCCCGGCCGCAACGTCGGCACCGGCGCAGTGATCGCAGCCGGCGCCATCGTCACCAAGGACGTGCCGGCCTATACCATCGTTGGCGGCAATCCCGCCCGCATTATTCGGCGGCGATTCACGGAGAGCGTCGCGATCGACTGGCCAAACTGGCCTGGTGGAATTGGGATCGCGGGCAGCTGCGCGAAGCGCTGCCGGACTTCCGCAAGCTCGACATCGAAAGCTTTCTCGCCAAATATGAGGCGCGAGCCGGCAGCGAGACCAACCGCACGGCGGGCGCCAGGGGTAGGTGATGGATATTGCAATCGAGGGCGGAGAATTGCTCCACGATGGAGCATTCGTCGAAGGCACGCTGACGGTGTCGGGCGGCAAGATCGCGGCGTTGTCGTCGAGCGCGGCGCGCAATCTGCCGCGGCTGGATGCGCGCGACCTGCTGGTGCTTCCGGGGATCGTCGACATCCACGGCGACGCTTTCGAACGCCAGATCATGCCGCGCCCCGGCGTAGACTTCGCCATGGACATTGCGCTGGTTGACAGCGATCGGCAGGCAATCGCCAACGGTATCACCACAGTGTTTCACGGCCTGACCTGGTCGTGGGAGCCGGGCCTGCGCGGCGCCGACAATGCCCACCGCTTCGTCAAGGCGCTGGCCGCGGCGCGCGCGAAGCTCGCGGCCGACACCAGGCTGCATCTCCGCCACGAAACCTACAACCTCAACGCCGAGCCAACGCTGCAACAGTGGCTTAGCGAGCGGCAGATCGGGCTGCTCGCCTTCAACGATCATATGCAGCAGGCGATGATCGACACGACCAGACCGCAGAAGCGCGGCGGCATGGTCGTGCGTACCGGTTTGAGCGATCAGGAATTCGATGCTCTGGTCGAGCGGACCGCGGCGCGCGCCGACGAGGTGCAACCCTGCATCATGAGGCTGGCCGCGAGCGCGCGAGCGGCCGGCGTACGCATGCTCTCGCATGACGACGAGAGCCCGCTGCAACGCATCGCCTATCGGTCGCTCGGCATCGCGGTTTCGGAATTTCCGACCAACGAGGCGACCGCGCGCGAGGCGATCGCCGGCGGCGACCTCACCGTGTTCGGCGCGCCGAACGTGGTGCGCGGCGGCAGCCACACCGGCTGGACCAGTGCTGCTGCGATGGTCGAAAAAGGCCTCTGCTCGATCCTGGCGTCGGACTACTATTATCCGGCGACACTGCTGGCGCCGTTCCGCCTCGCCGCCGACCGCGTCGCGCCGCTCAGCGAGGCGTGGTCGCTGGTGTCAAGCGCCCCTGCGATCGCCGCAGGCCTCGACGACCGCGGCAACCTCGCAGCGGGCAGACGGGCCGACGTCATCCTGGTCGACGCCGGCGAAGCGCTGCGCCCGCGCGTCGTTGCCGTGGTCGCCGCCGGCAAGATCGTCCACCTGACCGAGGCACATCGGCTGCATGCGCCTCGCTCGATCGCCGAAGCGTCCGAGCGCACGCACGTCAGCGCGCAGTAGGCGCCGGCCCTCTCACCGCATCGTCGGGATCGAAAACTCCGCGCCTTCCTTGATGCCAGACGGCCAGCGCGAGGTCACGGTCTTGGTCTTAGTGTAGAAACGAATCGAATCCGGGCCGTGCTGGTTGAGGTCACCGAACCCTGATTGTTTCCAGCCCCCAAAAGTGTAGTAGGCGAGTGGCACCGGAATCGGCACGTTGACGCCGACCATGCCGACATTGACGCGGCTAGTGAAGTCGCGCGCGGCGTCGCCGTCGCGGGTGAAGATCGCAACGCCGTTGCCGTACTCATGCTCGGATGGCAGCCGCACCGCCTCGTCGTAGTTCTTGGCCCGCACCACCGAAAGCACGGGGCCAAAGATCTCTTCCCGATAGATGCGCATGTTCGGCGTCACGTCGTCGAACAGGCAACCACCCATGAAGAAACCGTTCTCGTAGCCCTGCATCTTGAAATTGCGACCGTCGACCAGGAGCTTCGCGCCTTCCTTCAAGCCGACGTCGACGTAGTTCTTGACGCGGTTAACCTGCTCACGCGTCACCATCGGGCCGTAGTCGGCCTGGGTGTCGGTGGAGAGACCGATCTTCAAGCCCTCGACGCGCGGGATCAGTTTCTCGATCAGCTTGTCGGCGGTCGCCTTGCCGACCGGGACCGCGACCGACACCGCCATGCAGCGTTCGCCGGCCGAGCCGTAGCCGGCGCCGATCAAGGCATCGACCGCCTGGTCCATGTCGGCATCCGGCATCACGATCATGTGGTTCTTGGCGCCGCCAAAGCACTGCACGCGTTTGCCGTGGGCGCAGCCGGTGGCATAGACATAGGATGCGATCGCGGTCGAGCCGACGAAGCCGACCGCTTTGACGCGACGATCGGTCAGGATCGCATCGACCGCCTCCTTGTCGCCGTTGACGACGTTGAGCACGCCCGGCGGCAAGCCGGCTGCCAGCATCAATTCGGCGAGCCGCATCGGCACCGACGGGTCACGCTCCGACGGCTTCAGGATGAAAGCGTTGCCGCAGGCGATCGCCGGCGCGAACTTCCACATCGGGATCATGGCCGGAAAATTGAACGGCGTGATGCCGGCGACGACGCCGAGTGGCTGGCGGATCGAATAGAGATCGATCGCCGGGCCTGCGCCTTCGGTGTACTCGCCCTTCATCAGTTGCGGGATGCCGCAGGCGAATTCGACCACCTCGACGCCGCGCTGAATGTCGCCCTTGGCGTCCGGAATGGTCTTGCCGTGCTCCGACGACAGCATGGCCGCAAGCGAATCGGTTTCCCTCGCGATCAGTTCGAGGAACTTAAACATCACGCGCGCGCGGCGCTGCGGATTGGTCGCGGCCCATTCGCCCTGCGCGGCCTCGGCATTGGCGATCGCCTTCTCGACCTCCGCTTTCGACGCAAGCGCCACCTTGGCGCGGACCTCACCGGTATCCGGGTTGAAGACGTCGGCGGTGCGGCCCGAGGTGCCCTCGACGGCCTTGCCGCCAATGAAGTGGCCGATGTTTTTCATTGCTTGGCTCCATCCCATCCTGGCCGGCCTGCTTCAGCCGGTTGGCATGCAAGCTGTCTAACACCGCGGTGGCCGCGATGCCAATCTACCAACTTTAGTTCGAAGGCAGGAATTGACGCAGCTTCAAGAAGCTTTGAGCAGAGGCGCGGAGGCTATCGGCCGGGCGCAAACAAGATCGAGCCAGTCCGCGATTGCGCCGAAATCGCCTGCGAATTCGACCGCGAGGTCGCCGGCGAATGCGCGCCACGCGGCAAGATTGCGCGTGGGCACGCCTGTCATGACGGGAATGCCGCGATCGATCGCCACGGCGATCGGATCGACCAGGCCGCCGCCCTCGGCTTCAACCTTGCCGAACTTGTTCAGCACCAGGAGATCGGGATCATGTTGCAGAGCACGCTCGATGCGCGCGGTGACGTCAGTCAGCGCAGCAATATCAAGGCGACATCCCCGCGCGCCGCTGCCGCGCCGCTCGAACAGCTCGGTCCGCTCTCCGCTCGCAAGATCTTCCAGAACGACGTCGCAGCGATGCGCTGGATCCTCGCACGCCGGATGCTGCAATACGCCGGCGAGCTTCAGAGCCCGCGACCGGCCATGCTCGACCACGCGCCGAAACGTTGCCTGCGGATAGGCTTCATTCGGATAGATCACGGCCGCGAGCAGCGGCGCGTCAGGCGACCGGTCGAAACGCCACGCAGACATCGGGATTGACCTCCAGCCGACGCGCCCCGATCAGGTCGAGGCAGTAGGGAACAGCGGGGAAGACCGCATTCAGGCAAAGCTCGATGGCCTGCGGCCGTCCCGGCAAATTGATGATCAGGCAGCGCCCGCGCGTGCCGGCGGTCTGCCGCGACAGAATGGCCGTCGGCACCTGCGCCAGACTGACCCGCCGCATCAGTTCGCCAAAGCCGAGCAGTTCGCGATCCATCACCGCGGCGGTCGCCTCCGGCGTCAAATCGCGCGGCGCCGGTCCGGTGCCGCCGGTAGTCAGAACAAGGTCGCAGCCTTCGACGTCGGCGAACTCCTTGAGCGCGCCTGAGACGCTGTCAACGCCGTCAGGAACAATCTTTGCGATCGCGATCCAGTTCGACTGGATCGTCCGATTGAGGAACTGATTGATCGCAGGCCCACTCAAGTCTTCGTACTCGCCGCGGCTGGCGCGATCGGAGATCACGAGGATGCCGACCCGGACCAGGCCACTGGATGGGCAGGTCGCGCTCACGCGCAGCCGCCTTGGCCGCCGCAGGTACAGCCTGCATGCGGCTCTTTCGCAGGCTTCGCGTCCTGCTTCAACGACCACTTCACCATATAGCTCAGACAATCCGTCCCGGGGTCGGTTGCACGCTCGACGATGTTCATCAGTCCCAGCCAATCCTCGCTGCTGGCGAGATTGGCAAAACGGCGCACCGAACCCGCGGCGTATTCGCCGGTCGTTTCGTCGAAACGTTCTGCGGTGTGCTTGACCTCGGCGAACAATGAAATGTCGTCGAGTGCAAGCAGCGCCTCGTTGGCGGTTGCTTCCTCGCTGAAAGTCCGGATGATTTCGCCGAGCTGCATGATACGATTCCTATTGCACCAGAGGTGTGTCGGCCGCGCCGAGCGAAATTCCAGATATGTCGGCACGGCCCGCCAGGACTGACACGAATTGCGCCAGCGCCCGGCGCTGGACCCGCTCCTGCAGGTAATCTGCAATCCGCTCGTGAACCAATTCAAACGGCAGCAACTGGCCCAGCGCGCGACGATCCAGCCGGACAATGTGGAAACCATAGCGGGTTTCGATGATCGCGATCTCGCCCGGCTTCATGCGTTCGAGGCCAGCCTCGAATTCGGCCACAGTCTGGCCGCGCGTCAATTGACCAAGGCTGCCGCCGTCGGACGCAGACGTTTCGCAATCGGAGCGCTCGCGTGCGCAAGCGGCAAACAGCATCGGCTCGGCCTTGAGCGCAGCGAGGATAGTCTCGGCAGTCGCGCGGGCGGCAATGCACGCAGCAGCGTCGCTGCTCGGCGCGGCGATCAGAATGTGCGCGGCCTCGTAAAGATCGCCGGTGCGAAACCGGTTTTGCTGCCGGTCGTAGAAGCGGCGGCAGGTTGCCTCATCCGGCTCTGGCGTCGAGACCTCCTGCTCGATCAATGCGCGCATGGCGGCTTCCTCCACCGTTTCGGTACGGCCCTCGGAATCGCTGGCAGGCTCGGCTTCGACGGCGAGACGCGCTGCCTCCTGGCGTAGCAATTCGCGAACAATGAGCGCCCGCGCCGCCGCCTGCCAGGCCAGGATCGGCTTGTCGGCGGGATGATTCTGCACCTCGCGCGCGACGTCCTCGCGCGGAATGACCACACCATTGACGCTCAGCGTTTTTGGCTTCGGCAAGGCATCCTTGACGGAACAATCCATCTTGTTCACTCCGCAGGCTGCATTGGACGGTCGGGACGCGAGGCGTTGTCGCGGCCGCGAACCACCTGATAGCCGCGGCGGCCGAGATACCAGACCGGTGCGCTCCAGACGTGCACCAGCCGCGTGAACGGGAACACCAGGAAGATCGTCATCCCGAGCACCAGGTGCATCTTGAAGACCGGATGAGCGTCGAGAATCTCCGCCGCAACGCCGGGCTGCAGTGTGACGATGCCTTGGGCCCAGGCCATGAACTTCACCATCTCGTGGCCGTCGAGATGGCTGAGCGAGACGGGAATCGTCGTCAACCCCAGCAACAGCTGGATAAACAGGATCAGCAGAATCGCAGTATCGCCGAACGATGAGTTCACGCGAATGCGTGGGTCGAACAGCCGGCGGTGCGTCAGCAAAGCGATACCGACGAGGCACATCAGCCCGGCCAGGCCGCCGGCAACAATTGCCAGCATCTGCTTGAAGCTGTGGGAGACACCGAGCATGTCGAACACCCAGATCGGCGTCAGCAGACCGACGAGATGTCCGGCGAAGATGAAGAGAATGCCGACATGGAACAGGTTGGAGCCCCACATCAACTGCCGGCGGCGCAAGAGCTGGCTCGATCCGGTCCGCCACGTGTACTGCTCGCGGTCAAACCGGAACAGGCTGCCGAACAGAAACACGGTGAGGCAGAGATAAGGATACCAGCCGAACGCGATCGAATTGAGTGTCTGCAACATGGCGCGTTCCTCAATGACCTGACGATGTCGGGACGTTTATCGCGCGCTTCGCATGCCGGAGCTTGGCGATCAGGTTCTCGTGTCCACAGGCGCCCTGCCCTTGCGTACCCGGGCCGAAACGAACTTCCTCTTCCTCCCAGGCAGCATCGAGCGCTTCGAGATCCATTGGATCGGGATCGGGACCTTTGAGGAGTTCCGCGACCGCTTCCGGTTGCGGCACTTCGGCGGCGATCGCCACCAAGGCATCGAAAATGACCTTGTAGTTCGACTGCCGCCGGTCGAGACGCTCGGCCAATGCCGCAAGAATATGCGCGGTCTGTCCCAGCAGCTCCCGTGTCGCGGCAGACGGCTGGGTCGACAGGAATTCAAGGAACAAAGGCAGGTAGTCGGGCAACTCGTTCGCCGCGATCATGAGGCCGGCGTTTTCATACATCGCCTTCAGATCGACCATGGCCTGGCCGCGATCACGACTTTCGCCATGGACGTGTTCGAACAGATGCAAGGCCAGCGTTTTGCTGCGGTCGAACAGCAGCCCGTAGCGTTCCTGCAGGTCGTAGATCTCGCCGGTCGCGATTTCCTCGACTAGGCGATCGAGCGCTCGCCGGTGGTGGGCCGGAATCAAACGCTCTGAATCCAGGATTTCGCCAAACTCCGGTGCCGCGGCGATCAATTCCTGATCGGGATAGCTAAGCAGCGCGGAGAGGATCTTGAACGTCTTCATCACGCGATCTCCATCGGGTTTTTTGCCCTGCGTGGCGAGCCGAACAGATTGACCTGGCTTTCGCCTCCAGAGCAGCCATTGCCGAAAGTGAAGCCGCACGAGCCGCGCATGTCATAGGCGTCAGCGCCGAGTTCGCGGTGCGCTGTCGGAATCACGAAGCGGTCCTCATAATTGGCGATCGCCATGAGCTGATACATTTCGTCAATCTGTTCCGGCTTGAGGCCGACCCGCCGGGCAATCGCCTCGTCCACCACCCCGTCGATCGTCTTGGCGCGCATGAAAGCGCGCATCGCCAGCATGCGTTCCAGCGCAAGCGTCACCGGCTTTTCGTCGCCAGCAGTCAAGAGGTTGGCGAGATACTTCATTGGAATGCGCAGCGACTTGACATCAGGCATTTCGCCATCGAGGCCAATCTTGCCGGCAGTCGCAGCCGACGTAATCGGCGACAGCGGCGGCACGTACCAGACCATCGGCAGCGTTCGATATTCCGGATGCAGCGGGAACGCGATCTTCCATTCCATCGCCATCTTCCAGATCGGCGAAGTCTTGGCGGCCTCGAGCCAGGCATGCGGAATGCCCTGGCGTTCGGCTTCGGCGATCACCGCAGGATCGTGCGGATTCAGGAAGACATCGAGCTGCGCCTGGTAGAGATCGCGCTCGTCCGGCTTGCTGGCGGCTTCCGCAATGCGGTCGGCATCGTAGAGCACGACGCCGAGGTATCGGATGCGGCCCACGCAGGTTTCCGAACAGACGGTCGGTTGCCCGGCCTCGATGCGCGGATAGCAGAAGATGCACTTCTCCGATTTGCCCGATGACCAGTTGTAATAGATCTTTTTGTAGGGGCAGCCCGACACGCACATGCGCCATCCCCGGCACTTGTCCTGGTCGATCAGGACGATGCCGTCTTCCTCGCGCTTGTAGATTGCGCCCGACGGGCAGGCCGCGACGCACGCCGGATTGAGGCAGTGCTCGCAGAGCCGCGGCAGATACATCATGAAGGTGTTTTCGAACTGGCCGTATATTTCCTTCTGGACGCCCTCGAAATTGTAGTCTTGTGACCGCTTGGCGAACTCGCCGCCAAGAATTTCCTCCCAGTTTGGACCCCACTGAATTTTCTCCATGCGCTCACCGGAGATCAGCGAACGCGGACGAGCGGTCGGCATCGCCTGCATTTCAGGCGCCTTCTGCAGATGTTCGTAGTCGAAAGTGAACGGCTCGTAGTAGTCGTCGATCTCCGGCAGGTCCGGATTGGCGAAGATATTCGCCAGCACGCGCCACTTGCCGCCGATGCGCGGCTGGATCGAGCCATCCCGTTTCCGCGTCCAGCCGCCTTTCCAGCGCTTCTGGTTTTCCCAGTCCTTGGGATATCCGATGCCGGGTTTGGTCTCGACGTTATTGAACCAAGCGTATTCCATACCTTCGCGGCTGGTCCAGACGTTCTTGCAGGTGACGCTGCAGGTGTGGCACCCGATGCATTTGTCGAGGTTCAGAACCATCGCGATTTGAGCGCGGATTTTCATTCTGCGGCCTCCAGCCGGGGATTGCCGGGTTGATCTGCGGCCGGCTTATCGAGCCAGTCGATCTTCGACATCTTGCGGACAATGACGAATTCGTCGCGATTGGACCCAACCGTGCCGTAGTAGTTGAAACCGTACGCTTGCTGCGCGTAACCACCGATCATGTGGGTCGGCTTCAGAACGACCCGGGTCACCGAGTTGTGAATGCCACCGCGTTGGCCCGTTTGCTCGGAGCCCGGCACGTTCACGATCTTCTCCTGCGCATGATACATCATGCACATCCCCTGCTTGACGCGCTGCGAGACGACCGCACGCGCAACCAGCGCTCCGTTGGTGTTGAAGGCCTCGATCCAATCGTTATCGACGATGCCGGCGCCCTTGGCGTCCGCTTCGCTGATCCAGACAATCGGCCCGCCGCGAGACAGCGTCAGCATCAGCAGGTTGTCGGTATAGGTCGAGTGAATGCCCCACTTCTGGTGCGGCGTGATGAAATTGAGCACCACTGAGGCATTGCCGTTCGGCTTGCGGTCGATCACCGGCTTCACCGTCTTGGTGTCGATTGGCGGCCGGTAGACGCAGAAACCCTCGCCGAACGCGCGCATCCACAAGTGATCTTGATAGAGCTGCTGACGGCCGGTCAACGTACGCCAGGGGATCAGTTCGTGAACGTTGGTATAGCCGGCGTTGTAGCAGACCTTCTCCGACTCCAGGCCTGACCAGATCGGCGAGGAAATGATCTTGCGCGGCTGCGCAACCACGTCACGGAAGCGAATCTTTTCGTCTTCCTTCGGGATCGCAAGGTGCGTGTGGTTTCGCCCAGTGAACTTCTCCAGCGAGGCCCAAGCCTTGACCGCAACCTCACCGTTGGTCTCAGGCGCAAGGCTCAAGATGACCTCGCAGGCATCGATAGCAGTGTCGATGCGAGCGAGACCCTTTGTGGTCCCGTCCTCGGTGACCGTGCCATTGAGCCGCTTGAGCAGGTCGACCTCGTGGTCGGTGTTCCAGCTCATGCCTTTGCCGCCGTTGCCGAGCCTGTTCATTAGCGGCCCAAGCGAAGTAAAGCGCTTGTAGAGATTGGGGTAGTCGCGTTCGACGACTGTCACCGCCGGCATGGTCTTGCCGGGAATTGGATCGATCTCACCCGCCTTCCAGTCCTTCACATCGAACGGCTGGGCGATCTCACCGGCCGTATCGTGCATGATCGGGGTCAGGACAACGTCCTTTTCGACGCCGAGTACCTCAGGAGACACCTTCGAAAACGCCTGCGCGATACCTTTGTAAATCTCCCAATCGCTACGCGACTCCCAAACCGGATCGATCGCCGCCGACAGCGGATGGATGAACGGATGCATGTCGGAGGTATTGAGATCGTCCTTTTCGTACCAGGTCGCGGTCGGCAGCACGACGTCCGAGTACATGCAGGTCGTCGACATCCGGAAGTCGAGTGTAACCAACAGGTCAAGCTTTCCTTCCGGCGCCTCGTCGTGCCACTTGACCTGGCTCGGCTTCTTCCTGCCGTGTTCGCCGAGGTCCTTCCCGATCACGCCGTGCTTGGTACCGAGCAGATGCTTCAGGAAATACTCGTGGCCTTTTCCCGACGCGCCCAACAGATTGGAGCGCCAGACGAACATGTTGCGCGGCCAGTTCTTCGGATTGTCAGGATCGTTGCATGACATCCTGAGTTCGCCGGACTTCAGCGCGCCGGCGACCCAATCCTTCGGCTCCTTGCCGACAGCCGCGGCTTTGGCCGCGATGCCGAGCGGATTGTCCTCGAGCTGCGGCGCTGAGGGCAGCCAACCCATCCGTTCGGCGCGGACGTTGTAGTCGATCATCGCACCGTCCCACTGGCCTGCGGGCGCCGTCGGCGACAGGATCTCGGTGACATCAAGTGTCTCGTAGCGCCACTGATCGGTGTGCGCATAGAAGGCCGATGTCGAATTCATCTGCCGGGGCGGACGACCCCAGTCGAGACCGAAAGCCAGCGGCGTCCAGCCCGATTGCGGCCGAAGCTTTTCCTGACCGACGTAGTGCGACCAGCCACCACCGGATTGACCAACACAGCCGCACATCACCAGCATGTTGATGATGCCACGGTAGTTCATGTCCATGTGGTACCAGTGGTTCAATCCGGCGCCGACGATGACCATCGAGCGACCGTTGGTCTTCTCGGCGTTGCACGCGAACTCGCGCGCCACCGTGACGATCTGATCGCGCGGCACGCCGCTGATCTTCTCCGCCCAGGCCGGCGTATAGGGCTCGATATCATCGTAGCTCTTCGCAAGATGCTCGCCGCCGAACCCGCGATCGACCCCGTAATTGGCGACGAACAAATCATAGACGGAGGCGACCAGCGCATCGCCATCTTTCAGTGCGATACGTTTGGCAGGCACCTTACGGAGCAGCACGCCTGGGTGATCAGTGCCGAGGAAATGATCGTGCTCGCGATTGCCGAAATACGGAAAGGCCACATCGGCCAACTCGTCCCTGACGTCCGCGAGTGAAAGCCGCAGCTTGGTGTCGCGACCGCTGGAATCCCTTTCCTCCAGATTCCACTTGCCTTTGTCGCCCCAGCGAAAGCCGACCGAGCCGTTTGGCACGACAATCGCACCGGTCGTTTCGTCAAAGGCAACGGTTTTCCATTCCGGATTGTTTGCTTCATCAAGCGAAGTGGCGAAATCCGAGGCGCGCGCGAACCGTTCGGGGACGAGCCGTCCCCCGGATTTCACCAGCCGTACCAGGAACGGCATATCCGTATACTGGCGCGCGTAGTCGTTGAAATATTTGGTCTGACGCTCGACGTGGAATTCTTGCAGGATCACGTGACCCATCGCCATGGCGAGCGCGGCGTCGGTGCCTTGCTTCGGCGACACCCAGAGATCGGCAAATTTCGAAGCCTCGGAATAATCCGGGCAAATCACGACGCTCTTGGCACCTTTGTAGCGAGCCTCGGTGTAGAAGTGCGCGTCCGGGGTCCGCGTCTGCGGGACGTTGGAGCCCCAGAGGATGAGAAACCCGGAATTGTACCAGTCGGCGGATTCTGGAACGTCGGTCTGTTCGCCCCAGGTCTGCGGCGATGCCGGCGGCAGGTCGCAGTACCAGTCGTAGAACGACATGCAGACACCCCCGAGCAGCGACAGGTAGCGGGCGCCGGCGGCATAGCTGACCATCGACATCGCCGGGATCGGCGAGAACCCGAACACCCGGTCCGGACCGTAGGCCTTGGCGGTGTAGGCGTTGGCAGATGCAACGAGTTCAGACGCTTCGTCCCAGTTCGCGCGGACAAAGCCGCCAAGACCGCGTTTGCTGACGTAAGACGTCCGCTTCGCCGGATCTTCGACGATCGAGCGCCAGGCCGCGACCGGCGGCAGCGTCTTGCGTGCCTCCCGCCAGAGCTTGAGCAGGCGTGAGCGGATGAGCGGGTACTTCACCCTGTTGCCGGAATAGAGATACCAGCTGTAGCTCGCGCCGCGGGCGCAGCCGCGCGGTTCATGATTGGGAAGGTCGGGCCGGGTCCGCGGATAGTCCGTCTGCTGGGTTTCCCAGGTGACGATGCCGCCTTTGACATAGACCTTCCACGAGCATGAGCCCGTGCAGTTCACGCCATGGGTCGAGCGCACGATCTTGTCATGCTGCCAGCGCTTTCGATAACCGTCTTCCCATGAGCGGTCCTCGGTGGTCTTGATGCCGTGACCGTCGGCGAACGGTTCCTTCGCCCGCGCGAAGAACGACAGCCTGTCGAGAAAGTAACTCATCTCTTGATTCCTATTCGGCCGGTTGCGCTGCAGGTGAGATTGGCCCGCCATGCTCGATGTCGTGGAGCAGCGCGCCTTTCCGGGTGTAGACGGCCCAGGTGATGACCACGCAGGTGACGTAGAAGACGAAGAAGCCCCACAGTGCCGCCTGCACGCCGCCGGTCAGATCGATCGACGTGCCGTACGACTTCGGGATGAAGAACGCGCCGAACGCCGCGATCGCCGAAGTGAAGCCCGTGATCGCCGCGGACTCCTTCTCGGCCTGCCGCGTGCGCGTGGCGAGGTCCGCGGTCGGCATCAGCCGGTCCATTTCCTTCCGCATGATGTTCGGGATCATCTGGAAGGTCGACGCGTTGCCGACGCCTGTTGCGAAGAACAGGACCAGGAACATCGCGAAGAAACCCCAGAACGCGCCCGGCTGATCCTTGATTCCGAGGAAGTAGAGCACCCCGAGCACACCGATCATCATCAGCATGAACACGCCAAGCGTGACGCGACCGCCGCCCCACCTGTCAGCGACCCAGCCGGTCGCCGAGCGCGACAGCGCGCCGACCAGCGGCCCCAGGAAGACGAACGGCAATGCATCGATCGCAGGGAATTGCGTCTTTGCGAGCAGCGGGAAGCCCGCCGAGTAGCCGATGAACGAACCGAACGTTCCGGTGTAGAGCCAGCACATCAGCCAGTTGTGCTTGCGCTGGAAGATCACGGCCTGATCGGCGAACGACGCCTTGGCTGACGCGATGTCGTTCATGCCGAACCATGCTGCGAACGCGCTGGCCGCAATGAACGGCACCCAGATGAACCCGGCGTTCTGCACCCACAGCTGCGTCGTATGGTCCGCAACCTTGACGGTCGCAGGGTCACCGCCGAGCCAGCCGAACACGCCCAGCGTGATCACGATCGGAACCACGAACTGCACGACGCTGACGCCGAGATTGCCAAGGCCGGCGTTGAGCGCGAGCGCGTTGCCCTTCTCCGCGCGCGGGAAGAAGAACGAGATGTTCGACATCGAGGAGGCGAAGTTGCCACCACCGAAGCCGCACAGCAGCGCCAGGATCAGAAAGATGAAATAGGGCGTCGACGGGTTCTGCACGGCATAGCCGATGCCGACGGCCGGCAGCATCAGCGACCAGGTTGCAACCGTGGTCCAGAGCCGGCCGCCAAAGATCGGCACCATGAAGGAATAGAAGATGCGCAGCACAGCGCCGGAGATTCCCGGCAACGCCGCGAGCCAGAACAGCTGGTCCGTAGTGTAGGTGAAGCCGACCGCCGGCAGCTTTGCCACCACCACCGACCAGACCTGCCAGATCGCAAACGACAGCAGCAGCGCGGGGATCGAGAGCCACAGATTACGCCGCGCGATGGCGCGCCCCTGCGTTTTCCAGAACGTCTCGTCTTCCGGCCGCCAGTCGGTCAGCACCGCACCCGAAAGCGCACCGATGTGTTCCGGCGCATGGATCTCTTCCATCTCCGGCAATTCGGGCAGTTTCTTGAGCGCCTCACCGACGACACCGCGCTCCATCTGCCGGATCGCGACATGCATCCAGATCAGTGCGCCGGTCACCAGGAAGAACAGCAGCATGAAGCAGCTGGTCCAAAGGCCAGTGAGATCGTTCAGCGCGCCGAAGGCGATTGGCAGCACGAAGCCACCAAGCCCGCCGATCATGCCGACGAGGCCGCCGACCGCACCGACGTTCTTCGGATAGTAAACCGGGATGTGCTTGTAGACAGCCGCCTTGCCCAGCGCCATGAAGAAGCCGAGCACGAACACGGTGACCAGGAACGGCACCATGCCCATTTCCATGTGGAAGTTCACGGTGCCGGTCGTGGTGCGGACGATATAATCGGTCGGTGGATAGGACAGCACGAATGTGGCGGCGACCGCGACGAAGAACGTCCAGTACATCACCCGCCGCGCGCCATAGCGGTCGGAGAGATGGCCGCCATAGGCGCGGAACACGCTCGCGGGGAACGAGAACAGCGCGGCCGTCATGCCGGCAGTCTTGATGTCGACGCCGTAGACGTTGATCAGGTACTGCGGCAGCCACAACGACAGCGCGACGAAGGCGCCGAACACGAAGAAGTAATAGAGCGCGAAGCGCCACACCTGCACGTTCTTCAGCGGCTCGAGCTCGAGCCACGCGCTGGTTGGCTGCTCGCCGCGCGCGCGGCGTGCCTTGACCACCGGGTCTTCATCGGACAGCAGCCAGAAGGCGATGCCCATGACGCCGATCGCGAGCGCCCACACTTGCGCGACTGTCTGCCAGCCGTAAGCGACGAGGACGAACGGCGCGACGAACTTGGTGACCGCCGCGCCGACGTTGCCGGCGCCGAAAATGCCGAGCGCCGTGCCCTGCTTGCCGGTCGGATAGAAGCGCGCGACATAGGCGACGCCGACCGCGAACGAGCCGCCGGCGATACCGACGAAGAATGCGGCGAGCAGGAACTGCGGATAGGTGTGCGCCCAGGTGAGGAAATAGGTTGCGACAGCTGCCGCCAGCATCACCACCGTGTAGACGCGGCGGCCGCCATACTGGTCGGTCCAGACCCCGAGGATCAGGCGGATGAGGGAACCGCTCAGGATCGGGATGCCAATAAGCAGACCGAACTGAGTCTCGTTGAGGCCGAGTTCCTGCTTGATACGAATGCCGATGATCGAAAAAATCGTCCAGACCGCAAAGCAGATCGTGAAGGACAATGTTGAGAGCCAAAGCGCCTTGCCGGACGATTCGGGACTTGGCGCCTCGGAAATTGGAACCGACCGGTTCATGATGTTTCACCCCAGCCAATAAGAGCTGCGGCGAAAATGATGAATCCGCTCGCGCTCGGTTTGCGCTGGATCAATCGCGGTGCACAACGGATCGACAATTGATAAGCAAGATTGTCGCAGTTAGCTTTTGCGAGGAATGGAATTGACAAAAGTCACAATGATGGAGGCGCGGCATTGCGCGACAACGAACTCGCCCAGCTGAGAAGCCTCCCGCTGTTTTGCGAGATGGAGGCCAGGCATTTCGAGTGCCTGCTCGATGCCGCTTTGCTGCAGCAGTTCCCCGCCGGCGTCGTGCTGCTCCACGAGGGCGCGCGAGCCGATTTTCTGCACGTGCTGGTCGACGGCATGGTCGAACTGTTTTCCGACCAAGGTGACAGCGAATGGGGCATTTCGCTGATCAAGCCGGTGTCGACGTTCATCCTCGCCGCGGTGGTCATCGACCAGACCTACCTGAATTCCGCCCGAACCCTGTCGCCGTCGCGCATTCTCCTGATCCCGGCAACGCGGGTGCGCGCGGTGTTCGACCAGGACGTGGCATTTGCCCGCATGGTCGCCAAGGAGCTTGCGCTCGCCTATCGAGGCTCAGTCAAGAAGCTGAAAGGCTACATGGCGCGCTCGACGGTCGAGCGCCTGGCCAACTGGATCCTGGCCGAGGCGCGCAGTGAGAACGGCTCCGTTGTCATTCCGTTCGACCGCGGCACGCTCGCCTCTCATATCGGGACCAGCCGCGAAAGCCTGTCGCGCAGTCTCGCCTTCCTGACCGAGCACGGCATTCGCGTGCGCGGCCGCGAGATCATCATCGACAGCCGGCCGCAGCTTGAAACGCTGGCGCGACCGCAACAGTCGATCGACGACCCGAGCGTGTGAAAACGCCAGCTTGCGGGTTCAGTCGTGCGCGTCGCTTAAGGCGCGTAAGCCGCCAGCAGGGTCAGCCCGGAGCCCCACCTCCGTCATCAGCGCGGCGTTTGGCATATCGTCCTCGTGATTACGCCCCACTCGCCACTTCAGGCACACGCGGTAAACCAGCAGCACCGAGACGAGCGAACCGAGCCAGATCAGGCGCGCCCCGTAACGATCATGCGGATTCGACAGGATGCCGCAGACGCACGCGTTGGCGAGCAGCACCGTGGTGATCGTCGCCGCCAGCAACGCGAGGTCGGCAAACGCGCCGCGCCGCCACCCCAGCACCATGGTGAACACAAGAACCGCCATCGAGGCAAAGCCGACCGGCACGTCGATCCGGTTGATGACGGTAAAGTCGATGCCATCGTGCTGCTGATTTGCAGCCCACATGTCGTGGACGTTGGACGGAGCAAACGTCTCGATCGCCCAGTAGGTATGCCAGATGGTGTTGACGATGCCGGCGCCGGTCGCGATCCGGAACAGCTGGCGAACGCTGGCGACGAACGCGGTCTGCAACTGAAGCAGCGGATAGTCGCGCAGGCTGCCGACGACGATCTCGTCCATCTCGGCGCCAAGTCCGTCAAAGCCGCCGAGGTTATCGAACAGACTGTCCTCGCCGCTCCAGAAAAATTCGTCCGCGGTCGGCGGCAGTTCGCGGCGATGGGCGCACAGCCGCAGGTGCGGATCCGGACAATGGTCGGCGAGATAGCGATCGACAATGCCGTCCTGCAGCATGCGGCCGAACGACAGCGCGAGCCCACCGGGGGTCCACGCCAGTTGCCGCGCGACGATATAATTGCTGCCGACCACGAGCACCGCGCCCAGCAAGGTCGCAGCGAGCCCGCGGGCAATTCCCGGAGCCGAGCCGATGCCAAAATACCAGCGCGCCAGGGCGGCTGCGCCGAGCAGAGCCAGCACAATGGCAAGTGTCGCGTTGTGGGTCGCGACCGAAAACGCAACCAGCACGACCAGCGCGTGGCGTTCCCAGCGCCGCAAGCTGCGCTCGGCAAAAATCAACAGATGTGCGGCAAGCACGGCGAGACCGGCGAAAATGTCAGTCAGCAGCACGCTGGTGAGCCACGGCAATGTCGTGAGCAACGTAAGCGCGGCGGTCACACCGATGAGCACCCACGGACGTTCGCCGAATTGCAACGCACGTAAGACCAAGGTCAGGATCCACACGGTCAGCGCCGCCTGGATCACGACCGCCGGCCAGAAATCCGGATAGGTCAGGACGTTGAGAAACAGCCCGAACACCGGCGAGCGGCTGGGTACCAGATCACCTTCGTACCAGCGCGCCAGATAGCCGCCCGTATCATATTGCAGCAGCGGAAACCTGTTCCAGATCGCGGGCGCGAGCAGGATCAACAGGCTCGCGACCGCCGCGCCGCGGTGCAATAAGCGTCGCCCGAGTAACAAAGACCGCCCCCAAAATGTGCTTTGCGCCAAGGCATACTTCAACAAAGCCCGCCCTGCATCAAGCCGGCGGGGCAATGCCTGGCGCCGCCAGGGAGGTTTAAGCGGCAGGCTGACGCGAGGTGGCCGAGGTTTGGGCGCGTGCGACCGACGCCTTGACCACGGGCACTTCGCCCTCGGCCAGCGGCTTCATCCATTTCTTCCGCGCCAGCGCCGCCTGGATGAACGGCGTAAGCTCGGCGGCCTTGCGCGCCTCGCGTGCGGCGACCTCGGCCCTGAAGTCGCCCATCACGTCGGAGGCAAACAGCTCCAGCGACTCGCAGATGTGCTGATGCTTGTTGCGCCCGGCCTGCTGCATGAAGATGACCTGGTCGACGCCAGCCTCCTGAAAACCCTTCAAATGCTTCTTCATGTCGTCGGGCGTGCCAATGCCCGACGAATAGGTCTCGACCTGCCGGCTCGCCTCGACGATTTCTTCGGTGCGATTGCCGCGCAGCATCAGATACTCGCCCCACAGGTTGGTGCGGCCCGGCACCGTGTCGTGCGCGACCAGCGCGTTCAGCGCATAGCGAAAGAACTCAAAGCCTTCGTGGCCGCGGCGGATCGCTTCGGCGCGGTCGCTGTGCACGGAAAAGTTCGACACCATGGCGAGGTTGGCGTTGACGGTGTGGCCGAGCGGCACGCACTCCTCGGACTTGATGATGTCGTAGTAGATTTTTGACCAGGCGCGCGCCTCCTCCGGATCGATGAAGGAAAAGGCCAGCGCGCCGAGCCCGTTCTTCGCCGCGACCTTGATGGTGTCGCGGTTGGTGCAGGCGATCCACATCGGCGGATGCGGCTTCTGCACCGGCTTCGGCAGCACGTTGCGGCACGGCATCGAAAAATACTGACCCTCGAAGCCGGGATAGGGTTCGAGCACCATCATGTTGGCGACCTGCTCGGCCGCCTCCAGGCACATCGCGCGCTTTTCTCTGGCCGGAATCTTGAAGCCGCCGAGCTCGAGCCGCGTCGCGCCCTCGCCGATGCCGAAATCGACGCGACCGTTGGCGATGATATCGAGCGTGGCGATGCCCTCCGCGGTGCGTGCCGGATGATTGTAGTTCGGGATCACCTGGCGAATGCCGTGACCCAGCCGAATGTTTTTGGTGCGCGCCGCGGCGGCCGCGAGAAAGACCTCCGGCGCCGACGAGTGGCTGTATTCGTCGAGGAAATGATGCTCGACCTCCCAAGCGTAGTCGAAGCCGAGCCCGTCGGCGAGCACCACCTGGTCAAGGGCTTCGTGAAACAGCCGCTGCTCATCGCCGGGTTGCCAAGGCCGCGGAAGCTGAAGCTCGTAGAAAACGCCGAATCTCATGGTCGCGCCTCTCTCTTTGTTGTGTCGCGTTGAAGGTCGCGAGATCGAATGCTACGTTTCGCCATACCGATCGGCAAGCCCATCGATCGCCCCAAAGCGGCGCACAAGCCGCGACAAACAATAACAGGGAGACGCCGGTGAGGTTTCGCGGCTGGAATTACGGCGACATGTTCGACGCGGTCGCCCGCATCGTCGACCCCGAGCAACCCGCGCTGATCCATGGCGACAGATCAATCAACTGGCGTGATTTCGACCGCCGCACCAACAATCTCGCGCGTGCGCTCATCGCCCGCGGCGCCAAGCCCGACGACAAGATCGCCTTCTACACGCGTAATCATCCCGCTTACATGGAAGGCCTCGTTGCCGGTTTCAAAGCCCGCCAGGTCCACGTCAACGTGAACTATCGCTACGTCGCCGACGAAGTTCGCTACATCCTCGAGAACGCCGACGCCGCGACCGTGATTTTCGGCCGCGAGTTTTCACCGATCGTTGCGCAGATCAAGAACCAACTGCCGCTGGCGCGGCGCTGGCTCGTCGTCGAGGATGGCAGCGGCGCCGCGGTGCCGGCATTCGCCGAATCCTACGAGGCACTCGCAGAGCAAGGTGACGGCCGGCCGCTCGACATCGAACGTTCGCCCGACGACCTCTTCTTTATCTACACCGGCGGCACCACCGGCATGCCGAAGGGCGTGATGTGGCGCCATGATCCCTTGCGCCGAGCGCTGCTCAATCCGGCGCTGGTCGAGCGCGTGCCTGAAAATCTCGACGAGCACATCGAGATCGTCAAAGCCGCCGGCCGCGGCACCATCTCGATGCCCGCCTGCCCCTTGATGCATGGCACCGGTTTGCTCACCGCTATTTCCGCGCTCGCCGCCGGCGGCACCGTGGCGACGCTCGAGAATCCGCACTTCGATGCGGTCGAGATGTGGTCTGCGGTCGATCGGCACCGGGTGCAGCAGATTGTCATCGTCGGCGATGCCTTTGCCAAGCCGATGCTGCGCGCGCTCGATGAGACTTTGGCGAAGTACGACATCGCCTACGTCGCCAGCATCGTCTCGTCGGGCGTGATGTGGAGCAGCGAGGTCAAGCGCGGGTTGCTAAAACACATGCCGCAGGTGGTGCTGCTGGACTCGTTCGGCTCGTCTGAGGGAGTTGGCTTTGGGCTTTCGATCATGACCGCGGCCGGCGTGATTGAAACCGCAAAATTCCAGATTGGCGACAACGTCAAAGTGTTCACGCCAGAGGGGCGCGAGGTCGCTGCGGGCAGCGGCGACGTCGGCCTGATCGCGCGCGGCGACCCCTTGCCCGAAGGCTATTTCAAGGACGCGGCGAAAACTGAGTCGGTGTTCAAGACCGTCGCCGGCGTGCGCTACTCGATCCCCGGCGACTTCTGCACGGTGGAGGCCGACGGCACCATCACTCTCATTGGCCGCGGCAGCGGCTGCATCAACACCGCCGGCGAAAAGGTGTTTCCAGAAGAAGTCGAAGAAGTGCTCAAGCGGCATCCCGACATCGAGGATGCGCTGGTGGTCGGCGTGCCGGACGAGCGCTGGGGCCAGTCGGTCACCGGCATTGTTGAGCTCAAGTCCGGCATCGCGTTCGACGAAATCTCGCTGCGCGATCACGTGCGCGCGCATCTTGCCGGCTACAAGACCCCGAAGCGCCTGGTCGCGGTTACAAAAATGTTTCGGGCGCCGAACGGCAAGGCCGACTACAAGTCCGCCCGCGATCATGCGCTCGCGCAACTCGGAGCCGCGCAGCCGCGCTGAGAGAGCAACTTACACGTCCGCGTCGCCCTTATCCGCCCCGGCCAAGCGCCTGCTCCTCGCCAAGCAGCTTGTGGGCCCTGTGCGTGAATAGGTCGAGCAGCGAGGCGAGTTCGCGCCGCTCGCGCGGCGACAAATCGGCAAGCAAGGCCTCGTTGGCGCGTCCACCCACTTCGAGAATGATTGCGTTGGCGGTCCTGCCACGCGGCGTCAGCGCGATCAGCACCTCGCGACTGTTGCCGGGGTTGGTCTTCCGCGTCACCAGACCTTGTCTGACCAGGTTCGAGACGCCGCGACTGATCTGCGCCTTGTCGAGACCCATTGCATCCGCCAGGTCGATCAAGCTGCGCGGCGCGCGCTCACCGAGCTGCCCTACGATGCCCCACTCGCCGGGCTTCAGGTCGAGCAGCCGCCGATAGCGGAGCGTGGCTGCGCGCCGCAGCAAATTGGCGAGCATCATGACGCGGCGCGACAGCACAAACGGCGCCTGCGGCGGAGTTCCAGCCTTGCGGGCTTTCGGGCGGGCCTTCGTCATTGGCCGAACCTAGCGGTTCCGGCCACCGAGATGCAACTTGCGCTGCGGTCTTATTGTTGACATTATCAACAATAATGCCGGTCGAGAAATACCGAGCAAGCTAACAGGGAGCGCGCGATGAACGTGATGCAGAAGCCGCATCGGGATGAAGGCACCGCCTACGAGCTCCGCTCGCCACAAATCAAATCCGAGCTCGTCGCGGTCGGCCGCGGCACGCCGATGGGCGAGCTGTTGCGGCGCTACTGGCATCCGGTCGGCCTCGCCTCGGATGCCGATGGCACACCGCGCAAGGTCCGCGCGCTCGGCGAGGACCTGATCCTGTTTCGCGATGGCACGGGCAAGGCCGGCCTCGTGCATGCGCGCTGCTGCCACCGCGGCACCACGCTTTATTATGGCAAGGTCGAGGAGCGCGGCATTCGCTGCTGCTATCACGGCTGGCTGTTCGATACGCAGGGCCGCGTGCTCGAGCAGCCGTGCGAGCCGGACGGCGGCTTGTTCCGCGACAAGGCCCGCCAGCCCTGGTATCCGGTCGAAGAGCGCTACGGCCTGGTCTTTGCCTACATGGGGCCGCCGGAGAAGAAGCCGCTGCTGCCGCGCTACGAATGTCTCGAGGTCATGGACGACGGCGAGTTCGTCGAAGCCGACGACTCATCGCTCGGCGGTGGCGGCCCGCCGATCATTCCATGCAACTGGCTGCAGCATTACGAGAACGTGGTCGACCCGTTTCATGTGCCGGTGCTGCACGCCTCGTTCAGCGGCGCGCAGTTCACCATGGCGATGGCGGCGATGCCGCAGGTCACGTTCGAGGTGTCGCCGCGCGGCGTCACGGTGCGCTCGACACGCAAGACCGAGGACGGCAAGATGTTCTATCGCGTCACCGAAGCCGCGATCCCGACCCTGCGCGTGGTGCCGAACCCGCGCGTTGCGCAGTTCGCGCGCGTCGAGTTGATTGGCTGGGTGCTCCCGATCGACGATACCTCGTTCCGCATCTACGTCGCCGGCCGCGTCAGGCATAAGGGCGATCTCGGCCGCATGCGCTCCACCTTCAGCGGCAAGTTCTGGTGGGACATGACCGAGCAGGAGCACCAGCGCCATCCCGGCGACTACGAGGCGCAAGTCGGCCAGGGCGAGATCACGGCGCACTCGGAGGAGCATTTTGCGCAGAGCGACCGCGGCATTGTGATGATCCGCCGCATGCTGCAGGATCAACTCGACGCCATGAAAGCGGGGCGCGATCCGATCGGTGTCAGCTTCGATCCGAACGCTGCACCCGTCGTCTTCGAGGCAGGAAACTACATCCGCGAGGCGTAAGGGCCACCGGCGTTATCGCCCATTGCCTTCCACTCTATCGAGCGCAGCATTACGAGACGGCCGAGCTTGGATAGCGATCAGGAGCGCGCCAACTGGTAGCGACCTGAAGCTTGCCGCAATCGATCACAGCGGTGCGCGCGCACTGGCATTTTCCATGCCGCCGCGCCCCCCGAGTTCAATCAGGAACCATCGATACGATCCTGTTGACGTTCGTCCGACCCATTGGCGACACTGGTGGGACAACAGGTCGCCCTAGCTCTTTAACTTTCTTGTTTCCGCCCCGTCATTCGCAGTCTTTAGCTTCGCTTCTTCGTCTGCCAACAATCGATGCAGCGTCGCGCGCTTCACCTCGTCAGTCTCGTTGGCGAGCAACTTGCGGAAATGGGCGATGTTAAGCTGCGCAATGTCTCTATCCATCGGAATCCCCGGAACAACCGTTCTGGCGGGAGCGCACCGGGTCTCTCGGTCACCGGTAAAGGCCATAGGCGGCACGGTGATAGCTGTCAGTAGACTCTCTTTATGTCTGGTAGTCGACATTATTCTGGATGCACGGCGACAAACGCGCCGATGTGATATTCAAGCGGATGGACTACCTCGCCCAACTCCGGAACGAAGAGTTTGGCTCCCGGTCTCATTACCCTTAGGCGCTGCCGCGACACTCCGAGTCACCATTGCCGCCGAGATGATCGGTGGCGCGGCGCTGATCCTCGAGCATCTACGCACGCCTTGGGCGATCGCGCTTGTTCCGTTCTGCTCTGCATCATCCTCGACCGTACGCGGCCATAACCGCTTCTTCTTTGACAATGCCCATGGCGCTTGGGAATATCCGGCGGCTTGGACCGTAGCACTGACCGCGCAAGCCATGCTCGGGGATGGCGCACACGCGGTTCTGCCGACGGCTCTGTTCCGCAGCGCCGATCGCGCTTCGCGCGCGTCTGAAATAGGAAAAGCCAGAATGCCTCTTCGTCAACCGACCTACTTCATTCCGCACGGCGGCGGTCCCTGCTTCTTCATGGATGATCCCAACGGCACCTGGACCGGCATGGCCGCATTCCTGCGCTCGATTCCGTCGCAGCTGCCGGAACCGCCCAGGGCGATCCTGATCGTGTCGGGCCATTGGGAGACCGAAGGTTTTGCGTTCACCACCGCGTCAAAACCGTCGCTGCTGTTCGACTACTACGGCTTTCCGCCTCACACCTATCAATTGCGCTACGACACGCCGGGCGATCCGGCTCTGGCGCAAGCCGCGTCAACGCTTTTGACAAACGCAGGTTTCAAGACCGGCGCGGATGCCGAGCGCGGCCTCGATCACGGCGTGTTCGTGCCGCTTAAGGTGGCCTTCCCCGAAGCGTCGATTCCGGTGGTCGAGATGTCGCTCGATTACCGACTCGATCCAGCCCAGCATCTTGCGGCGGGGCACGCACTCGCGCCGTTGCGACAAGAGGGCGTGCTGATCGTCGGCTCAGGCATGAGCTTCCACAACATGCGCGGCTATCGCGATCCGCGCTTCACGCCGCTGTCCGAAAGCTTTGACGGCTGGCTCACCGACGCCGTTGAGAGCGGAGCCGTCGACCGCGCTGAGAAGCTGAAGGTCTGGGATAACGCGCCCGGCGCTCGTCTCAGCCATCCCGAAGCGGAGCATCTCCTGCCCTTGATGGTGGTGGCGGGCGCGGCGGACGAGCCAGGCAAGAAGGTTTACAGCGAGCACGTGATGAAGACGGTGATCTCCGGATTCCGCTTCAACTGAGATACAGCGGACTTGGTAGCGGAGGTCCGTTACCAGCATACTCCCCCCTTCCCGATTTTACCTTGCGCGCAGCTGCTAAGCGTCGAGCCAATCACGATCTCGGTGAGGTCTTCGCGGCCTGCTACGGCGTCACTGATGGCGTGCTGAAGATGACGAACGCCGAGGGCCTGAGCCTGCGGCGGCCGGAGAGCGGCGAAACGTACACTCACAAGCTGGGACCGCATGATCGGGAGGGGTCGATCGCGTACGTGCTGGCTCGGCAAATCCGCGGTGCGGAGCTGGGTTCAGGTTCGGTGCGGGCTTCGATCGGGCGCTGTGGTATCGTACTGGCGGGATTCCATAACGATCTCCGGAGAGGAGTCGCCCGGTGCTTGTTGGACTTCGGGAGCGACGGCTAGGCTTTAGCGAGTGGAAATGAAACGAGCTTTCGTCATTGCGGCCTGGATCACCGCTGCAGCCGTCGCTTATGGGACAGTTGCCCCGGTTGGGGTGCCCTATGCTATTTATTCCAAATTGGCACCATGGCTGGGCCATCCAAGTGTTCACAAATTCGCGGCAATTGAACACCTGATCGTCTTTGCGTTGCTGGGTGCGCTGATCACTTTCGCCTGGCCAAATCGGATCATCATCCTCTGCTGCATCATCATCTTCAGCACGGTGCTCCTTGAATTTTTGCAGACTCTGACGCCTGACCGGCATGGCACCATTGTGGATGCTTGCGAGAAGATCGGCGGCGGTTTGTTGGGCGTCCTTGCGGCTCACGCAACAACTCGTTGGCGCCAAACCAAAGCTCGCTAGCGGGGGACGGCCCGCCGCCGTCGGACGTCAGGAGATCTGCCACTTGGCGCGAACGGCGTCGCGCTCGCAAAATGCAAGAGGCCGCCAACTAAGACGGCCTCGCGATCCCGTCGCGCCGAGAAACTATGCCGACGTCGAAGCCGGCCGCCGCCTCGCCGCACGCATTCGAGAAGCGCTTCCCGTCCGTTTGCATGCGAGAACCCCGACCATGCTGGCGGTACTGTTCGCGGACAGGATCCTGCAATTGTCATCGGTCGCACTCTCATGGGTTATGTCGTCGATGAGCGGCTGACCGCAGAAGGTGACGAACTACGCTCCAGCGCACTTGCCGCAATGATGAAGCGGGTGCGCGCGGACAAAGATCGCGAGAGAAGAGTTGACTTCGCCCGAATTGCCGCGGCGGTCGCTGCGACAAACACGTAAGATGCATTCTGGCGCGGCCCTTCCGCGTGATCGATAACCTTAAGCGGTTAGGTTAAGTCACGACTCAATTTGTGCGCGCTATTCGCTTCAGCTACCGATCAATGCAGATCGCGCAGAGTTGGCTAACATGACCTCAATGCAAGGCAGCCACGATTTCAATTGCGCGATCAGAAGTCGCGGCCGGCTTCATCCCCAACGAACGGCCGCGACTTCGCCCAAGCCCATATCCCGCTTGCTTCACCTCGATGGACCAATGGGGCGATTTGACCAACCGCAGTGGACTGCATTCTTACTTTCATTGAATGCGTGCCTCACCGCGAATAACAAGTCGGTCCCTGAGTTGCCCCTCGAGAAACATTCTCCGACCGCGTGCACGGTGTGCAGAACTGAGCTGTTCAATTGACCATCACTCACTAGCAAGTGACCGAACCCGCGCGGCGCCACAGTAGACTATTTAGCGTCGGGGCGGTGAGATAGGGGACGAACATGTCAAATACCGGCTTTCCCAACAGCGACCTTTTGATTACTCGCGCCGAGCAATGTCGCTCAATGGCGCGCGCACTTCTTGACCCTATGGTGCGCGACCGAATGATCGACCTAGCGCTTGGTTACGAGAAAATCGCAAAGGCCGCGGCGAAGCTGAAAATAGAAAACATCAAAATCGAAGAGCGCGAAGGTTAAGACGCGTCGGGGCCATGCTTTTCATTGACGCTGCGGGGGTATGATGCAGGAGAAACTCGAGGAATCCCCACACGCTGAGGCGGATGGTTGGCAATTGTACCGCACGGTGGCGCCGCGCCGCTCGGTCAAGGGCGCCTTCGTGTTTGGGCTGGTCTGGCGTCAACGCCGAGATGGCCGCTGGATCTACATGCCGACGGACGAGCAGGTCAAAGCAGCAGTCGATCTGGTCGAGGCAGCTCACCGCAGTCGTCTTTCACGACGACTGCGCAGGTCGTAATTCGGTTCGTGCTTTCCGCCTTCTAGCGAGCGGAAAGCCAGCTCCAATCGACTGCCGCTCGCGCTCCCGCTGCAACTTCTCGCGGTCTGGGCGGACAATGCGGACCCAAGTTAACCAGCCGACGATAGCAACATTCAACAGAAGCCACGCCACGATCACTGCAGCGATCATGTTTCCCCCGCGCCTTGTTTCGCACCCATCAAACAACTCAGACGCCGTGTGGCTTGAGTCGTCACCCACAGCGTTTTCGCTCCGGTATTGCGTCCAACCGAAGGCGGCGCTGGGCGGAATGGGTGTTATGCGAGGGCCCGAATTGCCTGCAGTATTGGAACAAATCGCATGATCGCGGGTGGGGAGCGGGCTGACAAGGATTAGCCGTGCGCGCACTTGAGCTCAGGCCGCAGTTGCTCAATCAAAGAAATGGCCTGCTCACGACTTAGCGCGCCACAGGCCCCAGAGACAAAGTCGTCGTCTTCGTCGAGTTCGCGCAGGCAATAAGAGCCGCGCTCATTTCGAGCGATCCTGAGAAGCGCCATATCGACATATTCGAAGTTGGGATCTTTGGGCCAGGCGCGCGAAAGAAGGCCTTCATGGGCCCCACTCTGAACGCACTTTACGACAACCCGGCTATTATCGGCTCGTTCTACCGAGGCAATGTCATATGCCGAGCGACCGCCAAATTTGACCCGCCACAAATATCGCGGTGTCGGTGTACTTGCCGAAGAAAAAATAGTTGTCGAAAGCCCGGATCAGCGCTGCGGCCAGCGCTATCGCGAGAAGGGCCTTTGCCATGTGCCCGCGCCAACGGTTGCCGCCGCCGGTCATAGGCAGAAGGCGAAGGACCGGCGGCGCTCTAGGAGAAAGCCGCACATCAGAAAACATCGCGGCACGCCACGGTCGGTGAGTCTGGTTAATGCGACATGAAACCAGTGAGCGCCACGATTGGGCGAAAACCGCCGCTAGTCAGCCCCCTCACTAGCGGCGGTTTGGCCTACCACCGCCCGTGACGCGTAGAGACGGCGCGCGCTCAATTTGCCGACAGCGGCTTAAAGAAGCGTCATTGTCCAAAATGGAACCCTCCTTAGTTTGTAGAGGGACCATTGGGCCTGGGCAGGTGAAGGCCCAGCCATTGCTAGCGCAGATCTGCGACTTGCCACGCCGATCAAAAGCATTACGAAAAGCATCGGCGCGAGCAATATGGCGCAGGCAAAGAGCCCCTGCCCTGACGATCGTCCGCCAAGTCTTGAAGCGTTCATCACGTCTCCCTACGACAACTTGAGGGATCGGTGAGGAATGTGGATTTTCGGCCCTGAGGGCGAAACAAATCTAAATGCTTGATTTCGTTTGGTAGCGGGGGACGGATTTGAACCGCCGACCCCAGGATTATGATTCCCGTGCTCTAACCAACTGAGCTACCCCGCCACAGGCGCGCCAGCGCCAAACGGCCCTGCGAGCCGCGCGGCATATAATGAGGGCGGCAAATCGCTGTCAAGAAATCCGCTGCCCACCGCTATTTTGGCTGCACCGCTGTATCGCCGCCCGGCGATCCTGGAGGCAGAATCACCGGCATTTTGCCTGTATCAGGCGTCGGCGCGCGGATTTCCGGGTCGACGCCGGAGGGCGGACAGAGAACACCGTTGCCGGCTGCCAACCGGTCCGAGAGTGGGGCTGAATCCGACTGCGATTGTCCGGTCGTCACGCCGGGCCGCGCATTCGGGTTCGACAGCTTGCTCGGCGCGCAGTCAGTGTTGGCGTCCGGGTGGTTCTGGATCGCGGTCGGCGGCGGCGGTGTGGCCGGCGTCGCGGGCGCCTGGCCGCGCACGATTGTCGGCATCGTCAGCACAGCGGCCGTGAGGGTTGCAACCAGCTTCGTGCGTATCATCATGCAGCCCTAACCAGCCGCACGCGAGCGAGTTCCACGAAAGCTCGACCGCTTGGTCGGGAACAGCAGTCAATTCTTGCGGTAGCGGATCAGCGAAAAATGTCCCATCGGCGGCATCGGCCGCCGCTCAACAAGCATGACGCCGCCGTGGATGCCTGCCCAATTGACAAGGCGGGTCCACGGAAACTCCGGGCGCCAGCCGAGCCGACGCGCCAGCGGCGCAAACGCCAGCTCAAAACTGCGCCGGGGTCCACGCTCGGCGCCGATGTGGTTGACGAGGATGAGTTCACCGCCAGTCTTGAGCACGCGGACGAAGTCGTCGAGGGTTGCTTCCGGATCCGGCACCGCGGTGATGACGTATTGCGCCACCACCGCATCAAACACGCCATCGGCAAACGCGAGATGCTTTGCGTCCATTACGCTGAGCGACTCGACATTGGTGAGGTTGAACTCGCGCACGCGCTGCTGCGCCTTGCGCAGCATCGGGAGCGAGATGTCGACGCCGTGCAAGCGCGTCGTGGGTGAATAGTCCGAGAGCGACAGGCCGGTGCCGACGCCGACGTCGAGCACGCGCCCGCCGATCGCGTCGGCCGCCGCGATCGACGCCTTGCGGCCGGAATCGAAAACCTGGCCAAACACGACATCGTAGACCGGAGCCCAGCGCGCATAAGCCTTGGCCACGCCGGCGCGATCGATATCCTGAGCCATGCCCCCTGCCCGACCGACGTGCTGTCGCTATGAGGCGCGTGCGGCGACAAGCGCCACATCGTCGCGCGGATCATGTCGCTCCGCGAGCGCATGGGCGCGAACGATGAAACCGCCACCAAGCACCCGCGCTTGCCCACTTGGCGCGTCGTAGAACACGCACGCCTGCCCCGGCGAAACGCCCTCTTCGCCGTCGACCAGCTCGACTTCGCAAATCCCGCCATTGACCCGCAGGCGCGCAGGCTGCGGCGGCCGCGTCGAGCGCACGCGGACGTAGATCTCAGTGTCCCATTGCGCAAGCTCGCCTGGGCCAATCCAGTTCACCTCACGCAGGATAATGCGGCTCGTCTTCAACGCCTGGCGCGGCCCGACCACCACGCGATGCGCATTGGCCTCGAGCCGCACCACAAAGAGAGGCTCCGCCGCAGTAATGCCAAGACCACGGCGCTGACCGACGGTGAAGTTCACAATGCCCTGATGGCGACCGAGCACGCGGCCCTGCAGGTCGACAATCTCGCCGGGCGCGACAGCGTCGGGCTTCAACCGGTTGATGATGTCGGTGTAGCGGCCAGCGGGAACGAAACAGATGTCCTGGCTGTCGTGCTTGTCGGCGACCGGCAAATCGAAGCGATGCGCCAGCGCGCGCGTCTCGCTCTTGCTCATGTCGCCGAGCGGAAAGCGTACACCGTCGAGCTGCGCCTGCGTAGTCGCAAACAGAAAATAGCTCTGGTCACGATCGGCGTCCTTCGCGCAATGCAGGGCGCGCGAGCCATCAGGCAGCCGTCGCGACGCGACGTAGTGGCCCGTCGCCAGCACCTGCGCACCGAACTGTCTCGCAGTCGCGAGCAGTTCGTCAAACTTGATGACGCGATTGCACTCGATGCACGGCACCGGCGTCTCGCCCGCGATATAGCTCTCGACAAAACGCTCGATCACCGCCTCGCGGAACCGTTCTTCGTAGTCGAGCACGTAATGCGGAATGCCGATGCGGTCGGCCACCGCACGGGCATCGTAAATGTCCTGGCCGGCGCAGCAGGCGCCTTTGCGGTGGGTGGCAGCGCCGTGATCGTAGAGCTGCAGGGTGACCCCGACGACATCGTAGCCCTCAGCCTTTAGCAGGGCGGCGGTGGTCGAGGAATCGACGCCGCCCGACATCGCGACAACGACGCGGGTGTCCTGCGGTCGACCTTCGATGTCGAGGCTGTTTCGCATGGTCCTGTGATCGGTCTCGTGGCGGCGGCCAGAGCGCGCGAACGTCGCGTTTTCGGAGCGTCGTTGAGAGCCTTTTACTTATAGGCGGGGGCGGCCCCGCGCAATCGGAGAACGGCCCCATCGGCAATTGTTGCCGACAGGCAAGAAGGACTCCATCGGCGGGCATGGACCGGCCCAGCCAATCGCGCTCTAAGCATCTGAAATATATGAAATTTACAAGCTGGCCCGGACTTTGCTGCGGTAGCTCCGGATCGATCCGTCAAAGGGGCCTTAGCCGTGTTGAGCGTCACCGCCGAAACCGCCGTCTACACTCAGCAGGCTTTCCTCCGCACCAGGGGCTCGACGGACAACGCCTCTGCGCCCACCACTGGCTTCTCGAACCTGGTCGACAGCAATACCGACGCTGCGACCGCAAACCGCGATGAAAGCCCGCGCCAGCCAGACAACCAGGCCGCGCCCGCGCACGGAGACGACAGCAATTCCGTGCCGCCCGCCGATGCCGCCAATACCAAGGACAAGACTCCGCCGGCCCGTGGCGAGACGAATGCGGCCTCGAACAGCGACGGCAATGCAAAGACCACGGATACGACCGATCAACGGCAGCAACCTGCGGACGCCTCCACGACCACCACAGAGTCGGTCACTGCGGGAGCATCCACCGCCGCGGCCAAGTCCGATGCCGCAGCCCAGAGCGGGGCGAGCCAGGGTAAGGGCAAGGCAACGACCAAGAGCGATGCGACGGCAAACGACACCACGCTGGATGCGGCGCAATCCGTGCCGGTCGATCAGGCGACTTCGCTCGTCGTTGCCGTGGTCGCGGAGGTCGCATCCCCCGCGTCACCGACAACCCCGAACGGCGATTCCATCGCAAGTGCCGTGACCGCGACCACTGGAGCGTCCAGCGTCCCCGGCGCAATCGCCGCAGCGGCAGCCAGCAAGGTCGCGGCTGATGTCGCGGCTACCGAGCTGAAGGCAACTGCTCCGTCTGATGCCACCGTTGTCCACGGAACATCCGCCGACGCAAAAGCTGCAGCAACTGATCAGACCCAGGCAATCATCACGGCGCAACAGTCCGCGGCGCAATCCACCGATCCGATGACCGCGCAGGCTTCGACTGCGCCCGTGGTTCCTGATGGTGCTGCCGCCCTTGCACAGGCTGCTGCTGCGCAAACGACAGCGCCCGTCAACGTGGCCCCTCCGAGCACGCCAACCGTCAAGAACAGCAAGGTTGCCTCGATCGCTGTGGACGCAAAAATCACCGCCACCCAGATCGAACAGCCCGCAGCACTCGACCCGCAGGGCACCAAAGTAGCCGCGACCGACGACGCGAAGTCCGCCGTCGATCCGCTCACGCAGAAGAAACCCGGCGGCAGCGCCCAGGCCAGCGACACGTCCGACGAGACCCTCGCCAAGGCGCTACCTGAGGCTGCTCCTGCGGCGGCGCCCACCTTTCATCAGCATGCCAGCATCGAACCGCGGGTCACGCTGCAAGGCGCCCTCAGCACACCGGATCTTTCAAACTCGAACGCCGCGCAATCCGCCGCCGCCAATGCCGCCACAGCGGCGACGCCGGCTCCGGTGACCGCAACCGCACTCGACACGTCCAGCCTGACCGTGATGACCGGACAAGCGATCCCGCTCGGCGGACTTGCCGTCGAGATTTCTGCCAACGCCAAGGCCGGCAATAGCCGGTTCGAGATCCGCCTTGATCCGCCAGACCTTGGACGCATCGACGTCAGGCTCGATGTCGATCGCAACGGGCAGGTGACATCGCGACTGTTTGTCGAAAAATCGGAAACGCTCGACCTCTTGCGCCGCGACGCGCCGCAGCTGCAACAGGCCCTCCAGGATGCCGGCTTGAAGACCAGCGACAGCGGCCTGCAATTCAGCCTGCGCGACCAAAATCCGCAGCAAGGCCAGAGCAACAGCAACGGCAGCGGTCAAAACCCGCAGCGGCTGGTCGTTGTCGATGACGACGCGGCTGCTGCCGCAAGTGCCGCCGGCCGCAGCTACGGACGCTCGCTCAATGCAAGCAGCGGCGTAGACATCACAGTCTGAGGGAGTAACGTATGGCCACCGACGCAACAATCGCACCGACCGTGGTCTCCGCGGCATCGCCGGTAACCTCGACCACCAAGTCGTCCAATCAAACCCTTGCCGACAACTTTCAGACGTTCCTCACGCTGCTGACGACGCAGCTGAAGAACCAGAACCCGCTTGATCCGCTCGACACCAACCAGTTCACCCAGCAGCTGGTACAATTCGCCCAAGTCGAGCAACAGCTGAAGTCGAATGATCAGCTCTCCACCCTCGTCAGCCTGCAACAGACCGCGCAGGCGACACAGGCCCTTAACTTCGTCGGCTCGACCGCGGTGGTCGACGGCTCGACCGCGGCATTGACCAACAGCTCGGCCGCCTGGAGCCTCAACGCGCCGAAGCCGGTCAACGCCCACGTGACTATCACGAGTTCCAACGGGCAAACGGTGTTCTCCGGCGACTACACCCTCAATGCCGGCAATCAGGTCTTTCCGTGGAACGGCAGGGGCAATGACGGGACTCAGTGGCCCGACGGCAATTACACGATCTCGGTCAACGCCACCGATGCCTCGGGCCAGACCACGGCCGTCTCCACACAAATTGAGGGCACCGTCGACTCGGTCGACCTGACCAAGACGCCGCCCACCCTGTCGATCGGTGGTCAAGACTATACGATCAGCCAAATCAAGCAGGTCATTCGCAGCGGCGCGGCACAGTCAAACTAGCGTCGCCAGCCGCCTCAGCCTCCAGCACGACCTCGTCATTCTTCCCGTCACTGCGGAACGACCATTCGCCGACGGGAACTCGCGCATTTTGGCGCCAAACTATCGCATTTTGGAATTGCGCTTAGCCAAATCTTAAGCCGAGCGGCTTAGATTGCCGGCATATGTTCAGTTAGTCGAGTTTGTGAGTAAACCATGACAGAACCCCACCGCCCGAGGGTGAAGTATGTCATCGGGCCAGACGGCAGTCCGCTGACGATTGCCGACCTGCCCGCCCCAGGCACCAAACGCTGGGTCATCCGCCGCAAGGCGGAGGTCGTTGCCGCGGTTCGCGGTGGCTTGTTGTCCCTCGAAGAGGCCTGCAGCCGCTATACCCTGACCGTCGACGAGTTCCTGTCCTGGCAGTACTCGATCGACCAGCACGGCCTTGCCGGCCTGCGCACCACCCGAATTCAGCAATACCGCCAATAAGCACGCAAATTGGCTATCGCAAACGCCGGCGCCTGATCAATCAGGGCCGGCGTTGCCGCTTTTGGGCGAATTTGCAGCAAGCAGCCATAGCCGTTAAGCGTCGTTAACCATATCGAAACCATCCCATGGGCAAATTTTGCCCAGTCGGCTTTGGCGCCGAATCCATGGGGCTGGTTCAGTTGCAAGGTTTTGCTGATCTTCTGAAAAGCTTTGGTCCGGGGCGCATCGGCGCAATGGTCGCCGTGGCGGCAGCGCTGGTCGGCTTCTTCGGCTTCGTGATCCTGCGGGTCACTTCGCCGCAGATGACCACCCTGTTCACCGACCTGAGCTACGAGGACTCCTCGGCAATCATCAAGGATCTCGATCGCCAGGCGATCCCCTACGAGATCCGCAATGACGGCGCCATCATCATGGTGCCCAAGGACAAGGTCACCAAACTCCGGCTCAAGCTTGCCGAATCCAGCCTGCCCAAGGGCGGCGGCGTCGGCTACGAGATCTTCGACAAATCCGACGCGCTCGGCGCCACCAACTTCGTTCAGAACATCAACCACCTGCGAGCGCTGGAAGGCGAACTGGCCCGCACCATTCGCGCGATCGACCGGGTCCAGTTCGCACGCGTTCACCTCGTGCTGCCGGAACGGCCGCTGTTCTCGCGGGAAACGCCGGAGCCTTCGGCCTCAATTGTGGTGCGGGTCCGCGGCTCGCTCGAGCCGCCCCAGGTGCGCGCTATCAGGCATCTCGTGGCGTCGGCGGTGAACGGCCTGAAGCCGCAGCGCGTCTCGATCGTTGACGAAAACGGCCAGTTGCTCGCCAATGGCGGCGAGGACGCCAACAGCGACGCCGTAAATGGCGATGAGCGGCGCGCGGCCTTTGAAAAGCGGATGCGCAGCCAGATCGAGACGATCGTGTCTTCGGTGGTCGGCAGCGGCCGTGCGCGGGTGCAGCTGACCGCGGATTTCGACTACAACAAGATCACCGAAACCTCCGACAAGTTCGACCCCGAGAGCAAGGTGGTGCGCTCGACCCAGTCGCGCGAGGAATTGACATCAAGCTCCGACGGCAAGGAAAATCAGGTTTCGGTCGCGAACGAATTGCCAGGCGGCCAGCGTCAGCCCGACGCCACAACGACCCCGAAGGACCAGAGCAAGAAGAGCGAAGAGATCGTCAATTACGAAATCTCGCGCACCACCAAGACCGAGGTGGTCGAGGCCGGACGCGTCAACCGTATCTCGGTCGCAGTACTGGTCGACGGCGTTTACGGCAAGGACGAGAAGGGCGAAGTCACATACAAGCCGCGCACCAAGGAGGAACTCGACACCATCTCCCAGCTCGTGCGCTCGGCGATCGGCTTCGACCAGAAGCGCGGCGACCAGGTGCAGGTCGTCAACCTGCGCTTTGCCGATGCGCCAGCCGCCATTCCGGTGCCCGAGCCGGAGGGCTGGCTGCCAAAGCTGCAATTCACCAAGGATGACGTGATGAACGTCATCGAGCTCGGCGCCATGACGTTCCTCGGCCTGATCGTGCTGTTCACCGTGGTGCGGCCGCTGGTCCGCAAGGTGCTGACGTCCGAGCCGGAGCGCAGCAGCAGCCTCGTCACCCAGGATGGCGCTGCCGCCAGCACGACGCCCGGCGCCAACCCGCCACAACTCACCGCAAGCAACACCGCAAAACTGATCGACGTGGCCCAGGTGCAGGGCCAAGTTCACGCCCAGTCGGTTCATCGCGTCGGTGAGCTTGCCGAAAAGAACCCCCACGAAACCGTCTCGATCATTCGCCAGTGGCTGACTGAGCCTGCTCCGACGTGACGATGGGCGCTTCGCAATGAATCAACAGTCAGACATTGCCACCACCGTCGCCACGCTCGCCCAGCGACAGGCCGGTCGTGCCCAGGTCACCAAACTGAACGGGCCGAAGCGAGCTGCTGTGCTGATGCTGGCGCTCGGCGAACAATATGCAAGCAAGATCTGGCCGCTGCTCGACGACGATGAAATCCGCGAGATTTCCATCATCATGTCGTCGCTCGGCACGGTCGATACCGACGTGGTCGAGGACCTGCTGCTCGAATTCGTCTCGCGCATGTCCGCCTCCGGCGCGTTGATGGGCAACTTCGACGCGACTGAACGCCTGCTCCATCAGTATCTGCCAAAGGAGCGAGTCAACGGCATCATGGACGAAATCCGGGGACCTGCGGGGCGCAACATGTGGGAAAAGCTCTCCAATGTGCAGGAAGAGGTGCTCGCCAACTACCTGAAGAACGAATATCCGCAGACCATCGCCGTCGTGCTGTCGAAATTGACCGCCGAGCACGCCGCGCGCGTGCTGTCGATCCTGCCCGACGATATGGCGTTCGACGTCGTCAACCGCATGCTCAAGATGGAAGCGGTGCAGAAGGAAGTGATCGAGCGTGTTGAACAGACACTGCGGCTCGAATTCATGTCGAACCTGTCGCAAACCCGCCGCCGCGACGCCCACGAGGTGATGGCGGAAATCTTCAACAGTTTTGATCGACAGACCGAAACCCGGTTCATCACCGCGCTGGAAGAGGAAAACCGCGAATCCGCCGAGCGCATCAAGTCACTGATGTTCACCTTCGACGACTTGATCAAGCTCGACACCGCGTCGGCGCAGACCCTGATGCGTCACGTCGACAAGGAAAAGCTCGGCGTCGCGCTGAAGGGCGCGAACGAGGAGGTCAAGGCGTTCTTCATGAGCAACATGTCGAGCCGCGCCGCCAAGATGCTGACCGACGACATGCAGGCGCTGGGGCCGGTGCGGCTGCGCGATGTCGACGAGGCGCAGGCGCTGCTGGTCAATCTCGCCAAGGACCTCGCCGCCAAGGGCGAGATCATGCTGGCGAAGAACCGCGCAGACGACGAGTTGGTGTACTGAGATGGGCGAGCCGGCCAAATACCTTTTCGACCTCGACTTCTCCAACCCGTCGTCGCGGGGCGACGCCGCGACGGCGGCAGACATCGCGCGCAAGATCGCGGAGGCCGAAGCGCGCGGGCATCGCAATGGCGTCGCAGCGGGCCTGGCACAGGCCAACGCCGAAAGTGCGCGCCGCAGCGCCGTGGCGATGGAGCAGATCGTGGCGGCAATGGGGAATGTTGCAGGTCGATTCAACGATGTCGAAGCGCGCATGGAGTCGGAGGCGGTCGAGGTCGCGATCGCGGTTGCGCGCAAGCTCTGCGCCACGCTGATGGGCCGGGAACCGGTCGCCGAGGCGATGGCGCTGGTCGCCGACTGCATGCAGCACCTGGTGTCGACACCGCATCTCGTCGTGCGGGTCAACGACACCCTTTACGAAAACACCAAGGCGAGCGTCGAGCAGATCGCCCAGCGCTACGGCTTCGAGGGTCGCCTGGTGATCCTCGCTGAACCCGAAATCGCGCATGGCGATTGCCGGATCGAATGGGCCGACGGCGGTATCGTGCTCGACCGCGCCGCGACCGAAGCAAAGATTGCCGAGCTGGTCGATCAATACATGGCCTCGCGCCGCGTCACGGAGACTGCGAAATGAGCGACACGGACGGACAAGGACAAGTCCCGCTGCCGAACCTCGACAACGTCGCGCCGACGCCCGCGGAGGACCTCGAGGCCTATAGTCCCGACGATCAGCCGTCGCGCGTGGCCGCCGATCTCGAGGCGGTGTTCGACGTTCCAGTGCAGGTTTCGGCCGTGCTCGGCCGTTCGCGAATGCAGGTCGGTGAGCTGTTGCGACTGGGTCCCGGCACCGTGCTCGAGCTCGACCGCCGTGTCGGCGAAGCGATCGACATCTACATCAACAACCGGCTCGTCGCCCGCGGCGAAGTCGTGCTGGTTGAGGACAAGCTAGGCGTCACCATGACCGAAATTATCGCCGCCGAGCGAAGCTAGGGCTTCGCTTTCGGCTAACGAGACCACGACGGTCCGAACCAGAAGACGGATCAACTGACAGGAGCAAACCATGCGGCTTCTCATCGTCGGCAGCCTGAAGGGCCAGCTGACCACCGCCACCAAGATCGCGATGGAAAATGGCGCGACGGTGACTCACGCCGAGAACACCGAACAGGCCCTGCGCGTACTGCGCGGCGGCAAGGGCGCCGATCTCCTGCTGGTCGATGTCGATCTCGACATCCGCGACCTCGTGATGCGGCTCGAGGTCGAGCACATCCACGTGCCGATCGTGGCTTGCGGCATCACCAACGACGCGCGCGCAGCGGTGGCGGCGATCCACGCCGGCGCCAAGGAATATATCCCGCTGCCGCCAGATCCCGAATTGATCGCGGCAGTGCTGGCCGCAGTCGCCAACGATGCGCGTGACCTGATCTACCGCGACGACGCGATGGCGAAAGTGATCAAGCTCGCGCAGCAGATCGCAGGTTCCGATGCCTCGGTGCTGATCACCGGCGAATCCGGCACCGGCAAGGAGGTGCTGGCGCGCTATGTGCACACCCGGTCGAACCGCGCCAAGCGACCGTTCATCTCGGTGAACTGCGCGGCGATCCCGGAAAGCCTGCTGGAATTGGAATTGTTCGGCCACGAGAAGGGCGCGTTCACAGGCGCGATTGCGCGCCGCATCGGGAAATTCGAGGAGGCGACCGGTGGCACGCTGCTGCTCGACGAGATTTCCGAGATGGACGTGCGCCTGCAGTCAAAGCTGCTGCGCGCGATCCAGGAGCGCGTGATCGACCGCGTCGGCGGCACGCGGCCGGTGCCGGTCGATATCCGCATCATCGCCACCTCGAACCGCAACTTGAGCGAAGCCGTGCGCGAAGGCATCTTCCGCGAGGACTTGTTGTTCCGCCTCAACGTAGTCAACCTGAAAATTCCGGCCCTGCGCGAGCGCCCCGCCGATATCATCGAGCTCGCACAGCATTTCGCCAAGAAATATGCCGAGGCTAACGGCGTACCGGTCCGTCCGCTATCGGCTGACGCGCGGCGCATGCTCACGACCAATCGCTGGCAAGGCAATGTGCGCGAGCTCGAGAACACCCTCCATCGCGCGGTGCTGATGTCGAGTGGCGACGAGATCGGCGCAGAGGCGATCGTCTCGCCCGATGGCGACCGCCTCGACCTCAACAAGACGCCCCCCGCAGTCGCGCATGCGACGCTTGCAGCCGAACAAGTCACGCGCGCGCTGGTCGGTCGCACCGTCGCCGATGTCGAACGCGATCTCATTCTCGAGACGCTGAAGCATTGCCTCGGCAACCGCACGCATGCGGCCAACATCCTCGGCATTTCAATCCGCACGCTGCGCAACAAGCTCAACGAATATGCCGATGGCGGGGTGCCGATCCCGCCGCCCGGCCAGGGCGAATTGCGCGGGGTGGCGTGACGACCAGCGGTGCGCTCTAACCGCCTTAAAAAACGACGGATTTTCTAAATTTCGCGCGAGTTTGGGAGGGTCGCAGGATTAAGCTTAGTTGAAGGTATTATAATACTCTAGCTCTCAAGCCGTCGTGACGCCTCGACAATCGCGGCAGAGCCCGCATCCGTCTCGGCGCCAGCGGCGACTTCAGGCGGAAGCCGCCGCATCGCCTGCGCCTCGCGATAAAGCCGGCGCTCCCACCAGCGCGCGCGATGAAGGCCTTCACGAATGAACGGGCGGAAGATGGAGTTGTGCAGCACCAGCCAGTTCAGCAGCCGCGCCGGCGCGCGCAACGGACGCGCGAAGTCCACGAGCAGCACAACACGGGTCTGATCGGCATCGTTCCAGCCCTCGTGCTCCAGCGTATCGTCGAAGATCAGCGCGCGGCCTTCTTCCCACGGCGTGATCTTGTCGACGACGCGAATGCCGACCTTCTCCGACTCATCAGGCACGATCAGGCCGAGATGCAGCCGCAGCAGCCCGTTATAGGGCCCACGATGCGGCGGCAGAAACCGGCCAGGCTCGAGCACCGAGAACATCGCGCCGACCAGCCCCGGCACGCCCTGCAACAACCGCCAGGTCTCCGGGCACTGCTCGATCAGCGCCTCGGAACGGAAACCATAGGTGAGCAGCGGCGCGGTCCGCCAACCGCGGTCCTGCGCGACCGTCAGTGGATCGGCATTCGCCTCCTGAAATGCCGCAAGATCCTTGCGCATCATCAGGCGGGCGACCTCGCCGCGGATCAAAGTCCAGTTGTGCTCGAGGACCGCAACGAATGGAAAGGCGTCGGTCGCGAAGAACTCGCCACGGCCGCACGCCGAATAGGCAAGGTTCTTGCGCGCGATCCAGCCGAGCGCGGCCATCACCGTGCGGGCGATGAAGCCTGCTTCAGCGGTATTTTCGTTGGATGCGACGAGATCGACCGACGACGCAATATCTGCCGCGGGCGGCTCGATGCCGGACTCGTGCGGGACGACCTCTGCTGGCTCGGCCACAGTTCAGCCCTTGCGCGAATGCGCGCCCTGATTCGCTGGTTCCATTTAAAGGCCAAGCGGTGGCGGCGGCCACAACTAATTGGGGAATGCAGCCCTGCTGGTCGCGTTGCAGCAGAAACAGCCGTGCCGCTGACGAGGAGCCCCATCGCTCTGCAACGAACGTTGGGTTCTGCGCTTCGAACGCCGCACGGACTGCGCCGTTCAGACATTGTCATCTGACGCAGTCCCAGCGAACTCCGAATCCAACGCAACCGGGGAATCGGCAAAGCTGCGACGAACAGCTGCGTGAGGTGCACGCATCGCTGGGTATCTAAACCCACCGATCCAGCGAAAGCCGGAATCCACGCATCAAAAATGCGAAACCCGGGCAAGCCCGGGTTTCATCGACAGCTAAGAAGGTGCTTGCTTCGATCGCTTAGGCCGCGATGCGCACCGGAAGGTGTTCGTAGCCCTTCACGAAACTCGAGAACACCCGACGCGGCTCCTCGACCACCTCGATCTTGTCGAAGCGCTTGAGAATCTCTTCCCAGATGATTTTCAGCTGCAACTCGGCGAGGCGCATGCCAACGCAGCGATGAATGCCGAAGCCGAACGACAGGTGGGTGCGCGGGCGGGCGCGATCGATGATGAAGTCGTAGGGCTTCTCGATCACCTCCTCGTCGCGGTTGCCCGAGACGTACCACATCACGACCTTGTCGCCCTTCCTGATCTGCTTGCCCTTGAACTCGATGTCGGACAGCGCGGTGCGGCGCATGTGGGCGAGCGGCGTCTGCCAGCGGATCACCTCCGGCACGAAGCTGTCGAGCAGCGCCGGATTGTCACTCAAGCTTCCTGAACTGGTCAGGATTTTTGCTGAGCGCGTAGATCGAGCCCGACATGGTGTTGCGCGTGGTGTCGTTGCCGCCGACGATCAGCAGGATCAGGTTGCCGAGGAAGGTGGAGAAATCCATGTCCTTCGTCGCTTCGTCGTGCGCCATCATCGACAGCAGGTCGGCTTTGCGGCGGCTGCTTGATGCGCTCGTCCCACAGCTTCTTGAAGTACTGCGCGCACTCGATCAGCTCCGCCTGGCGAGCTTCTTCGGTCGGCACCACGCCCTCCGGGCCGGGCACCGTGGTCGCAACGTCAGACCAGCGGGTCAGCTTGCGCCGGTCTTCCCAGGGGAAGTCGAACAGCACGGCCAGCATTTGCGTGGTCAGCTCGATCGAGACCTTGTCGACCCAGTCGAACACCTCGTTGCGCGGCAGGCTGTCGAGGCAGGACACCGAGCGCTGGCGGATGTTGATCGCAAGCTGGTCGAGATTGATCGGCGTGAACATCGGCGCCACCGTCCTGCGCTGCGCGTAGTGCTCGCGGCTCATCCATCGCGATGAACATCGGCCGCCGCAGCTCCGGCGGCGCGTCGCGAATGGTGATGCCGCCCAGCTTGGAGTCGGACGAGAACACGGTCGGATTGGTCTCGACCTCCATGATGTCGTTGTACTTGGTGATCGACCAGTACGGCCCGAAGATCGGGCTCTCGGTGTAATGCACGGGATCTTCCTGGCGCAGCCGGTCGAAATACGGCCAGAACGCATCATTGCGGAACAGCTCGGGATTGGCCGGGTCCAGTTCTTTCAGCGGCGTCGCATAAGCGCGCTCGCGAGCTTCTTCCAAAGGCTGCTTGGTGCCGTGCATCGGATTTTCTCCCTTGCTCCGCGCGCGCATTCATCAGGCGCGCTCAGGCGGTTGCCGATCGGACGGCGTAGGTCGCCGCTCTTCTTGAAATGGGTAGTGAGGCCGCATCGCGCCCCGATGTTCCCGAAATAACCTGTTGGCGCTTGCCTGCTTTGCATTTTGGGGCTTAAACTTTGCAATCTGGGGCATCGAGTTCCCTGCGACACCATGGCCGTCATCGATACCAAGAGCCAAAACCGCACCGGCATTCTCACCCGTGCAGCGATACTGACCGGTTACGACGAGCTGGCGCGCTCGCTCGCGCTCGATGCGCGGGCGCTGATCCGCAGCGCCGGTCTGCATCGGTTCAACTGGACCGATCCCGACGCTTTGATTCCCGCCGCTGCTGCCAGTGAGTTGCTTGAGCGTTCGGCCGAAGCGGCCGGCATCGAGGACTTCGGCCTGCGGCTCGCAACGACGCGCAACCTCGCGCAGCTCGGCGCAATCGGCCTGATCGTGCGCGAAGAGCCGACCGTCGGCCACGCCATCAAGGCCGCCGAACAGTATTTCCGCCTGCACAGCGAGACGCTGTCGTTTCATCTCGACGAACGCGACAAGATTGCGGTGCTGCGCATCCGGTACCTGTCGAACACGCAAGGACGAACGCGGCAGTCGACCGAGTTGATCGTCGGCACGGTGTTTCGAACCTTGAGCGTGCTGGCAGGCCGCGCGTGGGAGCCCGAAAATGTCTGCTTTGCACACCCGGCCCCGCAGCGCCGCACGATCCACGACAGCTTCTTCAAGACGCGCACGCTGTTCGACAGCGGCTTCGACGGCTTCGTCCTGCGCACCGGCGATCTGACGGCGCCGATCCGCACTGCGGACGCGGCGATGACGCGCTACATCCGCCACTACGTCGACGAGGTGATGGCGCAGCCGGTCATCCCAACCGATGCGACGGTTCGCCAGCTCGTGTTCGCGCTATTGCCGTCGGGACGCTGCAGCAGTGACGTGGTCGCCCAGCGCCTGGGCGTCGATCGCAAGACCGTCCATCGCCGACTTGCGGCGCGCGGCGAGACCTTCTCGTCGATCCTCAACGAGGCGCGGATCGAGCTCGCCCAGCGCCACATCAAGGCCGAGCGCAGGTCGCTGACCGAAACCGCGCAATTGCTGGGTTTTTCCGGCCTCGCGACGTTCTCGCGCTGGTTTCGTACCGAGTTCGGCATGAGCGCGAGCAACTGGCGGCAGGCAGATGCGGTGCGGGGGAGCGCCGGGCGGTCTTCATTGGCAACGCGCGCGAGCTAGAACGAGATTCGATCAAGCGGGCGACGCGACCGCCAGAGGTCGCCGGTGGTCAAGGGGGCAAAGGCACAACTTCCATCGAGTTCAGCGTTGACCTCGATCAACCATGCCTGGCGTGTCGTTTGCAACGGTGCCGTTGTGTTGCGGTCGGGCTGGGGCGCACGACGCAGAGGAACGCCGACATGGGCAAGCAGACATTGCTCTGGCTCGCGGATTATAGTGCGGGCGTCGGATATCGCAGGCTGCAGGCGCGGACTGTGATGGGTGCCTACGTCATCGAGCCTTTGGTCGGCGTCAGAACGAAGAAAGAGAGCGGAAGGCTCTGGCCTCCGCTTGAGGGGTACGAGGTGCGCTACGTCTCGTTGGTTCACAACGATCCCGAGTACAGCGACGATCCGTCCTACGTCGGTATTGACGACATCCGCCTGATCAGGAGCGGCGTGCAGACCGAAAGTGAAGCCAAGGCGATTGCGCAGGCTGATGCCGATGAATTCAGCTTGATGCGATGACCGGTGGCTCCGATGAAATGTCCAGTGCAGAACAAACAAGCAAGACTTGAACCTTCACAACGGCGAAGCGCGCCCCGCCGGGTCACCGCGACCTCATCGTGGGTGAGCGAATTGTTTGGGGAGCCCGACCCCGCCGTGGGGCACTTGGGGGGTGATGCGGGATCGGGCCGGGTAGGTGCGGCTAGGGGAAACCGCGCTTACCAACACAGCATCACCCCGAGTTCGACCGCATGGAATTGATCTGGCGCAAGTCGGCGAGAAAAATACTACCCTCTGGACTGTTCGGTATGGCGCGGTTTGACGATCCGGATCAATGCCGTTACGTCGAAGCTTGTGGCGCTGATGATCCTTTTACAGGTCGCTGTAATTCCAGCGTGCCCGTGGGCGGTGATCGTCGCGCACGGCGGTATCCTTTGTAAGCGCAGCTGCTGGAGAAACTATAGGGCAACCGGAAACCGCCATCCCGGCCAACCGATTGACCTGAGGAATTTCCGATATTCCATAGCAGTCCGCCGGCCCTCGAAGGGCGACGGCCCGGGCCGCTCATCCTTCGAGGCTCGCACCTCAGGATGACGGGGAAAAGTCGCGCAACCGAGCATCCGCCACTCACGCCACCCGCTCGCCGGAGGCGCGCGCCTGCTCGGCCTTCTGGTACTGCGCAATGTTGGCCTCCAGCCGCGCAATGTTTTCCAAGAGACGCTGGGTGGTCAGGCTCATGAAGTAATAGCCGAACTGCGGGTTCTGGAAATAAACCTCGAGCAGCTTTTCATATGTGATGGTGAGGACCTGGCCGTCCTCGGTGCATTCCATGGTCGCAGTGCGCCGGTTGTTCGGGGTCAGAAAGCCGAGCTCGCCCATCAGTTTGCCGGGCAAGTTCTCCACGCCGATCTCCTTGACCAGGAATTTCCCTGTGACGATCAGGTACATCTCGTGCGCCTCGTCGCCCTTCCGGCACAGGATGTCGCCCTTCTTGAACTTGCGCGCGGTCATGAATGGCTTCAGCCACTCCATCGACAGGTCGCCTTGCGCCGCGGTCCGCGCCTTCTTCACCAGCGTCAGCATCTGCTGCAGACGCAGCGCGTTGATCGGCACCATCAGGAGATAGAGAAGCAGTGTTCTGACGTCGCCGGCCAGCGCGCCGAACGCGGCAAAGAACACGTTGCCGATCATGTTGGCGATACGCAGCGGCACCATGGTCCGGGTCAGCAGGGTCGCGACCAGGAAGATCGCCCCGATCAGTGCGCACAGGTTGGCCAGGTTGATGTTGGCCAGCACGATCTCGAACAGGCGATTGAAGATGGCGTCATAGGTGACGTTGTTCGGATCGAGCCCGAGCTGGGTCAGGATTTTCGCGACCCGCAGATTGTCGGCCGCGGTGTCGAGAATGCGGTCGAACACATTCGAGGAGTCAGCACCCAGGAACATCATTGGCCCTCGCAAGCATCGTCGCAGCCGGCTTTGGTCCAGCCTCTTGATAGGGCATGATCTTTTCGGATCACGCTCTATTCCGCCGACACGTCGGGAAAGTGTCAGTCAGGGCTCAGGTTACGGATAGTCGGCCTGCCGGTCGATCCATTTTCCCCGAGATTCCACGGCCGAGGCGGCCTCCCGGGGCGGTGCCGGGCGGGCTATTTAACTAATTGCGGCGCGAACCGGCGGCAAGGAGGGCGCGTCAGAGCGGCTTTGGGTCAGCCGCGGGCCTCGTCATGGGCGAGGAGCTGGACGATGCCGTGCTTCTCACGCCATTTTGGTCCGGGGCCGCGCATGTAGTGCCTTTCGGGATGATAGGTCGCCGGCCCGAACAGGAAGACAGACAACGCGCTGCAGACGACCTCCCCGGCGGTGACCAGGCGAGCAACAAATTGTGCAGATTGAATTGTCATCGGAGCCCTCCCTCGCCCAGGAAAGCTAGGACGAGGGGCCATAAGAATTCGAGGCGGCGCGCCGACCGCTGTTATAGGGGCGGCATAGACGTGGCTGAGTTAGGCGAGGCCCCGCCAAAGTTCGGGGCGGTGCGGCTTCGGACTGTCGGCCGCATGCTGTGGCGTCTCGATGTCGACGGCGGCGGCAAACGCCCGACGCAACCGGCCGTCTTCGATCCTGTCGAGATGACGCCTGATGATCGCCGATCGGCCGGGACTCGGTCCGCTCCCCGATCGCCTGGCAGAGCTCAAGGCTGGTCCGGCGGAAAAAGTCAAACGACGGCGGCTCGGCGTGCGACCCTCGCGCATCGATCGCTTCGGCGATCGCCAGCACGGTCGATTGATCGGCATCGTCTCGTGTCACCGCATGGCGCAGCAATGCGAGCAGCCAATCGTTCATCGGCTCGTCCGACGTCGCAGCAAGGGTTCTCTCCTTCGTCATCGAAGGGCACCCGCGCAAGACCTGATGGCGCGAATGATTCGCACATGATTTATGGCGCGTCATTGCGCGTAGACGCGCTGTCGCTCCGCGGTTTGTACAGCGGGAGAGTACCCGTTGCCAATAAGGTAGCTTGAGAATTCCTGGCAGGCCTCGCCAAGCGCCGTCGAAATTCGCGATCTGGTAGCGCTTGTCGGTTCGACCAAGGGCAGCCGGACCGACGGCGACATGAGGCCGACCAGGCCAAGCGCATACTTGAGAGGTGTCGGATTGGTCTCCAGAAACAACACGGCGCTGAGCCTGGCGACCGGCTGTGCCAGCTGCCGCGCCTTGTGGATCAGACCCTGCTCATAGGCAGTGAACATCTCCCGGCAAAGCCGGGGCACAAGGTTGGACGTGACCGAGATGCAGCCGTCGCCGCCCTGCGCGATGAACGCAGGCGCCGTGGCGTCGTCGCCGGACAGCAGCTTGAAGTCCGGGCCGAGCAGCGACCGCAGGCGAAACAGCCGGCCGAGATCGCCGGTGGCATCCTTGAGCCCAACAAAGCGCGGCAGCTCGGCAAGGCGCGCAATCGTCTCGTCGGCAAGACCGACGACGGTACGTGACGGCACATCATAAAGGATGATCGGCAAGCCAGTGGAGTCGGCAATGGCGCTGAAGTGCGCATAAAGCCCGGCCTGAGTGGGCTTGTTGTAATACGGCACGACCGACAGGATCGCGTCCGCGCCGGCCGCCTCGGCATCACGGGTCAATTCGATCGCGTGAGCAGTCGAGTTCGAGCCGGCACCGGCGATCACCGGCACCCTGCCAGCTGCGGCATCGACCGCGATCTGGATCACGGTCACCTGCTCGGTCGGAGACAGCGTCGGCGCTTCACCGGTCGTGCCGCAGACCACCAGCGCCGTCGCGCCTTCATTGATCTGGAGATCGCAAAACACCTGCAGCGCGCGGTAGTCGATCCCGCCATCGCTCTTGAACGGCGTCGGAACAGCCGGCGCGTAGCCGGTCAGCGACCGAAGTCTTAAATCAACCTTCGACATGGTTGCACCTCCGCTTAAGCGGCGTTGGCCATCGGGCTAAAATCGCGACGCTGCGCCGAGACGATAAAGCCATCTTCACAGGCCGTGCCCGCCTCGATGCGAAACCCGAGCCGCTCCAGGGCGGCGTGCAGCTTGTTGCCGCCGCAAGCGGCGCTGGAGTCGATCCAGATCGCGATGGTTGCGCGCGCATTCAGGAACGGCACGACACGTTTCAACAAACCCTCGAGTCCATCCGTGGAATAGCGCCCCGAGATCAGCGCGGTGTCATGCTGCCCGCACGGGACGCGGCAGGTGGCCGTCGTCGCCGCGCGCGCAAAGCCGCGATCGAGCAAGCCGAGATAGAGGCCGAATGCGTTGGATCCAGCAACGATTACGCGGCGCGATTTCGACAGCCTGGCGAGGCTGATCATCGCGTCCAGCACGGGCTCGGGCCAGGCAGCGGCATGGATTGATCGCGCGGATCAGGCCGCGCGCCGGTAGGAGGGAAGCGAAGTTTGCGCGGTGGCGGCAAGGGCCGGCGCACTCATGTCGAGTTCGAGAATGTCGGGCACCATCACGATCGCGGGGTGTCCGCTGGTGTCCTCGTCTTTTGCGAACTTCAAGGCCGCCGCGCGATTGACGAACAGCCCGCCGCGGCGGTGATCGGCGTCCTGAACGACCCATTGGCCGCGACTGTTTCTGCCGACGAAGAAACAGTCAGATGAAAGCTGATCTTCCGGACTCGGAGGTTCCGAACGGTCCATGGCAAATCTCCTTCGTTTTGCGCGCTACAGCGCATTGGCGAGAGCTTGGTGTGATTTGAAAACTAGGGGCGGACGTGCGGCACCCAGATCGCGACATCGATGGCCATCATGGCGGTGAGGACCAGCGCAAACGCGACGACGGCACCGGCGATTTTGGTGAACCGCGCCAGCGCTTCGAGCTGAGGGTTCGGGTCGACGCGCCGCGCAGGCTCTCGCAGGCGCGGCGCCTGGTCGACGGTGAGGGTACGCGAGAACAAGCGGGACATGACACTACTCCTTCAAACGACGCGGCGTTACAGAACGGTCCGGAGATCGTCGTCGCTCTTCGTCGAGATCCTGTACTGGTCGTGATAAAGTTCGCGCTCGATCGCAGCGCGGTGGATACGCGCTGAGGCGCGGGCACACGCGAGCTGCGCGAACGCCGCGCGAACCACGGACAGCGGCTTGCGGAACGGACCGGCCAGCTTCGAGATCAGGCGCGCGGCGGCATGCCTTGTGCCTGCGAGGTAGCCGACGAACGGATTGCCACGATTCCTGCCGGGCAATTCGAGCTGCGCCATTTCCATGGTGGCGCCGAGAATTCCGTTGCGACGGCGATGGCCAAAACGCAGCGCGCCCGACTTGAACAGGAACAGACCACCGATGCTGGTATCGGCGTCGAGCGCGACCCAGAAGCCGTCGTGGTTGCGTCCGACATAGACCAGGGGAATGGCCCTGCTGACGATGCTTGGGTCGGGACGTTGCGGCGTGTTCATGGTCGGCCTCGTCGGGTGCGGTCTTCCCGTGGCGGAGACGCGGTCGGCCCCTGCGGGCCAACCCGCCTGCGCTTGCGGGCGCAGGCGTCGTACGCTGTTCGGTTGGTTGAAGGTGCGCATGTTAGGCCGCCTTCCGGGGAGTCGTGTCGGCGCATGTCCGGTTCGCCTGTCCGCGCCGAGCGCGACCCAGCGCGGTCCGGCGTGTCTGCACCGGCACGGCGTTGCGCAGCCGCTCGGCGGCAAATGAATCGATTGCCTTGAAGAAGCCGTCGCGGATGCTGCGCACGGTCGGCGCCGCCATCTTCACGAACGGCTTCGCCTGGAAAATAAGCTCGGTCATCGTCGTGATCCTTTGTTCCTGGCCTTGCGGGATTGCTCCCGGCAGAACCATCGAATCTTCGTTGCTGCCAATGTGCGCGCCGGGGCATATGAATTCGAGAGAGGGTGGGGATGAACGTCATAGCCGCGGCATAAAGGGCGACGCAGGTCGCGTTCGGTAACAAGCTGTTAAGCTTGCGCGACCATGGCCGTGAGCGATGCAAGGCAGCCATACGCCGCCGCTTCATCCCAGTTGGTGAGGCTCGGTCCAAACAGCGGCTCGCGCCGTGCGCCGGCCCACGCCGCGCACATCGCAACCGACATCAGCAACAGCGCGAGCAGCGCCCGCGCGTATCCGTTCTGACCCAGGCTCGCGAACGACATGAGCACGACCATGCGCAAGCCAAAGCGAAACAACACGCGGGAGGTATTTGCATGCGGAGAATTCAGCGTTGGCTGCATCGGGCCCTGCCCGTCCACGCCCATTGGATCAGCAAAAATTGTCGCAGCAGATGCGGATCGGATCGGGGCTGAGGACCACATCGGCGACGGGCTTGTCGATCTGCAGTGCAGTTACGGCCTGCTGCCGCGCCTGCACCACGGCTGCAAGAATCGCGAGCGAAAGCTCACCATGAAAGGTCTCGACCACATCGTCGTAGCCGTCGGGCAGATACGGCTGGGCCGACAGACGGCAATGCCATTGCCCGTCGTCATAGACGATGCGGCGGGGCTTCCACTGCGGCAGTTCGAGTTCGGCCAACGCGAGTGCCGCGTCGGTCCAGGCACCGCTTTCGATCAGCTGCTTCAGCCGCACGGCCTTGCGCATCTCGACCAGTGCGAGAGCGCGCGGGCAGGCGTTGGCGATGACATCGGCAAACAGGCGGGTGTCGGGCGCAGATGCGTCCTGGATGCGCCTCAGCAGCCGCTGAACTTGATCCTGATGGTCCGGGATGAAGAACATGATGCGATCTCGCGGAAATGTACGGTCTGGAAGGACCGCACCCGCAAGATGGGGCTTGAGGTCATAGAGAAACGAGAGGGATCAAACTGCGACGATATAGTAGCGTCATAGGAATCGAACTGCGGTTTCATAAAGATCGCCGAAAAATCGGCCGCTGGAGCCGGGCGTCCTGCGGCTTGCCCCCGCGAAAATTGGCCCATCGCACCCCGCGGCCCAGCTCGGACAAGACCCAGGCGACTCAGAAGTCCGATACTTATTCCGGCTTTATGACACGAAGGGCTTGTTCGTCTGGAATCCCTATGCCCTTCCCTGCATATGTCGAGCAGCAGTTTGGCGCTCAGTCGCGGGTGCCGTGAAATTCTTCCATCGTGGTGCTGCCATGAATGACCATTCGAAGAGTGACCAGGGAAATCCATACTCAGCGGTGTGGTGCATCTCGGTGCTTTTGTTCGCCGGGCTGCTCGTCAAGACCGGCGCGGCCACCCAGCTCTGCCATCTCGCCCAAAGCGCGTGCCATCTGGCGCTAAATTAGCGGTGGAGACCGGCACGGCTGGCGCTGGCAAGTCCGCGTTCCGCGATAGCCTTTGCATCCGGAAACGCGCTGTGCAGCCGCAATAGCTACGGCGACCAACAACCTGCCTGAGCAGTCCGCCGGTTTTTGTTGAATTCGGCCTGACCGGATGCTCAATGCCCTTTGGCCAACATTGGGCATTTCGAATGTTCGAGCGCCTGCCTGTCCTGTTCCGTTCCGCGATGTACGCGTTGCGCGGCGGCTTCCTGATTCGGCCGCTGGTCATCGCCATGGTGCTGGGGACTGCGGGCGCCGTGCTCTCGTCGCTGGAGGAATCGACTCCCGAGATCAGCGCCTTTATCCCGAGCACGCTGTTCCCGTCGCATCAGGATCCAGGCGTCGCCCAGGTCATCCTTTCCAGCATTGCGACCTCGATCATGACGGTGGTGTCGATCGTGTTCGCGATCCTCTTGATGACGCTGACGCTGGCATCGACGCAATTCTCACCGCGCATCCTGATCAGCTTCGTCCGTGACCGCACGACCCAGCGGACACTTGGCGTCTTCCTGGGGACGTTCTCCTATTGCATGGCGGCCTTACCCGCCGCGCGCTCGTTACCGCACCCGTTCGCTCCGGTCGCGACCGTTACGGGAGCGATGGTACTGGCACTGGTCTGTGTCGGCTGGCTGATCTATTTCATCTACCACATCTCCCAATCGATCAGCGTGAACCACATTGTGGATCGCATCGCGCGTGAAACCGAGCTGGTCATCGACGAGTTCATGCCCTATCCGCGCGGTCCGTTCCAGTTGGCGGACCGCAGCGAGGTCTCCCCCGCGGAGGACGGAAATCCCATCCTCAGTCGGCAGTCCGGCTACATCCGCTACGTCAATATCAAGCACCTGATTGCCCTAGCGAAGGCCTACCAAATTCGCATCCATGTCGAACGCCGCGTTGGCCAGTTCGTGCCGGCGGGTGTTCCGCTGCTGCGCGTGTCAAAGCCGGAGCGCATGCCCATCGACGGCGCACTGCATCTGATTGCCGCCTTCGACATTGGTCCAACGCGCACCATGCAGCAGGACGTCGAATTCGGCGTCATCCAGATCGTCGACGTCGCGCTGCGCGCGATGTCTCCCGCGGTCAACGATCCAAGCACGGCGATCACCTGCGTCGATCAGCTCAGCCGGATCATGATCCATTGGATCAGCCGCATCCCGCCGCCGTCCCACCACTACGATCCGCCGCACGTCCTGCGCCTGTTCGTACCGTGGATGAGCTTTGACGGTCTGCTCGATACGGCGTTCGAACAGATCAGGCACTACGCCGCCGCCGACGTTGCCGTCAGCATGCGATTGATGCGCGCCTACCACGACATTGCGAGCACCACACCGCATGCCGATTTGCGCACGAGGCTTTTCGAGCGCGCAGAACGTGTGGCGACCGGATGCGCCGGGCATTTGCCAAAGGACGAGCTGATGAGAGTACAACGGCGTTTCGCGGCGCTTGAGACCGTCGTCGCGGCAGGAAGTCAGTAAAGCGGACCAGCTCGCATCGACTATCACGCGAGGCGGGCGCGCAGCCATCGCATCGTCTTGCGCGCAGATTGGCGCCATGTCTGCTTCTTGCGCGGTTCGCCCGACGCCAGCAAACGCGACCACGCAGCCATCCGGTGCGAGTGCCGGGCCAGCGCGAAACCCCATCGTCGCAGCTGGATCAACGTCAGCAGGAGATTGACGAAGTCCAGATACAACGTCAGCGCGCCAATGATAGCCTTCTTTTCCAGAACCGGTGCAATATCGCCACCGCGATAAAGTTCTTTGATGTGTTGAGCGTCGTAGGCTGTTAGCGCGACGAATACGACAACCCCGATGATTTCGATCGCGATTTGGAGCGGGTTAGAAGCAAACAATATATTGATCAGGCCGGCGATGATGACCCCAACAAGGCCCATCAACAGCAGCGTGCCGAAACGCGAAAGGTCGCGGTGCGTCGCGTAGCCGTAGAAACACATCACCATGAATGTGGCGGCAGTGATGAAGCACGTGCGCGCAATACTCGCGCTCGCATAAAGTTCGAAAGCCTCCGACAGCGAAAATCCGACCAGCGCCGAATAGGCCCAAAAGGCCAGATGCGCCATCGCGGGTGACATTTTTTCAATGCGGTAGCTCAGCAACAGCACAAGCGCCAATGGAGCTGCCAGGGCGCACGTCAGCAAGATCGGTGTTTTCTCGATCGTCGCATACAGTCCGGAGCGTTGGTCAAGAAAGGCGACGACGCCAGTGACTGAGAGTCCGAGTGCCATGTAAGCGTAGACGTCGCGAAGAAATCCGCTCGCATCGGTCGGAACCGCCGAGGGTCGTGAGGTCTCGCTCGTCATCATCGACCCTGCATCCCAAGGAGGCAGCGGCCGTCACGCGTTCGACACCGCACCTGGAAATTATGGATACATCCAGAGCACGCCCATTGAGGAAGATCAACGAGGGCAATCCCGCAGAACCGCAAGCTGTCGTTGGTGCCGACCAGGGCGATGAAATCGTCGAACCTCGCGGCCAGTTTCAACCGCGCCCACGGCGTTACGTCTCGCCCCGGGCGCCCTTGCGGAAGGTAGCTAGCCGCATGCCCAATCCGGGAATGTCTTTCCACACTGAAAGAAACGATGTGACCCGAACCCCGGCACAGGTATCATTCGTCCCATTGTGACGGGGTCGCTTCCTTGCGCGAAAAGGAACTTCGCATCGCGCTGGTCTGCTTTGGCGGCGTTTCGCTCGCGATCTACATGCACGGGATTACGAAAGAAATTCTGAAGCTTGCCCGCGCCTCCAGCGCCCTTCATGCCATCACCGATCGCAGCAAACGGTCATCGGCAACATTCCTGGATAATCACGATGCCGCCGATCCCGAATACGATACCGAGGCAGTCTATTTCGATCTGTTACGCGACATTGGCAAGACACTCGAGCTACGCATTATCGTCGATATCGTTGCCGGCGCTTCCGCCGGCGGTATCAACAGCGTCATGCTGGCGCGAGCACTGAGCCATGATCTGCCGATGGGGCGGTTGCGTGAGCTTTGGCTCAAGAATGCCGACGTCACCGAACTGTCTGGCGCCGGAGGCCATGGCGAGTCGCTGGAGCAAGTGGTTTCTTCGACCTTTCTTCTGGGCAGCAGGTTTCGCCGATCTGGCGCCAATCAGGGACCTGGAGGTCCGCACCAAGCTATCGCTGTTCATGAGATCTCGCTGGTTCGAGCCACCATTCGACGGGATGAAGATGGCGGAGTTGATGTACGACGCGGTCATTGCGATGGGTGCGCCACGCGAACGGACATCGTCTCTGCTGCCGTCCGGGCAAGGGCTCGACTTGTTCGTGACCGTGACGGATTTCTACGGTTACCAGCAGCTCATACCGATTCACGATCCGTCGGTCGTTCGTGAACGCGAACACCGTCACGTGCTTCATTTCAAATATCGCCGCCGCTCGAGCGGCGCCGTCGAGAGCGATTTCGACCTCGAGAATGCGCCGGCGCTGGCCTTCGCCGCGCGTGCGACCTCGTCGCTTCCAGGAGTCTTCCCTCCCGCACAGATATCGGAGATGGACCAACTCGTCAGGATGCGGTCAACGGCATGGCCGCGCCGCTCGGAATTCATCGCACGAAATTTTGAACATTATGCGCAGCTGAACGTCGATGTCACTTCGGTACCTTTCATCGATGGCAGTGTCTTGAACAGCCGGCCATTCCGCGCGGCGGTCACGGCGATCTCCGGTCGCCCTGCGTATCGTGAAGTGGATCGCAGAGTGGTCTACATTGATCCCGATCCCGCACCCCCGGGGTCACCAGCGCATCATGCGATGCCGGGGTTTTTCGCCACGCTAAAGGGTGCGCTATCGGATATTCCGCTGGCCGAACCCGTGACCGATGAACTCAACTGGATCGTCCGGTTCAACGAGCGCGCGCGCCGCCTCCAGGCCATCGTCGAAAGTGCGCGACCGCATGTGAGCCTTTTTGTGTCGGAGGTCATGGCCGCGACCCGGGAGGGTCCAGTCACCGAAGATCGAATCCGCCGATGGCGCGAACAGGCCAACGTCAAGGCTGCCAACGACGCAGGGTTTGCATACGAAGCCTATGTGCGATTAAAGCTTGCCGCGGCGCGTGCTTTCGTCTCCGAATTAATCATGGACATCCGCGGCGTTCGTCCCGGCTCGCCGTTCGGACGTGCGATTGCGGAGATCGTTGATGCCTGGGCAATCCAGGCTGGCGCGACATACGAACCCACCGACAGTCGATCGCTGCAGGCGGAATCTGCAGAGGCCCCCGACGTCCATCCGAAATGGATCACATTTCTACTCGCATTCGACGCCGACTATCGGAAGCGTCGGTTGCGATTCCTGATCGAAGGTCAGAACAAGCTGTACCAGATGATCGGCTCTCCGGGATTCGAGGGTCTCGATCTCGTTGCCGTCGATCGCCTCAAGCGCAAATTCTACGATCGCGTCGAGGCGCTGGAGTCGCAGGCGGCAGCGGCCTCCCGCAATCCAGCGACATGCGATCTGGTTGGGGACATTTTCCGGATGGCTCCGGCCTCGATCGAAGTCAGGAACATGGCGAGCTATGCTCAATCGTTCGTTGCACGGCACCAGAAGCAACTCGATCGGCTGGTCGATTGCCTGGGCGTCGACATTGACCTCGATGCCAGCACGCACGATATCGACCTGCTGTTGGCCGAAACCGACGGATGGCCGACCCGCGCGCTGCAAGAGATCCTGGTGAATTATCTGGGCTTCTCCTTCTGGGACGTTCTCACGTTCCCGGTACTGCCGCGGCGGCAGGCCGGCGAATTCAACGAAATTCGAATCGATCGCATCAGTGGGCAGGACGCCCGCGGGATCGAGCAGCTGGGGACGTTTCCTTTGAAAGGCGCCGCCTTCAATCAGTCCGCTGCTTTCCTGTCGCGCGCCTATCGCGAAAACGATTATCTGCTGGGCCGCCTGCATGCGATCGATCGCTTGATCGATATTGTTTGTGACGCGGCCGGCGGTGCATCCCCGGCGCCTGCTGCTGTGGCGGCACTGAAAAAGCGAGCATTCCTGCGAATTCTCGAAGCCGAGGAAACCCATCTACCCACGTGTGAAAAGATGATCGCGCAGCTTCGCTCAGCGCTTGGTCGCGCTCATCAGACAGAAACCTTCAAAGCCCAGTGAACCCGAAGGCAATCATCCCAGCACCAAGTTTGAATTGGTCTGCTAACGCCTGGCGCTGCTGTCGCAGGCGATTGCGTCGCGACGACGTGAGCGCGAATCTCAGCAACTGCAAGGGTTTGAATTGGCAAAGAAGCACTGAAACGGCGGTCGATGATGCGCCGCACATATATGAGATTCCGATACGACTACACGCCGCCCCCTCTCATTAGCGTTGGAGGCCAGCGGTGTCATTTCCCCGCGAGAATTTTAACATCAGCAGAAGCCATGGCATGGTTAGCCCCTGCACGACGACCGAAAAAACGACAACGCCGAAAGCCGTGATCAGGATTTCGTTGTAGAGCGGGAAAGAGGGCGGAAGCGCAAGCGCCAATGCCAATGCGAGCGCCCCTCGCAGTCCGCCCCACCAGAGGACGTGCTGCTCGCGCGTTGGTATAGCCCATGTCGAAAGCCGAAAGAGCAAGCATATCGGATACACGGTAAGAGCCCGTCCCGCGAGAACCAATCCGATGGCAACCAAAAGGGCTCTCGCGCCGATGCCGGTTATCGGCATGGCTGCGACCCTCAGCCCAATCAAAAGAAAAATCAGGGAGTTTGCGATGAATGCCGCGAACTCCCATAACGCGATCACGAAGGAGCGACCATCTGGGGAAAAGACATTTCGGTTCTCTTCTTCCCTGAGGACGCCCAGATTGCCCATAAGAAGGCCGGCCGTGACCGTCGCGAGCACGCCAGAGAACTGAAAATTCTCTGCGAGCAGAAACGAACCGTAAGCAGCGACGGCGGTCAAAGTAGCTTCCACCAAATGGTCGGATGTCCGTCCCGCAAGCGCAATGGCTGCGCCGCCGCAGGCGATCCCCATCAAGATCCCTCCACCCGTCATAAAGGCCAGAGCTGCGCCCCACGGTCACCGTGGTTAGCTGCGCACTGTCCGCCGCCTGCGCCCAGGTAAGAACGAGTGCAAACAATACCGCTGCAACACCGTCATTGAACAGACTTTCACTCTCGACCAAGAGGCGGAGGCGGCCCTTGATGCCCGTGTCTTTGAACATGGCAAGAACGGCAATCGGATCGGTCGCGGCAATCAGCACGCTGAAAACGATCGCGGGCGCGGCGGGCCAGGCCAAGAACTTCACCATGCCTGCTGCGACAACGACTGCTGAGATGACCACGCCGAGCGTGGAGAGCACCACAACCGGTAGCATGTCCCGTCGGAGTTCGCGCCAGCGGATACTCAGCGCGGCTTCAAACAAGAGAGGCGGAAGGATGACTTCGAAAATGAAGTCATGCGTAAGCATCGCACCCGTTTCGAGCCCCGCCACGGCAAGACCGATGCCGGTAACAACGAGCCCTACCGTGTATGGCAGACGCACGCGCCGGGCGATAATCGCGACGAGAATAGCCACGCACAGGAAGCTGATGGTGCGAGTGAGAACAGTGTCCATTGTTTCAATTGTAGCCCAACTGGACGGTCTGCGTTTTACTTTCCACCCGCGCTACTGCCCGCAGCCGACGCGGCAATGGAGCAGCGGTTGATTTCCGTTCATGGCACATCGTGATCCGCCGCACGTCCTGCACTGCTCAAAGCACGGTGAACCCAAAGGTGGATCATCCCAGCATCGGGTTTGAACTGGTCTGCTAACGCCTGGCGCAGCAGGCGCGGGCGATTGCGTGGCGGCTCGTCAACGCGAACCTCAGCAACTGCAACAGGTTGGATGGCAGAGAAGCGCCGAAACGGCGCGCGATGATGCGTCGCACATATATAAGATTCCTATACGGCAGATCATCGCGCCGTCTCGAAAACCTATGCGACTGGTGGCACCTAACCGCACACAACGCAGGGCGCAACGAACTGCTTGCACGTTGACGCATATCAACAGGGACACGGCGTCACGTGATCAACGTACACGATAGCTAACTTTAGCTAATTTCACCCGGAGCACACCCATGCTGGATGTTCTGCTGCTGGCCCTCGGGCTCGGCTTTTTCGTGATTTCCGTAGGCTATGTCTACGCCTGCGACCGGCTGTGAGGAGACGATCATGACCTTCGACTTCACACTCGCCGCAATCGTGACAGTGGGCCTTCTGATCTACCTCACCTACGCGCTGCTGCAGCCCGAAAAATTCTGAATTCTAAAAGGAGCGCCACGCGATGACGTTCATCGGCTGGTTTCAAATCATTCTTTATGCCGCCATCATCGTGGCGATCACGCCGGTGCTCGGCCGCTACATGACGCGCGTCTTCACCGGCGAACGGACCTTTCTGTCGCCGGTGCTGCGACCGGTCGAGGCCGGGCTTTACTGGGCCGCCGGCGTCGACGAGAAGCGCGAGCAGAGCTGGATCTACTACACCATCGGTATGCTGTTCTTTCACGTCGGGGGCTTTTTGATCCTTTACGCGATCATGCGCTTGCAGGCGTCGCTGCCGTTCAATCCGGCCGACCAATCTGCGGTCGCACCGGATCTGTCGTTCAACACCGCGATCAGCTTCATCACCAACACCAACTGGCAGAACTACGGTGGCGAGGGCACGATGAGCTACCTCACCCAGATGCTCGGCCTGACGCACCAGAATTTCCTGTCGGCGGCGACCGGCATCGTGCTCGCAATCGCGCTGATCCGCGGCTTCGCCCGCGCGTCGGCGCGCACGGTCGGCAATTTCTGGGTCGATATCACGCGCTGCACGCTCTACATCCTGCTGCCGATTTGCGTTCTCTACACCCTGTTCCTCGTGTGGCAGGGCATGCCGCAGACGCTCGGCGCCTATGTCGACGCCGACACGCTGGAAGGCGCGAAGCAGACCATCGCGCTCGGACCGGTCGCCTCGCAGGTCGCGATCAAGATGCTCGGCACCAATGGCGGCGGCTTCTTCAATGCCAACGCCTCCCATCCGTTCGAGAACCCGACCGCGCTGTCGAACTACGTGCAGATCATCTCGATCTTCGTGCTCGGCGCGGCGCTGACCAACGTGTTCGGCCGCATGGTCGGCAACCAGCGCCAGGGCTGGGCCATCCTCTCGGTGATGGGCGTCTTGTTCCTCGCCGGCGTCGCGGTCGCCTATTGGGCGGAAGCGCACGGCAACGACATCCTCAACGCCATGGGCCTGACCGGCGGCAACATGGAGGGCAAGGAGGTGCGCTTCGGCATCGTCGCGTCCTCGCTTGTTCGCGGTAATCACCACAGCGGCCTCCTGCGGCGCGGTCAACGCCATGCACGACTCCTTCACCGCACTCGGCGGCATGATCCCGCTGATCAATATCGAGCTTGGCGAAGTCATCGTCGGCGGCGTCGGTGCGGGCATGTACGGCATGTTGCTGTTTGTGATCCTTGCGATTTTCGTCGCTGGGCTGATGGTCGGCCGCACGCCGGAATATGTCGGCAAGAAGATCGAGGCCAAGGAAGTCAAGATGGCGATGCTCGCCATCCTGATCCTGCCCTTGATGATCCTTGGCTGGACCGCTGTTGCCGCCGTCAACCCCGACGGCGTGTCGCAACTCGCAACCCCGGCCCGCACGGCTTCTCGGAGATGCTCTATCTCTACACATCGAGCACCGGCAACAACGGCTCGGCCTTCGCCGGCATCTCAGCCAACACGCTGTTCTTCAACATCACCGGCGCGGTCGCGATGTTCATCGGCCGCTTCTGGATGATCATCCCGGCGATGGCGATTGCGGGCTCGCTGGCGGCGAAGAAGTCGATCCCGCCATCGGCCGGCACCTTCCCGACCACGGGCGGGCTGTTCGTCGGCCTCGTCGTCGGCGTCATCCTGATCGTCGGCGGCCTCACCTTCTTCCCGGCGCTCGCGCTCGGACCCATCGTCGAACATCTCGCGACGGTGGCCGGCACGACCTTCGCTGCAAACTGATTTTTCTCTTCGGAGTTCCTGCCATGGAAACCTCGCATACCCGCAAACGCATGCCGACTTCGGCGCTGTTCGATCCGAAGATTCTTGTGCCCGCGATCGGCTCGTCGTTCGTCAAGCTAAACCCGCGGACGCTGATCAAGAACCCGGTGATGTTCGTGCTCGAGATCGTCACGATCCTCACCACGATCATCCTGATCCGCGACCTCTTCACCGGCAGTGGCCAGATCGGCTTCGAGCTGCAGATCATCATCTGGCTGTGGTTCACGGTGCTGTTTGCCAACTTCGCCGAAGCGATCGCGGAAGGCCGCGGCAAGGCGCAGGCCGAGTCGTTGCGCAAGACGCGCACCGAGACCCAGGCCAAGCTCCTGACCGGACCGGCAACGCGCGGCTTCCGCCTCGTGCCGAGCACGGGGCTGAAAGTCGGCGACGTCGTGCTGGTCGAGACTGGCGACACCATTCCCTCCGACGGCGAAATCGTCGAAGGCGTCGCCTCGGTCAACGAAGCCGCGATCACCGGCGAATCCGCGCCCGTGATCCGCGAGTCCGGTGGCGACCGCTCGGCAGTGACCGGCGGTACGCAGGTGCTGTCGGACTGGATCCGCGTCCGCATCACCGCAGCGCCCGGCTCGACCTTCCTTGACCGGATGATCCGCCTGGTGGAAGGCGCGGCCCGGCAGAAGACACCGAACGAGATCGCGCTGAACATCCTGCTGATCGGGCTCACCATCATCTTCGTGTTCGCAACCGCGACGATCCCGAGCTACGTCGCCTATGCCGGCGGCGCGGTGTCGGTCGTGATCCTGGTCGCGCTGTTCGTGACGCTGATCCCGACCACGATCGGCGCCCTGCTTTCGGCAATCGGCATCGCCGGCATGGATCGCCTCGTGCGCTTCAACGTGCTGGCAATGTCCGGCCGCGCGGTGGAAGCCGCGGGCGACGTCGACACGCTGCTGCTCGACAAGACCGGCACCATCACGCTCGGCAACCGCCAGGCCACCGAGTTCAAGCCGTTGCGCGGGGTGACCGACATGGAGCTCGCCGATGCGGCGCAGCTCGCCTCGCTCGCCGACGAGACGCCGGAAGGCCGCTCGATCGTCGTGCTGGCCAAGGAGAAGTACAACATCCGTGGCCGCGACATCGCCGAGATCGGCGCGAAGTTCGTGCCGTTCACCGCCCAAAGCCGCATGAGCGGTGTCGACATGGCATCGTCGTGGGTGCGCAAGGGCGCGGTCGATTCGGTAATCGCGTTCGTAAATGGCGGACCGAGCGTCAACGCCGGCAGCAATGTCGCGCGCGTCGCGCAGCCGGCGGTCAACCAGGAGGCGGTGCGCGAACTGAATGCGATTGCGGATCAGATCGCCAAGGCCGGCGGCACGCCGCTTGCGGTGGCGCGCGACGGCCGGTTGCTTGGCGTGATCCAGCTGAAGGACATCGTCAAGGGCGGCATCCGCGAGCGCTTCGCGGAGCTGCGCCGCATGGGCATCCGCACCGTCATGATCACGGGCGACAACCCGCTGACCGCGGCCGCGATCGCCGCCGAAGCCGGCGTCGACGATTTCCTCGCGCAGGCGACGCCGGAAGACAAGCTGCGGCTCATTCGCGACGAGCAGGCCAAAGGCAAGCTGGTGGCGATGTGCGGCGACGGGACCAACGACGCTCCCGCGCTTGCGCAGGCCGACGTCGGTGTCGCCATGAACACCGGCACGCAGGCTGCGCGCGAAGCCGGCAATATGGTCGACCTCGACTCCAATCCGACCAAGCTGATCGAGATCGTCGAGATCGGCAAGCAATTGTTGATGACGCGCGGCGCACTGACGACGTTCTCGATCGCGAACGACGTCGCGAAATACTTCGCCATCATCCCGGCGATGTTCCTCGCGTTCTATCCGCAGCTGCAAGCGCTCAACATCATGAACCTGCAAAGCCCGCAGAGTGCGATCCTGTCGGCAATCATCTTCAATGCGTTGATCATCATCGCGTTGATCCCGCTGTCGCTGAAGGGCGTGGCTTACCGCGCAATCGGCGCCGGCCCGCTGCTGCGCCGCAATCTTCTGATCTACGGCCTCGGCGGCGTCATCATTCCGTTCATCGGCATCAAGGCGATCGATCTCGCCGTCAATGCCATGCACCTCGTTTGAGGAGAAGTTGTCATGTTAAGAGAGATCCGTCCCGCCATTGTGCTGATCATCGCACTCACCGTGATCACTGGCCTGTTCTATCCGCTGGCGATGACCGGCATCGCCGAGGTGATCTTCCCGAAGCAGGCGCAAGGCAGCCTGATCGAGAAGGACGGCAAGGTGGTCGGCTCCGCGCTGATCGGCCAGGTGTTTGCCGACGACAAGTATTTCCATGGCCGGCCGTCGGCGACCAATGCGCCCGACCCGAAGGATGCGACCAAGACGATTGATGCGCCTTATAACGCCTCGAACTCGATGGGCTCGAACCTCGGCCCGACCAACAAGGCGCTGATCGATCGCGTCAAGGGCGACCTCGACAAGCTGAAGGAAGAGAACCCCAACGCGGCCGTGCCGATCGACCTGGTCACGACCTCGGGCAGCGGCCTCGACCCGCACATCTCGCCGGAGGCTGCGCTGTTCCAGGTGCCGCGGGTCGCCAAGGCGCGCAACATACCTGAGGACCGCGTGCGGGCGCTGGTGCAGGACCATGTCGAGGGCCGCACCCTCGGCTTCCTAGGCGAACCGCGTGTCAACGTCCTGGCGCTGAACATGGCGCTGGACCAGGCGGCAGCGAAATAGCTGCCGCTTCGGTCACCGCCGACTCGGCCGTTGTGCTAATAGACTTGCCCAGCGGAGCCAGCTTCTGGAGAGCCGATGGCGGACCGACGCCACGACGACGATCACAGGCCTTCCCCGGAGGCGCTGCTTGAAGCTGCCCGGCGCGAGGAGAGTCGCGCCGGGCACTTGAAGATCTTTGTCGGCGCAGCTCCCGGCGTCGGCAAGACCTACGAAATGCTGCAGCAGGCCCGAGCCAGGCTCAAGGACGGCTACGACGTCGTGGTCGGGGTGGTCGAGACCCATGGCCGCAAGGAGACCGAAGCCCTGCTCGAAGGGCTCGAAGTCATCCCGCGCCGAAACATCGACTATCGCGGCCAGGCCCTCGACGAGATGGATATCGACGCGATCGAGGCGCGGCGGCCGCAGATCGTCTTGGTCGATGAACTCGCCCATACCAACGCGGCCGGCAGCCGACATCCGAAGCGCTACCTCGACGTCGAGGAACTGCTCAACAACGGCATCGATGTCTACACCACCGTCAACATCCAGCACATCGAGAGCTTGAACGACGTCGTCGCGCAAATCACCCATGTGCGGGTTCGCGAGACCGTGCCGGACTCGATCTTCGATCGCGCCGACGCCGTCGAATTGGTCGACATCACGCCGGGCGACCTGATCGAGCGGCTGAAGGACGGCAAGGTTTATGTGCCGAGACAGGCCGAGCGGGCGCTTCAGCACTTCTTCTCGCCGACCAATCTCACCGCGCTGCGCGAGCTGGCACTGCGTCGCACCGCCGAGCGCGTCGACGATCAGTTGCGCAGCGAGCTGCAAGCCCACGCGCTGCAGGGGCCCTGGGCGGCGAGCGAGCGCATCCTCGTTTGCGTCAGCGAGGCACCCATGGCGGCGGGACTGGTGCGCTATGCCAAGCGATTGTCGGATCGGCTGCATGCGCCGTTCACCGCGCTCGCGATCGAGACCGGACGAACCTTGCAGCTCAGCGAGGAAGATCGCGACCGCATCGCCGATACCTTGCGGCTTGCCGAGAGCCTCGGCGGCGAGGCGATAACCATCCCGGGTGGCGACCGGCGCATCGCCGACGACGTCATCGTCTATGCGCAGGCCAACAACATCACCCAGATCGTGGTCGGCAAGACGACGCGATCGCGATGGTTCGAGATCCTGCATGGCTCTGTCGTGCACGATTTGGTGCGGCGCTCCGGCGATATCAGCGTCCATGTGATCTCCGGCGGCGACATCGAAGGCGAGCAGATCGGCAAGAAGACGGTGAAGCCGGCGGTAAAGCCCGTCACCGTTGATCCGAGGCCTTATGTCGTCGCAGCGCTGGCGGTCGCGGTGGCGACCGGCGCTGGCGAGTTGATCTGGGAGCCGTTTGGCATCGAAAACATCGACCTCGTCTTCCTGACGTCGATCGTCCTGATCGCGGTGCGCTATGGCCTGTGGCCGTCGCTCGCTGCGACCGTGCTCGCATCGCTTTCGTACAATTTCTTTTTCATGGAGCCGCTCTACACCTTCACGATTGCCGATCCGCGCAACGTGGCGGCCTTCATTTTCTTCACGCTGATTTCGCTCCTCGTTTCCAACGTCGCCGCGCGGGTGCGGACACAGGCAGTTGCCGCGGCGACGCGGGCACGCACAACGGAATCGCTCTATGCCTTCAGCCGCAAGCTCGCCGGCGTCGGCACGCTCGACGATCTGCTGTGGGCGACCGCCTACCAGATCGCGCTGATGCTGAAGGTGCGCGTCGTGCTGCTGCTCGAGGAGAACGGCTCGATCGAGGTGAAGGCCGGCTATCCGCCGGAGGATGTGCTCGATGACGCCGACATCGCCGCCGCCAAATGGGCCTGGCAGAACGATCGCGCCGCCGGCCGCGGCTCGGACACGCTGCCCGGCGCAAAACGCCTGTTCCTGCCGATGCGCACCGGCCGCGGCGCGATCGGCGTCGTCGGCATCGACAGCGACAAGCAGGGGCCGCTGCTGACGCCCGACGAGCGGCGGCTGCTCGACGCGTTGATCGACCAGGGCGCGCTCGCGGTCGAACGGGTGCGGCTCGTCGAGGACATGGACCGGGTCAAGCGCACAGTCGAAACCGAGCGGTTGCGGTCGGCGTTGTTGACCTCGATCTCGCACGACCTGAAAACGCCCCTCGCCGCGGTGCTCGGTTCAGCCAGCACCTTGCGCGACCTCGGCAGCAAGCTCAGCGACGGCGAAAAGGCCGAGTTGCTCGCGACCGTGATCGACGAATCGGAGCGGCTCAACCGCTTCATCGCCAACCTGCTCGACATGACCAAGCTGGAATCGGGCGCGGTGACGCCGAATATCGCGCCGTACGACCTGCACGAGATCGTCGGCAGCGCACTGCGCCGCGCCGCAAAAATCCTGTCCAGGCACCATGTCGACCTGCAGCTCGCGACCGACCTGCCGATGGTCGAGGTCGATGCGGTGCTGTTCGAGCAGGCGATCTTCAACATCCTCGACAACGCGGCGAAGTACGCGCCGGCAGGCACCAATATCCGCATTCAGAGCCGGCTCGAGCACAACTCGGTGTGCATCGAGGTGCTCGACGAGGGCGACGGCATTCCGCCGGTCGAGCTTGAGCAGATCTTCGACAAGTTCTATCGCGCACAGAAGGGCGACCAGGTGCGCGCCGGCACCGGCCTTGGGCTTGCCATCTCGCGCGGCTTCGTCGAGGCCATGCGCGGCACGATCAGGGCTGCAAACCGCACCGATCGCAGCGGCGCGGTGTTCTCGATCAACCTGCCGGTGCCGATGCAGCCGCAACGACTGGAAGCCGCCGCGTGACCGCCGCCCCGCTCAAAGTACTCGTCATCGACGACGAGCCGCCGATCCGCAAGCTCCTGAAGATGGGCCTGACCACTCAGGGCTACCAGGTGCTCGAGGCGCCGAATGGCAAGACGGCGCTGGAGCTACTCGCGCAAAAGCCCGATCTCGTCATCCTCGACCTCGGCCTGCCCGACATGCAGGGCCACGATCTGTTGCGGACGATCCGCGCCCGCAACGAGAGCGTCCCGATCATGGTGCTGTCGAGCCGCGGCGACGAAGCCGGCAAGGTTCAGGCGCTCGATCTCGGCGCCGACGACTATGTCACCAAGCCGTTCGGCATGGAGGAGTTGCTGGCGCGGATGCGCGCCGCGTTGCGTCATCAGCTGCAGAGCCACGGCGAGCGGCCGATCTTCCGGGTCGGTGAATTGTCGGTCGACCTGGTGCGGCGGATCGTCAAGGTCGGCGAACGCGAGGTAAAGCTGTCGCCGAAGGAATACGAACTGCTGCGCCTGCTGGTGCAGCACGCCGGCAAGGTGCTGACCCACAAATTCCTGCTCGGCGAATTGTGGGACAACCTCACCGACGCCCAGTATCTGCGCGTCTATGTGCGACAACTGCGGCAGAAGATCGAGGCCGATCCGGAGCAGCCGCAATATATCCTGACCGAAACCGGCATCGGCTATCGCATGCGCGCGCCAGATTGATCACCATGAAGATTTCCGACTTCCTTGCGCCGTCACATGTACAGCTCGACGTCCGCGCGTCCGACAAGACGCAGCTCATCCGCGACCTCGCGCAACGCGCCGCAGCGCCCGCCGGCCTGACCACTGAGGCAATCGCCTCCGCGCTGTCACAACGCGAGGCGCTCGGTTCGACCGGACTCGGCGGCGGCGTCGCCATTCCGCACGCACGGTTCGCCGAATTGAAGCAGCCGTTCGGCATGCTCGCGCGCCTGCGCAAGGCGATCGCGTTCGACGCCATCGACGGCCAGCCGGTCAACATCGTGTTTCTGTTGCTGCTGCCTGCCGAAAAGACCGGTGAGCAACTCAATGCGCTCGCGACCGTGGCGCGAAAGCTGCGCGACCGCAGCCAGCTGCAGCTGCTCCAGAAGGCGGGCGACGCCTCCGCGCTCTACGCGGTTATGATTGCCGAGTAGGGCGCAATAGCGCGGCGTATTGCGCCTATTCATTGAAGTTGGCGGGTTACGCTTCGCTAACCCGCCCTTGTAACAGCGAATCCAAATATCTTGAGGTCGTTCCGAAAGGAATGCTCTGCCGCGGACGGCGATCCACGGCAGAGCGCCTGGCGATCGGATCGAACCCGCCCTGAGCAGCTTGGGCTGTCCCGTAGCGTGATCGTCGTCAGCACCTTCATCGGACCCGGATGGTTGCCGGAACATTAGGTTCGCTTCACAAGGCAGGGATCGACGAAGATGACGAAGACTAACATAGTGGTGGCCGGCATCGATACGGCCAAAGACAAACTCGACGTTGCCATCCATTGCCAAGACTTACATTGGCGGGTCGAGAACACGTTGCACGGCTGGCGACGGTTGCATGCGGAGCTGACCAAGGTCGGTGTCGCGCGGGTTGGCATCGAGGCAACTGGCGGCTACGAGCGCGGGGTGATCAAGTATCTGCGGGCGGCAGGGCTCACCGTGGTGGTGCTGCAGCCGATCCAGGTTCGTGCCTTTGCACGCGTGCACCTGCGTCGAGCCAAGAATGATATGCTCGATGCAGTCCTGATCGCAGCCTGCACTGCCGCAGTCGATCAGCCGCGGATTGAGCCGGATGCGCGCCTGGCTGAGCTTGCCGATCATCTAACCTTCGTCGAGCAGATTGAGGAGGATATTGCTCGCAGCAAGATCCGGCTCGAACATATCGACAATCGTCGATTGCGGCAGCTCGTCACCGCCGATATCGCACGCTTGAAGACCCGACGGGCGGCTGAGCTGCTGCGGATCGCCAAGGCGTTACGCGCCTACGATGACCTCGCCCTACGGCTCGACTTGGTCTGCAGCGTCCCCGGCATCGGGGAGCGGACCGCGCTTGCGCTCATCATCCGGATGCCGGAACTCGGACGCCTCAGCCGCGAACAGGCTGCCGCACTTGCCGGGCTTGCTCCGTTCGATGACGACAGCGGGAAGTACAAAGGCCAACGCCACATCGCCGGCGGGCGCGGACGTTTGCGCCGCTCACTGTTTGCGGCCGCTTTGCCGGCGGCGTTCCGCTGGAACAAAGCGCTGATCGCTCTCTACGCGCGCCTGATCGCCCGCGGCAAAGCCCACAACGCCGCTCTTGTCGCCTGCGCCAGAAAGCTGCTCATCTACGCCAACACTGTCGTTCAGCGCGGTAAACCTTGGCTAGAAAAACCAGCTACCACTTAATGGTTGCTACCGTTGAGGCATCCTTACCGCACGCCCATTAGCGCCAGCATATCCGACTGGACCACGTCGGTTGAATTAAGCGGCAGGTCGACGCGGAGCCCGTCGAAGCCAACCACCCAGGACGACCTCGCGCGAATCGCGTCAACGCCTTCGAAATAAACCCGCGCCAGCTGCGGACGTGCCAGCGGCGGCACGAAGTGCGTGTAAATCAAGAGCCGCGCGCCGGCCTCGTTCGCGCTTTCGGCGGCTTCGATCGCACTGGCGTGGTAGTCGCCAATATCCTCGAACAACTTTGCGACCCGGGCGACGCCGGCGTCACGCGCAGCATCGACCATGATCTTGCGCAGTGATTGCGACATCGCGTCGTGGATCAGCACGTCCGCACTCTTCGCCGCCGCAGCGATTGCAGGCACCTTCTTGGTATCGCCCGAGATCACCACCGAACGGCCGCGATAGTCGAAGCGATAACCGACCGCAGGCGACGCCGGCGAATGATCGACCTCGAAGGCAGAGATGGTCAGTCCCTCGTGCTCCAGCACTTTCACCAGCGTGCCCGGCGGCGCCGCGCGGTCGGTCAATGCAAAGGGTTTCGCGACCAGAGGCGCCGCGGCGGGCGGCATGATGTCGGTGCCGTGATGGGTCGCGCGATAGCCATCGTCGAGCGCGTAGGCCTGGTTGAAGCCGTCAACGACCTGCGCCACGCCTTCGGGCCCAAACACGGCAAGCGGCTGATGCCGGCCGCCGACCCAGGTCTGCATCCGGAATTCGCCGAGGTCGCCGATGTGATCGGAGTGAAAATGCGTGAGCAGGATCGCCGCAATGCGCGCGCCGGGAAAGTTCATCAACGCAAGCGTCTTCCAGGAACTCCGGACCGGTATCGACGACATAGGCGCGGCCGCCAGCGATCACGGCGACACAGCTCTTGGCGCGATTTGGATCCGGCAAGGGCGACGACGTGCCGGCGAGGATAACGCGCAGTGCACGGTCATCGAACAAATCGGATGCTGCGAGCGGCTTCGCAAAGCGCGCCCGCAGTTGCCGCGCAAAGCCCCTCGCGATCAGCCGATGCACCGATCGGCCGGCCAGTCTCAACATCGAAATTCCCCCTGCCCGCTTGATCCCACAATGTTATTGCATAGCGCCATGCAATAACAAGACGCCGGCCGGAGCCGCCTGCGGAGTTTCCTAAGCCACTGCTTTCGCGCCCGTTTCCGCGGCCATGAGCCATACGGTTAATCGTTCTTGTATCATACCGGCGCTGGCGGGCCGACAGCTTAACCCGCTCTTCAATCGGTTCTGATCGATTTCGGAGGATCAAGAACGACGACGCCATGAACTTCGAGAGCGCTGACAACTCCATCGTCCGATCGATCAGGCAACGCGACCTGTTGAACGCGTGGTCGCGGTTGTTTCGTCGCGAAGGGACCATGCCGTTGCTGCACCAATACCAGCCCGAGTCTCTCGATGAGGAGATGCCCGACCTGATGTACTACGAGGTCAGGCGCAGCGACGCGCACGTGCGCTTCCTGATCCTCCATGGCGGAAGAAATCTGATCAGCGCCTTTGGCACCGGCAGGCCCGAGGGGCATTTTGTCGATGACCTCGTCGGCGCCGAGCGTGCCAAGTTCATCGTCCCGTATCTGCTTCCCGCGATCGAAAAACGGCGGCCGGTCTACACGGTGTCGACGGTGTCCGACGTCAGCGGCGTGCCCGTCAGTTACGAGCGTTTGGTGCTGCCGTTCGGCGCGGCCGGCACCGTGCAGCACCTGATCGTGTCACTCAAGACCATCAGCATCGAGGGGCGATTCGAAACCAAGGGCCTGATGCGATCCGACAGCAAGGAGCCAGCCTACTCGGTTTGCGCAGTGATTGACCGCGATCCCCACGCGGCGCAGCCGCGGATCGCGATCACCGACGACGTCGTCGAACTCTAGAACCTTCCAAAAAGAAAACCCGGCCGTGAGGCCGGGTCGAGCTTGGTCTAGCTTCCTGGTTGGCGCTTTCGCGCGTCCTGGATTGATATTGGTATTGTTTATTCGGCAGCCTGCATCTTTGTCGTGTCGATGTTCTTCATGTTGCCGCCGTAACGTTCCTTGAAAGCCGTGGTATCGATCTCTTCGAGATCGATCTGGCGGTTCAGAACCTGCTCCTTCCACTTGAGCAGCTGGGGATGCGCCTCGTGGAACTCCGGCATCACTTCGTTGGCGAACAGCTCGAGCGATTCACAGATGTGCTCGTGGGTGTTCTTGCCAGCCTGGTTGAGCAGGACGACCTGATCGATGTTGGAGGCCTGGAACTTGCGCAGCTTCTTGCGGATGGTGTCGGGCGAGCCGATCAGGCCGCCGCGCAACGCCGCGGCATGCGCGTCCGGATTGGCCTTCTTCCACTTGTTGTACTCGTCCCACATGTTGACGGTGCCCGGGGGCGGACGCTGCCGGCCCGATGACGCGCCGTAATAGCGCAGCGAGAACTGGAAGAAGGTCTCGCCGTCGGCGCGCTCGCGCGCCTCTTCGTCGGTCTTCGCACACATGAAGAACGAGACCAGCGCAATGTTCGGATTGGTGACGTAGTCCGCGAGCTTCTTCTGCCGCTTCACGAACGCATTGTAATAGGCGTGCACCCAGGCGTGCGCGGCGTCGGCCGAAACGAACTGGAAGCCGAGCGCGCCCATACCCCACTCGCCGCACTTGGCGAGCGTATCGAGCTGCGAGCACGCGACCCACAGCGGCGGGTGCGGCTTCTGATAGGGCTTCGGCAACACGTTGCGCAGCGGCATGTTGAAGTACTTGCCGTGATGCTCGGTGCCGCCATCCTTGAACATCGGCATGATGGCCTGCACGGCCTCTTCGAAGATCTCGCGCTTGTTTTCCATCGCGACACCGAACGGCTCGAGCTCGGTCGACGAGGCGCTCTCGCCCATGCCGAACTCGCACCGACCGCCCGACAGCAGATCGAGGCAGGCGACGCGTTCGGCAACGCGCGCGGGATGGTTGGTGGTCACCTGATAGATGCCGTGACCGAGGCGGATCTGCTTGGTGCGCTGGCTCGCAGCCGCAAGAAACGATTCGGGAGACGGCGAGTGCGAATATTCCTCGAGGAAGTGATGTTCGACTTCCCAAGCGTAGTCGTAGCCGAGCTTGTCGGCGAGTTCGACCTGAACTCAGCGCGTTTTGATAGAGCTTGTATTCATCGCCCTCTTTCCAGGGCCGCGGCAATTGCAGCTCGTAGAAGATGCCGAACTTCATCTGGCGTTTGCTCCACTGATTGATTGGCGCGTTTTGCGCGTCGCAAGTTCACTCTGCGAACAGCGCGCGGGCGATTTGTTGATTGTTTGCATTTTACTATGCGAAATTCGTACGTCCACGGCCGAAGCGGCAAATCTCCATGCATTGCTGCCGTAAGCATGCGCGCAAAACGAATTGATGCGGGGTTCGCGCTTCATAACGCGCGTTTTCGTATTAATATTTAGAACGGACTGTTCGATGACAGCGACGCCGAGTGGAGCTAGCTTCGCATTGTCCCAACGCCATCAAGAGCGACACGGGAAGAAACCATCATGACCGAATTTCTTCACCCCCGCGACCACCGCGCCGACGGCAGCGCGTACGGCCGGCCAGGCCAGCACGCCAACGCACTCTGGACCGAAGTCGGGCCGGGCAAGCCGATGGGTGAGCTGCTGCGGCGCTACTGGCACCCGATCGCGCTCGCCGAGAAAGTGACCGATCTGCCACGCGCGGTGAAGGTGCTGGGCGAAGACCTCGTGCTGTTCCGTGACGGATCAGGGCGAGCCGGCCTGGTCTATCCGCGCTGCATGCACCGTGGCACCACGCTGCTCTACGGCAAGGTCGAGGACAGAGGCATCCGCTGCTGCTACCACGGCTGGCTGTTCGACGTTGAGGGCCGCTGCCTCGAGCAACCCTGTGAGCCGGATGCCGGCTATCCGTTGCGCGATCGATTCCGCCAGCCCTGGTATCCGCTCGAGGAGCGCTATGGCCTGGTCTTCGCGTATCTGGGTCCGCCGGAGAAAAAGCCGGTGCTGCCGCGCTTCGACAATCTCGAAGACCTCGCGGCTGACGAAAAGATGTTTGTCAACATCGGCGGCCGCGGCTCGACCGGCGACAACAGCCTCGACGTTGTGCCCTACAGCTGGCTGCACATGAACGACAACATTATGGACCCCTTCCACGTCCAGGTGCTGCATTCGACAATCTCGGGCCCGCAGTTCGCGGCGCAATTTGCGCTGATGCCGACGGTACGGTTCTTCCCGGTCGAGGAAGGCGTCTGCTACTCGGCGGTGCGCAAGCTCGACGACGGGCGCGAGGTCGACCGCATCTCGTCCTGGATCTGCCCGAACATCATGAGCGTGCCCGACATCCAGCTGCGCCCCGGCAAGTCGAACGGCATCGCCTGGGTCGTGCCGGTTGACGACGGCAACTACGTCCAGGTGTTTGCGCGCAAGGGCAAGAAGAACGAGCCTTCGCCCTACAACACGCCGATCCTGATGGGCGGCAAGCGCTGGGGCGAGATGACCGACGAGGAGCATCAGCGCTTTCCTGGTGACTACGAGGCACAGGCCGGCCAGGGCCAAATCTCCCTGCACTCGGAGGAGCATCTTGCGACGTCGGACCGCGGCATTGTCATGCAGCGCCGCACCCTCGAGCGCCAGATCGAGCTGGTTCAGAAAGGCGGCGACCCGATGGGCGTCAGCTTCGATCCGGCGAACGCCGTGGTGCACGTGCGTTCGGGCAACTTCTACAAGACGTCGCAGGCGGCAGAGTAGGTTCGGCTTGTCCTCGCTCAACGCGCCGCCGGGACAATTCAAGAGCACATCGAGAGAGGCGGACGTCATGCGGTGTCCGCCTCTCTCGTCCTGCAGCGGTTGCCAGAAGAAGCCGCTACTCGATGATCCGGATCACGCGGCGCGTCCGCGGGTCGACGATCACGCGCTCATCGTTCACCACCGCGTAGCGATAGCGCTCGTAGCGCGGCACGGCATAGAGCCTGACGCGCGGCGGCAGCGGCTCGCCGACGGCGACATGTTCCTCGACCACCACGTTCGGCGCTGGTCCCACGCGGACCGCGTTGACAACACCGTCGGTGATGCCTTCCGCAATTCCTGTTGCAAGGCCGACGGTGCCGCCAACAAATCCACCGATCGGTCCGCCGACTGCCTGCCCTTCCGCGGCGCCACGGTTGGTGTTGCGCGACACCGGATCCTGCTGCGCGAACGCGACGGCCGGTACGATCGAGATCGCTGTCACCAGGACAGCAGCAAGGCGCAATTTCATGAGTTCCTCCGATGCATCTTGAACGATTGCGTCACAGCAATTGTTCAAGCGGCCTCTTGTTCCGGTTCCGGAAGCACGCCATGTCTGGAACCGCGCCTGACGCGCGGCCGCCCGATTCGAACCCCAATTCAATGACGACCTTCACACCGCACCAGGAGCAGGCGCTGCAAGCCGCGGCCGATTGGCTGAAGGCAAAGCCAGGCAGTGCGGGCACGCCACAGGTGTTCCGCCTGTTCGGCTTCGCCGGCACCGGCAAGACCACGCTGGCGCGCCACGTCGCAGAGGCCATCGAGGGCGAGGTGAAGTACGCGGCCTTCACCGGCAAGGCCGCGCTGGTGATGCGCAACAAGGGCTGCGACGACGCCTCCACCATCCACTCGCTGATCTACCGGACGCGCGAGAGCGACAGCGAGCAGCCGAGCTTCGAGCTGTGGGACGAAGCGCCGGCGTCGAAGGCCAAGCTGATCGTGATCGACGAATGCTCGATGGTCGACGCCGAGCTCGGCCGCGATCTGTTGTCGTTCGGCACGCCGTTGCTGGTGCTCGGCGACCCCGCGCAGTTGCCGCCGATCCAGGGCGCCGGCTTCTTCACCAATGCCGAGCCCGACGCGATGCTGACAGAAGTGCACCGCCAGGCGCAGAACGATCCGATCGTGCGGCTGTCGATGGACGTGCGCGAGGGGCGGCGGCTGGAGCGCGGGCAGTATGGCGAGACCGAAGTGGTGTCGCGCGACGCGCTCGACCCCGAGCGCGTGATGAGTGCTGACCAGGTACTGGTCGGCCGCAACAACACCCGGCGCGCCTACAACATGCGGATCCGGGAGAAGCAGGACATCACCGACCCGTTGCCGGTGTCCGGCGACAAGCTGGTGTGTCTCCGCAATAATCGCAAGAAGGCGCTGTTCAATGGCGGGCTGTGGCGCGTGAAGGCGCGCGCGACGTCGAAGTCGCGCCTCGTCAGCATGCGCCTGACGCCCGACGAAGATGTGCGCGCGAAGCCGGTCAAGGTGACGGTGCGGCCGGAATGCTTTGCCGGCGGCATCGAGGACATCCCGTGGGAGCAGCGCAAGCCCTACGACGAGTTCGACTTCGGCTATGTGCTGACTGTGCACAAGTCGCAGGGCTCGCAGTGGGACGACGTCGTGCTGTTCGACGAAAGCTTCGCCTTTCCCGATTCCCGGGCGCGCTGGCTCTATACCGGCATCACCCGTGCCGCCAAGCGACTGACGGTGGTGGTCTAAGCCACCGAAATTCTCACGGTTTCGTGTCGGGAAAGGCGTAACGGACGACGTTTCCGAGCGTAACTTGGTGGACCGTCGGGACGGCCAGCGATTGCGCAGCGTCCCGAAAGCCTTACATTCAACCATCCTTCTTGCGAGGAATTTGCCATGCGCTTCTCGTCCCTCACCCGCCTTGGTTTTGTCGCCGCGTTGCTTCTTGGCGCCGTGTATCTTGGACGGCCGGCTTCGGCTGCGGAGGACGCCGTCGTCATCCCGCCGCCGGCACAGGATCGGCTCAACGGCGAGGGCACACAGACCGCGGTGCTCGCCGGCGGCTGCTTCTGGGGCGTGCAGGGCGTGTTCCAGCACACCAAGGGTGTGATCAACGCCGTCTCGGGTTATGCCGGCGGCGTCAAGGAGAACGCCGAATACGAGAAGGTCGGTACCGGGCGTACCGGCCACGCCGAGTCCGTGCAGATCAAGTTCGACCCGACGCAAATCTCGTTCGGCAAGATCCTGCAGGTCTATTTCTCGGTGGCGCACGACCCGACTCAACTGAACCGGCAGGGGCCGGACTCAGGACCGCAGTATCGCTCGACCATCTTCGTTCAGAACGACGAGCAGCGGCAGGTGGCGGAAGCCTATATCGCGCAGCTCAACGTCGCGAAGGTTTATGGCAAGCCGATCGCGACAACCATCGAAGCCGGCAAGACGTTCTTCCCGGCCGAGGACTATCATCAGGATTACCTGACGCTGCACCCCTACCAGCCTTATATTGCGTACAACGACATCCCCAAGGTCGAGAACCTGAAACGGCTGTTCGCTGATCTCTACCGCGACAAGCCGGTGTTGGTCCGCGACGCCAAGGTGACGAACTAACCACAGCCGTCATTCCGGAAGCCGCGAAGCGGCTGTCCGAAATCCATACTCCCTGCAGTGGTTATGGATTCCGGGTTCGCTCGCTTCGCTCTCGCCCCGGAATGACAAACAGAGGCACGACTCATGACGGACACGAAGAGCAAGGTGGAGAAGACCGACGCCGATTGGCGCAAGGAGCTGACGCCGATGCAGTACGCGGTGCTGCGCGAGAAGGCGACCGAGCAGCCGTTCTCCGGCGAGTACGAACACACCACGTCCAAGGGCACTTACGTCTGCGCCGGCTGTGGCCAGATCCTGTTCGAATCCGATACCAAGTTCGATTCCGGCTGCGGTTGGCCGAGCTTCACCGCGCCTGCAGTCGACAGCCACGTCGACGAGGAGCGCGATGTCTCGCACGGCATGATCCGCACCGAAGTGCTGTGCTCGAGCTGCCAGGGCCATCTCGGCCACGTCTTCCCGGACGGCCCCGGGCCAACGGGCCTGCGCTACTGCATCAACTCGGCTGCGCTCAAGCTGAAGCCGAAGTAAGCCGACGCCATCTGATTGAAGCTTCTCGTCACTGCACGCCGCCCGCTCTTCCTTTGCGAGGAGAGGGCTTGAGCTGCTGTCCCGTTTGGCTGGATTGCTCCCGCGCGGGAGATGGATGAGTGCCGAAGCGCCCCAGCATAGTTAATCAACAGTTAACGAATTTCTGACAATTGCGGGGAGTTCGCAGGATCCCCGCACGATGCACAGGGCCAAAATTGGACTGACCGTGATGACCGCACTCATCGCCATGTGCGAGACAGTGCCAGCCGCGGACCTGCCAGTGCCGCGCCAAGCAGCGCCTTCCTCAATCCACCGACGCCTGCCGCCGCCCCGGTCCGAAACGCCACAACAGCTGTTCGAGGATTTTCTTCGCTGGCTCAAGCGGCAGTAGACAAACGATCCTGCAGCGATCTTGACGGCGTTGCGTCGAACAACTGCGATCACTTCGCGTTCGGCGGCGAATCCTCACGCTCGCTGGCGGCGGCGCGGCGGAAGGTTGCGACGAAATCGTCGAGCTCCGGCGGCGACATGTCGGACACTGCGACATAGCGCCTGACATTGTCGCTCCAGGTCACCACGGCATGCCCGCTGACCGTCTCGCGGGTCGGTGACGATACGCGCGATGACCCGCGCGCCAGTTCGGTCAGGCTGATGAAGTGCTCGCGATGACGATAGACCAATGTCGGTACCGGAACGTCGCCGATCACGTCGACGCGGCCACCGGACAGCGCGTAGCCGTCGGTCGCGAGATCGACCACTGTGGTCGCGAGCGGCACCTTGCCCGCCAGCCAGGGCTTGACCGTATGGCGATCGGTCGAGACAACGTCGACGGGTTGGCCTGAAATCAGTCCGCGCGAGTGCGCCGCGACCGCTGCACGCTCGATGTCGTCCGAACCCCAATCGGAGACGAGATAAACGTTGACGCCAACCAGCGCGATCACCGCGGCGGCCATCGCCCCGGCCACCGCACGCCAGCGCCGGACCGACGCAACGGCCGGACGTGCCGTCGCCTCAGGGAATTTGACGACGTTGGTATTGCTGACCGCAGCGACGCCGGTCGCAGCGGCAATCCGTGCACGCAGACTCTCCGGCGCGGCCTCGCGCATCGCTCCGCCCTGGATCGCGCCACGCAGCGCGCGCAGGCGGGCATACTCGGCGGCGAGCCGCGGGTCGGCGGCGATGCGGCGCTCCATGTCGATGACGCCGGACGCGTCGAGCTCGCCATCAAGCAGAGCCTGCAGCATCAAGAGATCATCGGTCGGACCGAGGTCGCGTGCGATCACGCGGGCCTCCCAAGTGCGTTCATGAGCATCATCCTAGCACGCGCCAGCCGCGACATGACAGTCCCGATCGGGATCCCGCTGGCGTCGGCTATCTCGCGATAGGACAGGCCGTTGATCTCCCTCATCACAATCGCCTCGCGAAACGCCTGCGGCAATGCCGCGATCGCGGCACGGACAGCGCCCTGCTCGGCGCGCGCAATGATGTTCTGCTCGGCCGACGGTGCGGGGTCGGTGAGCTCCGGCAGCTCGAGCGGTCCGTCGGCGCCCTCGGTCGACGTCACATTGGCAGGTCGGTTCTTGGCCATCCAGGTCAATGCCGTGTTGCGCACGATCGTCAGCACCCAGGCCCGCGGCCGTTCCACCGCCGTGGTTTCGAGTGCCCGCAACGCGCGCATGCAGGCGTCCTGCACCACGTCCTCGGCATCCGCGGTGCTGCCGGTCATCCAGCGCGCGAGCGTGTAGGCGTCATCAAGGTACGGCAGCACGATCTCAGCGAAACGGCTGCGCGCGGCTTCAGTTGTCACGTGAAATCCCGGCTTAAGATACCCGACGCTTCAATTAATTCGGCTATTCGGGCGTCACGATAATCTTGCCTTTCATATGCGGGTGCAAGCCGCAGAAGTAGTCGAAGTCTCCTGCTGTCGCGAACGTGTACTCAAAACTTTGATCCGTATCGAGCGCTTTGGAGCGAAATTTTCCCGGCAGGCTGACAATCGAGTGCGGAATGTCGTCGTGATTGACGAAGGTGACCTTGGTGCCGAGCTTCACTGTCAGCGTCGCCGGCGTGAACGCGAAATTGTCGATCGTCACTTTCGCGGCTGGCGGATCGTCGGCGAGCGCCGTCCCGTGATGACAGGCGAGGCTGAGAGCGAGCGTGGTGACAAGGCGCAGGGCGCTGCGGCGCGTAACGCGCATGAGCGTGTTCATGGCAGTTCTCCTTAGGCAAGCGTCGAATCGGTGATGGCGAGGGGCTGGTTGCCGACGCGGTAGACGACGTCGGTGATCCCGAGCACGCCGCGCAGTTCGCCCGGTGGCACGACCTTCGGTCCGGGCGACGGTGCGGTGCCCGGCGCCGGCTGCGGGAACGCGGTAGAGCGCGCGGTGTGGAAGGTCACGTTGCCTTCGACCTTCTGCATGATCTGGTGGATGTGGCCGTTGAGGATCGTCACCGAGCCGAAGCGCGACAGCAGCTGCAGCGCCTGCGCCGAGTCCTCCGTGCCCCAGCCCCAGTCCGGCGCGATCGTCCACAGCGGAATGTGGGCGAACAGCACGATGGGCGTCGACGCGCTCCTGGCCTTCAGGTCGTCGGCGAGCCAGGCGAGTTGCTCGGCGCCGAGATTGCCCATGCCGCCGCCCTTGAGGTCGACCACGTTGACGAGGCCGACGAAGTGGACGCCGTGGTCATCGAACGAGTACCAGCCAAAACCCTTGGTGCCCTTGCCGTAGCGGTCGAGATAGGCCTTGCCGTTGTTCTCATCGATGATGTCGTGCTCGCCGGGCACATAGTGCACGTCGAGCCCGGCGCGGCCGATGACCTGCTTCGCGTCATCGAACTGGGTGTCCTTCGACAGATGCGTGATGTCGCCGGTGTGGATCATGAAGGCAGGCTTCGCCGGCAGCGCGCCGACCTTGGCGATCGCTTCCTCCAGCGTCGCAAGCGCGTTGGGATTGGCCGCCTTGTCGAAGCCGACATGGCTGTCGGAGATCTGCAGGAAGCTGAAGCCGGCATCGGCGGCTTTGGCGGTACCGAGCAGGGTCGAGGTCGGAACACCGCCGGACATCGTCCAGACGATGCCGGTGCCGGCCCAGATCATGCACTCGAGTGCGTGGCGACGGCTGACGCCGTTGTTTTCATCGTGGCTCATGACGCAATCAATCTCCTTTGCCGAAGCAGGCGATGTGGTTCGGGGAGATGACTGGAGAGCGCTTCGCTTTATTCCGGGATTTTTCGCGAGCCCGGGCGTTCGGCGCGCGCGGACGGAGGCGCACACGAACGGCGTTCGCTTTTGTTCAAGGTGAACGCAACGTGATTCAACGATTCGGAATTCGGTAACGATAAAATAGATCGTCGAATCAAATACTTAGATGGAACGACGAAACAACAGCAACTCGTTAAGGGGAACCGGGCTTGCTATGCGCTGAGGAAATGGCGCCATTTTCCGCCTGTCATCCCCTCGCAACAAAGGCGTTTCTTGCTTATATTGCTATGCGAAATGGATGGCGGCCTCGCGCAGCGTTGCGTGACTGAGCGCGTCACGACACAATCACGTTCTGAAGGTCACCCGATGGCATCTTTCAATTACGGCCAGTCCGCTGAGCTTTTTCCTGCACCGATCCGCAACAAGCGGCGCGCCGGCTTCACCTATCGCCGTTTCTCGACCGCCGCCGAAGCGGTGAAGTTCGCGGTCGAGCAGTTGCCGGCGGATTCGCTGAACGGCGCCTATCTCGAGGTCAACGAGCGTCGCTTCGACCAGGCTGGCATTCGCGCGCTTTATGCCGCCGCGGATTTCCCGCTGCCGCGCAAGACCCAGGTCGCCGCCTGATCTGTTTCCGTTTCTTCTGTTTCGGCTAACGCCGGCGCAGCGCGAGAGCATCCCTCTCGCGCTGTTTGTTTGTGCGTGCAGTTACCTTGCATTGTCCGGGTCGAACTTCAGCGCCCGCGCTCGCGTCGCGAGGTCACAGCCTTCGCAGTAACGGGCGTCTTTGAAGTCGATCCAGTTGTGCGCGTAAATGTGGTCGGCAGAAATATGGTAGCGCGCCTGCAGCACCCGCACGAGAATCTCCCAGGCGGCGAATTGGGCTGGGGTCGGCGGCGTCGCGACATCGGGATAATTGCCGGCGAACTCGACGCCAATCGAGTTCACCTTCACCACCTGATGATAGGTGGCGCTGTTGTCGATGTATTTGTTGTCGTTGCGATCGCCGCCCTCGCCGTGGGTTGGGATCAGATTTTCCGCGACCGCCCAGTACACCGTGCCATCGGTCTCGACCCACACCGTCACGCCGCGCCGCGTCGGATTCCTGAACTGCTCCTGCGCGCCGCCGCGCGCCGAGCCGGCCGGCCCCTCGGTTTGATGCGCGATGATGTTCTGCCAGCGATTGGCCTTCGCCGGATCGCCCCAGGGCGCCAGCCACACAATCTTCAAGCCCGGAATATCAGGCGTGCCCGTCGTACGGGCCAACGCGGCGAAATCGATGGCGGGCTCGGCGTGGGCTGTCGCACCTATCAGTGCCATGACAGCGGCGATCGATGTCGCGAGGCGCGCCAGCACAATCACCTGGCTCCGCGCGCGGCGGTCGGCGTCAGGCCAAAGCGCCGGCGAAAGCAGCGGTTGAAATAGGAGAGGTCGTTGAAGCCGCAGGCGAAGGCGACCTCACTGATCCGCTTCGGCTCCAGCTTCGCCAGGAGTTCGGCGGCCCTGCGCATGCGGAGCTCAAGCACACGTGCGGTGAAGCCGGCGCCGGCTTCATAGAGCAGCTCATGCACGTATCGCTCCGACAAGCCGGCGAGGCGCGCGAGCTTTTGCGCGCTGAAATCGGGATCGGCGAAATGCCTCTCGATCACCCGCAACAGCCCGTCGAGCCGGACCGCACGCAAGCCTCCGCGCCGGGCGCAATCCTGCGCATCGCGATGGGCGCCGAGCCCGAGTACCGCGAGATCCAGCAAATGCGAGGCGACCGCTAGGCCCGCCTGCTCCGCTGTCGCCGGATGATCGAGCAGCAGATCGCTGTAATCCATCGATAGCGACAGCACGCCGCCCGGCGCAAGCTCGCGACAGAGGAGGTCGTCGACCTCAGGCACCATCGCCTTCAGCGCGGCTTGCGGCAGGTGCACGTTGGTAAAACGCTTGTGGTTAAAGCCGTCGACGCTGAGGAACGGCTCGTCGAGCTTGAGCAGCACGATGCTGCCCGGCCGCATCAGGCACTCGCGGCCGCGATGCGTGACGCGCGCGGCGCGCGGCCCTACATTACGCGCCAGGCAATAGCGGTCGTCATCCGAAGCACGGATTTGCCTGAGCTCGCGGCGCACCGTCGTGAAGGTGCCGTCGCAGCGTCCGACCAGCGTGGTGCCGATCTCGATTGCGTTCATCGCGGCGCGAAACGGCACATCCTCAGCGGCGTCAAGTTCGCCCGTGTTCGAATAATGCTCGAACAACTCGGCGAAGGTGAGGAAGCGCTGCCGGTCGTCGAGAGCCACGGGCAGCATGTCGGTGGTCAGCGATTTGCGGATGATCGACATCAGTCGAGATGATGAGCGTGCCAGAACCGATGTCTGTTGCGCGAGCCAAGCCCCGCGCGACTCAACTCTAAAGGACAGCGCGGGTGAGTCCAAGTGCGCCGCGCACAGCGCGCGTGAGTCCAAGACGGCTTGCCTAATTCGTGTTACGGCCGGCGCGACTGAGGTCGACGTCTCGCCGCAACGCGGCAAGCGGCCTCACGCAAAATGATCGGAGGGTAATCCACATGAACAAGCAGTTTATGATCCGCTCGCTGGCGCTTGGCGCGGTCATCGCTACCAGCTTCGGCGTCGGATTTGCGATTGGCGCTCAACCACATATGGAAGCAGCACTCGGTCTGCTGCAAAACGCACGTGCCGAACTGCAAGCGGCCCTGCCAAACAAGGGCGGTCACCGCGAGCGCGCCATCGGCCTGGTCGACCAGGCGATCGCAGAGACCAAGAACGGCATCGCGTTCCGCGCCGACTGACCTCTCGCTCACGGCATCGAATTCACGATCGCGTGAAGTCGCTGCCTTCATGCCCGCACTGAACCAGCCAACTACGGACACCCTCTGGGGTCCGCGGAGGATAGACCCATGTCCAAAATCGTCTTGATCGTGTTCGCCATCAGCGTTGTGCTCGGCAGCAGCCTTGCGGACGTCAGCAATGCCAATGCCGCCGGCGGCTGCGGTGCGGGCAAACATCGCGGTCCCTATGCCGGCTGCTTGAACAACTATGCCAATCCCGCGGCGCATGCCTGCCCGCGCGGCTATCACGTCGGCCCCAACGGGGCCTGCAAGGGCAACGGCAAATAGGTGTTGAGCGGTCGTCGCCGACGCCGGTAACGCTTGCTGCTGCCCCAATCCGCTGAAACTGGCCAAATTGCCGGGAAAACTGGGCGTCGGGGCACCGACATCCGGTATCCACTTTTCCGCGACATGCGTTATACACGCGCATGCCAAAGAAACCTGGGACCAACCCGAAGGGCGAGTTCGCCTTTTTCGACGTTATCTACGAGGACGGTTCGCAGCGCTCGAACCGCCGCGTGCCGACGTCACTGCTCGGCGGGCTCGAGGACGACGACAAGGTCGCCCGCGGCTTCATCATCGAGCAGGACCGCGAGATCGCCGAGAAGAGCGGCCGCTCACCGCTGGCGATCAAAAGCATCAGCCGCGCCGGCGCCAAGAAGAAGAAAGACAAGCCGGAACGGATGCATGCCAAGGCCGAACGGGAGTGACTCTTGCGTGCAAGACCGGCGACAGGCGCGCGACTACAGCCGTTGTGGCGACTGTTGGCGATCAATCTCGCCTCCGGCATCGCAGTCGCTGTGTTGCTGGTCGGCGGCCTGCTCGTGGCTAATCCAGGGCATTTGCGCGACCTGATCGTCGCCGACATCCACGGCATTGCAGCGGTTGCGCTGCTGCTGTTCGGCTTTGTCGTCACCTTCGGCTCAACCGCGATGGGCACAGCGATCATGACGATCGGGCGGGCCGAAACGAAGCGGTCGCGATAGGAGCGCCGCTCTTGCTGCGGATCGTGCGGCCTACTTCCCCAACACGTCCCACAGCGCGATCACCGCTTTCCGGTGATCATCGAGAATGGTCTCGATCGGGTTTAAGGCCTTGCTGCCGTCGTCGGTGATCAGCCGGTCCGAGCGGTCGGCCGAGCGGCCGAAGCCGCAGGGCGAGCCGAGGCCGAAGTCGCGCAGATAGCGCTTCATCACCTTGAGCTGCGCGCTCAATCCGCCGGCGCCGTGCAGATGGTGGATCGCGCCCATGTAGATGCGCGCGCCGTTCGGTTTGAGCTCCTTCAGCGGCGCGAACCAGGCGTCATCGACCACGCCGAGGGTCGGGATGTGGACGAACTCGACCTTGCGGCCGGATGCTGCGACCGCCGCGTTGGCAAGAATCACGCTGCCGCGGAGCGACGGCGGCTGGCGCGACGGCCAGCCGCTCAGCGTGCCGAAGCAGGTGTGATAGCCGAGGTGCACGGACTTCGGCAGCACCTCGCAGATGTCCGCAAGCGGCTCGCAGACCTGGGCCGCGACCTTGGCGGCGGCGCGCGCGCCCTGCTCCTCCAGCGCCACATCGACCAGCCGGTTCTCGACGGCAAGGTCCCACTGGATCGCGAGATCGTTGTTCGGAATCATCTCGACGATCTTCGCGGTCTCGGCGCGCAGCGCCTCGGTGAAGCCTGAGGTGACCTTCTCGACGTCCTCGTCGGGAAAGAAGTAGCGCACCGACGAATAGGTCGGCGGCATGCAGACCTGGAAGCGGACCCGCTGCGGGATAACGTCGTCCTTCTTCATGTAGCGGAACAGCGCGTAAGACGCGACCGCGTCGCGGGCAAAGCCGAGCCGCCAGCCGGGATCGCCGAAGCGGACGGCCTTGACACCGCGCTTGACGCGAAAGGCAAACTCGTCGTGCCGGCCGCGCGGCCACCATTGCTCGACGCCCTTCTCGGGCGCGGGATATTTGGTGGTCTCGAGCTCCGGATGACCGTTGAACACGCGAAACGCGACGCCGTCGATCCAGTAGCGGCGGGTGCCGATTTCGCCGTCCGGCATGTAGGCGAGCCACCGGCCGAGCGGGCCGCCGAAGGTGCGGAACGACTGCTCGGCGGTCTCGCAGGGCAGGCTGCCGGGAAGGAAGAGCTCGGCGGGCATGGTTGGGGGAGTCCTCGTGGTGATGCGAGCGGCCAAAGCGCCACGATCACATGCCGCTCATTCCCGCGAAAGCGGGAATCCAGTTGAAAAAGAATGAAATGTAATCGAGCTCGCGTTGCCTTCGCAAAGACTGGGTCCCCGCGTCCGCAGGGACGAGCGGTTACGAGTACCGGGCTGGTCGCAAAATCCAACCTCACTGCCCACCAAGCCGATCGGCAAACAGGCCGATGGTCTTGCGGTAGATGACGGCGTGATTCCATTCGCGCATGGCGTCGAAATTGGCCGAGCCCTCGTGGTAGTCGCCGCCGGCTTTCCAGCCGTTGGTCTTGAGCAGGTTCGCGGTGGAGGCGAGCACGTCGGGCACGCTGTGGCGGAGGTCGACGCGGCCGTTGCCGTCGAAGTCGACGCCGTACTTGATGTAAGACGACGGCAGAAATTGGGTCTGGCCGATCTCGCCGGCATAGGCGCCGATCATGTCACGCAGCGGCAGGTCGCCGCGCTGGGCGATCTGCAAGGCGGCGAGCAGTTCGCCCTGGAACAGTTCTGAGCGGCGGCAGTCATGCGCCATGGTCGCAAGCGTACGCATCACCGGCAGCTTGCCCATGTCGCCCGAACCGAAATCGGTTTCCAGCCCCCAGATCGCGACGAGAATTTGCGGCGGCACGCCAAAGCGCTGCTCGATGCGCTGGAGCAACGCGGCGTGACGCTGCAGCATCGCCGAGCCGGTCCTGATGCGGCCGGCGGTGACGCGCGTCGAGGCATACTGCTCGAAAGTCTTGTTGAAGGTGCCATGTTGACGGCGGTCGAAGGCGAGCACCCCGGCATCGTCGGTGACGCCGCCAAGCGCCGCGGACAGCACATCCTGCGAGATACCCTTCGCTGCGGCGTCGCGTGAAAAGTCAGCGATGAAGGTCGAGAAATTGCCGCCACATTTGGCGGCAAAGGCGGACGGGGCGAGGAGGAGAGAGACGAGAATGGCGGCGAGCGCGCGAACGATCATTGCCTGAAATTCCTTGTCCAACCCCCGCGCAGGATCATCGCATGGCGAATCGAGCAGGACAATGACGGCTGGAAATCCAGCGGCATACATCCCCTTTGTCATGCCCGGCCTCGTGCCGGGCATCCCGACCAAGAGGCAATACATCACTAAACGAGATCGCCGGGACAAGCCCGGCGATGACAGTGGTAAGTCAATGCTGATTGGCGAAACTAGCTAGTTATCCAGGAAGCTCCGCAGCTTCCGCGACCGGCTTGGGTGCTTCAGCTTGCGCAGCGCCTTGGCCTCGATCTGGCGGATGCGCTCGCGCGTTACACTGAACTGCTGGCCAACTTCTTCCAGCGTGTGGTCGGTGTTCATGCCGATGCCGAAGCGCATGCGCAGCACGCGCTCTTCGCGCGGCGTCAGTGACGCCAGCACGCGCGTCGTGGTCTCGCGCAGGTTGGACTGGATCGCGGCATCGATCGGCAGCACCGCGTTCTTGTCCTCGATGAAATCGCCGAGATGCGAGTCTTCCTCGTCACCGACCGGCGTCTCGAGCGACAGCGGCTCCTTGGCGATCTTCAGAACCTTGCGGACCTTCTCCAGCGGCATGCCGAGCTTTTCCGCCAGCTCTTCCGGGGTCGGCTCGCGGCCGATCTCGTTCAGCATCTGACGCGAGGTGCGCACGATCTTGTTGATGGTCTCGATCATGTGCACGGGGATGCGGATCGTACGCGCCTGGTCGGCGATCGAACGCGTGATCGCCTGCCGGATCCACCATGTCGCGTAGGTCGAGAACTTGTAGCCGCGGCGGTACTCGAATTTGTCGACCGCCTTCATCAACCCGATGTTGCCTTCCTGGATCAGGTCGAGGAACTGCAGGCCGCGGTTGGTGTATTTTTTTGCGATCGAGATGACGAGGCGGAGGTTCGCTTCCACCATCTCTTTCTTCGCCTGCCGCGCCTCGCGCTCGCCCTTCTGCACGGAGTGCACGATCTTGCGGAATTCGCCGATCTCGAGACCGGTGAGTTCGGCCAGCGAATGGATCTCGCCGCGGATGTCCTTGATGCGGTCCTTCTCGACCCCGACGAAATTCTTCCAGCCCTTGGCGGCGAGTTTCGAGACGCGGTTGAGCCAGCGCGGATCGAGCTCCGAGCCGTTGTAGTTCTTCAAAAAGTCTTCGCGCGACACGCCGTGGCTATCGCCAAGGCGGAACAGCCGGTTCTCGAAAGACACCAGCTTCTTGTTGATGTCGTAGAGCTGCTCGACCAGCGAATCGATGCGCGCCTGGTTGAGCCGCAGCGACTTCACTTCCGCGATGATCTCGTCCTTGAGCTTCTTGTACTTGCGCTCCTGCGACGGCGACAGCGACTCGTTCTGCAGGCGGTTCTGGATGTCCTGCTCCTGCAGGCGGCGCAACTTCTTGTAGTTGTCGGCGATCTTGTCGAAGGTCTCGACCACCTTCGGCTTGAGCTCGGCCTCGATCGCCGCAAGCGACATCTGGTTCTCGAACTCGTCGTCGTCCATGTCGGCTTCGGCGGCGGCCTCTGCCGGATCCTTCTCCTCGCCGTCGCCTTCGCTGCCCGGTGCGCGGAACGCGGTTGCCGCGCCAGGAGCCGCCTGCGGCGCAACCGGAGGCGCGGCCACGGCTGCAACCGGCGAGGCGGCGGCCGACGACAGCGACTGCGCGCCGACCACGCGGCACGCCTTGCGGCGCGCCACCTTCAACGCCGATACCTGGATTGACGCCACCGCGCGCCTCGGGGCCCGCATAGGTCGCCTCGAGGTCGATGATGTCGCGCAGGAAGATCTTTCCTTCGTTGAGTTCGTCGCGCCAGATGATGATGGCCTGGAAGGTCAGCGGGCTTTCGCACAGACCGGCGATCATCGCCTCGCGGCCGGCCTCGATGCGCTTGGCGATCGCGATTTCGCCCTCGCGCGACAACAGCTCGACCGAGCCCATCTCGCGCAGATACATGCGCACGGGATCGTCGGTGCGCTCGCCGGGCTCGGACTTCTTGGTCTCGGCAACGGCGCGCTGGGTGATCTCGACGAGCTCGGTATCGGGCTCCTCGTCGGGCTCTTCCTGCTTCTCTTCTTCGTCGGCCTCGGCGTCTTCGAACTCGACGACGTTGATGCCCATCTCCGACAGCATCGACATCACGTCCTCGATCTGCTCGGGCGACGTCAACTCCGACGGCAGCACGTCGTTCAGCTGATCGAAGGTGACGAAGCCGCGCTTCTTGGCCTGCTTGATCATCTTCTTGACGGCGGCGTCAGAGAGATCGAGCAACGGACCGGAGGCGGAGGTCGCCTCCTCCTTCTCAGGCGCGTCGGCAGCCTTGGGCTCGTCCTTGACGCTTTCCTTGACCGCTTGCGCTTTCACCTTCGTGGCCATTCATCTCGCTCCTGCGACGCGCAATCTCGAGCACGCCCATCACGTTCCCAACGGAACCGGTTACTCGTATTCGTTTACGACCGCGCCAGGCGCGTTCACGTCCTGCTGGTCGCCCAATCAATCTGCCGCCAAAGAAACAACCCGGACGATCCCGGCTCATTCCTCAAACGGCCCCGACGCCGGAAAGGGGCGGTGCTCGAAAGCGCCACCCGAATCTTGCACCCCTACTCTATGCGTGGAGTCTCGTTAAACCTCGTTTAACCCTGTTTTTGCTGCCAAATGACCCATTTGGCGAGTCTTTTCGTCGTTTCGCACAGCAGAAAAGCGCTTGGGAACGACCCCGGTTTCACACGCTCTTTTTCAGCCGGCCCGAAGATTCGCCGAACCCCTCGATCAGGGCTTCGGTGCCCTCCACTGCCGCGAGCCGCTGCTTGACGTCACGGAGCCATCCGAAATTGTGTTCGTTGGCATCCTCGGCCAAGGAGCGCTCGGCATCCTTGAGCTCCCTAAGTAGTGAATTCCACTGATGATGCAAGGCGATGAGCTGCTTCCAAGTGGCTAAAACATCGTCGGCTCCGGCACCGCCTTGCGCCCCCCAAACCGCCTGGGTCGTGATCGCCCGTTCAAGCCTTTGAACAAGCTCCGAGAATCCGGCACGCGCGAGGTCTGAGCGCAATTTCTCGCTCTGCGCCTCGTCGTCGCCGGAGTGGTGATGGTCGGCAGAGAAGGCCGCGATGATACCCTCGCGCAATTTCTGTGCGTCGGGATGACTGAGATCGAGGGCGGCGACTTCCTCGACATGGTCGTGCAACAGCCAAGGGTAGTTGATCAACGACGTCAGGATCAGGGCCTCGCGGCGTGACGTCGTGGCGCGCTGGCCGCGCAGAATCGGGCTGGTCGCAAGCTGCGGGCTCGCGACCTGATAGGGGCCATTGCCCGAAACTGCCGTCCAGGCTTCCCGATTCGGGCCCTGGCCGCGGCGGCCTTGCTGACCCCGGCCGAAGCCTCCGCCGCGTTCGGGGCGGCCTTGCCGAAAGCCCCCCTGTCGCTGCTGACCAAAGCCACGCAAATCACGCGGCGCCGGCTGGAACATCCGCTCCAGCCGGTCGGCAAAATCCTGCCGATAATATTTGCGCACGACGTCGTCGCGGATATTTGCCGCGAGTTCGCCGATGCGACGCTCCAGCGCCGCGCGGCGCTCGGGCGTCGCGAACGCGCCGCCTTCGATCTCGCGCAGCCAAAGAATTTCCGCGAGCGGCCGCGCGGCTCCGATCACCTCCTCGATCGCGCCGCGTCCGCTTGCGCGCGCGAGATCGTCGGGGTCCTGCCCCTCGGGCAGCAGCGCAAAGCGCAGGCTTTTTCCGGGCTGCAGGTGCGGGAGCGCGAGATCGGCGGCGCGAAACGCCGCCTTTTGTCCGGCCTTGTCGCCGTCGAAACAGAGAATCGGCTCGTCGGCCATCCGCCACAGCAGCGCGAGCTGGTTCTCGGTCAGCGCGGTGCCGAGCGGCGCCACCGCGGCATCGAAACCGGCACCGACCATCGCGATGACGTCAACGTAGCCCTCGACCACCACGGGCGTCGCACCGTTGTGCGCGGCAAGCCGCGCGGCGGCGAGGTTGTAGAGATTATCGCCCTTGTGAAACAGCGGCGTCTCCGGCGAGTTCAGATACTTCGCCGGCACGTCCTTTTCGAGCGCGCGTCCACCGAATGCGATGACGCGCCCGCGCGCATCGGTGATGGGGAAGATCACGCGATCGCGGAACCGATCGTAGGGCACTGGCACGTCGTCGCCGGTGACCAGCAATCCCGCCTCGATCATGTCCTCGACCGGCACGCCCTGCTTGCCGAGATGTTCCTTCAGCGCGAACCGCTCGCCGACCGCATAGCCGAGACGGAATTTCAGCTGGGTCGACGGATCGATGCCGCGATCGGCGAGATAGCCGCGCGCCCGCGCGCCCTGGCGCGCGGCAAGCGTGTCGGTGAAAAACGTCGCCGCGAGCTCCATGATGTCGTGCAGCGTCTTGCGGCGCTGCTCGCGCCGCTCGGCCTCCGGTGAAACCTGCGGCAGCGGCATCCCGGCCATCGAGGCGAGCCGCTCGACCGCCTCGCCGAATGCGACGCCTTCGGTCTCCATCACGAAGTCAAAAATGCTGCCGTGCTTGCCGGAGGAGAAGTCGTGATAAAAACCCTTCTGGTCGTTCACCGTGAACGACGGCGTCTTCTCCTGCTGGAACGGCGACAGCCCCTTCCACTCGCGCCCGGCCTTTTTCAATTTCACGCGGCGGCCCACGACTTCCGAGACCGGAAGCCGCGCCTTCAGCTCATCGAGAAATTCTTGCGAAAAGCGCATTAGTTGGTTCGAACTCCGATGCAGAGAGAGGACCTCTCCTTTTGTCATCGCCCGGCTTGACCGGGCGATCCAGCACGCCGTGGCGCGCTTTGCTCGAACAAACCACCGGCACGGATTACTGGATGCCCCGCTTGAAGCGGGGCATGACAGCCGAGGGGCGCCAGTCTGCCAATCGACCATCGATATAGGTCGGCGCCGCTTCTAGCGACGCCAATCGGTCGTTGTCCAAGCTGTCCACAGCGCTGATTCGGGCGGTGCTAGTATGGCAGACGAGAGCCCGCTACGGCGCAAGGAACCGCCCGGACATGATGCGTTTCAGACCGATAACCGGGCGATTATAGAGGTAAGTCCAGGCATCGACCGTTCGATCCGGCAGCGTGATCGGCCTGACGACACGGATGTACAGGGTCGGCTGCGGCGCCGAGGGCCCACAGCCTTCATACTCGTCGAGCTGCGCCAGCAGCGCTTTGGTCTCACGCAGGCGGAACAGCTCGCCGAACACGCGATCGTTCGCGTCGTTCGATCCGATCAGGCCGGGATAATGCTTGATCTGATAGAGCTGCCCGCAGCAGCTGCCTTCGCCGGCCGACGCCGCATTCTCGGCGAGCAAGCGCGCCATCGGATGGTCATAGGCCTGCATCAGCGTGCCGTAAACGAACAGGTACGGCGGGTCGGCGTTCGCGTCGTTCGCCATCAGTAATTCACCCACAGTCCCGGCGTGGCCAGCTCGAGAAGATGGTTGCCGGAATCGCGAAAGTAAATGCTGACGGAACCCTTCGGCCAGCGCATCCGTGACTCGATCGCAACGCCATGCTCGGCGAGACGGCGCTCCCACGGCTCGAGTTCGTCTTTCGTCACCGCGAACGCGACATGAACCGGACCCGCGCCGTCGTGCGGAGCGATCACGCCGCCGGGCAGTTCGACCGAAGTCGATTGACGCGCCGCGCTTGAACAGCAACAGCACGGTGGTGCCGATGGCATAGGCGCGCAATCGCGCGTCGTGGAAAATCGGCTTCAGCTCGAGCACCTGTTCGTAGAAGCGTTGCGCCGCATCGAGATCGTCGAAATAGAGCGCGGTCTCCAGCACATGATCGAGCTTCGGCATGACGATGACCTTCCCGACAAATGGCGATCCAACACGCACACAGGTCCGGCCCTCGTCTCTTTGGATGATGACGGCCACCCGTTTCCCGGCTTGATCTCGTGCGCCGATCTTGATTCTCAAGTAGTGTTGCGCCAAACGCAACGACAACGAGCGCCATGACCAATATCCCGATCCTGCAGCCCGACGAAACGTCGCCCGTTCTCGAACATAATTCGAGGGGATCGTCGCCGTTCCTGCTGACCTGCGATCACTACGGTAAGCTAATTCCCCGCGCGCTAAGGGACCTCGGCGTACCGGCGAGCGAGCTCCAGCGCCACATCGGCTGGGATATCGGCATCGGCGCCGTGTCGACGCGGCTGGCGGACCTGCTCGGCGCGCACTTCATCGCGCAGGCCTATTCGCGGCTGGTGATCGACTGCAACCGGCCACTGCACGTGCCGTCGTCGATCCCGCTGATCAGCGAGGCGACACGCATCCCGGGCAATGAAGGGCTGATGGCGGCGGCACGGCTGGCGCGGCGCCAGGCGATCTTCGATCCCTATCACCAGCGAATCGCTGAAATCATCGAGGCGCGCATCGCCCGAGGCCAACCAACCATCCTGCTCGCGATGCACTCCTTCACGCCGATCTATGCCGGCATCGCGCGGCCCTGGCACATCGGCACGCTCTATGAGCATGACACCCGGCTGCCGCATCTCTTGCTGAAGGCGCTGCGCAACGAACATGGGCTCGTGGTCGGCGACAACGAGCCCTATGCGGTGCGCGAGGGCAGCGACTACACCATCCCCGTCCACGGCGCCGCGCGCGGGTTGCTTCATACCGGCATCGAGATCCGGCAGGACCTGATCACCGAGGACGCCGGCCAGCGCGAATGGGCCGATCGGCTGGCGCGGATCTTCAAGGCGCTGGAGCGGCCACTGCAAGAAATTTTAGATTTGCGCGTATTCTGATCGCAAAACCGGCTTCCACCCCCGATCAAGTCGAGGGCATGCTTTTGCGGAATATGCGCGTGATCAGCGCGAGCGCGCCAGCGCCAGCCACAACCCGCCGCCAATCATGAAGCCGCCGGAGACGCGCGACAGCAGCCGCGTCCGCCTTTCCGACAAGATCGCCCGGGCGCGACCGGCGAGCAGCGCGTAGCCTGCGTCCGTGAGCGAGGCAAAGACCATGAAAGTGAAGCCGAGCACTGCGACCTGCCCCAGCTGATTGGCCTTGAGGTCGACGAACTGCGGAATGAACGCACCGAAAAACAGCAGCGCCTTCGGATTCGACAACAGCACCAGCATGCCCTGCAGGAAAAACCCGCCGCGCGGCGGCGCGGGCGGCGTGTCCGGCGTTGCAATCGCCGTCGGCCGCACGACGAGATTGATGCCGATCCAGATCAGGTAGGCGGCGCCGGCCAGCCGCACCCAGTCGAACCAGTAGCCCATGGTTGCGACCAGCGACGTCAGGCCGATGCCGACGACCGCGATCACGATCGCAAGTCCGACCTGCGCGCCGAGAATGTTGATCAATGCGGAGCGGGTGCCGTAGCGCAGCCCGTTGGCGATCACCAGCGTCACGTTCGGGCCCGGCAACAGCGCGAGCGCGATGCAGGCGGCGACATAGGCGAGGTAAAGCTGAAGCGACATCATGGTTTCGATCTGCTTGCTGACGGCGAAAGCGGTTGCGCCAGCTTAAGTCATGTTGACTTGCAAAATCCAGATTGAATTCGCCGGCAATGCGATCACAGTTTGTGCGGGCAATGCGAGGTGTCGCGCCGTGACCGATACTTTGACCGCACATGGCAGCATCGCGAAACGCTACCGCAACTTTGCGGAGCGCGAGGTGAAGGGCCGTTCGCCGCTGTACGAGATGCTGTCGTTCCGCATTGCCGACGACACAGCCGTGCTGGATCTCCTCGCGAGCCTGCCGGACGTGAAGCAGCAGCCGAACCTGCTGTTCGGCGCAATCAAATACCTGTTCGGCGCGGCGCGGGACTGGACGCAATTGCAAGAGCTGATTGCCAAGCATGACGAGGAAATCCGCGCTTGCATGCTCTCGCATTCGACACAGACCAACGAAGCCGCGCGCTGCGCGACGCTGCTGCCGGCGCTGGCGCAACTGCCGCAGCCGCTGGCGCTGCTCGAAGTGGGCGCGTCGGCCGGGCTTTGTCTGCAGCCGGATCGTTATGCCTACGATTACGGCAACGGCCGCATGCTGCGGCCATCGGGGCATGAGGACGCGCCGGTGTTGCCGTGCGCGGTCAATGAGCACGTGCCGATACCCGCGCGGTTGCCTGAGGTGGTATGGCGCGCGGGCCTCGATCTCAATCCGATCGACGTCAACGATCCTCGTCAATGCGCGTGGCTGGAGGCACTGGTGTGGCCGGAGCAACACGAGCGGCTGGCGCGTCTGCGTGCGGCGATCGCGATCGCGCGCAAAAGCCCGCCGCGCTTGGTGAGCGGCAACTTGCTCCACGATCTTGCAGCGCTCGCCGCGCAGGCTCCGAAAGATGCGACGCTGGTGATCTTCCACTCAGCCGTGCTCGCCTACGTCTGGCCGCAAGAGTTGCGCGATCAATTTGCACGCGATGTGCGCGCGCTGAACTCGGTCTGGATCTCCAACGAGACGTGGCGGGTGTTTCCGTGGATCGGCGCGAAGACGAAGGGTCCGCGGGCGCCGAGCTTCCTGCTCGCGGTGAATGGCGAGCCGGTGGCGTGGACCGACCACCACGGCGAGTCGGTCCACTGGCTCCCGGCAACCCTCTGAAATTTCGAGCCGATTTCGATTTTTTGTGGGGCTTTGGCCTCACTTGACATGCAACCTTTTGGTTGCCTATCATCGAATTCATGGACGAGGTCTTCCGGGCGCTGGCTGATCATTCGCGACGGCTTTTGCTCGACAGGCTTCACGCCCGCAACGGCCAGACCTTGAGCGAACTCTGCGAGGGGCTCGCCATGACACGGCAGGCGGTCACCAAGCACTTACGCGTCCTGGAGCAGGCGAACCTCGTCGCCACGCTGAAGCAGGGTCGCGAGAAGCTGCACTACATCAATCCGGTTCCGATCCACGAGATCGGCGAACGCTGGATCAGGAAATTCGAGCGCTCGCGGCTGGACGCGCTCGGCGCGATGAAACGAGCACTGGAGCAACGTGATGAGTAAGCCGTGTGTTGATGTGTCCCCCAACTGCCAAACCGCAGCCTGAAAGCAGAGAAGAGTTCGCGTGATGAGCAAATCCGAGTTCGTTTACGTCACCTATATCCGCAGCACGATCGACAAGGTGTGGCAGGCGCTGACCATGCCGGAATTCACCAGGCAGTACTGGTTCGGCGTCGAAAGCCGCTCGACCTTCACCAAAGGCGCGAAGTGGGAGCTGGTCGCGCCCGACGGCCGCGTGTTCGACTCCGGCGAAATCCTCGAGAGCGACCCGCCGCGGCATCTTGCGATCCGCTGGCAGCATCAGCTGCACGACGACATGCGCGCCGAAGGTTTTTCGCGCGCGACGTTCGATCTCGAGTCACTCGGCGACAGTGTCAAGCTGACGATCGTGCACGGCATCGACGTGCCGAACTCGAAACTCGTCAAGGGTGTCTCGAATGGCTGGCCCCGCATCCTCGCAAGCCTGAAGAGCCTGCTGGAGACCGGCAAGGCGCTTGAAGGCACAGACAGGCTGCCGGGGTGAGATAGACGGCAAGTGTTAAGTCCCTCCCCCTTGTGGGGAGGGTCGGCCGAGATCGCGAAGCGAGCGGAGGCCGGGGTGGGGGTCCCTCGACTCGCAACGACCCCCACCCCGACCGCTGCGCGGTCGACCCTCCCCACAAGGGGGAGGGTAGGAAAGGAACATTCATGAACCCCGACGCATTCAAGCCGGCGATCGTTTACACGATCTACATCAAGTCGACGGCCGAGCAGGTTTGGACCGCGCTGACGTCGGCTGAATTCTCGAAACAGTATTTTTCCGGCTTCGCGGTCGAGCTCGCAGAAAAAATTGGCGGCGCGTTCGTCGTGCGTGCACCTGACGGATCGACCCACATCTCCGGCGAGGTGATCGCGTGCGATCGTCCCCGCAAGTTGACGATCACATGGAACGTCAACTGGCCGCAGCTGGTCGAAGCGCTCGGTCCAACGCTCGTCACTTACGAGATCGAGGATGCCGGCGACGCCGTGAAGCTGACGCTGATCCAGGCGCACGACCGGCCGATCTCCGACGACATCCTTTCCGGCGGACGGCAGGGCTGGCCGGCGATCCTGTCGAGCCTGAAGAGTTTGCTCGAAACCGGACAGGCACTCGTCATCAGGATGCAGCCGCCGCAGCGCATGCTGGCGGCGCTCAAGGAGATGGGTATCAAGGTGCCGGGCGGCTGACGTCTTAACTAAGGCACGATCATTCCGGCTCCGCTCATTCCCGCGAAAGCGGGAATCCAGCTTACTGGGCAAAGACTGGGTCCCCGCATCCGCGGGGACGAGCGGATAAAATTCCCTCAGCCGTTCAGCGCAGCCTTCACCAGCCCGCTCGCCTTGCCGAAATCCATTTGGCCGGCGTGCTTCGCGCGCAGCACGCCGATCACCTTGCCCATGTCCTTCATGCCGGCGGCGCCGGTTTCCTTGATCGCTGCAGCGATCGCGGCCTTCACGTCGTCGTCCGACATCTGCTTCGGCAGGTAGGCCGAGATCACCGCGATCTCCTCGCGCTCCTGCGCGGCAAGCTCGGGGCGGCCGCCCTTGTCGTAGAGCTCGACCGCCTCCTGGCGCTGCTTGATCATCTTCTGCAGCACTGCGAGCAGATCGCCGTCGGCGAGCGGCGGCTTGCCCTGGCCGCGCGCGTCGATGTCGGCATTCTTGATGGTCGAATTGACCATGCGCAGCGTCGACAGCTTGCGCTCCTCCTTCGCCTTCATCGCGTCCTTGACGGCGTTGTTGATGGCTTCCCGCAGCATCGAATCAATCCTTCGTGTTCGTGCAATTTTGAGCGTGGATTTAAGTGGTTTTGGCCTGCGGGACAACTGGCCGGCTGCCGACCTCGCGAACGAATCGTCCTTTCGGAGGACGCGCCGCCTGCCGTGATGGCCTAAACGCATCGGATTCCTCACGGTGAAGGAGTTTGATGTGATGGCGTTCTCCCGGCGAACTGTTGCGTTAGGCGGCCTCATAGCCGCGTTTGCCTTTGCTGCTCCACTTCCTTCGATCGCAGTCGAGACCGATCTTCCGGGCATGCTGCGCGCCGGAGGCCTCGTCATCCTGCTGCGTCATGGCCCGACCAATCCGGCCCAGGCCGACGGCGAGCGCAACCTCAACGACGCCGGCAAGACGATGGCCATAAACTTCGGCGACGCGCTGCGGCAAATGCGGGTGCCGGTCGGCAAGGTCTATACCAGCGAACTCAGCCGCGCCTATCAGATGGCGGTGCTTGCGGGGTTCACGGTCATCGACAAGACGGCGAACCTGAATGAAACCTCGGCCTCAATGGGCAAGCCCGCCGACATTGAAGCCGGGCGCACCGTGTCATCGGACGAGAAAGGACGCCGTGCCGCGGCATTGCGCATGATGCTCGGAACCGAACCGGATGAGGGCACCAATACCATCATCATCACCCACAAGCCGAACATCATCGACGCGCTTGGCGAGGGCTGGTCAGACGTCAAGGAAGGCGAGGCTGCGGTCTTCCGTGCCGCCGCGAACGGCAGCTATCACCTGATCGCACGCATCCAGATGGCCGAGTGGCCCCGGATGGCGTCGGACAAGCAGATGTAGCGTGGCGCAAAGGTGTGGGATGGGTCGGGCAAATGCGAAACCCATCCGTGGGTTACGCCAGCAGCCGCGTCGCAACGCGGCCGCTGGCTAACTCACTCTACGATTCCAGCCACTCGTCCATCACCTCGACCAGCACCTCCGGCTGCTCCATCGGCGCGAGGTGGCCGCACTGGGCCAGGATCTCGAGTTTCGCGCGTGGAATGAGTTCGACCATCTCGCGCGAATATTCGTTCGAGATCAGCCGGTCGGCGTCGCCTGATACCACCAATGTCGGCACGCGGATGTCCTTCAGTGAGGGACGCGAATCGATGCGCGACATGATCGCGGCCTGATGGCGGAGATAAACCTGTGGGCCGGTGTCCTGTCGTGTCAGCCGCATGCGCTCCTTCAAGGTTTCGTCGTCGACCCGCGACGGATGCACCAGCATCGGAAAGTTCGCTTCCATCGCCTCTTCGAACTGGCCCTGCTTGATCAGTTCGATAGTGGCGAGCCGCCGCTGCGTCACCTCGGGCGGATCGGTCCGCGCCTGGGTGTTCATCAACAGAAGCTTCGCGACGCGCTGCGGCTGCTGGCGCATCATCTCGAGCACGATGTAGCCGCCGAGCGAATGGCCGATCAGCGCAAATGGCCCCGCTGGCGCTTCCTCCAGCACCCGTCTGGCCATGCCGGCGATGGTGTCGTCGCGGGTGTGGTTGGCAACCATGACCGGCCCCTGGCGCCACAGGCCGGGGAGGATGTCGAGATGGGTGCGCGCCGAGCTGCCGAGCCCGGGGACGAGGACGATAGGCAGGGATTCGGCCATGGTTGCCTCCGTCTCAAATGCGCATGTCCTCGTCGGAAAACCGCTATCCACCGCCGATCAAGTCGAGGGCATGCTTTTCCGGGACATGCCCGCACGCATCAATCAACCAGCAGGGTTCCGGGCCCCGTAATAAAGTATCAAAATTCCACCCGCGTCGAGGATGATGTGCGCAACGGCAGCACCGCTTTGACGTTGTTGACAGCAAGCGCTAGGAAGCGGGCTCATGACACAAGCCGATCTGTTTCCAGCCTGGCCGGAACCCAAACCGACCGCGCTGTTGGTGCTTGCCGACGGTACGGTGCTCGAGGGATTTGGCCTGGGGGCCACAGGCTCCGCCGTCGGCGAAGTCTGCTTCAACACCGCGATGACCGGCTATGAGGAGATCCTGACCGATCCGTCCTACGCCGGCCAGATCATCACCTTCACCTTCCCGCACATCGGCAACGTCGGCACCAATGACGAGGACATCGAGGCGCTCAACATGGCGGCGACGCCGGGCGCCCGCGGCATCATCCTGCGCGCCGACATCACCGATGCCTCGAACTACCGCGCGCTGCGCCACCTCGACTCCTGGCTGAAGGCGCGTGGCATCGTTGGGCTCGCGGGCATCGACACCCGGGCGCTGACGGCGCTGATCCGCAGCAAGGGCATGCCGAATGCGGTGATCGCGCATTCGCCGGGCGGTACTTTCGACCTCGATGCGCTGAAGAAAGAAGCGCGCGCGTGGCCAGGCCTGGTCGGTATGGACCTCGTGCCAATGGTGACCTCAGGCCAGCGTTTCGTTTGGGACGAGACGCCCTGGCAGTGGGGCAAGCCCACGGGCGAGGGCTTCGGCCGGCAGGACAGATCAGAGTTCAACGTCGTTGCGATCGACTATGGCATCAAGCGCAACATCCTGCGCCTGCTCGCCGGCGAAGGCTGCAAGGTCACGGTGGTACCGGCGACCACATCGGCCGAAGACATCTTGGCGATGAAGCCGGACGGTGTTTTTTTGTCGAACGGTCCGGGCGATCCCGCGGCGACCGGCAAATACGCCGTGCCTGTCATCAAGAAGGTCATCGAGTTCGGGCACGCCAACGTTCGGCATTTGCCTCGGCCACCAGATGCTTGGCCTCGCGGTCGGCGGCAAGACTGTGAAGATGCACCAGGGCCATCACGGCGCGAACCATCCGGTGAAGGACTTGACCACCGGCAAGGTCGAGATCACCTCGATGAACCACGGCTTTGCCGTCGACAAGGCGACGCTGCCGAAGGACGTGGTGCAGACCCACGTCTCGCTGTTCGACGACTCCAACTGTGGCATCGCGCTGAAGGACAAGCCGGTGTTCTCGGTGCAGTACCACCCGGAAGCGTCACCGGGCCCGCGCGACAGCCATTACCTGTTTCGCAGATTCACCGACATGATGCGGGCGAAGAAGCGGTAGCGGGACGGGCGCAGAGAGAAATTCACCTGGCTAGACAGCGCCAGTTGACGCCGTCATCCTGAGACGCCCGCGCAAGCTTGGACGTTCACCACAAACTCCTACGTTTCGTGCGCGGGCCTCGAAGGATGGCGGCGATGGGTGCGTTTGCTTACATGCTCCGATGCGCGGACCAGTCTTATTGCGTAGGTTGCGCTACGGGCGACGATCTTTCCAAGCGTCTCGAAGATCACAACGCGGGGAAATATCCTGGATATACGTTCTCGCGGAGACCGGTGGCGCTTGTCTGGTCGCAATACTTCGTTCGCGTGACCGATGCGAATGCAGCCGAGCGTCAGATCAAGGGTTGGAGCCGCGCAAAGAAAGAAGCACTCATCACATCGGACTGGGAGACGATTAGCGCCCTCGCTCGACGTCGGGGCGGCAAGGCTGCCTGAACGGCCGCATCCTTCGAGGCCCGCGTTTCAGATGTTGTCGACGCGGAGATGCCTCCGCATCGCGGGCACCTCAGGATGACGGCCTAACTGAGGCTTACCTATTTTATCTATATAGACATCGCTCGCAAACCGCACTAACGCATCGGCCGTCGCTGCATCAACCATCCTGCCAGCTCGCATGAAAGACTGGATCGATTTCTACGATTCCGACCACTCGATCTATGTCAGCGCGCGGCATCGCGACCTGCACTTCGCCCTGCTGGCCGACAATATCAAAGCCTATATCCCTGACTCCGACGCGGTCGTAATCGACTATAGCTGCGGCGAAGCGCTGTCGGCGGGGCGCGTCGCCGAGGCCTGCGGCAAGCTCGTTCTCGCCGAGCCCGCTCCCAACCTGCGCGCGCGCCTTGCCGCGCGCTTCAAGGACAATCCGAAGATCGAGGTGTGCTCGCTCGATGACCTGGCGGACCAGCCGCAGCATGCGGCCGACCTCGTGATCATGAACTCGGTCGCGCAATACATCACAGCGGACGAGCTCAACGCAGCGCTCGCGCACATTCGTGCGCTGCTGAAGCCGACCGGCCGCTTCGTGCTCGGCGACGTGCTCAAGCCGCAGAGCAACGCGCTCGGCGATGCGGTGGCGCTGCTGAGCTTCGGACGCAAGTACAGTTTCCTCAAGGATGCGATCGAGGGCCTGCTGCGTACAGCGATGTCGGACTATCGCAAGCTACGCTCGCGACTCGGGCTTGCGCGTTACGGCGAGGCCGAGATGATCGCGAAGCTGCGCAGTTGCGGATTTGCGGCAAAGCGGGCTGCGGAGAATCTCGGTCACAATCAACGGCGCATGACGTTCGTTGCAACTCCGCTGGCTTCGGGCGATCGCGAGACTTAACCCTAACGCCAGCTCTGCTTTCGTTAACCAAGACTCCGGCAACGACCGCGGCTAGCTTCACCCTCGGCCCGGTGGCGGAAAGCGTCGACGCGGGAGCTGTGCAAGGCTCCTTATCCTGGTTCGAACCCAGGCCGGGTCTCCAACTTCTCCTCGCATCGCCAAACTTTGCGTCTCGCGATGGCGCGTTTGCGTCCCTATATTTGCCGGCAGGGAAACGGGACCAAACGCATGACAATTCTGGAACGTGAGTTTTACCGCAGCGCGCGGGGGCCGGCGCCTGCCGATATCGACATCTGGCGCCTGATCTTCGATGAGACCGGAGCCAACCTGCTCGTTCGTCACGAATGGCGAACTGCGCGGCATAGCGGGGTCGACGATTTCACGATCACGGAATTTCTTCTGAGCGAGGGCGACGCACGCGATGCCCTGCTCGCCGTGCTGTTCGGCCCGTCCGAAACCGGCCGAAATGCCGAAATAGCCGGTGAATTGACAGTTTAAGTCCCTTTCGCGGCCCCGGAATCTGGTCTAGAAGCCACCCGCGCGAGGTTCATCCCTTGCCGCCGGGGCTGATGAGGACGCGCGTTGGCGCGCCCTTTTTTTGTGCCCAAACAAGCCCGGACGATATGCCGAAGCGAACAGACATCTCGACCATCCTGATCATCGGGGCCGGACCGATCGTGATCGGCCAGGCCTGCGAGTTCGACTATTCGGGCACCCAGGCCTGCAAGACCCTGAAGGCCGAGGGCTACCGGATCGTGCTGGTGAACTCCAATCCGGCGACGATCATGACCGATCCGGATCTGGCCGACGCCACCTATATCGAGCCGATCACGCCGGAGGTGGTCGAGAAGATCATCGCCAAGGAACGCAACGTCATTCCCGGCGGCTTCGCCGTGCTGCCGACCATGGGCGGCCAGACCGCGCTGAACTGCGCGCTCTCATTGCGCAAGCAGGGCACGCTGGAAAAATTCGACGTGCAGATGATCGGCGCGACGGCCGATGCGATCGACAAGGCCGAGGACCGCCAGCGCTTCCGCGACGCGATGACCCGCATTGGGCTGGAGACGCCGCGCTCGCAACAGATCAAGACGCTGCCCGACGCGCTGCGCGCGCTTGAAGATGTCGGCCTGCCGGCGATCATCCGCCCCTCGTTCACGCTCGGCGGCACCGGCGGCGGCATCGCCTACACCAAGGCGGAGTTCATCGAGATCGTCGAGCGCGGCATCGACGCCTCGCCGACCAGCGAAGTGCTGATCGAGGAGAGCGTGCTCGGCTGGAAAGAGTTCGAGATGGAGGTGGTCCGCGACAAACACGACAACTGCATCATCGTCTGCTCGATCGAGAACCTCGACCCGATGGGCGTGCACACCGGCGACAGCATCACGGTGGCGCCGGCGCTGACGCTGACCGACAAGGAATACCAGATCATGCGCGACGCCTCGATCGCGGTGCTGCGCGAGATCGGGGTCGAGACCGGCGGCTCCAACGTGCAGTTCGCGGTCAACCCGGCGGACGGCCGGCTGATCGTCATCGAGATGAACCCGCGGGTGTCGCGCTCCTCGGCGCTGGCGTCGAAGGCGACCGGCTTCCCGATCGCCAAGGTCGCGGCGAAACTCGCGATCGGCTACACGCTGGACGAGATCGAAAACGATATCACGGGCGGCGCAACGCCGGCCTCGTTCGAGCCGACGATCGACTATGTCGTCACCAAGATCCCGCGCTTTGCATTCGAGAAATTCCCCGGCGCCAGCCCGACGCTGACCACCGCGATGAAGTCGGTCGGCGAAGTGATGGCGATCGGCCGCACCTTCCAGGAAAGCCTGCAGAAAGCGCTGCGTGGGCTCGAGACCGGGCTGACCGGGCTCGACGAGATCGAGATCGCAGGGCTCGGCGAAGGCGACGACAAGAACGCGATCCGCGCCGCGCTCGGTACGCCGACGCCAAGCCGGCTGCTGCAAGTGGCGCAGGCCATGCGGCTCGGCTGGAGCGATGACGAGATCGAAGGATCCTGCAAGATCGATCCGTGGTTCCTGGCGCAAATCCGCGGCATCGTGATGATGGAGCAGAAAGTCCTGCAGCATGGGTTGCCGCGCAACGCCCACAGCATGCGCATGCTCAAGGGCATGGGCTTTTCCGACGCGCGGCTTGCGGTGCTGGGCAAGATGACCGAGGCCGAGGTGAAGGCGGCGCGGCGCGCGACTCGGCGTCCGCCCGGTGTTCAAGCGGATCGACACCTGTGCGGCGGAGTTCGCCTCGCCGACCGCCTACATGTACTCGACCTACGAGGCGCCGTTTGCCGGCAAGGTCGCGGACGAGAGCGCGCCGTCGGACAAGAAGAAGGTCGTGATCCTCGGCGGCGGCCCGAATCGCATCGGCCAGGGCATCGAGTTCGACTACTGCTGCTGCCATGCCTGTTTCGCGCTCGACGAGGTCGGCTACGAAACCATCATGATCAACTGCAATCCGGAGACGGTCTCGACCGACTACGACACCGCCGACCGCCTCTACTTCGAGCCGCTGACCGCCGAGGACGTGCTGGAGATCATCGACACCGAACGCACCAACGGCACACTGGTCGGCGTGATCGTGCAATTTGGCGGCCAGACGCCACTCAAGCTCGCACGCGCGCTGGAAGAGGCCGATGTGCCGATCCTCGGCACCTCGCCCGAGGCGATCGACCTTGCCGAGGACCGCGACCGCTTCAAGCGCGTGCTCGACAAGCTGCAGCTGAAACAGCCGAAGAACGGCATCGCCTACTCGGTCGAGCAGGCGCGACTGGTCGCGGCCGAACTCGGCTTCCCCCTGGTGGTGCGCCCGTCCTACGTGCTTGGCGGGCGCGCGATGAAAATCATCCGCGAGGACGGCCAGCTCGGCGACTACCTGCTCGGCACGCTGCCGGAGCTCGTGCCGGCCGACGTGAAAGCACGCTACCCGAACGACAAGACCGGGCAGATCAACACCGTGCTCGGCAAGAACCCGCTATTGTTCGACCGCTATCTGTCCGATGCCACCGAGGTCGACGTCGACTGCCTGTGCGACGGCAAGGACACCTTCGTGGTCGGCATCATGGAGCACATCGAGGAAGCCGGCATTCACTCCGGCAACTCCGCCTGCTCGTTGCCGCCGCACTCGCTGAACGCTGCAACCATTGCCGAGCTCGAGCGGCAGACCCGCGCGCTGGCGCTCGGGCTGAACGTGGTCGGCTTGATGAACGTGCAGTACGCCATCAAGGACGGCGACATTTATGTGCTCGAAGTGAACCCGCGCGCCTCGCGCACGGTGCCGTTCGTCGCCAAGGTGGTGGGGCTGCCGGTGGCGAAGATCGCGGCCCGCATCATGGCCGGAGAGACGCTCGCCTCGTTCAAGCTGGTGCCGCCCAAGCTCAACCACATCGGCGTCAAGGAATCGGTCTTCCCGTTCGCGCGCTTCCCCGGCGTCGACACCGTGCTCGGACCGGAAATGAAATCGACCGGCGAGGTGATGGGCATCGACACCTCGTTTGCAATCGCGTTCGCGAAAAGCCAGCTCGGCGGCGGCACGCGCGTGCCGCGCAAGGGCACGGTGTTCGTCTCGGTGCGCGACGAGGACAAGGTGCGCATTCTCGATGCCGTGCGCGGCCTGCAGCGCGCCGGCTTCAAGGTGATCGCGACCTCGGGCACGCAGCGCTTTCTCGCCGACCACCAGGTGCCGACCGAAAAAATCAACAAGGTGCTCGAAGGCCGGCCGCACATCGTCGACGCCATCACCAATGGCGAAGTGCAGCTGGTTTTCAACACCACGGAAGGGCCGCGGGCGCTGGCCAATTCGGCCTCGCTGCGGCGCGCCGCCCTCTTGCATAAAGTGCCGTACTACACCACTCTCTCCGGGGCAGTGGCGGCAGCGCAGGGCATCACCGGCTATCTCGGTGGCGACCTGCAAGTGCGCTCGCTGCAGAGCTATTTCTCTTCCCACTAGGTGGCGCGAGGGATAGGCTCGGCAAACGTGCTTCTGGAGAAATCAAATTCGCGCGGCAGCCCGGAACCCGGGCGCCGCCGGGAAATTATGTTTCTGGTTTTCGGCCTGACATCACCGTCAGGCGTGGCGAACCGGAAGATCAGCGCGAAAGCCGCAGTGTCGGTTGCGATGGCTGCGACAGGACAGAGCTGAAGGACGACGACGAATGGTTGACAAGATTCCGATGACGCACGCGGGCTACCAGACGCTCGAAGCGGATTTGAAGCACCGCCAGCAGGTGGAGCGGCCGCGCATCATCGAACAGATTTCCGAAGCCCGTTCGCATGGCGACCTGTCCGAGAACGCGGAGTATCACGCCGCGAAGGAGCAGCAGTCGCACAACGAGGCCGTCATCGCCGAGCTCGAGGACAAGCTCGCGCGCGCCGACATTATCGACGTTTCGAAGCTTTCCGGCGACACCATCAAGTTCGGCGCCACCGTCACGCTGGTCGATGAGGACACCGAGCAGAAAAAGGTGTGGCAGATCGTCGGCGAGCCCGAGGCGGACGCCAAGAAGGGCCGCATCTCGATCACCTCGCCGCTGGCGCGTGCGCTGATCGGCAAGAAGAAGGGTGCCACCGTCGAAGTGATGGCGCCGGGCGGCGCCAAGGCCTACGAGGTCGCCAAGGTCGAGTGGAAGTAGCGCCGCGCGTAACACTTCGCGCTTCAGAATATTCCATTGAAACGGCGCGCCTGAGGCGCGCCGTTGTGCTTTTAAGTACCTGAGTCTTCGCACCCGCGGCGTGATTTCTGCTGTCGAATCGCTACGATGCCGCGAGGGCAACGACAGGTCGCATCCGTGCAGAAAATCGATGAGCTGTGTGCCGCATGGTCACCGCGACTGTTGAGCGTGTTGCGCATCGCGACAGCGCTGGTGATCCTGCAATACGCGCTGACCAAACTGTTCGGCTTTCCGTATTTCGAGGGTCTCTCCAACCAGCCGGCATTCACGCTGTACTGGTTCACCGGCGTCATCGAACTGGTGTTCGGAACGCTGGTCCTGGCCGGTCTGTTCACCCGCTTTGCCGCGTTCATCCTGTCGGGCGAAATGGCATTCGCCTATTTCATCGAGCATGCGCCGCACAACTTCTTTCCGCTGCTCAACGAGGGCAACGAAGCGGTGCTGTTCTGCTTTAGTTTCCTCTACCTCGCGGCCGCCGGCGGCGGGCCGTGGAGCATCGATGCCTTGCTCAGGCGAGCCACGTAACAATCAGGGAGGAAACAACGATGCTCGATGATTTCCGCGCCGCATGGGCGCCACAGGTGCTCAGCCTGCTGCGGTTCATGTCGGGCCTGCTGTTCCTTCAGCACGGCACGGCGAAGTACCTGAATTTCCCCCATGTCGCCGCGTTCGACAACATGGCGTGGAGTTCGATGCCAGGCTTGGGCGGCATCGTCGAGTTCGTCACCGGGGCGCTGCTGACGGTTGGCCTGTTCACGCCGATCGCCGCGTTTCTGGCTTCAGGAGAAATGGCCATCGGCTATTTCACCGTGCAAGCGCCGCAGAGCTTCTTCCCGATCGTCAACCGCGGCGAGCTGGCGGTGCTCTGGTGCTTCGTGTTCTTCTACCTGGCGTTCGCCGGCGGCGGGCCCTGGAGCATCGATGCGCTGTTGAAACGCAACAAGGCCTGATCCGGCGACGGACCGGACGGATAACGAATGGGGGACGTCATGGAAGCGACACTCGACAAGTATCGACCACAGATGCTGAGCATCCTGCGCATCATGGTTGGCCTGCTATTCCTGAGCGCAGGGATCCAGAAATGGTTTGCATTTCCGGTGGCGATGCCGGCGGCCGCAAACATCACATTGTTCTCGATGATCGGCGTGGCCGGATGCATTGAGCTGATCGGCGGCGCGCTGGTCACGGTCGGCCTGTTCACGCGCTATGCGGCGTTCATTATGTCCGGCGAGATGGCGGTGGCGTACTGGTTCTATGCCAATCGCCCGGCGCGCGGCTTCATGCCGATCCAGAACGGCGGGACCGTGGAGGTGCTGTTCTGCTTTGTCTTCCTTTATTTCGTGTTCGCAGGCAGCGGGCCGTGGAGCCTCGACACGTTGTTGCGCAAGAAGGCCTGAGCAAACACCTTCGTCGAAAAGGTTCCATCCCCAGAACCGCCGTCAGCGCAACGGAGCATTGCGTCAACATCGAACTCACCCGTTTGTGAGTCCGCGTGAACGGAGTTTTCGCTATCAGCCGCGCGTTTATTACTTGCGCTCTGATTTGGGGATCTCCGGTCATCATGCTGTCGCCGTCGCCGTCATCATTGTCGTCCTACGTTCTGAGCATCGTCCGCATTATCGTCGGGCTGTTGTTCCTCGAACACGGAACCGGGAAATACCTTGGCTTCCCGGCCATGCAGCGGGTTCCCGAGGCGTTATCGATGAGCGGTGTCGGCGGCCTGCTCGAACTGATCGGCGGCGCACTGATCGTGGTGGGCCTGTTGACGCGACCGGTCGCGTTCCTGCTGTGCGGCGAAATGGCCGTCGCCTATTTCTATTCGCACTTCCCGCGCAACTTCTTCCCGGTGATCAACGGCGGCGACGCCGCGATCCTGTACTGCTTCGTGTTCCTGTATCTGGTGTTCGCCGGCGCCGGGCCGTGGAGCCTCGACGCGCTGCTGACACGCAGCCGGTCACAAGCGCCGTCGATGGCTTGAAGGCAGGCGCCTGATCACGCCCGCTTGCGCGCGACCTCGAGTTCGAGCGGAACAGAGGCGGCGTCCTTGGAATTGTGCAGCACCAGCGAGGTGCGCACGTTGCGGACGTGCGGCGCTGCGGTGAGCCGCGACACGAACTCCTGAAACGCGTTCATGTCGGGCGCGACGCACTTCAGGATGAAGTCGATCTCGCCCGACAGCATCCAGCACTCGCGGACGAACGGTTCGGCGCGGACGAAATTCTCGAATGCGCGCAGATCGGCTTCGGCCTGGCTTGCGAGATGCACGGAGGCGAACACCGTCACGTCGAACCCGAGCTTGCGCGTATCAAGCAGCCCGCGATAGCCGGTGATGTAGCCGGCCTCCTCGAGCGCGCGCACGCGGCGCAGGCACGGCGGCGGCGAGATGCCGACGCGTCGCGCCAGTTCGACGTTGGTGATTCGGCCGTCGGCCTGAACTTCCTGCAGAATCTTGAAATCGATGTTGTCGAGGTCCTTCGACACCGTTATCCCCGTGGCATTGCAGCAAATGTCGGCTTGGCCGACGGCGTGTTCTTAGCGCGAATCCCGGCGCCTTTGGTAATTTTATTTCGTTCCCCGCACAATTCGCCGGCTTTCCGCCGGGATTCGGGTTGCGCTGCTTGCATAGCAGATCGGATAGCCTAGATTATCAAACGCTGCCCTGAGTCATGCGGACCTCGCGGGTCTAGGCCTCCAAACCGACACTGCGCTTCGTCCCGGCCCGGTGGGCAACAACCGGGATTCTGTCGCATGCCTCAAAGCATCACCGCCAAGGTCGTCATCGTCGGATCGGGCCCCGCCGGCTACACCGCCGCGATCTATGCTGCGCGCGCGATGCTCGATCCCGTGCTGATCCAGGGCATTCAGCCCGGCGGCCAGCTCACCATCACGACCGACGTCGAGAATTACCCGGGTTTTGCCGACGTCATCCAGGGGCCGTGGCTGATGGAGCAGATGGAAAAACAGGCAGCCCATGTCGGCACCAAGATCGTCACCGATCTCGTGACCAAGGCCGATTTGAGCAGCCGCCCGTTCCGACTGACGTGCGATTCGGGCGATACCTATTTCGCCGAGACATTGATCCTTGCGACCGGCGCGCAGGCGCGCTGGCTCGGTATTCCCTCGGAAGAGAAGTTCAAGGGCTTTGGCGTTTCGGCCTGCGCCACCTGCGATGGCTTCTTCTATCGCGGCAAGAAGGTGGTCGTGGTCGGTGGCGGCAACACCGCGGTCGAGGAAGCGCTGTTCCTGACCAACTTCGCAAGCCACGTCACCGTGGTGCATCGGCGCGACAGCTTTCGTGCGGAGCGCATCCTGCAGGAGCGGCTGTTCAAGAACCCGAAGATCAGCGTGGTCTGGGACAGCGCGATTGACGAAATCTGCGGCGCCGAGAACCCGAACAAGGTCACCCACGTCAGGCTGAAGAACGTAAAATCGAAAAGGTCAGCGAAGCTGCCCGCCGACGGCGTCTTCATCGCGATCGGGCATGCGCCGGCGACCGAGCTCGTCACTGGCCAACTGAAGATAAAGCCGTCGGGCTATGTCGAGATCGCGCCGCACTCGACGGCAACTTCGGTACCAGGCGTGTTCGCGGCGGGCGATGTTGCCGACGAAACCTATCGGCAGGCGGTGACGGCGGCAGGGTTGGGATGCATGGCGGCGCTGGAGGCGGAGCGGTTCATCGCCGCGCACGCCCATGAACGGGCAGCGGCGGAGTGAAAATGAGACCACGCGACGGATTTTCGGACATGGATTGGGACAAGCTGAAAGTTTTCCACGCAGCCGCCGAGGCCGGCAGCTTCACCCATGCCGGCGAACAACTTGGGCTCTCGCAATCGGCGGTGTCGCGCCAGGTCAGCGCGCTCGAGCAGGAGCTCGCCGTCTCGCTGTTCCACCGTCACGCCCGCGGCCTGATCCTGACCGAACAGGGCGACCTGCTCTATCGCACCGCGCACGACGTGTTCATGCAGCTGCAAGCCGCGCGCGCAAAACTCACCGACAGCCGCGAGCGACCATCGGGCGAACTGAAGATCACCACGACGCCAGGCGTCGGTATCCACTGGCTGATCCCGCGGCTTGGCGAGTTCACCGGCCTCTATCCGGATATTCGCGTGTCGCTGATGGTGACGGACGAGGAGCTCGACCTGTCGATGCGCGAGGCCGACGTCGCGATCCGCGTGCGCAAGCCGACGCAGCCCGACCTGATCCAGCGCAAGCTGTTCTCGATCGGCTATCACGCCTACTGCTCGCCGGAATACATCAAGCGCTTCGGCACCCCACGCACGCCTGAGGATCTCGACAATCACCGCCTGATCATTCTCAACGATCTGCATGCGCCGGCGCACCTGCAGAACCGCTACTGGCTGGTCGAGGCTGGCCGCAACGGCAAGGGGCCGCGCGAAGCGTACTTCAAGGTCAACAATGTGCTCGGTTTGGCACGCGCCTGCCAGCAGAGCCTCGGTGTCGCTATGCTACCTGACTACCTGGTCGAGGAACGGCACGGGCTCGTGCAGCTGTTCGGCGAGTCGGACTCAATTCAGCTCGACACCTACTTCGTCTATCCGGAAGAGTTGAAGACCGTGGCGCGCGTCCAGGTGTTCCGCGACTTCATCGTGAGCAAAGCGCAACGCTGGTCTCCCAAAGAGTTATAGCTCGCAGACGGTTCCGAAGGCGTCGCTTAGAAGTGCCCATTTGACGGGGGTTTCTTACGCATCGTGGGCGTGGCCCACGAACCAGCTTTTGCGACAGCCGGGCAACACTCGACCATAGGCCGCATGTCAGACATGCGAACCTCATGCTTGTCGCGCATGGCGTCGGAGGATCATACTGTTTTCCAAGCTGAGCGCTCGCGAATGCGCATTGTCCCCCTCCTCCTGCACCCGTGGACGCTCAGTCATCCCTCTTGGAAGGTGATTGTGTCGGCCGATTTGGCCACAACTTAAAAAGTCGGGCTTCGCGCCCGACTTTTTTTTGCGCAACTTGCTTTGCCACGCAGTATCGCCGCAGTATCGGCTTAGCTTCAATGCTCCATCGAGAGGCAATGTCGTCGAGCATTGTGCTCCGACAACACGCGGAGCAAAGCGCACATGACCACATCACCGAGACAAGTCATGCTCGCCGTTGCGATCGCTTGCGCCGCAACGGTCGCCGCAATCACGGTTGCCGCTGCCGCGCCGCCGACGGCCCAATACTCACCCGGTTACGAGGCGCGCATTGACGAGGCGCGCAAGGCCGCGCAGCTCGCGGCTCAGCAACGCATGATGGTGCCGCCAGTGAAGAGACGGCACCATCATCGATCGACGGATTGATGTTCGGGCGCGTTACTTGACGGATCGCTCGATAAATTACTTGGCGCCAAATTACTTGGCGCCAAATTATTTGGCGCCGCCGACCGGGGCGAACTTGCCGCAATAGCCGGCGCGGATTTGCGCACGTATCGCCGGATCGGGATCGCGGCCGATCAGTTCGCCGTCGACATAGACACCATAGGGATCCTGGGCAGCAGCAAAGCTCTGCAACTGCCTCGTGCCCGGTTTGGCCATAGCCGATGTCGATACGACGCAAGCCAGCGCCGCGATAACAGCTAAATATTTCATGACTTACCCCTGTGGTTGTGGGTGCTTCAGTCCATAAACCCCGCGCCGCACGGGCTTATGCCCGACGCGCAAGAGAGATACGTCATCGGGAAGGCTAGGGCTCCGTCTCGTGGTCACAATGCCGCGAGGAATTCAAATAAATTGGTACAGTTGGGTGGGAACCGCTCTCAGCCCGCGTAAGCCTTGAAAAACCTGCGTTTTTTGCGCTCAGTGAACAAGCTCTTGTACCAGCGTTTTGTACCGGCTTCAATGCAGCGATGGCATCGATTGTCGAACAGCTTCAGCAGGCCGCCTTAGACCGCAATGTCTCGGTGAGTGACCTTCTGCGCCGAGTGAAGTTCGTTGCTGCGAAACTAGGATTAGGGTCCGTGGAGGACTGGGTTGAACAAGAGTTGAACGGATACGACGGCCAGCCCGCGGACTATCGCGAGGTACACGGCACTCCTATGGGCTTCAACCCTGTTCGAGGCTGGATGGCCATTGGTGGCTCTGTTGAGCCCTTGTCCTCGCGCCGGAATGGACAGCCCGTTTCTGCTTTGGAAGCTTTGATTGAAAGCGCGAAAGGTGCGTCGCTCCAGATACCCTATTCAGACCGGGTACGTGAGATACTGGACCAGCAAAACGGCGTTCGCGGCTGGAACTACGCCCTTCAAATTCCTAGCAGTGAGCTGACACGCATCCTGGACCGCGTCCGAACTCTAATTTTGGATTGGGCCCTCAACTTGGAGAAAGCAGGAATTATGGGATCGGAGCACAGTTTCGACAGTTCCGAGAAGCAGAAGGCTCAAGCTGCAAGCACGACGATCAACATTGGGACGATCGGATCATTCACTGGTAACCTAGGTCAGGGAAACATCGCGACTGATGTGACCTCGTCGGTGGCGGTCGAAAGTGTATCGCCACTCATTAAGCAGCTTCGCGCCCACTTCGATGAAGTTGTGGCTGCCGGTGCAAACGCGACTACGCTCGAAGCTAGGCTGTCTAGCGTGGAAGCGGCCATCGCTCATGGCAAAGTACAAAAAGGACTACGTGGCCTCCTGACGGATTTGCGATCAACACTCACCGGTGCTGCCGGGAATCTCGTGGCGTCTGGCGCAATTGCTGCGCTAAACGTTCTTTTGGGAACAGGTGTTCCGTCTGGATGAATCTGCGAATTTGGCAGGACTAAGTTCCCTCGGCCTCGAACTCTCGCCGAATTGTTGCAAGTACCTCACCGAACGCTTCCTTGATATTGCCTTTCGAAAACGGGATGTGCTGCACTCCAGACAGATTGGAAAACTCCGCGCATCCTTCTTCAAGAAGTACGATAGCTCGGCTGAAGCCAAGTCGGCCTTGGAACAATCCCGCCTCGTGAATCACGTTCTCGCGTGCGTGCATCTGGCCGTCCCCATCAACATTCTCGGCGGTCAACACTAGAAGCGCGAGACTCGCGTCATCCTTCATCGTTTCCAGCACGTCAGCAATATGCAGCCCCGCGCGAGGTGCCGTCTCATATGCTGTGACACTAAACCCATGCTTGTCTTGCAAATGATCTTTCAGGTCTCGCCACAACGGACTGCGCCCGTGGCCAATAAAAATTGAGAGCCGTTCTTTTAGCTCCTCTTCCGCCTGTTCCTGCGCTTCGGCTTCCACCTCTGCAGGCAGACGCTGCTTTCGAGATTGTCCTCAAAAACTTCAAAAACGTGCTCGATTGCGCTCCTTGAGGTGCCGTTCACCGTAACAGACGCTGAGAAGCGGCGATCAAAAGTCCAATACAAGGCCCTTCCTGTGTCTGGCTCCCCCTTCTCATTGTGTACGTAAATGACGACGTCTGCGCTTACAGTTGAGCTGTCTCTGTAAGCGGAAAGCCACTCGGTCAGGTCGTCAAAATTCCACGTTACGTCATCCTCGTCTCCCACTCGCAAGGTCGCCAATGTAATTTGTTCGTCCCGCAGAGACGTCGATGGCCGCCCTAAAGACCTCAGGCGCAAATTTGGTTCGGTCGTATTTCTTGCGTTTGCTCATCGACATGGAGACACACTCGCCGGTTCTCGCGGAAGCATACTGCACACTCCTACGTCCCCCCAAAAAGGAATCGCTCAATTCCGAATTGACATTAGTACAAACGGCCACCGTATGAGACACTTCAGTCAACGTCCGTTGATTGGAGTGTTATATGGCTGCGGTCAGTTCAGGGAGCTTTGTCGCCTACTACCGCGTGAGCACGGGCCGTCAGGGCAAATCCGGCTTCGGTATCGAGGCTCAGCGCGAAGCCGTTGCGAACTACCTCAACGGGGGTGATTGGCGCATCGTCGCCGAGTTCACCGAGGTGGAGTCCGGCAGGCGCTCTGATCGCCCCGAGCTGGATAAGGCCCTTATGGCCGCTCGGCTCCACCGGGCTTCCCTTGTGGTCTCCAAGGTGGACCGGCTGACACGCTCGGTCGCCTTCCTCTCCCGCCTGCTCGAAGCCGGTGTTGATGTACGCTTCGCAGACCTGCCACAGATCGAGGGTGCCACTGGGCGCTTCCTGCTGCAGCAGATGGTTGCCGTGGCTGAGCTTGAGGCCGGTATGATCAGCGCCCGCACCAAGGCCGCCCTCGCAGCAGCCAAACGGCGTGGCAAGAAGCTCGGTGGTGATCGAGGGGTGAAGCCGACAGCCAGGACGCGCGCCAAGGCCGTCTGCGGTCATAAGCGCACATGCGGCCACACGCGCCGCAGACCTTGCCCCTACGATTGCCGAGTTACGGGCGAGCGGCGTCACGAGCCTGCGTGGTCTCGCTGCTGGCTTGAATGCGCGTGGTATCCCGACTGCTCGCGGTAACGGTGAATGGTCACCAGTTCAGGTCAAACGCGTCTTGGAGCGCCTTGGTGATTAGCCGAACGCAGGGGAGCCGATAGATGATAGATTTCGGAACGCTACGTCATTCGCTGTCGCTTTGAGCGCGACTGCATTGGAGGCCTATTGGTCCGCGTTGGTGATCGGCGCGCTTTCGTTCTGGGTCATCTCGCACTAGGGCGAGCAGGAACGCGCTAATCCGCTCAGCGTTTGCGAATGGGTCCCCTTTTTGCCCCCACGTTTCCAGAAATCGAGGCGCCGGGTCGTCTTCAAAAAATCGACACTTAAAGGCCGCTCGCCTCCGCCGAGGTAACTACAGCAGTGTACGCTATTGAAAGGAGCTGCTCCAGCGCATGCTTGATCGTCAGGCCTAATCAGCCGCCGCCAATTGCGCTCGATGGTCTCGTTCAAACTTGAAAGCGCCATAGCATAGCAATCGCGGCCAGTGTCACAAGCGCGCTCAGTACCCATCCTGCTACATATGCTGTTCCGTGATTGCCGACATCGCTCACGAGTGCCGAAGGTTGCCTCGGGCGTCTCCAATGTTGAGCCATGATCACCGTGCCTCGCAGGTTCCCGATGCTAAGACGTTGGCCGCGAGGCCAGTTCCCGCGATGACGCGATTTAATCAGAGTTGCTCTGAACCGCATGTGCAGGACGGCGCTCGGGTCCGAAAGGGCCCGTTGGTGCCATCAACGGACATTGCACGCATGGCTTACGCATCTGCGGCGGCTCTAGATTGTGCCGTTCAACAATAGCGTCAGGCAAACGATCAGGGTCGCTATGCTCAGCACGACCACCACGATTGCGTGGTCTCTCATCTTGTTCATCGGAGCCAACGCGGCAACGCGCACAATCGTGTCCAGCAACTTGTAGAGGGGGCCAGCATCTGAACATGTGCCCCCACTCTTCCAAAAGAAGGCGCAGCGAGTGATTTCTACCTTAAACCGCAAGCCGCCACCGATAACTACTGCGTGTCCTCTCTCATCGTCCGCTACAGTGACCTCTCATCCGGTGCACATGCACCCAGCAACCCTCACCGTGCAGCTGTCGTACCCGCATCAACAGCGATGTCCTTCAGCTCTTCGCGAGACACGTCGCCATCAGCGGCCTTGCGCATGATCGTCTCAGCCATCTTGGCTTGTGTCGCTTGCGACGAATTCAGTTCCTGTGCCGCCTCTTCGAGGACAGCACGCATAGTCGCAAGAGTTCCATGGTCTGAACGTGTTTGCCATGTCGCACCCGTAGCCGGAGTACGTGACAAGCCAATCAAGAGAAAGATGTCGTTCACGAGTCCACACATTAACTATTGCTCATAGTTCCACAGAGAACGAATGTGCACTTCGCTTCCACTTCTCCCACCGAAGACGTCCGCTACGCTCATAGCTACCAAGCGTTACGACCCGTTGCGTGGTTCTGCGACTTTGCTCAAACGACCACTGACTTCATTTTGAAGTCCCCTAGAAACTCAACTGTGTCCTAAGCCCCAGCGATGAGGCTTTCTTTTCACCGCGTGTTCCTACGCGTTCACCTCGCGTCACAGAGGAGCCCTTGTGTGCAAAAAACCGTCGTCACCGCTATTGTGCACTCTCTCATCTAACCACACCGTTCGAGTTCCAACACCGTTCGTATCCGCAGCTCTCGTATCACGTTTTCATACACCACCTTTAACCATCACTGCCATACATCCAACACCCCCTTTCACCCCCACATTTCCAAACACCACTATTTCACACTTACACCTCAATCTGGCCTGCACCCGGTTCCGCAGACACCGAGTTAAGGTGTTTGATGGAGCAGGAGGTGGGTTATGGAGAGGCGGCAGTACACACGAGAGTTCAAGCTTGAGGCGGTACGGCTGATCAAGGAGCGTGGCGTCTCGTATGCGCAGGCGTCAGCAGACCTTGGTGTTCATCCTACGCAACTACGTGACTGGGTGAAGAAGCTCGCGGACGATCCGCAGCAAGCGTTCCCCGGTCATGGCCAGATGAAGCCTGAGCAACAGGAGATCGCGCGGCTGAAGCGCGAGGTTGCCAAGCTGAAGGCCGAACGGGACATCCTAAAAAAAGCCGCGGCCTACTTCGCGAAGGAGTCGATGTGAAGTTCGCCTTCATCGCGAAGCACCGGGGGATTTGGCCGGCGGAGTGGTTGTGCGAGGCGCTCGGTGTCTCGCGGGGTGGGTTCTATGCCTGGCTGACACGGCCACGCAGTCAGCGCAGCCGCAACGACGAGGAGATCGGCGCGAAGGTTCGTGCCAGCTTCCTGTCGAGCGACCGCACCTATGGAGCCAGGCGCGTCTGGCGCGATCTGCTTGCTGAAGGGGTCTCGTGTGGACTGCACCGGATCGAGCGATTGATGCGGCTGCAAGCGCTTCGGGCACGCCCGCGACGGCGGCGCCTGCCGCCTGATCTGGGTGAGCGGCAGGCGACCGCCGTCGCTGCCAATGTGCTCGACCGCAGCTTTGAAGCAGCCGCTCCCAACCGCAAATGGATTGCCGACTTCACCTATGTCTGGACGGCAGAGGGCTGGCTCTATGTCGCGGCTGTCATCGATCTGTTCTCTCGTCGCGTTGTCGGCTGGTCGATGAACGCAGCGATGACCGCACAACTCGTTACCGACGCCCTGGTGATGGCGATCTGGCGCCGTGGCAAACCTGACGCGCTCTTGCATCACTCTGACCGCGGCAGCCAATACACCAGCGAACAGTTCCAGCGCTTGATGGCCGACAACGGCGTCGTCTGCTCAATGAGCCGGTCGGGCAATGTCTGGGACAATGCGGCGATGGAGAGCTTCTTCTCGTCGCTGAAGACCGAACGAACCACACGCAAGGTGTATCGAACACGCGACGAGGCCAAAGCTGATGTGTTCGATTACATCGAGCGCTTCTACAATCCGAAGCGTCGGCACTCGACGATCGGATATCTAAGCCCTATGGAGTTCGAGAGGCAGGCCGGATTAGCTTAAGCGGGTGTCAACCGAACCGGGTGCGGGCCATTACATCGGATGCGAATTCCTAGGCGCACTCTAGAAGAGCTTGTGCTGATCTATCAGACCGAGCCTGAACTCCTCGATGTCTTCTGCGAAGGGCCCTCTGACAAGCTAGTTTTTAGCTCGTTTGCGGAAGCGGTTGGGACCAACAGAACTGCCGTTTACACGGCACAACATATTGAATGGCCCGAGGAGATCGGAAGCCAAGGCGGAAATCGAAGTAAGATTGTGTTTCTGTCGCGTCAGCTAGCAGCCAAGGCGGTGCGCGGCATATGTGTGATCGACAAAGACCTTGATGAGATCGAAGACCAAACCGCTCTAAACGACCATCTGATCAAAACCGACTATTCATGCACTCCGATGTATGGTCTGGAAACTGAGGACCTTCAATCGCTGATCTACTCCAGATTTAATCTTTCGATCACCTCCGATCAATTCTCGAGAGTATTCGAGGCGTGCAAGCATATTTTCGCAGTAAGATTTTTAAGAGAAAAGCATTGCCTTGGGGCAAGCGTCGCGCCGCCCGCCGAGATTTTCACTGAACCCACCAGCTTTACCATTTCCGTGCAGAGATTCTTGGATCGATGTAAGCAAGTGAACGGTTACGACGTTCGCTGGGATAAAGTTGTTCAGGAACACGATGCGTTGTTCGCATCTCTCCGGAGCGATTTCAGGCATTACATCAACGTTCATGACCTCGGAGCAATACTCGGTTCGATAATCCGCGCGCTTAAGAGCAGGTCGGTTAGCGTTGCTCCAGACCTGATAGAGAAGCATTGCTTGTACGTTTTGTTGTCCCAAAAGCTCTTTGGGTATCCGCTATTCGGTGAGCTGTCTGTTCCGCTGACGGCTTAGCGTTCCTGATCGCGGTGCGTGCTGGACCAGTCTTGATGTGCAGACTTGTTGTTTGTGGGACAAGTCGGTGGTATCAACTCGGCCAATGGTCCTTGAAGTTGTTCAATAGGTTCAACGAATTCTCTTGTCCGGCAGGTCCTTCTTCGGACGCGCCATTCAGCCGATTGTGCGGCGAGCAGTTCGGCCCGGAAAGGCAGCAGCAGTGTCCTCGAACGCCCCGCAGCGCCGCCTGAACATTCCTCATGATTTCCCTCTTCCCCTGCTTTGATGCTCCACCGCGCGGACGCGTGACGAGCAAGCGTTGGGCAAGTCACTTCGCCCTAATCGCGTACCGTGGAAACTTCTTCAGAGCTTCAGCCATGTCCTCGGGCGTGGGCGCACCGTAGGCTCGCCCTTCGGTCTTCGGCGCGTGCCCAGTTATTGCATCGCTCATGCGCTCAGATATTCCTGAGCGCTCTGCTCGGGCCTTGAAAGCATGACGCCATGCATGCGTCGGGCTCAACTCTGGATCATCAACACCCAGCTCGCGTGTCCAGTCACCCAGGCGTTGCCGCGTCTTTGTTGCTGGCATCGCGCGGGGCTTCATTACGTCTTCGTCACCTTCTTCTCTCTGATTGTAGAAGAGTGGCCCTTCGCCCCTAGCTTTGACGAAGTCTAGGAAGCCTTGGGCGATTAGGTGCTCGTGAAGAGGGACGACACGCGTCTTGCGTGTCTTGATCGTGCCGGCATCAGGCGTTAGCCGCGCGACGTGGTAGCTGGCCGCGCTTCTGTATGTCCTCACCTCGCAAGCTGGGTGACCTCACCCGCCGTGCCCCCGTGTAAGCACATATCCAAGGGCACCCATCGCTGTGCGCCGTTCAAACGTCGTCTTCGGTTTGCCAATCGCTAGTGAGGCCCTCAGGATCGTGGCAGCTTCAGTGCTCAGTGAACGCTTTCGTTTCGCGGCTTCTGCGTCTTCTCTGGGTACCGTCACCTTCGATGTCCGACGAAAGGGATTGTTCTCGCGAGCTTGTGCTGTTCAACGGCCCACGCCGAACACACGGCGACGACGAATTCAGCCAGACCTCACGAACGTCGTCACGGCAGTGCGCTTCGCGACTAATCAAGCCTTCAAGCCATGCGCGCTTTGCGTCCTCAACGGATGCCATCTGCCCGAGCGTCGGCGAAATGCCGTCGCACTGAGTCTGGAGAACACCGCACGCCATCGGCTGCACCGTGCCAGTCGGCAGGCGTAAGCCGCCCTTCACCCATGCCTCGAACAAGTCCCAAGGGCGACACACCTGCCCCGGTGATGTTACCGCGATGCAAGTCGAGCGCTGGGAAACTGCCTTGGTGTTTCATCTCGGCGTGTAGTCACCGCGAGCCGCTCGCCTCAAGCAGAGGTTAGGCGAGCAAGCAAGTTGTCAGCTAGACAGCGTCAACGAATTGCGCGTGCGCCTCGGGCGTGAGCGCTAAGCCTTCGCTCAGCGAGAAAGGAGGCCAGCGCGGGCCATCTCGGCGATAACTGCGGACGAACAGCTTCGCGAACCTCTGGCTCGTGTGCCTCCATTCCCAATCGCGGGTCCGCCGCTGGGTTCTCGTGGTATTCATCGGGGGCGTGGGGAGCAGAACACGTTCCATATCAAATGCTCGCTGCGTATCACTCCAGCGCTTTGCTGATCCTGGGTCGTTCTCGTGCTGCTCGACGAACCATGTGTACCAGCGACCCGCCAGTGCAATCGCTTGCAGTCGAGTGAGTGGTTGCCCCTCACCGCGCTTCGTCGCTCGCAACGCGTCAATGCGGGTCTCAATCTCAGCTACCCACTCCCCGTGCTGCGCCTTCGCGTCGTGCTCTCTGCGGTGTCCGCTGGTATCTTGAGATTCGCTTCCCACGTCTCACGCCGTAGAGGCGTGCGTACGCCTCGCGCACGTCTTCGGGGATGCCTTTGCGGGCACGAACCATCGACCGATCTTGCGCACGACTTAACGCGACCATTCGCAATGCCATTTTGTAGCGCCTTTTGTATTTTAGAGCGGACAAATACGTTCAGGTCTATCAGTAACGTTGCTGGAACCACAGGGGATTTTGTTGTCTGGCTGGTACAGTTGGGTGGGCTCGAACCACCGACCTCCTGTTCCACAGACAGGCGCTCTAACCAACTGAGCTACAACTGCACATCTCACGAATTATAACACCCGGAACGGGCGCGCGATCGAATCTTTGTCGTCCTTAAGCGCCTCGGAAGCCTTGCGTTTCGCGCAACGAAATCGCGCGCAAAAGGCCGGCCAAAGCGGCCGGAAACTATGAGCAAGCTGCCCGTTTGGCAAGGCCAGCGATGGACAAGCAAAAGCCCGGGCGACCGGCCCGGGCCAAGCTATTTTTTCAATTCGCGGATCGAGGCGGCGTTTCAGGCAACCTTCGGGAACACCTTCGACGCGCTGGCCTTGATCGGCTCGACGGCGTCGGTGGCAACCTTCTGGCCGAGCTCGGCAAGTTCCTTCGCCTGCGCGGTCAGCGTCTCGAACTGGGTGCGGCCGTGGCTCGTGAACAGCGCAAAGGCTTCCGACGGTGACTTCACGCCGATCAGCTTCTCGGCGAGGTCGAAGTTCGCATTGGCATGCGAACGCGCGATGTCGAGGACCTTGCTGGTGTAGTCGGACGCGCCCTTGGTCGCGGACGAGTAAACCGCTTCCATCGTCTCGTTAGAGGTCTGCGCGGCTTCCTTGAACTTCTCGTAAGCCTCACGGGCCTGCGACACGCCCTTCTCGGCGAACTCGCGGATCGAACCCGGGACTTCAAACGGAACGACGGTCGAGAACGGATCATTGACTTGAGACATGGTGCTCACCTTGCGTCTTTGAATTGTGAAAGCGGGACTTCGCTCTCCGACGCGCCATCCACCGGCTCTCCGTCGGAGTCTTGTTTGCGCCGCAACCCGGCGGCAATTGCACACACAACATAACGAAGGTTTTTGTGCGATGCAACATTTTACTGTGACGCACTGCCAAATTTTTTAAAGCGCAGTTCTAAGGCAAATTTATGGTAATTTAATACCGGTAAGCAGTTACAGCAGAGCCAAGCGCCTCGAAGAAGCGGAACTACGACTACGACTTCGGCTTGGCCGCATCCATCGCCGCGCGGGTCAAAGCCTGGCCGATCTCGCCAGCCTGATCGGCGAGCGAACGCATCTGCGCCTGCACATACTCGCTGTGCAGCCGCATGACGTCCGCCATGTCCTTTGCCTTCATGAGCTTCTCGGCATAGTCGAGCGAAGCGCGCACGTTGGCCTCGGCAAAGCCGACGGCTTTCGAGGCAACGTCCTTGGCGCCGGCGCGCGCAGCAACGCCCTGATCCTCGAACGAGCTTGCGGTGCGTTGCGCCGCGGTGAGCAGTCCTTCAAAGGCCTTGCGAGCCTGGTCGAAGCTCGCCTGCGCCATCGCCCGCACGTCGTTCGGGATCTCGAATTTGCCGCTACCGTTGTCACTCATCAGCCAGCTCCCTGTTCGGCGTTGCAAGAACATTTGGGCTTGCGCCAAGAGGCCAATAGCCTCAACCAGTGATCCTATCGTGACGGACCTCGATCATCTTGCAAGCTACAATTTCGCCGACCATCGCCGCGTTCCCTCCGAAGCGGCTGGAGTTAAGGTTATCCGCCAAATGGCGCCCCGGCCGGCCGCGGGCCGTGGACCACGCGATTTCAGCGTTTTACTAACGATCTTTGGATTTGAGCGATGAATGCGCTTCGGAGCGCAACAATTGAAGCGGCCAGAATTGCCTGACGTCATGAGGCCAAAGACATTTCAGGAGATCGTGATCCGCGACGGACGGATCGCACCGCACGCGACCGCGGTGCACGCGGCCTGGCTGTGGTCGGCCGATGGTTCCGCAATTCTATGGACCAACGCAGCCGGCGCTGCCGCGTTCGGCCTCGAGGATCGCAACCGTCTGGGCGAGCCGCTCGGCGCGTTTGATCCGCACCGGCGGCAAGTCGCCCAACTTGCAAACCGATTGCCGACATCAGGCGCGACACGGCTCGAGCGCATGCGCGGCTTTGGCGCGGCGCCGGGCCAACTCGCAACCTGTTCCTGCGCACTGTTGACGCTGGAGGACGGGTCAAATGCGATCCTGATCGTCAGCCTCGCCAGTTCGGGCAAGCCACTGCCGCTCAGCGGCCGCCTGCAGTTCGTGCTCGACGGCTTCGATCGTCCGGCCGTTGCTTGGTCGGCGCAAGGCGCACTGCTCGGCACCAACAGTGCGGCACGGCTCGACGTCGGCCACTTCGAGCAGTTCTCCCGGCCGGATTTTCTCAGCGCCCGGGCAAGCGCTCTGCGCGAGGGCCATGGCGACGTCGCGCTCGATTCGCGGCACTGGGCGCTGCACCGGATCGGTTCCGGTCATGACGTCGCCGTCGTGGTGCTGATGCCGGAACAAGAGGCGCCGGCCGCCCGCCTGGACAGCGCCGAAACATCTGCGCTGGATACCACCGCGCGCGACGAGCCCCTTGACGAATCATTCGCCGACGAGGTGCTGGTCGATGAGGACGATACCGTCGACGAGGCCGCAACGATCTCCACCGACAACCCGCCTCCGCCTGCTGATGCGCCGGCAGCACCTGCTGCGGTGGCGGCCGCCGTTGCGCCGGCAACCGCCGCCGCATCCGGTGTTGAGCCGGTCGCTGCAGAGATCCCGGAGCCACACGAGATTGTCCAGGCAAGGCACTCGCTGCGGTTCATCTGGCAGATGGACGCCGAGACGCGCTTCTCACTCGGCTCCGATGAGTTCTCAAAGCTGATCGGCCCGATAGCGGCAGCCGCGCTCGGCCGTCCGTGGAACGAGATCGTCGATCATCTCGGCATCGATCCCGAGCAAAAGATCGCGAAGGCCGTCGCAAGCCGCGAGACCTGGAGCGGTATCGTGGTCGATTGGCCCGTCAACGAGATGAACGATCGGATGCCGATCGAAATGTCGGGCCTTCCGATGTTCGATCGCGCGCGCAATTTTGCCGGCTATCGCGGTTTCGGCATCTGCCGCGATATGGCGGGTCTCGACCGCCTTGCCGAGATGCGACGGCAGGAGCACCAGTTCGGCACCGTACATCCTGCACCTGCGGCGTCGCGCGAATCCGCATCGCTCGAATCGAGCAGCGCCAGCGCGCCCGAGCAGCGCTCGACGACTGGGCTGGCAGACGAAACCGTCGCGATTACGCCGAGCGATGATGTGCTGACGGGGGAGCCGCCGAATGCAGACCCGATCGCGGCAAGCGCGCCGTCGCAAGGCGTCGCTCAATCAGCTGATGCGGCTGCACCGCCGCAGAACGTGGTGCCGTTTCCGCTGGCAAACGATACGCGAACGCCGGCGCTGAGTGCGGTCGAGAACCATGCCTTCGATGAGATTGCGCGGCGGCTCTCGTCGCGCCTCGATCAGAGTGTCCGCGACGGCACAAGCTTCGAGCATGACGAGCCGCATCACGCCGAAGATGGAGGAACTCGATCATGCTGCCGCCGCGCCGGGTGCGCCGGACCCGGCAACCTGCGTCCTTGCTCGGCGTTACAACCGAGACGAAGGGCGAGAGCACGCATGACAAACCACTGCTCGACCGCGTTCCGATCGGCGTCCTGATCTATCGGCTCGACCATCTTTTGTATGCGAACCCGACGTTCCTAGAGCGCACCGGGTTTGCGTCGGTGCACGCGCTGTCCGACGCAGGCGGCCTCGATGCGCTGTACGTCCAGCCGATCGAATCGTCAGCCAGCAGCTCGTCGGAGAGCGGCATGCCGCTTTCGATCGCCACCGGCGACGGCAGCCACGCCCCGATCCTCGCCCGGCTCTACACCATCACCTGGGACGACGCGCCGGCAATGGCGCTGATCTTTGCCGCCGACGCGCCCGGCACGACGGAGCAAACCTCGGGGCCGCAACGCGTTGCCGAGACTGCCGCTCCAGCGCAACAGTCACCGTTACCGGCCGTCAATGACGACCTCGCCTTCATCATCGAGGCGATGGCCGACGGCATCGTGATGTTCGACCAGGAGGGCAACATCCTCTCCTGCAATCGCAGCGCCGAGGCGCTGTTCAATGAAGCGGCGACGCGGCTCACGCAGTGCAATCTCGCCGACCTGTTTGCGCCCGAAAGCCAGTCAGTGGTGCTGGCGTATTTCGAAGGCCTCGACGATCCAGCCGTCACCGGGGCGATGGATCACGGCCGCGAGGTGCTGGGCCAGGCCCGCGGCGGCGGCCTCATTCCGCTGGCGATGACCATGGGCCGCACGGCCGATGCCAGGTACTTTGCAGTGTTTCGCGATCTCTCGCAGCTGAAGAAGAACGAGGCCGACCTGCTCAGCGCCCGCCGCAGCGCCGAGCGCGCGGCAGCCTTGCGCACCGACGTGCTGGCCAAAATAAATCACGAGATCCGGATTCCGCTGAACGCCATCATCGGCTTTGCCGAAGCGATGATCGAGCAGCGTTTTGGTCCGCTTGGCGCCGAGCGTTACCTCGAATACATGCGCGACATCCGCGCCGCCGGCGAGCGCGTGCTCACGATCGTCGGCGACATGCTCAACCTGACACGGATCGAGACCGGCAAGCTCGACCTCGCGCCGACCAGCGTCAACCTCAACAATCTCGTCGCGCAATGCGTCGGCATGCTGCAGCCGCAGGCTAACCGCGAGCGCATCATCATCCGCTCGTCGCTCGCACCGCATCTGCCCGTTGTGTTCGCCGATGCGCATTCGCTGCGGCAGATCGTGACCAGCCTGATTTCAAGCTCGATCGAGCTCGCCAATGCCGGGGGGCAGGTCATCGTGTCGACCGCATTGACCGACCGCGGCGACGTCGCGCTGCGCGTGCGCGACACCGGACGGGCGCTGAGCGAGCGCGACATCAAGGCCGCGGTCGAGCCCTATCACGCCTCGGCGGGCGACGATCACGTCGTGCCGGATACCGCGGGAGTCAATCTCGCGCTGACGAAAGCGCTGGCGGAAGCCAACCGCGCGCAATTCACCATTCGCAACGCGCCGCAAGCGGGTACCTTGATCGAGGTGATGTTTCCGCACGCGACGCAAGCCGCGGCGGGCGGCGGGTAACTGGCGCGTCACGATTTTAGGTCCGCTCATTCCCGCGAAAGCGGGTATCCAGGAGCCATGAAAAGGGGCATTGTTTGCCTGGCAAAAACTGGGTCCCCGCCCCCGCGGGGACGAGCGGATGGAAGAATCGCCATCCACTGAAATTTATCCGCTCTAGACGCGCGCACTCAGTTCGTGTTCTTCAGCGCAACGCGGAAAGTCGCCTCGGTCTGGCCTTGACCTCGTCGAGCGTGACGCCGTCGGCGAGTTCGATCAGCGCCATGCCGTCGTTGCCGTGCCGGTCGATCGTGAACACGCCGAGATCGGTGATCACCATGTCGACCACGCCGGCGCCGGTCAGCGGCAGGTTGCAGCGGTGCAAGAGCTTGGGCCCGTCCTTGGCGACGTGCTCCATCACCACGACCACGCGCTTGACGCCGGCGACCAGGTCCATCGCGCCGCCCATGCCCTTCACCATCTTGCCGGGCACCATCCAGTTGGCGAGGTCGCCGTTCTCGGCGACCTGCATGCCGCCGAGGATCGACAGATCGATGTGGCCGCCGCGGATCATCGCAAACGAATCGGCGCTGGAGAAATAGCTCGTGGTCGGCAGCTCGCTGACGGTCTGCTTGCCGGCGTTGATCAGGTCGGCGTCCTCCTCGCCCTCATAGGGGAACGGCCCCATGCCGAGCATGCCGTTCTCGCTCTGCAGCTGCACGTCGACCCCTTGGGGAATGTAGTTCGACACCAGCGTTGGAATGCCGATGCCGAGATTGACGTAGTAGCCGTCGCGCAATTCCTTGGCAGCGCGGGCGGCCATCTGTTCACGGGTCCAAGCCATCTCTTGCTCTCTCGCGGAAGAAAATCAGGCCGCGGGACGCGGACGGGTATTTCGGAACTCGATCCGCTTGTTGCCGGCGCCGACGTTGATGATGCGCTTGACGAACACGCCGGGGGTGTGGATGTGGTCCGGATTGATCTCGCCGGCGGGAACCAGATGCTCGACCTCCGCCACCGTGACCTTGGCCGCGGTCGCCATCATCGGATTAAAATTCCGCGCGGTCTTGCGGTAAACGAGGTTGCCGGCGGTGTCGCCCTTCCAGGCGTGGACGATGGCGAGATCAGCGAACAGGCCGCGCTCCATCACATACTTCTCACCGTCGAACTCGCGGACCTCTTTGCCGTCGGCAATGATGGTGCCGACCCCCGTCCTGGTAAAGAATGCCGGAATCCCGGCGCCGCCGGCGCGGATGCGCTCGGCCAGAGTTCCCTGCGGAGTGAACTCGAGTTCCAGCTCGCCGGAGAGATATTGCTGGGCGAACAGCTTGTTCTCGCCGACATAGGACGAGATCATCTTCTTGATCTGCCGGGTCTCCAGCAGCCGGCTCAAGCCGATGCCGTCGACACCGGCATTGTTGGAGACCACGGTCAGGTTCTTGACCCCGGAATCGCGGATCGCGTCCGACAGCGTCTCGGCGATCCCGCACAGCCCGAAACCGCCGGACATGATCATCATGCCGTCCTTCAAAACGCCTGCGAGAGCGGACTTGGCGTCCGGATAGACCTTGTTCATCGCTGTTGGACCTGCGTGCGAGCTGACGAATTCCGCCTGCAATTTGCGTAACGCTCGCCGCCTGCGACGGCGGCCGCGCCGCAGCCGATCATCCTGACGCGAGAGCGAGTGATGTCGTTGGCCTTATTAGGCGAAATCGCAAAGACGCGTCAATCAGCGATCGGGTCTGCACAAACAAGCGGCCTTGAAAGCGACAAGAAAAAACAGCAAGTTGCATATGAAGATACCGGCGAAGGACCGTCCGTCGCCCAATTTTTCATCCCGCATCACCCTGTTCCTGGATCGCACGCCTCAAACGATGCCCGAAGGATTGAGACGCCTCGGATTGGCACTGGCGGCGCTGCTCGGCGTCATCGTGCTCGTGGTGGGCCTTGGCATGTCCTGGCTGCTGAACCGCGAGGAGGTGCGTGACGCCATCGAGGCGCAGATCAAGACCGTCACCGGCTTCGACTTCGTGGTGTCGGGCGAGTTCGAGCGTCTCGATCTTCCCGGTCAGTGCCGTTACTTTCCGCCGTGTCGGCCTGCGCGATGCCGGCACCGAGAGTACTGCGCTGGTGGTCGACGAGCTGACCGCGAATCTCAAGCTGTTCCCGTTGCTGCTGAAGCGCTTCGAGATTGCCGATCTCACCCTGACGCACCCGCATATTCAATTCACGCGCGATGGTGCCGGAGGCTCGAACTGGACGCCCTTGCTGCAGCGGCTGGCGATCGCCATGAAGCCCGATGCCAGCAACGCCGTGCCGTTCTCTGAAATTCGCATCAAGGACGGCGAGCTGACCTATCGCGACGATGCCAGTCGCGCCATGGAGCAGCTATCCGGGATCGATCTCTCGCTGGCGTGGCCGGCGATCTCGCGCTCGTTCGCCGCGACGGGCCAGTTCAGCTGGCGCGATGACCGCATCGACGGCAGCCTCAACATCGCCGACTTCGCCTACGCGCTCGCCGGCCAGCGTTCCGGCTTGCGCGTCCGGCTCTCGGGCTCGGCGCTGAAGCTCGCTTTCGACGGCGCCATGTCGGCCGGCCCAACGCTCCTGATGCAGGGGACGCTCGCTGCGGATTCGCCGTCGCTGCGCGACGCGTTCCGCTGGGCTGGGCGCCCGTTGCCCGACGGTGGCGGATTCGGCCGGTTTGCACTGAAGGCGCGGGCCGGCGTCACCGGCAACAGCGTCGCGCTGACCAACGTCAATGTCGAGCTCGACGGCAACGCCGCCGAAGGCGTGTTCAGTTACACGAACGACAGTGGCCGCACCCTGCAGGCAACGCTCGCCGCCGACGCGCTCGACCTCACACCCTATGCGAGCACGGTCAAGATGGTCGCCTCCGGTGCCCATGACTGGAACCGGCAGCCATTCGACCTGCAGAGCCTCGCGGGTATCGATTTCGACATGCGGCTGTCGGCCGGACGGGTGGTGGTCGGCGCGACACGAGTCGGCCGCACCGCGCTGGCGGCGAACTTGCGCGGCGGGACGCTGACCTTCTCGATCGGCGAAGCGCAGATGTATGGTGGATCGGCGCGTGGCTCGCTCGGTATCAGCCGGAACGGCGACGCTGCCGACGTCAAGGCGCAGTTCCAGCTCACCGACGTCGATCTCGAAAGCTGCTTCAGCGAGCTGTTCGGCTTCCGCCGCTTAGCCGGCCGCGGCAACGTCGCTATGGCGCTGGAGGCTTCCGGCGCCAGCCCGTTCGGCCTGACCCAGTCGCTATCGGGCGATGTCACTCTGAACGGACACGACGGCGCCCTCTCCGGATTCAACGTCGAGCAGCTGTTGCGGCGGCTGGAGCGGCGACCGCTGTCGGGCGCCGGCGACTTCCGCAGCGGGCGCACGCCGTTCGACCGCATCAATGCGGCCTTCAAACTCGATCAAGGCACAGCGACAATCAAGGACCTGCGGCTGGACGGTCCAACCGTGCGCCTCACCCTCACCGGCACCACCACCGTCCCCGGCCGCGAATTCGACATGAAGGGGATCGCAAGCCTCGTTCCGGCAACGGATGCGCCGCCGACCTTCGAATTGCCGTTCGTGCTGCAAGGGCCGTGGGACGACCCCCTGCTCTATCCGGACTCGGAGAGCCTGATGCGGCGATCGCCCGCGACGGCGCCGCTGATCGAGTCCCTGCAGAAACGATCACCGCGCGACGCCGTCAAGTCGGCGATCGAGAAGCTCACCGGCAAGCCGCTCGCGCCTGCGGCGGCGCCGACGCCTGATCCCGCGTCACAGCAGCGGCAACAGGACTAGACGCAAGGCGCGATGCGCGGCGGCCTCGACATCGACCAAGCTCGCCCGCCAAGCTTCAAAACGCGGAGAAGCGCCTGCGACGGAGAATCGGCAAACCGTCCTTCGTCTCACCGATAATTTCGTGGGTCACTCCCGGAGGCAACGGCGCACCCGTCTTTGCTCGAACGGCTTCGCCCCGCTCGACGAGACCACGGACGAAAGCCGCCGAAGTCTCATCGGATGGAACTATGACATCATTTTCGTTCGTCGGGTCCTTCGACGAAGGACCACCCGGCGTTTTCTTCGTCGTCATTCGCGTCACGGAACCTTTCAATGTGCCGCCGAAGGCGGATCAGTTCCGAGCAGCGTTTTACCGGCTAGCGATGCGTTAGTCCACAATCGAACAGACATCTATGCAGGCGGATGGCGCCGTCGTCCGCCACCAAACGATGGCTGCGCAATCTCGATCCATGATCGAGACGCGCATTCTTGCGGCCGATCCCGCCGTAGTCCACCCGTCCCCTGCTGAACAGATCATCAACAAACCCGATCGCCGCAGTGGTCGCGCTAGGCGGCTCAAGCGCTCCGTTCGTTGCGACGGCGGCAGCCGTTGCGACGAAGGTTCTGGGGTGCGAAGCCGCTTCGACCAATAGTGGCAGGTCAAGCCCGTAATGGTCGCTTGGCAATGCGACCACCGTCAGGGCATCCGATGGCGAGGCCGCCGCAACACCAACCATCCTTGTGGCGGCTAGCGAAATTTGCAGGCCCTGGACATTCGACGCGGAGTTCAGCGAGAGAATCGACCTACGTACAAAAACGCCCTTCAAGATCGGAGGGTATTTTGCATTGGCGGATTGACTTACCTGAACCATGGCGGCGGCTACCTGGGCATACCAGCTTGGCACGACCGAAGCCTGCTGGACGGCGTCAACGAGAATATCCGCGATCTCTTCTGAAACCGCCAACAATTCGGCTTCGCTTGGTTGTCCTGGCGTCGCCGCTTTTGCACCCAGCATGCCGCCCAGGATCTCGAAAAATGCTCCGGTGAACACCCGCGAAAAAGAATGCGGTTCGGACGAGAGTTGAGATGCGGGAGCCATTTGCGGCAAACTGAGAGGGTTATGATATGTGAACGAATTGACCGCGTTGCGAAGGCAATCCGGCTCCACCGCATCAGGGGCCTGCAATCGGATTGCGCTGCCGAGTTGCTCCGCCAACCGCGAAAGTCGCGAGCTGCGGTAGAGATGGTTGTTTGTGTCTTTCAAAATTGCCGCCCGAAGCGACGGTAACTGCAGCGCGGACAAAATCGCACTCATATCGCCGAAAGATTCGTGGAAGGCGGCGGCCTCATGGCTCGCTGCTCCCCAGAGCTGAGGCTTAATCGCATCCAGAATCGCGTGGCCCATTTCGTGACAAATCACGTCAGGGCTCTCGCCCGAATAGACCTTGCCGTTCGCGCCGGGACCGTGAAAAAAGTTCAGTGCCGCCCGGTCGTAATAGGCGTTCAGATCCTCACCTTCATCCAGCAGGACGTTCAGAACGGGACCTGGCTGCCACTTGCCTCCCGGAACGCGGCTCGCCCAGAAATCAGCGCCACGCCTGAGTGCCTCTGCCGCGGTCCAGTAACGGAATTCGCTGGTTCCGGGCTTGTACTTGCCCGGAGCGGGCTCGGGTGAGGGAAAGCTGTACGCAAGAGGTTTCTTGGACACGTCGGGGACCGGCCGCACCACCAGGACTGCCGGCTCCGGGTCGTCCTCCCACGCCGATATCGTTGTGGCCGTCTCCGCGGGGCGCGCCCGCGTTTGCCTTCGCTTTGCCATCGGACGTCTCCCTTGTTTTGTTGCATCTCTCGCGAATTACACATTTTGGTTGTGTCTCTGTCAATCCATATTCAAGACCTGTCGCTGTGCGGCACACCGCACGCGGCATGCGTGATGTCTTTGCAACAGGCGAGATAAGTCGATGGTCGTGTGCTTTTCGCGGCTAAAGCGGCGCCGGCGTTTTCGCGCGGTCCGACGACAGCTTGGCCACCAGCGACGCCACCATGATCGCGACCGCGACGAATGCGACGATGATGGTGCAGATCGCGTTGATCTCCGGCTTCACGCCGAGCCGTACCTCCGAATAGATCCGGATCGGCAGCGTGGCGGCGCCCGGCCCCGTGGTGAAGCTCGCGATCACGAGGTCGTCGAGCGAGAGCGTGAACGCGAGCATCCAGCCGGCGACGATCGCGGGCAGGACCATCGGCAAGGTCACCGCGAAGAACGCCTGCGCCGGCGCGCAGCCGAGATCCATCGCGGCCTCCTCGAGACTGCGGTCGAGACCGTTCAGGCGCGACTGCACCACCACGGTGACGAAGCACATGGTGAGCGACGTATGCGCGATGGTCACCGTCCAGAAGCCGCGGCTCGCGTCGATCGCAACGAACAGCAGCAGCAGCGACAGCCCGGTGATCACCTCCGGCATCACCAGCGGCGCATAGAGCATGCCGGAGAACAGCGAACGACCGGCAAAGCGGTCGCCGCGCGACAGCGCCAGCGCGGCCATGGTGCCGAGCACGGTGGCGAGCGTTGCCGAGGCGACGCCGACCCGGAGACTCATCCATGCCGCATCCAGCATGGCGCGGTCGGACAGCAGTTCGACATACCAGCGCGTCGACCAGCCGCCCCACACGGTGACCAGCCGCGAGGCGTTGAATGAATAGATCACGAGAATGACGATCGGCAGATAGAGAAAGGCGAGCCCGAACGCCAGCGCAACGATGTTGAACGTCGAGGTGCGAGTGAGCGCACGCGAAGCCATCAGCGCGCCGCCTCGAGCTGACGGCGCTGCAGCCGATCATAGACCACGAGCGGCACCACCAGCAGCATCAGCAGCACGACCGCAATCGCTGACGCGACCGGCCAGTCCCGGTTAGTGAAGAACTCGAGCCACAGAGTCTGCCCGATCATCAGCTTCTCGGAGCCCGCCAGCAGATCGGGAATCACGAACTCGCCGACGATCGGGATGAAGCAGAGCAGCGCTCCGGCCGCGACGCCCGGGAGCGATAGTGGAAACGTCACCAGCCAGAACGCCTGCCGCCGTGAACAGCCGAGGTCGGCCGCGGCTTCGAGCAGCGTCGCGTCCTGTTTCGACAGTGTCGCGTAGAGCGGCAGGATCATGAAGGGGAAGTATGAATAGACGATGCCGAGATACATCGCGCTGTCGGTCGAAAGCCACACCACCGGTGCGCTGACGATGTGCAACCCCACCAGCAGATCGTTCAACAGGCCGTCACGCTGAAGCACGTTGATCCAGGCGTAAATCCGGATCAGGAACGAAGTCCAGAATGGAATGATGACCAGCATCATCGCGATCGGCTGCAGCCGCTGCGGCAGCCGCGCCATCGCATAGGCAACGGGATATCCGAGCACCAGCAGGACCGCGGTCGAGATCACCGCGACGAACACGCTGCGCAGGTATGACAGGAGGTAGAGATCGTCGGACGCGAGCAGCCTGAAATTATCGACCGACAACATGGCAAGCGCGCGCGACATTGCCCCAGGATTTCCGAGATCGAACACCGGCACATAGGGCGGTTGCGCGATCGCGGTCTGGGACAGGCTGATTTTCAGGACAAAGATGAACGGCACCAGGAAGAACAGCGTCATCCAGAGATACGGGGCGATCGCCGCAAGCCGCGCGGGACGCGAGAACAGTCTTCGCGCGTGGCTGCCGGACGCCATCACTTCTCCAGCACGATGCAGGCCTCGGGTGCGATCGAGAGCGAGACCCGCTGGCCGATCTTGAGCGAAGATGCTTCGCCCGTTTCGACGTTGCTTCGCGCAACGCGCAGTGTCGCGCCAAACGTCAGCCTGACTGTGTAGGTCGACGTGCCGCCGAGATAGCCGATCTCGATGAGTTCGCCGCGGAGCGCGTTACCGCCCGCGGCCGACGCGGATTCACCGGAAATCCTGATCTTCTCCGGGCGAATCGCGATCATGATCGTCATGCCCGGCACCAGATCGTTTTTCGTCAACGCCACGATGGTGCCGGCATCGACGGTTTTCAGCGTCAGCGTGCCGGAGTGGATTTGCACCACCTGGCCTTCGATCAGGTTGATGTCGCCGACGAAACCGGCGACCCAGCGTGAATTCGGCTTCTCATAGAGTTCGCGCGGGGCCGCCACCTGGACCAGGTGCCCCTTGTCGAGGACGGCGATGCGGTCGGCGACCGTCATCGCTTCCTCCTGATCGTGAGTGACGATGATGAACGTCGTGCCGAGCTGGCGCTGCACCTTCATGAGCTCGAGCTGCGTGCTCTCGCGCAGCTTCTTGTCGAGCGCCGCCAGCGGCTCATCGAGCAGCAACAGCCGCGGCCGCCGCGCCAGCGACCGTGCCAGCGCGACACGCTGGCGCTGGCCGCCGGACAACTGGTCCGGACGCCGCCTCTCGAGCCCCTCGAGCTGCGTCAGCGCCAGCATCTCGGCGACGCGCGCGTCGATCTCGCTTTGCGGCAGCCGCGCGCGTTTCAAACCGAACGCAATGTTGCCGGCAACGTCGAGGTGCGGAAACAGTGCGTAGCTCTGGAACATCATGTTGACCGGCCGCTGATGCGGCGGCACGTGCGAAATATCGGCGCCGTCGAGCAGGATGCTGCCGCTGTCGGGGCTTTCGAGACCGGCCAGCATGCGCAGCAGCGTGGTCTTGCCGCACCCCGACGGCCCGAGCAGCGCGAAGAACTCGCCGGCGTTGATATCGAGCGACAGATCGTCGACCGCGGTGAAGCCGCCGAAGCGCTTGGTCACCGACACGATACTCAGGGCGGGTTCGCGAGCGGGCTTGGCGACCTGGCTTCGTTCGGAAGCCGCCAGCGTCTGCGCCATCATCCAACGGGCTGGTCGAAGCAGTCATGCAGCTGCGATCATGCAACGGATTTCATGAATCGCGCCAGCGCGTCGCGCGCCGCACCCGACATTGCCAAGCCCAATTTCGAGCGCCGCCACAAGACATCGTCCGCCGTTCTCGCCCACTCCCTATGCATCATGTAGCGCACCTCTGAACCGGTCAGTCCGGCGCCAAAGGCCGGCCCCAAATCGCCGAGACAGGTTGCATCGCCAAGCACATCTGCGACCCGTGTGCCATAGGCCAGCGTCAGCCGGCGCGCCTGACCGCCGTCAAGATATGGACAGCGGCGCAGCGTCGCACCGATCTCATCGTCGAGATCGGCGAAATCGCCGCCCGGCAGCGGCGCTTCCGCGGTCCATGGTACGGCCTTGACGTAAAACGACGCCAGCGCGTCGACGATGGTCTCGGCCTGCAGGCGATAGGAGGTCATGTCGCCGCCAAAGGCGACCACCAGCGGCGCTTCGCCATAGCGACGGTCGAGCTGCACGACACCGGAGCGCGGCACCTCGGCGCGGCCGCGCACCGAAGGACGCGCGCGCACGGCGCAGGTGGTGGCGACCACGTCCGCGGGCGAAATCTGTTCGCGGAAATATCGGTTCGCCGCGCTGCAGAGTTCCATGATGTCGGCAGCGGCCGGCGATACCGCCGCCAGGTCACCCAGGAAATCCGCCCTCGCCATCCCGATCAGGGTTCGTTCCTCGTCGTAGCGCTGGGCGAACACGAGGTTACCTCCGGGCTGCTGCAGGACGTAGACGCGGTCGTGATCGAACAGGCGCCTGACAATGATCTGGCTCTCGCGGACCAGCGCCAGCGGAGGCGGCGCCCGTCGCAGGACCGTCTCGGCGAATTGTCCGGTCCACGCGCCGACCGCGGACACCAGCGCCCGCGCGGTCACGTTGCGGCGGCGTCCGCGATCGATCAGCGCGATGCGCCACTCCAAATCCCGGTCGGCACGCACGCAGCGGGCTCCGGTGCGGATATCGGCGCCGCGTTCGCCGGCATCGAGCGCATTGAGAATGACGAGGCGCGCGTCGTCAGCGACGGCGTCGGAAAACTCGAACGCCGAGCCGTACGGACGTTGCAGGCAGAAGCCCGCCTCGTGATGGCTCAAGTCGAGGGTGGTCGACGCCGGCGGGCCGGCGCCGAGCCGGTCGTAGACCGACAGCCCGAGCCGCAACAGCCAGACCGGCCGCCCTTGCGGGTGCAGCGGAATGCACGAATCGCAAGGGACGCACCAGGTGCGGGGCGAGACGCAATTCGCGGTCGCGCTCGATGAGGGATCGCCTCACGCTTGCCACGGCACGCCGTTCCAGGAGCTGCAGATCGCCGCCCATCAGCCGTGAGGAGGCCGAGGATGCGCCGCTCGCAAGATCGCCCTGCTCGAACAGGGCGACCCGCAAACCCCGTCCGGCGGCGTCGCGCGCGACGCTGGCGCCGGTCAAACCGCCGCCGATCACTGCAAGGTCGTAGTCTGCCACTCGCGTCCCCTCACCCAGCGTATCTGAGGCGGGGAAAACGACAAGCGGATGGCAGGTGGCTCGTTTGTTGGCGGCTTCAGCCGACCTTGCGCGCCGCGTTTGCGCTTTCAGCAGCGACCAGCGGCGCGGTCTCGGGCGCGACCTCGTTGCCGGTCAGCGCGGCATACTGGCGGATCGGCGCCGGCTTGCCGATGTAGTAGCCCTGCACCTGATCGCAATGCTCTTCGGCAAGGAACGCGAGTTGATCGCCGGTCTCGACACCCTCGGCGACGATCGGCACGTCGAGGCCATGACCGAGCCCGATCACCGCGCGCACGATTGCCGCCGACTGCGGGTTGACGCCGAGGTTCATGATGAAGGCGCGGTCGATCTTGATCTTGTCGAACGGAAACGACTGCAGATAGGACAGCGACGAATAGCCGGTGCCGAAGTCGTCCATCGCGATGCGCACCCCGAGCGATTTCAGGCGGCGCAGCAACGCAAGGCTGCGCTCGAAGTCACGGATCAGGACGCCCTCGGTGATCTCGAGCTCGAGCCGGCCCGGCGTCAGGCCCGTCTCCAGCAGGATCGAGTGCACGAGGCCGACCAGGTCGCCGTGCAGAAATTGTACCGGCGACAGGTTGACCGCGATCTGCAGCGGTTTCTTCCACGACGCCGCCTCGCGGCAGGCCTCGCGCAGGATCCATTCGCCCATCTCGACGATCAGTCCGCTCTCTTCCGCAATCGGAATGAACTCGCCGGGCGAAACGAAGCCGCGCACCGGATGGATCCAGCGCACCAGCGCCTCGAAGCCGACGATGTCGCGGCCGGTCCGGGCCTGCGGCTGGTAGTGCAGGGACAATTCGCCGTTCTTCAGCGCGGTCGACAGATCCTGGTGCATGGCCCGGCGGTCGCGGATCTGCTGATCCATCTCGGCCTCGAACACCCGCACCGAGCCGCGGGCCTCCGCCTTGGCGCGGAACAGCGCCGCGTCGGCATTGGCGAGCAATGCCGCCGCATCCTTGCCGTTGCGTGGAAAAACCGAGATGCCGGCGGTCACCGCGACATGGATGGTCTTGTCCTCGATCACAAACTCCGCGCGCATCGCCTCGATCAACCGCTCAGCGAGTGCGCGGCCGGCCTTTGGCTGCTCGCCGTCGACGATCAAGCCAAACTCATCACCGCTCAGGCGCGCGACCACGGCGCCCTGCGCCGCCGCCTGCAGGCGCCGGGACACTTCGATCAGCAGACGATCGCCGACCACGTGACCGAACACGTCATTAATTTCCTTGAAGCTATCGAGATCGATCGACACGACCGCGAATTCGTCGGAGCCGGCGCAGGCTTCGATCATTTGATTGAGGGCCTGCACGAAGGCGACACGGTTGGGCAGATCGGTCAGCCCGTCATGGAACGCCATGTGCGCCATCCGCGACTCGGTCTGGCGGCGATCGGTGACGTCCTCGTTGGTCTGGACGATGTACTGCGGCTCCTCGCCCTGATCGGCCACGGCGACGCGACGGGCGAGATAGAGCCGCATGCCTTCGTCGGCCTTGACCGGATACTCCTCGGCGACCACGGTGCCGTGCAGCCGGATCGCGGTGTCATCGCGATGCTTGATGAAGGTCGCCTCGTCCGTATCGTGGACCTCGTCGACGCGGTGACCGACCATCTGCTCGCGGCTCTTGTTCATGAAGCGCTCGCCGGAGCGATTGACCAGCAGGTAGCGGCGGTCGCGCACCGACTTCACCATCACGCTGACCGGGATGTGGTCGAGCACGAGTTCGAGGAACTTCTTGGTCTCCTCGACTTCCTTGGAGAGACTGCGCTTTTCGGTGATGTCGTCGAACAACGTCACCAGCAGTTCGGGCTTGCCCTCCTCGTCGTGGGTCACGACACGGCGCGCCGCGAGTACGCGTTTTTGCGAACCGCGATCAACGACGATCTCCATCCGGGCATCGCCGCTCGTCGAAGCAATCGCCTCGTTGTCGGCGCCGGTCACGGCGCGCGCCGACTGGCGCGTGAAGATCTCCTCTGCGGTGCTGCCGACGATGGCGTCGCGCGACAGCCGGCTGAACTGTTCGAAGGCGCGGTTGGCAAGCACGTAGCGACGATCGGAGATGTTCTTCACGGCGACGCAAACCGGGATGTTGTCGATCACCAATTCCAGAAACAGCTTGGTGGTGGCGAGTTGCCTCGCAAGCTTGCGCTGCTCGGTGAAGTCGGCGTAGGTCGCGACCCAGCCGCCAGTGGGCAGCCGGTGGCGCGACACGATCACGGAACGGCCGTCGTCGAGGTCACGGACGCTCTCGCTGGTCTCCTCGCCGTCTTTCGCGAAGTTCGCGCTTGCCTCGTCGAAGGTGCCGCGCGAAGCAGCGCAGCGTCAGCACTTCGTCGAGCGGCATGTTGGGCGTGACCTCGGACCGCGACAGCCTGTGGATGTCGAGATAGGCGTCGTTGCAAAAGCGCAACCGTCCCTGGCTATCCACCATGCTGACGCCGAGGTTCATGTAGTTCAGCGCGGTCGACATGAAGTGCATGCGACGGCGGAAGCGGCGGCGCACCCGGCGCAGCGCCGAGAACGACCAGATTGCAACAGCGGCCATGAATGCGCAGGCGACGAGGCCGGCGAAAACCGCCTGCCGCAGCAGCGCCGGATCGAAATCGTTGAGGCCAGCCGCGCGCGCACCAGACGTGGCGCAGCCGAGCAGAAGCGCTCCCGCGACAAGCCGGGCACCAACTGCCTTCACGCGTGCAAACTCACCGAGCATTCTGCCAAGGTTCTCGCGGGCTCTGAAAAGCTTGCCACCTTGGCTGCGCACATCTTTTAATCAGGTAAACGCCTACCCCTGGAACCTAGCGCCTTGATTTGAATGATAATCAAACGGTCTCCAGATGCTGAATGAACCATGAAATTCGACGCTAATTGCAAACACCGCCGTCGGGTCTTAACGATCCCTTAAGCATGTGCCCGCCCGCCGGGGCTATCGGGAGACCAATGGATGGACAGGATCGAATGCGTGGTCGTCGGAGCGGGTGTGATTGGGCTCGCCATCGCACGCCGTCTCGCGCTTGCCGGCCGCGAGGTTCTCATGCTCGAGAGCGAAGACGCCATCGGCACCATCACATCCTCGCGCAACAGCGAGGTCATCCACGCCGGCATCTACTACCCGCACGACAGCCTGATGGCGCGGTTCTGTGTCCTGGGTCGCAAGATGCTTTACGCGTATTGCGCGGAGCATGGCGTGCCGCACAAGAATTGTGGCAAGCTGATCGTCGCGACGAATGACGCCGAGACCGACAAGCTCGCCTCGATTCGAGAGCACGCGGCGCGGAACGGCGTCGACGATCTTCGCATGATCAGCGCGGCGGAAGCGCGGGCGCTCGAACCTGCCGTCCATTGCGCGGCCGCGTTGCTGTCGCCATCCACCGGTATCATCGATAGCCACGGCTACATGCTCGCGCTGCGCGGAGACGCCGAGGCTGATGGCGCAAGTATCGCGTTCAACGCGCCTTTGCGAAAAGCCGCGATTGCGGACGAGGGTTTTGTGCTCGACGTCGGCGGCACCGATCCGCTCACGCTTGGCTGCAAGGTGCTGATCAACACGGCCGGACTGGCTGCGCCGGCGCTGGCGCGAAACATCGAAGGCATGCCACGCGACAAGGTACCGAACGCCTATTTTGCCAAGGGAAACTACTTCAGCCTCACCGGCCGCGCGCCGTTCTCACGACTGATCTATCCAGTGCCGGTGCCCGGCGGGCTTGGCGTGCACCTGACGCTCGACATGGCGGACCAGGCGCGGTTCGGCCCGGACGTCGAATGGATCGATGCCATCGACTACGCGGTCGATCCGCAGCGCGCCGCCAAATTCTATCCAGCGATCCGGCGCTATTGGCCTGAGTTACCTGACGGCGCACTGCAGCCGAGCTATTCCGGCATCCGGCCGAAGATCGTGCCGCCCGCGGTCGCCAATCAGGATTTCGTCGTGCAGGGACCACGCGACCACGGCGTTGCGGGACTCATCAATCTGTTCGGGATCGAGTCGCCGGGGCTGACATCGTCACTGGCGATCGCAGACCACGTCCTCGCACGGCTGCAGGGTGGTGCGTGATCGACGCACGCACAACCAATCGCACCACGTGCGGACGTTCCAACTCAGCTACAATAGCGGCCGATCAGTGGACGGTATCGACAGCGGTAGTGCGCAGTCGTTCGATCTCGTCCTTCACCATCAACTTGCGGCGCTTCAGTTCGACGATCTCGACATCATCGATCGACGGATGCATGAGCGCTTCGTGGATTTGCTTCTTGAGTGCCTCGTGCTTCCGTTCCAATTCCGCAAGGTGAGCTTGGATCGCCATTGGAGGGGTTCTCCGTCTTATTGCTCGGGCGATTAATCTTACATAGAGTCCCGCCAACTGTCGATATCGATCGGGGCGCGCTGCCGGCGTTAACCGTGGTTGTGACGGCGGCGAAATAACGCACCGCGTTTCAATCCCTTACGGGGTGAATGTCCACTTCTATCCACAGCCGGGAACCCGGCCGCCGCACACCCCCGACCGATCAATTTTGCCGAGCAGCGGTACCGGAAAACGGGCATGGCCATCTTGCTCCGGCGACGGGAACCGGGGATAATTTTGCGCGGATGCAGATGCAACTTGAAGACGGCAGCCGAATGGCTGCGACAGGCGGCCGTGCAACACCCGGCTGGTAAGGACGAGCAACATGCATCCACGGTCAACGCAGAAGCCGATCACGACGCGCACGCGGTCATGGTGCTGCCGAAACGCGTTCCACGTGATCGGCGAGCCGAACGACTTGAAGCAACAACAGCTTGAAGCATGACCGCTTGACGCAATGGCCGATACCGACGATCGCGAATTTCGAGAAGAGCTGACGCGGCTGCGCCAGGAACACCGCGATCTCGATGTGGCGATTGCGGCCCTGCAGGCATCGCCGGCACCCGACCGCCTGCAACTGCAGCGCCTCAAAAAGCGCAAGTTGCAGCTGCGCGATCGGATCAAATTCGTTGAAGATCAGATCACGCCCGACATCATCGCTTGAGCGCAGCGCGGCGTCGGCGCTTGGCCGCGCGCCGCACCAGCTTGCGCCGATACATCGCCGTATCGGCCCGCGTCAGCACGTCGGCGGTCTCATCGGTTCCATCGAGCATCGTGACACCGGCCGAAATGCCAAGACGCAGCGTCCTGCCCCGAAAGGTCAGCGGCAGCACGTCGATGGCGGCTTCGAGTGCTCGCGCCTTTTTCTCCGCATCGGCGAGCTCGAGGTTCCACAACAGAATGCCGAACTCGTCGCCACCAAGCCGCGCGACAATATCGGACATCCGGACATGATCGATCAGTTCCATGGCGATCGCCTTCAGTGCGGCATCGCCCGCAGCATGGCCGTGGCGATCGTTGATCGGCTTCAGCCGGTCGACGTCGAGATAAAGCAGGGCAGCCGTGGCGCGGTAGCGCTTGACATAGGCGAGCGAACGCCGCAACTCCCGCTCGAAGCCGCGGCGGTTCTGGATGTCGAGCAGGATGTCGGTATCCGCGCGCTGTTTCAGATCGGCGATCTGCCTGCGGGCCTCGGCAAGGCGTGCGCGCAATCGCTTGACGAGCGACGACGATGCTGGGTTGCGCGCTTTGCGTGGTCGGGACTTGCGGGCCGGGCTCTTCGTCATCTTCGCCGCACCACGGCGTGGTGTTGACCAAGAATCGATCAATCAATCCAACCTGCTTGCCAGTCTAAAGTCGACCCCTATAATCCGCGCTTCTTTTTTGCAAATTCTCGCACAGCACCAACGATTCGAAGCAACCAATGGCCGCCGCCGTCGCAATCATCATGGGAAGCCAGTCGGACTGGGAAACCATGTCGCACGCCGCCACGACCCTGCGCGATCTCGGCATTGCCTACGACGAGCGCATCGTCTCGGCGCATCGCACGCCGGAGCGGCTCTATGCCTTTGCCCGGGGTGCCAAGGCCGCCGGCTACAAGGTGATCATCGCAGGCGCCGGCGGCGCCGCGCACCTGCCCGGCATGGCCGCTTCACTGACCGAGCTGCCGGTGTTCGGCGTGCCGGTCGAGTCCAAGGCGATGTCCGGCATCGACTCGCTCTATTCGATCGTGCAGATGCCGGCTGGCATCCCCGTCGGCACGCTCGCGATCGGCAAGTCCGGCGCCATCAACGCGGCGCTGCTTGCTGCCAGCGTGCTTGCGCTGACTGACGCCGCGCTGGCGATGCGGCTCGCGGCCTGGCGCAAGGCGCAGACAGACGCTGTTGCGGAACGTCCGACGCCCGAACGTCCGGTATCTGGCGGGGAGCGTGCGTGAGTTCGGCCTCGCGTGTGAAGCTGAAGCCGGGCGCTACCATCGGCATTCTCGGCGGCGGACAGCTTGGGCGCATGCTGGCGCTCGCGGCAGCGCGGCTCGGCCTGAAATGCCACGTGTTCTCGCCGGACCCGGACTCTCCGGCCTTCGATGTCGTGCAGCGCGCAACATGCGCCGAATATGCCGATGTCGAAGCGCTTGAATTGTTCGCCTCCGACGTCGACGTCATCACCTATGAATTCGAGAACGTGCCGTCGGCAACCGCCCTGGTGCTCGCGGCACGGCGGCCGGTGCTGCCGGATCCCGAGATATTGAAGACGACGCAGGATCGCCTGATCGAGAAGGATTTCGTCAAGGGCCTGGGGATTGCCACGGCCGACTATGCCGACGTCTCGTCGGCCGCGGAGTTGCGCGACGCCGTGGCGAAGCTTGGCGTGCCGGCCGTGTTGAAGACCCGGCGCTTCGGTTACGACGGCAAGGGCCAGGTCGTCATCCGCAACGGCGACAATCTCGACGGCGTCTGGAAACAGCTTGCGAGCAACGCGGCGATCCTCGAATCCTTCGTGCCGTTCGAGCGCGAGATCTCGGTGGTCGCAGCACGCGGTGCCGACGGTCGCATCGTGTGCTTCGATGTCACCGAGAACGACCATCGCGATCACATTCTCAAAACCTCGATGGTGCCGGCGCGCATCACGGCCGCACTTGCTGCCGAGGCCCGTCAGATCGCAGAGACCATCGCCACGGCCTTCGACTATATCGGCGTGCTTGCGGTCGAGATGTTCGTCGCGCCGGAAGGGCCGGCCGCACCGCATCCTCGTCAACGAGATCGCTCCGCGGGTCCACAATTCCGGGCACTGGACCCTGGACGGCGCCACGGTGTCGCAGTTCGAGCAGCACATTCGGGCCATTGCCGGCTGGCCGCTGGCCGAAGTCCGCCGCCACGGCGCCGTCATCATGACCAATCTGATCGGCGAAGAGGTCGAGACCTACACCGAATGGCTGTCAAAGCCGGGCGCCACGGTGCATCTCTACGGCAAGGAGATTGCGCGGCCGGGCCGCAAGATGGGGCATGTCACCGTGGTGACGCGGGATTAGTGTGCCATGCCGACGCACACCCGCGCCGGTAGTGTGTGGACATTTCGGGTTTGATCTGATACATCGCGCGCCTGACGCTGGGTTGTGGCCATTTGCCCGTCGCCAGCGGTCCCCAAATTTCCCGATCGTCTAACCCGATAAAGGATGCTTCGTGCAGGTTCTCGTTCGCGACAACAATGTTGACCAGGCCCTCAAGGCGCTCAAGAAGAAGATGCAGCGTGAGGGTATCTTCCGCGAGATGAAGCTTCGCGGCCACTACGAAAAGCCCTCCGAGAAGAAGGCGCGCGAGAAGGCCGAGGCGGTTCGCCGGGCCCGCAAACTGGCCCGCAAGAAGCTGCAGCGCGAAGGTCTGTTGCCGATGAAGCCGAAGACCGACGTGCGCGGCGGACCCGGTGCCGGCCCGGGTGGCCGCAGCGGCGGCGGCGGCGGTGGTGGTTTTGGCGGCGGACCGCGCGGACCGCGCTAACAGTACTCAGCGATCAAGAGCACTTAAAGCAGCAAAGCGCGGACCAAAAAGGTCCGCGCTTTTGTTTTTGCCTCAACCAATCAGTTCGACTGGCTGTTCGGCGTCAGCGCCCGGAAGATCGATTTCGTCGTCGACAACACGTGGTCGGCGATCGAAACGTGCTCGACCGGCGCGGCCTGGGCCTGGAGATCGTAGCCACGCTGGAAGGGAATATCCGCCGGCGGGGTCGGACGGTCGGCGCTCGCCCGATCCGTCGGCTGGTCGCCCGCCTGATCGACCGGCGCTTCAGCCGGTGCGGCCTCGGGGCCAACCGAGTGGCGGCCGTAGGGCGACGCCACGATGACCGGCGGTGGCAGTGGGGGCGGAGCCGCGACTGTGGCTGGCTGCGGAGCAAGGCCCGTGGTGACCACCGGCGTCGCCGTCGGGGTGCGCTGGGTCACCGGAACCTGAACGGCCGCGCGGGCCCCATCATCGGCCCGAGCCGTCTCGGCCGGCGCGCGGACGGGCTGCGGCGCGGGCGAGGCCGGCGTATCGACCGTCGTTCCGCGCAGGCGCTCGATGGCCGCGCGGGCCAGTTCGATGGCGTTCTTCTTCTCGTCGGGCTTTGCAACCTTAGCCTTGACGCTCTCGGTCTTCGTGCTCTCGTCTTGGTGCTGTCGATCTTGGTGCTGTCGATCTTGGCGCTGTCGATCTTGGCGCTGTCGATCTTGGCGGCCTCGGCCGGCTTTCCGTCGGCGGCCTTCGCGTCAGCCGGTTTGGCCTCGCCCGCCTTGTCCTCGACCGTACCGGTCGTATCCGCCGCATCCTTCGCCTCGGGCGCAGGCACGGTGGCGACCACCTCGGTTTTTGGCGTATCCGGCTTCGGATTGATGTAGTGGGCGACGATGTAGGCCCCGACGACCGTGGCAACCACCGAGGGCAGCACTTCCAGCACAAATTTGGAAAGGTATTTCACCATCCCCGCCTACTCCCCACGAGCCCAAACTGTGATGCGCGAGCTTTGGGGAGATTTCAGGGATCAACTGCGACGGATCGGTGGCAACAGGGCTAAACTCGCACCGGATCGCGTCATTTCAGCTTAACAATTCGTAACCCGCGCTGGCAGCAAGCGTCACGGCGCCAGCACCAGGAGCACGAACACGGCAAAAACCAGCACGTGGACGAAGCCGAACAGGATGTTGGTGCGACCGGTGCCGAAAGTCAGCATGCTCAGGATGATCGTGGTCGCCAAGAGAACCGAATCGCGCCCTTCCAGCCCGAGCAACAGCGGCTTCGCCTGCCAGATATTGACCGCGGCGACCGCCGGCACCGTCAGCCCGATGGTCGCTAGCGACGAGCCGAGCGCAAGATTGAGGCTCTTCTGCAGGTCGTTGCGACCCGCGGCAGCAACCGCCGCCACGCCCTCCGGCATCAGGATCAGCAGCGCCACGACGACGCCGGCGAACGCCGGTGGCGCGCCGATCAGGTCGGCGCCAGCGTCGACCACGTATGAGAATTGTTTCGCCAGCAGGACAACTGCGACCAGCGATACGCCGAGCAACGCCACGCTCAGCGCCAGCGCCTGCCCCGAGACCGGCACCGCGTGCCCGTCGTCCCCGGCGTCGCGAATGAAATAGTCGCGGTGACGGACGGTCTGGATGTAGAGGAAGGCGGCATAGAGAATGATCGTCACCGCGCTGACGAACGCGAGTTGTGTCGCTGAATAGATTGGTCCGGGGCTTGCGACCGTGTAGTTCGGCAGGATCAGCGTGATGGTCGCCAGCACCACCAGCACCGACAAATAGAGATTCGCGCCGCTGACCTGGAACTCCTGCTCGCGAAAGCGCAAGCCGCCGGTCAGGATGCAGACTCCGACGAGGCCGTTGCAGACGATCATGACGACGGCAAACACGGTGTCGCGCGCCAGCGCCGGATTGGCCTTGCCGCTGAGCAAGAGCGTCTCGATCATCGCCACCTCGATGACCGTGACCGACAGCGTCAGGAGCAGCGTGCCGAATGGCTCGCCGATGCGGTGCGCAATGACCTCGGCGTGATGCACGGCGGCGAACACCGTGCCGAACAGGATCACCAGCAGAACGACGGCGAACACAAGGCCCGCGAGCGTGTGGGTGAAGCCGATGCCGAGCGCGGCCGTGACGGCGAAAAACAACGCGGCCAGTACCGGGAACACCCAGGCCGACCGCGGCATCGCGCTTGCAGCGCTCATGGCAAGTTCCGTACTGGCGCTAGCCCGCCTTGACGATGCTCTCGGTCATCTTCTTGGCGTCGCCGAGCAGCATCATGGTGTTGTCGCGGTAGAACAGCGGGTTGTCGATGCCGGCATAGCCGGAGGCCAGCGAGCGCTTGATGAACATCACCGTGCCGGCCTTCCAGACCTGCAGCACCGGCATGCCGTAAATCGGTGACGACGGGTCGTCCTCCGCCGCAGGATTGGTGACGTCGTTGGCGCCGATCACGAACGCAACGTCGGCCTGCGCGAACTCCGAGTTGATGTCCTCGAGCTCGAACACCTCGTCATAGGGGACATTGGCCTCGGCGAGCAGCACGTTCATGTGGCCGGGCATGCGGCCCGCGACCGGGTGAATGGCGTACTTCACCTCGACGCCTTCCTTCTTCAGATTGTCGGCCATCTCGCGCAGCGCGTGCTGGGCCTGGGCCACCGCCATGCCGTAGCCCGGCACGATGATGACCTTCTGCGCGTTCTTCATGATGAAGGCGGCATCGTCGGCCGAGCCGAGCTTGACCGGCCTCACCTCGCCGCCACCGCCGGCGGCCGCCGCGGTCTCGCCGCCGAAGCCGCCGAGGATCACCGAGATGAACGAGCGGTTCATCGCGTGGCACATGATGTAGGACAGGATCGCGCCCGACGAGCCGACCAGCGCGCCGGTGATGATCAGCGCGGAGTTGCCGAGGGTGAAGCCGATGCCGGCGGCGGCCCAGCCCGAATACGAGTTCAGCATCGAGATCACGACCGGCATGTCGGCGCCTCCGATCGGGATGATCATCAGGACGCCGAGCGCCAGCGCGATGATGGTGACGAGCCAGAAATCGACCGCGCTTTGCGAGACGACCAGGCCGTAGATGAAGAAGATCAGCGCCAGCGCCAGCGCGATGTTGATGATATGCCGGCCCGGCAGGGTGATCGGCGCGCCGCTCATCCGCGCAGAAAGCTTCAGGAACGCGATCACCGATCCGGTGAAGGTCAGAGCGCCGATCGCGACGCCAAGCGACATCTCGACCAGGCTCGACTTGTGGATATCGCCCGGCGTGCCGATGTCGAAGGCTCCAGGCGAATAGAACGCCGCGGCCGCAACCAGCACCGCGGCCATGCCGACCAGCGAGTGGAACGCGGCGACCAGCTCCGGCATCGAGGTCATCGGCACGCGGCGGGCGATCACCGCGCCGATCGAGCCGCCGATCGCGATGCCGAGGACGACGAGCACCCAGGAAATGGTGTCGGCCGGCGGATGCGCGGCAAGCGTGGTGCCGATCGCGATCGCCATGCCGATCATGCCGAAGAAGTTGCCCTGGCGGCTCGAAGCCGGGCTCGACAGGCCGCGCAGCGAGAGAATGAACAGCGCGCCCGCTATCAGGTAGAGCAGCGCCGCGAGATTTGCGTTCATGACCCGTCCCCCGCCCCGCTCACTTTATCTTCTTCTTGTACATCGCAAGCATGCGCTGCGTGACCAGGAAGCCGCCGAAAATGTTGATCGAAGCGAATACCAGCGCAACAAAGCCGAAGACGCGCGAAAACAGCGAACCGTTCTCGTTGGCAAACAACGAAACGGCGACGGCGAGCAGCGCGCCGACGACGATCACCGAGGAGATCGCGTTGGTCACCGACATCAGCGGGGTGTGCAGCGCAGGCGTCACCGACCACACCACAAAATAGCCGACGAACACCGCCAGCACGAAGATCGACAGGCGGAACACGAATGGATCGACAGCCTCAACGCCGTGCATGATGCGGCTCCCTTAAGCTTTCGGCTGGAAGTTCGGATGAATGACGGCGCCGTCTTTTGTCAGCGCGGTGGCCTTGACCAATTCGTCGTCCCACTTCACGGCGAGCGCCTTGGTCTGCTTGTCGACCAGCGTCTCGATGAAGTTGAACAGATTGCGCGCATAGAGGCCCGAAGCAGAGGCTGCGACGCGCCCGGCGAGATTGGGAATGCCGACGATCTTGATGCCATCGCTGTCGACCGTTTCGCCGGACTTGACACCCTCGACGTTACCGCCGCGCTCGACCGCGAGATCGACCAGCACCGAGCCGAGCTTCATCGATTTGACCATGTCGGCCGAGACCAGGCGCGGCGCCGGACGGCCCGGGATCAACGCCGTGGTGATGACGATGTCCTGCTTCTTGATGTGCTCGGCGGTCAGCGCGGCCTGCTTGGCCTGGTAGTCCTTCGACATTTCCTTGGCGTAGCCGCCGGCGGTCTCGGCCTGCTTGAATTCCTCGTCTTCCACCGCGATGAATTTAGCGCCGAGGCTCTCGACCTGCTCCTTCGCCGCCGGCCGCACGTCGGTCGCGGTCACGATCGCGCCGAGCCGGCGCGCGGTCGCGATCGCCTGCAGGCCGGCAACGCCGACGCCCATCACGAACACTTTTGCAGCCGGCACCGTGCCGGCCGCCGTCATCATCATCGGGAAGGCGCGGCCGAACGCTTCGGCCGCCTCGATCACCGCACGGTAGCCGGCGAGGTTGGCCTGGACTCGACAACACGTCCATCACCTGGGCGCGGGTGATGCGCGGCATCAACTCCATCGCGAACGCGGCGACGCCGGCGTCGGCCATCGACTTCAGCGCGGCCTCATTGCCGTAAGGATCCATGATCGCGACAACAAGCGCGCCGCGCTTGTACTTGCCGAGTTCGCTCTGCTCCGGCCGCTTCACCTTGAGCACGATGTCGGCGTCTTTCACCGCATCGGCACTGACGGTGGCGCCGGCAGCCTGAAACTCGGCATCCGGCACGCCTGACTTGACGCCCGCGCCAGGCTCGACTGCGACATCTGCGCCGAGGGCTTTGAGCTTTTTGATCGTGTCGGGCACCGCCGCAACCCGCGGTTCGGCCGGATCGATCTCCTTCGGAATCCCGATTTTCATGACACCTCCCGCGCCGGCTCGTACCCCGCGCGCGCTAAGTCCAGGTAGCAATCGCAAGCAATCAAGCCGCGCAAAGGTCGCGCCGCCTGACAAACAGCCGTCGAACAGACGTCAGATCAGGTCAGGAAGATGCCCATCAAGGCGACGAGGATGACAACGGCGATCGTGCCGTATTTCACCAGCTTGAGGAAGCCAACATAGGTCGCCTCGTGCGCGACATAGTCGTTGCCGTCAGCAGTCGAATAAGCCACTTCACCATGGTCAGCCACGGCCGATCTCCACCTTTAAGTCCCCATAATTCGCGCGGAATTACCGCAATTGCGGGACGAGGGCAACGGCTGGCGAAGTCATAGGCCCAGCTAATTTTCGGGCATGCGGAATGTCGCCGATCCACGCGCCCCTACCCCATCGTCTCGAGCTCGGAAATCATCCCCTCGATCACCTTGAGCCCGCCGTCCCAGAACGACGGATCGCGGGCGTCGAGGCCGAACGGCTTCAGCAGCTCCGAGTGATGCTTTGTGCCGCCGGCCGAGAGCATCGCCAGATAACGCTCGGCAAAACCGTCGGCGGCGTTCTCGTAGACCGCATAGAGCGAGTTCACGAGGCAGTCGCCGAACGCGTAGGCATAAACGTAGAACGGCGAATGGATGAAGTGCGGGATATACATCCAGTAGGTCTCGTAGCCCGGCTTGATCTCGATCGCCGGGCCGAGACTCTCGCCCTGCACCGAGAGCCAGAGCTGGCCGATCTGCTCCGGCGTCAATTCGCCGTTGCGGCGCTCGGTGTGCAGCGCGCGCTCGAACGAATAGAACGCGATCTGCCGCACCACGGTGTTGATCATGTCCTCGACCTTGCCGGCAAGCAGCGCCTGGCGCTGCTTCTTGTCCGTCGTCGAGGCGAGCAGCTTCTTGAACGTCAGCATCTCGCCGAACACGCTGGCGGTCTCCGCGAGAGTCAGTGGTGTCGGCGCCATCAGCGCCCCGTTGGGCGCCGCCAGCACCTGGTGCACGCCGTGGCCGAGCTCGTGGGCGAGCGTCATCACGTCGCGCGCCTTGCCCTGGTAGTTGAGCAAGACGTAAGGGTGCGCCGAGGGAGTGGTCGGATGCGCGAACGCGCCCGGCGCCTTGCCGGGCCGCACCGGCGCATCGATCCAGCGATCGGTAAAGAAGCGCTTTGCGATCGCGGCCATGTCGGACGAGAACGCACCGTAGGCGGTCAGCACGAGATCCTGTGCCTCCGACCACGGGATTGTGGTCGTCGACGCGAACGGCAGCGGCGCGTTGCGGTCCCAGTAGGCGAGCTTCTTCCTTTTGAACCAGCGCGCCTTCAGCCGGTAGTAGCGATGCGACAGCCGCGGATAGGCCGCACGCACCGACGCAACCAGCGCATCGACCACCTCGCGTTCGACGCGGTTGGCGAGATGGCGCGCATCGGCAACGTCGGCGAAGCTGCGCCAGCGGTCGGAGATTTCCTTGTCCTTGGCAAGCGTGTTGGTGACGAGCGCAAAGGTGCGCTCGTTGGCCTTGAAGGTTTTGGCCAGCGCTTCGGCCGCCGCCCTGCGCTTCGGCTCGCTGCGGTCGGCGAGCAGATTGAGCGTCGGCTCGATCGCAAGCTCCTTGCCCGACACCTTGAAGCGTAGCGACGCGATGGTCTGATCGAACAGCCGGTTCCAGGCGCCGCGCCCGGTCAACGACTTCTCCTGGAACAATTGCTCGATGCGGTCTTCCAGCTCGTGCGGCTTGTCCTTGCGGATGTCCTCGAGCCACGGCCGGTAGTGGCCAAGCGACGGCGTTTCCATCGCACGCTGCAGCAGCGCCTCGTCGAGCCGGTTCAGCTCGAGCGTGAAAAACAACAGATGCACCGATGCGGCGGTCAGCCGCTCGGACACGTCGCCATAGAATTTCGAGATCTTCGGATCGACCGTATTGCCGGCATGGACGAGGCCGGCGTAGGACGAGAGCCGTCCCATCACATCGTCGATCGCCTCGTAGCGCCTGACGGCGGCGGCGAGCCACTCGCCACCACGCTGCGTCGCAACCTCTGTGGCGAGCTTGCCCTTGTAGGTCGCCTCAAACGCGGTGCATTCCTTGTCGACCTGCTCGAGATCGCGGCTGATCTCGGGCGCATCGATCGATGCATAGAGGTCGGTGAGATTCCATTCGGGCAGCTTGCCGAGCCGCGGGGCCGTCTTGGCGACTTTGGTGGCGGCCTTGTTCGCGGGTTTGCGGGATTTTGTCGGCATCTTGGCTTTGCGAAGCGCAGAACGAGCAACCATCGGGCAGTTCAACCTGATTTGTTTTGCGGGATTGAAGGACAAGTGCGCTGGGCAGCCAAACACTTAAGTGAACATTAATCGGCCCACGCGACATTGCCCCGAATTCGAGACACATTCTTGTCTCAAACACATAGGTCAGAAGTCCGGGGAAAGCCATGGCCACTACCATCCTGATCGCCGATGACGATGCCGTTCAACGGCGGCTGGTCGAGAACATGGTGCAGCGGTCGGGCTACCGGACTGTGACGTTCGATTCCGGCGACGCAGCGATCGCCTACCTCACCGCATCCGACAGCGAGGGCGCCGACGCCATGATCCTCGACCTCGTCATGCCCGGCCTCGATGGCCTCGGCGTGCTGGCGAAACTGCGCGAGGTCAATCTGTCGCTGCCCGTCATCGTGCAGACGGCCCATGGCGGCATCGACAATGTGGTCTCCGCCATGCGGGCCGGCGCGCATGACTTTGTCGTCAAACCGGTTGGCCTCGAGCGGCTGCAAGTATCCTTGCGCAACGCGCTGAACGCCAGCGCGCTGAAAGGCGAGCTGCAGCGCATCCGCCACAGCCGCGAGGGCCGTCTCACCTTCGCCGACATCATCACGCGGAGCGAAGCGATGCGTGGCATGCTGCGGATGGCGGAGAAAGCCGCCGGCTCGGCAATTCCGGTGCTGATCGAAGGCGAGTCCGGCGTCGGCAAGGAGTTGATCGCGCGCGCCATCCACGGCTCGAGCGAGCGAGCGACCAAGCCGTTTGTCGCGGTCAATTGCGGCGCCATCCCCGACAACCTCGTCGAGTCCATCCTGTTCGGTCACGAGAAGGGCGCGTTCACCGGCGCGACCGAGCGCCACGCCGGCAAGTTCGTCGAAGCCTCCGGCGGCACGCTGTTTCTCGATGAGGTCAGCGAGCTGCCGCAGGCCGCCCAAGTGAAGCTCTTGCGCGCGTTGCAGGAGGGCGAGGTGGAAGCGGTCGGCGGCCGCAAGCCAATCAAGGTTGACGTCCGCATCATTTCCGCGACCAACCGCAATCTTCTGGAGCGGGCCAAGGCCGGGCACTTCCGCGAAGACCTGTTCTATCGCCTGCACGTGTTGCCGCTCACGGTGCCGCCGCTGCGCACGCGCCGCGAAGACATCCCGCATCTTACGCGGCATTTTCTTGCGCGCTTCCGCGCCGAGGAAAATCGCGACATTGCAGCCGTCAGTGCCGACGCGCTGACGGCGCTCGCGAGCTTCGGCTGGCCCGGCAACGTCCGGCAGCTCGAGAACGCGATCTATCGCGCCGTGGTGATGAGTGAGCGCAGCGAGCTTGGCCTGTCGGATTTTCCGCTGCTTGCCGGTCACGATGCGGCGCGCACCGAGACCGAGCTGCCGAAGCTCGACCTCGACCATCAGGCCGACATGACTCCGTCGTTTGTTAGTAATGAAATACCTATCGCGCCTAGCGTGACGCCGGCGGCGCTGCCGCTCCTGACCGTCGAGGGCGAGGTCCGGCCGATCGAGGAGATCGAGGCCGAGGTGATCCGATTCGCGATCACGCACTATCGCGGCCAGATGTCCGAGGTCGCGCGGCGGCTTGGCATCGGCCGTTCGACGCTCTATCGCAAGCTCGAATCCATCGATGGCGAAGAACCAACTGGCGCATAAGGCGTTTTTGAACCGTTGCGGCGGGGTAACAGACCAAGGGAAAGCGCGGGCGTGTGACACACAAGTCGTTGCAAACGCTTGGGAGTTGAGGTCAGTTTGTCGTGAGTTGCCGTAATAGCGGTAGTTGCCTTGAAACGGGCAGGATATCGTCGGCAAAGTCGCTCGAACACTTGAGCGACCGACAGACCGATGCCGGCGAGTTTGCTTATCGCGTCGTCTTGAGAAAATCGGGCTGTTTCGCGTTCGAGGCAGCCGCCGGAGGGGTATGAGAATGCGGGACTTTTGGAAGGATCGCGGCACCCGGGACTGGATGCTCGCGGCAGCTGTCACGACCCTGGCCCTCACGGCGCCGACGGTCGCGTCAGCCCAGACCAAGACACCCGCCGAACTGGCGATCGATGCCGCGGTGCCCGTGCCGGAACCGGCCAACGTCGTTCCGCCCTCGCCGTCCGATTTCGCCGCACAAGCCAACGCACTTGCCACAGGCAGCATCAAGACGCCCGATGCCAAGTCGGCCGACGCACCGTCGACTGACACCAAGGCGCCTGAGACCAAGGCGACCGAGACCAAGGCTCCCGAGGCCAGGGCGCCCGAGACCAAGACGACAGACACCAAGCCCGCCGACACACCGCCTGCCGCCACCGCGAGCGCGCCAGCGGCCGACGCGCCCAAAGCCGCCGACGTGAAGCAAGACACTGCCAAGCAGGCCGTCCCCGACGCCGCGAAGCCCGCGGCCGAGACCGCTAAGACCGATACGGCAAAGCCCGCGAGCGCCGTGGCCGAAGCCGACCAGCCGGTCGCCGACAAGCTGCGCGATCTCATTACGGCGAAAAATACGAAATATTTCGATCGCAAGGCCGAGCGCACCGCGGTGGAGAATTTCTACTCCGGCCGCAGCTTCGCGCCGTTGTGGACGCAAGGCGGCGTGCTGACCGATCGCGCCAAGGGCGTGATCGAGCGGCTTAAGGTAGCCGACAAGGACGGCCTCGAGGTCGCTGACTACCCGGTGCCGGATTTCTCCGCGGCGAACACGCCGGACGATCTCGCCAATGCCGAATTGAAGCTCACGGCCAGCATGCTGGACTATGCGCGTCAGGCGCAGAGCGGCCGCGTGCACTGGTCGCACGTCTCGGCTGACATCGCCTATCCCGACCATCCGGTCGATCCGACCGACGTACTGGTCAACATCTCGACGGCACGCGACGCTTCCGTCGCCCTGGACTCATACAATCCGCCGCAGCCGCTCTACCGAGCGCTGAAAGCGAAGCTCGCCGAACTGCGCGGGAACAAGGACAAGCCGCCGCCGAAGATCGACGACGGCCCGACGCTGAAATTCACGGCGGCCAGCGGCAAGAAGAACAAGAACCCGGCGGTGGCGCCGCAGGATGCCCGCGTGCCGACACTGCGCACGCGGCTCGGCATCACCGAGAACGCGAGCGACGACCACTACGACGAGGCGGTCGCATCAGCGGTCCGCAAGTTCCAGAACTCGGCCGGGCTCGACACGACAGGCGTCCTGAACAGCCAGACCGTCAAGGCGCTCAACAGCCCGAAGCGCGATCGCGAGATCGACACCGTGCTGGTGAATATGGAGCGCTGGCGCTGGCTGCCGCGCAATCTCGGCGAGCCGAAGCTCAACAACGCCTATGTCATTCTCAACATCCCCGACTACACGCTGAAGGTCATGCAGGGCGGCAAGCAGGTGTGGACGACGCGGGTGGTCACCGGCAAGCCGGGCATCCACGCCACGCCGCTGTTGTCCGAGACGATGAAGTTCATCACCGTCAACCCGACCTGGAACGTACCACCGTCGATCATCCAGAACGAATATCTGCCGGCGCTGGCGCAGGATCCGACGGTGCTCGAGCGCATGGGACTTCGGCTCGAGACCGAGCGTGACGGCAGCGTGCACATCTCGCAGCCGCCCGGCGACGGCAACGCGCTCGGCCGTATCCGCTTCAACTTCCCGAACAAGTTCCTGGTGTACCAGCACGACACCCCGGACAAGTACCTGTTCGCCAAGGACGAGCGCGCCTACAGCCATGGCTGCATGCGGGTGCAATATCCCGATCAGTACGCCGAAGTATTGCTCGGCATCACCGATCCGCAGGAGCACTTCACCGTCGCCAAGATCCACTCGATGTACGGTTCCTCCGAGCAGAACATCAACTTCCCGACGCCGATCCCGGTGCACATCACCTATCAGACTGCGTTCGTCGACAACTCCGGCAAGCTGGAGATCCGCAAGGATGTCTATGGCCGCGACGGCACGCTGAAAGAGCTGCTCAAGGGCGGCAACCATGCGATGGCCGAGATCCCGGTCGAACACTCCCAGCAGGCCTACTCGACACGGCCGAAGCTCCCGATCACGCAGGCCAGCAGCAACGGCCCGGGCCTGTTCGGCTGGCTGTTCAGTGCTCCGGAGCCGCCGCCGCAACCGACAGCGCCGATCCGCCGGTCGCGCCGCTCGAGCGGCCCGCGGTAGCAAGGACCCATCGCCTGACATCTGGAATGGCCGGGGTTTCGTCCCGGCCATTCTTTTTTTGGCTCGGCGAAGCCGCGTCGCCCGATGGACTACCAATGACGCCAGTGCGTCGGATCGATGCCAACCGGCCGGCGATCGCCGGCGCTCGTCCATCCGTCGATCTCGCGCCGGCATGGAAATTCGATCGCGTTGATGTCGTGTCCGTCGATCACGGCAAGCTCGATGTCGCGATCGAATGGCGCGGCGTGAATTGGAATCCAGACGCTCGCCTGCGGCCTGGCCGCGGTCATGTGCCGGACCATGGTCGGACTCCCTGGTTCGGTCAAATCTTGAAGTGCAGCAGCACCAGTACGAGCGCAGCCAGGAACACTGTCTCGCCGACCATCAGCGCCACCGGCTTGAAGCCGATGCTGGCGAGTTCGCGCAATCGCGTCTTGGTGCCGAGTGCTGCGACGGCCGCGACGAGGCACCACTGCGAGACGTCGACGCCGAGCTTCGTCACCTCCGGCGGAATGATGTTGAAGCTGTTCACGGCGACGAGAACGGCGAAGGCGACGGCGAAGCCGGGCAGCAGCGGTGGCCGCTTGGCGCCCGGCTCGGCGCCGGCGCGTCGATAACTCACCACGGTCAGTGCGATCACCGGCAGCAGCATCGCGACGCGCAGCAGCTTGACGAATGTCGCGACGTCGCCGGTCTCGGGCGACATACTGTAGCCGGCGCCGACCACCTGTGCGACATCATGGATGGTGGCGCCGAGGAACACGCCGGACTCGCGCGGGTCGAGACCGATCGCCTGCACCAGCATCGGGTAGGCGATCATCGCCAGCGTCGACAGCGCGGAAACGCCGAGCACCGTGAACAGCGTCGCGCGCTCCTTCAGCGGGTGACTGGGCAGCGCCGCAGCAATCGCCAGCGCTGCCGAAGCGCCACAGATTGCTGTGGCGCCGCCGCTCAGCAAGCCGAAGCCGGCGCGAAAGCCGAGCAACCGCGCGACAACGATGGATGTTCCGATCGTCAGCGCGACCGATAGCAAAACGAGCGCGATCGGCTGCCAGCCGAGTGCCGCGATCTGCACCAGCGTGATGCGCAGACCGAGCAGCGCAACGCCGATGCGCAGCACCGTGCGCGCGGTGAACTCGATGCCGGGAACACAGGGCCCCTCGGCGGACAGAAAATTCATCGCCATGCCGAGCAGCAGCGCCATCAGCATCACCGGCGCGCCGTAGTGCTGCGACAGGAACGCGGCCGCAGCGGCGAGCACGCCGCTCGCAAGCAATCCCGGAGCAAGGACGCGTCCGGTCGCAAAGACCGTCGCGCCGTTGCTCGAGAGGGTGACCACTGCAGCCCTGGTGTTCACGCAACGGCTCCTTGCGCGGCGGGAGCGATCGCCAGTGCGCTGGCGCCCTGCTTGTCGGCCTGGTAGCCGCCATGCGCCATCATGAAGGATGCCGCTGCCACGATGCAGGCCAGTGGCGTCAGCGTCAGGGCATTATCGAGTCCCACTGCGTCCGACAGCACACCGCCGATGAACGGCCCGATCGCGAGCCCGAACAGGTTCTGGAACAGCGACAGCACGGATGCGCCCGTCGAGCGCACGCCGGGATGGATCACGTCGAGCACGATCGCCGCGGCCGGACCGACGGTGCAGGTCGCGAGGAAGCCGCCGAACATGATCAGGCCAAACTGGCTTGTCTGGGTGAGCTGAAGCCCGACGTGCCTGCCGCCGAATGCCAGCATCAAAGCCACCATGCCGACCAGGCTCAGAACCGCGACCGACATGAACTTGCCGCGCGGGTCACGCACGCCGGAGCGGTCGACCACGACGCCGAGCACGAGGCTGCCCAATGCGCCGGCCAACACGACCAGCGCCGCCTGGACGCCGGCCTTGTCAGGCGCAATGCCGTAGGTGCGGTTGAGGAAGCTCGGCAGCCACGACCACAGCGCCGACACCGCGATCAATTCGGCCGCGGCTCCGATGCAGACCCAGCGCACCGTTGTCGAACGGAAGATCGTGGAGATCATGCTGCGCTTGCTCGGTGCGTTGCTGTCGGTGCCGGTGGCATCGGTCGCCACGGTGCGGTAGTCGCGCACGAACAGATAGAGCAGGGCAATGACAAGACCGGGGATGCCGACGACACCGAACGCCGCCTGCCAGCCAAACCGCGCGGCGATCACGCCGCCGAGAATGACGCCGAGCACGGAGCCGACCGACGCGGAGGCAAAGAAGCCGCCGAGCAGACCGCCGCGCATGCGCTGCGGGAAGTGCGCGGCAACCATGGCTGCGCCGACCGAGCCGTAGCCCGCTTCACCAAGGCCGACGACGGCGCGCGCGGCGAGCAGTTGCCCGTAACTCTGCGCGAACATGCAGGAGATGCAGGCGAGGCTCCACAGCAGCGCCATCACGACAATGCTTTTGACGCGGCTGGCGCGGTCGGCGATCCACGCGACCGGAATGCCGAACACCGCCACGGTGATCGAGATCACCGAGACCAGCAGGCCGAGTTCCTTGTCGGACAGGTTCCATTCCGCCTTCAGGAATGGAAACATCGAGACGACGACCTGACGGTCGACATAGTCGAAGATCATCAGCGCGACGGTCATCGCGTAAGCGAACCAGGCGGCGCGCCGCCCGAACAGAAACTTGTCTCCCGCATCGTTGGCATTTGCGACAGGCAGAGTCATTGACGTTCCTCCGGACAAATATTTGGCGTTGAAGAAATTCAGGGCATCAGCACGGTGGCGCCGGTCGTCTTGCGCGCTTCCAGCGCGCGATGCGCTTCGGCGGCATCAGCGAGGGCAAAAGTCTGTTTGGGCTCGCCGGTGATCTTTCCCGCGAGCACGAGATCGAACAGCTCCTTCGCCATCTCGAGCATTTTCGCGCGCGGCGTGGCGTAGTGGATCATCGCCGGACGCGTGACCCAGATCGAACCCTTGACGGCGAGCAGTTGCATGTCGATCACCACCGGGCCCGACGAGGTGCCGTTGCTGACCAGCGCACCGCGCGGCTGCAAGCTGTCGAGCGACGCCATCAACGTGTCCTTGCCGACCGAGTCGTAAACCACGGGCACGCCCTTGCCGTCCGTGATCTCGCGGACGCGCCTGGCGATGTCCTCACGCGAGGTGACGATGGTGTGGCTGCAGCCGTTGGCCTTTGCGATCTCGGCCTTCGCGTCGGTCGACACCGTGCCGATCATGGTGACGCCGAGCGCGCGCGCCCATTGGCAGGCGATCAGGCCGACGCCGCCGGCGGCGGCGTGATACAGGATCGTCTCGCCGCCCTTCAGCGGGTAGACCTGACGGAACAGGTACTGCGCCGTCAGGCCCTTCATCATCAGCGTCGAGGCAGTCCGGTCCGAGACGCCATCGGGCAGCGGGATCAGGACGTCGGCCGGCATGACGCGAACGTCGGAGTAGGCGCCTTGCGGTCCAAGCAGATAGCCGACGCGGTCGCCGACCTTGATGTCGGTGACGCCTGGGCCGACAGCCTCGACCACGCCGACGGCGTCCGAGCCGAGCCCGTTGGGCAGCGGCAGCGGATAGCGGCCGGTGCGGAAGTAGATGTCGATGAAGTTGACGGCCACATAGGAGTGGCGCACCCGCGCCTGGCCGGGGCCGGGATCGCCGACCTCGACCTGCTCGAGGCGAAGCACTTCGGGACCGCCGATGCGGTCGAGACGGACGGCGCGTGCCATGGTCAATTCTCCCTGGATCTCAGGCGCTGAGGCGTTGTTGCTTCAGCCAGCATTGCGATGCGGCGACATCGAGCTCGTTGATAAGCGACACCGCTTGCGGCCATTCGCCAAAGCCGGATGCCGGGTTGAGGTGACCGACCTCGCCGAGATCGACCAGCTTGCTGCCCCACGAGCGCGCAAACGCGGCGACGCGTTCGTAGCGGGCGAGCGGATCATTGCGGCTGGCCGCGACGATGCTGCGGAACGGCAACGCGTTGCGCGGCACCGGCAGCCAGCCGCCCCCCTCAAGGGCCTCCATCGACGGATAGCCTTCCGGCAACGGTTGATCGAAATCTGCCGGCGTTGCGAGCAGCGCGCCGCGCACGGCGCGCCGCGTCAGTCGCGCCCAATGGGTGACTGCAATCACGCCACCGGAGTGCGCGACGAGGATGATCGGTCCATCGATCCTTGCCGCCACCTGCTCGATGGCCTCGACACGGGCGAGACAATCGAGATTGTCGCGCCCCATCGGCGTTACGGTGCGAACCCGCGGCAGCCGCGAGGCCAACAGAGTCTGCCAATGCTGCGGCACATGGTCCCGCAAGCCCGGCACGATCAATACTGTGGCCTCGCGTGCCATCGTCCTACTCCGCGGCCTGCTGGAAGGAGCGAAGGCCCGGACGGTTCGGCGCAAAGCCGTTCTTCGCCAGCGTTTCTTCGATGCTGTTGTAGAACGTGCCGATCTTCAGGATCTTCTTGGCTTCCTTGCCGGTCGCGATGTCGCGGCCGAATTCGCGCGAGATGCGCACCAGCTGCTCGATCTGCTGCACGGTCGTCATCTTGTGCTTGCGGTCCTGGCTCCACAGGTTGTCCTCGATGCCGCAGCGGACGTGCAGACCCATCGTGATCGCCATCATGTTGACCGGCAGCGTGTTGAGCATCGAGCTTTCGAGCGTCAGCGCGGCGCCGTCGGGCGTCGCCCGCAGGAAGTTGGCGAGGTTGTAGATGGTCGGCGCGTCCATGCCGCCGCCGATCGCGACCCAGTTCATCACCAGCGGGCCCTTGTAGACGCCGCGGCGGATCATGCGCTCGACGGTCTCGAAGCTGTTGATGTTGTAGAACTGGAACGCGCTCTGGATGCCCTTGGCGCTGAGGCGCTTGACGTGCTCCTCCGCCCAGGTCGGGCCGGCCGGAACGATCATCTCGCGAAACGCCGCGTGCAGCGTGGGCTCGCCGAGCGAGGTGCCGGCGTAGTCGCGCGGGTCCATCTGCTCGAAAATGTTCATCTGCGAGGTGTTGACGGTGACCGTCACCTGGTCCGGCACAGGCGTCAGCTCGGCGAGCATGTGGCGGGTGTCGTCGGACAGCCACTTCGCCTTGTCGCCTTCGGTCTCCGGCGCGAACGAGATCGAGCCGCCGACCTGCAGCACCATGTCGGGCACCGCGATGCGCAGCCGCGCCAGCAATTCGTTGAACTTCGAGAGCCGCTTCGAGCCCTTGCCGTCGGCCTCGCGGACGTGAACGTGCAGCACGGTGGCGCCGGCGTTGTAGCAGTCGACCGCCTTCTGCACCTGGTCGTCCATCGTGACCGCGATGTCCTCGGGGAAATCCGAAGGCAGCCATTCCGGGCCGTAGGGAGACGCGGTGATCACCAGCTTGTCCTGGTTCTCGGGATGCAGTGCGCCGTCGAGGAAGTTCATGGTCGTGTCCTTTTCGATGAGGTGGAGTGTTTGAAGTGCAGTTCAGAACGTGGCGTCGCCCTTGATACCGGCGCGCTCCATCTTTCGATGGCACGGCGGGTAATCCATCACGGCGTAGTGCTGGGTCGCGCGGTTATCCCAGAATGCGACCGAGTTTGGTTGCCAGCGCCAGCGCACCTGGTACTCGGGGATCTGCGCCTGGCTGATCAGATACTGCAGCAGCTGCGCGGCGCCGGGCGCGTAGTCCTGGCCGACGCGGACGTTCTCTGCGGTGTGGAAGTTCGTGAAGTGCGTGGTGAAGCCGTTGACGAAGAGAATCTTTTCTTTCGTATCGGGATGCGTGCGCACCACCGGGTGCTCGGCGTCGGGAAACTGCGCCTTCAGCGCGAGCCGCTTGTCAATCGGCATCGCGGCACCAAAGGTTGCCTCGATGCTGTGGCGGGCGCGCAAGTTCGCGATCTGCGTCTTGATCTGGGCGGGGAGCTTTTCGTAGGCGAGCACCATATTGGCCCACATGGTGTCGCCGCCGACCTCGGGGCATTCGACGCTGCGCAGCACGCAACCGAACGGCGGCTGCTCGCGCCAGCTCGCATCGGAGTGCCAGGCGTTCTCGTAGCGGTCGTTCGGCTTGTCCGGCGACTTGTAGATGCGCACGAGACCGGGATGATCGGGATCGCTGCCGGCGACCGGGTGATCCTCAAGCTCGCCGAAATAGCGGGCGAACGCGACATGCTCGGCGCGCGAAAAGTCCTGGTCGCGGAAGAACAGCACCTTGTGCTGCAACAGCAGCGCGCGGATGTCCTGCATCAGCGCCGGATCGCGCGAAGCTGTTCCGAGATTGGCGTTGCCGATCTCTGCTCCGATCGCGCAAGTCAACGGTGAGACCTTCAGCGTCGATGGCGAGATCGACGGTGCCGTGAGATCTGGATTGCCGGCGCGTTTAGCCGCTGTGGCCATGGTGTCCTCCGCATTGTCGAGCTTTGCTGCGTCGCGGCCGTGGAACCGGCTCTTCGCTTGCGACGGTCGGAACCTAGGGCATGACGCGTTTGCAGGTTTGACCGATTGGGACAGGCGATTTAACATCCGGGGACATTGGCAAGCGCGATGACACCGAATGCTTGCCTTGACCGAGCCTGGGGCGGCAGATGCCTCGCCTGATCCGCAGTGCAACGTTGAGCAATTATGTCGAGGTCGCCCGCTCGGTCGGCCTCGATCCCTATCGCATGATCACTGAGTTCCGCCTGCCGCCCGCCAGCCTGACCGATCCGGAAGTGAAAGTTTCCGCCGCCGCGGTTGGCCGGCTGCTCGAGGCATCGGCCGAACGCTCGGGAAAACCCGACTTCGGGCTGCGACTCGCCGACCAGCGCACCGTCGCCAATCTCGGCGCGCTTGCCCTTTTGGTGCGCGAGCAGCCGACCATCCGCAAGGCGCTCGACGTGCTGGTCGGCTACATGTTCCTGCACAGCGAGTCGCTGTTGTTGAACATGCGCGAGCAGGGTGGCGACGTTATCTTGAGTCTCGCCATCGACGTCGACCGCCCGGTGCCGATCCGCCAGGGCGTCGAGCTCGGTGTCGGTTTCCTGCACCGCAGTCTTCAGCAGCTGTTTCGCGAGCGCTGGAAGCCGCAGGCGGTCTGCTTCACCCATGCGGCGCCGGCGAAGAAGGACGTCTATCGCAAGTTCTTCGGCACCGACGTCCTGTTCAACCAGGATTTCAACGGCATCGTCTGTTCGGCGCGTGACATCGATGCCGCGGTGCCGGCGGCGGATGCGAAGATGACGCGCTATGTTCAGCAATATCTCGACACGCTCGCCGCGCGGCCCAATTCTTCGATGGGCGCAAGCGTGCGCGAATGCATCTATACGATGTTACCCTCTGGTCTGTGCTCGGCGGATACCGTTGCGACACGGCTCGGCGTCGATCGCCGCACCGTGCACCGGCATCTGGCGCGCGAGGGCAAGACCTTCTCCACGATCATGGATTCGGTCCGCGCCGAGCTGGTCACCCGCTACATCGACAATCGCGACCGGCCGTTGGCCTCGGTCGCGGAACTGCTCGGCTTCTCCGCGCTGAGCGCGTTCTCACGCTGGTTCAGAAGCCAGTTCGGTTGCAGCGTGTCGGAGTGGCGGGCCGGCCGGCCGGCAACACGGGCAAAGCTCGCGCCCGCCGCGCTGCGCACCGCGGCGGGATAGCGCGGAGACCGCTTAAGACTGTCCCGAAAAGCAAAGTCGTCTGTCCATTGTCGCGGGACCGCGTTTTCCGGCGCTGGTGACGTTCTGGTGCAGCGCGCTGGGCGTCCTGCTGCTCACGGCGATCGTCGCTCGGCGCGCTGAGTCAGGAGGCGTAAATTATCGTCGGTTCATCCGATATTCTGGCGGTATTGGATTTCCCGCACCCAAGAGGTTACTACTAGTGCCGAATATTGCGCTCTTGAGCTAAAGGCGATGAAAGTGCGCAAAAGTGCGTCACTTTGTCGCATTAACCAAATAGCGCTACCGCAACTCTGAGTCCTCAACGTAAAAAGCCCCCGCGCGACGGAGTCGCGTGAGGGCTCTTTTTAGAGCTTCGGCGAGACGGCTGTTCGGGTCGATTTCGTAGAACGAATGACCGGGACGCAGCGCAGGCCAAAACGTGGCGTGAACAACCGCGTTTTTATCCTACCGCTGTGTCTCGGTCAACTCGCACGCGTCTCCGCGCCACACGAGATGAGCGAAGAAGAACACCTTAGCCCCCTTGAGGTTCTTGAACGGGAGGAAGCGCGCCTTCGCGAGCTGCTGGACAAGATCGCCATAGCGAAAGAGGTTTTTCGCGCGCTTCCTGGTGGACTCGCCAAAGCTGCCTCTCAGTTCCAAGATCACGCTCCTACGGCAGCCATCGCGAAGGCATCTACGGCGCACGCCTACGACGGAACGGTGGCTAGTTTGGCTTACTGTTACCGTCACGACCCCCGCTCCACCTATCATCAGCTGAAGTCGCGCGTCCGCGACAACTATGACGGCCCAATCGATCGGATGGTTGCTGAGATCGGAGACGAACGCGTTGAGGACCTCAATGCACTCCGTATTCAGGACCTCTACAAGTCAAGCTGGGCGGCGGGCGGCAAGCTTGCGACGGGCCACATTATGGTCGGCAAACTTAGGCTGCTTTCCAGCTTCGGCTCAACCGTGCTGGATGATGACGGATGCACGCGCCTAAGTGCCATCCTTGGCAATCTCCGTTTCCCTCTTCCTAAGGCTCGGGGCGAGCGCCTCACCACGAAACACGTCAATGACATCCGAGCAGTCGCTGGTGATATTTTCGGGTGGCGCTCAATCGCCTTGGCGCAGTCCTTTCAATTCGAACTGCCGCAACTGAAACAGATCGACGTTATCGGCGAATGGGTCCCGATTGGCGAACCGGGCACGTCAGAAATTATGCATGGCAATGAGAAATGGCTTCACGGATTGCGCTGGTCTGACCTCGACGAAAACATGGTTTTGCGCCGAACCCTAACGAGCGGCAGGCAAAGCCAGAAAAAAGAGATCGAGATAGATCTGAAAAAAAATTGCCCGATGGTTGTCGATGAATTGAGCCGCATTCCACCGTGGAATCGGCAAGGTCCTATTGTGCTGAATGAGGCGACGGGCAAGCCGTGGAAGGGTTCTGAATATCGGCGGAAATGGCGCAAGGTCGCGGATAAGGCTGGCGTTCCGAAGTCGATAAAAAACATGGATAGCATCCGCGCGGACCCGGATGCGGATGAGTTAGAGGAGCTGACCGGCTAGTCCGCTAAAAGTACAACGGCGGCCCGAAGGCCGCCGCAGAGATAGGGCGTGGTGTACGGATGCACGTCTTGGGGTTTCGGAAATGCGGGCCGACGTTTGAGAGGAAGCCCTAACCCAAGAAAGAACCGGTTCGATTCCGGTACGCCTTACCAGCTATCCCTCGCTCGTATGAGGGAAAGAGCCGCCTCCGGTGATCCTGTTGCGCAAGCGACACCGGGGGCGGTACTTTTTTAGCATCTTCGATTCCCGCCAGCAAACCGTTGAAAAGCCTGCGTTGTAAAAAATAGTGATCGTCCGCCCACTCCGTCAAGTAGTTCGCATATGAACGTGGTGATGACGCTTGTTCAATGTGGCGGCTCACCATCCACGCCATTCTTGGCCAAGGCACATGCCCCCTGCACCGCGCTGTGCCGGCGCCTCGCGCACCACACTGATCGGGCACCTACCCTTTTGTTTTTGCAGCCTTATCTCTGAAATTTTGCACCGGTTTTCCCTGTTGACCGTTCAATGACCTCTCACGCGGCCGTGAGCACTTTTTCGCCACACTCCACCGGCACCTTTCGGCAGTCACTTGGGGACGGGTTTCGGGGAAGTCAGTTTCAGTCAACCCTCCCAAATTGAGGATGCGCTCACCTTTCGCGCCGCTGTCCGGCTGCGCGCAAAGGTTTTCGCTTTTTGTTGACGGGAAGGCACGTGACGGGTCGCGTCTGGCGCAACCAATCATTGCTGGGGCAACTGCCTTGTGCGGGTTTCCGCATCGGGCTTGCGTCGCTTCTTCTTCTGGCCGGCGGCCAGGCCGTCCATGACGCCACCGCCTCCAACGAAACCCGCACCCTCTCCTTCCATCACACCCATTCCGACGAAAATTTCACCATCACCTTCAAGCGCAACGGGCGTTACGACGAAGACGCCCTGAAGCAGCTCAACCACTACCTGCGCGACTGGCGGACGCAGGACGAGACGGTGATGGACCGCCACCTGTTCGACGTCCTCTGGGAAGTCTATCGCGACGTCGACGCCAAACAGCCGATCCAGATCATCTCCTCCTATCGTTCGCCCGCCACCAACGCGATGCTGCGCCGTCGTTCCGCGGGCGTGGCGCGCCACAGCCAGCACATGCTCGGCCATGCGATGGACTTCTTCATTCCGGGCGTGCCGCTGGAAGAGATCCGCTTCGCCGGCCTGCGCCTGCAGCGCGGCGGTGTCGGCTTCTATCCCACCTCGGGCTCGCCGTTCGTCCATCTCGACACCGGCAGCGTGCGGCACTGGCCGCGCATGACGCATGACCAGCTTGCCCGCGTGTTCCCCGACGGCCGCACCGTCCATATCCCCTCCGACGGCGTGCCGCTGAAGGGCTACGAGCTTGCGCTTGCCGACCTGCAGCGCCGCGGCGGCTCAAGCGACGAGGCCGCCGGAACGCCGAAAGCAAAGAACTTGCTCGCGGCGCTGTTCGGCAAGTCCGACGACGAAGACGAGAGCGGCGTGATCGACGCGGCGCCGACGCCGAAGACGACAACGGTCGCCGACGCGTCCGCAAGCACCAGGCCGGCGCCGGCCGTGCCGATGCCGAGGATGCGGCCTGCGGTCTATCAGGTTGCTTCGGCCGGCAACGATGCTGCTGCGCCGAAGCCGGCGGCAAAATCCACCGCGCCGCAGACCATCGCCGACATCATCAATTCGCGCGGACTGTGGGGCGACGACAAGGCCTCGAAGCCGCCGACAGAGGCCCTCAAGGCGGCTTCGTTGAAGGCACGCTTCGCTGCGACGTTTGCCGAAGCCTCGCCGAGCGCCAATGGCGTCGAGATCAAATCATGGTCGGCTGACGACACGGCCGAAGCGAAGCCGCAAACGCTCGCCTATGCGACGCCGGCCGCCGCCCTCACCGAGCGAGCCAGGATCGTCACTGCGAGCGCGCCGATCCCGCGCAGCATCCGCCCGGTTCCGAGCGCGCCGCCGGTGAAGATCGATACCGTCGTGTCCAAGGGCGTCCAGCCGGCGCCAACGAATTTCGCCCAGCTCGGCGTCAAGCAGCGTCGCGATCGATCCCTGGACACGCGCGATGATGCTGGCGCCGAATTTCCAATACGCCATGCTGGCGACGACGCTCGGCGACCAGGACATGACGCTGATGCGTACCATGTTCGTGAAGCCCGAGGTCGCTATGGTGGTGACTTTCGCCGAGGATCCGACGCCGGGCTTGAACTGCATGCAGTTCTGCGGCTCGGCGACGGCGATGCCGCAGACGGTGTCGTTCCGTACGCCGACCCAGACCGCGGCGCTGCAGCAGTAGCCGCATCTTACCTGCGTATCGCCTGCGCACTCACCGGCGCCGATCGACTGCCGGCGAAGTTATATTATCATCATCATTCAATCTTCGCGACCGAAAACCCTCACAAAAATCGGAAAACGCTGTTCGATCTGTCAGGGGCTTTGCCGGCACCGGTGGTCCGCCGAAAATCGCCGGCAGTTGCCGGCTACAGCATGCCGAGCGCGTGCATATAGGTCTCGAGGATGGTCTCCTGCTCGCGCCGCTCGTTGGCGTCCTGCTTGCGCAAGCGCACGATGGTGCGGAGCGCCTTGACGTCGAACCCGTTGCCCTTGGCCTCGGCATAGACGTCGCGGATGTCGTCGGAGATCGTCTTCTTTTCTTCCTCCAGCCGCTCGACCCGCTCGACGACCGATTTGAGCTGGTCCTTGGCGAAACGGGTCGCGGGCTGTTCGTCCTTGACGGCGGCTGAGGTGGCCATCGCTTACTCCAGAGAATGCAACGTTTGAGATGTCTAAGGCCGACAGTCCGCCGCGCCCTTGCAAACGACACTCGGCATCGGCGGCGCTTGCGTCAAGGCAAGCACCTGCTCATCCACAGCGACCCACAGGACAAAGATTTTCCGGGAAAACTCAGACGCGCTCTTCCGGTCAGCGCACGCACCAAGATGCGCGCTTTAATGACCCGGATTGTTCTTGTTCATCGTCGCAAGCTGCCCAGCGCTCGCTTCCTTCTGGTGCAGCGTCTTCCACGTCTCGTAGGGCATGCCGTACACCGCCTCGCGGCTCTCGTCCCTGGTCAGTGCCACGCCCTTGGCGTCGGCGGCATCCTTCAGCCAGTTCGAAAGGCAGTTCCGGCAGAATCCGGCGAGATTCATCAGGTCGATGTTCTGCACGTCGGCGCGCTCGCGCAGGTGCTTCACCAGCGTCCGAAAGGCCGCCGCTTCAAGCTCCGTCCGGGTTGTGTTGTCCAGAGGCATCGGGCACCTCACAGCAATGACAGTTGCAAGATAAGGACATAGGTCGTGGCGGCAGTTTTGCCATACCGCGGCGCTATTCGGTGGCAAATCTTCGATAAACCTGCAACGTGCCACCCTTCTGGCGCCAGATTTGAAGGCCATCAGCGTTGACAGGGAACACCTCCATACGCGAAATCAGGCATGATTTGCTTCGCTCCCACGGCATGACCGCTGAAAAGTTGCTCCATCAGGCCTTTGCGTTCCGCCGCACGCTGGCAGCCCTTCTGATCCTCGCCGGGCTCGCGCTCAGCGCAACCCCGGCTGCGGCCGATTTCCGCCTCTGCAACAACACCGCGAGCCGGGTCGGCATCGCGCTCGGCTACAAGGACAATGACGGCTGGACGACCGAGGGCTGGTGGAACGTCTCGGCAAAAAATTGCGAGACGCTGCTGAAGGGTGTGCTGGTCGCGCGTTATTATTACATCTATGCGGTAGACTATGACCGCGGCGGCGAATGGTCGGGACAGGCCTTCATGTGTTCCCGCGACAAGGAGTTTACCATCCGGGGCATCGAGGATTGCCTGGCACGCGGTTATGACCGCACCGGCTTCTTCGAGGTCGACACCGGCGAACAGCGAGCCTGGACTGTGCAGTTGACCGAAAGCGGCGAACAGAACGTCCAGAAGCCATTGCCCGGATTGCCGGGTGGAGCGCCTCAGGGAGCGCCGCTGGGCACAACGCCCGCGCCGGGCGCCCCTCCGCTCGCGCCGCAGGCGCCGGACAAGAAATGAGACGGCTTCGCCGCACCAAGATCCTGGCTACGCTCGGTCCCGCGTCGTCAGACGTGGGCACAATCCGCAAGCTGTTCGAAGCCGGCGCCGACGTGTTTCGCATCAACATGAGCCACACGTCGCACGACAAGATGCGCGAGCTGGTCGAGACGATTCGCAATGTGGAGACGAGCTACGGCCGCCCGATCGGAATCCTCGTCGACCTGCAAGGACCCAAGCTGCGGGTCGGCACTTTCGCCGACGGCGGCGTGCAGCTCAACAATGGCGACAGTTTTGCACTCGACGCCGATCCGGCGCCCGGTACGCAGGCGCGCGTGCAGCTGCCGCATCCCGAAATCCTCGCCGCGCTGAGACCGGGCCACGCGCTGCTGATCGACGACGGCAAGGTCCGCCTGATTGCCGAGCAGACGTCGCCCGAGCGTGTCGTCACCCGCGTCGCCGTGGGGGGGCGCATTTCCGACCGCAAGGGCGTCAGCCTGCCCGACACCGATCTGCCGGTCTCGGCGATGACGTCGAAAGATCGCGCTGACCTCGACGCATCGCTCGCCACTGGCGTCGACTGGATCGCGCTGTCGTTCGTGCAACGGCCCGAAGACGTCGTCGAGGCCAAGAAGCTCGTCCGCGGCCGCGCCTCGGTGATGGCCAAGATCGAGAAACCCCAGGCCATCGAGCGCCTCTCCGAGATCATCGATGCGGCCGACGCACTGATGGTGGCGCGCGGCGATCTCGGCGTCGAGATGCCGGTCGAACGCGTGCCGGGCCTGCAGAAGCAGATGACGCGGATGGCGCGCCGCGCCGGCAAGCCGGTCGTGGTCGCAACGCAAATGCTGGAATCGATGATCCAGAGCCCGGTGCCGACCCGCGCCGAGGTGTCCGACGTTTCGACCGCGGTGTTCGAGGGCGCCGATGCCGTGATGCTGTCGGCGGAATCCGCAGCAGGAAAATATCCGGTCGAAGCGGTCACGACGATGAACCGCATCGGCGAAGAAATCGAACGAGATCCGACCTATCGTACCGTGATCAACTCGCAGCGCGCCGAGCCCGAAGCGACCACGGGCGACGCGATTGCCGACGCAGCCCAGCAGATCGCCGAAACGCTCGACCTGTCCGCGATCATCTGCTGGACCGATTCCGGCACCACGGCAGTGCGGGTCGCCCGCGAGCGGCCGAAGCCGCCGGTGGTTGCGATCACCCCGAAGATGACCACCGGGCGCAAGCTCGCACTGGTCTGGGGCGTTCATTGCGTCATTGCCGAGACCGCCCATGACGTCGACGACATGGTCGACCGCGCCGGCCGGATCGCCTTCCGCGACGGATTTGCCCGCGCCGGCGAGCGTATCATCGTTGTCGCGGGCATCCCCTTCGGCACGCCCGGCGCGACCAACATGCTGCGCATCGCCTATGTCGGCGCCGACGACGCCGGGATCTAGCGCGAACCCGACCGCGTTCGCCGGCGGCCCTGGTGCGGGATCGGTTTGGCATCCCTGAGCTTGCGAATGATGCGTGCCAGTGCCTCCTCGCAGGCCGAGGCATCAAGACCCATGTCGGCAAATTCGCGTTCGGCAAGGGCGTCGGAGAGCCGTTCGATCTGCAGCAGGATGGTCGCCACCATCGCTGGATCAAGGTCAGTCTGCTGCCATTGATTAATCCGCGCGATCTGGCGCTTCCGTGTCTCGGCGCGGGCGCGGCGAACGCGCTGGTCCTCGAGCGACACCAGCCGCAAGCTCCGCCTGAAGATTAGGTAGGCGCGGTGGTGTGCAACACAGGCCTTGACGAGCCGCTCGTCGGACGCGTCTTCCGCGAGCAGCTTGCGAAAGATGCCAGCTTCCTGCTGCTCCCAATGCTCGTAGACCTTGATGAAGATGTCGATCTTGTCCTCAAACCAGCGATAGAAGGTTTGCGGCGCGAAGCCGGCGCGGCGCGCGATCTTGTTGGTGTCGGTGCCGAGGAAACCCTGCTCGTTGAACTCGCTCGCCGCCGCAAGCACCAGCTTTTCGGCAGTCCCTTCGCGCGCGTCTGCTGCAGGCGCATTGGAACGCCGAGTACGGCGAGGCGAAGGCGGCGGCGAAGCGAGGGTCACGCCCCTCAATATCGCATCAAACCGCGAACGCAAACGCGTGTCGCGTACCAGACCAGGTCCACGCGGGTCTCCGGACGAGCCGGACTAACCCGGCCGCGACACCGTCCAGGTACTTGCGGCCATTGCGATGAGCGCGCCGGCAAGTGCGAGATCCTTGAAAAACAGGGTTCGTTCGGCGGGCACGCCCAGCGTGTGATGGAAGATCACAGCTGTTAGCAGGCTGAAAATTCCGAGCGCTGCCGCTGCGAACCCAACCTGCCACCCGAGCAGCAATGCAATCCCCGCCCCCAACTCGAGAGCGATCACCGCAGGGAGCAAGAATCCAGGCACATTGTATTGTGCCATGTGCTGCAGAAACGGTTGCGGGCCGAGGATCTTGGCGAGCCCCGCCAGAATGAAAAGCATCGCCAGCAGAGCGCGTCCGCCAAACCCAATCACGATCTGCGCCGACATTCTCGCTGCTCCCTTATGAACCTCGTCATCACTTTTGTGATATATCTATCACTTCGTGTCAAGCCATTGCGCGATTGGCGGCATCACCGTCGCCATGATCTTCGCCAATCCCTTGAAATAAGTGATTAATTTATCACTTCACATCGTCGTAACCGCACGCGACGGAGCTTTTCAGTGTGAAGCCGCGACGCTGCGCGCCACACTCGCTGTCGGCATCACCGACTTGATCGCCGCGATGACGACCTCAGGCGCCGCGTTCTGCACCATGTGGCCGACCCCCGCGAGCTCGATCAATTTCGCGCCCCCGACCTCACGCACGAAGCAGCGTGCATGGATCGCGATGGAAACGGTACGGTCGACATCGCCGTGGATGATCACTGCCGGCGCGGTGATCTCGCCATAGCGCGGCTGCAACGCATCGATCGAGGCCTTTAGCGTAACCATGTCGCGGCCGTTGGCCAGGAACTCGCGCGGCCGCATCAGTAGCGGCAGTGCGGTCGCACAGACGTAATCGTCCGGCATATGCTGGGGCACAAATACGCCGCGCGCACCAGGCTGCAGCATCAGACGAGCGACTGGCAGTTCCAGCGTGTAGGCGAACAACGGCCCGAGCAACGGCGTTGCCGCAAGGTTGTGATACCAGGCTACTCCGGTGGTCCAGGGATGCGTCACCGGTGCCAGCATGACAAGGCCCGCAACACGCTTGGGATGCTGGATCGCGAAGGCAGACACCAGCGCGCCACCCCACGAATGCCCGACGAGGACGACGCGCGTGATGCCCAGCATATCGAGCGCCTCCGCAATCATGTCGGCCTGAGCCTGCGGCGTGGAATCGGCAAACGACCCTCGCGTGCTCCAGCCATGGCCCGGCCGGTCAAACAGCAGGACGCGGTGCTCGCTGGCCAGCAGGTCGCCCAGCGGCTGTCGCATCGATTGCAGATTGGCGCTGGCGCCGTGGATCAGCACGATAGGCGGCTCGGCAAGGTCGCGCGGACCGATGTCGACGACATGGAGCCGCGCGCCGCGGACCGCGATGAAATAGCCTTGCGGCGGATCTGCGCGTTCGATGGCAATGACGGCAGCGCGCGTAACGAGCGCGAGCGCTGACAGCAGAATGAAGATCGTGATCACCAACATCGACGCGAATTTCACAAAGCTTGTCACGCGGCAAGATACGCACGCCGCGCAGGATAGTTTCGTCTTGCCACTCCGGCGCCGCCGACGCTAGCCTTGCACGTCAACGACCAGAGGAGCTGCCATGGCCGCGGTCAGATATATCGTCAACGACGTCGATGCCGCAGTCAGTTTCTATACCAGGGGCCTCGGCTTCGAATTGCAGCAGCAATTCGGTCCGGCGATGGCGATCATGAAGCGGGGCGATCTGACACTATGGGTCGCGGGCCCTCAAGCGTCCGCGTCGCGGCCAATGCCGGACGGCCGCAAGCCCGCGCCCGGCGGCTGGGGACGTTTCGTGCTTGAGGTCGACGATATCGAAGGCCTGGTCCGCACCCTGAAAGAGCGCGGCGTCAGCTTCCGCAACCCGATCATCTCCGGCCCGGGCGGACGGCAAACGCTGTGCGAGGATCCGTCAGGCAACGTCGTGGAGCTATTTGAGGCGGCGAAGCAATAAGGGCGTGAGTTGCAACGCCCGGGCTAGATATCGCGTCCTTCAACCTTCTCGCTGAGCGACTTGACCAGATCCGGAATGCGATCGAGGTGCGGATTGACCGCGAGCGCCTTGCGGAAGGCATCGAGCGCGCGCTTGTCGTCGCCGAGATCCTGCATGATCATGCCAAGTCCCGCCAGCGCGCCGAAATGGCGCGGCTCACGAAGCAGCACTTCGCGTATGTCGGCAAGCGATTTGCCGTAGTTGTTCTGCAAATAGTACAGCGTCGCGCGCCGGTTCCAGGCTTCGATGTAGTCGGGGCGGAGCTTGATGATGGCATCGAGCAATTTGATCGCGACATCCGGTTCCTTGCGATCGATCGCCGTCTTCACCCGGCCCATCAACAGCGTTGCGGTATCGCTCGAGGTCTGGCTCCAGATCGCCCAGATGCGTGCCTCGACCGCCTTCGCGCTCTCGTCGTCGGGCGCAACCTTCAACGCACCGAACAGAAAATCGAGACCGCGGGTCCGACGGTTCTCCGCCTTCGGGAGCTTCGCCGGGGCCTCCGGCATCTTGTTGAGCTGCTGCGAGGGTGCCTGACCGTTGCGCGACCCCTGCGCGTGCGCCACAGATGCAGCGAGCAGCGCGGCGGCCCCGACACTCAGCAATGCGGTTCGCAATGGCGCTCGCCGCGCGCATCCAGCCAGCTTTGACATGTGAGGAGTGTAGACGGACGTTTCCGCGCTGCAAAGCACGCCGCACTCAATGGTCTGTGAATTTTTTCCGCGCCGCCAGATTTTGCAGCAACCGCTGCCTCGTTGGACGGCTTAAAGCGATCAACCCTGCCGCGCCTTGAACCGGCGCTGCACCTTGTTGATCACATAGACCCGGCCTTTGCGGCGGACCAGGCGGTTATTGCGATGGCGGCCGCGCAGCGATTTCAGCGAGTTACGGACTTTCATGGTCGATCCTGCTTGAGTGAAAGGCCGTATCGAAGGCCGTACCGTCTTGCGATCTGGAAACAAACAGGGCGGCCAACGCCGCCCGATTACGCGGGTTCATAAGGGATCAGCTGGCATTTTGTCAATTCGGGGCGGATCGGCCGGAAAAATTGCCCGAAATCGACCTGAGCGGCGTCAGATTGCGGGCCAGCCGGGCGGGAACTCCATCGTCGCCTCGCCGGTCGCGATCAGCCCGCCGGCCTGGTTCTGGACGAGAACATCGATCAGAACCCAGCGCGACTTCTGCGTGGTCTGCTTCGCCTTGATGGTCCCGAACGGCTGGATGGTATCGCCGGGGCGCGCCGGCTTCAGCCAGCGGGTCTCGAGACGGCGCTGAATGCCGCCGGCGGGATAGGCCCAATCCGTCAGCATCCGTGTCAGCAGGCCAAAGTTGTTCATGCCGTGCATGATGACGCCACCGAAACTGGTCTTGCCGAAACTGCCTTTCATGTAGTCGTCGTCGAGGTGCAGCGGGTTGTAATCGAGCGAGGCATCGCAAAACAGCCGGATCGACTCGCGCGAGACTGCGAACTTCGGTCCCTCGATCTTCTCGCCCACGTCAAACGCATCGAATGCCGTCACCGCAATATCCTCACATCATCCTCACATCGGCCGGATCGTTTGGCCGCGGCCCGAACAGATCACTTCGTTGTTCTGGTTGAAGAAGACGTTGTCGTGGACGCAGAACAGGCGTTCCTTGCGGATGAACTTGTCGAGGCAGCGCGCCTCGAGCCGGATGGTATCGCCGGGCCGCGCCGGAATGTTGTAGCTCCACGACTGACCGGCGTTGATCGTGCCGGGACTGCGCATCCAGTCGTCGGCCGGCGTGCAGGCAAACATCAAGAGAATATGGATCGACGGCGGCGCGATCAGGCCGCGATAGGGCGTCGTCTTCGCAAAAACCTCATCGAAATAAATCGGATGCGTCTCGCCGACCGACTTGCAGTAGAGCTTGATCGCGTCGTGGGTCAGCACGTAGGGAATCGTCTGGCGCGGCTCGCCGGGAATGATGTCGTCCCAGATCTTGCGGGCCTTGTCGTCCTTCCAGAAGTCGGTTTCGAATAGAGCTTCCGCCACGCGGTCCTCCCTGCTCGTGCCGATGCCGTCGAGGTCTCGGTGCGCCAGTTCTTTTGGCGCTCAGGGAAGCAGCCAATTCCGCAATCTGCAACTGCGCGGCGGCGCAGCAGCGGGCATAGCATCGGGTCGGATCCCGACCGGACGCCTGGCGTGCTCGATCAAGCGGGAACGCGCTCGCCGATCGCGGGCGCAATGTGCTTCATGAACAGGCGCAATGCGCGCGCCGAAAAATCCGCCGGCATCGGGCCGGTGCGGAAGCGGACGATCACGCCGCCAATGCCGGTGTCACGGAGCTGCACGAAGTCGTCGAGCATGCTGTCCGGCGACCCGCACAGCACCGGCAGCGTCGGCTGGGCGTTGGCCTTGGCGGCGCGCGCCTCGAAGGCCGTGCTCTGGGCAGCGCGGTAGGTCTGCATCTGCCGAAAATACGGCAGGCCGACCTCGTTCGCCTCCTGATCGGTCGGCGCCAGCACCACGGTGCGCGCCACCCAGCACTGCGAGATCGCCTGATCGATCGCGTCGATCGAGTAGCCGGCTTCGCGCGCGGCGGTCCGGTAAGTTGCGATATTGCGCGTCGCGCCCTTTGCGGTCGCCGCCGCCATGATCACAGGCCGGCCCTGCCGCGCTTGCGCCGCCAGCGAGGCTTCCGATGCAACGCTGCGGAGAATCTGCGGGTGAGGTTTGGTGAACGGCCGCGGGCGCAGCATCGGGATCTCGAAATTCCAGTACTTGCCGGAATGCACGACCTGCTCATTGGTCCAGCACTGGATCAGGATCTTTTCGATCTCCTCAAAGCGCTCTTGCGCGCTCGCCGGATCGATCTCGAAACCGGAATATTCGTGGGTGTTGACCAGACTACCGCGGCCGAGGCCAACGATCAGGCGGCCCTTGCTCAGGTTGTCGAGCAGCGACAACTGCTCGGCCATCCTCAACGGGTGATAGAGCGAGGTCTGCAGGACGGCGAAGCCGATCTTGATGCGGTTCGTCACCATCGCAAGCGCAGACGCGAATGTCGGCGGGTCGACATAGACGCAGTTGCCGTCAAAATGATGCTCGGCGAGGAACACGGCATCCATGCCTTGTTCCTCCGCCAGCTGAGCTTCGTGAATGGCTTCGCCGATGACTTGCCCGTCGAGCGACGGATTGCGCGACTCGTGGAATAGAAAGACACCCAATCGCATTGACAAGGATTCCTGGCGCCGTGTTGTTCATGTTGTTCGCGTGGCGCACGCGACCGCCGACCTTAATCGGTGCAAGCGGCAGGCCAAGCATTTGCGGCATTTTCCGCCGCAGCGCAACGGAGCCATGCTGGAGGGGGTATGGGGGGTGGGCTTGGGAGGCGCCAGCGTCGCCCGATCGGCGCCGGTCCGTCTTCGCTTTCGCTTTGCTTCAGCTACGCCGGACACACTTCGCAGGCGGGCTTCGCGTGGCTGCGCCACGCGAAGCCCGTAGGGCGAAGCGTGGTGGGCGCGACAGGGATCGAACCTGTGACCCCTACGATGTCAACGTAGTGCTCTCCCGCTGAGCTACGCGCCCGAATTGCTTCAGTTTACGCATATCTCCTCGGAGAGCCGGTTTCGGCCATCCCGGGATATGCACTTGAGGGGTTCGGTCCCTATAACGGCTTCACGGAAAGCAGGCAAGGACGCCGGATAGCGGCTCAGGCCGCCAGCATCTTGTTCACTTCGCTGACCAATTCGCGCAGGTGCACCGGCTTGGAGAGGACCTTGGCATTCTTTGGTGCCGCCGAATCGGAATTCAGGGCCACCGCGGCAAAGCCGGTGATGAACATGATCTTGATGTCGGGATCGAGCTCCGCGGCCCGACGGGCGAGCTCGATGCCGTCCATCTCCGGCATCACGATGTCGGTCAACAACATCTCGAACGGCTCCTCACGCAGCCTTTGGTAGGCCGAAAGCCCATTGTCGAACGACGCGACCGCGAAACCCGCATTTTCCAGAGCCTTGACCAGGAAACGGCGCATGTCGTTGTCGTCTTCGGCGAGCAGAATCTTCTTGTTCATGGGCACCGTTACGCAAGGCTGCAGGTTTTATGTGAATTCGCCTCCTATTTGCCCGGATGCTGGTAAATTTCGGGTGAAGGCGAGCGAAACGTTCTGGAAACGCACAAGCATCTCCAAGCCAAGCACAAATCTTAAGTCGGAGCATCCGGCTTATTGACAAATGCGAGCGGTTCGCATGCGAATAGCGTCAGACTTGATGCTGGTCCTCCTGCCGGCGGAGAAGACTTGAACACAATGGCCGACAACTGGAGCGAGCTCTCCTCCCCGTTCGACATCGTCGAGCCCGCGCGCTGGCGCGCGCCAATTATCTTCAACTCGCCACATTCGGGGACGACCTACCCGCACGAGTTCCTGATTACCACGCGCATCGACATGGCGACGCTGCGCCGGTCGGAAGAACTCCTTCATGGATGAGCTGATCGCGGGCCTTGCGCCGAAGGGATTTGCGGTCATGCGGGTGAACTTCCCGCGTTCCTATGTCGATGTGAACCGCGAACCTTACGAGCTTGACCCGCGCATGTTCCACGGCCGCCTGCCGAGCTTTGCCAATACGCGCTCAATGCGGGTTGCCGGCGGGCTTGGGACGATCCCGCGCGTCGTCGGTGACGGGCAGGACATTTACAGCGACCGCCTCTCGGTCGAAGACGCCCTGCGCCGTATCGAAACCCTCTACAAGCCGTACCATCGCGCGTTGCGCCGCCTGCTCGGCGGCGTGCACCAGAGGTTCGGCGCCGCCGTGTTGATCGACTGCCATTCCATGCCGTCGGTCGGGGTCTCGCGGGAGGAACCGCGGCGCCCCGATATCGTGATCGGCGATCGTTACGGCACGAGCTGCTCGTCGCTACTGCCTGACATCATCGAGCAGACCATGACACGGCTCGGCTACTCCGTGGGCCGCAACAAACCCTACGCGGGCGGCTTCATCACCGAGCATTACGGCAACCCGGGCAGCGGATTGCATGCAATCCAGATCGAACTCAATCGCGCGGTCTACATGGACGAGCGAGCGAGGGAACGAAACGGACGATTCGCGCGCGTTGCCGAAGACCTCGCGGTCCTGGCCGATGCCTGCGCCGAGCTCCCGCTCGACACCCTCGGCCCATTCCAGGCCGCCGCCGAATAAAGATTTCCTGCCTTGCTTAAAGACTGGACTGAAAAGAAAAGGGGCCGCTTGAGTAAACAAGCGGCCCAAGTCTAGGGAGGAAACGCCCAAGGAGGGCAGCGGTAACGCAAAGCGCTACCGCACCGCAACAACATGGAGCCGCAGCGCACAAAAATCAAGGGACAAAGCAGATTTCCCCATGCAATAAACGCATGGCCGGTTCCCGCGCCACCCGCGGAATTTGGGGAGAATTCGGCGGCTTTCAATCGGTTAGAGCGGAAGCGATCGAACAAGTGAGCATGCAAGGAAGTTTAGCGACAGTAACGATATCCCCAATTTCGTGCAGCGGCATCAATCCAACGGCTCATTGCCGGATCGCGTTAGCCCGATTGCATGGCGTGCTACGATTATATACCGGCTTTGCCCATCAACGACGCTGGCCTGTTTCGCCAACGTCAACGTACGAGCGCCATTCGTGACCGTCATCGATTTTGCCGCCTTCATCGACAAGTTGGCCACAGTCTCCGGCGACACCATCCTGCCGTTCTTCCGCACCTCACTCGGCGTCGACAACAAGACCAGCGTCGGCTTCGATCCGGTCACCGAGGCGGATCGCGCCGCCGAAGCGGCGATGCGCCGGTTGATCACCACGACATTCCCGCAACATGGCATTGTCGGCGAGGAATTCGGCGATGAGCGCGCTGACGCCGAATACGTCTGGGTGCTCGACCCGATCGACGGCACAAAGTCCTTCATCTCCGGGATGCCGCTCTGGGGCACGCTGATCGCGCTCATGCACAACGGCGCGCCAGCCTTTGGCATGATGCACCAACCCTACATTCGGGAACGCTTTTTCGGCGACGGTGGCGCGGCAAACTTCCGGGGTGCGAACGGCGGTCTGCGTCATCTCTCGGTGCGTCGCTGCGAGTCGCTTGCCGATGCGACATTGTTCGCCACGACACCGCAGATGTTCCGCGGCGCCGACCGCACGGCCTTCGACCGCGTGGAGAAGCAGGTCCGCCTCTCCCGCTACGGTGGCGATTGCTATGCCTATTGCATGCTGGCCGCGGGCCATATCGACCTCGTGATTGAAGCCGAACTCAAATCCTACGACATCGCGGCACTGGTCCCGATCATCACCGGCGCGGGCGGCATCGTGACGACATGGGACGGCGCGCCGGCCCACAATGGCGGCCGTATCGTCGCAGCCGGCGATCCGCGCGTGCATCAGGCGGCGCTCAAACTCCTGCAGGGCTGACACGTTCTGCAATGCCTGACTCGAGCACGAGCTTTCTGCTCCTGGTCGGAGCGGTTCTGATCCTCGCCGGTTTCGTCAAAGGCCTGTTGGGCCTGGGTCTGCCGACCGTTGCGATTGGGGTGCTCGCGACCCGCATCTCACCCGCCCAGGCGCTGGCGATCGTGATCGTTCCGGCCATCGTCACCAACATCTGGCAAACTTTTGCAGGCCCCTACCTGAGAGACGTCTTCAAGCGGCTATGGCCGTTGATGGTCGGCGTCTGTCTCGGCATCTGGCTCGGCGCCGGACTGATGACCGGCACTTACGCGCGTTACGGCACGCTCGTACTCGGCGTGCTGCTCATGAGCTACGCAGCGATCGGGCTTGGCAACGTCCGCTTCCACGTGTCGCGCGCGCGCGAGCACGCCGTCGGGGGCATCGTCGGGCTTATCACCGGCTTTGTCGCCGCCTTCACGGGCGTGCAAGTGATCCCGTCGATGCCGTTTATGCAGGCGGTCGGTATGGAGAAGGACGAACTGGTGCAGGCGCTCGGCGTCTTCTTCACGGTATCGACCGTCGCAATGACCTACAATCTAACCGACGCCGGCCTGCTCACATCAGCGACACTGTTGCCGGCCGGCATTGCGATGGCCGGCGCTTTCGTCGGCATGGTCATCGGACAACTGGTGCGCGCGCGGCTCGACGCCGACGCGTTCCGTCGCTGGTTCCTTGTCGGCATCTTGCTGCTCGGATTGTATCTCGTCGGATCGACGATCGCCCGACTTGCCTAGGGCATTTCGAACAGTGCCAGGCGGATGCCGAGATAGACAAACAGCCCGCCGAGCGCCCGATTGATCCACGCCGACATCGCAGATGAGCGGAAGGCGCGACCGGCACGGGCAGCAAACGCCGCGACGCCGAGGTTCCAGATCGTGCCGTTGACGTCGAACAGCAGGCCGAGCAGCAAAAACGCCAACGGCTTGTTGGGCGAGGCCGCGCCGACGAACTGTGGCAGGAAGGCGAGAAAGAACAGGGCGACCTTCGGGTTCAGCGCATTGGTAAGCGCGCCCTGCCAGAACACGGCGCGAGTCGTCGCGATCTCCGCAGCTGGCCTGATCTCGTTGACCTCGCCACGCACGAGCAGCATTCGCAGGCCCGCATAGCAGAGATAGGCTGCGCCGGCGTACTTCACCACGACGAAGGCCGTCGATGAGGCGGCAAGCAGCGCGGACAGGCCAACTGCCGCGGCAACAATGTGCACAAGGCAGCCTGCACCTATGCCGAGCGCGGCCGCGGCCCCGCCGCGCCAGCCGAGCTGAACACTGCGGCCGACAATGTAGGCCGTATCCGGTCCCGGCGTCATGTTGAGCAGCAATCCGGCCGCGACAAACAATGCGATGTCCTGGATACCAAGATTTTGGATGCCAAGCATGCGAGATTACTTGAACAGCGGCGTTCCGGGCACAAACGCGTCGAACGCCGCCCAGAATTGCTCGCGATAGCGATCCTGCTCTTGCAGGATCTCGTGCTTCGATCCCGAGATCACGATCTGAGAGCCAGCGCGCATATGATAGGCGAACTCCTCGATCGCCGGCGTCGACACGATGGTGTCGGCGCCCGCCGCCAGGATAAGCACGGGCTGGCGAATCCGGCCGGGATAGTCCATCGCCTTGAACGCGCGCATCGCTTTAAACGAGGTGTCGAGCCACGCAATCGTCGGCGCGGCAAGGCCGAGCGTCGGATCCTCGGCGAGGATTGCGGCGTTGCGCGCATAACGCACGGGATCGCTTGTCACCGGGTTGTTGACGAACGTCGCGCTGCCCATCAGCTCGGTGGTGCCGCCCGGCATGTACTGCCCGCCGCGTCCGATCCAGCGCAACGATTTCAGCAAGATGCGAATTGGCAGCGACGTTCGGCGTCCCGGCAGATCGATCATCGGCGCGGTCAGCACGATGCGATCGAACCAGCGCTTGCCCTCATGCGCGATGCGCAACAGCACGGCGCCGCCCATCGAATGCCCAAGCGCGTAGAACGGCGGTGGGCAGTCCGGCAGCACGATCTGCTGCACGAAGGCCTCGATGTCGATTTCGTAGTCGGCGAAGTCGCGCACATAGCCTTTGCGCGGATCGCGCAGGCGGCGCGACGAGTGGCCCTGCCCGCGCCAGTCGATCGTCGCGACCGCAAAGCCGCGCTCGCGCAGGTCGCGCACGGTCTCGAAATATTTTTCGATGTACTCGCTGCGGCCCTGGAAGATGCACACCGTGCCCTTGCGATTGGCCGGCGGAGCCCAGCGCGCAAAGCGGATCTCGGCGCCGTCCGGCGTCTTGATCGTCCCGGAGACGGCATCCTCAGGGACCGGATTGGCGGGAATCGAAACGAGCGACATCGAATCGGGAGCGTGCGGGAAAATGCAGCCAAGTCAAAGGGGAACGAGGGTGGAACGGCGCCCGAAAAACCTCTTGAACGGCGAACGGGCCCTCCCATATCACCGATGTGCAGGCCTGTTCTAGGCTGCACGCAGAACGAAGGCCCGGCCATTCGGCGGGTCGTCTGCGGGAGCGCCCTTTGGCGGAAATCCGGCGAGCCGGATTTCAAAAAGGACGATCCCGAACATCAGTCGCTCAACAGGAGGACTCCATGCGTACGTTTGATCTCGCTCCGTTTTATCGTTCCACCATTGGCTTCGACCGGCTGTTTTCCCTGCTCGATCAGGTGACCGGCGACGCCGCTCCCGGCTACCCGCCCTACAACATCGAACGCACCGGTGAAAACGCTTACCGGATCAGCGTTGCGGTCTCTGGCTTCTCCGAGCCCGAGCTGTCGATCGTCGCGACCGACAACACACTGACGATCAAGGGTGAGAAATCCGCCGGTGAGAACGGCAAGGAGAAATCCGATCTGCTGTATCGTGGCATCGCCGCGCGCGCGTTCGAGCGCGTATTCCAGCTGGCCGACCATGTGCTGGTGAAGAGCGCTGCGCTCGAGAACGGCCTGCTTCACGTTGATCTCGTCCGCGAGATTCCGGAAGCCAAGAAGCCGCGCAGCATTCCGATCGGCAACGGCTCGCCGGAGAAGGTGATCGATAGCTCCAAAGCCGCGGCCTAAGCGGCCCGCGCTTGTAAGCTGGCGAAAATGCGAAGCGCCCCGGTTTGACCGGGGCGCTCTGTTTTCCGAGTTATTCGAAACCCTGTGCCGGTGGCATCGGCTTCATCGGTAGCAACGCCGGCCCTCCCGCCGGTTTGCTGAAGCTTGGCTTGATTTCGACCGGATCGGCCGGCTTTGCACTCGCATTCGCGCTCGCCGTCTTGCTGTCCGCAGGTTTGGCGGCAGGCGTTTGAGCAGGCTGATTGGTGGTCGCAGCGTTCGCGGTCTGCGGGTTCGCCTGGGACGCGGCGGGCGGCCTGGCCGTCGGCACCGGTGTCGTTGTCGGTGCTCGCGCGGCAACGCCCGGCAGCGGCATCGGCGGGCGCAAGATCCCACGCCGCGGCGGCACATAGGTTGGCGGTGGATACGATGCCATGCTGCGGCCGATCAGGTCGGCAGGCACGAAACGGATGAAGCGCCCGGTGACCGCGTCCATCGTCACCTGGCCGTCTTCGCCGTCGGGATGCAGCGCGGCGACAACGTAGAACCGCCCGCGCCGAATCGGCGCTGACAGCGGCGAGAATCCGGTCGAGCGCAGGATGCCAACAATCTCCTGCGGCAGCAGCACGTCATCCGGCAGTGGCTCGGCCCGGACGTAACGCGGCGGTTCGAACGGCGGCGGCGCGCCAGGCCCGATATAGACCGGTGCACCCTGCGCATTCGCGGCACCCGCGGCGCCAAGCGCAAGCGTCGCCGCGAGCAGCGCCAAAATCGGCGCTGATATCCCATGGCTCCTCATCGGTCCCTCGTTCGATTTGCGCCCACCAGCCCAGTTGGAACAGTCGAGCGCAATTTGGGCGGTGCTTGGACCCGCCGGCGGCGCGCTTGGTGCATTTTCGGGCGGAAAGCGCGACGGACGCAGCGTGCTCAGGTTGCGATGCGGACTTCGCGGCGCTTGTGTGGTAAAGGAAAATTTGGCAGTGTGACGTTTAGGACAGTAACGCTGTCCCAATTTGCCGTTTGATCGGCACGGCGTTTGCAGTGCCGGGTTTGGCAGGCAGGTCGCTCTTTGGGGTCATTGGCGACCGGACCCGCCATCTTCTGATTTTGGCTCGCTTTTCGCGAGCGGTGGCCCGTAGGGTGCCGCGACCGCCCAAGGTGCGCCGCCGAGTATGACCGACCTGTCGGGGGTAACGAGGTTAGAGCATGAGCGGGTCAGGGTTCGAGCGCCAGATCGCCACGCAAGCGCTGTTGGCGGACCCAACCACCAAACCGGTCGAGCATTCGTACCGGCCGCCGGCCGAAGGTCTTTACGATCCTTCGCTCGAAAAGGATTCCTGCGGCGTTGGGTTTATCGCCAACATCAAGGGCAAGAAGTCGCATCAGATCGTTTCTGATGCGCTATCAATCCTGTGCAACCTCGAGCATCGCGGCGCCGTCGGCGCCGACCCGCGCTTCGGCGACGGCGCTGGCATCCTGGTGCAAATCCCGCACGCATTCTTCGCGCGCAAGGCCAAGGAACTCGGCTTTGCGTTGCCGCAGCCAGGCGAATATGCCGTGGGCGCACTGTTCATGCCGCGCGATACCGCCTGGCGCAAAGTCATCAAGAGTATCATCACCGAGAAGGTGAAGGCCGAGAAGCTGACGCTGCTCGGCTGGCGCGAGGTGCCGACCGACAACGCCTCGCTTGGCGAAAGCGTGAAGCCGACCGAACCGTTCCATATGCAGGTGTTCATCGGCCGCGGCACGCGCATCAAGACCGAGGAGGAGTTTGAGCGCCGGCTCTACATCCTGCGCAAGACGATCTCGCACGCGATTTATCAGCGCCGCGACCGCAACCTCGCCGGCTACTATCCGGTGTCGCTGTCGTGCCGCACCGTGGTCTACAAGGGCATGTTTCTCGCCGATCAGCTCGGCAAGTACTACGCCGACCTGCACGAGGAGGACTTCGAGACCGCCCTTGCGCTCATCCATCAGCGCTTCTCGACCAACACGTTCCCGACCTGGTCGCTGGCGCATCCGTACCGGATGATTGCCCACAACGGCGAAATCAACACGCTGCGCGGCAACGTCAACTGGATGGCGGCGCGCCAGGCCTCGGTGCAGTCCGAACTGTACGGCGAAGACATCAACCGTCTCTGGCCGATCTCCTATGAGGGTCAGTCCGACACCGCCTGCTTCGACAACTCGCTCGAATTCCTGGTGCAGGGCGGCTACTCGCTGGCTCACGCCGTGATGATGATGATTCCGGAAGCGTGGGCCGGCAACCCGTTGATGGATGAGGAACGCCGAGCGTTCTACGAATATCACGCCGCGATGATGGAGCCGTGGGACGGACCGGCAGCGATTGCATTCACCGACGGCCGCCAGATCGGCGCGACGCTCGACCGCAACGGCTTGCGGCCGGCGCGCTATCTCGTCACCTCGGACGACCGCATCGTGATGGCGTCCGAGATGGGCGTGCTGAAGATCCCGGAAGAGCACATCGTCACCAAGTGGCGGCTGCAACCCGGCAAGATGCTGCTCGTCGACCTCGTGCAAGGCCGGCTCATTCCGGACGACGAGATCAAGGCCGAACTCGCCAAGAGCCATCCCTATCAGGAGTGGCTCGACCGGCACCCAGATCGTGGTCGAAGAGCTGCCCGACGTACCCTCGAACGCACAGATCTCGAACCTCGCGCTGCTCGATCGCCAGCAGGTGTTCGGCTACACCCAGGAAGACCTCAACATCCTGATGGCGCCGATGGCGACGCTGGGCGAAGAGGCGACCGGCTCGATGGGCAACGACACGCCGATCTCGGCGCTGTCGGACAAGTCGAAACTGTTGTTCACCTACTTCAAGCAGAACTTTGCGCAGGTGACGAACCCGCCGATTGACCCGATCCGCGAGGAACTCGTCATGAGTCTCGTCTCGATCATCGGGCCGCGGCCGAACCTGTTCGACCTCAAGGGCATGGCTGACACCAAGCGGCTCGAGGTGCGGCAGCCGATCCTGACCGACGCCGATCTCGAGAAGATCAAGTCGATCTCGGCGCTCGCCGAATCGCATTTCATGTCGCGCACCCTCGACACAACCTTTCATGCCGGCCTCGGCGCATCGGGCATGGACCAGGTACTCGATGAATTGTGCGGCCGTGCTGAAGCCGCGGTGCGCGAGGGCGTCAACATCATCATCCTGTCGGACCGCATGGCGGGCTCCGACCGGATTCCGATTCCCTCGCTGCTCGCCTGCGCCGCCGTGCATCATCATCTGATCCGCACCGGCTTGCGCACTTCGGTCGGTCTCGTCGTCGAATCCGGCGAGCCGCGCGAGGTGCATCACTTCGCCTGTCTTGCTGGCTACGGGGCTGAGGCGATCAACCCCTATCTCGCGTTCGAGACGCTGATCGCGAACAAGGACAAGCTGCCGGCCAAGCTCGAGGAGAAGGAGATCCTCAAGCGCTACATCAAGTCGATCGGCAAGGGCCTGATGAAGGTGATGTCCAAGATGGGCATCTCGACCTACCAGTCCTATTGCGGCGCGCAGATTTTTGACGCGGTCGGTCTCAAGAGCGATTTCGTCGCAAAATATTTTGCCGGCACACACACGCGCATCGAGGGCGTTGGGCTTGCCGAGATTGCCGAAGAGACCGCGCGGCGTCACGCCGACGCGTTCAGCGACTCGCTGGTCTTCAAGACCGCGCTCGACGTCGGCGGCGAGTATGCCTACCGCACGCGCGGCGAGGACCACGCCTGGACCTCGGAATCAGTGTCGCTGCTGCAGCACGCGGTGCGCGGCAACTCGCATGACCGCTATCGCGCCTATGCCAAGATCCTCAATGAACAGTCGCAGCGGCTGTTGACGATCCGCGGCCTGTTCCGCATCAAGAACGCCGAGGAAGACAAGCGCAAGCCGGTGCCGCTCGACCAGGTCGAGCCGGCCAAGGACATCGTCAAGCGCTTCGCCACCGGCGCGATGTCGTTCGGCTCGATCTCGCGCGAGGCGCACACCACGCTCGCGATTGCGATGAACCGGATCGGCGGCAAGTCGAACACCGGCGAAGGCGGCGAGGAAGCTGATCGTTTCAAGCCGCTGCCGAACGGTGACTCGATGCGCTCGGCGATCAAGCAGGTCGCCTCCGGCCGCTTCGGCGTCACCACGGAGTATCTCGTCAACTCCGACATGATGCAGATCAAGATGGCGCAGGGCGCCAAGCCCGGCGAAGGCGGCCAGTTGCCCGGCCACAAGGTCGATGCTGTTATCGCCAGCGTCCGCCACTCGACGCCGGGCGTCGGCCTGATCTCGCCGCCGCCGCACCATGACATCTATTCGATCGAAGACCTCGCGCAGCTGATCTACGACCTGAAGAACGTCAATCCGGACGGCCTGGTGTCGGTGAAGCTCGTTTCCGAGGTCGGCGTCGGCACTGTTGCGGCTGGCGTTGCCAAGGCGCGCGCCGACCACGTCACCATCTCCGGCTTCGAAGGCGGCACCGGCGCAAGCCCGCTGACCTCGATCAAGCACGCCGGCAGTCCGTGGGAAATCGGCATTGCCGAAACCCACCAGACCCTGGTGCGCGAGAAGCTGCGCAGCCGCATCTCAGTGCAGGTCGATGGCGGCTTCCGCACCGGGCGCGACGTCGTGATCGGGGCGCTGCTTGGCGCCGACGAGTTCGGCTTCGCCACCGCGCCGTTGATCGCGGCCGGCTGCATCATGATGCGAAAGTGCCACCTCAACACCTGCCCGGTCGGCGTCGCAACGCAGGATCCGCTGCTGCGCAAGCGCTTCGTCGGCCAGCCCGAGCACGTCATCAACTTCTTCTTCTTCGTCGCCGAGGAAGTCCGCGAGATCATGGCGGCGCTGGGCTATCGCAGCTTCAACGAGATGATCGGCCAGGCCCAGATGCTCGACCAGAATGCCGTGGTGGCGCACTGGAAGGCCAAGGGCCTCGACTTTTCGAAGTTGTTTTACAAGCAGAAGGCGGCGAAGGGTGTCACGATCTACCGCAACGAATCGCAGAACCATCACCTCGAGAAGGTGCTGGACCGTACCCTGATCGCCAACGCACAGGCCGCGATCGATCGCGGCGCGCCGGTCAAGATCGACGCCGAGATCAACAACACCAACCGCTCCGCCGGCGCGATGCTGTCCGGCGTGGTCGCCAAGCATTATGGCCACGAAGGCCTGCCGCACGATACCATCAGCGTGAAGCTGAAGGGCACTGCGGGACAGGCGTTCGGCGCCTGGCTGGCACGGGGCGTAACCTTCGATCTCGAGGGCGAAGCGAACGACTACGTCGGCAAGGGTCTTTCCGGCGGCAAGATCATCGTGCGGCCGCCGGCCAACTCCGCGATCGTACCGGAAGAGTCGATCATCGTCGGCAACACCGTGATGTACGGCGCGATCGAGGGCGAGTGCTACTTCCGTGGTGTTGCCGGCGAACGCTTTGCCGTGCGTAACTCGGGCGCCATCGCGGTGGTCGAGGGCGCCGGCGATCACTGCTGCGAGTACATGACCGGCGGCGTCGTGGTCGTGCTCGGCCGCACCGGACGCAACTTCGCGGCCGGCATGTCGGGCGGCATCGCCTATGTGCTCGACGAGGACAACACCTTCGCCAAGCGCTGCAATCTGGCGATGGTCGAGCTCGAGCCGGTGCTGTCGGAGGAGATGATCAACGAGACCGCGTTCCATCACATGGGTGACCTCGAGGCGCATGGCCGGGTCGACGTGATGGCCGATCTGACCAGCTTCGATGTCGAGCGCCTGCACATCCTGATCACCCGGCACGCCCGGCTGGCCGGGTCGGTGCGGGCCAAGGCGATCCTCGCCGACTGGAAGGCTTATGTGCCGAAATTCCGCAAGGTGATGCCGGTCGAATTCCGCCGCGCCCTGAAGGAATTGAAGGCGCGGGAAGAGGCCGCACGGCCGAAGATCGCGGTGGGCGCATAGTTAGTTGGGGTTCTAGTTTTTCTGATGGGCAAGATTACCGGTTTCCTCGAGTTCGACCGCAACGACCGCAGCTACGCTCCCGTCGCCGAGCGCGTGCAGAACTACCGCGAGTTCGTCGAGCCGCTCACTGAAGCGGAGATGCGGGACCAGGCGGCACGCTGCATGAACTGCGGCATCCCGTATTGCCATGGCACCGGCTCGGCCGAGCCGGGCACGCCGGGCTGCCCGGTCAACAACCAGATCCCGGACTGGAACGACCTCGTCTACACCGGCAACTGGGAAGAGGCCGCGCGCAACCTGCACTCGACCAACAATTTTCCGGAAGTCACCGGCCGCGTTTGCCCGGCGCCGTGCGAAGCCTCCTGCACGCTGAACATCGAGGACAATCCGGTCACCATCAAATCGATCGAATGCGAGATCGCCGACCGCTCGCTGAAGAATGGCTGGATCAAGCCGGAGATCGCCGCGGTCAAGACCGGCAAGCGGGTTGCCGTGATCGGCTCGGGTCCGGCCGGCATGGCCTGCGCGCAGCAGCTCGCGCGCGCCGGCCACGACGTGCACCTCTACGAGAAGCACGCCAGGGCCGGCGGGCTTTTGCGCTACGGCATCCCCGACTTCAAGATGGAGAAGGCGATCATCGACGTCCGCGTCAGGCAGATGGAGGCCGAGGGTGTCACCTTCCACTATGGCGCGCATGTCGGCGTCACGGTCGACCCGCAGGAGCTGCTCGCCGAATATGACGCGATTGCGCTGACCGGCGGCGCCGAGGCGTCGCGCGACCTGCCCGTCCCCGGCCGCGATCTCGACGGCATCCATTTCGCGATGGATTTCCTGCCGCAGCAGAACCGCCGCGTTTCAGGCGAAACTCTGAACGGCACGCGCGACATCCTCGCAGGCGGCAAGCACGTCGTGGTGATCGGCGGCGGCGACACCGGCTCGGATTGCATCGGCACCTCGGCGCGGCAGGGCGCGGCCGAGATCGTGCAGCTCGAGATCATGCCGGCGCCGCCCGACAAGGAGAACAAGCTTCTCACCTGGCCGAACTGGCCGCTGAAGATGCGGACCTCGTCGAGCCACCAGGAAGGCGCCAAGCGCGAATTCGCCGTGATGACGCAGCGCTTCTCCGGCGAGGCCGGCCGGGTCAAGACGCTGCACTGCGTGCATGTCGATGCGAAGATGCAGCCGGTGCCCGGCAGCGAGTTCGACATCAAGGCCGACCTCGTGCTGCTGGCGATGGGCTTTGTGCATCCGGTGCACGAGGGGCTGCTCAAGACGCTCGGCGTCGACCTCGACCCGCGCGGCAACGTGCGCGCCGCTCTGGCTGGCTACAAGACGTCGGTCGACAAGGTGTTCGCCGCCGGCGACATGCGCCGCGGCCAGTCGCTGGTGGTGTGGGCGATCCGCGAGGGCCGCCAGTGCGCCCATCATGTCGACAAATTCCTGATGGGATCGAGCACGCTGCCGTTGTGACTGAGTGCTCCCTCCCCCCTTGTGGGGGAGGGTTGGGAGAGGGGGGTCCATCGTGGGACTTCCGCCTCGCGACTCTCTCCGACCCCCACCCCTAACCCCTCCCCACAAGGGGGAGGGGGACAGCGACTCCTCACGCGCCTCACAAACGAATCCCCATTCACGCTCTGTTAACGGCAACGCGACGCGTGATTGCGCGAGGGCGCGATCCGGCGTCGCGGCGGCGACTTTCCCGTTGCCGGTTAACCAAAGCTGTAACCGAACCGGTGCAAGGTTCCGTGTCGGGGCAATCTCGCGCCACATCGTTGGTCGGGGCACTATGGGACAGGCGGCATCACCCGCTGCACAATCTGGCTTTGCGCCGCCGGAGCGATCCGGCGCCGGCCGCGACGTGTTCGCCGATCTCGACGCGCTGCGCGACGTGTTTGCGATGCTGCCGACGGCGATGACGGCGATGGACGCGCAGGGTCGCGTCGTGTTCGCCAACCAAGCCGCCGCGGACCAGTTCAACATCCCGATCGATCAGCTGCTGGCCGGCCCGCCTCCGCGCCGGCCGCAGGCGCTGGCCAATCGCAGCGACGCCTGCAGCGAGCTGTTGCGCAGCGGTAAATCGGTCGCCTGCGAGGACATCATCGCCACGAGCCGCGGCGAGCGGGTGTTCCTCACCACGCACCGGCCGGTCTGGATCGCCGAGCGGCGCATGCTGCTGTCGAGCTCGGTCGAGATCACCCAGCAGAAGCAGACCGAGGCCGAGCTGTTCCGCCGCGCCTATTTCGACGAGCTCACCGACTTGCCGAACCGCAAGCTGATCGAGCAGCACGCCGGCCACCTCCTCAGCCTGCCCGACACGCCACGCTTCGCGCTCGCCTTCCTCGACATCGACAACTTCAAGCACATCAACGACTACTACGGCCACGCCGCCGGCGATGCGCTGCTGGTCGAGGTGGCGAAGCGCCTGTCGCGCGATCTGCGGCGCACCGACACGCTGTCCAGAATCTCCGGCGACGAATTCCTCCTGCTGCTGTCGCCGGTGCTGAGCCAGAACGAGGTTTCCGAATTCATCGACTTCCTCGTCGACAGGCTGAAGACGCCGTTCTTCATCGAAGGCTCGGAGATCTTTGCCGCCGCCTCGATCGGCGTCAGCCTCTATCCGGACCATGGCTCGAGCTTCAAGCAACTGCGCCAGAACGCCGACATCGCGATGTACCGCGTCAAGCACGAGACCAAGGGCAATGCGCTGTTCTTCGACGCCAGCATGGAGCGCGAGGCGGCCGCGCGCACCGAGACCGAACAGAGCTTGCGCGTTGCGATTCTCGAGAAGCGATTCCGCTGCGTGTTCCAGCCCAAGGTCGATATCCGCACCCGGGATATCAGGGGTATCGAGGCGCTGGTGCGCCTGAAGGACGATCGCGGCGAGATCCAGGCGCCGGGCTCGTTCATCGATCTTGCGGTCGAGCTCGGCCTGATCGACGACTTGACGCATCTCGTGCTCGCCGAGATCATGAAGTCGATCGACCTCGTCAACGACGCGTTCGGCAAGGACACTTCGATCTCAATCAATGTCGCGGCCAAGCAGGCCGGCGATGTCGCGTTCATGACCTCGTTCGCCCATGCGCTGAAAGCGACCGGCTGCCCGAAGCGCTTCATCATCGAGGTCACCGAGGACGCGTTTCTCGCCAAGGCGCATTTCCAGACCGAGGTGCTGCCGATGCTGCGCAGGCTCGGCGTCGGCATCTCGATCGATGATTTCGGCGTCGGCTATTCCTCGCTGTCGGCGCTGGCCGACATCACCGCCGACGAGATCAAGATCGACCGCTCCTTCATTTTTGACATCCACAAGCGCCCGCGCAGCCAGGGCATTTTGCGCGCGATCGTGTCGCTCGCCGAAGCGCTCGGGATGACGGTGATCGCCGAGGGCGTGGAGTTCGCATGAGGAGCTCGCCTACCTGCAAGCCGCGACCAAGATTCGCTACGCGCAGGGCTATTATTTCGCGCGGCCGATCTTCCTCGACGAGCTGCAGCCTGCGGCGAGCCACGTGGTCAGCGAAGCAAGGCCTGAGGATTTCGGCCGCCAGCGCATCGCTGCGCGCGGCGGGCGGTAGCAGGCACGATCTGACCGACCACCGCCGCCGCGCAAGTCGCTGAGGATGCGACGGTTTTCGCCCGATTTTGCGGGGTCTTGCGAGCGGCGGCGTAGGGCGGAATAGCGTAAGCGTATTCCGCCGATACACGACCGCGCGCGGCGCAATACGCTTCGCTATTGCGCCCTACCGGCCCATCGCGGAGCCTGTCATCGGGCCGCGCTTCGCGCGGACCCGTTGGCGATGCCCACAGCCCAAACACACGCGACCAGACACGCAAAATCATCCCGCGGCACGAAGTGCCCGAGGCTTGCTCAAATTGTCGCGCGCGTCTTGCGAGAGGCGCAGGGAAAGCCGGGTGCGGCTGCACCCGATTTGTCTCGCGAGGCAAGAAAAACAAAGAAGCGCCTGCGAGAAGTAGGGTTCAACCGGGCTTACCCCGGCTTTCCCTGCAAACGGTTGTTACTGGCCGAGGCCGTTCGCTGCGTGGCGCCACAGGGGAATGATCCTTGACCAAGGACGGATATTACACTAAACGACATACAAGTCAACTTAATTTCAACAAGCGAGTGTCAGGTTCAAGCACCACTACGTGCAGCTTTTTGGAAATGTTCACGGACCGAAGCGCGGATCTCCTCCTCCTTAAGCGCAGCAAAGAGGATGACCTCATTCGAAATTCTTATGTTTCGGACTGCAGCTCTCATGACGTTTTCCATGTTCGACCTTCCAATCCGCTTGGACGTCTCAAGCCAGCACTCGGCAATTGCGCGCGCTAACGGACGATTTGCTGCCACCGAAGGGCGTTCGGTAACCTGCACCATTGCGTCCTCTGACAGGATCGACAAGAACTCCCATCGGCTTGAATGACCGGCTCCTCGATCGAATGCCAGCCCTCTCAGCCACAATCTTTGTAGTGTATTTCTTACTCCACCAAGGATTCTTTCCTTCGGTGGCCCTGGAAAGCGCCAGATACAAACATCGCGAACTAACACCACGGTTAGGTAAGCCCAAACGTCATCTCTCAAGCCCTCACCAGTGGGTATGTTCGATTGCTCGATTAGGAAAGTCGCGCATTTCTGGTCAAAGGAAGCGCGCTGCAATTGGCTATTGGACTCTGGGAAACCTGACGCTGCAGCGATCTCAAGGATCGACTTCCGGAGACGCTTCAGTTCGTCCGCGGATATACGCCGGCCTCCAGTTGCAGCCCAAGAAATAAAAGCCGGCGCGCTTCCGGTGAGAAGATCGGGACTTGATGGCTCAAAAGCACGTTCTGCTAGGAGCTGCTCAGCTCCTAGATTGCTCAGGCGGGGGAACAGCAGCTGGAACATCATTCCGCCCCCGTGTGGCCTGCACCCGGTTCCGCAGACACCGAGTTAAGGTGTTTGATGGAGCAGGAGGTGGGTTATGGAGAGGCGGCAGTACACACGAGAGTTCAAGCTTGAGGCGGTACGGCTGATCAAGGAGCGTGGCGTCTCGTATGCGCAGGCGTCAGCAGACCTTGGTGTTCATCCTACGCAACTACGTGACTGGGTGAAGAAGCTCGCGGACGATCCGCAGCAGGCGTTCCCCGGTCATGGCCAGATGAAGCCTGAGCAACAGGAGATCGCGCGGCTGAAGCGCGAGGTTGCCAAGCTGAAGGCCGAACGGGACATCCTAAAAAAAGCCGCGGCCTACTTCGCGAAGGAGTTGATGTGAAGTTCGCCTTCATCGCGAAGCACCGGGGGATTTGGCCGGCGGAGTGGTTGTGCGAGGCGCTCGGTGTCTCGCGGGGTGGGTTCTATGCCTGGCTGACACGGCCACGCAGTGAGCGCAGCCGCAACGACGAGGAGATCGGTGCGAAGGTTCGTGCCAGCTTCCTGGCGAGCGACCGCACCTATGGAGCCAGGCGGGTCTGGCGCGATCTGCTTGCTGAAGGGGTCTCGTGTGGACTGCATCGGATCGAGCGATTGATGCGACTGCAAGCGCTTCAGGGCACGCCCGCGACGGCGGCGCCTGCCGCCTGATCTGGGTGAGCGGCAGGCGACCGCCGTCGCTGCCAATGTGCTCGACCGCAGCTTTGAAGCAGCGGCGCCCAACCGCAAATGGATTGCCGACTTCACCTATGTCTGGACGGCAGAAGGCTGGCTCTATGTCGCAGCTGTCATCGATCTGTTCTCTCGCCGCGTTGTCGGCTGGTCGATGAATGCAGCGATGACCGCACAACTCGTTACCGATGCCCTGGTGATGGCGATCTGGCGCCGTGGCAAACCTGACGCGCTTTTGCATCACTCTGACCGCGGCAGCCAATACACCAGCGAACAGTTCCAACGATTGATGGCCGACAATGGCGTGGTCTGCTCAATGAGCCGCTCGGGCAATGTCTGGGACAATGCGGCGATGGGAGAGCTTCTTCTCGTCGCTGAAGACCGAACGAACCACACGGAAGGTGTATCGAACACGCGACGAGGCCAAAGCTGATGTGTTCGATTACATCGAGCGCTTCTACAATCCGAAACGTCGGCACTCGACGATCGGATATCTAAGTCCTATGGAGTTCGAGAGGCAGGCCGGATTAGCTTAAGCGGGTGTCAACCGAACCGGGTGCAGGCCAGATGATCGCTGCTCGGCTCGTAATTTGGCACGCCCCTGTTTCGAGCTCGACCGACTAGCGAATAAGCTTGGCAGGGAGGTCCTCCGACGAGAATGACGTCGCCGCCATGAATCCGCTAATTTGAGCTAATCTCGCATCCAAAATCTGATGAACCCCGGGAGCTCCTAACTCCAGCTGCAATGTTTCATGGCAAGCGCGCGTCCATTGGGCTGGGTACAACTCTCCCCAATTTGGCTCACCGACCTCTCCGTTCAGAAAGCTGTAGTATTCAGATGGAAGTCGGCTTGAGAACTGCCGCAAAAAATTGCGCAAACGCAGAGTTTGAAATGCCGATGCTTCTTTTTCAACCGAAAGGACAATCTTGAACGCCGGCGATCCGTCGTTGTTCGAAAAACTCGAAAAGCCTTCCGCGAGGCCTCCCGGCCCTGCGAACAAATCAACAACAGCAAATTGCCGCTCCATTGGATCTTCCGGTTCCTTTGCCCTGCAACCCATAATTGAACAAACCGCGATTAATTGCCAAGGAATTCGGTGAATGCCCGACGTCGTCGACCAGGCCACCCGCTCCCGAATGATGGCGGGCATAAGAGGTAAGAATACGCAGCCTGAACTTTTGCTGCGCCGCGCGCTCCATGCGAGGGGCCTGCGTTACAGACTGCATGCCAAAGGGCTTCCCGGCCGGCCTGATCTCGTGCTTCCAAGTTATCGCGCTGCAATACAGGTACAGGGATGCTTTTGGCATCGCCATAGTAATTGCATCTATTGCACCACGCCCGGGTCGAACACTGAATTCTGGAATGCGAAATTCAAAGGGACAATCTCCCGCGATAAACAGAATTTCAGATCACTCCGGAAGGCGGGATGGAGGGTCGCTATCGTCTGGGAATGTGTCTTGTCCCCCTCTAATGCAGACGCGACGGCAGAGAAAGTTATCAACTGGCTCCGCGGCGGCAAGGCTCTTGCGGAGATCCCGACGAAGCCCAAACGTAGGGCGTCCAAGCGTTCGAAAATACGGCGTGGCTAGAACTTCGCCCCTCCCCTACTCCGCGGCCTGTTGCGCCACTCTGCTTCGCTCTGCGAGCTTCGCCGGGCGCGGCACCGGCTCACGCCCGCTTCTTCAGCTTCTGCGCGCGGCGCAAATCTGCGTTGATGCGCGATTGCCAGCCGGTGCCGGTGGCGCGGTAGGCGGCGATCACGTCGGCGTCGAGCCGCAGCGTGACCGGCTGCTTCGGCTTTTCGCCGAGGGGCGGCCGGCCGCGGCGGATGACCTTGTCGCCCTCGTAGAGCGTGGCGCGCTTAAGCATCGCGTCGGTGACTTCAGGCGCGTCGTCAGGATCGGTCCAGCGCGATCTTAAGGGAACGCGCGGAGGATTTTGCGGATTTCCTTGGCATGGCAGTACCTCATCGAAATGATGTGACGCGCGGCGCCGGGGGTTGCCGCGCCAAAGCGCTTCTTTAAAATGTATCATATTATGATACATAAAGTGGATGATCCGGGGCTTCAAGGACAAGATCACTGAGGCCGTCTTCAATGATGCGATCCCAAAAGGGTTTCCCGAAGCTATCGCCAGGGTGGCGCGACGGAAGCTCGGCTATCTCAACGCCGCGACGTCCGTTTCGGACCTGCGGTCGCCGCCGGGCAATCGGCTCGAGGCCTTGAAAGGTGACCGGAAGGGCCAATACTCGATCCGGATCAACGACCAGTTTCGTGTTTGTTTTGTCTGGACCAGCAATGGTCCCAGCGAGTATCTCGATGGAATCGAGATACTCGCTGGATTTATTGGTTTGCGCATGTCCTCATCGGAAAACCGGTATCCACTTTTCCGGGACATGCGCTGAACGTTGAGATCACGGATTATCACTGAGGCACGACGCGGACAGAGGACCAACGGCCATGAAGAAAAAACTTGCTCCCCTGCATCCCGGCGAAGTGCTGCGCGAGGAATTCCTGCGGCCAATGCGGCTCTCCGCGCTCAAACTCGCAAAGATTTGTGGCGTGCCGCGCACGCGCATCGAGCGGATCTCAAACGAGCAAACCAGCATCACCGCCGATACTGCGCTGCGGCTGGGAAAAGCGCTCGGAACCTCGCCGCAGCTGTGGCTCAACCTGCAAAACGAGTTCGATCTGCGGACTGCGAGGAACGAGGCTGGGCAGGAGCTCGACAAGATCAGGCAGGTGAAGGCGGCGTAAGCGGCGTTTTGTCGGATAAGGGTGGGCACGCTTCGCTTTGCGCACCCCTGGCGCCCTTGCCTCACGCCCGCTTCTTCATCGCCAAAGCCTTGCGTGGCAAGTTCTAGTGGCAAGTTCTATCAGCCTAGCGCAGTTTTGGTGTCGCCGGGCGCCGCTGCAAAAAGCCGCTCGACGAGCCCCTTGATAAAAGTAACATAAATGATACTTTATGGATGAGATCGAAATCCGATCCTACGCCGAGCCGAGCGGTCGGCTTCCCTTCCAGATCTGGTTTGCGGATCTCAATCCGCAGGCTCAGGCCAAGGTCAACGTTTCGCTGACGCGTCTGGCGCGTGGCAACCGCTCCCAGGTGAAAGGGGTCGGCGGCGGAGTGGCGGAGCTGAAGCTCGATTACGGCCCCGGCTATCGCGTTTACTTCGGACAGGACGGCGAGCTGCTCGTCATCCTGCTCGGCGGCGGTACCAAGAAACGACAGGACCACGACATTGCGACAGCGAAGGCACGGTGGACCGACTACAAGGCGCGCAAAGCGCGCGAACGCGGATGAGGCGGGCAAATGGTTCTGACCAAGAGCTTCAAGGAATTCATCAAGAGCCGAATCGAAGCCGACCCGGCGTTCCGGCAGGCGCTGTTCCAGGAAGCCGTGCAAACGCTGATCTCCGGCGATGCCGACACCGCGCGCGCGGTGCTGCGCGACTACATCAACGCGACGATCGGATTTGCCGCGCTCGCCAAAGCTACCGGCACGCCGCCCAAGAGCCTGATGCGGATGTTCGGTCCGAACGGCAACCCGACAGCGGCGAACCTTTCGGGCGTGCTGCGCGTGCTGCAGAAGAAGACCGGCGTGCAGCTCGAAGTGCGGGTCGCCAGGCGCGCGGCGTGAGTTGCGTGTGCAGGTGGCAGCACGGGCCTCGTGGTTCGAGACGCCCTGCTTCGCGCAACAGCGCTACGCAGCGCTCCTCACCATGAGGATAGAGGTTGCCGATCGTGGTGATGCGATCTTCGACGGAAATTTCGGGGAGCTTGAGCCATGAAGCTGCATTATTATCCCGAGACGGACAGTCTCTACATTGAGCTGAAGGATGTGCCCGGCGTGGAGACACGGGAGATCGTCGAAGGACTCGTTGTCGATCTGGACGCCAAAGGCGAGGTCGTCGGGCTCGATATCGACGGCGCATCGAGCAAGCTCGACCTGTCGAAGGTTGAAACGATTGCGCTGCCGCCGTGACGGGCGCGGCGTGAAAAGAGGCGAGAGGCGGTGGGCACGCTTCGCTTTGCCCACCCTACCCGGCTTCGCTGGGAGCCCGTATTAGCGGCAAGTCTTGGTGCAGGTTTTGCCGCCGTTGCTCGCGTTGCCGCTGCAGGTCGTGGTGCAGGTCTTGCCGGCCGTCTGCGCGACCGCTGGTGCGATTGCGGCGACGGCGAACAGGCAGATCATTGCGAGAAACAGAGCTTTCATTGGCGTCCCCCGGTTCGGTTTTGTGCGCGAGACGGATCATACGTTGACGCGCACCGGTTGCAAACGATTGGCGCCTCGGCCGGCTTAACCCGATTGTAAGCGAACGCCGCCTGGCTCAATCAGCACAGGGATTATGGGTCCTTTGGCAAAAGCTTTGCTTTCGCCAGACTTTCGCGGGGACGACTCCTGGCTCATCGCGGTCCATCATCACGTGCTCAGGATTCGCGGATAGCGGCCCCTCACCCCGACCCTCTCCCCGCTAAAGCGGGGCGAGGGAAAAGAGGTTCCCCTTGCTCCACCGCCTGCTGCGCCACCGTCGGCGCATCGCCGGCCACTGTGGTGCGGCGCATATCGCGGGGCTTGCTCTCGTCGTAGCGGCGGGCGCGGTGCATGGTCTGGCTGACGTCCTGGCTTGATCAACCTCTCAGCAGCTGAGCAACCAGCCAATTGATCCGCTCGGAGATTCCAAGCGCCGTCAGGGTTTCGTGCATCAATTGGCGCGCTCTTTGAAACTTTGCCGGTTCGCGAATTGCGACAGCAGCGGCGGCGAGTTCTGCTTCCGCGGCGGTCGCGGCCAGCTCCGCATGAAGGGAATTCGCGCGATCGAATTCGGGAATTGGCAGCGTGAAGACGACCTTGTCGAAGTAAGGAGCCTCCCATTGATCGCGCGCCAGCAACTCCCTGACGACGGTGCGCGTGGTTTCGCTGTTGAACACCGCAAGCAGATATCGTCCCTCGTCCTCGGTCGCGACGGCGGACCAGCACAGCCCATGTTCGATGACGGCCGGAGACCGACGGATCAGGCAAGCCGCAGGAATTGCGCCTGATGCCGCCAGGATGACGCGCAGGGGCGCGAGCGGAAACTGCGCCGCCAGCGCGTCGTGATGATTCCACCGGTCCGTCAGCTTCATGCCGTCACGTTCCGAGTTGGCGTCCCACGCCGCCTCGGCCGCCGACATCCAGCCCTGCAAGCCGGCAAAGCCGCGAGCGGCGGCGGCTTGCGCATCCAGCACGGTCGATCCGGCAACGGGGATGACGCCCTCCGGCGGAGATAAGACCCGGAACGGCAGGATGTTCTCGCCGAGCAGGACGGGGCGCAGGAATTCCGCTTCGACGGCATGCTCGACCCCAGCCAAACTCCTCCAGGGCTCCTTCGCCTGATTGTTGGGCCGGCTGACGACGACCGGTGCCGCCGGATCGCCCCCGCTGTGGCCTTCGGCTCGCCGTTCAACCAGGCAGAGCATCCTCGGCACCAGCGTCGCGCCCTGTCGAAAGGCCGAGCGGTAGGCGGAGCCTGAATCGTCGTATGCTCGAGGGCTCGCCAGACGACCGGGAAGGTCTTGCTTCGGAAGGTCTTGCTCGGGAAGGTCTTGCATTCGCCTGGTCGACCCTGGTTTTTCCCATCGTCGTCGGGGCCTCTTAATATTTTGCCAAAGGGGAAAGGCGCGAGCACGCGCAGTTGTGGATACCGCGAACGGCAAAGGTGCTCTTTCGGACCCGTTGGCTTTGCCCACCCCACGGGCTGTCATCGCCCGGCTCGACCGGGCGATCCAGTACTCGAGACGTTGGTGATGCTCCCCGGCGCTGCGGGTTACTGGATGCCTATGGCGAAGCAATTGCTTCGCCAGACTTGAAGCGGGGCATGACGAACTCAGAAATTCGCCCCTTATTCCGCGGCTTGTTGAGCAACCGTCGGCGCGTCGCCGGCGACGGTGGTGCGGCGCATGTCGCGTGGCTGGGTTTCGTCGTAGCGGCGGACGCGGTGCATGGTCTGGCGGTTGTCCCAGATGATCAGGTCGTGCAGCGCCCACTTGTGGACGTAGACGAATCTGGGCTGCGTCGCGTGCTCGGCGAGATCGCGCAGCAACAGCCGCGCCTCGGGCATCGGCTGGCCTGTGATCGCGCCGGCGTGCGAGGAGAGATAGAGCGATTTGCGCCCCGTCACCGGATGGGTGCGGACCAGGCGCTGCCTGACCGGCTTGAAGGCGCGCTGCTCCTCCTCGGTGTAATCCGTGAAGCCGAGCGAGCCGCGCGAATACATCAGCGAGTGCTCGCAGACGAGCGGCTCGATCTCGGCTTTGGTCTCGTCGTCGAGCGCGTCATAGGCCGCGCGCATGTCGGCGAACTCGGTGTTGCCGCCCTTCTTGTTGACGATGCGCGCCGACAGCAGCGAGTATTTCGCCGGCGTCGATCGGAATGAGCTGTCCGAATGCCACAGCGAATTGCCAAGGTTGAACAGCCGCTGGCGTGAGTCGCGGGCGAGCGGCTTGCCGTCCTTGCCGAGATTGGAGACGTCGTTCATGCCGGTGCCGAGCCGCTTGTCCTCGGGCTTCGTCACGTTGCCGCCGCGCGCCTCCTCCAGCGGGCCGAAATTCTGCGAGAACGCCATCTGCTCCGCGTCGGTGATGTTCTGGCCGTGGAACACCAGCACCGCGTATTTGTCCATGCCGGCTTCGATCGCGGCGACTTCTTCCGCGGAGAGCGGCTTTGAAATGTCGACGCCCGAGACTTCGCCGGCGAAGAGGGGATGCAGCGGGCGGATGGTGACGGGCATGGTTTCCTCCGGGACGGCTTTTGGTTTGCGGCCGAGGATAGAGCGAGATGCGGGGAGATTGAAGCGTGCAACGGAATGCGGCGTCACGGCTGCTGTTGTTCCCCTCCCCCTTGCGGGGAGGGGTAAGGGGTGGGGGTCGCAGTGAGTCGCGAGGCGGAAGTCCCACGATGGACCCCCACCCGGCTCGCTGCGCGAGCCACCCTCCCCACAAGGGGGAGGGTAATAGAGTTATCTGCGTGCGAGGAAAAACCTACCGCGCGATGCCGGGCGGCGGCACTGAGGCGGCGCGGTTGATGTAGCCGGGCGGGCGGATCGGCTGCGGCTGGCCGGGTTGCGGCGGGCGCGGCTGCTGCACTTGTGGTTGTTGGACTTGGGGCTGCTGCAGCGGGCGGCGGAACAGCGAGAAGAAGCCCGGGCCGGAGCTCGGGTTTTGCGTCGTCAGCGCGGGGCGGCGCTTCTGCAGCAGCGGCTGCTGCCCCGGCGACAGCACCTGCTGCCCGCTTTGCGGTTGCTTGCCGGATGCGGCGTCAGGCGCGGCATTCGCGGTCGGCACATCCTTTGACGCATCCATGCGGCCGATGTCGCGGCGCGGCCAGATGTAATCGTCGGCGCGGCCGGCGAGCACCGGCAACGCTTCGCCCTTGACCAGCGTGCGCTGCGCCAGCGGATCGACCTGCGCGGGACGCGAGCCGGGGCCGCCGAGCAGCGCATCGCTCTCCACCGCAGCGTCGGCGAGCGGCACGATCGGGCCTGCGAGCGGTCGCGGCGCCGCAACGCCGGGGCGCACGCTGGTGTCGGGCAGCGCCGGCTCGTTGGGCAGCACGATCGAGACCGACCGGTTGGCGAGCACGCGCTCGATCTCGCGGTCGACATAGTGGGCGAGTTTGCGCGCGCCGGCGGTGGTGAAGTAGACGCCGTCGTCCGAGCGCAGCTTGCGCGGCTGGCCCTCGAAGTCCGGGCCGCGCTGCATGAAGCGGCCGCCTTCGTCGACAAAGCCGTCCCACACGTCGACATAGGTGATGCCGGCCTTGTTGGCGGCCTCGCGATAGAGTGAGTCGAGGAACAGCATGTCCGACGTCGCCTTCGGCCCGCGCACCGCCGGCAAACCGACCCACACGATCGGCACGCCCTTGGTCTTGAGCACGGCGATCATGTCGTCGATCTTCTTATTGTAGAGCTCGACCCAGCGCTCGTCGCGGAATTCGTAGAGCCCGTTCGGCACGCGCGTGCTTTTTTCCGGCGCGATGATCGCGGGCTTGTCGTCGACGTCGTCGTCGGCGGCCTGCTGGTCGTCGGCGGGTTTGGCGGCGTCGCCGGGCTTGGCATCGCCGGATTTCGTATCGGTCTTGGCGTCGCCGGCTTTGCAGCATCAGACTTGGCGGCGTCAGGCTTTGCAGTTCAGATTTGGCGGCGTCGGCCTTCTTCTTGTCGCCGGCTTTCGGCTCGGTCTTGGGATCGGGCCCGGTGTCGCGGATCGCGACACGATCGTTCAAGCCCAGCATGACGACGATGACGTCGGCCTTCTCGGCCGGCACGATCTGCTTTGCCGCCGCGATCCAGTCCGACGGCTCGCCCTTCGGCTGATACTTGATGAGACCCGACACCGTCTTGTGCTTGCGGGTCACGCCCATGTCGGGCTGTTCCCTGAAGGCGTCTTCGAGGCCGTAGGCGAGCCAGTCGGCCATCGAGTCGCCGAGCACCAGCACGAAGCGCTCCGGCACGTTGTCGGTTTTTTCCGGGCGCGGCGCGTGGCTGTAGTCGATCTGCGGCGGCGGCCGCGGCTGCTCATAGCCGTTGAAGAACGGAAAGGTGCCGCCGCCGAAGCCGCCGTAGGGCTGCGGCGCCTGCTGCACCGGCCGCGGCGGCCGCGGCGGGCCGCCGAACGGGAAGAACTGCGCATAGGCCGGCACGCCGATGCCGAGCAGCATCACCGCGGCGGCCGCGACCGCGATCAGCGGTCCGCGGCGGCGGAAGTTGCGCAGGGTGCGGGTGCGGCGGGGGTTCATGCGTTCAGGTTCGGCTCTGCTTTCCGTCATGCCCGGCCTTGTGCAGCCTTGTGCCGGGCATCCACGTTTTCATCTCACCAAGAGCAAGACCGTGGATGGCCGGGACATCTAGCGCGAAGACGCGCTTCGCGCTCTTGCCCGGCCATGACCGCGACTTGCGCCCATGAAAATACACCAAAATCGATGTGGTTTCAGGGACTTTCGCGCTCATAAGGGCGGCTTTCCACGACCCGTCAAGGGCGTGGTTAAAGTGCCGGGAAATCATGTCAATTGCGGGGACTAGCCCTGTTCCAGATCGACCGCTGGCGCGGACCAGGCTAGCAGCTGCTCCTGCTGCAGGGCGTCTCCGGAGTGCCGCCCAGCGTCCCCGCGTAATAAATTCCAAGCGCGGAGCCCCAAAGGCCGACCGCAACGGCAAGCAAGATGACGGCAACGATGTACTTCATGCGCCGCATGCCTTTCCGAACGTTCCCACCATAGAGCCGGCGGGCCCTTTTTCAATTGGCGGGTTCGCCCTCTTGTCCCCGCGTTCGCGGGGACAACTCCGAGAGCCCTACCGTCCCGCCCGCAACCGCTCGAGCATTCCCGCCGAAGCAAAACCATCCGCCGGCTGGCCGATCGAGGCCTGGAAATTGCGCAAGGCGTCGCGGGTCTTGGCGCCGATCTGGCCGTCGGGGTCGCCCTGGTAGAAGCCGCGCTGCACGAGGAGCTGCTGCAGCTCGAGACGCTCGTCGCGCGAGAGCACGCGCTCGTCGCGCGGCCAGGGCTGCACGAACGGCGCGCCGCCGCGCAGCCGATCGGCGAAGTGGCCGATCGCGAGCGCATAGGCCTCGGCCGGGTTGTAGCGCAGGATGACGCGGAAATTCTGCAGCATCAGGAAGCCGGGACCTTGCGCGCCCGCAGGCGCGAGCAGATAGGCCTGATCGCTCGCGCGCGGGAACGCGCCGCCGCCGGGGCGGCGGATGCCGAGCTGCTGCCACTGCGCCACGCTCATTACCTTGCCGCGGTCGGCGTACATGTAATTGAAATTTTGCGGCACCTCGACCTCGTAGCCCCAGCTCGCGCCGGGCACCCAGCCGTCCTTCTTGAGATTGTTCGCGGTCGAGGCGATGAGATCGCCGACGTCGTCGACTACGTCGCGCCGGCCGTCGCCGTCGAAATCAACCGCGTAACGCTTGAACGCGGTCGGCATGAACTGCGTCGGGCCGAACGCGCCGGCCCACGAGCCGACCAGCTGCTCGGGCTTGAGATCGCCGTGATTCAGGATCTCGAGGGCCGAGAGGAATTCGTCCTTGAAGTACGCCTGGCGGCGGCCGACGCAGGCGAGCGTCGCGGTCGAGCGCACCACGCTGCGATCGCCGCCCATGGTCGAATAATTCGACTCGACGCCCCAGATCGACGCGATGATGTAGCGGTCGACGCCGTAGGATCTTTCCACGGCGTCGAAGATCGGCTTGTACTGGGCGAGAAGCTCGCGGCCGCGCTGCATGCGCTCGTCGGTGACGAGCAGGTCGATATAGTCCCACACCGCCTTGGTGAATTCCGGCTGCGCGTCGAGCAGGTCCATGATGCGCAGATCCGGCGTCAGGCCTTGCGTGAAGCGCTGGTAGTTATCGGCGGTGATGCCGCGCTTTGAGGCCTCCGGCCAGTAGTTGGCGAGGCAGCGATCGAAGTTGGCGGCGGCGTCGCGGATCGCCTGCGCGGTCATCAGGGGATGGCCGGAGGCGCCGTCGGTGCCGGACCACGGCGGCGGTGCCTGCGGGGTCTGCGGCGGGGTCGAACCGGTGATGAAGCTCGGCAGCTGAAACGGGCCGCCGCCGGACGCAGTCTGCGCCGCCGCGCCGATCCCCCAAATGAGGTAGCCGGCCGCGGCGATCCAGACATAAGGCTTTCGCCAGGGCTTTTCTGCGCGCGTTGCCGTCATCGACTGTCCAGTGATCCGCCAGTGCCGGACCAAGAAGGATGGGTCAGGGTTTCGATCATCTTAACAAATCGGCTTTTTTCGGTCAGCGCCCGCTTTAACCAGCCCGAAAAAGCGGCATTCGGCGTTATATCGCTGCGCGTCCGAAATCTGCTAACACCCGCCCGCCCACTCAACCTCCCTTTAAGATCAAGACGTCCGAAAAATGAAAATCCGCAAAGCCGTATTCCCGGTCGCCGGCCTCGGCACCCGCGTGCTGCCCGCCACCAAGGCGATGCCGAAGGAAATGCTGACCATCGTCGACAAGCCGCTGATCCAGTACGTGGTCGACGAGGCGCGCGAGGCCGGCATCGAGCACTTCGTGTTCGTCACCGGGCGCAACAAGGGCGTGATCGAGGATCATTTCGACCGCCAGTTCGAACTCGACGCCAGCTTGCGCGATCGCAACAAGACCGCCGAGATGGAGCTCCTGGAGCGCGACCAGCCCAAGGCCGGCGCGATGAGCTTTACCCGGCAGCAGGCGCCGCTGGGTTTGGGGCACGCGGTGTGGTGCGCGCGCGACATCGTCGGCGACGAGCCGTTCGCGGTGATCCTGCCCGACGAGCTCGTGCTCAACACACCCGGCGTGCTGAAGCAGATGGTGGAAGCGGCCGCAGGGCTTGAGGCGAAGGCAAATGTTCTCGCGATCGAGGAAGTGCCGATGGAGCGTGTCCATCAGTACGGCATCGTCGGCGTCACGCCGCACAAGGGCCTGTTCAAGATCAACGAAATGATCGAGAAGCCGGCAAAGGACAAGGCGCCGTCCAACCTCTCGATCACCGGGCGCTACATTCTGCAGCCGGAAATTTTCAGGATTCTCGAGACGCAGCCGCGCGGCGCCGGCGGCGAGATCCAGTTGACCGACGGCATGGCCGGCTTGTTGAAGTCGCAAGCTTTCTACGGCGTGAAATTCAAGGGCGAGCGCCACGACTGCGGCTCCAAGGCGGGTTTCTTGCGCGCCAACATTGCGTTTGGGCTGGCGCGGCCAGACCTCGCCGACGGCCTGCGCGCGGATATGCAGGCGTATCTGGGGAAGAAGTAGCGACTTCACACTCAGCCGTCATGCCCCGCTTCAAGTCTGGCGAAGCAATTGCTTCGCCATAGGCATCCAGTAACCACCGACGCAAGCGATCAATCGAAACGTTGCGCCACCGGGCAGCGGAATTGGATCGTCAAATTCAGCGCTCCAGTTATCGGACATCACGGCGTCGTGCGGAACGCTTTGGTCAGGTCGCCAGGGGCACGGGCCAACTTACACGGCGCGGCCCCGACGCATTCGTGGCGTGCGGTTCGAGGGGCGCGAGGTATCGCAGCGCGCGGGACTTTCGCTTAGCAGCTGTCCATGGGTAAATGAATTTGCTTCGGTGTAGCTGCTAACCGAAGAACGGGGCTTGGTTGAAACCGGCCGCCTCACCAGTTTCGGCAAAACCGAAAAAGCGCGCTGTCGAGGCCACTGTCCCGGTCGCTGTGGCTCCCGCCGTCAGGACAGAATACTGAACCGGATCGGGCTGATCGTGCTCAGGCCCGTGCGCTAGCTCTGGTGGTCCCACGCTGCACGTCAGGACAGTCGCATGGCTGGCGAGATCGCAAGGCGCGATGGCTGCGTACGGCCATGTTGCGATGAGAACAGCAACTGCCATGCCGCCGCTGATCAGTTTGGGCATTGCGATTGCCTCCGCGAATCACTCAAGTCGGAATTATAAGACGATGCCCGAACCGGCACATTGGGTCACGACGAGATGCGAGGCAAAACAAACGTTATTTACCCCGACCGCCCGTGTCTCTGCGGGAGCGGAAAAGCCTTTGCGGAGTGCCACCTCGACCCTATCGATCAACGCCCTCGGAAGCATCTTCCGCCGTTGAAGCCCCCCGGCAAGCCTACCGGCTTTGCTCATCCCGGCTGCTACTTGCGCGATACGTGTGACTGCTCCGAGAAAATTTCGCGTGAGCATTACATGTCGGAGGCTGTTCTTAATCAGCTTGGCACACCGCTACAGGTCCCTGGCATGCCATGGCTCAATCAGCCTGGCATGGGACTGCAGGTCTCCGGCATGCCATGGCTCAGGGCTGGGGAATTGCGCAGACTTACGACTGCAAACCTGACGGCAAAAATTCTGTGCGAACGACACAATGCAGCGCTATCGCCATTGGACGCGGAGGCGGCCCACTTTTTTTCTGTTCTGCGAGAAGCGGTGAACGATCTCAGTCGAAATACTGTTTCTCGTAAGCCGATCTATCATCTTGTCGATGGCGCAGCGCTGGAATTGTGGATGGTGAAGGTGGCATGCGGAATCTACTATTCCGTTGCGGCTAAGGGAGGCGTCAAGCTGTCTGAGACGCACAGCATCAACCTCGAAAAGGCGAGGCGCGCACTGTTTCAACGTGATTGGGATGAGCGGGCGGGCCTGTATTTTCATGTGTCAGGCACCAAAATCGATTTTCAGGACAGCGTTGGAACGGCTCCGCTCTGCGTCGACAACGACCGGGTTTTCGTCGGTGCTATGGTCTCGTTACTCGGCTTCACGATGGAAGCGTTATTCGACGACATCAAGCAAGGTCCTCTTCCGTGGCCGCGATTGGAGAGGCGGCCGAGCGAGTTCGCTCTATTCAGGAACCGCCGTCAGCATACGATTTTCCTGACGTGGCCGCCGGGCACGGAGTGGAGATCGGTAATTTATAATTGGCAGTAGACCTTCCGATCACTTGACCAGTACGTGGATCGATGCGTCGAAACTCTGCAGGCTGACGATCCGGCAGAAGCGGGAATCCGGCGCTGGATAAGAGCGTCGACTGTTTGGCAAAGACTGGGTCCCCGCGTCCGCGGGGACGAGCGGTGTTGAGAAACGCTTTCGGCCGCGAAAAACTTACCGCGCGTCGAGCAGCGAGCCCGACGGCTGTGCCGCCGGCAAGAGCATGCGCTGCAGCTTGTTCAGCACACGCAGCCCAAGCCCGACCAGCTTCGGCTGGGTGGCGCGGCAGAACGCGAGCTTGCGCACTCTGCCCTGCACGTGCCACTTGGCGTGCGCGCCCTTCTTGAAGAACACCACATCTCCCGGACCGAATTGCGTCGGCTTCATGGTGTCGCTCTCGAGCACGATTGAGCCTTCCAGGATGTGGATGGTCTCGTCGATGTCGTAGTACCAGTTGAATTTGCCTTCGGTGCATTCCCACACGATGGTCGAGGCGGTGCCATCTTCGCTGCGCGACAACAGCGCGTTGCGCGCCATCGGATGACCCTCGATGATCCACGACGGCTCGATCGGCGCCGAGCGCAGTTCGACGTCGGTGGTGGCAGGCAGGATGAGCGATTGAGACATGACGAAGCGCCCCGCAACGAAATGCAGCTGGTATCAGAGGGCGACATAAATACACGAAGCCGTGAGGACTTCGTAAAAACGCCGGACGACATGGTTGCTGAAGGGTTAGCGTGACTGCGCCTGGCCCGCGCAAATATCGGTGCCCGGCTTCAGCTGTGGGGGATCCAAGTCATGGCCACGGAAGGGTTGATCACGATCAGGAGCAGCTTTGGTCCGCAAGAGACCATGGATCGTTTCGATGCCGCTGTCAGGGCCAAGGGGCTGACCGTCTTCGCGACCATCGACCATGCCGCAGGCGCGACCGCAGCCGGTCTCTCGCTCCGGCCGACCGCGCTCATCATCTTCGGCAATGCCAAAGGGGGCACGCCCTTGATGCAGGCCAACCAGAGCATCGGCATCGATCTGCCACTGAAAGCGCTGGTCTGGCAGGATGACAGCGGGGCGACCTGGCTGTCCTACAACGATCCGGCCTGGATCGCGGCCCGCCACAGAATAGGAGCAGACGCCGCCGGCACTGTCACGGCGATGCAAGGCATGCTGGCGACTGTTGCGAAAGCCGCGACCGCGCCATGATGCGGCCCGCACGCGGGTGACTGCTCCCAAAATCGGTTTGAGAAATGGAGATTGCAACAATGAATGGATTGCGGCCCTGGATCATTGTCACCTGGATCTCGCTGCCGACGGTGATGTATGGCGGCTATTCGCTGCTCAGGCTGCTCAACCGCGGCAATGTCCTCACGCCATTTCAGGTGGGCTGGTTTCGCGCCGGTCACGCCCACGCCGGCGTGCTGCTGGTGATGGCGCTGCTGTACGATACCTTCATGGACGCAACGTCGCTGTCATTCGCGATCAAGACCGCGGGTTGCGCGGTGCTGGCCGTGGGCATCCTCGCGCAATCCGGCGGCTTCTTCGTCCACATGATGGTCGGACAGCCGAACCAGAGTTCGGTCGGAACGACCATCACGACGGTCGGCGCCGTGCTCTTGACGTGCGCCATCGCTGTGCTCGCGTATGGCCTGATCGTCACACCTTGATCGCGGACGTCGCTCAATTCACCTCGAACCGGACCGGCAGCTTCTTCGGGCCGTTGACGAAGGTGGCCTGCGTCATCTTCATCTCGCCGTCGAGGGCGACCGACTTCAGTCGCGGCAGCAGCTCCTCGAACAGGATGCGCATCTCCATTTTGGCAAGATACTGGCCGAGGCACAGGTGCGCGCCATAGCCGAAGGCGAGATGACGGTTCGGCTTGCGGTCGCTGCGGAACACGAACGGATCGTCGAACACCGTCTCGTCGCGGTTACCTGACGCGTAGCACAGCATCAGCCAGTCGCCTTTTGCGATCCTGCGGCCGCCGAGCTCGGTATCCGCAGTTGCCGAGCGCATGAAATGCTTGACCGGCGTCATCCAGCGGATGGCCTCATCGACCAGGCCGGGAATGAGCTCCGGGTTGGCCTTGACCTTGGCGAACTCGTTCGCGTCCTGCGCCAGCGCCCAGATCGCGCCGGCGGTCGAGGACGAAGTGGTGTCGTGGCCTGCGGTGGCGACGATCATGTAGTAGCTCGTGATGTCGTGCTCGGGCAGGTAATCGCCGTTGACCTTGGCGTTGGCGATCACGGTCGCCAGATCGTCGCGCGGGTTTAACCGGCGCTCAGCAGTGATCCGGCCGAAATACGCCCCAAAATCGTTCACGATCGCCATGATCATGGCGCCGAACTGCTCCGGCGTCAGCGTCTCGCGCGCCCGCGATACATCGGGATCCTGCGGCCCGAACAGCTCCTGCGTCAGTTTCAGCATGCGCGGCTCGTCGCTCTCCGGCACGCCGAGGATTTCCATGATGACGTGCAGGGGATAGCCGAGCGCCACATCGGTGACGAAGTCGCAACGACCTCCGCAGGCGAGCATCTTTTCCACCGCATGCTTCGCAATGCTGCGAACCCGGGCCTCGAACTTGGTCAGATTGGCTGGCATGAACCAGCCCTGCGTCAACGCGCGGTATTTCGGATGATCCGGCGCGTCCATCTGCACCAGCGAGCGCACCAGGTTCGGCTTGCCCGTGAGCTTTCGCGCTCGCGCTTCCAGCTCCTTGGTGGTCAGCGTGGTCGGGCGATCGGCGTTGTGGAACAGATCGTTCTGCCGGCTGACATTGAGAATGTCGGCATGCCGCGTGACGACCCAGAATGGATCATAGCCTTCGGGCCGGGCGATGCCGAGCGGGTTGTTGGCCCGCAGCCAGCGATAAGCGTCATGAATACGATCGTCGGCGTAGGCGCGCGGATCGACCAGTGTCGCCGTGACGTCGGCGGGAATATCGAGGTTTTGATGCTGCATGATCTCTCAACCGGAAAGAATTTCCGGAGAAGTCTATTGATGCCGATGAGAGATGCAATGCGAGATGCAGTACAAGACCTGGCCGAGCCTCGTCAGCTCGGCCATTCGGATGAGATCGCGCCCTTCGGCCGATCAATCAATCAATTCGCTTTCTCCGCGGTCCAGTAGCCGCCGCAGCGATCCTGACCGGCATAGCCGCTCCAGGTGCCACGGCCGGTCGAACTCGCGAGCTTGCCCGAGCCTGAGGCGAACTTGTCCATCACGGCGACGGAGGCATTCACCGCGCCCGAATTTGCCACGCGACCGTGGAAACGGACGAGATTTGGATGCGTAACAACGCCGTTATTGACGTTCACCGTAAAATTGTAGGTATCGCACGACCCGCGCTGGGTCACGAACTTCAAATTCCAGGCCCCGTCGAACCGCATCGCTGCGTTCGCGGGGACCGCCGAGGCCAGACAAAGAGCTGCGGCGGCAACAGAAAGACCAAGGGTCTTCATGGCATTTTCCTCCAGCAAGCATGGCTTTCCGCTCATGAGTAGCCGGAGGAGGTAAAAAGGTTCTAAGCCTTCGCCGCGTAGTTTTCGCGAGACGTCAACTTCCGGTCCGGCCAAGCCAACTCGATGACAGTTGTGCGACGCATAGCCGGCCCCGCCCGACCAACGCTACCTTACGAAGCCCCTGGTCAGGCCAACGGTCCGCTGCACGATCAGCACCACGCCGAGCGTCAGCATGATCATGATGACGGAAACAGCGGCAATCATTGGATCGGACCGGCTGTCGAGCCGCCGAAACATCTCGACCGGCAACGTTGTCACGCGCGGACCAGCAAGGAACAGCGTGATCACGATCTCGTCGAACGACACCAGAAAGCTCAATGCCGCGGCCGACAGCAGGCCGGGCGCGAGCAACGGCAATGTCACACGGCGAAACACCGTGAGCGGCGTCGCGCCGAGCGTGGCGGCGGCTTCTTCCAGCATCAGCGGCACGCCACCGAGCGCGGTCGCAAGGATCCGCAACGCGTAAGGCAGGGTCAGGACCAGATGCCCGAGGGCAATGGCGGTATAGCTGCCGAGCAGCCCGGTCGCGGCAAAGCTGATCAGGATCGCCAGGCCAAGCACGATGGTCGGCAGCAGCAGCGGCGCGGTGAAGATGTTGTAGAGGATTTCGGTTGTGGCGCTCTTCAACCGCACGATGACGTAGGCTGCGGGCAGCGCCACCAGCAGCGTGACCGCGGTAACGAGTACGCCGAGCAGCGCGCTGGCACGCAATCCGGCGAGCATGCGCGCATTGCCGAAAAACTCGCCGTACCAGCGCAGGCTGTAGCTCGACGGCGGAAAGCGCAGCGTGGTCTCGCCGCTGAACGCAAGCGGGACCACGACCAGCACCGGCGCCAGCAGGAACACAAAGAGGATTGCAACGACGATTTTCAGAGGCAGGCGGACGTTGTTTTCCATCGCTAGCCCTCGACCGCCAGCGAGCGCAGCGCGCGGGTGTAGACCGCAAGCGCGAGGCCGAAGATGACGAGTACGAGAATCGACAGCGTCGCGGCACCCGGCCAGTTCAGCGTCACGATGGCCTCGTCGTAGATCTCGGTTGCCAGCAGGAACACCCGGCCGCCGCCGAGCAGGCGCGGCGTAATGAACGACGACACCGAGAGCACGAAGCACAACAGACAACCGAGCGCGATGCCCGGTGCGGTCAGCGGCACGACGATGCGCCAGAACACCCGCCAGGGTCGGGCGCCAAGGGTGAGCGCCGCCTCCTCGCAGCGCGGATCGAGCCGGCCAAAGCCGGCAAGCAGCGACAGGATCATGTAGGGCATCAGGATCTCGGTCAGGCCGATCACGATGCCGGTCATGTTGTAGAGCAGCCGGACCGGTGCTTTGGTGCCGAGCAGCGCCAGGGCATTGTTGATCAATCCATTGTCCGCAAGCACGGCGATCCAGCCATAGGTGCGGACCACCGCGGAGGTGAGCAGCGGCGAGATCACGAGCACGAACAGAAACGTTCGCCAGGTGCCGCTTGAGCGATGCAGATAAAGGGCGATCGGATAGGAACACACGAGCGTCAGCAGCGTGATCAGCAAGCTGATGCCGACGGTGCGCAGCACGATCTCGAGATAGTAGCTATCCTGCGCGAGCTTGACCCAGTTCTCCCATGTGAAATTCGGCCCGATGCCGCCGCCCGGCAGGGCCTCGTTGAACGAGATGCGCAAGAGGTTGATGATCGGCGCAACGAACACGGCGGTGTCGATCAACACGATCGGCACCAGCAGGGCGATCGCGACGCCGAACCGGTTCGGTTGGTCAGGGGCGCCTGGTGCTGGCGTCGATGCCGCGGTCATGTCGCAACGCCCGCACGGGGGAACACCAGCGTGTCCTCGACACGCCAGGACAGATTGACGGTCGAGCCGGTTGCATCGGCCGGACGCGCCGTCGTGGTCGGCTGTTCGACGGTGCAGGTCAGCCCGTCGATATCGATCTCGTACTCGATGAGGTCGCCGACATAGGTGACGCGCCTGATCACGCCGGCAAGGTGGTTGAGGCTTTCGGGCGCGTCCGCCGCATTGGCGCCGATGCGGATACGATGCGGCCGGACCATGACGTCGACATTGCCCTGCATGCTGTTGTTGACGCGGAGCGCGTGCGCTCCGACGCGCACCACGCTGCCCTCCGCGACACCGGGAAATCGATTGCTGCGTCCGACGAACGACGCCACGAATGGATTCGCCGGGTGTTCGTACAGCTCGACCGGCGTGCCGTACTGTTCGAGCCGGCCGGCATTCATAACCGCGACCTTGTCGCACATCGCGAGCGCCTCGGTCTGATCGTGGGTGACGAACAGTGCGGTGATGCCAAGGCGGCGCTGGATGTCGCGGATTTCCGAGCGCATCTCGTTGCGCAGCTTGGCATCGAGATTGGACAGCGGCTCGTCGAACAGCAGGATCTGCGGCTGGATCACCAGCGCGCGGGCAAGCGCGACGCGCTGCTGCTGCCCGCCCGACAGCTCGCGCGGATAGCGCCGCGCGAGACCCTCGAGGCGCACGAGGCCGATCGCATCAGTGACGCGCTGCTCGCGTTCTGTCCTGGCAAGCTTGCGCATCTCCAGCCCGAACGCGACGTTGCCGGCGACCGTCATATGCGGAAACAGCGCGTAGCTCTGGAACACAAGCCCCATGTCGCGCCGGTACGGTGGCTCGATCGTCACATCACGGCCGCGGACGATGACCCGCCCGGTAGTCGCCGCGGCGAGCCCCGCAATCATGCGCAGCGTCGTGGTCTTGCCGCAGCCCGACGGCCCGAGCAGCGCCACCAGCTCGCCGCGGCGGACATCGAGCGACAGGTCCTGGACGGCGGTCGCGTCAGAATAGCGCTTGGACAGGTTTCGCAGCGACAGGAATGCCGCGTCCGGATCGCCGCCGCCGGGCATCGTCTCGCTCGTCATGCGCGCAACAGCGATCAGCGACTGAGCGGAATGATCTGCCGGCGCCAGTCCTGGGTGATCTTGTCGCGGATTTTTGCAAGCTCGAGCCAGTCGACATTCATCACCTTGCTCATGTCAGCCGGCGAAATCCGCTTTGCCACCGCTGGCGACAGCTGCACCTGCTTGTTGGTTGGTCCGTAGAACATGGTTTCCGCGAATGCCTTTTGCGCGACCGGACTCAGCATGTAGTCGACGAACTTTTTAGCCGCGGCCGAGTTCGGCGCGTTCTTGATCAGCGTCACCGCGTTGATCTGGAACAGCGTGCCCTCGTCGGGGATAACGGCGGCGAGCACGCTGCCCGGCTGATCGCCGAACACCTGCGAGCGTGCGTTGTAGCCAACGCTGATCGCCGCGCCCTGCGCCATGATCATCTCCCAAAGGCTCGGCTTGGGATCCCACGTCAGGACATGGGGCGCCAGCGTTTCCATCTCCTTCAGGCCCTTGTCGAGATTATGATTCCAGTCGGTGCCTCCCGCCATCTTCTCGAGCACCACTGTGAGCGCGAGGCCGAGAATGTCGGGCGCCGCGGTCAAGGCGACCTTGTGGTCGAGAGCTGGGTCCCACAGTGCGCGCCACGACGTCGGCGGCGTTTTCAACACGGTCTTGTCGTAGACGAGATCGAGGCTGTCGAAGGTCATTCCGGCGAGGTTCGCGCCCGGCATGAGCGCCTGCGGGTAGAGATCCTTGATATGTGGCGTCACCGCCTCGTCGATCGGATCGAACAGGCCTTCGTCGGAGCCCGCCTTGGCAATGGAGATATCCATCATTGCAACGTCGATCTGCGGCGCGCTCTTCTGCGCGCGCAACGCGCCGAGGATTGCGGCGGAATTGCCGGGCGCGTAGTAGACCACCTTGATGTCGGGGTTGGCCTTCATGAACGGCTCGATCACCGCCTTGGTGTAGAGGTCCTGGAACAGGCCGGTGTAGCCGGCAAAGGTGATGGTCGTTTCGGCGGACGCCGGCGCAGCGGCGAGAGCAAACAGCGCGGCGGCGGCAATTCGCTTGATCGATGTCAGCACAGCATGATCCCCCAATTTTTGATCCCGAAACCTTTGATCCCCGAGTATTGTTCAGCCCACCTTTTCAGCCCGGTCGCTTGACGAGCTTGGCCTCGACGATCGCGGTCGCGCCGCTGATATCGGGCAACTTTTCGCCGGCGCGCAATCTCTGATGGGTCGTGACCTCCCGCTTCTGCATCTCGAGCGCGCGCGTGGCGGCCTCGCGTGCAACGGCGGGAGCGAGCACCAGCACGCCTTGCTCGTCAGCGAGCACGGCGTCGCCGGGATTGACCACCACGCCGCCGACGCTGACCGGCACGTTCATGGCGCCTTCGAGGCCGAGCAGCCGCGTCGTGATCGAGGACAGTCCACGACTCCACATCGGCAGATCGAACTCCTCGATCTCCGACAGGTCGGTCGCAGGCCCATCGATGATCCCGGCTTTGACACCGCCGAGCTTCATCGCCAACGTCAGCCCGCCGCCCCAGCACGCATACTTGGTATCGCCGCAGCGATCGATCAGCACGATATCGCCTGATCTTACCAGCTTGCACGCGTAGTGCAGCAGCGTCGAATCGGCGTGGGGCAGGCGAAGCGTCACCGCGGTCCCGGCGACGCGCCGCCGCGGCAGCAGCGGCGCAATGCTGCGATCGACGAAGCCCTCATAGAGCACGTGGCCTATCGTGGCGGTTTCCGCCTGCTCAAGCAGCTCGACCAGTGAGCTGTCGATCTGCTTCGGCATGTCGTTGACGACGAACATCGGAGTTTCTCTCCTGCTTCTGTTTGGCAGAACTATAGACCAGCGGCGGCGGATTGCGAGTTGCTCCTTTGCGCCTCAGGGCCGCACGTTCCAGCCTGCCTCACACCACCAGGTCGCGCTCCGGCACCGGCTCACCGCGTGAGACATGGACAATGTTGTCCAGCATGTGCCGGACCGATGTATCGAAGACGTCGACCGCGATCGCCGCAAGATGCGGCGTGATGACGAGATTGTCGATCGGTTGCAGCAGCGGGCTATCCGGCGGCAGCGGCTCGATCTCGTACACGTCCATCGCAGCAGAGTGGATGACGCCGTTCCGCAAGGCCCAGACCAGATCGTCTTCGTGGACGACACCGCCGCGCGCGACATTGACCAGAACAGCGGTCTTCTTCATCGTCTGCAACGACGTCCTGTTGATGAGGTTTTTGGTTTCGGGCGTCAGCGGGCAATTGAGCGAGACCACATCCGAGCGCCTGAGCAAATCCGCAACGTCGGCGTAGGTCGCGCCGAACTCGGCTTCCTCGGCGGGTGTCAGGCGCGTGCGCTTGTTGTAGAGCACGGTGCAACCGAAGCCTCTGATGACACGCGCGACCGCCTTGCCGATCGCACCGAAGCCGATGATGCCGAAGGTCTTGCCGGACAGCAGCCAGGTTTGCATCGGCAGAGTAGCGAGGCCGCGCCAGTCGCCCTTCTTCAATTCGGCATTGCCGTAAGCGATGCCGCGCAGCGCCGCGAGAGCAAGCCCAAGTGTGAATTCGGCAACCGGAACAGCGTTGCTTCCGGTCGTGCGAGCGACCTTGATGCCGCACGCACGCGCGGCTTCGAGGTCGATGTTATCGACGCCGACGCCCCATTTGTGCAGCAATTTGAGCTTGCGCGCTGCACGCAGAACCTCGCCGCTCACCGCAACCTGCCCGGCGATCGCATAGTCGGCGTCGGCGACGAGCTCCTTCATGTGGTCATCGCCGGGCGCCGTGCCGTGGGTCAGGATCATGCCGGACGGCACGAGGCGCCGCATCGCGTCCGCGCGCGGCGGCGCCATCACGTCAAGCACAACAATCGTTTCGCTCATCCGTCCTCTTCAGTTGCGCCGGCAGCGGCCGCGCCGCAGACGCCTGCCGCTGGCTCATGGCGAGCGTGACAGTGAGCGTCCCGATTGTCCACTTTCGCGTGCGCAGTGGACGACCAGGTCCGCATCGATGTTGCTGGAATTACCGGCACACGTGCTAAAATCCATGCACCCAGGCTTCCGGAAAGATGCGGTAGGCACTTCCCTCGCGCGCCAGATGACAGAACGAGGGGAAGTGCAGGTGCATGCCGGCGATCAGCACCTTGTCGCTCGCGACGCGATCGAACATGCGCTTGCGCGATGCCGCAGCCGCGGCGAGATCGGTGTCAAAACCCATGCCGGCCTCGGGGATCGCGGCCTGCACCTCGGGCACGTGTACGGTGTCGCCCCAGATCATCAGTTGCTCGTTGCCTGAGGCGATCAGGTACGCGGTATGGCCCGGCGTATGGCCCATGCTCGGGATCGCGGTGACGCCGGGGAACACCTCGCCGCCGGTAAAGAGTTTCCAGCGCGACTTGTACGGCTCGACCTGCTCGCGGCCGGCCTGGAAATACAGCTTTTTCTCGCGCTCGCCGCCCTTCGCCATCTCGGCGTCGTTGAACCAGTGCTTTGGCTCGTTCTCGTGCATCGCAAGTTCGGCGTTCGGGAAGAACAGTTTTCCCGTCGTCATGTCGGTGAGACCGGCGGAATGATCGGGGTGCATATGTGTCAGCAGCACCGTGTCGATCTGCGCGGGATCGACGCCGGCGGCACGCAGGTTGCGGATCACCCAGCCAGCGGTCGGCTGCAAATAGTTGCCGGAGCCGCTGTCGACCAGCGCGAGCCGCCCCTTGGAGTGGATCAGGAAGGTGTTGACGCTGGTGCGGCGCGCCGGGCGGAATGCCGCAGCGAGGATGGCGTGGGCCTTGTCGAGGTCGACGTTGCGCATCACCGTGAGGTCGCCGTCGAGATAACCGTCGCTGATCGCGGTGACGACGATGTCGCCGATCTTGCGATGATAGACGCCGGGGATCTGGTGCTTCGGGGCTTCGGCCATGGATTTCCTCCGCTTGCTTTCGGACGCTCACGCGCCGACGGATTTCAGGAACTCGCTGATCGTGTCGGCGATCAGTTCGGGTGTGTGCGCGGCCATGTAATGGCCGGTGCGCAACAGCTTGTAGCGCGCGCCCGGAATGGTCTTCGCGGTCGCTTCGCTGATCGCCGCGGGGCGCGACTTGTCGAGCTCGCCGCCGATCACCAGCACGGGGCATGTCAGGTGCGTCAGCTCGTCGGTGAGATCGGTTGCCGCCAGCATCCGGTAGATCGTCGCGTAGCTCGCCGGATCGTTGCCGAGCCAGCGCGCGCGATAGGTCGCAAAGCGGTCTGTCTTGTCGCGCAATTCGAGCGGATAGCCGTTCAGCATCGAGCCATCGACGGCGAACGCCATGCCCGCGGTCTCAATTTCGGCGACGCGTGCCAGCACCGCGGACACACGGTCCGCTTCGATCGATGTCGCCGGGCTGCCGACCACGACGGCGCTGGCGCGTTGCGGATATCGCGCGGCAAAGTGCAGCGCGATCGCGCCGCCGACGGCGATGCCCGCCAGCGCGACCTTGCCCTTGATGCCAGCGACGTCGAGCAGGCCGGCGATATCGTCGGCCATGGTGTCGATGGTCAGGCGTCCCCGCACCTTCGACGACATTCCGGCGCCGCGGGTATCGTAGCGCAGCACGCGCCGTGAGGTCGCAAGGCGCGGCGCGACCTCGTCCCAGCTCTCCATCGTGCCGCCCATCTCGTGCACCAGCACGATGGTGCGCTCGCCCTTGCCGGTGAGCTCGTAACGGAGGCCAGCGCCGTTGATTTCGGTGTAGGTCATAATGTGAGCCTCGCGCATTGGCGACTCCCTCCCCCTGGAAGGGGGAGGGTCGGGGTGGGGGTCTCCTCGCTCAGGCCGTGCCTGAAGACCCCCACCCGACTGCTTCGCAGTCGACCTCCCCCTTTCAGGGGGAGGTGAATGAGAATCGCGTCGCGCAAGTGCATGTCACCGCTCTTGAATGCTTCTAATGCTCAATCCGTGTCCGCAATGTCAGGCGTCGCAAGCACCTTGCAGCCCGGCGCGAAGGTCAGCTTGGCGCCGGTGCGCTTCTGCAGCTCCTCGCGGCTCAGGCCATCGATGATCTCGTGCACGACCATGCCAGACGGCTCGACCGTGATCATGGCGACATCGGTGTAGATTCGCTTGACGCACGTCTTCGCCGTGAGCGGCAACGTGCAGGCTTCCAGCAGGCGCGGGTCGCCCTTCCGAGTGTTGTGCTCCATCACGATCCACACCGAGCGGGCGCAGGCGGCGAGGTCCATCGCGCCGCCAACCAGCGGCCCCTTGTCCGGCACGCGCATGTCCCAGTTGGCGAGGTCGCCGTTTGACGCGACCTCGAACGCACCGAGCACGGTGACATCGATATGGCCGCCGCGGATCATGCCGAACGACCAAGCGGAATCGACGATCGTGGCGCCGGGACGCAGCGTGATCTGCCGGCTGCCGGCGTCGACGAGATCGGGATCGGCCATGTTCGACGACGCCAGCGGACCGACGCCGACCACGCCGTTTTCCGAATGCAGGAACACATCGCGGCCTTCCGGAAGATAATCGGCAACGAACAGCGGCATGCCGAGACCAAGATTGACCAGGCTGCCGTCCTCGACATCCTGCGCGGCGCGCCACGCCATCTGCCGGCGATTGAGCGGTTTCATCATGCGGCTCCCTGGGCGACGACGACGCGGTCGATATAGATGCCGGGACAGCCGACGCGATCAAACGGAATTGGCTCGGCCACGGTCTCGCGCACCTCGGCGACGACAGTGGAGGCCGCGGTCGCCATCGCGAGCCCAAAGTTCATCTGGGCGTAGCGATAGGTGAGATTGCCGTAGCGGTCGGCGGTGTCGGCGCGTACCAGCGCGAGGTCACCTTGTATCGCCTGCTCCAGCACGTAGTCGCGGCCCTTGAAGCTGCGCACTTCCTTGCCTGCGGTCAGTTCAGTGCCGACGCCGACCGGGGTGTAGAACGCCGGAATGCCGGCGCCACCGGCACGGATCGCCTCCGCCATCGTGCCCTGCGGCAGGCACTCGAGCTCGATCTTGCCTTCCTTCTTCATGCGCTCGAACACCGACAACTCCTTGTCGCGGCCGCGCGCCGCCGAACACACGACCTTGGCGACGAGGCCGGCCTCGATCAGCTCGTGGGTGTAGGACAGCCGGTGCGTCGCCGAGTTCACCACCAGCGTAAGCTTCTTGGGCGCACGCGCGACCAGCGCCCGGATCAGCATGTTGGGGAATCCGGCGCCGCCGAAGCCCGAGATCAGGACTGTCGCGCCGTCCTTGACGTCCGCGAGCGCTTCCGCCGCGGAGCCGACGCGCTTGTCGATCGGCATGGATTTCCTTCCTTCGTTTCTTGCCTTGGTCTTGCTTGTTGGCACGGCCTCGGAGAGGTCTTGAGACCGCACGATAGGTTCGCAGCAGGTCAGCGAACCGGGCGAGTTTAGGCTGATGTGAACGAGGGTCGCAAGCCGGGTCTGGCCCTTGCAGAGCGCCATGACCTGCGCACGGCGCCGCGGGCGGCGCACGTTTCGCTCTCGCCCCATTCACGATATCAAGGACGCACCCGATCAGACCCTCGTGCATGCCCTCCAATTGTGCTTCTCTTGCCGGATGCAGGATCTAACCCCGGCAATCACCCGCAGGACGCTGTTCGAAAGCGAGACGCTGCAGATCGGCTTGTTCGAAGCACGCCCGGTGTCGGACGCGTGCAGCGACGTCGAGCGACAGAACCTGAACGCCGTGGTGCTGCCGTTCAGTGGCGTGTTTGCAAAGCATGAGGCGCCCGGACGCCACGTCATAGGGACGCCAAGCCACGCCGTGTTCATTGGCGCGGACACGCCCTATCGCATCGGCTTCCCGGGAGCGATCGGCGATCGCGCACTGATCTTCAGGTTTGACCACGACCTCGCGCCGGATCAGCTTGACCCGCGAAGCGACGGCGAGACCCGGACGTCACACGGATTGCTGTCTGCAAATGCGATGATGCTTCGCAACGTGCTGGGCGCGCGGCTGCAAAGGGGCGACATCGAGGAGTTCGAGAGCGAGGCGCTTGGCCTCGATCTCCTGAACATGTCGCTTCAATCGATGCGCGCCGGTCAAACTCCGGTTCGACGTTCGACGCTGGTCCGTCGCAGACACGCGCTCGAGCGCGTGAAGGAAGCGGTGGCGAGCGCACCGGCCGACAAATGGAACGTTGCGAGGCTGGCGAAGATCGCAAATCTCTCGCCCTTTCATCTGTGCCGCGTCTTTCACCAGATGGTCGGCACGTCGGTGTACGACTACGTGTTGCACGAACGCCTGGCGCAGACTCTGGACGCCGTTCTGGACCGCGGGAACGATCTCACGGCTGTCGCACTCGACGCCGGATTTTTCGATCACAGCCACTTTACTGCGCGTTTCAAGAGCTTTTTTGGACTGACTTCCGCGACGCTGCGCCGGATCGCGACAACCAGCCGCGTCGCCGAATTGCGCAAGATCGTCACAGCGCGGCGACGCTGACCCGTCCATAAACGCCTCCCAACACGGAGGCAGTCATGAGCGCCATCGATATCGCAACATTTCATGCAAACCGGCGTTTCGCCGGCGTCAAGTCCGGTCGCATCGCGTTCTTCGAGCAAGGACAGGGGCCGGTTGCCCTCTTCGTCCACGGGGTTCCCGTCAACGGCTATCACTGGCGTCACGTCATCGACCACATCCAGCATCGGCGGCGCTGTATTGCCATCGACCTGATGGGACTCGGCTACACCGAGATCGGGCCATCGCAAGACGTTTCATTCACGGCGCAGGCCCACATGATCGCCGAAGTGCTTGATGCGCTCGGGATCGAACAGATTGACCTGATCGGCAACGACAGCGGTGGGGCCGTTGCGCAGATCTTCGCGGCCCACTACCCGCACCGGCTCACATCGCTGGTGCTGACCAATTGCGACGTCCATGACGGCTGGCCGCCGCCGCAAGTCCTGCCGCTGATGGAACACTCTCGAAACGGGACGCTTGCACCGATCTTCCAGCCGATGGCCGACCGCCCTGATCTGGCCCGCGAGCGCTATGCCAGAGGCGAGCTGGCGCCGCTGTTTCGCAGTTACGCCGACCCGAGCGTCCTGACCGATGAGATCATCCGGCTTTACCTGCGGCCCCTGCTGTCGTCACCACAACGCATTGAGGCTTTCCAGCGCTATTGGCTCGGCTTCGACAATGCTCAAACCGTCGCCATTCACGCGGCGCTGAAAGCCCTGCATGTCCCGACGCTGATCGTGTGGGGGCTGCAGGACATCTTCTTTGACAAGAAGTGGGCTTATTGGTTGAAGGACACGATCCCAGGTGCGACGCGTGTCGTGGAAGTCGAGGATGCCAGGCTGTTCTTCCCGGAAGATCGTCCCGATGCGCTCGTGACACCGTTGCTCGCTTTCTGGGATGAGCTTGCCAAGGCGGCATGATGGCCCTTGCCGGGACAGGAGAAATGCGCACAGAGTTGTGCAGATTTTTGGTGTCATGCCCCGCGAAAGCGGGGCATCCAGTAACCACCATCGTTAGTTTGTGAGCACAAACTGGCGACACGGAGTACTGGATCGCCCGGTCATCTAGCGCGAAGACGCGCTTCGCGCTTTTGCCGGGCGATGACAAGCTTGAGGAGGCACCGCCGATGACGCTGACCTACGATCTGTTCTGGTCGTTCCGCTCGCCTTACTCCTATCTCGTGGTGCCGCGGCTGATCGAATTCGAGCGCGAGTACGATGTGAAGGCCAATGTGCGGCCGGTCTATCCGATCGCGGTGCGCATCGCCGGCTTCTTCAAGAACGCCAATCCGATGTGGGGGCCGTACATTGTGCGCGATTCCGCGCGCACGGCGCAGATGATCGGCCTGCCCTTTGCGTGGCCGAGCCCCGATCCGGTTCAGATGAATGTCGGCACCGGTGAGGTGCCGAAGGAGCAGCCCTACATCAGCCGGCTGACGCGGCTCGGCGTCGCCGCCGCCGAACGCGGGCGGGGATTGCAGCTGCTGCGCGAAGTCTCCGGGATCATCTTCGGCGGCACGCGCGACTGGCATCTCGGCGACCATCTTGCGAATGCCGTGAAGCGCGCCGGCTTCGACCTCGCCGAGCTCGATCGCGACATCGAGCAGAACAAGGACCGCTACGAAGCCATCATCACGGAAAGCGAAGCCGCGCAGAAGCGCTCCGGCCACTGGGGCGTGCCGCTGATGGTGTTCGAGAACGAGCCGTTCTTCGGCCAGGACCGCTTTGAGACGCTGAAATGGCGGATGGAGCAGAAGGGGTTGAAGAAAAAGGGGTAGTCGTCATTCCGGGGCGCCGCGCAGCGGCGAGCCCGGAATCCATAACCACGACAGGGAGTATGGATTCCGGGCCTGCGCCTAGCGGCGCATCCCGGAATGACAATCACTCCGCCAGCGCTCCCGGAAAATCATTCGCCTGCTGCGACAGGCGCAAGGGACGGCCGTGCTCGCGCAGGAAGGCACGGCCGGTCGGGGTGACGCCGATGAACACGCCCTGATGCGGAACGTGGAGCCGCATGACGAAGCCGCGTTCGCTGGCCTCTTCCCACACCGTCAAGCGCGGACACGAGGTCTTCCAGGCGTCGAGCACATCGGCATACGAACGCTGCTCGCCGGCGACCCACTCGACGAAGTCGAGCACCAGCGGATCGAGCGTATCGGTCGCGACCTTCGCGACAAGAGGTTCAGCGAGCTTGTCCATGACGATCTCCGCTTCGATCCTAATCCTGCAACGTCAACGTTTCCTTCGCTTTGTTCGTCGTGCCCGGCCTCCGCGACCGGCTTGACGCCCGTCGCAGGATTCCGCGGCCAGGCACCCGCATGTATCAGGCGGGCTTTGCCCGACCATTTGGATGGCGGGATGTTTGGTTTGCATCCCGCCATGACGAATTCCTCTTCAAAATCCCAGCGACAGACCCGTCTTCGCCACCACCAGCAGGTAGCCGCCCTGCAGCACGTAGTAGCCGGCGATGGTGGTGATGACGCGGTTGGCCCAGGTGCGGAATTGCACATCGGTCATCTTTTCCAGAACGCGCGCGGCCAGCGTGGTGCCGAGCATCGACATCAGGATCGCGAGCACCGCCATGACCGGATCGACCGAGGCGGTTTGCGAGATCAGCCCGCCGAAGTAGATCAGCTTGGCGAGATGGCCGAACACCTGGCAGGCAGCCTTGGTGGCGACGATCTCCTTGCGGTCGAAATTCCTGCCGCCGAGGAAGAAGGTGTCGATCAGGGGACCTGCGACGCCGGTGAGCAGGATCAAACCGACGCACAGTACGCCGTAGATCACGCCTTGCACGATGCTCTCGGGGTCCGGCTTCAGGCTCTTCGGCATCAGCCGCGCCAGGAACGGCGTCACCCCAAGCAAAAGCAGGGCTATCGGCTTGCTAGGGACGTATTGCGTCAGCGACCACAGCCACAGCGCGGCAAGGCCGCCGGCGACATAAGGCCAGATCGAGCGCCAGCGCACGTGACGGATCCACAGCGCCGCGCGCCAGCCGTTGGACGCCATTTGGGTGACGCCGTGCAGCACCATGGCTTCGGGCAACGGCAGCAGCGCAAGCAGAACTCCGATCAGGATCATGCCACCCGCCATGCCGAAAATGCCGGACAGGAAGGACGTCCCGATCATGGTGATGCATACGGCGACGGTGACCAGCGGAATCATGGCGGCTGCCTCCGCTGCTGTCATGCGCCGCTTGTGGCTCCCGCGCAAACTGAGTTATGGTGCGCTCAGCGTTAGGTTATTTAATGGTAAAAACGCCAGTCGCGGCCATATTTGGAAGGACGTGAGAGAGAATCGATCCTCATCCTGAGGAGGACCGAAGGTCCGTCTCGAAGGATGAGGGCAAGGCGCTGGCCTCATCCCCGCGCAATGCAAGGCATTGCGCTGGAGACGCGATGCTCACGCATCGCTCCTCAGGATAAGGAGGCGGCGCAGCACGCGAGATGCAGAATGCGCCGGCTTCCTTTTCTCAACGGTGTGCGCGCGTTCGAGGCGGCGGCGCGGGGCGGCAGCTTTGCCAGGGCCGCCGACGAACTGCACGTGACGCCGGCCGCGATCAGCCGCATGGTGCATCTGCTCGAAGAGCGGCTCGGCGTGCCGTTGTTCGAACGCAAGGCCAACAAGCTCGAAGCGACCGCGGCGGGCCGCGCCTATCAGGCCGGACTGTCACCGCTGTTCGACGCGCTCGCCGCGCTGACCGAGCAGGTCAAGGCAATGGCCCGCGCCAATGTGCTGACCGTCGGCGTCGGGCCGACATTTGCGATCCGCTGGCTGATCCCGCGGCTTGCCGACCTGCAGAAGGCCGCTCCCGACATCGAGGTGCGGTTCGCGACCGGCGGCGCGGCGGCGCCGTTCAGCGAGGACTGGACCTGCGGCATCCAGCTCGGCGACGGTCACTGGACCGGGCTTGTCGCCGAGCGGCTGTTCGCCGCCGACTTGACGCCGGTGTGCTCACCGCAAATCGCCAAGCGGCTGAAAAAAGCCGGCGACCTTAAAGGAGAGACGCTGCTCCGTGTCGCCCACGCCGACGACGATTGGCCAAAATGGTTCAAGGCCGCAGGCGTCGCGCGGATTCCACCGCACGGCCCGGAGTTCGACTACTACGGCCACGCGCTGCAGGCCGCGACCGACGGCGTCGGGGTCGCGATGGGCATCCGCCCCTATATCGACGACGACATCAAGGCCGGCCGCCTCGTCGCTCCGTTTGCGCAATCGGTGCCGAAGGGCATGCAGTGGTACCTCGTCTACCGAGAGGCGCGCGGCACGGAGCCAGGGTTTGTGGCGTTTCGCGCGTGGCTGATGGATGCGGCGAAGGCGGCTGCGAAGGCATGACAGCCTTGCCCCTCATCCGGAGGAGCGCCGCTACTTTCGGCGCGTCTCGAAGGATGAGGCCCGTACGGCGGATCGCCTCGGCCTCATGGTTCGAGACGGAGCTTCGCTCCTCCTCACCATGCAGGCTTGATGAAAACCGAGGGATCGCGCACGTTACGCTCACGGCTGATACCGCATGCCGAGCATGAACACGGTGGCGTCGGTGTCGACGCCTGAGACGTTGGAGCGCAGCCACTCCTTGCGGATCGAGCCCTTCACCTGCACCGTGCGGGTCAGCTTGTAGACGAGATCGCCTTCGGCGAAGTAGCGCCAATCGAACCGATCCGAGCCCTGATAATCCGAGGTGCCGTAGCCGGCCTTCACGGTGCCGATCAGCCAGCGCCGGAAGGCGTGATCGACCTGTCCGAGATAATCGCGGGTCAGCACGCCGGAGACGCCTGATAGCGTGGACTCGTCGACCGAGGACGTTGCCGTCAGCTTCACCGTGGTCAGCGCCGTCGGCGTCCAGATCAGCGAGCCGGCGGTCAACAGCCCCTGCAGCCGGTCGAGCCGCGGATCCTGGTAGGTGCGCGTGGCATAGCCGATCGAGACCTCGCCGATCAAAAGCCGCGACATCTCGAAGGTGGTGCCGACCTTACCCGTCACGCCATGGGAGTCGCGCTGGAAGCCGCTAGCGGTCGACGTTGAGGTCGTGGACGCGCTGATTAATATCGACCTCGCCATAGGGCTTTACCGCCGGCGTGATCTCGTAGGCGCCGCGCACGAAGCCGCCGTACTGATTGTAGTTGCGATCGTCGTTGCTCGAGGTGGTGCCGTCGGTCAGATGCGAGATTTCGTACTGCGTGCGGTCAATGGTGCCGCCGCCCGAGAGGCCGAAACGATTGTATTTCTGACCCAGGCCCAGCGTGCCGCCGAGCGTGGTGTAGATCGGATAGCGCGAGAGCCCGGCAGAGATGTTCGGGCTGCCAGGGTTGTCGGTCGCGAGCCGCAACCGCCCTTCGGCGTCGACGCGGCTGTCTGAGGACACATCGAGGCGGCCATTGACCTTGCCGGTGAAGTCGGGACGGTCAAGGTTGCTCGGGATTGGCGATGCCACCGGGCCGACGCAGTCGCAGGCCGGCGGCGGCGGCGCAAAATCGTGGCCGTAACCCGTGAACGAGCCGCGCAAGTCGGCGGTCACCGAGTGGCGCGACCAGTCCGACGCCATCACGAGCTCCGGCGCGATCATGTAAAACCACGAGCTCGGCCCGTTCGGGATACGGCCGGGATTGCTGTCGTGGCCGACGGAGACTTCGACCGCGGCCTTGGTGAGAAACGGGCCGGCGTAGAAGCCGACCGCGCCGAACGGATCGTCGTCGATCTTGAGCTTGCGCCGGGTCGGCTGGCCCTCGACGGTGCCGGCCATCGCCGGTGGCAATGGCGCCTTGTGCGCGGTCGACGATGGCGGCAGCGGCACCGGCGGCGGAAGAACCGGCGGCACAAAACTGCCGGGGCCGGTGACTAAAGATTTCGCCGGCGCGCCCGGCGGCGGCTTCATCGGCTTCTTCTTGTGCGCGAGCAAGTCGTAGCCGGTGGTCGACGCGCCCGATGCGGACGGCACGTCATAGGTCGGGATCTTGCCGATGCGCGAGGGCGCGGGCGCGTCGGCGTCCTGCGCGGTTTTCTTCTTGTTGGGGTCTGCTTGATTGGCGTTGTCGCCGGTTTTGCGCAGTGGATCGTATTGGCCGTTGAAGCTGCCCTTGACCGGATTGAACAGGTCGGGGGTCGCGGTTTGCGCCTGCGCGGCAGGCGCCGCCAGCAGCAGCGACGCGGCCAGCAAGGCAAGCCGGAGCGGCGCCGGGCGGCGCACGCCAGATCCCGGACATTTGCGATGCCCACGCACTCGCCGAACCGACACCGACGGAACTCCTTTTGACCGCGGCGGGAACCAGCCTCGACTCGGTCAAAACCTGAGACTTGTCAGATGCTTGAACTCGCACAGCGCGCGCCTGCGAAAGCCCGGCATCGTTAAAGGAGTTAAAACAATTATGGTTAATGGGCCGTTGAGGATGGCCCACGGGCGTCGCCTCGATGCCGGCCGCCGTGCTAGGTGGGAGTCCAATGGCCAAGCCGCTGAAGACCGAGCCCGAGACGTCCGCGACCACCCCTGCCCCGATCGCGTCCGCGCTGCGCACGCTGGAGGCCGAGGCCGGCGGCGTTGCTGCGCTCGCAACGGCACTGCAATCCGACCTCGGCCAGCATTTTGTGGCGGCGGTCGAACTGATCCGCAACGCGCGTGGCCGCGTAATCGTCACCGGGCTCGGCAAATCCGGCCACATCGCGCGCAAGATCGCAGCGACGTTTGCCTCGACCGGCACGCCGGCGTTTTTCGTGCATGCGGGTGAAGCGAGCCACGGCGACCTCGGCATGATCACCGCCGACGACGTCATCATCGCGCTGTCGTGGTCCGGCGAGACGGTCGAGCTGAAGAACCTGATCAATTACTCAAAACGCTTCCGCATCCACCTGATCGCGGTGACGGCGGATGCGGCGTCGACGCTGGCCGAGGCCGCCGACGTCGCGCTGACGCTGCCGAAGGCGCGCGAGGCCTGCCCGCACAATCTCGCACCCACCACCTCGACCTTGATGCAGGCGGCGCTCGGCGACGCGCTGGCCGTGGCACTGCTCGAGAGCCGCGGCTTCACCGCGGTCGAGTTCGCCAACTTCCACCCCGGCGGCAAGCTCGGTGCAATGCTTAAACCCATGCGCGACATCATGCACACCGGCGACCGGATCCCGCTGAAATCGCTTGGCGCGAAAATGGCCGACGCGGTCGAGGAGATGACGGCGAAGGGTTTTGGCTGCGTCGTGATCACAGATGGCGCGGGCGAACTCGCGGGCATCATCACCGATGGCGACCTGAGGCGGGCGCTCAAAGATGGCGCCGACCTGATGAGTTCCGTCGTCGACCAGGTGATGACGAAGAACCCGAAGACGGCATCGCTTTCGATGCTGGCAAGCGAAGCGGTCGAGATGCTGAACTCGTCGAAGATCACCGTCGTGGTCGTGACCGACGGCAATAAGCCGGTCGGCATCGTCCACGTCCACGACGCGCTCAGGGCGGGCGTGGCTTAATCGCGCGATTTGTCCGGCCCCGCTCATTCCCGCGAAAGTCTGGCGAAGCAATTGCTTCGCCATAGAATCCAGCTGCGATTTGGAATGGCGCTGGTTGCTTGGCAAAAGACTGGGTCCCCGCTTCCGCGGGGACGAGCGGCCGAGAAATGTCGCGATCCGGCTTTATCGTAGCGCGCCCTACCCCAACCGCTCGCGGCCGATGGCTTCGAACTGCGCCTTCTGCTCGTCGCTCAGCGATGCATAGAACTTGTCCAGCGCCTCGCGCACGGTCTTCACGGCGTCCAGCATGGTGTTGAGGCGATCATTGATCGCGGCGAGCCGCGCCGGCAAGGTTGTCGCGTTGTTCGGCTCGCACGACTTCAGCATGCCCTCGGCTTTTGCCGCCGCGTCGCGCAATGCGGCGAGCGGTGCGCGTTGCGCATCGGTCGGGTGCAGGCGCTGCTCGATCTGCGCGTCCGGCCAATCCATCACGCCGGGCCGCGTGATGCCGCAATCGGCCACGACGGACGGCGTCGCGGAGACGCGGCCACGGCGGGAACTCTGCCGCTGCTGCTCGACCAGCGCAGTGAAGCGCGCGCGCTGTTCGTCGTTCAGGCTGTCGTAAAATTTCTGCAGCGGCGTCTGCAGCGCCTGCACGGCGGCAATCATCGCGTCGATCCGCTGCTCCATCACGGCAAGTCGTGCCGGCGCGGTGAGCACGACGTCGCTCGGACACGCGGCGCGCACGTCGCCGGCGGCCTTGTTCGATGCCGCCGAGAGCGCGTCAAGTGCGGCGCGCTGGTCCGGGTTGAGCTGGATGAGCTCCTGGACCTGATCGACGGGAACACCCGCGATATCGCCGGCATCGGCGTTGCACATCTGCGCGAGAGGATCGGCCGGTGCGGCGTCGCGCGAGCGGCCGCGACGCGCCGGAGTGACCGAGGCATAGCGCGGGAAATAGCCAGTCATCGTATCGTAGCCGTAGGGGCCGAAGATGCCGGCATAGATGTCGTTATAGCCGTAGGTCCAGAACGGTGTGCCGTAGGGCGGGCCCCACAGCGCGTAATCGTACATGTCGTAGTAGGCGAACGGCCAGTACAGCGGACCGACCCAGCCATAGCCGCCATTGGCGTGCTGCCACCACAGTGCATGGGCGCGCGGACCGAACGCGGCGGTCGCGACTGCAGCGGTCAGGCCGGCGCGCACGACCGGACTGCGCAGTGCGGTCGCAGCGCCACGCGACGCGAAGGCGTGGCGCAACGCGGGTCCGCGGATTGCGTGGGCCGAGACAGCGCTGACGCGGGCGACATGGGCGAAGTGGCGGCCACCGCCGCCAAAATGCGCGCGGGCAAAATGGCCGCCGCCGAAGTGCCCGTGACTGCCACCGCCACCGCCGAAATGCATGTGGCCGCCGCCATGACCACCCCCACCGCCGTGGCCGCCACCACCATGACCGCCGCCGCCTCTCGCTACAGCAAGACCGCTTGCCGACAGCGCGGCGGCGACGACGAACGCCATAAATCCTGCATGGAATTTCGACATCGCAGCCTCCCTCCGGCGACCCACGACATCACCGATCAACCCAAGACAACGCTGTGGTGACGTGCGGGTTCCTGCGGAAAGCTATTGCGGGAAGCGGGCGGCAGTTTGTTCGAGTGGGAGCCTCAAGCCGTTCGCGAGATAAGACACAGTGCGATAGAAGCCGCACAGCAGGAAAATCTCGAAGATCTGTGGTTCGTTGTAGTGCGCTGCGAGCGCGGCGAACTCCTCGTCGCTCAACGTTGCATGATGGTGCAGCGCATCGACTGTTCGCAGCAGCGCCTGCTCGGCCGCCGACCAGCACGGCGCGCTCGCCTCGCCATCCACCGTGGCCCGCACCTGCTCATCGTTGAATTCTGCGGCCTTGGCGAAGATCGCGACGTGCACGCCCCACTCGTACTCGCATTTGTTCAGCGCGCAGGTGCGGTCGATGACGATCTCGCGCTGGCGCAAGGTCAGCGCGCCCTTGTCGAGCAAACCGCCGCCGCGGAATTTCTGCCAGGCGCGTGCGTTCTTCGCCATCACGCGAAACAGCACCAGCGGCGGCGCGCCGCGCATGATGGCGTCGAAATCGGCCTGGATGTTGGCCGCATAGGGCGGCTCGAGCGGGACGATGCGGGGGGTTGGTTGATTGACCACCGGTGCTCCTCAAACTGTTGATGACGTGTTGATTTTCGCAATTTTTCGTGGAGTTTTGCCAGGCGTTCCATGCTACTATTTCGATAGCACCTTGCTACATATTCCGTAGCAAGGCAAGGACAAGGATTTCAGCGCGTGCGCAAAGCTGGCTCCGCAAAAAAAGCATCCGGACGCCGTGCGCGGCTCGCGCACGGGGCGCCCGATCATGGCGCTGCTCGACCTGCTGGGCCGGCGCTGGACGCTGCGAATCGTCTGGGAGCTGCGCGAGGGCGCGCTGACCTCGCGCGCCTTGCGCGCCGCGTGTGACGACGCGTCACCGACGGTGGTGCAGCAGCGCCTGCGCGAATTGCGCGAAGCCGGCCTTGTCGCGATGGGCGATGGCGGCGGCTATGCGCTGACCGGCAGGGGCAAGGAACTGCGCGAGCTGGTCATGCCGCTGCACCGCTTCGCGGAGGAATGGGCGAAGCGGGATACGTCATTGCGAGGCGCGTAAGCGCCGGAGCAGTCCAGTCTGCTTTCTTGGCTCTGGATTGCTTCGCGGAGCCTGTCATCGGGCCGCGCGTTCGCGCGGACCCGTTGGCTGCAATGACGAATCAAGCTGTCGCCACCGTCAGGCTCGCGCCGTCGGCGCTGACGACGCGGACGCGGCTTCCGGCCGGCGCATCGGGGCCGGCGACGCGCCACACCGTGTCGTCGACGCGCACGGTGCCGAAGCCGTCTTGAATAGGCTTGTCCAGCGTGAAGACGCGGCCGACCAGCGCATCGGCGCGGCGGTTGAGAAAGTCATGCCCGGGGCTCGACGACCTTGCACGCGCGAGCCGCCGCCAGATCGGCACCGCCGCGAGCGACAGCACGGCAAATGCGATCAGCTGGACTTCCCAGCTCATATGGATGGCGGCCGACAACAGCCCGACCAGCAGCGCGGCGAGGCCGAGCCAGAACAGGAACATGCCGGGGGCAGCGACTTCCAGCGCCATCAGCACGAGGCCGACGACGAGCCAGCTCCACGGGCCGTAATGCAGGAAGATGTCGATCATTTGTGGGCTCCCTAGAGCACGCGATATTCCCCTCCCCCTTGCGGGGAGGGGTTAGGGGTGGGGGTCGGAGTTATCTTGCTCAAAAGACCCGCGAGCGCTCCGTCGATACCGCAACTGCGACTTGGTGCAAGCTCGCTCACTCCAATCCGTGCTTGGTGCGGTTTCGGTTTATCTCGTGCGGACATGCCTTGGTGTCCTAACTGCGACCCCCACCCCTAGCCCCTCCCCACAAGGGGGAGGGGAAGACTAACTCGTCGGCGTGCCGCTGACGGTCGGCACCGTGCCGCCACCGCCGCTGCTCGGCGCGCGGCGTGCGGCGGCGGTGGCCGACGCCGCACTTTCGCCGAATGTTGCCTTGGCAATTTCGCCGATGCCGGCGAGCGACGACAGGATGCCGGTCGCTTCCATCGGCAGCATGATGACTTTCTGGTTCGGCGAATTGGCGATCTGGCCGAACGCCCTGATGTATTTGTCGGCGATGAAGTAGTTCAGCGCGGCGACGTCACCCTTGGCGATCGCTTCCGACACCATGGTGGTCGCCTTGGCCTCGGCCTCGGCGGAACGCTCGCGCGCCTCGGCGTCGCGGAACGCGGCTTCCCTGCGGCCCTCGGCCTCCAGAATCTGCGACTGCTTCTGGCCTTCGGCTTTCAGGATCGCCGACTGGCGCATACCTTCGGCCTGCAGGATGTCGGCGCGCTTCTCGCGCTCGGCCTTCATCTGCCGGCCCATCGCCTGCACGATATCGGCCGGCGGGACGATGTCCTTGATCTCGATGCGATTGACCTTGACACCCCACGGCGACACCGCGGCATCGACCACGCGGAGCAGCCGCTCGTTGATCTCGTCGCGATGCGACAGCACCTGGTCGAGGTCCATCGCGCCCATCACCGAGCGGATGTTGGTCATGGTCAGAACCGTGATCGCCTGATTGAGGTTGGAAACCTCGTAGCTCGCCTTGGCCGCGTCGTACACCTGGTAGAACGCGACGCCATCGACGGTGACGGTGGCGTTGTCCTTGGTGATCACCTCCTGTGAGGGAATCGAGATCACCTGCTCCATGATGTTCATCTTGCGGCCGATGCGGTCGAAATACGGCACGATCAGATTGAGGCCCGGCGTCAGCGTGCGGGTGTAGCGGCCGAACCGCTCGATGGTCCAGTTGTAGCCCTGGCTCACCGTCTTCACGCCGGCAAACAGCGTGATGATCGCGACCAGCGCGAGCACAATGGTAAAAATGCTGAAACCCGACATGTCAAAGCCCATGTTGTCCTGCCCAATTTGCAACTCCAGTGCATCTTACCGCGCACCGCATCGCAACACGAACCTTAGTCTTTGCAACAAGATGTGTGGTTCGAGCCGTGAGACTCGGCAGAGGCCGGACGGACGATATATTTTTGGCCGTCGGGGTTGACGGCGGGAGGGTCGATGCTTTCGCCTGTTGACGTCGTCACAATCAAAGGCGGGGATCAAGATGGCGGAGAAATCCTGGGCGCTGGTCACCGGCGCATCGGCCGGCATTGGCCTTGAGCTTGCAAGGGTGTTTGCCGAGCACGGCTTTAGCCTCGTGCTGGTGGCGCGACGCAAGCATCGGCTCGAAGAACTGTCCCGCGAGTTGATGTCTGCTCACGGCACGGAAACAAAAATCATCGCGGCTGATCTTGCGGAGCCAACATCACCGCAGGCCATTTTTGACGAGTTGAATGATGCAGGGATTGCCATCGATCTGCTGGTGAACAATGCCGGCCTGCTGGTCCAGGACAAGTTCGGCCACGCGAACCTTCACGACCAGCTCGACATCCTGCGCGTCAATGTGGTCGCGCACACCGCGCTGGCCCGCCTCTTCCTCGAACCGATGCTGCAGCGGAACCGCGGTCGAAATCCTGAACATGTCCTCGATTTCAGCCTTCATGCCGGTGCCCAATCTCGCCATCTATGCCGCGACCAAGGCGTACGTGCTGTCATTCAGTACGGCGCTGTCCGAAGAACTCCGCGGCACCAAGGTCACCGTCACCGCGCTATGTCCAGGCGTCACCGACACCGGCATGGTGCACGGCACGGGACTGGAAGGATTTCCACGATTCACCGTCGCCAACGCCAGAACCGTCGCCCGCGCGGGCTATCGCGCCTGCATGGCCGGACAGCGCACCCATGTGGTCGGCGTGCTGAACAAGATTCTCGTGGTCGGCGCGAAATACGCCCGCTTCTTATTCATGCGTCCGATGGGCTGGTTCATTGCGCTGAATTCGCCGAACCGGTAAGTGCTCACACGATTTTCACAATCCTCCGGGCGTCGAGCTTCGCGCGCGGCCCGCTACCAGTTCCAATCACCGTCTCCGATCGAGATTTGGTTTCGCCGCGCCGGCAGCACGTCTGCCTGACGCAGACGAGGCGGCGCACGATCTTCGTTCCAAATATCGAAACTGAAAATCGTGACGCCAAGAAAATCATGGTCGATGCGGCGCCATCGGCGATATGGTCGTGTCCAAGAAGAACAAGACAAGAAAAACAAGACTTGGGAGGTTCGCATGCGTGTCGGACAATTGCTGAGACTGTTCGAAGCGATGAGTCTGGCACAGCTCGCAATTTGCCTCGCTGCGATGTCTCCCGCGCTGGCGCAGAAGCACGGCGGCACGCTGCGCCTCCAGGAGCTCGACAGTCCCCCGAGCGCATCGCTGCTCGAAGAATCCACGATCACGGTCGCGACACCGTTCTCCGGCGTCTACAACAACCTCGTCAAATTCAACCCTCGGGTGGTTCACGAGAGCATCGAAAGTATCGTCCCCGATCTTGCGGAAAGCTGGTCCTGGGATGACACGAACACCAAGCTGACCTTCAAGCTGCGCCAGGGCGTCAAATGGCATGACGGCGCGCCGTTCACGGCCAGGGACGTGCAGTGCACGTGGCGCATGCTGATCGGCAAGGGTGACGGCAAGTCGGAGTTCCGTAGAAATCCGCGCCAGGTCTGGTACTCGAAGCTGCAGGACGTGACGACCAACGGCGACTACGAAGCGACGTTCAACCTGAGCGCTCCGCAGCCGAGCCTGCTCGTTCTGCTCGCGAGCGTGTTTTCGCCTGTTTATCCCTGCCACGTTCCGCAGGCGGCGATGCGCACGAAGCCGATCGGAACGGGACCGTTCAAGCTCACCGAGTTCAGGCGAGGCGACACGATCCGCCTGACGCGCAATCCCGACTACTGGAAGAAAGACCTGCCCTATCTCGATGAGGTGACGTTCAAGACGATCGAGAACCGCGCCACCCGCATTCTCGCGTTCGCGACCGGCGAGTTCGACATCACCTTCCCGTCCGACATCACCATCCCGCTGATGAAGGACGTCAAGAACCAGGCGCCGCAGGCGATCTGCGAGGTGGTGCCGACGGGAACGCTGACCAGTCTGCTGATCAACCGCAACGCGCCGCCGTTCGACAACCCGGATCTGCGCAAGGCGGCGGCGCTCGCGCTCGATCGCGCCTCGATGAACACCATCCTGCTCGAAGGCAAGGGGTTGATCGGCGGCGCCATGCTGCCGAAGCCGGTCGGCGAGTGGGGCATGCCGCCGGATGTGCTGGCATCGCTGCCCGGCTACGGCTCGGACCTTGCAAAGAACATCGCCGATGCTCAGGCGTTGATGAAGAAGGCCGGCTATGGCGAGTCAAATCCGCTCAAGGTCAAGGTCCAGACCCGCAATCTCGCGACCTACCGCGATCCCGCGGTCCTCATCATCGACCAGCTGAAGAAGATCTATATCGAGGGCGAGCTCGACGTTCTCGACACCACGCAATGGTATGCAAGGCTGGCGCGCAAGGACTATGTCATCGCCGCGAACGGCATGGGCGTCAGTGTCGACGATCCCGATGGCAACATCGTCGAGAATTATGCCTGCGGCTCGGAGCGCAACTACACGCAATACTGCAATGCAGACGTGGAGAAGCTGCTCGCCGCGCAATCGCGCGAGATGGACAAGGAGAAGCGCAAGAAGATCGTTTGGGACATCGAGCGCATCCTCGCCGAGGACGTGGCGCGCCCGACCCTGCAGTTCAGCGTCGCGGGCAATTGCTGGCAGCCCACCGTCAAGGGCTACGTTCCTCACGACAACAGCCAGTATAACTATGTCGGGTTCGAGCAGGTTTGGCTCGACCGGTAATCGACACGGGATTTTGCGAAGGGCGCAAGACGACCCCCAAAGGGCAAAGAGGAAGCGATGATTCAGGGACCGGTGACGGGCGGAAAACATGGATGGGCGTTCGGACGTCCGCTGTTCGATCTCAGAGACCACGGTTACGTGGAGGCCGAGTATTTCCTGAGCGGCACTGCGACGACTTATCGCCAGGTCGCCGGCACAACGTGGGGACGTGACGGTCGCTGGAGTGCCGAGGCCAGGGCCAGCGTGCCCTACAAGACCCGGATTCTCATCTATCGGCCGTCCGACCCGAAGCGCTTCAACGGCACGGCGATCGTGAGCTGGAACAACGTCACCGCGGGCTACGAGTTGTTCGGCGGCGAAAGCGCTGAAATCCTGGAAGGCGGTTATGCGTTCGTTGGCGCAACCGTCCAACGCGTCGGCGTGCACGGCTTTCCAGCCAACAGCCAGGGCCTCGCGGCCTGGGATCCCGAACGCTACGGCTCATTGAGCATTCCGACCGATGACGCGTCCTACGACATCTTCACGCAGGTCGCGCGCGCCGTCGGCGCCAGGCGCGACCGTTCCGGCGTCGATCCGCTTGACGGACTGGATATGCGCAAGGTGATCGGCATCGGCGCGTCGCAGTCCGCCGCGCGTCTCAGCACCTATGTCAATGCGATCCACCCGATCGAGCGCGCCTTCGATGGATTTTTGCTGCAAATCTATTTCGGCCGAGGGACGCCGATCGAAGTCGGCTCGGGAATTCTCAACAACGACTACACCGCTCGCCTCAACGGCAGCACCTTGCCGGCGATCCTGCGCGAGACCGGTCTGGTCGGATCGAACCTCATCCGCGATGATCTCGATGTCCCCGTGATGGTCGTGAACTCCGAGCTGGAAGCCGTGGCCTGCCACGGCGTGCGCCAGCCGGACACCGACCGCTTCCGCTACTGGGAGTTTGCCGGCACCAGCCACACCGCAAGCCAGACCCAGGACATCCGCGCGCAGAAATACCAGCGCGAGTTCAAGGCGCCGTCTCCCGTGCTTGACGACATGAACCGGATTTCGCTGACGTCTTATTACGACGCGGCGTTCTACCACCTGAACCGCTGGGTGCACGACCGCACGCCGCCGCCGCGGCAACCGCTGATCGAATTCACGGGCGAACCCGCCGATGCCGTGCGCGACGAGAACGGCATCGCCAGGGGCGGCGTCAGGCTGCCGCAAGCCGAAGTGCCCGTGGCCTGCAACAGCGCCATACCGCTTGCGCCAACACGCGGCCTGCTGCTGCGCGGCTCCAATCGACCGTTCGACGCAAAGGAGCTCGCAGCGCTCTATCGCGACGAGGCAGATTATCTGGCGAAGTTCGAGCAGGCCGCCGGCCGCGCCGTGCAGGCCGGCGTCATGCTGCCGCGCGACGTCACCCCCGCGGTTGCGGAGGCTGCGCGGGAGTATCGCCGGGCAAAGACTGCGTCGCAAAAACAAAGGGCGGAGGCGAAGCTGGCGGCGGGGCCGGCCTGACGCGCCGGCCCGAAAACTCAACGCATCGGCAGCACGTCGACCCAGAAGCAGACCTCACCATTGTCGGGGTGCGTCAGCTGGTTCACGAACGTCAGGCGACCGTCATCACCGATCCGGAACACGACGAGGCTTGGCAGGATGCGGCGAACCCGCCCCCCCGAGTTGACGACAAGGGTCTTTTCGTTGCCGACGACCATCACACTTTTCCCGGCGTCGATCGCGAAGGTCCGCGGATAAACTCCGCGCGTCTCCACGCGCTGGATGAACCGAGGCACACCTGTCGCGGGCTCGAGTTCGAACACCGCGATGTCATTAGTGCCCCCGTCGAACGCGTCTCGCCCGTTCTCCGTCCCGTTCGCGCGATTGGAAACGTAGACAAACCGCCCGTTCGGGTGGACGTGGATGCCACCGGCAACCTGAAACGAGTGGCCGGGATCGACACCCTCCAGCGTGCTCGCGATGGCGCGCGGCTTTGGGCTGACGCCTGCTTCGCTGTAGTCGTAGAGCCAGAGTTCGCTTTGCCGCTCGACGCAAAGATACATCCAGGGTTTCGTCGGGTGGAAGTCGACGTGCCGGACGGCAAAGCCTTGCGCGCCCCAGCGCCGGCCCTGCCACGCAGCCGCGCGCTCAGGGAGTCCGTCCAGTCTCGCAAGCGGTGCAAGCTTTCCGCTGGAATAAGACAGGATGGAAATAAACCCCGCATCCACGCCGGTCTCGTGATGTGCGCAGGCCGGCACGACCACAATGTTGCCTGGTGGTGTGAGCCGCACCTGATGAACGGTCGGCCCGAGCTGCAAGTCCGGCTGGGCGATGCGATCGCCGATATCGCCGTTCGGCAGCACACGGTGCACGGTGAGGTCGGGTGGATCGTTGTAGGCGAGCAGAATGTGCTGTTCCGTCGCGTCCAGCGTGATGAAGATCGGACGATTGCCGAGCCTGACGCTCGCACCGCTCTTCTGCAGCAGTCCGTTCGCAAGAATCTCGTAAGCTTCGACAAAGTGGTCAGGCCGCTTTTCTTTTGCCGCCGGACCCATCTGACTGAGCGCGATGTAGAGACGTGTCCGCGCCCGGTTGAACCACCCGTACTGGACCGAGGCGGGCATCGTCAGCGATTGCACCTCGGTCAGCGCACCGCTGCTAGTGTCGAGCGCGAGAATTTTCAGCTCGGGGCCGAGCGAGGCGTAGACGATTGTCGTTGAAGCATCGATCATGAAGGTTGCCTCTCCCGTCATCCTGAGGTGCGAGCGCAGCGAGCCTCGAAGGATGAGCGGCCACTCAAGGTCGGCCTTGGCCGACTTTGACAAATATTAATCTCGATATCGGGCAAACCCGATATCGATGCCGTCACCCTTCGAGGGCCGCGCATCGCAGCCAAGTGTACGCAGGCTGCGCCTGCTATGGCACGGCCACCTCACGGTGACGGATAACTTAGACAGCCCAAGTTCTCCTAAATCCATCCCTGCAGTTCACGCATTACGAGCTGGCGGATGACGTCCATGCCGGCGTCGGAATCGTTCAGGCACGGCACGAAGGAAAACTGCTCACCGCCGTTGTGCTTGAAAACTTCGGCGTTCTCGCCGGCGATTTCTTCCAGCGTCTCCAGGCAATCCGCCGAGAAGCCCGGCGTGACGATGGCGAGCCGTTTGATGCCGCGTTTGGCGAGCTCGGCAACCGTATCGATCGTGTAGGGCTTCAGCCACGCGTCGAAGCCGAAGCGGGACTGGTACGTGAGCTTCAGCTTGTCGTCGTCCATGCCGAGCCGGGCGCGCAGCGCCGTCATCGTCGCCTGACAATGGGTGGCGTACGGATCACCCTTGTCGACATAGGACTGCGGCATGCCGTGGAACGAGGCGATGATCACCTCGGGCTCGAAGGCGAGTGTTGTCAGATGCTGGCGAACCGAAAACGCCAGCGCATGGATATAGTTCGGATCATCGAAGTAAGGCGGCGCGAAGCGCAGCGTCGGCTGGGCGCGCAGCGAGGCCAGCACGCGCAGCGTCTCATCAGTGACGGTCGCCGTCGTCGACGCCGAATACTGCGGGTAGAGCGGCACCACGAGAATGCGGTCGCAGGCCTTTTTCATCAGGGCAGCGATACCCGATTTGATCGACGGATTGCCGTAGCGCATCGCCCAATCCACGACGATGTGCGTGCCGTCGAGCGCGGCGCCGAGCTTTTCGGCCTGAGCACGGGTTATGGTCTTGAGCGGCGACTCGTTGCGTTCGTTGTTCCAGATCTTCTGGTAATCGCGCGCCTTGCGGCGCGGCCGGATCTGCAGGATCACGCCATTGAGCGCGAGCTTCCAGAGAAGGCCCTGATTCTCGATGACGCGCGGATCGGACAGGAACTCGCGCAGGTAGACGCGCACGCCGCGTGCGTCGGCGGTGTCGGGGGTGCCGAGATTGACCAGCAAAACGCCGACGTTGGTGCTGCTCGCAGGCAGGGTTCGTTGCTCGGCTCTGCCGGCGGGATTGCTCGCGTCCATCGACCGTGGCTTCGCGCGGAGACCGGAAGGAGTCAAGGCGACGAATGCAAGTGAATGCGGAAGTGATCTTTCTCCCTCCCCCTGCAAGGGGGGAGGGTCGGGGTGGGGGTCTTCACAACGGACGCCCGCGCGAGACGACCCCCACCCGACTGCTTCCGTCTTCGCGCAAGTGGCGCTTCGCCGGACTTCCAACCCGGCATAGCTCGCGAAGCGAGCGGCGACGGGTCGCGGGGTCGCAGTCAACCTCCCCCTTTCAAGGGGAGGTTGCGTAAAGCGCATGCGGCAGCGCGGTTGCGAGCCCCGGCACGAACCACAGCGCCACCAGGGCGGCGAGCTGGATGATCACGAACGGGATGACGCCGAGATAGATGTGGGTCGTGGTCACTTCCGGCGGCGCGACGCTGCGCAGGTAGAACACGGTCGGCCCGAGCGGCGGGTGCATGTAGGAGGTCTGCAGGTTCACCGCGAACACGACGCCGAGCCAGACCGGATCGATGCCGCCCAGCTTCAACAGCGGCGGGGCGACGATCGGAACGATGACGACGATGATCTCGAATGCATCCATCACGAAGCCGAGCAGAAAGACGGCGAGCATCACGACAAGCACCGCCGCGCCCGCGCCGCCCGGCAGCTGCGTCAGCAGCCGCTGAACCAGCTCGTCGCCAGCAAAGCCGCGGAACACCAGGCTGAACATCGTCGCGCCGACGAGGATCAAAAAAATCATGCTGGTCATTTGCGCGGAGCGCCCGACCACCGCCGCCAGCACGGTGCGATCGAGCCCGCCGCGCCACAGCGCCAGCAGCAATGCGCCGACCGCGCCGATCGCGGCCGCTTCGGTCGGCGTCGCGAAACCCTTGAGGATCGCGCCGAGCACGATGAGAATGAGGCCGAGCGGCGCGATCAGGGCGCGCACCAGCGTGCCGCGTTCGGCGCGGCCATCGCCTGGCATCGCCGGCGAGAGCTCTGGCCGCAACCACGCGACCAGCAGCAGGAAGCCGATGTACAGCGCGACCAGCAGCAAGCCCGGCACGATGGCGCCGGCAAACAGATCGGTGACGGTCGCGGGCTGCGGCGCATAGTTGCCCTGCTCGAGCTGCGCCGCCTGCCAGGCGTTGCCGATCTGGTCGCCGAGCAGCACCAGCACGGTGGCCGGTGGAAACACCTGCGCCAGCGTCGAGGTTGCCGCCACCGTGCCGGCGGCAAGCCGCGGATCGTAGCCAGCCTTAAGCATGGTCGGCAGCACGATCAGCCCCATGGTCACGGTGGTGGCGCCGACCACGCCCTTGGCTGCCGCGAGCAGCGTTCCGACCACGACCACGGCGACGCCGAGCCCGCCGCGCAGGTTGCCGAAGGTCTTGGCCAGCGCTCCCAAGAGATCCTCGGCGATGCGGGTGCGCTCCAGCGTCACGCCCATCAGGATGAACAGCGGGATCGCGGTGAGGCTCTCGCTGGTGACGACGCCAAAGATGCGCGACGGCAGCGCGTTGAGCAGCGGCAGCGGAAAGACGCCGAACGCGCTGCCGGCGAGCGCGGCGATCAGGGAGATGCCACCGAGCGTCAACGCCGCGGGATAGCCCGCCAGCAACGCGGCGATGACGGCAACGATCAGCATGACCGCGATTAGCTCGATGCCCGTCATAAGGCGGCTGCGGCGGCCCGCGCGGGACCAGCGAGCGCGAGGCCGGCGCGGATCGCCTGGGAGACACCCTGAAGCAGCATCTGCGCCGCAAACAGCAGGATCGCGCCCTTCAACAGGAACACCAGCGGCAGGCCGCCGGCCTCGCGCGAACCTTCAAGGATCGCCCAGGAGCGCAGCGTATACGGCCAGGCGAACCAGATGATTGCCAGCATGAACGGCATCAGCAGCAGGACGGAGCCCGCGAGATCGATCACGGCCCGCACTCGCGGTGACACGTTGGTGTAAAAAATATCGACGCGGACATGGCCGTCATGGCGCAAGGTCCAGGCGGCGGTAAGCAGCACCAGTGCGACGTGGAAATAGAACAGCGATTCGTGCAGCCAGAGTGAGCCGACGCTGAACAGGCGCAGCACGATGACGGCGAACTGGATCAGCGCCATCACAAGGATCGCCCATGCTGCCGCACGACCGAAACAGCGGTTCAGCCGGTCGATGGTTTCGCTGAGGCGAAGGAGATACCTGACCATGGTTGCGCCAATTTAGGCGGCGTCGGTGATGATGTCCAAGCTGGTGGTCACCACGAAGGTGAACCCATGTGTCGTCATGCCCGCCAACATGTCGACTGTCGTCACCCGCCTTGTACCGGTGACCTCGCTAAAGGGGCGCACTGCGTCCACGAGCGAGATGGCCGGCATGAAGCCGGCCATGACAAGGAGAGCATGATCCTTCCAGCTTGCGTCAAAGCCGTGGAACCTGCAGCGTGTAGAGATTGGCCTTGGCGATCTCGTCGGGCGACGCCAGCAGGCGGTCGAGATCGTCGTCCGGCCGGATGAAGCGGCCCGACAGCGCGTCGGCGCGACCCGACGAGAGCGTCACCACCAATTCCGCCGGCCGCTCCGGCGGGAGATCGAGCCCCTCATCAAAGATCCGCCGAAACCACGGCAGCCATTGCTTGCCCTCGGGCGAATTCAGCGAGTGCTCGGACATCGCTGTCCGCACCGTGCCCGGTCCCATCGCGAAGACCGCAACGCCTGCGTCTTTGACCTCGGCGGCCAGACACTCGGCGAAGCGGATCAGCGCGGTCTTGCTGGTGATGTAGGCGGAGAAATTCGGAAGCATGTAGGCGCCGCCGCCGCTCGCGACATTGATGATCCGCCCCTGCCGCCGGGACACCATGCCGGGCAGGACGCGGTAGGCGCAAATGACCTGGCCGAGCAGGTTGACTTCCAGAGCCCGCCACCAATCGCCGACCGTGCTTGTCAGCAATGGGCCGAGCGGGCCGAGGACGCCGGCATTGTTGACCAGCACATCGATCGGTCCGAGCGCCTGCTCAACGCCGCCGACGACCTTGTCGACCGCGGCTGCGTCAGTGACGTCGGCGACAAAAGCGCGGGCCTGCCCGCCACCGGCTTCGACCTGGGCGACGGTCTCAGCGAGTTCATCCTGCGATCGTGCGACTACCGCGACGGCGTAGCCCGCGCCGGCAAGCGCCCGTGCAAACGCGCGACCAAGGCCTCGCCCACCACCGGTAATGACAGCGACTTTCATGACCCGCTCCCGAGCCTTGGAAAGACGTCGACCCTGTGGCGACGCGATCAACCCGGGAGCAATGCTGTGCGTACCAGGAGCACGATTCCGGCAGCAACCCGCTTACGCCGCCTTCGGCTCCTCGATCAGGCCGCGGCGGCGCAGCAGCGCCTCGGGCTCGGGCTTGCGGCCGCGGAAGGCGACATAAGCCTCCTCGGGATCGCGTGAGCCGCCCGATGCCAGGATGTTGTCGTGCAGGCTCCTGGCGACGGCCGGATCAAAAATATTGCCGGCCTCCTCGAAGGCGCCGAACGCGTCGGCGTCCATCACCTCCGACCACATGTAGCTGTAGTAGCCCGCTGCATAGTGGTCGCCGGAGAAGATGTGGCCGAACTGCTGGGGACGGTGGCGCAGCTTGATCTCTTCCGGCATGCCGATGCCTTCCAAAACCTTGGTCTCGAAGGCGTGGACATCAGCGGCATCGGCCGCCGGCCGCGAGTGGAACTCGAGGTCGATAAGCGCGGACGAGACATATTCGACGGTGGCAAAGCCCTGGTTGAACTTCCGGGCGGCGAGGAAGCGCTGCAGGAGGTCGTCCGGCAGCGGCTCGCCGGTCTGGTAATGCCTGGCGAACTTCTGCAGTACCTCGGGCCGCTCCTGCCAGTGCTCGTAGAGCTGCGAGGGCAGCTCGACGAAATCGGTGAACACGCTGGTGCCCGACAGCGAGGGGTAGACCACGTCGGAGCACATGCCGTGCAGGGCGTGGCCGAACTCGTGGAACAGGGTGCGCGCATCGTCGGGTGACAACAGCGACGGCTCGCCGCCTGCGCCCTTGGCAAAATTGCAGATATTGAGGATGACAGGCGCGACCTCGCCATCGAGCTTCTGCTGGTCGCGCAGCGAGGTCATCCAGGCGCCTGAGCGCTTCGAGGCGCGCGCAAAATAATCGCCGAAGAACAGCGCCTGGTGCTTGCCCTCGGCGTTCCTGACCTCCCAGACCCGCACGTCGGGATGCCAGACCGGGATGTCCTTGCGCTCGGTGAAGGTCAGGCTGAACAGCCGCGTTGCGGTGTCGAAGCAGGCCGCGATGATGCCGTCCAGCGTCAGGTACGGCTTGATCGAGGCGTCGTCGAAGTTGGCGCGGCTGCGGCGCAGCTTTTCGGCATAGAAGCGCCAGTCCCAGGCCGCGAGCTTGAAGTTGCCGCCCTCCTCGGCGATCAGCTGCTGCATGGCGTCGCGGTCGGCCATTGCTCTCGCGCGGGCCGGCACCCAGACCCGCTCGAGCAGCTCGCGGACGGCTTGCGGCGTCTTCGCCATGGAGTCTTCCAGGCGATAGGCGGCAAAGGTGTCGTAGCCGAGCAGCTTGGCGCGCTCCTCGCGGAGCTTCAGGATCTCGACAATGTCGGTGTTGTTGTCGCAGGCGTTGCCGTTGTCGCCGCGGGCGGTGAAGGCCTTGAAGACCTTTTCGCGGAGGTCGCGGCGGGTCGAGCTCTGCAGGAACGGCTCGACCGAGGAGCGCGACAGCGTCACCACCGCCTTGTCAGGCAGGTTGCGCTCGGCGGCCGCGGCCTCGGCCGCGGCGACAAAGGACGGCGACAGCCCGTCGCGGTCCTCAGGGCCAAGCTCCAGCGTAAAGCCCTGCTCGTCGCCGAGCAGGTGGTGTGAGAACTCGGTGGCGAGGTGCGCCAGCCGTTCGTTGATCTCGGCCATCCGCGCCTTGGCCTCGTCGCTGAGGCCCGCGCCGGCGCGGTGGAAGCGGGTCCAGGTCCGCTCCAGCAGGCGCCGCTGCTCGCCCGTGAGCCGCATGATCTTGCGGGCCTCGTAGAGCGTGGAGATGCGGTCGTAGAGCACCGCATTCATCATGATCGGGTTCCAGTGGCGGGTCTCGCGCAGCGCCACCTCCTTCTCGACCGCGAGCAGTTCGGGGTTCGAGTTGGCGCCGACCAGGGCGTAGAACACGTTTGAGACCTTCTGCAGGAGCTTGCCGGCGCGCTCCAGCGCGGTGACGGTGTTGTCGAAGTCCGGCGTCGACGGATCGGCGACGATGGCGTCGATCTCGGCCTTGTGATCGGCGAACGCCTGCTCGAAGGCCGCCAGGAAGTGCTCCGGCTTGATCTCGGCGAAAGGCGGGGTCTCGTGCGGGGTCGACCAGACTGTCAGCAATGGGTTTGACATCGGCAGGTCCTCTTGCGGTTTCTCAAGCGGCGGCAATGCAGAGCTATAGCATCCAACGCGCCATTTCGGGGCCTTCGGACGGGCGCTATGTTGTGCACAGTGCCCCCACATATGAGGCGTCGTCCTCGCGAAAGCGGGGACCCATAACCCCGGTATGCATTAGCTTGTGTAGCCATAGTTGGAGTTGTCTTAACGACCGCTCGTCGTCTCAGTTCGGCTGCGCAGTATGGGTCCCCGCCTTCGCGGGGAGAGATTTAAGCTTGATCCACGGGCCTTTTTCGTCAACAACGACGGCACAACAAAGGTCCTCAAGCCCATGAACGCCTCCCCGTTGCCCGCGCCCGAGCGCCAGATCTACTGGCCCAGCGTCATCACCGTGATCTCGGCGGCGATCCTGATCGGCGCCGAGGTGTTCGGCGCGGCATTTGCCGGCGGCTGGGCGATCGCGATCCTCTTAGGCTTCGACGACACCGGCGCCCACATCATCCAGGGCCTGCTGTTCGTGCTCGGCGTCATCATCATGGCCGCTTTCATCCGCGGCGCGCAGCGCATCGAACCGTTCAAGCGCTAGCGCGTTGGTGCGGGAGCGCGCGACGCGCGCTTCCAGGAGCTCACGCGAGCCTCGCGTGTTCAGAATTCTTTAACGTCTGTTCATCCTCGCGTCGCCAGGCGCGCTTTAGTCATCACTCGTTGACGAAAACTTTCGCGCGCTGAAAAAAAATCTTGCGAAGCAGAGTCAAAAACATTATTTCCCGTTCTGCCCAATTTCGCACGTGCCTGTGGTCGTGTGTCGGTCGGTAGGTATCCGGACAAGAGGCCGGACAGCCGCCAAGTCAAAAGAGGCTCAGTGTCTCCCTCAGGAGATGCGTCACGAGGTCTCTTCTGATTTGCAACCGTGATCGGCAGCCGGAGGCGAACCGGCGTACTCCGCTCTCAACGGGGGACGCGACTTAAAGCAACGACGGAGCGGGCTTTTTTGGACTCTACCGGCTCTCCACCAGCCGGCTCGGATACCGAAGAGGCTTGTCCTTCATTGCCAGGCGTGCGGACGGGACTTTCCCATCCAATCCACGGCAGCACAGTTCGGGTTACGACGTCTCGGTCCTGCCGCGTCTCCATCGTGCGGCACTGATCGAGCCTCAAGCCCGAGACCACATCGAACGGGTCCCCGTCGCTGGGGCCGTTGGGAGAGTGCCGATGACTGAACGTATCAGGGAATTCCTGCGCACCCGCCAGGCCGAAGGCCGCGACGTCGAGCCTTGCCTAGTGGTGGACCTCGAAGTCGTACGCGAGAATTACAACACTTTTGCGAAGACGCTGCCGGACTCCCGGGTTTTTTACGCCGTCAAGGCGAACCCGGCGCCGGAGGTGCTGGCATTGCTCGCCTCGCTCGGCTCCTGCTTCGACACCGCAACCGTCGCCGAGATCGAGATGGCGCTGGCCGCTGGTGCCACGCCGGAGCGCATCTCCTATGGCAACACGATCAAGAAGGAGCGCGATATCAAGCGCGCCTTCGGGCTCGGCATCCGGCTGTTCGCGGTCGACTGCGCCGCCGAAGTGGAGAAGGTCGCTCGCGCCGCCCCCGGCGCGAAGGTGTTCTGCCGCATCCTCTATGACTGCGCCGGCGCCGAGTGGCCGCTGTCGCGGAAATTCGGCTGCGACCCGGAGATGGCGGTGGAAGTCCTCGACCTCGCCAAGAAGCTGGGCCTGGAGCCGTGTGGCATCTCCTTCCACGTCGGCTCGCAGCAACGCAAGGTGAAGGCGTGGGACCGGGCGCTGGCGATGGCCTCGACCGTGTTCCGCGACTGCGCCGAGCGCGGCATCAACCTCTCGATGGTCAACCTCGGCGGGGGCTTCCCGACCCGGTACCTGAAGGATGTGCCGCCGGTCGTGCAGTACGGCCGCTCGATCTTCCGCTCGCTGCGCAAGCACTTCGGCAACCAGATCCCGGAGACGATCATCGAGCCGGGCCGCGGCATGGTCGGCAACGCCGGGATCATCGAGGCCGAGGTGGTCTTGATCTCGAAGAAGAGCGACGAGGACGAGGTGCGCTGGGTCTATCTCGACATCGGCAAGTTCGGCGGTCTCGCCGAGACGATGGACGAGTCGATCCGCTACGCGATCAGGACCCCGCATGACGGCGCCGAGATGACGCCGTGCGTGCTGGCGGGCCCGACCTGCGATAGCGCCGACGTGTTGTACGAGAAGAACCCGTACCCGCTGCCGGTGACGCTCGAGATCGGCGACAAGGTGCTGATCGAGGGCACGGGGGCCTACACCTCGACCTACTCGTCGGTGGCCTTCAACGGCATCCCGCCGCTGAAGACCTACCACATCTGAGCAACCAGGGAGCCGATGCCTTCGGCTCCCTACCTCTCAACGCTGCATCAACCGTTCGGACGAACGCTCCGCGCGCTGCGGGGCGGGAGGTTTGCGCCATGACCACGCTCGAGACCACGCCCCCGAAGAAAGCTCTCGCGTTCGCGATCCGCAGCGAACGCACTTCCGACGTCGCGGCCCGCGACGCGCTGCTCGACACCTGCTTCGGCGTCGATCGCGAGGGTCGCACCTGCCAGCGCCTGCGCGATGGCCGGCTGCCGGCCGACGGCCTTGCCTTCACCGCGACCCACAGGCGCCGCATGGTTGGCACGGTGCGGCTGTGGCATGTGATGGCGGGCGGCAAGGACGCCTTGGTGCTCGGCCCGCTTGCGGTCGAGCCAAACCTGCAGTCGCTCGGGATCGGCGCCGCCTTGATGCGGCACGCGATCGACGCGGCGCGCGCCCGCGGGCATCAGGCGATCGTGCTGCTCGGCGACGCGCCGTACTACGCGCGCTTCGGCTTCGCCGCCGCCAAGGCGAGCGAGCTGGTGCTGCCCGGCCCATTTGAGCGCGAGCGTCTGCTCGGGCTCGAGCTGGTCAAGGGCGCGCTTGACGGCGCGTGGGGCATGATCGTGCCGACCGGAGCCAAGGCTCCGGAAGCGAGGGGTCATCGTGGCCGGGTGAAGCGGCTGGCGGCGTCGGCCGCATAGCGCGATGCGGCTCGCGCCGGATCGGGCTATCATCGCCCGGCCTGGTCACTGCTCCCGGACCGTTCGCATGGCGCTGCTGCATTGTCTGATCGCCGTGGTCGCGCTGGCTGTCGCGACGCTCGCGGGCCTCGTGCCCGCCCACGCCGACGGCAAGCGCGTGGCGCTGATTATCGGCAACAGCGCCTATCGCAACGTGCCGGCGCTGCCCAATCCGGCCAATGACGCCTCCGACGTCGCCACGGCCTTCAGGCGGCTCGGCTTTGCGGTCACGCTGGTGCAGAACGGCTCGTTCGACGACATGCGCCGCGGCCTGCTTGCGTTCGGCCAGCAGGCCGCCAGCGCCGACATGGCCACCGTGTACTTCGCCGGGCACGGCATGGAGGTCGGCGGCGAGAACTGGCTGATCCCGGTCGACGCCGCGCTGAAGCGCGAGACCGACGCCGAGAACGAGGCGATCAGCCTGCGCAGCGTCATGATGCAGCTGTCGAACACGACAAGCCTCGGCCTCGTCATCCTCGACGCCTGCCGCAACAACCCGTTCGTCGCCAAGATGCAGCGTACGCTGGCGAGCCGCGCCATCTCCGGCGGCCTCGGCCGCATCGAGCCGGTCGGCAACGTGCTGGTCGCCTATGCCGCGCGCGACGGCACCACCGCCCTCGACGGCGACGGCCGCAACAGCCCGTTCACCACGGCGCTGCTGAAGAACATCGAGGCGCCGGGAGTCGAGGTCACCTTCATGTTCCGCAACGTCCGCGACGACGTGATGGAGGCGACGCGGAACGAGCAGCAGCCGTTCGTCTATGGCTCGCTGTCGCGCAAGGCGATCTATCTCGCCGGGCAGCCGCCGGCCAAGGAGCAGCAGCCCACCGAGCAGGCCAACTTGACGCCGGTGACACCAGTCACGCCGGCTGCGCCGGCGCCGCCGTCACTGATCGATCCGGCGCTGGTCGGCAGCTGGGAAATCATGGTGCCGAGCGACCGCGGGCCGTCGCGCTGGATCTGGAACATCATGCCCGATGGCACCTACAAGTTCCGGAGCGAGGGCGGGCGCGCGGCCCCGCCGCACGAAGGCACCATGACCGCCACGAACGGCCGCTGGACAATGCACGTGCTGAAAGGGCTCAGGAACTACGACGACGCCGGCGCCTACGAGGTGCGCGACACCACCGCCGTGATCACCGGCAAGCTCGGCACCGGGTACTGGAAGCGCGGAGCGCGCCGACGTAGGATGGGTAGAGCGAAGCGATACCCATCGCGGTCGCGCGGGCAAGGTCAGTTGATGGGTTTCGCTTCGCTCTACCCATCCTACGAAGGGACGCCACTAAATTAGCGCACCCGCATTCACCCTCACGGGATCAGCAGCAACTTGCCGATCGTGTTGCGGCCGGCGATGTCGCGATGCGCGGTTGCCGCGTCGGAAAGCCGGTACTCCCCGTGGATGTGCACCTTCAGCTGGCTCGCTGCGACCCAGCCAAAGATCTCGTGGGCCCGGCCGACCAGACCGGCGCCGGGGCGCACATAGTCGGCGCCGCCGTGATTGCTGAGATAGACCGAGGACATGCCGCGCGGCGGCCATTCGATCGGCGGTGCCGGGCCTGCGCTCTGGCCGTAGGTCAGCAGGTGCCCTCTGCTGCCGAGGCAGCGCAAACTCTTCCAGCGCACGTCGCCACCGACCGCGTCGAACACCGCGTTGACGCCCTTGCCGCCGGTGTCCTTCTTGATCTCGTCCTCGAAATCGTTGCGAGTGTAAACGATGACCTTATCGGCGCCGAGGCCTCTGACGAAGTCCGCCTTCGCGTCGGATGACACGGTGGCATAGACGTAGGCGCCGAGCATCTTCGCCATCTGCACGAGGTTCGAACCGACCCCGCCGGCCGCGGCATGGATCAGCACGCGATCGCCGGGCTCGGTCTTGCGCGCGTCGTGCAGCAGGTAGTGCGCGGTCTGCCCCTGGTTGAGCACCGCGACCGCGAGCTTGAGGTCGAAGCCGTCAGGCACCGGCACCAGCTGGTTCGCGGCGACGATGGTCTTCTCCTTGTAAGTGCCGAAGCGATGCTGGCCGGCGAACACCACGCGGTCGCCGACCTTGACCTGCGAGACGCCCTCGCCGATCGCGGTGACCACGCCCGCGGCTTCGTGGCCCGGAATCAGCGGCAGGCTCATGGTGGCCGCCGCCCCAAGCCCACGCCGATAGTTGGTGTCACTGTAGTTGATGCCGATGATCTTGATGTCGACTGCGGCCAAACCCGCGCCCGGGGCGGCCGGATCGGGCGCGTCCTCGTAACTCAGGACTTCAGGGCCGCCGAAGGTGTGGACGCGAACAGCTTTCATGGCTCACTCCGATCGTCGCGGCGCAAGCCTAGCACGGATCGGGGCCCGGCACGTCAGGCCGGCGTCGCCACCTTGAGCCGTGCGACCTCGGCCTCAAGCTCGGCGATGCGCTTGTCGCGCTCGGCGACGACAGCGACCACATCGGCAAGATCGAGCTTCTGCGGGATGTGCTGCGGGCAGTTGGAATCCCACGCCGTGATCGTGAACACGATGACCTGTTCGGGGCGCGCCTTGTAGCCTTGCGGCATCAGCTTCGCGAGCAGGTCGGGATCGTTTTCGACGACCCTGGCCGTGCCCCAGATCTTGATGCGCTGGCGGTTGACGTAGTCGATCAGGAACAGATGGGCCTTCGGGTTCTCGGCGAGATTGCCCTGCGTGAGATATTGCCGGTTGCCGGAAAAATCGGCGAAGGCGAGCGTCTTGTCATCAAGCACATGGAGGAAGCCAGCGGGGCCGCCGCGGTGCTGGATGTAGGGCTGACCATCGGCGGTCGCCGTCGCCATGAAGAACGAGGTCTGCGCTGATAGGAAGGCAGCGAGTTCCGGCGTCACGGTCGTATTCCACGGACGCTCCTCCATCCGCTGATACGAGGCACGCGAGCCTTTCCGCGCCTGGATCGCCTTCACCGTCGGCGTGAAGGCGTAATGGCTGCGAGTTTCAGATTGGGTTTCGGTTGCGGTCATCGGCGTTCTCCTGACGCCCGGGAAGATAGGCCGGTCCCACCGGCACAATAATATATCGCATTTGCAATCCATTATTCCATTTAATAGAATAATTGCATGGATCGCCTGGAAGCCATGACCGCATTCGCGGCGGTGGCCGATCGCAAGAGTTTCTCGTCGGCCGCGCGGCATTTGAAGGTGTCGCCGCCCGCAGTGACGCGACTGGTGGCCGGCCTCGAAGAGCATCTCGGCGTCGCGCTGCTGCGGCGAACAACCCGCACGGTCACGCTGACCGATGCCGGCGCTCGCTACCTCGAGCGGGTGAAACGGATCCTTGCCGAGACCGAGGAAGCGGAGAGCGCGGCGCAGGCGGAACTTGCGACGCCGTCGGGCCGGCTCGTCATCAGCGCGCCCGTCACTTTCGGGCGCATGCACATCAGCCCGCTGGTGGCGGACTATCTTGAAGCTTTATCCGCTGGTCTCGGGCGAACTCATGCTGTCCGATCGCTTCGTCAACCTGGCCGACGACGGCATCGACGTCGCGCTCGCGGATCGGCGAACTCGCCAACTCCTCGCTGATCGCGCGGCGCGCCGGGACCACGCGACGCGTGGTGGTCGGCTCGCCAGACTATCTTGCCGAGCGCGGCACGCCAAAAACCCTCGCCGATCTCAAGGCTCACGACGTCGTGCGCTTCGTCGGCGGCGCGCTCGACTGGAGTTTTGCCGGCGGCGAGCGCGTCGAGTTGCCCGCACGCTACTTCACCAACAGCGTCGATTGCGCTGATGACTATGTCGTGCGCGGCGGCGGACTGGTGATGCTGCTCGCCTATCAGGCGGCTGACGCCGTTGCCGACGGGCGGCTCCGTGTCGTGCTCAGCGACTACGAACGACCGCCGCTGCCGATCCAGTTCGTCTATCCGACCTCGCGGCTGCTCTCGAGCAAGGTGCGGGCGTTCATCGATCTGGCGCTGCAGACGAGGAAGTGGGAGTTTTAAATCGATTAAATCAGTTGCTGTCATGCCCCGCTTCAAGTATGGCGAAGCAATTGCTTCGCCAGTACGCACCCAGTAACGCCACCAGCGTCTGCTGACTCAGCGAGCTGCCGCGGTGTACTGGATCGCCCGGTTAAACCGGGCGATGACCTATGAGAGGTCTCCGCTCGCCTCATCGCCTCGCCGTGCCGATCATCGCCGGCCCGGCGCCGGGAATCGCTAGTGGCTCCTGCACGATCAGCTTGCCGTCGGCGAAGCTGAAAACCGAAATCGTCTTCTCCATCATGTTCTGCACCAGGACGGTGCGGCCATCACGCGAGAAGGCGATGCCTTGCGACCAGCGGCCGACAAATGCGTCATCGACGCGGCGCAAGGTCTTGCCCTCGACGGCGAACATCGTGAGCACGGCGTGATCGTGGTAATCGGGCGACGAGAGCGGCTCGGTCGAGCCGTTCAACGAACTGGCCGCGAGATACTTGCCATCGGGCGAGAAGCCCAGTCCCTCGGACACGCCCGCCGTCCGACCACGGCTGACCACCTTGTAAGGCCGCGCCGAGATATCCACGAGTGTCACCGCGCCGACATCGCCGGAGCCGCTCCAGGAATTGGCGATCGCAAGCAATTGGCCGTTCGGCGAGATGTCCATGGTGTAGGGATGCAATGCCGGGATATGCGCTGAAGCATCATAGGCAAAGCCGTCGGCGCGGACGTTGAACACGTCGATGCCGCCTTCGGCGGCGATGAAGGCGGTCTTGCCGTCAGTGGAAAACGCAACAGCCCGCCGCACGTGACACCGGGTTGCCGAGGTCGATGGTTTCCAGCGCGGTCAGATGCTTGTCCTTCAACGCAAACACCGAGACGTTGCCGTCGACGCGATTGGCGACCAGCACAACGTTTTCCGCCGGGTTGACAGCAACGGCATTGGGGCCTTTGCCCGCCGAGATCTGCTGCAACACCCGTGGCGCGCCGATGAGTTCGATCACCGAGACTCGGTTATCAACAAAAAGGGCGCCGTTCTCGGCGCGGCTACCCGAAGGCACGATGGCAAAGCTCTCGTCGTTCGCGACGTAGACGCCCTGTCCCGGCCCAAACATGGAGGCACCGACCTCCACCGTCGCCTTGATGCGCGGTGGTGTTTGCGCGAGGTCGATGACGCGAGACGGTGTCGGGCGGCGGATCCTTCACGGCGCCGCATGACGCCGTCGACCAGCGTCGGTATGCGCGTCATTGGCCGAGATCGCGATATCGGCGCGGGCGGGCGTGCAGGCAAGGAGCGGCGAGCAGAAGACCGAGGCTCCGACGCAGATGCCGTGAGGCATCGCTGCCGGAAGTGCCTTGATTTCAGCATCCGTTTATTGTTTGACGCAGGCCACGGTGGCCCCCGCCTGTCACAAATCCGTCTCGGAGAACACTTGCCCAAAATGTCACCGTTGCGCAAAGTCCATGCGAAGATTTCCGGCCCCATCGTCATGATCGGCTTCGGCTCGATCGGCAAGGGCACGCTGCCCCTGATCGAGCGGCACTTCGACTATGACAAGAAGCGCTTCGTCGTCATCGATCCGCATGAGGACGGCGAACTGGCGACGCCAGCACAATGTCCGCTTCATCCAGCAGGCGGTGACGCGCGACAACTATCGCGAGCTGCTGGTGCCGCTGCTCACCGAGGGCGGCGGCCAGGGCTTTTGCGTCAACCTGTCGGTCGACACCTCCTCGCTCGACATCATGAAGCTCTGCCGCGAGATCGGCGCGCTCTACATCGACACCGTCGTCGAGCCGTGGCCCGGCTTCTACTTCGACCAGTCGCTCGGGCCGGAGGCGCGCACGAACTACGCGCTGCGCGAGACGGTGCTCGCGGAGAAAGCACAAGCACCCGGGCGGGCCGACCGCGGTCTCCTGCTGCGGCGCCAATCCCGGCATGGTGTCGCTGGTTCGTCAAGCAGGCGCTGGTCGACATCGCGCGCGACACCGACCTCGCCGCACAACGAGCCGAAGAGCCGCGAGGGCTGGGCGCGGCTTGCGCGACGCTCGGCGTCAAGGGCATCCACATCGCCGAGCGCGACACCCAGCGCGCGAAGCGGCCGAAGCCGATGGGCGTCTTCGTCAACACCTGGTCGGTCGAGGGCTTCCTGTCGGAGGGCATGCAGCCGGCCGAACTCGGCTGGGGCACGCACGAGAAATGGATGCCGGAGAACGGCCGCACCCATGACGATCGGCTGCGGTGCCGCGATCTACCTGCTGCAGCCCGGCGCCAACACGCGCGTGCGCTCGTGGTGCCCGACGCCGGGCGCGCAATACGGCTTCCTCGTCACCCACAACGAGTCGATCTCGATCGCCGACTACTTCACGGTGCGCGACGGGCGGCAGCGTGGTCTACCGGCCGACCTGCCACTACGCCTATCACCCGGCCAACGACGCGGTGCTGTCGCTGCACGAGCTGTTCGGCGCGCCGGCATGATGCAGCCGAGCATGCACATCCTCGACGAGAACGAGATCGTCGACGGCATCGACGAGCTCGGCGTGCTGCTCTACGGCCACGCCAAGAACGCCTACTGGTACGGCTCGCAGCTTTCGATCGAGGAGACGCGCGACCTCGCCCCCTACCAGAACGCCACCGGCCTGCAGGTGACCTCCGCGGTGCTCGCCGGCATGGTCTGGGCGCTGGAGAATCCGACGCCGGGATCGTCGAGGCCGACGAGATGGACTTCCGCCGCTGCCTGGAAGTGCAGCGGCCCTATCTCGGGCCGGTCAAGGGCTTCTACACCGACTGGACGCCGCTGCACCGACCGGCCCGGGCTTCTTCCCGGAGGACATCGACACCAGCGATCCCTGGCAGTTCCGGAACGTGCTGGTGCGGTGAGTAGCTGAAGCCGAAACGTAACTGCAGTGTATGCCCCGCGAAAGCGGGGACCCATACGCCGCAGCGCACCGAGTCGTGACCACGATTGCCACGGCTTAATGGATCGCCCGGTAGCGGGCGATGCGAGCTCCCCGACGTCCGCGGGGCACGACGGCAAATGTGACGTCGACTACTTCCCGCCGATCGGCGGGGCCATCTTCTCGGCAGGAGCCTGCGGCAGCGGCTTGCCGGTTTCCGGAGGGCGATCCTTGTCGTCACGGCGCTGAGCCCGTCGTCTCGCCGGGCTTTGCCTGCGGATGCGCGGCTCCGGAGGCGGCGTTGTCGGCCGCGTACCGCCGGGTTCGGACTCCGCAGGCTTCGCCGAAGTCCGCCGGCGCAGTCGTCTGCGCCTGCGCCATCCGTGCCTGATACGCCTCCTCCTTCTGGATCTTCACCAGCGCGCCGCCGGCGACCAGCAGACCCAGCACCAGCAAGGCGGCGCCGATTTGCGCTCGCGGCGATCGATGGTCTGATCCTTGTGTTCGTCGACGCTGTGCATCTTCAACTCCTTCGCGTAGCGCGCTGGAAAAATGACAGGCGTCAACCATCGCATTAGGTACGAGTTCCCGCGCAAATCGACGTGAACGAGATTTAATGGGGAACGAAAAGGCGACTCAGCGTCAGAGCGTCAGCAAGCCCGCTTCGCCCGTTTCCGTCGCAAGCGCGAGGCGCTTGCCGTCGGCGCTCCAGGCGAGGCCAGCGATCGGCGCACCATCCCTGCGCCGCACCAGAATTTCCGCGCCGTCGTCCATCCGGATCATCAGCACGGTGCCGTCGGCATAACCCGCAGCGATGATATCGGCCGCGGGATGGCAGGCGACCGCGCTGACCTTGGACGGCAGCGGCGCCAGCATCGCCGGCGCCTTGCCCATCGGACCGTCCTTCGAGGCGAACGGCCACAGGATCACGCAATCCGCGCCTGAGGTGGCCAGCGCCTTGCCGCCTGTTGTCCACGCCATCGAGCGGACGCGGCCGGGATAGCCGGTCATCCGCATGTGCTTGGCATCGACCAGGCGCCAGCCGTGCAGCGCCGCCTCGTGCATCGCCGTGACCAGGAATTTGCCGTCGGGACTGAAGGTGACGCCAAGATGCGAGCCCTTCCATTCGAGGAATTCGCCCGACCCGGCCATGTTGGGAAACCACAAGGTCACGCCGTTGTAGTGCGCGATCGCAAGGCGAAACCCTTTTGGCGCAAACCCAAGCCCGCCGACGGTCGACGGCACGTCAAGAGATTTCTCCGCGCCCTTCGGCTGCTTCACGAAGGCGGTCTTGCCGGCGGAGTAGGCGATCGAGCCATCGGTGTGGACGGCGACGTTGTCGATCCACCGGCGTTTGGCATCGGTCGCAAGCGTCTGCGTTTCGCCCGATGCGTTGATCGAAATGACACGGCCGTCGTCGCTGCCGAGGATGATTTGTTTGCCGTCGCTGGCCGAACACAGGATGCCGCCGGTTGCGACGTCAGCGCGCTTGACGCTGCCGTCGGACGCGACCAGCGACACGGCTTCGTCGGCGCCGACGAAGCAGGCGGTGTCCTTGAGGAAGTAGGCCGCACTTGCGGCGTGGCCGAGCGCGACCGGCTTGACGCGGTCGGTGACGGAGGCGGTTTGCTGCGAGGTGTCGGTCATGCTGAACTACTATGGTGCATTTCTCCTCATCCTGAGGAGCATCGCGCAGCGATGCGTCTCGAAGGATGAGGCCGAGGTATCTTATTGCGCAAACCGGGCAAGCCCGGCGCGCGGTGGCCTCATGGTTCGAGACGGTGCTTCGCACCTCCTCACCATGAGGGGACAACCCTACTTCGCGATGCAGCTCTCAAAGCCCTCGCGGATTTCCTGCTCGGGCAACTCGCGGCCGATGAACACGACCTTGCTCTCGCGCTTCTCGTCCGCCTTCCATTTGCGCTGGCTGTCGCCCTCCAGCATCATGTGCACGCCCTGGAACACGAAGCGGTCGTCGTCGCCCTTGAACGACAGGATGCCCTTCGAGCGCAGGATCTTCTGGCCCTCGCGCTGCACCAGCCCCTGCAGCCACGGCATGAAGCGATTGGAGTCGAGCGGCTTGTCGGTCTTGATCGCGATCGATTGCATGTCCTCGTCGTGATAATGTTTCAGGCCGTGATGATGGTCATGGTCATGGTCATGGCCGTGATCATGATGATGGTCATGATCATGATCGTCGGCTTCCAAAAACTCCGGCTCGATCTCGAGGATGCGGTCGAGGTCGAAGGCGTTGCGCTCCAGCACATCGGCGAGCTCGACCTTGCAGCGCTCGGTGCGGTGCAGCCGCGCATAGGGATTGATGCCGCGGATGCGCGCCTCGACCTCGGCAAGCTCGGGCTTGGTCACGAGGTCGGTCTTGTTCAGCACGATGACGTCGGCGAAGGCGATCTGGTTCTTCGCTTCGGGCGCATCCTTCAGGCGATCTGCGAGCCATTTGGCATCGGCGACGGTCACGACGGCGTCGAGCTTGGAGAAGTGTCTGCACGTCCTCGTCGACGAAGAAGGTCTGCGCCACCGGCGCCGGATCGGCGAGGCCGGTGGTCTCGACGATGATGGCGTCGAACTTGCCCTTGCGCTTCATCAGGCCGCCGAGGATGCGGACGAGGTCGCCGCGCACGGTGCAGCAGATGCAGCCGTTGTTCATCTCGAACACTTCCTCGTCGGCGCCGATGACGAGGTCGTTGTCGATGCCGATCTCGCCGAACTCGTTGACGATGACGGCGTATCGCTTGCCGTGGTTCTCCGACAGGATGCGGTTGAGCAGCGTGGTCTTGCCGGCGCCGAGATAGCCGGTCAGCACGGTGACGGGAATTTTCTGATCTTGTTCAGCGGGTGCGGGCATCAAGAACTCCGGATCGTAAACGTTCAACGCAAGGCAGCCTCTCGATCGTCATGCCCCGCTTCGAGCGGGGCATCCAGTACTCCGTGCCGCCAGTGGTTATTCTCATCATTGTCGATACGGAATACTGGATCGCCCGGTCAAGCCGGGCGATGACAGCGCAAGAGGTGCTGGCTAATCCACCAGCACGCGGGTCAGCTCCCTTATATTGTGGTTCATCATTTGAATGTAAGTGGGGGCTTCGCCGTGCGGCCCGGTCAAACTGTCGGAAAATAGCGTGCCGCCGAGCTTTGCCCCGGTCTCGGCTGCGATACGGCCGATCAGTCTGACATCGCCGAGCTTCTCCAGAAACACCGCGGGCACATGCGCCGCGCGGACCAGCAGGATGATGGCGGCGATGTCCTTTGCGGTCGGCTCGGTATCGGTTGAAATGCCCTGCGGGGCGACAAAGCTGATGCCGTAGGCATCCGCGAAATAGCCGAAGGCGTCGTGGGTCGTGACCACCTGGCGGCGTGCCGATGGAATCGCGGCGACCGCCCGAGCGGATCTCGCGATCGAGCGCGTCGAGCTGCTGCAGATAGGCTGAGGCGTTCGCGTTGTAGGTGCCGCCGCCGGCGGCATCGGCGTCAACAAGCGCATCGCGGATGTTGGCGACATAGATCTTGGCGTTGGCGACCGACTGCCAGGCGTGCGGATCGAGCTTGTCGGCGTTGGCGCCCTCACCATGGCGCGGTGTGATGCCCTTGGTGGCTTCGACCACAGTGGCACGGTTGCCGGTCGACTCGACGAGGCGCGGCAGCCAGCCCTCAAAGCCGAGCCCATTGATGATGACGAGGTTGGCCGACGCGACGGTCTTCGCATCTGCCGGCGTCGGTGAATAGACGTGGGCATCGCCGTCCGGGCCGACCAGCGACGTTAGCTCGATGCGGTCGCCGCCGACGTTGCGCACGAGATCGGCGAGCACGGAGAAGCTTGCCACCACGCGCAGCTTCTGCTCTGCGGCTCCGGCATTCGGAGCGAGTGCGCCGAGCAGCAGGGCGACAGCGATGATTCGTTGCGGGATCGTGCGCACGAAGAATCAGGCCTCGAGGTGTTTTCCGGGAAAGGCGCGCCAGACCAGACCGCCGGCGCTGCCGAACAACACGGATGCGGCGTACAGCAGCGCCGCGGCCAGGATGATCGCGGGTCCCGGCGGCACGCGGCTCGCAAACGAGATGACGAGGCCGACGTAACCCGAGATGACCGCACTCGCCACCGCAATGGCGAGCATGTGCGTCACCTCGCGCGACCAGAAACGGGCAATGCCGGCGGGCAGGATCATCAGGCCGACCGCGAGCAGCGTGCCCAACGCTTGAAAGCCGTTGACGAGATTGATCACGACCAGCGCGAGAAAAATGAGATGCGCCGGCCCGCCGGCGCCGCTGACCGAACGCAGGAACAGGGGATCGACGCATTCAAGCACCAGCGGCCGGTAGATCGCCGCCAGCACCAGCATCGTGATGGTGGCGTTCACGGCGATAACCAGCAGCGTCGGGTTATCGAGCGCCAGCACATTGCCGAACAACACGTGCAGCAGATCGATGTTGGTGCCGTGGATTGAGACCACGGCGACGCCGAGCGCCAGCGACGTGAGATAAAAGGCCGCGAGCGAGGCGTCTTCCTTCAACTCCGTGACGCGCGCCAGCACGCCGGCAAGCAGCGCAACGAGAAAGCCGGCCGCAAGCCCGCCAAGCGTCATTGCCAGCAAATTGAGGCCGGACAGCAGGAAGGCAATCGCGGCCCCCGGCAGGATCGCGTGGGCCATGGCATCGCCGACCAGGCTCATCCGCCGCAGCATCAGGAACACGCCGATCGGCGCGCCGCCGAGCGATAGCGCGATCACGCCAGCGAGTGCCCGGCGCATGAACTCGAAATCGGTGAAGGGGGAGACGAGGATGGAGATCATGGGATTTCTCCCCATCTCCGTTCGTCCCCGCGAAAGCGGGGACCCAGGAGCCAAACAATCAGCGCCTGCGCTTTCGGCACTGGATCCCCGCTTGCGCGGGGATGAGCAGAAGCAATTGTCATTGCCCTACGCCGCCTGCGACGGTGCGGTGCCGTCGACGCACGCCTCCGCCGCATCATCGAACGCCTCGCACATCGCGCGCGCCCGCGCGAGATTCTCCGGCGTGAGCACCTCGCCGGTTGCGCCCCAGGCGACGGGAGAGCGCGCCAGCAGCAGCGTCTCCGGAAAACTTTTGCGCACCATCTCGTCGTCATGCAGCGCTGCAAGCACGGTACGCCCGTCCGAATGCCAGCGCTGCACCAGCGCAAGCAGATCGGCGGTCGTCTTCGTATCGATCGCGTTGAACGGCTCATCGAGCACGATGACCCGAGCGTCCTGCAAGATCAGCCGCGCGAACAGGATGCGCTGCATCTGGCCGCCCGACAGCGTGCCGATGGTGCGCGACCTCGAAGCCGGTCAAGCCGACTTGCTCCAGCGCGTGTTCGACCGCAGCGCGGTCGGCGCGCGTGATTGCCTTGAACGCGCCGCGGCGGGCCCACAGGCCCATGGCGACGAAGTCGAACACCTGGATCGGGAAGCTGCGATCGATCTCGGCGACCTGCGGCAGATAGGCGATGTCGCGCACGCGCACGCCGTTGAGGCGAATCGAGCCGGCAAACGGCTTGAGGTGACCGGCGATGCCGCGAAACAGCGTCGACTTGCCACCGCCGTTCGGGCCGATCACCGCGAGCAACGCTCCTTCCGCCACCTCGCCGGACAGGTGGTGCACGGCTGGATGGCGGTTGTAGCCAAGGGTCAGGTTCTCGAAGGCGAGCGCGGCGGTCATCTCGAAGACCTCATCGCATCGCGATCAGGACCACGCCCCACAGCGCGACAGTCGCGAGCGCGGCGACACCGAGCCGGCTCGCAAGCGACCAGCGCAGCAGGGACACCGGCAGCACGCTCGGCGGATGCGGCGACAGCGGTCCGTGCGAATGGCTGTGATGGCCGTCGCCATGGTGATGGGTGTGGCCATGATGATGGCCGGAATGGCCGTGGGCATGCGGGTCGGTACGGGCGTCCATGGCAAAATGTTATATTATAACATTTCGGCTTGTCCATTGAAAAACAATAGAATTTCCGGCTTCAGACCCGCCCCAGCAGCATCGCGACGCCGGCCGCAAGGAACGGGAACGGCACCGAAACCGCCGCGCGGAACCAGACAAAGCGCGCCGGCATAAAGGGAATTTCCCAGATCAGCACGCGCTGGAAGGCGAACAGCGCCCAGGCGACCACATACGCAATAATATGCGGGAAGCCGGCGCCGCTTTTCAGCGCCACCGCGCCGATCGAAAAGCCGATCACGGCGCCCCCCGGGGTCAGCGCGCCGGCGACCGTTGCAGCGAGGATGCCGTACCAGCCGGTCTCGGGACCGAGCCAGCTGGTGATGAACTGCTGCGGTACGACAGCGGCGATGTAGCCCGAGCCGATCACGCCGATCGCGATGCGCGGGATCACAGTGACGAAGTCGATCGCGCCATCCTTCACGGCCTTGCGGAATATGGCCGGCGAACGGCGGAAGCAGAAGAAGCCGACGATGCAGACCGTGCTCCACAGGATGACGTCGACCGCAAGCCGCATCGTCATGGCTTGCCCCTTGTGATGTCATCAAGCTTGAGGTGATGCGCGAGGCGGACATAAAAGAAGCGGCCGAGCGCGCCGGCAAGTACCGGGATAGGCAGGCAGGTGATGATGCGCCAGATCGTGAAGTCGGTACCGAGGATCGGCAGCTCCCACGAGATCGCGCGGCCGTAACCGATCAGCACCCAGCTCGTGACCATCGCGATGACGGCGCCAAAGTCGGCGCCGATCGTCAGCAGCGCGCTCGCCACCGGATACGCAGTGAACGGGCCGCCCGGCAGCAGCGCGCCGAACGCGGTGCCGATCACGAGGCCGCGGAACCCGGAATTGGCGCCGAGCGCGCGCGAAACCTTGTCCTGCGGCAGCATTTCAGAGACGAAGGCGCCGAGCGTGCAGCCCGCCAGCATGCGCGGCAGGATGCCGCCGAACAGTTCGACATCGTGCGAAAAGATGCCCGTCACGCCTTCGAGGCCGTCGCGGCGATAAACCAGCGTCGCCGAGATCGCGACCAGTGTCGCAATCAGCGCAGTCGACCAGTTGAACGGCTTGCGCCGCTTGCGCCGGCGCAGCGGCAGGACATCGGTGCCGCCGCTTGTGCTGTCCGCAACAGCCGCATCCTTAGCGGTCGCAGGCGTTGCGGCATCGTCCGGGGTTCTAACGTCGGTGAGGCGCGTGTCTTCGGACAATTTTCTCGGCGATTCGGTTTTACGGATTGCGACGTGCGCACTCGTCTTAGACGCGAGCGCCGCCTCGCGCAAACACGCATCACCGCAAAGCCATGCGCCGACAAATTCAAGCTATGCGCATCGATCAGACGCAGATCACGTCGTCTGCTTCTGCCCGTAATGCAGCACCTGCACCTTCTCCAGCGTGACCAGGCCGCTGCCCATCATGCCGTCAAGCACCGGAAGAAAACCGTTGATCTTGTCCTCGCTGTCGACGATCTCGATCACGAGCGGCAGGTCTTCCGACAGTCGCAGGATTTTTGTGGTGTGCAGCCGGCTCGAGTGCCCAAAGCCCATGCCGCCGCGCAGCACGGTGGCGCCGGCAAGATGCAATTCGCGCGCCTTCAGCACGATCGCCTCGTAGAGCGGCGATGATCCGACCTTGTCGTTCTCGCCGATAAAGATGCGGAGCAGTACGGCTTGCTGCGGAATTTGCATGGTCAGCTCCCTTTCAAACGGTTGAGGCGGCTCGCCAGCGCGTGGCCAAGCCACACGGCGAGCAGCCAGCCGACAACCGATACGACAATATTGATTAACGCCGAAGCCGTGTTCCCGGAGTGCAGCAGACGAAATGTTTCCAGGCTGAAGGACGAGAACGTGGTGTAACCGCCGCAGATGCCGGTCATGACGAACTGTCGTTGCTGCGTGCTCGCAAACAGGCGGCCGTCCGGGCCGCTCAGCGTGCCATAGAAGCCGATGATGAACGAACCCGTGACATTGACGAACAGCGTCGCCCACGGCAGGCCCGGAATCATCTGCATCGCGAGCGACACGAGATAGCGCGCGACACCGCCGATGACGCTGCCGGTGGCGACGCAGGCGTAAAGAATCGCGGTCTGCCGCCGTTCAGCCGACGTTGCGCCGCTCATTTCAGCGCTCCCACGCTGGCGAAGCCGCCAGCAACGGCGACGAGGCACAGCACGACCGACAGGGCGACATAGGCGACGGCGCGTCCACGCTCGCCGTCGCGCACCAGCGCAAGCGTCTGCAACGAGAACGACGACACCGTCGTGTAGCCGCCGCAGAAGCCGGTCACCGCGAACAGCCACAGATCTGGCGAGCCCACCAGCGACGCATTGTCCGTCGCAAGGCCGCCGAACAGACCGATCACGAACGCGCCGGTGACGTTGACGACCAGAGTGCCCCACGGAAAGGTTTCGCCGACTCCGCGCGCGATCACGCCAGAGAGAAAATAGCGCGAGACGCCGCCTAGCGCGCTGCCGAGCACGACGCTGATCAGGCCGCTGATCACGGGCAATTTCCGAAGCGCTTCACGGAATGGCTAATCGCGAGCAAACTGGCACCTCCAAATTCGTTCACACGGCCGCTCCTTCAAGCGGCGCAAACCGACCACACCAGTGCTCGTCGTGGGAGGAGTTTGGACACGCTCCTGCCGACGCCAAGGCGCCTGGCAGGAGTCATCAGCCTTGCGGCGGTTATCGGGGGACCCCATCCCCATTCAGGCTTGAGACGTTAGTGGATGCGGTGCAACCGCGCAATCCTCGGACGACGTGCGAAACGAAAACGGGGCCGCTTCAGGCGGCCCCGCTCTAACGTCACGACGACGCTAACCTCACAGCTTCGCGAACAGCGATTCCACGTATTCCCAGTTGATCAGGTGCTCGACGAACGCCTTCAGATAATCCGGCCGGCGATTGCGGTAGTCGATGTAGTAGGAGTGCTCCCACACGTCGCAGCCGAGGATCGGCACGCCGCCATGGACCAGCGGGCTCTCGCCGTTCGCGGTCTTCATGATCTCGAGCTTGCCGCCCTTCACGGCGAGCCAGCACCAGCCCGAGCCGAACTGGCCGACGCCGGCGGCGATGAAATCGTCCTTGAACTTGGCGTAGCCGCCGAGGTCCGACTTGATCTTGGCGTCGAGCTTGCCGGGCAGCTTCTCGCCGCCGCCGTTCGGCTTCATCCAGCTCCAGAAGTGAAGGTGGTTGTAGTGCTGGCCGGCATTGTTGAAGACGGCAGGGTTCTTGCCGAACGAAGCCTTGACGATGTCTTCCAGCGACTTGCCCTCGAATTCCGTGCCTTTGATCGCGTTGTTGCCATTGGTCACATAGGCCTGGTGATGCTTGTCGTGGTGATACTCCAGCGTCTCCTTGGACATGTAGGGCTGGAGTGCATCATGGGCGTAGGGCAGATTGGGGAGCGTGAAGGTCATGGGCAATTTTCCGCTTTTCTTTCAAGGGGACATCGGAACCAACGCGAGATCGCAGCAATGGTTGCGCAACCGAGCGGGGTTTGAGCGTGCGGATCGACATTAGACCCGGAGATGCCGCATGGGAAGTCGCCGGCCCGCTCCTCAATGCGGTCTGGCCGCCCGATCTTGTCGCATCATTGCCATGGGGCGGCCTTGCGACCGCGCATGCCGACTTCCGGGTCCTGGTTACACATGGTGGTGAACTGGTCAGCCACGTCGGGCTCTTCATCCGCCGCTGCAACTGGGATGGCCGGATCGTGCGGGTCGGCGGGATCGGCGGGGTTGCGACCGCCGAACCACGGCGCAGACTGGGCTTCGCCAGCGCCGCGATGAAAGCTGCGATCGCTGCGCTGACGCGCGACCACGACGTCGATTTCGGCCTGTTGTTTTGCGAGGACCACAACATCGCGTTCTACCGCGGGCTTGGCTGGCAGCCCTTCGTCGGCACCGTGTTCGCCGAACAGCCGGAAGGCCGCATTCATCACAATTCGGTAGCGCCTTTTGTCTACGATTTGAAGCTTGCGCCGCGCGCGGGCGAAATCGACCTGCGCGGATTGCCTTGGTGACATGCGCCCTGCGCGCATGGCGCGGCCGAAAACGATGCTATGGCTTGCCGCGAATCCGGTTCGCGCCCTTCCGCGCGACGCGATATCTTCCAACGGAGAGCAAATGGCTGATCTGGGGGCGGCGGAGATCGCTGTTGGCGGCCCGCCGTCCGAGGCAGCGCGCACGAAAAAATTTCCCGCAAAAAATCCGATTCTCGAAGGGCCGATCCTGTCGACGTTGTTGAAGCTCGCGGCTCCCAACATCGTCGCACAGACCGCCGGCATTTGCGTCGTCATCGCCGAAACCTCCTACGTCGGTTATCTCGGCACCGCACCGCTCGCCGCCATGGCGCTGATGTTTCCGATCATCATCCTGATGATGACGACATCGGGCGGCGCGATGGGCGGCGGCGTGGCCTCCGCAATCTCGCGCGCACTCGGCGCCGGCGACACCAGACGCGCCTCGGCGCTGGCGCTGCACGCGCTGACCATCGGCGTCGCGGTCGGCGCGACGCTCAGCCTGTTGCTGTTGCTGTTCGGCCATCACCTGCTCGGCGCAATGGGCGGCCGCGACCGTGTGCTCGAGGAAGCGATGAAATTCTCGAGCGTGTGGTTCGGCGGTGTCACGCTGATCTGGCTGATGAACACGCTGGTTGCAGTCCTGCGCGGCACCGGCAACATGACCTTGCCGTCGGCGATCGTGTTTTCGTCAGCGCTGTGCCAGATCGTGGTCGGCGGCACGTTGAGCCTCGGGCTCGCCGGCATGCCGCAGCTCGGCATCCGCGGCATCGCGATCGGTCAGTTGACCGGCTTCTCGTCGTCGGTCGCGATCATGGGCTGGTACGTGCTGTCCGGCCGCAGCCGCATCGCGTTGCGGATACCGAACTTCCGCTATCAACTCGAAATGTTCACCGACATTCTGAAGGTCGGCGCGCTCGCCTGCTTCTATCCAGTGCAATCGGTGCTCACCGTCGGCATCTTCACCGCGATGCTTGCGCATTTCGGCACCGAGGTGCTGGCCGGCTACGGCATCGGCGCGCGACTCGAATTCATGCTGACCTCGATCGCGTTCTCGACCGGTGTCGCCTCGGTACCGATGGTCGGCATGGCGGTTGGCGCCGGCCGCATCCGCCGCGCGCGGCGGATCGCCTGGAGCGGAGCTCTGATCTCCGCACTTGGCGTCGGCGTCGTCGGCACGTTGATTGCGATCTTCCCGCACCTGTGGGTCGACCTGTTCACCAGCGACGCCCAGGTTCGCGCCGCAAGCGCGCAATACCTTGCCATTGCCGGTCCCTTGATGGGCGCGCTTGCGGTCGGCATCTCGCTCTACTTCTCCTCGCAAGGCGCGGCCAAGGTGCTCGGGTCGGTCGTCGCGCAGACCGCGCGGCTGGTATTTGTGGTCGCCGCAGGCTCCTGGCTCACCGCAAGCGGTGCCGGCTACCAGAGCTTCTTCCTGCTGGCCGGCAGCGCCATGGTGGTGTTCGGGCTGTTCACCGCGCTCACGGTGTGGGCAACCTCATGGGGCAGCGAGCGGACGGCGATACCGGCTGCGGCCTGAGCGCGGTTTTCAGCACGGCGAGTGGAGCGAGAAACTTCCCTGACGGACCCGATGAGAGCCCGTCTCGGCTTGCGCAATTGATATTATGGTAATAATTTCAACGTGATTTTACCCGGAGCAGGCTTTGGCGATGCGCTACGGCAAGGAACACAAGGCGGAGACGCACCGGCGCGTGGTCGAGGCAGCGGCCCGCCGTTTTCGCAGGAACGGCATCGAGGCGACCGGCGTGGTCGACCTGATGGCCGACGCGGGCCTGACCCATGGCGGCTTTTATGCGCACTTCCCGTCCAAGGAAACGCTGGTGCGCGAGGCCGTGCAGTCGGCCTCCGCTCAGGGCCGGCGGCATTTCCAGCACCAGATCGAACAGGCACGCGCCGAGGGGCGCGAACCGCTCGAGACAATTGTTCGCCAGTACCTGACGGCGCTGCATCGTGACCGGCCGGACCGCGGCTGCAGCATCGCCGCGCTCGGCGCGGAGATCGCGCGTCATCCGCGCAAGACGCGCGAGGCCTTCACCGAAGGCCTCGAGAAGACACTCGGCCTGATCGCAAGTGCGCTCCCCTCGGCCCGATCGCGCCGACGCCAAGGACCGGGCCATTGCCGTGTTCTCGACGCTGATCGGCGCCCTGCAATTGTCACGTGCGCTTGCCGATTCCGAGTTGTCGCAGCAGGCGCTGGACGCCGGTGTGAGGGCGGCGCTCGCAATTGGCGCGAGCAATCTCGGCCGCAGCGGCCATTAAGACGCAACCCGGCATCTCCAACAAGAAAGAGCGGCGCATGATCACTGCCGTCAATCACGTCGCCCTCGCCGCCGACGATCCCGAACGCGCTGCCGCCGACTACGAGCTGGTGTTCGGGCGAAAGCCGCAAGCTTACAGCGGCGACGACGGCCGAACGCTGCATCGCTTCCAGCTCGACAACATCGCCTTCGAGATCACGCCCGCCGCAGCCGGCGCGGCCGGACTGCACCGTGTCGGCTTCGAGGTCGACGACATGGCGACAACGGTGCGGAAGTTCAGCCGGCGCGGGCTTGGTTGCGAGGCGCCGCTCGGCGAGCACTGGCGCGCCGGCGGCGGCGCGGTGATTGAACGCACGGTGACGCCGATCTCCAGTGCGACAACGCATGGCGTCGGAATTGCCCTGATCGCGACCACGCGCGCCGACACTGTCTTACCGGCGCCGGCCGCGCATGCGGTCACCGCCATCGACCATCTCGTCGTGCGCAGCCCGAACCCCGAGCGGTCGATTGCGCTCTATGGTGGCCGCATGGGCCTCGACTTCGCACTCGATCGCACCAATGCAGATTGGGGATCGCGGCTATTGTTCTTCCTCTGTGGCGGCGTGCGGGTCGAGATCGGCCATTCGCTGGCGAAGGGCGTTTCCGACGAGCCCGACCAATTCTCAGGCCTGGCCTGGCGGGTCGACGACGCGGCCGCCGCACAGCGGCGACTGCAGGGCTCGGGCGTGCAAACGTCGGACGCCAAGAAGGGCCGCCGCCCCGGAAGCCAGGTACTCACGGTGCGGTCCCGCACCTGCAACGTGCCGACCATTTTCCTCAGCGAAACGCCGCGGGCCGACGCGGCCTGACGCATCCGGCGGATGAGGGGCGCGAAGTAACGCCGTAAGGACACCCGGGGCAGCTCAATCGCGCTTTTTTGCGGGTTGTCACGACAGCCTTGCCCGATTAGTAACCGCTCCGGAATCTGCACAACCTTCCGGGGGCGTTTCTTGAGGTCGATCGGGCTGTCATTGGCGGTGGCCGCCGCATTCGCGGTGGCGGTTTTCGCCGGTCCTGCCGCGCATGGCGCGGGCGGGAAAGATGTTGGCGGGATCTGGCTGACCCAGGCGGGCGATGCCAAGGTCCGTGTCAACCGCTGCGGCGGCGGCCTGTGCGGCACCGTGGTGTGGCTGCGCGATCCGATCGACAGCGCGACCGGCAAACCGCAGGTCGACGACAAGAACGAGAACCCGGCATTGCGCCGCCGCCCGATTGTCGGGCTGTCGCTGTTCATCGGCATGCGTGCTACCGGGCCGAACAAATGGTCCGGACGAATCTACAACGCCGATGACGGCAAGACCTACGCCAGCACAGTGACCCAGCAGGACGCCGACAAACTCGAAGTACAGGGCTGCGTCGGGAGCCTGTGTGGATCGGAAACGTGGTCGCGCTCCAGCCTGCGCTAAGAGCCGCGACCAGCACCACCACCGGCCGGCGCCGACACGGCGACTCAACGCTTCTGACGGATGATCTGCTCGCAGAGATCGACCACCGTGTTCTGCAGCTCACGATCCTTGATCTGCGAGAACGCCTTCAACAGCTTCAATGCGCGCGAGTTCTGGATGAACTCGAATGGCGACGCGGTGGAGCCATTGCCGGAGTGACGGTCCTCGGTCAACAATTCCATTGGATGAACATCGAGCAGCTTGGCGATATCAATCAAGCGGCCGGAGCTGACGCGGTTGGTGCCCTTCTCGTACTTCTGCACCTGCTGAAATGTCAGACCGAGCATCGCGCCGAGCTTTTCCTGCGAATAGCCGAGCCGCAAGCGGTGCGCCCGGATTCGCCGTCCCAACTCCTGATCGAATGTATCTTTCTTCATCAATTCACGCCGCATCTAGTGAATCCGTGATTTGCGAATGAAGGCTCACAACCTTCATACAGGTGGACCAGTTGTGATGCTCGGCGAATGCGCGAGCATCTGCTTGCAGTGGACGAACTCCTCACGCGACGTCTCGACGACGCACACTCGCAACACGATGTTGCGCGAGTCGCCGCGTTGAGCCGACACAAGACGCGCACGCATTTTTCGATGCACGCGGCCCGCGCGAACTGCATGCGATCCGACGTGTTCGCTCAGCGGAACACCCCTCTCAAAAATGGAACACATGCAATTCTCCAACTGGAAGTAGTTCTACCAAAACGCGGCGCGCTTACAACCGGGGCTGGCCAATCAACACCAACATTCTGCAATTAATCGATATCGATTGCGCCGACGAGAGGCAGGAGAAAGATGCATTTCACCAGCGCTGATAACGAAATATGCAATCGTGCGCGACGCGGTATCTCAATTACCGCCACGCCAACAAACACCAGCAGTTGCGGCACGCACGCACTGCGCGAAGCAAATCGTACGGCATTGCGCGACAGGTCACACGCGCATCACGCGACACATCGATGACGCCGACGTGTTCGACAGTCTGGTTACAACGATCCGCCGCGCGTGATGGCCGGCCTGCAAAGACCTGCAGCGCTCCGCCGCCGATGGCATCGACCGTCGCCGAAGCTGAACCCGCACGGTCGATCGGCTGACCACAATCGCAGGCAAACGCCAAACCTGAATGCATTCGAATCATTGCGGCGAAGGTTCGTTAACCGTGCCGAATTGAGACAGGGAACGTTGTCGCCTGTTGCGATCTTGATGGGATGCGCCTGGCGAACTCGAGGAGATGAGCGCCATGATTGGTTATCAACTGAAGCCGCCGGTCGAGGCGTTTGGCTGGCAGATGGAGACACTGGAAGACGCCGCCTACGTTGTCCGCAGATACGCCATCGAGACTGATGACGGCGCAGCGCGCAAGTTGGTCCGCTTCATGCGCGACGCACAGACGATTGAGGAGGCGGGCATTGCCGAGAGCCGCTTGCGCGCCTGGGCGATGGCGACGATGAAGGCGGTCGGCCGCACCGAGCTTGCCGAGAAGATCGGTCCCGGCGGTGAGCCGGCGCAAGTTAGCGGATCGCGCGACGCGACAGGAACGCGGTCGGCGTCTGACCGGTCACCCGGCGGAATGCAAAGCTGAACGCCGCGGTCGAGGAGAAGCCGAGCCTCGTCGCCACCCGCTTGATCGATTGCCTGGGCTGTCCCAGCATCTCGATTGCCGCAATGATGCGTGCGCGCTGCCGCCAGACCTTGAAGGTCAAGTGCGTCTCCTGCGGAAACAGCCGGCTCAAGGTGCGGCCCGACACGCCGACCGCGCGGCCCAGCGCATCGAGGTCACGATCGTCAGCCGGATTGTCCAGCAACAGTTCGGCGACCTCCCTCGCTTTCGGATCCGAAGGCATCGGCATGAACGTCGTCGCGTCACCGGCGCGGGCGAGTTCCCCGACAACCACCTCAGCCAGCAACATGACGCGCTTGCTATCGCTGCGTTGGTCTGAGTTTGCGCGTGTCCTGGCCGGAAAGCCGGCCTCCACTTTTCCGGGACATGCGTCAAACAGCGCCAGCACCAGTTCGCGCAACAGCGGCCCGACGCGAACGACGAACTCGCTCTTCAATTGCCGGCTTGGCGCGCGGGATGCGAGCCAGCGCGGCTCGAAATAGATACTGCGCATCTCGACGTCGGCGAGGACGTCGATCGCATGCGCAAGCCGCGCCGGCACCCACACTGCACGGTCCGGCGGGACCAGCCAGCGTCCCTTCGGCGTCTCCACCTGCATCAAGCCCTCGGCGGCGAACACCAGCTGCGCCTCGCGATGGGCGTGCAGGTCAAGCCGGGTGCCTCGCCGGTAGTGGCTCGCGAGGATCCGGACGCTGCGGCCGCCGGGACGGACTCCAAAGGAAACCGGCTGTGGCGCTTTGGCGATGTTCATTGGCATGACTTCGATGACACGCCAGCCTATAAATCATGCAAGCCCCTGCCGAAAGAGCCGTCACATGAACCGCCCGCAGACCGTGATCGTCTTTGTCAACGCCGCCCACTTCATCGACCACTATGCGATGCTGGTATTTGCCGCGGCCGTGATCCTGATGGGACCGGCGTTCGGCATCGGGTACTCCGAGCTCCTGCCCTATGCGACGCCGGGCTTCGTCGCGTTCGGCGCCGGCTCGCTATTGACCGGCTGGCTTGGCGACCGCTGGAGCCGCCGCCATATGATGGCAATCTATTTCCTCGGCATCGGTGCAAGCCTGATCGGCGTAGGACTGGTGCAGACGCCGCTCCAGCTTGGCATCGCGCTGTTCGCGGTCGGCGCCTTCGCCTCGATCTATCATCCGGTCGGCACGGCGATGCTGGTGTCGTACGCCGAACAGATCGGCCGCGAGGTCGGCATCAACGGCGTCTGGGGCAATCTCGGCGTCGCATTGTCGGCGCTGATCACCGGCGTCACCGCCCAATATCTCGGCTGGCGCTTCGCGTTCATCCTGCCCGGCGTGGTCACGATCGCGATCGGCTTCATCTTCATGCGCAACGTCGTCCACGAGGTGCGCAAAGGCCATGCCACGCAGCTTGCGACCGCGCGCGTCGAAAAGACCGACATGTGGCGCGTGTTCGTCGCGCTGCTGATCGCAGTGCTGGCGTCCTCGACCACGTTCAACGCGGTCACGGTGGCGCTGCCAAAGCTGTTCGCCGAGCGCCTGTCCGACCTCACCACCAGCCCATCGCTGCTTGGGCTGATCACCGCCTGTGTCTACGTGTTCGGTGCGCTGACCCAGTTCAACGTCGGCAAGCTGCTCGATCGCTACCCGCTGAAACGGATCTTCGTTGCACTGGCGTTGCTGCCAGCGCCGCTGCTCTATGCCGCCGCCGTGCTGTCGAACGTGCCGCTGCTGGTCGCGTCGGCCGGCCTCGTCATGGGCATGTTCGGCCTCGTCACCGTCAACGACGCGATGGTCGGCAAATACACCGCCGACGAATGGCGGGCACGGGCCTATGCGGTGCGCTATTTCATCGGCTTCACCGCGGCGGGAGTGGCTGTCGGCCTGATCGCGTGGCTGCACGCGCAAGGCGGATTTGAGCTGACGCTGAAGACGTTCAGCGCGCTCTGCGTCGGCATCATTGTCGCGGCGCTGCTGTTCCCGGCCGCAAGGAGCCGGCCCGCGCTGACGCCGCAACCGGCCGAATAAACAACAGGAATTTGGCTGATCTGACGCGGAGCACCCGTCAGGGCGCGTTCCAAATTGATGCTTTTGATGTTCTATCTGATGCTTGACACATCATTATAGATACATAATAGTTGCTATATAGCGTTTGAGGCTTGAAATCGAGGCCATGATCACCTCCGCTCAGCTGCGGGCCGCGCGTGCGTTGCTCGGACTGGACCAGCGCGAACTGGCGCAGCGCTGCAGCCTGTCGCTGCCCACCATCCAGCGCATGGAAGCATCCGATGGTGTGATCCGCGGCAACGTCAACTCGCTGATGAAACTCGTGCACGCGCTCGATACCGCCGGCATCGAGCTGATCGGTGACAACACGACGAGTTCCGGCGGCGGACGTGGCGTACGACTGAAGGAACCGCCTGTGAATGGCGGCGCGAGGGAGCCGCGATGATCGTGCACTCGCCGATGCCGGACTCACGGGGACGGCGATGATCGTCCCGGCGCTTGCAGCAGTCGCTTGTCTGCTGGTGCTGGCGCCGCTCGCGATCGCGTTTGCCACAACCCCACGCGGCTCGACCATCGTGTACGGCGCGAGCCTGGCGATCACTGTAGCGCTGGTCGCCATCGCGCTAACCAGCCTGTTCGATCCGGCGCGCGGCGCCTCGACGATCACCCTCCCCATCGGCCTGCCCTGGCTCGGCGCCCATTTTCGCATCGATGCGCTCAGCGCCTTCTTTCTCGCGGTGATCAATCTCGGCGGCGCGGCCGCAAGCCTGTTTGCGCTCGGTTACGGCCAACATGAGGAAACGCCGGGCCGCGTGCTGCCGTTCTATCCGGCCTACCTTGCCGGCATGAACGTCGTCGTTCTCGCCGACGACGCGTTCTCGTTCCTGGTCGCCTGGGAGTTCATGTCGCTGTCGTCGTGGGCGCTGGTCGTTGCCCATCATCGCGACCCCGAGAACGTCCGGGCCGGCTACGTTTATCTGCTGATGGCCGGCTTCGGCACGCTATGCCTGCTGCTGGCGTTCGGCGTGCTGGCCGGCGGCACGGGCGCTTACGATTTCGCGTCGATCCGCGCGCTGCATCCGTCCTCGGCGCTTGCAGCACTGGTGTTGATGCTGGTGCTGACAGGCACGGGCTCGAAGGCGGGCCTCGTGCCGCTGCACGCCTGGCTGCCGCTGGCGCATCCGGCGGCGCCCAGCCATGTCTCCGCGCTGATGAGCGGCGTGATGACCAAGGTCGCGGTCTACGGCTTCGTCCGTATCGTATTCGACCTGCTCGGCGCACCGGACTGGTGGTGGAGCCTCGTCGTGCTGGCGGTCGCGGGGCCGACCGCGACCATGGGCGTACTCTATGCATTGATGCAACGCGACCTGAAACGCGTGCTCGCCTACTCCACGATCGAGAATATCGGCATCATCTTTGTCGGCCTCGGTTTAGCGCTCGCCTTCAAAGCCGAAGGACTTGGCTGGGCCGCGGCGCTGGCGCTCACCGCCGCGCTGTTTCACGTGCTCAACCACTCCTGGTTCAAGAGCCTGTTGTTTTTCGGCGCCGGCGCGGTGCTCAACGCGACCGGCGAGCGCGACATGGAAAAGCTCGGCGGCCTAATCCACGGCATGCCGAAAACCGCAGCGGCGATGCTGGTCGGCTGCACCGCGATTTCGGCGCTGCCGCCGTTCAACGGTTTCGTCTCGGAGTGGTTGACCTTCCAGGCCATCCTGCTCAGCCCGCAACTGCCGTCGTGGGGATTAAAACTGATGATCCCGGCGGTCGGCGGATTGCTGGCACTGGCAGCCGCGCTTGCGGCGGCCTGTTTCGTCAAGGCCTTTGGCATCAGCTTCCTCGGCCGCGCCCGATCGAGCGCGGCCGCGTCGGCGCAAGAGACCGACCGCATCTCGCTCGCAGCAATGTTCATCCTCGCCGCGCTCTGCCTCGTCGCCGGCATCCTGCCGGGCCTGTTCATTGACGCGCTTGCCCCGGTTGCGAACGCGATGGTCGGCAACAGCATGCCGCATCAGACCGGGCTCGCCTGGCTCACCATCGTGCCGATCGCCGAAGGCCGCAGCTCCTACAACGGCCTGCTGGTCTTCATCTTCGTCACGTTGACGGGGTCGCTCGCCGCGTTTGCGATTCATCGCCTTGCATCGGACCGGCTACGCCGCGGGCCGGCCTGGGATTGCGGGTTCCCCGACCCCAATCCCGCGATCCAGTATTCGGCTTCGAGCTTCTCGCAGCCGATCCGACGCGTATTTGGCTCCGTCGTGTTCGCGGCGCGCGAGATCGGCGAGATGCCGCCGCCGGGCTCCGCGGCGCCGGCGCGGCTCACGGTCGAAGTGCACGACCTGATCTGGGACACGCTCTATGCGCCGATCGGGTACGGCATTGGCTTCGTCACCCAATACGTCAACATCCTGCAATTCCTCACCATCCGCCGCTATCTGAGCCTCGTGTTCGTGGCGCTGGTGCTGCTGCTTCTGGTGCTCGCGCTATGAGGCTGCTCCACGACTTCATTTCGCAGGGCGTGCAGATGTTGCTGGTGCTGATGCTGGCGCCGCTGCTCACCGGCTTCGTGCGCAAGCTCAAGGCACGTCTGCTGCGCCGGCAGGGACCGCCGCTGCTGCAGCCCTATCGCGACCTGATCCGCCTGATGCGCAAGGACGTGGTGCTGGCGCACAACGCATCCTGGCTGTTTCGCATCATTCCCTACGTGATCTTCGCCGGCACCTGGGTCGCGGCGGCGCTGGTGCCGACGTTCGGCACCGGGCTGTTGTTCTCCTGGTCGGCCGACATGATCGCGATCATCGCGCTGCTCGGCAGCGCCCGCTTCTTCCTTGCGCTCGCCGGCATGGATGTCGGCACCGCGTTCGGCGGCATCGGCTCGAGCCGCGAGGTGATGATCGCTTCCCTCGCAGAGCCGGCGATGCTGATCACGGTCTTTGCCGTGGCAATGATCGCAGGCTCGACCCAGCTCTCGACCGTCGCCGAGTTCATGAGCTCGCCGGCCGTGGGCTTGCGCGTCTCGCTCGGGCTCGGCCTGTTCGCGCTGATCATGGTGGCGCTCGCCGAGAACGCGCGCATCCCTGTCGACAATCCGGCGACGCATCTCGAGCTCACCATGGTGCACGAAGCCATGGTGCTCGAATATTCCGGGCGTCACCTTGCGCTGATCGATCTCTGCTCCGAGCTGAAACTGCTGCTCTATGTCTCGCTGATCATCTGCATATTCCTGCCGTGGGGCGAGGCGCCCGCCGGCGCCGGAGTGCAGATGCTGACGATTGGCGTCGTGGCCTACGCGCTCAAGCTCGCGGCCGCCGGCGCGCTGCTTGCGGTATTCGAGACATCGATCGCCAAGATGCGCGTGTTCCGTGTTCCGGAGTTTCTCGGCGCCGCGCTGATGCTCGCATTGCTTGCCACATTGCTGCGCTTCGTATCGGGGAGCCTGTGACATGAACGGGCTGGAATTCGACGTCGCCCACCTGCTCGCCGGCTCGCTGGTGCTGGTGAGCTTCATGATGCTGTACCAGGACCGGCTCTACGCCCTGCTCAACACCTACGCCGCGCATGCGCTGGTGCTGGCGCTCTCGGTCGCCTGGCAGGCGTTCGTGCAGCACGCTCCGCACCTTTATATTACCGCGCTGATCGCGCTGGTGTTCAAGGCGATCATCATTCCGGTGGCGCTGCACCGGATCATCGTTCGCCTCGGCATCCACCGCCAGATCGAACCGGCGATCGGCTTCGGGCTCACCATGCTCGCCGGCATCGGCCTCGTCGCGCTGTCGATGGTGGTGATGCTGCGGGTGACGCCGGGCGCCGATCCGCTCGCGCGCGAAGATCTCGCCTTTGCGCTGTCGGTGGTGCTGCTTGGCCTCCTGATCATGGTGACGCGGCGCAACGCGGTGGGCCAGGTGGTCGGCTTCATGTCGCTCGAGAACGGCCTCGTGCTGGCGGCGACCGGCGCCAAGGGCATGCCGCTCGTGGTCGAGATCTCGGTCGCGTTCTCGGTGCTGATCGCCTTCATCGTGATCGGCATCTTCCTGTTCCGCATTCGCGAGCGTTTTGACAGCGTCGACCTGCAGGCGCTCGACCGCTTTCGGGGAGAACGCCGATGAGCATCGACGCTCTTGCCATAATCCTCCTGGTACCGGCCATTTCCGCCGCGATCCTTGCTGTGTTCCCCGGCTACAAGCTTACAGCGCGCTTGAACGTGCTGGCAGCGCTGCTCACCTTCCTCACCGCGCTGTCGCTGTTTGCGGTCGAGCCCGCGTCCGGCGAGTACCTGCTGGTCGACGACCTCAACAAGGTCTTCATCGTGCTGACGACCTTCGTCGGCTTCACCACCAGCGTGTTCAGCGCAAGCTACATCCAGCACGAGATCGAGGTCGGCCGGCTGACGCCGACATTCGTGCGCTTCTATCACGCGATGTACCAGACGCTGATGTTCGCGATGAACCTGGCGCTGGTCGCCAACAATATCGGCTTGATGTGGGTCGCGATCGAGCTTGCGACGCTGACCACCGTGCTGATGGTCGGCATCTACCGCACCCATGAAGCACTGGAAGCAGCCTGGAAGTATTTCATCCTCGGCAGCGTCGGCATCGCGCTCGCGCTGTTCGGCACCATTCTGGTCTACATGGCGGCGCGGCCGGTGATCGGCGAGGGCCTCGACGCCATGGTGTGGACCGTGCTGGTCAAGCGCGCTGCGGAGTTCGATCCCGCGCTGCTGAACGTCGCCTTCGTTTTCCTGTTGCTCGGCTACGGCACCAAGGTTGGGCTGGCGCCATTGCATGCCTGGCTGCCCGATGCCCACGCCGAGGGCCCGACCCCGATCTCGGCGGTGCTGTCGGGCCTGCTGCTCAACGTCGCGCTCTATGCGCTGCTGCGTTTCAAGCTGCTGCTTGCGGTGAACGCCGCGGCGATCGCACCTGGACCACTGATGGTAATCATGGGGCTGATCTCGGTGATCTTCGCTGCGCTGATGCTGTACCGGCGGCGCGACATCAAGCGAATGTTCGCCTATTCCTCGATCGAGCACATGGGCATCATCGTGTTCGCGTTCGGCATGGGCGGGCCGCTCGCGAACTTTGCCGGCCTCCTGCACATGACCATGCACTCGCTGACCAAGTCGGCGATTTTCTTTGCGGTCGGGCACATCGCCCAGGTCAAGGGCACGCAGAAAATCGCCGATATGGGCGGGCTGACGGTGAGCAATCCGGTGCTCGGCTGGGGCCTGATCCTCGGCGTCGTTGCGATCGCAGGCCTGCCGCCGCTCGGCATCTTCATGAGCGAGTTCCTCGTCGTGAGTTCGACCTTTGCCCGCGAACCGTGGCTGACCAGCATCCTGGTGCTCGGCATCCTGATCGCGCTCGGCGGGCTGTTCCTGCGGCTCAATGTCGTGGTGTTCGGCGAGCCGAAGGGCCCCACTGCGCCGGCGGAAGCCTCCTTCGTGCCGATGTTCACGCATCTCGCGATCGTTCTCGGCGCCGGCATCTACCTGCCCTCGGCGCTGGTCACCGGCTTCCAGAACGTCGCAAAACTGCTCGGGTGAACGCCATGGCCTTGCTCGACAGCATTCCCCATCGGCAGAAGGCGGCGGACCAAAGACCCTGGCCGCGCGTGATTGTCGGCGACGATGGTTGGCTGGCTGCGATCGAACACCTGATCTCGGGGCGCGCCTCATTGCTCGGACTGTGGGGCGAGCCGGCGGCGGTGCACATGGCGTTGCTCAGTGCCGACTACGCCGAGATTGCCGTAATGAGCCTGCAATGCAACGACGGCAAGTTCATCAGCGTTGCCGCCCGCCATGCGCCGGCGCTGCGGCTTGAGCGCACGATCCAGGATTTGTTCGGCCTGCAGGCAATCGGGGCTGCGGACCAGCGGCCGTGGCTCGATCACGGGGTGTGGGGACAAAGCCACCCGCTCGGCACGCGCTCCGTGCAGCGCGAAGCTGCGCCCTACACCTTCCTGCCGAGCGAAGGCGAAGCACTGCACCAGATCGCGGTCGGGCCGGTGCATGCCGGCATCATCGAGCCCGGCCATTTCCGCTTCACGGCGAACGGCGAGCACGTGGTGCGGCTCGAGCAGCGGCTCGGCTATGTGCACAAGGGCATCGAACAGCTGATGACGGGCGCGACGCTGTCTCGCGCCGCAGAGCTTGCCTGCCGTACCTCCGGCGACAGTGCGGTGGCCTACGCGCTGGCCTTTGCGCGAGCCGCGGAAGCCGCAATGCAAGTCGATGCGCCGCCGCGCGCGCATTACTTGCGCGGGGTGATGGCGGAGCTCGAACGTCTCGCCAATCATTTCGGCGACATCGGCGCGATCTGCAATGACGCGTCATTCACGCTGATGCATGCGCAGACCAGCATCCTGCGCGAGCAGACCTTGCGCGCCGCTGGCGCCTGCTTCGGGCACCGGCTGATGATGGACGCGATCGTACCGGGCGGACTGGCGCGAGATATCGCGCCCGACGGCATTTCCGAGGTCCGCGCATTGCTGGCCGAGGTGCAAAAAAGATTTCCGAGGCTGATCGAGCTCTATGACAACACCGCGTCGTTGCAAGACCGCACCGTCACGACCGGGATCGTGAAGGCGGAGTATGCGCAACAATTCGGCGCCGGCGGCTACGTCGGACGCGCCTCCGGCCGCGCCTTCGATGCGCGGAAGACTCTCGCCTACCCGCCTTACAACGAACTCACGTTCCACGTGCCGGTGCTCGACGACGGCGACGTCAACGCGCGGGTGTGGATCCGCATTCGCGAGGTCGAGCAAAGCGTCGCGCTGATCGCACAGATGCTCGATCGCCTGCCGCCAGGCGACATCCGCACCGACATCCTGCCGGCGGGCAGCGCTCGCGAGGGTATCGCGTTGGCGGAGGCGTTCCGCGGTGACGTGCTGGTCTGGCTCCGCCTGGACGGAACTGCGCGCGTCGACCGCTGCCATCTGCGCGATGCGTCCTGGTTCCAGTGGCCGCTGCTGGAGGCGGCGATCGAAGGCAACATCGTCGCCGACTTTCCGCTCTGCAACAAATCGTTCAACTGCTCGTATTCGGGGCACGATCTCTGATGCGCAGGACGCTGCTCGAAGGTTTGATCCACGGTCCGCTGACTGAAGCGCCGCCCAAGCCGAGCGAGGCCGCGCTTGCCGAGCTTGCGCAACGCGTCGACCGCGCCGCCAAGGCCCGGCTTGGACGATCGCTGTCGATCCGCGAGGTCGACGCCGGCTCGTGCAACGGCTGCGAACTGGAGATCCACGCGCTCAACAACGCCTTCTACGATCTCGAACGCTTTGGCCTGCGCTTTGTCGCCTCGCCACGCCACGCCGACGTGCTGATGGTCACCGGACCAGTCACGAAGAACATGCGTGAAGCGCTGGAGCGCACGTTCAACGCGACACCCGATCCGAAATGGGTGGTCGCGGTCGGCCGCTGCGCCGCCGATGGCGGCGTGTTCGCCGGCAGCTACGCAGTCGTTGGCGGCGTCAAGGACGTGATTCCGGTCGACCTGCACATCGCGGGGTGCCCGCCCTCGCCCACTGAACTGCTGAAGGGTTTGCTGGCGTTGCTCGAAGCGCCGAACGGCACGGTCAAACCCGGCTGAGTGCCGCAAGGAGCTTTGTGCCGTCAGGCACGCCAAGACCGCTCACCGCGTCAAACCCTCTCCGCGCCTGGTAGCCCTTGCGGCGGTCCGGTCCGTTACCACCAGACACGATATCGCGGAAACCAGCCTTCGCGACGGCGCGCTTATAGAGCAGCGGCGGAAGGAATCGCCGGCGCTTGCCGGCCGGCATCCGCGCATTGATACGGGCGATCAACGCGGCCCACACCGGCGTGCTGGCGCTGGTCCCGGCTCCCGGCGTCGGCTCGCCATCGAGCACAATGTCGAAGAAAGGCGCGCCAGCCAGAGCGGCGACATCTGGCACGACGCAGCCGTCGTGGGCGCGCGGATCGAGAGACGCGATCCGAACTTTCTGCCAGGGCGGACGGCGAATGAGCGCACTCACGCCACCTCCGGTCGAGCCGCCACCATCATCCGTGCGCCGTCCCGGCGCTTCCCACCAGACGACCTCGTCGATCGCACCACTGAATCCCTGCTTTAACATCGTCCCGCCGACACCCAAGGTGAACGGACTCGAGGCGGGAAATTCGACGTGATAGCGGCCTCGGCGCTGGCCGCAGCCGATGCCGTCATCGCCGGCGGACACGCAGATATTGATCCCCATCATCGCGGCGATCTGCAGCCGGTGATTGACCGACATCATCGCGCCGTCGCTCCAGTCCCGCGATTCCTCGGCGAGGCCGTAACTGATTGAAACCGTGATCGGCTTCGCCGTGTCCAGCGCGGTGACTTCGTCAAGAAAATCGATCCAGCCTTTCTGGGTCCAGCTCGCGAAGTAGACGTGAATGTCGGCCCTGGGGCAGAGCCCGGCGACGAGTTCGACGTCCATCATCGTTTCCGCCGTCTCGACAAAGAGAATATTCCCGAGCTTCTTAGGCAGTCGTCCGATCGCCGTCCGGTATTGCCGCTCGGTCAGCGGCGTGATGTCGATCGGCCTGGTCTTGATGTTCGGCCTGGACAGGCGATGGCGCTTGCAGAACGCGGCAACGTCCGTTGCGATGTAGGCCGGCGGCATCAGCTTGCCGTTGTTCACCGGCGCGCCGAACTCGGCGATGACAATGGTTTGTCCGGCGCCGTCGCCGGGCGGGAAGTTGTAGAGCTTCTGCACATCGGCAGGCGTCAGGCAGGCAGGAGGCCGACTCGCCGGACGACGCGCGGCGTGCCGGAACGCCATCGGCCGTTGATCGAGCCCTTCGATGCCGGTGATCACCCCCTCGAGCGCCCGCGGAATCATCAACGGCCCCCTGCGGCCGCGAATCAATCCCTCGCCGCGCAGCTCGTAGATGCCGAGCTTCGGCCGAAAGGCCGCCACCATGGCGGCGGCCGAACCGCTCACGCGCAGGCTTCGGCCGCCCTGCTTCACATCGTCGATGCTGAGCTGGAACGATTGCAGCACGCGCTCCACGTTGCGAATGACGGCTGGCCGGACACCGAATTTCCTGTCGACCTCACGCCGGCTCAGGGGACGCTTCGGCATACTTCGCGGGCGGCGGCAGCTCCGGGCCCTTCAAGGTGATGGTGACGGCGATGCGCTCGCGCGGATCGACGTCACGACGGCGAACCGAGTCTTGCGGCGGCCTGCGGCGGCTGCCCTTGAGCTCAACGAAGCGTCCTGCCATGCGCGTCCCCACAAACGCTGCGCGCACCTTGCGCGATCCAGGCCTCCGCCCGCCCTCTGGCGGAGGGCGAGCGGTCGCGTGAGCGCCAAAGCGCTTATTGCATCGTTAGTTCATGGCGGCCGACGACCATCCAGTGCACCTCGTCCGGACCGTCGGCAAAGCGCAGATGACGCACGTCGGTGTACATCTCGGCGAGCGGCGTCCACTGCGAGATGCCGGTGGCGCCGTGCATCTGGATCGCCTGGTCGATGATCTTGCAGGTGCGTTCCGGCACCATCGCCTTGACCATGCTGACCCACACGCGCGCTTCCTTGTTGCCGAGCACGTCCATCGCCTTGGCTGCCTTCAGCACCATCAGCCGCATCGCCTCGATTTCACAGCGCGCCTGCGCGATGATCTGCAGGTTGCCGCCGAGATGGGCGATCTGCTTGCCGAACGCGACGCGGGTCAGGCCGCGCGTCACCATCAGGTCGAGCGCCTTCTCGGCCTTGCCGATCGTCCGCATGCAGTGATGGATGCGGCCCGGCCCGAGCCGGACCTGCGAGATCTCGAAACCGCGACCCTCGCCGAGCAGGATGTTCTCCTTGGGCACGCGGACATCGTTGAAGCGGATGTGCATATGCCCGCGCGGCGCATGATCGTGACCGAACACCTCCATGGGCTCGATGATGTCGACGCCGGGCGTGTCCTTCGGCACCAGAATCTGCGACTGCTGCTTGCTCGGCGCAGCGTCCGGGTTGGTCTTCACCATGACGATCATGATCTTGCAGCGCGGATCGCCGGCGCCGGAGATGTAGTATTTTTCGCCATTGATCACGTACTCGTTGCCGACCAGTTTTGCCGTGGTCGAGATGTTCTTGGCGTCCGACGAGGCGACGTTCGGTTCGGTCATGACATAGGCTGAACGAATTTCGCCGTCGAGCAGCGGCTTCAGCCATTTCTCTTTCTGCTCTTCGGTGCCGACGCGCTCCAACACCTCCATGTTGCCGGTATCAGGCGCCGCGCAGTTCATGCTCTCCGACGCCATCGGGCTCTTGCCGAGTTCGGCTGCGATGTAAGCGTAGTCGAGATTTTTCAGACCCTCGCCGGTATGCGCGTCGGGCAGGAAGAAGTTCCACAAACCCTCCGACTTGGCCTTGTCCTTGGCCTTCTGCAGCACCTCGAGCTGGCCGGGGGCAAAGCCCCAGCGATCCTTCTTGTCCCTGCCGAGCCGGACGAACTCGCTCGTCATCGGATCGACAGTCTCGCGGATGAATTTTCGGACGTGGTCATAGAGCGGGCGAACCTGCGTCGGACATGCGCAAATCGTTCAGCTCGTCGCCGGGGTTGAGCCCGTAATTGGTGCGCCGGGGCGTGTGCTTGATGTGCATGTTCATGGTTCGCTCTCCTTGGGATTTGTTGCTTGGAGATTGGATGGCCGACTTTACGAAACTCGGCCGGCCCGGACAACATGTGACGCTGCATGACGCAAGAGCAGTTGGACGTCGCGCAAACGCCTCGAGCCCCAAGAAATCTAGGCGGTTGCCGTGGAAGAGCGGGCAAGCTCGATGCTCTGCTCGACTTTTACTTAGGTCTCGATGAGCGGCCTGACGGCTCGCCGCACGACTTTCCCCCGCGGCCTGGGCGTTGCTCGAAAATCGGTCGGGTCGATCAACTGATTCTCTGGCGGCATGGGTTGCGGCGGTTCGGTGCGACCGTCGAGCGCCAACGGATGAGATTGTAGACGTGCGCGACGGAGCCGAACACACCGGCGAACACGTGACCGGGGGTCGCAGTTGCAGTAACCACCAAGCAAGCCCGGGCTCGTCAACTCTTGCGCGCGATCGCGAGCTCAAGTCCCTGATCGGCAATGAACTGACGGCCCCCATGGAGGTGGGTCAATCTCCAGCAGCATTCCGCGGGGACGACCGTCCTCTAGACAGGCAGTGAATTTCGCAAAAATCGAAAACCTTTTTTTCCGGTCCTGCGCCGGATTGATCGCAAGCATGGTAACCCAGCTATGCGCGCCGCAAGCAGGTTCTTCTTGGGCCGCCTGGGTACACGGTGAACGCCACTGGCTGACATGGAGATTGCCTGATGACGAAGATCGCCTTGCTTGGATCTGCAATTTTGTTGTCCGTCCTGTCAGCGTCCATTGCTGACGCGCGGAGCTGCACCGACGTGCTCAACGCCTGCATGAGGATGTACGACGTCCCGCGCGGAAGGCAGGTTCCAAAAGATCCGACAGTGGCATGTAGGGAGCTCTACAGCAGCTGCATGCAAACGGGTGTCTGGGCCGGTCATAAGACTATCAAAGGGCTTGAAAAGAAGTAGCTGCGTTTGTTGGCGACTATGAGCATCGAACGACCGAGGTCATCCACGACCGTAGTTGGTGTGCCAGTGCGGCAAGCCGATCATGATGTTGAGGTTCAACTATGCGAGCCGCGCGTCAAAGCCTCCGCGTCATCTCGAAGAGCTCAGCCCAGATTGATCAGCGAAGGCGCGCTCGGTGTACCGACACTCCGAGCGATCGTCGCGTGAACCTCAAGATCAAGATGGCTGAAGCGCTAGCCGTAATTCGAGCACCCCGGCGCCAACCCGTTCAACCGACGGAAGTTGTCCGCGCCCCAAAACCGGCGCGCTTCGCCTGCGCTCTCTAAGCTCTTGATAAGAATGACGATTTGGTTGCGGGGATAGGATTTGAACCTATGACCTTCAGGTTATGAGCCTGACGAGCTACCGGGCTGCTCCACCCCGCGCCAAATCTTCGCGAGGCAACGCTCACGACGCGCCGCGTACTTAGCAACCGTACCCCCCTTTGGAAAGGCCTCGGACCCTTCTTTTTGATGTTTTTGCGACAGCAAAGGGCGCCGACCGTGGGATAGTCTCCCGCCAACGAGATAAGCGGGCTTTTCGTAAAAGTTCGAAGCTCCGGGGGACGTCATGAACGAGGTTGCGCGAGCCGCAGGCATCCAGGTGATGGAGGGCGTGTTCCATCGCGCGGTCGAGCGGTCGCGCCAGGAACCGGCGCCGACACTGCAGGAGCGGCTCGACCGCCTGACGCGGCTGCGCGCGATCCTGAAAGGCAGCGAGCAGCATTTCGAGCGAGCCATCTCCGCCGACTTTGGCGCGCGCTCGCCGACCGAAACCCTGATCGCCGAGACGCTGTTCGTGCTCGGCGAGATCAAGCACGCCTCGCAACATCTGCGCAAATGGATGGCGCCGCAGCGCGTGCCGACGGAGCTGCAGTTCCTGCCGGGCAAGAACAGGTTGCTGCCGCAGCCACTCGGCGTGGTCGGCATCATCGCGCCGTGGAACTATCCGCTGCAGCTGACGCTGGCGCCGGCGGTCGCGGCGCTCGCCGCCGGCAATCGCATCATGATCAAGCCGAGTGAATTGACGCCGCGCTTCTCCGCGCTGCTGAAAGAGGTGATCGCGGCGAAGTTCGAGGCCTCGGAATTCTTCGTCACCGACATCGACGGCTCGATCGCGGAAAGCTTTGCTTCGCTGCCATTCGATCACCTGATCTTCACCGGCTCGACTCGCATCGGCCGCCTGGTCGCGGCGGCCGCGGGCCGCAACTTAACCCCGGTCACGCTCGAACTTGGCGGCAAGTCGCCGGCGATCGTCGACCGCTCCGCCGATATCGGCGTTGCCGCCGAGCGCATCGCCTATGGCAAGCTGCTCAATGCCGGCCAGACCTGCATCGCGCCCGACTATGCGCTGGTGCCAAGCGCTTCGGTCACCGATTTCGCCGCGCGCCTGCGCGCCTCGATCGAACGCATGTACGGCGCGAGCCCGGCCAACAAGGACTACACCTCGATCATCTCGGACAAGCATTATGCGCGCCTGCAAGGCCTGGTCGACGACGCCCGCGCCCAGGGCGGCACCGTGATCCAGTCAGGCAATCCGGCCGACGGCGCCTGGAAAGCAGCGCGAAAATTTCCGCCGACCATCGTGACCGGCGCGACGCCGCAGATGAAGCTGATGCAGGAAGAAATTTTCGGACCCGTGCTGCCGATCATGACCTGCGATTTGGCTGGTGAGGCGATCAACTACATCAACGCCCACGACCGGCCGCTCGCGCTCTACTGGTTCGGCAAGGACGAGGTCGCGCGCGACGAGGTCCTGTCGCGCACCGTCTCGGGCGGCGTCACCGTCAATGATTGCCTGTTCCACTTCGTGCAGTCGAACCAGCCGATGGGCGGCGTCGGCCCCTCGGGCACCGGCAGCTATCACGGCAAGTGGGGGTTTGACACCTTCAGCAAGCTGAAGCCGGTGTTCTATCGGTCGAAGTTCAATCGCCTGAGCGATCTCTATCCGCCGTACGGCGCAAAGATCGCGCGACTGGAGAAGCTGCTGCGCTTCCTGTCGTGAATATCAAGAACAATCGCCCACTGATTTAGCGAGGAGACACATCATGGATGAGGTCGATTTCATCGTCGTCGGCGGCGGCTCGGGCGGCTGCGCGGTGGCGAGCCGCCTCAGCGAGGATCCCGCAACGAGCGTGGCGCTGGTCGAGGCCGGCGCGAAAAACGACAACTGGGTGGTGACGACGCCGGGCGCGATCATCCTGATGGTCGGCGGCAAGGTGAACAACTGGGCGTTCGACACCGTGCCGCAGAAAGGCCTGAACGGCCGCATCGGCTATCAGCCGCGCGGCAAGGGGCTCGGCGGATCGTCGGCGATCAACGCCATGGTCTATATCCGCGGCCACAAGTGGGACTACGACCACTGGGCCTCGCTCGGTAATACCGGCTGGGGCTATGCCGACGTGCTGCCCTACTTCAAGAAGTCGGAGAACAACACCGAGTTCGACGGCGACTACCACGGCAAGGGCGGGCCGCTTGAACGTCACAAAGCTGCAGTCCGACAATCCCGTGCAGCAGGTGTTCCTGCAGGGCGCGCGCGAATTGCAGCTGCCGATCCGCGACGATTTTAATGGCGCCGAGCAGGAAGGGCTCGGCATCTACCAGGTGACGCAGCAGAACGGCGAACGCTGGAGCGCCGCACGCGGCTACATCCATCCGGTGATGGACAAGCGGTCGAACCTGCAGGTCAAGACGGCAGCCTACGCGACCCGCATCCTGTTCGACGGCAAACGCGCGGTGGGCGTCGAATACACGCAAGGCAACGAGACAAAGCAGCTCCGCGCGCGGCGCGAGGTGATCCTGAGCTCCGGCGCGTTTCAGTCGCCGCAGCTGATGTTGCTGTCCGGTATCGGCGACGCCGCCGAGCTGCAGAAGCTCGGTATCGCCTCGGTGCACAATCTGCCGGGTGTCGGCAAGAACCTGCAGGATCATCCCGACTTCGTGTTCGGCTTCACGTCGGATTCGCCTAATTTCGCAGGACTATCGTTCGGCGGCATCGCGCGGATCTTCAAGGGCATCGCGCAATATCGCCGCGAGCGGCGCGGGCCGATGACCTCGAACGTTGCCGAATGCGGCGGCTTCCTGAAGACGCGGGCCGACCTCGCGGTGCCCGACATCCAGCTGCACTTCTGCATGGCGATGGTCGAGGACCACGGCCGCAAGCCGCGCTGGGGCACCGGCTTCTCCTGCCACGTCTGCCTGCTCCGGCCGAAGAGCCGCGGCAGCGTCTGGCTCGACAGCGCCGATCCAACCAAGCCGCCGGCCATCGATCCGAATTTCCTCGGCGAGCCGGACGACCTCGAGGCCATGGTCGCGGGCTTCAAGATGACGCGTCGCCTGATGGAGACGCCGGCAATCCGCGCCTTGCAGAAGACCGACCACTTCACGAAGGACGTCCGCACCGACGACGACATCCGCAACGTGCTGCGCCACCGCGTCGACACGGTCTATCATCCGGTCGGCACCTGCAAGATGGGCGTCAATGATGCGATGGCCGTGGTCGACCCCAAGCTCAAGGTCCACGGCGTGCAGGGCCTGCGCGTGGCCGACGCCTCGATCATGCCGACGCTTGATTGGCGGCAACACCAATGCGCCGTCGATCATGATCGGCGAGAAGTGCGCTGACATGATCAAGGCGAGATGCGCGTTGCCTGATTGGTTTCTCATCATTGCGAGCCAACGGGGCCGGCCGAAGGCCGGCCCCGTTGATAAACTCCGCGAAGCAATCCAAGGCTGCAAAAGGGAGCTGGTAGCGCTGCGCGCCTCGCAATGACGCTGAAAAAATTACGGCAGCGGAGCGGCATCGTTTATCAAACTGCCGCCGCATTGAACTGACATCCTTGATTCGCGGTCGCAGAGTGGGGACTCGCTATCGTGCGTCGCAAGATGCGCGGGTTGAATGCGAACGCGGGGTATATGCGTAAAAGTGCCGAGCTACCGGCCTTCGCGGGCAGCGTTGAGTCATGCCCGCGTTAGCGGCCCGGGTCTTGGGGGGAACGATGAAAGTTGCCGCGAAAGAAGCGGCAGAGCGCCACCTTGCGCGCTTCGGCGCGATGGCTGCTCTCGCCATGATCACCGCAATTCTGATCTACGTGCATTGAGACCTCACGTCAGCAGGAAGCCACCATCGACCGTCAGCACGGCGCCCGTCATATAGCGCGAGGCTTGTGACGCGAGGAACACGATGGCGCCATCGAGGTCCGCTTCTGCGCCGAGCCGGCGTTGCGGAATGCGCTTGATCAGGCGTTCGCCGGCCGGCGTTGCCCAGAATTCATGGTTGAACTCGGTGTCGATATAGCCCGGCGCCAGCGCGTTGACGCGGATGTTCTTCGAGGCCCATTCCAGCGCGAACGATTTCGTCAGTTGAATGAGCCCGCCCTTCGAGGCGTTGTAGGGCGACAGGTGCCCCATGACACCGAGGCCGAGCACGGAGGCGATGTTGATGATGTTGCCGCCCTGCTGGCGCGCAATCATGCGGCGCGCCATCTCGGTGGCGCAGGAGAACGCGCCTTTCAGGTTGGTGTCGATCACTGCGTCCCAGTCCGCCTCCGCAAGATCAACCGCGGCGCGCTCGCGCTGCACACCGGCGTTGTTGATGAGCACCGTCACCGGCCCGAGCGCGGCTTCGGCTTGATCGAGCGCTGACTTGATCGACGGCTGGCTTGTCACATCCATCGCGACCGCGGCCGCGCGGCCTCCGGCCGCAACGATTTCCTTCGCCAGGGTCTCGAGCTTCGCGGTCTGCCGCGCGCCAAGCGCAACCGCGGCGCCGCGGGCCGCGAGCACGCGCGCAAACTGGCGCCCCAGGCCCTGCGAGGCTCCCGTAACAAAAACGACCTCGCCCGACAGGTTAAACAAATCGCTCATCTCAAGTCTCTATCGCTCTCCTGGACCCCACGCCAGTCTAGCAAGTGCGCGCCGCTGCGACAGTCCTGCATCGAGCAAATGCCACTTCGCAACCCCCAAAAGCTTGGCTACAGTCCGCCCTCTTTTCAGACGAAAAACAACAATCCGGGAGCGAGGCGATGGATCTGGGCATTCGAGGCAGGAAGGCGATCGTCTGCGCATCGAGCAAGGGGCTGGGCAAGGCCTGCGCCGAATTCCTCGCCGCCGATGGCGTCGACCTCGTGCTTGTGGCGCGCGGCGCCGAGGCGCTGGAGAAGACGGCGTCCGAAATTCGCGCCAAGCACAAGGTCAACGTCACTGCGATCGCGACCGACATCACCACACCGGCGGGACGCGAGGCGGCGCTGAAGGCCTGCCCCAACCCCGATATTCTGATCAACAATGCGGGCGGCCCGCCGCCCGGCGATTTCCGCAACTGGACCCGCGACGACTGGATCAAGGCCCTCGACGCCAACATGCTGACCCCGATCGAGCTGATCAAGGCGACGGTCGACGGCATGATGGCGCGCAAGTGGGGCCGCATCGTCAATATCACCTCGGCCGCGGTGCGCTCGCCGATCGACATCCTCGGCCTGTCCAACGGCGCCCGCGCCGGCCTCACCGGCTTCGTTGCGGGCCTGTCGCGCAAGACCATCGCCAATGGCGTCACCATCAACAATCTCCTGCCCGGCCCGTTCCTGACCGACCGCATCCGCTCCACAGCGCAGGCGGAGGCCAAGGCAAGAAATATTTCGGCCGATGACGTGGTGGCGCAACGCTCCAAGGAAAATCCGGCCGGCCGGATCGGCGACCCTGCCGAGTTCGGCGCGGCTTGCGCCTTCCTCTGCAGCGTGCACGCCGGCTTCATGACAGGACAAAACATCTTGCTCGACGGCGGTGCGTTCCGCGGCACGATGTGATTTTTTGATCTCGAAGAACAAGAACAGCGAGAGAATTCGATGAAAGCAGTCTGGTACGACAAGCAGGGGCCGGCGAAAGAAGTCATGGTGTTTGGCGAAGTGCCGACACCAAACGCCGGCGCCGGCGAAGTCCGCGTCAAGCTCGAAGCCTCCGGCACCAATCCGTCCGACACCTACCGCCGCGGCGGCGGCGCGGGGCCGATGGAATATCCGCGGGTGATCGCCAACTCCGATGGCGCCGGCGTGATCGACCAGGTCGGCAAGGGTGTGACCCGCTTCAGGGAAGGGCAGCGCGTATGGCTCTATAATGGCCAGCGCAACGGCCGCGCGTTCGGCACCGCCGCCCAATACATCGCGCTCGACGAGACGCTGGTGCAGCCTTTGCCCGACAACATGTCGTTCGCCGAGGGCGCGACGCTCGGCGTGCCCGGCATGACCGCCTGGGTCTGCCTGTTCCACGCCGGCCCGGTCACCGGGCAAACAGTGCTGGTGACCGGCGGCGCCGGCGCCGTCGGCCACTACGGCGTGCAGCTCGCCAAGTGGGGCGGCGCAAAGGTCATCGCGACGGTGAGCTCGGCGGAGAAAGCCGAGCAGGCCAACAAGGCCGGCGCCGATCTTGTCGTCAATTACAAGACCGAGGACGTCGCGGACAAGATCCTCGCCTTCGACAAGCACGGCGTCGATCGCGTCGTCGATGTCGACTTCGGCGGCAACTGGCCGGTGACCCAAAAAATCCTGGCGCGCTTCTCGACGGTCGCGATCTACGCCTCGCGCGGCAATCCCGAACCGCAGATCAACGTGCGAACGCTGACCAGCAAGACCATCACGATCTACGGCATGCAGCTGCCGATGACCCCGATGCCGCTGCAACGCAAGGCCCAGCAGGGCATGCTGGAATGGCTCGCGGGCGGCCGCCGCATCCACAACGTGTCGGCACAGTTTCCGCTCGCCAGGACCGTTGACGCGCATCTTGCGGTCGAGGCCGGCACCAAGATGGGGACCGTGATTGTCGACTGCGCGAAGTAAGGATCGCCAAGTGTCGTCATGCCCCGCGAAAGTCTGGCGAAGCAATTGCTTCGCCATAGGCATCCAGTAACCTGCAGCGCCGGCGAGTCACTGTGAGGTCACGGAGTACTGGATCGCCCGGTTAAACCGGGCGATGACCAAGTCAGGGGCCATCAACTCCGCAAGATCGGTCAAATCGGACTATGCTAGGTGTCTCGTCGTGAACTGACTGAGACACCCATGCCTGCAAGCAACGGCCGCGCCGCCTACGAAGCCCGGTTCAACCGGGTGACGGCCTACATTTACGATCACCTCGACGACGACATCGACCTCAACAGGCTCGCCGAGATCGCGTGTCTCTCGCCCTATCACTGGCATCGCATCTATCACGCGATGTACGGCGAGACCATCGCCGCGACCGTGAAGCGATTGCGGCTACATCGCGCCGCAGGCTTCCTCGCGCAGACCACAATGCCGATCGCCGAGGTCGCAGAACGGTCGGGCTACAAGAGCCTGCACTCGTTCACGCGCGTCTTTGCCGCAGTCTATGGCATGCCGCCGGCGCAATACCGCAAGCAGGGCAGCCACACGCAGTTTCAACCAGATCCGGCCAAGGAAAGACGAGCGATGTACGACGTCGTCATCAAGGACATGCCGCGCACGGAGATCGTCAGCGTCGATCACACCGGCTCCTATATGCAGATCGGCAAGGCATTCGACACGCTCTATAGCTGGCTTGGCGCGCGCAACCTGCTCGTGCCCGAGCTGCGTTCGGTCGGCGTGTTCTTCGATGATCCGGATTCGGTTGCGGAGGCCGAGCTGCAATCGCGCGCCGGCGTCATCCTGCCGGGCAACTTTGCGCTCGAAGCGCCGCTGCAGCGCACCGAGATCGCTGCCGGCCCTTACGCCGTGCTGCGCCACAAGGGCCCCTACGCCGACATGCGAGCGGCCTACCAGTGGCTCTACGGCGATTGGCTGATGCGCTCGGGACGCGAGCCCGCGGACGCACCGGTGTTCGAGGAATATCTCAACAGCCCGCGCGATACCGCGCCGACCGAACTGCTGTCCGACATTTGCCTGCCCTTGATCTAGACTTGCGCGGAGGATCCATGGCGAACAAGAGCTGGACCGACCGTCTCAACGATCCGCGGCCGCATGAGGTCAAGCCAGCGCCGATCAACATCGCCGGCATGAAGGCCGGCGAGATCATGCTGGTGCCGACGGCGCGCATCGTCGACGCCTTCATCCGCGCAATTCCCGCGGGCCAAAGCATCGACGTGAAGACGCTGCGCCAAAGGCTTGCGCGAAAATACAAGGCCGAGGTGACCTGCCCGATCACCACGGGCTATCATCTTCGCACGGTCGCCGAGGCTGCCTGGGAAGCGCACCAGGGCGGCGCGAAGCTCAGCGAGATCACGCCGTTCTGGCGGGTGCTGAATGAAGCGACACCGACGACCTCGCGGCTCGCCTGCGGCTCGGATTTCGTGATCCGCCAGCGCAGGAAGGAGAAGATTGCCGCGCCGGCAAGATAGACTTGCTGAAACCGCAATGCGCTCGCCACCCGGCAGGCTTGCGCGGGTGAGACAAACCCCGCATCCTGCTGCCAACGAAAAGCAAGGGAGCGGCGCATGAGCTGGAAGGTCGGCAACGTCAAGATCACAAAAATCGTCGAGCTCAAGGCCATCGGCGGCTCGCGCTTCCTGCTGCCGCAGGCGACCTATGACGAGGTCAGGAAGCTGCCCTGGCTGGCCCCGAAGTTCGCCACGGAGGATGGCAAGCTGATCCTTTCGATCCACTCGCTGATCCTGGAGACGCCGAAGCAGCGCATCGTCGTCGACACCTGCATCGGCAACGACAAGCAGGGCCGCAACATCCCGACCTGGAACAACCTGCAGAAGCCGTTCCTCGAGGACATGACCAAGGCCGGCTATCCGCCAGACAGCATCGACATGGTGCTGTGCACGCATTTGCATGTCGATCACGTTGGCTGGAACACGAAGCTGGTCGGCGGCAAGTGGGTGCCGACCTTCAAGAACGCGCGCTACGTGTTCGGCAAGACCGAATACGATTACTGGAAGGCCAACGCGCCGACGCCGACGCACGCCGCAGTGTTCGAGGATTCCGTGAAGCCGGTGGCCGATGCCGGTCTGGTCGACCTGATCCCGAGCGATCACAAGCTCACCGACGAGATCACCATGATCCCGACGCCGGGACACAGTCCCGGCCATATGAGCATCCACATCAAGTCAGCCGGTGAAGAGGGATTGCTGACCGGCGACGTTGCTCACCACCCCGTTCAGATGTTCCACCTCGGCTGGTCGTCACTCGCCGACTCCGACGGCGTGCAGGCCGCGAAGACACGCCAGCAACTGTTTTCGCACTTCGCCGACAAACCGGTGCTGACCATCGGCGGCCATTTTGCCGCCGGCCACATCAAGCGCGAGGGCGATAGTTTCAAATACATGGCGGCGTGAGCGGCGGCAGGCCGGCTCCATGGACCTTTGGAGCGGTTGAAATCGGCAAGATCCTGTTCCACAACACTTTCCTCAACAAGCGGAGGCGATGCCCATGAAGCTCCTGAGGTTCGGTGAAATTGGCCGCGAAAAGCCAGGTCTGCTCGACAAGGACGGCCACGTCCGCGACCTCTCGGCGCAGATAAAGGACATCACCGGCGACATTCTCTCGCCTGACGGCCTGAAGCGGCTTGCCGCGATCAATGCGAGCGACCTGCCGCGCGTCCCGTCGGGCGTGCGCATGGGTGCGCCGATCGCTGGTATCAACAAGCTGGTCGCAATCGGGCTGAACTATGCCGACCACGCGGCCGAGGCCGGCATGCAGCTGCCGACCGAGCCGATCTTCTTCATGAAGGCGCTGACCTCGATCTGTGGGCCCGACGACAATGTCGAGAAGCCGCGCGGTTCGACCAAGCTCGATTGGGAAGTCGAGCTGGGTTTCGTGATCGGCACCAGGGCCAAGTATGTCAGCGAGGCCGACGCCATGAACCACGTTGCCGGCTACTGCGTCGGCAACGACGTCTCCGAGCGCAACTACCAGCTCGAGCGCGGCGGCACCTGGACCAAGGGCAAATCGCACGACACCTTTGGCCCGCTTGGACCGTGGCTGGTGACCAAGGAAGAGGTTCCGGACCCGCATAACCTGAAGATGTGGCTCGACGTCAACGGCGAGCGCCAGCAGAGCGGCTCGACCGCGACCATGGTGTTCAAGCTGCCGAAGCTGATTTCCTACGTCTCGCAGTTCCTGACGCTGCTGCCCGGCGATGTGGTCGTGACTGGCACACCGCCCGGCGTCGGCTCCGGCAAGAAGCCGCCGCGCTTCCTCAACGTCGGCGATGTCATGACGCTCGGCATCGACGGCCTCGGCACACAGCGTCAGCATATCGTCGCGGCGTAGCCTCCTTGACGAGACCTCTCGCTCCCTCGCCCCGCTTTAGCGGGGAGAGGGTTGGGGTGAGGGGCTGCTATCCGCAGATGCGGAGGGTGTTGCGACCTCACTGCACCGCCCCTCACCCGCCGCGCTACGCGCGTCGACCTCTCCCCGCAATGCGGGGAGAGGTAAACAGCAACGGAGTCCCCCACATGAAGCTCACCTTTTCCCCCGCCTCACCTTACGCGCGCAAAGTCCGCATCGCCGCAATCGAGCTCGGCCTGATCGACAGAATAGCCTTCGTGCCGACTGCGGTGCAGCCCGGCAAGTTCAACGAGGACTATTCGCAGACCATCAACCCCCTGCGGAAGCTGCCGGCGCTGATCCTCGATGACGGCTCGACCATCGTCAACTCCTTCGTCATCGCTGAATACCTCGACGAGCTCGCCGGCGGCGGCAAGCTGTTTCCGGCCTCCGGCCCCGACAAGTGGAAGCGCAAGACCGAGCACTCGATCCTGCAGGGCATGCTGGAGGCGATGCTGCTGTGCCGCTACGAGAAGATGCTGCGGCCCGAGGAGAAGCGCTGGCAGACCTGGTATGATGACCAGTGGGACCGGGCCTGGCACGGTTTCACACTGTTCGAGGCCAAGCCGGAAACGTTCGCGCGGCCGCTCGACATCACCCAGATCGCGCTGGTTTGTACGCTCGGCTATGCCGACTTCCGCTTCCCTGACTGCGGCTGGCGCAAGGCGTTCCCGAAGACCGCCACGTTCCACGAGAAGATGATGCAGCGGCCGTCGATCAAGGACACCGTGCCGCCGCCGGCGTAAGATCAAATTGAGCCTCGAACAAGAAGGACACGCCCATGAGCCTCACCTTCAAAGCCGGCGACATGACCATCCACCGCGTCATCGAGGACGAGACTACGTTCCGGACGGTGTCGCAGTTCTTCGGCGATGTGCCGGCCGACTTGCTCACCGAAAATCGCGCCTGGCTGCAGCAGATCAAGGCGCTGGACGCCGATGACATCCTGAGAATCTGCTTTCAGTCCTACGTTGTCCGCACGCCGCATCACACCATCCTGATCGATACTTGCATCGGCAACGACAAGTCGCGCTCGCAATTTCCGGCCTGGCACATGCGCAAGAGCGACACCTACATGCGCGCGCTGGCCGCCCAGGGGTTCTCCGTCAACGACATCGACTATGTGATGTGCACGCACCTGCACGTCGACCACGTCGGCTGGAATACGAAGCTCGAGAACGGCCGCTGGGTGCCGACCTTTCCGAAGGCGCGCTATGTGTTCGCCAAGCAGGAATATGATTACTGGGCGGGCCTGCACGCCCAGAAGCGGATCACGGTGTTTGAGGACAGCGTGCTGCCGGTGGCGGAAGCCGGCCGGGCCGAGCTCGTGTCAAATGAACATCAACTCGGCGATCACGTCCGGCTGTTGCCGACCCCCGGCCACACGCCCGGGCATGTCGCGATCCGGTTCGGCAAGGGACGCGACGAGGCCGTGATGTCCGGCGATCTCATGCATTCGCCGCTGCAGACGCGCTATCCGGACATCTCGCCGGTGGTCGACGTCGATCCCGTGCAATCGGCCAAGACGCGGCACAGCTTCATGGAGCGCTATTGCGACACCGCGACGCTGTGCTGCACGGCGCATTTCCCCTCGCCCTCGGTCGGCCGCATCAAGCGGCGTGGCAACGGGTTCGAGTGCGAGATGGTGAGCTAGTCCGTAGGATGGGTTGAGCGCAGCGAAACCCATCAACGAACGGAGTTCCGCGCGATGGGTTTCGCTATCGCTCAACCCATCCTACACACTTACTTCAAACACACCGCCTCGACATTATTGCCGTCGGGATCAATGAGGAAAGCAGCGTAGTAGGTTGGGCTGTAGTCGGCGCGCAGCCCTGGCTTGCCATTGTCTTCGCCGCCAGCCTTCAACCCCTCGGCATGAAAGCGGTCGACCGCGGCGCGGTCGGGGGCGCTGAAAGCGACGTGGGCTCCGGCGCCTTTGTCCTTGCTGAGATGCAGCCACAGCGCGGAAGCGCCCTTCGGTCCGATGCCGGCGCCATTGGCATCGCGTGAGTTGACGACGTGACCGAGGCTCTTCAGCGCGGCTTCGTAGAAGCCCGCGCTCTTCTCGACATCCTGAACACGCAATCCGATATGATCGTACATGATCTTCTCCGTTGTTGATGGAGAAGGACTAGGCGAGTTCGCGGGGAGCGACTTGGCGAAAATTGCTGTTAGGAGCGACGCGCCCCTACTCTCAAGTCGTCCCCGCGAACGCGGGGACCCATACACCGCAGCACTGGCGATAAGGCGAGGAGGCAATCGAGCGCGTCAGCCTTCAGGCGTCAACGAAATCCAAGCAGCACAGGGGCTAAGGGTCCCCGCGTACGCGGGGACGACGAGTGCTTAATGCCGCGCCTTGCGCGCCGGCGCCTCATCGAACAGCGACGGTGTGTGATTGACGTAGGCGCCTTCGATCGCCAGCATCTTGAGCTTGGTCGCGGTGCCGCCGCGTGCAGAAAATCCTCCGGGCTTGGCGCCGGCTGCGAGCACGCGATGACACGGCACGATGATCGGGAACGGGTTCCTGCCCATCGCCTGACCGACATCGCGCGACAGCTGCGGCCCGCCGAGCTGCCGTGCGATCTCGCCATAGGTGACGGTCGCGCCGGGCGGAATTTTTCGCGCGATCGCGTAGACCGCGCGATTGAACTCCGGCAACCGGTTCATATCGAGCGCCACGTCGGTGAAGTCGTCGCCCCTGGCACCATCGAGCAGCGCGACGATCCGCGCGATCACCGCCTGCACTTGCGGCGGGGACGAGGCTTCGCGCGCGCCGGGCACGCGCTGCAGGAACCGCGCCCGCGAACGCGTCTCGTCACCCTCCGGCAACTGGGTGCAGAAAATGCCGGCATCGTTCCAGGCGATACCGCACAAGCCGATTTTGGTCTCGAACAACGTAAAATCCGGGGTCATCGGGTCGATCCTATCACGGCCGCACCGTCGCGCGACTTGGAGATTATTGCTCTCCAGATAGGAGCAACCGGAGCCCTCCGCGACCCGATTTCAGACAACCTATTCCTGTGCCCTCAGCGCGTCGTTCAGCTTGTCGTAATATTTCGCGACGACGTCGACGTTGGCCGGAAACTGGATTTTCGGCGTGTTCTTCAGGGAATCGTTGAGCTCGTCCAAAGCTTCCTGCTTGTCCTTGGCCGGCATCTTGCTGTCGGCCTGGATCAGCGCGATCTGCTGCTTCAACGACGCCTCGATGCCGACGAACTTCTTGGTCTTCGGATCGAACCCGTCGAGCAGCATGTCGATATTGGCGGCAACATTGCCGTATTCAGCATAGCTGGCGAAACCATATTTTTTGGCGACCGCATCAAGCTGCGCCATGGTCTTGGCATCCGGCGGCTTCGACGGATCGTCCGGCAGCTTCGAGGTGATCGCATCCATATCGTGCTGTGAATCGAGCAGTCCCTGCACCTGCTTGTCGGTGAGCGCGACCTGCTGTAATTGCGCGAGTTGCGGCGCGGCCGGCTCGGCCGCCGGCGGCTGCGGAGCCATCTGTTTCGGCTGCTGAGCAGAGGCGCCCGGACAGGCAGCGAGCAGGGCCATGCTCGCGGCGAACATTGTCGCGGCAAAGCGATGCGAACGGATCATCAAATTCTCCTTGGAACAGGGGCATGATGAGCCCCAGGGCCTGGCGATTCGATCGAGGTCGGCCTCGTCAATGAACCCGTATCATGTCGGCAGCATTGCGGCGTAGCGCAGCGCGGCCTGTATCTCCCGCCTGCATGGCTTTGTCAAAACGGGATTTTTGCTGTTTCGATAAAGTCACCAGCTTGTTATCAAGCGTACAAACCCGGCCTCCCAGGCCGACGCAACCCAATCGATCCCTGCTGTCACCGCCATGAGCCTCGAGTCCGTTCGCGCGTATTTCAAGGAGCACGCGCCCGACATCACCGTGATGGTCACCGAAACGAGTTCGGCGACCGTCGACGAAGCCGCGAGTACCCACGGCGTCGAGCCGGCGCGGATCGCGAAGACGCTGTCGCTGCGCATCGGCGATCGCGTCGTGCTGGTGGTGACAAGCGGCACCGCGCGCCTCGACAACCGCAAGGTCAAGGACACTTTTGGCGGGCGGGCCTCGATGCTGGGCGGCGAGGACGTCGAAGCGATCACCGGCCATCCGGTCGGCGGTGTCTGCCCGTTCGGGCTGAAGAGCCCGCTGCCCGTCTATTGCGACGTCACCCTCAAGGCATTCGACGAGGTCGTGCCGGCGGCCGGCGCGCGCAACAGCGCGGTTCGCATCAACACCATGCGGATGGCGCAGCTGATCGGCGCCGAGTGGGTCGACGTCTGCAAGGATCCGCTGGCGGCCGCCGCGCAGTAACGTTTCTGATTTGAGCATGATCTTTTCGGAAAACCGGCGCCCACTTTTCCGGA
>CAVXOW010000005.1:0-552500 GCA_963763485.1 uncultured Alphaproteobacteria bacterium | reverse complement strand
CGACTCCTTCGAGGTGTTCTATGCCGGCGAGGATGAGACGCCGAACCCGGACGCCAAGAACGACATTCTGTTCGCGGCGCTGACCGTCGGCGGCGAGACCAAGAAGTACTACCGCTTCCAGACCCCCGACGACGCGGTCGTCGACTACTACGACGAGACCGGCAAGAGCGCGAAGAAATTCCTGGTACGCAAGCCGGTCGCCAACGCAATCATGCGCTCGGGCTTCGGCTCACGGCACCACCCGATCCTCGGCTACACCGCCATGCATACCGGCGTCGACTGGGCCACCGCCTACGGCACGCCGATCTTTGCCTCAGGTAACGGCGTGATCGAGAAGGAAGGCTGGGAAGGCGGCTACGGCAAGTACATCCGCGTCAAGCATCCGAACGGCTATGAGACCGCCTATGGTCACATGTCGGCGTTCGCCAAGGGCATGGAAATCGGCAAGCGTGTGCGCCAGGGACAGGTCATCGGCTTCGTCGGCTCAACCGGCCGCTCGACCGGTCCGCATGTGCACTACGAAATTCTCGTCAACGGACGCTTTGTCGATCCGATGCGGGTGAAGCTGCCGCGCGGCCGGTCGCTGGAAGGTACGATCCTCACCGCTTTCGAGCAGGAGCGCGATCGCCTCAACGGCATGATGAGCAAGGGCCCGATGGCGCAGGGCATGTCGGGCAAGACCGCCGACGCGAGCCGATAACCAGCAATTAGCTGATAGATAAAGGCCCCGCTTCGATCGAAGCAGGCCCTTTTCGTTTTGGCTATCGCCTTACGCCGCCTGCGCGATCTTGCCGTTGAAGGTCAGCCCGTCATAGGCCGCCGCAACATGCACGGCCTCGCCGTCATGCACCTGGCCTGACAGGATCATCTCGGCGAGCGGGTCCTGCACGTGACGCTGGATCACGCGCTTCAGCGGACGCGCGCCATAGGCCGGATCCCAGCCCTTGGCGGCGAGCCAGTCGCGCGCTTTCGCATCGACCTCAAGCTTGATCTTGCGATCGTCGAGCAAGCGCTGCAGCCGCTGCAGCTGGATATCGACGATGCGGCCCATCTCCGTCTTTTGCAGACGGTGAAACAGGATGATCTCATCGACGCGGTTCAAGAACTCCGGCCGGAAGCTCGCGCGCACCACTGCCATTACCTGATCGCGCACCGCATCGGTGTCCTGGCCCTCGGGCTGGCTCACCAGGAAATCGGCGCCCAGATTCGAGGTCATCACGATCAGCGTGTTGCGGAAGTCGACCGTGCGGCCTTGACCGTCGGTCAGGCGGCCGTCGTCGAGCACCTGCAACAGCACGTTGAACACGTCGGGGTGCGCCTTCTCGATCTCGTCGAACAGGATCACCTGGTAGGGCCGGCGCCGCACCGCTTCGGTGAGCGCGCCGCCCTCGTCATAGCCGACATAGCCCGGAGGCGCGCCGATCAGTCGCGAGACCGAGTGCTTCTCCATGTATTCCGACATGTCCATGCGGACCATGGCGGTCTCGTCGTCGAACAGATATTCGGCGAGCGCCTTGGTCAGCTCGGTCTTGCCGACGCCGGTGGGACCTAAGAACATGAACGAGCCCATCGGCCGGTTCGGGTCCTGCAGCCCCGCGCGCGCACGGCGCACCGCGGTCGACACGGCCTTGACCGCCTCGGCCTGGCCGACGACACGCTTGCCGATCTGCTCCTCCATTTTGAGCAGCTTCTGTCGTTCGCCCTCGAGCATGCGATCGACCGGCACGCCGGTCCAGCGCGAGACGACCTGGGCGACATGGTTCGATGTCACCGCCTCTTCGGCGACGACGCCGGTGTCCTGCGCCTTGTCCTCGAGCGCCTTCAGCTTGCGCTCCATCTCCGGGATCTTGCCATAGGCCAGTTCGCCGGCGCGCTGGTAGTCGCCCTTGCGCTGCGCGGTGGCAAGTTCAGTGCGGGCCTGGTCGAGCTCGCTCTTGAGCTTTTGCGCATCGGTCAGCTTCTCGCGCTCGGCCTTCCACTTCGCGGTCAGCGCGTCGGCCTTCTCCTGCAGGTCGGCCAAATCCTTCTCGAGCTGCTTCAGCCGCTCCTTGGAGCCGCGATCGCTTTCCTTCTTCAAGGCCTCCTGCTCGATCTTCAACCGCACGATCTCGCGATCGAGGTTGTCGAGCTCCTCGGGCTTGGAGTCGATCTGCATCTTCAGGCGCGCCGCCGCCTCGTCGACCAGATCGATCGCCTTGTCGGGCAGGAAGCGGTCGGTGATATAGCGATGCGACAGCGTTGCGGCCGCGACCAGCGCGGAATCGGTGATGCGCACGCCGTGGTGCTGCTCGTACTTGTCCTTCAGGCCGCGCAGGATCGAGACCGTATCCTCGACACTCGGCTCACTGACGAAGACCGCCTGGAAGCGGCGGGCCAGAGCCGGGTCCTTCTCGACATGCTTGCGGTACTCATCGAGCGTGGTGGCGCCGATGCAATGCAGCTCGCCGCGCGCCAATGCGGGCTTCAACAGGTTCGACGCATCCATCGCGCCGTCGGCCTTGCCGGCCCCGACCAGCGTGTGCATCTCGTCGATGAACAGGATGATCTGGCCATTGGAGCCGACCACCTCGCCGAGCACGGCCTTCAGCCGTTCCTCGAATTCGCCGCGATATTTCGCGCCGGCGATCATCGCGCCAAGGTCGAGCGCGAGCAGCTTCTTGTCCTCGAGCGAGTCGGGCACGTCGCCATTGACGATGCGCAGCGCCAGCCCCTCGACGATCGCGGTCTTGCCGACGCCGGGTTCGCCGATCAGCACCGGATTGTTCTTGGTCCGGCGCGACAGGACCTGGATGGTGCGGCGAATTTCCTCGTCACGGCCGATCACAGGATCCAACTTGCCGTCGCGCGCGGCCTGGGTCAGGTCACGCGAATATTTCTTCAGCGCATCGTAGGCATTTTCCGCGGTCGCGCTGTCGGCAGTGCGGCCCTTGCGCAGCGCGTTGATTGCCGCGTTGAGGTTTTGCGCCGTGATGCCGCCCTTGGACAGGATCTGTCCGGCCTCGGATTGGCGGTCGACGGCCAGCGCCAGCAACAGACGCTCGACAGTCACAAAATTATCGCCGGCCTTTTCGGCGGCCTGCTCGGCTGCGTCGAGCGCGCGGGCGGTTTCCGGCGCCAGGTAGACCTGGCCGGCACCCGAACCGGACACCTTCGGCAGCTTGGCCAGGGCATCCTCGGTCGCCTTCAGGATGGCGCGCGAATTGCCGCCAGCGCGGTCGATCAGACCGCCGGCCAAACCTTCGCTGTCATCGAGCAAGACTTTCAGGATATGCAGGGGCGAGAACTGCTGGTGCCCCTCACGAACCGCGAGCGACTGGGCGGACTGGATAAAGCCGCGCGAACGCTCGGTGTATTTCTCGATATTCATAGTGGTCCTTTCCCTCGGCACGTCCTGACGCCCAAAGCGGCGCGATCAGAACATCTTCATTGGGTGGTTTTCGCCTTGAGGCACGTCAAAAACGGCCCCAAACGGACCCCTTAAGGCATCCGCTGATCCCAATGTAGGAACCGATCGAACAAGGAAAAGAGGCGGCGAAGAATTCGTTCCAAAATCGGCTCAGACGCGCTTAACCTTCGGGAAATGCCTGCCTCACGTGGCCCGTCGATGCCCACAGCCGCGACCCTGACCTCGATCTATCGCTATCCCGTCAAAGGCCTGACGCCGCAGCCCTATCAGCGGGTCACTTTGCGGACCGGCCAGACCCTGCCCAACGACCGCCGCTATGCGATCGAGAACGGCCCCAGCGGCTTCGACCCTGCCGCACCTGCGTGGCTGGCCAAGACCAATTTCCTGATGCTGATGCGAAACGAGCGGCTGGCAGCTTTGCGCACTTCGTTCGATGACATGACGCATGTCCTGACCATCCGGCTCAACGGCGCGGAGGTCGCGCGCGGCGATCTCGAAACCGCCGATGGGCGGGCGGTGATCGAGCGGTACCTCGCAAGCTATTGCGACAGTGATCTCAAAGGTCCGCCAAAGGTGCTGACGGCTCCGCCACACAGCTTCTCCGACGTGGCAAGAAAAGTCGTCTCGATCATCAATCTCGAAAGCGTGCGCGCGATCGAACAAGTGGTCGGCCGCCCGGTCGATCCGCTCCGGTTTCGCGCCAACCTCTATGTCGAGGGTTGGTCCGCCTGGAGTGAATTCGACCTGCTCAACAAACCGATCGCAATCGGCAAGGCGCGGGCGAAAGTGGTCAAGCGCATCGTCCGGTGCGCCGCCACCAACGTCGATCCCGTGACGGCGGCGCGCGACCTCGAGATTCCGCAGACGCTGCAGCGGTGTCTTGGCCATGGCGACTGCGGCATCTACGCGGAGGTGACCGACGACGGCGAGATCGCAATCGGTGATGCGATCGGAACGCTCATCTAACAAACAAGAAGCGGGAGGACGAAGAAATGCCCTATGCGACGACGTCGGACAATATACGCCTGCACTATGAGGAGGCCGGCAGCGGCACGCCAATCCTGTTCCTGCACGAGTTCGCCGCCGACCACACCAACTGGGAACCGCAGATGCGGTATTTTTCCCGCGGCCATCGCTGCATCGCCTATTCCGCGCGCGGCTACACGCCCTCCGACGTGCCGGCCTCCAAGGACGCTTACACCTACAAGCATTTCTATACCGACGCGCTCGCGGTGCTCGATCACTTGAAGATCGAAAAGGCGCATTTCATCGGCCTGTCGATGGGCTCCTACTCTTCGCTGCAGATCGGCTTGAACGCGCCGCAGCGTGCGCTGTCGCTGACGCTCGCCGGCGTCGGCTCAGGCTCGGACCTGAAGAATCTGGAAAAATTTCGCGCGCAATGTCAGGCCAATGGCGAGCAGTTCGCCACCATCGGCGCCGACGGCGTCGCCAGGACAACGCGCGAGGCCCCGAGCCGGATTCCCTTCCTGCTCAAGGACCCGCGCGGCCACAAGGATTTCTACGACGCGCTGGCGCGGCATGATTCGCTCGGCTCCGCCAACACCATGCGCGGTTTCCAGGGCGGCCGGCCGTCGATCTACACGCTGGCCGACGCGATCCACAAAGTGCCGACGCCGACGCTGATCATCTGCGGCGACGAGGACGACAATTGCATCGAGCCAAGCCTGTTCCTGAAGCGGCACCTGCCCGCCTCCGGCCTCGCCATGTTCCCGAAGTCGGGCCATGTGCTCAATCTCGAGGAGCCTGCGCTGTTCAACGAGATGGTGGAGCGCTTCATCGCGCTGGTCGAGGCCGGCCGCTGGCTGCCGCGCGACCCGCGCTCGATGGGTGAGGTACTAGGGTCGCTGGCGCGGGCACTTTGACAGGAAGTATCATGGCCGGGCTTGGCCCCGCCATCTCGATCATCAGGGCACTGCCTACCTAAGCGAGATGCCCGCGGCAAGCGCGGGCATGACAAGAAGAACAACCCTAATCCAGCACCACGATCGAATCGCCCGCGCGCACTATCCCTTCGGTCAGCACGGCGCAATAAATGCCCGCGCAGCCGTCATGAGCATCGGCGACATGGCCGAAGACGCGCTTGTTCTCTTCGGCCGTCTCCGGGTCGATCGAGATCATCTTGCAGCGTGGATCGCGATCGAGCACCGCGATCACGCAACGCGTCCCGATTTGCAGGCGCCGGCCGACGAACGCATTTTCACCAAAGCCTTTGCCGGAGCCGAGTTCGGCAAAGATGTTGGCGCGAAACCGGAGCTTGTCGAGCGCAAGGCCAATTTCGTCGCCGATCTGCTTGATCGTGTGATGCGATATCAACGACACCGGGCGGCAATCGGTCAGCGCGCGGTCGGAGCGGATCAGCGTGAGGTCGGAGGCATCTGCGCCCTTGCCGGCAAGGCGCGTGGTCAATTCGGGATCGGTGGCAGCGAACCGCTCGCCGGACGGCAGGGTAACCTCGACAATAAGGTCGGCGGCTTGCGGATAGACCGGCGTCAGTCCGGGCCCCATGCCTTCGGCGTCGGCCTGGTTCGGTGGCCGCAGCGTGTTGGCGGAATCGCGAAAGCTCGCCCCGTAGCGCAGCATTTCGGGCCGCGTCCGCCCGGTCAAATACGGAAAGCCCGCCGGCGCGCGCTGATTGAGGAAGGCGTAGAGCCGGTCGCCGAACACGCCGGCATAGCCGACGAACACCTCGTCGAGGGTCTCGCCGGCCATGCTCTTGACCGGGTAGCGCCACAGGCTTTCGACCTTGCCGACAACGGTCATGAGTTGCGCCGCGTCAGCCCTTGCTGCCGCGGCTCAGCAGGAACACGCCCTGCTCGCCGAACAGATTCCAGAACCACCACGGCGCGTTCAGGCGAAGCGGTGTGCCGCGATAGTTCAGCGCCACCGCGCGATCCATCTTGACGTTGATCTCGTCGCACAGCTGCAGGAAATCCTTGATGGTGCAGAAATGGATGTTGGCGGTGTCGTACCAGGTCGCCGGCAGGTTGTCGGTCCGCGGCATCTGGCCGTTGACCAGCAGCTGCAGGCGAATGCTCCAGTAACCGAAGTTCGGAAACGACACGATGGCGTGCCGGCCGATGCGCAGCAGATGTTCGAGCACGACGCGCGGCTTGCGGGTCGCCTGCAGCGTCTGCGACAGGATCACGTAGTCGAAGCCGTCATCCGGATAGTTGACGAGGTCGGTGTCGGCGTCGCCTTGTACCACCGCAAGCCCTTTGGCAACGCAGCGGTTGACACCCTCGCGCGACAGCTCGATGCCGCGGCCGTCGACGCCGCGCGACTCCAGCAGCCGCAGCAGATCGCCATCGCCGCAGCCGACGTCGAGCACCCGCGAACCCGGCTCGACCATTTGGGCGACCAGCAGATGATCAGGCCTCACGCCGGCAAGCGTCGGTGCGCCACGCGCCGTGACAGGCGCGATATCGTGAAGCACGGCCATCGCTCAGACCTGACTCGACAGCCCGCGCGCTGTGCCGCCCGATTCGAGGAAGGCACGAACGATCGCGAAGAATTCCGGCTCGTCGAGCAGGAAGGCGTCGTGGCCCTTGTCGGTGTCGATCTCGGCAAACGACACGCGCGCCCCGCCGGCATTGAGCGCCTGCACGATGGCGCGCGACTCCGAGGTCGGGAACAGCCAGTCAGAGGTGAATGACACCACGCAAAACCTGGTCGAGGTGCCGCGGAAGGCCTGCGCCAGCCTGCCGCCGTGATCGGCGGCAATGTCGAAATAGTCCATCGCGCGCGTCAGGTAGAGGTAGCTGTTGGCGTCGAACCGCTCGACGAAGGACAAGCCCTGGTGGCGCAAATAGCTCTCGACCTCGAAATCGGCATCGAACGAGAACGTCGGCGTCGCGCGATCCTGCAGCCTTCGGCCGAATTTGCGATGCAGCGCCGCGTCCGACAGGTAAGTGATATGGCCGGCCATGCGTGCGACGCCAAGGCCGCGATGCGGCACGACGCCTTCGCTGAAGTAGCGCCCGCCGCGCCAGTCCGGATCGGCCATGATGGCCTGGCGGCCGACTTCGTGGAACGCGATGTTCTGCGCGGAGTGGCGCGTCGACGTCGCCACCGGCAGCGCGGAGAATACCCGCTGCGGGAACGCGGTCGCCCACTGCAGCACCTGCATGCCGCCCATCGAGCCGCCGAGCACGCAGAACAGGCTGTCGATGCCGAGCCGGTCGAGCAGCATCCCCTGCGCTCGCACCATGTCGGGAATGGTGATGACGGGAAAATCGAGGCCCCAGAGCTTGCCGGTCTTGGGATTGGTCGACGACGGTCCGGTCGATCCAAGGCAGCCGCCGACGACGTTGGGACAGATCACGAAGTAGCGGTCGGTGTCGATCGGCAGTCCCGGCCCGACCATGATGTCCCACCAGCCCTTCTTGCCGGTGACGGGATGGACGTTGGCAACATGCTGGTCGAGCGTCAGCGCGTGGCAAATCAGCACGACGTTGGACTTGTCGGCGTTGAGCTCGCCATAGGTCTGGTAGGCGATCTGAAACGGCGCCAGGCTGACGCCGCAATCGAGCTTCAGCGGCGCGTCCTCGCCGAAATGCATTACGAGCGACGACGGATCATCCGCCTCGCGTGTGCGCCGCTGGGGGGTGAAGAGATGCACGTTAACCATGGTTACCAGAACATCAGTTGTGAAAGTGCCGTTTCAAGGGCCTGGCGGAGCTGCATTGAGAGACCCGCCAAAGGGTTCACCTAGGGAGTCCGCTCCAAAACTGTCAATGTTTTCTTCGCTTTGGCGGCTTTCGTTGCCTTTGCATCCGGCCTCACCTATCAAGACGGCGGGCGCGCGAAGACAACAATAGCACGTGCCCGCAAGGTTGTAATCATGTCGAAGTCGCCGGCATCAGCGCCACAATCTGCCAACCCGACGCCGCAGGCACCCACCCTGCAGGAACCTACACTTCAGGAGCCTACGCTTCAGGACCTGCGCCGCGAGATCGATCGCATCGATGAAGCGATGCATCGCCTCCTGATGGAGCGCGGCGAGATCATCGATACGCTGATCAGGATCAAGAAGACCCAGGAAGTCGGCTCGGCATTCCGCCCGGCACGCGAGGCCGACATGATGCGCCGCCTCGTCGAGCGCCACCGCGGCATGCTGCCGCTCGACACTGTCGAAAGCATTTGGCGCGTCATCATCTCGGCCTTCACCTATGTGCAGGCGCCGTTTTCGATGCATGCTGATCTCTCGGCCGGCGACAGTGTGATGCGCGATTCCGCGCGATTCCATTTCGGCTTCTCGGTGCCGTTCGTCGCGCACTTCTCTGCCGACGCCGCGGTCGGCGCACTTGCGCGGGCCAAAGGTGATCTTGCATTGGTGCCGGCGATCGACAGCCGCACCGCATGGTGGACCGCGCTCGAGCACAAGGATGCGCCAAAGATCATCGCGCGGCTGCCCTTCCTCGAGCGCGCCGATCATCCCGCAGCGCTGCCGGTCTTCTTGATCTCGCGGGTCGCCGACGACGCCATGGTGCCCGACGTCGAGACCTGGAGCATCCGCGTTTCGGGGTGGAATGCCGACATCTCGCGCGCGGTCTCGCCGCTCGCCGACGTGATCGCAGTGCCTGACACCGCGTTCGATGGCGCAGCGCTACTCGCCTCGATCTCCGGCAAGGACGGCCTCGCCCGCCTGACCGAGGCGCTGGTCGCCGCCGGCGCCTCGATCCGTTCGACGGCCTTTGTCGGCAGCCACGCGGCGCGCTATACGGTCAAGCCGCACGGCGCGGGCGCCTAACCTAAACCACGCGATCCCTATCCGGAGCCAGTTCATGTCACGCCCAATGCCGCAGCCCGGCATTCTCGATATCGCGCCCTACACGCCCGGCAAGAGCGGCGCGCCGGGCCTCACCAAGGTCTTCAAGCTGTCGGCCAACGAGACCCCGCTCGGGCCGTCGCCGAAGGCGATCGAGGCCTACAAGCACGCGGTGTCGCATCTCGAAGACTATCCGGAAGGCTCCTCGCAGGTGCTGCGCGAGGCGATCGGCCACGCTTTCGGCCTCGACCCCGATCGCATCATCTGCGGTGCCGGCTCGGACGAAGTCCTGAACTTCCTCGCCCACGTCTATCTCGGACAGGGCGACGAAGCGATCATGACCAGGCACTGCTTCCTGGTCTATCCGATCGCGACCATGGGCAACGGAGCCAAGCCCGTCATCGTGCCCGAGAAGAATTTCGTCGCCGACGTCGGCGCTATTCTGTCTGCGGTGACGCCGCGCACGAAAATGGTGTGGCTCGCCAACCCGAACAACCCGACCGGCACCTACCTGCCGTTCGACGAGGTCAAGCGGCTGCAGCGTTCGCTGCCGCCGCATGTGCTGCTGGTGATCGACGCGGCTTATGCCGACTACGTCTTGCGCAACGATTACGAGAGCGGGATTGAGTTGGTGGCGACCACCGAGAACACGGTGATGTGCCGGACCTTCTCCAAGATCCATGGCCTTGCGGCGCTGCGCGTCGGCTGGGTCTATGGCCCGGCCCACGTGATCGACGCGGTGAACCGCATCCGCGGACCGTTCAACGTCTCGACACCGGCGATGGTGGCGGCTGCTGCGTCGCTTGAAGATGCGGGCCATCTCGATCATGCGCGCAATCACAATGCGAAATGGCTGGCGTGGCTGACCGAGGAAATCGGCAAGCTCGGATTGAAGGTGACGCCGAGCGTCGCCAATTTTGTCCTGATCCACTTCCCCGAAACCAAGGGCAAGACCTCCGACGAGGCCGATGCGTTCCTGACCAAGCGTGGCCTTGTTCTGCGCGCCTTGAAGAATTATCACCTGCCGCATGCGCTGCGGCTGACGGTCGGCACCGAGGAAGCCAACCGGCTGGTCGTCGACGCGCTCCGCGACTTCATGGGGCCGAAGTGACCGCGACAACAGGGACCAAGACAACGACATTCGGCCGCGTCACGCTGATCGGGCTCGGCCTGATCGGTTCTTCGATTGCGCGCGCGGTGAAGGCGCAGCACCTTGCCGACGAGCTGGTTGCAACCGACGGCTCGCCCGCGGTGCGGGCGCGGGCGAAGGAGATTGGGCTCGCCGACCGCATCGCCGACACCAACCAGGACGCCGTTGCAGGCGCCGACATCGTCATCGCCTGCGTGCCGGTCGGCGCCTGCGGCGCGGTCGCAAAGGACATCGCGGCGCATTTGAAGCCGGGCGCGATCGTCTCCGACACCGGCTCGGTGAAATCAGCGGTGCGCAACGACATGGCCGAATACCTGCCGGCCAACGTGCATTTCATTCCCGGCCATCCGGTGGCGGGCACCGAGCAGTCGGGCCCCGACTCGGGCTTCCCTGAACTGTTCGTCAATCGCTGGTGCATCCTGACGCCGCCCGACGGCGTGGCGCCCGAGGCGGTCGAACGGCTGAAGGCGTTCTGGCAGGCGCTCGGCGCCAATGTCGAGAGCATGGGCGCCGAGCACCATGATCTCGTGCTCGCCATCACCAGCCACCTGCCGCACCTGATCGCCTACACCATCGTCGGCACTGCCGATGAGCTCGAGGGCGTCACCGAATCCGAAGTGCTGAAATTCTCCGCCGGCGGTTTTCGCGATTTCACCCGCATCGCGGCGTCCGATCCGACGATGTGGCGCGACGTGTTCCTGAACAACAGGGAGGCCGTGCTGGAAATGCTCGGCACCTTCCAGGAGGACCTGTCCAAGCTGACGCGCGCGATCCGCCGCGGCGACGGCGAGGCGTTGTTCGAACACTTTTCACGGACCCGCGCGATCCGTCGCGGCATTCTCGACATCGGCCAGGACGCCGCGAGCGCCGACTTCGGCCGGCCGCACACGGGGTTGCCGGGGAAGCGAAGAGTTGAGGTTTTCACCTCTCCCCGCATTGCAGAGGTCGGATCGCTTTGTCGACCCGCGGAAGCGGGCGACCCAGTCTTCTGCCAACGAACTCAGAATTGCCGGATCGTAGCCCCTCACCCTCTGCCCTCTCCCCGCTTTCGCGGGGCGAGGGAGGACGTAGCATTCGTGGCGCGCTCTTGGCACTTACCAACGCTAGAACAGCGGCGGCACGTCGCCGATCCGCAGCGGCCCCAAAAACACCTCGCCATTGACGAAGCGCAGCGGCACCGCCTGCGCCTTCCGCCCCTCCAGCGTCGTCTCCTCCCCGAGCATGGTCATGCCCGCGGCCATCGCCGCCGGCGCCTGCTGCTTCACCAGGCCGCCAAGGCCTGGCACCAGCTTGTCGAGCGCGCCGAGCGCGTTGTTGAGATCCTGGCTTTTCAGCCCCGGCGCGACGCGATCCAGCGTCGCCTGCGGCACGCCATCGCGCGCGATTTTGTCGAGCCCGAGCGCCCCGATGATCTTTTCGAGGCCGGCGACGGTCATCTTCAATTCACCGTCGAGCTTGCCCTGCGGTGAGATGCCGAGCGTGCCCGAGGCAACCGCGATCAGGTCACCCTGCTGGACCCTCGAGTTGACGATCTCGACGTTACCGTTGGCCGCCTGGATCTCGCGAAACCGCTCCGGCCACGGCTTCGGCGCGAAATTCGCAAGTCCCTTCAGCCGCGCCTGCGCGGTGAGGTCGAACTGCTGCGCGGCAAGCGGATGCGCGCCTTCGGCCGTCGCGCCGTCGAGCTCGAGCGCTGCCTCGATCACCGGGTGATTGTCGACCGAGCCCTCGACGATCCGCCCGTGCAATTCAACATGCTTGGCGTGCATGAACGGCGACTGCACCGACGAGACGATCCGCTCGACATTCGGATTGTCGAACACCAGCGCGATCCGCTGCGGTTCCTCGGGCAGGCCGTAGACGCTCGCCTGCGCCAGCGACCACCGCGCGGTCAGCGATTGCCCGCCTTGCGGCACGATCGTCGCCGGCGAGGTGAACTCCGCGATCAGCAGTTTTGGATTGTAGACCTGCGCGACCGCAAGGATGCGGGCGACACGCCCCTCGATCGGCGCCTGCGACGCGGTCTGGGCGGCAAGGCTCGCGCTGGCATTGGCACAGCTCACCTCAAAGCGGAACGGATAGCCGCCGACCGAGAGGTCGCCGCACTTGTAGATCCGCCCGGCCTTGGCCTCACGCGCCTGCCAGCCATCGAACTGGCGGCCGATCTCCGACGAGGCGACATACCAGAACGCGCTCCAGCCGATCGCCAGCACGACGACGAGCCCCGGCATCACAAAGACCGGCCAGAGCCTGCGGCGCGTCGGTGCGGGGTTCTGCATGCGAAATCACTCCTGGCGCATGATTGCGCGGCGCTTATCGAGGCACTCTTAGTCGAAATTGCGATCAAAGCGCCGAGTTAACGGCGCTGACGCGAAGCAGTCGGAACGCTTTTAGCTTCTTGCCCGCATGTGCTAGGCAACAAAAGCACCCAGGGGCTCAGGGATATGGTTCGACTCATTGGCATGCTTTTTGTCTTCATTTTGGGCGGCCCCGCGCTCGCAGCGGAGTGCGCAGGGGCAGGAATTCGAGTCACCCCTTGCGACAACTGCATTATTAGCGGGTCAATATCCACCAGGCGCGATACATCGTGCGTTCGCGGACTCTCGGTGAACGCTACCAACGATACGGTTGTGGGCTTCAAGGTGTCGAAACAGGCTTCTCATGGGCGCATCGCGCTAAGCGCGAGCAACTTCACGTTCACGCCAAGCAAGGGATTTACGGGCACAGATGCTTTCACAATCGAATTCGACCTTACTCGGGGAGACAAGAAGGTGTTACCGACGTTTGTTGCTTACAGCATCGACGTCACGCCGTAGTTGTTGGGAATGGCCACCGAGGTAGTCGCAGCACACAAGCTCCCCCAAGGTGACCTCTGGATTTTCGGCTACGGCTCGCTGATCTGGAAGCCGGGCTTCGATCATCTCGAGGCGCGCCCGGCCAAGCTGATCGGCGAGCACCGCGCGCTCTGCATCTATTCCTTCGTCCATCGCGGCACGCCGGAGAAGCCAGGGTTGGTGCTCGGCCTCGACCGCGGCGGCGCCTGCCAGGGCATGGCCTATCGCGTCGCCGAGGCAAGACGCGACGAGATTATCGCTTACCTCAGGGCCCGCGAGCAGGTGACGAGTGTTTATCGCGAAGTGGTTCGCTCGGTCTGGCTCGACGGCGACGCACGCGAGCGCGTCAGCGCAATCGCTTACGTCGCTGATCGCGGCCATGAGCAATATGCCGGGCGGCTGTCGCTCAACGAGCAGCTGCATCTGGTCCGCGGCGGCCATGGCTCGTCGGGGGCCAACGACGAATATGTGATCGAGACGGTGACGGCGCTCGAAGCCATGAGCATCCGCGACAGCCAGTTGCATCAGTTGGCCGCGATGTTGCGCGGCGACACCGCACCGAAACGGCGGCGCTCGGCAGCGCGTTCTTCCTCGTCCTGAAAATTCAAGGCCGCTCGTCCCCGCGGATGCGGGGACCCAGGCTTTGCCAAACGATCAAAAGTCCATTTTGTCGCCCTGGATTCCCGCTTTCGCGGGAATGAGCGGAGGGTATTGTGCCCTCACGTTGAGTGCGTCACCGATACCGCAGGCAATTTCGGCGTGACGCCAAGCCGCGCCTGCTCGCGGCGGCCCTCCTCGACGAGACGCCCGGTCGCGCTCTCCACCACGCCCTCGATCTTGTGCAGGAACTGGTCGCGCGACAGGCCCGGTGGAATCACTTCGAGGAATTCCACGATCAGCTTGCCGGGATAGCGCAGGAACGTACGGCGCGGCCAGAACAGCCCGGAGTTCAACGCCACCGGCACACACGGCACCTCGCAATCGACATAGACCTGGGCGACGCCGAACTTGTAGCGCGGCTCGGCGCCGACCGGCCGGCGCGTGCCTTCGGGGAAGATGATCAGCTGCCGGCCCTCGCCGTCGCGGATGCGGCGGCGCGCGATCTCGGTCATTTTCGTCAGGGTCTTGGCGCCGGCGCCGCGGTTGACCGGAATCATCCGGGCCTTCCACAGATACCAGCCGAAAAACGGAATCCAGGTCAGTTCGCGCTTCAGGATGTACATCGGCTGCCGCAGCAGCGGCAGGAAGCCGATCGTCTCCCAGGCCGACTGGTGCTTTGAGGCGATCATCAGCGGGCCCTTCGGAAGGTTCTCCACCCCGCGGTATTCGATATGGATGTTGCAGATCACGCGCAGCATCCAGTTCGTGGTGTGCACCCAGGAATTGGCGACCATGAACAGCGCGCGGCGCGGCAGCACGAACGTCGGGATCGCAATGAGGATATGGATCACCAGCGAGAGGTAGAAGCCGACGTTGAACAGAAGCGAACGAAGGTAAATCACGGTTCGTTACCCGGCTGGTCAGTTCAGTTGCTGGCGGCGTTGGCCGACTCTTGTTGTTCCTTGGGCGCCGGCTCGGCGTCACCGGTCCGGACGAAGCGGTCGACATGAACGCGGACGTTGGCGGCGAGATATTTCATGTACTCGGACCACAACAGCCGCGCCGCGGCGCCGCTCGACCACCACGGCTCGTCGCGCCACTTGTCGCCGATCACCGGGTAGGCGACCAGCGTCACATCGGGCATCGCGTGCGACAGTTCGACCAGCGCGCGTGGCATGTGATAGTTCGAGGTCACGATGATCAGCGAGCGCAGGCCGCGGTCGCGCGCCCAGCGCCGCGTCTCCGACGCGTTGCTCCGCGTGTTGACCGCGGACCGGTCGAGATCGATGCAGCAGGTCAGGAGCGGCGAAGAGTCCGGCAGCGACCGCGAAATGTCGGCGGTGCCATTGGTCCAGTGCACGCCGGAGATCAGCAGCCGCCGGCCAAAGCCGTTGGCGAGCAGTTCGATGGCGTCGGCGACGCGCGAGGAGCCTCCGGTCAAAACGACGATGCCATCGGCGCGCACCGTCGGGCGTTCCTCGTCGGGCTTGATCTGCGCAAGGAACCAGACGAAGCCGGCGACATAGGCCGCGAGCACGATCAGCATGGCGCGCGCAAGCACACGCCACCATCGTCGCCGCGGTCTGCGGACGAAGTCGTCGTCGCTGTTGGCCTCTTGCAGGCGCTGCTTGTCCATCTCTAAGAGCGAGCGGCTCACCGTTTCAATTACCCCACCCACCGGACCGCTCCGGTGATCCTAACCCATGTCGACCGCAAGTGGACACCGGTTTTCCGGAAACAAGATGGGTATTCCGGAAAATCAGAACGCCACACCGACCGCCAAATTCCGCCGGCAACGGCGGTTATTCGATGTCTTCCAGCGTTGCGAACAGGGTGCGCCGCGACGACCAGGCGGTAATCGCGGCGATCAACAGGGCCTGGGCGGCGAGCGCGAGATAACCGAGCGGCCGCAGCGAAAAGGTGCCGAGCAAGGCCGCAAACTGGTCGCCGACCGGAGTGCCGGAGAACCAGCCCGAAATCTGCTCGGCGACGCCGAACACCAGCATCGCGGCGCCGCCACCGATCGCGCCGCCCTCGAGCCCGAGGCGCAGGAAATGCCGGAGGAAGCGGTTGGCGATGAACCGGTTGCCGGCGCCGACGAAATGCAGCACCTCGACGATCGGCCGGTTGGCGGCCATGGCGCCGCGGGTTGCAAACGACACCGAGATCACGGTTGCGATGATCACCAGCGCAAGAATTGCGAGCCCGGCCGCGACGGTGGCCCCGGTCATCGTCCGCATGCGCTCGATCCAGGCGCGATGGTCGTCGACGGACGCCGTGGGCGCGGCCTGCGTCACGCGCTGCTTCAGCTTGCCGAGATCGATGGGCTCGCCGGGCGTCACCCGCACCACAATCATGCGCGGCACCGGCAATTCGTCGAGCGACAGCCCGGTGCCGAGCCAGGGCTCCAGCAGCTTGCCGGATTCTTCGACCGTGAATGGATGGACGTCCAGAATCCCCGGCGTGGCGCGCACCGCCTCGCTCACCGCGGCAATATCGCGCTCGATATCGCGGCCGGGCAGCGGGCGCACCTGCACGGTGATCTCGCTCGACACATCGGACTGCCACTCGGCCGCTGAAGCGCGCACCAGCAGCACGGCGCCCGTCGTCATCGATGCGAGGAACGCCATGATGGCGACGACTGCGACCAGTGCGCGGCCCTGCATCGAGGCGCGCGGCACGATCGGCGACATGTTGCGCGCGACTGCCGGCAACGGCCGATCGCGAGCGTCGTGGGTCGGGCTCATGGTGCCGCCTCTCCAGGCGTGAGGCGTACTCCCTCGCCCCCCTTTAGCGGGGAGAGGGTTGGGGTGAGGGGCCGCCATCCGCGAGTGCTGCTCGCGTTGACAGTCACCGCCCCGCCCCTCACCCGGATCGCTGAAGCGATCCGACCTCTCCCCGCATTGCGGGGAGAGGTAAGGAGCACAGCCATCGCTGCTCCAAAAACCTCACTCATAAATATGCAGCCGTCCCTCGTGCAGCACCATGCGGTGCGCAGGGTACTGGTCCATCAAGGCGATATCGTGGGTCGCGAGCACCACCGCCGTGCCGGCCTTGTTGAGCTCGATGAAAAGTCGGAGCAGCCGCCGCGCCAGCGAGGGATCGACATTGCCGGTCGGCTCGTCGGCGAGCAGCAGTTGCGGGCGGCCGATCACCGCGCGCGCGATCGCGGCGCGCTGCTTCTCGCCGCCGGACAGAATCGGCGGAAAGGCGTCCATGCGATGGCCGAGGCCGACCCAATGCAGAAGGTCGATCACCTCGCGCCGGTAAGTCGCCTCCTCGCGGCCCATCACGCGGAACGGCAGCGCGACGTTCTCATAGGTCGTCATGTGGTCGAGCAGGCGAAAATCCTGCAGCACGATGCCGATGCGCTGCCGGAGCTTGGCGACCGCTTCCTTGTCCAGCAGCGACACGTCGTGGCCGAACAGGTTGACGAGGCCGCGGGTCGGGCGCTGCGACAGAAACAGCAGACGGAGCAACGAGGTCTTGCCGGCGCCGGAGGGGCCGGAGAGGAACTGGAACGAGCGCGCCTGGATCTCGAACGACAGGTCGCGCAGCACTTCGGCCCCAAGCCCGTAGCGCAGACCGACATTTTCGAACCGGACCAAGGTCAGCTCCGTTCGACGGCAAAACAGCGTTTTCCCCTAAGGAAGCGCCGCAGCAGAATACCCCTGTTGCGTTGTGCGATCCTTATGGTTTCCGATTCGTTAACGGACGGCGGCTAACGTCTCACTCCAAAGTTTCTGCGCGAATTGTCGATATGCAAATCGTTTGCCCGAATTGCCAGACGTCCTACGGGGTGACGCCGACCGCGCTCGGCCCCGAGGGCCGCAATGTGCGCTGCGCCAAGTGCAAGGAAGTCTGGCACGCCCGGCCCGAAGAGGCGCTGCATGCCCACGGTGCCGGCCGCGGCAGAGCCGGCCGAAGCGACGCGCAGACGAAACCGCCGAGCAAACCGCGGAAAACTGGCCGGAATCCGAAGCTCCCCATGTCCAAAGCCCCTCGCTTGCGCCAGGCGGGTCGGACGCCGGCGCCAACTGGTCGGCCGAGGCCGGCCGATCCGAGGTGACCGGGGACGACAACTCCGCGCCCGCCGCTGGCGCCCGGGCAAGATCCAAGCGTCGCGCCCGCACTTCGGCCTTTCGGTCGGGGTTGCAGCGATGGCGGCGCTGATCGCGGGCCTGATCATCTGGCGCACCGACGTGGTGCGGGTGTTGCCCCAGACGGCCGCGTTGTTCAAGCTCGCCGGCATCAACGTCAACCTGCGCAACCTGACCATCGAGGACGTCCGGGTCTCGACCGAGACCGTCAACGGCGCACCGGTCACGGTGATCGAAGGTGCGGTCGTGGCGACGGGTTTCAAGCCGGCGGAGATCCCGCGGCTGCGCTTCATCGTGCGCGACGCCAGCGGAACCCCGGTCTATGCCTGGAACACGGTGCTGGAACAGACCGTGGTGAACCCCGGCGAAAAAGTCCAGTTCAAGTCCCGCCTCGCTTCGCCGCCGCCCAATGCCTATGACCTGATCGTGCGCTTCTTCAACAAGCGGGACGTCGGCGCATAATGCCGCGCATCCTGATCGCGGACGACGAAGAGGCGGTACGCGGCCTGGTCGCCCGCGCGCTGCAGATGGACGGCCACACCACCATCACCGCGCAGGACGGTGCCGAGGCGCTGGAGATTCTCACGCGCGAAGCCGGCAAGTTCGATCTCCTGCTCACCGACATCAAGATGCCGCTGATGGACGGCATTGCCCTCGCGCTCGCCACCGCCCGCGACTTTCCCAAGCTGACCATCCTGCTGATGACCGGCTTTGCCGACCAGCGCGAGCGCGCCTCCGGGCTGAATGCGATCGTCCACGATGTGATCACGAAGCCGTTCTCGGTCGCCGATATCCGCAACGCGGTGACTGCGGCGCTGGCCGCGCAGCGCTAGAGCATGATCCGGAAAAGCATGCCCTCGGGCTCGACCCGATGGGTGGACGCCGGTTTTTCCGAAGAGCTCGTGCTCAATTAAAAAGCTATAGCGCGATGGCGATTTAATTTTATCCCATCGCGCTATAGCCCGCTCTCTTTTTCCCGCGAAACAGCGATCAGGCCGCGTTGACCCGGGAGAAGAAGCTTTCGACCTGGCCGCGCAGCGTGTCCGACTGGCGGGACAGTTCGTTCGCCGCGGTCAGGACCCGGGTCGCAATCTGGCCGGTCTCGTTTGCGGCCTGACTGACACCGCTGATGTTGGCCGACACCTCCAGGGTACCCTTGGCGGCTTCACTGACGTTGCGCGCGATTTCGTTGGTGGCAGCACCCTGCTGCTCGACCGCGGCGGCGATCGTGGTCGCGATCTCGCTGACTGAGGCGATCGTCTTGCTGACGTTCTCGATCGCTCCGGCAGACTCCGTCGTCGCCTGCTGGATGGCGACAACGTGCTGCGCAATCTCTTCGGTGGCCTTGGCAGTTTGTGCGGCGAGCGCCTTCACCTCCTGGGCGACGACAGCGAAGCCGCGCCCAGCCTCGCCGGCGCGCGCCGCCTCGATCGTGGCGTTGAGCGCGAGCAAGTTGGTCTGCTCGGCGACCGACGAAATCAGCTTGATGACATCGCCGATGCGCTGTGCCGCTTCAGAAAGCCCATGAATTGTCGCGCTCGAATGCTGTGTCTGGTGGACGGCGTCGTTCGCAATCCTGGTCGATTCGTTGACCTGGCGACTGATCTCACCGACGGACGACGACAATTCCTCGGTCGCCGTGGCGACCGTCTGCACGTTGGCAGAGGCTTCCTCGGAGGCCGCGGCAACAGCCGTCGCCTGCTGCGTGGCTTCCTCCGCGCCGGCCGCCAGCGCATTCGAGGCGGACTGCAGCTGCTCAGCCGAACCGCTGACCGTCGAAAGTGCGGCCCGCATTTGCTGATCGAACTCACCGATAGCGGCCGTCAGAACGTCCTGGCGCTTCTGCCGCTCCGCCAGCATCGCATCCTGATAGACCGAAATCGCGATGTCCATGTCGAGCATGACCGCGCTGATCACCGCGGTCTGCACCGCGGCAAGACGCCTGGTGTTCCATCGATAGGTTTTCGTCGCGAGCGCGTTGAGGTGGCCAAGCACGAGGTTATAGCCGCCAATGTACCAGCGCGGCTCGAGCCCGATCTTGTTGTGGATGTGACCGATCGTGTTGACGCCCTTCAAGTATTCATAGTCGAAGCGCCCGTTGAACAGCCGCGCCCAGTGGGCGCCCTGAGCCGACTTCAGCCGTGGGATGTCGTTGCCGATCAGTTTGGCCAGATTGGGCTGCCTTGTCGTGTGATCGTAAAAGCTTTGCAGCAAGTCGGGCAGCGCCGGCTCGACGACTTTCCAGAATTCGCGGAGCAATTCGCCGCTCTCCTCGTCGATGCGCATGAAGCGCAGCCGCGTTTCACGGTCAAAAGTGTCGGTGCTTTGGGAAGGTGTCGATGGGTGCCGATCAGGGGACATGATGCTCCAGCCGCTCGTCGTTGAGATTCGGACGCCCGTGTTGTGCATCGGTCAGAGTTAACTTTGGCCTGCTCCTGTCAGCGCCATGAAAAGCCGGCGCGTGCCACAACTTCAGACAGCTGAAGGAATGATTTCTCGCGCGCGTCAGACGTGCATTCGACCGGACTACACGCATGAGCCGCGGCATCACTCAGGTGACTGTCCGCAAGCGCCGTCAGCGCGTCCTTCGTCAACTTGTCTTGCGCGATCGCGTCAGCGTCTCGGACGGCAACTCGCCAAACGTGATGCGATAGTCGCGGGCAAAATGCCCGCTGTTGTGAAATCCGCATTTCAACGCGACTTGCGTGACGGACGTGTCCGGCTTGGCGTTTTCGAGCAGCGTGAGCGCCATGCGCAGGCGCCGTCTCTTGGCAAATTCGGCCGGCGAATAACCACGCTCCTTCTGAAACTGCCGGAACAGGCTCCTCGCACTGACATCGGCGACGCGGGCAAGCTCGGCAATGTCGAGCGGCTTGTCCCAATTGGCTTCGATATATTCCTCGACCAGCCTGATCGGCGAGGCCGACACCGGAATCGGTTCACGCAGCAAGAGCTCGGAGTAGTTATGGCGATGGCACATCAGGAACTTCATGATCATCATGCGTTCGACTTCGGCGTTCGCGATCGACGAGAAATAGATCCCGCGCGAATTGTAGTCGGACGCGAATTGCAGAACCCGGAGCTTGAGCGCGTGCATGGCAGGATTGCCGATCACGGTTTGCGACGAGAACGAAAGTTCCTGATCGGCTTCGCGGCCGATCAACGCGCTGAGATGGCGGCGCAGTGCGGCGGTCCCAATCCGAAACACGAGCTGGCTGTAATTGGGGCCGAACTCGACATCGCCGTCCGCCCCGGCCGGCAACACCGAGGTCCACATCCCCTGCCGAATCGGCTCCGCAACAGCGCCGCTCGTCACCCATCCGTTGCCCTGGAGGTTGAAGATCTGCCGGACGCAGTCGGCCGGCGGAAAGTTGGCCGCAATGATCCCCGTCGTCGAGGTGTACGACAGGCCGATCTCCGTCATCTGCAGATTGTTCGCGAGAAGCACGAAGTCGTCTGAGCCGCGTCGAATTCTTGACCTTGCTCGCACCATAACCGGCCTTCAGGCGCTCGGCGGCGACGACGGGATCGCTGGTGCGAATCACCGGAAAGTTGCTGAGGAAGTTGGCTTCCGTGAACGGCATGACGTCATGACACTCATTCGCGAGCGGGTGCCACGATTTACGTGCCTGGCCCCTCAATTCGAGTCGCTAAGGATCAGCTACGCCTTATCACCCTGGTTCGTTGCTGTCGTCGTTGGCGAAAACGGGATGGCGTGGCGCTGTCGGGGTTAGAGCGTAGCTAATATGACAAGGATAATATCAACCGTCGTCACGACCAAGCACGGTGAAGTTGAAGCGGACGGTCAGCATGTCGAATGTGTTGCGTTTCAGAAAACCGATAGCGTGCCGCGAGAAGATTGCGGCGATGCGCGCGCTTCCCGCCAGCCTATCGGAAATCCGCAACGCGCAAGCGCAGGTGAAGGAAGATATTCGCATCACGATGCTGATGCTGGATCTCGCCCTCGCACAGGCGCGGCAAATTGCCGACGCGACGAATGACTGGGCGCTGCGGAACGACATCAACAGTCATCTCGTATCGATCAAGGACTTGCTGGAGATCGCCCGGCAGAAGGCAATCGCTCTCTGATGTCGTGAGTTTTCGCTGGCCTGCCGCAGCGATCCAGATGCCGGGCCAATTTGCCGCAGGCGAAGCCGGCGCACCGATCGCAACCGGCGCCACGATCCGTCGATAGAGATGCCACGTGGCGTGGCCGAGGATCGGCAGCGTGAACACCAGGCCGAGAAACGTCGGCAGCACCGAGACGATCAGCAGCAGCACGATCGTCGCGGCCCAGCCGATCATCGGCACCGGGCTCTTCACCACCGCCCGAACGCTCGTGATCATCGCGGTGACGAAGTCGACGTCGCGCTCGAGCAGCAGCGGAAACGACACCACGGTCAGCGAGAACAGGATCAGCGAGAGGATCGCGCCGACGAGGTTGCCGATCAGCAGGAACAGCAGTCCTTCGTTGGTGGTCAGCACCACCGTGATGAACTGCTCGAAAGCTCGAGAACGAGGCGTTGATCCCGAGCAGGAGCGCAATCAACAGCCGGACCTGGTACATCCAGATCACGAACACGAACAGCGTCACGAACGCCATCCAGCCGATCTCGCTGCGTCCGCGGATCACACGGTAGATCGCAGCAATCGAAATCGGCTCGCCGACTTCCAGCCGGCGGCTGATCTCATAGAGCACGACGGCGACGAACGGGCCGATCAGCGCGAAGCCGGCGGCAAGCGGATAGGCGAGATAGCTCATGCCGAGCGCGGTGACGCTCAGGATGATCAGCATGCCGCCGATCGCATAGAGCGCGCCGATGGCGAGCCCGTAGAGCGGCATTGCGCGAAAATCGCGAAAGCCCTGCACAAAAGCTTCCGCCACGTCGGCGACCCCGATCTCGCGCACGACAGGGTCGGTCTTGCCGGAAATGTTGGTCATTGATTGCAGCCCCAGCTTGAAGGCATCAAATCTGAAGCAGGGCCGGTTATATTTGTTGATCGAGGTCAACAGGCTGGGTCAGGTTTGCGGCCGTCTTGCTGACGGCGACGCCCAAGCCAAGCCTCACCACGGAACAGAGCGCCATGAGCTTCTACGACACCTGGATCCTGCCGATGATCCTCGATTTCGCGATGCGGCAGAAGCCGCTAGCCGGGTACCGCCGCGCCGTCGTCGGTGCGGCGCGCGGCCGGGTGCTGGAGATCGGGGTCGGCTCAGGTCTGAACTTGCCATTCTACGGAGCGACAGTCTCCAACGTGCTGGGTATCGACCCCTCGCCGCGGTTGCTGGCGATGGCGCGCCGCCGCGCCGCTGAGGCTACGGTGCCGATCGAGCTTGCGGTCGGCTCGGCGATGGCACTTCCGCTCGCCGACAACTCGGTCGACACGATCGTCATGACCTGGACGCTGTGCTCGATCCCGGACCCGGCGGCCGCATTGGCGGAGATGCGGCGCGTGCTCAAGCCTGACGGCGAGTTGCTGTTCGTCGAGCATGGACTTGCGCCCGAGCCTTCCGTCGAAGCGTGGCAGCACCGGCTGACGCCGCTGTGGCAGCGGATCGGCGGCGGCTGTCATCTCGATCGCAAGATGGATGCCTTGATTGGAGCCGCTGGATTTCAGCATCAGCAAGCTGCAAACCGGCTACGCGCCGGGCCCGCGGCCACTGGCGTTCATGTACCAGGGCTGCGCGTGCCACGCGGACGCTGCGCGCCGTCCAATGATCGCGTGATCGCTGCGCTACGCGTCACGCAGACATCGCACCGACCAGCGTCTGCAGCTTCTCGAGACTCTGGCTCCAGCCGACGTCGAAGCCGCCGACCATGGCCTTGGCAATATCGGCAAAGCCCGACACCTTCGCCTGCAGCGTCATTTTCGTCTTGCCGCCGACCTCCTCGAACGTCACGACATTGTGGCCTTCGAGCAAGCGCACGCCGTTGTCGTCGACCGAGGTGGTGAACACGATGCGGGTCGGTGGCGTGATCTCGCGGTAGACACCGCCCATGACATGGGCCTTGCCATCGGGCCCGCGCATATGGATCAGGATCGCGCCACCGACGCGCGCATCGGCCTGGCAGACCGGATTGTCGAAGTGATGCGGTCCCCACCATTGCGCCAGATGTTTTGGTTCGGTCCACATGCGGAACACGAGCTCGCGCGGCGCGTCGAAGGTGCGGACAAGGGTGATCTCGCGCTCGGCGACGGGAATTCACGTTGAACGGGCGGTGGCGGGCATCATGGAACTCCTCACCTGGGCGCATCGTCCAATGCGCGAGCACGTCTCTCGCCGTCATCGCCCGGCTTGACCGGGCGATCCAGGATGATCCTTGTCGCTCGTGCGGCGAACTCGATCACCGAACCCTCATGGTGACTGAAGCCCCGCTGAAGCGGGGCATGACAGCGAGAGGCATCGATCACTTCACATCGGCTTCGGGCAGATGATCATCCACGGCACGCCGAAGCGGTCGGTGAGCATGCCAAAACTCTTCGCAAAGAAGGTCTCGCTGACCGGCATGGTGACGGTGCCGCCCTTGCTCAGCGTGGCAAATGCGCGTTCGACATCGGCCGGTGTCGGCAGGTCGACCGAGACGGCAAAGCCCGACATCGGCGACTGATGGCCGGGAGGCGCGTCGGACGCCATCAGCGTCTGCTCGCCGAGCTGCATCGCCGCATGCATGATCTTGCTCTGCCATTCCGCCGGGGTCTGCGCCTCGGCCGGCGAGCCCTTGTGCGGCAGCATCGCGAGAATCTTGCCGCCGAACACGTCGGCATAGACCTTGAAGGCTTCCTCGCAGTTGCCCTTGAAGAAGAGATACGGATTGATCTTCATCACACTCACTCCTGTGCTTGATGTCAGTCTCGGTTTGGCCCCAGCCAAAAACTCGTCGAGGCGATCGAACGTGCTCGACCAGCCGTAGCCGTGACCGTCGCGTTCGGCGATCGACTGGAACGGCGTCTGACGGAAGGTCAGCCGCGTCTCGCCGCCTTCGTCGGCAAGAGTGATCGTCACCAACGTCTCAAGCCCGCGTTCGCCGTCCTCTTCCCACGCGAATGTGAAGACCAGACGCGATGGCGGCACCACCTCGCGAAAGACGCCGTGCTGCCAGAGCTTGCGTCCATCGGACGGAGAGGTCAGGCAGTTGCGCCAGCGGCCGCCGACGCGCGCGTCCATCTCGATGTGGGTGGCCGGGAAATCCTTCGGCCCCCACCAGTGCCGGACATGCTGTGGATCGGTGAACGCTGCGAACACGAGTTCGCGCGGCGCCTTGATCAGGCGCGTCAGCACAAGTTCCGTGTCTTCCGCGGCGAGCGGCTTGGTGGTTGCGAGCGGTCATGGACGAAGCCTCAGACACGGAACGGGATTAGCGCGCGCACGCGTGGGTCGCGCAGATAGAGTCCGCCCCAGATCAGGAGGCCGAGATAAACGCCGAACAGCGTGTGGGTGAACAAGGGATCGTCGAGGCGAAAATGCGCGTAGATCGCGCCGCCGAGATAGCCGGTGAGGAAGATCGCGCCGAGCACCGAGGTGCGCGGATACGCATAGAGCAGCGTGCCGATCAGCGTGAGCACGCCGAGGGTCCGGATGATGTCGAGCGGGATCGCCATCTGCTGCGAGGTTGTGATCACGACCTGCAGCGGGATCAGCTTCATGGCGCCGTCGAACAATAGAAAAGCGATGACAAGGCCGCTCATGACGCGGCCGGTCCACAGCGCGCCGCGCGAGACGGACGTTGTCGCGGGGACGTCGATGCCGTTATGCGAAATGACAGTCATGGTTTTGTGCTCATATTTGGTTGTCTAATCACCGCTCGTCCCCGCGGAAGCGGGGATCCAGTCTTTGCCGAATACGCGCAACTTCAATTCTGGATTCCCGCCTTCGCGGGAATGAGCGGATGAAGGCTTGCGCCGCTCACTTCGCCGTCGCGAGATAAGCCTCGAGCTGCTCGAAGGTGCCGCTCCAGCCTTGCGTCATACCGCCGAAGCCGGCTTCGAAGGTGGCGCGTTCCTCGGCGGTCGGGTTGAGCGGCACCCACTTGATCGTGAGCCTGGTTCCGTCGCCTTCCTTGTCGAACAGGAATGTCGACAGCATCTGCAGCGGCCAGGTCGGCGCCATCGGATGACGCGTGATGCCGCCTGCCTCGTCGGAGAACGTGTTGACCAGCACAATGCGCGACGGCTTGTCGATCTCGCGATAGGTGAACTTGCCCCACATCCTGGAACCGTCGGGCGCCTGCATGCCGTAGTGGTAGAAGCCGCCGGGTCGCAGATCCATGTTGGCTGCGATCACCTTGAAGCCTTTGGGTCCCCACCACTGCTTCATGTGCTCGGGCTCGGTGAAGCAGGCGAACACCAGTTCGCGCGGCGCTTTCAGCAAACGCGAGATGACGAATTCCTTTTCGGCGGAGGGTGCGGGCTTGGCGGCAGGGGCAGTCATGGCTTCTCTCTCTTCGTGGACGTTCAGCTAGTTTCGATTCGTGTCGCGGCGCGCCGACGAACAATTTGCGGCTATTTCTTGCGGCGCGGCTTTTTCTCCTTGGGCGGCTTCGTGGGTTCCTTGCCCTGCAGCTTGCGCAGGTAGTCGTCGAGCCGATCGAGTCGCTCTTCCCAGAACTGGCGGTACTGCTCGAGCCATTCGTCGAGGCTCTTCAGCGCCAGCGGCTCGATCCGGCACGGCCGCCACTGCGCCTCGCGGCCGCGCGTGATCAGGCCGGCGTGCTCCAGCACCTTGAGATGTCTCGAGATCGCCGGTCCCGAAATCTCGAACGGCTTCGCCAGTTCGGCGACCGTGGTCTCGCCGAGCGCAAGACGGGCGAGAATTGCGCGCCGGGTCGGATCGGCGAGCGCGCCGAACACGGTGGAGAGGCGGTCGGTGGCCATTGGCTTTACGGCTCTGGCGTTGCGGCTCGTTATGAACCATCTGGTTAAATAACTTATTGGTTAAATAACAAATCCGTCAAGCGCGCGCAAAAGTCCCTCAAAAAATCGAAATAGCCGTTGATTTACCTGAGGATAGGCGGAGCCGGTGGTCACCGCCTCGCGCAGGCGTGATCAGCCGTCATTGCGAGCGAAGCGAAGCAATCCAGAACCCCGAAGCGCTGTCTAGGATTGCTTCGGCGCTAAGCGCCTCGCAATGACGAACAGAATCGGTGAAATCACCTTATCGGCGGCGCGTACTGGATGCCGCCGGCCTCCCACAGCTGATTGAGGCCGCGCGGAATGGCGAGCTTGGAGTGATCGCCGACATTACGGTCATAGACTTCACCGTAGTTGCCGACCAGCCGCACGATGCGCGAGGCCCAGTCGCGCGTCAGCCCGATGTCATCGCCGAAGTTGTCCGACACGCCCATGAAGCGTTGCACCTCCGGCTTGCCCGAGCGCATCGCCTCGTCGATGTTCTTCGAGGTGATGCCGAGTTCTTCGGCGTTGATCATCGCAAACAGCGTCCACTTGACGATCATCAGCCACTGGTCGTCGCGATGGCGAACCACCGGTGCGAGCGGCTCCTTCGAGATCACGTCGGGCAGGATGACGCTGTCATTTGCCTTGGCGAGTTTCAGGCGCTGCGCATAAAGCTGCGAGACGTCGCTCGTGATGGTGTCGCACTTGCCGTCTTCGTAGGCTTTCAGCAGGTCTTCGAGCTTGTTGAATTTTACCTGCTCGAACTTCATGTTGTTGGACTTGAAGTAATCGGAGAGGTTCAGCTCGGTCGTGGTGTTGTCCTGCACGCAGACCTTGCTGCCGTCGAGGCCGAGCGCAGTGTCGATGTTGCGCGCCTTCTTGGTCATGAAGCCCTGGCCGTCATAGTAGGACACGCCGGCAAAGTGCAGGCCGTACTCGGTCTCGCGCGACATGCTCCAGGTCGAATTGCGCGAGAGCACGTCGATGTTGCGGTCGCGCAGCTCCTTGAAACGCAGGCTGGCGTCGAGCGGCACGTACTTGACCTTGCTGGTGTCGTTGAAGACGGCCGCGGCGATGGCGCGGCAGAAGTCGACGTCGAAGCCGGACCAGTCGCCCTTCTCGTCGGGCGCGGAGAAGCCGGGCAGCCCCGGATTGACGCCGCACAACAGGTAGCCGCGATTGACCACGCGCTTCAGTGTCCGGGTATCGTAGCGCACATAGGTGATCGCCGCCGCCACAACGGCGACCGCAATCGCAAGGCCGATCAACAGGCCGGTCCGGAATGTCCGCATGAAAATGGTCTCTGCTGTTTGAGCGAAATTGACTAAAGGCCGATTGCGCGCGACGATCAGATTGCGGGCTTCTGGTGCACGATCACCTTGGTGCCGACCGGCACGCGATCATAGAGATCCATCACGTCGTTGTTGACGAGGCGGAAGCAGCCCGACGAGATCGCAGTCCCGATGGTCTGCGGCTGGTTGGTGCCATGGATGCGATAGACCGTGCCGCCAAGATACATCGCCCGCGCGCCGAGCGGATTGCCAGGACCGCCGGCCATGAAACGCGGCAGATAGGGCTGGCGCGCGATCATCTCCGGCGGCGGCGTCCAGTCCGGCCATTCCGCCTTCTTGACGATGCTTAGCAGGCCCTGCCACTGAAAGCCGTCACGGCCAACGCCGATGCCGTAGCGCAAGGCGCGCCCGCCGGGCTGCACCAGATAGAGATGTCGTTCGCTGGTCTCGACGATGATCGTGCCGGGCGCTTCGCTGCTGCGATAGAACACCATCTGCTTCTGGTATTCCGGCGGCAGCTCATAGGAGTTGTCGGCCTCGACACCGGGTTGGTCGCCGGGATCCTGTGACTGCGCGAATGCCGGAGCGTGCGCGACCAGCAGTCCTGCGCACATCAATGCGGCCCAGAGCGAGGCCAATCCGATCGAACGTATCACCTTCATTGTCCTGCCCTCTTCGCCGCCGCCCAGCCGGTAGCAAATCAGTGATGCGATTTTAGCGGCATTGCCGTCGATGCCACAAGGGCGCGCGGCGATACCCGGTGATCACAAACGCGCCTGTCATCATCGCCTTGTCGCAAATGCCATCACGCCTTGATCGGCTCGGCGTCGAGCCTGACAGCCCAGCCCTTCAGCGCGTCGCTCGGTGGCGCATAGCGCTCCAGCACCTTGGGATCATGGCCCGGCACGATGTGGCTGCGCGAGGACGCGAGCTTCTCGAGCTTGCCGTAGCCCTTCACCGCGTCGTCGGCGTTGTAGGTGATCGGGAAAACCTTGCGCTCGTCGAGGTGGGCGTAGAGGTGCGTCGCATCCGAGGCGAGCACGACGTTGCCGCGCCTGGTCTTGACCCGCACCGCCTGCAATCCCTTCGAGTGACCGCCGATGTGGTGGACGCTTACGCCCGGCACGACTTCCTCGTCGCCGTCGTGAAACGTCACCCGTCCGGCAAACACCTTGCGCACCATGGCGGTGACGTCGTCGGCCTCGAACGGCAGCTTGAATTTCTGGTCGCACATGCAGCGGCCGGTCGCGTAGTCCATCTCACAATCCTGCAAATGGTAGCGCGCCTTCGGAAAGACGTCGTAGTTGCCGCAGTGGTCGTAGTGCAGATGAGAAATGATGACGTTCGTGACCTGGTCGGGCTGGATGCCGATCGACTTCAGCGCCTCCGCCACGGGTTTGAGGATCGTTCGTTCGCGCTGCTTCGCCATCGCCTCATCGAAACCGGTGTCGACGACGATCGTGCCCTGCGGACCCGCGATCGCCCACACATAGAAGTCGAGGTCCTGCGACGCCTGGTGCGGATCGCCGCCGATAAAGTTCATTGACGCGTTGCGCCCGCCGTGATGCGCATAGCGGACGGCAAAAACCTCGTGGGTATCGTCGCTCATGTGTTTGCCCTCACCTATTTCGACGTTTGCGGCGCAGGCTTTGCGCGCACCTCGACGCCGGCGGCTTTTTCAATCGGCTTGATCGCGCTGGTGAAGTCGGAATCCGGTCCCATCTCGCGGATCACCACCTCCCACAGCCGGCCGACCGCTTCGGCAACTTCCATTGACAGTCCCATCGATCGCATCTCGTCGAGGCAGAGCCGGACATCCTTCACCATCAGGGCCGTGGCAAAGCCGAAGTCGAAGCTGCGCGGCAGCACCGAGCGCGGAAACTTGTCGCGGCTTGCCGTGTTGAGGCCGGAGCCGGCATTGATGACGTCGATCATCACCTTTGGATCGAGGCCGGCTTTCACACCCATCACCACCGCTTCCGAGGTCGCAACCATCGCGGTTGCCGACAGGTAGTTGTTGGCAAGCTTCATGGTTTGCCCGGCGCCGGGGCTTTCGCTGATGAAAAACACTTTTCCGATCACGTCGAGCGCAGGCTTCAATAACTCGAATTCGGCGCGCGGGCCTGACACCATCACCGCCAGCGTGCCCTTCTCGGCACCGGCGACGCCGCCGGAGACCGGGCTGTCGATCTGGATGATGCCGCGCTTCTTGAGCGCATCATGGATGCGCACCGCCATCTGCGAGCCGGTGGTCGACAGATCGACCAACCGTTTCACACGGCTGCCTTCGATGACGCCGTCCTTGCCCGTGGCGACACTGAGCGAAATGTCGAGCGACGGCAGGCTCGCCATCACGGTCTCGACCTTGTCCGCGACATCCTTTGGCGAAGACGCCGCCTTCGCGCCGAGCGCCACCAGCCGGTCGACCGCCTCGCGTCGCGTGTCATAGGCAACGAGGGCGTGGCCGGCCTCGATCAGCCGCCGCGCCATCGGGAAACCCATCCGGCCGAGGCCGATGAAACCGATATCCATCGCTGAACGCCCTCTAGCTCTTGGCGGCTTCGGCAAACGCCTCGCGCGCGATGCGGAAACTGTCGACCGCCGCCGGCACGCCGGCATAGATCGCGACCTGCATCAGGATTTCGCGGATTTCATCCTTGCTGACCCCGTTGGTCAGCGCGCCCTTGATGTGCAGCTTCAGTTCATGCGGCCGGTTCAGAATCGCGATCATCGCGATGTTGAGCATGCTGCGGGTCTTGCGCGGCAACTCCTCGCGGCCCCACACCGCGCCCCAGCAATATTCGGTGACCAGTTCCTGGAACGGCCGGTTGAAGTCATCGACGTTTTTCAGCGCATTCTCGACATAAGTCTTGCCGAGCACCGCGGTGCGAACTTCCACGCCTTTGTCGAACGTTTTCTTGTCCATGATCGTTGCCTCCAGGGTCGTGATTAGCGGCGGACGTTAGCGGTTCCCGCACCCTTCGTCACGTCGCCGTGAAATTCGCGCCGTTCATCCTGGGGCAGGTAGCGGTGGTGGCCGAAATGCGGCAATTGGCCGGAATCTTGCTTTTCTCTTGGGGTAAGCGAGCGCCCGGCATAATCCTGCGATGTGTGGGTTTTTGCCTTTGGCGCGGTGCGTGAACAGTGCAATCGTGCTAATATGCTTCGCTGAACCCGGAGACTTTGTTGTTCAAGCGGTCATCTGAAACGCCGGCTTCCGGCGCAAGCGACCCCGCGGCCCGCTTGCAGCTGTCGAAGGCCGTGCAGCGCGCCCAGCTTGCCTTGGCGTGGGAGCGGGTCTGGCCGCATCTCGCCCGTGTCGTAACGCTGGCCGGGTTCTTCCTTGCCGTTTCCTGGATCGGCGCCTGGATATCCCTGCCGCTCGCCGGACGCGCCGTCGGGCTTCTCATTTTCGTCGCACTGCTGATCGCGTCATTGCTGCCGCTGGTCCGGTTCCGCTGGCCGACGCGCAGCGAAGCCCTGCTGCGGCTTGATCGCGGCAGCGGCATCAGGCACCGGCCGGCGACGACACTGACCGATACGCTGGCGACGCAGGATCCCGTCGCGCGCGCGCTGTGGCAGGCACAGCGCGAGCGCACGCTGGCCTCGATCAAGCGCATCCGCGCCGGCCTGCCGACGCCGCGGCTTTCGATCCACGATCCCTGGGCGATCCGTGCCCTGGTCGTGGTGCTGGCGGTCGCGACCTTCATCGCCGCAGGACCTGAGCGCACCGAGCGCGTCACCGCGGCCTTCGATCTCAATGGCGCGCTGGCCGGCGCCAACGTGCGGCTCGACGCCTGGGTCACCCCGCCGTCCTACACCGGCCGACCGCCGATCGTTCTCACCGGCGGCAACACCACCACCAAACAACAACAACGCTGCTGCGCCCGACAACACGACCTTTGCGGTGCCAGCCGGGAGCGTGCTCGTGGTTCGCACCTCGAGCGGTTCGCTCGATGTCACCGTGAGCGGCGGCGTCACCGATGCGGGCCCCGGCGACAAGCAGCCGCCGGCCGGCACCGAGGAGCGCCGCTTCACCATCGCAAGCGACGGCACCGCACAGATCCGTTCGCCGGCCACGCAGCCGAAGTGGCGCTTCACCGCAGCTCCCGACAAGCCGCCGAGCATTTCGCTGGCGAAGGACCCCGAACGCCAGGTGCGCGGCGCGCTGGCCCTGTCCTACAAGCTGGTCGACGACTACGGCGTCTCGGAAGCGCACGCGCTGTTCCAGTTGCAAAAGCCCGCGCCGCCCGGCGATCAGGCTGCGCAAGGTAACGGTGACGACGCCAACGCCGCCTCGCCGCGGCCGCTCTATGACCCGCCGCAATTCCAGCTGGTGTTGCCGAATGCGCGTACCCGCAACGGCGTCGGCCAGACCGTGAAGGACTTGAGCGACAACCCCTATGCCGGCGCCGACGTGACGCTGACCCTCACGGCGAAAGACGAAGCCGGCAACGAGGGCAAGAGCGATCCGTTCGACATGCGGCTGCCCGAACGGCTGTTCGCGAAGCCGCTGGCGCGCGCCTTGATCGAGCAGCGCCGCATTCTTGCGCTCGACGCCAACAAGGCGCCGGTCATCAAGGACGCGATCGACGCGATGCTGATCGAGCCCGAAGTGTTCATGCCGGAGATGGGGCAATATCTCGGCTTGCGCGACATCTACGAGCAGATCAGCCACGCCAGGTCGGACGACCAATTGCGCGAGGTGGTCGCAAGTCTGTGGGCGCTCGCGGTCCTGATCGAGGACGGCGACATCACCGACGTCGACAAGGCGCTGCGCGCGGCGCAGGACGCGCTGCGTCAGGCGCTGGATCGTGGCGCGAGCGACGAGGAGATCAAGAAGCTCACCGAGCAGTTGCGCGCCGCGCTGGACAAGTTCCTGCAGCAGCTCACGGCGCAGATGAAGAACAATCCGCAGCAGCTGGCCCGTCCGCTCGACAAGAACACGCGCGTGCTCAGCGAGCAGGACCTGAAGAACATGATCGACCGCATGGAGCGGATGGCGCGGTCCGGCGACAAGGACGCCGCGCGGCAGTTGCTCGATCAGCTGCAGTCGATGCTGGAAAACCTGCAGATGGCGCAGCCCGGACAGAACGGCGACAGCGACATGGAGCGATCCATGAACGAGCTGGGCGACGTCATCCGCAAGCAGCAGCAGTTGCGCGACAAGACCTTCAAGCAGGGCCAGGATTCGCGCCGCGACCGCATGCGCGGCCAGCGCGGCGACCAGAACGCGATGAACGACCTGCAGCGCGACCAGCAGGGTCTGCGCGACCGCCTGCGCAAGCTGCTCGACGATCTCGCCAAGCAGGGCATGATGCCGAAGAGCGGCGATCCAGGCGACGACGACCAGGCCGATCAGGATCAGGGCCCGATGGGCCAGATCGACAAGGGCGAGGACAGCCTGTCGGACGCCGATCAGGCGATGGACGATGCCGGCAACAAGCTCGGCGACGGCGACAGCGATAGCGCTGTGGATTCGCAGGGTCGCGCGCTGGAGAAACTGCGCAAGGGCGCCCAAAAACTCGCCCAGCAGATGCAGGAAGGCGACGACGACGGTAACGGGCCGGGCAACCGCAATAGCCGGCAGTCCGGCACTGCCCCCAATCGCACCGATCCACTCGGCCGCGAGGGGCGATATCGCGAAGGCGAATGGGACCAGACCGTGCAAATCCCGGGCGAGATCGACGTGCAGCGCGCGCGGCGGATTCTCGAGGAACTGCGGCGCCGGCTCGGCGAAAGCAACCGGCCGCAGGTCGAACTCGACTACCTCGAGCGGCTGCTGAAGGATTATTGAATTTCATTTCATGGCTGCGGGCAGGTGATCGTCTCCAGACATCCGGCGGTGACCGGCCGAATCATCATCGCGCAGCTGTTCGCAACGTCGCTGCTTGCGGCCCCAACGCCATCGCACGCCGCAGGCGATTGCCCGAGTGCACTGAGCGGAAAGGGTTCGTTCATCGTCGAGCGCCGTCCCGGCTCGAACACCGAAGTGTTCTACGACGACGGCCCCAATATCCGTACGGTCTTGCAATCCGGCGGCCGCACCCTGCTCGAGACGACCTTGTACCAGGGCCTGTTCGAGCTGAGCCGCGTCGATCGCGGCACCACAATCGAACAAAAGCCCAAGACCGATCTCGCAAAATTCTTTCCGCTCAAGCCGAAGCAGGCGATCGCCGCCGACTTCAAGGTCACAATGAAGGGCGACACCAAGACCAAGACCGTGAAGCTGGAATATGTCGGCGTCCAGGATTACGCGCTGGGCGAGTGCACCTATAGTGTGCTGAAGTTGCGGCGCACCGACACCTTGCCGATCGTCTACGACAATATCGACTACTACGCGCCGGAGCTCAGGTTCATCGTCGCGAAGGAATATCGCGAAGACGACGGCCGGACCACGATCGTCGGCTATACCAGGATTTCGCCGGGCAAGCGGTAGCCGACGGCGCGTCGATTGTCGTCGTCAAGCTTGGCGTGGGGCCCAGCCGCCGAAACGCGCATCCGCGCGAAAAGTCGGCGCCGAACTATCATGCGCTGTCAAGATAGACGCCGTCGAAGCGCGGCTTGCCATTCAGGTTGGGAACATAACCTCTGACTTTGGTGTGATGCACGACGACTTCGGACTCGAAGGCGAGCGGCAGGCTCATCGCGACCTCACGTTCCAGCCGCGCCGCGCGTGCGAACGCCTCTTTGCGCAAGCTGATGTCAGTGGTCGCTCGCGTGTCCCTGATCGCCTGGGTCAACTCCTTCGAAGGTTCGGCGCCGCCGCGGTTGAAGAACCCCTCCGGCGAATACAGCGACGCGAAGGTGATGCTCGGGTCTGCACGGCCGGTCCACGCCGTCAGGCGGATGTCGCCGACACCCTCATTCCAGGTCTGGTTCGACTGGGCCAGCGTACCGGTGGTGTATTTCAGCCTGATGCCGATCTTGCTCCATTGGGCGGCGATGATTTCCATACGCTGCGTCGTGAACGGGTCCGAGGCGGTGTTGGAATGCAGCTCAAGTCCGCCGGCGAGACCGGCATCGGCCATCAGCTTGCGCGCGCGATCCACATCGTAATGGTACATCGCGGCCGCCTGCGCGTCGTAGGCCCAGTGATGCCTGGGGATCACGGTGTAGCCGGGCTCGCCAAGACCGGCGGTGACAACTTTCGTGTAGGCCTCGCGGTCGATCGCGAGGTTGAGCGCCTGCCGGATGCGCTTATCGTCCAGCGGCGGACGCGAACAATTCAGATAGATCAGCTGGCAGAACAAAGTCGGGCTCGTGGTGAACACGAAATTCTTGTCGCGCTTCACGACCGGCGCCTGATGCGGCGGCACGCGAAACATGAAATCGGCTTGCCCTGACATCACCGACCTGAGCCCGGCGTTGGCATCGATCATCACCCTGAACTCGAGACCATCCAGGAACGGAGCGCCCGGCTTCCAGTAGTTCGCGTTGCGTTTGAGAATGACCTTTTCGCCCTCGATCCAGTCGACAAACTGGTAAGCTCCGGTCCCGATCGGCTTGCGGTCATAGGCGAGCCCCAGCGCGCCGAACGCCTTCGGCGACGACATCATGCCAATGCGATCGCTCATCGCCAGCGGCAACGAGGTGTCGGGCTCCTTGAGACGCAACACCACCTGCAACGGACCCTCGACCTCGGCGGACTTGATGGTGGAGGTGTCGCCCTTCACGGTCGAGCGTGGATCGTTCAGCATGTGGTCGAAGTTTGCTTTCACGGCCTCGGCGTCGAAAGGCGTGCCGTCGTGAAATACCACCCCCTTGCGCAACTTAAGCACCAGCGTGGTCTGATCGCGCCACTCCCATGACTCGGCGAGGCCCGGCCGCGGATTGAGCGTCGCGGGCTCGACGTCGACGAGGGTGTCGAAGATCGGCCACAGGTAGGTGTGATCGGTGCCGCTGCGTCCGGTCGCCGGATCGAGCGAGGAGGGATTGGCATAGGTGACGACGCGGAGGACGCCGCCGCGTCGCGGCTCTTGTCCGCGGGCAAAGCTCGACGTCAGCGCGCCGGCGCCGAGCGCAAGCGGCAGCGCCAGCGCCTCGCGCCGGCTTAATTGCGAAACAACATCTGGAGTGCGGGACATGGTTGGTTCTCTCGGGACGAGCGCGCCGATCTTATGCGTCTTAACCAACTTACACTGCCCGTTGATTGAGATCATCAATGTTGGCGGCCGGCCGGCCGGACGTTAGCCTCACCGCGTTCGAACATGGAGGCCCGTCATGAAGGTCGAAGGCGGATGTCACTGCGGCGCGATCGCCTATGAGGCCGAGGTCGATCCGCAAGCTGCACGAATTTGTCATTGCACCGATTGCCAGACGCTGACCGGCTCGGCGTTTCGCGTCAACGTCCCTGCCCCCGCCGACAAATTCAAGCTGACGCGCGGCACGCCAAGAATCTACATCAAGACCGCCGACAGCGGGAACAAGCGCGCCCACGCGTTCTGTGCCGATTGCGGCGGGCCGATCTACGCCGCAGCTCCTGAGAACACCACGAGCTATTCGCTGCGCGTCGGCGCGCTGAAACAGCGCGCGTTGATCGGCAAGCCGAAGCAGCAGATTTTTTGCGCGTCCGCGCTGCCCTGGTCCATGAGTCTCGACGGCATCGCAAGGAGCGAGCGTGGATAAACTTTGTCCAGGGCCTGCCGGATCGCGTCGGCTCTTGGGGTGCGCGGGTCGTCCAGGACCTCGCCGTCATGAACGGTTCCTAAAGCATCCGCACGCTAGACAAGGAGGCTTGGGGGCGCGGAGGCCTCGACCATGGTTGGCGCAAAGCTGCAAAATCTGCACAAGAAGCGCGAGACGCGCAAATCGGTGCAGCACCAAGCCTGGATTGTCCTGGAGGGCGGCTTTGCCGCCCGCCCCTGCACCGTGCTGGACTTGTCGGACAGCGGCGCCAAAATCCGCACCGACGATCCGAGCTCGGTGAACAGCAAGCTGAAGCTTTCCTTCTACCGTGACGGCCGCAAGGGTCGGTCGTGCGAAGTGGCCTGGCGCCGCGGCCAAACCTTGGGCCTGAGGTTCTGCCGCTGACCGCGCGGCAAACGCGGCCAACTCCCGCCAACGCATACGTCCCCTGACGCCGCGCCGGCGTGCTTGCGCTCGCCTCCGGCTGCCTGCGATAGTCTTCGCCATGGAGCCCGCTCAACGAGGCTCCCGGCGAAGATATGCGGGAGGACAACGATGGCCGTACAGCCCCTGATGACTGCGGAGGCCAATGCCGGCGACGTGGTCGCCCGCGTGCTGCATGAGGCCGGGATCGATACCGTGTTCGGCATATCCGGCGGCCACACCGGCCGAATCTTCGCCGGCCTCGAGAAGCAGAAGAACGCGGTTCGCACCGTGCTGGTGCGCGAGGAATCGCTCGGCGGCGTGATGGCCGAGGTTTACGGCCGGCTGCGCGGCGTGCCCGGCGTCCTGATCGGCCAGGGGCCGTGGGTGCTCGGCAACGGCCTGCTCGGCACGCTCGAAGCGCATCTGTCGTCCTCGCCGATGCTGCTGCTCACCGATTTCTCCGATCCGCCGAACCTGGCGCTGCATGCGCCGTATCAGTCCGGCACCGGCGACTACGGCAGCTGGGACGCGCGGCGCGCGTTCTCCGGCGTCACCAAGCAGGTGTTCCAGGCGCTGGAGCCGAGCCAGGCGGTGCAGGCGACGCAGTTCGCGATCAAGCATGCGATGTCCGGCCAGAAAGGGCCGGTCGCCGTGCTGTTCTCGTTTGCCTCGCTGAACGGCAAGGTCGGCCCTGACACCAACCCGACGCTCTATCCGACGCAGCTCTACCTGCCGCCGCCACCGGCGGCCGCCGACACCACGCTGGTCGAACGCGCGGCGCAAGCGCTGCTCAAGGCGCAGCGTCCGGTCATCATCGCCGGCAACGGCGTGCGCATCGCGCAAGCCTACAAGGAACTGCGGCGGCTCTCCGAGGCGCTCGGCATTCCCGTCGCGACCTCGTCCTCCGGCAAGGGCACCTTTGCCGAGACCCATGATCTCGCGCTCGGTGTCTACGGCACGTTTGGCACCGCAACCGCTAACGCCATCGTCGGCAAGGCCGACCTCGTGCTGGTGGTCGGCTCAAAACTCGGCGCCTCCGATACCGCGCGCGAAAATCCCGACCTGCTCGATCCGACCCGGCAGACCTTCATCCAGATCGACATCGAGCCGAAGAACGCGTCGTGGACGTTCCCGGCCGAGCACGTTCTCCTCGGCGATGCCGCGACCATCCTGACGCAGCTGCGCGAAGCAGCCGGAAAGCATCCGGAACGTGGCACAGCCGGCATTGCGCGCGTCGCCGCGCAGCGCAAGGAGACCGGCTACTTCGATCAGCCCGCCTATCACGCCGGCACCACGCCGATCCATCCGCAGCGGTTCATCGGCGAGCTGCGCCGCAACCTGCCCGCCGACTCGATCGTCACCTGCGATGCCGGCGAGAACCGCATCATGATGACGCACCTCTATCAGACGCAAAGCGAAGGCGGCTTCCTGCAGGCCGCGGGCTCCGGCCCGATGGGCTTTGCGCTGCCGGCAGCGCTCGGCGCCAAGCTGGTGCATCCCGACCGCACCGCGGTCGCGGTGTGCGGCGACGGCGGCTTTGCGATGTCGATGAACGGACTGATGACCGCAATCGAGGAGGACATCCCGATTGTCGTCGTGATCATGAACAACAGCGCGCTCGGCTGGGTGCTGCATGGCGGCTCGGGCTTCGCCGCGAAATTCCGCGACTTCGATTACGCGGCGATCGCCCGCTCGATGGGCTGCCACGCCGAACGCGTGACCGATCCGGAAGCGCTTGGGCCGGCGATCAAGACCGCGATCGCCTCACGCCAGCCGGCCGTGATCGACGTCGTGACGTCGCTCACCGACATCACATTCGCCGAAATCACCTCGCCGCTCGCGAAAGTCGCGCGCAAGGTGAAGGCGTGAATTGAATCACACTCAATCGTCATGCCCGGCCTTGTGCCGGGCATCCACGTCTTGAGCGTTGGTTCGAGAAAGACGTGGATGGCCGGGACAAGCCCGGCCATGACAGAGCAAGACAACAAGAGGGAGAACAACAACCATGGGCAAACTCAGTGGCCAGGTCGCAATCGTCACCGGCGGCGGGCGCGGATTGGGGCGCGCCTACGCGCTGCGGCTCGCGGGCCTCGGCGCCAATGTCGCGATCTGCGATCTCGACCTGAAGTCCTACAAGGAGTTCGAGGCCGAGGCCAAGGCAATGACCGGTGACAGCACCGTCGCCGAGATCGAGGCGCTTGGCGTCAAAGCGCTCGGCTACGAGCTCGACGTTGCCGACCAGAAGGCGGTCGACGCGATGGTCGCCGACGTCAAGAAGAAATGGGGCCGCGTTGACATTCTCGTTTGCAACGCCGGCGGCGGCCGCGGCCGTCCGCTCGACACCAAGGCCTCCACGCTCGATTCCTCGCTGCTGCACCTCGTGATCGGCATGAACCTTTACGGCACGATCTACTTCGTCAACGCGGTGGCGCCGATCATGAAGGAGCAGCGCTACGGCAAGATCGTCACGGTGTCGTCGGTCGCCGGCACCACGCCGTCGGCCGACGGCGGCTATGCCCACTATGGCGCGGCGAAGGCGGCGATCGCGCACTACACGCGCTATCTGGCTCACGACCTCGGCCAGTACAACATCACCGCGAACTGCATCGCGCCGGGCACCATCGGCACCGGCCGCATCATGGCGAGCGTGATTCCGGGTTCAGCCCGTGCCAATCGCGATCCGACCGCGCGCATCGCGATGAAGCGCGTCGGCACCGTGGAAGACTGCGCCAAGGTGGTGGAGTTCCTGACCACGGATCTGTCGGACTACGTCACCGGCGCGATTATCCCGATCGATGGCGGGCTGGTGAGGTAGCGGATGACCCTCATGGTGAGGAGCATCGCGAAGCGATGCGTCTCGAACCATGAGGCCCGCACTGATCTCGGTCTACCTGAGATCAGCATTGTTAGTGCCCAAGTCGGTTAAAGCCGATGTGCGGGTGGCCTCATCCTTCGAGACGCCCGCCTTCGGCGGTCTCCTCAGAGTTTCGACTCAAAATGGGAAGAGAAAAATTGGGCCTTGTCGCCGAGCTCGTCATGCCCGGCGGGGGACAAGCCCGGCCATGACGGAAAAAGGGATTCACTTTCAAGGTCCTAGAGAAGCCCTGAAATTGCTGGTTGCTTTTTCGGTCAGGCTCTCAAGATGAGGGTCTAACTCTCACAGCCACGGCGCAATCTTGTCCAGCGCGACAATGTCCTGGACGTCGAAGCGCGGCCGCACCACGGCGTACTGGTCGTCCTTGACCAGCACCTCCGGCACCAGCGGCCGCGTGTTGTAGGTGCCGGACTGCACCGCGCCGTAGGCGCCGGCGCTCATGATGGCGATGAGATCGCCTTCGCGCGGCAGCGTCAGCTCGCGGTTCAACGCGAGATAGTCGCCGGTCTCGCACACCGGCCCGACCACGTCGGCAACGATGACAGGCGCGTCGGCCGCCGGCTGCTTGACCGGGAGGATGTCGTGGTACGCCTCATAGAGCGTCGGGCGAATGAGATCGTTCATCGCCGCGTCGATGACGAGAAAATTCTTGGCTTCGCCCTTCTTCACGTAAAGCACGCGCGCAACCAGGATGCCGGCATTGCCGACGAGCAAGCGCCCCGGCTCGAACAGCAGCGTGCAGTCGAGGCCCTTCACCGCGCTCTTGACCACATCGGCATAGGCTTGTGGGCTCGGCGGGCCATCGTTGCCGGCAACGTAGGGGATGCCGAGGCCGCCGCCGAAATCGATGTGCGAGACGGGGTGGCCGTCGGCGCGCAGCACATGCACGAGCTCGACCAGCACCTTGAAGGCATTCGCGAGCGGCTCGAGATCGGTGATCTGGCTGCCGATGTGCATATCGACGCCGGTGATCTCGATGCCCGGCAGCTCCGCGGCGCGCCGGTAAACCTCGCGGGCGCGGCTCAGCGGAACGCCGAACTTGTTCTCGGACTTGCCGGTCGAAATCTTGGCGTGGGTCTTGGCATCGACATCCGGGTTGATCCGCACCGAGATGCGCGCGGTGCGGCCACGTGAGGCCGCAAAGATGCGACAGCAGCTCAAGCTCGTTCTCGGATTCGACGTTGATCGAGTGAATGCCGGTCAAGACAGCAAGCTCGAGCTCGGCTGCGGTCTTGCCGACGCCGGAGAACAGGATTTTTTCCGGCGGAATGCCGGCGGCCAGCGCGCGATGCAACTCGCCGCCGGACACCACGTCGGCGCCGGCGCCGAGCCGGGCAAACGTCTTCAGCACCGACTGGTTGGAATTCGCCTTCATCGCATAGCAGACGATCGCCTTCGACGTCGCTGAACGCATCCGCGAACACGCGATAGTGCCGCTCCAGCGTCGCGGTCGAATAGCAATAGAACGGCGTGCCAACGCTGCGCGCGAGCGCGTCAGGTTGACCGCCTCGGCGTGCAATTCGCCGTCGCGATAGTCGAAATGATGCATGGGTCGTTAGTGAGAGGAGAAGCCGGAACTAGTCAAGGATCGGATCGAGGATGATCCGTTTCCTGCGGCCGGGAGCAGCCTGCGGCTGGTCGTCCTGCGGGTTGGGATCGAGCAGGCCGAGCGGATTGGTCGCCGGGCGGCGGCGCCTGCGCAGTGCGTGCCGGGTTGCGGCGGCGGCGCCGACGCGGTCGGCGGCAGGTCGAGGCCGGCCTTGCGGCCGCAGCCGCCGAGCGCGATCAGGAGCGCTGCGGCGCCGAGCAAGGCCAGTCTCGCCGCAGCCGAACGGTAGTTGCCTGTCACGCCGGTGTCCCCAAAATCCGCGACCATTGTACCGGACCTCATGCCAAGCTGGCGAGGGTTCGGTCCACCCACGGGCCCTACCATCACCCTGAAATCGCGTCTTTTTCCAGGCGTTTCCGCCAGCCTTCGGCCTGCTCGCGGACATTTGTCGGCGCGGTCCCGCCAAAGCTGGTCCGGCTCTTAACCGAATTTTCGACCGAGAGCACGCCGAACACCGCATCCGTGATGCGCGGCTCGATCGCCTGCATCTCGGCGAGCGGCAGCTTGTGCAGCGGCACGCTCGAGCTTCGGCGGCCTTGCCACGATCCGCCCGGTGATGTGGTGGGCGTCGCGGAACGGCAGCTTCAACGTCCGCACCAGCCAGTCGGCGAGGTCGGTCGCGGTCGAATAGCCGTCGCCGGCGGCTTGCGCCATCTTGGCGGTGTCGGCGTGCAGGTCGCGCACCATGCCGGTCATCGCGGCGATCGCAAGCGACAGCGAGGCGAAGGCGTCGAACGTGCCTTCCTTGTCCTCCTGCATGTCCTTGGGATAGGCGAGCGGCAGTCCCTTCATCACGATCAGCAGCGCGCTCAGCGCGCCGATGATGCGGCCGGTCTTGGCGCGCACCAGCTCGGCGGCATCGGGATTGCGCTTCTGCGGCATGATCGAGGAGCCGGTCGTGAACTTGTCCGATAGTTTTGACGAAGCCGAACTGCGGCGACGTCCAGAGCACCAGCTCCTCGGCGAAGCGCGACAGATGGATCGCGGTGATCGCCGACGCCGCCAGCGCTTCCAGCACGAAGTCGCGATCGGAGACGGCATCGAGCGAGTTCGCCATCGGCCGGTCGAAGCCGAGCGCCTTCGCCGTCGCGTGGCGGTCGATCGGAAACGAGGTGCCGGCGAGCGCCGCCGCGCCGAGCGGGCTTTCGTTGAGGCGCTTGCGCGCATCGGCAAAGCGGCCGCGATCGCGCGACGCCATCTCGACGTAGGCCAGCAGGTGATGGCCGAAGGTCACCGGCTGCGCGGTCTGCAGATGCGTGAAGCCGGGCATCACGGTCGCGGCGTGCTCGATCGCGCCGATCGACCAGCGCCCGCTGATAGCCGGCAAGCGCGCGATCGATCTCGTCGATGGTGTCGCGTACCCACAATCGAAAATCGGTTGCGACCTGGTCGTTGCGCGAGCGCGCGGTGTGCAGGCGGCCGGCGGCCGGGCCGATCACCTCGGTAAGCCGGCTCTCGACATTCATATGGATGTCTTCGAGCGCGCGCTTGAACGCGAAGGTTCCGGCTTCGATCTCTGACAGGATCGTGTCTAGACCATCAGCGATGTTTTTTCGCATCGTCAGCCGTGATGATGCCTTGCGCCGCCAGCATTGCGGCGTGCGCTTTCGAAGCGGCGATGTCCTGGGCATAGAGATGGCGATCGAACGTCGATCGAGGCGTTGATCTCCTCCATGATCGGCATCGGGGCCTTCGCCGAAGCGGCCGCCCCACATCTTGTTACTCATGGTTTCTCGCTCAGCTTCTCTCTTGCACTCTTCGGCTTTGTGGCTTAACCGCCAGCCGATATGACCTCCGACCAGCCATCGCTCTCGCCGCAACCGCGTCCTGTCGTGCCGCAACGGCTGGTCATGGCGGTCGCAGCCGTCCTGGTCGGCGGCGTCATCGGCCTTGTCGGGGTATACGGGATCGGCGGCCTGTCGCGCAATGCGGGCGACCCCTCCTGTCGCGCCGCGACGGACCTCGCCAAGACGTTAACGCCGCTGATCCATGGCGAAGTGGCCGCGATCAACCCCGCGACCTCGGGCCTGCGCATCCCCGATCTCACCTTCCAGGACGCCTCCGGGGCAACACGCAAGTTGTCGGAGTGGCGCGGCAAGGTCGTGCTGCTGAATTTGTGGGCGACGTGGTGCGTGCCGTGCCGGCGCGAGATGCCGGCGCTCGACGCGTTGCAGGTGAAGCTCGGCAGCCCGAAATTCGAGGTCGTCGCCGTCAACATCGACACCCGCGATCTCGACAAGCCGAAGAACTGGCTGAAGACCGCAGGCGTCACCACGCTGAACTATTTCAGCGACGAGAAGGCGCGGGTGTTTCAAGAGCTGAAGGCGATCGGCCGCGCCATCGGCATGCCGACCTCCGTGCTGATCGACGCCAATGGCTGCGAGATCGGCACCATCGCCGGCCCCGCGGAATGGGCCAGCGACGACGGCGTCGCGCTGATCAAGGCCGCGCTGCAGGGCGAAGCGAAGGGCTGAAGAGCTTCTTGTTTGTCATCGCCCGGCTTGACCGGGCGATCCAGTACCCCGTGTCGCAAGTTGTACGAGCCAAACTGTTCCTGCGGGCTACTGGATGCCCCGCTTGAAGCGGGGCATGACAGTGCACGGGGATAGCTCCAGTCCCAAGACCGTCATCACAACTTCGTGCCTCGCCAATCGCACCTTGACGCCCATGCTTGTGCGCCTATACTTAACCAGATGGTTTACCATTTAGCTCAGCTCGATCGCACTTTCGCGGCACTGTCCGACCCGACCCGGCGGGCAATGATGGCGCGGCTCGAGGCCGAGGACACAGTCTCGGTAAGCGATCTGGCCAAACCCTTTGCAGATGTCGCTGCCGGCCATCATGAAGCACCTCGACGTGCTGACAGATGCCGGCCTCGTCACGCGCAAGAAGACCGGACGCACCGTCGCCTGCCGCCTGCGCGCCCAGCCGATGCAGGAGGCGATGAATTGGCTCGGCAAATACGAGCGGTTCTGGAGCGAACGGCTCGATCGTCTGGCCGCCTATCTTGAGGAGACTACCGAATGGCCCAAGGAACAAGTGCAGCAGTCACCCTCAGCAAGCCGAGCGTCACCCTCCAGCGACGCTACGACGCGCCCCCCGAAAAAGTCTACGCCGCGTGGACGCACGCGGAAATGATCGTCGGCTGGTTCGGCCCGTCCGACGCCGAGCAAGGTTCGGTGAAAGCGATGATGGATGTCCGCACCGGCGGCCGTTTCACCATCAGCTTCACGCATTCGAACGGCGAATATTCGGAAGTCAGCGGCGTCTACAAGGAGGTCGTGCCGAACCAGAAGCTGGTGTTCAGCTGGGCCTGGCATTCGACGCCGGAGCGCGAGTCGCAGGTCACGGTGCTCACCAGGGCCGAAGGCAAGGGCACGCTGCTGACGCTGAAGCACGAACAGTTCTTCGACCAGGCCGCCGCCGACGGTCACAAGCGCGGCTGGACCGGCACGCTGGAAAAACTCGCGGCGTGGCTCGAGCAGTAGAACGACAACGGAGGTCATCATGCAACCACATAAGATCGTTTCCCGTGAAGAGTGGATCGTGGCCCGCCGCGCGCATCTCGTGAACGAAAAGAAGCTGACCCGCTTGCGCGATCAGCTGATGGCGGAGCGGCGCGAACTGCCGTGGGTGAAGGTCGACAAGGCCTACGTATTCGATACGCCCACGGGCGAGCAGACCCTGTCGGATCTGTTCGATGGCCGCAGCCAGCTGATCGTCAGGCATTTCATGCTTGGTCCGGACTGGCAGGAACTCTGCACCGGCTGCTCGTTCGGAGCAGACCACGTCGACGGCGCGCTCCAGCACGTCGAACACCACGATGTCAGTTTTATCGCCGTATCGCGGGCACCGCTGGCGAAGATCGAGGCTTTCAAGCGACGGATGGGCTGGAAGTTCCGCTGGGTGTCGTCGTTCGGCAGCGACTTCAACTACGACTTCAACGTCTCGTTCACGGCGGAGGAGAAGGCACGCGGCAAGGTCTTCTACAATTTCGAAACGCAGAACTACATGAGCGACGAGCTGTCGGGCTCGAGCGTATTCTACAAGGATGAAACCGGCAGCCTGTTCCACACTTACTCGGTCTACGCACGCGGCGGCGAAGGCGGTCTCGGCGCCTATCACCTGCTCGATATGACGCCGAAGGGCCGCAACGAAAACGGTCCTCACCACAACCTGATGGACTGGGTTCGCCTCCACGACCGCTACGATGGGGCGCCCAACGCCGACGGCCATTCGATCGCCGATGAAAGTGCCGACTGCTGCCATTCGTGATTCCCCGGCCGACCGTCGAACACCCATTCTCTCTGGAGCACAACCCATGGCCACCACAACGCTCAGCAAGCCAAGCGTCACGCTGCAGCATCGCTACAAGGCGCCGCCGACAAGGGTCTTTGCCGCATGGACCGAGCCGGAGATGATCGTGCGCTGGTTCGGTGCGTCGGACGCCAAGGTGGACACCATCAAAGCGGTCACCGATGTCCGTGCTGGCGGCCGCTTCGTCTTCAGCTTCACCCACGGCAGCGGCGAACATTTTGAAGTGAGCGGCGTCTATAAAGAAGTCATCCCGAACGAGAAGCTGGTGTTCAGCTGGGCGTGGCACTCGACGCCGGAGCGCAAATCCCAGGTCACCGTGATCACGAGGTCCGACGGCGCCGGCACGCTGCTGACACTGATACACGAACAGCTGTTCGATCAGGCCACCGCCGACAACCACAAGCGCGGCTGGACGAAGATGCTGGACAACATTGCCTCGTGGTTGGACCGCTAGCTCCCAAAAGAGTTGCCGATGCCAGTACATCTGCACGACACAACGCGGCTGTCACCTGAAGTTCTCGACTTCTACCGCGGCGACGGGCCGATGACATCGGACCCAGGCCACGCGGCGCTCATCGATGCGCTGCCGGAAGACATCGCCAGTCTGGCGCGCGTGATGCACGGCCTGCTGCTGCACCAGCACATCGCGCCCGCTTACGGCAAGAAGCTCTCCGGCGAGCGCCTCGCCGAGCCGCACATCCGCTCGGTGCGACGAATGCTCGATGCCCTGCTGGCCCATGACGATCGTGCGCTGACGGCGTCGCGGCCGCCCGAAAAACGCCTGGTCGGGGTGTGCCGGCACTTTACGACGCTGTTCGTGACGGCGCTCCGCGTCAAGGGCTATGCCGCCCGCGCGCGCTGCGGCTTTGGCGCCTACTTCGAGAAAGGCCGCTTCATTGATCACTGGGTCTGCGAATACTGGAATGACGCGCAGGCGCGCTGGATGCTGGTCGACGCGCAGATCGACGAACTGCAGCGCGGGCTGTTCAAGCCCGACTTCGATCTGCTCGACGTCCCGCGTGATCGCTTCGTGATCGCCGGCGACGCGTGGCGGGAATGCCGCGAGGGCCGGCAGGACCCGAGCAAGTTCGGCATCATGCAGATGACCGGCCTCTGGTTTGTCGCCGGCAACGTGCTGCGTGACTTCGCCGCGCTCAACAACGTGGAAATGTTGCCCTGGGACGTCTGGGGGCCGATGCTGCGGCCCGGCGACATCGCCGACGCTGAGCAGCTCGCGCTGTTCGACCGGCTTGCGGCCCTGACCCGCATCACCCGATGCAATCCTTCGCCGAACTTCGCGAGCTGTATGAGAACGGCCCGATCTCCGCGTTCCACGCAACGGTGTTCAACGCGGTGCTGAATCGCCCTGAGGCGGTGGCGAGCAAGCGGCGCCGCACAGCTCAATCCAACCCTTGTCTGCAGCAATCGAAGGAACAGCTTCGATGAACAAATTCGTCCCCTGCCTCTGGTTCGATGGCCGCGCCGAGGAGGCGATGGAGTTCTACACCGCGGTGTTCAAGGACTTCGAAGAAAGCCGGCTTCACGCACTACGGCGAGCACGGACCTGGACAAAAGGGCTCGGTCATGACGGCGTCATTCACGCTGTTCGGCCAGGAGTTTCTCGCGCTGAACGGCGGGCCGATGTACCAGTTCACGCCGGCGATCTCGCTGATGGTGAACTGCGAGGACCAGGCCGAGATCGACTACTACTGGGAGAGGCTTGCCGAAGGCGGCGAGACCCAGGTGTGCGGCTGGCTCAAGGACAAGTTCGGCGTGTCCTGGCAGATCGTGCCGACGGATCTCGGAGAGATGATGCTGTCGGCGACGCCGGCGCAGCTTGAGCGCATGATGGGCGCGGTGATGCAGATGAAAAAGCCTGACGCTGCCGCGATCCGCAAGGCCTACGAGAGCGCTAGGGCGGCGTAAGGCGTCATTGCCGGACTTGATCCGGCAATCCAACCACTTCGCAATATCTGACGCAAAGAGAGATGGACCCGCGGGTCAAGCCCGCGGGTGACGGTAGCAAATTCAACCCACGCGCAAAGGATCAAGAAAATGCCAGCGACACACACCGGCGGATGCCAGTGCGGCAAGGTCCGCTACGAGGTGCAGGCCGATATCAACGAAGTGATGGCGTGCAACTGCTCGCGCTGCGGCCGGCTCGGCTCGCTCCTGACGTTCGTGCCGACGTCCGACTTCAAGCTGTTGAAGGGCGAAGGGGCGACGACGGAATACCAATTCAACCGGCACAACATCCATCACCTGTTCTGCTCGACCTGCGGCATCCAGTCTTTTGCCCGCGGCAAGCGGCCTGACGGTGCGGAGATGGTGGCGATCAATGTGCGTTGCGTCGACGACATCGATCCCGACACGCTGGCCATAAAAAAGATCGACGGCCGGAGTTTTTAGCCGACGACATAATCCGGAGAATTTCGGCTGCGTTTCGAACGCTATAAAAGTCGCGGGCGAGAATCGAACCCGCTTGCCGGATCGTCATGTCACAGGGCCGTTAACATCAAGCTCGCAAGAGATTCGACGTCACAAGGAGCCAAACATGAGTGCACCGCAGATCGTTTCGCAGGCCGAGTGGTTGAAGGCGCGCCAGGCATTGCTGGCGCAGGAGAAGCAATTCACCAGGGAACGTGACGAGCTCAGCCGGCAACGCCGCGCGATGCCGTGGGTCGAGGTGACGAAACCTTACCAGTTCGAGGCTTCCGACGGACGCAAATCCCTTGCCGACCTGTTCGCTGGAAAGAGCCAGCTGATCGTCTACCACTTCATGTTCCACCCCGAGTGGACCGCGGGCTGCAAGAGCTGCTCGTTCTGGGCCGACAATTACAATGGCGCGGTCGATCATCTCGCCGCCCGCGACACCGCGCTGGTTGCGATCTCGCGCGCGCCGCTCGCCAGGCTCGAAGCCTTCAGGCAGCGGATGGGCTGGAGCTTCCCGTGGGTGTCGGCGGTCGGCGACGACTTCAACCACGATTTTGCGGTCAGCTTCACCAAAGACGAAATCGCGTCGAAGGCAAAGCTCTACAATTTCGGAAACAATGCGTTTGGCGGCGAGGATGCGCCGGGGATCAGCGTGTTTGCCAGGGACGCCTCAGGCAAGATCTTCCACACCTACTCCTGCTACGCGCGCGGGCTCGACATGCTGAACGGCGCCTATCACCTGCTCGACCTCACGCCGAAGGGCCGCGACGAAGACACCCTGCCCTATCCCATGACCTGGGTGCGGCTGCACGACGAATATGGCAAGGCGTAGTTCGCCTGCGGTTTGGCTATCCTCCGGAGGCGGTGCTACGTTCCGACACCACATAGCACCGGCCACCGTATCGATCTGACGCGATGGCGCGGACGTTTGCGTACGACGACTCCTGTCGGGCCATCGAGGACCACTGTGACTGACACTGCCGCTTCACCCGCCGACGGATTGAATCGCCTCGCGGTGCTGATCACTAACCTGTCGCCCCTTGCGCGCCGGCACATCGAACGCAGCCGTCGACCTCGCGCAGGGTCTTGGCCGTCGCGGGCATCGGCCGATCGTGTTTTCGCCGGGAGTTGCGAACGCGGCCGTCGACGCCCTGCGCCAGTCGGGCGTGACGGTGGTCGACAGGCTGAACCAGGTCGCCATTGCGCCTGACATCATCCACGGCCAAGGCAACGTCGCGACCGTGATGGCGATGGCGACCTTCCCGAGCTGCCCGGCCATCTTCGCCTGTCATTCGTCTGACCTCGCCGCCGACCGGCCGCCGCTGCTGCCGCGAATAAAGCGCTATGTGGCCAGCGACGAGCAGTGCCGCGAGCGCCTGCTGCGTGACGGCGTCGCGGCAGACAGCATCGTCTTGTTGCAGGCCGATCCCGGCTCCCGCGTCGCGCAATTCGAAAGGCTCTATGCTGACATCCTGTCCGACACATCGACGCAGGATCCCGTCGCTGAGATGCGCGCGCTCGGCGGGTTCCTGGAAGATTTCCTCATTTCGCCTGATCTTTCGCGGCCATGGACCGCGCTTTACGGCGAAGTTTCGGGTGAAGCGGTTGATGTCCAGGGCCAGGCGCTCAAACGCCATACCGCGAAAATGCAGGAGCGTGCTGCTGGCGCGCCTCGACGACCTCGAGCGCCGCCTTGGCGTGCCGGCGCGACCGGCGCGCAAACAGGTGCAGCCGATCGACCTCAGCACGGCGCTACGGCACGGCGACGCATCGGCCGAATTCGGCAGCGACCTCTCGATCACGACGGCGCGCGGGCAATGGCAATATGCGGTCACTCTGGCGTGTCCGTCGATCACGGGACCGCAGACGATCGTCATCGATGCCGAGGTCGAGAAAGGCGCGCTCGGCTTCGGGCTCAACGGACCGGATCTGAAGGCCTATGTCGGCGATGAAATGGTACTTGAGCTTGGAGACGGCCGACAAAAGGTCGAAATTCCCGTCGCCGGCGGCGCGCCGGGACGTTTGGTGCTTGTGGTGCGCAACGTCAGCGACCGCGGCCGCTCGCGCGGCACCATCTTCAGCGCCGCGGCAGTGACCGAGGGGTAAGCGGCGACAACCGCCGTGTCTGGCCGCTCGGCATGCCCGCATCCTGATTGCGCCGGTTTGCTCGCGGCAACAGACAGACTAGAATGGTGCCTCATAGCAGGAACAGCCGGGAGCACTGCCAATGGCCGAAGGACTGAACAAGCGCGGCGGGCCGCGTTACAAGAACACGCAAACCGACGGCGCCCCCTACGAGACGATCACGCTCGACAAGCTGACGCCGATCATCGGCGCCGAGATCGGCGGCATCGATCTGTCGAAGCCGCTCGGCAACCAGGCCGCCGACGAGATCCATCGCGCGCTTGCGGAAAATCTCGTGATCTTCTTCCGCGACCAGCACCTCACCCCCGAGCAGCATCTCGCCTTCGGCCGGCAGTTCGGCGACCTGCACATCCACCCGGCCGCGCCGCACGCACCGGGCCACAAGGAACTGATGATCATCCACGCCGACAAGGATTTGCCGCGCGCCAATGGCGAGGGCTGGCACTCCGATGTCTCGTGCGATGTCGAGCCGCCGATGGGCTCGATCCTCTACATCAAGACCTGTCCGCCGCGCGGCGGCGACACGCTGTTCGCCAACATGTACGCGGCGTACGAGGCGCTGTCGGATCGCATGAAGACTTACCTCGAAGGTCTCACCGCTGTTCACGACGGCGAGGAGAACTACCGCGGCACCTATGCCAACTTCGGCGTGAAGGACAAGCCGACCTATCCGCGTGCGGAACATCCTGTGATCCGCGTCCATCCGGTGACGGGGCGCAAGGCGCTGTTCGTCAACCGCGGCTTCACCCGCTACATCGTCGGCATTCCGCGCGACGAGAGCGAGGGCATCCTGCGCTATCTCTACGAGCACATGGCCAACCCGCTGTTCCAGTGCCGCTTCCGCTGGCGCGAGAACTCGATCGCGTTTTGGGACAACCGCTGCGCCCAGCATCGCGCGATGTGGGACTACTGGCCGCACACCCGCTCGGGCTTCCGCGTCACCGTCGCCGGCGACAGGCCGGTCTGAGGACCGGTTCTTTTCTATATATGCGAGTACTTATTGATATATTCGCATCATAGGAGAGCAGAAACGCGCGTCGAATTTCGCCCAAAGCATTAAAAGCAAAGGAAAATTCGGCGACCACCCCTTCAGCGCTCGTAGAGCACCTTGAAGGGGCCTGAAACGGGTTCTGCTGCCTCGACCATGGCGTGATCGACACGGGCCGATGACGGCCCGCGCCGGCAGGCCGCGATCATGTCATCGACGGTCGCGTTGGGTCCGCTGAACACCGCCTCGACATCGCCATCCGCAAGATTGCGCACCCACCCCGAAAGCCCGCGTCGCCGCGCCTCGTCGACCGTCCAGGCGCGATAGCCGACACCTTGCACACGGCCGGTGATACGCACATGAACCGCACGGACGGTGGGATCAGTCATCGCGGTCGCCTGCTCCGCGGCGCGTCACAGCGCGCGGCGAGCAAGGATAACCGGTCCTGGATCAGGCCGAAATATCGAGATTGCCGCCGACGCCCGGCGCGAGGTTGGCAGACGACGGCGCCTGCGCCGCTGGCTCCAGAAGCGTCAGCACCGATTTCTCCGCGTCGATATTCGCCTTCATGACGCTGGTCGCGATTTTTTGCTGCAGAGCGCCGGCCTGGGCGGTCATGGCGGCGCTGATCAAAGAAGTATCCATCGGCAATCGGTCTCCCCGCACGACACTAGCCAAGGCTGGTTAATGAAATCATTCCAATCGATGATGATGACGGAAATCGACCTCGTCACCTGCTTGGGTCGGCAGCCGAAAACTTCGATACCGGTCGAAGCATTGATGGCAGCGCTCAGGGCAGTTTCCGCGCATGTTCCGCAATCTGGAAAACACATTCTACGGCTGGCGCGTGGTCGCCGGCGCGTTCGTGCTCGCGGTGTTCGGCTGGGGCATGGGTTTTTATGGCCCGCCGGTCTGGCTTGGTGTCGTGCACGCCACGCGCGGCTGGCCGATCGCATTGATCTCGACCGCGGTCACCCTGCACTTCCTGACTGGCGCCGGGATCGGTGCAGTCGTGCCGAACCTCTATCGCCGCTTCGGCGCATCGCGCGTCACGATGACCGGCTCGTTGTGCATGGCCTGTGGCGTCGTCGGCTGGGCACTGGCCAGCGCGCCGTGGCAGCTCTTTGTTGCGACGGTCCTCACCGGCCTTGGTTGGGGAACCATGAGCGCGCCTGCGATCAACGCGCTGGTCTCGCCGTGGTTTGCCCGCAAGCGCCCTGCGGCGCTCGGCATGGCCTACAATGGCGGCAGCATCGGCGGCGTTATTTTTTCGCCGTTGTGGGTCGCGGTGGTCGGCTTGTTCGGATTCCTTGGCTCGAGCATAGCGATCGCCGCCATCATGCTGCTGCTGGTCTGGACGCTGGCTGCTCTGCTCTTTTCCCGCACGCCGCAGCAGCTGGGGTTGCAACAAGATGGCGATGCCCCGAGCGCGGCAACCGCGCGCAAGAATTCGCCGATCGTACCGCTGGCCGGTGGTGCGCTGTGGCGTGACCGCAAATTCCTGACGCTGGCGGCCGGTATGGCGTTTGGCCTGTTCGCGCAGATCGGCCTCGTCGCTCACCTGTTCACGCTGCTGACGCCGGCGCTCGGCGCGCAATACGCGGGCTTCGCGATGGGCTTCGTCACCTTGCTGGCGATCGTCGGACGCACCGCGATGGGTTACCTGATGCCACCCAACGCCGACCGCCGCCTGATCGCCTGCGCCGGCTACGTCCTGCAATGCGCGGGCTCGATCGCGTTACTTGGGGCGGCGGGAACCAGCGTGCCGCTGCTGCTCACCGGCATCGTGCTGTTCGGCTGCGGCTTCGGCAACGCCACCTCGCTGCCGCCGCTGATCGCGCAGGTCGAGTTTGCTGACGAAGATGTGCCGCGTGCAGTGTCGTTGATCGTCGCGTCTGCGCAGGCGGCTTACGCCTTCGCACCCGCGACGTTTGGCGTGATCCGGGATTTGTTGCCCGCAACCGGCCCGACATCGAATGGCGGCGTTGGCGTGTTCGTCTTCGCGGCGATCGTTCAGGCGCTGGCCGTGGCGATGTTCTTTGCAGGCCGCAGCGCGCGGCGGTCTGCCGACGTGGCCTACCGCGTCGGCACCGGCTTTTCGCCGCGGTAGTCGTAGAATCCCCGGCCGGACTTGCGGCCGAGCCAGCCGGCCTCGACGTATTTCACCAGCAGCGGACATGGCCGGTATTTCGAATCGGCGAGGCCCTCGTGCAGCACCTGCATGATGGCGAGGCAGATATCGAGGCCGATGAAATCAGCGAGCTCCAGCGGTCCCATCGGGTGATGGGCACCGAGCTTCATTGCCGCATCGATCGCCTCGACGTTACCGACACCCTCGTAGAGCGTGTAGATGGCCTCGTTGATCATCGGCAGCAGCACGCGATTGACAATGAACGCCGGAAAATCCTCGGCGACCGCGATCTGCTTGCCGAGCTTGGTGACGAAGGTGCGCGCCGCGTCGAACGTGGCATCCTCGGTGGCGATGCCGCGGATCACCTCGACCAGTTCCATCCGCGGCACCGGATTCATGAAGTGAATGCCGATGAATTTTTCCGGACGGTCGGTCGAAGCGGCAAGGCGGGTGATCGAGATCGACGATGTGTTGGAGCCGATCAAGGCGTCGGCCTTGAGTCCCGCGCAGAGTTCGTTGAAAATCTTGCGCTTGACGTCTTCCTTCTCCGAGGCACTCTCGATGACGAGATCGCAGTCGGCGAGCTCCTCGAGCTTGTCGGCGGGCTTGATCCGCGCCAGCGTCTGCTCGCGCTCCTTGTCGGCGAGCGCCTTCTTCGAGACGGAGCGAGACAGGTTGCCGTTGATGGTCGCCAGCGCCGATTTGATGCGGTCCGACGACACGTCATTGAGCAGCACATCGAAGCCGGCCTGGGCGACCACCTGGGCAATGCCATTGCCCATCTGCCCTGCCCCGATTATCCCGACTTTCCGGATGTTGATTGCCATCTTTAACTCTCATCAGTGGGCGTGACCGCTCGTTGCGGCCACCCACCACGCGCTACTTCCCGGCCTTCGCCAGTTCCTCGGTCAACGCCGGAACAGCCTGATAGAGGTCAGCGACCAGGCCATAATCGGCGACCTGGAAGATCGGCGCTTCCTCGTCCTTGTTGATCGCGACGATCACCTTGGAGTCCTTCATACCGGCGAGATGCTGAATGGCACCTGAAATGCCGACGGCAATGTAGAGCTCCGGCGCTACCACCTTGCCGGTCTGGCCGACCTGCCAGTCGTTCGGCGCGTAGCCCGCGTCCACGGCGGCGCGCGAGGCGCCGACGCCGGCACCGAGCTTGTCGGCAAGCGGCTCGATATACTTGGTGAAGTTCTCGCGGCTTTGCATGGCGCGGCCACCGGAGACGATGATTTTCGCCGAGGTCAGTTCGGGACGATCGTTCTTGGCGACTTCCTCGCCGACGAAGGACGAAAGCCCGGGATCGGCCGCAGCCGCGGCGTCCTCGATTCCAGCGCTGCCGCCGGCGCCTGCAGCCTTGAAGGTCGCGGTACGCACAGTGATCACCTTTTTCGCGTCCTTGCTCTTCACCGTCTGGATCGCGTTGCCGGCGTAGATCGGGCGCTCGAAGGTATCGGGCGCAACCACCTTGATGATCTCCGACACCTGCATGACGTCGAGCAGCGCCGCCACCCGCGGCATGACGTTCTTGATACGCGAGGTCGCAGGCGCGACGATCGCGTCGTACTTCGGCGCCAGCGACACGATCAGTGCGGCGAACGGCTCGGCCAAATCGTGTGCGTAAAGCGCGTTGTCGGCGAGCAGAACCTTCTTCACACCAGCGAGCTTCGAGGCCGCTTCGGCCGCGCCCTTGGCGTTCTGACCGGCAACGAGCACGTCAACATCGGCGCCGAGCTCAAGCGCCGCGGTCAGGGCCTTGAGGGTCGCGTCCTTGATCGAGGCGTTGTCATGTTCGGCAATGAGCAGTGTAGCCATCAGATTACCCCGGCCTCATTCTTGAGTTTCGACACCAGTTCCGCGACGTCCTTGACCTTGACGCCGGCCTTGCGGCCCGGCGGCTCGGTGGTCTTCAGGATCTCGTGGCGAGGGGTAAGGTCGACGCCGTAGTCCGCAGCGGTCTTCTCCGCGATCGGCTTCTTCTTGGCCTTCATGATGTTCGGCAAACTGGCGTAGCGCGGCTCGTTGAGGCGCAGGTCGGTGGTGACGATCGCCGGGCCCTTCAGCTTCACGGTCTGCAAGCCGCCGTCGACTTCGCGGGTCACGGTGACGTCGGAACCGTCGATCGTAAGCTTCGAGGCGAAGGTCGCCTGCGACCAGCCGAGCAATGCGGCAAGCATCTGGCCGGTCTGGTTGGAATCGTCGTCGATCGCCTGCTTGCCGAGAATGATAAGGCCGGGCTTCTCTTCGTCGGCGATCGCCTTCAGGATCTTCGCGACCGCAAGCGGCTCGACGACGCCGTCGGCCTTGACCAGGATGCCGCGGTCGGCGCCCATCGCGAGCCCGGTGCGGATCGTCTCGGTGCACTGCTGCGGACCGATCGAGACGCAAACCACCTCGGTGGCCTTGCCGGCTTCCCTCAGCCGCAGCGCTTCCTCGACGCCGATCTCGTCGAATGGATTCATCGACATCTTGACGTTGGCGAGCTCAACGCCCGATCCGTCGCTCTTGACGCGGATCTTCACGTTGTAATCAACGACCCGCTTGACTGGCACAAGAACCTTCATCGGTCCCCTGGTCCTCTCTTGATAGTCAGTTGCTTTATGTAGAATTGCCCTGCTGATGGGCGCGGAACCTACTGGCCTGCTCAGGCGCGGTCAACGCGCTAAACAGCCATTATTGCTCGGTTCCGTCAGGCTAGCACTGCCGAAAACGCAGGACCACTCAATCTCTTAACGTCGCTTAGCGGTTTTGACCCGGCACCCAGAGAACATCATCCGCACCGTCGTTGTTGCAGGCGCGGCTCGCTACGAACAGGAAGTCGGAGAGCCGGTTCACGTAGCGCAGCGCCGCGGGGCTGACCTGCTCGCCTTCCTTTGCCGCAAGCTCGGCCATCAACCGTTCGGCGCGGCGGCAGATCGTGCGCGCAATATGCAGGTGCGCCGACGCCGGGCTGCCACCCGGCAGCACGAATGAGGTCAGGTCTTTCAGGTTGGCATTGAGACCATCGATGTCGCGCTCGAGCCGCTCGACCTGCGACTGCACGATGCGCAGGCGTTCGGCCTTGCCCGGCCGATCGGGCACGGCAAGATCGGCACCGACGTCGAACAGGTCGTTCTGGATCAGGCCGAGCATGGTGGAAACGGGAGAAACCGCCGGCACGTGCAGACGCGCTACCCCGATTGCGGCGTTGGTTTCGTCGACGGTCCCATAGGCCGAGACGCGCAAATCATATTTGGGCCGCCGCTCGCCGGTGCCCAGCGCGGTGGTCCCGTCGTCGCCGGTCCGGGTGTAGATCTTGTTCAATGTCACCATCGCGAGCGCCCTCCGCTCAATGACCCAGCGCCAGCAGCGCGAGCAAGGCCACGACGATCGCCACCGCCTGCAGCAACACCCGCAGCCGCATCAGCTGCTGCGAGCGGTTCGGCGAACCGCCGCGCATCATGTTGATCAGCCCAAGCACCAGCACCACCGCGACCGCGCCCATCGCGATCGGCACCAGAAAGTGCGACAAAAAGCCGGCCATGAAATCCTTTGCCGATTGATGAACGAAACTCGTGGATGCTTGGTACTTAACACCCGGGACCACGAATCGCCATGACCCGGCTGGCACGGTCCGGGCATGACAGGGTCGGCGCGCCACGGTAAATGCATCGACAGAGGAAGCGGCGCGCCGCCCGGACAAACGCAGAAATTCATGATCAAGTCGCTCCGATACATTTTCGACGTCGCGCTCGATGCCTACTACAAATTCCTGTCCGACGACGGCTGGGCGATCGCCAGCCATATTGCGCTGTCGGCCCTGATGGCGCTGTTTCCCTTTCTCATCGTGATCACGGCATTGGCCGGCTTCTTCGGATCGAAAGAGCTCGCCGATCAGGCCGCGACGCTGATGTTCGATGCCTGGCCGCACCGCGTCGCCGATACGCTGTCGGGCGAAATCCATGACGTGCTCACCAACGCGCGTGGCGATATCCTCACGCTCGGCGCGGTGCTGGCGGTCTACTTCGCCTCGAACGGCGTCGAGGCGCTCCGCGTCGGACTGAACCGCGCCTACGGCATTATCGAGGTCAGGCGCTGGTACTGGCTGCGGCTGGAATTGATCGGTTACACCTTGCTGGCCGCGGTATCCCTGCTATCGCTCGCCTTCCTGATCGTGCTGGCGCCGCTCATCATCGGCGCGGTGAAGAGCCAGTTCCCGATGCTGGTCAAGGACAACGAGAATTCACTGACCATCGCCCGATACGCGGTGGCGGCCGCCTCGATGATCGTCGCCCTGTTCGTCGCCCACAAATGGCTGCCGGGCGGCCGGCGGCGCCTGCTCGACATCCTGCCGGGCATTCTGCTCACGATCCTCGGCTCGCTGGTCTCGGGCTATGTGTTTGGAAAATATCTGGAACGCTTCACCGTCAACTACGTGACCACCTATGCCGGCCTCGCCTCGGTCATCATTGCACTGGTGTTCCTTTATTTCATCGCCTCGATCTTTGTGTACGGCGGCGAGTTCAACGCCGCAGTCCTGCGTAAGCGGAATCAGAGTGAGTTCGAGTGACGGGTAACGACTCGTTGACCTTCTCTATCGTTTAGGTTGCATAAATAAGATAGACCTCGTATAGGTAGTTCGCGCACCGGGGGACGTCGTGGCTGGGTCAGATTCCGAAATTCCGGGTTCGGTCGATTTCAACGATGCCACGCAGGTTCACGACTGGATCATGCAAACGGTGCAGCGGCGCGCGTGGCGGCCGCGGCTCTTTGCGGCAATCGCCGGCGCCCTGAATGGAACGTTCGACCGCGCGATCGACGTGATCGAATTAGGCTCCGGCGCCGGGCATCTTGCCAAGGAACTGCTCGCGACCTGCCGGATCGCTTCTTACGCGGCAATCGATGTTTCGCCCGCAATTCACGATGCCGCACGCGAACATTTGGGGGATGCTGCCCATGCAGTGCGTTTCCTGGTGCGTGATTTGCACGGCGAGGATTGGGCCCGTGAGCTCTCGCCGGTCGATGCCGTGCTGGCGATGCCGCTCCAGCGCCGGCGCGATCAACCAGCACCGCTGTTCCGGCGCATCCGCGAGATTCTCAGACCCGATGGTCTGCTGCTCCACTGCGATCACTATGATCGCGGCGGATCGCACGGGCCCGGCGCGGCGCCGCGGCGCCAGCAGTTGCCAGAGACGCTGCGGGCGGTCGGTTTCCGCCGCGTCGAAGAGTTACTGGAGCTCGGCGGAATGGTTCTGGTTCGCGCTGCGGCGTGACGTATCAGGCCGCGTCAGGCCTTGGCGCCCGGGGCCCCTCCCGAAACATCGGCCAGGACCAGCGCCAGCTCCCGTGGACTGACCGGCTTGAGGAGAAAGCCACTGGCGCCAGCCGCCCGCGCCGCGTCCTCGTCTTCGCCGCGGCCGGACACCACGATGATTGCGGTCAGCGACACCGGAGCTACGCCCGCACGGATGCGGCGGATCGCTTCAATGCCGTCGATTCCAGGAAGCACCATGTCCATCAGCACGAGGTCGAACTTCCCCTGCGCCAGACGCTGCGGCGCGTCCTCGCCACGGCCGACAAACTCGACCTCATGGCCGAGCTCCTGCAGAACCGCATTCAGCACAACGCGCCCGAACGGGTTGTCCTCGACCGACAATATCTTCAGCGGCTTGATACCGGCGGCCACTCTGGATCGGTCGGCATCGGCCGACGGCAAGCGGCCATCGGCATGATCGAGCACAACGGTCAGCGTGAATACGGTGCCGCCACCGCGCCGCGGCTTAACCGTGACGTTGCCGCCCATTGCACGCGCCAGCTGCCGCACCGATGACAGACCAAGCCCCGCGCCGCCAAATCGGCGGCTGATGGCGACACTGGATTGAGAGAACGGCTTGAACAACCGCTTGATCTCGGTAACCGAGAGCCCGCCTCCGGAGTCCGCAACATTGAATGCGACTGCAAACGCGCCTCTGGGCTTCGGTGCGCGGGCGAGTGAGGCCGCAAAGACGACGCTGCCGCTGTCGGTGAACTTCACCGCATTGTCGATCAGGTTTTCCAGCGCCGCGCGCAAGCGCACGGGATCGCCGACGGCAAAAACCGGCAGCGCCGCATCGATCTCGGACGTCGCCACCAGCCCTTTGGCGGCAGCGCGCCCGGCGAGCGAGTTCGCGGCCGTCTGCGCCAGCGTCCGCAGATCGAAGAAATCCTGCCGCATGCTCAAGCCAGGGCCGCGATGGCGCGCGGCATCGACGAACAGGGTGGCAAGCGCTGAAAGATGTTCGGCGCTCGCCTTGATCGAGTTCGACCCAGCGTCGCTCCCGCTCGGGGAGGCCGGAGGTCTCGAGCAATGAGGACAGCGCGAGAATGCCGGTGAGCGGCGTGCGAACTTCATGCGCAAAAGTCGCGAGCGCGATTTCGATCGCGCCGGCACGTGCGCCCTTGCGGCGCGCAGATGACTTGCTGCCCTTGCGCAGCGACTTCTTGCCGGCGCTCTTCCGTGCCGCCTGACGCAACTGTCGGCGCGACGGTGGTGCGCGCGTCCTGGCTGCCATGATTGACCCCGAGACCAAAGTTCAATCTGCATGAAGCGGAGGCCGGAGTCACGTCAGGGCTCGGCGACTCCCACGAGGTCCACAGCCCGACAAGGGTCCTTGAAGGCGAATTTAGGCTTGGTCCAGCCCGAGCCGTGCTCGGACCTCGACCGGCGTGACCCCGGCCGCACGAAGCTCCCGCAAGGCGGTCGAGTGCGTCGACTTGGCGAGCTTGCGGCCGGCGGCGTCGCGGATCAGTCGGTGGTGGCGATAGCGCGGCGCCGGCAGGCCGAGCAGCTCTTGCAGCAAGCGGTGGACCGAGGTCGACCAAAAAAGATCCTCGCCGCGCACCACGTGGGTGATCCCCTGCAGCGCGTCGTCGACGATGACGGACAGGTGATAACTGGTCGGCGTCTCCTTGCGCGCGAGGATGACGTCGCCCCAGGCCTCGGGCCGCGCCGCAATCCTGCCGGTCTCTCCGGTAGGGCCACTGCCGTCGTCGTGCCAGGTCAGTGGCGCCGACAGCCGGGCAAGTGCTGCATTCAGATCGAGACGCAGGGCGAACGGCGCGCCCTTCTCAACCAGATGCTCGCGTTCAGCTGCGGTCAGCGTCTTGGCCTCTCCGGCATAGAGCGGCGCCCCGTCGGGATCGCGCGGCCAGGGCGCAGTGCGCTCGCGCGCAGTGACGAGGCGTGCCAGTTCGGCACGGCTTTCGAAGGCAGGATAAAGCAGGCCGGCATCGGACAAGCGATCGATCGCAGCGCGGTAGTCATCGAGATGCTCCGACTGCCGCCGCACCGGCTGTTCCCATGCAAGGCCGAGCCAGGCGAGATCCTCGTAGATCGCCGCCTCGTATTCCGGGCGGCATCGGGTCGTGTCGATATCCTCGATCCGCAGCAGGAAGCGCCCGCCGCTTTGCCGCGCGGCCTCATAGTTGAGGATTGCTGACAGCGCGTGACCAAGATGCAGGTAACCGTTAGGGCTCGGCGCAAATCGGAAAACGGGTGGCATCGGCGGAAGCCTGCTTGCGAGTTGCGCGTGTTTACCTCCCACCGCACAATGCGGGCAATGTGGGAATGACCGTGTACTTCAAGAACCAGGACGATCTCGAAGCCGCAATGCATGCGCTTGTCGCGCAAGACTGCCGCCTTGTGCCGGTGCTGGCCGCGAGCGGCATGCCGACGCTGCGTCAGCGCGCGCCGGGATTCGCGGGGCTCGCCAGCGTGATCTGTGGCCAGCAGTTGTCGACGTTTGCGGCCGCCGCGATCTGGGCCCGCATCGTCGCAGCATTCGAAGATCCGGCGCACCATCATTTCCGCGCCGCGCGCTCCGACAAGCTGCGACGCCTCGGGTTGTCCACAGCCAAGATCAAGACGCTCAAGCTTATCGCAAATGAGATTCATCTCGGCCGGCTTGATCTTGCGAGGGTTGCCGAGGCGCCGGCCGACGAGGCCCACAATATGCTCACGGCGCTGCACGGGATCGGCCCGTGGACCGCCGACATCTATCTTCTGTTCTGCATGGGCAACGCCGATGCCTGGCCGGCCGGCGACCTCGCGCTGCAGGAAGCGATTCGCGTGGCGCTTGGCCTCAAGGCGCGGCCGACCGTCAAGGACATGGCTGCGATCGGCGACGCCTGGCGGCCGTATCGCGGCGCCGCCGCGCACCTATTCTGGGCCTACTACCGCGTGACGAAAAGAGCCGGGTTCAACGTAGTTCCAGCTGATGCGGAGACGAAGCCCGCCGAAAATGGTGCTAAGACGAGCACCAAGAAGACCAAGAAGAAAGCCGGTCCGCGAGCGCCGTCGAAAAAGGCGGCCGCCGCTGTGACAAAGCCAACTGCGAAGCGAACCACGAAGGCGAGACAGAAAAATGAACGCAGAGCTTGATGGCCCGCGCATCGCACCTCATTCGGGGACCGCAAAGCAACTGGTCGTGTTCCTTCACGGCTATGGCGCCGACGGCAACGATTTGATCGAGCTCGGGCGGCTATGGCAGCCGCTGCTGCCGGACACAGCGTTCGTTTCGCCCGATGCGCCCGAGCCGTGCGCCGAAGCGCCGATCGGCCGGCAATGGTTTGGGCTCACGCGTCGCGATCCCAACGAGCGCTGGCTTGGCGTGCAGCGCGCGGCGCCGCTGCTCAATCGCTTCATCGATGCCGAGCTTGCCCGCGTCGGTGTTGCGCAATCCGCGCTGGCGCTGGTCGGCTTCAGCCAGGGCACCATGATGGCACTGCATGTCGGGCTGCGCCGCGCCACGCCGCCGGCTGCGATCGTCGGCTATTCCGGTCTGCTCGCCGCACCGAACCAGACCGACGTCGCGGCGATGGCGCATGAGATCACGAGCCGGCCGCCGGTGCTGCTGATCCATGGCGACTCCGACCCGCTGATCCCGCCGCAGGCGTTGCCTATGTCTGCGACTGCGCTCCGCGCGCTCGGCCTCAACGTCGAAACGCATATGTCGGCCGGCGTCGGCCATGGCATCGGCGAAGATGGATTGCGGCTGGGCGCAGCGTTCCTGGCGAAGGCGTTTGCGAAATGATCGCAAAGCTCTGCGCGCGGCTGCATCCCGCTTGTTACACATGCGGCGAGGCATGGAACGCGGGCTTGAGCCCTCTTCACAAGCGTGTCACGGTCCCTGTAGACTATGGCCCTGAGCTGTTTCACAGATTCGGGCTTGAGGGGGCCAGGAGCCTTACTTGAACGCACACGTGTCACAGAGCGGTTGGCCGGCTTTGGTGTTGAACGCGGACTTCCGGCCGCTGAGTTATTATCCGCTGTCGCTGTGGTCCTGGCAGGACGCCATCAAGGCCGTGTTCCTGGACCGCGTGAACATTGTCGCGAATTATGACCGCGCGGTGCGCAGCCCGTCCTTCGAGATGCTGCTGCCGAGCGTGGTGTCGCTGAAATCCTTCGTTAAGCCTACGACCCACCCCGCGTTCACGCGGTTCAACGTCTTCCTGCGCGACAAGTTCGCCTGCCAGTACTGCGGCGACGGTTCTGACCTGACCTTCGACCACATCGTTCCGCGCTCGCGCGGCGGCCACACCACGTGGGAGAACGTCGTTGCCGCCTGCTCGCCCTGCAATCTGCGCAAGGCCAACATGACGCCGCAGGAGGCGCACATGTTCCCATCGCAGCAACCCTACCAGCCCTCGGTCCACCAGCTGCATCGGAACGGCCGGTTGTTTCCGCCGAACTACCTGCACGACAGCTGGATGGACTATCTCTATTGGGATACCGAGCTGGATCCGTAAGGCGGATTGGCTTGCGGTTTGCTCTTTTGGCCGGAGTTGCGCTCAGCTGACGCGAATATTCCCGTCACGCGATATGCTTGCGCTGCTGTGAAACCAGCGCAGTTGGCCCTATCGGCATCCGCCACGATTGATTAAATTCACGAACCTGTCCTGAAGAGCAGGAGGACCACATGCCGTCAATGACCGATTGGAAGGTGCCGTCGGCCGTTCAGCCTCGCGTCGAGGATTACAGCTTCGACCTCGATCGCGCGCTGTCCGCGATGGTCGGCCTGCATTCGATCGTCCCGGCCGATGCGTTTTCGGCCCAGACGCTCGGCACCGAGCGCGTCGGCAACGGCGTCGTCATCGACAACGGCCTCGTTCTCACCATCAATTACCTGATCACCGAAGCCGAGACGATCTGGCTGCATTTCGGCGATGGCCGCATCGTGCAGGGTCACACGCTCGCTGCCGACTCCGAAAGCGGTTTCGGCCTGGTGCAGGCGCTCGGCAGCCTCGATGTCGAGGCGCTCAAGCTCGGCTCGTCCGCGGCCGCCCAGGTGGGTGACCGCGTCGTGATCGGCGGTGTCGGCGGCCGCACCCGCTCGGTTGCTGGCCACATCGCCGCCAAGCAGGAATTCGCCGGCACTTGGGAGTACGCGCTCGACGAAGCGATCTTCACCTATCCGTCGCATCCGAATTGGGGCGGCGCCGGCATGATCTCGGGCGACGGCAAGCTGATCGGCATCGGTTCGCTGCAGATCGAGCGCGTGCGGGAAGGCCGGACCGAGCATCTCAACATGATCGTGCCGATCGACCTGTTGAAACCGAATCTCGACGATCTGCGCAAATTTGGCCGCGTCAACAAGCCGGCGCGACCATGGCTCGGCGTGATCTCGACCGAAGTCGACGACAAGATCGTCGTGGTTGGTGTGTCGCCGCGCGGCCCTGCCGCCCGCGCGGAGCTCAAGAGCAATGACGTGATTCTCGCCGTCAATGGCGATCGCGTCAGGAGCCAGATCGAGCTTTACCGCAAGATCTGGGCGATCGGCCCGGCCGGCGTCGATATAACGCTGACGCTTTACCGCGACGGCGACACCTTCGACGTCACGCTGACGTCGGTCGACCGCACCCGACTGCAGAAGCGGCCGCGGCTGCACTGAGCATCACCGCGTGGCGGGTCCGATCGAAATGGCGCAATCGACGATAAGCGTTGCGCCGAAACTGGACCCGGCCGCGCGGCGCATTGCGCTGGTTGTCGCCGGCGCTCTCTTCATGCAAAACCTCGATGGCGCGATCATCAATACATCGCTGCCGCAGATCGCGCACTCGTTTGCAGTCCAGCCGGTCGATACCAATGTCGGCATCACCGCCTACATCCTGTCACTCGCCGCCTTTATCCCGCTCGGCGGCTGGAGCGCCGACCGCTTCGGCGCCAAGCCGGTATTCGCCACCGCCATCATCATCTTCACGATCGCGTCGCTCGCCTGCGGTCTTGCCACGAGCCTCTGGCCGTTTGCCGCCGCCCGCGCCGTGCAGGGCATCGGCGCCGCGCTGATGGCGCCGGTCGGCCGCACGCTGGTGCTGCGCAACACCGATAAATCCTCGCTGATCGAGGCGACTGCATTGACGGTGTGGCCGGCGCTGATCGCACCGGTGATCGGCCCGCTGCTGGGTGGCCTGATCACGACCTACATTTCCTGGCGCTGGAATTTCCTGCTCAACTTGCCGCTCGGCGCGGTCGGGCTGACTTGCGTGCTCGCGCTGATCCCCCACCAGCGTGATTCCAAACCAACTCGTCTCGACGCGGCCGGTTTCCTGTTGTCGGCGGCGGCGCTGATGTGCCTGCTGTACGGACTGGAGCGCCTCGCCCACGCCAGCCAGACCTGGCCATTCGCGGCAGCGTTGATCGCAGCGGGCGCAATCCTTGGTGCGCTCAGCGTCCGTCACTTCTCCCGAACGCGCGATCCGCTGGTCGATCTGTCATCGTTTCAGCTGCCGACCTTCGCGGTCTCGACGCTCGACGGCACGATCTTTCGCATCGCCATCCAGGCGACGCCGTTCCTGCTGCCATTGATGCTGCAGCTCGGCTTCGGCCTGAACCCGTGGCAGGCCGGCGTCTATGTGCTGATCTACTTCAGCGGCAATCTCGCGATGAAATCGGCGACGACGCGGATCCTGCGGTCTTACGGGTTTCGCAACGTGGTCATCGCCAACGGTATCGTCGTCTTCCTCACCATCGCCGCGTGCGCTGTCCTGACGCCGGGTACGCCGTGGGCGCTGACGGCGTTGGTGCTGTTCGCAGCGGGACTGACCCGCTCGATGCAATTCACGACCTTCAGCACGCTGGTGTTTGCCGATGTGCGGCCCGAGCAGCGTTCCTCGGCGTCGACGCTGTTCAACATGTCGCAGCAGGTCTCGATCGGGCTCGGCGTCGCCGCCGCCGCGATTGTGCTCGAGACCTCACGCACGCTCCATGGCGAAGCGGCAGTTTCGCTCGCCGACTTCCACACGGCATTCCTTGTCTTCGCCTTCGTGACGCTCGGCGCTACGCTGCTGGCGGCACGGCTGCCACGCGACGCCGGCGCAGAGCTAAGCGGACATCGGCCGGCTGAAGGCACTCCGGCCAGACAGACCCAAACATAGCGAGGCCGCAACCCCTCGCATCACGAGAGGTCACGGCCTCGCCACGGTCACTCGCCTTCAAGTCGCTTTTGAAAGCCTACTTGTTGGTGCTCGAGCTTGAACTGCTGCTCGAGGTCGATTCGGTGTACTTGAACTCCGGCATCGACTTCAGCTGGTCCTTGGTCGCCGACATCACCGCGTGGTCTGGATACCACTCATCGGCGGTCGTGCGGCTGGATACGCTCGACGAGCCGACCGTCGAGGACGGGGTCGTCGAAGACGAGGTACTCGACGGCGCCGGGCTCGAAGTCGACGCCGTGGTCGACGGCACCGGCTGATCGGTGAACTTCAGCTGATCGAAATTAACGGCGATATCGCGCTGGCCGACCCCCAGGAAGCCGCCGACGCCGATAATCACCTTATCGATCTTGCCCTGCTTGTTCATGATCAGCTCGTCGATGCTGCCGAGCTTCTCGTTGCTGTCATTGTAGACGTAGACGCCAACAACCTTCGACGCACGCCACTCGCCGTTCGCGGACTGTGCAAGCGCTGTGCCCGCCATCAAACCGGAAATGACAAGACCGAGCGCGATACGTTTTGCCAACATGGCTATTCCTCCTTGTGAATGTGCCGTGTCCGTTCAATCGGAAGAGGCGACGGAGGTTCCTCGGGAACCTGCAAAGGAGCACTGCAACAACGGCGCAGACTTGCTCCGGAACCAGAGGTGAATCGCGCCACCCGAAAATTCGCGCGCGGAACGGCAGGAACGTTTTGCACGCGATTCGATTTCTCCAACTGACATCCCGACACGACGCAAGGAGAACCGGACGATGAATTCAACCGCGATCAAGGAGCATATGGACGTTATCGCCTCGGACGGTCAGAAGGTCGGACAGGTCGATCACATGGAAGGCCGCGACAAGATCAAGCTCGCCAGGCACGACGCCCCCGACGGCAAGCACCATCTCATTCCGATCGACTGGGTGAGCAAGGTCGACGAGGATGTTCACCTCAACAGGGCGGCGAAGGACGTGCATGCGCAGTGGAGTGCGGCAGCCTGACACCGCGTGTCCCGGAAAAACGGGTAACGTTCTTCCGTCAAAGCACATTCGCAGTTCAACGCCAATAGAGAAGCGCCGTTCCGAGGCTTCCCCCCGATTGCCCGGAACGGCTCAGCAGCGCCGCTCGGGTTTCCCCCCGGCCTGAGCGGCGTCGTTCTTTTCGTGAACTTCCTGCGCTTGGCGTTCGCGCGCGCAAATGTCGTTGCGCCGCGTTCTCCCGTTGCTACTCTGCAGCCTGCCAAATAACGTCAAGCACAACGGCAAAGCTGGAGACACAACGATGGCCTACAGGGATCCCGACGTCGCGACTTTTCGCGAGATCTGGAAGAAGCGCCAGCAAACGCGCGGACAGATGACTGTCGCCGAACAACGGGAAGCATTCGATCGCGAAATGAGTGCGATTCCGCTGGCGCCGGGCTGTGCCACCGAGAGCTTGAACTTCGACGGCGTGCCGGCCGAGAAGATCACGCCGGCAAATGCGGCTTCGGGCAAAGCGCTGCTCTATCTCCATGGCGGCGGTCACATGTTCGGCAGCATCAAGAGCCATCGTTCGTTCGTGTCGCGCCTTGCCACCTCCGGCCGCGTCACGGCCTTCCATATCGACTATCGCCTCGCGCCCGAAAATCCTTATCCCGCCGCGACCGAGGATGCGCTGAAAGCGTATCGCCGAATCCTGGCGATGGGCTTTTCGGCCGACAATCTCATTGTCGGCGGGGAGTTGGCCGGCGGCAATCTTGCCGCCGCGCTGCTGCTGAAAGTGCGCGACGAAGAGCTGCCGCAACCGGCCGGCCTCTATCTGCTCAGCCCCTGGCTCGACATGACGACGACGGCCGAGTTGTATCAGAAGGTCGGCACGCGCGATCCGATGATCACCAAGGAGGGCATCGAGCTGGTGTCGAAGGCCTATCTCGGCGACCAGACCGATGATGCCTTCACCTCGCCGGTCCGCGCCGATCCAGCGGGCCTGCCGCCAATGCTGATCCAGGTCGGCAGCGAAGAGGTGCTGCTGTCAGATTCCATCACCTTCGCCAACAATGCGGCGATGGCCGGCATCGAGGTGAAGCTGCATGTCGCGCCGGAGATGCCGCACGCGTTTCCGCTCTTTCACTTCATGCTTCGCACTGGCCTTGCCGCAATCGACGAGGCCGGCGACTGGATGCGCCAGCGGCTCGGCGAGAAGCTGAGGGCAGCGGCATAACCCCCGACCCCCGCGAAAACCCGAGAACGCCATGCGCGGGACGTGGCTTCCGCGCCAACGCCTCACGACATAAAATTTTCCAATGGGTCGCGGCCGCGGATTGACGTGGCCGCGAATTCGGTCGACCTAGGATCGAACATGGCAATCGCGGATGCAGCGGTGACGAAGGAAACGCCGATCTCGGCCGAGATCTTCAAGCAGAGCATGCGGCTTCTGGCCGGCGGCGTCTGCATCTGCACCACTGCAAAGGACGGCGAACGCCTCGGCCTCACCATGACCGCGGTCTGCTCGCTGACGCTCGAGCCGCCAACCTTGATCGTCTGCGTCAACCGCGACGCCGGCGCCCACGACATGATGCGTGCGACCAAACGGGTCTGCGTCAACTTCCTCGCTTCCGAACATGTCGAGCTGGCGGAGCTGTTCTCATCCGTGAGCTTCAAGGGCTCCGGCCGCTTCGATCCGGCGAAATGGACCGACATGGCGAGCGGCGTTCCGGCGCTGACGAACGGACTCGCGGCGCTCGATTGCGAGATCATCCAGGAAACCTCGGTCGGGCAACACTCGGTGTTCGTCTGCGAGGTCAAGGCGGCGCGGCTCAACCCGGACAAAGAACCACTGGTCCACTTCAACCGCGAATTCTGCGAGCTGCTCCCCATTGCATAAGCCGGTTGCGCCTCGGTCTCTCAGAGCATGATCCGGAAAAGTGGATACCCGTTTTCCGAGAAGATCATGCTCAATCAAGAATTTGGAGCGCGATGGCGATTTAATTTAATCCCATCGCGCTCCAGGGCAGCGATCCGCCGAAATTGGCGAGGCACTGCGGAGGCGCTGGCGATCGGCGCCGTCGGCGGTTTCCTGTTCGGCTGGCTTGGCCTGCCCGCTGGCTATCTCTCCGGCGCGATGCTTGCTGTCGCGCTCGCCTCGCTGGCCGGCCGGCCGCTGAACGTGCCGTCACCGCTGATGCACATCACCAGCGCCATCATCGGAATCACGCTGGGCTCGGTCGCAACCCCCGGCATGATACACGGACTTGGCGCCTATCCGGTCAGCCTCGCCGTCCTGGGGCTGAGCACAGCGGCCGTCGTTTTCGCCTCCGCCTTTTATCTCCGCGTCGTGCACGCCTGGGACACGCTGTCGTCGATCCTTGCCGCGACGCCCGGCGCGTTGTCGCAAATGGTCGCGCTCGCGGTCGAGACCAAGTCGGATGCGGTCGGCGTCTCGATCGCGCAAACCCTGCGCGTCGTGCTGCTGGTCGCCTTCCTACCGGTGATCCTCGCCTTCTCCGGTTACTCGATCGGGGCTGGCGGTCCGCCGCGCGTGCCGATGGCGTCGCTGTCATCGCTGCCAATCCTGGTCGCCGGCTCGTTGCTGATGGGCTACGTCTTCTTCCGCCTGCACTTTCCAGGCGGCTGGCTGTTCGGCGCGATGTTCGGCTCCGGCCTGCTGCATGGTTTCGGCATTGTCGACGGCGGCTTGCCACCGTGGATCGTGAGCGCCGCAACCATCGGCGTCGGCACCATGGCCGGCACCCGGTTCGCAGGCCTCGGACTACAGACGCTATTGCGCTACCTCGCCGCCGGTGCCGGCTCGCTGCTCGTAGCAGTGCTGGTCATGGCGGCATTCCTGCTGCTCGACGTCTGGATCGCCGGCATCCGCGTGCAGGATGGCGCGATGTCGTTTGCGCCGGGCGCGATGGACGTCATGATGACAGTGGCGTTGACCATGCATCTCGATCCCGTCTTCGTCGGTGCCCATCACCTGTTCCGCTTCCTCGCGGTGTCGGTGGTGATGCCCTTCATCATCCGCGCGGTGGCGCCGAAGGCCGAGGATTTGCCGGAGAGCGAGATCTAGCGCATGTCCCGGAGATGTGGGCACCGGTTTTCCCGGACAAACGTCTTCGTTTGTCCACAAGGACATGCTCAAACAAAGAATCTAGCGCGAGCGTAGCGCGGTAGCCGCGCCCCACAGTGCCACCGCGGACATGAGCAGCGAGATCAGCACGTTATAGCCGGCAAGCGACAGGCCGAGAAAGCGCCACTGCACCTCGTCGCAGCGCACCACCTTCACCTTGTTGAGTTGCTCGAGCAGATTGCCGGCCTTGCCGAGATCGACGATCGGACCGGTACATGCCGTCGGCCCCTTCCACCAGCCCCACTCGACGCCGGAGTGATAGGTCGCGAGCCCGGCATTCGCGAGCGTCGCAAGCGACAGCACGATAAGACCGAGCGCAACCCAGCGCGTATCGAGGCCGCGCGATGCCGCGATCGCGAGCAACGCGCCGGCGGGGATCACGAGGTAATAGGCATAGCGCTGCTCGATGCAGAGCTCGCACGGCACGATGTCGAAGCCGTACTGGAAGATCCAGGCGCCGACCAACGTCGCGGCTGCGATCACGGTGACCGCAACGATGGCCGTTGTCGCAGCCGGCTTCGGCGTCTGTGCGGTGGATTTCATCAGCACGAGGGTTCTCCCGACGATCCTGAGCTCAACACTCCGAATAATCGTCATAGGTGCCGGCGCTCTCACCAACCGGCCACATCTCGAATTGGGTGCGCATTGCCTCCTAAGCGACGATCACCGGGACAAGCCCGGTGATGAGCACGCACCTCAGGACGACGGAGTTGTTGTATATCCGCCTACGCCTATCGCGCGCCGCAAGCCTGTCGAGGCGTCCGCTGGTCACACCGGCTTGATCGGGCCGCCGGCACGCTTCCAGGCGTCCATGCCGCCGTGCAAATGCCGCGCGGTGTCGATGCCGCAATCGCGCGCGGCGCGCACCGCGATCGCCGAGCGCTCGCCGAACGCGCAATAGAACACCGGCTGGCGGTTGCGCATCAATTCGCGCACCGCGCCGCCAACCGCGATCTGCTCCTTCAACGTCCGGTAGGGCGCGCAGATCGAACCCGGGATCTCGCCGTGGCGCTGCCGCTCACGCGGCTCGCGCAGGTCGATGAAGGCGATATCGCTGTGCTCGACCAGTTTGACACCTTCGTCGACCGTCACCGCCCAGCCGCGCTGCAAAATCGCGTCCTGCGACAGCCCGACATGCATGTTCGCCGGCACCGCAACATCCATCATCTTCGGGTTCGGCAGGTTGAGATTGTTCATCAGCTGGACGTAGGCATCGATTGACTTGACCTGCAGACGGGGATTGCAGCGCTTCTCTTCGCCAATAGTCGAGACCGTATCGCCCTTGTAGTCGTGCGCGGGAAACATCAGCGTCTCGTCGGGCAGCCGCAGCAACTTGTTGAAGATCGAATCGTATTGCTGGCGCGGATCGCCGTTCTGGAAATCGGTGCGGCCGGTGCCGCGGATCAACAGCGTGTCCCCGGTGAAGACGCGATCGCCCATTACGAAGCTGTAGGAATCATCGGTATGCCCGGGCGTGTAAATGACGTCGAGGTCGATGCCGTCGATCTCGAGGGTATCGCCGTCGGTGAGCCGCATCGAGACCACGTCGGCCTTGGTCTGCTCGCCCATCACAGTGACGCAATTGGTGCGGTCGCGCAGCGCGCCGAGCCCGGTGATGTGATCGGCATGGAGATGCGTGTCGACCGCCTTGACGAGGCGGAGGTCGAGGTCGTTGAGGAGCTGGATGTAGCGGTCGACCTTCTCAAGCACGGGATCGATGATCAGCGCCTCGGCGCCCCTGCGCCGCGCGATCAGGTAGCTGTAGGTGCCGGAAACAGGCTCGAACAACTGCCGGAAGATCATGACACCTCGCATCGACTCGCGCACCGGTGAAGCGACCGCGCAAAAGGATAATAATCCCGTAGCCGGACCGATGACAGTATTTTCATCTCCAATTTTCGTGATTTGAAGCAATATTCAATCAGTCACAGCGACGCAACCGTCACGTCCGACTGTCATGCACGTCAGCCCGATTGGCGTTTCGGCTGAGTCGGCTAAGCTGATCGCATGCTCAATCTGAAGACCGCGGGAGGACATCGTGTCGATCACTGTCGAGAAAAAGCCCGGCCACATCTATGGCGAGTGGCAGCAGCCGGTGAACAAGTGGCAGGGCCTGCCGAACTCCATCCACACCGACGCGGTGGCCGAAAAGGTCGGCATGCGCGGCGGCACGATTCCGGGCTCGGTACATCTCGGCCACTTCCGTCCGATCCTTGAGCAACTGTTCGGCGAGCGCTGGCTCAAGACCTGCGCCGTCAGCATGTACTACACCTTCGCAACCGTCGATCGTGAAGAGGTCCGCGCCGTGGTCAAGGCGCCACCATCAGGCGCGACCGACGCGCTGATGGATGCGTGGGTCGAGACCAGGGACGGCAAGGTCGTCGCCAAGGGCTCGCTGTCGGTCGGCAAGCCGGCCGGCACGCCTTATGTGAGCTCGCTGCCGCTGGAGCAGGCCAAGCCGGGCTCAAACCGCATCCTCTCGCACATGAAAGTCGGCGCCGAGTTTCCCGCCGACACCAATTTCGTCATGGCGGAAGGCGACAACGGCGTCGTGCGCGACCCCAGCGAAATGTTCCGCGCGCTGCGCATCGTGTTTCCCGATCTGCTCAACCAGCCGGTGGTCGGCTTCTTCGGCGCCTCCGAAGTCGTGCTGCACGACGGACCGATCAGGTCAGGCGTTCCCTACCGCAAGACCGGCAAAGTGATTTGCGTCGGCGACAGCAACAAGACCGAGTTCGCCTGGTTCGAGTCGTTTCTGCACGACAAGGACGGCAAGCTGGTCGCCTCGATGCGGCATTTGAACCGCTGGATGAAGGTGTCGTCGTCGCTGTGGAAGGCGGCGTAGGGCGCCGCGCAACTGTGGCAGCTCTTCTCCCTCGCCCCGCTTTAGCGGGGAGAGGGTCGGGGTGAGGGGCTGCTGTCCGCGAGTTCTGCGTCCTCAGTAGCACTGTGCCATGCCCCTCACCCGGATCGCTACGCGATCCGGACCTCTCCCCGCATTGCGGGGAGAGGTAAGGCTGGGCGACCTCATTGCCACATGCGATAATTCTGTGTGCCTTGCACGGGAGGATCGCCATGAATCGTATCGAGAACCCGCCCGCGATCAACAGCGCCACCAGTATCGGCGTGACGCCGGGCTACATGTCCGGCTTCGGTAACAGCTTTGAGACCGAAGCCTTGCCCGGCGCGCTGCCGATCGGCCGCAATTCGCCGCAGCGCTGCGCCTATGGCCTCTATGCCGAGCAGATCTCCGGCTCGCCGTTCACCGCGCCACGCGACGCCAACGAACGATCCTGGCTCTATCGCATCCGCCCGTCGGTCAAGCATTCCGGCCGTTTCGCCAAGCTCGACCGCGGCCAGTGGCGCACCGCGCCATGCCACGAGCACGAAATCGCGCTCGGCCAGTTGCGCTGGGACCCGACGCCTGTTCCAAGCGATGAAAGACTCACGTTCGTCACCGGCATGCGCACCATCACAACGGCCGGCGACGCCGGCACGCAGACCGGCATGGCCGCGCACATCTATGTCATCACGCAGTCGATGGTCGATCAGACCTTCTACAATGCCGACGGCGAAATGCTGTTCGTGCTGCAGCTTGGCAAACTTCGCTTCGTCACCGAGTTCGGCGTCATCGACGCCGAGCCTGCCGAGATCGTCGTGATCCCGCGCGGCGTCAAATTCCGCGCCGAGCTCCCGGATGGGCCAGCGCGCGGCTACATCTGCGAGAACTACGGCGGCGCGTTTCGCCTGCCCGAACGCGGCCCGATCGGCGCCAACTGTCTCGCCAACGCTCGCGACTTTCTTTACCCCATCGCCGCCTACGAGGAGAAGGATACGCCGACCGAGTTGATCGTCAAATGGGGCGGCTCGCTGTGGACCACGACCCTGCCGCATTCGCCGCTCGACGTGGTGGCCTGGCACGGCAACTACGCGCCGTACAAATATGATCTGCGCCGCTTCTCTCCGGTCGGCGCGATCGGTTTTGATCATCCCGACCCCTCGATCTTCAGCGTGCTGACTTCGCCGTCGGAAACCGCGGGCACCGCCAACATCGACCTTGTGATTTTTCCGGAGCGCTGGGCGGTCGCAGAGAACACCTTCCGTCCGCCGTGGTACCACATGAACGTGATGTCGGAATTCATGGGCCTGATCTACGGCGTCTACGAGGCCCGCACCACCGGCTTCACGCCGGGCGGCATCAGCCTGCACAACTGCATGCTGCCGCACGGCCCCGACCACGAGGCCTTCGAGGCCGCAAGCAACGCCGAGCTGAAGCCGATGAAGCTTGCGGGCACCCTGGCCTTCATGTTCGAGACGCGCTTCCCGCAAGCCGTGACAACCTACGCCGCGACCTCGCCAACGCTGCAGGCCGATTACGCCGATTGCTGGAAGGGCCTTGCGAAGCGGTTTGATCCGACGAGGCCGTGAGGCGCGAGACGCTGGGCTCTGTTGCTGTCATGGCCGGGCTTGTCCCGGCCATCTCGACCAGGGAGGCACCGGCCCTCTAAGCGAGGTCACCGGGACAAGCCCGGTGACGACAAATCAAACAACCTCCCGTCGCTTCGAACATTGACCCCCGCCCCGCCGCCGCTATAGTCCGCCGGCTTCGCGCCGCAGCCGTCAGGTGGCGGCTCAGAAGCGCCCCTGTGGCGGAACTGGTAGACGCGCTCGACTCAAAATCGAGTTCCGCAAGGAGTGCTGGTTCGATTCCGGCCAGGGGCACCAACAGCGCTGCGCATGGCGGCGCAGGAATGCTCGGAAACCCTGGTGAAACAGAGTTTCTGAGATTCCGCACGGATCGAACCGGCCTCGATACCGAGAATTGAAAGCGCAGCAATCTCCGCTTTCCCGACGCGCCCACGCATTCGTCGTCAGTTCAACTCAATCGTCCGCCACGCCCATACTTCCCTTGCCGCGTTCGCACCCGAACGCAGCTTTTGACGAACAAGCTATTCACGTCATCTTAATCCCCTCTCCTGTCAAAAGAGCGCATCGCCGCATCAACCAACTCGAAAACTCAAGAGGGGGTTCGCAAGTATCGCGGGTTCACGTTTCGCTTGAGGCCGTGTTTCCATCGAATAGAGCGCGCAGCGTGTTGGCGAAGCGGGACGCGACACACACGGTCTACGCGTCGCGCGGCCATGCAAAACTGCAAGGATGAAGCCAAGGCGTGTCTGCGAAACTCGAAGAGCGAAGACGCCCGCCAGGCAGCCTCTCACCGTCAAGCAATGAAGGCGGCGGCTCGGCGAGCATCGGCGAGCGCGCCTAGCTTGTCACAGCGCCCCTGGCCGCAAACGAACAGCACGCTTGACTCCGATTGATTTCTTGCGAGACTGCTCTTTTTAAGAAACTACAATTTTTGGGAGAGCGGTCGTGAGGGCGGCCGTCTCAACTCCGCGTGGTGTGCGGGGGCTTTCGTGCTGAGCGTAAGCCTGTTCTCGATCGCAAGGGCTGTTCAAGAAGTAAAAACGTCCTGTTTTTCTGCTCCTGAGAGTTTTTGACGCACTCCACCGTTTGACTGACGTCAGTGTCGCACGGAAAGGGATGTCGATCATGGGCTGTAGCCGATTGAGCGTCGACCAACTCGCAAGCATCATTGGCTTGATCTTACTGTTGATATTTCCGGCACGGTCGATGGCTCAGACCGCTGCAGCCCCCGGCGCGTCGCAAGGCCCAGGCCTGCATTGCAAAGGCACGGCGTTATTTGATCCATTCAAAGGTCGCTTGGTTGGTGCGAATCTTCCCCCGGGGCTGCTCCCGATCGACGCCACAGACAAAGAGCAAATTTTGAAGTCGGGGCTGCCCTGTCAGGAAACCGTCAGCCCGGCAGGAAACCCGGCTACAAGTCCGGCTGAAAAAGAGGTTGCCGGCCTGGAAAACCTGCAACGAGGTTTCGATTTTTATTCGTGGCGCACTTTTATCGCGCTGAATTCGCCCGCCGATGAGACGAAGCCAATCGATAGCGAGGCTGCGCAGGCGGATACGCCGACTCGCTGGGAAGATATGAACAACTTCAAGCAGCTCCTTGACGTCATGCTTCCAGCCGAGCTGCAACCACCGCAATGGCCGACTGACCCGGTCGCGATGGAGCACGAGCGCGAGAGATTGGCGGGCGAATGCAAAGATCAGCTTAAGGCGAAGCCCGACCTCATGATCGTGAAGATGATCGAGGAGAGCTTCAATGAGCCGTTCAAGACCGGCCCGTTGATCGACCAGGATGGGCATTACGCCATCTTCGATATTCTGATGAACCGGCAGATGTTCAAGTACATCATGCTGCACCATCTGAATACCAAGGCCGGCCAGATGAACGCGGCTAATTCCGGTCTGCTGGTCGACTTTCCGCCGGGCCAGAATACCACCGCCGAGCTTGGCGCCTTCATGCTCAAGGTCTCCTGGAAGATTTTGACGGACGAAGAACATGCGGCAAAGACCTTCCACATGAGGAAGGCGCTCGTTTTGATGCCCCCGGGCGCCGAGCGGCCGTGTCTGCCCGAAACCTTGGGCTTGATCGGCTTTCACGCAGTCCACAAGACCGCAAGTCGCCCGCAGTGGATCTGGACCTCCTTCGAACACGTCAAGAACGTGCCGGACAAGGATGAAGTCGCGGCGAACAAGCTGGTTGGTCCGTACAATTTCTTCAGCGTCAAATGCAAGGCCGACTGTCCGGCTGTAAACGCGACGCCGCCCACACCATGGGATCCCGATCCGGCTCTGAGGCTGCGCTTCCGAAAGGACGATTCGTTCAAAAGCCAGATCGTTCGCGAAACACCGCTGACCGACGCGGCCAAGAACATGAACACGATCTTTCACAGCATGTTGCCGACTAACAGTGTCTGGCAAAATTACATGCTGCTCAGCACGCAATGGCCTAGCGCATTTGCGTGCACGTCGTTGCACTCGCAAGTGCCCGGCGCTCCGGCGCCCGAGACCGATTTTGTCAAGCAACCTGACATGACCTGTTCGCCGGCGCCGACATTCATGGCGAATTCGACGCTCGAGACCTACAGCCAGGGCGATGTCCCGCTCGCGTCATCGAGTTGTATCGCCTGTCACGGCAACGCAGCCAGTTTCCAAAAGGGCGCGTCGACTCCGAAGTCAGGCGAGACACATCTGAACCAATCCGATTTCACATTCATGCTGGAGAAGGCGCAATAGGCCGACCGGTCTGATCACGCCGCTGTCCGTTGGACTTTTATGGTGGGGCCCCTATGGGAAAGTTACCGAAGCATCGGCACGACGATCGATCCGGCGCAACCCGCTCGGAACCAGAGGGTACAGTTTCGCGGCGCGCAATGCTCGCCGGTACGGTAGCCGCGACTGCGGCGGCGGCCGTCGTGCCCATCGCGGGCGCAGCCTATGCCGCGGGACCAGACGTGAGTTCATCGCAGGATATGATGGCATTCCTGCTGCTTTCCGCCGCGCTCGCCGGGGTTCACGTGGTGAATCTGGCGCCCGAGTTCACCCTGGACTCCAAGAAGGATATTTTGGATCAGGATCCCGGCGTCGATCCGATCAATGTCAAGAACGACTACTTCCGGTGGATCAACGCCCACGACTCGACGTCGTCATTCGGCGAACTGCTTCAGATTGCCAAGGACAATCGTCAATCGGCGACCAGCATCATCGCTGCGGTGAACGCCAGCGATGACAATACCAAATTCCTGGCGCGCAGCGTCGTACTGCTCTGGTATCTGGGCTCGTGGTACGCGCCGGCAGATCTGAAGGCCAACGCCGCCACGCCCGGAACCCGCGCGGTCACTCCGTCAGTCGTCGTCTCGTCGAAGGCATACACTCAAGGATTGGTCTGGCAGATCGTGGGAGCCCATCCGATGGGCTACAGCAATTTGCAGTTCGGTTATTGGTCGCGCGATCCGAACGATCCGAACGATCCAGCGCAAAAATCGAATTTCGGCGTCATCACCGCAACAACTCCTTGAGAGGCAAAGGTGGCCGACAATTGCATCGAATGCGACGTCGCAATCATCGGATCCGGATTTGCCGGGTCGTTGATCGCCAAACAATTGAGTCAGACGCCGCCCATCAAGGGGAGGCGTCTGCGTGTCGTTGTTCTCGAGGCGGGTGCGGGTATCCAGCCAAACATCAACGATTATCTGAAGCGCTTTTATACTGCCAGCATCAAAGTGCCGGAGAGCCCTTACCCTCCGGCACTGACCGATTCGAACGGCAAGCTGATTGATCCAGCGAATGTCGCCGCCGGCAGGCCGACATCGCGGACATTATCGCATTCCAACTGGAAAGATCCCAAACAGGCCTATCTTGATCAGACGGACAGCAAGCTGCCGTTCAAAAGTACTTACGAACGCCTTGCCGGCGGCACGTCGCACTGGCTCGGCCAGACACCACGGCTCGTGCCGAACGATTTCAAGATGTCGCAGTACCGCAACGACATGCCGGATTGGCCAATCGGTTACAGTACGCTCGGCAAGTACTACAACGATGCAGAAGCGGAGCTCGGTGTGTCCGGCGACGTGGAGGAGCAGAGTTTCTGCGGCATCAGCTTTTCCAAGAGCTACCCGATGCCCAGGATTCCACCTTCGGTGTTCGACCAGCGCGTCAACGACGCCCTCGCGCAGTTGAGCGCTGCAGACACCGACTTTCTTGAAATGGGGAAGCCCGTGACGGCACTCAGGCTGCGGAGCCTGCCGGCGGCCCGCAATTCCCAGCCGTATCGCAATCGCCGCGCCTGCGCCGGCAATACCAATTGCATTCCGATTTGCCCGATCCAGGCCAAATATGATCCGACCATAACGTTGAACGAAGCGACCAACAGCGGCGCGAAGCTGATCGACCATGCCGTCGCCAGTGAGATCCTGGTCGACGAGAAAAATCTCGTCAGTGGGATCAACTTCATCACGTACAAGGACGAGGCCGGACCGCAGACCGGGACTGGTTGTGTCAAGGCCACGGTCTATGTGATTGCCGCGAATGGCATCGAGACGCCGCGGCTGCTGCTGATGTCAAAAAATGGCAGCCGAACTCCCAACGGCGTGGCCAACAGCAGTGACATGGTCGGGCGAAATTTGATGGACCACCCGCAATATGTCACCTGGGGGTTGCTGCCTCTGAGCTCGAAGCCGGCATATCCTTATCGCGGTCCGCTTATTACCTCCGCCATTGGCGATCTCTGTGATGGTCCATTTCGCGCCACGCGCGCCGCCTTCCGGGTCAGTTTCGGCAACGAAGGCTGGAATTTCGTGGTCGGTGGCGGCGCGTTCGGCGCCGACCCCCACGTCACGACTCTCGATTTTGTCAACGGGATGAATTCCAGCAAACTCAACACGCGCGCTGTCAGTCAGCTGGCAGCCGACAACAGCGCGCTGTTTGGGGCGGGCCTCGCGGAGACGCTTCGCGACCTGATTTCGCGACAGTTCCGGATTGCATTCGCGTGCGAGCAAGATCCTGATCCCAACAATCGTGTAACGCTATCCACAGTCACCGATGCGCTGAATTTGCCCCGTCCGAAGATTGCCTACGATATTTCCGATTATACGAAACAGGGTATCTTCACCGCCGTTCGCCTGAAAAGGCTGATCTTCAAGAAGCTAGGCGCAACAAAGCTAGACTTCACCGAACGCGCTGCAGGCGATCCTGCCGGCTTCGATGAGAAGATCGACGTCAACGACGACAAGCCGGAACAGCTCACTTATGGCGGCGCGGGTCACGTCATGGGCACTTACCGTATGGGCACCGATCGGAAGGCATCGGTCGTCGATTCCTGGCAGCGCTCGCATGACCACCACAACCTTTATCTGGTGGGGAGCGGCACGTTTCCGACTGTGGGCACCGCCAATCCGACGCTCACCCTGTCGGCGCTGGCGCTCCGAACTGCGGAGAGCATCGTCAAAGACTTCAATTCGCCGACGTGAAAGCATCGAGGGATTTCATATGACCAAGCGTGCTCGCTCCAAAAGGACGAAGCGTCCTGCCGCGCAGTCAGCGCAGGCTGAAGTAGCTGGCGGCAAACTTGCGGTAATATTCGGATTGCTCGCGTCAGCCGGCAATCGGACCACATTATCAATCGGCGGGCTTTCGGTCGAAGTCCTCACCTCAAATGCCCTGCCAACAAACGAGACGGGCCTGGACGCGGCCAGAAAGAGTACGCAGGCCCAGTTCAGGCCGCTGATCGGCACCAATGTCCGTTTGAGAGGCTATCAATCGGGCGGATACCTTCTCGGCGCGAAGGCGTTTCCCAGGCTTGGGACGACGCCGGTCAAGCCGGAGGACCGCCGGCGATTTCAGGTCATCGATGACGTCCTCGAGCGCAATCGTCAGCAGCTGCTCGCAATTCCAGGCGTCCTCGGCGTACGGGCGGGATATCGCTTCAAGGACGGCTGGATCACGGACGAGCCCTGTATCGTCGCCATCGTCGATCAGAAGCTGCAGCCAGCCGCCGTACCATCGGCGGTGCGCATTCCGGACCGAATCGAGAATGTGGATGTCGACGTCGCCATTGCGACGCCGGTCCAGCAACTCGTCTCTCAGGCGATGCGCCAGGGCCGCGCGATTGGAGTTGACCCGGTTAATCCGGAAGGCTTTGCCGTACCCAGCGCCAGGCAGCCCGAGCAGGCTTTCGCCCTGACGGACGTTTCTGCGCAATTGGTGCGTGAGAGCAAATATGTGCCGCCAGACAATGTTCAGCTCGAGCCCGTCAACGGGCCCTTCGCGATCAAGTGCCACGCCAGCCCGGATGCCGGCTGGCCGACCCTGTCGGGGTTTCTGCAGCAGACGAAGACCCGGCTGACGGTGGCCATGTACGATTTCACCGCCCCGCACATCATGCGGACAATCGAGGCGACGTCCGCGCAGAATAATTCGTCATTCTCGCTGATCCTCGATCCCGGTCAGTCACTCGCCAACGGCGGCGAGCCCAACAATCCGAAGTCCGGCGACTTCACCGAGGACACAGTTCGCAAGGACCTCACGCAGAAACTGCGATCGAAATTCAGTTTTGTCTGGGCTGCCGTGACGCGCAAAGGCAAGGTCGAGCAGGGAATTTTCCCGACGGCCTATCACATTAAGGTTGCGGTGCGCGATGGTACCGCGTTCTGGCTGTCGAGCGGCAACTGGCAGTCGTCGAACCAGCCGGACATCGATCCGCTGGGGGCCGACCGGGGCCTGCCGAACGTGCAGACGATCTACAACCGCGAATGGCACGTCATCGTCAATGACCAGAGGCTCGCCCGGACCTATGAAGCCTTCATTAAGTATGACGAGGAGCAGGCAGCGCCGCTGAATGTGTCGCCGCAGGCGGCAGTGCGCCCCGACTTGTTCGTGCCGGAAGATCTTGTCGCGGAGGCGGCCGCCGCAGAATATTTCGCGCCCAAGGACATCGACATCGCTCGCACCGAAACCGTGCAGCCGCTGCTGACGCCGGACAACTATGCCGACCACATTCTCGAGCTGATTTCGCAAGCCAAGACGACGCTCTATTTCCAGAACCAGTATATCAAGATCAACGTCGACGAGAGCAAGAACCCGCCGAAATTTGCGGCCCTCGTTGATGCGCTGCGCGGCAAGATCGACGACGGCGTCGATGTTCGCATCATCTTGCGCGATATCGGCGACACTCGGCCGATGCTTGAAGCCCTGAAGACCAACGGCTTCGACATGTCCAAGGTCAAGCTGCAGAAGTCATGCCACAACAAGGGCATTATCGTCGACGGCGAGATCGTGGCTGTCGGCAGCCACAACTGGTCGGGCGACGGTACAGTGTACAATCGCGACGCCAGCCTCATCCTGTTCAGCAAGACGGCCGCGCAGTATTTCCAGCAGATTTTCGTCTACGACTGGGACCACCTTGCGCGCCAAAAGGTTTCGGCCGAAAGCGCGATGCCGAGGCTCGCGCTGTCCGGCGAGGCGACGCCGGAGGGCGCGTTCCGCATGCCATGGGACGCCTATTTTGGTGAATATCAGGCCGATCTGCAGGATCTGATCGGTACCGACATTCCGAGCCCGGCAATGCCGGAGCGGCTCTATTCCCAGGCTGCGCGTACGGAGCCGGTTTCGCCTCCCGCCGCCGCACCGTTCGTAACCGCGCAATCCTACCTGGTTTCGGGCGACCTGCTGGCGGCGAAGGCTGAATTGAGCAAACGCTGGCTGCATTCCACGAACCCGACAAATTTCAGGGCGCAGGCGGCAGCGACCAGCCCGGATCCCGCGGTGAACGTGGTTGGCGTCGGCATTGGCGAAATGATCAGCGGCGGAATGCCGACCGGTCTGATGTCCGTCAGGCTTCTCGTTCGCGTCAAATACACCAAGAGCATGATTCCCCCGCAGCACATGCTGCCGGAAATGTTTGAGGGCATGCATGTCGACGTCGAGGAAGTCGGCACCTTCCGCCCGATGACTTCCTATCCGGATCCCCGCACGACGATCAGACCGGCGCAGCCCGGCAGTTCGATCGGTTTTGAGTTTCCCGGGGGCTCCCCCATCATGGCGGGGACGTTCGGCGGTCTTGTCAGGGACGCGACTGGTACCCAATACCTGCTTAGCAACAGCCACGTTCTGGCGAACGAGGGACAACTCGCCGTCGGCTCGCCAATTTATCAGCAGGGTCTGCTCGATTTGCCGGCGGGCAGCACGAAAGCGCAAATCGCCAAATTGTCGAAATTCATTCCGTTCGACCCGCAGCCAGCACTGGTGGATTGCGCGATGGCGGAGGTGACTTCCCCCAATCTGGTTTCGAAGGACATCCTTTACATCGGTGCTGCCAGAGGCGTGACGGCGGCCAGGCAAGATATGGTGGTCCACAAATTTGGCCGGACCTCGTTTTACACGGCTGGGCGTGTGACCATGGTCAACACCGATACGAGCGTCGACTACGATCAGGGAACCGTCGTTTTCAAGAACCAGATCGTTGTCGTTGGCCTGAACCGTTCGGTATTCAGTCAACCCGGCGATTCCGGCTCGTTGATCCTGGAGCGCGATAGCCAAATGGCGGTCGGCCTCCTGTTCGCCGGTTCCGCCTCTCACACCCTGGCCAACCACATCGAAGATGTTCTGCAGGCGCTCAACGTGACTTTGGTAACCTAGCGTTTAATGCTAAAAGCAGAGGATGACCAAGCTCACAAGCGACGAAGCTCTCGCCATCAAGGATCGGCATAGTCTTGCGCTGCTCAAGACGCCTGGCGTTCATGGCGTTGGCGTGCGGGCAGACGACGCGGGCAACCATAAGCTTGTGATCATGGCGGACCCCGGTTTCGAGAAGGCGAAGCTGCCTCGGGAGATCGAGGGGCTTCCCGTCTCGGTTGAGGAGACGGAGCGTTTCAGAGCGCAATAGTCCGAAACACGTCCCGCTTGGATCAATGGTCAGAGGCCGACGATCAGGTCAGCAGGTCAGTCGTTAGCGGGCCGCGGCAGTTGCCTGATCACGACATCGGACAACAATCGCTCATTTTGAGCGATGGCGCGCTTGACCCGGTCAACGCGGTCGCGAATTTTTCGCTTCGCCGCAACGTTCCTGGCCGCTTTCAAAGAATCCTGGAAATCCTCGAGGATCTCCGCGAGCAACACATTGAGTGAGCCTTCTTCAGACATGTGTTCGCGGTCCCAATTCGCTCTAGGTATGCTCTACAGGACGAAAGACGTGCTGTCGCAACAAATCTTGCCCGGCCATTGGTGCCGTCAGGCGGCCCGGCGCAGCGTACCGGTCCGCGCGCCGGGCCTAACGCTGCAGGATCTCGATGGATCGCAGTCGCTGCCTTGAGCGTAGCGGCATATCACGTGAGATAGTAGCACTAAAACGGATCGACTCGATCATGCGGCTCGCACGCAACCTGCAGGTCGATTCTTGCTCCATCGCCGGCGCTGCATCGACAGCGATCGCACCAACGCTCAATCGCCTGGTCGGTCGTTCGATGGGACAGCGCAAATCGCCGATGCCGGAAGTAAAAAATCATCAGCAAAAACCCGCGTACGGCGAGCCGGACGCGGGTCAGTCAAATAACCACAAACCTTGCCAGTACATCCGTGATCAAGGTGAAATGGTGTCGGCGCGGCCGATCAGACGGCGCTCAGATTGTCTGCCGATGACTTGCCAGTCCTTCGGTCGGCAACAACCTCATACTGGACTTTTTGTCCTTCGTTGAGGCTGTGCATCCCCGCGCGTTCGACGGCGCTGATGTGCACGAAGACATCCTTGCTGCCATCGTCCGGCTGGATGAAGCCAAAGCCTTTTTGGCTGTTAAACCACTTCACGATTCCTTGCGACATATAGAGACTTCTTTCGATACGTGTTTGGGTCGGCCGCGCGATCGCGACGGCCGATAGATCAATCGAGATTTGGAGGGAGGTCGTCAGTCCGACGCATAGCGCGCGGCGAGGCCAAGTCGTTCGGCCGAAACTCGATGCGGTGGACATAGTGCATCGGCGCGGATTCCACAAGGGCTATGATCCCGGCCAAGAAAGGCTGGCTATTTATCCGCTTAGGGCCCATCTTCCCAAGACCGTCGGTAAGGATCTGACTGTGCTCGTCTTGTCGAAAAGGCGAGATTGTGGTGACCGGTTCTTAACCTTCTTGCCGCATCGACATCGTCGAACGAAGCTCAAGCGCATCGGCGGCTATTTGCGCGACGCGCCGCCCGGGACGACATCGCTGAAGCTGGACTTTGTCAGCTTCCGAACGATCCGCGTTCATTGTGTTTGACTGCCGAGTCTTGCAACCAGGAGACCTCGTTCGACGTCACCGGTCGCGCCGCAGCTGGTCGTCACGAATTGCCTCCGTACAGCACTCCGGATTCGAGCGCCGACTGAAATTTGGCTGCCGCCGGTGGCTCCGCTGTGACCCTACTGTGCCGGTCCTGACCGCCATTCAAACCTCGCAAGGAGTGAAGGATTTGCAGGTCTTTGTCCGTGACAACAATATCGACCAGGCACTACGCATGCTTAAGAGGAAATTGCAGCGGGAGGGCTTGTTCAGGGAAATGAAGCGCCGGCGCTTCTACGAGAAGCCGTCGGAAAAAATCACGAGAGAGAAGTCCGAAGCGGTCCGTCGCAGGCGCAAGCTTCAGCGCAAGAAAGCGATACATGAGGGCCTGATCGCAGCACCGAAGAAACCGGACCAAAAAGGCAAGTTCCCGAACGCCTCGACGACTAGCCGTGCTCCAAATGATCGGCCGCCACGATAAGCAAGCATGAGCCGCCAGACGCGATCAGCTGAAGGGGGATTTCAATTTGCGTGAGTTCTTATGGCCATGCGGATTGGTATCCCACGCGCCATAGTCCGCGACAAAACTGAGAGCCAGGACTGTATTGCCGGTCCCGTTGGGACCCTCGGTCACCCAAAGACGCCACGGGGTGCCCCGCCATAGCTGGCCATCGTCGATGTCCGAAAGCAATGCTCCTGACAGCCTTACGGCTGCACTTCGGGCCTCGGCAATGTCCTGAAGTTCGGTCCCTTCGCTGTCCCAGGCCATTTTGCCGTAGGAGACGTGGAAGAAGTAGCGCATGAAAAATCCTTTCGTCGCCCAGGCTGACGCCTCGCCGCGAAACCGGACGCTTCTTCGTTTCCCGCTGCTTGTCTGGTGAGCCAGTCGCGCCGCATGAATCCTGGCTTCGAGATGCTATTTCCTGGAAGCCGTCTTGCGCTTCGGCTTTTCCGGCGGCGGGTTCAACAAGGCGGCCTCGCGATCTGCGGCTTCCTTGGCAAGTCGCAACGCCCGCAGCCGCTGTGTATTCTTGTCGATCGCCGCGGCTCTCGCGACGTGTTCAGCCATCGCGACCTTGCCCTCGGCGAGGAGCCGGTTCCTTTTATCGACGGGAGTTTCTACACCGGGACCAGCAATCCTCGTCTTCGCCAACGACTTTCCTTCCGCTCTGGAGCGCTAAGTGGCTGTCGTCGTACGACAATTAGGCGATCATTACAATCGAATGTTGCATCACACGAACGTCGAGCGGCCTCTGCGCCGAGACTGTCCTGGACAAGTCTGTCCTGGACAAGTCCGCCCTGGACAACTCCGTGCCAGATCACCCGCTCGCCGGCACCGTCAAGCGCGCAGCACGTCGACACTCTTCCGGCGTCGGTGGTCTTTGTATCGTCCTGATCAGCGTTCCGGAACCGGCTCTGGCCTCGCGCAGGGCGATCCGGCGATTCGTTCCCTCGAATTCGAAGATGTCGGCGTGATCGGCATCGCCATCGAATTCCTTCCAGGCGTATCCGGCAATCCAGCTCAAGGCCTGCTCAATGTTGGCAAACGGCGGCGCGATACTCGGCGCTTCGAAGCCGGAGCAGACCTTCACGATGTACATCGCGCTATGCGATCTCGACACGAGCCTTGGCGCCCGCCGGCTCGTCGGTAGCGGCCGAGACCAGCGTGCGCGTCTTCTCGACGGCATCATAGATCTTGACCTGAAGCATCGGAAAGCGCGCCTTCAACTGAACGGCTTCCGCGCGGGCATCGCTTTCGCTCTCGAACTGATTCTTCATCCGACCATCGATCTCGAGAATGAATCCGCTCCTTGGAGTGATATCTGCGCGACCGATGTTTGTCGGCTGCGGTTCATCCTGGACCGGCATCTCCATCAACGCTGGCTTCTTCATTGCTTGCTCCTTGGATAGCGGCGCGGCCGCTCGCATGCCGACAGGCGTCATCCCGTCACGAACTTGATGGCAACGACCAGTCCGAGCACGACGACTGCGATCAGCCAGGCGGGAAAGCGGTAGTCGACAATTCGCTTGAGTCTTTCCGGTTGGTTCATCGCGGTGTCGGTTGCGTGGCCGCAACCTCAGCGGACTGCTGTTCGCTCCTGATCGCGCGTTCAATCGCTTCGATCAGATTCTGCAGCTCCACAAATCTGGTACGCGCGCGCTCCGACCGATCGCGGTCGAGCGGGCCGGCGAGAACCTTCGCGAACGGGTCGCGGTCTTCGATCATGCGCTCGCGCGCCTTGATCAGAGTGGCCAGTCGTTCATTCATGGCGTTGTCCAGGCGGTGCTCTATCGAGACGAAGATTCTTATTTGAGATAAAATTCTTCAGATGAAGATTCCTGGCCGCGACTCGATCGCCGCAGCGGATGATGGGCTCAGAAGTCGGCACGCATCAGTCAGGGCACTATAGTCGAAATGGCGACGAACGCCCGTACGACAAGACAGCGGAACCGCGAAATACCCCGCGGCCGGAAAAGAAACCTCTGGCTATTGGTCATCAAAGAGCCCATGGTCGCTCATGTTTGACTATAGCGCCGACGCAGAGCTCTTTCCGCAGCGTAGCCGAAAGCGATCCAAGCAGATCACCTATCGCCGCTTTGCAAGCGCCGCCGACGCAATTCAATTCGCCATGGAAATTCTTCCACCGGCGCTGCTGCCCGGAACGTTCCTCGAAGTGAACGACGAGCGGCTGGGCGCGGGACAAATTCGCCAGCTCTACGAGGATGAAGGGTTTCCGCTGCCGCGAAAGCCAGGCAAGGCGTGACGACCCGATCGCGCAACGAAACGCTGGTGTTCGATCATCCCTTCCGCCTGAAGGGGGTCGATCGGCTGTTTCCGCCAGGCTCCTACGATGTCCTGACCGACGAGGAAATGATCGAGGGTCTGTCGTTTCCCTGCTATCGTCGCGTCGCGACGATGATCATGGTCCCCGGCGAGTGGCCCCATGCCAGCGCGACGGAAATGATTGCGACCAGCGCGATTGATCTTTCAGATGCGCAGCGCAACGACAAGGTCACCTCCCGTGACTGACAATGATAATCCGGTCGATCTCGACAAGCATCGCGGCATGGCCGCACAGAAGGCGACGGAAATCCGCCGCCTGCTGCTCGAGGTCGAGACCAACAGCCAGATGCTGCGCCAGCGCCAGAGCGAGCTGGAAGCCCAGCTGCTCGCGTTGCCGGCGAGTTCGTGGCCTGAAGCTGCTGTCAAGGCGCGCTATCTCCTGACTCACTATCAGGCGACACTCGGTCGCGAGGACACGTTGCATCACCGCCTGGTCGAAGCAGTACTTGCGGATTTCGCCAGATTGCTGGACGGCGCCTGAATTCGACGCTGCGCCTTGGATCTCGCGACTCACCCGGCCGTACGCACGGTGGCGTGCTCCATACGAGAAAAAAACATGACCTTGCGATTTCCCAATCTCAGCCGAAGCTTCGACACGACGCGCGACGCGGTCCGCTTCTGGGGCTACGACAGTTCGATGGAATGTTCGTTCTTCGTGACACGCGCGGCGCTGACGAGGCTCGTCCCCAACCTGCGGCCGGATGAGATTGCGGTTCTCGGCGCCTTTGACGAGCATCGAAAGCTGATCTGCCACACCGCCGAGAAGGTTTACGCACGGGGCCGCAAGGGCTCTTACGAACTGGACGCAGCGGATTTCTAGAGCGGGACTTCCGCCTCGCAACTCGACCCCAACCCCTCCTTGCAAGGGAGCGGAACGACCGACTTGAATTCACCACGCTTCAGGCGGTCCGTTCAATCGGCGGGACATCCACAAGATCTCCGACGCGTTAATCGAACGCCGCGGGCAAGCGTCCCGACCTGAAGAACACGGTTGGCTCTTCATCGTAGTCGCCAGCTTCCGCATCTCCCGTTGATGAAAATGCAACAACGCCCACACTGTTCGCCGCCAGCCTTTCGGCCGTGCGTCGAGCGCCCTCGACCGATTTGCACGAGATCGCTTGTTGCGCTTTCAGGTTGGATCCCCTGCCAGCCTTGAACGCCTGCACGAAATAGATCGTTTCTCGCGCCATCAGACTCTCCAGAGTCGGCAAATTGTGGTGGACGCCTTACGAAGCAACGCGTTGACTGACAGTGTCCGCAATCGAACGATCTCCGCTAGGAGCCGGCTTCGGTGTCTTCAGTCCGGTCGGCTCCGGCTCGTCGGAAAACCGTGAGCAGGCGTTCGGCCTTGCCCAATTTCACCGCGGCAATAGCCTGGGTTCGGGTCAGGCCTCCAACCGTCCGATAGATCTGGCACTGTTGTGCCCCGTGCTCGAGATAGGCATCGCCCTCCGCCCATCGTTGCGCCGCCCCGCGAACCGCAAAGGCCTTGTAGACCGGATCGTCCGTGAGCGTTTTAACGACGAACATCAAGAATCCCGTACAGTTGGCGTTTCCCCAACGTGGCCGAGAAGGCGCCGGTTACAAGCAAGGGAGGCGGAATATATCGCCTGTGCCTGCAAAGAAACGCGTTGCCATTTGCATGGAACGCGAGAACAGCGTTTGCGAACTATGCTGTGAGAGAGCAGACGCGTTTCTTCATCGGCCATCACCATTTCTCGGCCCACGGGCGCAGTACGACTTCGAACGCCCACGTCGACCGATGCTGCCTATGCAGTTGCAGATAGGTTTCGGCGATGCGGTCCGGGTCGGCCATGTTGTCGTCGACCGTTGCCCCTGCGCGCCGGTGCGCGCGGCTGCCATCCTCTTGGGTGAAACCAATGGCGGCGTCGATCGGCACCTGTGCAACATGGATACCCTGCGGCATCAGCTCTCGCGCCATGCTCTGGGCCAAGCCGGCCTTGGCGTGACAGGCCATGGCGAACGCCCCGCTCGCCGGAAAGCCTTTCAGCGCCGCACTGGCGTTGGTGAAGATGATCGTTCCCCGTGCGCCGTTGGTGTTCGGCGTGTTGTCGCGCATCAGCCGCGCGGCCTGCTGGCCGACCAGAAAAGCTGAGAAAGCGGAGTTGCGGACCGTGTCGAACACCATGCCCGGCTCGGCTTCGGTGATTTTCTTGCCGAAAATGCCGGGCACCCGGCCGTCGATGTTGTGCACGAGCAGCGTAGGCGACCCAAGATCGCGAACAACATTCTGGAACAGTGACGCCACGGCCGCCGGGTCGCTCGCATCGCAGGCGTAACGGCGCACGCCGTGCGTCTTTTCCAGATTCAGGAGGACCGGTTTGTCCGGCGTTCTGGCCGCGATCGCGACCCGCATGCCGTTGTCGGCGAACAGCCTGGCGCAACTGGCGCTGATGCCGGGGCCGCCGCCAATGATGAGAGCAACATCTTGGACGGAAGGGCTGGCGTCGCGCCGCACGGATTCAGCCATGTTCTGTGCTCATTGAATGATGACCATAATACTTGAGACTAGTCGTGATCTGATCGACGATCAAGGCCGCCTGCGCGGGCTGTTGTCGTCCCCAGCGGAAATGCACACCCATACCGGTGCCGCGATGCACGGTCGACACAACATGCAGCCCTGCGTTCGGCTATTTGTCCGGCGATGACGCCAACGACGCCAGCGGCACGTCGAGCGCATAAACAAAGCCGCCTGGCTCGTAGCTCAAGTGGACGTCGCCCTTCAGCTGCTTGCCGAGCGTCTCGATCAAGCGGGTACCAAAACTCCGCCTGATGGGCGCCTGAACCACCGGGCCCGCTCTTTCGCTCCAGGTGAGACGCAACCGCTGCTGTATCGGTCCGTCGATTGTCCATGCAACGTCGACGCGACCGGCAGGTACCGATAGAGCGCCAAATTTCGTCGTGTTGGTGCAGAGCTCGTTGAAGGTCATCGCGATCGCGATGACCGCGGCGGAGCCAATCTGAACATCCGGTCCAGCGAAGGAGAACCTTGCCGCACCAGGATTGTCGAAGGGGTCCGTCGCGCTTCGAACAATCGTCCCAAGATCGGCGGAAATCCATCGCGCCTGCAAAAGCAGATCGTGCGCGCGTCCCAACGCCAGCAACCTCGCTTCGATGGCGCGCTGTCCGGCCTCGATGCCTGGCGCATTGCGAAGGCTCTGCGACGCAATGGCGCTCACCGTTGCCAGGGTATTCTTGATGCGATGGTGCAATTCTTCGAGGATAAGCTTCTGGAGCTTATCCGACGCTTCGCGCTCCTTGGCGTCGATTCCGACCTGCGCCAGCAGGCCTCGGGCGTTGATTTCGGCCTGCGTCAGGAGCAGCCGGAGACTGACATTCTCTGCGGCCAGAGCCTCCTGCGATGGTGCCGGGTCAACCATCAATCAGCGTGTCCCCAACGATCATTTTCGAACATTGTTGACTAAGTAACACCCTTTGCCTGGTCTCGCATTAGCTGTTTCGATGATGCGATCTCTGCTTCAGCGCCGGGATGCGGAGCTCGACCGCCTGATGCAGTCATCGCTTTCGATCAGTGACCTTCGGCACCGCGCAACATGCACTGCATTTGCGCTATGATTCTCGCGGCCTCGAGCGGCTTTTGCAGGAAACGACTATCTGCCGGAATATCGAGTTCGGCCGACTGCAATTGCCCGGACACCAGGATGATCTTGATCGGCGGCCATCGCTTGTGAACCGCGTGCGCCAGCTTTAGTCCATCCATGCTGCCGGGCATTTGAATGTCGGTGAGCAGCAGCGCGACATCGGATCTGGATTCGAGAACGGCGAATGCTTCGTCGGCATCCACCGCCTCAACCGAGGTATAGCCGGCGTCTTCCACTATATCGATTGCTCGCATGCGCGGCAGCATCTCATCTTCCACGACGAGAACGACTGGCGGGACTACGGAACGATTCAAAGTACTCATGAACAGCCACCTTCGGAAGGCCAGGGAAGAGCGGCCGACGCCTGCGCAAGACGGCTGCGAGCGCTCAAGAATCGATTGAGGCGATATCGTCTGGCGACGTTTAGCGACCGCGCCTGAAATGTAATCCGTTACTTCATGCGCCTGCCCTTGAAGTAGCCCGCATTGGTCGTGTTTTGTCTGATATTGGCTGTCGCGCCCTGCTCTGCGGTGTTCGTTTCCGCCGTGTTTTTGACGGCCCGTTCTTTTGCCTCGGGAGCATCGTCGCGCTCCCTCGGGCTGCGATTGGCGGGTGGCACAGGCGGCATCTTGGTGTGGCGCGACATGCAGATTTGCTCGGCTATTGACGTGAAGCTTCCCAGCGGCCGCTGCATGCAATACCGCCAGAGGCACCGTTCCATCTGCCGAAGCCGCCGTTGCCATTGAGCTGGCCGTTGGCGTAGGCACCGCGGATCGAGACTTTGACCAGGCCGGCCGAGCCAACACTGCCTGAGACGTCTGCGGAGCCCGAAACCTTGCCGTCCTTGACCATGAGCGGGTACTGGCTGGACGGCTCACAGCTTCCAGCCCGCGTCAGAACAGTGACGTTCCACAGCCCGTCGTAAGGCGTCTGAGCAAGAGCGGGTGCGGTTAGGCATGCCGCGGCGACGAAGCCAAAGGCAACTGCGCGCAATTTCGTCATGTCTCTATCTCCGAGATTGCTCGCCCGGCGACGCACTGACCAGACGTGCTTTTTGAACCAGAGCTGAAGATCCAGCCTTGCGTAGGCAAGAGGTGTCGAAGTGAGGCCAGACCTGATGCGAACAAATCTCTGCAGCCGAATGGACAACCAGTCGGTCTGCTTTGGTCTGGGCGACCGTTTCGCGTGCCTCCACCTGCGGCGCAAAGCTCGAGAAGACAATCGAGAAGGTCGCCAGGAGCGCGAATATCGCCCAGGCAGTGAGAGATTTGTTCATTTTGAGGATGCTGACTTCGGCTTGTCGCCGGTCCCGTTCACACGGGGACCAGCACCTCAACGGCCATGGCGATCGAAGAGTTCCGTCAACAATGATTATATCTGCATTGGCGACAGCCGATCGCGTGCCCGCTTCGCCGGTTTCCGCTCGTCAAGTTGTCTCAACAGCGTGAGCCCTTTGACGACGAGCCGCTCCTGGTGTTCTCCATTCGCGATCAATTGGTCGAACTCCAGCTTCAGCGCCGTGCGCGCAAGCTGCTGCTCTTCCCGGCTATGCTGATTCATCAGGAGATAAATGGATAAAGTGCGGTCAACAGCGCTCAGTATCGGGTCGTGTTCCATGATCTCTTTCCAGAGGTTGCGGAACGCGTCGCGTCCGCCTTCTGCTCACTCGGGCATGCAACGGCTGAGGATTTCAGACTTGCAAGCGGTTCGAGCGAGCAGGATTCATCGGCTATTGATAGATTCAAATGCAAGATTGGGGTGTTCGATTTTGCTCAGTTTTCGGCCCGTGTTTGCCTCATGCTTATTGCCTCGGACGTCTCCAATGCGCCCCACATTGTGTTCCCGACGTCCTGGAGAAGGCCCCGGCCCCGGCTACCACCAGCCGGGGCCTTTCGCTCGCCGTGCCAGTTATCCGCCAGCCATTTATTTTCCGATGGTGAGCAATTCGGACCAGCTTGAACGCCGCTGCAGTACGACATTGACGCACGGGAGACGAAGGACTCGGCTCTCGTTCACTGCAGACGAACCATGTTGAGCTGTTTGAGCGAGCCTCGTCCGACCTCCTGAATATTTCGGAGGCAGCATCATGAATTGATCGATGGCGACCTGCAAACCCCCCTTCAATTTCCGGGTCGGGTGAGGTCTGGCGCGAAACGCGATCCTGGACCAGCCAGTTTGCGACGCAGCTCGAATTGCAGGCCTCGCTCGCACGCGAACATGCGCTACGGCAGGAAAACAAGATCTATCGCGCCGCTACAGCGCACAGGCGAAAGAATTCGACCATCGCCTTCTGAACGGTATTCAAATGATTGCCAGCCTGCTGACGGCGCAAAGCCGCGCGGCGTCGCCAGAGGCTGCCGCTCAATTAACGGTCGCCGTCAATCGCATCGTTGCTTTCGGACACGTGCATCGGCAGCTGCATCTTCTCGATGATGAAAAACACGTCGAGTTCAAACAATATCTCGATCGTCTGTCGGAAGACCTAGCCAGCCTGGTGTTTCCCGATTCACCAACCGATACCATCACTGTTCAAGGCACGAGCTGCAGAATTCCAACGGCACTCGCGATTCCTCTTGGCTTCATCGTCAGTGAGCTAATCACGAATTCAGCGAAACATGCCAAGGGCAAAATCATCGTCCGATTCGAAACGCCGTCACCTCATAGCCATTTGTTGTCGGTTGAGGATGACGGGCCGGGGTTACCGGTGGGGTTCAGGCTCGATGAGAGCAACGGGCTCGGGATGAAGATCGTCCAGGAGTTCGTCAAGCAGATCGGCGGCAAGCTGCGCATCACGAGCGGCAATAACGGAGGTGGAACACTCCTCGCGATCTCGTTCCGCTCGCCTGTGACAGTCGCGAGCAAAGCGCGCTCGGTTAACGGAGCAACAGGTTAGCATCATGGACAGCCGCCTATCCGGGTGGGGACTGACCACTCAATTTGATTGCTTTCTGTTCGCGCCGGTCTGCGAAGACCCCAACGGGCTGCAGCTCAGCGTTCTCTCGGCACTCGCCCAAATCAACCGCGACCCCTGGAAGGAAGCGGCTCGCCTTGCGGCGATGCCGAAAGCAAAAGCCGAGATGTCCCTGGTTTCCTCGCTGGATCTGGCGGCCGCGAACGGCTGGGATCCGGCTCAAGCGAACACGATTTCGGCGCGCCTTGTTTCGCTGCTGCCGCAACCGGACGTAACCGCGACGGTAACGCTCGACACCCGGAAGGCCCATGCGCGGCGCACGATGCTCTTCCTGGCGTGGCTGGCTTTCGTGACGGCGATATCGCTGCTTGCGCAGAGCTATCGAGCGACGACAACGGACACAACCGTCTCGACAACCTCCGTCGCGCCGCTCTCCGCGAAAGATTCCGGGTCGGACGGGATCGGTGGACAGTAACGAGCGTACGGTTCGGTCAACCGAGCGGCAGTGTACCTCAAACTCCGGTGGATTGAAAAAAGGGTCGGCTGCGAGAGCCGACCCTTTGATACTCCGTTACGCTTCTGATTGCGTTACGCTTCGACAACCGCGACGATCTCGAGGGTTCGCGGATTCACGATGACAATCCGATCGCCGACGAGAAAGTATTCAAATCCTCGCCACTCGCGATTGATCGTTACGAATTCGGCCGGGACCGGATAGAACTTCATGGTGCGGGGGACAGCGGTGCCCACCGTGATCGCGAAGTTGACGTTGTTGGCCGGCTGAACCTTGTGCTCCCTGACGACCGAGTGGATCGTAGCGCGCTGCTCTACAGAGAGTTGCTTCGACCCTGCCGCGGCCTGTCCGGTGGTAACCCCGGTCTTCGTGTCGCTGGCGGCTTTCGGGTTGCCCTTCATTTCAGCCTTTGACTTGTCCGCGTTCATCTCTGACGCAGCCTTGTCGTTCGGCTTCATATCGGGCTTGTTCTCCGTAGCCTTGTTCTCCATAGCCTTGGCCTTGGTATCGTCCTTCTTCACATCACCTTCGGCGCGCTTGGGAGCTGCGAGATCGGTCGGACCCTTTTGCTCGACCTGGCCGATTGTCTTGCCCTCAACCTTCGCCTTGGCGTCGGGGGTCTCACTCCGATTCATCCTCGGCGCGATTTTCTCTGCCGGTACGTTCTGTGTTGAGCCCTGCGCACTTTGGCTGGTGGGTGCGCTCTGCGTGTTCGGACCTTGCGCAAAAGCGCAGCCGCTTGCCGCGATCAATGCGGCGGCAGAAACAGAAATCAAAAAAGTCTTTCTCATAGTATGTCTCCTGGAATAGCCCCACTGACACAACTCGAAGGCTTGAGCGTCCGTTCCAGACTAGACGGGTTTATTGCGTGAACACTCGTTCACCCGGCTCTCCGAGTCACATGGAGAGCGCGCGCACGAAAGGATCGCAGCGCGCGCTGCATATCGGCTAAGCCGATATCCAGCATGTTACGGCAAGCAGCGTCTGTTATCGTCGAGGCGGAAATGCACCCTGAGGACCGGGCCCGCTTGCATCCGGCTCATCATCGCGCTGAACGAGGTAAACCAAAGGCAGGTCGCCCGCGGCGTTCTCCACCTTCGCCTCAGCGTAGCGAACTGCTTCCTCAGGCTGAGCACGGCGCACCTTGATCCGCGCCCTGCCATCCCAAAGCGGCGCATGGCCAGCGGTCATATGCTTCAAGTCCTCCCGCAGCCACTCTTCCTTGCCGAGTTCTTGAGCTTGGCGATGGGTCGAGGCCTTGAACGCCAAAATTGTTCGACCCTCGATCTCAAGCACAAAGACAGCCGGAGACGGGGCCGTGGCTTTAGCTTGCATCATTACGTCCGCCTCTTTCATCAGCTACACGCCTCTCACCAACTCAATTGGCTCACTCGCGCGACGGATCAATCTCTGCCGGAAAGGCTATCCAGTTGCCGCCTGGCAGCGGAGAAAGCGTCTTTGATCGCGACTTCGACATGCTCGTGCCGCGCGTCATCGGGCGTCGTGCGATTCACCAGGATGTCTTCGTGCGGCGGCGTCGTGACCAAGATGTGAACCTCGAAGCCAGGGCCGTGGCGGTGCTTGTGACTGGGCGCGATCACCGTCACGCGGCAACCTGTAATGCGTTTGCTGTGCACTTCGAGCCGCGCGATTTCATTCAGAATTGCCTCGCGGGTGGCAGCGGACGCATCGAGACCTTCGAACGTGATTTGCGGAACGATTTGCATGTCAGTCTCTTTCAGCCTCCGACACTGCTATCAACTCTAGACCCCAACTTGCGGGCGGGCTGAGCAAAACAGGACATCGTCATCGACCTGAGCTTCCACGCCCTATTTTGATCAAATTTGACCAGACTTCCTGTAGCGGCAGGTTGATCATGATCAATAAGTGCCGATCGCGAGGCGATCCGGCGCACCCCTGACCTAAAGAGAGATTTCAGATGCAAAATCATGAGCCACGACGCTTTGGCCGCACTGTGGCCTGCGCGGCGATTGCGATGCTTGTCCTCACAGTGGCGACGCCGCTGGCGATGGCGGGTCCCAGCCAGAGCCCCAAAGAGGCCTCGACCATCGCGGCTTCAAACGATGGCTTGATTGCGGTTCGGCACTACCGACACTATCGCAACGGGGGCAACGCGGCGGGGCTTGCCGCCATGGGGATGGCAATAGGCACCATCGGGGCGATTGCCGCTCAGCAGCAGCGCAGCGATTACTACAACAATGGGTACAACAATAACGGGTACTACAATAACGGTTACGGATATCAGCCCGCACCACGTTATTATGGCAACGGTCCTTATGGCGGCGGATACTATCGTCGATAATTGCATCGGCGATTTCGGTTAAGGCCGGGATCGCCGGACCGCGCAAAAATCCAGCAGCGTTTCTTTGTTGAGGCCGTCAAGGACTTAGGTCGACCGATTGCCTCGCGTTTTCCGCGCGTGCCGTTACGCGCTTGAGCTGCTCGCAATTTCTCATGCGCGGACGTTCTTCCGGTAATGGAACTTCCAGCGCCTCGCGCCGGAGATAGGCGCCCCGGAACGTTTTGTCGGAAGGGGCATTATCAAGCATCCCCAAAATCGAAGGAATGGAACTATGGATCGCGAGCACATCAAGGGCGCCGCCGACAAGGCCAAGGGCGCCGTCAAGGAAACGGCCGGCAAACTGACCGGCGACAAGAAGCTCGAGACGGAAGGCAAGGTCGACAAGACCAAGGGCGATCTCCACAACGTCGCAGGTGACGTCAAGGACGCAGTACGCAACGCTTCAAAGGCCGCAAACAGATAGCTGATACGTTGTGCTGCTAAACTGAAGCCGCTCCTGTGGGGGCGGCTTCTTTGTTTGTGCTCATATCGGCCTGCCGGACGCCAATGCCGAGCAGGGCTGCTCATTGCCGTGAGGGACGCGCGACCTCGCCCGCAGCCCTGCGCCGAATGGCACAAGTGAAATGGAACGTTTGCGGAGCCGGAACTGTTCTCTCTCCGACTCATCAGGAGAAACAGTCATGATCAGAATTGGAACGATTGGCGCTGCCTGTCTGGCAGTTGCCTTCGCGACGGCGTCCCCGGCATTTGCACAGGGTGGCAATCGCGGCTTCCACGGCGGCGGCGCTCATTTTACCGGCGGCGGTTACCGCGGCGGTGGATTCCGCGGTGCGGGCATCCTGCCAGGCATTGCGGCTGGCGTAGTCGCCGGTGCGGTGCTTGGCGGTGGTCCCGGTTACTATGGCGGGTATCAATCATCTTACGACGATTTATATGCCTACGAACCCGCCTATCCCTATGCGAACAATAGCTATAGCTACACTTACGATCCGGGTTACGCAGCGCGTAATGGCTTTGTTTGTCAGCCGGGAACGGTGTTCCGTGGCGAGGATGGCCGCAATCATCTCTGCCAGTAACGAAATCAGAAGGCGCCCGGGTCGGGCGCTTTCGTCGACCCCGCGGCAAACGGGCCGCCGACGCAGGTCAGCGCACAAACGTTCAGTCCTGGTCGTGCAGAACGACGTTTAACAATGAACTGTGAACTTCGATGCCACCGTTGTATTCGATGAATCCAAGCTTTCGAAATTTATTCATGAAGAAGCTGACGCGGGATCGGGTTGTGCCGATCATCTCGGCCAGGGTCTCCTGACTGATTTTCGCGATAATAGGCTCCGGTTTCGTTTCCTTGCCAAAGTTGGCCAACAACAGAAGCAGCCGGGCAAGACGCTTTTCGCTGGAGTTGAACAATTGATCGACGAGATCCGATTCGACGCGGATCGTGCGCGTCAGCAGATACGCGATGAATAACTCGGCGAATGCCGGCTCGTCATGAAGCGCGCGGACAATGGCAGCCCTTTCCAGTCGCATCACAACCGCGTCGGTCATTGCGGTTGCGGTCGCGATACGCATTGTTTGTCCGGCGAGGCATCCCTCGCCGACAAATTCGTCCACATCGAGAATGGCCACGACGGCTTCCTTGCCTTGCTTGGAAACCACGGTGACTTTGACCTTGCCCTTCTGGATGTAGAACACCGAATCTGCCGGCTCGCCCTGCGAAAAGACGATCTGCTCTTTTCGGTATTTTGCGATGCTCCGGCCCTCGCCGATCCTGGCGAGAAATGTCTTTGGATCGAACGTTGGCTCACGGAGTACAGCCTTGGCCGTTGATTTCATCTCGCGGAGTCCCGATAAAAAAATACCTTATCATTATGAAACCGTTGGGGGTGAACCATTTAGGCGGCCGATGGGACAGGCTTAGGCGCGACCGGCGTGTTGCTCATCGGCCCGGCAGCTACAACCGCCCAGAGAGCAGCGCCAAATGCTCTTCTTATCGGCCCAATTGCGTCTCTCCCTGCAATTCATTTCACGCGGCCTGCTTCTCGGTTCGCGCTTGCGGCCCGCCACTACCATCGACTCCTCCTCCGCCTCCTGTGACGCGCCCCGGAACTGCACCACGGTCGGCCCATCTTTCACGCACTTGTCGCGGAAGAACAAACTGAACATTTCGTAGGACCGCACCCGCGGGTTGGGGCCGCGTGGCCTATAGACTCGTCACTGCTTCCGGCGCCACGCTCTTAAGTCCGCCAAAGCGCCGCTCGCGCTTGTGGAAGCTTGCGAGCGCCTGCGCGAGATCGTCGGTATCGAAGTCGGGCCACATCCGATCGGTGAAGTAGAGCTCGGCGTAGGCGCTCTCCCACAGCAGGAAGTCGGATAGCCGCCGCTCGCCGGAGGTGCGGATGACGAGATCGACATCGCGCAGGCCGGCCTCGCCGGCGACGAGCGCGGAGAAATTTTCGCGGTTGAGCTCGTGCAGGTTTTTCGCACGCGCCACGGCCTGAAGAATTGCATCGCGCGCGGAGTAGTCGACCGCGACCCGCAAGCGCAGCGCATTGCCGTTTGCCGACGCTCTCTCAGCGCGGCCGATCTCGCGCGCAAGGCCGGCAGGAATGCGATCGCGGCGGCCGATCATGGTGAGGCGAACATCGTTGCGCACGAGCTTGTCGAGTTCGTCGTCGAGATAGAAGCGCAAGAGCTCCATCAACCCCATGACCTCGGCCGGCGGCCTGCGCCAGTTGTCGCTGGAGAAGGCGTAGAGCGTCAGCGTGCCGATGCCTTGGCTCGGCGCGACTTCGACGATACGACGCAGCGCCTCGACGCCGGCGATGTGGCCCTGATGCCGCGTCAGCCCCTGGCGAACCGCCCAGCGACCGTTGCCATCCATGATGATGCCGACGTGCAGCTTTGTGTTGAGATCGACGGCTTGCCGTCCGTTCGGTTTTGTTCGTAGATCACTTTGCACTGCAAAGTCTCCTGTCAAAAAAACGCGGCACGTTCATTCGCACCAACGAGTCTCAGGTCGGCACGATGCCGGGCTCCGAATCCGGGGCCACGTTGCTTGCGGCTCTCGCAGCATCACGGACGAGCTGCTCGAGCACCGCGAGATAATCCAGGAAGCGGCGCCGCCCTGTCCTGGTGAGGCAGCAGGTGGTGTGCGGCCGGTTGCCTTCGTAGCCCTTCAAAATTTCGACGAGGCCGGCGTCCTGCAACACCTGCAAATGCCGGCTCAAGTTGCCGTCGGTCAGGCCGCACAGCTGCTTGAGATCACCGAACGCAAGGCCCTTCGGATGCGCCATCAGCGAGGTCAGCACCCCGAGCCGCGCCTTCTCGTGGATCACGCGGTCGAGGCCGTCATAGGCGAACGGCGCGGAGTCAATCTTCGGCATCGGAGTCTCCGCTCGCGAAATACAGGATCGCCGCCATCAGCGACTGGCCGATCACGAACGGCGCACCCATCAAGAGTGGCGACAGCGCGTGCGTGCGGCTCGCAAACATCAATACGCCGACGCCGGCGACAAAATACCAGGCGCCGCCAAGCCGCACCGTGGATGGCAGCGAACGCGCTGACGCAAACACCGCAAGGCCCATCAACAGCTGCCAGAGTCCCGGCAGCATCCACAGCGTCTCGGGGGCGAACCGCAACATCGCGGCGGCCAGAGCGACGCCGGCGATTCCCGATGGCAGCATCTGCTCGACCGCCTGATAGATCATCGCATCGGCAAGACCGGAATGGTGGCGATGCGAACGCGCGCGCATCTCGATGCCGATGATGGCAGCCGCAAGCAGCGCGGTCGCAAGCCAGCCGCCGACAAACAGGACGGGTGTCGCATCGACGTCGTCAAGGAAGACAAGTTGCAGACCGGTCGTCAGCGCAGCGAGACCGGCAGTGGCAGCGACGGCGGCCGGGCCGTAGGCGCGAAACGCCGTTCCGGCCGCAATGTGGTTGTGGATCGCAAGGATGTCGGCCAGGGCCTTGTCGAGGTCGCGCATGGTCGCTTCACGCACGCTGCAGTTCACTTTGCAATGCAAAGTATATGCGGATGCAAAGGAAAATCAAGCCGCTCATAGCAGGCAAAAAACTCTGCAGAATCCGGTCAAAAGCCGCTATGAATCAATTGCTTGCGCGTCGCCGGTGGTCGCGTCGAACTGCTCCGCGGGTACCGCCTCATCCTCGATGCTGATGGTCCAGCGCGGCACCTTCGCCATCAGGTCACGCTGCACCGAGCGAATCCGGGCCTTGGTGAAGGTGTGGCCCTGGGTCGTGCCGGTGACCCGGCGTCCGATCAACAATGCAACGCGAAACCTGTGCGCGACCTGGTCATCGACCGTCGTGAAGCTTGGCATGATCAGCCCCCTAAGCTGCGGGAGCAAGGCTGCAACGCTTATGGTTAACGGCGCGTTACCGGCTGGATTGCGGGTGCGGACAATGCAAGGATCGCGACATGACCGACGATTCTTCAAAGCACGAGCTGCTTTATTCCGTCGACGACGGCATCGCCCGCCTCACCTTCAATCGACCCGACGCGCGCAACGCGCTGACCTTCGCGATGTACGAGCGCATGGCGGAGATCTGCCAGGCCGCGGGTGACGACCGCTCGATCAAGGTCATGATCCTCACCGGCGCCGGCGACAAGGCATTTGCTTCAGGCACCGACATCTCGCAGTTCCGCGCCTTCAAGACCGCGCAGGATGCGCTTGATTACGAGGCCCGAATCGACCGCGTGCTGGGTACGCTGGAGGCCTGCCGCGTGCCGACCATCGCCGCGATCTCGGGCGCCTGCACCGGCGGCGGCGCCGGCATCGCCGCGTGCTGCGACCTGCGGATCGGCACCGCGTCGACGCGCATCGGTTTTCCGATCGCGCGCACGCTCGGCAACTGCCTGTCGATGTCGAACCTCGCGCGGCTCGATGCGCTGGTCGGACCGGCGCGCGCCAAGGAGATAATTTTTACTGCGCGGCTGGTCGAGGCCAATGAGGCGGCAAGCCTCGGCTTGCTCAACGAGGTCGTGCCCGATACCGAGGCATTGAAACGTCGCGCCGACGAACTCGCACGCCTCGTCGCGAGCCACGCGCCGATTACGCTCGAAACCACCAAGGAAGCGCTGCGGCGCATGCGCCGGCAGCTATCACGCGACGAAGGCCAGGATCTGATTCTGCGCGCCTATATGAGCGAGGATTTTCGCGAGGGCATGGACGCGTTCCTGACCAAGCGGAAGCCGGTGTTCAAGGGCCGCTAGACCATTCACAGCCGCCGAGCCTGACGCTTTGCTGGCCCATTTTGGGTCAAACACGCGGTTGTTCAGCAAAATCCGGCAGAGCCTGTGCCCCTGATGCAACGCCCGTCGGCGAAGTTTCGCTGCGGTGGCCCTTGGCATTGTCGATGTTGCGACTGCGCCGGTATGGTCGGCTCGTTTCCGGGGGTTATCGCGCAGGCACAAGCGCGAGGCGGCTCACTTTTCCTTTTCGGCGGTTGCACTTATTTGTGTTTCGCAGACCGCCGTTGTCGCTGATGCCTGCTCAAGACCGATGTACCCCGCAAGTGATTGGAAGGTCGTTCCGTGGCGGGAGTCGGGCTCAGGCTCTGGCGGTTGTTGCTGGTGGCGGCGATAGCATGCGCTGCCGCAGCCGCGCAGGCGCAGCAACCGACACAAGGCGGTTCGCCGGCTGCGCGCCCTGCTTCGGCCGTTGTCGCCGACGACTACGATGCCTTGTTCAAGGCAACGTTCAAGGATCCGTCGAACCTCGACCTGAGCTTCCGGTTTGCCGAACAGGCAGTCGCCCGCGGCGACTTTGAGGCGGCGATCGGCGCGCTCGAACGTATGCTGTTCTACAATTCGAACCTGCCGCGCGTGAAGCTCGAGCTCGGCGTGCTCTACTTCAAGCTCGGCTCATACGACCTCGCAAAGGGCTATTTCGACGACGCCATCAAGGGCGGCGACGTGCCGCCCGAAGTGAAGGCGCAAGTGGCGGTTTATCTCGCCGAGATCAACCGGCGACTGTCGCCCTACGAGTACGCGTTGTTCCTGCAATCCGGCGTGCGCTATCAGACCAATGCCAATGTCGGACCCGACAACACGCTGGTCCGCGCCTTCGGCCAGGATGCGCAGCTTAACAACCAGTTCGGCCATGCGCCGGACTGGAACTGGTTCCAGATCGCGGCGCTGAACTTCTCCTACAAGCTCGGCCGCCGCGGCGACGCGATCGAGTTCACGCTGCTTGGCTACTACTCCGGCCAGAACAAATTCCATCAATATAATCTCGGCCTGGTCGAGGCGACGATCGGGCCGCGCGTCTATTTGAACCCGACGGTATCGATCAAACCTTATGCGATCGGCGACCTGGTCTGGCTTGGCGATCAGCGTTACTTCGATGCGGCTGGCGGCGGTGGCTCGGTCCGCTCGCCGATCGGCGAGCATGTCCTGGTCGAGGCCTATGCGGAAACGCGGCACCGCACGTTCTACAACTCCAGCAACTTCCCGACCTCAAGCCAGCAGACCGGCAACCTCTCGACCGTCGCCGTGTTGACCGAACTCCGTTACGGCTTCTTCCACCTCACGACACGCGGCTCCTACGACGTCAACCGCGCGATCTTTTCGTATAATTCCTATGATCGATGGTCGCTCGACGTCGGCCTGCCGTTCGAGTTCAACTTGGCCGTCGCGGGCATGAGCCACCAGATCGTGTTCACCCCGACCGGCGGCATAAGCTACACGCCGTATCGCCAGCCAAATCCACTGGTCGATCCCTTCACCAACCGGCTCGATCGCGAGACGCGGGTCGGCGGCATCCTCGATGTCCAAGTCTATCAGAACTTTGGGATCCGCACCCAGGTCACGCAAACCTGGATCAACTCGACGCTGCCGAACTTCACCATGAAGAATTTCACCGTGGCCTTCGGGCCGACGGCGCGGTTCTGACACCGAGGCTGCCATGATGAGACGGGAAACGGTATCACTCCTGGCCTTGAGCGCAGCGATCGCAATGATGTGCGATGGCGCCGCTCGGGCTCAGCAGGTCGGCACCGCAGCCGCGGTCAATCCCGCATCCGTCGCTCGTGAAACGTCGGGCAATACCCGCACCATCGTGCTCGGCCAATCGATCGCGCACAAGGAGCGCATCCAGACCACGGCGGTCGGCTCGGTGCAGCTTTTGTTTCTCGACAAGACCTCGATGACGATCGGACCGAACAGCGACGTCTCGATCGACGAATACGTCTATGACCCGCAGGCGAACACCGGCAAGCTAGCCGCAACGCTCGCCAAAGGCGCGATGCGTTTCGTCGGCGGCCAGATCAGCCACAGCGGCGAAGCGACGATCAAGACCGCGTCCGCGGTGGTCGGCATTCGCGGCGGGGTCTCGATCCTGACCAATGCCAACGTCTACCTTGCCTACGGCTGGGCGAACGTCGACGGCGGAGGCGGCTCGGTGACGCTGCAGGCCGGCGAATACACCTCGACCTCGCTTGGCGCGCTGCCAACGCCGCCCGGCCCGCCGCCGCCGGAATTCATCGCCAATTTCGTCAGGCTGTTCCAGAGCGCCCGCGGCCAGACCGGCGGAACATCGCCGGGCGCGGCGTCGCAGAGCAAGGTCGCGGCCGCCGAACAGCGCGTCACCGGCTCCGGCGATCTGGTCGCCGGCACGCTGCCAACCAATATCACCTACACGCCGCCGAACACCGTCATCAACACGATCAACCAGACGATCCAGACGACCGCGCAGACGCAAGCGACGTCGCAGAGCGCGCCGCCATCATCAAATCAATCAACTCCGACCCCATCCAATCAATCAGCGACCTTAACCGGCTGGGTTGGCGGCCTGATGCATTCCAATGTCAATGGCGGTCCGTTGACGACCTACTCGCTGCTGGGTGCCGCCGAGATCACGCTCGATGGAACAAAGAACCGCGTCCAGGCTCTCTTCGGCGTCGTTGGCGTCGCACAGGATAGTTCGTCGACGCCGACATTCGTCTATCAGTTCGGCTCGGTGGATCCCAATCAGCCCGGCAGCAGCACGTACACGAGCTACGACACCTTCAGCGCACAAGCCGCGCACGATTCCAATGGAACGCCACTATCGACGGCCAATGGTCAGCCGCTGACTGGTCACGATGGCTCGATGTTCAATGTGCCGGCGTCGGCTGCGGCGCAAGCGTCGGCTGTACTCAACAATCCGAATCTGACGATCTGCCAGTGCGAGTACACGCGCTGGGGCTTCTGGACCACCAACGACCAACGCACCGTGAATGGACAGCCGGCCGCCGATTCGGTGATCGGCGGCACCTGGGTCGCCGGCCGTGCGTCCACCAGCACTGACATGCCGACCACAGGCACCGCGACCTATGTCGGCCATACCATTGCCAGCATTCGTAACGGCACCAGCGAGTATCTCGCCGCCGGTAACTTCACCAACACGGTCGACTTTGCCGCACGAACCGGCAGGGTATCGGTTATTGGGCTCGACGGGACAAACTATGTTGGAAGCGTCAACGGGACTCAAAACGCTCCGTACGCATTCAGCGGCTTGCTCCCGGGCAATATCGGCAACCGCAACATGCTCCTCATCGGCACCTTCAATCGTTCGCCGTCGAGTCCGGTGGGCGAGATGGGCGGCCTCGTCAATCTGGTCGGCACGAACTACCTCGGCAGCGGCATTTTCGCGGCGGCCAGGCATTGAGCTTCGGTGCGCTCAACCGCCCGCTTCGCCGACGAACTGCAGCACAACCTCGCGCTTGTGCGGTCGCGCGCGGTGCTCGACCAGGTAGATCGCCTGCCAGGTGCCGAGCATTAGCTCGCCGTGAATGACCGGTATCTGCAGCGAGGTCGCCGTCAGCATGGTCTTGATGTGGGCCGGCATATCGTCGGGACCTTCGGTGGTGTGCCGCCAGCCACCGTCCGCCGGCGCGAGCCGCCGCAACGCCGTGACGAGATCGCGCAAGACGTCCGGGTCCGCATTCTCCTGGATCGTCAGTGATGCCGAAGTGTGACGGAGGAAGAGCGTCACCAGTCCAGACGCGGCGCGCGCTTCCGCGACAAACGACCTTGTCTCGCCGGTGATATCGACAAAGCCCTCGCCTCCCGTCTGAAGGATCAGGATCGAGGATGCCAGCGTACCGACCTTGGAAATTGCAGGCGGAGTTCGCAGGCGATGCTCTGACGGGCGCTCAGATCTTTCCCTGGACATCGCGCTGCATCCGGTTTGCGGCGTCGACCAACCGCCGCCAGGCGCGCTCCAGAAAAGCGACCATGCGATCGAGGTCCTGGTCGCTCGGCAGTTGCAACTCGAGCCTGTCTTTGCTGGCGTCTGTCGTTGCAGTGTCGGCCTTGCCCGTGTCGGTCTTGCCCGTGTCGGGATTGGCGTTCTTTTCAAGATCGCCCTTCGGCGCGGGCGCGCTGGTCTTGCTGCCGGCGTCGGCGAGGTCGCGCTGCTTCAGCTCATCCTTCAGACGCGTATTCTCGGCCTGCAGCCTGCCAATCTCCGCATCGAGCGCATCACGCTCGTCGGGAACGGTGTAGCAGGCCCAGCCCGACGTATCGCGCTTGGCACAGTTGGAGACGCTGCCGGTCCGCGTGTCGAGCCGCAGCACGCTTCCGTCCGGGACTTGAGAAAATTTGTACCGCCCGCCGTCGCTGTCCGGCGTCACTTGCGCGTGCGCTGAAACACCGAGTGTTGCGATTGTCGCAGCGATCGCAAGCCAAGCAGATACCCGCATCTTCGAGGACCGCGACATCGCCACTCCTTCTATAGCAACAAGCTAGACATCAGACCGATATGGCGCCCGGCCCGATTTCAACGCATCCGCCAGCAGTTCAATTCGATCCTGACCCCAGAATGGCTCGCCATTGAGGACGAATCCGGGCGAGCCAAACACACCAACGGCGAGCGCGTCCTGGCGGTTCCGCTCATAGGCTTCGGCGATTTCGGGCGAGCCAGCCCGATCGAGCAGCTTCTGTCCCGGCATGCCGCAAGCATCCGCAAGCTCGACCAAGGTAACGGGATCGTCGAGATTGAGCTGCTTCTCCCAGATGCTCTTGAATACGAGGCGCATGAACGGCTCGACATTGTGACCGGCCTCGATGGCGGCGAGAGCCATGCCGTCGGATCGCTTGGGGTCGAACGGCCAGTGCTTGGGGTGCAGCGAAAACGAAAGCCCGCGCTTCTCGCGCCAGCGCTGCAGCTCGATGAGCCGATAACGCTGGCGAACCGGATGGCGCTTTGCCAGCGGCAGGCCTCCGGTTTCAGCAAACAGATCACCGAGCATCACCGGCTTGTAGCCGATCGTGCAGCCATAGGCTCTGGCGACGTCCTCGAACGCAGCGTGGCCAACATAGGCCCATGGCGACGGGAACGAAAAATAGTAGTCGATGTGCGGTGACATGCGAAAAGCCCGGCAAGTTTCGACGACCAGGAACAGCGGTCCGATATCCCAACAGAGCAACTCCTGCGGCCGCAAGCAGAAGGCTTCCTTGCAATTGCACAAAACAGTTGAGAAGGGCACCTATGTCGTATCTATTTTCATGCAAATAAGCCAATTAGATCAAACGGATAACACCGGTTCACACATCCTTGACTTGGACAGGTGCCATCAGTATGGTCCGCGCGGCTTTTGAGGGGTGCAGGGGCGTTTCCTTTCGGGTTGTTTGTCGATTGCGGGTGTCGACCACATGAGTGACACACCGGATGACAGAACTCCCGGCGACAGGGACAGCGCCAACCCGCTCTCCGATGAAGCTGCGCTCTCCGCAAGACTGAGCGGGCTCGACAAGCGGCTCTCCAAACTCCAGGGCGACCGCAAGATCGCAGCCCAGCAGTCCGGCCGCGAGAACGAAACCGCCGCTGGCAACGCTTCCGGCATGGCCATCGGGTTTCGCCTCTCCTCCGAACTGGTAGCGGGCGTTCTCGTTGGGGCCGTTCTCGGCTGGGCATGCGATCACGTTTTGCCCACCAAGCCTTGGGGCCTCATCGTGTTCGTGCTCGTCGGCTTTGTGGCCGGGGTGATTAATGTGATGCGGGCCGCGGGCGTGATCGCCAAGCAGTCCGATCGTCTGAAGTAATGTTGCGTCCAACCACGTCCTTGCCGCTTGAATTCCAAGCCGCTGAGAGACCAAGAGATCTGACCGCAAGACAATGGCCGCGCTCGATCCCATCCATCAGTTTCAGCTCACCAAGATCTTCACGATCGGCCATATCGGCGGACACGAAATCGCGTTCACCAACTCATCCGCCTACATGTTCGGTGCGGTGGCGATCATCTCGGTCCTGATGCTCGGCGCCAGCGCCGGCTCGCGGTTGATCCCGACGCGTTTCCAGTCGGTCGGAGAGCTCGCCTACGAATTCGTCGCCGACACCTTGCGCAGCATTACCGGCGATGACGGCATGAAGTTCTTTCCGCTGGTGTTCTCGCTTTTCATGTTCATCCTGGTCGCGAACATGATCGGGATCATCCCATACACATTCACTGTCACCAGCCACATCATCGTCACCGTAGCGTTGGCGCTCCTCGTCTTCTTCACCTGGGTGATCTACGGCTTCTACAAGCACGGCTTGAGATTCCTCAAACTGTTCGTGCCCTCCGGTATTCCGGCGCCGATCCTGCCGCTGATCGTCTTCATCGAGATCGTATCGTTTTTCTCGAAGCCGGTTTCGCACTCGGTGCGTCTGTTCGCCAACATGCTGGCCGGCCACATCACGCTGAAGGTGTTTGCCGGCTTCGTGACGATGCTTGGTGCGCTCGGCGCCCTCGGCTGGGCCGGTGCTGTCCTTCCGCTCGCGATGACAGTGGCGCTGACTGCGCTCGAACTGCTGGTCGCGTTCCTGCAGGCCTACGTGTTCGCGATCCTGACCTGCATTTACCTCAACGACGGCATTCACGGCGGCCACTGACGCGCCTGCCCCACTTCACCCAAACCCGCAAAACGGACAACGAGGAGTTATTCAAATGGAACCAGCCGCAGCAAAGTTGATCGGCGCAGGCATCGCCGCGATCGGCATGGGCGGCGCCGGCGTCGGCGTCGGCACGATCTTCGGCAGCTATCTCGCCGCCGCGATCCGCAATCCGTCCGCTGCCCAGGGCCAGTTCGGCAACCTGATCTTCGGCTTCGCGGTGACTGAAGCGCTCGGCATCTTCTCGCTGCTCGTCGCGCTGCTGCTGCTGTTCGTGTTCTGATGAGCGCGTCGGCAACGCAGGATGTTGCCGGTCGTCCGATCGACTTGAACGGAGAGCTCCGTGGCTGAGAACAAAATGGCCGCTGGCCACGACGCCCATGGCGCCGCTCCCGCCGGCGGCCATACCGAGGCCGAGGGCGGTCACAAGGCGCCCTTTCCGCCGTTCCAGGCCGACACCTTTGCTTCCCAGCTGGTGTCGCTCGTGATCGCGTTTGCGCTGCTTTACATCATCGTCTCCCGCCTTGCGCTGCCGCGCATGAAGGGCGTGTTGATGGCGCGGCAGGGTGCAATCGACTCCGATATCGGCGAGGCACAAAAGCTGCGCGACCAGTCTGACGCGGCGCTGAAGGCCTATGAATTGGAGCTCGCAAGCGCCCGCGCCAAGGCCCAGGGCATCGGCATGGAAATCCGCGACAAGCTGAATGCGCAGGCTGAAGCTGATCGCAAGGCGCTCGAAGGGCGGCTTGCGGCCAAGCTTGCTGCCGCGGAAAAGACGATCGCGGAGACCCGTACCGCCGCGATGGGTAATGTCCGCACCATCGCAGCCGACACCGCCGGCGCCATCGTGCAGCGGCTGATCGGAATGACCCCGGATGCAGGCACGATCAATAGCGCCGTCGATGCGACGTTGAAAGGATAGGGCGATGGAAGCCGAAGACTGGGTCGCAGTCGCATTCTTTATCCTGCTCGGCGTCTTTGCCTATTTCGGCATCCATCGCACCGTATTGCGCACGCTCGACCATCGCCGCGACCGCATCAGGAACGAGCTCGACGACGCCCGCAAGCTCAAGGACGAAGCCGCAAAGCTGCTCGCCGAGTATCGCGCCAGGCGCGAGAGCGCCGTGCGAGAAGCCGAAGAGATCATCGCGAGCGCCAGGGCCGAGGCCGAGCGCACTGCCACCGAGGCCAAGACGCGGATGGAAGAGTTCGTGGCGCGGCGTACCAAGATGGCCGAGAGCAAGATCGCGCAAGCCGAGGCGCAAGCGCTCGCCGACGTTCGCTCCGCCGCGGCGGACGCGGCCGTGGCCGCAGCTTCGAAGATTCTCGGCGACACGCTGAAGGGGTCGGCAGCCGATGCGCTGATCAATCAGGGCATCGGCGAGGTTCGGCAAAAGCTGAACTGACCACATTGCAGGCGCAAAAAAGAGCCGACCGCGATACGTGGCCGGCTCTTTTTTTGTTGGCGGCGTGTTCGCCTAGACTAACCTTTCTTTCCCTTCCGCGCGGGCCGCTCGGGCTTCACGCCGTTCGGGTCAAAGCCGACGTAGAACACATACGCGTCGGCCACGCCGGGCGCCGGTATCGGGTAGCTGAAATCCTCGGCCACGAACGAGAATGGCACATTGGTATTCTCACCGAGGTCGACCGGTGTGTTGTACAGTTTGGTGGCAATCGTCTTCGGCTGAACGCCTTCCTGTACCAGCGCGATGCGAATGGGCAGATCGACCGCGGCGGGTGCGCCTGCCGGGCCGACGATCACGCGACCCTCGACGCCGATCCGAGCATTGACCTGACCGCCGAGACGCGTGCAATCGCGCGCATAGCGAACGAGCGTGCCCTGAAAGCGAAGATCGCTGCCAGTCGCCGGTTTTCCCTGCGCTCCGACCGCGTAGGTTGCCGTACCCTCGCGGATAGCAACGCTCGGACACGCGGTATCGACAACCGCGGCCGGATCTGGCGGAGTTCCGACGAGCTGTGCCTTGGAGTCTGAGCCGGAGCCGAACAGCTGGCTGAAGCGGCTACCGATGGACGAGCTATCGCTGCTTGATGACGACAACATGCTGCCGCCGCCGCAACCGGCAACGCTACCCACGATCGCAAGCGCAGCGGGAACCACAAACCATCGCGCCAAGCGATTAGACTTGCCCGCAGATATCACTCCGTCGCGCGTCATCCGGTCGTTCATACTCTTAAAAGCGTCCCCGTCCCTCACCCGACTTATAGCAGGTCAATGACGGCGAACCCATGGCTTTGAGAGACTTCCATGGCCGCAGGATCAGCCGCGAAAATCCTCGTTCAGAAGTCCGAACAGGAAATGATCCTGCCAGACCCCGTTGATGCAGAGGTAGCGCCTGGCCAGACCCTCGCGAACGAAGCCGCATTTTTCCAGCACGCGCACCGACGCGTTGTTCGAGGGAATGCACGCGGCCTCGATGCGGTGCAGGTTGAGTTCGCTGAACACGAACGGCAGCAGTACGCGCAATGCGCGCGTCATATAACCGTGGCCGGCGAACGCCTCACCGGTCCAATAACCGATGGTGCCAGCTTGAACGATGCCGCGCCGCACATTGGCGAGCGTGACGCCGCCGATGAGTACGTTGTCATCGCTGCGGAAGATCAGAAACGGATAGGCGCGATCGCCGGCGATGTCATCGGCGTAGCGGCGCAGCCGCCGGCGGAAGCCGGCACGGGTCAGGTCATCGGACGGCCAGATCGGTTCCCACGGCGTGAGAAAGCCGCGGCTCGCCTCGCGCAACTGCGCCCATTGCAGGTAATCCCCCATCTGCGGCGGACGCAGCACGAGACCGCGCCCGCGCGGCGCGAGCGATGGCGGCATCGACGAGGTCAACCCGAAGAGGGCCAAGGACGCTCCCCCTGCACTGCTCTGCTAGTGATAACGTGCCCGATCCGGCGCTTCCGTCAACCCCTCGACAAAGGAGATCGCCTTCTCGAGACCGCGGCCCTCGCCCAGTGCCACGACCGCGGGACGGCTGCGCGACAGCAAGGCGTGAGCGGCCTCCCGCGCCGATCCGGCGCTGACGCCGTCGATGCGGCCGATCACCTCTTCCGCCGTCAACGGCCGTCCATAGGCGATGACGTGCCGCGCCAGTTGCTCGACCCGAGAGCTGCAGCTTTCCATCGCCATCAACAATCCGGCCTTCATCTGCGCCTTGGCGCGAACCACCTCGGTATCGGTCAGGTTGTCGGCGGCGCGCTTGATCTCATCGACCACGACTTCCATCATCTCCGGCGCATCGTTCGGATCGGTCCCGGTGTAGAGGCCGAAAAACCCGGTGTCGTGGTAAGGCATATGGAAAGTGTAGATCGAGTAGCACAGCCCGCGCTTCTCGCGCACCTCCTGGAACAGCCGCGACGACATCCCGCCACCGAGGATCGAGGAAAACACCTGCAGACTGAACAGCGACGGATCGGTCTGCGCGACGCCCTCAAGACCGATCGTCAGATGCGCCTGCTCGAGATCGCGATGCTCGACCCGCGAGCCGCCAACGAAGCGTGCTTGCTGAGGCTTTTCGACGGCAGGTCCAGTGAATCCCGAAAAGCGCTGCTCTGCATTTGCGACAACCGCATCATGGTCGACTGCGCCGGCAGCACCGACCACCATACTGGGCGCGCGGTAGTGCCGCTCGAGATAGGAACGCAACGTCGTGTCCGTGAAGTTCCGCAACGTCTCGGGCGTGCCGAGCAGCGAGCGCCCCATCGGCTGTTCGGGGAACGCGAGCTCGCTCAAGTATTCGTAGATGACGTCGTCAGGGGTATCGCTGACCGCGCCGATCTCCTGCTCGATGACGCTCTTCTCGCGCTCGACATCTTCCTTGTCGAACAACGGATCGCTCAGGATATCGGAAAGCACGTCGAGGCCGAGCGGCACATCGGCCTTGAGGACGCGCGCGTAATAGGCGGTGGTCTCCATCCCGGTCGCTGCGTTGACGTCGCCGCCGACATTCTCGATCTCCTCGACGATCTGGCGCGCGCTGCGCCGGCGCGTGCCTTTGAACGCCATGTGCTCGAGGAAATGCGAAACGCCGTGCTCGTTGAGCTGCTCGTAGCGGCCGCCGACATTGGCCCACACGCCGAGCGCGGCAGTCTCCAGATGCGGCATGGTGTCGGTGACGACCGTCAGCCCCGACGCAAGCTTTGTTACTCTTACAACCATCCCATTTTCCTTTGAGCCTTCATCCGGCCGGTCTCACGTCGTTGCCCGTGTTGCGCGCGAAACGCCGCGCACGAAGCGTTCGAGTTCACCCTGATCGTTTGACATTCGCGTGACGTGCTCGGTCTTGCTCATCAGACCCGACAGCCACGGCGGCAGCTCGGGCCGGCGGCCGCAGGCCGCCTCGACCGCGTCGGGGAATTTCGCGGCGTGCGCCGTCGCCAGCACGATGTTCGGAACATCGGTACTGGTCGCGGCGCGCTCGGCAACCGCGATCGCGACCGCAGTGTGTGGATCGATGAGGTCGCCGGCCTCGCGCCAGGCAGCGCGGATCGCGGCCTTCACCTCGCTCTCGTCGGCGCGGCCGGCGTCGAAATCCTCACGGATCGCGCGCAGCGCAGCGGCCGGCAACACGAATCGGCGCGACTGATTGAGCGACGCCATCAGGCCGCGAATGGTTCCGGCATCGCGGCCGGTCGCCTCGAACACGAGACGCTCGAAGTTCGACGAAATCTGGATGTCCATCGATGGCGACGTGGTCTCGTGCACGTCGCGCACCTCGTAAGCGCCGCTCGACAGCGTGCGCGCGAGAATGTCGTTGACGTTGGTAGCGACGCGCAACGTGCGGATCGGCAGCCCCATGCGCTTGGCGACATAGCCGGCGAAGATGTCGCCGAAATTGCCGGTCGGCACGGTGAAATCGATCTGGCGCGCCGGCGCGCCGAGCGCGACCGCCGAGGTGAAGTAGTAAACTGCCTGGCTGACAATGCGCGCCCAGTTGATCGAGTTGACGCCCGATAGCGAGACCTCGTCGCGGAACCGGTGGTGATTGAACAGGCCTTTCACCAGCGCCTGGCAATCGTCGAATGTGCCGTCGATGGCGACGGCGTGGACATTGCTCGCGCCCGACGTCGTCATCATGCGCCGCTGCACCTCGGAAATGCGGCCGTTCGGAAACAGTACCACGAGATCGACGCGGGCGCGCTCGGCGAACGCATGCACCGCGGCGCCGCCAGTGTCACCCGAGGTCGCAACCGCAATCGTGGTGCGTTCGGCGCGCTGCGCGAGCACATGGTCCATCATCCGCGCCACGAGCTGCATCGCGACGTCCTTGAAGGCGAGCGTCGGGCCATGAAACAGCTCGAGCACGAACTGGCTCGGAGCGGTCTGGTCGAGCGGCACCACCGCGGGATGGCGGAAGGTGGCATAGGCCTCGTTGGTCATGCCGCGCAGGTCAGTGTCGGAAATCTCGCCACCGACGAACGGACGCAGGATCTCGACTGCCACCTCGTCATAGGGCCGGCCGAACAGGCCGCCGATCGCCTCGCCCGACAGCTGTGGCCAGGTTTCAGGCAGGTAAAGGCCGCCGTCGCGGGCGAGCCCCGTCAGCATGGCGTCGCAGAAGCCGAGCTTCGGGGCCTCGCCCCTGGTCGAGAGATACTGCACTGGTCCTGATCCAAGGAACGCGCGGCTTACGCCTAAGCCGTTGAAATCACGCAAATATCGCCACAGCAGCGATTTACGGAGCGCGAACCATATCGCCCTCGTCGCACTCTCACAAGCTGGCTCGAAGCTGCCCTTAAGCCACAGCTTCCGCGCGCGCACGCCCGCGCAGCCAGATCGCAAAAGCAATCGCCACCGCCGCCGCCAAGGCGAACCAGGTGATGGCATATTGCAAATGATCGTCCTTCAGATGCACCTCGAGGGGGCCCGGCTTCGGCAGGCCGGACGGCGGCGCGGGTGCTTCGAGGTCGATGTAGAACGGCGCGACCGCGCCCCAGGACAATGCCTTGGCCATGTCGAGCTGGTCGCGCGCGAACCAGAGCCGCTTGTTGACGTCGGGCAACGGCGTAATCCAGCCCGGCTTCTCGGGGAAACGCAGATAGCCTGTCAGCGTAAGTGCCTCGTGCGGAGCCTCGGCCGCCTTGGCACCATCGGGAACGAAGCCGCGGTCAACAACGATCGTCGTGCTGTTGGAGAGTGCAGCCGGCGCAAACACGAACGCGCCGAGCCCGGCAATATCGCTACGCAAGGCCGAACCCGAGGCATAAACCTTCGCCTCCGGCGCATCGCGAAACGTCGCCGTAACGGTGACGCGGCGGAACTCGTCATGCTCTGCGTTCAGCGCGTTCCATTGGGTCGGCGGCGGAAGCGGCACCGGTGCCGTGCCGAGCCGTTCGGTGAGAGCCGCGATCAACGCGTGTTTTTCGACGCGGCGCTGCAACTGCCAGACGCCGAGCGCGACCAGCGTGCAAACGACGATGAGCGTGATCACGCCCATCCCGAGCGAACCGCGTTGGCGTGCAATCATCACCGTGGCTCGCGGCGGGCGAGCTGACCTTCCGAGGCCTTGTGGTGATATTGCAGCGAGATCAGCAGTGACTTGGTCGAACGCAGCGGCAGCAATGTTGCGGCCAGCACCATCGGCAAGCTGATCAGCGCCTCCAGCCAGTACGGCGGCTCGAATTTCACTTCGATGATCAGTGCGATGAAGACGACGATGAAGCCGGCGATCAGAATGATGAATATCGCCGGACCGTCACCGGCGTCGGTGAAACCGTAGTCGAGCCCGCACGCTTCGCAGGCCGGCGCCACATCGAGAAAGCCCTTGAAAAGTTTACCCTGTCCGCAGCGCGGGCACTTGCAGGCAAGGCCGCGCAGGACGGCCTGGCTCAGCGTCGACGGGGTTTGCGGCGTGGTCGGCATGGCATCGAGTTAACGCTTGCAGCGAACAAGTCCAGTACGTGAAAAGAAAAAGGGGCGGCTCACGGCCGCCCCTTCGATTTTTCTGTGTGTCGATCAACCGCCGTGGCCGCCGGCGATCTCCGGGCCGTGGCCCCAGACATAGATGCAGATGAACAGAAACAGCCAGACCACATCGACGAAGTGCCAGTACCAGGCGGCAAACTCGAAGCCGAGGTGTTGGGTCGGCGTGAATTGTCCGGCATAGGCGCGGATCAGGCACACGGTAAGGAAGATCGTGCCGATGATGACGTGGAAACCGTGGAAGCCGGTCGCCATGAAGAAGGTCGCGCCGTAAATGTTACCCGAATAGGCGAACGCGGCATGGCTGTACTCGTAGGCCTGCACGCAGGTGAAGGTGGCGCCGAGCAGGACGGTCAGGATCAGGCCCCACTTCAGGCCCTGCCGGTCGTTCTCGAGCAGCGCATGGTGCGCCCAGGTCACCGTGGTGCCCGAGGTCAGGAGGATCAGCGTGTTGAGCAGCGGCAAATGCCAGGGATCGAAGGTCTCGATGCCCTTGGGCGGCCACACCCCGCCGAACAGTTGATCGCGCATCACCTGGTGCACGTCGGTCGGAAACAGCGCGGAATTGAAGTAGGCCCAGAACCAGGCGACGAAGAACATCACCTCCGAGGCGATGAACAGGATCATGCCGTAGCGGTGGGACAGTTGCACGACGCGGGTGTGATCGCCCTTGTAAGTCGCCTCGCGGATCACATCCATCCACCAGCTTGCCATGGTGTAGAGCACGCCGATGGTGCCGACGCCGAACACGATCGGCGCCGCTCCGTAAAGGTGCTTCATCCAGCTGATGGCGCCGACCGCCATGATGAAGACCGATACCGAGCCGACGATCGGCCACGGGCTGGGGTCGACCAGGTGGTAGTCGTGATGCTTGGCGTGTGCGTCGGCCATTGAAGTCTCCGTTGGCGCCGCGGATCGGATCCGCGCTTTGAACTCTTACTTACAAATTTCCCGCGCGTGAGTCCGGCTCCCGCGCCGCAAGCGGCTTCGGTTCGGCATCGCGCAACGGATAGAAGGTGTACGACAGCGTAATGGTGTTGAGGCCATCATTGTCGGAATCCTTCACGATCGAAGGGTCGACATAGAACACGACAGCCATCTCGCGCTTCTCACCGGGACCGAGGCGCTGCTCGGTGAAGCAGAAGCAGTTGATCTTGTTGAAATAGGAGCCGACGGTGAGTGGCGTGACGTTGTAGGCCGCCTGCCCCATTGTCGGTCGTGCCGACTGATTGATGACGCTGTAGTAGGCGGTGACGACCTGGCCGATATGGACCTCGATCTCGGTCTGCTCCGGTTCGAACTTCCACGGCAACCCGCCTGCGACATTCGAATCGAACCGGATCGCGATCTTGCGGTCGAGTTCGAAGGCCGGCGACGCGGTCGCGACCTGGGTGGTGCCGTTAAAGCCCGTGACGCGGCAGAACCAGTTGTAGAACGGGACCGCGGCGTAAGCCGCGCCGACCATCAGCGCGACCACAAATCCGCATACCGCCGCCACCGCCGTATCGCGGCGGTTGCGGGCCTTGCGCATCGTGGTCTGATCGGCGGTCATTGCTTGCGCGTCAAATCCTCATAGCGGCCGGTTCAACACGGCCGGCCCCTTGACCATGGTGACGGCGAAGAACAGCACCACCAGGATGCCGAGCGCGAGCGCAATGGCAATCGAACGCTGACGCCTGCGGCGTTTCTGCTCCTCGGTGAGGACAATGCCTTCGCTGTTCCGATTATCGCCCATCGTGCAGCCATTGCCCGCTCATCCGACCATCCGGCCAACGACGGGAACCATCGCTTCGACCAGCAGGGTTGCGAACAGAGCGAACAGATAGAGGATCGAGAAACCGAACAGGCGGCGAGCGGCGCGCACCGCAGCTGCGCCCTCACGCTCGCGATAGACGTTGACGGCAAGCCACAACAGTCCGGCGCCGCTGACAAGGGAGACGACGCCGTAACCGGGGCCGAAATAGCCAAGCGGCCAGGCCGCGGTCGCGACCGCGACCAGCACGATCGCATAAAGCAGGATCTGCAGCCGCGTCGCATCGGCGCCGGCAATCACCGGCAGCATCGGCACGCGCGCCCGCGCATAATCGTCAGTGCGGTAAAGCGCGAGCGCCCAGAAGTGCGGCGGTGTCCACAGGAAGATGATCAGGAACAGCAGTACCGGCGCGACCGACAAGGAGCCCGTCGCCGCGACCCAGCCGACCATCGGCGGCAGCGCGCCGGCGGCACCGCCGATGACGATATTCTGCGCGGTCCAGCGCTTCAGCCACATCGTGTAAATCACGACATAGAAGAAGATCGTGAAGGCGAGCAATGCCGCCGCGTACCAGTTGACGAGAATGCCGAGCGTCACCACCGAGAAGAACGCGAGTATCATGCCGAACGCGAGCGCTTCCTCGGGCGAGACGCGGCCGCGCGGAATGGGGCGGTTCGCCGTGCGCGACATCAACGCGTCGATGTCGCGGTCGTACCACATGTTGAGCGCGCCCGAGGCGCCGGCGCCGGCTGCGATGCAAATCAGCGAGGTCAGCGCGATGACCGGATGCACGTGTCCCGGCGCCAGCACGATGCCGACCAGCGCCGTGAAGATCACGAGCGACATCACGCGCGGCTTCAATAGCGCGATGAAATCGCCGACCTCGGCTTCCGAGATGCGCGGCGCAAACCCGATCGAGTTGTTGTCGACGACCGACAAGGTCCTGTTGTCCCTCTAGCAGAGCGCCGCGCCACGGCCGACTGGCCGCGCCGCTCGCCTGGTCACTGAATCTTGGGCAGCGTTTCGAACTGGTGGAACGGCGGCGGCGACGACAGCGTCCACTCCAGGGTGGTGGCGCCCGCGCCCCACGGATTGTCCGCCGCCTTCTCCTTGCGGACGAAGGCCTCGACCACGCCGAACAGGAAGATCAGCACGCCGAAGCCCGAGATGTAGGAGCCGATCGACGAGACGAAATTCCAGCCGGCGAATGCGTCGGGATAGTCGACATAGCGGCGCGGCATGCCCTGCAGACCAAGGAAGTGCTGCGGGAAGAACACCAGGTTGACGCCGATGAAGGTGAACCAGAAGTGCAGCTTGCCGACGGTCTCATTGTACATGTAGCCCGACATCTTCGGGAACCAGTAGTACCAGCCGGCGAAGATCGCGAACACCGCGCCGAGCGACAGCACATAATGGAAGTGCGCGACGACGTAGTAGGTGTCCTGCAGCACGCGGTCGACACCGGCGTTCGCCAGCACAACGCCCGTGACACCGCCGACCGTGAACAGGAAGATGAAGCCGATTGCCCACAGCATCGGCACGCGGAACTCGATCGAGCCGCCCCACATCGTGGCGATCCAGGAGAAGATCTTCACGCCGGTCGGCACCGCGATCACCATGGTGGCGGCGACGAAGTAGGCCTGTGTCGCGCTCGACATGCCGACGGTGTACATGTGGTGCGCCCACACAACGAAGCCGATGCCGCCGATCGCGACCATCGCATAGGCCATGCCGAGATAGCCGAACACCGGCTTGCGCGAGAAGGTCGAGACGATCTGGCTGATCATGCCGAAGCCCGGCAAGATCAAGATGTAGACTTCGGGATGGCCGAAGAACCAAAACAGGTGCTGGAACAACACCGGATCGCCGCCGCCGTCGGCCGAGAAGAACGTGGTACCAAAATTGCGATCCGTCAGCAGCATGGTGATGGCGCCGGCGAGCACCGGCAGCGCCAGCAGCAGCAGGAACACGGTGACCAGGATCGACCACACGAACAGCGGCATCTTGTGCAGCGTCATGCCCGGCGCGCGCATATTGAAGATCGTAGTGATGAAATTGATCGCACCGAGGATCGACGATGCGCCGGCAAGATGCAGCGACAGGATCGCGAAGTCGACGGCCGGACCCGGATGGCCCGTGGTCGACAGCGGCGCGTAAATCGTCCAGCCGGCGCCCACACCGTTGACACCGGGCTCGCCCTCGACGAATGCCGAGCAGACCAGCAGCCCGAAGGATGCCGGCAGCAGCCAGAACGAGATGTTGTTCATGCGCGGGAAGGCCATGTCGGGCGCACCGATCATCAACGGCACGAACCAATTGCCGAAGCCGCCGATCATCGCCGGCATCACCATGAAGAAGATCATGATCAGGCCGTGCGAGGTCACGAACACGTTGTAATAGTGCGACTCGTGGAAGAACTGGACGCCGGGCTCCTGCAGTTCCATGCGGATGCCGATCGACAGCGAGGCACCGATCACGCCGGCGATGATCGCAAACACAAGATACATCGTGCCGATGTCCTTGTGGTTGGTCGAGTACACGAACCTCCGCCATCCGGTCGGAATCGCGTGCTCGTCATGGCCGTGATCGTCGTGAGCTGCAGCAGTCGTTGCCATTTCTGTTGTTCCTTGAACCGGTCGTTCGTCTGTCGCTTCGTCGCCGTACTCAGTGCACGCCGGCGCCGGCCGCCGACGCGTAGGAATTCCTGTCGGGGCCTGCCGCGAATTTCTTCTTGGCCTGTTCGACCCAATCATTGAATGCCTGCTCGCTGACCACGTGCACCGTGATCGGCATGAAGGCATGATCCTTGCCGCAGAGCTCGGAGCACTGGCCGTAGAACATGCCCTCGCGGGTGGCCTGGAACCAGGTCTCGTTGAGCCGTCCCGGAATCGCATCGATCTTGATGCCGAAGCCTGGCACCGCGAACGAATGGATCACGTCGGCGCCCGTAACTTGCACTCGCACGACCTTGTTGACGGGCACGACGATCTCGTTGTCGACCGCGAGCAGGCGCGGTGACGCGCACTTCTCGCGCTTCTCGTCGCAGGCGAGCAACGAGTTGAATTCGAACTTGCCGTTATCCGGATAGGCAAAGGTCCAGTACCACTGCTTACCGGTCGCCTTGATGGTCAGGTCGGCCTTCGGCACGTCGAGTTCCTTGAACAGCAGCTTGAAGGACGGAAACACCAGCGACAGCAGGATCAGCACCGGGATCACGGTCCAGAGAACCTCGATCAGCGTGTTGTGCGTGGTCTTCGACGGTGTCGGATTGGCGCGGGCATTGAACTTCACCATCACGGTCAACAGCAGCGCCAGCACGAACAGCGTGATCACCGTGATCACGACGAGCAGGAAGTCGTGAAACCAGCGGATATCGTCCATCACGGGCGACGCCGAATCCTGAAGATTGAGATTCCAGTCGGCCGGCTGCCCCATCGCGGCAAGCGCCGCGCCTGCGGTCATCGTCACCGCGGCTAATACCGCCAAACCAGCAAGCCTGCGACCGATCCGCGCCTTCGACATCGTCATGTCGTCCGTGCTCCCAAGAAAATCTGCAAGTGGAACTAGCTTGCCAGAAGACTCTGCCCAAAAGATTTGCCCAAATCCGGCCGAAGAACTGAAGCGAGCACCAGTCTTCCGCAGGATCCCCTGGGATCGACCACCGCCCGATCCGGCCCCGCCGTCATGGCTCAGAAACACCGCCCCACAACGATGGATTCGTGCCTCTCAAACCACACTTCCCCGCCCATCGCAATGCAGGAGATGCGCGCCATGCGGTCTGTGAAAAGCGCCATGTCCGAACACTCGGCTGCGGCGGACAACGCCTTTTTGTTCAAGGGAAAATAGCCCCGCGCGCTTGACAGGCAGACCGCGCGCGGTAGGCAGGTCGGGCGGCCCGCGCAGGAACCTGATTTGCGGATCCGGGCGCCGCGCAGCGGCCGACCGGGTACATCGCCTTCAATGTGCCCATTTGCAGGCCCAAAGGCCGTTTTGGCGCCGCCGTGTTGATGGTGTTGGTATAGGTTGAGCTGATCGTGCGCCTCAGATCGGCGGTTGCGGAGAAGAAGCCTCACGATGGGTTCTGAGACGGGGTCTCAACGGCGGGACAGTGTTGCGGCTCTCGTTGCCGCCGCTTTGCTCGCAATCATGTTATCAACGGGTCTTGTCGGCGAGGCGACCGCGCAGGGCGCCGTAAAAGCCGTATTCGGCGATTGGCAAATCCGCTGCGACACACCGCCCGGCGCCCAGAACGAGCAATGCGCGCTGATCCAGAGTGTGGTCGCCGAAGATCGCTCGAATGCCGGCCTTACCGTGATCATCCTCAAAACTGCCGATCAGAAGAGCAAGTTGATGCGTGTCGTCGCGCCGCTCGGCGTGCTCTTGCCGTCGGGCCTCGGCCTGAAGATTGACGATGCGGATATCGGCAAGGCCGGGTTCGTGCGCTGCCTGCCAAACGGCTGCGTTGCAGAGGTCGTCATGAACGACCAGTTGCTCAATCAGTTGAAGTCGGCGAAGACGGCGACCTTCATCATCTTCGAGACGCCGGAGACGGGTATTGGCTTCCCGCTCAACCTGAAGGGCATCGCGGAAGGCTACGACAAGCTGCCGTGACGACGGCGAACTTACGAACAGTTAAGCCGTAAAGCTCGCCCTCTCCCTCGCAAAAGCCCGCTCATCGCCTTATCTTGCGCTCATCCAGACAACCGGAACCATGCGATGACCTCCGCAACCTCCTCCCTGCTCGACCGTGCCGGCCTCGATCGCGACCAAGTCAAGACTGAAGTCGGCCGCGGCCTTGCAGGCGCAGACGATGGCGAGATGTTCCTGGAATACCGCCAGTCGGAAATGCTGGTGTTCGACAATTCCAGGCTGAAGCAGGCGACCTATGACACCAGCCAGGGTTTTGGTCTGCGCGCCGTGAAGGGCGACGCGGTCGGCTACGCCCATTCCTCCGACGTCTCTGTGCCGGCGCTGATCCGCGCCGCCGACGCCGTGCATGCGGTACGCGGCGGCTACAGCGGCACGTTCGCCGCGGCGCCGACCCACACCAATGTCCGCCTCTACAGCGACGACAATCCGCTGGACGCACCCGGCTTCGAGGCCAAGGTCAAGCTGCTCGGCGAGATCGACGCCTACGTGCGCCAGAAGGACCCGCGCGTGCGGCAGGTCTCGGTCAGCCTCGGCGCCACCTGGCAGATCGTCGAGATCGTTCGTCCCGATGGCGAGACTTATCGCGACATCAGACCACTGGTGCGCGTCAATGTCTCGGTTGTTGCCGGCTCCGGCGACCGCCAGGAAACCGGCAGCCACGGCTATGGCGGCCGCGAAGGCTATCAGCGCTTCATCGAGACCAAGGCATGGCGCGAGGCCGCCGATGACGCGGTGCGTCAGGCACTGGTCAATCTTGAATTGGTGCCGGCGCCCGCCGGCGAAATGGATGTGGTGCTCGGCGCCGGCTGGCCCGGCGTGATGCTGCACGAGGCGGTCGGTCACGGCCTCGAAGGCGACTTCAACCGCAAGCAGACCTCCGCTTTCGCCGGCCTGATGGGCCAGCAGGTCGCCGCCAAGGGCGTGACAGTCGTTGACGACGGCACCATCGCCTCGCGTCGCGGCTCGCTCTCGATCGACGACGAGGGCACACCGACCAATCGCACGGTCTTGATCGAAGACGGCATTCTGGTCGGTTACATGCAGGATCGCCAGAACGCGCGGCTGATGAACATGAAGCCGACCGGCAACGGCCGCAGAGAAAGCTACGCCTGCGTCCCGATGCCGCGTATGACGAACACCTACATGCTGGCAGGCAACCACGATCCCGACGAAATTATCGCGTCAGTGAAGAACGGCATTTACGCCGCCAACTTCGGCGGCGGTCAGGTCGATATCACGTCGGGCAAATACGTGTTTCAATGCACCGAAGCCTACCGTATCGAGAACGGCAAGCTCGGCGCCCCCTTGAAGGGCGCGATGTTGATAGGCAACGGACCGACCGACCTTCATCGCGTCACAATGGTCGGCAACAATCTCGCGCTCGATGCCGGTATCGGCACTTGTGGCAAAAACGGCCAAGGCGTGCCGGTCGGCGTCGGCCAGCCGTCGCTCCGCATGGATCGCATCACGGTGGGCGGCACCGGCTGAAACTGAACGAGCCTTGAACTGGAAGCCTTGGCAATGATCGATACGTTGGTGCGCTGGACCAAGAGTACGGCGCAGATCGCTTTCATCGTGCTGTTGGTGATGGTGGCGAAAGCCGCGTTGGCGGAGCCGTTCTACGTGCCATCAGGCTCGATGGAGCCGACGCTCTTGATCGGCGACGCGCTGGTCGCGACCAAGTTTCCCTATGGCTACAGCATGGCATCACTGCCCCTGCCGGTCAGCGTGCGCGCAACGCCGCGCATTTTCGGCGCGCTGCCGGAGCGCGGCGATGTGGTGGTATTTCGCTGGCCGGGAGATGCCTCACAAACCTGGGTGAAGCGGGTCATCGGCCTGCCGGGCGACCGCATCGCGCTGGACAACGGCCGGGTGTTCATCAATGGCATCGCGGCAGCGGTGCGACCCGACGGCATCGGGGACGCCGAGGACGATAGCGGCAACTACATCAAGGCAGCGCGCTATATCGAAACCTTGCCGGGCGGCCGCGCTCACGAAATCTTCAAGATGCGCGCCGACGGCATGCTCGACAACATGCCCGAGATCGTGGTCCCGCCGGGCCACCTGTTCGTGATGGGCGACAACCGCGACAATTCCGCCGACAGCCGCGTCCCGCTCGCCGAAGGCGGTGTCGGACTGTTGTCGGTCGACAACCTGGTCGGCCGCGTCGACGCGATCGCCGCGTCCTGGGACATGGGCGTCAAGAGCCGCCCGGTGTGGGATTGGCTTGCAGGCCTGCGGCTGGCGCGGTTCTTCACCGCTGTGCACTGATAAGGCTCTCCTTCGCCAGTTGCGAATTGGCGTGACCATCGCTTGTCTCCGGTCCGGAGACACCGATCGTCATGGACGCAAGCACTTTCGTCGGCCTCGCGCTACGCAACCCTGCAAACGACGCGATCTTGAGCGCGCTCGATGCAATGCGGCTGCCCGACGCCTGGCTGGTGTCGGGTTGTCTGGTGCAGAGCGTCTGGAATGCGCTCACCGATCGTCCGATCGGGTACGGCATCAGCGACTACGACATCTTCTATTTCGATGCCGATACGTCGTGGGAGGCGGAGGATCGCATCATCCGGCAGTTCGACCCGGTCGCAGAAGAACTTGCCGTCCCTGTGCAGGTCCGCAACCAGGCCCGCGTCCATCTCTGGTACCAGCAAAAATTCGGCAGGCGCTATCCGCCGCTCAAGTGTTCGACCGAAGGCATCGATCGCTTTCTCACGCGTAACACCAAGATCGGCATTCGGCGCGATGGCGGCCGCGACGAGGTCCATGCCCCCGACGGCTTCGACGACATCGCAAAGCTCCTGATCACGCCCAATCGGTCGGCGAATTTTTCGCGTGAGCGCTATCTCGAGAAGGCCGGGCGCTGGAAATCGCTATGGCCGGAGCTGACGATTGTGGAGGCCGAGGCATGCCAGCACGTCGAACAACAATGAGCTATGCCGCGCTGAAGCGAAAATTGCTCGGTTGGCCTGGCGTCGAGGAAGGGACTTCTTACGGCGCGCCGTCGCTGAAGGCATTCGGCAAGTTTCTGACGCGGCTGAAGGAGGATGGCGACAGCATCGTACTGACCGGCATCCACTTCGACGAACGCGACATGCTGATCGAGACACAGGGCGGCGTGTTCTACATCACCGATCACTATCGCAACTTTCCGTCCGTGCTAATGCGGTTGTCGGCATCAAATCCCGCAAGTGTTGAGGCGATGTTGCGCCGGCGCTGGCGCGAACTCGCGCCGAAGAAGATTCGCGCCGAGTTCGACGCGACGATCGGCACCACACCGAGAGCGCACCGCAAAGCTACCTGACGACGCCCGAGATCATGCCGGGGCGGCGGGCGGGCGGCTTGATCTGGTTCTTCAGAAAGCAGCGCGGCGCAGTCCCGGCATAGCCAGGGCGCGCGTAGGTCCAGGCCCGGCATTTATCGTCGCCCTCGCAAGCCGCCTTGCAGGCGTCGCCATTGGCCGAACCCTCGATCGCGATACTGCGATAGTCGCCGCCGGGACGATCGGTCGACATCTCGATCGCGCTGTTGCGCAGTTCGATGACGCCTGCGCCGCGAACCCCGGATACGCTCGCCGGGCTCGGCACCCGTTCCGGCACCGCGCTCTTGAGCCAGCAGGCGGCGACCACCGGACGCTCGGTGCCGGCCTCGTCAAGGCTCGGATAGCGAAAACTCCAGGCTCGGCACTTACGGTCGCGCTCGCACATCAGTGCGCAGTCGGCGGGGTCGCCCGACGGCAATTGCACGCTGGCGTAGTCGCCGCCAGGCCGATCGAAATTGGCCTGCGCCAGCGCGGAGCCAATGCCGAGCGTAAGAAACGCCGACAGCGCGAGGGCGGCTGCTAGGCAGGCTCTGAGCATTCCAGCGGGCTTTCAGAAAAGAGGCGTTTCGGCGTGATGTAAACCTAGAGCGTGACGGTCAAGCCGTCGGGCCATCAAACCGGCTGGTCCCTGTACGCTCGATGAACATGCTGCAGTCTAGCATACTCGATTGAACTAAAACGCATATTCCTGGTAGGCCGGCTCAATCGAGCCGTTCCATGCGCCATTGAATTTGTCGAGCATCTGCTCGGCCGGCGTGTGTCCAGCTTCGAGGATTTGATCGAGCGGTTCGAGGTAGCACGTTTCGTCGCGGCCCTCGCGATCGGTGCGCGCGCGGCGGCGCAGGCCCGCATGCGCAAGCTTCAGACAATCGCTCGCGATCTCGTAGAGATCGCGGTTGCCAATCGTCGCCTTGAAGCCGAGGCGCGGAACATCGTCACGCAGTTGCTGACGTTCCCTGGCGCTCCAGCCCTTCGCCATTTGCCAAGCCTGATCGAGCGCGCCGTCGTCGTACAGCAACCCGACCCAGAACGCCGACAGTGCCGGCAGGCGCTGCCATGGCCCGCTATCAGCACCTCGCATCTCAAGATAGCGCTTCAATCTCACCTCGGGAAAAATCGTCGAGACATGGTTGGCCCAGTCTGACATCGTCGCGCGCTCATCGGCGAGATTGTGCAGGCGGCCGGCCATCAGCGAACGGAAGGATTGTCCGGACACGTCGATATAGTTCTCACCGCGCTTGAGAAAATACATCGGCACGTCGAGCGCGTAGTCGACATAGCGTTCGTAGCCCATGCCGTCCTCGAACGCGAACGGCAACATGCCGGACCGCGCGTTGTCCGTGTCGCGCCAGATCTCCGAGCGAAATGACAGGAAGCCGTTCGGATGGCCTTCCGTGAACGGTGAGTTGGCGAACAACGCGGTGGCGACCGGCTGCAGCGCGAGCGAGACGCGCAGCTTCTTCACCATGTCGGCTTCCGACGAGAAGTCGAGATTGGCCTGTACCGTGCAGGTCCGGTACATCATGTCGAGACCATAGCGCCCGACCTTGGGCATGTAGTTCGTCATGATGCGGTAGCGGCCTTTCGGCATCGCCGGAATCTGCTGTCGCGACCAGCTCGGCGTCATGCCGAGTCCGAGGAAACCGATGCCAAGCGGCGTTGCCACCTCGCGCACCTGCGCGAGGTGCGCCATCAACTCCGAACAGGTTTGATGGATGGTTTCCAGCGGCGCACCGGACAATTCAAACTGTCCGCCCGGCTCGAGCGAAATCGCGCCACCGCCGGTGACGTCATGAAGCCCGATGATGTTGCCGCGCTCCATGATCGGCTCCCAGCCGAGCAGAAGTTGCATGCCCTCGAGCAGCGCCCTGATGCCACGATTGCCGTCGTACGGCACCGGGTTGTGGCCTTCGAGCGTGAACGGCGTCTTCTCGTGCTCGGTGCCGACGCGAAATTGCTCTCTCGGCTTTTCGCCCGCGGCGATCCAGGCGACGAGTTCGTCGCGCGAGGTCAGCGGCGTCGTATCGGTCTGGTCACGGGCCATATATTTTCACTGAAGCTATTTTCACTTGAAGCTGTTTCGGCGGATTGACGCGCCGATCCGATCGACACATCGCAAGAGCGAGCAGGATGAAGCAGACGCCAGCGGCGCCAAGGAGACAGGTTGGTGACGCAACACATTCAATCCTGTTCTACTTATGCCGACTTTTGCTGTGCGGAAGAGGAGACCGCGTCACACGAAACGCCGAGCCGATCAAGCAGCATGCTGAGCTTTGCAGCATCGGCATCCGACAGTTTCGAGCCGATATGACGCTCGATTGCGGCCGAGTAGGCATTCCACATCTTTTTCTGCAGCTCGCGACCGGCTTCCGTTATTTCGACGACGAGGCCGCGCTTGTCGACCTCACAGACTTTTCGTTGCACGAGGCCAGCCTCGACCAGGCGGTCGATCAGCCGCGACAGGCCGTATTGCGGCAGCAGCACCTGCTTCTCCAGTTCGACCGGGCGCAGCGCGCCCATCGGCGCGCGCGACAGTTCGAGCAAGGCGTCGTACCATGACAGCGGCGGGAAGCCGGCCTTCTTCAGGTCCTGTTCGACGGCGCTCAGCACCCGGCTCTGGATTCGCACCAGGCGTATCCAGGCGGCGGTGGCCTCGGCAGACGGTTTTCGCTTCATATGACGACTCGTCACCAATTCGTCTCTAGTCTACGCTAATAAATGCAACTGCATCAATCTTGACAAGGGCCGCCGGCCCGCCCAGATGGATGCACGTGCATGTAACTACCGCATGTCACCACGGCCAGCCCACATCTTGCCCGGCCAAAATGAGAAGGAAACGCCCATGAAACTTTATTACTCGCCCGGTGCCTGCTCGCTCTCCCCTCACATCGCGCTCGCCGAAGCCGGTATCTCTGTCGACTATGTGAAGGTCGATCTTCGCGGCAAGAAGACCGAATCCGGCGACGACTATTTGAAGGTCAATCCGAAGGGCCAGGTGCCGGTGCTCGACCTCGGCGGCGGCGACACGCTGACCGAAGGTCCGGCCATCGTGCAGTACATTGCCGACAAGGCGCCGGACAAGAAACTTGCGCCGGCCAACGGCACCATCGACCGCTATCGTTTGCAGGAGTGGCTCAACCTGATCACCAGCGAGCTGCACAAATCGTTCAGCCCGCTGTTCTCGCCGACGATGTCGGACGACACCAAAAATTTCTATCGCGAGAAGATCTCGAAGACCTTCGCCTATGTCGACGGCAAGCTCGCCGGCAAGGACTACCTGATGGGCAGCCAGTTCACCGTCGCCGACGGCTACCTGTTCACCATCCTGCGCTGGGCGATCGCGATGAAATTCGATCTCGCACAGTGGCCGAACCTGAAGAAGTACATGGACCGCGTCGGCGCACGGCCGAAGGTCAAGGAAGCAATGCTCGCCGAGGGCTTGATCAAGGCGGCGTAATTTCACAGGGTATCGATGGCGCGGCCCTCTCCACCTTCGGCGGGGAGGGCCGTCGTCTTTACAGGCTCCGCGCGATTACGACCTTCATGATTTCGTTGGTGCCGGCGTAGATGCGCTGTACCCGCGCGTCGCGATACATCCGCGAGATCGGGTATTCGTCCATGAAGCCGTAGCCGCCGAACAGCTGCAGGCAGCGGTCGACGATCTTGTTCTGCAGATCGCTCAGCCAGTACTTCGCCATCGACGCGGTCACGGTGTCGAGCTCGTGCTTGAGGTGACGCTCGACGCAATGATCGTGGAACACGCGGCCGATGGTGGCTTCGGTCTTGCACTCGGCAAGCTCGAACTGGGTGTTCTGATACTCCATGATCGATTTGCCGAACGCCTTGCGTTCCTTGACGTAGTCGATGGTCAGCCGCAGCGCGCGCTCGATCATGCCGATCGCCGATGTTGCAACGATCAAGCGCTCCTGCGGCAGGTCGCGCATCAGCTGGAAGAAGCCCTGCCCCTCTTCGCTGCCGAGCAGTGCTTCGGCCGGCAGCTTCGCGTCGTCGAAGAACAGCTCTGAGGTGTCGGCCCAATCCATGCCGAGCTTGTTGAGCTTGCGGCCGCGGCGGAAGCCGGGCGTCTGCTCGGTCTCGACCACCATCAGCGAGGTGCCTTTCGCGCCTTGTGTCGGATCGGTCTTGGCGACGACGATGATCAGGTTGGCGTGCTGGCCGTTGGTGATGAACGTCTTCGAGCCGTTCAGCACATAGCCGTTACCGGATTTCAGTGCGGTGGTGCGGATGGCCTGCAGATCAGAGCCCGCGCCCGGCTCGCTCATTGCGATGGCGCCGACCAACTCGCCGGTCGCAAGCTTCGGCAGCCACTTCTTCTTCTGCTCCTCGGTGCCGTAATTGAGGATGTAGGGCGCGACGATGCCCGAGTGCAGTGGTGCTCCGATCGAGTCGAGGCCCGCAAGCGCAAACTCGCGATTGATCACGGTCTCATGGGCGAAGGTGCCGCCGGCGCCGCCGTATTCTTCAGGAATGGCGGCACACAGCAGGCCGGCCTCGCCGAGCTTGTTCCACGCCTTGCGGTCCATGATGCCCTGCTCGTGCCAGGTCTCGAGATGCGGCACGAGTTCACCAGCGAGAAATTTTCTGGTTTGCTCCTCGAGCAGGTTGAGGTCTTCGCTCATCCATGAGGGGCGCGGCACTTGCAGCGAGTCCATCGGCGTTGCTTCCCTTTGTCTTGACTATCCGCGGACGATGCACCGGTCCGACCCAACAAATCAATCGGGCTTGTCCGCGTGCTGGTTGCTGACCAGCTTGCCGGCCTTCTGCTTCAGCCACGCATCGCTCGTGACCGCCGGTAGCGCGTGAATGCCATCGACCCAGGACACTTTGCTCTCGACGCCGTACTGCCGGGTCGGCGGCGCCGCTTCCGGATCATCGAGGCTGTTGATCGTGACGCTGATATTGCCGGTGCCCTCGAACATGTAGGTCAGCGGGGTGCCGCAATCCTTGCAGAAGCCGCGCTCGGCCATGTTGGAGCTCTTGAAGACCGACAGCGTGCCGCGGGTCCAGCGCAAATGTTCGGGTTTGCCGCCGGTGAGCCCCATGAAAGGTTGGCCGGACGCCTTCTGGCACATCCGGCAATAGCAGACGCTCGAAAATCTCGGCTTCTCCAGCCACTCATAACGCAGTGCTCCGCACTGGCAGCCGCCGGTCAGTTTCTTGCTCGGTGATGTCATTGGCACGGACCTCCGCTTGTCAGAAGGCGTCCGCCGGCAATTCCATCACGGTGGCGGCGCCGGCCTGAATACGCTGGAGGTGCAGGGCAGTTTCCGGCAGCATGCGTTCGACGAAGAATTTGCCGGTCACGAGCTTGGCCTTGAGGTGATCGGTGGCCGCGGTTGCAAGCTTCGCTTGCGCCGCCTTGACCATGAGGCCCCACATGTAACCGAGCGTCACAAGGCCAAACAGGTACATGTAGTCGGTCGCCGCGGCACCGGCGTTGTCAGGCTTCGTCGCGCCATTCTGCATCAGCCACTGCGTCGCCTGTTGCAGGTGCTGAAGCGCGTTGCCAAGCGGCGCGACGAACGGCTTCATCGCATCACTGCTCGCATTGTCCTTCACGAACGCGCCGACCTCGGCGAAGTACGCCATCACGGCGCGGCCGCCATCGCGCGACAGCTTGCGGCCGACGAGATCCAGCGCCTGGATGCCGTTGGCGCCTTCATAGATCATCGCAATCCGCGCATCGCGCACGAACTGCTCCATGCCTTGTTCTGCGATGTAGCCGTGGCCACCATACATCTGCTGCGCCGACACCGTGTTGGCGAAGCCGACGTCGGTAAGCACGCCCTTCAGCACCGGCGTCAGCAGGCCCATCATGTCGTCGGCGGCCTCGCGCTCCTTCGCGTCCCCTGAGCGGTGTGCGACGTCGCCCTTCAGCGACATCCACACCATCATCGCGCGGGCTGCCTCGTTGAAGGCGCGGATCGTCGAGCAGTGTACGGCGCACGTCCGGATGCACGATGATCGGATCGGCCGGCTTGTCCGGCGCCTTGGCACCGGTCAGCGCGCGGCCCTGCAAGCGATCCTTCGCGTAGGCCACCGCGTTCTGATAGGCGACTTCCGACTGCGCCAGCCCCTGCACGCCGACACCGAGCCGCGCCTCGTTCATCATGACGAACATGGCGTTGAGACCCTTGTTCTCCTCGCCGACCAGCGAGCCGGTGGCGTTGTCGTAGTTCATCACGCAGGTCGAGTTGCCGTGGATGCCCATCTTGTGCTCGATCGAGCCGCAGGACACACCGTTCTTCGCGCCGAGCGAGCCATCGGTATTGACCAAGAACTTTCGGCACCACGAACAGCGAGATGCCGCGCACGCCTGACGGCGCGCCCTCGATGCGAGCGAGCACGAGATGGACGATGTTCTCGGTCAGATCCTGCTCGCCGCCGGAGATGAAGATCTTGGTGCCTGATATCTTGTAGCTGCCGTCGGGCTGCTTGACTGCCTTGGTGCGCAACAGGCCGAGATCGGTACCGCAATGCGGCTCGGTCAGGTTCATCGTGCCGGCCCATTTGCCCTCGACCATCCGCGGCACGAAGGTCTTCTTCTGCTCGTCGGTGCCGTGCACCAGCAGGGCCGCCATCGCGCCCTGTGTGAGGCCCGAATACATCGAGAACGCCATGTTCGATGAGATCAGGAACTCGCCGACCACCTGGCCGAGCGTTGCGGGCAGGCCCTGGCCGCCGTACTCCGCCGGCGCGACGAGCCCGAGCCAGCCGCCGTCGGCGAGCTGACGGAACGCGTCCTTGAAGCCGGTCGGCGTCGTCACCCGGCCGTCGGCATGGCGCGTGCAGCCTTCGAGGTCGCCGACCCGGTTCAAGGGCTGCAGCACCTCCTCGGCGAACTTCGCCGCCTCGCCGATGATCGCCTCGCGCACGTCAGCGCTCGCGTCACTGAATCCGCGCAGGTTGTTGTAGTTGTCGAAGTGGAACACGTCGTTCAGCAGGAAATGGACGTCGTCGACGGGGGCCTTGTAGCTCGGCATGGAGTCCTCGCGGAGAGAGACGGTTTGCGATCAAGTACGGCTTCGTGTGCCCTGCAGCAATGCGCCAAACGGCCACCGGCGCGGGCTGCACATCCGGTCCAACTGAACGCGGCCAACCCGTTGCACATACACGATTTGACCGGCCAAGAGGCCGATTCTTAACCCGTTATTTACCCTGAAGTTGAAAAGTCGGCGGAGCGGCTGACCACCTGCGGCGCATGTTGCTTGTCTATCAGAAACGTACGGTGGGCTGGGGACGCGCAGATCGACTTTCCAAGGGCGTCGGACACCGGATCGGATATGGAATCGCGCGTACCGCCGAGTGGTTATGGAGCCGACCCGTCTGCTCAGGGCGCATCGCGGCCGGCCGGAATGTCGCTCGGACAGTGGCTGAACGCAAAGGTCGCGAGGCCGGACCAGGCCAGTCGCGCCGGCCATGGCTCAGTCGGTTACGGCCTCGCTGGCCTCGAGCGGCCAGGACATCGCGGAAATCCATCGCCGGCTGGACAGCATCACCCAGCAAATCAACCAGCTTTCGCCAGGGCGGGCGTCGGCACCGGCCGACTGCCGCCGCGGCCAATGGCCTCGCCAATCAGCTGAATGACGCCATTTCCCGGCTGGATTCGCGGCTCGCGCGCCTGTCACAGCCGACCCCGCCGCGCCCGGTCCCGCCGCCGGCGACCGAATTGCCCCCGCCGCCTGCCTTCGGCGCGCAGGGCCAGGGCATCGATAGCCTTGATCTTGGCAACGCGATCGCCGAGATCGCCGCGCGCCGTGGCGAGCTCGACGGTTCGGCGTACCGTCAAAGCCCACCGCACGCGTCGCTGCCGGCATCGCCGCCAGCACCGACGCTGACGAGCCTCGAGCGGCAACTGCAACAAATCACCAGCCAGATGGAGACGCTGCGGCGTCCCGACGGCCTCGATCAATCGATTGCGGCGTTCCGCGAGGAACTCGCCGAGATCCGTCGGTTGCTGACCGAAGCGCTGCCGCGCCGCGCCATCGAATCGCTCGAGAACGAGATCCGCGCGCTCGCCCAGCGCATCGACCGCAGCCGTGAGGACGGCGGCGACCGCGACACGCTCGCGAGCATCGAGCGGGCGCTGAACGATATCTATGGCGTGGTCCGCACGCTGACCCCCGCCGAACAGCTCGCCGGCTACGACACCGCGATCCGCAACCTGTCCGACAAAATCGACCTGATCGTGCGGGCGAGCCCCGACAACGGCGTCGAGCAGATGCAGGAGGCGATCGCGGCGCTGCGTGGCGTCGCGTCCAACATCGCCTCGAACGAGGCGATCGGCCAGTTGAGCGATCATCTGCAGGCGCTGGGCCAGAAGGTCGACCGCCTTGCCGCAACCGGCGGCAGCGACATGCTGTCGGCGCTGGAACATCGCATTGCGATGCTGACCAACGCGGTGGAGAGCCGGCCGCAGGCCGCGCCGGCCGACTTAAGCCATCTCGAAGCCGCTGTGCGCACACTATCCGAACGCATCGATCATCTCGGCCATGCCGACGGCGCCTCGTCGATGGCGCAGATCGAGCAGCGAATTGCCTACCTGCTCGAACGGCTCGAGAGCGCCGATCAGCGCACCGGCAACACCGGCCGCATCGAGGAGCATCTCACCGAAATCCTGCGGCATCTCGAATATCAGCGCCAGGCGCTCGCCGGCATCGGCGAAGGCGCCGCCGCACCGTCGGCGCAGATCGAACGGGACATCGTCGATTTCGATCCGCCGCGAACTGATCGAAGTTCGCGATAGCCAGGCGGTCAACGACCGCAGGACGCAAGACACGCTCGAAGCCGTCCACTCGACGTTGGGCCATGTGGTCGACCGGCTCGCCTTGATCGAGGGCGATCTCCGCCGCGTGCAGTCGGCACCGCTGCAGCCAGCGATGCCGCAGCGACCGGCGGCTGCGCACATCGCGGGAGCGACGTTCGCTACACCAGCAGCAGTCGAGCCGGTGCAGCACATGCGTCCCGAATTGCCGAATCCGGTGACGCTGCCGAGGTCGCCGGATCTTGCGCCCGCGATGCCGTTCGAAGCTTCCGACCCGCAGGCCGCTTCCGGTCTGGGTGAGGATACGCAACCACCGCGGCTCCGGCCGGCGCCGCGAGCGCCGATCGATTCGACGCTGCCACCGGATTATCCGCTCGAGCCCGGCGCGCGAAACCAGACGAAGTCTGCCGCAGAGCGCCTGGCGTGCTCCGAGCCGGCTGACGCCGCGCCAGCATCAGGTGAAGGCTCCAGCAAATCGAATTTCATCGCCGCGGCGCGCCGCGCCGCCCAGGCTGCGGCCGCGGCCAATGTCGAGAAATCCGGCCGGCTGACGGCGGCGACCGACGCCGCCCGCTCGGCCGTGACCAAGGCCGGGCTCAGCATCCGCACCGCGCGGTCGTCGAGCGACGCGTCGAAGCCATCGCGCACCCGCCCACTGCTGGTCGGGGTCAGCGTTGTGCTGATCGTACTGAGCGGCTTCCGCCTCGCGATGAACTTCCTCGATGGCGGCGAGAGCGCGCCGCCGCCTGCGGAGAAATCGAGCGTCACCGCGCCAGCGCCTGATGCAGCGCCGCCCGGCGACACCAGGCAGAAGTCGGACGCCGCTCCGACATCGTACCCACTGCTGACATCGCCGACGGCGGTCGAACGGCAGACGCTGATTGGTCCCCCGCCCGGGGCACCAGTGATTCCTGCCGATGTGACGCAGAAGGCGAACAGTGCCGCAGCCGCTCCGGCTCCAGCACCGGCCCCCGCACCTGTCCCCGAAGCGAACGATGTCACGGGATCGATCGCGAGCCAGCCGGCGGCGAGCCGCGAGCCTGCGCCGACCAACGACATTTCCGCAGACAAGCTTCCCGACAGCCTCGCGGGCCCCGCGTTGCGCGCCGCCGCATCGCGCGGTGAACCGGCCGCCGCCTTCGAGATCGCGGTGCGCTACGCCGAAGGCCGCGGCGTCGCGGCCAATTACGGCGAAGCCGCCAAGTGGTACGAGCGAGCAGCGCAGAACGGCATCGTCCCGGCCATGTTCCGCCTCGGTACCATTCTCGAGAAGGGCTTGAACGGAAAGAAGGACATCGACGCGGCGCGGCGCTACTACGTGCTCGCCGCCGAACGCGGCAACGCCAAGGCGATGCACAACCTCGCGGTGCTCGATGCCGACGGCGGCGGCAAGGGCCCAAATTACAAGAGCGCAGCAGTCTGGTTCCGCAAGGCGGCCGACCACGGCGTCGCCGACAGCGAGTACAATCTGGGCATTCTTTACGCCCGTGGCATCGGCGTCGAACAAAACCTCGCCGAGTCCTTCAAGTGGTTCAGCCTCGCGGCGGCGCAGGGCGATTCCGACGCGGCCCGCAAGCGCGAAGATGTCGTCAAGCGCCTCGACCCCCAGTCGCTGGCCGCAGCCAAGCTCGCGATCCAGACGTTTACGCCGGAGCCGCAGCCCGACGACGCGATCAATGTCGCAGCTCCCGCCGGCGGCTGGGACAGCGCCGCCGTGCCGAAGCAGGCGGTCAAACCGGCCGCGAAGCCCGCCAAGCAGCGCGCCGCGGCGCGCTGACGAGGATTGAATCGAACTACTCTCGATCGTCATGCCCCGCTTCAAGCGGGGCATCCAGTAACCCGCAGCGCTGGTGAGTTTCACAGGAGGCACGGCGTACTGGATCGCCCGGTCATAGGCGAGCGAAGCGACGCCGTTCTTCGACCGGCTATGCCGGGCGATGACAGACCGAGAGGTTGTCCGCCCCCGCGGTCGGCCGTTGATTTCAAATATTCCCTGTCGCCTGCCGCTTTCGATTTCGGTAAGCAGAATGCTGTCAGGCAGCAACAGCCGGGCGCGTGACCGTGATTGGTCGGCCCGGCGCGATAGCGATTTAACCTCGTGCAGATTTTCCTCCCCATCGCGGACCTACCCGTGAACATCTTCCTCATCCTCGCCATGGGGATCGCGGTCGGCTTCGTGTCCGGAATGTTCGGCATTGGCGGCGGCTTCCTGATGACCCCGCTGCTGATCTTCGTCGGCATCGCGCCGGCCGTCGCCGTGGCCTCGGTCGCAAGCCACATTGCCGCGTCGTCGTTCTCGGGCGCGCTGACCTACTGGCGGCGGCGCGCGATCGATCCCGCGTTGGCCGCTGTGCTTTTGTGCGGCGGCGTGATCGGCACGGCGGCCGGCGTCTGGCTGTTCACGCTGTTGCGCGCGCTCGGCCAGCTCGATCTGATGATCTCGCTGTCCTATGTCGCGCTGCTCTCCAGCGTCGGCGGGCTGATGCTGTGGGAGAGCAGCCGCGCCATCCTGCGCACACGGCGCGGCGAGATGACCACGCTGCGGCGGCCCGGCAGCCACGTCTGGATCCACGGCCTGCCGCTGAAGATGCGGTTCAAGCGGTCCAAGATCTACCTGTCGGTGATCCCGGTGGTGATGATCGGCATCATCATCGGCTTCGTCGGCGCGATCATGGGCATCGGCGGCGGCTTCCTGCTGGTGCCGATGCTGATCTATTTGCTGCGGGTGCCGACCAGCACGGTGATCGGCACCTCGATGGTGTTGACGCTGGTCACCATGACCAGCGCGACCTTGATGCACGCCGTCACCAACCATTTGGTGGACGCCGTGCTGGCGCTGATCCTGATGGCCGGAGGCACGGTCGGCGCGCAATTCGGCGCCCGCGCCGGCCAGCGCATTTCCGGCGAAGGTCTCAGGCTGCTGCTTGGTCTGCTCATTCTCGCGGTCGGCATCCGCTTTGCGATCGAACTCGTGATCCGTCCCGAAGAGCTTTACGTCATCCGCGATGTCGGAGGTGGCGGATGAGACGGCGCCTTGCAATCAGCCTCGCATGTCTCTGCGGCGCGACGCTATTGGCGGCGACGGTGGCTCGCGCCGAGCACCTGATCGTCTCGGTCAGCAATCATCGCGTCACGGTGACGCCGAACTATGCCGGCGAAGAACTCGTGCTGTTCGGCGCGATCGAACACGATGCAACGACGCCGGTGAGCCGCGGCTCCTACGACGTCGTGGTCACGATCTCAGGTCCCCGCACCACCATGGTGACGCGCCGCAAGGCGCGCGTGTTCGGCATCTGGGTCAATGCCGACTCGCGCGAATTCCTCAGCGTGCCGTCCTACCTCGCGGTGTTCTCCAACCAGCCGCTCTACGCGATCGCGACGCCGGACGTGCTGCGGCGACAACAGCTCGGGATCGACAACATCATCCTGACCCAGCGCGTCGGCAGCGATGTTGCTGACGTCGTCGCCGACGATCCGTTCCGCCGCGCCTTCGTGCGGCTGCGCGAGGAGCACGGGCTCTACCAGGAATCATCCAACGCGGTGACGTTCCTCACCTCGACTCTGTTCCGCACGGGCATTCCGCTGCCGGCCGAAGTTCCGATCGGTACCTACCAGGTCGAGATCAAGCTGCTCGCCAACGGTGCGGCGATCGCGCACACCGAAACCGCGTTCGAGATCGCAAAAGTCGGCTTCGAGCAATTCGTCGCCAACGCCGCGCGTAACGAGAGTCTGGGCTACGGTCTCGTCACTGCGGCGATGGCGCTGATGACGGGCTGGTTCGCGTCAGTGGTGTTCCGGAAGGATTAGGCGCGACCACCGGCGCCGCGCAAGCCGCTGATTGGGCGCCAGTTTTCGGGGATTTTGGCGGACTTTTGCGAGCGCCATTGGCGCGGTGCGTAGGATGGGTTGAGCTCTTGCGAAACCCATCGCGCGGCTGCGGGAAGATGATGGGTTTCGCGAGAAAGTGCTCAACCCATCCTACGACCGCTCGACTGATCGAGTCGGGTGATGACAGCTTGGGAAGCCTGCTCCAGACACGGAAAATCATCTCGCAGCACGGCGTGCCCGAGGTTTGCTCTCATCGTCGCGCCTCTCATGAGAGGCGCAGGGAAAAGCCAGGGTGTGGCCCAACTCTTTCGTGTCTCGCAAGGCAAGGAGAGAAAACGACCCTTGCGAGCAGACAGGTTCAATCGGGCTCACCCCGGCTTTCCCTGCAAACTGGATGTCACGGCCCAAGTGGCTCTCGCGTGGCGCCACGTCGAGAACAGCCTGGCCGGAATGTAAGGCACCTATACACTAGTTGGCTTATTGCGTCAAGCGTAATCTGACCGGCTGCCAGCGTCAGATCGGCGTTTCCTCGCTCACGGCAGCGGGGGACTTGTCGACGCGGGTGACGAGATAGATGCCGAGCGCAACCGGAACGACGCCCAGGAGGTCGCTGACCGCGACGTGCTCGCTGAGCAGCAGCCAGCCGAACAGCATGCCGAGCGGCGGCATCAGGAAGTGGAACGAGCTTGCCGCCGTCGCGCCGAATGCATCCAGCAGGTGGAACCAGATCAGGTAGGCGAAGATCGAGACGAACAGCACGAGGAATGCGAAGGCCAGCATGAGCTGCCAGTTCAGCGTGACGGTGCCGACATCGGCGAGTGCGGCAAAGGGAATGAGGACCAGGCCGGCCGCGGTGTTCTGGACACCGTTGCCGATCCACAGGCTGCCTTTTGGCGCCAGCAGCTTGTAGAGGATGGTGCCCGCGACCATCGAGACCAGCGCGCCGAGGGTAAAGGCGACACCCGCCGTGCCGTCGGTGCCGAGCGAAACGCGGTCGGCCACGATGGTGGCGACGCCGGCAACGCCGAGCACGAGCCCAAGAACCTTGCGCCAGGTCATTTGCTCGCCGAGGAACATCGTGGCCATGATGGCGGTCAGTACCGGGTTCGTGGAAATGATCAAGGCGGCAAGCCCCGCCGACACCGTGCGCAAGCCCAGATAGCTCAGGCCCAGATAAAGCGCGTTGTTGCAGATGCCGAGCAGCGCAAACACCGCGACATCGCGCAGCGACAAATTCCAGTGCATGCCGCGCAGCCGCGCGATCAGCAGGATCAGCGCGCCGGCCAGCAGGAAGCGGATCGACAGCACGAGGTATGGCGGGCAGTACGTGACCGCGACCTTGCTCGCGACGAACGCCGCGCTCCACAACAGGCAGTAGGTTGCGATGTAAAGCGGCAGCGAGGCGCTGTGCGGCCGCTCGACCGCGGCATTCGAGGCAACGGACATGCGATCTCCTGACGCACGCGATATACGGCATCAGGCTGCTGATTGGTATTAGATGATATGATGTCGGCCATCACGAACGCTAATGACGGCAGGCAGAAATCGGCGGAGTTCAAATGAACGAGACGGCCTCGTCGAGCAGACGCCTTCGCGCCGCTGTCGTCGGGGGCGGAATCGGTGAACTCGCCGCGGCATGCTCGCTTCGCCGAAGCGGCATCGAGGTCACGGTTTTCGAGTAGGCCGGAAACCCGGTAGAAGTGCGCCCGAAATTCGAAGAATGACGCTAACAAGTGGTCGCGAGATCAAGTGATGCCGATCTTAGAAGAGCGTGGCCTGTTCTGGTTAAGCGATACGCCCGTTCCGACCAACCAGTTTGCGCCGGACAATTCGATCCGCAGGCGTCTTGACGGTCGACGATGACGGCTATGTCTCGTTGGAGCTCGACAACTATTTCCCGAATAACCACGGGCCATTCGGCATCTTTGCCGGGCTGCGCAAGCCTCTTGGCAAGGACGTTCACGGCATCCTGAAAGAGAGCAATAGTCGCGTCTTGCTGACCGAAGTCCTCCCAAATGGGGGACAGACCCGGACAAATGGCCTCTCGTACCAACGCTTTGTCGCAACCGACTGCATCGTAGGCAGCTTCGATCTTTCCAGCGATCAGCCGCTTGTGTTCGCCGGTCTCGATATTGATCTGGCCGGGTTCGAGGATTGGTTCTGGCTGCGCTCGATCAAGGTAACGCGGACGGCTGATCGTATCGCGGCCATCTATGAGCGGCCGGCCGCCGCCGCTTACAAGTTGGTCGGCGAAACGATGACATTCGACTTTGGTTTCAACGGGAGCGTGCCTTTTCAGCTCGGGGACGAAATCTCCATCAAGGAGACGGTGACTTCTGGGCTTCTCGTTCGAGCAAAAGCAAACACTGGAGAGCCTGCGTGATCGATTTCGGTTCTTCGAGGAACTCTTGATCCTGCTGACGGATTCGGAGTTTCGGTTGCGATGGCCACTGGTTGTGATCGACCCAGAAACACGAGTTCGCTGGTACTTCGGACGCTTTCGGCCTCAAAAGATCGCAGAACAACCGGAAACGCACACGTGCCTCACACACTTTCCCAAAGTCCGCGAAGCATTCGGCGACATCTGGTCAAACTGGACGCGGGCGCGGGAAGAATTCGGGCCGGGCGTTTATCTTTATCTCGGTACGCGCCGCGGAATGCCGCTCTATGGTGAGCATCGTTTTGTGAACTTGATCTGGGGGCTAGAGACATTCCACCGCATCAAAAACCCTGCCGATCCGAGATTCGATGAACCAGCGAATCGATGCCATCGTTGCGCAGATCAGCGGCGAGCGGGACAAGAAGCTGGTCCGTCGACAACTTAGGTTCGCGCACGAGCCGGGTCTCGCAGTGAGGTTATTTCAACTTTTCCGCACGCTTCCGCTTGAGCTAGAGGAAAAGCGGCTGCGAGACTTCACCGATGCGTGCGCGAAAGCACCCGAACGACATATCGCATCATGGGACGCATCGCGGCGAGGGTTCGTATGCTGACTTCTTGAAGGGGCTCGAACAAAAGAGTGCCGCGCTGTCGACCCTTCATCACTGTCTTATTCTGCGAGAGATCGGCGTCCCAGACACAATCCTCAAAGAGTGGACGTCAAAGGGTTGGGGTGCCTTCCACATCAAATACCGTTTCGTCGAGGTAGGATTCGTCGGACAAAACGGTTCTCGATCCGCCAGCCAATAGCTCCGTATGAGCCCGACGGCTCAGACAAAACCAAGATAAGTCGGAGAGGATTTGCCTCTCGCGCAACACCCATGGCGCCTTAATGTTCAGGCTGGTCAAAGAAAAAATCTGATCGCAAGACCAAGTAGCGCAATCAACAGGCCAATCCCGGCATACACGCCGCGCCACTTCGTGAAATGCTCCTCGACTTTCTTCAGCCAGGAAATCCGCTCAACCTTGGCTGCCTCTTTCGGCAACAAGGCCGCGTGAGCTTCCTTCAATCTCAGAATCTCGACGTTGGCTCGCGAGTGATGACCCGTTCCGTTGTACGGTTCGACTGATTGCGGATTGCCGTGTCCCCGGAGCGCCCGATCGGTCTCAATGGCCTTCTCAATGATCCTCGTCGCATACCCTTTCAGCGCACCTTCCACAGCATCCAGTGAACAACTCTTTAGGTGCGGCGGATATCCTATACAGGCCGCTTCCCATTGCTGAAAGCCTCTGTGGACGCGATCGATTAAATGCTTTCCGACCGAGCGCCGAGTACAGCTCTTGGATTTGTCCCTGAAACACGATGCCGCCGGTGTGGATGAGCGACCGCCGAAGAAGTCCTCGACGTCCACCACGTAATTAGGGATGTTGATGTTGTGCCATTTGAAGAACCATCCATTGGCCATCCGCACGAAATCCTCGTCGATCTCGTGTCGGAAAGACAACTCAAATGGGGTTATCTCGTGAGCCATCGGGATTGAGTATCGCCGATTCGCAACCGTAAATGGCGGGATGAAGGAGGGCAGAAGCACCACTACATCCCGGAATTTTATCTGAAGCAGTGGGCCGGCCCCGACGGGCGCCTAGTGCGAGTTCAGTCGTCCGCACAAAAAGGTCGCGCCGAGGATGACGCATCCGGGTGGCACGGGCTATTCCCGAGGCCTCTACTCGATCCCCGACGCTCCTGCCCACCTTCGCGACGTGTTCGAGAACAAGTTTTTGAGCATCGCCGACGGACAGGCCGCCGCCAGTTTGCGCCGGATGGTTCAAAACCACGAGGTACCGTCTGGAGCCGACAAGATAGCCTGGACGCGCTTTGTGATGACGCTCTTGTACCGAACGCCCGAGGGCGTCCGTCGCGCCTTTGAAATGGTCCGCAAATTCTACGACGAGAGCTTATCGGAGCTTATCACCGTATACGACACGATAAAGAAGGCGACCGATCCGCCGACCGCAGAAGAATACTTGAAACTAAACAGTCCGCGCATGACGACACGGACGATGATCGAGCACTTGCTTGACATTATGCAGAGCGAGAAAGTCGGGACGCGGATCATGGATATGCAATGGCACATGGGGCGGATGCATAACTCACCCTATCCGTTTCTGACTTCTGATCGCCCCATCATCATGACGAACGGAATAGCGCACCCTACCTCTCATATCGTCATTCCGCTCTCGCCAGTGCACATCTTCATTGCGACCAATACCGACGACGAAGCAAACAGGATCAAGGCGCTCTCCAAGAGCGGAGAGATAGTTCGACGCTTGAATGACCAGATCGCGCGGCAAGCGCGAAAATTCGTCTATGGTAGCGACGACCGACAACTGCGCTTCGTTGAAAACAGACTTGGCGATATGGTTCCGTGCTCACCGTTTGAGTAGACTTCGAGGAAACAGTATCAATCGCTGTCGCAGAGCGAAGTTTGGTATCAAATGATGTGATACCGACCATTAGCGACCCTAATAGAGCTCGAGACAAATGAGCGGAACTCAGGCCAACAAGCCACCCTCGTCGAGCAGACGCCTTCGCGCCGCTGTCGTAGGGGGCGGAATCGGTGAACTCGCCGCGGCATGCTCGCTTCGCCGAAGAGGCATCGAGGTCACGGTTTTCGAGCAGGCCGAAACGCTGGGCGAAATCGGCGCCGGCCTGACGATCTTTCCCAACAGCCTGCGGCAACTCGAACGCATGGGGTTGGGCGAAGCCCTGGCGGCTGTCGGCGCCAAAATCGGCGACGGCTCCCAATACTACCGGGCCGACGGGACAGTGGTCGGGTCAATTACCACGACTGACTCGAGCGGCTGGAACGGCGTCTACGGCATGCATCGTGCTGACTTGCTGAACGTGCTCGCGGCAAGTCTTCCGTCCGGCGCCATACGTACGGGCCATCGTTGCGCGGAATTCGAACAGGACACCGTTGCGGCGCGATTGAAATTCGCGAATGGCGAAACCGCCGAGGCCGACATTGTCATCGCTGCCGACGGCATCCACTCCGTATTGCAGAAGCATGTCGTGGAGCCGCAACCGCCCGAATACTCCGGTGTTCGGGCCTATCGCGGCCTGATCTCTCGCGAGAAACTGCCCGGCTGGCCAGAGCGCGTGCACCAGGTCTGGATGGGCGACGGCAAGCACTTCATGGCGTACCCGGTTCGGAGCGGCCGGCTGCTCAACTACGTCGGCTTCGTTCCCACCAAGGATGCGACGACCGAGTCGTGGTCCGCTCTCGGAAATCGCGACGAGCTTGCCGCATCATTCGACGGATGGGATCCGCGCGTGGTCCGACTGCTTGAAGCCGTGGAAACCTGTTTTTGGTGGGGCCTGTATGATCGCAGACCCTTGGAATCATGGACGAACGGACGGCTTGTTCTGTTGGGCGACGCCGCGCATGCGATGCTGCCGCATATCGGCCAGGGGGCCAATCAGGCGATCGAAGATGGCGTCGCCCTGTCTGTCCTGCTCGAGGAACGAGACCCGGCAGAGGTGCCCGACATCGTCAAGCAATACGAAAAGATGCGCCGCGTTCGTACCGACGTCGTTCAGGCCGAGGCGCGGAAGAACGGACTTCGTTTTGACTCAAAATATGAAAGCCTCGAGCAGCGCGACCGAGAAATCGCCAACTCGCAAGCGTTCCGACAATCGCTGTTCGACTATGATGTCGAGAAAGCTGCGATCGACGCGCGGCATCACGATTGCTGATGGGTGCCGTTTGCGCTAACTCACTTGTCTTTCCGCGCATTGCGGCGATAGGTCGGATTCGTAGCCATCACGGTTCAGGGGCGAGCGATGTTATGGCAAATAACGCGGCATCCCCGGAGGTCAGCCTTCGTCTCGGCCGTCTTCCCGCAAAGCGGGGCGAGCGAGAAGCGAGTTGCTCCTCTCAATAATCATCGTGACGCCGCTCATAATCCTTCAGCCGCCATGCGATTTGTGGCGCGCGTCGCCGGGCGGCTGTGAAATTCCGGCATCACTTCGGCGGCAAAGACGCGCAAGGCGTGTTTTGAGCCGGTCGCATCGACCAGCAGCACGTTCTCGACGCCGCCGGCCTCGAGGCGCTTGAGCCGCGCGATGATCTCATCCGGCGTGCCGATCAGCGCCGCGTCCTCGCCGGCCATGTCGGTGTCGGCGAAGCTCGACGGATTGTGATAGCGCTCGGCGCCGGGACCGCGCGCCAAACCCCCTATGCGTGAGAGCACCTGCTTTCTGAGCTCGTAGGCGCGGGCGCGCTCCTCCTCGCCGGTCACGATATGCAGGCCGCGGGTCACGCCGACTTGCGCCGCGTGCCAGGCCCGGCCGCAGCGCTCCCATTCGGCCCGATAGGCAGCAACGCGCTCGATGGTCAGGTCGACCGAGCCGATCTGGTCGAGCAGCAGGTTAAAGCCGTCGCGGGCGGCGCGACGGATCGAATTCGAAGCTGCCGGCGCCCATCCAGAACGGCGGGTGCGGTTGCTGCAGCGGTCGCGGCTCGACCACGACGTTCTCGAAGTGCCAGTGCTTGCCGTGGTGCGAGAAACGGCCTTCGCTGGTCCAGGCCTTGCGCAGCACGGCGAGCGCCTCGTCGTAGCGCTCGGTCGCCTCCGCGATCGGAATGCAGAAGCCTGTAAATTCGCTGTCGCGATAACCCTTGCCGACACCGAAGTCGACGCGGCCGCCGGACACCAGATCAAGCGTGGCGACCTGCTCGGCGAGCAGCACGGGATTGTGCCAGGGCAGCACGACCACCGCGGTGCCAAGGCGGATCCGCGCGGTGCGGCCGGCGAGATAGCTCAGGAGATTGAGCGAGGCGGAGACCTGCCCTGCTCCGGTGAAATGATGCTCGACCAGGAACACGCTGTCATAGCCGAGCTCTTCGGCGAGCAGCACGTAATCGATGAAATTGCGATAGCCCTGGCTGTCGCCGGCGGGCCCGCCGCCTGCGGATTTTGCACCGCCGAACAACCCGAATCTTCATTTCGCGCTCTGATTTCTTCTTGCGTGGTCTACCGCCGCGATCCTGGCGCAAGCCTCGCCGTGCCACAAGGCGGTTCGCAGCCGAAACCGGCTATCCTCAATAACACCGCGAGGCCGCAATCACGTGCATCGACGCGTCGCCGATGACATGGGCGGTGAAATCATCGCTGGCGAAAATTTTTGCGAAGGCGCGGTCGCGGATGCTTAAGCCCCCGCTGTAGGCGCCCAGCGAGGGCATCACGATGCGGGCTACGGACTGGTCAGCTTGAGGCCGACGATCCCGGTCCCAATCAGCGCCAGGCAGACAAGGCGCAGGGACGTTGTCGGTTCGCCAAAGGCAACAATTCCGACCGTTGCGGTTCCCGCAACCCCAATGCCGCACCAGACCGCATAGGCAGTGCCAAACGGGATCGATTTAAGCGCAACAACCATGAAAGCGAAGCTCAACCCGATCGCCGCCACAGTCCCGACACTCGGCCAAAACCGCGTAAATCCGTCCGCGTGTTTCAGGCCGTAAGCCCACGCGATCTCAAACGCGCCCGCGAGGATCAGGGTAAGCCAAGCGAAAATAGCGCCGGTCATGATGGGGCGGATAACGGAGTCGCGTGTCAGCGATATAAATCATCGTGCTTTCGCGTATCGCCTGAATTCATGGTTCGCAGATGCTCAAGGCTCGCTGTCCGGAGACGCCGCGCGACCGTCAAGACAAACTCTATCCGACATGTTGTTGGAGCCCGCAGCGATCTGAGCGATCTGCAAAGATCAATCGTCATCGGCGTACGACCGATTTGTTACGTTCGCACCGTCATGCGATTTGAGGTTTAGCGTCACACAATTGAGATGCACACCGGTCATTCAGGCAACGGCCAGTGTTTGGTGATTCGGCTGTAGCAATGACCGGCTCCGTCGCGAAGATTGATCCGGCAACTGCCGCAAGTGCCAACTGGCGTTGCCGACAGTCACCCAACCGCCACTCAGGGTCGATTGCTTCGCCTTGCGGAGAATGCTGATGCGCGTCCTCATCGCCACCGATGCTTGGCATCCTCAAGTCAATGGTGTGGTGCGGACGCTGACCTCTCTCGCAGAGGCCGCGAAGGGCCTCGGGGTCTCGGTCGAGTTTCTGACCCATGAAGGCTTTCCGACGATCCCGCTGCCGACCTATGCGAACTTGCGGCTCGCTATTCCCACCGGTGGCGAGATCGCGCGGCGTATCGAGGCAGCAAATCCCGACGCAATCCACATTGCGACCGAAGGGCCGATCGGATTTGCCACACGCGCCTATTGCCGGCGTCGCGGGCGCCCGTTTACCACGAGCTACACGACGTGCTTTCCGGAATACATTGCCGCGCGTGCGCCGATCCCGGAAGCCCTGAGTTACGCTGTGCTGCGTCGCTTTCACGCGGCCGCTGCGGTGACAATGGTTTCCACTCCCTCGCTGATGACGCAGCTGCGCAGCCGGGGCTTTCAAAACCTCAACATGTGGACGCGTGGCGTCGACACCGACCTGTTTGCGCCCGCATTGCGCGATCCCGCTGGACTTGCCACGGCCGATTTTCCTCACCGCGGGCCGGATCGCGGTCGAGAAGAACCTTGAAGCGTTTCTGTCGCTCGACCTGCCCGGATCGAAAGTCGTGGTCGGCGAAGGCCCGCAGGAAGCCGAGCTCCGGCGGCAATTCCCGGATGTGACGTTCCTCGGCTTGCGCAAAGGTGTGGAACTTGCCGCCGCGATCGCCGCCGCCGACGTGTTCGTCTTCCCGAGCCGAACCGACACCTTTGGCGTCGTCCAGCTCGAGGCGCTTGCTTGCGGCGTCCCCGTTGCGGCGTTTCCGGTGATGGGACCGAGGGACGTGGTTGGCGGTCGCCCGATCGGCGTGCTCGACGAGAACCTGCGCGCTGCCTGCCTTGGGGCGCTGACGCTTTCACGCGAGGCGTGCCGCGAGTTTGCACTCACCTGCTCATGGGAAACCAGCGCCCGGCAGTTCATCGCGCATGTGAGCCGCGTGTCCGTCCATCGTTCGCAAACGATTCGAGCGACGGCTCCGATGCCGGTGTCCGCCGGCCGGTAGTCGCAAAGTTCAGTGTTCAAACCTGGGTGCAAGGAGACGCGTCGTGGCCAGAGCGATTGAAATCGAGAGAAATGCCGTGGAGCGCGCCTATGACCGTTGGGCGCCGGTCTACGATCTTGTGTTCGGACCGGTGTTCGAGCGCGGCCGGCGCGCCGCGATCGATTGCGGCGGAGCGCATCGGCGGCCGCATTCTCGAGGTCGGCGTCGGGACGGGAATCTCGCTGCCCGACTACTCGCGCCGCAGCCGAATTGTAGGCGTGGACATATCCGAAGCCATGCTCATGAAGGCACGCGACCGCGTCAACCTGATCGGGCTGCAGCACGTGGAAGCGCTCGAGGTGATGGACGCCGAGCGGCTGAATTTCCCGGACGACTCCTTCGATGTCGTGGTGGCGCAGTACGTTGTAACCGCTGTTCCGAACCCGGAAGCCGCACTCGACGAATTTGCGCGCGTACTCAAGCCGGGTGGAGAGATCATCCTGCTGAGCCGTGTCGGCGCCGAGGACGGACCGCGCCGCACGGTCGAACGCCTCGTCGCGCCGGTCGGCGTGCAAGCTCGGCTGGCGCACGGAGTTTCCCTGGCAGCGCTACACGAACTGGGTCGCCCGGTCCGAGCGGGTCTATCTGATCGAGCGGCGCCCGATGCCTCCCCTTGGTCACTTCTCGCTCATCCGTTTCGGCAAGCACCCGGCCGGCGCCGTCGAAGCGCAGCCGCGTCTCGCCTCCAGCGGTCTGACAGGTTCAGGCCGCAACAAACTCACCCACAGAGGATGCCCGATGGCAAGTTTTCTGGAAGAGCTGAAAGAACAGCGCTGGGACGACCATCGCTTCTACCACCACAGCCGCATCAACCAGTCGCTTCACCTGGTCAGCGCCATCAGCTTCCTGTCGCGCCTATGCGCTTGCTGTTCTCGCACCCGGCCATGGCGGCGCTGTTCGGCTGGCTGTTCGCGATGTCGTCGCGGCAGGTCGGGCACTTCTTCTTCGAGCCCAAGGGCTACGACGACATCAACCAGGCGACCCACGAGTACAAGGAAGAGATCAAGGTCGGCTACAACCTGCAACGCAAGATCGTGCTGCTGTCGATCTGGGCGCTGTCTCCGCTGATCCCGCTCTACTTCGATCCGACGCTGTTCGGCATTTTCGAGCCGCACCGGACGACGGGCCGAGTTCCTGCAATCACGTCGGCCTGATGTGGCTGGTGCTCGGCGTCGGCGGGCTGCTGTTCCGCACCGTGCACCTGTTCTTCCTCAAGGGCGTGCAGACGGGCCTGGTGTGGATGACCAAGATCCTCACCGACCCGTTCCACGACATCATGCTCTACCACAAGGCGCCGCTCGCACCTGCTGCGCGGCGAGCTGATCGATCCGCGCCATGCGCAGCATGGCCTGATCGATGACGACGCAGGAGCTGGAGGAGTTGAAAGAGCAGCCGCACGGCGCGTGAGCTTCAGCTCAGCCGCGTGTCCGCGACAGGCGATGCGAGACGATCTCCCGCAGGATGTTGCGCCGGATCGTCTTGTTGGTCGCAGCCGGTCGCGCCCACCACCAGCCGTCCTGCTGCATCGCCTGTGCGGCGGCCACGAAGCGGTCGGCGACGGCGTCGAAGTCGGCCTCGCGTGTAGTTCAGGCTGAAGATCAGGCGGCCGGTGCCGACCCAGCTCAGCGCCAGGCCTTCGGCGCGCAGGTAGTACTGCAGCATCCAGTTGTAGCGCGACGGCTGCGTGTAGAGCACGGTCCAGATCGACGACAGGTTCGCGACCCGCACCGGCAGGCCTCCGCCTGCGCAGGCGCTCGTTCAGCTGCGCGGCGCGGTCATTCCAGACGCTCGTCGAGATCGTCGTAGAGCGCCGCGGATCTCCGGCGTCTCGAGGCGCCGCAGGAACTCGTGCATCGCCGCCATCACGTAGGGATGCGAGTTGAAGGTGCCGCGCGCGAAGCAGATGTCGGCCGGCCGGTCGTCGCGGAAGCGCCGCATCAGGTCGCGTGCGGCCGCACAGCACGCCGACCGGCAGCCCGCCGCCCAGCGTCTTGCCGTAGGTGACCATGTCGGCGCGCACGCCGAAGTATTCCTGCGCGCCGCCGAGCGCGAGGCGGAAGCCGACGAACACCTCGTCGAAGATCAGCACGATGCCGCGCTGGTGCAGACCGCGCGCAGCCGCGCAGCCATTCGGTGTAGGCGGCGCGATCGAAGTGCGCGCGGCGCCCGCTGTCCACCAGCGTCGAGTCGCTCGGCGCGTTGGCGTTCGGGTGCAGCGCCTGCAGCGGATTGACCAGCACGCAGGCGATGTCGCGCCGCGTGCGCAGCACGCGCAGCGTCCTCGTACATGTCCTTGAGCGTGTAGGTCTCGCGCGCGGGCATCGGATTGCCGATGCCCGGCTGCACGTCGCCCCACCAGCCGTGGTAGGCGCCGCAGAAGCGCACCAGATGCGTGCGCCGCGTGTGATAGCGCGCCAGCCGCACCGCCTGCATGACCGCCTCGGTGCCGGACATGTGGAACGAGACCTCGTCCAGCCCGGAAATCTCGCGCAGCCGCCGCACGTTGTAGGCGACCACCGGGTGGTAGGAGCCCAGCACCGGCCCGAGATCGCGCGCCTGCTCGACGCGCGCGGTCGATGCACTGCTTGTAGAAGTCGTAGCCGAACACATTGACGCCGTAGGAGCCGGTCAGGTCGTAGAACTCGTTGCCGTCGAGGTCGGTGACCGTGACGCCGGACGACGACTGCAGGAACGCGCCGGCCTTGAGATGCTGGCGCACGAGCCGGCTGAACTGGAACGGCACGCGGTAGGCGGTCGGTGAACTGCAGGTCGGAGATGCTGTCCCGGATCTCGTCGGTCAGCTGCGTCGTCTTGGCGAATTGCGCTCCGGAACAGCTGCGCGAGACGCATGAAGCCCGCCTGGCGGCGAGCGCGATCTCCTCGGGCGCGTCGTCGGAGCGGAAGAAGCGCTTCTCGTCGTATTCGTAGAACGGCACCAGCGCGGCGAGCCGCGCGCCATGCGGGCGTGGCCCGCGAGCGAGGGGTGCTTGGCCTTCGAGAGCTCGAGACGCGTCTTCAGCTTCACCAGCGGATGTCGATAAGTGCGCCGGCGCCCGAGCGTAAAGCGCGAGAGTCGTGTAGCGCGAATCCATGGTCGCGAATCGTATCCACGGGGGCTAACTGTTTCATGACAATGCGCACGCACACTCGCGAACGTGTTCCTCCAGGAGGACATCAATTTTCTTCTGACCAACCGCATTCCGCGCCGCCTGCTCGACGCGCTTCATGGGCTGGTTCAGCAAGATCGAGCAACCGCTGGTGCGCGATGCCTCGATTGCGCTCTGGCGGCTGTTCGCCGATCTGGACCTGAGCGAGGCGCGCAAGACCGCGTTCAAGAGCCTGCACGACTGCTTCACCCGCGAGCTGAAGGACGGCGCGCGGCCGCTCGATGCCGATCCCGGCATCGTGGTCAGCCCCTGCGACGCCATCGTCGGCGCGTGCGGGCGGATCGCCGGGACCGAGCTGTCTTCAGATCAAGGGATTTCCGTACAGCCTGGAGGACCTGCTCGGCGACCGAGCGAACTGGTCGAGCGTCACCGCGACGGCCTCTACGTCACGCTGCGGCTGACCTCGAGCATGTACCACCGCTTCCATGCGCCGCACGACTGCTCGGTCGAGCGCGTGACCTACATCTCCGGCGACACCTGGAACGTGAATCCGATCGCGCTGCGGCGGATCGAGAAGCTGTTCTGCAAGAACGAGCGCGCCGTGATCGAGGCACGGCTTGGCACCGGCGAGTTGCTGACCCTGGTGCCGGTCGCGGCCATCCTGGTCGCCTGCATCCGGCTGCATTGCTTGAAGAGCCCCTCAACCTCGCATACCGCGGGCCCAACGTGATGGCTTGTGCTGCGGACTACCGGAAGGGCGACGAGATGGGATGGTTCGAGCACGGCTCGACCATCGTGATGCTGGTGCCAGGCAGCTGGACGTTTGCCAAATCAGTGGAGCTCGGCGGCGTGATACGGATGGGCGAGCCACTGTTTCGGATTCTCAAGGCAACCAGTGGACCGAATAGCAAACACATAGCGCGAGGCTGGCCCAGACCGCCGCACTGAAATACAGCGACATCCAGGCGATCTCGTCCTTCCACTCGGCGATGTCGTGGGTCACGACCCAGCGGAGGGTCACGTCACGCAGACCCTCCAGATGGCTCGAGCTGCTGGCTGCCGTTGGCTACTTCGGCGCGCCATCGCGTCAGATACATCGGGACGTCGACCGTCGCCAGAAACGCAAGATAGCCTGCGATGCCGATGATCGCGACGATGAGGCCAGCGCAAAACGCACCGTCAAACTCCGGCAACAACCGGCAAAGGCCGACTGCACGATAAAGAAAGCCACCGCCCATATCGAATTCTCGATTGCGTGGCCCAGATAGTTCCTAGTCAGCACCGCATGCCATGAGAAGCATTCGGCAATGAGGATCAACGGCACGATAACCCACGCCGCGCTCAACGGCTGTATCTGCTCCCGTCATCGTGCCCAGCTGGTGCAGGAAGATTGCCCACTGCGCCGCGAAGCAAACCTCAGCCACGGTCGCCACTGACCGTCCGATCATGACGTTCGACAGCCAGGTGTCGAAAAGGCAGATGCGCTGAACATCGGCGCGCGGAAGGAACGATCTGAATGCGCAGCCGAAGACATAGGCCGCGCACAGAAGAAGCATCAGCTCCATGCCGGGCATTTTGCCGAAACCGCCGGTCTGCGGCGTCTGCAGGTAATGGTACAGCAAGAGCCAAGCCGCGATATTGATCGCGCTCACGAGCGTCAATAGCGACCACCACCATGCAAGCGGATTTGACCAGGCCAATGACCTCGAACCCGCGGGCCACGACAAACTCATCGAATTACTCCAGCGTCGCCGAACATTCATTCAATCATATTAATGCTGTCACAAAAATATCAAACTGGGAACGTCGGAAAGTGCCGTCTGCGGGTGTCCGGGTTGTCTTCCGACGAGCCACGGCGAAATCGCGCAGCGACGCTTGTGGCGGCGAGGAGGACAAGCAATTTCTCATGGTCACTGCAAAGTTGAGAGCCAGTGATCGCTCCGGATCACGAGCCGAAGGATAGGCGCAGCAAATCCCGCCCCGGCCTGACCGCCGGGATTACTCTGAAACGTGTACGAATTTCTTCAACCAAGAGCTTCGGCTGTTCCCAGGCTGCAAAGTGCTAAAGCGGGCGAGGGAGAAAACGGCGCCTCGCAATGAGGCCCTCAATAACACCGCGACGCGGCAATCACGTGCATCGACGCGTCGCCGATGACATGGGCGGTGAAATCATCGCTGGCAAAAATCCTTGCGAAGGCGCGGTCGCGGATGCTCAGGCCCCCGGTGTAGGCGCCGAGCGACGGCATCACGATGCGCGCGCCGTCGCCGGCGAAGCAGCGGCGGTCGATGCCGCGGCTGCGCGTTGCGACGCGCGCCTTGGGGTGCAGGTGGCCGGCGATCTCGCCGTTTGCGCCAGTCGGTTCGTGGCGGAACGTGACGGGTCCGAGCGCGATCTCGGTTGCGACCGAGCCGTCGAGGCTTTTCGGCGGCTCAGGATCGTGGTTGCCTTCGATCCAGATCCAGTCGCGGCCGGCTTGCAGGGCCTTGATCGCGTCGCGATCGCCATCGTTGAGCCGCTCATGCGCGTCGCGATCGTGAAAACTGTCGCCGAGCGCAATCACGGTGCGCGCATCATAGTGCGCGACCACGGCGGCAAGCTTGGCCAGTGTCGCCGCGGTATCGAACGGCGGCAGCAGGATGCCGCGCAAGGCAAAGCTCGAGCCTTTTTCAAGGTGCAGGTCGGAGACGATGAGGATGCGCTCCTCGTCCCAGTACAGTGCGCCGGACAGGTCGGCGAGCAGCGTCACGTCGGCGATCGCGATCGGGGCGGCGCGCTGTTCTCCAGCCGCTCGTCCCCGCGGAAGCCGGCCAAACGAATGTTTGGCCTGAGGGGACCCAGTCTTTGCCACAGAATCGGCGCTCCCGTTCGTCGCTTCTGGCTTTCCGCTTTCGCGGGAATGAGCGGAACGAGAGGCATCCTGCATTAGCTTAGCGCGCAAAAGTTCTATCCCATCGCTTCGCGGACGAGGTCCTCGGCGGTCTCGGCCAAGAGTTCATCTGCCGCTTCGCCATAGACTGCTTCGCGGCCGATTTCCAGCATCACCGGCACGGCAAGCGGGGAAACCTTGTCGAGGGCGCGATGGGCGATGTGGCCCTGGATGCGCGCCAGCATGTCGCCGAGCCGCTTGAGGTCGAGCAGGCCGGTCGCGGCATCGGCGCGGGCTGCGCGGAGCAGCACGTGATCGGCCTGGTGCTTGCGCAAGACGTCGTAGACGAGATCGGTCGAGAACAGCATCTGCCGGCGCGATTTCTCCTCGCCGACGAAACGGCGCGGGATCAGCCCGGAAATGATCGCGCAGGCGCGAAAGGTCCGCTTCATCAGCGCTGATTCGGCAAGCCACGCTTCGAGATCATCTCCGAGCATATCCGGGTCGAACAGTCTTGCGAGATCAAGCCGCTGCTGCCGCACCATCGCCGACATGTCGGTCGCCGCCCAGATCGCGACCGCGTACTCATTGGCGACGAACCCAAGCGGTCGCGCGCGAAAACGTTCGAGGCGGCGCGTCAAGAGCATGCCGAGCGTCTGGTGCGCGAGCCGTCCCTCGAACGGGTAGCAGACGAGGTAGTACTTGCCGCCGCGCGGAAATGTCTCGATCACCATCTCGCGCGGCGCCGGCACGCGCGAGACATGGGTCTGCAGCGACAGCCACTCGCGTACCTGGGCGGGCAAATTCTTCCACGCGCTGCGGTCGGCGAGCAGCTCGCGCACCCGCTCGGCGAGATAGGTCGAGAGCGGAAACTTGCCGCCGCCGTACGCCGGCACCTTGGCGTCGACGTCGTGGGCGCGCGAGACGTAAACCTGATCCTCGACCAGCGCCTCGTAGCGTACGACCTCGCCGCCGAACACGAAGGTATCGCCGATGGTCAGGCCTTCGATGAAATACTCCTCGACCTCGCCGAGCATTTTTCCACCGCGGGCGATGCCGCCGGTCACGCCGCTGCCGCGAGTCACTCCAGTACCTTGGCGCGAGCGCACCAGCTTCACCTTCAGCATCTGCTCTTCGACGATGGTGCCGACGTTGAGGCGATAGCTCTGCCGCACCCTTGGGTTGGCGACGCGCCAGCGACCGTCCTTGTCCTGTTTTATGCGCGCGAAGCGCTCATAGGACTTGCAGCGCGTAGCCGCCGGTGGCGACGAAATCGACGACGTCGTCGAAATCGCCGCGGGCGAGCTCGGCGTAGGGCGCCGCCAGCCGCACCTCGTCATAAAGCTCGTCGGAGCGAAACGGCTCGCCGCAGGCGCAGCCCATCACATGCTGGGCCAGCACGTCGAGCGAACCGATGCGCAGCGGCGGCGTGTCCTGGGCATTCTCGGCGATCGCATCGATCGCGGCGCGGCATTCCAGCACCTCGAAGCGGTTGGCCGGGATCAGCACCGCGCGCGACGGCTCGTCGAGCCGGTGATTGGCGCGGCCGATGCGCTGCATGATGCGGGATGCGCCCTTCGGCGCGCCGACATTGATGACGAGATCGATGTCGCCCCAGTCGATGCCGAGATCGAGCGAGGAGGTGCAGACCACGCCGCGCAGGCGGCCGGCGGCCATCGCATCCTCGACCTTGCGGCGCTGGGCGACGTCGAGCGAGCCGTGATGGAGCGCAATGGCGAGGTTGTCGTCGTTCATCCGCCACAACTCCTGGAACAAGAGTTCGGCCTGGCTGCGGACGTTGACGAACACCAGCGTGGTCTTGTGGTGCTTGATCAGGTCATAGATCTCAGCCAGCGCATGGCGTCCGGTGTGGCCCGCCCACGGCAAACGCTCCTTGGTGTCGAGCATTTCGACGATTGGCGCAGCGCCGCCTTGGGCGATCACCAGATCAGCCTGCGCCGATTCACCTGATATCTGCGGGACAAGGAAGCGAGAGAGCGATTCCGGCTCGGCGACGGTCGCCGAGAGGCCAGTCACCGTAATCGCGGGCGCGAGGCGGAACAGCCGCGCGAGTCCGAGCGACAGGAGATCGCCGCGCTTGGAGGTGACGAGGGCATGCAGTTCATCCAGCACGAGCCGCTGCAGCGAGCGGAACATGAACGGGGCGTCGGCCGACGACAGCAGCAGCGCCAGCTGCTCGGGCGTGGTCAAGAGCACGTCGGGCGGATAGCGGCGCTGACGCTGGCGGCGCGACACCGGCGTGTCGCCGGTACGGGTCTCGACCCTGATCTTGAGCCCCATCTCGGCAATCGGCCGTTCGAGGTTGCGCGCGATGTCGACGGCCAGCGCCTTCAGCGGCGAGATGTAGAGCGTGTGAAGACCGCCTGATCCCGGGATGCCGCTCCTCCCTCGCCCCGCGTGAGCGGGGAGAGGGTCGGGGTGAGGGGCCGCTATCCACGGATGCTGAGCGATTGGTGAGTCACTGCCTTGCCCCTCACCCGGATCGCTTGCGCGATCCGACCTCTCCCCGCGCAGCGGGGAGAGGTAAGAAGAACCGCCGAGTTCGACCAGTGTGGGCAAAAACCCGGCCAGCGTCTTGCCGGCGCCGGTCGGTGCGATCAGCAACGCCGAACGGCGCTCGCGTGCCTTGCGCAGGAGCGCAAGCTGATGCTCGCGCGGCGCCCAGCCGCGACTCGCGAACCAGCGGCGGAACAGATCAGGTAGCTCGGGCGGTTGCAGGTCTGATTCGAGGGCAGCCACGGCGGGAAGCCTAGGCCAAGGCAGCCGTTCTGGTCGAGCGACAAAAACATCAATTATTTCAATGATATTAACCGCGGACAGGCGGTCGAATTCCGGCAACTGTGCCCACCGGGACACAGACGATTTGGGCACTTCGGGCTAAATTGTGCCCAACGATGAAATTGGGTCTTGGACTGGGGTCTTGGAAATGAAACGTGTCTTGGTTGCTGCAGCGCTTCTTGGAACGGCCGCGAGCGCACAAGCTGCGGATCTGGCCCGCAAGGCGCCGATCCTCAAAGCACCGCCGATGGTGATCTACGACTGGACCGGTTTCTACATTGGTGTGAATGGCGGCATCAGCGTCGCCCGGGACCGCACTCAACTATTCACGACCGTCCCATCAGCCGAGCAGAGCGTGCTGTCGCCGTTCGGCGGAATTGGCGGCGGCCAGATCGGCTACAACTGGCAGGTCAACAGCGGCTGGCTGCTCGGCATTGAGACCGACCTCCAGGCGTCGGGCGAAACCACCAACCGCACCTGCATGCTCTCGTGCACCGCGACTCTGACTGCCAACCTGAGCCAGAAGATCGACTGGTTCGGCACCACGCGGGCGCGCGTTGGACTGGTCGATGGACCGTCGCTCACCTATCTCACCGGCGGCGTCGCCTACGGCCATTACAGCACGACCGTGACCGAAACGACCGGGGCCGGCACGATTGCCGGCTTCACCAGCGGCCGCACCAGTGTCGGCTACACCTATGGCAGCGGCATCGAGGCTGCGCTGGGCGGCAACTGGACCGGCAAGATCGAATATCTCTACGTCGACCTCGGTCGGCGCAGTGACGTGTTCGCAACAGCAGTCGGCACGCAGGTGCTCAACACGCGCATCCACGACAACATTTTCCGCGCCGGCGTGAACTATCGCTTCGGCGGCACTGGCCTGACCGTCACGCCGCCAACGGCGAACTGGGCCGGGTTCTATATCGGTGTGAACGTCGGTTCGGTGCTCGGTCGCGACGCGAGTTCGCTCACCGCGGGGCCCGGCTTTACCGAGCAATTCCACCTCGTTCCGGACGGCTACGCCGGCGGTGGTCAGATCGGCTACAACTGGCAGGCCGCTGCCTGGGTGTTCGGCCTCGAAGCCGACGTGCAGGGTGCGTTTGCACGCGACCGAGACGCCTGCGTGGTGTTCTGCGTACCGGCGGTCTCGGCCAGCCTGAAGCAGACGCTGCCGTGGTTCGGCACCGTGCGTGGCCGCCTCGGCTATTCGGTTGGCTCGACGCTGTTCTACGGCACCGGCGGCTTCGCCTACGGCCAGACCAAGACCGAGATCAACGAATTTGCGACCGCCACTGGCTTCGCGAACCTCACAGTGACACGCACCCGCGGTGGCTGGACGGCAGGTGCCGGCATCGAAAGCCCGCTCAAGCTGTTCGCCAGCCTGTTGGGCCCGAACTGGACCGCCAAGACCGAGTATCTCTATGTCGATCTCGGCCGGACCAGCGACCCGTTCGTCGCCCTCGCCACCCCGCAGGCGTTCGCGACCCGGACGCAGGAGCACATCTTCCGCGGCGGCATCAACTACCACTTCAACGCGCCGGCCCCGGCGGTGGTGTCGGCGAGGTACTGATCGCGCTCTGCGAACTAAGCACAGCGAAAACCCCGGCCTCAGCGCCGGGGTTTTTGTTTATCGCGCGCCGCGAACGGCCGCAGGCGTTGCCACCGCAACCAGGCCCGGCACCGGCTCGCCGCTCTCATCGCGGGTTGAAATCTCGGACAGGGCAAAAGGCGCCAGCGCGGCCTGTGCCAGCTGATTGCGGATGTACGTCTTGCCGTGCTGGTAGCGCAGCCCGGCGCCGAGCGTGACGGCATCTCCGGCAAATGTCTCGACGGTGAATGCGAAAAGGCCTTGCGCGCCGAGCACGCGCCGCGCCTCGCGGAACAGCGGCGCAAGGTCGGGCAGATAGACCAGCGCGTCCGCGGCAAAGATCAGGTCGGCGCTGGCGTCCGACTCGCCCGCGAGCAGTTCGCGCATGTCGCCGATCGCGAGGCGATTGTAGAGGCCGGTTTCGCGCGCTTTCTCGATCATGCCGGGCGAGATATCGAAGCCGATCATCTCGTTGACATAGCGGTCGAACGCGCGGCCGCCGAGCCCGGTGCCGCAGCCAAGATCGATGGCGCGGCGGAACGCCGGCCAGCGCCCAGCCGCTTGCAGCGCGCCGAGCACCGCGTCGCGCAGCACGCGCGGCCCGCGATAATGCAGGATGTCGAGCAGGGCGCGGTCGAATTCCGGGGCGTACTGATCGAACAGCGTGCGGACATAGGCCGGCGACATCGCGGCAAGCGGCTCGGCACCGAGCCGCATCAGGTGCAGGCTGGCACCGTGCCGGTCCTCGGCGTCGGCGGCGCGCGCCTGCCGGAACGCATCGATCGCGCCGTCGCGGTCGCCGAGTTCCTCGCGGATTTCGCCAAGCGCAAACCAGGCCGAGGCAAAGCGCGGCGCAGCCTCGACCGCCTGCGCCATGATGTCGGCTGCTGCCAATAAATCGCCGCGCGCCCAGTAATGTCGCGCCGCGTCGTAGCGGCGGTCGGCGATCAGGTCGCCCGACGTGATGAACAACGGCTGCATTTTTGCCGTTTTCGGGAACCTCACGGACGAACGCAAACCGATTATATATCTGAGATGCGCCCGCAAGACATCCTGACGCCGACCCCTTCCGGCCTGTTCTGCAAGCCGGGCGGCTTCTACATCGACCCGGTCAAGCCGGTGGAGCGGGCGCTGATCACCCATGGCCACTCCGACCATGCCCGCGCCGGCCACGGCGCGGTGCTGGCGACGCAGGAAACGCTCGACATGATGCGGCTGCGTTACGGCTCGGGCTTTGCCGGCAGCCAGCAGGTGATCCGCTACGGCGAGACGCTGACGCTTGGTGACGCAAAAGTCGGATTCCATCCGGCCGGCCATGTGCTGGGCTCGGCGCAGATTTCCGTGACCGCAGGCGGCTGCTGCATCGTGGCGTCGGGCGACTACAAGGATGTCGCCGATCCGACCTGTGCGCCGTTCGAGCTGAAACGCTGCGACGTGTTCATCACCGAAGCGACCTTCGGCCTGCCGGTGTTCCGCCACAGCCATCCCGAACTCGAGATCGCGAAGCTTTTGAACTCGGTCAAACTGTTTCCGGAGCGCGCGCACCTGGTCGGCGCCTACTCGCTCGGCAAGGCGCAGCGCGTGATCGCGATGCTCAGGCAGGCCGGCCATGACGCGCCGATCTACCTGCATGGCGCGATGGACAAGATCACCCGCTACTATCAGGAGCGCGGCATCGCGCTCGGCGAGCTAAAAGCTGCGACCGGCCAGAGCAAGGCCGATCTCGCCGGCCACGTCACGCTCGCGCCGCCGTCGGCGATCGGCGATCTGTGGACGCGGCGCTTCCCCGATCCGGTCAGCGCATTTGCCTCGGGCTGGATGCGGGTGCGCGCCCGCGCCCGGCAGGGCGGCATCGAACTGCCGCTCGTCATCTCCGACCACGCCGACTGGGACGGGCTGTGCGCCACCATCGAGGCGACGGAGGCCGGCGAAATCTGGGTGACCCACGGCCAGGAGGACGCGCTGGTGCACTGGTGCACCACGCGCGGCCTTGCGCGCCCGGCCGCTCGACCTGCTCGGCTATGGCGACGAGGACGAGGAGGCTGCGGCGGCGGGTGAAGCGCAAGGCGCGGGCGACGCATGAACCGCTTCGCCGAACTGCTCGATCGCCTCGCCTACGAGCCCGGCCGCAACAACAAGCTGCGGCTGATCACCGCGTATTTTCGCGAGGCCACAGACCCCGATCGCGGCTATGCGCTGGCGGCGATGACCGGCGCGCTGTCGTTCAAGCACGCCAAGGCGTCGCTGATCCGCGACCTGATCACGGCGCGCGCCGATCCCGTGCTGTTCGGCTATTCCTATGATTATGTCGGCGACCTCTCGGAGACGGTCGCGCTGATGTGGCCGAAGGCCGCTAGCGCTCCGTCCAACAACCCGCCGCCGCCGACGCTGACCGCAGTCGTCACCACGCTCGGCGAGCTGCCGAAGAAGGAACTGCCGGATCAGCTCGCGCGCTGGCTCGACGAACTCGACGAGACCGGACGCTGGGCGCTGCTGAAGCTCGTCACCGGCGCGCTGCGCATCGGCATTTCGGCGCGGCTTGCCAAGACCGCGGCGGCAGCGCTCGGGCGACAAGGACGTCCACGACATCGAATTGATCTGGCCCGGGCTAGCGCCGCCCTACACCGAGCTGTTCGCCTGGCTCGAGGGCCGCGCCGAGAAGCCGGTCAATCGCGACCCCGCGCCGTTCAAGCCGGTGATGCTGGCGCACGCGATCGAGACGGAAGACTTCGCCGGACTGAACGCGGTCGACTTCATGGCCGAATGGAAATGGGACGGCATTCGCGTGCAGGCGGTGTCCGGCCGTAACGAGGATCGCACCGTCGCGACACGGCTCTATTCGCGCACCGGCGAGGACATCACTCCCGCATTTCCCGATCTGCTCAGCGCGCTGCACAAGCCGGGCGCGATCGACGGCGAGCTGCTGGTCGTGCGCGACGGCCGCGTGCAGTCGTTCAACGTGCTGCAGCAGCGGCTCAACCGCAAGACGGTGACGCCAAAGCTGATCAAGGACTATCCGATTCATCTGCGCGCCTACGATCTGCTTGCGGACGAGACCGAGGACCTGCGCGAACAGCCGTTCGCGGCGCGCCGCGAGCGGCTCGAAGCGTTCGTGCGGGGCTTGAACACCTCGCGCGTCGACCTGTCGCCGCTGGTGCAGTTCAAGACCTGGGAAGAGCTCGCGGCGGCGCGCAACGATCCGGCGAGCGCCGGCGCGGGCGAGGACGCAGAAGCCGTCGAAGGCGTGATGCTGAAGCGGCGCGACGCACCCTACCTGCCGGGCCGGCCGAAGGGCCAGTGGTGGAAGTGGAAGCGCGACCCGCACGTCATCGACGCGGTGATGATGTACGCCCAGCGCGGCCACGGCAAACGCTCATCGTTCTATTCGGATTACACCTTCGGCGTCTGGACCGCGGGCGAAGCCGGCGACGAACTGGTGCCGGTCGGCAAGGCTTATTTCGGCTTCACCGACGAGGAGCTGAAGCAGATCGACCGCTTCGTCCGCAACAACACGCTTGCGCGGTTCGGGCCGGTGCGCGAGGTCGTGCACGAGCCCGACCAGGGGCTGGTGCTGGAGGTCGCGTTCGAAGGCCTGCAGCGCTCGACCCGTCACAAATCCGGCGTCGCGATGCGATTTCCCCGCATCAGCCGGCTGCGCTGGGACAAGCCGCCGCGCGAGGCCGACCGGCTTGACGCACTTGAACGAATGCTGAAAAGCGAGGGGAGCTGAACAAAATATAATGGGAGCGGACCCAACGGACGCGTCTTGACCGGGTGATCTGGCTCACCAACTGGGTTGTTGCTATAAGTATGCTTCGGCAGGGAGACGACCAAATGCCCGAGAGCGTGAAGGAATTGCCCGCACAGCACGACAACCTGTCGCGTTTCCTCGGCGGCTCGCCGCTTTCGGTGGCGTTCCGCCTCGTGCTGCTGTCGGTCCTGGTCGGCGTCGTGCTCGCCGCGATCGGCTTCGATCCGTGGAACATCATTTACAGCATCCGCCTGCTGTTCCAGCGGCTCTACGAGTTCGGCTTTGATGCGATCAACTGGGTCTGGCGCTACTTCCTGCTCGGCGCCGTCGTGGTCATTCCGATCTGGCTCATCGTGCGGCTTACGAGCGCCGGCACACCGCGGCGCTAGCCGCGCGATACCCACCGCGTGAATTCATCGACCGAGGTCACGACCACAAAAGTCTTCGCCATCGCGGGACCCGCGATGGTGGCGAACCTGACGACGCCGCTGCTCGGCATCGTCTCGACCTCGGCGATCGGCCGGCTCGGCGATGCCGCCCTGCTCGGCGGCGTCGCGATGGCCGCGATCGCGTTCGACTGCGTGTTCTGGCTGTTCGGCTTCCTGCGCATGGGCACGGTGGCGTTCACCGCGCAGGCGCTCGGCGCCCAGGACCGCGTCGAGATCCGCGCCGTGCTGGCGCGATCGCTGATCATCGCTGCCATCATCGGCGTGTCGCTGGTCGTGTTGCAGCGGCCGTTGGCGCGCCTGATCTTCGGCCTGATGGGGGGCAGTGACGCCGCAACGGCGGCGGCAAACCGCTACTTCGCGATCCGGATGTGGTCGGCACCGTTTGCGCTCGCCAACTACGTGCTGCTCGGCTGGTTTGTCGGTCAGGCGCGGATGCGCACGGCGCTGTCGCTGCAGCTCGCCATCAACTTCACCAATATTCTCGCGACGATCACGCTCGTCATCGTGCTCGACTACGGCATCGCCGGCGCCGGGTTCGCCGCGATCATGGCCGAAGCAACCGGCGCACTGTTCGGATTCATCGCCGCGCGAAAGCTATTTCGCGGCGGCTTCAGCGGGCTTCGTCGCGTCGTGTTCGACCGCGCCCGCGTGCTGCGGCTGATATCGGTGAACAGCGACATCATGATCCGCACCGCGTCCTTGATCGCGGCGTTCTTCTTCTTCACCGCGCAGGGCGCGCGCGCCGGCGAGGTCACGCTCGCCGCCAACGCCGTGCTGAACAATTTCATGATGATCGGTTCTTTCTTCCTGGACGGCCTCGCCAACGCCGCCGAGCAACTCTGCGGCCGCAGCATGGGCAGCGGCGACGGCGGGGCCTTCCGCAAGGCGGCGCGGCTGGTCTCGGGCTGGTCGTTCGGCTTTGGCGTCGCGATCTCCGCGATCTTTCTCCTGTTCGGCAGTGGCCTGATCGACGTCATGACCTCGAATGCGGACGTCCGCGCCGCCGCGCGGGCATTCCTGCCGTATGCGGCACTGGGGCCGACCTGCGCTGTCATGGCCTATTGCTTCGACGGCATCTATATCGGCGCGACCTGGGCGCGCGACATGCGCAACCTGATGATCGCGGCGCTCTCGACCTATCTCGCCGCCTGGTACCTGCTGCAGAGCTTTGGCAACACAGGTTTGTGGATTTCGTTCTTGATCTTCCAGATATCGCGCGGCCTTTATCAGGGTGCACGTTTCCCGGCGCTGGCGCGACGTTCATTTGAAGGAGCAAGGGCATGAAACTGCAATTTGTCGGCTGCGGTGACGCGCTTGGATCCGGCGGACGTTACAACACCTGCTTCCACGTCACCGGCGAAGGTATCAATTTTCTGATCGACTGCGGCGCCTCGTCGCTGCCCGCGTTGAAGAAGCTTGGCATCGCGCGTGACGGCATCGATCTCATCCTGATCACGCATTTTCACGGCGACCACTTTGCCGGCCTGCCGTTTGTCCTGCTCGACGCGCAGTTCACGCGCCGCAGCCGGCCGCTGGTGATCGCGGGGCCCCAAGGGATCAAGCGCAAGCTGACCGACCTGATGGAGGCGTTGTTCGAAAATTCCTCGAAAACACAACAGCGCTTTGCGCTCGAGGTCGTCGAACTTGAACCGCAGCAAGCGCGCGAATTCGGCGCGATCAAGGTCACGCCATATCCGGTCGTGCATGGCGAGTTCGGCGGTCCGTTCCTGGCCTATCGCATCGAGGCGGAAGGCCGCACCGTCACCTACAGCGCGGATACCGAGTGGACCGACACGCTGATTCCGGCGGCGCGCAATGCCGATCTCTTCATCTGCGAGGCGTATTACTACGAGCGCGTCGTCAAAAATCATCTCGACCTGAAGACGCTGGAAAAACACCTTGCCGAGATCGCACCGAAAGAGCTCGTGCTCACCCATATGAGCGACGATATGCTGGGCCGGCTCGGCGAGCTGCCGCACACGGCTGCAAGCGACGGCTTGGTGGTCGAGTTCTGAAGGCAAGCAATCCGACGGGCGACGCCTCTGTTTTGAAGCAGTCGGAGAGATGATCTGCTAGTGTGCGGTTCCAGAACGAGGAGGAGCACATGGCGAACGCAACGGTTTCGCCGACGGACGCTCCGGCTGGAGCCGAACGATTGCCAGCCAGCTGGATCAAGGTGACCGTTCCCGAACAGGGCGACTTGATCGCAGCAGTGGCGCGGCCACCGGGAGCTGGGCCGTTTCCTGCGGTCCTTCTCCTGCATGGCTCGCATGGCTTTGCCCAGGAGTACGTGCGGCTGGCGCGAGAGCTCGCGACCAGAGGCCTGCTCGGAGTTGCCGCCTGCTGGTTTCGTGACGGGATCGGCGATGGGCGCCGTTTCATTACTCCAATCGACTGGCCCGATGCTCCGCCCATCCCAGACCCGCTGAGTCCGGAGAGCATTCGAACGATCGCGGCGCTGGTACAGGCGGTTCGGGGTTTGCCTGAGGCGTTGCCCAACCATGTTGGGCTGTTTGGGCATTCGCGCGGCGGCGGGGCCGCACTGAACTACGTGCGCCTGCGCAAGGGCGACGTCCGCGCGTGCGTCCTCAACTCCGCTCGCTACCCGCCGTCACTGATCGACCTCGTATCCGAGATCAGAATGCCAATCCTGATGCTGCACGGAACAGCAGACAGCCCATCGGATGGAGGCACCGAAGGGACCGACATCGAGATGGCGCGCGCGTTTGAGCGAGCCGCTTTGGCGGCAGGCAAGACAGTCGAAGCCGTCTACTACGAAGGCGGTCGTCACAATGGACTCTTTGATGACCAGGCACAGCATCGCGATGAAGTCGAACGGATGGCAGCTTTCCTGCGGCAACATCTCTAAAGGACGATCTCTGTTGAGCCGAATTTGACCGCGCGCGGTCACCCCAGCGATAATTTTCGGCGTCCCACGGCCTGAGCGGCAGCCGCCGCTTTTTCGTACAGACCTCGCGAACGCGCCGGCACAACCAGCGACGCGCCGGATCGGCATCGCGCCGCGGGTGCCGCAGCAGCGACAGCGCGGAAGTTTTGGCGTTTCTCAAGACATTGGACTAGGTTCAACTCGATTCTTGTTTGAGCATGTCGGACAGTTTGAGTTCTACAGAACTGGAGCTTCGCTATGGGGAAGTGGACCGCTTTGGGACTTGCCACGTGTCTGCTTGCGGTGTCGTCGCTCGCGCGAGGCCAAACCGTCCCGGTCACTGCGGATAATCTAAATCCACTCGCGCGAGCCCAATCTGTCCCGGTCACTGTCGATAATTTCAATCGCGCTGAGACAGACATGTATTTTGCCTCAACCGTCAGGTACGCGGGAGGTATCGGCAAGTTCGATCACAGCCGCGAAGTCAGGCCCGCCGACAAGCAACCCGTCATCCACGCAAACCGCGACACGCTTTATTCGTCAGCAGTGTTTGACCTCGACGCCGGACCAGTGACGATCAGTCTTCCTGAGCCCGGCGGGCGGCTCATGTCCATGATCGTCATCGATGAGGATCAGTATATATTGGAAACAGCCTACGCTCCCGGAACCTTCACCTACACGAAGGAGAAAGCCGGAACGCGATATGTCATGATAGGTCTTCGCACTTTCGTCATCGCGGGCAATCCAGCGGACCTCGAAAAAGTCCATGCCTTGCAGGATGCGGTAAAGATCGAGCAGAAGAGCGCCGGCTCTTTTCAAATTCCGAGCTGGGATCAGAAAAGTCAGAGAAAAGTGCGCGAGGCGCTTCTCGCGCTTGCCGAAACAATTCCTGACACCGCGCGCATGTTTGGCCCAAGAGATCAGGTCGATCCACTACGACATCTGATCGGCACTGCCACCGGCTGGGGCGGCAATGCGGCGAAGGACGCGATCTACTTGACGGTTGTGCCGCCCAAGAACGATGGCAAGACCATCTACAAACTTGCGATACGAGACGTCCCCGTTGATGGCTATTGGTCCGTGACCGTGTACAACGCGCGTGGCTACTTCGATAAGAACAACCTCGATGCATACGCGCTCAACGGCGTCACGGCGAAGAAAGATGCCGATGGCGCAATTACCATCCAGTTTGGCGACTGTGATGGCAAAATAGCCAACTGTCTGCCAATCACTGCTGGGTGGAATTACTGGGTTCGCCTCTATCGGCCTCGCGCCGAAATTCTAAACGGCACATGGAAATTCCCCGAACCGCAGCCAGTGGATCCAACATTTTGAACAACGTCCGGCATTCGCCCTTCCGGATATCAAGCTCGCGCCAAAAAATATTGGCTTCCGCACCGAAAGCAGACATCGGAGCAAAAGCCTCCGGTTTACGGCCCTAGATCGGCCAGGGCTCCGCGGTGATTTGTGCGGCATCGGCGCCGACGATCTCCGCAAGCGACTTGTGCCGCGAGCGCTCCAGCGTCGAGACGAGACCGCGCTTGATCTCCTCGATCAGACCAAGGCCCTTGAACACCAGCGACGAATAAAGCTGGACCAGCGTCGCGCCGGCGCGGACCTTCATCAGCGCGGTGCCGCCGGAATCGATGCCGCCGACTCCGATCAGCGGGAACGCGCCCTCGACGCGTACGTAGGTCTCCGCCAGCATCCGCGTCGACAGCTTGAACAGCGGACGTCCGGAAAGACCGCCCTGCTCGATCGCGCGCTCGACGTCGCGCAGGTTCGGCGGCCGCATCAATGTGGTGTTGGCGACGATCATGCCGTCGACGCGTCGGCTGCGCGCAATCTGCACGACATCGTCGAGCTCGGCGAGCGACAGATCGGGCGCGATCTTGAGCAGCACCGGACAATCGCCGGCGCTGGCCCGCGACCGCTCGCGCGCGTCGATCACGCGCGAGAGCAGATTGTCGAGTGCCGGCGCGGCTTGCAGGTTGCGCAGGCCCGGCGTGTTCGGTGACGACACGTTGACGGAAAAATAACTCGCCACCGGCGCAAAGGTCTCGATCAGCTTGACATAGTCGGCGGTGCGATCGGCGGAGTCCTTGTTGGCCCCGACATTGACGCCGACGATGCCGCCATGATGGGCGCGCGCCGCAAGCCGCCGCAGCACCACCTCGGCGCCATCATTGTTGAAGCCCATGCGGTTGATGACGGCGCCGTCGGGCGTCAGCCGGAACAGCCGGGGCCGCGCGTTCCCGACCTGCGGGCGCGGCGTCACCGTGCCGATTTCGACAAAGCCGAAGCCGAGCCGCAGCAGCGCGTCCGGCACTTCGGCGCTCTTGTCGAAGCCGGCGGCAAGGCCGACCGGATTGGGAAAGTTGAGGCCGAAGGCGCGCGTCGCAAGTCGCGGATCGTCCTCGCGGCGGCGGACCTGCGGCAGGAAGCGCAGGCCGCTGATGGCGAGGCGATGCGCCTCCTCGGCATCGATCCGGCGCAGCAACGGCAAGGTCAGCGCATCGAAGGCACGGATCACGGCAGAAGCTCCGGAATCTGATGCGTGCCGTCGGAGCGCAAGGGCATGTCGAACACGTCGGTGACGGCGGCGAGATCGAGCTCGCCGTAGAGATGGGGAAACAGCGCGCCGTCGCGCGCCGGTTCCCAGCGCAGCTTGTCGCCGAGCGCGCCGGCGTCGATGGCAATCAGGAACAGGCCCTTCTGGCCGGCGAAATGCTTGCGCGCCGTCGAGTCCACCTGCTGGGCGGTCGAGAAGTGAATGAAACCATCGGTGAGATCGACCTCGCTGCCGCGATAGACGCCCTGCCGCTCGGCCTCGCGCCAGGCTGATGCAGAGCAGATCTTGTAGATCGTGGGCACCGGGGGGTTCTTCGTGTTGCGTTGTTTTTGGGCTGCTCTTTACGGGTTGCAGGACCGTAGTGTCGCCGTCTCCCGACCGCAAGAGCGGATCAGGTGCGGCATTTCTGATGCGCGCCGGGCGCCTTGAATAGTTTAGCGACACTCTTCGAAGATCAGCGTCTCGTACCACTTGCGCTCGTCAGTGGGCGAAGGCCAGCCACCGGGATGTTTTGGCGGCGGTCCGCACACCGCGGGCAGTTTGGCGAGTTCGGTCAGCACGGTGACGCGCGTCCGGTAGGCGTTGCACCTGGCGGTCACGCCGGAGGCGCCGGCGGCCTTCAAGTCGCGATCGGCGGAATCGAGCGCGGCCTGCGAGCGCCCGACCAGCGTTTCGCAATCGACCCGCTCCGCCGGCCACCACGTGTAGGCCGCCGCAGCGCCGATCGCGGCGAGCACGACGGCCGCGCCAAACACCTTGCCGCGGCCGGCGCGGCGACGTCCCGGATCCGATGACCAGACGTTCCTCGTCAATCAAGTCCTCTTCAATGCCGCATCGATCATGGCAATCGAGTTGCCAAGACCATAGACCGCCACGAACGAGCCGAAGCGCGGGCCCTCCTCCTGACCGAGCAGAACCTGGTACAGCATGTTGAACCATTCCAGCGACACGCCGGGGCGGCCGTCCTTGCCCTTCTTGACGTGGTCGAGAAACGGTTCGCGCCGGCCGATTTCGTAGAGGACGTTCTGGATGTCTTCGGCCGTCGCATCATCAGGCAGGCGCGCCAACGCGTCGCGCAGATCTGTCAGCGCGACACGTTCGCTCGCGGTCGGCTCGCGGAACCGCTTCGTCGGCAGCACGAAGTCGCGATAATAATTGATGGCATAGCCAACCAGCGCATCGAGTTTTGGGTGGCTTTGCGGCGTCACGCCCGGCCGATGACGGCCGATGAAGCCCCACAACGTCTCGGCGTTCTCGGCGTTCGACGACGACACCAGCGTCAGCAGCATCCGGAACGTCACCGGCATATCGGACGGCGGCGGATGCCCGCTGTGAATGTGCCAGGCCGGATTGCCGAGCTGCTGCTTCATGTCCTGGCGCGAATAGCCGTCGAGGAACTGCTGGTAGTCGTCGACGTTGCGCGGGATGACGTCGAAATAGAGCCGCTTCGCCGACTTCGGCTCGCGGTACATGAACAGCGACAGCGACTCCGGCGACGCGTAGCGCAGCCATTCGTCGATCGTGAGCCCGTTGCCCTTCGACTTGGAAATCTTCTGGCCGTTGTCGTCGAGGAACAATTCGTAGTTGAAGCCCTCCGGGGGAGTGCCGCCCATCGCCGAGCAGATTCGACTCGACAGCTTGACCGAGTTCGATCAAATCCTTGCCTGCCATTTCGTAGTCGACGTCGAGCGCAAACCAGCGCATCGCCCAGTCAGCCTTCCACTGACACTTGACCTGGCCACCGGTGACCGCGGCCTCGACCTTCTCAGCGGTGTCGGGATCGACATAGACGATGGTTCCCTTCCTGACGTTGCGCTCGACCATCGGGACATAGAGCACCTGGCCTGTCCTCGGGCTGATCGGGAGGAACGGCGAATAGGTCGCGCGGCGCTCCGGCCCGAGCGTCGGCAGGATGATGTCCATCGCCTTGTCGTAGACCTCGAGCAGGCGCAGCATCGCGTTATCGAAGCGGCCGGAGGTGTAGTAGTCGGTCGCGCTGGCGAACTCGTAGTCGAAGCCGAAGCGATCGAGGAACGCGCGCAGCCGCGCGTTGTTGTGATGGCCGAACGAGGGATACTCATTCGAAAACGGATCCGGCACGCGCGTCAGCGGCTTGCCGAGATGTTCTGTGAGCATCTCCTTATTGGGCACATTGTCCGGAACCTTGCGGAAGCCGTCCATGTCGTCGGAGAACGCGAGCAACCGCGTCTTGATCTTGTCGTCGGTCAGGACGCGGAAGGCGTAGCGCACCATCGAGGTGCGCGCGACCTCGCCGAAGGTGCCGATGTGTGGCAACCCCGACGGACCGTAACCGGTCTCGAACAGCACCTCGTCTTTTGGTTTCTTTTTCAGTCGCGCGACAAGCTTGCGCGCCTCCTCGAACGGCCACGCGCCGGACTGCTCGGCAACCTTGCGCAGGTCATCGGGGGTTACGGTCAACATAACGTCCTTCTCTTTCGGGCGCGGAACAGTATCAGCGCGGCGACATCGGTGAAACCGCAAGATGTTTCAAAATGGATTGACCGAGAAATAACGCAGCCAAAGGTCCGTGTAATGGCCCTTTTCCCAGACCCGGAACATCGCCCAGTTCAGGGCCTGGCGCAGCACGTCATTACCGTGCCGGACCGCGATTCCGACGCCTTCGCCAAAATACCGGCTCTCCAGGAACGGACCGCCGGAAAATGCGCAGCAGTCGCCCGAGTTGGTGCCGTTGATCCAGAACGAGAGCGCGATGGCGTCGCCGAAAATCAGGTTGACCTCGCCGCGGCGCAGCGCCTGCCGCACGGCATCGTCGTTGGCATAGCTGACGATCTCGGCGTCGGTGAAGAAGGCCCGCAGGTAAGCTTCGTGCGACGATCCCGCGATGACGCCGATCTTCTTGCCCTCGACATATTCCGGACGGACGTTCTCGATCACGCTGTCGCGGCGCGATACGAACCGCGCCGGCGTCCGGTAATAGGGATCCGTGAAGTCGACCTTGGCGCGCAGCGCCGAGGTCACCGCCATCGAGGCAATGATGGCATCGCCGCGGTTGGTGTTGAGCGCATCAATCAAGGTCTCGAACCGCCGCATCTGAACCGTGCAGGTGATCCCGATCTCGTCGCAAAGCATCTTCGCGAACTCGACATTGAAGCCCGCCGGGTTGCCATCGGAACCGGCAAAATTGAACGGCGGGTAGTCGGTCTCGGTCAGGAAGCGGATCACGGTCAGACGCGACATGTCGGGCCGATCCGGCCGCCGCCGCGGATCCCAAAATCCCGGCACCGCCTGCGCCACGGGCGAGGTCCGCGACACGGTATCTTGTGCATGCGCGGCGTGATGCGGCGGCGCCAGCAGCAGCAGCGCGCTCGCAACAATGCCAAGCAAGGCAGTCCTGATCGTAGGGGGCAAAACTCGCATCAGAGAATTTGTGGCGGCGGCGCGGAAAAACGTGCAGCGCCTTATAGACGATTTGGCGAAACGCGCATCAGCGTTCAGGTGCAAAAGCCTAGATGTAGTGTTTGAGGTCGGCAGCGGCCTCTTCCGGCTTGCGATCAAGCTTGAAGGGGGCGACGAAATGGCCGTTGCGATCCATCAGATACACCATGGCCGAATGGTCCATCGTGTAGTCGCCGTCCTTGCCCGGTACCTTTTTCGCATAGACCCGGTACGCGGTGAGCATTTTGGCAACAGCCTCGGGATCGCCGGTCAAGGCTTTCAGGTGCGGATCGAAGCTCGACAGGTAATCCTTCATGATCGCGGGGCTGTCGCGCTCCGGATCGACCGAGACGAAATATGCGTTGACCCGATCGGCGTCCTCGCCCATGGCCTTCAAGACTTCCGAGACATCGAACAGCGTTGTCGGGCAGATATCGGGGCAATGGGTGTAGCCGAAGAACAAGAGCGTCGGCTTGCCCAGCAGCTTGTCCGCGGTGACGGCGGCCCCGCTCTGGTCGACCAGCTGGAACGGCCCGCCGATTGCGGCTGGAGCCAGCGCGCCACGAGGGCCGTCGAGCAGCCACATCATCAGCGCAAGCCCGATTGCAAGGCTGCCAGCGAACACGGCAACGATGGTCAGGGGTCTCGTTCCGCGCTCGCTCATCGCCGATGTCAGGCCCATCGCTTGAGCCGCCAGACGCTTCTGGCGACGGCCATGACTTAAGCCGTCGGGAACGGCGAGACAAGCGCCGGCAAAGGGGTTCTGGACGCTTGCTGCACGGGCATTTCTGTCCCGCCGGCCGCCCCGAAAATGGCAGTGGCCGGGCAGGCCCGGCCACAATCAAAGCAGGCTGTCGGTTTGCCGCTACTGACGGGCGGTCGAAGCCTGAGCATCCATGTAGCAGGGCTTGAACATGGTCGTGAGCTGCCGACCGTGCAGGAACAGCATTCGCGGTGTCAGCCCGCCATGGGAGGCAATCCAGCGGCGGATCGGCGAGGGATACATCGAGTAGAGCATCCGCGTCGCCTCGGCGTTGGTCACGGCCTGGCCGTTATTGCCGAAATCCCAGGCCGCGTGGAACCCGAGATTGGCGCGCGAGGTGACACAGATCCGGTTGGTGGGGACCGCGCCGAGTACGATGGTGCAGGCCGAGGCGCACAGTCCGTCGATCATGACGGTTTCGCCCGAGGTCCGCAGCTCCTGGTACTTGTCGACGTAGGTGCCGATCCGGCCGCCGCGGTCGTCGGTGATTTGCACCACCGCTTGGCTTGAGCCGATCCCAATCAACAGGAAAGCCGCGGCCAAAACCCCCGTCAGGAATTTCATCAAGCTGCCCCTCGAGACCGGTGATGCTATGGGCGAGAGGGTGTTCGGAGAGCGGCATTTTGTCCAGATTTAATCGAACCAAAAAGGTCAAATTGAATCTGACTGTTGCGCAGAAGTTGCACCGCCGTTCACCGGTCCCAAAGTGGTACAGAATTTCGGTGGAACGCGCAGGCGCAGGTTCCTCTAACCTGTCCTCGCGAGGCCGTTTTTTTTCAGGAGAAAAAGTCGCAAATGCGACGCATCGCGATTCTCGCCGGACTGTTTGCGGTTACGGTTACTGCGTGCGCCGCAGGCGCCGAAACCTTCGAGTTCGGCGGCACCAAGCGCACCTATACCGCGATCATCCCGACGACGACGCCCGCCCCGCTTGTGCTGGTCTTGCACGGCAACACCCAGCAGGGCGAGGACATGCGAACCAGGACCTCATGGCCCGATGTCGCGAAGCGCGAGAGCATCGTCGCCATCTTTCCCGACGGCCTCAATCGCGCCTGGGCTGATCTGCGCGGCGACGCCGGACGCGTCGGGCGCTCGCCGCCTGCGGGCACCGACGATGCGGCGTTCCTCACTGCACTGGTCACAAAATTCGTGCGCGACGGCGTTGCCGACCCAAGGCGGATCTATGTCACCGGCGTCTCGAACGGCGGCCACATGACCATGACGCTGGCCTGCAGCCATGCTGAACTGTTCGCGGCCGCCGCCAGCGTCATCGCGAGTTTCACCGAATCAATGATGGCCTCCTGCAAGCCGTCGCGGCCGGTGCCGATGCTGATGATGAACGGCACCGCCGATCCGCTGATCGCCTATGGTGGCGGCCGCGGCACCAGCCGCTACGCCGTGCCCAACGTGGTGTCGACCGCAGCCACCATCGCATTCTGGCGCAACAACAATGGCTGCGCCGCGGGCGATCGCCAATCGACAAAACTTCCCGACAAGGACAAGGCTGATTCCTCGACGGTGACGCGCGTCGACTCGGATTGTCCCGACGGCCACGACGTCATGCTGTATCGCGTCGATGGCGGCGGCCATCGCATGCCCGGATCGTTTCCCGACGCGCGCTTCGTGCGCGTCGTCGACGCCTTGCTCGGCCCGCAGAACCACGACATCGACGGCGCCGAGACGATCTGGGCGTTTTTCAAGACCATTCGCGGCCCCCTGATATTCGGCCGTCCCACTTTTCGGCCTGCGCCGGACAATTCGGGATGCTTGAATTCGGGTCGCAGCCTCGCCAACTTGATATGATCGAGTGAATCAACGGCGAAATCCAACCGCGCGCAACGAGGAAGCGCTAGCGATGTCTCACTCTTTGCAGGACTTGACCGCTCCCGAACATCCGATCCAGCCGCTTTACGATATGGTTTGGCGCCACATCGAAACGGAGGCCCGTCAACTCGCAGCCAGCGAGACCTGCTGACGTGATGATCGGCACGTATGTGCTGGCGTACCGCAGCTTTGCTGACGCGCTGGCGAACCTGATCGCGCGCGGCGTCGCCGACGACCTGTTTCCGGCAACGTTCGTTCGCGAGTCATCGTCGAGCGTATCGTCCGCCGAGGACACCGACATCACGCGCTTCGCCGCGATTGACCTTACAGCGATCGTCGAGCGCGATCCGGCGGTCAACGGCTATCTTCACCCGTTTCTGTTCTACAACGGCTTTCGCATCGTTCAGACCCATCGCGTCGCGCACCGTTTGTGGCAGAACGGCAAGCGCGATACCGCTTTCGCCTTGCAAAGCGCCCTTTCGAGAACGCTCTCTGCCGACATTCACCCCGCCGCGGAATTCGGCCATGGCATCATGATCGACCATGGCATCGGCGTTGTAATCGGTGAAACCGCGGTGCTCGGAAATGATATTTCCATGATGCACGAAGTGACGCTCGGTGGATCGGGCGTGTCGAGCGAACGGCGGCATCCAAAGGTGAAGGACGGCGTGCTGCTGAGCTCCGGCGCAAAACTGTTCGGCGATATTGAGATCGGTGAAGCCGCCAAAGTCGGGGCAGGAAGCGTCGTGCTCGCTTCGGTTTCGCCTCGCACCACGGTGGCCGGCGTTCCGGCCAAGCCGGTCGGCCGGCGCCACGACGACATTCCCGCGCTCACGATGAACCATGAATTTCCGGAAGGCGCATGACTTCTGCCCTGACGCCGGGATCTCAAAGCATGACCTCCGACGTAATCGATTTGCGCGCCGGATCGCATCAATGTCTCTCCACCGAATTCAATCGGTGTTGCCCAAGGAGAGACAACCATGACCGACGTCACCACCATCGCCGAGCGCTACATCGAGCTCTGGAACGAGCGCAACGCGGCGCGGCGGCGCGAGCTGTTCGCCGCCAACTGGACCAGCAACGCGAGCTATGTCGACCCGATCATGAGCGGCGACGGCCACAGCGGCATCGACGCGCTGATCGACGGCGTGCACAAGAAGTTCCCGGAGTTCCGGTTCAAGCTGCTCGGCAAGGCCGACGGCTACGGCAACCACGCCCGCTTCTCGTGGGGCCTCGGCCCCGACGGCACAGACAGCCCGATCAAGGGCACCGACTTCGCCGTGGTCGACAATGGCAAGATCCGCAGCATCACGGGCTTCCTCGACCAGGTGCCGGCGGGAGCGGGGTGAGCGCCAGCTCCAAAGAGGCTCTCATCGTGTTCACCTCTCCCCGTCGGGGAGAGGTCGGATTGCGGAGCAATCCGGGTGAGGGGGCGTGGGTCTATCGATCGGCGTGCACCACCTCGACCCGCCGCGCTGCGCGCGTCGAGCCCTCCCCGACGCGGAGGGTACGGTCAGTCGCCGGCTCGCATTGCTTCGCGCGACCAAACATCCCAATCGCAGCCCTTGACCTTGTCGCACTGCCATCGCTTCAATCGTCGGCGAAGCGGAGCGCGCAGAAGAAAATGGCCGACGATGCCGATGTGATCGTGGTGGGTGCGGGCCTTGCCGGCCTCGTCGCCGCGACCGAGCTTGCCGATGCCGGCAAGCGCATCATCGTCGTCGACCAGGAGGGCGAGCAGAACCTCGGCGGCCAGGCGTTCTGGTCGTTCGGCGGACTGTTCCTGGTCAATTCGCCCGAGCAACGCCGGCTCGGCATCAAGGATTCGCGTCGAGCTCGCGCTGCAGGACTGGTGGGGCGCCGCCGGCTTCGACCGCGACGAAGATCATTGGCCGAAGCAATGGGCCAAGGCCTATGTCGAGTTTGCCGCGGGCGAAAAACGCGGCTGGCTGCGCGCGATGGGCCACCGCATCTTCCCGGTGGTCGGCTGGGCCGAGCGCGGCGGCTACGACGCGACCGGCCACGGCAATTCGGTGCCGCGCTTTCACGTCACCTGGGGCACCGGCCCGGGTATCGTCGAGCCGTTCGTCCGGCGCGCCCACGAGGCGCAGCTCAGCGGCCACATCACCTTCAAGTTCCGCCATCGCGTCGACGAACTGACGCTGACGAACGGTACAATCGACGGCGTGCGCGGCGCGATTCTGGAGCCGACGACGGCGGCGCGCGGCGTTGCGTCGTCGCGCGTCGTGGCGGGCGATTTTTCCTTGCGCGCGCAGGCGGTGGTTGTGGCGGCAGGCGGGATCGGCGGCAACCACGATCTTGTCCGCGGCGAACTGGCCGCAGCGGCTAGGCCCACCGCCGCAACGGATGGTCACCGGCGTGCCCGCTCATGTCGACGGCCGCATGCTCGGCATTGCAGAGGCCGCAGGCGCCAGGCTGATCAACCGCGACCGCATGTGGCACTATGTCGAAGGCCTGCACAACTGGAGCCCGATCTGGCCAGGGCACGGCATTCGCATCCTGCCCGGCCCGTCGTCGATGTGGTTCGACGCCACCGGCAAACGCCTGCCCTCGCCGCTCTATCCCGGCTACGACACGCTCGGCCAGCTCGCCTATATCGGCGCGACCGGCTACGACTATTCGTGGTTCATCCTGACGCAAAGCATCATCAGGAAAGAGTTTGCGCTGTCGGGCTCGGAACAGAACCCCGACCTCACGGGAAAAAGCTGGCGCATGACGCTCGGGCGCGTCACCAACAAGGGCGCGCCGGCGCCGGTCGAAGCGTTCAAGAAGAACGGCGTCGATTTCATCGTGCGCGACAATCTTGCCGACCTCGTCACCGCGATGAACGCGCTGGTCGGCTCAAACCTGCTCGATCACAACGACATCAAGCGGCAGATCGAGGCGCGCGACCGCCAGCTCGACAATCCTTACGTCAAGGACGTGCAGGTGATGGGCATCCACAATGCCCGAAAGTATCTCGGCGATCGCTTGATCCGCACGGCGAAACCGCATCGCATTCTCGATCCCGCCCATGGCCCGCTGATCGCGGTGCGGCTGAACATCCTGACCCGCAAGACACTCGGCGGGCTCGAAACCGATCTGTTGGGCCGCGTGTTCGGCACGGACGGCAAGATCATTCCCGGGCTCTATGCCGCCGGCGAAGCCTCCGGCTTTGGCGGCGGCGGCATGCACGGCTATCGCTCGCTGGAAGGCACGTTCCTCGGCGGCTGCCTGTTTTCGGGCCGCACCGCCGGGCGCGCGGCGGCGAAGGCTGTCGGCTAGCGGTCAGCTAGTTTTTGGCGTTCTGCAGCGTGCGCAAGAAGATCAGCGCAACGCTGGCCTGCCAGACCGGGAAGAGCACCCAGACGTTCTCGGAGTGGAGCCAGACGTCGAGCGCGAGCAGCGCGCCAAGACCGGTGCCAACGAGCACCATGGGCAACCAGCGGACCGGATTGCGCGGACCAATGCGCAACAGCAGCGCTGCGAGCGCCATCAGGCCGCTGCCGATGACGCCACCAACCGGACCGCCGATTAGCTCGCGGCCAGGCTCCGCGATATCGCCAAGTGCTGCATTGGTGTTGGCGCTTACCGTGATCGCGGGGCTCGCCGCGGCCAGCGTGGCAAGGCCAAGCGCACCCGCGCGCAGCCAGCCAACCTTGGGGGCGATCCGCGCGATCACACCGATCAACAAGCCGTAGGGCACCGCGCCGATCGCGAGCGCGACGCCATGGCTGCCGCTAAATCCGCGCGGAAAATCCAGGCTGTCAACGTAATTGATGATCGGCGGTGTGAGAAAGCCGGTCAAGAGTCCGCAGCAGACGATGGCGGCGTCAAGAGCACGCGGCGACTTGAGGGAGGCGACGTTCACAGCGCCGGTCATGATTTAGTCCCCGCGGATCGGCACCTGGCGCGATCCTGAAGCTTGGTCGTCCCCTACGTGGAACCGGTTCGAACCTGCTCAGGCGTGAGATTCGGCAAGCCGTTGCCCGCCGCCTCGGCCTGCTTGATCAGGGTGACGACACGGCGCGAGAGCGGCGCATCAACGCCGTGCCGGCGCGCGAGATCGACGATGACACCCTGCAGATAATCGATCTCGGTGCGCCGCCCGCGCAAGAGATCATCGGACATCGACGAGCGCGCCGACGCGTCGATGGTCATGGTGCGGCCGAGGATCGCCTCGAACAGTGCATCGGGCAGGCGCAGCAGGAATGGCGTCCATGAGGCCGGCACCGGCGTCGCCGAGACGATCGTGATGCCTGCGCGCGCGCAAGCACGCCGAGCGCCTCGGCCCACTGGTCCGCCATCACCATGCGCCACGGCCGCTGGGCGAGCTGGGCGCGCACCGGCAAACCGGACAACGCGTTCAGCGCGTTGTTGAGATTGAGCACCAGCTTGCCCCACTGCACGCCGGCGATGTTGCCGGTATCACGCAGTTTCAGCCCTGCGACGGACAGCGCGGCCGCAGTCCCTGCCGCGTCGCGTTCGACGACGATGTCGCCCGAGCTGGCGCGATGAAAGCGCCCCTCGCCCAGCGACTGGACATTGAACGGCACCATGCCGGCGAGCACGGTCCGGCCGGGCAGTTTCGCGCGCAGGAGGTCGGCGTTGCTGACGCCGTTCTGCAGGCTGATCACGATTGCGGCGCTCGCGCCGTGGCGCGCGATCAAGTCGGCTGCATCAGCCGTATCGTTGCTCTTCACCGTGACGAGGATGGCGTCGGCGTCGGCGAGCACGCCTGATGATTCCGACAGAGTCAGCCGACCGGCCGACACGATGTCATCGACACCATCGGCGCTGGTCAGCCGCAGGCCGTTGCGTCTGATCTCGTCAATGATGCGCGGCCGCGCGACCAGCGTGACGCTGTGCCCGCCACGTGCCAGCATGCCGCCGACAAAACAGCCGATGCTCCCGGCGCCAAGCACTGCAATGCGCCGGGAGTTCATCGTCTGTGCTCTGCCGCCGTGTTGCGTTCAGCGACCGTATAAGCCTGTGATGGTCGCCTTGGCCAGCGTGTGGAAGTGCAGGTCGAAGCCGACCAGCGCCGCGGACGCATTGTGGTCCTTGGCATCGGGCAATTTGTCGACATCGACAGCGAATACCGTGATCGCGTAATGATGTGGCTTGTCGCCGGTCGGTGGGCACGGGCCACCGTAACCGTCGGCGCCGAAATCGGTGCGCGACTGGATCGCGCCCTTCGGCATCGACTTGCCCTTCGGGTCGCCAGCGCCCTTCGGCAGTGACGTGGTGCCGACGGGAATGTTGAACACCACCCAGTGCCACCAGCCGCTGCCGGTCGGCGCATCAGGATCATAGATCGACACCGCAAAACTCTTGGCCGCGGCAGGCGCGCCGCTCCAGCTCAACGCCGGCGACATGTTGCCGCCGGTGCAGCCAAAGCCCTTGAACACCTGCTCCGCGGCAATCGTCGCGCCGTCCTTGATGTCGGCGCTGGTCAAGGTCATGCTTTGCGCACGCGCACCGCTCGCGCCCAGCATGAGAACGCCAAACGCAATTATCCACGCAAAGATTCTGGTCATGGCATTTCTCCCCGATTTGCTCCGGCGAATTTTTTCGCACCGCCGGATTGCGGCTGGCAGGTTAGCAAGTTTTCCGCGGCCTTAACGGGACTGGTGCGCCGCTGGCGGCGGAAATGTTTTGCGTTTCACGTGGAATAGGCGGGGTTCTGGCGCGTGCGCCCCTGCGCCAAGACGCTGGCGCGGCGTGATCGGGGGCACAGGTCGTGGCGACCACCGGCGCCCCGTAAGCCGCAGGATTGATTTGGATTTTCGGTGGAAACCGTGGGGTTTTGGCGGACGTTTTGATGCGTATTTAGATTGTATAAATCATGTTATACAACTATTGCATTTTAGTCTGCGACGGCGCACAAGCAAAGCTTGGGCATGCCCCGCGCTCCTGCGTTGCTGTGCTAGTACCCCGTCATTTCCAGATAACCGACCCCCGTGTGGCTGCCGTTCACGCTGATCGGACCCTCCCAATACTTGAAACGGGTATCCATCCAGCTCTGCGGGTTGAGCGGCGCGACCCTGATCGCGAACTTGCGCGATGCAATGGCAATGCTCCAGGCCGTTGGCACCTCGCGTCCTGCGACGCTTGTCAGCGCCGTCGGCGTCATCGTGATGCTGCTCGGATCGAGCTGCTCCGATCGCCCGTCGAGGCTGATCCAGTTGCCGGCAAAAAAATGTTTGCCGTCGGCATGGCGCAGACGGAACAGCATCAGCTTCTCGCCAGAGTCGAGATGCAGCGAAAACCAATCCCACCCAACCTGATCGGATTCGAGCGGCTGGCTGCTCCATTCGCGATCGATCCAGGCCTGTCCTTTGACCTCGATCGCTTGGCCTTCGAGAGCAATCGAGCCCGATACCAGCAGGTAAGGTTGGCTGTAATAATACGACGCCTGCCCGCTCGCAGATTTCCGGCTGTAGCCGGCATCGCCCTCAAGGACGATAGGCCGGTCGCCTTCAAGCCGAAGCGCATAGGAAAAGTCCTTGCCTGACGCAGTCAGTTGCAGCGGCGCCAGGCCCGTCGCCGCGTCGGGCTGCAAGCTCCGCATCTGCCAATTGTCGATCCAGGCGTTGAAAGGCGCTGCTTCGACGCCGGCCTGGCCGACGCCGCCGCGCGCGAAGCGCTCGTCGAAGTGATGCGCATTCGCGCTGGTGACCGCAGCGTGCCCCATCCAGATCTGTTGGCTTGCCCAGCCCTCGCCGCGATCGGCAGGTGCAAGCGCCTGCCGAAACAGCGTCCATTGCACGCCATAGCTGTTGCCCTGCAGATCCTTGAGATTTGCGGTGACGTACCACCATTCGATCCGGTAGTCCGGATGCGCTCCATGATCGGCTGGAAACACCAGCGGCTTGCCACGCACGACTTGCGCAAAACCGCCGGCATCGGCGCCAAGGCCGGAAAACCCCTGCGCTTGCGACGATACGATGCCGAGTGCGAGTGCGATCAATGCCACGGCCGCCGTGACGATCGCGATGGTTCTAGCGCGTGATCGGATGAGGTTGAATCGAATCTCTGATCCTCCCGCTCGTCCCCGCGGACGTGGGGACCCAGTCTTTGCCCGATAACGCGCGCGCCGGTTCGTCGCCATCTTTCTTTTGCTCGGGAGTTTCCCGCTTTCGCGGGAATGACGCGGAAGGGAATTCATCATCCTGCTAGCGTTCATCGGCGAATATCTTCAACAAGGTGATCGGGCGAAGGCGCGCGAGCTTGATCATCGGGAGCAACGTGGCGAGGCTTGCAGCGAGCATCGCCACCAGCAGCAACCTGGCAAGCTCCGCTGGAAATACCGAGAGCGGCAGCCGCCAGCCGAACGCCTTCACGTTGACGACCTCGATCAGGCACCAGGCCACCACGATGCCCAGCGGCAGCGCGAGCAGCGCCGTGAGCAGTGCAAGTGCCATGGTCTTGACGAATTCGAGCGCGGCAAGGCGACGGCGGGTCAGGCCCATGGCCCAGAGCGGAGCAAGCTGCGGCAACCGCGCCTGACCCAGCGTCAAGAGACTCGTCAGCAGCGCGACGCCTGCAACACCGAGCGTGAAAGCATTGAGTGCTGATGTCACCGCGAAGGTGCGCTCGAAGATGCGGCGGGATTCTGTCTTCACCGTCGTTTGGTCGGCGAGATTGCGGTTGCCGAGCCCGAACCTGCTTTGCAGCTCCGACATCAGAGCGGGCACATCGGCCGGTGCGACCCGCAATCCAAATCGCAACGGTCCCGCATCAGGGAAGCGGCGCAACAGCAGGTCGACGTTGACAGCGATCTGCCCCCTTGGATTGCCGTAGTCGGCATAAATGCCGGCGACCGATGCGACCCACATGCCAGACGGCGACGGAATGCTGATGTCGTCACCAAGTCGCAACTTGAGCCGACGACCAAGCTGTTCGCTGATCAGCACGGCCGTGCCGTCGCGCACGCGGTCCCACATGTTTGCCGAGGTTTCGAGCACCGGCCACAGGTCGCGGAGCTGTGGCGTGATCGGCAACGCCAAGCAATTCGACCGGTTCGTCGCCGACATGGGTGTCGACGCGGGCACTTGGCAGCACCGCCTTGACGTCGGCCCGCCCGCGCAGCCAGGCCGCGATTTCCGCGCTTTGCGCAGCATCCTGCGGCGCCACGTAAACTTCGGCGGCGAGCCGTCCGTCGAGCCAGCGGATGAATGTCTTGCTGAAGCTGCCGACCATGGTGCCGACGCCGACGTTGACCGAGAGCGCCAGCAACAGCGCCATCAGCGCCAGCGAAAACGCCGACAGTTGCTGGCGACTATCGGCCCATGCCCACCGCGCGATCGGGCCACGCGCCAACCGTTCGCCCGCGCCGAGAATCAACTCAAGAACGACCGGCAACAACAGCGCGGCGCCGAGCAACAACCCCGCCAGCACGGCGAAGCCGTCGATCAGGCTGGTGCCGAACCAGAACTCGATCGCAGCCGCAGCGAAGGCAACGCATGCCAGGGCCCCCTGCCAGATCAACCAACGCTGCTGCGCCTGCCGCCAGGCAAAAGGTTGCGCGGAGGCCAGCAGCGGCAGCCGCAAAACCTTGAACAGCGCATGCGCGGCAGCGGCCAAAGCGCCGGCAACGCTCATCGCAAGCCCGGCAAGCCACCATTGCGGCGTGATCGCGAGCTGACCTGGGACGCTGGCGCCATAGAGCCCGCGCAGGCTGGCGGCGACATCAGGCAGCAACGATGCTGCGATCAGATAGCCGAAGCCCACACCAACGACACCCGCAGCCAAGGCCACCAACACCAGTTCGATCAGCAGGACGACGATGAGCTCGCGCGCCGAGACGCCACAGGCGCGCAGCGTTCGAAACATCGAAAGCCGCTGCTCGAACGCCAGCCCGATCGCCGAATAAACGATGAAGAGACCGACCAGAAAGGACAACAGGCCGAAGGCGGTCAGGTTGAGGTGAAAGCTGGCGGTCAGCCGCTGCAGGTCCGTCTCGGCGCCGGCCTCGACCAGTCGAAGGCTGTCACCCGCAACCTGTTGCAGCGGCAGACGCTCGCCCGCCGACTTTGCGGTCAAGGAGAAATCGCGAAATGCGATCTGGCTTGCGCAGAATGCGCTGCGCCCAGCCGATATCCAGCACCAGCAGATCGGAAACGAGACCGGCCGCAACATGAAGCGGCGGCAAGACCTCGCCGGACTCCGTCGCAAGCGTGGCACCTTCGCGCACTTTAAGTTCGGCCGCGGTTTCAGGCGCGACCAGGGTCTGGCCAGCAGGTCCGAGAAAGCCTTGCAGCGTCGTTTGATTGATCGTCGGCGCGGGCCCTGCCCCGTTCGGGAGGCTGATGGGCTCGATGCCGATCACCCTGATGTCGCGGCCGGCTATGCGGACGCGGCCTTCGATAACAGGCGAGACCAGCCATCCGGCGCGCCGCAATTCGGCGAACAGGGCCTGCGGCACGGTCGCTTCCTGCGCCGGCACCAGCATGGCCGTGGTGCTGCCTCCGAACGCGGCGGCGGCGCGATCGTAGCTCGACCGCGCCTGCGCGTTGATGGCCTGCACGCCGCTCCACAACGCTGTCGCCGACATCAAGCCAATCAGCAAGGTCGCAAGCTGGATCGGATGCCGGCGCCAATGGCTGAGCAGGACTTTCAGAACCCAGGCGCGCGGGTCACGACAGCCGCCCGGCCGTGAGATGAACGACGCGATCGAGCAAGGCCGCGAGCCGCATGCTGTGCGTGACCATCAAAAGTCCGCAGCCTGTGTGTGCCACCAGATCATGCATCAGCCGCACCACCTCGTCGGCCGTCGCTTCGTCGAGGTTTCCGGTCGGCTCATCGGCGAGCAAGAGCTGCGGCCTGATCGCGAGTGCACGGCCGATCGCAACGCGCTGCTGTTGTCCGCCAGACAATTGCTCGGGATAGCGCTCAAGCAGATCAGCCAACCCCAACCGCTCGGCGAGTTCGCGCTTGCCAGGCGGCATCGAAGCGCCCGGCGATGCGCGCCTGAAACGCCAGATTGTCGCCGACCTTCAAACTTGGGATCAGATTGAATTGCTGGAACACCAGACCAAGCCGGTCCCGCCGGATCAATGCGCGGCCGCTTTCCGACAGGCTCGAAATGATCACGCCATCCAGGGAAATCTCGCCGCTATCCGGATCATCAAGGCCGGCGATCAGATGCAGCAATGTGCTCTTGCCGCTGCCGGATTCGCCAGTGAGCGCCACGCTTTCACCAGGCGCAACGCGAAGATCGACTTCACGCAAAACGGAAAGCGTGCCCTGCGGAATTTTGTAGCTCTTGGTTAGGCTGGAGACTTCCAGCATCGCGGCGGCGAAACTACCGATCTCACGAACAGAAAGCCACACGGACCGCGACCAATGCGCTCGCTTCCCGGTGTGGAAGGCCGCGTCAGGACTGCGTATCGATCTTCTCGATGCGTCTTTGATGCCTCGCTTCGCCAGAAAATGCCCGTGCAAGCCACTCGGTCAGTGCTTCCTTTGCTTCATCTGGCGCAAGAAATCGGGCACCGAGCGAGAGCGCATTGGCGTTGTTGTGTTCGCGAGTCGAAGCGAGCATGCTCAGCTGCTTGCCGCTCATGTCGGTCTGCTCGCGACCTGGTTTGCCATAGTAGAGTGCGCAGCGCACGCCCTTGAAGCGATTTGCGACGATAGCTTCGCCCTGGCCGGAGGCGCCGATCACGATGGCACGGCTATCAAGTCCTTGTGTCGTATCCGCGGAAAGTTTCCTGGCTGCACATGCGATGATTTCCGGATAATCGTCCGCCGGGTCGTTCACAAGCGCTCCACAATCCTCCACGTCGTGACCGAGCTCATCACGCACAAATGCAAGGAGATTATTTTTGAGTTCAAATCCAGCGTGATCAGCGGCAAAATAAATTTTCATGTTCAAAGTCTTTTCGCGACCTCGAGGACGTGCTCAATGAGCGCGTGTAAGCGACGCCGTCATCCTCAACCAGATTTTGCAACACGATTGATTTCATAGGCCTGAAGATTGCATAGCGCGGCCGTGAGGATTGGGGCCGCTATCCCTCGCTGCGCAGCGCGCGCCACCAAATCGCCAATAGTTTGCTCGCCCTCGGTCGGTCGACCCTCATCCATGTCGACGAGCATCGAGACCCTTGAACTTGAAATCCAGCTGCGAGAAAAGACCGCGCACAAGGCCAACAAAGTCTTGCGGCGGCGGATATCCTTCCGCCGTCACGATCTTTGCGCATTCGTCAATCACCGCGGAAACGAATGATGCTCCCGTCCGTGATTGCGCGATCGTTCCTGCGCGCGAACGCGTTAGCGAGGAAATCGTTGCGATGCAGGCCCAGCCGAAAAACTTGTTCCACATCCGCACAACAACGTCGTCGACGACATCGGCTGCGATGCCTCCAACACTCAAGGCCGCCTTGATGGCATCACAGCGAGGCGACTTGTCTCCGTCGAGTTCGCCGGTCATTGTCATGTTGACGCGGACCCCCGGGGTCTGCTGGATCGTGCCGTCGGCCAACAGGGCCGCGTTGATGGCCGTCAGCCCGCCCACGACGCGGTGTGCGCCGAACCTTTCCTTGAGCACGTCAATGTGCCGAACCCCGTTAAGCACGGGTAGCACTGCGCTCTGCTCGCCCATCGCCGGGGCAATTGCGTTCATTGCGTCATCGAGATCGTAAGCCTTGCAGCACAGCAACACGACATCGTACGGAGCTTCGATTTGCCCCTGCTGAAGGGTCTTGACCGGAGTGCGTATCTCGCCGTCCTGGCTTTTTACGATGAGGCCGTCGCGCTGAAGTTGCGCAGCTCGGCGGGGACGAACCAGGAAAGTGACATCGGAACCGCCCTTCAACAGCTTGCCGCCGAAAAGCCCTCCAAGCGCGCCCGCGCCCAGCACCAGAAATCGCATTGTCCCCTCCACTGGCTTGCGCCACTGCCGAGCCGTAGCTTAGCCGAGATCTTGGCGTCCGGCTTCGCTAAAGCTTCGCCGGACAGTCTCCGCGCCAAAAGCTGGCGCGCCAGGCGAAGCTCCGAAGGAGCGGAGACTGGAGCGGGCGAAGGGAATCGAACCCTCGTATGCAGCTTGGGAAGCTAGACGTTATCCAGCCCTTTCAAGCCCTTGGCTGCAAAACTCCAGATAACCGTGCATAATGCGATCGACGAGTTAAATCTGAAAAGCAAAACGTTACAAGGCGCTTGCATGAGCAACGGGGTTGTTCCCGTAACCGATGAGCAAGCCAAGGCAATTCAGGAAGCGCTGAAGACGCTTCAGGGATTTGGCGGCTTCCTGCGGTCAACGTTCGGCACGATGCCGGAAGACATCGTCGGGATGTTGCGGCGGCGACTATTTGAAGGTGCGTCGCGCAGAGAACATCGCGCGCACGGTCGACAAGGCGAGAAAGCGGCTAGAGGATCGCAACATCAACAATGCTGATGCGCCCCCGTCGCTCGCAATTCCAATTATGATCGCGGCAGGCGACGAAAGCAGGGACGAGCTTCAAGACCTTTGGGCGGCTCTTTGGCCGCCGCAGCCGATCCAAGCCGAAACAAGAGCTTTCGCATCACGTTCATCGAGATCGTCAAACAAATGGACCCTGTCGACGCGCGAGTAATCGGTCACTTTGTTGAAACAAACAAGCCCTTCAACATCGTCGATCTAAAAGCGATCAGTGCCCCCACCGGGTTGCGAGACGATGAGGTACGAGTTTCGATCGACAATCTCATCAGGACGGGTCTCTGCACACTCGGCGGTCAGCACAACCAGATTATCTCGACCACCGCGCTTGGCCGAGAACTGATGCACGCCGTGAAATGACGAGCACACGCTTCGCGTAGTTCCCCCGCCCGTTTCCGCCCTATATTCGTTTGAAGTTGCTCAGTGCTTACGACTCGCCTCGCATCGAGCGATCGCCTCGCTTAGCCGCTGCCGCACCGTGCGCAATTCGTGGATGCTCGCGCCATCAACCAATGGATTGTGAGTTCGGATAAGCGCGATCACTTGGTCGCGTAGCCAGTGCAATTCATTGACCGACATTCAAAAACTCCTAATCTGTTCGGCTCTAAGCCGAACCTAATCTTCGCTCGCGAAATTGGCAATGTCCCACCGAAATCAACACCGACGATGACATCCTCGCCGCCATCGACGGGGCGGGGTCCGGCGTCGATTTCAACGATCTCTCCGATGACGACCTCACTGCGGCGATCGATGGCGTCTTTGTGTCGCTCGACGCGCCGGCGTCGGCCTCGCATCCTGCATTGACACCGGAAGCGCCCGAGGCGCGTCCGATCGCGGGCCGCAGTCTTTGCCAACGCAGTCGATTTCGCAACTCACACCGGATTGCGGCTGGGCGATCTCGTGCGCCTGTCGTGGTCGCACGTCGGTGGCGACGCCGTCGTGCTCACGACCAGCAAGTGCAGGCACCGCCGCGAGGCAATCATTCCCCTCTATGCTGCACTCCGCGACGTGCTTGTCCGCATCCCGAAGCGCTCGACCGCGATTCTAACGAGCAGTCGCCGCCGACCGTGGACGGTCGATGGGTTCGCCAGTTCGTCCAACAAGGCCAAGATCGACGCCGGCATGTCTGAGCGCGATCTGCACTTTAACGACCTGCGCGGGACCGCCGCCACAAAGTTCTACATCGCCGGCTTTAGTATGCGCGAGATCGCCGAAACCCTCGCATGGGAAGAGGAGTTGGTTGAGAAGATCATCCGCCGCTACGTCGGCCGCGCCGCCGCCATCAAGGCGCGGATCAAGAAATTAGAGACCAGAGAATGAACAGAAGCTGCAAAACCGTATCGCAAAATTTGGCTAAGTATTGGAGCGGGCGAAGGGAATCGAACCCTCGTATGCAGCTTGGGAAGCTGCCGTTCTACCATTGAACTACGCCCGCAGACCATTGATTTTGTTTAGTTTCTAAAAATTGAAGTCCGCTTTTTCCCTATCTTTTCCCTGTCAGTTCTGTGCGTCAACCACGCACAACAAGCCATAGCATTCGAAATGCTGTCTTCCAATGGATCGCCGGCAACTCTTCGAGCGACGCGCGACGCAGCCTATGGAATCGGATAGCCCTTCCACAGCCATTCCAGCGCCGACGGCAGGGTCTGCGCAACGGTCGGGCGGTCCACGTGCTTGGCGTTCCGCGCGAACAGGAACTGATAGTGGTAGCCCTTGTCGGCCAGCACCTTCGCCATCAATTCGGCGGACAGCGTCCAGTCATGCATGCCGTCGGGGATCGGCCGCGCGATCGGCCAACTCGGCGACGTCATCTATCATGTATGCGATAGTGCGCATCTCAAGCTGCTTCTGCATGAAGAAGCGACCGGTTCGCTTTGGCACCACCTCTGGCGCGAACGCAGCGCCCTTGACTTTACCAGCCAGAAACGGCGGGACGAGAGCTACGCCGACTGGGCTGAGCTGGTCGAGACCGTGATCGCAGGTGACGGCAGCAAGGGGTCGATGATTATGCGCAAGATCCTGTACGATTCGCGCGACGAGGCGCTCACTAGTCTGCAGCGTCTACGCGGCGAGGACATTGGGCCTTCCCGATACATTCGCGATTGATCCAGCAAGAGCGCGTGGTTCGCCTCCGCGCGCAAGCTCGGGGAACCAAACCCAGCCATCAGAAATGCAGCGAGTACGATTGTAAGCAGCCGCCAGGACATGGCCTGCCGCGAACCTTTGCCACGGGAGACACCCGGATTCGGCGGCTGATGGCAAGCGTTGATATGTCAAGGGCTTTTGCGAACCGGGCACCGTGGGCGCGTTGCGTATAAAGTACAAATAAGTCGCGTTACGATCTGCAAACCGCGATCGGTGCACGGGACCCCAACCGCGGTGTCGCATCTTCCGCGCAACCCCGCCGCTCAATCCGGCTCACTCCGCGGCAATACGTAGCGCGCCGGTAGGATTGAGCAACTCGCGCATCTCGCTCGAATACGCTTCGAGCCAGCCAATCGAGGTCGAGGCGAGAAAGTCGCCGCCGCGCGCGCCGTGATAGGTTTCGGGATTGTCGACACCGGGCGGTGCAATCCCCTCGGCGACCGCACGCGCCGCCTGAACGATGCGACGCCGCGTTCGGGCGATCATGAGATCGCTGACGGCAAGATGCTCAAGCGTATGGTCGACGATCGAACCCATGCTCTCGGTCATCGCCTGATCCTGGAGATGAATGCCGTCGATGCCGGAGTAGCTGCCGGTGCGCTGCAATCCGCGATCGATCATGTAATCGTTCGAGGCGTTTGCGGCCAGACGCCAGCGGCCGTACCAGCTGGTGTCGTTCGGCAGCGTCTGGCGGCCGACGCCCGCACCCGGGATCACGCTGCCGTCTTTCATCTTGCGCAGCCCCGGCGTGTTCTTCTTCCAGGACAGATGCACGAACATCGCATGGGTGTCGTCCATCGGCACCCATGCGCGTGCGACAATGTGATCACGGAACTGGCCGTCCGGCGGCATCGTCCAGAACGGAAACAGGAAGTGCGCAAAGCGCCAGTAGATGGTATTGGCATCGGCGGGCCGGTGCGCGGCGTACATGGTGCCCCAGTCGGTGTCGGCGACATGATATTCCGGCGCGCGGTTCACGATGGCGTAGCGGCCGAGACTGGTTTCGTCGACGACATCAGGCGTGACGCCTCCGGCGTGCAAGAATCCGAAATGCGAGGTGTCGATATCGCCTTCCAGAGCCTGCAGCCAGTTGCACTCGCGCTGCACCAGGAACAGGTTGGTTTCGCTCTCGGGCAACAGCACCGGTTCGAAGGTCGGTAGCGGCGGCGGGGTCTCGCGCTTGCCCATGTAGGCCCAGATCAGGCCATTGCGCTCGGTCACGCGATAGCTGCGGGCCTTGACGCGCTCCGGGAAAGCTTGGTGCTTCGGCACATTCGGCATATCCAGGCAATTGCCTTCGACGTCGAACTGCCAGCCGTGATAGGCACAGCGCAGCCCGCCCTCCTCGTTGCGTCCAAAGAACAGCGACGCGCAGCGGTGCGGACAGCGGTGATCCATGATGCCGACGCGACCCTGGTGATCGCGGAACGCGATGAGCTGCTCGCCAAGCAACAGCAGCCGCATGGGATCACCGCCGGCCTGCAGCTCCGATGATGCGGCGGCAGGGATCCAGTATTCCCGCATCATGTTGCCAAGCAGGGTGCCGGGGCCGACCCGGGTGAGGATTTCGCTGTCTGGGGCAGTCGTCATATTTTCACTCCCTCGTGTTCGTCAGCGATCGGATATGGTGCGCTCTTCGTGGTCGCTTTCAGGATTCTCCGAACGACCCTACGTACGCTTGAGCTTCCAGGCTTCAAAATCGCTTTTGGCCTCGGGCCCGACGTTTGGAAACAGCCCGGGCAGCGGGCGCCCCCGCGCGACTTCCTCTTCGGCGAACTCGTCGTAAAGCGTCGCAGCGAGCGCCTCCTCCGCGACCGCATCGGCGATATCGGCGGGAATGACCACAACACCATCGCAGTCACCGACGATGACGTCGCCCGGATAGACAGCGACGCCGCCACAGCCGATCGGCAAATTGAGATCGATCGGCTGGTGCACAATCGGGCTGGGCGGCGAACTCGGTCGCCGCTGATAGGCCGGCAAACCCGTTTTCAAAATGCCTTCCGAGTCTCGCAGGCCGCCGTCAGTCACGATGCCGGCACAACCCCGCGCCTTGAGTTCGGCCGATATAGAGATCGCCGGCCGACGCCGCCCGGGGGTCGCCCCGCGAGTCGATGACCAGCACGTGGCCCGGCGGGCACTCTTCCATCGCCTTAACCTGGGTCTGGCCACCGTTCGGCGCCTTCGGTCCACTTCTATCCTCACGCGCGGGGATAAACCGCATGGTGAAAGCAATGCCGACCATGCGCGACTGGGTTATGCGCAGCGGGTTGACGTCCTGCATGAACATGTTGCGCAGGCCGCGCCGGCTCAGAATCCCGGTAAGCGTCGATGTGCCGACCCTGAGCAAGCGTCTCTCGTTGATTTAAGCATCGCCATTAGTTGCTCCCGTCAAGTTCTCACGTGCATTTTGGATTGCCTGCCAGATACGATCGCTTGATGCTGGCATATCGAGTTCGCGCACGCCAAGCGGCGCGAGCGCATGGAGGATCGCGATCATAACGGCCGGCAGCGCACCAACCGTGCCAGCCTCACCCGCACCCTTGGCGCCCAGGAGATTGGTCTTGGTAGGCACCGGATTGCTCTTGATCGCGATGTTGCACATCGTGTCGGCGCGCGGCATGGCATAGTCCATGAAACTAGCGGTCAGCAGCTGACCACTTCCCGGCTCGTAGGCGACTTGCTCCATTAGGATCTGGCCGACGCCTTGCGCGACGCCGCCGTGAATTTGGCCAGCCAGCGTCAGCGGATTGATGACGGTGCCAACGTCGTCGACGACAAGATAGGATTGCAGTTCGACCGCGCCGGTTTCGGGGTCGACTTCGACCTCGCAGACGTGAGAGCCATTCGGCCAGGTCGATTGTTCTGGAGCGTAGGTCGCGCTCTCGATCAGCCCGGGCGGCAACCCCTTCGGCAGACGTGCCGGCAGGAACGACGCCATCGCGACCTGCTTCAGCGTCATGCTGCGATCGGTACCGGCGACGCTGAACTTCGCATCCGCGAAGGTGACGTCGCCTGCCGCGACCTCCATCATGTGCGCGGCAATCAACTTGCCCTTCTCGATGATCTTGTCGGCGGCGAGTACCAGCGCGGTGCCACCGACCACCATCGAGCGCGAGCCGTTCGAGCCCATGCCGAAGGCGACGCGGTCGGTATCGCCATCGATGAACTGCACCTCGTTCGGATCGATCCCGAGCTTCTCGTGCAGGATCTGCTTGAACGAGGTCTCGTGGCCCTGACCGTGCGCCTTGGTGCCCATAAGCATCATGGCGCTGCCTGAGGGCTGGAAGCGGACCTCAGCATATTCCGGTACTGGCCCTGCCGCCTGTTCGATCGCGTTGACCAGCGCGATTCCGCGCAGCTTGCCTTTAGCCGCCGAGCCTGCGCGCCGGGTTTCAAATCCGGCGTATCCGGAATGTTCGAGCGCGAGTTCCATGTTGCGTGGAAAATCGCCGCAGTCGTAGAGCGGGCCAAGCGGTGCGCGATACGGCATTGCCTCTGGCTTGATCAGGTTACGCCGGCGCAGCTCGACCGGATCGACCTTCATTTCGTGGGCGGCCACCTCGACGATGCGCTCGATCAAATAGCAGGCCTCGGGCCGGCCGGCACCGCGATAAGGTGCAGTTGGATTCGTGTTGGACAACACGGCATCGATGGTCACATGCGCAGCGGGAATGTCGTAAACACCGGTCAGGGTGACGATCATGCCGAACGGCGTCAGCAGCTGGCGATCGGAGCCGACATAGGCGCCGAGATTTGCGAGCATGTGCATCCGCACGCCGAGGAACTTTCCGTCCTTGTCGAGCGCTAGCTCGATATCACCGATATTGTCACGGCCGTGCTCGTCGGCGAGGATCACTTCGGAACGCTCGCAGGTCCACTTGACCGGGCGTCCGAGCTTCCGCGCCGCCCACAATGTGAGGCGATGGTCGACATATTGCCAGCCCTTGGCGCCGAAGCCGCCGCCGACATCATGGCATACGACGCGCACGCTGCTCTCGGGCACATTGAATACGGACTGAGCGAGCATGTTACGGACGCGGTGCGGATAGTTCACGTCAGCGTACAGCGTGTAACGGTTCTCATACGCATCGAAGCTGCCGATCGCGCCGCGCGGCTCCATATACTGGGCCTGGACGCGTGTGATGACGTAACGCCGGCGCACGACATGAGCGGCGTTCGCGAAGGCAGCGTCGGTTGCGGCCTTGTTGCCGTGCTGGACAGTATGGGAGATGTTGTCGGGATTCTCGTCCCACACGCGCGGCGCATCCGGCCGGGCCGCGTCGGCGGTAGAGGTTGCCGATGGCAGCGCCTCGTACTCCACCGCAATCAGCTCGGCCGCGTCCTTTGCCTCCATCAAGGTTTCGGCGACCACCATCGCCACGGGATCGCCGACGTAGCGAACGCGGTCGATCATCAGCGCCGGACGCTGGGGCGCGAACATCGGCGACCCGTCGCGCTTCTTGCGCGGCATTAGCGCCTTGGGCATGGCGAGGCCGTCGGCCTTGTAGTCCTCGCCGGTATACACAGCGAGCACGCCCGGCGCCGCTCGGGCGGCTTGTGTGTCGATTGACAGGATGCGCGCGTGCGCATGTGGCGAACGCAGAAAAACCGCATACGCCTGCCGCGGCAGTGTGATGTCGTCCTGGTAGCGGCCGCGACCGGTCACCAGCCTTTTGTCTTCAAAGCGGCGGAGAGGCTGACCGATCCCGTACTTCATTGTCGACATGCCGTTTTCCTGCCTTTGTCGCGGCGTGCCGCTGCGGGCCGTTCGATCCATGCCCGATCTACGGGGGTGAATCGCGACGGCTCACGCAAAGTGGCAGGCGATCGAGCCTAATGAATTATAGTCAACGTAGAAGGTGTCGCCGGCGCGTGCCTCGACGACACCCGTGAAAGAGCCCGCCAGGACAAATTCGCCAGGCTCCAAGCCTACATCGAAGCCGGAAAGCTTGTTGGCAAGCCAGACGACCCCATTGGCCGGGTGATTGAGCACCGCTGCGGCCACGCCGGACTCCTCAATGGAACCATTGCGATGGCAAAGCGCGGCCACCCAGCGTAGATCGAACTCCAGCGGGCGCACCGGCGTGCCTCCGACAATCAGCGCGCCAGCAGCTGCATTGTCGGCGATACTGTCCAGAACTGAGCTTTGTCGTTGTGTCTCCGGATCGATCCGATGGGTCCGGCTGTCGACGATCTCGAGGCAGGGGACGACAAAGTCGGTTGCATTCAGCACATCGAAGATGGTGCAGTTCGGGCCCTTGAGCCGCTTTCCGATCACAAAGCCGAGCTCGCACTCGATCCGCGGCTGGATGAATTGGCTGACCGGAATCTCCGCTCCGCTCTCGTAGAACATATCAGCCAGCAGGACCCCATAATCAGGCTCCGTCATGTTGGTAGCGCGCTGCATCGCTCGCGAGGTGAGACCGATCTTGCGTCCCCTCACCGAGTTGCCTTCTGCGATCTTGATCTCGACGCATCGGCGCTGCACTGCGTAAGCGTCTTCGATCGAAAAGTCCGAATGGAGAACGCTGCCGGCGCGCGTCCGTTGCCGAGACTTCTCGGCTCCGTGATACGCGCGAGCGAGAACGTCAATCGGATTCTGAACTCAGCATCACGAACCTGTTGAGTTCAATACCGCAACGAAATCCGCCTGAACGAAAGCGCGGCTGCCGGCTGGCAGCGAAAGCGTATGCCGTGCCGGCCGCGACTCCGGATCCGGGAATAGCTTGAGCCACTCGGTGTTGAGCAAAACCCGCTGCTTGGCCGGATCTTGGACCCAGAACGTGATCTTGATGATGTCGTCAACGCCACCTCCGGCGGCCTCGATATCGTGCCGGATATGGGCGAAGACATTCGCGACTTGGGCCTCGAAAGTCGCTGGCAGTTCGCGCGTGCCCGGATTGGTGCCACCAATCACGCTCGACATGACGAGATTCCCAATGCGGCTCGCATTGGGAATCGGGTTTTCGTGGCGCGGGTTGCTACCGTTGATGCTCTTGCGTTTTGCCACGGCGCTCGTCACTCCGCCGGCGAAGATGCGGTGCCAAACGCCGGCACCTCGACGCGGTCGGCCAGCGCTTCCGCCCCTTCCGTCGGCAGGACGGTGGCATAGTTCAGCGCCGCATCGATGTCCTTTTCCCACACTTCGCGCGGCAGATCGTAGACCAGTTCGACGCCGTAGCCGTTGGGGTCGTGAATATACAGGCTATGGGTCATACCGTGCTCGATGCGGCGATCGAACTTGACGCCCTTCGCTTGAAGATAAGCGAGTTGCTGCAGCCACGCCTCCCGGTTCGGATAAGTGATGGCGATGTGGTTGATCGCCATCGGCATACCGAACATCCCCCATTCCTTCGGCGGTTCCGGCAAACTCGTATTCTCGACCAGCGCGATATCGTGATGGTGTGTGCCGCCCTGCCCGACGCCGCTATAAAATCTCATCTTCGGCGGATTCGGTCGCCCCGGCGCCGCCTTGAGCTCGCCGACCTGCTGCAGGCCGATGACCTCCGTCCAGAAGCGATGGGATTTATCGAGGCTTCTCACATTCAGCACGAGATGGTTGATTCCGCGTGGCGCGATCGGCTTTTCGGTCATCGTTTTTCCTCCAGGTGTGAGACGTGCTCTAGCCCATTTTGCTCTTAATAAACGGCGATGGCTGTCCTATTGGGCGGCCTGGACCAGCGGCCGCTTCAATCCATCGATCGGCACCATCGGTTCGAGCTCTTCGTTCAAGAAACGGTCGACCAAGCGCTTGGCACGCGTGCGATCGCCGAACGTTTGCAGCGATGTAAGATTTCGTCCAACGGAGCCCAGATAGAAACGCTCATACTGCTCGTTGCGACTGGCCAAAGCCGTGCCTGCGAAATCCCAGGCAAGACGGAAAAGCCGGCTCCTCTGCTCGGCATCGACGCCAACGCCGACAAGATAGCGGTCGATCAGCGGTCTCAGTTTGGGATCGGCCAGCGCCGCGCGCGACGGCGTGGTCAGCAGATTATGTGATCCCAACAGGCGGATGATCTCGTTGACGCGCGGAAACCAGGTCGGCAGCGCCGCGCGTAGCGCGCCAAGCGGACGCGCGTCGCAAGCCCACATGCTGTTGCCGTATTCGCGCGCGCCCTGCTCCGCTGCAAAAACCGCGGTGCGGGCGAACTCGGCAAACATGGCAATTTCACCGAGCTGCTGCTGCGCTTGCGGCTGAACGAGATTAATCGCTTCGGCCATCCCGCTGGCCAGCCCCCAGGCAAATTCAAGCTTGGTTTGTGCCCGGATCATCGTCTGCTGCATGATGTTCGGCCACCAGGTCGTCCGCATCACGCTGTTGTAGACGCCGAGATTGCCATCGATGAATACGCGCTCACGCGGCACCTCGACATTATCGAAGATGACAAACGCATCCTGTTCATCGAAGCGGCTGGAGAACGGGTGATCGAACTTGTCCGGGCTGCCTGCCACGCTGTCGCGGCAAATGAACTTCAGGCCGGGCGTGTTCATCGGGATACAGAACGACAGCGCGTGTACATTGGCCGCGTCAGGCATCGGCCCGCCTGGGTATACCGCAAGTTCATCGGAAAACGGTGCAAGGGTGGCAAGTACACGTGAGCCCCTCACGACAATGCCGTGCTGGGTGTCCTCGACCTTGTGAAGCTGCACGGGATCCAACCCGACGGGCAGCTTGCCTTTGGCAGCGTCAACCGTCGAATGGATAATGGTATGGGTCAGCGACAGGTCTTCCCGCCTCAGCTTCTTTTGGTAGCGCACCAGGTTGTCGGCACCCTGATCGTTACCATGCGCCGCCCATTCGTCTGCACGTCCGGCAAAGCCGGCAAAGGTAACGTTCATGTAGTCTGGCGTACGCCCCATCAGTCCGACCGAATACTCGGCAACGGGTTCGAGCCCGCGATGTCGTCGCTGGAGATCCTCGCGGGACTTCGGAATCATGTGGCTGACGTTGATGGGTTCGCCGGTCTCGGGGTCCGGCATCAGGCAGACGTCGGCTTCACGGTGCTGGAGGTCGAACACCTCGGCCAGTGCGAGCGCAGCGCCGCGCAGCGAGGGATGATCGACCGGCGAAGCGACCTTGTCGCTGCCGACCCAGATTTCACGATCATCGACAAGCCCGCGCAAAAATTGTTCGCCGGTGCGAGCTGGCATGCGTCTCTCCCAACTTTTATTTCCGCATTTTTTTATTTTTTTGTGTTCCTGCAAATGCATATTAGTCGCGCGACGCTATACTGGTAATGGTGAAAAGACGCATCCGACACATAACAATTGGTTATGGGACTTCCCGTAGCAAGGTTACACGGGCACGGCGACGGGGTCATAATCAAGCAGACCGCGCTCCGCTGCAGACCTCCGCCTTCTGCTTGGATCCTGGAGTGCAAGTCCCTCCTCCCGAGACCAAAGCTGCACATTGGTGCCTCGAGTTTTCGGGCCGAATTCATAGCGCCGCAGAGCCTCACGCGCCGTTTCGGATGCGGCGAATGCCCGGCCCAATAGAAGCGCGTCCTCTACTGCCATGCATGCCCCTTGGCCAAGGAATGGAGTCATTGGATGCGCAGCGTCTCCAAGCATTGTAACCCGCCCGACCGTCCAGGTCGTTAGCGGCTCGCGATCGCGCAAACCCCACTTGAACAGGGCACCCTGTGGAATGTTTCGGATCATGGCCACGACGTCCGGAGCGAAATCGGAATAAGCCTTGGCGAATTCTTCGTTTGTCGCGGGGATCGACCATCCTTCCTCTTCCCATGAATCCGATTGGCCGCAGCCAATCAAATTCATGATGCGACCGCCCCGCAGAGGATAGTGCAGCAAGTATCGTTTGGGCGCGGGATGCATTGCCATTTGCAACCGCTGAGCGCTTGGCGGGACCAATTCAGCAGGGATAAGAGCGCGAAACGCGACCTGGCCGTTGAATTTTGTCGCCTCTCCAGGAAACAGAAACGAACGCACAGCTGACGCATTTCCGTCTGCGCCGATCACCACGTCCGCGCGGTCAGACGCACCATTTGAAAATATGACTGATACCCCGGCGTCGTCCTGTTGGAGTCCGACAAATTCGTGCCCGGGCCGCAACGCTTCCGGATCGTTTGCACGCACCGCCTCCATCAGAAGGCCATGCAAGTCGGCGCGGTGAACCTGCAGAGTTGCCACGCCATATCGTCGGACGATCTCCTCGTTTTGAGCCGACCTGACGATAGCGCCGGTGGCATAATCGCAAGTGTGCATCAACGGCACACAGCTGGAAGCGGCCTCCAAGGCTTCATCCACGCCCAGATCGTTCAGCGCGCGGCGAGCATTCGACGTGACGATTATGCCAGCTCCAATTTCCCGTATCTCTGGTGCCCGCTCGTAGACCGCGACCCTAAATCGGCGCCGTTGCAGCGCCAATGCTGCAGCCAGGCCTCCGATGCCTCCGCCGATAACGACGATCCGTTTTACTTCCATGGCCGCACACGCAATGTTGTCAGTTGAGCCAAGAAAAACATGCGAGAGCGCCGCGCGCTTTGCGCACAGCGCAGCGATTGCGTTAAGACCGCATCAAATGCGGCCGCTTCGCCCGATGAAGGGCAACTAAGCCCGTGACCTAGGCCGCGCAATCATAAATCAACTGCATCAATCGATGTCCGCTTATCCCACAATAGCGACGCAAAAGCGGACGTTGCCTGACTTCCGAGATAGGCCAATAGGCGAGCCCAGCGAAGCGAAGCACACGGTCACGACAGTCAGAGATTCTTACCCGCTCAGCAGGAATGGTGAAGTATATTTCCTGTGTACTGCCCCAACACTGGCGCAAATCTGAGGCCGGTCCAACGGGTCACGCACCGCGAAATTATCTTAGCAACCAAAGGAGGCTCGCGTGGGTATACATCTGGGTCGGGTTGGACACATTGGCATCCTTGTGAGCGACGCCGATCGTTCCATTGACTTCTATCGTCGAGTGCTTGGTCTCAAAGTAACCGGGCGTTGGGGCCCGCCCGACATTGCACGCCCCATTTGCTTCATGCGCATCGATGACAAGCACCACGACGTCGTGCTGTTCGAGCTCTCGGATGATTTAAGGAAGGCCGGCCTCACATCGACCGACTCACCGTTCCGCAAGACGCCGGGACTGGATCATATCGCCTTCGAAATCGATTCGCGCGAGGACTGGCTGAAGGCGCTCGACCACGTTCGCTCGTGCGACGTCGAAATCGTCAGCGGGCCCTACGTGCACGGGCCCGAGGGCGGAGACAGAGGTTTCGTAGGCGGTAGCGGCAGCCACGCCTTCTACTTTCTCGACCCGGACGGCAATCGGATCGAGGTCTACTGCTGGATGATGAAGGTAACTGGACCTAGCCTCGCCGCCCCGCATCCCGATTTATAGACCACTCGGCAGAAGTCGCCAGAGCAAGCCGATGGTCAGGTCGGCTCAGGGCCAGGACGCGTTACGACAAGCTTGCCGCCAACTACCTAGCCTTCGTTCAGTTCGTTTCAATCAGGCCATGGCTTCGCGCTAATGAGTCCACGCCCCAGGCGACACAACTTGCGCTGACATCAGAGCTCCGCGTTCCCTCGTTCTTCAGGGAATTGATTTGCCGAGACCTAGCGCGTCCGTTCCTTCTGCTGACGGGCCGCAACAAAGGTGGCTCGTGAAAGCTGAGCCGCGGCACGAGCCAGAAGCTGTCTGAACCAGGCGCGGCCGCGGCGACTATCAATGGCTGGGCTCCAGAACGCGTCGATGAAGAGTTGCTTACGCGGAAACGAGATCTCGACGATGCGCAGTTGGCCCTCCTGCGCAAGCGTTCGCGCTACCTTGCGCGGGACCAGAGCAATGCAATCCGACTGCCGAACGATCGCTCCCAGCACAAGAAAATTGGGAACAGTGCAGATTGGAGCGACTTCAAGTGGCGCCGTCGGCTGTAGCAATGTCTGGACCTCAGGGAGAATCCGCGGGCCGGGTCGATACGCAGCATATCGCATGGATCGAAACTGCGCCGGCGTCAAACGATCCGGAACGGTCGTGTTGGTCGACGCAGCGATGCAGACAATATCGTCACGCCACAGCGGCAGATGGCCAACGCGTTTGCCGAACGTCTCACCGAACGCGCGCGGGCCGATCATGAAATCGATTTGCGTAAGATCCGATGCGTTCCGCGTTCCCGTTGCGATAAACTCCAACGCTACGTGCGGCGCTTCGCGAGCACAAATGTCGTTTAATACCGGCGCCAAAAGCTGAATCACATAATCGGCCGTGTTGATCACCAGATGAACAGATTCGGTCGCGGCATCGAATTGACCGGCCGGCCGCAGCAGAACGTCGAGGTCTTCTATTGCCCGAGCCAGCGGCTCGAGCAGGCTTTCTGCTCTCTCAGTCAGGCGTGACTCGCGTCCGAGAGAGATTAGCAACTCATCTTGAAAGACCTGGCGAAGTTGACGCAGCGAGCGGCTCACCGCCGGCTGCGTCATGTTGAAGGAGCGAGCCGTTTGCGTAACGCTCTTCGTGCACAGCAGCTCATATAGCACGGGCATCAGATCAAGATTGATGCCGCGTAGGCGCGTCAGCATCTGCTGCGCCGTACCCGACCCGATACCTCTTAGCCGAGGGCTATGCATGATGCGTACTTCGAAGGCTATGTGGGCTTCAGGCGGATACTTCCTCCGCAGCGGGAACACGGTCGACCCGATGCGCATGAAGGGCCGGTAGCACGTCGCGGGCAAAGCGGCGGATCTGCTCGATGAACATCTCGTGGGGCATAGCGCCGCGGTTAAGGCTGACCTGCACCATGTCGGCGCCCGCTGCATCGGCTTGCGCAATGATGCGTCGGGTTACTTCGTCCGCCTTTCCCCACGGCCAATTTTCTGCCAGGCGCTCGATATCGGCCATCGTCATATTGCGGAAGTCCTCGCGGAGCAGGGCAGCGGCGCGCTGGTTCTCCGGTCGCACATAGTCAGTCGATTGCTGCGTGGAGTAACCGGCCTGGCGTTGTAACTCAGTCTCGGTGAAATTGCCGTGGCTGAACAGGGTGCGGTTGAAATAAAGATGATATGGTCCCATCTCCTTCACCGCTTGCGCCTTGGAGTTGGCGACGTAGGCGTTGACGCTGATGGAAAGATGATTGGGCGTCAGCCGATGGCCCGCGGCCGCCAGGCACTTTGCGTAGTAGCGGATTATGTCGTCGCGTAGACCGCCTGAGCCGAGGCCAGGCGTAATTGGGATGTTGTGCCTGCCGGCGAACTCGATGGACTCCTTGCTGCCGACGATCGGCACCCAAATCTCCGGATGGGGCCGCTGTACAGGCCGGGGCCAGATTGCCACGTCCTTATACGACCAAAACCTGCCTTCGTAAGAGAACACGTCCTCCGTCCATGCCCGCGTCACGATTTCGTAGGCCTCTTCGAACCGCGCCCGGCTGTCGGCCAACGGCACGTTGTGCACCTGGTATTCGCGCGGTATGCCGCGCGCAAAACCCGATATCAGCCGGCCGTTCGACAGGCAGTCGAGCATCGCGAGCTCCTCAGCCAATCGCAACGGCTCATGCAGCGGCAGTAGATTGCCGTAGATCAGGAGCTTAAGGTTCTTGGTGCGTTGCGCCGCCGCCGCGGCCATGAGGTTGGGCGAATTCATGAGACCGTAGGGCGAGCAGTGATGTTCGTTAAAACCCACTCCATCATAGCCGAGCCGGTCCATCTCCTCCCAGGCCGCAAGGTGTTCGGCATAAGTGCGAACGGCGACGTCCGCCTTGAAGAAGCTCTTGCTTAGTGGATAGGGCAGCTCGGAGCCGGTCTTCAAATGTTCGAGGTTTTCTCCATAAGCCAGCAGATCGAAGATAAAGACCTTCATGGTATTCTCCGGAACTTGGTGCTTTGCAGTGGTCGACGTAGCGATAGGACGCCCGGCCGCATCCGCGCTGGCGGTGCAGAACTTCTTACGTGTCGCGGGGTGGCGTAACTATTCTCGACGGCTCTGGGCTGATCGATTAGGCTTCGAGCAATCAAGACGCTCTGATCTGAGCGCGAAAGCCCTTGGGAGGGATCATGAGTGCGTCGACGCATGTGGCGGGAACAACGCCTGCATCTGCTCGCACGGCCGATTTCTCGTTCGACCAACCTCTGTTGTCGAACGCGCGACATTTCTCGACGGCGGACTACCATGTCGCAAGGCGATACGTCGAGAGAACGACGCGAGGTCTCTTCGATCTCTCTCTGCGCAGCGCACACGAATTCCGGCAGTACGACATTAGATCGGCGCATCTCGGAGACACGCTGTTTAGTCTGGTCAGCGTCGACAGCGTGTCTGGCTATGACATCGAAATGATGCACGATCCGGATCTCATCCTGTTGCACATCCTCATGCGTGGCAGTGCGCAATTGCAGCAGGGCTCCTCGAAGGTGGACGCGGTACCCGCGCAGATGGTCATTCTTGAAGGCATGGCTCGCTCGCACAAGCGCTGGCGAGGCTCGACCCAGCTGCTCATGGTCAGACTCAGTCGAAGCCGAATGGAACGCATCGTCGCCAGCGAAACTGGCATTAGCATAAGCGACCCGCTCAATTTCGGTGTCCTTCAGGTCGTCGACCTCGAGCGGGTACCGACCTTGTGGAACTACATCGTCACGATTTGCCGGGATCTCAACGATCCTCATCCCTGTTTCGACGGCCATGTCGGCCGTCTCGCCGAGCGGACGCTGTTGCTGATGCTGTTGAACGTTATACCCAACAACTACAAGTGGGCCTTCGCGGCCGATTCGCTCTGCTCGGCGGCCCCTTACTATGTGCGCCGCGTCGAAAACTACATTCGCGAACACGCAAGTAAGCAAATTAGCGCTGACGACCTCGTGACAGTGGGCGGCGTGAGTGCCCGGTCCATCTATCACGGCTTCAGGCGATTCCGATCGACGACTCCGATGGGCTATCTCAAAGCGGTGCGCCTCGACTTGGCCCGTGACGCTCTGATCAAGGGGCGGAGTCACGGCCAGAACAGCGTGACCGAAACAGCGATCGCGGTAGGTTATACGAACCTCAGCCAGTTCTCCCGCGATTACAAGGCTCGCTTCCGCGAATCGCCGTCGCGAACCCTTACCAACGGCTGAGCGCACTCCACGACGCGTTTGCGTCACCGCTGTTGCGAACATAACGCCGCACCATCGGACGACCACGTTCGGTCGTGAGAACGAAGCGAAACAAACGCGCCTGCCGTCCTGTGACAGCCATGCGAACGACGGAGCTTCGCGCCACATGGATGTCGGCTTTCGCTGCATTGGTCTTCATATTCTGAACAAGCGCGCGCCGGCTGCTTTACACGCAGCGCAGGTGTTTGATGCGTTGCGCAGAAAAATCGGAAGCAATTGTTGCTTCCAGATGCAAGTCCCGGCGCTGGCAGCAAAGTTTAGCGGCAACGTCAATGGCAGCATCTGCTCTCGCCCGCGACTTAAATTGGAGCCGCGGTCACACGGTAGTTTAGACAGGGAAGCTGATGACGGCCATCCGCGTGTCCGGCTTGCGGAAGTCCTTTGGCAACGCGCTTGCGGTGGAGGATGTGACATTTGAAGTCGAGAGCGGATCGATATTGACCCTGCTCGGACCGAGCGGCTGCGGTAAGACCACCACGCTGCGGATGATTGCCGGACTGGAGCGACCCGACCATGGAGAAGTGCGCGTTGGCGACCGGCTCATAACGTCGGTCACGGAGGGCGTTTACCTGACGCCCGACAAACGACGAATGGGGATGGTGTTCCAGTCGTACGCGATCTGGCCCCACATGAACGTCTTCGAAAACATTGCCTTTCCGCTGCGTGCGAAGCGTATGCCGCCGGCAGAGATCCGCGACAAGGTCATGACAATGCTGCAAAGCTTGGGTCTCGAGGGCTTGCACGACCGCCCTGCACCCCTTTTGTCGGGCGGCCAACAGCAGCGAGTGGCGCTGGGGCGAGCGCTAATTTGCGATCCAGAGGTCCTTTTGCTTGACGAGCCGTTCTCGAACCTCGATGCGCGGCGGCGCGACGAGATGCGCTTCGAGCTGAAAGAGGTTCAGGCACGGTTCGGCGTCACAACAATCTTCATCACACACGACCAGAACGAAGCAATGGTTCTGTCGGATCGCGTACTAGTGATGAATGCGGGCCGAATTGTCCAGGAAGGCACACCGCAGGCGATCTACCAGCGGCCGAGTTCGAAGTTCGTCATGGAGTTTCTCGGTCAGGTAGACCAGGTCGGCGCTCGCGTTGCGATCGCGCCCGACGGTTCGCCGCGAGCGTTGGTGTCGGGCGTCGACCGTCTGGATGTTCCACTGGACGGCTCGCATCCGTGGCGACAGGACGACGAAGTTATCCTGATGCTGCGTTCGGCCGCAGTCCAGGTACGTCAGCCTAAGGGAGACGATCGATGGCGGGGGCGCGTGCTGTCGCGGATCTACCTGGGCGAACGCACTGAATACATCGTTAGTGTTGGCAACGCGCGAATTCGCGCCTTCGGCCCAACGAACGACCTGCACGACGAGGGCGATGTCGTGCAACTGGAATTTCCGGCAGACGCGATCCGTGCATGGCCGGCCACAAGGTCGGCATAGGAAGCATTAGGGGAGGACGCTATGAGGCGGAGAGACGCACTCTCAATCTTGGGGCTCGCATCGCTCGGCTCAGCGATGACAGCGATCGGTTTCCCGACGCGAGCGCTGACTGCATCAAACGAATCTTGGGAGGACGTCGTAGCCGCCGGTAAGAAGGAAGGGCTTGTCGTCTGGTCCTTCTTCGGCGCGCCGGGCGACGCGGTCGAACGTCAAGCGCGGGAGTTTGAGAAGCTCTATGGAATTCGCGTCGAGCTTGCTCCGAGCAGGACAGGCGATTTCGAGGCGCGGTGGAATGCCGAGCGCGCCGCCGGCAAGGCAAGCATCGACATACGCTCCTCGGGTAGTCCAGAGAACCGGCGCCTCGCAGCTCGAGGCCTCGACCAATCTTTCGGCATCCTTCCAGCAGCGATCGAACCTGACGTGCCGTGGATCATCGATCCCCTCGTCGATGTAAAAGCCGGGAACGGCTACACGTTGCACACGAGCGCCGGCGGTTATTTTATTCTCGTCAACAACAAGCTGTGCCCTCCGGAAAATGGTCCGCGCAGCTACAAGGATCTCGAAGACCCAAAATACAAAGGTCTGATACTGCTGTCAGAACCCATTGGTCCTTCGCCCGGATCGCGCTGGGCCGCCTATGCCTGGAAGGTGTACGGCGACGATCACCTGCAGAAGGTGATCAGCAACGTCAAGGCGCTTACCCGCGCCGAGATCGAAGCCCCCAAGCAGATTGCCCGCGGCGAGTACGGCATTTTCATTCATCCCACGCAGGTCGGCGCCGCCGACATCTGGAGGTTGCCTAAGCCGCATCCGTTCCGGCTCGTGGTTCCAGAGGACGGGGTGATGATGCTAACGGGCGGAATGAGCATGCTGAAGGATGCGCCTCATCCGAATGCCGCCCGGATGTTCATGAACTACATCCTCACCAAGTCCGCCCAGCAGATCGCAGCGGACGATGCAGGCGGACCGTTCATTCGCAAGGACGTCAACCCTCGCATTCCTGAACTGGCGCATTTCGCCACAGCCAAGCCGTTTCCCGAAAACCCTGACACCTATGAGTTTGGCTCAAAACTGTTTTTCGAATGGTCTGCCAAAGCCGAGCCGTACCTGAAGGCTGCGGGACTGAAGACATAGCGAATGGTGACTACAGAAGGCTCGATCGGTGACCGGGTGACCCCGGTCTCGCATCCTGGAAGGCAACCTCGCCTCCGGTTGGAAGCAATGTTGCCGCTCGGCCTCTCAATGCTGGTTGCCGCTCTCGTTGTCTATCCGCTCGGGATGCTCGTCTTTGGTACCTTTTGGAGTGCTGCCCCCGGCCAACCTGGAACGTTGACGCTGGAGAATTGGGAGGCCGTGTTGTGGGACCGTGCGACCTTCGACATCCTGCTGACGAGCCTGACGATCGCTGCTCCCCGCACCTTGTTGGCACTTTTGCTCGCAACGGCTTTTGCCTGGTGCATTGCGCGTACCAATGTTCCGTGCAAGCGCTTCCTGGAGGGCCTTCTTGCCTTTATGTTTTTCCTCCCCGAGCTGCCGTGGGTCTTGGCCTGGATGCTGCTTGGCGCACCCAATGTGGGGTTGCTCAATCAGTTGCTGGGAACGCTCTTTTCAGGCGGTGAAGGCGTAATCAATGTCTACTCGTACGGCGGCCTAATCGTGTTGGGCGCTGCACGTTCGGCCCCGGTGCTGTTTCTGTTTATTCATCCCGCCTTCCTAGCTATGGACTCCACCCTCGAAGAGGCCGCTCGCATGTCTGGCGCCAGCGCGTGGCGTACGCTGTGGCGGATCAACTTGCCACTACTTATGCCTGCCCTGCTGGCTTCGGGCATCCTGTCGTTTGTCGTTGCGATGGAATCGTTCGAGATCCCGCAACTGCTGGGCACACCGGCCAACATCTTCGTGTTCACGACGCGAATATACGACCTCGCCTACGGCGGGCACGTCGCGAATTTCGGTGCTGCAATGGTACTAGCGCTCATCCTGTTAGCGTTGACGGGCAGTCTGATCATTGTGCAGTCACGGCTTCTGCGTGGACGGGCCTATACGACGGTGTCGGGGCGCGGATTCAAAGCGCGGCCTATGGATCTCGGATACGGACGATGGATCGCTTTCGTGGCCATGCTGACATTTTTCGTCATTTTTGGCGCGTTGCCATTTGTCGTGCTGCTGTTGAACTCATTCATGGAGCTGAGTGGCTTCATCAGCTGGGACATGTTCACGACAAAACATTGGAGCAACGCGCTCGGCCGTGACGAGGTCCTGAGGTCGATCGCTGACACGCTTATAGTCGGTACGATGGCGGCCACCGTGGGCGTCATCGTCTCGGTTTTCATCTCGTACGTCGTGACACGGACCACCTGGGGCGGACGCAAGGCTCTCGACATGATGGCGTGGGGTCCATGGGCGGTCCCCGGTTTGGTAATGAGCCTCGGCTTTTTGTGGGCCTTCGTCTGGCTTCCCATATATGGCACGCTGTGGGTCGTTGTCCTGGCTCTAGTGGCGCGTGGACTGCCGGTAGCCTCGAGATTCTTCACGACGACGATGGTGCAGCTCAGCGACGAACTGGAAGAATCGGCACGCATTCATGGCGCGTCCTGGTCCCGGACCTTCCTGCGAATCTGGTTGCCCCTGTTGCGCCCCGCCGTGGTAGGCGCATGGATTCTTCTCTTCGTTATTGCGGTCCGAGTATTAGACGTCGTCGTGCTGCTGGCCGGTCCCGGAGCGCACATGTTGTCGACAGACATCTTCCTTTGGACGGTGACTGGTCGACAGGAGGTCGCTTCGGTTTTGGCTCTGATGCAGACCGCGCTAGTCATCGTCGGGTATGTCGCGGCACGCTTCCTTGCTCGCCGAGTGTTGCAGCAATCTCCACACTAAGTCGTTGCAGGAGACCGGACGTCGTGACGAACGCATTGCGAGTAGTCTTGTCGGAAAGGACGAGACAGGTCACCGCATGAAACGAGCGCGATGCTGACGATTTGCGTTTCTGCATCCTAGTTCTGCCCAGTATGGAGGAAAAAGCACCGATGGCGTTTCTTGGCGAAGACGGCAAGCAATGCATCGAGAAGCGGATACGTTTTCGACACCGTGCTATCTTGACGAGCCGAGAAGACACGCGCACGCTCACCTCAACAGCTGCGCGACAGACGCACTTAAAAAAACGATCATAGATGGGTCGACAATGGCCCTGGGGAGGAAGTCATGACACGCTACCTTTGCGTGCTGATTGGCACGCTGTTTTCCGTTCTGCTGATGACAGCGGAGCCGAGCCTTGCTGCACCGGACTGCGGCATGAACACCGGCAAGGCGGCCGCCGGCACGCCGATCCCGATCGGCACGGTAACCACGGCGAGCGGTGTCGGCAGCTTCCACGAAGCCGACCTTGCCGTGCAGGCCTACTTCAAATGCGTCAATGCCAACGGCGGCATCTTTGGCCGGCCGATCGTCTATTACCAGGAAGATGATCAGAGCAAGCTCGACATCGCGGCACAGGCGGCAAAGAAACTCGTCGAAGACATCGGCGTTTATGCTCTGATCGGCAGCACGAGCGTCATCGAATGCATTGCCAATGCTGCCTACTATGCCAAGCACGATGTCCTCGTCATCGGAGAGGGTATTCCCCCGCAATGTTTCGAGTTGAAGAACATCGCGGCCGTCAATGCCGGCGCGCGGCAAAGCGGAATCGCCGTGGCCGACTATGCCCGCCGCAAGCTTGGCGCCAAGAGCGTCGTCTGCACGGTGGGCAAGCGTCCCGGCACCGACTACTTGTGCGGCGGCGTCGAGCAATGGGGCAAGAAATTCGGCGTCAAGGTGACCAGCATTTACTCCGACCCCGTCACGCCGGACTACAGTTCGCTGGTGCTGCAGCTGATGGCGACGGGCGCCGACACCGCGGTCATCTACGGAACGCAGGATGTCGGCATTCAAATTCTGTCTGCGATCGAGCAGCAAGACGGCAATGCCACGATGAAGTGGGCGGCGCCGACGTCATACTACACCACAAAATTTCCCAAGGCCGTCGACGGCAAGTACTGGGATAACAAATTCTGGGTGAACATCGAGGCGGCGCCCCTCTACAGCGAAGGGCCCGACAACCAGAATTGGTGGGCGGTCGAAAAGGCTTATGGCGGCAAGGACGATCTGCTCGATAGCTTCGCGCAGCTCGGCTACGTCGCCGCGCGGATCGCGGTCAACTCCATGCTGTCGATCGGCGACCCCGCCAAGATCAACCGCGAGACCGTCACGGCGGCCATCCAGAACATGAAGCCCTACCAATCAGACATTCTTTGCAAGCCATGGTACTGGGGCGGTCCGGACGCACAGGTCCACAACGCCAATCACACCACTCGAATTGTGACCATCACCAATGGCGAGTGGAAAGAGGTCGAGGGTTGTGTCGAAAGCTCCGATCCGGGATTGAATGCGGTGCTGGAGGTCGAAAAGAAGCTGTCCCTGAATTGAGGTCTCGCTGCCGGCCCTGGCGCAACACATCGCTTCGGCCGGCCGGGCCAGCGTCAAATTCCTTGGAATGCCGGCGCGCCGGCCGGCCCGATCACTAAGACTCAGCTGTTCTCCGTCCAACGTGGAATTGGCCAGGCATGAACCTCCTTCCGTTTGTCGCTTCCGGAATCGGCCTTGGAGGGATTTACGCTCTGGCCAGCGTCGGCCTCGTTATTCTGTACCGCGCGTCCGGCACGCTCAACTTCGCCTTCGGCGCGTTCGGCGCCCTGGCGGCGTTCCTGGCCTGGGATCTGAGCAACAATGGCGGTGTCCCGGCTCCGATAGGATGGCTGTCCGGCATCGGGGTCTCAACTGGGCTCGCCTATGCCTATGGACGGATTATTGCTCCGCGCATGGCGCACCGGGATCGCGTGGTGCGGGCAGTCGCCACGCTCGGGCTGGCACTGATCATTCTCGGCGCGCTCGCCTGGTACTACGGTGTTGGCATTGCTCGCCGTATCGCCCTTCCCACGGACCATGACTTCATCATGCTGTTCGGCGTACGGATCTCGGCGACCCGTCTCGTCGCGCTGGGGATTGCGCTTGCGATGGCAGTCGGAGTTGGTTTGCTGTTGAGCCGTACGCGGATTGGACTGGGGATGCGCGCTCTCGCCAGTGATCGCAGGATCAGCGCCACGATCGGAATTCAGGTCACGCGCATCGATTCTTTCGCCTGGCTGGTCAACGGTGCGTTCGCCGGGATTGCCGGAATCCTGCTCGCCAATCTCAATCGGCTCGACCCGCCCTTTCTGACATTCCTGGTCATCCCGGCCATTGCTTCCGCAATTCTCGGCCGGTTGTCCTCGCTGCCTGGCGCATTCATCGGCGGAATGGTTGCCGGGATGATCGAAGCGGTCCTGACCGGCGTACCCGAAATCTCACATTTTCGCAGCGCGGGGCCCTACGTCGCGGCACTGTTGTTTCTGACAGTTGTCGGCGCCGGTCAGGGCGTTGGTGCGCGCGAATGACCGAACTCGGCAAGACCGACGCATTCTCAGTTGGCGTTGGTACAAGCGTCGGCAATGCCCTGTTCACCCCGCGCAACGTCGCAATCGTAGTGGTCGTCAGTGCGGTGACCGCGCTGATTGCGCTGACCGCCGGCGGCTTTTGGCTCTCGAATTTCACCCAGGCCTACTGCATCGTCCTCGCATTGCTGGGTTGTGCGCTGCTGTACGGCCAGCTCGGCCTGGTTTCGCTATGCCAGTGGGCGCTGGTCGGTGCCGGTGGCTGGGTCGCCTTGCGCGTGTATCACTCGTTCCATCCCCCCTTCGTCGTCACCATACTTGCCGGCGGAGTTGACGCGTCCGTGATCGGCATGCTGTGGGGCCTGCCGGCGCTGCGCATGCGCGGCCTCTATCTCGCACTTGTGACACTGATGCTGGCGGGAGCGTTCCAGGTGTTGATTTCGGTAACGAGTTTCCCGGTGGGCGGCCCGGGGTTTCTCGGCCAGGTTGGAATGAGCGGCAACGACCGGGTGATGATGGCGCGGCCGATTTTCGCAAGCAGCGACACAGCCTACTTCCTGTTCGTGGGATTTGTGGTGATGCTCGGCAATCTTCCTCGTCGAAACGCATCGTCGCTCAAAGCCTGGCCGCGCCTGGGCGCTGATCCGCAAGAACGAGCAGATGGCGATGGCGAGCGGCGTGCATATCGTCTTCTACAAGGCCTGGGCCTTCGCGCTGTCGGGCTTTCTCGCCGGCGTCGCCGGCGCGCTGATGGCCGGATTGTTCGGCCAGCTCGACGACAGTGCTTTCGCGCCGACTGACTCGATCACGATTTTCATCGGAACACTGCTTGGCGGCACCGGCGTGTGGCTCGGCCCGTTTTTGGGCGGCATTCTCACGCGATCTATTCCGGCGCTGCTGATCGACTACAACGTCAACAGTTACGTCGGCCTGTTGTTTTTCGGCATGGCCCTGATCAACGCGCTGACGCAGGCCCCCGAGGGGCTCGGCGGCCAGCTGACGGCGCTCGCGGAGCGCCTTTACGCGAAGTTCAAGACGCGGCGGGCGTCGTGATCAGGATCGAATCCCTCACCGTGCAGTTCGGCGGCGTGCGGCCGCTCGATGCGCTCGAGGGCGAATTCACGGCGCCGATTTGCGGCCTGATCGGACCGAATGGCGCCGGCAAGACCACGCTGCTCAATGTGCTGTCGGGCTTCGTCAGGCCGGTGAAAGGCACCACCTATCTTGACGGCGCCGCGCTGACCGGATTGTCGCCGGCGCGGCGAGCGGCGCTCGGCTTGCGCCGAACCTTTCAGCAGGAGCTGGTGGTCGACGAATTGACCGCGTACGAAAACATCCAGGCGATCGCCGATCATATCTGTCGCAGGCCGACACGACGCTCGCAACGAGGTCGAATCCGCGCTGTCGTTCATCGGATTGGCCAGCCGCGCGAATGTGCTGGGTCGCCAGCTGAACCTGTTCGAACGCCGCCTCATCGAAATCGGCAAGACGCTGGTCGGTCGCCCCAAGGCCATCCTGCTCGACGAACCCGGGGCCGGCCTCAACGACTCGGAGACCGACAAGTTGCGTTCGTTGCTGAAGGAGATTCCCGGGCGCTTCGACGCGCAGCTCGTGCTGATCGACCACGACGCCGATTTGATCGCATCGCTCTGCATCGAGACCATGGTGCTGGATTTCGGCAAGCTCTTGGCCTTTGGTCCGACGCGCACCGTGCTCGACGCGCCGATCGTACGCCAGGCCTATCTGGGGACTGCGTAGGTCAATGACGGACGCCGTGCTGCGGGTGAAGGATCTGGTGGTCGAGCGCGGCGGGCGCGAGGTCATTCACGGGATTTCGCTCGATGTTTTTCCGGGCGAGATCACGGCCCTGCTCGGCGCCAACGGAGCCGGCAAGTCGAGTCTTGTGATGACCGCCTGCGGCATGCTGCCGGCGAAATCGGGCAGCGTCTCGGCCGATGGCTCGAGATGCTTGGCAGGTCGCCGGACATGGTGCGGCGCAACGGCATCGCGATCGTTCCCGAGGGTCATCCCGTTCTCAGCAACATCTCGGTGCTCGACAACCTGCGCGCCGCGGCGTTGATGCATTCGCGCACCGAAGCCGAACGCGAGGTTGACGCGGCCCTCGACGTCTTTCCCGAACTCAGGGAGCGTCTGCAGGTCAGCGGCCAGAATTTGTCGGGTGGACAAAAGCAGATGGTGGTCCTGGCCCAGGCGCTGATTTGCCGGCCGCGCTACCTGTTAATCGATGAACTGTCGTTCGGGCTCGCGCCGGCCATCGTCCAGCGCATCGGCAAGACCATCGCGATGATCGCGGAACGCGGTGTCGGCATTCTGCTGATCGAGCAGTTCACGACGCTGGCGCTGAAGCTTGCGACGCGCGCCTATGTGATGGAGCGCGGCGACATCACATTCGCAGGCGAAGCCGAGAGTTGCAGCAGCGCCGGAAATCCTGCACGGCGCCTATCTGGCGTCCGGCAAGACCTCCGCATGACACCCGCTCAATTCGCCGGACCCACTAGGCGTCCGGCACCGCCCTCGAGCGGCAAAAATCGACTTAAAAAAAACGATCCTCCGAATTCAAGACGCCATACAAACAATTTTCGGCATCCTCTCGCACGGCAACCACCTGCACAGCCGGCCGACGGTTAGCACGTTTCTAACCAGGCGTCGCGGCACTGGCCGCCAGGAAGGCGAAGCCGCCACTCGGCCAACCAGCGTCACAAACTCGCGACTGAATGCCGGGGCCCAATGCGTTGGAGTCACCCTTAGCGGCCCGACCGACTTTTCCGACAGGCTAAAATCGGCATAAGAGTAATGCCGCAGCGCGAGGCCAATGTCCGAAGAGAGTTGCCGGCTCAACCGGTCGACGCAACACAGGCGTTAAATCTCTCTGCCGGGGTTTCAAATTTCAAGGTCTCACGTGGCCGTTCGTTGAGCTGACGCGCCACTTTGTTCAGATGGGCTTGCGAGTGCACCGATAAGTCGGTGCCCTTCGGGAAGTATTGTCGCAGTAGACCGTTGGTGTTCTCGTTCGACCCCCGCTGCCATGGGCTTTGCGGATCGCAGAAATAAACATCGATGTTGGTTGTCAGCGTAAATCGTCGATGATCAGTGAGTTCCTTGCCCCGGTCCCAGGTCAGCGATTTATACAGTTCACCAGGCAGTTTCTTTGCCTGCTTGATGAGTGCGGATACGACCGTCTGGGTGTCCTTGTTGGCCACCTTTGCCAGCATCACGTAACGGGTATGACGCTCGACCAAGGTCGCGATATAGCTGTTCTTCGACCCGGACAGGAGATCGCCTTCCCAATGGCCAGGCACCGCCCGATCTTCAACCGCTGCCGGCCGCTGACGGATCGAGACGAGATCCTTGATTTGTCCCCGTCCATCACTGATGAGCCCCGCCTGTTTCGATCGACGGATCGTGCGCTTCGACCGAAGATGGCAAAGCAGCTCTTTCTTGAGCACTCCTCGGGCTTGAACAAATAGACTGCGATAGATCGTCTCGTGTGACACGTGATAACGCTCGTCTTCAGGATGGGCCCTTTTAAGCCAGCCGGCTATCTGCTCGGGCGCCCAATTTAATCTCAGCTTGCCGGCCACCGCATGTCGCAACCAAGCATTGCTCGCCAGCTTACAACGTTTCGGGCGACGGGTTCGGGCCCAGGCCTTGTCGTCCGCCAAAGCCGCTCGGTAGCCATCATAGCCGCCGTTCCGGCTGATTTCCCGGCTCACTGTCGAGGGCGAACGGCCCAGCAACCCAGCCATCGAGCGGGCCGATCGATGTACCGCAATGCCTCTCGATATCTCCTCGCGTTCCGCGAGCGTCAGCGCCAATCGCGAGCGACGTCGAGGAGCTGGACGAATTCCTCCGTATGGCGACACCTGGAAATAAATCGACGATGAAGGCTTACCAAACGCCCGCCCGATCGCTTTGAGCAACTCCCCGCGCTGCCAGCGATCCCATAACTCCGTCTTCTCGGCCGCCGTAAAACCTCGACGAAAGCCTTGATCCATCGTCACACTCCATCTTTTCGCTCTAAGATAAAGTGTTGCGTCGACCGGTTGAGACCACCGTCATCAACGGACGCAGGCGCTCGCGATCTTGACGTCGCTTCACGTGACGCAGTGAGCAGGTAGGAGGGACGATAATGATAAAGCCTTGGATATTTGAATTCTTTGGAGCACCTATCGAACTGCATGAGCGGTTTCGATGCCTCCGCATCGCAGCGCCATTTCGATGCCTATATCGACTTATGGGTGAGCGCTGAGCCGGCAGGCTTTGAAGGCATCTTTTTCAGCGAGCACCATTTCGGCGCCGCCTATTCGCCGGCACCGAACCTGCTCATTGCCAACGTTGCTTCGCGGACCAAGACCCTGCGGCTGGGAACGCTTGGCATGGTCGCGCCTTATCACACACCCTGGCAGCTGATCGAAGAGATCGGCATGCTGGACCACTTGACCGGCGGCCGGCTCGAGATCGGAACGGCAGCGGGTATCCCCAATGAAATGGCGAAGGTCGGCCTCGGGCATGACGAGGCGCGCGCCCGCAACGACGAACTCCTCGACATCCTCGATGCCGCGCTGAAGAGCCCGGTCATCTCGCACCATGGCAAGTTCTGGCACTTCGACAACCTTCGCCTGACCCCGCGTCCCGTGCAGCAACCCGCGCCACCCCTCTGGGTCACGGTGGTCAGCGTGTCATCCGCCCGCAAAGCGGCGCGACGCGGCGCCAAGCTTTGCACCGGCTTCCACCCGCTGGACAAGATCATCGAGATCTTCGATGCCTTTCGCGATGAGGCTGACAAGGCCGGGCGGAAGGTCGGGCCGGACGACCTCTGCATTCGCCGTCAGGTCACGATGCTGGACGACGACCGCGAGGTCGCTGATGTGGTCGACGCGCAACGTCGCAACATGCGCAAGTTTCTGGAAGCCGATCCGCGACTTGATACGCCCGACCGGCCGGCGATCCTCGACACCCCGACGGCGCATGCCTTCTCGGTGGGTGATGACGAGTTCATCGCCGGCGTGCCCGACACGGTGGCGGCACAAGTCATCGCGCAGTGTCGGGCGGCAGGCGCAGGCCATTTTGCCGCCACCTTCAACCGGTCGCGACCGCCTGACATCCTGAAGCAGTGGTATGCCGACTATGGCCGTGACGTCATTCCCAAGCTGCGGCACGCGGCCGTGTGACGCCGAGCCAATCCGGACAAGGACATCGAAGGGCTTCACAGGTATTGGCAACTCATGAGCTTTCTGTGTTTCCCCCTATCAGCCGCGAACTCGGGAGGTTTTTCTTCGAAAGGGACATCGCATTTTCGAGCGAGAGGCTTTGGTTGCGGACTACCCATAGCTCCGGGGCGGCGCAGGTTCTGTTTGCTCAATCTCAACCACAAACTCAACGTCGCTCCGCGCGCTGCTGGGAAGCTGCCGTTCTACCATTGAACTGCGCCCGCGACTTGACGCCACTTAAGCGGATCGGGCGCGGGTTAACAAGCCGGTCCGGGACGGCGATCAGCCTGCCCGAAGCCGCGCCCACACGCTCGCGAACCGCGTCGCCAGCAGCGTAACCGCAAACATGAACGCCAGCGTCATGCCGAGCCAGATGCCGGGGCCACCGAGGCCGAGGCCGAAGGCGAACAGCACCGCGCCGCCGAGACCGACGCCCCAGTAGCCGATCATCACCATCCACAGCACGGCGTTGGCGTCCCGCAAGCCGCGCAGGATGCTCGCCATGACGATGATGAGGCCGGACAACAGTTGCGTGACGGCGCAGAAATAGAAGAAGTTTCGGGCGGTCGCAATCACGGCCTCGCCGCCCGAGGCCCGCGACCACATCGCAAGCCGGACAAGCGAGTCCGAGTTTGCGACCAGCAGCGCGCCGATCGCGATCGAAGCGGCGCTCCCGACGATGAGTGACACAATGACGGCGTGTTTCAGGGCCTCGACGTCGCGCTGGCCGGAGAGGAAAGCGACGCGCGCCATCGCGGCCTGCGAGACGCCGACCGGCATCATCAACGCAATGTTGAGCCAGAGCAGCACGATGCCGTGCGCCGCCAGCGCGACCTTGCCGAAATAGCCCATCAGCACGCTCGAGCCGGTAAACAGCAAGGCCTCGGTGAAGAAGATTGCGCCGACCGGAATGCCCAGCGCCAGCGCCTCGCGCACCGCAAAACCGGCGCGCCAATCGCGCACGTTGTTCGGGATTTTCTTTGCCCGCACGATGGCGAATGCGAGGAGAGCAACCATCAGCCAGTTGGTCAGCGAGATGGTCAACCCGATCGCCGTCAGGCCGTCGAGGCCGAACGACGGGTCCGCCAGCAGCAGGTTGCAGGCGATATTGAACGCGATGCCGCGCGACGATGATCGGGTTCAGCCATTTGAGGTCGTTTGCCGCGATCAGAAAGAAGCGCAGCGCGATCGCGACAATGCTCGGCAGGTAGCCGGGCAGCATGGCTATGATGAAGCGCTGCGCCAATGTGACCAGCGCGGGGTCCTGCCCCGAACGCGCGAGCGCCCACGGTACGCAGGCCATGATCAGCGTGGCGCCAAGGCCCATCGCGACCGCAAGCGCGAGGCCGCCGCGGATGGCGCGCGCCGCCTTGGCTTCATCACCGGCGCCGATGGCGATACTCACCAGCGGCACCAGGCCCTGCAGCACACCGAGCGAGGTGATGAACAACAAGAGGCCGATGCTGCCGACCAGGCTGCCGGCGGCCAGCGTCTCGACGCCGAGCCGGCCGGTCATGCTCGTGGTGACGAAGGGGATCGCGATCTGCAGCAGCTGGTTGAACGCCAGTGTCACGCCCGAGCGGGCAAGATGACTGGTTTCCTGGCGCCACAAGGATTGGCGGGGTGGATTGGGAACAAGCATGGATGAATTTTCCCTTGCGAAAGCATGATCGACCTCTCCCCGCCGGGGATCGGTCGCGCGTCGTCTTGCTGCGAGCCGGGCGAGGCAATCCAGACGCTCGACTCAAGCCCCCTCAAGAGCCGCGCTTCGCGCGTCGACCTCGCCCGCTGGCGCGCGGTACCTCCGTCAATGCCTACGCGCTCAGAGGGGACCGACCGGAAGGCAGAGCTCGCAACGCAAGCGGCTTCCGGGCTGTGTCTCGAAATCCTGCCGGAGCTCAAGGCACGGACGGTCCTCGGGTTGATAGCCGCTGGCCGGAAGCCAGACGGCCCAAAGTCTCTCCCAGGCGTCGGAGATTTCGGTCGCGGTGCCTTCGAACGCGGCAACGGCGTATTTGCCGCCCGGCAGGTCGGCGATATTCACGAAGCGGTCGGGCTTGAAGTCCGCGTCGACGACGACACAGGCGTCGTAGCGCAGCTTGTCGGCGGGCGCGATTTTTGGCGCGTCGTGGCCGATGCCGATGGTGATCGTGCCCGGCTGCCGCAAATCCCGCGTGCGGATCCAGCGCTCGAAGCTGGCCCACAGCGGGGAAATCCGTCCGCCTTCGCCATAGGGCCCGACGTGGCGCATGTAGGCCACGCGGTACGGCGGAATGTCCCGGATTTGGACCGGCATCTTGATCTCTCTGGCGACCGCTTTGTTGCGCATGGCGGCAGTCTGCCGGCTTTGCGGAGCGGATGCTTTGCGCGGATTGCTTTGGCCTTGACCTCGATTGCTATTCGCTTTGCTCTTCTTGCTGCTGATGTTGCGCGCCTCATACCAGCGTCGCGATCCGCCCTCGCGCCATTCCGTGGCGCTCATGCCGAAATGGCTCTTGAACGCGCGCGCGAAGGTGGCAGCTGACGAGAAGCCGCAACGGAGTGCGATTTCCAGCACGCTGGTGTCGCGCAGCACCGCAAGGCCGCTCGCGGCGCGCTCCAGCCTGATCCGCCGGATGAAATCGGACAGCGTCTCGCCGGTAATGCCGGCAAACACGCGATGGAAATGGAACGGCGAGAACGCCGCGACGCCCGCGAGCTTTTCCAGCGTCAGGTCTTCGTCGAGGTGCGCCTGGACGTAATCCATGACGCGGTAGACCCGCCGCTCATATTCGCGGCGATGCGCCGACAGTTTTGCAGGTCTTCTTGCAAGATCGTCCATCGATGACCGACGCGCCTCCCGGCACAATCATAGCGTGCTCGTGCGCCAAGAGAACGGCTTTGGGTCGTTATTCGTGTGCGGTTCGTCCGAACGGTTGCGTGTTGCATACAGGCGCGTGCATCCCGGTCGGGCCGCGCCGCAGCAATTCGTCAGGCGATGATGCCATCGCCGTTGATCGCTCTCAAAGCCGTGATACGCTGAAGCCCTACAATGAGAACGTGCCCGCGTGGCGTTGCTTCTTCGTTGGCGTATGTCATTTCGGAAAACGGCGCTCACTCTTCCGGGGCATGCGCTGGCTTCGCCGGGCACATCAATAGTGTCGGGGAGGACGTATGACTGCGATTGTCCAGTCAGGTGCAGTGCCCGTCGCCGGGCGTGATGCCACCAACTATCATATCTCGAGCCGTATCGACCGACTGCCGCTGACCCGTGTGCAGTGGGAACTCGCCATCCTGGTCGAGATCACCTGGGGCTTCATCATCGTCGATACCGACGGCATCGGCGCCCGCCTCTACCCGATCGTGTGGCGCCCGCTGGGCGTCATGACGACCAACCAGTATGCCGTGATCCAGGCGCTGCAGGTCGGGCTCGGCGTGCTGCTCGGCACCTACCTGATGAGCTTCGTGGCCGACAAATACGGCCGCCGGCCGGCGATCCTGCTGTCGACAGCGCTCGCAGGTCTCTGCCTGTGGCCGTTCGCCTTCGTCACCGATTTCGTGCCGCTGGTGGTGTTCTCGGTGCTGTCGACGCTCGGCGTCGGCGGCATTGTCGCAACGCACGCGGTCTATCTCTCCGAGATGTCGTCGCAGCCGGTGCGCAACAAGACCTTGCTGACCTCGCAGGCGTCCACCGCACTGGTCGGCTTCGTGATCCTGATGACCGCCCACTACATGATGCCGAAGTACTGGAGGGAGTTCGTCTGGCTCGGCGTCGCCATCCAGGCGCTGGTGCTGCTGCCGCTGCTCTATTTCCGCTTGCCGGAATCGCCGCGCTGGCTCGATGCCCATGGCCGCGGCGCGGAAGGCGATTCCGTGCTGAAAAGGCTCGAGCAACGCTGCGAAGCGATCGCCGGACCGTTGCCAGCGCCCGACTTCAACCGACCCAACCTGGAGCCCGGCGTCAAAGCGCGCCTTTCGGAAATCCTCACCAATCCGAACTATCGCTGGCGCAGCATCCTGATCCTGGTGTGCTGGCTGCTCGCTTATCCCGGCATTGTCTACGGATCCGGCGCCTTCACGCTGGTCTACATGATCGACAATGGCAAGGATGTGGAATTCTTCTTCGCGCTGGCCGCGGCAGCCGCGCTTGTCGTCTTCTGCGCATTCCTGCTCAACGCCAGACTTGGGGAGAAGGTTGAGCGCAGGGATGTCCTGCTGGTGATGGCACTTCTGTTCTCGGTCGGCTGGGTCATCATGTATTTCCTGCCGACCACGAGTGGCTTCATCGTCGGCTATATCCTGAGCCGGATCGGCACCGCGCTGTTCCTGTTCAACCTCTACAACTACACCGCCGTCGCCTTCCCGACCCGCATCCGTTCGGTCGCCTTCGCCTGGACCGACGGCCTCGGGCACCTCGGCGCCTGGGTCGGCGTCACCTCGCTCGGCCCGCTCTATCAGTTGGGGCCGAACCACCTCGGCTGGATCCTGTTCATCATCATTCCAGGCGCACTGGTGCCGGGACTGCTGATCAAGGCGTTCGGCATCAAGCAGTCCGATCGCGTGCTGGAGGAAGTGGCGAAGTAGGTGTTGACATGACGGCGCAGCCGTCACATCCGGGGCCCCGCTTTAGCGAAGGTCGAGCGAGCCCGGAACTCCATAACCACCACAGGTTGTGAATCACTGCGATGCCCCTCACCCGGTCGCTAAAGATCCCTTCGGGTCATCCCGGAATGAGGTAACGGGCTACAACCCCACTTCGCTCTTCTGCGCCTCGTTGAGCAGCGTCTCGCCAGAGAGATAACGCCTCAAATTCTCCAGGAACAGCGTGTCGCCGCGCGCCGGCGTGCCGCTGCCGGCGTTCGAGGTGTGGCCTGAGATGCGCACTTTCGGATGGGTCCACATCCAGTTGTCCGATGGCAGCGGCTCGGGCTCGAACACATCGAGCACCGCATGCGCCGGCTTGTTCTGCGCGAGGGCGCGCTGCAGGGCGGCGTCATCGATCAGCGCGCCGCGCGCGATGTTGATCAGGATCGAGCCTTCCTTCATCGCGGCGAAAAACTTGTCGTTCGCCATCTGCCTGGTTTGATCGTTCAGCGAATTCGCCAGCACCACGACGTCGGACTGCGGCAGCACGCCAGGCAGGCCGGACATGTCGATGACAGCATCGGCCAGCGGATCGGGCGCCGGCGAGCGCCGCACCACGGTCAGATGCGCGCCGAACGGCTTCAGCCGCTGCGCGATGTGCTTGCCGATCGAGCCGAAGCCGACCAGCGTCCAGCGCGTCTGGCCGATCTCGCGGAACGGCGTGCGCCGCCATTCCTTCTTCGCTTGCGCCTCGCGCTGCAGATCGATCGGAACGATCAGGGCGAAGGCGTGGGCAATGACATGCTCGGCGATCGGGATCGCTTGCGCGCTGCTTTTGGTCAGCCGGATGCCCTTCGCCATCACCTGCTTGAACACCGGATTGTCGAGCCCGGCGAACATGATCTGCATCCACTTCGGATTGTTGGCCTGCAACACGCGCTGAAGGAATATCGGGAGCAGGCCCGACGCCAGCGTGTCATAGCTGAGCCAGACCAGATCGGGATTGGCGGCTTCCGGCGCGATCTTTTCCCCCGCGCGTTCGAACGCATCGGCGCCTGCCACGGTCACGATGTCGAGGTTGGGTGCGACCTGGTCGAGGCGCGGCTTGATGCGGTCGTAGGCGGACTTGGCGATCAGCAGTTGCATGGCGGTTATTCCAGTTGGCCGCTCGGATGAGGTCAGGCGAGCGTTGATGTTTTTTGCTTGGAGCGCGATGATCGGAAATAAGACGGCGAGCGAGGCCCGGCGAACGGAGCCGATAGGATGAGGAACGTCATGGCAAATCTAGCACCGATTTCGGAGCTTTTGAAACGCGCCACCGACGCCGGCGACGTCCCGGGCGTCGCGGCCGGCGTGGCGACCTCCGATGGGGTGATTTTCGAGGCCGCCCATGGCAAGCGGGACCTTGCCGGGACCGCGATGACGAAGGACGCGATCTTCCGCATCGCCTCGATGACCAAGGCGGTGACCGGCGCCTGCGCCATGCAAATGGTCGAGCAGGGCAAGCTCGATCTCGACAGCCCGATCGCCAAAGTGCTGCCCGAACTCGCCGAGCCAAAGGTGCTGGAAGGCTATGACGAGGCCGGCAAGCCGAAATTCCGCGCGGCGAAGCGGCCGATCACGCTACGGCAGCTTTTGACCCACACCTCGGGCCACGTCTACGAGATCTGGAATCCGAAGCTCGCCGAGTACCGCCAGAAATCCGGCACACCGTCCAACGGTTCGGGCCTGCTCGCTTCCCTCAACAGTCCGCTGATGTTCGATCCGGGCGAGCGCTGGGAATACTCGATCGGCATCGACTGGGCCGGCCGCGCGGTCGAAGAGACCTCCGGGCTGAAGCTCGCCGACTACATGACACGCAACCTGCTGGGGCCGCTCGGCATGCTCGATACCGGCTTCCGCATCAACGACCATCAGAAGCAGCGACTGGTGCAGCTCTACATGCGCGGCAACGACGGCCTAAAACCGTTCGAGCGCGGCCCGCCGCCGAATGCCGAATTCGACGCCGGTGGTGGCGGGCTCTATTCGACGATCCCGGACTACCTGAAGTTCACGCAAATGATCCTGAACAAGGGCAAGCTCAACGGCGTGCAGGTGTTGAAGGCTGAGACCGTCGCGATGATGGGACAGAATGCGATGGGCGACGTCAACGTGGTGCCGCTGCCGGCCTCACCGCAGCTGCCGACGGGTGGCGGGATGTCGAATGAAGTCAACTTCATCGACGGCAAGAAGTGGGGCCTGACGTTCATGGTCAATCCGAAGCCGATGCCGTCAGGCCGCTCGCCGGGTTCAATGGCATGGGCGGGCTTGATGAACTCGTATTACTGGATCGATCCGGTGCGGAAGATTTCCGGCGTCTACGCGACGCAGATCCTGCCGTTCTGCGACGTGAAGTCGCTGAAACTGTTCGAGGATTTCGAGGCGGCAGTCTACAAAGCGCTGTGATTTTTCCGCAAACGTCATCGCCCGGCATAGCCGTTCGAAGAACGGCGTCGCTTCGCGCGCCTATGACCGAGCAATCCAGTACTCCGAGACGCCGAGAGTAAGTCACTTGCCCTGCGGGTTACTGGATGCCCCGCTTGAAGCGGGGCATGACAACCGAGAGGCCCAGTTGCTGATCCTGGATTTCCCGCTTTCGCGGGAATGAGCGGAGTGAAATTCCTGCGTCCTAACTCGTCTTCACCGCTTCGTCCGTGATCGCATAGGCATCATCGAGCCAGGCGACCACTTCGCGCGCCGCCGGATGATCGACCGCCGTGTAACGTGCGCGCAGGGTCTTGCGCCGATCGCCGAGCAGGAACAGACCAACGTCCTGCAGCGCCAGGATGTCCTCATCCAGCATCGTCGCGAGCGGCTCGCCGGCGACCTCCTTCGCCGCCGCGCGAAACGCGGCACGATAGGCGTAGTCATTCCCTGCAGCGTAGCTTGCCGCCAGAGTCAGCGCGGGGATGCAGCTCAACAGTGGTTGCAGCGCCGGATTGACCGCGTGCGCCGCGAGCCATTCGCCGATCACCGCCGGCCGGCCGGTAAAGCCACGCAGGTGCAGGTGTTGCGACATGCGCGTGCCGTCGTTGACCGGATAGTTGTCCCACAGGAAAACCTTGCGCCGGAGCTGGTCGGCGATGCGACTGAGGTGACCGACCGAATACTCGCGGGCGCAAACCTCTTCGCCGGTCCAGAACACGTGGATCGCGGGATCGAGCGCCTCGCCGAGTTGCTCGAGATATCTTGCCGGCCGCTTGCCGAAGGCGCGGTCGAGCACCGGATCGTCCGAATAGTAGGTCGGGCAGAAGATGATCCGTGATGCCCTGGTGCGCGCCGCCACGAAATGCATCATCTCGGCCTGGCGCGCGGCGAGGTCGGCGATGTCACCGCGCATGTCGTCGAACAGGATGGCGAGATCGTCGATCCCGAGCGCATCGAGCTGCGCAAGTTTTGCACCGAGCACGGCACGGGTCGCTTCGTCGAAGCTCAGATAGGCCTCGTAGGGGCTCAAGCCCACGCCGAAACGGACGTTTGCCGCGCGGCAGGCTTGCGCGAAGGCCGCGAGCTGCTGCATTTCGGCGTCGGGATGCGGCTCGCGCCAGCGCCGGCGCAGAAACGCGTCCGCCTTCGGCGCATAGATGAAGAATGAATAGCCGTGAGGTGCGAGCAAGCGCATCACCGAAGCGCGCGCCTCCCAGCTCCACGGGTTGCCGAAGTAACCTTCGATGATACCAAGCTCGGTCATCCGCCGCCAGCCAGCGCCGCCTTCAGCCGCGACGCCTCGCGCGTCAAATCCTCGGCGGCAGCGCGCGGCGGCAGGCCGAAGGTCGGGTTCGGGCTCGTGATGTAGCGGCCCGAAGTGACGTCGTACTTCTCGTGCATCGGACAGACATGCGCGTGCATGTGCGGCACGTCGGTGCCGCTGACGATCATGCCGACACGCATCGGCTGGTAGATCGTCATCATGTGGCGCGCGAAGCGCTGCGCCAGAGTGCTGATGCGCGCCATCAGGTCTGACGGCATCTCCTCGAAATAGCTGTAATGCGACTTCGGGATGATCAGGGTGTGGCCGGAGCGCACCGGGTGGATGTCGAGAAACGCAAGGATCTGATCGTCCTCGAACACGACATGCGCTGGAAGCTCACGCGCAACGATCTTGCAGAAGATGCAGTCGGCCATGGCGTCGGCTCCTCACCCCGCGCGAAAATGCTTCGACAGCTTGAGACCCTGGGCCTGGTAGTTCGAGCCGATGCGCTGGCCGTAGAGCGCGTCGGGCGGCGACAGCAGCTTCTCATAGACCAGCCGGCCGACGACCTGGCCATGCTCGAGAATGAACGGCACTTCGCGCGAGCGCACTTCGAGCACGGCGCGCGCGCCCTTCCCGCCGGCGCCGGCATAGCCAAATCCGGGATCGAAGAAGCCGGCATAGTGCACGCGGAATTCGCCGACCAGCGGATCGAACGGCACCATTTCGGCGGCATGATCCGGCGGCACCTGCACCGCCTCTTTCGAAGCTAGAATGTAGAACTCGCCGGGATCGAGGATCAGGCTTTGGTCGCGGCGGGCGCGGATCGGCTCCCAGAATTCGTCGGCCGGATAGCCGGCGCGGCGATCGACATCAATGACACCGGTATGGCGCTTGGCGCGGTAGCCGACAAAGCCGTTCGACGACTGCGCCCGAGAGATCGACGCTGAGCGCCACGCCATGGGCGAGATCGGCATTGTCGACATCGACCAGGCGCTCGCGCGCGTGCAGCGCTGCGAGCTCGTCGGCGTCGAGCACGGCATCGCCGATCCGAAAACGGATTTGCGAGAGACGCGAGCCCTCGCGCACCAGCACTGGAAAGGTCTTTGGACTTATCTCGGCGTAGAGCGGGCCGTGATAGCCGTGTTCGATGACGTCGAAGCGCCGCGTACCGTCGGCGATCACGCGGGTGAACACGTCGAGCCGTCCGGTCGAACTCTTCGGATTGGCGGTGGCCGAAATTACCTGCGGCAGCGCGAGGCTCTCGAGCAGCGGCACGACATAAACGCAGTTGGTCTCCAGCACGGCGCCGTCGGACAGATCGATCTCGTGCAGCTTGAGATCGTCGATGCGCTCGGCAACGGTCGCGCCGGGTCCGGGCAGAAAACTCGCGCGCACGCGGAATGCGATGTCGCCGAGCCTGAGGTCGAGGCTGGCCGGCTGAATCTGGCTCTCGACAAAGGGATAGGCCGGCAAGATCGCGCCGGCATCAGCCATCGCCGCGATCATGCGGTCGGGCAGAATTCCACTCTGATCTGAAGGCACGGCAAACGGCACGGTCTCTTGTCCCGAAACCCCTGCGAAACGGGGGCGCGTGCCTTGACCGGTTAGCTCATGGCCCGCTTGACGGAAAGGCTCCCGCGGATTAGAGCTTAACTTATCCCGTGGTCATTTGAGCCGGCCGGCTTGCAGCCACGTTAAATAAATCGCTAAAAGGCCGGGGACACGTGTGATCCCGGCCCGTTGCGGCCGGTTTTTTTATGACCGATCAGCTCGGTCATGATGGAGGTCACATGTCAAAAGCTCCTGCCACTGCGGCTCATTCGCCGACCCGTCACTACCGTCCCGAAACGCGCCTGGTGCATTCCGGCACGTTACGCTCGCAATGGGGCGAGACCTCCGAAGGCCTGTTCCTGACCCAGGGGTTTGTCTACGACACCGCGGAGCAATGCGCGGCGCGCTTCAAGGGCGAAGACCCCGGCTACATCTATTCGCGCTTCTCCAATCCGACGGTTGGGATGTTCGAGCAGCGCATGGTCGAGCTCGAAGGCGCGGAGGCGGCGCGCTCGACCGCGACCGGCATGGCGGCCGTCACCACGGCTGTGCTCGCGCCACTGCGCGCCGGCGACCACGTCGTCGCATCCAAGCAGATGTTCGGCTCCTGCCGCTTCGTCATCGAGGAGCTGCTGCCGCGCTACGGCATCACCTCGACGCTGGTCGACGGGCTCGATCTCGACCAGTGGCAGCGCGCGATGAAGCCGAACACCAAGTCGCTGTTCCTGGAAAGCCCGACCAATCCGACGCTCGACGTGCTCGACATCGGCGCGATCGCCGAGATCGCTCATGCCGGCGGTGCCCGGCTGATCGTCGACAACGTGTTCGCGACGCCGATCTGGCAGAGCCCGCTGGCTCTCGGCGCCGATGTGGTGGTGTATTCCGCGACAAAGCACATCGACGGCCAGGGCCGCTGTCTTGGCGGCGTGATCCTGTCGACGAACGACTTCATCAACGAGCACATCCACAATTTTATGCGCCAGACCGGCCCATCGCTGTCGCCGTTCAACGCCTGGGTGCTGCTGAAGGGCCTGGAGACTCTCGGCGTGCGCGTGCGGCAGCAGACGCAGAACGCCGCGGCCGTGGCCAGCGCGCTGGCAAAACATCCGAAAATATCAAAGCTGATCTTCCCCGGCCGAGAGGATCATCCGCAGGCCGCAACGGTAAAGAAGCAAATGCGCGCCGGCTCGACACTGGTGGCATTCGAGGTCAAGGGCGGACGTCCGGCGGCGTTCCGCACGCTCAACGCGCTGAAGGTGTCGCGCATCTCGAACAATCTTGGCGACGCCAAGAGCCTGGTGACACACCCGACCACGACGACGCACCAGCGTCTCACCGAGGAGGCGCGCGCCGAGCTTGGGATCACCGAGGGCATGATCCGCTTCTCGGCCGGGCTCGAGCATCCCGACGATCTGATCGAGGATTTGCACGCGGCGCTCGAGCAGGCGTGAGACGCCTAACCTCTCCCCGCCGCGCGGGGAGAGGTCGGATCGCGCAAGCGATCCGGGCGAGGGGCGTGGCACTGCCTCTCCCATTGATCCAGAATTCGTGGATAGCGGCCCCTCACCCCAACCCTCTCCCCGCTAAAGCGGGGCGAGGGAGTTCGGAGTTCGGCCGTCGTCGCCGACAGTATGTGCGCGACGAGCCCCCTCACATCGGGCGGAACATCAAAACGTCCTGCGGCGGCTCGATGCCGGCCTGAACGCGCCCGACCGAATCGATGATGGTGTCGCCGAGCAGCTGCGCGAAGCAGGCGTAGCCCCAGTCGTTCATGTGCAGGCCGTCCTGATACGTGAACGTCGTGTAGGAATCGTCCTGCGTGTTGTACCAGTCCCTCATCACTTCGAAGCGAGGGAATAACCCGACGCGCTCGAGGTGCGCCACCCGACTGATCAGTCGAACCATCCTGTTGGCGCCTTCCGTTTTCGCGGTGACCTGAGGCGCATATTGCGGGTCGATCAGAACGACGTCGGCGCCGGCCGCGCGCATCTGCTCGACTCCGTTGGTGACGAGACGCTCTGTCTCCGCAGGATCAAAGCCGCGGATCACAGCGTTCGTGCCCAACTGCCAGATCACCAGGTCCGGTTTGGCGTCGAGGACAGCGGTCTGCAGCCGCTTCATCATTTGCGGGACTTCTTCGCCGCCGATGCCGCGGTTGAGCACGGTGATCTCGGCCTTGGGAAATTTCCGGCGCAGTTGCTCGGCGAGACGATTGGGATAGGTGAAGGCGGGAGACGTCACGCCGAAGCCGACGGTCGAAGACGAGCCGAAGGCGACGATGGTCACCGGCTCACTCGCGGCGAGCTTCTTGCCGATGTGCGGAAGCGAGCCTTCGAGATAAGTCCCGGACTTCGGCCCGGCGCAAGGCACGCGACGGAACACGTCGGCGATCGTGCGGCCAAGCTGCTCGACCTTGTCGACCGCTCGTCCGGCAAGTCCCTTCTGTTGATCGGAGGCACCGGCCGCCGCCACGGTGCTCTGGCCCGACATCAGCGCAGGTGGCCCGACTGGAGACGCGCCCGATTCTTCCGCGGTCGCAGCATGCACCCCAAGGGGCAGAGCCAAGGCGAAGGCGATTGCGAGCGCAAAATCAAACCGGATCATCAAAGGCGCTTGTACGAAAATGGATTTCCTCACGTCTGATTCACTTCTGATCTTTGGGCTCCTCCGGCCCCAAATGCGCGGCGGCAACGACAAAGTCAGCAAGCGCGCGGCCGATACAGTCGTGTACGCTGCGCGCTAAGGCCTGGCTGCGCGTGGTCACGCTGAAATCGAAATCGCCGGAATCGCTCCACTGTTTCATGACGGCGAACCGGTCAAACACCGGAACGCCCTGCTCCTGCGCCACAACGCGAATGTTGTCGAGATAGGTCGTTACCGAGAGCACGGTCTCCATGCGTGGATTGTACTGCGGGTTCATTAGCACGACGTCGGCGCCGGCCGTCTTCAGCGCGGCGATGCCCTCCCCGACGGCATTGCGGAAATCGTCAGGATCGATTGAGCGCAGCGCATCGACGGTGCCGGTTTGCCAAATAACGAGGGTTGGCTTGCCATCGTTGACCAACTTGCCAAATCCCTGGGCCACGTCTTCTGCCGGCTGCCTCATGTGCAGGTCGATCGCGACGCGCACGGCGACGCCGGGGAGTTTTTGGCCGAGATAGTATTGGAGACGCGCCGGGTAAGCTGCGCTTGCGCCATCAGGCCCGGCAAGCGTCGACGAGCCACTTCCGACCACGGTGATGTCGAGTTGCTTGCTCGATTTGACCTGCGTGGCGGCCTTCTCCAGCACGTTTTCCGTGGGGAGCATGTCGGACGGCATTTCGCAAGCCGGCTGCGCTGCGTCTTCGGCCCGGGCCGAAGCCGGCGCCAGCAGGCTCACCAGCGCGACTACAGCCGCCGCTGCAGTGCACGCGCGATTGCGCGTCACCGCGTTCGACCTCGTTATTGGCCGCTCTATTGGTCGCTTCACTGGTCGCTTCACTGGTCTCATGGCCCACCCCCCACGAGATCGGCATTGGCGCTCTGCTGACGCGAGCCGCTCTTTTCTGCGACACCCTTGTACCACGTGATCATCCACGCGGTCCCCCACATGATCAGGATGCCGCCGATGGTGATGATCAAATGCATCCAGCCGCCGCCGTTGGTTTCGGCCATGATGAAGTGGCCGGCGAAGGCGAGGAACACGCCGATGCAGAAAATCTCGAGCGAGTTCTGGCCGCAGATCACCATCGGCCGCAGCCATTTCGACCTCAGGTATGGCCAGTCCTTCGGAATGAAATAGACGGTCAGGACCGCAAGCGCCAGGAAATGTGCGAACCGCAGAATATCGAGGTCGGTCTTGTCGATCGGATAGATGATGCCCTCGAGCCAGGGCGGCATCAGGAAGTCGAGCTTCGGGATGTACCAGGTCAGCGTGACGCAGAACGAGAAGATCAGGTAGACGACGGCGAGGCTGAGCGTGATCCTCGACGACAGCACCCGCGACATCCGCACCGCGCCACCGAGCGCGCACCACGCGCCGAACACGAACAAGAGCTGCCACGCGAACGGATTGAAGTACCAGTAGCCGTCCGGGTAAGCCGGCAGCGTCAGGTCGAATTCCCAGGTGGCGATGTAGAGGCCGACCGACAGCAGCAGCGTGAGGTCGGGCTTCCGGCGCATCAGCAAAAGGATCAGCGGCAGGAAGGCCATCAACACGATATAGAGCGGCAGCACGTCCATGTTGACGGGACGGAATTTCAAGAGCAGCGCCTGGACGATCGTAACGTCGGGCTGCTTGAAGAAGTCGAGCACGTTCATCTCTTCCGCATAGAGCGGATTCTCGAAGCGGGTCGCGACGTAGGAGATCTCGGCAAGGTAGATCGTGAACAGCAGGATGTGCGCGGCATAGATCTGCCACACGCGTTTGAAGATGCGCGCGCTGGCGACGATGACGCCGCGATCGGCCATCGCCCGCGCGTACACGAAAGCTCCGGTGTAGCCCGAGATGAAGATGAATATTTCAGTGGCGTCGCTGAAGCCGTAGTTGCGGATCGTGAACCAGGTGAGCACGCTGGTCGGCAGGTGATCGATATAGATCAGCCACAGTGCAAGCCCGCGAAACAGGTCCAGCCGCAGTTCGCGCTCGCCGGCGGCGACCGCGATCGCAAGCGCCGGGGCGGCGACCGGTTTCCCCGCGGGCACCATTGCATCGATCGATATTGGCTTCGACATTCTCACCTGCTCAGTCGATGGCACAAGTCGCCACCTTCCGCGGAACCGGCTATATTCATATATAGGAACGCAAGACCTTTGTTGGGCTGGTTTTTATCACAAGAAGCGGACCAATTGGGCAGGGGAATCCCCAAGTTCTGGCGAAGCCAACATGTATCGAGCCGTCACCCGCAACATCGAGGTCGTTGTCGAGCCGAGCTTCCTTGCCGACAAGTCGTCCGTGCCGCACAGCCAGTTCTTCTGGGCCTATCACATCGCCATCATCAACCGCGGCGGGGAGACGGTGCAGCTGAAGTCCCGGCACTGGATCATCACCGATTCCAACGGCCGCGAGCAGGTCGTGCGCGGTCCGGGCGTGATCGGCGAGCAGCCCGTGCTGTCGCCGGGTGAAAAGTTCGAATATACCAGTGGCGTACCGCTGCAGACGCCGTCCGGCTTCATGACGGGCCGCTACCAGATGGTGACCGACCGCGGCGAGCCATTCGAAATCCAGATTCCGACCTTCTCGCTGGACAGCCCGACCGCGGCGCGGACGCTGAATTGACATAGCGCAGCGGAACGAAAATCACGTCCGTTCGACGCCGGCCTCCTCCGGCGTGAACTCGTAAGTCGACGAGCAGAACTCGCACGTCACCTTGACACGACCGTCCTCGACCATGTCGGCGCGATCGTCAGGCGCAAAACTCTTCAGCATCGAGGCAACCGCGTCGCGCGAACACGAGCATTTCGCGCTGAGCGGCTGGGTCGCGAACACCCGCACGCCACGTTCGTGGAACAGGCGATAGAGCAGTCGCTCGCCCGACAGTTCGGGATCGATCAACTCGACATCCTCAACCGTCTCGATCAGCGCCCGGCCTTCCGTCCAGGCATCATCCTCGGCCATGGTATGAATGGCCATTCCTTCCGGCGCGTCACCGGGATGCAGATCGGCCTGACGGGCGCGCTCGGGTGCTTTCGGCAGGAACTGCAGTAACAGGCCGCCGGCGCGCCAGTGGTGACGTGGATCGCCCTGGCCGAGCTCCTCGCCGATCGCAAGCCGGACCCGGGTCGGGATCTGCTCCGAGCGCAGGAAGTATTCGTGCGCGGCGTCTTCGAGCGTGCCGCCGTCGAGCGCGACCAGCCCCTGGTAGCGGCTCATGGCGCCGCCCTGGTCGATCGTCATCGCGAGATGTCCGCGGCCGAGCAAATCACCCGTCGTCTGTCTGTCGCGCAAGCGTTCCCGATCGAAGCGTGCGTAGGCGCGCAACGACCCGGGAACGCGGAAGTCGACCACCATCAGCGATACCGGGCCGTCGGTCTGGGTCTGCAGGATGAAGCGGCCGTTGAATTTCAATGACGAGCCGAGCAAGGCGGTGAGCACGACGGCTTCGCCAAGCAGCTTTGAGACCGCGAGCGGATAGTCGTGCTTCGCCAAAATGACGTCGAGTAGCGGGCCAAGCTTGACCAGCCGCCCGCGCAGGTCGAGCGGGGCGACCTCGAACGGCAGGACCGCGTCGTCGAGCGGGACAGCCGACGGCGCACGCGAAAACGATCGATCAGCCATTGGCAGCGGTTGTGTTGAAACACCACGCCAGAATGCCCTTCTGGGCGTGCAAGCGGTTCTCGGCCTCGTCGAATACCACGGATTGCGGCCCGTCGATGACCTCGTCGGTCACCTCGTCGCCGCGATGCGCGGGCAGGCAATGCATGAACAGGGCGTCCGGTTTCGCCAGCGACATTAAATGTGCGTTGACCTGGTAGGGCCTGAGCATGTTGTGACGGTTGGTGGCGTCCTTGTCGCCCATCGATACCCAAGTGTCGGTGACGACGCAGTCGGCATCGCGCACCATCTTCTCGGGATCGGTTCCGATCTCGACCGGCGCCCTGGTTTCCTTGATCCAGTCCTTCAGCGCGCGCTTCGGTGCGAGCTCGGGCGGGCTCGCCACCTTCAACTCGAAACCAAAGCGCTCGGCGGCATGGGCCCAAGAGGCCATCACGTTGTTGGCGTCGCCGGTCCACGCCACCGTGCGGCCCTTGATGGCGCCGCGATACTCCTCATAGGTCATGACGTCGGCGAGGACCTGGCAGGGATGCGAGCGCCGCGTCAGCCCGTTGATGACGGGCACGGTCGCGTGCTTTGCCATCTCGATCAGCGCGTCGTGGCTGAGAATGCGGATCATGATCGCGTCGACATAGCGCGACAGCACGCGCGCAGTGTCGGCGAAGGTCTCGCCGCGGCCGAGTTGCATCTCCTGGCCCGTGAGCATGATCGACTCGCCACCGAGCTGGCGCATGCCGACGTCGAACGACACCCGCGTCCGCGTCGACGGCTTCTCGAAGATCATCGCCAGCGTCTTGCCCTTGAGCGGCCTGTCGCCATTGGCGCCGCCCTTCAGCCGCGCCTTCATGGTGCGGCCGAGCTCAAGCATCTCGCGCAGGTCTTCGGTCGGGACTTCGCTGAGATCGAGAAAATGCTTTGGGCTCTTGCTCACGCTGCCCCTCGCTTGGCCCCCGCCGCAAGCCGCGCGCAGGCGCGCTCGATGCGGCCGACGGCATCGCCAATCTCGGCTTCGGTCACGATCAAGGGCGGCAGCATGCGCACGACGTTCTCGCCGGCCGCGACCGTGAGCATCTTCTCATCGCGGATCGCATTCGACAGATCGCCCGCCGGCACCACGGCGCGCAAACCGACCAGCAAGCCCTCGCCGCGCACTTCGTCGACAACGCTGGGATAGCGGTCGCAAACACCGGCAAGCTTCTGCTTGAGCAGCAGCGACATGCGCTGGACGTTGTCGAGGAAGCCCGGCGCGAGCATCACGTCGAGCACGGCGTTGCCGGCGGCCATCGCGAGCGGATTGCCGCCGAAGGTCGAGCCGTGGGTGCCCGCGGTCATGCCCTTGGCCGCCTCGTGGGTGGCAAGGCACGCCCCGATCGGGAAGCCGCCGCCGAGCGCCTTGGCAAGCGGCATGATATCAGGCGTGACGCCGGTGCGCTTGTAGGCGAACAGCTCGCCAGTGCGACCCATGCCGCATTGCACTTCGTCGAAGATCAGGAGCAGGCCATTGCGGTCGCATAGCTCGCGCAGCGCTTTGAGGAAGGCGGTCGGCGCGGTGCGCACACCGCCTTCGCCCTGCACCGGCTCGATCATGATCGCAGCGGTCTTCGGCCCGATTGTCTTCTTGACTGCCTCAAGATCTCCGAGCGGGACCTGGTCAAAGCCGTCGACCGGCGGACCAAAACCTTCGAGATATTTCGCCTGCCCGCCGGCGGCGATGGTGGCGAGCGTACGGCCATGAAAGGCCCCTTCGAACGTGATGATGCGATAGCGCTCACCCTTGCCGCTGGCCGCCTGGTATTTGCGCGCCATCTTGATCGCGCATTCGACCGCTTCGGCGCCGGAGTTGGCGAAGAACACGACATCGGCAAAGCTCGCCTCGCACAGCCGGGTGGCGAGCCGCTCGCCGTCCGGAATCTTGTAGAGGTTGGAGACGTGCCAGACCTTGGACAGCTGGGCCGTCATTGCGGCGACGAGATGCGGGTGGCAGTGACCGAGGCCGTTGACGGCGACCCCGGAGCCGAAATCGAGGTAGCGATCGCCATTGGTCGCGATCAGCCAACAGCCTTCGCCGCGATCGAAGGCGACATCGGCACGGGCAAAGACCGGAAGAAGATGGGATTCAGCGCTGTGGCTCATGGCGTTCCCCGACAATCGTTTTGAAGTTCATCGCGTTTTGGAGTTCATCGGGCGTTGAGCATGCGCGAGGCGGCGCGGTGCGCGGCCGGGGCAACTCGCCCGAAACAAAAGTGCCGCCTTTCCAAGGCGGCACTGACAGACATTCTATTAGCGGGCTGTCGGCTGTCAACAGCATGGGAAGGCCCGGGCGGACTCCGCAAAGGCCGCAAGTCCCAGAAAAAGCTGATTTTTGGGCCCTTATGCACGGGAACATGTGGACCTACGGGCATCGGACTCTTGCGGCCGAGTCACGCCATATTGTAGCGTCGCAGCCGTCAGATACGACATCTCGCGCGGCGGCTCTGCTCCTTCGTACGGTTTGGTTTCGCGTAGCGTCCGGTCTCCTTAGATTAAGGATTCCGGCGACGGAGGGGGGATTCTGCCGGGACTAAACGATTGAAGTCGCTGCGGTTGGCCTGCTCAGCCGCACGACCCTGCCGAGGGAAGATTGCAATGACAGTGATCACCTGGACCGATGAGCGCGTCGAGCAGCTGAAGAAGCTGTGGGAGTCCGGCTTGTCGGCAAGCCAGATTGCGGCCGAGCTTGGCAACATCACGCGCAACGCGGTGATCGGCAAGGTTCACCGCCTGGGCCTCTCCGGCCGCGCCAAGAGCCCTTCGTCCGCGGTACCGCGACCGCGCAAGGCGCGCCCGTCACAGCATATGGTGCGCATCTCGCGGCCAATGTCGCGTGGCAACACTGCGCTCGCCCATGCCTTCGAGACCGAGCCGGAGCACGATCCGGTGGCCTATGACAACGTGGTCCCGATGAATCAACGCAAGACCCTGCTCGAGCTCTCGGAGGACACCTGCCATTGGCCGGTCGGCGATCCCGGCAGCGCGGAGTTCTTCTTCTGCGGCGGCAAATCGCTGCAAGGCCTGCCGTACTGCGCGCACCATTCGCGCGTCGCCTATCAGCCCGCGGTCGATCGCCGGCGCGATCGCAACAAGCCGCGGTAAGGCCAGCACAACCCGCTCATCCCCGCGGACGCGGGGATCCAGTCTTTGCCAAGCAATAGCGTGATCGCGGAGATCGCCATTTTTTCTTGGCTGGATTCTATGGCGAAACACAGCTTCGCCAGACTTTCGCGGGAATGAGCGGAGCAGATATCACCGCGAGAAGAATTCACACCGCCTCGGCGCGGCCGAAGCGATCGTCGAGCGCATAACCGGCGCCGCGCACGGTGCGGATCGGATCGGCGGCACGGCCGGCATTCAGCACCTTGCGCAGACGACCGATGTGAACGTCGACGGTGCGCTCATCGATATAGATGTCGCGGCCCCAGACCCCGTCGAGCAGCTGCTCGCGGCTGAACACCCGCCCCGGATGCTGCAGAAAGAATTCCAGCAGGCGATACTCGGTCGGGCCGAGGTCGATCGGCTGACCAGCGCGCGCCACGCGGCGCTTTTCACGATCGAGCTCGAGATCGCCGAAGGTCAGGACATTGGCGAGCCGCTCCGGCGCGGCACGACGCAGCAGGCCCTTGACCCGCGCCAGCAGCTCCGGAACCGAGAACGGCTTGACGATGTAATCGTCGGCGCCGGTCGCCAGGCCACGGACGCGCTCGCTTTCCTCGCCACGCGCGGTCAGCATGATGATCGGCAGCTGGCGTGTCTCGGGCCGGGCGCGCAGGCGGCGGCACAGCTCGATGCCGGAGAGGCCCGGCAACATCCAGTCCAGCACCACAACATCGGGAATCCGCTCCTTCAGCCGGGTATCGGCCTCGTCGCCGCGGACGACGGTCTCGACGTCATAACCCTCAGCCTCCAGGTTGTAACGGAGCAGCGTCGCCAAGGCCTCTTCGTCCTCGACGACCAGAATGCGTGCGCTCATATCCAATTGTTCCCTGCGCAAACTCAGTTGGCGCCCGGTGCGATTGACGCAAAACTAGTCATGTCGCCCTTCGGGCGTTTATCGGAAATCTGCTGTCCCTCAATCATGTAGAACACGGTCTCGGCGATGTTGGTGGCGTGATCGCCCATCCGCTCGATGTTCTTGGCGCAGAACATCAGGTGCAGACAGAACGAGATGTTGCGCGGATCTTCCATCATGTAGGTCAGGAGCTCGCGGAACAGCGACGTACACAGCGCGTCGACTTCCTCGTCGCCCTTCCAGACCTGCATCGCCGCCGGCACGTCGTGAGCGGCGTAGGCATCGAGCACCGCCTTGATCTGCACCAGCACGAGTCTCGCCATGTGCTCTAGGCCGCGGATCAGCTTGAGCGGGTTGAAATCGCCCTCGAGCGCGGTGATGCGCTTTGAGTTGTTCTTGGCGAGATCGCCGATCCGCTCGAGGTCGGTGGCAACCCGCAGCGCGCTGACGATCTCGCGCAAATCGACCGCCATCGGCTGGCGTCGCGCAATGGTCAACACCGCGCGCTCTTCCAGCGCGTGCTGCAGCTTGTCGATATCGGCATCGCGCTCGACCACGAGCTTGGCGAGGCTGGTATCGCGGCGAATGAGGGCATCGACCGAATCCATGATCTGACGCTCGGCCAGGCCGCCCATTTCGGCGACCAGGCGGGTCAGCTCCTGCAGATCGATATCGAAGGCCTTGGCTGTATGTTCCGACGCCATAATCTAGTCCTCTGCCCTCACCGTTAGCCGAACCGGCCGGTGATATAGTCTTGCGTCCGGCGATCGCCGGGCGAGGTGAATATCTTCGAGGTATCGCCGAACTCGATCAGCTCGCCGAGATACATGAAGGCCGTGAAATCCGAGACGCGCGCGGCCTGCTGCATGTTATGCGTCACGATCGCGATCGTGTAATCCTCTTTCAGCTCGTCGATCAGGGTCTCGATCTTGGCGGTCGAGATCGGATCGAGCGCCGAGCACGGCTCGTCGAACAGGATCACCTCGGGCCGGACCGCGACCGTGCGCGCGATGCACAGGCGCTGCTGCTGGCCGCCGGACAGGCTCAGGCCGCTGGCGGCAAGCTTGTCCTTGACCTCTTCCCACAACGCGGCACGACGCAGCGAATGCTCGACACGATCATCGAGCTCGCTCTTCGACAGCCGCTCGTAGAGGCGGATGCCGAACGCGATATTCTCGTAGATCGACATCGGGAACGGCGTCGGCTTCTGGAACACCATGCCGACGCGGGCACGCAACAGGTTGAGGTCGAGCCGCGCCGATAGCACGTTCTCGCCGTCGAGCGTGACCTCGCCGATCGCGTGCTGGCCGGGATAGAGGTCGTACATCCGGTTCAGGACGCGCAGCAACGTCGATTTGCCGCAGCCGGACGGACCGATGAACGCGGTCGCCTTGTTAGCATAGAGCTGCAGGTTGATGTTCTTCAGCGCCTTGCTGTCGCCGTAGAAGAAATCGAGGCTCTTGATCGAAATCTTCGGCATCAATGACGCCTGGTCGATCGGAGTGTGTGCAACAACCGGCGTGGACATGGACGCTACATTCATGACGCTTTCCTCGATCCCGCCAGCGCGCGGGCAATGATGCTCAAGGCGAGCACGGACAGGGTGATGATGAGCGCACCGGTCCAGGCCAGGCTCTGCCACTCCTTGTAGGGGCTGAGCGCGAACTGGAAGATAACCGCCGGCAGGCTTGCCATCGGCGCATTCAGGTTGGAGGAGAAGAACTGGTTGTTCAGCGACGTGAACAACAGCGGCGCGGTCTCACCGGACACCCGTGCGACCGCGAGGAGGACGCCGGTCACGATGCCGGACAGCGCCGCACGATAGGCGATCTTGCGGATCATCAAAGAGCGCGGCAGGCCAATCGACACCGCGGCTTCGCGCAGCGTGTTGGGCACGAGGATCAGCATGTCCTCGGTGGTGCGGACTACGACGGGTATGACCAGCACCGCGAGCGAGACCGCGCCGGCGAGCGCCGAGAAGTGCCCCATCGGACGGACCAGGATTTCGTAAATGAACAGGCCGACCACGATCGAGGGCGCGCTCAAGAGAATGTCGTTGATGAAGCGTACCACGCTGGTGAGTTTGTCGTGCCGGCCGTACTCAGCCATGTAGGTACCGGCCAGCAGGCCGATCGGGGTGCCGATCACGACCCCAAGCACCGTCATGATCAGGCTTCCGGAAATCGCGTTGAGGAGGCCGCCGTCAGAGCCTGGCGGCGGCGTCATCTCGGTGAAGACCTTCAGCGACAACCCACTGAAGCCTTGCCAGAACAGCCCGCCGAGAATGGCCGCAAGCCATGCCAGGCCGATACCGGTGGCCGCGAGCGAAGCACCGACCGCAAGAGAGTTGCGGCGGCGGCGCGATGCATAGAGCGATCTAGCCATCAGCCGGCCCTCCGTTCCATGCGCAGCAGCATGTAGCGGGCCGCCGCCAATACCACAAAGGTGATAAAGAACAGGATCAATCCCAGCGCAATCAAGGACGACGTATAGAGATCACCGACCGCTTCGGTGAATTCGTTGGCGATGGTCGCCGAAATCGTGGTGCCCGGCGCGAGCACCGAGGTCGCAATCTTGTGCGCATTGCCGATCACGAAGGTCACGGCCATGGTCTCACCGAGCGCACGGCCAAGGCCGAGCATCACACCGCCGATCACGCCGACGCGCGCATAGGGCAGCACGACGTAGCGCATGACCTCCCAGGTCGAGCAGCCGAGCCCGTAGGCTGCTTCTTTCAATACAGGCGGCACGGAATCAAATACGTCGCGCGAGATCGAGGTGATGAACGGCAGCACCATGATCGCCAGGATCAGGCCGGCGGTGAGGATGCCGATGCCGTAGGGCGGGCCGGCAAACAGCGCATTCAGGACCGGGATGCTGGCAAATGTATCGATCAGGGCCGGTTGCACATGCTGCTGCAGGAACGGCGCCAGCACGAACAGGCCCCAGATGCCGTAGATGATGCTGGGAATGCCGGCGAGCAGTTCGATCGCGATACCGATCGGCCGCCGCAGCCATTTCGGGCACAGCTCAGTCAGGAACATCGCGATCAGAAGGCCGAATGGAATGGCGAAGAGCATCGCGATGAACGACGTCATCACCGTTCCGTACATCGCCGCCACCGCCCCGAACTTTTCAGTCACGGGGTTCCAGCTTGATGAAGTGATGAAGTCGAAGCCAAACTCATGGAGCGCCGGCACGGCACCGATCACCAGCGACAGAATAACGCCGCCAAGCAGCACAAGCACTCCGATCGCCGCACTGCGCGTCAGTAGCCGGAAGACGTTGTCACCGACCCTCAATCGATCGAGGACCCGCGCCCGCTCCCCGGCCTCCTGCGCGGCCATGCCGGTTTCCTGCAACGCTAGATCCGCCACTGATCGTCCCCCTGCGGAGTCCATGTTTCAATCCCCGATCCTGGTGCGCTCAGGCTATTCGTGCTTCGAACGGCGGCACAAGATCGGCGCAAACGACTACCCACACGTGGTCTTGAATTTTCTGCTTGATTTTTCTTGATCGAGGCCTGCCGCGCAGGCCGCGTTCCGGCGTCGGTGACAAGGCGAAGGCGTTCGCCCTGCCACCAAGCCAATCACCTCACATTCCGTACAGCGGCTTGCCATCCGCGCCCTTGATCTCCTTCGACCAGGTCGCCTTGACGCTGTCGGCAACGTTCTTGGGCATCGCGATGTAGTCGAGTTCGTCGGCCATCTTGGCGCCCTTGTCGTAGGCCCAGCCAAAGAACTTCAGGGCTTCGCCCGCGGCCGCCGGATCCTGCGGCTGCTTGTGGATCAGGATCCAGGTCGCCGCCGTCATCGGCCAGGAGTCTGCGCCCGGCTGATTGGCGAGGATCACGCCGTAGCCCGGCTGCGAATCCCACTTGGCGTTGGCGGCTGCCGCCGCGAAGGCTGCCGAGGTCGGCGAAACGGTCTTGCCTTCCTTGTTGATCATCTTGGTGAAGGTCAGCTTGTTCTGCTTGGCGTAGGCGTATTCGACGTAGCCGATTGAGCCCTTGGCCTGGCTGATGTTGTTGGAGACGCCTTCGTTACCCTTGGCGCCGATGCCGACCGGCCATTCGACCGACGTGTTGGCGCCGACTTTCGACTTCCAGTCCGGACTCACTTCCGAGAGATAGGTCGCGAAGTTGAAGGTGGTGCCCGAGCCGTCGGAACGGTGCACGACAACGATCGCCTGCGAGGTCAGCTTGGCCGACGGGTTGAGCTTCTTGATTGCCGGGTCGTCCCAGGTCTTGATGTCGCCCAGAAAGATCTTGGCGAGCGTCGGGCCGTCGATCACGAGGTCGCCCGGGTTGACGCCGTCGAGGTTGACGACCGGCACGATGCCACCCATCACCATCGGAAACTGCACGAGGCCGTTCTTCTCGAGCTCTTCGCCCTTGAGCGGCGCGTCGGAGGCGCCGAACGTCACGGTCTTGGCTTCGATCTGCTTGATGCCGCCGCCGGAGCCAATCGATTGATAGTTCAAATTGAAGCCGGTCTCTTTCTTGTAGGCGTCCGCCCACTTGGCGTAGATCGGATAGGGGAAGGTCGCGCCGGCGCCGGAAATGTCGGCGGCTTTCGCAGGCAGCAAGGTCGCAGCGAGCAGGCCCGCCGCGAGCAGTGTCTTGGTGAATGTCATGGGTTTCTCCTTCGGTTCCCGATGCCCGCATCCCGATGCGCCAGCCCCGGTGGCTCCCCCATAGAAGCCCTTGCCAGACCCTTTTATGATGGTTCGGTGACAGGCGCGTGACAGCGCCAAGCCGCTGAAATGCCTGCGCTTATTACGCCGACGCGGCCTGCCGTGCGGGGAAAACCGCAGTGAACGTCGCCCCCTTGCCCGGCGTGCTCTCGATCAGGAGCCGGCCCCGATGGCGGTTCAGGATGTGCTTCACCAGCGACAGGCCGAGGCCGGTTCCACCTTGGGCCCGGCTATCGCCGACGTCGACACGATAGAACCGCTCGGTCAGCCGCGGCACGTGCTCCGGGGCGATGCCCGGCCCGTAGTCGCGTACCTTGACGCGAACCTCGGGGCTGCCGTCCGGCGCGGTCGCGGTCGACATCGCGACGTCGACCTTGCCGCCCGAGGCACCGTACTTCAGGCCGTTCTCGATCAGGTTCTCGAACAGACGCAGCAACTCGTCACGATCACCGGGCACCACGAGTGGTGTTGGCGGCACATCGACGTTGATGGCAACGCCGCGCTCGTGCGCCAGCGACTCCAGCCCGTCGACCACCTGACGCAGGATCGGCAGCAGATCGATCGGCGTCTCCGGGCGCACATGCGCCGACAGCTCGATGCGCGACAGTGACAACAGATCGTCGATCAGGCGCGCCATCCGCGTCGCCTGCGCGCGCATGATGGCGAGGAAGCGCTCGCGCGCGTTGGCATCGTCGCGCGCCGGCCCCTGCAGCGTATCGATGAAGCCGGACAGTGCCGCAAGCGGCGTGCGCAACTCGTGGCTGGCGTTGGCGACGAAATCGGCGCGCAGCTCCTCGACCCGGCGCAGCGGCGTCTGGTCGTGAAAGATCATCAGCATCGCAGCTTCGAGCATGCTGACATTGGCTGGCAACGGCACCGGCGTGACGATCAACTCGAGCCAGCGATCGATCGGCGCGTGATGCACATAGTCGACACGTTGCGGTTTGTTCGATGCCAGCGCCTTGCGCAAGGTCGCGATCACCTCCGGCGCGCGCAACGCCGATTGCGCGGGCTCGCCGATGCGCAGCGCCGGCGCGAGCTCGGCGGCCGCGGCATTGAAATGCAGCACCCGGCCGGCGCGGTCGAGCACGACGACGGGGTCGGGGAGCCCTGCGACGACCGCACGCACCGCCTCGGCCTCCGCCGGTTGACGGCGCGGCGCGTCATCACGGGCGCGCGCGACATCAGGTAGCCGCCACGGCACCAGCGCCGCGACCGCGATGCAGGAAAATGCGAACAGCGCGCGCGGGGCGGAAAAATCACCGAGCACAACAAAAGCGCCGAGCACGGCCGCGCTGACGACCAGAATGACGGTCGCCCGGCGCAGCCGGCCGGCCCATTCACGCGACAGCGGTGAAGCGAGTTCCATCCGGCGCTCTCTTGCTCACGGCGTTCGGCCGACTTTCCACCGGCTCGCGTCTCGAAGAGCAAAGCCGGTCACGCCCGACGACTCTTCTCCTTCGCCATGGATCGGTTGATTGTCCGCGGATCGAGTTCGGCTGCGATCAAATCACTTGCCGACGGTACAACATCGGACATGTCAGTTGCACGACGGCGCGCCTGGGCGCTGGTCACCAGCTCGCGAATAGCCAGGATACACAGCGACAACACGAATGGCGTAATGTAGTAAAGCACGCGAAACAATAAGAGCCCGGCGAGAAGGTCCTCGCGGTCCATCTGCCACAGCCCGACCAGCATGGCGGCGTCGAACACGCCCAGCCCTCCGGGCGAGTGGCTGGCAAAGCCGAGCAGCGTCGCCGAGACGAAGATCACTGCCACCGTGACGAAGCCGATATGCGGCTCGTCCGGGACCAGCATGTACATCGCAAGCGCGCAGCAGGCGAGATCAATGATCCCGATCCCGATCTGCAGCAGCGTCAACGGACCGCCCGGCAATACGACCGTCCAGGGTCCGCGGCCCATGCGGCGCGGGCGGGCCCAAACCCATCCGACATAGCCGATCAGGCCAATCAGCATGCCGATCCCGAAGGTCCGGTTGAGCCAGACCGGCAGCTGGTCGATTGCTTTCGCGGCCTCGGGATGGAAGGCGATGCCGAGCCCGAGGACCGCGGCATTACCGAGCCAGAACGTCAAGCCGGCGATGAAGCAGATCTTGGCGACATCGACGCCGGTCAGGCCCCAGTTGGAATAGATGCGATAGCGCACCGCGCCGCCGGTCAGGACGCTGGCGCCGACATTGTGTCCCACCGAGTAGCTCGTGAAGCCGGCGAGCGCCGCGATCCGGTAGGGAATGTCAGCGCGCCCGATCGTCCGCAGAGCGAACAGGTCGTAGAGCGTGAGCGTCAAATAGCCGGCCGAGACAAACAGCGCCGACAGCGCAATCTGCCGCGGCTCGGTGTCCCTGATCGCATCCACGACTTCGTCGAAGTCGAGATCCCGCAGCATGTGGTAGAGGACATAACAAGCTACGCCGATAATCGTGATGCTGAGCAGGACGCCCACTTTGTGCAGGATCTGCTTGTCGCGCAGGAACACCATCGTTCTGCGAACGGATCGCAGCATCTAGACCTCGAAATTCGCTCCTTCGGCCGCGAAATACCGCAACGCCGAAATGCCCCCTCTTGGCTTCTGCCGACCGTGGTAGCAGAACTATCACCCCTTCGCGAGGCCTGCCCGGCCGCGGTATCCGGCATCCTTAAGAATTCGACGACGCGCCGAATTTCGGTTCCGGCGCCATCCGCGATGCAAAAACGAACAGCGCGGCAGGCGCGGCCACTTGCCTCGCGCGGCGCCGCCAGGAACGACTAGTTAGACATCGTTACCGGATCGTCAGGTTCAATGGGCGAGCGCAAAAACAGCGCTTAAGGTCGAGACGCCGAACGCCAGATCACGCGCTCGCGCAACCACGAACCGATCGCGCAGCCCACAAAATAGACTGAAAGCATGGCAAGCCCGAGATCAAGCCAGTAGCCAAATCGCCCGGGCAGCAGGCGCACGGCCGACAGCACGACCGCAAGCAGAAGAACGGCAGCAGCGATCTGCATCGCACGCTTGCCGAGGCCGGTACCGCGCTGCACGATCGCGATCCAGCCCATCGCAAGTCCGATCAGCGCCGCGCCCGCGAACCACATCCAGTGGAATGTGACAAAATAGCTCATCAATTTCACCGCACCAGAAATTCGATCCGCCGGTTTTGCGCCTTGCCTTCGTCGGTGTCGTTCGACGCTATCGGCTCGGTCGCACCATAGCCGACGGCCTTCAGGCGATCGGCCGGCACACCGGCGCGCACCATGTAATCGACCACGGCCTGGGCGCGGCGTTGTGATAATCGCCATGTTGGCGTCGGCGTCGCCGTCCGTATCGGTATGGCCGCCAACCTCGATGGCGGCGCTCGGGCAGCGCATCGCCGTTTCGATCATGCGATCGAGCAGACCGGCGGAATCGCGGTCGATCGTCGCTTTGGCGGATTCGAAGCGAATTTTCGATTTCGCCAGCAGCTCGCCAAACAGTTGCTGGCAGACGGTCGGATCGACGGAACTTGCCGGCGGCTTCGCCGTGATGTCGGCGGTGGCGCGCCAGCCTTGCGGCAAATCGGTACGCAGCTCCGCGCGAATCTGATCGATGGCGAGATCGTAGAAGGCGTCGCCCGCGAGCTTGACGTCGGTATCGGACACCGTCAGCGCGCCGGTCGACAGCCGTGACAGTCCGCCGAGCGCCTCAACCACTCCTTGCGTAAAGCCCGACGGCGAGCCGACGCTGGGCTTGAGATTGTCGACGATCTGCTCATTGAAGAACTTGCGCTTTGCCGCAGCGATGATGGTCCCGTGGATGTTGTTGTCCGGAACGTAGCCGGACAGCGTCACGGTCGCGGCGACCGGATCCTTATTGGCCTGGAAGATGTAAGGCGGCGCCTGGATCACATTCTCGCTGACCGAAAATCCCTCCGGCAGTTTCTTCAGGGCATCGGCAATCGCTTCACGCCCGCCGAGCTCGCGCGCCATGCCCTTCAGGCTGATGGCGGTATCCGACAACACGATCTTGCCGCTGCTCAAGCGCGCCAGTTGCTCGATCAGAAGCTGGGCTGCGCCATCGAACCGCAGCGGTGCGCCGCGCGCATACTCCATCCGATCGGCGATCTCGGTGTTGCCGGCAAGCGCCCGCAGGGCATCATCAAGCCGGCCGCGCGCAGCGGGAGACGGTACATTGCCCGACAGCGTAAAGCGCGTCACGTCGCGCTCGCCCGACCAGGCAAACGGCTTTGCCTCCGGGACGACACGCGTCTTGTCCTGAACGAGTCTCGTTCCGGGAACGGCCTCGACGATCGCCAGCGCACTTTGCCGGCCCTCTTCCGAGAAGGCATCGGCCGACAGGGTCAGGTCGCGGCCGTCAGCTTCGACACGGGCACGGTCGAGCACGTTGCCCTTCAGCGCGGCGGCGGCCCGCCCCGCAAGGTCGGTCTCCCAGGCGACGGTGTTCACCCAGGCCGCCCAAATCCACAACAACCCCAGAGGTATGAGCCCTGGCCACCACTTCCGGACCCACCTTAAGAGCGTGCGCATCCAACGACCTTTGTCCCCGTGAGGACACAAAACAAACCGCCTGCCGAGTGTCAATTTCCAAATGGTTCCCGAGCTTTCGGCCAGTTTGGCCGGCCTGGCTAACGTTTTCTTCAAGGGTGGCGGTCAGGATGCGACGCGTTCCATTCGACATGAGCAACGCGGCGCCAGCGATGAAGAGCATTCGTCACAGCATCATTCGCGCCGGACTTGAAGCCCTCTACTTCTCCGGTGCCACCCGTCTCCTGCGCTCGATCTTCGGCGGCGCGGGCACCATCTTCATGCTGCACCACGTGCGGCCGCCGCGCAGCGACGCATTCCAGCCGAACCGTCATCTCGAAATCACGCCGGAGTTCCTGCGGCAGACGCTGGCGCACATCCGCGAGCTCGACGTCGACATCGTCAGCCTCGACGAGATGCACCGTCGCCTGACCACGGGCGACCTGTCGCGGCGCTTCGCCTGCTTCACCTTCGACGACGGCTATCGCGACAACCGCGACCATGCGCTGCCGGTCATGCGCGAGTTCGGCGCGCCATTCGCGGTCTATGTCGCCGGCGATTTCGCCTGCGGGCATGGCCGGCTTTGGTGGGTCGCGCTGGAACGCGTGATCAGGAATTCGGACGTGATCGATGCGCCGATCGGCGGCATCGACACGCGCATCGATGCCTCGACCGCGGAGGCCAAGGCCGAGGCGTTCGCGACGCTGCACGACTGGCTACGCGGCATGCCAACCGACCACGAGGTCGCGAGCGCGATGTCGGATCTGTGCCGCCGGCATCAGGTCGACGAGACGGCGATCGCGCCCGAACTCTGCATGTCCTGGCAGGAACTGACATCGTTTGCCGCCGATCCCCTGGTCACGATCGGCGCGCACACCATGAGCCATTGCAATCTCGCGCACGCGAGCGCCGAGAACGCCGAACGCGAGATGGCGATGAGCCGCGCCGCCGTTCAGAGCAAGCTCGGCCTGCCGGCCGATCATCTCGCCTATCCCTACGGCGATCGCCTCGCCGCCACCGCGCGCGATTTTGCGATCGCCGCCAAGGTCGGCTTCAAGACCGCGGTGACGACGCGGCCGGGCATGGTGTTCGCCGAGAATGCCGCGCACCTGATGGCGCTGCCGCGGCTGTCGCTGAACGGCAACTACCAGGACGAACGGTTGCTGACGGTGCTCACGTCAGGCGCCGCTACGGCCGTGTGGAACGGTTTCCGTCGTGTCGATGCGGCCTGATCCGAACATGGTAACGGGCGAACCGCTCGCTGGCGTCGTGCTGCTGGGCGGCGCCCATGGCGCGCTGGCCATGGCCCGGAGCTTCGGGCGGCTTGGCATTCCCGTTGCGCTCGTCACCAACGATCACCCGCTGCCGCGCTGGTCGCACTTCGTCCGCCGTCAATTCGATTGGGCGGGGCCCGACGCGCCTGATGCCGCCGACAACCTGCTCATCCTCGCTTCAACTCACGGATTCCGCAACTGGTTACTGCTGCCGTGCGGCGATGCCGAGGTGAAGTTGGTGGCGTCGGAGCAGCAGCGGCTTAGCGGTACGTTCCGGTTGTTCAGCTCGGGCTGGGATAGCCTGAATGTGCTATGCGACAAGCAGTTGCTGGCGCAGCGCGCGGCGGAGGCCGGCATCGCCGTGCCGAAGAATTTTCGCGTACGCTCGGACAGCGAAGCCGCTTCGATCGAGATGACCTTTCCGGTCGTACTGAAGCCCGCACAACGCCTGGCGCCGAACGCCTTCACCCGCGCAAAGGCCTGGCGCGCGAATACGCGGGACGAGTTCGTGACCCGCTATCGCGAGGCCGCCGAACTGGTCGGGCCCGACAACGTCGTGGTGCAGGAGCTGATCGAGGGCGGCGGCGAAACGCAGTTCTCCTACGCCGCGCTGTGGCACGCCGGCGCACCGGTCCTGGACATGACCGCGCGGCGGACGCGGCAGTATCCGATCGAGTTCAGCTATACCTCGACATTCGTCGAGGTCTGGCCAAACGCGGCCGTGCGGCAAGCCTCGGTCAAGCTGCTCAGCACCAGCAATTTCGAGGGGTTGGTCGAAATCGAATACAAGTTCGACGCGCGCGAGCGTGTTCACAAGATCCTCGACGTCAATCCCCGGCCCTGGTCGTGGATCGCGCTGTGCGACGCGGCGGGTTTGAATTTTGCGCAGGCGATGCAGAACATCGCCAGCGGCAAGCCGGTGCGCCCCGCCGTGGCCAAAACCGATGTTGCATGGGTGCACACCACACGCGATATCGCGGCCGCGCTGCACCTTATCGCGCGCGACCAGCTCGACATCGATGTCTATCTGGCGAGCCTGAAGCGGCGCCTGGTGTTCTCGACCTTTGCGCTCGACGATCCGATGCCGGCAATCGTCGATATTCCGATCACGCTCTATCGCGTCCTGATGCGACGCCTCTTCAGTTCGTCGGAGCCGCCGGTTAAGCTCGACGCTCCGAAACTGGAGCTGAAGAAGCGATGACCGACCATACAGCCGCGATCAACGCGGCGATGAAATGCCTCGACGACTTCATGACCGCGTTCAACGCGCGCGATCCCGAGGCCCACGCCAGAACGTTCAACTTTCCATCGGTACGTATCGCGTCCGGCAAGATGGTCATCCTCAACAAGGAAGACTTCACGCCGAAGCGCTACCAGACCGAGGCGCTGAAGGAATGGGATCACTCGAAGTGGGACCGGCGCAATGTGATCCATGCCGGCGCCGACAAAGTGCATTTCGACACCCGCTTCACCCGCTACCGCAAGGACGGCAGCGTGATCAGCGGCTACGATTTAATCTACGTCGTGACGAACGAAAACGGCCACTGGGGCGTCAAGGCGCGCTCGAGTTTTGCGCCGTAAACTGCGCGACCACCGGTGACGCGCAATAGGCTGAACCAGCATCGCTTTTCGCGATTTTCGTGCGACTCTTGGTCGCGTGAATCTGAGATTCAGTTCTTTGCCTTGAACCGCGCGCCCTTGGCCGGCGGGTCGTTGGGCGGGCCGGCAAAGCATTGCGCCAGCGCCATCCATTGCCGCGCCACGTCGCCTGTGACCTTCAACGAGGTGTCGCCGACATTACGCGTCTGCGTCACGACCTGGCAGAACTCGACGCCGTCGCCCTCGACGACGTTCTCGGCCGACGGCGCGTTCCATTCCCAGATCGCGCCCGACGGTGCCTTGAGGCGCACATAGGGAACGTCGCCGGGCGGCGGCTGCTTGCGGTTGGCAAAGGTCCAGCCGAAGGTGCGCACACCGATCTCGGCGACGTTGCGCAGGCGATCGTGGAACACGCGCTCGCGCCCCATCACGTCATAGATTTCCTGGCCGTGCGCCCAGGTCTCCATCTGTCGCGCCGTGGTGAACATTTTCACCGCCATGGTCGGGCCGGCCCAGCTCAGCCGCGCGGCCGGATCTTTTGCGGCCAATAACTCGCACAGCTGTTCCAGTTGGGCCCACCAGCGCGCCAGCAATGCCTTGCCACGCAAGCCGGGATAGCGCTCGCGCGTTTCCGCGACGAGCGACATCCCGCCCTTGCGCTTGTCCTGAATGTCGCGGCGGAGCGCCTCGTATTCGGCCGGATCGCGCACCGAGGCGGCCGCGTTGAGGTCGCCCGAATGCAGGTGCAGCACGACGTCGTTGACGGTCCAGTCCTTGAACAACGTCTTGCGCTCCCAATCGCTGTCGGTGAGCGTCGATAGCAGCGCGCGGAGCTCCGCGCCTTCGTCATGAAAATCGGTGATCTGCTGGAGCATTTTTTGTTTCATCTTGCTTCGGCCCCTCATGGTGAGGATCGCGAAGCGCGTCTCGAACCATGAGGCCCGATCGGTGGCGCTCATCCTTCGAGACGCACGGCTTCGCCGTGATCCTCAGGATGAGGAGAAGGTGCGCTGCGCGGGATCACAAAGCTCCACCACGACGTAGTCGTTCTCGACCGCGACGTTGAGCGTCTCGGCGATGTAGGGCCCCTTCACCACGCTGGTGCCCGGCTCGACGTTGACCTCGTAGGCCGGCACGCGGAATTTCTTCGGATCGCAATAGGATTGCCCGGTGCGGATGTCGAACTCCCAGCCGTGCCAGGGGCAGCGCAGGATCTCGCCCTGGCGGGTGTAGCGGATGTCGCCGGGGAGATCGGCTTCGGCAAGCCCGATCAGGGGGCCTTCGCAGAGCGCCGCGCCCTGGTGCGGACAGCGATTGAGCAGGCCGAAGAACTCGCCTTTCACATTGAAGATGGCGATTGGACGGTCTTCGAGAACGAGGAATTTGCGCGACCCCGGCGGCAGTTCGCTCACCGCGGCAATGACGTGACGAGTCATGCGGGGGACTTGTTATTTTCCCCTCCCCCTTGTGGGGAGGGGTTAGGGGTGGGGGTCGTAGTGGGTCGCGAGGCGGCAGTCCCTCGATGGACCCCCCTCCCCAACCCTCCCCCACAAGGGGGGAGGGAGTAGTCTGAACTTACCGCTGCTCTGTAGATCAACTTCATCGATCTTGCTTAAGCGGCGATACCAAACACCTTGCGCGCATTGCCGATGAAGAATGCGTCCTGGTTTTCCTTCGACACGCCGGTCGGCAGCACCCGCGACGGATCGTCGAAATCCCAATGCGGATAGTCGGTCGCGAACATCAGCTTGTCCCAGCCGAGCCACTCCACCGTCTCGAACAGGTGCTTGCGGTTGTCGGGCTCTTCCATCGGCTGCGTCGACCACCAGACGTGGTCGCGGATGTATTCCGACGGCGGCCGCTTCACGTGCGGCACTTCCGAGCGCAGCCGCTCCCACATCTTGTCGAGCCGCCACGCCAGCGACGGCGCCCAGCCGAAGCCGCTTTCGATCAGAATGACTTTCAATTTCGGGAAGCGCTCAAAAATGCCCTCGAAGATCATGCTGGCGAGCGCCGACTGCTGGCACTGCGCATGGCCGACCATCTCCTCGATGTAGAAGCTCGGCCAGCCGCCCGACGTAATGGGGTGGCCGCCATAGCCGAACGCGTGCACGCCGATCGGCAAGCCGGCTTCGACAGCGGCTTGATAGATCGGCCAATAGCGGCGCTGCCCGAGCGGCTCGGTGTTGCGGCTCATGACGAGCACTTGCGCGAAATTCCTGTCGCCGGCGCGCTTCTCGATTTCCGCGGCACACGCCGGGCCGTCCTCGGTCGGCACCACGACGGAGGCGCGCAGCCGCTTGTCCTGACTGGTCCACTCCGCGATCTGCCAGTCGTTGATCGCGTGCGCGAGTGCCGCACCGAGATCATGGTTGCGCAGGCCCTGGTTCGAGAGCGGGCAGAGAATGCCGAGCGCGACGTTGTTCGGATCGAGGTGCTGCTGCTGCATGAACTTCAGCGACGAGCCCTGCGGCCCGCCTTCCGGCGGCACCGCGTCGCGGCGCGATGCGTTGGGCTGGCCCTTCGGATAGGGCGGGCCGGTCAGCATGCCCTGGTAGTATTGCAGGCCGTAGGTATCGAGGTGATCCTGCCAGCGCTTCTCGAGATAGGGATAGATGTCGCGCAGGTTCTTGCGGGTCGGGTGAATGTCGCAATCGGCGATCGCCGGCTTCACGGCGGTGGCCGTTTGCAGTTCCGAGCCCGGGCGCAATTGCATGTTCATGAAGCGCTCTCCGTCAGGCCGCGCGCAAACGCGGGTAGGTCGCATGCGGATTGTCGATCATGATCTTGCGGACAAGATCTGACGAAATCCCTTCCGGCAGCACGGCATCGCCGTCGAACTGCCAGTGCGGATAGTCGGTGGAGAATAGTAGCAATTCGTCCGACTGCATATGTTCAAAGACGCGGTTCAGCGTTTCCGGTTCATTGGGTGGCGCATCGACCGGCTGCAGCGAAAAACGGATGTTGCTCTGCACAATCTCGAGCGGGGCGCGGTCGACCCAGGGGGTTTCCATCCGCACCCCGCGCCAGAATTTCGTGAGCCGCCAGAGATACGTGGGCAACCAGGTGAAGCCAGATTCCAGAAAAACCATCTTCAGCTTCGGAAACTTGGCAAAAACACCCTCGATAATGATGTTTGTCAGCTGGGTCTGGAACGCCTGCGCGTTCGCGACATAGTCCTCGACGTGGTAGGAGCCCCAGCCGACCGGGGTCGGCTGGTTGTGATAGTTCGAGCCGGCGTGGACGCCGATCACGAGGCCGAGCCGTTCCGCCGCCTCATAGATCGGCCAGTACATGCGGCGCCCCAGCGGATTGTCGCCCGAGGCCAGCATCAGCACCTGGACGAATCGCTTGTCGGCGGCGCAGCGCTCGATCTCGGCAACCGACTTTTCCACCGATTGGGTCGGGATCACGATCGAGCCGCGCAGACGCGAATCCTTGTCGAGCCACTCCTTCACGAGCCAGTCGTTCAGCGCGTGGCAGAACGCATCCTGCATGTCCTCGGAAAACACCATCTGCACGCCATAGAGCGGATTGCAGATCGCATACTGCGTGCGAACGGATCGAGCGCGTGGCTCTTGCAGCGCCGCGAGATCGGCGCCGGCCTTGCCCTCCTTCGGCCGCCAGTCGGGACGCGCCGATATCGGCGAATTCAGCGGATAGGACGCCGAGACCAGATCGACCATGCCGCGGCTGACCACCTGGTCCCGCCAATAGTCGTTGAGATACGGCACCAGGCTGCGGATGCCCGGCAATGCCGGATGCAGGTCGCAGTCGACCCCGCCGGGAATGATGACAGACAAACGCGTTCCCTCCACCATCTTTTCCTCCACGTGCTCCCGGCAGCTGCGCAGGAACGCGAGTTGGTTCGTCTCAAGGGTACACCACCCTCTCACTGGAGCAACCGTTCCGCGACGTGGCTAGGCTATGCGGCAGCAAGATGGGAGAATAGCGTTGCGACGATTGAGCCTCCGGTGCAGCGTTCGCAAATGGTCTTTCAACAACGAGCGAGAGACGAAACGTGAAAATTCGAATGATCATGGCGCTTACGCTCGCAATGCTTTCGGCCAATGCCGCCTGCGCACAAGCACCCGCCCAACTGCGCGGCAAATCGGTCACCGCATCGTGGACGGAGGAACGCGAGCAGCGCCTGGGCGGCGAGAAGGAGTTCTCGTCGCGATCTGTCCCACAGACCCTCAACGTCTACATCTCGTCCGAGGGGCGCGTTTTCGCCAAACGCACCGCGATGGCCTCCAAAGGTTCGAGCAGGCGACCGCGCGGTACGGGTTCGCGCGAAAGCGTCAGCGGCGAATCCGCCGGTAACCAGGCTGCCCATGTCAGCGGTCGTACGTTGATCGTGACCAACCAGATGGCCGGCGGCGCGCGGATGGCGCGAATCGAATTCAGTCAGGATTTCTCAAGCTGCGCTGCCAACGTTATTCTCGGTCGCGAAGGCGCCAACACGATCGCCAGGAGCCGCTCGATGGTCAGCGGAGCGCCACTCGAGATCAAGTCGGCGAAGGTTTCCGGCACCAGCTGCTCGGTTCAGAACGGCAACGTGTTCGGCAATTGATTGCGCTTGGCGTCGTCCGCAAGGAGGCGAACTTCATGGACATTACTGAATTTGCAACGCTGCTGGACACCATGACGCTGGCTGCGGAGGCCGCCGACGGCGAACGCTTCGCGCAGTGCTTCACACCCGACGCGACCTACCACGATTACATCTATGGGCCGCACACCGGCCGCGCCGACATCGCGCACATGCTGACCGGCCTGTTCCGGCGCGATGCGGATGTTGATTATCGGTGGGAGTTCTTCGACCCGGTGCTGAACGGAACGCTGGGCTACGCCTGGTCGTTATCTAGTTTCACGTCGCTCGTTCCGGACTACAAGGGCAAGTTCGTCGTGATCGACGGCATGAGCCAGTTCACGCTGCGCGACGGCCTGATCGCGGAGTATCGCGAAAGCGTGAATGGCGGCGTCGCCATGGCGCAGCTCGGCGTCGAGCCGGCGCGGATGGCCAAGGTGATGAGCCGCTGGTCGGGCTGGCTGAGGGAACGGGACGAAGACGAAGAAGTTCCTGGCAAAGCCGAAGGGCTGGCGCGGGTAGCTTGTTCCTCATTGTTGAGGCACCACGTCACATTCGCCCGCACTGCCTCGTCTTGAAAGCAAACCCCAGCCCGAAAGGAGAAACCAAATGCAACCCCGCATGAATTACTATCAAGCGGCGCCGGAAGCATTGAAGCCGATGCTCGACATGGAAGCCTACATCAAGACCTGCGGGCTCGAGCAGAAGCTGATCGAGTTGGTCAAAACCCGCGCCTCGCAGATCAACGGCTGCGCCTATTGCCTGCACATGCACACCAAGGACGCCCGCGCCGCCGGCGAGAGCGAGCAGCGGCTGTATCTGCTCAATGCCTGGCACGAGTCGCAACTCTATACGCCGCGCGAGCGCGCCGCGCTGGGCTGGACCGAAGCGCTGACATTGGTGTCGGAAACCCATGCGCCCGATGACGCCTATGAGGCCGTGAAGGCACAGTTCAAGCCGAAGGAAATCGTCGATCTCACGCTCTTGATCTCGACCATCAACGCGTGGAACAGAATCGCGATCGGCTTCCGCGCCGTGCATCCCGAGGACAACAAGCACAAGACGGCGGCGTAATCGCACCGCAAGATCAGGCCTGCAGATCGGAGCATCCATGGACCAGCGACTGAACTACAGGACCGCAGCACCCGAGGCGTTCAAGCCGATGTACGACATGGAGGCTTATCTCAAGAGCTGCAGGCTCGATCACGCGTTGCTGGAGTTGGTAAAAATCCGCGCCTCGCAGATCAATGGCTGCGCCTTTTGCCTTCACATGCACACCAAGGACGCCCGCGCCGCCGGCGAAAGCGAGATGCGGCTCTACCTCCTGGATGCGTGGCACGAGTCGCAGCTCTATACCCCACGCGAGCGCGCCGCGCTGGCATGGACCGAGGCGCTGACGCGGGTGTCGGAGACGCACGCGCCCGACGAAGCCTACGAGGCGGTGAAAGCGCAGTTCACGCCAAAGGAGATCGTCGATCTGACCATGGCGATCTGCCAGATCAACAGCTGGAACCGGCTGATGGTCGGCTTCCGCGCCGTGCATCCGGCGGATTCGAAGTACAAGGCGATGTGACGGATGCGAGGCGACGCCTCAAAGGCAAAGACTGAGCACCCTGATATGGCAGTCGGTGGATTTGGTCCGGGCTGAGGGACCGGCGTCACGTTTCACGGCAACGAGAGGCTCCTTGTCTCTCCTGCTCTTACCCCTGGCCGGCTTTGCCTCGTAATCGCCTGCGATGACCATGGCCCAGTACGTTCGCTTGCCGCTTGCATCCCTGGCGCTCGCAATACCGACGCGGGAGGCATTGTGCAGCAGCAGGTTCTTGCGGTGCCCGGAGGAGTCGATCCACTGGCGCAGCGTCTTCTCGAAACTCTCGTAGCCGTAGGCGATGTTCTCAGCAGCACGTCCCGCACCCGCCGGAGCAATCCGCCTGGCGAACGGGCCGAGGACCTCATGGCTGAGATTGTCCTTCGCCGCCATCGCACGTGCCTGCTCCAGCGCGATGCCGTCGAGGGTTGCATCACGTACCACGCGGACTTCGCCATGCTTCAGGCGGAAGGCGGAGATTTGTTCTGCCGGGAACTCAGCCGCGATTGCCGGAGCTGCCGCCAGCAACAGAAAGACTGCAATTGCTCGGCCAACTGCACGACGTGCCATAGTCCCCCCGAAGCGCCCGATGCGCACCAAGCAAGCGCCGACATCCGGCGACTTCTCCATCGGCAATATGGACGCTTCAAGGCGGTCGCCAGCACGCCGTGACGTTGCCGGAGGATCCTCTACCATCGCGATGCCTGCTGTCGGGGCGCGTTCCTCACCATGAGGATCGAGGTGGCAAGGCAAGACTCCTAATCGCACCGCGCCGTCATGCCGCCATCGAGCACGAGTTCGGTGCCGGTGACGAAGCGGGCTTCGTCGGAGGCAAGATAGAGCGCGGCGTTGGCGGTGTCGCGGCCGTCGCCCATGAAGCCGAGCGGAATGCGCGACTGGCGCTGCGCCAGCAGTTTTTCGACGTCGCCGCCGGCGCGGGTCCTGGCAAGCCGCGCCTCGACCATCGGCGTGTGCAGCTGCCCGGGCACCAGCGTGTTGACGCGGATTTTCTTCGGCGCGTACTGCACCGCGACCACTTTCGAGAACTGGATCACGCCGGCCTTGCAGGCGGCGTAAGCGACTTGCGCCGCGCCGGTGTAGCGCATGCCCGAGGCTGACGCCGTGTTGACGATGGCGCCGCCGCCTTGCGCCTCCATCACCGGGATCACGTATTTACAGGTGAGAAAAATACTCTTGAGGTTGAGATCGACCTGGGCGTCCCACGCCTCCTCCGCCATCTCGACCGGACCGCCGGGCGCCGAGCCGCCGACATTGTTGACGAGAATGTCGATGCGGCCGAAGCGGGTGACGCAGGCCTCGGCCATCGCGGCGACCTGTCTTGAATCGGTGACATCGCAGGAATGAACCGCAAAATCGGCGCCGGCCTGCTTCAAGCGGCCGATGGTCTCGTCCATCTGGCTCATGTCGCGATCGACGGCAAAGATTTTTGCACCTTCCTGCGCGAACAGCACACACTCGGCGCGGCCGTTGCCCCAGCCCGGCCCGACGCAGCCGGCGCCGGTGATGAGTGCGACCTTGCCTGCGAGACGGCCTGGCATTTTTTGCTCCTGATTTGTTTACTTGTCACGAACTCCGCTCCTCATCCTGAGGAGCCCGGCGTAGCGCTTTTGCGCGAAGCCGGGCGTCTCGAAGGATGAGGCCACCGCCCGGGCCTCATGGTTCGAGACGCAGCGCTGCGCGCTGCTCCTCACCATGAGGAGAGAAGTGCGCGCGAGAACGTCATTTCACATGCGCCATTACGAACGCGCGGATCTTGTCGGCGACGAGCTCTGGCGTCTGCACGTGCATGAAGTGGCCGGAGTCGACGGCTTCGTATTTTGCGCCCGGCACTTTTGCGGCGAGGTCCGAGACGATCGCAGGCGTGCGAAGGGGATCATGCACGCCGGCGATGAACTGCGTGGGCACCTTCAGCTCGTGCAGGCGCGACTCCAGATTGGTGTTGGCCAGCACCAGGTTGCAATAGACATAGCCCTGCACATTGGCGTGCAGCATGCCCTCGCGGAAACGCGCGAAGCGCGCGGGATCGTGGCGGACCGCCGGCGGATACGACTTCGCCAGCGCGGGATCGGTGATCTCGGCCATGCCCTTTTCCAGCACCACTTTGGTGCGCGCAATCATCTCCTCGCGCCGCGCCGGGCTGGCGCCGAGCGCGGCCGCGAGCAACGTGACGCTGGCAAGCTCACGCGGATATTTCAACGCGTAGCCGGTTGCGATCAGCGCGCCGACCGCGCCGCCGACGAGATGATACGGCTGCGGCAGCTTTGTCGCGGCGAGCAGGTCGTGCAAATCCTCGATCCAGTCGTCGAGGGTAAAGCTCTTCGCCGGCGTCTCCGACTGGCCGGCGCCGCGCATGTCGTAGCGCAGGATGCGAAAGTCCTTCTCCAGCGCCGCAACGACGCCGTCCCAGCTGTCGAGGCTGCCGCCGAGCTCGTGGATCAAGACGACGCTCGGGCCGCTTTCGCCGTCGCGCGCGTAACGGAGCTTTGCGGCTCCCGGATGGAAGTTGATCATTCTTAGTCTCCCTCGCGCACTATTGAATTTCGTCATTGCGAGGAGCGAAGCGACGAAGCAATCCAGCTCTTTTCTTCTAAAGCTCTGGATTGCTTCGCGGAGTTTATCATCGGGCCGGCCTTCGGCCGGACCCGGTGGCTCGCCATGACGATGGGAACAAGATTATTCGATCTTGATGCCGGCCTGGCGGATCACGTCGCCCCAGCGCTTGGTTTCCGACGCGATCAATGCGGCCAGCTCTTCAGGCGTCGAGCCTTCGGCGGTGATGCCCTGCAGCGCCAGCTTGTCGATCACGCCCTGATCCTTCAGCGCCTGATTCACCACGGTGTTGAGCTTGGCGATGATCGCGGGCGGCGTCGCCGCCGGCACGATCATGCCGTACCAGTTGTCGGCGAGCACGTCGGGAAAGCCCTGCTCGACCGTGGTCTTCAGGTCAGGCAGCGCCGGCGAACGCTTGGTGCTGCCGATCGCGAGAGCCGCGAACGTGCCGGCCTTCACATGCGGCAACAGGATCGGCATATCGGCGAACATGAAATCGATCTGGTTGCCGAGCAGGTCGTTCACCGCGGGCGCCGCGCCCTTGTAGGGCACATGCGTCGCCTTGATGCCGGCCTTGAGCAGCAGCAACTCGGCGGCAAGGTGCGGCATGCCGCCCGGTCCGGTCGAGCCGAAATTGAGCGCGCCGTTCTTCTCCTTCGCGTAGGCGATGAACTCCGGCAGCGTCTTGGCCGGCACCTTCGATCCAACGACCACCATTTCGGGCACGCGCACGACGAGGCTGACCGGCGCCAGATCCTTCTGCACGTTGTACGGCATATTGGTCTGCACACTCGGATTGATCGCGAGTGCGCCGGGGCTGGAGATGCCGATCACGTAACCGTCGGGCGCGGCTTTCGCGACGAAATCCACCCCGGTGATGCCGGCGGCGCCCGCGTGGCTCTCGACCACGATCGGCTGGCCGAGAATCTCCGACATCTTCTGGCCGACGGTGCGCGCGATGATGTCAGCCGGCCCACCGGCCGGGAACGGATTGACCAGCTTGATCGGCCGCACCGGATAATCGTCGGCGCCGGCAAGCGTCGGCGCCACCAACATCGCCGTCACCGCTGCAAGCGCAAGCAACCGTCTCAACATCACAATATCTCCCATCGTCTCGTTATCTCCCATCGTCTCGTTGCCGGCTCAGCCGACCGGCCTCTCGTTGCGGCCATTGTTGCCGCTTTCAATCCGTTGTCACTACGCCTTTTGTGCTGTCTGCTTGGCGCGCGCCGCCTTGGCGTCGGTCGCTTCCCAGACCATGCGCTTGCCGCGCTCGCGCCCAAGCAGTTCGATAGGGTCGCGGTTGTCGATGTGGCCGAACTGGCCCTTGTAGACGCTGTAACCGCAAAGCTCCTGCAGGCGACGCGGAAAACGTTGCGCGATCTCGCGCGGGATGCCGAGCTGCAGATTCTCCTGCTGGCGCATCCAGCCCCAGCAATAGGCGCACGAGAACGCAAAGCGGCGCGCAGTGCTGCCATTGGCGCCCGCGCCATGCCACAACGCGCTGTCGAACAGCATCACGCTGCCCGCCGGCATCGTCGCGATCTCGGTGTCATAGGCCTTGCCGTACTCCGGCGCGTGATCGCGCTTGTGGCTGCCGGGCACGATGCGCGTCGCGCCGTTGTCGGCCGTGAAATCCGTCAAGGCCCAGATCGCATTCACAGTGATCGGGATGTGCGGCCGCGGCAGCGGGATGAGCTGGGTGTCCTCGTGGATCGGCTGGGCTTCCTGTCCGGGGCCGAGCACGAGCGAGCAGAACGACGACAGCAGGCATTCCTTGTCCAGCACCCGCTCGACAATGGGAAGCACGTTGTCATGCAGCGGCACCTGCCAAAAAATCTCGTCATACGCGAGCAGGTTGTTGACGCGCAGCGTCTTGAAACCCTCGAACGACGTCTTCGCCGCCTTCAGGTCGTGCTCGCGCTCGATTCGCTCGACCGCCGCAATGAGCCCGCGCACCAATACCGGATCGGCCGCATTCTCGATCACGGTGAAGCCGTCGTCCCGAATTCGCGCGGCATGGCGGGCGATTTCGGCCTCGCTGAGCATGTGATTTCCCCGTGCACCCGTTGTTGCTTTTGGCCATTGTTGCCGGTTTTGGCGGTACGGACAAGGAAGGGGCCGTACATCCAAGCACGTCATTCCGGGATGCGCCGTCAGGCGCCGGCCCGGAATCCATACTCCCTGTGGTGGTTATGGATTCCGGACAGCCGCTCCGCGGCTTCCGGAATGACGGAAAACGCACAAGCCGCTGCAAAAATCGGGCTTGCCCAAGCGACGCATCCGCGAGACAAATTCGTGTAACGAACAAAGATCACAACAAGAACGATAAGATAAGAGGATCCGCCCATGAAATTCGGCATTTTCTACGAACATCAATTGCCAAGGCCGTGGAACGAGGGCGATGAGCAGCGCCTGTTCCAGGAAGCGCTCGACCAGGTCGAACTCGCCGACAAGCTCGGCATCGACTACGCCTGGGAGGTCGAGCATCATTTTCTCGAAGAGTACTCACACTCCTCGGCGCCGGAGGTTTTCCTCGCCGCGTGCTCGCAGCGCACCAAGAACATCCGGCTCGGCCACGGCATCTGCCTGATGGCTCCGAAGTACAATCATCCGGCGCGCGTTGCGGAACGCATCGCCACACTCGACCTCGTCTCCAACGGCCGCGTCGAGTTCGGCACCGGCGAGAGCGCGTCGATCATGGAGCTCGGCGGCTTCAACGTCGGCTTCGACAAGGAAGAAAAGCGGCGGATGTGGTTCGAGGGCGTCGAGCAGTGCGCCAACATGCTCGCGATGAATCCCTACCCCGGCTACAAGGGCGACTTCTTCGAGATGCCCTGCCGCAACATCGTGCCGAAGCCGGTGCAGAAGCCGCACCCGCCGCTGTGGGTCGCGTGCTCGAACCGCGAGACCATCAAGCTCGCGGCCAAGCTCGGCATCGGCGCGCTCACCTTCGCCTTCGTCGATCCGCGCGAGGCCAAGCAGTGGGTCGATGACTACTACGCGATCTTCAAGAACGAGTGCACGCCGATCGGGCACACTGTCAATCCAAACGTCGCGATGGTGACCGGCTTCTCGATCCATCCGGATGCCGAGCAGGCGAAGCGACGCGGCGAGGACGGCCTGCGCTTTTTCCGATACGGCCTTGCGCACCACTACGTGTTCGGCGAGCACAAGCCGGGCCGCACCAACATCTGGAACAATTTTGAGAAGGCGCGCGGCGCGCTGCCGCCGGCCGGCGCCGAGCACGGCATCGGCACGCCGGACGACCTTCGCACGCATCTGCGACTGTTCGAGGACTCCGGCGTCGACCAGGCGGTGTTCATCCAGCAGGGCGGCCGCAACAAGCACGAGCACATCTGCGATTCGCTCGAGCTGTTCGCAAAGGACGTGCTGCCGGAATTCAAGGCGCGCGAAGCCGAGCGGGCGAAGAAGAAGGCGGCCGAGCTTGCGCCCTATGTCGAGAAGGCGATGGCGCGCAAGAAAGGCATGAAGCCGCTGGCCGATGCCGACATCCCCACGTTCGTCGCGCTGGGCCGCAAGGTCGCGGAAGAAGGCAACGCCACGCCACAGCAGCGCGCCAACCAGCAGGCCTATGCCGCCGCGGCAAAGGTGTTTGCCGAGGATCCTGACAAGCACGGCGCCAAGGCGACGGCGAAGTGAACGCTGCGCACTGCGGCGCCGCATAGGGGCGTCATGCCCGGCCTTGTGCCACTGCTGTCCGTTCAACTTCAGCATAACCCGAGGCTCATCTGATTTGGATTTGTTGGCGGCGGCTGGTCGGAGCCGAGCAGTCGGTCGAGGCGCCGTTTCTGCATGAGATTTGCCTGGACCAATCGAGCAAACTGGAGCGGACTGCGGACGGCCTTTTGAGCAGCTGCCGCGAGGCGCAAAATCAGGAAGGCGATGAGAGCGATGGCGATCTGGATACGCACCGCGTTCTCCGAGACACCGATGAAGCGCGTTATTTTCAGCGTCTGCTTGACCCAGCGGAAGAACAACTCGATGTCCCAGCGTTGCTTGTAAAGATCGGCAATCTCCTGCGCCGGACTGTCAAGATCATTGGTGACGATACGTAGCTCCTTACCGGCGTCGGTGATCACGCACACCTCTCGAACCGGATCTTGCATCGGGTTGTGGCGGCTGCCGGCGAGCCGCTGCGGCAGATGGCCGATCCGGTCGCTGGCAACATTGCTGTTTTTGGGCACACGGTTGTCACCCACCACGGTCAGAGGCGTGTTCTTCTTCAGCCGCGTCACGAAGCGACAACCCGCATCATTGAGCGCGGCCCACCAGCCATAATCGTAGTAGCCAAGATCAAAGACATAGGTCGCTCCCGCTTCGATCGGCATCGCCTTGGCTGGGGTGATGTCATTGATGTTGGCGGCCGTCACCTCAAAGTAGACCGGAAGCTCAGCCTTGGGATCGTAGACAACATGCACCTTGGCGCCAAAAACACCGGTTGAGAAGGTCGCCCAATCTTCACTCAGGCTGGAGAGCCTCACGCTCGTCGAATCCACCAGCCGAACCGCATCCTTGCTCGCCCGTCGCAGACCACGATGGGCCTGCCGCAACATCTGCGCGAACAGCTCGCTGAACACCTGCCACGGCCGCACCGTGTTGGCATCCGACATCGTTGATCGCTTCACCGGAGCTGCCCCAAGGTGATAGAGCCGGGCCTCGTGGCTCTCCATGCCGTTCACGATCGCGCGCAAACTCGTCGCCCCACCGAACTGCCCGTACAGCAAAGCGATAAATTGCCGCTTCGTCGTCAATTTGCACACCAGCTTGTCGGCCACATGGTCCTCAACAATCTGATCGAATTTCGTCCACGGAACGTACTTTGTAAGACTATGAAATACGCTATTCTGGTGCCGCATGACGCGGACCTCCTTCCGTGTCTCGAACGTGTGCGAAGCGCTCAAAGCACAGAAGAATCCACGTCATGCACCCTGTCCACCAAAATTGAACCGGACAGCCGTGGCACAAGGCCGGGCATCCACGTCTTAGCCGCCCAGAAAACGTGGATGGCCGGGACAAGCCCGGCCATGACGAAAAACCAAGTATGACCTCTCACGTCTACCGTCAGCCGATCCTGATCCGCTTCATCCTGGTGCGGGTGCTGGTGACGTCGGCGCTGATGATCCAGGCCGTGGCGCTGGGGTGGTTCGTCTATGGCAAGACCGGCAGCGCGCTGAGCCTCGGGCTGATCGGGCTCGTCCAATTCATTCCGTCGATCCCGCTGCTGACCGTTGCCGGCTACGCCGCCGACCACTACGACCGCCGCAAGGTGGTAATGATCTCGCAGACCGTGCAGGCGCTCGGCGCGGCCGGCCTTTATGCCTGCGTGCACTGGTACACCACGATCTGGCCGGTTTACGCCATGGTGCTGGTCGTCGGTTCCGCGCGCTCGTTCGCGCTGCCGTCGACCGGATCGCTGCTGCCGACGCTGGTCACGCGGGACCAATTCCCGCAAGCGGTCGCATTCTCGTCGTCGTCGATGCAGTTCGCGGCGATGATCGGTCCCGCGATCGGCGGCTTCGCCTATGCCGCGCTCGACGACGGCATCTTTCTATTGCTGGCGTCGCTGCCGCTGCTCGCGGCCATGCTGATGTACACCGTGAAGGCGCCGCGCACGCCGCGGCAAAACGACGGCGGCTCGCCGCTGCAGAAGGCCTTTGCGGGCTTGGGCTATGTGCGCGCCAACCGCATCGTGCTCGGCGCGATCTCGCTCGACCTGTTCGCCGTGCTGCTCGGCGGCGTGGCGTCGCTGTTGCCGATTTTTGCACGCGATATCCTGCATGTCGGGCCCGGCGCGCTCGGCGTGCTGCGCTCGGGCCCGACGCTCGGCGGCCTCATCATCGGCGTAGCGCTGACGCAGCTGCCGATCCGCCGCCACGCCGGCGCGGTGATGCTGACGGCGGTCGCGGGCTTCGGGATCGCTACCATCGTGTTCGGGCTGTCGCAGGATTTCTGGTTGTCGTTTCTGGCGCTGATCGCGCTTGGCGGCTGCGACATGGTTTCGATCGTGGTGCGGCAGACGCTGGTGCAGATCGCAACCCCCGACGAGATGCGCGGGCGCGTCAGTGCAGTGTCGTCGATCTTCGTCGGCGCCTCGAACCAGCTCGGCAGTTTTGAGAGCGGGCTGGTCGCGAGCCTGATCGGCGCTGCGCCCGCGGCAATCGTCGGCGGCATCGGCACGCTGCTTGTGGTGGCCGCGGCGTCGGCCTTGTTCCCCGAACTGCGCAAGGTCGACCGCATGCATGGCGAGGTGGAACAGGATTTGCCGGAGATGGCAGAGGAAGAGTTGCTGCAGAAGGCGTGATTTTCTCTGCGCAGTATCAGTTCAATGTCATCGCCCGGCTTGACCGGGCGATCCAGTAACCCGGAGCGTTGCGGCTCAATCTCGACCGCTGCGGATTACTGGATGCCCGCTTTCGCGGGCATGACGACCGAGGGGCAATGGCAACTGCATAGTCCGCCTGCGTCAGGGGCGGAGCACGCCCACTGGACCGCCCGCGCGCAACGTGGGTAAATGCCCCCATCAACAAGCAAGAGAGCCGGAACCCTTCCGCTCCATCAATCGATCGTCAGGGAGACTTGCACACCATGGCCGAACCGCAACGCGCGCGTCCGAAACCGACGCCGGAAACCCAGCATTTCTGGGACGGCACCAATGCCGGCGAGCTGCGCCTGCAGCGCTGCAACAAGTGCGCGAAGGCCTACTTCCCGCCGCGCCCGTTCTGCCCGGCCTGCGGCAACCGCGAAGTCAGCGTGTTCAAGGCGAGCGGCAAGGGCTTTCTTTATTCCTACGTCATCCACCATCGCCCGGTGCCGGGCTTCACGCCGCCCTACTCGATCGCGGTGGTCGAGCTCGACGAAGGGGTTCGCATGATGACCAACATCGTCGATTGCCCGCAGACGCCCGAGGCGCTGCAGCTCGACATGAAGGTGCAGGTCAAGTTCGAGAAGCTTGACGACAAGATCACGCTTCCGTTGTTCGTTCCGGCGAAGGGATAACCACCATGCGTAGAAATCAGGTGGCCGTCGTCGGTGCGGCCGAAACCACCAAGCTTGGCGTCATCCCCGACGTCTCCCAGATTCAGCTGCATGCGGACGCGGCGCTGAACGCGCTCGCCGATTGCGGGCTGACGATCAAGGATATCGATGGCTTTGCCACCGCGGTCGAGCAGCCGCAGCAGATCTGCCACTATCTCGGCATCACTCCGACCTGGGTCGACAACACCTCGGTCGGCGGCTGCTCGTTCATGATCCACGTCCGCCACGCGGCGGCGGCGATCGAGGCGGGCCTGTGCAAGACCGTGCTCATCACGCATGCCGAGTCCGGCAAATCGAACATCGGCCGCACCCCGCGCGGTGTCAGCGCGGAAAGCCTGAACGGGCAATTCGAAAATCCGTTCGGCGTGGCGGGCCCGCCGTCGATGTTCACGATTCCCGTGCTGCGTTACCTCAAGACCCACGGCATCACGCAAGAGCAGATGGCGATGGTTTCGGTAGTGCAGCGCGAGTGGGCGGCGAAGAACCCCCGCGCCACCATGAAGGAGCCGATCACGGTTGCCGACGTGCTGAACTCGCGGATGATCGCCTACCCGTTCCGCATCCTGCAGTGCTGCCTCGTCACCGACGGCGGCGGCGCGTTGATCCTGACCTCGGCCGACCGCGCCAAGGACTTCCCGAACAAGCCGGTCTACATTTTGGGCACCGGCGAGAGCGTGGAGACGCCGATGGTCTCACAGATGGAGACCTTCAACTCCTCGCGCGCGTTCAAGGTGGCGGGACCGCTGGCGTTCAAGGAAGCCGGCATCGCCCACAAGGACGTCGATCACCTGATGATCTACGACGCGTTCGCGCACCTGCCGCTCTATGGACTCGGCGACCTCGGCTTCATGCCGCATGAGGAGACCGGCAAGTTCATCGCCGACGGCAACACGCGGCCGGGCGGCAAGCTGCCGCTCAACACCAATGGCGGCGGCTTGAGTTACATGCACTCGGGCATGTACGGCATGTACGCGCTGCAGGAGAGCGTGCGGCAGATGCGCGGCAAAGCCGCCGCGCAGGTGCCGAACGCGAAGATCTCGGTCTGTCACGGCGTCGGCGGCATGTTCGCGGCGTCGGGGACGATCGTGTTCAGCAACGTGCGGTGATTTGCGCCGAACCAAGCGCGTTAACCTCTCGCCTCATGGTGAGGAGCCCGCCGAAGGCGGGCGTCTCGAACCATGAGGCCACAACTGGCGTAAGGCCCGGGCCTCATCCTTCGAGACGCCATGCGCCGCGCAAGAGCGCGTCGGATGGCTCCTCAGTATGAGGTTCTGGCGTATGGACCAGAGATAGATGGCCGACGGACTGTTCGCCGGGCTGAAAGTGATCGACTGCGCGAGCTTCATTGCCGCGCCTGCCGCGGCAACCGTGCTGAGTGACTTCGGCGCCGACGTCATCAAGATCGAACCTCCCGGCGAAGGCGATCTCTACCGCTCGCTGCACACCCGGCCCGGCTCGCCGAAGGGACCGCGCGACTACGCCTGGATGCTGAACTCGCGCAACAAGCGTGGCCTCGCGCTCGATCTGAAGACGCCTGAAGGCCACGAGGTGCTGCAGCGTCTGGTGAAGACCGCCGACGTCTTCATCACCAACATGCCGCTGCCGGTGCGGCGACGGCTCAAGACAGCCTACAAGGATCTCGCGCCCTTAAATCCGCGGCTGATCTACGCCTCGTTCACGGCCTATGGCGAGACAGGCCCGGAGGCAGACAAGACCGGCTTCGATTCCACCGCCTACTGGGCGCGCTCAGGGTTGATGGATTTGGTCCGCCCCGACGGCGAAGCGACGCCGGCGCGCTCGACGCCGGGCATGGGCGATCACCCGAGCGCCATGGCGCTCTACGGTGCGATCATGACCGGGCTGTATCGCCGCGAGCGTACTGGCAAGGGCGGCCAGGTGGCGTCGTCGCTGGTCGCGAACGGCCTGTGGTCGAACAGTTATCTCGTGCAGGCAAGACTGATCGGCAGCGAGTTTCCGCCGCGACCGCCGCGCACCCACACCATCAATCCCTTGAGCAACTCCTACCGCTGCAAGGACCATCGCTGGTTCATCCTGTCGATGGTCAACGAAGCGCGCCAGTTCGCGCCGTTCATGGAGGCGATCGGCCTCTCCGACCTGATCCCGCGCTTCCACCTGCAGCCGGACCGGCAAAAGCATTCGCCGGAGCTGATCGCGATCTTCGACAAGGTTTTTGCCGAGAAGACGCTGCCGGAGTGGCGCAGGATTCTCGACGACGCCGGCATCACCTTTGGCGTGGTCGGCACGCTCGACGACATCGCCGAGGACGAACAGGCGCGCCATGCCGGCGCGATCGTCAAGGTCGCCGACGGTTCAGCCGAGACGGTGAGCTCACCGTTCCAGGTCGACGGCGAAACCAAGCGTGCGCCGGATGCGGCGCCCGGCATCGGCCAGCACACCGACGAAATTCTGCGCGAGTATGGTTATACTGCCGCTGATATCACGCGCTTGAGGGAGGCGAAGGCCGTCGCCTGACCTGCAGGCTTGATCAATCGACCAATTCCCCGTCATCCTGAGGTGCGAGCGCAGCGAGCCTCGAAGGATGAACGGCCCCGGCGGCTGCGTCGCCCATCGAGGGCCGCGCGATCGCGCGGCCACCTCAGGGTGACGGATTACGAAGCGGAAAAAGAGGGAAAGAAAAACATGGGCAACGGGCTGTTCGCTGGGCTAAAGGTCATCGACTGCGCGAGCTTCATTGCCGCGCCGCTCGCCGCGACCGTGCTGTCCGATTTCGGTGCCGACGTCATCAAGATCGAACCGCCAGGCGAAGGCGACGCCTATCGCTCGCTCGCGACGCGTCCGGGCGCCGCCCCCGCCAACCTGAACTACGGCTGGGTGATGGGCGCACGCAACAAGCGCTCGATCGCGCTCGACCTGAAATCGCCCGAGGGCGCTGCGGTCCTGTACAAGCTGGTCGAAGACGCCGACGTCTTCATCACCAACCTGCCGCTGCCGGTGCGCCGCCGGTTGAAGGTCGCCTACGAAGATCTTGGCCCGCGCAACGACAGGCTGATCTATGCGTCGTTCACCGCCTATGGCGAGACCGGCCCCGAGGCCGACAAGACCGGCTTCGACTCCACCGCCTACTGGGCGCGCTCCGGCTTGATGGACCTCGTAAAGCCCGAGGCGTCGTCGCCGCCGGCGCGCTCGGTCGCCGGCATGGGCGATCACCCGAGCGCCATGGCACTTTATGGCGCGATCGTCACCGGCCTCTACAAGCGCCAGCAAACCGGCAAGGGCGGGCTGGTCACCTCGTCGCTGCTCGCCAACGGGCTGTGGTCCAACGGTTTCCTGGTGCAGGCGCGCCTTGTTGGCGCCGTGATACCGCCGCGGCCGCCGCGCCACGAGACGCAGACCGCGATGACCAACCTCTATCGCACCCGCGACGACCGCTGGTTCAATCTCGCCATGGTCAACGACGTCAAGCAGTATCCGGTGCTGACCGAGGCGCTCGGGCGGCCCGACCTTGCCACCGATCCTCGGTTCGACACCGCGGAAAAGCGCCGCGCCAGCGCCTCGCTGATGCTCTCGATCTTCGATGAGATTTTTGGCGCCATGGACTTGGCCGACATCAGAAGGAAACTCGACGCAGCCGGCATCACGTTCGGCATCATCGCCACCCTCGACGAAGCGCTCGACGACGAGCAGATGCGCGCGGCGGAGGCGATCATCCCGTCGGCCGACGGCACCTTCGAGACCATCAACAGCCCGTTCCACATCGGTGGCGAGACCAAGGTGAAGCCGGGGCCCGCACCGGACCTTGGCCAGCACTCCGACGAGATTTTGCGCCAGGCCGGCTACAGCGACACAGATATCTCACGGCTGCGCGGCGCACGCGTGGTGACGTGATGAGAAAAATCTCCGACATCGTGCTGATGGACGCGCTGGCGCTCGGCGCGGCGATCCGCGCGAAGAAAGTCTCGTGCGTCGAGGTGATGACCGCGTTTCTCGACCACATCGAGACGTTCAATCCCAAGGTCAACGCCATCGTCTCGCTGCGCGGACGCAGCGATCTGCTCGCCGAGGCACGCGAGCGCGACGCGCAGGTCGCGCGCGGCGAAATTCTCGGGCCGCTGCACGGCCTGCCGCAGGCAATCAAGGATCTCGCGGCCGCCAAAGGCCTGCCGACCACGATGGGCTCACCGCTATTCCGAGACAATATTGCCGTCGCCGACGCGATCTTCGTCGAACGCATGCGCCATGCTGGCGCGATCATCATCGGCAAAACCAACGTGCCGGAATTCGGGCTGGGCTCGCAAACCTACAACCCGGTGTTCGGCGCGACACGCAATCCGTATGACCTCACAAAGACGCCCGGCGGTTCAAGTGGCGGCGCTGGAGCGGCGCTGGCATGTCGGATGTTACCCGTTGCCGACGGCAGCGATCATGGCGGCTCGCTGCGCAATCCTGCCGCCTTCAACAACGTGATTGCGCTGCGCCCGACCTTCGGTCGGGTCCCAAGCACTGACGAAGATCCATTCATACCCGGCTTCAGCGTGATGGGGCCGATGGCGCGCAACGTTCCCGACCTGCAGATGCTGTTCGCGGTGCAGTCCGGTTACGATGCACGGCGACCCTATTCGATTCCGGAGCCGCAGTCGCTCGCGACACCGCCGCTCGCGCTCGATCCCAAGGGCAAGCGGATTGCGTGGATCGGCGACTTCGGCGGTCACATTCCGTTCGAGGCCGGCGTGCTCGAATTGTGCCGCAACGCGCTCCGCACACTTGAAGGTCTCGGCTGCATCGTCGAGGACGTCACGCCGGATTTCGATGCGGAGAAAATCTTCCAGAATTGGGCGCTGCTGCGCTCATGGGGCATCTGGAAGCGGATGGCGCCGCTCTATGCCGATCCGGAGAAACGCAAGCAACTGAAGCCCGAAGCCGTCTGGGAGTTCGAGCGCTGCCAGAAGATTTCCGGCATCGATGTGCGCGTCGCCGCCGACGTGCGCACCGACTGGTACCATGTGGTGCGCAAACTGTTCGAGCGCTACGACTATTTGGTGCTGCCGAGCGCGCAGGTGTTCCCGTTCGACATCGGGACCCACTGGCCGGCGGAGATATCAGGCAAGAAGATGGACGTGTATCACCGCTGGATGGAAGTGATGATCCCGGTCACCTTCTCCGGTTGTCCGGCGATCGGCGTGCCGGTCGGCTTCAGCGCGCGCGGCCTGCCGATGGGGATGCAGATCGTCGCCCCGATGCGAGCAGAGCAGTCGCTGTTGCAGATCGCGCACGTCTACGACCAGGCGACGCAGTGGGTGACGAAGGTACTGCCGCCGGCGCTGAAAGAGGCGATGTAGAAGGCCGGCGTCGGTGGCCTCATCCTTCGAGACGCCCGTCTACGCGCAAGAGCGCTACGCCGGGCTCCTCAGGATGAGGGGGAGACCCTCATGGTGAGGAGTATCGCGATAGCGATGCGTCTCGAACCATGAGGCCGCATACGCGCGTTCCAAATACCGCACCCCCGCCCTGCGCATGGAAACATGTCTCCCGCGCCAATGGTCAGAGCACGGCTTTGATGCGACCTTGCGGTCGCCGGAGTCGCCACAAGGACAATGAACATCAACTTCGTCATAGCCTTGATGGCGACATCGTTCCTCGAGCAGACGATCGTCACGCTGGTCCGTGTTACGACATCGTATCGCGCGGTCGAACTCGGCATTTCCGTGGTCGGCATCGGCATCATCGCGGCTGCGTTCTCGATCCTGCCGATCGCGATGGCGGTTGCGCTCGGCCGCTACATCGACAAAGGCAACGACGCCCGGGCGGTCTGGTACGGCGCCGCGCTGATGATCTTGAGTTGCGCCGGCTTCCTCGTTGCCGAATCGCAGCTCACGCTGATTCTCTTTACTGCCGTGCTCGGCGCCTCCCACATGGTGATGACAGTCGGCCTGCAGGTGCTGTGCGCGCGGCGGGAAGGCCCGGGCATGATGGAAAAGATGGTCGGCAACTACATGGTCGCCAACGCCATCGGCCAGGGGCTGGGCTCCTACATCGTCGGCTTTACCGGCGGCGCTGCGGCGATCCCGCCGACCGCATTCCTGTTCGGCATCGGCCTCTCGTTGTGCGGGCTGCAGATGGCGAGTTCGCTGTTCCTGCGGCCGAGCAAGAAGATCATAGCAAAGGCGGGCGACGGCAAGCCGGTCGCGTTGCGCGACGTCGTCTCGGCACCCGGCTATGGCGGGCTGTTCACGATCGGCATCGTCAGCGTGGTCGCGCAGGATCTGATCGTGATCTACATGCCGCTGCTGGGAGCAGCGCGCGGTACCTCGGTCGATGATGTCGGCCGGCTGCTGGCGGTGCGTGCCGCAGCCTCGATGGTGGCGCGGTTCTCGTTCTCTCGGCTGTATGCGAAGATGGGCACCTGGCGTCTTGCCGCGATCTCGACCTTCGCCAGCGCCGCCGGCTATTGCGGGCTCGCGATCGTCATGCCGATCGCGCTGATGTACGCGACCATCGCGCTGACGGGCTTTGCGCTCGGCATCTCGGTGACGATCTCGATCGCCGGGCTGATGGCGATCACCAAGCCGGAAATGCTCGGGATGTCCAACTCGGTGCGGATGGTCGGCAACCGCATCGGGGTTTTCGTCGTGCCGTTCCTGGCGAGCCTCGTGGCGGCCGCCGCCGGCATCGGCAGCGTGTTCGTCCTGCTCGGATTGAGCCTTGCCGCCTCCGCGTCCGTGGTACAATTACAGAAGAAGAAACCTTAGCGCTTGAAGGCGCTGTGCGATTGCGCACGCACTCGCCAAGGCGTCGGGGCGCGTTCCCCTCCCCTGGAAACTCGGGCTTGCCCGAGTTTCGCATCACGATTTGCAAGTCGGGCAAGCCCGACTTGCGGTGGGGAGGGGTTAGGGGTGGGGGTGGTAGCGAGTTGCGAGGCCGCAGTCCCTCGAACGACCCCCCTCCCCGCCCTCCCCCACAAGGGGGGAGGGAGCAACAATCACCGAGGTGGCCATGACAGCCGTACAAGCCAAGCCCCGCAACGCCTCCGACGCCATCGCGCCCGACACCACCGGCCTCAATTTCTTCCGCGCCGATCAATCGCTCAGCGATCTCCTGCAGATTCATCTGCCGGAAAAGCTTGTCACCCACATCATCCCGCATCTTGATCGGCTCGGCGCGTTGGCCGGTGATCACCTCGATACCTGCGCGCGGCTTGCCGACCGCCATCCGCCGGTGCTGCATCCGCGCGACCGCTTCGGCCGCGACGTGCAATGGATCGAATATCATCCGGCCTATCGCGAACTCGAGAACGCGGCCTACGGCCAGTTCGGCATCCACGCGATGTCGCATCGCAAGGGCATTCTGGGCTGGCCGGACACCTATCCTGCTGCCGCCAAGCACGCCTTCACCTATCTCTTCAACCAGGCCGAGTTCGGACTTGGCTGCCCGATCAACGTCACCGACGGCGCGGCGATGCTGCTGTCGCGCTTCGGCGACGCCAAGCTGAAGGCAAGATATCTCGACGGCCTGACCCAGACCGACATGACCAAGCTGACGCAGGGCGCGCAGTTCATGACGGAGAAGGAAGGTGGCTCCGATGTCGGCAAGCTGACCACCACCGCCGTGCGCGATGGCGATCACTGGCGGCTCACGGGCGAAAAATGGTTCTGCTCCAACGCCGATGCCAAGGTGGCGATGATGCTGGCGCGGCCGGAAGGCGCACCCGGCGGCACACGAGGCGTTGGCCTGTTCCTGTTGCCGCGCACGCTCGACGACGGCTCACCGAATTCCTATCGGATCGTGCGGCTCAAGGACAAGCTCGGCACCCGCTCGATGGCGTCGGGCGAGATCAAGCTCGAAGGCGCGGTTGCGTACGCAGTCGGCAACCTCGACCGTGGTTTCGTGCAGATGGCCGAAATGGTGAACTGGTCCAGGCTGTCGAACGGCGTGAAGTCGACGGCGCTGATGCGCCGCGCCATGCACGACGCGCTGACCGTGGCGCGCGGGCGTACCGCGTTCGGCCACCGCATCATCGACCTGCCGCTGGCGCGGCGGCAGTTGCTCAAGCTGCTGGTGCCGCTGGAGCAGGCGCTGTCGCTGTGCTTTGTCACCGCGTCGACGCTCGATCGCGCCGAGCAGGCCGGCAGCCAGGAAGCGGCGCTGTTGCTGCGCATCCTGACGCCGACGCTGAAATTCCGCTCGACCCGCGATGCGCGAAAAGTCTGCGGCGACGCGCTCGAGATGCGCGGCGGCATCGGCTATGTCGAGGAATTCGCCTCGGCGCGGGTGCTGCGCGATTCCTATCTCGGCTCGATCTGGGAAGGCACCAGCAACATCGTGGCGCTGGACGCCATCACCCGCGCGATCGGCCGCCACGGCGCAGAGTTCAGCGCTCGCAGCCGACCTGTATGCGCGGTTGAAAGAGTCCGGGGCAATCCCGCAGGGCTATCGTGATACGCTGAGGCACGCCGTCGATCGCGCGATCCAGTTTGCTGCGACGGTTGCGTCATCGTCCGAGAATGAAGGCGATGCACGGCGCGCCACCACCCTGCTTTATCACACGGCCAGCGCGGTGACGCTGGCGTGGGAGGGCGCGCAGCTTGCCGAGCGCAACGGCGATGCGCGGCGGCTGTTGCTGTCGAAGCTGGTGGTCGACCATCACCTGACGCCGACGGATCCCTATGCGATCGTGTCGGGCGCCCGAGAACAGGAGATCGCCGACCTGCTGTTCGGCGATCAGCCGGTCGCGGCAAGCCGGGTTAGCGCCTTCCTCGCCTCGCGTTAGAGCGTGATGATTTAGCTCCGGTCATTCCCGCGGAGAAAACGGTTGCGATTCGAGACAAACTCACCCCGCTCCAGGACGCTCGGCGAGGCAATTTTCATAACGCGCTGCAACAATATGCAGCCGGCCCTGCATTAACTTCTCGCAATCCTGCGTCCCCCCAATCGCCTTGAAAGCAGGCGCGTTTTAGCGGATTTTAGGTGCGGGAGCTGCCGCATCGCGTCGCCGCGAAACGACAGGGAGCCGTGCCGCAATGTGGTGGCATTCGCATCCGGCACCCCGCCGCGCAAAAAAAGCGCGGAACGACAATGCCGGCCTACGGCAGGGGGGTCTGAATGATAAGCCTCGTGCGCACTGCGCTGCGACGGCCCTATACGATGGCGATCTCCGCATTGCTCATCATGCTGATGGGCACCCTGTCGGTATCGCGCATGCTGGTCGACATCTTTCCGTCGATCGATATCCCCGTCGTCTTCGTGGCCTGGAGCTATCATCGGGCTGAGCGCCGAAGACATGGAGCGGCGCGTTGTCCTGATCTCGGAGCGCGCCTACTCGACCACGGTGAACGGCATCGATCACATCGAGTTGCTCTCCATTCCCGGCACCGGCATCCTGAAAATCTACTTCCAGCAGGGCAGCGACATCGGCAGCGCGATTGCGCAGATCTCGGCGCAGAGCAACGCGATCCTGCGCATTGCGCCGCCCGGAATGTCGCCGCCGAACATCATCCAGTTCAACGCATCCAATGTGCCGGTGGTGCAGGTCACGCTCGACAGCAAGACGCGCCCCGAGCAGCAGCTGTCCGACTGGGCCAACAATTTTCTGCGCGCACGGTTGTTCACGGTTCCCGGGACCTCGATCCCGAGCGCCTATGGCGGCAAGCACCGCCAGATCATCGTCGAGGTCGACAGCGCCAAGGCTTCAGCCAAGGGCCTTTCGGCGATGGACGTCGTCAATGCACTGGGCTCGGCCAATGTCATCATCCCGGCCGGCATCGCGCGGATCGGTCCGAAGGAATACAACGTCCAGATCAACTCCAGCCCGCAACTGGTCTCGCAGTTCAACGACCTCCCGATCGGGGTTCGCGAAGGCGTGCCGGTGCTGTTGAGCGACGTCGCCAACGTCAGCGACAGCTATTGCACAGCAGACCAACATCGTGCGCATCAACGGCCAGCGCGCGGCATTCCTGCCCATCCTCAAGAACTCGACGGCGTCGACGCTTGCCGTGGTCGACTCGATCAGGGACCTGCTGCCGGAAATCCAGGAGAGCGCGCCGAGCGGCATCAACCTGAAGATGGATTTTGACCAGTCCATATTCGTTCGCGCCGCGGTCCTCAACGTCATCAAGGAGGCACTGGTGTCGTCGGCGCTGGTGTCGCTGATGATCCTCGTCTTCCTCGGCAGCTGGCGGAATACGGTCGTGGTCGCGATCTCGATTCCGCTGTCGATCTTCGCCGGCATCGTCGGCCTGTTCCTGACCGGGCAAACGATCAACCTGATGACGCTGGGTGGACTTGCGCTGGCGATCGGCATGCTGGTCGACAACGCGACCGTGGTGATGGAGAACATCCATCGCAACCAGACGCTCGGCAAGCCGCTGACGGTCGCGATCCTCGACGGCTCGAGCGAGGTCATTCAGCCGCTCACGGTGGCGACGCTGTGCATCTGCATCGTGTTCTTCCCGGTCGTGCTGCTGACCGGCCCGGCCCGCTTCCTGTTCATTCCGCTCGCCATCACGGTCGTGCTGTCGATGCTGGCCTCGTTCGTGCTGTCGTTCACGGTGGTGCCGGCGTTCGCGCGGCAGCTGCTCGTCGACGAGCATCACGACGGCGCAAGCGCAGCGCCCGGATGGGGCGCTCGCCTCGCCGTCCGCTTCGATCGCGCGTTCGATCGGCTGCGCGACGGCTACACCAAAACCTTGCAAGCCGTACTGGCGCAACGGCGCTTCATCCTGGCGTGCGTCGGGCTGCTGATCCTGATCACCGGCGCACTGGCGCCGATCGTCGGCACCGATTTCTTCCCCGGCGCCGACGTCGGCATCATCAAACTTCACGTTCGCGCGCCGAAAGGCAATCGCCTCGACAGCACCGAAAAGATCCTGGTCGACGTCGAGCAGCGCATCCGTGACGTCATCCCGCCGGCCGAGCTTCGCACCATCAACGCGATGATCGGCGTGCCGTTCGGGTTCAACCTTGCCTTCGTGCCTTCGGACAACGTCAGTGGCGCGGACGCCGAGTTGCTGATCTCGCTGCGCGAACCGCACCGGCCGTCCGACGACTACAAGAAGATCATCCGCGACAAACTGGCCAACGATTTTCCTGGCTCGATCTTCTATTTTCAAACCGCCGACATCGTCAGCCAGGTGCTGAACTTCGGCCTCTCGGCGCCGGTCGATATCCAGATCCAGGACGCCAACCTGCAGCGCGGCTATGCCACGGGCCAGAAGCTGCTGTCGGCCTTGAAACGCATTCCGGGCGTGGCCGACGCCCACGTCACGCAGGTGCTGGATTTTCCGACGCTGCGGCTCGACGTCGATCGGCAGCGCGCGGTCGAGTTCGGCATTTCGCAGCGCGACGTCGCCAACAACCTGCTGACGTCGCTGTCGGGCTCGTCGCAAACCGCGCCGACCTACTATCTCAACCCGCAGAACGGCGTGAACTACTTCGTCGCCGTCAACACGTCGGTCGATAAGCTCGAGACCGTCAACGACATCCTGGCTTTCCCTGCCAATCCCGCCGCTGCGACCATGGCGACACAGGCCTCCGCAGCTGCGCCGGCGGCAATACCCGGCGCCCAGGTGACGCGGATCGGCGACATCGCCAGCATCCGTCCGGGCTCGAGCATGAATTCGATCAACCACTACACCATCCAGCGCGTGATCGACGTCGCCGCCAACATCGAAGGCCGCGACCTCGGTTCGACTGCAGCCGAGATCAAGCAGGCGATCGCCGACGTGCAGAAGGACTTGCCGTCGACGACGAAGATCACGCTGCGCGGACAAAACGAAGTGATGGAGACGTCCTTCCGGCTGCTGGCGCTCGGGCTCGTGCTGGCCGTGGTGCTGGTCTATGCCGTGCTGGTGGTGCTGTTCCAGTCATGGCTCGATCCCTTCATCATCATGATGGCGGTGCCGGGCGCACTGATCGGCATCGTCTGGATGCTGGCGCTGACCGGCACGACCATCAACGTCGTGTCGCTGATGGGTACGATCATGACGATCGGCATCTCGGTGTCGAACTCGATCCTGGTCGTCAGCTTCGCCAATGATTTGCGCGTGCGCGATCCAGGACTGTCGCCGTTTGACGCGGTGATCGAGGCCGGCTCGACCCGGTTGCGGCCGATCCTGATGACGGCGCTCGCCATGATCATCGGCATGGTGCCGATGGCGCTCGGACTTGGCGAAGCCGGCGAGCAGAACGCGCCGCTTGGCCGCGCGGTGATCGGCGGTTTGACCGCGGCGACCTTTGCGACGCTGTTCCTCGTTCCGATCTTCTACACCCTGTTGCGTCGCAAGCATCCTTCGCTGCATATGCTCGATCAGCGCTTCGCCGAGGAATCGGCCGGTGCTGCGACCGGAGAAACCGTTCATGGATAAGCCCAGGCGCCCGACGCGGATCTATCTGATCGGAGTCGGCGCGGTCGTCGCCGCCGCCCTCAGCGTCGGCTATTTCTACCTGTCCCGCTCCGGTGAAATTGCGGCGGTGCGCGAAGCGCGCGCGGCACACGCCGCGCGTGGACCGCGGATCGAGGTGGTGGCAGCCACCGCCGGTCCGACCGAGCGAACGATCAAGCTGCTCGGCGATCTTCGGTCCGGCGCGACCACGACGCTCTACGGCAAGGTCGCCGGCTATCTGAAGACGATTTCCGTCGACAAGGGCGACAAGGTCGAGGCCGGACAGGTCCTCGCCTTCATCGAATCGCCGGAGCTCGAGCAGCAATACACCGGCGCCTCGGCCGATCTCGCCAACAAGCGCCGCAATCGCGACCGCACCCACGAGCTCTTTGCCAAGGGAATCGCCACCCAGGTGGCGTTGAACCAGGCCGAGACCGACGCGACGATCGCCGAGAACACCGTCGCCGTGCTGGAGACCCAGCGCTCCTATCAGACGGTGCGCGCGCCGTTCGGCGGCCGCGTCACCGCGCGCTTTGTCGATCCCGGCGCGCTGATCACCAACGCGCAGACCAACGTGACCAGCGCGCTGCCGATGCTGACGATCTCCGACGACAGCAAGGTGCGGATCTACGCCTATGTGCAGCAGGTCGATGCACCGTTCGTCCACGTCGGCGACGCCGTCCAGGTCTCGGACGCCAGCAATCCGGAGCGCAAGAAAACCGCGGCGGTCTCGCGCATGACCGGCGAACTCGACCAGAAGACCCGCACCATGCTGGTCCAGGTCGACCTCGACAATTCGGACAATTTCTTCATTCCCGGCAGCTTTGCCTACCTGATCCTGCACGTGCCGCTGGTCAGCCAGCCTCAGATCCCGGCCACCGCGCTGCTGATGCGCAGCGATCAGAGCTCTATTGCAATGGTCGACGGTGAAACCGTCCGCTTCAGGCCGATCAAGGTCGCCAGCACCGATGGCGCGACCGTCACCGTCTCCGATGGTGTCAAGCCGGGCGACAAGGTCGCGATCAACGTGCCTGACGAGGTGACCGACGGCAGCCGTATCCAGCCGGTTGCCGCGAGCAGGTAAGCTCAGGCCCCGGCGGACAGCGCACGCCCGGGGCGCATCCAGCGGGCTTCTTCAAGTGCCCGATCGATGATCACGCCGCCGAGCGCCAGGGAGGCGACGAATCCCACCGGCGCGGTCATGACGCAGAAGCTGAGCAACAGCCCGCCGGCGGCGGCCAGCGCATAAACCTCGTTCTTGCGGAAGCCGGTCTCCAGACCAAGCCGCACGATCAGCGCAACAGGAATCGCCAGCACCACGAGGTCGTACATAAAGACATAGGGCGTCGCGAGCACGGCACCGAGCGCCAGCGCCGCCGCCTTGACCTCGTAGCGCACGGACGAGCGCCAGAGCACGACCAGCGCGACCGCGATGGTCGCGGCAAAGCTCCAGTGCACGGCCCACGCCAGGTTTTCGCCGCCGCCCGCGTAGCGCACCACCGCGAGCAGGCTTTGCATCTTGCCAAAGTTCGCTTCGCCATTGGACAGGAAAGCCTGCGACGCCACCGGTACCTGCTGCAGGAACGCCAGCCAGGTCTCGGTGCCGAAGGCAAGCCAGGATGCGACGCCCAGCGCAGCCGTCGTCACCGCCGCCGACGCCACCGCGCGCCACTGTGCGGTCGCAACCAGCACCAGCGGAAACAACAAACCGTATTGCGGCTTGTAGGTCAGCAACCCCAGGCAAATGCCGGATAGCACCGGACGCGTTGGCAGAAACAGCAACGTGGCGCCGATCAAAGCCGCCGTGACGCAGCCGTTCTGGCCGATGATCGAATTGAAGAACAGCGCCGGAAACGCCATTGCAAGAGCCCAGCCGATCGGCCGGCCGACGAGTGCTCGCACCACGCCGGCGTAGGGAATGGTCGAGGCGATCACCCAGAGCACGAACGAGAGCCGATAGGGGATCTGCGCCAGCAATACGACCACGAACAGAAACGGTGGCGGATAGTGGAAGCCGAAGCGGCCGAAATGATCATTGCCGGTCAAGGCGATCATCGCCTGGCGGACCGCGTCCCAGTCGTAGGCCAGCACCGCGTGATGATCGCGCACAAGCACGCCCGACGTCCACAGCGTGCCGAAGTCGGCAAGAATGTTGCGGCCGTCGCTGCCGACGATCCAGTTGCCGACGAGATAGAGCACCGGCAGACAGATCGTGTTCGCGGTGATCAGGATCGCAAAGATGAAAACGACGCCGACCGGCAAGGCGCCGCGCGCGCTGGTGACGGCGACGTTCATGACGAAGCCCCGAGGGTGTGAACCGGTTCGGAACGCGGCCGTGCCAGGCCAAGCTCGACGAGCGCACGATCAGCAATCAGGCCGGCCAGCACCAGCGCGGCGATGAAGCCGACCGGCGCAATAAAGACGTCGAAGCCGACCAGCAAGCCGGCGGCGATCCACAACGCATAGAGCTCGATGCGGCGGAAGCCAGTATCGAAGCCGAGGCGAACCAGCAGCGCCATCGGTACCGCCAGCACGACAAGGTCGTACATGAAGACGTAAGGCGTCGCGAGCACTGCGCCGGTCGCGAGCGCCGCGGCCTTCAGTTCGTAGCGCACGCTGCTGCGCCAGAGAAAGGCAAGCGCGACGGCGACGGTTGCGGCGAGGCTCCAGTGCGCGATCCACGCCGCGCGCTCGCTGCCGCCGGCGAACCGCACGAAGCCGAGCATGCTTTGAATCTTGCCGAAATAGACTTCGCCGTTGGTCAGGAAGCTCGGCGTCATCGGCGCCCAGCGGAAGAAGGCAAGCCAGGTGTCGCTGCCGAAAGCGAGCCATGAGGCGGCGGCGATCACCAGCGTGGTCGCGGCGGCGGTGACGATCACACGCCATTGGCCGGTCGCGATCAGCACCAGCGGAAACAGCGGACCGTATTGCGGCTTGTAGGTGAGCAGCCCAAGGCAGATGCCGGCGAGGATCGGCCGCGTCGGGATGAACAGCAGCGTGGCGCCGAGCAGTGCGGCGGTGAGACAGCCGTTCTGGCCGATGACGAAGTTATAGAACAGCGCCGGGAAAGCGAGCGCCAGCCACCAGCCGATCGGCCTGCCCACCAGTGCGCGCACCACGGCGGCATAGGGCACGAAGGTCAGGACGATCCAGCTGACATAGGATACGCCGAACGGCACATAGGCCAGCGCGGCAACGACGAACAGGAACGGTGGCGGATAGTGAAAGCCAAGATGGCCGGTGTAATCGGTGCCGGTCACCACGACCTGGGCGTGCTTGGCGATTTCCCAGTCATAGACTCCGACTGCTTGGCCCTCGCGCACCAGCGCGCCGGCCGACCACAGCGTCACGAAATCGGCAAGGATGTAATGGCCGGCGCGATCCCTGATCCATTCGCCGACCGCGTAGAGCACCGCGAGATGCACGGTGTTCAGCGCGACGAAGATCGCACTGATGAGGAAAACGGTCAGTGGGATCGTGGTAGTCGATGCCTCACCGAGCGCACCAAGTCGTTCCCCTCCCCCCTGTGGGGAGGGTTTAGGGGTGGGGGTGGTCGCGAGTTGCGAGGCCGAAGTTCCTTGATGGACCCCCCTCCCTAACCCTCCCCCACAAGGGGGGAGGGAAGAATCCGCCTCTCGCATCATTTTACGAAATCTTCCGCAAGCGTCGCGCCTGGTCATCACGCGCAACGTCGGCCTTCGCCGCCGGCTTGCTCGCGAACGGAAACTCCGGCGACTTGCGGCCGCGCTCGAGGAAGGGGTGCAGCACCTCGCGCGGCGTGGTGCCGATGTCGTAGCTCAGGAATGCCAGCAGCAGCTGGAAGCCGATCAATAGCGTGATCGCCGCAATCATGATGGTGCCGGTCGGCACCAGCTCGTTGGTCGCAACACCTTCCGCCCAATGATAACAGCCGAACGCAAGGCCGAAGTTGAACAGCAGCGCACCGCAGAACAGCTGCAGCGAGCCAACCGAAAAGTCGCGCAGGAAATACCGGTAGAGAATTCGCCGCGCAGTGTTTTTGAGGTGGCCGGCAAGGAACGGCCCGAAAACCTTCGATATCTTCAGGTTGGAAATCTCGTCACCATAGAACGCCTGCATCGGATATTCGATGACGCGGGCACGCAGCAGGCCGAGGTGGAACAGCAGATCGGTTTCGAAGAAGAAGCGCTTGGCGATATCCTGCTCGGACAGCAGGTCGGCGACTCGCGCGTGGATCGCAAAGAACCCGTTGGTCGGGTCCATGATGTTCCAGTAGCCGGTCGACAGTTTTGCGAGGAACGAGAGCGCCAGGTTGCCAAACTTGCGCGCGAACGGCATCGATGCCGCATTGGTCAGGAAGAAGAAGCGGTTGCCCTTGACGTAGTCGGCATCGCCTGTCGTGATCGGATGGATCAGCGCCGGAATCTGCGCGGGGTCCATCTGGCCGTCGGCATCGACCTTGATGATGATGTCGGCGCCGCGGCGCGCGGCGTAACGCATGCCGGTCATGAACGCGCCGCCGACGCCCTGGTTGACGTCGTGCACCAGCACGACGACGCGGGCATCGTTGCAGCGGTGCGACACGGTCACGCCGGTGCCCTCCGGACAGCAGTCGTCGACAACGACGATCAGCTCGACCTCGGGGCCGACGCGCGCGATCACGTCAAGAATGCTGCCGGCGGCACGATAGGCTGGGATAACGACGCAGTTCATGGGGTCCGGACGGTCCACGGGCGGGGCTACAAATTCCGCGGCCGCAGCATGGGCCAGCGCGGCTAACCAAGGCTTAAGCGGTTCTTGGTTTCCCTCCCCCTTTCAGGGGGAGGTGACATCAAATCAACCGAGGCTTAACCATGTAAGCAGCTGATACACCTGCCCTTGCGTCCTCGCCGCCTCCTGTCCGATACTCACCGCCCCAATCAAGAACCAGAACAGTTCACGGGGCGGAACAATGAAAGCATCGATCTTTTGCCTGCCGAGCGTCGCGTCGCGCGCCGAAATCGAGCAGGGCATGGCGGCGACGCGGCCAGAGCTCTACCAGCGCATGCTGAAGGAGCTCACCGAGCTGGTCAAACTCGCCGACGATCTCGGCTACGACTCGGTCAGTTTCACCGAGCACCATTTCCACATCGAAGGCTTCGAGCTCTCCAACAACCCGGTGCTCCTTGACCTTTACTTCGCGATGCAGACCAAGCGCATCCGCGTCGGCCAGCTCGGCATCGTGCTGCCGGCGGCCAACCCGATCCGCGTCGCCGAGGACATCGCGATGCTCGACCACATGACCGGCGGCCGCGCCTGCGCCGGCTTCGCCCGCGGCTACCAGCGCCGCTGGGTCGACATCATGGCGCAGCAGACCCACGGCGTGTCCGGCACGCTGCCGCATCAGCACGACGAGATCGACAAGGCCAATCGCGAGGCGTTCGAGGAGAACTGGCAGATCATCAAGAAATGCTGGACCGAGGAGATGCTGACCTTCCAGGGCAAGTACTGGAAGGTGCCGGCTGGCGCGACACCGTGGGACCTCGAGACCACGGCGAAATACGGCAAGGGTGTCGAGAACGGCATGCTGAAATCGGTCGGCGTGGTGCCGAAGCCGCTGCAGAAGCCGTTTCCGCCGGTGTTTCTGCCGTTCGCGTCCTCGCCGAACTCGATCCGCTGGGCCGCGACTGAAGGCGTCACCGCGATCCTGCCGCCGATGCACGAGGCTTATGAGGCGCCGCTGTTCGATCTCTACGCGGAGGTTTCCGGCAAACCCCGCGGCAAGGGCACCGGGCTGCTGCGCGACGTCATCATCGCCGACACCGACGAAGAAGCGATGGCACTGTGGGAGGATTCCGGCCGCTTCTCCGGCAAGGCATGGTTCGAGCCATTCGGCTTCCGCCGCGGCTCGATGGATCCGGTGACGAAGAAATTCTCCACCGCGCAGGAGTCGATCGCGCTCGGTCACGCGCTGGTCGGCACCGTCGACACGGTGACGCGGGCGCTTGAAGCCAACATCAAGCGGCAGCCGGTCGACTGGCTGTTCTGCTACACCTACAACGCGCTGGTGCCGCACAACAAGCTGATGAAGTCGACGGAAGCGTTGTGGACCAAGGTGCTGCCGAAGTTCATGTGACGGAGCATCGGAGTCACCTCTCCCCGCGCTGCGGGGAGAGGTCGATCGCGTTAGCGATCCGGGTGAGGGGCGAGGCGCTGCGCCTGATCCTCAACTCAGAATTCGCTGATAGCAGCCCCTCACCCCAACCCTCTCCCCGCTAAGGCGGGGCGAGGGAGAGAGCGCACCGCAGCGGCAGCTACTCCGCCGCTTCGCGAGCCTCGGGCACGCTGATGACAACATCGCCGCCGGTGACGGCGACCTCGATCTTGCGCAGCCGCACCTCCGCATTGCCGGGATGGACGCCGGTGCGGATGTCGAACTCGAAGGCATGCCATGGGCAGACCACGTGCAGCTTGCTCTTCGAAAAAGCAAGGCCCTTCGGGTGCGGTCGGCGGCGATGACCTCTTCGACCTTGGCGATCATCTTGCCCTGGCAGGCCGGGCCGCCCATGTGCGGACAATGGTTGAGGTAGGCGAAGAACTCGCCGTCGAGCTTGAACACGCGCGACCTCGAAGTTCTCGAAGCCGATGATCTTGCGGCCGGGATCCTTGAACTCCGACGCCGGACCGATGTTCACTTCGCGCATTCTTTGCCATGCTCCTCCTCGCACCTGTCTTCGTCTTCGTTCGGTTGAACCACATCGACACGTCCCAGAGATTGAGGCCGGCGGACGCGGATCAAATCGCTCACCGTCACCACGATCTCGGTCGGCGTTACGCTTTTCGGCGCAGCACCGGCTGGCCGGCGGCTGTCGGCCTCGCCCTTCGCCGCGTAGAGCCGCACCGCCGCGGTCATGACACCCGTCGAGCTCGGCGTCCGACACTCTGTCCCGGCTGGCCGGCATCGAAGCGCGCGCTCGGCAGGCGGCGACGAAATCGTCGCCGAGCGCGGCTCTTCTCCTGCACCGTGACCGCCATTGTCATGACACGCCGCGGCCGGCCGCCAGCACTTCGCGCCGCCTTCGGCCGCTTGCGCTTGACCTCGAGATTGAAGACGCGCGCGGCGTTCAGGCCGAGGATATTGCGCTTGGCCTGGTCGGACAGGAACGGCAGCGTGGTGATCGAGCTCGGCGCGTCGAAATCCCAGTGCGGCCAGTCCGACGCATAGAGCAGCTGCGTCTCGGCATTGAAGGCTTCCATCGTCGCCTGCAGCAGCTTCAGGTTGGTCTTCTCCAGCGGCTGGCTGGTATAAAACATGTCGCGCATGTACTCGCTCGGCAGCCGCTTGAGCATCGGCGCCTCGCAGGTGCGCATCTGATACTCGTGGTCGAGCCGCTGCATCAGGAACGGAATCCAGGCGAGCCCGCTCTCGACCCACAGCACCTTCAGCTTCGGGAAACGCTCGGGCAGCCCGTTGATGATCCAGTTGGTCATGTGGATCAGGCTGTAATGCACGAACGACAGCGCGTGCATCGAGATGAAGCGGTTGAGCTGCAGGAACGACGGATCGTTCCAGTTGAAGCCGGAGTGGAAGACGAACGGCTTTCCGGTCTCCTCCATCATCGCGTAGAGCTTCATGTAGTTGTTGTGATGCACCGGCTTGTTGCGGGTCGAGCAGACCGTGAAGCCGATGATGCTGTCGATCGGCAGCGTACTTCTTGACCTCCTCGACGCAGGCCTCCGGCGTGTTGAACGGCAGATAGATCAGGCCTTTGAGCCGGTCGTCCTCGGGCAGGATGCGCTCGACCAGCCATTTGTTGTAGGCTTGCGCCGAGCGCCGCCTCGATGTCGTCCTGCGGATGCATGCCGAGCGTCAGCATCGGGGTCGGAAACACGACCTGGTAGTCGAGGCCGAGCGCGTCCATCGAGCGCCGCGCAAGCTCGTGAAAGGATGGCCGCTGCCGTTACCCTTCTCGACCTTCTCGAGCAGCGCCTGCTGGTGCGGGATGCGGCCATAGAGATGCTGGTAGAGCATGCCGGGCTGGATATTGAGCAAAGCGCCGGTCGGTGCCGGGCCGCTCCATGATCGGCCTGACCCATGTGGCGGATCACGTCGTTGTCGATCAGCGCCGAGAATCTCCGTTCCAGAACGAGGTCTCGCTGACATGGGCATCGATGTCGACGAGGAAATAATCTTCGTAGCTTTCGGACTGCCGCGTGGCATGCGCGAGGATGTCGCGCGTGTCCGTCTGCATGGTGATTTCTTGCAGTTCACGGAACTGCGGCGGAGTTCGCTCCAGCATAGGCGCACCTCGCATACATTTTGCCGCAGTGTGGCGCAGGCGGCGAAGACTGTCCAGCGGAGACGGCAAAGCTGCGGCGCAGCGATTCCTGTCATTCCGGGACATCGCCAACGGGTCCGCGCGAAGCGCGGCCCGATGACAGGCTCCGCGATGGGCCCGGAATCCATAACCACGACGGGGAGTATGGATTCCGGGCCCGCACGAAGAGGCGCGTCCCGGAATGATGATCTGCGTGTTACGTTAGCGCAAACCAAGTAATACAGGGTCTTCCAAAATGCCTACCACACCAACCCTCACCGGCCGCACCGCCCTTGTCACCGGCGGGTCACGCGGAATCGGCGCCGCCATCGCCATTGCGTTGGCTGAGGCCGGCGCGCGCGTTGCGATCAACTATCAAAGCCGGGCGGCACAAGCCGACGCGGTCGAGGCCATGATCAAGGCGGCCGGAGGCGAAGCCGCGGTCTTTGCGGCTGACGTTTCAGTGGCCGAGGACGTCAAGGGGCTCGTGCAGCGCGTGGCAACGGTGTTCGGACCGATCGACATTCTGGTCAACAACGCCGGCATTGCAATCACGCGCGGACTTGACGATCTGACCGAGGCCGACTTCGACCGTACTATCCTGGTGAACCTGAAATCGGCCTTCCTCTGCACACAGGCCGTCCTTCCATCGATGCGCGCCTGGAAATGGGGCCGCATCGTCAACATCACGTCCGGCGCGGCACGCGGTGCCGGCGCGATCGGCCCGCATTACAACGCCTCCAAGGCCGGCATGGAAGGACTGGCGCGAGGTTACGCGGCGCGATTGGTGAAAGACGGCATCACCGTCAACAACGTCGCGCCGTCCTTGATCGAGACCGACATGATGGGCGGCCGTACCGACATCGCGGCCCGAATTCCACTCGGCCGCTTTGGCCGTCCGGACGAGGTCGCGCAGGCCGTGCTGATGGTCGTCGGAAACGACTACATGACCGGGCAGACCATCGTGCTGAACGGCGGCATGGCGTTCGTGTGAGCTCGAGGCAAAGAACCTTGAGCGAGATCAATATACCTCGACGCTCACCGATCACACTGTCTGAAGGCATCTCGGATCGGGAGTACGATCATGGACGCAGCGCTTCACGGCAAAATTCTGAAACTGCTCGACGAACATCGCCTGATGAGCCTGGCGACACTTCGCGCCGATGGCTGGCCGCAAACGACGACAGTCGGCTACGTCAGCGACGGCCTGAATCTCTACTTCATGTGCGGCAAGGACAGCCAGAAGGCAAAAAATCTCACGCGCGACAATCGCGTGTCGCTGACGATCGACAGCGACACCTCCGACCCGATGGCGATCTGCGGCTTGTCCATGGCGGCACGGACAACGCCGGTCACGGACCAGGAGCAGATCAGGCGCACCATGCTGGCGATGCTGCCGAAGAAATACCCTGAATACCTGAAGATGATGGGCCAGCTTGACCTGAGCGGCGTCGCGGTGTTCCGGGTGTCGCCTGAGGTGATCTCGGTGCTCGACTATAGCAAAGGCTTTGGCCATACCGACCTGGTGACGGTGAGCGCCTCCGATCGCGCCGCCGCGTAAGCAAAGGCAGCCTCGTTAATCATTCCTAATTCCGCGGCGCTATGCTGGTCGCGAATCAGCAGGACGCTTCGCCATGCTTCGCAACTCCCTCGTCCTCGCCGCACTCTGCTGTGCTTTTGCGCCGGTCATCGCCGGCGCCGCCGACCTGCCCGCGCACACGCGGCTTGGCGCGCTGTTCGCGGACGAGCCTGTCGCGCGCGCGCCGGTCCCGCACGCGCTCGAATACACCGGCCCGATTGTGCCGTGGGTGGCGAACTCGCCGCGCGTCGCCGGTTATTACGGTACCTGGTTCGACTTCGACTACCGCAATTACTACGGCACGTCGCCGTTCCTGATCTTCAGCCGGCCGCCCTATTCCTGCGCCTGGTATGGCGGGCACTGCTGGTAGGCGTCACTTCGCCGTCCGCGCCTTCGCATGCGGGTGCGCAGCCCGCCATTGCCGCACTGAAAGCTGGTAGAGGTAAGCCAGGATCGCATCGACGTCTTCGCTGGCAAATTCGATCTGCGGCATGTCCCTGAAATGCGACACCATGCCTTCGGAGAGTTCGGCCTGCAGCTCACGCGGCGCAAAGCGCGCGTAGATCTCGCGCATCGGCGGCGCGGTCTTCATCGGGCTGTCGCCGCTGGAATCGATGGCATGACAGCGCGCGCAGTTGTCCTGCAACACCGCCCTGCCCCGCGCCGCAAGCTTCGCTGCACCCGCGGCGTCGAGCGGCGCGGCATCGAGCAAGAGTGCGGCGCCAAGGCCTAACGCAAGCCCAAACGCAATGCAGGGACCGACGACGAAGCGCGGGGCCATGCGCGACCCTCAGTAAGGATAGTAGCGCGGGCCGTAATAGGGATAGGGCCGGCCATAGTAGCCGCCGTAAGGATAAGGCGCGTAGTAGCGCTCGTAGTACTCCCGGCGCTGCTGTTCTGCGATGATCGCGCCCATCGTGCCCAGCACGGCGCCCATGAAGGCCATCCCTGCCGCATTGCCGCGACGGACATAGTAACGGCGATGCCGCCGGGCCGCGCTGAAGTCGGTGGCGTCGCCGACGTGGACTGCCCCGATTTTCGCGTTCGGCTCTGCCGGCGCGGCAACCGTCGCGGTCGGCTTCGCCGTAATCATTAGCAGTGCTGCCGCCATCGCGACCAGCACACGACAATTCACTGAAGAAAGCAATCGACTACACGTGGACATGACAAGCCCCTCATCGTTTGATCATTATTCATGATGCGACGAAGAGGGGCCGCGCAAGTTGACCCAAGTCAAGTTGACCCAAGCCAACAAGCGTCGCCCGGCGATGAACCGTTACTCCGCCGCATCGCGCTGGGCATGCGCATCCCAGGACGTGTCGTGCGACTGGTTACCGGCCTGTCGCGTCAGCGCCAGCAATTGCTCGATCTCATCGATCTCGTCTTCAAGCCGGCGCGGCGGCTCTTCCGGCACGATGGATTGGCGCGGACGCGTTCGCGGTGTTGCCGCGCCACCTGCCGGCGTGAGCCCGATCGGGACCTCGCCGAGCGCCAGCATCGAAGCCCCGCGAATTGCCGTATAAGGTTGTTGCGACCGGCGCCAGCGCGACTCCTCGCGCCAATCCCGCAGCCAATCGGCGAAGAAGCGCAGGCCGGCAAATCCCACCACGAGCGCGAAGCCGGTCACGGCGGCGATCAACGCATAGAGCAGATAGTCGGGTCCGCCCGCGTGTTCCGCTGGCAGCGGCTCCACCGATGTCCGGTCCGCGGGCGTGGCCGAAGCGGATTGATCGGCCGAAGCCGCGGCGAGTTGCGGTTCGGCGTTCGGCTGCGGAGAGGCGGCGGGCACAGTCGATGTCACGGGTGCAGAATTGCTGTCAGCAGCACCCAGGCTGCCGGGACTCGGCCAGCGCGTCGCAACCGCGTTCTGCTGGGTCGCCGCATCGGGGGCCGCAGCGGGGGCCGCAGCCTGAGGTGGAGTTGTACCAGGCTGCGCCGGCGCTGAGCGCGCGGGCTGCGGGTTATCGATGAATTCGGCCCGGGCGTTGGCCGGCGGCGCTTGCGCGACCGCAGGTGCTGCAGGCTTCGCCGCGCGCGGCCGATCGGGCGGCGACGCCGCCGCGCGCTCCAGCGACGGCGTGATCTTCATCGCTGGCTTTGGCGGCACGCTGTCGGTCACGTCAGCATTGCCCGTATCAGGCTGCGCCGGGTCGGCCTTTGCGGCTTCGGCCGGGTCGGCCTTTGCGGCTTCGTCGGCGAGGTACCAGCACTTGCGGCCGGTGCCACGCTCGATGTGATAACGCCAGTGCCCGCCTGACGGCGTTGCCTTGTCCGGGCTAGCCAGACAATCATCGGCGGCACGCGCAACGGTCGGGATGGAAAGCAGGGCAAGGCTCGCAAGCATCGCCGATACGAGGAACAAGATTCGGTTAGGCATGAACGCGCCCCTTCATATTTCTGCAGCATCCCGTACTGAACAAATCGCGACGCTGCAGTCTTGAACTGGCGCGTGTCCTTTTCGGAAAATCGGGCCCACATTTTCCGGACACACGCGTGAAGGTCGTTTCACTCCCACGACAATGGGGCGCGAATTCGGGGCTGGCGGGGCGACATTTATGTGTCACGTATGTGTCACGCCGCATATGCGGAATTATTGGGGCCGCCTCAGATTCGGCGCGATTGTTGCGGCGACCATCTATTGACGCCGTCGCCCGCCCGACGGAATAATGACACCCCAAGAACACAATTCGCTGGCGTGAATGACACGACTGTCCGCTGTGCGATCAACTCCGCCCCGCGGTCAGAGACAATCAGTCATCCGTCGAGACGCCTCCGCCGCGCTCGTGCGCTTCGGAGGGCTCCTCGGGATGGGCTCTTGAAAAGCAAAAGATCCAGGGAGGCTCAACAATGCTGTCACATCAGGACAACGAAATCCTGTCGCGCGTCGGTCCGGGAACCCCAACCGGCGAACTGATGCGCGAATACTGGATGCCGGCCTGTCTCTCGAGCGAACTGGCGAAGGATGGCCCTCCGATGCGCCTGATGCTGCTCGGCGAGAAGCTGATCGCGTTCCGCGACACCAACGGCAAGGTCGGCATCCTCGACCATCGTTGCCCGCACCGCTGCGCCTCGCTGTTCTTCGGCCGCAACGAGGAGGCGGGGTTGCGCTGCGTCTACCACGGCTGGAAGTTCGACACCGAGGGCAACTGCCTGGAGATGCCGAACGTGCCGGTGGACTTCCGGTTTGAGCCGCGGGTCAAGACCAAGGCCTACCCGACCCTCGAACAGGGCGGGCTGATCTGGACCTATATGGGCAAGCGCGAGACCGCGCCGCCGCCGCCGGCGCTCGAGGTGTTCAACCTGGCGGAAGGCGAGCGCAACATCCAGGTCCACCAGCGCGAGTGCAACTGGCTGCAGTCGCTCGAAGGTGACATCGACACCTCGCATTTCGGCTTCCTGCACGCCGGCGCGGTCGATCCCGACGACGTCGACCCGGCCAACATCCACAAATATTCGATCATCGATCGCGCGCCGCGCTATCACGTCAAGGAGACCGACTGGGGCACGATGTACTCGGCGTATCGTCCGGCCGAGGCCGGCGAGTACTATCATCGCTTCGCCCACTTCATGTTTCCGTGCTTTGCGCTCACCCCCGACGGCACCTTCAAGAACCACGTGCAGGTGACGCTGAACGTGCCGATGGACGACACCCACACCATGACCATCAACGTGTCCTGGAACAAACGCGAGCTGGGATTGCGCACGCTGAAGTCAGGCGCAAGCATTCCTGGCGCCGGCATCGACCTGCGCTACCTGCCACGGACCAACGACTGGTACGGCCGATTCCAGCTCGTGTCGCGCAAGGACAACGACTACGAGATCGACCGCGACAAGCAGCGTGACCAGTCCTACTCCGGCATCGAGAGCATCGGCCGGCAGGACCAGGCCTGCGTCGAGAGCATGGAGGAGATCGTCGACCGCTCGCTCGAGCATTTGGCACCCAGCGACCGCATGATCTCGGTGACGCGACAGCGCATCATCGCCGCGGCCAGGGAATTTGCGGCCAGCGGCAAGCTGCCGCCGACCGCGCGCGATCCGTCCGTGTGCCGCGGCGCGCGCGGCGGCGCCTTCATCGCGCCGGTGACGATGGACTGGCTCGAGGCCTACGCCAAAAACCTCCGCGAGATCGACCTGCCCGGCGTGGTGCGGCAAGCCGCGGAGTAGGCAACTCCACACCACCTCGTCATTGCGAGGAGCGAAGCGACGAAGCAATCCAGTTCTTTTTCGCGACTTTGGATTGCTTCGCTTCGCTCGCAATGACGAATTCCCGTCCGTCATCCCAAAGCTGCTGCGACGTATGGCTCCCTGCTTTCGCGGGGACGACGATACAATTTCCGCTCCCTTTGTGACCCCATTCACAAACCAAGGCCGCCCCCGCCTTTACTGCTTCACGTCAACAACAAGCAGACGAGGCGATCATGAAAATCTCGACCCTGCTGGCATTCGTCGGCGCGCTGCCACTTCCCGCCAGATCGGCAAGCTTTCCTGACTGGAAGAAGCCGCTCACCGCCATCTTCCTGGCGTTGCATGAATCGCGTCGCCGCCAGGCCGAGCGGCACATCCGCCGCCACCAGTATCTGCTGGATCGCTATGCGACGCCGCCCTCGCGGGACGCGTCAGCGTCGCAGGCGAGCGAAAATACCGCATCGCGGTAAAACGCACGACGTTCGCAAGTCGGGCCTGCCCGACTTGCGCATCATAATGCGACGCACAACTTAGGTCAGCGTCGTTGCCCTGACACGTCGACGGCATCGGCGTAGCCTCCTCCCCACAACACAAACGGGGGAGGAAGTCATGGACCGCACGCTCGAACGTTCGACCATGCACAAGGTCTATCTGCGGCTGCTGCCTTTTGCCGTGCTGTCTTATGTGCTCGCCTACATCGACCGCATCAATGTGAGCTTCGCAGCACTCACCATGCGCGACGACATCGGCATGTCGGCGACCACCTTTGGCTTCGCCGTCGGCCTGTTCTACTGGGGCTATTTCATCTTCGAGGTGCCGAGCAACATCGTGCTGGAAAAGGTCGGCGCGCGGATCTGGATCGCCCGCATCATGATCACCTGGGGCATCCTCGCCGGCGCAACCGCGTTCGCGACCGGCGCCACCAGCTTCGGTATCGTGCGCTTCCTGCTCGGCGTCGCCGAGGCCGGCTTCTTCCCGGGCCTGATCCTGTACTTCACCTACTGGTTCCCGAGCTGGCATCACGCCCGCATCGTCTCCGGCTTCCTGGTCGGGCTGCCGTTTGCGGTCGCAGTCGGCGCGCCGATCTCGACCGGATTGCTCGGGCTCGACGGCCTGTTCGGCCTGAAGGGCTGGCAGGTGATGTACGTCGCCGAAGCGGTGCCGACCGTGCTGATCGGCATTGCCACCTACTTCGTGCTGACCGACAAGCCCCAGCAGGCGAAATTCCTGACCGAGGCGGAACGCAACTGGCTGGTCAACACCATCGCCGCCGAGCGGCGCGCCACCGAGGCCGCCGGCACGTTCACGCTGTGGCAGTCATTGTACAATCCAAAAGTGCTGCTGCTGTCGCTGAACTATCTCGGCATCGTCACCGCGAGCCTGGGCATGCTGATTTTCATCCCGCAGATGATCAAGTCGCTCGGCAGTTTCTCCAACATGACGGTCGGCTGGCTGACGATGATCCCCTACGTCTGCGGTGGCATTGCCATGGTGGTATGGGGACGGATTTCCGACCGCATGAACGAGCGGCGCTGGAACCTGTTCCTTGCCTGCGTGCTCTCGACCATCGGCCTCGGTCTCGCCGGGCTGACGATGGGGACGTGGTGGGCGCTGGTCGGGATGTCGATCGCCGCGATGGGCTTCTACGGCTCGAAGGGTCCGTTCTTCGCGATGCCGCCGATGTTCCTGAGCGGCACCGCGCTTGCCGCCGGCATCGCCTGGATCAACTCGATCGGCAATCTCGGCGGCTTCTTCGGCCCCTGGTATGTCGGCGCGATGCGTGATCTCACCGGGAATTTCTCGGGCGGACTTTATGGGCTCGCGCTGCTCGGCCTGATCGCGTCGATCGTGTGCGCGCTGTTCCTGTATATTCCGAACCGCAAGCCGGCGGAGCTCGGCGGGATCCAGCAAGCGGCGGAGTAGGATCGGTTCGCGGTTGGCTTGACGCAGCTGCTCAATGAACTCGTCATGGCCGGGCTTGTCCCGGCCATCCACGTTTTGCATCATCAGCGAAATGCGAACAGGCTATGTTTATTTTCTAACCAACAAGCCGAACGGCATCTTGTACGTTGGCGTTACCAACGATCCGATGCGCCGAGTTTATGAACATCGGACTGGTGCTGTTGACGGCTTTACGAAGCGTCATAGCTTGAAGTCATTGGTCTACTTCGAAGCGTTTGACGAAATCCAACTCGCCATTCAGAGAGAGCACAATATCAAACATTGGAAACGGGCGTGGAAGGTACGCCTGATCAATGCCAGCAATCCTCAGTGGCTCGATTTGTACGAGACGCTCGTTTAAGACGTGGATGGCCGGGACAAGCCCGGCCATGACGACTTCATTGCGACTCCAGCTTAGCGCTAGAGCCCACCCTCATTCCGCCGCGGCCGCTTCCAGCGGCGCGACGCGCGGCAAGAGCAGGCGCACCTGGGTGCCCTTGCCTTCTTGCGAGGTCAGGGTGATGCGGCCGCCGAGCCGGCCGGTCACGATGTTGTAGACGATGTGCAGGCCGAGCCCGGTGCCGCCCTGGTCGCGGCGCGTGGTGAAGAACGGATCGAAGGCGCGGCGGCGGACGTCATCGCTCATGCCGCGGCCGTTGTCGGTGAAGACGATCTCGACCATGGCGGAGCCTGCGGGGACAATTCTGATCTCCATCTTGCCCGGATTGTCCTTGCTCATGCCGCCAGGCGGAAACGCATGCGCGAGCGCGTTGACGAACAGGTTCGTCAGCACCTGGCCGTACGGACCCGGATAGGAATTCATCTGCAGGTCGTCGGGGCACTCCACGGTGAGCGACAAATTCTGCTTGCCGAGGCCGGGCCGCAAGCTTGTCACCACCTGCTCGGTGAGATCGCGCAGATTGAACTGGCGGCGATCGGAGAAATTGCGGTCGACCGCGACCTGCTTGAACGATTGCACGAGCTCAGCGGCGCGGTTCAGGTTGGCGACGAGCTGCTCGGCCGCTTCATGATTGATGCGCAGGAATTCGTTGAGGCTGGAGCGGCGCAGGTCGCCGTGCGCGAATTCGGCGGCGAACTGCTCGTTGCGCCGCTGCAGCGCCGATGCCACGGTGAGCGAGATGCCGACGGGATTGTTGACCTCGTGGGCGACGCCGGCGACCAGGCGGCCGAGCGCGGCGAGCTTTTCCGCCTCGATCAGCGAGGCCTGGGTTTCGCGCAAGTCCTTCAGCGCGGCTTCCGCCGCGTCGCGCGCTTTGAGGATTTCCTGCTCGCTCTTCTTGCGGTCGCCGATGTCGAGCGCCACCGTCAGGATGTTCTGGATCGTCGCCGTCGGGTCCGCGCAGCGGCACCTTGTTGGCCATCCAGTGGCGCAGCGTGCCGGTGGAGTTGAGATAGGCCTCCTCGTAGAAGCCGAGCTCCTTGCCGGTCGCCAGCACGCGATCGTCGTTGGTGCTCTCCTTCGAGCCGCCGTAACGCGCCATCAGTTCCGCCGTCGTCCGGCCGATCGCCTCCTCCGGATCGATGTCGAAGATTCTCGCCATGTAGCGGTTCATCAGCACGTAGCGCCGGTCGGTGGTCTTGACGTTGATCACCGCCGGCACGGTATCGATCACTTCCTGCAGCCGGCGGCGGCTGTCGGCGAGCGCGGCTTCGGCGCGCTTCTGGTCGGTGATGTCGCGTACCGTGCCCTCATAACGGATGACGCGCTTCAGTCCGTCGCGCACCGCGGTCGAGGAATCCGACAGCCAGCGGATATCGCCATCCTTGCGCCGCACCTGATAGACGAAATCCCGCACCATGCCATCGCGCTCCATCCGCCGCGCGAACTCCTCGCGCACCTCGGGATCGACATAGATCGAGACCGCGACATTGCTGATGGCGTTGATCAGGTGCTCGGGCGAATCGTAACCCACGATGCGCGCCAGCGCCGGATTGGCGTTGAGAATCAGGCCCTGCGGGGTGGTGACGTAAATGCCTTCGATCGAGGATTCGAACAGTTTCTCATAACTCTCCTCGGCGAGCTTCTGCTCGGCGAGCGCACGCACGGCGGACTCGCGGGCGGCGTCGGCTTCCTCGCGGGTCTGGCGAAACACCTCTGCCGCGCGCGCGATGTCGCCGATCTCGTTGTGCAGTTCGGTGTCGGGAATTGCAGTGTTACGCGCACCGGCCGCAAGGGCGCGGATCGCGGTCGCGATCGCGGCCAGCGGACGCACCGTCCGGCGTACCACGAACACCGCGGCCGAGAGCCCGACCAGGAGGCAGACGATGCCGGTCATGATGCTCTGCCAGCGCGCCTCGAACAGCGTGCGGGCAAAGCCGTCCGCCAGCGTGTGGCCGCGCCGCGCGCTGAGGTCGCGCAACAGATCAGTGACGCGCGCGATCAGGCGGCCCTCATTGCCGAGCACCTCGCTGTCGAGCCTGTTGACCTCGGCTTCGGTCGCCGCCAGCTCGACGATGTCGTCGGCATAGGCGTTGACGGCGTTGCGCACCACGGGCTCGGCAACCGCGACGCCGCGCATCTCACGCGCCGATTTTTCGGCGGCGGCGGCATCGCGCGCCAGTAGCGCCGCGGCGATCTTGCTCTGGTCGTGCAATAAGTTTGTCGCGGCGTCGCGGTCGACCGCGCCTGCGACCGCGGCGTTGAAATGCTCGTCGAGTACAGGCAACAGGGCAATCAACTCGTGGCGGCGGTCGCTCAGCGTCGCGATCTTCTCGAACCCCTCGCGATAGTTCGACAGCCGCGCGATCACGCCGTCGATCATGTCCTTCTGGTCGATGGCAAGCTCGGGCCGCGCGTCCTGCAGCAACTGCGCCAGCGCGGTGGCCGGCTCGCGCACATGGGCGGCCTGCGGATTGGGCTCGGACAGAAAGTCGCGCGCCGCGAGACGGAGCTCATTCATGCGGCGGTCGATCTCTTCGGCGAGATCACCGACCCGCTGCAGCCGCTGCAGCTCGGTGAAGGTGTCGTTCAGCCGATGGATCGCGAGCACGCTGACGACGCTGGTGCCGACGATGATCGCGAGCAGAAGCAGAAAAGAGCCAAAGATGATCTGGCCGATCGACGCCTGCGACAGGCGCAGGCGCTTCAGTTGTTCGGCAAGGCTTCGTTCAGAAAGGCTTTCGCGTCCTGACGACATCTGACTTTAAGGACTTGAACCTGTTGAGGTGGGGTTTCGCAGGACGCTGATATTACAGCGATCGGGACGGAACACAGCCGCCCACATCGAGATAACCTTCACTCATGAAATCAAATGGTTATCAGCCGAGCGGCCTGACCCATTTTGACCCGAACAGCGGCCCGCTGCGCCGAAATCACAGCTAACCTTCGGTGGGACAACGATTTATTCCAGTTCACCCTAGCCAAAAGTCTTGCCTCCGCCGGGTCGACAGCCCCCACGATTTTTGGAAATAAGCCGTTCGGAGGACGACTTTCGCGAAAGAGGCGCGTTTGCAGAACGCTTGGCGCGAAGGCCTGGATGGGAGGACCAAGCGTTGACTGACACTTCTTTGGCGCGGCGCATTGCTGCGCGCGATTCCGACATGCCTGCGCTGGAGATGCCGAAGATCCGGTGGCTACAGCTGATGATGGGCGTCGCCTGCATGGCGATGATCGCCAACCTGCAATACGGCTGGACACTGTTCGTCGATCCGATCGAGGCGAAATATCACTGGGGGCGGGCCGCGATCCAGGTCGCGTTCACGCTGTTCGTTTTAACCGAAACCTGGCTGGTGCCGGTCGAGGCCTGGTTCGTCGACAAATACGGTCCGCGCGCCGTGCTGTTGTTTGGTGCCGCGATGATCGCAATCGCCTGGGCGATCAACGCCCGCGCCGACTCGCTCGCGCTGCTTTACATCGGCGCTATGGTCGGCGGCATCGGCGCCGGCTCGATCTACGGCACCTGCGTCGGCAATGCGCTTAAATGGTTTCCCGACCGCCGCGGCCTTGCCGCGGGTTTCACCGCAGCGGGCTTCGGCGCTGGCGCGGCGCTGACCGTGGTGCCGATCTCGCAGATGATTGCAACCAGCGGCTATGAGCGCGCATTTCTGGTGTTCGGCCTCGGCCAGGGCGTCGTGGTGTTCGTGCTGGCGCTGTTCATTCGCCCGCCGCAGACGGCGATGGTTGCGGCGAAGAGGAAGCTCGCGATCCCGCAGACTTCGCTGAACGTCGACCCCTCGCAGACGCTGCGCACGCCGACGTTCTGGATCCTCTACGCCACCTTTGTGATGGTTGCCGCCGGCGGCTTGATGGCGGCGGCGCAGATCGGCCCGATCGCAAAAGACTTCAAGATCGCTGACGTGCCGGTCAGCTTGTTCGGCGTCACCATGGCGGCGCTGACCATGGCGATCTCGCTCGACCGCATCCTCGACGGCTTCGGCCGGCCGTTCTTCGGCTGGATCTCCGACAATATTGGCCGCGAGAACACCATGTTCATCGCGTTCTCGACTGCGGCGGCGGCGCTCTTTGTGCTCGGCAGCTACGGCAGCAACCCGCTCGTGCTGGTCGTGGCCTCGGCGCTGTTCTTCTGCGTATTCGGCGAGATCTACAGCCTGTTTCCGGCGACCTGCACCGATACCTTCGGCAGCAAATACGCCACGACCAATGCCGGCATGCTCTACACCGCAAAGGGCACGGCCTCGCTGCTGGTGCCGCTCGCGAGCGTAGTCGCCGACAGCGCCGGCTGGTATACGGTGTTCGTGATCGCGATGGGACTGAATATCGCGGCGGCGTGTTCGGCGATGTTCGTGATCAAGCCGTTGCGCGCACGCCTCATCGCGCGAAGCCACGACGAGGCGGACGCCGAGATCTCGGCCGTCGAGGCGACCACTTGAGATCTCCGGAGCGCGGGGCGTAGGGCCCCGCGAACTTGACACATGGTACGTTGGGTCAGATTTGAAAGCGAAGGCGCTGAAAAATTCGGCACCCTCGCCGACGATGGTTCGACCATTGCCGTTCATAGCGGCAACATGTTCACTGGTGCGATGCCGACCGGCATCACGGTCGCGCTCGATTCCGTGCGCCTGCTCGCGCCGGTGCGGCCGGGGAAATTCCTCGGTCTCTGGAACAATTTCAAGGAACTGGCGACCAAGAACGGTCACGTTTTCCCGACCACGCCGCTCTACTTCATCAAGGCGCCGACGGCGCTGAACGATCCCGAAGGCGTCATTCGCCAGCCGTCGTCCGAGTTGACGCGCATCTTCTACGAAGGCGAGCTTGGCATCGTGATCGGAAAGACCTGCCGCAACCTCGACGAGGCCGGCGCCGAGGCCGCGATCTTCGGCTATACCTGCGTCAACGACGTCACGGCGGCGGAAGCATTCGGCGATGATCCGAACTTCTCGCAATGGGCGCGCGCCAAGAGCTGCGACACGTTTGGGCCGATCGGACCCGCCATCGCGACCGGCTTCGACTGGACCGCGGCGCGGGTCAAGACCGTCATCAACGGCCGCGAGCGGCAGAACTACGCGCTCAATGACATGATCATCCCGCCGGCGCGGATCGTCAGCCTGATCTCCAGGGAGATGACGCTTCAAGCCGGCGACCTCATCGCCTGCGGCACCTCGCTTGGCGTGCTGCCGATGCGGCCGGGCACGGTGGTCGAAGTGGTGATTGACGGCATCGGCACATTGCGCAATCGGTACGAGGGGTTGAGCAAGGAAGAGAAGACGGCATGAAGATCTGCGTCGTCGGCGCCGGAGCGATTGGCGGCCTGCTGGCGGCAAAGCTGCGGCATGCCGGCGAGGATGTCAGCGTTATCGCGCGCGGCCCGCATCTCGCCGCGATCAAGGCCAGCGGCCTGAAGCTGATCGAGGAGGGCGGCAACGAGATCGTCGCGCCGGTGAAGGCGACCGACAGGATCGCCGAGGCCGGCCAGCAGGATCTCGTCATCCTCGGCATGAAGGCGCACCAGGTCGAAGCCGTCGTGGTCGACCTGAAACAGCTCTACGGGCCCGACACCATGGTGCTGACGGCGCAGAACGGCATCCCCTGGTGGTACTTTTTCAAGGTCGGCGGGGAATACGAAGGGCGCCAGCTCAAGAGCGTCGATCCCGATGGCGCGATCGCCGCCAACTTGCCGATCGAACGCGTGATTGCCTCGATCGTTTATCCCGCCGCCGAAATCGTCCAGCCCGGTATCATCAAGCATATCGAGGGCAATCGCTTTTCACTGGCGGAAATCGACAACTCGGAAACGCCGCGAATCAAGCTGGTTTCGGAGACGCTGAAGAAAGCCGGCTTCCGCTCGCCGGTCGTCTCCGACATCCGTGCCGAGCTCTGGACCAAGCTGTGGGGCAACCTGTCGTTCAACCCGATCAGTGCGCTGACCCATGCCACGCTGGAAGACCTGTGCCGCTATCAGCCGACACGCGATCTCGTCGCCGAGATGATGCGCGAGGCGCAGACGATTGGCGAAGCACTCGGCATCCGCTTCCGCATTCCGATCGAGAAGCGCATCGCCGGCGGTGAAGCGGTGGGCAAGCACAAGACATCGATGCTGCAGGACGTCGAGGCCGGCCGCGCGGTCGAAGCCGACGCGCTGATCGGTTCGGTCATCGAGCTCGGCCGCATCACCAAGATCTCGACGCCGCACCTCGACACCGTCTATGCCCTCGTCAAGCTCTTGAACAAGATGCTACAGGACCAGCACGGCAAGCTGCGCGTCGCGACGTAAGCGATCAAACTCCGTCATTCCCGCGAAATCGGGAATTCAGAAGAAATGACCCTGACATTCACATTGTTTAGGCAGAGACTGGGTCCCCTCAGGCCAAACACTTGTTTGGCCGACGTCCGCGGGGACGAACGGTCAGATTGTGTCGTTCAACCTCAATTCATGAGCCCGAAGAAATGACCGCTTCATCAGCAAGAGATGCTCCACCCTGCGTGAGCTGATGGCCGCAGGCGCCGATGACGCGCCGGCGGTCGGCGCGCCCGGAACCCCTGCGCTGACCTATCGCGGCCTGCGCGCGCTGGTCGAAAAGACCATCGCAACGCTGAACGGCTTTGGCATCGGCCGCAACGATCGCGTCGCGATCGTGCTGCCGAACGGACCCGATATGGCCACCGCTTTCATCGCGATTGCTTCGGGCGCAACTGCAGCACCGCTCAACCCGGCCTACAAGGCGGATGAGTTCGAGTTCTACATGTCCGACGTCAAGGCCAAGGCCCTGGTGGTCGAGCAAGGCAGCACATCGCCGGCAATTGCGGTCGCGCAGAAGCTTGGCATGACCATCGTCACGCTGCATCCCGAGCACGACAAGGGCGCCGGCAACTTTCGCCTGACCGCGACCAGCGCATCCGGCAGCTGCACGAAAGGTTTTGCCGAGCCTGACGAAATCGCTCTCATCCTGCACACCTCGGGCACCACGTCGCGGCCGAAGATCGTGCCGCTGTCCCAGCGCAACGTCAGCGTCTCCGCCGGCAACATTGCCGCGACCCTGGCGTTCACACATAAGGATTGCGGCCTGACCATCATGCCGCTGTTCCACATCCACGGCCTGATCGCGGGAACGCTGGCGCCGCTGTCGGCCGGCGGCCGCGTGTTCTGCACGCCGGGCTTTGACGCGCTGAAATTCTTCGGCTGGATGGATGAGGCGAAGCCGACCTGGTACACGGCGGTGCCGACCATGCATCAGGCGATCCTGACGCGCGCGCCGCGCAACAAGGAGATTATTGCGCGCAATCCCCTGCGGTTCACGCGCTCGTCGTCATCGTCGATGCCGCCGCAAGTGATAGGCGAGCTGGAAAAAACATTCGGCGCGCCATTGATCGAGGCCTACGGCATGACCGAGGCCTCGCACCAGATGGCGTCCAATCCGCTTGATGGCGCGCGCAAGCCCGGCGCCGTCGGCCTCGCCGCTGGCCCCGAGATCGCAATTATGAACGATGACGGCCGGTTGCTGAAGCCCGGCGAGATCGGCGAGATCGTGATCCGCGGCGACAACGTCACCAAGGGCTATGAAAATAATCCGACGGCGAATGCGTCGGCTTTCACCAACGGCTGGTTCCGCACCGGCGACCAGGGCGTGATGGACGATGACCGCTACATCAGCCTGACCGGACGGCTCAAGGAGATCATCAACCGCGGCGGCGAAAAGATTTCACCGCGCGAGGTCGACGAAATCCTGATGGACCATCCGGCGGTGCGGCAGGTCGTGGTGTTCGCGATGCCGCATGACAAGCTCGGCGAAGAGGTCGCTGCGGCGATCGTGTTGCGCGATGGCGCATCGACCAACGAGAAGGAGCTGCGCGAGTTCTGCTCGCAACGCCTCGCCCCGTTCAAGGTGCCGCGCAAGATCGTGTTCCTTGAGCAAATCCCCCTCGGCGCCACCGGCAAGCTGCAACGCATCGGGCTCGCGGAGAAGCTGGGGTTGGGGTAGCTGTTTCCTTTCCTCCCCTGCGAAGCGGGGGAGGGGGACCATGCGCAGCATGGTGGTGGGGGCGCTCCCGAGCTCCGCGCCATTAACGGCAATCAGAATCTACAAACCTGCCCCCTCCACCGCCCTTCGGGCGGTCCCCCTCCCCCGCACTTCGTGCAGGGGAGGATGAATAGAGCCCGGCGGCTTGCGCCCCCGAATGGCCGGGCTAAGCCTTCGCCTTCATCCCCAACAACCGCTCCGCGTTGCCGCCGGCGACCTTCGCCATATCGGCATCGCTGATACCCCTGGCACTCTCAAGGAAGCCGACCGGGTCGGGCTCCGCCATATCGAATGGATAGTCGGTGCCGAGCATGATGTGGTCGGCGCCCCAAGTCTCGATCAGGTGCTTCAGCTCGACGTCCGAGAACACCACGGTGTCAAAGTAGAGCTTCTTCAAATACTCCGAAGGCTTCTTCTTGATCGTGACGCGGCTGTCCGGACGATGCTCGAACGCATGATCGAAGCGGCCCCAGTAGGCGGGGACGTAACCGCCGCCGTGGGCGATGCAGACCTTGAGGTTGGGGAAGCGCTCGAGATAGCCGTCGAAGATCAGGTGCCCGACCGCGAGCGCCGATTCCAGCGGATGACCGATCGTGTTCGGGAAGTAATGATCGCTCATGCGGCCGACGAAGCTCGTTCCCGACGGGTGCAGGAAGATCAGGACGCCGAGCTCTTCCGCCCTGGCGAAGAATTTTTCGAGACCGGCGCGCGTCAGATCCACGCCGCGTACGTTGGTGCAGAGCTCGACGCCGCGGAAGCCGAGCGTTTTCACCGTGCGCTCCAGTTCGGCGACGGCCATGTCGCAATCCTGCAGCGGCACGGTGCCCATGCCCATCAAGCGATCCGGATGCCTTGCGACCAGCGCTGCGATGTAGTCGTTGACCATGCGCGCGCTCTCGCGCGCGACCTCCGGCGGCGCCGCATAGATGAAGTGACCGGGATAGGGCGAGACCACCTGCACATCGATGCCAAGCCGGTCCATGTCGGCGATTCGGGTCTCGATATCGGTCAGCTTCGGAAAATCGATCTTTGCCCGCTCGCGCATGATCGATTTGGTGAGATCATTGACGTGCGCCTGGGCGTTGGTGTCGGTGCCGCCGCCGGGAATGCCGGTTGCCTTCAGCACATACTCATTGGCTGCCGGCACCATGCAGTGACAGTGGATGTCGACCGTGCGCCAGCGCTTGTCACGCCGCGCGCTCGGTGGCGCGCTGCCGTGATCGGTCGCTGGTGCACACACCGGACATTTGAACAGCATTTCTCCAGCCATCGTCCTACTCCGCTGCACGCTTGTTGTCTTCGCCTGGCCCGACCCAGTCGCCGGAGGTCCAGCCACGTTCGTCATAGTCGGCCATGCACTGGTCGACGAGATCCTGCATTTTTTGCATCTGGCCGGAGCGCTGCGCCGAGACCAGCGCCTGCAGCCGGATCTCCTCGTGATTGCCGGCGTAGTTGCGCTCGTAAAGCTCGTGCCGTCCGCCGAACTCGCTGCCGATCGCGTCCCACAACAGCTTCATCACCTTGATGCGTTCGCGATGGCCGACGCCGTTGGCGCCGCGGACGAAGCGCGCGAGATAGGGTTCGATCGCCGGATTGGAGAAATCCTTGACCGATGACGGCAGGTAGATCAATGCCGATGCGACGATCTTCTCGACGATCTCCTTGATGCGGCCATAGGCATCGCCGCCGAACAGCCGGTAGCTCAGGCCCGCTTCGAGCTTCGGCAACACGGCGCCATTGACCCACGGCTTCGGATCGTTCGCCATGGCATCCGCCAGCGACCAGAACACGTTGCGCCAGCCGACGATCTCGCCGAGCATCGCCTGGTTGCCGCGGAACACGTCGCCGCCGGTGATGTGCAGGGCCTTGGCAACGAGGCCGGCGATGAAATCGAGTTTCACAGCGTAGCGGATGCAGCCCTGGAAACAAAAGCCTTCGAGAAAGCCCGAGCGCGGATAAAACATCTTGATGCGGTCGACGTCGCGATGCACCAGGACGTCCTCCCAGGGCACCAGCACATTATCCAGCACGAAGATCGCGTCGTTCTCGTCGAACCGGCTCGACAGCGGATAGTCGAACGGCGAGCCGACCGTGCTCGCAATCTCTTCATACGAATTGCGGCAGAACAGCTTTACGCCCGGCGCGTCCATCGGCAGCATGAACATCACGGCGAGATCGGTGTCGTCCGTCGCGGTCGCGGCGTTCTGGCCAAGGAAATTGTAGTGCGTCAGCGCCGCCGAGGTCGCCACCACCTTGGCGCCGGAGACGATGACGCCGGCGTCAGTCTCCTTCTGGATCGTGACATAGACGTCCTTGACCTGGTCGGTCGGCAGCGAGCGATCGACCGGCGGATTGACGATGGCGTGGTTCATGAACAGCACCGGCTCCTGCGCGCGCTTGTGCCAGGACCGGGCATTGTCAGCGAATTTGCCGTAGAACTCGGCATTGACGCCGAGCGTATTCATCAACGACGCCTTGTAATCCGGCGTACGGCCCATCCAGCCATAGGTCTTGCGCGCCCAGGCCGCGATCGCCTCCTTTTGCGACCGCAAATCCTCGCGCGACCGCGCATGCTTGAAGAAGCGATGGGTATAGCCGCTGCTGCCGGTATCGGTCGGCGCGGTCAGAACATCCTTCGTCGCCGGATCATGCAGCGCGTCATAAAGCCGGGCGATGGAACGCGCCGAATTGCGAAACGCCCGATGGGTGGTGACGTCCTTGACCCGTTCGCCGTTGATATAGACCTCGCGGCCCTGGCGCAGGCTTTCAAGATATTCCGATCCCGTGAATGGCCGATTTTTGTCGGCGCGGACGTCTTCCGGTCGCATGCGCTTCTCCCGCTCGCTGCGCTGAAAGAGGCAGCGTTTTGCAGGATGGTAGCACCCGGATTTGGGCTGTCCAAACGGCGAACGACCCGGACGCCTTGCGAAGCGCCAGTGTGGAGGACCGGAACGAACGCAACGACTTGCATCAGAGCAACTGGTAGAACGCCCAGTACATGCGACAGTGGCCTACTCTCGTTGTCCTGACCTTCGTTCTGGTCTGCGGAACGGCGACGCGCAGTCATGCCGCCGCCAAGGATGAATCCGTTGCCGAGTGGTTTCCGCTGATTCCGAGCTGGTTCAACGACTGGCGCAACGGGCTCGCCGACAAGGGCCTCACGCTCGGCGCCACTTTCGTGATGGACAACATCGGCAATCCGACCGGCGGCATGCGGCAGGGCGCGATCAATTTCGGCCGGCTCGACCTTGGCGTCGACGCCGACCTGGAGAAGCTGGTTGGCTGGAGCGGCGCGAAAATCCACGCCAATAGCTACTCGATTTATGGCCGCGGATTGACCCGCAACTATGTCGGCAACCTCGCGCCGGTCAGCGAAATCGAAGCGCTGCCGGATGTTCGTCTCTTTGAAGCCTATATCGAGCAGAATTTGCTCGGCGGCGCGCTCGCCATCAAGCTCGGCCAGCAGGCCGCCGACGTCGAGTTCTTCGACAGCAAGACCGACGACCTCTTCGTCAACAACACGTTCAGCTGGCCGGCGATCAACGCCTCGGACCTGCCGGCCGGTGGTCCCGCGTCGACGATCGCCGCCATGGGTGCGCGCTTCAAATACAAACCCGTGCAAGGCGTGACGGCTTTCGCCGCGATCTTCAATGGCACCGCTTCGGATCCCGGGCCCGGCGATCCGCAGCGCCGAGACCACCACGGCCTTGCATTTCGCGTGCACGACGATCCCTGGCTGATCGGCCAGGTCCAGTTCGACTACGCAATCGGCTCGCCATCGGGCCCGCTCGCCGGCGCGTTCACACCGGGCGCCTGGTATCACACCGGCACGTTCGCCGACCAGCGCTTCGCCAATGACGGCTCGCTGCTCGCCGACCCCGACGGCAGCGGCATGCCGGCACGGTTGCGCGGCAATTTCGGCATCTTCGCCACCGTCGAGCAGACGCTCTACAAGCCCGCCTCAGTCACCGACCGCAGCTTGTCGGCCTCGACACGCAGGCATCACCGCCTTCGCGCGCGTCGCCTACAGCCCACCGGACCGCAACCTGATCGACTTCTACGCCGACGGTGGCTTCGGTGTCGCCGACCTTGTGCCCGGCCGGCCGCTCGACCGCTTCGGCATGGCGATCGCCTACATGCACATTTCTCGCAGCACCCAAGCGTTCGATCGCGACAGCCAGATCTTCAGCGGCCTGCCGACGCCGGTGCGCAGCGCCGAGACGTTGTTCGAGATGATTTACGAGGCGCACGTCAAGCCGGGCTGGCTGCTCGCGCCGTATTTCCAATATGTGTTCCGCCCCTCGGGCGGCATCGCCAATCCCTTCGATCCGACCGGCCTCAGGCGGATCGGCGACGCGGCGGTGTTCGGCCTGACCTCGACGCTGAAGTACTGAGGCGCTATCGCATACGCCCATGCAGATCGGGCCCTGCTGCCGGCTTGCCGCGCAGCCTATGAAGGGCGTCCCGTCAACGGGCAAGGATTTTCTTTATCAGATGCAGGATCGCGCGACCCTGATAGAGCCCGCGGCGCACGCGCTAACCGACGGGCTACCCACCGACCGCCGCCGCTGGGCCATGGCGGCGCTGTGCGCCTCGGTCGCGATTTCCTCGCTGTCCACCGCAATCGCCAACATCGCGCTGCCCGCGATCGCGGTGTACTTCGACGTCGATCCGGCCACAGCCGTGTGGGTGGTCAACACCTACCAGATCGCCATGGTCGCGCTGCTGATGCCGCTCGCCGCGCTCGGCGAGATCATCGGCTATCGGCGCATCTACCACGTCGGCATCGTACTCTTTACGCTCGGATCGCTCGCCTCGGCGCTGGCCTGGTCGTTCCCGGCGCTGCTCGCCGGCCGCACGTTGCAGGGGATCGGCGCCGCGGGCCTGATGAGCGTCAACTCGGCACTGGTGGCGTTCATCTACCCGAAGCGGCTGCTCGGCCGCGGTCTTGGCCTCACCACCATGACGGTCGCGACCTTCATCACCATCGGTCCGACCGTTGGATCTGCGCTGCTGCTGGTCGGCAACTGGCGATTACTTTTTGCGATCAGCGTTCCGTTCGGCATCATCGCCGCGATCATTGCGTTCACCACGCTGCCGCCATCGCCGAGAGCGGCGCATCGCTTCGATCTGACCGGCGGCGTGCTGCTGGCCGGGGCGACTGGTCTCATCATCATTGCCATCGGCAGCGCTGCCCACAGCGCAAACACGGTAGAAATCGCGCTTGAATTTGCCGTTGCGATCGTCCTCGGCTGGCTCCTGATCCGCCGCCAGGCCGATCATCCGGCGCCGATGCTGCCGATCGACCTGTTCAAATATCCTGTCTTCGCGCTATCGGCGGCGACCGCCGTGTGCTCGTTCTCGACCCAGGGCCTCGCCTTCGTGTCGTTGCCGTTCTACTTCGAGAACGTGCAGCACATGACGCCGGTCGCGACCGGGTTTCTCTTGACGCCATGGCCGCTCGTGGTCGGCATCATGGCGCCGATCGCGGGGCGGCTTGCCGACCATTTCCCGGCCGGCCTGCTCGGCGGCATCGGCCTTACCGTACTCGCGCTCGGCATGGCGTTGCTGGTCCTGATGCCGGAACACCCGAGCATTCCCGACATCGTCTGGCGCACGATGATATGCGGCTGCGGTTTCGGCTTCTTCCAGTCGCCGAACATGCGCGCCATCATGACAAGCGGGCCGGCGCACCGCCGGGGCGGCGCCAGCGGCATCGCCGCGAGCGCGCGGCTGACCGGGCAGGCGCTCGGCGCCGCGCTCGCCGCGCTATGCTTCGGCCTCGCCGGCCAGCACGGGCCGATTCTCGCCCTGACGCTCGGCATCTTCACCGCCGCGCTCGGCAGCGTGATGAGCTTCTTGCGGCTCGCGGCGCGCTGACCAGACCTATGGTTTCAGCCGGAACCCAGTCCGAAATATCCACCACACGATCGCAAGGCAGACGCTCAGGAACAGCGCCACCATCACGAGGCTGACGCCGACATTGACGTCGGCGATGCCGTAAAAGCTCCAGCGGAAGCCGCTGATCAAATAGACCAGCGGATTGAACAGCGCGATCTTCTGCCAGAGCGGCGGCAACACGCTGATCGAATAGAACGTGCCGCCGAGGAAGGTCAGCGGCGTGATGATCAGGAGCGGAATGAATTGCAGCTGCTCGAAGCCGGCGGCCCAGATGCCGATGATGAAGCCAAGCAGGCTGAAGGTTACCGCGGTCAGCACCAGGAACGCGATCATCCAGACCGGATGCTCGATCCGCAGCGGCACGAACAGCGCGGCCGTGATCATGATGATGGAGCCGAGCAAAATCGATTTGGTCGCGGAGGCGCCGACATAGCCGAGCACGATCTCGAACGCCGAGATCGGCGCCGACAGGATTTCATAGATCGTGCCGACGAATTTCGGGAAATAGATGCCGAACGACGCGTTGGCCGTGCTCTGCGTCAGCAGCATCAGCATGACAAGACCCGGCACGATGAACGAGCCGTAGGGAATGCCTTCGATCTGCGTGATGCGTGAGCCGATCGCAGCACCAAACACCACGAAATAGAGCGACGTCGAGATCACCGGCGACACGATGCTCTGCAGCAGCGTGCGCCCGGTGCGCGACATCTCGTAGCGATAGATCGCGTAGGCGCCACGAAGATTCATTGGTCTCGCCTCACGAGATCGACGAAGATATCCTCGAGCGACGTCTCTTCGGTCTGGAGATCCTTGAAAACGATGCCGGCGGCATTGAGCTCGTCGAGCAGTTCAGTAATTCCCGACCGCTCGCTCTGCGTATCGTAGCTGTAGACGAGATCGGCGCCGCCATTGGCCAGCGTCAAGCCATGGGCGGTAAGCGACGCCGGAACCGCGTCAAGCCTGCGCTGCAGATGAAGCACCAGCCGCTTCTTGCCCAGCTTGCGCATCAACTCGGCCTTCTCCTCGACAAGGATCAGCTCGCCCTTGTTGATAATGCCGATGCGGTCGGCCATCAGCTCGGCTTCCTCGATATAATGCGTGGTCAGGATGATGGTGACACCGGAATCGCGCAGAGACCGCACCACCTCCCACATCTCCTTGCGCAGTTCGACGTCGACACCGGCGGTCGGCTCGTCGAGGAACAGGATTTGCGGTTCGTGCGAGAGCGCCTTCGCGATCATCACGCGACGCTTCATGCCGCCCGACAGTGTCCGCAGCATGTTGTCCTTCTTGTCCCACAACGACAGGTCGCGCAGAACCTTTTCAAGGTAAGCCGGATCCCTGCGCTTGCCGAACAGGCCGCGGCTGAATGAGACCGCGCTCCAGACCGTTTCGAATGCGTCGGTCGCGAGCTCCTGCGGCACGAGGCCGATCAGCGACCGCGCCGCACGATAGCGTGCGATGAGGTCGTTGCCGGCGATCGTGATTTTGCCCGACGTCGCGTTGACGAGGCCGCAGATGATGCCGATCAGCGTGGTCTTGCCGGCGCCATTCGGCCCGAGCAGCGCAAAGATTTCGCCCCGGCGGATCTCGAGATTGACGCGCTTCAGCGCGCAGAATCCGGACGCGTAGGTTTTTGAGAGATTCTCGACGGAAATAACGGCAGACATTAGCAGCCACAACAGTTGCCGGCGCTGTGTAGACGATCTCACGGGAATTGAAATAGCCTTGGACGCATACCATGATGACGATCATGACACAGAACCAAGCAGTGGAGATCGACGTTGACCGAGAAGCCGGTCGTCCTCGTCACCAACGCCACCCAAAATGTCGGGCCGACGCGATTGCCCGACTGATCCGCGACGCTCCAGTCGTGGCACAGGACGCGAGCTTTGCCGACCAAGGAAGTCGGCGCACTGGTGTCGTTCTTTGCGATTGGCGACAGCGGCATCGCCACCGGACACCTCGTGCCGATCGCCGCCGGCTGGGCCTGATTGCACCGCGCCGATTGCGGCGAATTCGAGTTCCGCGCCCGCGGCCCGTCCGATGACTTTTTCGCGCGATTGAAATATCGCGGCCTTTGTGCTGTTTGAAATGCTGATGACATTGGTGGCGGGGCAGATAACGCGATGCATGCGGCTTCATTACTTTCTCTTTCGACCGCGGTGCCCGCGAACGCCTATCTGCAAAAGGACATTCTCTCTGCAGCCTGGGAGCATTTCGGACCGCGCTTTCCCGAATTCGAGAAATTGGCGACAATCTTCGCCAATACCGGAATTACCAAGCGCCACAGCGTGAAGCCGTTCTACTGGTATCTCGACCACAAGGGCTGGCCGGAGCGCACCGCAGCGTTCCTTGACGGCGCAGAGGTATTGTTCGTCGACGCCGCCGAGAAGGCCCTCGCCGCCGCACAGCTCAAAGCCAGCGACATCGATACGGTCGTGACGGTGTGCTCGACCGGTATCGCGACGCCGAGTCTCGAAGCCCGCGTCGCGAAGCGCCTGGGTTTTCGGGCCGACGTCGCGCGGGTTCCGGTGTTCGGCCTCGGCTGCGCCGGCGGCGTATCGGGTCTGTCGATTGCATCGCGGCTCGCGCAGGCACGTCCGGGCAGCAACGTGCTGCTGGTGACGATCGAGCTCTGTTCGCTGGCGCTGCGGCTCGATGAGCTGACCAAGGCGAACATTGTCGCCATTGCCCTGTTCGGCGATGGCGCCGCAGCCGCCGTGCTGCGCGCCGGTGACGGCGGCACCACCTGGATCGAGGATTCCGGCGAGCACCTGTGGCCAGACACGCTCGGCATCATGGGCTGGAACGTCGATCCGCAAGGCTTTGGCGTCATCTTCCGCCGCACCATCCCAAACTTCGTCACCGCCAATCTGCGCGATGCCATCACGGCGATCCTCGCCCGTATGGGGCTCGCGGCGAGCGACGTCGGACGCTTCGTCTGCCATCCCGGCGGCACCAAAGTGGTCCAGGCGCTGGAGAGCGCGCTGCGACTCAACCAGGGCGCGCTCGATCACGAGCGCGCGGTGCTCGCCGACTACGGCAACATGTCGGCGCCGACCGCACTGTTCGTGCTCGATCGAGTCCTTAAAAGCGGGCTGCCGTCGCGCTCGCTGCTCACCGCGCTCGGCCCCGGCTTCACCGCGAGCTGCGTCTCCATCAGACACGCGGCATGACCGCGGCCGAGATCATCCTCGGCGCCGTGACGCTGCAGCGCCTCGCCGAGCTCGTGCTGGCGCGCCGCAACACAACGAGACTGCTGGCGCGCGGCGCGCACGAACTCGGAGCGGCGCATTATCCGCTGATCGTCGCCGTACACGCTGCATGGCTGATCTCGCTTTGGATCTTCGGCCATGAGCAGCCGGTGAACATGCTGGCGCTGGCTTGCTACCTTTTGCTCCAGGTCCTGCGCGCTTGGGTGATGTGGACGCTGGGCGCGCGCTGGACCACTCGCATTCTCGTCCTGCCGGGCGAACAGCTGGTGACTAACGGACCATATCGCTACCTGTCGCATCCGAACTACGCAGTAGTGGCGGGCGAGATCGCATTACTGCCGCTCACCCTGAACTTGCCTGTTGTCGCGCTGATCTTCACCGCGCTGAACGCCGCCGTGCTCACGTTGCGGATCAGAACGGAAAACCGCGCACTCGCGGACGCTGGCGGACGCACTGCCGGTTCGACGTGACCACGACGACCGCCACGATCGACGACGCCTCCGCCGCGACCTGGGCCGGCTTCACCCTGATGTGCGTCGGCATGTTCATGGCGATCCTGGACATCCAGGTCGTCGCCACCTCGCTGCCCGCGATCCAGGATGCCCTGCGCATCTCGCCCGACGCGATGAGCTGGATCCAGACCGCTTATCTAATTGCCGAGATCATCGCGATTCCGCTGACCGGGTTGCTGACCCGCGCGCTGACGCTGCGCTGGCTGTTCGTCGCGGCGATCACCCTGTTCACCCTTGCGTCGCTCAGCTGCGCGCTCAGCGAGGATTTCGCGACGCTGATCGCATTCCGCGTTGTTCAGGGCTTTGCCGGCGGCACGCTGATCCCTGCGGTGTTCACCGGCGTGTTCGTGCTGTTTCCGATCCGCCAGCACCCGATCGCAACCACGATGGGTGGCGTCATGGCAGTGCTGGCGCCGACGATCGGACCGGTGGTCGGCGGCTGGATCACCGAGACCTGGTCGTGGCACTGGCTGTTCCTGATCAACATCGCACCGGGCATCGTCGCCGCTGCCGCGACGCCCTTGCTGCTGCCGAAGGGCACGCCACGCATTGCCGACCTCGTAACGCTGGACACGCTCTCGCTCGCGTTGCTCGCGACTGCGCTGGCGAGCCTCGAGATCGCGTTGAAGGAAGCGCCGCGCAACGGCTGGTTCTCGCTGATTTGCATCGCCTTGTTCGCGCTCACGCTGGCGACGGCCGCAATCTTCGCCATACGAACGTTGCGCGCCGCGCACCCGGTGGTCGAGCTGACGACGCTGACCGCGCGGCCGTTCGCGATCGGCTGCGCGCTCAGCTTCTGCTTCGGCGTCGGGCTGTTCGGCGCCGTCTATCTGATGCCGGTGTTCCTCGCCTTCGTGCGCAACCACGATGCGTTCGAGATCGGCACCGTCATGCTGGTCACCGGAGCGGCGCAGCTGGTCGCCGCCCCTGTTGCCGGCCTGCTGGAAAGCCGGCTCGATCCGCGCTGGCTGTCGGCAGGCGGCTTTGCGCTGTTCGCGCTCGGCCTCGGCGCCAGCGCGTTCCAAAGCCGCACCGCGGATTTTAACGAAATGTTCTGGCCGCAGATCCTGCGCGGCGTCGCCATCATGTTCTGCCTGCTGCCGCCGACCCGGCTTGCGCTCGGCATGCTCGACGAGGCAAAGGTGCCCGACGCCAGCGGGCTGTTCAACCTGATGCGCAACCTCGGCGGTGCCATCGGCATCGCGCTGATCGACACCATCCTGTACGGCCGAACCGAAGGCCACGCGCTGGCGCTGCGCGACCGCCTGCTCGCCGGCGACATCACGGCTGCCCAGGCGATCGGGCTCAAGGTCGAGCTGTTCCTGCATCGCCCGGCGGACGTGACCGATGCGCAAGCCGAGGCCTATGTGCGGCCGCTGGTCGAGAAAGCCGCCCTTGCGATGAGCGCCAACGAGGCCTGGGCGTTACTCGCGGGCTTTGCGTTGATCGCGTTGTTGTTGATCCCGCTCGCCGGCAAGTTTGAACCGGCTTACGCCGCGACAGACAGCCATAAAAAAGCGCGGCCCTGAGGCCGCGCTTCAATTTGCGTGAATGCAGGCTTTGCGATTACGAGAAGATCGCCGCGGCGTTCCTCAGCGTGATGTAGACACCCCACAGGATCGGGATGCCGACAAAGGCCCAGAACAGCGCCGCCCGGGCGTCGAGGCCGCCGGTGCCGATACCAAACGACCCCGACGGTGTCGCCAACGCCGCGCCTGCTGCCTTCGCCTGCAACGCGGCAACTTCCTCTGGTTTCATGAACCACTTGTCCGACAGCGGCTTGACCAGGAAGTTGCAGATGAAGCCCACAACCAACATGCCGGCGAGGATGTACATCGTCACGTCATAGACGTGATCGCGTGGGACGCCGGCCGCGATCTCGAACTCGCGGATGTAGTTCACCACCACCGGACCGACGATGCCGGCAGTCGACCACGCCGTCAGCAGCCGACCGTGGATCGCGCCGACAAACTGCGTGCCGAAGATATCGGCGAGATAGGCCGGCACAGTGGCGAAGCCGCCACCATACATCGACAGGATGATGCCGAACGCGAGCACGAACAACACCTTCGAGTGGATCTGCGCGAACCACGGCGCCAGCGCATAGAGCGCGATGCCGAGCAGGAAGAACGTGTAGTAGGTGTTCTTGCGCCCGATATAGTCCGACAGCGACGCCCAGACGAAACGGCCGCCGATGTTGAACAGCGAGAGCAGGCCGGTGAAGCCAGCCGCGATCGCCGCCACCATGGTGCGCTGTTCAGGCGTGAGTTGGGTAAAGGAGACGCCGGGCTGACCGATCAGGTTGCCGGCGAAGATCTCCTGCAGCATCGGCGAGGCCATGCCGATCACGCCGATGCCCGCCGACACGTTGAGGCACAGCACCGCCCAGATCAACCAGAACTGCGCGGTCTTGTGCGCGTTGTCGAGGTGAACATGATGCTGCGTGATCATCGTCTTGGTTTCGCTCGGAGGCGTCCAGCCCTCCGGGCGCCAGCCCGCCGGCGGGATGCGATAACCGAACGCACCAATCATCATGAAGACGAAGTAGATCGCGCCCATAGTGAGGAAGGTCTGCCAGACCCCGACTGAGGTCGGGGTCTTGTAGAAGTTCATCAGGAGATCGGCGAGCGGCGCACCGATCATCGCGCCACCGCCGAAGCCCATGATCGCCATGCCGGTCGCCATGCCGCGGCGGTCCGGGAACCACTTCACCAGCGTCGACACCGGCGAGATGTAACCGAGGCCGAGCCCGACACCACCGATCACGCCGGAACCGAGCCACAGGATCCAGAGCTGATGGGTGATGATGCCGATCGCGCCGAGTACAAGGCCACCGCACCAGCACAATGCAGCAACGACGCCTGCCTTGCGCGGCCCCACGCGTTCAAGCCAGCCGCCCCACACCGCGGCAGAACCGCCAAGAAAGACGAAGAACAGCGTGTACATCCAGCCCATGCTGGCGACACGCCAGTCGCACGTCGTCGAGAACAGCTCCTGCGCGAGCGTGAGATCCGGGCAGGCATTGGCCTTGCTGACACCGAGCGCGCGCGACAGCGGCAGCCAGAACACGCTGAAGCCGTATGCCATACCGATGCAGAGATGGATGCAGAGTGCGGCCGGCGGCACCAGCCAGCGATTGAACCCCGCTCGCGCGATGATGCGCTCGCGATCGAGAAGTCCTGGCGTTAGGCCCCGGACGGCACCTGCTTGTTCGACGGTCACCATTGGCGTTTCCCCTTCTTGCCCGTTTAATTCCATTCGGCCCGTTGACCGGGCTCTTTGCTCAGTCGTTCAGTTAGCTCCTTGCCTCAATTGCTCCACCGCGCGGCGCACCGGCGGATCGAGTCCGGCGCCACCGGCGTCGAGATGTTGAAGAATCTGCGCGCGCATGCGCGGGTCCCAGAATTTCTTCAGGTGATCGAGAATGCCGGGCACGGCCTGCTCGTCGCCCTGGCTGACAAAGAACTTGCCGATCTGGTTGGCCATGTAGACCAGCTTGTGCATGGTATCCGGCGAATGGTCAGGCGACATCTTAAGCGACATGGGCGGCGACCTCCGGCCTGATCCTGTCGCCGTGGGTGAACACTTCAAAGCCGTCGGCGCGCGCGATCCCGATCAGCGTAATGCCGGCGGCCTCCGCGGTGCGCACCGCGAGCGCCGTCGGCGCCGATACCGCGGCGACGACCGCCGCGCCCATGGCAGCCGCCTTCTGGACCATCTCGATCGAGACGCGGCTGGTCAAAACCACGATGCCGCCGGCGGCGTTGCTGCCTTGTCGGCTGAGCGCGCCGGCGAGCTTGTCGAGCGCGTTGTGGCGGCCGACGTCTTCGCGCAGCGCAACGAGGCCCTTGTCGGGATGCCAGAAGGCAGCCGCATGCACGGCGCGGGTCTCATGATTGAGCGCCTGCGCCGATGCGATCACCTCGACGGCCTGCATGATCTGTTGCGGTGAGACGTGCGTGCCGTCAGTGACATGCGCAACCGGCCGCACCGCCTCCTTCAGCGAATTGATGCCGCACAGCCCGCAACCGGTCGGCCCTGCGATCATGCGGCGCCGCTCGTTCAGGCGTCTGGCATCAATCTCGTCGAGCCACATGCGGAGCTCAATGCCGTCAGCTTCCGGAACCACCTCGAGCGAGCGGATTGCTGTGGGCGACGCCACGACGCCTTCGGTCAGGCTGAATCCGACAGCGAAATCCTCGAGATCAGCCGGCGTCGCCATCATCACGGCGGCGGTGCCGCCGTTGTACGTCAACGCGACGGCGGCCTCTTCCGGAATCGACCGATCCCCGGACGTCATGCCGGTCTCGCTATAAACACGCCGCCGCACTTTGCTGATCGGCCGCATCGGTTACTCCGCGGCCTCAATTTTGTGTTGGACTTGGGCGATGTGCCGCGCCGCGCGGCTCTGCTCGGCGTACTCTTCCTGCCATCGCGTCGGCCCGTTCGACGGCGCGACCTGCACGGCAGTGACCTTGTATTCCGGACAGTTGGTGGCCCAGTCCGAATACTCGGTGGTCACGACATTGGCCTGCGTGTCCGGATGATGGAACGTGGTGTAGACGACACCGGGCGCGACTCGATCCGTTACCAATGCGCGCAAGGATGTCTCGCCGGCGCGGCTTGCCAGCTTGACCCAGTCGCCGTCGCGGATGCCGCGCTGTTCGGCGTCGTGCGGATGAATTTCGAGCCGGTCTTCCTCATGCCAGCGCGAGTTCTCGGTGCGCCGGGTCTGCGCTCCGACATTGTACTGGCTGAGGATCCGTCCCGTCGTCAGCAGCAACGGGAAGCGCGGCCCGACCTTCTCGTCGGTCGCGACATATTCGGTGACGACGAACTTGCCCTTGCCGCGGACGAAGCCGCCGATGTGCATCACCGGCGTGCCCTCCGGCGCCTTCTCGTTGCATGGCCATTGCACCGAGCCGAGTTCGTCGATCTTGTCGAACGACACACCGGCGAAGGTGGGCGTCAGCGCCGCAATCTCGTCCATGATCTCGGACGGGTGATTATAGTGCAGTACGTAGCCCATCGCCTTGGCAAGCTCGAGTGTCACCTCCCAGTCGGCAAGGCCATTGCGCGGCGCCATCACCTTGCGAACGCGCTGGATGCGGCGCTCGGCATTGGTGAAGGTGCCGTCCTTCTCGAGGAACGTCGATCCTGGCAGGAAAACGTGGGCGTAGTTCGCGGTCTCGTTCAGGAAGAGGTCGTGGACCACAACACACTCCATCGCCGCAAGACCGGCGGCGACGTGGGTGGTGTTGGGATCGGACTGCAGGATATCCTCGCCCTGGATGTAAAGGCCCTTGAAGGTGCCATCGACCGCGGCATCGAGCATGTTCGGGATGCGCAGACCCGGCTCCTGGTCGAGCGGCTTGCCCCACAGCGCCTCGAACATGTGGCGTGTGGCGTCTTCTGAAATGTGCCGGTAGCCGGAGAGCTCGTGCGGGAACGAGCCCATGTCGCAGGAGCCCTGCACATTGTTTTGGCCGCGCAGCGGGTTCACGCCAACGCCGGGGCGGCCGATATTGCCGGTCGCCATCGCGAGATTGGCGATCGCGATCACCGCGGTCGACCCCTGGCTGTGTTCGGTGACCCCGAGTCCGTAGTAGATCGCACCATTGCCGCCGGTCGCGAACAATCTTGCCGCGCCGCGGATATCCTCGGCCGACACGCCGGCGATCTTCGCGACTTCCTCCGGACTGTTGCGCGGCTCGGCGACGAACGACGCCCAATGCTCGAACTCGCTCCAGTCACAGCGCTCGCGCACGAATTGCTCGTTCACCAGCCCTTCGGTGACGATGACGTGCGCCAGCGCCGTCAGGATCGCGACGTTGCAGCCGGGCAAAAGCGGCAGATGGTATGATGCCTCGACATGCGGCGTGCGCACGAGGTCGATGCGGCGCGGGTCGATCACGATCAGCCTGGCGCCCTCGCGCAGCCGCTTCTTCAGCCGCGAGGCAAACACCGGATGGCCGTCGGTCGGATTGGCGCCGATCACGATGACGACGTCGGTGTGTTCGACCGAGTCGAAATCCTGGGTGCCGGCCGAGGTGCCGAACGTGGTCTTCAGGCCGTAGCCGGTCGGCGAGTGGCAGACCCGGGCGCAGGTGTCGACATTGTTGTTGCCGAAGCCGGCGCGCACCAGCTTCTGCACCAGGAACGTCTCTTCATTGGTGCAGCGTGACGAGGTGATGCCGCCGATCGAGCGCGCGCCGTATTTCTGCTGGATGCGCTTGAACTCGCTCGCCGTGTAGGCGAACGCCTCATCCCAGCTCACTTCGCGCCAGGGGTCGGTGATGGCCTTGCGGATCATCGGCTTCAGGATGCGATCCTTGTGCGTGGTGTAGCCCCACGCGAAGCGGCCCTTGACGCAGGAGTGGCCGCGATTGGCCTTGCCATCCTTGTACGGCACCATGCGCACGACTTCCTCGCCGCGCATCTCCGCCTTGAACGAGCAGCCGACGCCGCAATAGGCGCAGGTTGTCACGACGGAGTGCTCGGGCTGGCCGATCTCGATGATCGACTTTTCCGTCAGCGTCGCGGTCGGGCAGGCCTGCACGCAGGCGCCGCAGGATACGCATTCCGAGCCAAAGAACTTCTCTTCCATGCCCGGCGATACCACCGAGTCGAAGCCGCGGCCGGCGATGGTCAGCGCGAACGTGCCCTGCACTTCCTCGCAGGCGCGCACGCAGCGCGAGCACACGATGCACTTCGACGGATCGTAGGTGAAGTACGGGTTGGTCTCGTCCTTGCCCGGATCCGGATGTTTGTCGCCGGCGTAGCCGTAGCGCACGTCGCGCAAGCCGACCGCACCGGCCATGTCCTGCAGCTCGCAATCGCCATTCGCGGCGCAGGTCAGGCAGTCCAGCGGATGGTCGGAGATGTAGAGCTCCATAACGCCCTTGCGCAGCTGCTTCAGCCGCTCGGTCTGGGTGCGCACCACCATGCCGTCCGCCACAGGCGTGGTGCATGACGCCGGCGTCCCCGCGCGGCCTTCGATCTCGACCAGGCACAGCCGGCACGAGCCGAACGCGTTGAGCATGTCGGTCGAGCACAGCTTTGGGATTTGTGTGCCGAACTCGGCGGCCGCTCGCATGATCGAGGTGCCCTCCGGCGCGCTGACCGTCTGACCGTCGATCGTGAGCTTGACGGTTTTCTCCGCCGTCGAACGTGGCGTGCCGTAGTCGATTTCGTGGACCAGTGACATCGACGTTATCCTCTTACCCCGCGGCCTGCCGCCGCGGCGCCGGGCCAAAATCCTCCGGAAAATGGGTCAGCGCACTCATCACGGGATAGGGCACGAAACCGCCGAGCGCGCAGAGCGAGCCGAACTTCATGGTATTGCAGAGGTCTTTCAATATAGCGACGTGGCCTGCGTGATCGTCATTCGTTCGAATTAGATCGATGGTCTCGACGCCACGGGTCGAACCGATCCGGCAAGGCGTGCACTTGCCGCAGGATTCGATTGCACAAAATTCCATTGCAAACCGCGCCTGTTTCAACATATCGACACTGTCATCGAACAAAACAACCCCACCGTGCCCAATCAACCCGTCGCGCGCGGTGAATGCCTCGTAGTCGAACGGGGTGTCGAACAGCGCACGCGGGAAATACGCACCGAGCGGGCCGCCGACCTGCACCGCCCGCACCGGCCGCCCGGTGAGTGTGCCGCCCCCAATGTCGTCGACGATCTCACCAAGCGTGAGGCCGAAAGCGGTCTCGAACAGCCCGCCATGGCGGACGTTGCCGGCAAGCTGGATCGGCATGGTACCGCGCGACCGCCCCATGCCGAAATCGGCGTACGCCTTGGCACCTTCGGCCATGATGAACGGCACCGCGGCAAACGACAGCACGTTGTTAACCACGGTCGGCTTGCCGAACAGGCCGCGATGCGCCGGCAGCGGCGGCTTGGCGCGAACGATACCGCGTCTGCCTTCGAGGCTTTCCAGCAGCGAGGTCTCCTCGCCGCAGACGTAGGAGCCGGCGCCGACGCGCACTTCGAGATCGAATTCCTGCTGCGAACCGCCGATCGATTTGCCGAGCAGGCCGCCCAACCGCGCCGTTTTGATCGCGCGTTCCATCGTCGCGACCGCGTGCGGATATTCGGAGCGGATATAGATGAAGCCTCTGCTGGCGCCGACCGCGAGCGCCGATATCGCCATGCCTTCGATCAGTACGAAGGGATCGCCCTCCATGATCATGCGGTCGGCGAAGGTGCCGCTGTCACCCTCGTCGGCATTGCAGACGATGTATTTCTGAGCACCCGCAGCTTCGGCAACCGTTCGCCACTTGATCCCGGTCGGGAAACCCGCGCCGCCACGTCCGCGCAGGCCGGACTGGATGACCTCTTCGATCACTGCCTTGCTGCCAAGGCTTGACGAACAAAGGCTTGTGGCACGCGCGAGACCCTTTGTGCCGCCATGCGCGCGATAGTCATCAAGCGATAGCGGATCGATTACACCGCAGCGCGCGAAGGTCAGGCGCGTCTGACGCTTCAGCCACGGGATGTTCTCGGTCGGCCCGAGTGCGAGCCGATGCGACGTTTGCTTCGTGATCGCATCCAGCAGGCCGTCGATGTCCTCAGGCGCAACCGGACCGAACGCGACGCGTCCCTGCGCCGTCGTCACTTCGACCAACGGTTCCAGCCAGTACAGCCCGCGCGATCCGGTCCTGACAATGTCGAGCGTGAGGTTCCGTTTGTTCGCAGCAACGGCAAAGGCCGCAGCCACCTCATCCGCGCCAACCGCCAGCGCGCCGGAATCGCGTGGGATGAACAGGCGAAGGCTCATCGTTTGGCCTCCGTCATCAACGCATCGAGCCGCCGTTCGTTCAGCCGCCCGACGACCGCGCCGTCGAACATTGCGCTCGGCGCGACCGCGCACAGCCCAAGACAATACACAGCCTCAACCGTGATCTGACCGTCAGCAGACGTTTCGCCACAACGCAGCCCAAGGCTGCGCTGCAGATGCGCGAGCAGCGCATCGCTCCCCAACGACTGGCAGGCCTCGGCGCGGCAGACCTTCAGCACGTGGCGCCCGGCCGGCGCACGGCGGAAGTCATGGTAGAAGGTGACGACGCCATGCACTTCAGCGCGGGTGATGTTGAGCTGGTCTGCGATCAGCGGCTCGGCGGCTTCCGGGACACAGCCGAACGCCTGCTGGATCGCGTGCAGGATCGGCAACAGCGGGCCGTCCTGGCCCTTCAGGCCAGCGATGATCTCAGATGCCCGCGCCGCATCCCAGGCGTCCGGTTTCGTTACAGGCGAAGTCACGGTGTCCCACACGCGCCTTCTTCAAAGACAGAAGGTAGATTCGGAAATTGTGAAAATAAATCAATAAGCCAGTAGCATGACGCGATAGCAAAAGCCGATCACTGGTACAAAATCACTGATCGACTGAGGCTAAAGTCTAAGGCGGAGCTTGGAATAGGGCTGCGACAGACCCGACAACCCAACGCACCGGTTCCTCGAATTCAGGCAGGTAGCACGTATGGAATGAGCTGGCGCCCGTGCCGGCGATAAACGCGAAAATCAGTGTCTGTCGTCAGCAGCACGGGGTCATTGAGCGTTTCGGTCATCCGGACCAGGCAGGCGTCGGCAAAGCTCATCGGTACATCGCGATATTTTTCGAGGAGCCTGAGGACTGCATCCATATCCTTACCGAAGCGATAGCCCGGGACCACAGCACCTCGACTTAGTAGCGCTGCCAGGCTCTTCCCTCCGCGAGCCCCGAGCAAGTGGAATGCTTCCGACAGGACTGCCTCACACGTGATCCACGGCGGCAGGAGGCGCGAAGCCTGCGCCGCTGCCCAGCGATGATCGGCATCGCGGCGGCTGAGCAGCGCAACCAGGAAGCCGGTATCAACGAGGGCGCTTGAGGCCATAGCCCGTCGATTTCAGATACCTCTTCGTCTTCGCGCTGAGATCGCTTGGCAACCCATCGACTGAACCGATGAGGTCAGCGATGGCATCAAGCATCGCTGATGGTTGCCCGCGTCTGGTATCAGCGGCGGCAAGCCGCTCACGCACCACGTCTGATTTGGAGAGCCCGCGCCGCCGCGATTCTGCTTCGATCTTCGCGACCACGGCCTCAGGTAGCCGCACCGTTAATGTCTTCATTTCGCAAATGTAAGACAAAAACGACAGAAGCGCAATACGACCAAGCCAAAAGCTCCCTACCTGTCCATCATCACCTTGGCGAGCAGCCGGCACTCCGTCATCAGCGCAGTGATCAGCGGCGTGGTCGGGTCGCGTTCCAGCACGACGAGGCCAATGGTGTGGGTCTCGCTCGGCTCGATGATCGGGATCGCCCGTACCTGCTCGGTCAGGCCCAATGTATCGACCAGCCGCGCCGGCATGATGCTGGCCCAGCGCCCGGTGCGGACGTGCGCATAGAGCGCAATCATCGAGTCCGATTCGAGCGTCGGCTCCGGCTTGTGGCCGGCCGCCGCCAAAAGCCTGTCCAGGATGCGCCGGTTCTGCATGTTCGGCGTCAACAGGCACAGCGGGATCTCACCGACCTCGGCCCAGGTCACGGCCTCGCGCTGACCCAGCGGGCTCTCGACCGACGTCAAGAGCCGGTAGCTTTCGAGATAGATCGGTACCGTCGAGACATTGCCGATCGGCTCGTCGTCGAGATAGGTCAGCCCGGCATCGATCTCGAGATTTTCCAGCGCGTTCAGAATTTCAGCCGACGTGCGCGAAAAGATCGTGAAGCGGACGTCGGGATGGCGCGCGCGATAGGGCGTCGTCAGCATCGCGGTCATCGCCAGCGTGGTCGGGATCGCGCCGATGCGGATATGGCCCATCAGGCCGCGCTTCAACAACTCGACGTCCTGCCGCATGGCGCGCGCGTCGCCGACGATGCGGCGCGCCCACTCCAGCACGCGCTGGCCTTCCGGCGTGAAGCTCGAAAACCGCGAGCCGCGCTGCACCAGCAGCACGCCGAGCATTTCCTCGAGCTGCTTGATGCCGGCCGACAGCGTCGGCTGGCTGACATTGCACGCCTCCGCGGCGCGGCCAAAGTGCTTCTCGCGCGCCAGTGCGATGACGAATTCGAGCTTGTCGATCATGCCGAGGTCGCGCCGTTCAGCCAGCGCAGCATGGGAGCGTTGACCTCGCGCGGATAGGTGTGGCTGAGATCATCGATTTCGCGATAGGTCACGCGAGCGCCGGCGGCGCTGAGCACCTCGTCTGCGCCGCGCGCCATCTCGACCGGGAACATCCAGTCGAGCTTGCCGTGGACAAGATAGATCGGCAGGCCGCGCAGGCGCGCATCGTCCGCCATCTGCGCCAGCATCGGATGGAAGGATGCCGCGATTGGACCGAGGTGCGTGAACGGCGACGACGACTCCAGCCCGCTGACATAGGAAAAGGTGCCGCCGTCGCTCATGCCGGTTAACAGCAGCTTTGCCGGATCGACGTTCCAGTTGCTGCGCACGAACTCCAGCATCCGCATCAGGTTCGGCGTGTCGGTGTCGTCGCCCATCAGCGCCCAGGTGTTGCCCGTCGCGGTCGGCGAGATCACGATCGCGCCGAACGAGCGCGCGTCGCGCAACCAGCTCCACAAGAAGGCGCGGCCGTTGCCGCTGCCTCCGTGCAACGCGACCACCAGAGGCCAGGCACGGTCCGCCGTGTAATACTCCGGCACATACAATGAGAAGCCGCCGCGGCTGCCCGGCTCGTTGTCGTAATGCGCGACCCCGGTATTGGCGTTGGGCCCGGCGTCGAGCTTGCCTTGCAGGTCGGCGTCTTCGCGCACCGAGGCGTCGAGAAAGAAGGCGCTGACCGGCGGCAGGCGCGGCGCCAGCGCGTAGAGCGCCTCGATTGCACGCGGCACGTGGCGCAGCGCGCGGTAAGCGGAGCGGAAATCCTCGCCCTGCTCCTCGACGGCGCGGAGCCCGTCGAACGCGGCGAGCGCGTTGTCGCAAGTCGCGATCAGCGTCGTGCGCACATCGGCAAAATCGTCCGGCCAGCTGTCAAGCCGCGGACGCGCAGCGCGCAATTCCCGGTCCGGTGTGCCGGCGGCCTGCAGCACCGCGGCAAACTCGAACGGATTGAGGTAGCGCGACACGAAGGTCAGCGCGTCGAGCGTCCCGAGCAGGGGCGGCAATAGCGCAACCATATCGTCGATGACGGTTTCGTTCATGGCTCACCTTTCGAAGGCCAGCCTACATCAATCGCCGGTATGGCGATATCGGTTTGGGCTTCCCCCAAAAGGCGAACCTTCCGATGCTCCCTTGAAACTCATGGGGCCTGCGAGCTCATGGGGCCAGCAAACCCTTGGGGGCCTGCAAACTCATGGGTGGTCCGCGCCAGAACATTGCTGCTTTGATCGAGATCAAAGTTGCGCGATATTGCAGCCATCATCTTGCTCCCTGCCGAAAGCGGCACCCGGGCACGAAGGCGTCAGCCGCCTCAAGATCGAACAACGAAAGACAAACAATGAATATCCAGGTGAACGTCGCCAAGCAGGCGCGCAACACGCAAACCCATTTCGACATGCTCGTCGTTGGCGCCGGCATCTCCGGCATCGGCGCCGCCTGGCACCTGACCAAGCACAGCCCCGACACCAGCTTTGTCGTGCTGGAGACGCAAGAAACCTTTGGCGGCACCTGGTGGACGCACAAATATCCGGGCATTCGCTCCGACAGCGACCTGCACACCTTCGGCTACAGCTTCAAGCCGTGGACCTCGGCGCCGATCGCGACCGCGGCCGAGATCAACAAGTATCTCGGCGACGTGATCGAGGAGACCGACCTCGCCCGCCACATCCGCTACCGCCACAAGATTCTGAAAGCCAGCTGGTCGAGCAAGGACAATCTCTGGACCGTCGACGCTGTTCGCACCGACACCAATGAGCAGCTGACCTTCACCGCGAATTTCCTCTGGATGTGCCAAGGCTACTACCGCCACTCCGAAGGCTATACGCCGGAATGGAAGGATATGGCGAAGTTCAAGGGCAAGATCATACACCCGCAGACCTGGCCCGAAGACCTCGACTACAAGAACAAGAAAGTGGTCGTGATCGGCTCCGGCGCCACCGCCGCAACGCTGGTGCCGGCAATCGCCGGCGACGTCGCGCATGTGACCATGCTGCAGCGCTCGCCGACCTATTTCATCACCGGGCGCAACGCCATCACGCTCGCCGAGCAGCTTCGCGAATTGCAGATCGACGAGGAATGGATCCACGAGATCGTCCGCCGCCAGATCCTGCACAACCAGTCGGTGTTCACCAAGCGCGCGTTCGAGGAACCGGAGACGGTCAAGAACGAGCTGTTGTCGGCGGTGCGCGCCGTGCTGCCGGAAGGCTACGACGTCAACACCCACTTCACGCCGAGCTATCGGCCGTGGCGCCAGCGTATTGCCTTTGTGCCGGACGCTGACCTGTTCAAGGGCATCTCGTCGGGCAAGGCTTCGGTCGTGACCGATGAGATCGATCGCTTCACCGAGAAAGGCATCCTGTTGAAGTCGGGCAAGACGCTGGAAGCCGACATCATCGTCACCGCGACCGGCTTCAATCTCTGCGCGCTCGGCGACATCGCCTTCACCATCGACGGCAAGCCGCTCGCCTTCGGCGACACCGTGACCTATCACGGCATGATGTTCACGGGTGTCCCGAACCTGGTCTGGGTCTTCGGTTACTTCCGCGCCAGCTGGACGCTGCGCGTCGATCTCGTCGCCGATTTTGTCGTGCGGTTGCTCAAGCGCATGAAGGAGAAGGGCACGAGCAAAGTCACAGTGCAGCTCCGCCCAGAGGACAAGGACATGAAGATCCTGCCGTGGATCGACGAGGAGAACTTCAATCCCGGCTACATGATGCGCGGCATGAACCTCTTGCCGAAGCGCGGCGACAAGCCGGAATGGCAGCACACCCAGGATTACTGGGCCGAGAAAGACATCATTCCGAAGATCAATCTCGACGACGCCGCGTTCCACTATGAGGGCAAGGCGGCGCCGACCAAGACGAAGGCGTCCGCGGCGTAACGCGATTGGTCGCGGGCGACTTGGACCCGTCATCCTGAGGTGCCCGCGCCAGCTCGGCGCCTAACCCCGCACCGTAAGCCGCGGTGCGCGGGCCTCGAAGGATGGACGGCCCGGGCCGTCGCCCTTCGAGGCCCGGCGCAGCAAAGCTATCATCCAATAGAGATCGCGAACGCGCCGAGCACCTCAAGGTGACGGCTTACACTTCAACTTCCCCCGCGTCCCGCGGCCGCACAATCGTCACTGTGCACTCAGCGCCCCCGGCGACCTCGGCCGACACGCTGCCGAGCAGCGAGCGCTTCAGCGAACTCTGCCGCGCGCCGATCAGGATGTGGCTGACGTGATTTTCGCGCGCGAAGTCGAGGATCGCGGACGCCGGGTTGATCGCGTCCATCACGTGCACGGTGAGATTCTCGCCTTCGAAGAGGCGCAACGGCTCGGCCCAATGTTTAAGTGCCACGAGGCGATCGACATGCTTGTTGTGGCCCTCGGCATCGAGCGTGGTGTCGAGCGCGATACGGTTCAGCTTCAGCACGTTGAGACAGGCAAGCCGTGCCGCGGGCATCGTCGCGAGCAGCCTCCCGGCGGTGGCGCGCAACTCATCGTTCAGCGTCGCCGCGCCCTCGGTGAGGTCGACCGCCACCAGCACGATCGGTGCATGGCTGAGCTGGCTTGCGACAGCGCCTGATGTGCGCGAGCGCTTCAAGTCGGTATTGAATCGCCGGCGCAGCACCTTGCCAAGCGAATCTCGCATCAACCGCTCGGAGCGCTGGGTGAGCTTCACCTGCTCGGGATGGCCGAGGTCGAAGGCAAGTTGCGCCGCCGTCGCGTAGCGCCAGGCCGGTTCGATCTCGAGACAGCGCAGCACGATTTCCTGAAACCATGGCGGGCAATCCGGTTTCAGGTGCCGCGGCGGGTAAGGATCGCGCCACAGCCTGCGCCGCATCCCGGCCATGGTTTCGCTCTCGCCGAACGGTCTGACGCCAGTGGCAAAAAAATAGAGCAGCACGCCGAGCGAAAAGATATCGCTGCGCGGGTCGTGGCGCACGTCACGCAGCCGCTCCGGCGCCATGTAGGGAGCGGTGCCGAACGGCACGCGAAATTCCTCATGCAGCAGATCCGGCAACTGATCGTGAAAGGCAAGGCCGTAGTCGAGCAGCACCGCTTCGCCTGTCGGACGGAAGATGATGTTGCTCGGCTTGATATCGTGGTGGATGACATGCTGGCGATGCAGGTCCTGCAACGCGGTCGCGATGCGCTGGCCGATGTCGGCGACCTCGGCATAAGGCAACGGCAGTTCGCCGAGCCGCTTGATCAGCGCGGCGCCCGGAATCTGTTCCATCACGATATGCGGCTGCTTGTCGAACGCACCCGCCGCCACGAATTTCGGCACGTGAATGCCGCTCAACCGCGGCAGGATCATCTGCTCCATCTCGAACGAGACGATCGCGGCCGGTTCCGCGCCCTCAAAAATCTTCGGGATCTTCATCAAGAGCGGCATCGCGATGTCGGGCCGCGAGACCCGCCACAGCGTCGCCATGCCGCCCTTGTGGACGCGCTCCTCGATGCGGAAGCCGTCGATGACCGAACCCGGTTCGAGATCGTCGCGCGCCATTGTCTAGCGGCCGGTCAGCAGGCGGTCGGCGAGCCAGTGCGGCAGGCCCCTGGCACGGATTGCCGCGCTCGCTGCCGCGACGTCATATGGCGCGCGGCAAAACGTGACCTCGCTGCGTTCGTCGTCGTAGATCAGATAGGACGCCGCCGAGATGCCGTCGCGCGGCTGGCCGACCGAGCCCGCAACGACCAGCCATTGCCGCCCGCGCAGCAAACTGACCGGCACATCGGTGACCGGCACGAACGTCGTCAACTTGCCGACCGACGACATGGTGTAGACCGCCGGCCGATGAACATGGCCGCAGAATGTCACATGCGCCCTGGTCGCGTGCATGCTCTGGGCCGCGCCAGCCGCATCCAGCACGTAGTTCCAGCTGTGCGGCGCGCTGGCGTCGGCATGGACGAACAACGCGTCACTTGAGCGATGCTCGAGCGGCAGCTGGTCGAGGAAGTGGCGCTGCTCGGTGCCGAGCTCGCCGCGGGTCCACTCGATCGCCACCTGCGCTTCGAGATTCATGTGCGTATCGTGGTGGCTGACGGCGCGGTCGTGATTGCCGATCAACGCGACCGCACCTTGCGCGACCAGTTCGCGGACCTTGTCGACGACCCATTCCGGGTCCGCGCCATAGCCGACATAGTCACCAAGCAGCACGATCTTCTGCGCACCCTTTGCGCGCGCGGCGGCGAGGCACGCCTCAAACGCCTGCCGGTTGGCATGGATGTCGGAAAAGATCGCGGTCAGCACGTTTCAGGTCCGAATGCCCGGGAGCTTGGCCTCCCAGGAAGATACCACCTTGAGGTGGATCAAGGGCATGCCCGATCGGCGAGCGATTGAGAAAGCGACGGGCGACCGTACCGCAGAACCGCGTCACCCGGCCGCGAGGCGCGAGGCTGCGTCAGCGATTTTCCTGACTTGCACCGTGCTGATCCCGGCAGCGAGTTCGCGCTGCCCCTCGCGCCACACCGGCAGCGCCGCCTCGAGCCGCCGCGCGCCCTTCTCCGTGAGCCAGACCGCGCGGCGGCGCAAATCCTTTTCCGCGGTGACGATCTCGACCAGGCCGTCGGCTTCCAGCGCCGCGCAAATTCCGCGACAGGGTCGACTGATCGAGACCAAGCCGCTCGGCGAGCGCATTGATCGAATCGTCGGGCGCGGCCGCAATGTGCGCCATCAGGCCGAACTGCGCCGCGCTCAGGCCCGTCGTCTTCAGCCGCGCCTCGAGGAAGCGCGTCATCAACCGTTCGGCGACGCGGATGCTCATCACCGAGCAGGAGCCGACCACCTCACGCGCATCGGTGACCAGGGATTTTGCCGAGGTTCGTTTCATGCTGCGACCACCTTTGGATCCACATCATTACGGAGTTGGCGGTTGACCAGCCAGCCGAGCACGATCAGATTCACAAGGTTGAACACAATACCGACGGCGAAGGCAGGCGCATAAAAGCCGAAGTGGTCATACAGCGCGCCGGCGCCCCAGCCACCGGTCGCCATGCCGAGGTAGCCGGCGAACAGCACGGTCGGCACGCGCCAGTTCGCCTCCGACGCCGGGTAATATTCCCGCACGGTGATCACGTAGGCCGGCAGCAGGCCGGAAAGACCGAGGCCGAACATCGAGGAGATCGCAAACAGCCGCCACTCGTCCTGCGTCAACAGGAACGCCGACAGCGCCAGCGCCTGCACCAGCGAGCTCCACACCAGCGTCTGCAGGCCGCCGACCTTGTCGGCGACCCAGCCCCACAGCTGGCGCGCTGCGAACGCGGTGCCGAGCAGGAGCGACAGCATTGCCGCGCCCTGCCGCGAGCCGATGCCGAGATCGCCGCAGAACGCGACGATGTGCTGCATCGGCATGTTCATCGGCACGCAGCAGCAGAACACGGCGACCATCAACAGCGCCATCATCAGGTTTGGCGGCAGTCCGAGCCGATCGGTGCGCGCGGCTGATGCCGTCGCGCCCTGCGGTACGGCCGATATTTTCGGCGGCTCCTGCAAGAACACCGTCGCGAGCAACGCGATCAGCACGACGGCGAACGCGGCATAGATTTCCATGGTGACGCGCCAGCCGTAATGCGAGACGCCGGCATCAAACAGCAGCGGCCACACCATGCCGGCGATCGATTGTCCGGCAGAGATCAGCGCCACCGCGGCACCGCGCCGCCGCTCGAACCACAGGCTGACATAGGTAATGAGCGGCGAGAGCATGCAGGACGTGCCAAACAGGCCGATCAGGACACCGTGGCCGAGGTAGAGGTTGGTCAGCCCGCCGCGGCTCGAGACAGCAAGGCCGAGCGCGACCATGACGCCGCCGAACAGCACCATCGGCCGGAAGCCGAACCGGCCCGACAAGGCGCCCGCAAGAATGCCGCCGACCGCGGCGCCGACATAAGCGAATGATCCGGCTGCCGCGGGTGCGCCGCGGCTGGTGCCGAACTCGGTGGCGATCGGCTTCAGCGCCACTGCCGAGATCATCGGCGCACCATGAGCGATGGTCAGGATCGCGAGCGCGGCGCCGGCCATGACCCAGGCTCTGCGGCTATCGACGGCGGCGATGGTCGAGGGCATCGCGGTGTTTCTCACGGAGTTTCGGTTCGTCATCGATTACATGCGTATACATTAAATGTAAATACATTTTTTGCACCGGCGGGCGAGACGCCGCGCCCGCCGGCGAGTAGACTTCCGCCGGCATCGGAGCAGTCCGGCATGAAAGTCACGCCTTGAGCCAACGACGCTGGCGGATCGAAGCCACGGCGCTGCCGGACCGCCTGCGATGCCCCGACCAGATCGAGGGACAGGTCGACCGCATCGCACGCCGGCTCGGCGGGCCGCCTGGCATGCGGCCTGACTTCGGTCGATCACGCGACGATGGCACGCCGCATATCGAGGTCGGCACGCGGCGACCGCACGAGGACTCGCGGCGCCAGCTATTCCGTTATTGGCGCGAGCAACTTGCCTCACTCGACGAGGACTGGGCGCGCCGTGTTGACCGCGAAATATCAGCTATTCTCGAAAAGCATCCATTCATCGATCGGTGAGGACGACATGACCAACGCAATCCCCGGTGAGCGCGAGACCTGGCGCGACGGCGTCGAAACACGCATGCTGGTCGCGGCAAAGAACGGCGCGCGCGAGCTTTGCATCTTCGAGCAATGGGTTTCCCCGGGCAACGGCGCGCCAACGCACTTTCATCAAGTCGAGGAAGTGCTGACGGTGCTCTCGGGCGAAGCCGAAGTCTGGGTCGACGATGAGCGCTTTCCGTTGCGGGCCGGGCAATCGGCGATCGTACCGGCGCGCAGCCGCCACGGCTTCAGCAACGTCGGAAAGGGACCTCTGCACGTCCACGCCGTACTGGCGTCGGCATCCTTCGAAGCGAGCTATGAGGGCCGAAGCGAGGTTGTGAAACGCTGGCAGACGTGATCACGCCTTCGCGCGCCCTCTTGTCGAACGTCAGCGGCAAGAGCACACTAAGACACACGTCATCTCGTCAGCGCGCAGGCCCATGTGGAGGCCCCCATGAAGAACGATAAATTCGTCATCGAGCCGCATTTCCGGCTGCAGGAATGGGTCGCCGACGAGAAGGGTTACTTCCACGACGAAGGCCTCGACTACGTCTTCAACGAGATGATCAAGTCGAGCGACGGCAAGGCGCATGACCGCGAAGGCGCCAAAGCCGGCGCGTTCCAGACCTTCGAGGCCGGCCGCAAGTCCGACGTCAACTGCGCCTGCCACTGGACCGTCAACGTCGCCGCCGCGAAAGGCCACGGCCGCCTGTGGGCGGACATTTATTCAGTGGCGCCGGCCGGCATCTTCGTGCCACATGATTCGCCCGTGAAGCGGCCGGAAGATCTCGCGGGCGTGCCGATCTCGGTCGGCTACCAGTCGGGCAGCCACTATTCCAGCATCCAGGCGCTGGAGCCTTATCTCGCGCCCGGTAAGATCAACCTGTCGTTTGCCGAAGGCATGTTGTTCAAACGGCTCGACAACCTGCTCGAGGGCAGGTCGCAGGCCTCGGCGTTGTTCTCCGGCCCTTATTACCTCGCCGAGCAGCTCGGCTACCGCAAGATCATCGACACCACCTTCATGATCGCCTCGATGATCACGGGCGAACCGGATGAAGCGGATCTGAAGCGCTTCTACAACGCGCTGAAGCGTGCGCAGCGCGACATCGACCTGCGCCCCGACCGCTACACCCATTATTACAAGAACGAATTCCCCGCGCGCTATCACGGCATCATGGACACGCGCCGCTGGGGACCGGGCGAGCGCATCGTGTTCGAGCCCTACACCGCCGACGCCTTCACGGAAGCGCGCGACTGGATCGCCGAGCGCGAGATTTTTGAGGGTGGCCGTCCGGCGATGGGATCGGACAATTATAGCGACGTGGTGGTGCGCCTGACCTGACCGCGCACGCCCGGTGTCACCTACTGTTGCGGGCCGGACAGCGGAATCTCGCGCTCCGCCCGGAACACGTTGCTGTAAAGATTGGCGATCCACTGACGCCCGCTCGACGTCGCATTGAGATAGCGGATTGCAGTCTGGATATGTGGGGCGACGCTGTTCCAGTAGAATTGCGGGTATCGATCGACGATATCTGATGGCGACTCATAGCCAAGCTGCCGGTTGATGCCGGCTTCTTCAAACTCGTAATACAGCGCGTTGGCTTTCCGGATGTAGTTGGGATCGCCGAGCTGCCCGATCAGATCGGCGGCGCGCACGATGGAGGCTTCCTCGTCATAGGTCTGCCCTTCGCTCGCCGGAAATCTGGTTCCTTCGATCGCGCGCGCGATGCGCTGCTCATCGAGCAACGGGTTTGCCAACATTCGATCCATCACATAAAGCTTCGATCGATCGACATGGTGATTTATCAAGGACGCGTCGGAGGCGCCGCGCGGCAGGGTCAGCTTCTTGCCGGTCGCATCGATCACATAACCATCTGCATCGTCCTCTTCGAACAGGCCTCTGACATAGCCGATGTCGTGGGTGAGACAGGCAAGGATGATATGGGCATAGTCCTCCGCCGCCATGTACTTGTTGAGCCCGCGCCCGCGCAGGATATCGTGGCCGGCGAGCGTCACGAGCAAGGTGTGCTCGACGTTATGATAGAGCGCGTCGCTGTTGCCGATGCATTCCAGCGCAACGCGCGCCGCCAACGGCACCAGCTCGGTGAACGGACTCTGCTGGCCGAAACGCCGCTGCATGTAGCTGCGGAGGAAATTCTCCAGCGCGTCGGCCGCCAATTCCGGTACGGTCATCATGATAGTGCCCCGCTTGCGGTAACACTTTCGCCGCGCGAGGCGGCCATCTCACTTCACCGTCGATGCGCCTGAGCCTAGCGCAGCTGTCGCAGGCGCCCCAACGGCTCAATGCCCGTTTCACACAATAATAGTACCGATAACGACGGGTCGCGGCATTGACCTTGCTCAAGAACGATCTCCTTGAGAGAGCGTGCAGTATTAGCAATCAGGCCCGTCAACCGGCGAGCCATACTTGAACCAGCGGCCATGCTTGCAAAAACCAACGGCATTTTAGCGATCACAAAGCAAAAACACTCACCAACGAAGTTTACCGATTCATTGCTTGATGCGAGTACAACCAGTTCGTGGCTGGAACCCGGTACCGCTGAGAATTCCATTGCAAGACCTTGATGAAGCTATTCTGCGGGGCACCGATGAAACCCGCGCGCGGGCGCTGAATTACGCCGTCGATCTGCTGTTGAGCGGCAGCTACAACGCTGCCGACATCGCCACTTTTGGCGACGTGATTTCGCGGCTCGCCGATGAAATCGAGGTTGTCGCGCGAGCCGAGCTCTCGAGCCGCCTGGCGCGATCCGACCGAACCCCGATCGGTCTCGTCCATAAATTCGCCAAGGATGATGCCATTCAGGTGGCCGAACCGATGCTGTCGCATTCCGAGCGCCTCGACAACGGCATCCTGGTCGACATCGCCAAGACCCAGAAGTCAGGCGCACCTGCTTGCGATCTCCAAGCGAAAAATCCTCGATGCGGTGGTGACGGACGTGCTTGTGACGCGCGGCGACCAGAGCGTCGTCAGCTCGGTTGCGAGCAACGCGGGCGCCGAACTCTCCGACTTCGGCTTCCTGCATCTCGTGCAACGCGCGGAAGGCAACTCGATCCTTGCCGAGCATCTCGGCCTTCGCAAGGACATCCCGAGACGCCTGTTCCAGCAGCTGATCGCAAAAGCATCGCGGGACGTGAAGAAGCGTCTTCTCCAGGAGCGCTCGGCGCTGGACGAGCAGATCGAGGGATCCCTGACCGACGTGACGGCCAGGCTGCACTCGAAATTTGGTCCGGCATCAAGAGGCTTCTTTGCCGCCAAACGCGTCGTTTCGGCGCAACATCGGCTTCAGCATCTCAACGAGACCAGCATTGCCGATTACGCCGCGTCTCACAGGGTCGACGAGGCCACGGTCGGACTGTCCCTGTTGTGCGCGTTACCCTATGAGGTTGCCGAACGCATCCTGTTCGACAGCGATCGCGAGATGCTGCTGGTCGTGACTAAGGCGCTCGACTTTTGCTGGAACACGACGATGTCGCTGCTGTTTCTGGGCGCAAAAGAACACTGCATCACCGCTGGCGAGCTCAAGCAGCTGGAAGCGCGCTTCAGCCGCCACACCGTCAAGGCATGCCGCACCGTGCTCGAGCACTACCATGCGAAAAACGCGGAGAGACAATCAGCTTCCGGCGTGAACCAGTCGGAAAGACTTCATTGAGACCATGAAAGCGACGACGCTAAGGAGATTCTGAAATGTCTTTTGCCGATAATGCAGCTGCGGCGGTCCGTCGCCCTGGCTTTGGTACGCGTGGCCTGCCCCAGGGCGAAGGTGCCTCGGACGAAGTCTTGGCGGTTCTTGAGGCTGCGAATGATCTCGGTGACGGCCAGGCTGTGGCGGCCTGCCGCCGAATCATCGAGGCCAACAAGACCCGCGCACCGATTTCTCCGGCGGACATGCAGCTGGTGCTGACCTACTTCCGCTGACGATTTGACAGGCCGGCCGTCAGGCACTCGCCTTCGGCCTGCTTCTCGCCCTGCCACACGGGCGCTTACGCCGATTGGCTGCGCCGTCGGGTCGCGATTGCGTTTAGCCCGGGCGTTTGCCAGATTGCGATCATGGCGTGCCCATCCGGAGACATCGGGGTCGACGACTTTGCCGGCAGCATCATGTCGTGCAATACGCTCGACGCCGTGCGGGATCAGTTCCAGCAAGAGGCTATCAGGCACGGCTTCGTCTCCTCGGCCTGCCGGGCGTTCGTGCCGGGTCCGGGCGGCGTTGATCACCGCTTGCTGTTTCGCAATTGGCCGAGCGATTGGGCCAAGCTGAGCGACGGCAGAGGTTTTGCGGCCGCAAGCTTCGTGACCGTCGAGGCGCGCCGACGGCTAGCACCCTTTACCTGGCTCGAGGCCCGCGATGCGCGGTCGCTGACATCTGCCGAACAGGAAGTCTGGGAGAACGCACTCGCCTTTGGCTGGAGAAACGGTTTTGTGCTGCCGATCCGCGGGCCCGCCGGATACTTTGCGACGGTGAGCATGGGGAGCCGCGAAAGCGTCCTTGATCTGCGCCCCGAGAATCGGGCTCGGCTGCAGATGCTGGCAGTGCTGGCGCATGAACGTGCCTGCACCCTGGCGGGACTGATGTCCCACGATGAACTGTTCGAGAAGATGACCGCGCGCGAGATCGAATGCCTGCGCTGGGTCGCAGCCGGCAAGACCGATCCGGAGATCGGTGAGATCCTCTCGATCTCGGCAACGACCGTGAAGTTCCACGTCGACGGCGCACGAGCCAAGCTCGGCGCCCGTACCCGCGCCCAGGCTGTTGCCCGTCTGGTGCTGCACGGGCTTTACTAGCGTCCCCCAAGCGGCTGCGGGATTTTCGCAGCTACCCACTGTGAAAGACCGGTTCGACATGGATCCTTTGCCGATCTCCCGGATCATCCTTTACGTGCGAGACCTCCCAAAAGTCGCAGCGTTCTATCAACAGCATTTTGGTCTGAAGCCGCTGCCCGGCGCGGACGACGGCTGGCTCGAGCTCGTCGCCCGAAATGGTGGTTGTCGCATCGCGCTCCACCGCGCCGCGGCCTCGCAGAAGCGCGGGTCGGAGATCAAGATCGTGTTCGCCGTCCAGGACGTCAAAAAATTCACGGTGCAACGAGCAACCGCGGGCTTGAAGTTCGGCGCGATCCATCAAGCCAGCAGTCATGAATTCGCCAATGCGCGGGACCCGGCGGGCAATTCGATCCAGGTTTCGAACCGCGGGCTGAAATAGCGTCGGGCGAGACAGTTTCACGGACCTTGGCGGTTCAAGCACCGGTCAACCTGCGCTCCGTGCGGGCCTGGTGCCCTATCGCCAGCGGCTTGCTATATCGTCGTCAGTGAGACAGCAGCCAACGATGGAAAATTGAGGCTTCACCGAAATCCGCGGACTTTGTCTATTGATCAACCGCTTATGGTCACCACCGGTCGCCTCCCGCGTGAGTTAGTCGCAGCGATCACACGAGAGGTTTAAGGCTGACGCTTCAGCATCAATGTCAGACCCAGCGCGAGCGCTGAGGCCAGTCCCACCGTCACGAACGCCGTCTCGTAACTGCCGCTGCGGTCAAAAATCAGCGCGCCGCCATAGGCGCCGATGCCGCCGAAGATCTGGTGCACCATGGTGATCAAGCCAGTCAACGCGCCAAGATGTTTCAGGCCGAAATGGTCGCGCACGAACAGCACGGTGAGCGGCGCGGTCATCAGAAAGGTCGCACCGAACACCAATGCGAAGATCGCAATCGACAGCGCCGACTGATCGATCGCGATCAACGCGAACACCGCGACGCGCGCGGCGAACGAAGCCGCGGTCGTCCCGATCGGGCCGAACCGATCGCTGATCACGCCGGTGGCGAGCACACCGAGCAACGCCGTCAGACCCATCAACGCCAGCAGGTTGCCGGCAAACAACGCGTCGACACCGCGATCCTGCGCAAAGGCGACGACGTGAGTCGCGACAAAAAAATCATCGAGCCCGCAGATCGCGTAGATCGCAAGCAGCATCCATAACTTCGGCGTTCGCAACGCTTCCACGACGCTCACGCCCTCGCGCGGCGCCGTCGAAATCTGCCGCGCGGCGCGCGCCGGCAGCGCGACCAACAACATGGGGACCAGCGCCAGCTGCGCCACCGCAAGCCAGACAAAGATCGAGCGCCAGCCGATACTCGCTAGCACAGCTGCAAGGATCGCGATGATGACGAGCTGTCCGACGCTGACGCCGGAGGCGATCACGGCGTTGACGAGGCCGGTGCGCCCCACAAACGCCCGCGTCACCATGACGCCGACCGGCACCAGCGACGTCGCGCCGTTGCCGAACGCGAAGATCACCCCATAGAGCAGCACCGGATGCCACGGCTGCGACACCAGGCTCATCAGCCCGATGCCGGCGGCGCTGATGGTGACGCCGGCATTCAACAATAGCCGCGGCGATGTGCGATCCACGATGCGCCCGGCGAAAAACGTCGCGACCGCCGACACCACAAAGTAGATGCCGACCGCAAAGCCGAGCTCGGCACGGCTCCAGCCGAGGTCGGCAACCATCGGCTTCAGCGTCAGCCCGATCGCAAAGCGTGCGCCGCCGCCGACGAACACTACAAGAAAACCGGCAATCAGAATGACAATGGGATGCATTTTCGCGCCGCCGTGCGAGCCTTGGTCTTATGGAACCCTCGACGGCTGCTGCGGCGTCGTGATGCCTGTAACAGCAACGGTGATATCCGATATAGTGCAGTTGTCCTATCGGCGTTGGAGATATCTCATGCGCCACGCTTTGCTCACGATTGCTGCGCTTGCGTTGTTGACGTCCTCCGCGGCAAAGGCAGCAGATACCCGATATTTCCAACTACAAAAGGGCGACTATCCGCACGACGTCGCGGTCGCGCCGGACGGCATCGCCTGGTTCTCGGGGCAACAGCGCGGCATCGCTGGCAAGGTCGACCCCGCAACCGGCAACGTCACCCGCATTCCGCTCGGCAAGAATTCGGCACCGCACGGCGTGATTATCGGACCCGACGGCGCGCCGTGGTTCACCGACGGCGGACAGAACGCCATCGTCCGGGTCGACCCTGCGACCAGTGCGGTCAAGGTCTGGCCGCTGCCACAGGAACGTTCGCCGTTCGTGAACCTGAACACGGCGGTGTTCGACGCCAAGGGCCGCGTCTGGTTCACGGGGCAGAATGGTGTCTACGGGCGACTCGATCCTGTCTCTGGCGACATGAAGGTGTGGGACGCGCCGCGGGGCCGCGGCGCCTACGGCATCACCGCGACACCGAAGGGCGAGATCTGGTTCGTGTCGCTCGCCAACTCCTACCTGGCCAATGTCGATCCCGAGAGCGGAGCGGCAACCGTCTACGAGCCGCCGACGAAGGCGCAAGGCGCGCGTCGCGTGTGGTCGGATTCCAAGGGACGGCTGTGGATCAGCGAGTGGAACGCCGGGCAAGTCGGCATGTACGATCCGGCAACGAAGAGCTGGAGGGAATGGAAGCTGCCTGGCGAGCACCCGCAGGCCTATGCGGTGTGGGTCGATCCCGACGACAAGGTCTGGCTCAGCGACTGGGGCACCAACGGCATCGTGCGGTTCGATCCAGCAACCGAAAAATTCGACAGCTTCCCGAGCGACAAGGCCAATGCCGATGTGCGGCAGATGCTCGGCCGCAAGGGCGAGGCCTGGGCCGCCGAGTCCGGCACCGATCGTTTGCGCTTGATTCGCTACACGCCGGCGACGCAGTAGCGGCAGCGCATATGCACATAAGGACCGTGGCGCCGCTGACCGCGATCGCGCTTGTTTGCGTCGTCCACGGCGCTCGCGCCGTGGACGGCGACGCCGTGCGTGGCGAGCGCATCTTCCAGTATTGCTTTTCCTGCCACTCGGTCGATCCCAACGAGCAGGTGCAACTCGAGGGCCCGAGCCTCTATCGCATCGTCGGCCGGCCTGCTGCCTCGCTCAAAGGCTTTAGCTATTCCGATGCGATGAAGAAGCGCGGCGCCCAAGGCCTCAAATGGGACGCGGCGACGCTGAACCGTTACATCGGTGATCCACAGGCGATCGTCCCTGGCACGCGGATGAGCGCCGCGCCCTTGCGCGACGAGCAGGCCCGCGCCGACCTGATCGCCTATCTTGCGAAATCCGGACCCCATCAGCGGTGAGGCGATCGCCTCACACCGCCCGACGCCAGGGGATCAGCATCGACACACGCTGGCGATAGCGGCGGTACTCGTCGCCGAACACCTCGATCAGGTCGCGTTCTTCGAGCAGCGCACCGACGACGATGTAGGCGGTCGTCACCGCGGCAAACAGCAGATGTCCCGCGGACATGGTCGGCGTCGCCCAGAAGGCAATGATGAAACCGAGATAGAGCGGATGCCGCACGAACTTGTAGTACAGCGGCGTCCTGAACCGTGGCGCGGCCATCGGCCGGCCGGCGAGATTGTTGGTGACCTGATGCAAGCCGAACAGCTCGAAATGGTTGATCAGGAAGGTGGAGGTCAGGACGATCAGCCATCCGACGAACGACAAGCCGATGATCGCAGACGCGAGCTCCAGGTTGTTGACGTGCCAGACGACCGAAGGCATCGGCCGCCACTGCCAGCACAACAACAGCAGCGCGAGGCTTGCCAGCAGTACATACGTCGTGCGCTCGACGGAAGCGGGCACAAAGCGCGTCCACCAACGCTTGAATTGCGGGCGCGCCATCACGCTGTGCTGGATCGCAAAGATCGACATCAACACGAGGTTGACGATGACAGCTTCGACGATCGGCCCTGTGGCGCCGCTGTCGATCGACTTCGGCACCAGCATGTTCTCGACGAAACCGATGGCATAGAGAAACGCGACGAAGAACACGGCATAGGCAACGAGCCCGTAAAGAAATGCGATGAATCTACCCATTTGTTGGCTCCACTTGTGTCTGGGCGCTGCGAACGGACGCAAACACGCCTCAGCGCTTGGTGACGATGACTTCGAGGTATTCGCTCGGCACGATCATCGTGCCGTCGCTGGCGCGATTCATGCGACCGACAAGAGCGTCGAGATCGCTACGAAGTTTGCCCTGCTTCACCGGCTCGAGCGCGGCAAACGCCTTCAGTACCGGGCCGTAGAACGTCTTCATCACGTCGAGGAAATGGTCGGGAGAACGGTAACGGAAATTGAACAGGCGGCTCTCCGCCTTGATCGAGCTTGCCTTGGAACCGAACAGCTCGGTGAGACGCGCGCGCGTACCCCACAACGCTGGCGATTTGGCGCCAGCCGGGGGCGGCAGATATTTTCCGAGGGTCTTGAACACTTGGCCTATGAAGCCTTCCGGCGTCCAGTTCGCGAGTCCGATCTGGCCGCCGTGCCGGCACACGCGCAGCAATTCGGCGGCAGCCTTGTCCTGGTTCGGGGTGAACATCACGCCGAAGGTCGAGACCACGGTGTCGAAGCTCGCGTCGACGAACGGCAGGTTTTCAGCGTCGGCTTCCTTGAAGGTGACCGGGAGCCCCTCGGCTTCGGCGCGGGCGCGGCCCAGTTCCAGCAACGCCGGGACGTAGTCAGTCGAGGTGACGTCGCACCAGCGTCGTGCGGCGGCGAGGGTAACCATGCCGTTGCCGGCAGCGACGTCGAGCACTTTGGAACCTGCACGGATATCAAGCGCCTCGCACAGCTCTTCGCCGACGATCTGCAGGGTCGTGCCGACGACGGCGTAGTTGCCAGATGACCACGCCGCGTGCTGGCGCGTCTTGAGCGCGGCAAGATCAGGCATGGCTGGAGTTGGGGCAGGTGTGGTCTGCGTCACTGTAGTTGCTGTGGCCATAGGCTAATCTCCCTGTAATGTCGGAACGGCCGCGGGCGGCGACCGTGCTGAACCGAGACTGGCCGAAAGCGGACCCACCAACTCTGAGCGCGGCTTGATTTGTCCTTGAGGGCGTCCTGATTATTTCTTGAGATTCTGAGACTTAGACGTGGATCGAAGCGTGCAATTTCTCTTTTCTGATCATGTACTTGACATCGACCGCCGCGAGCTGGCGCGTGGCGGCGAAGGCATTGCCATCGAGCCGCAGGTGTTCGACCTCCTCGTTTTTCTCGTCGAGAATCGCGACCGCGTCGTCACCAAGGACGATTTGATTCGAAAAGATCTGGGAAGGGCGGATCGTCTCGGAATCAACCCTGACCAGCCGGATCAACGCGGCGCGCAAGGCGGTCGGCGACAGCGGCAAGGACCAGGGCTTGATCCGCACCATCGCGCGCAAGGGTTTTCGCTTCGTTGGCGACGTTCGCTGCGCCGAACAGCCTGCCGCCACAGCGTCGCTCGAACCGGTACGTCCCGCATTGCCGCTGCCGGATCGTCCGGCTATTGCCGTGCTGCCGTTCACCAACATGAGCGGCGAGCTGGAACAGGAATATTTCTCGGACGGCATCAGCGAAGACATCATCACTGCACTATCGAAGCTGCGCTGGTTCTTCGTGATCGCGCGCAATTCATCCTTCATCTACAAGGGCAAGTCCGTGCACCTGAAGCAGGTCGCCGACGAACTCGGCGTGCGCTACGTGGTCGAGGGCAGCGTGCGCAAGGAAGGCAACCGCGTCCGAATCACTGCGCAACTCAATGACGTCACCTCGGGCAGTCATTTGTGGGCGGAACGCTACGATCGCGGCCTCGCCGACGTGTTCGCGGTACAGGACGAGATCACCGAGGCGATCGTCGCGGCGATCGAGCCGCAGCTCTATGCGGCGGAGAATTTCCGCGCCCAGCGCAAGGCGCCCGAAAATCTCGACGCGTGGGATCTCGTGATGCGAGCGCTGTCGCACTACTGGCGCGTCACTCGCGAGGACAACGTGGTGGCGCAGGCGCTGCTGGAAAAGGCGATCAGCATCGATCCGAACTATGGTCAGGCGCTCGGTGTGCTGGCCGCAAGCTATATCTTCTGCGCCCATATGGGCTGGACCGATATTGCCATCGCCACTCCGATCGCCGAGAAGGCGGCGCTGGCTGCGATCCGCGCCGACGACGAAGACCCCTGGGCACACCACGCGCTCGCCAATGTGCGGCTGATTACACAGCGACGGCATGAAGACGCAGTTGCCGAATTCGAGCTGGCGCTCAAACTCAATCCGAATTTTTCCCAGGCGCAGGGCTATCTCGGGCTGGCGCTCACCTACTGCGGACGCTGGCAGGAAGGCGCGGAGGCGGCTCGGCGCGCATTGCGCTTAAGCCCGCGCGATCCATTCTGCGCTGTGTACTATGGCATCGCCGCCTACGCTCAGTTTATCGGCCACAACTATGACGAGGCGATGCGCCTGGCCCGCGAAGGTCTCCGCCAGCGCAATGATTTCGTCGGCGCGCATCGCGTGCTGACGGCGGCCGCCGGCATGGCTGAACGGCCCGAGATTGCCCGCGCGGCGCTCGCCGAGCTGCGCCGCGCACAGCCCAACATCTCGCTCGCATGGCTCGACGAGCACATGCCGATACTTCGCGACGACCAACGCGCGCACTACCTCGAAGGCTTTCGCCGCGCCGGGCTGGCGTAGTCGCCAACATTTTCCGTTGAGGGGGAGATCGACGTGCAGGTTCCGACCATCACTGCCGGCTATCTCGGCATCCTCGCACTGCTTTATGCGCTTCTGAGCATTCGCGTGGTGTTGCTGCGCGGAAAATATCAGGTCAGCCTGGGCGATGGCGGCAATGCGGCGCTGACCAGCGCGCCATCCGGTCGCACGCGCATTTCGCCGAATATGTCCCGATCATCGCACTAATGATTACGCTGCTGGAAATGGCGGGGACAGCGCCCGCCCGTCTGCACCTCTTGCTCGGTGCGCTGCTGCTTTCACGCATCCTGCATCCGCTCGGTATGTCGGCTGCGCCGCGAACCCTGCGATTCCTGCTATTCCGCACTGGCGGCGTGTTCATCACATTTCTGCTGCTGGTGGGCTGCGCGGTCACGCTGCTGCTGCGGTTCGTCGTTCACGGCTAGTCAGCGGCATGTTCCGCGCCTTGGCCGGTGGTTGACCTGCCGCGCTACGCGCTTATGATATCAGCTGTTCCGAGGGGTGCTCCGGAAGGAGCTGAGAGTCCGCTGTCCGTGCCGTAAGACGCGCCGCGGTAACCCTTCGAACCTGATCCGGGTCATGCCGGCGAAGGGACGGGAATCATGCCGCACTCATTACCCCAAGATATTTGGTCACCCCAAAACGTTTCGCGCCGCCCGGTTAGCGTGATCGGCGCCGGCATTGCCGGCACCTGGCAGGCGCTGACGCTGGCGCGCGCCGGCTTCGGCGTGACGCTGCATGAACGGAGCGACGCTTCGCTCGACCAATCCGCGGCCTATTATGCCGGCGGCATGCTGGCGCCGTGGTGCGAGCAGGAGACCGCGGAGCCTGCGGTGACACGGCTCGGCGTCCGCTCACTCGCGCTGTGGCGCGAGGAAATTCCGGACACACCATTCAACGGCTCGCTGGTGGTGGCGCATCCGCGGGACCGCGCGGATTTCGAGCGTTTCGCCGGGCTCACCTCCCATCACACTCGCATGCGCGGCGACGCGCTGGCACGGCTGGAGCCCGTGCTCGCCGGCCGCTTCGCCGAAGGTTTGTTCTTCGCCGACGAAGGCCATGTCGAGCCGCGACGCGTGCTGGCGCAGCTGCATCAGCGGCTCACTGAGGTCGGCGTCGAGATTCGTTTTGGCTCCGGGCAGCCGCAGACCACCGGCGGTATCTCGATCGATTGCCGCGGCCTCGACGCGCGCGACGACGACAGCGAGCTGCGTGGCGTCAAGGGCGAGATGATCGTGGTCGAAACATCGGAGATTTCGCTGCAGCGCCCGGTGCGCCTGATCCATCCCCGCTGGCCGCTCTACATCATCCCGCGTGACGACAACCGTTTCATGATCGGCGCTACCTCGATCGAGAGCGAGGATCGCAACGTTACCGTGCGCTCGGCGCTCGAATTGCTCAGTGCGGCCTATGCGGTGCATCCGGCGTTCGGCGAAGCGCGTATTGTTGAGATCGGAGCGGGCTTGCGCCCTGCTTACCCCGATCATCTGCCGCGGATCACCATGTGCGGCGACCACATCCGCGTCAACGGGCTCTATCGCCACGGCTTCCTGCTGGCGCCGGCGCTCGCCGAATTGACGACAACGTATCTGACGCGCGGCGCGATCGACAACGAGGTGATGCGATGGTCCTGATCGTCAACGGCGAGCGCCGCGAGACTGGCGCGACGCGCATCGCCGCCCTGCTTGCGGAACTGGAGTTCGCCGGCACTCAGTTGGCAATCGCGGTCAATCGCGGCGTGGTGCCGCGCGCCCGCTGGGACAACGTCGAATTGCGCGATGGCGACACGATCGAGATCATTTCGCCGCGGCAGGGGGGTTAGGAGTAAGCCAATGCTCAAACTTTACGACCAAACTTTCTCGTCCCGCCTGTTGATCGGCACCGCGCTCTACCCCTCGCCAAAGATCATGCAGGACGCGATCCGCGCCTCAGGCGCTGACATCGTCACCGTGTCGCTGCGCCGCGAGGCCGCCGGAGGCAAGACCGGTGACGCATTCTGGTCGCTGATCCGCGAGCTCGGCGTCACCGTGTTGCCGAACACCGCCGGTTGCCGGACTGCGCGCGATGCGGTCACGACAGCTGAACTCGCCCGCGAACTGTTCACCACCCCCCGTATAAAGCTGGAGGTGATCGCCGACGACGAGACGTTGCAGCCCGATCTCGTCGGCCTTGTCGAAGCCGCCACCGCCCTCATCAAGGACGGATTCGAGGTGCTGCCCTACACGACCGAAGATCTCGGCACCGCGATGCGGCTGGTCGACGCCGGTTGCCGCGTGGTGATGCCATGGGCCTCGCCGATCGGCAGCGCGCGCGGCATCACCAATCGCGCGGCGTTAAAACTGCTGCGCCAGCGCCTGCCCGACATCGCGCTGATCGTCGATGCCGGGCTTGGCGCGCCATCGCATGCGGCCGAAGCGCTCGAACTCGGCTATGACGGCGTGCTACTCAACACCGCGGTCGCAAAGGCCGCCGATCCCGTCGCCATGGCCGGGGCCTTCAAGCTTGCGGTCGATGCCGGCCGTGCTGCCTACGAGGCCGGCCTGATGGGCCCGCGCGATTTCGCCTCTCCCTCCTCACCTGTCGTCGGGACACCTTTTTGGCATGCCGTATCCTGATCGTTTCTACGCCATCATCGATTCGCTCGCCTGGCTGAAGCGTTTGACCGCGCTCGGCGTCGGCACGGTCCAGCTGCGCGCCAAGAACCTGAGCGACGCCGACGCACTCGCGCTGGTGCGCGCGGCGCTCGCCGTCACACGCGGCACCGGCACTCGCCTCGTGGTCAACGACTACTGGCGCGCCGCGATCGAGGCCAAAGCCGAGCACCTGCATCTCGGCCAGGAGGATCTTGCAGACGCCGACGTCGCTGCAATCCGCCGTGCTGGACTGACGCTTGGCCTATCGACCCACGACGATACCGAGCTCGACACCGCGCTCAGCCAAAAGCCGGACTATATCGCGCTCGGTCCAATCTTTCCGACCACGCTGAAGGCGATGCGGTTCGGCCCGCAGGGTATTCCGCGCGTCAGCGATTGGAAGAAGCGCGTTGGCGAGACACCGCTGGTTGCGATCGGCGGCATCAAGCTGGAGCAAGCCGCCGAGATTTTCGCAGCCGGTGCAGATTCTATTGCCGTCGTCAGCGACGTCACGCAAAACCCCGATCCCGACGCGCGCGTTCGCGCCTGGTTGAAGGTCACCCAATAGCGGCAGCGGACTTGCGGCCTTTCCAGATCACCAGATCAAAGAGCCTCTTGCGATCCGTCAAGCGGTTGCAACTGGCGCGTGTCTCTGGTTAATTTGACCATGGGCTGATGATAGGGTTTTGGGGTGTATGTTGCGGCGTGGCGTATTGCTGTTGGTTGTCGCGGTCACGTTCTCGAGCTGCGTGACCGAACGAAACGGTCTCGACTATGCAGCGATGAGCCAAAAGTTCGGAGCGCCAAAGGCAGGGCAGGCACGCATCGTCGTCCTGCGCGAGAAGGGCTACGCCGGCCTTACGGATGAAGGCTGGGAGCTGATGCTCGACGACGCGCCGCTGCGCGAGCTCAAGACCGGAACCTATATCTACACCGATCGGCCGGCGGGGCATCACAAGCTCTCGGCGACCATCCACCTGTTCAACGGAGTCAGCGAGCGCGATATCGTCGCGGAATTGGGGCACACGTATTTCCTGCTCGCGAGGCCGAGCGATCGATCGAAGACCCTCACTGCCATGTCCGGCGCCGCAGGACTTGCCGGCCTTGTGATTGGCGCGGCAGTCACCTCCAACAACGCCAACCAGGGGCCGCTCGACTTTTTCTTGCTGGACGACGCCGGCGCAAGGGACGCAATGACCGATCTTCGCCTTGCGGACTGAGCATGATTCTCGACCGTCGACGCGTCAGACCGTAATCGTCCCCTCGACAACCCTCGCAACATCGCCACCGATCCAGATGTCGTCGCCTTCGCGCGCGACATGGATGCGCCCGGAGCGGCCGATCGCCGTGCCTTGCGACGCGACATAGCGCGGCGGCGCGATGCCCGCGCCGATCAGCCATTGCGCGAGGCTGGCGTTGAGGCTGCCGGTCACCGGATCTTCCGACGCGTTCCAGCCGACGAAGGCCCGCACCTCGAACTGCGTGTCGATACCGTCGCGTGCGGGATCGCACGGTGCAACCACGCCGACCGGCTGGCCCGGCAGCGCCGAAAAATCGCGCTTGATCGCCAGCACCTCCGCGCGCGAGCCGAGCATGACGCCGACCCAGCCGGGACCGTTGTCGATCCATTGCGACGCCTTGATCGCCTGTGGCGCCACGCCAAGCGATTTCGCGATGCGCGCCAGCAGGTCGGCATCGACTGGCCCGCTCTTCAGCTGCGGCGGCGCCGCAAAGGCAAGGCGCTCACCATCGCGTTTGATGCGGACGAGGCCGACGCCGCACTGCTGCACGATGTTGGCGCGCTTCGGCGTGTTGCCCAAACCGAGCCACACCGCGCACGTGCCGAGCGTCGGATGGCCGGCGAACGGCAATTCGCGCGCGGGCGTAAAGATGCGGACACGATAGTCGGCATCGGCCTCGCTCGGCCGGCACAGGAACGTCGTCTCGCTCAGGTTGGTCCAGTTGGCGATGCGCTGCATCTCGTCGTCCGGCAACGCATCGGCGCCGACGACCACGGCCAGTGGATTACCCTTGAACGGCTGAGCCGTGAACACATCGACTTGGTTGAATTTCAGATTGGCCATGTGCTTATCTCCTCGGTCGCCGGCGACCAGACGTTTCACACCATCCAGAACGGCTTTTCGGCTTCGCGCTTGATCATGTCACGGTTCAAACCGACATCGCGCAATTGCGCGTCGCTCAATCCCGCCAACTCGCGCCGCGACCGTGCACGCCAGAGCCAGCTCAACAGCAGCGTGAGAAGTTGCGAGGGCCGCCACGTCGGCAACGTCTTGCGCACCGCGACGTGCGGCACTGACCTCAAGTGAACCGTCGTCATCGCGACATCTCCGCTTCATAGTTGCAGGCGATGACATGATCGAGTACAAACCTCGGTGCAATCAAAACATTGCCCTCGGTACAATATTCCCGAAAGTCATCCATGACCGACTACAGCGCCCTGGTGCACGAGATTGCCGGCGAGATCGAAACCGGACGGCTCAAGCCGGGCGAGCGGCTGCCGCCGCAGCGGACCTTTGCCTATGAGCGCAAGATCGCCGCCTCCACCGCGGGGCGCGTCTACGCCGAACTGCTGCGGCGTGGCCTCGTGGTCGGCGAAGTCGGCCGCGGCACCTTCGTTGCCGGCCAGGCGCGCGATCCCGGCCACGTACGCACCGAGCCGCAGGACGGCCGCATCGATCTCGAATTCAACTTCCCGACCATTCCCCCGCAGGCGGCAATGATTGCCAGATCGCTCACCGGCCTCCAGCGGGTCGACGTCATCGGCAGCGCTGTCGGCCCGGTGACGTCGGAGCGGCTTTTCGCGGCCCGCGTGGCGATGGCGGACTACTACGAGAGCGCGGCGTGGCGGCCGGAGCCGGACGGCTTCGTCTTCACGGGCGCCGGCCGCCAGTCAATTGCCGCAGCGATCTCGGCGCTGGTACCGGTCGGCGGCCGCCTCGCGGTCGAAGCGCTGTCCTATCCGATGGTGAAGAACATCGCCGCGCGGCTTGGCACCACCATTGTGCCGATCGCCATGGATGCGGAAGGGCTGCGCCCCGATGCGCTGGCGAAGGCGCACCGCACCACGCCGCTCTCCGCGATCTATGTCCAGCCGGTGCTGCACAATCCGCTCGGCCTGACCATGAGCGAGACGCGCCGCCAGGATCTTCTCCGCACAGCCACGAGGCTTGGGCTCTTTATCATCGAGGACATGGTCTACGGCTTCCTGAGCGATACGCCGCCGCTCGCCGCGCTCGACCCCGAGCGCTGCATCGTCGCCGAGAGCCTGTCCAAGAGCGTCGCGCCGGGCGCCGCGGTCGGCACGCTGCATGTGCCGTCGGCGCTGCGCGATCGCGTCGGCGCGACCGTACGCGGCGGGGCGTGGACCGCACCTCCCTTGCCGCTCGAGGTCGCGATGCGGCTCGTCGCCGACGGCACCGCGGCCGAGCTCAAGCGGCTGAAGCGGATCGATGCACGCAAGCGCCAGCAGATCATGCGCAAGGCATTTGCCGGCCTGCCTGTTGATGCCGACCCTGCCTCCTATCATCTCTGGCTGCGCCTGCCGGAGAGCTGGCGCTCGGAAGCGTTCGCCACCGCCGCTGCGCGTCAGGGCATCGCCATCACGCCATCGCTGGCTTTTGCGATGACGCCGGGCCACGCACCGAACGCGGTACGCCTCGCGCTCGGACTGCCCTCACACGAGGAGCTGCAGCTCGCCGGCGAACGGCTCGCGGCGCTGCTCAACACCCGCCCCGACGACGCCGACCGCACGGAGTGAAATCTTTCGACGCACGGCAGCCGGCGATTGGAGTGTGCCGTCTCAATCAATCAATCGAAGGGCGGCGGATCGAGAAACACTTTTGGCGCAAGCGCGCCGTGGAACCAGCTGACGAAATTGTGGATGTCGAACACCGGCCGCTTGGTCAGGTGGCGGATGTCGGCCGAGTAGGGCGACATGTTGGTGCACTCGAGCAGGATCGCGCCGACTTCGGGATGCTCGTCGACGAGTTTTGCTGCGGCATCGAGCAAATCTAGCCGCGCCAGTTCGATGTCCATTTCCTCCTCGTCGTTCAGAATGACGCGCGAGAATTCGCGACCGCCTTCGGTGCCGACCACCGGCGTGCCGTCGGGCACGTTGGCCGCGCGCAAGTGCTCCGGCGACAGCGTCTGCTTCGAGATGGTGACAATGCCGACGGTCTGGCCCGCCGGCAGCAATTTCTGGATCACCTCGGCCTGCATCAGCGACGATGTCATCACCGGAACGCCGCACTGCGCTGCCAGCTCGCGCTGCAGGATCGACAGGAAGCCGCAATTGGTGGTTATGCCGCGCGCACCGAGCGCGACGAGTTCTTTGGCCGCGGCGACGAAGGCGTCCGTCATCCCGGCAGCGCCGCGCCGCACGACGAGGTCGGGCGAGGCACCGCGCACCACCTTGTACAGCACCGGGAAATCCCAGGTCGTGGCGTTGCCCATGTCGCCCGCGATGCGCGGAAAGCGCGCCTCCAGCATGAGGATGCCGATCGCCGCGCCATAGATCGGCTTGCCGCCGCGCGCCTTGCGTCGGTTGCTGCGGTCTGATGCGGCGCTTGTCATGACGGTTGGCCTTTCAAGAGATGTTCGCGTCAGGGTCCAAGCATAGTCTTCGCGCGCGGCCCATGCCATGCTTGCGATATCAGGACGCGCGATGAGTGAACGCAGGTCAGACGACGCAACGATCTTGAAGCTCGCCCGCGCCATTGCCGCGGGCGAGACCGAGGCCGCTTCACGGCTGCTCGCGGCGGCGCCGTCGCTTGCGCGCGCAAGCTTTGCCACGGGCGCGTCGCGCACCGGGCCAAAGGGTTTCCTCCTCATGCCGATCGGCTACTACGTCTATGCCGGCGCGACGGCGCTGCATGTCGCGGCCGCGGCGTATCAGACGACGATCGTGCAGGAGCTGATCGGCCTCGGCGCCGACGTGCGCGCGAGAAATCGCCGCGGCGCAGAGCCGCTGCATGCGGCGGCCGTCGGCAATCCCGGCTCGGCTGTGTTCAATCCGCAAGCGCAAGTCGCAACGATCGCCTGCCTGATCGCCGCCGGCGCCGATCCGAATGCAGGCGATGTCAGCGGCGTCACGCCGCTGCATCGCGCGGTCCGCACGCGGTGTGCTGCAGCGGTGAAGGCTCTGCTCGATCACGGCGCCGATGTCGCGCGCAGCAACAACAGCGGGTCGACGCCGCTCGTGCTCGCGCGGCTGACGACCGGCCGTGGCGGCAGCGGGTCGGTTGAGGCCAGGGCGCAGCAGCAGGACATTCTGCGGTTGCTCGCGGCACACGGGGCGAGGTGAGCGGACCGCCGCCGCGACGTCTCAGCTCTGGTTCGGGCCGCGCATCAGCTTCATGGCGGCTTCGATGTGACGCCACTCCTTCGCCTCTTCGGCGTTACCCTTGCGTTCGCTGGCGATCGCGTTCTGCGCGGCCTGCGCGATGGCCGCGAAGCCGTGCTTCTCGATCATCTGCCGCGCGATCACGTGAACCTGGGTTTCCGGGATCATCGGGCTCTCCTCATGTTCGGCGATGTTTCACCAATGCTGCCGAGGGGCGCTGGTTCCAGCGAACCGAGCGCCGATTTGAGCGACCACCGGCGCCGCGCAAATCACTGATGCGATTACGCTTTCGCGGCGATTTTGCGGGGTTTTGAGGCCGATGGGTGGCCTCATCCTTCGAGACGCCCGGCGCCGCTCTCCGAGCTATGCCGGGCTCCTCAGGATGAGGAGCGGACACGCGAAAACGCCCCGCGGCACGATGTGCCCGAGGATTTGCTTTTCGTTCGCGCCGCTCCCAAAAAAATCAGAGGGCGCAGGGAAAGCCGGATGCCAGCTGCACCCTTTGGCCTCGTACGCAAGAAGTCAGAGAAAACGTACGAGCTTCATTCACCGCAAGGTTTGGCCGACATCCGGCTTTCCCTGCACGACGGTCCAACGGATTCCGCGTCCATCGTGATCCGGCCCGCGCAAGCGACGATGGCCTCACGCCCCTCTGGTGCGGCCGGAACGATTTGATCTTTACACTAGTTCGCATATTGCGTCAAGCGTAATAGAGCCATCAATGGAGCGATCATTGCTTCGGCCCCTCGGTCCCGGTTTCCTTCAAGCGATCCGACCGCACCCAGCCGGAGACGTCATCGCGGTTTCTCGGCGCGTACATCACCGACGACCAGCCGTCGTCGGTCCGCCCGTATTCAACCAATTGATCCTTCGGGATGACGAACACGCCATTCATCGCACAGCGGCGATTTGGCGCCGAATAGAATTGCAGCCGTCCTGTTCCGGTGACCACGGCGGCGAGCGGCGGCGAAAACATAGGGGCCGCATCCGTACCAAGCTCGGGCTCCTTGCAGTCGTCCGCACGGGCGACGCCGCCGGCCCCGGACAGCAGAGCCACGCTGCACAGGATGCAGGCCAACATCATCTTGCCAGACGTCATCTTGATCTCCACGCGCGCGCCACCTGGCCGCCCGAGCAATGGTCGAACCGGACGCACGGAAGGTTCAGATCGCAGGATCATGCCGGAGCTGTAGGGCGCAATAGCCAGCGGGTCCGCGCATCGCAGCCAAGTTTAGGCAGGCTGCGCCTGCTTCGGCGCGGCCCCGTTGGGCTAATCCGCCCTACGGCACTAAGCGGCTAGGCCGCCGCCAGTACGGCCCTTCTGACCGCTTGCGACAGGGCGATGGAGCGAAAAAAGGTCTTCGGATAAAGATAATCTTCTCCGGACTCGTCGACGATCCGCAGCAGGCCGTGTTTCTCGGCAGCGGTGTCGCGCCACGCGACATAGATTTTCCGCTTCTCGAGAGAGACGGTGTAGCCATCATTGTCGACGCAGACGACCAGTTGTTTTGCTTGTGTCTTTGCCATCGTTTCGCAGCTCAGAGCAGGTGCTTGATCTTGAATTCCTTGCGTCCTATCCCCGACGCTTCGTACCAGTGTATCTCAGCGGCGTGAACAGAGCCATCGGCCAGACGCACGCGCGCGATCCCTTTTCGTTTGCGCCAGCGGCCTCGGCCATAAATCCGTCGTATCCGCGCGATCTCGCGGATGGCAGAACCCGTCGCGAAGGTCTCGATGTCGGATATCAGGCCGAGCATCTCGAAGCGCATGCCCAATCGTGTCGAGGCCACCCGACGCGGTCAATAGCAGCCGTAAGCATTTACCTTTTGGCGATGTCTGCCGCGAGGCCGATGTAATTTTCGGGGCGCAAGGCCTTGAGACGTTTCTTGACGTCTGCACCGATGTCGAGGCCGCCGATGAAGGTGGCGAAATCGTCGAGGGTGACTTGTCGGCCGCGGGTGAGGCTTTTCAGCTGCTCGTAGGGAACGTCGACGCCTTCGCGGCGCAGGACGGTCTGGATCGCCTCGGCGAGAACTTCGGGATGGGTTTGCAGGGCTGCGAGCATCGCCTCGCGTGTTCACACTGACCTTGCCCAAGCCGCGCACGAGAGACCGGTAGCCGATCAGCGCGTGGGCAAATGCGGTGCCGAACGCGCGCGCGACCGTGGAATCGGAGAGGTCGCGCTGGAGACGCGAGATCGGAAGTTTTTGCGAGAAATGCGTGAACAGCGCATTGGCAATGCCGAAATTGCCTTCCGCATTCTCGAAATCGATCGGATTGACCTTGTGCGGCATCGTCGATGAGCCGATTTCGCCAGCTTTGGACTTTTGCGTCAGCCAGCCGTCGGAGATGTAGCGCCAGATGTCCTGCGCGAGGTCGGTGAGGATGACGTTGATGCGGCGCATGTTGTCGAACAGCTCCGCATAGGTGTCGTGCGGTTCGATCTGGGTCGTCACCTCATTCAACTCGAGCGATATGTTGCATCCGGCATTGAGCCGTCCGACGAATTTCCTTGCGAACGCGCGCCAGTCGATGTCGGGAAGCGCAGCCGCGTGCGCGTTGTAATTGCCGGTCGCGCCGCCGAATTTGACGAGAATGGTGCGTGCGCGAAGTTGCTCGATCTGCCGCTTCAGGCGGGATTTAAAAACCCGCATTTCCTTGCCGAACGTGGTCGGCGACGCCGGCTGACCGTGAGTACGCGCCAGCATCGCGATGGAGGCATGCGCGACAGCACTGGTATCGAGACTGGTGCGGATGTCTTCGAGGGCCGGCAGAATGACCGCCTGAAGGGCGCCGCGAAGGGCGATGCCGTGGGCAATGCTGTTGATGTCTTCGGAGGTGAGCGCGAAGTGGGTCCATTCGGAGACATCTTCAAGCGAGGTCTTCGCAAGCCTCATCTTGATGAAATACTCAACGGCTTTCACGTCGTGATTGGTGGCCGGAATTCCCTCAAAGCCTTCGCGTTCGATTTTTTGCACAAGGCCTGCGTCTGCCGTCGAGATCTGGGGAAGCTGTCGCAGAAGGGTCTTTTCCTCATTGCGCAGCTTTCGCATTCCCACGCCCGCTTCGGAGAGCGCGATGAGGTATTCGGCCTCAACAAGCAAGGCGCGCCCGGATAAGACCGAACTCGCTGAAATATTCGGTGAGCTCCGCGCCGATGGTCCGGTAGCGGCCATCGACGGGGCTGATTGCGGTGAGTGGTTCAAGCGGCATGATGGGAGGTTATCTTTTGTTTTCGCCGGGGTCATCAGGCAAGGCTCGCGGCCGGGAGAAATCCCGCCACACCCAGGCGAAGGTCTGTAGAGCGCAATAGCCGTCTCATGTGCGGGCCTTGGATTACGCTGCGCTGGTCTGTTTCTTCGGCCTGTCATCGCCCGGCTCCGACCGGGCGATCCAGTACGCCGCAGCAGATGTTGGTGCGAACAAGCTGACGACAGGGGTTACTGGATGCCCCGCTTGAAGACCACTGCTTTCCGTTTCAACTTGAGCATAACCCGAGGCTCATCTGATTTGGATTTGTTGGCGGCGGCTGGTCGGAGCCGAGCAGTCGGTCGAGGCGCCGTTTGTGCATGAGATTTGCCTGAACCAATCGAGCAAACTGGAGCGTACTGCGGACGGCCTTTTGAGCAGCTGCCGCGAGGCGCAAAATCAGGAAGGCGATGAGAGCGATGGCGATCTAGATACGCACCGCGTTCTCCGAGACACCGATGAAGCGCGTTATTTTCAGCGTCTGCTTGACCCAGCGGAAGAACAACTCGATGTCCCAGCGTTGCTTGTAAAGATCGGCAATCTCCTGCGCCGGACTGTCAAGATCATTGGTGACGATACGTAGCTCCTTACCGGCGTCGGTGATCACGCACACCTCAAGACCTAGATCTTGCATCGCGTTGTGGCGGCTGCCGGCGAGCCGCTGCGGCAGATGGCCGATCCGGTCGCTGGCAACATTGCTGTTTTTGGGCACACGGTTGTCACCCACCACGGTCAGAGGCGTGTTCTTCTTCAGCCGCGTCACGAAGCGACAACCCGCATCATTGAGCGCGGCCCACCAGCCATAATCGTAGTAGCCAAGATCAAAGACATAGGTCGCTCCCGCTTCGATCGGCATCGCCTTGGCTGGGGTGATGTCATTGATGTTGGCGGCCGTCACCTCAAGTAGACTCCAAGCTCAGCCTTGGGATCGTAGACAACATGCACCTTGGCGCCAAAAGCACCGGTCGAGAAGGTCGCCCAATCTTCACTCAGGCTGGAGAGCCTCACGCTCGTCGAATCCACCAGCCGAACCGCATCCTTGCTCGCCCGTCGCAGACCACGATGGGCCTGCCGCAACATCTGCGCGAACAGCTCGCTGAACACCTGCCACGGCCGCACCGTGTTGGCATCCGACATTGTTCGTCATCGCTTCACCGGAGCCGCCCCAAGGTGATAGAGCCGGGCCTCGTGGCTCTCCAATGCCGTTCACGATCGCGCGCAGACTTGTCGCCCCACCGAACTGCCCGTACAGCAAAGCGATAAATTGCCGCTTCGTCGTCAATTTGCGCACCAGCTTGTCGGCCTCATGGTCCTCAACAATCTGATCGAATTTCGTCCACGGAACGTACTTTGTAAGACTAGTAAATACGCTATTCTCGTGCCGCATGACGCGGACCTCCTTCCGTGTCTTGAATGTGTGCGAAGCGCTCAAAGCACAGAATAATTGACGTCATGCACCCTGTCCACCAAAATTGAACCGGACAGCCGTGCTTGAAACGGGGCATGACAACGGAGAGACGTTCCGGCGCCCCAACGCGATCACTCACTTTGACCGAGATCAACGCTTTCTGCGCCGAATAGTTTTTGCTCTCCGCATCAACGTCAGGAGAAACCTCGAATGTCCGCAGCCGAGATTGCAAAGCGCCACTTTTCCGCGGCCGTCGCGGAGGCCGAGACGGCCGGCCTCGGTGACGACGCCATCTGCCGCGCGCTGCTCGGCCTGGTTGTCGCAAAATATCTCGAGAGCCGAAAGGTCGCCGACGTACAGTCGGAGCTGCGCTTCGTCGCCGACAATTGCGATCCTGACACGGATTTCGCATTCATGCGGCCGTGAGGGCGGCAGCTCCAGCACTGATCTCAACGTCAGCCGCGCGTGGAAAGGAATGCTGAAGCTGCCGACGAGCGCGGTGCCGTCAATGTCGGCAAAGCCGTCCGAATAGGTTCCGCTGAAGCCACAGGCTGAACGAACGAGCCCGTGTGGTAGAATAACCCGGTCGCCACCCATGATTGCGCGCCGGAAGAGATTTAAGTTCCAGACCCTCAGGTCCATAGTCTGGTGTTGCGAAACATCGAAAAAATCGCGTATAAGCTCAGCGGGTTAACAAGGGGGCTCGCCGGACGCCGGCACGCGGCGCACAAGGCGTTCAAATTGCATTGTCAGATCCCCAAGCATTCTTAAACGGTGAAATTCACTGCTGGTACAACTTTGTGTTGGGTTTTTCCGACAAGCTCGTCGCTTCGATGATGGACCGGCTTGACGTTCAGGACGATCAAATCGTCCTCGACCCCTTCTGCGGTACTGGCACCACCCTCGTTGAGAGCATGAAGCGCGGCATCACGTCGGTTGGCATCGACGCGAGCCCATTCAGTTGCTTCGTCAGCCGAGTGAAGACGAACCGCTCATTATCTGCTGACATGCTCCTCAGCGCACTGGTGGATGTCGGCATCGAATACGAGCTGACCAAATATAACGCGAACGCTCAGTCCAGCGCGTACCGCTACCTTCGCGACAGCGGCATGATTGAGCGAGGCTGGATTAGCGCCCTACCACTCCACCATGCGCTCGCCCTGAAGGAAGCCATTTACAAAGCTTCGCCAAACGCCGCTTGTCGCGATGCGTTCTTGCTTGCGCTTGTTGCCAACCTCTCTACGAAAATCGGCAACATGAAGTACGGTCCCGAAATCTACCGTTATCGTCGCCGACGCTCGGTCGACGTGTGGGAGATTTTTCGGAAGAACGTTCTTCAGATGGTCAGGGACCTCTGTATCGCGGAGAACGCTGGGCTTGCGGCCGCACGCGTGCTTCGGGGCGATGCACGTAACTGCTCGTCGCTTTTGCAGCGCAACGGCTTCAAGAAGGTTCATGTCGCAATCACGTCGCCGCCATATCCGGCCGAACACGACTACACGCGCAACACGCGCCTCGAACTCGCATTCCTCGATTTTGTGACGAGCAATGATACCGTTCGCAGCATCAAGCGAATGATGGTCCGATCCCATACGAAAGGAGTTACAAGACCGACCGCGACGCCGAGTTTGTGCGCGACAACAAAGACATCAACGCGCTTGCCAACAGAATTGCGAAGAAATGCAAGGGCAAGCCGTATGGATTTGCGCGTCTCTATCCTACTGTCGTCCGTTCCTACTTCGGCGGTATGAAGCGTCACCTGCAAAGTGTGTCGTCCGTTTTGGAGCGTGGGGGTAACTACGCGCTCGTTGTCGGAGACCAAGCATCGTACTTGGGAACTCACGTTCAAACTGCAGAGCTGCTTGGTCAGATTGCCGAGGAGGCAGGCTTCAAGGTCCAAGAACAAATTGTCTGGCGTACGCGTAAACCTTCGACCAAAAAGAAACTGATGAAAGAACACGCGCTCATTCTTAAGAAAGCCGCGTGAACGATGCCGAAAATTCGGGTCCACGAAAGAGCCCTTGCACACCTCAGCCGTGGACTTTATCGCTCGCCGGCCAGCGCCCTTCGCGAGCTGGTGAGCAACGCTTGGGACGCTAACGCCACGCGTGTCGAAATCAACACGAATTATCCGAAGTTCTATCAACTCTCGGTTCAAGACAACGGCGACGGTTTCACGGCCGAAGAGTTTGAGACGCTGATGAGCGGAGGCATCGGAAACTCGCAAAAGCGTACCGATGACGAGCCGCTGCGACATGACCGTCCCACAATCGGCAGACTGGGCATCGGCATGCTCGGCATCGCTCAAATCTGTGGGTCCTTCGTTGTTACGAGCAATCCAAGAAAAGGGAAGCCGTTCCAAGCGCGGGTCAATCTATATGATCTTGCGAAGGAGCAGATGGACGAGAAGAAATCCGAACTCGTCCATGACGCGAAAACGACCACTGCCGAAGGCGAAGAGCTGCAAGGAAAAATCGTCGATATAGGCACTTATGATTTTGAGAAGCTGAACGGTGAAACACCTGCGAAGGGTACGCGCATCATCGTCGATGACGTGACACCCATCTTCACGCTTGCGTTCCAAGAGTCCCTGAAGCTCGAAGAATTCAAAGACATGCCGCGGGAGTGGCGCGACGCAGTGGTGCGCGTGCTCAACAAGGCGCCCTCCCTTCAGGTCCTCGGAGACTATTGGCGCCTTGTGTGGGAGCTGTCTGCCGCATGCCCGATTCCGTACATCGGGAATGACGCACTACCGAAGGGAATTATTCGAGATCGCAACACGACGCTGGAGGCTTACAACTTCAACCTCCATATCGATGGTCGGCAGCTCTACAAGCCGGTGCTGCTTCGCCGCAATCCGGGTGGCTACACGACGACCCATATCAATCCAGGACCTATGAAGGTCTATGGCAAAGACCTCGACTTCTCCGGTTACATCGTTGTGCAGGAAGGTTTGCAACTGAAGCCGGATGAGCTACGCGGCATTCTCATTCGAATAAAGAACGTCGGCATCGGCTACTACGACCAGTCGATGCTTGACTATCGATTTAACGAAGGTCCTCGCACGCGATGGTTGACGGGAGAAATCTATGTCGACAAGGGTCTCGAAGACGCGCTGAACGTTGACCGCGACAGCTTTAACCGATTTCATCCCGAATTCCGCGCTTTGCAGACCAACATCCACCACGTGCTCAGGAACGAGGTCTTTCCAGCCGTCTACAAGAACATCGACGTTCGTTCGCAAGAGCGTAAGTCGCAAATCACAACCAAGCGTAATTCACTCATGCGCACTGTCCTTCAGGACCACGAGGACAGGAGCGTCCGCATCGTGCGCAAGTCAGTCGATGAGGAAGACGAGAAGAACAGCGCTTATTCTTCAGCTCATCGAAGCCGGGACGCCGTCGAAATTGTCATCCCGAAAGAAGATAGCCTCCCGACTGGCAAAGCTTCTCGTCAGCTCGCTCAGGCTATCCTTGCCATCTTCGAAATCGCTTTGCTTGAGAGCGATAGAACTGCGCAGCGCAAAAAATTCTCCGAACTACTCATCGACCTTCTAAAGCGCTGGTAGCGAGCATGCCCGACTTTGCGTTCGAGAATTGTCTTCTCAAGCACTACATCCGTAGGGAAGTGTGGCTCCCGTCTTGCCGCGAACGGTTGCATAAGATACGCGCTGCTGCGCCGAGGAATCCTCGCCGACTTCGCTACTTCACGTTCTGCGCAGTCGGGGCATTGGACGTGTTGCTCCTCGACAGGGAAAAGGTTCTTCGCCGATCCAATAATGATGAGTTCGACACGGTGTTTTTTTTCGACAAGAACCGTGAAGCCATCATCGAAACTCAGAAGCGCATTCCAGGGGCTAACGGCTTCCCCGGCGACTTCGCTCAGGTCGTGATGCAAGCAGAAGTAGGGGATGAAGACCTTAACATTCAGATCCTCACCGAGGAACGCGATACGCGCGAAGTTCGTCAAAAGCAGATGCAGCGCGCGCAACTTGGCGACTTCATCGAATTCTTTTCCGTTCGATGTTGTGAACCTTGATGTCGAACAATACCTCTATCGCCCTAAGGAGGAGCTTCCCGGCATCCTCACCAACGCGATTCGCCAGATCTTCAAATGGCAAAAGCGCGAGGGCATAGGCTCCAACAAGAGATCATTCACGCTCAATGAATTCACGCTGATGTTCACGACGCAAGTCGGGCCGATCGGGCTTCCTCAGAGCTACATTTCATATCTTCGCGACGACTGCATCGCAGCCAATCTCTCCGCATTCGGGGAACTGAACGACCCATTTATGGCAAAGTCTGGCGGTCGCAGCCCCGCCGACTTCTTTGCAAATGACTTTGACGGCGCATTCAAGCTCGCAGTTCCGAAGAGCTTGTCGGAGCTGGCGTTAGAACAGGACTGGTACATTGACGACCGCAGAGGCATCGACGTCTATCAATTCGACCGGCCGTCGAACGATGGTCCTTACCGGATGCTCCACATGGCGATGACCGTGGTTCGTCAACAGCCGCCGGAAGGCAAGCGAGCGCCCGGACAGAAGGTGCCAGCCGCGCACAGTTCTCACAAGAATACGATCGTGAAGCTTTTCGGCGCCGACGTCATTTCTGTCGAAACGCTTGTCCAAGGACCTGTCGAGGAAGCGCTGAGAGTCGACCTCGATAAGCTCTTCAGACATCGCGAAAAATACTACAAGGAACCCGCCGAGTAACGACAGTTGGCGACAATATAGTTGCGAGCTAACGGAAGAGCTTCATGCCAGGAGGCCACCGCCCGTTCATTGAAGACGGCTCCCAATTCGGCGTCTCGCGCTCCAGCTTCCGCCGTGCGTCGAAGGCTCGCAAGCGAGAGCTGATGATCGAGTGGTTTAATCAAAATTTCGAAGACCCCGCCGAACGCACTCCTTACGAAAGCGCCGAGGGTGGCTATCAGTGGATTTGGGGCGGACCGTATGACGCGAGAGAACAGCTGTCAGACGTATTCGGGAAAATGGCGCCCAAATCGCTAATTGAAGAGGTCGCGGAAGTCGTGGAGAAGGGCGGGCTGACGGAGTGGGCTCCGCGGCCAAGCCGGGACGATTACGACGAGAGTGAACCGGCCCCTGAACCGCCACCCCTCGACATCTATCTTGATGAACCAACGCCGCAATACGGCTCAACAGCGGACCGCGAAGCTCGCAAGCGCGTTGGCGCGGCGTTGGCACAACTACACGCCGCAATTGAGCAGTCACGATCGGTCGGCATCGGTCACAACAATCCGCCTGAGCACATTGCGGAGGCTGACGAACCGGTCAAGCTCCAACCAGTCGTGCTCCAGCTTCAGGTCGAGTTCGGCAAACCCAATCCGTCAATCCCCGAGGTCAAGAAACTTGCCACGCCACTACGCGATGCAGTCATGGCGTCCATCAGGTGGATCGGGCGCAAATTGGATACGGCCGTCGACACAGCTATTAGAGCTGCGGTCCCTGCCGCGATAGTCGCCGTAAGCGCCTCCTACAGCGAACCGCTCCGCAAAGCGCTCGATACGATCGTCTCATGGCTCGACCTTGTTGCTCGAACTGTCTTCTAGACCGGCGAAATCGGATAGGTTGAGGAAATCGCGCCAGAAGCCCCAGAAAACAAAGTCGCGCTGCAGATCATGCAGGCCAACAACATCTTGCCAACGTTCATCTTGATCTCCGCGAGCCGCGCACACCTGGCTGCCGTTGCAATGGTCGAGCTGGACTCGAAGAAAGGCTCAGGTCGGGAGATCGTGCACGCCGTCGAAGATGGGAATTCCGAGCATTCGAAATGGCTTCAGCTTAAGTCGACCCGAGCTGACCAGAACGAAACCGTCGGGGCGTCGTGCCGGTCCACCGTCTGAACGCATGCGTCAGCGAGCTAACCTCGCGATAGCCCAGCAGCCAGGCGACTTCGGAAACAGGCAACGTCTCATCATGAAGATAGCGTTTGGCGAGCGCGGCCCGCAGCTGGTCCAGTATCTCCGTGAAGGACGTGCCCTCCTCGCCAAGCTGGCGTGACAAAGTGCGCGAGCTCATCCCGAGTTGCCGCGCAACTTCCGGTGCCATGGCTTTGCCGTGCGGCAGCAGTTTCGGCAGAATGTCCTCTGCCTTCGAACGGACCGTGACGCTCCCGCGGGGCTTCCGCGCCAGCGCCTCGTCGGCATAGCGCCGCAACAGTTCGTTGAGGTATTCGTCACGTCCCACAAGAGACAGCGATGCAATCCGTCGCGGAAAGCAGATCTCGTCGGCGTCAGCGCCAAATTCGATGTCGACGCCGAAGAATGCTCTGAATTCCGCGGAGGTCTCAGCTCGGGAATGTTTCATCTTCAGCCGTGAAGGCGCCAGACGGGCGTCGGTCACCTGCCGGCAAATGCGCACCAGCACCACCAGCCAGAACTCGATGTGGTGCCTGTCGCCATGCCGGTCGACGTTGACGTACTCCAGCGCAATGACCGGTGCCCCGTCCTGCAGGTTGAAACGCAGACGAACGCCTTCATTGTGGATCTGGCTGTACCGCTCGGTGTTTCGAAGCGCGTCTGAAAAATGATCCGATGACGCTATCACATAGTAGACCAGGCCGATCTCGCGCAGATCGAAGCCGCGCGCCAGATGGAAACCCAGCCATTTGTCCTGCACCTCTTCGGCCACCAGTTCCAGGAGGATGATCTCGGCCCGCGCTTCCAGCCGGATGGCCGGGTTTCGGATCTGCTCGGGCGTCAACCGCACCCTGGAAAGAATGACAGTGGGGTCCTTGCCCATCTCTTCCAGTCGAGCACATGCCAGTCGCGCGATCCCGCCCGTGGCGGTCGGTATCGAATCAAAGCCGTTTGATGCTGCGGACTGCATGGCGGAAAGCGTCCTGTTCTATTGCCCGGCGCAAAAAGCCAAATGATTGGCCTGTCATCACAAGACGTCGCTTCAACCTTTAGCTATAGGCGGATGCGCTGCGCTGACGATCCTTGAAATGGATCTCGAAGCGCCTCTGCCAGCAACGCTCAAAGGCGACCGCAGCCATCTGTTGGCCGGCGTCACCGCGACCTTGAACGGTCGCCGGGCGAGAAGCCGCGAAGGCGAGCAATCACAAAAACACGAAATCATGCGCAAGGCCACAACAACGTATGAGGCTATCGAGTGAAGATGAGACGCATCACGACCTTTGGCATGGGAATTTTAATCACAGTTATTTCGTTTTCTCCGTCGCTTGCGGCGGCCACACAGACCGGGATTGCATCAGTCTACAGTGGCGAGCGGACCGCCAACGGCGAGTACGCCCATGCCTCCGCACTCACTGCGGCTCATCGCAGTCTGCCGTTCGGCACACTGGTCAAGGTCACCAACACCCAGACAGACCGCTCCGTCGTCGTCCGCATCAACGATCGCGGCCCGTATGTTCCAGGTCGCGTCATTGACTTGACCCCGGCTGGCGCTCGGGCAATTGGATCCTCCGGCCTCGCGCAGGTGAGGTTAACCGTGTTGTCCGCTGGAACTCGCCGCGCCGACCCTTCGGTCCGCTCCGCCAAGGCCTGAGCATCGCATCCGTTAGAGGATCATGGAGTACAGACCGGAAATAGACGGGCTACGCGCGCTCGCGGTTCTGCCCGTCATGTTTTTTCATGCGGGGCTGCAAACCTTCAGCGGCGGTTACGCCGGCGTCGACGTGTTCTTTGTCATCAGTGGTTATCTGATCACCAAGATCATCCTCCCCGAATGGGAGGCTGGCATGTTCACGCTTGCCAGATTCTACGAACGACGCGCGCGACGCATCTTGCCGGCGCTGTATGTCCTGATGCTGGCTTGCATACCATGTGCCTGGCTATGGCTGCTGCCGACGGACATGGAAAGCTTCTCGCAAAGCATGGTGGCGGTTTCTGCGTTTTCGTCGAACATGCTGTTCTGGTGGCAAAGCGGCTACTTCGAACCTGCTGCCGAATTGAAGCCGTTGCTGCACACCTGGAGTCTCGCGGTCGAAGAGCAATACTACCTGCTGTTCCCAGTGCTGCTGATCCTGATGCTGCGGCTTGGCAAGCGTTGGGCGGTGACGCTGTTTACCGGCATTGCTGTGCTCAGCCTGGTCGCGGCACAGTGGGGCTCTTTGGTCGACCCGACTGCTGCCTTCTACCAGCTGCAAACGCGTGTCTGGGAACTGCTGATCGGCGTGCTCGTCGCGTTCCATTCTTCAACCGACAACAAGCACGAGCCGAATATCCTGACCCGCGAAATCGGCAGCGCGATCGGATTGTTGCTGCTTGCTTGTGCGGTCTTCACATTCGACAAAGAGACGCCGTCGCCGAGCCTCTATACGCTGATACCGACGATCGGCGCCGCGCTTATCATATTGTTTGCCGATCCACAGACGCTGGTCGGAAGGCTGCTGGGCCACAAGTTCTTGGTCGGCATCGGGCTGATAAGTTACAGTGCGTATCTCTGGCATCAACCGATCCTGGCATTTGCAAGACACAGAGGCCTGGGTGAGTCGAGCCACCTGTTGTTTGGCGCTCTTGCTATCAGCGCGTTCATCCCCGCGTATCTGAGCTGGAAATATGTCGAGACGCCATTGCGCAATCGGCGGCGATTCAACCGCCGCCAGATTTTTGCCGGCGTCGCATTATGCAGCGCTGCGTTCGTCGCGTTTGGTGTTGCCGGCGATCTGACCAAAGGCTTTGCGGGGCGCCTCGGCGGGGAGCAGCGAGAATTCCTGGCCTATTTTCAGAACGACCTGTCCGACTGGAAATATTACATGAAAATCCAGCTGCCGGAGCGGTATCGCAACGACTGCAATTTCTATGACGTCGCAAAATATCGGCTCGGGGCGCCGACGCGATTGCCGGTCGAGACGATTTCAGCGCAATGCTTCCAGAAGAGCCCTGAAGCCAAACGGTCTGTCTTCATCTGGGGCGACAGTCATGCGCAGCAGCTCTATTACGGACTGCGGCAAGTCCTGCCCGACGATTGGCAGATCCTGCAGATCGCGACTTCGGGCTGCGTTGCCAGGCTGAACGCGACACCGAACAGGCAGAACTACTGCGAATATTCAAACTGGTTCGCGTTCTCAAGGATCGTCGACGACAAACCTGATGTCGTCATCGTCGGTCAAGATGCCGGGCACGATGTCGCTCGCATGAACGAACTTGCGCACGCACTGCTGGCGGTCGGCGTGAAAAAAGTCCTGTTTACCGGACCCAATCCGCACTGGACGACCGATTTACCGAAGCTGGTTGCCTATCGACTGTGGGACAACATTCCGCGGCGAACGTTTGTCGGAATCGACCGCCGAATTACAGCACTTGACAGCGAACTCAAGTCCAGGCTGCCGCAATCAGCATCTGTCCGTTTCGTCAGCCTGATTGACTACTTCTGCAACACCGAGGGATGCCTGGTTTACTACGGCGACGACATCAGAGAGGGCATCGCGAGCTGGGACTACGGACACCTTACGCCAGTCGCGTCCTATCATTTTGCCAGGGATGCCTTGGCCCGCGGCATCATGGATGGCTTCGACTAGCGGGCAATTGACGAAACTTCGCGGGTCCCCGGCCAGAAGAAGTATCGTTGGTATCGAAGCAACTGGCGCGCCCGAAGAGAATTCGAACTCCTGACCCCCAAATTCGTAGTCTGGTGCTCTATCCAGCTGAGCTACGGGCGCGTCTTTCGCGAACAGACCGGAGCCCGACTGCGATATCTCTGAATGATATCAAGGCTGAAGCGGTCGCGAAGCTGTTGGCGACGGTGTCGTCAAAGCGGGCCATAGCTAACGGCTGCAGGGCGGATTGGCAAGGTGGTTTCGGGGCCGGATCGGCCAGTCAATGCCGTGCACCTTAACTCCGCTCATTCCCGCGAAGGCGGGAATCCAGGAGCCATTGAACGAGGCCTTGCTGGTCTTGGCAAAAACTGGATCCCCGCTTCCGCGGGGATGAGCGGATCCATGAAAGCTCAGGCCCGCTTCCGCGAGGCGGAGCGATGCTCGAAATTCAGAATTGGTGGATGGGTCACCCCTCACCCCGACCCTCTCCCCGCTCTCGCGGGGCGAGGGAGAAGACAGTCACGCCCTTATGCGCTCGGTGCGGGCGGCGGCGAGTTCGACCGGGCGGTCGGGGACGGCGATGCGGAAGGTGGCGCCGATGGTGCCTTCGACCAGTATCAGTTCGCCGCCATGGGCGCGGACGAGCTCGGCCGCGATGGTGAGCCCGAGGCCGGTGCCGCCGGCGCGCGCCGAGCCCTGGAACGCCTCGAACAAATGCGCGCGCGCCTTCGCCGGCACGCCCGGACCGGTGTCGGAAATCTCGAGAATGGTCACCGAGCCCTCGCGCCGGCCCATCACCCGGATCTGGTCGATCGCGACGCCCGCGTCGGCGCGGCTCTCGAGCGCCTGGGCTGCGTTGCGCACGAGGTTCAGCACGACGCGGAACAGCTGGTCGGGATCGGCGTCGATCACGAGCCCGCGCTCCACCACGTCGATCCAGGCGATGCGGCCCGCCGTACCAAGGCCTAGCGAATCGCGCACCTCGTTGACGACAGGCTCGACCTGGATGATGCGGCGATCCGGCGTCGCCTCCTGCGCCTTGCCGTAGGACAGCGTCGACTGGCAGAACGCGATGGCGCGCTCGAGCGAGCGCATCAGCTTTGGCGCAAAGCGCTGCACCCGCGGATCGGGCACGGTCGACAGCTGGTCGGAGATCAGCTGCGCCGAGGCCAAGAGGTTGCGCAGGTCGTGATTGATCTTGGACACCGCGAGACCCAGCGCGGCAAGCCGGTTCTTCTGATTCAACATCGACACGAGGTCGCGCTGCATCGCCGACAACTCGACCTCGGTGCGGCCGATCTCGTCGCCGCGCCGCGACGGCACGATGATGCGGGTGGGGTTCTCCGGATCCTGGTGGAACGCGACGAGATTCGCGGTGATGCGGCGCATCGGCCGCACGAACAGGTAATGCATCGCGAGGTAAACCAGCGCGACGGTTATGATGGAGATCGCAATCGAGACCTCCAGCAGGTTGCTCGAAAACCGGTACATCGACAGCCGCAGCGGCTTCTCGTCGATCACGACCTCGATGAATTGCCCCTCGCGCGAGGAGCCGATCACGCGAATGGCGTCGTTGTCGGTCTCGAACATCGCGCCGATCGCCTCCACGATCGCCGACCACGGCGTGATCGTGCGCATGTCGACGTCGTGATCGACCAGCGGCGGGACATCGTCCATCGCGAGCAGCCGGCGCTGCTGGCCCATCTTGATCGCGACCGCGCGCGCGCCGATGCTCTGCAGCACCTGCCGCGCCACCTCGTCCGGGACCATGCCGCTCGGCGCCACCTCGAGCACGAGCGCCGCGGTGTTTGCCGCCGCGACCCGATCGTTCAGCCGGTTGATGCGGAAGTTCGCGATCGACGGCACATAGATCAGGATCGCGGCCATCAACACGAACGGCACGGTCAGCAGCAACAGCTTGCCGGACATGCTGAGCCGCCGGAACAAGGGCGGCATCCGCGCCGGTGCTGCGCTCACCGCAGGATCATTGTCTCGCTCGACCGACATGGAATCCGTTTTGTCTGGTGACCCGGACGATGCGCTGAGCCGCAAATCAGCGTCAAATTACCAAATGGACAGGATCAAGCGGGGCCTGGACCAAGCCGCTGGAATCCATAAGCATTATACACGCGCCGGCGCGCCATTTGCGGGGCAGCCGGCCCTCGGCTGCATTAACCCCCGCTCGATTGACGAATTCCAGCCTCTCCCGTATAAGCCGCGCGAAACCTCCCCGGCCGCCTTAATTCGTCGCCAACGGCGCAATTTGAGCAGCAAAAACGGGGATTTAACCCCGATATTCGGCGAATTGATTTTGCCCCGGCAAGCGGAGACTGCCCCGTGAAGCGGACCTATCAACCCAGCAAACTGGTGCGCAAGCGCCGCCACGGTTTCCGCGCGCGCCTGGCCACCGCCGGCGGCCGCAAGGTGCTGGCGGCGCGGCGCGCCCGCGGCCGCAAGAAACTGAGCGCCTGACTTTATCCACGGCCATCGCGATATGGACCGATTGCGGCAGCGGACGGACTTTCTCGCTGCCGCGTCGGGTGTGCGTGTCACGACACCGGGATTCATCGTCCAGGGCCGCAAGCGCGACGATGGCGGACCCTGCCGGGTCGGCTTCACCGTCTCGAAAAAGGTCGGCTCGGCGGTGGAGCGCAATCGCGTCCGGCGCCGCCTGCGCGAGCTGGTGAGACGCAATGGCGCACCTTTGATGCGGCCGCGCTGTGACTATGTGTTAGTCGGCCGCAGGGTGGCGCTGAGCCGGGATTTCAGCGCGATGGGCGAGGAGCTCGGCTCCGCGCTGAAGCGGCTGGATACGCAGTTGTCGAAACGCAGTGATAGCAGCAGTGGCAAACTTGCGACGCCAGCGGCGAGCGACGGGACAAGCTAGACGATGAACGATACGCGCAACACCATCCTCGCCGTGGTCCTGTCCGGGCTCGTGCTGCTGGTCTGGCAATATTTCTACGTGACGCCGAACGACAAGCGCCGCGAACAGGCGGCGCAGACGCAGGTCGTCACGCCGCCGGCACAGACCGGCGCAGCGACGCCGGCCGGCAACGGCAGCACGCCACCGGCCGCTGCCAACTCCGGCGCGCCATCGGCGCCGCAGGCGCCCGGCAGCGTCACGCCGGCGCAGACAGCAGCCGCGGCGCAAAGCCGTGAAGCGGCGCTGGCCGCAAGCCCGCGCGTCAAGATCGACACGCCCGCACTGTCAGGCAGCATTTCGCTGAAAGGCGCGCGCATCGATGACCTCTCGCTGAATCAATACCGCGAGACGGTCGATCCGAGTTCGCCGCCGATCGTGCTGCTCGAGCCCGCGGGCACCGCACACCCTTATTATGCCGAGTTCGGCTGGGTGCCGTCCGGCGGCGCGTCGACAAAGCTGCCGGATCAGAACACGCTCTGGAGCCAGGATGGCGCAGGCTCGCTGTCGCCGTCGTCGCCGCTCAATCTGTCGTTCGACAACGGCGAAGGCCTGGTGTTCCATCGCACCATTGCGATCGACGACCGCTACCTATTCACGATCAAGGACTCGGTCGAGAACAAGACCAGCAACGCGGTCACGCTTTATCCCTATGCGCTGATCTCGCGCTTCGGCACGCCGCAGGTCGCGGGCTACTACGTGCTGCACGAGGGCATCGTCGGCGTGGTCGGCGACAAGCTGCAGGAGATCAAGTACAAGGACATTGACGACAAGAAGCTGATCGATTTCGCCGGCGTCACCAACAGCTGGTTCGGCATCACCGACAAGTACTGGGCGACGGCGCTGCTGCCTGACGCCGACGCCAAGATGCAGGTGCATTTTCGCTCCGACCCGGCCGGCACCACCCACAGCTACCAGACCGACTACCTGCTCGAGCCGGTGACGATCCAGGGCGGCGGCACGGCATCGGCCGACGCCCGGCTGTTTGCCGGCGCCAAGGAAGTCGCGACCGTCGGCGTCAACTTTCCGCTGATCAAGGGTTTTGGCGGCTACAACCAGTCGCTCCATCTCAACAAGTTCGACCTGCTGATCGACTGGGGCTGGTTCTACTTCATCACCAAGCCGATGTTCCTTGCGCTCGACGGGCTGTACCGCCTGGTCGGCAACTTCGGTGTCGCGATCCTGCTGCTGACTGCGATCGTCAAGCTGATCTTCTTCCCGCTCGCCAGCAAATCCTACGCCTCGATGGCGAAGATGAAAGCGGTGCAGCCACAGCTGACGGCGATGCGCGAGCGCTATGGCGACGACAAGGTCAAGCAGCAGCAGGAGATGATGGCGCTGTACAAGAAGGAGAAGATCAATCCGCTCGCCGGCTGCCTGCCGATCGCGATCCAGATTCCGGTGTTCTTCTCGCTGTACAAGGTGCTGTTCGTCTCGATCGAGATGCGGCACGCGCCGTTCTTCGGCTGGATCCGCGACCTCTCGGCACCCGATCCGACCAACATCTTCACCCTGTTCGGGCTGATCCCGTTCGATCCGAGCCAGATCCCGTTGTTCGGGCACTACCTCGTGCTCGGCGTCTGGCCGATCATCATGGGCATCACCATGTGGTTCCAGACCCAGTTGAACCCGACGCCGCCCGATCCGACGCAGAAGATGATCTTCGCGTGGATGCCGCTGATCTTCACCTTCATGCTGTCGGCGTTCTCGGCCGGCCTCGTGATCTACTGGGCGTGGAACAACACGCTCAGCGTGCTGCAGCAGAGCTTCATCATGAAGCGCAACGGCGCCAAGATCGAGCTGTTCGACAATCTGAAGGCGCTGTTTGCGCGCAAGCAGCAGACTTGATGGGTGCGCGCGCGAGCATTGACACCCTCACCGTCATGCCCGCGCTTGTCGCGGGCATCCACGTTTGATCAGCCCTCCGCGCAAGGAAAGACGTGGATGGCCGGGTCAAGCCCGGCCATGACGCGTGGAGAGGCATGTTGGCCTGACGCTAACTCAGTTGGGGCGAGATGAGCGACCCTACGCCGGAACTGGCCGAACAGGGTCGCCGCATCTTTGCCGGCGACTGGCAGTTCATCTGGGCCGCCTCATCCGTCGAATCGCTGCCGCCGATGCAAGGCCTCGAGATCGCCTTCGCCGGCCGCTCCAATGTCGGCAAGTCGAGCCTGATCAACGCGCTGACCGGCCGCAACGCGCTGGCGCGCACCTCGCACACGCCGGGCCGCACGCAAGAGCTGATCTTCTTCGGAGGGCCGGCCTTCAGTGGTTTGCGGCTCGTCGACATGCCCGGCTACGGCTTTGCCGCGGCGGCCAAGACCAAGATCGCGGCGTGGACCTCGCTGATCCACGATTTTCTGCGAGGGCGCGCGAACCTCGCGCGAGTCTATCTCCTGATCGATGCGCGGCACGGCCTGAAGGACACCGACCTCGACGTGCTGAAGACGCTCGACAGTTCGGCGGTGAGCTACCAGGTCGTGCTGACCAAGGCCGACCAGGTCAAGGCCAGCGCGCTCAAGGAGACGATCGCGACGCTGCAACAGCAACTAAAGCCGCGGCCCGCGGCGTTTCCCGAGATCATCGTGACCTCCTCGAAATCGCGCGACGGCATCGACGAGCTGCGAACCGCGATCGCGCAGCTCTTGAACGAGCGCGGCACCAGATGACCCGCGCGCTGATCGCCATCGCCGGCCTGATGGGCGTCGCCGGGATCGTGCTCGCCGCGCTCGGCGCCCATGGCGGCGATCTGCCCCGCCTTGTCTCCGCGTCGTCGATACTGCTGTTTCACGCACCCGTCATATTGGCCGTGGTGCTGCTCAACGACCGCGGCCTGGTCCAGCGCCACCTCGCCGTCATGGCCGCGATCGGCTTTGCCGTGGGTGCTGCGCTGTTCGCGACCGACCTGACCGTGCGCGACTTCGCCGGCCACGCGCTCTTCCCGATGGCCGCGCCATCGGGCGGCACGATCCTGATTACCAGCTGGATACTGTTGGCCCTCGCAGGCCTCATCGCCCGGCCAAAGCCCTAACGCTTTGCGCATCCGCGCCGGATCGGTTAGAGCAAAACCGCCGTTTTCAGGAATCGGATGATGACCAACAGCTCGATCAGTCCCCAGGAGCAGGCCCAAATTCTCTCCGAGGCGCTGCCGCACATGCAGCGCTACGACGAGGAAACCATCGTCATCAAGTACGGCGGCCACGCCATGGGCGAGGAAGCGCTCGCCAAGCAGTTCGCGCAGGACATCGTGCTGCTCGAGCAGACCGCGATCAATCCGGTCGTGGTGCACGGCGGCGGACCGCAGATCGCGGCCATGCTGAAGCGGCTCGGCATCAAGTCGGAGTTCGCGCAAGGGCTTCGCATCACCGACGCCGCGACGATCGAGATCGTCGAGATGGTTCTGGCCGGCTCGATCAACAAGCAGATCGTCGGCTACATCAACGAAGCCGGCGGCAAGGCCGTCGGCCTGTGCGGCAAGGACGGCAACATGGTGATTGCCGAGAAGGTGACGCGGACCACCGTCGACCCGGATTCCCACATCGAGAAGATCGTCGACCTCGGCTTTGTCGGCGAACCGAAGCAGGTCGACCTCAAGCTGTTGAACCAGTTGATCGGCTACGAGCTGATCCCGGTGCTGGCGCCGCTCGCGACATCCGCCGCCGGCGAGACCTTCAATGTCAACGCCGACACGTTTGCCGGCGCGGTCGCGGGCGCGCTGAAGGCAAAGCGCCTGCTGCTGCTCACCGACGTTCCCGGCGTGCTCGACAAATCCAAGAAACTGATCCCCGAGCTGTCGATCAAGGATGCGCGAAAACTGATCGCTGACGGCACCATTTCCGGCGGCATGATCCCGAAGGTCGAGACTTGCATCTATGCGCTCGATCAAGGCGTCGAGGGCGTCGTCATCATCGACGGCAAGACGCCGCACGCGGTGCTGCTCGAGCTGTTCACCAATCACGGCGTCGGAACGCTGATCCACAAGTGATTTTTTCGGACCGAGCATGGTTGACGCGTTGCGCATTCCTGGCAGGCGCAACTGTCACGCTACTCGGTACGGTGCCAGCCAACGCGGACTTGAAAATCTGCAACCGGATGAGCTACGTGGTCGAAGCCGCCATCGGCATCGACGACAACGGCGCGACCGCGACCCGCGGCTGGTTCCGCATCGATCCCGCGCAGTGCCGCACCGTGGCACCTGGCGCGATCACGGCGGACCGGCTGTTGCTCAACGCGCGGGCGCTGTCGGTCTATGGCGCTTCCCCGGTGCCGCAGAACGGCTCGGACCTGCTGTGTGTGTCATCGGGCAACTTCGTCATCGCCGCGGCGCGCGATTGCCGTGGCGGCCAGTCGCCGACGCCATTCACCGAGGTCAAGCCGTCCACCGACGACAGCGGCAACTCGATCACCTACCTGAATGAAGACAGCGAGTACGACGACGAACAGGCGCGGCTCGCCGGCGTCCAGCGCCTGCTCACCATCGCGGGCTACGATGCAACCCCGATCGACGGCGTCGATGGGCCGAAAACTCAAGGAGCGCTGGCAAAATTCCTGAGCGACCGCGGCCTGCAATCCGACGCGTCGCAAGGCTCGAACTTTTTCGAGACCCTGCTGGCAGCGGCGCAGTCGCCATCGTCGGCGGGCCTGACCTGGTGTAACGACACGCCGCACCAGGTGATGGCCGCAGTCGGAGTCGACGACGGCAAGACGCTGGTCAGCCGCGGCTGGTACCGCATCGAGCCCGGCAAGTGCCTGCATCCCGACATGCCCGGCCAGCCGAGGCGGGTGCTCAGTTATGCCGAAGCGGTCGACGGCAATGGCCGCGCCATGCAGCTCGCCGGCAAGCCGTTGAACTGGGGCGGGGCGACCATGCTGTGCACCCGCGACATCAAGTTCGAGTTCACCGAACAGGGCGACTGCGCCACGCGCGGGCTTGCCGCAACCGGCTTTGCGGCGATCGACTTTGCCGGCGGCGCGGGCAAAACGCTGCGATTTGCGCTACCGTGATGGACATGAATCAGGACAAAGACCAACGCAGCTTCGGCCATGTCGACACCTGGGTGTTCGACCTCGATAACACGCTGTACCCGCGCGAGATCAATCTGTGGCAGCAGGTCGATACCCGCATCCGCGACTACGTCGCGCAATTTCTCGGGGTGTCGACCGACGACGCCCACCGCATCCAGAAGGAGTATTACCAGCGCTACGGCACCACCATGCGCGGCATGATGACCGAGCACGGCGTCAGCGCCGACGATTATTTGCGCTTTGTCCACGCGATCGACCATTCACCGCTCGAACCCAACCCGGCACTGGGCGCGGCCATCGAGAAACTGCCGGGCCGCAAACTGATCCTGACCAATGGCACGGTCGAGCATGCGCAAGCCATTCTCAAGCGGCTCGAAATCCACGAGCATTTCGAAGACGTGTTTGACATCATCGCCGCCGAGCTCGAGCCAAAACCGGCGGCGCAGACCTACGAGAAATTCTTCGTCCGCCACGACATCACCCCGTCGCGCGCGGCGATGTTCGAGGACCTTGCGCGCAATCTCGAAGTGCCGCACCGGCATGGCATGGTCACGGTGTTCGTCGTGCCGAAGACCAAGGAGGCGGCCGGCCGCCAGGACTGGGAGCTTGCCGGCCACGATGCGCCCTACGTCGATCACATTACCGATGATCTCACCAGCTTTCTCGAGCGCATCGTTGCTTGACTTAAACGACTACGATGGATTTGGTGCGCGGACCGCGCTACATGCTCGGTGTGTTCCCCTCCCCCTTGTGGGGAGGGGCTAGGGTGGGGGTCGCAGTTGTTGTGTGGAGATCTCTCGCACGACAACAACGACCCCCCTCCCCAACCCTCCCCCACAAGGGGGGAGGGAGCACAATCGTCTTCGTCGAACTTTGACTTTGAGGCCCATTTCAATGTCGCTCGCATCCCTTGAGTCCACGATCAACTCCGCCTTCGCCAGTCCTGAGACGGTGAACACGTCGACCAAAGGCGAGGTCCGCGAGGCCGTCGACCACGCGCTCAACCTGCTGGACAAAGGCGAGGCGCGCGTGGCCGAGCAGCAGACAAACGGCAAGTGGCACGTCAACCAGTGGCTGAAGAAGTCGGTGCTGCTGTCGTTCCGCCTCAACGACATGGACGTCATCCCCGGCGGCCCGGGCAAGGCGACCTGGTGGGACAAGGTGCCGTCGAAGTTCGACGGCTGGGGTCCAAACCGCTTCCGCGACGCCGGTTTTCGCGCGGTACCCGGCGCCATCGTGCGGCGCTCGGCCTTCATCGCCCGCAACGTCGTATTGATGCCGTCGTTCGTCAATCTCGGCGCCTATGTCGATGAGAGTACCATGGTCGACACCTGGTCGACGGTCGGCTCATGCGCCCAGATCGGCAAGCGCGTGCACATCTCCGGCGGTGTCGGCATCGGCGGCGTGCTGGAACCGCTGCAGCAGGAGCCCGTCATCATCGAGGACGATTGCTTCATCGGCGCCCGCTCGGAGGTCGCCGAGGGCGTCATCGTGCGCAAGGGCGCGGTGCTGGCTATGGGCGTGTTCCTCGGCCAGTCGACCAAGATCATCGATCGCGCCACCGGCAAGATCTACATGGGCGAGGTGCCGGAATATTCAGTCGTGGTGCCGGGCGCGCTGCCCGGCAAGCCACTGCCGGACGGTTCGCCCGGCCCGTCGCTCGCCTGCGCCGTGATCGTGAAAACGGTCGACGCCCAGACCCGCTCCAAGACGTCGATCAACGAGCTGCTGCGCGACTGACACGCGTCGCTCTGCTCGCTGGCAGAATCAGCTAGGCTGACGCCGGTTTGCCGACGCTGAGCGTGACGAAGATGATTGCTGTCGCGACCTACCTGTTTTTCTCGACCACCGGGCGGATCACGCGCTCCGGCTGGTGGATCGGCGTTGGCGCGCTGGTCGTCCTCAATCTCGTGCTGTTCTTCGTGCTGTGGACGATCCTTGGGCCAAGCCTGATCGCCAATTTCGCGGGGCGGTTGGTGTGGCTCTGTGTCACCGCCTTCAACATCTACGCGGTCTATTGCCTGTCGGCGAAACGGTTTCAGGACCGCGACCGCTCGGAGCTGAATGCGAAAGTTGTCGGCGGTATCTGGGCGGTGAAAGCCGTGCTCGACCTGTTCCGCGTCACCGGCGATCTTGGCGATCCCGGCTCGCTCGATCAGCTCTTCGTGCTTGCCGGTACCGGCATCGGGCTGTGGTATTTTATCGAGCTCGGCTGGCTCGAGGGCACGTCGGGGCCGAACCGCTACGGCGACGTCGCAATCAACCTCACCTCACGACCGCACGCAGAATAATCCGGGCGCTCTGGCAAATCTTGCGCCGCCCGTGCTAAGCGAATCCCATGACTGACGCTCTATCCCTGACACGCGATCTCGTGCGCTGTCCTTCGGTGACCCCGGCAGATGCTGGCGCACTCGGCGTGCTGCAGCAGACGCTGAGCGCGGCGGGCTTCACCGTGCAGCGCGTGACGTTCTCCGAACCCGGCACGCCCGACATCGACAATCTCTACGCACGCATCGGCACCGGCGCGCCGCATATCACCTTTGCGGGCCACACCGACGTCGTGCCTCCCGGCGACGAGAAGGCGTGGTCGTTGCAGCCGTTCGCCGGCGAGGTCAAGAACGGCTTTCTTTACGGCCGCGGCGCGGTCGATATGAAGGGCGGCATTGCCTGCGCGGCCGCGGCCACGCTCGACTATCTCAAGGCGAACGGCGGCAAGCCAAACGGCTCGATCTCGTTTCTCATCACCGGCGACGAGGAGAGCGTCGCCGTCAACGGCACGATCAAGCTGCTGAAATGGGCGGCGGAACGCGGCGAGAAATTCGACCACTGCATCCTGGGTGAACCGAGCAACGTGCAGGAGCTCGGCGACTGCATCAAGATCGGCCGCCGCGGTTCGCAGAATGCGATCCTGATCGTCGATGGAACGCAGGGCCACGTCGCCTATCCGCAACGCGCCGACAACCCGATTCGCGGCATCGTCAAATTGATCGCGGCGGTCAACTCCGAGGCGCTCGACGCCGGCACCGAGCATTTCCAGCCGTCGAACCTCGAATTCACCTCGGTCGATGTCGGCAACGAGACGGTGAACCTGATTCCGGGCCAGGTTCGCGCCCGCTTCAACATCCGTTACAACGATTGCCACACCAACGCGTCGCTGCGGGCGCTGGTCGAGCAGCGCGTTGCCAACGCCGCCGGCGACAAGATCCGCTGGCGCATCGACTGGGCGCCGTCGAATGTCGATGTGTTCCGCACCGCGCCCGGGCCGTTCACCGATCTCGTCGTAGCCGCAATCGAGCAGGTCACCGGTCGGCGGCCTGATCTCAACACGCTTGGCGGCACATCGGACGCGCGCTTCATCGCGCAGTATTGCCCGGTGATCGAGTTCGGCCTGGTCGGCCAGACCATGCACGCGATCGATGAGCGCGTCGCGCTGACCGATCTCGAACGGCTGACGAAGATTTACCGGCTGGCGCTGGAGCGGTATTTCGGGTGAAGGCTTGAGCGAGGGGCTTACCTCTCCCCGTTGGGGAGAGGTCGGACGCGAAGCGTCCGGGTGAGGGGGTTCGGCGCCCTCGTGAGTCGGTAGCCCCTCACCCGCCGCGCTCCGCGCGTTGACCTCTCCCTATGGGAGAGGTAAAGCTGCGTTCTGCGCGGGGTTTTCCAGACTTAACTATCAATACTCCACCTTCACGAGATAAAGTCCGTCCGGCGGCGCAACGATGCCGCATGCGGCGCGGTCGCGCGCATCCAGCGCATCCTTGAGATCGCCGGCGCTCCAGCGCCCCTCGCCGACCCATACCAGCGAGCCGACCATCGAGCGCACTTGATGATGCAGGAACGAGCGCGCCGAAGTCGTAACCGTGACGTTGTCGCCGTCGCGCGCGACGTCGAGCACGTCCAGCGTCTTCTCCGGCGACTTGGCCTGGCATTCCACGGCGCGGAAGGTGGTGAAGTCGTGCTTGCCGACCAGGCCCTGCGCGGCCCGATGCATCTCGCTCACATCGAGCGGCTTCGGCACACGCCAGGCACGGCCGAGATCGATGGCGAGGTCGGCGCGCCGATTGATGATGCGATAGCGGTAGTGGCGCTTGATCGCGGAGAACCGGGCCTCAAAACTGTTGTCGACGATCTCGACCGCAAGCACGCCGATCGGATGGGGCCGCAAATGCGCGTTCAGCCCGTCGCGGACCTGGTCGGCGCGAAACGATTTGGTCAGGTCAAGATGGGCGACCTGTCCCAGCGCATGCACGCCGGCATCGGTTCGACCGGCGCCGTAGACCAGGACATCCTCGCCAGACAGTGCCTTTGCCGCCGCCTGCAGTGCGCCCTGCACCGTGAGGTCGTCGCTCTGCACCTGCCAGCCGCGGAACGGCGTGCCGTCATATTCGATGGTAAGCTTGTAGCGCGGCATCTTTCTTTCTAGCTCGCGCGGAGCGGCGGCTTCAGCGCCGTACCACGCAAAAATGCTTCTGCCGACATCGGCTGCTTGCCGGCGCGTTGCAACTCGACGATGCGAACAGCGCCATCGCGGCAGGCAATCGTCAGCTGATCGTCGAGCAAGACGCCCGGTTGCCCCGCGCCGCCGGCCGGCTCGCAGCGCAGGATTTTTATCCGGACCGGCTGGCCGTCCACAGAAAACTCCGTCCATGCACCGGGAAACGGCGAGAGGCCGTGGATGTGGCGCAACACCTCGCGCGCCGGGCGCGTCCAGTCGATGCGCGTCTCGTCCTTGTCGATCTTGGCGGCGTAGGTCACGCCATCGCTCAGTTGCGGCAGCAGCGGCAGTGCGCCCTGCTCCAGCGCGCGCATCGCGGTGCTCATGAGTTGCGCGCCGCGCTGCGCCAGCACGTCATGCAGATCGCCCGCGGTCATTGCGTCGGTGATCGCAACACGATCGCTCAGGGCGACGTCACCGGTGTCGAGGCCGGCGTCCATCTTCATGACCATGACGCCGCTCTCGGTGTCGCCGGCCATGATCGCGCGATTGATCGGCGCGGCCCCGCGCCAGCGCGGCAGCAGCGACCCATGCAGGTTGAAGCAGCCGCGCGGCACCGCATCAAGAATGTCCTGCGGCAGGATCAGCCCGTAGGCGACGACGACGGCGGCGTCTGCGCGATGGGCACGAAACTCCGCGGTTGCTTCCGCGCTGCGCAGCGATTTCGGCGTCAGCACGGCGAGACCGAGCCTGCGCGCTTCGGCTTCGACAGGCGTGACCTGAAGCTTCATGCCGCGGCCGGCGGGTTTTGGCGCACGCGTATAGACCGCGGCGATATCGTGGCCGTCGGCCGCGAGCCGCTTGAGCGTCGGCACGGCGAAATCCGGCGTGCCCATGAAGATCAGACGGAGCGGCATGGTGGACCCAAACGGGTTTTGACCGCGACCGCGGTCACTCGGCTTCGCGCTGCTTTGCGGCCTTGGCGAATTTCTTGGTGACGCGGTCGCGTTTCAGCTTGGACAGGTAGTCGATGAACAGTTTGCCGTTGAGGTGGTCGATCTCGTGCTGCACGCAGGTCGCGAACAGGCCGTTCGCCTCTTCCTCGTGGGTCTTGCCGTCGAGGTCCATGTAGCGGAACCGCACGGCCGCCGGCCGCTCGACCTCTTCGTAGTATTCCGGGATCGAGAGGCAGCCCTCCTCGTAGGTCGATGTCTCGTCGGACGACCACAGGATTTCCGGATTGATCAGCACCTTCGGCTTGGCCGCCTCGTCTTTCTTCGACAGGTCCATGGTAATCAGCCGCTGCTGAACCGCTACCTGGATGGCGGCAAGGCCGATCCCCGGTGCGTCATACATGGTCTCGAACATGTCGTCGGCGAGCCTGCGCAGGTCGGCCGTGACCTTCTCGATGGGCCTGGACACGAGCCGCAAGCGCTTGTCCGGCAAGGTGATAATTTCGCGTTTGGCCATGGCGGCTGGATGTAATCTGTGGGTCAAGAGCGGTCAATTGGACGCACGGGACCGCTGTTAACGCTACGTTAACCATAAATCTTTGGCTTTGCTTAACCGGAACTGTTCTCTTTCCGTTCGCGCTCCAAGGCGAATTGGCTAGAAGCAACGCATGGTCCAGAGCCCTCCCGTTCAAAGCGCACTGTCGCAAACCCTGTTCGTCGTCGGCGATCTCAACATCAGCGTCGGCGTCGCCGCGCTTGGCTTCGCGGTCCTCGTCGTCGTCCTCTTGATCGCGATCGTCTTCATTGCGGCGCGCGGCACCCGCCAGCGCGTTGCGCTGTCGGAAGTTCAGGCGCAGCGCGCCGGCGAGCTCGAGCGGCGCCTCAGCGAAGTGCTGCAGTCGCAGGCCGAAGCGTCCGGCCGCGCGCAAGCGCTCGGCGAGGCGTTGGCCACCCGGCAGGCCGAGCTGGCCCACGTCCTCGGCGACCGGCTCGACGCGGTCACCCATCGCGTCGGACAATCGATGGAGCAGTCGACCCACAGCACCATGACCCAGTTGCGTCAGCTGCATGAGCGGCTGGCGGTGATCGACAATGCGCACAAGAACCTGACTGATCTGACGACGCAGGTCACCACGCTGCGCGACGTGCTGGCCAACAAGCAGACCCGCGGCGCGTTCGGCCAGGCGCGGATGGAAGCGATCGTGCAGGACGGCATGCCGAAGGGCTCGTTCGCGTTCCAGCATACGCTCTCCAACAACCGGCGGCCGGATTGCGTCGTGTTTCTGCCCGACGGCCGCGCGCTCTGCATCGACGCGAAGTTTCCCCTTGAAGCCGTGACGGCGCTGCGTGACGCGAAGTCCGACGAAGACAAGAAAGGCGCGGCGCAACGGCTGCGGCAGGATATCCTGAAGCACGTCCAGGACATCGCCGGCAAATACCTCATTCCCGGCGAGACCCAGGACATGGCACTGATGTTCGTGCCGTCCGAGTCGGTCTACGCCGAGATCCACGACGGCTTCGATGACGTGGTGCAGAAGGCGTATCGCAGTCGCGTGGTGCTGGTGTCGCCGTCGCTGCTGATGCTCGCGATCCAGGTCATGCAGCAGATCATGAAGGACGCGCGTATGCGCGAAGCGGCGGACCAGATCCGCGACGAAGTGATGCATCTGGCCGATGATCTCGGCCGGCTGCGCGAGCGCGTGCAAAAGCTGCAAACCCACTTCACCCAGGCGAATGAGGACGTCCGGCTGATCGTGGTGTCGGCGGAAAAAATCGACCGGCGCGCCGAGCGCATCAAGGATATGGAATTCGACGGCGACGATGCGATCGAGCCGCCACGCAGCAAGCCGGAACTGTTTGCGGTGCCGACGCACAAGCTGCAGGCAGGCGAATAATCTCGCCATATTCGGCCAGCCAGAATCTGCTATCAGCGCTGAATGGCCAGCCCCGATGTCGCGCGTGACACCGTCGCCCCCGTAAGCCGCGCCGCAGCGTTTCGCGAAGCGCTGGCGGTCTATTTGCAGCCGCGGGTGCTGATCGTCCTGTTCCTCGGCTTCTCGTCGGGCCTGCCGCTCGCCTTGTCGGGCTCGACGCTGATCTACTGGGCCGCAGAAGCCGGCGTCGACCTGCGCACGGTCGGGCTGTTTGCGCTTGTCGGCGCGCCCTACACCTTCAAGTTCTTCTGGGCGCCTGTTATCGACGCCCTCGACGTGCCGCTGCTGGCGCGCCTGCTCGGACGACGCCGCGGCTGGCTGGTGTTTTCGCAACTGATCCTGATCGCGACAATCCTGTTCGTCGGGTCGTGCGACCCTGTGGCACAAATCGGCCTGATTGCCGCGGGCGCGGTAGCCCTCGCCGCCGCCTCGGCAACCCAGGACATCGTCGTCGATGCGTTTCGCATCGAAAGCCTGCCGGAGAACGAGCAGGCCGCCGGCATGGCGTCCTACGTCGCCGCCTATCGGGTCGGGATGCTGGCATCAAGTGCCGGCGCACTCTATGCCGTCAGCGGGTTTGAATCGTTCGGCTACAGCAAGTCGCAGGGGTGGACTGGCGCCTATGTCATCATGGCCGCGCTGGTGCTGATTGGAATTGCGGCATCGCTGCTGGCGACCGAGCCCGAAAAGTCCGCGACTGCCGAGCGCGCGCACAGCCAGCAACGGCTGCTCAACCGTATCCTCACAACGATCGTGGGCGCGTTTCGCGATTTCTTTCTGCTCGACCGCGTCGCGATCATCCTCGTCGCGCTGCTGTTCGTCGTGCTGTTCAAGTTGACCGACGCGCTCGCCGGCGTGATGACCGGACCCTTCACCATCGACCTCGGCTTCAGCCGCAACGAGTACACGACGATCGTCAAGGGCGTGGGCTTCGCAGCCACGCTGATCGGCGGGTTCGCCGGCGGCTATGTTGCCCGGGCGTATCCGCTGGCGACCAGCCTGTGGCTGGGAGGCATTCTGCAGGCGCTGGCGAACTTCGCGTTCTCCTGGCAAGCCATCGTTGGCCGTGACCTCGCCTGGCTCACGTTTGCGATCACACTCGAGAATTTCACCAGCGCAGTCGGCACGGTCATCTTCGTCGCTTATCTGTCGGCGCTGTGCCGCGATTCCATCCAGACCGCGACACAGTACGCGCTCCTGACCGCGCTCGCAGCCGTCGGACGCATCTTCATTCCGGCGGTCGCCGGTAACATTGCAGTGGCCACCGGTTGGACCTGGTTCTTCGTGGTTTGCGCGCTCGCGGCTGTTCCAGGCTTGATGGTGTTGGCGCTGCTGCAATACTGCGGTCATTTTTCGAGGCTTGCCGCAGCGGCTGACGCCGCGAAGCACTGAGGCGAAGTCGAACTGATTGATCAACCGTCCCACTGGAACCAGAACGTCGGCGCCGTTACACTGACCAAATGAACTCGTTAAGTGGTGCCGCCACAACCACCATTGCCGTTCGACGCGCCCCTCCCGATTTTTCCGATTGGGAGGGGGTGCGCGCGCTGGTCCTCGCCGCCTTCGCCTACATGGATAACCGCATCAATCCGCCATCGTCGGCTCACAGGATGACTGCGCAGTCGATCAAAACGGATGCGGACAAGGGCGCGCTGTTGATTGCCGAGCGCGGCGGCGACCTCGTCGGCTGCGTGTTCGCGCAGGTGAAGGGCGACGCGCTCTATATCGGCAAGCTCGCGGTGCGCCCCCGCCTGCACGGCGCCGGCATCGGGCGGAAGCTGGTCGACGCAGCCCGCGAGGAAGCGCGCCGGCGCGGCCTCCCTATGCTCGAGTTGCAGACGCGCATCGAGCTCACCGAGAACCACGCGACCTTTGCGCGCATGGGCTTCGTGAAGACAGCCGAGACCGCCCACGAGGGCTTTGACCGCCCGACCAGCATCACGATGCGCGCAAAGGTCTGAGCGTCTGCCTACTTCACCAGCGTCCATTCCGGCACGGCGACGTCGCCGATATGCCACGCGGTCTCCGAGCAGAACAGCGAGTTCGGCTCGTACCGTGATGGTCTTGCCGAGCATCGGCTGCAGCCGGCTGGCGGCGGCTTTCGTGATGGTGAAGAGATGAAAGGTGGTCGCGCCAGGGCCGTCATAGTTACAAAAATCATCGTCGGCGGGCATTTTGCGTGGCGTAGAGACGATCTGATAGGCCCTGATCGGCATGCCGTTCGGATGACGCGTCTGCACGAGACGCAATTTCCCGGTCAGCATGTCGCCGTTCTTGATCGCCGGCGCATCCTCGGCACACACCTGCGCGGTGAACGAAACCAATGCCAGCGCCAGGGAAGCCGCGCGCAAACGCATCGCCATCTTCAAAGCCTGGCCGTCATCAAAACCTGGCCATCATCAAAACAACGTGCGCTGCCGCACTGCGGCTGCCAGCGTGCCCTCGTCGAGATAGTCGAGCTCGCCGCCGACCGGCACGCCGTGAGCGAGCCTCGTCACCTTGACGTTAGCCTCGTGCAGAAGGTCCGTGATGTAGTGCGCCGTGGTCTGGCCGTCGACAGTGGCGTTCAGCGCAAGAATAATCTCCTGCACGGTGTCGCCATGGGCCCGCGACACCAGCGCGTCGATGGTGAGGTCCTGCGGGCCGATGCCGTCGAGCGGCGACAGCGTGCCGCCAAGCACGTGATAGAGCCCGGTGCTGGCATGCGCCCGCTCGAGCGCCCAGAGGTCGGCGACGTCGGCGACGACAACGATGGTCGCGCGGTCGCGGCGTGGGTCGGTACAGATGGTGCAGGGATTCTGCGTGTCGATATTGCCGCAGGTCTTGCACACCACGATCTTGTCCATCGCGACCTGCAGCGCCTGTGTCAGCGGCGCCATCAACGCATCGCGCTTCTTGATCAGGTGCAGCGCTGCACGACGCGCCGAGCGCGGGCCGAGGCCCGGCAGCCGCGCCAGCAGCTGGATCAGCCGCTCGATTTCAGGACCGGCAACGCTCGACGCCATCGGTCAGGCCATTCGTCGCGTCACGACAGGCCAAAGCCCGGCGGCAATTGCAGACCTCCGGTCAGCGTCGCCATTTTCTCTTGCATCGCGGTCTCGGCCTTGCGGCGAGCGTCGTTCAGCGCAGCGACGATCAGGTCCTCCAGCACTTCGCCCTCGTCCGGCTTCACCAGCGAGGGATCGATCTTCAGCGATTTGACTTCCATCTTCGCGGTCATGACGACCGTGACCAGTCCACCGCCCGAAGTCCCTGTCACCTCGACCTGCGCAAGTTCGTCCTGCAGCGCCTTCATCTTCGACTGCAGCTGCATCGCCTGTTTCATCATGCCGAGAAAGTCAGCCATTTCGGATCACCAATCACAAATCATCGTCATCATCGAGCGGGTCGGGTGGGGGCAAGTCCGCATCTGCCTGCGGACGCGCTGTGCGACGGACGTTCTCGATCTTCGCGCCGGGCCAGGTCTCGAACACCGCACGCACGCGCGGGTCGGCCTGGATTGCGCTCTCCAGTTCATTCTTCTGCGCCTGAGCCTGCGCGCGCAACGTCGGCTGACCCGCCGTGTTTGACAACGCGATCGCCCAGCGCCGCCCGGTCCACTGCTCGAGCCTGCGGGACAGCTCCTGCGCCAGGGTGCGCTGCGCCTGCGGCTCCAGCGCGATTTCGAGCCGCCCATCCTCGATGCGCACCAGACGCACGTCGTTTTCGAGCGCGGCCTTGATCGGCAGGTCGCGCTTTTCGGCTGCGAGCGCGACCACGTCGGCGAATGTCGCAAGCCTCATGACCGGCGCAGCCTGCGGCTGCGGCACCGGCACCGTCATCGGCTGCCGCATCGCTTCAGCGCCGGACGAAGATATGCGCGGCGCCGGCATTGCGGCCTCGGAGCGAGCCATGGTCTGCGATTCGGCGCGCGGCGCTGCCGCGCCTCTGCCGCCAACGTCCGCCGGCGCACGACCATTGCCGTCGAGCGAGCGGATGACTTCGTCGGGAGTCGGCAGGTCGGCGGCGTAGGCGATCCGCACCATCACCATTTCGGCGGCGGCCGCTGGACGCGACGCGTCCTTCACCTCGCTGATGCCTTTCAGCAGCATCTGCCACATCCGCGACAGCGCACGCATCGAGAGTTTTGCCGCAAAGTCGCGGCCGCGCAGCCGCTCGGTCTCGCTGAGCGCGTTGCTGTCGGCGGTCGCCGGCACGATCTTGACCCGCGTGACAAAATTCACGAACTCGGCGAGGTCGCTCAACACCACGGCCGGATCGGCGCCGGTGTCGTATTGATCGCGGAATTCGCGGAACGCGGTCTCGATGTCGCCCGACGCCAGCGCCCCGAACAGATCGATGATGCGGGCGCGGTCGGCGAGCCCCAGCATCTGTCTGATGTCGTCAGCGCGCACGACGCCCGCGGCATGTGCGATCGCCTGGTCGAACAGCGACAGCGAATCGCGCACCGAGCCTTCGGCGGCGCGCGCAATCAACCGCAGCGCTTCCGGCTCGGCCTCGACCTTCTCCAGCGCGGCGATGCGCTGCAGATTTGCGACCAGCACATCGGCCTCGACGCGGCGCAGGTCGAAGCGCTGGCAGCGCGACAGCACCGTGATCGGAACCTTGCGGATTTCGGTGGTCGCAAAGATGAATTTTGCGTGCGCCGGCGGCTCCTCGAGCGTCTTGAGAAAAGCGTTGAACGCCTTCTCCGACAGCATGTGCACTTCGTCGATGATGTAGACCTTGTAGCGTGCGCTGGTCGGCGCGTAGTTGACGCCGTCGGTGATCTGGCGGACGTCGTCGACGCCGGTATGCGAGGCGGCGTCCATCTCGAGCACATCGAGATGCCGGCTCTCCATGATCGCCTGGCAGTGCACGCCGAGCGTCGGCATCGTGATCGTCGGTCCGGTCACCGAGCCATCGGGCAATTCGTAATTCAGTGCGCGGGCAAGAATGCGCGCGGTGGTCGTCTTGCCGACACCGCGAACGCCGGTCAGGATCCAGGCTTGCGGAATACGACCCGTCTCGAACGCATTCGAGATGGTGCGCACCATTGCGTCCTGGCCGATCAGGTCGTCAAAGCTGGCAGGCCGGTATTTGCGGGCGAGCACACGATAACCGCCCGTGGCTGCGCCGAACCCCAGGCCGCCCTGTCCGCCCGCGCCTTCAGAAGTATCGGTCATCGAGCGGCTGTCCGTTCCGTCCTAAACGCCCGCGCGGCAACCGCCTCAGAGCAGCCTCGCGTCAATACGACGAGATAAGGGGTGGGAGACTGACGAGCGACCCGAACCGGAGCTCGTTAGGGCTGCTTCCTTCCGGACCTGACCCGGTTGGCGAGTGGCTCGTCCACTGCCAATCTCCCAGCCCTATTTGGGGCCAACCGACGGGGAAAGCAAGCCAATTGACCCCGGCAATCCCGTTCCATCTGGCGGTCGGAAGGCGCGCCAAGTAGGTTGCGGCAACCCCCGTAGAATCGGCCGGAAAATCGATGTCAGCCGTCGCCGGAACAGCCTTTGCCCTGTACCCGCAACTTGCGCAGGATACCGTCGCGATCGGCGAGTTGAAGCTGTGCCATCTGCTGCTGAGCAAGGACGCCAACTACCCTTGGCTGCTGCTTGTACCGCGCCGCCCCGGTGTTACGGAAATCATCGACCTCGGCGCCGATGCGCAGGCCCAGCTGATGACCGAAATCGCTGACGTCTCGCATGCGCTGAAAGACATAACGCAATGCGACAAGCTCAACACCGCCGCGCTTGGCAACATGGTGCCGCAACTCCATGTCCACATCATCGCAAGACGCAAGAGCGACGTTGCATGGCCGCGCCCTGTGTGGGGTGTAGCGCCGGCCGTCGCTTATGGTGATAATGAGCAGAGAACCCTGATCGACGCCCTCCGCCGCAGACTTGGCCTGGACCAAAAGCAATGACACAAGAGACACTCTTTCCCATCGGCCAGTTTGCCTTCCTGCTGGATCCGCTCGATCGCTCCGCCCACATGCGCGAGGACGCGGAAAAGCTGTTCGCGCTGGAAGGCAAGGCCACGAGCCGCGCCTACGTCATCCATCGCGACTCACTTGTGGTGAAGCAGGACGGCGACGGCGTCCGCGCCGCGCTCACCATCAAGGAAGCGGTGGCGCTCGGCGCCAATCCCGGCACGATCTTCCTGGGGATGCGCGACGGCGCGCCTTACTTCGGGATGGGTATCCCGCAAGCCGCGGCGGAGCAACTCACGACCCAGGAAGGCGTCGCGGTCGAGCCCTTACGCAATCTTGCGACGCAGGGCCTGGTCGCGCCGAACGAACTCGCGGCAATCGCCACCGCAAAATCTCTCGTGCACTGGCACCAGCGCCACGGCTTCTGCTCGAATTGCGGCGCGCGCACGCAGATGGCGCAGGCCGGCTGGAAGCGCGAATGCCCGAGCTGCAAGACCGAGCATTTTCCGCGCACCGACCCGGTGGTGATCATGCTCGTGACCGACGGCGAGCGCTGCCTGCTCGGCCGCCAGAAGCAGTTTCTCAAGGGCATGTGGTCGTGTCTCGCCGGCTTCCTCGAGCCGGGCGAGACCATCGAGGACGCGGTCCGCCGCGAGATCTTTGAGGAGGCGGGCATCGAATGCACCGACGTGCGCTACTACAAGGCGCAGCCGTGGCCGTTCCCCTATTCGCTGATGATCGGCTGCACCGCACGCGCGGTGACAACCGATATCAACGTCGATCGCAACGAGCTCGAAGACGCCCGCTGGTTCACGCGCTCCGAGGTCCAGAAAATGTTCGCCGACACGCATCCCGACGGATATCGGGCGCCGAACGGCATCGCGATCGCCCATCATTTGCTCGGCCAGTGGGCGAGCGAGGCCCCGGGCAGCGAGGCCAAATAGGCGCGCGCTGGAACCCTCCCGGCGGCGCTGAGTTTTCGTTGAGAGCAGCGATTGCGGGAACGCCATGCCTTCAGCAAATCCGAAGCGAATTCTTTGCGTCGGCATGGCCGTGCGCGATCTCGTGTTCCACATCCGCGAGCTGCCGACGCGTGGCAACAAGGCGCACGCAGAGAGCTTCAAGGAGATCGCCGGCGGCAACGCGCTGAACGGGGCGATCGGCATCGTCCGGCTCGGCGGCAAGGTGCTGTTCTCGGGGCCGATGGGCGACGCCGCTCACAAGGCCGACGCGCACATTTTCGACCAGCTCGACGCCGAAGGCATCGACCATTCCGGCGTCGTGCACATGCCGGGACTGTTCACCCCGCTCTCCAGCATCATGATCGATCCGACCGGCGAACGCACCATCGTGACCTTTCGCGATCCCGGGCTGTGGAAGGTCAAGCTGCCCGACGCCGACACGCTGCTTGCGAAGGTCGATGCCGTGCTCACCGAGAACCGTTGCGCCGAATTCGTCACCGGCCTGTGTGCGGACGCGCTACGGCGAGGCATTCCCGTGGTGGTCGACGCCGACCAGGTGATGTCGCTCTCTGAAGGCATGCTGCGCGCGTCATCGCACCTGATCTTTTCGGCCGACACGCTGTATTCGACCGCGGGCACCGACAACACCGAGCAGGCGCTGCGCAAGATTGCGAGGCTGACGCCGTCGTTCGTCGGCGTCACGCACGGACCCCATGGCATGAGCTGGCTCGATCGCGACGGCGGCTTCCGCCACATGGGAGGCTTTCCCGTGCACACGGTCGACACGCTCGGCGCCGGCGACGTGTTCCATGGCAGCTTCACGCTGGCCATCGCAGAGGGCCAACACATCGACCAGGCGATGCGGTTTGCTGCCGCCGCCGCGGCGCTGAAATGCACCCGCTTCGGCGGGGCATTTGCGGCGCCCACTCGCGACGAGGTCGAGACCCTGCTGCGGCAGTCGCCAGCCGCGCCCACCGACGCCGCCTAGCGCGCTGATTGAATTCGGCTTTTCGGGATATTTTGGCGGATTTTTCGGGCTGCCCCAGATTATCCGCCGACGAATATTCGTCGACGGATATATCGCCCTCACCTCTTGCGGAGAAATATTTTTCTATATATTGGGGAAATCAGCTCCTCTTTTGGAAAGTTATCCCATGACCGTGATCGAGCAGACGCCTGCCCCCGCCGCAGAACACCATCGCCGGCTGGACGCGATAGACCGCAAAATCCTGGCCGTGCTGCAGGACGATGCCTCGCTCTCGGTGGCCGAGATCGGCGACCGGGTCGGGCTCTCGTCGACGCCGTGCTGGAAGCGCATCCAGCGCATGGAGGCCGACGGCATCATCCTCAAGCGCGTCGCGCTGGTCGACCAGAACAAGATCGGGCTCGGCATCTCGGTGTTCGTCTCGGTCGAGAGCAGCGACCACTCCGAGGCATGGCTCAAAAAGTTTGCCGACGCGGTCAGCGCCATGCCCGAGGTGATGGAGTTCTACCGGATGGCCGGCGACGTCGACTACATGCTGCGCGTCGTGGTCGCCGACATGCAGGCCTATGACGCGTTCTACAAGAAGCTGATCGGCGCCGTGCCGCTGAAGAACGTGACCTCGCGGTTCGCGATGGAGAAGATCAAGTCGATCACCGCATTGCCGGTGCCGGCCGCCGCCCAATAAGCGCATTCCCGCGGCCATTGGTGTTGCGAGGAGACCCGGCGACGCGCCGCTACGCGACGAGCAGTAACCCGGCGACCAGCAGCACCGCGAGCACGACGCGCCGAAAACGGGCATCGTCGATCCGGCGGAACAGCACGACTCCCAGCGTCGCCCCGGCCGCGAGCGCAGGCAGGCCGAGCGTCAAGTTCAGCAGCGCTTCGCGTGAGATGCCGTTGCGCGACAGCAGGAGCGCCAGGGCGAGCAACTGCATGGCCGCGATATAGGGCTGCACGAGACCACGCTGTTGATGCTTCGGGATGCCGCGGAAGTTGCACCAGATCACCGGCAGCGCACCCGGCATCGCGGTGAGGCCTCCGACCAACCCGCCGCCGAAGCCGATGATGGCATCGGGCAACCGGCCCGACACGTCTCGGGCACTAGTCACCGCCGGGCGGAACAGCATCAGGGCCGCATAGCCGACGAGAAACACGCCGAATCCGATCCGGAAGATTCCCGCATCGACGTGACACAGCAAGTAAAGCGCCGGCAGCATGCCGAGTGCACCGCCGGCGATGAGCACTGAACTGCCGCGCCACATCATCGTGTCGCGCAACGCGAACAGCGAGACGGCCTGAGTGACGATGCTGCACGCCATCATCAGCGGCACGGCCTCGATCGGCGGCAGTACGTGCAACAGAATGGCTCCCGCCACGGCTGAAAACGCGAATCCCATCAGTCCAGAGACCACAGCACCCGCGAACAGCCCGAGGCCGACGATCAGGAATGGCGCGAGTTCAGAGAGACTCACGGCATCCCCCGGCGCGCGCGATCATGTGCTGAGTTCGACAAGCCGCTGAAGCTCGCCGCGGGCCATACGTGTCAGACGGCACAACATCGCCGCGCGGACCGATTCGTGACGGCGCAGGAGGTCCCAAAACAGACCCGCCGACATGCTGGCGATCAGCGTGGCGGTCGCCGAGACGATGTCCGCCAAGCGCGGTTCGCCATCGATCGCCGCAAGGTCACCGAAGATGTCGCCGGCCACGGAATCGGAACGGCGCACTTCGCAACCGGACGCGGAATGATAGATGGCGCTGACGCGGCCGCTCACAACGAAGAAGACGTCACGGGTCGCGTCCTGCCGCTGCAGTATCATCTGCTCAGGTGAATATCGTCGCCATGTGCAGCAGCGCGACAGCGACGCTACCGCGTCAGGAGCGAGGTTGCGGAAGATCTCGATTCTATCCAGCCTCTCGGCCGAGGTGTCGGCCGGCGGGACGCAGAGGCCTTCGGGGTTCATATCCAAGGTCATTTTTCTGAAGCAGATCGGCATTTCGTTCCTCTCGGGATGCGGACAGGGCGAGAAAGCGCGCCGCGAGGCCCAACGGCGTCCCGTTCCGGTGAACCTTGCGGCGCGACCCGTGACTACTGTTGGCGCCAGCCCTGTTCTTGGGCTGCAGCGACAAAGGCTGGGACTGCAGCGACGATCGGCACGCGCTCTGCTCTTGATACCCGCCTGCGGCCCTCCCGGGAGCCACAGCCTTGATTCGGAACGTCTTTTTGTCAGCGCTGCAAGCGACGCGGCTTGTCGGGCGCGAGCGAAATGGGCCCGGACGCGCCGCCGATCCACCGCAGGCGCTCCCCTTGACCGAGGCGAGGTGTGATCGATGCTCGATGTGACTCGATTGCCGGCTTTGACGCCCGAGCTGCTGCTCGGCTCCGATCCGTTGCCACCGGTGCGCTTTGCGCTGACCGACAGGCCGGAGCAACCGACGGTAATCCACGAATGTTTCAAAAGGCTTGGCTATCTCTACGAGATCGAGCGGGTGGACGACATTCCATTCGCGTTCGATTTTTCGATGAATATGCTGCCCGGCATGCAAATGGCGGTCGGCCGGGCGCACGGTACGCGCAATCGGCGGACGCGCGCGTCGAGCGTTGACGGTGACGATTATGTGCTGATCGTGAACCAGCGCGGACCGCACCTGATCGAGCAGCGCGACAGGGAGATCGTGCTCGGCGATGGCGATGCAGTGCTGGTGTCGTCATCGGATCCGTCCGCCTTTACGCACCGGCCGCCCGGCGAAATGCTGGTCCTCCGCTTCCCGAAGGCCAATCTGGCGGCGCGGGTCAAAGGGGCGGACGACCTCGCCATGCAGGTGATCCCGCGCGGCCGGCCGGCGCTGGGTTTCTTGAGGAATTATGTCGGTCTCGCGTGGGAGGAGTGCATGACCGCCACGCCCGAGTTGCAGCACCTGATGCTGTCGCACATTTACGACCTGATGGGGACGGTGGTCGGCGGCGCGACAGGTCACGCGGCGGAAACACCACCGGGTCGGCGGCATTCGTGCGGCGCGGCTGCATACGATCAAGCAGACATTGCAGGGTGCCTGCACCGATCGGATCTGTCGGTATCATCAATCGCAGCCCGCCATGGCTGCACGGAGCGCTTCGTGCAGCGACTCTTCGAGACGGAGGGCACGACCTTTACCGAATACGTCCTGTCGCAACGGGTCGCGCGCGCCCACCGCATGCTGAGCGATCCGCGTTACGCCGGCGAAAAGATCAGCACATCGCCTACGACTGCGGGTTCGCCGATCTTTCATATTTCAATCGCGCGTTCCGCCGCCACTGCGGCGCCGCACCATCGGACGTGCGCGCCCTTGGGGGCGTGCAATGATCGGCGCCTCCATCGCGACGGCAGGATCGGTCGGGCGATCCCGTTCAGCCGGGCTTGTTTAGCGCCGCAGCGGCTGCCCATTTACCGGGCATTAGCCTTGTCGCATTAACGTCGTACGCCGGATGGAGCACGCGCGACAAATCGAATCATTTCGATGGCCGCACTGGCTCTGTCCGGTCGCGTTGCTACTCGTCAGCTGGCTCTGGATCACGGCCGTCACATTGCGTGTCGGTCCTGGCGACAATGTCGTCGCCGTCGTCTTTCCGCCGTGGTGGACCACGGAGCGCAGTTTTGCCGCGGCTGCGTCAGCCGAGGCGTCCATTGTCCGGGTCGGCGGTTTCAGCCCGGTGCTGGTCGTTCAGCCAGCGGCAGTGAACGGACTTGAGCGTTTGTATCGCGCAGGCGCGTGGCTCCTGGTGAACCCAACGGGAGTCGGAGCGTGCCTGGCAAACTGAATTTCAGCAGATGGACCATCACGCCATGGATATGACGATTGCCACCGACGAGAACATGGCCAGCACGACAACCATCGATTCGCTTCGTGAAACCGCGAGCAAGGCGATGCTGGTCCTGCTGTGGTGCCATGTCCCGATCGCGTTTGCGATCGCTTTGCGCGCATGGCGCCGACTGGCTGGTCCCCAGCCTGATGATGGTGCTGCTTGCCGGCGTCTCGACCCTGTCGTGGCGGATCAGCGGATCGGGCGTGCAGACCCGTTGCACGGTCGCGGTCGCGCTGATGGGCGGCGTGTCGGTGATCGTCTACCAGATGTCGGGACACCCCTGGCAGATCGACATGCACATGTACTTCTTCGCGACGCTCGCATTCCTTGCGGCGTATTGCGATTATCGCCCCATCCTGTTCGCGGCGGTCGCCGTAGCGCTGCATCACCTGACACTGAACTTCCTGTTTCCCGCCGCGCTCTATCCCGGCAATTCCGACCTCGGCCGCGTGATGGTTCACGCCTTGATCCTGGTCGTCGAGGCCGCGATCCTGGTCTGGCTGGCGCTGCAGCTGTCGCAAATGTTCGCGGCAATGGCGGAAAAAACCGACGAGGCCGAAGCGGCAAAGGCCGAACAGCAGAAGGCCAGCGCCGATCTCATCGAATCCGAACCGCAAGGCCAAGCAGGACCGCGACGCCGCGCGGCGCGAGCTGGCCGCCAGTTTCGAGCGCAGCGTCGGCCACATCGTCGAAGCGGTTGCAGTCGCGGCGCACCAGATGCAGGACACCTCGGCCACGATGAATGCAACGGCTGAAGAGGCAACGCGTCAATCGAGCGCGGTCTCCACCGCATCGACCCAGGCAGCCCAGAACGTCGCAACCGTCGCCTCCGCCACCGAAGAGTTGACCGCGTCGATCGGCGAGATCGGCCAGCAGGTGAAGCGGTCCTCGGAGATGGCGGAAAAGGCCACTGAGGAGGCGCGCCGCACCGACGCGGTGGTCGAAGGTCTGTTGTCGGGCACCCAGAAGATCGGCGAGGTCGTGACGCTGATCCAGAACATCGCCAGCCAGACCAACATGCTGGCGTTGAACGCAACCATCGAAGCGGCGCGCGCCGGCGAGCACGGCCGCGGCTTCGCGGTGGTCGCCAACGAAGTCAAGGCGCTCGCCAACCAGACCGCGAAGGCGACGGAAGAGATCTCGGCGCAGATCCAGACGATCCAGGCTGCGACGACCGAGGCGGTCGGCGCCATCAAGGCGATCGATGGCACGATCACCGAGATCAACCAGATCTCCAACGCTATCGCATCGTCGATCGATCAGCAGAACGTCGCAACCCGCGAGATCGCGGGCAACGTGCAACAAGCCTCGCGCAGCGCGCAGGACGTCAACGCCAACATCGCCGGCGTCACCGACGCCGCGAGGAACGTCGGCTCCGCTTCGGCCAAGATGATGGAAGCGTCCGCCGGGCTGTCGTCGCAATCGGGAAAGCTCAAGGGCGAGGTGCAGAGCTTCCTCAACTCGATCCGGGCGGCGTAGGCATCGAGATTGACGTCGGTTCGGGGCATTCGCGTCGCTTGGCCCCGGACTATGATCACTCCGCTCTCGTCTGCGTAACGGACATCACAAGGCACCGCCACCAAGTCCGTTTGGTACCAGCAACAGAAATCATCCGTTGTGTTTTGCGAGTGGCTTCGCCACCTCGCGCGCCTGCTCAATGAAGAGCTGGGCGACGGGGCTGAGGATGCGGTTCTTCACGGTCACGATTACGTTCGGCACGCGGGTCGTTGGCAGATCGATGGGCAGGACCTTGATCTCTGAGCGCATTTTCAACAATCCGAATACAGAAGCCGGGAAGATCGTGAGAAAGCGCCCGGTCGCCACGAGACTGGCCCGCACCTCGGGGGAATCGGACACCACGGTCGTGCGAGGGTAATCGAGCCCGTTGGCGCGAAAGGCTTCCATTGCAAGCGCCCCAATCACGCTCTCCCGTGGCGGCAGCGTCCACGGTTCGCTCGCTAGTGCGACAAGGTCGATCCTCCGCCGCCGAGCCCATTGATTTTGGGCCCCCGCGGCGACGACGTACGAGTTGTCAAAAAGAGACTCAAAGTCCACTGGCTCGTCTGCAGTGGGGGCAAATCTACGCACGATCAAGAGATCGAGATTACGCTCGCTCAGTTCACGGCGCAGCGGTTCCAGATATGCGGTCACAAGATGAAATACGATGCGCGGATGGCGCCGGGAGAGCCGGTCGACAACGGTAGAAGCAAAGGTCGCGGCCAGAATAGGCGTGCATCCGATCCGGATTTCACCGGCCATGGGGTCGGCGAGAAACTCGATTTTCTTCACCGCTTGGCGCAGGTCATCGAATGCGGCCACGCCGCCATCGAGCAAGGCGCGACCATACTCGGTCGGCGCGACACCTTGGGTATTGCGGACGAGCAGTTTCACCCCGATGGCATGTTCCAATTTCGCGATTGATCTGGAAACAGCAGGTTGTGTTGTGTTGAGGAGCGCGGCTGCCTTACCCATGCTGCCAGCCTGCACGACAGCAATCAGGACGTGGAGGTCATGCAGATTGATCCGAAGTCCGATGCGATCGCTCGGCTGCATTGCGGCTCCCCATTGCAGAACGGGTATGACGGCATAAAAATGTAGCATTATGTGAGCATGATCGCATCCGCTATTGTCGCGGACGGTTCGCAGACAGGCCCGTCACCCGACCGGGCATCTCGCAAGCCAAACCGGAGGACGGCGCCATGCAACTTCCGCGTCGCCAATTTCTCCATCTGGTGGCGGGGGCCACGGCTCTCCTTTCCGGATCGCGCTTCGCCAGGGCGCAAACCTACCCGTCACGGCCGGTGCGCATCGTCGTCGGCTTTGCGGCCGGCGGCCCGAACGACATTCTCGCGCGTCTGATTGGTCATTGGTTGTCGGAGCAGCTCGGGCAGCAGTTCGTTGTCGAGAACCGGCCGGGCGCAGGCAGCAATATCGCCACCGAGACGGTCGTGCGCGCGACACCGGACGGCTATACGCTCCTCCTGGTCGGGACGCCGAATGCGATCAATGCGACGCTCTACGACAATCTCAATTTCAATTTTGTTCGCGACATCGCACCGGTCGCAAGCTTGATGCGCAGTGGCCTTGTCATGGTGGTGCATCCATCGGTTCCAGCAAGGACGCTTCCCGAGTTTATCGCCTATGCCAAGGCAAATCCGGGCAAGCTTTCCTATGGCTCGGGTGGCATCGGTGGGATCACCCACGTCACCGCCGAGCTGTTCAAGGAACTGGCCGGCGGCCTCGACATTCTGCACGTGCCCTATCGCGGCGCGGCGCCCGCACTCACCGATCTGCTCGGCGGGCGGGTGCAGGTTCTCTTCGCCAACCCGGCCCCGTTGGTCGGGTACATCAGCGCCGGCAATGTTCGCGCTCTCGCCGTAACCACAGTGACGCGCTCGGAAGTCTTGCCGGACATCCCGAGTGTCGCCGAGTTTGTCCCCGGCTACGAAGCGAGCTCAGTTTTCGGCCTCGGCGCACCCAAGAACACTCCCGTTGAGATCATCGACACGCTGAACCAGGCGATTAACGCCGCATTCGCCGATTCCAAGTTCCAGACGCAGATTGCCAGCCTGGATGGCATGATCCTCAGAGGCTCACCCGCCGATTTCAGCAAGCTCATCGCCGAAGAAACTGCAAAGTGGGGAAAGGTGATCCGAGCAGGAAATATCAAGGCGGCTTGAAGCCCTGTTCAGCTCGACGACATCGCCGAGCGCCTGCGGATAAGCACGCCACGCATGACCACTGTGGGTCAAATTATTACGAGGTGCGATGTCGGGGATACGTCCGCTTCTCTCGGACATTGCTCCGCGCGATCGCCAAGTTTGAAAGGGTGCCGGCCGGAACATCGCCAAGTTCGCTGTGCCCCGGACAATGAGAAGCGTCCGATCAAAGATCGATATCGTCAGGGTTGGGGCTTCCCTTTCCTGTCTCCAGCCAGCTCTTCAGGCTCAGCAGATAACAGCCCCATCGGGTCGTCGCGCTGGCATAGCGCTGGTCCGCTTCGTTGAAACCACGGTGGAGGAACGATAACCTTGCACCCGCTCCCTCCGGCCGAATCTCGAACACAATCGTATCTCCGTCCCACGCCGCATTCGTAACTTTCCACTCGATGCGCTGCGGCGGCTTGAGTTGGGCAATTGTTACCTGGGCGACGAAACGCCGGCCGTAGAAGCCAAATTCGCCGGTACCCCCCAGACTGGAATCGAGGACCGCATCGCGCGTCCACCAATTTCGGATGCCCTCAGCCGTCGCAATTGCATGGTAGAGCTGGTCCGGAGACGCTTTGATCTTGAGGGTGTGCAAGATGTCAGGCATGTGGCGCTCCTTATCGTCGTCATGATGCTCAAGTGCCGTCGCTCGCCCCATCTCGGGAATCTGCGCTGGCTCAGCAAGCAGTCGAGCGACCGATCCGAGATTCGACACAGCAACAGAAAAAATCTGATCGGGGGGCTTGTGTCGGGGATCAGGGCGAGGAACCGAATGGGGTCAATCGCTACCCAAGTGCGATGTCCGCGCAGAGTCCGCTTTACTCAGACAGCCGACAATCGCTGGATGGCAACCCAACGACGCTACGGGCCTGAACAGACAGGCGGTCGCCGGCCGACAGTACCAACAAGCGCGAGCCGAAAAACGCACCAAGGTGCTTACTTTTTAGATGTGAACTGTGAATAGGCAACGTGATCGTTTCACAGAACAATTCAGGCGACCACCTTTCTTCGAGAACGCCTCAGTCGAGCAATTCGAAAAAAAACGCCGTCGTTCGGGAATATTTCTGAGAATTTCCAGAGTCTTGGTATTTGGGAGCACTCTGCGTCAATTGAACAGGCCGATGACCGGCATTCGCTGAAACAGTCCGATCACCTTTGTTAACGGCCTCGTCGTCGCATTGGGCGGAATTCCATGAGCTCCAATGCGGCGAGGTTGCGCGCTACCGCAAATTTGTCTCCACCCCGGCCCGGGCTACGGCTTCGACGGGACGACTGGGGTCGTGTTCAAAAACAGTCGATGTTCGACGGGAGTCCATGGTGTCTAATGATTTCATCAACACGACGCCCTTTAACATCCCCGATGATAACGGATCGGTTCCCGGGCTCGCCGTCAGCACGATCAACGTCAACAATGCACATTTTATTGTCACCGATATCCTGTTCGAGATTGTGCTCTCGCATAGCTTTCCTGACGACCTGGACATGGTGCTGGTCGCGCCCGACGACGTGCACAATCTGGTGTTCTGGTCGGACGCCGGTGGGAACAGTGGCAGTCCTCTCAGCCATACGCCGGTAGGTATCTCGGATACGTTCGGCACAACGCCGCTACCTGACAACACGCAAATCACAAGCGTGGGGTTCTACAAGCCGACCAACTGGGGTCCTTCGGCAGAGACGCCCGCTGAATTCGGCCTGGACGCTTCGGTCACGCTCAACAATGCGCAGCCAACGGGTGGCGCCACATTCGGATCGATATTCGGCGGCATCAATACGAGCGGCACCTGGACACTTCGCATCGCCGATGACGCCAACCTCGACACCGGATCTGTCGATCGCTGGGCGCTGATCTTCATCGGCACTTCGGTTGCGCTGACAAACAACGACACCAACGCCAACGGCCGTTCCGACATCATCTGGCGCGATGCGTCGGGACGGCTCGCGACCTGGGACATGAATGGCGCCGCAATCACGTCGGGTAGTTTCGTGACCTTGGGCGGCGTCGCGGTGGCGCCGAACTCGTCCTGGACCGTCGCCGGTATCTCCGACTTCAGCGGTGACGATAAATCCGACGTGTTGTGGCGCTCGACCACGGGCCAGCTCGCAGTCTGGATATTGGACGGTTCGACTATCACGGGAAGTAACGAGATCACCTCGGCAGGCGCGACGGTGCGGCCCGATTTAACCTGGAACATCGTGGCGACTGGCGATTTCGCCGGCGCCGACGGCAAGGCCGACATCTTATGGCGGAGCACCAGCAACCAGCTCGTGCTCTGGCAGATGGACGGATCGGCAATCACGTCGAGCGGCGAAATTACGTCCAGCGGCGCGGTGGTACGACCCGACGCATCCTGGAGCGTGGCCGGCGTCGGCGACTTTCGCAGCGACACGACAACCGACATTCTCTGGCGCAGCACCAGTGGCGAGATCGCGCTCTGGCAGATGAACGGTTCGTCTCCAGGATCGCTATCATCAGCCAACGACGTCACCTCGGGCGGCGCTGCGGTGCGACTTGATGTGTCGTGGAGCGTGGCCGGCATCGGCGATTTCAACTCCGACGGCGAGGCCGACATCCTCTGGCGCAACGGCACGACCAACGAGCTTGCACTTTGGGAGATGAATGGCTCGGTGATTTCGGCAAGTGGCGACCTGATGTCGGGGGGCGTTGCGGTGTCGCCGGACGCGACTTGGCACGTCGTTGAGATCGGCGACTTCAACGGCGACCACAACTCCGACATCCTCTGGCGCAACGACAGCGGCGCGATGGCCGAGTGGCTGATGAACGGCACCGCCATCAGCCAGTCGGTGACGCCGAACCTCGGCGGCACGGCGGTGTCGCCGGACGCCACCTGGACCACGCAGGCGAAACCGACGAACTTCGGCTAACGCGCGCGAAGCAAGATCGACTTCGAACATGGTGGCCGTCGCGACAAGGAAGCGACGGGCCAGCTGTCGTCTCGCGCGGCCGGAACACCGCAGGCGTCGGGCGGGTCCGCGTACACCGGCAACGCGGTTGCGCGCTGCTATGTCGAGCGCGCCGTACCCCTCGCAAACGATCCACCTGGCGTTACGTGAGGTTCGTCACGCCCGTCTTTCGTTGTTTCAGGCATGGTCTCCACACGCGCTGCGAATAGGACAACCCCTCGATACTCCGAGCGCAGGTTCAGGAATTCGCAAATCCCGGTCGACTCGCTGGGACCTTTCAAACTGAAAACAGGCCACGAGGCGCAACCTGCTGGCCGCAAGACATTCGAAAGATCAGCAAATGCTTTCCCGTACAGTGTTCCTGCAAATCCTGAGCGTCATTTCACTATCAATCGGCTTTGGCGCAACACTCGTTGCTGCATTTGAAGACTGGCTGCGCCACGATCCGAGCTGGTGGACATTTGCCTTCAGCACCTCATGCCTTGCTGTTGCTGTCGCGCTAATGGCCTATCGCGTTTGGCGTTCCTGCGAAAATGCGCTGAACACACAGTCCGGACACAACTAGGGCGTCGAACCTATCGAGTTCGGCGAACGATGGTCCAAAGAATTGCGATCCCTGGCTAACGTTCGATCAGTGGAACTTGCGACCAGGTTGATCGACATGGTGATGCCGGGGGCTTCGGCGGTCTTGAGACCAAGCGGCAGATCGAGAGCTTCTTGGTTGTTCGACGGAGATGTCTGCAAGGCGCCTCGCCCTGCTGATCTTGGTGATTTTGTCCGAGCGACCCTTGCCACGCTTGCGGTTCAGCATGGTGGAACCGACCGACGCCAGCAGTTCTTAAAATGTTACAGCCGTAACGCGATTGTCGATCCCGGAAACACTCGCGTAGCACGACCCCGCCATGGTGACGCACCCAAGCTGGCGCGATGCCGCCAGCTTGCTTCGACACTGATTGTGTCCTCAGAAGGAACAAGACAATGGCAGTCACTGCAAGCTTTGCCTCAGGAATCCTTTCGATCGTCGGCGACACTCTCGACAATCCGATCACCGTGAGTCGCGACGCAGCGGGAAATATCCTTCTCGACAATGGCGCCATTGCGATCACCGGCGGTCCAGCGACCGTTGGCAACACGTTGCAAATTCAGGCCTCCGGTCTCGCTGGAGCCGATACCATCAGCCTCGATCAGGCAAATGGACCGCTGCCGGCAACCACATTTGTCGGTGGGACGGGCAATGACACGATGATCGGCGGCAGCGGCAATGACACCTTCGTCTGGAATCCGGGCGATGGCAGCGACACGATCGAAGGGCTGGGCGGCTCCGACACGCTGATTTTCAACGGAGCAAACGTCAACGAGAACGTCAACATCTCGGCCAATGGATCGCGGGCTCGCTTCAGCCGAGATGTTGGCAACGTCACCATGGACGTCAATGGCGTGGAGACCATCGCGTTCAACGCGTTGGGAGGCGCCGATACCGTCACGGTCAACGATCTTGCCGGCACGAATGTCAGCAGGGTCGCGATCGATCTGCAGGCCGTCGGAGGCGGCGGCGATGGTGCGGCCGACACCGTCATCGTCAACGGCGGCGCCGGTAACGACCAGATTTCGTTCAGCCAGAACGGCTCGCAGCTCGTCGTCGGCGGCTTGGCCGCGCAAACGACGATCGACGGTTTCGAAGCAGCCAACGACATCGTCCAGATCAACGGGTCGGGCGGATCGGACACGGTCTCGTTCAACGGCGGCGACGCCGATGAAACCTTCTCGATCTCGGCCAATGGCGCGTTCGTGCGCGTAAGCAGGGTTGATTCCTCGCCATTCAACGTCGACGTCACCGCCGAGAGCGTGGTCGTCAACGGCGGCGCCGGCAATGATACGATCACGGCAGGCAACGGGATTGCCCCCCTCACCTCCCTGACGATCGACGGCGGCGCCGGCAACGATGTGATCATCGGCGGCGACGGCGCCGATACCCTGATCGGCGGTACCGGCAACGATACCGTGACCGGGGGGCGCGGCAGCGACGTTGCACTGCTCGGCGACGGCGACGACACCTTCATCTGGAATCCGGGCGATGGCAGCGACACGGTTGAAGGCCAGGGTGGCTCCGACACGCTGATTTTCAACGGCGCGAACGTCAACGAGAACGTCAACATCTCCGCCAATGGATCCCGGGTCCGCTTCAGCCGCGACGTCGCCAACATCACCATGGACCTCAATGGTGTGGAAACCATCGTGTTCAATGCGTTGGGCGGCGCCGATAGCGTCACGGTCAACGACCTTGCCGGTACCGATGTCACCAGGGTCGCGGTTGACCTGCGGGCAGCCGGCGGCGGCGGCGACGGTGCGCCCGATAATGTCGTCGTCAACGGTGGTTCAGGCAGCGACCGGATCCAGCTGACCCAGAGCGGCGCCGACATCCTGGTGAATGGCCTACAGGCCCAGGTGTTCGTCACCGGCGCCGAACCGGCGAACGACGTGTTGACGATCCACGGGCTTGACGGACAGGATGTTATCGACGCCAGCAACCTTGTCGCCAATCAGATCAAGCTCACGCTCGACGGCGGCGACGGCAACGACATCATTTTCGGCAGCTCCGGCAACGATACGCTGCTCGGCGGCGACGGCAACGATACGCTCAGCGGCGGGAGCGGGGTCGATGTGCTGACGGGCGGGGCGGGCAACGACACCTTCGTCTACGGACCGGGCAGCGGGGCCGACGTCATAACGGACTTCGCCGCGGGTCCCGGAATTGGCGACAGGATCAATCTCGCAGCGTTCCATGGCATTCACAACTTCAATGACGCGCTTTCATTCGCGACCCAGGTCGGAGCGGATACCGTATTCAACTTCGGCGGCAATACGCTCACGCTCCAGAACGTCACCAAGACCAGTCTCGTGGCTGACGATTTCAGCTTTGCGCAGCACGTCAACGATTTCAACGGTGATGCCAACGCCGACGTTCTCTGGCGCGACAACAACGGAGCGCTGATCGGCTGGGGGATGAACGGCAACGTCATCGCGTCCAGCAGCTTTGTGACGTCGAACGGTATGGTGGTCACGCCCGACGCCACCTTCAGCGTTGCAGGCCTGAGCGACTTCAACGGCGACGGCAACACCGACGTGCTGTGGCGCTCGACCTCGGGCGCCCTGATCGACTGGACCATGAACGGCTCGGTCATCACCGCAAGCGCGGACATCACCTCGAACGGCGCCCTGGTGCGGCCGGATGCGTCGTTCAGCGTCGCAGGCGTCGCTGACTTCAACGGCGACGGCAAGAGCGACATCCTCTGGCGCTCAACCTCGGGCACCCTGATCGACTGGACCATGAACGGCTCCGCCATCACCTCAAGCGCCAGTGTCACCTCAAACGGGGCGGCGGTGCAGCCCGATGCCACCTTCAGCGTGGCCGGCATCGGCGACTTCGACGGTGACGGCAAGCGCGATATCCTCTGGCGCTCGACCTCGGGTGTGCTGGCCGACTGGACCATGGACGGCCCGGTCATCACGTCCAGCGCAGAGTTGACTTCCAATGGCGCTGCGGTGCGGCCCGATGCTTCATTCATCATCGCAGGCGTCGGCGACTTCAACGGCGACGGCAAGAGCGACATTCTCTGGCGCAGCACCTCGGGTGCGCTGATCGACTGGACCATGAACGGCTCGGTCATTGCGTCAAGCGGCGAGCTCACCTCGAACGGCGTCGCGGTGCGGCCCGATGCCAGCTGGCACGTGGTCGAAATCGGTGACTTCGACGGCAACGGCAACTCCGACATTCTGTGGCGCAACGACAACGGCTCGCTGGCGGAATGGCTGATGAACGGCACTGCGATCACCCAGACGCTGACGCCGACCTCGAACGGCGCGCCGGTCAGCCCCGACGCCACCTTCACAACGCAGGCGAAGCCGACGAATTTCGGATAGCCAACGCGAAGCAACACTGGCACGGAGGCCGTCTCGGCAAGAGGCGGCCTCCGCATTTTATCCACGTCTGCGTGGGGTCAGTCGCGTCGCCTGACCGAGTGCCGATCACTTCCGGTCTTCACCCACTACCGGACACTTTGTGGCCCCGCACAAACTGACGCCAAGCGCCAAACTCGGAAGCTGGCGCTCGATTCGATCGCCCGCCTGATCGGCGCGCGCAAGCGGGGCACGGCGCGCGATCTGCGAACTTCAGCGAAAAGACACTTGAAAGCCCGCCGGAATCATTTGCTTGATGTCGCCCCGGAGACATTTGTCTTTCTGAACAGCAGACCGACGGGCAGTTCAAATGCAGGCGCGCAGCCTGTTCTCCATCATGGCGCTTGGCCTGGGCAACCTTGTCGTCGGGCTCAGCATTCTCTTGCCGACGGCAATGTTGATGGAGTTGTCGTCAGGGCTTGGCGTCGGCATCGGCAGGGCCGGGCTGCTGACCAGCCTGGGCGCTGCGATGGTTTGCGTCTCTCCTCCGTTGGTCGCCTGGGCCACCAGCCGGATTGACCGGCGAACGCTGTTGAGCGCAATTCTGTTGTGCCTCGCCCTTGGTCACGTCGCCTCGGCATTCGTGCCTGACTTCTCGAGTTTGCTGTCGATCCGCCTTGCGATGCTCGCCTTCGCCGGAGCATTCACGCCGTTGGCGGCCGAGACGGCCGCGCTGGTTGTTCCGGAGCAATATCGAAGTTCTGCGGTGGCGTCGGTTCTGCTTGGCTGGGCGCTTGCCCTTGCTGTTGGCTTGCCGACGATTGCGGCCGCAGTTCCCCTGATCGGCTGGCGCGCGATCTATGAGCTCGTTGGCGCCCTTGCGGCGGCCGGTTTGTTGGCGGTGATGATTGGATTGCGGCCGGGCCTGATTGGCACGCCCGTGGTGGTCGCAACGTGGTTTGCGGTCGGCCGAAACCGCACGTTGCTGCTGCTGCTCTCGATCACAGGGCTGCTCGGCGCCGGCCAGCTCGCCATCGTCGCGTTTGTCGGCCCGCTCCTGACACAGCTTGCCGGCGCCACGTCCCGGCAAATCGCCGTTGTGTTCGCGCTGTTCGGCGTGATGAACGTCATTGGCAATGTCTGTGCTGCGCGCCTCGTGCAGTCGTGGGGCGCACTCAAGACATCTGTCGCGTTCATGACCTGTGTGCTCGCCGGGCTTGCAGTATGGACGCTCGGCAGCGGGCTGTTCTGGGCGATGGCAACGGGAGCTGCGATCTGGGGCCTTGGCTCGGCCGCCGCAGCGGCGATGCAACAGGTCAGATTGATAGCGACGGCTCCCGGCCTTGCGACAGCTTCCGTGGCCCTCAACAATACCGTGCTCTATCTTGGCCAGGCGATCGGCGCGGGCGTTGGCGGCGCGTTGTTTGCGCGGGATCAATCAAACGCCATCGGGTTTGCCACGCTCGCCATGGTCGCTCTCGCTTTCGTTCTCGTCTGGTTCACGCGGGTCGCACCGAACCTCGAGGGAACACGGTTTGACCAAGAAACAATTCAGCTGCTGGCCCGGGCCTTCGATCGGGCGTGGGAACGTTATTCCGAGGGCTCGGCGGCGGACGAAGATGCGACGTCAAGGCATGCAGAGCTTGCGAAGCTCATCGTCGCGATGGCGCAGGCTGGAGAGCGCGACGAAGAGCGCCTGAGTCTCAAGGGCTATCTGAAGCTGCGCGCTGCTCACAGTGTGCCGCGCCGGTCCAGCAATACTGCGTAGCGCTGGAAAGTTCTCACGGACCGTGCGGTGCCGGTTCGAAAGCGGACATCACGGGAGTCAGAGACGTGGCGTTGCCCGACATGAAAAGAATTGCCGGTTGTGAAAAGCACGGGCTCACCAGGTGGAAAGCCGACCCGCGAAAGGCAAGCGCCCGTAAGGCAGGCGCGGGTAGCCAAATTCGGTGCCCGGACTGCGTCGCCGGCTTTTGATGCCGCCCTGCGGCTGGTCGCTCAACAGCACCACAAAATCCGTGCCCCTGCCGGTCTCCGAGCTCAACGCCTCGTCTGTGATGATCAGGGACGAGCGCGGCGCGATCCCGACGATGCGATCCAAGACGTCTTGCGGAATGACAATGCGATCGAGCGCGGCCTTGGCGCTGTCCGAGTCCGTCTGCGTCGGCTCGATGTCGCGACCACTGACCCCATGCGTCCGGCCCTGCGGCTCAATTGGACCGGCGTGCGGAGGCCCGCCGTCCAGGGAGACGACGCTCCATCGCATGTTGGTGTCGCCGGTCAACCGCTCGATGGCGGTGAAGACATGCGTGCCAATCGGACGATCGGGATCTGCGATCGTGACCGCACTTTCAAAGATGGGCTCAAAGCCTTGCCGGACATACAGCCGCTGGGTCTTGCGGCTGATCAACACCGATACCGGCTCGAGTTCGCGGGCCACCTGATGAGCCGCCTCGGCTGCCGCGGCCCGCACGCTGTCCGCGGCTGTGGCGGCGTCACGCGCAGCCGTGACGGCATCGAGCTTCGGTTGCAGCGCCGCCTTGGCGGCGTCCCATTGCGCCTGCAGCTCCGCGACCCTCGTCACTGCCTCAGCCTTGGCGCCTTCGGCCTGCTCCTTGGCCTCGGCCGAGATGGCAGAGCCAAGCGTCGTCTCGGCGGCCGCCAATTGCGCCTCGGCCCGGAGCTTCAGATTTTCCACCACACGCACCGCGACCTTTGCCTGCGTGGCCTCCCTGAAGGCCGTTACGGCGGCGAGTCTTGCCTGCTCCGCCTTGCCGGCCGCGTCATCTGCCTCCGCGGTCCGCGCGGCGGCCAGGGCACCGGCACCGGGCTTCGGGCGAAACAGAACCGGATGGGCGATAGCAACGGGCTTCACATCGGTTGGTGCCACGATGACCCGCAAGCCCAGCCGGGTCGCGTCGAACAGGTCGGCCGCGAAGTCGAACGGCATCCGGACGCAGCCGTGGGACGCCGCATATCCCGGCAGGACGCCGCCGTGGAGCGCGATGCCCGACCAGGTGATGCGTTGCATGTGGGGCATGTAAGCATCGTCATACAGGTTCGAGTAGTGATCCGCTTCTTTTTGAATCACGCTGAAGATCCCGGCGGGCGTCTCGCGTCCCCTCTGGCCGCTCGACACCGGCGCCCGCAGGATCCAGCCGTTGGCGTCATAGACAGTGATCCGCTGGCTTTGGAGCGAAACGATCGCCATGATTGGCTCGCCGGCCATGCGCGACTGGATCAACTCGACCGAGCGTTCGCTCTGACGATCTGTGGCGCGCACATGATCTCCGGACGCGATCAGCGCGGCCAGAGTCGCAATGGCAAGATGCGCGGGCCGCAGTCCTGTGCGCTTGCGTTTCGGATTCACAAAACGAGACCTCATGCGCGTCTCATCCGATCGGGGCCTGGCCGGGTTTGTACTCGGGAGACTCATAACGCCATCAGGCCGAACTTGCCAACTCGGAACGTCACCGAAGTAACCCCACAGCTTACCGCTCGCGAACATGCGCTCCCTGAAAAACCATCGGTCCCCCTCGGGCGTGTGAACCCCAGCGAGGGTGGGGAGGGCCCGATCGAACGATACGCGATGGCCGCTCGCCGCCCGATCCATGTCGTCCAGTTCAAGCTGCCGAATCATCCGGTCTCCCATCGTGCTGACGACAAGGCGTCAATTCACTTGGTCGGCCTATTGGACGCGCTTTGCCACGTGGTCGACGCCGTTCTGGTGAAGTATCAATTGGGTCGCAGCGGCCGGGTTCTCGGCATCGAATGTCAGGACGGCATCGACAACCTTGAGAAAGAAGGCGCGGTCGCTTTCAGGGAACAATTCGTACCGCTCCTGACCCGTTGCCTGGGCGAACAAGTGTCCGCCTTCCCTTGAGATGTGGATCAGGAAATTGGGCGAGAGTTTATAAGTCCCGACCAATCTGTCGAACACGTGAGGGTCGATCGTGGCTGGTTGCCGAGTTCCTGGGTTGACCGGCCGGCCAGCCATACTCGACAGCGATACTGTGCATGAGCTCGAACACCAGGTCCGTGCCGCGCGCTCCATTCGTCATGACGACTGCGCCATCGCCGTTTTCGAATGCGACCATCGAGTTCACAAATGCATCATTGACGCCATCGTGGAGAAATCGCCGATTTGGCTGGGAACCGCGGACAATAAGGCCCAGCCCGTAGTCACCAAGACCGGGCGTGAGCATCTGAACGGCTGTCGCCTGAGACAATACGGACGTGTTGCGGCCCGCCCAGGCATCGCGCACGGCCAACGCAAAGCGCGCGAGATCCGTCGGCGTCGTCCACAATCCCGCGGCGGCGAGTTCGGGATAGATGTGAGCGCCGCCGGGCACCGGCGTGCCGTCCGCCCGGTAAGGCGTTGCAGCCGATTGCGCGTCTTCTTTCGGGAGCGGCTGAAAAAAGCCGCTGCGTATCATCCCAAATGGCTTGAGAACAAGGTCTGCGACCAGGTCGGGAAACGGCTTGCCGGTCACGTCGATGAGCAATTGCTGCATGATGGTGTAGCCGCCGCCCGAATACTCGTACATCGTCCCCGGCTCTCGGCCAACGACGACAGGACCTGTATTTGCCGGCGGCGCGCCGTTGAGAACGTCGACGAGGGAAGGAATTGCCGCGTCGGACGCGTATCCCGGAAATCCGGACACCGTTATCCCGGCCGAATGGTTCAACAACCTCCTGAGCGTGACGCTGGATTTATTGGTGAAGGAATTCGCAGGGATCTTCCAGCTCTTGAGGCGGAGGTTGACGTCGCTGTCGAGATCGAGCTTTCCGGCTTGCACCAACGCGAGCGCAGCGACGGCCGAGACCGGTTTGCTGATCGAGCCAGCCTGAAACAAGGTTTCAGGCTGCACCGGCGGACCGTCGATGGCAGCGGACCCAAAGCCGCGAGCTTGGATGGCGCCGCCATGAATCACCGCAATGCTGACGCCGGGAACGTGCAGTTCGTTCATCCGATCCGAGAGCTTCATTGCAGGTTCGCCCGGGAAAACGACGGCAGGCCGCAGACCGTTGGCGACGCGTTGTATCCGCCGCTCGAAATCACTGTCTTTGCGTGAGCCCAGGCTGTCCTGAGCAGATGAAAAGCGGGAGACCAGGGCACCTCCCACGGCTGCAAGCAGGGCTCGGCGCCCGACATCGATGTTCGTCGAGTGAGGTTTCAACGGACGGCCGAGATTTCTTGACATGGCAGCGATTTTAGCAAGAGGCGCTCGTTCTGCCAGAGGTCAGAACGGAAAAGCGCGATCTGCCCGCCAGCTCGGTCCGCCTTTTCCATTGCTGGCGATCAACGCGCGGCGTTATAGACATCACGCAGCACGTGCGTCTCGAGCTCCAGGTCTTCCAGCCGATGCTTGACGACATCGCCGATGCTGACGATGCCGGCCAGCTTGCCGTCGCGCAGCACCGGCATGTGGCGCACGCGATGGTGCGTCATCAGGTTCATCACGCGATTGATGCTCTCGTCCGGGGACACGGTAACCACACCGAATTGCATGATGTCCTTCACGGGCATCGACCCGGCCGTTTCGCCATAGCGCGAAAACGCATGAACGATTTCACGTTCGGAAACGAGACCAAGAACCTCGTTCTCACTCGTTACCACGAGTGCGCCGATATTCCTGGCGCGGAGCCAGTCCGCCGCCCGCTTGATGCTGGCGTCCGGAGCTATTGTCGTGACGTCGGTGCCCTTCCGCCTCAGAATGCTTTCGATGGTCATAGGGTCCTCCCATCGTGTGGCCTGGCCCCCTATCTCGTCTCGCCCCCAATCCGTTCTTCGCTACGAGCATCAGCTTATCATATCGGCAGCAGGCCGTCAGCGAGCATCGGGGACCGTGCAATGCATCAGTCGTCGGCAAACCGGTGCGTGCGCCCGAGCAACATTCGCCCACGCGGCAGGGCTCTCTTGGCAGCACGGTGATCTGGCAGCGCAAAATGACGGCCGTTGCAAAACGGCGTAGGCTCGAAGATCGAGCTGATGGAACGTCCCTCTGTAGCCTTCAACGGGCTGCCGGGGAGCGATTTCCGCAATGAACTCGATCAAGTGCGCGATGCGCGCGAGGGAACGTCTCGTGAGCAGTGGGAAAAACCAAAACAAAATGGGAGGCCTGAATGCGATATCTATTGATTGCGGCTTGTACGCTGATGTTTGCGGTCACAAACGCGAAGGCTCAGACGCTGAGAGATCTTCTCAAAGACACAATCAAGAACTGGGACACCCCGACAGAGCCGTTCAAGGTCATTGATAATGTCTATTATGTCGGCACCAACGGGCTCGCAGTTTACCTTCTAACTTCGCCTCAAGGTGACATTCTCATCGACTCAGCAATGCCCGAGGCGACCCCACTGATCGAGGCCAACATACAGAAGCTCGGCGTCAAGCTCACCGACATCAAATATCTCCTCAATACTCACGCCCACATGGATCACACAGGGGGACTGGCGCAGCTCAAGAAAGATTCCGGCGCCCAGCTGATCTCCGGCGAAAAGGATAAGCCATTGCTGGAGGGCGGCTACTATCCCGGACAAGAAAAAGAGGAAGTGCTGCAGTTCCCGCCGGTCAAGGTCGACCGCGTCGTACATGAGGGAGACACAGTATCGATCGGCAACATGACGTTGACGGCGCATGAGACGCCTGGGCACACACCAGGCTGCACCAGTTGGACGGCGACCGCAAAAGATGGGGACGCAACGAGGAGTGTAATCTTCTTCTGCAGCGCGACCGTCGCGCTTAACAAACTCGTCACGAACCCGACCTATCCGGGCATCATCGACGATTACAAGAAAACGTTCGCTTGGTCGAAGAATGTGCACCCCGACATCCTACTGGCACCGCATCCGGAAATGTATGACATGCCGGGAAAACGGGCGAAGATTGCAGACGGTTCGCCTAACCCGTTTGTAAAGCCGGGCGAGTTCAACGCCTTCTGCGACGATCTGGAGAAGCAGTTCGTCGATAGCCTCGCCAAACAGACCGCCGCGGCAGAAGCCAAGAAATAGCGGCTCCGGGAGCTCGGCGGAGAATCCCGCCATGGCTCTCTTTCAGCCCCGGGCGGCAGCAACGATTTTGCCGTCCGCGGCTGATATGCGCACCGAGACTGCTTAGGTACCGCCGATCTACGGAGTTCTCGCGGACCAAGGAACTGAGACGGTGATTGGCAATTCCGCCCTGATGCGGATCGACACGTCGGTCCGACGCCTGACTTTGGGTTTCGCGTGCTGTGTTTGGCTGGTCGCGTCGCCTGCGCTTGCGCATCCCCATGTCTGGGTGACGATGAAAGAGGAATTGATCTACACACCCGATGGCGCTCTGGTCGGAATTCGTCATGCCTGGACCTTTGACGAGATGTTCTCGGCATATGCAACGCAGGGCATAAGCGCCAAGACAAAGGGGCAGTTCACGCGCGAAGAATTGCAACCGCTTGCAAAACTCAATGTCGAGTCTTTGAAGGAGGATGGATACTACACCAACACCTGGATTGACGGCCACAAGCGAAACGATGTGTTCGAAGCTCCGACTGAGTATTGGCTCGACTACGATACAGAAAAGACCGAACTCACGCTGCACGTGACACTGCCACTCAGGACACCGCTAACGGCCAAGGATCTGATGATACAAATCTATGATCCAATATTTTTTGTTGACTTTGGTCTCAACGAGAATGAGCCCGTCACGCTCGTGACTGCTCCAACGCAATGCGCTGTATCGACTTCGCGGCCAGGGGGCAGCCCATCGTTTTTACCTGGGGTAAATCAGCTCTTTACGAAATCGGATGCGAATATTGGGATGGGGATGCAGTTCGCCAGCAAGATAGCCGTGCGGTGCCCATGAGCCTGCTCAACGAAGATAACACCTCACCAAAGTGCGCACACATCGTTGCAATGCTCATGACGATAGTGGCGATCGCTTGGATCATGGTCATAAGCGCCAATAGAGACGCTGCTCTTGCTCAAACTCCTTTCGGAGCTTCGCGAGCCAGCGCCGAGACAGGTTTGATGGGATGGCTGCTCGCTCAACAAGCGGTGTTTTATCGGGCTCTGTCTGGCGCCGTCCGTCTTGCCAAGACGGATGGCTCAGCACTTTGGACGCTGATGGGAATAGCCTTTGCCTACGGGGTTTTCCATGCCGCGGGGCCGGGCCACGGCAAGGCGGTGATATCATCGTATCTGCTCGCCAACGACGAAACCTGGCGCCGGGGCGTCGCACTGTCATTCGCCTCGGCCCTGCTGCAATCGCTGACAGCAGTGCTGATTGTTGGTATTGCGGCTGCCTTGCTCGGCGCCACCGCACAAATGATGGGTAATGCCGCGCGCACCATCGAAATAATCAGCTACGCGCTTATCGTTCTGCTGGGTGCGAGGTTGCTTTGGGTCAAGGGGCTTGGCTTCATTCGCGCTGCCAGGCAATTGAGGGATCACCGCCGCGGCTTTGCGCGCGAGGCGCCTGGTCATCATTTTGCCGCCGGACGCGAGCATCGCGCAGACCTTGATCATGGCCATGGCGCCGATCATGCTCACGATCACCATCACGATCATGGCCATGCGAGCGATCACGATGATGAGCCTGACGTGCTTCCATGGGGTCACGCCCACGGCCCGGAACCGCAAGACCTCGGGGGATCGGGCGGCTGGAAGCGCGGGCTGTCCGCGATCGTGGCCGTGGGCCTGCGCCCTTGTTCCGGCGCAATCATTCTCTTGGTGTTTGCGCTTTCGCAGGGGCTGTTTTGGGCGGGTGCGGTCTCCACGTTTGTGATGGGATTGGGCACAGCAATAACGGTCGCGGCGATTGCTACGATTGCGGTGGGCGCCAAGGCGTTTGTGAAACGGTTTGCGACTGACGAAATCAGCTTTGGCAGTGTTGTGGTACGAGGAATGGAAGTTGGTGCTGCAGGCTTGATTCTGGCCTTTGGCGCGCTTTTGCTGGCGGGCTATATGGCGAGCGAACGACTGAGCTTATTTTGACACGAATTTGCACGCCGTAGGTCCGCTCATCGCCCAAAGGCAGACATCGCGGTGCATCCGGCCCGCCCCGCAGCGCGATGGTCGCAATCCACACCGGACATCGATACACTGCCCGCATGAAAAAAATCGGCTTTCTTTCGTTCGGGCACTGGACGCCCTCGCCCCAATCGCAGACCCGCTCGGCCGCGGATACGCTGCTGCAATCCATCGATCTCGCCGTTGCGGCCGAGCAGCTGGGAGCGGATGGCGCGTATTTCCGCGTCCACCATTTCGCCCGCCAGCTCGCCTCCCCGTTTCCGTTGCTGGCGGCGGTCGGCGCGAAGACGAGCCGCATCGAGATCGGCACCGCGGTGATCGACATGCGCTACGAGAACCCGCTGTACATGGCCGAAGACGCTGGTGCCGCCGATCTCATCGCGGGCGGGCGCCTGCAGCTCGGCATCAGCCGGGGATCGCCGGAGCAGGTGATCGAAGGCTGGCGGTATTTCGGCTATCAGCCCGACGAGGGCCAGGATGACGCCAGCATGGGGCGGCGGCATGCAGAAATCTTCCTCGACCTGTTGCGCGGCGAAGGTTTTGCGCGGCCAAATCCGCGGCCGATGTTTCCAAACCCGCCCGGATTGCTGCGCCTCGAGCCGCATTCGGAAGGCTTGCGCGAGCGGATCTGGTGGGGCGCCGGCTCGAACGACACGGCGGTGTGGGCGGCGAAGCTTGGATTGAACCTGCAGAGCTCGACGCTGAAGAAAGACGAAACCGGAGAGGCCTTTCACGTCCAGCAGGCCGCGCAAATCCGCGCCTATCGCGCCGCCTGGAAAGAGGCAGGCCATACACGCCAGCCGCGGGTCTCGGTGAGCCGCAGCATCTTCGCGCTGATCGATGATCGCGATCGCGCCTATTTCGGCAGAGGCGGCGACGACCAGGACCAGATCGGATTCATCGACGAGCGCAGCCGGGCGATCTTCGGCCGCAGCTACGCCGCGGAGCCGGAGCTTCTCATCGAGCAGCTCAAGCAGGATGAAGCGATCGCCGAAGCCGATACGCTATTGCTGACTGTGCCCAATCAATTGGGCGTCGCCTACAACGCGCATGTGATCGAGGCGATACTGACTCACATCGCGCCGGCGCTGGGGTGGCGGTGAGGTGGACCGAAGAGGTGTGCGCCAAGACCATCGTGGCTCAAGAACGTCGCGCGGATCGAGCAATCGGGACTTGAAGTCGTGGCGTCGCGCGATGCAGCCCGACACTTGCCCTTCGGCGGATCTGATTCAGTTAGCAGAGCTTGCTGGAGTTGCTTCTGTTTCACCCGGGCAGGCAGGAATATTCCCCAGGCCAGGTCGGATCACGCAAGCGACGACGGAAGGAGCCCGGATCGTCTCTCCGAGCGCGGATTGATACGATCTGATGCCGGCGAATGTGCCTCGAACGCTGACGAGATCGCCTTCCACAATCTGATCCTGACCCGTCAAGGCGGGCGCCTCAAAGTCGACGTCGATGGTATCTTGCCAGCTATTGTCATTGCCGGGAGTAACATTGATCCGCAGCACGAAGCTTTGACCGCTTTGAATGGACTGGATCACCTTGCCAGCGAAGGATAACGGCTGCCCGACGAAAGAGTCAGCGTGGCGCTGCAGCTCGAGATACATCTCATGACTGGCCTTCGATTTGACAAGCGCTGGTTCGTTCTGCGCCGGCAACAAGGCTGACGCGAGCTGCTGCGCCGCCCTGGCAAAAATCAACCTAGCCGCATCGCCGTACGGCGAGTGCCAGGCGATGGCGGCGAGGCAGATGAATGCGGCCAGAAGGACGCTGGTGAGGCCGCGCAGTGCCAGCGACAACCGGCGGCCCGACGCGCCGCGCCGAAACGCCTCGTGCTCCAGCTTCGAAAGCTGTTCATGCACGCGTGCAATCTGTTCGTCCGTGCTGGTGATCAGCTCATGAGCATGTGCGAGCTCTTCGTCGGCGCGCGCGATCAGAGCTTCGCGACGGTCAGCTTCCGTCAGGCTCGGCGTGGAATCCATCGCCGCTCTCTTTGAGCTGTCAATGTCACGCGATTGCAGCGGTCGTCGAATCGCCGCTGGGCCGATCGAACTCCCACCCTCAACGCTGCTTTGACTAAACCAAGGCGGAATGAGGGAAAGCATAGGGCTACGCGGACGACATCCTGTCAGGATCTCGGCTCACGCAAAGCCTCTTGAAGGTTCGGCAGTCGGGTCGCCCCAACACCGGGAGGGAGCAACTCCGGAGCCCGGCAATCACGACGAGAACGTCGAGATCAAAATAATCAAATCTTCTGATTGTACTCGCCGACTTCGGGATGCGTGCGCAGCACGCCGTCCATCGCGGCGAACAAGTCGCGCATCCGTTGCTCGGAGACCGGGCTCTCGACCACGACGACCAGCTCCGGCTTGTTCGATGAGGCGCGCACGAGACCCCAGCTGCCGTCCTCGACGGTGACGCGGACTCCGTTGACAGTGACGAGATCGCGGATCGCCTGTCCGGCGACCTTCTCGCCCTTCTGCTGCGCAGTTTCAAAATGCTTCACAACCTGGTCGACGATGCCATATTTGGTCTCGTCGGCGCAGTGCGGCGACATGGTCGGCGACGACCACGTCTTCGGCAGCGCCTCTTTCAACTCGGCCATCGACTTCGTCGGATTGCGGTCGAGCATGTCGCAGACCGCGAGCGCCGAGACGAGGCCGTCGTCATAGCCGCGTCCGATCGGCTTGTTGAAAAAGAAATGCCCCGACTTCTCAAAGCCGGCGAGCGCGCCGAGTTCGTGGGTGCGGCGCTTCATGTAGGAGTGGCCGGTCTTCCAGTAGGTCGTCCTCGCGCCCTGCTTGATCAGCAAGGGGTCAGTCAGGAACAGCCCGGTCGACTTCACGTCGACCACGAACTGCGCGCCCTTGTGGATCGCCGAAAGGTCGCGCGCCAGCATGACGCCGATCTTGTCGGCAAAGATCTCGTCGCCGGTGTTGTCGACGACGCCGCAACGATCGCCGTCACCGTCGAAGCCAAGGCCGACGTCGGCCTTGTGCTGCAGCACCGCGTCGCGGATCGCGTGCAGCATCTCCATGTCTTCCGGGTTTGGATTGTACTTCGGGAAGGTGTAGTCGAGCTCGCAGTCGAGCGGGATCACCTCGCAGCCGATCGCTTCCAGCACCTTCGGCGCGAACGCGCCGGCGGTGCCGTTGCCACACGCCGCGACCACCTTGATGCGCCGCTTCAGCTTCGGCCGCTTGGTGAGGTCGGCGATATAGCGCGCCGGATAATTCTCGTGGAACTGGTAAGAGCCGCCGGCGCGATTGTCGAACTTCGCGCCGAGTACGATCTCCTTCAGCCGCGTCATTTCGTCGGGGCCGAAGGTGAGCGGCCGGTTAGCGCCCATCTTCACGCCGGTCCAGCCATTGTCGTTGTGCGAGGCGGTGACCATCGCGACGCACGGCACGTCGAGATCGAACTGCGCGAAATACGCCATCGGCGTCACAGCGAGGCCGATATCATGCACCTTGCAGCCCGAGGCCATCAGGCCGGAAATCAGCGCGTATTTGATCGAGGCCGAATAGCCGCGAAAATCGTGGCCGGTCACGATCTCCTGTTTTTGGCCGATTTCCTTGATCAACGCGCCAAGCCCCATGCCGAGCGCCTGCACGCCCATCAGGTTGATTTCTTTGCCGAACAGCCAGCGCGCGTCGTATTCGCGAAAGCCGGTGGCCTTCACCATCGGCTCGGATTCATAGGCATAGGTATTCGGCGACAGGGCGGCCTTCGGCGTCGGAAACATTTGTTTGGTTGCCTCACAAGGGGAGAGATGCTGCGCATGCAGATAGAGCATGGCGAGGCGTGAGGGAAGGCGGGAAACGGCTTAAAGGTCTCTGCGTGACTTCAAGCATGCCGCCGGACGATTTCGAGAATGGTCTCGCCAGCGCTGCCGGGTGGGACAAATACAAGCTTCCGGTTGGTCAGTGCCGCATCATCGATCGAGTGTTGCGTACCGTCCCAACCCCAAGCACGGTAGCCGAGTTTGCCGAGCATCGAATAGGAGATGAAATCGACGAGGGTGAAGTCGCCGTCGAGGATCATCGCCCGCCTGCCGCGGGTTTCGAGCGCTTCCTTGACTTCGGCCGGCGTGACCGTTCGCAAGCGCCCGCCGGCCAATTCAAGAGCCAGCAGAATTTCGTCAATTCTCCCACGCTCCCTGAGGCTGGAGTGCTTCCAGTACGAGACGATAATGTCGTTCAGCGTGTCCTGAGTTTCGATCGGCGGAAATCCAACGACGGACCCAGTCCGCAAGTCGGCTTTAAAGACGCCCGTCCCCTCGAGCGAGAAGACGATTTCATTGTAATATTCAGGCCAGTAAACCACCGATGCGATCTGGTGCTCGGAGGCCCCACGGCCAACATAGGCTCCGATCATGATGCTCCAGGTCGGCTTGCCGAATTTGAACGGTTCGGTGCCGTCGATCGGATCGATGCGGATCGTGACCTCGGCGTGCAAGTCGCCGAGATATTTGCCGCTTTCCTCGCCAAAGATGCGGAAGCGCTCACGGCCATATTCGGCCGTGAGTGCGTCGACGATGATGCGTTCGCTCGCGGTGTCCGCTTCGGTAAAAAAATCCGTCCCCTTCTTGTGGGACGCGGCGTCGATCGAGCGGCCACGCACCATCGGCACGAGCGGCTCGATCCCTTCCGCCCAGGCGAGCAAGGCCGCCGAGATCATGGAGCGCAGCAGGGGAAAGCGGCTCGCTCCACGAATCTTTTCTGGAAAGTGAATCGGCAGTTCGGCTCGCATTCGGGCGCACGTCACTCGTCAGAGTCCAGCCAACAGCGCCGCGGTGTGTGGAGACGCGCCAGCATTGCCCTCGCCGCAACGGGGATGAATGGACATGACCAAAGTAGCGGCAACGGCTATCGTCACGGTATGAATTTGATCTTCATACACGGAGCGCCCGCCGCCGGAAAGCTCACTACGGCAAGAGCCCTTCTTGAGCGCGTCCCGGGGCGGCTGTTCGACAACCACGCCGCTATCGATGTCGCGCGCACGGTCTTTGATTTCGGAGCCCCCGGATTCTTCGAGCTTGTGCAGGATGTCCGCGCGTCCGTTCTCGATGCCGCCGCGGAGCGAGGCGTGTCGCTCGTGGTGATGACGTTCGTCTACGCCACTCCCGACGACCTGCCGGCCTTTGAGCGGTTCGAGGCGATCGTTCAACGGCATGGCGGGCAGTTATTTCCGGTGTTTCTGAAATGCCCGACCGACGAGATCGTCCGACGCATCGGCAATGCCGAACGGGCGGCCAGGAGGAAGATGACGTCAGCACAGGCGGCGCTGGAGTTCCTGGCTCGATATCAGGTGTCTGCTGTTCCACGACGCAACTGCCTCGTTCTGGATAGCGAGGCCCGATCTGCGGAAGCAAATGCCGGTGAGATCATTCGGCATTTTGGTCTCGCCGACCGGGCCGAACATGGACGGGCTGAGCAGGCCTGAAGCACCGGGGTGATATGACTGACGGTCTTATTGGTGAGCGGAGATTTTCGTCGCCGGTCGGCATTGTCTCAATGCCTGCCAATTCCGGCCACGGCAGAGCCTTCCTCCTGCTTTGGCTGTCGTATATGAGATTAGCCACCGGAGCGTTTCGATAATTCATCTCAACCAGGGCATGGCATGGCAAATCGATTTGCGAGGGAGCAATCCACCAGGGCGATGCGGCGTTGGGGGCCTCCCGCAATTGCAGCGCTCGCGGCGATGGCCCTCCTGACCGCGCTAACCGCTGACGCCGCAGCGAGACAGGCGCGCCCGGCGGCCCCCACCGAGGCGACTGCACCGCGCGATGCAGGCGAGCCGATCATGGCGATCGTATCGATCAAGACCCAGCAGGTCACGTTCTACGACGCCGACGGCTGGATCCTGCGTGCACCGGTGTCGACCGGCGTCGCAGGCCGCGAGACGCCAGCCGGCGTCTTCGCCGTCCTCGAGAAGGACAAGGACCACCACTCGACGATGTATGACGATGCCTGGATGCCGAACATGCAGCGCATTACCTGGAACGGTATCGCGCTGCACGGCGGACCGCTGCCCGGTTACGCTGCTTCGCACGGCTGCGTGCGGATGCCCTATGGCTTCGCGGAGAAGTTGTTTGACAAGACTCGGATCGGGATGCGGGTGATCATCTCCCCGAACGACGCGGCTCCGGTCGATTTTTCCCACCCGGCCCTTTTCGCGCCGAACCGGGACGCAGTCGCAGCCGCGCCGGCGCGTGCCGAGACCCTCGCTCGCGACGCCGAGGAGGCCGCGAGGACGGCCGACGAAGCGAAGAAAGCCGCCACGACTGCGGCGCGCGAGACAGCATCGCTCACAACGTCGATCCGCAAGCTGGAACGGCTCAAGGCCCGTGCCGACGCCGACCTCGCATTCGCCGACAAGGCGATCGCCGGCGCAAAGACGGACCAGGCCAAGGCGCGAGCCGAGGACCTGAAGCAGAAGGCCACCCCCAAAGCCGCCGAAGCGCAGACGCAGCTCGACACCGCCAGAGCCGACGCGAAGTCGAAGCTTGATGCCGCTGCCGCGGCGAAGGACGCCGCCAAGACGGCCGAGGCCAAGAAAGCCGACACCGCCAAGGCGGCGCGCGAGGCGAAGCTCGCGCTTGAGCCGGTCTCAATCTTCATCAGCCGCGCGACACAGAAGCTTTACGTGCGGCGCGACACCCACAAGCCAGTGTCGGACGGGGGCGAGGTTTTCGATGCGAGCATCGAGGTCCCGGTCACGATCCGCGATCCCGACAGGCCGATCGGCACCCATGTGTTCACGGCGATGGCGCCGAACGATGCGGGCCTGCGCTGGACAGCGGTCACGATCGATAACGGGGACGATGCCAGGGACGCGCTCGACCGCATCACCATTCCAAAGGATCTGTTCGCTTCGCTGGCGCCGACCGCGGCGCCGCGATCCTCGATTGTCATCTCGGACGAACCCCTGAGCAAAGAGACCAACTATCGCACCGAGTTCGTCGCGGTGCTGAGCAACCAGCCCCAGGGTGGCTTCATTACGCGCCAGCCGACGGCTGATGTCATCGTCGAGAGCGACAACTTCTGGGGTGGCGGCGGCCTGGGGACTTTTTTCCCGCCGCCGCTCAGTCGGAACGCCCAGCCTGGCAATGCGCGTCTGCCCAGCGGCCCACGTTATCAGCCGCGGGGCTGGTGGTAGGACGCCTCGACGGCGCAAGTGCCGACGCCACCTCAACCCAGCCTGAAATGCTCGATGGTCTGGTGCTTCTCGCCGAGCGCCATTTTGGCGAGCAGCTCGCCGACGGCCGCCGAGTGTTTGAAGCCATGACCCGAGCAAGCGGACGCGAACACGACATTCTCGCTGCGACCGAGCTTGTCGATGAGAAAGCGCGCGCCGGGTGCGCAGGTGTACAGGCAAACCTTTGCCTTCAAGGCTTCGCCGGACACTCCGGAAAAATACGGCGCCACATAGGTTTCATACATCAGCTTCGTCTCTTCCGGAGAGACGGTCCGATCCACCAGCTCGGGATCAGTTGAAAGGTGATACTGTTCCGTGCCGATCTTCAATCCGGTCGCCACGCCGTCGATCGCCGGGAAGCCGTAAATCGACTGCGGCGCAGGAAGTTGCCAGATGAAGACCGGGAGATGCTCGGGCGTGTAGTGCTCCCGATGCGCATAGTCGGCTTGAATCGGAAACCAGTACATCACTTGCCTCGTGACCTGCAGCCGGCCTGCGAACGTCGCGGGAAGGAACGAAGGCAACCAGGGCCCGAGAGCGACAATCACGCTCTTTGCCCGGTAGCTGCCGGATTGCGTGCGAACCGTGAGCAGCTCGCCCTCCTGAAAATCCAGAACTTTTTCATGGTAGCGCAGAACGGCGCCGCCGCGCTCCGCCATTTGCAGCTGGGCCTCGATGCACGCCTCGGGCCGAACGAAGCCGCTTGATGTGTCGTGGTAGACGCGGTCGCGCTCATCAAGCTTCAGGACCGGAAATTCTCGCGCGGCCTCGGGACCTGTGAGCACGCGATAATCGATGCCTGCAGCCTTCGCCGCTTCCACCGTGGTCTCGAAGAAATTCTGCTTCTCGTGCTGAAGCGCTCGCCTGCCTTCGCCGGAGATGACGACGAGGCCGTTCTGGGTGAGCAATCGCGCGCCGGTTTCATGTTCCAGCTCGCGCCAGATCTCATGGGAGCGGATTGCAAACTGCGAATACTCCACGCCTTCGCCGCAGGCGATCCTGGTGATCCGCGAATCGCCATGGGTGGACCCGAACTCGTGCGGCGGCTTGAACTGATCGAGCCCCAGGACGCTCGCCCGCCGCCTGGCCAGCTGATAGACCGCGGCAGATCCCACCGCTCCCAATCCGAGCACGATTGCGTCGAAGACTTTTTCCATGCGTGTCGCTCAGCGAGACTCTTGTGACGGCTATCGGGTTCCTCGCGAGCGGCAGCTTAATCCGGCCGCCCGATTTTGGAAGCCGTTGGGGATCAATGCAAAAATATTCGTGCTTCTGCCGCGAAAAAAATGCAAAGACGCGCGACATTGACTCGATGGAATCAAGTTTGCGAATGTTGGTGTACTTTCACTGTCCGAACCCAGCCTGCGGAATGATCTACGGCGCGACCAGGGAAAAGCGACCAAAGCCACAAACCGGCGCATTCACGTGCACGATTTGCGAGTCCGAGGTTTTGACCTGGTCAGACTATTACGACTTTGTCGACTGGCTGCTCGTGACCAAGCGTCCGACCAAGTCGGAGCGCCGGAGCGTCATGGCATCAGGCTGATGCGTCAGCCAATCCTCCGTGCAGCGCCCGGTTGGCAGTTTGGAGTCAATGTCGGTCGAGAAAATTCAGGACTGCGGCATTGAACAGCGCGGGCTGCTCCATCGGCACGGAATGCCCGGCATCGGCGATCGCAACGATTTCGGCGTGAGGAATGTGCCTGATCCAGCGCGCCATCAGTGTCGGCGGCGCATACAAATCGGCGCTTGCGGTGATCGCCAGCATCGGAATGCGAATCCGGGAAATCTTTGCGAACGTGTTCGGTGTTCGGAGCGGTTGAGAGACAGCGTCGGGCTGTTTCGCGAGCTCCTGCGCATGCGCCCAAGCGGCAACCCGCTCCGGCTCCATCGCACGAAACGACGGGCCGATCTCGCGGAATGACTCTGGCAAGTCGAGGAAACCTTCGAATCTCAGATTTTGCGACAGCTGTTGCATCTCGCCCTCGCTGAACGAGCCGGTGCTCGCGGCGACCGTCAGGCTGCGCAACGTATCCTGTCGCCAACCCGCGTAATCCAGCGCAACAAATCCGCCTCCCGCCACGCCCAGCAAGTGAAATCGTGGCAACGCCAGATGATCTGCCAGCGCCGCGAGGTCTTCGGCGACGCTGCCGGGCTGCGGCCCGCTCTGCGGATCGGGCACGCTTTGGCCCCAGCCGCGCCGGTCAAACGCGATCGTCCGGTAGCCGGCGGCAACGAAGCTCTCGAACTGCGGCTGCCAGCTCGCGCTCGTCCCGGTGTTGGCGTGCAACAGCACGACGGGCGCGCCACTGCCGCCGCTGTCGCGGTAAGCCAGACGAACGCCGGGCAGGTTGGCGTTGGAAACTGGCGGGTTCACGGCAAGTTGCCCGCATTCCTTGACCACCACACTTTCGCCTTGAGTACGCCGCTGAGAAAATCGACGAACACACGCGCCTTCGCGGGTACCGTTCCGCCCGGAAACACGGCGTTGATGCTCAAGGGGTCAAATGACCAATCGGGCAAAACCAATTTGAGATCGCCGCTCGCAACATAAGGCCGGGCCGATATCTCGACCATGCGACTGATACCGGCACCGCTGAGGGACGCCTCATGCATGTGCACGCCCTCGCGGCAAATGACTCGAGCCGGGGCATAGATTGCTTCCTTCGTTGCACCCCGGCTAAGTGACCAATGGACAAATGACGGGTTGTCGCGCCGTGCGGAAACGATCACTGCATGACTCGCGAGGTCTGCCGGTGTCTTGGGCGCTCCGTTGCGGCGCAGGTATCGCGGCGTGGCGACAAGAACGAATTGCGTCGTGCCAATTCGCCGCGCCGTAAAACTCGAATCGGGCAGGCTTCCGAGGGTGATCAGCACGTCGAGCTGGTCTTCAATTAGCGTCGCAATCAAGCTGGTCGTCGCGGTTTCGACAGTGATGTCAGGATATTTTGAGAGAAACTCGTCTATTCGGCTCATCAAGACCCGATTGATCGAGGGATGGAGCCCGGCCGACAGCCGACCGACCGGTCGGTCAATGCCTTTGCGAGCCAACGACTCCGCCTCGTCAAGCTCGACGACCAGCCTCTTGCATCGCTCATAGTAGCGCGCGCCATCTTCGGTCAGGGACACTCGACGTGTCGTGCGATTGAAGAGCCTGAACCTGATGTCACGTTCCAGCGTTGCGATCGTCTTGGAAAGCACAGACGGAACGACATCCAGATCGTGAGCCGCAGCAGCGAACGACTTGGCCTCGGCGATGCGGCAGAAGAATCGGATTGCACGTAGCTTGTCCATCGCTGCGGTCGGCCCTGCGAGAGGTCCCTTCAGTATTGTTCGCAAATCGGCACTAATCAAGTTCATCATCGCGCCTTGGTCTCGCGACCGAACGCGCCTAGCCTCACTGGCAATTCAGCTGCCAGAGAGAGAATTACCCCATGATCAGTCGACGCGAGGCGTTGCTTGGTGCACTGGCCGCTGCAATGGCTGACGGGCTCCTTTCAAAGGCGACGGCGGCCCAGGACTGGCCGAACACCTACGTAAAACTGCTCGTCGGCGGCGCGCCGGGCTCGGTCCCGGACAGCCTCGCGCGGCTCGCCGCGGACGCCTTGTCCGCAAGACTCGGACAATCCTTCGTTGTCGAAAACAGGGCGGGGGCCGGCGGCATCGTTGCCATGCAAGGAGTTGCAACCGCCGCTCCCGATGGCTACACGATCGGCCTCGCCACGATCTCTCAGCTCGTCTTCAACGAATATCTTTTTGCGAAACTGCCGTACGATCCCGCTCGCGATCTCATGCCGATCTCGACGCTTGCGACATCGGCTTCGGTGCTTGCCGCACACCCGTCCCTGCAAGTGTCAGGATTGCCTGACCTCGTTTCGCTATCGAAGCGAGATCCCGGAAAGCTCCTCCTCGGGATACCGGCGAATGGATCGCCGCCGCACATCGCTGCGTTGTTGCTGCTCAAGAAGACCGGGCTCAGCGCCTCCGTCGTTCCATTCAAGACCGGCCCGGATTCCCTTGCCGCCGCACTGCGCGGGGACATCCAATTGCTGATCGACGGACCAGCGCTGCTCGCACCGCAAATCGACAGCAAGGCGCTGTCGGCAATTGTTGCCACCGGGCATGAGCGCTTTGGCAGCCTGAGCGCTGTGCAAACCGTCGCGGAAGCCGGTTTTCCCGATGCGACGGCCGAATCCTGGCTGGGCATCGTCGCTCCGGCCGGCTTGCCAGATGCGGTGACAGACAAGCTGAGCAAGGAATGCGCTGCGCTTCTCGGCAATGAGACCTATGTGCAGAAACTCAAGCAGCTGAGCTTCGTACCAAAGTCCACGACTTCGTCCGAGTTCAAGGATTTGATCGCCAGCGAGCACGCGCGCTGGTCTCCGGTGCTACAAACCGCTGGCCTGAAGCTGGGCTAGCAGGCCCTGCCTATTGCTCCATCACGAGCTTGCCGCCCGCATATTCGAAGCGTTTCAACCGCGACAGGAAGGCCATGCCGAGCAGGTTCTGGTCGAGCATGCCGTCGGGCATGACCAGGGCGTCGACGTCGCGCACGCGCACGCCGCCGATCTCGATGCTGGCGAGTCGCGCACGGGCCGCCTTGGCCGGGCCGTTCGCGGTCGAGACATTGGCGGTGAAATCGCCCGGCGCGGGATGAATGCCGACGCGCGCGGCGTCACGCTCCTTCAGCGCGATCACGGTCGCGCCGGTATCGACCATGAAGTCGAGATAGCTGCCGTCGACGCGCGCTTCGGTCTGGAAATGACCGTTGCGGTCCTTGTCGATCGATACCGTTCGGCCTGACGGCTGCCGGCGTCGTGGTCGCATCGGTCGAGCGCGACATTGCCACCGTGGATTTTGCCGGCGTCATGGTGTCGGCCATTCGGGCCATGAAGACGCCAAGGCCGATCAGAACAGCGGCAAAAACCAGGATGTTACGCATACGCACTTACTCACAGCCCGCGGCAATCGCGTTTCGCGATCAAATCATGCAGGGACGAACGGCGTGATGGGAACGCAGCGGCAGGCGGCGCAATGTTGGCGAAAAGGGTGAGCGAAGGGTTAAGGCATTCTGCAGCGGATCGGTTCTTGCGCATCCTCCCCCGCCTTTTGTGCGGGGGAGGGGGACCATGCGAAGCATGGTGGTGGGGGCATGCCGAGCTTCGAATGATCGAAGCGCATTTGCCCACCGCGCGCCCCCTCCACCACCCTTCGGGCGGTCCCCCTCCCCCGCTTCGCGTTGCTACGCGGGGGAGGAAAGAGAGCTTGCCGAGACTCTGCGAAAATCACGTGCCCCTCGGCTTTGCCCTTCGGGTCGGCGCGGCGGTGGCAGGGTCGTCGGGCCAGGGATGACGCGGATAGCGGCCGCGCAGATCGGCGCGCACCGCGGCATAGCTGCCGCGCCAGAATCCCGGCAGGTCGCGCGTCACCTGCACCGGCCGGTGCGCCGGCGACAACAGCTCCACGACCAGCGGCACCTTGCCTTTGGCGATCGACGGATGGGTCGACAAGCCGAACAGCTCCTGAACGCGGATCGCAATGGTCGGTCCCTGCTCCGCCTCATAATCGATGGTGACCTGTGAGCCGGTCGGCGCTTCAAAATGCGTCGGCGCCTCGCGGTCGAGCCGCGCGCGTTTGTCCCACGGCACCAGCGCCATCACGGCATCGGACAATTCTGACGCGTCGACGCCAGCCAGCGAGGTCTTGTCCGACAGCAACGGTACGAGCCAGTCGTCGCGACGCGCGCCAAGCGCGGGATCGGATAGATCAGGCCACTCGTCGCCTTCGGCCCTGCGCAGGAACATGACGCGGTCGCGCCACTGCTTCAACGCTTTCGACCACGGCAGCTTGTCGAGGCCGGCATCTGCGATTCCATCGGCGAAGATACGCGCGGTGTCCGCCGACGGCGCGACCGGCTTCGGCTGCTCGGACAACGAGATGGCGTGCAGGTTGCGGCGACGCCGCGCGCGCAAGGCCAGCGCGCTGCGATCGAAACTGACATCGTCGACATCGACGATCTCGTTCGCGAAGCGCTGTTCGATCTCAGCAGGCGCGACCGACGCGGCCAGCAGGATGCGCCCGTGCGCCGCGGTGCCGGTGAGCTCGCCGACTGCAAGATAAGGCGACCGCGCCAGCGCCGAGGTCTGCTCGACGGCGGCACCACGGCCGTTGGCGAGCACGAACGAGCCGTTGCCGCGATTCCTGGCGACGCGATCAGGAAACGCCATCGAAAGAATTGCGCCGGTCGACAGCTCTGTTGCGGTCGCCTGCGACGCCGGCAGCTGGCGCACCCAGCGCGCCGCCTGCTGCCGCGCCGCACTCGCGCGCTGCGACCGATCGCGGCGAAACTGATCGAGCCGCGCATCGAGATCGACGCTGTCGCCGCCGAGCCCGCGCTCGGTCAGCACCGCGGCAATCATGGCCGCGTGCTCGCCCGCGCCCTCGCGCGCGGCATCGACGATCATGCGCGCCAGCCGCGGCGGCAAGCTGAGCGCGCGCAGCGCCCGGCCCTCGCCGGTGATGTGGCCGGCCGCATCGAGCGCGCCGAGTTCCTGCAGCAGCGCGCGGGCCTCGTTCCACGCCGCCGCCGGCGGCGGATCGAGAAACGCAAGGCCCGCGGCATCGGCGACGCCCCAGTGCGCGAGATCGAGCACCAGCGACGACAGATCGGCGGCGAGGATTTCCGGCTTCGTATAAGGCTCGAGCGACGCCGTCTGCGCCTCGTCCCACAAGCGATAACAGACGCCGGGCTCGATGCGGCCGGCGCGGCCGCGGCGCTGGTCGGCGGCGGCGCGCGAGACGCGCACGGTCTCGAGCCGGGTCAGCGCAATATCAGGCTCATAGCGCGGCACGCGCGACAGGCCGCAATCGACGACGATGCGCACGCCTTCGATGGTCAGCGAGGTCTCGGCGATCGAAGTTGCCAGCACGACCTTGCGCCTGCCCTTCGGCGCCGGCTGGATCGCGCGGTCCTGCTCGCCGGAGTTGAGCGCGCCGAACAGCGCGACGATATCGACAGCCGGATCCTGCACGCGCTCGGAAAGCATCGTTTGCGTGCGGCGGATTTCGGCAGCGCCGGGCAGAAACGCCAGCACCGATCCCGGCTCGGCGCGCAAACCTGCCGCGATCGCGTCGGCCATCTGCCGCTCGATCGGTGCATCGGCCTTGCGGCCGAGATAGCGCGTCTCGACCGGAAACATTTTTCCTTCGCTCGCGATCACAGGCGCGTCGCCGAGCAGCGACGCGACGCGCGCGCCGTCGATGGTCGCCGACATCACCAGCAGGCGCAAATCATCGCGCAAGCCCTGCTGCGCGTCCCGGGCCAGGGCCAGACCCAAGTCAGCATCGAGCGAGCGTTCGTGGAATTCGTCGAACAGCACCGCGGCAATGCCGTTGAGTTCCGGGTCGTCGAGAATTTGGCGGGTGAAAATACCTTCGGTGACGACCTCGATCCGGGTCTTGCGCGACACCTTTGAACCAAAGCGCACGCGATAGCCGACGGTGTCGCCGACATTTTCGCCAAGCGTTTTCGCCATCCGCTCGGCAGAGGCGCGCGCCGCGATCCGGCGCGGCTCCAGCACGATGATTTTTTGACCTTTGACCCATGGCTCGTCGAGCAGCGCGAGCGGCACGCGCGTGGTCTTGCCGGCGCCAGGCGGCGCAACCAGCACGGCGGCGGTCGCGCGCTTGAGCGCGCCCGACAAGTCGTCGAGCACGGCATCGATCGGGAGCGGCGTATCGAACGTGCGCGGCACGTTATCGGTCTCTCGGCGGCGGTTATGGTTAACGAAAATGAATCTCTGCTCCGCGTCTAGCAAAGCGGCGGGCGCATTGGCGAGATAATCGCGTCATTCCGGCACGCGCGGAGCGCGAGCCCGGCATCCATAACCACGACAGGGAGTACGTGGATGTCCGGGCTCATCGCTTCGCGATGCCCGGCGGAATGACGAGGCTACCGCTGGCACGTTTCTTGAGACGGCAAGACAACCGAAACTCCTCTGTCGGAATATGGCGCACTCTCGCGCCAGAACGGGACACTATGGCAGACGCCGCGACATCGATGCGCACGACCGGGACAGCGGCGGATGGCCGCGTCGACTGGGTCGACTATGCCAAGGGCATCTGCATCGTCATGGTGGTGATGATGCACTCGACGCTCGGCATGGAGCTCGCCGCCGGGCGCGAGGGCTTTATGCACACGGTGGTGGAGTTCGCGCGGCCGTTCCGGATGCCGGACTTCTTCATGATCTCGGGCCTGTTCCTTGGCCGCGTCATCGACCGCGACTGGCGCACCTATCTCGACCGCAAGGTCGTGCACTTCGCCTACTTCTACGTGCTGTGGGTGACGATCCAGTTCATCATCAAGGCGCCCACTTTCGCCGCGCAGCACGGCTGGGCGCAGGTCGGCACCGACTATCTCGAAGCCTTCATCGAACCGTTCGGCACGCTGTGGTTCATCTACCTGCTGCCGATCTTCTTCGTCGTCACCAAGCTCTTGCGCGGCGTGCCGCCGATCGTGGTCTGGCTGGTCCTTGCCGGGCTCGAGATGACGCATCTGAACACCGGCTGGACCGTGCCGGACGAGTTCTGCGCGCGCTTCGTCTATTTCTTCACCGGCTACTGGGTGGCGAGTTGCGTCTTCGCGTTCGCCGCCGCCGTGCAGGCGGAGCCGCGTCTGGCACTGATGACGCTGGCGGTCTGGGCCTTCGTCAACGCCGCGCTGGTGCATCTCGGCGTCAGCACCTTGCCCGGGGTCTCGCTCGCGCTCGGCCTTGCCGGCGCCTGCGCGGTGATCGCGGTCGGCGCGCTGCTGGCGCGCATGAACTGGCTCAATGTACTGCGCTATTGCGGCGAGCACTCGATCGTCATCTACCTCGCCTTCTTCCTGCCGATGGCCGCAACGCGAACGGCAATCCTGCGCTTCGGCTTCATCGCCGATATCGGCTGGGCCTCGGTCGCGATCACCGCTGTCGGCGTGATCGGCGCGCTCTGCATGTGGTGGGCCGTGCGCAATACGGCGTTCAAATTCCTGTTCGAGCGACCGGCCGCGTTCTGGCTGACGCCGAAGCCGCACGCGGCCGCCACGTTGCAGGCGGCGGAATAAAACCGCGTCAAATCCCGTCAGCATCATCACTGTCCGGGCTGACAAAAGCCGTGCGTAACGCGCGCGGAACCGGGTGCGCAAGGCGGCGAAAATCCCTACATTGCGGGCATGTCCAAAGCCCCTGCAAAGCCTTCAGCCAAGTCCGCGGCCGCAAAGCCCGCGCCCACCGTCAAGGCGAGCGCTCCAGCGCCAAAGCCCGCCGCGTCGCCTGCGACCAAGACAGGCGACCACGTGTTCCTGGTCGACGGCTCATCCTACATCTTCCGCGCCTATCACGCGCTGCCGCCGCTGAACCGCAAGTCCGACGGGCTACAGGTCAATGCCGTGCTCGGCTTCTGCAACATGCTGTGGAAGCTGTTGCGCGACATGCCGCCGGGCGACAAGCCGACCCATCTCGCGATCATCTTCGACAAGTCCGAAGTCACCTTCCGCAACGAGCTCTATCCCGACTACAAGGCGCACCGGCCGCCGGCGCCGGACGATCTCATTCCGCAGTTCGCGCTGATCCGCGAGGCCGTGAAGGCGTTCGACCTGCCCTGCCTCGAGCAAAGCGGCTTCGAGGCCGACGATTTGATTGCGACTTACGTGCGCGAAGCGGTCGAGCGCGGCGCCACCGCGACCATCGTGTCGTCCGACAAGGACTTGATGCAGCTCGTCACCGACAGGGTGACGATGTACGACACTATGAAGGATCGCCGGCTCGGCATCCCTGAGGTGATCGAGAAATTCGGCGTGCCGCCGGAAAAGGTTGTCGAGGTGCAGGCGCTGGCCGGCGACTCGGTCGACAACGTGCCTGGCGTCCCCGGCATCGGCGTCAAGACTGCGGCGCAACTGCTCATTGAATATGGCGACCTCGAAACCCTGCTGGCCCGCGCGAGCGAGATCAAGCAGCCGAAGCGGCGCGAGGCGCTGCTCGAGAATGCCGAGAAGGCGCGCATCTCGCGCAAGCTGGTGCAACTCGACGGTCACGTGACGCTCGAGGTGCCGCTCGAAGAGCTCGCGGTTCATGAACCGGACTCGAAACGGCTGATCGCGTTCCTCAAGGCGATGGAATTTTCCGGCCTGACCAAGCGCGTCGCCGAATATTTCGAAGCCGACGTGTCTGCCGTGATGCCGGACGCGCGGCTTGCCGCCGGCGGCGCGGGCGCAGCCGACGACGGGTTTGAGCGGGCGCCACAAGCTGCCGCAAACACCTCCTCATCGTCGACCGGCTCGCTGCCATTGTTCGGCGGCAAGAACCCGCCGCGGCCCGGTGCCGCGCCTTTAGCCAAGGCGCCCGACAACGACAACCTGACGCCGAAGGCGCTGGCCGATGCGCGCGCCGCCGCCGCGCGCGACAGCAAGTTCGATCGCAGCAAATACGCGACGCTCCGTACCCTGCCCGAGCTGCAGAAATGGATCGCCCGCGCCAAGGACCTCGGCCATGTCGCGGTTGTCTCGACCACCTCGAGCTTCGATCCGATGCAGGCCGAGCTCACCGGCTTTGCACTGGCGCTCGGACCAAACGACGCCTGCTACGTTCCGCTGACACACAAGAAGGAAGGCGACGGCAGCGGACTGTTTTCGGGCGGCCTCGCGCCCGACCAGATCACGGAACAGGACGCGCTTGCTGCGCTCAAGCCGCTGTTCGCCGACAACGGCGTGCTGAAAATCTCCGACGACATGAAGTTCAACACGCTGCTGTTCGCACAGCACGGCATTGAGGTCGCCGCAATCGACGACATCACGCTGATCTCTTACGTGCTCAACGCCGGGCGGATGAACCACGGCATCGACGACCTCTCCGAGAACTGGCTCGGACACACGCCGATCGCGCGCGCCGACATCGTCGGCAGCGGCAAGAACCGGCTGACCTATGACCAGGTATCGATCGAACGCGCCACCGAGCACGCCGCGGAAGAAGCCGACATCGCGTTCCGGCTCTGGCATGTGCTGAAGCCGCGGCTCGTCTCCGAGCACATGGGCGCGGTGTACGAGACGCTGGAGCGGCCGATGGTCGGCGTGCTCGCACGGATGGAGCGGCGCGGCATCTCGATCGACCGCCAGACGCTGTCACGGCTGTCGGGCGATTTCGCGCAAACCGCGGCGCGGGTCGAAGCGGAGATCCAGGAGCTGGCTGGCGAGCCGATCAACATCGGCAGCCCAAAGCAACTCGGCGACATCCTGTTCGGCAAGATGGGTTTGCCGGGCGGCACGAAGACCAAGACCGGCGCGTGGTCGACCTCGGCGGAGATTCTCGACGACCTTGCCGAGCAGGGCCACGATTTCCCGAAGAAGATTTTGGAATGGCGGCAGGTCACCAAGCTGAAGTCGACCTACACCGACGCGCTGCCGACCTTCGTCAATCCGCAGACCCATCGCGTGCATACGACCTACGCGCTGGCTGCGACCACGACGGGGCGACTGTCGTCGAACGATCCCAACCTGCAGAACATCCCGGTGCGCACCGAGGATGGCCGAAAAATCCGCCGCGCCTTTGTCGCGACGCCGGGCCACAAGCTGGTGTCGGCCGACTATTCGCAAATCGAGCTCCGGCTGCTTGCGGAGATCGCCGACATCCCGGTGCTGCGGCAGGCATTCCAGGACGGCCTCGACATTCACGCCATGACGGCGTCGGAAATGTTCGGCGTGCCGATCAAGGATATGCCAGGCGAGGTGCGCCGCCGCGCCAAGGCGATCAACTTCGGCATCATCTACGGCATTTCGGCGTTTGGCCTCGCCAACCAGCTCGGCATCCCGCGCGAGGAAGCCTCCGCCTACATCAAGAAATATTTTGAGCGGTTTCCCGGTATCCGCGCCTACATGGACGCGACGCGCGACTTCTGCCGCGAGCATGGCTATGTCGCGACGCTGTTCGGCCGCAAGTGTCACTACCCGGACATCAAGGCCTCAAATCCGTCGATCCGCTCGTTCAACGAGCGCGCCGCGATCAACGCGCGGCTGCAAGGCTCGGCCGCCGACATCATCCGCCGCGCCATGATCCGCATGGAGGGCGCGCTGAAACAGAAGAAGCTGTCGGCGCAGATGCTGCTGCAGGTGCATGACGAGCTGATCTTCGAGGTGCCTGAGGAAGAAGTCGCGGCGACGCTGCCGGTGGTGCAGCACGTCATGCAGGACGCGCCATTCCCGGCGGTCGCGATGGCGGTGCCGCTGCATGTCGATGCTCGCGCCGCCGCCAACTGGGACGAGGCGCATTGAAACACTCCGCTCATTCCCGCGAAAGCGGGAATCCAGAGTGACTAAAGATGTCCTGCATTGCTTGGCAAAGACTGGGTCCCCGCTTCCGCGGGGACGAACGGTGAAGAGGAGCGCACAAGAACCAATGCGTCTCCTCGCGATTTCGGGCAGCCTGCGCGCAGCCTCGTCGAACACCACGGTGCTTCAGGCCGCCTCGCGGCTTGCGCCTCCCGATGTGACGATCGAGCTGTATCGGCAGCTCGGTGATCTCCCGCACTTCAATCCGGATTTCGACAACGAGCGGTTACCCGCGATCGTCGCCGAATTTCGCGCGCTGGTCGGCACGGTCGACGGCGTGCTGATCTCGAGCCCCGAATATGCCCGCGGCGTTCCCGGCACACTGAAGAATGCGCTCGACTGGCTGGTCAGCGGCTTCGAGTTTCCAGACAAGTTTGTCGCGCTGATCAACGTCTCGCCACGCGCCACCCATGCGCAGGCCTCGCTGACCACGACGCTGGAAACCATGTCGGCGCGGATCGTTGCGGACGCTTGCGTGACGTTGCCGCTGCTCGGCACGACGCTTGGTGCGGACGAGATCGTTGCGAATGCCGAGCTTGCCGAACCGCTGCGGCGGGCGATTGAGGTATTTGCGCGTGCGATCAGAGCCAGTGCCGCGAGCTAACCATTACGTCAGCTTCACCTCGAACCCGCGCTTGACCGCGGGCCGCGCCATCAGCGTCGCGTACCAGCGGCCGACGTTGGGATAATCGTCGAACGACACCTTGTGGCGCTCGTGGCGCCAGGCCCAGCCGAGGATGGCGAAGTCGGCAATCGAGAGGCTGCCCGCGACAAATTCATGATCGCGCAGACGCAGGTTGAGCACGCCGTAGAGCCGGTGTGTTTCCTTGGAATAGCGCGCGAGGCCATAGGCCCGGTCCTGCTCATTCGAGAGCGCGATGAAATGATGCACCTGGCCCGGCATCGGGCCAAAACCGCCCATCTGCCACATCAGCCACTCGTAGACCGCGATGCGCTTGCGCTGATCGGCGGGAAGGAATTTGCCCGTCTTCTCGCCGAGATAGAGCAGGATGGCGCCGGATTCGAACACGCTGATGATCTCGTTGCCCGGTCCCTCGCTGTCGACAATCGCGGGGATCCGGCCGTTCGGGCTGATTTTGAGGAACGCCGGCGCCTGCTGTTCGCCCTTGCCGATGTTGACGGGGTACACGTTGTAGGGCAGCCCCATCTCCTCCAGTGCGACGCTGATCTTGCGGCCGTTTGGCGTGTCCCAGGCGTAGAGTTCGATACTCATGGTGATCCCTCGCGAAACCACGTATGTCCTATCGTGAAACCCAGGACCATCACAACTCGCATGGCAGCGCCAGAAACCTTTTGCTGCAACCGGGCATAACTATCGTCGGTTGTGGCCAGGATGTACCTGACATGAACCGAGCGCTGTTGAAGGTACCTCTTGACCACTGGAATGTCGGCAACTTCGCCGCTACATTCGCGCCCCAATAAGAACAGCCTTGAGAGACCTGCCGTGTCCATCTCCGCCTCGCGTGCACGCCTTCATCGCATCATCGCCAACAGGTCGTTCGGACGCGGCGACGTGACGCTCGCATCGGGCCGCAAGAGCGACTTCTACTTCAACCTGAAGCCGACCATGCTCAACCCGGAAGGCGCCGCGCTGCTCGCGGAGCTCACCTTCGATGCGTTGAAGGACGGCAACTACGACTACATCGGCGGGCTCGAGATGGGCGCGGTGCCGATCGCCGGCGCGATCGCGCAGCTGTCGTGGATCAACGGCCATCCGATCGCGGCGTTCTTCGTGCGCAAGAAGCCGAAGGACTATGGCGCGAAGGCGCAGGTCGAAGGCTTGACCAAGGACGAATCGCTGAAAGGCAAACGCATCGTGATCGTCGAGGACGTCACCACGACCGGCGGCTCGGCGCTCAAGGCAGCCGAAGCGATCCGCGAGGCCGGCGGCGAAGTCGCCCTTGTGCTGACCATGGTCGACCGCGAGGAAGGCGCCGTGGAGACCTTCAAGGACGCGGGCCTGCCGTTCAAGTCGCTGTTCAAGGCGAGCGAGTTTTTGAAGGACGACGACGCCAAGCAGGCGGCGAAGAAGATCGCGTAGGCGCCACAGCCTCGTCATTGCGAGGAGGCGTTGGCTGACGAAGCAATCCAGTTCTTCTTTGCGGCCTCTGGATTGCTTCGTGGAGTTTATCATCGGGCCGGCCTTCGGCCGGACCCGTTGGCTCGCAATGACGAGCTCCTAAAACGCCTCCACTCACCGCTCGTTTACCATCTTCCGATAAACTCCGACTTGGATCGGGATGCGCGCGTGGCTGGCGTGTCCCGGCTGTCGTCGTCCGAGTTGCGTGCCGGGTGGAGTAAGCGTTGCGTAACAAGTTGCGTGGTCCGCGCCGTGTCAGGCGCACGACGTCTGTTGCGCTGGTCGCAGCGTCGCTCGCCGCCGTTGTCACTCCCCGCGCGGCATCGGCCGGCTTCTTCGATTTCCTGTTCAACAACCAGAACAGTTCAGCGCCGGCGCAGGCGAACGCGTATGGCGCGGCGCAACCGGCGCAGCCGTTGCCGCCGATCCAGGCCGACGGCGGTGGCGGTGGTCAATACGCCCATTGTGTGCGGATGTGCGACGGACGCTATTTCCCGATTCTGGCGCGCAGCGGCACGCCGCCGGCGCAGCTGTGCCAGGCCTTCTGCCCGGCAAGTGCGACGCGGGTATTCTTCGGTTCCAGCATCGACAGCGCGATGGCGGCCAACGGCGAACGCTATTCGGAAACGCCGAACGCCTACGTCTATCGCAAGCAACTCAGCCCGAGCTGCACCTGCAACGGGCGCGATCCCACCGGCCTCGCGCCAATCGACGTTTCACTCGACACTACGCTGCGCCCCGGCGACGTGGTCGCGACCTCGACCGGTCTGGTCGCCTTTAGCGGCAGCCGCGCCGGCAACGCCGACCCTGCGGATTTCACCCCGGTGTCGGACTATCCAGGGTTGACCGGATCGATCCGCGCCAGGCTGACCGAGATGAAAGTCGCGCCGGTCAAGGCCGACATCGGCGACGATCGCCCGCTGCCACCGCCGCCGACACTCGCGCGGCCGCCGGCCACGGTCATGGCCAAACGCGCCGCGGCGAACTAACTTCGCGCTGTTCTTCTCCCCCCACGTATCCGGGGCTTGCCTCGGATACGCATCATGACGCGCAAGTCGGGCAGGCCCGACTTGCGGCGGGGTGGGGTTAGGGCGAACGACCCCCCTCCCTACCCTCCCCCACAAGGGGGGAGGGTAGCATCATCGCGGCTCGAGCGAGAAACCACAATTCGATGCGCATCGAACCATGCGCGCCGGACTTGGGTTATGATCGGCTCATGAAACTCGGACCTGATATTGCCATTATCGCCTCGCTGATCGGCGACCCCGCCCGCGCCAATATGCTGACCGCGCTGATGTCCGGCCAGGCCTTGACCGCGACCGAACTCGCGCAGGAAGCCGGCGTCACGCCGCAGACCGCGAGTTCGCATCTCGCCAAGCTCGAAGCCGGCGGCCTGATTGCGCCGCAGAAGCAGGGCCGCCACCGCTACTTCCGTCTCAAGGATCCGGAGGTCGCCGCCGCGCTGGAGTTGCTCGCAGGCCTTGCCGACCATGCCGGCCATCGCCGCGTCCGCACCGGGCCAAAGGATCCGCAGATGCGGCAGGCGCGGGTGTGTTACGACCACCTCGCCGGCGATTTCGGCGTGCGCATGTTCGACCATCTGACGCAACGGAAGATGCTGGAGTACGCCGACGCCGAACTGACGTTGACGCCGCGGGGAAGACATTTTTGCGCCGAGTTCGGCGTCGACCTCGACGCCATCGGCGGCGCGCGGCGGCCGATGTGCAAAGCCTGCCTCGACTGGAGCGTGCGTCGCAATCATCTTGCCGGCACGCTGGGCGCAGCGATGCTCGATCGCATCTTCTCCCTGAAATGGGCGCGGCGCGAACGCGCCTCGCGTGTCGTCAGCTTCACGCCGCGCGGCCGGGACCAGTTCGAGGCGCTGTTCGGCAAGATTCGAGACGACCTCGCCGCCTGATCGGCCACTTCATAATTCGCAAACGCATGCCCTCTGTGCCGCAATAATCGTCATGATTGCCGGTGCATGATAGGTTGGCTTTTGATTGAGCATGATCGTCTCCGGAAAACCGGTTGCCACCCATCGGGTCAAGCCCGAGGGCAAGCTTTTCCGGATCATGCTCCATCAGCACAAAGGGGTGCATCATGACGTTCTTCGCTTCGCCGACCTTCACCATCATTCACGTCCTGATCAGCCTGGCCGGCATCGTTTCCGGATTCGTCGATGATTGACGGCTTCCTGAAGGCCAAACGACGTGATGGCTTGAACGCGTTTTTCCTGATCATGACGATCTTGACCAGCGTCACCGGCTTCCTTTTTCCGCGCAACGGCGTGACCCCGGGCCAGATCGTCGGCGCGATCTCGCTTGTCCTGCTGCTGCTCGCAGTGATCGCCCGCTATCCCTTGCACTTTTCCGGCGCCGGCCGCTGGCTCTATGTGATCACCGCGATCATCGCGCAGTATTTCAATTTCTTCGTGCTGATCGTCCAGTCGTTCCAGAAGGTCGGGCCGCTGAAAGAACTTGCGCCGACGCAGTCCGAGCCGCCGTTCCTGATCGCGCAAGTCATTGCGCTGGTGCTGTTCGTGGTGCTCGGCATCTTCAGCCTGCGCAACACGGCACGCGGCTCGACGGCCTGAGGCAGTAGCGCCGCTCAGAACGCAACCAGAACGCAGCTGTATGATCGCACTGCGATCGCCCCAACATATTGCAACGCCTGAGCGCGTCGGGCGTTGGCCTTAACCACGATCGCGAGAGGAGAAGTTCGGTCGCAGAGCCCGCGACTCGGATCATTCACCCTCTCATGATATGATGGGCTGTTAGTGCGCGTCCGGAACGGCTCACGCCGTTTCGCCTGGAGCACGCGCACAGATCGAAGTCATGTTCTGGAGTTTTCGATGGCGCCGCGCGCAAACTGGAAGGGCTTCCTGCGTCTGTCACTCGTGACCTGCCCGGTCGCCCTGTTCCCGGCGACCTCGGATACGGAAAAGGTCTCGTTCAACCAGATCAACCGCAAGACCGGCAACCGCATCAAGTATCAGCGCGTCGACGCGGTGACCGGCGAGGACGTCGACAACGCCGACATCGTCAAGGGCTACAAGGTAGACACCGACGCCTACATCGAGGTGACCAAGGACGAGCTCGACAACATCGCGCTCGAATCCAACCACACCATCGACATCGACCGCTTCGTGCCGCGCGATGAGATCGACGAGCTTTACGTCGTCCGGCCGTATTACCTCGTGCCCGACGGCAAGGTTGGCCACGACGCCTATGCTGTGATCCGCGACACCATCAAGGCCACCAACAAGGTGGCGCTGGCGCGACTGGTGCTGACCAACCGCGAGCACATCGTCGCGCTCGAGGCGCGCGAGAAGGGTCTGGTCGGTCTCCTGCTGCGCTATCAATACGAAGTGCGCGCCGCGTCCGATTATTTCGACGACATCCAGGACGTGAAGATCACCAAGGATATGCTCGATCTCGCCAAGCATATCGTCGACCAGAAGTCCGGCCACTTCAAGGCGGAGGATTTCGAGGACCACTACGAGACCGCGCTGATCGAGTTGATCAACGAGAAGAAGGCTGGCCGCGTGATCCCGAAGGCCAAGGTCAAGACCGAAGGCAACGTGATCAACCTGATGGATGCGCTGCGCCAGAGTCTCAAGGGCGGCAAGGCCGAGACCAGAGCCGAAAAGACCGAGGAGCCGGCCAAGAAGTCCGCGGCCAAGGGCAAGAAGCGGGTCGAAGGCCAGCGCGAGATGCTGCTGCCGATCGAAGGCAAGGGCCAGCGCGCGGCGAAAGCCAAGGCCGAGCCAGGCCGCGAGACCGCGAAACGCAACGGCCGTGCCACGGCACGGCAGAAGCGCGCGGGATAATCGTTGGATATGTCGCGCAAGCTCATCGCCTTCGATGACGAGACGCTTGCGGCGCTCACCCAACTCGGCCGCGATCGCATGGCGACGCTGCAGGATCTCGCCGATGAGGCGTTTGCCGATCTGTTGAAGAAGCACGGCGTTCCCCTCGATCTCAAGGACGCGCTGCGCAGGAGCTTGAGGGCGGCGAAGAAGGAAACGTAGGCCGGTCACGCCGATCTCCGCCCCGTCATCCTGAGGTGCCCGCGGGCAGCGCACCTGGCCCCGCACTCATAGTATCGTACGCGGGCCTCGAAGGATGAACGGATCGGGCCGTCGCCCTTCGAGGGCCGCGCCCAATAGATGCCGGAACTCGCCGCACTGAAAGGGCAAGCGCGGCCACCTCAGGGTGACGGATCACAAAGAGGCCCGGCACTTGCGGGCCGATCCGGCGTTTGATCCAATGATGCCTTGATCGAAAGCCGTCGCCGTGCCGCGTTCAAATCTCACCACTTATCGCAAGAAGCGCGATTTCTCGAAGACCGCCGAGCCGAGCGGCGAGGCGCGCGTCGCGGCGTCGAAGCAGCCCCGGTTCGTGATCCAGATGCATGCGGCGACCCGCCTGCACTACGACTTCCGTCTCGAATATGACGGAGTGTTCAAATCCTGGGCGGTGACGCGCGGGCCCTCGCTCGACCCGAAGCAGAAGCGGCTTGCGGTCGAGACCGAAGACCATCCGCTCGACTATGGCGATTTCGAAGGCACGATCCCGAAGGGACAATATGGCGGCGGGACCGTCGAGATCTGGGACCGCGGCTACTGGTACTCCGCAGATCCGGAAAAGGGCTTCGCCAAGGGAGACCTGAAGTTCGCGCTGCTCGGCGAGAAGCTGAAGGGCGAATGGGTCCTGGTGCGCATGAAGGGCGACCGCTTCGGCGGCAAGCGCACCAACTGGCTCCTGATCAAGCATCGTGACGAATATTCCAAGGAGGGCGACGACGAGGGCGTTCTGAAGGACAACCGCTCGGCCGCCTCCGGCCGCACGCTCGAGGAGATCGCGGCCGGCAAAGGTCCTGCGCCAAAGCCATTCATGATGACCAAGCGCACGGCGGGTGCAGGCGCGGTGTGGAATTCAAACAAGGGCCTTGCTGCGGACCAGCGGGCAGGATTGCAGCCGGCGGCAAGGCCGCGCGAGAGCCGCACGAAGACCGCGCCGGCAAAAAAGGCCTCCGCAAAGAAGGCCGCGAAGAAGGCACGCCCGCTCAGAGCGGAAATGCCTGACTTCGTCGCGCCGCAGCTTTGCCAGGCCTCGGAGCGGCCGCCGACGGGGGATAGCTGGGTTCACGAGATCAAATTCGACGGCTATCGCATCCAGATGCGCGTCGAGGACGGCGAGGTCTCGCTGAAGACGCGCAAGGCGCTCGACTGGACCGAGAAATTTCCGAACATCGCGAAGGCAGCGGCAAAACTGCCCGATGTCATCATCGATGGCGAGATCGTTGCGCTCAACGCCAGGGGCGATCCCGACTTCTCCGCGATGCAGGCGGCGCTGTCGGACGGCGACACCGACGGCCTGATCTATTTTGCGTTCGATTTGTTGTTCGAGGACGGCGAAGATTTGCGCAAGCTGCCGCTGACCGAGCGCAAGGAGCGGCTGGAAGAACTGTTGAAGAAACACGCGCGGTCAAAAACCTCGCCGCTGCGCTACGTCGCGCATTTCGCCGCCGACGGCGACGACATGCTCGCCTCGGCCCGCGAGCACGGCCTCGAAGGCATCATCTCAAAACAGGCCGATGCGCCCTATCGCTCAGGACGCGGCGGCGGCTGGCTCAAGATCAAGACCCGGCCCGGCCATGAGGTCGTGATCGGCGCCTGGACCAGCAACAAGGGGAAATTCTCGTCGCTGATGGTCGGCGTCCATCGCGAAGGCCATCTCGCCTACACCGGCAATGTCGGTACCGGCTACGGTGCGGCAACCGTCAGCCGCATCATGCCGGCCCTGAAAGCGGCCGCGGCGTCCAAGAGCCCGTTCAGCGGCAAGAACGCGCCGAAGGGCGGGCCTGAAATCCACTGGCTGAAGCCTGAGCTGGTTGCCGAAATCGAGTTTGCCGGCTGGACCAGCGACGGCAATGTGCGGCAGGCGTCATTCAAGGGATTGCGGCAGGACAAGCCGGCGGGCGACGTGCGCGCCGAGATCACGCACGCCGATCCGCCCGATCTCGATCACGGAGGCAATGGCAAGATGCCGACGCACCGCGTGACCCGAACCAGAGCCAACGGTGGTGCAACGGTGCTGGGCATCACCATCTCCAACCCGGACAAGGCGCTGTGGCCCGACGATGGCGAGGGCGAGCCGATCACCAAGCGTGATCTCGCCACCTATCTCGCCGAGATCGGCGACTGGATGCTGCCGCACATCAAGGGCCGCCCGTGCTCGATCGTGCGCGCGCCCGACGGCATCAACGGGCAACAATTCTTCCAGCGCCACGTCATGCAAGGCGGGTCGGAGTTTTTCTCGTCGGTGAAGATGTCCGGCGAACGCAAGCCCTACCTGCAGATCGATCGTATCGAGGGACTCGTTGCGGCCGCGCAATCCGGCGGCGTCGAGCTGCATCCGTGGAATTGCGCGCCCGACAAGATCACCACGCCGGGCCGGCTGATCTTCGATCTCGATCCCGCGCCCGACGTCGAATTCGACGACGTGATCGAAGCGGCAAAAGACATGCGCGAGCGGCTCGAGCAGGCCGGCCTCACCTCATTCTGCAAGACCACCGGCGGCAAGGGCCTGCACGTGGTGACGCCATTGAAATCGGGCGCGCGCGAGGCGGTGACGTGGAAGGAAGCGAAGGCCTTTGCGCAGGCGATCTGCATGCAGATGGCGTCGGATCATTCCGACAAGTACCTGCTCAACATGTCGAAGCAGCAACGCAAGGGAAAAATCTTTCTCGACTATTTGCGCAACGACACGATGTCGACGGCGGTGGCGCCGCTGTCACCACGGGCGCGAGCAGGCGCGACGGTGTCGATGCCGTTGACATGGGCGCAGGTGAAACCGGGGCTCGATCCGAAAAAATTCACGCTGCGGACGGCGCCCGCGCTGATCAAGCGCAGCAAGGCATGGGATGGCTATGACGAGGCGGCGGTGTCGCTGAAAGCGATCTTGAAGAAGCTCGGACAGTGATTTTTCGCTGGAGGTGGTCAGCGAAAAATTACCCAGTTCCAAAGGCTTATGCGATTTTTAGTGCGGGTTCTGGCGCGATGAATTAATATTCAATTCTTGAGAAAGGGCGACCTCACCGCCCCTGGAACACCGCGGGACGTCGCTCGACAAAGGACCGGATCCCTTCCTTGGCATCCTCGGTGCCGAGCACGCGGGCGCGGATCGTCGGGATGAAATCGATGCCGGCGCGTTCGGCGGCCTCGAGATATTTCAGTGCGCCTTGCTTGGTCACCTGGATGCCAAGCGGCGCGTTCTGCGCGATCAGCTTGCCGATCTCCATTGCGCGCTCGACCTGCTTGCCTGCCGGCACCACTTCCTGCACCAGGCCGATCTTGTGGGCACGCTCGGCGTTGAACTCGTCGCACAACAGAAGGTGATACATCGCATCGCCCCAGCCCGCGCGCGTGAGGAAGCGGAAGTGCGCGCCGGCCAGCGGCGCGATGCCGCGCTTGGCTTCCATCTGGCAAAAGCGGCTTGAGTTCGGCGGCAATCACGATATCGCCCGCCAGCATCATCTCGATGCCGACGGTGAAGACGACGCCCTGCACCGCCGTGACCACCGGCTTGCTGCAGCGCTTCGACAGCCCGAACGGATCGACATTGCCTTCCTTGCGCTGGCGCGGCACAGCGTTGGGCCCGAAGAATTTCGGCATGTCGAGCCCGGCGGTGAAGTGATCGCCCGCGGCGCACAGCACGCCGACACGATAGTCGGACGTGTTCTCCAGCAGCGTGAAGGCGTCGGAGAGCTGCTCCATCATCTCGGGCGAGAACGAATTGCGCTTGGTGACATTGTCGATCACGATCTTCAGCACGTGGCCGTGGGCTTCGTTGATAGACGCGACCTTCGCTTGCCTGCTCGGCCATGGCGCAAAATTCCTTTCTCAGGTTGCCGGTGGGCCGCGCAACCCCCACAGGATCAGCGCGAACGCGATGATCCCGGTCGGCAGCGTCGACACCAGAACGGTGGCGATGATGTTTTCCTGCAGCGTGGTGCCGTGCGCCGCGCCAGCGGCAATCGGCAGCACCGTATTGCCCGCGCCCCAGATCGCAGCGAGCAGAAACGCGACGATGGTCGCAAGCAGCGAGTAGACCAGGAACCAGAACGTGACACGCGTCGCCGTCGCGCCGAGGATGAGCCGCGGCCAGACCAGGCCGATACCGAGCAGCACCAGACCGCTGGACAAGCTGAGCGTATGTGCCGAGCGGCCGAGGCCTGGCACGGCGAAATTCTGGATCACGAGGCCCTGCAACGTCACGAACAGGAACAGCGCGACGCCAAGCTGAATGAGACGATGGCCCTGACGGGTGAGAGAAATCGAGCTGTTGTCCGGCATATCAGCTCCGCAGTTAGATGATTATCGTCATATAATCAGCCTGATTGCTGGCACCGCGTCAAGGGAACTGTTATGGCTCTGGGGAGGAGCCACATGCGCGTCGCGCAAGAGGTAAGCGAAACGGCCATCGCCATGACCGACCCGATCGAGATCAACCGCCGGAACTGGGACGAGCGGGTCGCGATCCATGCACGCGACGCCACCGGCGACTACATGCTCGACCGCTTCCGCGCCGGCGAGGATGCGCTGCACGATATCGAAGCCGCCGAGCTCGGCGACATCAGGGCCAAGCGCGTGCTCCACCTGCAATGCCATATCGGGCGCGACACGCTGTGCCTCGTGCGCCGCGGCGCCATTGCGACGGGACTGGATTTCTCCGAACCGGCGCTTGCCGTGGCGCGTCAGCTTGCGCGCGAGACCGGCCTTGCCGCCGAGTTTGTTCACGGCTCCGTCGATGACGCACCGAGACTCGTGCCAGGTCCGTTCGATCTCGTGTTCACGACCTGGGGCACGATCTGCTGGCTGCCGGACATGAAGCGCTGGGCCAATGTCATTGCGTCGGTGCTCAAGCCCGGCGGCGAACTTTACTTCGCCGATCTCCATCCGGCCTTCGCGGTGCTTGAAATCGTCGACGGCAAGCTGGTGCCGACCTGGGATTTCCAGACTCCGCCGGATACGCCGCTCTCGTTCACAAACGCCACGACTTACACCGGCGATCAAACCGTCATGACAAACCAGGCGACGCGGGAATGGATCCATTCGCTGTCGTCGGTCGTCGGCGCCTTGATCGACGCCGGCATGAGCATCACGATGTTTCGCGAGCACGAGATGCTGCCGTGGCAGGGCTTGCCGATCCTCGTGCCGGCGACGGACCGGATGTGGCGCTTGCCGGAGGGGTATCCGCGCATGCCGCTGTCGTATTCGCTCAGGGCGACGAAGGTGGGAACTGTGTTATGACCGCGGCCTCGCCGGCAGCGGCGAACGCCGCCAGAGGCCCGCTCGCGAACCTTGCAGGAGAACAAGATGACACTGTCCCGCGAAATCCGTCTGAAGAGCCGGCCAACCGGAATGCCCGGCGCCTCCAACTTTGAGCTCGCCAGCGTCGAGCTGCCACCGCCGACCGCCGGGCAGATTCAGGTCCGCAATCTCTGGATGAGCGTCGATCCGTACATGCGGCCGCGGATGAATGATGAGAAAAGCTATATTCCGCCGTTCCAGCTCGGCGTTGCGATGCAAGGGGCAGCGATCGGCGAAGTCACGATCTCCAGGGATCCATCGCTCAAGCCCGGCGATCTGGTTCGCAGCTTCCTTGGCTGGCGCGAAGGCTTCAACGCCGCCGCTACGGACGTGCAGAAACTCGACTCGCACGGCTTGCCCCCGGAAACCTTTCTGGGCGCCGCGGGCGGCACCGGATTCACGGCCTATGTCGGCTTGCTGCATGTTGCGGCGCTCAAGGAAGGCGACGTCGTCTTCGTGTCCGGAGCGGCCGGCGCCGTCGGCTCGATGGTCTGCCAGATCGCCAAGCTGAAAGGACACAAGGTGATCGCCTCCGCCGGCGGCGCCAAAAAGGTCGCATTCGTGCAAGGCGAACTGGGGGCCGATGCGGCGATCGACTACAAGGCCGTTCCCGACCTGAACGCTGCCTTGGCCAAGGCCGCACCCGAAGGCATCGATGTCTATTTCGACAATGTCGGCGGCGACCACCTCGATGCCGCCCTCGCGAACGCGAAGCAGTTCGCCCGATTTGCCCTGTGCGGCGCAATCGGACAGTACAATGCCACGACGCCGCCGAACGCTCCGCGCAATCTCTTTATGATGGTGACCAAGAGTTTGCGCATGGAAGGCTTCATCGTCTCAAACTACGCCAGGCTGCGGCCGCCCTTCGAAAAGGACCTCGCCGCCTGGTACGCGGCCGGCAAAATCAAATCGCGCGAGACTGTCTTCCACGGCATTGAGCAAGCTCCGAATGCGTTTCTCGGATTGTTCAAGGGCGAAAACATCGGAAAGATGCTGGTGAAGCTGGGTTGATTTTGCCAGTGCTGAAGCTCGCGGACAATCTCTCCAATGATCACCGCACTCGACCACATCGTCCTGATCACTCCTGAAATCGAGGCCGGCGTGCGCGCCTATCAAACGCTGCTCGGCGTTCAGCCGGCATGGCGGACGCGTGGGGATGGGGTTGCGACCGCAACCTTCACGCTGTCCAACACGTCACTCGAACTGATGGCGCCGGATGGTGAAAGCGCGGGCGCGCAACGCGTGCACGCGGCGCTGGAGAAGGACGGCGAAGGACTTGCCAGCCTCGCCGTCCGCGTCGATGATATTTCACGCACTCATCGCCGGCTCAATCGCGTCGGGCTGCAACCGGAGGCGATTGCGGCCGGTCAGAGCACCAACGTGCTCGATGGCACAAACTTGAGCTGGCAGCGCACCCGCGCAGCGACCGACGCCACCAACGGCGTGCGGCTGTTCGCGCTGCAGCTTCACGGCGAACGTCCGAGTTCGCAGACCATCGGCGCCGCGCCGGTCACGGGGCTCGATCACGTCGTGATCGCGACGGCGCAGCCGGACAGAGCGATGGCGCTGTATGGCGCAAAGCTTGGCCTGGAAATAATTCGCGACCTGTCGCGGCCCGACTGGAATGCGCGGCTGTTGTTCTTCCGCTGCGGCGACCTGACCTTCGAGGTGATGCAGCGGCTCGACCGTCCCATCTCCGACAAGCCGGATCGGCTGTGGGGCCTGAGCTGGCGCGTCGCCGATACCGATGCCGCGCGCGAGCGGCTCGCGGCCAGCGGCGTTGACGTGTCTGAGGTGCGCACCGGCCGGCTGCCCGGCACACGCGTGTTCACAGCGCGCAACGGAACCTGCGGCGTGCCGACGCTGCTGGTCGAGCCGCAGAAGAAGCGATGACGAGCGGCGCGTACCCATGAATTGCGCGGCTTGATCAACGTCTGCTATGCCCCGATAGCGGATGTATCATTGTGTCGCGGCGAAGCGACGTGACGTGCCATGAGCAGAACTACGAATGCGGCTGGCAAGGCGAAAATGGCGACGTTCAATTGGCCACCGCGACGTGCAACGGCACGACAAGCACGTAATGAGTGCCCTTGGTTGACTCCTGCCTCTTCAGCTCGGCCCCCAGCTGACCTGCCAAGGCCTGAACGATGCGCGTGCCCAGCCGCTTGGTGAGAGCCGGGTTAAAGTCGCTGGGCAGTCCAACTCCGTCGTCGCTGATCGAAATCGAGACCGCTTTGTCGTCGCTCAGAAGGAGTTGCAGGCGGATCGCCCCATCCGGGCAATCGGGATAGGCGTGTCTGCCTGCGTTCAAGACGAGTTCGTTGACAATCAACGCCACGAGGATGGCTCGGTCCGCGGCGAACGGGGTTTCCCTGGGCGCATCAAATTGAATCTTGCACGGTGCAACCGCTGGCCCCAAGTCGTCGACGACTTCCCGCAAATAGGCCACCAAGTCTATGTTCTCATAGTCAGCGTTGTATGCGAGGCGATTGTAGGCTCGGCCGACGGCCAGGATTCTGGTCGATGCTTCCATGAGCGGTTCGCTCAATGCGGGATCGCCAACGGCGTTCGCCTGCAAGTGAAGCATGCTCGATACCACCTGCAGGCTGTTCTTGACGCGATGGTTGACCTCTTTGAGCAAAATTTGATGACGGTCGAGCGCCGCTTGTAGCTTGCGCTGGTACTGCTGCTGCTCAATGGCCATACCGAGGATGTTCGCGGCACCTTGCAAGAAAGTGATGTCATGCTCGCCGAACTCACCTTCGGATCGGCTATCAACCTCGAGCACACCAAATGGCACTCCATCGCCTTGCAAAATCACGTTCATTGCACGGCGGATTCCATGTTTGACCAGCAATTCCGGAGTTCGAAAGCGCTCCTCATTTTCAAGATGATTGGAAATCACGGGCTTGCCGGTCTGGAGGGCGTAGCCGGCGGGTGAATCCAAATCGGCGCCGACTGTCGCTTTGCCAACGACACCCTCGTCCCAGCCGACGCCCGCGCAAACGAGCAGACGCTTGTCTGCGGGAATGTATTCCATGATCTTGCAATATTCGGCGCCGAGGCCTTCAGCCGTCATCCGCGCGGTGTGATTGAGCATATCGATGAAGCTCGTGCGCTGCAGAGCAAGCACCCCGAGTTCAGCAAGCAACTCCTGCTGGCGAATGCGCAGACGGAGTGCACGTCCAGTTAAATCTTCGGGCTCGCCGCCAGGTTTCTCTTCAACGACAGGTTCGCCTGTCTCCGGTATTGAACTCATACCGCTCGATAGCACGCCGGACATCAAAACGGCACGGAACCTTTCTTCATCGGTTCCATCTGCTTGTTCCGTGTGGTCGCGGACGCGGCCACCGCATTAGTCGCCAGTGAATAGGGTTTTGGTTTTAGTTCGGCACCAGGCCATCTCGTCCGACACCGACGCGGGCCGATTCCAGTGAGCCGTCGGGCTTCGTGACTGCGCTGACCGCCACGGCGACGCCGGGTTTCACCTCAGCCTTCTCGCCTGGACCAAACAGCGCGATTGGCGTCGCCGGCGGCACGATGATCTTCTTCTCGCCGTCCTTGTATTTCAGCAGCAGCGTCTGGCCGTCAACGCCCGCAACCGCTTCGGCAACGTTCGCGTTGGTCATGGTTCCGTTCGGAGCCTGATCCCACGGACGAAAGCCCTCGCCCAGACCGCGCGCGCTCTCGGGAAAGATATTGATTGAGACCGCCTTCTGGCTGCCGTCGGGCTGTGGCGTGCCGCCGACCCCGATGAACGTGCCAACCTTGATGTCGGCGATCTGCGCCTTGGTGTAGGAGATGACCGCCCAGTTGTCTGCGAGGCGGATCTTCACGTCCGTGCCGTCGCGGGCCTTCACCATCAAAACATTGCTGTCGAGGCTTTCGACGGTTCCGCGGATGCGGCGGTTCTGTGCGGGCTGGGCGATCGCTTGCGAGCAGATCAGCACAAGGGATAGCGCGGACAACCATAGTGTCCGAGGCAGTCCAGTCATTAAGAACTCCGAAATATAGCGATCCGAAGCCGCTCAAATTTGTCCGTGCGGCTCCCAATGGCTGAACCGCCTCAACCAGCGCTTATTCCGGAAACAAATGTGACATCCCCATAATGTTGAGCATCGCGTCTCAACACAGCCCTAGAGGGGGTCGGTAGTCAGTCAGCAAATCTGCGTGACAGCCAGTCGGCTGAATCCGCTCGATTTGCTATCGTCCCCAAATGCAGTCGTCGTCACCCGAACTCAGTGCCAGGAGGCGTGCCCGGCTTGTGACGGCTTTGGCCGTGTTCGCGACGCTTGCCTACTTGGCCGTTGGAGTTTGGATCGAGGGCTGGATATTCCTCGGGGGACAGATGTTTGAGTTGGTGGTAGTTGGCCCGCTCCTTTATCTGTACTTGCGGTGGAAACAGGATCGCGTATGAGCGAGTTAATCACTCAGATTGCGCGCGAATCCAGTTCTCCCTCAAAACTCCAGCACGATGTAACGATCCTCGATCGTCACTGGCACCGTCTCGGCCTGAAACGGTCCGCGCGCAATGTCCTCGCCAGTCTCCACATGAACCGGGATGCTGCGCGTGAGCGTCGTGGCATCGCACCAGGACTGGCCGGTCTTGATCTCGAACAGCCAGCCATGCCACGGACAGCGCACCATTTCGCCGCGCTGGCTCAGCCGGTATTTCCCCGGCGTGTCGGATTCCGGGCGGCCCATGATCTGACCGCGACAGACGGCGGCGCCTTCATGCGGGCAGCGGTTGACCAGCGCGTAGAACGCGTCGCTGATGTTGTAGACACCGATCTCGCGGCCGCCGGCGCTGACGATCTTGCACTTGCCCGGCACAATCTCGCTTGCGAGCGCAACGACGTACTTCGCCATCAATCGAGGCCGTACAGTTCCAGGGCATTGTCGCGCATGATCATCCGCTTCTGCGCATCCGGAATGTACGTACGGAAAGCGTAGCGCGGATCGTCCTGGTCCCAGTGCGGGTAATCGGTCGAGAACATCACGCGGTCCCATCCGATCCACTCAAACGTCTCGACGCAGATCCTCGCGCCGCTCCGGCTCTTCCATCGGCTGGGTCGTGACCCAGATGTGATCGTGGATATATTCGGACGGCAGCCGCTTGAGATGGGGCACCTCGTCCCGCATGCGCTCGAAGTGCTTGTCGAGCCGCCACTTCAGCGCGGGGATCCAGGCAAAGCCGCCTTCGACCAGAACCGCCTTCAGCTTCGGCACCCGCTCGAACACGCCTTCGATCACGAGGCTCGTGGTCAGCGCCTCGTTGGTCTGCACATAGGACGGGTGCTCTTCGTGATAGTAGGACGGCCAGCCGGTGCCGGTCGACGGATGGCCACCCACACCACCCAGATGCAGCGCGATCGGAAAGCCGTTTGCCGCACATGCCTCGAGGATCGGCAGGTAACGCCGCCGCCCGAGCGGCTCGATGCTGCGCGGCGGAATCATCACCTGCGCAAACCGCTTGTCGCCGGCGCGCTTCTCGATCTCGGCAATCGCGGCCTCGGTATGCTCGAGGCTGATCTGCACCGAGCCGAGCAGCCGCGGCTCGCGATCGCTCCAGAAGGCGGCCTGCCAGTCGTTCACGGCCGTCGCCAGCGCCGCGCCGAAATCGACATTGCGTTCATCGGAGGCACCGCCGACGAGCGGCAGCATGATGCCGTGGCGGACATCGAACAGATCGAGCAGCTGCGAGCGCATCAAGTCGAGGTCGGAGCCCGGCAGTCCGCCATTCGAGGGCCAGGCGTCGCCGCGCATGCCGTTGCCGGGGCTGATGCGCGGATATGACGGCGTTGCCGCAAACGGCGCGCGCGTGCGCTTGCCGACGGTTGCGGCATGCTCGCGCCACCGCTTCGGCAGAAACTCGTTCAGCTCGCTTGACGATTTGAACATCGGATGGATGTCGCAATCGACAAAGCCGAGATGGGTCTTGCCCTCCGTTTCAAGCTCGGGCCGGACGTTCGGGGAATGGATGTTCATACGGCTTGCTCCAGGGAATCACGGGCGGCCTGCGACAACCGAGGATAGGTCTTTAACGGATTGTCGAACAGGATTTTCGGACCAGCGCATCCGGCAAATCCAGCCGGGACGGCATCGTCGCCATCAAAATGCCAGTGCGGATAATCGGTCGAGAACAGCAGCATGTCGTCCGAGCCGAACTGCTCAAGCAGCCGATCGAGCTGCTCGCGGTGCGGCGGCGCATCGAACGGCTGGATCGTGAAGCGAACGTGGTTGCGGATGACTTCGCCGGGCGCCTGCTGCAGCCACGGCACTTCGAAGCGCACCGCGCGCCAGGTCTTGTCCGCGCGCCAGATCAGGCCGGGCAGCCAGGTCACGCCCGACTCCATCATCACGACCTTCAGCTCCGGGAACTTGACGAACACGCCCTCGGTGACGAGGCTCAACAGCTGGGCCGCGAAGGCTTGCGCCTGCACGACGTAGTCTTCGAGATAGTAGGACGGCCAGCCGATCGAGGTCGGCGCCTGTCGATAGTTGCTGCCGGCGTGAATGCCGATCGGCAGCCTGTGGCGCTCGGCGGCGCGATAGATTGGCCAGTACGAGCGGCGCCCGAGCGGCCGCTCGCCCATCGCCAGCATCAGCACCTGGACGAAGCGTTTGTCGGCAGCGACCCGTTCGATCTCTTCGGCGGCGAGATCGGGGCTTTCGGAAGGGATGACGATCGACGCGCGCAAGCGCGGATCGCGGTCGAGCCATTCCTTCGCCAGCCAATCGTTGGTCGCCTTGCAAAACGCCATGCTCATGTCCTCGCTGAGCATGATCTGCGTGCCATGGATGCAATTGCACACGGCGAATTTGAGCTGGAAATGATCGAGCACTTTCGACTTGAGATCGTCGAGATTCGATCCCGGCAGCGCGCCGTCGCTGGCCTGCCAATCCGGCCGCACCGACAGCGGTGCGCGCGGCGGCATGCTGCTCATCTGGTGGTTCTGGGTGTCGACGCCGCGGACCTGGACGTGATCGGCCCAGTATTCATCGAGGAACGGCACCAGCGTGCGCGTCTGCGGCACCGCAACATGCACGTCGCAATCGATTGCGCCTGGTAGCGGTGCCGGCAAGGCTGTTCTCCGCGAGAGACAACTGCCCAAATCCTAGCCCCTCGGCGCCGTCAAATCCAATGACGAAAGCCGCACGTCAGCAATGACACGTGAAAGGAAGCGGTGATGGCGGGACGCGGGTGTTCACCACGTGCAGCGGAACCTACTCCGTGCCGACGCTCCTGATCGAACCGCAGAAGACAAAGCGCCGGTGTCAGCTTGTAAACGCAAGGAGTGTTCACCACTTTGCCGTCATGCCCGGCCTTGTGCCGGGCATCCACGTTTTCCGGCCCGGCTCCGCAAAAAGGCTCCACAAGAAAGACGTGGATGGCCGGGACAAGCCCGGCCATGACGAATCGGCAACGACACCGAGAATCGCCTGAGGATTCGACCATGACCAATTCCGCCTCCAACCGCGTCGCCCTGCTTGGTGTGCCGATCGACATGGGCGCGTCGCAGCGCGGCACGCTGATGGGGCCGGACGCGCTGCGCACCGCCGGCATCCGCACCGTGCTGGAGGGGCTCGACCTCGCCGTCGAGGACCACGGCAACCTCTCGATATGCAGGCCGGCCGGTCGCCGATGATCTCCTGCCCAACAACGTCAACCACTACCGCGAGATCCAGAGCTGGGTGCGGGCGCTGAGCCCGCGCGCCCATGAGCTGGCGCGCTCCGGCGCGACGCCGATCTTTCTCGGCGGCGACCACTCGCTGTCGATGGGCTCGATCAATGGCGTGGCGCGGCACTGGCACGCGCAAGGGCGCGAGCTGTTCGTGCTGTGGCTCGACGCACATGCCGACTACAACACGCCGCACACCACGCTGACCGCCAACATGCACGGCATGTCCGGCGCGTTCCTGTGCGGCGAGCCCGGCCTCGATCATTTGCTCGGCGACGAGGAGCCGCGCGCCGTCATCAAGCCGTCGAATCTCGACCTGTTCGGCATCCACTCGATCGATCCGCTCGAGAAGAAGCTCGTGCTTGAGCGAAAAATCGCGATCGCCGACATGCGCGCGATCGACGAGTTCGGCGTCGGCGTCCTGATCCGCAAGGTGATCGACAAGGTGCGGGCGAAGAACGGCGTGCTGCATGTATCGTTCGACGTCGACTTCCTCGACCCGACCACGGCGCCCGGCGTCGGCACCACGGTGCCGGGCGGCGCCACCTATCGCGAGGCGCATCTCGTCATGGAGCTGTTGCACGACTTAGGCCTGGTACGCTCGGTCGACATCGTCGAACTCAATCCATTCCTCGACGAGCGCGGCCGCACCGCGCGCGCCGTTGTCGAATTGATCGGCAGCCTGTTCGGCCAGGAGATCATCGACCGCACGACGCCAAGCAACGCGATCGGCGCCGATGGCGGCGGCGGGGAGTAGCGGCGAGATTCGACTTGGCTCAAAGCGCTACTCGATCCCCTCCCTCAGGAACACCACCTTCATGGTCGGGTCCTTGATCGCCTCATGCGCGTCCTCGAAGACGAAACGGCGCGTCAGCATCAGTTCGGGGTGATAGTGACCGGAGGTCACGTGCTCCAGACAATCCGGCAGGCACGCCCGCGCATTGACGCGGCCGATCTTCAGCGTGACACCCATGCCGTACATGTGACGCAACGGTACCGGCGTGGTCTCTGTGAAGTCGCCATACATTCGCTGACAGACACCGCCCGGCTCGACCGAACGGATGGCGAGGCTGAGACTTGCCGGCGTCGCGTCGGCATCGATGGTCAGCGGGAACAGGCCGGGCGGCGGCATTCCGGCGAGTGCGTGGCACTCATGAACCTCGGCGCCGAACGATTTCGCCTTGGCAAGACGTACCGGATCGCTGTCGATATAGACCACGCGACGCGAGCCAAGACTTAACGCGGCGTGCACCACCAGCGGCCCGAGCGATTGGGCGCGGCCGCCAACCACAAGCACCTCGGCACCGGGCCGCTCGCGCAGCACTGGCGCCACCGCGCTGAAGGCATCGGTGGCGCTGTCGGCAAGGCTCGCGGTCTGCGACAACGGATGCCCGGCCGGCTGCTTGACCAGCATGTGATCGGCGAACGGCACACGCAGTGCATCCGAGAGTGCGCCGCCATGATCGACGCCGCACACCGGCTTCAGCCCAAAGGACGAGCGAAACGGCACCGACTGGCAGGCATAAGTGAGGCCACTCCGGCAAGCAGAGCAGGTGCCGCAACTGATCTGGAATGGCACGATGACGAGGTCGCCGGGCACGACCGATGTCACGGCCTCACCGATCTCGGTAACGACGCCAGCGGTCTCATGGCCGATGGCGAACGGCCCTTCGAAACGAGCCCCGCCATTGGCGATCAACAAATCAAGATCGCAGCGGGTCACAGCAAGCGGCCGCACGATGGCTTCGCCGTCGCCCTGAAGGCGCGGCGCGGCCACGTCCCACCATTCCAGAACATTCGGCTTGACGTAGGTAAGCTGGCGCATGTCGGACCTCCGCCGCACACGCTACGCAGGGCGGACACCACGCGACAAAAGAAGTCTTGTCATCACCGGTGAAACGATCTCGTCCAAATCCGCCGCGCGGAGCCGCAATGCGGCCCGGGCCGGCACGCGCAACGCCGCATTGGCAGGTCTCAGGCCGCAAGCGCCCGCTTCCCCGCATTGACGATCCAGCGACGCACGGCTTTCAGCTTGCGATCTCGCGCCTGTTCGGCACGGAAGGCGAGATAGAACGTTTCGCTCTGCCGTGTCTCGACCTCGAACGGCGCCACGAGCCGCGTGCCAAAGCCCGGCCGCGCGCGGATCAGCGGCGCCATGGCGAGCGCAACTCCGGCACCCTGCTCCGCAGCATCGAGCGCGGCCGGCACGGTGTCGAGCCAGAGGTGACCACGTGGCGCCATATCGCCGAGGCCCGCGCCAGCGAGCCATGCCGGCCAGCTGCGCGGTTGTCGCGTCAAATGGATCAGCAGCTCGCGCGACAGATCTGCGGGATTTCGCAGCCCCGCCTTGACGAGACGGGGTGCGCAGACCGCAACACTCGACACCCGGACCAGAGGCTCGAACTTGAGTTCCGCCGCATTCTCGCGACCGTAGCGGATCGCAACGTCGACGCCTGATTGCGCGAAGTCGGCATATTGGTGGGTGGCCTCGATGCGAAGCGTCACGCCCGGATTGTCGCGGGTGAAATCGGCAAGCGCGGGAATGAGCACAGTCGAAGCAAAGAACGGCAGCGCGCTGATCCACACTTCGTCGGCCTCGGCCGCCTTGCGAACCGTCATGGCACGGCTTGCGCGCTCAAGCGCGGTCAGCGCTGTTGCGACGTCTTTGCGGAACTGCTCACCTTGCACGGTGAGGCGCACGGTGCGGCCGTCGCGCACGAACAGCTTGACCCCCAACTGCGCTTCGAGCTTGCGGATCTGATGGCTGATCGCCGACGGGCTCAGCGCCAGATCGCTCGCGGCGCGGCGAAACGACAGCTGCGCCGCCGCGCGCTCGAACGCCAGCAGCGCCGATAGCGGCGGCAGCGCGCGCAACGGCAGGTCGCTTTGCGGCAGATGGTGAATTTCATTCACCTGTGCTGACGATTTGTCCTTTGTTGATGGCATCGAAATTGTTCAGATGTGAATTATCGACGAAATCCATTCATCGCGAAACGAACGCCATGTCAATCTTCAAACCGCTGGCACCGGGCCGCTGGCAACCGTCGCCGCTCGCGGCGGGCCCCTTCGCGGGGCTGCAGGGCGGCGCCGTGGCGGCATTGCTGACCGCCGAACTCGAGGCACTTGCGGAGGACCGGGGCTGGGGCACCGCCGTGAGCGCCAGTGCGTGGTTCCTGCGGCCGACCCCGTTCGCGGAAGTGCGCAGCAAACCGACGCCGGTGACCGCCGGCGGACGCATCAGCATTGTCGACAACACATTGTTTGAGGCCGACGGTGATCAGCCTTGTGCGACCGTGCGCGTGACCTTCGCGCGCGAACGCGCGATTGCCATTCCGCCGCTGCCGCCCGAACCGGAGCAGCCGCATGATCCCTTATCTCATCCACTGCGCACCGCCGCAGCTCCACACGGCAAGCCGTGGTTTATGGAAGCAATGGAGGCACGCGTCGCCGGCGACGTGACGTGGTTTCGCCTCAAGCATCGCATCATCGACGGCGCCGGGCCGCTCGCAACCGTGCTCGGCCCGGCGGACTGGTCGCACGGCCTGGCGCGGCCGCTGCAAAACGTCGCGGCCGACCCGAACCCAAATCTCACCGTACAATTGGTCAGGCCGCCGCGCGGCGACTGGATCGGGATCAGGGCACGGACGCACTGGCAACCCGAACGAGGGCTCGGGATAGGGCGCGGCGTGCTGCTCGACACGTCGGGGGAAATCGGCTGCGTGTCGATGAGCGTGGTGTTGGTACCAATGGCGAAGAGCCGCTAGGGCGGATCAGCTGACGATTTCACCGACCGGCGTCGGTGTGCCTGCCACCACCGCGGCTGGCTGGGGCGGTTCGACAGCCAATACCGCCGCCGCGGTCTTCGTCTTCACAGGGATCTGCAGGTAATGGACGCCGTTCTGTTCGGCGACCGGGAAACGTCCGGCGCGGATGTTGACCTGGATCGACGGCAGCAGCAGCGTCGGCGCCGCGAGCGTCGCATCGCGCGCATTGCGCATCTCGACGAACGCGTCTTCGCTCGCGCCATGGCCGACATGAACGTTGGCGCGCCGTTCCTCCGCAACAGTGGTTTCCCACGCGTAGTGATCGCGACCCGGCGCCTTGTAGTCGTGGCACATGAAGAGCCGCGTTTGCGGCGGCAGCGCCAGCAGCCGCTGGATCGAGCGGTAGAGCTTGTGCGCATCGCCGCCGGGAAAGTCGGCCCGCGCCGTGCCGTAGTCGGGCATGAACAGGGTGTCGCCGACGAACACCGCATCGCCGACCTTGTATGAGATGCAGGCCGGGGTGTGGCCCGGCGTGTAAAGCACCTGGACGTCGAGATTGCCGATCTTGAAATGCTCGCCGTCGGCGAACAGGCGATCGAAGTCGCTGCCGTCGGTAGCGAGATCGGTCGCATTGAAGACTGGGCGGAAGATGCGCTGCACGTCCTTGATGTGCTCGCCGATCGCGATCCGTGCGCCGGTCTTCGCCTTGATATAAGGCGAGCCGGAGAGATGATCGGCATGGGCGTGGGTTTCCAGCGTCCAGTCGATCGAGAGCTTTTCGGCCGCAGCCGCCGTCAGGATGGTCTCGACGGAGCGCACGTCCACCGTGCCGCTCTTCGGATCGTAGTCGAGCACGGGATCGATCACCGCGGCGCGCCTGGTTGCGGGATCGGCGATGAGATAGCTGACGGTGTTGGTGGCTTCGTCGAAGAAGGCGCGGATAGACGGGGTCGGCCATGACAAGCTCCTCGCGCTCGTTTTGTGCGCGTGGAAAAACAAAAGGCGGCCTTGCGGCCGCCTTCCTTGATCCAGCGCAATTCGGCTCGAAGCTTATTCCGCCGCCAGCTTGATCTCGGGTGCCGCGGCACGGACGTCGGCGTCGACGTGGTCTTCGTACTTGGCAAAGTTCTTCTGGAACATGCCGACCAGCTTGCGCGCGGTCAGGTCGAACTCGGCCTTGTCCTTCCAGGTCTTGATCGGATCGAGAATGTGCGGCTCGACGCCCGGCAGCGAGGTCGGCACGGCGAAGCCGAAGTAACGGTCGGTGCGGAAGCTCGCATTGCGCAAGCTGCCGTCGAGCGCCGCGGTGAGCAGGGTGCGCGTCACCTTGATCGGCATGCGGCGGCCGACGCCGTACTTGCCGCCGGTCCAGCCGGTGTTGACCAGCCAGCAGTCGACATTGTGCTTGGCGATCAATTCGCGCAGCAGGTTGCCGTAGTCGCCGGGATGGCGCGGCAGGAACGGCGCGCCGAAGCAGGCGGAGAATTCGGGCTCGGGCTCGGTGACGCCGCGCTCGGTTCCGGCGACCTTCGCGGTGTAACCGGACAGGAAGTGATACATCGCCTGCGCCGGCGTCAGCTTGGCGATCGGCGGCATCACGCCGAACGCGTCGGCGGCGAGCATCACGAGATTCTTTGGCTGGCCCGCGCGACCGGTGCGCGAGGCATTCGGGATGAAGTCGAGCGGATAGGCCGAGCGGGTGTTTTCCGTCTTCGAGCCGTCGTCGAAATCGGCGGACGCGCGTGACCGGATCGAGCACGACGTTCTCGAGCACCGCGCCGAAGCGCTGGCTCGCGGCGTAGATCGCGGGCTCGGCTTCCTGCGAGAGCTTGATGCACTTGGCGTAGCAGCCGCCCTCGAAGTTGAAGACGCCGTCGGCGCCCCAGCCGTGCTCGTCATCGCCGATCAGCGTGCGGTTCGGATCGGCCGACAGCGTGGTCTTGCCGGTGCCCGACAGGCCGAAGAAGATCGCGGTATCGCCATTGGGGCCGACATTGGCCGAGCAGTGCATCGGCATCACGCCCTGGTCGGGCAGATAGTAGTTCAGCGTGGTGAACACGCTCTTCTTCATCTCGCCGGCATAATAAGACCCGCCGATCAGGACGATCTTGCGGGTGAAATCGATCGCGACAACGGTCTCCGAACGCACGCCATGGCGTTTGGGATCGGCTTTGAACGACGGCAGGGTAACGATGGTCAGCTCAGGCACGAAGGAAGCCAGTTCCTTCAGCTCCGGCCGGATCAGCAGCGTGCGGATGAACAGCGAGTGCCAGGCGAGCTCGGTGAAGACGCGAGTCTTGATGCGGAATTTCGGATCGGCGCCACCATAAAGGTCCTGCGCGTAAAGCGTCTTGCCTTCGGTGTGCTTGATGAAATCGTCGCACAGCAGCTTGAACTGGTCCGGCGTGATCGACTGGTTGCCACCCCACCACACGTTCTTTTCGCTCGAGGCATCGCGGACGGTGAACTTGTCCTTCGGCGAGCGGCCGGTGTGAGCGCCGGTCTCCGCGCACAGCGCGCCTTCCGAGGTGACGACGGCCTCGCCGTTGCGAAGCGCGAATTCGTAAAGCGCGGGCGCGCCGTGATTCCAGTGAACCTCACTGAGATTTTTGAAACCGAATCTATCGGCGCCAAAGGCACCGTTGTGCACGCCCGTCTCTTTCACTGAAGCTTCCTCCTCACACCGCGTCTTTTTGAACCAGTCGCGTTAACCAGCCTCGCGCCGCGGTCACCGGATCGAGGGCCCTTGGCCGGATCCAGCATTCAGAATGCGCGATCTAATAGTTCGCAACTCCGCGTTTGCCAAGCTGATCCATATCAATTTGGTTTACCACTTAACCGCCGCGCGTGATCGGCTAAATCCTTCAAACTTCGCCGCAATGCATCAGGCGTCACGACGCGCTGCGGAAAATTAACACGCAAGATGCGTCCATCGTCGCTCCGCATGTCCATTCCCTCTGGATCAAGCCCCGAACAGCGCCATTCCGCCGCAGCGGCTCCGAACAGGGCTGATGCATAAAGCATCATCGTATCGCGATGGTCGTCGTTCATATGGGCGACCGCGCCTTCCTCCGCTGCAAGCAGCGTGCCGGCATCCGACACCTGGGTCAGGACATCACTCCCCGACAGGTCGAAAATCCGGCCGAATCCGCCAACCAGGTGAAGGGTTTCGATCGCGATCCGATAGAACGAAAAATCCGCAAAATTCACAAAGAGTTCTGCCGATGGATGGGCGGCGAGATAGCGCCGGCGGGCGGTCGCGACGGCGTCCGATTCTGGCAAGCGGCTCAGCATGGCCTGTGATGCTGATTTGCGGCGCGGCCAACGGATCCGCCGCGGTCTGCTCGCTGAGCAGCAAGGAGGCCCGCCGATCAGCGATAATGTTACGGGTATGGACCGCCAATCGGGAGATCAGCAGGATCGGCGAGCCGTCCGGCATGGCTCCGATATTAACCAATGAACAGAAGGGGTTAGAAGTCCCCTCGCGCAGCGTGGCCAGCGCGCCGGAGGGCGACGTCCGCAACAGCCGCTTAGCGACGGCAATCGGGTCAAAATCGGTGGGTTGAGACATCTGCAATTCTCACCTTTTTGCCGCAGAAGGCGGTTGCGAAGAGCTCCGAACGGCCTCATATGGGGCAGGAACCATTGGAAATGATTTATGATTTCCAATGCGCCGGTCACATTTCAGCCGCGCTTGCGTTGCTGTCTGCCTTGTGTTTGCAGGCTCCGTGCCCAATCCACTGAAGAGCTTCCGCGCAAATAACCGCGGCCGTATGACATCCGGAAAGACTTCATGCCCACAATCGCCCTCGTCGACGACGATCGCAACATCCTGACTTCGGTGTCGATCGCGCTGGAATCCGAAGGCTATCGCATCATGACCTATACGGATGGTGCGTCCGCGCTGGATGGCTTTCGGACCTCGCCGCCGGACCTTGCGATCCTCGATATCAAGATGCCGCGGATGGACGGGATGGAGACGCTGCGGCGGCTGCGCCAGAAGTCCGACCTGCCGGTGATCTTCCTGACCTCCAAGGACGAAGAGATCGACGAGTTGTTCGGCCTCAAGATGGGCGCCGACGACTTCATTCGAAAGCCCTTCACACAGCGGCTGCTGGTCGAACGCGTCAAGGCGGTGTTGCGCCGCTCGACGCCGAAGGATCCGACCCAGGCACCGAAGGAGAACGATCCGAAGACGCTCGAGCGCGGCCTGCTGCGCATGGACCCCGAGCGCCACACCTGCACCTGGAAGAACGAGCCGGTCACGCTGACGGTGACCGAGTTCCTGATCCTGCAGGCGCTTGCGACCCGGCCCGGCGTGGTCAAGAGCCGCAACGCGCTGATGGACGCGGCCTACGACGACCAGGTCTATGTCGACGACCGCACCATCGACAGCCACATCAAGCGGCTGCGCAAGAAATTCAAGGCCGCCGACGACGACTTCGACATGATCGAAACGCTTTACGGCGTCGGGTATCGCTTTAAGGAAGTCTGAGACCGCCCGCATCTGCGCGGTTTGAGCGTAGATATGCCTGCGGCTTTTTTGCTAAATTCGGACCGATAGAAGCCGAATGGAGCGCATCACCCTGCTCGACCGAACCGTCCTCGAGCGAAGCGACGAGATCGACAATCCCTCGCCGCCGATCGCGCCTGACGCCGACGCTGTTGCCGTCGACGCGCACATCCGCGCCGCGGAGCTGTGGCGGCGGCCGCTGTCGTGGCTGAAGCGCGCGTCCGGCTTCTTCGTCGCGCTGACGTTTTCGAGCCTGACGCGCCGCATCGTCACGCTGAACGTCGCCGGACTTGCCGCGCTCGCTTTCATCATCCTCTCGCAATCGCAATTCCGCGCCGGCCTGATCGACGCCCGCGCGCAAAGCTTGCTGGTGCAGGCGGAAATCATCGCGCGCGCGATTGCGGCGACCGGGGCCACGGACTCCAACACCATCACGATCGATCCGGACCGGTTGCTCGATCTCAAGACCGGCGAAAGCTACGGCCCGACCGACGACATGCTCTCGGGGATCGACTTCCCGATCAATCCGGAGCGCGTTGCGCCGATCCTGCGCGGCCTGATCTCGCCGACGGCAACGCGCGCGCGCATTTACGATCGCGACGGCGCATTGATCCTCGACAGCCGCAGCCTCTATGGCCGCGAGAATGTGCTGCGCTTCGACCTGCCACCGCCCGCCGCAGAGAAACCGGGCATCGCCGAGCGCGCGATAATCGCGTTCCGGACCTGGCTCAATCGCGGCGACCTGCCGCTCTATCGCGAACTCGGACCCGAGAACGGCAAGGGCTACAACGAAGTCGCCGACGCGCTGAACGGGCAGAAGGAAAGCATGGTGCGCATCAACGAGCGCGGCGAGGTGATCGTTTCGGTCGCGGTCCCCGTGCAGCGCTTCGGCTTCCGCGCGGTGCACGGCGCGCTGTTGCTGTCGACGCAAGGCGGCGACATCGACCATATGGTGACCGCCGAGCGGCTGAAGATCCTGAAGGTGTTCGCGATCGCCACCGCCATCATGGTCGTGCTGTCCGGCCTGCTCGCAAGCACCATCGCAGGCCCGGTGCGTCGGCTTGCCGACGCCGCCGAGCACGTGCGCCGCCGCATCAAGACGCGCACCGAAATCCCGGACTTCACCCGCCGCGGCGACGAGATCGGCCACCTTTCCGGCGCGCTGCGCGAGATGACCGATGCGCTCTATAACCGGATTGAGGCGATCGAGAGCTTTGCCGCCGACGTCTCGCATGAGTTGAAGAACCCGCTGACGTCGCTGCGCTCCGCGGTCGAGACGCTGCCGCTGGCAAAGACCGAGAACAGCCGCTCGCGGCTGCTTGCGGTGATCGAGCACGATGTGCGCCGGCTGGATCGGCTGATCTCGGACATCTCCGACGCCAGCCGCCTCGATGCCGAACTGCAACGAAACGACGTCGCGCCGGTCGACATGCGGCGGCTGTTGACGACACTGGCCTCGGTCGCGAACAGCGCCCGGCAGGAGGACGAGGTGCCGGTGAAGCTGCGCTTCGAAGGCGGCGTGTCGGAGTCGTTCCTCACGCCCGGTCACGACTCGCGGCTCGGACAGGTGATCTCCAACCTGATCTCGAATGCGCGATCGTTCTCGCCGGCGGAAGGATCGGTGCGCGTGATCTGCCGCAACGCGCGCGGCAACATCGAGATCACGGTCGATGACGACGGCCCCGGCATTCGTCCCGATGCGCTCGAAAAAATCTTCGAGCGGTTTTACACCGACCGCCCGCACCAGAGCTTTGGCCAAAACTCCGGTCTCGGGCTTTCGATCTCAAAACAGATCATCGAGGCACACGGCGGAAAGGTCTGGGCCGAGAACAGAGTCGGTCCGATCGACGCCAGCGGCGAAGCGCCGGTGCTCGGCGCGCGGTTCATCATACGCCTGCCGGCGTCATGACGCCGCGCGAACTCGACGCAACGATCCATGCTTCTGCAGTCCTGGTCGGCAGCAACGCGGTTTTGATCCGGGGACCATCCGGTTCCGGCAAATCGCGGCTTGCGCTCGACCTGATCCTGGCAGGCCGCGCCGGCGTGATCGCACCGGCGCAACTGATCGGCGACGACCGCGTGCACCTGGCCGTTGAGGCCGGCGCGGTCGTGGTCCGCCCGGCGGCCAATCTCGCGGGCCTGCTCGAAGTCCGCGGCCTCGGTATTCGCCGATTGCCGTTTGCCAGCCACGGCCAGGTCGGTCTGGTGGTCGATCTCGACGCCGATGATGCCGCGCGGTTGCCTGCGCCGGACGCCCTTGAAATCGGGTTAAACGAGGTCAAATTGTCACGAATTCCGGTCGGCAAGAGCTTTGCCGCCCTGCCTTTGGTAACTGCAATATTGGTTACAAGTCCCTTGACGGTAACATAAGACCGATTGCCGGAAGGGATTTAGTAACCATATAAGCCCCACTATCGCCCCACGTTTTTACCCGCCGCACCCGTCACCCGGACGCCACAGCAGGGCAGGAAGCGGATTTTCCCCCCTTGCAAGGGTGAGGCGGATGGTCAACATGGTGGCCCTTTCGTGCAGTGCAACAGCGCCTGCACGAGGAGTTTTCGATGATTGGTATGGTACTCGTGACCCATGGGCGTCTCGCCGACGAGTTCAAGGCGGCGCTGGAACATGTGATGGGTCCGCAAAAACAGATCGAATCGGTCACGATCGGCGCTGACGATGACGCCGATCTCTGCCGAAGCGACATCATAGAAGCCGTCAAGCGCGTCGATTCCGGCGATGGCGTTGCCATCCTCACCGACATGTTCGGCGGAACTCCGTCGAACCTCGCAATCTCCTGCATGAGCCGGCCGAAGGTCGAAGTGCTCGCCGGCATCAACCTGCCGATGCTGGTGAAACTCGCCAAGGTCCGTGACAGCCGCTCACTGCCGGACGCGATCTCGGCTGCGCAGGAAGCCGGCCGCAAATACGTCACCATCGCAAGCCGCGTACTCGCCGGCAAATGACTGCGCCAGCGGAGGATGCGCGGAACGCCTCTCCTCCGGGCGACGGCCCGCTGGTGAGGGAACTTGCCATCACCAACAAGCGGGGCCTGCACGCGCGCGCGTCGGCAAAATTCGTGCAAATGGTCGAACGCTTCAACGCCGAAATCACGGTGACGCGGGGCAGCGAGACGGTCGGCGGCAACTCGATCATGGGGTTGATGATGCTGGCGGCGGCGCCCGGCACCAGCATCACCGTCACGGCGAAGGGACCGCAGGCCCGCGAAGCGCTCGAAGCCTTGACCGAGCTGGTCGGCTCACGCTTCGGCGAAGAAGATTGATGACGGACGATGCCGCCGGCGTGTCCGACGCGCGCGGCGACGCGCCGCGCGGCCTGACTCAACACGCGATCGCATTTGTCGACCAGCATCCGTGGCGCGCGTTCGCTGCGTTCGCGAGCGTTCACATCACCGTGTGGACGCTGGCGCCGTGGCTGCTGTTTCCCAACCTGCCGCTCGACCTGATCGAGGCGCTGATCTACGGCCATGAATGGCAGCTCGGCTACGACAAGCTGCCGCCGCTGCCGTGGTGGACGATGGAAATTCTTTACCGGCTGTTTCACGCCGACATCGCGTACTACGCGTTCGCGCAGGTGACCGTGGTCGCGGCGTTCGCGTGCGTGTTTCGGCTGGCGCTGACGCTGACCAATGCGCGCGCCGCGCTGGCCGCGGTGCTGATCATCGATGGCCTGCACTACTTCACCTCGACCTCGCCGAAATTCAATCATGACGTAATCCAGCTGCCATTCTGGGCGCTGGCAGGCGTGTCCTACTATTACGCGCTGCGCACGCAGCGCCTGGTGCACTGGGTGCTGCTCGGCATCGCGCTCGGTGGCGCGTTCTGGGCGAAATATTTCGTTGTCATGCTTGCGGTGCCGCTGGCGCTGTTCATCCTGATCGATCGCGACGCGCGCACTTCGCTGCGCACGGCGGGCCCGTATGTCACCGCGATCGTTGCGCTTGTCATCGCCGCGCCGCATCTCGTCTGGCTGGTACAGAACGATTTTCTGCCGCTGCGCTATGTCGAGGCGCGCGCCACTCCGCCGCGCGGCTGGTACGACTATGGCTGGCGGCCGCTGGAGTTCGCGCTCGGACAAGCGGCGTGGCTGCTGCCGTCGCTGGCGATATCGGCAAATCTGTTTGTCGCGAGGGGCGAGGTTGTTTCGTTCGACGTCGACGCATTCAGCCGTCGCATCGTGACGCTGCTGACGTTCGGCCCGTGCGCGCTGCTGCTGGCGGGCTCGGTCATCACCGGCGGCAAGCTGATCGGCATGTGGGGCTATCCGCTGTGGCTGTTCCTCGGCCTGTGGCTCGTGCTGCGTATCGGACCGGTCACGGAGCCCAGGCGCTTCGTTCGGCTCGGTGCAACCTGGGCAGTTGCAACGCTGATCTACGTGATCGCGTTTGTCATCTACATGGCGGTCGATCCGCTGATACGGCCGACCTATCGCGCCGAGCTATTTCCGGGCGCCGCGGTCGCGCGCGAGCTCGCCGCGCGCTTTGCGACGGAAACCGGGCAGCCGGTCGCCTACGTCATCGCGCCGATGTATTTCGGCGGCAATGTCAGCCACTACGCCAAGGAAGCGCCACGCACGGTGATCGACGGCGAGCTCTCCCGGGTGCCGTGGATCGATCCTGCCGATTTGAGACGCCGCGGCGCGCTTGTGATGTGGGTCGAAAGCGATCCGAATCGCGTGCCCGAGGCCTATCGCGCGCTCGCCGGCGACGCTGTTCCGCACCCGCCGCTGCAATTTCCAGCGATCTGGGGCAAATGGGTGCACACGGTAGGTTGGACCATCGTTCCGCCGCAGCCATAGCTATCCGCTGTCCCGAAAGCTGGATCATCCAGCAGATGTTAGTTTGCGCATGTCCTTTAGGACAAACAATTCGTTTGACTTCCGGGAACGACCGGTGCCCACTTCAATCCGGCGCCCTACATGACGCTCCTTGCTCCGCCCGGCTGCCCGGTGCTATCCCGCGCCCATGACGACGACCCCGATTTCGAACATCCGCAACTTCTCGATTGTCGCGCATATCGACCACGGCAAATCGACGCTGGCCGACCGCCTGATCCAGACCACCGGCGGGCTGGCGGAGCGCGAGATGAAGGAGCAGGTGCTCGATTCGATGGACATCGAGCGCGAGCGCGGCATCACCATCAAGGCGCAGACGGTGCGGCTGAAATACCATGCCAAAGACGGCAAGGATTACATCCTCAACCTGATCGACACGCCCGGCCATGTCGACTTCGCCTACGAGGTCAACCGGTCGCTCGCCGCGTGCGAGGGCTCGCTGCTGGTGGTCGACGCCTCGCAAGGCGTCGAGGCGCAGACGCTTGCCAACGTCTATCAGGCACTCGACAACAATCATGAGGTGGTGCCGGTCCTCAACAAGATCGACTTGCCGGCGGCTGAACCGGACAAGGTCAAACAGCAGATCGAGGATGTGATCGGGCTCGACGCCTCCAACGCGCTGATGATTTCGGCGAAGACCGGGCTTGGCATCGAAGACGTGCTGGAGGCGATCGTCAACCGGCTGCCGCCGCCGCAGGGCGATCGCGACGCGACGCTGAAGGCGCTCCTGGTCGACAGCTGGTACGACGCCTATCTCGGCGTCGTCGTGCTGGTGCGCGTGGTCGACGGCACCCTGAAGAAGGGCCAGCGCATCCGCATGATGGGCACCAACGCCGCTTACGAAGTGGAGCGCGTCGGCTATATCATGCCAAAACTCGTCAACGTCGACGAGCTCACCACCGGTGAGATCGGCTTCATCACCGCCGCGATCAAGGAGGTCGCCGACACTCGGGTCGGCGACACCATCACCGATGACAGGCATCCGGTGGCCGAGCCGCTGCCCGGTTTCCGGCCGGCGATCCCGGTGGTGTTCTGCGGCTTGTTCCCGGCCGACGCCGCTGATTTCGAAACGCTGCGCGCGGCGATGGGCAAGCTGCGGCTGAACGATGCCAGCTTCAGCTACGAGATGGAAACCTCGGCGGCGCTCGGCTTCGGCTTCCGCTGCGGCTTCCTCGGATTGCTGCATCTTGAGATCATCCAGGAGCGGCTGTCGCGCGAGTTCGACCTCAACCTGATCGCAACCGCGCCATCGGTGATTTACAAGATGAAGTTGACCGATGGCATGGAGATCGAGATTCACAATCCGGTCGACATGCCCGATGTCGTCAAGATCGCCGAGATGCAGGAGCCGTGGATCGAGGCGACGATCCTCACCCCCGACGAATATCTCGGCAGCGTGCTGAAGCTGTGCCAGGACCGCCGTGGTGTTCAGAAAGAGCTGACCTATGTCGGCTCGCGCGCGATGGTGAAGTACGAACTGCCGCTGAACGAAGTGGTGTTCGATTTCTATGACCGGCTGAAGTCGGTGTCGAAGGGCTATGCCTCATTCGACTATCACCTGACCGATTACAAGGAAGCCGACCTCGTCAAGATGCAGATCCTCGTCAACGCCGAGCCGGTCGACGCGCTGGCGATGCTGGTGCATCGCACCCGCGCCGAAGGCCGCGGCCGCGCCATGGTCGAGAAGATGAAGGAATTGATCCCGCCGCACATGTTCCAGATCCCGATCCAGGCGGCGATCGGCGGCAAGGTCATTGCGCGCGAGACCGTGCGCGCCTTGCGCAAGGACGTCACCGCAAAATGCTACGGCGGCGACATCACGCGGAAGCGAAAACTTCTGGAGAAGCAGAAGGAAGGCAAGAAGAAGATGCGGCAGTTCGGCAAGGTCGACATCCCGCAGGAAGCTTTTATTGCCGCGCTGAAGGTGGATAGCTGAGGCGAGCTCACGTGCGGCCCGTCGAATTTCGTCATTCCGGGTGAGCGGCCGCGAGGCCGCGAGGCCCGGAATCCATACTCCCTGTCGTGGTTATGGATTCCGGGCTCGTGCTTCGCACGCCCCGGAATGACTGCGTCCGACCAAGCTCCTTGCCTTACGTGGCTGACATCCCACGCGACGTCTCCCTCCTACGCAGCGAGCTTCAGCGCCTTGATCGCGTTCTCGCGCAAGATCAGCGGCTGCACCTCGGGGCGGAATCCGGCGCTGTTGAAATCCTCGATCCAGCGATCGGGACGGATCAGCGGAAAATCGGAGCCGAACAGCATCTTGGTGCGGAGCTGGGTGTTGGCGTATTGCACGAGCTGCGGCGGAAAATATTTTGGCGACCAGCCGGACAGGTCGATGTAGACGTTCGGCTTGTGCAGGCAGATCGACAACGCCTCGTCCTGCCACGGCCATGACGGGTGCGCGAGAATGATCGTCATGTCGGGGAAGTCGACCGCGACATCGTCGAGATACATCGGGTTCGAATATTTGAGCCGCAAGCCGCCGCCGCCCGGCATGCCCGTGCCGATCCCGGAGTGGCCGGTGTGGAACACCGCCGGCAGCTTGTGCGCTGCGATCAGCTCGTAGAGCGGATACGCCATGCGGTCGTTGGGAAAGAAGCCTTGCACCGTCGGATGGAACTTGAAGCCTTTGATAATGCCGGCCTCGATCAGCGCGCGCGCCTCGCGCACGCCCATCTTGCCCTTGTGCGGATCGATCGAGGCAAACGCCATCATGATGTCGCTGTTCTCGCGCGCGGCATCGGCGACCTCCTCGTTCGGGATACGGCGCGCGCCGATCTCGAATTCCGAGTCGACCGTGAACATCACGAGCCCGATCTTGCGCTCGCGGTAGTAAGCGATGGTCTCGGCGATGGTCGGCCGTTTTCCCGCCTTGAAATACTTGCTGGCCGCCTCGTCATAGGGCGCCCAGACCTCGTCGTGCGGCTGGCGGCACGACACCTCCGCGTGGGTGTGCACGTCGATCGCAACCAGGTCCTTGATGTTCATGGGGCACTCCGCGCAGTGGATCGTTATATGCTATAACGAATCCACCAGCCCGTCGACCGCATAGAGCAGAGAGAGCGCGTTGCGCACCAGCGGCGCAACGGCGGAACCGCCAATCGCCGCTTCGCGGCGTTGATCAGGCCGTCCGCCGCGCGCCAAACAGTCGGCCGCGCCAGCCAAGGCCGATCAGCACAGCCGCCGTGACCAGGAAGGCGATGCCCGGGATCGTCTCCAGCACCTTCTCGGACGCCGAGCAGACGTCGTTGTCGATGCAGGCATCCGACATGCCACCGAGCCCGACGATGATAGCGAACGCGATGACATAGGCGAGCAGCGTCAGACCGAGATAGACCGCAATCACCCCGATGCGACGGCGGGCCGATGGCATGGTCGGGCTGGAGAGCTCGGTGCGCTCGGTGATGAAGTGGTGCGCCTTGGCCTTTGCCGCGTCGCGGATCTGCACGGTCGAATGGGTGAGGAGATCGTGCAGTGCCTGATTGCGGCGTGTCGCCAACATCACCAATGAGGAATACGCGCCCAGAAAGGCTTTGATCCCGGCGCGAATGAACGCGGTGCGCAGCGGGAGATTACCGCCGGTGCGATCGTCGACCACGCGCAGGTTGGTGTACCAGTGACCGATTGTGCCGCCGGTCCGCGACACCAGGAGCGGCTCGTACAGCACGAAAAACAGGACGACTCCAAAAGCCAGCACGCGCGACAAGATCTCGTTGCCGACCGCCACCGCGATCAGGATCGCGCCAAACATGACGACCAGCGCCAGCACCCAATCGACGAACATGCCGCGCAGCCTGCGCGAAAAGCGCGCGTATTGCGCCTGACCTGGTCGTTCGGGAACGGCGTCCGCCAGCATGGTCATATCGGCCCCTTGTCGTGTACCCGGCTCTTATCAGTCGCACGCCGGGACGAGCAGGTTCGCAGCCCAAACTGTTGCCGCGTGTGGCGCGCAAAAACAATGATGCGACAAGGGCTTCCGGACGGCCAGCTGCGCACGCAGCGCCGGCATGGCATGAGGATCGTCAACCCGGTCCTGTTCTATCCGTGGCGGGTGTTCGATTTCATCCGCAACGCCGCGCAGTGGGTCCTGCATGACTGGCCAAACAAGTGTTTGGCCGACTTCCGCGGGGACGAGCGGGGCTGGCGCCCTACGCCACGAGCCAGGTCTTCTCGTCGTCCGTCGGACTGTCCCGCCGCTGGGCCTCGAGAAGGCGCATCACCTCGTCGTTCGGACGCGCCTTCGAGAACAGGAAGCCTTGGCCCTGATGGCAGCCTTCGGCGCGCAGGAATGACAGTTCGGCCTCGGTCTCGATGCCTTCGGCGGTGATGGTGACGTCAAGGCCCTTGCCGAGGTTGACGATGGCACGGACGATCGCCTGCGCGTCGTTATTGGCGGCAAGCCCGCGCACGAACGACTGGTCGATCTTGATCTTGTCGAACGGAAAGCTGCGCAGATAACTCAATGACGAATAGCCGGTGCCGAAATCGTCCATCGAGATGTGCACGCCGAGCGCGCGCAACGCATGCAGCGTGGCAAGCACCTGGTCGCCCTTGTCCATCAACAGCGTCTCGGTGATCTCGAGCTCGAGGCGCTTTGCCGGCAATCCCGACTGGTTCAGCGCGTCCATTACCATCGCGAGCAGATTGCCGGTGCGAAACTGCAGCGGCGATAAGTTGACCGCGACGCGCACCGGATCGGGCCAGCGCGCAGCCTCGGCACAGGCGCGGCGCAGCACGAGACCCCCGAGCGGATTGATCAGGCCGGTCTCCTCGGCGACGGGAATGAATTCGCCCGGCGAGACGAAGCCGCGCTCCGCGCTCAGCCAGCGCACCAGCGCCTCGAAGCCGGTGATCTGGCCGGTCTTCAAATCGACCAGCGGCTGGTAGTGCGGCTGCAACAACTCGCCATCAATCGCAGCGCGCAGATCGGTCTCGAGCCGCCGGCGCGATTGCGCCTTGGCGTCCATCGCCGCCTCGAAGAACGAGAAGGTCATGCCGGCCTCGCCCTTGGCGCGCGACAGCGCCATGTCGGCGTTTTTCAGGAGTTTTTCGGCGTCGTCGCCATCACCCGGCGCGATCGCAATGCCGGCGCGGGCGCTAATCGCAACGGTCTGGCCCTCGATCAGATACGGCTCGGTCACTGCGGACAGCAGCCGGCGGGCGAGGTCGGATGCTTCCTCCGGCCGCAGAATCCCGCTCTGCACGACGATGAACTCGTCGGCGCCGAGGCGGCCGACCAAATCCTCCTGGCGCAACGAGGAGCGCAGCCGCTTGGCGACGCCGCGCAACACCTTGTCGCCCGTGGCATGACCGAGCGTCTCGTTGACGCTCTTGAAGTCGTCGAGGTCGAGGCAGACCACGGCGACCTTCTGGCCGCTGCGGCGGCTCTGGCTCATGGTCTCATCGATGCGCTGGCGCAGCATGGTTCGATTCGGCAGGCCGGTAAGCCCATCGTGCTGTGCCATGAAGGCAAGCCGCGCTTCCGCGCGGCGGCGCTCGGTGGTGTCGATCAACGACAGCAACATGGCCGGACGATCACCGTGAACGAGGCGACGCGAATAGATTGCGACATCAATCAGCGAGCCGTCGGACTTGACGTGACGCCATGTCTTGCTCGCGGCCGCTGCATCATCGGCGCTGTCATCGACCCACGGCGTCTCGGAGGCGAAGGCCTGCAGGTCGCGGATCGACATCGCCTCAAATGAGGAGCGGCTATAGCCGTAGTGCGAAATCGCGGCGTCGTTCACCGCGAGAATCTTCTCATCGTCCAGCGCGCAGACAATCATCGGCACGGGATTGCCGTCGAACAGCAGACGGAACGAGGCTTCGCGGTGCTTCAGCTCGGTGATGTCGACGCGGAGCCCGATGACCCCGCCGTCCGACGTCAAGCGCTCCTCGATCAGGATGCAGCGGCCGTCGGCAAGCAGCTGCTCGTGGCGCGCGCCCGGCTGATAGAGTTTTTGCAGCCGCTCGGCGATCCATTCTTCCTCGCGGCCTTCGGCTTCCGGGTAGTCGCCGCGCGCCACGCCAATGCGCAAGGTGTCTTCCAGACGGACACCGGGTCTGAAGAGGTCCGAGGTTGCGCTGTAGATCTCGGAATATTTCTTGTTCCAGAGGATGTAGCGGCCTTCGCCGTCCAGAAAGACGATGCCTTGCGGCAGGATGTCGATGGCTTCGCGCAGGCGCTCGTGGGAGCGGCGGGCGTCGGCGATGGCCGCCTCGGCTTCGGCGCGCTTGCGGACGATTTCGCGAATCTCGGTTGCCGGCTCGCGCTTCTGGCCAAGCTTGGCGCGCGGACGCTTAACCTTCGGCCGCGCGGGACGCCGCACCGAGATCGTCCTGGTCCGACCATTGTTCTTGGTCTTCTGCGGCCGAACAGGCGGCATGACGCGAAACTCACCCCACTTCCGGGCGTAGAATTGACTGATGTTTCTGAAGAAACGGTGTGTGCTTGCCGGATTCTGTCATACGGCGTGGAGGGACAGTGCACACGCGCGGCCCGGATCTGCGCAACAAACAGGCTGAGCCCGTCGTCGGCCGTCGTCAGACGACCAACCGATGACACGCCGATGCCATTGGATTGGTGAAAATCAATCGGAGCCGGAGCATCCGCGACGGGATAGAGCCGCGACGTGCTCGCCTTGCACACAACCGAGGCCATCAGCACCAATTTTCAGCAGCGTTTGGCAGAGTTAATCGAGGGTTACTCGACCACGATCCGCGTATTGCGCGGACCCTCCTGGCGGACCAGCGAGAACAGGATCGCTGCATTCTGCGGATGCAACCGGACGCAACCGTGCGAGGCCGGTCCGCCGAGCCGCGACAGTTCATAAGTGCCGTGGATAGCGTAGCCGCGATGGAAGAAGATCGCGTACGGCATCGGCGAATTGTAGTAACGGCGTGAGAACCAGCTGCGCGCCAGCATCTGTGGGTGGAACACGCCGGTCGGCGTGCCGAGGCCGCGGCGGCCAGTGGAGATGGGCCAGCGAAAACGCGTGACGCCGTCAACCACGACGTCCATGCGCTGCGACGATCGATCGATGTAGACAAGCAGGGCAGCACTTGCGCCCGTAGCGGCCGACGTTGCGAGCACAATCGCCCCGGCGACGAGGCCGCTGCACAGCCAGTGTTGCAAGGTACGCTACTCCGACATCCTGACGGATCTCGCTTGGCCAGACGGCGTTTTAGCTTCACGGCGTTCCAGCGTGGTGAAGCAATTGCGATCAATCTTAACTTGCGTGACGTCTCAGGCCATTTGGCGGGCATGATCTCGTTCGGAAAACCGGTACCACCCCGATCATGTCGAGGGCATGCTTTTCCGGATCATGCCATGTAGCCGCCGTCGATCGGCAGGATCGTGCCGACCGCAAACGAAGCGGCGCTGCTGCAGAGCCACAGCACCGAGGCCGCGACCTCGTCGGGATCGCCGATTTTTCCACGCGGGGTTTGGCGGATGATTTCGGCCGCGATCTTGGCGTCACGCTGCATCCAGGCGGCGACCGGCGGCGTATCGATCCAGCCCGGGCACACCGCGCAGATGCGCGGGCCACTCTTTGCGTGTTCGAGCGCAGCGCTGCGCGTCAGGCCGACGACGCCATGTTTCGCGGCCGAATAGGCGAAGCCGCCAGGGAAGGGATAGCCGCGCAAGCCGTCGACCGACGCGTTGTTGACGATGACGCCGGATTTTTTCATCACGCCGAGCTCCGCGCGCATGCACAGGAACGCCGAGGTCAGAAAGCCGTCGATGGTCTTGCGCCACGCCTCCTCCGAAGCTTTTGCGATCGGGCCGATGCGGGCGCCGCTGCCGGCGTTGTTGAAGGCGTAATCGAGCCGCGCCGAAACTTTTCATGACGGTTGCGATCATCCTCGCGACCGACTTTGCATCGCTGGCGTCGGCTTCGACCCATTGCACCTCGCCAACTTTGCTCAGGCTACGCAGCGCCTGCTGCGCCGCGCTCTTGCGGCGGCTCGTGATCATCACGCGGGCACCCTGACGGGCGAAGGCGCGCGCGGTCGCAAAACCAATGCCGCTGGAGCCGCCGGTCACCAGTGCAACCTTGCCCGCCATATCCGGATAAACCGGCTGCTCGCGACTGGAATCGACCGCTGTCTTTGCCATTGCATGCCCCCTCAGCTGCGCGTGACTGTATCGGACACCTCAACGCCCGCGGCAAGATCGGCTATAACAACTCCATGATTCCCAGGTTGCTGCTGGTCGCCGCCGCTGTTGCTGGAATGCTCGCGAGTGCGCTCGCGCAGGACAGGGGCACGCTTGATCCAAAGCCGCTGCCGCCGCTCGCCAATCCGAACGATCCCCACGTCGCCGCCAAGGAGTTGTTCGGCCGCAAGACCGCGCCGTCGAAAGAGCCGACCCAAATCGTCGGGTTCTATGCCAAGGGTTGTCTTGCCGGCGGCGCAGCATTGCCGATCAACGGGCCGAACTGGCAGGTGATGCGGCTGTCACGCAACCGCAACTGGGGCACGCCGGAGCTGGTGGGCCTGCTGGAAAAGCTGGCGGCGAAGGTGCCGAAGGTTTCCGGCTGGCCTGGCCTTCTGGTCGGCGACATGTCGCAGCCGCGCGGCGGCCCGATGATCACGGGCCATGCGAGCCACCAGGTCGGCCTCGACGCCGACGTCTGGCTGACGCCGATGCCGAAGCGCGAGCTGTCGCGGGTCGAGCGCGAGGAGATGTCGGCCACCATGATGGTGCGCGACGACCGGCGCGACATCGATCCGAAGGTCTGGACACCCGGTCATACGGCGGTCATCAAGGCCGCGGCGGAGAATCCCGAAGTCGAGAGAATCTTCGTCAACGCCGCGATCAAGAAGGCGCTGTGCCGCGAGGCCGGCAGCGATCACAGCTGGCTGTGGAAGATCCGGCCGATGTACGGCCACGACTACCACTTCCATATCCGCATCAAGTGCCCGGCGAACTATCCGAACTGCACACCGCAACCGGAGCCGCCGGAGCGCGATGGCTGCGGCAAGGAAGACCTCGCCTACTGGTTCAGCGATCCGGTGCTGCATCCGAAGCCGCCAAAGGTGCCGCCCAAGCCGAAACCGCCGATGACGCTGGCGCAGCTGCCGCCGACCTGCAAGGCCGTATTGAACGCACCGTAGCCATAGACCTCACGTTCCGCTGCGCTGCCCCTTTCATGTCGCGCCGCTAATTGCTAGGTTAGTAACGCGATACAGGCCTCGCCGTAAGCGTCAGGCCTTTTTCGCGGAACGGCGCTTCCGCACCATCGCTTCCTTGACAAGAGAGATCCGCTTCGCGGCGCGACGACGCCTGCGTGCGATCTTCTGATGGAGTGCGCCATGCGTCATTTTGTTCGCCTGCTTGCGTTGGCAAGCGTCCTGCTCGGTGCGACCCTGCTGCCGGCCCAGGCTCAGGAAAAATCGCTCACCGTGTTCGCCGCGGCGTCCTTGAAGAACGCGCTCGATGACGTCAATGCCGCCTACACCGCCAAGACCGGTGTCAGGATCGCAGCGAGCTATGCGGCGAGCTCGACGCTGGCAAAGCAGATCGAACAGGGCGCTCCGGCAGACGTGTTCATCTCGGCCGATACCGACTGGATGGCTTACGCCACGGCCAAGAAGACGATCAACGAGAGCACCCGCGTCGACCTGCTCGGCAATAAGCTCGTCCTGATCGCGCCGAAGGAATCCGATATTTCGACCGTGCAGATCGGGCCCGGCTTCGATCTTGCCAGGCTTGCCGGTGATGGCAAGATCGCAACTGGTGACGTCGCGTCGGTGCCGGTTGGCAAATACGCCAAGGCTGCGCTGGAGAAGCTTGGTTCCTGGAGCGCGGCGCAGTCAAAATTTGCGATGTCCGACAACGTCCGCGCCGCGCTGACGCTGGTTGCCCGCAAGGAAGCCGTGCTCGGCATCGTCTATGAGACCGATGCCAAGGTTGAACCGGGCGTCAAGATCGTCGGCAGCTTTCCGCAAGACTCCTATCCGCCGGTGATCTATCCGTTTGCTGTGACTGCAACCGCCAGACCCGAGGCGGCCGACTACCTTGCCTATGTACGCTCGTCGGCATCGAAGGGCATCTTTGAAAAATACGGGTTCACGGTTCTCGTTCGCCCCACCTCGTAAGCTTTCGTGTTCGACATTACCCCGACCGGCTGGACCGCGATTGCGCTGACGCTGCGGATAGCCGTGGTGGCAACGCTTGTCGCCACGCCGCTCGGCATCGGCGTGGCGTGGCTGCTGTCACGCAAGAATTTTCCGGGCAAGATTCTTCTGGAGGCGCTGGTGCACCTGCCGCTGGTGCTGCCGCCCGTCGTCACCGGCTACCTGCTGCTGCTGACCTTCGGCCGGCACGGCGCGGTCGGCGAATTTCTTGGCCAGTTCGGTATCGTGCTGGCATTCCGCTGGACCGGAGCGGCGCTCGCCTGCGGCGTCATGGGATTTCCGCTGCTGGTGCGGCCGATCCGGATTTCGTTCGAGGCCGTCGACCTCAGGCTCGAACAGGCCGCCACCACGCTCGGCGCTTCTCCGCTGAACGTGTTCTCGTCGGTGACGTTTCCGCTGGCGCTGCCCGGCATCATCGCCGGCATGGTGTTGTGCTTCGCCAAGGCGCTCGGCGAGTTCGGTGCGACCATCACGTTCGTCTCGAACATTCCGGGCGAGACGCAGACCATCTCGTCGGCGATCTACGCCCTGATCCAGACGCCGAATGGAGATTTTGCCGCGCTGCAGCTGATCGTGTTCTCGCTGTTGATCGCGTTTGCGGCGCTGGTTGCCTCGGAATGGTTCGCGCGGCGCGCCGTGCTTCGTCTGCGCGGTGAGTAATCATGCTGCGCGTTGACATCACCAAACGATTTGAACAGCTGACGATCGAAGCGAACTTCGACAGCGCCGGCGGCGTCACCGCATTGTTCGGCCGTTCCGGCGCCGGCAAGACCTCGATCATCAGCATGATTGCCGGACTGTTGCGGCCCGACCGCGGGGCGATCGAGCTCGACGGCGAAATTTTGGACGACACGGCGGCCGGCACCCATCTGCCCGCCTACCGCCGTCGTATCGGCTACGTGTTCCAGGACGCGCGGCTGTTCCCGCACCTGAGCGTCGCGGAGAATCTCGACTATGGTCGGCGCATGAATAGCCTGGTCCGGGATGAAGCCGAAGCGGCACGGGTCACGAAGCTGCTCGATCTGGATGACCTGCTGACGCGGCGTCCGGGCAAGCTGTCGGGCGGCGAGAAGCAGCGCGTGGCGCTTGGCCGGGCGCTGCTGTCGCGACCAAGGTTGCTGCTGCTCGATGAGCCGCTGGGCTCGCTCGACGAGGAGCGCAAGGCCGATATCCTGCCTTATCTCGTACGCTTGCGCGACCAGAGCGCGATCCCGATGATCTATGTCAGCCACAGCGCCGACGAGGTCCGCGCGCTCGCGACCCAGGTTATCATGGTGCAGCAGGGCCGTATCGCCGCGCGCGGCGGGGTGGAGGTTTTGCAGGCGCCGTCGCTGGCGTGATGCTTTCGATCCGCGGCCTGTCGCGGGGATTCGATCAGTTCAACTTGAACCTGATCGTCGTCGCGAATTCCTCGGAATCCTTGCCAATCAGCGCAGGCGGGGGAAACGGTTGCGCCCGGTTGATCATGGCCAAGGCCTCCCGATCCAGCAGCGCATTCGTGGACGGCGTGGTGACGGCACTCGACGTCACCTTGCCGTCCCGGTCGATGGCGAATGTCACACGGACATCGCCCTCGTCGCGCTTCCGCCTGGCTTCGTCCGGATAGAGCATCGACTGTTGCAGCAGGTTGGTTACGGCGACGGCATAGTCCATCTCCGACTTCGCGCGATCGCCCTTGGCGGCATAGACGCTGCTCCTGCTCAGCAGCGCCTTTTGATCTGCCGGCTTGAACTGTAGCACGGCGTTGAGATCGGTCAGCGCGCCTTCAAGATCGCCATTGGCACGCCTGAGATCGCCGCGAGCGTCGAGGAAGCGCGTGTCGCGAGGATCGAGCGCGACTGCGTGATCATAGTCGGCCAACGCGTGGGCCCTGTCGCTCCTGGCCATGTAGGCGTTGCCCCGGTTGTAATAGGCCAGCGCGTCCCGCGCATCGCGCTTGATGACCTCGTTGAAGTCAGCGATCGCGGGTCCCGGTTCGTTCCGCTTGCTGTGGCTCAAGCCCCGGTAATGATAGCTGATGCCATCGGCGGGATCGCGCGCGATGGACTGATCGAAATCCGCGATCGCGTGGTCGAAATCGTTCTTGCCGTAGTAGGCAAGCCCGCGCCGGAACCAGGCCGGCGCAAAGCCCGGTTCGAGTGCGATGACTTTGGTGAAGTCGGCGATCGCACGATCGAGATCGCCCTTCGCGGCGTAGGAGAGGCCTCGGTAATGCAGCGGCTGGGGCAAGTCCGGATCGACGCCTATCGCGGCGTCGAAATCCGCGATCGCCTGATCGTACTTCTCGGCGAGATAATATTGCCGGCCACGCAACGCGAGCACGAATGAGCGGCTTGATGCATTTGTCGACGCCTGCAGCAACGACGTGCAGGCGTCAATCGCCTGGGCCTGTGAAATACCCGAGACATCCCGGCAACGTGTCCACTCCGGCGATTCCGCTGCGCCGGCCTTCGCCGGCACGAACGCAAACAGCACCATCGCGAGCAAACCGGCACGCGGGCGCAGACTGGTCGACGGCTTTGGGAAAAATAACGGCATGCGACGGCAGCGGACCTATCGACTTCTTGTGTCGCAACCATGACCGCGCGGGTTCACGCAGGCTACCGCTCAGGCTTCGACGACCGCAGACCAGGCGCGCCGCATGAGATCGCGGGCGCGAACCATGAATGACGGTGGCCCGGCAGCCGGCTCCTCCTCTTCCGGCAGACGGAGGCCGACCAGATTGACGCGATGGCCGGAGATGCTGCGCGCCACCAACACGATCTCGTCGAGCGGCAAGGTGTCGTTGACGACAGGCGCGTGGTCGAGGTTGACGTCGAAATAGTCGGCGAGCGACAGCGCGGCCTGGGCAGGCTCGACCCTCATTCCATAGACCGCGGCGAGATCCGCAAGCGTGATCTCGCCGGAAACGGTGAAGTCGCCAAGCAGATGCGGATCGGGCGCCGCCACCGGCGGCATGTCGACGAAGAAGCGGTCGAGTGCTTCGGCCTTTTCCGGCGGCGCCAGCAGGTAGATGTAGTCGCCGGCGACGACAGGCGAGGCTTCCGCCGGCGACAGGATGTGCTTGTCGCGGATCACCAGCGTCGGTTTTGACCACGACGGCACCAGGCCGCGCCGCAGGAACAAGCTGTTGCGGCGGACGGAATAGCCGACCAGCTCCTGCTCGAGCTGGCCGGGCAGATCGAGTTCGATGCGGCGCGGCGCGCGGTCGGTGCGCGGCAGCGAGACGTGCAGCCGGCGTGCCGCCAGAGTCAGGGTCCAGCCTTGCACCAACAGCGAGACGATGACGACGACGAAGGCGACGTCGAAATAGAGGTAGGCTTTCGACAGGCCGATCAGCATGGGGATCGATGCCAGGAAGATCGCGACCGCGCCGCGCAGGCCGACCCAGGCGATGAAGATTTTTTCCCGCCACGGAAAGCGAAACGGCGCGAGACAGATCACCACGGCCAGCGGACGCGCGATCAGCATCAGGGTCAGCGCGATGACGAGTTCCGGGCCGATGCTGGTCAGGAGCCGCCGCGGACCGACCAGCAGGCCGAGCAGCACGAACATCACGATTTGCGCGAGCCAGGTGACCGCGTCGAGAAACGCCACCACCGAGTTGTGCGCGCGGGTTGGCCGGTTGCCGATCAGGATTCCGGCGAGATAAACCGCGAGGAATCCCGAGGCATGGCCGATCTGGGCGATCCCGAATATCACGAGTGCCGCGGTGGTCACGAACGGCGCGTGCAAGCCCTGCGGGAGAGCCAGTCGATTGAGCGCGATGACAACCATTCTCCCTCCCGCGAAACCAATGATCGCGCCGAGGCCGGCTTCCTGTGCAAACTCCAGCGCGACATGACCCGGCGTGCTTTTGCCGACCGAGAGCAGCTCGACCAGGATCAGCGTCAGGAAGATCGCGAACGGATCATTGGTGCCCGACTCGACTTCGAGGGTCGCGCCAACGCGCGGCCGCAACCGCAAGCCGCGGCTGTGGATCAAGAGGAACACGGCCGCCGCATCGGTAGATGCGAGAACAGCCCCCATCAAGAGCGACTCGTTCCAGCTGATGTCGAGCGCGTATTTCGCGACCGGGGCCGTGATCGCCGCGGTCAGCAACACGCCAAGCGTGGCGAGCGTCGCTGCCGGCGGCAGCACCGCGCGAATCGCGGAAAACCGCGTGCGCAGCCCGCCGTCGAACAGGATCAAGGCAAGCGCGATCGAGCCGACCAGGTATGTCGCCTCGACATTGTCGAACGCCAGGCCGCCAGGTCCCGATTCGCCGGCGAGCATGCCGACGAACAGGAACACCAGCAGCAGCGGCGCGCCAAACCGGAGCGCGATCAGGCTCGAAAGGATTCCCGCCATCACGAGAACCGCCCCGAGAAAAACCGCTATGCTCATGTGATCGAGCAGCGCCATGCTTGTTCCGCATTCGACCAGGATATCCGCCATCCTTATCGTCGCGGTCGGGTTGCGCCAACCCTATTATCTTGCGTCGTGAAGTCGCCGGCGGATGACTTGTTTCACTGTGGTCGGTCGCGTAGTCAGTCGCTGCTGACTGTGAAATTCTGCACTGGCCGCGAATCAGTGCGAGTACCCGTGTTGCGCGCAAGGTCCCGCGATGCCTGAACTGAATGATCTGAACGAGGTGATCAACGCCATCCTGAGCGCGTTCCGCTCAGTCGGCGCCGAGCTGACCTGGTCGTGGTTCTGGTACCAGATCGGCCTTTTGCTTATGGCCGCGGGTGCGGCGCGCATCCTCGCCGCAATCCTGCGCTCGCGTGTCGACCTCACCTCCTCCGCCATGGGCATGCCGGGCGCCGTGCGGCGTTTTGTCCGCGCCCTGTTCGGCAGCCTCACCGTCGCGTTTTTCGCGCTGTTCGTCGGGATCATGCGTGCATCAATGCTGCTCATGACCTGGCCGAGCCATAGCTATGTGCTCGCGGTCGCCGCCTCGCTGGCGACCGCATGGCTCGTGATCCGCCTGATGGCGGGGATCGTGCGTGATCAACTGCTGGTTCGTGTCATTGCGGTCGTTGCCTTCCTGATCGCCGCCCTGTCGATCCTCGGCCTGCTCGATCCGGTCACGGCGGCGCTCGATTCCGTCGCCATCACCATCGGCGGCCTCCGCCTGACTCCGCTCCTGATTCTGAAGGTCGCCGTGCTGCTGTCGCTTGCGATCTGGGTCGCAGGCCTGATCGGCAAGTTCGTCGACACCTGGTTGTCGCGTAGCGGAGACCTGACGCCCTCTGCACAGGTTCTGATCTCCAAGCTCGCCAGCATCGCGCTGATCGTGCTTGCGGTCGTGATCGTTTTGAGCTCGGTCGGCATCGACCTGTCGGCGCTGACGATCTTCGGCGGCGCGATCGGCGTGGGCCTCGGCTTCGGCCTGCAGAAGATCGTCGCCAACTTCATCAGCGGCATCATCCTGCTCGTCGACAAGTCGGTGAAGCCCGGCGACCTCGTCACCATCGGCGACAATTTCGGTCGCGTCAGCACGATGAACGTCCGCTACATCTCGGTAGCGGCAGGCGACGGCCGCGAGTTTCTGATCCCGAACGAAGACCTTGTCACGCAAAAAGTCGTCAACTGGACCTATCGCGATCGCAACACCTTGGTCGAGGTGAAGTTCGGCACCAACTATGATGCCGACCCAAAGGTCGTCTGCCAGCTCGCCTGCGAGATCGCGGCAAGGACACCGCGCGTCACCGACGTGCATGCGCCGGTGTGCCTGCTCACGGAGTTCGCCGACTACGGCATGAGATACTCACTGACGTTCTGGATCAACGATCCGGAAGCCGGCATGGGCAACGTGCGCAGCGACGTGATGATGGCGCTGTGGGATGCCTTCAAGCGCGAGGGCATCCAGGTGCCCTACCCGGTGCGCGATATCCGCGTGCGCAGCGCGTTGCCGATTGAGGCGGTGATGGACGCCGCGCGCGATTAGCCCATGCGGTACTGCTCAGAGCTGATCCCGGCGACGCTGATCAAGCGCTACAAGCGTTTTCTCGCCGACGTGAGGCTCGACGACGGCGGTATCGAAACGGTGCATGTCGCCAACCCCGGATCGATGATGGGCCTGCAGGCGCCCGGCTCGCGAGTGTGGCTGTCGCGCTCACCCAACCTGAAGCGCAAGCTGCCGCTGTCGCTCGAGCTGATCGAGGTCGATTTCGGCGGCGGCCCTGAACTGGTCGGCATCAACACGAGCAACCCCAACGCCATCGTCGCCGAGGCCTTGACCGCCGGCGCGATCGCCGAACTCACGGGCTACGAGACCATCCGCCGCGAGGTGCGCTATGGCCGCGCCTCGCGCGTCGACTTTTTGCTGCAACAGGCAGGCCGGCCGGACTGCTACGTCGAGGTCAAGAACGTGCATCTGATGCGCCGGCAGGGCCTTGCGGAATTTCCGGATTCGGTCACCGACCGGGGCGCCCGGCATCTGGAGGAACTCGGCGCCATGGTCCGGGCGGGCTCCCGCGCGGTGATGTTGTTCGTGATCCAGATTGCGTCGGCGAATTCGTTCGATCTCGCCCGCGACATCGACCCGGCCTATGGCGCGGCCTTCGACAAGGCCCGTGCGGAAGGCGTCGAGGCGTTGGCCTATACCTGCCGGGTCGGCAGCGACGGCGTCTTTCTGGCGGCTGCCGTGCCGATCGTCGCCTGATCAGAGCGGCCCTGATCTGCGCAGTCGTCAAGCTTGCGCTAAGGCCGCCATGGTATACATTACAGCAGCAGGCGGACCGAATTCTTCCTGAAATCAACGGTATAGAGCAATACTACGCAGACCATGGCCTACGTCGAAGCTAGCCAGGCACCCCTCCGCAAGACCGGACAGATCAAACTTCATGGACCCGCAGCCTTTGCCGGCATGCGCAAGGCTGGCGCCCTGGTCGCCGAATGCCTCGATGTGCTGGTCGACGAGGTCAAGCCGGGGGCACCGAGTTCGCGGATTGATGACGTCGTGCGCGAGTTCGCGCTCGGCCACGGCGCCCGCCCGGCGACCTTGATGTACCGCGGCTACCGCTACTCGACCTGCACCTCGCTCAACCACGTGGTTTGCCACGGCATGCCGGGCGACCGGCCGATGAAGGAAGGCGACATCGTCAACATCGATGTCACCTTTATCGTCGACGGCTGGCACGGCGATTCCAGCCGGATGTATCCGGTTGGCGAAATCTCGCGCAAGGCCGAGCGGCTGATCGACGTGACGCACGAGGCGATGATGCGCGGCATTGCCGCGGTGAAACCGGGCGCCACCACCGGCGACATCGGTCATGCGATCCAGAGCTATGTCGAACCGCAACAGATGAGCGTGGTCCGCGACTTCTGCGGTCATGGCCTCGGGCGCATGTTCCACGACGAGCCGAACATCATCCATGTCGGCCGCCCCGGCGAGGGCATCGTGCTGCATCCCGGCATGTTCTTCACCATCGAGCCGATGATCAATCTCGGCAAGCCGCATGTCAAAATCCTCTCGGACGGCTGGACCGCGGTGACCCGCGACCGCTCGCTGTCGGCGCAGTTCGAGCATACGATCGGCGTCACCGATACCGGCTGCGAGATCTTTACGCTGTCGCCGCGCAAGCTCGACAAGCCGCCGTACCGCTAACCTTCCAGTTGCAATTGCCGGCCGCGCGGGCATGCTGGGTGCATGTCGTCCCCGGAGCAACCCAAGAAAACCCCGCACTATCACGGCCATCGTAGGCGGTTACGCGACCGCTTTCGCGCGGCGGGGGCCGACGCGCTGGCCGACTATGAAATGCTCGAGCTGGTGCTGTTCAGCGCGCAGCCGCGAGGCGACATGAAGCCGCTCGCGAAGGAGCTGATCGAGAAATTCGGATCGTTCGCCGAAGTGATGCACGCGCCCGAGGCACGTTTGGCTGAAGTCGATGGTGTCGGTCACGAGATCATCACCGAGATCAAGCTGATCGCGGCGAGCGCCAGCCGCATCGCAAGGGGTGAGGTAAAGCAGCGGCAGGTGCTGTCATCGGGCGCCGCGGTGATCGACTATTGCCGCACGGCGATGGCGTTCGCGGAGAAGGAGCAGTTCAGGATCCTGTTTCTCGACAAGAAGAACCAGCTGATCGCCGACGAGGTGCAGCAGACTGGCACCGTCGATCACACGCCGGTCTATCCGCGCGAGGTGGTGAAGCGCGCGCTGGAGCTGTCGGCGACCGCCATCATTCTGGTGCACAACCACCCGAGTGGTGATCCGACGCCGTCGAGCGCTGATGTGCACATGACGAAGCAGATCGTCGATATTGCAAAACCGCTTGGCATCGCCATCCACGACCACATCATCGTCGGCCGCAACGGTCACGCGACACTGAAAGGGCTGCGGTTGATTTAGCCGGCCGCGCGCGCGATCATCGCAAGAGGCGGAGATCGAAGATGCACGACGATGAACTCGAACTGTTCGATGCTCGGGGCGCGCCACCGCTGCCGCCGGCGGCAGGACAGGGCTACGTCGATCATGATGGCGCACGCATCTGGTACGCCAGCTACGGCGCCGGCCCTCCCGCTATCTTGCTGCACGGTGGCCTCGGCCACAGCGGCAACTGGGGATATCAGGTGCCTGACCTGGTTGCCGCCGGATACCGCGTCGTCGTGATCGACAGCCGCGGCCACGGCCGCAGTACGCGCGACGGGCGACCATTCTCCTACGACTTGATGGCGACCGATGTGCTTGCAGTGATGGACCGGGCCGGCGTCGAGCGCGCGGCGCTGGTCGGCTGGAGCGACGGCGCGATCATCGCGTTGATCCTCGCGGACAAGGCGCCGGAGCGCGTCACGGGCGTGTTCTTCTTCGCCTGCAAGATGGACCCATCGGGCAACAAGCCGTTCGAGCCGACGCCGGCGCTGAAGCGCTGCTTCAGCCGCCACACCAAGGATTTTGCAGCGCTGTCGGCGACGCCTGATAAGTTCAAGGCGTTCGTCGAGGCCGTCGGCCTGATGCAGCGAACGCAGCCGGATTATTCGGCTGCCGATCTCGCCCGCATCAACGTGCCGGTGCGGATCGTGCAGGCCGAACACGACGAATTCATCAAGGACGAGCACGCCGCCTATCTTGCAAAGACGCTGCCGAACGCCGCTCTATCGATTCTTCCAGACGTCAGTCATTTTGCGCCATTGCAGCGCCCGGACCGGTTCAATACCGAGGCGAAGGACTTCCTCGCGACACTCAGACTTGCCGCATGACAAATCGTCTCAAGGACCAAGTTGCGGCTCCAAAGAAGGATAAGGCAATGGGTCGACTGCGCCTGCGCGAGACACAGACTCGCATCTTCGTGGCGCCGGAATTGCTCGAGCCCACGATCGCATTCTACGAGGCTCTCACTGGCGGCAGTTGCTCATTGCGCTTTCCGTTTCGCGAACGCGGCCTCGAATTGGCATCCGTATCGTCGCCTGTCGCATCGTTCATGATCATTGCGGGTGCGCCGGATGCAATCGCTCCATTCAGGGCCACGCTATTGACGGTGCTTGTCGAGGACATCGATGCCGTGGCAGAAACTCTCGTTCCACTGGGCGCGGTTGTCCTGCAGCGGGTGACACCAGTCCCGACCGGGTTTCAGACGAGGCTCCGACACGCTGACGGGCTTGTGGTGGAATATGTCCAGCATACCGAGGCCGCAGAGCGCTTTCGGATTCGTCGCTAGACGGTTCGACGTCGGCGGCGAATTCCGAGCGTTCGCTCATGCACGGCTGTGGCGGGCTGGTCAGTTCGAGCGCCGAGGCGGAAGACTCCTTGCGACGATAAGGCCTGCCAAATGACAAACCGCCTCAAGGATAAGGTCGCAATCGTTGTCGGCGCCGGCTCGAGCGGCCCAGGTTGGGGCAATGGCAAGGCAACTGCCGTCGCGTTTGCCCGCGAGGGCGCAAAGGTCCTGTGCGCCGATATCAATGATGCGGCGGCGGCGGAAACGGTCGCGTTGATTCGAGACGAGAGCGGCGATGCGGTGCCGTTCACCGCCGACGTGACCAGGGCCGCCCAGGTCGAGGCTATGGTCAGGGCTTGTCGCGACACCTACGGCCGCATCGACATCCTCGACAACAATGTCGGGATCGCAGCGGTCGGCGGCGTTGTCGAGCTTGCCGAGGAGGAATGGGACCGGGTGATGGCGATCAACTTGAAGAGCGCCTTCCTCACCATGAAGCACGTTATCCCGGAGATGGAACGCCAGGGCGGCGGCTCGATCATCAACATCTCGTCGATCGCCGGCATCCGTTACACCGGCGTGCCCTACGCAACCTACTATGCGACCAAGGCGGCGATGAACCATTTGACGCGGACCACGGCCGCGCAATACGCGCCGAAGCAGATCCGCATCAACGCGATCCTGCCGGGGTTGATGGAAACGCCGATGGTACTGAAGTCGGCGGGACTGGCAGACGTCTACGGCGGCGAGGCGGAGCTGTGGAAGGCGCGCGCCAAACAAGTGCCGATGGGCTTTGGCGGTAACGCCTGGGACGTCGCCCACGCCGCTGTCTATCTCGCGAGCGACGAGAGCCGCTACGTCACTGGCATCGAGCTTGTGGTCGACGGCGGCATCACGCTGAAGATTTCGTGAGCGCTACTGCCGCACCAGCACCAGCGGATCTGCCGTGTCGGGCACGCGCCGCCATTGCGCGTTGTCGTCGGCCTCGAAATGCCAGGCTTCGCCGTTCGGTGCGATGAACTGCAATTCGCCGCGCTCCAGCCGCCACATCGTCGGATTAAAGCTTGCGATCGCGGGATCGCAGCGCGGCTTCAGGAACAGCTGGAAATTGTCATTGCCGGCGTCGTTGTTGGTCAGCGTCAGGCCGCAGATGGAGCGGCCGCTCTCGCGCACGACGGCCCAGTCGCCGATCATCATGTCGGTCGATTTCGACAGCGCGCGGGCTGCCGCGAGATTTTGCAGGATGTAGACGCCCTCGCTGCTCCGCGTGCCCTCGAGAATGCCGCTCTCGACCTCGGTGAAGTCAATCACCGCTTCACCCTTGGCATCCTGCAGGCGGACAATGTCGAGGCCCTTGATCGACCACGCGGTGATGTCCTTGGTGAACGGGAGCGCGTCGGCGCAACCTTTTTCCAGTTCGAGGCGAGAGCCCGACGGTGTATTGTCGCCCTTCAACGTCAGCACGCAGGTCTTGTTGCGCTCGGCGGTCGACAGCTCCCACTGGCCGATCATGTCCTTTGCCAGATCGGGGCCGGTTTGCGAGCGAACCGGCGCAGCAAGGACGACTGATGCCAGAAGGCCGACGCCGAACGAAACGGCAATTTTGCCGTCATTGCGAGGTGCGCAGCACCGAAGCAATCCAGTCCCAATTCGCGGCGCTGGATTGCTTCGCTTCGCTCGCAATGACGGCGAACCAGGCTGACGCATAATTTCGACCTGCACTATCGCGAGCGGATCTATCTGCTTTTCACCGGGGTTTCCGGGACCGGGGTCGGCGGCAGTTTGCCCTCGAACCAGGCTTTGAGGTTGTCGACCACAAGTTGGTCCATAGCATGGCGGGTCAGGACCGAGGCGGAACCGATGTGCGGCAGCAGCACGACGTTCTGCATCGCCTTCAATTCATCAGGAACGAACGGCTCCTTGGCATACACGTCGAGACCGGCGGCAAGGATCGTCCCCTTCTTCAGCGCCTCGACCAGCGCCGCCTCATCGATCACCGAGCCGCGCGACATGTTGATGACAACACCGTTGGGGCCGAGCGCCCCCAAAACCTCGGCATTGACCATCTTCGCGGTCGAGGCACCGCCCGGGGCCATGACGATCAGGGTGTCGACCGCTTTCGCCATGTCGAGCAGTTTTGGGTAGTGCCGATAGGTGACGCCTTCGGCCGGCCGGCGCGCGTGATAAACGACCGGAATGCGCATCGCGTCGAGCCGGCGAGCGATTGCCTTGCCGATGCGGCCCATGCCGACCAAGCCGACTGTGCGGTCGCGCGTCGAAGCCGGCGTCAACGCATAGGGCTGGTTGGCCCAGAGGCCCGAACGCAGGTAGCGGTCGGCCTTGACGAATTCGCGTACGGTCGCGACGAACAGGCCGATGGCGGCGTCGGCGGTCTCCTCGGTCAACACGTCCGGCGTGTGGGTGACGACCGCGTTGTGCTGCTTCGCGGCGGCGACGTCGATGTGATCATAGCCGACACCGAAGGCGGCGATGATCTCGACCTTGGGCAGCCGCGACAACATGGTCGCATCGACCGGAAGCAGCTCGGTCACCGCGACGCCGCGAATCTTTTCGGCGGCCGCTGCGGAGAGCCGGCTGAGGTCGCGATGGTTCTCGAACTTGTGCAGCGTAAATGCGGCTGACAGGCCTGAGATGACGACCGGCTTGGGCGGCCCGTAGACCAGAATGTCCGGCTTGGTCTGTTGATCAGCCATCAGCTTTCCTTTCCGAGCGCGCTCTCGTGCCAGCGTCGCAGCATCAGGTGCGAGACCAGCGACAGCGCCATGAAGATGACAATGCCGGTCAACGAGAGCAACAGCAATGCCGCGAACATTCGCGGAATATTGAGGCGATAACCGGCTTCAGCGATCCGGAACGCGAGGCCCGAGCCGGCCCCCGCGGAGCCTGCCGCAATTTCAGCCACCACCGCGCCAATCAGCGACAACCCGCCGGCGATCCGCAAGCCTCCGAGGATGTGCGGCAGCGCCGCCGGAAGTTTCAGGATTTTCAGCGTCTGTTCGGTCGAGGCGCCGTAGAGCTGGAACAGGTCGGCAAGATTTTTGTCGACCGAGTTGAGGCCGAGCGTGGTGTTGGCAAGCACCGGGAAGAACGCGACGATCCAGGCGCACGCCACCACCGCCGCCTGCTGCGGCAAGTAGATCAGCAACAGCGGGGCGATCGCGACGACCGGCGTGACCTGCAGGATCACGGCATAGGGATAGAATGAGTATTCGACGACGCGCGAGGTGTTAAACAGCAGCGCCAGCAAGATGCCGCCGACCGAGGCGGCGACAAAACCTTCGAGCGTCGTCACCAACGTCACGCCGAGTGCGTCGAACAGGATCTGACGATCCTTGATCAAGGTCTCGAACACCAGCAGCGGGCCCGGCAGCACATAGGGCGGGATGTCGTTGAGCCGCACCAGCAGGTCCCAGGCGACCACCGACACCGCAAACACGACAACGGGCGGCACGATCTGCAACGGCCCCGCGCGCGAAGACTGCGGCAGAGTTGGCAGGTCCGGTTCGATCATGGAGAAACCCTTGGCGCACTGGAACGCGCCAGCGCCTGCGAGACGTCGCGGCAGTGGGCAGCGTAGACCGCGGAAGTCCGGAATTCTTCCGAGCGTTCGGTTTCCTCGATCGCGAACTCGGCGCTGATGCGGCCGGGTCGCGGCGTCATCACGATCACGCGCTGCGAGAGATAGACCGACTCGAACACCGAATGGGTGACGAAGATGACGGTCTTGCGCAGGCGGCCCCACAATTCGAGCAGGTCGTTATTGAGCTTGAAGCGGGTGATCTCGTCGAGCGCGGCAAATGGCTCGTCCATCAACAGCAGCTCGGGATCGGTGACCAGCGCGCGGGCCAGCGACACGCGCATCTTCATGCCGCCGGACAATTGCCGGGGATAGATATCGGCGAATTCGGAGAGGCCGACATTTGCGAGCACCTCGTCGATCCTGGCTTGCGCGCCGGCGCGAGATTCCTGCATCAGACGCAGGGGCAAAAAGACATTGTCGCGCACCGTCGCCCACGGCATCAGCGTCGGTTCCTGGAACACGAAGCCGATCGAGCGTCGCTTGCTGGCCAATGATGTCGCGCCCGCAACATCGAGCGAGCCTGACGTTGGCGCGCTCAGACCGGCGATGATGCGGAGCGCCGTCGACTTGCCGCAGCCCGACGGTCCGAGTAGCGAGACGAACTCGCCGCGGCGAACGCTGAGGTTGATTGGACCGAGCGCGGCCACGCCGTTGGCGTAGGTCTTGGTCACCCCGCGCAGCCGGGCGGCAGCGCTTCCGGTCACGCTCTCAGTGGCCGCGGCAACGCTCACCACGTCTCTCCATCGTCGCCGCCACGCCCGACCTGCACGCGCCTAGTTCTTCGGTCGGAGATCGAGGCCGACCGCCTTGTTGACGAAGCGGAGCGTGTAGGACGACTTGTAATCGAGACTGCCCTTCACCACGCCGGCCTTGACCATCTTGTTGAAGAAGCTCGCCATCCGGTCATCCGTCATCGCGCCGATCCCGTTCTTCACCGCGTCGCCGGAATCGACGATGCCGTACTCCTTCATCTTGTCGACCGAGTATTTCAGGAGATCGTCGGTCATGTCCGGGTTCAACTTCTTGATCATGGCGTTGCCTGCGGAGTTGTCGCCGTAGATGTAGTTGTACCAGCCGATCGCCGAAGCATCGACGAAGCGCTGCACCAGGTCAGGCTTGGATTCAGCGAACTCCTTGCGCGTCTCAATCAACGTCGAATAGGTGTTGAAGCCGTTGTCGGCGAGCAGCACGATGGTCGGCTTGAATTTCGCTTCCTTCTCAACCGCGAACGGCTCGGAGGTGACATAGCCCTGCATCGCGCTCTTTCTGTCGGCAAGGAAGGGCTGCGGGTTGAAGGTGTAGGGCTTCACCTTGGTCTCATCGAAGCCATATTCCGATTTCAGCCACTGGAAATAGGTCGTCATGCCCTCCTTGGAGACGAACAGCGTCAGCGGCTTCAAGTCCTCGATCTTCTTCACGTTGGATTCCGGGTGCGCGAGCAGCACCTGCGGATCCTTCTGGAATATGGCGGCGACCGCGACCGTCGGCACGTTGTTGGCGACGGCGTCGAACTGCTGCAGCGTGTTCGCCGACATGAAGAACTCGATCTTGCCGGAGGTCATCAGGATGCGGTTGTTAACATTCGGCCCGCCGGGAACGATAGTGACGTCGAGGCCGTACTTCTTGTAGGTGCCGTCGGCGACCGCCTGGAAGAAGCCGCCGTGCTCGGCCTCGGCGACCCAGTTGGTGCCGAACGACACCTTGTCCAGCGTCTGCGCAATGGCGAACGAGGCCGCCCCGGCGCCAAGGACCAGGGACATCGTTAACGTTGGCAAAAGCTTTGCCATGCGCATTATTGGACTCCATCGGCATTTTGGGCCCAAATGGACCCCCTCACAAAGGACATAGTCTCCGCTGTGCTGGATCGAAATTAACCCGGCTGACAAACGAAGCAACGGCCCGTCATGAGTTGTTCGCGCCGATGAGCGATAAATTTTCGTCTTCTGATTGGGCCGCTGTGTCCTGGCCGGATTTCGCTGACGATCCGGCCGGGATCATCGCGGTGTTGCCGCTTGCGGCCACGGAGCAGCACGGGCCGCATCTTCCGCTCGGCACCGATACGCTGATCGCGGAAGTCTATCTCGCGCGGGTACGCGAGCTGCTGCCGGCGACGCTGCGCGTCCTCGTCCTGCCGGTGCAAACGGTCGGCATCTCGACCGAGCACATCGCCTTTCCCGGCACGCTGACGCTGCCGGCCGACGTCGCGCTAAGAAGCTGGACAGCGATCGGCGAAAGCGTCGCGGGCGCCGGCATCCGCAAGCTCGTCATCGTCACGAGCCACGGCGGCAATGCTGCTGCGATGACAATTGTCGCGCAGGACTTGCGCGTGTTTCACAACATGTTCGTCGTGACTACCGCATGGTCGCGGTTCGGCGCGCCCGACGGGATGTTCTCGCAACAGGAGCTTCGCCACGGCATCCACGCCGGCGCGATCGAGACCTCGATCATGCTGGCGAAATATCCGCATCTGGTGCGCAGTGACAAACTCGCGTCTTTTTCGTCGCCTGGCATCGGCTTCGACTACGATTACAAGTGGCTCAACATCACGCGGCCCGCGCCGTTTGCATGGGCGATGCAAGATCTCAATTCCGAAGGCGCGGTTGGCGATGCAAAACTCGCAACGGCGGAAAAAGGTATCGCGGTGATCGATCACGGCGCTCGCGCGTTCTGCGAATTGCTGCAGGAGGTCGATAACTTCGACCTCACCACTTTGTTATCAGGCCCCGCGCCGCGGTAACTTACGTCCCGATAACCACTTTTCGCTGCATTAACCGAACACCGAACTCCACCTCGAACCCGATGCCGACGGGTTCCGACGAATGGGCATGCGGACCCACCGGGCCGTTCAACTTAAACCCAAGAGGATGGAGTTTCCTATGTCGATCAAAACCAAACTTGCTGCTCTTGCCGTGACCGCGGTTATCGCGGTCGGCGCGATTGCTTCCACGACCCCGGCCAATGCCGGCGGCGGTGGTGGTTTCGGCCCTGGCCCAGGCGTCGGCCTTGGCGTTGGCCTTGCCACCGGTCTCGTTGTCGGCTCAGCGATCGCCGCGAGCCAGCAGCCCGCCTACGTCGGTTATCCGGTTCGCCGTTGCTGGTGGCAGCCCGAGTACAACGTGTTCCACCAGTACGTCGGCAGCTACAAGGTCTGCAATTTCTAACGGCCAACGGTGGATCTGCACCCCTCGCACGGGCGCCTCATCCACCCCGTGTCGTCACGTGACCCGCCCGGCTGTCCCCCGGGCGGGTCTTCGTTTTTGCCGACCACCGGTGACGCGCAAGCGATTGGTCGTTCTGCGTTATTTCTGATTTTTTGCGAGATTTTGGTGGCGCCTGAGGGCGAAACTTCACGATTTTTGCTAATGCGACTGATTTGCAATTAGAGCATGCCTGCTTGCCGATTGATTGGTGAAGGCTCGAACCCGACCGCTCCGGGACCAGATCAAAGCCGACGCTCAGCCCTCCCGCACAATCGCTCGCGTTCGATCTCAATGACGCCGTCTCCGCGACGCTTGCCCTGGCACAGAGGGACATTCAAAGACACGGCATCCCGCTGCGCACCGAGCTCTAGGTTGATCGTCCGCGAGTGCGCGGCGACCAGGTTCAGCTACAGCAAGTGATCCTGAACTTGCTGTTCAACGCAGTCGAGGCGATCGAGCGAGGTGGCCGCGCCGGTGACATGACCGTGCTGACAAACAACACGACGACCAGTCATCTCGCAATCAAGCGACAGCGGCGCAGAAAGATCGAAGTCAATTTCGATCGACTGTTTGACGCCTTCTAAGCGACGAAACCCCAAGGGCCGGGCGCGGGACCTGCCATCAGCCGTTCGATCATCGAGGCTCACGGGGTTGTAGATGATGCCGTGCTTGAAAGCCTCGACAGCCTGTTTCGTTCAGCCGGCTTGGGATCATGTGGGTCTTGTCGTTGAGGGGCGCTGCTGAACAAGGTCGCCGCGGCCCGGCTCGGACTAAGCGAAATCACGGTTAAGGTTCATCGTGCACAGCTGATGAAAGATGGATGCCAGATCCCTCGTCGACCTGGTCCGAATGGCTGAAAAACTGGGCCTGCTGACCGATCGTCGCCTGACCGGCCAGACCGAATGACGCAGGCGCGGAAACCCCCTGTGCTTAAGGTATAGGGCCTTTTCTCAGGTCAAGTTTACCAATCCTTTGCGCCTGATCGGCTTCTATCGCGGCAGTGCATTCGTGATGGATTTCCATGATGACGGTTATGCGATCGATTGCCGGTTTGGCCCGTTTTTGCCGGAAGATGTCAAGTAAACTGGCGTCATTTGGCCGCGACAGACGCGGCAATGTCGCCGTGATTCTCGCCATTGCCGCCATCCCGACACTGGGCGCGGTCGGTGCCGGGATCGACTACAGCATCGCCTATCGGGCTCGCACCAAGCTGCAGGCCGTCGCCGATACCGCCGCCCTCGTTGCGGTCAGCAAGAACGAACTGACCTCGAGCACATCCACGGCGCAGTCCGACGCGCAAAACTTCTTCAACGCACAGGCGTCTGCCCTGGGGCTCGCCACCAACAGCCTTACCGTCAACGTTACCGACAGCGGCGGCACGCGAACCGCTGTCATCAGCTTCACCGGCTCGACTCCGACGAACATTCTGGGAGTGATGGGATTCGCCACCATCCCATTCAGCGCCTCATCAACCGCGAAAAACAGTTTGCCGATCTACATCGACTTCTACCTGCTGCTCGACAACACACCGTCGATGGGCCTTGGGGCGACGCAAGCCGACATCACCAAGTTGCAGACCCTCACCGTGAGCGGTGAAGAAGGCACCTGTGCATTCGCCTGTCACAACACCTACAAGCCGTCCAACCACAGCCTGCTCGATCCCACCGGCAACTATTACTATATTGCGAAAAACAACGGCGTGACGATGCGGATGGACGTCGTGCGCCAGGCCACTCAATCGCTGATGGACACCGCGACCAACACGACAATTGTCCCAAACCAGTTCCGGATGGCGATCTATACGTTCGGGGCAGATTGCGCGTCGCTCGGGCTCACCACGATCCAGTCACTGACCAGCAGTCTGACTACGGCCAAGACCGCGGCCGGCAACATCGACCTGATGACCATTCCCTATCAGAACTACAACAGCGACCAGTGCACCGATTTCGACAACACGTTCACCTCAATGAACACCGCGATCCCGACGCCGGGGAGCGGGACGTCGGCCGCGCCGCAAAAGTTTCTGTTCTTTGTCTCGGACGGTGTCGCTGACGCCCACTATCCCTCGACCTGTACAAAGACGACGACCGGCGGCCGCTGCCAGGAGCCGTTCAACCAGACAAACTGCGCCGCGATGAAAAGCCGTGGCGTCCAGATCGCGGTGCTGTACACAACCTACCAATCGGTGACGAGCAATAGCTGGTACATGACCTGGATCAATCCGTTCAACCAGGGTCCGTTCGCACCATCGCCGAACAGCGAAATCGCCCAGAACATGAAGAGCTGCGCCTCGCCGGGGTATTATTTCGAGGTCGGTCCGAACGACGGCATTTCGGATGCCATGAATGCCTTGTTCAAGAAGGCCGTCGCACAGGCGCGACTGACCCAGTGAGGGCACGCCCTGCCCGCAAGTCGCGCGCCATACCCACCCCGGTATAGTCGCGCGACGGCACCTGATCGCGCCATCTTCGAGCGAGCAGCCGGTGACAATCAAGCCGTCGATCATTGCGATCGACGGCTGCGGCTCGTGCGGCGCCGCCCAGCCTCGTTGTCGCGGACGCGAACCTGACAGACCGAGCGGCGCTGAACTCACTGCGGTCCGCTCACTGCGGCCGGCAGGCCCGCACCAATGATATTCACCTCATTCCGACCGGACGACAGAGCCTGCCGGCGTACGCTGGCCACGGGAATTGCGGCCCGTTCGACGAGCCGCTTCGCCAGAAGGAGCTGGTTGATTGCATCTGCATGCCTAGGATGAGAGTGCGGGAGCTGTTCAACCTCGATAATCCGCGGTAGCTCGCGGCACCCGCCCCTGCGTCGATTGAGCGCGCCAATATGTGACAAAATGGCGAAGCGCTTGAGCCTGATCCAGCGACCGGCCCAGCCGGGATGAAAATGCTGCGCAGCGTGGTCTCTACGCACTACTGCGGCGCCGCAGCGACCGCTATGGATCGGATGGGATTTGAGTTGGCTGGCCGAATGATTTGCGAATTGATTTTTCCGTGCGGCACGAGACGGAGCCCGCTTACGACCGCAACCGCGATGACCGCGGCAGCGCTGCTGTCCTCGCCGCTCGCCGCCGCCGACCTGCCCACCAAGGCGCCGCGCGCCGTGGCCATCGTCTACGACTGGACCGGCTTCTATGTCGGCGGCCATGTCGGTTACGGCAACGGCAGCTTCGGCGCGGGCACCAATGCGCTGCTCAACTACGGCGTCGTCCTTCCGGCCTCGATCACCGGCCTCGCCGGCGGCTTCCAGGGGGGCTATCGCACCCAGTTCGCCAACCACGTTGTGCTCGGCGCCGAGGGCGAGGTCACCTTTGCCGACGCGATCGATACGACCAAGACCCGCCCGACGCCGTTCAACACGGCGTTCGAGGCCTACGGTTCGGCACGCCTCACTGCGGGCTACAGCATCGGCGCGTGGCTGCCCTATGTCACCGCGGGGCTCGGCTGGGCCCGCACCAACATCACCGTCAACGACGTCGGCGGCGTTACGCCCATTGTCGAGCGACATCATGTCCACGTCGGCTGGACCGCAGGCGCCGGTGTCGAAATCGCGGTGGGCGGGCCGTGGAGCGCGCGGCTGCAATACGATTACGTCGATCTGGAAACGCGCAACTTCAATGTCGAGACCGCACTGGGCGGCACCCTCAACGTCACGCCGCGCTTCCACGAGGTGAAGGCCGGGCTGAACTACAAGCTGTTCATGCCGACCGCGCAAGAAAACGCAAAAGGCAACTCGATCGACGAGCTCAAAGAGCCGACTTCCGGCAACTGGAATGTGCACGCGCAGACCACGTTCCTCGAGCAGGCTTATCCGAGCTTCCGCTCGCCCTATGTCGGCCCGAACAGCCTGTCGGGTAAAGGCCAGGGACGCGAGTTGTGGACGGCCACCGCTTTCCTCGGCTGGCGCGTCTGGGACGGTGGCGAGATCTACTTCAATCCCGAATCCGATCAGGGCTTTGGCCTGAACTCGACCCGCGGCCTCGCGGGCTTCTCCAACGGCGAAGCCCAGAAAGGCGGCGTGGCATTCCCGCGTGTCCGCGCGCTGCGCTACTTCCTGCGCCAGACCTTCGGTCTTGGTGGCGGGCAGGAGGACGTTGCCGATGGACCGAACCAGCTGCCAGGCAAGCGCGATATCGATCGCGTCACGCTGACGATCGGCCGCATCGCAATCAACGACATCTTCGATGCCAACAGTTACGCGCACGATCCACGGGCCGATTTCATGAACTGGGCCTTGTGGGAATTGGCGGCGTTTGACCTGCCGGCGGACCGCCCTGGATTTACGCGCGGCGCCGTGGTCGAGTTCAATCGGAACGACTGGGCGGTGCGCGCCGGCGCATTCGAGGTGCCGATGGAGCCGAACAGCGACACGCTGAGCTTCAGGACGATCGGCACGATCGCCGAGGCGGAGGAACGCCACACGGTCTTCGGCCAACCCGGCAAGCTGCGCGTCGGCGGCTTCTTCAATCGCGAGCGCACGGCCAGCTTTTCCGACGTGTTTGCAACGATGGCGGCTGATCCGACGCTCGATATCAGCACGGCAACGGCGGTCGCACGCAAACAGAACACCAGATACGGCGTCTACGCCAACCTGGAACAGCAGGTCGTGAACGACGTCGGCGTATTCGGGCGCGCGAGCTGGAATGACGGCCGTTCGGAAAACGTGTCGTTCACCGACGCCGATCGCAGTCTGGCCGGCGGCGTTTCGATCAAGGGCAGCTTTTGGGGCCGCAACGACGACACCGTCGGCATCGGAGCGGCGGTCAACGCCCTCACCGCCCCGCATCGCGCCTGGTTTGCCGCGGGAGGTCTCGGCCTGCTGATCGGCGACGGCCAGCTGAACTATCGCACCGAGGATATTCTGGAGGCCTATTACGCCTGGGTGATCCGGAAGGGCCTCGTCACCACCTTCGACTACCAGTTCGTCAGTAACCCCGCCTACAACGCCGACCGCGGCCCGGTGTCGATTTTCTCCGCGCGCGTGCACGCGGAGTGGTGATTTTCTTGCGACGGACTTCGATCTCGCCTACTCGCGTGTGATTTTGCCGCCGCGAGAACTCTCACAGCTGCATTGACCACGTCGGATGATCATGTAAATTCGCAGCGCAGCACCGCTTGGGCGTTCGATGCGCTGGTTCCGACGTCAGGTCAAGCAGGGATCATTGCTTGCGCTTCTCGCGCTCGCGATCAACCTTGCGCTGTCGTTTGGTCACGTCCACACCCTTCCCGGTCGGCACTCGGATGCTGGCCTGATTGCGCTCATCACGGCTGCGCCGACCGGCAACAGCGATCACAGCCACGATGGCGATCGCCAAGGGCACCCTGACGATCTGTGCCCGATCTGCATGGCCAGGGCGGCGATGAACAACGCCGTGGCGCCAACGCGCACCGGCGTTGCCCGTCCAGTTTGCCAGCGCGTCGATCGAACACAACGTCGCGCTGCAGGTCGCTCGCGTCGTACCGCGGCGTTCCGCATTCAACTCACGCGGGCCTCCGGTTTCCTGACATCGCAACGTAAGCCGTAGCGCCGCGCTCGCTGGAGCGCAGGCGCGCAACGCCGTATCCCGTCAGGAAACCTTCCATGAGTTTGGCATTCCCGCGCCTGTCACGCGCGATTCTGATTATCCCATCATCGCTGGCGGTGCTTACCGCGTGGAGCACGACTGCTCACGCGCAAAGCGCCAACACGCCGCAGCCGCCGACTGCAACACCCGCTCCGAGCGGGACGCCGCCGGTGAACGCGCCGGCGCCGGCCACGGCCGCCCCGACGCCGGAGCAAACCCCTGCACCGACACCGCAAGCAGCGACGCCTGCGCCGCGGCCGCAAGCCGGTGTCCAAGTGCTGCCCGAAACGCGGGTGGTGTCGCACACCGAGCGACAGCGGCTCCGGGTGCGCCAGCAGCCGATCGTCTCCGCCCCGCAACCGCAGCCGACCGAAGCGCAGGTCGTCGCGCGGCAGAATGATTCCTTTGATGCGTCGCGCCGAACCTTGTTGGCGCCGGTTGGCACCGCGCCTTACGAGATGACGCAGGAGAAAATCCAGATCGCTGCCGCAGGGCAACGAACGCCCCGCTGGACAAGGTGCTGTTGCAGGCGCCGGGCGTGACCCAGGATTCCGCGGCGTCCGGCGAACTGCACGTGCGCAACGAGCACGCCAATGTGCAGTACCGCATCAACGGCATCATGCTGCCCGACGGCGTCGGCTCGTTCGGCCAGATTCTCGACACCGGCATCGTCGGCAGCCTGGCGCTGATCACCGGCGCGCTGCCGGCGCAATTCGGCCTGCGCACCGCCGGCTGTCGTCGACATCCAGACCAGCCAGGCGGCATTCGACAATTCCGGGCGCATCAGCATCTATGGCGGCAGCCGCGGCACCATCACGCCGAGCATCGAATATGGCGGCACTGCGGGGAAGACCCAGTATTTCCTCTCGGGCCGCTACTTCGGCAGCGACATCGGGCTGGAGAACCCGTATGCGGCCAACTCGGCGATCCACGATCACACCGATCAGGCCAAGGGCTTCGCCTATCTCTCGACCATCATCGATCCCGAGACGCGGCTGGTGTTCATGAGCGGGGTCTCCGCCAGTCAGTACCAGATCCCGAACAATCCGGGGCAGATGCCGGGCTTCACCGCGTTCGGCGTGTCGGATTTCGATTCGTCGCTGCTGAACGAGAACCAGAAGGAGTTCAACCAGTTCAACGTGCTCGCCGTGCAGCACTCGGCCCAGGGTTTCGACATCCAGGCGGCCTATTTCAATCGCAAGAGCACCGTGCATTTCTTTCCCGATATCGTCGGCGACATGGTGTTCAATGGCGTCGCCTCCGACGTCTATCGCCGCAGCTTCGTCAACGGCATCCAGACCGACGCCTCCTATCGCTGGGCCGACGCCCATACGCTGCGTGCCGGCTTTATCGTCAGCACCGAGCGGACGCTCGTCAACAATGCCTCGCTGCTGCTGCCGCTCGACGACATGGGCGATCCGCTCGACGCGCCGTTCGGCGTGATCGATTCGAGCAAGAAGACCGGCTGGCTGTTCGGCACCTACCTGCAGGACGAATGGAAGATCACCAACCAGCTCACATTGAACGCCGGCCTGCGCTTCGACCAGATGTGGCAATACGTCGATGCCAACCAGCTCTCGCCGCGCATCAGCCTGACGTACACGCCGTTTGACGGCACCGTGCTGCATGTCGGCTACGCGCGTTACTTCACGCCGCCGCCGCAGGTGCTGGCGGCGCCGACCAATCTCGCGCTTGGTGCAGAACACGACCCAGCAGCCGGAGGTCAATCTGGCCGACCCGGTGAAGCCGGAGCGCTCGCACGTGTTCGACGCCGGGCTGACGCAGCGCCTGATGCCAGGCCTCGATGTCGGCGTCGACGTCTACTACAAGAACGCGCGCGATCTTGCTGGATGACGGCCAGTTCGGCGCCGCCTACGTGCTGACTGCGTTCAACTACGACAAGGCCGAAAACATCGGCGTCGAACTCAAGGCCAACTACGTCAACGGCAACTTCCGCGCCTATGGCAACATCGCGATCGCGCGGCAGCTCGCCACCAACATCGTGTCGAACCAGTTCCTGTTCGGCGCCGACGAGCTCGCTTTCATCGGCAGCAGCTACATCTATACCGACCACGCCCAGCTGGTCTCCGGCTCGGCGGGCGCATCCTATCTGTGGAACGGGACCCGCTTCTCCGCCGACATGATCTTCGGCAGCGGCTTGCGAAGCGGCTTCGCCAACACCAATTCGCTGCCCTTCTATGAGCAGTTCAATCTCGGCATTTCGCACGAGTTCAAATGGCCGGGCACGATGATGAAGCCGACCACGGTGCGCTTCGACATCGTGAACGTGGCCGACCAGATCTACCAGATCAGGGACGGCTCGGGCATCGGCGTGTTCGCGCCGCAATACGGCCCGCGTCGCGGCTTCTTCGCCGGCGTCTCGCAGAAGTTCTGAGGCAGCTCGCATGTCGCAATTGAGAAGCGTCAGTTTCATCGGGCGCAAGCTTGTGCCCCGAGCAGCGTGAAGGCGGATGGAGGCGCACCATGGGTAAGAGCTTGATTATCGTCGCGTTGAGTTTGCTGATCGCGAACGCGCCATTCCGGCCGTCGCTGGCCAAGGGTGTTCCAGTGGTTGCCGGCGCACATCTGGCGGCGCCAAAACCTCTGGCCAAGCAGCCTGCTTCTGTCGCCAGGTGTCATTTGCATAAGCCTGCGTTGGTTATGACCTTATCGACCAATCGCTGTGGGCGATGAGACGTATGAAGGAATTTATGATGCGACACACGCGAAGTGTGCTGTGGAGTGAATCATGATTGGACTTACCCTGACTTCGAATTTGAGTGGTCGCGCGCTTCGATGGCGAACTCTCGGCGCGGCTTGCTGGCTCGGCCTGCTGACAATGCCAGCGCTGGCACATCCCCATGTCTGGGTGACGATGACGGAAGAGTTGATTTTTTCGGAGGGCGCACTGGCCGGCGTTCGTCATGCCTGGACGTTCGACGAGACGTTCTCGGCGTTTGCGACCCAGGGCCTCAGCGCCAAGACCAAGGGTCACTTCACGCGCGAAGAGCTGCAACCGCTTGCCCAAACCAATGTCGAGTCGCTGAAGGAATATCGTTACTTCACCTACGCGCGGACGGACGGCAAGAAACAGAAAGACGCGTTCGGCGATCCCATCGATTACTGGCTGGACTACGACCCGAAGAAGACCGAGCTCACACTGCACCTGACGCTGCCGCTCAAGAAGCCGCTGATTGCCAAACAGCTGCTCATTGAAGTGTTTGATCCGGAGTTCTTTGTCGATTTCGGTCTCGCCGAGCACAACCCGGTCAAACTGGTGGGAGCGCCCCCACAATGCTCGCTTTCGACAGAGAAGCCGCATGATGCGAATTTCCCGTCGACGCTGAACCAGTTGTTCACGACGTCGGAAGCGAACATCGGGATGGGGATGAACTTCGCCAACAAGATTTCGGTGCAATGCCCATGAACGATTTCAGCAGATTCGATGGGATATCCCGCCGCGCAATGACCGTGGGATTGCTGGTGCTTGCCCTGCTCTTGATTTCAGGCTCGATCGTCCTGGTCAGCGCGCCGCCGGCGTCGGCGCAAACCTCGCCGTTCGGAGCCGGAAGAGCGGTGCCGGCGACAGGAATCGCCGGCTGGGTGTTTGCCAAACAGGCGATATTTTACCGTGCCCTTTCCGGCGAGATCCGTGCGGCCAAAAGCGACGGCTCGGCACTGTGGGCGCTGATGGGAATAGCGTTCGTTTACGGCGTGTTCCACGCTGCCGGACCCGGCCATGGCAAGGCCGTGATATCTTCATACCTGCTTGCCAACGACGAAACGTGGCGCCGCGGTGTCGCGCTGTCATTTGCCTCCGCTCTGGTGCAGTCGCTGACGGCGGTCCTGATCGTTGGCATCGCCGCGGCGTTGCTCGGCGCCACGGCGAAGATGATGGGCGATGCCGTCCGTGCCATCGAAATCGTCAGCTACGGCCTCATCGTCGTCGTGGGTGCGAGGTTACTTTGGGTGAAGGGCTGGGGCTTCGTCCGAGCAGCCGGAGCCTTGAGCGCACGTCGCGGCCAAGGTTTGAGCGATGCCAGGATTCACCACGCTGACGATCCGGCGAGCGGCGCGCATCAGCACCACGACCATGGCACGTCATCGTGTTGCGGCCACCAGCACGGCTTGCCGCCCGGGCACGGCCATCACGATCATGCCCATGATCACGACTGCAACCATAACCATGGTCACGGCCACGATCACACGCACGATGATGATCACGAACTCGACGTGATGCCATGGGGCCATGCCCACGGTCCCGAGCCGCAAGAGCTGGCGGGACCGGGGGGCTGGAAGCGCGGCCTGTCGGCAATCGTGGCGGTCGGATTGCGGCCCTGCTCGGGCGCAATCATCCTTTTGGTGTTCGCCCTGTCGCAAGGATTGTTCTGGGCCGGCGCGGTGTCGACCTTCGTCATGGGACTGGGCACCGCTATTACGGTCGCGGCGATCGCCACGCTTGCGGTCAGTGCAAAAGCCTTTGTGAGACGATTTGCAACTGACGAGATCAGCTACGGCAACGTGCTGGTGCGGAGCATGGAGGTTGGCGCAGCGGGGCTGGTCCTGGCATTCGGCGTTCTGTTGCTCGCCGGCTATATGGCCAGCGAGCGGCTCGTGGGGTTCTAGCAGGCTCGCAACGTTTGCACCGTCCTAAGGAGACTGGAATGCAGAACATTAAATTCAACAATCGTTCGCCAAACCGCGAGTCTCCGCTGACGATTGCCGTCATCATCACGGTTGGCCTCGTCAGTGCGGTCGCGATTTGTCCCGCCGCGCACGCACAAGTCCCGAGTTCGTTGCTGCCGCGCAATCTGTCGCCGTGGGGCATGTTCCTCAACGCCGACATCGTGGTCAAAGCCGTGATGGTGGGACTTGCCCTCGCCTCGCTCGTCACCTGGACGGTGTGGCTGTCAAAAACCATCGAGCTGCAGAGGGAAAACAGGCGCGCAAGGCGCCGCGTCAACATGCTCGAGCATGGCGGCGCACTGCGCGAAGCGGTGCGCGCGTGTGGCACCGACACCGACGCAGTCGCGCAGCTCATCCTTTCGACTGCCCGCGAGGCCGAGCTCTCCGGCGGCACCTTTGATGATGAGTTCAAGGAACGTGTGGCGCTGCGGCTCGAGCGTGTTGAAGCGGCCATGCAGCGGCAGATTTCACGCAGCATTGGCGTTCTGGCAACGATCGGCGCCACGGCGCCGTTCGTCGGCCTGTTCGGTACGGTGTGGGGTATCATGAATTCGTTCATCGGCATTTCGGAGTCGCACACGACAAACCTGGCCGTGGTAGCTCCTGGCATCGCCGAAGCGCTGCTTGCGACCGCAATGGGTCTCGTCGCCGCAATCCCCGCGGTCGTCATCTACAACCATCTGGTTCGCGTAATCGGCGGCTATCGCGCGTTGCTCGGTGACGCCTCGGCCCAGCTGCTGTTGATGGTCAGCCGCGAGCGAAGCGGCCGCGCCGCGTCGCTGGCGCGCGCCGCGGAGTAGTCGCGATGGCAATGCGACTCGGCTCCCGCACAAGCGGCGACGATCTCGAAGTTCAGCACGAGATCAACGTCACGCCGTTCATCGATGTCATTCTGGTGCTCTTGATCATCTTCATGGTGGCGGCTCCGCTCGCCACCGTCGACATCGGCGTCAACCTGCCGTCGAGCTCCGCAGACCCGCAGCGTCAACAACCGCGGCCGGACAAGCCGGTGTTCGTCACCGTCAAGCCCGACGGCACCCTCGCCGTCGGCGAAAGTATGGTCGCACGCGATGCGCTTGCCGGCGCGCTCGATACCGCCACCAACAGTCACAAAGACGAGACGATTTTCGTCCGCGGCGACAAGGAGCTGGCTTACGGCGACCTGATCCAGGTCATGAACCAGTTGCGCGACGCCGGCTATCTCAAGCTCGCGCTGGTCGGGCTCGAAGCCCCGTCGACCAAACCATGAACGCGCTCGCGCTGCATTTTCCCGAACAGCGCGGTCTGACGCGCTGGGCATTTGCTGCGCTCGCAATGGTGCTGGCCCATGCGGCTGTCATCGCGACTATCGCGTTCTGGTATCTGCGGTCGCCGCCGGCGCCGAACATCCTTCCCGCCATTGCGATCACCTTTGCACCGATCGAAACCACGACGCAGGCAACCGAGGACGACAAAGCCATCGGCATGCCGCAGGAGCAGGTCGACGCACTACCGCCCGAACCACCAAAGGTGGACAAGCCGATTGAGCCGATCGAGGAACTGATGCCACCGCCGCCGCAACCGGCCGAGGTGACGCTGCCGAAGCCAGTCGAGCAGGCCAAACACGAGGAAAAGCTGGTCGAGCAGCGCCAGGCGCAGGAGGCCCGCGCGGCGGGACCGAACAACGAAGCGCTGCAGGTTGCGAGCGTTGCCGCGTCGAAGGCTTACAACGCCCTGGTCAGCGGTCACTTGCGGAGGTTCACTCGCACCGCGGCAGCGGCACGGTACGGATCAGGCAAGGCGTGGGTCGGATTCGTGCTTGACCGGGACGGTCGCGTGCTGAGCAGCAGGCTTGAGAGGTCGTCCGGAAACGCGGCGCTGGATCGCGAGGCACTGGAGATCATCAGCAGAGCCAATCCGTTCCCGCCGTTCCCCGCAGCGAAGCCGGACGAGCAAGAAGCATTCAGCGCGCCAGTCGCGTTCGAACGGCAGTAGAACGCAACACCATTGTCGCCGAAACGAGCCCCAACGTTACACCGCGGCCTGGTCTCGATCTTCTCCGCGCGCGTGCATGCGGAGTGGTGAGAGCCACTGTCAGAGCAGTCGCTGCCACCAGCCGAACCGGGTGGCCAATTATTTTGTACGTTTCGTACAAAGACTTGCGCTTGACAGACACCACCTGCGTCAAAATCTAGACTTCGGATGGTGACGACAGTATCGTCGATCCGGGTTTCGCAGCTCCGGTGGGCGCGTTAAGTCAGTGACACTCTCAGACGGCGCGACGCATAATAGTGCGATCCGGATTACAATCGACGTTGCAGTTCGCTTCATCGGTGCAACTGAAGCGTTGTTTAAATCCACACAACGTTTATTTTCTGAGCGATGCGCAAAGATCCGTATTGATATCAGGTGCGGGAGTAGCCGGACCGACGCTCGCATTCTGGCTGGCCGAGGCCGGATTCGAGCCGACCATTGTCGAGCGTGCGCCGGCCCTGCGATCGGGGGGATATGTAATCGACTTTTGGGGGCACGGCTACGACATCGCCGAACGCATGGGATTGATCGATAACATCGAGCGCGTGGGGTACCACATGCGTGAACTGCGTATCGTTGATACGCGAGGCCGCCGAATTTCCGGATTCGGCGTGAGCGTGTTCGATGCGCTGACAAACGGGCGCTACGTGACCCTGCCCCGCAGCGAGCTTTCGCGACTGCTGTTCGAGCGAACAGAACAAACTACGGAGGTTCTTTTTGACGATGAGGTCGTTGATCTCCGCGAGGAAGCCGATCGCGTCAGGGTCAAGTTCAAGAATGGCGGCGCTCGGCAGTTTGACATCGTGATCGGTGCCGACGGCCTGCATTCCGGGATTTGCAGGCTCGCCTTTGGGCCGCAAGACCGGTTTGAAAGACCACTAGGCTACGCGGTCGCGGCTTGCGAGGTCACCGGCTATCGGCCGCGTGACGACGACGTGTACGTGATGCACAACCGGCCTGGGCAAATGATCGGCCGCGTCACATTGCGTGACAACCAAACGCTGTTCCTGTTTATCTTCGCGACTGACGAAGATTTACCTGTGGGGACTTCCGGTTTGCAGAAACAGGCGCTGCGGCGACAATATGCAGAGTGTGGTTGGGAATGCCAGAAAATCCTCGAAGCGCTCGACCAAGCGGACGATCTGTACTTTGATAAAGTCAGCCAGATCAGGATGCCCCGCTGGAGCAGAGGGCGCGTGGCCCTGATCGGCGATGCGGCTTTCTGCGTCTCCCTGCTTGCCGGGCAGGGCTCCGCGCTTGCGATGATCTCGGCTTATGTGCTGGCACGCGAACTGACCAGAACCGGCAATGACCACCGAAAAGCATTCGCCGCCTACGAGGCAAGGTTGCGAGCATTCATAGAAAGAAAACAACGTGCCGCCGAACGGTTTGCCTCAGCGTTCGCGCCAAGGACTAAGCTCGGAGTAGGGTTTCGCAACCTCGTTGTGCGTGCGCTTGGAGTTCCCGGCATCGCCCGATTGGTTGTCGGTCGCGACATCGTCGACAGGATAGAACTGCCGCAATGGACGTCTTGAAACAACAGCGGGAGTCGCAACGCCGCGTTTCGGGCCAGACGGGGGCGCAATGCCGCATGAGTTGGTACCCGACGATATACGGGAACTCATCCAGCACCACATTGATTCTGTCGCACAGTTGGAGGCGTTGCTTCTTTTGCGAGCTCACCCGAGGGAACGCTGGGATGTCACGGCCATAGCCACGCGCCTGTACGCGCCTGATGCGGAAATTGCCCAAGCCCTCGATAAGCTGTGCGCGGATGGTTTCCTGAAAAGCGTGGACGACCTTTACGCCTACGACTGCTCCGAAGCGCTGAGCCAACAAGTGGATCGTCTGGAGGCTGCCTATCGGAGCCTCCTAGTCCCGATGACAAACCTGATACACACCAAGTCCCGCGACATACGCGCATTTTCGGACGGCTTCCGATTTCAGAAGAGATCGTTGAACCTCGCACTCGTCGTTACAGCCTTTGCGCTGCTGCTGCGGCGTTGTGTAGCATCGCCCTCGCAAGGGCCTACCTTCGCAGTAAATTCGACTTGCTACTCTGGAGCTCCTTTGTTTTGAGCGACGCAGAACCTTTCGCATACCTTTCGCGGCTCCTGACCTTTGGGCGATTGTCAGCGAAAACCGGCTCAATCGCAGCGAGAGGTGCTCGCGCGACGTGAGTGAGGAACGGCTTTCACGTCGGGTTGCCCGATCATTTCGCCGCGAATGTAAATTTGACGATGTTCTCACGACACACTTTTCGTTCAGCAAGCAAGTCCGCGTCGACTGCAGATATTTTGTCGCAGCCGCAATGCGTTGACATGATTTGCCCCTTCTCATCACATTTACGTCAATGAGCAGCCGACCCGACTCGGGCTGCACGATCCTTTGGTCGAGCGCCCCGGCAGCGTCATTTGCGCTGTGAAAGATCGAGAAGAAACGGTGGGCCGCAGCCTCTGAAAAGGCCTTTTGATCGCTTGGGGGGACAACGAGATGCTGCAGACGGACGCCTGGGTCCACAAGGACGCGGCCAACGCGAGAGCGGTGCGCAATCGTCTGCTCGAAACGATGCCGCCCGAAGATTTCGAAGCGCTGCAGGACTATCTTGAGCCGATCGAGCTCAAGAAGGGGACCATTATTCAGGACATCAACAGGATCGCAGACCGCATCTATTTCATCGAGAGCGGCGTAATCTCCATCGTGGCGCGGACCAACACGGACAGCGCGATTGAAATCTTGACGATCGGCAATGACGGGCTGGTCGGAATTGCCGCGGTCCTGGGCGGCGGCCCAACGGTACAACGAGCCTGCGTGCAGGTCACCGGGCTGGCGTTGCGGATCAGTTCGAATGACATGGCATCGGCGATCAAGGCGCGACCCTCGATCCACGAACATTTAATGAAGTACTTCCGATCACTCCTCTTGAAGCAGTCGCACACGGCACTGTGCAATGCGAAACACAATACGGAACAGAAGCTGGCGAGATGGCTATTGCTGGCGCAGGACTATGCCCAGACAGACGTTTTGCCCGTGACGCATGATCTGCTTGGTGGGCTCCTCAACGCACGACGTGCTGGCGTCACGCAGGTCCTTTCACGCCTGGATGCAGACGGGATCCTGGCGCGTTCGCGCGGCGCGATCCGCATTCGCAATCGCAACCTGCTGCAGTCTCGATCTTGTGGCTGCTACAAGACCATCAGTGACATCACATAGCTTGCTGAGTTCGAGCCGTTTGCGCCGCCGCCTGCCCGGAATCTGACCCGCGCAGCGTGTCACGTCTTTGGCAAGAGCAATCGGCCACGGAAAAACCCCGGCGGTTTCCCGCCGGGGTTCGCTCTTCAGAGCGTCTAGCCCCCTCCGGACCGACTGATCAGAAGTAACGACGGACCGAGAACAGACCGCCGACGTAGGCGTTGTCCTTCAGGAAGTAGACCGTCGCCGGCTTGAAGCCAATGTTGACCGGGCTGGTGTAGGTCTGGCCGTTATTCGCAGAGTGATGGAACGAGGCCACAACTTCCGCACCGATCACGAAGTCCTTCACCGGGGTCCACACAGTCCGGGAACCAAGGGTCCAGATCTGGTAGTCGTTGTTGCAGCCTGCGAGACCCGCGCCGAGACGCCCCGCCAGCGTGCCGCCGCCAGACATCGGCGCCGTGCAAATGATGTTATTTGCTACTGCACCGTAGTGCCACTTGACGTAGCCGGCGTTCAAGCTGGACGCCCACTGCGGGCTCCAGTTGTGCCAGAGGGCGATGTTGCCGCCGTACGTGGTGGTCAACTGCAACTGACCGCCGTTCGCGTAAACGGAGTCGAACAGGTAACCGAAGTCCAGGGTCTGGTAGGTGCCAGCCGGCGCACTGCTGTAGGCGAACATGCCCGGGTCGCTCGTCAGACCACCGCCTTCGTTATAGGTGTAGCCCGACGCACCGACGGCATAGGCGCCACCGAGAGCGACGAAGTCACCCGTTCCCCACGGAAGGTTGATCTTGATGCCAGCGGTACCTGCGCCACCCCACTTGTCGGCGGGATTGCCACTGGTCTCAAGAGCACCGTAGTACAGCGCATGGTTCATGTGCGCCGCGGCGGCAACCTGGAAAGTACCCCAGGATTGATCGACGCGGAGCTGGCCGACGATGTCAGGAACGCGTTGACCGCCACCCGAGTTGTAGGTGGATGTTGACGAACCGGGATTGCCGAGCGGCAGAGCGGCGTTGCTGCCATTGAAGATCGCACGATCGCCACCTTGGGCGAGGTACGGCTTCGACTCTTCGATCGACAGCGTGCCGGACACGCCATTGCCGAACTGGTAGGTGTACTGCGTCAGGAAGCGGCCACCGGCCCAGTCCGACGTACCCAAGTTGACGCTCGGGCCATAGAACGAGGCGTAGTTCCAGGGGAGCGTGAACGCCGAGTCAGGCGCACGACCGATCAGGAAGCCACCCCACTGGATGAACCCGATGTCGACGCCCATCGTCTGCACCGGTCCGAGGTTGCCAGCTTGCTGACCGAAGGCGTTACCGCCCGTGGTCGCAAACTCCCAACGGATCACAGAGTAAGCACGGAGTGTGCCGTACTCGGTCTGGGTGCGCACGTCAGTGTGCATGAACACGCGTTGACGATTGTACCAGTAGTCCTCTGCGCGATCGTTGTTGCCCTGGTTGCCGGCCCAGCTCTGAATTCCTGTACCGCCCGCCCAGAACGAATATTCGGAACGAAGGTGACCGCCGATCCGAATGCAGGTGTCGGTGCCGGGAATATAGTAGAACCCGATACCGTACAGGGAGCAGATCTTCACGTATTCGACCGCCTTGGCCTTCACGGGAAGATCGGCTGCCTGCGCTCCGGCCGTTGCGACGAGACCCGCCGCCGAAGCCAGGAGAAGGCTCTTAACCATCTTCATTCTAACCTCCAAGTTTGCCTTTGCGGATGTGTCTTGAGTTGCAGCATGCGTATTCAAGAAAAGTGCACCCGCCCTCGCCCCAATGAAGAACCACCCCGTCGCTCGCGCTCCCCGGTTCGACCCGCAGAGCGCGAGCTACTTTGTAGAGCCGCCTTGAAGGCGTGCGATGCTGGGGGGCATCCCTTGATCGCACCGTGAGCTTTGCCGGACGCGCCATGGATTGCCATTTCACTCTCGGTACGTTGCGTACAGTTCACGTAGTTCGACGAGCGATGTTGCTTCGGTAACTCTACGAATTTACCAAACGACAGTCGTTACAACGGTGCTGTTGCCGACGGCGTACCGCTCAGCTCCGCATTTACGCGTCATTTCTTGAGCACTCGGTTGGACGATTTGCCGGCGTCGCGGTCGTTGCAGCATTCGGATCTGTTCGATATGCCATGCGGCAGAAGGCCGCTCACCTCATGCTGGACGCTTGGAGATATGGAACCCTCTTGGAGGAGGCCAGCGACAGAATGCGCTGTCGCTTGCGATCTCTGGCGGCATCGATCAGCATTTTGCCGGCCCAGCGGTAGACGTTGTTCTCGCGAACCTGCTGTCGCATCTGCTTCATACGTTCGACCTGCTCGTCGACCGGCATCCGCAGCGCCCGGGCGATCGTGCTCGCCATCTCTGCGGGATCATACGGATTGACTATCAGGGCTTCCGCCAACTCGCGCGACGCTCCGGTGAAGCTCGACAGCACCAGCACTCCGGTATTGTCCTCGCGCGAGGCCACGAACTCCTTTGCGACGAGGTTCATGCCGTCGTGCAGGCTGCCGACGATGCAGACATCCGCTGCCCTGAACAACTTGAAGACTTCATCAGGCTCGTGATGGCGCACGATCAGTCGCACGGGCGACCAGTCGGCGTCACCGTGCCGGGCGTTGATCGCCACGGCCAACGCCTGGGCTTCGGACTGCAGGTTGGCATACGATGACAGCTTGCTACGGGTCGGCGCCGCCGCTTGAATAAAGACAAAGCGTCCTCTCAACGAGGGATCGCGTGTCAGCAGGACATCGACCGCCTTCATTCGGTCAAGTATCCCCTTGGTGTAGTCGAAGCGCTCGATCCCGACCGCGATTTCGGTCTCGGGCCCGACCCCAAACCATTGGCGGACCTCCTCGCGGCACTCTTCAGTGCCGGGGATATCGGCCAACGCCTTTGGTGGCCACTCGATCGAGATCGGATAAGCCCGGATCTTCGTTTCATGTCCCGCAAGTGTCACCGACCGTGTCTCGCGATCGATCCGGCTCTCGACGAACCGATCCACGCACTCCAGGAAGTTGTTGCAGTGAAACTGCGTGTGAAATCCGATGATCGTACCGCCAAGCAGCCCCTCGATGAGGTCCTGCTTCCACGGGCAGATGCTAAATGTTTCGGCATTCGGCCAGGGAATGTGCCAGAACAGCACTATTGTGGCCTTCGGCAATCGCTCACGGATCATCTTGGACGCCAGCGCAAAGTGGTAGTCCTGCACGAGCACTATGGGGTTTTCCGTGTGCGACTCGGCGACGACGGCGTCGGCAAAGCGTCGATTGATCTTCTGATAGACACGCCAATCCGCCACGCGAAACGACGGCCTCACGAAGGCAATGTGGCACAGCGGCCATAGGCCTTCGTTCGCGAACCCGTAGTAGTAGCCGTCCTGCTCCTCTTCAGTGATCCACACACGCCGGAGTGTGTAGGCCGGCGAGGCTTCCGGCACGCGGATGCGGTCGTGTTTGTCGACCGTTTCCTGGTCGGCGCTGCCGCTGCCGTGCGCGATCCAGACGCCGCCACACGAGCGCATGATCGGTTCCAGCGCCGACACCAAGCCGCTCGCCGGCTTCTGCACAACGATCCCGTTCGGCGAGCGGTTGTGAATATACGGCTCGCGATTCGACACCGCGATGATTTCGGCGTCGGGTAGCGTGTTCCGCAACAAATCCTGCAAGGTTTTCGGTGACCAGTCGACTTGGCTCGACTGGGTCCACAAATGATCAGCTTCGCGAAGCAACTTCTAAATCTCTGCTTCGAACGATGAGCGTGCTGCGGGAGGGGTGCCCGCGCTGCCGTACCGAGCTTCTTCCACGGCACGTCTCAACGACCGCATCCAGCCGCGTACCGTGAGCAGTGCAAACGCTGCCGTCGCCCCGGCAAGCACGAGCGATAAGCCGACAAGCAATGCAAACAGGTATGCGACCGCCTCTCCCGATCGTGCGTCGATGAAACTGAGATCGGTGAGCAGAACGAGATGGTTGTTGTGGTCGTTTTCGGCCAGTGGGAAAGCGGCAATAAGGATTCGCCGTCCGCCGCTGAAGACGCTCGAAAAGCTTTCCTGCTCGGTCCGCGCCACCTTTTCGCAGGAGAAACTCTTTGGCATCAGCTTCGTCGGTGAGATCAAACTGCCCGATCCGTCACATAGACCGACCGCAAGGATTCGCTCATCCAGCGCAACGTTCTCGAAGATCCTGTCGAGCCGCTTCCAATCCTGGTCCTGGATCGCCCGGTCGAGTGAATTCTGGACCGCGTTGAAGACCAGTCGCGAGCGTGACTCGACATCGCTGCGTGACCACTGTTCGACGACGCCCTTCGAGAACGGCACGACGACCACGCCCGCAACCAGGACCACTCAGGAGTCCGATCGCGCCATAACGTGCGAAACTCGGGATACGGAACACCATCTCGGACCTCCCGATCGCAAGCCGTCAGGCTGGAACATCTCATTCATGCGGCTGCATATGGCCAGCCCCCAAGTGCGGCGCCGCCGAGGCAGATCGCGCGCGGATGATTTTCTCGATTTTCATCGAGGCGCCAGTTCGGGCTTGGTCACGATTCGTACCAAACGTTAGTTTACATCATTGCCGGATTGCCGCGCGCATTTGGCAAAGCGAGCAAAGGCCTAATCGATGAATCGAGCGCAGCAGCGCCGGCCACCCGATTGGCGAAGGCCTACTGCGCCTGGGTGATCCGGAAGGGCCTCGTCACCACCTTCGACTATCAATTCGTCGCCAACCCCGCCTATAACGCCGACCGCGGCCCGGTCTCGATTTTTTCCGCGCGCGTGCATGCGGAGTGGTGACAGCCGGCAGCGTCACAGCAGCCGCTGCCACCAGCCGACGTCGTGCCAGCGGCCGAACTTGAAGCCGACCTCGCGGTAGACGCCGAGCGGCTTGAAGCCGACCAGCTTGTGCAACGCGACGCTTCCCGGATTGGGCAATGTGATGCCGGCGAAGGCGGCGTGGAAGCCGCGCCGCTTGAGTTCCGGCAGCAGCTCGGAATAGAGCGCGCGGCCAACGCCAAGTTCGCCGCGCCTCCGGCGCGATGTAGACCGTGGTGTTGACCGAATGACGATACGCCGCGCGCCCGGCATGCGCGCTTGCATAGACGTAGCCGCAGACCTTTCCACCATCGACGGCGACAAGATACGGATGGGTCTGCAGGGTCGAAGCAATGCGCTCGGCCATCTCCTCGACCGTCGGCGGCACCTCTTCAAATGAGATCGCGGTCTCTGCGACGATCGGCGCATAGATGCGCTGGATCGCTGCGGCATCGGCGACGGTGGCGGCTCTGATGGCGATTGGCACCAATCACTCCGTGGGTTCATTCGCGAAGATGGCGCAAGAACGCCAACCCCGCCAGCGTTACGATCGCCAGGTGTCCGAAGCCCAGGCCCCAGCCGAGCACGAGGTTGTCCCCGGCGAGATCGAGGCAGAGGCCGACGCCGAGCGGACCGACAAAGCCGCCGGCATAGCCGCACATGCTGTGCAGTCCCATGGTGGCGCCGCGTAGCGCCGGATCCGACGCCTGCACCGTGCCGGCGGTGAGCGCGGAGCTATCCAGGAAAATCGCCGCAAGCCAGGCCATCACGAGAACGGTCGCCAACACCATCGAGGTGCCGACCAGCCATCCCGTGGTCAGCGACAAGGCGCCGGCGATCAGCATTGCCGCGGTAACGACGCGCATCCGCCCATATCGCTGCGCGGTCTCATTGCCCGTGATCGACACCGCGATGCCGATGAAACCAGCGATCGTCAGCAAGGATGCCGGCGCAGGCAACCATGCCGGCGCGCCGACCTGCGCCGCGGTGACCGCGAGAAACGTGACGCCCCAGGCGCGTAGCGCTGCCATCTCCCAGGTGTGCACGGTGTAGCCCGCGATCCAGGCCATCGCCCGCTTGTTGCGAAAGACCGGCCGAAAATCGAGCAGCGCCCGCGGATCGCTCGACGCCGCGTGCTTTGGCGCGGTCGAGGGCATCGCGATCCACGCGATCGCAAGTGCTGCGGCCGCGCAAATGCCGCCGACCAGGAACGCCACTGAGGGCGAGAAAAATTCGCCGAGCAGGCCAGCCACCGCAAAAGAGCTTGCGCCGGCGACGCCGACGCCCGCAGCATGCATCGACACGGCGCGCGACTGCTCGTCGCCTTCCAGCGTGTCGGCAATCGCCTTGAGGCCCGGCATGTAGGCGCCGGCCCAGCCGATGCCGGCCAGCGCCCGGCAGATCAGCGCGGTCCAGAAACCGTCGGCGACAAAGGCAAAGGCCAGATGCGACAGTGCCGTCAGTCCGGCGCCGACCGCGTACACCCGTCGCGTCGGAATGCGGTCGGTCATCGCGACCAGCAGCGGCACGGCGACGACATAAGCCGCATAGAAGATACCAACCAGCGAACCGGCTTCGGTCTTGGAGAGTTGCCAGCGCTCGATATAGGTCGGCAGCAGCGCCGGCAGGCTGAACGCGCCGATTTGTACCAGCACCTGCGCTGACACGATCGACCAGATGAAACGGCGCGACGCAGCTGCACTCATGACCAGCGTGCCGGTCATGACTGCGCATCCCTGTTGCCGCTCAGTTGCGCTCGCATCAGCGACCCTCGGATTTGCCATCGTCCAGTTGATTCAAGTCAAGCGGCCCTGCGTATCACAGAGCAGTGTTCGCTAGCCGTATCAAGGCGGAGGAGTTGTCATGGACACCACGCAATCACCTCTCACTCAATTCCAGAGCCCGTCCGACCGAAGCGACCCGCGCGCGCGGCAAATTGACTCTGCCGGCTGGGCCGTATTCTTCATTTGGGTCGGAGTCGCCATACTGGCGCACGTCCCATGGGGGTGGTTTCTCATCGGTGTAGGCGTCCTCATTCTCGCCGCGCAAGCCGTGCGACGGCAGATAACCCTGAAAGCCGAGACCTCCAGCATCGCGATCGGCCTCATTTTCCTTGCCGGCGGTGCGTGGGAGCTCCTCGCCTTGCAGTGGCCACTCATTCCCATCCTGCTGATCGTGTTCGGCGTGTATCTCCTGCAAAAGGCGGTCAGGCCGAACATACGATCCTGATAAGCGCCCGGTGCGCGACACCACATCGTTGATGACCAGCGTGCCGGTCATGCGTGTGCCTTTCCGTGTTTGGCGTGCAAGAGCAGCAGGGCGAGGAGCGCAGAGAGCGACACGATCGCACTCGCCCACAGCGCAACCGTGCCATATTCAACGAGCAGGCCCATGATGAGCGGTGCGACCGCCGCGGTCCCTCGCGCCGGCAATGACAGGAGTCCGACCCTCCGGCCAAATCCCTCCGGACCAAACAGCGCGAGCGGAAGCGTGCCGCGCGAGATGGTAAGAATGCCGTTGCCGGCGCCATAGAAGATTGCGAACAGCGGACCGAACGCCGGTCCGCCAAAGACGAGCGCGACGACGCCAAGCGGGGCCATGATGGTTGCGAACTCGGTCGACACCAGCGGGTGATAGCGGCTCAGCCAGCCGGCCTCGACGAGGCGCGCCGCCACTTGCGAGGGACCAACCAGGGTCCCTGCGAGAATTGCGGCTGCGGCCGATGCTCCCATCTGGTCAGCATCGTCGGCAGCACCGTAGAAATGCCGGCGCTCACGAAGCCGGTCGTCGCGAAGAAATACGCCACTGCGGCCATGGCCCATCGCTCGCGGCTTTACCTCGACCGCCGTTGGGACACGCGATTTTCCGGCGGCTTCGTCTTCCGTAGCCTTCGGCAGCACTGGAAGCGTCGGCACGCGGGGCAAGGTCAGGTTCAAGGGAAGGGCGACCAGCAGATGCGTCGCGGCCCAGACGAGGCAGGCGATCCGCCAGCCAAAGTGCGCATCGAGGTAGGCGCTGATGGGCCAGCCCACCGTGCTAGCAAAGCCGGCGATCAGGGTGATCCCGGTGATCGGTTTGCGCGCGGCGACACCATAGAGGCGCGTCAGTGTCGCGAACGCGGCATCATAGAGTCCCATGCCCATGCCGATGCCAAGCACGAGCCAGGCGGCGCCGAGACTGATCGGTCCGGTCGCGGCTGCGAGCGCGGCAAGGCCGCCAGCCAGCACGAGATTTGAAATGCAGTGCACGCCACGACCGCCCACCGTGTCGATGACGTGCCCGACGCGCGGGCCGATCAATCCCGAGAAGATCAGCGCCGCCGTCAGCGCGCCGAACACGTAGGTCGGCGACAACCCAAGGTCGGCTGCGATTGGCCTGGCAAGGATCGCCGGCAGGTAATAGCTCGATGCCCACGCGATCGTTTCGGTTGTCCCGAGCGTCAGGATGACTGCGAGCGAGCCCTGTGGTTTGTTCGCCATGGCTTTGCTATCGCTTTGACAGCCGCGACGACGTAACGACCGGATGGCGCAGCAGAGCCCAGATCATCAAGGGCAGCCCGACGACACCAGGCGCGAGCCAATAGCTGATTGGCGGCACATCCCTCCACACCGGCAAACTCTTGCCGTTGTCGACATAGAAGGCCGTCAGCAACAAGATATATGACAGACCCATGCCGCCGACATGGATAGAGGCCCATCCCGGCCCGCCGTGGCGGGCCGATCGCCGGCCGACAACAGCGGCCGCGAACGCGAACGCGCCGAGAGCGAACAGCACATTATCCTCCGACCAGCGGGCGATCGACAGCGCGGTCGCCGAGGCGAAGACCACGAGCAGGCACCAAAAATAGATCGTGCCGAACGTCGAGTGTCCTCCCCGCCGCTTCGGACTCAACATCGCCGCCGCGCCGCTCAGCACGCATGCGAGCCCGATCACGATGTGACCGCCCACCACCGCCAGGAACCACGGCGCGGTGGACGGGATCGTGATGCCAGCGATGGTCGTCGTACTGTCCATGAGAGCGCTCGCTCCGGCGTTGCCGATGCACTGTAGGATATTTCAACATTCATTGAAATGTCACTTGCGTCCTGGAAAATATTTCGATAGATACTGAAATATGAAAAAGTCAGATGTTTTGACGGCGCTTGCCGCGCTGGCTCAGGAAAATCGACTGGACGTGTTTCGCCTGCTGGTCGAAGCCGGCCCGGAGGGGATGCCCGCCGGGAGCGTCGCCGGCGCGCTGAAGCTCGCGCCCAACACCCTCACCTTCCACTTCGATCGCCTTCGCGAAGCCGGCCTTGTGACCGTCCGCCGCGAAGGTCGCTCGATGATCTATGCGGCCCGGTTCGACCGCATGACCGCGCTGCTCGGCTATCTGACCGACAATTGCTGCCAGGGCCGTGCCGAGCAATGCGCGCCAACACAATGCAAGCCCGCAACGAAAGCGAAGCGTCAGACGGAAACCGCCTGATCCCTCCTTAAGGAGCCACTCATGACAGACACCTCCACCATCAAGGAAGCCGTCAGGGAAAGATACTCGCAGGCCGCCTTGCGCGCCGGGAGCTCCTGCTGCGGGACGGCAGCCTCTTGCGGCGATCCTATCACCTCGAACCTGTACGCCGATCACGAGACCAGCGCAGTGCCGGAGACGGCCGTTCTCGCCTCGCTCGGCTGCGGCAATCCGACGGCGCTCGCCGAACTGAAGGCCGGTGAGACCGTGCTTGATCTCGGTTCGGGCGGCGGCATCGATGTGCTGCTGTCGGCGCGCCGCGTCGGTCCGACCGGAAAGGCCTATGGCCTCGACATGACCGACGAAATGCTGGCGCTCGCCCGCGAGAACCAGCGCAAGGCCGGCGCCACCAATGTCGAGTTCCTTAAGGGCGAGATCGAAGCGATTCCGCTGCCGGATAATTCGGTCGACGTGATCATCTCGAACTGCGTGATCAATCTGTCGGGCGACAAGGACCGCGTCTTGCGGGAAGCGTTTCGTGTGCTGAAGCCCGGCGGCCGCTTTGCCGTCTCCGATGTCGTGACGCGCGGCGAGGTGCCGGAGCGATATGCGCCGCGACATGCTGCTGTGGGTCGGCTGCATCGCGGGCGCGCTGGAGGACAACGACTATCGCGCCAGGCTGGCGGCGGCCGGCTTTGACGGCATCGGCATCGAGCCGACACGGGTCTATCACGTCGAGGATGCGCGCGAGTTTCTGACCGGCAAGGGCATCGACGTCGAGCAAATAGCAAAATCTGTCGACGGCAAGTTCATGAGTGCCTTTATTCGTGCGCAAAAGCCAAAGGCATCGGCCGATGCCTGCTGCGCGCCGAGTTGCTGCAACTGAAGCGTGATGACACTAACTCCGCTCATTCCCGCGAAAGCGGGAATCCTGGAGCCGCCAAAGCGAACCCTTGTTTGCCTGGCAAAGACTGGGTCCCCTCAGGCCAAACAATTGTTTGGCCGACGTCCGCGGGGACGAGCGGAAGAGAAAATTGCTATCCGAACTCAACTCATCTTGCCCTAGCAGGCCCGCCGCATGTCCGATCGTATCTACAATGTGCTGTTTCTTTGCACCGGCAACTCCGCGCGCTCGGTGCTGGCGGAGTCGATCCTGCAGAAGGACGGCGCCGGCCGCTTCCGCGCCTTCTCCGCCGGCAGCCAGCCGAAGGGACAGGTCAATCCGTTCGCGCTGAAGGTCTTGCGCAGCCTCGATTACCCGGCGGACGGCTTTCGCTCGAAGAGCTGGCTCGAGTTCGCGCAAGCCGGCGCGCCGAAAATGGATTTCGTGTTCACCGTCTGCGACAGCGCCGCCGGCGAAGCCTGCCCGATCTGGCCGGGACATCCGATGACCGCGCACTGGGGCATCGAAGACCCCGCCGCGGTCGAAGGCACCGACATCGCGAAGGAAGCAGCTTTCGTCGCGGCATTTCGCTATCTGAAGAACCGCATCGCGGCGTTCACCAGCCTGCCGCTCGCCAGCATCGACAAGCTGGCGCTTGGCACGCGGCTGCGCGACATCGGCCGCATGGACGGCGCGACCTCGCTGCAGCCGAAGGCAAGCTGATGGCCACGTTCGATCTGCCGCGGCGGCTGGTTGCCGAACTGCTCGGCACGCTCATTCTGGTCGCAACCGTCGTCGGCTCCGGCATCATGGCGGAGCGGCTGACCCACGATGTCGCGCTTGCGCTGCTCGGCAATACGCTGCCGACCGGTGCGATCCTTGTCGTATTGATTACAATTCTTGGGCCGATCTCGGGCGCACATTTCAATCCAGCGGTGTCGCTCGTCTTCATGCTGAAGCGCGAGCTGCCGGCCGCGGAAGGCGGTCGCTTACGCGATCGCGCAAGTGATCGGCGGCATCGTCGGCACCGTGCTGGCGCATGCGATGTTTGGCTGCCGCTGATCGATATCTCCACGAAAGAGCGCGCGGGCGGCGCGCAACTGCTGTCGGAAGGTGTCGCCGCCTTCGGGCTCGTCGTCACGATCCTCGCCGGAATTCGTTTTGCAAAGACGGCGGTGCCCTGGCTGGTCGGGCTCTACATCACCGCCGCCTACTGGTTCACCGCCTCGACCTCGTTCGCCAATCCGGCGGTCGCGGTCGCGCGGTCGCTGACCAACACCTTCTCGGGGATCAGGCCCGTTGATTTGCCGGGCTTCATCGCGGCTGAATTCGCCGGCGCTCTGGTCGCGCTGGCGCTGTGTTCATGGCTGCTGCGGACAGTGCGCGCGGCCGCCTAGGCATGATGAGCTTAAGTGCGATCAAGCGCGCGCTGTGTAGTTCGCGCTCCCTCCCCCCTTGTGGGGGAGGGTTCCCGAAGTGGTGTAGTGTAGGCTCGGAGAGCCAGGAGGTGTCACATGGAAGGACGTCCACGCCGGTCGTTTACGGAGGATTACAAGCGCCAGTGCGCTCGAGCTGGTGGTGTCGAGCGGTCGTTCGATCACCTCGGTTGCGAAGGAACTCGGTTTGCGCGACTCGGTGCTGCGGCGCTGGGTGGAGCAGTTCGAGCCGCAGCCGACATCGGCGGCGCGGCGCCCCACCACGCAAGCGACGCCGATGTCGGCGGACCAGGCCTCGGAGATCGCCCGGTTACGCCAGGAGAACGAACGTCTGCGCATGGAGCGCGACATTTTAAAAAAGTCGATCGCGATCTTTGCCGGAACCCGGACATGAGCTTTCGCTTCATCGAGGATCACCGCGACAGGTATCCGATACGGCTGATGTGTGCCGTGCTCGAGGTCTCGCCGGCCGGCTATTATGCCTGGCGCGACGCGCCCGGTAGAGCCGAGCGGGCAAATTCCAATTGCCGCGCTCCTGGCTGCGATCCGGAAGGTCCATCAGGACAGCTGTGGACGCTACGGCAGTCCCCGCGTCCATGCCGTGCTGCGGAGGCAGGGCCGTGCCACCAGCCGCGGCCGGATCGAGCGGTTAATGCGTCGGCATGGTATCCACGCCATTATGGCGCAGCCGCGCCGGGTGCGAACCACCGACAGCCGCCACGACCTGCCGATCGCACCAAACCTGATCGACGCGAGACTTCACGGCCGCCAGCTCCGAACCGGGTCTGGCTCGCCGATATTACCTACATCCCGACCGCAGAGGGTTGGCTGTACCTGGCGGCCGTCATGGATCTCTTCAGCCGAAAGATCGTCGGCTGGGCCATGCGCGGATCATATGCAGCGTCGAACTCGCATCGGCGGCGTTGATGATGGCCATCCAGCAGCAACGGCCACAGCGACGGATTGATCCACCACTCCGATCGCGGCGTGCACTATGCCTCAAGCCGACTATCGCAACGCTCTCAGTCACAGCCGGCATCAGGTCGCATCGATGAGCCGCAAGGCCGATTGCTACGATAATGCCCCGATGGAGAGCTTCTTCCACACGTCTCAAGACCGAGCTCGTTCATCACCGCAACTACGCAGACCCGCGCGGAGGCCACAGCGCGATATCTTTGCCTTCATCGAAGGCTTCTACAATCGAACCCGGCTCCATTCGGCCATCGGCTATATCAGCCCCGATCGAAATGGAGCTAAAAGTCGCTTAAGCCCTGTCCACTTTTTCGGGGGAAGATCCAGTTCAGGGGGTGGTTGCGAGTTGATTGAAGCGCATCAACTCTCACTGCGACCCCCACCCCTAACCCCTCCCCACAAGGGGGAGGGGAACAGCAGAGTCAGCGCTTCAATCTCAATGCACCCCGCTCTAATCGGCGCTGACCTTCATCTTCCTGTTCGACCCGCCGAGCTTCTTCAGCTGCCGCATGTCATCTGCCGCCTCCGACAGCAGCCAGTCACGGAACGTTGCGATCTTGGGCTGCGCGGCAACCGCTTTCGGACACACGATCCAGTAGGTCTTCGACAACGGCAACGCCTCGGCAAACGGCCGCACCAGGCGGCCGTTGATCAGATCCCACGCTGCAAGCGTGGTACGCGTCAGCGCGATGCCCTGGCCGTTGATCGCCGCATCGATCGAAATGGCATCCCGGTTCAGCACCGGGCCATGGATGGCGACCTTGTCGTCAACGCCGGCCGCCGCCAGCCATCTCACCCACGCGCTGCGGTCGCCGGTATGGATCAGCGGAAATTTCAGGAGCTCGGTCAGCTTGACCGGGCCGCGCTTGCCCGACAGCAGTTTTGGGCTGCACACCGGAAACAGTTGCTCGGCGCCGAGCATCACGGCGTCGAGGCCGGGCCAGTCGCCTTCGCCATGGCGCACCGCGAGGTCGACTTCCTCGCGCGCGAAGTCGACGTGGTGCAGCGAGGCCGAGACCCGCAGGTCGATCTCGGCATGCGCCTCGACGAAATGCCCGAGCCGATGCACCAACCATTTCGCCGCGAAATCCGGCGACGTCGACACCGTCAGCACACCGGAGTTTTGCCGCTGCAGCAGCCGCTCGGTACCAAGCGCAATGCGGTCGAACGCATCGCGGACCACATTGAGATAGTCACGGCCGGCCTCGGTGATGACCAGCCGCTGCCGCTCGCGGTTGAACAGCTTTAACCCAAGCTCCTGTTCCAGCGCCTTGACCTGATGACTGACCGCGCCCTGCGTGACGAAGAGCTCCGCAGCGGCGCGCGTAAAACTTTCATGCCGCGCGGCGGCCTCAAAGGCCTTCAAGGCGTTGAGCGGCGGCAGGCGCTGGCGCATCGCACATCGACTTCATGAGAAAAACTAAGGCAAGCGTGAGAAACGATGCTTTGCCGCTCGCACCCGTCCGGCCCTATCAGCACGTTGCCAATTGCAAGATCATGCGATCTGGAGCCTGCAAATGTCAACATCATTGAACAATTCAAATGTTGTCTGGCTAACGCCTCCGGCGCGGGGCTGGACGCAAAGTCCGCAATTCCATTCATGGCCGGCATGGCTACAGCGCCTGCTGCTCCGGGCCGACAAGGCGCGGCAGCGCGCGGCGCTGCGCGCGATGGCCGACAACAAGCACCTGCTCGATGACATCGGGCTGTCGCGCCGCGAAGCGCTCAACGAAGCCGATCGGCCGTTCTGGCAATGACGGCGCGTCCGATGTTGCAGGTTTTCAATCGATCAAAGTGAGGAAGGCCGATGGCTGATCCAATTGTCTATGGTTTTCAGCGCAGCACCTATGTGAACATCGTTCGCCTGGTGTTGACGCACAAGGAAGTGCCGTTCCAGTTTCACGACCTGGAGCGCGTGATGGGCACGCCGGAACATCTCGCGCTGCATCCGTTCGATCGCGCGCCAATTCTCGAGCACGACGGGTTTCGGGTTTATGAAACGAGCGCGATCATCACTTACGTGGATGAGGCGTTCGGCGGACCGCGGCTGCAGCCGATCGAAGCACGCGATCGCGCGCGCATGATGCAATGGATCAGCGCCGTCGGCAGCTATTACTACTACTGGTTCGTCTATCATCTTGGCCACGAGCGCATCGTGTTTCCCGAACTTGGCATCGCGCCCGACGAAAAGGTTGTGGCTGTGGCACTGCCTAACGCCGCCCACGCGCTCGACGTGCTGGAACGTGAACTCACCGAGCGCGACAGCTTTCTGGTCGGCGCCGCACTGTCGCTGGCAGATTTCGCCATGCTGCCGATGCTGACATCGCTCAGTCAGCACAAGGACGGACAAGACCTGCTCGCAACAAGACCGCGGATCAAACAGTGGCGCGAGCGAATGGAGGAGCTGCCGAGCGTCAAGCGCTTTCGAGCATCCCTGCCGCCGCGTGAGCCGATTTGGCACGCACGCAAGTGGGCCGAGTCCCATCGGCCGAAATATTGAGGTTCGCGAGCCAGAGGAGCTCCGATCGCCCTTTGTTCGAGGAGATCGTGCATGGACAGCAACCCTCAGACCCATTTTGATCCGATATCTTTCACGCGCGCGTGCTGCCGCTGGAGGCGGTCATGACGTTGAAAATTTCCGGCACGATCGCGATCCCGAACGCGCGCGGCAGCGAATTCGATCATGCCGCGTTCGATTCGAAAACGCGCCGGGTTTTCATTGCCCACACCCGGCGTGACTGCATCGATGTGATCGATCACGATGCGCGGACGCACATCGCGACGCTGCCGGGATTTCCCGGCGTCGCCGGTGCCGTCGCCGACGATGGCGAAATTCTCCTGACCAATCGCGGCGCGGCCAGCATCGCCTGGCTGGATGCGGCAACGTACGAGACGAAGGCGGTGTTCAAGACCGGTCCGCGACCGAATGGCGCTGCCATCGTCAAACGGAAAAATCTCGGCATCGTCGCCTGCATCGGCGACGACAACGCCGGGCCGACGCTGCAGGTCTACGGCCTGAAGGATCGTAGCCACGCGTCGATCGACCTGCCCGGCCGGCCGCGCTGGTGCGTCACCGACGCAGCCGCCGAGCGCGTGTTCCTGTGCATTCGCGAGCCGTCGATGGTTCTGGTCGCACACCTGCCGGACTTGCGCGACGTCACGCACTGGCCGATGCCATCCGGCGGGGCCCACGGCCTCGATATCGATCACGCGCGCGAACGGTTGTACGCGGCGTGCGACGACGGCGCCCTGGTCGAGCTCGACGCATCGTCGGGCAAGGCCATTAACAATTGGCCGATCGCCGGGGCGCCCGACGTCACCTTCTTCAACCCGGCGACCGGCCTGGTCCATGTCGCAATCGGCGAGCCCGGGCTCGTTGAGACGATCGACCCGCGCAGCGGCGCCAGCACGCGCACCATGACCGGCGCCGGCGCGCACACCACGGCGATCGCGCCGCCGGACACACTTTATGTGATTTCACCCGATCACGGCGGACTGCTGGTGCTGTCCGATACGTGAGCACTTAAAGGAGACACACCATGCGATGGATCACCCGCGAGAAGGTCAAGGTCGACCGCGTCGCCTGCCCCTGGCTGATCAAGAAATTCGTCGACAAGGACGCCGAGTTCATCTTCGCACCCGCCGACAAGGTGATGAGCGAGGCCAAGCGCCTTGATGCCACCCCCTACGACGTCAAGGACGTCGAACTCGGCCATCATGGCAAGGAGTGCTCGTTCGAGGCGATCGTCAAGACGTACAAGCTGACCGGCGACAAGGCGCTGGTGCTGCTCGGGCGCATCGTCAACGGCGCCGACACCGACAATACGCTCTACAACCAGCCGGAAGGCGCCGGCCTTGAGGCGATTGCCGAAGGCTTTCGACATCTCGGCTTCAAGGATGACCACGAGCACAATGCGGCGGAGTGGATTGTCTATGACGCGCTCTATGCCTACTGCCAGGAGATGGTGAAGCGCGGCAAGCCGAACGGGCAATTCATGAATTGATCGACGCGGCCGACGCATGCGATTTGGGGGACACAATGGCCGACGCAACAACACCAGCAAAAGCCGGCGCGATCGGCGAGGTGACAAGATACTTCCTGCGGCTCGGGCTGCTCGGCTTCGGCGGCCCGGTCGCGCTGGTCGGCCAGATGGAACGCGAGCTGGTGTCCGACAAGAAATGGATGACCAAGGAGCAGATGCGCGAGGCTGTCGCGATCTGCCAGACCATGCCGGGCCCGCTCGCCATCCAGGTCGGAATTTACATCTCCTATCTGCGCGCCGGCTTCTGGGGCGCGTGGGCCGGCGGCTGGGCCTTCATCCTGCCGAACTTCGTCATCGTCGCGGCGCTCGGCGCGCTGTACGTCTATCTTGGCGATCTCAAGCCGGTGACCGCGATCTTCTATGGCGTCAGCCCGGCGGTGATCGCGCTGATCCTGCACTCCTGCTACCGGCTCGCCAAGCTCGGCATGGAGGATTGGCCGCAATGGGTCGTCGCCGGGGTCTGCCTCGTCATCACCGTGGTGCTGCAGGCCGAAGTCGCGCTGCTGTTCATCGGCGCCGGCATCGCCGGCATTCTCTATTACGGCAACCTCTTCAAGAAGAAGCCGCCGGTCGCGCTGGAAATCGCGGCCGTCCCGCTGCTGGCGCAGATCATGCCGGTGGCATCAAGCTCGGGCCTCGCCAAGCTTGGCCTGTTCTTTCTCAAGGCGGGCTCGCTCACCTTCGGCAGCGGTCTGGTGATCGTGCCGTTTCTCGAGCAGGGCCTCGTCAAGGAGTTCGGCTGGCTCGATGAGCGGCAATTCCTGATCGCGGTCGCGATCGGCATGATCAGCCCCGGCCCCGTCGTCATCACCGCAACGTTCGTCGGCTATCTCGTCGCCGGCTTCTGGGGATCGCTGGTCGCGACCGTCGGCATCTTCCTGCCGTCGTTCCTGTTCGTCCTGATCGTCGCGCCGCTGCTCGCGAGATTTCGCGACAATCCGAACGTGCAGGGCTTCGTCAAGGGCGCCTATGGCGCTGCGATCGGCACCATTCTCGGCGCCTGCATCCTGCTCGGTCGCATTGCGATCGGCGACTGGTTGACCGCGCTGATCGGCATCGTGTCGCTTGCCGTGCTGTTCCGCTGGAAGGTCTCTAATCCGATGCTGATCGCGGTCACCGCCGTGATCGGCCTGATCGCCCATCCCCTGCTGCAGCCGGGCTGGGTGATGGTGCACTGACGTCACTTCCCCACGCACACGCCCACGCACACGCCATCGCATGTCCCGGAAAAGTGGGTACCGGTTTTCCGAACAGGACATGCGCAACTTAAAGGGAGGAGCGCATGAAAGCGCAGGAGGTTGCGTTTGTTTGCCTGCATGGTTCGGCTCGATCCGCGGCAGCGTCGCCAAAATGTAATAGTATTCGCTCGCGCTTTCTCCCATATCTGCGGCGCCGCTCGAACGGAGTGCCACGCCGCGATGGGACCTCACCACACAGCCATCACGACCATGATCATGATCACAGCCACGATCACGCTCATGCGCATGATCACGGTCATGGCCACAATCACGGGCACGGCGGACACCATCATGCGCCGGCCAGTTTTGGCATGGCGTTCGCCATCGGCATCGGCCTGAACACCGCGTTCGTCGTGGTGGAGGCGCTGTTTGGCTATGCCGGCAACTCGGTGGCGCTGATCGCCGACGCCGGCCACAACCTGTCTGATGTGCTCGGCCTCGTGGTCGCCTGGCTCGCCGAACTGTTGTCGAAACGCGCGCCGTCGGCGCGGTTCACCTACGGGCTGCGCGGCTCATCGATTCTCGCGGCCTTGTTCAACGCCATTTTCCTGCTGGTCGCCGTCGGCGCGATCGGCTGGGAGGCCCTGCTTCGGCTGTTCAACCCGGAGCCCGTTGCAAGCACGACCGTCATCGTAGTGGCCGCCATCGGCATCATCGTCAACGGCGTGACCGCCTGGCTGTTCGCATCGGGCCGCGACAGCGACCTCAACATTCGCGGCGCCTACCTGCACATGGCTTCCGACGCGCTGGTGTCGGCCGGCGTGGTCGCCGCCGGCCTCGTGATCGCGGCAACGGGATGGATGTGGCTTGATCCGCTGACCAGCCTGATCGTCAGCGCGCTCATTGTCGCGGGAACCTGGGGCCTGCTGCGCGACAGCGTGTCGATGTCGCTCGATGCGATGCCGCCGGGGATCGATCCGGATGCCGTCCGGCGGTTCCTCGAAATGCGTCCGGGTGTCACGGAGATACACGACCTGCACATCTGGTCGATGAGCACAAAAGAAATCGCGCTGACATGTCACCTGGTGATCCCCGGCGGACGCCCAGACGACGGCTTTCTGCGCGACCTCACCCACGATCTCAAACATGACTTCGGGATTGGGCACCCCACCGTGCAGATCGAAACCGATGCGGAAGTGACCTGCGCGCTGGCGCCTGCGCACGTGGTCTGACGTCGCCGAGCGGCTACGTCAGCATGATTTTAGTCTTCCAGCAGCCTTACTGCTCCATATTGCTGGCGCGGTGCGAGGCTTTTGGCGCGGATTTGCCGGGGGCCCGGCCGTGCGGCCCGAGCGAGGAAATGTAGGCCGCAAGATCGGTCGCATCATCGCGGCTGAGCTGCATATTCGGCATCTTGGGATGCGGATCGAGCAGAAAGAAGGCGAGCCGCAATTCGTTGAAGTCGGGCCTCTTGGCGACGGATGCGAAAGGTGGCGCATCGGTCGTGGCGCTGGGCTGGTTGGGACCAACGAGGTGACAATTGACGCACCATCGCTCCGCGAGCGTTTTGCCGTGGTCCGGGTCCGCGGCGAACGCCGACGCCGACACAAACATCGCGCTGATGATCAACGCGCCGTGAAACCAAGATCGCATACCGCTCTCCCTAAAACTTGCAAGAATCCGCCAGCCCCAAGCGCTGTACAACCAAGCGCTCGCCTCAGCAACCCAACCAATCGAGAGCGCCGCGCGCAGCAGTGGCCCCGGTGGCAAAACACGCCTGCAGCAGATAGCCACCGGTCGGCGCTTCCCAGTCCAGCATCTCGCCGGCAACGAACACGCCGGGCTTTCGACGCAGCATCAAGCGCTCATCAAGTTGGTCGAACGTGATGCCGCCGGCGGTCGAGATCGCACGCTCGACCGGCCGCACGCCGGTGAGTCGAATCGGCAAGTCGTTGATGAGATCGGCGAGCGCCGGGCTCGGCAGCGCGGCCGGCTTTGCTCGCGCTGATAGCGCGGCTTCATGGATCAAACCAATCGATGCCGGCGACAGGCCAAGCACCTTGCGCAGGAAATTCGAGAACGACTGCTTTCCGCGCGGCCGCGTCAGCCGCGCCAACAAGGCCGCGGAATCGAGATCGGGCTTCAATGAAATCCTGAGCAGCGCCGCGCCGTCGCGGATGATCGCCTCGCGCAATGGCGCCGACAAAGCGTAGATGGCGCCGCCTTCGAGCCCGTCGCGCGTGACGACGGCCTCGCCGCGCACGGTGCGACCTTCGAACGTCAGAGCGATGTTCTTCAGCGGCTGACCTTCAAACTCGGCGCGAAACCGCTCCGACCAGGCGACCTCGAAGCCGACATTGGCCGGCTTAAGCGGCGCGATCTCGATGCCTTGCTCGCGCAGCACGCGGACCCACGCGCCATCGGAGCCGAGCCGCGGCCAGCTCATGCCGCCGAGCGCCAGCACCGTCGCATCCGGTTTGGTCACGACGGGACCTGTGGGACCGGCAAAGACAAGCTCGCCGGCCTCATTCCAGCCCCGCCAATGATGGCGCAAACGAAACGCGACACCGCGCGCTTGAAGCGAGCGCAACCACGCGCGCAGCAAGGGCGAAGCCTTCAGCGCTTGCGGAAACACGCGCCCGCTGGTGCCGACGAAGGTCGGCTGCCCGAGCGACTCGCTGAATGCGCGCAACGCGTCCGGTGGAAAGCGCATGATGGCAGCTTCAAGGTGCGGCCGCGCCTTGCCATAGCGCGACAGAAAGAGATCAAGACCTTCGCTGTGGGTAAGATTCAAGCCGCCGCGGCCGGCCAGCAACAGCTTGCGTCCGACCGAAGGCATGCGATCGAAGACCGTGACGGCGGCACCACCTGTAGCGAGAACGTCCGCCGCCATCAGTCCCGCTGGTCCTGCGCCGACAACGGCAACTGTCTTTTTCATTGGAGCGCCCGAGCCGTTACTAGCGTGTGATGAATTTCGTTCCCCTCCCCCTTGCGGGGAGGGGTCAGGGGTGGGGGTGGTTGCAAGTCGCGAGGCCGAAGTTCCTCGATGGACCCCCCTCCCAGCCCTCCCCCACAAGGGGGGAGGGAGCAGCTTGCGAGCGGAGCAACTGCACCAATCCGAATTTGTTGCGCCGCTAGCCTGGACCAACCGTGCAGTGCACCGGACCGTTGTCGTGCATCAGCTCGTTGCCGCCTTGTCAGTAAAGATCTGCCCGTCATAGGTGCCGCTGGTCTTGTTGAGCTGGGCGGAGACCACAACGCGCAGGCGCGAAGGGTCGACCTCGTCCACAGCGACAAGAAAGAGATTCCTGTCCCTGAAGCTGAACAGGGTCGCCTTCGACGAATAGTCGAAATCGATCTTCGGCAGCGATTTGCGATTTGCCGGAACGTCGATCGACAGACGTCCGCTCGCCAGAAACGGGCACGTGATGGTCAGGCGCCTCGGGCGAGGCTCGCTCGCCGCGGTCGCGACGGCAAGGCTCGCGATCAGGGCGATCGGCACACAGCCGACGGTGGGAAGAGGGTGACGATGGGCCGGTTTCTGCATGTTCTCCCGTATCCGATCGCATCTCGCTTGCGCTACTCTGAAACAAATCCGCCCTGCGAATTGCTCAAATTTCCAGCGAAAACGGACCAGAGACCTCATGCCCATCGTCAATCGCGTCGCCGCCCTCTCCGATGAAATGGCGGCCTGGCGCCACGATTTCCACGAAAACCCCGAGCTGCTCTACGAAGTGCACCGCACCGCCGGCATCGTCGCCGACAAGCTGCGCGAATTCGGCTGCGACGAGGTGGTGACCGGGATCGGGCGCACCGGCGTGGTCGGCGTGATCAAGGGGCGCAAGAGCAACTCGGGCAAGACGATCGGGCTGCGCGCCGACATGGACGCGCTGCCGATCACGGAAACGTCGGGCGTGCCCTTTGCATCAAAGAAGCCGGGCTTGATGCACGCCTGCGGCCATGACGGCCACACCGCCATGCTGCTGGGCGCTTCAAAATATCTCGCCGAAACGCGCAACTTCGACGGCACGGCGATCGTGATCTTCCAGCCGGCCGAGGAAGGTGGCGGTGGCGGCAAGGCCATGGTCGACGACGGACTGATGACGCGCTGGGGCGTCCAGGAGGTTTATGGCCTGCACAACATGCCGGGCATTCCCGAGGGCCATTTCGCGACTGTGCCGGGGCCGATGCTGGCCTCATCCGACGGCCTGGAGATCAACGTCCGCGGCAAAGGCGGTCATGCCGGCGCCGGTCCGCACAGGGCCGTCGATACGGTCTTGATCGGATCCCAGATCGTCAACGCGCTGCAGTCGATTGTCTCGCGCAATGTCGACCCGCTGAAATCGGCCGTCATTTCGATCACCGTGTTTCAGGCGGGCACCGCCTCCAACATCATTCCGGAGACCGCCCTGTTGAAGGGCACCGTGCGCACGCTCGATCCCGGCGTGCGCGATCTGGTCGAGCGCCGCATCGGCGAAATCGCCGACAGCATCGCCCGTGCCTATGGCGGCTCGGCCGAGACGATCTACCGACGCATGTATCCGGTGACGGTCAACCACGCCCGCGAGACCGACGTTGCGGCCGAGGTGGCGCGCGACGTCGTCGGCGCCGAACGTGTCAACGACCGCATGGCACCGATGATGGGCGCCGAGGATTTTTCCTTCATGCTGGAGGCGCGGCCCGGCGCGTTCGTGTTCCTCGGCACCGGCCCCGGCAACGATTGCCATCACCCGGCTTACACCTTCAACGACAATATTCTCGGCCACGGCGCGTCGTATTGGGTGAGGATGATCGAGAAAAACATGCCGGCGGGGTGAGCGCGAGTAATGTCGCGTAAGCTGCCGGACTTAACCTCTCCCCGCATTGCGGGGAGAGGTCGGATTGCGCAGCAATCCGGGTGAGGGGCATGGCGGTGCCTCACAACTTACTCAGAATACGCGGATAGCAGCCCCTCACCCCAACCCTCTCCCCGCTAAAGCGGGGAGAGGGAGCATGGCCCCGCCGCACGATAGCTGCTCTTTCTTTCGGAGCTGAACCGACCTATTGAGGCGCCTGAAAGATCAGGGATCGTAGAGCTTCGTGGCGCCGCCGCTCATTCAACTGAAAGACATTGCGCTGACGTTCGGCGGCACGCCGCTGCTCGGCGGCGCCGAGCTGTCGGTGTCGGCGGGCGAGCGGGTTTGTCTCGTCGGCCGTAACGGCTCCGGCAAATCGACCTTGCTGAAGATCGCCGCAGGGCTTGTCGAGCCCGACGGCGGCACGCGCTTCATCGAACCCGGCGCAACGGTGCGCTACCTGCCGCAGGAGCCGGATTTCGCCGGCTATTCGACCGTGCGCGACTATGTGCAAGGCGGGCTCGGGCCCGGCGACGATCCCGATGCGCCGCGCTACCTGCTGGAACAACTCGGACTGACGGGCGAAGAAGATCTCGCAAAACTCTCCGGCGGCGAAGCGCGGCGCGCAGCGCTGGCGCACGTGCTCGCGCCGGATCCGGATATCCTTTTGCTCGACGAGCCGACCAATCATCTTGATCTCACGACCATCGAGTGGCTCGAAAGCGAGCTCGCCGGCCGCGCCAACGCCCTCGTCATCATCAGCCATGACCGGCGCTTCCTGACCAACCTGTCGCGCGCGACCGTCTGGCTCGACCGCGGCAGGACGCGCCGCATCGAGCGCGGGTTTAGCGAGTTCGAGGCGTGGCGCGACGAGGCGCTGGCAGAGGAAGAACGCGAGCAGCACAAGCTCGATCGCAAGATCGTCGCCGAGGAACACTGGCTGCGGTACGGCGTCTCAGGGCGGCGCAAACGTAACGTCCGCCGTCTCGCCGACCTGCAGACGCTGCGCCAGTCGCGGCGTGACTATCGAAAGTCGACCGGAAATGCCGAACTGCTCGCGGCCGAGGCCGAAAAATCCGGCTCGCTGGTCATCGAAGCGCGCAACATCGGCGTGGCGTTCGGCGACCGCGCCATCGTGCGCGATTTCTCGACCCGCATACGGCGCGGCGACCGTGTCGGCATCATCGGCCCGAACGGCAGCGGCAAGACCACGCTGATCCAGCTGCTGACCGGGGCGCTGGCGCCGGACAGCGGCACCGTGCGCCTCGGCGTCAATATCGAGATGGCGACGCTGGACCAGCATCGCGAAAGCCTCGATCCGTCGACGACATTGTCCGACGCCCTGACCGGCGGCCGCGGCGACAGCGTGATGGTCGGCGGCGAGCCACGGCATGTCGTCGGCTACATGAGGGATTTCCTGTTCCTGCCGGAGCAGCGCCACACGCCGCTGGAGGCGCTGTCCGGCGGCGAACGCGGCCGCGTCATGCTGGCGCGCGCGCTGGCGAAGGCGTCCAACGTGCTGGTGCTCGACGAGCCGACCAACGATCTCGACCTCGAGACGCTCGACGTGCTGGAGGAGATGCTGGACGATTACGCGGGCACCGTGCTCGTTGTCAGCCACGACCGCGATTTTCTCGATCGCGTCGTCAGCTTCGTGATCGTGCCCGAGGGCGACGGCCGCTGGCAGGAATATGCCGGCGGCTATTCCGACATGTTGGTCCAGCGCGGCGCTGATCTTCGGCGTGCGGCGGCCAAGCCGGCGGCGAAGTCGGCTGACAAGCCAGCGAAGGCGTCGCCGTCAGCGCCGAGCGAACGAAAGCGCCTGACCTTCAAGGACAAGCACGCGCTGCAAACGCTGCCCAAGACGATCGCGGCGCTGCAGGCCGAGATCGCCAAACTGGCGGCGCAGCTCGCAGACGCCGGACTCTACGCGCGCGACCGCAAACGCTTTGACCAGACGTCCTCAGCTCTCGCCGATGCGCAGCAAAAACTCGCCCAGGCCGAGGAACGCTGGCTCGCGCTGGAAATTTTGCGCGAGGACATCGAAGGGCGGTGAGGATCTTGAAATCCGCTCATTCCCGCGAAAGCGGGAATTCAGGGGTGCAAAGAACGGCTTTTGTTTACTCGGCAAAGACTGGGTCCCCTCAGGCCAAACAATTGTTTGGCCGACTTCCGCGGGGACGAGCGGACGAAACAGGATCACGATTTTCGCCTTACCGCTCACCCGCCTCGGTGAAGAACTTTTCGCCGTAAGCAAACCGGTTTGGCTTGAGAAAGAAGCCGAGGATCACCGCGCCGTTGGGCGCCACCGCCTCGTGCTGATTGCCGGCGGGACGCCAGACGAACTGGCCGGGGCCGCATTTGCCTTCATGGTCCTCGAGCGAACCCTCGATCACATAAGTCTGTTCAAGCGCGGTGTGTTCGTGCAGCGGCACGACGGCACCCGGCTCGAGCTTGAACAGCGCCGTGGTGATGCCGCTGTTATCGGTATAGAGCACCTTGATCTTGATGCCGGGAAACTTGGTCGTCTCCCAAGGCATGTTGGGCGCATCGAGATAATGCGCCGTGCGCTCGGGCGGATTTTCCGGCTTGATGTCGGAATGCACGATCTTGCGTTCTGGCATTGACATGACAGACTCCCTGGCTGGTTTTTTGGACCACGAAAGCACCGGAGCATACTGCGGGCACGAAGTTATCGATAGCCGCAAACGGCCTGAACTGCGGCGCCGGCCAAACCGGCAGGTGACGTTCACCTCCGCCGCGGATTATATGAGCTGCCTCAAAGAGGTGCCGGCGTCGCCGTGCTTTTGAAGCGCATCATCCTCACCATCGGAAGGCAGGCCGACAGGCTACTACGCCACCCTGGTTCGTGTTCATGAACGGCCTCCGCGAGATTGCAAAGCTTCTCTTCAGTCCGCGCTTCGGAACCTTCTGGTTTGCGAGCCTGCTCTCCAACATGGGGACGTGGGCGCAGCAGATTGCGGAACCCTGGCTTCTGCTCAGTCTCGGCGCGTCCTCGTTTGTCATCGGACTGGACTCATTTGCGAGCGCCGCGCCGGCATGGCTTCTCACTCTTTTCGGCGGCATGCTCGCCGACCGGGGCGACCGCAGGCACGTGATTGCAACGTTCCAGTCGATCCAGATGCTCTGTCCCGTGACGGTCGTCATCCTGCTGCTGACCGGAACAGCGAAACCATGGATGATCGTGATGCTCTCGCTGGTTGTCGGCATCACCGATGCGCTCTCGATGCCGTCTTTTCAAACGATCACACGCTCCATCGTCGGCCGCGAGGAGGTCGGGACCGCGCTCGCGCTGAACGCAACGCAGTTCAACTTGTCACGCATCCTCGGGCCGGCGCTTGCGGGCGTGATGATGGCAAGCCTCGGAGCCGTCGCGTGCTTTTCCGCGAACGCAGCGTCGTTCGTACCGTTCATCCTGGTCGCCTTCTGGGTATTGCCCAGAGGGCTGGCGCAGGCCAATTCCGACGGACACGAGTTCCTGGAACATCACGACGAACTTGCGGGAATTCTCGCGACACCCTGCATTGCTCCGAGCACTGACGACGGTGTTTCTGACCAGCATGCTCTGTGGACCATTGATTGTGTTCTCGCCGCTCCTGATCCGGGACGTCCTGCATGGCGACGTCACGACATTTGGCGGCGTCGTCGGCGCGTTTGGAATTGGAGGCGTGTTGGGGTCGCTGCTGCTTGTCGCGATCAGCTCGCGATTCGATCGGCAGTGGCTCAGCGCTTCGTTTGCGATCTGCTATGGCGTGATTCTTGTACTCGCTGCGCTGGCGCCATGGACGTGGGCTTTGACGCTGCTGTTCGTGCTGGCCGGACTGGCGATGAACGTCAGCAACACATCCGTCAATACAACCCTGCAGACCGCCGCCCCGGCACATGCGTTGGGGCGCACCGTCAGCTTGTACATGCTGGCATTGCGCGGCGGCCTGTCGATCGGAAGCTTTGCAACCGGGCTGTCTGTTGGGCTGCTGGGCGTACGCGAAGCGCTGCTGGTCAATGGCCTGCTCGCGGTCATCTCGCAGCTCACGCTGGCTGCCGCCCTGTTGCGCCGGCCGTAGCCCGAAATAGCCTTGCAGGGTCACCATTTGATCCATCGCAACGCCGCAAGCGCTATCGCCCGCTAGCAAAACGGCCGGGCGACGTACTCCGGGCTCACTCCCGGCCGAGAAATGGATCAACAGCTCATGACTGTGATGAGCGTGAACGCGCCGTCATTCGAACCAATCATGTTCTTGTGGTCGCATCGTTGGTTCGTGCTCGCAGCTACCTTGGCATGCGGGATTGCCGGCTGGCAGGGCGCGCGCGTGCTGCTCGGGCCCGCGGTGGTGGTCGACCAGGTCAAGCGCGGCAATCTGGTCGAGACGGTGGTGGCTTCCGGCCACGTCGAAACGCCGTTCCGCGTCGAGATCGGCAGCCAGATCACCGGCACGGTCGAGGACGTGCTGGTCCAAGAGGGACAGCAGGTCACCAAGGGCCAGGCGCTGATCTCGCTCGATGATCGCGAGCTGAAGGCCGCCGTCGTGCAGGCGCAGGGCGCGGTCGACCAGGCCGACGCGCGGGTGCGCCAGATCGTCGAACTGACCTTGCCCTCGGCCCGCGAAGCACTGACCCAGGCCCAGGCCAACCTGCTCAACGCGCAACAAACCTTCGATCGCACCTCAAAACTGTTCAATGACGGGTTTGGGACTCGCGCCTCCCTTGACGACGCCCAGAAGAACCTCGACGTCGCGCGAACCCAGGTCCGCACCGCTGAATTTCAGGTCTATACTGCCGACATCAACGGCAGCGACTACGTGATGGCGCAAACCCAGCTCAACCAGGCGCGCGCCAACCTGCAAACCGCCACTTCGCGCCTGAGCTATGCCACGATCGCCGCGCCGCGCGACGGCGTGCTGATCTCGCGCAGCGTCGAACGCGGCACCGTGGTGCAGCCCGGACGCGTGCTACTCGTGCTCGCGCCGGCAGGTGAAACGCAGCTGGTGCTGCAGATCGACGAGCGCAACCTTGGCAAGATTGCAATGGGCCAGCACGCGCTGGCGTCTGCGGATGCGTTCCCCAACCAGCGGTTCGATGCCGTCGTCAGCTACATCAATCCCGGCATCGACATCACGCGCGCCTCTGTAGAGGTGAAGCTCGTGGTGCCCGAGCCGCCCGATTACCTGCGCCAAGACATGACCGTGTCGGTCGATATCGAATCGGCGCGCCGCGATCAGGCGCTGGTCGTGCCGGTGCGCGACGTCTACGACATGCTCTCCGGCGCGCCCTGGATCATGGGCGTGCGCGACGGCCGCGCCACCAAACGGCTGGTTACGCTCGGCGTCCGCGGCAATTCGGACGTCGAGATTTTGACCGGTGCGGCGGAGGGCGATCTCGCCATTCCCGTCACCGCGAACCTTTTGACCGGTCAGCGCCTGCGACCGGTCCGGCCATGAATCACTGGCTACCGTTCGAATGGATCGCCGCCGTGCGCTTCCTGCGCGAGGGCCGGTTGCAAACGCTGTTCATCATCGGCGGCGTCTCGATCGGAGTTGCGGTGATCGTCTTCATGTCGGCGATGCTGGCGGGACTGGAGGCGAATTTCATCAAGCGAGTGCTGACGTCGCAGCCGCAAATTCAATTGATCCCGCCCGATCAGGTCGCCCGGCCGCTGCGCGGCAACGCCGCCGGCGAGTTCGAAGACGCCGTCGTGCAACGCCCGAGCCAGCGCATTCTGTCGATCGATCAATGGCCCAAAATCCGCAACCAGCTGCTGGCCATGCCGGAAATCACTGCGGTATCCCCGACGATGTCCGGCTCGGCGCTGGCGGTGCGCGGTGACGCCAGCCGCGCGATCTCGCTCTCCGGGGTCGAACCCGAAGTCCTACTTCAAGATCGTGCACGTCCCCGATTACATCGTTGCCGGCCAGCCGCGGTTGACCAGCGACGACATCATCATCGGCATCGAACTTGCGAAAAACCTTGGCGCGACGGTTGGCGACAAGCTCAATGTCAGCGCCGCCAACGGCGCCTCGCGCGTGCTGACGATCACGGGGCTGGTCGATCTCGGCAACAAGGGCACCAACCAACGCGCCGCCTATGTCAGCCTGCGCACCGCGCAGTCGCTGCTCGGCATGATCGGCGGCGTCACGACGATCGACCTCACGATCAACGATATCTACGCCGCCGAGATGCTGGCGCAGCAAATCCAGGCGGCGAACGCGGTGGAAGCCGACAGCTGGATCAAGACCAACGCGCAATTCTTCACCGCAGTGGAGGCGCAAAAGACCTCGAACACCCTGATCCGTGCCTTCGTCGCGCTATCGGTGGCGTTCGGGATCGCCGCGGTGCTGGTGGTCTCGGTCATCCAGCGCTCCAGGGAAATCGGCATCCTGCGCGCGATGGGAGCGACGCGCGGCAAGATCATGCGGGTGTTTCTGCTGCAAGGCGGCCTGCTCGGATTTGCCGGTTCGCTGCTCGGCTCGGCCATGGGTGCAGTGGCGCTGATCTACTGGCACGCGGTCGCGCGCCAGGTCGACGGCAGCGAGCTGTTTCCGCTGGTCCTCGACCGTCAGCTGTTCCTTGCGACGACGATCCTCGCAACCCTTACCGGGTTGCTCGCCGCGACGGCACCGGCGCTACGCGCCGCCAAACTCGATCCGGTGGTGGCGATCCGTGGCTGACGACATTCTGCGCCTCGACAAGATCAGCAAGTCCTATAACATCGGCCTGCCGTCCGAGACCGAGGTGCTGCGCGATATCGACCTGACCATGCGCCAGGGCGAATTCGTCGCGCTGATGGGGCCGTCCGGCTCGGGAAAGAGCACGCTGCTCAACATCATCGGCCTGCTCGATCGTCCGACCTCAGGCCGGCTGTTCATCCAGGGCCACGACACCGGCGCGCTGTCGGAAGCCGAGATCACGCGCTTGCGCGGACGCAGCATCGGCTTCGTGTTCCAGTATCATCACCTCATCCCGGCGTTTACGGCCGTGGAAAACGTGATGATGCCGATGCTGGTCGACCGCGGCTTTCCGGGCGATGACATGGAACGTCGCGCGCAGGCGCTGATGGCGCAGGTCGGGCTGGAGAAGTTCGCAAACAACCTCGCCAACAACATGTCGGGCGGCCAGCAGCAGCGTGTCGCCGTAGCGCGCGCGCTGGCGATGCAGCCCGATCTCATCCTGGCCGACGAGCCGACCGGCAACCTCGACACGAAATCCGCCGAGGGCGTGTTCGAGCTGATGCGGCAGGTCAACAAGCAGAATGGCACCAGCTTCCTGCTGGTCACGCACAATCTGGCGCTGGCGGCGCGGTGCGACCGCATCGTCGAAGTCGTGGACGGCCGGATCGCGACGCCAACGATTACTACGGACGTCGCAACCTGAGCCGCGCGGGCCACGCTATGTCCGCAGCTCCGGGATCACCCAGTTCGGCGGCTGGCCGCGGTGCACGCGCAGCACGTTGTCGAAGGCGTTGCGGAAGCGCTTGGCGCGATTCTCCCAGGTCGGGCCCGCCATATGCGCGGTCAGCACCACGTTTTCCATCGTGAACAGCGGATTATTTGCCGGCGGCGGCTCGGTGTCGAACACGTCGAGCCCGGCACCGGCAATCACGCCATCCGAGAGCGCGGCGGCCAAAGCGGGTTCGTCGACCACCGGGCCGCGGCAGGTGTTGATGAGATAGGCGTGCTTCTGCATCAGCTTCAATTCGCGGGTCGAGATCATGTGCCGCGTCGCCGGCAACAATGGCACGTGCAGGCTGACGATGTCGGAGTTTGCCAGCACCTCGTCGGCGAGACGGAAGCGGGCGCCGACCGCATCCTCCTCCGCTTCGCTCAGGCGCAGGATGTCGAAATAGATCACGTCCATATCGAAGGCCTGCGCGAGCCGCGCGACTTTCTTGCCGATGGTGCCGAGGCCGATGATCCCGAGCGTCTTTCCTTCCAGCTCGTAGACGTGCTTGTCCTGCCAGTTGTTGCCGCGCCAGCGCCCGCCGGCGACGTTCTGGTGCTGCCAGATCAGCCGGCGGCAGACCGCGAGCATCAGCATCAGCGTGTGCTCGGCGACCGCCACCGAGTTGGCGCCGCCGTTGTTGCAGATCGGTACGCGAGCACGACGCGCCGCCTCGATGTCGCAGCGGTCGTAGCCGGCGCTGAGCAGCTGCACGAGTTTCAACTTCTTGGCGCGCGCGTAAAACGCATCGTCCATCGAGCGGTCGCCGAGGCCGATCAGATAATCCGCTTCCGGCATCGCGGCGTGCAGCTCAGCGCTGCCGGCACTCACTTCGACCAGTTCGAAGCCGGCCGGCGCAAGATCTTGCGCAAATTTACGGTCGAACCCACCGAACGGAACGTAGACGATGCGCGGCATGAGTTTTTCCCCCTGTGTTTTTCGTTGTCGCCGGACGAGAGCGGCGAAGTCAGCCCGTGACGACGCTGAAGCGGTGGTCGTCGTCTTCGGCCATGTCGTTGACCAGGTTGATCTCCCAGGTGAGGTATTCGCGCATCGCCGCTTCGCGGTCCTGCCCGCGTTCGCGCGGCATGAGAAAGACATCGTCCGCCTCGTCGGCCAGCCGCGTCGCCCCGGTCTCGAGCGGAAGGCCTGCTTGCACCCAGGCTTGGGTCCCACCGGCCAGCGCCAGCACGGGCCCGCCGGCCTGGCCCTGCAACTCGGCAGCGGCGAGCTTCGCGAGCGCGCCATCGGCCGACGTCAACACGATCGCGGCACTGGCGGGAATCTTCGGCAGCGCGGTGGCCAGACGAGCGCGGATCGCAAACCAGGCACCAGAGATGTGGCCCTGCGCATAGCGCTTGCTGAGTTCGAGATCGACCATGGCGACATCGCCCGCCGCGAGTCGTTTCTGCAGCTCCAGTGGTTCGATCTGCGGCGGCGCGATCGCGTCGAGACCGAGCACGCGTTGGACATGCGGACCTTTGTCCCAGTCGCCGTCGATCGGACCGGCAACCAGGACCGCGACGTCGGCCCAACCCATCTGCTTCAGCCACGACGCGGTCATGGTGGCGCGGATGCCGTCGTCGTCGACCAGCACGACGCGCGCGCCCCATGTCGCGATGTGGTAGTCGGTCTCCTGCACGAGCTGTCCGCCCGGCGCCGATCGCGCGCCGCGCAAATGGCCGGCCGCATATTCCTCCGGCGTGCGCACGTCGAGGACATAAAGAGTGCGCTGCGCCGCCTCAGCACGCCAATCGTTGAGCGTCTTGATGCCGATGCGAATTACGCCGCAGTGTGCGGCGACGCGCGCGGCGCCCTCTTCGGCCTGTTTCAACCCGACTGAGCTGACTTGCGGCGGCCGGCGTTCGGCGCCATGCACGACCTCGAGGCCGGCAAGCTGCCAGGCCATCGTGCCATCTTTCAGCGAGACGACCTTGTTGGGCACGCCGGCTGAGATCAGCGACTGCGCGCCGATGATGCTGCGGGTGCGGCCGCCGCAATTGACGATCACAAACGTATCCGGCGACGGCGTGAGGTCGGCGAAGCGATAGACCAGCTCCGCACCGGGAACGCTGATCGCCTTCGGGATGCTGTTGTTGTGATACTCCTCGAAGGACCGGCTGTCGTAGATCGCGATATCGGCGCCGCTGTCGATCAGCCCCTGCAACTGCTGCGCCGAAATCCACGGCGTGCCCGCCTCGTGCTCGACCACCTCGGCGAAGGCTTTTGAGGGCACGTGGATGCCGCTGTAGATCTTGAAGCCAGCCGCCTCCCACGCGGCAAGCCCGCCGTCGAGCCAGGCGACGTCCTGATAGCCGAGCGCGGCCATCCGTGCGGCGGCACGCTCGGCCAGGCCCTCGCCATCGTCGCACCACACGACCCGCGCTCCGCGCCGCGGCACGAGATCGTCGACCATCAATTCCAGCCGGCTCAACGGAACACATGTCGCCATCAGATGATGGCGCCTGCCGAACTTGAGCTCCTCGCGCGCGTCGAGCAGCGCCAGCTCGCCGCCATCATGCAGCTGCGCCTTCAGTTCCTGCGCGGTGACGCGTTTGACGCCGGTCTCCGACATAAGGCGGTCCTGGCTCAGGCCGCCTTGATGTTGGAGCGCTTGACGTGATCGAGATTGCGGCCCTCGATACGCACGAGCTTGGTCGGCCCCGTTCGCTTCGGCGAATGGACCACGCCGACATCATAAAAATGGCTATCGCCCGGCTTCAGGACATAAGTTTTCGCCGGAGCCACCAGGATCGGGGCATCGCCCTCGCCCTTCTTGACGACGCGCCAGTCGGTCATCTCGGTGTCGCCGACGGCGAGGCCATAGATCGCCCAGCTGGAACCGTGGTCGTGCGGCGCGCCGGCCGCGGCGCCCTCATAGACATGGCCGCAGATGCAGAACCCGAGTTCCGGATCCTCGTAAAGCACCTTGCGGGGCTTGCATTGCTCTGCGGTCAGGTGCGTTGCGACAAAATCTTTGTCGAGCAACACCTTCGAGACCAGCTCGCACACGGCCTGCTTGCCGGCCGGGCCTGCATCCGCCTTCAGCTCCTTGCGGATGTCGCCACTCAATTGCTCAAGCGTGTAGGACATCAGTTTTCTCCCTTCGCCGCTTTCGTTGACTTGGTCTTTTGGACTTGGCCTTGAACCTGGCCTTTAGCTTGGCGCCATTATGCAACGGCTGGCGCGCGAGGCAATGCTTGAGCTGGCCTCGTACGCGCGGGATTGATCGACGCCTGCCTCCGTTCCGGCTTGATCTTCCGGATTGAATGGGCTTCCCGCGCAGTGCCGCAAGCCGCGAGAAACAAGCGTGACAATTTTGCATCGGCGGCTCCACTGACGATGCGATGCTCCGCAGGCCTGCCCTGCGTCCAACCTGTTGCGGTTTGCTGCGACGCATTATATGACGACGATCATTTCACCAATTCACGCGGCAGCCCCCAAGATCGCCGCCGGAATACGAGAAAGACTGCCAAATGCTTTCGCAGCTGCTCGCGCCAGCCCTCGCCCGCCGCAACATCCACTATGGCTGGGTGATGGTGGCAGTGACTTTCCTGACCGCGCTGGTGAGCGCGGGCGCCGGCGCGGCACCCGGCGTGTTCATCCTGCCGCTGCAGAAGGAGTTTGGCTGGACCACCGCGGAAATCTCGACCGCGGTCTCGATCCGCCTGATGCTGTTCGGCCTGATGGCGCCGTTTACCGCGGCGCTGCTCAACCGCTTCGGCCTGCGCAACGTCGCGATGATCTCGATTTCGGTGGTCACCGCCAGCCTGCTGCTGTCGCTCGGCATGACCAGGATCTGGCAATTGATCTTGCTGTGGGGCGTCGTCGTGGGCTTCGGCACCGGCATGACCGCATTGGTATTGAGCGCGACGGTGGCGACGCGCTGGTTTAGCGCGCGGCGCGGCCTTGTGGTCGGCATGCTGACGGCGAGCACCGCGACCGGGCAATTGATCTTTCTGCCGGCGCTGGCGAGTTTTACGGAGCACTATGGCTGGCGCATCGCGCTGGCCGCGATGTGCGGGCTGCTCGCAATCGCCGCGATCGTGGTCGCTCTCCTGATGCTGGACCGCCCGTCCGATGTCGGCCTGCGCGCCTATGGCGACGACGGCTCACAGCCGCAGCCGCCGGCACCGCCGCCGAGCAACGCGATCGCGGCCGCCGCCTTCACCGCGCTGAGGGATGCGTCGCGCACGCCGGTGTTCTGGATCCTGTTCGGCACCTTCTTCATCTGCGGTGCCAGCACCTTTGGCCTGATCCAGACCCACCTCATTCCGATGTGCGCCGACTACGGCCTGCCGGCATCGAGCGGTGCGACCCTGCTCGCGGCGATGGGCGTGTTCGATTTCGTCGGCACGATCTGCTCGGGCTACCTGTCGGACCGCTACGACAATCGCCTGCTGCTGTTCTGGTATTACGGCCTGCGCGGGCTGTCGTTGATCTTCCTGCCGTTCACCAATTTCGACCTGCTGGGGCTATCGCTGTTTGCGGTGTTCTACGGGCTCGACTGGGTCGCAACCGTGCCGCCGACGGTGAAGCTGACGGCGCAGAAGTTTGGCCCCGAGCGCGCCAACCTCGTGTTCGGCTGGATCTTCTGCGGTCACCAGCTTGGCTCCGCTGTCGCCGCGTTCGCCGCGGGCATGTCGCGGACGTTCCTTGCGACCTATCTGCCGGCGTTCTTTGCCGCCGGAGCCCTGTGCCTGATCGCCTCGCTCGCAGCGCTTGCGATCGACAACAAGCGGAAACGCACCGAGCCGGTCGTGGCGTGAAGAGACGCATGTGGCTTCATCCAGGAGGGTTAACGGTCGCCCGCCGACGATCGGCGATCGCGTGCAACGGCTGAGAGACGATCATCGCGCGCAACCTCAACTCAACCTGCTTGCGAAAGAGGCAAGCGCGCAGCGACGTTGCTAACTCTTAACCTTGTTGATCCATTGCAGATTTCCCGGAGAGGGACGTAATCGATCGTTATGATCTGCCCGTGAGATTGCCGCCTTACCCTGCGGCGTAGTCTCCAAAGCTGCGGAACGCGTTGCGGCAACCCGGAATCCTGCAATGCGCGTCATCTCGTGCCTCTTCACCGAACACAATTTGTGGCTGGTGCTGCTCGCCGCTGCGGTTTGCGTCAGCGGCTGCTGGGTCACCTTCCGCCTGTTCGAGCGGGCGCAGAAAAGCGGCGGACTGCAGCGCCTGGGCTGGCTGTTTCAAACCGGCGTCGCCGCCGGCTCGTCGGTGTGGTGCACGCATTTCGTCGCGGAGCTGGCCTATGAACCCAAGGCGCCGGTCAGCTTCGATCCGTTGATGACAGCGGTTTCGCTGGTGATCGCGATCGCGTTCCTCGGCCTTGGCTTCGCCATAGCCTTGCAGGTTCGCCACCGCCTAGCCCCCGAAATCGGCGGCGTCGTCGTCGGCCTCGCCATTCCCGCCATGCACTATACCGGCATGGCCGCCTATCATATCGACGGTATCGTGCAATGGGATGCCGCCTATATCGTCGCCTCACTGGTGGCATCCGTCGTCTTCAGCGTCGCGGCGGTGAGTGTCGTGAGCCGGCGGCTGGCGCCTCACTCGAACTACGTCGCGATCGCGCTGCTCGTGCTCGGTATCGTGCTCCTGCACTTCACGGCTATGGCTGCGGTCAGTGTCTATCCGCTGTTGTCGGTGGTCGACGCGACCGACCCCGCAATCTTCGAGGCCATGGCAGTCGCCATCGTCGCGGTGGCACTGTTCGTGATCGGCACCGGCGTCGCGAGCTACCTCGTCGACGAGCATTCGCGCTCGGAAAGTTTCCAGAAGCTGCAGCACATGGCGCTGAACGATGCGCTGACCAGCCTGCCCAACCGCACCAGCTTCGCCGACCATCTCGACCACGATATCAGGGCCGCCGCCGAGCACGGCTGGCACATCGCGGTGATCGGTATCGACCTCGACCGGTTCAAGGAGATCAACGACCTGCGCGGCCACGGTGCCGGCGACAAGGCGCTGCAGATCGTGGGCGAGCGGCTTTCCGCGATGCTGGGCCAGGACGAGTTCGCCGCACGCATCGGTGGCGACGAATTCGGCGCAATCAAGCGCTTTACCGACCAGGACGACCTGCTCGATTTCGTCGGCCGCCTCGAAAAGGCGTTGTTCGAGCCGATCGAGATCGAGGATTTCACCTGGACCTCGGGCGCCAGTATCGGCGTTGCGGTCTATCCCGAAGACGGCGCAACGCGCGAGGCGCTGATCGGCAACGCCGATCTCGCGATGTACCGCGCCAAGATCGAAATCGGCCGCGCGGTGTGTTTTTACGAACCCAAGCTCGACGAAGCGGCGCGCGACCGCCGCAGCCTCGCCAACGACCTCCGTCATGCTGTCGAGCGCGGTCAGTTCGAGCTGCACTACCAGGTTCAAACCGCTGTCACGACCGGTGAGATCTGCGGCTACGAGGTGCTGCTGCGATGGCGCCACCCCGAGCGTGGCATGATCCCGCCGCTGCGGTTCATCCCGATTGCCGAGGAAACCGGATCGATCCTGGCGATCGGCGAATGGGTCTTGCGCGAAGCCTGCAAGCAGGCGGCGTCCTGGAAAAAGCCGTACAAGATCGCCGTCAATCTCTCGCCGGTACAGTTCACGCATGCCGACTTGCCGCGCCTGATCCACCGCATCTTGATGGAGACGGGACTGTCGCCGGCCCGGCTCGAACTCGAGATCACCGAGTCGACCATCATCGCCGACAAGTTGCGCACGCTGCACACGCTGCGCCAGATCCGCGCGCTCGGCGTCACCATCGCGCTGGATGACTTCGGCACCGGCTACTCCTCGCTCGACACGCTGCGCTCGTTCCCGTTCGACAAGATCAAGCTCGACCGCTCGTTTATGAGTGAGGTGGAGAGCAGCCCGCAGTCGAAGGCAATTGTCCGCGCCGTGCTGGCGCTCGGCAAGAGCCTGAACATTCCGGTGCTCGCCGAAGGCGTCGAGACGAGCGACCAGCTTGCCGTGCTGCGTCGCGAGGGCTGCGATGAAGCTCAGGGCTACCTGCTCGGCCGGCCGCAGCCGCCGGAGATGATTTTTGCGGATACGGGAAAAGCCGCCGAAGCGCGGGTGGCGTGAGAAAGCGCGGAGCCAAAGTTATTTGCGTACCGTCATTCCGGGATGCGCCGCAAGGCGCAGGCCCGGAATCCATACTCACGGTGGTGGTTATGGATTCCGAGCTCATCGCTTCGCGATGCCGCCGGCGTAAACGCGGTGCGTTTGCGCGAGAATGACGAGCTTAATAGAAGCACTGGTCAACCAACGATCCCCGGATATAGATCATCCCAATTGGGATTGCTCTCTTCGATAAGGCGAATTTTCCAATCACGCCTCCATTTCTTGAGCTCTTTCTCTCGTGTGATGGCGTTAATGGCGTCGTCATAAACCTCGAACCAGACCAGCTTGTCGATATCGTAGCGCTTGCTGAAGCCCTCGACCGACTTGCTTTTGTGCTCGTTGGTTCGCCGGACAAGATTGTTCGTCACACCGAGATAGAGGGTGCCGTGCTTGTTGCTCGCAAGCATGTAGACGTAGTGCGCCATAATATCGACAGGGGCTATGGATTCCGGGCTCGCGCTGCGCGCGCCCCGGAATGACGACAACTCACAGCTTCGCCACCGACGCCATTGCCTCATCCGTCACCTGCAACGCAGCGTCGATGTCGGCCGGCGTGTGCGCGAGCGACAGGAACATGTTGTGCTTGGGGTGCAGGTAAACGCCGCGGCTCAGCGCTTCGGTGACGAAGCGGTAGCCTTTCACGAAATCCGGGTCGTCGTCGAACAGCACCGTCGGCATCTGCGGCGGGCCGCTCTGGCGGATGCCGATACCGTGACGCTTCGCCTGCGCGGCGAGGCCATCGCGCAGGCGCTGGCCCATGGCGCGCATGTGTTCCGGCGCGTTGTGCCGCTCCAGCACGTCGAGTGTTGCAATCGCCCCGGCCATTGCGTTGGCGCCACACCAGAACGAGCCGGTGACATAAAGCTTTGACGCGGCGTCGCGGAAGCGCTCGTTGCCGGTGACGGCGGCGAGCGGATAGCCGTTGGCAATGGCCTTGCTCCACGCGCTCAAGTCCGGCTGCACGCCGAGCGGATGCCAGCTGCCGTGCAGCGACAACCGAAAGCCGGCGCGCACGTCGTCGAGGATCAGTGCGGCACCTTTGGCGTCGGCAAGTGCGCGGGTGCGCGCGGCAAACGCCGGATCGGGCAGCTCCTGGTCGAGGCCGTAGTCGTGGCGAAAGGCGGAGACGAGAATGCCGGCGAGGTCGTCGCCAGCCTGCGCCACCGCATCTTCAAGGCCCGCGATGTCGTTATACTTGCAATAGATCACGTGAGCGCGGTCCTCCGAGGTGACGCCGAACGGATGCGGCGTGCACCACGGCACCGCACCGTGGTAAGCACCGCGTGCCAAAACGATCTTGCGCTTGCCCGTGGCGCCGCGCGCCAGCGTGACGCAGGTCGTGGTCGCATCGGTGCCGTTCTTGGAGAACAGCGCCCACTCGGCATGGGTGACGAGACCGACCAGCCGCTCGGCGAGTTCGACCATGCGCGCGGTCGGGCCGTTGAGGCAGTCGCCCGCCGCCGACTGCCTGCGCACGGCCTCTTCGACCTGCGGATGCTTGTGGCCGAGCACGATTGGCCCCCAGCTGCACATGAAGTCGAGATAGCGCCGGCCGTCGACGTCATAGAGATAGCAGCCCTCGCCGCGCGCAAAAAACTGCGGGTAGCCCGGCGGCAAGCCTTCGGCGCGCATGTGGCCCCACATGCCGCCTGGCACGACCTTTTTGGCGCGCTCACGGAGCGCGCTATCGACGGGACCGAGGGTTGGGGTCATGGGGGGTTCCTGAATGAAGAAGTGTTCCACTTGCACCGTCATTCCGGGGCGCGAACCAACGGGTCCGCGCGAAGCGCGGCCCGATGACAGGCTCCGCGAGCGAGCCCGGAATCCATAACCACGACAGGGAGTATGGATTCCGGGCCCGCGCGAAGACGCGCGTCCCGGAATGACGAGGTCGAGGTTGGATTCATGCCAATCAATTCGGCTTCAGCGTTTGCCGCGCCACGGCGGTCGCCTCGATCTTCGCCCAGTCGTAAAGCATCGGGATCAGCTCGCCCTTCGCCCAGGTCTCGTTCTGGTTCAGGTACCACGGACTGCCGACGTGACCGGACGCGCCGTGGAACACGATCCAGCGGCAATTGTCCCAGGCGCCGACGTCAAATACGTAGCGTGATAGTGACGACGAGGTCGCGGCAAAGCCGTTGCTGAGCTGATAGCCCGAGGCCATGACCGTGTCGTTGTCGCCGTTCAAGACGGCGCAGGTCTTGTCGAGCATCGCCGCGTGCTCGGGGAATGCGGCCGACAGCTGATGTTTCAGCGGTCGGGCGATGCATCGCGCCCCACACTTCGGTCGGTGGCTTCGCGGCAACTTCGTTGAGCGCTTGCGCGAGCAAATCCTCCCAGGTCGCGTCCTTGAGCAGGGTGCGATCGTTGGCCCGCATCAGCTGCGGGATGGTCGACCAGATCTGGTTCTGCGGATGCACGCCGGGCGACACTTTCAGATAGGCGCTGTCGGCAGCGCGTTGCAGGCGCGAGTGCTGCAGCACCAGCTGGGTCAGCGCGGCGCGCAGCGCGGCGTACGCCGCGGCGGCCTTCGAAGTCGGCGCTCATCTGGCCGTCCCAGGCCAAAATCAGCTTGCGCAATTTCTCGGCCTCACCGGTCGCGCTGACGCTACGCAGACGTTCGCGCAGCTCGGTGCCGGGAATGCTGTAGAGATCGCGATGGATCGCCGGCATGTCCTCGACTGTGGCCTTGGTCAGCCGCGACAACCGCGTCGAAATCCGCCGCGCCCGGTGCGGCGGCATCGCGTCGGTCGACATGTAGTGCTTGCCGGTCTCGGCCACGACGCGGTTGTTGGCGGTGACGATCATGCCGTCAGGCGGATCGATCTGGCACGGCATGTCCTCGAACGGCACCATGCCCTGCCATTCGTGCTCGCCGGTCCAGCCCGGCACCGGCAGCCAGCCATTGCTGCGCGGCCGTTTCGGCACCAGCGCGCGGACGCGGTGGCCGATGTGGCCGGCGGTGTCGGCGGCAACGAGGTTGTGGTCGATCAGGCCCCAGCCGCGCGTCGCCTCGTAGAAATCGTTCAGCCCCGTCGCCTTCAGCATCGGCACCAGGCAATCGAACGATTTGTCGATCACGGCGAACTGCGTTGACCGCAGCGAGATCGCAGTGCCGGCGGCAGGGTCACCTGATATCACCGGTCCGTGCCGGGTTTCGACGACCTCGATGTTTGACGTCATCGCCGTCGCGCACGGAAATGTCCTCCTCGCGCCTCGCGACCGGCAGCCAGTTGTCGCGATGCAGGCAGCGCTGCGCGCCGTCGTCGAAGCGTTCGAGATAGAGATCGTGGATGTCGACGAAGGCGTGGGTGACGCCCCAGGCGACGTGCGCGGTGTGGCCGAAATGCGGGAAGCCGGGAACGCCGGGCACCGTGAGGCCGATGCAATCGAACTCGTCGCAGGCGAGATGCGCCTGATAATACATGCTCGGCATTTCGAGCTGGCGATGCGGATCGCCGGCGAGGATCGGCCGGCCGGTCGCGGTGCGCTGGGGCGCCAGCGCCCAGTTGTTGCTGCCGCCGGCAAGCTCGACGCCGGCGAGATCGGCCTTGTCGCCCAGCATCGCCGCAAGGCCAGGCTTCAGATCGGCGAGCGCGGCGAGATAACGGCCGCCCTTTTCCCCGGGCGGCAGGCACAACAGATCGTCGCCACCGTCGTCGAAGCGGAGTTTCGTCACCTGCGCCGCGCCAACGATCGGCAGCGCCGCCGCGCGCCACAGCTTCCACCACACCGAGCCCATCAGAAAACCGATCTGCCGCATGATGGCGATGGCGTGCCAAGGCTCGAAGCGCTGCGGCGCGGTGTTGAGAACGGTGTACTCGACCGGCCAGCGCTTCAGGGCGATGAATGCATTCACGCCGCGCGCGTAAGCCTCCAGCATCGCCTTGGTGTCGGGGCGCAGCACGGCGTAATCGCGCCGCGAACAGCCGGCGGTGTTGAGCTGGCGCGCGAGGATGTCGCCGGCGAGCGCGCGCTTGCCGAGCCACTCGGCATAGCGGCCGGTGCCGCGGCGAAACAGCGCCTCCATTTGCCAGAGCCGATCCTGGGCATGAACGAAGCCGAGCGCGGCGAAGGCGTCGGTCACCGTGCGCGCCTTGATGTGCGGGATGCCCGACGGCTCGCGGAACACACTTGCGTCGGCCGCGAGGCCGCGGATCGCGGCGTCGGCGGTGAGGTCGGGCAGGTGTTGGGCGGGATCGAGCGAGGCTGTTGCTGAGGTCATGGCGTTCCGCGGGGCAGGTTCCGTCCAAGGATAGCACCCAGGCTAGCATCCAAGGCTAGCGATCTCAGGCGGCGGCGGGAAGAGCCGAACTTCCGATCCCTCCGCTTCACTGCTAGGATAGTCGCGTTACTGCCCGCATCACCAACAATAGAAACGCCGCAAATTCCAGACTTCAGGCTGGCGCGGTGCAACTGCTTGCGCCGGCCCTCGTCGACTTCAGGTTCAACGAAGGAGGTCGCCATGGCTGATAGTGTTTACAAAGTTATCGAGCTGGTGGGCACGAACAAGGACTCCTGGGAGAAGGCGGCCAGCGCCGCCGTCGAGCGCGCCAGCAAGACGCTGCGCGACCTGCGCATCGCCGAGGTCGTCCAGCTCGACATGCAGATGGACGACAAGGGCAAGGTCGAGGCCTACCGGGCCAAGCTCAAGGTCTCGTTCAAGTACGAGGATTGACCGCCGACGCAGCATAGCGCTGCGACGCAGGACTGCTCACCGGCCGCGATGCGAGGTTTTGCGGCCGTCGGTGGCTATTGCTGATCGGAGCTGGCGATCCCGGCATTTCCGACACATGTTTTATAATCAAAGCGATGAGCTGGCTAACCTGCGAGAATTCGCACTGGGCGCCCTTATGTTTTCCGCGGTTTGGCTAACCTGTCCCTACCATCGTTAGGACCGCTTCGCCGGAGTCGAGTCAATGTCCAAATCGAATCAGAAGTCGAGGAAACGCCACCACGGCTACAAGTACGCGCCGCTCGAGACCACGCCCGACCTCGAGGAGAAGCTTACTCTGCTGAAGCGGATGTTCGAGACCATGTTGCCGAAGCTGACGCGGGCGGCGGCGCAGGGCCGGATCGATCATCATCTCGGCGCTGCTGTGAGGTCCGAAATTGTGCCGGCAGTTGCCGCCGTCCAGGCCGCCCGCACCACACCCGCGGTCGCGCACGTACTCAACGCGCTGGGTGCTGAGCTGGTCGAGCAGCTGCAGGTGCCGGCCGCCTTCAGGGGCTATCTGCAGGAGCAGCTGCTACGCGACATCACCATAGAGCGCCCGAAGGAGGGCGGCCGGCCGAAGGGCGATGCCATAGTCGGCAACTACCTCTGGGACTTTGCGATCATCGCCCTGGTCGACGTCGCACGGTTCGAGTTCCCGTATCTTCTGGACAGCCGCAACGTCGCGACGAAGGCGCCTGGGATCTATGCGTTGGTTGCCGAGACGTTCCGGCGCTGCGGTTACAAGCTGTCCGAGGATCGCGTTGCCCGGATTTGTGACGGCGGAATCGAGCGCGTCGAAAGAAATCTGAATTCGCTAATTCCAGTTATTTCTCAGTCAGTTGGCTGACATTTTGGTGTCCGGCATCTAACCCTCAGGTAAGGTGCGTTCGAAGCTCGAGGCCAGCAACACACATCCCCAACCGACACTCAGTTTTGTTGCGTCGGTTAACCAATGCCCATCATCGATTTCGCTCCGCTCGAGCGTGGAGCCTATGACGTCGTCGCCGTCAATTCACCCTGGCCGTACACGACCTGGACGGACGCCGGCAAAGCAAAATCAGCCGAAGCTCATTATCGCGTGATGACGGTCGCCGAGATCGCGGCGTTACCGGTCAAATCGCTGCTGAAACCTAAGGCCGTCGTGCTCAGCTGGGCGACGGCGCCGCGGCTGCCTGATGCGATCGCATGTATGGCGGCCTGGGGCATCACGTACGTCAGCAATTTGTGCTGGCGGAAAGTGACGAAGAACGGCCGTACCAGGACCGGCTGCGGCTACTGGTGCCGATCGCAGCATGAGCTGGTGTTGATCGGCACAGTCGGCAAACCGAAAGCGCTGCGGCTGCCGTCTCTATTCGATGGCATTGCCCGCGAGCACTCCCGCAAGCCTGACGAATTTTTTCAACTGATCGAGCGGCGGACGCCGGGCATGCGCCGCGCTGATCTGTTTGCGCGCGAATATCGCATTGGTTGGGAAGCGTTCGGCGATCAGGTCGACAAGTTCGGCGCGGATGGTCGGCCATGATCGACGCCGATCGCATCTTCAAACTGCTGGCGATGCTGACGTCGTCGTTCGACGGCGAGCGCGCCACTGCCGGCGCGATGATTGCGAAGATGGCGCGCGAGCTCAAACTAACGGTTCCTGAACTCGTTCAGGCGGCGACACTGCAGGACCAACCGCAGCCGCAGCCTAAACAGCAAACCCGTCAGTCGCCAACGTACGACGACGATGCCATTAATCCGTTGATCTCCGGATTGCGTCGCATCCTGGCCGATACGCCGGAATTCCTAACGATTTTGGAAACGAACTTCATCAAGAGCGTGCTGAGCCGGCACCGCTACGACTCGAGTCTGTCGGATCGTCAGGTCGAGAGCGCCGGCAAGATCATCCGCAAGGCTGAACGCAAGCGGAGGCGCTCGGCATGACGCGCATCCGCGGGCCACCAACCATCAACCATTCAAACGAAAAAGCCCGGCGTCGTCAGCGCCGGGCCCGTTCCGTTCATGTCTGCAGGAAACAAGGAAAGCTTTAAAATGGCTAACAAGTCCAAATCTACAGTAAAACCGAACGTAACTCCACTCCATGTCGTCGCCGATGTGACCACAAAGCCGGAGGCGGCCGACCAGCACATCAATGGCGCTGCGGCGAATACTGCAGCCCCGAACGATACCAAGGATCTGAATTCGCTTTGGCTAGATCCTGGCCTCGGCGACGGCATCGTCAACGTGAGCTTCCACTCCGTGCCGGTCGACAAGCCGAAGGATTTTTTCCGGACCCATCCCGACGCTGCGTATCGGCGCCGGACGGAAATTTACACACACAAGCCTGAAGGCGTGATCGACGTTCAGCACTTCATCGTCGCGCCCGCAATGCGCGGCCGCGTCGATGGTGCGCGGCCATGCACACTGGTGACGGTTGTCTATCGTGACGGCAGCGTGAGGCTTTGGCCAATCAAGGCGCCCGGCGATCGTGAGCGGGATAATACCGCCTGGAGCACTGCCCGCGCCGCCGCCAAGGCTGGCCTAACGCGTTGGGTAAAACTCGTCTGGCAGCGGTCGGCTTACCAAACCCGCGAGGCGCTACCCGGCTATGCGCCGGAGCCGGACTGGCCAAAATTGCCGCCGTTCGAGGAACTCGTTGACCTCGCGTTCGGCGAGGCCGGAATTATCCGCGACACGTCTCACCCGATTTACCGTGATCTGATGGGCGTGCCGCAGGCCGCGGATGACGACGATGCCGGCGATCTCTAATTGGCGCGAGCTTCCGCACCGGGAGGTCTGGGTCGTCGATACCGAGTTCTACCCTGGTGCGGGTCTGGCAAATGGCGGCAGGGAGGGCGATGCGTCGACACCTCTCTGCCTGGTCGCGATCGAATTGCGCTCGGGTCTAATTGTCCGTCAGTGGGCGGATGAGTTCGGCCCGGTTCCGCCCTATCGGCTGGACAGCGATGTCCTTGTCATCAGCTACCTGCTGAGCGCCGAGTTCGGAGTTCATGCCGCGTTAGGTTGGAGGCAACCCGCCTGCAGCTTGGATGCTTACGTTGAATTCAGGCACCACGTTAACGACGGCGCGATCAAGTCGGGCGATCGCGAGAAGGGGTTTTACAGCCTCGCCGGCGCGCTGCGCTACTTTGGCGAAGACGACATCGACGTCGCGCATAAGACCGACATGCGCGATCGCATCATGCAGGGGCCGCCGTTCAGCGCCGCGGAGCGTGAACAGATCCTGGCTTACTGTGAGGACGACACGCGAGCGCTGGCGCGCCTAGTCTGCCGTCTTGTTCCGACTATCCGGTCCCTGCCACACGCAATGCTGCGTGCTAACTTTATGTGGGCGACAGCGCAGCAAGAACGTCGCGGTATTCCGCTCGATCAAGCTAAATTCGACCGCGTCCGCTCTCATTGGGATGGCATACAGCTCGATCTCGCCCTCGAGAAGGACCTGTTTGGCATCTACGAGATCGTGGACGGCAAGCCCCACTGGCGTAAGCAGCGCTTCGCCGATTACGTCCGCCGCAGTGGCATGTCCTGGCCGAAATATGCCGACGGCTCGTTCGACGAACGCGATGTGGCGTTCCGCGACATGGCAGGTCGCTACCCTCAGATCGAGACGCTACGCGAGCTGCGGTATTCACTCTCAAAATTGCGACTGAACTCGCTGCGGGTCGGCGGCGACGCGCGCAATCGCGTCCTACTCGGCGCTTACGGCACTAAGACCGGCCGCAATGCGCCGAGCAACTCGCAGTTCGTATTCGGTCCGGCGAAGTGGGTAAGGTTTTTTGTGGCCCCGCCGCCGGGCCGCGCGCTGGTTCATCGCGACTATTGTCAGCAAGAGGTTCGGATTGCGGCCGTGCTATCCGGCGATGCTTCCCTATTACGGGCCTGCGAGACGGGCGACGTTTACCTCGGCATTGCAGACCAGCTTGGCTTCGTACGGGAGAGCATGGCGCCGGCGGAGCTCGAGTTCAGCTCGTGCTCTCTTCAAGACTGTCGTTCTCGGAATCCAATATGGTCTCGGCGCGCGTTCGCTAGCGGTTCGCACTGGGGTCTCGCTGTTTGAGGCCTGCGAAATCCTGGCGCGTCTGCGGGCTCGGTTTAGGGCATTCGAGACATTTGCCGAGCGCGCAGCAGATCACGCCGGGCTAAAGCTCGAGATCGGCACGGCTCTCGGCTGGCACATGCGCTGCCCGTCAGGCATCAACCCGCGGACTGTCCGAAATTTTCCGATCCAAGCCGCGGCGAGCGAAATTCTTCACGTAGCGTGCATTTTGGCGGAGCGACGTGGCATCGCGATCGTTGCGCCGATCCATGATGCGCTCATGGCCGAGTGCTCGTTGAACCAGGTGGAGGACGCCTCGCTCGAGCTTGACCGGGTTATGCGCGACGCAGCCGCCGTCGTGCTGAGAGGCTATGAGCTGCCGACTGATTCCCAAATTGTCCGAGCTGGTCAGCATTTCTTTGACAAGCGAGGGACCGAGATGTTCGGCACGGTTACCAAGTTAGTCACCAAGCTCGAAGAGCGGCGCGCATGAACAGTGAACCCGACCTTTGGATCGAACTAGACGACCTAAATGACCCCGTACAGCCGGCCGCGCGATCGCATGCCCGTAGCGTCGACACCGCGCATCACATCGGGTGTCCACTGTCGTGGTTCAAAGCGGTTTTTTCGGTCGTTAGAGGCAAAAACGAACTGGCCATTGCGCTATACATCTATCGACTGCGCGTCGTGCACCGCAGCCAGACCGTGACAGTGTCCAACGCCTCGTTGCTCGCTGAGCTTGGTATTGATCGTTACGCCAAGTATCGTGCGCTGCGGCGGCTCGCTAATGCGGGCATTATTGCCGTAAGGTGTCGCGGCAAGCTGGCTCTCGAGATCAGTTTTCTCGATGACGGGCGATGAGCTAGTAAGTGCGGCACGTAATGTCCGCTTCGCGCAAAATAACGGAGCTCTGAGCTGAAACTGCGGTAGGTCAGCTTAGGGGCAGCACGTTCATGTCGCCATGAACGGCGCAGGCCCTGATCTCGACATCATCGTTCACACCACCGACGGCGCGCTACTGACAACGAGCGACTTCCACTGGTGAAACTTGTCGAACGTAGAGAGGTACCGGCTGTAGTGCCCGGCGCCGCTCTACTCAAGCCCGGACATCAAACGCCGCCGCCCGGTGGAATTGGCACCTCTGAGACATGCCGCCCACATCGATCGATGTCCGAGTTCGGGGGTAACAACAGACGAACTCAGAGAGACTGAAAAGTCGGCTAACGGCGGTATGGGATCGTAATCTTTTGTTGCCCTCGCCGACCAAGAAAGTCTTCGAACCAGACCGCGCCAGCCGTCCAATAGGACACTGATCTGGAACGAGAAAAAATTCCGTACTTTATAGGCAAAGTACAGAGCTTCAGAGAAAAACGGAGACGGAGAACACTTTTGGCTTGGGCCAGCCCACGTCGGAGTATGGAGTTATTTCAAGAAATGCCTGCAACACAGGCTGCTCGTTTGCGGCCAATGAGCTGCCGAGAACAGATCAAGCTTAAGGGGCTGGCGGAGGGAGAGGGGCTGAAAACTAACATTCTCCGCGTAGTGGCGAGTAGCCGGGAGTAGGCGCGAGAGAGTTGGTAGCATGGCGGCGTCCGCTTTGATGCTCACAGCGCCAACAGCAGGCGCCGCAATCTACCGAGGTGCGCTAGTGCACCTGCAACCAAGTAAGCTGATGGACCACCAGGTCAACATCGCCAGCTCAAATCTTCGCTGCGTCCCGGTAACTGGAGCTGGACAGCCGTCGTCGCACTCCTGACTGAACGCCCTGCGACGTGTGTCTCGATCAAGCTGTGATATCTCGATCATGACCGCACGAACGGCATGCTCACCTTCACGCAGCATCGCATAGTTGTTCGAGAAATTCAGAACGATTTCGCGAAGGTTGACGCGCTGACCAACTAGGTAGCTCTTGCCGATTTTGAAATCGACGAATTTTATCTCCCGCGCCTCTGACTGCGGCGACGGTGAAAAAGCGGTGGCAGCCCTTCATGGTGACGAGGATGGTGCCCCGCCAAGGCCTTGCTCCTTCGGTCACGGCCGCGTTTCTTCCGCCTGGCAGTACTGACAACGCAGATTGATGCTCTCGAAGCCTGCCGACGCTATTTCTTTTCCAACCCTTTGAGGTTCACGGTTGGACTCGACCAAGCGCCCGTTTGCATGCAGCTGTTGTGATAAGTCCTGCATACAGCGGTCGGGTCGGAGGGGCTCTGTGCGCTCCGGGTGACATTGTACATCTTCAAGCAGGAGTTAAGCACATCGGTGCAGCTTCGCGCATCTGCGGCGGACGTTGAAAAGATCGACAACACGCTAACAAACAGAAGTAGATCAATCTTCCTCATCATCATCAGACAATCCCCCATGTAATGTAGCCTGTCTCCTCACCTTAACAGCGGACGCCCCTCCATCTCAAGCCTCGCATGTTATCTCGTATCGCGACCGCCAAGGCTTGAGCCATCCTCGCTCCACAAGCGCCAGCACGGTTGCCTTAGAGCACACTGGTTATCATCGCTCTCGCGGCTGTAAATCTTCCCGCCTCGCTCCGCGAGATGGCCCCATGTGTAGGCCTGTGTCAAAGCCTTCTGTTGCCCCGAACATGACTGGTTCGTCATTGCAGCGGCTTGGTTCTGGAGCGGAACCTTCTAACGGCGATGCGGTGCCGAGCTGACATGATGAGGAGGCGGCTTGGCGAAGCCGTCGCATTCAAATCGACCGGCGATATCCGACTGGATCGTTGATTTGTCTCAAAGCCAGGCCGCTCAGTTCCAAACTATCGTTAGCAGCTATTTCGCACCGTACGGGGGTTTAGCATCGCAAGCAGCAAACCCGGAAGGAACTGGCCCTATGACGTACCATTTCTCCAAGACTGTCGACATGACGTTTGATAAGGCTGTTGCTGCAACGACAGATGCGCTGAAGCAGCACGGCTTTGGTGTTCTCACGCAAATCGACGTCAAAGATACCTTGCATAAGAAACTTGCGGTCGACTTTCGCCCCTATCTCATTCTGGGTGCGTGCAATCCGAAAATGGCCTATCAGGCGCTCACTCTCGAGGACAAAATCGGGACAATGCTTCCCTGCAACGTCGTCGTGCAACAGAAGGACGGCGGCAAGGTTGAGATTTCGGCGGTTGATCCCGTCGCATCGATGAGTGCGATCGACAATCCGGCCCTGGGTAAGATTGCAAACCAGGTCAGAGACTTGCTCAAGCAGGTCGTCGCAGATATCCGCTAGCGGGACGTGCTGCCCCTTCTTGCTCCGCAACAGAAGAGCCGGCTTTAAGCCGGCGCGCGTGAGACCACTGCATGGGTGAACTTTGCGTAGGTTTCTGATCGACGACGCCTTGAGCTTGGCCTTATGTAGCCCTACTTGGTTGCGCTCAGAACTTGAACCGCTGACGACGCGCCAACACTCAAACGCAGATGTATTGGCCCATCATGCCGGCATCTCATGTTCGAGGATGTGGCAATGGAACATGAAGGGATGGTCGCGTGACGCGATCTGCTTGAGCGGGACAAGAATTTTCGCTTCTCTCGCCACCAGCACGGTGTCCTTCCACCCTTGCATATGCAGCGACGGAACCTGACCATTTAGAGAAAGGATTTGGAATTGCGTACCGTGGACATGGAACGGATGAGCCATCGTCTGCGAACCGATCTCCCAAAGCTTCATCGTGCCAAGCTTGGTTTCCACATCGATCCTATCGTTGTCGAACGGTTGACCGTTGATAGCCATCGCCGGGCCGAAGCGGCGCCCTCCGCCCCCGAAGCCCATGCCTCCCATCATCCCACCGCCCATCATCATGTCGTTGAGCAGAAATTGGCGGCGAGCTACGACCTTTGAGCGGTCAAGCGACGGCACGTCGGCCAATTGTTTTGGCACGGAACTGACCGCTGCCCGCTGCGCAGGATCGACCTGGAACTTCATGATGCTGCCACCGCCTGCAAGCGGTTCGGTACCGCGCATCATGCCCATCATCGGGATGTTCTGGTCTGGGCCAGTCTCGAGCACAACCTCTGAACCGTCCGCAAAATCAACGAGCATCTCGTACCGTTCGCCCGGTGCGATCTGCAGGCTGCGTAGCCTGACCGGTGCGGCAAGATAACCACCGTCCGATGCGATGACCTGGAAAGAACGCCCATCAGAGAATTGCAAGTCGAAAATCCGTGCATTGGCTGCATTGAGCAACCGGAGCCGGACCAACCCAGCCGGCACGTGCGCCACTGGCGCAACCGCACCATTGACGATGAAGGTGTCACCTCGATAGCCGGCCGTGATGTCCATCGGACCTGGTTGGTAGACCGGTGCACCGCCGCGGTCGAAAAGCCGGTCCTGCAGTACGAGTGGCAAATCGTCCGTGCCATAGCTTCGAGGCAGGCCCATGCGGTCGCCGCTTCCGTCCTCCACAAGAATCATGCCGGCGAGCGGCGGCCGTTACATCCCCCGGCTTCCGAACGGATCATTCACGTCACTTTGGACGTGTGCCCGTGGCTTCCGGTCTTCGCCCTAAACCAACCATATCGTTGCACCGCATGAACCGACGCTATGGGTCATTCGCGTCACTGTGGACGTGCGCCGTTCACTTCCGCTCTACCCCCAACAAACGGAAAGGCTCGCAGCGAGCAAATCTAGTCTGCTTCGCTCTCAACAACCGACATTGCGTAAGCCAGCGGTCAGGTCAGCTACGGGCCATAAGCAGACCACCGAGTTCGAACCTATCAATGTCCACTTACCTCTAAATTTGCTGACGTGCAGGCGCGTTCGCCATTCGCGTCGCGGTGGAGTTTGGCGTCATGCCGTAGAAGCAAGATTTGAACTTGCGACCTTCA
>CAVXOW010000004.1:0-590156 GCA_963763485.1 uncultured Alphaproteobacteria bacterium | reverse complement strand
CGAGCACCAGTGTCGCGACTTCCGGGTTCGACCCTTCTCGGACATCAGGTTTACCTACTGGCCGTATGATTGAGGCCGGTATCAAGCCTAAAAGGTGTTTCGAACCACGCGTTCGCCGACCCTCCAATCCGCAATCCGCGGGTTGCTCGTCGCTAGTCCAGGCTGCCATCCGCTGCTTGATCGCAGGAAGTTGCCATCCCGTTCTGCCAGGTAGATGCTGCGCTTGGGAGTAAGGAGAGCAACATGAAAAAACCTGGCCTCGATAGTCGACACCGCGATCAGAACGGCGAGATTAGTCACAAGCACGGAAACACTCTCGTCGGCACGTTGCGAAAAATATATGGACAGAGCTTTGCGGCGGGTTACCCTGAAACCGTGAAGCTGAGCGAAGTGCTGCATCAGCTCAATGAGACCTCGCTTAGCCAACTCCAACGCGATCACAAGACCGGTCATTTGGATCACAAGATCGCTCAGGCGTCGAAGTAACCTTAGGAAGGTCAGGATCTCGCGTGACCGCGCAGAAAGGACGGCGAGACCATGGGCTAGTTGGCGGTCTGTAGCTGATGGGATTATGTTTCGTGGAGTGCCCAGTTGGCTGGACGTTTTTCCGCAAACGAGGCAAGTCCCTGGCCGGCCTCCCTGGTCTGCCGCTTGGCTGCATGCATTCGCACAAGGCGCGCATAGGCCGCGTCGTCGAGGCCCATGCCGCCAAACGAGCTTTCCATCGCCAGCGCCTTGGTTTCGGCCAGGGCCTCAGGGCCGTTGGCGAGCAATTGCTCCACAACCTTTGCTCCGGCTTTTTCCAGATCGGCCAGCGGCACCACCTCGTGGGCGAGGCCAATGCGGCGCGCGTCGTCGGCGCCGAAGCGTTCTCCGGTCAGCGCATAGCGGCGAACTTGCCGCACGCCGATCGCGTCGCAAAGCTGCGGGATGATGATCGCAGCGGTCAGCCCCCACCGCACTTCTGTGATCGAGAACATCGCGTTATCGGCTGCGATCACCACGTCGCAAGCGGAAATGACGCCTGTGCCGCCGCCGAAACAACCGCCTTGCACCAGCGCCACGGTCGGAACCGGTAGCCTGTTCAGTCGCTGCACGGCTTCGAATGTCGCCCGCGAGACCGCCTCGTTCTCGGCCGGCGATTTTGGCCGCACGCCATTGATCCATTTTAGGTCGGCGCCGGCCTGAAAGTGCTTGCCGTTGCCCTTCAAGACAACGACACGGAGCGAAGGCTTCTTGCCCAGATCGTCCATTGCCGCGAGCACACCATGGATGAGGCCTGCATCATAAGCATTGTTCACTTCGGGGCGGTTCAGCGTAAGCGTCGCAACCCCGCGTTCATCGAGGCTCCACAGGACCGGATCAGCAGGCATTTAATGTCCCCTTGATGGATGTTCGGCGTCAACTTTCGCCAGCCAAACTCTGATGACGCCGCACCGTGTGCGATGGAGGCTTTGTTCTCTGTTCGCTCTAGCGCGAGGCGGTGATCGCTCCTTGCGCACCGAAGTTGATGCGGCTCAACGTTTTACTTCGTAGTAGAGATTTCCGGGATCGCGGAAGTCGTGCATTTTGAATCGGGTGAACCCCGCATCGCAACTCATTCGTTCTGCAATCTCCGGGTTGAACCCCAAAGTGCCGAGGCCGGCGCCGCCCGGTTCGGACATTGCAGACGCCATACAAGAGAACAGCGAGAAACCGTACATCATCGCCAGCATCGGGTTGCGTAGGTTGTCTTCAAATTTTGGCTTGCTGCGGAGGTCCTTGATGAACCCGCTCCGTTAATACGCGGCAGAAGCCGACGCCACAAGGCTCAGTATTCTTGCCACAACTCCGCTCGTGAGTTTCCCAAGAATTCTCTGTTTCTGCTGCACATGAGTCCGCGTCAGCACGAACGGTCTTGGTTATGGATCTTCCGTTTGAGTTCAACGCTCTAATGTTGAGTGCTCATATAGCTCCCGTCTCACGCTTCAAACTGTGATCCAATGAGGCGGTGGCTGGCTGTTTGGTTTCCTTGCCGGTAGCAAGGATGGCAGCAATTGCCGAATTGCCCTGTTCCTCTAGCGCAATGATGACCTCTCGCGCCCAGAGATAAGAGGCGCGAAAAATGTCCGTATGGCGCTCAAACTCCGTTATGCCAATTCCAGGCACAAACGGTGGCCGCATTACATAATCAAGCGGCGCAGTGGGCAGTGTATCGTAGCGCTGGTGCGCCACGAGACTTCGCCACAACACATTGATCGCATTGGGTGCAGCGGGAAGCAGTTTTTTTCGAAATGGCATCAGCATCGCCGTGGCCAGCTCGAGCCGTCCAGGCAGCGCGGCGTATTCAACTCCGAACATTTCAACCTTCGGATCGCCGAAATGTACAATCAGATTGGGACCACTCTTAAGTTGATGCATCTGCGCGAGCGGAACATTGTCGATGAGACATCCATCGACAAGCATCGCGCCGTCCGGCGTATAAAACGGCGGCAACAATCCCGGGATTGCGCTCGATGCCCGCACTGCCTGCCAGAGTAGCCCCGACCGGATCAATTCGAGATTATGAGTTCGAAAGATTGGTCGCGATTGCCGCGAAAGGCCGCCAGCAATCCTCTATCAGGCAGTTGGAGCCATATTGATCGGCGAGCGCACGATCGAACACCTTATGATCCAGTAAAGCGTAGCGCGGCCAAGTTGGCCGACGCAAGCTACGATTTTTGACGAAAATCTCATGTGTGCCGCGCTCGAGGTCTTCGGCCTCGCGGTTTTTTGCAAATCCTGCGGTCATAGCAGAGCCGACGCTCGTGCCAACAAAGATATCGAACACGACGCCGCGCTCGCGGAAGGCCTTGTAGACACCCACATGCGCGCTTCCGAAGCTGCCGCCGCCCGCTGCGACGAATCCGACCGCCCGCCCAAACAGAAACCGGACAAAGCTATCGAAATCGATCTGATCTTCGAGTGCGACGTGGTGATGCATGAAGCAGGGCAAGCGAGAAAGCCAAGCCACGGTTTCGGTGACCTCGCCTTGGCGCTGGTCGTGAACGCGAATGAGACGGCGCGCTGACGCAGGATGAACATCACAAGCGAAGGCTTCGATCTCTGTTAGCGCGCCTGCGGGTGCATTTCCCCGGCACACCAACACGACCACATCAGCCTGGCGGATAGCCTTGCGCGTCCACGCCGAGGCCTCTCGACTGCCAAAATAAACCACGAGCGGGGACATCTGTTCGATTTTGTTGAGCCAGTCAGTGATTTCTGGTGCATCCAGCGCTCGCCCCGGAAATGTTGCTTGGACGCGAGCGAGATCAAGGACCTCGGCATCCGTCGCCGCAAGTTCATGTCGCATCCGGTGATCAAAAGCGATTGGCCAAGGCTCGTATCCGCCTTAAATCAGCGCGACCGTCCGCGCCCTCGGCGAAGTGCGGATCGGGGTAAGGCGCGCCGTTTGTATGATAAACCGCCTCGCCAGTGCCGCGAGCAGCGCCTCAACGATAGTTGGCGAATTGTCTGCAAGCGTTTGATAGGCTTCGCGCGTTAACGCCAGAACGCTCGTGTCGCGTATAGCGATTACGTCGGCTGTACGCGGCAGATTTGCGAAAAACCCGATTTCACCAACTAATTCGCCTGCGCGGATTTCGGCGATCGGCGCAGAATCGCCACTTCTACGAACAGTAAGTGCACCATGCAGAACAACGAACAACGAGTTTGAGGGCTCCCCTTGAGCCACCAGCATCTCCCCGCGCAAGAGATCCTGGCGGACCATAGCGCCAAAGGCCTTGAGCCGCTGTTCAGAAGTGAGTGTCCTGAACAGCGCGAAGTCCTCGGACACATCTTCCCACGCAAATGTCGAGTTCAGCTCATCCATTGGCGGCGCCCGGTTCGATTTCACCGTTCAATGTATCGCCGGTTCGCCTTCACCGCGAGCGATTTGGCTTCTGTGCGCCAGCTCGTCGCGTCCAAGCGCCGTTCGTTGCGCTGCAGAATTTAGCCGCCCTTCAGCCGAGAAATCGGCTGGCCGCCGTCGCGATTTCAATCTGCGGAAGTAGCTCAGCTGTCGCAGCTGCGCGGGTGTAAGTCTGACTCAAACCGACATAGGGCGGGTTGCGGCAACCTGTCATGTTCCGCCCGCCCTGAGCAGGAATAGTCTTACTACCTGGACGCGTGGTAGGGGACCCGGGGTCGCATATGCAACGACGCGAAAAACCTCATGGGAACGCTGCAAAGAAGTCGTCAAGCAAGATTGTGAAGCACCGACGTGCAACAAGAGTCCGAAAACGTCGTGTCTTGATTGCAAAAGGTGATATTGCCGGCTGAACTGGTTGGTCGAGGAGAAGGGTATCGCGCCACATATCCCGGTGTTCGACAGGTCGATGCGAGATGACGGCACGTTCTCCCGCAGTGACTTTCGATATGATCCGGCAGGCGACGTCTACCACTGTCCCGCGGATAAGACCCTGACGACGAGCGGGACACTCGTGAACGGCGGCACCACACTTATCTATCGGGCCAGACGCGCGACTGTGATGGTTGCAAACTCAGAGCGCAGTGCGCTCCGAAGGTTCCGTTTCGCAAGATTTCACGCGACGAGCACGAAGCCGCTCGTGATGTTGCGCGCTCCTTCGCTGGGACCGACGCCTTCGAGCAATCAAGGTGCGCGGCCCACGAGGTGCCCAGGATGAGTTTGTTCTCGCCGCCATCGCTCAAAATCTGAAGCGGCTTGCTGCCCTGGTACGGCCGCCACCATCCCCGGTTCAATATGTTGCGTAGCCAGAGAGTGCTGATAGCGTCCAGTGTCTAGAAGACGCCAGTTAAAAGCAGATCGGCTCAGCGGCCTAATCTCTCGCAACCGACTTCTGCAACAAAATCAGCTGTAGAGCGGACATGTTGTGCTCAATCTGAGTTCTTCCGTTTTTGACCGATTTTGTTGCAAAAGTCGGCTGTGGCGGATCGGGCGGTTAAGCCCTTTGTGAAGGGCCTCGGCTTTAATGCGCCGGGTCTGACGCCCTCTACGTAACTCCAACGCTACGCGATGCACAGAGCCTGAACGGGTGGCGGCCTGGCAACTAGCAATGCAAGTCGCCGCAGGTTCTGGGCGATGGCAGCCAGCACAAACTCATCCTGGGCGCCTCGTGGGCCACGCAGTCGAAGCCGACCGAGCCTCAGGATGCGCTTCAGGTGTGCGAACCGCATCTCGACCTTCTTGCGCTCGCGGCGCGACTGCTCGAAGCCCTCGGTGCCAGCGAACGATCGGGCAATGTCCCGGGCGTGCTCATGGATGTCGCGCGGGATCTTGCGCGATGGCTCCTTTGGACAGCACTGCGGTTTAAGGGGGCATACATCGCAGTCAAGTTTGCTTGCACGATATAGAAGTGTCTTGCCTTCGTGCACGGTGCCGCTCGTCCCGAGCCGCTTTCCGCCCGGGCAATGGTAGACGTCGCTGGTCCGATCATATCGAAAGTCGCTGCGCGAGAAGGTGCCATCATCCCGCTTCGACTTGTCGAACACGGGGATATGTGGCGCGATACCCTTCTCCTCGACCAGCCAGTTCAGCATCGGAGCTGCCCCATAAGCGGTATCGGCCGCGAGCCGCTCCGGCTTGAGACCAAAACGTTCTTCTGTTCGCTCGATCATCGTCTTTGCCGCGCCGACCTCAGCTTGGCGAATGGCCCGGGAGGCCTCGACGTCAACGATGACGCCGAACTTCACGTCGATGAGATAGTTGTCCGAGTAAGCGAAGAATGCCGGCCCCTTGTGAGCTCCGGTCCACTGGGCCGCAGGGTCGGACAGCGAAACGAACTTCGGAACAACGTCGCTGGCGGCGCCCCACGCCGTATCGTCGAGGGTCGCCAGATACTCCTTCACCGCGCGGCTTGACCTCGCCGGATCACGATCCCTGCGCCAATCCTGACCCGCGATTGAGCGCTGCTTGTTGGCGTCGGCCGCAATCAGGCTCGCATCGACTGCAAAGCCTTCGCCACCAACCAGACCAGCTGCAACGCATACCTCGACGACACGTTCGAACACCCGACGGAAAACGTCTCCATCGCGGAAGCGCTCGTTGCGTGCGCGCGAAAATGCCGAGTGATCCGGGACAGCGTCCTCAATGCCGAGTTTGCAGAACCAGCGATACGCGAGGTTCACCTGCACTTCTCGGCAAATCAAACGCTCCGAACGGATCGCAAAAACGTACCCTATAATGAGCATCCGGGTCATTAACTCCGGATCGATCGACGGGCGACCCATCGACGAATAGTGAGGTGCAAGTTCGCGGCGGAGCCAGGCCAGATCGAGAGTACTGTCGATCTTCCGCACCATGTGATCGTCGGGAACTACATCGCCAAGACGAAACTCGTAGAACAGTTGACCTTGGTCACTCTTCAGACGACCCATCATCGATCGACCTCGTCGAGAATCGCGTCAACATGACGGAATCACGCTTCGCGGCTCCTCTCAACGGACTTCTGCAACAAAATCGGTCAGAAACGGACATGCGGACGCCTTCCTCCGAAGTCCGCTTCCGAGCGGATTGTGTTGCAAAACTTGGTTGCGCTGACCGGCGGGCTATTTTTTGCGCCCTTGCTCCGCTGTTCCGTTGAGGATTAGCGGTACTAACGCTTGGCGGAGGCCTAAGCCGGACAGGTAACTGCGAACGGTGGGGCGCGACCAAGCAACTTGACGAGCCGCTTCAGGTTCTGCGCGGTTGCGGTGAGCAGCACCTCATCCCTGGCGCCGCTCAGGCCTCGCAGTCGAAGGCGATCGAGCCTGAGGATACGCTTCATGTGCGCGAATCGCATCTCGACCTTCTTGCGCTCGCGGCGCGACTGCTGAAAAGCTTCCGTATCGGCCAACGCGCGGACACGGTCACGCACATCTTCGTTGAGGTCACGGGTGATTTTGCGCACGATCGCCGTCGTGCACTTCGGCTTTAGAGAACACTGCGAGCAATCGCTCTTGCTGGCCCTGTAGTAAACGATGTGGCCTTGATCGATGTTGCCGGTGCTGGTGAGTTCTGCGCCACCCGGACAGATGTAGATGTTACGCTCCCGATCGAAGACGAAGTCAGCCCGGCTGAAAGTGCCATCTTGGCGCGCCGACTTGTCCCACACCGGTACGTGAGGTGTGATGTTGCGATCCACCAGCCATTTGAGCAGCCTGACCGCACCATAAGCCGTATCGCCCGCGAGCCTCAGGGGCCGCAGATCGAAGCGGCGCGCAACACGCTCCACCATGGTCTGGGTGACGGCAATCTCCACGGCTCGGTTCGCACGAGTGCCCACGGCATCGAGGATGATCCCGGCCTTGTTGTCGATCAGGTAGTTGGCGTCGTAGGCAAAGAACGGGTCGACGCCCGGCCTGGCAACCCACGTTGCCTGCGGATCGGTGAGCGAGACTTCTTTGGGAGGCTTGCGTCGACGGCCACCTTCGCCTGAGCCGCCACCGTCTTCATCATGATCTTCATCGCCACGGGCGGCATCGAGGGATGCGAGGTACTCGCGAACCGCATGGGATGCCTGCTCTGCCTTCGGCCATGCAATCGGCTGGTCGCCGGGGACTCGCTTCTTCTTATCTACATCCGCCTTGATCAAGCTCGCATCGATCGAGAACGCTTCGCCTCCAACGAGCCCGGCGGCAATACACCTTGCCACGACTTCCTCGAAGACTTGCCGCAAGGCATCGCTCTCTCGGAAGCGTTCGGATCGCGCACGGCAGAACACAGAATGATCGGGGATCCGGTCCTCAATGCCGAGCTTGCAAAACCACCTGTGGGCCAGGTTGACCTGGACTTCAGCGCAAAGCCGGCGCTCCGAGCGCAGTGCAAACACGTAGCCGACAATCAGCATCCGGATCATCAGCACCGGATCAATCGAAGGCCGACCCGTGTGTGAGTAATAAGGCGCCAACTCTCGGTGCACCCAGCTCAGGTCAAGCAAACTGTCGATCTGCCGCACCAGATGATCGGGTGGAACGACCGCGTCGAGATCAAACGCATAAAAGAATTGGCCCTGACTGTTCCCACGCCGACCCATCATGAGCCGCTCCCGCCGATGCTCTTTGCAACCGACGGAATCACGGTTGGCGAGTTGCCTCAATCAGTGTTTTGCAACACAATCGGAGGAAAACCAGACGTCGCGAAACCTTCCGACACCGCGAAATTACCGTTTGAAATCTATGGAGCTATTTGGCTGCAATTTGTCGGAAGTACCGTTGAAGAAGCAGTGGAGACGTCGGACTTCCAAGCTGAATACGAGGGTTCGATTCCCTTCACCCGCTCCAGCCTTCGCTCGCTTCGCGAGCTACGGCTCGGCGAGCCTCTCGTGGCGAAGGCTGCCGCGGCGTAGCCCGAAGGGCGAAGCCGTGCGCCAGTCGATCAGCATGGCCGCCGGAGCTTCGACGAGCACGTCAACCTTCCGTAGCGGAGATTGTCCGGAGAAGCTTGAGCGAAGACGGACGCCGCGCGTTTCGGCCGAACCTCGGCTCGGCAACCCTTCGCGGAGAAGAATACTCAGCACCATCTTTGCCATTGCGAGTTGCTGCTTGGTCTCAAATTACCGCTAGCGGTTTTCTCCGGTCACCGCAAAAAACCCGCATTCACTTTGACTATTCGTTTAGCCCTCCCGCCGTCGAATCGGCGCGTGCTGTCAATCGTTCACCGGAGCCAGCCACATCATGGCCAGGGAAAGACGGACTGCCCAGGAACTTGCCGACATGATTGTCGAGAAGATCGGCGTGCGCGAGCTCTCAATTCGCGTGCGCAAGGATCACGCCTATGGCTGGGAGCCCACTGTCGAAGACGCGCCCGGCGACCTCATCGGCTACCAGCGCCGCGCCGAGGAAATCGCAAACCGGCTGCGCATGCAGTACGATTTGCGCGAGTGAGCTTCTGCGGCGCAGCGCGGAAGCGCGTCGCCACGGCCAAAGTCCTTGATCTAGCTCAACCCGGACCGCGTCGATTGGCCGGTCTGGGCTACCGCGTCTGCACCGCAAACCGGCTTGGAATGGCCTGACCCCGTGTTATAGAACGCTGAAGTCGTTCAAAAACTTAAACGAGTGAGGACCGTCCCATGGATTTCGATCTTTCCGAGCGCCAACGCCACTGGCGCGACCGCGTCGTCGCGTTCACCGAGAAACACATCGAGCCTGCGGAAGCGACCTACCACAAGCAGGAGAAGGAAGGGGACCGCTGGAAGGTCATTCCGGTCCTCGATGAGTTGAAGAAGAAGGCTCGCGCCGAGGGCCTCTGGAACATGTTCATGCCGCCGAACGACCACGAGGACGACGAGTTCCGCGGCGCCGGCCTGACCAACCTCGAATACGCGCTGTGCGCCGAGCACATGGGCCGCATCAAGTTCGCGTCGGAAGTGTTCAACTGCTCCGCACCCGACACCGGCAACATGGAAGTGTTCATCCGCTACGGCAATCGCGAGCAGAAGCGCAAGTGGCTGCGTCCGCTGATGGACGGCGAGATCCGCTCCGCCTTCCTGATGACCGAGCCGGCCGTCGCCTCGTCGGACGCGACCAACATCGAGACCCGGATCGAACGCAAGGGCGATCACTACGTCATCAATGGCCGCAAGTGGTGGTCGTCGGGCGTCGGCGATCCGCGCTGCAAGATCGCGATCCTGATGGGCAAGAGCAGCCCGGACAATCCGCGCCACCAGCAGCAGTCGCAAATCCTGGTGCCGCTCGACACCCCGGGCATCACGGTCGAAAAGATGCTGTCGGTGTTCGGTTACGATGACGCCCCGCACGGCCACGCCCAGGTGCTGCTCAAGGACGTCAAGGTTCCGGTCGAGAACCTGCTGCTCGGCGAAGGCCGCGGCTTCGAGATCGCTCAAGGGCGTCTCGGCCCGGGCCGTATCCATCACTGCATGCGCACCATCGGCGTTGCCGAAGTCGCGCTGGAGAAGATGATCAAACGGCTCACCGAGCGCGTCGCGTTCGGCAAGCACATCATCCAGCATTCGGTGTGGGAGCAGCGCATTGCCGAGGCCCGCATCGACATCGAGCGCACGCGGCTGTTGACGCTGAAGGCCGCCGACATGATGGACAAGGTCGGCAACAAAACAGCGCAGCTCGAGATCGCGATGATCAAGGTGGCGGCGCCGCGCATGGCGCTGCAGATCATCGACGATGCGATGCAGGCCTGGGGCGGCGCTGGCGTGTCGGAGGAGCCGGGTCTGGCCCGCGCTTACGCCTCGATCCGCACGCTGCGCTTCGCCGACGGTCCGGACGAGGTGCACAACCGCGCCATCGCCCGCTGGGAGATCGCCCGCCACGGCAACTTTACGCCGTCCAAGACGACAGCGGCACGCTAACGCGCTGAGCGCGAATTTCTTAGCTCCGCTCATTCCCGCGAAGGTCTGGCGAAGCAATTGCTTCGCCATAGAATCCAGGGGCGACAGAAACGAGCTGCGTCTCCTTTGCAAAGACTGGGTCCCCGCGTCCGCGGGGACAAGCGGCGGAGGGATAGGTACCGTTGCGCGGCCCCGCATAATGCGGAATAAAGACACCTGTCATGTAAGAGGGTGCCGCTATGGCTGACGAAAGCCGGGACGAAGAATTCTCGGGCACGAAAGAAGTCGAGGAACGCCATCGGATCAACGAGGCCAACCTCGAAGCCTGGATGAAGGCGAATGTTGAGGGTTTTAAAGGCCCGCTGAGCGTCCTGCAGTTCAAGGGCGGCCAGTCGAACCCGACCTATCAGCTCAACACGCCGGCGACGTCGTATGTGCTGCGGCGAAAACCGTTCGGCAAGCTGCTGCCATCGGCACATGCCGTTGACCGCGAGTTCCGCGTCATCACTGCGCTGCACAAGCAGGGTTTCCCGGTGGCGCGGACCTATGGCCTCTGCACGGACGACGGCGTCATCGGCTCGATGTTCTACATCATGTCGATGGAGAAGGGCCGGGTGTTCTGGGACCAGACGCTGCCGAGTGTGTCGCGCGAGGAGCGCTGGCCGATCTTCGTGTCCGAGATCGAGACGCTCGCCAAGCTGCACAGCTACGACCCCGAGAAGATCGGGCTCGGCGACTTCGGCCGGCCGGGAAACTATTTCTCGCGCCAGGTCGATCGCTGGACCAAGCAGTATCGCGCCTCCGAGACCGAGAAGATCGACGAGGTCGAGCGGCTGATCGAGTGGCTGCCGAAGACGGTGCCGCCGCAGGAGCGCGTCTCCGTCGTGCACGGTGACTACCGGCTCGACAACATGATCTTCGCGCCGGACAAGCCGAAGGTCATTGCGGTGTTGGACTGGGAGCTGTCGACGCTCGGCGACCCACTCGCGGATTTCTCGTATCTCTTGATGCAGTGGGTGATGTCAGGCACGCAGCGCGTCGGCCTGTCGCAATCCAATCTCGCCGAGCTGAACATCCCGACGCTGGAGCAGGCGATCGAGATCTACTGCAAGGCGACGGGTCGTACGGGCATTCCCGATCTGAACTGGTATTTCGCCTACAACCTGTTCCGCCTGACCGGCATTCTGCAGGGCATCGCGGGACGCATTCGCGACGGCACAGCCGCAAGCGCGCGCGCACACGAAAGCGCAGCGCGGGTCAAGCCGCTGGCACTGGCGTCATGGGACTATGCGGTGAAGGCGGGGGCGAAGTAAGAGCCGGCTTCAAACGCGTGACGCGCGGAGCGGCAACACTCTGCGCGTTTTTCTTTTCTGATTGAGACGAAGCGCTGGCGAATTTCCCTCCCCCTTGTGGGGAGGGACGCCCGAGCGAAGCGGAGGGCGGGTGGGGGTCCCTCGACTCGCAACCACCCCGACCCGGATTGCTGCGCAAGCCACACACTCCCCACAAGGGGAAGGGTAGAGCCTCTCACTACTTGAATCGCCCCGCATACGGCATTGACGCCGTCAGTCCGCCATCGACTGCGATCGCCTGGCCGTTGACGTAGGACGCTTCATCCGACGCAAGGAACAGCGCCATGTTGGCGATGTCGCGCGGTTGCCCGATCCGCTTCAGCGGATTGAGCTCGCCGAGGGCATCGAACGTGCCGCGGGCGCGCGCCTTCTCGAAGGTCGGTTTGGTCATGCCGGTCTCGATGATGCCGGGACACACCGCGTTGACGCGGATGCCGGTGCCGGCCAGCGAATAGGCCGAAGTCTGCACCAGGCTGATGACGCCGGCCTTGCTGGCCGCGTAGTGCGACGAGCCCGCGTTCGCCTTCAGTCCCGCAACCGACGCCGTGCAAATGATCGAGCCCGCGCCGCGCGGCGTCATCACCCGGCTCGCATGCTTGATGGCGAGGAACGGCCCGATCAGGTTGACGCGCAGGACCTCGGTCCATTGCTCGACTGTGAGATCGGTGGTGCGAAACCAGCCGCCGGCGATTCCGGCATTGGCGAAGATCACATCGAGCGCGCCATGGCGTGTGACGGCGTGATCGACGAAGCCGGCGACATCGGGTTCGCTGCCCGCATCTGCCGTAATTGCGTCGGCGACACCGCCGGCGCTGCGGATTTGCTCTGCGGTCTCGTTGACTGCGCTCGTCTTGTCGACCGCAACGACCTTGGCGCCTTCACGCGCGAACAGCAGTGCGGCGTCGCGACCGATGCCGCTACCGGCGCCGGTGATGACGGCGACCTTGCCTGAGAGCCTGGGCATGACGCGCTACCGCCGCTGGTTGGCGTAGGGCATCGACGACGTCAGGCCGCCGTCGACCGGAATCGCCTGGCCGTTGACGTAGGACGCTTCATCGCTGGCGAGAAACAGCGCCATGTTGGCGATCTCGACCGGCACACCATAGCGCCTCAGCGGATTGAGTTGCCCGATCTTGCCCTCGGAGCCCTTGGCGCGGGCGCGCTCGAACGTGCCGCGCGTCATCCCGGTCTCGATCAGGCCGGGGCAGATCGCGTTGACGCGGACACCGGTGCCGGCGAGCGAATAGGCCGAGGTTTGCACCAGGCTGATCACGCCCGCCTTGCTTGCGCTGTAGGGATGACCGCCGGCGTTAGCCTTTAACCCCGCCACCGATGCAGTGCAGATGATCGAACCCTTGCCCTTCTCGGCCATCACGCGGCCGGCGTGCTTGATCGCGAGGAACGGCCCGATCAGGTTGACGCGCAGGATCTCGGTCCACATTTCCGGCGTCTGGTCCTGCAGCGCGACCAGTCCGCCGCTGATGCCGGCATTGGCGTAGACCACGTCGAGGCCGCCGAAGCTCGACAGCGCTTTCGCCACATAGCCCGCGACGTCGGGCTCGGAGCCGGCATCGGCCGTCAGTGCTTCGGCCGTACCCCTGGCCTCGCGGATCCCCTTGACCGTTTGCTCGACGGCATCAGCCGTCTTGTCGACGGCCAAAACCTTGGCGCCCTCGCGCGCAAACAGTGTGGCGCTGGCGCGGCCGATGCCGCTGCCGGCTCCCGTGACGATGGCGACCTTGCCGTCGAGGCGACCCATGGCGTTCTCCTGATCCTTTTGTTCTTGCAGACCTGTTTTGTTCTTGGTTCCGGCGGCTTTTCTCATCTTGCTGCTGCCAGAATTTGCACGACGGCCATGAGAAGGCTGCCCTACAGCAAGGCCAAACCATAGGATAGGAGCCATCGGAATGTCCAACCGCGGAACGAATTGATGAACATGGCCGCCCCGGAATTTCGCATCACCCGGTGGTGGTGGGTTCGCCATGCCCCGGTCCGCGAGGACAACGGCTGCATCTATGGCCAGGCCGATCTTTCTTGCGACTGCAGCGACACCGTGGTGTTCGACGGCCTCTCGCGCGCGCTGCCGCGCAATGCGGAATGGGTCGCGAGCAACCTGAAGCGCACGCACCAGACCGCGGCGGCGATCTGGAACGCCGGCTTTCCGAAACCCGACACGATGCCGCACGAAGCCGACTTCGCCGAGCAGCATCTTGGCGAATGGCAGGGCATGAACCGCGCCGCGTTCTGGGCAAGCCGCTCGCGCGAGCCGACCAACAACTGGTTCGGCCCGCCGGACGAACGCGCACCCGGCGGCGAAAGTTTTGTCGATCTCTGCGATCGGGTGAACCGCCGCATCGCCGCGCTCAACGCAACCCATGCCGGCAAGGACATTGTCGCTGTCACCCATGGCGGGACCATCCGCGCGGCGATCGCGCACGCGATCGGCACCGGCCCGGTCGGCGGCATGGTGTTCAACATCGACAACTGCTCGGTGACGCGGCTCGACTACGTCGCGCTCGGCGAGCAGGGCGGCTGGCGCGTCGGCATGGTCAACCACCAGCCATGGCTCGTTCCCTCCAGCCACCCGACCATGCATCAGCCGGCAGGCCCCGAGGTCGCGAAGCTCGCGTGAGGCGTTCCTAGGCTCATTCGAACAAACTCTCGGTTTGTCATCGCCCGGCTTGACCGGGCGATCCAGTACGCCGTGTCGCTGCCGTGAGAACCGAAGGAGAGACAGGGGTTACTGGATGCCCCGCTTTCGCGGGGCATGACAGCTCCGTGGCGCAGTTGTCGCCGCCCGCAAAGGCTGCTTAGTTAGCGCCCACGCAAGTGCACATGCCGGCCAAAAATAGCCAGTCAGTTTCGAGGGAGGTTTCAATGCCAGAGTTGTTCGACTTGAAGGGCAAGGTCGCCGTTATCACCGGCTCGTCGAAAGGTATCGGCCGCGCCATCGCCGAGCGGATGGCCGAGCACGGCGCCAAGGTCGTGGTGTCCTCGCGCAAGCTGCCGGCCTGCGAGGAAGTGACCAAGGCGATCAACGACAAGTATGGCGCGGGCACCGCAATCTCGATCGCCTGCAACATTTCGAGCAAGGACGAGCTGAAGAACCTGGTCGACAAATCAACCGCGCACTTCGGCAAGATCGACGTGCTGGTCTGCAACGCGGCGTCGAACCCGTATTACGGGCCGCTTGCCGGCATCTCCGACGATCAGTTCCGCAAGACCCTCGAGAACAACATCATCGCCAACAACTGGCTGATCAGCCTGACCGTGCCGCAGATGATTCAGCGCAAGGACGGCGCGATCATCATCATCTCCTCGGTCGCCGGCTTCAAGGGCTCGGCCACGATCGGCGCTTACGGCATCTCCAAGGCAGCTGACCTGCAGCTCGCCCGCAACCTTGCGATCGAATACGGCAAGCACAATGTTCGCGTGAACTGCATCGCCCCTGGCCTGATCAAGACCGACTTTGCGAAAGCGCTGTGGGACAACCCGGAGACGCTGAAGACCACCGAAGCGCGCTCGCCGATGCACCGCATCGGCATCCCCGATGAGATCGCCGGCGGCGCGATCTTCCTCGCCTCAAGGGCCGGCGCTTTCATCAACGGCCAGAGCATCGTGATTGACGGCGGCGGCACGATCAGCTGACGGCGCTCTTGCGTCGTCATGGCCGGGCAAAAGCGCGAAGCGCGTCTTCGCGCTAGATGTCCCGGCCATCCACGTTGTTGGTTACCGTCGTGAAGACGTGGATGCCCGCGACAAGCGCGGGCATGACGTGAGGGGGGTAAGGCCCTGCTCTACCGCCACTTCGCCAGTTGTGTCCGGATCGCCTCGACCAGCTTGAGCGGCTGGTCGGCCATGATGTGGTGATCCGAATCCGGGATGACGATCATCGGCGAGTTCTTCGGAATATACGGCTCGAGCTCGTACATGAAGCGGCCTTTGACGAAGCCCGAGCGCTCGCCGCCGATCACCGCGATCGGGCATTGACCGGCGCGCAAATCCTTGTCGGGATAGCCGTGCAAAAAGCCCATCCAGAGGTGCGGGTCGAAGCGCCAGGTCCAGCCGACGCTGCCGTCGGCGCGGCGAAACTGGCGCAGTGACGAGCGCGCGATCCAGTCGGCGATGAACAGGTTGGCGCAATCCTGGTCCGGCGCGAAGCGGAAGCGCGCCAGCGCCTGCTCAAGCGTGTCGTAAATGTTCTTCGGCCGCGGCTCGCCGCGTTTCTCGCGTCGCTTCTTGCGTTCGGCCGAGGCGAGGAATGGTCCGTCCAGCAGCATCGCGCCGCCGAGCCGCGCGCCGCCGCGCGCGATCACGCCCGAGGTGATGAAGGCGCCAAACGAGTGGCCGATGATCACCGGGCCAGTCTTGGCGTCGAACAGCCCCGTCGCTTCCGCGATTTCGAGCGCTTCGGTGCCGTAGAGGTCGTAGTTGTAGCGGTCGCGCCAGCCGGAGCCGCCCATGCCGGAGAACGACATCGCGGCGACGCGATAATCATCGGCGAGAAAAGGGGCGATAAAGCTCCACCAGTCGGCGTTGGCGCCGTTGCCGTGCAGGAAGAGCACGCCGGGCTTGCCGCGCTCGCCCCAGGTCAGCGTTTCGATTGCAGCACCACGCACGTCAACAATACTGCGCTCCGGCGCATTGGCGATCGCCTTGTCGAACCACTCCGGCGCCGGCGGCTTTCGGCCGCCGAATCCGGCCAACAGGTTCTTGCGGTCAGCGACGATCGTCTCGACTTTGTTCATGCAGCCTCAGCCATGCCCCGTTTTCACGTTGGTGATACGGGGAGGGGGCGGAGCTTGTAAAGCCGACGGCTGGAATGAGGTGTATGCGGAAAGTGGCGGCATTTAGCGGCGTCGAACCTCATCCTGAGGAGCGCGAAGCGCGTCTCGAAGGATGAGGCCCGAGCGCTTCCGGATGCCGGTGGCCTCATGGTTCGAGACGCAGCGCTTTGCGCTGCTCCTCACCATGAGGGTCTGGTTGTGTGCGCCGTGTTAACTCTCCACCGCCGCGTAAACCAGGTTGCGGATCAGCACGCGAAAATATTCGCGCTGGCCCGGCGCCTGGATCATCAGCAGCGCCCACAGCTTCTCGACCGGATCGACCCAGAACTGGGTGCCGGCGCGGCCGCCCCAGAAGTACTGGCCGACCGAGCCCGGATAGTGCGCCATGCCGGGCTGCATGCGCACGGCGAAGCCGAGGCCGAAGCCGTGTCCCGGTGGGATCAGGTTCGACTCGACCTTCACGTTCGGCCCGAGATGATCATGCGTCATCAGCTCGAGCGTCTTTCGGCCAATGATGCGCTCGCCGTCGAGTGAGCCGCCGCCGGCCAGCATTTGCGCAAAGCGCGCGTAGTCCATTGCGGTTGCGACAAGTCCGCCGCCACCGGCCTCCAGCGCCGGCTTCTCTGTCATGCTCCAGTGCGAAACTTTCTCGCCGGTCCATGGATCGTTGGCGAAGGCTTCCGCAAGCCGGCCGCGTCCACGCTCCGCGTCGATGTAGAAGCCGGTGTCGGTCATCCTGAGCGGTGCAAGAATCCGCTCGGTGAGATAGCTGCCCAGCGTCTTGCCGGACACCACCTCGATCACGCTGCCGAGCAGGTCGGTGGAGCGGCTGTACTTCCACTCCGCGCCTGGCTGGCAGTACAGCGGCAGGGTCGCCAGCAGCTCGGCGTTCTCCTTGTTGGTGCGCGTGCGCGCGGAGATGCCGGCTTCGGCATACATCGTCTGCAGCGGCCCGGTGCCGATGGTGTGCGAGACAAGACCCGAGGTATGGCGCAACAAATCCTGGATCGTGATCTCGCGGGCGAGCGGGGTGAGATGCAGCTTGCCGTCGCGCGGCACGCCGACCTGCACCTTGGCGAACGCCGGAAAGAACTTCGACACCGGATCGTTGATCAGCAACTTGCCGTCCTCGACCAGCTGCATCACCGCGACCGAGGTGATCGGCTTGCTCATCGAGAACACGCGGAACACGCTGTCGTGCCGCATCGGCGCCTTGGTTGCCGGGTCCTGGATGCCGAGCGCGTCAAAATGGGCGACCTTGCCGCGGCGGCCGACCATGACCACCGCGCCGGGGATCGTGCCTTTGTCGATCTCGCGCTTCAGCACCTCCGACAGCGCTTTCAGCCGCGCCGACGACAGGCCGACGCTCTCAGGCTTCGCCTTCGGCAGCGGCGGCGTATGCAGCCCGTTCTTTTTCGCGGCGGGTTTCTTCACGGTTGCGGTGCGTGCCATCGCGGCCTCCTTTTCTTTTTGCGCGTGTCGTTATCGGAAAACCAGTGTCCACCCCCGATCAAGTCGAGGGCATGCTTTTCCGGGACACGCGTTACTTCTCAACGGCCGCGTAGACCAGCCCGCGATAGAGCCCGCGGATGTAATCGCGCTGGCCTGGCGCCTGGATCATGATCAGCGCCCACAGATCTTCCTGCGGGTCGACCCAGAACTGTGTGCCGGCGGCGCCGCCCCAGAAGAAGCTGCCGGTCGAGCCGTAGATCGGCGCCAGCCCCGCTTCCTTGCGCACGGCGAAGCCGAGGCCGAAGCCGTGACCCGGCAGCATCTGCGTGCCGACGATCTTCACGTCAGGCGACAAATGGTCCGACGCCATCAGTTCCAGCGTCTTCTTGCCGATGATGCGCGCCCCGTCGAGCGTGCCGCCGTTCGCCAGCATCTGCGCGAAGCGTGCGTAGTCCGGTGCGGTCGACACGCCGCCACCGCCGCCGGATTCCGAGATCGGCTTCTGCGTCACGCTGAAGTACACGACTTTTGCGCCCGTCCACGGATCTTCGGCGAACGGCTCGGCGAGGCGATCGCGGCCGCGCTCCTCGTCGATGTAAAAGCCGGAGTCGGTCATGCGCAGCGGCGCGAAGATATGGTCGGTCAGGTACGCACCGAGCGTCTTGCCCGAGACCACTTCGATCACGCGGCCGAGTACGTCGGTCGAGCGGCTGTAGTGCCACTCCGAGCCGGGCTGGCAGATCAGCGGCAGTCTTGCGATCACCTCGGCATGCTCTTCGTTGTTCATGCTGCGGCGATAAATCTTTGCTTCGGAGTAAAGCGTCTGGATCGGACCGGGCCCGGTGATCTCGTAGGCGATGCCGGAGGTGTGGCGCAGCAAATCCTGGATCGTCATCTCGCGCTGCATCGGCACGAGGTTGATGTTGCCGTCCCTGACCACGCCGACCTGGCTGTTGGCGAAGGAGGGGATGTATTTCGAGAGCGGATCGTTGAGCAGCAGCTTGCCATCCTCGACCAACTGCATGATGCCGACCGAGACCAGCGGCTTGGTCATCGAGAAGATGCGGAACACGCTGTCGGGACGCATCGGCGCGTCCGAGGCGGGGCCCTGGCGTCCCAGGCAATCGAAGTGCGCGACCTTGCCCTTGCGGCCGACCATCACGACGGCGCCGGGGATAGTGCCCTTGCCGATCTCGCGCTTCAGCACCTCCGAGAGGTTCTTCAACCGGGCCGACGACAGGCCAAGGCTCTCCGGCTTCGCCTTCGGCAGCGGCGGCGTGTGCAGGCCGTTTTTCTTTGGCGCAGGCGATTTCTTGGCGACGGCGGCGCGCGGCATAAGGCGTTCTCCCGATTTGTTTATAGGCAGGCTTGTTGAAAGGCTGACAACTCTGGCGCAGAAAGCGGTGCTTGGGTAGCCGCGTTTTGCGCAGCAATCACCTGCGGATTTGCAAGTTCTTCCTGAATTTAATGAGGGGCACGGGAATGATCCTCGAACACGCGGTCCTGAGCATCAAGGAAGGCGAGTCCGCGGCCTTTGAAAAGGCGATGCGCGAAGCGCGGTCGCTGATCTCGGCCACGCCCGGCTTCCAGAAGATCGAGGTCCGGCCCTGCGTCGAGACCAGGGACCGCTATCTGCTGCTGGTGTGGTGGGATACGCTGGAAGCCCACACCGAAGGGTTCCGCAAGTCCGAGCGCTATGATCCCTGGCGCAAGGCTCTGCACCATTTCTACGAGCCGTTCCCGCTGGTCGAGCACTACGGCGAGCCGCTGTAGGCCGCCCACATTTCGTCCGCTCATTCCCGCGAAGGCGGGAATCCAGGGTCCCAACGGCAGCGCATTTTGTGTGGCAAAGCCTGGGTCCCCTCAGGCCAAACATTTGTTTGGCGGACTTCCACGGGGACGAGCGGAGAGAGGGTGAAAACGGCGTGACTAGGCGGGCTGCCTTAGCTATAGAGGCGGCCAATAGGAGTGTAGCTCAATTGGTAGAGCACCGGTCTCCAAAACCGGGGGTCGCAGGTTCGAGCCCTGCCACTCCTGCCAACTAAATCAAGCACTTGGCTTTGCGGGTTAGATCGAAATCTGCGCTTGCCCGGCGTCGCGTCCGCCGTTTCCGGGTGTTGCTAGGCCGCTCGCTGCAGGACGTCGGCCAGAGCCACGACCAATCCCGAAAACGCGATCTGCGACCCGACACCGATCCGCCAGCCGAGCTTGCGGTCCGTGTGCATCCACTCGTGAAACCGTTGCAGCGTTCGCAGTGGCTCGTGAGGGTATAGCCGGTGCACCACCTGCAGCGGGTCCGGCAGCATCGCGCCGAGCGCGGCGATCATGATGATCCAGATCGGCGTCGATTGACCGAATAGACCGATCGCCAGCACAAGACCTGCACATGCGTCCAATGCGATCAGGCACGCATCGCGAAACAAGGCGCCGTTCAACCGAATCGCGCCGACTTGCGATCGCCCGACGGAAATTCCGCGCAGCGGATAGTCCCAATGCGGAATTGCATCGATCACGAAGTGACTGGCGACGCCTGCCGCGAATACCAGAACCGGGTCTCGCGGCAGCAGCGTGGCAATCGCCGCGCCGACAACGGCATGGGTCGTGAGGATCATGCGACGCTCTTTGGATCAGGCTGAACGGTTCGACCGCAAACGACAGTACCTGTCCAAATGTCGAGACATTCTTAAGGCGGTGCAATCAACAGGCCCGATCGTGGTTAATGACAGGCTGTGGTCTGCCGGGCGTGCTTGAGAATACGGCCTTCCTGCAGCGCAGGCGCAGGAGGTTGGGCCCGGCTCGGTCGAAACGGCTGCGCAAAGTCTGGTCGCCACCACCTTCACGAGCACGATCGGCAGCGCTGCTGCAATCGCCACTATGCCGTCTGGCCGCCGCGGGGTCTGGTTCGTAGCGAAATGCCGGTCGATTCATCGACGTCGGCATCGCGCGTTTTCGAGATTGTCGTTGTTGGAATGAGATTTCTGATCGCATCAGGGCCTTGGTGTCATCTCGGAATCGACGGGGCGACGAGGTTTCGAGACGCTTCCTTTGGCTATCTTGTCAACGCACCGAAAAGATCGTGAGCTAAAAGCAGCCCTAAATCGAGAATCGAAAAGTATCTCTGTGACGAAAACTGGAAGAGGCTGATAATGTGGCCACGAATCCTGGAAGCGCTACGGCAATGGAGTATCCTGATCATTGGCCTCGTGCTGATCGTCGCAGCACTCTCGATCGGCGTTCATTCGATGTCGCCGAGCTCAAGTTCGAATGCAGGACCGGCGGTCGCTCAGAACGAGTCCCAGCAACAGAGCGCACCGCCCAATGCGCCAGCGAAATCGCCACCGCCCGCGCAGCCCGCATCAAAAGCGCCGCAGCAGTCCCAGCAAGCTGCGAATAGTCCACCACAGCAACCGCCTGCTGAGCCGGCTCAGTCACCTGCGCCGACGCCCGTCCCGACGCCTGTCGCCGCGGCAAACGGGTCGACGAGTGGCGGCAATATGCCCATGCACAATATGCCGATGCAGGGCATGCCAATGCACATGGGCGCGCAGGACAACGCCCCCTCGGGCGGCTCACCAGCATCTGGCGCGACGAGCGGGCAAGCCGCGGCACCCTCAGCGCAGCCGGCTTCGGCGACGATAACGCCGGGCGCGGGCGATCCCACGGCCGGGCGTTTGGTGTTTCGCAAGTGCCAGGTCTGTCACTCCCTTGAGCCGGGCAAGAACATTCTCGGTCCCTCGCTCTCCGGTGTGATGGGCCGCAAGGCTGGAAGCCTGCCCGGCTACAGCTATTCGCCCGCAATGAAGGGCGCTGACATCACTTGGGATGCGAAGACGCTCGATCAGTATCTGGCCGATCCCGCAAAGGTCGTGCCCGGGAACAAGATGCCGTTCCCCGGACTGAAGACGGACCATGACCGCGCGGACGTGATTGCGTATGTGGCGTCCGTCAGCGCTGGCCAGTCGGCGGCAGCGTCCGCGCAGCCACAACAACAAACCACACAGCAGTCGCCGGCCGCGCCATTGCCTCAAGCGGCTCCGACGCCGAGCCAGGCGCCGCAGACTGCGCCGTCAAGCGACATCGGTTACATCGCGGATGCGCGTTTCACGCTGCGGTCCGGCATTGCCGAAGGACGCATGGTTTATATCGGTGTCGGCGGCGCCATCGAAGGCAAGGTCAATCCGGTGCTGACGGCGGCTGACGGCCAGGTCGTGCAGCTGACCCTGATAAACGGCGAAGGCGCCGAGCACGATATTGTTTTCCCCGATCAGGACGCGAGATCGCCCCGCGTCACCGGTCGCGGCGCGAGCACCACGATCGCATTTCGCGCCACCAAAGCCGGTGACTTCATCTATTTCTGCAGTGTCCCCGGGCATCAGCTCGCCGGCATGCAGGGCCAGTTCATTGTCACGCCACGGCCGGCGCCGCAAACCCTGGTCGAGGCCGACATCTCGCGGGAGCCGACCGATGTGCCGCCGCCGATTGGCAAGCGCGAGCCGGAGACCGTCCGCGTCGACCTGTTTGCGGCCGAGGTCGAAGGCCGCCTGGCCGAGGGCACCACGTTCGGCTACTGGACCTTCAACGGCAAGGTGCCGGGACCGTTGCTTCGCGTGCGCGTCGGCGACACCATCGACATTCACCTGAAGAACTCCGCCGACAGCTCGATGATTCATTCGGTCGATTTTCATGCCGCCACCGGACCGGGCGGCGGCGCCGCTGCGCTGCAGGTCGATCCCGGCAAGGAAAAATCGATGACGTGGAAAGCGCTGGTGCCGGGTCTCTACGTCTATCACTGCGCAACGCCAATGGTCGCCGAGCACATCGCCAACGGCATGTACGGCATGATCCTGGTCGAGCCGGAAGGCGGCCTGCCGCCGGTTGATCGCGAGTTCTACGTGATGCAGGGCGAAATCTATTCCGACATGCCGTTTGGCCAGCACGGCAGTGCGGAATTTAGCGTCGAAAAGCTGCTGAACGAACGCCCCGAATATTTTGTGTTCAATGGCTCGGTCGGTGCATTGTCCCGGCTCCATCCGCTGCGCGCCAAGGTCGGGGAGTACCGTTCGCATCTTCTTCGGCGTGGGCGGACCGAACTACACATCGTCCTTCCACGTGATCGGCGAAATCTTCGACAAGGTCTACGCACTGGGCGGCGTGCAATCGGCGCCGCTGGAAGGCATTCAGACGGTCAGCGTGGCGCCGGGCGGCGCCGTGATCACGGAATTCAAACCGCTGGTGCCTGGCAACTACACGCTGGTTGACCATGCGCTGGCTCGAGCCGAGCGAGGACTGCTGGGCATCCTCAACGTCGAAGGTCCGCCAAATCCTGATATCTACAATGGCCAAGTGATGCCAGGCATGGGGCATTGATTTCCCGGCGCGCTCGGTCGGCGATCGAAGCTTCAGTCGCGAGGCTGAGCTGATCGCTTCAGCGCGCTTTCGCGCGCTGTCAGCGCACGGGCAAAGACAAAAAAGGAGCCGGGGAAGCCACCAGCTTCCACCGGCTCCAGCCCAGGCCAAAGGGGTAGCGATGGCCCAAGCTTCGGGAGAGGATCTTCGGGAGACGAGCTTCGGGATGAGAGAGGTCGCGGCGCCGGGGAGGGTTCGGCGCCGCGAGGTCGATCAGGCCGCCGCCGACACCTTGGCCGGCACCGCCGAGATCGTCTTCAGGATCTGCGAGGCGATCTGGTATGGGTCGCCCTGCGAGTTCGGGCGGCGATCTTCCAGATAGCCCTTGTAGCCGTTGTTGACGAAGGAGTGCGGCACGCGGATCGAGGCGCCGCGGTCGGCGATACCGTAGGAGAAGGTATCGATCGAGGCGGTCTCGTGCTTGCCGGTCAGCCGCATGTGGTTGTCCGGGCCGTACACCGCGATGTGGTCGGCGCGGTTGGCCTTGAACGCTTCCATCAGCGCCTCGAAAGTACTCCTTGCCGCCGACTTCGCGCATGTACTTGGTCGAGAAGTTGGCGTGCATGCCCGAGCCGTTCCAGTCGGTGTCGCCGAGCGGCTTGCAGTGGAATTCGATGTCGACGCCGTACTTCTCGGTCAGCCGCAGCATCAGGTAGCGCGCCATCCACATCTGGTCGGCGGCGGTCTTCGAGCCCTTGCCGAAGATCTGGAATTCCCACTGGCCCTTCGCCACTTCGGCGTTGATGCCTTCGTGGTTGATGCCGGCCGCAAGACAAAGGTCGAGATGCTCCTCGACCATCTTGCGCGCGGTATCACCGACATTCCTGTAGCCGACGCCGGTGTAGTAGGGGCCCTGCGGCGCCGGATAGCCCGAGGTCGGGAAGCCGAGCGGGCGGCCGTCCTTGTAGAAGAAGTACTCCTGCTCGAAGCCGAACCAGGCGCCGGGATCGTCGAGAATTGTCGCGCGCTTGTTGGTCGGATGCGGGGTCTTGCCGTCGGGCATCATGACTTCGCACATCACGAGCACGCCGTTGGTGCGCGCAGCATCAGGGAACAGCGCGACCGGCTTCAGCACGCAATCCGACGAGTGGCCTTCGGCCTGCATCGTCGAGGAGCCGTCGAAGCCCCAGAGCGGCAATTGCTCCAGCGTCGGGAAGACGTCGTAGTCCTTGAGCTGCGTCTTGCCGCGCAGGTTCGGCGTCGGGGTGTAACCGTCCAGCCAGATGTATTCGAGTTTGTACTTTGTCATTCGCACTCTCGTCTTAAGTGTTGCGTCTAAGGCGTTGGCAATCCGGCAGGCTTTTGGGAAACCGCCGTGGCCCGGCAAGCCAGCGAACTGGCGATCACGGCCGCGTCTTAACAAGCATTTAATGTGCCAGAGGCACGGGAATCGGCCCGCGCGCGTGCGGTCGTCCACAAGCGCTCCCGCTCATCGGTGCGAGCGGGGCAGGGCTGCAAAAGCGCTGCTGATTCAAAGTGTCGCGGGTACTGCAACCGCCGCATCGCAAGCAGACCCAAGTTTCGCTGCCAAAGCGGGACGTTTGTCGCGTTCGCGCGTTGTCATCGCTGAGACTTGCCGCACGCCGCGGCAAACGCGCGATTGCACATAATGTCGGCAAACCCTGCCTCTCGCAGGGCACAACGCCCAAATGTCGGAGTCACGATGTTAAGGTGAATCAACCACGCTGACTCGCAACGATGCTGAGCGGCTTCCCCAGATATGAAAGAGACGACGATGAGCGAGACCGAAACCAGAGGGTCGGCGACGATCCATCAATTCCCCGAGTGGCCTCGGACTAAGGCAGAGGCGCAGCGCAAGGAGCGCGGGCGGACCGAAGCGCAGCCGCAGCAGCCGATCGCTGTGAGCAGCGGCTGGTATCATGCCGCTGCGATCGATGAGTCGAAGGCGAGCTGAGCTAGGGTCCGGACTCAATTGAGCCACCAAATTGCGGTCGCGGCAATGAGAGCCCCAGCGAGGAAGTTTCTCGCGAGCTTGTCGTAGCGGGTCGCAATGCGGCGGAAGTCTTTGAGGCGGGCGAACATGCGCTCGATGAGGTTGCGTTGCCGATAAAGCCTCTTGCTGTAGGCGATGGGGTGGCTACGGCTGGCCGTGGAGGGAATGACCGCCTTGGCGCGCTGATCGGCGAGAAGCTGACGCAGACTGTTGGCGTCGTAAGCCTTGTCGGCAATCAGGCCCTTGATTGGTCCGGCTGCGGCGAGCAGAGCCGGAGCAAGCACAATGTCGTTGATGTTGCCAGGAGAGAGCAGAAGAACACGGGGGCGGCCTTCATCGTCGGTCAAGGCATGGATTTTCGTCGTCCGGCCGCCGCGCGAGCGACCGATGGCTTCCTCGTAGTCCCCCCTTTTCCGCCCGCTGCCGAGCGGTGCGCTTTGATATGGGAGCTGTCGATGGCCACCGTGCCGACGATGCCGGTCTTACCGGTCAAGGCCTCGAACATCGCGAACCAGATGCCTTGGCGGCTCCAACGGTTGAAGCGGTTGTAGATCGTCGTGTACGGCCCGTATTCCGGCGGACAATCCCGCCACCGCGCACCCGATCGCAGCATGTGCAAGATGCCGCTGATCACGCGCCGGTCGTCGACCCGATGCGCACCGCGCCGACCGCGCGGCAGCAGCGGCTCAAGCCGCTTCCATTCAGCATCGCTCAACCAATAGAGCTGCTTCCTCATCAAGGCCTCCCCAGATTCGGAAGCCTTAAATCACAATCCAACCCACACTGGAATCCTTATTGAGTACGGAGCCTAGTACCCGCTATCTGGCGCGGCATTCCTTCAGGAAGCGATGCCGCGCGAGCAAGTGCAGGTGCTGCCTGTTAGCTTCCTGCCGGCACTGCTCATATTTGACGGACATCAGCCTGCTGACGACAGCGATCTCGCCCGACGATTTTGCGTAAGCCGAAGCGGCTGCGGCAAGCGCGACCGCCGCCACAAGCAGGAACGTTGCAGCCCGCAAGACGCGCGGCATCGTCATCTCCCAAAATCTACGTTGCCTTGCGCCAGCCGATCGCGCGCTCGCGCACGGGATCGAGCAGCGACCAGTCGCCTTGCTCCAGCACATGACCCTTCGGGAACGGCGCGCGCGCCTCGAGCCCGAGCGAGCGCACCACGCGGTCGTCGCGGTAGTAGCACTGCATCACCACGCGCGTCAGCGTCGCCACCGCAGGCGCGCCCGTCGCACGCAGCCGCAGCGCGGTGCGCAACCGCTGCGTCTGATCGAGCGCCGCGAACGAGCCCTCGCTAAGTTTCGCCAGCAGCGTCAGGGCCTCGCGCACCTCGCGGGTGTCGCGGCCGAGCGTCTTCAGCATGTCGGCCTGGATTTTGTCGTCGTCCGCGCCGGGCACGCGATACTCGTCGCTCGGCGGGATGATAACGCCGGAGAGCGCGCGAAGATCGTCGCGCTGCGCGGGGGTGAGAGTTTCTTCAGCCATCACGTCACCTCAGTCCTGTAGGATGGGTTGAGCGCAAGCGAAACCCATCAACGGCGCGGCCAGCAACGATGGGCTTCGCGCTTCGCGCTCGACCCATCCTGCGATTTTGTTTGCGAACGCGATCATCTCGATCAGTCAAAAAGATTCGCCAGGCGCTGCTTCATCTGGTCGGCGATGTAGAGCGCGATGGCCTGGATCGACGACGTCGGGTTGACGCCGCCCGAGGTGACGAACACGCTGCCGTCGACGATGAACAGGTTCTTCACGTCGTGCGAACGGCCCCAGCCGTTGACGACCGAGCGCTCGGGATCGTTGCCCATCCGCGCGGTGCCGAGCAGGTGCCAGCCGCCATAGACGATCGGCGCGTTGTAGGAGATGTCGCGCGCGCCCGCGGCCTGCAGGATCTCGGTGCAGCGCGCGATGCCGTGCTTCATCATCTTCGCGGTGTTGTCGCCGATCGTGTAGTCGATCTTCGGCGCTGGGATGCCGTTTGAATCCTTCAGCACCGGGTCAAGCGTGACGCGGTTGTGCTCCTCGGGAAGGTCCTCGCAGATCGCGGAGCAGGCGAGCCGGTGGCCGTACAGCCTTCGGTACACCTTGTGGTGATCGGCGCCCCAGGGCAGCAAACCCTTCTGCTCCGCAGTCACCGCTTCCAGCACCGGGCCGACGCCGCGGCCAAATTGAATTGCATAGCCGCGGACAAATCCGCGATCGAGATCGGTCTCGTAGAATTCCTTGCTCCACAGGCAGGTCGGCGGCGCGCGGTTGGCGTCGGTTTCCTCGTCGACATAACCCCACACCTGGCCGTAGGGGTGGAACATCAAATTCTTGCCGACGAGGCCAGAGGAGTTCGCGAGCCCGTTCGGGAATTTTGCCGATTTCGAATTCAAGAGCAGCCGCGGCGTGCCGACGCCGTTGCAGGCGACCACGACGACTTCGGCAGCCTGGAATTGCTCCTTGCCGTCGGCGTCGTAGTAGACGACGCCGTTCGCCATGCCGTGCTCGTTCACCGTAATCTCGCGTACGCGGCAGTGCGTGCGCAACTCAACGCCCGCGCGCTGCGCCACCGGCCAGTAGGTGATGTCGGTCGAGGCCTTGGCGCCTTGCGTGCAGGCCGGCGTGCAATGGCCGAGGTTGATGCACGGCGCGCGTCCCTCGTACTCGGTGGTCGCAACCGAGACGTCCGACGGCCACCAGTGCCAGCCGAGCTTGTTCATTGCCTTGCCGAGCAGGGCGCCGGACTTGCCCATCGGCAGCGGCGGCATGCGGGGATGATTGTGCGGCGGGTAGGCGGGATCGCCGACCAGGCCTGAGACGCCCATCATGCGATCGTTCTCGGAGAAGAACGGCGCCAGCGTGTCGTAGTCGACCGGCCAGTCGTCGGCGACGCCGTCGAGCGTCTTCACCCGGAAGTCGGACGGATGAAGGCGCGGGAAGTGCGCCGTGTACATGATGGTCGAGCCGCCGACTCCGTTGAAGTTGACCACCTTGATCGGCGAGTTCTCCTCGTTGATCGGGTAATCCTCCTTGCGGCCGCGGATGTTCGGGCTCGGCGAGTAATCGCCGAATGCGCGCGCTTCCCAGTCGCGGCCGTTGCTCGGATAGTCGGTCGGCTTGGTCCAGCCGCCCTGGTCGAGACAGACGATGTGCATCTTGGTTTCGGCCAGCGACCAGGCCACCGCCGCGCCGGAGGCGCCGGCGCCGATAACAAGCACATCGACGGGATCATTGGACATGCGAGGCGTTCCCTTTTCGCTTTTGCCCAGAATGCGCGGTTCGTGGCGGGGTGACAAGGGTGCGGAAGCGCGGCCTGCGAACCTCATCCTGAGGAGCCCGCCGGAGCGCTTTCGCGCGGAGGCGGGCGTCTCGAAGGATGAGGCCGAGGCAGCGGCCTCAACGGGATCAAAGACTTTGCGGCTCACGCTGAAGAAGCGATCTGCTCCGCCGAGTCCGCGGCCCATCCTTCGAGACGCGCTGCAAGAGCAGCGCTCCTCAGGATGAGGTTGGAGTTCGGATACGGGCCGCCTGAACCGGTTTTTCCGCGCGCGCGACTACCCGTTGGAGGACCGGTTCAACCGCGATGAAAACGCTTGTTCTGATCATGGTCGCCTTGATCGGCGTCGGCGCCTTGCTGGCGGCGGCACGCCTCGGCCAGCGCTGGTTCGAGCAGCGCCGGCCGCATGATCCGGTCGAATATTACGAGAGCTGGAGTGGCTACGGCCTGCAGATCAAGCTGGTCCACCGGATCACGAAGGGGCAGGCCGAGGCGCAGGCGGCGCGCGGCTACGCCTACATGGTCGGATATTTCGATGCCGACGGGAGGCGGATCCGCGACGTCAAGATGCTGCGCGGCGAGGTGTTCTTCGAAAACGAATACACCTATGACCCGCGTGGCCGGCTGACCCGCATCAAGACCACCGACCCCGACGGCGTCGTCAGGTTCGTCGAATATCCTGACGGGAAGCGGTTGCGGATTTTCTGGTGACGGGTTGAGGTGGCGCAATCCAGTTCACGCGTCCGTGCAGGTCTCAAGCCCTTGCGCCAGCGCCCGCGGCACTATTCATTCATTGTGCTGGCGGGCGACCGCAAGTCGGGCCTGTCCGATTTGCGCACTAAATGACCGCCGTCATCTCTTCTCACCGCGAAATTCATAATCAAAAGCTCCGGGAGCCCGCAATGACCGAAGAATATGTGCCGCCGAAAGTATGGACCTGGAACAAGGCGAGCGGCGGCCGCTTCGCCAACATCAATCGTCCCATCGCGGGCCCGACCCACGACAAGGAATTGCCACGCGGCAAGCATCCGTTTCAGCTTTATTCTCTCGCCACCCCGAACGGCCAGAAAGTCACGATCATGTTCGAGGAGCTGCTCGCGCTCGGCAGGAGCGGCGCTGAGTATGACGCCTGGCTGATCAAGATCGACGGCGGCCAGTTCGGCTCGGGCTTCGTCAAGGTCAACCCCAACTCGAAGATCCCGGCGCTGATGGATTACTCCGGGGACAAGCCGATCCGGGTGTTCGAGTCCGGCGCGATCCTCGTCCACCTCGCCGAAAAGTTCGGCGCCTTCCTGCCGACCGAAGCCGGCGCCCGTGCCGAAACACTGTCGTGGCTGTTCTGGCAGATGGGCTCAGCGCCCTATCTCGGCGGCGGCTTCGGCCACTTCTATGCCTATGCGCCGATGAAGAATGAATACGCGATCGACCGCTTCGCCATGGAAGTGAAGCGCCAGCTCGACGTGCTCGACCGGCGCCTGGCCGAAGTGCCGTATCTCGCCGGCGACGACTACACCATCGCCGACATCGCGACCTGGCCGTGGTACGGCGGCCTCGCCAAGGGCCTGCTCTACGGCTCGGGCGAATTCCTCGCCGTGCACGAATACAAGAATGTCAACCGCTGGGCCGACGAGATCGGCCAGCGCCCCGCCGTGCAGCGCGGCCGCATGGTCAACCGCGTCGCCGGCAATCCGGCCACCCAGCTCCACGAGCGCCACGACGCCACCGATTTCGACACCCGGACGCAGGACAAGCTGTCCGCCGCAGGCGGATGAGGCCACACCCGGCAGCCTCTACCCTCATCCTGAGGAGCCCGGCATAGCTCGAAGAGCGACGCCGGGCGTCTCGAAGGATGTGGCCCGCAGAGTCTGTGGCCTCATGGTTCAAGACGCATCGCTGCGCGATGCTCCTCACCATGAGGGTTTCGACCCCGTAGCCTGCATTGAGGCTCGCCCGCAATCGCATGCGGATGTTCAAACACGAGAGGCTCGACCGGCGTTCCGTCGTTGAGCGTCGCGTGCTGGCGATACGCCTTGAAGCCCGCCGGAATCACCGTGCCCTCTTGTGCGGAATCCAGGAAGATATGTCGCGACGTCTTTGGCGTGCGCGCGAACCAGTTCGGGTCGTCGAATGTCCCGGCATAGACGCCGCATACATCAGCAAATCGCTCGAAGGTCAGAAACAGTTTTGTGCCGCATCCCACGCAGAAATAGATGGTGACGCGTTTTCCGCTGCCCTCCGAGATGTGGATGTAGGTCGAAGGTGTGCCCGACGTGATCTCGACGGCGGTGTTCGAAAAAATCGGCTCGACCATGTAGGCCGATCCCGTTGCGCGCTGACAGAATTTGCAGTGGCAGACGGTCACGCGCATCGGCGTCGTGGCGGTCGTGTAACGGACCGCTCCGCAAAGGCATCCGCCATGATTGAAAGGCATTTTGCTTAAACCTTCTGTTCGTTTGCCGCGCGGGCCGAAACGCTACCTCGTCGATGTCGCGTCGCGATCCGCGCCGGTCGTCGTCATAAGATGACCGTAGCGCTGCAGCATCTGCGCGGCCTGTCTGGACCGCGATTGATGCAGGGCCGTCACCAGCGCATGACAGCCGCTCTGCACGAGGGCCCGCAATCCGCCCAGCAACGACGTCAGTCGACGTGCCGCGGCGGCCGACGCTGCCGCGTCCGGACGCCGACGTTGGAAGGCGAGTTGCGGATGTTGCATGCTGTGGGCCATCGATCTACTCGGTCAAGGTCTCGCCGGAGCCGCCGAGCTCGGCCGGAAAGTCTTTCATCTTCGGCAGGCCGTCGCGCATCGGCAGCACCGTCTCGGCATAGTTGACGTGGACGCCCGGCGTGAACTTCAGCGTCGGGATGGTTGCGGCGAAGACATCGACAAGTCCGGCCGGGGGATGACGGGTCATCAGGTGGCCGCCGCACTTCTGGCAATATTGCCGCTGGCTGAAGGCCGTCTTCTGGAATGTCGCGACGTGCTCGCCGCCCTTGGTGACGCGCACCGCCTCGGGCTTCCACAGGCTGAAAGCATTCACCGGCCCGCCGGACCAGGAGCGGCAGGAACTGCAATGGCAGTAACCCATCGCCTCCGGCGATCCGACTACTTCGAGTTCGACTGAGCCGCAGAAGCAACGTCCGGAATGAGACATGTTCGATCCTTTCAGGTTTTCAGTGGTGCAGATTTGAGGGCGCGGGGTTCGTTGACCGAACGGCAGCCAGGGCCGGTCAGATTCCGTGCGATTGCCGCTCTTTCAGCCGATCACGCGAGGCCTCGGCCAGCGCGGAGTCGATCTGACAGCGGTAGAGCCCGATATCTTTCAGCTGCCGGTCGCTGAGGTGGTGCAGCGCGGCGGCTTCGGCGCGGCGCTCGAAATCTGCGATCATGGCGGCGACCCAGCCGTCCACGAGGCGGCCCAAATGGCCCAGAAAAACAAATAGCCGCCTGCGGATTGCAGTTGCGGCATGGGAGCGGGTGGTGGTGATCAGTAGCGTCATCGTCGTGGTCCTTCAGTCATCGTTCCGAGCGTCCACCCCCTTTCCCCGCTGGCGACTGCACGAGGCGGCAGCCAGCGTTGCGATCACCACGATTATTGCCCATTTATCGTGTCTGGTGATCGAGGCGCCCACATTGCCGGCACCGCCTGTCGTTGTCTTTGCCCTGGCCTTTGCTTTCTCTTGAGACAGGCTTGATTTTGCGAGAGGCCCAGCGCGGTTGGGGAGCAACGTGCGATTTTTCTTCAATGATTTCATGCTCGATACCGGGCTTCGGGAGCTGCGGCGTGACGCCGGGCAGGTGTCCGTCGAACCGCAGGTGTTCGATCTCTTGGTCTATCTGCTCGAGAATCGCGACCGCGTCGTCGGCAGGGACGACCTCATCGCCGCGGTCTGGAAGCGCCGCGCGGTCTCCGACTCGGCCCTGGACAGCCGCATCAATGCCGCGCGCAAGGCGGTCGGCGACAGCGGCAAGTCGCAAAAGCTGATCCGCACCATCCTGCGAAAGGGCGTGCGCTTTGTCGGCGCCGTCCGCGTCGAGCCCGCCGACTCCGGGGTGCCTGAGGTCGCTGAACCGCCGCCGGAGCGGGACACGACGCCCCGCGATCGCGACGCCGGCCCGACACGGCCTGAGCGGCCCACAATCGTCGTGCTGCCCTTCGTCAACATGAGCGCCGATCCCGAGGACGAGCATTTCGCCGACGGTATCACCGAGGACATCATGACCGCGCTGTCGAAGCTGCGCTGGTTCTTCGTGATCGCGCGCAACTCGTCATTCATCTACAAGGGCAGGGCCGTTCTGATCAGCCAGCTCGCGCAGGAACTCGACGTCGACTACGTCATCGAAGGCAGCGTGCGCAAGGACAGTGACCGGGTGCGGATCACCGCGCAGCTCAACGATGTCGCAACCGGCAGCCACGTCTGGGCCGAACGTTACGACCGCGACCTCGCCGATGTGTTCGCGGTGCAGGACGAGATCACCGGAGCCGTGGTGAGGTCGATCGAGCCGCAGCTCTATGCCGCGGAGAACTTCCACTCCCGCCGCAAATCGCCCGACAGCCTCGACGCGTGGGGTCTTGTTATGCGGGCGTTGTCCTGTTTCTGGCGGGTGACGCGGGAGGACAATCGTCTGGCCCAGGCCTTGCTCGCGCGGGCGATCGAAATCGATCCCGGCTACGGTCAGGCCCACAGCGTGCTCGCCACCAGCCACATGTTCGGCGCGCACCTGGGTTGGGCCGACGTGGCGACGGCGGCCCCGCTCGCCGAGCGCGCCGCGCTTGCGGCGCTCCGCGCCGACAGCGAGGATCCATGGGCGCACAACGCGCTGGGCAGCGTGTTGTTTTCCACGCGCCGCCTCGATGCTGCGCTCGGTGAGTTCGAGCTTGCCTTGCAGCTCAATCCCAACTTCTCGCTGGCGCAGTCCTATTACGGTCTGGCGCTGTGCTACTGCGGCCGCTGGCAGGAAGCCGATGCCGCGGCGCGCCGCGCCATCCGGCTGAGCTCGCGCGATCCCTTCCAGGCGATCTATCACGGCGTTGCAGCCTACGCGCAGTTCGTCGGACGCAACTACGACGAGGCGATCAGCCTGTCACGCGAGTTGATCCGCCAACGCGGTGATTTCGCCGGCGCCTGGCGCGTGTTGACGATGGCCGCCGGCATGGCCGGGCAAACCGACGTCGCCGCCACCGCGCTCAAGGACTTGCGCCGCGCCCAGCCAACCATCTCGCTGGACTGGGTTGCGAACGCATTGCCGTGGAAACTGGAGTCCGACCGCCAGCACTGTCTCGAGGCGTTTAGACGTGCGGGGCTGACGTGATCGTTCAGCCCAAACTCTGCGCTATCACGCGGGCGACGTGCACCGCCTCTCTTCCCGCACCATCATGAATCTGATGCCGGCATGAGGTGCCGTCGGCGACAACAATAGTGTTGGCGTCTGCCTTTCGCACCGCCGGCAGCAGCGACGCCTCCGCCATTTGTATCGAGACATCATAGGTATCGGCACCGTAGCCGAACGCACCGGCCATGCCGCAGCAGCTCGAACTCGATGGTCTCGACTTGCAGCTCGGGGATCAGGCGCAGCGCCTGCGCCACCGCGTCGAATGCGCCGAACGATTTCTGGTGGCAGTGGCCGTGCACGATTGCTTTCTTCCGCGCGAGCGGCTTGAGCGGCAGGCTTAGCTTGCCGTTTTGTGCTTCGCGCACCAGGAATTCCTCGAACAGCAGCGCGTGATCGCTGATGCGTTTGGCGTCGTCATCGGCGCGCAGCGACAGCAACTCGTCTCGCAGCGTCAGCAGGCAGCTCGGCTCGAGCCCGATGATGTCAACGCCTCGTGCGGCAAACGGCGCGAACGCGCTGACCAACCGGTCGAGCTCGGCGCGCGCTTCGTCCACCAGCCCGGCGCTCAGGAAAGTTCGGCCGCAGCATAATGGCCGAACGCCGCCGGCCGGCTTCGGCAGGTGGACGCGATAGCCGCCTTTGACCAGCACCTGCAGCGCGGCGTCGAGATTCTCGCGCTCGAAATGGCGGTTGAAAGTGTCGGCGAACAGCACGACCTCTCGGCCGTCGAACGACGACGCATCCACTTCCTCCGTCATGCCCGGCCTTGTGCCGGGCATCCACGTTTTATGGCGGCTCCCGGAAGAAGACGTGGATGGCCGGGACAAGCCCGGCCATGACGCGGCTGTATTCGCGTCGACGACATCAAATTCAGGATTAAAGGTGTTGTACCGCCATTCTGGCAACTTTCGCCGCGCGGAAATCCCGCCAAACGTCTCGAATGCCCTCCGCAACACCGCGCTGCCGTTCCGCGCGTTTGCCAATCCGGCAAACCGCGACGCCAGCCCGGCATAGCGCGGCAGGTAGCCAATCGCCCGATCGCGCAACGACAGCCCGTGCTTCTCAGCGCGTGCGGCCAATACCTCGATCTTCATCTTCGCCATGTCGACACCAACAGGGCATTCGTGGCGGCAGGCCTTGCAGGAGACGCACAGTTTCAGCGCATCGTTCACGCCGTCCGACGTCAACGCGTCCGGCCCGAGCTGGCCCGAGATCGCGAGCCGCAACGTATTGGCACGCCCGCGCGTCACATGCTCCTCCTCGCGGGTGACGCGATAGGACGGGCACATCACGCCGCCCTCGAGCTTGCGGCAGGCGCCGTTGTTGTTGCACATCTCGACCGCGCCCTGGAAACCGTTTCCGGCGCCCGGATAGGCCGACCAGTCGAGCTTGGTCGTCAGCGGCGCGACGCGATAATCCGGCGGATAGCGAAACAGCGTGCGGTCGTCCATGCGCGGGGCATCGACGATCTTGCCGGGGTTCAGCACGCCGTCGGGATCGAAGCGCTGCTTGACCTCCTTGAAATCCGCGACGAGCTGCGGCCCGAACATCTGCGCGTGGAATTCCGAGCGCACGATGCCGTCGCCATGCTCGCCGGAATGCGAGCCCTTGTATTCGCGCACCATCGCAAAGGTCTCTTCGGCGATGGCGCGCATCGCGCGTACGTCCTTTTCGAGCCGGAGGTTGAGCACCGGGCGCACATGCAGGCAGCCTTCGGAGGCGTGCGCGTACATCGTGCCCTGGGTGCCATGCCTGGCAAAAATCGCGTTCAGCCGCGCGGTGTAATCGGCCAGGTGCGGCAGCGGCACCGCGCAGTCCTCGACGAACGACACCGGCTTGCCGTCCTGCTTCATCGACATCATCACGTTGAGGCCGGCCGCGCGGAAGTCGGCGATCGCGGCCTGCAGGGCGGGTTCGATGATCTCGACCACACCGCCCCATTTTTCACGTCGCTGGTCCCAGCCAAAGCCGAGGTCACCCATCAGCTCGCCGAGCTGCTTCAGCCGGCGCAGATTCTCGTCCTGGTCTTCCTCGGCGAACTCGACGACGAGGATGCAGTCGGGATCGCCGCGCACGGCCTGCGCGATCACCGGCTTGAACATCGCGATGTCGCGGCCGAGCGCGAGCATGGTGCGGTCGACCAGCTCGACCGCGATCGGCTTCAGTTTGACGAGGTGCTGGGTCGCATCCATCGCCTGGTAAAAACTGCCGAAGTGACAGACGCCCAGCACCTTGTTGCGGATCACCGGCCACAGCTTCAGCTCGATCTTGCGTCGAGAAGGCGAGGGTGCCTTCGGAGCCGACCAGCAGATGCGCGATGTTGTTAGGCGCGTTGGAGGGGATCAGCGCATCGAGATTGTAGCCGCCGACTCGTCTTTGCACCTTCGGGAATTTGTCGCGGATCTCGTCCTGCTCGCGTGCGCCCAGCGCCAGCATGTCGGCAAAGAGTTTTTCGCTGTTGTCCGCCGCAAGCTGACCAAAGTGCAGCACGCGGCCATCGGCCAGCGCGGCGTCAATCGCAAGCGTATTGTCGCGCATGGTGCCGTAGCGCAGCGAGCGGCCGCCGCAGGAATTGTTGCCGGCCATGCCGCCGATCGTCGCCCGCGAGGCGGTGGAGACGTCGACCGGAAACCACAGGCCGTGGGCCTTGAGTTGGCGATTGAGGTCGTCGAGCACGATGCCGGGCTCGACCACGCACGAGCGGTTCGCGACGTCGAGCGAGATCAGCTTGTTCAGGTGTTTTGAGAAATCGACCACGATGCCGGAATTGATGGTCTGGCCGCATTGCGAGGTGCCGCCGCCGCGCGGCGTGACGGTAAAGCCCTCGTCGCGCGCGAGGCTAAGCGTGCGCAGCGCCTCGTCCATGGTGCGCGGCACCACGACGCCGGCAGGCATGATCTGGTAATGCGAGGCGTCCGTCGCATAGCGCCCGCGGTTGAAGGCGTCGAACCACACGTCGCCCGTCACCTCGCGCGCAGCTTTGCGGCGAGGGCGGCGGTGTCGGTTTTGCTACGAGGAGCGCTTCCCATCTCCGCTCATCCCCGCGGACGCGGGGATCCAGTTTTTGCCAAACATGCCGTGCCAGGCGGCTTTCTGGATTCCCGCTTTCGCGGGAATGAGCGGGAGAGTAGTTGGCTGGCGTGGGAACACAACGGCATAGCCGGACAATTGCATCAGGGGATGCTATGCTTTTGTCAGTTTCTCGATCACCCCGCGAGCCCCGCCATGGCCATCCACTCCGGACGACATTTCCTGCAAATCCCCGGGCCCACCAATGTGCCCGACCGCGTGCTGCGCGCGATCGACCAGCCGACCATCGATCATCGCGGGCCGGAGTTCGTCGAGCTCGCCCACGGCGTGCTGGCCGGGATCAAGAGAATCTTCAGGACCAAAAGCCCCGTCATCATCTATCCATCGTCGGGCACCGGCGCGTGGGAGGCCGCGATCGTCAACACGCTGGCGCCCGGGGATACCGTGCTGATGGCCGAGACCGGCCACTTCGCGACACTGTGGAAGAACCTCGCGAACAAATTCAAGGTCGAGGTCGACTTCGTTCCCGGCGATTGGCGCCACGGCGCCGATATCGCCGCGATCGAATCAAAGCTCGCCGCCGACCGCAGCCACAAGATCAAGGCCGTGATGGTCGTGCACAACGAGACTTCAACGGGCTGCGTCACCCATCCGCAGGACGTCCGCAGCCTCCTCGACCGCACAAAACATCCGGCGCTGTTGATGGTCGACACCATCTCCGGCCTCGGCTCGCTGCCGTACGAGCACGACGCCTGGGGCATCGATGTCACCGTCTGCGGCTCGCAGAAGGGCCTGATGCTGCCGCCGGGGCTCGGCTTCAACGCGATCTCGGATAAGGCGCTCGCCGTGGCCAAGTCACTCCACGACGATGCGCTCCTACTGGGACTGGCAGGAGATCATCGCAGCCAACAAGCAGGGCTCGTGGCCCTATACGCCGGCGACCAACCTCTTGTTCGGCCTGCAGGCGGCGATCGCGATGCTCGAGGAGGAAGGCCTCGACAACGTCTTGAAGCGCCACCAGCGCCACTCGGCGGCAACGCGTGCCGCGTGTCACCGCGTGGGGCCTCGAGGTCTGGTGCCAGGATCCGCGCGCGTATTCGGATTCACTGACCGGCGTATTGATGCCGCAAGGTCACGACGCCGACGCATTCCGCCAGGTGGTGCTTGGACAAATTCGACATGTCGCTCGGCACCGGCTTGTCGAAGGTCAAGGGCAAGGTGTTCCGCATCGGCCACCTCGGCCACTTCAATGACCTCATGCTGATGGGAACGCTGTCAGGCGTCGAGATGGGCCTCGAACTCGCCCGCATTCCCCACGCCAAGGGCGGTGTCGACGCCGCCATGGCGGTCCTGACGGGGCGAGGCGCTGCATCCGAGCGGACGGCGGGCAGGGCGGCGGGGTAGGGCTGTCGAGCACAGTTTGACAAGCAACGCGAACTCTCTCCTCATCCTGAGGAGCGGCGAAGCCGCGTCTCGAAGGATGAGGCCCCCAACATGTTCGGCGCCGGAGGGCTGGGAGGTCGAGGTGTTGTGCATCTCTCCTCAGATTGAGGAGCATCTGCGAACGGCTTGTTAAGCAAAATCCGTCGGCTTGGCCTGGATCTGCCAGCTGGCATCGGGCGTGACCGCCGCGCCGCCGGAGGATGGGGTCGCCGTTCCGACGATCGCGGTGCCCTTCATGAACCACTCCGCGATCGCGCCAGAGTCGTTGCGCCAGAGAATGTCGGCGCGCGCGTCGCCGTTGAAGTCGCCGATCTCCACCACATGCCACGACGGATCGGGATTGACCGGCGTGCTGCCCGACGTCACCGAGCCGCTGCCGATAATGCTGGAGCCGTTCATCAGCCATTCCACCAGCGCGCCCGAACTGCTGTCGCGCCACAACAGGTCGGCGTTGCCGTCGGCGTTGAAATCGCCGACGCCGGCGACGCTCCAGTTCGCCGCTGGCGCGACCGCAACCCCGCCGGCATTGAGGTCGTTGCTGCCGATGATGGTCGAGCCGTTCATCTGCCATTCGGCGACTTCGCCGGAGGCATTGCGCCAGATGATGTCGGACTTGCCGTCGCCGTTGAAGTCGCCGATGCCGGCGACGCTCCATGCCGCACCGAGAAAGACGGCGCCGCCGCCGGCGTTGAGGTCGCCGCTGCCCGCGATCACCGTGCCGTTCATCTGCCACTCGGCGATCTCGCCGGAGGCATTGCGCCACAGCATGTCGCTCATGCCGTCGCCGTTGAAGTCGCCGGCGCCGAGGAAACTCCAGGACGGATCGGGGTTCACGGGCGTACCGCCCGAAGTCACGTACGAACTCTGCGCAATGACCGAGCCGTTCATCAGCCATTCGATCAGCGCGCCCGAGGTGTTGCGCCAGAGCACGTCGGCGCGACCGTCGCCGCTAAAATCGCTGATCGCGGCGACACTGTAGGAGGCGTCGGGGGCGACGATGGCGCCGGCGGAGGTCACAAACCCGCCGGAGCCGATCGCGCCGGACTTGTTCATGTCCCAGACTGCGAGGGCTCCGCTTCCGTTGCGCCACAGGATGTCGCTTACGCCGTTGTCGTTGAAGTCGGGTGGCGTGGTCAGGCTCATGACCTGGCCGCGCACGCTGGTCGGCGAGGTGTCGCCCGGCCGCGACGCCGAGTCGGTCCAGTCGAAGAAGGCGTTGGCGCCGCTGACTGCGACCGACGAATTGAGCTGATAATTATCGGTCAGGTGGTTGACGATGAACTGCCGGCCCATCGCGACGCCGTCACTGTTGAAGCGCCGCGCCGCCACGTCATATTGGGTGCCGTCAAACCTGCTCCAGGTAACGAGGAACCCGCCATCGGCGGTCGTCGCGATCGATGGCAGCTGGTTAAATGTACCCGGGCCAGCCGGCTGGTCGATCTGGAACTCGGCCGACAGCGAGCCGCCGCCCGAGGTGTCGTAGATCTTGCCGAAGATCTCCCAGGTGGCGCCGGTGTCCACGTAGACGATCGCATAGCGATGGTCATCAAGTGCTGTGATCTTCGCTTGGAACAACGGATTGGCGTGATCAGCGATCGTGAATGCTGCGCCGAATCTGTTGGTCCCATCGTCGAACAGGCGCGCGGAGATGTTGCGGCTGCTGATGATCGTGCCGGCCGCGTCCTCGTAAATGATCAGGGCCGTGCTGCCGATCGCCGCCACCGCCGGATCGGCCTCATAAGAAGTGCTGGACGCAACGTTCTCCGGCACGTTCGCGGCGAATTCCGTTGTCAGCCCGTTCGCGCTGACGACATTGAAGCAGACGTCCTCGTCGCCGAATGAGGCGTCGTAGGTCCGTTGAAACACCACAATCTGGCGGCCGGTCGACAGCGTCGCGATCGCCGGATTGAAGAGCTTGTCATGGCCAGCGCCGCCGTCGAAATCACCGATCGCCAGCGGAGCGCCGCTGATCGTGCCATTGGCGTTGAGCCGCTGATAGAAGATGTTGTTCGGGTTCGGATCCGCCAAGCCGTCGAGGTGATTGTTGCTGGTGAATACCACGCCAAAGCCGCCATCGGGCAGCGCCGCAACCTGCGGCTGGGTCTGCTGTTGAGCAAACCCGTTGACCCTGATGAAAGCGCTCGACGTTGTGCCGTCGGCGTTGAAGACGGCTGCTATAGGCGCTCTGTTGAGAAGGCTGCCTGCGACGTCATCCTGGTAGACGACGGCAAACCGGCCGTCGCTCAGCGCGGTGACCATCGGAAGCTGCTGGCTGCCTGCGAGGCCGTCGATGCCGCTGTTGAGGACGTTGATCTGGAAGTCAGAACCGAGAAACTTCGTGGGCATTTCCGAGGAACCTTTCACTCAAAAGGGCTTTGACAGCCTTCGTTTTCGCTCAGGGCGGCAATGGCCGAGAGGTCGTGCAGACGCGCGTCGCGGTTGCTGGTTAAGAGCCCCCAATGAGTTGACCGGGCGACGCCGCGAAAAATTCCCTCCCCACCCGATTTTTCCGGCATGTTTCGGATGCGCTCGGGGACCCCATCTACGGGTTCACGCCCCTACCTTGACCTTTTGCCCCCTTCGCAGTACCAAGCGGTCACTCGCGTTCGGCCCGTTTGATAACCGGACTTCCGACGCGGCAATTTGCCCCCAAAATCAGGCCCCGAGGCCTCGTCCTTAAGATTTAAGGCGGGCGCGGGAAGCCTTATGTAGATGTCAGGCCCTTGGGGAACTGGCGCCAAAACCAACCCATTCGAACGACGCAAAGCGAAGCAAGCAGACCCAGATGGAAAGCCCGTTCAAGTTCGCACAAGAGGTGCGCTCGGAGACCCAGAAGGTGACCTGGCCGTCGCGCCGCGAAACCATGATCACGACGATCATGGTGTTCGTGATGGTGGGCTTGTCGTCGATCTTCTTCTTTTTCGCTGACCAGCTGATCCGGCTCGTCGTCACGACCATTTTGCGGATTCACACATGAACGGCTCACTGACGACAGCGCTGAAGGACAAGCGCTGGTACATCGTTCACGCCTATTCGAACTTCGAGAAGAAGGTTGCCGAGTTGATTCGCGAGCAGGCCAAGCAGCGCGGCCTCGAAGAGGAGTTCGAGCAGGTGCTGGTGCCGACTGAAAAGGTCACCGAGGTGCGCCGGGGCCGCAAGGTCGACACCGAGCGGAAATTCTTCCCGGGCTACGTGCTGGTGAAGATGAACCTGACCGACGAAGCGTTTCACCTGATCAAGAACACGCCGAAGGTCACCGGCTTCCTCGGCGCCGATAACAAGCCGATGCCGATTTCGGAATCCGAGGCGATGCGCATCCTGCACCAGGTGCAGGAGGGCGTGGAGCGGCCGAAGCCGTCGGTGTCGTTCGAGATCGGCGAGAACGTCCGCGTCGCGGACGGTCCGTTCGCCTCGTTCTCGGGCGTGGTCGAGGAAATCGACGAGGCGCGTTCGCGCGTGAAGGTCGCCGTTTCGATCTTCGGCCGCGCCACCCCGGTCGAGCTCGAATTCGGCCAGGTGGAGAAGGTTTAGGAATTCGGTATAAGGGGGGCCGTTCATCCTTCGAGGCCCGCTGCGCGGGCACCTCAGGATGACGGGGAGAGATATGAGTTGAGCGTCATCCTGAGGTGCGAGCCGAAGGCGAGCCTCGAAGGATGACAGAAATTCGGAAACGGCAGCCGCCGTTCCCGTGAACGCCGTGGGAGGACATCGATCCGGTCGCCAGCCGTATCGAAAAAATCCGCACCACGGTCCTTGCAACGAGGCCCGGATGTCCGGGCCAGCTAAGGAGTGACAAAGAATGGCAAAGAAAATTACCGGATACCTGAAGCTTCAGGTGCCGGCCGGCGCGGCCAACCCGTCGCCGCCGATCGGCCCCGCGCTCGGCCAGCGCGGCCTCAACATCATGGAGTTCTGCAAGGCATTCAACGCCCAGACCCAGAAGATGGAAAAGAACGCGCCGATCCCGGTCGTGATCACGATCTACCAGGATCGTTCGTTCACCTTCGAGATGCGCACCTCGCCGATGTCCTTCTTCCTGAAGAAGGCGGCGAACATCACCTCCGGCTCCAAGACGCCCGGCCGCGACAAGGCCGGCAAGGTGACCAAGGCGCAGGTCCGCGAGATCGCGGAAGCCAAGATGAAGGATTTGAACTGCGACACCGTCGAGTCGGCCATGAAGATGGTCGAGGGCTCGGCACGTTCGATGGGTCTTGAGGTGGTGGGGTAACTGTCATGGCTGATCACAAGCGCTACACCAAGGCCCGCGAGGGCATCGATCCCGCCAAGGCCTACACGATTGCAGAGGCGATCGCGCTGGTGAAGGAGCGGGCGAAGGCGAAGTTCGACGAGACCATCGAGGTCGCGATCAACCTCGGCGTCGATCCGCGTCACGCCGACCAGATGGTGCGCGGCGTCGTCACGCTGCCGAACGGCACCGGCCGCACGCTGAAGGTCGCCGTGTTCGCGCGCGGCCCGAAGGCGGAGGAGGCTAAGGCCGCCGGCGCCGACGTGGTCGGCGCGGAAGACCTCGTCGAGAAGGTGCAGGGCGGCAACATCGACTTCGACCGCTGCATCGCGACCCCCGACATGATGCCGCTGGTCGGCCGCCTCGGTAAGGTCCTGGGCCCGCGCGGCCTGATGCCGAACCCGAAGATCGGCACCGTGACCATGGACGTCACCAACGCCGTGAAGGGCGCCAAGGGCGGCTCGGTCGAGTTCCGTGTCGAGAAGGCCGGCATCATCCATGCCGGCGTCGGCAAGGCCTCGTTTACGGCCGACAAGCTGGTCGAGAACGTCAAGGCGCTGGCCGACGCGGTCGCCAAGGCAAAGCCCGCCGGCTCCAAGGGCACCTACATCAAGCGCGTCTCGGTGTCCTCGACCATGGGCCCGGGCCTCAAGATCGAGCCGTCGACGCTGTTCAACTGACCGCTTGCGTTAACGCAAACGAAACAGGCCGGCGCGTCACCCGACGCCGCCGGCCTTTTTCCATGCGTAGGCGCGCGTTCGGTGGTTGCGCCGAGCCCCTCCTCTTGTTGCAGCACTCCGATGGCCTTCTTGACGGCGGTTCGCATACATTGTATGTATATAAAATACAATGTATGGAGGCGATATGGTCAAGGAATCCGCTATATCCATAGAGTTTGAACCGGAGCTGAAGGAGCGACTAGAGCGAGAAGCTGCCGAACAGCGTATTTCTCTCGCCGCCCACGTTCAGCAGATTCTCAACGCGGAGCGACCGCCGCTATGGAATTTGAACAATCCTGAACTTTCGTACAGTCCTGTGGACGGCACGGCGATCAAACTCAGCGTTGCCTATGACTGGCCGGTTGCTCTTCTTAGTCCTGAGCAGGCAGCAAAACTTGGTACCGATTTGCTTACAACCGCAACGGCTGCTCTGGCGATTTCAAAGCCCGCATACAAGGTCTATCAGTCAAACAACGATCCTGGTCAAATCGCCATTGTGCGCGTGGGTCGTGTTCCTCCAAGGAGCTTCCAAACCGCTAGCAGCGCGTGGATTGAGCTTGAGCCGCCAAGCGGTGTCGCCCCGGACATCGCTATCGATATTGAGCGGGCGGGTGTTTGCTATCTGAGATCCACAAATGCTTATCGATCAGGCGATTTTATCGGTGGCGGACTCCGCAGCACTATCAGGCTGAGTAAGATTTGATTTTCGAGGGCAATGACGATGACAGGTTAGTCCGCCAACCCCAGTACAAAGGCGAGAGCGACGTTGAGGCGGTTCAAGTCGCGGTCGCTCAGGTGGCCGATCACCTGGCCGATGCGTTCGCGCCTGACGGTGACTGGCTTGTCGGCCATCACCTCGGAGCGGGCGCGCAGCCCGCTCGCCGCATTTGGCTCGATCGTGACGCGAAAGTCGGGAGCATCCACGATTTCGGAGGTCATCTGACAGATCACCACCGAGCCGTGGGTCTCAGGAAATGCGTCGGTCTGGACGATGACGGCGGGCCGCGGCTTGCCGTAGTCGCCGGCGGCCGCGACGACGACGATGTCGCCGCGCTTCATTTCCTGCCCGAGTCCTGCTCGTCGAACTCGGAGATACGCTCGATAAAGCTCAGCGCCTCGGCTTCGCTTTGCCGATCAAGCTTGAGCACTTGAGCGGTCACACGCTTGCGTACCGATTGCAGCCGAGGATTTGGCACAACGAGGCGCAATTCGCGCAAGCCTCGCCGTCGCCGCCGCTCGCGCATCGCTCTCATTCGCTCGGCAGGAACTGGCATCTGTGTCGTCTCGCCTGATTTGTTTGGCGTAACGCGTTACAGCGTAACGCGTTACAGGCATGGATGCAATGGCACGGCATCAATTCGCCCCTCGCGCGTTCTGAATATCCGTCGGCGAATATCCGCCCACGAATATTCGTCGGAGGAATAATTTATGGTTGCATCTACTGATCATGCAATCCAGTCTCGAAGAAGGTGCACTGAATTTCGCGTAATGCTCTGAATGGAACGCGTTTTTTGCTGACCACCCCAGCAGGTATCTTTTTCGTCGGAAGAGTTGAAAACTCCGCCAAAACGCGAGAATTCCCGCTTCGGATCAACGCCTTGCGCGGCACCGGTGGTCAGTGCGCCGAGGCCGGCACGTGGCGCAGCTTGTCCGGGTTCCGCACCAAGTAAATCGCCGCGATCTTGTCGCCGTCGATCGCGAGCGAAATGGTCTGGTCGAATTCGCCGTCGATGTAGAGCAGGGCGCCCGCCGCGCCGTTGATCATCGCGGGCTCCGAACGGATGTCCTGTCCGGCTTGCTTGCGTCGGCGGGCGATGAAGAATCGCGCGATCCTGTCAGCGCCGAAAATCGGATTGAGCGCAGCAATCTTGCGGCCGCCGCCGTCGGTCAGCAGGACGGCATCCTCCCGCAACAGTGCAGCGAGGCGTCCAACGTCGCCGCTGCTGACCGCGTCGCCGAATGCGGCGAGCAGCCGCGCATGGGCCTCCGGCGGCGCCGGCGGGGCAGGGCGTTGTTTGCGCACCGCCTGCCGCGCCCGCGTCGCGAGCTGCCGGCACGCGGCTTCCGTGCGGTCGAGCGTTTTTGCGACAGCGGTGAACGGCATGTCGAACACGTCGTGCAAGAGGAACGCGGCGCGCTCCAGTGGCGACAGCCGGTCGAGCGCCAGCAGCAACGCAAACGATAGATCGTCGGCCAATTCCGTCGTCGCATCCGGCGACATCGCATCCGCATCGACGATGGGCTCGGGCAGCCACGGCCCGACATAAACCTCCCGCCGTGCCTGCGCGCTCTTCAGGCGATCGAGACAAAGCCGCGTCACGACAGTGACGAGAAAGGCTTCCGGATTGCGCACATCCTGCGCTTCGGCAAAGCGCAGGTAGGCGTCCTGCAGCACGTCATCCGCGTCGCTGCGGCTGCCGAGCATGCGATAGGCGAGCCCGAGCAGCCGCGGCCGATACGGCGCCAGCGCGTCGCTGTCACGCGGCCTTTCGGACGACATCGACATGGTGTCCCTCGACGACAACGCGGCGGCACTCTTTTGCGAAGCCGAGACCGGCCTTCACCATCGGGAAGATGCGGCCGATCTGCAAGGCGAACGTCAGCTCGATCACGCCCTTGTTGCCCCATTCGGCGCGCACCGCTTCGCGTGCTTCATCCTCGGCCACCGAGCGCTCGCACACCGCCCTGGCAAAGCGGTAGCCGAGCGTCGTGGCATCGTTCATGTCAGAACATTTGCCGTTCAGCACCGCTTCGATCTGGTCGTGGGCCATGCCGGCTTCCAGTGCCATGTCGACGACGAGTTGGGTGCAGGGGCCGCAATCCTCGTGCAAGGCGCCGGTCATCTTGGCCGCGTAGATCGCCTCAATCGGAACCACCCTGCGGTAGTTGGCAATGCCGAAGATCTTGGCGAACTTGAAGAACGCGTCGGGCGTCTCGTCGAGAACCATTTCCATGTAGCTGGTGTCGTAGTTGTAGCGGTTGCGGTAACTCTGCAGATAACGCCGTGCGAACCATTGGCGCATGGTGAACTCCTTATTCGGCAGGCTTGCGTAGAGCGCGACGATTGCCGGGATCACGACCGCGACGATGTCGCGGGTCGGGCTCTCGACGTGGCCCTTGAAGATGTCGGCGAGGTGGATCAGGCCGTGGGCGGCGAGGAACGCCGCGCCGGTGACCCCCGCCGGCCAAAGCGAAGGCCGCCATGCCCGTGCCGCGAGCCCGAGCCCGGCCACCAGGAACGCCGCGCCGATGTCCTGCACGAAGTGCGGGTTGAACGGCCCGGTGTGGGTGACCCCCGGCACGGTCGCGTACCAGTTCTGGCCTGCGAGCAGCATCCAGAGCCCATTTGTGACATTGAACAGGGCGGTAAGGGCGGCAAGGGAACGGCGCATGGCAACCTCCTGCCCTCAAGACGAACGGGAACCCCGCCGCGTGACAGGGGCGCCTGGAAAATTCGCCAGGCGGGTCCGGGGCCGGGGCAAAAAACGTGGTGAAAAAAGCCCTTGGCAAGCCGCTACCGAGCCGCTAAATAGCCGCCTTCCGGGTGTGCCGACCCTTTCGGCGCGCCCGTGTGCGCTCTCAGAAAACGCTAACGGAGACCCGGCTCCTTTTTTGGACATCCATTTGGATTGCTCAAAAAGGAAGAACAAAGGGGTTTTCGCTGATTTTTTCAAAGGAACGCAGCGGAAACGACGGGTTCGCTCGCCGCTTCCGTCCTGTCCGAGACTGCAGGCGCCCGCGGCCAGATCGCAAAATCTGGACAACGGCTTAATCGGCAAGGCCTGCACAGACGGGTGAAGACCGGATTTTCACCGAGACGTCGCGACTGCGGCGGCTTCTGTGTTCGGTTCGAACCTCGACACTCCGCGGCGGAAGCTGCGGGAGGGCAGGCTTGAAATGTCGTCCTGCCCGAGCCTCGTCCGCCGCAAGGCGGCTCGAAGCCAAGGCTGGGCGATCGGTGCAACCCGGTGGTCCCGCGCACTGCGCGAAGGCCGCCAACCGAAGAGAGCTGGCTAGTGGAACGAGCGGCAAAGAAACAGGCGATCGATGATCTCAACGGGGTGTTCAAGGACACCAGCGTTGCGATCGTTGCTCACTATTCGGGCCTGTCCGTCGCCCAGATGCAGGTTCTGCGCAAGCAGATGAAGCAGGCGGGTGCGGCAGTGAAGGTCTCGAAGAACCGTCTCGCCAAAATCGCTCTTGAAGGCACTGACGTCGTGTCCATCGGCTCCCTGCTGAAGGGACCGACCGTGATCGCAACTTCCAACGATCCGGTCGCGGCGCCAAAGGTTGCCGTCGAGTTCGCCAAGACGAACGAGCAGTTCGTTATTCTTGGCGGCGCGATGGGAAAAACCGTCCTGAACCCCGACGGCGTGAAGGCGCTCGCCTCGCTGCCGTCGCTGGATGAACTGCGTGCCAAGATCGTCGGCCTGCTCGTGGCGCCGGCCACCAAGATTGCCCAGCTCACCAACGCCCCGGCGGCCAAGCTCGCCCGCGTGGTCCAGGCCTATGCCTCAAAAAGCGAAGCGGCGTAACGCTCTTCGTCATCCAAACAACTGGTTCGAACTGACATTAGGGAACAACGACAAATGGCTGATTTGCAAAAGATTGTGGACGACCTTTCGAGCTTGACCGTGCTCGAGGCCGCCGAACTCGCCAAGCTTCTCGAAGAGAAGTGGGGCGTCTCGGCTGCGGCCGCTGTTGCGGTTGCTGCCGGTCCGGCCGGCGCTGCCGCGGCTCCGGCCGAGGAGAAGACCGAGTTCACGGTGGTCCTGGCGGCTGCCGGCGACAAGAAGATCGAGGTCATCAAGGAAGTCCGCGCGATCACCGGTCTCGGCCTCAAGGAAGCCAAGGATCTGGTTGAAGGCGCGCCGAAGAACGTCAAGGAAAGCGTTACGAAGGACGAGGCCGACAAGGTCAAGGCCCAGCTCGAGAAGGCCGGCGCCAAGGTCGAGCTCAAGTAAGTCCGGATTCGTCCGGGTGGCCCGGAACTGCGGGCATACACAAGATTTTGTGGAGATTTGGGGATTTAACCCTCGAATCTCCACGATCGCTACCCTATATCGGGGCGGCAGCACGAAAAGGCACGGTCTGTCGGGGAATTGGTTAGAAGTCCCCCGCGGGGCGTTGGGAGATAAAGCAATTTCGGGCTTTTGCAGTCCGTAAAGGCACTATCTGACGGGCAGGGCGCAGCTTTGCGCCCCGCACGTTTTTTTGCGTCCTGAAGCGAGCGGCTTCTTTGCGTTGAGAAGTCAGTCGAAATCGGACGCCGGTTTCAACCCGGGGGCGGCTCGACGGCCGTGCTTCGGAAGGTCCGCTCGACGGCACGGGCGGCGCAATGAGAGGCCACGATGGCGCAGCAAACATTTACCGGTCGTAAGCGGGTCCGCAAGTTCTTCGGACACATCAGGGAAGTGGCAGAGATGCCGAACCTCATCGAGGTTCAGAAGGCGTCCTACGACCAGTTCCTGATGGTCCAGGAACCGATAGGCGGCCGCTCCGACGAGGGCCTGCAGGCCGTGTTCAAATCGGTGTTCCCGATCCGGGATTTCTCGAACACGTCCGAGCTGCACTTCGTCTCCTACGAGTTCGAAGCGCCGAAGTATGACGTCGACGAGTGCCGCCAGCGCGGCATGACCTTTGCCGCGCCGCTCAAGGTGAAGCTGCGCCTTGTGGTGTTCGACATCGACGAAGAGACCGGCGCGCGCTCCGTCAAGGACATCAAGGAGCAGGACGTCTACATGGGCGACATCCCGCTCATGACCAACAACGGCACCTTCATCGTCAACGGCACCGAGCGCGTGATCGTCTCCCAGATGCACCGCTCGCCCGGCGTGTTCTTCGACCACGACAAGGGCAAGACGCACTCGTCCGGCAAGCTGCTGTTTGCCGCGCGCGTCATTCCCTATCGCGGCTCCTGGCTCGACATCGAGTTCGACGCCAAGGACATCGTCTATGCGCGTATCGACCGCCGCCGCAAGATTCCGGTGACGTCGCTGATGTTCGCGCTCGGTCTCGACGGCGAACAGATCCTGTCCACGTTCTACAAGAAGATCCTTTACAAGCGCGGCAAGGATGCCGGCTGGCGCGTGCCGTTCGATGCCAACCGCTTCCGCGGCTACAAGGCGATCAACGACCTGGTCGACGCCGACAGCGGCAAGGTGGTGCTCGAGGCCGGCAAGAAGCTGACCGTCCGCCAGGCCCGCCAGCTGCAGGAGAAGGGCCTTAAAGCCCTTCGCATGTCTGACGACGAGCTGGTCGGCAACTACCTCGCCGAAGACCTCGTCAATCCGAAGACCGGCGAAATCCACGCCGAAGCCGGCGACGAGATCACCGAGAAGCTGATGAAGGCGCTGAACGAGCACGGCTACAAGGAGCTGCCGCTGCTCGACATCGACCACGTCAATGTCGGCCCCTATATCCGCAACACGCTCTCCGTCGACAAGAACATGACGCGCGAGGATGCGCTGTTCGACATCTACCGCGTGATGCGTCCAGGCGAGCCGCCGACCATCGATTCGGCGGAGAATATGTTCCAGTCGCTGTTCTTCGACTCCGAGCGCTACGACCTTTCGGCGGTCGGCCGCGTCAAGATGAACATGCGCCTCGAACTCGACGCGCCGGATACCCACCGCACGCTGCGCAAGGAAGACATCCTCGCGGTCATCAAGACGCTGGTCGACCTGCGCGACGGCAAGGGCGAGATCGACGACATCGACCACCTCGGCAACCGCCGGGTGCGCTCGGTCGGCGAGCTCATGGAGAACCAGTACCGTATCGGCCTGCTGCGCATGGAGCGCGCGATCAAGGAGCGCATGTCGAGCGTCGATATCGACACCGTCATGCCGCAGGACCTGATCAACGCCAAGCCTGCGGCCGCCGCGGTGCGCGAGTTCTTCGGCTCCTCGCAGCTGTCGCAGTTCATGGACCAGACCAACCCGCTGTCCGAGATCACGCACAAGCGCCGCTTGTCGGCGCTGGGCCCGGGCGGCCTGACGCGCGAGCGCGCGGGCTTCGAGGTGCGCGACGTGCACCCGACCCACTATGGCCGTATCTGCCCGATCGAGACCCCCGAAGGTCCGAACATCGGCCTGATCAACTCGCTCGCGACCTACGCGCGCGTCAACAAGTACGGCTTTGTCGAAACACCCTACCGCAAGGTGAAGGATGGCCGCGTCAGCGACGAGGTTGTCTACCTCTCGGCGATGGAAGAGGGCCGCTACAACGTCGCCCAGGCCAACGTCTCGCTCGACAACCGCGGCCGCTTCACCGAGGAGCTCGTGATTTGTCGCCATGCCGGTGACGTCAACCCGATACCGCGCGAGAAGGTCGACTTCATGGACGTCTCGCCGAAGCAGCTGGTCTCGGTTGCCGCGGCGCTGATCCCGTTCCTCGAGAACGACGACGCCAACCGCGCGCTGATGGGCTCGAACATGCAGCGCCAGGCGGTGCCGCTGGTTCGCGCCGAGGCGCCGTTCGTCGGCACCGGCATGGAAGGCGTGGTGGCCCGCGACTCCGGTGCCGCAATCGCAGCACGCCGCACCGGCGTGATCGACCAGATCGACGCGACCCGTATCGTCATCCGCGCGACCGAAGAGCTCGACCCCTCGAAGTCGGGCGTCGACATCTACCGGCTGATGAAATTCCAGCGCTCCAACCAGTCGACCTGCATCAACCAGCGTCCGCTGGTGAAGGTCGGCGACAACGTGAAGAAGGGCGACATCATCGCCGACGGTCCGTCGACCGATCTCGGCGAACTCGCGCTCGGCCGCAACGTGCTGGTCGCGTTCATGCCGTGGAATGGTTACAACTTCGAGGACTTCGATCCTGCTCTCCGAGCGGATCGTGAAGGACGACGTGTTCACCTCCATCCACATCGAAGAGTTCGAGGTGATGGCGCGTGACACCAAGCTCGGCCCTGAGGAGATCACCCGCGATATTCCGAACGTCTCGGAAGAAGCGCTGAAGAACCTCGACGAAGCCGGCATCGTCTACATCGGGGCGGAGGTGCGCGCCGGCGACATCCTGGTCGGCAAGATCACGCCGAAGGGCGAGAGCCCGATGACGCCGGAAGAGAAGCTCCTGCGCGCGATCTTTGGCGAGAAGGCCTCCGACGTGCGCGACACGTCGCTGCGCGTGCCGCCGGGCGTGCAGGGCACCATCGTCGAAGTGCGCGTGTTCAACCGTCACGGCGTCGACAAGGACGAGCGTGCGCTCGCGATCGAGCGCGAGGAGATCGAACGCCTCGCCAAGGACCGCGACGACGAACAGGCGATCCTCGACCGCAACGTCTATGGCCGTCTCGGCGACATGCTGGAGAACCGGCAGGGCATTGCCGGTCCGAAGGGCTTCAAGAAGGACACCAAGATCACCCGCGCGGTGCTCGAGGAGTATCCGAAGTCGCAGTGGTGGCAGTTCGCCTCGCCCAACGACAAGCTGATGGCCGAGATCGAGGCCATGCGGAAGCAGTACGACGAGTTGAAGAAGGGCCTCGAGCAGCGCTTCCTCGACAAGGTCGAGAAGCTGCAACGCGGTGACGAGTTGCCGCCCGGCGTGATGAAGATGGTCAAGGTCTTCGTCGCGGTGAAGCGCAAGATCCAGCCCGGCGACAAGATGGCCGGCCGTCACGGCAACAAGGGCGTGGTGTCGAAGATCGTTCCGATCGAGGACATGCCGTTCCTCGAGGACGGCACGCATGCCGACATCGTGCTGAACCCGCTCGGCGTGCCGAGCCGCATGAACGTCGGTCAGATCCTTGAGACCCACCTGGGTTGGGCGTGCGCCGGTCTCGGCAAGCGCATCGGCCAGGCGGTCGACGCCTATTACAGCAAGCAGGACATCAAGCCGCTGAAGGAAACCCTGAAGCGGGTCTACGGCGACGACGAGACAATCAAATCGCTCAGCGATCCCGAAATCGTCGAGCTTGCCGGCAACCTGAACCACGGCGTGCCGATTGCGACGCCGGTGTTCGACGGCGCCAAGGAGCACGACATCGAGGAGATGCTCAAGCTCGCGGGCCTCGATGCATCCGGGCAGTCGATCCTGTACGACGGGCGGACCGGCGATCAGTTCGATCGCAACGTCACGGTCGGCTACATCTACATGCTGAAGCTGCACCACCTGGTCGACGACAAGATCCACGCGCGTTCGATCGGCCCGTACTCGCTCGTCACCCAGCAGCCGTTGGGCGGCAAGGCGCAGTTCGGCGGCCAGCGTTTCGGCGAAATGGAGGTGTGGGCGCTCGAAGCATATGGCGCCGCCTACACGCTGCAGGAGATGCTGACGGTGAAGTCGGACGACGTCGCCGGCCGCACCAAGGTGTACGAGGCGATCGTGCGCGGCGACGACACGTTCGAAGCCGGCATTCCGGAATTGTTCAACGTGCTGGTCAAGGAAATGCGCTCGCTCGGCCTCAACGTCGATCTGCACAATTCGAAGGAGGCGCCGACGGCGGAAGCCGCCGAGTAGGCGTCTAGACAGGACAGAACAGCTCGAGGGGCGGGTCAGATACCGCCGGCACGGCGAAGTCGCTCCGCCCCTTGCATCACTGAATGCTCCACACGGAGAAGGTCATGAATTAAGAAATTATGAATTTTTTCAATCCGACGACGCCGGCTCAGGTCTTCGACCAGATCCGGATCTCGATCGCGTCGCCGGAGAAGATTTTGTCGTGGTCGTACGGCGAGATCAAGAAGCCCGAGACGATCAACTACCGCACCTTCAAGCCCGAGCGCGACGGCCTGTTCTGCGCGCGCATCTTCGGGCCGATCAAGGATTACGAGTGCTTGTGCGGCAAGTACAAGCGCATGAAGTACAAGGGCATCATCTGCGAGAAGTGCTCGGTCGAGGTCACGCTGTCGCGCGTCCGGCGCGAGCGCATGGGCCATATCGAGCTCGCCGCGCCTGTCGCCCACATCTGGTTCCTGAAGTCGCTGCCGAGCCGCATCGGCCTTCTGCTCGACATGACGCTGAAGGATCTCGAGCGCGTCCTCTACTTCGAATACTACGTCGTGCTTGAGCCGGGTCTGACCCCGCTCAAGGACCGTCAGCTGCTCTCGGAAGAAGAGTATCTGCGCGCCCAGGACGAGTATGGCCAGGACAACTTCACCGCCAAGATCGGCGCCGAGGCGATCCGCGAGATGCTGCGCGGTCTCGACCTCGAGAAGCTCGAGGGCCAACTGCGCGCGGACATGGGGGCCACCGACTCCGACATCAAGCGCAAGAAGCTCGCCAAGCGCATGAAGATCGTCGAGGCGTTCCGCGTTTCCGGCAACAAGCCGGAGTGGATGATCCTCACCGTCGTGCCGGTGATCCCGCCGGACCTGCGTCCGCTGGTGCCGCTCGACGGCGGCCGCTTTGCGACGTCGGACCTCAACGACCTCTACCGCCGCGTCATTAACCGCAACAACCGCCTGAAGCGGCTGATGGAGCTGCGCGCGCCCGACATCATCATCCGCAACGAAAAGCGCATGCTGCAGGAAGCGGTCGATGCGCTGTTCGACAACGGTCGCCGCGGCCGCGTCATCACCGGCGCCAACAAGCGGCCGCTGAAGTCGCTCGCCGACATGCTGAAGGGCAAGCAGGGCCGGTTCCGTCAGAACCTGCTCGGCAAGCGCGTCGACTACTCGGGCCGCTCGGTGATCGTGGTCGGTCCGGAGCTCAAGCTGCAACAGTGCGGCCTGCCGAAGAAGATGGCGCTCGAGCTGTTCAAGCCGTTCATCTACTCGCGGCTCGACGCCAAGGGCCTGTCGACCACGGTGAAGCAGGCGAAGAAGCTCGTCGAGAAGGAGCGCCCCGAGGTGTGGGACATCCTCGACGAGGTCATTCGCGAGCATCCCGTGCTGTTGAACCGCGCGCCGACCCTGCATCGGCTCGGCATCCAGGCGTTCGAGCCGGTGCTGATCGAGGGCAAGGCGATCCAGCTGCATCCCCTGGTCTGCGCCGCGTTCAACGCCGACTTCGACGGCGACCAGATGGCGGTGCACGTGCCGCTGTCGCTGGAAGCGCAGCTCGAAGCGCGCGTCCTGATGATGTCGACCAACAACATCCTGCACCCGGCCAACGGTCAGCCGATCATCGTGCCGAGCCAGGACATCGTGTTGGGTCTCTACTACGTCACGCTGCTCCGCGAGGGGCTGCCGGGCGAAGGCAAGGCCTATGGCGACATGTCCGAGCTCGAGCACGCGCTGCACACCAAGACCATCCACCTGCACACCAAGATCAGGTACCGGTGGGATGTGATCGACGAGGAGGGCAAGACCTCCAAGCGCTGGTTCGAGACCACGGCCGGCCGCGTCATGCTAGGCCAGCTGCTGCCGCGCTCCTCGAAGGTGCAGTTCGACGCGGTCAACAAGCTGATGACCAAGCGCGAAATCTCCAGCCTGATCGATCTCGTCTACCGCCACTGCGGTCAGAAGGAGACAGTGATCTTCTGTGATCGCATCATGTCGCTGGGTTTCTACAATGCGTTCAAGGCCGGCATTTCGTTCGGCAAGGACGACATGGTGGTGCCGCACGCCAAGTGGAAGATCGTCGATGACACCCGCACGCTCGCAACCGAGTTCGAGCAGCAGTACAACGACGGCCTGATCACCCAGCGTGAGAAGTACAACAAGGTTGTCGACGCCTGGTCGACGGCGACCGAGAAGATCGCCGACGAGATGATGAAGGAAATCTCCGCCGTCAAGAAGAACCCGAAGGGCGGCGAGGCTCAGGTCAACTCGATCTACATGATGGCGCACTCCGGCGCCCGCGGTTCCGCGGCGCAGATGCGTCAGCTCGCCGGTATGCGCGGCCTGATGGCCAAACCCTCTGGCGAGATCATCGAGACGCCGATCATCTCGAACTTCAAGGAAGGCCTGTCGGTGCTCGAGTACTTCAACTCGACACACGGCGCCCGCAAGGGTCTCGCCGACACCGCCTTGAAGACTGCGAACTCCGGTTACCTGACGCGGCGTCTGGTCGACGTGGCGCAGGACTGCATCATCACGGCTGATGATTGCGGTACCAAGGGCGGCATCAAGATGCGCGCGATCATCGACGCGGGCACCGTGGTGGCGTCGCTCGCCTCGCGCATCCTCGGCCGCACCACGGCCGAAGACTTGCGCGATACGACGTCGAACAAGGTAGTCGTCAAGCGCGGCACCCTGCTCGAGGAGACCCATGTCGAGGCGATCACGCAGGCCGGCATCCAGGAGGTCAAGATCCGTTCGGTCCTGACCTGCGAGCTGCAAAACGGCGTGTGCGGCAAGTGCTACGGGCGCGATCTCGCCCGCGGCACGCCGGTCAACCACGGCGAAGCGGTCGGCGTCATTGCGGCGCAGTCGATCGGCGAGCCGGGAACCCAGCTCACCATGCGCACCTTCCATATCGGCGGTGCGGCGCAGATCAACGAGCAGTCGTCGATCGAGTCGAACTTCGACGGCAAGATCAAGATCAAGAACCGCGCCATCGCCCGCAACACCGAAGGCGACAACGTGGCGATGGTCCGCAACATGGTGGTGGCGGTGGTCGATCCCGACGGTACCGAGCGCGCGACGCACCGTATCCAGTACGGCGCGCGCATGCGGGTCGACGAAGGCGACACGATCAAGCGCGGCCAGCGTATCGCGGAGTGGGATCCGTACACCCGTCCGATCCTGACCGAGGCCGAAGGCACCGTCGCGTTCGAGGATCTTGTTGATGGACAGTCGATTTCGGAAGCGATCGACGAGGCGACCGGTATCGCCAAGCGCGTCGTGATCGACTGGCGCACCGGCTCGGCTCGCAACCAGCAGGATCTGCGCCCGGCGATCGTGATCAAGGGCAAGGACGGCAAGGTGTTGAAGGTCGCGCGCGGCGGCGATGCCCGCTACATGCTCGCGGTCGACTCCATCCTGTCGGTCGACATCAACGGCAAGGTCAAGGCGGGCGACGTCATCGCCCGTATCCCGACCGAGAGCGCCAAGACGCGCGACATCACCGGCGGTCTGCCGCGTGTCGCCGAACTGTTCGAGGCCCGCAAGCCGAAGGACGCGGCGATCATCGCCGAGATCGCCGGCACGATCCGGTTCGGCCGCGACTACAAGAACAAGCGCCGCATCGGGATCGAGCCGATGGACAAGACCGACGAGCCGCGCGAGTACCTGATCCCGAAGGGCAAGCACATCCACTTGCAGGATGGCGACATCGTCGAGAAGGGCGACTTCATCGTCGAAGGCAACCCGGCACCGCACGATATCCTCGCCATCAAGGGCATCGAGGAGCTCGCGTCCTATCTCGTCAACGAGATCCAGGAGGTCTACCGGCTGCAGGGCGTGCTGATCAACGACAAGCACATCGAGGTGATCGTTCGCCAGATGCTGCAAAAGGTCGAAGTCGTGGATCCTGGCGAGACCGACATGATTCAGGGCGACCAGCTTGATCGCATCGAATTCGATGAGATCAACCTCGTAGCCAAGGATCAGGGCAAGAAGATCGCGACCGCGCATCCTGTGCTGCTCGGCATCACCAAGGCGAGCCTGCAGACCAAGTCGTTCGTGTCGGCGGCCTCGTTCCAGGAGACCACGCGCGTACTCACCGAAGCCGCAGTCAACGGCAAGGTGGATATGCTCGAGGGCCTCAAGGAAAACGTGATCGTCGGACGCCTGATCCCGGCCGGTACGGGCGCGTCGATGTCGAAGATTCGCGAGGTCGCCATGAAGCGCGACAAGCTGATCGTCGACGAGCGCGAGCGGATCGCGGCGCAAGCCCAGGCCGCAGCGCCGGTTCCGACCGACGCACCGCAACCGGAGCCGGAGCCAGTAGTGGCACTGCCTCCGGCGGAATAAGGCAACTTCCGCACTTCAAGATTGCAAAAGAGCCGGTGCAAACCGGCTCTTTTCGCATCTGCACAATAAATAATGCCGCATTATCAGGTTTGTTCATCTTCCTTTCAGGTGAAAAGCGGTTTGTGTTGGGGTGAGGCAGGGCGCCGTCTGGGGGGCAACGACTCCCCGTCGGTGACGGAAGGTGAAGATGTTGGATCTCGCAATCGTCGGCGGCGGGCCGGGCGGTTTGATGACCGCGTGGCATTTGAGGAAGAAACTGGGCGCCCTCTGCAAGGTCACCATTTTCGAGGCCACCGAGCGCGTCGGCGGCAAGATCGTCACCCGCAAGTTTGATTCGGCAAACGCCATGTACGAGGCGGGCGTCGCCGAGATCTACGATTACTCGATGCTCGGGCCCGATCCGCTGCGAGAACTGATCCAGCATTTCGGCCTGCAGACGATCCCGATGGACGCCGCGCAGGTGCAACTCGACGGCGAGTTGCTCGACGACGTCGACGGTATGCGCCGCAAGTATGGGCCGCAGACCGCGGCGGCGATCGAGGCGTTTCGCAAGCGCTGCAGCGAGCTGATCACGCCGGCCCAGTACTACGAAGGCGTCGGCGCGCACGACAACGAACATCCCTGGGCGTTCGCCAATGCCGAGGCGGTGCTGGATCGCGAGGTGGCCGATCCCGTCGCCAAGCGCTTCTTCAAGGTGATGGCGCGATCGGACCTTGCCACCGAGAGCCACAACACCAGCGGCCTCAACGCGCTGAAGAACTACGTTATGGATGTCGACGGCTATATCGGCCTGTATTCGATCCAGAACGGCAACGAGCAGCTGATCGAGCGGCTGCGCGAAGAGATCGATGCCGACATTCAGCTCAATCACCGCGTGCTCAGTGTCGGCAAAACCGCGCAGGGCCGCTATCGTCTGGGCATGATGAACGGCAAGGGGCCGGAAACGCGCGACTTCGACCTCGTGCTGATGTGTCTGCCGCACTCCTGGCTTGCTACCATGCGTTGGGAAGGCGAGGAGCTCCGCCGCTCGATGGTGAAGCACGTCGCCTACTTCGACCGTCCGGCGCACTACCTGCGCGTCGCGTTGTTGTTCGACAAGCCGTTCTGGGGCGAGAAAATTCCCGGCGCGTGGTTCATGTCGGAAGCGTTCGGCGGCTGCTGCGTCTATGTCGAGGGCGCCCGCCACGACGTCGGCCGCCACGGCGTGCTGAACTTCCTGATTGCCGGCTCGGACGCACTGGCATTCGCCAATCTCGACGACGAGCAACTGATCCAGACCGCGTTGAAATCGTTGCCGGCCTCGATCGGCAAAGCGCGCGATCACTTCATCGAAGGCAAGATCCATCGCTGGCTGTCGTCGGTGAATGCGCTGCCCGGCGGTTTGCCGGCGCGTGACGTGGTCACCAACCATCGCCCCGAGCCAAAGGATCACGGCGGCCTGGTGGTGGTCGGCGACTATCTGTTTGACTCCACGCTGAACGGCCTGCTCGATTCCTCGGATGCGGCGACCGACCTGATTCTGACCGAGATGATGAAGCTGCGCCATGCGCGCACCCACGGGGAGCCGGCAGGTTCCGGCAGGATCGACGCCAACTATTTCGAGAATTACCGCGGCGTCGGACCCTATCGGGAGGCGTGGAGCAAGTTCACCGATCCCGATCACCTCCTGACGCTGATCGATCTCGTCTGGAAGCCAAGGAAGAACTTCAAGTTGCTGGTTGCGGGGTCGGCGAGCGGCGAGTTGGTTGGCGCCTTGCGCGCCCGCGGCGTCGACGCCTTTGGCATCGAGAACAACCGCTCCATTCATGCCAAGACGCCGAAGGAGCTGAAGCCCTACAACAAGCTCGGCAGCGTCACCAAGCTGCCGTTCAAGGACGAGGCGTTCGACATCGTCTTCGAGACCTGCCTGTGTCACCTCAGCGACAAGCAGGCGGTCACGGCGACGCACGAACTGAACCGTGTGGTCAGGACGGGTATGGTGTTCGGCTCGATCACGAGCGATCTCGCGCCCGATCTGATCGACCGCTACGGCCTGTTGCGCGGGATCAAGAAGCTCGGCACCTGGTGGGAATGGTCGGAGCTGTTCTTCGCCAACGGCTTCGATTTGTCGATGAACCGTCACGATGTGACGGATGCACTGTGGCAGGCGACGCTTGCCGCGGGCAAGGGCCCGGGTCAGTGGTACACCGACGCCGACAGCCTGCGCTATTCGTTTTTCGACAAGATGGAAGACGACGACTGAATCGTTCGCCGGGGCGATGGGGGCGCAAGGTATTTTTTCGAAATATTTCGGCGCGAACGCGATTCCACGTCGCGTGAAAATGCTCTAATCGCCTGGCTCCTGCCCTGTCCAAGCAGGCACGGGTGCCATAACTCATGTCCTCGACCGCGTGGCGGGGCGTTTTCTCACCGGCGAGAACCTCGATCGCCGCGGTGGTCAGGGATCGATGCCATCAAAACCAACCCGCATGGGCCCTCAGCCCGCAACCGCCGAAACAGCACCCGACGAACGGGATCCGATCGGCGCTGCCGGTGTCGGCGCAGCGCAGGCGACGGCGCCGCAAGCGATCGACCCGCCCAGGTCCGACGACGACGAGGACGATGAGCGCGATGACGAACAGGTCTCGCTGGTCGATGACGACGATGAAGACGAGGACCTGATCACATTCACTGCGCGCGAGGCGGCAGGCGCACTGGCGACGGTCTCGAGCTTCACCTGGCCATTTTTGAGCAACTACAAGCGCTGGATGACGATCGTCGGTTTCGGCCTGCTGGTCGAGACGCTGTTCAACGTCATCATGCCGCTCAGCCTGAAGTACCTGATTGACGACGCGCTGGGCGAAGAGGATTTTCAGGCGCTCTATACCATCCTCGGCGTGCTCGCGGGCGCCGGCATCATCACCTCGATCGTTGCGGTGTTTTACGAGCGGACCGACTCGCGGCTCAGCGCCTCGGTGATCGCCGACGTGCGCCAGCAGTTGTTCGAGCACATGCAGAACCTGTCGGCGGCGTATTTCTCGCGCACCAAGCGCGGCGAGATCCTGTCGCGCTTCTCCGTTGACGTCGCGGCCTATGAAGGTGCTGTGAAATATCTGTCGACCGGCGCGCTGCTGCCGCTGCTCGAGATGGTCGCCGGCATCATCCTGATGCTGTACCTGAACTGGCAGCTCGCGAGCGTGGCGCTGCTGGTCTTCCCGATCACGCTGATCGGGCCGCGCATCCTCACCCCGAAGGCGGTGCGCGCCAATTACGACCAGAAGCTCAACGAGGCGGCGATCCTCGGTGTCGTCCAGGAGAATGTCGCTGCGCAAATGGTGGTGAAGGCGTTCGGCCTGCAGCGCCGCGCACTGGGCTGGTTTCGGCTGCGCAACGACGACGCCCGGCGGACGCTGTGGGCGGCGAGCTTCCTGTCGACCATGGTCGAACGCACCGTCACCATCTCGGTCCTGTTGCTGCACCTCTGCGTGCTCGGCATTGGCGCTTTTCTCGCCACCAACGGCCAGATCACCATCGGCACTTTCGTCACCTTCGAAAGCGCATTCTGGGAGGTGTCCTACAACATCGCCCATGTCATGCACTTCATTCCGCTGGCGATCCAGGCTGCAGCCGGCACCCGGCATATGCAAGAAATGCTCGATGAGCCGCCGACCGGCGCCGACCGGCCGGGCGCGCCCGACCTGCCGCGCATCACCCACGACATCACCTTCGAGCGCGTCACCTTCACCTATGAGGGCGCCGAGAAGCCGGTGCTCGATCGGCTCAGCCTGAAACTGATGGTCGGCAAGAGCATCGCGATCGTCGGACCGAGCGGATCGGGCAAGAGCACGCTGCTGAACTTGATCCTGCGTCTCTATCAACCGGATGACGGCAAGGTCACCATCGACGGAGTCGACGTCAGGCGCGTCACCCGTGACTCGCTGCGCTCCAGCATGGCGGTGGTGTTCCAGGAGAACATGCTGTTCAACATGTCGATCCGCGAGAACATCCGGCTCGGCAAGGAGGGGGCGACCGACGCAGACGTCGAGGAGGCCGCCCGCAAGGCCGAGATTCATCGCTACATTTCGGGCCTGCCGCACGGCTACGACACCGTGGTCGGCGAACGCGGCGATACGCTTTCCGGTGGCCAGCGCCAGCGCATCGCCATTGCGCGGGCGATCGTGCGGAACCCGGCGGTCCTGTTATTGGATGAGGCGACCTCGGCGCTGGACCAGACCACCGAAGCCGCGATCAACCGCACGCTTCTGAAACTCGCCAAGGGCCGGACCATGATCTTCTCGACCCACCGCCTGACCTCGGTGGTCGAGATGGACGAAATCATCGTTATCAGTGGCGGCAAGGCGATCGAGCGCGGTTCCCATCAGGAACTGCTCGCCAAGGGGGGCACCTACCGGCAGCTTTGGGACGACCAAAGCCACAAACCGCACGCTGCCGGCGACGATGATGGGGACGATGACGAGGATGATGACGACGAGGAAGCCTGAAAGCGCTGGATTAGGTATTGAAATACCTGGATTTTTCGTCCACCTCGGCCAAGACGTTGTAAATCTCCGGCACAGCAGGCTCTTCGCGTTTTGCTCGGCGCCAACGACGGAGATGGCGCGGTCGAGCCGCTCAGCACCTCGGTGCCGCGCAGCGTCCGGCATTGCCGAGGTATCGCAAAAGTCCTTATTTGCCAGTGGCTTTTTGCCTTGACTTGCCACCGACGCACCGTTATTACCCGCGCACTTTACGACAGGCGGTGAGCGTCCAAGGGTCGGAACGGATCACCCCATCTCTTGCGGCGTTTGTTGGCAAGCTGATGCGGGCACCAACCTCGACCAATGTCGCTCAGACGCTGTCGATCAAAGCCGGAACTGCCAAACGATTTTCCGTCTCGCGAGAGATCGCGGGATTGAGTTCGGGTACACGACCTCGTTCGACGCCATTGGGCGAACAGGGAGGTCCTCTGTGATGGCGAAGCGCTTCCCGCTCGGCAACGAGCGGTTGGCGCGCTTTCGTTTTGCGCGGATGTCAGCCGCGAGGAACGACGGCGCTCCGGGGCGAGTAACCGTCGATCACGAAGCCTGCAAAGCTTCGTTTCGAATTTGAGGGATGAAGGCGAACGATGCCGACGATCAACCAGCTGATCGCAAACCCGCGCGTGGTCCAGAAGTCGCGCAAGAAGGTGCCGGCGCTGCAGCAGTCGCCGCAGAAGCGCGGCGTGTGCACGCGCGTCTACACCACAACGCCGAAGAAGCCGAACTCGGCGCTGCGCAAGGTCGCCAAGGTGCGTTTGACCAACGGCTTTGAGGTGATCGGCTACATCCCGGGTGAAGGCCACAACCTGCAGGAACACTCGGTTGTCATGATCCGCGGCGGCCGCGTCAAGGACTTGCCGGGCGTGCGCTACCACATCCTGCGCGGCGTGCTCGACACCCAGGGCGTCAAGAACCGCAAGCAGCGCCGTTCGAAGTACGGCGCCAAGCGTCCGAAGTAAGGGGGAGCGCAGCAGATGTCCCGTCGTCACGCCGCAGAAAAACGCGAAGTGCTTCCCGATCCGAAGTTCGGGAATATCGTCGTCACCAAGTTCATGAACTCGGTGATGTATGCCGGAAAGAAGTCGGTCGCCGAAGGTATCGTCTACGGCGCGTTCGACATCATCGAAGGCAAGACCAAGCAGAGCCCGTTGACGGTGTTCGAGCAGGCGCTCGACAACGTGATGCCGACCATCGAAGTGCGGTCGCGGCGTGTCGGCGGCGCGACCTACCAGGTCCCGGTCGAAGTGCGTACCACACGGCGCCAGGCGCTGGGTATTCGCTGGATTATCTCGGCGGCGCGCGATCGCAACGAAAAGACAATGACGGAGCGGCTCTCTGCCGAGTTGCTCGATGCGTCAAACAATCGGGGAAGCGCGGTCAAGAAACGCGAAGACGTGCACAAGATGGCGGAAGCCAACCGTGCATTCTCGCATTACCGCTGGTGACAGCGAGCTAGAACGGACACGAGGAATTCGAGATGCCCCGCCAACATGCCATCGAAGACTACCGTAACTTCGGTATTATGGCGCATATCGACGCCGGCAAGACCACGACGACCGAGCGGATTCTCTATTACACCGGCAAGAGCCACAAGATTGGCGAAGTGCACGACGGCGCCGCGACCATGGATTTCATGGAGCAGGAGCAGGAGCGCGGCATCACCATTACGTCGGCCGCCACGACCGCTTTCTGGAACGGCAAGCGTCTGAACATCATCGACACCCCGGGCCATGTCGACTTCACGATCGAGGTCGAGCGATCGCTGCGCGTACTTGACGGTGCGGTATGCGTGCTCGACTCCAACCAGGGCGTCGAACCCCAGACGGAGACCGTTTGGCGTCAAGGCGACAAGTACAAGGTTCCGCGCATCGTCTTCGCCAACAAGATGGACAAGATTGGCGCGGATTTCTACCGCTGCCTGCAGGACATTATCGATCGCCTTGGCGCGAAGCCTGTCGCGATCCAGCTGCCGATCGGTTCCGAAAACCACTTCAAGGGCATCATCGACCTGGTCCGCATGAAGGCGGTGATCTGGGAAGACGAAGGCCTCGGCGCCAAATTCCACGACGAAGACATTCCGGCCGACCTCGCCGACAAGGCGAAGGAATACCGGGAGAAGATGGTCGAAGCCGCCGTCGAGCTCGACGACGATGCGCTGACCGCATTCCTCGACGGCAAGGAGCCGGACGAGGCCACCCTGAAAAGACTGATCCGCAAGGCCGTGGTGACCGGTGCGTTCTATCCGGTGCTGTGCGGCAGTGCGTTCAAGAACAAGGGCGTCCAGCCGCTGCTCGACGCCGTGGTCGACTATCTGCCGTCGCCGCTCGATGTGCCCGCAATCAAGGGAGTCGACGACAAGGGCAACGAGATCCTTCGCAAGGCCGACGACAAGGAGCCGCTCGCGCTGCTCGCGTTCAAGATTATGGACGACCCGTTCGTCGGCACCATTACGTTCTGCCGCATCTATTCCGGCACGCTGCTGTCAGGCACTGGCGTCGTCAACTCGACCCGGGACCGCAAGGAGCGGATCGGGCGCATGCTGCTGATGCATGCGAATAACCGCGAAGACATCAAGGAAGCCTATGCCGGCGACATCGTCGCGCTGGCCGGCCTGAAGGAGGCGCGCACCGGTGACACGCTGTGCGACGCGAACAAGCAGGTGATTCTCGAAAAGATGGAATTTCCGGAGCCGGTGATCGAGATTGCGATCGAGCCGAAGTCGAAGGCCGATCAGGAGAAGCTCGGCATTGCGCTCGCGAAGCTTGCGGCGGAAGACCCGTCGTTCCGGGTGTCGACCGATCAGGAATCCGGCCAGACCATCCTCAAGGGCATGGGCGAACTCCACCTCGACATCAAGGTGGACATCCTTCGGCGCACTTACAAAGTCGACGCCACCATCGGCGCGCCGCAAGTGGCGTTCCGCGAGCGCCTGACCAGGCGTGTCGAGCACAGCTACACTCACAAGAAGCAGACCGGCGGCACCGGTCAGTTTGCCGCCGTGTCGCTCATCGTTGAACCGAACGAACCGGGCAAGGGCTACGAGTTCGAGTTGAAGATCGTCGGCGGCGCGGTGCCGAAGGAATATATTCCAGGCGTCGAGAAGGGTATCGAGAGCGTTCTCGGCGCCGGGGTCGTCGCTGGATTCCCGGTCGTTGACGTTAAGGTGCAGCTGGTCGACGGCAAGTACCACGATGTTGACTCCTCGGCGCTGGCCTTCGAAATCGCGTCGCGGGCGTGTTTCCGTGAAGCGCTGCAGATGGGCAAGTCGGTGCTGCTCGAACCGATCATGAAGGTCGAGGTCGTCACCCCGGAAGACTACACCGGCTCGGTGATTGGCGACCTCAACTCGCGGCGTGGCCAGATCCAGGGCCAGGACATGCGCGGCAATGCCAACGTGATCAACGCGATGGTGCCGCTGATGAACATGTTCGGCTACGTCAACAACCTGCGCTCGATGAGCCAGGGACGTGCGACGTTCACCATGCAGTTTGATCACTACGCAGAAGCTCCCGCCAACGTCTCGGCGGAAGTCCAGAAGAAGTTCGCTTAATCATCTTTGACGACAAGTCGAAGCCTGAACGGAGAGTCTCATGGCGAAAGAGAAGTTTGAACGTAACAAGCCGCACTGCAACATCGGCACCATCGGTCACGTCGACCATGGCAAGACCTCGCTGACCGCAGCGATCACCAAGGTGTTGGCAGAGACCGGCGGCGCGACGTTCACGGCATATGACCAGATCGACAAGGCGCCGGAAGAGAAGGCGCGCGGCATCACCATTTCGACCGCGCACGTCGAGTATCAGACGGCGAACCGTCACTACGCGCACGTCGACTGCCCAGGCCACGCCGACTACGTGAAGAACATGATCACCGGCGCAGCCCAGATGGATGGCGCGATCCTCGTCGTGTCAGCTGCCGACGGTCCGATGCCACAGACCCGCGAGCACATCCTGCTCGCCCGCCAGGTCGGCGTGCCGGCGATCGTGGTGTACCTGAACAAGTGCGACATGGTCGACGATCCGGAGTTGCTCGAACTGGTCGAACTCGAGGTTCGCGAGCTGCTCTCGAAGTACAACTTCCCGGGCGACAAGATCCCGATCATCAAGGGCTCGGCGCTCGCGGCGCTCGAGAACAAGGATCCGAAGCTCGGCCACGATTCGATCCTCGAGTTGATGAAGGCGGTCGACGAGTTCATCCCGCAGCCGGAGCGTCCGAAGGATCAGCCGTTCCTGATGCCGGTCGAGGACGTGTTCTCGATCTCGGGCCGCGGCACGGTCTGTACCGGTCGCGTCGAACGCGGCATCATCAAGGTCGGCGAGGAAGTCGAAATCGTCGGCATCCGCCCGACCACGAAGACCGTCGTCACTGGCGTCGAGATGTTCCGCAAGCTGCTCGATCAGGGCGAGGCGGGCGACAACATCGGCGCGCTGCTGCGCGGCACCAAGCGCGAGGAAGTCGAGCGCGGCCAGGTGCTGTGCAAGCCGGGTTCGGTCAAGCCGCACACCAAGTTCAAGGCCGAGGCCTACATCCTCACCAAGGAAGAGGGTGGCCGCCACACGCCGTTCTTCACCAACTACCGTCCGCAGTTCTATTTCCGCACCACCGACGTGACCGGCGTGGTGCATCTGCCGGAAGGCACGGAAATGGTGATGCCGGGCGACAACGTATCGATGGAAGTGCACCTGATCGTGCCGATCGCGATGGACGAGAAGCTCCGCTTCGCGATCCGCGAGGGTGGCCGGACGGTGGGTTCGGGCGTCGTCGTCAGCATCATCGAGTAACGCGGATAAAAGTAGCGAATAGCGAGTGGCCTGATGCCATTCGCTATTCGGCATTCGCCACGCGCTGGCGCTGATCTGACAAAGAAAGACTTCGGCAATGAACGGCCAGAACATTCGCATCCGTCTCAAGGCGTTCGATCATCGGATTCTCGATGCATCGACGCGGGAGATCGTGAATACGGCGAAACGGACCGGTGCCCAGGTGCGCGGACCCATTCCGCTGCCGACCCACATCGAGAAGTTCACCGTCAACCGTTCGCCGCACGTCGACAAGAAGAGCCGCGAGCAGTTCGAGATGCGGACCCACAAGCGGCTGCTCGATATCGTCGATCCGACACCGCAGACCGTGGACGCGCTGATGAAGCTCGACCTCGCCGCCGGTGTCGACGTCGAGATCAAGCTCTAAGGACGATTTTGGGAATTGGTCCGGCGACGGGCCGAAGAAGGATAGGGAACCACAGCGATGCGTTCCGGAGTGATCGCACAGAAGCTGGGAATGACGCGGGTGTTCACCGACGCCGGCGAGCATATTCCTGTGACTGTGCTGAAGTTAAGCAACTGCCAGGTGCTCGGCCACCGCACCAAGGACAAGAACGGCTACGTCGCGCTGCAACTCGGCTCGGGCGTGCGCAAGACCGTGCGCATGCCGAAGGCGGAGCGTGGCCAGTTTGCCGTCGCCAAGGTTGAGCCGAAGCGCAAGGTCGCCGAATTTCGCGTCAGCGAGGACGCGCTGATTCCGGTCGGCGCCGAGATCACCGCCGACCATTTTGTCGCCGGCCAGTTCGTCGACGTCACCGGCACCTCGATCGGCAAGGGTTTTGCCGGCGGTATGAAGCGCTGGAACTTCGGCGGCTTGCGCGCCACCCACGGTGTTTCGGTCTCGCACCGCTCGATCGGTTCGACCGGTCAGCGTCAGGACCCAGGCAAGACCTGGAAGAACAAGAAGATGCCTGGCCACATGGGCGTCGATCGCGTGACCACGCTCAACCTGCGTGTTGTGCAGACCGACGTCGAACGCGGGCTCTTGCTCGTCGAGGGTGCGGTGCCTGGCTCGAAGGGCGGCTGGATCACGGTGCGTGACGCCGTGAAGAAGCCGCTTCCGAAGGAAGCGCCGAAGCCCGGCAAGTTCCGTGTCATCGGCGGCGACAAGCCGGCCGAGGCGGCCGCAGCACCGGCGGAGGGCGCGTGATGGAACTTACAATCACCACCCTCGAAGGAAAGCAGGCCGGCTCGGTCACGCTGAGTGACGCGATCTTCGGCCTCGATCCGCGCACCGACATCCTGCAGCGTTGCGTGCAGTGGCAGCTCAACAAGCGCCAGGCCGGCACCCACAAGGCCAAGGGCCGCGCCGAGATCTGGCGGACCGGCAAGAAGATGTACGCACAGAAGGGCACCGGCGGTGCCCGTCACGGGTCGGCCCGCGTGCCGCAGTTCCGCGGCGGCGGCCGGGCGTTCGGACCGGTGGTGCGCAGCCACGCCACCGACCTGCCGAAGAAGATCCGGGTGCTCGCGCTGAAGCACGCGCTGTCGGCCAAAGCGAAGGACGGCGGCCTGATCGTGCTCGAGAGCGCGCAGCTCAAGGACGCCAAGACCAAGGCGCTGGCCGCGCAGTTCAGTGGGCTTGGCCTTGCCAACGCGCTGATCATCGATGGCGCGCAGGTCGACAGCGGCTTCGCCAATGCCGCGCGCAACCTGCCCAACATCGACGTGCTGCCGGTGCAGGGCATCAACGTCTACGACATTCTTCGCCGCCAGAAGCTCGTTCTGACCAAGGCGGCGCTCGATGCGCTGGAGGCGCGCTTCAAATGACGACCAGCGATCCGCGCCACTACGACGTCATCATCGCGCCCGTGATCACGGAAAAGGCGACCACGGCTTCCGAGCACAACCAGGTTGTGTTCAAAGTCGCGCGTAACGCCACCAAGCCGCAGATCAAGGAAGCCGTCGAGAAGCTGTTCGACGTCAAGGTCAAGGCGGTGAACACGCTGAACCGGCCGGGCAAGATGAAGGTCTTCAAGGGCCGCTTCGGCATGCAGCAGGATACCAAGCGCGCGATCGTGACCCTCGAAGAGGGCCAGCGCATCGACGTGACGACCGGACTGTAAGGGCGAGTACGCGACGATGGCATTGAGAACCTACAATCCGAAGACGCCCGGCACGCGCCAGCTCGTGCTCGTCGACCGCTCGACGCTGTACAAGGGCAAGCCGGTCAAGGCGCTGACCGAAGGCAAGAACCAGACCGGCGGTCGCGGCGCCACTGGCCGCATCACCGTGCGTTTTCGCGGCGGCGGCCACAAGCAGTCGTATCGCACGGTCGACTTCAAGCGCACCAAGCGCGACGTGAACGCGACCGTTGAGCGGATCGAATACGATCCGAACCGCACCTCGTTCATTGCGCTGGTGAAATACACCGACGGCGAGCAGGCCTATATCCTGGCGCCACAGCGTCTTGGCGTGGGCGACATCGTGGTCGCCGGCGACCATGTCGACGTCAAGCCCGGCAACGCCATGCCGCTCTCGAACATGCCGGTCGGCTCGATCGTCCACAACATCGAGCTCAAGATCGGCAAGGGCGGACAGCTCGCGCGCTCCGCCGGCACCTATGCCCAACTGGTCGGCCGCGACGGCGAGTACGTCATCGTCCGCCTGAACTCGGGCGAGCAGCGCCTGGTGCATGGTCGCTGCATGGCGACGGTCGGCGCGGTGTCGAACCCCGACCACATGAACATCTCGATCGGCAAGGCCGGCCGCAAGCGCTGGATGGGCCGCCGCCCGCACAACCGCGGTGTCGCGATGAACCCGATTGATCACCCGCATGGCGGCGGCGAAGGCCGTACCTCGGGTGGCCGTCATCCGGTGACGCCTTGGGGTTTCCCGACCAAGGGCAAGAAGACCCGCAAGAACAAGTCGACCACGAAGTTCATCATCGCCAACCGCCACGTGCGGAAGAAGAAGTAAGGATTGTAGAGCGCCATGGTTCGTTCGGTGTGGAAGGGCCCGTTCGTCGAGGCCTCGCTGTTGAAGAAGGCGGACGTTGCACGCGCGTCCGGCCGCCACGACGTCATCAAGATCTGGAGCCGCCGCTCGACGGTCCTGCCGCAGTTCGTCGGGCTGACCTTCGGTGTCTACAACGGCCAGAAGCACGTTCCGGTCGCGGTGACCGAGGAAATGGTCGGCCACAAGTTCGGCGAGTTCTCGCCGACCCGAACCTTCCACGGCCACTCCGGCGACAAGAAAGCCAAGAAGGCCTGATGAGGCTTTGAGGACTGAAAAGTCATGAGCAAAGAGAAACACAAGCGCAGCCTCGCCGACAATGAGGCCAAGGCCGTCGCGAAGATGCTGCGCATCAGCCCGCAGAAGCTGAACCTGGTCGCGCAGCTGATCCGCGGCAAGAAGGTGTCGTCGGCGCTCGCCGACCTGCAGTTTTCGCGCAAGCGCATCGCGACCGACGTGAAGAAGTGCCTGGAGTCGGCGATTGCGAATGCCGAGAACAACCATGACCTCGACGTCGACGACCTGATCGTCGCCGAGGCCCATGTCGGCAAGGCGCTGGTGATGAAGCGTTTCCACCCGAGAGCGCGCGGCCGCTCGGGTGGCATTTTGAAACCGTTCTCGCATCTGACGATCGTGGTTCGTCAGGTCGAGGCGAGCGCTTAAAGAAAGCGCGGGAGAGAACGATGGGTCAGAAAATCAATCCGATCGGCCTGCGGCTCGGCATCAACCGGACCTGGGATTCGCGCTGGTACGCCGGCAAGAACGAGTACGGCAAGCTGTTGCACGAGGACGTCGAGATTCGCAAAATCCTGATGAAGGAATTGAAGCAGGCGGCGGTCGCCAAGATCGTGATCGAGCGTCCGCACAAGAAGTGCCGGGTAACGATCCACTCGGCGCGTCCCGGCGTCGTGATCGGCAAGAAGGGCGCCGACATCGACAAGCTGCGCAAGCGGGTTGCCGACATCACCTCGTCCGACGTCGTCATCAACATCGTCGAGATCCGCAAGCCCGAACTGGATGCGACGCTGGTCGCCGAATTGATCGCACAGCAGCTGGAGCGGCGCGTGGCGTTCCGCCGCGCGATGAAGCGCGCGGTACAGTCGGCGATGCGGCTTGGTGCCGAAGGCATCCGCATCAACTGCTCCGGCAGGCTCGGCGGTGCCGAAATCGCGCGTATGGAGTGGTACCGCGAAGGCCGCGTGCCGCTGCATACGCTACGCGCCGACGTCGACTACGGCGTTGCGACCGCGTTCACGACGTTCGGTACCTGCGGCGTTAAGGTCTGGATCTTCAAGGGCGAAATCCTCGAGCACGATCCGATGGCGCAGGACAAGAAGATGGCCGAGGGCGACAGTGGACGTCCGCGCCGTGACGCGCCGGCTGCGGCCTAACGGACTGGATTGAAGGCGTAACAGACAATGCTGCAACCAAAGCGCACCAAATTCCGCAAGGCGCACAAGGGCCGCATCCACGGCCTGGCGACCTCCGGCGCGACGCTGGCGTTCGGCCAGTTCGGCCTCAAGGCGGTCGAGCCGGAGCGCGTCACAGCGCGCCAGATCGAAGCCGCGCGCCGCGCGCTCACCCGTCACATGAAGCGCGCGGGCCGGGTCTGGATCCGCGTGTTTCCCGACGTGCCGGTGTCGAAGAAGCCGGCCGAAGTCCGCATGGGATCGGGCAAGGGCACCCCGGAATTGTGGATCGCGCGCGTCAAGCCCGGCCGCATCCTGTTCGAGATCGACGGTGTCAGCAACCAGACCGCGCGCGAGGCGCTCGACCTCGCCGCCGCGAAGTTGCCGATCAAGACGCGCTTCGTCGCGCGTATCGCGGAGTGATGGCGATGGCTGAACTGAAGGTCGAAGACATCAAGCGCATGAGCGACGACGAGATGGACGCCGAGGTGCTGAAGCTGAAGAAGGAACGCTTTAACCTGCGCTTCCAGCGTGCCACCGGCCAGCTCGAGAACACGGCCCGGATCCGCGAGGCGCGGCGCGATATCGCCCGCGTCAAGACCATTGCCCGGCAGAAGCGCGCCGCACAGAACAAGGCCAAGTAGGAACAACCGATGCCGAAGCGAACTCTCCAGGGCGTCGTCGTGAGCGACAAGCAAGCCAAGACGGTGGTGGTGCGCGTCGATCGCCGCTTCACCCACCCGATCTACAAGAAGACGATCCGCCGTTCCAAGAACTACCACGCGCATGACGAGAACAACGAGTTCTCGACCGGCGATATGGTGTGGATCGAGGAAAGCAAGCCGATTTCGAAGTTGAAGCGCTGGACGGTGGTCCAGGGCGAGAAAAAGAAAACCGCCTGAGGCTTCCGCCCAGGCTCATTGGAAGAGGACGAGGTGCATCATGATTCAGATGCAGACCAACCTCGACGTGGCCGATAATTCCGGTGCACGGCGTGTGATGTGCATCAAGGTGCTCGGCGGCTCGAAGCGCAAGTACGCGACGGTCGGCGACGTCATCGTGGTGTCGATCAAGGAAGCAATTCCGCGCGGTCGCGTGAAGAAGGGCGACGTCATGAAGGCGGTCGTCGTGCGCGTTGCGAAGGACATCCGCCGCCCGGACGGCTCGGTGATCCGGTTCGACCGCAACGCGGCCGTGCTGATCAACAACCAGTCGGAGCCCGTCGGTACCCGTATTTTCGGACCGGTGCCGCGCGAGCTGCGCGCCAAGAACCACATGAAGATCATTTCGCTTGCGCCGGAGGTGCTGTGATGGCCGCCAAGATCCGCAAGGGCGACAAGGTCATGGTGCTGACCGGCCGCCAGAAGGGCATGACCGGCGAAGTGTTCGAGGTGCGGCCCGACGAGGCGCGCGCGCTGGTGCGTGGCGTCAATCTGGTGAAGCGCCACCAGAAACAGAGCCCGCAACAGGAAGGCGGCATCATTTCCAAGGAAGCGCCGATCCACCTGTCGAATCTTGCCTACGTCGACAAGGACGGCAAACCGTCCCGCATCGGCTTCAAGGTCCGCGCGGACGGCACCAAGGTGCGCATTGCGAAGCGCTCGGGAGCAGAGATCGATGGCTGAGACCGCTTACATTCCGCGTCTGCGCACGCAGTACGACAAGGAAATCCGCAGCGCGCTGACCGAGAAGTTCGGCTTTACCAACCCGATGCAGGTGCCGGCGCTGGACAAGGTCGTCATCAACATGGGCGTGGGCGAGGCCGTCAACGACCGCAAGAAGGTCGAGCTGGCCGCCAACGACCTCGCGCTGATTGCCGGACAGAAGCCAGTGGTCACCCATTCGCGCATGGCGATTGCGACCTTCAAGCTGCGTGAAGGCCAGGCGATCGGCTGCAAGGTGACGTTGCGCAAGACCCGCATGTACGAGTTCGTGGATCGGCTCGTGAATGTCGCGCTGCCGCGCGTCCGTGACTTCCGCGGCCTCAACCCGAAGAGCTTTGACGGCCGTGGCAACTACTCGCTCGGCCTGAAGGAGCACATCGTGTTCCCGGAGATCGACTACGACAAGTCGGGCGAGACCTGGGGCATGGACATCACGGTCTGCACTACGGCGCCCGACGACGAGCAGGCGCGGGCGCTGTTGACCGCATTCAATTTCCCGTTCCGGCAGTGAGGATTTAGGTCCTCAAACGCGGAACCTCTGGAGAGACTTTATGGCGAAGAAGAGTTCGATCGAGAAGAACAACCGGCGCGCGAAGATGGCGAAGCAGACTGCTGCCAAGCGTGCGCGGTTGAAGGCGATCATTAGCGACAAGAAGAGGCCACTGGAAGAGCGCTTTGCGGCGACGCTGAAGCTTGCCCAGGAGCCGCGTAACGCTTCACCGACGCGCTTTCGCAATCGCTGCGAGATGACCGGCCGGCCGCGCTCGGTTTATCGCAAGACCAAGCTGAGCCGTATTGCGATGCGCGAACTCGGCCTCAAGGGCCTGGTGCCCGGCCTCGTGAAGTCGAGCTGGTAAGGGAGGATCGGCAAGATGAGCACTCACGATCCCATCAGCGATTTGATTACGCGCATCCGCAATGCACAGTTGCGCAAGAAGTCGAAGGTATCTTCGCCTGGCTCGCGGATGCGCGCCAACGTTCTCGAGGTGCTGAAGTCGGAAGGCTACATCCGCGGCTACGCCACCGTCGAACACAACGGCGGGCGTAGCGAGCTCGAGATCGAGCTGAAATATTTCGACGGCGAGCCGGTCATCCGCGAGATCGAGCGCGTCTCCAAGCCGGGCCGCCGGGTCTACGCGTCGGTCAGGAACCTGCCGCGCGTCAACAACGGGCTCGGCATGTCCGTGCTTTCCACCCCGAAGGGGATCATGGCCGACCACGACGCGCGCGAAGCGAACGTCGGCGGCGAAGTCCTCTTCACGGTGTTTTAACTCGAAGGGTCATTTGGATGTCCCGTGTAGGCAAAAGACCGGTCACCGTCCCATCAGGCGTCACTGCGAACGTCGAAGGGCAGACCGTCAAGGTGAAGGGGCCGAAGGGCCAGCTTCAACTCGTCGTCCACGACGACGTCTCGGTCACGCTCGACAAGGGCGCGGTCAAGGTCGCACCGCGTTTTGAGACCAAGCGCTCGCGGTCGCTGTACGGCACCTCGCGCGCGCAGATCGCGAACCTGGTGGAAGGCGTCACCAAGGGCTTCGAGAAAAAGCTCGAGATCAACGGCGTCGGCTACCGCGCCGCGGTGCAGGGCAAGAACCTGCAGCTTGCGCTCGGCTACAGCCACGACGTGATGTACGTGATTCCGGATGGCATCACGATCGCGACACCGAAGCCGACCGAGATCGTCATCACCGGCATCGACGTCCAGCGTGTCGGACAGGTCGCCGCCGAGATTCGTGGTTGGCGTCCGCCGGAGCCTTACAAGGGCAAGGGCGTGAAGTACGCAGGCGAATTCATCTTCCGCAAGGAAGGCAAGAAGAAGTAACCGAGATGTCGAAGCAGAAAATCACCAGCGGCCGGCGCAAGACCCGCGTCCGCATCCAGATCAAGCGGGCCGCCAACGGCCGGCCGCGCTTGAGCGTGTTTCGTTCGTCGAAGCACATTTACGCGCAGATCATCGACGACGTGAAGGGCGCGACCCTGGTTGCGGCTTCGTCGATGGAGAAGGAACAGCGTTCGGGCGCCAAGACCGGCGCCAACATTGAGGCAGCGTCGGCGGTCGGCAAGCTGGTCGCCGAGCGCGCGGTCAAGAGCGGCATCAAGGATGTCGTGTTTGATCGCGGCAAGTATCTCTATCACGGCCGCATCAAGGCGCTGGCCGATGCCGCGCGTGAAGGTGGATTGAACTTTTAACGGGATTACGTCGGGGCGGTAGCCCGCGAGAAAGAACGGAACACACCATGGCAGGTGAACGGGAACGCGGCGGACGAGATCGGCATCGGGACCGCGAAGAGCGCGACAGCGAGTTCGTCGACAAACTGGTCCACATCAACCGCGTGGCCAAGGTCGTCAAGGGCGGACGTCGCTTCGGCTTTGCCGCGCTGGTCGTCGTCGGCGACCAGAAGGGCCGCGTTGGCTTCGGCCACGGCAAGGCTCGCGAGGTGCCCGAGGCGATCCGCAAGGCGACCGACTCGGCGAAGCGCAACCTGACGCGGGTGCCGCTCCGCGAAGGCCGTACGCTGCATCATGACGTCGCCGGCCGCCACGGCGCCGGTAAGGTTCTTTTGCGCGCGGCGCCTCCCGGAACGGGAATCATCGCCGGCGGTCCGATGCGCGCTGTGTTCGAGACGCTCGGCATGGCCGACGTGGTCGCGAAGTCGCTCGGCTCGTCGAATCCCTACAACATGGTGCGCGCGACGTTCGATGCGCTGAAGCGGCAGGATTCGCCGCGCTCGGTTGCCTCGCGCCGCAGCATCAAGGTCTCCACGCTGCAATCGCGGCGCGTCGGCGGCGACGCCGAGGCGGCGGCCGACTAAGCCCGAGAATCCGGAGTAAAACGTGATGGCCAAGGCCGCAAAGACGTTGAAGGTCGAGCAGATCGGCAGCCCGATCCGCCGCCATCACTCGCAGCGTTCGACGCTGGTTGGGCTGAAGCTCAACAAGATTGGTCGCGTCAGCGAACTGCAGGACACGCCTGAGGTTCGCGGCATGATCGAGAAGGTGAAGCATCTCGTTCGCGTAGTCGACGCGAAGTAATTCTTTTCAGGATAAGAACCATGAGGCTCTCGGAACTCGCGACAAATCCAGGCGCGCGCAAGAAGCGGATGCGGGTCGGGCGCGGTATCGGCTCGGGCAAGGGCAAGCAGGCGGGTCGCGGCGGCAAGGGCCAGACCGCGCGTACCGGCGTGCGCATCAAGGGTTTTGAAGGCGGCCAGATGCCGCTGCATCGCCGCCTGCCGAAGCGCGGCTTCAACAACATCTTCGCGCTCGATCTGGTCGAGATCAATCTCGACCGCGTCCAGGTTGCGATCGATGCCGGCAAGCTCGACGCGGCCGCGGTGGTCAACGCAGAAGCGCTGGTGAAGTCGGGTGCGCTGCGCCGTTCGCGCGACGGCGTGCGTCTGCTCGGCCGCGGCGAGATCAAGGCCAAGGTGACCTTCGAGGTCCACGGTGCATCGCGTCCGGCGGTCGCCGCGGTCGAGAAGGCCGGCGGATCGGTTAAGATCCTGGCTCCGCCGAAGCCGGTCGAGGAGCCGAAGAAGGACGACAAGAAGGCGCCAAAGGCCGCAGCTCCCGCGGAAGAGACCCCGAAGGCCGAGGCCAAGAAAGAAGGCGGCAAGAAGCCCGCCGCCAAGAAGGAAGCGCCCAAGAAAGAGGGCTAGCGCATGTCCGGGAAAAGTGGGCTCCGGTTTTCCGGCAAGGACACGCGCGTTAAATGTCTCGGAGATTTGTGGCGGTCCGCCTTGTGCCGGACCATGTCATCTTTACCTTAGTGCCCGGGCGGATGACCAAGAGGGACTGACATGGCCTCAGCGGCAGAGCAGCTTGCAGCAAATCTGAACTTCTCGGCCTTCGCCAAGGCCGACGAGCTCAAGAAGCGCATCTGGTTCACCCTCGGTGCGCTGCTGGTCTACCGGCTCGGCACCTACATTCCGCTGCCCGGCATCGATCCCAACATCTGGGACCAGGTATTCACCAAGCAGGCCGGCGGCATTCTCGGCATGTTCAACATGTTCGCCGGCGGCGGCATCCACCGCATGGCGATCTTTGCCTTGAACATCATGCCGTACATCTCGGCATCGATCATCATCCAGCTGCTGACCACGGTCTCGCCCCAGCTCGAAGCCTTGAAGAAGGAAGGCGAGGCGGGGCGCAAGCTGCTCAACCAGTACACCCGCTATCTCACGGTCGTGCTCGCGGCGTTCCAGGCCTACGGCATCGCGGTCGGCCTCGAGGGCGCGGGCAACGTGGTAGCCGATCCCGGCTATTTCTTCCGCCTGTCGACGGTCATCACGTTGACCGGCGGAACCGTGTTCCTGATGTGGCTCGGCGAGCAGGTCACTTCGCGCGGCATCGGTAACGGCATCTCGCTGATCATTCTGTCGGGCATCGTCGCCGAGCTGCCATCGGCGATCGCTGGCACGCTCGAACTCGGCCGCCAGGGCGCGCTGTCGACCGGCATCATCCTGCTCGTGCTGGTGATGGTGATCGCGGTGATCGGCTTCATCGTGTTCATGGAGCGCGCGCAGCGCCGCCTGCTGATCCAGTATCCGAAGCGCCAGGTCGGCAACAAGATGTTCGAGGGCCAGTCCTCGCATCTGCCGCTCAAGCTCAACACCTCGGGCGTGATCCCGCCGATCTTCGCGTCCTCGTTGCTGCTGTTGCCGACAACGGTCGCCAACTTCAACGCCGGCCGCGGACCGGAATGGTTCCAGTGGCTCACGACCCAGCTCGGCCACGGCCGGCCGCTGTTTCTCGTGCTCTACCTCGCGCTGATCGTGTTCTTCGCGTTCTTCTATACCGCGATCGTGTTCAACCCGACCGAGACCGCCGACAACCTGAAGAAACACGGCGGCTTCATTCCGGGCATTCGTCCGGGCGAGCGCACCGCCGAATACATCGACTATGTGCTGTCGCGCATCACGGTGATCGGCGCGATCTATCTCGCCATCGTTTGCCTCATCCCCGAGATCATGATCTCCTATGCCGCGGTGCCGTTCTATTTCGGCGGCACGTCGCTCTTGATCGTGGTGAGCGTCACCATGGATACCGTGGCACAGGTCCAGGGCTATCTGCTGGCCCACCAGTATGAGGGCCTGATCAAGCGCTCGAAGCTTCGCGGCCGTCGGCGCTAGAACTTGCTGCCAGCTTTGGGGGCCGGCTTTGCAATCCAACGAGCTTCTCCCCGCGTCGTCGCCCGGTTCAACCGCGCGATCCAGTAACCACTGGCAAATACTGCGCGAAACAATGCGCGCTGCGGATTACTGGATGCCCCGCTTTAAGCGGGGCATGGCAGTCGAAAGACCCTGTCATCCGACGACGAGCCGAACGGGCTGACAATGGACGAGCTGGCGCGGCGCATCGCCGTCACGATCGGCCTGTTGCTCGCTGTCCGGCTCGGCGGGCAAATTCCGATTCCGGGCATCGACATTGCAGTCTGGGACGCCGTTTACGCGCAGAACCAAGGCAGCGCGCTTGCCGCGGCCAATGTGACCTCGGGCGGCGCGATCGCGCGGCTTTCGATCTTTGCGCTCGGGCTCGTGCCATACCTGTCGGCCGCGGTCCTGATCCAGGTCACATCCGTCGTGTTCTCCGGCCTGCGCGCCGTGGCGCGGCGTGGAGAAGCCGGCCGCCGTAAAATCATCCTGCTCACGCTGGTCGTCACGCTGTTGCTCGCCACTATCCAGGCTGTCGGCATTTCGATTGCGCTCAACCAGATCGACCACCTCGTCACCAATCCCGGGCCGCTGTTCGTATTCACGGCCACCTTGACGTTCGCGGCCGGCTCGCTCGTGCTGGCCTGGCTTGCCGAGCAGATCACGCGTTTTGGCCTCGGCAACGGCATCGCCATGATCCTGTTTGTCGGCGTCGCCGGCGAAGCCCTGCGCGGCGCTGCAATGGCCTACGAGCTCGACAATCTCGGGGTCATTTCAACCGGCGCGCTCTTCAGCCTCGCGGTCTTTACGGCCGTGCTGGTGTTTGCGATCGGTTCAGTCGAACGCGCACAGGTGCGGCTGCCCGTGCATTTTGCCGAGCGCAAGATCGGCGACCGCACACTACAGGCACAGGACGGTATCCTGCCGTTCAAGGTCAACAATGCCGGATTCCTGCCGGCCATCGTGGCGCCGTGGTTCTTCTATCTGCCGCTGTCGTTGCTAGCCTTCTTCATCGGCTCCGGGACGCCGTGGATGAGTACGCTGGCCGGCCAGATGCAGATCGGGCAGCTCGGCCACATGATCTTCAACACGGTCGTGATTGTGATTCTGACCTACGTTTACACCGCGTCCGTCGTTGATCCCGATCATTGTGCGGAGCAACTGAAACGTTATGGCGGCACGGTGCCCGGCGTTGAGCCGGGCGAGGCCACCGCTGATTTGATCGATCGCGTGGTCTCGCGCGCGACCGGGTATGGCGCTGTGTATTTGGCTTTGGTCTATTTGATTCCGGAGCTGCTCGTTGCGTATATGCGATTGCCATTTTTTCTCGGCGGCGCGTCGGCGCTTATCGCAGTCGGCACCGTGATCGACCTCGACGCTCAGGTGCGCGGATTGATTTCAAAAGAACAAGCTGGGGGCTGAACTTACATGAGACTGATCCTTCTCGGACCGCCGGGAGCCGGCAAGGGGACCCAGGCCACGCGCCTGGTGGAAAAATACCGCATCGCACATCTGTCGACGGGCGACATGCTGCGCGCGGCGATATCAGCGCAAACCCCGATCGGGTTGAAGGCGAAGGACATCATGGCGAGTGGCGCGCTGGTGCCCGACGAGATCGTCGTCGGCATCATCGCCGACCGCATCGAAGAGCCGGATTGCGCTAACGGGTTCATTCTCGACGGCTTCCCGCGCACAGTGCCGCAGGCCGAGGCGCTCGACGCGCTGTTGAAGCAGAAGAAGCTGAAGCTCGACGCCGTGGTGCAGTTGCTCGTCAACGAAGCGATCCTGCTGCACCGGGTCGAGAATCGCATCGCGCAAATGAAGGAACGGGGCGAGGCGATTCGGGCCGACGACAATGTCGAGGCGCTGGCCAGGCGGCTCGAGGTCTACCGCGGCCAGACGGAACCACTGGTTCACTACTACGGTGACCGGCGGGTGCTGGCGACCGTGGACGGTATGAAGAGCATTGATGAGGTCACCGCCGAGATCGGGCGGATTCTCCAAGCCGCCGCCGCGCCAGCCTCGGAAAGACAGAAAAAGGCTGAAAAATTAGCTACTAAGGCCACTAGATCGAAGTCGCGCGTGAAGGCTAGGCCTGCCGCCAAAAAGGCAAAAAAGGCGACGAAATCAGCCAAGACCGCGAAAGCCGCCAAGAAGGGCGCTAAAGTCGCTAAGAAGGCCTCCAGGGCCGCAGGCAAGGGCGCCAGGAAGGCCGCGAAAAAGTCAGGCAAAAAGGCCGTCAAATCGCGCGCTAAAGGCCGGAAACGGTTGACGAAACGTCGTTGAGTACATTAATAAGCGCCATCCAAGCGGATAGGTTCAAGCGACGCCGGGCCCACCTTGCGGGCAATGGCGTCGTGTTCGCGTTTGTGGACACGAAGCTTCGCTAATCAGGAAAGCATCCCGGTCTTGGGCGACCGTGACAGGAGAGATGAACGTGGCACGTATTGCCGGCGTCAACATTCCCACAAACAAGCGCGTGCTGATCGCGCTGCAATACATTCATGGCATCGGCCCGAAAAGCGCCGAGGAGATCATGCAGAAGGTCAGCATCCCGGGGGAGCGGCGCGTGTCGCAGCTCACCGACCAGGAAGTTCTGCAGATCCGCGAAGTGATCGACCGCGACTACATGGTCGAAGGTGACCTGCGTCGCGAGGTCGGCATCAACATCAAGCGGCTGATGGACCTCGGCTGCTATCGCGGCCTGCGTCATCGGCGCGGTCTGCCGGTGCGCGGCCAGCGCACTCACACCAACGCCCGCACCCGCAAGGGTCCGGCGAAGGCGATTGCCGGCAAGAAGAAGTAAGTTTGGCGAATAGCAAACAGGCTATGGCGAACTGATTTGTTCGCCGTTCGCTACTCGCGTCAGGTGGAGCCGCTGGAACTACGGCGGCGTTGAGATCGTCAGGAAAGGTTTGCAATGGGCAAGGAAGCCACCGGAACACGTGTTCGTCGTCGTGAGCGCAAGAACATCGCATCCGGCATCGCGCACGTGAATTCGTCGTTCAACAATACAACCGTCACCATCACCGACGCGCAGGGCAACACCATTGCCTGGTCGTCGGCTGGAACGATGGGGTTCAAAGGGTCGCGCAAGTCGACACCGTATGCCGCGCAGATGGCGGCCGAGGATGCCGCAAGGAAGGCGCAAGAGCATGGCATGCGCACGCTCGAAGTCGAAGTCGGCGGCCCGGGTTCGGGACGCGAGTCGGCGTTGCGCGCACTGCAGGCTGCGGGTTTCACCGTCACCTCGATCCGTGATGTGACGCCGATCCCGCACAATGGATGCCGTCCGCGCAAGCGTCGGCGTGTTTGATTGTTCCGTCGCGGGCGGAGATTGCCGCCCGCATTTTCCACGTGTGTCGAGCGGCTAACCCGCGGTCTCCAACGTGATGGGTGAGATAGTGACGATCCAGAAGAACTGGCAGGAACTGATTCGACCGAACAAGCTCCAGGTCAATGCGGGCGCCGATGCGGCCCGGGTCGCTACCATGGTGGCAGAACCGCTCGAGCGCGGCTTCGGTCAAACGCTTGGCAACGCGCTGCGGCGCGTGCTGTTGTCATCGCTGCAAGGCGCGGCGGTGCAGTCGGTGCATATCGACGGCGTGCTGCACGAGTTCTCGTCGATCGCCGGCGTGCGCGAAGACGTCACCGACATCGTGCTTAACATCAAGGACATCTCGATCAAGATGCAGGGCGAAGGCCCAAAGCGCATGGTCGTGAAGAAGTCCGGCCCCGGCGTCGTTACCGCGGGTGACATCCAGACTGTCGGCGATATCACCGTGCTCAATCCGGACCTGCAGCTCTGCACGCTGGACGACGGCGCCGAGATCCGCATGGAGTTCACGGTCAACACCGGCAAGGGCTACGTCGCCGCCGAGCGCAACCGGCCTGAGGACGCGCCGATCGGTCTGATCCCGGTCGACAGCCTCTATTCGCCGGTCAAGAAGGTCTCCTATCGCGTCGAGAACACCCGCGAAGGCCAGATCCTCGACTACGACAAGCTGACGCTCACCGTCGAGACCAACGGCGCGGTGACGCCGGAGGACGCGCTCGCCTATGCCGCGCGCATCCTGCAGGACCAGCTCAACGTGTTCGTCAACTTCGAAGAGCCGCGCAAGGAAGTCGCCCAGGAAGTCATTCCGGACCTCGCCTTCAACCCGGCCTTCCTCAAGAAGGTCGACGAGCTCGAGCTGTCGGTCCGTTCGGCGAACTGCCTGAAGAACGACAACATCGTCTACATCGGCGATCTCGTGCAGAAGTCGGAAGCGGAGATGCTGCGCACCCCGAACTTCGGCCGCAAGTCGCTGAACGAGATCAAGGAAGTGCTGGCCCAGATGGGTCTGCACCTCGGCATGGAAGTGCCTGGCTGGCCGCCCGAGAATATCGAAGAGCTGGCCAAGCGCTTCGAGGACCATTACTGAGACACACGGGCCTCATGGTTCGAGACGCGCTATCGCGCTCCTCACCATGAGGTCTAACTCCTCATCCTGAGGAGCGCTTCTGTAAGAAGCGCGTCTCGAAGGATGAGGCCAAGGTGCCAGGATAAAGAGGCAGGAACGAGGGCGTCATGCGTCACGGCAAGGTTCACCGCAAACTCAATCGCACCGCCGAGCATCGGCGCGCGATGTTTGCCAATATGTCGGCGGCGCTGATCAAGCACGAGCAGATCGTCACCACGCTGCCGAAGGCCAAGGAGCTGCGGCCGATCGTCGAGAAGCTGGTCACGCTCGGCAAGCGCGGCGGGCTCGCGCTGCGCCGTCAGGCGATCGGCGAGCTGCGCGATCAGGCGATGGTTCGCAAGCTGTTCGACGTGCTGGCGACTCGCTACAAGGACCGCAACGGCGGCTATACCCGGATCATCAAGGCCGGCTTCCGCCATGGCGACAACGCGGCGATGGCGGTGATCGAGTTCGTCGATCGCGACGAGGACGCCAAGGGTCAGGATTCCGGTCCGGTCCAGGAGAAGAAAGAGTCCGAGGCGGCATAGGCCGGCCTCATCCGGGGTTCATGATAAAAGGCGGCGCATGCGCCGCCTTTTTCTTGTTTGAGCATGATCCGGAAAAGTGGCTACCGGTTTTCCGAAAGATCATGCTCTTAAAGCTGGAGTGCGACATGCAGATCGATCTCGCGGGCACGACGGCGATCGTCACCGGCTCGACCACCGGCATCGGGCACGCCATCGCGCTTCAACTCGCGCGCTCCGGCGCCAAGTCGTGCTCAATGGCCGCGACGTCGCGACGCACCGACGAAGCCGTGGCGCGGCTGAAGGCAGCGTTGCCGCAAGCGCGTGCGCGGGGCGTTGCCGCGGACGTCAGCACAGCCGCAGGGCTGCGCAACGCTCGTCGCGGCTGCGCCAGACGCCGACATTCTCATCAACAATGCCGGCGTGTTCGGCATGAAGGATTTCTTTGCGACCACGGACGATGAATGGCTCGACTTCTTCGAGGTCAACGTCATGTCCGGTGTGCGGCTGTCGCGCGCCTGTCTCGCCGGCATGCTGAAGCGAAGCTGGGGCAGGGTGGTGTTCGTCTCCTCCGAATCCGCGCTCAACGTGCCGCCGGATTCGCTGCCCTATGGCGCGACCAAAACGGCGCAACTTGCGGTCTCGCGCGGGCTTGCCGAACTGACCAGGGGCACGGCCGTGACGGTCAACGCCGTGATTCCCGGACCGACCCTGTCCGACAACGCCGAGGCGTTTCTCTCGGACGTCGCCAGGCAGCAGGGCAAGTCGCTGGAGGAGGTGGCTGCAGCGTTCATCCTGGAGCGGTGGCCCACCTCGCTGCTGCAGCGCTTTGCCACGGTGGAGGAGGTCGCCAACCTCGTCCTCTACCTCTGCTCCCGTGAGGCGTCGGCGACCAATGGCGCAGCCCTGAAGGCCGACGGCGGGGTAGTACGGACGATTGTTTAGGCAGGGGCCTCGGGCCCGGCCTGCCCGCCAGCCACCCCTTTCGGCCTTCAAATGCCGCGTTTGGCCCGTTATATCAGGGCAACTTTTACGCCGGAGTTGTCGATGCCGACCACCTTGCGCCTGTTCGTTGTTCTCCTTGGTCTTTTCGCAATTCCCGCCTCGCAGGCGCAGGACCGCGTCCTGCCGAGCTCGCCGCAGCAGCTCAAGCTGTCGTACGCGCCGATCGTCCAGCGCACCACCATGGCGGTCGTCAACGTCTATGCCGCCAAGATCGTGCAGAACACCAATCCGTTCCTCAACGATCCGATCTTCCGCCGCTTCTTCGGCCTGCAGGGCAACCAGGCGCCCGAGCAGATGCAGCGCTCGCTCGGCTCCGGCGTGATGGTCGACCCGTCGGGCCTCGTCGTCACCAACCATCACGTCATCGAGGGCGCCGATCAGGTCAAGGTGTCGCTCGCCGACAAGCGCGAGTTCGAAGCCGATATCGTGCTGCGCGACAGCCGCAGCGATCTCGCGGTGTTGCGGCTGAAGGACGCCCACGAAAGATTCCAGACGCTCGATTTCGCCAACTCCGACGATCTGCAAGTTGGTGACGTCGTGCTGGCGATCGGCAACCCGTTCGGCGTGGGCCAGACCGTGACCCACGGCATCGTCTCGGCGCTGGCACGTACCGGCGTCGGTATCACCGACTACCAGTTCTTCATCCAGACCGACGCGGCGATCAATCCCGGCAATTCGGGCGGCGCCCTGGTCGACATGAACGGCCGGCTGGTCGGCATCAACACCGCGATCTTCTCGCGCTCCGGCGGTTCGCAGGGCATCGGCTTTGCCATCCCCGCCAACATGGTGCGCATCGTGGTGGCGTCGGCCAAGGGCGGTGGCAAGACCGTGCAGCGGCCGTGGCTCGGCGCGAGGCTGCAGGCGGTGACGCCGGAGATCGCCGAGACCCTTGGCCTGCAGCGGCCGGCAGGGGCGCTGGTGGCGAATGTCGCGCAGACCAGCCCGGCATCGCGGGGCGGGTTGAAGCTTTCTGATCTCATCATCGCAGTCGACGGCCAGCAGATCGATGATCCCAACGCCTTCGACTATCGCTTTGCGACGCGGCCGCTGGGGGGCAGCGCGCAGGTCGACGTGCTGCGCGGCGGCAAGCCGGTGCGGCTCGCGATCCCGCTGGAATTAGCGCCCGACACCGGGCGCGACGAGATCACAATCAAGGCGAACTCGCCGTTCCAGGGCGCCCGCGTCGTCAACATCTCGCCGGCGGTGGCCGACGAGCTGCACATCGATTCGAATACCGAGGGCGTCGTCATCACCGACGTCACCGACGGCGCTGCCGCCGCCAGCGTCGGCTTCCGCAAGGGCGACATCATCCAGGCCGTCAACAATCAGAAGATCAGCAAGACCGCCGACCTCGACCGTGCCGCGAGCCAGTCGGCGCGGACGTGGCGGATTGTTGTGCTGCGTGAAGGCCAGCAGATCAATGTGACGCTCGGCGGATGAAACGGCCGCGCGACGCGGCCTCGCTGTTTGCCGCCGCCGGCCTCGATCAGGATGCGCCACGGCCGCTCGCCGACAAGCTGCGCCCGCGCTCGCTCGCCGAAGTCGTCGGCCAAGACCATATCCTCGGCCCCGATGGCGCGCTGACGCGCATGCTGGAGAGCCGCACGCTCGGCTCGTTGATCTTTTGGGGGCCGCCGGGTACTGGCAAGACCACGGTGGCGCGGCTACTGGCCGATGCCACAGAGCTGCATTTCGAGCAGATTTCTGCGGTGTTTTCCGGCGTCGCCGACCTGAAGAAAGTGTTCGACGCCGCACGCAGCCGGCGTGAAACCGGCAAGGGCACGCTGCTGTTCGTCGACGAGGTGCACCGCTTCAACAAGGCGCAGCAGGATTCGTTTCTGCCCGTGATGGAAGACGGCACGGTGGTGCTGGTCGGCGCCACCACGGAAAATCCGTCGTTCGAGTTGAATGCCGCGTTGTTGTCGCGCGCAAGAGTACTGGTGTTTCATTCGCTCGGGGCTGAGGCGATCGAAAAGCTGTTCAAGCGCGCGGAAGAGATCGAGCACCGCAAGCTGCCGCTCGACGACGAGGCGCGCGCGGTACTTGTGCGGATGTCCGATGGCGACGGCCGCGCCGCGCTGACGCTCGCCGAAGAAGCCTGGCGTGCCGCGCGCAAGGACGAGGTGTTCAACGCCGCCGAGCTGCAGGCGATCCTGCAACGTCGTGCGCCGATCTACGACAAGTCCGCCGACGGCCACTACAACCTGATCTCGGCCCTGCACAAGTCGGTGCGTGGCTCTGATCCCGACGCTTCGCTTTATTATCTCGCGCGCATGCTTGATGCCGGTGAAGACCCGCTTTACCTCGCACGGCGGGTGGTGCGGATGGCGATCGAGGACATCGGCTTGGCCGACCCACAGGCGCTTGTCATCGCCAATGCGGCAAAAGACGCCTACGACTTTCTCGGTTCGCCGGAGGGCGAGCTCGCGATCGCGCAAGCCGTGATCTATGTCGCAACCGCGCCGAAGTCGAACGCCGCCTACACCGCGTTCGGCGCGGCGAAACGCGTCGCCAAAGCGGCCGGTTCATTGCTGCCGCCAAAACACATCCTCAACGCTCCGACCAAGCTGATGAAGGACGAAGGCTACAGCTCGGGTTACGAATATGACCACGACGCCGAGCACGGCTTTTCCGGGCAGGACTATTTTCCGGAGAGCCTGGGCAGGCAAACATTTTACGATCCGCCGGAGCGCGGCTTTGAGCGCGAGATCCGCAAGCGGCTGGACTACTGGAAGAAATTGCGCAGGGAACGCGGCGGCTCATGAAACATCGGGGAAACAGGCCGCGCCGGGATCGCGACGCTCACGCCGCTACAGCGCGGCGAGACGAGCGACCTAAATCCGCTCATTCCCGCGGCGGCAGGAATCCGAGTCCACAAGAAGCCGGGAGCAGCGGCGAGCTCGCATCGTTTCGCAAAAGCTGGGTCGCCTCAGGCCAAACAAGAGTTTGGCCGGCTTCCGCGGGGACGAGCGGAGGCAACTGCACGACCCGTCGAACAAAAGGCTCCTGCGCCGCCTTTGCCCGCCCAGGTCCAGACCGTCACGGTGGGCGCCGACGAAGCCAACATGCGCGTCGATCGTTTCCTCGAAGCGCGCTTTCCCGGGCTGTCGTTCTCCCACATCCAGCGCATCGTTCGCAAAGGCGAGCTGCGCGTCAACGGCAAGCGGGTCGACAGCAAGGACCGGCTCGAAGCCGGGCAAAGCGTACGGATTCCACCGCTGAAGCTCGATGCGCCGAAGAAGGCTTCCGGGCTCTCCGAGGCCGAGGACAAAAATCTCGCAGCACTGCGCGAGATGATCCTGTTCGAGGACGACGACCTGATGGTGCTCAACAAGCCGGCTGGGCTTGCGGTGCAGGGCGGCTCCGGCACCACGCGCCACCTCGACCAGATGCTGGAAGCGATGCGCGACGCCAAGGGCCAGAAGCCGCGGCTGGTGCACCGGCTCGACAAGGAAACGTCAGGCTGCCTGCTGGTCGCGAAAACGCGCTTTGCCGCCTCGGAGCTGACCGGCTCGTTCCGCTCGCGCTCGGCGCGCAAGATCTACTGGGCGCTGGTTGCCGGCGTGCCGAAGCCGAAGCAGGGCCGCATCTCGACCTTCCTCGCCAAGGAAGAGCGTGAGGATGACAGTTTCATGCGGATTGCCGAGCATGGCGATGAAGGTGCGAGCCACGCGGTGACCTACTACGCCGTGGTCGAGACCGCTGCGCAGACGCTCGCCTGGGTCTCGCTGAAGCCGGTGACCGGGCGCACCCACCAGCTGCGCGCGCACATGGAACACATCGGTCACCCGATCGTTGGCGACCCGAAATACTTCCACAAGGAGAACTGGGAGATTCCCGGCGGCATCCAGAACCGCCTGCATCTGCTGGCGCGCCGCATCGCGATCCCGCACCCGCGTGGTGGTATCATTGACGTGTCGGCGCCGCTGCCGCCGCATATGCAGCAGTCGTGGAACCTGCTTGGACTGGACGCGACGCGGTTCGATCCGATCGAGAACGCGCCGGAAGAGTAATTACACACGAGATTGGGAGGCGGGCATGGCTCTTGCACAGACGACGTCGCCGCCTTGCTTTGACGATGCGTTCAAGGCGCAGCTGCACGATCTCCTGCTCTGGCGCCGTGACGTCCGCCGCTTCAAGCGCGACGAGCTGCCGGCTGGCGCGCTGGAGCGCTTGATCGAGACCGCCTGCCTCGCGCCGTCGGTCGGCTTGAGCCAGCCTTGGCGTTTCGTCGTCGTCGACGATGCGACACTGCGCAGCAAAATCCGCGCCGAGTTCGAACGTTGCAATGCCGATGCGCTGAAGTCCCATTCGGGTGAGAACGCGGCGCGCTATGCGAAGCTGAAACTTGCCGGTCTTGTCGAAGCGCCGGCGCATCTTGCTGTTTTTGCGGACCGTTCGACTATCGTCGGCCGCGGCCTCGGCCGCCGCACCATGCCGGAGATGGCTGACTATTCGGTGGTCGCCGCCGTCGTCACCATGTGGCTTGCGGCGCGCGCCGAAGGTATCGGAATGGGCTGGATATCGATCCTCGATCCTGACCGTGTCACCGAGCTAGTCGGTGTGCCGCACGACTGGCGCTTCATCGGCTATTTCTGTGTCGGGTTCCCCGAAGACGAGAACCAGGTTCCCGAGCTCGAGCGGGCAGGGTGGGAACACCGGCTCGACTGCGGGGAACATGTCTTGCGGCGCTGAGTTGCCTCTGGCGCAGGCGGTGCGCCGCGCTTACGTGATCTTCATGAACGGCATTGTTCCCAAGTTTGTCGTCGCTGCATTGGCTATCATGACCGTGGCTGCCTCGGGTTCGGCCGACGCGCGCCATCGCCGCTCCGCCCATCAAACCACCTCGACGAGCCTCCCTGTCGACGCTTCGGGTACCCCGATCATCATGAAGGGTTATGAGGCCGATCGGGGACGCGTGATCCCACGCACAAGCTCGCCCGTGGTGGTGCCGCCACCTTCCACGGGCTTGCGCGACGTGCCGCCGCGGCAATTGCTGCAGGCCGCGCCGCCGCCGGCCTATGTGCCACCGGCACAGCCGAGCTTCAGCGACAAGGTGACGAACTGCATCCAGTCGTACCCGCTGAACGCCGGCGTCGGCAACAATCCGACCGAGCGCAACGCCTATGTGGGTCAGTGCGTGAACCACTAGCCGCCGCTATTTCGCCGCCGGCGTGGTTCCTTTCGACCTTGTCGTCGGTGCTTTGAGCCGGGCCAGGAAGCCGGTTAGCGAATCGTGCGTGCTCTCGACGTCCGCGATCACCCACCCGTCGTCGCCGTTGACCATCACGATGTTCAGCGCCAACGGCTTGTCGTGATTGACGAAGGCGACGCGCACATAGATTCGGTCGAATTGCTTGATGGTGCCGGTGATGGCCACGGACCCGATCTTCCACGACGTCGCCTGCACCAGGAAATCGAACGGGCGCGGTGTCTCATCCATCCACGCTCGGGCGAGGCTCGGCTGGAAGAACCGGCGGGCGGTAATCTCGTCGCGCGGCAAGCCCTGCGAGTAGTCGGGGGACCCGTCGCCGTACCAGGCATAGAGGTTCTGCACCAGCGATTGCGGGGTGCGGAAACCGGCGAGCGCGGCCTGCGGGCAAAGCAAGCCGACCGCTGCAAGCAGCATCGCAATGGGTGCGGAAAAATTCATCCCGGCAAGGCCCGCACGTTCGAACGCACGGGCATTTCAGCCGCGAGGCGGTCGAAAATCAATCGGGCGCGTTAGCGCAGGCCCGCATTCAGCCGGTCGAGCGCGACCTGGCCCGGGCACAGCTCGCCTTCGCCGAGCGTGTTCAGCGCCCGCGGCACCGTGTCGAAATGGGCGTGCAGGTCGTCGGCCGCGGGGTCGATGTAGAGCAGGCCGGTCACCACTTCGCCCTTCGCCGCATGCCGCGCCAGAAAATTCTGGGCGGCGAGGCGATCGCCCGGATCGTACTCGTCGTTCAGCTTGCGCAGGCGCAGATAGGTGCCGTCGTGCTGCTGCACGGTGGTGACGGTGCCGGGCTCGTAGTCGACCTTGATGGTCTCGCGGCCAATCATGATGTCGAGCATGTTCACCGCTTCATTGTGCTCGCGCACGTAATCAAAACTCTTGGTCGAGCCTTCGTGGTTGTTGAAGGCGATGCACGGCGAGATCACGTCGATGAAGGCGGCACCCTGGTGCTCGATCGCGGCCTTGATCAGTGGCACCAGCTGGGTCTTGTCGCCGGAAAAACTGCGGCCGACAAAGGTGGCGCCGAGCTGTAGCGCGATCGCGACGAGGTCGATTGACGAGTCGGTGTTGGTCACGCCTTTCTTCGATTTCGAGCCACGGTCGGCCGTCGCCGAGAACTGCCCCTTGGTCAGGCCGTACACGCCATTGTTCTCGACGATGTAGGTCATGTTGACGCCGCGTCGCATGGCGTGGGCGAACTGGCCGAAGCCGATCGAAGCGCTGTCGCCGTCGCCGGAGACGCCGAGATAGATCAGGTCACGGTTGGCGAGGTTGGCGCCGGTCAGCACGGACGGCATCCGGCCGTGCACCGAGTTGAAGCCGTGGGACTGGCCGAGGAAATAATCCGGAGTTTTCGACGAGCAGCCGATACCGGAGATCTTTGCCACCCGATGCGGCTCGATCGCGAGTTCGTAGCACGCCTCGATGATCGCCGCCGAAATCGAGTCATGGCCGCAGCCGGCGCACAGCGTCGAGGTCGAGGCCTCGTAGTCGCGCCGGGTGTAGCCGAGCTTGTTCTTCGGCAACTCGGGGTGATGGAACTTCGGTTTGGTCAGGTAGGTCATGGCGTTTTCCTTGCGCCGCTCGACGCAACCTTGCGCAGCGGCGAAACCTTCAGGGCATCGAGGCGGTCGCCAATTTCCTTGGCGATAAAGCGCGCGGTGATCGGCGTGCCGTCATAGTGCAGCACCGGAACGAGGCGCACCGGATCGATGCCGAGTTCGTTGACGATCAGGGTGCGCATCTGGGCGTCGCGGTTCTGCTCGACCACAAACACGAAGTCGTGGTCGGCGATGAAGCTGGCGACATCCTGGTGGAACGGGAAGGCGCGGACGCGGAGCAAGTCGAGGTCGTGTCCGCCCGCGGCCAGCGTCTCGGTCGCTTCCGTCATCGGCGACGAGGTCGAGCCGTAGTAAATCACGCCGTAGCGCGTCTCCTTCGGCGCGTCCGTGCGTAGCGGATGCGGCAGGAATTCCTTCGCCGTCTCGAGCTTGCGCAGCAGGCGCTGCATGCCCTCGACATACACAGCGCCCTGCTCGGAATAACGTGCGCGGCTGTCGTGCGAGGTGCCGCGGGTAAAGAACGCGCCCTTCTGCGGATGCGTGCCGGGATAGGTGCGGAAGGGGATGCCGTCCTTGTCGACATCCATGTAGCGCCCGAAATCCTTGGCCTTATCGAGGTCGGCGGCCGACAGCACTTTGCCGCGATCGTATTTGCGGGTGTTGTCCCACTTCAGCGGCCGACACAGCCGGTGGTTCATGCCGATGTCGAGGTCGAGCATCAGGAACACCGGCGTCTGCAGGCGGTCGGCGACGTCGAAGGCCTGCGCGGCAAAATCGAACGCTTCGGCCGGATCCTCAGGCAGCAGCAGCACATGCTTGGTGTCGCCATGGGAGGCATAGGCGCAAACCGTGATGTCACACTGCTGCGTGCGGGTCGGCATGCCGGTCGAGGGGCCAGCGCGCTGCACGTCCATGACGACAGCAGGAATCTCGGCGAAGTAGGCAAAGCCCAGGAATTCCTGCATCAGCGAAATGCCGGGTCCCGAGGTCGCCGTGAAGGCACGGGCGCCGTTCCAGCCGGCGCCGACCACCATGCCGATCGACGCGAGCTCGTCCTCGGCCTGCACGATGGCGTAGCGCGCCTTGCCGGTCTCGGGATCGTGGCGGAACTTCTTGCAATGATTGGTGAAGGCTTCCGCGAGCGACGATGACGGTGTGATCGGATACCACGCGCACACCGTGGCGCCGCCGTAGACGGCGCCGAGCGCCGCGGCATAGTTGCCTTCGAGCAGGATGCGGTCGCCGACTCCATTGGAGCGGCGGATGCGCAAGCCGATCGGCTTGAGGTTGGCGCGTGCCCAGTCCTTGCCCATGTGCAGGGCGTGCACGTTTGGCGGGATCAGCTTGTCCTTGCCGCGATACTGTTCCGAGATCAGCTTTTCGACCTCGGCGAAATCCATGCCGAACAGCTCGATCAGGACGCCGAGGCAAATGATGTTCTTGAACAGCTGGCGCTGTCGCGGGTCGGTATATTCCTTGTTGCAGATCGCGGTCAGCGGCACGCCGATGACGTTGATGTCGGTGCGCATCTTGCCGGGCGGCAGTGCGCGCGTGTTGTCGTAGAGCAGGTAGCCGTCCGGCTCGATCGAGGCGACGTCCGCATTGAAGGTCTGCGGGTTCATCGCGATCATGAAATCGGTACCGCCGCGCGCGCCGAGATGACCCTTTTCGTTGACGCGGATTTCGTACCAGGTCGGCAGGCCCTGGATGTTCGACGGGAACACGTTGCGCGGTGCGACCGGAACGCCCATGCGCATGATGGCGCGCGCGAACATCTCGTTGGCCGACGCCGAGCCTGAGCCGTTGACGTTGGCGAACCGGATGACGAAATCGTTGATGGCTTCTAGCGGCATGCCGGGCCTGCGTGAGTCACTTCGAGGTAGAACTTGTTCATGTCCCAGGCGCCGGTCGGGCAACGCTCGGCGCACAGGCCGCAGTGCAGGCAGACGTCCTCGTCCTTGACCATGATGCGGCCGGTCTTCAGCGTGCCTGAGACGTAAAGATCCTGCGACTTGTCCTTGGCCGGCGCGCGCAGCCGCGTGCGCAGCTCGTCCTCTTCGCCGTTGTCGGTAAAGGTGATGCAGTCCATCGGACAGATGTCGACGCAGGCGTCGCATTCGATGCAGAGCGGCTGCGAGAACACGGTCTGCACGTCGCAGTTCAGGCAGCGGCCGGCCTCAGCCAGCGCCAGCTTCGGATCAAATCCGAGCTCGACCTCGGTCTTGATGCTGGCGAGCGCGACCTCGTTCTTCTGGTGCGGAACAGCGTAGCGCTCGTCCAGCACGACCTCGTTCTTATACGACCACTCGTGGATGCCCATCTTCTGGTTGATGACCTCGACAGCGGGCAGGGGGCGATGGTTGATGTCCTCGTCGTGCAAGAGCTTGTCGATCGAGACCGCGGCTTCGTGGCCGTGCGCGACCGCCCAGATGATGTTTTTTGGGCCGAACGCGGCATCACCGCCGAAGAACACCTTCGGGTTGGTCGAGCGATACGTGACGTCAGAGACAACAGGCATCCCCGACTCGTCGAACTCGATGCCGACGTCGCGCTCGATCCAGGGGAACGAATTTTCCTGTCCGACCGCGACCAGCACGTCGTCGCACTCGAAGGTCTGGTCCGGCTCGCCCGACGGGACCAGCTTGCGCCGGCCTCTGGCGTCGTACTCGGCCTTGACCTTCTCGAACACCATGCCGGTGAGCTTGCCACCCTTGTGCAGGAACTGCTTCGGCACGAGGTAATTGTGGATCGGGATGCCCTCGCGCTGGGCGTCTTCCTTCTCCCACGGCGAGGCCTTCATCTCCTCGAAACCCGAGCGGACGATCACCTTGACGTCGTTGCCGCCGAGCCGGCGCGCCGAGCGGCAGCAGTCCATCGCGGTGTTGCCGCCGCCCAGCACGATGACGCGCTTGCCGATCTTGTCGATGTGGCCGAACGAGATCGATGACAGCCAGTCGATACCGATGTGGATGTTGGCGGCGGCTTCCTTGCGGCCCGGAATGTCGAGGTCGCGGCCGCGCGGCGCGCCACTGCCGACGAACACAGCGTCGTAGTTCTCGGCCAGCAGCGCCTTCATGCTGTCGACGCGCTGCCCGGCGCGGAAATCGACGCCGAGATCGAGGATGTAGCCGCATTCCTCGTCGATCACGCTGTCGGGCAGCCGGAATTTCGGGATTTGCGAGCGGATCATGCCGCCCGCGCGGTTGTCGCCATCGAACACCACACAGTCATAGCCGAGCGGGGCGAGATCGCGCGCCACTGTCAGCGAAGCAGGGCCGGCGCCGACCAGCGCGACACGCTTGCCGTTCTTCACCTTGGCCTTCGGCGGCAGGAGGGAGCGGATGTCGTCCTTGTAGTCGGCGGCGACACGCTTCAGGCGGCAGATCGCAACCGGTTCGTCCTCGACGCGCACGCGGCGGCACGCCGGTTCACACGGACGGTCGCAAGTGCGCCCCAAAATCCCCGGAAATACGTTCGACTTCCAATTGATCATGTAGGCGTCGCTGTAGCGGCCTGCGGCGATCAATCTGATGTATTCGGGAACCGGAGTGTGGGCCGGGCAAGCCCACTGGCAATCGACCACTTTGTGAAAGTAGTCGGGCGCCGCAATATTGGTCGGTTTCATTCCTACCTCTTCCACCCGGGAACGCAGCACCACGCCCGTGTGGCCAACAGTTTTCCCAATCCGCCGAAGCGGTTGTTGTGATTCTTGTTGCTCTGAATCCTACGGAACGGGGCGGCATTCAACCCCACAAAGGCATGAGATAAAAGTCATTTCTGCTTGATTTTACTACACAATTGGTGTTGCAACGCACAATGCAAAGAGTGCACTGAAATGCGCGTCGATACGTGCAGAAACGGCCTGGCATGCGCGAGTTGATTGAAGAAGGAATGGGGCGGTCGCCACTCGATCCGGGCGAAGCGTTGCGGCGCGCGACGCGCCCGACTTTGCCAAAGCGATTCTACAAATCGGTGACAGTCGGGCAGGCGCAAGGGCAGGGACGAGCGGGCTACGCAATCCTGCTCGATGGCCGGCCGGTGAAGACCCCGGCGCGGCAGGCACTCGCTGCGCCGACCCGCGCCATCGCAGATGCAATTGTCGCCGAGTGGCAGGCCCAGGGCGAAACCATCGATCCCGCCACCATGCCGGCGACCACCCTTGCCAACTCCATCATCGACGGCGTTGCGCCGCGGATGGGCGAGGTCGCCGCCGACATCGCGAAATTCCTCATCTCAGACCTCGTGTTCTATCGCGCCGATGGGCCCGAAGCTCTGGTGCGACGGCAGGCCGAGCATTGGGATCCGGTGCTGACTTGGGCCGCCGACACGCTCGGCGCCCGATTCAGCCTCGCCGAGGGCGTCATGCCGGTCACCCAGCCGGAGAGCGCTTTGAACGCCGCGACCAGGGCGATCCCGGCCGAGCCGTGGGCGGTCGGCGCGCTCCAGGCGGTCACTGCGCTGACGGGATCTGCGTTGCTGGCGCTGGCGCTGGCGCATGGCGTTCGCGGCGCGGACGAGGTTTGGGCTGCGGCTCACGTCGACGAGGACTGGAACATCGGGCAGTGGGGCAGCGACGAGCTGGCGGTCGAGCGCCGCGCAGCGCGCCGGGCCGAATTCGATGCGGCGGTACTCATCGTGAGCGAAGTCGGCAGGCCGCGGGGCTGATGGTCGCTCCGCTAGTTCGCGGTCTCGCTTGCCGCGACTTGAGCTTCATCCTTCAATCCGAATACGCGCTGGGCACGGGCAAAGCCTGCCACCGCGAACTCGCCGATGTCGTGCCAGTCGTCGGGGGCGTATTGCGCGAAGTTGGCCGATGCGACGATGGTGCGTTTGAGCGGCGCGGTCAACTTCTCCATCCGCGCGGCAAGGTTCACCGCAGGGCCAATGCAGGTGAAGTCGAGGCGGTTCGAACCGCCAATGTTGCCGTAGAGCACATTGCCGAGATGCAGTGCGAGGCCGAAGTTCACGGTCTCCGTCGGTCCGCCGAAAAGAGAGTAGCGCAACTCGCGCACGGCATCGCGCGCTTCGCGCGCCGCGGCCAGCGCATTGCGGCAGACCGCTGCCTCATCGCCGCCGCCGTCGGCAACCGGGAAGATCGCGAGCAATCCGTCGCCCATGAATTTCAGCACTTCGCCGCCATGCGCATTGATCGCCGGCACCTGGCAATCGAAGTAACGGTTGAGCAGGTCGACCACGATGATCGGCGGGGCGCGGTCGGAGATCGCGGTGAACCCGCGCAGATCGGAGAGCCAGATCGCTGCATGCAACTCATCAGTGTGGCCGCGGCGGATCTGGCCGGCAAGAATGCGCTCGCCGGTGCGATGGCCGACATAGGTGTTGAGCAGGGTGGTCGCGGTGCGCCTGAGCGCACGGACTTCGGCGACACGTGCCAGCGCCGGTACGACTCGCTCGATGTTCTGGATGTCGGCGTCGGAGAAGCCGTCAGGCTTCGTGCGTCGACCACGATACCGTGTCAACTGAGCCATCGGTTGCGATCAGCGGGAAGCAGACATAATCGGTCACGCCTTGCGTGCGAATGTCGTCGAGCACCAGCGAGAGCCCGACCGGGGTCTCGCTCAGGCGGTGCCGTACCGGCTTCGCAGTCCGCACCACCTCGTGCAGCGGGCTGGTCTGGAACTCCGCGGTGTCGGGCAACGTGAAATCGGCTTCGCCGATGGCGACCTCGCTGCCGCGCTTCCAGATGAAGCTGCGGCCGAACACATCGGGATGCAGCGTCGAGACGAACACGCCGACCCGTGAGATCGGAATGCCGGCGGCGAGCAGGCGCGCGCACAATTCACCGAGCACGGCCTCGGAGGATTGCGCCGACCGCGCGCCGTCGATCAGCCAGTTGATGGTCCGTTCGATGTCGGCGCGGTTGGCGTCGTCCTGCATGAAAAATCCGGTCGGGTTACGGCAAGCCAAATTGCTGTTCGTCGCCGCGCCAGTCGTTGATCATGCCGACCAGCGAATGACCGTTGACTGCGGCGCGCACGATACGTCCCTGCCACATCTGCGAGAAGATCGGCACCCGGTAGGCGTAGACGGTCTCGGCGGTTCCCGCGATGGTCCTGCCGTCATCGAGAGTTGCGGCGAACGCACGCTTCGGTGAGCGTGGCGCAAGATCGAACTCCTTCAGCGGAAAATCGCGGTCGCCGTCCTCGTAATTGCCGTAGCGGCGGTCCTTCGCCCGCAGCGCCACCAGCGATGCGCGCCGTCCCCACAGCATCGTATATGTGAACGGAGCATTGAAGCGCGGCCGGGTTTGGGTCTGCTCGTGGGCCTTGGCGAGGCCCGACAGCGCGATGGTCTTGCCACCGACCGTCACCGTCGCCTCGATCTCGCCGGTGCGCTCGAAGCGGCCGGCCGGAGAGCCCGAGCGCAGGTGCCCGGGCTTGAAGGTACCCTCGAGCGCAACAGGCGTATCGCCGGGCCCCTCGACGCCGCCTTCGCCCTTGAACGCATTGACGCGCGCCGAGAACGAAAATCCTTTCAGCGCAAGTGATGGACCGCTGCGGGAAATGCGCGCGTGCGCGCTGGGATCGTCATAAGGCGTGTCATACACGGCTTGCTCCGCGTCGGGATCGATCCGCTCGGTCGTGCAAGGCAGCAGGTGCCCGACATAGCAATAGAGGTTTCCGTCGTGGATGACATGACACCACACCCAGGTGGCGTTGCGGTCGGGAAAGCGCGAGATGCGGAAGCTGAGGCCGTTGCGCAAGCGCGTCGTCGAAATGGAGCACCATCGCCGACTCGCTCCAGGTCTCTTCGCCGGGGATCACCATGCCCGCCGCGCTGCGATTGCTGTTCAAACGTTCCTCCGGATTTGCACAGGGGCATGCAAATGGTTTGCGGCACTGAAGCCCGCCACGCTAATGTGGGTAATCACCCGGCCTTAGGCAACGCATGGAGATGCGGTCATGACGATCGGACGTTGCGCGGCGATTGTGACAGCTTCCGTCATCATCACGGCGCTGGCCGCTAGCCGGCCGGCCACGGCGCAAGGCCTGATCGCCACCATGATGTTCAAGCCGCATCACGGCTTTGCCGAGGAGCAGCACGCTGCGGCGCCGGATTACGCCTCCAATGCCGCATGGGCGGCGCTGCCCGGCGCCGACGAAGCGGGCGCGAGCGGCGGCGCGCCGCAGTCCACCAACGTGTTCTTCCTGCATCCGACCACCTATCTCAGCCCGGAGAGCTGGAACGCGTCTTTCGACAATACGGGGCGCGGTGTCGGCGGCGGTGGCGTCGACGCGACCCTGCGCAACCAGGCCAGCGCCTTCGCAAAATGCTGCAGGATCTTTGCGCCGCGCTACCGGCAGGCGACATTGTTCGCATTCCTCGACACCGCCGGCGACGGCATCAAGGCGATCGATCTCGCCTACCAGGATATTGACCGCGCCTTCGACGCGTTTCTTGCGCGCAACGGAGGCAAGCCGTTCATCATCGCCGGCCACAGCCAGGGCTCGATCCATCTGTTGCGCCTGGTGCAGCAACGCATCGCAGGCCAACCGCTCGAAAAACTCCTGATCGCGGCTTACGCGATCGGCGCCGCCGTCCCCGCCGACTTCAAGGCGATCCCGCCGTGTGCGGACGCGACGCAGACCGGCTGCCTCGTCAGCTGGAATTCGGTGTCGGATGCGAATTACGACCGCAGCCGTGGCGGCCAGGTGCCGATCTGGCTCGACGGCCGCTACGATACCGTCGGCGCGCGGCGGCTGATGTGCACCAACCCGCTCGACTGGCATCTCGACAGCGCAGCAGCCGCGTCGGCCAATCTCGGTTCGCTGTCGCCGAACGGGCCGAATGCCGCGCCGACACTGAAGCCCGCCTATGCCCCGGCCAAATGCGTCGACGGCCAGCTCGTCGTCGATCTCCCGGCCGACCGGCCGGATTTCAAGGGCTTGCCCGGGCAAACGGGCAGCTTTCACATCTACGACTACAACCTGTTCTACGCCAACCTGCAGGAAAACGCGGCCTTGCGGGCGTCGAGCTTCGCCTCGAAGCATTGAAGCGAGCGATCCCGCAGCAAAAGTTAGCGAGGCGTTAACGCGGCGCGACTAGCCTCGGGGCCACGGATTCTGCCATGGCCGCAACGATCGCCCCCATCTCGTCCGTTGTGTCGACGGCGCCGGTGACCCCGGTAGCGCCGCAGCAACTCACATTGCAGCCGGGCACGGTGATCTCGGCGCAGGTGATGCAGCTGCTTGAGAACGGCCTCGCACAGATCGCGATCGATGGCATGGCGATTGCGGCCTTGAGCGAAGTGCCGCTGCAGGTCGGCGATTCCCTGAAGCTTGCGGTCTCACAAACAACAGATGGCGTCATCAAGCTGGCGATCGTGCCGCCGGTGCAAGCGCGGCTGCCGGCGTGCCGGCGGCGACCGCGGGCGTCGCGACGCCCGCGACCGGCGTCACCACCTCGATTGGCTCGACGTCTGAGCCCTCAAGCACGCAAGCGGTTTCGACATCGACGCCGTCCACGTTCGTCAGCGCCGAGGCCGTCGCCGTCGCGGTCGCAACACAAGCAGCAGCCCCGCGCCAGCAATCGCTGAGCCCGCTGTTTGCCAATCTTCCTGTGGTGGTTGCGTCCGACGCCGTGCCGCCGGCGGTACAGGCCGGCGCCTCGCAGCTGCTGGCACTGCGCCCTGAACTTACCGAGCAGCTCAGCGCATCCGACCTGCGCACCGCGTTCGATCAGTCCGGCCTGTTCCTGGAAAGCTCGCTGGCATCGGGCAGCGCGCCGACGCCGTCGACCGATCTGAAGGCCGCGCTGGTGACATTCCGCGATGCCGTGACCAGCTGGCTCGCGACGAGTGGCGAGGGTGCCGTTGCCGAGGCGCCGGTGCAGGTCGCAACGCCCGCCGCTCCACCGTTGCTTCAGCCGCAAACTGCAGCAGCCGAAGCCACGCTTGTTGTCACCGATGCCTTGCCTTTGACTGCAATCGCATCCGAGGCCCTCGTGCAGCCCGGGCTGGCGCAGCAGACGACGCTGCCGCAGCAACTGTCGCCACAAATTCCCGGCGTAGCGATCACCGCTTCGCCTGCGCAGAGGGCGCCATCGGCGACCAACCTCATCATCGCCGCGCTTGAAGCCGCGCAGCAGCCGCTGGAAGGCGAGGCCGTGCGCGGCGCGCCGCAAACAAGCGTCCTCGCCTCGATCAAGGCACTGCAGGCGATCCTGAGCGTCGCTGCGATCACGCGCTCGCCGACAGATGCAGCGCCGCAATCCGTGCAGCCCGCGCGCGCCTTTGCGGCGGCGTCCGTGCAGAGCGACACCGCGCCGTCCGCGCCACCGCCGTTCCGTGGCGCCGCACCTGCGGCGCAGGCCGTCGCGCAGCCCTCGCTTGCACCGGAGGCCGCGCCAAAAGACATCGGCCACCAGTTGCTCGCGCAGACCGATGGCGCAATCGCGCGCCAGACGCTGCTGCAGGTTGCCTCGCTGCCGGACCGCGTCGACACCGCGGGCACGCAGTTCAATTCCCAAATCACCGATACGTCGTCGCAGCGCTGGCATTTCGAAATCCCGTTCGCCACGCCGCAGGGCACGGCGCTGGCGCAATTCGAGATCGAGCGCGACGGCTCCGGCAATCAGGTCGAGGCGGTGGCGCAAAAAGTCTGGCGCGCGCGCTTCACCCTGAATATCGAGCCGACCGGCCCGGTGCATGCGCTGGTGTCGCTCACAGGCGACAAGACGGCGGTGCGGATGTGGGCGGAGCGGCCGGAGACCGCCGCAAGAATTCGCGCTGGAAGCAGTGACCTCGTGAAGGCATTGCGCGCGGCCGAGCTCGAGCCCGGCGACATCGTGATCTCGGCCGGCGCGCCGCCGCAGGGTCCGGCCAGAGCCGGCCACTTCCTGGACCGCGCCTCATGAGTGCGGCCGAGCAACAGCAGCAGCTTGCTGTCGCGCTGCATTACGACAAGAAGGGTGCGCCGACCGTCATCGCCAAGGGCCGAGGCACGATCGGGGCGAAGATCATCGAGGTTGCCAGGGCCAACAACATCCCGATCGAGGAGAACGAGGTGTTGGCCGGCGCGCTGTCGCGCGTCGAGATCGGCGACGAGATCCCGACCGAGCTCTACAAGGCCGTCGCCGAGGTTTTGATTTTCGTGCTGAGATTGTCGGGCCGGGTGAAATAACGACTGCCGCTCGTCCCCGCGGAAGCGGGGACCCAGTCTTTGCCAAACCAATCCACGTATCGTCGCGGCCTCTGGATTCCCGCCTTCGCGGGAATGAGCGGAGGACGTGGCTCGGCTTCAGCTTGAGATGATCGCCCCTACCTCCGGCTCATCTCCAGCATCACCTCGGAAATCTCGCTGCCGGCCGCGCTGATCGACACCACCTGCCGGTTGCCTTGTGTCGTCAGCCGGAGGTTGGCGGCAAAATTTTGGCCGCGCGCGGCGACGTCGATCTGGTTGCCGCGGGCGCTGCCGGTCACCGGGCCCTTCGCATTGTGGGTTGTTTCGCTCCAGGTGCCGGTGATGGCGCCGTCCTGATAGGCAACGTCGCTCGAGAGCTCGAAATTGTAGCTGTCGCTCGCGCAACGCAGCGTGAGCCGCAGGGTGTCCTGGCCGCCGGCTTCGTCGGCGCGGCAGCGCAGCCGCTCGCTGTGCCCGTCCTTGAAGTCGATAGTGCCCGAGCCGGACCATGTTCCTGTCAACGGCGCGAACGGGCCGAGCGGCGCAGCCATTGCAGCGGTTGACAGAAGCGAGGTCAGCAGCAGGCCTGCCGGCGCAAGATTGAGCATGGACATCATGGGGCACTCCGGGTTGGGACGCTGCCCAGTTAACGCCGACGCAAAGTCTCAGGTTCGATGCTGCGGCAAAGAGTTCCATCGCCCCCTGGGCGACGCGACAAATCGCGGATTTGGCCTGGAATTGCCGTGACGCAATCTACGCGCCACTGCGTCCGATCCGGCCCAGATGGGTGAAGCCAAAGCCGTGGCTATATTTCAGGCCGTAGCCGAGCGCTCGGTCGATGCCGACATGGGCGAGCCAGATCATCGCGACGCCGAGCACCGGCAGATCGCCGAACAGCAGGCCGGCGACCGTGAGCACGATCGGCCCGAACGTCACGTGCACGGCGTTGTAGACGACAGCGCCGACGCGGCTGCCGGCGAGATAGCCGAGCATCGACAGATCGGGCACCAGGATCAGGGCCGCGAACAGCCACCATGGCTGGTCGGTCATCGAAAACGCCACCACCGCGCCGGCAAACAGCGTTAACCCCTCCAGTCGCAGCAAGAGCCTTGGCCCGCCGGTGACGCCCTGGGTCACATCAGCCGTCGTTTCGGTCATTTGGCCCTTCCTTTGGCTATTTTCCGCCCGCCAAACCGCATGCTAGACCGAATTGAAACCAATCCGTGGCGGCCGCAGCCATTATTCCGGCGCGGCCGCGGGCAGGGCGTAAGCAAGCATGAAACACATCCTTGACGCACTCGAAGAACGGCGCGCGGTGGCCAAGCTCGGCGGTGGCGAAAAGCGCATCGCCACCCAGCACGAGCGCGGCAAATTGACCGCGCGCGAGCGCATCGAGCTGTTGCTCGACAAGGGCTCATTCGAGGAATTCGACATGTTCGTCGAGCACCGCTCGACCGAGTTCGGCATGGAAAAGACGAAATTTCCAGGCGACGGCGTTGTCACCGGCTGGGGCACGGTGAACGGCCGCAAGGTGTTCGCGTTCGCCAAGGATTTCACCGTGTTCGGCGGTTCGCTGTCGGAAACGCATGCGCAAAAAATCACCAAGCTGCAGGACATGGCGATGAAGGCGCGCGCGCCGATCATCGGCCTCTATGACGCCGGCGGCGCGCGCATCCAGGAAGGCGTCGCGGCGCTCGCCGGTTATTCCTACGTGTTCCGCCGCAACGTCATCGCCTCGGGCGTGATCCCGCAGATCTCGGTCATCATGGGCCCGTGCGCCGGCGGCGACGTCTATTCGCCCGCGATGACCGACTTCATCTTCATGGTGAAGAACACGAGCTACATGTTCGTCACCGGCCCCGACGTGGTGAAGACCGTGACCAACGAGGTGGTCACCGCCGAAGAGCTCGGCGGCGCCTCCGTGCACGCGACAAAATCGTCGATTGCCGACGGTGCCTACGACAACGACGTCGAGACGCTCTTGCAGATGCGGCGGCTGATCGATTTCCTTCCCAGCAACAACGCCGACGGCGTGCCGGAATGGCCGAGCTTCGACGACATCGAGCGTGTCGAGCCGTCGCTCGACACGCTGGTGCCGGAAAATCCCAACAAGCCCTACGACATCAAGGAGCTGATCCTGAAGGTCGTGGACGAGGGCGACTTCTTCGAAATTGCGGAAGCCTTCGCAAAGAACATCGTCACCGGCTTTGGCCGCGTTGCTGGCCGCACCGTCGGCTTCGTCGCCAACCAGCCGATGGTCTTGGCCGGCGTGCTCGATTCAGACGCGTCACGCAAAGCCGCGCGCTTCGTGCGCTTCTGCGACGCCTTCAACATCCCGATCGTCACCTTCGTCGATGTGCCGGGCTTTTTGCCGGGCACCGCGCAGGAATATGGCGGCCTGATCAAGCACGGCGCAAAACTCTTGTTCGCGTATTCGCAATGCACGGTGCCGCTGATCACGATCATCACGCGAAAAGCCTATGGCGGCGCGTTCGACGTCATGGCGGCGAAGGAGATCGGCGCCGACCTCAACTATGCCTGGCCGACCGCGCAGATCGCGGTGATGGGCGCCAAGGGCGCGGTGGAAATCATCTTCCGCCAGGACATGAACGATCCGGACAAAGCCGCAGCGCGCACCAAGGAATACGAGGACCGTTTCCTGTCGCCGTTCGTCGCCGCCGAGCGCGGCTACGTCGACGACGTGATCATGCCGCACTCGACCCGCCGCCGCATCGCCCGCGGGCTAGCCATGCTGCGCGACAAGAAGATCGAGATGCCGGCCAAGAAGCACGACAATCTGCCGTTGTGAGGGAGTGCGAACCTGCCATCGTCGCCGCTCCTGTGAATCACGGCGCGCTATCTGGCAGGCTGCGCGTCGAGGATGACGCACTCGGACGCCGTCCCTCCGTGGCAGACCGTCTTGCAGGTGTCGACCAATGAAGCGATCGCGCTTTCGAGGACAGTGAGTTCAGCGATCTTGCTGCGGATCTCGGCGAGGCGTTCCTCGGCCGCGGACCGCGCCCCGGCGCAGGGGCTATTGCCTTGAATGAGCGACAGCAGCACGCGTATCTGCTCAATCGAGAAATCGAAGTTGCGGCATCGCCGGATGAACGCGACACGGCGAAGGTCTTCATTGTCGTAGTCGCGCTGGCCGCCTCTGCGCGCGGCGTGGCGAAGCAGCCCGATTTCCTCGTAGTAGCGGATCGTCGGCACCGAGGCGCCGGTCCGCTCCGCCACAACACCAATCCGCATTTGCTCCTCCAAATCAGGGCTTGAACCTCAAGTGGCTTGAGGAGGTACCTCTTTGAGCCTCCACGAAACAGCCATCGGAGGAATCACATGAGCGTTATTGATCCATCGTGCAGCGTTGCATGCGACACGCCGCAAACCTGCGGGTGCAATGAGGACAAGGGCGTCGAACGCCGCGGCCCTCGCGTCGCGGCCGCAACGGCAATCGCCGCGGTGGCCTGCACGGCCTGCTGTATCCTGCCCCTGACATTGCCGCCGGTTATCGTCGGCAGTGTCGGCGGGATCCTCGCGCTGCTCGATCACGCGCAAGGGTGGGTCAGCAGGCTTGCGGCCTTGATCGTGATCGGAGCCTGGATTTGGATCGGCTGGCAGCTTTTCCGGCAGAAGCGCCGGATGACGGGACCGGTGGCGGCGCTGATGATCACGGCAACACTGTTGGCCGGGGTGGCGACTGCCTGGCCGCTGCTCGAGCCGTGTGTGTTCGGTACCCTCGGCGTCGCAAAAGGCACACAGCGGAGCAGATGAATGGACTGGCTGACCGGTTTTGGACTGCTTGCGGTGACGATGATGCTCGTCTTCTATGCGCTCGAGGAGAGGAGCAAGTTCTACGCCCTGCCATTCGCGATCGCCTGCGTGCTCGCATCGGCTTACGGATTCCTGCAAGGCGCCTGGCCGTTCGGGATGGTCGAGGCGATCTGGTCCGTTGTCGCCCTGAGGCGCTGGGTTCGATTTGCGCGTCTCCGGAAATCAGCTCCCGCCGCCCCGCAGCGCTGATCGGCTGACCATCAGCAAAATGCCGCCGATCTGCGGCAGCAACGCCAGCAGGATCAGGCGCAGCATGGCGAAGTCGTCGCCCGATGGCCGCAGCCAGCCATGGCTCACCCATGCGACGAGTTTGATCGCGGCATCGGTTTGCGGGTCCGACGTATGCTCGACCGATTGCCATGGCGGTATCGAGAATCTGGCGGCGTTCGGCGACCGCAGCTTCGCGCTCGCGGCAGAATTTTCCGACGCCATTCAAACATTCGCGGTCGCGCGCCGCCATGGCGTCGCTCAAGGCTGATTGAGCGGTCGCAACCGCGGGCGTCACGCGCGCCGCTCGCGCCGCGGCCACATCGGTGATGTTGACCGACGCAAACCCGATGCCGGCGGTGACCGCAAAGACAAAGGTCATCGCCCACACCGCCCAACCCGCAAGCGAGGTGGAGCGCTGGCGGGCTTGCCAGAGTGTCGCGGCACATGACGGCATCACCAGCGCGACGAGATCGGCGGCAACGCCGATCGCCAGGAACAGCCATCCGGCGGTATCGCTCGCGCCGAGCGAGCGGGCGAACCAGCCATTCGTGGTGATGCCGACGCCGGCGAGCGCCAGCGCCGCGCCCGCCAGAAGGATCGCGGCGATCCACGGCCGCGACGGCGCGATGACGCCCGATGTGGCAGGCGAGGGCGGTGGGGCAGATGGTTCGGCGACGGTCAAATCTTCCGACGAGAACTCCGCCGTCGAAAACTCCGCCGGGATCAATGTGTCGGAAGATCGCAATTCAACATCTTGAGAGGGAGCAGCTTCAGTTTCCGGCGGGGCAGGGGCCTTGGCCCTTTGCCGCTTGCGCTGCGTGCGCGTGCGTTGGGCGCTGCGCTTCGCCCTTTTGGGTTGCTGAAAGGCAACAATGGACGCCAGACTGTCGCTAGCCATTGGAACCGCTCCAATCGGTTTGGTGGCGAGGTGCGGCGGGCGGAGGGGCAAACACGGCGTCGCGCCGATTTGTCTCAAGCACACGCGCTGCAGCAAACGGTGACACCGTTCGCGCGCGGGATCAAATCGCAGTGCGGAAGTTCATGGGGATAATCGCTGCGGCAATCTTTTGAGCAACTTCAGCTCAAACATGAAGCGCTTCATGTAGAGCTTGAACCGGCGGAGATATTGCCAACGTCCGTCGTCTGATTGCGCCAGCAAGATCGCGATGGGAGGAACTCACGCGATATGCATCGGTTGAGCCTGTAGAAATTCAGCAGGCTCTGCGAGGCAATCATGCAACACCTTCCGATATCCGACGAGTGCGCCGTGTATCGCGCGGCCTGCATCGCGCTTCTGGACGAAGAAATCGCCCGAACGGACATGTCATACGCAACTCTTGAACGCGCAAGTGGCTTGCTGTAACGCGCGGGAGCCAGAGTTAAAGGCTTAACGTATGAAGAATCTTGGATACGTCGCGTTGTGCGCTGGAATTACACTGGCGACGAATGCGGTGGCTGCACCGCAAAGCTTTTACGGCAAGACACTGCGGGTCAGTTGGGATGAAGCGCGTAGTCAACGCGCGGCGGGGGAGACCGCGTTCAAGACCGTGTCGCTTCCTTTCGTTTATTCAATCTATGTCAGCAGCAAGGGCCAGCTGTTCAAAAGACTGTCTTCGGTCTCCGCGTCGCGGCGCGCGACGGGCACGAAGGATCGCGTGGGAATGGCAGGCTCAGACAGCGAAGGCGCGGGTGCAGTCTCGTTCCAGGGCAACACGCTAACGGCGACCATGAACAATGGCGGTCTCGGCCGAAGAATAAGCATCACGTTCGACGGCGGGTCGTCGTGCAGCGCGGAGGTTGTCAGCGGCAAGGCCGGCTCGGGCGTGGCATCCGCACGCAGCAACGCGACGGGTAAGACAGTCGAGTTCGAATCGGTGTCGGCCGGGACAGCGTCCTGCTCGGTTCAGGACGGCAACGCGTTTGCAAACTAGCGCATCGGAGAGAGTTGCTAAGCGAGCTCCTGGGTTCCGATCACTGATTCAGCGGCGCTTCTTCGACCCAGCGGCCGAACCTTTCTTCGCCGGCTGGACGCCGCTGGCCGTCGGCTGGCTTGGAGCCGCGGCAGCGACTTCTCCAATCGTCACAATCTGGGCCCTGACATTGGCCGGCGACGCCGGACGGGAGGAATCCTGCAATTGCTCCTCCCCAAGCCCGAGCGCCTGAAGCCGCTTGGCTGAAATCTTGAAGGCGCCCACCAGGGCCTCGCGGATCGCGTCGGCCCGCCGCTGGCTAAGCGTCAAGTTGGCGTCGCGGCGGCCTGCGGCTTCGGTGTGGTCGATCACCAGGAAGGTGTAGTGCAGCAGCTTTAGATCGGACAGGGCATCCGCGATACGTCCGATGGTCTGGTAGGATTGCGGCCTGATCACCGAAGAATCCGGATCGAACGCGACGTCGAAATTGAATTGCGGCAGCTTCAGAAGCTGCGGCGCGACCGGCGGACGCTTCAACGCGGTCGCATCGGCCTTCGACTTGACCCGATCAACCGCCTGCTGGCGCAACGCGGCGACATCGATATCGGCAGGCGTTTCGGGACCCACCAGCTGATCGACCAGGTTTGCAGCTGGAGCAGCCGTCTGCGCCCGCATTGGCTGCGTCGGCAACACGAATGCGATCGCCAGCAAGCCGATTCCGCAGCGTTTCCTTGAAAACCGCATCACCGGTAGTCCGCTGCGCTGATCGCTTTGTTGCAGTTTGGCGTGGCCTTTTTGGTCAATTCCAGCAGGCACTGCAGCCCTTTGACGGGATCCTGTCGGACCTCGCCGCACAAATGGTTCAATTCCCAATTGCACAGCTTCGCAAGGGTGGCGCGCGCCGAGATGCGTTGCTCGATGGCGCTGAAGGCGCGTGGGTAATCGTCCTGGCACTTCGGCGAAAGGCTGTCCCGGTTTCGAAGGAAGCATTCCTTCAGGCGGGCGGGGTCGAGACCAACGCCGCGGCAATTATCGTCGATGTCCTTGCTGCAGCTCGCGCCCAGGAGTGCGGTTGCCTGCTCGAAATTCATGGTCTCCGCGGCCACCGGCGATGCAACGGTCACAAAAGCGAGCAGTATGAACTGAAATCGGCTTCATGGGCTCACGGCACACGATGAGGGCCCAAACGTCAAGATTTTATGTGCGAGGCGATTGTGCGACGGAACGCTGTTGTCCGCCGGGGTCATGAACTGACAGCCGCGATGCCGGCGCCGGGCCCGCTTCGCTCTCGAACTCGGACATTGCGCGGTGCAGCAAGGAGGTCTGAAGGGCGCCCAGAAGTGGACCCGCTCCAAGTCGGGACCTCGGTTGAAACAGATCAGTCCCTGCGCTGAACGGCAATGATTGCGCGCCGATGGGTGCCGTCGCCAACCTTCTTGTCCTCGTCGTGCGCCTCGACCTTAAATCGGAGCTTGCGCCCATCAACCTCGAGCAGCTCGGCGCTCACCGTCACCTTCTTGCCTTTTGGGGTGGCCCCGAAATGCTTGACGTTCACCTCGAAGCCGACGGTGGTGTGCCCTTCGGGCAAATATGCCTGTACGGCCTCGATGCCGGCACGCTCCATCAACCCGATCATCGATGGCGTGGACAGCACGCCATCGCCTCCCATGTGCTTGACCACAAGCTTGTCGTCGACTGTCGTGACGATCTCGGCTTTGAGCCCTGGTGTCAGGCGATCGGTTGGCATGTGTCTCTCTCCGTATCGAGCAGCATCAAATCAGCTTCAGTCATGAGTGGCCAATTGCAGAATTCTCGCCGCGAACGCGGACCGCTGCGCCGAAGACTGACCACTCAGCGCCCATTCTTCAGCGCCCATTCTTCAGCGCCATGTCGCCGCCGATGTCGTGCACGATCTCTTTGCGCTTAAACCGCCATGTTCCGTCCTGACGCACCCACTGATCCTTGTAGGTGCCGCCCATGACGGGAATGAGGTTCGCGCCGCTCTCTCGCACCACCAGATAGTCCGATACCGAGCTTGCCTGGTCGCCGTCTACCTTGATGATGATGTTGGTCGTGTAGTGCTTGCGCTGCGGCCCTTCTCCTTTGGCCGGCACGACGTTGCGCAGCATTTCCTCGATTGCCTGGCGGCCCCTGGCCTCGCCATAGTCGGTCGTCCACACCGCGTCGTCAGCAAAGAGGCCGGCCACATCCGCGAAGCGGCAGGTATCGAGCGCATGGCAATAGGCGGCCATGATTTCGCGGATGGCATCCTTGTCTTCCAGGACCGACATTCAAGTCACCTCAGCGCGCGTGACGATAGCGGCTTGGCGCACCGGCGACAATCAGATGGTTTGCGCCCGATCGAGTTTGCCAATGTCCGCTTCGAGTCAATCGCTACCCAAATGCGATGTCCAAACTAGGTCCGCTTTGCCCCCGATAGTCGACAATCGATGCCGACAACGAAACGACGCTTTGTGCCCAATTGCTGACTAAGCCCTCAGTTACCGCTGGCTACAACCACTACATATCCGTCGGGATCACGAACCCACAATTCGTGGCGACCGGAGTTCTCGTTCACTTCGGGACCTAGCAGTATCTCCGATTGCAACAATTGCGCTCTCTCCACAATGGCGTTGAAATCGTCAACCTCGAACCAAACCAAAACGCCGTGACCCCAAGGCCCCTTTTCCGGGTCAGTAAGGTTCGGATGATCTTCGTCGTTCCAACTGTGCAGTTGCAACACCAGTTGCCCATTGTCGAGCAATTGTTGGTATATATTGTCGTGATCGCTTGGTCCCAGACGAACTAAACCCAATAGCCGCTCGTACCATGACGTACTTGCACGCACGTCGCGAACAGCGAGAAGCGGCTGCGCTCGAATGTGGCTGCCGACTGACTGCATGCGGTGTTTCCTTCCAAATATGCCCCTAAACACTAGCAGCGGCACGAACGCCCGCAATGTCGCAGTTGCTACTCGATCTTCAAACCGAGCTTCGCGACCAGCGCAGCCCATTTACCTTCCTCGCGCTTGATATTTTCCGCGTATTGTTCGGGCGTGCTCGGCGCCGGATCGTCGCCGACGGAGATCAGGTGTTTCTTGAAGTCCTCGTCCGCCAGCATCGTGCGCAGTTCTTTGTTGAGCCGATCGATGATCGGCCCTGGTACGCCTGCGGGTGCGGTGAGGCCGTAATACAGCACGGCGTCGAATCCGGGCAGGCCCAACTCGGCTGCCGTCGGTACCTCGGGCAGCGCCGCCGAGCGGGTCGGCCCAGTCACCGCAATCGCCAGCAATTGCCCAGCCTGCACATTGCTGACCGCCGCCGGGATCGTATCGAAGCCGAGCGGCACGTGGTTGCCGAGCACGTCGTTGGTAAGCTGTGCAGTGCCCTTGTAGGTGACGACCGTAATGTCAACGCCGGCTGCCAGATTGAAAAGCTGGGTGGCGAAATAGTTGATCGTGGGCGCTGGCGGCGTGCCAGCGGTCAGCTTGCCGGGCTGCTGCTTGGCGAGCGCGATCACGTCGGCCAGCGATTTTGCTGGAAACGACGGATGAGCGACGATCAAGATCGGCGTGGAGGCGATCAGGCCGATCGGCGAAAAATCCTTGTTGACGTCATAGCCGGCACTGGAGCTGAGGCTGATCCCACTCGTCCCGACTCCGAGGGTGTAACCATCGGGAGCTGCCTTGGCGAGATCGCGCGTGCCGATCATGCCGCCCGCGCCCCCGCGATTTTCGACGATTACCTGCTGGCCGAGCGCCGCCGTCAGTCTTTCCGCAACTAGCCGCCCTATCAGATCGACGCCGCCGCCCGGCGGATACGGCACGATCAGCGTGATCGGCCTGGTCGGATAGCCCTTGCTCGATTCTTGGGCGTGTGTTTGAGAAAGCGGAGCACCGATAAGGGCGGCAACGAGCGCACTCGCCCAAAGCCCCGTACGCGTCAGCCGGTGGAACATGACGGTTTCCTCCCAAGCTATTATAGCTCCGGCCGCGCGAGTTGCGCACGATCCGTCGAGCAGCGCAACAAGTTCGCCGCGCTGGCGCCCCTTCCCAAACCAGAGCGGCGTATGATGCGCTGGTGCCTGGCATCAAGCTCAGCAGCAACATGCCCACAACGCCACGAGCCGTTGGCCAAACGTCTGCGTTCCCCTCAACAGCCGGCATCAACACCGATATGGCAGCAGCTCCGCTAAGGGCCCAAAAGCCGACAGATCCATGTCGACACGAACAGACAGACTTGCTTAAAATCACCGTGGGCGAATTGTCCGCGCAGGTTGGTGCATCATGAGCTTTGAACCCGAAGCCGTCCGCGCCTTCGAGCACGCCGGCTGGCAACGTGCCGCTTCGAGCTACGGAAACAGCTTTGCTCATGCGACGGCGCCCTACATCAGGCCGTTGCTGGAAGCCGCTGAAATTTCGCCCGGTCAGCATGTGCTCGATGTCGCGTGTGGGCCAGGCGATCTCGCGGCTGCTGCGTCGGCGCGCGGCGCCGCCGCTCACGGCCTCGACTTTTCGGCTGAGATGGTTGGAATTACCCGCAGCAACCATCCCGAAGTGGTCGTGACCGAGGGAGACGCCGAGAACTTGCCGTATCCGGACGGCGCATTTGATGCTGTCGTATCGGGCTTCGGAATCCATCACGTTCCTCGGCCCGAATTGGCACTTGCACAGTGCTGGCGTGTGCTCAAACCGGATGGGCGCATGGCCTTCACGACGTGGGCCACGCCCGAGGAGAACACGGCCTGGTCACTGGTTTTCGACGCGGTCGATCGGCACGGCAGTCGTTCGGCCTTGAAGGCTCCGCCGCCGGGAGGAGCGTTGGACCGAATTGATCAATGCCTACGGATCCTCGAAGCGGCGACTTTTGCTGACAGGTCTGCGGAAATCGTTCGCTCTGAGTGGTTGCTACCGAATGGACGTGCATTGCTTGCGGCGCTCTCGGCTGGCACCGCGCGAATGGCAGCGCTCATCGCGGCGCAAGAGCCGTCAACGCTCGCCGCCATTGCTGATGACATCGACAGTCAGGCTGAACGTTTCCGCCGTGACGAAAACCTCGCAATTCCCATTGCAGCGGTGCTGGCGCGTGGTCGCAAGGTCATAGACTGACAAAAATACGAGTTCGGACGCTTCGGACATCTGCTATGGGCGGGAGCCGAAGAACTCGGGTCGAGCAAACAAATCTGCTCTACACCCGTCAGCGGACTTCGCTGCTGAACCACGCCGCCTCGGTTACGGGCCAGAGGCCCAGACATTCATACCCTATGCGATCTGCGTTTCCAGAAAGAAGTCTGCGTCGGGTTTGACCAGTGAGTTCATCGCGACGTGGAGCGAGTGTACTTGCTCGCCACGTTGTTTGACGTAGGCGTACGCGGCATGCTCTCGCTGCAGGTCTGGATAGATGAGTTCACCTCGATACCTGAAAGCCGGTAGTGTCTTGCCAAAACCGTCCAGCGCTTCGCGGCGCATGACACGATAGTCCGTCGCAAAACCCATATCTATGAAATGCTGCAAGAAGGCGTGCAATCGAGGCAAGAACTCTTCTTCCCTGACGCCGTCACGCAAGGCAAACACGCCGCTAAAACTGACGGATGAAGTTTCCTGCATCGGTAGCTCCATCTGTTTCCTTCCCAATTCCGTCCCAATAATCGCTAGTCGGCATCTTGGGCATGAGCCACGACCCGCATGCGGCCGTCAGCCGGTCGGCGGCACGGCGCCGGGTCGTGGATCGATGGGGACCAGCGCGGAAAGCCCGATCATCTGTTCGAACAGCACCGCGGCCTGCAACAGCTCAGCCTCGCCGCGATGCGGGCCGACCATTTGCAAGCCGACCGGGCGGCCGTACCGATCGAAACCACATGGCACGGCAATGGACGGCAAGGCCATCATGGTGGTTGCCGCGGTGATCAGCGAGCCCCCGAGATAGTTCTCGAGTTTCCTGCCATCGATCGTTGCCGGCATCCGCATTTCGACATCGAACGCAGGCGTCGAGGCTCCCGGGCGACACCAGAAGATCGTACGTCTCGAAGAACTCGCTCGTGCGCCGGAACAGCGCGGCGCGCTCGCGCTCGGCGGCGGCGAGCTCGCTCGGCGACTGCCTTAAGCCCTGCTCGGTGTTCCAGATGATATCAGGCTTGATCTGGTCGCGGTGCGCTCTGAGCATCAGCTCGCGCTCGACCACGAAATGCTGCGCCCTCAGGGCGAGAAAGGCCTGTGCGATATTGCCGAGGTCGGGAGTGGCTTCCTCGACCACCGCGCCGAGCTCCTCGAAACGGCGCGCCGCATTGGCACAGATCTCCCGCGTCTCGCGGTCGACCGGCACCTTGCCGCCGAAGTCGGCGGTCCAGGCGACGCGCTTCGGCGCAATCGGGCTCGCAACCGCGGCGGTGAACGAAGGATGTGGCGCCTCGAACGTCAGAGGATCGCGCGGACACAGGCCCGCCATGGTATCGAGAAACAGCGCCACGTCGGCCACGGTGCGTGCCATCGGCCCCTGCACCGAGAGCGGCGAGAACAAATTGTTGGACGTGCCGCGCGTGACCCGGCCCGGCGAGGGCCGCAAGCCGACGACCGAGCAGTAGGTGGCGGGTCGACGCAGGCTTCCCGCATGGTCGGAGCCGTGTGCGAGCCAGACCTCGCCGGCCGCGAGCGCGGCGCCGCCGCCGCCGGTCGAGCCGCCCGGGGTCAGCGCGGTATTCCACGGATTGCGGGTGCGGCCGAACACCTCGTTGAACGTTGAGCCGCCGGCGCCGAATTCCGGCGTGTTCGACTTGGCGATGACAATGCCGCCTCTGCGCTCGATCCGTTCGACCACCGGGTGCGAACGCGTCGGCACATGGTCGCGGAAGATCGCTGAGCCGTAGGTCGTGCGCACGCCTGCGACATCGGTGAGATCCTTGATGGCGACCGGCAGGCCGCACAGCCAGCCAGGCTCAGCCTCGGCCTCGCGACCTTTACCGCGCATCAGTCTCTCGGCATGGGCACGCGCGCGATCGAGACACAAGGTCGGCAGCGCATTGATCGCCGGCTCGACGTCCGCAATCCGGCGCGCCGCGGCGTCGATGAGGTCGAGCGGCGTGATCTCACGGCGCTTCAGGCGAAGCACTGCCTCGGTTGCCGTCAGCCGGCACAGCTCATCGTGAGGAGACGACATCGGACACGATTTTGGGGGCACCAGTTCTGCCTCGCAACAAAGCCTGAGGTCCGCCGCCCGGTCAACCGAGATGCGGGCGCCTCAGGTCTGGCGCAGCACGGGCAGCACGAAGTCAGGGTCGAGCGTTTTGAGCGGATGGTAGCCGCCGACCTGGCCCATGATGTCGCCGGGGCGACGAAGTTCGTAGCCCAGCAGGATCTGCATCTCGCGGCTCATGTGCCGCACCTTCTCCTTCGGCACACCGAGAAAGAAGTTCTCCTGCGGTCGCGCCCACGGCTCGCAGTATTGGTTAGTAAAGGAGAGCCGCGGGGCGTTGCTGGTGTTCGCGCCGCCGCCGTGCAGGAGTGTGCCCTGGAAGACGCAGAGCGCGCCGGCCGGCATCGTCAACTGGAGCCGGCACTCGGTATCCTCTGTGGTTTCGCCGCGCGCCAACGATGTCCGCAGCGCGTCGATCCGCTCTGAGGTCCATTTGTGGCTCCCGCGGTACATTACTGTTCCACCATTTTCGGGCGTGAAGGCATCGATTGCGCCGATGGTCGAGATGCTGAGGGCAGGGCGAGGCCGAGGGAACGGATAGAAGCTGTCGTCGAAGTGCAGGTTCTGCGCCTTCTCGCCGGGATAAATGCAAATCGCGTGATCGCCGCTCAGCAAGTAGTTCGGCAAAAGCAGCCGGTCGAGAATCGCGAGCAGCCGGTGATCGGAGGCGATCTCCTCATAGACCTCGCCGCGGCCCACCAGCGTATAGACCCGCTCGGTGGTAAAGCCCTCAAAGGCATTCCGGCCGCGATGGGTCCCGAGATGCTGCGCAAGTCCTTTCCGGAAACGCCCCAAGCAGTCGGCGCTCATGAACTCGTCGAGAATCGTGTAGCCGTCGGCCTCGAGCCGGTCGATGTGGCCCTTCAAATCAAAGCCGGCCGGCAGGCGACGCTCAGCCTTGAAGTACTCGGTCATCGGTCATCTCCCTTAGCCGGAGCCTCGCTTCAGCTATGGCCGGTTGGGTCGGCACCCCTGCATTTCCGAACAGCGCGATGAAGTGCCGTCGCCTCACAGGCTTCGTCCACAACGCGCGGACCAAACCATAGCACAACCTCTGGGCTTGAGGCGCAATCGAGCCGCAAATCAGCGGCAGGCCGCGTCCCGCGATCTCGCCATTTTGCAGCGACTGTCTGCGTGTAGGGCGCAAGACGCCGCGAAGCGACTAGTGCATCGCTCGGGTACCAGATTCCGGCGACGGCCTTATCGATTGGTCTTTTGTTTTGGCACCGAAAGCGCGCCCGAAAAGCAAAGAGGCCGCCAGCTGGGGCGGCCTCGTGCGTCGATTGTTCGCTCAGGCGGCGCTTGATCAATCGTGGCCGTAGAATTGCCGATTGCAATAGCGGCGTCCCTGTTCGCGCTTCGCAGCGCGCTCTGCGGGCGACGCGTTCGCGGGCGTCAGGAAGTCGCCGTTGGCGAACAAATTGAGGCAGTCGATATATTGCTTGTTCGACAGCCAGCTCCAGTCGGTGGCCTTTGCGGGTGCGGAGGCGACCAGCGTGCTGAGTGCGATGGCGGCGGCAAAAGCAAAGAGAGTGATGCGAGCGGTTTTCATGGGATGTCCTCCAGTTGTCGGCCGCAGGAAGCGACCGCGTGCTGAGGACCAAGCCGCGAGCCGGCCGGCGTCGTAAGTGACGTCCATCACACAAGCGGACTGCGCTGTCAGGACGCCGGATTTGCGCCCGGCATATGGGGCTTGGCGGACGTCGGGCCGCGGAGCGGTTCGTGCAGGTGATTGAAGCCGTCCTCGAAATGCTGCCAGCCGCTGTCACTTGACTGCGCCAGCGAAGGCTGACCACTAGCCCACAACCGTGCCTCCGAAAGCATCACCCGTGACCTCAAACCGATGGCTCATCCTGCTCGTGCTGTTTCTGGCGCGCGCGGCGATGTCGTTTCAGTTTCAGACCATCGGCGCGGTCGGGCCGCTGCTGATCGATCGCCTGCACATCGACTTCACCTGGCTCGGCAGCTTGATCGGGCTCTACATGCTGCCGGGCGCGGTCGTCGCGCTGCCGAGCGGCGTGCTCGGCCAGCGCTTTGGCGCCAAGCAGATCGTCCTCGTCAGCCTCGCGCTGATGGCTGTCGGCGGCGCAATGACGGCGTCCGACCAGCTCGGGCTGGCCGTCGCCGGCCGCCTCGTCAGCGGCGTCGGCGGCATCGCGATGTCGATCATGCTGACCAAGATGATCACCGACTGGTTTTCGGGCAAGGAGATCGTCACCGCGATGTCGATCCTGATCGCGAGCTGGCCGCTCGGCATCGGCTTTTCCTTCCTGCTGTTTCCGCCGCTTGCGGCGGCGTGGTCGTGGCAGGCCGTGATGCTGCTTGGCGCCGCGTTCGCCTTGCTGTGTCTTGGCCTGGTTGCCGCATTCTATCGCGACGCACCCGATGCGCCGCAGGCCACCGGCGGCGCGTTCAGCATTCGTCTGACGAAACGCGAGTGGGTGCTCGCCATTGTCGCCGGCTCGATCTGGGCCGTCTTCAATGTCGGCTTCATCCTGCTCGTCAACTTCTCGCCGGAGCTTTTTACGCGCGCCGGATATTCGCTGCAGAGCGCCGGCGGCATCGTCAGCCTGCTCGGCTGGGGCACCATTCCGCTGGTGCCGCTCGCCGGCTTTGCCGTCGAGCGCGTCAAGCGTCCCGACCTGTTCATGGTGGCGGGTTTCGTGCTCTCATCGCTCCTGACGCTGGCGCTGCCGTTCGCGAGCGCGCCGGTGGCTGTGCTGCTTTGTCTCGTGATCGCAACTTCGCTGCCGGCTGGGCCGATCTTCAGCCTGCTCGCGCCGGTGCTGTCGCCGCAAAACCGCGCGGTCGGCATGGGCGTGTTCTTCACACTGTTCTATCTCGGCATGGCGATCCTGCCGGCGCTGGCCGGCAAATTCCGCGACGTGACCGGCGATGCCGCAGCGCCGATCCTGTTCGCCTCGGCCATGATGGCGTCCGGCCTGGTGCTGTTGCTCGTGTTCCGGACCTCGCAGCGGCTGATCAAATCGTGAGGCAAGCCGGTCGGAAACTTGAGAGGGATCGCCGCAGGTCGTCGACAGGTGTTGTGAACTGCGTCTCATGTGCCGTAGTTCGCGAAGCGCAATTGGGGCAGGCTTGGTTCGATGTGAGCGTTCTTGGCTCAGACCCGAACTAGAGCGTGTACTCATAAGCGGGCGACGTCCGCTCTTAAAGCCGACATCGCGTTTAACTACTTAATGTCGGCAAATGACCCCATCTCGGACATCGCGTTGGTCAAAGCCAGGTGAAATTTGATTCGTTTGGTCGCTGCAGGACAGTGGCTGTGATACTGCCCGCGGGTAAACCGAATCGATCATAAAAGGCCGCTGGATCGACTTACGAGTTGGCCATCATCGCGACGACGCGCTGCACCAGCGCTGGATCGTTATACGCGCTGCGAGGCCTCAATAGGTTTTGCACCTCGGCAATCAGCCTGTGCACGTCGGCATCTTCTGCAGCAAGTTTTGTTAACGCAGCGCCAAATCTAAGCGTGTTCTCAAAATCGGCCGGACGTTGCCCGCGAGTCTCCGGAAACACAAAGTCGAGTGTAGCCACCGACCATGGCGTGTCGATCAACGTTTGCACCTCAGCGAAAAACAACAGCGCTAGCGCGACATTTGGATTGCTGTCTTCCGCCAATCTCCCGAGAAGCCGCTGCAGCAGACACGCCTCCTGCGCCGCCACGCTCATACCTTGCCCGTAGACAGGATTAAAGCGGCAGATGGCATCGGCGATTGGCAGCAGTCCAGCGGGAAACTTGTCGATCCTCTCGAAATGGCGCTGCATGCTTTCGGGAAATCCGTAGCGCGCGACATCTCCAATTCGCTTGGCGTGCCTGATCGCGTTATAGATTGTCGGTGTCGACAGCCCTTCTGCATACGTCAGAAAGCCCTCGGGATCGCCGGGCGGCACAAGGCCATGAGCTCCGCCGAGGGATACCATCCAGCGGTTGCCCTCCAGTGGCATCAGCAGTCCGCCTCGCCTGACGTTTGGACGCCCTCCGATGGTCCTTACGCCCTTCCACTCGGTCGGCGCGTCATCGGGAATGGCAAAGACACAGCTCGCATAGCCTAGATCGACGCCAATTCTGGTTTCCTCCGGCATTGGTCGGCCGATCGATTGCAGCAAGTCGAGCGTGAGCGCTGCTGTTCCGGAGGCATCAACCACGAGATCCGTCGCAATCGTATCGCTCGCACCATCCTCGTTCTCATAGCTGACGCCGACGACCCGCTCTCCATCTGGAGAAGCCAGCAATTTTTTGACCCGGCTGCGCTGGCACAGTTCGATGGTCGCGCAACCTTCTACCCGTTGTCGCACAACATGTTCGATGGCGGGCCTTGAGGCCGCGTAGTTGTGCCACCCGTGATCACGTCGCGGAAATGGATTGTAGTTCGGGGTCTCGGAGCGAAGATCAAGCCCCGACCGCAGTCTCACGGCTCCCGCCTGCACGAGATCGTGCTCGAAGCCTGTGAACAGCTCGTCGAGAGCTCGTTGACCGCCAAGCAGCAGGGCATGGACATGGCGCCCCTGCGGGATCCCCGCACGGGCCGCCGGCTGCGACGGAAGCGTGTCGCGCTCGAGGACAACCACCTGTTCAAAAAAGTCGGCGAGGGCCCGCGCTGCGGTCAGCCCACCCATTCCCGCGCCGATCACGACGGCCTGCTTGCCGATCATGCTCATGGTGCACCGTTTGCTGCCCCGATCCTCGCGGAGCCCTGGGCGGCCAAGGATATCGAAACCCGGCCGCAGAAGGAAGGCCGCGAAATCCTCCAGGAGTAAGCGCTGGCAGAATGACCGTTGTCGGCACCTTTCGGACCTCGCGTGATGTCCGACTTAAGTCCGCTTTCAGGGCAAAGCGGAAGACATGGGCTCGCAGCGAGTATTTCGCCTTTTGACCTGGAACGGACTCGGACCGCAGTACGGAGCAGGCAGATCATGTTCCCTCGCGGCGAGAGCATTCGGATCCTTCGCAGGGCATGTAGACAGTCCGCAGCACCCGACGATAAGCTTCAGTCGAAATCGCATGAGCCATCCGGCCATCATGGCCGAAGGGCGGGTCTGGATGCCATCTGACGGCTCTCATGGGAGAAGCCTATGCGACAGCTATTCACGACGCTTGGAATCGAGATTCCCATTGTCCAGGCCCCGATGGGCGGAGCAGTGCCCGTGCGTCTTGCCGCGGCAGTGAGCAATGCCGGGGCGCTGGGAACATTGCCGCTTTGGCGCGCCGATCTCGAAACCCTGCGCGGCACCGTGCGGAAAATGCGTGGACTCACTTCACAGCCTTTTGCCGTGAATTTGGTTACGGAGTTTTCTCAACAGGAACGTCTCGAGGTATGCCTTGAGGAAGGCGTGCCAATCATCTCGTTCTTTTGGCGCGACCCCGGCTCCCTGGTGAAGCGCGCCAAGGCTGGTGGCGCTCACGTCATGTACACCGTGGGCAACGCCGATGATGCTCGGCGCGCCGTCGACAGTGGCGTCGATGTCATCGTCGCGCAGGGATGGGAAGCCGGCGGCCACGTCAGGGGGACGGTCGCGACGTTGCCTCTCGTACCAGCGATCGTTGATGCGGTCGGCGATACTCCCGTGATTGCCGCTGGCGGCATCGCCGATGGTCGCGGTATGGCCGCCGCGCTGGCGCTCGGAGCAGCGGGTGTCTGGGTTGGCACCCGATTTCTCGCCTCTGAGGAGGCGTCAATCCATCCTGAATATCAACGTCGGATCCTTGCCGCCTCCGAGAACGACACCGCCTATTGCGAAAATCTCTTCGATGGTGGCTGGGCAAATGCGCCACATCGGGTGCTGCGTAACAGCACTGTTCGCGACTGGGAGGCCGCGGGTCGGCCGCCTTCGGGCCAACGACCGGGCGAAGGCGAGATCATTGCGAGGTCACCAAGCCGCGGCGAAGCTGACCGGTATAGGAGCTACACGCCGGGGCCGGACACTATCGGCGAAATCGAGCCGCTTTCATTATGGTCGGGCCAGGGTGTCGCGCTCGTTCGGAACGTACAGCCTGCCGCCGAGATCGTTCGCGAGATGAACGACGACGCCAAGATCATTCTCAGACGGCTCGCTCAACAATGCTCATCGCAATAGCCGGGTGATATTTCGTTTTCAGGTTAGCTGCGACAGCCGGTGCTTTCCAGATGGGCACTGGCAACTCGACATTGAACGGGAACGGACACTCGGCGCGGCATAGAACAGCGGACAGGCAAAAGGACCCAGCATGCGCCAGCATGGGTTTATCGGACTTCTCTTCGCGCTGATAATGAGTGCACCGGCCCACGCAGCCGGTCTCAAGCTTCTCACAGTGCCGGCTGACGCAAGCGGTCCTGAGATCATTGTCTCGATCTGGTATCCGAGCCCAGACAAACCCGCTCCGGTCAGCTTCGGCGACATCCCGATGATGGCTGCGCGTGATGGCAAATTCGATGGCCAGGGTGATGGCAAAGGCGTGCCCCTCGTCGTCCTCTCGCATGGGGCGGGCGGGTCGTTCGTCGTGCTTCACGATACGGCCGAACGTCTGGCTGACGCGGGATTTGTCGTGGCGGCGCCCAACCATCCCGGCGATTGGGTGCGTGACAGAAGCCAGTTCTATGAGTTGTCGGTCTACGTGCAGCGGCCCCTGCAGATCAAACGCGTGATCGATTACCTGACCGGCGCCGCGCCTGTGGCAACGATGATCGATGCCAGTCGCATTGGCATGTATGGCTTCTCACGGGGCGGCTACACGGCCCTCGTCGTCATCGGCGCCGATCCCGACTTTGGGCTCGGCTTGCCGGTGTGCGAAGGGCGCAAGGTCTGTGATCAGATCCGGGCGCATGAATATCCCACCGAGCCGTTGACGCACGATCGCCGGATCAAGGCGGCGGTGGTGGCCGATCCGCTCGCCATCTTTTTCACGCCAGAGGGTCTGGCCGGCATCACGATCCCGGTGCAGCTATGGGCTTCGGAGAAGGGCGGCGACGGCATCGACCCGAAAACCGTGGATGTGCTCAACACGCAGCTCAAGGCGCCGCACACCTTCACCAAGGTCGAGAACTCACACCACTTCTCATTCCTGACGGTTTGCCCGCCGGTTTTTGCCGAGCGAAATCCGGACGTCTGCAAAGACGCGCCTGGTTTCGACCGGGCGCAGTTTCACGACCAGTTCAACGACGCCCTCATCGAGTTCTTCCGCGCCAACCTGTAGTCGGCCTCAGGCAGCTATCGCGCTTTTCCAACTGCTTACCCCTATTTAGCCGCATCGACGGCCACGCGCGCGCGATGAAGAATTCAGCCCTGCGGGTGCAGGGCCGCTTCGGCGCGCTGCATCATCCGCCGCCATCGCTCGCTTGTCGGACCGCCCATAAGCAGGAAGTAGCGGACGATCGCGATCGGCAGCCAGGTCTCCATCGCTTGCCTCAGCGCCGCTACCGGCATGCCGGACAGCCGCGCGTATTCGGATTGCGCGGCCGCATTGACCGCAAGCGGCCGCTGCGGATTGTCGGTGACGTCGAGGGCAAACTCGGTCAGGCCGATGTGAGTGAACCCATGATCGAGGGCCGCCGGCGCGCGGATCGCAAAGGTCCAGTCGATCAGCCGCGGACCATCCGCCGTCATGATCACGTTTTCGGGGTGCATGTCGCCATGGCACAGCCCGTCCCCCGGCTGCTGCAGGCGGTCGATCAGCGCGAGGATGCCGGAGGCGATGTGCTTCGGCACGATGTCGCCCGAGAGCCTGAAGGCAGTGTCCATCCAGCCGCGCAGATAGATGGCCTCCGGCGGCGGCGACATCCTGTGAACGGACAGGCCGAGGGACGCGAGGATCGCGCCCGCCTGAGCGAACGTCACGGCGCCGCTGCGCGTGACCTGCAGCAGTGTCGGTCCCTCGAGGCGGCCGAGCACGATGCCGAAGCGTCCGTCGAGCGTCACCTCGCCGAACACCTCCGGCGCAGGCACGCCGGCGGCGGAGACCGCCCGGGTCATCCGCGCCTCTTGCTGGCCGAGCCGCGGCGGGAAACCTTCCTTGAACAGTTTTACGACCTGACCTGGCGCCCAGGCGTGGATGTCCGCCGTGCCGCCCTGGTTGATCTTCTCCCCGAGGGATCCCCGCATCGCCCGTCCTCCCGCCGGTCGCGACCAAACACCGACGGCGGGCAAAAGAGAACGCTCCCGCGATCTTGGCTGCCAGCCATGATCGTGGCTTGTCCCCGGCCGCAGCGTTTGCCAGAATTGCAAAGCGACGCGCGGTTTGAGACAAGTCCGGTTCTGGCCCCATTTCGGACCTCGCGCGATGTCCGACTTGAGTTGGCTTTGAGGTGCAAAGCGGGCGACATGGGCTGGCACCGAGCATCTCGCGTTTTGATCGGAACGGAAATTGAGTTGTAGGGCAATATCTGACTCGAGCAATTGATTGCGTTACAGATGTAACCAATTCGACAAAAAACGACGTTAAGCTGTAACTTGCTGCTGTCTAGTTTGCTTCGCAAGCGGTCGAGCTTCCCGAGCGCTCAACTGTTTCGAGAAGGAACTAAACTCTATGCAATGGTTGCTCGATTACTCTGAGAACTACCGAGCGCAGCTTCGCCAAGGTCCGTTTTTCACCAACCTTTCCAGGGCCAACCGACCCAACGATTTGCAGTGGGTCCATCAGCTCGTTCATCAGTCTCGCGGATTTACGCAGGCGCTCTTTGTGCGATACGCGCTGTGCCAGGACAAACGCTTCCAGCCGGTGTTTGTCAGGCACGCTGTCGAGGAAGCAGACCATCCCGACGAGCTCATTGCCTGGATGAAAGAGCATGGATTTCTGAACGGCGCCGAACCGGGCAGCGTGCCTGCGAACTCTTGAGACGATGAATACCTTGTCCTTCTGCTGGCGGAGCGCCATACGAGATCCTCATGACGTGCAGGTCGTCGTGCTCAACGTGCTCAGTGAAGGCGTCGCGTTCGACTTCTATAACGCTGTCATTCCCATTCTGAAGAAGCTGAAAATCCATACCGGGCAATATTGGCGCGTGCATGCCGAGGTCGACATGCACCATCTGATGATGGGTCTCGATCTTTGCGAGGAGGTCGCGCCAAACTCGCCGAAGGGACAGCTCTATCACCACACGCTGTGGCAATCCGCCACTCTCTACCACCACATGCTCAGTTCCTGGGTCGGTGAGCGGGTTGAGCCGATCAAACAGCTGGCTTGAACGAGCCAGGTCGTCAAAAGGCGGAATTAGTCCGGAAGTAGCACAACGCCGACATGTCAGCCCGTTCCTCTGATGTCCGTCTCCAAGGTGCTGGCTCAACCGGTCGCGCAACACAGGCGCTAAAGCGCGCCGCGTTCGATGCGTGGTATTCGAAGGAGCACCTGCCGGATGCGGCAAAGTCGTTTGGCGCGCAAAAGGCTTGGCGATTCTGGAGCGCGAGCGATCCGTCGGCGCATCAGGCGATGTACCAGTTTTTCGACCGGGCCGCGCTCGATCTCGGGTTTACCCGAGATCGACAATCATGATGTCCAAGTCGGCTAGAGCCGACTTGGATGCGGGCGACGACGGACGGGCATGGCAAGCGCCTGGTCGCCGACTTCGACCGCGACTGGCCCGACGTGAAGCGCTCGGTCGAGGTTCTGGTGCTGGCCGACGAGTGTGGCGCCTGACGCCTCATTGAGCGCGCCCGGCCTATCCCATATGTTCATCAACTTGCAGATTGATGGGGAAGGGCCATGCGAGCCAGCTGTCTTTGCGGATCGGTAAAATTTGAGATCAGCGGTGAGCTGCCGAAAATCTACCAATGCCACTGCTCGCTTTGTCGAAAGGAAGGCGGATCGTCCTCAAACTCGGCGATGATGATCAAAGGAGAAAATCTGTCCTGGACGGCAGGGCAGGAGCTGATCTCGTCCTACGTGAAGCCGACCGGCTTTCGCACCGACTTCTGCTCGCGATGCGGCTCGCCGGTTCCGCATCCCTACCGGTCCACATCCTCCTATTGGGTGCCGGTCGGCCTGTTCGACGACGAGGCGAAGCTTGAGGTCGGAATGCACGTGTATGTCGGCTCGAAGGCGTTGTGGGACGATATCTCGCCGCACGGCAAACGCTACGACACGGCGCCGGATCCGTCCGAGATCACAGCGGTGATGCGCCCGAAGGGGACCGGAAAATAGGGTCTTGGGGCAGCTTATGCCTGCCGTGGACTTCGAACCCAAACCGGTCGTCGCCGCGACAAAGCCTCAGATGCACCCGCGCCGGCGCGCCTTTATCGTCCTCAACATTTGCGGCGCCGCGGTGCTGCTCGGCACGTTGCTGTTCCTGCCGCTCCTGAGGCATTCGCACCGCGAAAGTCCCGACGGCCATTTCCTGGTCGTGGTGCGTACCCAGCCGATCTATGCGCTGATCCCGGTCATGCCTGGCGGCGGCAGCGACCTGCCGGCGCGTGCGACGCTCTACAAGGACGGCAAGTCGTGCGGCTCGGCGGCGCTGCCGATGGCGTCGTTCGTCTACGATTTGCAGTGGCGGATGGACGCGCAGCCGCGCGAGGCCGAGATCAAGTTCGGCGGCCGCTGGAATCTCGACGCCTGCACAGTGGAGCAGGAGTGAACGGCGACGAGAGTTGATTTGCGCTTGGCGCAACAATCGGTGGTGCACGCACCAAAGCACTCTTTAAAGCTCTGCCAAAATGCTTGAAAACCTTCGCCCGATCAGCAGCTTGCGCGGCGCTGGTGGTCAGCCATCGCCGGCACATGACAGGCCCGCGGCGACCCGCTAATCCACCACCATGCGCCACGAATCCCTCGCTAAAGACTTCGACGCCGTGATCTTCGATCTCGACGGCCTGATCCTCGACAGCGAGCGCCCGATCCGCGATGCCGTGATCGAGGTGATTGCCGCGCTCGGCTTCGAAATGCCGGAAGATTTCTACGCCACGCTGATCGGCGTGCCCGGGCCCGAGTGCGACGTGATGATCCGCGCGTATTTTGGCGCGAGCTTTCCGTTCGATACCTATTTCGAGAATTCCAACGCAAGGATCGCGGACGCGCTGGCCGGCGGCATCGCGCTGAAATCCGGCGTGCGTGAAATCCTTGCGCATCTCGAGCAGCGCGCGACGCCGCTTGCGCTCGCCACGTCGTCGAGCCGCCGCTATGTCGAGCGGCAGCTCGACGCCAACGACCTCGCGTCGTTCTTCAAGGCGGTCGCCACCCGAGACGACGTCCGCCGCGGCAAGCCGCACCCGGATCTGTTCCTGAAGGCCGCCGCCGACCTCGGCGTTGCGCCTGAACGCTGCCTGGTGCTGGAGGATTCCCACAATGGCATCCGCGCCGCCCATGCGGCGGGCTGCGTGCCGATCATGGTGCCGGATCTCTTGCAGGCCACCGACGAGATGCGTGCACTCTGCCTTGGCGTCGCAACGGATTTGCACGAGGTGCGGCGCCTGCTCGGCGGCAAAGGACTGACGATGTGGAGTACGGACGCCATCCTTGCCGTGTTGTCGATCGCAGCCTATGTCGCGGTCGGCATGACGGCTGCGCTTGCGGCCGGACGGCGCGAGATGGACTGGTTCGGTGTCGCGGTGCTCGGCAGCATCACCGCGCTCGGCGGCGGCTCGACCCGTGATATGCTGCTCGGCCACTATCCGCTCGCCTGGGTGAAGGAGCCCTTGGCTGCTGGCGCTGACCGCAGGGGCGGCGCTCGCGACCATTCCCGCTCGGACAGATCGTCCACCGTTTCCGCTTGCTGTTTCTCGTGCTCGATGCCGTGGGCCTCGTCGTATTCACCGTTCTCGGCTGCGATGTCGCGCTGGACTCCGGGCAGAGCCTGGCGATCGCAGTCGTCGCCGGCATGGTCACCGGCTGCGTCGGCGGCGTGCTGCGCGACGTACTGTGCAACGACGTGCCGCTATTGTTTCGCAGCGAGCTCTACGCCAGCGTGTCTGTCGTAACCGGAACGCTCTATGTCGGCGCCGCGCATTTTGGCGTGAACCATGGGCTCTCGACGCTGATTGTCTGTGTCATCGGCCTGACATTCCGCCTGCTTGCCATCCGTTTCCGCTGGGAGATGCCGAAGTTCATCTACGACCGTGATCCCTGAGGCGACGATCGCCAAGGCGAGGCTGGATTTGCGCGCGCCCGCGTGCGACGCTTCCTCGCAACAGGCCGAACGGCCTGACAGGAGAAACGCCATGGCCCAGGCTCATATGCATGAGAAGAATGCCGACCAGATCGCCTACTGGAACGGGCCCGGCGGACAGAACTGGATTGCGCGTCAGGCGACGCAGGACATTTTGCTGCGACCGATCTCCGACATCCTGCACGGCGCGGCTGGTGCCGCGAAAGGCGAGCGCGTCATCGACATCGGTTGCGGTTGCGGCGGCACCACCTTCGAACTCGCGCGTCGCGTCGGCTCGGAGGGCAGGGTGCTCGGCCTCGACATCTCAGGGCCGATGCTGGACTACGCGCGCGAGCACGCGCCAAAGGATCTCAACGTCGAGTTCGTGCAGGCTGACGCCACGGTCTATCCATTTCAGCCGGCTTCGGCCGACCTGCTGTTCTCGCGCTTCGGCGTGATGTTCTTTGCCGATCCGACGACGTCGTTCACCAACCTGCGAAAGGCGGTCAAACCGGGCGGACGGGTCGCGTTCGCCTGCTGGCGCGAGCCGCGCGCCAATGGCTGGATGATGATCCCGCTGCAGGCGGTCTATCAGCATGTGCCGCGGATGCCGCAACTCGGGCCCGAGGATCCCGGACCGTTCTCATTCGGCAGCGAGGAGCGGGTGTGCCGCATTCTCTCTGGCGCGGGGTTCACCAATATCGAGCTGAAGCCCCATGATCTCGCGCTGGATATTGCGCTCGGGCGCGGCCTCGATGGCGCCGCCACTGCGGCGATCGCGTTTGGTCCGGCGAGCCGGGCGCTCGACGGGCAGCCGGACAGCGTGCGTGCTGCGGCGATCCAGTCGGTCCGCGAGGCGCTGGCGAAACATGAGAAGGACGGCAAGATCCCGCTGCCGGCCTCGATCTGGATCGTCAGCGCGAAGAACGCCTGAGCCATTGCCATGACGATCGCGCCGCCCGCCGAAGCCGGCATGCCCTTGCTCGAGATCGATACCCCGGCGCTGCTGGTCGATCTCGACGCGCTGGAGCGCAATCTCGCGCGCATGGCGGATGCGGTGGCGAAAACAAAAGCAAAGCTGCGCCCGCACGCCAAGACCCACAAATCGCCCGAGATCGCGAAGATGCAGATCGCGCACGGCGCGGTCGGCGTCTGCTGCCAAAAAGTGTCCGAAGCCGAGGCCATGGTGCAGGGCGGCGTCAACAGCGTGCTCGTCTCGAACGAAATCGCCGGTCGCCGCAAGGTCGATCGGCTCGCTGCACTCGCGCGCGAGGCTGACGTGTCGGTTTGCACCGACAACCGCGCCAATGTCGCCGAGCTTGCCCACGCCGCCGAGCGGGCGGGAGTTCGTCTGCCGGTGCTGGTCGAAATCGATGTTGGCGGCAAGCGTTGCGGCGTTCCGGCGGGAGCGCCCGCCGTCGAGCTTGCGCGCACGATTGCCGCGTCAAAGCATCTGCGCTTCGCCGGGCTGCAGGCCTATCACGGCGCGGCCCAGCACATCCGCGATTTTGGTGAGCGCAAGGCTGCGATCGATCGTGCGGTGACGTTGACCGCCGACACCATCGATGCGCTGAAGCGGGCAGGGCTTGCCTGCGACATCGTCGGCGGCGCCGGCACCGGCACATTCCAGTTCGAGGCGGCAAGCGGCGTCTACAACGAGCTGCAGGCCGGCTCCTACGTGTTCATGGATGCCGACTATGCGCGCAACCGCGTCGCCAATGGCGATGCGTTCGCCGACTTCGAGCACGCGCTGTTCGTCTATGTCACGGTGATGAGCACGCCGGTCCCGGAGCGTGCCGTGGTCGATGCCGGCCACAAGGCGCTGTCGAACGACAGCGGGATGCCGGAGCTGGTCGGCTTTGCCGGTGCAAGCTACGGCCGGCCGTCAGACGAGCACGGCGTGCTGGATCTGACGCGCTGCAACGATCGTCCACTGCTCGGCGACAAGGTGCTGCTGATCCCCGGCCACTGCGATCCGACCGTCAACCTGCACGACTGGTATGTCGGCGTGCGCGGTTTTGCCGGGCCAAATGCCGTCGTCGAGTTCGTCTGGCCGATCGCGGCGCGCGGTGCGTTGTTCTGAACAAATCGAAACGCCGCGGCTAGGTCGAGCCGCGGCGCTCCAAAATTTGCTGCTCGATTACTTGGCCGGCGCGGTCGGCGCCTGACCGGTAGTCGTACCCGGCGATGAATTCGGGCCGGGGGTCACGTCGCGTATCGGCGGCTGCGCCGGCGTCGTCCGTGCCATGTTCGATGGCGCGGTCGCGGTCGGCGTGTTGCTCGCGGTCTGGCTCGAATTGTTCGCGGCGTTCAGGCCATAGAACAATGCGCCCAGCACGGCGAGAATCGCAACCGCGTAGAGTGCAACGCGTGTCTTGCTGGCCGAGCCTTCGGCCAGTTCAGGGTCGGCTTGAAACTCGCCCTCCATCCGGTCGCGGCGTCGCATCTCCTCGATTGACGACGACGGTGACGGCAAAAACGGATCATCACGGTTCGGAACATAAGCCATGGCTGTCCTCCAATTTCCGTGAGCCGATAAGCGCGCAGGAGTTGTGTGGTTCCGCAGATTTGATCGGTTCCGGCGGCATTGCGGGAGAGCAGGTATGCTTGGTCGGCGGACCTCTGGTCGCGAGGCGTCGCGGCGCGAGGATTTTCCGAATCGCGATGCCGACCGATCGACTAGGCGTCGGTGAGCAGGAGTTGTTGCATTGCATTCGGACGGCGGAATCTTCGGTTCGAGCTTAAGGTCCCGTGCGACACAACAGGAGCCTGGGCCCGCTACGGCCGGAATGAAGTTGCGCCGGCAGAGGTCGACCAAAGAGGCGTGGATTCCTGCTGCGCAGGGTGCAGAAAGGGCCTTAGACTGTTGCCGAAGCGGCCGCATCCCTATTTGAATATGACCAACTCATATGTGCCGGGGCGACGAGAAGAGGCGAACATGGGAATAAACCAGGGCGCAATCAGCCTCGACCAGAAGTACACCGCCAAATCCGGCCACGTGTTCATGACCGGCATCCAGGCGCTGGTCCGCTTGCCGATGGCGCAAATCCGGCGGGATCGCGCCAACGGCCTGAATACCGCAGGCTTCGTCACCGGTTATCGCGGCTCGCCGCTTGGCGGCTATGACCAGCAACTCACCGCCGCGAAAAAGCATCTCGCCGAGTACGGCATCAAGTTCCAGCCGGGCGTGAACGAGGATCTTGCGGCGACCGCAATCTGGGGCTCGCAGCAGCTCAACCTGTCGCCGGGCGCGAAGTACGACGGCGTCGTCGGCATCTGGTACGGCAAGGGTCCCGGCGTCGATCGCTCCGGTGACGTTCTCCGCCACGGCAATGCGGCGGGCTCTGCGAAAAACGGCGGCGTGCTGTGTCTCGCCGGCGACGACCACGGCGCCAAATCCTCAACCGTGCCGCATCAGTCGGACCACGCCTTCGTTTCGGCGCTGATGCCCTATCTCTATCCCTCCAGCATCCACGAAATCATCGAGATGGGTCTGCTCGGCATCGCGATGTCGCGCTACTCCGGCTGCTGGGTCGGCATGAAGACGATCACCGAGGTGGTCGAGACGACAGCGGAAATCAACCTCAACGACGAAATGAGACAGTTCGTCATCCCGACCGATTTCGAGCTGCCGCCCGGCGGCCTCAACCTGCGCTGGCCCGACGACCGCTTCGAGCAGGACCGTCGCCTGCAGGATTACAAAGGCTACGCCGCGATCGCGTTCGCGCGCGCCAACAAGGTCGATCGCATCACCATGGATTCGCCGAAGGCGCGGTTCGGCATCATGGCATCGGGCAAATCCTACGAAGACGTCCGGCAGGCGCTGCGCGAGCTTGGCATCACCGAGCAGGTCGCCGCGCGCATTGGGCTCAGGCTCTACAAGGTCGGCATGCCCTGGCCGCTGGAGCCGGCGGGCGTACGCAACTTCGCGGTCGGTCTCGAAGAGATTCTCATCGTCGAAGAGCGCCGCGAGATCATCGAGAACCAGGTCAAGCAGGAGCTGTTCAACTGGCGCGACGACGTGCGCCCGCGCATCGTCGGCAAGATGGATTCCCACGACAAGCGCTTCCTGCCGTTCGCCGAGGAGATGACGGTGTCGAAGGTCGCGACCTCCATCACCGATCGACTTTTGGCGATGGAGCTCGATCCCGACATTGCAGCGCTGCTGCGTGCCAAGGCCGACTGGTTCCACGGTCGCGAAGCCTCGCAGGTGCAGGCGATCGCGCCGGTGGTGCGCACGCCTTATTTCTGCTCGGGCTGTCCGCACAACACCTCGACCAAGGTCCCCGAAGGCAGCCGCGCGCTTGCCGGCATCGGCTGCCACTTCATGTCGCTGTGGATGGATCGCAACACCGAGACCTTCACCCACATGGGCGGCGAGGGCGTGCCGTGGGTCGGCATCGCGCCGTTCACCAAGGAGAAGCACATCTTCGCCAACATCGGCGACGGCACCTACTTTCACTCAGGCTCGCTCGCGATCCGCCAGTCGGTCGCCTCCAAGGCCAACATCACCTACAAGATCCTTTACAACGACGCGGTCGCGATGACCGGCGGCCAGCATGTCGACGGCGACCTGTCGCCGCAGCAAATCACCTTCCAGCTGCATTCCGAGGGTGTCCGCGAGATCTACCTGGTCTCGGAAACTCCGGACGCCTATCCCACGCACACCATTGCGCCCGGCACGAAACTGGCGCACCGCGACCAGCTCGACGCGGTCATGAAGGCCTGCCGCGAGACGCCGGGCTGCTCGGCGATCGTGTTCGTGCAGACCTGCGCCGCCGAGAAGCGGCGCCGCCGCAAGCGCGGCATCCTGGAAGATCCGTCACGCCGCGTGATGATCAACGCTGCGGTGTGCGAAGGCTGCGGCGACTGCTCGGTGCAGTCGAACTGCATCTCGGTCGAGCCGCTGGAGACCGAGTTCGGCCGCAAGCGCACCATCAACCAGTCGAGCTGCAACAAGGACTATTCCTGCGTCAAAGGTTTTTGCCCGTCCTTCGTGACGGTCGATGGCGGCACCTTGCGCAAGCGCGCGCCCGGTCGATCTCGCAGCGATCGGCGAGTTGCCGGAGCCCGCGACCCGGCCATCGCTGGACCGGACCTACAACATCGCCGTCGGCGGCGTCGGTGGCACCGGCGTGCTTACGATCGGCGCGCTGCTCGGCATGGCCGCCCACATCGAGGGCCACGCCAGCATGATCCTCGATATGTCCGGCCTTGCCCAGAAGGGTGGGGCGGTGCTGAGCCACATCCGGCTTTCGCAGGACACCGACGACGTCAAATGCTCGCGCATCGTCACCGGCACTGCCGATCTCGTGATCGCGGCGGACGAGGTTGTCGCCGCCTCGAAAGAGACGATCACGCTTTGTGACGCGCCGCGCACCACAGGCATTGTCAACACCCACCTGATCCCGATTGCCGACTTCATCCGCAATCGGGATTTTGATTTCCAGCAGGGCAAGGTGAACCATGTGCTGGAAGGCGCGCTGACCAAGGACTCGACCTTCGTCGATTTCACCACGCCCGCCGAAGTGCTGCTCGGCGATGCCATCGCCACCAACATGATGATGATGGGCTACGCCTATCAGCGCGGCCTGCTGCCGCTGACCGCACAGTCGATCGAACAGGCGATCGAACTGAATGGCGTCTCGATCAAGATGAACACGCTGGCGTTCCGGCTCGGCCGGCTCGCTGCGGCCAAGCCCGAGCAACTCGCAGCAATGATGGCGGGGCATGAGGAAGCCGCCGCGCACAAGGTGCTCGGCGACATGTCGCTCGACGAGATCATTGCCCATCGTTCCGCGCACCTGACCGCCTACCAGAACGCCGCGCTGGCGGAGCGCTATCGTGCGCTGGTCGACAAGGTCAAGCGCGCGGCCGATGCCAAGGGATTTGGCGAGGCGCTGCCGCGTGCGGCCGCGGTCAACTACGCAAAGCTGCTCGCCTACAAGGACGAGTACGAAGTGGCGCGGCTCTACACCGACGGCTCGTTCGAGAAGCAGCTGCGCGACCAGTTCGAGGGCAACTTCAAGCTCAGCTATCATCTCGCGCCGCCGCTGCTGCCGGCAGCCGACGATGGCGCCGGACGCCCGAAGAAGAAGATGTTCGGCGGCTGGATGATGACCGGCTTCAAGGTGCTGGCGGGCCTGAAGGGCCTGCGCGGCACGCCGCTCGACCTGTTCGGCTACTCACACGATCGCCGGCTCGAACGTGCGCTCATCGCCGAGTACGAAAGTGACGTCGAGACCGTGCTGAAGCTGCTCGCGCCGGAGACCGAGCTCACGGCGATCGCGCTGTTGTCGTTGCCCGACGACATCCGCGGCTACGGCCCGGTCAAGCAGCAGGCCTACGACAAGAGCAGGGCGAAGCGCGCCGCGCTGTTGAAGGATCTGTCGAACCCGCCGCCGCTGGTGCAGCGTCAGATCGCGGCGGAGTAGGGCGGGCGGCGTTTTCTCGGAATTTAGCGCTCCGACTGGCCCGGCGCGAGCTTAGCCTCGCAGCGTCGGTACGCTATGCCATCTATCTTGAGGGTACCTCCCGCTCCTGGAGAAAGCCTGATGGTCGCTTTTTGTCCCTCGATACCTTTTGTGAAATTCTCCCAGAATTCAAAGCATGTAACAGCTAAAGCTGTTCCGTCTCCGACCACGGATTTCCGCTCTATCCGGCAGTGATTTTCATATTGGTCAAAGATCGGGGCAGGTTTGCCGGCGACAACATTGCCCAGGTCGATGAGCGTTCTGCTGTTCGGGCCTTCCTCGTCGAGACATTCTTTTTTGGTTTTGGCCCAAAGCCCCTCGAATGGCTCTGCTGCAACGGATGATTGCGTCGTTAGCGCTGAGATGAAAAGCGCACCGAACTACAGCTGCCCCGATCGTGGTGGCATTCCACATACGCAACCCCCATCGTGGATTTTGTGGGATTTGCTGGAAGGTAGCAGAGACGCGTGCGCCGCCAAGCCTCATTATCTGTCGTCGCCAATCCCCTCAATGCCCCGCCGCGCTTTTCTTCGCCGCCGCGTTGTTCAGCACCACCAGCGCATCGACCGCGACGCCGCTCTTCTCGTTGATCAGGAACGGGTTGACATCGATCGAAGCGATGCGGCCATTGGCGTCCGCCATCAGGTTGGAGAGGCCGACCAGCGCCTTGATCACGCTCGGCTCGTGCAGCTTCGGCTTGCCGCGATAGCCCTTGAGCTTCACGCCGGCCTTGGTGCGATTGATCAGCGCCTTGGCGTCGGCGTCGTTGAGCGGCGCGCCGGCGAGCGCGACGTCCTTCATCAACTCGATGTCGACGCCGCCGGTGCCGAACAGCACCACCGGTCCCATCTCCGCGTCGAGCGAGCCGCCGACCACGAGCTCGAGGTCGGCCTTGACCATTTGCGCGATCAGGATGCCGTCGATCACAGGCTTGCCCTTGATCTTCTTCATCCGGGTCATGATGTCGGTGAAGGCCTTCTTGACCTCGGCCGGATTCTTCAAATTCAGCACGACACCGCCGACGTCCGACTTGTGCAGGATCTGCTCGCTGACGACCTTGGCAACCACCGGGAAGTCGATCTGCTTGGCGATCTTGACCGCCTCCGCCGGCGTCGTCGCCACGCCTTCCTTCGACACCGGAATGCCGTAGGCCTTCATCAACGCCTTGGACGCGACCTCGTCCAGTGCCGCACCCTTGGCGGTCTTCAACGCCTTCTCGAGCGTCGCCTTCGCCGATGAACTCGAGCTCGACTTCACGTCCGGGATGTTCTTCGGCAGCTTCTGGTAATCGATCAGCTGCTTGATCGCGCTGACCGCGCGGTCGGTGCCGAGCATGTAGGAGACATTCGGGACCGACTTGCGGAGCTGCTTGGTGAACTCGTTGACGCCGACCGACATGGCGCTGACGTAGACCACGGGCTTGGAAGCCGCGCCGGCCATTTCATTGATCAGGCGGATATTGCGCTCGCGCAGTTCGTGCGGGGCCTTGGGAAATTCCGCGTCGATGATGACGATGTCGGTGTCCGGATCTTCGATCATTAATTTGACCGACTGCATGTAGACCGTCGGATCGACCACGGCGGCGAAGCCGGCGTCGAGCGGATTGCCGACGATGCTGCCCGGGCCGAGCATCTTCGAGAGACTCTGGCTCAGGTTCTTGCTGAGCGGCTTGAAGTTGAGGCCGGCCGAGGAGAACGCGTCGATCATCAGGCCGCGTTTGCCGCCGGACAGCGTCACCGCCGCCATGCGGTCGCCCTTCGGCGGCTTCACACTCACGAAGCACTCGGTGGTCTCGATCAATTCGTCGAGGCCGCGCACGCGGATCACGCCCTCGCGGGTCGAGATCGCGTCGAAGGTCTCGATCGAGCCGGCGAGCGCACCGGTGTGCGCCATCGCCGCGGCCCGGCCGCCTTCGGAAGCGCCGAGCTTCAGCGCGATGATCGGCTTGCCGGCAGCGCGCGCTGCCTTGCAGGCGTCGCGAAAGCTCTTCGTGTTCCGCACGCCTTCGAGATAGGTCACGATGACGCCGATGCTCGGATCGGCGGCGAAATACTGCATGAAGTCGGGGGTCTCGAGGCCGACCTCGTTGCCGGTCGTCACCATGTAGCCGACGTCGATGCCACGGTCCTCGAAGGCCTGGCGCAGCTGCATGATGACCGCGCCGGACTGGCCGACCACGGCGACTGGGCCGGCGATCATCTGCACGGGACGCTCGTCGATGTTGGTGAACAGCCGTTCGCCGGAGGAGAGGTTGCCGAGGCAGTTCGGGCCGGTGACCGCGAGCCCGGTTTCCTTGACGGCGTCCTCGAGGTCGATCGCGAGCTGCTGGCTTTCGGCATCCTCGAGTTCGTCAAAACCGGAGGTGACGATCGTCGCCGAGCGTGCGCCGGCAGCCGCCGCGTCGCGGATCACCTGCACCGCGAACTTCGCCGGCACCAGCACCAGCACATGGTCGGGCTTGTCGGGCAGATCGGCAAAATCCTTGTAGCATTTGACGCCCCAAACCATGTCGCGGCGCGCGTTGATCGGGTACATGCCGCCGGCATACTGATACTTGACGAGGTTGTTCCAGATGCGCTCGGCGTAGTTGCCGGGCTTGTCGGTGGCGCCGACCACGACGATGTTGCGCGGATGGAGCATCGCGTGGATGCGCTTGACGATCTCGGCGGCATTGGGGGCCGGCGACCAGGCGGTCGCTTGCTGGTCAAGTTTCCGGGCGGTGGCGTCCATCGGCGTCTCTCCTGGTCGTCTTCTTGAAGGCGATAGCCCGCACACTCCGCAGTCGCGAGGCGGAACACGCGTCAAAGCCTTTGTAGGGAAGGCAAAGCAAATCCCATGCGGGAACGCAATCCTTTAGCATCACGGGCCGGTTTCGGCCACGCGATCATCCCTCGGCCTGAGAATACGTCCAATGACAAACGCGCTGTTGCGAGCCTGCGAGCCTTGATGCTTAGAAAAGCCTTGGTGCTCAGAAAATGGAACGCCAACTGTGTTGCGCGCGGAAGGGCGCGCGGTACAGTCAAGAATGAAGACAGGCGCAATGGCGCCGATGAGGAAATGTACGCAAGGAGACGAGGCGCGCTAATTGCTGTGCGCCATGGTCTTCCAGAATTGCCGATGTCGCGGCACCGCTGATTTTGCATTGCAGCATGCAAGATTAGAACGGCACTGCGACCGAACCTGAAACCAAAACGTCCACGATCCCGGAGCCACTCCATGAACGTCCTGGCCGAAGTCGAAGACACTACAAAGCTTGACGCCTTCCGCGGCGAGGTGCGCGCCTGGATCAAGGAGAACTTTCCGGAGTTGTTGAAGACCAAGCTGGAAGAATATTTCCAGAGCATGCCGCGCTATCCGGACGGGCCGGACTGGAAGCTCTGGAAGGAGCGTGTCGCCTCCAAGGGCTGGGGAACGCCTGGCTGGCCGAAGGCTTATGGCGGTGGCGGTCTCCCGACGGTGCAGGCCCGTATCGTCGCGCAGGAGTTTTTCAACATGGGGGCGTTCAACCCCATGACCGGCATGGGCACCACGCTGCTCGGCCCGACCATGCTGGAGCACGGCAGCGAGGAGCAGAAGAAGCTGCACCTAAGCCGCGTATCGCGCGGCGAGGTGCGCTGGTGCCAGGGCTACTCCGAGCCGGGCGCCGGGTCCGATCTCGCTGGGCTGTCGACCAAGGCCGAGGACAAGGGCGACCATTATCTGGTCAACGGCCAGAAGATCTGGACCTCGGGCAGCCAGTTTGCCGACTGGTGCTTCTGCCTGGTCCGCACCGATCCGAACGTGCAGAAGCAAGAGGGCATCAGCTTCCTCCTGATCGACATGAAGACGCCCGGCGTCGAAGTGCGGCCGATCAGGATCATCTCGGGCCAGTCGCCATTTTCCGAGATCTTCTTCACCGACGTGAAGGTGCCGAAGGAGAACCTGATGGGGCAGCTCAACGACGGCTGGACCATCGCCAAGCGTCTGCTGCAGTTCGAGCGCAACGCCACGGATACACGGCGCCGGCAGATGGCGGGCGACACCCGTCCGCTCGACGAGGTGGCCAAGGAATATCTCGGCGTCGACGAGAAGGGCCGCATCGCCGACCCGGATCTACGCCAGCGCATTATCAAGCACATGATGGAGTTCCGCACGCTGAAGCTGATGCAGCAGCGCATGCTCGATGAGACCAAGGCCGGGCAGGGGCCGAGCGAGTTCACCTCCGTGGCCAAGAACGCCCGCGCCCGTATCCAGCAGGAACGCGAGGAGCTCCTGGTCGAAATCTTCGGCGAGCAGGGCCTCGGCTGGCAGGGCGACCAGTTCAAGCAGGATGAACTCGACACCACGCGGGCGTTCCTGTCCAACAAGGCGATGACGATCTTTTCCGGCACGACCGAGATCCAGAACAACATCATTGCCAAGCGCATGCTGGGCCTGATGGACCATCAATAAGCGCGGCGTAGCGAAAGTTTTGAGGAGAGCGTCATGACATTGTTGACCGAAGAGCAGGAGATGCTGCGCGACAGCGCGAAGGGCTGGGTGACCGATCACTCTCCTGTCAGCGCGATGCGAAAGATCCGCGACAGCGGCAGCGAGATCGGCTTCGATCCTGCGACCTTCAAGTCGATCGCCGGCATGGGCTGGACCGGCGTCGTGATCCCCGAGGACTTCGGCGGCTCGGATTTCGGCTACCGCAGCATGGGGGTCATTCTCGAAGAGTTCGGCCGCAAGCTCGTGGCCGCTCCGCTGATCGGCTCCGCCATCGGTGCCGCCAGCGCGATCACGCTCGGTGGCAGCGATGCCCAGAAGAACGGGTGGCTGCCAAAGATCGCCGATGGTTCGGCGGTCGCGGCACTCGCGCTCGACGAAGGCCCGCGCTACGCACCCGAAAAGATCGCGCTCGCCGCGGCCAAGAAAGGCAACGGCTACTCGCTGTCGGGCAACAAGACCTTCGTGCTGGAAGGTCTGGCCGCCAACGTGTTCGTCGTCGCGGCGCGCACCAGCGGCAAGCCGACCGACGCAAAGGGCGTGACGCTGTTCCTGGTGCCGGCCAATGCCAAGGGCTTGAGCCGCAAGCGGCGTGAGCTGATCGACTCGCGCGGCTATGCCGACCTCAAGTTCGACAACGTCGAGGTCGGCGCAGATGCGGTGCTGGGCAAGGCCGACGACGGCAACACGCTGCTGACCAAGGTGCTGGATCGCGTCTATGCCTCGATCGCTGCCGAAGAGGTCGGTGTTGCGCTCCAGGCGTTCGAGACCACGCTGGACTACCTCAAGACCCGTGTCCAGTTCGGCCAGGTCATCGGCACCTTCCAGGCGCTGCAGCATCGCGCGGCCAACCTGTTCACGCAGATTCAGTTGGCACGGCCGACGGTCGATGAAGCGCTGACCGCGATCGATAGCGATGCCGCCGACGTGTCGGAATTGACCTCGCTCGCCAAGGCGACGGCGAACGACCTCGTCAATTACGTGAGCCGCGAGATGATCCAGCTGCACGGCGGCATCGGCATGACCGACGCCCACGACGCCGGCTTCTACATCAAGCGGGCGCGGACGCTGGAGGCATCGTTCGGCTCGTCGGCCTATCACCGCGAGCGCTTCGCCCGCCTCAAGGGCATCTGACCAACAGCGAGGACACCGCAATGCCGATCAACTATCCCGATGTCCTCAAGCTGAAGACCGAGGGCGTACCGTATTCGTGGTCCGACCGCGAGGTGATGCTGTATGCGCTCGGCATCGGCATGGGCAACGACCCTCTGGACGAGAAGGAACTGCTGTTCGTCAATGAGGGCTACTTCACCAAGAAGCCGCTGAAGGTGGTGCCGACCTTCGCCTCGGTCTGCGTATGGGGCGCCAACCCCGGCCATATCGAACTCAATCGCGTGATGTCGGTCGACGGCGAGCGCGACATCACCTTCCACAAGCCGATGCCGGCGACCGCCAAGGTCTATGCCGACTCGCGCGTTGCCGGTGTCTACGACAAGGGCAAGGACAAGGGCGCCGTGATCCAGCGCGAGACCGTGGTGCGCGATGCCGCCTCCGGCGAAAAGCTTGCGACACTCTTGGCCTCGACCTTCGCCCGCGGCGACGGCGGATTCGGCGGTCCGTCCGAGGGCCAGCCCGAGCCGCATCCGATCCCGAAACGCGCGCCGGACAAATCCGTCGATATCAAGACGCGGCCGGACCAGGCGCTGATCTATCGCCTGTCAGGCGACCGCAATCCGCTGCACAGCGATCCCGAGTTCGCCAAGCGCGCCGGCTTTCCCGTCCCGATTCTGCATGGCATGTGCACCTACGGCATCACCTGCCGCGGCGTGCTGCAGACTTTTGCCGACTACGATCCGGCCGCGTTCAAGCGGCATGCGGCGCGGTTCTCGTCGCCGGTATTCCCCGGCGACACCGTCACCATGGATCTCTGGAAGGACGGTAACGTCGTTTCGTTCGAGGCCCGCGTGAAGGCGCGCAACGTCACCGTCGTCAGGAACGGCAGAACCGAGCTCGCATAAATTTTTCAGGAGAGTTGCAATGGGTTTGCTCGACAAGAAAGTTGCGATCGTTACCGGCGCCGGCGGCGGCCTAGGTGAAGCCTACGCCAGGCTGTTCGCGAAGGAGGGCGCGTCTGTCGTCGTCAACGACCTCGGCGGGCCGCGCGACGGCTCCGGCAAGGACGCCACCATGGCGCAGAAGGTTGTTAGCGCGATCAAGGAGGCCGGCGGCAAGGCGGTCGCTAACGGCTCGGACATCAGCACCGTGGCCGGCGGCGAGGCGCTGTTCAACGACGCCATCAAGGCGTTCGGCAAGGTCGACATCCTCGTCAACAACGCCGGCATCCTGCGCGACGGCACCTTCGCAAAGATGACGGAAGAGCAGTGGGATTCGGTGGTGCGCGTGCACCTGAAGGGCACGTTCTGCGCCACGCTGCCGGTTTTCAAGTTCATGAAGGACCATGGCGGCGGCGTCATCGTCAACACCTCGTCGGGCTCCGGCCTGATCGGCAATTTCGGCCAGACCAACTACGGCGCGGCAAAGGCCGGCATCGCCGGCTTCACCCGCGTGCTGTCGCTGGAGGGCCGCCGCTACAACATCCGGGTCTGGACGATGTCGCCGGGCGCGCTGACGCGCATGACCGAGGATTTGCAGGAGCGTCGCGGTTCGGGCTACGCGCCGTGGCCGCCTGATATGATCGCGCCTGGCATGCTCTACATGGTCAGCGATCTCTCGGGCGATCAGACCAACAAGATCCTTGGGGTCTCGAGCGCGCGCGGCATTCGCGAGATGAAGATCTTCATGGCCGAGGGCTGGACCCCGACCGGACCATACACCGCGCAGGATATCGCCAAGCACGCCGACAAGATCTTCTTCAAGGACGACGCCAAGGTTGGCTGAGGCCTGCCGTTTCAACCGAAGCGCTGCGCGGACAAAAGTACCGCGCGGCGTTTTTTTCTGGCCATTTGGGCCAAAGGGCCGGATTGCGGCGGCAGCCAAATCGGCCGAAGATGCCGCCAACAACCCGGACCGCCCAATCTGGATCGTCTGATGAAGCTCACATCCCAGGCCAAAGGCACCTTCGCGATCGCACCGACGCCGTTCCATGACGACGGCCGCATCGATGACACCTCGATCGATCGACTGTGCGATTTCTATCGCGACGCTGGCTGCAACGGCATCACCGTGCTCGGCATCATGGGCGAGGCGCCGAAACTCGACGGCGAGGAGGCGCTCGCCGTTGCCACAAGGTTCGTCAAGTCGGCGAAGGATATGCAAATCATCGTCGGCGTGTCGGCGCCAGGCTTTGCGGCGATGCGCTCGCTGGCGCGCGGCGTGATGGACGCCGGCGCCGCCGGCGTGATGATCGCGCCGGTGCCGTCGCTGCGCACCGACGACCAGATCACGACCTACTTCAAGCAGGCGATCGAGGCGATCGGCGACGATATCCCGTGGGTGCTGCAGGACTATCCGCTGACGCTGTCGGTCGTCATGACGCCGGCCGTGATCCGCCGCATCGTGATGGACAGCCCGTCCTGCGTGATGCTGAAGCACGAGGACTGGCCGGGGCTGGAGAAGATTTCCGCGCTGCGCGGCTTCCAGACCGACGGCTCGCTGCGGCCGCTGTCGATCCTCACCGGCAATGGCGGCCTGTTCCTCGACTTCGAGATGGAACGCGGCGCCGATGGCGCGATGACCGGCTACGCTTTCCCGGACATGCTGGTCGACGTCGTCAGGCTCTCGAAATCGGGCCAGCGCGACGCCGCCCACGACCTGTTCGATGCGCACCTGCCACTGGTCCGCTACGAACAGCAGCAGGGCGTTGGCCTCGCCGTGCGCAAATATGTTTTGAAGCGCCGCGGCGCGATCGCGAGCGACGCCCAGCGCAAGCCCGGCTCCTCGCTCAGCGCCATCGCGCGCGCCGAGGTCGACTATCTGCTGGCGCGGCTGGCGCGTGCCGACAAGCGGGCCAATCTCACACGTGCAGCTTCTGACGCCGTCTGACAAGGAAAAACAATGTCAAAGCCGGAAGTCCTGCCGCGGCCCGCGTCGACGATGCTGTTGTTGCGTCAGAAGGCCGACGAGTTCGAAATCTTCATGATGGTGCGGCACGACCAGATCGATTTCGCGTCGGGCGCGCTGGTATTTCCCGGCGGCAGTGTCGATGCCAGCGACAAGGATTTGTTCGGCAAGCCGGAGCTGTTTTCCGCGGGCGGCATCAGCGATCCCGTCCTGCTTGGCCTGCGGGTCGCCGCGATCCGCGAGACTTTTGAAGAATCCGGAATTCTGCTGGCGCGTCCACGCTGCTCAAATGCGCTCGTCACGGCCGAACGTGCCTCACAGGTCGAGGCCGCACATCGCGAGGCTCTGTGCGAGGGCAAGATCAAGTTCGCGGACATTCTGGCTGAGGCGAAGCTCGTGCTGGCGCTTGATCTGCTGGTGCCTTACGCGCACTGGATCACGCCTGCAGGTCTGCCGAAGCGATTCGACACGCACTTCTTCCTCGCGCTGGCGCCGGCCGATCAGGTCGGTGCCCATGACGGCAAGGAGTCGGTCGATTCGGTCTGGGTCTCGCCGCGCGCAGCGCTTGAGGGCGCGACCACCGGCCGCTTCAAGCTGTTGTTCCCGACCACGCGCAACCTGATCAAGCTCGGCAAGCAGCCCAGCGCCGCGCGGGCCATCGCGGCCGCGCGCTCAGACAAGATCGTCACCGTGCTGCCGCAAATCCTTAACGAGGACGGTCGTCGCAAGCTGAAGATTCCGGCCGAAGCCGGCTACGACGGCGAAGTTTTCGACATGTCGGCAGCGGAAGGGCGCTGAGTTCCCTGCCAACAGCCGCCCGCGCGCAATTGAGCCTTAACGCGCGGTGAATTCATCGTGCGAAAGGCGGCGGTATTGCTGACGATTGGTTTCAGACATCCTTCAGATGAGAAGAGCTAATTTCGACAAATGATCGGAAAGCTGCGCATAACCCTGGCCCGGATAACGACGAAAATTATCGTCGAATACTCCATTGTTGCCGCGGCGTTGATCGTTGCGATCACCAATATCCTGCTGGCGCTGACGCACGGCTCGTAACAGCCGGCACGCTCGAGCGCTCACGCGCCGCTGCTTGGCGCCGAGATCGGCAGCACATCGCCGGGCCCGCGATCGGGCGTATCTTCCTTCCAGCGCACCGAGCCGAATGGCCGCTCCAGCATGCGGCGGATCCGCACCGGCTCCGCGCCGGTGTGAAATTCCTGCGCGCTCTGCGTCAGCTGGCGCTCCGCCGCCGTCGGGCGATTGCGCTGGCGCAGATAATCGTGCCAGGTCGGGCAGTGGTAGCGCTCGGTCCACAGCTCGGGCTCGGTGATGTCGCGGGCGATCGACCAGCCATAGGCGCCGGTGCGCTGGCGCGCGAGCTGCACCTCCTGCATCACGCCATAAAATTCGCGGGCGCGGCTCGCATCCACGCGGTACTCGATCTCGACAATGATCGGACCGCTGCGCGGATTGAGCAGCAGGTGCACTTGCGGGTCGGCAAGGATCTCGGCGCCTTCGCTTGACGTCGAGAAGGTGGGCATCCGCAGGCGAATGCCGAGCAGGGGCGAGACGAACAACAGCGCGCCGCCGATCATCAACGCGTGGTCGACGCCGACGATGTCGGCGGTATGGCCCCAGCCCCAGCTGCCGGCCGCGATGCCGCCGGCGATCGCGGTCTGGAACGAGGCCAGCGCGCGGCCCGCGACCCAGCGCGGCGCCGACAGTTGCACGCCGATATTGTAGACCGTGACCGACATCGGTCCACATCGCACCCGTCATGACGAGGGCGGCAACCGTCAGCGGCGTCGAATGGCTCAAGCCCGCCGAGACGATGCCGAGCCCCATGATCATCGCGCCGATCCGGACGAAGCGCTCGTCGTCGATCTTCCTGCGGATGCGCGCGATGTTGAGCGCGCCGATCACCGCGCCAACGCCCGAATGCGCCGAGCATCAGGCCGTAGGTCTGCGCGTTGCCGTGCAGGAGGTCGCGCGCCACCAGCGGCATAAGGCGAAAGCCGAGCCGCCGAGCATGCCGGTGACCAGCGTGCGCGTCAGCACGACGCGGGTCTGCGGCGAATTGACGATGTAGCGCACGCCGGACACCATGGCGCGGCGTAAGCCCTCCGGCGGCAACCGCGACGGCTCGTGCTGGCGTCGCCACAGGTAGAGCACGATCACGAGCGGCAGGTAGAGCACGGCGTTGGTCACGAACGCTGCACCGGCGCCCGCCGCGGCGACGATCACGCCGCCGATCGCGGGGCCAAAACTGCGCGCAATGTTGTAGCTGATGCCGTTCAGCGCCACGGCGGCCGGCAGGGTTTCCGGCGAGACCTGCTCGCTGACCGAGGCCTGCCAGGACGGCCCGAACAGCGCCATGCCGGTGCCGACGATGAAGCAGAACAGCAACAGGATGTTCGGCGTGATCGCGCCCAGGAAGGTCAGGATCGACAGCGTGATCGCGCCCGCCAGCGCAATGCACAGCCCGACCAGCGCGACCTGGCGGCGATCGTACATGTCGGCGATTGCGCCGGCCGCGATCGAGATCAGCATGGTCGGCAGCATTGCGGCGGTCTGCACCAGCGCCACCTTGTCGGCCGACGACGTCATCAGCGTCATCGCCCAGGCAGCGCCGACGCCCTGCACCAGCATGCCGAAGTTCGACAACAGGCTGGCCAGCCAGATGCGGCGGAACACCGGCTGGCGCAGTGGTGCGCCGATGCCGTCAGAGGCGCGTGACGGGGTGGTGGCGGTAAGCTGGTCCATCCTGAAGTCTGGTCTGGCGAATCTGCCATTTCTCTTTCGCAGCCCCGCCGTGCCGCCGCAATTGCAAATCGTGACTACAAGACGTTCTGCGCGGGGACTTTACGGCCCTTGACAGGGGGCTATTCGCCGCTACGGGGTGGCAGGACGTTTCGCTCCCGCAACGAACAGCATGGACTATGCCCGATGATGGTCTTGAAGGTTGCGCATCGCGCGCTGGCGATCTTGCTGGCCGCCTCGACGTCGGCGCTGGCGGCGCCGTGCGCGAATTTCGATGACACGCGCAACGCCGCCTATATGCCCTACATCCAGCTGGTGCTCGGCGATATCAGGGCGATCGACCGCAGCAAGGGCGATGCCGCGTTCAATGTGGGCATGAACGCGCTCTCGTCCAAATATGCGCGCGGCACGGACGCCGAAGACGTCCGCAAGCTGATCGGCATTGGTCTGTTCAACGCGATGGCGGCGAAGGCCGAGCCGGCCGAGGCGACGTTCGCCCTGGCCTGTCAGTCGGCGCGCAACAAGCTGCCGCCGGTCAATGTGCTCGATCCGCTGGTGTGCGCCGTCATCGCGCTCGACCGCTCGCGCAAGGAAGTCGCGGCCAACCGGCGCGTGGCCAATGAAATGATGGAGCTTGCCAGGCAGAACCTCGGCGTCGATCCCGATCCCGCCAGCGCCCGCCAGGCCGTTGCCGCTGTCGCCGGATCGGTGCTGGGTTGTCTGGCGGAGCCGTGAGGCCGGGTCGGGTTCTCGTTGCAGTATCTTGCCTGACGCAATCCCTGCTGCTGCAGCGTTCCTTCACGTCAGCGGCACGAAGTCGTACTCGCCGATTCCTTGCAGCACCAAAAACACCGCCGATGTGTCGCCGCCATTGGTGACGAGGTGAGGGCGCTTTGGCGGCACAGCGTAGGTCTGGCCGCGCGCCAACCGCACTTCCTCCTTCGGCCCCTGCAGGAAGATCCGAAGGCTGCCCTCGATCACGTAGAACGTGTCCTAAATATTGGTGTGATAATGCCAGGGCACCTTCTGGCTCGGACTGATCTGCAGCTCGGTGATGCGAAAACCTGGACGTGCTGCGTAGTGCGCGCGGCGTTCAACCTCGTAGAGTGAACTCGCGTCCTTCACTGGGTCGGCCATGACGTGCCTCCGTTGTCGGTTGCGAGTGACAACACTACGACATCCCGCGCAATTCGCGAACCGTCCAAGGGTTGGCCTCCGATGGCGCCACGCACGCGCGTCCTTTCAGGCCAGCATGCGTGGCGCCGCAGTGGCCTCATCACCGGTATTCGGCGTGCCCGTGGGTTCGATCAGCAGGATGTGCACTTCCCCGCGCGCGACCGGCCGATGCTCGGTGCCTTTCGGCACCACAAACACCTCGCCCGGATGGAGGGTGACCGTGCGATCCCGCAGCTCGATGTCGAGCGTCCCTTTCAGCACAAGGAAAAAATCGTCCGTCGCGTCGTGCTTGTGCCAGTGGAATGGCCCCTCGAGCTTGGCCACCATGATGTCGTTGTCGTTGTAGGTCGCGACCGTGCGCGGCGAAAAACGGTCGGTGAACATCGCGAGCTTTGCAGCGAGATTGGCGGGTGCTTTCATTTGTTTTCCCTGGCTGGAGGGACCTTCAGTCATCAACCGGGTTTGAAGTTAGCCGGCCGCGCTGCGGAACGGCACAACAACGCCGGGCTCGAGCACGACATAGGTGCGGCGCTACGGCGCGTGGTCGGTCAGGCGCCAGGTGTGTCCGGAGCCCTCGTAGCTGACCAGTTGCCATGTGCGGCCCGAGCCTCTCGGCAATGCGCTGCATCAGGGCAATGTCGAACCCCGCCGGGCCGTCCTTGGTCAAAGGCTTGTAAGGCGGATCGGGAGGCGCTGCGCCCGTTTCTCAACGTCGACATCGGAACGAACTCCGCATCAGGGCATCGAAAAGCGTGTTCTGGCGCGCCACGGCCGATCAAGATGGGCACTACTTGTTCGCTGTGGCGACTATGATGTCGCGCGCGAGTCCACGCTATCCCATCCGAAAACTTGCTCATCTTTGCGCGCACACCCAGACGGAAGTATGCACTGCCGCTAATCGCTTTCGATGTCTTCCAGCCTGACCCCACGTCCTGCGCGTAAGCTGCTCTGCGCCTGTTCGATACGACGAAGGAAGCGCGGGCCTCCGATTTGGGCACGATCGCAGAAGGGGATCCATGTTGTAGCGGCGCGCGTTGGGAGTGTGGACAGCTTGCCCGCGAGTTCGAGAATGACATCGGTACGCTCTTTGGGCGGTGCTCATTGGGGCGGTCCAGATGCCTCCGCTGCCGTCTCGACATTTGTGCGCGGTAACTGGTGCGACGCAACAAAACGCGCCCATTCGCACTTGTGGATGTGCAGTGGATAACTGGAATGTCCTTGTCCGGCCCCCGGAGAGGCTCCGATCCGCGCGCGGTCGCAACTGAGGTTGGCTAGCATTGACGCGGTGGGGTTGGCCGGTCCACCGCCTTGCGACCGCATCTACGGCGCATTGCCGGGGCGATACGTGACGGTCGTCGAAGCACGACGGTCACGGACCGCGAGCAAAGTGATCTGATCGGTCGAACTCCGCCAGAGATAGGATTCGATGATCGCGCCATTGGAGTTTCGCTCAGGTTCGCTGTATTTCGTCAGCATCGCCCTCACCAACGCGTCGGTCTGATTGACGTCCCAAAGCCATAGTTCGACGCTGCTGAGACGGCGATTCCAATGTTCAAAAAAAGCAAATATCGTGAAGGTGAACGTCCCGTCGTCAAACTCCCCATAAAGCTGCGCTGACGAAGTGGTCGTTGCGTGGGCCCGGCAAACAGTTGGGCTGCATTTTCGCAGCTTGCCTTTCGATGCCGACAGAACTTGATCGGCCGTCATGCCCCACCGAGTGTAATCCCAGTCGGCCCTTGCGGACTGGCAAAGTACAGACCCGATTATCCCAAGGAGAACGGACAACCATTTTGCATGGCTATGAAGCATTGATCCAACTCACCAAAGATAGGTGAATCAAGAGTGAATCTGATCTTATGGCTTTTGTTTGCCTGCGCTATCGGGAGGCACAGGATCGCCGCTTGAATACTTGAAGGTAGGCGGGCGTCTGAAGCGAAACGCATCGATCGCATGGGCGATGAAAATGGCAGCGCAAAAGACCAGAACAAGGATTCCAATGACTTCGTAGAACATCGGTAAACCGCAATAGGCTCGTTTTGCGTAGTGAGTGCCCGAGCGACTTGCACAGTCAAAGGAAAAGACGCCGCGCCAAGAACAGGCTTGACGATAGCGACATTAGAGCAACAGGAGTTGAACTCGGTCAGCCGGCGCTTGCGCTCCTAAATCACATGCGCGTCGCAGATGAAGAACCTGACGGCACGAGGACGCTCGATCGGGTCAAAGACCAGCTGCTGGGCTGTGGGTCGCAAACATGTGTGACGAGCCCTCGGCGCCGGACGTCCGGAAGCCTGACACTTGGGCGCAGTGACGCCGCGAGGGGCGTAACGCACGGACCCGATGGCCGCTCGGTTGAAAGACGATGCGTCACTCGCCTTTATCGCGAGAAGTGCCCACTATAGCGCAATAAGTTGCTGCGATCTCACTAGTATGTGAACGAACCTGGAATGGGTCTCCCGAGACCGATCGTTATCGATCGCAGGGGGACAACCATGCAAACGAGTTCGAGCGATTTTACGACGGCCTTGCTGCAGCCCGCACAGACCGCCCGCCAAGTGGCCTTTAAGGCGACCGTCTGGACAGCCATTCTGGCGACCACGGCGATATGGTGGTGGATCCTGATGACCGTGATGAAATGGCTGGCGCTTGCCGTAATCGAAGCCGTCATCTGAAGATCTGCGCGCCTGCCTTCTGCGGCCATAACCCTAATTGATTAGGTTAAAACGCGAGTTCAGTTGCTGACCACCCGGAGGACGTTATCAATCGCACCGTCCCGCTGTTGGCTAAACAGCCATGGATTTCAATTGCTCGACACAAGCCGCTGCTATTGCTCACCGCTGCGGCTTCGAAACGGGGGGCAGGCGTGAAGGCGACCAAAACACCGAGATCGACACTCAGTCCTGAGAGGAAGATCAGGAGGCCAATCAAACGACCGCCTGACCTCTCAGAACAATATCGCGAACTCCAATGGTTGCGTGATCTCGTCAAATACCTTGAGCGTGAGGGGGCAAAGCAGAAACCCTAGTTCTGACCGTGCGCGCCTGATGTCCGAGAAATAGCGGTCCGATTCAAGCGCGAGCCCGGCGGCGGCTGGATCGGCGTCAAGCCGCTCGCCTGACTGTTCGACTGACGAATGGGATGATCTCTGCCCCCGCGCTTCTCCGATGCAATCGTCTTGGCGGCGGACGTGAGCCAGGTCTAATCAACACCGCGATCAACGCAGCGAATACCAGCATCGTGTTGATACCGAAGGCTGCAAGCGCCGCGCCCGCGGGTGGAATTGGCAAGCTGCCATCGATGAGAAGCCACGCGCAGCTTTCGATCGAACCGCTAATCAATATGAAGAGCGCCATGACAATGGCGACAATCTTGAACGTCCGCATAACGACCCACCCCCGCCGGCAATTGTGTGCCAGATTGGCGGCTGTTCACAAGCTCTCGATATTGTGCGCCGCAATCGAGGCGATCAACATTTGACCGCGACGCAAAAGAAGCCCGGTTTCGCTGGTCCAACTCAGGCTCGCGGATTGGGCCAGCCTGAGCCTTCTCCGTGATCACCAGCAAAACCAAAGCGTTTACTTTGAAATTTGCGTTCGGGATTGTATTTGCTTGTTGTGCCGGCAAAAAATCAAACAATTCCAACGCGTCCCGGCGCGTCCTATTCAGTCCGTGCAACATGGTTGCAACACGACGTCTAGTTTTGTTCTTGTGTCGCGCGGGCGCCGCTAGTTCTGAGTGCTGTCCTTATTTTGCCTTCGGGGCATCGGACAAAATCCCCGTAGAAAGACTACTCTGAAGGCCACGTCGTTAGCGGCTCAATTAGATCTGGCCGTGCGAACAATCATCTCCTGCCTCGTTGTATGGAATTTTATCCCGATCGCGAATCACAGCCGACCCGAAACGCCACGCTGACGGGTTCGAATTTTAGGGAGTTTCGTCGTGAAAAGTCTTCTTGCTGTTATATTGGCGGCGTTGACGTCTATCATGGTCGCATCGGCTCAAACGATGCCTGCTCCAGGCACGACCGCGTCGACATTTGGTCCTGATCCGATCATCCAGATCACGACGACATTCCACGCGCCAATCGAGGGATTGGCGGACCCGCGTACTGTGCCCACGACGACGGCGCAGGCCGGCGCGCGCCGGACCCTCTACAACATGGCGGCCAACGAGTGCATCGTGTTGGCCGAGTTCTGGAAAGCCGAATGCCGGCTCAATTCACTTTCCGTGTATGTCGCCCTTGCGGACACTGCCGGCCGCGACACGCAATCCCAGGTTCCGTCGATGTTCGGCACGGCTCTCTATGAACTTAGGCTGACGTCGCTACCCGGACGTTAGGAACCTTCTAATCGTTCAGGCCGCCGGCACCGAGGATGACCGTTTACGAGCGGCCCGGGGATCGATTGCACAAGATGCGGAGAGACCGGCAAGCGGTCGATACGCCGACGCAGCGATCCGATCGATCCATGATGTCTTATAACAACACGCGCTCGCTTGAACATCGACGGCTTGCGATGATGCTCGGACGTCTGCTTCGTCCTATTTGCAGGGCCAAGCCGCAATGAGCGCCTGCCTGACCAGATAGGCTGCGTTCTTGTCTCTTTGCGCCGGATTGTCTGCAAGATACTTGCATACCACGTCGGCGCCTCGCGTGGCCTTGGCGGCATCCGGGATGCAATAACCCTCGACCCCATTCCGCACTTCATTCAGTCCTTCGGCCAACGCACCATCGTTTTCGAGGGTGTTTGGGAAGTTCAGCCTGCTTACAAACTTATCAAATCCCGCCCCAGCACTGTCTTCCCGCGCCTTGTCGATCAACCCGAGCGTGTAGGCAGCGATAAATGCTTTGTCCTTCATCACACAAAAGTCATGAAGCTGGTTGCCATCCATAGCCATCGCTGAGGTCGTAAGAGCGAGAGCAAGACCGATTTGTCTCCAAACCATCACTTCTTCTCTCTTGCGTGGTGCGTGAACGGCTTCGTTCTCACCTTGTCATTTGTGCAGGACAAATGGAACGGTCTCGTCACCGCGCTCAAAACAAGGGCAGGACGAGCCTTTTCGGTCCGTAATATTCGCAGCGGGCGATATCGCGGAGTTGCGCGTCCCCGCGTTGACGTCCGACGCAGGCGGCGCGTCACATCAGGTTTGCGACCCAAAGCCCAGCGACGGCGCCAATCCCGCTCCACACCACTCCGGCGTAAGACAGCATCTCCCCGCCCCAAAGGTCAGGGACAAAACCGCCGATCGTCGAACCGATCAAGATTGCAAACCAAGTGCGGGACATGGAGCCTCGAAGGGAGCCACGTTTAAGAAAACACGCAAGCGATCAACCTCTTATCCCGCGCTAAGTCAGCAGGAGCGACAATAGCAGTCCGAACCAATGCCACGGGCGCAACTTTCCGTGTTGGGGATAGGGCACGTCGCCGAACACTGCGAAGCCGAGAAAAATGCGGATGTCACCGTCGGCCAAGCGCCTTCCAAGCGCCTCTGTCGGCTAATCTGCGACGGCCTCCGAATTTGCGCTACACCCGATCGGCTGCGGCCTTCGACGGCGGCGCTACGGCCCCGGCGCCGCGGTTCGCTGCCGCACCGCTGGAAGAACTTTGCGGCCAAGAAGCTCGATGCTGGCGAGGATCTCGTCCTGGCCCATCCCCGGCCAGCTCACGCGCATCGAGAGGTGGTTGATGCCGCAGCGATGTTGGGCGACCAGCATATCGATGACACTCGCGGGCGCGCCTACCGCGAACCGCTTGGACGCCAGCGCGCGGAACTGTTGCTCGGGGCCGCCGTTCGGATCGAGAGTCAGTCCCTCCAGGCCCCACGACACATAGGATTTGTATTTCTCCATGAGAAATGGGGCCGTGCGGCGAATCGCGGTATCGTCATCGACCGCGCAGCCAACCTCGAGCAGTCGGCAGAAATGCTGCGCTGGCGGCAGCTTTGCCGCGGACCGCGCGGATTTGAACACCGACATCTGCGCGTCGAGTTGGTCGAGTGTGTGTGTTGGTACCGAAAGCCAGCCATCACCAATCCTGGCCGCCCTCGCGATGGCGGCGTCCAGTTGCGCGCCAATAAGGATGGGCGTGTGCGGCGCCTGCAGCGGGCGCGGTGCAATGGCGGCGTCGCTGAATTGCCAGTGGCGCCCGGAATGCGTGACCCGGTCTTCGCTCCACAGCCGCCGGATGATCTCGACGGCCTCGGTGAACCGGCTCACGCGCTCCGCCATGGGCACACCGAATATCTGGAACTCCTCCGGGCGATAGCCGAGTCCGACGCCAAGCAGGAACTTGCCGCCAGTGATGACGTCCAGAAAGGCGCCGGCTTCCGCCAGTTCGACTGGATTATGCAGCGGCAGCAACGTGACGTTGGTTCCGATCCACAGGCCCTCGGCTTCCCCGGCGAGCCGATGCAGCAGCGGCAGCTGTGGAAAGAAGTGGAAGCCCGGGGTGATGTGGTGCTCGCCGGCCCAGATCAAGTCAAAGCCGAGCGAACGAACAAGGCGCACTTGCTCAAGCGTTTCGGCGAAACGACGGGCAGGATCATCGCCTGCCGGATGCTGCGAGTTCAGGTAGATGCCAAGCTTCAATGCCGTGCTCCCTGCCGTCGTGCCGTGTTCGGCACGACGGTATCACATCTCGCGACACGCTATCGTGGGGGATGACAGCGAAATGGCGCGCCCGGAGAGATTTCGAACTCCCGACCCTCAGATTCGAAGTCTGATGCTCTATCCAGCTGAGCTACGGGCGCGTTGGGAGGGGCACCATACCGGCCTGTGGCGCCGAGTTGAACCCCTTTGAAATCGATCTTCGCGCTGAAACCTGCCGGCAAAACAGGCCGTACCTGCAGTATTGCCGATCGATTGATCGTTTTTCTGGAGGGCCCATTGAAGCGCACCGCCATCCTCTATCTCGTGACGCTGCTCGTGATCATTCCGCTCGACGTCCTGTTCCTCGGCGTGATTGCAAAACCGTTCTTCAAGGCTGAGGTCGGCTACATGCTCGGCGACTTGAACATCGTGCCGGCCGTGATCTTCTATTTGCTCTATACGCTGGGCGTGCTCATCTTCGTCACGGGTTCGCCCAATACCAGCATCCAGTCGAGCCTGATCTATGGCGCGCTGTTCGGGCTGTTTGCGTATGCGACGTTCGATCTGACCGCGCTCGCGACGCTGAAGCACTGGAGCTGGGCGGCCGCGCTTGTAGACGTCTCGTGGGGCGCGACCGTCACGGCGATCTCGGCGACAGCGGGGCTGGCTGCAGCAAGGGCGTTTGCGTCGACGTAGGGCGTTTCAACGAATTCCGCTCATTCCCGCGAAAGCGGAATCCAGCGGCGCGAAGAACAGCCTTTGTTTGCCTTGGCAAAAGCTGGGTTCCCGCTTCCGCGGGGGACGAGCGGAGGACGACGCGGAGGCGCTGTCCGCCTTATCGTCATTGCGAGCGAAGCGAAGCAATCCAGAGTTGCGTGTCGTGGCCCCTGGATTGCTTCGGCGCGGAGCCTGTCATCGGGCCGCGCTTCGCGCGGACCCGTTGGCGCCTCGCAATGACGAAGCTGCGCTTACTTCGGCGCCGGCACGATGCGGATGTACGGCTTCGGCGATTTCCACCCGCTCGGATAGATCTTCTTCGCCTCGTCGTCGCTCACCGAGCCCGCGATGATGACGTCGTCGCCCTGCTTCCAGTCGGCCGGTGTCGCGACGCTGGTGGTTCGCGGTGAGCTGCAGTGAATCGATCACGCGCAAAATTTCCTGGAAGTTGCGGCCCGTGGTCATCGGGTACAGCAGGATCAGCTTGATCTTCTTGTCCGGCCCGATGATGAACACCGTGCGCACGGTGGCATTGTCGGCCGCGGTGCGCGCGCCGGCATCGCCCGAGGTCGAGGCCGGCAGCATGTTGTAGAGCTTCGAGACGTTGTAGTCGGTGTCGCCGACCATCGGATAGTTCGGCGCGTGGCCCTGCGTCTCCTTGATGTCGTTGGCCCACTGCGAATGCTTGGTCACGGGGTCGACGCTGAGGCCCATCAGCTTGACGCCGCGCCTGTCGAACTCGGGCTTCAGCTTCGCCAGCGCGCCGAGCTCGGTGGTGCACACCGGGGTAAAATCCTTCGGGTGCGAGAACAACAGCGCCCAGCTGTTGCCGATCCAGTCATGAAAGCGAACCCGCCCTTCGGTGGTCTCGGCTTCGAAATCAGGTGCCGTCTGGCCAATCTGCAGCGTCATGCAATCCTCCTCGCGTTTGATGTCCCCGACGTGAAATAGACTTTTCCTTGAACGAGGGGAATGGCTTCAGCGACAAACGAAAAGATTGTTCTGATGCAGCACGTTAGAGGAAAAATGTGCTGCTTCGGAACAGGCCTGATCGGGAATGAACGTCTTTACGAAGTCTTAATGGATTGCCGCAAATTGTCCCTTCCGGGCCTTAATCGCGCGGTCCCGGGCGTGCCGGGCACCGTGACTGGGGTCACCCACAGAAAACGAAAACCATAAGACGAGAAAGGCGGGTCTCCGCCGCCGCCGCTAACCGTGACTTCACGGCAGCCGGCTCAGGATCGGCGCGGGGACAGCAAGAACAATGAATGAGAGTGCGATGTTGACGAGGACGGCCATCAATCACCAGGCTCTTGAGGACCTGATCGCGGCGATCGAGTCATCGCCCACCGGTACGCCGGCTGAGGTCCAGGCCCAAATCCAAGCCCAATAGCCGCGCAGGCGCTTGCCTTCGTGCGCGACGGCATCATCACCGGCGAGGGGCCGACCACCACGGGCCGCGTGCATTTTTCCCGCGAGCTCGATGCGGCCGACGCGGCCTGGTGCCGGCGCATTCTGACTGCACCGGCGGTCGCGCCATCACCGGTCAGCCGCGCCGAGATCGAGACCCTGTTCCAGATCGATGAGGCGGCTTCGGAGCGCTCCGACGGCGGCCAGTTCGACGATCTGTTCGCCAAGGCGGTCGTGCATCACACGGCTGCCGCATCCGGCGCCAAGGTGCCGACGCGCAGCGTGGCGCTCGCCGCAGATACGCCGATCGAGCGCTGGGCGCCGCCGCGCACGACCGAGGTTGATATTCAGGTGCTGGAATGGCTTTCGAAGCAGATGCGCTCGAACCGCCGGCCCAACACCACCCTGATGACGTTGATCGCAACGCTGGTCGGCGCAGCCGCGCTGCCGATCGCCCAGTCGCTGCCGGGCGTGATCGATTTGGGGATGTAAATGCTCTCCGCTGTCATGCCCCGCGAGAGCGGGGCATCCAGTGACCCGCAGCGATGCTTTTCACGAATAACCAGCCACACGGAGAACTGGATCGCCCGGTTCTAGGCGAGCAAAGCGACGCCGTTGCTTCGCCACGACTTCGCGCGGGCGATGACAGGATGCGGTGCCGTAGCCTACCGCTTCGTCGCTTCCTCGACCTTCAGCCCGACCGTGCGTCCTGGAAAACCGGCGCTGTCGAAATAGCGCTGCGTGGCGACCGTCTGATAGTTCAGCACGGTGCGCAAGCCATCCGGCGCCGGCTGCGACATCAGCGTGCGCGATCTCGCACGCGGCGTCGTGCCGTTCGGCATCGCTTCCGTCATCACGCGGCCGATCAGATTACCCTTGTGCTTCGGGGCAAGGTTCAACAGCCGCGCCGCGGTTATGCCGATGTCGGCGTTGCTGGTCGGCAGCGTGTCCGCATAGCCGCCTTTGAAATCCGGGCCGATCGCCGCCATGAAGTTCATGGTGTCGCCGCGGCTGAAATTGCCGTGCATGCCCTGGCCCTGCCGCAGCACGGTGTCGGCCACCTCGACGGTGCACAATAGCGGCTCGTCGCAGCCCTTGGCGTAGGAGCGGAAGTTGATCATCATGGCGGGATGCGGCGTCACTGCCTTGCCCTCCATGTTGAGTGACGACAGCGGCAGCGTGCCGGGGAAGCGGCCGAGATCGTCACGCACGAACAGGCCGCTGACGTAGTCCTGTTCGAGCAACGTCTTGACGATCTGCGCGGCCAGCTTCTTGTCGTTGCCGGGCAGATAGACCAGATCAGAGCCGCCGTTGGCCGCGACCACCACGTCCGGCTTCGCCGGATCATTGCCGATCACGCCGTTGCCGAACTTCGGATAGGCGTTGTCGGCGACCTTGGCATTCTTGTCGTTGGGATCGAACAGCGGAAGGTTGAGCGCCTTCGCTAGGTCGAGCGCGACAAAACCCATCGGCAGCGAACCTTGCGGCGTGTCGGGATAGGTGTTCTTGACCGTCGGGCTTGTCGTGCTTTCCTTGGAAATCGTCGAGAAGCCGTGGTCGGCTGCGATCATGATGTTGGTGGTCTGAGCGAGGCCGAGGTCATCGAGCGCCTTGCGCAATTGCGCCAGATTGTTGTCGGCGTTCTTGATCGAGGCAAGCGAGGTCGGGCCGTTGATCCCGGGCACGACATTGCCGAGGCTGTCGCCCTGATTGTGCTGGCTGCCGTCGGGGTCGCGCGACCATACCACCAGCACGAACGGTTTGTTGCGCTCCTTGAACATCGGCAGCACGACCTTGGTGGCGACGTCGGTGAAGTAGGCTTGCTGCGCGACGTTGGCGACCGTGGTGCCGGGGGTCTTGGAATCGCCGGCCTTGGCGTTGTCGCCGCGGCCGGGCGCGGTGAGCGGCAGGCCGGCCTTGGTCATCGCCGCCTGCACGTGATCGGACAGCGGCATGCCGTTCTTGCTGCCGGTCTGGTCGTCGACCACGACCGAGTGCAGGCCCGGCGTATCCGGCTTGTCGGTGTGGTCGAAGATCAGGGCCGGGCCGACCTTGCCGATGGTCGCAGTGCTGTAGCCCTTGTCGCGGGCAAGCTTCAGCACCGTGTCCTCGTTCATGTAGTTGCCGGAGAAGTGCTCGTCGACGTCGTGCAGCACCGGATCGCTTTCGAGGAATGGCACCACGGTGTCGACGGGCGCCACGGTGTAGCCCGTATAGATCGTGTTGGAGAAATCACCGGTGTCGCCGAGATAATGACCGGTCGACATCGCCGACGCGTTGGCGGTGGTGAAGGTCGGGAAGATCGAATGAGGGTTCTTGAAGTTGACGCCCTTGTCGCGCACTTCGGCCATGGCCGGCGCCGTTTCGGGCGTCACCTTCAGCGCACGCAAGCCGTCCGGAATGAACAGGATCAGGTTGTGCGCTTTGTCGTTCTGGGCAAAGGCGGCCGTGGCCGCAAACAGCGATGTACAAGCGAGCAAAACGGCAATGGGACGGGCCATGGCGATCCTCTTTTGGGACTCTCGGTGGATGCGACCGGTGTAGATTTCCGATGTGACAGTTTTGTTACATTTGGCTGCGCGCCCGATTGACAGGGGCAGCCAAAATCCGTCAAGCCTTGGTCAAGGGCCTGGCTGAGACTAAGAATCCAAGAATTAAGGCGGGATGATTTCAGGCTGGCGAAATCGCGTCGGCCGCAAGACGCTCCCCTCCCCCCTTGCGGGGGAGGGTTGGGGGAGGGGGGTCCATCGTGGGACGTAGTCCTCAAGACTCGTGACGACCCCCACCCCTAACCCCTCCCCAACGCAAGTCGGGCTTGCCCGACTTGCGCACTGGTAATGCGAAACCCAGGCAAGCCCGGGGTTTCGTGGGGAGGGGAAGAGCGAAACCGATTTCATCGTGCCCTAGCTGGCCAATTCGGGTGGGAGACGCATGTTCAAACGGATCCTGATCGCAAACCGCGGTGAGATCGCCTGCCGGGTGATCAAGACGGCGCGGAAAATGGGGATCGAGACCGTCGCTGTTTATTCGGACGCCGACAAGGACGCGCTCCACGTCACCATGGCGGACGATGCGGTGGCGATCGGGCCGCCGCAGGCGGCCGAAAGCTACCTCGTCATCGAGAAGATCGTCGACGCCTGCAAGCGCACGGGCGCTGAGGCCGTCCATCCCGGCTACGGATTTCTCTCCGAGCGCGAGGCATTTCCGAAGGCGCTGGCCGCCGCCGGCCTCACCTTCATCGGGCCGAACCCCAGCGCAATCGCCGCGATGGGCGACAAGATCGAATCCAAGAAGGCCGCGGCGCGGGCAGGGGTCTCGACCGTCCCCGGCCATCTCGGCGTCATCGAGGACGACAAGCAGGCGGTGAAGATCGCGGGCGACATCGGCTATCCCGTGATGATCAAGGCTTCCGCTGGCGGTGGCGGCAAGGGCATGCGCATCGCCCACAGCGCCGCCGAGGTCGCCGAGGGATTCAAGCTGGCGCGCGCGGAAGCCAAGGCGTCGTTCGGCGACGATCGCGTCTTCATCGAAAAATTCATCGTCGACCCCAGGCACATCGAAATCCAGGTGCTCGGCGACAAGCATGGCAACGTCATTTATCTCGGCGAGCGCGAATGCTCGATCCAGCGCCGCAACCAGAAGGTCATCGAGGAAGCGCCGTCGCCGCTGCTCGATGAAGCGACGCGGCGCAAGATGGGCGAGCAGGCGGTCGCGCTGGCAAAAGCGGTGAACTACGACTCCGCCGGCACCGTCGAATTCGTCGCCGGCCAGGACAAGAGTTTTTACTTCCTGGAAATGAACACCCGTTTGCAGGTCGAGCATCCCGTGACCGAACTGATCACCGGTGTCGATCTCGTCGAGCAGATGATCCGCGTCGCAGCCGGCGAGAAACTCGACGATCGAGCAGAAGAACGTCGCGCTCACCGGCTGGGCGGTGGAGTCGCGGGTCTACGCCGAAGACCCCTACCGCAACTTCCTGCCGTCGATCGGACGCCTTGTCCGCTACCATCCGCCGGCCGAAATCAGCGTCGACGGCATCACGGTGCGCAACGACACCGGCGTGCAGGAGGGCGGCGAGATCTCGATCTACTACGATCCGATGATCGCCAAGCTCGTGACCCACGGGCCGTCGCGAGCGGCCGCGATCGAGGCCCAGTCCCAGGCGCTCGATGCGTTCTACATCGACGGCATCCGCCACAACGTGCCGTTCCTGTCGGCGGTGATGCAGAACCCGCGCTGGCGCGAGGGCCGGCTGTCGACCGGCTTCATCGCCGAAGAATTTCCGAACGGATTTGCGCCGCATGCCGCGAAAGGTGAGGTGGCGAGGCACATGGCCGCGGTCGCCGCCGCCGTCGACCACATCTATGGCGAGCGCAAGCGGCAGATTTCCGGGCAGATGAACGGCCGCAAGGTGACCCGCGAGGGTCGCCGCGCCGTGTGGCTCAATCGCACGGAGATCGCGCTCGAGATCGAGCGCGACGGCGACAGCATCGTGGTGTCGTTCATCGAGGCCGACGGCAAGGCCGGCCCGTCGCATCGGTTGAAGTCGCCGTGGAAGCCCGGCGACCTGACCTGGCAGGGCCGGTTCGACAACCATCCGATCGCCGTGCAGGTGCGCAGCGTTCCGAACGGTTTCAGGCTTGCACATCAGGGCGTCGAAGTTTCGGCTTACGTCTACACCGAGACCGAGGCTGAATCGGCGCGGCTGATGCCCGCCGAGGTCAAGACCGATACCGGCAAGAAGCTGTTGTGCCCGATGCCGGGTCTGGTGATTTCGATCGACGTCAGCGAGGGTCAGGAAGTGAAGGCCGGCGAGACGCTGGCCGTGGTCGAGGCGATGAAGATGCAGAACGTGCTGCGCGCCGAGCGCGACGGTGTCGTCAAGACCATCCACGCCAAAGCCGGGGCGACGCTCGCCGTCGACGCTCCGATCCTCGAATTCGCATGAGGGCATCATGACGTTTGGCAAGCAGCGCGAGACCATCCAGGCGATCCTGCGCGGGAACAAATGCATTCGACCGGGCTCGGTCTACGATCCCGTCTCGGCGCGGATTGCCGAAGACCTCGGCTTCGAGCTCGGCATGCTCGGCGGCTCGACGGCGTCACTGACCGTGCTCGGCGATCCCGACATCGTCATCATTTCGCTGAGCGAGCTTGCCGAAACCGTTCGCCGCATCACGCGCGCCGCAAAATTGCCGCTGATGGTCGACGCCGATCATGGCTTCGGCAACGCGCTCGAGCGTGCGCCGCACGATCGAGGAACTTGAGATATCGGGCGCCGCCGGGCTCTCGATCGAGGACACCCTGCTGCCGCAGGCTTACGGGCAGTCGAAGGTGCAGTTGCTCTCGCTCGAGGAAGGCCTCGGCAAGATGAAGGCCGCGGTCGACGCGCGGCGCGACAAATCGCTGGCGCTGTTCGCGCGCACCAGCGCGCCCTCGGTCACGGGATTGGCTGACGCGATTGCGCGCGGAAAGGCCTATGAGACGTCGGGGGTCGACGCGCTGTTCTTCACGGGCATCAAGACCCGCGCCGAACTGACTGCGATCGCTGCCGAAACCAAATTGCCGATCATGCTCGGCTCGGCCGATGGCGAGCTCGACGACGCCGCGTTCCTCGCGGCGCAGCGGGTCAGGATCTGCACGCAAGGCCACCTGCCGTTCGCGGCCGGCGCGCTCGCGGTCTACGAGACGCTGAAGGCGCTGCGCGAGGGCGTCGCGCCGAAGGATCTGAAAGGCGTGCCGTCGGCTGATTTCGTCAACCGCTACATGCGCAACAGCGCCGTCCAGCAACGGATGGCGGATTTTCTCGGGATCAAGAAAGGGCTGAGCGCCGGCGCCAGGGTGCGCACTCGCGCTTGATCGATGTCCGCTATTTCCCCGACAGCGACCAAATTCCGCGGCGCACGGAAATGATGCGATGGACCAAGATTGGAAGTCGCCCTGGGCAGCCTCCCAGGAATTTTTACTGCATCGTCGCAGTGAGGAGAGAATCTCAAATATGTCGGAACACGTACCCCAGGAATTCTTGCCGTATCAGCGTAGCAGCCCAGTAACCGATGCTTGGCAACCGCTGTTCCTGAAGCGGGAAGCGGAAGCCGTCGTGATTGGGATGGAGATTGGTACCGCGCATTGCAACGGACGCGGCTTCCTTCATGGCGGGGTCATCAGCGCCCTTGCCGACAATGCCATGGGTTTGTCGGTCGCCCAAGTGATGGTCCACCGCGAACTCCCTCGCGGAGCGCAAGGATTCACTGTGAACCTCGCTGTCGATTTTCTGGCCTCGGGTCAGGTTGGACAATGGGCCGAGTTTGCGCCGCGGGTGCTGAAGGTCGGCGGCAGTATTGCTTTTGTCGATTGCCTGGTCTCCGCTAACGGCACTCCGATCGCCCGCGCGAACGGGACTTTCCGCGTGCTATCTCCGAACGAGAATTGAGCACCGGACGGCCATACCGCAGTCGCGGATTTACAGTCGCGGCGCGAACTTACGCCTGAACCAGGTTCTTGGCTGCTTCGCGTCAAACGCGACCTGCTGCTTTCCCCCGGATCGTCGTCGATGTCCGAAATGCCCCGAACGTCGACCTGAGCCGGCTCCGGGATTCTGCACCGGAGCTAAAGCGTGATGAGTTGAATTTGAATCGATGCGACGACCAAGTTCACCGTCATCGCGAGCGAAGCGAAGCAATCCAGAAGCCGCAGCACTTGGTTCTGAGATTGCTTCGGCGCTGCGCGCCTCGCAATGACGAGTCCCGAAATGCCGATCGAATCTGACTTCATCCCGTTCCAAATGGAGTTTCTGCCTGACGACAATTGCGATCAATCCGCGTGCCGCGCCCATTCAGGGCGCGCCTTGATGTGCGCCGCCTCCTTGTTGAGGATGCGAGCGACACGCTCGGGAGCGAAACCGATCTCCAGGAGACCGACGGCCGAATTGGCGACCTCGCGATACTCGGCGATCTTGCCCTCTGCCAGCCGCATGATCGACACGCCATCGAAGCCCACACGCCTGCCCTTGGCCTCAGGCAGGGTCGAGATGTAGCTGAAGGTGTAATAGGCATAGAGCATGGTGCCGTCGCTGACCGGCCGGAACATTTCCCAGCGAATTTCGCGGGCAGCGCGGTAGAACCAGTCGTCGATCATCTCGGCGATCTTCTCGCGGCCCTTGAAGGCACCATAGAAAACGTCGTGATAGACGCCATCCTCGGTGAATAGCTCGGCAAAGGCCTTGCCGTCATGGCGTTCAACGGCCGAACAGAAAGCCTTCAGCATCGCTGATGCATCCATCGTTATTTCTCCGGCTTCTTGCAACCACGGCCAAATTTAACGGCTCCGCTGGTCATCCGGTGCTCCGTCGTCTCACAGAGTACTGTGTAAGTCCTGAAGGCGACAGTCGTGGCTTCGGCTTAGCCTGGTAAGAACGACACAGACGTGTCCGCCGGCCCAGATCAAAAGCGGTGTTTTCTCCAGGTGGCAGCCTGTTTTTAACCAGCCGACCTTGCGTAAACGAGATCATTCGACACTAGTGGCCAGAGAGTGTCGAGCTTGCCGCGCTCGGTGCCTTCTTCCGAGGAAGCCGTCACCAATGAATAGCGGCGCTCAAACAGCATGCGACGCTCAAAAAGCGACGTGCGGAAGTATGGATAACGATGAAAGATCCGCTCACGAACCGCCTGGTAGTCAGAAGCCACCAGGCACACCGGCTTGATCATGCCGGGCGGCAGCCGCGCCGGTGCCAGCATCTCCTGAAGGAACACACGGCGATAGAACGCCGCGTGATCGACGCGGATGCTAGAGAGGCCGAGATCGGCGCCGAAGTGCTCGCATGCGACGTAAGCTAGTCGCACCGTTAGGTACGGCAGTTCGCGGTAACTCTTGGCACGCATCGGATCGGCGACGAAACGCGTAGGATCGACGAGGATCTTACCGAGCTTCAACTCGGGCTCGAGAACATCCGGAAACGCCGCGACGCTCGGCGAGATCGGACTTTCCGGAGTTGCGACACTGATGCGGATCGAGCTGGCGAGCGCGCCGTCATAGTAGACGCCGAAAATCCACGTGTTCGGAAGGTCGTCGAAGTGGTCAGTCACCCGCTGGTCGGTACGCGGTTCGATCGCACCTTCCTGCAGATACGCACGATAGCGCAGGCGATAAATCTGCTCGCGTTCGGCCGGCGTTTCCGCCAATTGATAGTCAATATGATTAAGGAGCTCCACGCCACGTTCAATGGCCGCCAAGGTTAAGGAAGCAACCGAATTATCGTTCTGCACCTTTCGAGCACGTTCAACCGGAGTGGCAGCGCGCTTCGCGATCGAAACTTGTTTGGACGCCCACGCAACAAATTGCTCGAGATCTGCTTCGCCATCTAGTGCATCCACCAACTGATCAAGGCACCGCAAATCCTCCAAGTCTGGATTGTCGCTAAAAATAGTTCCGGATCGCATTGCTTCAGAAAGCTCAGCGAGCCGCAACGTAAGATCCTTATTCATGACGATCCTCGCCGAGCCTGACATCGCTCTCTTTTTGCGACACCTTCAACCCGAGTTCGGAACGCGCTCTCCTTCGAATAGTATCCACGCTCGCGATTTTAACTCCCAAATCAATCGCAATCTGTTTCGGAGTACTTTGGTTCTCGACGTAGGTCTGTAGATTCAAAAGATATTCACGCGTTTTGCCTCGGCGCCGCGAACTCGCTAGGGCTCTCATAATAATTTCGGCGGCCACTTCAGATCGATGCGATTGTTCGTCTGAGCTCTCAAGATCGTCGTTGGGCAGTTCTCTCTCCAAGGAGGCCCTGCCGTTTTGTTCACCCTTCGCCTTGGACTGAAAACTCGAAATAGTCGTTCGCATGCAGCGAGCAAAAAACTTGTCCAAAGTCGGCGGGTCCTTGCCATCCCAGCAGTACCGCTTCTTTCCAGCGAGAATCCGCATGATGGTCTCGCTGACGATTTCGCTCGGCTCCGTCGAATCCATATGAGCAGACGGTCTTCCGACGAACCTAATCAGACCAGCGATGAGCACCGCGGCAATGCCTTCTTGCTGTCGATACCAGCGGCTCTTCTCCGCCTCCGGCAATTGATCAAAAAAATCAGCAAGTTCAGCCATGCTTCTCTCGGGAAATCACCTTCAGTTGAGCACGCCTTCTTTATTCTTAGGCTTCAGCATCCTCGAATCCGGTCACTTTTAGGAAAAATTTAATTATCGGCTTTCTGACCGAGTATGAGCCTTTGCGCGCCTAAGGGGTGAGGGGGAGGGACACTCCAATCTTTCTCCCGGCCCCATCGCTACTCGGAGTCGAATCGATGAACTGGGAGACCTTTCTATATCTCCTGATAGCTGCGGCATATGGCGAAGCAGCTTGGGACAGCGTGTCCAGAAAGAAAGATTTGCATTCATTCTTTCGCTCGATCGTTATCTCGATTGTCTACATTGGTGTGGCGGCTATGGCGAGCTCAACAGAGTTCGTCGGATCGTCCCTTCCTGCCTATCAATAATTCTGGGATCTCAGTCCTTGACGACCTCCGCCACAACTCGCTGCGCTGTTTTGCATCTGGCAGTTTGTCGATGTAGTCGAACGCTTCGCGCACGGTCTCGATGACCTCACCGGCGCGCGTCGTGATCGGAAACTCGAACTCGTCGGTAGCGACAGGCGCGATAGTGCCGCCAGGTCTTGAAATCATCAGGAGTGCGCTTCTGGCGGTACAGCTGCCACGCGCGTTCGAAATTAGCGCGCGCCTGGGCGAACGTCGCTGCGCTTCCCATGCGCTGGTCGCCCGGTTTGCTGCCGGGATAGAAGCCTCAAAACCATTCCCATTGATCCGAGCCAAATGGCACGCCATGGCGCTCGCGGATCTGGCCGACGTTGACACCGTCGTACCACACCAGCCATTGCTGCGGCGGGCCCGGTTCACTAGCGAGTCTCCGCTTGAGTGGCATGGACGCGATCTCAGCCTTACGGGGACAGCTCCGGAAAATCGGCTTCAAGAATCTGCAGCACGCGCTCGAGTGCCGTCGTCAGGTTCACGTACTCACGCTCGCGCCATTGTATCGTAAGGCCGCCTATCTTGTCGCCAAGGAAGCTCTGGCCGGCTCTCATGACGCCGGTAAAGCTTGGATAGGCCATCATGGTGCGGCCGGAATGCAAGCTTCCGTCACGCAGACGACAGTGCTTGGAGGCGAGGGCAAAGTCTCTGACAACCTCGAAGGCGAACTCTCTATCGCTGCTCCGCGTATAGAGGATAACGGCTTCATTCGCCTTCTCTGGATCGGGCTCGCGATTTTGCATCACGTAGTCAACCGTATGCAGGACCGCCATCGAAGCGAGCAACGCTAACCTCAGGTCGCCATTGTCATTTCGGAATTGATCGATCGTCGGCTTGACGATCCGCTCAAAATAGCTGCGAGCTGAAATCATCTGAAAGGAGCCAAGAGGCATGACGGCGTCTCCTTCTACTGGCGGAGCGCGCTATATTAAGGCTGGAACGGGCCGCGAACAAAATCCCCGGATTTTCCCCGACATCGGGCTGCGAGTTCATGCAGCGTTCTGCAGGAATCTGCGAGATCAAGCGTGCTGCAAAAATTTAAAACGCCCGAATTTTGCGGGGCTTTGTTATGGTGAGCGCTGTAGGGATTGAACCTACGATCTCTCCCGTGTGAAGGGAACGCTCTCCCGCTGAGCTAAGTCGTCGTCGGGTGCAGAGTAAGATTTCGCTCGGCAAATACCATCGCGCGAAACCGGGGTTTCTGCGATGGCCACGGATGCTCCTCCCGGGTAAGGCTCTTGTGCCACCGACTTCGTCGCGAGGGCTGAGCAATGCGCTTAAACCCAGACTGCGAAATCAAAACACCTCTGCAAACCTCCGCTTCAGCGCAACGTCGAGATCGGCCATTGTCACCGGGTGCCCGAGATCAACCAGGCTCGTCACGCCGTAACGCGGGTCGGCGACGCCGCACGGAACGATGCCGGTAAAGTGCGAGAGATCAGGCTCGACATTGATGGCGATGCCGTGGAGCGACACCCAGCGCTTCAGCCGCACGCCGATCGCGGCGATCTTGTCCTCAAAGCCATCGCCCTTGTCGGGGCGGCGGACCCACACGCCGATGCGATCGCTACGGCGCTCGCCGCGGATGTTGAAATCACCCAGCGTGCGGATGATCCATTCCTCGAGGTTGTTGACGAAGGCGCGCACGTCGGGCTTGCGGCGCTTCAGGTCGATCATGACGTAAGCGACCCGCTGCCCCGGGCCGTGATACGTGAACTGCCCGCCGCGGCCTGTCTGAAACACCGGGAAACGCGCATCGTGCAGGTCCTGCGGTTTGGCGCTGGTGCCGCCGGTATAGAGCGGCGGATGCTCGAGCAGCCATACCTGTTCCGGCGCGGTGCCGGCGGCGATCGCGGCGGCGCGCTCCTCCATCGCGGCAACAGCCTCGAGATAGGGGACCGGTGCGTCGGAGATACGCCACTCGACTGCGCGGGCGCCGGAATGCGGTGAAGCATCAAGGGCTCGGCTGGAATTAACCATCTGCTAACCATACCGTGGTGACAGTGGGCTGTCGCGGCCTCTTGAGTCCTGGTCTCAAGGGCAGCAACGCCATGACCGTCTGGAGTTCCGGTGCCCAATATAGACGACGTTGCAGTCGACCTCATGGTGGTGCTGGGCACCACCTCGATGCCGGTCCACCAGGTCTTGCGCTTGAGCCGCGGCGCCATCATCGAGCTCGATGCGTCCGAGCAGGACGAGGTCAAGGTCCTCGCCAACAACATGCCGGTGGCGAGCGGCGTCGTCGTCGTCAAAGGCAACCGCATCGCGGTCGAGGTGAAGCAGATGCTGCCACGCTCGCCGGACAGGCGCTGAAAGCTGCGCTTCGTCAGAACGCTGGTAGTATTTATTCCTAAATGCTCGTTATTGTATATACGCCGACGAATATTCGTCGGCGAATATCCGTCGACGGATATTTCGGCCCGTGCGCGAAAATCCCACCAAAATCAGCCGAAACGACAGCAGCATCAACTTGTTGCGCGGCGGCGCTGGTCACAGCTGAGGCAGCTTCCTAGAGCGCCGTCAGCTCGCCCTTCACAAAGCTCTCGCGCAGCCTGAACTTCTGGATCTTGCCGGAGCCGGTGAGCGGAAACGCTTCGACCACGAACCACTGCCGCGGCGTCTTGTGCGGGGCGAGGTGCTCGCGCATGTAGAGGAACAGCTCTTCCTTGCTGACATCAGCGCCGGGGGCCGGGCGGATGAACGCGCCGACTTCCTCGCCCCATTTTTCGTCGGGCAGGCCGACGACGGCGACCTCGCCGACCTTCGGATGGCGGAACAGGAGCTCCTCCAGCTCGCGCGGATAAATGTTCTCGCCGCCGCGGATGATCATGTCCTTGAGCCGGCCTTCGACCGTGCAGTAGCCGCGCTCATCCATGGCGCAGAGGTCGCCGGTGTGCAGCCAGCCCTCGGCATCGATCGCGGCTCTGGTGGCATCCGTCATCTCGAAATAGCCGTGCATCACGAGATAGCCGCGGGTGCAGAATTCACCGATCTCGCCGATCGCGGCGGTCTTGCCGGTGTCGGGGTTGACGATCTTCACCTCGACGTTCGGCAGCGGCAGCCCGATGGTGTTGGCCTTGTCGGCGGTGGAGTCGGACGGGCTTGTCATGGTTGCGACCGGCGAACACTCGGTCTGGCCGAACACGATGGTGAACGGCGCGCCGAGCCTCTGCTCGAGCGTTTGCACCAGTGCTGCCGGCACCGTGGAGCCGCCCGAGCAGACCGCTCTGATGGATGATAGATCGGTAGTGCTGAAGTTCGGATGCTCCATCATTGCGACCAGCATGGTCGGAACGGCCAGGATACCGTTCGCAGCAAAACTCTGAATCAGCTCGAGCACGAGCCCCGGTTCGAATGCCTCGACCAGCACCTGCGTTACGGCGTGCGACACCGCGCCAAGCACGCAGCAGACGCAGCCGCCGGTATGAAACAGCGGCATGGTGGTGATCGAGACGCCGCCTTCCGGCACGCCCATGCGGTCGAAGGTGTCGGCGCCGTTGTTGACGAGGCCGCGGTGATGCAGCAGCGCGCCCTTCGGGAAGCCCGTTGTGCCGGAGGTGTACTGGATCATCACCGGGTCCATCGGGCGGACCTCCGGCAGCGGCTCTTTCGATCCATCGCCCGAGGCGAGAAATTTTTCCCAATCGTCGAAGCAAATCACCTCGCGCAGTTCGGGGCAGTTCTTCGCGGCCTGTTGCGCGGTCGCGAGCATCGGGTTGCCGCGGAAGTTATTGATCACGAGGATGCCGGCTGCGCGTGACTGCTTCAGGACGTATTCGACCTCGGCCAGCCGGAAGGCGGGGTTCACCGTGACCAGGACCAGTCCGGCGAAGGCGCAGCCGAACTCGCACATCACCCACTCGGGGATATTCGGCGCCCACACGGCAACGCGCTCGCCCGGTTTGAAGCGTTTCTGCAACGCGCGCGCCGTGCGCAGCGACTGGTCGAGAAGCTCCTTGTAGGTCCAGCGCCGCCGCGCGGCCGGATCGGGCACACCGGCGACCAGCGCGAGTCGGTCCGGCGCGCGTTGTGCCGCCTGCTGGAGCAGCTGCCCAAGTGTGAGGTCGCGCGTCGGCGGCGAACTCGGACCTTTGGTGTAGGCTTCGGTTAACTCGGTCATGCGATTCCCTCCGCAGAAGCGCGTTTGTTTTTGCGCATCTTGCGCCGCGCGCGGAAACGCGTCCAGCGGTCGCACCGGCTCCTCGCCGGGCGATGAAAGAACGTCGGACTCTACGTTGGTCTTAAGTTGGTGCGGCCGAGAGGACTCGAACCTCCACGAGTTGCCCCACTAGCACCTCAAGCTAGCGCGTCTACCAATTCCGCCACGGCCGCAAGGGGATAGCGCCAAATCCTGAGAGGACCGGCGCGTCAGCAACGGCGCCCATGTAACAAATCAATGATGAGGGGACAAGGGCCGCGCGGCGGCCTTCCAGGGACGCTGGAGCCGGTCAGAACTTGCTCTTCAGCAGGCTGACAAGCTGGCTCGCCCGGTCCTGGCGCGGGCCCGCGACAACGATGAAGACAATGCCCTTGCCGGTGAGGCAACGGATCGAGCCAGTATAGAGGCCTTGTTCGCCGTAAACGCTCTCGCGCAAGGTCTGCGCATTCTTCGTCATCCCCGCATCGTGCAGCGCAAGCTCGGCTTGTTTCACGCAAGCTTCGAGGTCGAGCGATGTGTCCTGCCAGATCGTGCTCATGGCCGGCGCGGCCGACGCGGCGGTTGTCGCGACCAAGCCGAAAGCCAGCGCAAGTAGGGGCAGGCGTGCAGGAGACATACGTCAAGTCGGGTGAATATGCTGCCGGCGTCCACCGGCACGCGCAAAGCTTAGCGCATGGCGCGGAAAAAGCATGCCCTCGGGCGCAGCGTTACCGACTAATCCGCAGCAGGCGCTGCCATCTCGGCGCGATGGGTGGTGTCCGGATGATGTGGCGCGAAGCCGCCTTCGAATGCGCCGTAGTCGGGGCGGAACAGCTGGGCCGACGGCACCGGGAGCAACGCCACCAGCGTCACCGGCAGCGAACTCAGCTGGCGCGGCCAGATGAATTCGGGCGGCAGCGGAGTCCTTGTCCTGAGCCGCGGGAGATCTTTTGGCTCCGCCGCAATCATCGCGCCGTTCGTGCTGGTCACGCCGAGGTCAGTCATGTCAGGGGCCGCGGTGGGCACGATCTGCGCAAACACGAAGCGGGGTGGCGTCGGCCACTTCGCGGCGGCAACCTGAGCCTCGCCGCGCAGCCGCCAATCCGCTGCGGCTGTCGGCGTCTTCGGTTGCTCCGCGCCGGACGGAACCACATGCACGATGTGGAAGCCGTGCGCTTTCAGCTGGCGCAGGATCGTCGGCAGCGCGGCGACCGTCCGGGCGTGGATGTCATGCAACAGGAGCACCCCCTTGCCCTTCGCCTCGAGGCGGGACAGCGCCAGCGAGGCCACTCGTGCCGACGAGATGTTGCGCCAGTCGTCGGCCAGGAAATCCGCGCTCCAGGTCATCAGGCCACGCGAGGCCAGCAGTTCGTCGACCTGCGGCGAGCGCAACAACCCCGGAATGCGAAAGAACGGCGCCACGCCCTTGCCGTCGTCGCCGAGCGTCGCCTTGACCGAGGCGATGCCGTCGTCGACTTCCTTCGCCACCTTGCCGAGCGGCATGCGCTCGAAGCTCAAAGGATGGTTCTCGCTGTGGGTGCCGATGGTGTGGCCGTCCGCACGCAGGCGCTTGATGCCGTCGGGGAACGCCTGCGCCATCCGCCCGATTTCAAAGAAGGTCGCCTTCACGCACTGGGCGGCGAGGATGTCGAGGACCTGGTTCGAGTAGCGCGGCAGCGGTCCGTCGTCGAACGTCAGCACCACCTCGTGATCGCGCAACGGCAGCGTCTCCGCATACTGCATGGTGCCGATGTGCGGGTGTTCGTTCGGGTCGACCACAATGGTGCGCGAAGTGCCGATCGCGTCGGGGTGTCCGGGGCAAGTCTCGGCCGCCCCTTGTGCCGATGCTTGCGCGGTGCCGAGCGCCATCAGGGCGGTGACGGTCAGCCAACTCAGAAAGCGGGGCGAAGGCATCGGAATTCCAATCGGCACCAGTCTGACAGAAACACCAAAGTTAGGGATGGGCAGATGAACGGTCGCTTAATCGTCCACAGGCCGAAAAGCGGTCGTTTTGGCCTTCTTGGTCTTGGCGGCGGCGAATTCAGTTCATTTGCCGGAATCCGCTTGCACCATTCCGGAAGGGACAACCTGTACCACATGATAGCCGTTGTCCCTGAGAAAACGGAGGAAGGACGGCAGCATCGCGGCAGTCTGCGCCTTGATGTCATGAAACAGGATGATGCCCTTCCGCGCGACCTTGAGCCTGCCGACGATCTGGCTGAGTTCCTGGTCCGGCGTCATCTTGTTCCAGTCGCTGGCCCAGAGGTCAGCGCCAAAGATCACCATGTTGCGACCGTTGAGTTCGTCGAGCAGTCTTGGCGTCGAAACGAACCCCGGGAAGCGAAAGAACCGCGTCGGCTCGATCATCGCGCCACTCTGGCCGACGGTTCCCTGAGCTTTTGGTTTGCCCGTGATCTCTTCCACCGCGGTGATGCCGCGATCGACTTCCTGCTCGGCGGCGTTTTGCGGGATGCGGCCGAGGATGCGGTGCGACCAGCTGTGATGGCCGATGCTGTGACCATCGGCCACGATCTTGCGGACGAGGTCGGGATTGTGCGCTGCGTTCTGCCCGATCAGGAAGAAGGTCGCCTGCACGCATTGATCGGCGAGCGCTAAGAGCACGCGGCGGGTGGTCGGCGGGAACGGGCCGTCGTCGAAGGTCAGCACCACCTCCTTGTCAGCGAGCGGCAAGGTGGTCAGAAATTCCTTCAGTCCGACCCGTGGCGTCTCGTTGACGCCGACGGCGAGCGTCCGAAATGTCCCCAGCGCGGTCTTGCTCGGGCATTCGCCGGCGGACGCCGCGGCACCAGCCGACAGCACCGCCGCGCCCGCCGCCGCCATCAAAACAATTGAACGCATTAATGCCTTGCTCATCGTCTGCGACAAACTACGAGAACTCATCAGCACTAAGGCCGCGATCGCAACATTAACAATTCATTAACCATAATCGATCAACCATCGCCGCGGTGGGAGCGCCATGCAGCGACTGCGCCTCAAGGCCGATGGACGGATTGTCGAGATCCGGGACGGATGCGAATTTCCACTCGCGCCGGAGCGGTTGTCCGTGGCCGAGCCTCCGGCCATCCAGGTGCGAGAGCTTCGCTTGCGCAATCACCTGACCCAGGAGCAGTTTGCGGCCAGGCTTGGCGTGCCGCTCGATACCATCCGCAATTGGGAGCAGGGCAAGCGAACGCCGCGCGGCCCGGCTCGCGCGTTGCTGACGCTGATCGCGCGGGCCCCTGACTTCGCCTATGCGGCGCTGGCGCGCGATCCAGCCAAGGTTTGAACTAAGGCTTGAACCGGGGCTCGAACCGGAGCCTCGCGTCCGGGCTGTCGTCGATCCGTGCTATCCTGCTTACGCAACTGGAACGCCCGGCCATGCAGGTCATTGAAGCGAACGGCGCGAAGATCCCGGCGATCGGGCTTGGCACCTGGGAGCTGCGCGGGCGGGTCTGCGCGCGTGTCGTGGAGCAGGCCCTGCGGCTCGGCTATCGCCATATCGACACTGCGCAAATGTACGACAACGAGCGCGACGTCGGCGAAGGTTTGCGCGGCTCCGGCGTACCGCGCGCCGAGGTTTTCGTCACCACGAAGGTCTGGCCCACGCATTTCGCCCCGCCTGACCTCGAGCGGTCAGTCAAGGAAAGCGTCGCGCGCCTCCGCGTATCCGATGTCGACCTGCTGCTGCTGCACTGGCCGAGCACGCGCATTCCGCTCAGTGAGACGCTGGACGCCCTTGCGAAGGTCAAGCGCGAGGGCCTGGCGAGGCACATCGGCATCTCGAATTTCGACGCGCAGCTGACGCAAGAGGCGGTCTCGCTCTGCAGAGAGCCGCTCGTGTGCAACCAGATCCACTACCATCCCTACCTTGATCAGACCGCTTTGCGGCAGGCATGTGCCGCAGCCGGTCTCGCAGTCGTCGCCTACAGCCCGATTGCCAAGGGCAACGTCAGGGGCGACGTGGTGTTGACCGAAATCGGAGCGCGCTACAAGAAGACTGCTGCCCAGGTAACGCTGCGCTGGCTGGTGCAGCAGGGCGTCGCGGCCATTCCGCGCACCTCGCGGATTGAACGATTGTCCGAGAACTTTTCGGTCTTTGATTTCGCGCTGACGCCCGGCGAAATGGAGCAAATCTTTGCGATCGGCGCGGGGCACCGCTAGCGTCAGCAAATGTTCTTTGTGCTTTCCAAAGCCGCCGGCTTCTTCGCCGTCCCGTCAAACCTGATCGCGCTCGCGGGCCTCGCCGGCTTGTGCCTCCTGCTGGCGCGCCGGCGGCACGCAGGACTGACTCTGATCACGGTATCGACCGTGCTGCTCGCGATCGCCGGCTTCTCGCCGCTCGGCAACATTCTCCTGCTGGCGCTGACCGAGCGCTTTCCGCAATGGCAGTCAGCTGATAACCCGGACGGCATCATTGTGCTTGGTGGCGCCATCGACTCGGAGGCGTCGGCCGCGCGCAACAGTATCGAGCTCGACGCGTCCGCCGAGCGCATCCTCACTATGCTGCGGCTTGGACGCCGGTTTCCACAAGCCAAGATTGTGTTCAGCGGCGGCAGCGGCAATCTGTTCATGGGCTCGGTATCGGAAGCGCCGATCGCCGCGCAGCTATTGCAGGAGTTTGGCGTCAGCCGCGACCGCATCCTGCTCGAAGAGGCCTCGCGCACGACAGCCGAAAACGCGACCATGCTGCGTGCGATGCTGGCGCCGAAGTCCGGCGAGCGCTGGCTGCTCGTCACCTCGGCGTTCCATATGCCGCGAGCCATCGGCGCCTTTCGCAAGGCCGGTTTTGAGGTCGAAGCCTTTCCGGTCGACTGGCGCACGCGGGGTTGGGTCGATGCGGCGGTGCCGTTCGATCGGCTCAGCAGCGGGTTGGCCCGCACCGACGTTGCACTGCACGAGTGGGGCGGCCTTCTCATTTACTGGCTGACCGGGCGGAGTTCAGCGCTGTTTCCCGCGCCGCGCTAACGCGCGATCCGGAAAAAGCATGTCCTCCGGCTTGACCCGGGCGGACTCTAATCGTGCCGCGGCAGCCCGAGCCGATAGACGCCCTTGAAATCCGCGGGGTCCACCGGTTTGCCTTTGCGATAGATCACAAGCCGCCCGGCAAGCGCGAGCTCGACGGCGGCGCGCCGGATCGGCACGAGCAAGCTCGGCCAACTGTCGTCGGCGACCACCAAGCGGGCGATCTCCTGGGCGCTGAGGGTTTTTTCGCCGCTGTTGGTCAGCGCATTCAGCACTGACGTACGCAGCTCCTTGGACTCTTCAGAGGAATTGTTACGCATCGCTGACCTGCCTTGCCGGAACGAAGTCGATCAAGCAAGTGCTCAAGACAGCGAAGGCCTGCTATATGGCTCGCCCGGTCACAGGAGACATCAAGCCATGACCCGCACCCTCGTCATCGGCAACAAGAACTACTCGTCATGGTCGATGCGGCCGTGGCTGATGCTGAAGGGCGCTAATCTCGCGTTCGACGAGGTCAACGTTCCGCTCTATACGGGGCCGACGGACAAGCAGCGCATCCTCGACTTCGCGCCGTCGGGCAAGGTCCCGATCCTGGTCGACGACGGTGTGACGATCTGGGATTCGCTCGCGATCATGGAATTTCTCGCCGATCGCTATCCGGAAGCCGGCGTGTGGCCGACGGATCGCGCTGCTCGCGCGCATGCTCGCTCGATCTCGTCCGAGATGCACTCTGGCTTCATGGCGCTGCGCAACGAGTGTTCCATGAACATCCATCGCCCGGTTCGGGCAAAGGCGCTGTCGCCCGATGCAATGGACAACGTTGCGCGCGTCGATGAGATCTGGACGGACTGCCGCAAGCGATTCGGCAGCGGCGGACCGTTCCTGTTCGGCCGCTTCTCGGCCGCCGACGCGATGTTCGCTCCCGTAGTGCATCGGTTCCTGACTTATGCGGTGGATGTGTCTGCCGGCGCACGCGACTACATGGCCACCGTGACGGCGTTCGCACCGTTCAGGGAATGGACCGAGGCGGCGCTGAAAGAGACGTTCGTGATCGAGAAATTTGAGGGCGATTGAGGGTAGCGGCGGGTTCCGCGCGAGGTTGACGCGAAGCTTTCCGAATAGCCGTATTGTTTTGAAATGCCTCACAATTTTGCAATTCTGCCGACCGGGAAAGACTGGCCAAATCCGCTCGTGGCGTGCTAAAAGAAGCGCGGGTGAGATCGCCGGTTCCCTTGACCATTTGAGGGATTGGCGGTGAGGCGTTCGAAGCGAGGGAGAGGGCGTTGGCACACAAGTATCGCGTTGGGGAAACAGTTTATTTTACGGCCAGCAATGTGTCGCGTCCGGCGTCGAGCGGGACCTACCAGGTGATCCGGCTGTTGCCGACCGATGGCGACGATTGCCAATATCGCATCAAGAGTTCCGACGAGGCGTTCGAGCGCGTCGCGAAAGAAAGTCAGTTGAGCGCGAGCTGATCGCCTCGCGCCGCCCTATTAGTGTCGCGCTGATCCACTATGCGTCGAAGCGAATCGCGGAACTTCGCCGACCGTGCCGCGCGATGTATTCGCCGAGAAAGGCATTTTTCGCATGGGCAATGCCTGGGCAACCACACTGGAACAGCTTTGGCACTCACCGACATTTCCGATGTGGGTGACGCTGGCGGCCGCCGGTTTCTTCGCCATCATCCTGCTGATTACCCTCGTTCGCGCCGAAAGGACGGTAGCGAACGGCGCGTTGACGGTCATCACATTGCTTGCGATTACAATTGCGGTCGCGGCCACCGTCCGGCGGTTCGATCCGCTCGCGACGGACGCGATGATTGAGATGCGCGCGGCAGCGCAGCCGGTCGCCTCGGTTGCCGCGCTATCGTGTCTCGATGGACTTGCGGGTGAGGCCGTCGAGGCGCCGTGCGAGCGTGCGCTGTTTGCATCCGCCGACGTCGCCGCGGCTGCGGTGTCCTACACCGCGGCCCAGATCTCGAAGCTCGGCCGCAGCGATGATGCCGCCGCGCAGACGCCCGAGCAGCAGTCGCTGCGGCGAACGCTGGAGCGCGACCGCTATGGTCTGGTCGCGCAGGTGCTGGTCGCGCGGGACCAGTGCAGCGAGGCCGATTGTCAGGCCTTCAGGCTGTTCTCGGATACGACCCAGATCAAGAACAACATGCGTGAACGGCTCTACGATGCCACAATCAACCGTTACGCGGCGGCATGGAGTGGCGCAAGCGCGTCGCCGTCGCCTGCTATGGCGGCAATCACGCCGGCCATGCCGACGACGCCGGCTCTTACCGGTCGGCCGAGCACGATCGATTTTCCAAGTGCGGCCTCGATCCCGCCGGTCAATATCATGACCTCGGAGCCGAGCACGGCCCCCGCGATTGCTGCGCCGGCCGCGCCAAAGCCCGCGCCGACGCCTGCTGCCAATGCGCCGGCCGCGCCACATCCGCCGCTACCCGCGGCAAAGAAGCCAGCGGTTGCGAACGCGTCGGCGGCGGTTCCGAAGCCGCGTCCGATCGCGCCGCCGCCGGTAGCGCGGCCTGCTCAACCGCCTGCAGCCGCATCCGCACCGGCGGCCGACGCCGATCAATGACCACGACTCTCACTGCGGCCTCAAGATAGTAGTTGAGTTCCTTCACGTGCTGCCTTGACGGGCGGACGGCGCGAAGAGAGAACTTTCTGACGATCGGGAAACTGCCAAAGTATCTGCCGCTCATCGCCGCGGCGACATTCCATGACACTCAATCTCATCAAGCTCGCGGTCGGCGCCGAGTCGATCAAGGACATGCAGGCCTGGGTTCGCACCCGGATCAAGGAGGCTAAGGCCAAGGGCCTGCCTAAGCGTCATGTTCACATCACGCGGATGACGCCTAAGCGTGACGGCGAACTGCTCGCCGGCGGTTCGCTTTACTGGGTGATCAAGGGCCAGATCGCATGCCGGGAGAAACTCGTTGCGATCGAGCCGTTTCGCGACAAAGCGGGCGTCGGCCGCTGCCGGCTCGTGCTTGAGCCGAAGGTTATCCCGGTGCTGCCGCGACCGATGCGCCCGTTCCAAGGCTGGCGCTATCTGTCGGCGGAGGATGCGCCGAAGGATCTCGGCAAGAGCGGCGCGAGCATCGCGGCGATGCCGGAGAAACTGAGACGCGAGCTGCGCGAACTCGGCTTGCTCTGACGCCGCCTCGACACGCGCGTGGAACGCTCGCCTTGACGTCGTCGGATGCTTCACTGCGTCGCTTTAGTCGCAGCGTTAAGGATTAATCTTTGCCGCAACGTATTTGGCTTGACCGTTTGCGACGCTGCTCTGAATATGGAGTTGCAGAGGGACAACTATGTTTGTGCAGGCAACTCCCGCGCAGTCCGGCTCCGCACACGTCATCGTTCTTGGCAATGAAAAGGGTGGTTCGGGTAAATCGACCACCGCGTTGCACGTTGCCGTGGCGCTGTTGAAGGCCGGCCAGCGCGTCGCGACCATCGATCTCGATTCCAGGCAGAAGAGCCTGACCCATTACATCGAAAATCGACAGGCCTGGGCGCGCCGAACCGGCGTCGATCTGCAGATTCCCCATCACACCTGCGTCGCGCTCGGTGCCAGCATGCAGGTTGCCGAAAACGAATTGGCCGAGTACTCGCAATTTGCCACCGCCGTCAGCGCGCTCGAACAGGCTTACGACTTCATCGTCATCGACTCGCCTGGAACCGACAACTACCTGATGCGGCTCGCGCACTCGATGGCTGATACCCTGATTAGCCCGATCAACGACAGCTTCCTCGACTTCGACGTCCTCGGCAGTGTCGATCCGACGACCTACGCGGTGGTCGGGGTCAGCCACTATGCAACGATGGTGCGCGCCGCGCGCCGACAGCGCCGGTTACTGGATGGCGTCGTGGCCGACTGGGTTGTGGTGCGCAACCGGCTTTCGATGCTGGGCTCGCGCAACAAGCAGCTGATCGCAGAGGTACTTGACCAGCTGGCGATGCGGCTTGGCTTTCGCGCCATCGACGGGCTCGCAGAGCGGGTTGTCTACCGGGAGCTGTTTCCGCGTGGCCTGACTGCGCTCGACGATCTCGACGAGACGACGCTCGGACAACGGCCCAACATGGCTCATGTCACCGCGCGCGAGGAGGTGATGGCGTTGCTCCGGCACCTCAAACTGCCGCTCGACGAGCGCGGGCGACGGCGCGCGGCGGCGCGCGCCGAATGGTTCGCCCAACTCGACCTGCCGCTCGAGGTCGACGACATCATCAGTGCCTGATGGCTGCTCGCGGCGCCTGAGTTCCAGTCGGGAACTCCTAGGATGTCTTGCCCGTGATTCGAAGATCTTGCAGGCAAGCTTTCCATCATTTAATGGCGGCGGAGACTTCCTTTCTAACGCCGTGAACCCATTTCTATCGAACCGCTTCTAATAGAACAAAATGTTGGTTTGAAAGGCCGTTTTGTGCTGTGCACAATATCTGGCTGCGGTTTGTTAGATTTTTATGCTTTTTTCAAACCAATGTTACGCGTAGCCTTGATAGGCGGATTTGGCGCGGTGAGGGCGCCAACCGAAGCGACAGACCATCCGGTTTTGTGATTGGGAATCTGGGGTTGCCATGAAACGGAAACTGAAAATTGCGGCGTGTGTGGCGATTGCGCTGGTTGCGGTCGTATTCGGTGCGACCAAGCTTGCGATCAGACATGAGCGCATGCCGCTGTTCGATACCGCGCGAAATCGTAGCGTTCCTGTCGATCTGTACGTTCGCCGCGACAAGGAAATGAAGGCAATGGCCGGCATGGAGGTGCTGCCCGTTGCGATCGTCAGCCACGGCAACACCGTCGGCAGCCACGAATACTCTTTCCTCGCCAACGCGCTCGCCGCACGCGGCTACCTGGTGGCGAGCGTTCAGCACGATCTGCCGACCGACCCGCCGCTGTCCATGAAGGGCTATCCGTACGTCGGCCGCTTGCCGTCCTATGAGCGCGGCGTCGCCAACATCGACTTTGTCATCCGCCAGCTCCGCCAGAGTGAGCCGATCGGCGACTATGACCATCTGACGATGGTCGGTCATTCCCAGGGCGGCGACATCACGGTGTTCTACGCCGCCGGCCACCCCGACTCGGTGGTCAAGGTCGTCACCCTCGACAACCTTCGCGTGCCGCTTGAGTTCGTGAAGGCCAAGATGATCTCGTTCCGCTCCAATGGAGCCAGCTACTTCAAGCCCGATCCGGGGGTGGTGCCGAGCGATGCCGATTGCGAGAAGGACGGCATCCAGGTCGTGATGACCGGCGTGCCCCACTGGGAGCTCAATGATCGCGGCACCGACGACATGAAGGGGAAGATCGCCGACAAGCTGGCGGCATTCCTGGACGACGAAAAGCCACTCCCGAAGAAGGCGCCCATCGTCACCGCGCAATATGCGCCGGGGGCGCCGTACTGAGCGCTATCATCAGATCGACGTCGGCGCCTGCACGAGGGCATTGACGAGCCGCTTCTGCCGTCACCACATAGTGGTGACGGCTTTTTGTTGGGCGCGATGGCAGACGATCCCAAGGTCCCGGCTTCGAACGATGGCAAGGCGCAGCCGGCACCGGCGTCCGGCGGTGACGTCGCGTCATCGTCCCAGGCCGACATCGCGGCGTTCCTCGACCAGGTGAAGGCGCTTGCGCCGAACGCCAATGCCGCTGCTGGCCGCCTGATCTTCGCGCTGGACGCCACCCTGAGCCGCCAGCCGACTTGGGACATGGCCTGTGCGCTGCAGGCCGACATGTTCAAGGAAGCAGGCTCAACCGGCCCGCTGGCGATGCGGCTGATCTATTACCGCGGGCTGGCCGAGTGCCGCGCCACGTCCTGGATTTCCGACCCGCAGAAGCTCGCGACGCTGATGAGCGGCATCCAGTGCCGCGGCGGCCACACCCAGATCGGCAAGATCCTGGCCGACGCCCGGCGCGAGGCTACCGCGAGCGGCGTGCGGGCCCTCGTCTTTGTCGGCGACGCCATGGAGGAGGGTATCGACGACCTCTGCGCCCGAGCCGGCGAGTTGGGATTGTTGAAGGTGCCGTGCTTCATGTTCCAGGAAGGCCACAACTCCGTCGCCGAACACGCCTTTCGCGAGATCGCGCGCCTGAGCGGCGGTGCCTGGTGCCGCTTCGACCCCGGCGCTTCTGCACAGCTGCGCGAACTGTTGCGGGCGGCGGCGGCCTACGCGGCCGGCGGCCGCGCCGCGTTGCAACGGCTGTCGAAGGCATCGCAGGGAGCTGCGGCGCTGCTCACGCAGATGCGCTAAGCTGCCATTGCTAGCGCTACCCACGCGAACGTTCCAAACCTTGGTTCCATGACCCTGATCGCCGGCATCGTTGCGGTTGTTACGCTCTACCTCGTGCTGCAGCTGCTGCGCACGGCCAACCCGGCTGTGGTCGCGCGCGGGGTCAAGATCGGCGGCGGCATCGCAGCGCTTGGCGTCGCCGCCTTTGTCGGCATGCGGGGCGAGCTCGCGGTCGCGATCCCCCTCGGCATCTTCGGCGCCGGCCTGCTCGGCTGGTCACCGTTCAACACCGCAGGGTTCTTCTCGCGCACCCAGCAGTCGCCGGGCAAGACTTCGCGTGTCCGGTCGCAGTTCCTCGACATGGTGCTTGACCACAACTCGGGCGATCTGCGCGGCCAGATCGTCGCTGGCGAGCAAACCGGCCGCTCGCTCGACGAGTTCGACCTCAGTCAGCTAGTTGGCCTGGCCGCGACGTTCGACCCGGAAAGCCGCGCGCTGCTTGAAAGTTATCTGGACCGCCGGTTTGCCGGCTGGCGTGAGGACCCGCAAAGCAATGGGACAGGGCGGCAGGGCGGACAGGTCGGGCGACCGCCGTCCGGCAAAATGACGGAAGAGGAGGCCTATCAGATCCTTGGCCTGCAGCCGGGGGCGAGCGCGGACGACATCAGCCGGGCTCACCGTTCCCTGATGAAGAAACTCCATCCCGACCAGGGGGGGTCGACGTACCTCGCGTCCCGGGTCAACGAAGCCAAGGATACGCTTCTTCACCGTCATCGCAGCTAACTCCGCACGCTACAAACGCAACACAACGCAGCGAGCGGCTCTGCATTTCTCTGTTGGACGCTCGGGACGCGGCCGTTGCCCGGCCGTCTTTCGTCGTCAACAAGCTAAGCAGACAAAGTTAGTTTTTGATTGCGATGCACGAGATGTCGGATCGCTTGAGCGTCTTGCAGGCGGCCTCTGCGCGATCGCGATCGAGATTGGCAAACCGGGCGCGATAGAGGCGCTTGTCGCCCTTGTCGATGGTTTCGGTGAACTGGTCGGCCTTGCCGAGCTGAGTGCTGGCTGACGCGCGCGCCTCACTCAAGCGCTTGTTGGCCTCGGCCTCGCTCTCGAGTGCGCCGACCTGCACGATCCAGGTGCCGGCCTTGAGCGTCGGCTTGCTGCTGGTGACGGCCGGCGCTGAGACCGGGTCGGCGGCTGCGCGCGTCGTCGGAGCAGGGGCAGGCGAGGCTGCCGGCGTGCGCGGGGTGGCATCGGCATAGGCCATTGCGCCCGCTGTCCTTGCGTTGGCCGGCAGGACGCCGAGGATGCCCTTGCCGGTGCCGTACTCAGACGGTTGAGGCGGCTGCTCGATCCTGGCGGTCGTTTTCGGCGCGTCCTTGATCGCGTCGCTGCGGTCCGCAGGCGCGGCAGGAGCGGGGGCGGTCGGAGCGGGTGCAACCGGTACCGCCGGAACCGCGGTGGGAGCGACGATCTGCGGCGGGCCGGCGGACGCAACCTTCACGGGCGCAGCGCGCACCACCAGCGTCCTGACCTTGACGGGCTGTAGCGGCGTGGTGGAACCGGGAATGGCGGAGAGGGACTGGGTGCTGATCACGCCGTTGGTCAGCGGCGCCGGACGCTGTGGCGCGGCGGCTTGCTGCGGCACTGGTGCGGCGGCCGCAACCTTGGTCTGTGACGCTCCAGTTGCCGTGGTCGTGGGCAACGTCGAGATCGCTGCGTTGTCGCGCTGCGCGTTCGCTCCGTCGTCGGCCGTGGCGGTGACGTCAGCGTCACGCTGCGAGGGATCCAGGCCGGCGACCCGATCGTCGAACGATTTACCTTCGGGCCTCTCCGCGATCGCGGCAACGGTGCGCTTGGTCGACGCCTCGTCCATGTGCTCGGCGAGCAGGCTGCGCATGATGCCGTCGCGCGAACTTGCGCTGCGGCCTCCCATGACTACGGCGACGAGGTGGCGGTTGCCGCGCCGGATCGAGGTCACGAGGTTGAAGCCGGAGGCGCGGGTATAACCGGTCTTGATGCCGTCGACGCCTTCGACGCTGCCGAGCAGGTGGTTGTGGTTGCGGATCACGCTGCCGCGGAAACGGAAATCGTCGGTGGCAAAATACTTGTAATATTTCGGGAAGCGCTCCTGGATCGAGCGGCCGAGGATCGACTGGTCACGCGCCGTCGTCACCTGATCGTCGTCAGGCAGGCCGGAGGCATTGCGATAGACGGTCTTGCTCATGCCGAGCGCGTGCGCCTTGCGCGTCATCAGCTTGGCGAAAATCTCTTCGCTGCCGCCGAGCGACTCGGCGATCGTGACCGCGGCGTCGTTGGCCGAGCGCGTCACCAGCCCCTTGATGGCGTCCTCGACCTCGATGGTCTGGCCTGGCTTCAGCCCGAGCTTGGTCGGCGCCTGTTCGGAGGCGTGCTCGGATACCTTCAGTTCGTCGTTGAGCGCGATCTTGCCGCCCTCGAGACGTTCGAACAGAAGGTAGAGCGTCATGATCTTGGTCAGCGATGCGGGATGGCGCAGGGCATCGGAGGCATTGGCCTGCAGCACATTGCCGGAATTCGCATCGACCACGATCGAGGAGAACGGCGGCGAGTAGCTGGACTCGTGGGAGACTTGGTGACGATGGCCGCGGTGATGGCGCCTCGCCTGCGCGACATCGGTCGTGATCGTGATGGTTGCAGCGACCGTCAACAGTCCGAAGGACAACAGACGCCCGCGAGAGGACGCAGCGATTGCACGGAACATGAAATTCCCCGGCCCCCAACGATTTCACGCCGCTCAATCACACAGCGATGCCAGATGGTTGAGCAGCATTCCCAAGGCCATTTTGTGTCAAGCCGGGCGAGGATTTCCGCCTGAAATGTCAAACAAGCCCCTTGGATCTTGCAAGTATCTGAAAGACCAAGAAGTTTCAGTTCGACCCCGGAGCCACGATGGCGACCTGTCAACGGTAGGAGAGCCCGGTTTCCAAAAGGTTAAGCAACCGTTGCGGAGAGCCCCCTGATTCGCGGCAATTCCTCCGCATCCTTGTGCGTCGCACAATTTACTTGACATTATTGTGCAGTGCACTATGTAAGGCTCGTGGGAATTCAAGAATGCGCCGGCTGCGGGCAGTCAGGCTGGTGGATGGCAACCAATCACACTCTGGAGAACATTGATCATGGTGAAGTTTGAGGACTTTCAGGTTTACGGCAAGGACCACTTCGACGCGGCGGTAGCCTCCGCAGGCACCTTCACGAAGGGCCTGCAGGCGATCGCGACCGCGGTCTCCGATTATTCGAAGAAGTCGTTCGAAGACGGCAGCGCGTTCGTCGAAAAGCTTGCGAGCGTGAAGTCGCTCGACAAGGCGATCGAGGTGCAGACCGACTACGCCAAGTCGGCCTATGAGACGCTGGTGGCCGAGTCCACCAAGATCGGCGAACTCTATGCCGACCTTGCGAAGGAGGCCTACAAGCCGGTCGAGACCTTGATGTCGAAGCTGCCGAAGGTCGCCTGATTCGCGCAGCATCTGCGACGCATAAAAAAGGCCCGGTCGCGAGACCGGGCTTTTTTCGTGACGCGATCTGGCCGCAATTATTTCGAGATGCGCAGCTTCGACAGCTTGGTGCTGATCGTGTTGAATGTCGTCATCACCTGCGTTGCCCGCCCTCCATTCTGTTGATGCGAGCCTGCTGTTGGTGACTTGGCCAGGGCGCCGCGAATGGTGTCGCCGGCGTTCTGATGCGGGTGTTTCCAATGCATTTACCCGCAGGCTCGGGTGGTGCGTTGGGTGGCAGGCTTGGACTTCTTGCAGGCACCTTGTCCAGGCTGGCCGCCGCTCCCATATCAACCCCGCCTCAGTGAGCAGATCGGGCGGCTGGCTCGCGGAACTCCGTGGGGCGGGTGGGATCGACCTTTCCAGCGAAATTTTGGCGTCAAAAGCTTAGAACGGCCCGCCGCAACGGTCTGGAAACCGCGCGCTCCGGACTCTATTATTGCCGTACAGATGAGTGCCGAGCGGGAATGCGGGCGCGCGATTCTGGTTAACTATCGCTGCCCCGGAAGTCGAAAATTCGAGCCATGTCACAGTTTCTGTCACCCCATTACCCGACCGCAGCCTTCGGCGGTGCGAACCTGACCATGAGCAACGACGAAGGCCGCAACGGCAATCCCACGGGTCCCGGCACGTCGGTCATCACCAAGGTCAAGCCGCGCACCAAGCGGCCGAATCTCTATCGCGTGCTGATTCTGAATGACGACTACACCCCGATGGAGTTTGTTGTTCACGTCATCGAACGCTTCTTCAACAAGGACGTTGAAACTGCCACCAAGATCATGTTGCACGTTCACCAGCACGGCATTGGCGAATGCGGCATCTTCACCTACGAAGTCGCCGAAACCAAAGTGACGCAGGTGATGGATTTTGCGCGCAAGCACCAACATCCTTTGCAATGCGTGATGGAAAAGAAGTAGGCTTCTCGAAAGAGCATGATCCGCAAAGCGCGTATTGGTTTGCCGATGAGATCATGCCCGATCAAAAGTGGTGATGTGGAACTGGAATTCCGGAATTCTTGGCCCATATCTTGCTTAAATAGACCTTGAAATTGGCGGGGGCCAAGAGGGACGCGAATGCCGACTTTCTCCCAGAGCCTTGAGCAATCACTGCATCGCGCGCTTGCGATCGCGAACGAACGTCATCATCAATACGCAACTCTCGAGCATCTGCTGCTGTCGCTGATCGACGACGCCGATGCGGCCGCCGTGATGCGTGCCTGCAGCGTCGATCTCGACAAGCTGCGCGGCAGTCTCGTCAATTACCTCGAGACCGAATTCGAAAATCTCGTCACCGACGGCGCAGAAGATGCCAAGCCGACCGCCGGCTTCCAGCGCGTGATCCAGCGCGCCGTGATCCACGTGCAGTCGTCGGGCCGCGAAGAGGTCACCGGCGCCAACGTGCTGGTCGCGATTTTCGCCGAGCGCGAAAGCCATGCCGCGTATTTCCTGCAGGAGCAGGACATGACGCGCTACGACGCGGTGAACTACATCAGCCACGGCATCGCCAAGCGCCCCGGCGCCTCGGAGTCGCGCCCGGTGCGCGGCGCCGAAGAGGAATCCGAGAGCAAGTCGGAGGATGCCAAGAAGAAGGGCGACGCGCTCGAAGCCTATTGCGTCAACCTCAACAAGAAGGCGCGTGACGGCAAGATCGATCCGGTGATCGGCCGCGAGGCCGAGATCAACCGCGCCATCCAGATCCTGTGTCGCCGGCAGAAGAACAATCCGCTGTTCGTCGGTGATGCCGGCGTCGGCAAGACCGCGATCGCCGAAGGGCTCGCCAAGCGCATCGTCGACAGCGAGGTGCCTGATGTGTTGTCGGGTTCCACGGTGTTCTCGCTCGACATGGGCACGCTGCTTGCCGGTACTCGCTACCGCGGCGACTTCGAGGAGCGCCTGAAGCAGGTCATCAAGGAACTGGAAGCGCATCCCAACGCCATCCTGTTCATCGACGAGATCCACACCGTGATCGGCGCCGGCGCGACCTCGGGTGGCGCGATGGACGCCTCGAACCTGCTCAAGCCGGCGCTTGCCTCCGGCACCATCCGTTGCATGGGCTCAACCACCTATAAGGAATATCGCCAGCACTTCGAGAAGGACCGCGCGCTGGTACGGCGCTTCCAGAAGATCGACGTCAACGAGCCGACGGTCGAGGATGCGATTGCGATCCTGAAGGGCCTGAAGCCGTATTTCGAGGATTACCACAAGCTGAAATACACCAACGAGGCCGTCGAGGCCGCGGTGCAGCTGTCGTCGCGCTACATCCATGACCGCAAGCTGCCGGACAAGGCGATCGATGTGATCGACGAGTCGGGAGCGGCGCAGATGCTGGTGCCGGAGAACAAGCGCAAGAAGACGATCGGCATCAAGGAGATCGAGACCACGATCGCCACCATGGCGCGCATTCCACCGAAGTCGGTGTCGAAGGACGATGCCGAGGTGCTGAAACACCTCGAGCAAACCCTGAAGCGCTCGGTGTTCGGTCAGGACAAGGCGATCGAGGCGCTGTCGGCGTCGATCAAGCTCGCGCGCGCGGGATTGCGCGAGCCGGAGAAGCCGATCGGCTCCTACCTGTTCTCGGGTCCGACCGGCGTCGGCAAGACCGAGGTCGCCAAGCAGCTTGCCGAGAGCCTCGGTGTCGAACTGCTGCGCTTTGACATGTCGGAATATATGGAGCGTCACACGGTGTCGCGCCTGATCGGCGCGCCTCCCGGCTATGTCGGCTTCGACCAGGGCGGCCTTCTGACCGACGGTGTCGACCAGCATCCGCATTGCGTGGTGCTGCTCGACGAGATCGAGAAGGCGCATCCTGATCTCTACAACGTGCTGCTGCAGATCATGGATCACGGCAAGCTGACCGACCACAATGGCAAGCAGGTCAACTTCCGTAACGTCATCCTGATCATGACGACCAACGCCGGTGCGTCCGATCTGGCGCGGCAGGCGTTCGGCTTCACGCGCTCGAAGCGGGAAGGCGACGACCACGAGGCAATCAACCGGCAGTTCGCGCCGGAATTCCGCAACCGGCTCGACGCCATCATCTCGTTCAGTCATCTCAACACCGACGTCATCAAGTTGGTGGTGGAGAAGTTCGTGCTGCAGCTCGAGGCGCAGCTCGCCGACCGCGACGTCACCATCGAGCTGTCAGAAGCGGCGTCGAACTGGCTGATCGTGCGCGGTTACGACGAGCAGATGGGTGCCCGACCGATGGCGCGGGTGATCCAGGAATACGTCAAGAAGCCGCTGGCCGACGAAGTGCTGTTCGGCAAGCTCAAGGGCGGTGGCCATGTCCGCGTGGTGGTCGAGAAGGATGAGAAGGACGAGGAAAAACTCGGCTTCGAGTTTGTCGAGGGCCCGGTGACGCCGAAGCCCGAAAAGCTGCCGGGTGCGCGCAAGAAGGCCGCCCCGCGCAAGCCGAAGGACGATCCGCCAGCAGGACCGAACAAGGGACCGCTGGTCAAGGTTTGATCGGCTGCGCTCGTGGATTGAGAAGGGGCTCCGGTTTCGGAGCCCCTTTTCTTATGGTCACCGATGCCGCTGCTCGGCCGAGTTGGCGGCAATGAACCGAAGCGCAATCACGACGCCTGAGAGCTCCGCCACTGCGCCGCCGCCGAGCGCCAGCTTGAAGCCGGTCATCACGTCAGCGGGACTCGCCGCGTAGACCGCATAGATCGTGCCGAGGCTCGCAATGCCGAGCGTCGCACCGACCATGCGCGTGGTGTTGATCAGGCCGGACGCTGTCCCGGATCGACCCGGCGGGACGCTCGCGACCGCGACTGCATTGACGGGGCCGGTATTGAGCCCGAGCCCGATGCCGATTGCGACCAGTGCCGCCTCGATCGCGACCAGATTCGCACCACCGAGAACCAGCACCAGAAGCACGAGGCCGCCTCCCATGAAGCCCATGCCGCACGCGGTCATCGCCCGCGCACCAACGCGCTTCATGAGCGGGCCGGACACCTGCGATACCGCCACGAACGCCAGTGAGATCGGGATCAGCGCCAGCCCGGCCTTTGCGGCTGAAAGGCGTGCGATCGACTGGAGATAGATCGGCACCAGGAACAGCATCGCATACATGCCAAAGGTCATCAGGCCCGCAATGCCGAGCGCCGCGTTGAATGCGCGGTTGCCGAACATGTCGAAGGGCAGCAGCGCGGCCGGCCTTCCGCGCTCCACCCGGACGAAGGCGATCGCAGAGGCGACGGCGATTGCAGCGGTCGCCAGCATCAATGGCGCGGTCCAGCCGCGATGCGGTCCCTCGATCGCAACGACCGACAACGTGCCGAGGGTGGTGATAGCGAGCAGCTGTCCTGCTGGGTCGAGCTCGCGTTTGCCCGGATCGCGGCTTTCGTTGACTTGGGCGAGCGCCATCCAGATTGCCAGCGCGCAGACCGGGATCACGACGTAGAAGATGCTGCGCCAGCCGAGGCTGTCGACCAGCAACCCGCCGATACTGGGTCCGGCGGCCATCGCCAGCCCGTTGCAGCTCGCCCAGACGCCGATGGCGCGGCTACGCGCGTGCGGGTCCGGATAGGTCACGGCAAGGATCGCAAGCGATGCCGGGATTTCGAGTGCGGCGCCGACGCCAGTGAGCGCGCGACCGCCGATCAGCACGATGCTGTTGGGCGCCGCCGCGCAGATCACCGAGCCGGCCGCGATCAAGGCAATTCCCGCGAGGAAGATCTTGCGGCGACCAAGAATGTCGCCGAGCGCGCCGCCGGTCATCAAAAGCGCCGCGTAGACCAGATTGTAGATGTCGAGCACCCACTGCGTCTGCGTGATCGATGCGTTCAAGGCGGCACTGATGGTGAGGGCGCCGAGGTAAACGACGCTCGAATCCAGTTGCGCGATGAACACGCCAAGGCACATCGCGAACAGGACAAACGCCGAGGATTGCGCGCGGTCGGAACGGCGCAGGGGCAGGGCGTCGACGAAGGATTGAGTCATGTGAGAACTCCGCGTATCACTTCACATGATCTAACAAGCGACGCGCCGCTGATGTTTCGGTTGATGTCGAAGGGTTGCGAGGGAACTCAAATGGCCGACGTGCAGGAACTCCGCGAAGGCGAGGTTGCGGTCAAGTTTCCCGATCGCAGCGACGCAAACCTGATCTTCATCGGTGTCATCCACACGCCGTGGCGGACGCGGGCCGACGCGCCGAAGCAGGGCAAGCTCGACGGCCCGGTGTGCGAGATCGAGATCTTTGAGCCGTGGGCCGCGGGCCTGCAGGGGCTCGAGCAATTCAAGCATGCGCAGGCGATCTACTGGCTGCATCAGTCGCGGCGCGACCTCGTGCTGCAGTCGCCCAAGCACGACCCGGGCCGCCGCGGCGTGTTCGCGCTACGCTCGCCGATCCGGCCGAATCCGATCGGCGTGTCGACGGTCGAGATCACAGGCATCGACAAGAACATCGTGCGCGTCCGCGGCCTCGACTGCGTCGACGGCACGCCGCTGATCGACCTCAAGCCGGACCATTGCGCATTTTCGCCGGGCGCTTGATACTGCGCTTTCCCAGTCATCGGCATCGGAGAATTTCTCGTGCCCTCGACCTTCGTTGCAAAGGGCGCCCAGGGGTACGACGGCTACATGGGCCGATGGAGCAGGAGGCTCGCTCCGTTGTTTCTTGATTTTGCCGGAGTCGCTGACGCTGAGTCGGTTATCGACGTGGGTTGCGGCACCGGCGCGCTGACATTCGCAATCGCAGAACGCGCAAATGTCACCGAGATCCAGGCGATCGACTACGAAGAGCAGTTTGTCGACGCCTTGTGCGCACAGAACGATGATCCCCGGATTGTCGCGCGGCGTGGTGACGCGACGGACCTCCCGTTTGACGATCGACAATTCCATCGCGCGCTGTCGCTGCTCGTACTGCACTTTGTCCCCGAGCCGTCCAAGGCGATCGCTGAAATGAAACGCGTCGTTCGACCCGGCGGGGTGGTGGCGGCGGCAGTGTGGGATTTGTTCGGCGGCATGCCGAGCCAGCGCATGTTCTGGGATACGCTTTGCGCGATCGAGCCAAGCGCAGACGAGCGACGTGGTCTAACCTCGTTCAGGCCGATGACTTTGCCCGGCGACATGAAGCGCGCCTTTGGCGATGCCGGGCTGATCGAGCTGCAGGAAACCATACTGCCCATTCGAATGGACTTCGTCGAATTTGACGATTACTGGCAGCCACTGATTCACGGCCAGGGTACCCTTGCGACGTTGCTCTCGAGTTTGCCGACCGCGACGTCGGATCGCGTGATCGAACGAACGATGGCCGCCTATCTTTGCGGCCGGCCCGACGGACCGCGAAGCTTTGTCAGCGTGGCCTGGGCGGTGAGGGGAAAAGTACCTCAATAGCGGGTACGACAATGGGAGGAGCACCATGGCAGTCATAGCATCGCCCGTAACCGACGAGTTGATCGAGATGCGCGGCCTGCGCTTTCACTATCGTGACTGGCGGCCCAGGCGGCAGGGCGCAGCGACGCTCGTTCTGCTCCACGGGTTCACCGGCCACGCGCGAAGCTGGGATGCATTTGCGGAAGCGATGACCGACCGCTATCGCGTGCTCGCGCTGGACCAGCGCGGCCATGGTGAGACGGCCTGGGCGCCGCCGGATCGCTACGGTCGAAGCGAAATGGTCGATGACCTCGCAGCCTTCGTGAAGGCGATCGGCCTTTCGGGCTTTGCGTTGCTCGGGCTGTCGATGGGCGGTGGCGTCACTTTTGAATACGCGGGGCGGCGACCCAAGGAGCTTGTGCGCATATCGATCGTCGACATCGCTCCCGAAATTGTCAGCGAAGGAATGAGCCGCATCCGCACCGGCGTGCAGGCGAAGGATGTGTTCGAAAGCCCGGACGAGGCGTTCGCGCAGGCGCGTCAGGCCAATCCACGCCCGCCGGAGGCGGTTCATCGCGCCCGTGTCGAGGCGAACCTGATGCGGACCGAAAACGGGCAGTGGACCTGGCGCTACGACCGCGCGCTCCGCGTCTCCGGTCCGCCCCCGCGCGATGTCGAAGCGGGTTGGCAGGCCTGCGCCAACATCAACGTGCCGGCGCAGCTCATCCGCGGAGAACTTTCGGACATTCTCTCGCCTGCGATCGCAAAGCGCATGGCGGAGACCATCCCGAACCTGCGGCTGGACGAGGTCAAGGACTCCGGCCACAGCGTTCCGCTGGACGCGCCGGACGGCTTTCTCAAGGCAGCGCGGGAGTTCTTGCCTGGGTAGGCTGGTAACAGATCATCCTCGCATCGTTGCCTCGCGCACCCGACTATCCGACAATGCCCGGAAATGACAACAATTCCGGGAGGCCGCGATGGACTACGAGCATCTGACCTACACGCGTGAGGATCGCGTCGCGACCATCACGCTGAACCGGCCGCACCGGCTCAACGCGATTGCACGCGGCATGCCGCAGGAGATCAAGGCCGCTGTCGATCGTGCCAACACCGACGATCTCGTCCACGTCATCCTGCTGCAGGGCGCGGGCAGGGCGTTCTGTGCCGGTTATGACCTGAAGAATTCCGCCGAGCAGCCGCGCGGATCGGGCTCGAGCCAGGATGTGCCGTACGATCCGCTGATCGATTTCCTCGGCATGGACAACAACACCCAGTGCTTTCAGTCGCTGTGGCGCAGCCCGAAGCCGACCATTTGCAAGGTGCACGGCTATGCGGTCGCCGGCGGCACCGATATCGCGCTGTCCTGCGATCTCATCATGATGGCGGAGGATGCCAAAATCGGTTATCCGCCGGCGCGGGTGTGGGGCTGCCCCACCACCATGATGTGGGTCTATCGGGTCGGCGCCGAGCGCGCCAAGCGGCTCTTGTTCACCGGCGATTTGATCGACGGCCGCGAAGCCGAGCGCATTGGGCTTGTCACCAAGGCGGTGCCAGCCGACCAGCTTGATGCGGAAACGAAAAAGCTGGTCGACCGCATCAAGGGCGTGCCGAAGAACCAGCTCTGGATGCAGAAGGCCGCGATCAACTCGGCTTACGAAAACATGGGCCTGCGCACCACGCAGCTGCTCGCCACCGTGTTCGACGGTCTCACGCGGCATTCGCCTGAGGGCACGCACTTCAAGCAGCGCGCGGAACAGACGGGGTTCCACCAGGCGGTGAAGGAGCGCGACTCCGGCGATCCGATCCAGGGCTCGAAGCCGCCGAGGAATAACTGACGCTTGTCGCAGGAAAGGTTGCTGGGCTACCCAAGCGCCGCGATCAGCCGTGTCGCGTGCTCTTCCAGCACCTTTGGGTCTTCCTTGCGGCTTGCCGGCGGCAACAGCTGCACGCCGTTGATCCGCGGCTGGACGTGCACGTGCAAGTGAAAGACGACCTGACCGCCCGCAGGCTCGTTGAACTGCTGGATTGTGATGCCATCGGCCTTGAAGGCCTTCATACCGGCGGCGGCGATCTTGTGCGTGGTGCGCGCGACATGGGCAAGATCGTCGGGCGTGATGTCGAGCACGTTGCGGGCAGGGGCCTTCGGGATCACGAGCGCATGACCCGGACAGCGTGGCATGATGTCGAGGAAGACGAAGGTGTGGGCGTCCTCGTAGATCTTGTAGCAGGGTAGTTCGCCGCGCAGGATCTTTGCGAAAATGTTGTTGGGATCGTAACTTCCGGTCATCTGAATCTCCACCGCTCGTCCCCGCGGGGGCGGGGACCCAGTTTTTGCCAAGCAACGAGAATTCGTCCCAGCGCTACGGGATTCCCGCTTTCGCGGGAATGAGCGGAGACAAATCCGTCACGCGCGGAGCGCGCCAAAGGCCAAAAAATCACTCGTCCGCCGTCTTGCGGAACGGGGCCGCGTCGGTCAGCGCGTCCACCGCATGCGAGACGTATTGCCGCTCGCGTTTCAGATAGTCGGCGACCGCGCGGCGGAAATTCGGATCGGGAATGAAGTGCGCCGAATAAGTCTCCTGCGGCAGGTAGCCGCGCGCGAGCTTGTGTTCGCCCTGGGCACCGGCCTCGACCCGCTTCAGCTTGCGCTGGATCGCAAAGTCGATCGCCTGATAGTAGCAGACCTCGAAATGCAGGAACGGGTGATGCTCGACCGCGCCCCAGTGCCGGCCGAACAGCGTCTCCGAGCCGATGAAGTTGATCGCGCCGGCGATCCAGCGCCCGTTGCGCTTGGCCATGACAAGCAGAACGTCCTCCGGCATCCGCTCATGTATCAGCGCGTAGAACTCGCGGTTGAGGTACGGCGTGCCCCATTTGCGCGAGCCGGTCTCCATGTAGAAGTCGTAGAACGCATCGAATGCGGCTTCGCTCAGGCTGTCGCCGGTCAAGCACTCGATGGTGATGCCGTTGGCCAGCGCGTCGCGCCGCTCGCGCTTGATCGCCTTGCGGTGGCGCGAGTTGAGATCGGCAAGGAAGCCGTCGAACGTTTCGTAGCCGCGATTCTGCCAGTGAAACTGCTGATCGGTGCGCTTGAGGTAACCGTGGCTCGCGAGAATGTCCCAGTCGGGCTTTTCGGCGAAGGTGACGTGCACCGAGGATGCCTCGACGGTGTTGCACAGGGCCTGCAGGCCTTGCGCCAGGATATGCTTGATCTCGCTGGCGTCGCCGTCTCCGTTGCGCGCCAGCAGCCGCGGGCCCGTCGCCGGCGTAAACGGCACCGAGACCTGGAGCTTTGGGTAGTAGCGGCCGCCGGCGTGCTGGTAGGCATCGGCCCAGCCCCGATCAAACACGTACTCGCCGCGCGAGTGCGATTTCATGTAGCAAGGCACAACACCGATGATCTTGTCGCCGCGCTTCGCAATCAGGTGGCGTGGCGCCCAGCCGGTGCGCGCGGATGCCGAGCGCGAGTCCTCGAGCGCGGCCAGGAAGCGGTGCGAGACGAACGGATTGTAGTGTGCGGGCTCGCCGGCGGCCTGCGGATTGGCGCAAGCGTCCCAATCTTCCGCCGATACGGCGGTGATCGAGGATATGGCCTGTAGCTCGATTTCAGGAACGGACATCAGCGCCAAATGGGGTGGTTGCGGAACCAGTGTAACAGAGCACGACGGCTCGGCGCCATGTCTCGAGTTCAACATGTCTCCTATCAACATGGCCCCGACCATTGACAAGGCTGCGCAACCAGGGCGCGACGGAAGCGATCGACCAGGACACGAGGAGACCCCAACAACTTGATTTGCGGGACCAAAATTACTCCGGCCGAAAGCCCTCGAAAATGATCTGGTCGGCATGGCGGCCAGCGCGTGCACGCTGATCTTGGTTGCGGACGGTCCAGGCCAACAGCGGCCGGCCAAAAATGTTGCGTGCGAACCAGGGGGCAGGCGCAGGGAGATCATCGACCCGGTAGGCGACGAAATCTGGCTGGGTGCGGAATGCGTGACGCAAGGCTGTCATGCCGTGCTTCTGCGCCGATGTCAGCTTGTTCCAGTAGGAATCCTTGTAATAGTCACGCTCGGCGACAATGCCGCGCGGCAGGTTTGGCGCGATTTCTTTCAACGTCATGAGCTGGTCGGGATCGAACGACATCGTCACTGCCGGCCCTGAATAGGACGACAGGAGCTCAGCGGTCCGCTGCACGATTTTGCGGTCGCCGTCATAGTGGCTCTTGATCTCGATTACGAGACCGGCGCGACCGGCGACACGGTCGAGCAGGTCGCGCAGCGTCATCATCTGTTCAGGCGTGTCCTTGAACTTGACCGCCTTCAGTTCGCTTGCCGTGAGTTCGGTCAGCGCTGCACTGCCTTCATTGAGACGGCCGAGCTTGTCGTCGTGATGCACGACGGCGTCGCCGTCCCTGGTGAGCTGCACGTCGACCTCGATGCAGAAACGACCGGCGATCGCCGCATCGATCGCGCCGGGCATGTTCTCGACGATGCCGCGTTTGATGTCGTGCAGGCCGCGGTGTGCGACCGGGCGCGTCGTCAGCCAGTCAGGTGCCGCCAAGATGCTGCCACGCGTCAGCTGACTTCGAACATCGCTTCGACCTCGACCGCGGCATCCGCGGGCAGTGCCGCAACGCCGACGGTGGTCCGCGCATGCTTGCCCTTGTCACCAAACGCGGCGACGAACAGGTCGGAGGCGCCGTTAAGCACTTTTGGCCCGTCGAGGAAGTCGGGTGACGAATTCACAAAGCCGCCGACGCGCACGACGCGCACGACCTTGTCGAGATCGCCGAGTGCGGCCTTGACCTGCGACAGCAGGTTCACCGCGCAGGCGCGGGCGCCAGCCACCCCTTGCTCAAGGCCGACATTGGCGCCGAGCTTGCCCTTCGCGACCAGCTTGCCGTCCGGCCCGTTGCAGACCTGGCCGGACACCACGAGCAGGTTCCCGGTGCGCACGAACGGAACGTAGTTGGCGACGGGGCTTGGCGGGGTGTGCAAGGTCACTCCCAGGGAGGCCAGCTTTTGCTCGACGGTACCCGGCATGTCTTTGATCCTTAAGGCTTCACATCTGGTTGAACGGGCTGAATTATCCTGCCATCTTTTGCCCAACAAGCTCTGACATGCAAGCCGCTGTTCTCGCGGCCAGCAGACCACCGGCCGGCGTTGCCGTGGTCGCGGGCGCTGATATTGTGACCCGAATCAGTTTTGGAGCCTTCATGACGACGTCATTGCGTCCGGTAAATTCGCGCAACCTCGCGCTCAGCCTGTGCGCGGGCCTTGGCGTCGCTTTTTCTCTCGGCGCAAGCCAACAGGCTGTCGCTGCGCCGGCCGTGCCGTTTCTGGCGCATCAGGCGGCCTACGATCTCTCGCTCCTGAAATCGCGCCGCAATCCGGCCGTTGATGGCGCCTCCGGGCGCATTCTCTACAGTTTCACCGGCAGCGAGTGTGAAGGCTACACAACGGATTTCCGGCAGGTCTCGCAGGTCGATACCGAGGGCGGCAAGTCCAAGGTCTCGGACATGCGCTCAACCAGCTGGGAAGACGCGACCGGAAAGACTTATCGCTTTCATATCTCGACCGTGACCGATCAGGTCGAGACGTCAAACGTCGATGGATCCGCCGAGCGGACCGGCGATACTGTCACCGTGAAGCTGAAGCAGCCGTCGGCCAGGACGTTCACGATCGGCAAGGACATCGTGTTCCCGACCGAACAGGTCAGGAAGATCATCGATGCGGCGCGCGACGGAAAATCGCTGCTTGAACTCGACGTCTATGACGGCTCCGAGGACGGTCAGAAGGTGTTTCACACGCTGACCGTCATCGGTCAGTCGATCCCTGGCGATCGTGCGCCGGTAAAGCCTGATGTCGGTACCGAGACCGATACGCTCAAGAGCCTGGCCAGGTGGCCGGTGACGGTGAGCTATTACGACAAGGCGGCCCGCGAGGACGCCGGCGAGCAGACTCCGGAATACGCGATGTCGTTCGAGCTTTATGAGAACGGCGTGTCGCGCGCGTTGAAGCTCGACTTCAACGATTTCGTGATCGGCGGCGCGATGAGCAAGTTCGACATCAAGACCGCGAAGCCGTGCAAGTGATTTTTTGGTCGTCCTCGCGAACGCGAGTACCCATACGCGGCAGCAGCAGCGAATAGACGGAAGGTCATTCGACCAGCCGAGCGATATCATCAGCACCGGGGTTATGGGTTTCCGCGTGCGCGCCAACGACAACGAGCTAGCTGTTCGCCCCTTTGAACGTGATGCCCTTCACGACCGCATCCTTGCCGAACTTCTTGCGCAGGTCGTCCATCGCATATTCCGCCTTCGCCGAGCGATGATCGATCAGGTCGGACTCGTCCGGACCTGAGGTGGTATGCAGCGCACTGACCCCGACGCCGATCAGGCGAAATGCGGTGCCGTCGATTTCCTTCGCCAGCAGCGGCCGCGCGGTGCGAAAGATCTTGTCGGCCAATTGCGTCGGCTGCTCGATCGATTGCGCGCGGGTGCGCTGCTTGAAGTCGGCGGTCTTCAGTTTCAGCGTGACGGTCTTGCCCGAGAGATTGCTCGCCTTGAGCCGGCCGGAAACCTTTTCCGCAAGCCGCCACAGGATCTGCTCGAGCGTCGCGAAATCGGCGTGGTCGGTCTCGAACGTGGTTTCGGCGGACACCGTTTTTGCGTCGCGCTCGGGATCGACCTTGCGATCGTCAATGCCGCGGGCAAGCCGCCACAGCCTGCGCCCCTCAGGGCCAAACTGCTTCATCAGTTCGGTCTCGTCGGCACGTTGCAGATCGCCGACCACGCGATAGCCGAACTTGTTCAGCTCGCGCTCGAACGCCGGCCCGACGCCGAAGATGAAGCTGACCGGCTTGTTGGTCAAAAGCGCAAAGCCGTCGCTCTGGTCGAGCACGGCAAAGCCGCGCGGCTTGTCGAGGTCGCTCGCAATCTTGGCGAGGAACTTGTTGCACGACAGCCCGACCGAGATCGTGATCCCGATGGTCTTTTCGATTTCGCGGGCAAAGCGCGCCAGCGTCAGCGCCGGCATCGCGTGGTGCATCAGCTCGGTGCCCGACAGGTCGAGAAAGGCCTCGTCGATCGACAGCGGCTCGACCAGCGGTGTCAGCGCCAGCATCGCCTGGCGGACCTGGCGGCCGACACGGACATACTTTTGCATGTCTGGCGGAACGACGGTGAGGTGAGGGCACAGCGCGTAGGCCTTGAACATCGGCATTGCCGACCGGACGCCGTAAGTGCGAGCGACGTAGCACGCCGCCGAGACGACGCCGCGCTTGCCGCCTCCGATCACGACGGGCTTGTCGGCGAGCGCGGGGTTGTCGCGCTTCTCAACGGTCGCGTAGAACGCGTCGCAGTCGATGTGAGCGATCGCGAGCGAGGCCAGCGAAGCGTGCCGCACCAGCCGCGGCGAGCCGCAGTGCTCACAGCGCACGGCCAAGCCGGCCGCTTCAAGGCAATCGCGGCAGAACCCCGGGCTGCGCGAGGTGGTTACGCTCAAGGTACATCGTGCTCCCAGCTTGGGCCGCCCAGCGCTTCGCGCGCGGCACCTACGGTCGACGGCTTCAGCTCGCTGGCGGCGGCAAATTCTTTGACGAGATTCTCATCGCTCAGGACGAAATCCAGCACGCTGACGAGGAATTCGGGCGACTTTGCCGCCCCCCGCAAGGTCTCGGGCCCAAGCCCGGTTTCGGCCAGGAACCGGCCCAGCCGAGCGGGTTCCGCGGCGAGGTACGAAAGCGCCTGAATTGCCACAGTTTCAGCAACTTGCCGGACATCGTTAGCACGGGCTTTCATTGCTGATCTTTGCCTTTCCGTAACCTATCGCTTTTATTTTGAATTATCATGCCCGAGTCTTTCTGGCGTGGCGAATTGGGCCGCTGAATGCCCACCAATTTCCGAAGAGAGAGGGACGGATGGCAAAAACCGTCCTTATCGTGGAAGACAACGAGCTGAACATGAAGCTCTTTCGCGACTTGTTGGAGGCGCACGGCTATCGGACCGTCGGTACCAACAAGGGCGCGGAAGCGCTCAGCCTCGTTCGCGTCCATCGTCCCGACTTGATCCTGATGGACATTCAGCTGCCTGAAGTTTCAGGGCTCGATGTCACCCGCTGGATCAAGAACGATCCCGAGCTGCGCACGACGCCGATCGTTGCGGTGACCGCGTTTGCGATGAAGGGTGACGAGGAGCGAATTCGCGAAGGTGGTTGCGAGGCCTATCTGTCAAAGCCGATCTCGGTTGGGAAGTTCATCGAGACCGTCAGGCGGTTCATCGGCTAGGGAAGTGTGTGATGTCAGCGCGTATTCTGGTTGTCGACGATGTACCCGCCAATGTGAAGCTTCTCGAGGCGCGGCTGTCGGCCGAATATTTTGATGTTGTCACGGCGTCCTGCGGCACGGAGGCGCTCGCAATCTGTGAGCGCGGCGAATGCGACATCGTGCTGCTCGACGTGATGATGCCCGATATGGACGGCTTCGAGGTCTGTCGCCGCCTGAAAGCCAATCCGGTGACGCACTTCGTTCCGGTCGTCATGGTCACCGCGCTCGACAGCCCCGCCGACCGCGTGCGCGGGCTTGAGGCCGGCGCCGACGATTTTCTCACCAAGCCGGTCTCCGACATCGTGCTGATCGCCCGCGTCCGCTCGCTGACTCGGCTCAAGATGATGACCGACGAGCTGCGCATGCGTGCGATCACCTCGCTCGAGATCGGTATCCAGCGCCCGGAGCGCGACGCCGTCGCCGATCAAGGCAAGGGCGGGCGCATTCTTCTGGTCGACGACCGGCCGTCGTCCTACGAGCGGCTCGCGCCGTTGCTTGCCACCGAGCATCATGTCGACGTCGAGACGAACCCGGCCGATGCGCTGTTTCATGCTGCTGAAGGAAACTACGACCTGTTGATCGTCTCCCTGAGCCTCGACAATTTCGACGGGCTCAGACTGTGCAGCCAGGCGCGTTCGCTTGAACGCACCCGGCATATGCCGATCCTCGCTATCTCCGACGCCGACAACAACGTGCGGCTGCTGCGCGGCCTCGAAATCGGCGTCAACGATTACCTGCTGCGTCCGGTCGACAAGAACGAACTTCTGGCGCGCGCCCGCACCCAAATTCGCAAGCGCCGCTATACCGATCAATTGCGCGACAACGTGCAGAACTCCATCGAGGCCGCGATCACCGACGCGCTGACCGGGCTCTACAACCGTCGTTACATGGAGAGCCATCTTGCGACGTTGGCCGAACAGGCGAGCGCGCGCGCAAAACCGCTGGCGCTGATGATGATCGACATCGACTACTTCAAGTCGATCAATGACGGATATGGTCATGACGCCGGCGACGACGTGCTGCGCGAGTTCGCGGTGCGTATCCGCAAATCGATCCGCGGCATCGATCTCGCCTGTCGCTACGGCGGCGAGGAGTTTGTCGTGGTGATGCCGGAGACCGATCTCGGCGTTGCCGGGATGGTCGCCGAGCGCATCCGTCGTGCGATCGCGTCAAATCCCTTCAGCGTCAATTCGGGCAATAGTCGCCTCGACGTGACGATCTCGATCGGGCTTGCAACCCTCGATACGAAGGGCGAGCTGATTGCGGACGTATTGAAACGCGCCGACCAGGCGCTCTATCGCGCCAAGCGCGATGGCCGCAATCGCGTGGTCTCCGCGGCGGCGTAATATTCCAAGTGATCAGATTCGGTGATTGTCATTCCGGGATGCGCCGTAAGGCGCAGGCCCGGGATCCGTACTCCCTGTCGTGGTTATGGATTTCGGGCTTATCGCTTCGCGATGCCCCGGAATGACGATTGAGTCAGCGTCGCGGCTTGCGCGTCGCCGTCGACCTTGGCGATGTTGAATTCTCTTCCAATTTCACCCCCGCCTCACGCAGCAGCAGACGCGCGGTCTGCCTGGCGACGCGCGCGGCCGACTTGTCGCCGCGCACGACATTGGCCGCAATCGCGCCGTCGACCAGGATCGCGAGCTGGGTGGCGAGCTCCGCGGCATTGGCAACTTTCAGTTCGCGCAGGCGATCGCGAAACCACGCGCGGCGGCCTTCCTTGAAGTCGCGCGCGATCCGCTTGATCTCGGCGCCGGCGCTGTCGCCGAGCTCGCCGATGGCATTGACGAACGGGCACCCGCGGAAATCGGGCGTCGCAAAGGCGCGCTCCAGCCGGTCGAAATTGCGCAGGATTTGCTCCGCCGGCGGCTTGTCGGACGGCGGCGCCGGATCGGAGCGGCCAGTCAGGTAGGCGGCGATCAGGTCGTTCTTGCACGGGAAGTGGTTGTACAGCGTACGCTTGCTGATCCCGACCTCGGCGGCAATGGTGTCGACGCCGACCGCCTGGATGCCGTGCTGGTAGAACAGCCGGTCGGCGGTGGCGAGAATGCGCTGCTTCATCGGCAGCTTTGCGGGTGATGCAGTCATCGTTACACAGATCTGTGTACTTTGCAGCTTGACAGGCGCGGGTGCAGGGGAGAGATTAGTTACACCGATCTGTGTAATCAAGTCTGAATTCGTGGTGGCGTGATCCTCGAATTTGTGTTCGTCCGGTATCGAGGGAACTATGCCGTTTCGGTCCCTGGGCCGCCATGGCAATTTCGCGCACCGCCAAAGCTCACGCCCAACAAGAGATGGGAGCAACCATTCGATGTCGTCCCTGACTTCAAATCTCAAGGCCTTGCGGCCGGCGCTGGCGATCCTGATCGCAGCGTCGCTGTTGCTCAGCGTCAGCATGGGCCTGCGTCAGAGCCTTGGCATCTTCCTGCAGCCCCTGACCCACGACATCGGCATCACCGTCTCCAATTTCACGCTCGCCGTCGCTGTGCAAAATCTCGCCTGGGGCTTCCTGCAGCCGGTCGCCGGTGGATTGACCGACCGCTTCGGCTTCCGTCCGGTCATGCTGGCCGGCGCACTGCTTTATGTCGCCGGCCTCGCGACGCTCGCGTCGGCCCATGGATTCGTCGGCATTCTGATCGGCGCTGGCGTGCTGATCGGCATCTCGCTGTCGTGCACGGCGGCGGCGATCGCGAATTCGGTGGCGTCACGCGCGGTCTCGAACGCGCTGCGCTCGACCGTGCTCGGCATCGTCTCGGCGGCAGGCTCGCTCGGCGCGATGATCGCAGCTCCCGTCGGGCAGGTGCTGTCGCAGGATTTCGGCTGGCGCATCGGCATTTTCGGCTTCTGCGCGATCGCGGTCCTGCTGATCCCGGCGGCATGGATTTCCGGTCGCGTCGACAAGATTCCCGTGACGGCGCACGAGGGCGCGACCGACATCGACAAGGCGAGCGCCGGAACGGCCGTGCGCGCCGCCTTCGCCAACCCGTCCTTCATGGTGATGACATCTGCCTATTTCGTCTGCGGCATGCAGTTGATCTTCCTGACCACGCACCTGCCGTCCTATCTCGCGATCTGCGGCATGGACCCGATGCTATCAGCGGAATCGCTCGGCGTGATCGGCGGCTTCAACGTGCTCGGCAGCCTGTTCTTCGGCTGGGCCGGCGGCCGCTGGAACAAGCAGGCGCTGCTCGGCGGCATGTACATCTCGCGCTCGCTGATTCTCGCCTGGTATTTCATGACGCCGCCGACGGCGACCACGACGCTGGTGTTCTCGGGCTTGATGGGCTTTCTGTGGCTCGGCGTGTCGCCGCTGGTCTCGGGGGCGATCGTGGAGATGTTCGGCCTGCGCTGGCAGGCGATGATCGCCGGCATCGCGTTCTCGAGCCATCAGCTCGGCAGTTTTCTGGGCGCCTATGGCGGTGGTCTCGTCTTTGACGCGACAGGCTCCTACGGGCTCGCCTGGCGCTTTGGCGCTGCCGTTGGGTTGACTGCCGGCATTATCCAGGTGGCGTTCGCACTGCTCAAGCCGATGTCACCGCCACCCGTGCTGGCGGCCCGATAGGATGGCAAAACAAAAACGGAGCCGATCGGCTCCGTTTCGTTCGCGCTTAGCGAGAGAGCGAAAAATTACTTGATCTTGGATTCGCGGAACTCGACGTGCTTTTTGGCGACAGGGTCGTACTTCTTCTTGACCAGCTTGTCGGTCATGGTGCGCGAATTCTTCTTGGCCACATAGTAGAAGCCGGTGTCGGCGCTGGAGACCAGCTTGACCTTGATGGTGACGGCCTTCGCCATGGTCACAGTCCTCTTTGCTTAACGGATGCGATTGAATTTGGCGGCAACCTAGCCAGCGACCGCCAGAAGTCAAGCATCTTTGCCTAAGTTACTACGAAATCACGCGTTTCCCGGCAGCGTATCCGTTTGCATCTTGCCGCCGTAGAAATGCATGAACGGGATCGGTGCGTCGTGACGCAAAGGGCCGGTGGCGAGCCGCTTGCGCAGGTGGCCGAGCACCTGCACCGTCATCGGATGCATCGCGGCCAGCGGCTTGGCGTCGATCTCGACCCATACCAGTTCCACCAGTTCGGCATCTGCGTGGACGACGCCGGGAACGCGGTGAGTGATCGCCGACGCATCCGTGGTGAAAAAGCGCGTATCAAACCGCTTGACGCGGCCGGGCGGGGTGATCGCGCGTGCGATCAGGAACAGCGAGGAGGGATCGGGCAGCAGCCCTGCCTCGGCAAACGGCTGCCAGCCGCCGATCAGCTTCGGCAGATGCTTGTCGTGACCGTCGACCTTGCGGCCGATGCACAGGCCGGTCTCTTCGCAGGCCTCGCGAATGGCGGTGAGCGCCAGCGCGCGCGCCCGCGCAGCCGAGATCTTCGGGCTGCCTTCGAGCAGTCGCGTTTCGAGTTCGGCGGGGACCTTGTCGGCGACCGGAATACGGTTGTCCTTCGCATCAACCCGTCCACCGGGGAACACGAAAGCCGACGGCATGAACACGACCTTGTCGTGGCGTTTGCCGACCAGGACCTTTGGCGTGTCGTGATTGCGATCGATAATGATCAGGGTGGCGGCGTCGCGGGGACGAAAGTAAGGATGCTTGGTCTCATCCTCCCGATAACTCGGGCGATGTCTCGGTTCAGTCGCAGTCTCGGTCATTTCACCCCCGGGTCGTGCTTATCGCCGGCTGGCGTCCGGCATGCGGGCAAGATCAGTGTTCTTTCCAGGCATCGCATCGGCGTCGGGCAATTCCCCGAAGCCATGCATGCGCAGAGCCCATTGCAGTCCGACAATGGCGCCTTTGACGGGCTGGAGCAACGCCAGAGACAGGACGAGGGCGAGGGGCAGCCATACCGCAAGCTGCACGGGATATGACGGTGAGAATTCCGTCTCAACCAGCAGCGCTATCGGAACGAGGATGTGGCCCACGATCAGGATGACAATGTAGGCAGGAAAATCGTCGGCGCGCTGATGGGAAAAATCCTCGCCACAGGCTTCACAGCGATCGGTCACTTTGAGGAACGCGCGGAACAGTTTGCCGTGGCCGCAGTGCGGGCAGCGCCCGCCAAAACCACGCGCCAGCGCGGTCCAGGTATCGCGGCGTGGCAGCGCAACGGCGCTCTGGTCGGTCCATGGCATCGAACGTTACCTTTTCTTCTGGCCCTTGCTTGCCTTGCCGCCGCGACGCTGCGCCTTGGCCTTGCGTCGATCCTTGCGGTTCGGCTTGGAGCGGTCAGGCCGTTCCGCTTCATTTCGCGGGCGGCCGCGTGCTTTCAAGGGGGACTTGCGAGCGGTCGGTTCTCGTCGGCTGCCATTAGATAGGAGCTCGAAGCGGAGCGCGCCAGCAACGGGTGCGGCTTCAACCAGTTTAACCTCAACGACGTCACCCAGCCGGTGCATGGCACCACTGCGCGTGCCGATCATCGCCTGCCGCGATTCGTCATACTGGAAATATTCGGCGCCGAGCGTGCGGGCGGGGACGAAGCCATCGGCGCCGGTATCCTCCAGCTTTACGAACAGGCCTGCGCGGGTCACACCGGAAATGCGGCCCGTAAACGTCGCTCCGATGCGGTCAGCCAGGAAATGTGCGATCAGCCGGTCCGCGGTCTCGCGCTCGGCCTTCATGGCGCGCCGTTCCGTCATCGAGATTTCGGCGGCCACCTCGCCGAGCGCCTCTGCGCCCTGACCCTCAGGCAGTTCACCCTCGCCAAGATCGAGGGCACGGACCAGCGCGCGGTGCACGACGAGGTCGGCATAGCGGCGGATCGGCGAGGTGAAGTGCGCGTAGCGGCGCAGGTTGAGGCCGAAGTGGCCGTAGTTTTCGGACGCGTATTCGGCCTGCGCCTGCGAGCGCAGCACGACTTCGTTGATCAGCGGCTCGGCGTCATGGCCTTTCACCTGCGCGAGCACGCGATTGAACAGGGCAGGGCGCAGCGCGCCGCCCTTGGCGAGGTTGATGTCGAGCGTCTTCAGGACTTCCTGCAGGACGTTGATTTTTTCCATCGTCGGCTCGTCGTGGACGCGATAGATCAGCGGCGACGCACGCTGCTCCAGCGTCTCGGCTGCGGCGACATTGGCCAGGATCATGAATTCCTCGATCAGCCGGTGGGCGTCGAGGCGCTGCGGCGTGACGATCCGATCGACCGTGCCGTCGGCTTTCAGGAGGATCTTTCGCTCAGGCAGGTCGAGATCAAGCGGCTCGCGATCGTCGCGCGCGCGCTTGATGCAGTGGTAGGCCGCGTAGAGCGGCTTCAGAATCGGCTCGAGCAGCGGGCCGGTGACATCGTCCGGGTGGCCGTCGATCGCGGCCTGCGCCTGCTCGTAAGAGAGCTTCGCCGCCGACCGCATCAGCACCCGATGAAAACTGTGACTCCGCTTGCGGCCGTCCTTGGCGATGATCATGCGCACGGCCAGCGCCCCGCGGGGTTCTGACGGTTTCAGCGAGCACAGATCGTTGGAAATCCGCTCCGGCAGCATCGGCACGACGCGGTCGGGGAAATACACCGAGTTGCCGCGTTTGAGCGCCTCATGATCGAGCGCCGATCCCGGACGCACATAGAATGAGACGTCCGCAATCGCCACCGTGACGACGAAGCCACCGCGATTGTTCGGATCAGTATCGGGCTCGGCATGCACGGCGTCATCGTGATCCTTGGCGTCGACCGGGTCGATGGTAACCAGCGGCAGATCGCGCCAGTCCTCGCGGCCCTGCAGTACCGCAGGCCTCGCACCTTCGGCCTCGGCGATCGCCTCGCGTGGGAAAACGTTCGGAATGTCGTGGACGTGGATCGCGATCAGGCTAACGGCGCGCTCGGTCTTCAGCGAGCCGAGCTTGTCGCGCACACGACCGGTAGGCAGGCCAAACCCGCGGCTGCGTCGCAACTCGACGCTGATCAAATCGCCGTCGCGCGCGCCGTCAGCGTCGTGAGCCGCGATCGCGATCTCGCGCCCCAGCTGTTTCTTGTCGACCGGCACCATGCGGCCGCTGCCGTCGGGCAGCGCGCGGAAGATGCCGAGCAGGCGCGAACGCTGCTGCTCGAGAATCTTTGTGACGTGGCCCTGCAGTTGGACCACGTCGTCAGCCTGGTCCTTGTCGATGCGCAGCAGGACACGGTCGCCCACGCCGGCGGTGGTGCCGGGCCGTGCCCGCCGATGCGTGACGATGCGGATTTTCGGTGCCGCCTCATGCTCGTCGTCCCACTCGGCCGGAACGGCGATCAACTCGCCGTCGCGGTCGCGGCTGGTGACATCGGCTTCGACGATATCGGGCAGGTGGCCGGCATGCAGGCGCTTCGTGGTGCCGCGGGATACAACGCCGTCGTCGGCCAGCGCCCGCAGCATGCGGCGCAATTCGGCGCGGTCGGCGTTCTTCAGGCCAAAGGCCCGCGCGATTTCGCGGGTGCCGACATCGCGAGGTTGCGAGCGGATGAAGGCGACGATCTCATCTTGCGATGGGAACTTCTTTTGTGCGTCGCGTGGTACGGTCACAACCTCAATGCGTCTCCTTACCGCTTGGCCGCGGTCTTCTTCGCGGGCTTCTCTGCGGCCGCTGGTGCCGCCTTCGCCGTCACGGTGCCGCGTGCCTTGGCCGTGGATTTCTTCGCGGCCTTGGTTGCGGTTTTCGCCGCGGTCTTCAGGCCGACGACCTTCGCCGGCTTCTTGGCGGGTGTCGTTGCCGTCGCTGCATCAGGCGCCGCGGCCTTCGCCGTCGCCGCCTTCTTGCCGCGCTTCGGCTTGCCCTTGCCGGCGCGCGCATCGATCAATTCGATCGCCTGCGCCAACGTCACCGTCTCCGGAGTCAGGTCGGAGGGAAGCGTCGCGTTGGTGCCGTCATGGGTGACGTACGGGCCGTATCGGCCGTTCTTGACCGCAATCGGTCCGCCGTTCGGATGGTCGCCGAGCGCTTTTCCGGGGTCGGCCTTGAAGCGGCCGCGGCCCGGGCCCTTGGCGACTTTCTCCGCAATCAGCGTCACCGCCCGGTTCAGGCCGATGGTGAAGACGTCGTCGCCCTGCTCGAGGCTGGCGTAGGTTTTTTCGTGCTGCACGTAGGGACCGAAACGGCCAATGCCGGCCTTGATCGGCTCGCCGCTCTCGGGATGCTTTCCGACCTCGCGCGGCAGCGAGAGCAGGTTCAGCGCCAGCGGCAGGTCGACGTCCGCAGGATTGGTGTTTTTCGGAATGCCCGCGCGCTTGGGCTTCTCGCCTTCGGCGACATCCTTCTGGTCGCCGATCTGGATGTACGGTCCGAAGCGGCCTGACTTGACCGTGACGTCGAGATCGGTTGCCGGATCCTTGCCGAGCACGCGGTCGGCTGCGGCGTCGCCGCCATTGCCGAGCGGCCGCGTGTAACGGCACTCCGGATAGTTCGAGCAGCCGACGAACGCGCCGAACTTACCGGCCTTCAGGTTGAGCTTGCCGGTGCCGCAGCTCGGGCATTGGCGCGGATCGCCGCCGTCCTCGCGCGGCGCGTAGATGTGCGGTCCGAGCATGTCGTCGAGCACGTCGAGCACTTGCGCCACGCGCAAATCCTTGATGTCGTCGACGGCGCCGATGAAGTCGCGCCAGAAGTCGGTCAGCACCTGCTGCCAGGAAATCTCGTTGTTCGAGATGCGGTCGAGCTGATCCTCGAGCGAGGCCGTAAAGTCGTATTCGACATAGCGTGCGAAGAAATTCTCCAGGAACGCGACGACGACGCGGCCCTTGTCCTCGGCGTGCAGGCGCTTCTTGTCGAGCTTGACGTAACCGCGGTCCTTCAGCACCTGCAGGATCGAGGCATAAGTCGAGGGCCGGCCGATGCCGAGCTCTTCCATACGCTTGACCAGCGAGGCTTCGGAAAATCGCGGCGGCGGTTCGGTGAAATGCTGGCTGACGTCGAGGCCTTTGCGCGCCAGGGCTTCGCCCTGGCTCATCGCAGGCAGGCGCCGGCTGTCATCGTCATCGGAGGCGTCGTCGGTGCCTTCCTGATAGAGCGCGAGGAAGCCGTCGAACTTCACCACTTGCCCGGTGGCGCGCAGCTCGAGCAGGCGTCCGCCGGCCTTCGCCGTGATGTCGACGGTGGTGCGTTCCAGTTCCGCCGATTCCATCTGGCTTGCGATGGTACGCAGCCAGATCAGCTCGTAGAGCTTGGCCTGCTCGCTATCGAGACGGCGCGCCATATCGCGCGGCCGGCGGCTGAGGTCGGTCGGGCGGATCGCTTCGTGGGCTTCCTGCGCATTCTTTGCCTTGGTCTGGTACACGCGCGGTGCATCCGGCACGTAGGCGTTGCCATAGTCCTCGCCGATCACCTGGCGGGCCTGCGTAATGGCTTCGCCCGCGATCTGGACGCCGTCGGTTCGCATATAAGTAATGAGGCCGACGGTCTCGCCGCCGATATCGACGCCTTCATAGAGCCTCTGCGCGATGCGCATGGTGTGCGCCGGCGCGTAGCCGAGCTTGCGGCTCGCTTCCTGCTGCAGCGTCGAGGTGGTGAACGGTGCGTAGGGATGGCGCTTGGCCGGTTTTGCTTCGACGGTTGCGACCGTGAACTGCGCGGCCTCCAGCGCCTTCTTGAAGTCCTCGGCTTCCTGGCCCGAACCGATATCGAGCCGCTGGATTTTCTTGCCGTCGGCGCCCACGAGGCGCGCCTCAAATGTTTCGCCCCGCGGCGTCGCCAGGGTTGCGATCAGCGACCAGTATTCGCGCGGCACGAACTTTTCGATTTCGAGTTCGCGGTCGCAGACGAGCCGCAGCGCGACCGACTGCACGCGGCCGGCCGAGCGCGCGCCCGGCAGCTTGCGCCACAGGACAGGCGAGAGCGTAAAGCCGACCAGATAATCGAGCGCGCGGCGTGCCCGGTAGGCGTCAACCAGCGCGTCGTCGATCTTGCGTGGCTGCTTCATGGCGTCGGTGACGGCCTGCTTGGTGATGGCGTTGAACACCACCCGCTCGACCGGCTGGCCTTTGAGCGCGCGTTTCTCTTTCAGGATTTCCAGGACGTGCCAGGAGATCGCCTCGCCCTCGCGATCGGGGTCGGTGGCGAGGATCAGCTTGTCGGCACCTTTGAGGGCCTTGGCGATGTCGTTCAGGCGAGTCTGGGCTTTGGGATCGATTTCCCAAACCATGTTGAAATTATTTTCCGGATCGACCGATCCGTTCTTGGCCGGGAGGTCCCGGACGTGCCCGAACGAAGCCAGAACGGAGTACGAAGACCCCAAATACTTATTGATGGTCTTGGCTTTCGCCGGTGACTCGACGATGACGATATTCATTTACTTCCAATAGCTTGGGAGATGGTTGGGGCGGTGGCACGAGACTCGCCGGTCCCCGTTCGGGGGCGAACATGGGGATCGCGACCCATCCTGTCAAATGGTGGCCTGACCGCCATACACGCAGAAGTAGGCAGTTGAGGCCGATTTGCGCACGCCTTGGTTGCTAAACCAGTCCCACCAGACCACCGCCAAGACGCTCGATGTGTCCGGCGAGTTCCAACTCCAGCACCACCGCACGGACCACCGCCGGCGGCGCGCCTGACATTCGGATCAGGTCGTCGAGGCTGACGGGTGTCGGACCGAGCAGGGCCAGGATTTTGGAGCGCTCAGACGCCTGCGGTTCGATTGCCTCTCGATCATCCGACGGCTCCTCGAACGAGCCCGCGAGCGGGCGGCCCAGGATCGGCGTCAGCACATTTATAATGTCAGCCGCCTCGGTCACGAGCGTCGCGCCCTGCTTCAGAAGGTCGTTGGCGCCAGCGGCACGTGGGTCGAGCGGCGAGCCGGGCACGGCAAACACCTCGCGGCCCTGTTCACCGGCCATCCGGGCGGTGATCAGCGAGCCCGACCGCTGCGCGGCTTCCACGATGACCACGCCGAGCGCCGCGCCCGAGATCAGCCGGTTGCGCCGCGGAAAGTCGCGCGCCCGCGGCGCATGGCCAACGGGCATCTCCGAGAGCGCTGCGCCGCCCTGGTCGACGATCTCAGCGCAGAGCGGCTCATGCTCGGGTGGATAGATTTGGGCATGGCCGCCGGCGAGAACGGCAATCGTGCCCGTGGCAAGGCTCGCGCGATGCGCCGCCTGATCGATGCCGCGGGCGAGCCCGGAAATGATGACGAAGCCAGCCTCGCCAAGATCACGCGCGAGCTGCAGCGCGAATTTTTGGCCCGCGGCGGACGCGTTGCGCGAGCCGACGATTGCGATCATGTCGCGCATCAGCGTCGCTGGATCGCCCGCTATGGCAAGCAGCGGCGGCGCGTCATCAATCTGTGCCAGCCGCGGCGGATAGCCATCTTCGCACGATGCGACGAGCCTCGCGCCGAGCCCCCTTAACGCCGTGACTTCATTCTCCGCGTCTTCGCGCGAATAGGCGCGCGGCGCCCGCGATGCGCCACCGCGCCGCGCCAGGTCGGGCAGGCCGGCAAGCGCGCCGCGCGCACTGCCATAATGGCGAAGCAGCGCGCGGAACGTTCGCGGCCCGACATTGTCCGACCGGATGAGTTGCAGCCAGTCGAGCCGCTCGGTGTCGCTGAGTTCTATTGTGCGGGTCCGTTCGTCCATGCCGGAATAATCGCGTAATCGGCGAGGTGGCACAACCGGGATTGGTGGAGGTTTGCGAAACTCGCGCCGCGCCGCCACCCTCACACAATCGCGTTGGCCAACTCCGTCATCGTCGGCACAAGAATATCCGGTTGATGCGGCGTTTCGCCAAAAGGGCGGCAGCGGCGGTCGACGAACGCGGTGCGCATCCCTGCGGCTTTCGCGCCGATGCAGTCGAAGGCGTGGTTGGCGACGAAAAGGATTTGCTCCACGGGCAGGCCGAGCAGTTCGGCTGCCTTGGTGTAGGTCGCTACATGCGGTTTGAACGACTTCGCCTCGGCCACCGAGATCACGCGGTCGAACGCGACCTTGTGATACTGCTTCGCCGTCTCCAGCATGTCGGGGTCGCCGTTCGACAGCACGACGAGCTTGTACTTCGTCCGCAGCTTGTCGAGCGCGGCTGGCACCTCCGGAAACGGCTTGAGCTTCTCGATCTCACCGACGAGGTAACGCATCTCGTCCTTCGTGTGTTTGATGCCGGCACGGTCCATCACATGCGCCACCGCACGCTCGCCAATGACCCGGTAAGGCGTGTGCTCCTTGTGCAGGAGCGCGTCGATCATCGAATTCTCGAAATGCGTCCGCCGCCACCAGGTAACGAACGAATTTGGATCGCCACTCCAGCCCTTTGCTTTCAGGAACGGCGCCGCGATCGCCGTCAGCCCGCCCTGCATGTCGACCACCGTGCCGTATTGGTCGAACATGCAGACTTTCACGGTGGCCTTGATGTCGTCGACGCTCATGCTGAGCCCGTCTCGAACGTTGCGTTGGCGCTGGTCCCGGGGGCGTCTCTTCGTCATCCGCCAAGCGGCGGTCCACCGTTGTGGCCTGCCGTCTCGGGGACGGTCTGGCCGATCTTGCCTTCGGTGCCGGCGAGCAGCCGCTGGATGTTCTCGCGGTGCATGAACCACAACAGCACCGTGAGCAGCGCGAACAGCTCGGCAAGCGCGGGATGGCCAAGCCACCAGAACAGGAGGGGAATTGCGATGCTGGCGATCAGCGCCGAGGCCGATGAGTAGCGCGTGACCACCGCTACGATCAGCCAGAGCACGCAGAAAGCGATGGCCGCCGGCCAGAACAGGCCGATAACAGCCGATGTAAGTCGCGACCCCCTTGCCGCCCTTGAAGCCGAGCCAGACCGGGAAGAGGTGGCCGAGAAACGCGCCGACCGCTGCAACCATCGGGGCAGCTTCCGGCCCGCCAAGGTATCTCGCAAGCCATACCGCAGCGGCTCCCTTTAGCGCGTCGCAGACGAGCGTCGCGGCGGCAAGTCCGCGCCGCCCGGTGCGCAGCACGTTGGTCGCGCCGATATTCCCGGAGCCGATCGAGCGCAGATCCTGCGTGCCGGCAAGCCGGGTGAAGATAAGCCCGAACGGGATCGAGCCGAGCAGGTAGCCGACGATGAGCGCGATCAGGAGCAGGACCGGCTGCGACATTGTTGCGTTTCCTCCACAGGAGCCGGTCCTTTTTTGACCGTTCGTCCCCGCCGCAAGTCGGCTGTAGCCGACTTGCGCATTCTAATGCCGATCTCGGGTAAACCCGAGATCGGAAGCGGGGACCCAGTCTTTGCCAAGCCCTCTAACGCCATCCTATCTCGATTCCCGCCTTCGCGGGAATGAGCGGAGTGTATGTCGCCGGCTCGTCATCACCCCAGCGCAAACACCGTCCGCCCGCCGACGATGGTCCGCACGCACCGGCCCGAGAATTTCGCCTCGTCAAACGGTGTGTTCTTGCACAGTGATTTCAGCTCGGCCGGATCGACTACCCATGGCACGTCGGGATCGAACACGATCACGTCGGCCGCCGAGCCCGGGCGCAGGCTGCCGCCGGGCAGATGCAGCAGCTCGGCCGGCCGGGTCGACATGGCGCGGATCAGGCTCATCAGGTCGACTTCGTCGCGATGGAACAAACGCAGCGCCGCCGGCAGCATGGTTTCAAGCCCGATCGCGCCGGCGTCGGCTTCGGCGAATGGCAGCCGCTTGGTCTCGACGTCCTGCGGATCGTGGTCGGACATCACGACATCGATCAGTCCGCTCGCCAGCGCCTGCACCAGCGCGAGACGATCGTCCTCGGTGCGCAGCGGCGGCGAAACCTTTAAAAAGGTCCGATAGGGGCCGACGTCGTTCTCGTTCAGCGAGAGGTGGTTGATCGAAGCCGACGCCGTAACCTGCAGGCCCTTGTCCTTGGCGCGCTTGAGAATCTCGATCGAGGCCGCGCAGGTCAAGGATGCGGCGTGATAGCGCCCGCCGGTCAGTTCGACGAGGCGTACATCGCGCTCGAACACGATCGCTTCTGCCGCGCTCGGAATGCCGGTCAGGCCGAGCCGCGAGGCGAACTCGCCCTCGTTCATCACGCCTTCGCCGATCAGATCCGGGTCTTCGGTGTGATGGACGATCAGGGCGTCGAAATCGCCGGCGTAGGTCAGCGTACGTCGCATCACCTGCGAATTCATCACACTATGGCCAGCGTCGGTGAAGGCAACGGCGCCGGCGGCCTTCAACAGCCCGATCTCCGTCATCTCCTCGCCGCGCAAACCTTTGGTCAGCGCCGCCATCGGCACGATGTTGACGATCGCCGTGTCGCGCGCCCGCCGCAGCACGAAATCGACGGTGGCGGAGTTATCGATCACTGGCGAGGTGTTGGGCTGGCACACGATCGTGGTGACGCCGCCGGCTGCGGCCGCGGCACTTGCCTGCGCAAAGGTCTCGCGGTGGCTCGCGCCGGGCTCGCCGGCGAACGCCTTGAAGTCGATCAGCCCCGGCGCAACGATCTTGCCGCCGCAGTTGATGATCTCGGTGCCTTCGGGCACGCCGGCCGCACCGATGCCGCGCCGCGCGTCGCGAATGATGCCATCGGCGATCAGGACATCGGCGTGTTCATCGAGATTGCGCGAGGGGTCGATGACCCGCGCATTCGCGAGCAGGATCGGACGGCGGTCCATCAGCATCGCGTCCTCCTCCTAGTTGTTCCGCTGTCATCCCCGCGGACGCGGGGATCCAGTTTTTGCCAAGCAACAAGCCTCTGTCCGTGAGGCTCTGGATTCCCGCTTTCGCGGGAATGAGCGGCAATAATCTCTTCATATACTCTCACGCATTCGGCAGGTTGCGCGCCAGCGCTTCCAGCACCGCCATCCGCACCGCAACCCCCATCTCGACCTGTTCGCGGATCAGGGATTGCGCGCCGTCGGCGACCAGCGAGTTGATCTCGACGCCGCGGTTCATCGGCCCCGGATGCATGACCAGCGCATCCGGCTTGGCATAGCTGAGCTTCTTCTGGTCGAGCCCGAAGAAGTGAAAGTACTCCTGGCTCGACGGCACCAGCGAGCCGTTCATGCGCTCGCGCTGCAGGCGCAGCATCATTACGATGTCGGCGCCGTCGAGGCCCTCGCGCATGTCGCGGGCGACCTCGACACCCATTCGTTCGATACCCGGCGGCAACAGCGTCGACGGCGCGATCACGCGGACCCGCGCGCCCATGGTGGTCAGCAAGAGAATGTTCGAGCGCGCCACCCGCGAATGCATGACGTCGCCGCAGATCGCGACCACGAGCCCCTCGAGCCGGCCCTTGTTGCGCTTGATGGTGAGCGCGTCGAGCAGCGCTTGCGTCGGATGCTCGTGCTGGCCGTCGCCGGCATTGACCACCGAGCAGTCGACCTTGCGCGCCAGCAATTCCACCGCGCCCGAGGCGTGATGACGGACAATCAGAATGTCCGGATGCATGGCGTTAAGCGTGATCGCGGTGTCGATCAGCGTCTCGCCCTTGCGCATTGAGGAGGAGGCAACCGACATGTTCATGACGTCGGCGCCGAGCCGTTTTCCCGCGATCTCGAACGACGACTGGGTGCGGGTCGAGGCCTCGAAGAACAGGTTGATCTGTGTCCGCCCGCGCAGAACCGAGGTCTTCTTCTCGATCTGGCGATTGAGCGTGACGAACTCTTCGGAGAGTTCGAGCAGGCCGGAGATGTCGTGGGCGGAAAGGCCTTCGATCCCCAGAAGATGGCGGTGGCCGAAGACGAAGGTCGATCTGGAACCTGAGGTCATTAAAGTCGGTTCTATAGGCGAAAGGTGCCACCCCCGGCAAGCCGCGAAACGCACGGCGGCGACATTTCCCCTGCGATCTTGGGAGGTCCTATCGGTAATTTTGCTGATTGGTTTCCTGTTTCCTCCCGAGCGACCCCACAGCACTCATCCTACACGGCCGGCACGGGCTGGACGTCGGCGCAGGCCAGATGCAATCGGGGGCGCGAACCTCAGGAGAATTCCATGATGGCGTTCGAGCTTCACAGAGACAAAGGTGTGCTGGTCATTGAGCCGAGGGGAGCTCTGAGTACCGACGACTTCCGCGAGGTCGCGCGCCTGGTCGACCCCTATATTCTCGAGAAAGGCAAGCTTTCCGGACTGTTGATCGACGCGCCTTCGTTTCCAGGCTGGGATAGTTTTGCCGCCCTCGTCGAGCACATGAAATTCGTTCGGGAGCATCAACGCAAGATTGATCGCGTCGCGGCAGTCAGTGACAGCGCTGCGCTGAAGATCGCTCCGGCGATTGCGCGGCACTTTGCCGATCCGGAGATCAGAACGTTCGAATGCAAGGACCGCGATCGCGCATTGGCCTGGCTGGAGACCGGTACTTGAGCCTGCGGCGCGCGACCTACTTCCCGATAAATCGATTCAGCTTCGACATAATCTCCGACTGCGGGCCCTCGCGGTTGGCGGCGGCGATATGCTCGTAGAGATCGGCTGCGCCACCAAGCATCTTTGAGGCGCCTTCCTCCGGCAACAGAAATTTCGCGATCTCGCGCATCTCGCCGTCCCAGCGATAGGCCTTGTCGTACATGAAGGGCAGCATGCGGCAGAGCCAGCCATAGAGCTGCGGCTGGCTGTCCTTCAGTTCGGCGATCAGGCTGTCCGCCGCGCCATTGCGTCCGGCGCCGAGCGCCATCGCCGAGCCCAGCGCCTGAAAGCCTTTGGTGATCCCCGCATACGACATCTTCAGCGCCGACGCGTCGCCGAGATTGTTTGACAGCACGCGGGTATCGAGGCCGAGCTGCTTCAGTGTCTCGGCTTCGCTCGTGATCGGTCCGGACATATAGAATTTTGGGCTCGAACCGTCGCGGCGCGGCGGCGCGCCGATGATGCCAACGTCGACGAACGGCAGTTTCAGTTCGACAAAGCGTTTGGCGATTGCATTCAGCGTCTGCGGGGCGATGGCGTTGCAGTCGATATAGACGGGCTTTTTGCCGGCCTTTGCGATCAGCGGCAGGAAGCGCTCGGCCGTCGCGCCGGCCACGGCCGGGGGCACGATCGACAGCAAGAGATCGGTCTCGATCAGCGCTGTGTCGTCCGTCGCGGTGACGCCCGCAGCGCGCGCCCGCTCGGCGCTGGCGCCGCTGCGGCCGGCGAGCGAGGTGAACACTTGCGCGCCGCGCTCGACCAGGCGCCGCGCTACGCCCGCGCCCATTTCACCCATGGCGACGACTGCGATCCTGGCCATCTGACGTGTCCTCAGTTGCTGGAGCCGATACCACTCTGCCATGTCGACGGCTTGCCGCCAAAACCGGCGGAGGCGCGCTTCTCCAGCCAGTAGCCGTAATTCGCAACCGTCGTCTCAAACGGCTTTTCGATGCCGAGCTTTTCCGCCGCATCAATAGGCCAGTTCGGATTGTGCAGGAATTCGCGGCCGATCGCGATCAAATCTGCGCGCCCGTCGCGCAGGATTTGTTCCGCCTGGTCGGCGTGGATGATGTGACCGACCGCCATGGTCTTGACGCCGGAGAGTTTTCGGATGCCTTCGGCGTAGGGCACCTGGTAGCCGTAGCCCGGCGGATGCTCGGGATCGGTGATCGGCCGGCCGCTCATGCCGCCGCTGGAGCAATCGATCACGTCGACGCCTTTCTTCGCCAGTTCGCGCGCGACGCCGGCGCTGTCCTCGACCGACCAGCCGGCCTCGTCGACCGCCGAGATGCGGTAGAATAGCGGCTTCTCTTCCGGCCAGTGCGCCCGCACGCACTCGGTGACCTCAAGCGCAAACCGCATGCGTTTTTCCGGTGTGCCGCCGTAGGCGTCGGTGCGCTGGTTCGACGCCGGCGACAGGAACTGGTGCAGGAGGTAGCCGTGCGCGCCATGGATTTCGAGCGCATCGAAACCGCAACGCTCCGCTCGCGCGGTCGCCTTGCCGTAGGTCTCGATTAGGTCCTGGATGTCAGTCAGGGTCAGCTCGCGCGGCTGGAAGTAACCGTTGCCTTGCGCGAGCGCGCTCGGACCGATGATCTCCCAGGGCTCGCCATGATCGACGCCGGGATGGCTTTCGAGCTGTTTGCGGCCCTGCCATGGCAGCTGGTTGCGCGCCTTGCGGCCGGAGTGGCCGAGCTGGATGCCGATCGCGGCGCCCTGCGCCTTGGCGAACTGCACGATCCGCTGCAGCTGTGGAATGAAGTCGTCCTTCCACAGCCCAAGATCCCTCGGCGTGGTGCAGCCACGCGGATCGGCCTTGGTCGACTCCACGAAAATCAGCCCGGCGCCGCCGGTCGCCAACTTGCCGTAATGAACGTAGTGGAAGTCATTGGCGAAGCCGTTGGTCGCCGCATACGTCAGCATCGGCGAGACCACAATCCGATTGCGCAAGGTGACGCCGCGCAACTGCAGCGGCGTGAACAGCAGGCTTTTCATTTTCTTTTCGCCCCTTTTGGCGTTCCCAAACCCTCGGTATCCTATCGAGCGAAGCCTGCCCCGTCGATGCAGAGCGCCCCAAGCCGCGCGATTTCTGCAGTTCGACGTGTGCCGGGTGCGGATTGAGTGGCGCAGGCGCGCGCGATAGGCTCAGCGTCCGGGCCGGCACAACGACCGACCGGCAAGCAACAACCAAGCGACAACATTGGAGGGCGCACCGTGGGTCCGCTGGAAGGAATTAAGGTCGTCGAGTTCGCCGGCATTGGCCCGGGGCCGTTCTGCTGCATGCTGCTCGCCGACATGGGCGCCGATGTCATCCGCATCGATCGCACCGAGCCGGCCGATCTCGGCACCCCGGTCGAGCCGAAATTCAACCTTTTGACACGCGGACGCCGCTCGATCGCGCTCGATCTGAAGAAGCCGGAGGATGTCAAAGCCGCGAAGGAGCTGGTCGCGAAGGCCGATGCGCTGGTCGAAGGTTTTCGGCCTGGCGTGATGGAGCGGCTCGGGCTCGGCCCGGACGATTGCCTCAAGGTCAATCCGCGCCTCGTCTACGGCCGCATGACCGGCTGGGGGCAGGAGGGGCCGCTGGCGCAGGCCGCCGGCCACGACATCAACTACATCTCGCTGATCGGCGCCTTGCATGCGATCGGCCCGCGCGACGGCGCGCCGGTGCCGCCGCTCAATCTCGTCGGCGATTTCGGCGGCGGCGCGCTGTATCTCGCCTTCGGCCTCGTCTGCGGCCTGCTGGAGGCCAAAAAATCCGGCAAGGGGCAGGTGGTCGATGCCGCGATGGTCGACGGCGCGGCGTCGCTGATCACGGGCGTGTTCGGCGGCACTGCCTCGGGCGCCTGGGTCAACAAGCGCGCGTCGAACTCGGTCGACGGTGGCGCGCATTTCTACGGCGCCTATGAGACCAGGGACGGCAAGTATATCTCGATCGCCTCGATCGAGGCGCGCTTCTACAACGAGCTGCTCGAGCGGCTCAACATCCGCGACCTCTTCAAGACCAAGCAGCGCGATCGCGCCGGTTGGGACGCCGCCAAGCAGCAGCTTGTCGCGCTGTTCAAGACCAAGACCCGCGATGAATGGTGCAAGATTCTGGAAGGCACCGACGTGTGCTTCGCGCCGGTGCTCGACGTGAAGGAGGCGCTGGAACATCCGCACAACAAGGCGCGCGGCACGTTCATCGAGGTCGAAGGCATCCCGCAGCCGGGGCCAGCGCCGCGCTTCAGCCGCACAAAACCCGTCGTGAAGCGCCCGCCGCCGCGCGCTGGCGAGCACACCGATGAGGTTTTGAGCGATTGGGGTGTGTCGCGCTAGAGCAGCTTGAATTAACTCCGCTCATTCCCGCGAAAGCGGGAATCCAGTCTCGCACAAAGGGCCTTTATTGTTTGGCAAAAACTGGGTCCCCGCGTCCGCGGGGACGAGCGGCGGAGGAAAGTGATCAACAGGAGAAGGTCATGACCGGTGTCCTCGAAGGCATTCGCGTGCTGGATTTCGGGCGCTATATCGCGGCGCCGTTTTGCGGCGCACTGCTTGGCGATCTCGGCGCCGAGGTCATTCGCATCGATCGCGAGGGCGGCAACGACGACCGCTGGCTCAATCCGGTGACCGAACAGCGCGAGGGCGCGCTGTTCCTTCAAGTCAACCGCAACAAAAGGGGCATCACCCTCGACATCACCACGCCCGAGGGCCGCGAGGCCTTCAATGATCTGCTGGTGACATCGGATGTCGTCATCACCAACATGCCGATGGAAGCCTTGAAGGAGCTCGCACTGGACTACGATGCGCTGGCGAAAATCAAGCCCGACATCATCGCGACCAATGTCTCGACCTTCGGTTCGATCGGGCAGTACCGCAACCGGATCGGCTTTGACGGCCTCGCCCAGGCGATGTCGGGCGCGATGCATTTGACTGGCGACGGCATCACGCCGATGCGGATGGGCGTGCCGTGGGTCGATTTCGGCACTGCGTTCTGCGCGACCATCGGGACGCTGGCCGCGATCATGGAGAAGAAGACATCCGGCAAGGGCCAGAAGGTCGAGGCCGCGCTGTTGCATACCGCGTTGACCGTCGCCTCCGGCTTTTTGGTCGAGCAGGCGCTGACCGCGCCAAATCATCGCGCTATCGGCAACAAGTCCCTGACCTCGGGGCCGAACGATTGCTTCAAGATGAAAGACGGCTGGCTGGTTGTCGCGGTCGTCGGCAATCCCATGTTCAAGCGCTGGTGCAAACTGATCGGGGAGCCGGAACTCTTGGAAGACGCCCGCTTCACGACCGACCAGCTGCGGGGCGACAACGGCACGTTGCTATCGGAGAAGATGCAGCGGTGGTGCACCAGCCGCACGGTGGCAGAGGCCGTTGCCGAACTCGAGAAGGGACGCATCCCCTGCGCACCGGTGTTGTCGCTGCAGCAGGCGCTCAATGATCCTCATGTCGCCGAGGAGCAGTTTCTCAAGAAGGTTGAGCATCCCGACCTCAAGAAACCGGCACCATTGGTCGCAACGCCGTTCAAGCTGTCGCGCACCCCGGCCTCGATCAGGCACCGCGCGCCAAAACTCGACGAGCACACGGACGCGTTGGTGCGCCAGCCGAAGGCCCGTGCGGCCAAGGCCGGGACAACCAAGGCGTGACCTTCGCCTGGACCGGCCCATCGCAGGTCCCGCGCGTTCGATCGGTCGACGGTGTCGGTAAACGCATGGGCATTGCCTAGGGCAATCCCCGATGGCCGGCTAGCGCAATTCTTGCGACATCTCTCGCGTCAACGCGCGAGGCCGAGCGGTGAGCATTCAGGAACTGGTCTTTGAGGATCTCGGCACGATCTGCCCGTCGCTCGATGGGATGGTGTGGGTTCCGGGCGGCACATTCCGCATGGGCTCCGACCATCACTACCCGGAAGAGGCGCCGTCGCATCGCGTCACTGTCGGCGGCTTCTGGATGGATCGCACGCCGGTCACCAATCGTAAGTTCCGGGAATTCGTTGACGCCACGGGCTACGTGACCTCAGCGGAAATCCCGCCGAACGCCGAGGACTACCCTGGTGCGCTACCGCACATGCTGCATGCGGCCTCCATGGTGTTCGTTCCGCCGAAGCACAACGGCGTCGATCTGCGCGACTACTTCAACTGGTGGCAATTCAAGTTCGGCGCCAACTGGCGCCGTCCCGCGGGCAAGGGCAGCTGGATCCACGCGTTATCAGATCATCCGGTCGTCCATATCGCCTACAGCGATGCCGAGGCTTATGCGGCCTGGGCCGGCAAGGAACTGCCGACCGAAGCGGAGTGGGAATTTGCGGCGCGCGGCGGGCTCGATGGCGCCGAGTTCGCGTGGGGCGACGAGTTGACGCCGGGCGGCCGGCACATGGCGAACACCTGGCAAGGCGACTTCCCTTGCGAGAACAGCGCGGCCGATGGTTACGAGCGCACGTCGCCCGTGATGGCGTACCCGCCGAATGGCTACGGCCTGTACGACATGATCGGCAATGTCTGGGAGTGGACCACGGACTGGTGGTCGTCCCAGCATGAAGCCGATGCGCCGAAGGCATGCTGCATTCCTGAAAATCCGCGCGGCGGACCACAGGCGGCGAGCTACGACCCTTGCCAGCCGCAAATCAGGATTCCGCGCAAGGTTCTGAAGGGCGGCTCCTATCTGTGTGCCCCAAATTACTGCCGCCGCTACCGGCCGGCGGCGCGCCATGCCCAGCCCATCGATACCTCAACCGGTCACGTCGGATTCCGATGTGTCGCTCGCAAACGGAGTTGATGATGAGTACCCACGGCGATCGCAGCGACAACGCCAGCCTCAATCGCCGCAACATCCTGCTCGGCACGACCACGCTCGCAGCCGCGGCCGCGCTCGGTTCGGGCGCTCTCGCACAGGCGCAGAAGACCGCACCGGGCGCGACTGCGCCTGCCGCATCGTCATCAGGCAAGCCGCCGAACATCCTGTTCATCATGGGCGACGACATCGGCTGGTTCAACGTCAGCGCCTACAACATGGGAGTCATGGGCTATCGCACGCCCAATATCGACCGGATCGGCAAGGAAGGCGCGGTCTTCACCGACTGGTACGGCCAGCAGAGCTGCACCGCAGGCCGCGCGGCGTTCATCACGGGACAGTCGCCGATCCGCACCGGCCTGACCAAGGTCGGGCTTCCCGGTGCGCAGCTTGGACTCGGACCGCAGGACCCAAGCGTCGCCGACGTCATGAAGACGTTCGGTTATGCCACTGGTCAGTTCGGCAAGAACCATCTCGGCGACCGCAACGAGCATCTGCCGACGGTGCACGGCTTCGATGAGTTCTTCGGCAATCTCTATCATCTCAACGCCGAGGAGGAGCCGGAGAATCCCGATTATCCGAAGGACCCGCGCTTCCGCGCCAAGTTCGGCCCGCGTGGGGTCTTGAGGTGCAAGGCGAGCGAGAGGGATGATACGACCGTCGATCCGGCATTCGGCAGGGTCGGTGCGCAGGTGATCGAGAACACCGGACCGCTCACCTCGAAGCGGATGGAGACGATCGACGAGGAGTTTCTCGCAGCCGCCAAGGATTTCATCAATCGCCAGCACCAGGCCGGCAAGCCGTGGCTCTGTTACTTCAATTCGACGCGGATGCACATCTTCACCCATCTGAAAAAGGAGTCGCAAGGCAAGACCGGGCTGGGCGTCTATCCGGACGGCATGGTCGAGACCGACGGGCATGTCGGCCAGCTGCTGTCGCTCCTCGATGATCTTGGCGTCGCCAACAACACGATCGTGGTCTACACGACCGACAATGGCGCCGAGGCCTTCACCTGGCCCGACGGCGGCTCGACACCGTTCAAGGGCGAGAAGGCCACCAACTGGGAAGGCGCCTTCCGCGTTCCAACGCTCATCCGCTGGCCCGGCGTGATCAAACCCGGCACCCTCGTCAACGACATGGGCGCGCATGAGGACTTCATTCCGACGTTCGCCGCGGCGGCGGGCAATGCCAACCTGGTTCAGGAACTGAAGAGCGGCACCACGCTGAACGGCAAGACGTTTCGCGTTCATCTCGACGGCGACAACCTCATGCCGTTCTTCAAGGGCGATGCCAAGGAAACGCCGCGCGAGGGCTTCCTGTACTGGAGCGACGATGGCGACCTGATGGCGCTCCGCGTTCGTGACTGGAAGGTCAATTTCATGGAGCAGCACACCGAAGTCGATCCAAAGACTCCGTTGAGCGTCTGGCAAGGGAACTTCACCAAGCTGCGCGCACCAAATATTTACAACTTGCGCTCCGATCCCTTCGAGAAGGGAACGCAAAGCATGGAATACGGCAACTGGCAGGCGCATCGATCATTCCTGCTCGTGCCGGCGCAGGCCATCGTCGCGAAATACCTCGAAAGCTTCAAGGAGTTTCCACCGCGCGCCAAGGCCGCGAGCTTCACCGTCAGCGACGCGATGGACAAGATTACCGTGGGCAGCGCGAAGGATTGATTGGCGAGACGTCGTGTCTCGCCGATCAGGCGCGTTCCGGATGGAGACGAGTAGTGCTCGACAGGCGTGCCGTTCTTGCTGGCCTTGTTGCCATCGGGCTTTGCTCAACCGTTCAGGCGCAACAACCCACCGCCGACCCTTTACCGTCCTGGAACGACGGTGCGCCAAGGCGCGCCATCATCGACTTCGTTGCGCGCGTCACCGCGCAGGGCGGTGCGGATTTCGTGCCGGCCGAGCAGCGCATTGCCGTGTTCGACAATGACGGCACGCTGTGGTGCGAGCGGCCCAATTATGTCCAGGCGATGTTCGCGCTCGACCGCATCAAGGCGATGGCGCCCCAGCATCCGGAGTGGAAGCGCACGCTGCCGTTCAAGGCCGTGCTCGACAAAGACGTCAAGGCGCTGCAGGGGGAAAGCGAAAAAGAGATCGCCGAAATTGTCGCCGCGACCCACGCCGGCATGACGACGGAGGCGTTCGCGAGCACGGTGCGGGACTGGATGGCCAGCGCACGCCATCCGCGATTTAATCGGCCCTACACCAGCCTGGTCTACCAGCCGATGCTCGAATTGCTGTCGTTCCTTCGCGCAAACGGCTTCAAGACCTTCATCGTGTCGGGCGGCGGCGTCGATTTCATGCGGCCGTGGGTCGAGAAGGCTTATGGCATTCCGCCCGAGCAGGTGGTCGGCTCCTCGCTTGCCGTAAAGCTCCAGGAGGGCGGCAACGGCGAGCCCGTTCTGGTCAAGGACGCAAAGATCGAATTCATCGATGATGGGCCGGGCAAGCCGGTCGGGATCAACCGCTTCATTGGCCGCCGTCCGATTTTCGCATTCGGCAACTCCGACGGCGATCGCCAGATGCTGGAATGGACCATGGCGGGCTCCGGCGCCCGGTTCGCGGGCCTCGTCCATCACACCGACGGCCTGCGCGAATATGCCTACGACCGGCACTCGCCGGTCGGCAAGCTCGACAAGACGCTCGACGAGGCCGTCGCAAAGAAATGGACCATCGTCGACATGAGGAAGGACTGGAAGGTGATCTTCCCGCCCGTCGAGAAGGTCGCACCTGAAACCGTGGGAGTTAAGCCATGAGGATAGCGGCCCTTGCCTTGCTCGCATCCTGCACCTCAACGGTCGCTGCCGCTGCGCTAAGCGGCGTCCCGGTCACCGTCGACAACTTTGCCCGCGCCGAAAGCGATCTCTATTTTGGCAATGCGGTGAAGGATGCCGGCGGCATCGGCAAGTTCGGTCACCATCGCGAGATGATGCCAATCGACAAGCAACTCGTCATCAGGTCCAACCGCGATACAGTTTATTCCGCGGCTGTATTCGATCTCAATGCAGGGCCGGTCACGATCACATTGCCCGATGCCGGTAAGCGATTCCGCTCGATGCAGGTGATTAACGAAGATCACTACGTGGTCGGCAATGTCGAGTATCGTGCGGGCAGCTACACGTACGACAGTAAGCACGTCGGCACGCGATATGTGCTGGTCGCACTGCGAACGCTCGCTGACCCTCATGATTCCACGGATCTCGACCAGGCTCATGCGCTGCAGGAGGCGACCAGGGTCAGCCAGAAGGCGCAGGGCACGTTCGAAGTGCCCGACTGGGACCAGGCGAGTCAAAAGAAAGTCCGCGACGCCTTGCTGGTGCTGGGGTCGACGGCCAACGGCTTCAAGCACGCCTTCGGCGCCAGGAGCGAAGTTGACCCCGTCAATCATCTCATCGGCACCGCGATGGGCTGGGGCGGCAATCCCGAGAAGGATGCGACCTACGTCAGCGTGACGCCGGCCCGGAACGACGGCGCGACGGTGTACCGGCTGAACGTCAGGGATGTCCCGGTCGATGGCTTCTGGTCGATCAGCCTCTACAATGCCGACGGCTATTTCGAGAAGAATCCCTACGACGCCTATTCGCTCAACAACATCACCGCGACGAAATCTGCCGACGGCTCCGTCACCGTTCAGTTTGGGGGCTGCGACGGCAAGATCCCGAACTGCCTGCCGATCATGCCCGGGTGGAATTACACGGTGCGGCTCTATCGGCCACATGCCGAAATTCTGACCGGCGCCTGGAAATTCCCCGAGCCGCAAGTCGTCGATGGCGGCACGGTCGGCAGCAGTCCGAAACCGCCGTCGAAGTAGCTCGCCGTCGACGCGTCGCGCCGCGGTGTCGGATTTAGGGTGGATAGAGCCGCCCCGGCAGACGCCCGGCCGGCGTGACAACCCCTTCCGCTTCAACCGATTTTGCCCGCGGGTCTCGCGAACCGCGGAACCAATTCCTACTTAAGCCGAGGAAGGTGTTCCGAGACGCGGGCACGGGGTCTTTGATGAGCGAATATTCCAACCGATGGATGTGGTCCGAGGCGGTCGAGATGCTGGCGCGCGCCGAAAAGCTGCATCGCCAGTTGTTTGAGCCGGTCAGCCGGGGCGCTGCGGCGCCGGTCTGGGAGCCGCCGGCCGACCTGATCGAGACCGAGAAGGAGGTCGTGGCAATCCTGGCGCTGCCGGGGGTCGATCCGAAGGACATTGTCGCGGCGATCGAAGGCGACGTGCTCACCGTTGCCGGCAAGCGCGGCGTGCCCGCCCAGCTGCGCAACGCCACCATTCATCGCCTTGAACTGCCGCAGGGCCGCTTCGAGCGGCACCTGCGCCTGCCGCCCGGACGCTACGGCGACGTCCAGCGCGGCTACGTCAATGGCTGCTTCGTGGTCACGCTGGCCAAGCTGCCGAAGCAGGGAGGAGCTACCCGTGGCTGACGCAGACAACAACAATACCAACGCGACCACGAACGGCACGCTGCCGCAAATTCCCGCCGACGCGATCATCATCGTGCCGGTCAAGAATCTCGTGCTGTTCCCGAACACGGTGGTGCCGCTCACGATTGGGCGGCCGAAGTCGATCGCGGCTGCGCAGCAGGCGTTGCGCGAGCAGAAACAGATCGGCGTCCTCATGCAGCGCGACGAGAGCGTTGCCGACCCGACGGGGCTCGACATGCATCGCGTCGGCACCGTCGCCAACGTCGTGCGCTACGTCACAGCGCCTGATGGCACGCACCACGTGGTGTGCCAGGGCGAGAAGCGGTTCCAGGTGGTCGAGTTTCTCGGCGGCTGGCCGTTCCTGGTCGCGCGCATCAGGCCGATCGAAGGAGAGGTCGCGAAGACGCCCGATATCGAAGCGCGCTTTCTGAACCTGCGTCGGCAGACGCTCGAGGCGCTGGAGCTCTTGCCGCAGGTACCGGCCGAGCTGGTCAATGCCGCGCAGAGCATGCAGACGCCGTCGGATCTCGCCGATTTCTCGGCGGCCTACATGGACATCAAGCCCGACGAGAAGCAGGAGATTCTCGAGACCATCGACGTCGCAGCAAGGATGGACCGCGTCTCGCGCCTGTTGGCGCAGCGCATCGAGGTGTTGCGGCTGTCGAACGAGATCGGCGAGCAGACCAAGGCCGCGCTGGACCAGCGTCAGCGCGAGGTATTGCTGCGCGAGCAGATGGCCGCGATCCAGAAGCAGCTCGGCGAGGGCGACGAGGGCAAGGCCGCTGAAATCGCGGAGCTCAAGGAGCAGATCGCCAAGGCAAAAATGCCGAAGGAGGTCGACGATCAGGCGCGCAAGGAAGTGCGCCGGCTGGAACGGATGTCGGACGCGTCAGCCGAATACGGCATGATCCGCACCTACATCGACTGGCTGATCGAGCTGCCGTGGAGCCTGCCCGAGGAGGCGCCGATCGACGTTGCCGAAGCGCGCAAGATTCTCGACGCCGACCATTTCGGTCTCGACAAGATCAAGCGGCGGATCGTCGAATATCTTGCCGTGCGCAAGCTCGCGCCGCAGGGCAAGGCGCCGATCCTGTGCTTCGTCGGCCCGCCCGGCGTCGGCAAGACCTCGCTGGGACAGTCGATCGCCAAGGCGATGCAACGAAAATTTGTCCGCGTCAGCCTCGGCGGCGTCCATGACGAAGCCGAGATCCGCGGCCATCGCCGCACCTATATCGGCGCGCTGCCCGGCAACATCGTGCAGGCCCTGCGCAAGGCGGGCTCGCGCAACTGCGTGATGATGCTCGACGAGATCGACAAGCTCGGCAGTGGCATCCAGGGCGATCCGTCGGCTGCGCTGCTCGAAGTGCTCGATCCCGAGCAGAACGGAACGTTCCGCGACGCCTATCTCGGCGTACCCTTCGATCTCAGCCGCGTCGTGTTCATCGCAACCGCCAACATGCTGGACACCATTCCGGGTCCGCTGCGCGATCGCATGGAGATCATCAGCCTCGCTGGCTACACTGCGACCGAAAAGTTCGAGATCGCCAGGCGCTACCTGGTACAGCGGCAGCTCGAGGCTAACGGTTTGCAGGCGGGCAAGGCCGAAATTTCCGACGACGCGCTGCGCGGCATCATCCAGCACTATACCCGTGAGGCCGGCGTGCGCTCGCTCGAGCGCGAGATCGGCAAGGCGCTACGCCACGCAGCGGTCCGGATCGCTGAAGGTGAGGCGGGGCCGATTCGTATCGAAGCCTCCGACCTGCAAACCATTCTTGGGCCGGCCCGCTTCGAGGACGAAGTCGCGATGCGTGTCAGCATGCCTGGCGTCGCCACCGGTCTCGCCTGGACTCCGGTCGGCGGCGACATTCTGTTCATTGAGGCGACGCGCGTGCCGGGCAAGGGGCGGCTGACGCTGACTGGTCAGCTCGGTGACGTGATGAAGGAGAGCGCACAGGCCGCCCTGACCGTCGTGAAAGCGCGCGCTGCCGAACTTGCAGGTCGACTCAAACCTGTTCGAGACCAGCGACCTGCATCTGCACGTTCCGGCCGGCGCGATTCCGAAAGACGGCCCGAGCGCCGGCGTCGCGATGTTCATGGCGTTCGCCTCGCTGATGACCGGCCGCACCATCCGCCCGGACACCGCGATGACCGGCGAGATCAGCCTGCGCGGCCTTGTGCTCCCGGTCGGCGGCATCAAGGAGAAAGTGATTGCGGCGGCAACCGCCGGCATCAAGCGCGTGATGCTGCCGGCGCGCAATCGGCGCGACTTCGACGACATCCCGGAAGACATCAGGCGCAATCTGGAATTCGTCTGGCTCGCCAACCTCGACGAGGCGGTCAAAGCCGCGCTCGAGCCAGGGCAGGCGGCAGCACGAACGGCGGCGTAAGCACCGCGCGTTTTCAGAACATCTTTGCCAAGGCAAGGGCCGCGGTTTTCCGCGGCCCGCGCAGTCATCGCCAGTGTCCAAGTTTGCACAAAACAGGATCAACGGAGAGAAAATTTGTCTGACACTTTGCTCAGGTGAGTGCCAAACCGCAGCTATGCTGGCGCTGTCTTGATTCCAACTGAAATGCATTGGTGTTTTGCTGCGGCTGTCGATAGGCTCGCGGTACGAGACGAAGATTATCGATGGTATTGACAAAGCGCCTGTTGCTGCTCTCGGCCGTAGTTTTGTTACCCGGCCTCGCAACGATTGCTTACAATGAACTCGAGCTGCGGTCCTCGCGGGCGCAGGACGTCCGCGACGACGTGCTGCGCGAAACGCGCCAGGTGATCGGCGAAGTGAGCCGTGTGTTCAACTCGCTGAAGAGCGTCCTGCTCACCGCATCGGCGGCGCCGGTCACAGAGGCGCCGGATCGCGCGCAGTGTGACGCCTATCTCGAGTCCGTGCTGAGGCGGCTCGACTATATCGCCGGCATTGCTATCGCGGAGGTCTCCGGCGACGTGAAGTGCAGCAGCAATTTGGCATCCGAAGCCAATGTTGCGGATCGCCCTTATTTCCGCCAGGCCCTCGAGCAGGGCGGGTTTGTCATTGGCGAGTTCACCCGGGGAGGTGCCGCCGGAATTGCGTTGCTGCCGGTCGCATTGAGTATCCTCGGCGACGATGGCCGGCCGCGCGGCGTTGCTTTTGCGATGCTGAATCTCGGGTGGCTGCAGGCCCGCATGGATGAGCGCGGCATGGAGAACGGATCGTCCCTGACGATCGCCGATCGCAATGGGGTGATTATCGTTCGCGACCCGTTACCGGCCCAGTTTGTCGGGACGCAGATACCGGACGCGTTCTTGCCATTGGTGCGCGGCACCACATCGGGGACGATCGATGCCACGAGCCAGGACGGCACCGTGCGTGTGCTCGGCTATGTTCCCCCGGCCCTGTCTGGGATCGGCCTTTATGTCAGCACGGGCGCTGCGAAGACCGAAGCATTCAAGCTGATTGACCAGGCGACCCGCACAACCTTCCTGCTCACGCTGCTCAGCATTGCGACGTCATTGCTGCTGGCGTGGCTCATGAGCAGCCGCTTTGTCCGGCGGCCGGTCGGCGCAATCCTGAAGACCATCGAAGACTGGCGCGCCGGCGATGCGCGCGCCCGCACCGGCATGCAAGCGCACGACGGCGAATTGGCGCTGATCGGCGCTTCGCTCGATGGTCTCATGGACCAACTGGAACGGCGCCAGATCGAACAGGCGAGGGCAGAGCAGCAGCGCGAGCTCGTCACGCGGGAGATGGGGCATCGTCTGAAGAATGCCCTGGCGATTGTGCAGGCGATCGGCGTGCAATCATTTCGCAAGCTCACCGGAGCTGAGGTGGCGGTAAGGACGTTCGCCGAGCGGGTGACTGCATTGGCCAAGGCCTACAACATCATTCTTGCTGACGATTGGGAGCATTCGAATGTCGCCGCCGCCATCAGGGCGGCGGTCGAGCCGTTCGCGGGCAGCGGCAACCGGGTTCATCTCGCCGGACCCGAAGAGCCGATCGATGCCAAGGCGGTGCTGGCCCTGACTCTCATCATGCACGAGCTGTGCACCAATGCGATCAAGTATGGCGCGCTGTCGGTGCCGGAGGGGCGGATCGATGTCTCCTGGCGGGTGGCCGTGAACCCGCGGGGCAATCGGGTTTCCGTCACATGGCGCGAGCACGACGGCCCGCCGGTTGTGTCGCCCCAGCAACGAGGATTCGGCTCGACCCTGATCGACAGTGCCTTCAGCGCCCAGTTCGAGGCGATGCTGACGCGCGACTACTCGCCCGCGGGTCTGGAGGTCCACCTGGAATTCCAGGCATTCCCGCCGGTCGTTCCCCGAGAGACAATCGCTGCATGATCCGGCTGCGCAACCATCGGCCGCGCAGGGCTCTCGCACGGTCGAGAACGAACACCGTCAGGCCGCTCCTTTCTGCGCGACCCGTGCAGCAATATCGGCCTTGAGCTCCTCGGCCATCGCGCGGAACTGCGCGGCCATGCGCCGGAAGGTCGCCCGCTTGGCCTGATCGGTGGCGAGGTTGCCGATCAGGTCGCAATCCTGGGCTTCGGCGAGAAGTTGTTCGAGCTTCGCTTGAAGATCCTTCATGCGCACAATCTTGGTTGCGGGCACCACGCCGATACGCTCACCACCTGAACAGAACGGAAGAATCTATCCGGCCGCTTTTCGGCTAGCCAAAGACGACCCAAAGGCACGTCGTCAGTATCAGCGCCACCCCGATAATGATGAGAAACAAGGCCAGCTTTTCCATTCACGCCACGGCAATTAATTCACGCGGCAATTGGTTCCGCGTCTTTAGAACCGGATGCCATGCCCTGTGTGGTGAGGCCTGCAGTTTATCGATAGCGGCCGGCAACCCGATGCGCTCTCGGTGGTTGTCCAGGCGGAGCCGGCTGCGCCTCCAGGAAAGGATGGATCCGGCCGGACGAGAAGAAAAAGAGCATGCGATGAAACTAAGCGACCTGATCGAGCTGTTTACGGACGAGGAGAACGCACCTGGACCGAGCGGGGCCAAGGCTCATGAGCGCGAGGATACTTCAAGCCTCGCCGACATCGCACGCATCCTGCGTGAACTCGATGGCCAGTACGAGCTGGATCGCGAGGAACACTGGCTCATTGCGTCGCGACGATCGCCGAGACAGCTACAAGACAGCTAGCTGAGCGCCAGCGCAATTCCATTGAACACGATCGTCACGGTGAGTACGCCGGCTAGCAGCCAGCTTATTGGAATGGTCTTGTCATTGTTCATGTTGCGTGCTCGCAAGGAATGAAAGGCAAGGAAAAAGCCAAGGAAAAAGAAGGGCTCGGCAGGGGCGGCCGAGCCCTTCCTTGGCCGCTAGTGATGCAGGTGCATCAGCCAATAGCCGCCACCACCAATGACGAGCACGGTTGGGATCGCCCATAACAGAATGACCGGCACTGTCTCCTCCTCCAGAACCGCATGCCCATTTCACAAATTCTGATTGATGCGGATTGTTCCTGCCGGCGCGAGCGGGGGCGCAACGTGGTAATCTGGTGTGAGCCGTTCTTGAGCGAGGTCCGCCATGAGTTCCCGCGCCGTCAGCCGATCGCGACGTCCTCAACCAGCCGCCGCCCCTTGCCGATGTCGATCTCTTCGCGCTCGACCGGCCGCTGCGCGAAGCTGTCGCTGCGAACGGCGCAGGCGCGGCCAGCGCCGAACTGTCCGCCTTCGGCAGATCCTGGGGTACCAGCGAGCTGAAAGCCCTTGGCGCGGTCGCCAACAAGAACACGCCGGTGCTGGAGGCCTATGACGCGCAGGGCTTTCGCCGCGACGTCGTGACGTTCCATCCGGCCTATCACGCCTTCATGGCGCGCAGCATCGAGGCCGGCCTGCATAACTCGAGCTGGACCATCGACGGCAAGGTCGCACCACCGCCCGCCGAGGTCTTGCGTGCGGCGCAATTCTATATGGCCGCGCAAGTCGAGAGCGGACATCTCTGTCCGATCACGATGACCCGCGCCTCTGTTGGCGCCCTCGCCACCGAGCCTAGGCTGCTGGCGCTGGTGATGCCGAAGATTTCGTCGCGGGCCTACGATCCTTCATTCGCGCCATGGACGTCGAAGCGCGGCATGACGTTGGGCATGGGCATGACCGAAAAGCAGGGCGGCACCGACGTGCGTGCCAATTCTTCGCGTGCGACGCGCGCCGGCGACGCCTATCGGATCGACGGCCACAAGTGGTTCATGTCGGCGCCGATGTGCGACGCGTTTCTCGTGCTCGCACAAGCCGACAGCGGGCTGACATGTTTCTTCATGCCGCGCTTCTGTCCGGATGGCTCCGTCAACGGCCTGAACTTCCTGCGGCTGAAGGACAAGCTCGGCAATCGGTCCAACGCATCGTCGGAGGTCGAGTTTCATGACGCCTACGCCTTGCGCGTCGGCGACGAAGGGCAGGGCATCCGCACGATCATTCAAATGGTGCAGCTGACGCGGCTCGACTGCGCGATTTCGTCGGCGGGTCTGATGCGCTCGGGGCTCGCCCACGCCGTTCATCACACCCGCTATCGCAGCGTGTTCCAGAAGCACCTGGTCGACCAGCCGCTGATGCGCAGCGTGCTCGCCGACATGGCGCTGCACGTCGAGGCGGCGACGGCGGCCGTGATGCGGCTGTGCCGTTCGTTTGATCTGACGCCGCACGATCCGGCGGAAGCGGGGCGGATGCGGCTCTTGACGCCCGTCATCAAGTATTGGGTCTGCAAGAGCGCGCCTCAGTTCCTCTACGAGGCGCTCGAGTGTCTCGGCGGCAACGGCTACGTCGAGGACGGCATTCTCGCCCGCCATTATCGCGAAGCGCCTGTCAATGCGGTGTGGGAAGGGTCGGGCAATGTCATGTGCCTCGACGTGCTGCGGGCGTTCTCGCGCGACCCCGATGCAGCGGCAGCGCTGCTGTCGGCGCTGGCGGCCCAAACACGGGGCCTGTCGGGTGTCGGCGAGGCGCTCGGCGCCATCGCCGCGTCGCTGCGCACGCCTGATGTCGAGGGCCACGCGCGGCTGATCGTCGAGCTGCTGGCAAAGGTCGCGGCCGTGGCCGCGCTGAACGAGACTTCGCCGGAGGTCGCCGAATGCTACGCGACGACAAACCTCGCGCGCGGCCGCGCCGCGATGTACGGTGCGATCGAACTCGATGCTGCGGCGGCGCAAGAGATCATTGCACGGGCGCTACCGCCGCTGCAGTAGACTGTGTTCTAACGAAACAGACGGTGTGCTCCACCTTGGCTCACCTGTATCTGTGCAGTCCAAACGAGGTCAGGTCATGCGAGGGCAGCGATTTGACGCCATTTTTTGGGCGACGCTCGTCGCAGTCATTGTCGTTACTTCAATCTATTGCAACGCCGCGCGTGCCCAGGGCAATGTCGTATGGCCAACCAGGCAATGGCAAACGTCCACGCCCGAAGAGCAGGGTATGGATTCCGCGGCCCTCGCGAAGCTGGTCGAATTCGGATCAACGCGCAGCTTTGATAGTTTGCTGATCTCGCGGCACGGCCGCTTGGTCCTTGACGCTTATTATGCTCCGTATTCTCCGGACAGTCCTCACGACGTCCACTCCGTCACCAAATCGGTCATCGGCTCGTTGATTGCGATCACCTACAAGGACGGCTTGCTGGACAGCCTCGACCACCGAGTGCTTGACTTTTTCCCGGAACGAAACCCCGCCGAGATCGACGACAGGAAACGCGCGATAACGGTTCAGAACCTCCTGGACATGACCTCCGGCCTTGACTGGAAGGAGCCGTTGGACGGCCGGGCGGAATCACCCAGAAAAATGGTCAACAGCCTGGATTGGATCAAATTCATTCTTGATCGCCCGATGTCGAATGCGCCGGGTGAGACCTTCAACTACAACAGCGGCAATTCGCAGCTGCTTTCTGCGATCATTACTAAATTAACGGGAACCGACGTCGCAGACTATGCGATAGCCAAGCTGTTCGGCCCTCTCGGGATCAGCACGTTCAGCTGGGCAGGTGCTCCGAAATTCCGTGTCGGAGGATGGGGATTGGCCATGCTGCCTCGCGATATGGCAAAGATTGGTTATCTGTACCTGCGCAATGGCGAATGGGAAGGCAGGAGGCTCCTCCCATCTGGCTGGGTCGACAAACCGCTCAACGCCACGGTCGATATGAAAAGGCCGGTGACGCCGGAGCTGCGATATTCCAATACTTTTTGGGCCGTCCCCAACAAGCACGTCTATATGGCGGTTGGATATCATTGCCAGCTCATCATGGTTCTTCCGGAGTTGGATATCGTCGCGGTGACGACGGCCAGTGATTTTTGCCCGATTAGCAAAATGGCCGACTATATTTCTGGTACAGTCAAATCCGAAACAGCTCTGCCGCCGGACCCAGCAGGCGCCGAGCTGCTTGCAACAGCGATCCACAAGATCTCAGCCGATAAGCCGACTGAGGCGGACTCAACGCGCCAAAGGTAGCTCGGCGAAGCCCGCTCCAGACCAGGAGTGGACATCGAGTGGCCGATCAGCTCTCGGCGACATCAATCACGGCGTCGGCAAACGCTTTTGGCGCTTCCTGCGGCAGATTGTGACCGATCCCGCCCTTGATGAGCCGATGCGAATATCTGCCTGAGAATTTCCCGGCGTAGGCGCTGGGCTCGGCGTGAGGCGCGCCATTGGCGTCGCCTTCCATGGTGATGGTCGGCACCGTGATCACGGGTGCGGCCGCGAGCTTCTTCTCGATATCGTCGAATTTGCGCTCGCCGTCCGCCAGGCCGAGCCGCCAGCGGTAGTTGTGGATCGCGATCGCAACATGATCCGGATTGTCGAGCGCAGCGGCGCTGCGATCGAAAGTCGCATCATCGAATGCCCATTTCGGCGACGCGGTCTGCCAAATCAGCTTGGCGAAGTCGTGCGTGTATTTCTGGTAACCCTCGCGGCCGCGCTCGGTCGCGAAATAGAACTGATACCACCATTGCAACTCCGCCTTGGGCGGCAGCGGCATCCTGCCGGCCTCCTGGCTGCCGATCAGGTACCCGCTCACCGAAACCATTGCCTTGACGCGCTCTGGCCACAGCACCGCGATGATGTTGGCGGTGCGAGCGCCCCAATCGAAGCCCGCGAGGGTCGCCTTCTCGATTTTCAGGGCGTCCATCAGGGCGATGATGTCGGCCGCGACTGCCGATGGCTGGCCGCTGCGGAGTGTATCGGCCGACAGAAAGCGCGTCGTGCCATAGCCGCGGAGGTGGGGCACGATCACCCGGTGGCCCGCCGATGCCAGCACCGGAGCGACCTCGATAAAGCTGTGAATGTCGTAGGGCCAGCCGTGCAGCAGGAGCACCGGTGGTCCATCCGCGGGGCCGGTTTCGACGTAGCCGACGTTCAGCACGCCAGCGTCGATCTGCTTCAGGGCTGCGAATGAGGCGCCGGCCCCTCGATTAGGCACCGGCAGCTGCGCCGTTTTCGTTTTGGCGCCTTCCGCATTTGCTGCGTGCATCGCGCCGAACTGGGCGGCCGCGACGGTACCAGCGGCAACGCCAAAAAATCGGCGGCGCTGAGGGTTGATTGTGTCGGTGGTCTTGGTCGAGTCCATGGTCAGTCTCCTGAGTTCGATAATGTGAATCCCGCGCGCTGCGTCGCGCATCTCAACGAATCGCCGCCTCGCTTTCGGGCACCACGAATTCGACGGTGGCCTGATCCAGCGGCTGGTGGTTTGGGTCTGCGAGGACGATCCGCACCTTGTGCGGTCCGGGCGGAAGACCGACGAGGATCAACTGCTCTCCGCTGGCGTCGGCCCAGTGCCAGGGTGCGTCGTCGACGGTGACATGGATGTGGCCGATGCGAGGCGACACATCGACAGCGTTTGGACCAAACACCGGCACGATTCGCAGGTTCTCGGCGCGGTACTGAATAAAGACCTGTCCATGGGCCAGCGGATCAGCCAACGGCGGATCGACAATGATTTTCGCCGGAGGTTGCTTTTCTACGAGCGGCACGACGGCAGCCGGCCCGAGGATGTCTCTCGCGGTCTGAGCCTCGGCAGTCGCCGCCGGCAACATGGCGGTCGCGACGAACAGGGCGATGATGGCGTGCTTCATTGTCGTCGACCTTTCGGGTCTTGATGAGGGAGCCCGCCGCTGCCCCTGCAATGCTACGGGGCGTTGCCAGAACAGCGGCGATCGGTTCAGTGACTATCCATTCGCCGACGCGCGCAGCGATCTGAATGCGGCCCGGAGCTCTGCGCTGAAAAGTTCAGGCTGCTCCCACGCCGCAAAGTGACCGCCCTTGTCGACCTCATTGAAATAGATGAGGTTGTGATAGGCGCGCTGGGTCCAGCTCTTTGGCGCGCGGTAGATCTCGTCCGGAAATACGGTCACCCCGACAGGGACCGAGATTTTCGCCGTCCTCTGCCCCGCAGCACCAAGAACGCCACTCTTGTTTTCCCAGTAGAGCCGCGCCGAAGAGGCCGCACTGTTCGTCAGCCAGTAAAGGGTGATGTCGTCCAGCATCTCGTCTTTGGTGAGAAGGCGCTGTGGCTCGCCGCCGTTGTAGTCATACATCCAGGCCGCAAGGCCGACGGGCGAGTTTGTCAGGCCATAGCTCACGGTCTGGGGCCGCGAGCCCATCATCACGGAGTAAGCGCGCCGCTTGTTGTAAAACTCGCTCACCGAGTTAAACGCCGCCAGCTCGGCATCCGACAATCCGGCCGGCGCCGGCTCGCCGCTGCTGATGGCCTTCAGGACATCCGTTGGGACTGCCGCAGGGAGGTTCACGTGGATGCCCAGTAGACCTGCGGGTGCCTGGCGCCCCATGGCGTTGGCAACGACTGCGCCCCAATCTCCGCCTTGCGAAACGTAGCGTTCATATCCAAGACGCTTCATCAGCACGTCCCAGGCGAGGGCGATGCGATCTGGACTCCAGCCGGTGCCTTGCGGTTTGTCCGAGAAGCCAAAACCGGGCATCGACGGAATAACGACATCAAACGCATCTTCTGCGCGCCCGCCATGTGAGGTGGGATCGGTCAGTGGGCCGAGCACCTTCAGCAGTTCGAGGACCGAGCCGGGCCAGCCATGTGTGATGATGACCGGCAGCGCGTTCGGATGACGGGAACGAACATGAATGAAGTGAATGTCGAGGCCGTCAATCTCTGTCTTGAACTGCGGCAATGCGTTGAGCTTCGCCTCGATCTTTCGCCAGTCGTAGTCGCGCTCCCAGTAGCGTACGAGTGCCTCCAGGCTCGCAAGCTGCACGCCCTGGGATTGATCGGTGACGGTCTCCCGGTCGGGCCACCGCGTCGCCGCCAGACGTCGGCGCAGGTCGACCAGCGCCTCGTCCGGAACATGGACGCGGAAAGGATGGACGCCGCTGCCGGTGGCGGCGCGAAGCTTGGTGGGGAACAGGCTGAGCGCGCCAGCCGCGGCAATACCCATGGCCGCCGTGCCGAGGAATTGCCGGCGGTTCTGGTTGACGTCGTCGAATGTTCTGGTCGGGTCCATTTTGAATCTCGTTGGTTCGGAGCTTGGGTTCAGAGCTTGGGTTCAGAGCCTGGCTTGGCGCGCGCTGGCGACCAAGATCGGATTGATCATGCTGTAGGTGGAGTCAGCGCGCTTTCAGGTGGCGCGGATTTGTCTTCCAGATCGTCGTGATTTTTGCGGTAGGCCGGTTCTCAGCCCTTGCGAGGAGTGGGGCATCGAACAAGCCGGCGTGTCGAGGGATTGCACCTATCGGGGAAGGCGGCGCGCGCTAGGCGCGCGCCGTTGGTAGATGACGTCGCCTCATGTCGATTGACGCAGCGGCTTGAACCCGGCCCGCATTTCGGCAACGAACAGCGCCGGCTGTTCCCAGGCCGCAAAGTGGCCGCCCTTGTCGAGCTTGTTGTAGTGGATCAGTTTGGGGAACGCGCGCTCCGCCCAACTCCGCGGCGCCGTATAGAGCTCGTCCGGGAAGGCACTCACGGCGACCGGGATGGTGACGTTTTTGACGTCGAAGAACGGCAGCTTGTTCTCCCAGTAGAGGCGCGCCGACGAGATTGCGGTGTTCGTCAACCAATACAGCGTGATGTTATCGAGGATGTCGTCGCGCGTGAGGCCCTCGGACTGTCCGTCGAAGACGCGTGACATGAGCGCGAGGCTGCGCGCGTCGTGGTCTAGGATCCAGGCTGCGAGGCCCGCAGGCGAGTCCTCGATCCCGTAAAGCGTCTGCGGCCGACCCGCCATCTCCTGGGCATAGCCGAGGCCGTGCTTGAAGAAAAAGTCGAGCTGCTCGTAGGCGTGCTGCTCCTCCGCCGACAGACCCGACGGTGCCGGCTGGCCGGACGCGAGTGCCTTCGAGACGTCCGCCGGGACGGTGGCCGGCATGTTGGTGTGAATGCCGAGCAATTCCGGAGGAGCCAGCAGAGCCATCTGCTCGGTGACGGCGTCACCCCAATCGCCACCCTGCGCGACGAAGTGTTTGTATCCGAGGCGCTTCATCAGCACGATCCAGGCGCGAGCGATGCGCACGGGATCCCAGCCGGTCGTGGTCGGCTTGCCGGAAAACCCGTAGCCCGGCATCGACGGGATCACCAGATCGAAGGCGTCTGATGCGCTGGCGCCGTGGGCCGTGGGATTGGTCAGCGGATCGACAATCTTCAGCTGCTCGATCACCGAGCCCGGCCATCCGTGCGTGACGATCAGCGGCAACGCGTTGTCGTGCTTGGAACGAACGTGAATGAAGTGAATGTCGACCCCGTCGATCTCGGTGATGAACTGCGGCAGGGCATTCAGCCTCGCCTCCACCTTGCGCCAGTCGTAGTCGGTCGCCCAGTAGTGCACGAGCTCCTTCACTGTCGCGAGCTGCACGCCCTGTGACTGATCTGTGACGGTTTCACGATCGGGCCAGCGCGTTGCGGCAAGCCGCCGCCTGAGGTCGACGATCGCGTGGTCGGGAAAGTTGACGTGGAAGGGGCGGATCGCGCCCTCCGTCGGGGCGGCAACGGACTCGGACGGAAGCAGGCTCAGTGCGCCCGCTGCAGCAATCCCCATGGCGGCGCTGCCGATGAATTGCCGACGATCCTGCTTGGTGTCTTCGATCATTTTAGTCGTATCCATCGTGAATCTCCCTGATTTGCCCATGGCCTGCATTTGCGCGCGGCATGCCAAACATGCCGAAATGACGGACAAAGCGCTTTCAGACGGCGCGGATTTGCGCCCCAGATCGTCTTGATTTTTGCGGTAGAACAATTGTGTTAGGTTGCCCCTTGGGAGTGGGGCGCCAAAGGCGGGGCCCGTTTGATCTACCGGTCAAAAGAATTCGTACTCGACATCCAGCGCCGCGAGTTGCGGCGTGGCGATGTCGTGGTCGCGGTCGAACCGCAGGTCTTCGACCTCCTGGAATTTCTCATTCGCTCGCGGGACCGCGTCGTCAGTCGCGACGACCTGCTCGCCGCGGTTTGGCACGGCCGCATCGTCTCCGAGGCGACATTATCGAGCCGGGTCAATTCGGCGCGGGCGGCGATCGGCGACAACGGTGACGAGCAGCGCCTGATCAAGACTTTTCCACGCCGGGGTGTTCGATTTGTCGGCGAGGTGACGGAGGAGACGGCGTCCGCTGCCGAACCGGCAATGGATGCGTCTCCCGGCAACGCGAAGCCTGATAGCGGCGAGCCAACGAGGCCGTCGATCGCCGTGCTGCCGTTCCAGACCTTCGCCAGCGAGCCCGAGCAGGAATATTTCAGCGACGGCATGGTCGAAGAGATCATCACTGCGCTGTCGCAGATGCGCTGGCTGTTCGTGATCGCGCGCAATTCCAGTTTCGCCTACAAGGGCAAATCCCCTGACATCCGGCAGGTCGGGCGCGAACTGGGCGTGCGCTACGTGCTCGAGGGCAGCGTGCGCAAGGCGACAAACCGTCTGCGCATCACCGGGCAACTGATCGACGCCTCGACCGGCGCGCATTTATGGGCGGGCCGTTTTGACGGTGATCTCGAAGACGTCTTCGACCTCCAGGACAAGGTGACATCCAGCGTAATCGGCGCGATCGCGCCAAAACTCGAGCAGGCGGAGATCGCGCTTGCCAAGCGCAAGCCGACCGAAAGTCTCGGTGCCTACGAATTTTACTTGCGCGGGATGGCAAGCATCTATCGATGGACCAGGGAAGGGATCAGCGAGGCGCTTGAATTGTTCGGCAAGGCGATCGAGCGCGATCCCGATTTCGCTTCCGCCTACGGCATGGCCGCGTGGTGTTACTTCTGGCGCATGGTCAATGGCTGGATGACTGACCGGCCGCAGGAGATGGCGGAAGCAAGTCGCCTCGCAGGGCGCGCCGCTGAACTCGGCAAGGACGATGCGGTTGCCCTGACCTTTGGCGGTCTCGCGCTCGGTGCCGGGGTCGGCGATATCGAGGGTGGGCTGGCGCTGATCGATCGCGCGCTGGTGCTCAACCCGAACCTTGCGGCGGCCTGGAGTGCGAGCGGCACATTGCACGCCGATCATGGCGACCATGCGCTCGCGATCGAGCACCTCGCGCACGCCATGCGACTGAGCCCGCTCGATCCCCTGATGTTCTTCATGGAGACGTTCACCGCGTTCGCGCATTTCCAGGCCGGCCGGTTTGACGAGGCGCGGACGTTGGCGGAGCAGGCCTGTCGGGAGCAACCCTACTACGTGACCGCGATCCGGATCGCCGCCGTCAGCAACGTCGGCGCCGGCCGTCTCGACGAAGCACGGCGCTACATCGCGCGCGCCCTTGAGCTTGATCCCGGATTGCGGATCTCGACGCTCGCCGAGCGCGTCTCAACGCTCCGCCCCGATGTGTTCGCCAACTATGTCGCCGCGCTGCGCCAGGCCGGCTTGCCGGAATGATGGTATTTTTATACCGGCTGTGATCCGACGTCGGTCCGAAACCGCGCGAAAATCGAAACAAGTGTTTCTAGGTGAAGGCGTTTTTCGCTTTCACCCCCCGAGCGTCCGCAGCCGGTCCAGCGCGCCCTGCAAGATAAAGATAGCCGCATGCTGATCGATGCTTTTCGCGCGCTTGGCGCGGCTGACGTCGGCGTCGATCAATTGCCGTTCGACCGCCGCGGTCGACAGCCGCTCGTCCCACAATCCGATCGGGAGGGCGCTGATGCGCGCAAGATTGCGCGCGAACGCCCGCGTCGCCTGGACCCGCGTCCCCTCGCTGCCGTCCATGTTGAGCGGCAGGCCGAGCACGATTCCGACGACCTTGCGCTCTTCGGCGAGGATCAGCAGCCGTGCTGCATCCTTGGTGAAGGTCGTGCGCTGGATGGTTTCGACCGCTGCCGCAACGCGTCGATCGGCATCGCACACCGCAACGCCAATGGTCTTGGTGCCGAGATCGAGCCCGAGCAGCGCGCCGCGTGGCGGCCATGCTTTCGCGGCCTCGACGAGAGGCAGGATCGGTGCAGGCATGGCGCTGCCTAGCATCGGTTTCGCGTGCAGCAAAGACCTGAAGCAACCGCAGTTCCGACTTGCGTCGCATTGCTTGTGGGGGAGGTGACGATGATAGATAAGCGTGCCGACATCCTGAGAGCGCGAGCGCTCTCGAGTCCTTCGAGCCGCCATTGCTGCGCAATGCTCCTCCTCACCATGAGGGTCGAGAATTTGGAGGACTTTGCGATGTGGCCGGACCGTCGCCTGCTCGATCTCTTCGATATCGAGCTTCCCATCATACAGGCGCCGATGGCCGGTGCCGTTGGCCCAGAGCTCATCATTGCCGCGGCGGACGCCGGCGCGCTCGGCTCGCTGCCATGCGCGATGCTGACGCCGGAGAAGGCCCGCGAGCAGATCGCTGTTATCAAGCAGCGCACCTCAAAGCCGCTCAACGTCAACTTCTTCTGCCATGTGCCAGTCGCCGCCGATGCGCAGTCTGAAGCGAGGTGGCTCACGCGGCTAGCCGGTTACTACAAGGAGTACGGGCTCGATCCCGGCGCGCCGGTGCCGAGCGCAAACCGGTCACCATTCGACGAAGCAATGTGCCAGGTGATCGAGGAAGCGAAGCCGAAGATCGTCAGCTTCCATTTCGGCCTGCCGGACGCGAGGTTGTTGAAGCGGGTGAAGGCCGCAGGCTGCATTGTGCTGTCGTCGGCGACCACGGTTGCCGAGGCGCGCTGGCTCGAAGCCCACGGCACTGATGTGATCATCGCGCAGGGCAACGAGGCCGGCGGCCACCGCGGCATGTTCCTGACCGACAAGGTCGATCAGCAGCCCGGTACGTTCGCGCTGGTGCCGCAGGTGGTCGATGCCGTGCGTGTGCCTGTGATTGCCGCGGGCGGCATTTCCGACGGCCGCGGCATTGCCGCGGCATTTGCGCTCGGCGCGTCAGCCGCGCAAGTCGGCTCGGCCTATCTCAAATGTCCGGAATCGATCATCGGCAAGCCGTACCGGGATCGTCTCAAGACAGCAGATGCCGATGCAACGGCGGTCACCAACCTGATGACCGGCAAGCCCGCACGCGGCATCGTCAATCGTGTGATGGCCGAGGTCGGCCCGCTGTCCGGCGACGCGCCGGCGTTCCCGCATTCGGCCACCGCCCTTGCGCCGCTGCGCGCGGCGGCCGAGAAGACCGGCTCAGGCGACTTTACCCCGATGTGGTCGGGGCAGGCGGTGTCATTGGCCGCCGAGCTGCCAGCCGCCGAGTTGACCCGCAAACTCGCCGCTGATGCGCTCAAGCGGCTCAAACAAATGGCCTAAAATCGGCGGTTTGGCTTGCGGTTGCGGCGCAAAAGCCACATCTGCTATATGCTGGAACATGTCCGTTGATGCCGAAACCATCCGCCGCGTCGCGCGTCTCGCCCGCATTGCCGTGCGCGAGGACGAGGTTGCGCACCTGCAAGGCGAGGTCAACGCGGTGCTCGCCTTCGTCGAGCAGCTCAACGAGGTCAATGTCGAGGGCGTCGAACCGATGACCTCGGTGACGCCGATGGAAATGAAGAAGCGCGCCGACGTGGTCACCGACGGTGACATCGTCGACGACATTCTTGCCAATGCCCCGGCGACGGAGAAGCATTTCTTCCTGGTGCCCAAGGTCATCGAGTGAGCAAAAGGGTCCGATGGTGAAGCCATGTGCATGATGTGCGAAGACGAGAAATCCTATGCGACGTACCTCGCCTATCTCGACGCCATGCAGAAGAGCGACAAGGACGCCAATACGGACGCCAATCGCGACGCGGCGATGAACGACGTCATGAAGGCGATGGAAGATGCCGCGCGCGAGCGCTGGAATCGCGATCCATGGGCCGACGACGCCGCCAACGACCAGACCCTTTCGATCCGCACGCCGTTCGTCTGTACCCCGGTTGAAAAATGACCGATCTGACGGCCCTGACGATCGCCGAGGCCCGCGACGGTCTGGCGAAGAAATCCTTTTCGTCTGTTGAATTGACCGACGCCCATCTCGCCGCGATGGAAAAGGCGCGGGCGCTGAATGCCTTTGTGCTTGAGACCCCCGACGCCGCCCGGAGCATGGCGCGCGACGCCGATACCCGCGAACGTACCGGCGGCGCCGGGCCGCTGAACGGCATTCCGCTCGGCATCAAGGATCTGTTCGCGACCAGGGGCGTGCGCACCACCGCGTGCTCAAAAATCCTCGGCAATTTCGTGCCGCCGTATGAGTTCGACGGTCACCTCGCAGCTCTGGCGCGACGGCGCAGTCATGCTCGGCAAGCTCAACAACGACGAGTTCGCGATGGGCTCGTCGAACGAGACCTCGTGCTTCGGCCCGGTCGTGAACCCGTGGCGCCGGCAAGGTTCCAATGTCGGCGCGTCGAAGGACGGCTCGATCGAGGGCGCGCATCTGGTGCCCGGCGGCTCATCGGGCGGTTCTGCCGCGGCGGTTGCCGCGCAACTCTGCCTCGGCGCCACCGGCACCGACACCGGCGGCTCGATCCGCCAGCCGGCCTCGTTCGCCGGCATCGTCGGCATCAAGCCGACCTACGGCCGCTGCTCGCGCTGGGGCATCGTCGCGTTTGCCTCCTCGCTCGACCAGGCCGGCCCGTTCGCGCGTACGGTGCGCGACACTGCGATCCTGCTCCGTTCGATGGCGGGCCACGATCCGAAGGACACGACGTCGGTCGATCGTGCAGTGCCCGACTACGAGGCCGCGATCGGCAAGTCGATCAAGGGCATGAAGATCGGCATCCCGAAAGAGTACCGGATGGACGGCATGCCCGAGGAGATCGAGCGGCTGTGGGCGCAAGGAGCAGAGTGGCTCAAGGCCGCGGGCGCCGAGCTCGTCGACATCTCACTGCCGCACACGAAATACGCGCTGCCGGCCTATTACATCGTCGCGCCGGCGGAAGCCTCGTCCAACCTCGCGCGCTACGACGGCGTGCGCTACGGCCTGCGGGTCGATGGCCGCGCCATCACCGACATGTATGAGAACACCCGCGCCGAAGGCTTTGGCGCCGAGGTCCGCCGCCGCGTCATGATCGGCACCTATGTGCTCTCGGCCGGCTACTACGACGCCTATTATGTGCGCGCGCAGAAGGTGCGCACGCTGATCAAGAAGGACTTTGAGGACTGCTTCGCATCCGGGGTCGATGCGATCCTCACGCCGGCGACACCGTCGGCCGCGTTCGGCATCGGCGAGAAGGGCGGCGCCGATCCGGTCGAGATGTATCTGAACGACATCTTTACGGTGACCGTGAACATGGCCGGCTTGCCGGGCATCGCGGTGCCGGCCGGGACCGGACGGGCAAGGCCTGCCGCTCGGCCTGCAGCTGATCGGCCGGCCGTTCGACGAAGAGACGCTGTTCACGCTCGGCGCGATCGTGGAACAAGCCGCAGGCCGCTTCACGCCCGGCGAGGTGGTGGTGAGCACCCGATGACCGCAGGCAAACGAAGATCGTCAAAGCTGATCCACGGCGCCACCGGCGACTGGGAGGTCGTCATCGGCCTGGAGGTCCACGCCCAGGTCGCCTCGAACTCAAAGCTGTTCTCCGGCGCGTCGACCGAGTTCGGCGGCGAGCCGAACAGCCACGTGTCGCCTCGTCGATGCGGCCATGCCCGGCATGCTGCCGGTCATCAACGCGAATGCGTCGCGCAGGCCGTGCGCACCGGGCTCGGCCTCAAGGCCAAGATCAATCTGAAGTCGGTGTTCGACCGCAAGAACTACTTCTATCCCGACCTGCCGCAGGGCTATCAGATCAGCCAGTACAAGCCGCCGATCGTGGGCGAGGGCGAGGTCGAGGTCGACGCTCGACGGCGGCAGACCATCACGGTCGGCATCGAGCGGCTGCATCTGGAGCAGGACGCCGGCAAGTCGCTGCACGACCAGCATCCCGACCATGTCCTATGTCGATCTCAACCGCTCCGGCGTGGCGCTGATGGAGATCGTGTCCAAGCCCGACATGCGCTCGTCGGAAGCAGGCGCAGGCCTACGTGACGAAGCTGCGCACGATCCTGCGCTATCTCGGCACCTGCGACGGCGACATGGAGAAGGGCAACCTGCGCGCCGACGTCAACGTCTCGGTGCGCCGGCCCGGCGACGACGCTCGGCACCCGCTGCGAGATCAAGAACGTCAACTCGATCCGCTTCATCGGCCAGGCGATCGAGTACGAGGCGCGCCGCCAGATCGACGATCATCGAGGACGGCGGCACGATCGACCAGGAGACGCGGCTGTTCGATCCCGACAAGGGCGAGACGCGCTCGATGCGCTCGCAAGGAGGAGGCGCACGACTACCGCTACTTCCCCGATCCGGACCTGCTGCCGCTCGAGCTGACGCAGGCCTACGTCGACGAGCTCAAGGCCGAGCCTGCCGGAGCTGCCCGACGAGAAGAAGGCGCGCTTCATCGCCGACTTCGGGCTGTCGCGCCTACGACGCCGACGTGCTGGTCGCCGAGCGCGAGAGCGGCCGACTACTTCGAGGCAGGTGGCCGAAGGGGCCGCGACGGCCAAGCTCGCGGCCAACTGGGTGATCAACGAGCTGTTCGGGCCGCCTCAACAAGGAAGGGCATCGCAATCGAGGCCTCGCCGGTCTCGAGCAGCCAGCTCGGCGCGATCATCGACCTGATCGGGCAGGGGACGATCTCCGGCAAGATCGCCAAGGACCTGTTCGAGATCGTGTGGACCGAGGGCGGCGACCCGGCCGCGCATCGTCGAAGCGCGCGGCCTGAAGCAGGTCACCGACACCGGCGCGATCGAGAAGGCGGTCGACGACGTCATCGCCGCCAATCCCGACAAGGTCGCGCAGGCCAAGGCCAAGCCCAACAGCGATCGGCTGGTTCGTCGGCCAGGTGATGAAGGCGTCGGGCGGCAAGGCCAACCCGCAGGCCGTCAACGAGCTGCTGAAGCAGAAGCTCGGCTTGTGACGACGACGTCTGCGTTGCGGCGCGCAGACGTTCATTGCATCACGATGCGAGCCTCACGCGACGCTGATCGACCGGCCACGAGCGCTGACCCAGTTGCGAATCGGGGCGCGCGATTCGCGAAAACTCAGCGTCGCTCGCTACACCAAGCTTGCGTAATCGCCGTCATCCCCGAAAATTTTTTTGTTGCCAAGTTTTGCGACTCAAAGTCCGCGAAACCTTGCCGACGTGGTTAACGCGCGACGCGTTCGATTTCGCATCGCGCTCGATCGCTTCGTCGTGCAATTCAAGAAATTACTGTGACACAAGCGCAATTTGAATTTTCCACAACGCGTCGTCAGCGTTGGCGATGACGCAGGCGATGAAGTTCGCGCGCATTCGCAAGGTGATCTTCCAAACGCGCTTCGCGCGCTGCGCGGCCGAAGCATCAACACTTCCTTAAGCAGCACGGTGTCTTTTTCGTTTTGTTGGTGTAATCGGAATGCGGTGCAGGTCGATTTGCGGCTTGCACATTTCGATCGAGCCATCTCACTCACTGGAGGGCAACATGGCGAAGAAGGCAAAGAAAGCGAAGAAGACGGCGAAGAAGGCAGCCAAGAAGAAGAAGTCCAAAAAGAAGTAAGGTCTCGCCGAAGACAGTTGCCGACTGAACAAGTCGGCTTCGTCACAAGGTCCTTGACGTCGCTCTGCGCTAGCGAGCGGACTTGAGGATCAGGTCGACGAAAGAGGGTGTCGGCGAGACATCAGGTCAGGCGGCCGGATCGCAATTTTCGAAGAGTTCTCTCGGCGAAAGCCGACCCGGCAGGAAATCTACTTTCCGTTTGCGGATGACCTCCGCGATTTCACACGGCGCGATCGCTAGCTGCGTGAGACCTCGATCCTGACGTGTTCGCCGACGCCCTCGGTTTGGGCCGCACGACGGCCGTTCACCGTACCTTCCCAGACATTTCGATATTTTCCTCGACATTTCGATATTGAGCGTCGCCGCCAGGGCGGGGCGAAACCTGCGCGAGCAGGCGTCAGTTCTTCAAGCAGGCGGACAGAAATCTCAGGTAGGCCGCCTTTCCGGTCAGGTCCTTCGCCTTTTTCTCGTCCTGCCATTTGGTACCGCAATCCCGAAGCTTCTGCCGTTTCGCCGCCACCGATTTGGCGCCGCCGGTCTTGTCCGGCAAGGGCTCGGTTCGCGTCTCGGGCTTTGCCGTCTTGTCTGATTTTTGGACCGGCGCCGGTGCGGTCGATTGTGCCCGCAGCGCGGCTGGCATCGCGAGTGCAAGCGAGATCGCGAAGACAACGCGGGCGAGGGCGCAGTTGTGCAATTTCGGGGGCGCAGATGTCATCGTTGGCGTGTCGATGGTCGATTTTTCAAAACCGGCGTCGGCATTTTAGGTTGGCGACAATCTGCAAGTCTACCCGTCGCGCAGCTCGCATCGCATCAGGGCATGGCACAATCGGTGATACGCGGCGACACGCCTATTCGGCGGCCTCGGCACGCGGAGAGTCCTGCGCCTGCAGCCAGGCGCGCCCGGCGGTCGAAATGCGCCAGCGACCCTTGCCAGGTCGTTCGATCAGCCCGTCGGCGAAAAGGGTGGTCGAAAAGGAACGGGTTGCAGCAGGCGGCTGCCATTCCTTCGAGGTTATCAGGATGGAGAGATCGCGCGCGAGCGCAGAAACTGGCGCTTCGCCGTCCGCCTGCGCCGCGAGGATCTTCAGAATTGCCACTTGCCAACGCAACGCCGCACCACTTTGAGCGCCCTCTCTTGGTGAAGGGCTTGGAGTTTGATTGAAGCACGCGCGGCGTGTCGGCGCTAACCCTCGGCCCGGAGTTGTCCACATACGACGGGTATCGGCTTGGGTGAGGTTTGCGGACAGGCGGGTGTGCCGAATTTGAGGCGGCAAGGACACAAAAGCCCGCGATCGGGAACCCCGTCATGCGGTCTGGCGCTTGCGATGTGCCCACGCGTCGGGCATATGCGTGACATCCGGAGATGTGGCCGAGTGGCTGAAGGCGGCGGTTTGCTAAACCGTTATAGGGTTGTAAAGCCCTATCGAGGGTTCGAATCCCTCCGTCTCCGCCAGCCTTAGCCCTCACGGGCGTCCCGCGGCAGGCGGGGTGCCATTCCACCATTCCCCAACACCGAACCGAAGCTGATCAGCACAAACCGTAGCGCGACCGGGCCAGTGTCTGCGAGGGCGTCTCGCCGAAGTGGCCGGCATAGAGCGCGGCGAACTCGCCGAGGTGCCAGAATCCATTGGCGATGGCGCAGGTCTTGATCTGCTGGCCGCCGGCGATCAGCTGACGTCGCACCGCCCACAGCCGCTTGAGGCGGAGGTAGCGGTGCAGGCTCATGCCGCGAAAGCGCAGGGTCGCGTTGTGCAGGGTTCTGACGGAGACACCGAGTGCGGAGGCGAGCTCCTCGCTGTAGATCGGCCGGTCCAGGCTCGCGGCCAGGATCGTTTCGATCCTCTGCGCCAGGCTGAAGTACCGGCCGGAAGTGACCGCGCGACGCACGTCCTCGTGCCCGCTGGTGTTCACGGCCGCATCGATCGCGGCGAGCAGACTTTCTTGCACGCCGTGCGCGGCGCCGGGCAGGCTGAACTCTCCGGGGCGCTCGGAGGCGAACTCGAACGCCTCGCGCACTGCACCACGGAGCCGATCCTGGCCCTCCGCCGCAATAACGAACGCTGAGAGCACGGTGCCGGAGACCGGCCAGCCGCGATTGGTGAGTTCGCGGTTGAATACAATCGTTGCGAATTTCGAGCCCGGATACTCGATCATCTTGTAGCCGGCGCCGCCGAGGCCGAGCACCATGCCCGGGCCTTCCTTTTCGAGACCGTTGATGCGGACCGGAAACGTATCGTCCATCGTGAAGCTGACGAACGTCGAGTTTTTTTCGACGACGGCGTCGAGCAGCCGGGGGAATGTCTCGAGCAAATAGATTTCGCAATCCGGCAAGGTCAGGATCGCCTGCGTTGCGGAAATCCTCGCGCAGGTCGGCGTGAACTCGACCTGGACGCGCCGATAGGCTTGCCGGAATTGATCCAGGTCGTTGTACCGGAAGGTCTGAAGCGCCCGCGAGGGGTTGAGCGATGAGATGTTCATAGGCCGCGTGTTGTCGTCTGGTACAAAAGTAAGCCCTACCTTTCGCACCTACACCAGTATCGTAATTGAGCCATGTCAATCTGCCGCAGCAACGGTGACGGGTTCCAGACCGGATTTCCCCGCAAGAATATGGGGATACGTCGGCGGCGACGGCATCTCCTTACTGTTTTTCGATCTTGAACTGGACCTGCTCCGCGGCCAGCTTCGCCGAGGTCGTGATCATGTCGGCTGCAAACTGCTCGTGCGTAGTCACCAGCGAATCGATCGAGATCTTGTCGAGAGCGGCCTTGTATTCTGGCATCTTGACGACGTCGTCGAAGATGCTGCGCAGCTTCTCGACGATCGGCTTGGGCGTGGAAGAACGCACGAAAAGCGCGAACCAGCTCTTGTCGACAATCCCCGGGAAGCCTTGCTCCTTGAAGGTCGGCACGTCGGGAAGAAAGCGCGTCCGCTCATCCGCAGCGACCGCAAGCTCGCGGATACCCGGCTGTTGCGATTGCGCCTGGGCGAGCGAGACGGTTGCGAAATAACCCTGCACCTGGCCGCCGAGCAGGGCGGCGATCCCTTCCATGCCACCCTTGTAGGGAATTTCCTTCCAGTCGAAGCCGGCATCGACCTTCAGGTGCTCGGGCAGGAGCTGCTGGCGCGTGCCGTGGCCGAGCGAGGCGTAGTTGAGCAGGCCGTCCTTCGACTTCGCGTAGTCGACGAACTCCTTCAGGCTTTTCGCCGGCACGCTCGATGGAACCAGCAGCACGTAGGCGGTCTGTCCGAGCAGGGCGACTTCGGTGAAATCGTCGATCGCGTAGCCCGGCTCCTTCAGTGTGTGCAGGTTGTTCAGGAAGTTGGTGGCCTGGAACAGGATGGTGTAGCCGTCATCGGTGGCGGCCTTGACCACACGGGTGCCGAGCGCGGTGCCGGCACCGGGACGGCTTTCGATCACGAAGGTGATGCCGTACTTCTTCGAAGCGAGGTCGGCGGTGGCGCGTGCCAGCAGATCGGTGGAGGCGCCGGGCGTGTAGGGAACGATGATATGGACCGGGCGCGACGGATAGTCGTCCGCGCGCAATCCGGTGGCCGACAGCGCGAGCAAGACGGTTGCCAGCGCCACACGTGAAAAGCTCATCTTGAACTCCTTGGGGTACTCAGTTCGTCACGCCGGCTTGAAGCGGGCGATGCCATGACCTTGTTCCTGCGCCGGCACGAAGCTCAGCGGCTGGTCGATCTTGAGCGTCTCGGCGTCATCGATGACGACGTTGGTGATCATCCGCGGGCCTTCGGCGAGCTCGACGATCGCGACGTTGTAGGGCAGGCGGTCGGCGAAGGCCGGATGGAAGGCGCGGTGAAACACCACCCAGCTGATCAGCTTCGCCTTGCCCGACGCGTCGTGCCACGCCCAATCGGCTTCGAGGCATTTCGGACACTCGGCGCGCGCCGGCAGCCAGTTGTTGCCGCAGTGGCGGCAGTGCTGGAAGGTGAGCTTGCCGGCTTGCAGTGCATCCCAATAGGGCTTCGACGCCTCGTTGATATCGGGGTCGGGCAAGATGGTGTTCGGCTTGGTGGCAGGTGCGTTCATTGGCCCAAAATGAGTGCGGCGTGGGTGTGCATCACTCCTCCCTGGTTCGAGACGATACAGCGCCTGGCGCCCTTGACCTGCAGCGTCGCCTCGCCGCGCATCTGGCGGACGCCCTCGTGGATCAGCTGCATGCCGGGCATCCCGGTCTCCGATAACAGGCCGCCCGAGGTGTTGACCGGCAGTCCGCCGCCGACCTCGATGTTGCCGCCCTTGACGAAGTCGGCGACCTCGCCGCGCCTCGCGAAGCCGTAGTCCTCGAGGGTCATCAGCACGGTGATGGTGAAGCAGTCGTAGATTTGCGCGACGTCCATGTCTTTCGGGGCCAGGCCGGCCATCTTGAACGCAGTCGCGCCCGCGACCTTCGCCATCGTTGAGGTCAGGTCAGGACGCTGTGCGACCTCCCACGAGGTCTGGCCGTGGCCGAAGCCCAGGATCGGCACCGGCTTCTTCACGCCCAGTTGCTTCGCGCGCTCCGCGCTCATCACCACGACCGCGGCGCCGCCGTCGGACACCAGCGCACAGTCGTCGCGGCAGAACGGCGCCACCATGGGCGGCAGTGCCATGTATTCGTCGAGCGACAGCGGCTTGCGCAGCTGCGCGTTCGCGTTGGCCGCGCCGTGCCGCCGCGAGGCGACAGCAACGGCGCCGAGCGCCTCACGCGGCGTGCCGAGCTCGCCCATGTGGCGGCGCGCGATCATGGCGTAGTTGGAGAGTGTGCCGAACCAGCCGTAGAGCGCGTCGTCGCCGCGCGCGCGGCTGTAGGCTGCCGCCGAACCCGTCTTCGGATTGTCCGAGAAGGTCACGACCGCGATGTCGCACTGGCCGGCCTCGATCGCCATGACGGCGTAGGAGATCATCATGATGTTGGAAGCGCCGCCCTGATCCCAGACGCCGCCGATCTTCGGCTGAATGCCGGCGGCTTCCGCCACCTTCTGGCCGAACATGAACTCGAACTTCGAGGTCGGGCATTTCACCCACAGCGCGTCGACTTGATCCTTCGCGATGCCGGCATCCGCAATCGCCTTGCGGATCGCTTCGATGTTCAGTGAGATGGTGGAGCGGCCGGGCAGGCCGCCGAATTTGGTGGCGCCGATACCGGCGACGACGCACTTGCCCGACAGGGTGCTGGCCATGCGATTTATCCTTTGAATTCAATAATTTGACCGAGCATCCTCAATTGCCCTTGAAATTCGGTTTGCGCTTTTCGCGGAACGCTGCCGGGCCCTCCTTGGCATCGTCGGTTTCGCGCAGCATGCGTCCGATCAGCTGCTCGATCCGGAGCCCGGTGTTGATGTCGGTGTCGCGCGAGCGCACCGCGAGTTCCTTCGCCGCCTGCACCGCGAGCGGCGCGTTGGCGGCGATGCGCTTGGCGTAGTCGCGCGCGGCGGTCATCAACTCGGCATGAGGCACGACCTTGTTGATCAAGCCCCAACGCGCCGCTGTCACCGCATCGATGGGATCGCCGGTGAGCAGCATCTCCATGCCGATACACCACGGCAATTGCTGCAGCGTCCGCTGGGTGCCGCCATTGCCGGCGATGATGCCGCGCTTCACCTCGGACAATCCGAACGTGGCGTGCTCCGAGGCGACACGGATATCGGTCGCGAACAACATGGTCATGCCGCCACCGACGCAGAAACCGTTGACCGCCGCAATAATTGGCTTCCACACCTCGAGCCCGCGATTGAGCAACTGGTCCTTTTGCGTCAGCCAGACGTCGGACCAGTTCTGCTTCAGCGTGAGGAAATTCTTGATGTCGGCGCCGGCCGAAAACGCCTTGTCGCCGGCGCCGGTCAGGATCGCGCAGCGAATCTGCGGATCATCGCGCACGGTTTTCCACGCATTCGAAATCGCCGTGTAGTGCTCGGCGTCGAGCGCGTTGTGGACTTCGGGGCGGTTGATTTTGACGGTGGCGACGCCGTCGCCATCGACATCCAGATCGATCGACATGTGATGACTATCCTCGCTGGCCGAGCAGATTGCGTGCGACGACCATGCGCTGCACTTCGGACGGGCCTTCGCCGATCCGCTTAATGCGCAATTCTCGGTACCACCGTTCCAGTGGCAACTCTTTCGATACGCCGAGTCCGCCAAAGATCTGGATGCAGCGGTCGACCACGCGGCCGGCGGTCTCCGTCGCGGTGACCTTGGCGATCGAGGCTTCGAACTTCAGGTCCTTGCCGAGGTCGGCACGCCAGGCCGCGTCGTAGACCAGGAAGCGCGCGGCGCGCAGTTCCATCTCGCTGTCGGCGAGCATCCACTGAATCGCCTGCTTTTCCGACAGCCGCGAGCCAAACGCCTCGCGCTGCTTCGCCCACTCGATTGCCATTTCGAGCGCCGCCTGCGCGATGCCGAGCGTGCCGGCAGCGTAGGGTACCCGGCCTTCGACCAGCCACTTCTCGGCAAGCCTGAAGCCGCCGCCTTCGTCGCCGAGCCGGTTCTCGATCGGCACCTCGACATTGTCGAAATGCACTTCGTAGGGCGAATAGGCGCGGATGACGGGAATCTCCTTCATCGAGATGCCCTTCATGTTGGCGTCGACGATGAAGGAGGAGATGCCGCCGCGGCCGCCATGGCCGGTGCGCGCGAACACGATGCCCCAGTCGGCGTTCTTGGCGCCGGTGATCCAGAGTTTTGTGCCGTTCAGTACGTAGCGGTCGCCCCTCAGCTCGGCGCGGCAGCGGATGGCGCGGCCGGGATCGGCGCCGCCGGACGCTTCGCTGATCGCAAAGAAGGTTTTCTTGCCTTCCTTGATGCTGCCCAGCCCGTACTTCTCGATCTGGTGTTTCGAGCCGAGCCAGATCACGTTGGGCGGGTCGGAGCCGAACGCATTCAGCGCGGGATATACGCGCCCATCCGGCACTTGGCCGCTTCTTCGGCGACGATCGCCTGTCCCAGCAGGTTGAGGCCGGCGCCGCCATATTCGGCCGGCGTGCGGATCAGCCAGAGTCCCAGGGCTTTCGCTTTCGCCTGCAGGGTCTTGAGTTCGTCCGGCGGGCAACGCACCGCATCATGCGGCAGCTTGTCCTCGATCGGTTTCACCTCGTTGACCATGAAGCGGCGCACGGTGTCGCGCAGCTGCTGCAACTCCTCAGGCAGCTCCCAGGCGCCGAGCGTGGACATTTTTTGCTTCTCGTTCTTGTCCAGCATTTTTCTTCTCCTCCGGATCCAACCGTTGCTTCGCTGGATTCCCGCTTTCGCGGGAATGAGCGGATTCAAATCACGCCGGTCTCGCGCAGCTTTGCGATCTCGTCGTCGGATATTTTCAATTCGTCGCCGAGGATCGCCTTGATGTCGGCGCCCAGCGCAGCGCTCGGGCGATACTCCGGCTGCTTGACGCCGCCATAGTGGATCGGGCTCCGCATCACGACGAGCTTGCCCCACTCGGGGTGATCGATGTCGTGGATCATCCCGCGCGCGCGCAAGTGCGGATCATCAAGCACCTCGCGCAGCGTGCGCACCGGTGCGCAAGCGGCCCCGGTCTTGTTCAACAATTCGAACAGCTGCATGCGCGTATACTTGCGCGTCTCGGTGTTGATCTCGGCGTCGAGTTCATCCATCCGCTTCACGCGCTCTTCCAGCGGATTGTATTTTGGATCCTCGATCCAGTCGGAGCGCTTCAAGGCCTTGCCGAGCGCCTGCCAGTGGCGCTCATTGTTGCAGATGATGGCAACGAAGCCGTCGGACGCCTGGTAAACGTTGTAGGGCGTCAGCGACATCCCGCCGTGGCGGTTGCCGGTGCGGGCGATATAGGGCTCGTCCGGCGGCGTGCCGATCGCGAGCGCAAGATTTGATGCCAGCGTCGGATAGATCGCTTCCATCATCGCGACTTCGGTCGAGAGCGCCTGGCCTGTCCGCTCGCGCGACAGCAGCGCGGTGACGATCGAGGCGTAGAGATGCGTGCCAGCGGCAAAATCGACCAGCGCGGCACCGGCCTTCACCGGCGGACCATCGGGATAACCGGTCGCATCCATGATGCCGGCGACGGCCTGCACGGTCAGGTCCATCGCCGGGTAGTCGCGGTAGGGGCCGTTGTTGCCGTAGCCGGACGTTTGCGCGACGATCAGGCGCGGGTTGATTTCCTTGAGCCGCTGCTTCGAAAAGCCCAACCGGTCCATCACGCCTGGCCGGAAGTTCTCGACCAGCACATCAGCGGTCTTGAGCAGCTTGGTCAGGATCTCGGCGCCGGCCTTGTCCTTCAGGTTCAGCGTGATCAGGCGCTTGTTGGCATTCAGCATCGCGAATGGGAGTGACGCGCCGTGGCGGGCATTGCGGCTGCGCACGGACTCGCCTTCCGGCGGCTCGATCTTGATGACTTCGGCGCCGGCCATCGCCATCAGGAAGGTGCAGTAAGGACCGGAGTAGATGCGCGTCAGGTCGATGACGCGAATGCCGGCGAGCGGCAGGGTGCCGCTTGTGGCGTCAAGCGTCTGGGCGGGAGAGGCGGCGTCCATCACGTGTCCTTTGCGCAGTCTTCACGGGTTCCTTGGGGCAAAGGCGCGCAAGGCAACCTCGGGCCCGCATCAGGTTCGTTGTTGTTTGTTCTGTTATCTGGAACCCCGTTCCGATTGAGCGTCGCGCGCACCGTTAACGCTGTCAAGGCGACCAAGGGCGAAACAACGGCGAGCCTATTGCAAAGCCGTATGCGTTTGTGGAAGCATGTTCCATCATTCAGAACTTTGTTATAAAGAGCATCGATGGACACCACGATCGCCAAGGGACTGAAGCTTCTCAATCGTATGGCGCAGGCCGATGCCCCGGTCGGCGTCACGGCGATGGCCAAGGAAATGGGGCTCGAGAAGAGCAACGTGCATCGCACCCTGACCACGTTGCTTGCGCTGGGTTACGTGCAGAAGGACACCGCCACCAGCCGTTACGAGCCGACGCTGAAGTTGTGGGAGCTCGGCATGAAGGTGGTGACGCGCCATCCCGTGGTGCGTGCCGCGCGTCCGTTCATGCAGATGCTGCACCAGCAAACCCAGGAGACGGTGCACCTCACCATCCTCGACGGCATCGACAACATCTACCTCGACCAGATCAAGGCGCCGGTGCCGGTCCGCATCATGCCGACGCCGGGCCATCGCGTGCCGGCGTTCTTCCCGGCGTCAGGCCGCGTGCAGCTCGCGCACGTGCCGCATGTCGAGAAACTGTTCGACGAGTTTCGCACCAACCATCCGCGCGGCAAGGAGGTCAAGCTCGCCGCCTTGCTGAAGGAGTTCGCAACGATCCGGCAGCAGGGCTTCACCTGGACCGAGAGCGGCTGGAGCAACGGCATCAACAGCCTCGCTGCCGCGATCCTCGGCCGCGACGGCATAGCCGTCGCGGCGATCGCGCTCGCCGGTCCCGCCGAGCGCCTGACGAAGCAGCGCATGGAAAGCCTTGCCGACCAGGTGCTCAACGCCTGCACGCAGGCCGGCGACTCCTTTCGCGGGTCGTAACTCTCTCAATCAAGAACAACAGCACGGAATATTTCCTGAAATGCCGCTTCCGCAAGCCACCGTCGCCCGCAGCCACGTCCACACCCGCCGTATCGTCTGTGAAGCCTTCGAACGCCAGGACGGCTTGTGGGACATCGACGCCAACATGACCGACGTCAAGACCTACGACACCGAGCGCGGCAAGGCCGGCGCCCCCATGCACAACATGTGGGTGCGGCTCACGATCGATACCGACTTCGTCATCCGCGATATCTGCTCGGCGATGGACGCCTATCCGCAAGGCGCCTGTCCGTTGGCGATCGATCCGATGAAGGAGTTGGTCGGGGTGAAGATCGGCGCAGGCTGGCAGGGCGAGGTGCGCAAGCGCGTCGGCGGCGCGCTCGGCTGCACGCACCTGCGCGAACTGCTGGCGCCGATGGCGACCACGGCGATGCAGGCGATGGGCAACGTGCTGCGCCGGCGCGGCAGCGGTCAGCCGCGCCAGGGCAGGGGCACCTGCTACGCCAAGTCGGATGAGGCCGATCGCGCGCACTATCGCGAGACTTTCAAGATCAAGGCACCGGCTTGATGCTGTGCGGAGCATGATCCGGAAAAGCATGCCCTCGGGCTTGACCCGAGGGTGGATGCCGGTTTTCCCTCGCGACAAACGCGAAGCGTTTGCGCGGAGATCATGCTCAATCAATAGCGCTTTGAACCAATGGCGGTGCCGGCCGGTAAGGTTTCCTTCACGTTCGGCGGCAACAATCCCCGTATGAGCGCTACGACCGACGACCGCATCAAGGTGAGCTGCACGAAGTGCAAGAACTCGTTTCGCGAGCGCGCGCGCAATTTGCGCTCCGGCTACCAGACGCAGTGCCCGCACTGCTACCGCATGATCACGTTCGACGAGGGTTCGGACGATATCGGCGTGCGCCGCGCGCTGACCCAGGCCCGCCGCGTCCGCACCGGCTTCGTGCCCGAGACGCCCGAGACGTCGTCGCGCAGCGGCTGATCTAGCTAACGGCCATAGTCCGAGTACTGCTTCTCCTCGATCAGCTCCGAGCCGGCGTAGAGGTTGATCTCGCGCTTGATCGCCGCACGCTCGTCATTTGAGTGATAGACGCCGCGCGCCAGCTCGACAAAGTCGGCATCGAAGGTCTTGGCGCGCTCCTTGTCGCGGATGCGGTCCTCGATGTCCCACAGCTTTTCGTTGATCGCTTTCAGGCGATGGCAGGCCGCCTGCAGCCGCGCATCGTCGCGCAACCGTTCGGCGGCGACGGCCGAGAGCCGGTCGAGTTCGGCGCGGATGTTCTTCTGCGCGTCGGCTGAGCGCACGCGCTCCGACTTGATCTGCAGGATCGAGATCTTGTCGAGCAGTTCGCCCCAGGAGACTGGCACGAGCGGGGTGCTGGTCGCCGGCGCCGTCATGCGAGCCGCGATCTCACATCGTCTGCGATGTCAGCGAACACTTCGGCCCACGCGCCGGGTGTCTGTTGGCGAAACAGTCGCGCTGTCGGGTACCACGGACTGTCGGTGCGCCCGGTGAGCCAGCGCCAGTCGGAATTGCTGTCGAGCGGAATAAGGACAGGCCGCGCCAGCGCGCCAGCCAGATGCGCGATCGCCGTATTCGGCGCAATCACGGCGTCGAGATGTTGCATGATCGCGGCGGTGTCGAGGAAGGCGTCCGGGCCGGCATCGAAATCACCGCCGAGTGTCTCGACCTTCATCTCCGGCGGCAAGTCCTGCAGTTGCTCTGCGCCAAAATTCTTCTGCAGCGAGATCAGCCGCACGCCGTCGACCCGCGACACCGGAAAGAATTCACGCAACCGCATGGACCGGCTCTTGTCGAATTCGGCCTCCGGATTGCCCTGCCAGGCGATGCCGATCCTGTAGCCGGTCGCGCCGATAGCCTCGCGCCAGCGGCCGACGCGCTCGCCCTCGGCCGCGAGATACGGCACCTTGTCTGGCATGTTCGAAAGATCGGTGCCGAGCCGCAGCGGCATGCTGAGCAGCGGAATTTGGTAGTCGAATCTCTGCGCAGGATCGATCGCTCCAACGACCCGCACCTTGTCCGACAAGGTCTGCATCAGCGCAACCAGCCGCCGCGGCACATGGAACGTCACCTCGGCGCCAAGCGCAGCGGCGAGCGGCGCGTAGCGCCCGAAATGCATGGCGTCGCCAAATCCCTGCTCGGCGAACACCAACAGGCTTTTGCCGGCAAGCGGTTCGCCGGTCCAGGTCGGCACGTTTGGTGCAGGAGAGGTGAGCTTGAAACCGGGACGCTTCCAGCGGCTCTCGTAGTCGAGCCAGCCGCCTGCGAAATCGCCGGCGCGCAACTTGAAGACGCCGCGGTTGTAGCGCGACTCTTCGGCTTGCGGATTGAGTGCGAGGATTCGATCGCAGGTCGCGACCGCCTCGGTGAGGCGGCCCTGTCCGGCGAGCACCAGAGATTTCAGCTGCAGCACCGGCGGTGCATTGGGCTGCTGGGCCAGCAACTTCTCGACGATGGCGGCAGCCTCATCGAGGCGATCGAACTGGATCAGGAGCGACGCGCGATTGTGCTGAAACAGCGTATTGCCCGGCTCGGCCGCGGTGAGCTGGTCGAATGTCGCAAGCGCCTCTTGTGGCCGGCTGAGGTTCTTCAGCGCAACACCGCGGTAGAACGACGCTTGCCGCAGTCCCGGCTGCAGCGTCAGTGCTTTGTCGAGCACGGGCAGGGCATCGGCCGAGCGGTTGGTCATCACGAGCAAGGTCGCGAGGTCGGTCAGGATCGAAGCGTCGCGCGGCGCCTCGCGGCTGGCGCGCGCGAGCAGCTCCTGCGCGCGGCCGTGCTCGCCGCGTTGGGCATGCGCGACGCCGAGCATGTGCAGCGCGCGCGCTTCACGCGGCCGTTTGGCGACGACGCGCGACAACAACGCGATCGCCTCGGGTGTGCGGCCGGCGCCGAGCAGCGCATTCGCCTGGTCGAGTTCGACGCCGAATCCCATGGGTCTGAAAGTTCCTTAAAGCCCTGATGCGCGTGGCCAGCGAAGTCACAGATAGCCGAATTATCCTGCGTTAACAGCAAGATTCTGGCCTCGCAAAGGCCGTCGCGAAGACGTGGCGCGCATTGCGCCGCAAGCCCATCGCCGAAGTTGACTACTGTCGGCCGGCTTCGTTCGGAGGTGCTTGCACGGTCGCAATGAAATCATCTGCGAGCAGCATATTGGCGAAATACGTCACGTGGTCGCCATCGAAGAACAACGGCTGGCCCTCGCGCCACATCGAGCACTGCTCGCCCGGGCACAGCAAGGGAAACGGATCCCATGTCGAGAAGCCCGCAACCCGCGCCCGCAGGGCGTCGGCGAAAACGAGCACCGGCCGCCGATAGTCGAGCAGGAACACGCGGTCGAGCTCGGCGCCCCCCGAACATGCCGGATTGTTTCGGTTGAACCAGTCGGCACAGCGAAACAGCGGAATCTTGAAAATCGGCTTCGGCAGTTCGAAAACAACGCGCACGCCCGCGCCGGTCATCTTCTGCAGCATCGCGGCAAACTCATCGACGGCAGTTGAGAAGTGCTGTTCTCCGGCGCGCCACTCGACTGACGTGTCAAGCTCGCTGGCATCCCACTGGTTGCGGAAGCGCGGCACGCGCAATGAGGCAAGAAACGCCACGTCACCAGGCCTTGCACGCTGCCCGACGTCGGCGATGATTGCATCGTCGATCGCCGTACAGTCGCCGCGTGGCAGGAAGGTCTTCGGAAAGCCGCAAGAGATGTTGTACAGCGTGACCGGCGAGCCGGTGCGAAGCGCGTATTCGACCAGCATCGGACGGTAGCTCAGGGCATGACTGTCGCCGATGGCGAAGACCGCATGAGCCCGCGGGGCCCCGCAATCCTTTGGTGTCAGTTCTTCAACCGCGGAATCGGCCAGTTAAATCCGGTGCGCTTCGATGCGGCATCCGCTTTGCGCCGGGGGCGGGCTCGGAGCGAACCAGACATCGCGGTGCCGCGTCACCGTGCTCGCGGAGATGTGGCGCGCGTTGGCGAACAGCCGGTCGTCGGCCCACCACAACAGGGCGATCACGCCGAGAAAAACGGGGACCGCGCGGCGCGGCGCCTGCAGCCATTCAGCGTACCGGATCGGGAGCTCGACATATCGGTACGATATGAGGGTCATCGCGATCGCCACCAGCAGCGCGAGCGCCTTCTGCCAGACCTCGCTGAAGCCGACCGTCCAGCGAAACAACGAGAACACCGGCCAGTGCCAGAGATAGAGCGAATATGAGACCAGGCCGATCCAGATCATCGGCCTGCTGGTCAACGCTTTGCCGACGATTGAGACCGGCACGCGGCCATGCAGCGCCACGATCATGCAGAGCGCGCCCGCGACGGGAAGCAGCGCACCGGGAATTGGATAGGCCTGTGGGCTGCCCACGATAAACGCGGCAAGCAACAGCAGCGCGCCAGCGGACGACAGCAGCCAGATTTCGCGCGACAGTGGCGGACGAAAACGCCCTGTTCGCGCAAACAAGGCGTAAAGCAGGACACCCGATCCGATCTCCCAAAATCTGGCCGGGCTCGAGTAGAAACCGAGATTGAAGTCCATGCGCGGCTCGAACCAGCCGTAGACGAACGAGCCGGCGCAAAGGGCGAGCAGGACGACCAGCGCGAGATTGGCCGTGCGGCGCGTCGTGAGCAGGAGATAGATGAAGGGGAAGATGACGTAGAACTGCTCTTCGACCGCGAGCGACCAGGTGTGCGTAAACGGGTTGTACTCGGCGAGCGGAAAGAAGTAGTCGGTGCCGAACGCCAGCCGGAAGTTGGAGAAGCCGAAGAACGCCGCCGAGGCCGCCCGGCGCGCTCCGCCCGACAGGAAGCCCTCCGGTACGAACAGCACGTCGAGCGCGCAGGTGACGACCAGCATGAACAACAGGGCCGGAACAATCCGGCGGAAGCGCCTCGCGTAGAACGTTACGAACAGATCGAACAGGCCGGCGAAGCTCCGGCCGTGAAGCGATCCGCTGATGATGAAGCCCGAAACGACAAAGAACACATCCACGCCGGCGAAGCCGCTTGGCAGCAGGCGCGGATCCATGTGAAACATCACGACGGCGATGATCGAAACCGCTCGCAGCCCGTCGATATATGCGAAGTAGCTCTCTCGCTTTGCTTCCGGTTGTGCGCCGGTCACTTCAGGCATTCCCGCCAACAATTCCGCTTGATCTGATGCTGACCCGAAAGCGGTCTACCGACTTCGAGGTCGGCTTTCCAATCCATTCTTTCTCGGTCGAGAGCATCGATCATCACTTCTGGCGAAACATCGTATGATCAGCCTAAAGCGGCGTGTTGCCGGCGCCCGGGACCTGGCATCCGTATCTGATCATTGCAAATTCCCTGCGCGGATCGGATGCGACAATGCAAGCCGGATTTGCCACATCGCCGGCCCGCACGAACACGTAGGCAACAGGCGTTTGTTCGATCAGCTCCTTGCGTTGCTGCGGTGTCGCATTGTTCGCGTAGAGCAGCTTCAACGTATCCTCCATCGAGAGATGAATGATACCCATCGAGAAGCCGAACTGGTCGATCTTGCCGTCAGCCAACACCACGGCGTGTCCTTTCGCATCGGGATGCTGGGCAAGGGCAGAGCGGTAAAACGTCTCGGCTCGGACCATCGGCCCCATCCATTCCCCGTGCCAGGGAGGGGCATTGGCAAGCAGCACGATCAGGGCCGCCGGGGCAAAGGCGAGATGCGCCAGCCGTTCGGTTCTTGAGTTGCCTGTCGATGGCAGGCGGTATCGCGCGAAGTGAATTGCGCAAACGACTACAGCACTGACAAGCAGCGTGGATACGGCAAAGATGTGTTTGTAGATGCCATATCTGGAACCGAGCCCGAACAAATAGAATGCCGCCTCCTGCGCCAGCGAGGCGCCGGCGATGCCGCCACAGAGGGCCACGAACGCATCGGGCGCGCGCAGGCCAAATTTTTCTCGAATGACTCTTCCACGAATGACGATGATGCCGAGCACCGCGGTCAGGCCAAGCAGAAGTCCGGTGGCCGGAATCACCAGCACGCCGGGAATCCGCACCATGATCCACCCCTCGTTGTTCGCCAGAGTGGCCACTGTTGCAAATCGGGGATGCAGTGCGATTGCAAGTGGGATGCCGACAGCGAGACATGCGAACGCGATGACGTCGCGCGGGCTCAAACGTCGCTGGGCATACCAGTTCGACGTCGTTTGCAGGATCCGCCAGACCACGGCGACGGCGCCGAGTTGCACCGCTGCGATGGGATAGACCCAGCCAAGCACGAACGTTGCGGCGAGTGCGGTCGAGATTTCAGCAAACAACGTCAGGGCAAAGCGTGATCGCAGCCAAACGAGCACGAATACACACATCTCGCCAAACAGCTGGGGAAAGAAGAAATTTGAAACGATCTCCTGGCTCAGGAACGCACGCGTATTCTCGAAAACGCTGAGCAGGGTGGCAACGGCTGCCGTCGCAACGATGGTTGCTTGAGCGTCGTGAAAACGCAGCAGCAGGAAAAGGATGGCGAGCACGATGATGGCGCTCGCAGTGCTGACGAGATGCAGCCCCAGGATCGGCGAGCCGCACAGCACCCCCGTGATGGCTGCCACGGTGTGCGACAGCGGCGGGTACTGGTTCATGCCGTTCATGTACGAGACGGTGAGCGAGGGCCAATGCCACTGTTCCGCGATGTATTCGACCACCGCGTAGTGCAGGGGCATGTCGACGGATCCCGAACGATGACGCCAGCCCCATACCAGCGCGCTGGCCGCGATCAGGACGCCCATCGCAAGCGCGGACTCGAGCGTGGAACGATCGAAGTTCGACCCGGCGCTTTGGATGAATTTGCGCATCTTGCTCGATCAAAATCTTTGTCTTCGGTGCGCGCGGCAGTACGCACGGATGCGCCGCGTTGGCAATGCAATGGCATCAGGAGATTCAGCGGGTGCAGTGAAACGCTGCTCGGTCAATCGGCGGTCGTCTGGTGGATGCATGTCGATGATGCGGTTTGGTCAGCGCGAGCCCGCGATCGTTTCGAATCTCTCGGGCGCCATCCTTCGCTGTATCGTTCACGCGGTTCGGCGCGGCCGAAGTCCCAACCGCTGTTTTGTGATCGTCGCGGTTCTCTTGGCTGTATCAGCCTTGCTCGCAGTTGAGAAAGTCCCGCGAATCCGGTTCCGTGCGTTACCTGGTTACCTCAAATAACCCTGTGGCGAGCCTCTGATTCTCGCGTTGCGATTCGGTTTTCCGAGCTGATTTGTTCAACAAGGTGCCCGAAATCGACACTGGGTCCGAGCTATGCTCGCTGATCAGGGCGTTCAAAATTCCTTTTTTTTATCAGTTGGTTGCCCGAGTCGGCGTTGGCGCTGCGAGTGTTATTTGTGCAACACATGGCCAGAAACGCTTCGCAGCGACCGCTTTTGCGGCGCTCCTTTATTGCCTGTGCATAGGCCTTGGGTAATGGTTCGGGTGCGGCGGAGGGGGGCATCCCGATGTCGTCCCGTCTGGGAGTTTCGCTACAAGTCGCTCGCGCTAGTGCGGGGGTGTCCAAAGAGCGCGAAGCGATCAGGGGGTAGGGGAACTAAGGGAACTGTCCTTGAGGTGCGTTAGCACCAAGCGGAGCCGGAACCCTCCCGTTAGAGCAAACTTGGAGGTTTAAATGAAGATGGTTAAGAGCCTTCTCCTGGCTTCGGCGGCGGGTCTCGTCGCAACGGCCGGAGCGCAGGCAGCCGATCTTCCCGTGAAGGCCAAGGCGGTCGAATACGTGAAGATCTGCTCCCTGTACGGCGTCGGGTTCTACTACATTCCCGGCACCGACACCTGCATTCGGATCGGCGGTCACCTGCGTTCTGAATACTCGTTCTGGTCGGGCGGCACCAACATTCAAAACTGGGCCGGCAACCAGGCGAACAACGATCGCGCATCTGACTATTGGTACAACCGTCAGCGCGTGTTCATGCACACTGACGTGCGCACCCAGACCGAGTACGGCACACTCCGTGCTTACTCTGTGATCCGTTGGGAGTTTGCGACCACGGGCGGTAACGCCTTCGGTCAGCAAGCTGGCAACCTCGGACCGGTGCAGACGATGGGCGTCGACATCGGGTTCATCCAGTGGGGTGGCTTCCTGATCGGTCGTGCGCCTGAACTCGGCGTTCACGCTGCCCTGGAACTACGCCTCGTTCTATGGCCCGAGCGTCAACTTGGGTACGTCGGACTGGGCCGGTGGCCGCTTCCTGACACAGTACACCTACCAGTTCGGCAATGGCGTGTCTGGCACGCTGTCGATCGAAAAGTCGAAGCCGTACCTCGCCCAAGGTGGCGATCGTGCGATCTTCAACGGTAGCAACGCTGCTCTGCCGCTCGGTAATCCCGGATCCTCGGTCTCCACCTACAATTCGGGTGGCGGTCAACGCGTTCCTGACATCGTCGGTCAACTCCGCGTCGACCAATCCTGGGGTACTTTCCAGGTTGCCGCTGCAGCGCACATGAACCATGCGCTGTACTACGGTGCTCTTGAGACCAGTGGCAATCCCGCCGACAAGTGGGGTGGCGCAGGTACTGCTGGCATCAAGATCAACCTTCCGTGGGGAACAGGTGACTTCGTTGCCCTCGGCGGTGCCTATGCTGTCGGTGCATCAGGCTACACCTACAACGAGGGTGGCGGTTTGACCGGTGACCCGGGCATGTTCGCCTACAGCAGCGCGCCTGCTGGCACGTACCAGACGCTGGACTTCGGTTACCTGTTTGACTCCGTTTACGCGAACGGCGGTCAGTTGCAGTTGACCACCACGTACGGCGGCAACATCGCCTTCTGGCACAACTGGAGCCCGCAGTGGGCGTCCAGCTTGAATGCCGGCTACGTCAAGTGGCACTACGGCGCAGCTGCAAATAACATCATTTGCACGGCGCCGATGTCTGGCGGTGGCACGGAGGCGGGTCGCCTCGGCGCCGGTCTCGCAGGCTGCAACAACGACTACCAGATCTGGACCATCGGTTCTCGGACCGTGTGGACCCCGGTCAAGGACTTCGTGATCGGTGCGGAAGTGCTGGCCTCGTTCCATCACTCTTCGATGAACGGCCAGACCTACACCAGCCCGGTCGCCATCGGGTTCAAGCCGGCGACGGTCTACTTCCTGAAGGACAACGCCTACGTCTCGGGCCTGTTCTCGGTTCGTCGTTACTTCTGATCGTCGACGCCTGACGGCGTAGACTTCAAGGCCCCCGGCGGGAAACCGCCGGGGGTTTTGCTTTTTTGCCGCGGGCAACGATGATGCGGACGCGGCATTTTCGTTCAGATGAAGCACCGCTCCGTTAGCGCCGTCGCGCGCCGAGCCTCCTTCTGTTCAGCGCCGCATTCCCTGCCAATTGCTCAACAATCGCGCAGTCGGCACTGCGCTATCCGCTGCGGTTTCACCGCAACGTGACGCAGGTGTCGGCAGGCGTTCACACAGCAGCGCTAACCCGGCTGGCAGGACGGTCCTCAGATCAAGAGGCGTGACGGCTTTTGCACGCCGGCGCTGGCCGGGCCAACGGCAAGCTGCTTGAGCAGCGAGGTGGATGGAGATTTGGAATGAAAGTCGTGAGGAGTTTTCTGCTGGCGTCGGTAGCGGGACTTGCCGCGAGCGCCGGAGCCGAGGCTGCCGATCTGCCGGTGAAGGCCAAGGCAGCTGAGTACGTGAAGATCTGCTCGCTCTACGGCGTCGGATTTTATTACATCCCCGGCACCGACACGTGCATTCGGATCGGCGGCCAGCTACGCGCCGAATATTCGTTCTTTGCGGGCGGCAGCCACACTCAGAACTGGGGCTCCAACCAGGCGTTCCAGGATCGCGCGGAGGACTACTGGTACAATCGCCAGCGTGTCTATCTGAACATGGATGTGCGGCAGCAAACCGAATACGGCCTGTTGCGCTCCTACGCTGTGGTGAAGTGGGAGTTTGCCACGACGAGCGGCAATGCGTTCGGTCAGCAGGCTGGAAACCTCGGCCCGGTGCAGACGCTCGGCATCGACGTCGGCTTCATCCAGTGGGGCGGCTTCCTGATCGGCCGGGTGCAGGATTCGTATTTTTCGATGCCATGGGACAACGCCTCGTACTTCGGCGTCAGCGTGAACCTCGGCACATCGGATTGGTCGAACGGTCGCTTTGTCACCGCCTACACCTCATCAGTTCGGCAACGGCGTGTCGGGCTCGCTGTCGGTCGAAGAGTCGAAGCCCTATTCGAACTTCGGCAGCGACCGGTCGATCTTCAATGGCGGTGCGGCTCTCGTTTCGACGCCCGCGACGATTGCCGCCAACAACGCTGCAGTGTTCGGCTCGGCCGCGGCCGCCACGGCCGCGGCGTTTGGTGTACCCGGCTCGCTGAACAACTCGGGCGGCGGCCAGCGCGCGCCTGATGTCGTGGGTCAGCTGCGTGTCGATCAGGCCTGGGGCGTCTTTCAGGTCGCTGGTGCGGCACACTTGAACCATGCGCTTTACTACGGAGCGCTCGAGCCGAGTGGTCAATCCGGCTGACAAGTGGGGTGGCGCAGGAACCGCCGGCATCAAGATCAACGTGCCGACTGGCACCGGCGACTTCGTTGCACTCGGCGGCGCCTACGCCGTCGGTGCGTCGGCCTATACCTACAATGAGGGCAATGGCGGATTGACGGGTTCGCCCGAAATGTTCGCGTACGGCTCCGCGCCGGCCGGAACCTACCAGACGCTGGACTTTGGTTATCTCTACGACGCCGTCTATGCGAACGGCACCGACCTGAAGCTGACGACGACGTATGGCGGCAACATCGCGTTCTGGCACAACTGGAATGCGCAGTGGGCCACCAGCCTGAACTCCGGTTACGTCCGCTGGCACTACGGTGCGACTGCAAACGCCATTCTCTGCAACGCGCAGATCGGCGGCGCCGGCGCGAGCACGCTCACGGGTCGTTTGGGCAATGGCGTTTGCAACATGGACTATTCGATCGCAACCGTGGGCTCGCGCACGGTGTGGACCCCGGTCAAGGACTTCGTGATCGGCGCCGAGGTCCTGGCTTCGTTGCACCACTCCTGGAACAACGGCCAGACCTACGCCGGGAGTGTAAGCGACGGTGTGAAGCCCGCCACGATCTACTGGCTGAAAGACAACGCGTTCCTGTCCGGCTACTTCACGGTGCGCCGTTACTTCTGAGCTGGCGAGCGACGAAACGTTGGGGCCCCGGCGGGATGCTGCCGGGGTTTTTTTGTTGGCCGGCAAGGTACACACGGGGCATCGCGCGAAGACTTGCGCCGCCGTGCCTTTGCCGGCGAATTTTTGCCCGCCGAGCAACTCGCTTTCTTCGACGAACGAGTCAGCGAGACCTAAATCACGTCGGCAGTTGATTGGCCCATCCACTCACGACCTGCGCGAACCGCGGCGGGTCGGCGAAATGCATGGCGTGCGCTGCATCCGGCAGCGACACATACTCGATCGGCACGCCCGCCTGACCGACCAGATCGCGGACCTTGGCGGCCTGAAGGTCGGAGTAGGCGCCGAACAGGTTTCCAGCTCTCGGTCACATGATGCGCGTGATGCGTGAGCAGCAACGGCACCTTGACTTGCGAGAGCAACGTTTCATGAGGGCAGCTCATCGCGACCGTGCCCTCCCAGAACGCGCGTCCCCATTCCGGATCGTATTCCTTCATGTTCTGCGGCGGCTCGGGCGGAATGGGACGCACGCGGAAGACCGGCGAGGGGTCGACGGCGGCGGCCTTGCGCAAACCTTCCCAATCGCCAACGCGCCACTGGTCGCCGAGATAGATCGAATTCAGCCGGAACACGGGCCCGACCGCCTGCTGCTTGATCGATTGACCCACGAGGGGCCTGGTCTCGGACGCAAAAAACGGCGGATCCTCGCACACTGCGCCGCGCAACTGTCCGGGCATGGCGAAGGCGGAGAGCCAGGCGGACAACAGGCCGCCCGACGAGCAGCCGCTGGTCACGACCGGTCGCTTGATCACTGTCGCAATGAAGCGGACGAGGTCGTTGCCCATGTTGTCGAGCGTGTAGCGGCCGGGCGTCCAGGTGCTTCGGCCCTGGCCGCGAAGATCGACAGCGAAGACATGGAAATCGTTGGCCAGCAGGGCCATCGCCTTCTCGTATCCCCACCACGATTCAGTCTGGCCGGGGATCAGCAGGAGAGGAGGATTCGCGGGCGAGCCGGTCTCGGCGTAGTTCATGACGACTTCGCCGAGATCGACGGTGTGTTCATCGTAGGCGTGCGTGACGAAGGTGCGCGGATCGCGCGGCGTTGCAGGTTGGGCCGTCAGCGCGTCCTTGCGCCCGCCCTCGCTTTGGCCGGAAGGCGATTCAGCCATCGAGATTCCTTTCTTGATTAGATGCTGCCAGAATCTGGCAGTAATTGAGTAGCCCGCGGCCGCCAAAAGTCTGCAAAATCCAGCGAAAACAGCTTCTCCGGCAATGACTTGCGCGTCACCGGTGGTCAACTCAATTTTCGCCCGAGCCGCCGCCGCGCCTGAGGTCGGCCTCGATCAGAAGCTTTGAGCCGCCGCCGAACCGCGACCGATAGACCTGCAGGTTTTCCATCACCCGCTGCACGTAGTTGCGTGTCTCGGAGAACGGGATGCGTTCGACCCAGTCGATCGGATCGATCGACGGATCGCGCGGATCGCCGTAGCGCTCGATCCATTCTTTCACACGTCCGCGGCCGGCGTTGTAGCCGGCGAACGTCATGATGTAGGAGCCGCGATAATCCTGCAGCAGGCCGCCGAGTTCGGCCGCGCCGAGCGTTGCGTTGTAGGACGCATCAGTCAGTAGGCGCTTCTGGTCGTAGGTCGCGCCATATTTTCGCGTGACGTATTTGCCGGCTTCCGGCGTCACCTGGAGAATGCCCATCGCCTTCGCCGGAGACACCACGCTCTGGTCGAACTGGCTCTCCTGGCGCGCAATCGCGTAAACGACGCTCTTCTCGACCTCCGGACCGATTTGCTGGAAGTTTGGGATGCCCGAGACCGGATAGGCGTAGTAGTCGAACGGGTAGCCGCGATTGAGCGCGGCCTTGCCGACCAGGATCATGCCTTTGGCGTCGCTGTTGCGCCCAGCGAGGTCAGCGAGTGCCGCAAGCGCAACCGGATCGTCGGCGCGCTCGCCCATGTCGGCAAGCATCGGCACCGCAAGCGCGCGCTCATCGAGTGCGTAGAGCAACTCTACCGCACGCACGACTTCGTACTGGCCGCCGCGCGAAGCGCGATCGGGCACGTCGTTCAGCGCAATCTGCGGCAGGCCAAGCCGCGCGCGGCTGAGCTGGCCGTAGTAGCTCGTCGATTGCTCGGCGGCGGATTGATAGGCGGCGCGCGCCTCCTGGGTTCGGCCGAGCTCTTCGAGCGCGCGTCCCTGCCAGTAGCCGGCGCGTGCGATCGCGGTCGGATTGTTCGAGCCGACGCCGATGCGGGCGAAGTGCTGCAGCGCGGTTGCGGGATCGCGCAGGAAGCGCAGCGCGATCCAGCCGGCGGTGAACTGCTGCTCGGTCTGGTAGATGTCCTTGTTGGGCAGGGCCGCGTCACGCGCGATCGCATAAGCCGTGCGGTAGTCGCCGGTATCGAGCAGTTTGCGCGAGATCAGCCGCCGCTCGATCCACCACTCATCGAGATTGCCGAGCTTTGACGGATCGCGCGCCGCCTTCAGCATGAAGTCTGCGGCTTCCGCGATCTTGTCGGCGCGCCTGAGATACTGGATGCGGCCGAACATATAGGCGGGATCGCCGTGGACCTCAGCCGGCACCGCATCGAGCAGCGCCTTCGCCTTCGTCTCCTCTTTGCGATTGACGGCCATGCGCGCCTTCACGATCGCGATATAGGCCGAACCGAGCCGCTCGGCCGCGCGCATCGCGCCTGCCGTGTCGTCGGTGAAGACGAGAAAGTCGAGCCGCGCCTTGTGATCGCCGGCCGTCAGCAGCGCGCCGAATTGCTCGAGCGCGGCTGTTTCCGTGTCGCGCGACATCGGGTCGCCGCGCCAGGCTTCGCGCAGATATTTCTCGGCATTGCGGCGATCGCCTTGCGCCAGCAGCGCGCGGGCGAGGCAGAGCTTGCCCTTCGCCGACAGCGGCGTGTCGTTTGCGAACCAGCTCATGACCGCCGCGTCCTCGCGCCTGTCGTCCCACAGCGCGGCTTCGCCGCGCCGCCGGAACAGGTTCAACGAAGGCCAGCTCGGATTGGCACTGATGAAGGCGCGATAGCGCTCCGCCGGCACGCCGTTGTCCTCGCTGCGCAGGATCAGCCATTCGGCGAGCTTTTGCGCGACCGGGTCGCTGATGGTGTCGCGGACTTGGCTGGCGTCGGCGGCGTTGCGATTGCCGAGCAACTCGATGATGCGCTCCAGCGCATCGCGGTCGGCTTGCGAGGTCGCGGACGTCGCGGCGACGGCCATCGGCGCGCTCGGCTTGCGCGCGATTTGTTGCTTTGACGGCTGCAGCGGCTTTACCGCCGCCGACGGCGATATTTGCTTCGGCGCTTGCCTCTGCGGCGCGCTCCGTACCGCCGGCCGCGGCTTTGGCAGGGGAACGGCGGCAGAGCTGTCCGGCGCAGCTATGATCAGCACTTGGGCCGCGACCGCGCCAACCAGCAGCCCCCTCGACAGGCGCAACCGATGGCCGCGAGACGGCATCCGCTTGGTCGGCTGGGACGGCTTTGGGGTCACTGGCACTCCGGGCCACGTCGGGCAGGAGGCGAATCGACGCCTCGCTTCAGGCAATATCTCTATTGCATTCTGAACGTTGACAAAAACCAAACGCGACGGGAACTCCGCCAACCCTGCCCAAGCTCCTTGGCAAAATCGAGACCGGCGAGGCAGATCACAGGCTCTTTCTGGGCTCGGCCTTTCATAAGACCGCCGAACCCGTTATGTGTTGAGCCGGTTGAAGCGTTGGCCGGCGCAGAGAAATTCATCGGCCGGCGGTTTGGAGGGTCGTCATGGCAGCAAAGACCAGGTTCCGTGGATCATTCACCGCCATGGTGACGCCCTTCAAGAACGGCTCGCTCGACGAGGCCGCGTTCCGCGGTCTGGTGAACTGGCAGATCGCGGAGGGCACCCATGGGCTCGTCCCGGTCGGCACCACCGGCGAGAGCCCGACACTGTCGCACGAGGAGCATCATCGGGTCGTCCAGTGGTGCATCGAGGAGGCGAAGGGACGCGTGCCTGTCATCGCCGGCGCAGGCTCGAATTCGACCAAGGAAGCGGTCGAACTCGCACAGCATGCGCAGAAGGCCGGCGCCGACGCCGTGCTCGTCGTGACGCCTTACTATAACAAGCCGACCCAGGAAGGCATGTACCAGCACTTCAAGGCGATCAACGACGCGATCGACATCCCGATCATCCTCTACAACATTCCGGGCCGCTCGATCGTCGACATGTCGGTTGCGACGATGAAGCGGCTGTTCGAACTGAAGAACGTTGCGGGTGTGAAGGACGCCACCGCCAACATTGTGCGGATTTCGCAGCAGCGGCTTGCGATGGGCGAGGATTTCAACCAGCTGTCCGGCGAGGATGCAACCACGCTTGGCTACATGGCGCATGGCGGCCACGGCTGCATTTCGGTGACCTCGAATGTCGCGCCGCGGCTTTGCTCGGAGTTCCAGAATGCCTGCCTCGCCGGCGATTTCGGCAAGGCGCTCAAGATCCAGGACAAGCTGCTGCCGCTGCATGTCGATCTCTTCATCGAGGCATCGCCCGCGCCGATAAAGTATGCGCTGTCGCTGATCGGCAAGTGCGCCGACACCGCGCGGCTGCCGATCGTGCCGCTGTCGGACAACGCCAAGACCGCCGTCCGCAATGCAATGGTGCATGCCGGACTGCTCAACTGATCTCAGTGCGCGTCCCGCAACGGCGTACGCAACTTCCGAAACAGTTGCCGATTAAATCCCTTTCGAGGTCACGCGTCGGTCCGGCGGCGTGAGGGAAGACGTCAATGCTCAAGGAATTCAAGGAATTTGCGCTGCGCGGTAATGTTGTCGACCTCGCCGTCGGCATCGTCATCGGCGCGGCGTTCGGGGCGATCGTCAATTCGCTGGTCGCCGACGTGATCATGCCCATGATCGGCGCGGTCACGGGTGGGCTCGATTTCTCAAATTACTTTGTTCCGCTGTCGAAAGCGGTGAACGCGAGCAACCTGGCCGACGCCAAGAAGCAGGGCGCGGTGCTGGCCTGGGGTAATTTCCTGACGTTGTGCATCAACTTCGCGATCGTGGCGCTTGCGCTGTTTCTTGTTGTCCGCGCCATGAACACGCTGAAGCGCACCGAACCGCCGCCGCCGGCGGCACCGAAGGTCACGCCGGAGCAGCAACTCCTGACCGAAATCCGGGATTTGCTGAAGCAGCGCCAAAGCTGACGAGATCAATGGCTGAGAAGAACGAGCGCAAGATCAAGGTCGTTGCCGAGAACCGCAAGGCGCGCTTCAACTACGCAATCGAAGATTCGATCGAGGCTGGTGTCGCGCTGACCGGCACTGAAGTGAAATCGATTCGCACCGGCAAGGCGACCATTGCCGAAGCCTACGCGGATTCACGCGATGGCGAGATCTGGCTCGTCAACGCCAACATCCCCGAATATCTGCAGGCCAACCGCTTCAACCATGCGCCAAAGCGGCCGCGCAAGCTGCTCCTGCACCGGCGGCAACTCAACAAATTGATTGGCGCAGTGGAGCGCGAGGGCATGACGCTGGTGCCGCTCAAGCTCTACTTCAATGAGCAGGGCCGCGCGAAAATCGAGTTGGCGCTGGCCAAGGGCAAGAAGCTGCACGACAAGCGCGAGACCGAGCGCAAGCGCGACTGGAATAGGGAAAAGGGCCGCTTGCTGCGGGCGCGGGGTTGAAGGACCGGACGATGGCTGCGATGACCGAAAAGAACCTGCTCAACGTGGACTGGTCGAAAATCCCGGCGCCTGCCGACGACGGCGCAGCAAATCATCTGGCAGGCGCAATTGTTGCTCCCGTTGCGTTGCCGGCAACCGATGGGACAACCGTGGCGCTCGCCGCGCTCAAGGGGCGGATCGTTGTCTTCGCCTATCCGCGCACCGGACAGCCGGGCAAAGCGTCGCTGGTCGACGACTGGGACATGATCCCGGGCGCGCGGGGATGCACGCCGCAGACCTGCTCGTTCCGCGACCTGTTCGCCGATCTGAAGCGAGCAGGGGCGCAAGGCGTCTTCGGCCTGTCGACGCAGTCAATTGCTTACCAGCGCGAGATGGTCGAACGCTTGCACGTGCCGTTTCCCGTGCTCTCGGACGAGAAGCTCGAGCTCGCGCGTGCCATGCGCTTGCCGACGATGCAGGTTGCCGGACAAACCCTGATCAAGCGGCTCGCCGTCGTCATCGACGATGGACGCGTTGCGAAGGTGTTCTATCCGGTATTTCCGCCTGACAGCAACGCAGGAGAGGTGCTGGCCTGGCTGCAGGCCAATCCGCGTTGATCCTGTCATCAAGTCGGCGCGCAAGGTCGGCGCGCACGCGTGCAAACACCGACCTGAACATCTCGGGCGTCAGCACGCCGGTATTCGTGTTGTAACGCGAGCAATGATAGCTGTCGTAGAGCTTGAGCTTGTTCGCCTCGTGGACCGCGCCATGGCCGAACGGCGCGCGCGCTGCCGATAATCCCAATGCCTTCACCGTCGAGTCGTGGGCGATACGGCCAAGCGCGACGACGGCTCGCAGCCTGGGCATCTCGCCGATGCGCGCGATCAGGAATTGCCGGCAGGTGTTGATTTCCAGCGGCAGCGGCTTGTTCTGCGGCGGAACGCAGTGGACGGCGTTGGCGATCCGGCAGTTGCGCAGTGTGAGCCCATCGTCGGGCCGCGCGTCGTAGTTGCCTTCGGCAAAGCGGTAATCCAGCAGCGTCGAATAGAGCAGGTCGCCGGCGTAGTCGCCGGTGAAGGGACGCCCGGTGCGGTTGGCGCCTTGCAGGCCCGGAGCCAGTCCGACGATCAGCACCTCGGCGTCAGCAGACCCGAAGGCCGGAACCGGCGCGTTGAACCAGTCCGGCTGCTTCTTGCGGTTCTCGAGCCGAAAGCTTTCGCAGGCGAGGGCAGAGCGGGCAGTCGCTAGCCGGTGACGGGGCGGACGCCGCAGCGCCCACCGGATTGGCCTCAGTCCTCGTCGAAGTCGTCGTCATCTCCGCCGCGTGGCGCAATCGTGCTCTTCTGCAGGAACTGCGGCGTATGACGATGCTCGCGCGGCTCCCGAGGTGGCCGCTCGCTCCGTTCCGCCGGGTCGCGTCCGATCTTGGCCTGCAGGGTGACAAGATCGGCGAAGACGTCCGCCTGGCGGCGGAGCTCGTCGGCGATCATGGGCGGCTGGGTCGAGATTGTCGAGATCACGGTCACTCGGACGCCGCGGCGTTGCACAGCTTCCACCAGCGACCGGAAATCGCCGTCGCCGGAGAACAGCACCATTTCGTCGATATGCTCGGCGAGTTCCATGGCATCGACCGCGAGCTCGATGTCCATGTTGCCCTTGATCTTGCGGCGGCCGGTCTGATCGATGAATTCCTTGGTCGCCTTGGTGACGACGGTGTAGCCGTTGTAGTCGAGCCAGTCGATCAAGGGCCGGATCGACGAATATTCCTGATCCTCGATCACAGCTGTGTAATAGAACGCGCGCAGCAGCTCGCCGCGGCCCTGGAACTCGCGCAACAAGCGCTTGTAATCGATATCAAATCCCAGCGTTTTCGCGGTTGCGTAGAGGTTCGCGCCGTCAATGAACAGGGCAATCTTATGAATTGTGGAAGGCATTAAAGTCCGTCTCGTCGTTTGTTGGGGTTATTCGCGGAACGGAATCTGACGTTCGCTAACGCTTAAGTCAAAATCATCATCAGCGTTTATGCAAATCACATCGCATCACTTATTTCTGTCGTCGATTTCCTTGGCGAGCGCGACCGGATATCGGCAGAGCAGGCTTCAACGGTGCTTTAACGTCCCGCAGCGTAAAAGAGCCTCCGTCAGCACACCAAAAATGGACGCCGAATTGAGCTAAGATAAGGCATGAATTTGGAAATTGGCGCTTGCGGAAGCGACATTGCCGCTATACTTACGGCCCATCCCAAATTCTTGAGCCGTTTTGGAGCTTTCGATCAATGGCGCGAGTCACCGTTGAAGACTGTGTCGACAAGGTCCCCAATCGTTTTGACCTCGTATTGCTGGCGGCGCACCGCGCGCGGATGATTTCATCCGGCTCGCAGCTGACCATCGATCGCGACAACGACAAGAACCCGGTCGTTTCGCTGCGCGAGATCGCCGAGACGAGCATTTCGCCTGAGGACCTCAAGGAAGAGCTGGTCCACTCGCTGCAGAAATTCGTCGAGGTCGATGAGCCCGAGCCCGACACCGTGCCGCTGATTGGCTCGGCCGGCGCCAGCGTCGATGCCGACGACACTGAGGTCGCGATGGAGCGGATGACCGAAGAGGAGCTGCTCAAGGGCCTCGAAGGCCTGGTCCCGCCGGACGAGCAGCCCGAGGAAGAAGAGTAGGCGTAAAGCGCCTCCCACCTCGACAACGCGAAATTTTCGTAAAGGTCCGGAGCATTGCCCCGGACCTTTAATTTTATTCACCTTTTTCGTGTTTGCTTGCGGAGCAGTTGGATAACGGCGATATTTCAAGCTGTGAACGTTGCGAAATTCGTTGCAGCCGGCGGTCGCTGAGATGGTGCAGGGACGGCGCAGGGTCAGGCAGATGGAGGCCACGGCGGGGCAGCTTGCCCACTCGCCGGGGGCGACTGTGCCGCGCGGCGCGCCGCGGTCTGGCCGCCGCATGATGCGGCAATACGACCTGGTCGAGCGCGTCCGTGCCTACAATCCGAACACCAATGAGGATCTGCTCAATCGCGCCTACGTGTATGCAATGCGCGCCCATGGCGAGCAGACCCGCGCATCCGGCGACCCCTATTTCTCGCACCCGCTCGAGGTCGCCGCGATCCTGACGGACCTGAAGCTCGACGATGCGACCATCGTCGCCGCCCTGCTTCACGATACGATCGAGGACACCGAGGCAACTCGCGCCGAGATCGACCAGATTTTCGGTCACGAGATCGGCGCGCTGGTCGAGGGCCTGACCAAGCTGAAGAAGCTCGACCTGGTCTCGCGCGAGGCCAAGCAGGCGGAGAACCTCCGCAAGCTCCTGCTTGCGATCGCCGACGACGTCCGCGTGCTGCTGGTCAAGCTCGCCGACCGCCTGCACAACATGCGCACGCTGGATTTCGTCCCTGCGGCGTCGCGGCAGCGCATTGCCGAAGAGACGCTCGATATCTATGCGCCGCTCGCCGGCCGGATGGGTATGCAGGAGATGCGCGAGGAGCTCGAGGACCTCGCGTTCCGGCAGCTCGACACGGATGCCCATGCGGTGATCACCGAGCGGCTGACGGTCCTGACCGAGCGAAACCTGAATCTCATCAGCGAGATTGAAGAGCAACTCTCGGCCAGCCTCGCCAAACATGGTTTGCTGGCGCAGGTCAAAGGCCGCCGCAAACGGGTCTTCTCGATCTGGACCAAGATGGAGAGGAAATCGGTGGGCTTCGAGCAGCTCTCCGATATCTTCGGCTTTCGCGTCATCGTCGGCACGCTGGAGGATTGCTACCGCGCGCTCGGCGTCGTTCACACCGCCTGGCCGGTCGTGCCCGGGCGGTTCAAGGACTACATTTCGACGCCCAAGCAGAACGACTACCGCTCGATCCACACCACCGTGATCGGGCCAGGCAACCAGCGCGTCGAGCTGCAGATCAGAACCGAGGAGATGAACCGGATCGCCGAGTACGGCATCGCGGCTCATGCCCTGTACAAGGATGGCATCGGCTCGCCGACCGACCTGCTCCGGATCGAATCGAATGCCTACGCCTGGCTGCGGCATACCATTGGCGTGCTCTCCGAGGGATCAAACCCGGAAGAATTCCTGGAGCACACCAAGCTCGAATTGTTCCACGACCAGGTGTTCTGCTTTACCCCGAAGGGCAAGCTGATCGCACTGCCGCGCAAGGCCAACGCGATCGACTTTGCCTTCGCCGTTCACACCGACGTCGGCACCAGCGCGGTCGGCTGCAAGATCAACGGCAAGTTCGCGCCGCTCGCATCCGAACTGCAGAACGGCGACGAGGTCGAGATCATGACTTCGCGTGCGCAGTCCGCGCCGCCGGCGGCATGGGAATCGCTCGCGGTAACCGGAAAGGCGAGGGCGGCGATCCGCCGCGCAACGCGCACTGCGATCCGGACGCAATATGCCGGACTTGGTCGCCGCATCGTCGAGCGCCTGTTCCAGCGCGCGAAGATGGAATACACGGACGAGAAACTGAAGGGCGCGTTGCCGCGGCTGGCGCGTGCGTCGATCGACGACGTGATGGCTGCGGTCGGCCGCGGCGAGATGAAGGCGTCAGACGTTGCGCGTGCAATGTATCCCGACTATCGCGAGGAGCGGGTTGGAGCGACGTCGCCGCTTCGCAGGGCGAAGGGCACGCCGGTCGCGGCCGCCGGCGCGCGGCACAGCACGCCGATCCCGATCCGCGGCATCAACTCGGACTTGCCGGTCCGTTTTGCACCCAACGGCGGAGCCGTCCCCGGCGATCGCATTGTCGGCATCGTGACCCCGGGCGAGGGCATCACCATCTATCCGATCCAGTCGCCCGCGCTGAAGGAATTCGAAGACATGCCGCAGCGCTGGCTCGACGTGCGCTGGGATGTCGATCCGGAGACCCAGCAACGCTTTCCGGCGCGGCTGTTCATCCAGCAGGTCAACGAGCCCGGCAGCCTCGCACAGCTTGCGACCGTGATCGCCGAGCACGACGGCAATATCGATCACATCCATATGAGCCGTAAATCGCCCGACTTCACCGAGATTACCGTCGATCTCGAGGTCTACGATCTCAAGCATCTCAACGGCATCATCTCGCAGTTGCGCGCCAAGGCCATTGTCGCGCAGGTCGAACGCGTCAATGGCTGATTTCCCGTCCTTTCGGAATTCCTTCTGATGTCGTCTGCTCCATTCCTTCGCCTCGGCGTCAACGTCGATCATGTCGCAACCGTCAGGAACGCGCGCGGCGGTCAGCGGCCCGACCCGGTGCGCGCGGCGCTCGCTGCGATCGAGGCCGGCGCCGACGGCATCACCGCGCATCTGCGCGAGGATCGCCGGCATATCCGCGATGACGACATGGCGCGGCTCAAGGCCGAGATTTCCAAGCCGTTGAATTTTGAGATGGCCGTGACCGACGAGATGGTGCAAATCGCGCTGGCAACCAGGCCGCATGCCGTCTGCCTCGTGCCGGAGCGGCGTGAGGAAGTCACGACCGAAGGCGGTCTCGATGTGATCAGGCAACAGAACGTGTTGGCGCCGCTGATCGCGCGCTTTACCGATGCCGGCATTCGCGTCTCGCTGTTCATCGGCGCCGACACCGCGCAGATCGAGGCGGCCGTTCGTGTGCGGTCACCGGTCATTGAGATTCACACGGGCGCGTGGTGCGACGCGGTGGTCGACGGACATGAGGCGGCCGCCGAGCGCGAATGGCAGCGCATCGTTGCCGGTGCCAAACTTGCAAAGCAGGGCGGGCTGGAAGTCCATGCCGGCCACGGCCTCGACTACGAGACCGCGGAGAAGATCGCCGCGCTGCCCCAAATCGTCGAACTGAATATCGGCCACTTCCTGGTCGGCGAAGCCATCTATGTCAGCCTTGCCGAATCCATTCGCACCATGCGCGCGGCGATGGATCGCGGACGTGCCGCCGCGGGGCCCGCTGTATGATCATCGGCATCGGCTCGGACCTCATCGACATCCGCCGCGTGGAAAAAGTGATCGAGCGTCACGGCGAGCGTTTCCTCAGCCGAATTTTTACCGATGCCGAGCGTGCCAGAGCCGAACGTCGGGCCAAGAGCCACAAGAACTATGTCGCAACCTACGCCAAGCGTTTTGCCGCCAAGGAGGCATGCTCGAAAGCCTTAGGCACCGGCATCCGCCAGGGGGTGTGGTGGCGCGATATGGGCGTGGTCAACCTTCCCGGCGGTCGCCCGTCAATGAAACTCACCGGCGGGGCGCTGGCGCGACTCACCAAGCTGACCCCGCCTGGCCACACCGCGCAAATCGACCTCTCGATCACCGACGATTGGCCGCTCGCTCAAGCCTTCGTCATAATTTCGGCGGTCGCCGCAGGCAAAGCCGGCGAGCCCTGAAAAACAGGGAGTTTTTGCCTCATCTTTCGACCGGCCCCAAGGCCCGTCTGGGCGCAAAACGACTGCCTTTTGGCGTTCATTGCGCGTTTTGGAACAACCGTTTACAAGTCCGTCGGTCGTCGAACAGTGGAATAATGATGAGCGTCAACCTGAACACGAAAGCGGAAAGCGGCGTCGGCGAGACCATCCGCGTCATTATCCACGCGCTCATCATCGCGGTGATCATTCGTACCCTGCTGTTCCAGCCCTTCAACATCCCGTCGGGGTCGATGAAGGCGACGCTGCTGGTCGGCGATTACCTGTTCGTCTCGAAATATTCGTACGGCTACAGCCACTATTCGATTCCGTTCTCGCCGAATATCTTCTCGGGCCGCATCTTTGGCTCCGATCCCAATCGCGGCGACATCGTGGTGTTTCGGTTGCCCAAGGACGACACGACCGACTACATCAAGCGTGTGATCGGCCTGCCCGGCGACCGTATCCAGATGCGGGAAGGACTGCTCTATATCAACGATCAGCCCGTGGTCCGCGAGCGGCTCTCCGATTTCGTTGGCGAGGACCCGTGCGGGTCGGAGGCGACGGCGCGCGTCAAGCGCTGGAAGGAGACGCTGCCGAACGGCGTCACCTACGAGTTGCTGGATTGCGTCGACAACGGCTTCTACGACAACACGCCCGTGTACGCGGTGCCGGCGGGTCACTTCTTCATGATGGGTGACAATCGCGACAATTCGACCGACAGCCGGGTGCTGTCGGCGGTCGGCTACGTGCCGCGCGAAAATCTGATCGGCCGTGCGCAAATGATCTTCTTTTCGATCGCTGAAGGCGAGCACGCCTGGCAGATCTGGCGCTGGCCGTTCGCGGTACGATGGAATCGACTGTTCACGATCGTGCGATGACCGATGAACCGACCACCGATGTCAAGAACAACCGCGGCGGTGACGGCAAGGCGCCGGTAAAGCCCGCCGAAAAGCCGGAGCGCAAGGGCGCGGCCCGGAAGGCGCGCAAGACCGGGCGGAAGTCCTCCGCCAAGTCCGCGGCAAAGACGGTCTCGAAGGATATCGAGGCGCGGATCGGTTACAGCTTTGCTGATCAAGCGCTGCTCGCCTCGGCGCTGACTCACGTCTCGGCCCTGAAGTCGCCCACCGATCGGACCGCAAGCTATCAGCGGCTCGAATTCCTCGGTGACCATGTGCTTGGTCTCGCGGTCTCCGACATGCTGTTCCGCGCCTTTCCGCAAGGTGACGAGGGCGAGTTGTCGAAGCGCCTCGCCGATCTCGTGCGGCGGGAAACCTGCGCGGATGTCGCGCGGACGCTGGGCCTTGATGAAGGCATCAAGCTCGGCGCGGTGGGCGCGCCCGAGCGCTTGAGAAAATCCGTCCTCGGCGACATCTGCGAGGCGGTCATTGGTGCGATCTTCATCGATGGCGGCTATCAGGCGGCGGCCGAGTTTGTCGAGCGGGCGTGGAGCGACCGCTTGCGCAAGCCGATGCGCGCGCTGCGCGACCCCAAGACCGTGCTGCAGGAATGGGCGCAGGGCCGCGGCCTGCCGACGCCGACCTATCGCGAGGTCGAGCGGACAGGGCCGCATCACGATCCGCGCTTCCGCATCGAAGTTGCCCTGCCGGGTCTGAAGTCGGCCGAAGGCACCGGCAGCAGCAAGCGCGCCGCGGAAAAGGCGGCCGCCCTCGAACTGTTGACGCGCGAGGGCGTCGCGAGCGGCATCGATGGTTGAACAGGAGGCGTCGGCGCGGCCGGGTCCGACCCGGTGCGGGTTCGTGGCGCTGATCGGCGCGCCCAATGTCGGCAAATCGACGCTGGTGAACGCGCTGGTTGGCTCGAAGATCTCGATCGTCTCGAGCAAGGTGCAGACGACGCGGGCGCTGATGCGCGGCATCGCCATGGAAGGCAATGCCCAGATCATCCTGGTCGACACGCCCGGCATCTTTGTGCCGAAGCGGCGGCTTGACCGCGCCATGGTGTCGGCGGCATGGAGCGGCGCCCACGACGCCGATCTCGTCTGCGTGATGCTCGACGCGAAGCGCGGGCTCGATGACGAAGCATCAGGCGTCATGGCACAGCTCGGCTCACCCAGCCGGCCGCTGTTTCTCGTGATCAACAAGGTCGACACGGTCGCGCGCGAAACGCTGCTCGGTCTTGCGAAAGCCGCCAATGAGCGGCTGGCATTCGCACACACCTTCATGATCTCGGCATTGTCGGGTGACGGGGTGGCCGACCTTCGCGCGGCGATGGCGGCGGCGATGCCGGAGGGGCCGTTTCTCTATCCAGAAGACCAGATTTCCGACGCGCCCGAGCGCTATCTTGCTGCCGAAGTCACCCGCGAGAAGATCTATCGCAAGCTGCACCAGGAACTGCCGTACCAGTCGACGGTCGAGACCACCAGCTGGAACGAACGCAAGGACGGTTCGGTGCGCATCGAGCAGACGATCTTTGTCGAGCGCGAGAGTTCAGCGGAAGATCGTGCTTGGCAAGGCCGGCGCCACGATCAAGGCGATCGGAGCGGATTCGCGCAAAGAGCTTGCCGAGATTCTCGATCGGCCGGTGCACCTGTTCCTGTTCGTGAAGGTCCGCGAGGACTGGGGCGATGATCCCGAGCGCTATCGCGAGATGGGGCTGGAATTCCCCAAGCGCTAGGGCTTACCTAAAGCATGATCCGGAAGAGTGGGTACCGGTTTTCCGATAGGATCATGCTCATCAAAGCGAGAGCGCGATGGCGATTTGCTCTAATCCCATCGCGCTCGGTCAGGCGAGTCCTGCGACCGACAGATGGAATGGACCGATAACGGCATCGTGCTAGGGGTGCGTCGGCATGGCGAATCGAGCGCCATCGTCGAGCTGCTGACGGCTGGCCATGGCCGTCACCTTGGTCTCGTGCGTGGCGGATCGAGTTCGCGGATGCGGCCCTTGCTGCAGCCCGGAAACTCGGTGCGCGCGGTCTGGCGCGCCCGGCTCGACGAACATCTCGGCATGTATGCAATCGAGGGCTTGCAGTTGCGCGCGGCGTCGCTGTTTGCGTGGTCGCATGCGGTCTATGGCGTCACTCATCTCGCGGCGCTGGTGCGCCTGTTGCCCGAGCGCGATCCGCACGAGATGATTTACGAGCTGCTGGAGGAGACGCTGAACCAGCTCGACGATCCCGCGGCAGCGGCCGTCAACCTGGTGAGGTTCGAACTCGCAATGCTCGGCGAACTCGGTTTCGGCCTTGATCTTTCGACCTGTGCGGCCACCGGCGTCAGCGAGGACTTGATCTACGTGTCGCCAAAATCCGGCGGCGCGATCTCGCGCGACGCCGGCGAGCCCTGGCGCGACCGGCTGATGCGGCTGCCGTCCTTCCTTGTCGCCGACGAGGCCGTTACGTTCTCGGCGCAGGATCTGCAGGATGGCTTCGCGATCACCGGGTTGTTTCTGCAGCGCCACGTGCTCGAGCCGCGGGGGCTGACACACTCCGACGCCCGCGCCGGCTTCATCGCCGCCGTGATGCGCAACGGCGCGCCCGGTCTCGCCTGAACGAAAATCGGCGCGAGCCGCGAGGCTGCGCCGACTTCAGATCAAATCCGCGATCGACGATCAGTAGTAGTAATAGCGGGGCCGCCGCCACGGCCGCACCACGACGACGGGCGGACCACCGTATGCATAAGGCGAGTAGACGCGCGGCGCGAATGCTGGACGGCACGGCGGCTGCACCCAGCGCCAACCGTTCCAGAACGGACGCGGACAGACGACCTGCGTTTTCTGGACCAGCCCGGTATCAGTCGTGCCCTGCAGGCCGCCGGCGCCGGGCAGCGCCTGTGCGCCACCGGCCATCAACGATCCTGCCCCGGCCAACGCTGCGATTGCGGCGGCCATCATCAAACGACGCATGCTTGTTCCTCCTTGACGGAATCGGTTCCGAAGACCTCGGCCCGTTGCTCCACAACTTAGGCCGCGCCTCCTTCAAGTCCACTGACCAATTCGGAAGCAAGCCAAAAAGCTGCGCTGCAGCAACATGATAATGGCCATTCAATTGCGAACATGTGATGGCAGGGCCATTCATTTCTTGTTCATGTCGGCGGTCCCGGCTAACCCGTCTCCATGGGAAAAACAGTGATTCCTCCGGAGCCGCAGGACGTTCAGGACGTCCCGCTGCGCGAAGCGCTCGAAGAGCGCTATCTCAACTATGCGCTGTCGACGATCATGCATCGAGCGTTGCCCGACGCACGCGACGGGCTGAAGCCGGTTCACCGACGCATCCTCTATGGCATGCGGCTGCTGCGGCTCGACCCCGGCACCGCGCCGGCCAAGTCGGCGAAGATCGTCGGCGACGTGATGGGCACCTTCCATCCGCACGGCGACGCAGCGATCTACGAAGCCATGGTGCGGCTCGCGCAGGATTTTTCCTCGCGTTATCCGTTGGTCGACGGCCAGGGCAATTTTGGCAATATCGACGGCGATGGCGCTGCGGCCTATCGCTACACCGAAGCGCGCATGACCGACGTCGCGCGGCTGATGCTCGATGGCATCGACGAGGACGCGGTCGAGTTTCGCCCGAACTACGACGGCAAGACCAAGGAGCCGGTCGTTCTGCCCGGCGCTTTTCCAAACCTGCTGGCGAACGGCTCGCAGGGCATCGCGGTCGGCATGGCGACTGCGATCCCGCCGCACAACGTCGCCGAGCTTTGCGACGCCGCGCTGCAGTTGATCAAGAAGCCCGACACCAAGAGCCGGGCACTCCTGAAATTCGTCAAGGGCCCGGATTTTCCGACCGGCGGCATCGTCGTCGACAGCCACGACTCGATCGCCGAGGCCTACACCACCGGCCGCGGCTCGTTTCGTGTGCGTGCGAAGTGGGAGCAGGAGGAGGGGTCGCGCGGCACCTGGGTCGTCGTGGTCACCGAGATTCCCTGGCAGGTCCAGAAGTCGCGGCTGATCGAAAAGATCGCCGAGCTCCTGACCGAGCGCAAGCTGCCGCTGGTCGCCGACATCCGTGACGAGTCGACGGAGGAAGTGCGGGTCGTCATCGAGCCGAAGTCGCGCAACGTCGACCCGGCGATCCTGATGGAATTGCTGTTCCGGCTGACCGAGCTCGAGAGCCGCATCCCGCTCAACATGAACGTGCTGATCAAGGGCAAGGTCCCCAAGGTCAGCTCGCTTGCCGAGGTGCTGCGCGAATGGCTCGACCATCGCCGCGATGTCCTGGTGCGGCGGACGCGCCACCGCCAGGGGCAGATCGAAGCCCGGCTCGAGATTCTCGCCGGCTACCTGATCGCCTATCTGAACATCGACAAGGTCATCAAGATCATTCGCGCCGAGGATGAGCCGAAGCCGGTCTTGATGAAGACCTTCAAACTGTCGGACGTGCAGGCCGACGCGATCCTCAACATGCGGCTGCGCGCCTTGCGCCGGCTCGAAGAGATCGAAATCCGCACCGAGGAGAAGGACCTCAAGGCGGAGCTGAAGGGCGTCAAGGCGCTGCTCGCCTCCGAGGACGAGCAGTGGAAGACGATCAGCGAGGAAGTCACCGCGCTCCGCGAAAAATTCGGGCCGAAGACGCCGCTCGGCAAGCGCCGCACCCAGTTCGCCGACGCGCCCGAGCACGACGTTACCGCCATCGAGGAGGCGCTGGTCGAGCGCGAGCCGATCACCGTCGTGGTCTCGCAGAAGGGCTGGGTGCGCACGCTGAAGGGCCAGCAGTCCGATCTGTCGAGCCTTGCCTTCAAGACCGACGACGGGCTCGGCTTCTCTTTCTTCGCCGAGACCACCTCGAAGCTCTTGCTGTTCGCGACCAACGGCCGGTTCTACACGCTCGACGCCAGCAAGATGCCCGGCGGGCGCGGCCACGGTGAGCCGATCCGGCTGTTCATCGACCTCGAGCAGGATGCCGACATCGTCTCGCTGTTCACCAACAAGGGCGGCCGCAAATTCCTGGTCGCGAGCCGCGACGGGCAGGGCTTCGTCGTCAACGAGGATGACTGCGTCGCCAATACCCGCAAGGGCAAGCAAGTGCTCAACGTCAGCCCGCCGAACGAGGCGCGCGCGGTTGCCACGGTGGTCGGCGATACCGTCGCCGTCATCGGCGAGAACCGCAAGATGGTGATTTTCGCGCTCGACCAGGTGCCGGAGATGGCGCGCGGCCGCGGCGTTCGCCTGCAGAAATACAAGGATGGCGGACTGTCCGACATCGCCTGCTTTGTCGCCGCCGACGGGCTTGCCTGGCGCGATTCTGCCGGGCGCGAGTTTAGCGCGACGCTCAAGGAGCTGGCCGACTGGCGCGGCAACCGCGCCGACGCCGGCCGTCTTGGCGCCAAAGGGCTTTCCGAAGTCGAACAAGTTTGGGCGGGTGATCGATTAACCGGCCGGAGGCGGGCCCGCGTCAGGCCCGCTGGCTCGCCACCTCGCGTACCATCTCGGGTTGGCGCAGCAGGCCGACGGCGGGCGACAGCCAGATCACCACCATCTGCGCGAAGAAGCCTAGCGAGGCCACGTAGAGGCAAGCCTCGGCGCCGTAGGTGCCGCCCACCACGGCACCGATGCCGGCACCGATCGGCCGCGCGCCGTAGGCAAGGATGTTGATCGCCGACACCCGCCCGAGCAGCGACGGCGGCGTGACCGCCTGGCGCAGGGTCGTGGTGCTGATCACCCACAGGATCGGCCCGGCGCCGAGCAGGAAGAAGCTGCTGGCCGCCAGCAACGGCGACGGCAGGTAGATCGTCAGCACCATCAGCACCGATGCGAGGAAGCCGGCGATCGGACCGATGCCGACCACGACGCCGAACGGAATGACACGCAGGACGCGGGCGGCACCGAGCGCGCCGATCACCATGCCGCCGCCATACATGCCAAGAATGACGCCGACACTCGACGGCGACTGGCCGAGGTGCCGCACCGCATAGGGCACGAACACCGACAAGATCACGAACGACGCGATATTGAAGATGAACTGCGTGATGAAGACCGGTCGCAGCATGGCGTGCCCAAACACGAACGCGGCGCCGGCGCGGATCTCGCGCAGCGGTTCGCGCCGCGGCGGCAGTGGACGCGGCTGCTCGTTGATGCCGCCAAGCAGCACGGTCGCGGCGACCGACAGAGCCGCGGCGAGCGCGAACGCGGCTGCGGCGCCGACCCAGCCGACCAGCAGGCCGCCGAGCGCAGGCCCGCCGGCAAATGCGATGGTGCGCGCCAGTTCAATCCGCGCGTTCGCGGTCGCAAGGCGATCCTGCGTGACCAGCGACGGCACGAGCGATGGCGCGGCCACGCTATAGGCAACCGTGCCACACACCGCGACGGCGCCGAGCAGCGCGAGCAGGGTCAGGTTGAGAAGGCCCGTCCACAGCAGCAACAGCGTCGCAAACAGGGCCGCCGCGCGCAGCGCTTCGGCGCCTGCCATCAGCTTCGGGCGCGACATTCGGTCGGACATCAAACCGGCCGGAATTGCAAACAGCACGAACGGCAAGGTCAGGGCCGTCTGCAGCAGACCGGCCTTGCCTTCGGCGACGCCGAGCGAAAACACCGCGACGATCGGTGCTGCTGCGAGCGCAATCTGGTCCGCCGATTGCGCAACCAGATTCGACCACGCCAGTCGCTGAAACGCCACCGGCAGTTGCGGCAGCTTGTTTGCGGACATCGCTTGCTCCTTCCAGATTGCACTTGTCGTGAATCTAGAAAGCCGGGCGGTCAGCTCCCACCCGATTTCGGATAAGATGGAGGTTTCTGCGGTGCTGCGCACGCACGATGACGCCGGCTGCAGTTGTTCTGGCAGCATCGCAGAAACTCTGTTGCAATGACTCGCGGGCCGCGATTGAAGTACGGATCATTGGCGGCAGCCCTGCTCGTCAATCTCGTGAAAGGTCGGACAACGGCGATTGCACTAAACCGCTACGCGGTAGGCGCCCGCGGGTAGGGGATTAGCAAGGACGCAATGAATTGAACTTGCTGAGCGTGGTTTGCTCGATGTCCGCTTTAACTCCGACAGCGACTACGAAGCAGACATGCAGTGAGGTCTGCTTCGTGCCGATTTTGTTGCAGAAGTCCGTTGAGAGGAGCCGCGAAGCGTGATTCCGTCATGTTGACGCGATTCTCGACGAGGTCGATCGATGATGGGTCGTCTGAAGAGTGACCAAGGTCAACTGTTCTACGAGTTTCGTCTTGGCGATGTAGTTCCCGACGATCACATGGTGCGGAAGATCGACAGTACTCTCGATCTGGCCTGGCTCCGCCGCGAACTTGCACCTCACTATTCGTCGATGGGTCGCCCGTCGATCGATCCGGAGTTAATGACCCGGATGCTCATTATAGGGTACGTTTTTGCGATCCGTTCGGAGCGTTTGATTTGCCGAGAAGTGCAGGTGAACCTCGCGTATCGCTGGTTCTGCAAACTCGGCATTGAGGACGCTGTCCCGGATCACTCGGCATTTTCGCGCGCACGCAACGAGCGCTTCCGCGATGGAGACGTTTTCCGTCGGGTGTTCGAACGTGTCGTCGAGGTATGCGTTGCAGCTGGTCTGGTTGGTGGCGAAGGCTTTGCAGTCGATGCGAGCCTGATTGCGGCCGACGCCAACAAGCAGCGCTCAATCGCGGGTCAGGATTGGCGCAGGGATCGTGATCCGGCGAGGTCAAGCCGCGCGGTGAAGGAGTATCTGGCGACCCTCGACGATACGGCGTGGGGCACCGCCAGCGACGTTGTTCCGAAGTTCGTTTCGCTGTCCGACCCTGCGGCCCAGTGGACCGGAGCTCACAAGGGGCCGGCATTCTTCGCTTACTCGGACAACTATCTCATCGACGTGAAGTTCGGCGTCATCGTTGACGTCGAGGCCTCCCGGGCCATTCGCCAAGCTGAGGTCGGCGCGGCAAAGACGATGATCGAGCGAACAGAAGAACGTTTTGGTCTCAAGCCGGAGCGGCTCGCGGCCGATACCGCTTATGGGGCAGCTCCGATGCTGAACTGGCTGGTCGAGGAGAAGGGTATCGCGCCACATATCCCCGTGTTCGACAAGTCGAAGCGGGATGATGGCACCTTCTCGCGCAGCGACTTTCGATATGATCGGACCAGCGACGTCTACCATTGCCCGGGCGGAAAGCGGCTCGGGACGAGCGGCACCGTGCACGAAGGCAAGACACTTCTATATCGTGCAAGCAAACTTGACTGCGATGTATGCCCCCTTAAACCGCAGTGCTGTCCAAAGGAGCCATCGCGCAAGATCCCGCGCGACATCCATGAGCACGCCCGGGACATTGCCCGATCGTTCGCTGGCACCGAGGGCTTCGAGCAGTCGCGCCGCGAGCGCAAGAAGGTCGAGATGCGGTTCGCACACCTGAAGCGCATCCTGAGGCTCGGTCGGCTTCGACTGCGTGGCCCACGAGGCGCCCAGGATGAGTTTGTGCTGGCTGCCATCGCCCAGAACCTGCGGCGACTTGCATTGCTAGTTGCCAGGCCGCCACCCGTTCAGGCTCTGTGCATCGCGTAGCGTTGGAGTTACGTAGAGGGCGTCAGACCCGGCGCATTAAAGCCGAGGCCCTTCACAAAGGGCTTAACCGCCCGATCCGCCACAGCCGACTTTTGCAACAAAATCTGCCAAAACCTGAAGTCGCGAGTTCACTTCGTCGGCATTGGCACGGGGAAAAACGGCCGGCTTCCAAACCAACGTTCCGGTTCACGAACGCTGGACCCCGGCGCGAGGAGGTCGCGCCAGGGCCGACGAGGGTCCGCCGTAAATCAGAACGAGAACGCGCGAAATACGCTCGTGAAGGAGAAGTGCTGATTGATTCCGAAACTCCGGAAGATACTCGAAGATCGAGGGGCTCAACTCCGGGGCTCGGGAGGTAGTGGCTGCGGATTTAGTCCTCCGACACCTTCGTTAAGCTCGGCGTCAGTCAAAGTGATCGCATGTTCGTTGTTCGTCATGGCCGCAGCCCTGTTTGGCTGAAGCGGCACCGCGTCGCCTCATGAAGAGTGGTCTCGGTGTAAGGGCAAACCTTCGATGACGCCGTGAGGAGAAACACACAGCGCGAAGGCGCTTCGCATGGCCGTATGCGGCTTACCAATTGGGAACGCGCTCCGCCTCGTGCCGATGCCGGCCATCGTGATCAGCCGCGGTAACGACGGAGCAAACAAGAGCTGGGGTCGTCGTGACCATGATTGCTTGTCCTGGGCGACCGAGCGCCCGCTAACCCATACGACGATCTGGGCATTTGAACCGTGGGCAGAGCAAGTGTGACCCACCTCACAGAGCTCGGTGAAGGGATCCAATATCTACAACGGGACCGTTTCACGCATTTGAGCACTCCCATGAAGAACCATTTTCCCCTGCTGGATCCGCTGCGCTTCGGGGCTGCCCTCGGCGTCGCTATTTTTCACCAGATGTTCTGGTCCTGGGCCTGGGTTTCGATTGGCCACCCAGGTTTCGAGCGCTACGTCGCCGCCGATGTTCAATACCCCTCCGCCGCGCCTTTCACGTGGTTCGGCTGGGTGGGAGTTGAAATATTCTTTGTCATTTCCGGTTTCGTCATAGCGAATTCCGCGAGCAGGTCTTCGCCGACAGAGTTTCTTCTTGGCCGCGCTCTCAGGCTTTATCCGGCGGTCTGGATTTGCGCCACCGCGACCGTCCTCGTTCTGGTTCTCTTTGGCAGTGCACCAGCATCCACATTCATCATGCCCTACATCCACGCCATGCTGCTCGTTCCCGAGGGAGTCACGAAGCAATCGCTCGACGCCGTCTATTGGACACTGGCGGCCGAGACGGCGTTCTATTTGCTCGTGTTTTGCGCGATGCGCACGAAGAAAATCACCCTGCGGCACCTCGCCTTTGGCCTCACCGTCTACAGCGCGGTGTTCAATGCTGTCGCGTTGCTGGTCCTGTCATGCACGACGCCAGCCAACTTGCCCGATCTCTCGCCAGCCAACTTGCCCTATCTCGTTATTCTGATGTTCCGGGTGCCGTGCGCGGCATTCCTGTTGAACCATGGCTGCTTTTTTGCGCTGGGCATCTGGCTTTTCATTTCTGCAAACAGAAAATTGACGGCGCTCGAGCGGGTCGCCGTCGCCGTCACCTGTCTCTCGGGTGCCGCGGAAATCTACTTCTTTGCCTCTTTCCTTATGACATGCGTCCCCGCCATCAAGGATCAATCAGCCTTCGTGCCGATCATGGTTTGGGCAGCGGCGGTGGGCCTCATTGCCTATGGCGCGAACAGGAACAGGCGTTCCGCAGCCGCCGCTTCGCGTGAATCGCCGGCTTGTTGGAGAACGCTCGGGCTGATCACCTATCCGCTCTATCTCACCCACAACGTCATTGGCGCAGAGATTATTCGTGTCCTGATCGATGCTGGCCTGGATGCCACCTTGGCCGTATGGGTCGAACTGGCCATGATCGTCCTGGTCAGCTGGTTTATTTGCGCGAAGATCGAGCCAGCCGTCAGGGGTGCGATGATGCAAACCATTTCATATTTCGGACAGCTTCCGGAAAGAATGCCGGCATCGAGACGCACGTTATTTTCTCGGGGGCTGGGCCTTCGGCCGCCCGTCCCAGCAAAGATGACCGCCACGTTGCGATAGCCGGCGCCCTGCTAGACTAGCTTTCTGAACTTGCTGCCTGCGTGAACTTGCTGCAGACCCATCCGATGGAAGAAGTTCCGCGACTTAACGCAGGAAGTATCGGATGAAGGTCACCCGAGACATGGTGGATAAAGACCTGCGCAGCAGATATGCCGCTGGGCGGATTCTCGCGGGCTTTTTACACACGAGATGGGTCTCTCCGCGCGTGCTCCGTTTTATCAGTAGAGCCGTCCTGCGGGGAAAAAACACGAGAGGACTTGTCAACCGGGAGCGGCATATTCCGAGCCGAAATGGTGGGCCGCCTATTCGTGTGAGAGTTTATCGGCCAACCGCGGCAGTTGAGCCACTGCCGGTCATGCTGTATTTGCACGGCGGCGGTTACGTTTACGGGGTGCCCGAGCAATTCGGCTCGATCATCAGGGACTTCATCGAGACAGTACCCTGCATCATTGTCGCGCCGGACTATCGAAAGGCCGTTGAAGCGCCGTACCCGGCCGCATTCAACGACTGCTACGACACCCTGCTATGGATAAGGGATAATGCGGTCTCCATCGGCGGAAGAACCGATGGATTCATCGTGTCAGGCCATAGCGCGGGCGGAGGGCTTGCGGCGGCCGTCTCGCTCAAGGCGACCGATACCGGCGATGCAAAAATAGCCTTTCAAATGCCGCTCTATCCAATGATTGACGACCGGCAGAATAGCGCCTCTGCCGTTGGAAACGACGCGCCCGTATGGGATGCAAAGGCCAACAGGCTGGCATGGTCCCGTTATCTCGATGGCGTGACGAACGTCACGCCATACGCAGCTCCGGCACGCTGCACAAATTATACGAAATTGCCGCCGACGATCACCTACGTTGGCAGTACAGAGCCATTTCGGGATGAAACGAAAACCTACGTTGAGAGTCTACGTCGGGCCAATGTACCGGTTGAGTTCAAGGTATTCGACGGCGCTTTTCACGCTTTTGACATGATGGTACCAGACGCTCCAATCAGTAAGCGAGCAAATCGGTTCCTGATGGAAAACTTCCAAAAGTTTGCTCAGCGGTATTTCCCCTAGTCTCCGCTGAAGACCGGTTTGCTGAAGAAATAGCGTTCTCGATTGTCTCGTCGCGCGTTAGCCCATCGGCATTTGCGCTCCAACCAAGGTTTGCCTTCGACCTGACCACTTCCCCATTTGCGTGAGCTTCGGCGGCGTGCGCCTACTGCGTAGCAGTTTAGTGCAAGAAATCTTTGCGAGGTCAGTCCTGCGGTTCGCTCGCGGAGCCTGCAGCATCGACGCGAATCCATCCGCTCGGTGCCAGCCGCTCCTGCGGCAGGAAGCGGCTCTTGTAGTGCATCTTGCGCGAGCCTGCGATCCAGTAGCCGAGATAGACGTAGGGCAGCCCCATCCGCCGCGCCCGCGCGATGTGGTCGAGGATCATGAAGGTGCCGAGCGAGCGGTTCTGCTCATCCGGCTCGAAGAACGAGTAGACCATCGACAGTCCGTCGTTCAGGACGTCGGTCAGGGCGACTCCGATCAGGTCGCCGGTTCGCGCCGCCCTTTTTTCGTCCGTCCGCCGGCGGTATTCGATGATGCGGGTTTGCACATGGCTGTCCTCGACCATCATGGCGTAGTCGAGCACGGTCATGTCGGCCATGCCGCCGTTGCGGTGGCGGCCGTCGAGATAGGCCCGGAACACCGAATATTGCTCCGATGTCGGCACCGCCGTGCGCAGCTCGCCGGCAATGTCGGAATTGCGATCGATCACCCGGCGGAAATTGCGGGTCGGACGGAAATCCGACGCCACCACACGAACCGAAACGCAGGCGCGGCACTGGTCGCAGGCCGGCCGATACGCGATCGACTGGCTCCGTCGGAAGCCGCCATGGGTCAAAAGATCATTGAGTTCCGCCGCCTTCTCGCCGACGAGGTGAGTGAACACCTTGCGCTCGTTCCGACCGGCCAGATAAGGGCAGGGGGACGGTGCAGTGAGATAGAACTGCGGAGTATCGCGAGAGTGGTGGGTCACCGGTTCCGTCAACTGGTACTGAAATGAAGGGGCCCAGCATCGCGCCGGCTGGCGCGCTCGTCAATCTATCGAAGATTGCAGGAACAACCTTTCGATTCCCATAACGATCGGCTGGTGCCGGGCTGGCTCTATAGCGTTGCGGTGCGAAGCGACCGGTTGATCACCACGGTGCCCAGCAGGATATCATGCAACAGCCGCTTGCGGCTGTTGAGCAGGCCGACGATCAGGATCAGCGGCGTCAGGAACGATATCGTCACCCAGAACACCAGCGCATGCGCTGCGCCGAGCACGAAATAGCCGGGCGCGCCGTACCAGGTGCGCAATTCGAGATCCATCGTCCGCATGCCGATCGTGGCCGAATGCGGGCCGCCCAGGGTCGCGCCGTAATAGACCAGTGCCCAAACGATGGACAGCGGCGAGACCAGCCAGAACAGCAGCCAGCCGACGCCGAGCGTGATCAAGCCGAAGACCGTAATGAAAAGCACGGCGAGCACGATCGGGATCGCCAGCACGAGCAGGTCGATCAGGAAGGCGACGACACGCCGCGTCAGTACGCCGCGAAACAGGTCGGGCTGATCATAGGGATCGAAGGCGTGCGGGCGGAAATCCGCAGAATAGGCGCTGGACATGGAGTGCTCCTCGTCTGGCCGAGCAGCACATGGATATTCAAGCGTCCCCGCGCAAGTGGCTCGAAATCGCAAATCCAGGCCGAAAAATGCCGTCGCGATGCAGCTGTAGCATGGGTTGAGCCAACGGGTCCTCGCGTCGCAGCCAAGTTTACGCAGGCTGCGCCTGCTATGGCACGGCCCGATGATAGACTAAGCGAAACCCATCGCTGACATCTGTCTCGTAGTGATGGGTTTCGCGAAGAGCTCAACCCATCCTACGACGGCTACGACGAGGCCTTGAGCTTTTCGGCGGCCGTTGCCGCGAAGTAGGTCAAAATCCCGTCGGCGCCGGCGCGTTTGAAACCGATGAGGCTTTCCATGATCGCGCGGTCGCCGTCGATCCAGCCGTTATTGGCCGCGGCCATGATCATCGAATACTCGCCTGATACCTGGTAGGCGAAGGTCGGCATGCCGAAGGCGTCTTTCACCCGGCGCAGCACGTCGAGATAAGGCATGCCCGGTTTGACCATCACCATGTCGGCGCCTTCCGCGATGTCGAGCTCGATCTCGCGCAGCGCCTCGTCGGTGTTGGCCGGGTCCATCTGGTAGGTGCGCTTGTCGCCGACCAGCGCCTTCGCCGATCCGATCGCGTCGCGAAACGGGCCGTAGAAGGCCGACGCATATTTGGCCGCGTACGACATGATCTGGACGTCGTGGAATCCTTCGTCATCCAGCGCCGTGCGGATGGCGCCGACGCGGCCATCCATCATGTCCGAGGGCGCGATGATGTCGCAGCCGGCTTCTGCCTGAATGATCGCTTGCTGCGCGAGCACTGCGACTGTCTCATCGTTGAGGATCACGCCGTCGCGCAACAAGCCGTCATGGCCGTGGCTGGTGTAGGGATCGAGCGCAACATCGCACAGCACGCCGAGCTCGGGAAACTCGCGCTTGACCGCGCGGACCGCGCGGCACACCAGGTTGTCGGCGTTCAGTGCCTCGTTGCCGTTCTCGTCGCGCAGGGACGGGTCGGTATAGGGGAACAGCGCGATGCAGGGGATCGAGAGTTTTGCCGCGCGCTCGGCGTCGCGCACGACCTGATCGACCGACAGGCGGTCGACGTCAGGCATCGAGGCCACCCGAATACGGGCATTTTCGCCACCGGTCACGAATAGTGGCCAGATCAGGTCGTCGGTCGTCAGCACGTTTTCGCGCACCATGCGCCGTGCCCACTCCGACTTGCGATTGCGCCGCATCCGGATGGTCAGGTCGAGCCGTTCCTCGATGGTCGCGGCCTCGCTGCGACGGGGGGTGTCGCGCAGCTCGATCGGGCGGCCAAATTTGATTGCCATCGCCAGCAAACTCCTTGAAAAGGTCGGCATCACAATAGCATTCGGGTGCCGTGGCGTCACGGCGCTGGAACCAAAACTGAGCAAGCGAAACCGCCCAAAACGATGTCCGACCAATCCACCCAGGAACCGGTGACGCGTGAGCTGCAGACCGGATCGGTCGATCCGATCAGTCCAGCCACCTCCCGCGCGGCCGAAGGTGTCTGGACCACACGGCTCGTCATTTACCTGCGCGTGATGGCGGCGGTCGCCGTGCTCAAGGGCCTCTATCACTGGGCCGAGGTCACCGGCTTCGTCGGCACTGACGACAGCGCCTTCGAGATGCAGCCGATGTCGTGGCAGGCGGCAACGATCTATTTCGCCGTGATCGAGCTTGTCGCCGCGGTCGGGCTTTGGCTGGCAACGCCGTGGGGTGCGGTGGTGTGGCTCACCTCCGTGGTGTCCATGGCGGTGATCGAATTGATGTTCCCGAACATTTATGGCGGGCACTTTCTGATCGTGATCGTGGAAGTGGTGCTGCTCGCAGCCTACCTCGCGCTGGCCTGGATGGCGGCGCTCGAGCGGCCACCGTGAGGGCGCGCTAACGGCACTGCGGCGTTCGACGGGGCTTAATCCTTGTCCGCGGGCGCCGGCCGCATTCGATCGCAAGAACTGATCGCAAGACTGATCGAATGAACGTGTTTTGCGTCTCCTGCGGGCTTTGATGTTGGCGCCATCGCAAATATCCTGTCTATCCTGGCCGTGTACTGCGGCACCTTGCGCCAGGGCCGGGAGACGTGTCCGCGATGCGCAATGACCAACTCGACGGCTTGCGGGGATATGCCTCTTCGGCCGTCATCATTTTCCACTGCTTCGGCGACGCTCTCAGCACCACCCCCTTCCTTGCCGGAGCGCAAAACGTTGGCGACCTGGCCTCCCGGCTCGCCATAGCGACGTTCAACGGCATCACCGCGGTCTCGATCTTCTTCGTTCTGAGCGGGGCGGTGCTCATGAACAGCCTGATGCGTCAACGCGGGCGCGCAGTTGAAATCTGCACGGGCTTTACGATCGACCGCATATTCAGGATCTTCCCGGCGCTCGTCGTATGGGTGCTGATCACCGCAGGTTTCTTCTACCTCCTTGGCAGCCCGCCGAGCGCGCAGGACATCATTGAAAACTTGCTGCTCTATAATTTCGGCGTGCTCGGCCAGTCCGCAACGTTGAATGCTGAAATCCTCGCAACGCCTTTGCTGCTTGCCACGTTTCTTGTGCTCCGGCACCGTGGTCTGGTGTGGATGGTGCTGGCTTGCATCGCGATCGTTACGGCGTCGCGCCATCTCCCGCCGCAGGACGTCGGGATTGTTCTTCGTATTTTCACGTACCCGATCGTGCTGGGAATGCTGATACCCACGGCGATCGGGCGTTGGATCGCCGATCGAATGCCGCCGGGCGCGGTGTGGGTGATCATCCCGGCCATGCTGCTCGCCGCGCACTGCACCGAGCGAAGCATGACGACGACGCGTACGTTGCAGGAGACATTTGCGGCCTTGCTCGTTGTGATGCTGTTCTACAAGAGGGCCGGGGCGGTCGGCGCCTGGCTTGAAAGACCGCACGCGGCGTTTCTCGGCCGGATCAGCTACAGCCTCTACCTCGCGAACCTTCCATTCCTGCTGACTTCGGACAATCTGCTGCGTGGCGCGTTTGAGGGGCATCCCGTCGCCTACGCGCTGATCGTTGGTCCGCCGGTCGTATTGGCAACCATTCCGCTCGCCGCTGTATCCTATCGCTGGATCGAGCGGCCCTGCATACGGGCCGGCCGGATGATCTGGCGCCGCGATCCTGCTACGGGCGCGGTGCCAGCGATTGTTGAACCGCTCGACGTCCGCGGATGATGTTTCGAGGTCTGTACTGACAGCGCAAAGCGAAGACAGGACGGGCGCTGCCCGGCTGCTCCGGCGTTGGCGCAAAACCGCTCCAATCGCGCAATCTGGCACGAACCATAGTTATGAAGCTCTGAACGGATTTGGGCACAGGTCTTACCTGATTATTTTCAATTTGAACGGTGCTGTTCCGTATCGCGACAGCGCCTCCGGACGAACGGTGAACACGTCCGGTTTGTCCTGAATCGATGCTTACAAAACGCAGCAATTTTGAGGGGTTATCAATGATTCACTGTTTTCAATTCACGATCTCTTTATGCTGTTATTTAAGCTGATGTTCAAACGCGACCCCTAACTTCCCGACCATCAGACGGGACAAAAGTTTCGTCGAATAAGTCGACAAAAAAATCGACATACAGGGGAAGTGTCATGATGAAAGCTGTTGCCACGGCGGTGGAAGCCGCCGAGCGCGAACCGCGCAAGTCAGCGCAAGTTCAGCCGCTCTATCTTGAAGCATTGACCTTGGTAGAGCGGCTGCACCGCCGCCTGCTCGATGTCATCAAGGATGAGTTCGATCGCCGCGGTCGCTCCGACATCAACTCGGTGCAGGCGCTCTTGCTCTACAACATCGGCGACAAGGAACTGACTGCGGGCGAGTTGCGCACGCGCGGTTATTACCTTGGCTCCAACGTCTCCTACAATCTGAAGAAGCTCGTCGAGATGGGCTTCCTCGACCACCAGCGCTCGCGTGTCGATCGCCGCTCGGTGCGCATCCGCCTGACCGCGCAAGGTCAGGAGGTTCGCCGCATCGTCGAGTCGCTGTACGACAAGCACATCAAGACGGTCGAGCAGGTCGGCGGCATCTCCACCGACGAGTTCGCGACGCTCAACAAGTCGCTGCATCGTCTGGAGCGTTTCTGGACCGACCAGATCCTCTATCGGCTCTGAGACCAGCCGACGGAATTGGGCTAGCCGGCGGCAAGACCGGCGGCCCGCAACAACAAAAACACTTCCCAGACTTCGAGCGCATCGTTCGGGTTTTCCCGGGCGATGCGTTTTGATTTTTTGGTCAGGAGTTGGGGGTACGCCGGCGCTCCGCGACGTGAGGCCCTTGGTCGGCGTTGACATAACGGCGCTCCCAGCATATGTCGTGACATATGAGCGAGCGAACCACAGTCCGACTGCCACAGGACCTGCTGAACCGCGCCAAGCGTAAGGCCGCAGCCGAAGGCCGCACCCTCACGTCGCTGATCGCTGACGGTTTGCGGATGGCGATCGCCGACGATCGCAAGGTTGCGAAAGTGAAGCGTATCCTGCCGCCGGTGAGCAAGTCCACCGGCGGATTGCTGCCCGGTGTTGATTTGTTCGACCTGCACCGGCTGCGGGAAGCTGACGATGTCGAATACGTCGGGCGCCTGACGCGCCCCAAATGATCCTGCCGGATGTCAACGTCCTGATCTCAGCGTTTCGCGCCGACCTGCCGCAGCACGCGGTTTGCCGGCCGTGGCTGGTCGAGGTTGTCTCGGGCGATGCCCGCTTCGGATTGGCAACGCTTGTTCTGAGCGCGGTCGTTCGCATCACCACCAACGGCCGCATCTTCACGACACCGAGCCCGATTACGGAGGCCTTCGCTTTTTGCGACAGCCTTCTCGCCCAACCCCATTGTCAGCTCGTCGAGCCGGGGGAGCGGCACTGGGACATCTTTCGCCGCCTCTGCATTGAGGCAGACGTGCGTGGCCCGCGAGTGACCGACGCATGGCTTGCTGCGCTCGCTATCGAGGCGGGCGCTGAATGGATCACGCTCGATCGCGACTTCGCTCGTTTCCCCGGACTCGGCTGGCGGGCGCCGGCGGGCTGATGGCCGGATGGCGCGTCGGGACTGGATTCACGCCGGCTTCCTCCGCAGCAGATAGCGCTGCCGTCCTTCCATCACGAGCACGCGCTTCTGGTTGTGCACCGTGGTGCGCATGCCGACCACGCCGGTGGTGCGCCCTGGCGTGATCTCGTCGATGACCAGCGTCGGGTAGAGCGTGTCGCCGACATAGACTGGCGCCAGGAATTTCGACGATTGCTCGAGAAAGCCGATCAGGCTGTCCTCGACCATGAAGGGGAAGCTGCCCGCGCCGGCGGCGGTCTGCACCAGAACCTGATAGCCGTGCGCCAGCATATGCGGCATGCCGCGGCGGCGGCAGTATTCGACGTCGTAGTGGATCGGGTGGTTGTCGCCGGAAGCCGCCTGGAAGGCCAGGAAGATCGCCTCCGTCATGGTCCGGCTGGGCAGCACGAATCGCTCGCCAGCTGCGAAATCCTCGAACCAGCGGGTCTCGTAGCGCCGGTGCGCGGCGGGATCGAAGGTTTCGTCCATGCCGAAGAGCCTCCCAAGGCAAAAAAGTTTGTTCCGCGTGGATAGACCTGGCCGGGTCGAATTGACCAGAGGACTTGCGGATTTACCGGAATCAGCGCGCGAGGGCTGGTTCCTGGAGGGGCGGCCAAACCCCGCCCAATGCCCAAGATATTGGATAAGTTGGGCAAAAAGCCTCTAGAAGTTGGTCCGCAGCTATCCGATATGGTAGACGACACGCGCCGATCCGGACCCCTCTAGGAAGCCCGCCTGCAGCGTCGCGCCCTGCGGCGGGGGAGCAATTTCGCCATGACCTCTTACGCCAAATCCGCCAATGCTTCGGCCCCCAGTTCGTTCTTCTCAGCCGACCTCGCCAAGGCTGATCCGGAGATCGCGGCCGCGATCAAGAACGAGCTTGGCCGCCAGCAACATGAGATCGAGCTGATCGCGTCGGAGAACATCGTCAGCCGCGCCGTGCTCGAGGCGCAGGGCTCGGTGATGACCAACAAGTACGCCGAGGGGTATCCGGGCAATCGCTACTATGGCGGCTGCGAGTTCGTCGACGTCGCCGAGAACCTCGCGATCGATCGCGCGAAAAAACTGTTCGGCTGCAACTTCGCCAACGTCCAGCCGAACTCCGGCAGCCAGATGAACCAGGCGGTGTTCCTGGCGCTGCTGCAGCCCGGCGACGTCTTCATGGGCCTCGACCTCGCCGCGGGCGGCCATCTGACCCACGGCTCGCCGGTCAATATTTCCGGCAAGTGGTTCAAGGCCGCGCATTACACCGTCGCCAAGGACACTCACATCATCGACATGGACGCGGTGGCGCGCCGGGCCGAGGAGGTCAAGCCGAAGCTCATCATCGCCGGCGGCACGGCCTATTCGCGGCACTGGGACTTCAAGCGCTTCCGCGAGATCGCCGACTCGGTCGGCGCCTACCTGATGGTCGACATGGCGCACTTCGCCGGCCTCGTCGCCGGCGGCGTGCATCCCTCGCCGATCCCGCACGCGCATGTCACCACCACGACCACGCACAAATCGCTGCGCGGCCCGCGCGGCGGCCTGATCCTGTGCAATGACGAGGCGATCGCCAAGAAGATCAACTCCGCGGTTTTCCCGGGTCTGCAGGGCGGCCCGCTGATGCACGTCATCGCGGCGAAAGCCGTCGCGCTTGGCGAGGCGTTGCGGCCGGACTTCAAGATTTACGCGAAGAATGTCGTGGAGAATGCCAAGGCCCTTGCTGAAACGTTGCGTGCAAATGGTTTTGAGATCGTCTCCGGCGGCACCGACACGCATGTGATGCTGGTCGACCTCAGGCCGAAGGGCTTGAAGGGCAACGTGTCGGAGAAGGCGCTGGGACGCGCCGCGCTGACCGTCAACAAGAACGGCATTCCCTTCGATCCCGAGAAGCCGATGGTAACCTCTGGCATTCGCGTCGGCACGCCGGCCTGCACCACGCGCGGCTTCGGCGTCGCCGAGTTCAAGCAGGTTGGCGAGTTGATGGCCGAGGTGCTTAATGCCGTTGCGCAATCTGCCGAGGGCAAGGCGCCGCTGGTCGAGGCCTCGGTCAAGGACCGCGTCCGGCAGCTGACCGACCGCTTCCCGATCTACAGCTAAAGAGACGCCAAGCCCGATGCGCTGTCCGAACTGCGCCAGCCTCGATACGCAAGTCAAGGATTCCCGGCCGACCGAAGACTCGGCGGTGATCCGCCGCCGTCGCGTCTGTGTGACCTGCAATTTCCGCTTTACGACGTTCGAGCGCGTGCAGCTGCGCGAACTGACGGTGATCAAGCGCAACAGCCGCCGCGTGCCGTTTGACCGCGACAAGCTGGTGCGCTCGGTACAGGTCGCGTTGCGCAAGCGCTCGGTCGAGCCCGAGCGCGTCGAGAAAATGGTCTCGGCAATCGTGCGCGAGCTCGAGACCGGCGGCGAGTCGGAAGTATCGTCCGAGGTGATCGGCGAGACCGTAATGGAGCATTTGCGCCAGCTCGACGATGTCGCCTATGTGCGCTTTGCCTCTGTCTATCGCAATTTTCGCGAGGCCAAGGATTTCGAGACCGTGCTCGGCGAGCTTTCGGGCGAGGATGATCCGCGGCCCGCGGTCGTACGCAAATGATCTTCCGCCTGCTGGAAGAGCAATACGCACGAAAGTCCAGACAGTCGCAAGCCGCCGATCGCCGCTTCATGGAGCTGGCGCTGGCGCTCGGTCGCCGCACGCTCGGCCAGACCTGGCCGAACCCGGCCGTCGGCGCCGTTGTCGTCAAGGACGGCGTGATTGTCGGGCGCGGCTGGACCGCGCCGGGCGGAAGGCCGCATGGCGAGCCGCAGGCGCTGGCGCGCGCCGGCGCCTCGGCGCATGGCGCGACCGTCTACGTGACGCTCGAGCCGTGCTCGCACCACGGCAAGACGCCGCCTTGTGCGGACGCGTTGATCGCGGCCGGCGTCGCCCGTGTCGTCAGCGCGATCGAGGATCCAAACCCGGAAGTCGCAGGGCAGGGGCACGCGCGGCTGCGTGCGGCGGGAATTGCCGTCGATGTCGGGCTGTGTGCGGACGAGGCCTTGTACGCTCATGCCGGACACATCAGGCGGATCACGTCGGGCCGGCCGCACGTCACGTTAAAGCTCGCGGTCTCTGCCGATGACAAGATCGGCGCCGCTGGCCACAAGCCGGTGGCAATCACCGGCGAGGCGTCGCGAGCAAAAGTTCACCTGCAGCGGGCGCAAAACGATGCGATCCTGATCGGCATCGAAACGGCGCTCGCCGACGATCCCGAGCTGACCTGCCGGCTGCCGGGCATGGCAAAGCTGTCGCCGGTCCGCGTCGTGCTGGACCGGCACCTGCGCCTGCCGCCGTCGAGTAGGCTGGCGCGCTCGGCGCGGGCGACGCCGCTGTGGCTGTTTGCGGAAAGCTCCGGTGAGCCATCCGAAGCCGCGCTGCTCAGGGCAAGCGGTGCCGAGATCATTCCCGTTGCCGCGGACCAACACGGCCTCGACCTGCACGCTGTGCTGCGCGAGCTTGCTGCGCGCGGCATCACGCGCTTGATGGTGGAGGGCGGGGCGCGGGTTGCCGCGTCCTTCGTCGAAGCCGATCTGGTCGATGAAGTCTGGCTCTACACCGGCAAGACGGTCATAGGCGTCGATGGCGTGCCTGCGCTCAACAGCATACCTCTTTCAAGCCTGACGCAGTCGCCGCGTTTTCGCCAGCGTGCTAGCGAGGACGTCGGCGAGGATTTTCTCAGCGTTTACGGGCGTGCGTAATGTTCACCGGAATTGTCACCGATGTCGGAGAGATCACCGCCTTGCGGGCGGTGGCGCAGGGGCAGCTGCATCGGCTGCGCATTACCTGTCGTTACGATCAGACCACGATCGCCGATGGCGCCTCGATCGCCTGCAACGGCGTGTGTCTTACGGTGGTTGGCTCCGGCGTCGCCAGTGGCCTGACCTGGTTCGAGGTCGACGCCGCCGCCGAGACGCTCGGCATGACGACCGCGCGGGGCTGGACGACCGGCACCAAACTCAATCTCGAGCGGGCGCTCAAGATCGGTGATGAACTCGGCGGGCATATCGTCGCCGGTCACGCCGACGGCATCGCGACGATCCGCTCGCGCGAGAATTTTCCCGACATGGCGAAGTTCGAGCTCGAAGCGCCACGTGACCTTGCGAAATTCATCGCACCAAAGGGTTCGGTCGCACTCGACGGCGTGTCGCTCACCGTCAATACCGTGCAGGACAGCCGCTTCACCGTGCTGATCATCCCGCACACGCTCGCCGTCACCACGCTGCAAGGCTGGCAGGCCGGCACCGAGATCAACATCGAAGTCGACCAGATGGCGCGCTATGCCGCGCGGCTTGCGGAGATGAAGTAGGGCGCAACGGGGCGGAGAAATCATGCCTGCCCATGCCTCGTGAGACTTGTGGCCGCCCGGACGGGCAACCAGATTGCAGCGGTATCCGTTGACGCCGTGGAGCGGAGACACGACATATCCTGCACCATCGATTGGGGGCGCTTGTCCCGGAGCAAGATATGAACGTGCTACCTAACATCGATCCCAACACCGCGCATTCTGACAGCGACGTCGTCCACTGGCTGACAAACGACACGCGCGATGAGCGCTTCGTTGACAACATTTTCGCGGAGTTGTGTATCCGGCTCCAGCAAGCGGGGATTCCCGTCACGCGGGCGACGCTTCATGTTCTGGTCAACCATCCGCAATGGCTTGGCGCCCGGATCATGTGGGCCGACGGAATGCGTGAAGCCGAGCTCGCGAGAATAGACTACGATGTCAGGGAGCGATCCGAATACATCGATAGTCCTGCCAACGAAATCCATGACGGTGCCATCGAGGTACGCGAGAATCTCGAACGCGATCCATCGCTTGGCCGCAAGCACGCCGTCTATGACGAGATGCGGGCGAAAGGTCTGGCCGACTATGTGGCATGGCCGCTGTATCATACGCTCGGCAAGCGTCATATTGTGACGTTTGCGACCAGCCGGCCCGGAGGTTTCGACGACGCGCATATCTCCGGCCTGTTGAAAGTGTTGCCAGCTCTGGCGCTGGTCAGCGAAGTCCGGATCAAGAACCGGCTGGCGCGAACGCTACTCGAAACCTATGTCGGGTCGCATGCCAGCGAGCTCATCCTGGCCGGCGCCACCAGGCGCGGAAGCGGGACGACGGTGCGCGCCGCTATCATGATCTGCGATTTGCGGGATTTCACCCGGATCTCCGATAACTGGCCGCGCGATGATGTCATCGATCTTCTGAATGGCTATTTCGACGCGATGTCGGAACCGATCGCGCGACATGGCGGGGAAATACTGAAATTTATCGGTGATGGTCTGCTCGCCATTTTTCCGCTCAGCGAGCCATCGGCCTGCGCAAACCTGCTGCATGCCGTAGCCGAAGCCCGGCAGGCGATGGTTGACCTGAACGAAAAGAACAATGAAACCGGTCGTGCGCCGCTGAACTACGGCATCGGCATCCACGTCGGAGACGTCATGTACGGCAATATCGGCTCGCGCACCCGGCTCGACTTCACCGTTATCGGCCCCGCGGTCAACATGGCTTCGCGCCTCGAAGCGCTCACCAAACAATTGGGTCGGCCGGTGCTGCTGTCCCGCTCGTTCGCCGACTTCGTCAAGAACGACTTCGATCTCGAACGAGTCGGTGAATACCCGGTCCGCGGCTTTAGCGACCCAATCGAGCTGTTCGCGTATCACGGTTGAATGCCAATCTACGTGAGGTGCCGAGCCTTCCCGGAGAGCACCAAAGTCTAACGGGCGAGCAAGCCAGGCGGCGGCTTGCGCACGTGGGACGCCTGCTCGAAGGCGTACCCCAGACGCAGCAGCTTGTGCTCGCTCCAGGCACGGCCCGCGAAGGTGATGCCAAGCGGATAGTCGGGCGTGTCCTTGCCGTCGATCCCGGAGATGAAGCCTCCAGGCACCATGACGCTGGGATAGCCTGCCTTGGCGGCGATCGCGGCGCCGGTATTGCCGGCGAACAGCACGGCGTCGAGCTTGTGCTGGTTCATGTAGGCGTCCATGCCACGCGTTTTGGCGGCCAGCAGGTCCATGGCACGTGCCGACTTGTACTCGCGCTCACTTAAATCGCCCTTGGTGATGTTGGCGGCAAGGAACAGGTCCTGGCCGAAACGCAGGGCCTTGCCGGCGTTCGCCTCGTTGAAGGCCACGATGTCGGCGATGGTCTTGATGCTGGTGTTAACAGCCCAATCCTTCAGGTAGAGGTTGAGATCCCGCTTCAGTTCGTAGAGGAAAACGATCGGCGGAGTCGCCGGATTGCCCTTGTTGCGGCTCAGCGGATTGCGGTTGAGCACAGCCATGGTCGTGCCTGGTCCGCCAATCCAGCCGGCCGTCGGCATGCTGGCGCGCACGACGACGGCGCCGAGATCCTCCAGCACCTTGATCGCATCCGCCATCACCTTGGCCCACGTGGGTGGCAGCTTGCCGTAGTAGCAATCGTTCAGCGGGTCGGCGGGGTCGCTCGGCACGCCGATGCGCGCGCCCTTCATTGAATCGTCTGCAAGGTCGGCGGTGTAGTCGGCCGGCCGTCGCTGCCGTTGCGTCGCCGGATCGAGCGGGTCCTTGGCTGCCAGCACGTTCAGAAGCATCGCCGCATCGCGCACCGTACGCGTCATCGGCCCTGCGGTGTCCTGGCTGTGCGAGATCGGCAGGATTCCGGCACGGCTGATCAGTCCGACGGTCGGCTTGACGGTGACGAGGCCATTCTGACTGGCGGGGTTCAGCAGCGAGCCCGAGGTCTCGGTGCCGATCGAGGCCGCGCACAGACCGGCCGCTACAGCGACCGCCGAACCCGAGCTGGAGCCGCCTGGGAGCACGACCGGGATGCCTCGATCGTCCGTAAGCGTCGGCGCGTAAGGATTCTTCACCTGTCCGCCCAGCGATGAGTAGCCCGATGGCATGTCAATCGCGAGCATGTTGGCGAACTCCGTCAGGTTCGCCTTGCCCAGGATCACCGCGCCGGCTTTCCGCAGCAGCTTGACGACGGTGGCGTCGTCCTTGGCGCGCGCGCCGTCCAGTGCCAGCGAGCCCGCCGTCGTCGGCTGTTTGTCACCAGTAGCGATGTTGTCCTTCACCAGGATCGGGATGCCAGCCAGCGGCCGTTTGACCGACGGCTTGGTGTGGTCGAGCTTGCCGGCGATCGTGAGCGCGGCGGGATTGAGCTCGCGCACTGAGTTGAGCATGGGCCCATCGCGGTCGTAGGCCTCGATACGCGCGAGATAGCCTTCGGTCAGCGCCGTGGCGGTGACCCGTCCACTGGCCAAAGCATCGATGATATCGCTCATAGGCGTGTTCTCGAGCTTCAGCGTGGTCGGCGCCTCGGCGCTGATGGCAGCTGCGGTGAGGCGCGGATCGTGGCGGGTTGGCTTCTTCACGGCACACCTCTTGGGCTGATCCCTATGCGGACATGGTGCGTTTCTGGTCGGCTCGCTGATGCGGGAGCTCTCGGGATACCAGCCCAAGATCATGCCCACACCTTCGCCACCAGAACTGATATTCGCGGGTATTCGCCCGCTCGTACATCGGCGCTACCTGCACGGCAGAAAATCGAGCGTCATTCCCGCTTTCGCCGGAATGAGCGGATCCAGATCATCACGCTCGCCTCATTTGCTCGACGATGGCATTGGATCGTCGCGCAATCCGAAATCGGGTGGCTGCTCGCGCGCCGCTGTCTGAAATAGCGCGCATGGCAAAATGCCAAGTCTGGAGATACACAATGTCGAATTTGGAACTGAACAAGGCCATCGTCGCGCGCTGGTTCGACGAGTTCTGGGGCAAGACCTGCAACCTCGCGGTCGTCGATGAACTCGCAGCGCCGGATATGCTGCTGCAGTACTCCCTGCACGAGCCGCGTCGTGGACGTGATGACATCAAGGCCTTCATGATGGACTTCCGGAAGGCTTTTCCCGATCTCAACTTCTGGGGTACCGCGGACCTGATCGCAGAGGGCGACTACGTCGTGGGCCGCTGGGAGGGTGGTGGCACGCACACTGGTCCCGCTTTCGGCGACTTCCTGGCGGGATCTCTGCCCGCGAATACCGGACGACGGATGCGCTTCACCGGGACAACGGTGCTGAAGGTCAGCGACGGCAAGATCGTTGAAGAAATCGGGCTCGACGATGGGATCGCCGCCCTGACACAGCTGGGCCTGATCAAGGCGGCGGCTTAAACTCTGCCCGAAGCGATCCGGATCACGGACGTTGCAGCTGCTGGAAACGCGTGTTTCCAGCAGCTGCAACGGGATTCCCGCCGCGGGAATGAGTGGTTTCAAACCTGCCCTGCGTTCCCTTCCTTCCCTTGGAATTCTCGTCTCCAACGACTACAACCTCGGCCAACACCTAACCGGAACAGAAGCCCATGGTTGAACCGCGCCGCTCCCCATCGAAGGACAAGACCGACATCAGCGGCTCGCACGTGCTGATCGTGGAAGCCCGTTTCTATGACGACATTCAGGACGCGTTGCTTGAAGCCGCGATCGCGGAGCTGAAGGGCGCCGGCGTCACCCATGACATCGTCACAGTGCCGGGATGTCTCGAAATTCCCGCGGCGGCCGCGATCGCGGTCGATGCGGCCGAGCGGAGCGGCCGTCCCTATGACGGCGTCGTTGCGCTCGGCTGCGTGATCCGTGGCGAAACCATCCATTTCGAGATCGTGTCGATGGAGTCCTCGCGCGGCCTGATGGACCTCTCGATCGCGAAGAAGCTGCCGCTCGGCAACGGCATCATCACGGTCAACACCGAAGAGCAGGCCTGGGCGCGGGCGCGCGCCGACGATCAGAACAAGGGCGGCGACGCCGCGCGTGCCGCCGTCATCATGATGCGCATCAAGCGCCGGCACGAGCCGCGTCTCGATCAGCTGATCAAAGACCGCCAGCGCAATGTCAAGGGATGACGCCCCGCACCTGAGGAAGGCCAACCGGCGCGGCGCGGCCCGGCTCGCGGCAGTGCAGGCGCTCTATCAGATGGACATTGGCGGTGCTGGCCTGAACGACGTTTTTGCGGAATTCGAAAGCCATTGGCTCGGCAGCGAAGTCGAAGGCGAAAAATACCTGCCGGCCGAGGCGGCGTTTTTTCGCGATGTGGTCTCGGGCGTGGTGCGCGACCAGAAAGAGCTCGACCCGCTTGTTGACCAGGCCCTGGCGAGCGGATGGCCGCTGAAGCGCATCGACGCCATCATCCGCGCCGTGCTCCGGGCCGGCTGTTACGAGCTGCAGCATCGCAAGGACGTTCCGGCGCGGGTCGTCGTCACCGAATATGTCGACGTCGCGAACGCCTTCGTCGACAAGGACGAAACCGGGATGGTCAACGCGGTGCTCGACCAGATTGCCCGCAAATTCCGCGCCGACGAGTTTTCAAAAGCAGAGTAGCCTGGCGCTTTCTTGTTTTGGTTGTTTAGTTGATATATTTCATCCACAAGATGCAGACAAAACTCCTCGCAAATTTCAAAATATTTGCGCAATTTCCGTGTCTTGCGCGGCGCCGGTGGGCGTAAGATATCCGGCAGAATTGGGCGAGCCAGACCATGCCGCCATCCGGCGAAGACGATTTGATCGCACGCTATTTTCGGCCGCTGGCCAGCAGCGCCGAAAGTCTCAATTTGCTCGACGATGCCGCGGTCCTGGCCGGCAGCGCCGATGATTTGGTCATCACCACCGACGCCATCGTCGAAGGCGTGCACTATCTTGCGGCCGATCCGCCGGCAACGATTGCCCGCAAGGCATTGCGCGTGAACCTGTCCGATCTCGCGGCCAAGGGCAGCGCGCCCGCCGGCTTTCTGCTCACCCTGGCGTTGCGGAACGCGGACGAAACCTGGCTCGCCGCGTTCGCAAGCGCGCTTGGTGATGATGCCTCGACGTTCGGTTGCCCGCTGCTCGGCGGCGACACGGTGTCGACGCCGGGGCCGGTGATGATCTCGATCGCTGCGTTCGGCCGCGTGCCGAGAGGCGAGATGGTGAAACGCCGGGGCGCGCGCGCCGGTGATCGCATCGCGGTCACCGGCACGATCGGTGACGCCGCGCTCGGCCTCGACATTTTGCGCGGCGGCCGCGCAGCAAATGCGATTGCAGGCGAAATCGGCAAGCTTGAGTTTCTCATCAACCGTTACCGGGTGCCGCAACCGCGGCTCGCGATTGCAACTGCGCTGCGCGGCTCCGCGACCGCGGCGATGGACGTTTCCGACGGCCTCGCGGGAGATCTCGCGAAGCTTTGCGCGGTATCCGGTGTCTCGGCAACGGTGGAGCTTGCGAAGGTGCCCTTGTCATCAGCGGCGAGCACCGTGGTTTCGGCCGGTGCCACCACCATCGAAACGCTGATCGGCGGCGGAGACGACTACGAGGTGCTTTGCACCGTGCCTGATGCACGCTGGGCATCGTTCGCCGAGGCCGCTGCGGCCTCGGGGGTCGCTATCACCGAGATCGGAACGATGACCGACGGGAAGGGCGCGCCGGTTTTTCTGGATACTGCGGGAAACGCTGTGAAACTGGCGCGGACCTCTTACAGCCACTTTTAGGCGGCCGGCTCGGTTCCGGAGAAGAATTTCCGAAAAGCGGCCCTAAACCCCAATTTTCGTTGCAAAAATCGGCCTTGTACGGGGTCCGCGGCGTTGCTTCGCGAGGCCGATTTTGGCATGGTCCGCGCCGATTTGGGGCGGCGGCTGATGCTTTTCGGGGCAGCCTCCTTGGGCGCGTTGCCGCTGTTCAGCGGCTCTTCGCGCGGTCGGGACGAAAATCAGGATAGGTTATTCCATGACAGCTTTGTGGGTGATTGTGTTCTGCGGAGCACTTTCGATTGTCTATGCCGTATGGGCGACGTTCTCGGTGCTCGGCGCCGATGCCGGCTCAGCGCGGATGCAGGAAATTGCGGCCGCCGTGCGCGAAGGCGCGCAGGCCTACCTGCGCCGGCAATATCTGACGATCGCGATCGTCGGCATCGTCATCTTCGCGCTGCTCGCTTACTTCCTCGGCTTGCGTGTTGCCATCGGCTTTTTGATCGGCGCGGTGCTGTCGGGCGCGGCCGGCTTCATCGGCATGAACGTGTCGGTGCGCGCCAACGTGCGCACGGCGCAGGCCGCGACCAAGTCGCTCGCCGGCGGGCTCGAACTGGCCTTCAAAGCCGGTGCGATTACCGGAATGCTCGTCGCGGGTCTCGCGCTGCTCGGCGTCACGCTTTACTTCGGCTACCTGATCGGGACGCTTGGCCTCTCACCGAGTGATCGCACGGTGGTCGATTCGCTCGTGGCGCTCGGCTTCGGCGCATCGCTGATTTCGATCTTCGCCCGTCTCGGCGGCGGCATCTTCACCAAGGGTGCCGACGTTGGCGGCGACCTGGTCGGCAAGGTCGAGGCCGGAATTCCGGAAGACGACCCGCGCAATCCTGCGACCATCGCCGATAACGTCGGCGACAACGTCGGCGACTGCGCCGGCATGGCCGCCGACTTGTTCGAGACCTATGCGGTGACCACGGTTGCGACCATGGTGCTTGCGGCAATCTTCTTTGCGAAGTCGCCGCTGTTGCAGACCATGATGACGTTGCCACTCGCCATCGGCGGCGTTTGCATCATCACCTCGATCATCGGCACGTTCTTTGTCCGTCTCGGCGCGAGCCAGTCGATCATGGGTGCGCTGTACAAGGGCCTGATTGCGACCGGCGTTCTGTCATTGATCGGCGTTGGCGGCGTCATCAATTACCTGGTCGGATTCGGCGCCTTGCAGGGCGCCTCCTATCCGATCACCGGCATGGCGCTGTTCGAGTGCGGCATCGTCGGCCTCGTCGTCACCGGCCTGATCATCTGGATCACCGAATACTACACCGGCACCAACTTCCGCCCGGTGAAGTCGATCGCGCACTCGTCGGTGACCGGCCACGGCACCAACGTCATTCAAGGGCTTGCGATCTCGATGGAGTTCGACCGCGGCGCCCGCGATCGTCATCATCGCCGGCATTCTGGTCACGCACAGCCTTGCCGGCCTGTTCGGCATCGCGATCGCGACCACCACCATGCTGGCGCTCGCCGGCATGATCGTCGCCCTCGACGCTTTCGGCCCGGTCACCGACAATGCTGGCGGCATTGCCGAAATGGCCGGTTTGCCGAAGGAAGTCCGCAAGTCGACCGACGCGCTCGACGCAGTCGGCAACACCACCAAGGCGGTGACCAAGGGCTACGCCATCGGTTCGGCAGGTCTCGGTGCGCTCGTTTTGTTTGCCGCCTACAATCAGGATCTGATCTTCTTCACCAACGACTCGGCGGCGCATCCTTACTTCGCCGGCGTGAAGACCGACTTTGCGCTGACCAACCCCTATGTGGTCGCGGGCCTTCTGTTCGGTGGCCTGCTGCCGTACCTGTTCGGCGCGATGGGCATGACCGCAGTGGGCCGTGCCGCAGGATCGATCGTCGAGGAGGTACGTCGTCAGTTCCGCGAGAAGCCCGGCATCATGCAGGGCACCGACAAGCCGGACTACGGCAAGGCCGTCGACATCCTGACCAAAGCGGCGATCAAGGAAATGATCATTCCATCGCTGCTGCCGGTGCTGTCGCCGATCGCCGGCTACTTCATCATCTATTTCATTGCGGGCGGCGGCGCGGCCGGCAAGTCGGCGGGCTTCTCGGCGCTCGGCGCGATGCTGCTCGGCGTCATCGTCACCGGCCTGTTCGTCGCGATCTCGATGACCTCGGGCGGCGGCGCGTGGGATAACGCCAAGAAGTACATCGAGGACGGCCACTACGGCGGCAAGGGCTCTGAGGCCCACAAGGCCGCGGTGACCGGCGACACCGTTGGCGATCCCTACAAGGATACGGCGGGTCCGGCCGTCAATCCGATGATCAAGATTACCAACATCGTCGCGTTGTTGCTGCTCGCGATCCTCGCGCACTGATCGAAGCGCTGAACAAAACAAAAAGCCCGCGGTTCAGCCGCGGGCCTTTTGCGTAACGAGGCATCGCGACTTCGTCAGTGGCCGCGGTTGCTCAGCAGGCGGAACAGCGGCGTGAGGTAGCTCATCTCCTGGCCACCGGTTGGCGTGGTGCGGCTCACATAGTCGAAGATCTTGCCGTCCTTCATGCCGTAGTTTGCGACGCGCTCGACGTGACGGGTCTGGTCGAAATACACCGCGACGACGCGCTGGTCGGTGACGCTCTGCTCCATGAATGCCGCGCGGCGTTCGGTCCGCTGCGAGATGTAGTAGAAGACCTCGCCGCTCAGGGTGGCGACCGTCGAGGGGGTACCCATCACGATCAGCACCTGGTCCTGGCTCGCCCCGATCGGAATCTGTTCGAGCGCGCCTTCCGGGATGATGTAGCCCTTCTGGAACTCCTCGGCGCAGCCAGCGAGCAGCGTGCAGCCGATGGCTGCTGCTGCGAGCAGCCGCAGCGCCCGGCGCCGGCGCGGGTTGGCCGGGTCGTCGGCGCTGGGCCGTATCGGGAAAGCTATCCGCATCGATGCTGATCTACGTCCAAAAGCTGGCCGCGACCCTGCGGCATTGAGCCCCTAATTTGCCAGCCGGGGCAGGGGGTTGCAATCCAGCCTGCTACGGCTGACATAGAGCCATCGCCGAATGGATCGATAACGATGACCAGGCCGTCGCTTTGGCCGTTTGCCCCTCGCAAAGCCCGTCCCCCCGCTCGCGTCGCGACCATTGAAGCGATCTATGGCATGATCGTGGCGCAGGCGCGACTGCCGGAGTTCTACCTGCGTTTTGGCGTGCCGGATACGGTTAACGGCCGTTTCGACATGGTCGTGCTGCATCTCTGGATGATCCTGAGCCGCCTGCGCGCGGAAGGTGCGGCTATCGAGGCGCAGCAATTGTTCGACCACTTTTGCAACGACATGGACGCGAACCTGCGCGAGATGGGGGTTGGCGACCTCACGGTTCCCAAGCGCATGAAGACATTCGGCGAAGCGTTCTATGGCCGCAGCGGCGCGTATGATGCCGCAATCATCGCTGGCGACGGCGAACTGCGTGCGGCGCTGGCCCGCAACGTGCTGGCCAGCGACGACGCGGCTGCGGCAGCACCGCTTGCCGGTTATGTCATGCGCGCGATCGCAACGCTCTCGACGATCGATCGAACTGCACTGCTGTCCGGCGCGTGGCGTTTTCCGAACCCCGAATGACGAGAGCTGTCATGCGCTCCTCCGAAACCAAGTCGCAAAAGGTGTCCTGGTCCGTTCCCATTGTCGTTGCCGACATCGAGGAGAGCGGACTGCGTGTCACGATTGAAGCCAATGAAGCCGAACGAGGCGAGATCGCTCGCGTCGCCGGACTGCGCGAACTGTCGAAGCTTTCGGCCGAGTTCGAGCTGACGCCGATCGCGGGCGAGCAGGTCAGGGTGGTCGGACAAGTGAACGCCGTCGCCGGGCAGACCTGCGTCGTCACGCTCGAGCCCCTCGAGAGCACGATTGAGGAGCCGGTCAACCTGCTCTTTGTGCCACCGAGCGCTATTCCCGAACGTGCGGATCAAGACCCCGACGACGAGCCAGGCGAGGATCCACCCGAGCCGATCGTCAATGGCCGGATTGATCTTGCGAAGCTCGCCGTGGAGTTCCTGATTCTCGGGATTGATCCCTATCCGCGCAAAGCCGGCGCGGTGTTCGAGCCGGTCCTCACGCCGCCGACTGCGGAGGATCACCCGTTTGCCGGCCTGGCGGCGCTGAAAGCACCGAAGACGGGCTCGGAGCCCGCAAAACCCCCGCGAAAGCGATCTTGAACGGGCGGTCAAGAGTTGTGTCGGGCAGCGGACACGCTATTGTCCGCCGCCCAATTTGACGGCAGTTTTGCTTGATACCAACGGTTCTGCAGGGGTTCCTGGACTATTCATGCCCAGCAAGGTTCGAATTGCGGTTGACGCTATGGGTGGCGATGTCGGTCCCGCTGTCGTCATCCCCGGTGCTGCGCTCTCGTTGCGACGGCACCCGGACACCGAGTTCCTGCTGTTCGGCAACCGCGCCTTGATCGAGCCTGAGCTCGAGAAGCAGCCCGCCCTGAAGGCCGCATCGCGCGTCATCCATACCGACGTTGCGGTTCGCATGGAGGACAAGCCGAGCCAGGCGCTGCGTCGAGGTCGCAAGACGTCGTCGATGTGGCTCGCGATCGATGCGGTGAAGCGCGGCGAGGCCGATGCCGCGGTCTCGGCCGGCAACACCGGCGCGCTGATGGCGATGGCACGCTTCAACTTGCGGATGATCGAGGGCGTCGATCGCCCGGCGATCACGGCGGTTTGGCCGACCCTGCGCGGCGAGTTCGATCGTCCTCGATGCCGGCGCCTCGCCCGGCGCCGATGCGAAACATCTGGCTACGCTCGCGGTTCTCGGCAGCGCTATGGCGCGTGTGCTGTTCGATCTCGAACGGCCAACCGTCGGGTTGCTCAATATTGGGGTCGAGGAGGTCAAGGGTGTCGAAGAAGTGCGCGAGGCCGCTGAGCTGTTGCGTGCGTTGAACCTGCCGCATCTGGACTTCATCGGCTTCGTCGAGGGCGACGGCATTGGCAAGGGCGCGGCTGACGTCATCGTCACCGAAGCCTTTACCGGCAACATAGCGCTCAAGGCGGCCGAGGGCACCGCGCGGCAGATCGGTGAATATCTACGGAGCGCCATGTCACGAACCTGGCGCTCACGGATAGCCTACCTGATCGCGCGCGATACCTTCAGGGCGCTGCGTGACAAGATGGATCCGGGCAAGGGCAACGGCGGTGTCCTCCTCGGGTTGAACGGCATCGTCATCAAGAGCCACGGCGGAACCGATGCCGAGGGCTTTGCCGCCGCTGTCGATGTCGGCTATGACATGGTCCGCTATGATCTTCTTACCAAGATCAACCAAACTCTCAATCGCGACGGCACGGCACTGAGCCTCGCGCCTGTAGCGCAAGGGGCTATCTCGTGACTGTTACCCGTTCGATCGTGCTTGGCTGCGGCTCCTATCTTCCGGAGCAGGTGCTGACCAATGCCGATCTCGCCGCCACGGTCGACACCTCGGACGAGTGGATCGTCCAGCGCACCGGCATCCGCCAACGCCACATCGCCGCCAAAGGCGAGTTCACCTCGGACCTCGGCACCAAGGCAGCGCTCGCAGCGCTCGCCAATGCCGGGGTCGACGCCCAGTCGATCGACCTGATCATCCTGGGCACCTCGACGCCAGACAATACGTTCCCGGCAACCGCGGTGCAGATCCAGCACAACCTCGGGATCAATCACGGCGTCGCGTTCGACCTTCAGGCGGTGTGCTCGGGCTTTGTGTTTGCGCTCGCCACCGCCGACAATTTCCTGCGCTCGGGTTCGCACAAGCGCGCGCTGGTCATCGGCGCGGAGACCTTTTCCCGTATCCTCGACTGGACCGATCGCGGTACCTGCGTGCTGTTTGGCGACGGCGCGGGCGCGGTGGTGCTGGAGGCGCAGCAGCAGCCCGGGAACACCAGCGATCGCGGCGTTCTGACGACGCATCTCCGCTCCGACGGCCGCCACAAGGCAAAACTCTATGTCGACGGCGGACCGTCATCGACCCAAACGGTCGGCCACTTGCGGATGGAAGGCAAGGAAGTGTTCAAGCACGCGGTCGGCATGATCACCGACGTGATCGACGATGCCTTCAAGGCGACCGGCCTCACGGCCGATGATGTCGACTGGCTCGTCCCGCATCAAGCCAACAAGAGAATCATCGATGCTTCGGCGCACAAGCTCCATATTGCACCGCCGAAGGTGGTGCTGACCGTTGACCGTCACGGCAACACATCGGCAGCTTCGATCCCCCTTGCGCTGTGCGTCGCAGTCTCGGATGGTCGCGTCAAAAGGGGCGATTTGATTCTATTTGAAGCAATGGGTGGCGGCTTTACTTGGGGTTCCGCGCTCGTCCGCTGGTAGCGGAAAGTCAAGGGCACGTGCCCATTGATCCTAATTTCGACCGTGCTATGGAGTTGAAACGCTGTTGACCCTTGTCGGGTAAGCTCATAGTTTTCTTTTAACTTTTCGCCGTGAGTGGGGCTGGCGATGTCGGAGACGGGAAAGACAGTTACCCGGGTTGACCTCTGCGAGGCCGTCTACCAGAAGGTGGGCCTGTCGCGGTCGGAGTCCTCGGCGTTTGTCGAGTTGGTCTTGAAAGAGATCTCCGATTGCCTCGAACGAGGCGAGACGGTGAAGCTGTCGTCGTTTGGTTCCTTCATTGTGCGCAAGAAGGGCCAGCGGGTCGGACGCAATCCCAAGACCGGCACGGAAGTGCCAATTTCTCCGCGTCGCGTTATGGTGTTCAAGCCATCGGCGATTCTCAAGCAGCGGATCAACGGCCAAGTGGTCACCGCCGAGGCGGATTGACCCGCGCCCGCGCATAGCGGCCTTGGCGCGCATGTCGGTTGTGTGAGAAACGCCGGTTTAGCAGACTGAACGAACCCGACGTCATCTGGACTCGGAACGGATGGGAGCGTGCCCTTGGACAAGGCGCCGGATGCCTTTCGGACCATTAGCGAAGTCGCTGACGAGCTGGATGTGCCGCAGCACGTGCTGAGGTTCTGGGAGACCAGGTTTGCGCAGATCAAGCCGATGAAACGCAGCGGCGGACGCCGCTACTATCGGCGCGACGATGTCGAGTTGTTGCGCGGCATCCGCCATCTGCTTTACGGTCAGGGATACACGATCCGCGGCGTTCAGCGCATTCTGCGCGAGCAGGGCATCAAGGCGGTCCAGGGCTTCAGCGGCGGCATCGCGTTGCGCCACGCCGTGCCGGCTGGGGAGGTCGAGGCGCCTGAGCTCGAGATGGACGACGACGTCCTTGTCGACGAAGCCGAGAGCGACCAGGCGTTCGTCGCGTCACCCGCCCGAGCCAGCGAACCGCCAATGGTCCGGTCATCACCGGGGTCCTCGACCGCGATGAGTAACGGTGTCTACCCGATGGTGGCGCCCAGTCCTGCTCCCCCGCCCATCGTCGTGACGCGGCTCGGGGACGAGAATGCCGGTCGGCTCCGCGCCGCGTTGAGCGAGCTGGTCGAGTGCCGCCAGCTGCTGGATCGCGCAATTTCCGTCGGCTAGCGGGCGAAAACCGTTCCTGGTTCCTTGTCGCGAAGCCGTCGTTCTTGCGCGCGACCCCCAATCAAGGCTAGAGGAACTCTTCCCCGCAAGGGACGGAGCGTAGCGCAGCCCGGTTAGCGCACTAGTCTGGGGGACTAGGGGTCGTGGGTTCGAATCCCGCCGCTCCGACCAACTTCTCTGACCCGAATCCTGATGTCCCGCGCCCGAACCTGCCTCCTCATTGCCTGCTACTGTCTCTTTCTCTTCATCGGGTTCGACTTCATCTACTCGACGTTCGTGCTCGGCGCGGCGCGCGATCCAATGTTTCGCGTGCAGGACGCCCGCTATTCGCACGACTTGTTGCCAAATTTTTCCGGCTTCGAACTCCTGGGGCGTGACCCGATACCCGTTCTTCACGAACAGTCTCGGCTTTCGCGACGCCTCGGTCCGAACCGTCCCGCTGCAATCGCAAACCTGGCGAACGCTGCTGATCGGCGACTCCTTTACCGAGGGCATGGGCGTGCCATTCGAGCAGTCCTTCGCCGGCCTGCTCGCCAGCGCGGGGCTCGAGCAAAACAACAGAATCGAATTTCTTGATGCCGGCGTCGTGTCGTATTCGCCGGTGATCTACTACAAGAAGATCAAGACGCTTATCGCCTCAGGACTGAAGTTCGACGAGGTCGTCGTCTTCGTCGATCTGTCCGACATCACCGACGAAGCCACCAATTACTTCTGCATCGACGACGATCCGAAATATCAGGCCTACAAGGTTGGCTGTGAGCCGTCCGATGCGCCGCCCCGGCTTGGCGAACGAATTAGAGAACCGCTGCGCGATTTTCTCAACGCCCATTTCGTGGTCACCGCGCGAAGCCTCGCGCTGTTCAACAGCTGGACCGACACGGTGCGCGGCCTGCACAAGGACTACGCCGTCCATCGCAGCTATCGCGCCGACTGGACCATGGCCAATATCGATCTCGGCCATCGGCTTGATCCGCTCGGCGTCGAAGGCGGCATCGCCCGCGCCCGCAACAACATGCAGGCGCTTGCCGACATGCTGGCGGCGCGGCACATCCCGCTCACCGTGGTCGTCTATCCTTGGCCGCCGCAACTTGACCTGAACGACCGCAACAGCCGCCAGAGCACGATCTGGCGCGACTTCTGCAAGACCAATTGCCGTCAGTTCATTGATCTCTTTCCGCCGTTCTTCGCATTCAAGGACGCGCACCCGGATTGGTACGAGCGCCTGTTCGTCGAGGGCGACGTTCATTACTCGGCCGAAGGCAATCGCCTGGTGTTCGACAACGTCGCAGGCCAGCTGCTGAACCGCGGTGCGCCGCCTGCCGGCAAGGGCGGAGAGACCGGCCCCGCCGCCGCGCCGCGCCCCCAGCAATAGCGGCGAGACTCGAGGGGCGGCGGCCGCCTGGATGGGCCGACTGTGTGATGTCGGCTGTGACGAAAAAGCTTCGGCCGTGCCAGGATCATGGCGATCGACCTCTGGGCCCTCGCAATCGCCGGTTCTCCTATGCTATCCGCAATAACTCATTGTTAGGCTAAGCGTCGCTCCATAGAGGGCAGAGCGGCTGATTATATTTTGAACGGCATTTGAAATGTCCCAGAGGGAGCTTTTTCGGCCACCGGCGCCTGCACCGAACAGCGGGACGCTCGGGTTGTTCAAGTTGCTCGCGACCCTGAAACGCAATCCGCTCGAGTGCTGGAGCGAACAGCATTTTTCGGAACCCATCGCGACGGTCACGCTGCCGATCGGACAAGTCCTCCTGGTGCACGAGCCCAACGCGATCCGCCACGTCCTGCTGGACAACGCGGCCAACTATCGCAAGGACCCGTTGCAGCGCCGCGTGCTGTCGGCCGGTCTCGGCGACGGCTTGCTGAGTGTCGAGGGAGAGCAGTGGCAGGCGCAGCGCCGGACCCTAGCGCCCCTGTTCGCGCGCAGGACCGTCACAAGCTTCGCCGCGGCGATGCAGTCGGCGGCGCAGGGTCTTGTGGAACGTTGGCGGCGATTTGGCTCCGGTTGCGTCGTCGATGTTGCCGCCGAGATGACCCTCGTAACGCTGAACGTCCTCGCGCTGACGATCTTTTCCGATGGCATCAGCGGTGATCTCGACGAATTTCGCGCGGCGATGAACGCCTATTTTGCGGTGATCGGCCGGATCGGGGCGCTCGACCTGTTTGGCGTGCCGGACTTCGTGCCGCGGCCGGGGCGGGCGCGATTGCGGGAGACGCTGAGCTATTTCGAAAACCTCATCGATGGTCTCATCGAACGGCGCCGTCAGGTGCTGGCGCGGTCGCCCGACCATGCGCCGGCCGATCTCCTGACCCTGCTGCTCCGTGCGCTCGATCCGTCGACGCAGCGGCCGATGACGCTTGCCGAAGTGAAATCGAACATCCTGACGTTTCTGTCTGCCGGACACGAAACGACCGCCAATACGCTGACGTGGTCGCTGTTCCTGCTGTCGCAGTCGCCGGAATGGCGCGCGCGGGTCGAAGCCGAAGTCGATCGCGAGATGGCCGGTCCGGCGGAAGGATTAGCCGAGCGCCTCGTTGTCACGCGGGCGGTGATCGACGAGGCCGTACGGCTCTATCCGCCGATCGCGGCGCTGAGCCGGATCGCCGATGGACCGGATATCGTCGGCGGCCATCAGGTGAAGCGCCGTACCCTGATCGTGATCGCGCCTTACGTGCTGCACCGTCACCGCAAGCTGTGGGACCGCCCCGACGTGTTTGACCCCGGGCGTTTCCTTGGCGACGAGAAGCAAGGGATCGATCGCTTCGCCTACATGCCGTTCGGCGCGGGCGCGCGCACCTGCATCGGCTCAACCTTTGCGCTGCAGGAGGCGACGCTCGTGCTCGCGACGCTGGTGCGAAACTTCAAGATGCGTCTGGCGCCGGAGGCCCGGGTATGGCCGCTGCTGCGGATCACGCTGAGGCCTGAGAATGGCATGCCGCTCCAGATCGAGCCCAGGGAGCCGGTCCGGGCGCTTGAACAGGCAACGGCGGGATAGCGGTAGCGCAGTAGCTGTACGTAGACGCCGCTACGGGCACCTACGTAGTCGTCCCTATGTTCCAATTTGACCTGGATCAGGTGCCGCGGGGTTGTGCTGCGGCAAGCAGGATGCATGAATAAGGATGCTCCCTGCGCGCCGTATTGCGAGCGATGCGGCCATGCGATGAAGCTGGTGCGCACGGTCCCGAAACTTGGCGGGTTGCCAGAGCTCAACGTCTACCGCTGCGCCGAATGCGGCGCGGTGAAAACCGTCGAGCTGGTCTTAGTTGGGATCTCGACGAGCCTCGCCGCTGAGTAGGGGGCCAACCTCGGCCAATGTCAGCGGTCGGTCCTCAAGCAGCAAACCGACGGCGTCGCGCTCAAATGGCGGATCCAGCATGAACGGATCACGCGGGCTGAGACGCTGCTCCAGCACGAATTGCGCGAGCAGCGCGCGTCGTCCGCCCTGCGCCGAGACGCAGCTCTCCCACGCCATCAAGGCGGCGCTGGTTGCGTGGTAGAGCGCGCTTGCCGCCTGCCGCGCCGAGGTTTCATCGGCGTTCCCGCGACCCGCTCGGCAAAGTCGACGGCGCCATCCAGCGCCTCGCGTATGCGGTTGCGGAATCCATCCGGCAGTCTTGTCGATGCGTCGACCTTGCGATGCAGTGCTGATGCAAGCGTCCGATGCGCGCCCTCGCGGCCGACGGCACGGGTGATGATGTCGAGCGCGTTGATGTTGCTGGTGCCTTCCCACAACAGCCCGATATGGGCATCGCGAACCAGCCGGGCGTTGACCCACTCCTCGATGTAGCCATTGCCGCCGCGCACTTCCATCGCGCCGGTCGCCACCGTCACGTTGTCGCGGCAGGCGCGGAATTTTAGAAGCGGCGTCAGGATGCGGAGCAGGGTCCTCGCTTCGGCCGATCCGCTGTTGGCTTGATCGAGCGCCTCGGCGGCAGCCATCGTGACCGAGAGGCTTTGCTCGGCAGGCACGATCAGCTTTGCGAGCTGGCGGCGCAACAGTGGAAAATCGATGATGGTCTCACCAAACGCGCGGCGCGACCTGGCGCAGACCAGCGCTTCGTTGACGCAACGGCGCATCATCGCCGCTGCTCGCACCCCGTGGGACAACCGCGACAGGTTGACCTGCTCCAGCATCTGCTTGAGGCCCTGGGTCTCGTCACCCACAAGCCAGGCGAACGCGTCATCCATGCGGATTTCGCCTGACGCCATCGAGCGGGTGCCGAGCTTGTCCTTCAGGCGAACAATGCGGTACGAGTTGCGGCTGCCGTCCTCGAGGCGTCGCGGCATCGCAAATAGCGCAAGCCCCTTGGTGCCTGTGGCAGCTCCCTCGGGCCGCGCCAGCAGCAACGCCACGTCGGCGTCGGTGTGCGAGCAGAACCACTTGTCGCCGGACAGCCGCCAGGCGTTGCCGTCCTTGCGCGCCATCGTCGTGATCGTGCCGACGTCGGAGCCGCCGGTCTGCTCGGTCATGAACTGCGTGCCCTTCCAGAGCGAACTCATCTCGGCCGACAGCATGCGCGGCAGCAGCAAGTCTTTCAGCTGATCGTCGGCGAACTTGCGGATCAGGTGTGTCGAGGTGTCGGTCACGCTGATCGGGCACATCAGGCCGAATTCGGCCTGCACGAACAGGTATTGAAAGACGTATTTCGCGCGCGGGCTGACCGGCCGCGTCATGCCGAACGCGCCGGCGCGGTGACCCATCGCGTGGAACTGGAAATCGCCGAACGCGATCTGTTCCATTTCGCGATACGCCGGGTGATATTCGATGAAATCCTCGTCCACGCCGAAACGGTCGCGGGCATGCAGCACCGGTGGATGCCGATCGGCGGTGCGGGCCAGTTCGTCGAGCCGGCCGCCGGCCAATTCACCGAGCCGGCGCATGTGCGGCGTCAGGACGTCCTGCTCCTCGCGGTCGAGATAGAGCGGCAGCAGATCGCGCAGCGAGTGATCGATGTCGAAGAAATTGAGCCCGGCGCAGTCCGGAGCGATCTCGGGCTTGATCGGAGGAGGGGCGTTGCGTTCGGCTTGGGTCACTGGCGGTCCTCAGAGTTCTGGCGCAAAATGCATTGAGGATAATCAGCCCTTGTTGCCTAGCTTCGTCATGCCCGGCCTTGTGCCGGGCATCCACGTCTTACGTGCGTTTGTCCTCGAAAGACGTGGATGGCCGGGACGAGCCCGGCCATGACGGCGGAAGTGATTCACCTTTGAGGTCCCGAGGCACCTGAAGATGCAAGCCGCTTTCGGGCACGCCGGCTGAGCCACCTCATCCGGCTTTGGCGGCTTCCTTGGCATACTTGCCGGTCAGCTGCGGGGTCAGGTCTTGATGTCCCTTTTCGGTTCGCTCCAGCCGGGTCTCGCGCGACCACGTCCGCTTCAAGGGATCGCGGATGTTGATGCTGAGGCGGCCAAGGCCCTGGCATTCCAGCTCGATCTTGTCGCCATCCATGAATGCATTGAGGCCGCGATGGTTGGTGCCGGTGGCAAGAATGTCGCCGGGTTCGAGGGTATGCGTTGCCGTGACCCACTCGATGCAGCGCGGGATCTTGTGGGCCATATCGGAGGTGTTGAAGTTCTGCTTCAGCGCGCCGTTGTTCCAGAGCTTGATGCTGAGATTGTGCGGATCGGCGATCTCGTCCGCAGTCACGATGTACGGTCCGATCGGCGCAAAAGTGTCACGCGATTTCATCTGATAAAAGACGCCGGCGGGCGGCGCCAATCCGCGGGCCGAGCCGTCGATGAAATTGACGTAGCCGAAGATATAGCTCATCGCGTCGGCCGCACTGACCTTGGTCGCGCGCTTGCCGATCACCACGGCAATCTCGGCCTCACCCTCGAATACCGAGGCGGGGACATCTGGCAGTTCCATCGTGTCGCCCGGGCCGATGATGGCGTTTGGTGATTTCGTAAACGCATTGATCGGCGCCGGCTCGGTGCGGGTGCCGTCCTCCATGTAGTTCACAGCCATGCAGACGACGTTGATCGGCCGCGGCAGCGGCGCGCGCAGCTTCACCTGGGCGAGCGGGGTGGCTGCGCCCTTTTCCGCTGCACCCTTGATCCGCTCGCGATAGGTATCGAACTTCGCGATGACGCCATTGATGAGATCGTGCGGGCCGAGATGGGGCACGTCCTGTACCACCTGGGTCACATCGACGATTGCATCACCGCGGACCACGCCGAGCCGGAAATCATTGAAAAATGCGAGTTTCATTGGGCTGCTCCTCCAGATTTTGCTGAGATCATAGCGCAACCGTTTTTTCCGGGAAGGCTTCCGCCGCCGATTTGCAGCGCCGTGACCAAAATGCGGCAGTCGCCGATTTTGCCGCGATGCGAGTTGGCGCGCTTGTCGGTGCGTGTCATGGTCGGAATTGGGTGCGTTTGTTCGCGTAGGGGTAGTATGTCATGGCTGAAATAGGCGAACTTGACATCGACCGTTCGGCGAAACCGGCCGAGCCGACGGTTAAAGCCAAAAACCAGGACGTTTACGGCAAGCTGCCGTTCGCGGACCGCCAGGATTTTGCCGACGCCGAGCGCGGCTTCATTGCCACACTGCCGGACGCGACCGTTGCCGACGCGTCCGGCCGGGTGGTCTGGAGCCTGAAGGAGTACGATTTTCTCAAGGCCGAGCAGGCGCCCGATACAGTGCATCCGAGCCTGTGGCGGCAGGCGCAGCTGAATTGCCGGCACGGGCTGTTCGAAGTGGTGCCCGGACTCTACCAGGTGCGCGGCTTCGATATCTCCAACATGACGATCATCGAAGGCGACACCGGCGTCATCATCGTCGATCCGCTGGTCACCGCGCAGGTCGCCAAGGCCGGGCTCGAGCTCTATTACAGCCACCGCGGCCGCAAGCCCGTGCACGCGGTGATCTATACCCACTCGCACACCGACCACTGGGGCGGCGTCAAGGGCGTCGCCAGTGTTGCTGACGTCGAAGCGGGCCGCACAGTCGTGATCGCGCCCGACGGCTTCCTCGAGGCGATCGCGAACGAAAACATCCTGCCCGGTCCGGCGATGATCCGGCGTGCCCTGTACCAGTTCGGACAGTTGTTGCCGAAGGGCGAACGCGGCCAGGTCGATGCTGGTCTTGGCAAGACGCTGTCGACCGGCGCGGTCACGCTGATTCCGCCCACCGATCTCATCAAGGCCGACTACGAAAAGCGCGTGATCGACGGCGTCGAGATCATCTTCCTGATGGCGCCGAACAGCGAAGCGCCTGCCGAATTCCACATGTTCTATCCGCGCTACAACGTGCTGAACATGGCGGAAAACGCCTGCCACAACTTCCACAACCTGTTGCCGTTCCGCGGCGCCGAGGTGCGCGACGCGAAATCGTGGTCGCGCTACATCGACATCGCGCTCGAAGCCTTTGGCGACAAGGCCGACGCGTTGATCGGCCAGCATCATTGGCCGGTGTGGGACCGGGAGCGCGTCGTCGCCTACATGAAGGCGCAGCGCGATCTCTACAAATACGTTCACGACCAGACGCTGCGGCTGATGAATTTTGGCTATACGCCGCAGGAGATCGCCGAAGCGATGGATGTGCCCGACAGCATCTGCTGCAACTGGCACACCCGCGGCTATTACGGCAGCGTCCGTCACAACGTGAAGGCGATCTACCAGCGCTATCTCGGCTGGTACGACGCCAATCCCGCCAATCTCGATCCGCTGCCGCCGGTCGACGCCGGCAAGAAATATGTCGAGTACATGGGCGGCGCCGATGCCGTGCTGGCGCGCGCGCGCGACGATTTCAAACACGGCAACTACCGCTGGGTGGTCGAGGCGCTGAAACACGTCGTGTTCGCCGATCCCTCGAACGCCAGGGCCCGCGAGTTGCAGGCCGATGCCTACGAGCAGTTAAGTTATCAGGTCGAGGCGGCGACCTGGCGCAATGCCTACCAGATGGCGGCGTTCGAACTGCGCAACGGACCGCCGAAGCGGATGAACCGGAACGGGGTCGCACCGGACGCGCTACGCGCGCTGTCGCTGGATACGTTCTTCGATTTTTGGGCGGTGCGCGTGAATGGCGCGAAGGCCGTCGGCCGGCACATCATCATGAACTGGCACTTCACCGACACCGGCCAGACCTATGTCCTCAACCTCGAGAACGCGACGTTGACACATCGCAGCGGCAAGGCCTCGAATGACGCCCATGCGTCGCTGACCCTGACGCGCAAGGTGCTGGAAACGATCATCGTGCAGGAGACGACGTTCCCCGACGCCGTGCGGGCCGGCAAGATCCAGATCACCGGCGACGTCGCCAAGCTGATGGAGATCCAGAGCCTGCTCGACACGTTCGAGCCGAATTTCGCGATCGTCGAGCCGTGAAGCGTGAGCTGCCGTTACCCGGCGTCGCGGCGCGAAGCCCTGGCGTCTGAGTTTGCTTCGCGATCTGGATGAAGATCGTCGTTTAAGTGAGGTGGCCACTGATCCAGAGCCTGGACCAAAAAGCTGCATAAGTGGCTGTCTTGCACCGCCGATCCGGCGACCACCCCTAGCGCTTGCCCTCGACGAATTCGACCGGCGTTCCCTTCTTGACGAGCAATGCCAGCCGTTCGACGTCCCAGTTGGTCAGCCGCACGCAGCCATGGGAATTGGCCTTGCTGACGTTGGCCGGATTCGGCGTGCCGTGGATGCCATAACCTTCCGCGTTCAGACCTATCCATCGCGTGCCGACCGGGTTGTTCGGTCCTGGCCTGATCGTGAAAGCGGCCGTCGATGCAACGTCCTTGAAGTGATAATCGGGATTGTAGCGGTAGGTTGGGTTGTCGGTGATCGCGGTGATCTTCAGCGTGCCCGACGGCGACGGCTTCTCGTCGCTGCCGACCGTTGCGGGATAAAAGGCGACGAGATTATCCGCCTTGTCGAGGGCCTTGACGGTCTCGCGCGTCTTGTCGACCTCCAGGCGGACGACCGCCGCCTTCGGCGCCTGTGCCGCGACATCGGGCACGACGATCGTGGCGCCCGCGGCATCGAACTTCTGATCTGGATTGAGCGCCGACAACAGCTCCTCGCTGACGTGGAATTTTTCGGCGAGCGCCTCGCGCGGGGTCGAGTAGTTCAGCGCCGGCAGATCCTTCATCTCCTCGAGCTTGGTCGGCAGCTTGGGGAGGAACGGTCCGCGCACGTCCTTGTCGGTGATCGTGTATTGTGTCAACAGGGGCTTGTCGTCGGTCGTGAGCTTCTGCCAGACCTCTTGAGTCAACTCGGCCTTGCTGGAAAGCCCATTGGCTTCGGCGTAGGCGCGCAGCGCCTTCCTGGCGTTCTCGCCGAGCCTGCCGTCGATCTCGCCGGGCGAGAAATGCGCGCGGTCCAGCAGGATCTGCGCCTTGACTGTCAGCGGCGAGATGCTGTCCGACGGCGGCGACTTGCCGGAAAATTCTGCACTATTGATGCGATCGGGCGTGATTTCGGGCGCGCCCCGTGCGCCGGCGAGGGACGCCGGAAGCACGATCGCGATCGCAAGCAGGACAGCATTGCAACGACCCAGCATGACCCGATCCGAACTGGCCCTCCGCCAGCCTAATGCGCGAAGTTCTGATTTGATCCCGCACTACCGCCTTCGGGACGATGGCGCGCCGCGCCTACGCCGCCGACCCGATGCGCTGCCGCGCGCTGTCCTGCTCCCCGGTGACCGCTGCGCTCTGTCCTGCCTTGGCGAGGCCGCGGAGCGGCATGCCGCTGTAGATCGCCTCGTATTCACCGGCGCGCACGCGATAGGTCTCGTGCCAGATGCCGACGTCGCCGCGTGTGTCCTTCATGCGCCGGTTGAAATCGACCCAGGCCGGCCAATGCTCGAAGCTCACGGGCCTTGGCGTAGGCTTCGAGATGATCGAAGCTGCGCCAGTACTGCACGATGACCTTGCCGATGCCGGTATGGCCGAGGAAGCCGGTCTCCGCGGCGGGCTTGGCTTCAAGCTCCTTGAGCATCTTCGGCATCGCCAGCGCGACCGGCAGCCACTTCCAGACTTTCCATGGCTTGTTGATGCGCATGCCGATCAGGAACACGACAAAATCGCCGTCAATCTTTGCTGTGATCCGGCGATCGATGATCTCGACCATGGCCTCCTCCGCAGTATCTCCTGGCGAGAATACTGAGCCGGCGGACGGTCGAAAAGCTCGCCGCTTGCGTTTTGCCGGTGGTGCCCTCATCTCTGCCTGACAGCAATTGTTCCAAGCGGGCAGGGAAAGCATGGCGCCGGGCGACATCACCGATAACGTCATCAAGACCAACAGGCACACCAGCTTCTATCTCGCGGCGGGGCCTGAGCTCGGGACACCGATCATCTTCCTGCATGGCTGGCCGGAGCTGTCGATCAGCTGGCGGCATCAGCTGCCGGCGTTCGCGAGCCTCGGCTTTCGCGCCATCGCGCCCGACATGCGCGGCTACGGTCGCTCGAGCGTGTACGGCAAGCATGCCGACTACGCCCAGCGCGAGATCGTCTCCGACATGCTTGAGCTCGCAGATAGCCTGAAGATCGAAAGAGCGATTTGGGTCGGTCACGACTGGGGCAGCCCGGTCGTCTGGAATCTCGCCAGCCATCATCCGGACCGTTGCATCGCTGTCGCCAATCTCTGCGTGCCCTATCACACGATCGAATACGGGCTCGAACCGACACTGGAATTGGCCGATCGTGAGCTCTATCCCGTCGACAAGTATCCGGCCGCGCAGTGGGAATACATGCGCTTCTACGAGGAGAACTTTGACAAGGCGGTCGGCGTGTTCGAGGCCAATGTCGACAACACCGTGCGCTGCATGTTTCGTGCGGGCAATCCGGCCGGCCGCGGCAAGCCGAGCGCGACTTCGCAGGTCCGGCACAGCAACGGGTGGTTCGGCGGCGCCGCGGCGGCACCTGATCTACCGCGCGATCCGAACATCCTGACCGAAGCTGACATGCATGCCTACGCCTCGGCGCTGAAGCGCAACGGCTTCTTTGGGCCCGATGCTTGGTACATGAACCACAAAGCGAATGCGAGTTACGCGCGCGAAGCAGTGAATGACGGCTACCTCGACATGCCCGTGCTGTTGCTGGAAGCCGAGTACGACTACACCTGCGACTGTGTGGGCTCACGCTTATCGGAGCCGACGAAGAAATATTGCGGCGACCTGACGATCAGACGCGTCAAGTCCGGGCACTGGATGGCGCAGGAGAAGCCGGCTGACGTCAACGCACATCTCGTGAACTGGCTGGTCAAACGCGTGCCGCAGGTGTGGGAGCGTTGACGCCGGTCACTTCGTTCGATCGAGAAAAGCTTTGACCTGGGCGGTCGCGTCTTCCGCGGCGGCGCGGTTATAGGCGCTCAAGTGCCCGAACATCTGACGCCGCGGCCGCAATGCGGCGTCGCCGAAATCATGCGCGGCGCCGGGATAGACCACAAGCTTGATCGGTGGGCCCTTGCCCTCGCTGTCCGCGACCATGAAACGGCAGCGTGCCACCGGCGACCAGTCGTCGAGTTCGCCGACCAGGACCAGCGCCGGCGCGGTCATCGCGCCTTCCGTGATGCAGACCGGCGAAAACGCGACAGCCGCATTGAAGCGAAGGCTGTCAGGCAGCTCGAACGGCTCGTGGTCGCGCTGCTCGACCGCGCTCAACGCGGCGATGCCGCCCGACGAAAATCCGAAAACGATGACCTTCCTTGCGTCGATATCGCGTCGATTGGTCAGGAACGCGAGGGCGCCGAACGCGTCGGCGACGCGATAGAACTCGACGTCCCGCCCGCAACTCGGCCTGCTATCGCGCGCGGCAAAACTGTCGAGGGCGAGCACGGCGTAACCCCAGTTCGTCAGGTGCTCGATCCATCGGCTTGAGGAGGGAGCGCTGCGAAAGCTTGCGGAGAGGCCGCTGCAGCCGTGCAGCAGCACGACGGCCGGGAAGGGTCCAGCGCCATCAGGTTTTACGAGATAGCCGTCAATGATGTTCGGACGTGGCGTTGGTTCGTGGGCCTCGGCAGCACGGCGCGCGGTCAAGGGGCCCAGTTTCACTCGCGCGCTGGCGAATTTTACTGGTTCGGTTGAGGCGGCATGGCAGGCGAGATTGCCGATCCAGGCGATCAGGCTGACCAGAATGGCCGCGAGCAGCCTCCGGCGCATCGCTGCCTCCTACGCAACATGGCAACCGCCGCCCGAGCGGAAACGTCAGGTACCAGTCTTGACAATGCTGCGGGCCATATCGAGGATTTTCTTCCTCTCGCCCTGCTTGGCATTATCCCAGATCGACCAGATCGCCTCCGGATCGTCAGGATTGCGCATCAACAGCGAAGCCGGATCGGTCTGTAGCGCCGACGCCAGCGCCTCGAGATAGTCCTGAGTGTAGGGCTGCCGGCCGGTCTCGATCCGCGAGACGCTGGCGACCGACGTGTCGAGCCGTTCGGCGAGCCGTTCCTGCGACAAGATTCCGGTGAAGCCGCCACTGCTTGAAGAAGGTGGGGCGGCGTTTGCGCTCAAATGCAATTCGGTGCGGCATTGTGGCATCTTACGCAAGACGCAAGCAATTTTCCTGAGCGCTAGTCGTAAATTTTGGCTGGACAGATGAATTGCTTCTAGTGTAATTATCTTCCATATGAGAACAGACAGCGAACAGTAGCGGCGCGAAGCATGGAAGACAACCCCTGGACCGAGGCCCTGGTGGCCGAACTGCGTTCTCTCGTGGGTCAAGATGTCCCTTACTCGGCGATTGCCCGGCAGCTCGGGGTCAGCCGCAATGCCGCGATCGGCAAGGCCAAGCGCCTGAAGATCGGTTTGGTCGGCGACGCCGAAGATCCACCCGTCCAGACGGATGAGCAGCGGCAAAAGTCGACCGCGATCGATCCGAGGCCGTGCCTGCGACGTGACGGGGCGGAGTCGCTATTGCTGCCGCCACGCGCGTTCCGTTGCGAACCGATCCCGCCGGCGATTTCCTGCGATCCACTCAATCTCCGAATGGATCAGCTCAAATTTTTCCACTGCCGCTACATCACCAACGACGATGTGAGAGAGCCGACCTACTGCGGGCGCAACACCGTGGAGGGGACCTCGTGGTGCGCGTTCCATCTCGCGCGTGTCAGAGCGCCGGTGCCGTCGGGCGACATTCCGCTCGTGCCTTCGGTCGCCCGCGCCAGGCAGCAGCAAGCCTGAAGTCGGCCGCCATGAAGCGTATCAAGAAAAGACGCGACAGCGCCGGCCGCACGTTCACCCACGACAGGCGCGCGGGCCATCTCGGAATCAACGCCGACGTCGCATCAATCGTCGTCGACGACCCTTATGCGACCCAGGCCGGTGAAACCATTGTCGTCACGCGCCAGCTGCGCGGCGATCCACTGGCACGACTGCACAGCCATCGCCAGATCGACGATGCGCAGTACTACGCCGGACGCGCTTTCCAGCGCGACTGGGAGGTGGCGGAGCGTGGCGTCCGCTCCCTTGATCCGACCCGCGAGGCGGTCGACAATTCACTTGTCATCGATCCGCTGACCGACAAGCAGATGAGCGCGCAGGCGCGGCTCGCCGGGGTCCGTAACGCGCTGGGCCGCAAGATGCACGCGGCGGTGCATGCCGTTTTGATTGACGGCGCCACCATTGAGGCGCTGGCGAACACCAACGGCCGCGGCGGGGAGACCTGGTTCAAGTATTACGGCCGCTTCTTCCGCGACGCGCTTGATGTGCTGGCGGTGGAATACAAGCTTGCGGGGCAGGCGAAGTAGGGTGGGATCGTTGCTCGCCCCCGCCACGCGCCGGCCTACTTTTGCATCGCATCATTCGCAACCGCAGTTGACGATCGCAACAGTCCGGGCGACCCTGTCATCCAGGTGTCATCTGTGGTGCTGCGGTCGGAGTGATGTCAGGCCAGTTCCCTCTTTACGACCTCGACCACATTCACGAGTGCTCCGCGAGCGAGTTGCGCCAGCGCCTTGGCGGCAAGGGCGCGGGCCTCGTCGAGATGCGCCAGAAGCTCGGGCTTCCGGTGCCACATGCCTTCGTGCTCTCAACGGCGCTGTGCCGCCCGTTTCTTGCATCCGGCTGGCCCGACGGCCTCGACCAGGCGATCGAGCAGAAGCTCGCGGCGCTGGAGCGCGCGACGTTGCAGCGTTTCGGCGACCGCGAACGGCCGCTGCTGGTCTCGGTACGTTCGGGCGCGCCGGTGTCGATGCCGGGGATGATGGACACGATCCTCAATCTCGGCGCCAACGCCGAAACGATCGCCGGCCTTGCCGCCTGGACGCGCGACGAGCGCTTCGCACTCGACACCTGGGCGCGCTTCTGCCGGATGTATGCCGCGACCGTGCTTGGCGTTGCCCGCGAGAATCTTGGCGACAATCCGCGCGACGCATCGATCGCCATGCTGCGCGCCGATATCGATCGTGTGCAAAACATTTGTGCACGGGAGGCGACATCAATCCCGGACGATCCGCGCGCACAATTGCGCGGCGCGATCGAGGCCGTGTTCCGCTCCAGCCGCTCGGAGCGCGCGCGAGTCTACTGCGAGCGCGAGGGGCTGGGCGAGGAGATGCCGACTGCGGTGGTGGTGCAGGCGATGGCATTCGGCAATCTTGGGACCTCGTCAGGCACCGGCGTTGCGTTCTCGCGCAATCCGTCCACGGGCGCGAACGAAACTTATGGCGACTTTCTCGCCAACGCCCAGGGCGAGGATGTCGTTGCCGGCATTCGGGCGAGCCTTCCGCTTGCTGCGATGTGCCAGCATCTGCCCCAGGTTCACGACGAGCTTGGCGATGTGCTGCGCCGCCTCGAACGGCACTATCGTGATCTCTGCGACGTCGAGTTCACGGTGCAGGAGGGGCGGCTGCAGATCCTGCAGGTGCGCGCGGGCAAGCGTTCCGCGATTGCCGCGGTTCGGATCGCGATCGATCTCGCGAACGAAGGCCTGATCGGCCGCGACGAGGCGGTGCGCCGGATCACGCCGGAGCAGCTGCGGCTGCTCAAGTCGATGGTGCGGGTGCGCGATGGGGCGACCGCGATCGCGTCGGGCGTCGCGGCATCTCCTGGCGTGACGTTCGGTGTGATTTGTCTTGAGCCCGATCGCGTCGCTGATCTTGCTGAGAGCGGCAGCAGCGTCATCCTGGTCAGGCCGACGACGTCGCCCGAGGACGTGCATGGCATGGTGCAGGCGTCGGGCATCGTCACCGCCACCGGCGGCATGGTCAGTCATGCGGCGCTGGTCGCTCGCGGCTGGGGCATTGCTGCGGTCTGTGGCGTCGACGCCTTGCAGTTTGAGCCGGTCTTGAGCATCGGCGGCACGCCGCTTGCTGACGGCGCGCGCCTGACGATCGACGGCACGGCCGGCAAGATCTATCTCGGCGACTGCGTCGAGGCCGGCCAGGGCGAACCGCTCGAACTGCAGACTTTGCGGCGCTGGGCGGCGGACGCCGGGCTGGAACTTGGCGGAGATCGGTGACATTGCGGCCGAACCATCGGCGATGTCAGACGGCGTGGCCGGTGATGTCGATGGTTTTGCGGTGGTACGAGCGCTGGCGCTGCTTGGCTTTGCGTCGATCGAACGCGTTGCCACCGCAGTTGCGGCTCCGCCCGCTGCCGTCGGCAAAATTCTGGAGGCATTGCCGGAAACTCACATCGGCAAGGCGCCGCGCGGCCTTCATGTAACACCCGAAGGGCGCGCGTGGCTGGCGGGTCAGCTCAAGGGGGAGCGTGAATGCGCCGATCACCGCGCGGCTGAACGGCTCTATCAGGATTTCATGAAGCTTGATGTTCGCTTCAAGCAGCTGGTCACCGATTGGCAGATCAAGACGATCGACGGCAAACGCGTCCCAAATGATCACGCCGATGCGCTATACGACGCCGCGATCCGCGCGCGGCTTGCCGAGTTTCACCAGGCGACCGCAGCGGTGCTGCCCGATATCCTCGCCCTGACATCCCGTCTAAAGCCGTTTGCGCCGCGCTTTGCGCGCGCTGCGAACGCCATCGCCGCGGGTGACGGAACCATGGTCGCGAGCCCGCTGAAGGACAGCTACCACACCATCTGGTTCGAGCTGCACGAGGAACTGATCCATTTGGCAGGCCGGGATCGCGCGACCGAGGAGGCCAAGTCTGGTGGGTAAGAGTTCAGGCGGGTAAGGAACGCCCGTCACATCGCTCGCATCGCGACAAGACATCGAAGCCTAAACAGGTCACAATGGCCCGACAACAACAAGAAAAAGGGGCCGGACGAAACGCTCATAACGGGAGGGACTTCACGTGGCAGGCACGCATTGGATCGTCGAAGGCAAGATCGACCCGCGCTGGCCGATCAACACGCGCGGCAACATCGGCGAGGTCTTTCCCGAGGTTCTGACGCCATTGTCCTACACGCTCGGCGTACTCGCCGCAGAGAGCGGCTGGCGCGACGCATATCGGCAGTTGGGCATCCTGCGACGGGACGATTTCAAGAACGATGATCCCGTCATCATCGGGCTCTATGCCGGCTACGGCTATCTGAACGTCTCATATCTCCGCATGATCGGCGTACGGGCACCGGGTTCGTCGGCCGAGGCGATCGACGCCACGCTGTTCGGCGAAGGCAATCCGCCGCCCTACGTGCCGCGCAAGGGCGACAAGAGCCTGCTGTCGTCGCTCAAAATCCTGCTTAACGTGATCAAGGCACTCGGCACGAAATCCGAACCGCCGGTGGTCCAGGACAGCTATCGGCTCGCTGCCGAGTGGGAAGCAAAATGCCCACCGCTCGATGCACCGGACGATCAGCTCTACGCCTACATCGCCGCGTTTCCGCCGGTGTTCCGGCAGGTATTTCGCAATCACATCGCCTCGAGCTCGATCGCTGCGATCGTTTCGGGAATTCTTGCTGATAACGCCAAGGCTGCGGGCGAACCGGGTCTGGCGACGCACCTGATTGGCGCCGCCGGTGACGTGCTGTCTGCATCGTATTCGCAGGAGCTCTACGAGATCGCGAAACTCGTGCGCGCCAACCCGGCGCTGACGACCGCTTTCAACGCCGGCACGTCCGGGCTCTACGATCGGCTGAAGCTGATGCCGGAGGCAGCTGAATTCAACAAGCAGTTCGGCGCCTTCATCTCCAAGCACGGTCATCGCGGCCCCAACGACTGGGAGCTGTCGTCGCGCACCTGGGAAAACACGCCGGAGCTGGCGCTGGTTGCGATCGAACGCATGCGGCTCGCCGAGCACGATCTCGCGCCAGCCGCGCGCTTGAAGGATATGGAGTTGCGTCAGCAGGCCGCGATCGCAAAAGTGCTGCCGCATGTGAAGATGATGGATAAGGGTAACTTCAAAAAAGCGGTCAAGGCGCTGCCCTATTGGTCGCGGGCACGTGAAGCCACGCGCGATCGCGCCATCCGCTCCGGCGCGCCGCTGAAGCGAGCGTTCCGCGAGCTGGTGCGGCGCGCAGCGTTGAAAGGGGGCGTCGAGGACCCGCGCATGGTCGCGATGCTCAGCTTCCACGATGAGCTGCCGAAATACCTGAAAGATCCACGCAGCCTGGTGCCGGTCATCCAGGAGCGCTGGGCGCTACGCGAGCGATTTGCTGCGGTGACGCCGCCGTTCTTCATCAATTCGCAGGACGAAGTGCCGGGGATCGAGCAAATGGAGGCCGCCCAGGGCAAGACCAAGCCGAAGGTCGCGGTCGCCGGCGATGTGCTTAAGGGTGACGGCGGCTCGGCCGGCATCGCCCGCGGCCGCGCCCGCATCGTGCGCGACCCGTCCGACGCGCGCGGCCTCAACCCCGGCGACATTCTCGTTGCGCCGCTGACCGATCCGGCCTGGACACCGCTGTTCCTGCCCGCGAGCGCTGTCGTCGTCAATGTCGGCGCGTTGATGAGCCACGCCGTCATCGTCTCGCGCGAACTCGGCATTCCCTGCGTGGTCGCGGTCGCCAACGCGACCGACCGGATTGCCGATGGCGCGATGCTCGAGGTCGACGGCACCGCTGGCACGGTGACCGTGCTCGGTGCAGCCAAGGAGCGCGGCGATGTCCGCTCAGCCGCTGCGCAGTGACGCGAAACGCAACCCGCGGACGCCGGAGGAGGCACGTGCGCTGGTCGCGCACGTCGAATCCCTGTTCATGCCGTGGAACATCGACGCGCTGGTCGACGGTTTTACGCAGGACTGCGTCGTGCGGTTCGGCACCGTCCCCGAATTCCGCGGCCAAGACGCATTGCGCGGCTTCTTCAAGGCGCGCAGCGCGAAGCAAAAGGGCTACCGGCTGACCAAGCAGCTGCGCGCGTTCACCGGCGACAGCATCAGCAACACCTGGACCGGCGAATGGCAGGATGCCGAGACCGGCGCGCGGATGCGTGGTTTCGGAGTTGAGGTCTGGATCATGCGCGACGGCAAGGTCGCGGTCTGGGAGGCCGCCTTCAACGTCGCGCCAGCCGATCAGATCAGCAGCGTTGCCGATGCGCTGAGGTAATTTGGCGGACGGCCGCGAACCGCCCAGCCAGCCAAAAGCTACTCCTGAATGTGGATGTTCGCCGCCTGGATGATTTTCGCGTATTTCTCGGCGTCAGCGGCATACATCGCCTGCAGCTCGGCTGATGTCTTCGGCTGCATCACCTCGGTGATCTGCTTTTCCAGTTGCGATCGCACTGATGCATCCTTCAACGCGACGCTGAAGGCCGCAACGATCTTCTCGACGATCTCCTGTGGCGTGTCCTTCGGCACGCAGTAGCCATACCAGCTCGCGACGTTGGTTTCGGGGTATCCGGCCTCCGCCATGGTCGGCACGTCAGGCAGCTGGGGCAGGCGCCTGTTACCAACGACGCCGAGCGGCTGCATCTTGCCGTCCTGGATATATTGCAGCACGAGGTTCGGCGACGCCGGCATGAATTGCACGCGGTTTGCGAGCAGGTCGAGGATCGCCGGCGGCTGGCCCTTGTAGGGCACCTCGACCATGTCGATCTTGGTGGCATTGAACAGCAGCGCCGCGTTCAGGTGCGGCGTGGTGCCGGTTCCGCCGTTGGCCCAGTTCAATTCGTGTGGGTGCGCGTGCGCGTAGTCGACAAGTTCCTTCACCGTCTTGACCGGCACGCTCGGGCTCGCGACGAACATCCACGGCGTGTAGACGGTGCCGCCGACCGGCACAAAATCCTTCTCGCTGAACGGCACGTTGGCCTGGATACGCGGATTGGCGAACAGCGCCGGCGACACGAACGTCCAAGTGTAGCCGTCGGGCGCGGCGCGCGCCGCCTGCGCCCAGGCGAGATTGCCGTTGGCGCCCGGCTTGTTCTCGACCACGACCGGTTGCTTCAGGTCGGCCTGCAACTTCTCAGTGACGATGCGGGTGACGATGTCGACGATGCCGCCGGCCGGGTAGGGCAGCACGACATGGATGGCGCGATTGGGAAAGTCGGTTTCGGCGGCGGCCGGCCCGGCAAGGGCGGGGAGAAGCAGGCTGGCGGCGGCGAGAATTTTGGCGGCGTTGCGCATGGAAGGTGAGCTTTCGTGGTTCTGACGCCTGGTTTTCTCAGGTTCGCTCAAGTTTGAACAAACTGAGGTAGCAAGCAACAAGGGTCAAATTGAAAAAATCCGGCCCCCGAACCGGCGGAAACCTGATCGAAAGCCTCGGCCAATCAAATTTATCCTGCTGTGCTCCGGCAGCGTCGTGTTGTGCGGTGCGAAAATGACGGATGATCGCGCCACGCAGCGCCAGCTTCCTGAATACAGGAAGGAGGAATGGCATTCGCCATCCGGCAATGCTGCGAGGCTCACATGAGTAACGAACATCTGCCCGTCGACCACCCCTGGGCAGGACACGGCTTAAGCCGGCAAATTCTGACTGGACTTGCCCAGATCAGTCATCACCCCACCACGCAGACGTGGCTCGGGCGATTGTCCGGTGCGATGATTTGGGTTGCCGGTGCGATGCTGGCGTTCATCGTTGCAATCGACGGCTATGTGCTGCTGCGAACGATGTGATCGTTACGCGGTGCGTTGATTGGCGATCGTCGGTTCCACCAAGCTTTTCGAATTCGCGGAATTCGCGAATCGGCTTAGCCTCCGCGGCGGTAAGAGTGCTGGGAGGTTAGTCATGGTTGGTAAGCAGGCGTGGGTGGATCACGGCGCGTCAGGGCAGTCATCGCTCGATCTGCCGAAGCGGGACTGGCTTGGATATGTCTGGGATCCCGTGCTCTACATCGTTGCGGCGCTGCTTTGCGCCATCCTTGCGATCGACGCCTTCGTGCTCCTGCATACGCTTTAGGCGCTGATCATGACCCCGGGCGGGCCTTCGCGTCCCGCCGCAGCTGGTTGCGATCCCGTCGTTCGCCCTCGTGAGAGCCGTCCTGTGCGTTGCGGTTTGCGCCAAGCAGCGCTGCAAAAGCCGCGTTGCATTCGTTGCCGAATTAAAAGATGATGGTTATCATCTTTAATCATCCGATCGGCAGAGCCAGCGACATGACCGAGCAACGCATCGATACTGGTACTCAGGAACTGCTTTGCGTCATCCGAGAGCGGGTGGCGATCATCACGCTGAACCGGCCGCAAGCGAAGAACTCGCTGTCGAGCGAGTTGACGCCGGCGCTGCGCAAGCTGATCCGCGACTTCAAGGATGATCCGCGCGTCGGCGCGCTTCTGATCACAGGGACCGGCGACGCGTTCTGCTCCGGCGGCGATGTCAAGGGCATGGGCGACAGCGCGACGCCAACTCGGCGCACGCCGGAGGAACGTATCGCCGATCTGCGCATCAAGCAGCGTACCTTCACCGGTGCATTGGTCGCCTTGCGCAAGCCCACGATCGCGGCGCTGCCGGGCGTTGCCGCCGGCGCCGGCATGTCGCTTGCGCTTGCCTGCGATCTCCGCGTTGCCGCCGAAAGCGCGAGCTTGGTTACGGCGTATCTTCGCATCGGCTTCAGCGGCGACTACGGCATCTCCTGGCTGTTGACCCGCACGGTTGGCCCGGCGCGAGCGCGCGAACTGCTCTTGACCAGCAGGCGCGTGGACGCATTGACCGCGCTCGCCATCGGGCTGGTCAACGAAGTCGTGCCGGACGCCGAGCTCAAGGAGCGCGCTTTTGCGCTGGCGAAGAGCCTTGCGGACGGCCCGTGCGACGCTATCCGCCTCATCAAGGACAATCTCGACCAGGCGACGCTGGTCGATTTCGAGACCTCGCTCGATGGCGAGGCCGCACGGATGATCGAAGCCGGGCAGTCGCCGGATCACAAGGAGGCGGTTCGCGCCTTCATCGAGAAGCGCAAGCCGGTGTTCGGTGGCGCCCGAGCATCTTGATCAGGCCTTGCGTGCCGGGAGCTAAAGTCGCACCATCAGGATTGAAGTGGAGCCTTGGTGGGGTCGTTGGGTGGGACATGCACGGGCTCGTGCGCTGATCGTTAAATGTCCAATGTGGAAATCTCGCGTGTGACCGCGCGCACGCTGGATGGCTTGCGCGTCGCGCTCGCCGGCTTGCCGGCCGAGATGCGGGTGTTGCCGTTTACAGACGACGTCGATGTGCCGGCCGCAACGGTCGCCGAACTGCGCAATCTGCCAAGCCTGCCCTATGCCCTCGACGTTTTCGTGCCGTACCTTCTGGTCGCCTCGAGCGTCGTCGTGATCGGGCGTCACGATGAGCGGAAAAATCTCGATTAGGGGAATTGGCCAGGTTTGGCGTTGGGCGGCGGTCACGGACCGTTGGTCGGCTGCAATGGTACGCGGATCGCCGCGCGCGCCGCCAGCGGTCTCAGGCCTGTGAAGAACAGGAACAACAAATAGGCGTCGACCACGACGGCCGCCGCCAGCACGCTGTAGGCCCACGGGCTTTCTGCAAGCCTCAGTTCGATCAGCACACGCGACAGACCGAACCCGACGACCCAGGCATCGAAGCTCATGCAGATCCGGCGAAACGTCTCGGACGTCAGCCGCCGGATGACGAACGCACCGAACGGAATGCCGACAAGCACGCAGGGAACAATCACCCATAACAGGTCGGCGCTTTCGGCGACGAACAGGTTGAGATGGTAGTACACGATCGCCGTCAGGCTCGATTCCGCGACGCGGATCAACGCGAGACCGGCGCGGAATTCGTTTTTGACGAAGCCCTGGTTGTTGAAGAGGATCGCCAGCGGCGGGCCTGAAATTGTCGTCAGCGAATAGAGCAGGCCGAGCGCTGTTCCGAACGGAAGACCGACGACGTGATCCGAACGAAGCGGGCGTCGCCAGCCGGCGGCCTGTATCAGGATCAGCGGCAGGATCACTGCGTAGGTCACGAACTTGATCCAGCCCGGCTGCAGCGACGCCAGCAGCAGCGCCCCGGCCGCGATGCCGGGCAACAGCCCGATCAGGATCGGCAGCACGCGTTTCCACACCGCCGGAATCGCGTCGCGATTTATGAAGAGAACGTACAGATTGATGAAAACCTCGATCACGACGATGGCCGGATTGAGGATGCGGTTGGTGTAGAACACCAGCGCGACCGGGACCGTCAGCGACGAAAATCCGTACCCGAGCGCGCCGTTGACGAAGGCCGCAAGCAGAGTGATGCCGGCAAGAACCATCACACCGGTATCCAATGAAAGCACCTCTCATCTCCCCGTCAGCGCCAATCGTTGGTCGCTCGCCAAAGCCGCCGTTACATGGCGATCTTTTTCGGAGCGCACAATCGGGTGAAACAAGTTCGAAAAATTATTCCCTCAAGCGCCGCGCGCTCAATTCGGATCGCACCCGCTGCCATAAACCCACGGAACGAATTGTTCCCGACTGGCACTCATCGTGGCGCCTAAAATTTGACCGAAACGCGAAGGGACGGCTGCGTGCCCGATTTCGGGTGAGTTCCTGTCACCATGCCGTCCACTGATTGTTGGCCCAACGGTTGTGGGACCAGCCCTGCGACCAATTGCTGTTCCAGTTGCTCGACGAGCCCTGCGACCAGTTGTTTCCCGGCCAGGACTGCGACCGGGCCGGCAAGGGGATTTCACCATTCGCGAGACGCGTCTGTCGCCGCTGTACGACGCGTCGCTTGCGGGGCGTTGCCGCTATCGGATGATCCCCTCGTGTTGCCGCGACGTCCGCTTGCTTTGCTTCACCTTCCGGCATCATCGCGAGGGCCTGTCGCACCGCATCGCTTGGCCCGGCAGCGATACTGCCGCGCACCGGCGGAAAACGGTCGATCACGAAGGCATCAGACGGTCGCGCCGTGATCCGGATCGTCGACTTGTCGAGTTCGTGCTGCTCGCGCGGCGGCGCTTTTGACACGTAGGCGTCGAGCACAAACATCAGAAACAGCAGCGCGCCGCCGACACCAAGGAAATATTGAACCAGCGGCATATGCGTCCGATACTTTCTGCCGTCTCCCCCCGGAGCAAGAACCGAGTTCGTCCGGTTCTGGTTCCGCAAGCGTGAGGTTATTTCCCCTTCAGAACTTGCTGCGGTCGACGTCCCCGGCCAAAAAAATCCCGGCCAGCGAGCTGGCCGGGATCCCTCAAGTTTGCGTCGGGTTTGAACGGTTAGACCGGCAACACCGCGATAATGCGGAAATCACTGTCGACGATGATGATCTCGTCGCGGACGACGAAGAACCTGTGGCCGCGCCAATCCGGATGGATCCGAATGAGCGTTTCCGGCACTTCCGCGACATGCACCGTTCGCGGCACCACCGTGCCGACGTTGACCGAGAAGTTCACGCTGTTTTCGCGTGGCGCATTGACCAGCACCTTGTCACGCACCTCGCTTCGCTGCTCGGTCGTCAGCTGGGTCGCCGACGACGAAGCCGCGCCGGTCGTCACACTGGACGACGACGAACCCTGCGCATTCTGGCTGGTCGACGGCTGCTGACCCATCTTCGTTGTCGACGAAGACGACGGCGCCTGGGCGTTGTTCTCGTTCGCCTTGGGCTGCGCACCCATCTTGCCCGAGGACGGACCTTCCATGCCCTTCTCGGTCTTCATCTGGTCGCGCGCCTGTCCAGTCGTTGTCTTCGGCTTCGACTTCATCTGGTCGGTGTCGCGTTGTGCGTTCCGCCTGGTCTCGTCGGCTGTTCCTGCGCCGATCTTCTGGTCCGTCTTCATGTCCCTCTGGTCGGCCTTCGTGTCGTTACCGCCCATCTTCGACGAGGGCTGCATGCCCTTCGGCTCGGCCTGATCGCGCGCCTGGCCGATGGTCTTCGAGCCTTCGGATTTCGAGTGATCCATCACATCGGATGCACCGCCCGATTTTCCCGGCGCCGGAGATGTCGCACCCGGCTGTTTGTCGGCGCCGCCGCTCATCGACGACTGCGCCATGGCCTGGTTCAGACCGAACATCAATGCGGCGGTCGCAACGCCCGCCATCAGATACTTCCGCATAGGTTACCTCCTCCTCAGAAGATTAATTACCCCACATCGCGTAGCCCAACGCGAACCCGGCGGCGACGTTCCCACCGTTCCCGGTGTGAAACCGTGGTTGTCGCATTCATCCATCGTGCGATCTCGGCGCGCGGAACTCGTAAGCTGCGGCCGCGTTCGCACGAGCGAACTTTTGTGGAGAAATCCCGTGTCATTGCTGAAATGGGCTTTGATCTTTCTCGTCGTCTCAATCATCGCCGGTTTGCTTGGTTTCACCGGCATCTCCGCAGCAAGCGCAGATGTCGCGCGCGTGCTGTTCTACGTTTTCGTCGTGATTTTCCTGGTGCTTCTGGTGCTGGGGCTGACGATCTTCAGGGCATAGCTCGTCAAGGGAGCCGCGTGGCGCGCGAGCGCGTCCCGCCAAGGCGATGGTGGCTTCCGGCGCGCGGCGGCTGCACCACGCCCGACGCGATTTCGGGATTGACGTCTTGAGGAGCCCATGCGGCCCCGACCCTTGGCTTTGGGGGCTAGGGGACGGAGGGTCGGGGCCTGATACGTGGGTGTCGGGGGAAACACCACGTACCTCCCATCCAACTCATGTTGCGCCGGAATGATCCACCGAATCGCCACCGGCGCCGAGACTTTTTGTCGGCGTTGCAAGCTTGGAGTTGCGACGGTTAGAATGTCACAAATGCCGAGAAGCCATGGACATGGTCGCAGATGTCGGCCTATGCTACCATTGCGCGACCGTGACCCGGCTTGGCCGCGCTTTCTCGAGTGGGGGCAAGAAAGAAATGGGAGCGTTTGTCAAACATCGCCACGTGCCGCACACGCTGGCGCAGATGAATTTTCGTTTCGCGCATGGCGATGCATTGAAAGAAATGGTCGCGTTCCAGAAGCACTTCGAGGTGTTTTCACACAAGCATCCGGCCAGCCGATCGTTTTCGCTGGTCAACGTAGCACCGCATGACGAGCGGGAGCGGCGGGGATTCTTCCGCTATATCGACCGGCTCAAGCAGGTCGGTTCCAACGTCGGGAAATTGGACGGCCATGCCGCCCTGGTCACGACGCTGAAGAAGAACCTCGAAAGCAAGAATCCGCTACCGGTTCATTTCACCGTTCACGTCGATCCGCGTGGCAGCCAGAAGGTCCGGGTATCCAGCTCCACTCCCGTTGCGTTCTCGAAGGTGAAATATCTGACCATCTCCCTTCCTACCCTGCCGGAGGCGTGATCGGCTGACCGATGCGCGGAATTCGGAACCGGGTCCGCGCTTATTATTCGGAAGCAATCGATCAACATGGGCCAACTCCACTAGGAGTGGACTGGCCCAGTGTTGCATCCCAATACCTGCGCTTCCTGCAGCTTCTGAAGATCTGCGATTTCGATCGTCCGTTCAGCCTGAACGATTTTGGCTGCGGTTATGGCGCGTTGCTGGAGTATCTCGCGCTTCGGCATGGCGGCGCAAGAATTGCGTACGACGGGATCGATCTGTCGCCGTCAATGATAGCAACCGCCAGCAAGCGGTGGTCAACGCGGCCACAAACGGCCTTCCGCGTAGCGTCGCGCTGCTTGAAAACGGCCGACTACTCCATCGCGAGCGGTGTTTTCAATGTGCGGCTCAGTCAGCCGATCGACGCGTGGGAAATCTATATCGAGCACATCCTGCGCGACCTGTGCGACCGAAGCCGGGTCGGTTTTGCGGTGAATTTCATGTTGCCGCATGACGACGCGCCGACCGAAAATGAACTCTATCGTACGCCGAGGTCGCGCTGGATAGCCTTCTGTCGCAAGCGGCTCAGTTGCACGGTGACGCCATTGACCGGGTATGGACTGCGCGAATTTACGCTGCTGGCCCGACGGAAATAATTCGGCTCAGGCAATGCTGGCAGGCCTCCGCCTGTGCTCCCTTTGTAGCAGGTCGCGATAAGCGGCGGCACCGGTCTCCTCGATCAAGACATGCGCCCTCGCGAAGAACTGATGGGCATCGGGCAACGCACCCGATTGTTCATGGGCACGCGCAAGCGCGATCGTGGCCCGGCATTCGGCGAGGCGCGCTCCTCGTGCCCGGGCCACCGCGATGGCCTGCTCGGCCAGCCTGCGGGACTCCGCAGGCTGGCCGCTGCGAAGCTGAATCTCAGCAAGGAATGCCAGGACTTCCGGTTCGTATTCGAAACCGGCAAATATCTCTCTGGCGAGGCTGTTGGCCTTCTCAAGCCGGCGGATCGCGCCGACCTGATTGCCCTCGAGCGCCAGAGCGACGCCCTCACAGGCTTCCGCGTAAACGGCAACATAGGGGATAGCCGTTGTTCGGGCCATCTCAGCGATGCGCGCGGCGTGCCGTCGCGCAAGCGACGGGTCGTCGGTCAGCCACGCAAGCTCGACGGACGCGAGGTGAGGAATGAACTGAACCGCGGGATCAGGGTGGCTTGCCTCGTCTGTGATCAGACTGTCGAGGATCGAACGGGCCGATGCGTAGTCGCCGGAACGGACCAATAGTCGTGATCGCAAGCTCCGGACCCAACGTTCGATGTTGAAGCCGAGCAGGGCATCCTGGTTCGCGTCCATTTCGCCGAGAGCGCGCAGGGCATTGTCGTTTGCCTCCAGGGCTTCACGCAGTTTCCCCGCATGCCCGCAAGCCTGGCACAGGCAGGCCTGCAGCAACGCTCTCGCGCCGGGCAACGTTCGGTCTGATAATTCCAGCGCGCGCTGCACCAATTCGACATAGGTTTCGGCCGAGCCGGTTGACGCAATGATGCGGCCGTAACCTGCGAGAATTAGAACTTCCGAGACGGTCTCCCCAAGATCGCGCGCGAGCGTCGTCGCCTCCTCGGCGAAGGGTGCTGCTTCCTGCGCGCTCATGCCCTCCCGCCAGCCGAGGTAGAGAATCTTCTCGGCCGCTTTCAGGCGCAGCAGGTTGGTGTCCTTGGAGGCTGCCACCGATTGCAGGAGCAAACGCACCTTTTGCCACGCCTTGATTGCGAGCCGCGAATTGGTGGTGCCGATCCAGTCGGCGGCACGGGAAGCGTAGGCGGCCGCGCCGACGAAATCCCTGGCGGCCTCGCAATGGTGGGCAATCAACTCGGCATATTCGTTGAGCTGGTTGTGATGGAAACGCTCGATCGCGCGCGCGACGGCGCCATGCAGTGTGACACGCCGCGCGCGCAGTTGCATTGCGTAAGCGACCTCCTGAATCAGAGGATGCCGAAAGGCATATCGCTCCGATGGGTCGCCCGTCGCAATCTGCTGGATCAGTTCGAGCTGCGACAGTCTATCGAGGCTGCTTTGGATATCCTGCGCCGCTTCGCCGGCGACCTCATGCAACACCGCAAGCGGGAACTCACGCCCGATCGTGGCCCCGATCTGCAGCAGCATCTTGTCGGTCGGCACGAGCCGGTCGATGCGTGCGCCAACGACGCTCTGTACCGTGGCGGGCAGGGCTTCCACGCGCCACTCGCCGGAAGCGACATAGTTGCCGGGCTCACCGACGAGGTTGCCGCTGTCGACCAGCGAGCGCATCAGCTCTTCGGCGAAGAATGGACTGCCGCCGCTGCGCTCGATGATGTGGCTTGCGATTGGCTGAACCGAAGGATTACCGCCGAGTGCGTCCTCGACCAGGCCGGCAATCTCGGCGTCGCTTAGCTCGCTGAGTCGAATTTCCTCGAACGATGGGTGGTTCTGCCACTCAGCCTTCAGCGTTGGCCGGTAGGTGAGGATAATCAAGGCGCGGCTGGAAGGGGCGGCGTCAATCAGCGTCGCGATCATTTCGCTGCTCGCGTCGTCAAACCAGTGGATGTCTTCGATGACGATAATGGTCGGCGTGCGCACCCCGTCGCGCACGAGCGCGCGCACAAGGTTGAGCAGCCGGGCATGCTTTGCCTTGGGATCGATCGCCAGCGGCGGTGCGGCGCCTGCGACGCCGAGGAATTCTGAAAGCAACGGAATCTCGCCGCGCATCTCGGGAACGACTGCTTCGATCCGCGATGCGATCTTCTCCTGCGCCACCTCCGCGTTGTCGTTCACAGTGAGACGAAAATAGGTGCGAAAGAATTCGATCAGCGGCTGCAGAGGGCCGGAATGGTCATAGGGCGAGGCTCGCGCCTCCAATATCGGGACCAGCCGCTCCCGCTCGACTTTGGCAAACTCGAAGCACAGACGGCTCTTGCCGAGGCCCGGCGGCGCGCTGATGCCAATGACCTTGCCATAGCCTTTGCTGGCTTCGGCAAATGTACGGCGAAGCGAGGCCAGCTCGGTGGCGCGGCCGCGATAAGTGGCAGCCATCGACTCGCGAAATTTTGTCGCTGCGGTCTTGACGCCGAGCAGCTTGAAGACCTCGATCGGACGGCCGAATCCTCGAACGTCCTGCCGACCTATCGATTGGGCTTCGAAGAACGTCTGCACGAGCCGATAGGTCGAGTCGGTGATGCAGATATCGCCCGGGCCCGCCATGTGCTCGATCCGGCTCGCCAGATGCACTGCCGCGCCGTAAACGCTCTGCTCCTTCGTAAATTCGTCAGTAAGCCCGGCGATGATTTCACCGGAATGAATGCCGATGCGCAGCACGATGCCATGCTCGCGCGAGGACTCCAGCATCGTCAGAGCTGCCTGGCAGGCACGCGCGGCGTGATCCTCCTGGGCGTGTGGCACGCCGAACAGGACCATCAGGCCGTCGCCCATGGTCCGCATGATCGTGCCCTGCAGCTGGTTGACTGCGTTGCCCATGCGGGCAATCGCCGGCGGCAGACGATCGAGTGCGTTTTCGGGATCAACGTCGCCGATCAGTTCCGTCGAGCCGACAATGTCGGCAAACAGCACGGTGACGACCTTGCGCTCGCCAAGCGCCGCAGCACGGTCCTGTCGCTCACCGCAGCTGCTGCAGAAGCGGGCGGTCTCGAAGTTCAAGCCGCGACAGTTCGCGCACGCAGCAAAACTCGCCCCGCAGGTACTGCAGGACTTGTCGTCGGATCCGATCTCGGCCTGGCATGCCGGGCAACGCATCACGAGTGCTCCCCGCGGAGATGGCGCATTGTTAGCATGGAAGGGCCGTCGGGTAGTGGTCCTCGCCACATTCGTGATGTAGCTGCCTGCGGGCGCCGGGCTGGCTCCTGGTCACCAGCCAGAGCGAGCAGCGGGTTAGCATGGCTAACCCAAGGTTGTCAGTATCGGCCTATTTGTGCGCAACCGCTTCGGAATTCGCCCAGCGACCCATTATAATGGGACTGCTGGAGGGGTACCCGGCGGAGCGCGACCTGTACATGCCAACGTTAGATAACACCTCGACGCGATCGGGCGCGATCGACAAGGTCGCCTTGTTGCGTCAGCACCCGTTATTTCGCGACCTGACGCCTGCGGCGCTCGATCGCCTGTGCCGCTATGCCAAAACGGTGAAATTCAAGCGCGGCGCCAAGGTCGTTGCCAAGGGCGATCCCGGCGCAAGCATGTTTGCGGTCGCGCGCGGCACCGTCCGCATGAGTTCGTCGTCGCCCGACGGCCGCAATGCGTTGCTGAACCTGATCGGCGCCGGCGAAACTTTTGGCGAGATCGCGATGCTCGACGGGCAGGCGCGCTCGACCGACGCGATCGCTAACACCGACTGCGAGCTTCTCGTCATTGATCGCCGCGATCTCCTGCCATTCCTGCGTGACGAGCCCGATCTTGCGATGCGGTTCATCGAGCTGTTGTGTACGCGCCTGCGCTGGACCAGCGAGCAGGTCGAAGAACTGATCCTGCACAACCTTTCGGCCCGGCTCGCCAGCGCCCTGGTGCGCCTGGTTGGGCGCCAGGCGGGCACCGGCAACGACCGAACCATCGACGCCACCCAGCAGCAGCTCAGCGAGATGGTCGGCATTTCCCGCGAGAGCACCAACAAGCAGCTGGTGGCCTGGGCCGCCAACGGCTGGGTCCGTCTGGAGCATGGCGCGGTCGTCGTGCTGCAGCCCGACGCGCTGCGCGAGGTGGCCGAGCGAGAGGATGACGAAGACTGACGACATTACGCTTGTCGAAAATTTGATTGACGCTAGACGGAAATCGCGCTATAAGCCGATTCGTTCTGGTCCTCAGAGGGCGCTTCGCGGTCGTCACGAACGCGGTTCAGGACGCGATGGAGCACGGACCAAGCCGTCAGCCCATCGGGCAGGGAAAACCGGATGTCGGCTAATCCTGTGGTGAATGAAGCTCGTTGCGCTGTTTTTTATATTGTGCACGAGGCTGCGGGTGCAGCTGGCATCCGGCTTTCCCTGCGCCCTCTCTCTTAAAGGCGCAAGACGAAGAGCACAGCTCGGGCAAACCCGCCGCGAGAGTGGCGAAGCGTGTCTGGCACCACCTGAGCCTTAAGCGGACTATCCGTCTCAAACCGGGCTTCCAGTCGGCCGGGGCGTCTCCAAATTAACCCGCCGATTGTGGCCCAGTTCACAAGCGCCCCTCGCAGCCCGGGCTACTGAATTCGCATAAATCCCGCTTTCACGGGAGGAACGCATGCAGAGCCTGCTGAAGTCCTTGAGTCCGGTCGAGCGCCGCATCTATTGGCGTTGGACCCTGGTTGTACTGGCCTTTTACGCCCTGCTGCTCGTGATCGGTGGCTCCATCGTGGTGCTGCACCGATCGATCGCGAATGCCGAAGCCGCGGCGGGTCATTCGACCGGCAAGGCGGCCGAGCGCATCAAACCTGGAATGAGCGTGCTGGTCGCACGCTGACTTGGCCCGGGCCGACCGGCCCGGCAGCGCGGGAATGACCCGCGCCGGACTGACTGGAAACTCTAAGGGCTAGCTGGGGCTGACCATGAAAAACTCGAATCTCGCCGAATTCTCGCGCAGCGTCGGGCATCCAAATCATCAGAACGCATTCCGCGCGCTGACCGCGGACGATAGCGATCAGGTGGCACGCTTCTATCGCGAATTGTCGTTTGAGGAGCGCCGCCGCCGCTTCGGCGGCACGCTGTCGGACACCGCTCTCGAGGCCTTCTGCCGCGCCGTTGAATGGCGGCGCACCATCATGATCGCATGTTTCAGCGCCGAGCGCCTCGAGGCGGTACTGGAGATTTCGCAGGCGGTAGCGAGCTGGCGGTGCTGCGAAATCTCGCTGGCAAGCCGTTTGCCGGGAGACAACAGCACCGTGGTTGCACAGTTGCTGCAGCTCGCAGCCTTCACCGCCGGCAAGCTCGGTTGCCACGAATTCGTGGTGCCGCTCGACGAGACCGGGCGGATCATGTTCCCGTTACCGGTCAGCATGGGCCGGGCGCGCATCACCGCCGATCATGCGCTGATCGATATCGGCGACTATGCCGGCCGCCGGCGCCAGCCGCGCGCGGCGTAAGGCTCACGCCGCGGTGATCCGCAGCCGCCCCTGATTACGCGGCTCCCCGGTCAGGAACGCCGTGGCGAATTCGTTCGCCGGCATCGGCTTGCCGAAGTGATAGCCTTGGCCTTCCTCGCACCCCATCGCGACCAGCAGCTCGGCGGTCGCGCGATCCTCGATCCCTTCAGCAATCACGGCGAGCTTGAGCTTCTTGCTCAGGCTGATTGTCGATTCGACGATCGCAGCGTCGTCTGCATTCCGCACCAGCTCCATGACGAACGAACGATCGATCTTCAGTCCGTCGAGCGGAAATTTCTTCAGGTAGGCGAGGCTCGCATAGCCTGTGCCGAAATCATCGAACACGACACGCACCCCGAGGCTCCGTATCCGGTCGAGCGTATTCAGCACGTTGGACGTGCTGTCGAGGAAGATGTTTTCGGTCACTTCGAGCTCGAGCAGGTCGGCCGTGAGGTTGCTTTCGCGCAACGCCTCGTCAACAGACGCGGCTAGATCGCCGACGTCGAACTGCGATGGTGAGAGGTTGACCGCGATGCGCAAGGGGAAGCCGGCGCGTTCCCAACGGCGCGCCTGCTTGCACGCGGTGCGCAGCACCCATTCGGAAAGCTGGTTTGCGATTGATGATGCATTCGCGACCGGCATGAATTGTCCAGGCGGCACCAGACCGCGCCTTGGATGGCGCCAGCGGATCAGCGCTTCGGCGCCGACGACGGTCCGATCACGGAGCTTTACCTGCGGCTGATAGAATAGCTCGAACTCGTCATTGGCGAGTGCGCTGACCAACTCCAGCTCGAGCGCTGCCCGCGCCTCGATCTCGTTGCGGATCGACGGCGCGAATAGCACGTGGCTTTGGTTTGCATGAATGGTCGATTTGGCGCGATGCAGGGCAAGGAGGCTATCGCCAAGCATCTGGTCCACGGAGCAATCTCGGGCAGGGGCGATTGCCGCACCGATACTGACCTTGACGTGATGCTTGCTTGCGCCGGCGGGCAGCGGCTCGGCACCAAAGGCTGCAACGAGCCGGTCGGCAAGCGCTCCGACGCGGGCGGCGTCGGCGTCGGCGATAGCTACAGCGAACTCGCTACCGTCGAGCCGGGCCACTAACCCGACCGTGTTATCGATCGCAAGCAGCCGGTCGGCGAAGGCGCGCAGCAGCGCGTCGCCGCTATCGTTGCCGAGCATGGCGTCGAGGCGTTCAAAATTGTCGATCGAGAGCGTCAGCAGGCCGATTGCACCTGCGGTGCCGTCCTCGCTTGATCGCGACAATACCCGGGTCAGATAGGCGCGAAGCGTATCGCGGTTCGGCAGGCCGGTAAGGCTATCGTGCTCTGCGAGATACTTGATACGCTCGGCCTCGCGCTTGCGCACCGAGATGTCACGCAGGACGACGCCGACCTGTGCACCTTCGGCGCCGCACCAGGACGAGAAGCAGGCTTCGAGCGGGAAGACCTCGCCGCCCTTGCGCCGTCCTTGAAGTTCAACGGTCGCTCCCGTCAGCGCGGCGACATCCCTGGTCAGGGACGATCTGCTAGGTTGCGTGAGCAAATCGTCAAACGGTCGGTCGATCGCCTCTTCATTGGGATACCCAAAGATGCTCGCTGCGGCCGGATTCCACACCGTGATGCGGCCGTTTCGGTCTACACAAACGAGGCCATCACCGATCGCCATCGCGATATTGCGGAAGCGGCGTTCGGCGGCGCGCGTGAGTAGTCCGCGCAGATCGATCTCCTGCAATGCGATCGCCAGCAAATAGCTTGCGATGGCCGCGTGAAGCGGCAATGTATCGAGGACCACTGGCGTCTTTTGCTGGAGCGCCAGTGCAGTCAATTCGACTGCAACGGCTGTTGCGGCAAGTACCGCGGCAGATCGCGCCATCGAGCAATTCCGTAACAGCGCCGTGGCGAGGGCGCCGATGCCGAGCAGGCCCAACAGCGTCAACCATGGTGAATTTGCGCGCAGCGCCCGGTTCTGCAGCATCGACTCGGCGGCCAGCGCTTGCAGGACTGGTCCCGACACCGAGTGGCCGTTCGGCACGCTGAAACGATCGCCGAGTTCGAGTGCGGTGCCGCCGACGATGACCTTCCGGTCCTTCAATTGGCGAAGCGTATTTGGATCGCCATTCAACACGTCGACATACGACACCACCGGAATCGACGTATCTCGAATGCCGAAGTCGATCAGGAATGGCGGAGCGTCTTGCTCGTCGCGGCCAGCCAGCATCGCCGCCATCGCCGGCACGAATTGACCCGAGGAGTCCTCGCCGAACGGATAGCGCCGCACCAATCCGTCCGGTTCGACGTCGACATTTACCAGAGCCGACCAGGAGCGCTCGGCGAACAGGGGGAGCGGACGATTGACGAAGAGCGAGGCCGTGCCTGTGGCGTCGTGAACGGTTTGTTGGAACGCGGGGAGGATCACTGATCCCCCGGCCTCGCCGAGCGCCTTGGCCAGCGCGTTGTCCTGGTCAGGGTCCGAAGGCGTGCTGAAATCGATATCGAGCGCGATCTCGCTGACCCCGGCTGACTGCAATCTTGCGAGGAGTTGCGCGTGACGACTTCGAGGCCACGGCCAGACGCCGATGCGCGCGATTGATTGCGGGTCGATCGCGACCACAACCACGTCGCCAGTCGCTTCCCGCTCGATCGCCTTGAAACGCCAGTCGCTTAGCACGTGTTGCAGGCCGTGCGGTGCCACGCCCACGAGCACGACCGCGAGTGCGCACGCAACGAAGATATGCAGTCGAAGCTGTTTCACGTCCCCATCTGCCCCGTGCAAACAGCCCGATCAGGGCTGCACCCGTCGTATCGGCCTTGCCGCCGTTGGGCTACGGCTTGTGGCTGTGGCCGTTTCCATTGCCATTGCCATTGCCATTGCCATTGCCGTTTCCATTGCCGTTGTTGCTGGCTTGATTGCCGTTGCCGTTGGCCTTGTTGTTACCGTTAGCGTTTCCATTTCCGTTGCCGCCGCCCTGATTGCTGCTCGCGGACGTCTGGTTGAAAGCATTGGTGCCGCCGTTGTTGCTGGAGGCGACAGCGGCTGCCGCCGGCGCGGATGTGACCGTTGTGACGGCGGTCACGGTGGCGCTGTTGCCGGCCGAACTACTCGCATTCGCCGTGCTCGCATTGGAATTCCAAACCGTGTCCTTGTTGCCTTCGGTACGGTGCGTAACCGACGAAGGTCCGACGCCGTGCGCCATGCCGTGGGTAACCTTGCTGAAGTTCAGCTTGACCTCGCCGAGCGCGGTTGAGACGCGGATCGCGCCGCGAGAACTGCCATCCTGCTTCGCAAGCGCGTGCCCGCTTGGGTTGGAGTTGCCGTGCCCGTTCAAGTTTATCACATGTACGCCGTCAGTCGCGTGCGGCGCGGTGAAACCTGCTCGTGGCACGACGACCTTCTCAACTGAGGGCGCTCGCGGCTGTGCGTGCTCGATGGGCAGGAAGGTGCCGGACCCGCTGAGCGACAGACCAGCCTGGCCGGTGGCAAAGACCTTCGCCATCTGTCCCGGCAACACCTGGGCGATTTGGCCAGACTTGAAATCCGCGACCTCGACTTGGCCGCGCGAGACCGCAACATCGGCGCCGGAGGCAGTGACGGTGACGCGGAACTGCGTACCCTTCACGACGGCTGCCAGATAGGGTGTCTCGACCGCGAAATGCTGGACATTACGCTTCTCGACGTCGAGCAACACGCTACCGGCCCGTTGCATGATGGTCGTCGACAGGCCTGGTTTTGGTTCAGCGGGGAGCCCCACGAACGAATTCGGCGCGATCATCATCGACTCTGCGCCGCGGGTCAGCAGTACGCGTCCGTTAGGGCCGGTCCGGATGGTGTCACCAGGGTTGAGCGCGGCCTCCTGACTGAGCGAGGCTTGCTGCACACCCGGCGCAACGAGCCAGACATCGCCGGAGAAGCGGCTGACGTGCCAGGTCTGTTGAGATGGCTGCTGCGAAGGCGCCTGCGAATTGTTTTCGGCGGCAACGGCGGCGAAGCCGTAGGCGGCAATTCCAAGCGCGAAAATGCGCACAATCGGCTTGATGGCAAACACGCAAAACTCCTGCTCAAAACTCGTTTGGGCCGAGTTTGGGCCAAATAACTCAAGATTGAATTAGCGGGTGGGAACCGTACCCAGGTCAGCTTTAACTATTCATTGACCATACTGATCCTAGAAAAACGCATGTCGCTGCACGCGTTTGGCAAGGTCGGTAGGCCTGTAGGGGCGCGCGTCGGCTCACTCCGGGGCGTGGCGGTTGTCGGCTGCCTCTGGATACTCGAGTTTTTCGCGCTCGCTGCTCTGTCGCTGAGCGTGCCGGCGGCAGCGCAACAGGTTTCGCCGCCAGCCTATGACCCCAGGCAGATCGAACGGCGGCTCGAGACCCAGCAGCCGCCGGCGCCGGCCTCACGGCCGCCGATCAGATTGCCGCAACTTGAACAGAGCGAGCGCACAGTGGCGACCCGCGGGCCGCAGTTTGAGTTGCGGCAGGTGATCGTGACCGGCGCGCACGCAATCCCACCTGACGCGATCGCGAGTGTCTACCAGCCTTATCTCGGCAAGCGGGTGCCGGTGGCTGTGCTCGCCGATATCGCAATCAGGATCGGCGATCTCTACCGCGACGCTGGTTACCATCTCAGCCGCGCGATCGTGCCGCCGCAGGACATCCGCAATGGCCGCGTCCACATCAAGGTCATTGAGGGTGCCATTTCCCAGTTGGTGCTGGAGGGTAACGACGTCGAACGCTTCGGAATTCGCGCTTATTTTGACGATGTGCTGCAGGAGCACCCTTCGCGCCTTGCCGTCCTCGAGCGCGAGATGATGTTGGTCAACAACCTGCCTGGAGTGCGGATCGAGGACAGCGCAATCGAGGAGATCGGATCCGCGACCGGCAAGTTCCGTTTGATCGTGCGCCTGAACGCGTGGCGCGTTTTCATGACAGTGGCAACGGACAATCTCGGGTCAGCATCCGTCGGGCCCTGGCAAAGTTACGCGACTCTCGCGCTGAATTCGACGTTTCTGCCCGGTGATGTGCTGACTGCAAATTACTCGACCGTGCCAACCGAACCTCGCGAGCTTGGGTTTGGCCGTCTGGCATATGACGCGCCCGTTGGCGCCGACGGGGTCCGTGTTGGCGCGAGCGCGATTCTGAGCGAGGTTCGTCCAGGTGACATCCGACGGCTTTCTGACGACGAGACGCGGACCCAGTCATTCGAGATACGTGGCAGCTTCGTGCCCTGGCAGTCGCAACGCTCAACGCTGACCCTGTCGGCGACGTTCGGCTTCATCGATGTGTCCGAAGGCGACATGTTCGGTCCGATCTATAACGATCACGTCCGTACGCTCGCGCTGATGGCGGATTACCGCCTGCAGGATCCGCTTGGCGGTACCAACTACCTCACCGTAATGGCCAGGCAGGGACTTGGTATCTTCGGCGCCTCGGGAGTCGGCGACGACCTCTTGTCGCGGGACGGCGCCTCCGGTGAATTCTCGGTGTTCGGCTTCTGGGCGACGCGCTATCAGCCGCTGGCCGAGGCGTGGTCGATGAAGTTTGCCGCGGCCGGCCAGTTTGCCGCTCAGCCGCTGCTACTGTCGCAGCAGTTCTATCTGGGCGGCGCTTCTTTCGGGCGGGCCTACGACAGCGCGGAAGTCAGTGGCGACAACGGCTTGGCTGGTTCGCTTGAACTGCGCTTTGAGCAGCCTTTGAACGGCCCGTTCTTCAAGAGCTACGAACTGTACGGCTTCCTCGAGAGCGGAGTGGTCTGGAACAACGACACCGCAATGCTGGACGGGCTTTCGCTCACCTCCGCGGGCGGCGGCATGCGTGTCAACCTTGCGGGCGACCTGCAAGCTGGTGTCGGCGTCGCCGTTCCGCTGACCTACCGGTCGCCGACCAACGACGACCGCAGCCCGCGCTTCCTGTTCTCGTTGTCCAGTGCGCTGAAGCTCTGTCCGAGCGGTGCGCGTCTGGCGTGTTCTTAAGACGCTCGCCGCCCCCCAGCGCACAATAAGCCTTCGTTCCACGCCGACCCCGGGAAGAGCGCAGCTATCCGAGCAGCGACGCTTGCGAATCTGAAAATCTGAGAGTCCTATAGGGGCGGGGCATTTCTCGAAGGTTGTGGTTCGATGCGTAGTCCCATTCCGCACAAGGGTTGGGTTTGGAACAAGTTGTTCGCGCGATGCGTGATCCCGTGCGCTCCGAGACGCGGCTGCATGCGATCTTTCGAATCAGGGTCGACGGCGAGCCGCTAACGATTCAGACCGTTGGCGAGGCCTCGCGCTTTCTGTCCGACTACCGCTTCATCGAATGGATGCAGTTTTATCGGCTGCACAAGGCAGCCTGTGCGGCGCTGGACGCCGCCTCCGAGAGCGCGGTCATGGTGCGGCCGGCGACGGACGCGGTGCGCCGCCTGCTCCGGCAGGCGCGACTCGTCTGAGCTGCTGTTCAGCTTGCGGAGCCGGATGGAACTGGTTGATTTATCAGCCGTTATATGTCCATGCCGAAAGCCAAGAGTACCAAGACCAACCGTGCAAGCGGAGAACGCGCGGGGGCCAAAAAGACCGCTGATGCCCCCAAGGAAGCTCTTGAAGCTTCCGGCGTCTCGGGGAGTCCTTCACCTGAGCCACCGCCTCCTGACGCCCTTGAAACCGACGAGTTATCGCCGGAAGAGGCGGAACAGGCGCGCAGACAATATCTGTTGACGCGATTCTGGATCGCCGCACGCGGTTACTGGGGTCCGCGTGGCGATCGATTGGCCTGGGTCGCTACGATCGGGCTGTTCGTGCTGATCGTCGCCACCGTCGTCGTTCAATACGGTATCAATGTCTGGAACCGGGGCATCTTCGACGCCATCGAAAAGCGCGATGCTGCCAGCGTCTTCTGGTTGAGCGCGGTGTTTTTTCCGCTCGCGTTCGGCAACGTGGCGCTCGGTGTGACGCAAGTCTACGCGCGGATGGGCATCCAGCGGCGCTGGCGCGCCTGGCTGACGAATACGATGGTCGGACGATGGCTGACCAACGGCCGCTACTATCAGCTCAATCTGGTCGGCGGAGATCACGAGAATCCCGAATATCGGATTGCCGAGGACTTGCGTATCGCGACCGACTCGCCGGTCGATTTTGTCGCCGGCGTTACGTCGGCGTTGCTGTCGGCCGCAACTTTCATCGTTGTGTTGTGGACGATCGGTGGCGCGCTTTCGCTAACGATCGGCGGCGCCAACGTCAGCATCCCGGGGTTCCTGGTGATTGCGGCTGTGTTCTATTCCGCAATCGCAAGCGGTTCGATCGCGATGATCGGGCGTCGCTTCGTGGAGACCTCGGAGGCCAAGAATCAGGCCGAGGCGAAATTTCGTTACGTGCTGACCCGTCTCCGCGAGAACGGTGAGAGCATTGCACTGTTGGGGGGCGAGAAGGAGGAGCGCGAAGGCATCAACACGACATTCGGCAATGTCCTGCGCGAATGGGCGAGGCTCTGCGGCCAGCACATGCGCACCACCGTTGTGTCGCAGACGTCAAGCGTCATCGCACCGGTGATCCCGGTGCTGCTCTGCGCGCCAAAATTTCTCGACGGCAGCATGACGCTCGGTCAGGTCATGCAGGCCGCGTCCGCGTTCACGATCGTGCAGAGCGCCTTCGGTTGGCTGGTGGACAACTACCCGCGGCTCGCCGACTGGAACGCGGGCGCACGGCGCATCGCGTCTCTGATGATGTCGATCGATGGTCTCGAGCGCGCCGAGCAGGGTGACGGCATCGGCCGTATCAAACGCGGCGAGATCTCAGGCGACGCGATGCTGAGCCTGACCGAGTTGAGCGTGACGCTGGGTGATGGCACTGCCGTGGTCGATCAGGCCGAGGTTGTCGTGAAACCGGGCGAGCGATTGCTGGTTGCCGGCGAATCCGGCTCTGGCAAGAGCACGCTGGTACGGGCGATCGCCGGGCTTTGGCCGTGGGGCAGCGGTCGCATCGATATTCACCCGGATCGGCGGCTGTTCATGCTGCCGCAACGGCCCTACGTACCCTCAGGCACGCTGCGCCGCGCGACAGCCTATCCCGGCGCGGCCGACGACTGGAGCGTCGAACAGATCGGAGAGGCGCTGGAGAAGGCCGGGCTTGCGCATCTCAAGGAGAAGATCGAGGAGGATGCGCCATGGGACCAGACATTGTCCGGCGGCGAGAAGCAACGTTTGGCATTCGCGCGATTATTCCTGCATAACCCGGATATCGTGGTGCTCGATGAAGCGACCTCGGCGCTCGACGCCAAGAGTCAGGACGAAATGATGGAAATCCTGATCAAGGAGCTGCCCGGTGCGACCATCGTCAGCGTGGCCCACCGCGCCGAGCTCGAAGCGTTCCACAGCCGCAAGATCGTTCTGGCAAAACGCAAAGGCGGCGCCCGCCTGGTGCGCGACATCGCGCTGGCACCTCCTAAGGGCGGAACTCGATTGCTGCGGGCGTGGCGGCGCGGCGCCGGCGCGAAACGCGCCGCTGCCTGAGGGGTGCCTGCGGTTGGGGTCAAATTTCTTCCGGTGGCTTGACGTGCCGGAACGAGAACAGCAGTGCGATGTCGTAGGCGATTTTCAGCGTGCCGCAGATCACCAGCGGCAGACCTGGGAAAGCTGACGTCAGCAACACGCCGGCGAGCGCCGGACTGATCGACGAGGCAATGCTGCGCGGTGTCGCCGTGATGCTGGCGGCTGCGGGCCGCTCGGGCGGGGTGACAACCGCCATCACGTAGGAGGTTCGTGTCGGCACGTCCATCTGCGACAGCGCCGAGCGCAGCAGCAGGAGTCCGAGTGCGACGTAAAGGTCGGGCGCGAACGGCGCGAGGATCAGGAATACGCTGGATGGAATATGGGTGAACACCATGGTGTTCACGAGACCCCAGCGTTGTGCGATTCTGGCGGCGACCGGATGAGAGAATGCGCTGAGCGTGTTCGACCAGAAGAAGAAGATGGCGGCCGCCGATAGCGACAGGCCGTACTGGTCGAACAGCCACAACACGAGCAGAGATTGCGCGATGAAGCCGCCGGCAAAGGCATCGATCGAGAACAGCGCGGCGAGCTTATAGACCGTTCGCCGCGACGGGCCCAGCGGCGCGTGATGCCGTTCCTCGGCACGGGCGTGCGGCAAGCGGCGATAAAGCAGGGCGCTGGCGATGCCAAGCGCGGCATAGGCAAGGAACATCAGGCGTAGCGCGCCAAGCCGGGTGAAGCCTTCCCCGACGAGCAAGTCTGGTATCGAGGCGGCGAGCGACCCCGCCGCCATACTCAGCGCACCGATCAGACTGTAGCGCGCAAACACTTTGGTGCGCTCCTGATCGCTCGCGCCGCGCGCAAGCATCGCGTGCTCGAGCGGGACCAGCATGCCGAGGTCACCTCCCGATGGATTGATGGTGCCGATGAAGGCTACGATCGCAATCAGCGCGAGGTGCCGAGCCGCCGGGAAGGCTACGCCAGTTGCGGCCATCACGCCCGCACCCGACAGCAGAAGCGTGCGCAAGTCGAAGCGCGGCGCAATGACACCTACTGTGAGAGTCAACAGTGCCGTGCCGAGCAGCGAGGCGGTGGCAACGATGCCAACCGCAATCGGGTCGTAGCCGAGCGCGCTCAGATAGGCCGGCAGGATGATGACGGCAAAGCCATCGCCAAAGCCGCGCAGCCCGCGTGCTGCGAAGAGCAGGGCAACGCTGCCGCGTGGCCTTGGACTGACTTGGTCCGACACGATCTCGGTCACGACTGAGGCGTCCGGTTCCGTGCAATCAGCTGATGAACTGCCCCTTGCGCAGACCGCGCTTCACCATCGGCTGACAATGAGCGTAGCGCAACGGAGACGATCCATTGTGCAGCGTTGAGCTCGTGAAATTCCGCGACGCAATCGACCTTGGTCCGTTCATACGCTATCCGCTTCATCGTCGTCCTCCTAGCCGCGCGATTCATCGACGCATGAACCAATGTTGATGTCGCGTCTGCGGTGGGATCAGGATTTGAGGACAAAAAAATCGGCCCCATTGGTCCACGCGCAAACCCTCGACAAGCGAGCGCTGCGCAGAGCTTGGACGGAAGGGCCGTCTGATGGGGAGCCTGCACTATCCCCGTGGCGCAAACTTACGTCGGCTGAGGGCTATGTGCAAGCCTCGACAAGTTTACCAGCGGCGCTACGGCCGGGCAGCATGCCGCCGAGAACCTCAGTCGTCGTCACTATCACTGAGAAGCGGCCGCCAGCGCGGCATGCCAAAGAACGGTTGCGGTGCTTCTTCCCGTGGCGCTTCGCGCACCTCGAACGAACGGCTCCGGTCTTCGCCGCGGATGCGCTCGTCATCGTCTCCGGAGTAGCCGTGCCCCCAGCGTCGATCGCGCTTGCGCCTTACCTTGCCGGCGTCGTTGCCATCGAGCCTTGCGGATGTCTGGTCTGCCGTTTTGATTGGTCCGCGTTGAGTCTGCCTTTGCGGCGCCGACCGGCTTGAGGATCCCGATGACGACTGAGATGAAACCGACGACTGGGCGTGCTGTTCAGCAGAATCGGAGGCCTGTGCCGTCGTTGCATCGTCATCGCGATAATGTTGGCGGGCCCAATGCCGCTCACGCTTGCGGATGTACTTCCTAAGGTCCTGGTCACTACCGTGCGCATAGGCGGTTGCGGGCATCGTCGCTTGTGAATCTGCCGTAGATTGCTCGAGGACAGGAGCAGCAGCGGGGGTGGGTGCCTGCGCCGAAGCGGGAATTTGCGAAGCTATCGATGCCGTTTGCGTTGGCTGGGATGGTGAAGATGAAGCTGGCTCTTGCGGCTGCACGGAAGTTGCCGCCGGCGACGCCAGAGGCGGACTTTGCGGCGTACCGTTCGCGGTCTTCGCTTCAGGCGATGGCGAGGCTTGCGCAGATGATGCAACGCTTTGCTCCAGCTTCGTTGGCTCGGCCGGCGATCGTGGGGCTGTTGCGTTAGTAACGATCATCGCGCCGCCAAAGCCAAGCGCGGTTGCGGTGAACACGGTTGCTACGCCAGCAAAATATGCGGTTGAGTTGCGCATGCTTGATTGACCTCGCTGTCGATGGTGGACAACGTGTCTCGACCACGCGCGTTCCGAGGGGCGAATGGCGCGCTCGTTTAGCACCCGGCGGAACTTGAGCGGCGGTATCTGCGGATTGCCAAGCAGGTTCCAACAACGCAAGATCAAGAGGCGATGGGCGGGTGGAAGATGCGAGGGAGGCCTTCATGAAGGGCGTTGTGTTTACTGGCGGTCGCGAACTCGAACTGATGCAGTTTGACGATCCCTCGCCAGAACCGCACGAGGTCGTGATCGAGATGAAGGCGTCCGGGATGTGCGGCAGTGACTTGCATCAGTATCGCCGCCCGAAGGGCGGGGCGCAGGCGACCGGGCTGCCGATGAATCCTGACCATGTGATCGCCGGCCACGAGCCCTGCGGGATCGTTGTCGCGCTGGGCTCAGCGGTTGATGCGCGCGAAGCGCGCGTCGGCCAGCGCGTAATGGTGCATCACTATCAGGGCTGCACACAGTGCAACCACTGCCGCTCCGGCTGGCAGCAGCTTTGCCAGGAGGTGCCGGTCAAAGTCTACGGCAACAACGCCCACGGCGGTCACGCGAAATACCTGCGGGTGCCTGTCAATACGCTGGTGCCGCTGCCGGATGAGCTGTCATACGCGGCGGGTGCCGCGATCGCGTGCGGATCGGGCACGGCCTATTCGGCGCTGCGCCGCATGAACCTGTCCGGCAACGACACCATCGCGATCTTCGGCCAGGGGCCGGTCGGGCTCGCCGCCACCCAATATGCCAAGGCGATGGGGGCGACAGTGATTGCGCTCGACATCTCGCCGCAGCGGCTGGACCGAGCCAGGGAATTTGGCGCCGATCACATCGTCAATCCCGGATCAAACGATCCCGTTGCCGCGATCAAGGATCTGACGCACGGCCGCTATGCGGACCTTGCGCTCGATACGTCGAGCAATCCGGATGCGCGGCTGAATGCGATCAAGAGTACCAAGGTGTGGGGCACGATGTGCTTTGTCGGCGAGGGAGGCGACGTCAGGATCGAGGTCAGCCCACAGCTGTTGCGCCGGCAGTTGACGCTGCTTGCGTCATGGACATTCTCGAACGTAATCCAGGCGGACTGCGCGCGTTTTTCGGTCGAGCGCAGGATCGATGTGGACAAACTGTTCACGCATCGCTGGTCGCTGGAGCAAGCCGAAGAGGCTTACAAGCTGTTCGACAAGCAGGTCGACGGCAAAGGTGTGTTTCTGATGTGAAGCGCCTGGCTCGGCTGCAAGGGAGGGGCCGTCATGAAGCGGTATATGATTGTGTTGCTTGGTATGAGCCTGGCGTTGGCGGCCGCCTGCGCCGACGCAGCTGCTCAAACGAAAGACAACGCCGCCTTGCGTAAGCAGTGCGCCCACCTCATCAAGGTGAAGCTCAAGATACAGGACACCGGCAACGTGCGGGATCTCGCCGGCGTCTCCGGCGCGATCCAAATGGTCGATCAATGTGTCGCCAATGGCGGCAAGGTCGACTAGGTTTTTCTGGCGCGCGCCCGGCGGGCCCAGTATGAGACCGCCGGAACGCGATGAATCTCAGAAATTGACGCGGTTCGAGATTGCGCCGTCGACCACGAGATTCGAACCCGTCGTGAACGACGAGACAGGGCTTGCGAGGAACACGGCGGCGCTCGCAATCTCCTGTGGAGTGCCCTGGCGCCCCAGTGGATTGCGCGCCAGCTGTTGCTTGAAACGTTCGGGCGCACTCTGCTCGACGGTGTTCCAGACACCGCCTTTGAAATAGATCTGGCCAGGTGAAACGACATTGACGCGGATCTTCTTCGCCGCGTACTGGCGCGCCAATCCCTTCGCCATGTGGATTAGTGCCGCCTTGATCGGGCCGTACGAGCTGAGGTTGTCTGCCGCAGCGGCTGAAATCGACGAGATGATGACGAACGCCGCATCGCCCGTTCTCGCCGCACTCGCTTCAAGCAGGGGCCGTGCTGCGTCGAATGCGTTCACGGCGCCGAGCACGTCCAGTTGAAAATTCTGTTCCCACGATTTGGTATCGGCGCCTTGCGCCATGGCGCCAGCGTTCGAAAACAACAGATCGACGCCGCCAAGCTCCTGGCCGGCGCTGGCAATCCATCCCTTCAGCGCTTCGCCATTGGTGATGTCGACCGCACCGCCGGTGGCGCGCACCCCGCGGTCGCGCAAGGCTGCGACAGCGTCCTTCACTTGATCGGCGTTGCGCGCACAGACTGCGACATTGGCGCCTTCGCCCGCCAGCGTGTCGGCGATCGCGCGCCCGATGCCGCGCGTTCCGCCGAGAATGACGGCATTCTTCCCCTTCAGACCGAGGTCCATCTTGATCGTCCCTTTCAAACAATTTCGCTGGCCGCCGATATTCGACGAAACCTGATCAGCCTTCAAGGTCGGGGCGTTCGGTCAGTTTTGCGATGCGCCGCCGTCGCCGATGATCGAGTAGGGCGCCCAGAACAGTGGATGTGCATAGGCAAAGACAGTCTTGCCGTCGCTGCCCACATAGCCCGGTCCATCGGCCAGCGCCATCATTGCCGCGCGGAGCGCCTCGCTGCGCGCGAGTTTCGGGTCCGCAGCCTGCCGCTTGAACAGGTCGCTCACCAGTTCGCGCGCGGACTCTGAGTGCACAGACCAGTTGGTGACCAGCAACGCCTTGGTTCCGGCATAGAAGAAGGCGTGACCCAACCCAGATGCAGCTTCGGCGCCGGCCCCCGATCCCGCGCCCGTGTTGCAGGCGGACAGCACGACCCAGTCGGCATCGAGCTTCAGCGTCAAAATCTCTTCCATGGTGAGCAGGCCGTCGCCGGTGACGCCGGCGACAGCGGGTGCCGAGAGCGCGAGCGCGGGTTGAGTGAGGCCGTCGAGTTCGCCGGGCACCAGGCCATGGGTGGCGAAGGCGAGCACTTTAACGCCGGACAAGTCCATCGATTTGACGACCTGCTCGTTGGCGTCCTTGCCAAGATGCAGTGCCGTGGACGGATCGGCCTGCAGCGCAAGCGCGATCGACTTCAATTCGTCCGCCGTATCAGGCAGCCGCGGCAACATCGCCAGGTCAGCGCTCGCAACCCCGTCGAGCTGCGGGCTTGATCGACGCTTCAGCGGTGCGCCCCGCGTTATACTGCCGGCGTCGGCAATCTGTGTGTTTGGTTGGCTCTTCGCTGCCTCATCGGCCTCGTCCTGACTGAACAGCGGATCACCGAAGGCCACGAGTTCGGCGCGGCCCGGCTTTGCCGGGGGCAGCTTGCGCAATGTCACCAGGGCGGAGGCCGACGGCATCAACGACACTGCATGCGTCCGCGCGAGCCAGGGCACCCTGCGGTAGCTCGAGAACAACGGATCGTCATCGCGGCTGATCTCGGCTGGCGCTGTCGGCAGGAGTGATAGCGGCAGCAATCCGAGCGCGCCGTTGGTAACGACGACGAGGCGCTTTGCCGGCTTCCAGGCAGCCTCAACTGGTTTCAGCAGTTTGTCGTATAGTGCTGAGGCGCGGGCAACGTCGAATGCCGGAATATCGGAGATCATCGCCGCCTTGGGCTCGAGCGCTTCGCGCAGCTTGTTGACCTCGGTTTCGAGCTGCGCCGCGCTGAGCCCGATGCGCGAGAAGGTGACGGGCATGCCTTTCCTGACAACCCAGACAAAGCCGTCGAATTGTCCGAAATAGTACGAGATGAACGCTTCGTCGTCCGTCAGCGCTGCCTGGATCGCATCGGGTGCAGGCGGTGCAGGTTTCGTCAGGCTTCCATAATCGGGAAATTTTTGGGCGATATCCTTGTCGGCCTGGGCGCGCGCCGCCTGCAATTTTTGGATCTGAGCCTGAACTTGCTTCAGCGCGGCTGCGTCGCGTTCTTCGCCTGGCTGGGACAGCAAATTGTTCTCGGTGGCAATGGCTGCACCAAGCTGCTTCTCGCTGTCTTGGGAAACCCGAACAAGTTGCGCGAGCTCGGGACTTTTTGTCGCCGACCGCACCGACGAAGCTTGAAGGGCGCGCTGTACCGACTGACCGCGGGCGGCGTCGGAGTAAGCGAATGTTTCTATAGCCGCGCCGCTGGTGCTGAGCTGCGGATTGCGGCTGAGCAGCGAAAAATAGGATTCCGATAATAAAGCGCAACCGCGCTTCGCCTGCGGCTGCCGTCGCACCGCTGTCGGCATCGCCCGATCCGGAGATACCTTTGATTATCTTCGGAATCGCGTCCGTGAAATATTGGTAGGCTTCGTCGCGCTTGCCGTTACGCGCCAGCGCTACGCCCAGAAATCCGCGCGCGACGATCGTGTTCAGCGCATCTTCCCCCGAACGCGCTCGCGCGCGTTCGTAAGTTCGCCTGGCAACCTCAAGTGCAGTCTCGGGATTTCCCTGGTTGATCGACACGATCATTCGCGACGGGCCGCTCAGTGTGGCGTCGCGCCGTGATGGCTCCCAATTTGCCGTCCAGCGGTCTGCCTGATCGTAAATCCTGCCCGCATCATCGTAATGCCTCTGCATGCTCAGCAGGTTGGCGAGCACCAGTTGGGCGTTGACGAGTTGGCCGCCGTCGTCGCTGTAGCCAAGGCCCTTGTAGATGTCGATCACCTGACGCTGCAGCTTCTCGGCGTCCTCGTAGCGGCCTTGTTCCTGCAAGACATAGACGAAGAACCCAAGCGCCGAGGCTGTATCGGTGTGATATTTGCCGACCTTGCTCAGGCGGCTGAGCAGGGCGCGGCGTACGTCGGCTTCGCCCTCGCCGGTACGGCCGAGTTTGACCTTGGCACGCCCTTCCAGCGCGAGCTGGTAGTCGGATTGACGTTCGTAGTCCTCGGCAGGCGGTGCGCTCGGCCACTTCGAAAGGTACCCGATTGTCGCGCTGAAAAGCTGCGCGGCCTTGCGATAGCCCGCCTCGGCGTCGGCATAACGGCCGCGCGCTTCGGCAATGCGCGCGGCTCCTTCCTCGACGGTCGCGGTGAAGCTTGTGGCATAGACGCCGTAACCCGGCCATGCCTTGGCCTCGGCGAGCAGGGCACGACTACGCGCCTGAAAATCCTCGGCGCGCGCAATGTCGCCGCGCTGCAGGCTGGAACCGAGCATCGCCAAGTAAAGCCCAAACAGCCGGCCGCGTCCGGTCTTCGCGAACGCATCGATCTGCCGATTGATGATCTCGATCGCGGGTTTGGCCTGGCCATCCTCGCGCAATCGCCGATAGAGGAATTGCTCATAACGGCTGATCACATTCTGGTAGTCAGCGCCTTGCGCGGTCTGGATGGCGAGCCGCGCGTCGGCGATCGCGTCGGACAGACGCGCGAGGGCAGCGCGTGCCTGGGCGCGCTGGTAGTAGAAATCGGCGAGATCGGATGGCTTGAGGCCGGACGGCGCCTCCGCTTCCGCTTGCGAGACCAACTTGGCAACCCGATCGGGATCGGGCTTCTGCTTGTCCAGAATCTCGGTCACGTCGGCGGCGCTACGTGGCGGCGCCACGAAGGAGACGTTCTCGGTGCTGACCGATTTGAGATCGGCGGTTGGCTGCACGGCAGAGACCGCGGTGTCGCCCTTTGCGTCCCCACCGGTCGCCGCCATCATCTTGGTCACACAGGCCTGCACCGCAGGCCGCGCGGCGGCGCGGCAGCCTTCGATGTACTTCGGTGGCGGACCACCACTGGCCTGCACCCTGGCTCGCACGCAGGACTGCACAAATGGTCGGCCGGCACTCTCGCGACAGCGCTCGGTCGCCTGATCAACGGTGAGTTGTGAGGCCGCGCGGGCCGAAATGTCAAATCGGCTTGGGACCAAGCCGAGCAGGATCGCAACAAGACCGACGCGCAACAGCGTCAGCCATGGTTTGCGATTCTCAAGGAGTTGGAGCACTGCCGCCTGGTGCATTTCTGATCCAAGCCTGATGTAGCAGCTTTTGGGCAACCCCGGAAGTTTGCGCGTCCGATGCGGCAGAACGTTATGATTGCCTAATAACGCGTCGCACGCTCCAACTCTGTTTTCCGGACATGACATTGCGGATGCGCGGCGGCGCGCATCCGCAATGTGATCGCTATCGCGCCGGGCAAGGTTGACCGTTCGGCAGCGTACAGCCCTTTGGCGGCGCTGGCCTCGCCGCTGCGGCCGGCGGTGGCGGCGGTTTCGCGGCTGGTGGTGGCGCGGCTGGTCGCGGCGGCGGTGGTGCTGGGGGCGGCGGAGCCGGACGCGCTACGGGAGGCGGCGGTGGCGGCGGCGCACGCACAACCGGTGGCGGCGGGGTCGGCCGCGGCGGTGGCGGTGGGGCCGGGCGTGCTGCAGCCGGCGGCGGGGGCGCATGGATCGCGGGCGGAGGAGGCGCAGGTGTCGGCCTCGGTGGCAGGGCTGGCGGCTTCGGTGGTGGCGTCGATTGCTTTGCGGCCGGAGGCGGCGGTGTGCGAAGGACCGGTGGTGGTGGGGGCGGCGGAGTTGCGCGTTTCGCGTCTTGAGGCGCCGTCGGTGCGGGTGGAGGCGGCGGAGGCGGAGGCGCGCCGGTCTTGGAGTTTGGTATTGAAGATGGCGCGTTCGGGTTGCCCTTCGCGCCCGCGGGTCCCGTTGCCGATGGCACAGGCGGCACGCGTGATGAGGGTGGCTGCTTGCCATTGGCGGGTGGCAACGGTTGTGCACCGCTCGCGCCGGGCAAGGGTTGCCCGATCCGCTCGTTGTTGAGGCTTGGCGAGACCGCGCCTGGTCCGCCCTTTGCTGCGGGCGTCGTCGGCGCAACTGGATTGGGCGGTGTGCCGACTGGCGGCTGCTTTCCGTTCAATGCTGGATTGGTCGGCAACGGTTGCGCGGCTGACGGCGGTTGCTTGCCGTTCAACGCTGGATTGACCGCAGGCTGTTTGGTCGTGCCCGGTGTCGATTGCTGCGTGTTTTGCGTGCGCAGAAAACCGCCTGGTGCCAGCGGTTTTGCCGGTGGAGCCGGCTGTGGATTGGGCGTGGTTGCGGCCTTGGCCGCCAAGGCCGCAGGCAGGGCAGGCGCGAGTACAGCGGCAGCACCCGCCGCTCCAATGGCTGCGGCCGTTACACCGGCCCTGCTCCTTGGAGGCGGCGGTGGCGGGGGCGCGGCCCGCGGTGGACCGCCCGGCGTCGCTGGAGGAACCGCGGCAACCGCAGCCGCCGGTGTCACGGTCTGTGCCTGGCCCTGCGGGTTGGTGATCGTGACCATGTTGGTCGTGTTGTTGATCACCACCTGGTTGTGGACGTTGTTATAGATGATGTTCGCTGGCGGCGGCGCGATCTGCGGCGGCGGGCGAACCCATAGCGGCACCGGCCGGTATTCCGGAATCGGGAGCACGAATGCGATGACTGGCAGTGGCGGCGGCGGCAGGTCGACGAAATAGACCGCGGGCGGCGGCAGGAAGATCACCGCTGGCGGTGGCGGCGGCGCAAAGGCGAATTCCGGATCGTCGAACACCAGAACCGGGCGCTCGACGTAAACCATCTCGTCGGGGGGTGGAGGCGGCACGTCATAGTCAACCACCGCGAAGCTCGGCGGCGGCTCGAATGCGGCTGACAGGAATGCGAGGCGACGGCGCGTGTCGTCGGCGTGTGCACCACGCGGATAGCGGCGCAGGTAAGACCAGTAGGCCGGCGGCGTGTCGATGCTGCGGGTGCGCCGCCACGTGATCGCTTCGCGGCGGGCGGCGATGATCGCACGCACGCGTGCCGCCATGGGATCATTGGGATAAGCAACGAGGAAATCCTGATAGCCTTGCAGCGTGTCGCGATCGAGCGCCGCGAGATAGGCGTCGCCTGCATCGAACTCGCGGATCGGCCGCGAGCGGATTGATGCCGTCTGGTCTGCCGTAACGGTTGCCGGAGGCGCATCGGGTGCCCGCTCGAACAAGTAGATCGGCGTCTGCAGCTTTGAAGTCTGCCACGGCACCTGCGCGCCATTGGTCGTCTGGTTCACCCGCAAACGCACCCGCGTGAAGACTTCGTCGAGAGGGATGCCGCCTTCGCGGGAGCTTTCCGCCAGGGCCTGGGCGTAAAACGAGTAGGGGCCAGCTTCGTCGGGGGCGACCGTGCCTGGAGCCGCGTTGAAGGCAATCAATGTGTTGGGATCGGGATCGACCAACGCCAGCCCACCGCTCAACGGGTTGCCCTGCCGTGCAAATGGATCGGCACGCGCCATGTCGAGGACGACGACGTTGGCCTTCAGGTGCAATGCGGAAAGCGGTCTGGTGAAGTCGGAGAGGCGCAGTGCCTCGGACGAGACGTTAGCATCCGTCGCTATACGAGCATCGATCGGAACGAAGTAATTCTCGCCCTCGAGCTGTAGTCCGTAACCGGACAGGTAGATGTAGGCGACTGTATCTGGACCGGCCGATGCGGCCTTGTCGAGGAAGTCGCGGAAGGCGCGGCGCAGCAATTCCTGGTCGAGGTCGCGGGCGCCACTGACGTCGAAGCCGGCGGCCTGCAAGGTCTGCGCGACCAGACCTGCGTCATTGGCCGGGGTTGCCAGCGCACCGGTCTGATAGTTGGCGTTGCCGATCACCAGGGCGATGCGCCGCTCCGCGGCCCCGGCGTGAACGGCCATGGCGATCAACGCGATGACCGCGAGGAATAGCTTCTTCATTGAAAAGCAATCTCCACCCAACCCGAAAAGGGCGCCCCCGGCGCTGAATGAGACCTGAACAATACGTGCAGACTATGCAGACTATATTGGCACGAGCTAACGGGCACGACGCAGTCCGGTTCCCTCCAGCGTTTCCTGCAACACGTCATAGTGGCCGGGCAACTTCAAGCGCCGTCGCATTCGTTGACGTGGTTGTGAGGTGATTGCTGTGAATGATTCGCAAGTGTCGTTCGACCGACCGTGCTGCGCCCTTTGGGGTTCGTTTTTGCGCGCCGGGAACCTTTGGTTGGTCTGGGCATCCAATGGCTGATAGACCGAACTTCAGATTGAGATGATCATGCCGAGCCAAACAAGCATTAATCCAGCTCCTGACGGCCATGCGCCGGCCGGTGAACTCAATCTCATTGAGCGCGCGAAAGCCCGTGACGAGGCCGCGATCCGATCGATCATCAAGGCAAATAACCAGCGGCTCTATCGGCTGGCGCGCGGTATCCTGCGCGATGATGCCGAGGCGGAAGATGTCGTGCAGGATACCTACATCCGCCTGTTCACCCATCTCGAGGAGTTTCGCGGCGAGTTCGAGCCTCACCACCTGGCTGTCGCGGATCGCGATCAACGAGGCGCTAGGGCGCGCCCGTAAGCGCAGGCTGGTGTCGTCGCTACCGCCGGGCGACAGCGCGGCCTCGGCCGATATCATTCCATTCCCACGTCAGGCGAGCTCGGAAGATCCGGAAAAGACCATGGCCCAGCGCGAGATCAAGCAAGTCGTCGAACATGCGATCGACGAGCTCCCGAACCCGTTCCGGATCGTGTTCGTTGCTCGTGTCATGGAGGGAATGAGTGTCGAGGCGACGGCCGATCTGCTCGAGCTGAACACCATCACCGTGAAGACCCGCCTGCATCGCGCCCGAAAGATGCTGCGCGAGAGCGTCGAGCGACAGATCGGTCCGGTGGCGATGAATGCATTTCCGTTCGCAGGCCATCGCTGCGATCGCCTTACGGAAGTGGTGATGAAGCGGCTCGGCTTCTGAAAATTTCCGGGAACCTCTCCGCGCCTCCCTCATCCAATGGCTGATGATCACGACCGGCGCTGCGCCGGTCCAGCCAGGGAGTGCATTCATGAACCTTCGATCCGGCGCGGCTGTTGCCGCGATGAGCCTCTTAGCGGCATTGGCAACCTCGAGCGCATCCGCGCAAGGCGCAGCCAAGCCAACCGACCCGCAAATCGCGCACATCGCCTACACGGCAGGGCAGCTCGATATCGCTGCCGCTAAACAGGCGGTCGACAAAACAAAGAACAAGGAGGTGAAGGCGTTTGCCGAAGACATGCTCAGGGACCACGAAGCGGTCAACAAGCAGGCGCTCGATCTCGTCAACAAGCTCAAGGTCAAGCCCGAGGATAACGACACCAGCAAGACCCTGACCAAGAACGCCGACGCCAAGCGCGCCGAACTCGGCAAGCTTGATGGTGCGGCCTTCGATAAGGCCTATATTGACAACGAGGTCGCCTACCACAAGGCGGTCGACAGTGCGCTGGAAACGACGCTGATTCCGTCGGCGAGCAATGCCGAACTGAAGAGCCTGTTGCAGACCGGCCTGAAGATTTTCCAAGGCCATGAACAGCATGCCGAGCATGTTGCAGCAGACTTCAAATAGAACTGTCATGCGGAGCAGCGTGAGGGCGGCACTCCTGCTTGCGGTCGCAGCTTTGCTGCGGCCGCATGCGGTGCAGGCCGAGACGATTCAGGTGACGATCCAGAACCTCGTGTTTTCACCGGCAGAGGTGATTGCCAAGGTCGGCGACACCATCGAATGGGTCAACAAGGACGTGTTCGTACACACGGCGACTGCACGCGACGGCACGTTTGATGTCTCGATTCCGGCGAAAAAGACCGGGACGTTCGTGGTGCAAAAGGCGGGTGAGATTGCCTATTACTGCCGCTTCCACCCCAACATGACGGGGAATCTCAAGGTTGGCGCCAATTGAAGCTGGCCGAAGGCGATTGCATGCCGCAGGAGGACATTGCGGTTGCCTACGGCGCTCGTGCAGCCGCTGAATTGCGTCGGTATGATCGAGGATGTGTCCAGGCTGCAATCGGCGCGGCGCAAGGGCATCGCGACCGCGATGATCGCAGCCTTCACCGATCGTTTGCGCGCCGACGGCTGTCACGCCGTCTTGCTCGGCGCGCTCGCGAGCGAACAGCCCAAGCATCTCTACGCTTGGGCTTTCGTCCGCTGACGCCGTCTCGCGCGTGGGGTGCGCGAGCTGCCGGCCACCCAAAAATCACTTCATCCGATGCAGCGCGCAGATCTTGTTGCCGTCCGGATCGCGCAGATAGGCGAGATAGACCTTTCCGGCCGCGCCTTCGCGCACACCCGGCGGCTCCTCGATCGACTTGCCGCCTGCGGCGACCCCGGCGGCATGCCACGCCGCCGCCTGCTCGGGCGATGAGCAGGCAAAGCCGATGGTGCCGCCATTGGCATGGGTTGCGGCTTTGCCATCGATCGGCAGCGACACCGCAAACACGCCGGTCGGCGTACGGTAGAACACGCGATGGCGATCGACGCGCCCTGGCGGTATATCGAGTGTCGCCAGCAGCTTGTCGTAGAACGCCTTGGCCTTGCCGAGGTCGTTGGTGCCGATCATGACGTGCGAAAACATTTTCTTTCCTTCCCCTGATTGCCCCTGGAACGAGAATGGGGCGCGGTGCCTCCAGGCGAGGCTTGCCGCGATTGGCGAGGCCGCTAGATTGCCGCCGTCCCGCGTCGAGGTCCAGACAGGACTGAAGGCAGCGAACGATTTGGCGAATGCAAAAGGGGAATAGCTTGAAGCCACCACATCGCGCCATTGCGGCGGCCGTCGTCGTCGACACCTCAGGCGATCTGCTGCTGCAGCTCCGCGACGACAAGCCGGATATCATTTATCCCGGCGGGATCGGCCTGTTCGGCGGTCACCGCGAGGATGATGAGAGCGCGCTCGAGTGCGTGGTACGCGAGCTTGCTGAAGAGCTGACGTATGACATTGCGCCCGAGCGGTTCATGCCGCTCGCGAGCCGCGAAGGCGAGGACACGGAGCGAAAGGGCGGCACGTTTCGCGGCGACTTCTTTCTGGTGCGCGACATTCCGCGCGACAGGATTGTCGTGACAGAAGGCACCCTGCTTGTGATCGCACAGGACGATACCGCCCGAATCAAAAACAAGCTGACACCGACAGCGCGCTTTGCGCTCGACGCATACTTCGCGATGACGCAAAAATCATCGTGAGGGGTGGTCGGCGAATTCTTCAAATTGGTCGAAGCCTTGCGCGAATTTTCGCGCAGGTTCTTGCACGCGAAAAAATTTAGCGTTTTGCTGGTCCGGCAAATCAGCGCTAAACGACAACAATGTGCGTGGCATGATCGCGCCGAAGTATGTCCGGCGGTTGGCCGCTTGTCGCTCGTCACGATAGCAATTCGGCGTGCGCCGCAACGATGGTGCCGAGCCGAGTTGGCGCCGGATCCAAGACCAAGCAATCCTGGGATTTGGCTATAGCGATGCGGAACGGATCAGTTCGGGCTTCGGGGCACGCACGCCATTGCTGCCCGGTTTCGCGCCTGGAACAAACCGGCTCGCGTTGCGTTTGGAACGGCAATTGCTGCCTGCCCAGCGCCATCCTGTTTTGATGGGCGGAACGCAATTTGGTCGATATTGATCGCCGCTGAGTTCGAGAGGGGCACCGGATTGAACCACGCCTTGGAGTTCAGCTCGGCGATCTCACCCGCGGCAGACTTTCTCACCGGCGGCGGAGAAATGGGCGCGCGCCTTCGCGCCTTCGACTGGTCGGCGACACCACTCGGCGCCCCGCAGTCCTGGCCCCAAAGCCTGAAGACGGCCGTCCGCATCATGCTGACGTCCCGACAGCCGATCTGGATCGGCTGGGGAGAACAGCTGACCTATCTCTACAACGACCCCTACAAGTCCATCATCGGCGGCAAACATCCTTGGGCGCTTGGGCGACTGACCGGGGAGGTGTGGCGCGAGATATGGGACGAAATCGCACCCATGCTGGCGACCGCCCTGAAGGGCGACGAGGGGACCTACGTCGAAGAGCAACTCCTGATCATGGAGCGGAGCGGCTATCCGGAGGAAACTTATTACACATTTTCGTATAGCCCGATTCCTGATGACGATGGCGGGACGGGCGGCATCATCTGCGCCAACACCGACGATACACGACGTGTGATCGGCGAGCGCCAGTTGGCGCTGTTGCGCGAACTCGCTACTGCAACAGCCGATGTCCGCACAGTGGACGGCGTTTGCCACCGCGCCGCAGAGGCCCTTGGCAACTCCAAGGATCTACCCTTCGCGCTGATCTATCTTGTCGACCCGGAAGGCCATGCAATGTCGCTTGCGTGCTCGACCGGGTTCAGTGCCGGCCATCCTGCATTGCAGGCAAAGATCGACGTTGACGCACCATCGCCTTGGCGGCTCGGGGACATTCTCAGAGATCAGAAGCCCCGCATCATCTCGAATCCTGGTCCGCTGTTCGGCGCGGACTTCCCACGTGGCGTCTGGTCCAGAAGTCCACGGCAAGCCGCGCTGATCCCGATTCCGGCCCGGGGGGAAACCGCGCGCCGCGGGGTGCTGATTGCCGGCTTAAATCCGTTCCGCCTGTTTGACGCCGACTACGAGCGCTTTCTCGAACTGGCCGCCGGCGAACTCGGCTCGAGCATCGCCAACGCCCATGCCTATGAGGAGGAGCGCCGGCGCGCGGAGGCCCTGGCTGAGATCGATCGCGCCAAGACGACATTCTTCTCCAACATCAGCCACGAGTTTCGCACCCCGTTGACGCTGATGCTGGGGCCGATCGAGGATGCTCTCAACGATGTTTCCTCAATTGCTCTGCCGAAGGTGCAGCGCGAACGACTTGAAGTTGCGCATCGCAACTCGCTCCGACTGCTGAAACTCGTCAACAGCCTGCTCGATTTTTCCCGGATCGAGGCGGGACGAACGAGCGCAAGCTTCGTGCCGACCGATCTCGGCAGGTTCACTGCCGAGCTTGTGTCCAATTTCCAATCGGCCGTCGATCGGGCGGGCCTGGAACTGCGCATCAAATGTCCGTCGCTGCCACAGCCGGTCTATGTCGATCACGAGATGTGGGAAAAGATCGTTCTTAACCTCGTCTCCAATGCTTTCAAATTCACCTTCAACGGAGAGATATCGGTTGAAGTTCGGCTGGCCAATGAAGCCGCCGCCGAGTTGATCGTCAGCGACACCGGAACGGGCATACCGGCGCACGAGGTCCCGCGGCTGTTTGAGCGCTTCCATCGCATCGAAGGAGCCAAGGGACGGACTTTCGAAGGCAGTGGTATCGGCCTTGCGCTCGTCGATGAACTGGTCAAACAGCACGGGGGAATGATCAGCGTCGCAAGTGAACTCGGCCGCGGCAGCCGTTTTACGGTGAGGCTGCCTCTTGGCGATCATCACCTGCCGCACGCGCACATCACGACCCAACCCATTACGTCTGTGCCGCCGAGCACGCGCGCCGAGGCCTTTGTCCAGGAAGCCTTGCGGTGGCTGCCTGAAACCGTTGCCGGCCCTGAACCAACGCCCGCGATCGCGCTGGAAGGTCTTTCCGCATTCTCCCCAGCTGTCCGCAACGAGGGACGACGCATCATCCTCGCGGACGACAATGCCGATTTGCGTGAATATGTCCGTCGGTTGCTCGTCGGCCAGGGTTACGCGGTCGAGGACTTTGCCGATGGCGCATCGGCGATCGAAGCTGCACGAAAGCACAAGCCGGATCTCATCCTTTCTGACGTCATGATGCCCGAGCTCGACGGATTTGGGTTGTTGTCCCGGCTGCGGCAGGACGACGAACTGCGGGATCTGCCGGTTATTCTTCTGTCGGCGCGCGCCGGCGAGGAAGCGCGCGTTCAGGGCCTCGAGGCCGGCGCCGATGACTATGTCAACAAGCCATTTTCGGCGCGGGAGCTGCTCGCGCGCGTTCGCGCCAACATACAGATGGCAGAAATTCGAAAGGAGGCGGAGCAAGCGCAGCGCAAGCAAACGGCAAGACTTGAAGCCGTCGTCAATACCGTGCCGGCCGCGGTCTGGTTCACCCACGATGCTGACGCGAAGCATATTGTCGGAAATGAATTCGGTGCGCGACTGCTTCGTCTGTCGCCGGGCGCCAATGCCTCCCTATCGGCGCCGCCCGACGAACGTCCGACGTTTCGGGTACTGCGCGATGGACAGATACTGCCCCCGGCCGAGTTGCCGCTGCAGAGAGCCACCCACGGCGAAGAAGTCCGAGACGACGAACTCGAAATCCAGTTCGATGACGGCTCATCGACAACATTGATCATGCAGGCTTCACCGATTCGCAGCGAGACAGGTAGCTTCCAGGGGGCGGTTTGTGCAGCCATCGACATCTCGGACCGGAAGCGACAGGAACGGCATCGCGAGCTGCTCGTCAACGAATTGAACCACCGCGTGAAGAACACGCTTGCCACGATCCAGTCACTGGCCATGCAGACGCTCCGCAGTGCGACCAATCTTCACGAAGGTCGCAGCGCCTTTGACGCGCGACTGTTCGCACTGTCGAGAGCCCATGACGTTCTGGTGCGGGAGAATTGGGAATCGGCCGGCTTGCGGGAAATTGTCGCGGAAGCTCTGGAAGCGTACGCCGGGCCCGCGGAAACGCGACGGGTCACCATCAGCGGACCAAATATCAGAGTCGGCCCGAAAGCTGCACTGGCCTTGTCTATGGCTCTCCACGAGTTGGCGACTAATGCCGTCAAATATGGTGCCTTGTCCAACCAGAACGGTCGAGTTGAGGTGACTTGGATGCTTCAGAACCGCTTCGAACTGCGTTGGCAGGAGCAAGAGGGCCCGCCAGTCATTGCGCCCGAGCGACGCGGGTTTGGCTCGAGACTGATCGAACAGGGGCTCTCGCACGACTTCGGAGCGCATGTCGATCTCAGGTTTGAAGAGCGCGGCGTGTTCTGCAGCATTTTCGCACCTGTTGAGGAAATTCGCGCTTTGACGAGACCCCAAGGCAAAAGTGACGGGAGGCGGTGAAAATGCACGGCGATGTGCTCTCGGGCGTTCGCGTCCTGCTGATCGAGGATAAGTCACTTGTCATGATGCTGCTCGAAGATAGCCTCACAGAAACTGGCTGTGAAATTGTCGATCGGGCGTCGCGCCGGGAGGAGGCTCTGACGAAAGTTCGCACGCTGTCGTTTGACGTGGCGGTTCTCGACGTGAACCTGAATGGACATCAGTCGTTTGACGTTGCGGACTGCCTCAAGGAGCGAGGAATCCCGTTTGTCTTCGCGACCGGATACGGCGCGGCAAGCTTGCTGGCCCGATTTGAAGGAACGCCGATACTTCAAAAGCCGTTTCGGCAAGGCAATCTGGAAACAGCGCTTCGTACGGCGCTCGAGCCGTGCAGTCGCAGTCAGCCGAGCGAGTACTGAGTGCGCCATCCGTTGGTTTGTTGCGCAGCTTCAAATCAAAATCAAAATTAAAAGTATGGCGCAGCGCTGGCGCGTTCTTCGGTCTCGACTTCGTGTTGGCGGTACAGCTCTCGGATTGCGCGTCGATACCAGAACAGTTGAAGGAAACCCATGTGGTGCTCGCATAGAGTTGGATAGCCTTCGACCAACGCAATTGGTCCTGTTCAGTTTCCTTCTCCTCGCAGCTCCGGCTCTCCATGATGAATAGGCTTCGGCGAGACACCAACAACGGGACGCCGTCTAACCCGCCGCCCTATTGCGTGTAGTGAAAAATCGCTTTGCTGGTCCGGCAAATCAGTGCTATAGGGTTATCATCGGAGAATAGGATATTCACCCGCCCGGCTCAGGCAGCCGCGGCGGGTTTTTCGTTTTGGGGACGTGATGATCACAAAGAAGACGGAACTCAGGCTGCTTGCCCGCACCCACACGCGAACGGCGATCGCGGTTCTGGTCGGCATCATGCGCAGCAACACGGCGTCGGACACGGCGCGCATTGCCGCGGTCAACTCGCTGCTGGACCGCGGCTGGGGCAGGCCAACGCAGATGCTGGCCAGCGACGACGGCAGTCCGGTCGCCGTCAGGATCACCGAGATTGTCAACGACATCGTCGATCCGACACCGCTGGGCGATATTCCCGTGGTCGCTCTTGAGGCGCGTTCGGCGACCCAGTTGAGCGCATCGGCCGACCGGTCTCGCCTGGCCGACGCGGATCGCGAGGAAGCTTCAGTTGCAACGCGATGAGCAGTTGAGGCCCCAGGTCGCGCGGGTGTTTCGCCCGCTGCTGCGGTCGGCACGCTACAAGGGCGCATTCGGCGGGCGCGGCTCGGGCAAGAGCCATTTTTTCGGTGAGCGTCTCGTCGCACGCTGCGTGAAAGAATCGGGGTTGCGAGCGGTCTGCATTCGCGAGGTGCAGAAGACGCTGGCGCAATCGTCGAAACGGCAGATCGAGCAGAAGATCGCCGCGCTCGGCGTCGGCAGTGACGTTCAAGATTCTACGAGGAAAAGATCATCACGCCTGGCAACGGCTTGATCATCTTCCAGGGCATGCAGGACCACACCGCGGAATCGATCAAGTCGCTCGAGGGCTTCAAGATGGCCTGGATCGAGGAGGCCCAGAGTCTCAGCCAGCGCTCGCTGACCCTGCTGCGTCCGACCATCCGCGCCGAAGGTTCGGAAATCTGGGCGAGCTGGAATCCGCGCCGCAAGACCGATGCGATCGACGAATTCCTGCGCCAGAAGAAGCCGGAGGGCTCTGTCGTCGTCGAGGCCAACTGGCGCGCACAATCCGTGGTTTCCGCAGGAGCTGGAGGCCGAGCGCCGGCTCGACCTGAAACTCTATCCGGAGCGCTACGCTCACATCTGGGAGGGTGATTACGCGCGCGCGTTCGACGGCGCCTATTTCGCCAAGGGGCTCGCCGAGGCGAGGGCGCGAGGGGCGCATCGGCAAGGTTGCGGCCGATCCGTTGCTGCCGCTGCGCGCATTCTTCGATCTCGGCGGCTCCGGCGCGTCAGCCGATGCGATGGCGATCTGGATCGTGCAGTGGGTCGGCCAGGAAATCCGCGTGCTCGACTACATCGAGGGCGTCGGCCAGGTGCTCGCGCACTATACGAGCGAGCTGCGCTCGCGCGGCTATCGCGACGCGCTGTGCGTGCTGCCGCATGACGGCATCAACGAGAACAGCATCACCGGCAAGCGTTATGCCGATCATCTGCGCGACGCCGGCTTCGCCGTCGAGGTTGTTGGTAACCAGGGCAGGGGCGCAGCCGCGATGCGGATCGAGGCGGTGCGGCGGATCCTGCCACGCTGCTGGTTCAACGAGGCGACCACCGAAGCGGGCCGCGACGCGCTCGGCTACTACCACGAGCGCCGCGACGACCAGCGTAATATCGGGCTCGGACCGGAGCACGACTGGTCGTCACATGCGGCCGACGCGTTCGGGCTGATGGCGATCGCCTATGAGGAGCCTGCGCGCGTCCCGAACTTCAACCGGCGGATCGAGTATTCGAGGCTGGGGTGGATGTGAGGGGGCAAACCGAGGGAATACCCTGGCAAATTCTCGACGAAACGGCTAGGTTGTGGGCCAATTAGAATTAGCGCATCGGTTACATGGCCCTCATTGTTCCTACATCTGAGTTGCAACTCGGTACTAGGCGTAAGACGCCAATCATAAATCGGTTGGATCGGGCAGCCGCCGCCCCAGGCTTGCTGAGAGCTGTCGCCGACTACAAGAGGGAGTTTAAGAGCGCGATCCATCGCAATGTTGGCCCATGTGCAACATTTAACTGCCACGGGCTCACTTTTGGAGCGCGGAGAACGTGGATTGATGGAGGCCCGCAAATAAAAGTTCATCTTGGAAGAAGATGACTATGAAGAGATTGCGTATAAAGACGTGCTCCCAGGCGATATCGCGATCTACTTAAAAGATGAGATTGTCGAGCATTCTGGAATAGTAGTCGAAGGTCCAGCACCGCTGAAGCAACCCAAGATCCTGAGCAAGTGGGCGAATTTGCATGAAGTCATTCATACCCCTTTTGAGTGCCCTTATGCGGACATGCTCATCAAGTACTTTCGGATAGTTCAATGACTGATGTACTGAAGATCACCATCGAATCAGCAGAAAAGATTTTCGCCGTTTCGAATACGGCATCTTTTTTAACTCGCAAGCTACGTGAGGATGTTGCGACGCGCGCCATTGCAGAGAAATATGCGGGCCAAAAGCTATTTCGAGCGCTGGAAAAATCAGTAAATAGACGGCCTCAGAACTTGGCCGATTTGGTGTGGCCGTATGTTTCGATGTGGTCCCTGTTGGTGAACATACGGCAAAGCTCGGATTTGCATACTGCAGAGGATGATCCACTATGAAGATACGCAGACGGTTTACGGCATAGTTCAAGGCCATGGTTGCCCTCCAGGCGATCAAGGGCCATCAGACGGCTCGCAGTGTTCGCGACGCAAGCAGGCCTTGCACCCCAGCCAGATCATGGAAGAGGAAGCGCGAGGCGCATCGAGATGTTGGTCAAGGTATTCGACGACAAACGTGGTTAGGTTCAAGCCAACCTCGATTGTCGATGTCACCAAGCAATCACGTCAAGATCGGTCATCTTGTCGTCGAGTGGGATTTTTTGGCTCAAGGTCTTCGATCGCTGAGCCTAGATCGGCGCAAGGCAATGATCGATCCTTATCATCCACCGCTCGAACGATTGTGCGCCAATGCGAGGTTGGCGTCGATCAGCTGCTCGTCGTATCTATCGTGCGCCACACGGCGTAGAATGAATCAGACGCATCAGATCTGATGCGTCTGATTCATTATCAGTTCCTGTAGACGCCATTCGTATGACGCGCGGCTGATGGCGCGACATCTGTTGCGCAACTGCTGGTGCATTGGTCGCCATCGTGTGCGACGGTTGATGATCAGGTTCGATCATTGCGCCGATCTATCAGCATCCTAAGGCTTTTGAGCCGCACCCGCTCACACAAGATCCATCCGTAACTGCTTCGTGTATTTGACGATCGACGGTGAACCTAGCCACGTTTGTCGTGCCGACGTCACCTACTTCTCGATGCGGCTCGCGCTTCCTCGATCTCGTGGCCATCATGGGCTGGGCCAGTCGCAAGCTCGTGGCTTGGCAGTTGTCGAACTCGATGGAGGCCGACTTCTGTGTTGCAGCACTGCAGGAAGCCTTCGCCTTGATACAGCAAGCCCGATATCTTCAATGCTGATCATGGCTCTGCAGTTCATCCAGCTTTGCCTGCTCACAAACACATTGAGAGAGGCTGTCATTCGTATCTCTTTTGACTGTCGTGGCCGCTTTATGGACAATGTCTTCATCGAGCGTCTTTGGCGGTCGTTCAAATATGAATGCGTGTTCCTGAGCGCCTTTGAGATCAGCAGCGAAGCATTCAGCCGTTTTCGAATGCTGCATCTTTTAACTATAACACCAGCCGACGAGACTCGATGTTCGACGGCAGTACGCCTTGACGAGATCTATGCTAGGCAGAAAATCGAGGGGAGAAACTCGCAGCGTAATTAGACCTAGAATCTAACTTCGCCATTTGCCGCCAAACTGTCCCGGAAACCGTGATGTTCTCAAGTTGCGCTATCCATGCAGTCCGATAGTCAGGATCCTGAGCAAGGCAGAAAAACTCAAGGCTCCGCATCATCCTTGGCTAAGAGGAATCTGCAGGAGTCTCCTGGAGAGCTACACACCGACAAAATTCCTCGATCTGAAAGTCCCGCCAAAGGTTGGGATCACAGAGCTAGTCAAAACATGAGAATTTCACTCTTTGCGATAGCCGACAGCGTCATCGTCAATTCAAAGACCAATCGGGTGAGCCTGCTGAACGTTATTGATGAGCTTTCCGCGCCCAACTTTCCTGCAGTCCATCCTCTGTTGAACATCGTTGTAGTTCTCGAACGCGAGGAGGCGGAAACGGACAAGCTGGTTGGAAGCTTAGTTTTTGATTTCAAGGGGCAGGAGCTGTTCACCACCAACATCAATTTTGAATTTCAAGACAAACTTCGTTCGCGGGGTATAATTGCCTTGCAGGGCCTAACATTTCGACTCACCAGGAGTTCTTCGCGCCACGTTCAAGCTCAAAAAACAAAAGGCGGTATGGTTCATTCCAGTCAAGCAGTCATCGCCGCCCGAAGTCGTAGCCCCTGCCTCCGAACCAACCGTGTCGACAGTTAAGGGAGCGAAGATCAGGAAAGCCAAAAAGGCCGGAAGAAAGCCAAGAAAGCCAAGAAAGCCAAGAAAGCCAAGAAAGCCAAGAAAGCCAAGAAAGCCAAGAAAGCCAAGAAAGCCAAGAAAGCCAAGAAAGCCAAGAAAGCCAAGAAAGCCAAATAAGCGTGAGCCTTCTCAAGGAGGTGAGCACCGAAGTCGACCGCGACGCGCTCGGAAAGCCGGTGCCGCCGAACCAGATGCGCTGAGGCCCGTTGAAGGCTCAGCCCCGCGGCGAGGGCATACAGCCACGACAACGCCCGCGGTCGTTTCAAAAATCAGCGAGAGTCCGTATGAAACCCCACGTCATCTGTCTCATGGCCGCCAGCGTCGACGGCCGGACGCTTCCCAGCCGCTGGCGTCCGCAGGGCGCTGCCGGCGGACTGTTCGAGAAAGTGCACGATGAACTCAAGGGCGACGCGTGGCTCGTTGGCCGCGTCACGGGTGCGGAGTTCGCCAGGGCAAGCCGTACCCCGCAACGACAGAGAAGTTTCCGCGAGAAGCGTGGTTCGCGCGTCGCGATGCAGCCGCTTATGGCGTCGTGCTCGATGCCCAGGGCAAGATCGCGTGGTCCTGCACCCTGTACCGCATACACCTAGTTAAATTATTTAATATAGCATAAGATATATTATACAGAGACATCATTACACACAAGAGTTCAAACTTGAAACATTTCATCTAATCAAATAGCGCGTCGTCTCTGATGCGAAGGCTACAGCAGACCTTGTTGTTCATCCGACGCAACTGCGTGACTGAGTGAAGAAGCTCGCGCACGATCCACAGCAGACATTCCCCTGTCATAGCCAGATGAAGCCTGAGTCACAAGAGATCGCGCGGCTCAAGCGTGAGGTTGCCAAGCTGAAGACCTAACGTCACATCCTAAAAAAAGCCAGCGCCTACTTCGCGAAATAGTTGATGTGAAGTTCGCCTTCATCGCGAAGCACCTTGTGATTCGCTGGTGTAGTGGTTGTGCGAGACGCTCCGTGTCTCTCGAGGTGTGTTCTACCCTGGCTGACACTCCCACTCAGTGAGCGCAGCCGCAACACAGAGATCTATTCTAATGTTCTTGCCAGCTTCCTAGCTAGCTACCTCACCTATATAGCCAGGCGTGATCTAGCGCTATCTTCTTGCTGAAGAGTCTCTTGTGACTGCATCTAATCTAGCTATTGATGCACTGCAAGCGCTCAGGCACTCCCGCTACGCGCGCCTGCCTCCTGATCTAGCTAGTGGCAGCACCGCCGTCTCTGCCAATGTGCTCTACGCTCCTAAGCCGCGCGCCCAACCTCAAATTATTGCCACTTCACCTATGTCTCACAGCAAGCTGCTCTATGTCGCAGCCGTCATCTATCTGTTCTCTCGCCGCGTTGTCGCTGTCGATAATGCGCATACCGCGCACTCTCCCATGCCCTGTTATGCGATCTGGCGCCGCGGCAAACCTAACGCGCTGTTGCATCATTCCGATCGCGCAGCCAATACACCAGCGAACAGTTCCAACGATTGATGCCGACAACGCGTCGTTTGTTCGATGAGCCGCTCAGGCAACGTCTGGGACAATGCGGCGATGGAGAGCTTCTTCTCGTCGCTCAAACCGAACGACTGCACGCAAGGTGTACCGAACACGCGACGAGCCAAAGCTGATGTGTTCGATTACATCGAGCGTTTCTACAACCCAACGCCGGCACTCGACCATCGGATATCTAGCCCTGTGAGTTCGAAGGCAGGCCGGATTAGCTTAAGTGGTGTCAACCGAACCGGGTGCAGGCCATGGGCCGTTCCGATATTGGCGGTGACCCGATCGTTGTCGTCCTGTCCGAGCAGGTGTCGGACTTGCATCTGGCGGGCCTTCGCCGCGAGCGGGTGTCGTATGTCTTCGCCGGGAAATCGCAGCTTGACCTTGCTCTCGTGCTGGAAATCCTCAACCACGAACTCGGGGTCAAGCGCCTGCTGCTGGAAGGCGGCGGCGGAGCCAACGGCGCGTTCCTGCGCGCCGGACTGGTCGACGAATTCAACCTGATCATCTGCCCGGCTGTTGACGGCGCGAAGGGGGCGCCTGCTGTTTTCGATTCCACCGAGGCGGAGGCCGGTCAGCGCGCGCCGGTCAAGGCGATGACCCTGGAGAACACCAGGACGCTGCAGGGCGGCGCGGTGCTGCTACAGTACCGCATCCAGAATGGCGACCCCGAGGCAGCAACGGGCCTGTGACATTTTGATGAGTTCTTCGCAATCAGACCATTTCATCGTGATCGGCGCCGGCGCGGCGGGCTTGATGGCCGCTCGCGAACTCGTGCGCGCCGGCAAGAGGGTAACAATCCTGGAAGCGCGCAACAGGTGCGGGGGCCGCATTGATCCGCTTCCAGCCGCGCACTTCGGATATCCGGCCGAGGGCGGCGCCGAGTTCGTTCATGGCGAGGCGCCGGTCACGCATGCGCTGCTGCGGGAGGCGGGGCTTTCACTGCAGCCGGTGCGGGGAACACGATGGACGGTTGAGAACGGAACGTTCTCGGGGGGCAGAGCTGCGGATCCCGGCAGCGATCGCTTTTACCAGGCTTTGGCGGAGCTGAAGATCGATCTGCCGATTGCCGATTTTCTGAAGCAGCATTTTGCGAGTCCTGAATACGCGCGCCTCCGGCGTTCGATCGAGAGGATGGCCGAGGGCTATGACGCAGCCGATCCGGCGCGGGCAAGCGCCTTCGCGCTTCGTGACGAATGGATGAACGAAGGGCCGGGAAATCAAGGGCGCGTCGCCGGAGGCTATGGTGCGCTGATTGATTTTCTGGCTGCGGAGTGTCGCAAGGTCGGCGCGATCATCCATTTCAACGCTGTGGTCAAGGCAATCGAAATCGCCGCCGGATCGGTCGTGGTCCGCTGCGCCAACGGCGCGGCGCATGCCGGCACGGCGGCGGTCCTCACCGTACCGCTTCCGATTCTCGACGAGATCGAGCTTCCGTCGGCCACACGCAAGAAGGCGGCAGCCGCAGCGGATATCGGCTTTGGCAATGTCATCAAGATTTTGCTGCGCTTCAAGACACGATGGTGGGCTGACAGGCGAGGCGAGCTTGCCGACTTGTCGTTCCTGATAACGGACCGGGAGATTCCGGTCTGGTGGACGCAGTCGCCGGTTGCGGACCCCGTGCTGACCGGCTGGTTTGGTGGTCCCAAGACCAAAGCGATGAGGGGTTACGACCAAGACCAGCTGATCGAAACAGGGCTTGTCTCGCTGGGCCGCGTCTTTGGGGTTGCTCCCAGGCAATTGAAAGATGACCTCGTTGCCGCTCGCGCAATTGACTGGGCCAACGAAGCCTTTTCCCGCGGAGCCTATTCCTACGCGACGCCAGCGACGCGCGAGGCGCAGTCGCGGCTGGCATCTCCGGACGCCGGCCCGGTGTTGTTCTCCGGCGAGGCGCTCTACCGCGGGAGGGACATGGGCACGGTCGAGGCTGCGCTGGCCAGCGGCCTGCAGACGGCGAGAACTCTCCTGGCCGCAAACGCGACGGTAACGCCCTGACGTGCGAGCGAGCTGGCGGTCGCGTCGGTCAATTTCATTTGCGCGGCGACGAACGAAACACGCGCCACTGCTCGACAAGTATCACGGCAGTTGTCGCAATGAGGGTTTCGGTCAGCTCTTTCGACAGCGAGACATCGAACAACAGATAGTTCAGCGCCGACGTGAACATGAAGAATGCGACGGCGAAGTACAGATATCTGAGGAAGCGTTCCCTGGCCATGACAGCTCTCTCCGCGTTCGGCCTCTGCCAAACTAGCGGGAAGGGGACGTCACACCGTGAGCGATATCACTTTTTGATTGGGCCGGCGCTCATGCGGCCGCGTCGTCGCTCGATCGCGGCAATCAGGCGCCACACATTCATGGGCAACAGCAATGCGTACAGGACGATCACCGGCGCAAGGTGCGTGACGCCGCCGTAGACGAGAAAGGCGACGTTGCTGCAGATCGCGAGGACGCGAAGTGCCAGCATGTCCTTCATGCAAAGGGCGATGAACACCAGCGCAGAGGCTATGTAGCCTGCGAGATAAACCGATTGCATCCTTCCCCCCCGCGTTGGCTGAACACCTGGTCGCGAAAGGACCTGGCAGCGAAGGTTCGAGTGCTTGGTTAGTGACTCAGGTCACGACGCGGAGGTGTTGGCTGGGTCACATCTCAAGAGAACGTTATCGCGTGACGGTGCTTGCGGGGGCGGCGGGCGCCATTGCAAGCGGCCGGTGCCTCAGGCCTCGTCATCCAGCCGCGCCGGTGCCGGCTGGCGCGTGGGCTCATCCAGTCTCACGGGCTCCGATGATCGCGCCGGAGTGCTGAATCGCGGCGGCCACGGCTCGCGCAACAGCTTCAAGAGCCGCGCCCAATAGCGCAGGCGTGCCGGGTCTGGGCGCGCGAAAAGTTCCAGCTGCACTTCTTCCATGGCGCCGGAAATTTAGAGCGTGCCTGTTGATGAATTCAGTTCGCTATTCCGTCAAATGCACAGCAGTTCGTTAACCAATTCGGCCGCCGGCCTGGCCGAGGCCATCAAGATCGGCCGAGAACGCGGGCCGTGCGTCGTCAAGCAGCGCGATCACCGCGCCGAAACTATATCGCGGCTCACGGGCGTCGAGTTGGGTGGCGCGCGCGGTCGAGTCCTTCCATGTCGTGGTCTTGAACGCTGACAGGATGGTGGTGACCTCCGCCTGCGCGCCGAACGGCAGCAACAATCTCTCACAAAGGGTGTTTTCGCCGTCGCGCTCGACGAACGAGAATGCGATGTAGACAGGGAGTTGTTGCCGCACGCAGGCGTCGAAGGTTGGCTGTGCCGTGCGCCACGACAGCGGTGGCAGTACCTCGTCGAGAAAGCGGCCTGTACTGGCTCTGCCCAGGATCTTCTGGAAACCGACGCTTTCCTTGACAATCAGGTAGCGCAGGGTGTCCGCCTCGCACACGATCGTATAGACCGTCAGCTCGTCCTGGTCCGGATAGCGCTGCGTTGCATCGGCAAAACCTGAAAATGCGGGCAGCCCGAAATTCTGCGATCTGCATTCCAGCCACGCATTCAAGAGCTCGGACTGTCGGCGCGACTTCACCACCCACGGATAGACGCGGTCGAGCTCAGTCTCGGCGCGTGTCTGCGGATGGGTGCTCACGTTGGACTCCGGTCGCGGGCGGGACCGCAATTGTGCCTGCAAATCGTTACTTCGCCGCAAATGGCCTGCGGCATCGCCGTGCCGGCAAACAGGCGCTCTGGTCCGCCGTCAGCTGCCTTGCGAGGTGGCGGTTGAGAATCCCGCCTGCGCACTTCGCCGACGCCGGCCAATCCAGCGATTGACGCTGCCGGCATAGCTGGCATAGGCCGCGGGATGCCAACGCGCGAGATCGGCTTCTTCCTGCCGGATCACGAAGCGATCCAGCACAAGGAAGTGGGCGAGTGGCAGCGCCAGGATCACGGTCACCGCAATCGCGCCGGCATGGTGCCCGACAATCACAACCATGAGCAGTAGCGACCACAACACGTTCTGCAGGATTGTGATGAGGTAGGCGGGATTGCGCGAGAAGCGGTAGATTCCGTCCGTTACCAGCGCATGCGATTGCTTCAGGCCGGCGTCGCCGCCACGCCGGACCAGCGAGAACATCAGCGCGACTTTGCTGGCTTGCGCCACCAGCACGACAACCGCGATGAAGACGACAGCTTCGGTGCTCGGAGCGCGATGCGCGGACGCAACGTAGAGGTATGTCGTCACCGTCAGATAGGCGATGCTGACCACGAGGTCGCAGATAAACGACGGCGAAAACTCAATTTCGTCGACACAATAGCGTAGAAACGCACCTATCATGAAATTCCGCGCGCCGGTCTGGCATTTGCCAGCCTGCGACTCCCCGTTTTGTTTGGCGGGGCCTATTCAAAGGGGTGTTGTTTAAGGGATCGTTTGCGGCACTGCGAACAGCCGCACGAAATGACACCGAAAAACGGCAATCAGGCCTGCTTGCGCCACCACACGCCGGTGTCGTCGATCTGTTTGATCTCGGGCTTGAGCGCGCGTGAATTGAGGAAGTCGTGCACCGCCTGGCGGCAGTTCTTCAGCCCGCCATAGTCGTCGATGATGACGAAGCCGCGCTCCGACAACCGGTCATAGAGATTGGTCAGTGCATCCATCGTCGACTCGTACATGTCGCCGTCGAGCCTGATCAACGCAAAGCGCTCGCTGCCGAGCTTCGGCAACGTGTCCTTGAACCAGCCTTTCAGGAAAACGACCTGCTCGTCGAGCAGGTCGTAGCGCGCAAAATTCTGCCGGACCTGTTCTTCGGAGACCGCGAGCTCCTCGAAGGCGAACAGCCGGTCGCGCCGGTCGGCGCGGTATTTTTCCGCATTCGGTTTCGGCAGCCCCTCGAAGGAATCCGCGCAGAACACTTTGCGGTCGCCGACGTCGTAGGCGGCGAGCACCGCGCGCATCAAAATGCAGGCGCCGCCACGCCACACGCCGGTCTCGATGTAGCTGCCAGGGATAGTCTCCTTCAGCGTCAGCTCGGTCAGCGAGCGCACATTGTGCAGCCGCGCGGCGCTGAGCATCGATTGCGCGCGCGGCGGCCAGGCAATCGCGCCGCGGCGTGACAGATAGGGATGGCGCAGCCGCTGCTTCAGGCGCGCCAGCCGCATCTCGATCTCGGACTCGCCGTGGATCGCGTTCGCCAGCGATTTTTCCATTAGGTCGAGGTAGCGCGACCGCGCGGCTGGGTGCCCGCGCTCAGCGGCAGCGCCCATGTTGGCAGCGTCTCCCATGGAAACATCCTGAAACAATCCAGACGCCGCTGATTGCAGCATGCCGGGCCGCAAATCAAGCGTCGGGGAGGCCGCAGCGGCGGAGGCCGGAACTCGCCGTCAGGCCGGCGCAGCCTCGCTGCGCACCCATGCCCGCTGATAGGCGGGCCGCGCCCGCAAGCGGTCCTGATAGCGGGCGAGCGATGCGGAGAGCTGCTTGCCCAGCGCGCCGCGCCACATGTTGAGCGCGCAGCTCACCGAAATATCCGCGAGCGTCAGATCGTCGCCGACAAGGTAGCCGCTGCTGCCGATCAGGCTCTCGACATGATGGAGCGCGCGCTCGACGCGCTGCTCGAGCCCGCGCACCGACCAGTTGCGCTTGTCGGCGTCGCCAGCGCCGAACTTTGCCGTAAGCAGCGTATTCATGCCGGCGCCGAGCTGCGCCGATCACGCTCGTCACCGGGTCGAGCCGGCTCACCGACAACATCGTCCGCGCCGGCTTCAACTACCACTTTACGCCGTCGTCGATGCCATAGGCGGGGCAGTGCCCGTGCACTGTGAAGTCAACTGACTGTCCCGCGTCAGCACGAGCACGCAAATCCGCTTGACCTGTGCCGTTGCTCAGTCGGGGGTCATCTTGCCGCCACGGATTCTCCTGCGCGTAGCGGAGGAGGTCCGCTCCCGCAACGTGACGGTTGACGCCGATCGCAGCGCCTCGCAAGCGGCTGAAGAACTTCTCAGTCCGGTGAGGGCTCGCGCCGTCAGCGCGATACGCCTCCTGATGATTGATTGTGTTGACCTCAAAACGATCATGCGACTTGTCCAATGAACCGGCTACGTTCCGCGTTCAACAGCGCTATGGCGACCGCAAAAAACGGCGGCGGCGCGTTCACCGTGGCACACTGCTGGAAGCGAGTTTCCAGTCCGCTCCCGGATCACCACGACAACCCCGCACGTGCCGCTTTGGTTTCGTGCCAGGCGACCGTCGCGGTGATTTTTCTTTGAAGTCGCTGGGGTTGTGAAGCCGCCGAACTATCGCTATCACCCGCGGGTAATCGAAAGAGATTGCGTTTAGGGAAATAACTTTGCCGGTCCAGCAAACCGGCCGAGTCTCGGCTTGGGTCAAAAGGCGAAATACTCGGCGGGAGCCCACGCTTTCCGTACCCCTCCATCTGGTTTGACCAGAGCACGCAAGCCGCGGCGTGCGCGGCCCGCACGGCCTCCTCAGCCTGCTTGCGGCGCCGTCAGCGCGGATGCGCGCCGATCGCACACGATCGCCCCAAAGCCGGTCTCTGGTCTTTCCGCCCATGCATGCCCGCAGCATGCCGCGAATCCGGCGATCGACAAGCCGCTGGGGATCAAGCCGCTAGGGATTGAGGCAACTGGGTTTACCGCCGTTTCTGGCCGACGGTACGTGCCTGTTTCGACCGCAGCAGCGGCTTGCGCTGATAGGCCGAAGGCGCACAAAACATGTGGCCAGAACGACACAGCCATTAGCTAGATTTGTCTCCGAAGGCCTCCATTCTTGACGGCAGATTTTCGTTTGGGCTCGATACGGGCCCATGCCGAAACACGCGGAACACGCGAAGCGTCTGAGAGACAGGGCCGAAGACTGCGAAGCCCTTCCTAGCAAGTTCTGAAATTAGCCCGCTACAATTGGAGTTGCGTGATGAGTATCAGCGGACGGCTGATCTGGATTGTTCTGTTCGCCCTGTTGTTCGTCACGTCGGCTAACGCTCAATGTACGCCGGGGGACTACTATGCCAATCAGGTTCTCAGTTACGATGGAGGCGTCCCGCTTGCGTACGCGCAAGACACTACGATCACGAGCATCGAACTCCCCGCTGGAACGTGGGATATCGCGGCTGCTGTGAGCTTTACGTTCACGGGGAATCCGATTGTGCTGAAGCTTGCCGGCGGCATTAGCAAGGTGACAAATCAGTCGCCCGGCATCAATAGCTTCCAGATGGCGCAGACAAATCTAGAGCCGGGCCAAGGGCCGAAGGTTTCAGATTACACTGTGATATCGCCGACAGTGCGGTTCAGAACTTTTACGGATTGGACCAATTTTTACATGATCGGCGTTTGCCACTTTTCGGGTGCCGGCTCGACCTGCGCAGGTTACGGCCAAATTCGCGCGACGTGCATTCGTTAGCGATCCGCGCCGCTCTGGCCCAATCGCGGTCAACGTAGATTTCTTGCCGCGCCTGACCTCGATGCGCTCGCATCAGGTCCCGGATCGCCAGCTGCCACTGCGGTTTGTCATGTGCTCGCTTTGGAAGCTTCGCGATGTCGTCGCGGGCATCGCGGAACGTGATGAGCTCGCCTCCGCGGGGCAGCGGAATCGGCCATTCCTGAGAAGATCGCACTGCCGCACTGCGGATGCGGTCTTCCTTCGGGTCCCAAGAAGAACCAATGCGCCGAGCGCGGCCGGCCGGCGCTTCAGACGAGTTTCGCGTGACTTGACAGTTGTGTTCGCTCCGCCGCAGGGGTGATCCACGCCGTGATGACGAAAGCTCGTTTCATTCCACTCGCTGCGCGCGTCGTCCACCGGGTGCCGTCTCATATTACAGAGGCTCATGTCCGCATTTCGAAGTGTGAACCAACTAACAAATGCTTTTTCCGCTCGAGCCTAGCTTCGAGACGCGACGTTAGGGAGGTTCCCCACCCTCCGTCATAGACACCCCGACCTTACTCACCCGCAAGGTCGGGGTCTCAGGACGCTTGAACCTGTTTACGCTGCGGCGCGACTAAGCATTCGACGGGGATACCGGAGCGATCAGAGGACGCATCAATGTCGGCAAAGCAGTTTTCTGATCGAACCAGATCGATCGGCGCGTTCAAGGAGGCAGCAATGGCTAGCCTGTCGGTCCTTTGTGCAGGCCTCGTTCTAAGCAGCGTATTATTTCTGATCTAAGCGGCAACGTGTTTGGTTAGCGCTTAGTCGCTCGCTCAAGCTAGCTCTTCGTATACCCGCACTTGTTGCTTTCCGGCGTATTCCAGCAGCCGGTCTGCAGGCACTGCGGCAGCGCCGCGGCGCAATAGCTCAGGCAGTTCGAGCCCGGCCGATTCCAGTTTTTCGCGCAGATGTCGGAGCAGGTCTTCTGGCGCGCCGTGCACGTCGTTGCGAACGCTGCGGACGGAAGCGCGATCGCGACCATCATTGCGCAAATGAGTTTGACCATGTTGCCCTCCTGCCAGTCGACCCGTAATCGCGGCAGTGTAGACGGGCGGGCGGACGCGTTCAGCTCTCTGAACGGAGAGGGCGGGGGCAGGGCTCTCGCGGCTTTCGATCAGTGCATGCTCCGGACGAACGCGACGAATGAGAGTGTGCTCGGCCGGTCCGGGGACGTCTCTCGGTTATGGCTGGACGAACTGGATGCCGGCGATGCTGCCATGACACCACACCAGTCGCGCGCGCCGGATGGTCCGGAAACTGTCGAACGAAAAATCAAACGGGCCGCCCAGCTCCGGCGCGAGCGCGCCGATGTCGAGGCGTGCGCCGCGGTCGCTCAGGTCGAGGACATCGCAGGGCAACAGCCGGGTGTGGTCGACCGGCAGGATGCTCGCCGCCGCGTCGACCTTGGTTCGCTGGATTGAGCGCCGTTCCATGTCAGGATATCACGCGGCCTGCCGCGTGGCCTCCAGCGTCGCGATCGTCATCCTGAGATTGTCGGCCCGCGCGCGCAGCGATTGCGCCAGTATCGAATAGCGGGGATCTTTCGGATCGCTGAGGCAGGTTCGTTGCTCCTCGGCCTGGACGCTGTCCCGCAACGCGTGCTCGCTCTCGCGCAGCGCGGCGACCAGCTTCTCGACACTGGTTGTTCGGCCCAGGGTGTGCCGTTGTGGGTCACTGCTCCCGATTTGAGACAGCATGGTCATTTGATTTGCTCCACTGTGGCGTGTTTTTGGGTTGCGTTCGGTTACTGTGCGAGAACTTGCAATCGGAATGCCAAGGTCCCGCGGGTCACCGCAGCTCCCGTCTTGCGGTCCGGGATCGCTCTGCCGATCACGCCAAAAAAGTTTGCGTCTAGCGAAATAACACTTTGCTGGTCCGGCAAATCAGTGCTATAAGGTCATCATCGCAGAATTGGATGTGAAGCCCGCCCGGCAAGCCGCGGCGGGTTTTGTTTTGGCTTCCCGAGCTCCTTACCATGGGCGAAGAACGGACCACCGCGCAGCTTGGGCAATGTCGTCGCCTGCGTCATTCAGAGCGTGAGCGCGGCTAATCTCGAAGCGTTCGTGAACGAAGCAGTGTCGGACAAGGTGAGCTTGCTCTGCACCGATCAATGGACCGGCTACCGAAATCTCGGAAAGGCATTCCCGCACGCTACTATCGACCATTTCAAGCGGAAGTACGCTGTCGGCGCAGTCCATACCAGCACGATTGAAGGCTTCTGGAGCATCTTCAAGCGAGGCATCATCGGCACCTTCCATAACGTCAGCAAAAAGTACCTCGCACCTGTATGTCGCCGAGTTCAAATTCCGCTATAATAACCGCTTCAATGACGATATTTTCGGAACCGCGATTGAGGAATGTTGAACCGTCTTTTGATTGTTGCGCTCTTAGCGCTTTTTGCGTGCGACCCATCATTGGGACAAACTCACGCCAACACAAGTAGCCAGAATGCTGGCCAACCAGAGATCGTTGATAGCAGGCCCGATCTTAAACCATCCCTTGCAACCAAGAGCGACACCAAGAGCGGGAGCGAACACAAGGAAGAGCAGTGCCACTATGATGGGCCACACTGGTTCGCGGGATTTTATTGCTTCTTTGCCGGGCACGACAAATTTTGGGTCTCCTTCGGCACTCTCGTGCTTGCTGCGTTCACTACGATTTTGGGCTTTGCTACCATATTCTTGACGCGAGCCACCAATCGACTTGTTTCCGGTGCGGAGCAAACCTCCAAACGACAACTGCGGGCTTACATCGGCCTCATCAAACATGAGATTTGGTTCGACAGGCATGAATTTGTCATCACCATAAAGAACACTGGGCAAACGCCGGGCCTGCGAGTTACCCCGTTCTTTAACATGGAATGGTATGCGCCGGGTCAACAGATGCCCGCACATTTCGCTTTCGCTGACTATCCTCAAGTTGAGGGCAGTGGCTCGGTCTTTATAACTCCTGGTCAGGAGCATCCTTGGTCCTTTGAAATCGATTGGGAACGATTTGAAGAATTTGACCGTGGCCTGCTCGATTACTTTTATGTCTACGGACGGTTTGAATACGTGGACGTTTTCGGTGATCGTTGGGAAAGCCAATTCTGTTACGAAGCTGTTCGCTTCCCGAATGGAGGCGGAGCTTTTCGCGCTGCTTCCCGTCATAACGATGCAACTTAACAATAGTCCAGCGCCGGCCTGTCTGAGCCGCCGAAAGGAAAAAACTATGAGTGATGGCAAAAAGGAGGACGGCGTAATAGTCAATCACACCATCGTGGATGCGATATTTACGCGTCACTGGCTTCAATTTCGAATTGGACCCAAGATTTTCGTGGTCGAACCACATGCCTACGGCGTTACTCATGATGGTCACCATGAGCTATGGGCTTGGAATCTGATCGTTGCGGGAAGCGATCCCACCGTGCAGGCGGGATGGGCGCGCTATCGCTCAGACGAAATGCGCGACGTACAAGTGCTAAGTGAAAAATTCGAAGGACCAAGGCCAGATTATACGCGTGCCAATACAACCATGCGGACAAGACACGCGCAGTTGTGATCCCGCCTCAGTCACAGTCACCGCCTTGATAAGTCCGGCAGTAATACCAATGCCGAGAGGATGACTCATGATGCATCCCCCATATGAGCAGTAGAAGCAGCCACAAAAGTACGGCCAGCTTCCAGAAATCCAACTCGATTTTCAGACGCAACTCGCCTCTTCCGCATTTTTCTGCGGAAGTTGAAAGTTGCCTTCATTTGATGAAGATTGGTCTGTGAAGTAGGGGTACATCTCCATCCTGAGGAGCGCGCCTTTTGCGCGCGTCTCGAAGGATAAGGCCCCGCTACGCCTCGCCCTCATGGTTCGAGATGCCCCGCTTCGCGCGGCTCCTCGCCGTGAGGATCGACGTTCATCGCGCGGCGATCGCGCATCATCTGAGCTCTGACATCCCGATATCTCATGCCCCAAAGCAAACGCATGTCGCTGTCGTCGCTGAAGGCGATGCTGGCCTCGGAAAAAGCCGATGCGCTGGCCGCGATGAGCGCGGCGCAGCTCTCGGGCGAGCGGGCGCGAGCGCAGGACTATTACCTCGGCGCATGGACCAGGACATGCCGGCGCCGGAAGGCCGTTCGCGCGCGGTGTCCTCCGACGTTGCCGACACCATCGAAGGCCTGATGCCCTCGCTGATGGATATCTTCTGCGGCTCCGACGAGGTCGTGCGCTTCGAGCCGGTCGGCGCCGAGGACGAAGCCGCGGCGCAACAGGAAAGCGACTACGTCAACCACGTCTTCATGCAGCAGAACCCCGGCTTCATGGTGACGTATTCCTTCATCAAGGATGCGCTGCTGTCGAAGGTCGGCATCGTCAAGGTGTATTGGGACGAGCGCGAGCAGGAGGAGCGCGAGACCTATCTCGACCAGTCCGACGATGCCTTTGCGCTGCTGGCGCAGGCCGTCGTTGCCTCCGAAGGCGCGCTTGAAATCATCGCGCACACCGAGAAGACCGATCCGCGACACGGCAGCGCTGACCCATGACGTCACGCTGCTGAAAACCCGGCGTTTCGCGCAGGCCAGAGTCGAGGGCGTGCCGCCCGAGGAATTCGGCATCGAGCGCGGCGCGCGCACGCTTCGCGACTGCAACTACTGTTTCCACGACGTCATCAAGAGCGAGAGCGCGCTGATCGCGCAAGGCTTTGACGACGCGCAGATCAAGGCGATTACCTCGTACACCGGCCTGACCGAGATCGAGACGCTGGCGCGCGACACCGCGCAGGAGCATTTGACCAGCGTCGGCGGGAACGCCAATCCGGCCGGCCGCATGATCAAGGTCACCGAGCACTACATCCGGATGGATTACGAGGGCACCGGCAAGGCGCAGCTCTACCAGGTGACATCAGGCGGCGATCTCGGCGACATCCTGCGCAAAGGCGGCATCGCGCACATCGTGCCGTTCGACGCCATTCCGTTTGCGGCGATGACGCCGGTGCCGGTGACGCACCGCTTCTTCGGCCGCTCGATCGCCGATCTCGTGATGCTCGACTGCAGCGCGATCAAGACCGCGCTGAAGCGCGGCATGCTGGACAATCTCTATCTGCACAACAATCCGCGCGTCGAAGTCGCCGAAGCAATTTGCCGGCCCCAATACGCTCGACGATCTCCTGGTGTCGCGGCCGGGCGGCGTGGTCCGGGTCGCCAGCCCGGGCGGCATTGAACTGGCAGGTGGTGCCGGACGTCACCGGCTCGATCTATCCGATGCTGCAATATCTCGACGCCGAGCTCGAGACCCGCACCGGCGTGACGCGGCAGAGCCAGGGCATCGACGCCAACGCGCTGCAGAACCAGTCGGCGACCGCGGTGGCGCAGGTGTTCTCGGCCTCGCAGGCGCAAGATGAAGCTGATCGCGAGGATCATGGCCGAGACCGGCATGCGCGACATGTTTGCGCTGCTGCATGGCACGATCCGCAAGCACGGCCAGCAGAGCGAGACGGTGCGGCTGCGCAACGCGTGGATCAAGGTCGATCCGCGCAACTGGAAGACGCGCGACGACATGACCATCAATGTCGGGCTTGGCACCGGCGGCAAGGCCGAGCGCTTCGCGCACCTGATGGCGATCGTCAATGTGCAGAAGGAAGCTGTTGGCGCCGGCAAGGTCAACCTGGTCGATGACGCGAAACTTTACAATTCGGTGTCCCAGCTGACGCGTCTGCTTGATTACAGGAATGCGGATTTGTTTTTCAACGATCCGAGCGCGGCGAATGCGGATGGCACGCCGAAATTTCCGGTACCACAGCCGGGGCCTGATCGGGATGCCGCGAAGGCGCAAAGCGCAATTCAGGTCGAACAGGAGAGGGTGCAGCACGATCTGCTGCGCGAAAAGATCAAGACACAGAGCCAGGCCGAACTTGCGAAGCAGAAGGCCGAACTGCAAGCGCAACTCATGGTGATCGAAGCGGGCTTGCGCGAGCGCAGCCCGCAACGGGCACAATACGGCGGCGTTGCCGCAATCACGAACACTTCGGCCGATCGTGCGCGCGGGGGTTGCCTCGCCCCATTTTGCGATGCGCGGTGCGGTCGGCCGAAGTGACCATCAACAAGCAACATACGGAGAGTTCAAAATGGCAGCAGGAAGATATGTCGACGTTCTCGTCACGCTCAATAAGGGCAAGGGGCTGGTTGAGATCACCACGATGTCAAACCGACAGAAGCTATTTCAGCTCGAGCACGAAGATAGCGAGCACAAGCGGGTTCTGATCTCGACGGTCCCGGAGGGTCAGATTGGGAAGTCGATGGAGCGTACCGTGGAAACGGCGCACTGCATCAGTTTGCGGCTGCGCCGAAGGCAGCCCAGGCGAGATCGCTGGGGTCGGTTCTCGCAGTGAGTGCCTCTCGGGCAATTGAAGATCGGCTTTGCAAGCATCTTCTGCTCTCGACGCTGTTCGTCGCTTGCGTTCATGGGATCACAGGTCGCACGCGGCATGTGATCCCGAACCACCTACAGGCATAATTCTCATTTGGAGTATTGGGTGATATCTTCCTGACCTCGTCAATTTGGTCCCATCGAATAAACTCAATGCGTTCATCCACCGGGCTACGCACTGAAGAGGCCCTTGTCAAAATTCCTGAGCAGTATGCGGTTACGAGGCTCGCCACCTTTGATTTGGAGCTGATAGGGATCGCTGATCGACGAAAGAGCGGCGTCGCCTTTCATCTCGCCTGTTACATAAGCAAGCAACGCCAGAACAGGCGCGGCCGTCATTGCGGCGCGGAAGTTCTTGTAGAGCGGCTCAGGCGCGTCCAGGAATGGAACAAAACGCTTCGCGCCGTACACCAACCACAAATAAACAATCAGAAAAAAGAGAGAGACATTCGCACCTGTGGTGAAGAGCCATCCCGTTCATAGAGGGATAGAAGGAATGCTGGAAATAGCCACGTTCGCCAATCCTTGCTGATCGGATACATATAGGGTCGTCGCCCAACGACCTCGTTCCAATTCACCCAAGAAATTAGTGAGAAGAGCGCGAAGAGGATCCATTGCGTTGAGTTTGTAAAGTAGTCAGACGTGGAGACGAACGTCTGAAATTGGCTCCCGACGATTGTGAAATATCCGTATTCGTGACAAACGGCGAATAGCAGTAGAGCAAGTGTCGCCGAACCCAGTATCGCCGCGAAATTATCGAGAAATTCCTTCATCAAGCCGAGCTTTCGATGATTGTGAGAAGTCGCAGCTTGCTTGCGATAGTAGACGATTGGGCGAATCTCATCTGTAAGAGTTCAGGGCTTGGTACCGGCCTATCCTCAGATAAGTCCGAGACCACGCTTAGAATCGCCATGTCGTCCGCATTGGAATGTTCACATTCCATTCGACACCACGCGCGCCTTTCGCGACGCGTGGGACCGCGAGCAACGCTTGCCTCGTCATCACCGACGACGCAAAGCGCCGCACTAACGGGGCAAAAGGATGCCAGGCGCAAGCGCAGGTGACGCGCCGACCATCCTGCTCCTTTTGCGAGGGTCGGCGAGATTAACGTTGATTGTTGTCTTCTCGAAATCTCGACTTATATGTCAATCTATCTCTAGAGATCACCGGCTCGAGGCCCGCCGGGGACTATGCGGCGCGGAAATCCCGGGGCTCTGCCAGTTTGATCTGGGCCAGGCTGGGCTGGCTTGCCTTCCCTTTCTCCTCTACGGTGAGTTGTTTGGTAACAACGTCTTGTAGTTGATTTATCGGCAATCTTGACTTATATGTCAATTCAACAGCAAATAATCACGCTGGAAGCCGCTGGAACTCTTGTTAGGTATATGCCGCGCGTCTCTAGACCACCGAAGCGCCGCCTCTTTTTATGTCCGGAAGCTCAGAAAGACTTGGTCCACCCGTCTTCCGCGGCGAACCTGCTAGTTGGCAAAGCCCATATCGTTGCAGCTCTAGACCGTTGGGTGTTGGGCGAGAGAATTTATGGGTCGAAGCGGGGCGAGTTCTTGGATCGATTAAAACCACCACCGTCGGATATCTGGGAAATTCGCGTGACGGTGCCATCGGTTCAGGCCCGGTTATTTGGACGTTTCGCTGAACCCGACACGCTCGTTCTGACCAAATTCCATACGCGATCTATGCTTGGTGACAGGGGCTCGCAGGGCTGGATTTAGGCAATGGCGAACTGCAAGCAATCTTGGGATGCGTTATTTCCCAATTTGGCATGTTTCACGCATCAAAGCGTGCACGCATACGTTACGGAGAATTGTGATGCCTTCCCAATCTGACCTAACCTTTCTTTCTCCAAAGGAGCGCCGTGAATACGGATTTGCGCGAATTCGAGATGCAGCTTTTGACGCAGTGTCGGCGCTTTGGAGGCGTCGACAAAGTGAGGGCATGACGCAAGTTGATATAGTGAACGCCCTCGGAAGCGATCCCGGTTGGGTGTTCAAGAATTTGCGAGGGCCTGGCAACTGGACGATGAAAACATTTGGTGCACTCGTTGAAGCTCTTAATGGAGAGGTGCAGATCGTCGTAAGGGCAGCTAATGATCCGCTTCCCGTTGTTTCAAATTATCATGCCTATGTTGGGTATGAGCCTACAACGCCGACTGCAACGGCCTCATCGCCCACGCCGGCACAACAGACTGTTTCCATTTCCGTGGTAAGGGGCGACGAAAAAAGCGCCGCGATATTAGTCCCGTGACAGATCAAGATCGTAACAAGGCTTGGGGCTTTGCGCTCTTTGGAGACGACGTCCGCGCCGAAGTTGGCGGTAAGACAAGTGTGATGGGCTTGTACCAGTCGGATATGTTTTTTCCCGACAGCGTGCCACTGCCCATTCTCTTGCCGAAGCTGATTATCCAACTAATGTACTACGAAATAGTTGGCTCTATAGACGGCGATTTTTCATTTAAAGTTACATACGGGCCGAAAAAGCACTTGGTCGCTGATGTTCCGATAGCCCGAAAAGACATAGTTGTGCCGCCGCCACTTCCGGCAACTTCCGACGAGGATGCCGCTGAAGATAAGGAACGCATTTTTCATATGCGCCTCCCATTAGTCTTAGCTCCGTTCCCTATATCGGAAATGGGACGCTTGCGTGTGCGTGCGCATTACAGCGACGGAGCAATTCTTAAGCTTGGAAGTCTTGCACTCCGCCAAGTATCCGACCGGGACTTTCAGCAGATGGTGGGAGGCGTTGTTTTACCCAACACTTCACCGCCGTCTCCCGAGCAGCCCCGGAAGTCATAGCAGTCCCTACATCGCGAGGACTGAGCATGTGCGGGCGTGTGCGTCTCGGAACTGATTTCTCGCAGATCAGAATCAAGCTGAAGTTCGACGCCGATTACCGCCGCGCCGAACATTCCGCCGTCCTGGAATATCTGTCCGACCGACAACATGCTCGTTGCGGTGCGAGCGAGGACGGCAAGCGCATCCCTCAGCAAATGCGATGGGGGCTGGTGCCGTGGTGGGCGAAGGACATCAAGGTCGGCTTTTCCTCGATCAACGCCCGCGCCGAGGCGGTTGACACCACGCGCGCCTTTCGCGACGCGTGGAAGCGCGAGCAACGCTGTCTCGTCGTCACCGACGGCTTCTACGAATGGAAGAAGCCTGAGAAGCAGCCGTATGCCATCGCCATGTCCGACGACAGCCTGATGGTGATGGCGGGCCTGTGGGATGACTGGAAGTCGACAAGAAGACCGGCGAGCGGGTAAAAAGCTGCACGATCATTACATGCCCGCCCAACGCTATCGCCGGAACGCTGCACGACCGCATGCCCGTCATTCTGGCGCCCGACACTTGGGGCAAATGGCTCGGCGACGAACCGGCTTCGTTAGAGGAATTGAAGGCGCTGCTGGTGCCGTGTCCCGACGAAGCGCTTAAGCTCTGGCCAGTCAACCGGCAGAAGATCGGTAACGTCCGCAACAAGGAGCGCGAGGTCGCGGAGCCTGACGCGGGCGCGTGATTTGACGAACTCTCTTGAGCAGAAAGGCGACCCTATTTGTCGTCGTACTCTGGGCGCTTGATACGCCCAATTGCATCGACAATCGCGTTGAATAAGTCTCCCGGCTTGTTCGTGACAGCAAGGTTCTCGGCCGGACTAATTACTCCCTTAATCTGACTAGCATAGACGATGACGGGCAAATTCGCTCCCTCCGGTCTTGCACGGACCTTATTGATCAAATCACAACCGGCCCGCTGCTTTGCATCCGGCGCATCTGAGCATTTGGCAACTGGCTCGGTGTTGCCGCGCGTCAGATCGGTGATCAAAATATCGTAGTCGACTTGGTCAAGCCATTTGGTAGCCTCAAGTGTACTCGACGCAGTGTCGATAGAGATCGACAATGGCGTCAGGACGCGACGCTCACGAGCGTTTTGATAGGGATGCATATCATCGACCCAAAGGATGTGAACGCCGGCTGCGGCGTCGGCGACGCTCGCAAACCTGCGCTTTAGTTGTGCCTGAACATCTCTTGGAATACTCAGATTATCCAAGCCCTTCACTTCCTGCAATCTTCGCTGCACGAGCTCCAGGCTAACTGCTCCGAATCCTGATTTTCGTTATCGCACCTTGTTTAACAAGGCGCCAAACCTCCGGACCGACTTCATAAACTACGACGAGTTCAACGATGGTCCACAAGAGGGAAGGCAATATCGTAAGCAGCGAGATCCAGGATGGCGTCTCTTGGGCGTGTGATTTGTCCGGGGTCTCTTGGCCGCGCGGTTCTTCCTGTGAACTCTTGGGCGTGTGATTTGTCTATTTGATCCATTTGGTTGCCCCTCTGCGCTTCGTTGAATTCCCTCACTTCACCGTACACGTCATGCTCGAAATCTTCGGCCGGCTGCAGAAGTAAAACGCGCCGTTTGAGAACATCGAGTATTTCAGCGCGCCGCCGCGCAGCCGGAAATCGACGGTCAGGGTGCAGGCGGTCGGCGTCATCCGCACATTCACGGTCATGATGTGGTTCGGCAGGTCCCACACCAGGCGAAGCTGGTTGCTGCTCATCACGCGCAGCGACGCGGTGCCGCCGGGCGCCGCCGCCGGCGCGCCGCCCAGCGTCGCCTCGAAGCGCGTGTGCGATGAGGTGATGCCGTCGCGTGTACATGTCGAGCGAGGCGTGCTTGTCCTGCGACATCCGCGCGATGCCGCGCCCCGAGATCGGCAGATCCTTCACCTGCTTCGGCTGGTCGCAATCGATCGTGCCGGTGTAGTTGACGTTGGCCGTGAGCTGGCCGACCTGCGCGCGCGACGCCGTCACGGTCGACAGGGCAACCAGGCCCACCAGGCCGAATGTCCATCCGGGTTTCACAGCACCGCCCTCGAACCTGCCGCGCAATGCAATTGGAGCGCAACCCGGCGGTTGCGGCAAGGGGCCCGGGGGTCCGTCCGCAAGGTTTCCGCGCCGGGCGGAACCGCCGGAACATACGCTGGCCTCTTCCGTTGCGCCTTCAGTTCGGCCTGCGAGGCGCGAACATACAATGGAGGAGTGTGAAGATGACTTTGAACAAGATCCTGCTGGCTGCGGCGGCAGCGACAGGCTTCATCGCGGTCTCGACCATCGGCGCGTCCGCGGCCATCGTGTGCAACGAGAATGTCTGCTGGCACGCCACCGAGACATACACCTATCCGCCGGAGGCCCGCGTCACCATTCACGAGGACACCTGGAAGCCGACCGAAAAGTTCACCTTCCGTGAGCACGAGGGCCGCGGCTATTGGCGCGGCGAGAGCTGGACCAGCTGGTAAGCTTGGTCGAACCTCAAACGAAGAGGCCGCCGGAAGGCGGCCTCTTTGCTTTGGGGCACCTGGAGGAAAGGGCCTGAGACGCCCGGCCCGTGGGTGGGACTTGGGGGTGCAACCCGGGCCGGGTGCTCAGGAGATCCCGCCGCACTGTGTCGTCTCGGGGTGGTGCGGCGGGCAGCCACCATCACAGGGCATTGCCTTGCCGGTCGCAACAACAATTTTTTTTTGGTGCGCGGAATTTTTTTGCTGTCACCTGCCGCCCTGATGACGCAGCGTCGCGGCTGTCGACAAGTGAACCAAATCTCTCGATTGGATCGGATGACGGCATGGCGCAACCGAACGAAAGCCAGCTTCAGCATGACATCACCCGCGCCGAGCAGGCGAGGGCGGTGCTCGATAATTCCGCGCTCGCGGACGCGTTTGCGACGCTGGAGCGCAGCTACGTCGAGGCCTGGCGCGGTACGCGCGTCGATGACGTGGCAGCGCGCGAAAAGCTGTTTCTCGCCGTCAACATCGTCGGCAAGATGCGCGACCAGCTCGCGCGGGTCATTGCTGATGGCGCGCTGGCACAGCGCGAGCTGAAACAGCTCGCCGACGAGATCGCGCGTACTGCCGAGCGCAAGCGGCGCTTTGGAATTGTCTGACGACCGTCCGTATCGCGCCGCTGGCAGCGTTCGGATTGGCCCTGAAGGCCTGAGCCGGAGCGCCGCCGGTCCCCGCAGGCTTGCTTGCGCGTGCCGGACGTCACCGGTCCGATCGCGCCGGCGCCTGCTGATTTGAATATCTTGTGTCGGCAAGCCGTCGCGGCGTGCCGGCTTTCGTCGCTGCCCCTCTCGCATCAAACCGGTGCCCAGAGGCTCCCAGCATCCTGAACCGATCTCCAGCGAGCCGAACCGGCGCCTTCGCCTTGAAGCGAACGCCGCGCCTCGTGCCCCTGAGGTCTGACGTCTGAGCGGACGATATCGATCGTCCACTGATCGTTTCGCAACAGCTCCCAAGGCAGCCACACCGTCACAGCAGCGCTGTGTCGGCGCCTGATGCCGCGGGCCAGGAGGACTTATCAATCATGGCACTACCCACCAACACCTTCGCGACCTACGAAGCCGTCGGCAACCGCGAAGATCTCTCCGACATGATCTACCGCATCGACCCGACCGATTGCCCGTTCATGAGCGGCATCGAGCGCGAGAAGGCGACCGCGGTCAATCACGAATGGCAGACGCAGGCGCTGGCGCCTGCCGACAACACCAACGCCCAGCTCGAAGGCGACGATGCCACCACCAACGCGGTGGTGCCGACCGTGCGGCTCGGCAACATCGCGCAAATCTCCGACAAGGTGGCGCGCGTCACCGGCACCCAGCAGGCGGTGCAGCACGCCGGCCGCGACAACGAGCTCGCCTACCAGGAGATGCTGAAAGGCCTCGAGCTGAAGCGCGACATGGAAACCATCCTTGTCGGCACCAACCAGGCCAAGAACGCCGGCAACGACACCACCGCACGCAAGACCGCCTCGGTGCTGTCCTGGACCAAGTCCAACACCGCGAAGGGCTCGGCCGGCGGCGCCGCCGATCCTGCCGCGGCCGATGGCACAGGCACCCGCACCGACGGCACCCAGATCGCCTTTACCGAAGCGCGGCTGAAGACCGTGCTGAACGCGATCTGGGTCAACGGCGGCAAGCCCGACACGGTGATGACCGGCGCCTTCAACAAGCAGGTGTTCTCGACCTTCACCGGCCGTGCCTCGCCGATCGAGGAGGCCAAGTCGAAGAAGATCACCGCATCGGTCGATGCCTACGAAAGCGACTTCGGCGTACTGAAGGTGGTGCCGAACCGCTTCGTCCGTGCCCGCGACGTGCTGGTGCTGCAGATGGACATGTGGGCGGTGGCCTATCTCAACGGCCGCAAGATGGTGTCGGTGCCGCTGGCCAAGACCGGCGACAGCGAACGCCGGCAGGTCATCGCCGAATACGCGCTGGTTGCCCGCAACGAGAAATCGTCCGGCGGCGTGTTCGACAACACCACTTCGTAAGTAACGTAAGCAGCACCAAACTCTCTCCCGCTCATCCCCGCGCAAGTCGGCCAAACACGCGTTTGGCCTGAGGGGATCCGAACTCAAGCTGTTGTAGCAGCCCTGGATTCCCGCTTGCGCGGGAATGAGCGGAGTTCTGTTTCAGCTTTGGAGCATCCCCAACCATGCCACTTCCCAACAACCATCCGACACTCAAGGAAGCGCAGGTCGAGTGTCACTCGGCTTCGATCGGCGCTTCACCGGCCGCGGCCTATGCACGTGCGGCTTTTCGCGGCCGTATCGTGAAGTTCGGCGGCGTCACGGGCGGCACGATCACCACCGCCGACTGTGCCGTGACCGTCGCGGTCAACGGCGCCTCGATCGGCACTTTCACGATCACCGCCGCCGGCGCCGCAGCCGGGCAATTGTTCGCGGGCGCGCCGTCGACCTTCGCCAACCAGGCGGTCAACGAGGACGACGTCATCAGCTTCACGCCGTCCGGTGCCTCCGGCACTTCGGTGCCGGGCAGCTTCTTCGCCGTACTGCAGACCACGGGGTGAAACCATGTTGCTTTCCGTCATCTCATCCTCGTTTGTGCGGCCGGCCGACACCGTGGCCTACGCGATCGGCGATCTCATCGCTAATTCGACCACTGCGGGCTCGGTCGTGCCGATGTCGTTTCCGCTGACCGGCATCTCCGGGACCGGGCAGACCATCGTGCTGCGCACGCGCCTGTCGAAGACCAATACATCGCCGACCAACGCCAGCTTCCGGCTTCATCTCTACGAAGCCGCGCCGGTCGTCGCTAACGGTGACAACGGCGCCTGGTCGACGTCGAAGGCGGCGAACTATCTCGGCAACATCGACGTTGCCAGCATGTTTGCCTTTACCGACGGCTGCACCGGCTACGGCGCGGCCGCCGCCGGCGCCGAGATGCGCATGCGCCTGTCCGCTGGCACGACGTTGTTCGGGTTGCTCGAAGCAAGGGCGGCGTACACGCCAGGCAACGCGGAGTCTTTCACCGCCTATCTCGAGTGCCTGGACTCTTATTGACGCGAATGTCCCGAAAAAGTGAGCACCGGCTTTTCGAAATAGGGCCTGCGCAAATAATGTCTGTCTGCACCCGCGTTTACCTCGACCCCAGCGGACGCGACCTGACGGTCGAGCGCGTCCAGGACGTCGAGGATATTCTCGCGCGCAACAAGGCGCTGCGCGCCCAGGACCAGGCCGGCGACTGGGGGCGGCACATCGCCTCCATTCCCTGTGTGATCCTCGAGCGCTGGCTCAACGAGGAGGCCGCGCGCGGCAACCAGAGCATCCGCTGGGGCTCGAAAGAGTTTGATGCCCTGATCGCGAGGAAATTGCGTGACCCCGATTGGGCGCACTTACGCACCGACAAGCCCGCGCTGATGGTGGGGTGGACGGGAGAAACGAGGTAGCTGACAATGCCATTCGACACCTACATCGACCTGCAAGCTGAGATCACGAACTACCTCGCGCGCAGCGACCTCGCTGCGGAGATCCCGAGCTTCATCGTGCTGGCGGAAGCGAAGTTCAATCGCTCCTTGAAGTGCGTCGAGATGGACCAGCGTGCGAACGCGGCCATCGACATCAACAGCGATGAGCCGCAGTTCCTGTCCCTGCCGCGTGGACTACCAATCGATGCGGCGCGTCCGGATCGCAAGCATTGCCGGCAAGCCGCGGCTGTTCTTTTTGCCAAGCGACTTGCTCGACGAGAAGCGCTTTGCCGCCCAGGATGCGCCGGGCCAGCCGCGCTATTTCACCATCTTCGGCAGCGAGCTCGAGTTCTTTCCGACACCTGATGCCGCCTACACGCTGGAGATGGTGTACCGGCGGCTGATCCCGCCGCTTGCGCTCAATGCTTCGCAATTGGCTGCTGATCAACCATCCGGACGCCTATCTCTACGGGGCGCTGATGGAAGCCGAGCCCTACATGAAGAACGACCAGCGCATTGCGACTTGGGCGCAGGGCCTGTCGGCCGCAATCGACGCCATCAACAGCGCGTCGAACGACGCCGCGTTCAACGCCGGCCCTCTGGCGGTCCAGGTGTCAGGCCAGGTGTTTTGAACAGTGTTTGAACAAGTCTTCTGAACAGGTCTTTCGGGATTTCAATTAATGGCTCCGCGCATTGCCCACGCAAAAATCTCCTCGCGCCCGGCCGGCAACGATCCCGGGCGTATCTACGGGCCGGACTGGAATGACGATCACGTCATCGAAGGTCTGACCATCGGCAGCGACGTCCAGGCCCACAATGCCAGCCTCGACAGTCTGTCCGCGCTTGACGGATCGCCTGGGCTCGTCGCGGAAACCGCGGCAAATAGTTTCGCCAAGCGAACGCTCACCGGGACCGCGAATCGTATCAGCGTCAGCAATGGCGACCGGCGCTGCAGGCAACCCGACCGTCGATATCGCCGCTGGTTATGTCGGGCAGAGTTCAGCATCACGACGGTCGGCACGATCACATCGGGAACATGGCAGGGAGCGATGGTCGGCGAAGCCTACGGCGGCACGAACCAATCGGCCGTATACACTTGGCGATATCCTCTATGCATCGGCGACCAACACGCTTAGCAAGCTCGGCGGCAACACCACGTCGACGAAGAAGTTTCTGCGCCAGACAGGAACCGGCGCGGCTAGCGCCGCGCCCGCATGGGATACGCTGGTCAACGGCAGCCTACAGCGCCGGCGTTGCGCTATCGGCAGCAATGATACCAATGTCACGCTCGGCTTGAGCGGCGCGCCGTCCTCGGCGCTGCTGGCAGCGACCTCGATCACGGTGGGCTGGAACGGCACGCTTGCCGCCGGCCGGCTCAATGCCAATGTCGTGCAGGGCGTCACGAACGATACCAATGTCACCGGCTCGATATCGGCGCAGAACCTGACGCTGGGCTGGAGCGGTACGCTGAGTGGCGCCCGCGGCGGCACCGGCACGAATAACGGCGCGAGCACGATCGCCGTCGGTGGCAGTTTGTCGACCGCAGGTGCCGTATCACTGCCGGCGATCGCGCAGGGCGACCTCTGGTACGGCTCGGCGAGCGGGGTCAAATCCGCGCTTGCGAAGAACAGCAGCGCGACGCGCTATCTCGCCAACACCGGCACGAGCAACAATCCGGCCTGGGACCAGGTCAATCTCGGCAACGGCGTGACCGGTACGCTTGGCATTGCCAATGGCGGGACGGCCCAGACCAGCGCGGCGGGGGCGCGCGGATCATCCGGCCTCAACGTCGAGAGTTTTACCGGCCACGGCGACAGCAACTACACGATCCTGGCAGCCGACAAGGTGGTCGGCACCAATGCGGCATTCACCGCGTCACGCACCTGGACGCTGCCGGCGGCGAACGCGGTCAATCCCGGTCAGCCGCTTGTCGTTGCGGACTTTCAGGGGACGCGTGACCGGCACCAACACGCTGGTGATTGCCCGCGCCGGCTCGGACACCATCAACGGCGGCACGTCGGTCACGATCAGCAGCGCCAATGGCGCTTACATTCTGTGGTCGGATGGCTCGTCGAAGTGGACCGCGCAGGCGATCGGCGCAAGCGCGGCAAGCGGTGTCTCCACATTCAACGGTCGCTCAGGCGCGGTCACGCCGGCGCAGGGCGATTACACCGCGAACCTGATCCCGGGCACCACGACGAACGACAATGCCACGGCGGGGAATATCGGGGAGTATGTCGAGGTCAAGGTTACCGGCGGCTCGGCGATTTCGCTGACGTCCGGCACGATTACAAACGTCGCATCGATTGCGCTAGGACCTGGAGATTGGGACGTGTGTGCTCACATCTCGATCAATCCACCGAGCAATGCGAACACACTAAATGTCGTCTCCGCTGGGATTTCTACGACCAGCGCAACCCTCCCGGCTCGGGGTCTGTCAGGTTGTTTTGTGACATATCTCGGCATCGCGCAGAGCACGTTGCCGAATTTGGATTATGACGTCGGAATGATCCGCCAAAGTCTAAACGGATCAACAACCATCTATCTTGTCGTTCAGATTACTCAGAATGCGGGGAGCGGCGTGACAGCGTTCGGAGAAATCCGAGCCCGGCGAGTGCGCTAACCGATCTTTCGCAGGTCGAACCAGTTGAACGCGTCGTTGCCGTAGTTGAACGACATTAGTGGTTCAAATTTGAACGGCGCAAATTGAGCCAGCATCTTGTCGAGATCATACCATTCCGCCCAAGGTGTATTTTCGCCGTCAGTGCCTTTGCCGAACTCGGTAAAGGGCTTTGATCCCTCAGCAATCCATCGCTCCTTTGGATAGGTGAGGGCGATGAACCGCCCGCCGATCTTCAGCCGCGAGGCAAGGGCTTCGAATTCCGGCTTGAGAACGTCGGAGGGCGCATGATGCATCGATCCGATGGCAAAGATAGCGTCGTAATTGTCCGCGAGCTTGTATGGATCGCTGAATTGCTCAATGCGCAGAAATTCTGCGGGTAGGGATTTCAGCGCACAGATGCGACGGATCAGTTCAAGGTTGCTGGGAACGACATCGGCAAATGTCATTGTCGCGCCAGCTTCGGCAAAGGTGATGCCGACAACGCCATTGCCTGGACCGACTTCCAAAACCTTCTTGCCGCGCACGAAATCGCGATAAACTTCGATGATCCAGCGATAGGCGAGGGAGCCGAGCATCTCTGCTTGCAACCCGTTCCACCATTTCAGAAGGTCGGCGTCGGAACGGTGCGCGGCCTCGCGCGACGAACCGCGCTCGACGGCAGTCAACGGAATCTCATGCCACTTGGCATTGAGTTCCTTGACCCAATCCTTGTCTTCCGATCGCCCCAGGATTCGGCCCAACACGCTCATGATCACCCTCAAGTTCGGCCGGCAACCTAACCGAGCGTAGTCGGCACGTAAACCGGCTGTGGCAAGGCACGCGGGAGTGAACTCTCCGGCTCGATCCTCATAAGCCCGTCATCGAGTGCAGTTTGCGACCCCGGGCGGAGGCAACTGGCTGGCCCTGGAATGCCTTGACATTGCGATTTGCGGAATTCTACCTCCGTTAACCGCAGCATCGGTACCTGCCTGAGAAACCGCGGTCGTGAACCAGCAAGCGCGCACAGCCGGATCAAGATGGACGAGCCTCGTTGGCCATCCAGCGTTTCAGCTGGTGTTGCTGTGTTGCCTGCCCCTTGTGCTGTTGGCCTTCAACCGTGGCTGGATCTACAATCAGCCAGGGGTCGTCGATAGCTGGATCTATATCGGGTTTTTCGAGAACTACGACCTTCCCCAATATCTTGTCGGCGACAAGAAGATCGTGCGGTTGCCGTGGATTTGGACCGGCTTTGCCGCCTACAAGGTCTTTCCGCCGCTGGTCGCGAACTTCTTGCTGCATCTGTTCTCGCTCCTTGCGGCACCGCTTGCGCTCTATTTGGTCGTCAGGAAATCATTCGCGGATTGGATCGCCTTCCTTGTCGCGGTCTCGTTGCTGTTCTACGTGCCGTTCCACGGCCCGGGCGGTTGGGACTATCACGACGGCGAGGCAGCGCTTTTCTACATTCTGACAGTCTGGTTTTTGTCGAACGCAGCGACCGAACATAGCTCCTTGCGCTGGATGGCACTGGCGGGCGCTGCGTGGAGCGCGACGCTGCACGCCAACATCATCTTTATCAACTGGACCCCGCTCCTTGCGATTCACTTCGTGGTGCTCGGCGGCGCGCCACGCTTCTCGCAACTGGCGCGGCTGCTGGCGGCCGGTCTTGCCGGCTTTGTTGCGATCACGCTCGCGTTCGGCGTCGGCAATTATCTCGCCGGCCGCTCCTTCTTCTTCCACTGGATCTTCTTAAGGCGCGTGTTTGTCCTGGTGTCGCATCCGGACCAGCAGGTCTGGTGGTTGCCATGGAGCTCGGGCTGGTTTCTTGGCAGCGAGGGTATGGCGTTGGCGCTGCTGGCCGCGCTCTTGCTTCCGGCAAGCTGGCTGGTCATCACGCGCTGGCGGCAACTGGTGCGATCTCAGAACAAGAGCGACGCCGTCGCGCTCGCGTTTCAAGTCAGAGTTTTTGCTCGCGGCCATCATCCTGGTCGTGTGGCAGACACTCGGGCAAACCTCGCTGCAGCCCTGGTATATGGCGGAGCCAATCCTTTATCCTGCGATGTTCGCCATTGCGGGCCAGCTTCATCTGGTGAGTGGCGAGCGGGATCACCGCGCGCTCGTTGTCCTGGTCGTCGTGCCGCTTGGCTTATGTCCTCGCGTTGGCCGGCTGCAAGGTGCTCGGGCTTGATGTCCTGCTCAGCAAGGTCGCGCTGCTTGTCAACGCTGCTAATATCGCAGTCGTGGTCATTGCGCTGTATTTGGCTGCATTTGGGTGCCTCTGGCTCTCGAAGGGCCGCTGGGCGGGCCTCGCAGCCTTTGCGATGCTGTTCGTTGTCGCCGACGTCGTTCATGTCTTGAGGCCGCCTTCTTATTTGGCAGTTCCTGGTGTTTTCCATGCGCGGGTCGATGCCTATGCGTATCCGGAGGCTTGTGAGCTGCGCGAAGATCTTTATCGCGCGACGGTCGAGGCCAATCGCTACTTGACAGCGCTTGATCTGAATCCGTCGACTGTCGCAATCTGGTGGGACGACTCGGAAGTGTTTGGGCGGACGGTCGATCCGAAATGCAGGCTGCCAAGTCGGTACGTTGCCATTCCCATCGCTGCGACGGGATTTGTGCGGGTTGCCGATCCAGGAGTTGTGACGCGGGAGGATGTGCTCACGCCGCGCACGATCGTGGTTGTTTCGGACGACGCCGCCAGGATACGATCGACCATCGATCGAATTAACGTTGCCAGTCGCGCGGCAGCGAAGATGGATTGGTTGGTGAAGGACCGGAAGCAGATCGATACACCGGTGTTGAAGTTCTCGCTGACACTGCTCGAGCCGAACGTGATCGATGTTGCCGCCGCGAGTGTGCGCGTCGCGGGCGTGTTCTCGAATTACGACTCTACGAAGTCCCTGCGAATAGAAACACCGCCGCAACCCTGGGCTTACGGCGCGATCCTGACCAGCAACAGTGCGTTGGACTTGAAGGGACCGATCTGGATTCGCATCAAGGCAAGGGTCTCGGGCGGCCCTGTTGGAATTGGCATTCTCAACCAGGCCAAAGACGATTTTTCTGTCCGTCAGCGCGTCGACGGCAGTGCACAAACGCAAGAGATCACCTTGATCGTTCCTGACGGCGTACCGATCGGTGATCTGGTCTTCGAGTTCGTGGGATGAGGGAACGCCGGGCGTTCTGTTGATTGAAAGTCTTGATGTGTTTGCGCCGAAGTCGGCGGCAACGCTGAGTCGGAACTGGCCTTCGCTTTGGTGGCCGTTGGTCCCGTGTCGCGGTGACTGAACCACCAAACGGGGCTAATGCCCGCGACACTCACGGCGCCTGAATTGTCCTTACAGCAGCAATTGGTCAACGCGCCTGCCGCGCATATGCGCGCAAGCTTCAAGCCGCGCTTACGCCTCGGATTCTCAAATGTCACGACGTTCACGCGCGTTCGATGGTTATGCATTCGACGATGATGCCTTTGATTGCGACTTCTTTCAGCCGCTGAGCCCGCCGCCCGATCGCTGGGCCGCCGTGGCAGGGTCGCATGGTGCCTGGAGTCCCAGGGCCGTCGCGGCTGAGAGCTGGACCGCCGCCGACAACGACGATGGATTGTGATCAATGCCGTTGCTGCAATTCGGTGACTATCGCCCCGACGTGGCCGACTACGAGGGGTCGAGCACGAAGAACATCCTCAATGTCGTGCCGCGCGGTGACGGCTACGGGCCGTTTCCCGGCGGCTCGAGCTACACCTCCGCGCTGCCGGCCCGCTGTCGTGGGGCGTTCTATGCGTTGAAGTCCGATGGTTCGGTTGCGGTGTTCGCGGGAACGGTCGACCGGCTCTACCAGCTCGACAACACCAATTTCGCCTGGCGGCCGGTATCGAAGCCGGCGAGCGTCACATCGATCTCAAATGCGAGTCCGGCTGTCGTCACCGCAAGCAACGCGTTCTCGGCGAACGACCCTGTCGTGTTCTCGACCACCGGATCGCTGCCCTCGGGCCTTACGGTTGGCACGGTCTACTATGTTGCGGCGTCCGGACTGTCATCCAGCGCCTTCAGCGTTTCGGCGACGCCGGGCGGCGCGCTCGATCAACACGTCGAGCGCCGGCAGCGGCACGCATTCGGTGACGTCGACCTATCTGGCACTCTCGGCTTCAGCGCAGTGGCGTTTCGCGCAGACCGGCAACCTCGTGTTCGCGGCCCAGGCAAATGCGCCGCTGCAGGTGTTCGATCTCACCTCGTCGGTTGCTTTCGGAGACGCCCTCGGATCGCCTCCGCAGGCTGCCTATATCGACGTGGTCGGCCGCTTTCTTGTGCTGTCCGGTCTGTTGTCGAACCCCTACCGGATCCAGTGGTCAGGCCTGAACAGCTTCAACGCCTCACAGAGCTGGACGCCGGGCATCAACTCGTCCGACTTTCAGGATTTTCCCGACGGCGGCATTGTTCGCGGCGTCGCCGGCGGCGAGTTCGGCACCATCTTTCAGGACCAGGCTATCAGGCGCATGACCTATGCGCCGGGCTCACCCGTGGTGTTTCAGATCGACCGCATCGCGCAGGACAAGGGCCTGTTCGCGCCCTACAGCATCGTGCGCGCCGGCGAGTTCGTGTTCTTCTATTCGGGCCAGGGCTTTCAGCGCATCGTGCCTGGCGGCATGCCCGAGCAGATCGGTCGCGAGCGGGTCGATCGTAGCTTCCGTGCCGACCTCGACCGCGGCAACCTGCAGCTCCTGATCGGCACGGCCGATCCGCGCAGTACCAAGGTCTACTGGGCGTACAAGTCGGCGTCGGGGTCCGCAGGCCTCTACGACAAGATTCTCGGCTATGACTATGTGCTGGACCGCTTCTTTCAGCTCGCGGTGTCCGGCGAGTATTTGCTTGGAATTTCGCAGTCAGGGCTGACGCTGGAAAACCTCGACAGCATTTCGTCTTCGATCGATGCAATGACGCTGACGCTCGATGCCTATGCCACCGCGGTGCAGCCGGAGATCGCGCAGTTCGGCTTCGATCACAAGCTTTCGTTCTTCCGCGGCGACAATCTCGAGGCAACACTGGAGACCGCGGAGCAGGGCACCGATGGCCAGCGGATTTATCTCAACGGCTTTCGCCCGATTACCGATGCGGCAAGCACATTCGGCTCCGCTTCGTTTCGCGAGACCCAGCAGGGAACGCCGACGTATCTGGCGGAGGTCGCGCTAAATGTGCGGACCGGTCGCTGCGATCTCCGGCAGGACACTCGCTATGCGCGGATGAAGCTGCGCATCCCGGCCGGCACGAGCTGGAGCTTCGCTGCCGGCGTTGAACCCGACGTAACACAGACGGGACAGCAGTAGAGGGCGAGCCATGACCGTCCGTGTCGTTGACCGCAATGAGAAGGACTTGAGCAAGCTCGCGCTTGCCATCAACGAGCTTGCGTCAGGTCGATCCAATGCGACCGGGATTGTCACCCTCGCCGCCGGTGTGACGACGACGGTTGTGACAGCTGTGACCTGCGCCGGAGGCTCGGTGCCAATTCTGGTTCCTATGACGGCCAATGCCGCCGCTGAGATCGGCAATGGCACGCTGTATATCAGCTCTGTTGGAAAGGGCAGCTTTACGGTCACTCATGCCAACAACGGCCAGACCGACCGGATTTTCTCTTTTGTATGTCTCGGGTAACCGAGGTTTGGGAAGTCACTTCTGGCGCTGGATCCGCCTCCGAATTGCCATAATTTGTTCTAATTTGTTCTTCAACTACGGCTTGAAAGCAGTATCGGCCTTGCATCTGTCACTTGTGAGCGAAGCGTCGTGGGCAAAATCGGAAAAATCATTGCTCTCACGATGCTGACATTGCTTGGCGCGGCGCTCCTCTTCGCTGCGATCGGAGCCGCCATTGTCTGGTTAGAGTTTCTCGCGCCTTCGGATACGCGGATAACTGACGTGTTGCTACGCGACCGCCGGTATGACCCAGCCAAGAAATTCACCTTTGATCGAGCGTGCGTTTACCCACCTGAGGCCGGCACTCCCAATGAGATGTACGATCGAAAGTATCGGCAGCTGGATCCTGATCTCCCAGGAAGTCACACCAACTGGACGCTGCTGTTGATCGATGACCACGCGAAGACTTATCGGCACCTGTGGATAGAGGATCCTCGCGTTGCGTTCGATGGTAAGAGTCTCTGCGTTCCGAAACTCGTGCTGATCGTCGAGGAAACGCCAACGGGTCTGGTGGCCCACGCGCAGTGGTGAATCGGAGCATCGCATGGCTGACGATCGATTCGATTTCATCAAGAAGTACTACGGCCTCGACAATCTTGCTGACGCGAGCAATGGACTAGCCAACGTTAACGGTTTGCGCGGCGTAACGACCGATGCCACCGATGCCGAGGGCGAGCCGTTTAGGTTCGGTGGCGCGGCGACGAATGCAATCGCACACACCTTGAGCAGCGCCTATCTCGCCCACGATCATTCGCCGCTCGAAGCATACCTACTTGGTTTCGGGCGCGAGTTTCTGGAAAATACCGCAAAGACCGAGGCTTGGGACACGTACAAGGATTTGTACAACAACCAGGTTGGCCGAAACATCGCGGCCTATGTCAGACAGAACGAATTGTCACGGGATCAGATTCAGGCTCTTGTTCTGGACGCGCTCACGACGGGCAAGTTGATTGTTACCAGACAAGCCCCGCGGATCGACCAGCGCTTCAACGGGAATCCAGCAAATTTTGGTCTTCCGGACAATGGTGCTTCGCCTTTGGGAAGTACCAGCGCCTGAATTTGGCGATTATTCTTCCACGGTTCGTCGGGTTTGGCGGACCTCCGCTCAGCGACCTTCGCTATGTGAGCGGAGTACGGGATCAGGTGGAGTAATCTGACCGGCAACGCTGTGTTATGCGAATAGTGGCAGGCTCGCCGTGTGGGATCCGTTGCCAGTTTGCCTCTCGACCTTGTCGAGGATGCATGGGCTGGAATCTAATATTTACTACGCCGCTGGGGCCGAGTGCGGGCTTCCGGTTTCTTTGGCTTCCCCTTGTCTCGGTTCTGATCCTTTTGGCACTTAGCTGCTTCAGGATGGGGCGATACAGCGTAACCTGGTATCTGTCTGCCAGCGCACCCGGTCTGGTCATTTTTCCACTCTCTTTCATTTTGATATTTTGGGATCCGGGGCCCGACTGGTTTGATACTCTAAGCTGGATCGTTCTGGCCGTGTCGATCTTGTTTCCGGCAAGCTGGATTTGTCCAATCGTTTTCTTCTGGCAGCTTCGCAACATCAGGGCGCGTCGCTTCGCTCCTCTGAGCGGCTGATCCGTGCTGGGCAGTGCGCTGATCATAGCCCTCTATGTCTGGTGTGATTTGGTTGAAGTTAACATAACCGTGGACAGCTAGCGGAGCATTCAATGCCAGAAGCAGAAAATCCGCGAGGCCTGACTTCGCGGACACTCAGCAGACTTGGCCGGGACTCGCTCTCGATCAACAACGCAGCGTCGACAGTTGGGATGCCGCAGTTGTTTGTTGCGGCGCCGAATCCGACGGGGAGCCCGCGGAAGTCTCCGATGACGACCGGATTCCGCGCGGGGCCCTTCGCTAAGTGAGCGGAATACGAGGTCAGGTCAGGTAGCGGCGGCGAGTGTTGAAAGCCGGCTGCGCTGCGCTGGCGCGCGGAGTGTGTCCATGGCCTCGGTGCAATCAGCGCCGCAGTTGGTGTGCGTCGATCCCCGCATGGCCTACGATGTCTGGCCTCACGTCGTTGTGCTGCTGAAGGCGGCGGTTTTTCGCACTGAGCTCGGCCGTTTCGAAGAGATCGAATACGACGTGCTGACCGGTCGTGGTCTGTTGTGGCTGGCCTGGTCCGGACAAATCGAGGCCGCCGCAACAACCGTGTTGACTGAAACCAACGCAAGCAAGGTCTGTGTACTGACGGCCTGCGGCGGTACGGACATGAGACGCTGGCTGGCGCTTCTCGAAAAAATTGAAGTTTACGCGAAAGCAGAGGGCTGCAACCGCGTGCGCATCTTCGGGCGCAAGGGTTGGCAGCGCATGCTCAACCAGTATCACGTCACGAATGTTGTTCTTGAAAGGAAACTCTAGATGGGCGGCAAAAGCACCAGCAATTCCACGCAAACGCAGAATTCGACCACCGCGCCCTGGATCCCAACGCAGCCTTTGCTGGAAGGAATCATTGGGCAACTCAACGGTGGGCTGGCGAACACCGGTCTGACCAATGCGGAGAGCGATGCTCTCAACACGGCCAAGGCGAATGCTGGCAATTATGGCCAGTTCGGCCCCATGATTTCCGACACAGTGAGGAGCTTGTTGGGCGGCGGCGGGGCGATGGACCAGGCGCCCGCAATCCAATCGAACTACGATGCCTACAAAGCGGCGCTCACCCCGTATGCCAACGGTTCGATGGTTGGCGCGAACAGCGGCTTAAAGCCCTATCTCGACACGATCTCGAACGATGTGACGACGAACGTCAACAGCATGTTTGCCGGCGCCGGCCGTGATATGTCGGGTCTCAATCAACAGGCCCTTGCGCGCGGGATCGCACAGGGCCAGGCGCCCGTGATTGCCAACCAGTACAACACGGATGTCGGTCGCGCCGTCAATGCCGCCGGCTCTCTCTATGGCGCAGGCAACACGACGTCGGGGTTGCTTGGTGGCCTCAGGCAACAGACCTTGCAGAACCAGGCGCAGGGTGTCGGCATGGTGCCGACCGCGCTGTCAGCGGAGAACGCCGGCGCCAACGCGATCCTCGCTGCGGAGGCACAACGGCGCGGCATCCCGCTACAGACGCTTGGCTTGCTGGCAAACATCGGCGTGCCGATTGCCGGGTTGGGACGTCAAACGACGGGCACGACGGTCGGCCAGACCGAGAACCAGATGAGCGGCGCGGAGCAGTTTTCGAAAATCGCTGGCGGGATCGGTGAACTCGCCAAGAGTATCCCCGGCATCAGCTCCGCCGCCACTTCTGGCTTGAGTAGCCTGTCCAACTTGGCGCAGTTGCTTTTTCCGGGTGCTTAGACCGCTGGGCGCGGGAGCGCCCAAGCTGAAACGTCCGTGTTCACTATTCAACAACGCGGACCATGAACGCCACTGGTTCGCCCTATGGGGTCGGCGTACGACCTCTGGGCCATAAAGCGGCGGGCTGCCCGCTGAACTTGCCGCCAATCGGCAAATGACGATCGCGGGAAAATCTTGCGGCTGGAGGACTGTGTGTTGCGTCGCCTCGGTATGGCACGCGGCCACCTCAAGTTCGTCTTACGCCGTAACATCGCAATGACTGCGCGCCATCCGACGAAAATTTGTCAGATGGTAGAAGTTCGAAGTCCTCTGGAGACGCTCCATATGTCTGACATATTCGAACGGCCGGTGGCTAAATCCACTGTCGCTACCGAACGGCCCTCGATCGATCAACCGGGGTTGAGAGAATTTTCGTCGGAGCCGGCGTTCGGTCGCACTCGCGAGCTGCGGGACGCTGGCTATCAAGAAATGCCTGATGCCTCAGCAGCAGCAGGCGACAAATCCTTCGGGAGCGATTACGCAGGCCTGACTGAGGCTGCGGATGACCTTGCGACGTCGCGACGGCCATCAAGCAAGATCGTTTCCCGACAATACTTGACCGGCGAGGGGAACGAGGCTGACGAGCGAGAAGCGATAACGCTCCGTCGCGCAGCCGAGGACCTGATTGACGCTCGTGCCATCGATGCGGAAGCAATCGACCTTACAAACGCTCGGCACATCAGATCAGAGGTCGACAAGTTGGAGCAGGCCGACCTCGCCAACGTATCGGCAGGCGAGGAACTCGAAATCCAGATGCGCCGAATGTCCCACAGCCAGAGCCAAGCGAAGAAGGCGTCTCCGGTAATGTGCAGGAGGATGGGCAGCTCGATCCAATCGTACAGGAGGCGCTCAAGCACCCGCAAGTCAGGCAGGCAATCGAGGAACAGGTCGGCAAGGCGGATGCGGCCCGCCAGAATTACGATCGGGCGCTTGGCGTGGTCGGTGGGATGCTGCGGGAGGTTGTCTTTGCACAGTTCCCCGAGCTAACGAGCCATACCGCGCAGCAATTTAAGTCTGCACTGGCCCGGCTGTCTCAACGAGATCCGGCACGATATGGCCAGGCGCGTGCGTTGGCCGACCGGCTTTCCGCGGTTCAGACCGTACAGCTACTCCAGCAGCAGCAGCGAGACGCGACGCAACGCCAAGAATTCACCGAATACGCAAAGGCGGAAGACGCGCGTTTTGACACGATGGTAAAGGGCGAAAAGCCTGAGGTCGTGCAAAAGGTCGCGAACGAAATCATTACCTATGCGACCGAGCTCGGCGTGCCGCGCGAGCAATTTCTGCAGCTCTGCGCGACCGAGCCGGTCATGCGCAACGCGGCGTTCCAGAAAATGATGTTCGATGCAGCTTCGTATCGGCTGTTGCAACAGGCGCGCAACGAAATCGCCAAGAAGGTGGTTCCGGCGGTGCAGCGGCCCGGCGTTGCCGTCGATACGCGTGCCGCGCTGAATGAGACCGATATCCGTTCGCTTAACACCAGATTTGCGAACAATCCGTCTGTAAAAAATGCGGCCGATGTCTTGGCTGCGCAACGCAGAGTGCGAACCTAAGGGGTTTGCCAGCGCGACAACACGGCGCTGCCAGGACCCGAGATGATCGCGGGGCTCATACCAAGGCGCCAATATCAGCGGCATGCTCGAGACGTTGCAGAGACACAAATCTGTCAGGTTGCGATACCGTTGATGATCTTCGCTCGCGTGAGAACAATCTGCGCTTGCACCGTGGATGGGTGGGCCCACTGTCTGACTGAGGACGAGGCATGAGTGTCCTACCAGATTGTCTTTCCCGTCACGAATCGCTTGCCGAATTGGCAGCAGGCGAGCTGACTATGGCCAATCGCATTGCGCAAGCTTTCGGCCTTACCGGTCTGGAACAGCGCACTGCCGTTCCTCACAAAACCGACCTTGAACTCGCTCGCGACGAGCCGATAAACCTGCGGCAGCGCACAGAGCTTCTGACTTTACAACTAAGATTGGGCGAAATTCATGACTCGCTGCGACGGGCCGGTCGTTGAACTCCAATCCCGTTCTAGGAGCGCTTGAGCGCGCGAAGCTCGATGCCCAGTTGGCGCATTGGGAACGACAGGAAGCAGGATTGAGAGCCGCCATCGCACAGCGTCTGGTTGTTCAACCTCCAATAGAGGAGAGTGCGACAGCTGCTAAGGCGCGGGCCATCTTCAAAACCTGGTGCGATCGAAACGGTATTCGTCATCTCCCCGCGCAACCAGCATCGGTTGCACAATTCGTCCTGGATCATGCCTCGGTTGGGGCGAGGTCGCTGGCCGAGATTGTGGCATCCATCTCCGAGTCCCATTCCTCGCGGGGACTTTCGAACCCAGTGGCGACCTGGATGGTCGCGGCGGCAATGGAGCGCGTTGGCGACGTCGCGCCTCCGCGCTCATGGCCGAAGGGCCTGAAAGAGCAGTTCGCGCAGTTACCGCAAATACTGAAGAAATACGTGGCCGAGCATGATGCGCAGCGTGAGAAAGTGCTGCGTCGAGCTCAAAATGATGTGGCGAACGCAAAGCGCGCTTTGGCCGCTCTACAAGCAACAGTGCGATCCGAGCAAACGGCAGCAGGAGCCCCCGATGGACAACAAAACCCTCAGTGAAAAGATCTTGGCGCTACGCGCCGAGGCCGAGGCTTTCCTCGACGCGAAGGCGACCCGGCTCGCTGAGGAAACCCCCGGTGTACCGGTTGGCGTGTTGCGCAATCTGATCGCCGCGCATGCGCCTGGTTGCAGCTGCCGTCAAGTTCTGCGGCAGGCGACCGATGAGTGACACGAATCGACCGACATTTGGTGTGTCATCGCCCAAGGTGCATTGCACCTGGATGGAGGTGCGCGGGGCATCGCCTGATGATCCCGGCGAGATCGCGTTGGTGCACTATATTATCGACGGATCGGTACTCCTGCTGACCGATGAGCAGGGCCAACCACGCAAGAATGAAGGTGGTGTGATGCCCAGGGTCGAAATCGGTCCGGGAGGGGACCCCGTCGCACTCGCAAGACACCTGGCGCGGCTGGCATCACGAAGAGATCGGGTCCGCCGCGAACGACCGCTGCTCTACGAGTGGGTCATGATCGTTTAGTGATAGGGAAGCAGAAGTCCGCAATTTGACTGGCTCTTGCGATGTTGGCGGCTTTGGCGCCAGAGGGCCACGGAGAGCTCCGATCTCCTCAAGATGATGAGGGCCGACCGGTCACTGTCGTCAGGACAGGCGCCGATCATCTCGGCCATAGCTTCGCGACCATCGCCTGCTTGGGCTCGCAACAGTTTCTGGTTGTTCTGCAAGGGAAAGCGGCATTTCCGCTTTTGTGGCCGACGTATCTGCGCCGAACCGCGTAATCGCTACGTCGCGGAGGAGCGTGCACCGCGATGTGCGAGTCCTCAGCATTGTCGCCGATCTCGAGCCTGAACCAACGTTGCTCTCTCATTCAAGGGAAGTCCCATGACATTCTGGAAATGGTCGCGCATTGCGTCGTCGAACGCGAGTGCGGACGCATCGATCAATTGGGCTGAGGGTCAGCCGCCGTCATCCGTGAACGATTCCGCGCGCGCCATGATGGCTGCAGCAGCAAAGTATCGCGATGACGTCGCCGGCGCGATCATGACGGGCGGCACTTCGACGGCCTATACCGTTACGTCCTGGCAGGTGTTCGATACGCCCGCACATCTTGACGGGCAGATGATTGCCTTCACCCCGCACACGAGCAACGGCGCGACAGTGACGCTCAACGTGGATTCGACTGGCGCCAAGCCATTGCGTTCTGCGCCCAATCTCGAGTTGCCGTCGGGAACGCTGATCCAGGGCACGCCATACGTTTGCACGTACAACAACAGCGATGGCGTATTCTACCTGCAGGGCGGCGCGTCGAACCCGTATAATATCCCACTCGGCGGGATGCTGCCCTATATCGGTTCGTCGGCTCCGAACAGCGCGTTTGCGCTGCCCTATGGGCAGGCGATCTCGAGAACGGCTTATGCGACATTGTTCTCGCTTGTTGGCACGACGTTCGGTAGCGGCGACGGATCAACGACGTTTAACGTTCCCGACTTGCGCGGCCGCGTGTTTGCCGGGCTCGACAATATGGGAGGCTCAAGTGCATCGCGGCTCTCGTCGGTATTCACATCAACCGCTATGGGCAACACGGGCGGGGCGCAAAATCAGACAATCGCGCAGGCAAATATCCCGAATTATAATCTCAATATCATCAACTTCAACGATCCCGGCCACGGCCACACCGTGAACCTGACATCGCCATTTACCTTTAATCCTGTCGGATCTTCTGCGCCATTCGGAAACGCACTGTACAGTTCGGGCGGCTCCGGCATCCCTGGCGCGGGTGCGGCACTGACGGCCACGACAGGTATCACTTTTCAGGTCAACTCCGGCGGCTCGGGAACGGCTCTCCCGACCACACAACCGACGATCGTCGTCAATTTCGTTCTCAGGATCATCTGATGACTGACTTCAGTTCGTTGATTGGAAAGAACGCCGACCGGTGGTCCAGCATGAAGATCGTTCGCGACGCTGAATTCGACAGAGCCGCATCGCGGCTGGCCGCATCAGGAGCGAAATCGCGCTACAAGGATATCGAAGCGGCGACTGGCGTCCCCTGGCCGATTATCGCGGTAATCCACGAGCGTGAAGCTTCGCAGAATTTTCTTGCGAACCTCGCTCAAGGCGATCCGTACGATAGCGTATCCACTCATGTTCCGAAGGGCAGGGGGCCCTTCCCGAGCTTCAAGGCCGCGGCAATCGACGCGCTGACGAACTGCGCGCCGTATGCGGCCAAATGGAAGGACTGGTCCATGGGAGGCGCGTTGACGCTGCTCGAGCAGTACAACGGCATTGGTTACTCGAAACGTGGTTTGCCGTCGCCCTACGTCTGGGCCGGCACCGATCAGTACGTGAGCGGCAAATACGTCTCCGACGGAGTGTTCGATCCCGACGCGATAGACAAGCAGCTTGGTTGCGCCGGTTTGCTCAAGGCTATGATGCTGATGGACCCGACGATCTCGTTCACAGGGCCGATGCCGAGTCCGCATCCACCGCCGGCGAAAGCCCAGCCGCAACTCGTTCCCGCCAGGCCGTCCATTTGGGCGGCCTTTTTTTCGTCCGTTGTCTCGATCTTCAGGAGCAGGAAGCAATGATTGAAAAGGCTTGGGCCTGGTGCAAACGATCGGCCACGATTGTCTGGGCGCGCGTTCAATACATCGTGGGCCTTATCAGCGCCGGGTTGATTGCCGCGTTCTCCGGTTACGATTTCACCTCGCTGACAAGCCTCGATTGGCGAGCTGCGTTCAAGATCCTCGTCGCAGTCGCAGTCTCGGGCGTGCTGACGGAGTTGGCGCGACGCCGTACTCTGGCAAAGAGCTGACCTATGTGGACGGCGATTCTCGCAGCCATCAACTGGCTCTCATCCGGCGCGTTTACTGCAATCGCGAACGGCGTTGTCAATGTCCTGAACAAGAAAACTGATGCCAGGATCGCGCAGGTCCAGGCCGACAAGGAAACCGACATTGCCGCGATCCAGAGCGCGGTGCCGATCGTGCAGGCGCAGGCGGCCATCACACAGCAGCGCTGGGGCTGGTGGGGCACGCGTTACATGGCGCTCGCGGCCGCACTGGGTCCGATCATTCACGCCAACGCTATCTACCTCAACTCGACCTTCAAGTTCGGATGGGCGATCGCCAAGGCGCCGGGGCCCTACGAAGGGCTTGAGGTGGAGATCATCCTCGGTTGCGTCGGCATCCTTACGGCCCAGCACATCTTTGCGAGGCGCTAGCACATGTCCCGGAAAGCTTGCCCTCCTTCGACAAGATGGGTGGTGCCGGTTTTCTGAACGCGACGAGCGCATTTCAGGAGTAGCTTATGCTCGAATGGCCCGCCGTTGCCGCCGTCGCATCGACGGGCGGTTTCGCGATCTCGTTTGCGGTGTTCTGGCTGACCTTTGGAACGCGAATTGGCCGAGCCGAAACCGAAGCCAGCGCGGCCAATAGCGGCGCCAAGGATGCGCTGGACAGGATTACGAGGCTCGGCACATCCCTTTCCACGTATCGCGAGCAGGTGGCGCGCGATTACATCCATCGCGAGGTGATGCATGAAGTCGAGGATCGGTTGGCGGCTGCGATCGATCGACTCGGTGATCGTCTCGATCGGTTTATTGAAGCAGCGGTGCACAAATGACTTTCCCCCAAAGCTGCATCCTCATCGCCGCCGTTCTGGTGTTCATGATCATTGTGATTGACGGCAGCATCGAGCACCGCAATTGACCTCGCTCACGCCGTAGGCGATGGATGATCTGCGCTGTTTCGCGGATTTGTTCCCGCCAGCGGGATCGGCAATGTCCTTAAAGCCAGGGGAACTTTTTTGCCGTTGATTGGTCAATCCCTCACACAATCGAGGAGGTTGACATGACTTTTGGAAGAGGTGCGCTGCTGTGGCTGATCGGCATTCCCTTGCCGATCATCATCCTGCTGGCGCTGTTCTGGCATTGACAAGGAATTCCGCGGCCCGCGTCGACGTCATCTCGATGATCGACGCGGCCGCGGAAATAAGCGCATGACGTGGACCGACTATTTTGTTCGGCATGCCGAAGCCGCAGAGCGCAAGGCGCAGCACCTCTCCGGCCCTGCCCGCGAGAAGCAGAATGTTGTCGCTGCAACATTCCGATCGCTCGCGCGAGATCGTGAGGTGATCGAGCGGTCACAGCGAAGGTCCGCTGGCCCGCATGAATTGGCGCGTTCGATCAGCCGATAGCGTTTGCGATTCAAGCGTTGTTGCTTTGAATGCGGCTATCGGGCGCCGGAAATTGAAACAATGTCGGATATGTTGAAATAGGTTCGCAGGTCCACGACACGCGGACCGACGTCGAATATTGGCGTCCGAAGCATAGCTGTCGTCACGCCAAACCCGAGGCCAGGCGGCGCAACTCATCCTCATTTGTGGGATCAACGACGATCTGGGTGAGGGATTGCTCTCTCATGGTCGGTACTGCCAACGGACGGGGCATACCGGGGGGCTAGGTGAACCACGAACGTATCCAGTCGAACAGCCCCGCTCGTGGCTCCTTGCTGGGCGCTGGAATTGTCGCGCTCGCAGGATCAGATGCCGGAAAGGTACCAATCAGACCGGAGTTGAGATCGTGCGAAGTCTCGCTGTCGAGACGCGCGGCCTCTTGCGGGTCGACGGCATGCTTGTCGTGCGGCGCCGGATTAAATGCCTTGCCCATCGGTCATGCTCCCCGTTTTCACGGAATGTTTGTCGATAGTGGTTCAACTGGAATTGGGGACGGCGGTTCCGCGCGGCGTGGAGGCTCTTTTTGAGCTGTCTACTTGTGGACGGATCATGCAGGCCGAGCCACGAGATTAGAGGTGCACACCGGGAACGGGTTAGGCGTCAGCGCGTACCGATGCGTTGGTGTCGCAGTCAGAAACCGGCAAAATCAACTGCGTCCGCCATCTCCGTTGCGGCCGGTTGTCACCCGGCGTGCTCGCATCAACGGCTTGGAATGCGTTTTGTTTCCCTTTCAAAGCGATGGTGCATTCCTTCCCCTCATATGATGGACAACTTGCAATGACCTTCGGCATCGCCAGATAGCGTCCACTGGATGCTGTCGTACAAGGCATCAAAGTATGGGGGGCAGGCGATCGCGGGTGGCAGCCGACGTGACCACGGAAGCGGACGTCGTTGCGCCGTTCGATGCCGCCGGCGGCGATGTCGAACTCGTACTCTACAATGCCGACAACGATACGCCCGCCGCATCATCGATATGACATCGGACGATTTCCAATCACTTCACCGGCGCGAGCGCTTGGCCGTGCGGTCACCCTGGATTTGGTGCTTCTAGTTCGGGCCGGACTGCGCACACTCGCTCATGCCATGGCGAAGGAATACGCCCCACGCATCCACGTCGGTCATGGTGTTGTCGACGGTGCGATTGGGGTGAAAAGATTTGTGCGCGCGACCCGGATCTGGTCAATCGCATTGGCGGAAGATGACCTGGTTAGCATCGAAGGGATCGTTGATTCCCTTGTGTTCCTCCAAAAGCAGCCGCGTACCGCCTGGGCCGTTCGAGGTCGGCGCACGTCGAAGGAAATCTGGCGAGTGCATCGGCAGGCCTGGGAGGAAAATCGGGGCAGTACGCAGGAACCCAAATTTCGCCTTGTCAGCGGCAGCTGTGTTTGCCAGCTTTGCAATGTGCAACACCTGATTTCAAAATGGACCGACGAATTTCGCCGTGCGTGGCTCAATACCTCTGAGCCATCGCTGCCGCTCAACATCGCCTTCGTTATCTTCTGCCTCGGAGCTTGTACTCTGTTTCGCTGGTTCATCACGCTGATCCGGCCGGACACGCCGTTCAGTATCTATTTTCCAGCGGTCTTGTTTGCGACAGCGTTCGGTGGCCTGCGCGGAGGTATCGCAGCCACGATCGGCGGCGGCATCCTCGGCTTCGCGGTCGCCTTCCTCAACGAGCCGCCTGTTGCGTCCTTGCTCGTATTGTTTCTGATCTATCTGACGATTTCGGGCCTGATTATCTGGGGCATCCAGCACTATCGTTCGTTGATTGCCCATCAGCGCCAAATATCAAGCCGGCTGATGGAAGAGGAGCAATACCGCAAGCTCGTCGTCAATGAGCTGCAACACCGACTCAAGAATAAAGTGACCACCGTGCACGCGGTGCTCAGACAGCTGCTGCATCAGCAGCCGGACGTCTTTGAACGGATTGATGGCTGCCTGAACGCGCTGAGTGCGACCGACGATTTGATTGCTCATACCGACGAGCGCGGATGCGATCTCAAGGAATTACTGATCGCCGAACTTGGACCTTACGGCCACGTGCGATTCATCCTCAACGGGGAGCCGGTCTATCTGCCAGGCAAGCTGGCGGTAAGTCTTGCGTTGATTGTGCACGAGCTCGCGACGAATGCGGCCAAGCACGGCGCATTCTCCTCGTCGACAGGCTACCTGCAGTTATCGTGGACCGTATCCGACAGCAAGCTCAGCATTGTCTGGGACGAAACCGGCGGACCTGCTGTGCAGCCGCCGAAGCAACTCGGCTTTGGGTCGAAGTTGATTGCATCGGCGCTCAGGCCCTTCGGTGGTGAAGCGGAGGTATTGTATTTAGCCACTGGAATCTATTGCACGATGAAGTGCAACATACCCGCCAGCTAGTGACCGGCTCCGCCGTACTCATGCTGAAGGTGACGCCGATCCGCTTCTCCTTGCGCCAAATGACGCGGCAGGGACGGTGAAGGTGCTCGGCGAGAATGACGAGATCGAACTGATCGGGAATGCCGACGGGACTGGCAACCTCAAGGGCGGCACCGTTCGCCGAGAGGTTGCGGACCGTGCAGTCGATCGCGCCGCCGCCAAACTCGATGGTTCCGGCCTTCAGCACACGATGACGTTGCGAAATGCGGTGCTCGTCGGTTGCGATCATGGATTACGCTCGCGCAAAAGCCTTTCCAGAGCTTAACCACAGTTCGCAAAGGGTCGATTTTTGCCCTTTCGCTTTGCGGCAAGAGCTCCTTTGGATTGCCTGGCGGTCGTCAGGGCCTACGTTATGAGGTCGGTTCGTTTTGATTTGATGATAGGACAGCGTACTGTCATATCACTGGGGAGGCACTTACAGTGACGCGCAAGCCAGCACCACAGGCCGGCAAGTCGGAATATTATCACGTGACCGATGGTGAATGGATCGAGATCCCGATGCGCAACCACATGGACCAGTGCTGCGATTGCGGGTTGATCCATCGCCTGAATTTCCGGATCAACACGAAGGGACGTCTTGAAGTTCAGGCGTTCCGCGACGCCCGCGCCACAAATGGTGCGCGACGCTACTTTGCGTTTACGAAGGAGGACTAGATGAGGTCGCCGGTTTTGCGGCTGAAAATCACTGTGCGACGTTCAAGGTGAAGTTCAGGGTGCCCGCACGACCGTCGGAATCCTTCAAATCGACCCGCAGTATATGTGCACCGGCCGGCACGATGGCGTTCGGAATATCGATTCCGCTGTCTGTGACGAAAGGCTTGATCCTTGGCGTGAGATCGACGTCAGGAGTCCTCAGGTAGGTCATCTGCACGGTCGCCGGATCTATCTTGGCGCCGCCGTGGGCAACGAACTTCAGTTGGAAGTGCGTGGGCGATTTGGTCGGGTCGGTGTCCTGAACCACTTCGATTTGCGGTCCCCGGGTGACGCCACGGGCCGCCATCGCGATAGCAATCTTTGGAGGAGGAAGCTTGGCTTCATCCGGCGTGATGAGGATCACGTTGGCCGCAAGTGCCGGTAGCTGTGCGAGCGCGGCAAGCATCGAAATGATGGCGAGACCAATACCCAGTAGCCGACGCATTCCACCTGCTCCTTCCCCGCGACCATAGGTTTAGTTGGCTCGGCACAGCCGCGCAAGTCGCCCGGCCGAGACAGGCTAACACGTTTGCACGAGCTGGTTTTTACCCGGCCTTTGGCGCTAGAATGGCAATTGCTTCGATGGAGCATTGCCATGGCACTCGCCTCGTTCGGTTACTTCGGTGTTCACTCCGACAAGCTGTCAGATTGGGAGAATTACGGACAGAACCTGCTTGGCCTCGAGCTTGTCGACAAGACCTCGACCACCCTGAAATTCCGGATGGACGACCGCAAACAGCGGATCATGGTCTCGTCCGATCCGGAAATTCTCGACACTTTCGGCTGGGAAGTCGGTTCATCCGGCGAACTCGACGCCATTGCGGCGCGAGTAGAGGCCGCCAAGATACCGGTCAGCCGGATTTCCACGGCTGACGCCGGTTTTCGGGCGGTTACGTCCGCGATCCGTTTCAATGATCCTGCAGGCAATCGCCTTGAGGTGTTCTGCGGGCCGGAGATCGCGTCGACGCCGATGCGGCCCGCGCGGCCGATCTCGGGCTTCAGGACCGGCCCGCTTGGCATGGGACATGCCGTGCTGCATGTTCACAGCGTTGACGATGTCCAGTGGTTCTACATGGACGTGCTCGGATTCCGCGTGTCCGATTTCATCAATCATCCATTCCGCGCCTATTTCTTTCATCTCAATGGACGGCATCACAGCCTGGCTTTGATCGAGGGCGGCAAGCGGAAGATTCACCACATCATGATGGAGCTAAACAACATCGACGATGTGGGGCAAGGATACGACCTGGCGTTGGCGGAGCCTGGCCGCATTGCCACCACGCTGGGTCGCCACACCAACGACTTCATGATGTCGTTCTATGCGACGACGCCATCCGATTTCTTCATTGAATATGGATGGGGCGGTCGGGTGATCGATCCCGAAACATGGCAGCCGAACGAGGTGCGTTACGGGCCGAGCCTATGGGGCCACGATCGGAGCTGGTTGCCGGCTGACCAGCTTGTCGAAGCCCGTGCCATTCGTGCGCAAGCTGCGCGCGATGGTTTGCGTCAAGCAGTGCAAGTCGCCGAAGGCAACTACCATACCGGCGTCTCCGGCTGCGCGTGGTGGGAAGCTGTAAAGGGCACGACGCCATCGTAGCGACTATTTGATCTACAGCTTTGAGTTCGTGATAGCGGCGCTGCTTCAGCAGCGCCGCTTTTTTGCGTTTTAGGCACCCTATTGCGATGTGAGCGACAACGCAATTCCGCCGCATGCGCTCAAAATGACGACAACGAGCGGGGGCGCGCGCCAGACTTGGAGGAGAACGAAGCCGATTAGGGCGATAGCGAAATCCGCCGGAGCCTTGACCGATGTGACCCACACCGGATTGTAGAGAGCGGCGCCCAGCAGTCCGACGACGGCGGCGTTGACTCCACGCATCGCGGCTTGGGCTCCAGCGCGCTGCCGCAATTCGCTCCACCAGGGCAGTGTTCCGAGCAGCACCAGAATGCCCGGCAGAAAAATGCCGATGAGCCCCAGCGCCGCACCCGCCGGACGCTGCGCCGGTTCAGCGACCGCACCGAGGTAGGCGGCGAAGGTAAAGAGTGGCCCGGGGACCGCCTGTGCTGCGCCGTAACCAGCGAGGAACGCCTCGTCGCTTACCCATCCAGGCGCGACAAAGGCCTCGCGCAGCAATGGCAACACGACATGGCCCCCGCCGAACACCAGCGCGCCAGAGCGATAAAATGCATCAAACAGATCAAGCGACGATACCTGGACGATGTTGCCGATCAACGGCAGCCCAACGAGCAATGCGAAGAAGGCGGACAATGCAGCGAGACCAGCATGCCGAGAGACCCGGATCTGGAGATGACCTGCGTCTGGTGCTATCGAGCCGCGGCAAAGGATCAATCCGGCACCTGCGCCGGACGCAATCGCTGCAATCTGGGCAATCGAGGTTGAGGCAAGCAAGACGATCAATGCTGCGACGGCGGCAATCGAAGCGCGCTGGCGATCAGGACACAACGTTCGCGCCATTCCGAATACCGCCTGTGCCACAATCGCGACTGCGACAAGTTTCAGGCCGTGCAGCAGACCGCCGCCAACGACGCCGCCAAGTGCCCCCGCGCCGTAGGCAAACAGAACGAGCAGTGTCGCAGACGGCAATGTGAAGCCTGCCCAGGCCGCGAGCCCTCCGAGGTAACCGGCGCGCATCAGGCCTATCGAGAAACCGACCTGGCTGCTCGCAGGTCCGGGAAGAAACTGGCACAGCGCAACCAGGTCAGCGTAGCTGGTCTCGCTAAGCCAGCGCCGCCGAACCACAAATTCATCGCGAAAATAGCCAATGTGAGCGATCGGCCCGCCGAAGCAGGTGAACCCAAGCTTGGTGAACGCGCGCAGAACCTCAACGGCCGAGCCGGTCGGCACGGCACCTCCTTCAGCCGACCGGTCGGTGCTGATGCTCATCTCATTGACCTCCGGCGCCGCACGTTATCGAATATCATACCAATCAAGAAATCCGAGCACGGGGAGGTGCCACCATGGCCATCACAAACGAGACGATCAATCGCCTGAATTGGGTCGCCGTCAGTCGGCGGACCGCACTGGGATTGATCGCTGGAGCGGCAGGCTCCGCAGCAGCCCCTGGTTTCGTGATGGCCGGGGAGACACCGAAGAAGGGTGGAACGCTCCGGGTTTCGGCATTTACCAACCCGTCAAGCCTTGATCCCGCGACCGGAGGCGCCGGCTCCGACCATACGTTCCTTTTCACCATGTACGATACCCTCACTGAGTGGGAGTACGACACGCTGAAACCGAAGCCTGGTCTTGCTGAGAGCTGGAGCTTTACTGACCCGACGACGCTGGTGATCAATGTCAGGAGTGGCGTGACTTTCCACGATGGCACCGTGCTCGACGCCGAGGCTGTTCAATTCAATCTCGATCGGGGTAAGACCGATCCCAAGTCCAACATCAAGGCCGATCTTGCAACTGTCTCCTCAGTGGCGGTTACGGGACCAATGCAGATTACCTTGAAACTGAGCACTCCGGACACGGCGCTGCCGGCGATCCTTTCCGACCGCGCCGGCATGATGGTGTCGCCGACGGCGCTGAAAGCTGCTGCGTCCGGCGATCTCAAGCGGACACCGGTCGGCACCGGGGCTTATGCCTTCGTCAGCTGGGCAGACGGCGAGCGCATCGTGGCCAAGCGTAACGAGAAATACTGGAAGCCCAACCGTCCCTATATGGATGGCATCGAGTTCGCGATCATCCCTGAACTGACCACCGGCGCCCGCTCGGTCGTCGCGAACCAAAACGACTTGATCTACCAATTGCCGCCGCGCCAGAAGGTGGTGGTCGAACGTGCGCCGAACCTGAAAGTCGTGACCGGGCCGACGCTCTATGTGTTTCAGATCTTCTTGAATTGGGGAAAGCCGCCGGTCGATGACGTGCGGGTACGCCAGGCGCTCAATTTCGCGCTTGATCGCGAAGCTTTTGTCAAGGCTTCGTTGGCGGGACTGGCAGAGCCGGCCACGATGAACTTGCCGAAATCTCATTGGGCCTACGACAAATCGGTTGCTGAGCTCTATCCGTACGATCCCGCAAAGGCGCGACAGCTACTCGCCGGCGCCGGCTTCAAGCCAGGCACGGTGCTTGAGCTTGGCGGTTATCCTGACCAGGACTCGGTGCAGCGGCAAGAGGTGCTCACCGAGCAATTCCGCCAGGTTGGCGTGGGCATCAAGTTTATCAATGCTCCGGTGGCCGAGGCATCTGCCGCCTTCTTTGGCACCGAGAAGCGAGGGGTCGGCTTGCTGGCGGCCTGGACAGGCCGCCCTGACCCCAGCCAGACCTACTCATTGATGTTCACCAAGGATGCTTATTTCAACGCGGGTCGCACGCCTGTTCCCGCGGAGCTCGAGACCGCGATCAAGGAGTCCCGCGCCAGTGAGGACCTTGACGTCAGACGCAAAGCCTTCAGCAAGGTACAGCGGCTGGTCATGGACAACGCCCTCGTCATTCCGCTGGCCTTTCAATATGAACTCGTTGCAATGAACAAACGGGTCCAGGGTTACAGAACGAATTTGCTCGGCAAGCCGAAATACGATGACGTTTGGCTCGAAGGTTAGAACCGATTTCACGTGGGCAGTCGATGCAGATCAGAACTGACGACTTGACGGGGACCGAGGTCATTGGATTGCTGGAGGCTCACCTAGACTATTGCAGGGCCTCATCGCCGCCCGAGAGTGTCCACGCCCTGGACCTTGACGGATTGCGAGCACGGAATGTGACGTTCTGGTCGATTTGGGACGGCCAGAGCATTCTCGGATGCGGCGCGTTGAAGGAGCTCGATCAGGGCCACGGCGAAATCAAGTCGATGCATACGAAGGCGAGCGAGCGAGGCAGGGGCGTGGCTGCGGCGGTGGTGAAGCACATCATCGGGCAAGCGCGTTCACGCGGCTATCGCCGGATAAGCCTGGAGACAGGCTCTAACGCTGCCTTCGCTCCGGCCCGCGCCCTTTATGCAAGCTTTGGCTTTGTCTTGACGGAGCCCTTCGCCGACTACCGACCCGATCCCTACAGTGTCTTTATGACGCTCGATCTTACCACGACGACGTGAGCGAGCCTTCGCAGGGTAGCGTTGGCTCAAGCGAACTCGTGGTTTGCGCTGACCCGAGTCGATCGGGATCGTCTCAGGCTGCAGCGCCGGCGAGTCGATCGTTGGTTGAGGCAGCGCTTCGAGCATCAGCCGCTCGATCGGCTCTGACCTGATATCGGTCGAGAAAAACCTGAAGTCGTTTCGGCCTTCTGCCTTGGCAAGATACATGGCCATATCGGCATGCTTGGTCAGCGACATGGCGTCGTCGCCATGCTCTGGAAACATCGCAATTCCGATCGAGCCCGTGGTGCGGCACTGATAGCCCGCCAGGTTTATTGGGGGGGCAAGGTTTGCCAATATCTTGCGAGCGACGGCGGCGACCTCGTCGACATCATTCAAATCATTCAGCAACACGACAAATTCGTCACCGCCGAGCCGTGCGACAACATCGCTGGCACGGACGCTGGCGCGCAAGCGACTGGCAATTTCAACCAGCAGCGCGTCGCCTGCGGTGTGACCCAGCGAATCGTTGATCGCTTTGAAGCGGTCAAGATCGACGAACAACACGGCGCATTTCTGCTGATGCCGGGCTGCCGACTTCATCGACTGTTCGACGAGTTGGTTGAACAGCGCGCGGTTGGGCAGGCCGGTCAACCCGTCGTGAGTGGCGAGATGGCGGATTCGCTCCTCGGCCAGCCGCTTTTCGTCTGCTAGCTCGAAGCTTTCGAGTGCGAACGAAACATTTTCGGCAAGGCGCTCGAGTAGATCGACGAAGTCCGGCGTGAAGATGTCGTTCTCCTCGCCCATGAACAGCAGCACGCCACACGTCTTGCCCCGGCTGAACAGCGGCAAGGCGGCGCCTGAACGAGACGCTCCTTGCATCGAGTTATCATAAGGCCACTGCACCAGCTTTTCGTTGGCGCGAATGTCGTTTCGGACGCAGGGCTCCCCGGTTCGAAAGGCAGTTCCCGTCAATCCGCGCCCCTCCGGACGATCGTCCCGCGGCGAATACTTCCGCGAGCGGATGATTTCGGCACGCGGCCCATCCGTTGCCGCCAGATCGAAGAACTCGCTGTTTTCATTGGCCAGCAAGATCGACGTTGATGTGAATCGGCCGCCAGCGCCTGCGGCCTTCGTCACCATCCGAAACAGCTCTTCGCGGCTCTTCGCTCGCATGATCGCTTCATTGGTCGCGCTGAGGGCGGCGTACATGCGAGAGACGCGCCGCTTTTGCGCTTCGCGTTCGAACATTTGCAAGCCGAACGAAACGTTGTCGGTGATGTCCTGCATCAGCTTCAACAGTTCTTCGTCGCGTTTTCCGGTCGTGCGCCCGAAGAAGAAATAGAGAACGCCGACCGATCGACCCTCGATGATCAATGGTACGGCGGCGCCTGCATAGGGGCTCTGGTGCGATTGCGACGCAAGGACCCTGGTCCGCGTATCAGCAAGCAGATCGTAGGACACTTTCAGTGTCTGCTCGCGAAACGCGGGGCCGGCGAGGCCCTGGCCGTTGGGATGATCAGGATCTGTCGAGAGCTGAAGCTTTTGCAGCAATTCCTTGCCGACACCTTCGGCCGCCATGACCTGGAGCATGTCGCTGTCGGGCTGCGCAAGCAGCACGGCGCATGCACCAAGCGTCTTGCCGCCGGCTGCAACCGATTCACATACGCCCTGGAACATTTCCTGCACACTCTTGGCGCGGAGAATGGCGGTGTTGGTCGCACTCAGCGCCGCGAACATGTCGGTGGCGCGACGGTTGGCGCGAGCGGCCGCCTTGTTCTCGCGATCCCTTTCGAAGTTTTTCAGCGCAAAGGACACGTTCTCAACCATGCGCTCGAGCAGGCCAATCGCCGCGGCATCCAGCGCATTGGCCTCTTCGAGCAGGAACAGGAAGACGCCGATGCTCTTGCCGTCCTTGAGGATGGGGACGGCGGCCATCGCACCGAGCCCAACCCCCTTGCCTTGCTCGCGCCAGGGCCGAAACCGTTCGTCGTTCTGGAGGTCATTGGCAACGCACGATCGACCGGTGCGGAATGCGGTCCCGGTAATGCCATTGCCGAACGGAGTGTTTGGATCAACCGAGATACGCACTGCAGTCAGCGGCTCACGCCCGTCATGCCCCGTGATCTCCGCTACCTGCAACCATCCTTCGGCGTCCGGCAACAAGACCGCGGCAGTCTTGAAGCCACCCTCGTGGACCGCGGCATCGCACACCCGCTGAAACAATGCGTCTTCCGACTGGGTGCGCAGAATCGCTTCGTTCGTGGCGTTAGTCGCCGCGAGCACCCGCGCCTGGCTGATCTGCCATCCCATGGCCAATCCCCTGAGAAACCTGCACGAAGATTGGGCGGCAAGCGTCAGAAGTACGTTATGAGGGACGGTTAATTTTCCCGAAAATGCAATCGGAAAACTGCAAGCCGTTGCTCGACCGCAAAACGTGCGAAATATTTCCTGAACGCTTCGTCGCGATACTGCCGCAATTCCGAAACCGCGAGCACCCGTGGCAAGGAGCGTTTCGTCCCTAAGGGGCTGGGAACGCTGGCGCTTGCAGCGTCACGGGCTTAGATTTGCCGTGGTGCTGTATGTTTCGGAACACCCACATGCCTCGAACGCCCAGGGACCTTGCAAATCGAGCAGCCGCGCGCCGCAAGCCGATCGACGGCTTTCGGCGCGAGACCTTTGCCTTGCCCTTGGAGGAGGCGCGCGCGCGTGCCAGGCTGATCCTCAAGCGATACCCGAAGGCCGCTTACATGACCGAGGTCGAAAGCTGGCGTGATCTTGGCGATGGCCGGATCGAGTTTACGATGAAACGGTTGCCGAGCGCCGATTGAACCTTGGCATCGGATCCGACTTCCGGGTCGGCTCGAGGGTCTGCAAAGCGGGTGGTAGGATGTTGGTCGGGGCAGCAGGATTCGAACCTGCGACCCTCTGCTCCCAAAGCAGATGCGCTACCGGACTGCGCTATGCCCCGACGCCGATGATTGTTCAGTATGGGTTTTGCCCGCCGTTCGCAAGATGCGGGCTGCTGGATGGAAACAAATTCGTCGCATTTGCCGCCCGGATCGGGCACCAAGTTTGAATCGAAGGCGCGGAGCGAAGAGTACCGCTGTTACATCAACCCAGTCTTTGGAGCGGCGCGTGACGACGTCCAATATTGAGCCGCTGGCGCGCGAGATGGCGGAACGTATCTGCCGCCGTCAGGGTATGGCGGAAGCCGATATTGGCGGCTGGGTCGAGCGTCACTGGGAGTGCGCGGCGGCCATGCTGGAGGCCGGAGCCATGGACGAAGCCGGCGAATGGGTCGATCAGGATCAGGGTAGCCTGCTGCGCGGAATCGAGGCTTACAAGGAGCGCACGTCCACGCCTCGGCCTGTGACCAAACTTGACGCCAATGTCTCTCCTCGGGTTTCCCGCGGCGCGGTGATCGGGTAGTTTGGATTTCCGATCAGGATATACGAGGTGTGAGGCAGCTTCATGCAATGGATTTTTTTCGTCGTTGCGCTTGTCGTCTTTTATCTGCTGATTTCGCTTCGCGTTCTCAGGCAGTATGAGCGGGGCGTGGTCTTTACGCTTGGCCGGTTCACCGGGGTCCGCGAAGCGGGACTGACGCTGGTCTACGTGCCGTTTCAGCAAATGGTGCGCGTCTCGCTGCGTACCGTCACCATGCAAATCCCGTCGCAAAAAATCATCACCAAGGACAACGTCTCAATCGATATTGCCGCCGTCGCCTACTATCACATCACGAACCCCGAGAACGCAGTGATCGTGATCGAGAACGTCTACAATGCGATCAACCAGATCAGCCAGACCACGGTGCGCAACGTGGTCGGCCGCTTCAGCCTCGACCAGTTGCTGGCGGACACTGCCGGAATCAATGAGCAGATCAAGAATGTCATCGACCGCCACACCGAACCGTGGGGCACGCAAGTGACGGCGGTGGAAATCAAGGACATCCAGCTGCCGGAGAACATGCAGCGTGCCATGGCCCGCGAGGCGGAGGCCGAACGCGAGCGGCGCGCCAAGATCGTGGCGGCGGAGGGCGAATATCAGGCCGCCGTCAAGCTGGGCGAAGCTGCAGATATCATCAGCCAGCACCCCGTGGCGTTGCAGTTGCGCACCCTGCAGACCATGGCCGAGATTTCAGTCGAGAAGAACTCCACCATTATATTCCCGGCCCAATTCATGACGACCGTGCGCGAGGCCATCGCGCTGATGGCGGGCGACACCAGCCCGAAATAGCTCGGCGTCGGCGAGCAAGCCGGGGTTCCGCAAGGGCACTATTGCTTCAGTGGACGCTGCGTGCGCGAGCGGTCTGGACTTGTGGGAATAGCAACCCGGCACCGAGACCGAGATGCACGACCACGAATGGCGGCCGTGGGCGATGACAACACTACTCTTAACGTCGACATAAGTCGAAGCGTGGGCTCCCGCGCTGAGCAAGGTGAGCGCGACGATTAGCGCGAGTTTTTTCATGGGTGTCTCCCAAATTGGTCTGTTAGACTAGCGACAACGCCCACCGATACCGTGACGAATTTACGCCAACGCTCGCTCGCCTTATCATCGCGCAGGATCGACAACGCCATGAATGTCAGCAGCCCGATCGAGAGCACCGAGGCAAAGACCTTCGCCATCGACCAGTTCAAGCTGCGAAGTGGTGTGATCATGCGCGGCGTGGAAATTGCCTATCGCACGCGAGGCAAGCTCGCCGCCGACGGCCGCAACGCGGTGCTCGTCACCCATGGCTATACCTCGGGGCCGCAAATGATCGACCCCGCGGCTGGCGTCGGCGAGGGGGCATGGAGCGAGATCGTCGGCCCGGGCAAGCCGATCGACACCGACCGTTTCTTTGTCGTCTGCCCGAACATGCTGGGCTCGTCCTATGGGTCGACCAATGCGGCGAGCATCAATCCCTCGACCCGCAAACGCTATGCCGCTGATTTTCCCGAGCTCACGGTTAGCGACATCGTGGCCAGCCAATACGCGCTGTTGAGATCGCTCGGCGTTACCCATCTCTTTGCGATTGTTGGTCCGTCCTATGGGGGGTTCCAGGCCTTCCAGTGGGCGGTCGACTATCCCGATTTCATGTCGGCGATTGTGCCGGTAGTGACCTCGCCGATGGCGCAGCGCAAGCGCTCGGAGGCCAACGTCGCAAACCTCAAAGCGACCTTCGGAAAAAATCCGAACTGGCACGGCGGCGATTATTACGACCACGGCGGCGTCGTCGACACACTGGTGGATATCAGAACTGACACGCTCAAGAACTACGGCATCGAAGCGCGGCTTCGCGAAACTCTGTCCGATCCGGCCGCGATTGAGGCAGCGATCCGTCAGGAGGCCTCGCACTGGGCGCGCGAATTCGACGCCAATTCTCTGATCATCCTTGGCAAGGCGATGGGAAGCATCGACGTGTTGTCCCGATTCCGCGAGATCAAGGTGCCGGTGCTCTATATTCTCTCTCGCACCGACAAGCTGTTTCCGCCGACGCTCGCGCCGCCTGTGATGCAAGCCTTCGAGGAAGCTGGCGTGAAAGCAGAATATTTCGCGCTCGACAGCGAGTTTGGTCACTCGGCATCCGGAAAAGATGCAGCCAAGTGGGCGCCGAAACTGCGCGAGTTTCTCGCCCAGGTCCCCGCCTAGGATCGATCAAACACGCTACTTCTTATTGAGATTGCGTTTACCAGGGCCGCCAAAGCAACGAAACCGGCCATCTTCTGGTGCATTCTAGCTGCATACGCCTGAAAGCGCTAAGCAGGAGCACCGGAGATGCCGGGCCGCTTCGCCGAGATCGTGTCGATCGAAATCGCTCATGCCGAATGTCGCGCACTGGTGGCGCTGCGCGACGACAAGGCTGCCGACCCGTTCGACCATTTTTCCGGATTGCGCGCCAATTTCCTTGCCCACCTGATTGCGACGCGCGATCGGCTGCCGCAAACGACGGTGTTGCGACGCGAGACTCCCGAAGCCGCGGACGTCGCGTATCGCGCACGGGCTTGAGGGACGCCGCCGCGACAAAATCCCGATTGGTCTAAGCCCACGGGAAACCTGGAGCTGCCCCAAAACTGTGCACCTAACGCTTCGTTTACCCTGATTTCTAACGCCGCTTTAGCTGCCCCTTGCGAGGCTGGTCGGGTTAATCCGCCAGAAGGGGTCGGGGATGGATGGCCGGGAACATCTGGCCAGGATGTTCGCGGCGCTCAGTGCAACCAATGAAGCGATCCTGCGCACGCATTCGCGCGAGGAGCTGTTTCAGCGGGTGTGCGACGCCGCGGTTCATGGCGGCAAGTTTGTCACCGCGCGAGTGCTGTTGATCGGCGCCGACGGCCGTCTGCATGCGAGCGCGGGTTCAGCGGTCGGCATCGATCCGGCCGCCGATCTGACGGTTCCCGTCGACGCCGCAAACGGTGCGGCCGGCGCGCTCGCCGGCATCGCCTTTCGGACGCAGCGGCCCTGCACCAGCAACGACTTCCTCAATGACGAGCGGACGCGCCTTTATCACGATCTTGGCCGGCGTCATGGCATCGGGGCCGCAGCCGTGATCCCGATCGTGCGCCAGGGCACCAGCGTTGGCGTATTTCAGTTCTATCTGGACCGTGCTGGCACGCTCGACGATGAGGTGGTCGGCCTGCTTGAGCGGATGGTCGAAAATGTCCGCTTTGCGCTCGATAATTTTGACATGGACGACGAGCGTCGGCGGGCGGCGCGCCTGAATGATCGATTGGCGCGCATGTTTGCCGCGCTGAACGCGACCAACGAGGCGATCTTGCGCTCCGCGGATGCCGCGGACATGTTCCAGCGCGTCTGCGATGCAGCGAGCGGCGCGAGCGCTGCTGTCAGCGCGGCGATCTTCCTGTCACAGCCCAACTCGCTGGACCTGCATCGCGTCGCGAATTCCGGCTCGCTCAGGTTCTCGGAAAGAACAAATCTGTCGGTCGATCCAGCCAAGCCGACCGGGCATGGTTTGCACGGACCGGCGTTCCATGAGCAGCGCGCGCTTATTTCCAACGACGTCTGCAATGATCCCCGAGCCGAGTTGTGGTGGCGGATGGCGCGCGAGGCCGGCATCGTGGCCAGCGCCGCGTTGCCGCTGCGCTCGCAAGGTCAGCCAAGTGGCCTGATCATGTTCTACTTCCAGCGCGAATTCGGCGAGATCGACGACGAAGTCGTGCGATTGATGGAGCGCATCGCCGAAAACGTGTCATTCGGAATGGACGTCTTTGCACGCAACGAGTCGCGGCGGCAGATCGAGAAATCGCGGGAGCGGCTGTCGCAGATGTTCGCGGCGCTGAGCGCGACCAACGAAGCGATCATGCGCGCCGCGACCCGGGACGAACTCTATAACATGGTGTGCGAAGCAGCGGTCCTCGGCGGCAGCTTTACGTCGGTGACCATTGCGTTGCACGAGTCCGGCAACACCTTGCTGCGTATCGTCGCTTGCGCCGGACCAAACCGCGACCGCGTGATCGGCACGCAATTTTCGATCGACCCCGATCATCCCGCGGGCAAGGGCATGACCGGCACCGCTTTCCGTACCGGCAAGCCGTGCATCATGAATGATTTTCAGACCAACTCGCGAAGTGCCTATTGGCGGCAAGAGTCCACCAATACCAGTTCGGGCATTGGCCTGCCGATCCTGCGTGAGGGCAGGGTGATCGGCGTGCTGCTGTTCCTCTCGAGCGAACCCGGTGCGTTCATCCCGGAGCTTGTCGAACTGCTGCAGCGCGTTGCCGCCAACGTCGCCTTTGCCCTGGAGAATTTCGATCGCGCCGACGGGCAGAAGGAAGCCAAAGCGCGGATCGAGTATCTCGCGACCCACGACGGGCTCACCGGCTTGCCGAACCGTCTGATGTTCAGCCAACTCCTGAACTCGACGGTCAAGATGGCGATGCGCCATGGTCGGCAATGCGCGGTGTTGTTCATCGACCTCGACCGCTTCAAGATCATCAACGATACCCTCGGTCACGCCGACGGCGACAACTTGCTGGTCGAGATGGCGCAGCGCTTGAAGGGCTGCCTGCGGGCGAGCGACGTTGTGGCGCGGCTCGGCGGTGACGAGTTCGTCGTGCTGCTGGACGAAATCGACGAACCGCATCATGCCGCCGAGGTCGCGCAAAAGCTGCTCTCGGTCATCGTCAAGCCCGTGCTGCTGCGTGGTCAGGAATGCCGGGTTACGGCCAGCATCGGGATCGCGATTTGCCCGGTTGATGGCGAGGACGAGCAGCAGCTCACCAAGAACGCCGACCTTGCGATGTATCTCGCCAAGGAAGAAGGTAAGAACGGCTTCCGCTTCTTCTCGCGCCAGATGAAGACGCAGTCGATCGAACGGCTGGCCATGGAGAACAGCCTTCGAGGCGCGATTGATCGCCAGGAATTCTCGCTGCACTATCAGCCGAAGCGCGATCTGGAGACGGGCGCCATCACCGGCGTGGAAGCGTTGCTGCGCTGGCGCCATCCTGAGCTCGGCGTCTTGCCGCCAGCCCAGTTCATTCCGCTAGCCGAAGAAACCGGACTTATCGTGCCGATCGGGCGGTGGGTGATGAAGACAGCGTGTGCACAGGGGGTAGCCTGGCAACACGAGGGCATGCCTCCGCTATCGGTTGCAGTGAACCTGTCGCCGCGGCAGTTCCTGCACGAAGCGCTGCTCGACGATCTCGATGATGTCTTGAATGAAACCGGCCTTGACCCGGCGCTGCTCGAGATCGAGATAACCGAGAGCATGGTGATGCAGAATATCGACCGTGCCATCGATCTCTTGACCATGATCAAGGCGCGCGGCGTTCGCCTCGCGATCGATGATTTTGGCACCGGCTACTCGTCCATGTCGCTTATCAAACGCTTCCCGATCGATACCCTCAAGATCGACCGTTCGTTCGTGCGCGAGCTGCCGCGCGACAACGAAGACAAGGCGATCGCCGAAGCCATCATCGGCATTGGCAAGGCGCTTGGACTCACCATCATCGCCGAAGGCGTCGAGACCGCCGAACAGGAACGATTCCTTAAAGATCGCGCCTGCGACCAGATGCAGGGCTTCTTGCTGTCGAAACCGGTACCGGCGGACGATATCCCGGCAATCGTGCGCGGTGGGGTCATTGAGGCACCGCCGTTGCAGCCGGCAGCGCCGGCCGCGAAGGCGATTCCCGCAGAATAAGCCGGGAACACCTAGTGTGCTTCGGCCGACTTTTCCCGCGGCGGCCGGTTAAGGATGCTCGGACCCACCTGTCGCACCGGCGTTTTGCCGTCCTCAGTGAGACGCGGTGGCGCCTTGTCGAGCTTCGTTGACCACTTGCGGAAATAGGCGAGCCCGCACAACAGCGCGATGCCGGCGACGCTGACGAAGATCTGCATCAGGACTCCCGAATGCATGATCAGCATGAAGTGCGCAACGAAGGCGAGGAAGACGCCGCAGCAGAACACCTCAAGTGACTGCTGGCCGCAGACGATCACCGGCTCGAACCATCTCCATTCCAGCGCTTTCCAGTCGCGCGGAACGTAGCGCGTGATCAGGAAAGCGATGATCACGAAATGAATCACCCGATAGGGCGCCAGATTGGTTTTGTCGTTCGGATTGAAGGTGCTGTAGAGCCAGTCCGGGAACAGCGCGCCCAGGCTTTCGAAGCGGCCGGCAAATGTCATCACCAGTGCGAACAAGAGATAGGCCGAACCGACCCAGACCAGGGCGCGCGAGCGTATGATGGTCTGTGAACCAAGCGCCCCGCCGAGCGCAAACCAGGCGCCGAACATGAACAGCAGCTGCCACGCGAACGGGTTGAAGTACCAGTGTCCCGACGGATATGCAGCGAGGTTCCAGCCGAAGAATCGCGCGGCGAAGTAGAGAACGATCGAGGCGATCATGGTGAGGTCGGGCTTGCGCAGCATGCACCAGAGCGCCAGCGGGAACAGCGCCATCAGCACGATGTAAAGCGGCAGCACGTCGAGGTTGAGCGGCTTGAACTTCAGGATCAACCCCTCGAAGATGGTCTGGATGGGATTGTCGATCAGGCCGGCGACATTGAACTCGTTGATGATCTCCGGCTCATTCCAGCGTTGCGCAACGAAGCCGATCGCAGCGATATAGATGACGAACAGCAGAATGTGCGCAACGTAGAGCTGCCAGACGCGCTTCAAGAGCCTCGCCGCGCCGATCAGGAAGCCGCGCTCCAGCATGATCTTGGCGTACACAAACGAGGCGGTGTAACCGGAGATGAAGACGAACAGATCCGCAGCATCGCTGAAGCCGTAGTTTCGGATCGTCAGCCAGTTCACGATGTTGTGCGGAATGTGATCGAGGAAGATCCACCAGTTCGCGATTCCCCGAAAAAGATCGAGGCGCAGGTCGCGGCCGCCGGGCGGCAGAATGGCTTGGATGGTCATGTTAGCGGGCCGATCAAGGGACGAAGCAATGGACGGGGACGCATATAACGCCTCCGCCAAATATTGTCAGGGCGGGTCGAACCGAATATACCGAATCTACAGGCGGTGGGTTTCACAGCATCATCGCAGGTCGGTGAGCGCTTCTCAATTCTCCGTTCGGCGGAAGATTTGAGGCAGGGCTCACGCCTTTGGCAACCGGACGAATTGGCACACTGGCTTTGACATCATGACCGCACGAATTTACCGCCCGGCCAAAAGCGCGATGCAGTCGGGTACCGCGACCTCCCGCGAATGGCAGCTCGACTACGAGCCGGAGCAGCCGCGCGTGATCGAACCGTTGATGGGGTGGACCTCGTCGTCGGACATGAAGCAGCAGGTCACGCTGCGGTTCGACACCAAGGAAGAGGCCGTTGCCTATTGCGAGCGGCATGGCATCGCCTACCAGTTGTTCGAGCCGAAGGAGCCGGTGCGGCGCAAGGCCACCTATTCGGACAACTTTGCCTACGGTCGCAAAGAACCCTGGACGCACTGAGGGCCTGGTTTCACGCGGTCCGGCTTGGCGCATTGACCCGTTTGCATCGGGCAAAATTCCGACTACGGTCGGCTTATGCCGGTTCTCAAGTCCGAACTCGATTCCCGCTCGGAAACCTTCGCCCAGAACGCCGATGCGATGCGTGCGCTGGTCGCCGATCTGCGCGAGAAGCTCAAGGTTGCGTCTGAGGGCGGCGGTGAGGCAGCTCGCAAGCGCCACGCCTCGCGCGGCAAGCTGTTGGCGCGTGAGCGCGTCGATCTTCTGGTCGATCCGGGCACCGCGTTTCTTGAGCTGTCGCCGCTGGCGGCGTACGGGCTCTATGGCGGCGACGTGCATTCCGCCAGCATCGTTACCGGCATCGGCCTGGTCGAAGGTCGCGAGTGCGTGGTCGTCGCCAACGACGCCACCATCAAGGGCGGCACCTATTATCCGCTGACCGTGAAAAAGCACCTGCGAGCGCAGGACATCGCTCGGCAGAACCGGCTGCCCTGCATCTACATGGTCGACTCCGGCGGCGCTTTCCTGCCGCAGCAGGACGATATCTTTCCCGACGAGCGACACTTCGGCCGCATCTTCTACAATCAGGCGCAGATGTCGTCGGAAGGAATTCCGCAGATTGCGATTGTGATGGGCTCGTGCACGGCGGGCGGCGCCTATGTGCCGGCGATGTCGGACGAGAGCATCATCGTCCGCAATCAGGGCACGATCTTCCTCGGCGGACCGCCGCTCGTCAAAGCGGCGACCGGCGAGGTGGTCTCGGCGGAAGAGCTCGGCGGTGCCGATGTCCACAGCAGGCATTCCGGCGTCACCGATCATCTCGCCCAGAACGATGGGCATGCGATCGGCATCGCGCGGCGCATTGTTACGACGTTGAAGCCGCAGCCCTCAAGCCTCAAGCGCAAGGATCCGCGCGAACCGTTGTTCCCGCCGGAAGACATTTATGGAGTGATTCCGACGGACACGCGAAAACCCTACGATGTGCGGGAGGTGATCGCGCGGCTGGTCGACGGCTCCGAGTTCGATGAATTCAAGAAGCTTTACGGCACGACGCTGGTGTGCGGCTTCGCCAATATTTGGGGCTATCCGGTCGGCATCATCGCCAACAACGGCATCCTGTTCAGTGAGAGCTCGCTCAAAGGCGCGCACTTCATCGAACTGTGCTGCCAGCGCGAGATTCCGCTGCTGTTCCTGCAGAACATCACCGGTTTCATGGTTGGCAAGAAATACGAGGCCGGTGGCATTGCGCGTGACGGCGCCAAGCTCGTCACCGCCGTGGCCACTGCCGGCGTGCCGAAATTCACCGTCGTGATCGGCGGCTCGTTCGGCGCCGGCAACTATGGCATGTGCGGCCGCGCCTACGCGCCGCGGTTCCTCTGGATGTGGCCCAACGCGCGCATCTCGGTAATGGGCGGCGAGCAGGCCGCAATGGTTTTGAGTCAGCTGCGCCGCGACAACATCGAGGCCGGCGGCGGGCAGTGGTCGGCCGAAGAGGAAGACGAGTTTCGCGAGCCGATCCGCGCGCAATATGAGGCGCAGGGCCATCCATATTATGCCACTGCGCGGCTGTGGGACGACGGCGTGATCGATCCCGCCGAAACGCGGCAGGTGCTGGGGTTGTCGCTGGCCGCGGCAGCCAATGCGCCGGTAGCCCAGACGAAGTTCGGCGTGTTCAGGATGTGACCGCGAAAATGCCCGCCGCGCCCTATCGTCGTTTCAACAAGCTGCTGATCGCCAATCGCGGCGAGATCGCCTGCCGGATCATCCGCACCGCGCGCGCGATGGGGTTATCGACTGTCGCGGTCTATTCGGAGGCTGACGCCGGCGCTCGCCATGTCCGGGATGCCGACGAAGCGGTCCTGCTTGGCCCGGCGCGAGCGAGAGACAGCTACCTCAACATCGAGCGGCTGATCGCGGCTGCGCGCGAAACCGGCGCCGAAGCCGTGCATCCCGGCTACGGCTTCCTGTCGGAGAGTGCAGCGTTCGCCAGCGCCTGCACGGCCGCAGGCCTGATTTTCGTCGGACCGACGGCCGATATGATCGAGGCGATGGGGTCGAAGTCCGGCGCCAAGACGCTGATGGAAAAGGCCGGCGTGCCCCTGGTGCCGGGCTATCACGGTGCGGCGCAGGACGAAGCGACGCTGGCGAATGCCGCCGGGAAGATTGGCTATCCGGTTCTCGTGAAAGCGTCGGCCGGTGGCGGCGGGCGTGGCATGCGCATCGTCAATGCGGCGACCGAGCTGTCGGCCGCGATCACCAGCGCCAAGCGCGAGGCCAAGGCGGCATTCGGCGATGATTCCCTGCTCATCGAAAAGTATGTCCAGAGCCCGCGCCACCTCGAGGTACAAATCGTCGGCGACAGCCACGGTAACCTGGTCTCGCTGTTCGAGCGCGAGTGCACGCTGCAACGACGTCATCAGAAGGTGATCGAGGAGGCGCCGTCGCCGACCCTCAATCCGAGCGCAACGCGAGGCGATCGGTGCGGCTGCGCGAAAGGCAGCAGGCGCGGTGAACTATGTCGGCGCCGGCACCATCGAGTTCGTGTCCGATGGAAAAGAATTCTTCTTCATCGAGATGAACACGCGGCTGCAGGTCGAGCATCCCGTTACCGAGCTTGTGACCGGCCTCGACCTCGTCGAGTGGCAGCTCCGTGTCGCCTTCGGTGAAAAGCTGCCACGAAAGCAGGACGAGATCAGGCTGAGTGGTCACGCGATCGAGGCGCGCCTCTACGCCGAAAATCCGGCGAAGAATTTCATGCCGTCGGTGGGCCGTATCAGCGCCTGGCACGTGCCCGAAGGCGAGGGTGTGCGCATCGATGCCGGCTGCGAGGCCGGCTCGAATGTCTCGCCGTTTTACGACGCGATGCTGGCCAAGGTGATCGGCTCACGGCGCCGATCGTTCGACCGCGCTCGATCGCCTTGTCGCCGCGCTCGATGGCACCGACGTCCGCGGTGTCATCACCAACACCGCGTTTCTCTCCGCCTTGCTGTCGCATCCCAAGGTGCGCGCCAATCAGGTCGACACCGGCTTCATCGAGCGCGAGCTCGGCGAACTGACGAAGGCGCGCGGCACCCTCGGCCTTGCCGAGTTCGGCGCGGCGATCGCGGCAATCACATCAGCCGAGCGCGCGCGGCTCGTACCGCATTCGCCGTGGCGGCAGTCGCGCTGGATCCCCGGCGGCGAGCGCAACAGGCGCTTCGCGTTTCGGGATGCTGATGGCACCGAGCACAAGGCGACGCTGCGTTATGGCCGGCAAGGCATGGCGCTGTCGGCAGGCGGCGACGAGACCCCATTTGCGTTCGAGGCCGGTTCTGCGGCAGGCTTCGACATCACCCTTGCCGGCGCGAGGCAGCGCGTGCGGACCATCATCGAAGGCCGCGACATCTATGTCCGTTCCAGGCAGGGCCGCTTCGAGCTGCACTGGGTCGACCCGCTGGCGATCGAGGACGAGGACGCCGGTGGCAGCGATCGGATTGTGGCGCCGCTGCCGGGGACCGTTGTCGCAGTGCTGGCGAAGGAGGGCGACACCCTGGAGAAGGGCGCCGCCGTTGTCACGCTCGAGGTCATGAAGATGGAGCAGACCCTGCGCGCGCCATTTGCCTGCAAGCTGGTCAAGCTGAAATGCGCACCCGGCGACAGCGTCCAGGAAGGAGTCGAGCTTGCGGAGCTCGAGCCGGCCTAACATCTTCAAACCTGCGGCATGATTCTTCGAACTCTGGAGACGGCGCTGATGGCAAATCCACCAAGAGACCGGGATCACGACCCGCGGCGGGGCAGGACGTCGGGCGACGCCCGCAGCACGGCCGAGGCTGCCTTCAAGGCGGTCACCACGAAGAAGCCGGAGGGGCCGCCGCCGGCCAAAGCGGCGATCCCCGGCGTCAAGCAGCAGGTGACGCTTGCGGATCGACCAGGACGTGCTGGATTACTTTCAGGCTGATGGCCCGGGCTGGCAGGACCGGATCAACGAGGCCCTGCGCAAGGCCGCCGGGAAGGGCTGATTTTCCGCTACGGGCACCGTTGGCGACAAGCTCCCGCAGGCCCCGCCGCAACCGCTTTTTCACCAAGCTTCATGCTATAACGGCGACCACGATCCCGTAGCTCAGTTGGATAGAGCAACAGCCTTCTAAGCTGTGGGTCGGAGGTTCGAATCCTCCCGGGATCGCCAATCCTCGCCGGCTCAGCCCAACGAATCCGCCCCCCTCAATCGTGAATGAACTTTGACGCGTCGGCCTCGCCGGACCGCAATTTGCGCAGGGTCAGCATTGCGCCGTCGCGCGATTCGAACAGCGCCTTGCGCACGATCGCTTCGGCCTTGGCGCCGTTGCCTGACGCGACTGCTTTCGCGGCGGCCATCCAGTCGGCGGCTGCGGCGCGGCGCCGCTCGTAAGTGAGAAAATCCAGCGTGTGCTCGCGCCACATCAGGCCCCACAGCGAGCCGCGGCTCTGGTCGCGCAGCGTCTTGAGGAGAGGGGCATTGCCGCTGGCGCGGTAGACCGCGGCGCCGGCGCGGCCGGCGGCGTGCGCAAAGGCGAGCGGATCGGTGGTGCGGACTGCGGCGAGTTCGTTGAGCTCGCCGGCGCGCGCGACAAATTCGGCGCTCGCGCTCTTCACATCCTCGCGCAAGGCGAGGTTGCGCGCGGCAAGGCCGAGCAATACGCCGCGGATGTTGAAGACGTCGGCGATCGCGTCGAGCGAAATTTCCACCGCGAACGCGCCGCGCCGCGGCACAACTTCGACAAGGCCACGGCGCTCCAGCGCACGCAACGCCTCGCGTACCGGGCCGTGACTGACGCGGAACTGCGCGGCGATCTCCTGCTCGGGAATATGCGCGCCGCCGCGATACTCGCCCTTGACGATGGCGATGCCGACACGATCGGCAATCTGCTCGGAGATCGTCAGCGGACGCTCGCTCGGAATCCGCCCACCAGGTGTGCGTGGGCCCGGCGTTCGCCGCGGCGGCGCATCGTTCGCCGCGAGCGACGACGCCACCTTGCGTTGCTGAGCCTGCTTCACGACAATCCCTCCTGATCGCGTGCACTTAGTGCCCCCTTTTTGTCGCGATGTAAATTATTAATAATCGACAATTGACAAGGGTGGCGAGGCCTGCGCAAATCGCCGCAAAGAACCAAGAACTGTCGGGGAGAGAACGACATGCGCAAATCCACCCCCTTGCTCGCAGCCGCACTGGGCCTCGTACTCGCAAGCGGCGCTTCGCAGGCGCAGAGCGCAGGCGTCAGCGAACGACACGCTGACCGTCGCCTTTGCGGCGGAAGGCACCACGATGGATCCCGCGCGCACTTCGGCCGGCGTCGATCAATACTTCATCAGCCAGATGTTCGAGCAGTTGGTCCGGTTTGGGCCGGACTTGAAGCCGGTCAATTGGCTCGCCGAGTCCTGGTCGCTGCAGGGTTCGGCAGACAAGCCGATCATCGACGTGCGGTTGCGGCCCGGGGTGAAGTTTCACAACGGCGACCCCATGACATCAGCCGACTTCGAGTTCGCCTTCCAGCGGCTGAGGGACCCCAAGGTTTCGCGCTTTAGCCACCTGCAGGCCAGTGTCGAGCAATTCGAGATTGTCGACGATCTGCATTTTCGCCTGCACTTCAGCCAGCCGGATGCGGATTACATCGTCGGCAATTTGCAGCTGTCGGCGATCCCGAAGAAATATTTCGAGCAGGTCGGCGACGAGGGTTTTTCCAAGGCTCCAGTCGGCACCGGGCCGTGGAAATTCGTCTCGCGTTCAATCAAGGAAGACATCAAGTTCGAAGCGTTCGCCGATTACTGGAACAAGGATGCGCGGCCGACGGTCAAGAATCTCACGGTCAAGATCATCCCGGAGGATCTGACTCGGGTTGCTGCGTTCAAGGCGGGCAATGTCGACTGGATCGATGCGGTGCCGCTATCGGCGATCGACGAGATCAAGAAGATGCCGGGTGTGAAGACCTTCACCGCGATCTCCGGTAACAATCTCTACATCGACTTTCCGAGCTATCAACCGACATCACCGTTCAGCAAGCAAAAGGTCCGTCAGGCGGTCGCGCAGGCCGTCGATATGGACGCGATCATCAAGAGCGTGCTGTTCGGTCAGGGTGAGCGTTATGAGGAAATTGGCAAAGGCTCGACGGGATATGATCCGAATCTCAAGCCGTATCCGTATGATCCAAAAACGGCGAAGAAGCTGCTTGCAGACGCCGGCTATCCTAACGGCTTCGAGACGCCCTGCTACAACCTGACCACCCCGCGAGAACCCAACATCAAGGAATACGGCGAAGCGGTCGTTGCGTATCTCGGAGCTGTCGGTATCCGTTGTAAGGTCCAGGGACTCGAATACGCCGCATGGATCAACCTCGGCCGGCGTGGCCGCAACGGCCCACCGGACATGGACGGCGTGTTGATGTGGATGTGGGGCCAGGGCTTGCCCGGCGATCCCGGGACACCGTTCGCCGGTCACCTGCATAGCTTCGTCGCAGGCAAGGGGTTGGGCGCTTATTCCTACACCGACGACAAGAAAGCCGATGAGATGGTCGAGGAAATGAGGGGCATAATGGATCCCGGAAAGCGCGAAGCGTTGATCAAGCAGATCGCCCAATATGCGCATGACAACGTGCTCGGCGGCATTACCACTTATCGGCCGGTCATTACGTTCGCCTGGCGTGACAAAGTTGATTTTCGTCCCTGGCCCGCGGCAAACTGGCGTAACTTCCAGCAAGTCGGCCTGAAGAAATAGCATGCCGTCCGAGGCAGGCGTTCGAACCGGATCGAGTGCCTTCCGCCTTTGGACGCGACGGGCGCTGGGCGATCAAGCGACATGAAGTCTGTGATCATCAAAGGGCTCTTGAACGCGCTCGTCAGCATTATCGGCGCGAGCCTGATCATCTTTGTGATCTCGCGGCTGTCGGGCGATCCGGTCTCGCTGCTGCTGCCGATCGAGGCGCCGAAATCGGCGATCGATGAACTGCGTAAGCATCTCGGCCTCGATCTGCCGATCTGGCAGCAGTACCTCGTATTCCTGTCGCACGCGGTGCGCGGCGATTTCGGCAACTCCTATCGCTGGCAGATGCCGGCGCTGCAGCTCGTGTTCGAGCGGCTGCCGGCGACCATCGAGCTTGCGGTCGCCGCTTTCGCCTTCAGCGTGCTGCTCTCGATTCCGCTCGGCGTGCTGTCGGCGGTTCATCGCGGCTCATGGATCGACCACGTCGGCCGCATTATCGCCATGACCGGGCAGGCGGTTCCGTCATTCTGGGTTGGGCTGGTGCTGATCCTGGTCTTCGCGGTTGGGCTCGGCTGGCTGCCGGCGTTCGGCGCCGACAGCTTCAAGTCCGTCATCCTGCCGGCGATCTCGCTCGGCTGGTATCCGGTCGCGGCGCAAACCCGCATCATCCGCTCGGGCATGCTCGAGGTGCTCGATAGCGACTACATCCGTATGGGCCGCGCAGTCGGCACGCCCGAACGCCTGCTGATCTGGAAATACGCCTTCCGCAATGCGCTGCTGCCGCTGGTCACGATCATGGGTGTGTATTTTGCGGCGATGCTGAGCGGCGCCTTCGTCGTCGAAACGGTGTTTGCCTGGCCGGGGCTCGGCCGCACGGTGGTCGAAGCGGTGTTTGCGCGCGACTATCCGGTGGTACAGGCCGGCGTGCTCGTCACCTCGATCGTCTTCATTCTCTCCAACTTCCTGGTCGATCTGTCCTACAGCCTCATCGACCCGAGGATCCGCCGATGAGCGTCACTTCGGCGCCCACGGACGCGACCGTAACGACGCTGTCCGACGTCAAACCGTTTGGCGTGCGCTTTCGACTCAAGGGCGTGCCGTGGATTCCCTTGACGATCCTCGCGCTGGTGCTGATCGGCGCGATTGGCGGTGAAGATATTGCGCCGCAGGATCCCAACGGGCTCAATCTCGCTGCAGCGTTCCGTCCGCCGTTCTGGCAGGCTGGTGGCAGCCTCGAACACATCCTTGGCACCGACAATCTCGGGCGCGACATCCTGAGCAAGATCATCGTCGGCGCGCGCGTCTCGGTGATCGTGTCGTTCTACGCCATCATCTTCTCCGGCGCGATCGGCACCTTGCTCGGCATCATCGCCGGCTATTTCGGCGGCTGGGTCGATACCGTGATCGTGCGCATCGCCGAGATCAAGATGTCGATCCCGGCACTGGCCCTTGCGCTGATCCTGTCGGCGACGCTTGATCCCGGCCTGACCACGGTGGTCATTGTTATCGTCTTTACCTACTGGACCTGGTACGCGCGCATCATCCGCAGCGAAATCCTGTCGCTGAAGGAGCGCGATTATGTCGCCTTTGCCAAGGTCGCGGGCTGCGGCCCGCTCACGATCTTCCGCCGTCACCTGCTGCCGAACATCTTCAACACGCTGCTGGTGCTTGCGACCCTGCAGGTCGGCCAGGTCATCATTTTCGAGGCCTCGCTGTCGTTCCTCGGCCTCGGCATCCAGCCGCCCGACGTCTCGTGGGGCCTGATGCTGGCCGACGCCCGGCAGTACATCACCTACGCGTGGTGGGGCATCACCATGCCCGGCATCGCGATCATGCTGACCTGCCTGTCGTCGAACCTGGTCGGCGACTGGCTGCGCGACCTGCTCGACCCGCAGCGGAGGCAGCTGTGACCGCGTCGGCTCCGCTGCTCAAGGTCGAGGACCTCAAGACCTACCTGCATTTGCGGCGCGGCGTCGTGCGCGCGGTCGACGGCATCAGTTTTGAGGTGCATGAGGGCGAGACCCTCGGTCTCGTCGGTGAATCCGGCTCAGGCAAGACCATGACCTGCCTGTCGATCCTGCGCTTGCTGCCGCGCCACGGCGGTGGCCGAATCAATGGCAGCATCAAGCTCGACGGCGCCGAACTGCTGAACGCTGAGCGAAGACGAGATGGCCCAGGATATCCGCGGCCAGCAGGTCGCGATGATCTCGCAGGATCCGATGACCTCGCTCAATCCGGTGTTCACGGTGGGCGACCAGGTCTCGGGGCCGTTCCTCTATCACAAGCTGGTCAGAACGGTTCGCGAAGCCTGGACGAAGGCGGCCGAAGGCCTGCGCCGCGTGCGTATTCCGTCGCCCGAGCAGCGGCTCAGGAATTTTCCGCACCAGTTTTCCGGCGGCATGCGGCAGCGCGTGGCAACCGCCATGGCGATTGCCTGCTCGCCGCGGCTGCTCATCGCGGATGAGCCGACCACCGCGCTTGATGTCACCATCCAGGTGCAGATGATGGCGCTGCTCAAGAGCATTCAGCGCGACAGCAAGCTCGGCATCATCCTGATCACCCACGATCTTTCGATCGTCGCCGGCCTCTGCCATCGCATCGCGGTGATGTATGCCGGACGCATCGTCGAGACCGGCAAGGTGCGCGACATCTACAAGAACCCGGCGCATCCCTATACGCAGGCGCTGCTGGAGGCGATCCCGCATCTCGGCCAGAAGCGCGACCGGCTTGCGGCGATCCCCGGCCAGCCGCCGAGCCTGCTGGATCCGCCGGCGGGTTGTCGCTTCGCGCCGCGCTGCCCGAAACGCATGAGCATTTGTGACGAGTATCCGCCGGCGACCGATATCGGCGACGGTCACGTCGTGCATTGCTGGCTCAAGGCGAAGCAGTGATGACAACGGCACTGGAGCTTCGCAATCTCTCAAAACATTTCGATGTCCGCACCCAGCGCGGGCGCGGCGTGGTCCGCGCCGTCAATGACGTCAACCTCGTCATTCCCGACGGCCAGACGGTCGCGCTGGTCGGCGAATCCGGCTGCGGCAAGACCACGATCGCCAAGCTTGTCCTCATGCTGGAGCAGCCGACCGGCGGCGCCGTGATGTTCGAGGGCAAGACGCTTGCCGATATGTCGCGTCGCGAGATCAAGAACTATCGCCGCCACGTCCAGGCGGTGTTCCAGGACCCCTATGCCTCGCTCAATCCGCGGCTCAAGGTCGCGAAAATCGTCAGCGAGCCGATCCTCGCCCACGATCGCCCCGATCGCGCAGCGCTGCGCAAGCGCGTGCTGGAGTTGCTCGATATCGTCGGATTGCCGGCGAGCGCCGCCGATCTCTATCCGCACGAGTTTTCCGGCGGCCAGCGGCAGCGCATCGCGATCGCGCGGGCGCTTGCCTTGCAGCCGAAGGTCATCATTCTCGACGAGCCGATCTCGGCGCTGGACGTCTCGATCCGCGCTCAAATCCTCAACCTGCTCATGGATATCCAGAAGCAGTTCGGTTTGACTTATCTGTTGATCGCCCACGACCTCGCCCTGGTCGAGCATCTGTCGACGCAGGTCGCCGTGATCTATCTCGGCAGCGTGGTCGAGAGCGGCCCGAGCGCCGAAATTTTTGCCGCGCCAAAACATCCCTATACGCAGGCGCTGCTCAATGCGGTGCCGCGACCCGATCCCGACTTTGTCCCGGTGGCCGCCGAGAGTTTCGACGACACCGGCAGCGCGCTGGCGCCGCCAAGCGGCTGCAAATTCCATCCGCGCTGCCCGCACGTGATGCCGGTCTGCAAGACGACCGACCCGGCACTGACCCCGTTGGCCGATGGCCGCCGCGCCGCCTGCCATCTGTTGAATTCCGAGCACGCCCACTAACAGCGACAAAAAACGAAGGGCCGAGAGATAAACAATGACAACACCGCTCGCAGGCTTGAATGTGATCGAATATGCCGATGGCGTTGCATCGCGCTACTGCGGCCATTTGTTCGCGGCCAACGGGGCGAATGTGACGCAGATCGGCAAGCCCGATCCTGCCGGCGTCGGTTTCGGTGGTGCGGCCAGTCAAGCCTATGCGGATTGGCTCGACGCGGGAAAGAGCCGCGCTGCCGATTTCGGAGCGGCCGCGCGTGCCTGTGACGGCAGGATCGACCTCGTCATCGCGGGTCTCGATGTGGCGACGATTACGGCGGCCGATCAGGCGCTGGAGAAAGGGTCATTCAAGCGCGCTATTCGCGTTGGCATGACCTGGTTCGCGCCTGATGGACCCTATGCTAGGTGGATCGGGAGCGACGCCATCATCCAGGCGATGAGTGCGGTGTCCTACGCCACGGGCGCCAAGGACGGCATGCCGATGCTGCCGCGCGGTCACGCGCCGCAAGTGGTTGCCGGCGCCACGGCCTTCATTGCAGCGCTCGGCGCGATCATCGGCCGCGATGCCGGCTGGCGCGGACGGCGCATCGACCTCAACATCTTCGACGCCAATCTCTGCTTCTCGGAGAGTGGCGCAGCGGCGGTCGCGCTGACCGGCGACCGCACGGTCCGGCGCGGCGTCAACCGTTTCACGCCGACATTTCCCGGCGGCATCTATCAGGCGAGCGACGGCTGGATCGGCGTCACCGCACTGACCGCGCCGCAATGGATCTCGTTGTGCGACATGATCGGCCGCCCGGATCTCGGCAAGGACAAGGAGCTGTGGGTTTCCCTGCAGCGCATGGAGCGCGCCGACGCGCTCGATCCCGTGCTGATCCCGGCGTTCAGGGCCAAAAGCGCAAAATATCTGCTCGAAGAGGGACAACGGCGGCGCATTCCGCTGGCGCCGGTGCCAAGCCTGTCGGACTTGCCGAAGACGCCGCATTGGCAAGAGCGCGGCAGCTTTGCTGCCGTGCCGGGACATCAAAGCGCCGTCGGTCCGACCATGCCGTTCCATATCGAACCGCTTGCGCCGGTCGCCTCGCCAAAGGCTGCGGCTAACAACAGCTCAGACTTGAGCCCAGACTTGCCGCTGACCGGTGTTCGCGTGCTCGATCTGTCGATGGGCTGGGCCGGCCCGCTCGCGGCGCGTCACTTTGCCGACCTCGGCGCCGAGGTGGTCAAGGTCGAGTCCTGCACGCATTTTGACTGGTGGCGCGCCTTTGACGGCCCGCTCGACGGCGATCCGCCGCCTTACGAGATCAAACCATCCTTCCTGATGGTCAACCGCAACAAGCACGGGATCACGCTCGATCTGAAGGACGAGGCGGGCCGCGCCCTGGTGCGCAAGATCGCCGCCAAATCCGACGTCATGATCGAGAACTACGCGCCCGGCGTGCTCGACAAGCTCGGCATCGGCGCCCGCGAAATGGTCGGCATCAAGCCTGACCTCGTCTGCGTTGGCATGGGTGCATTCGGTGCCAAAGGGCCTTGGCGAAGCTTTCGCGCCTACGGCTCGACGGTTGAGCAAGCGTCCGGACTGCCGTTTGCGAACGGCGAGCCGAACGACCCGCCGACCATGCAGCACGTCGCCTATGGTGATCCGATTGCCGGCATCTACGGCGCGATCGCTGCCCTGACCGCTCTTTACGGCCGCAACAAGAATGGTGGCGGCGCGATCATCGACCTCGGCCAGGTCGAAGCCTTGTTCCAGCTTGGCGCCGATGCCATCGTCGCGCAGTCCGTGCAAAGCGAGCCTTTGCGCCGCGACGGCAACCGCCATCCGCTCAGCGCGTTGCGCGCGGTGTCACCGAGCAACGCCGACAAGCGCTGGTTTGCGGTCGCGGTCGAAACTTCAGCGCAATGGAATGCGCTGGCGCGCACGATCGGACGAGCCGACCTTGTGTTTGAGAACGCCGATCTCGTAGCGCTGAAGCAGCATGAGCCGACCATGGAGGCCGCGTTGCGGTCGTGGGGGGCGCAGCGAAGCGCGGCCGAGGCAACATCGCTCCTGCAGGCTGCGGGCGTCAGCGCCGGCCCGGTCTACGCCGGCGTCGACCTGCTCGATGACCCGCAGCTCAAGCAGTCCGGGTTCTGGCGGCGCGCCGATCGCAAATACATCGGCAACCATGTCATCCCGCACGCGCCATACACCCTCGAGGGCAAGCGGCCGCCGTTGCGCAATCCGTCGCCGACCCTTGGTGAGCACAATACACTGGTGCTGCGCGACGATCTCGGCCTGTCGCAGACCGAGATCGATCGGTTGAGCGCGACCGGGGTGATCGGCACGCGGGCGGTGGCCGAAGCGGCCGAATAATTCACGCGCATGTCCCGGAAAAGTGGGCACTGGTTTTCCGACAACCGACATGCGCCAAAGCAAAAGAGTTTGTTCGATGAAACGACTGTTGATCGCCAATCGCGGTGAAATCGCGATCCGGATCGCGCGCGCTGCAGCTGACATGGGAATTGCCACGATTAGCGTGTTCTCCGAGGACGATGCGAACTCGTTGCACACGCGTCGCAGCGATGAGAGCAGGGCGCTGAAGGGCGTCGGCCCGGCCGCCTACCTCGATATCGCGCAGATTGTCGCAGCTGCGAAAGAGAGCGGGAGCGATGCGGTCCATCCCGGCTACGGCTTCCTGAGCGAAAACGCCGAGTTCGCCAGGGCTTGTGAAGCGGCTGGCTTGATCTTTGTCGGGCCCACGCCGGAGACGCTCGACCTGTTCGGCAACAAGGCGACAGCGCGCGCCTTGGCCCAGAAGTGCGAGGTGCCGGTATTGCAGGGTACCTCGAAGGCGACCAGCCTCGAAGAGGCGAGGGCGTTCTTCGACAAGTCGCCCGACGGCATCATGATCAAGGCGATCGCGGGCGGCGGCGGGCGCGGCATGCGGCCGGTGCTCGACCAGGCCGAGCTCGAGCGCGCCTATCAGCTTTGCCAGAACGAAGCGAAGCAGGCGTTCGGCAACGGCGAAGTCTATGTCGAGCAGCTGTTTCCGCGCGCGCGTCACGTCGAGGTGCAGATCGCGGGCGACGGGCAGGGCGGCGTCAGTCATCTGTTCGAGCGCGAATGCAGCATCCAGCGGCAGCGGCAGAAGATCATCGAGATCGCGCCGGCGCCGGGCCTCGCGCCTGACGTTCGCAACGCGCTGTATGAAGCGTCTCTCAAGCTCGCGCAGGGCGGCCAACTACCGCAATCTCGGCACTTTCGAGTTTCTGGTCGCGGCGGAGCCGAGCGGCCGCAGCCGCTTCGCCTTCATCGAGGCCAACGCGCGCCTGCAGGTCGAGCACACCGTGACCGAAGAGGTCACCGGCATCGACCTCGTCCGCGCGCAGCTCGAGATCGCGCAAGGCAGCCGCCTCGCCGAAATTGGGCTGGACCAGAAATCGATTCCGGCGCCGCGCGGCATCGCTGTGCAACTCCGCGTCAACATGGAGACGATGAACGCCGACGGCAGTGTGCGCCCGGCCGGCGGCACGTTGACTGCGTTCGAGCCGCCGATCGGCCCGGGTATCCGCGTCGATGCCTTCGGTTATTCCGGTTATGCGACTAATCCGCGATTTGATTCGCTACTTGCCAAGGTGATCGTCCACGCCAAGTCCGGTGATCTCGGCGATGTCGCGGGCCGTGCCTATCGCGCGCTCTCCGAATTCCGCATCGTCGGCGCGCCGACCAATATGTCCTTGCTGCAAGCGATTCTGCAGCATCCGGCGTTTCAGCGCGGCACATTCGACACCCGTTTCGTCGAAGGGCATCTCGACGAGCTCCTGAAATCGGCAAAACACCCGGCAAAATTCTTCGCGCCGCAGGTGGCCGCGTCACCGCAGGCAAAACTTGCCGGCGCGCGCGTCGATAGCCGCGATCCACTGGCCGTGCTCAACCACGGGCGCACCGGTGGGCCGCCGCCCGACTCCGGAGCGGTCGCAGAGCCGGCGCCGCTGGCATCATTCGATGGCGGCGGGCCGGAAGGCACGGTCGCGCTGCCGGCCCCCATGCTCGGCACCATCGTCTCGCTCGACATCGAGGAGGGCGATGCCGTCAGCGTCGGCCAGCAGCTGTTGATCATGGAAGCCATGAAGATGCAGCACGTCGTCAAGGCGACGACCGGCGGCACCATCAGGATGATCAACATCACGCCTGGCGACACGGTGTACGAAGGGCACCCGCTGATCTTTGTCGAACCGGGCGAGGAAACCGGTGAGGCGGTCGCTATCGAGAGCGAGATTGATCTTGATGAAATCCGCCCTGATCTCGCCGAAGTGCTCGATCGCCAGGCCATCCTGACCGACGAGCGGCGGCCCGACGCGGTCGCGCGCCGCCGCCGCACCAACCAGCGCACCACGCGCGAGAACATCACGCAGCTGGTCGATCCCGGCACCTTCGCCGAATACGGCGGGCTTGCCGTCGCGGCGCGCCGCCGTACGGTCGATCTGAACGAGCTGATCCACACCACTCAGGCCGACTCGCTGATCGCAGGCACGGCGCAGGTCAATGGCGCGCATTTCCCGCCTGACAAGGCGCGTGTCGCTGTTGTCGCCTACGACTACACCGTGCTCGCCGGCACCCAGGGCAAAAAGGGCCACGAAAAGAAAGACCGCATGTTCAAGCTGGCGGAGCAGTGGCGCATGCCGATCGTGCTGTTCGCCGAAGGTGGCGGCGGCCGCGGCAGCGACACCGACTCGATCGGCGTCGGCTCGCTGCAGCTCGATACCTTCCATCGCTTTGCCCGCCTGAGCGGTCTCGTTCCGCTGGTCGGCATCACCTCGGGCCGCTGCTTCGCCGGCAACGCCGTGCTGCTCGGCTGCTGCGATGTGGTCATTGCGACCGCGAATTCGACCATCGGCATGGGCGGCCCGGCAATGATCGAAGGCGGCGGGCTGGGCGTTTATCGCCCGGAAGAAGTCGGGCCGATGAGTGTGCAGGTGCCGAACGGCGTGGTCGACATCGCGGTCGAAGATGAGATCGAAGCTGTCGATGTCGCGAAGAAGTATTTGTCGTATTTCCAGGGGCCGCTGCAGCAGTGGACGTGTCCTGACCAGCGCAAGCTAAGGCACGCGGTGCCACCCAACCGGCTGCGCGCCTACGACATGCGCAGCGTGATCGAGACCATGGCCGACGACGGCTCGTTCCTGGAGATCCGCAAGGGCTTTGGCCACGGCATGATCACCGCGCTGATCCGGATCGAGGGCCGCCCGATCGGCGTCGTCGCCAACAATCCCTTGCACCTTGCCGGCGCGATCGACAGCCCGGCGGCCGACAAGGGCGCCCGCTTCATGCAGCTGTGCGACGCCCACGATATTCCGCTGCTGTTCCTGTGCGACACCCCCGGCAACATGGTCGGCCCGGAGCACGAGAAGACCGCGCTGGTCCGCCATTGCTGCCGGTCCTATCTGGTCGGCGCCAATGTTTCGGTGCCGACGTTCACGGTGGTGATCCGCAAGGCCTATGGGCTCGGCGCATTGGGCATGGCGGGCGGCAGCTTCCATGCGTCGATCTTCGCGATCTCGTGGCCAACAGGCGAATTCGGCGGCATGGGTCTTGAGGGCCAGGTCAAGCTCGGCCGCCGCAAGGAACTCGCGGCCATCGAAGACCCCGAGGTACGGCTGAAGACCTATGAGACCTACGTCGCCCAAATGTACGAACGCGGCAAGGCGCTCAACACCGCATCGTTGTTCGAGCTCGACAACGTGGTCGATCCGGCCGAGACGCGGAAATGGCTGATCTCGGGCCTGAACTCGGTGCCGCCGCCGCCGCCGCGCACTGGCAAGAAGCGACCATTCGTCGACGGCTGGTGACGCAGTCGCTGCGACCGGCTACGCTTTCTCTGACGATTTCGCCGAGCCCGGATTGGCTGCATGACCGACACCTCAGCGCCCGCCCGTGCACTCGTAGATGCATTCGCGATCGAGCAGCATCCGGAATTCTACGCGGCGGTGATGGGCGGATCGAAGCCGCTCAAGGCAGGGCCGGGTCACATCGGGCTGTCGTCGTCGTTGTGCCAGCAGATTCACTTCACGCTCGACGAATACCGGCACTGGATGTGGGCGATCGGCGAGCCGCCGAGATTTCATCGCAAGCTCTGGGAGTGGTTCTTCATTATCCAGACGCTGTTCGAACGCGGGTTGCTCAGCACGCAGCGCCGGGGCCTTGCGTTTGCGGTCGGTCGCGAGCCGCTGCCGGCGCTTTTTGCGGCGCATGGCTGCGCCATCCTCGCCACGGATCAGGCGGTCGAGCAGGCGAGGGAGCAGGGCTGGGCGGACACCCGCGAGCACGCCAGCGAGCTCGCAGCCCTCGCTAACGATGCGATCTGTCCCCGGAATCTGTTTTACGACCGGGTCGGCTATCGCACGGTCGATATGAACGCGATCCCCGGCGATATCACCGGCTTTGACTTCTGCTGGTCGTCCTGCGCCTTCGAACATCTCGGCTCGCTCGAGCGCGGGCTGGACTTTGTCGAGAACGCGATGCGAACGTTGAAGACCGGAGGCGTCGCCGTCCACACCACCGAATTCAACCTGACCTCAAACGAGACGACATTCGAGTCCGAGCGCCTGTGCATTTATCGCCGCTCCGACATCGAACGTCTGATCGATCGATTGACGCGCGCCGGTCATCGCGTGGCGCCGCTCGACTTCAATCGGGGTCCGGGGTTCATTGAGAACCTGGTCGACCTGCCGCCGTACCAGGCCGCGGGTCACCTGGCGCTGCGGCTCGGACCTTACGATTGCACGTCGGTCGGTCTGATCATTGAAAGGGGGTAGGATTGTCGGGCATGTCTGGTGAGCGGCCGTCGTTTCGAGCGGAGTTTTCGGCAAGGATTGTTGTCGCCCTTGTCGCGTTGTCGTTGGCATGGCTTGCACGCCCTGCAGGCGCGCAGGCCTGCAAGGATCTGCCTCCCGGGCCTGCGAAGAAGCAATGCGTGATGCAAAATCACCCGGAGGCATTCGAGAAGAAACAGGAGCGGTGCGAAAACCCTTGCCGCGCAGCGCGATTCGACCGAGCACAGGTCTGCTCAGAAAGATTTTATGCAAAGTTGCATGCAGGGCAAAGTCAGCCCCTGAGCCTTTACGTTCAGGTGACCACGCGGCCGGACGATAGCGACTTCGCGACGAGCCGGGCTCTGGTCGCGATCTCGGCGATGAGAATCCCGATCTCCACCACGGCAGCAATTGCGAGCACGGTCATCATGACGATCCCCATCGATCTCTGAGCCCCAACGCCAACTCTGCACCAAGACCGTTTCAGCCGCTTTTCGTCCCGTTGGGAGAATGGTTTCAACGGTGCTTCGCAGTTGATGTTGCGGTGCGAAATCGGCAGCCGCGATACAGCCATTCCGCGCCCGAAAACTATTGCAATTGATCGGCTTGACGGGTCATACACCCCGCCAACGGTAGCGCCTTGCCGGCGCTTGAGCCGCCGGCCTAGTGGTGGTGAACCGGCCGGGCATGCTGGGCGTTGTTGTTGCAAGGAATGAGGTAGCCGCGAGGTTTTCATGTCGCTGACGGTCAACCGGGACGACGTTGCGCTGGATCAATCCGCGACTGCGGATCGTCAGCCATTGAAGTCCCCATTGAGGACCGCGCGACGCCTTGCGATGAAACGAAAGCTGCTGATCGGCGCATCGGTGTTGCTGGCGCTGGTTGTTGTCGCGCTCGTTGCGACCAGACTGGCGATCCGGCACGATCGCCTGCCGTGGTATGATGCCGCCCGAAGCCGCAGCGTGCCGGTCGATCTCTACGTCCGCCGCGACAAGGAAATGGCCGCTTATGCCGGCATGGGCCTGCTGCCGGTTGCCATCGTCAATCATGGCAATACCGTCGGCAGCAACGAATATTCATTCCTCTGCAACATGCTTGCGGCACGCGGTTTCCTGGTCGCCAGCATCCAGCACGACCTGCCGACCGATCCGCCGCTCTCGATGAAGGGCTATCCTTATGTCGGCCGGCTGCCGGCCTACGAGCGCGGCGCCGCCAACATCGATTTCGTCCTCGGCGAGCTCAGGAAGACCGAACCGATCGCCGACTACGACCACTTGCTGGTGATCGGCCATTCCCAGGGCGGCGACATCTCGGTGTTCTACGCCGCGGCGCATCCCGACACCGTGGCCAAGGTGGTGACGCTCGACAACCTTCGCGTACCGCTGGAATTCGTGCGCAGCCGGCTGCTGTCATTCCGCTCGTCAGGCGGAGCGTTCAAGCCGGACCAGGGCGTGGTGCCCGGCGAGGCCGACCGCGACAAGGAAGGTATCGACGTCGTCATGACCGGCGCGCCGCACACCGATCTGAGCGACCGCGGTCCCGAGGAGCTGAAAGAGAAGATCTCGAGCGCGCTGTCGGAATTTCTCGACAAGGAGAAGCCCGCGCCGAAGCGGCCGCCAGTGACGACGCAATATGCGCCGGGTGCACCGTACTGATCGCGCACAAACGGACGAGACCAGCGCTTGGTAGTAATGCGAAACGTTCGCTCGGGGTGGCGGACATCGCGCGAGCAAGCCGACTGCGTCGCCGGGACGTTCAGGGGGTGGCGATATGGCAGTTCGTGAACCGCGACTAGGATGTGGCGCAGCCATCATTGTCGAAGGCCGCATCTTGCTTCTGAAACGACTTACAAATCCGGAAGCCGGGTGTTGGGGACTACCCGGTGGGAAGGTCGATCTTTTCGAGACCGCTGCGGCCGCGACCCAACGTGAGATTAGCGAGGAACTCGGGATTGAAATTGTGGTCGATGACCTGCTCTGTGTTGTTGATCAGATAGACAAAGAGAAGGACTCGCATTGGTTCGCTCCAGTCTATCTCGCCACTTCCTATGTTGGTGAGCCCGTCATCGTCGAACCTGAGAAGCACGGCGGCCTTGGATGGTTCTTGCTCGGCGCAGTGCCGGCGGAGCTAACCTGTGCTGCGATAGTTGCGTTGCACTCGTGGAGGAAGCGGCAGGCGATCGCTTGATCTGAACGACCATGGTGGTGCCGGGTCTTGTGACGTTGGGTGCCAATTGTCAGATTTTAACTACTGGCTGAGGCTGCACTTACTTTGCCGCCCCGGTACCGGGCTGCACGATCACGCCGTACCAGCCGAGTCCGCGATAGGTTTCGTAGCCCGGCGTCATGTGGAACGCGACCAAGGTCCCGGCGACATCGCGGTAAAAGCCTTGTGCCTTGCCGTCGCGCCGCAAGGCGATGTGCTCGGTCAGCAAGCCTGCTCCGTCGGACGCTGCAATCACGCGGCAATTGGAATCGACCAGCAAGGCCCGCGCATTTTCATCCGTACCGACCCGCACCCCGCGCACGATCGCGCTTGCCTGCGCTTCCCAGTCGAAGTGGATCGCGAGAATGCCGAGCAGCTTGCCGTGGGCGGCGCCATCCTCGCGGACGCCGGCGCAATAGGTCGCGACCTGTGCGTCGTTGAGGAGCGGCTGCCGTTCGATGTCGCCGGCGACGTAGTCGTCGCCTGACCTCAAGGTCAGCGCTTCCTGGAACCATCGCGTGTTCGCGACATTCTGGCCCTTCACCTTGAACTTGTCGCCGCGGCCGTTGGCGATCACGTTGCCGCTCAGGTCGCAGAGCCAGAGGTCGAGATAGACCGTGTACGCGCCAAGGATGACGGCGAGCCGCCGGGAGGCGTAGGCGGTGTCGGCCTCGGAGCGGCTGGACGCGCATTGCACGACGGCCGAGTTCGTCGCCCACCACCGCACGTCGCAGGTCCGCTCATAGAGATTGCGATCGATCAGCTCGACGGCGTTCAGCGCGAGATCGACGAAGCGTTCGCCCTTGGAGCGCTCGACCATGTCCTCGATCGACTTCGTCAGTTCGCCAGTGCGCTTGGTCAGCTGGGTTTCCAGGTCCTGGGCGATGTTCTCGACCGACTGGCCGACACTGCGCACCTCCTGCGCCACCACCGCAAAGCCCGCGCCGTGTGTGCCCGCGCGCGAACTTTCGATCAGCGCATTCAGCGCCAGCATCTTCATCTGCTTGGTGATCTTCTGGATCTCGCCGGTCTTTTCGCAGGCGACCTGATTGACCTCGGCGGTGAGCCTCGCGGTCAGGGTCGAAACGTCCGTGCGGCTCTCGTCGTCAGGAGCCCCGCCACCGTGAGCGGATGGGGCGGTCTTCAGGGCAGCTGCGGCCGCAGGCATTTCGGCACTCCAGTTGTTCAGGCCGGTCAATGACGATGGCGGAGAGGCTGATCGATTCCCCTTAACCGGGCCTAAACCATGAAGGGCCGGGCGCGCACGAAGGCACGTTTCGGTTGCACGAAGTTTAGTCAGGGTGACTCGTTTCTAGGCAGGTGCGGTTGGCGGGCGCGATTCGCTTTCCGCGCTGCGGTATCAATGGGGCCCATCGGCACGATTTGCGCTGGGTCAACAACGGCAACCGGCAGGCCTGCCATAAATCTGAATAATCTCAGGATTTGGAGGTCGTCATGGCTATGTTCGACACTATCCGGCGGATATCGCTGAAGATTCTCGAAAATCTCGCGGGCTCCGGCAATCACGGCGAATTCTTTTGCGCCGACTGCGAGCGCTGGGAAAGCTGCGGGCTCAAGCCGTCCGACACCTGTTTGATCAAGGTCGAACAGCTCCGGCGCCGCGAGCAATCGCGCTGGCTGCGCACCGCCCCGGTGCAACGCTGGGCGCGTGGCACATGGGACAGCGCGCTCTGATCGTCGGGTTCCTGCCGGCGGCGTTTTCGCGAATGTGAGCGACCGCGCATGCTGTGTGCCTCTCGCGACTGTCGATCTCATTCGCGCCATGCCAGAGTGGCGCATCGGGTGGTGCCGTTGGGGATGAACGCGCCTCAGCGAGAGCGACATGATCAAGAACGTCGTCTTCGACATTGGCAACGTCTTCGTTCGCTGGTCGCCGCCGGAAGTCATCCGGCGCTGTTTCGACCTCGACCCTGACGGCGCGGCCAACCGGGAGCGCACCCTGCTGCTGCGCTCGCCGCTCTGGCTTCGCCTGAACCGCGGCGAGCTGACCCAGGCCGAAGCGGAGCTGGCCTACCAGGCCGAGCACGGCCTGACCCTGGAGGAGGCCGCGGCACTGTTGTTTCACGCCATGGATCATCAGGAGCCGGTCGACGGCACCGAGGCGATTGCCCGCCGCCTGCAGAGCGCCGGCTACCGGCTGTTTGCGCTCACCGACAATGTCCGCGAGATCGTCGCGCACCTGAAATCGCGGTACCAGTTCTGGGAGCTGTTCGACGGCGCGGTCGTCTCCGCCGAGATCGGCATGCTGAAACCGCACGAAGGCATCTTCCGGCATCTCGTCGACACGTTCGGCCTCGAGCCCGCCGAGACCGTGTTCCTGGACGACGTTCAGGGCAACGTCGACGGCGCGATGCGCGTCGGGCTGCAGGCCCGGCTGTTCACCACGGCCGAGCAGTGCGAGCAGGATCTGCGCGCGTTGGGGCTGCGGTTCTAGGCGCCTGCCACGATATGCAGGGTCGCAAAGGTCTAGCCCGCCACCGGATGCGCGACGATCAGCTATCTGTATTCTGTCCCATATTTGCGGCCGATCTCGCGGATCTGCTCACGAGAAAATTGCTTCGGCGGTACCCCGGGCGGATTGCAGGTTTCGCGGAAAAAACCATCCAGACCGGCAGGTGCCATGTCCACAGCAACAGCAACTCGTGTTCGGGAGTGGTGAACCCGTGCCACGCGTTCTTTGGAATGAATATCGTTGCCCCCTTCTCAATTGAAAACTGACATCATTCAGCGAGAAACTCCGCTTCCCTCCAGAACGTAGAACGCTTCGTCCATGTGCAAATGCCGGTGGATCGGTATGCCCCCGCCGACCCGCACCTGTTGGGTGCCTAGCGCGAAACCGGCTGAGCCGGTGGCGGGGCCAACCCCGATGAAGATATCACCCGCGTCGGCGAAGTGAGCGAGATGTTCACCTTCACCGGCGCCGAGCACATATCCTTGTGGTGCAGCGGATTGAATATGAGTTCATTGTTGATCCTCCCAGACCATTGACATGTCTTGAAGAATATCATTCGCGTCATATGCGCGCGACGTCCCGGATGACCGCTTCTGGCATAAACCAAGTCGCTCCTGAGGGCTAAGCAGATGTCGGTCGCGTCAACCAAGCCAATTTATGACGGCCGGGCGACCCTCAACTCACCACGAAATCCCGGATCACTTTCAGCGCGGGTTCGCCGACATCAGGCACCACGCCGTGGCCGCAGTTGGCATACCGCTCGAACTGCACGAGATGTTTTGGGATCGCATTGGCAATCTCGATCTGGCACTCGATCGGTGTCATCGGGTCGTCATCGCCGCCGAGCACCAGTGTCGGGCATTTGATGCGCTTGAGGTCGCCAAGGATATTGAAGGTGAGGCCTTCGCCGCCGGGCTGGGTGAAATGCTGCAGCACTTCGGGCCGGCTGACCGTGCGCGAGACGAGGTCCGGATCGCGGGGCGTGCGCTGATAGTGCGGCATCGCCAGCGTCCGCCATTTGTCGAGATCGGCACGATCGACCTGGCCGCGGCCTTCGAGGAAGCGCCGCCGCGCCAGCGTGCCGACTTCCGGCCCGCCAAGTTGCTCGAACATCGCCACCGCGCGGTCGCGATGTGAATTGCCCGCCGCCATCGTCGTGATCAGGATGATCTTCGCCGGATGGTCGGGATGGCGGGTCGCATACGACATCGTCACCATGCCGCCGAACGACACCCCGAGCACGACAGGCTTGACGATCCCGAGCGCATCGCAGAACGCGGCGATGTCGTCGCCCCATTGCGCCAGATTCCATTTGTCGGTCGGGCCGCCGTCGCTGCGGCCATTGCCGCGGTGATCGAGGTAGATGAGCTGGGCCACCTCAGTCAGCGGCGCGTAGAGCGGTTTGAACGATGCATGATCGAATTCCGGGGCCGCCGTGCAGCAGCAGCAGCGTCGGCTTCTCGCGCATCACCGGGCCGTCGGGTACGAGCTTGGCACCCTCGACGTCGAAGAACAGTTTTACACCGTTGATCAGGATGTGCATTGGGATAGTCTCGGTTGGCAGGCAAGACTAGCACAAGAGAGCGCGACTTAACGCGTTGCTGCGCGGCCTTTGAATGCCGGCGGCTTCCCGGGAGGACCCAGATGCAACGTAGCAGCACCAAAATTCTGACCAGCCACGCCGGCAGTTTGCCGAGGCCCGATGCGTTGATCGAGGCAAACCGCGCGCGAGCCGCCGGCGAGACCTCCAACGAAGCGGCGTTTCAAGCGCAGCTCAAGACCGCGGTGATCGACACCGTCAAGCAGCAGAAGGCAGCCGGCATCGACATTCCCGGCGATGGCGAATTCGGCAAGGCGATGCGCCACAAAATCAATTACGGCGCCTGGTGGAGCTATTCGTTCCAGCGCCTCGGCGGGCTCGAGCTGACCAACGTGTCGCTGGCACAAGTGCCGCCGCGGCGGCGCAAGGACGGCGAGGTCGTGCTGACCAGCTTTTCCGACCGGCGCGACCGCGAAAAGTTTCGCACCGCCTATGCGGACCCGGAGTCGGGCGTGTCGACGGGGCCGATCGCCGATGCAGGTCCCGGTCTGCATTGCGCCGCTGACCTACACCGGGCAGGCCGCGATCGCGGCCGACATCGCGCATTTCAAGGCGGGCCTCAAGGCCGCCGGCGTCGACCGAAGGGCTTCATGACCTCGATTGCGCCGGGCAGCGCCTCGCGCATCGGCAACAAGCATTATGCGACCGAGGACGAGTTCCTGTTTGCCTGCGCCGACGCCATGCGCGAGGAATACAAGGCGATCATCGACGCCGGACTGATCCTGCAGCTCGATGATCCCTCCATTGCGGAGAACTGGGACCAGATCAATCCCGCGCCGACGGTCGCGGAGTATCAGCGCTTCTCCATGAAGCGCGTCGAGGCGCTCAACCATGCGATCCGCGGCCTGCCGAAGGATCGTATCCGCTTCCATCTCTGCTGGGGCAGCTGGCACGGCCCCCACACCACCGACATCCCGATGCGCGACATCGTCGAGGTGATGCTGGCGGTGGATTGCCAGGCCTATTCGTTCGAGGCTGGCAACGTCCGCCACGAGCACGAGTGGCGGGTGTGGCAGGACGTCAAGCTGCCCGGCGACAAGCTGATCCTGCCGGGTGTCGTCAGCCACGCCACCAACGTCGTCGAGCATCCCGAGCTCGTCGCCGAGCGCATCCTGCGCTTCGCCAATCTCGTCGGGCGCGAACGCGTCATTGCCTCGACCGATTGCGGCCTCGGCGGGCGCGTTTACCCGCAGATCGCCTGGGCAAAACTCGAGACTCTCGCGGAGGGCGCCGCGCTCGCGAGCAAGCAGTTGTGGCGCTGAGGTTAAGCCGAAATGAAATTTAGTGATCCGTCACCCTGAGGTGGCCGTGCCATAGCAGGCGCAGCCTGCGTAAACTTGGCTGCGATGCGCGGCCCTCGAAGGGCGACGGCATCGATATCGGGCATGCCCGATATCGACATTATCAATGCTCAAGTCGGCCAAGGCCGACTTGAGTGCCGCTCATCCTTCGAGGCTCGCAAGAGCTCGCGCCTCAGGATGACGGAGAGGCGCTTGCGGCTTCTCTTACCTCTCGATCGCCTTCTTCAGCGGCGCGACGACGTTGTTCTTGAGCCAGCGCGTCGGCAGTGCGAGGTAGTATTTGCGCAGCAGCTGCCAGCGCTCGAACGCCGACAGCGGGAAAGGCAGCTCGTCAGGCACGTACCAGCTGTTGTTGCCGGTGCGGCGCACCCGCTTGTAGCCCCGTGCGCGCATAAAACGGTGCTTGTCGAGCCGCTCGGCGAAATCTTCCAGCAGGATCAGGCCGGGGCGATATTTGTCGAACGACAGCCCTGCGAGCACGTCGAGCTCGACGCCTTCAACGTCGACCGACAGCAAATCGATACGCTGCACGTTCGCTTCCGCGAGCAGGGAGTTGAGCGTGCGGACCGGGACATCGACGCTTCGACCGGTGCCGTTCTGATCGGCGCGCAGCGAGCTCAAAGCTCCCGCAATCGACATCTTCTGCGTGCGCCCATGTTGTGCGGGGCTGCCACAGGCAACCTCGAACACCCGCGCACGCCGCATGCGGCGCAGGTTTTCCGCCTGCGCCGGGATCGGTTCGACCAATAGCCCGTCCCAGCCGCGCTGCTCGAGCAAAAAGGTTTGCGAGAAGTCGACGGGGTGAAACGCGCCGACCTCGACGAAAAAGCCCTTCGCCGGCAGGTAGTCGCCAAGCACCTGCTGTTCGACCTCCTCGCGAAAAACCGCCTGCGCCATTCAAAGGAATCCCCGGCCCGATGCAGAGCATCGCCGGTGCGCGTTTGCCCAACATGGCGGCGGTGGTCAACCCAATCGGTGGACGGCGTGACCTGCTTCGAGGAAGGCAGAGTTGCCTTCGGCAGGAAGGCGGAGCCGCTGTGGCGCGGATAGCATGTCAGGCATCAGCGCCCACGCCGTCACCGCTGCGAATCGTGCCGACGTGTCACGGCGCCAGGTCTTCGACCGCGAGCTTCGACAGACGGACAGGATCGCAAACGCCGGTCTGATGGATCGCGAGCACCTTCCGCGCCACGAGCTCCGTCATCGGGTCGTTGCGATCCGCGAGCCCGAGCGCCTGGAGCGTTCGGTCATAGGCTGCGCCCAGCTTGCTGAGCTCATCTGGTCCCAAGGGAGAGTTCTGAAGCAGTCGATAAATGGTCATGGCGCTGTTTCTCCGCGCCCCCGATCTCCAACACTCTAGCACTCGTATTGTTCATGTAAATAATTGATTTTGCTAGATTATTTGGCTAATTTGCAGTCACGTGCAAAATCAGTGGAACCAGCGCGCACTTGGCAAGTTGAGTAGGTTACTCATTTGTCGCTAAAGGGGGTGACGATGAACGACACGCGTGGCGAACGTTTGCAGGTGATGCTTTCGCCTGAAGAACTGGCTGCAGTTGACGATTTTCGCTTCAAGCATCGCATGCCGACGCGCGCGGCAGCGGTTCGCGAGTTGCTGAGGTTTGGATTGGCGGCCGCTGGCGTCGATGGAACCGCCGGCGTGAAATCCAGCGATTATGGCGTCTTCAACCGCGGCCCGGACGGCCATACCGTACTGAAGGACACGCCGGACGCGGAGTGACGCTTACGCCGCATCATGAAAGATGATGCCGAGCGTGTGGCGCAGTCCGCTGCATATCGCGCTGACGCCGTGGCGCAGGTTGACGCGATAGACACCGCGCGTGCCGCGCACCGGGCGGTGATGCACCGCGAACACTACGGCATCGCCGCGCCGGAGCGGCACGACCGAAGCGCGTGACTGCATGCGCGGGCGCTGCTCGGTGATGACGAACTCGCCGCCGGAAAAATCCTCAGCCACTTCCGACAGCAGGATCGCGACTTGCAGCGGGAAGACGTGCTCGCCATAAAGGTCCTGGTGCAGGCAGTTGTAGTCGCCTTCGACATACCGCAGCAGCAGCGGCGTCGGCCGGGCTTGGCCTGCCTTGTGGCAACGCTTCAGGAATGATGCGTGATCGGGTGGGAAGCGCACGGTGTCGCCGAGCACGTCGTTCCAGCGATTGGCAATTGCCGCAAGCCGCGGGTAGAGCGCTGTGCGCAAATCGCCGATCAGTTCGGGCAGGGGATAGGCAAAATACTTGTATTCGCCGCGACCGAAACCGTGGCGCGCCATGTGAATATGGCTGCGGAATACCTTGTCTTCGGGATACAGCGAAGCGATGGCGCGGCACTCGTCGCCATCGAGCAGTCCCGGGATGACAGCGAATCCGTCGGCGTCGAGCGCTGAGGAGGCTGCGCCCCAGTCGACGGCGTCGACGCGATCGGTGGCACCGGGCCCGGTATCGCGGGGTGCGGTTCGGCGGGATGTCAGGGCAGGAGTCATCGTCGTGTTACGGTTGTTGTGCTGTCCAATACGCTGTTGAGTACATGGACGCGGCGACGGCCGGCCGACACCCGATTTCGGACAATTGAGTCAGGCGGCCTAGCGCGGCTGTCCTGATTTTGTCATGCTCTCGACGAACATGAGCACGATCCGGGAAGTTCGATACGGTTTTCCGAAAGATCACGCTTAATCAGCGCTGGTTGCGCCAAAGGAGATCACGATGGGTATTCTCGATTCAGTGTTGGCGTCATCGGCATTCAAGCAGGTCGTCGGCCAGGTCGAAGCCGCCGCGGTCCCGATCGTGCTGCACGAAGTGCTGGGCAATGACAGCCAGGGCGGCATCAACGCTATCCTCGACAAGCTGCGCCAGGCCGGGCTCGGCAATGTCGTCGATTCATGGCTCGGGCAGGGCAAGAACATCCAGATCACGCCGGACCAGCTGAGGGCCGTGCTCTCCAACGATCAGGTCAAGCAGCTCTGCGCGCGCTTCGGCATCCCGGCCGATCAGCTCATGCAGGTGCTGGCCCAGCAGCTGCCCAACGCGGTCGATCACGCGAGCCCGCAAGGCACGATCCCGAAGGGATTGTGAGCTAGGTGAGAAGTGCCGCAACCGGCGCCGGCAGCGGCGGCCGTCCGCCCGGCGGGAGGACGCGGGAAGCTGCATCTCCCGGAGTCACCGCTCAGCTCCGACTTTGAAATTCCGTCGCTCGGGCTGTCCGTCAGTCTCTGGCCGACAAGCTCTGGCACTCGCGCGCGTAACTCCAGCTCTATTTTGTGATCCGTGGCTTCGTCGTCGGAGGAGGAGCGGGCGCGGGCGGTGAAATGGAAAAGGTGAGCCAGGCATTCCAGCCTTTGGGACGATCCGACGCGTCAAACTCTCCATACGCCTTCAAATTGAGATAACCCTGCATGTCCCCGACCGGAAAGATGAACCCGGCCTGAGGCCCGACACCAAGCACCTGGGACTGGAAGCAGCCCACGCGGTTGCCTGAGCCGCTGTCGCAGCCGATTTCCTTGTAGGCATAGCCTACGAGGCCAACCATGATCTGCTTCGACAGGAACTGCGATGCGCCCCAATCGAAGTGCATGTCGACGCCGTTTTGATATTGCGTGGCCGTATTGGGAAAATTGTAGGTGAAGCCGAGCACGCCCGAGAGTTCGTGGCCTGTCTGCGGATTGAAATATGTGTAACCACCGCCGACGTCGATCGCGCCGTGCCCGATGCCGGTGTTTGACAAGCGCGTCGAGGAATAGGCGCCAACCGGAATATCACCAGTGATGTAGGTCATGTAGTTGTGAACGCCGGCATTCCAGCGAATTGCAAATTGCGGCACCAGATCGCCAAAACCCCATAGCGTATCGCCGAAGCTATCGGACCTCATAAACGGGACGTTGCCGAACGGCGTTGCAAGCGTGCCGGCCAGCGTTCCCGCCAAAGAAGTGTCGACACGGCCATAAGATGCCAACAAGGCCAACGCCGCCTGGCCACCGAGCACCGGAGTTGCGAAGACGTAGCTCGGAGCAACAAGGCCAAGATCCCCGGTGGCCTTCACGCTCGCGTTCAAAGTTCCGGTCAAATTCACTGGAAATCTGGCAGTCTGGAATTCGCGTGCAAGTGCGACGTCGGCGCCGGCCGATACGGAGGTATGATAATAGATCATCGCCAGCGACCATCCGGGCTGCTGCGGCGTGGCCGCGAGGCTGCCGAAGAAGCCGGGAACCCAAAAGCTGACGCCGCTTTCATCGGCCACCGAACTCTCTGGCGTCGATACGACCGCCATGAAAACAAGCGCCACGACAGCGATACCGGAGCTCACATTGCGCGAAGTGCTTTGAACTAGAGCGCGTACAAACATGGCTCCCCCGATTCGGATCTAATATTGTCGGGATCGAGTGTTGGCATGTTGCGCCGATGACGCGCGGGCGATGCTGGGGATTTGACCCAGTTCATCGCCCCGAGCGCGGGCATCACAGACGACAAAGTTGCCGAACGCTGCAGCCGTGCCGGCGCAACTTGCCGGCATCACCAGCCTTCCGATGACCGGACGCGCTTTCGTCATCACGGCACCTGAGATGACTTTCCGCGCGTGGACGGACGCGCGAACATCGATCAGAATGCAAGTTTAGCACGTACAGGAGTTTTGGCCCTGCGCCATTTCTCTCGGCGCCTGCAATTGCGTTGGATAACTTTGCCGACGCGAGAGCGCGCGTGGCCTCAATCGCCGGGGTGGCCTTGAACATACTCTCTTGCAGCCGGCAGTTCCCGACTCTGGAAAAATGCTGACTTAAAAGAATGATCCGAATCGCCGATTAACCCACAACTCGCGGCATGATGGGCGCTGGAACCGAACGTCGTGGCCGTGTTGCTTCAAAGACATAGGCTTCGACAAATCGCCTTTACCGGATTTGGCACCTCGTAGACGCCGGTCGTTCTGCATGCCCTAAATTGCCCCAGCGCAAGGGCGGTTATGGGGGCGCGAATGGGGCTTTCGGTAGCTGAGTTGCTCGGGTCAGCGCGCTGGCATCGAGGTGATGCCTGTCGCCTCACTATCCCGGTGACGACATTCCTGATCACCCTCGTGATGATACAATGCGCCCGAGCGCAGGACAGCTGCATTGACCCTTCGACGCTTGTGGCAACCACGGTCGGTATCTCGCGATACTTCATCGATGCGGAGAGACCCGAAGCGCAGCTTGACGGATATCGTGCGACGGCCTGGTTTTTCCGGAGTGCGCGCTATTTGGTGTCGATCGCCCATTTCGTCGACGACGTTCCCATTTTGCCGAAAGGCGAATGGAGGATGGTCGACGTGCGGCAGCAGGACACCAGCGTTCGCGTGAAGGCCCGGTTACTTTCAATTGTCAAAGGACTTCCCGAGGGACTTGCGCTCCTGGAGCTTGCGGAGCCCTTTCCACGGGCGAGACCTCTCAAGCTTCGCGAGACTCCACTTTCAAAGAACGAACCGGTCCGCAGTATCGCCTATGTCGATGGCCTCCGCTTTGCCAAGGGCAAGTTCTCTGAAGTCATGGCCAGCGGCGAGATTCCCTCCGATCACCCGTTTGCCAAGGTGCCGCCTGGATCAGGTCTGTTCGAGATGTGGGATATTCGGGAGCGCAACAACGACCGTTATGTGCTTGACCATGGCGCGTCAGGCGCTCCGATCGTCGACTGCGACGGCAACGTGGCCGCTGTCACCAGTGGTATCTTGACGCAAGGCAACCTGAATCTTGCCGGACGGACAATCAGGCTCACGACTCCATGGGGCATGGCAAACAACACCGCCACGCTGATCCAGCCGCTGTTCGACCCTGCACTCTCTCGAGAAACGTCGTGGCGCTAGTTGAGGCGTTCGACGCGAGCGGCCATGTCTGGAATTAGTCTGAGCCGGTAAGTTTCGGTCGCGCATTTGAGAAGCCAGACCGCTTCGCCCGGCCGCGAGCGCGACACATCCCGTTGCGCGTTGACCGGCTTATCGCAGCTGTAGCCCTGGTCGCGAATTTGAACAGCCAACAGATCTTTCGTCGCCTCTTGGGCTGAACCGGCACTCATCGCGGCAACGACAAACGCGACGTGTACGGTCATCGCAAAGAGCGATCGTGAACCTGCTGCGAAAAACTGCGGATCGCCACTCAGTGACATTGAACTGTTCGGCTTGGCCACACTTTCAAATACCATCGCCCGACACACCCACGATTGCGGCGCAGTTGAAGATAGACTCAACCTTCAAGCCAGTCCGACTTGCAGCCAACCATCCGGAAAAACCCCGCTTTGCGTCGCCGCGACTCCCGCTATCGAGACCACAAGATTGCGAATATCGTTGAGTCATTGATCTGCGCACGCTGTGCAACGACGCGAATGCAGTGCGTCAGGATTTGACAGCTAAGCATGATGTCCCGAGCGCGCTGCTGAGCTCGCTTTCGTCATGCCGTCTATTGTCGCAACAGCGTTCCTTCTGATCGCCGACACCGACGCGCCCCGGCACGGCCTGATTTAAATCGATCCCCAAAACCTGGAAAGCCTGGCGAAATCGCTCGGGCGCCCAAATCATTGAGAAGCAGCGCACGATCAGCTCGCTCTTCGAAGCTGAACGAGAGACCGGGTTTTTTCCCGGCGCATTCGAGGAGTTTCCTCGGTGGAGTGCGACAGACCTGCTTTGTAGCGTGCCGCGGTCTCGGCAACGAATATCGAACCAGGAGCGCACATGAGCGAGTCTCGCCGCAGTGACGACACGTCGCAATCAAGTAGTGGAATGAAGCGTCGCGATCTGTTGCTAAGCAGCAGCTCGCTGCTGGCGGCGTCAATGCTTCCGGCGATCAGCTCCGTAAGCACTGCTGAGGCTCAACCCGCGCAGCCGGCGGCCGGCCAGCGGCCGAACATCGTTGTCATCATGGGCGATGATATCGGCATCTGGAACATCGGTGCCTATCACCGCGGCATGATGGCAGGACGGACTCCCAATATCGACAAGATCGCTGCCGAAGGCATGCTGTTCACTGACTACTACGCCGAGGCAAGTTGCACGGCGGGTCGTGCCAACTTTATCACCGGTGAACTGCCGATCCGCACCGGCATGACGACCGTCGGCCAGGCGGGCGCACCCACAGGCATCCCAGCGGAAGCCGTGACGATCGCGACTGCGCTCAAAGGCAATGGGCTACGCCACCGGCCAATTCGGCAAAAACCACCTCGGCGACAAGAACGAGTTTCTGCCGACGGTGCACGGCTTCGACGAGTTTTTTGGCTACCTCTATCACCTCGACGCGATGGAAGACCCCGCGCATCCCGCTTATCCGCAGGACCTGCTGAACGCGGTTGGTCCGCGCAATATGGTCCATTCGTGGGCGACCGACGTGGACGATGCCACCGTGGACCCGCGCTGGGGCAAGGTCGGCAAACAGAAGATCGAGGACGCCGGAACGCTTTATCCGAAGCGCATGGAAACCGTGGACGACGAAATCCGCGACCTGGCGCTCAAGTTCATCGAGAAAGCCAAGTCCGACAACAAGCCGTTCTTCCTCTGGCTCAATCCGACGCGGATGCACATCGTCACCCATCTGTCGCCGAAATACGAAGCGCTGCGCAACTCCAAGAACGGCTGGACCATCCATGAAGCCGGCATGGCGCAGCTCGACGACGACGTCGGCCTTGTCATGCAGAAGTTGAAGGACATGGGCGTCGACGACAACACCATCGTCGTCTTCACCACCGACAACGGCACCGAGGTGTTCACCTGGCCGGACGGCGGACAAACCCCGTTTGCGCAGAGCAAGGGCACAGTGTTGGAGGGCGGCTTCCGCGTCCCGGCGATGATCCGCTGGCCCGGCAAGGTGCCGGCGGGCAAGGTCGAAAACGGCATTATCTCGGGACTCGACTGGTTCCCGACGTTTCTGGCCGCGGCCGGCAATCCGAACATCGTCGAGGAACTCATCAAAGGGAAGCAGATCGGCGACCGCGCCTACAAGGTGCATCTCGACGGTTACAACCAGATGGACATGATCACGGGCAAGGGCCCGTCGAAGCGCCACGAAGTCTGGTATTTCGGCGAAAGCGATCTGGGTGCCGTTCGCATTGATGATTACAAGTATCGTTTCATCGATCAGCCCGGGGGGTGGCTGGGCGATAAGACCAAACCCGACGTGCCATACATCACCAACCTTCGCCTCGATCCGTTCGAACGCACGGGCTGGCCCGAAAACGGAACCAAAGACGGCGCGCAAGAATACTTCGGCTGGTTCAAATATGAGTTCTGGCGGTTTGTGTTCGTCCAGCAAGAGGTGGAGAAGCTGGCCCAGAGCGCGATCGAGTTCCCGCCGATGCAAAAGGGCGCGAGTTTCAACCTCGATGCGGTGAAAGCGAAAATTCAGGCAGCCCAGACGGCGATGGGCAAGTAAGACCTTGCTGGCGGCGGCCCTTGAGCAGGCCGCCGCAGGCTGGGGCGTCTTGCCGGAGCCATTCGACGGGAAACCCGCAGGGTCGTGCGCACCAAAGAGGCCATCACGAAATGACTGACCGGTCGGTCATTTCAGTGTGAGCACGCAAAACTCCACTAAAAATCGCTCAAACGCCTTTGAATGCAGTCACTTATCCGGCGCCGGTGGTCGTCAGTAAACCGCGCGTCCGCCCGAGATGTCGAACGCCGCGCCGGTCGAGAACGAGCATTCTTCCGACGACAGCCAGGCGACCAGTGCGGCGATTTCTTCCACCGCGACAAAGCGGTTCATCGGGATTTTTGACAGCATGTAATTGATGTGCTGCTCGGTCATCTGGCTAAACATTTCCGTCTTCGCCGCCGCCGGTGTGATGCAGTTCACCAGCACGCCCGACGTCGCGACCTCCTTGGCGAGCGATTTGGTCAGGCCGATCACGCCGGCCTTCGAGGCTGAGTAGTGCGACGCGTTGGGATTGCCTTCCTTGCCGGCGATCGAGGCGATGTTGACGATGCGCCCGTACTTCGCCGCCATCATGTGCGTGACCACCGCGCGCGAGATGAGATACGGCCCGATCAGGTTGACGTTGATCACCTCCCGCCACACCTGCGGCGATAGCTCCCAGGTCGGTGCATTGCCGCCGGTGATGCCGGCATTGTTGACGAGGATGTCGATCTTGCCGTCGTCTTTCATGAGCGACGCCACTGCCGGCGCAATCGAGTTCTCGTCGGTGACGTCGACTTTTGCCGTAAACACCTTGCCTATGTTCGCGAGCGCGGATTTCGCCCGCGCCATCGCGTCCTGATCGACGTCCCAGATCGCGACCGATGCGCCTGACGTCAGCATGCGCTCACAGATCGCAAAGCCGATGCCGCGCGCGCCGCCGGTGACGATGGCGACGCGGCCTTTGAGATCGATGCTGTTCATGTTTGTCTCATGCGGTCTGAGATTTGGGGTGCAGCCTTCGGCCGCAGCACGATCGCGGTCAACGCGATCATGATCGCGCCGAGCACCGTCGTCAGGCCAAGTGCGTAAAGCCCGGCGCCGGCGCCGAACGTGACATCAGCCCACAAGCGATAGTTCGGCGCGACGAAACCGGCGAGTGCGCCGATGGTATTGACCAGTGCGAGCCCGGCGGCGGCCGCGCCGCCGCCGAGATAGGCTGCGGGGAAGGTCCAGAACAGCGGCTGCACCGCGATGAAGCCGGCCACTGCGACGCAAAGCGCAGCGAGCGCTGCCACCGGCATCGGCGCGAGCGCCGATGACAGCGACACGCCGGCCGCGCACGCCAGCATCGTCGCGCACGCGACCAGTCGCCGCTGGCCGGTCATGTCAGCGATCCGCGGCACCACAATGCAGGCGACGATCGCGCAGGCCCACGGGATCGCCGTGACGACGCCGACCACAAAGCCGACGTTGCGGCCGAGCAGCCGCCCGACCTGCGCCGGCAGGTAGTACACGACGCCGCTGACGCAGATCTGGATCAGGAAATAGATCAGCCCGAGATAGAGCACGCGCCAGTTCAACAGGCCGGCGAGCAGGTTGTGTGCGCCGTGAGCAGCCTTGTGGCGCTCTTCGGCTGATATCACCGCGGATAACGCGGTGCTCTCCTCAGCCGTCAGCCATTTTGCTTTGGCTGGGCTATCGGCAAGCGTGACCAGCACCACGCAGCCGACGACCGAGGCGAGCAATCCCTCGATCAGGAACATCCACTGCCAACCGTGCAAGCCCCAGGTGCCGTCGGCATCGAGCAGGAAGCCGGACAGCGGTCCGCCGAACACGAAGCTCAACGGCGCGCCGAAATAGAACAGGCCCATGACGCGGGCGCGCCGCGCATCGGGAAACCATTGCGTCATGAAGTAGACGGCGCCCGGAAAGAAACCGGCTTCGGCGATGCCGAGCAGCACGCGCACGACATAGAACGAGGTCGCGCTGTTCACGAACATCATGCATGCCGAGACGATGCCCCAGGTGATCATGATGCGGGCGAGCCACAGCCGCGCGCCGAACCGGCGCAGCATGATGTTGCTCGGAATTTCGATCGAGGCGTAGGCGATCGAGAAAATACCGGCGCCGAACGCATAGGCCGCTTCGCTGATCCCTGTCGAGGCCTGGAACGCGTTCTTGGCGAAGCCGAGATTGGCGCGGTCGAGATAGGCGAAGATGTACATCAACAGCAGCCACGGCAGCAGCCGGACCATGGCCTTGTCGGCGGCGCGCTCAGCCGCGTCCGTCTTGGCCGGCGCGGAGCCGGTCTGGTCAATTGCGATCGTCATTGGACTTCCCCCAGCGTTTTTGTTCTTCAGTTCGGTTGCCGCTGCGACGGCTCAAATCAAACCTTCATGCGTTCGATATCCTCCAGCGTGACGTTGAGGCCGAAGCCAGCATCATCAGACGGCATGAGCGAACCATGCTGCGGCACCGGCTGACCCGGAAAAAGCGTCAGCTCGGCCAAGGGCACGCCGGGTGGGCTGCCGAGGAAGAACTCGCCCCACGGCACGTTCGGCATCGCGTAGCAAAGGTGTTGCCCATAGGGCGTGTTCATCGCCGCGTGCGGGATCACCGCGATGCCTGCGGCCTCGGCGAGATGACAGATCTTGACCGTGGCGGTAATGCCGCCGACCCAGGCGATATCGGGCTGCAGCACATCGATGTCGTGCCGCGCTGCGGCCTGCGCAAACGGCGCCACCGCATACCAGTGTTCGCCGGTTGCAAGCGTTTGCCAGGGCAGGCGCCGGCGCAGCGTGGTCCAGCCATCCATGTCGTCGGCCAGCAGGCAGTCCTCGATCCACTTCAGGCCGTAGGGTTTAAGCCGTTCGGCGAGACGAACGGTGAATTCGACGTCGAACGCCATCCAGCAGTCGAGCATCAGCTCGACACCAGGTCCGATCAGCGTTCGCGTCCGCGCCACCAGCTCTTCATTGCCGTTGATTGCGCCGAGCCCGTCTGCGGTGCCGTAGGGGCAGGCGAGCTTGGTTGCGGTGAAACCGAGCTCAATGTGCCAGTCGCTGTCATTGCCGGTGGCGTAGCAAACCTGCTTTTCGCGCGCCGGCCCGCCGAGCAGTTCATAGACCGGCGCCTTCAACAGCTTGCCCTTCAAATCCCACAACGCGAGATCAACCGCGCTGATTGCGTAGCTCGCCAGTCCCCCAGGGCCATAGGGCGAGACGATCCTCACCATCATGTCCCAAAGGCGCTCGGTCGCCGTGCAGCTCTCGCCGGTCAACAACGGGCCGATGTGTTCGTTGATCAGTGCGATGACCGGATTGCCGTACCGCGAGATGCCGAAGCCGAAGCTGCCATCCTCGGCGATGACGAGACAGCCGACCGCGGGCAGGTTGGGCCGCCAAGTGGAGCGCAGCCTTTTGTAGCGCGCAAAGCGCGACATCGGGCCGGCGACCTCCGCGGAGTCGAGCCAGGACGGACGCCGGGGCGGGGTCACCGCCTTGCCGCCGGACATGTCGCTCTTGATCGCGAAGGCGCGGATTTGCTTGATTTTCATTATGAGCCAATCGACGGGCGGAATTCCGTCAGGCTACCCAAAATGGGACAACCTCGTCCAATGGACTTTGGCTGAACGGAGGCAGGAGCAACGCGGTCGCGGCGTCCAACTTGCGATACCCAAGTCATGCGGCGGGGTCGCAAGCCCGTCGGGCAAAGCTCTTTTTCGTGACGTGCGGAACTGAATTCTGTCCGCTGAGATTATTTCGCTGGCCGGCCCTCACATGACGCCGTGCTCGCTTGAAAGCTCGGCACAGCTCCCGGCCGAAAAGGAGAGCTCCATGACGTACCTTGATGTCAGCCCGATGATCACATCCTTGCGGACCATGCCGGAGGATTTTGAGATCAAGGAAGGCTGGCTGCACCACATTCCAAGCCGTCACGACTTCATGTTCGATCAGCAGGGGCACGTCCAGATCCGCGCCCAGTGCAATTGCTCGTTCTTGTCGGTCAAGCAAGAGCAGTCGCAGCAGCTGTTTGCCGGCTATCGCGACTGGCAGACGACCTATTGGCGGCCGCTTCTGATCAACCGCGAATTCTCTTCGCACTTCCGCCGTTCGGTATTCCGCCAGATGCTGATCGATCTTACGGCGTGGTTGCACCGCCGGCTTATGCAGCAGCGCCACCACGACCATCGCCGGGACGAACTCGAGGCGATGTATCCGGCGGAATAGCGCTCGGTTCGGGGCTGTGAGGGTACTGTTGCTCCGGCCGACGAAACACGTCGGCCGGCCGTCAATGCTTGTGGCGTTTCGGCCACGTTAAGCCGCAAATTCAGACGATTGTCGTCATTTTCGAGCCAAACCGCACCCGTCTGATCAGCCCGGGATTTGGGCAGGGCTCCGCGGGACACACCAGCGAATGCATCGTCGGAGAGTTGCGGCCATGGCCGCCGCTGGGCTGCTGATCGGATCGGTGGCCTCGGCGAGCGAGACTGCCATATCGATCGAGGGCAATCATCGCCTCGGCACAGACAGCATCAACGCCTTCTTCCATCAAACCGGCAGCGGCGGGCTGACGGACGCCGATCTCGATGCCGGCCTGAAGGCGATGTATCGCAGCGGCGAGTTTGCCAAGGTCACGATCCGTCGTGACAGTGGCCTCATTCGCGTCAAAGTCGACGAAAATCCGGTCATTGCCAGGGTGGTCTTCGAGGGTAACAGGAATCTGTCCGACGCCAAGCTGCAGCCTCTCGTCCAGTCGAAGAAAGACGGACCGCTCTCGCGAGCGCTAATCCACGACGATGTCGAGCGGCTGCTCGACGCCTACCACCATAGCGGGCGCTTCAACACCGAGATCGCGCCGAACACGATCGCACAAGCCAATGGCCGCCAGGATCTCGTGTTCGAGATCAAGGAAGGCGAACGCACCGGCATCCGCGAAGTCACGTTCTCAGGCAACAGCGCGTTTCCCGCGCGAACCCTGAAGGACGCCATCAAGAGCGGCGAGACCAACGTTCTGAGCTTCCTGCTCGACAACGACCTCTATGATCCCGACCAGGTCGAGGCTGATCGCGAGCGGTTGCAGCGCCTCTATCGGGCACACGGCTATGCCGACGCGACCGTGAAATCGGCGGTGACAACCTACGATCCCGGCAAGAAATCATTCGTCCTGAATTTCTCCGTGGACGAGGGCCGGCAATATCATCTCGGCGCGGTGACGATCGACTCTGCGCTTGGCGATATCGACGGCAGCGTCTTGCGCGGCCAGTTGCGCACCCGCGAGGGCGACAGCTTCAACGCCGACCTCATCGACAAGAGCGCCGAGGCGATGTCGCGGGATCTGGCCAAATACGGCAAGCCGTTCGCCGACGTCAGGCCGGAGCTGGTGCGCTCTGCCGATCGCCGTACGGTCGATGTCGTCTACCGGGTGACACAAGCGCTTCCACTCTATGTCGAGCGCATCGAGATCCACGGCAACACCACGACGCGCGACAACGTCATCCGCCGTGAGATCGAGATCGGCGAGGGCGACCCCTACAATCGCGCGCTGGTCGAGACCGCGGAAACGCGGCTGAAGAAGCTCGGCTACTTCAAGACCGTGAAGTTCACGAAGAAGCCGGGTTCGTCGCCGGATCGCGTCATTCTCGATGTCGCCGTCGAGGAGCAGAACACCGGCAATTTCTGGATCTCCGGTGGCTATGGCGACCAGGACGGCTGGATCGGCGAGGTCAACGTCAGCGACACCAATCTGTTGGGGCGGGGCGAGGTCGGCAAGGTCTCGGTCAGCTACGGCCAATACAGCAGAGGTTTTGACGTCGGATTCACTGAGCCCTACATCTTCGGCCAGCGCGTCTCGCTCGGCGTCGACCTGTTCGGGAAGCAGACCAATTCAAGCAGCTTCCAGTCGTATAGCAGCCTCGTCTACGGCGGCTCGCTGACCATCGGCACGCCGATATCGGACACGCTCGGCGCGGCCTGGACCTACTCGCTGCGCAATCAGTCGATCGCCCTTGATCCCACACGCGGCGTCGCTTCGATCCCGGTGCAGGACGCTGCTGCGGCAGGGCCGCAATGGGTGTCGATGATCGGCTACGGGCTGACCTACGACACGCTCGAACTCCGAGCGCAGCCCGACCTCGGGCTTGAAGATCCGCAACAGCAATGACGTCGCGGGCCTCGGCGGCGACGTCAAGTTCCTGCGCAACACCGACGACCTGCGCTACTATCACGAGCTGCCAGCGGGCATCACCGGCATCGTCCATGCGCAGAGCGGCTACATCACGCCTTGGGGCGGACAATCGCTGCCGCTGATCGACGGCTTCTTCGGCGGCCCAACGCTGGTACGCGGCTTCGCGCCAAACGGCTTTGGCCCGCGCGATCTCACGCCCGGGACAACTCACGACAATCTCGGCGGCAACGCCTATTGGGCGACGTCCTACGAGCTGCAGGCACCGATCCCGTTCATCCCGCAAAGCATGGGCTTGAAAGCGGCGGTGTTCGCCGACGCCGGCAGCCTGTGGGGCAATGGCGCCTCGAAATATAGCCCCTCGCTGTCGAGCTCATTAGTCGGCAACTCGCGCACGGTCCGCTCATCGGTCGGCGCCGGCCTCGTCTGGGATTCGATCCTCGGTCCGCTGCGCGTCGACTACGCCTATCCCCTGAGCAAGGCGACCTACGACGTCACCCAGCGTGTCCATTTTGGATACGGGGGATTTTGAGCAATTCAACATCGTGAGCTGTCATCGCCCGGCATAGCCGTTCGAAGAACGGCGTCGCTTCGCTCGCCTATGACCGGGCGATCCAGTAATCCGAAGCGCACATGAGACTCACAAGCGCTGCGGGTTACTGGATGCCCCGCTTTCACGGGGCATGACATTAATCCCCAATTTGCCTTTAGTTCTGCTGCGACGACCAGATATTGAGCGCGCCAGCAGACGCCGCGCCGCCGACCACGCACGGGATGCCCGCGACGCCGACGCTGGCCACCGCGAGCCCAATGCAGCCCGCCGCGACCGCGCCTTCGCCGACCTGGCCCCAGAACGTCACGTTGCGTTTGGTTGCCGAGCCCTTGCGTTTCAGTTCGTCGAGTGACGCCAGCATTTCGCTGCGGACGTGCGAGACGTCGACATTGTCAGCCGCTTCGATCACTTGGTCCAGCACCGGCTGAACATCCTTCGGCTCGGAACCGCGGACCGCCTTGATCGTGGCCAGCAGGACGGTGTCGCGCGAGGCGTTTTCGGCCAGCGTGTACTTCGCCATGCCGCCGAGTGTCAGCCGCTGCACGTCGTCGCGATCGGTCGACCACGGCAACAGGCTGATGATGTTCTGCAATGCGGTGGTGTCGCCGGTCGCATAGTAGAAGCCCCAGAAAGTGTCGAGCAGTTCGGGGCTGGGCTTCAGCACCGCAGGCGCAGCTTTGGGTTTGTCATGAAACGGCATGTATTCGGCGAAACGATCGGTCCAGTTCGACGACGTGGTCTCGACCTTGTATTGCCGCAGGGTCGGCAACGTGCCCGCGACATATTTCTGCAACATCGGTCCGCGCGCCGGCACCCGTGCTGCGATATCAGTCAGCAACATCCGCCAAGTCGGCACTCCGGAATAGGCAATCGCGCGCACCACCAGCCACTGATCTTCGGCTGGCATTGGCAGCATCTTGTTGACCAGTGCGCGCGCCTTGGCCGGATTGGCAGCGAGCACGCCGGCGGCGAAGCCGACATAGACGCCCGCCGATTCCTGGCTGCGCAATTCGCCAAAACCACTCAGTTGATGGATCGCCATCGCCGCCTGCATCGGATCGGGCTTGTTGCGATAGCTGTTCATCCATTTCAGCACTTCGGCGGAGCTGTAGAACTCGCCGCTCGCGGCTCCTGATACACCGGTTCCGGACCATGTCGCGACCACGACTGCGGCCGCAAACATCCCACTCCGAATCTTCATTAGTAAGTTCCCCTTGCGCCGACCCCGGCGCGGATTTGGGCCGAAAATGCGGGTGCTTTGATGGGGATTGCGCGGTGAAATTCCGGCGGCCGCCGCACTGACACGTGCAATTAAGGCAAATTCACAAGGTTACGGCCGACACGACCGGCGTCAGAATCCCGTGTCGTTCTTCAAGAATCCTGCTGGCGAATGGTGCCATGCCGGTCCTGCGAGTTCACGATTTCGGCAAATCTATGGGAACACGAACAGGCTCTGCCTAGTTATAAGCCCGTCTCGGGGAGACCTGCCATGACAGTGCCCGCTCTCATTCTTGCTTCGCTGCTCGCGCTGGTCGCGTTGCCGGTGGTTTCGCAGATCACCAGTGGGTCGGCCAATCTGCCGCGCCCGAACGGCATTCATGGACCAAAGGACGCCGGCACGCGCTCGACCGATCAGGACGACGGTTCGAACAAGAGCTCCTAGGCGAGGTCAGTCATCGCGCAAGGCCGTGCGGCGCCATTTCGGCGCCGCTTTTGTTTTAGCCGGCAACGTTGGCGATCACCTGCGGAACGCCGAATTCGTTGCGGCAGATTTCGGCCAGCGTCTGCACCCCGCGACGGATGTCTTCGGGTGCCGGATGGGCGAAGCACAGCCGCAGCCGGTTTTTCGAGAACGACGCGTTGGTCGACCATTCCGGCCCGGGGTTGATGGCGACGCCTGCCTTTGACGCGCTCTGCGACAGCTTCATTGTGTCGACGCCGTCAGGCAGCTTGACCCACAGGAAGATGCCACCCTTCGACGTTTCGAACTCAGCCGACGTGCCGAAGGATTCGCTGAGCGCCGCGGTGAGGCAATCGAGCTTCACCTTCAAGCCCCGCGTCAGGCTTTCGACGTGATCGGCAAAATGATTGATGCAGTACTCGGCGAGAATCATCTGTTCCAGCGCGCCGGTGCCGCCATCGTTCTTAAGCGCCAGCAGGCGCGATAGCACTGTCCAGTTCCCGACGATGTAGCCGACGCGCAGCGCCGGCGCGATCGATTTCGAGAACGAGCCGATATAGATGACATTGTCATTCTTCGCTGATGCATAGATCGCGGGCGGGCGCTGCCGGTCCCAGATCAGGTCGGCATAGCAGTCGTCCTCGACGATCGGGACACCGTATTCTTCGGCAAGCCGCAACATTTCGAGGCGCCGCGCCTGAGTCAGGATCGTCGCCGTCGGATTCTGCACCGTCGGGATGGTGTAGATGAATTTCGGCTTGATGTTGCGCGCCTTGAGGTCGGCGAGAGTGGCCGCCAGCGCATCCATGCGCATGCCGTCATTGTCGAGCGGCACGCCGATCGCGCGCACGCCGCGCTGGGCAAGACGCGACAGCGTCCCCTGATAGGTCTCCTGCTCGACGATCACGCAGTCGCCCTTATTGAGTAGCAGCGCGTTGATCAGGTCGAGGGCCTGCAGCGAGCCCGACACGACGAGGATGTTGTCGCGGTCGCAGGACATGCCGGCGTCGCGCTTCAGCTTGCCGGCGATGAAGTCGCGCAGCGGAACATAGCCTTGCGGGCCGGTGCCGAGATTATAGACGGCGAGATTGCGCCCCTCGCGGCGGAGCACGTTAGTCGCCGCTGCCACCAGATCGTCGAGCGGGATCTGCGGGGCGTCGTTGTTGCCGCCAGTGAAGTTGTACTTCGCAAGACCTGACCACTTGCCTGATGGCGCCGGCAGATCGGCGGCGAAAAGCTTGGTGAAATCGAACATTTGCGCGCCCACAGCGTAGCCTCCCGTTTGTCGATTTTTGCGCGCAGTATGACGCCGGGTTTCGGCCGACGCCAGCCGGTTTTCAGCCGGCGATATCCGCGAGTCGCCAGACCCCGAGCGATTTGTCGTGATAGAAGCCATTGGCTTCCGTGCATTGTTCGCTCAAAAGTTGGAGCGGCTCCGGCCAATTGAACGGTGCAGCGCAAAAATTCAGCGGACGCCAATCGCCGTCCTCGATATCGCGATTGACCTTTAATTGCGCAAACGTCGTCAACATCAGATAGACTGAACCCGATCGCTTGAAATTTGCGATTGCACGCTTGATGTTGGCATTGCTCAAGTGCACCAGGCAATCGCGGCAGAGAATTGCATCCGCCGCCGGCAGTTGATCCGTCGTGATGTCTCCGTACCTGAATTCGCGCTCGGCCGAGCCCTGCGCTTGCAGGCGATCGATGATCGCCGGCACGATGTCCACGCCGATATAGCTAACAGGAAGAGCGACTCGGCCGATCCACGATGCGTCGCCACAAGGCGCATCGAGGAGGCTGCGGACTTTGAGGCGTTCGAGCAATTGCGGCAAATCTCTCGCGAGCACAGTTGTCTGGTCTGGCTCCGATCCCAGTCCCGAGGGCGAAGTCGGCGCGCCCCATAAGTTTGTTGTAAAGATGCGCTCGAAGCGTTGTCTGAGTCCCAGTCCGGCAAAGGCCGCACGATTTTGATCAAAATTTTCCTGTGCCGGCACACGTGGCCGCGCATTGTCGTCGATCATCAATCAGTCCCTTCTTCGCACTGGCCGGACGGTAACAAGATTGAGGGGAGGCGCAAGGGCGTCCGGCGTTGCATGTTTCATGGACGGCTACGTGATGCGCAGTGGCGTCGTCGCGACAACACGCTGGCACGGAGGCGAAAATCGAGCGTCTAGTTGCTCACGCGCGGGGTCGCGGCCAACACGGTGCGAAAGCCGATATGCGAAGTGCCGACACCGGCATCGCCCGGTTGTCGCGCGGCCGGCCGGTAGCGCGCGCAGAAGTTGGCGGCGCAAAGAAATGAGCCACCCTTGATCACGCGAAAATTTCGCGCCGACGGGGCGTAGGGCACGTCGGCGTCGCTGCCGCTGCCGCTCCAGGGGTCGCGCGTCCATTGCCAGACATTGCCGGCCATGTCGTAAAGCCCGTAGCCGTTGGGACGGAAGCAGCCGACCGGCGAGGTGCCCTTGTAACCCTTGGCGCCAAGATTGAGCACGGGAAACACGCCATGCCAGAAGTTGGCCTGCGGCTCGCCCTCATGATCGGCCTCGTCGCCCCAGACAAAGGTCTTGCCGTCGAGGCCACCGCGCGCGGCAAACTCCCACTGCGCTTCGGTCGGTAGCGATCGGCCGGCCCAGTGAGCATAGGCCTCGGCATCTTCAGAAGCGACCTGCACGACCGGGTGGTTCATCCGGTTGGCGATATCGCTGCGTGGACCCTCCGGGTGCCGCCAGTTCGCGCCGGGCACGAACTTCCACCACTGCTCGATCGCGTGCAGATCATGCACGTCGTCGGGTGCGATGAACACGAACGCACCGGGAACCAGGTTGCCGTTGCGCCGTTCGGCGCGGGTGACATAGCCGGTCTCGCGCACGAAGCGGTCAAACTGCGCGTTGGTGACGTCGTGGCTGTCGATCCAGAAGCCATCGACGGCGGCCTCGTGCACCGGCGCTTCCTCGATGCGATAAGCCTCGGAACCCATCTTGAAGCGGCCCGGTTCGATCCAGACCATGCCGTCACCCGGAAACGACGGACGATCGTCGGCGCGCAAGCAAACGCCCGGCGGCGTCGGATCGCGCATCGGCCACCACCAGCCCGCCACCGCAAGCGCGGCGACGCCGAGTGCAGCAAGACGAACGAGTTGTGTGTGCGCGAGCTTCATCGTTCGGCTAGTTTGCCCAGTAGATGAATTCGTCCGTTGGCTTGACCGGATAGCTCGACGGCGTGTCGATCACGATCGGTCCCTCGAGCAGGGACGGCCACAGCGGCTTGACCTGTTCGGCGTCGACCTTCGCCAGCAGCGCCTTGAGCTCGGCGGCTTTCGCCGGCACCGCGTCCGCCAAATTCTGCTTCTCGGTCGGGTCCTTGTTGAGATCGAACAGCCAGGTCTTGTCGGGTCGGGCCGAGACCTGCAGCTTCCAGCCTTCGCTCAACAGCACCTTGTAGTCGCCGCTGCGCCAATACAGCGATTTGTGTGGATCGCTGGTCGCGCGTGTGGTCGCGAATTTGACGAGATCGACGCCGTCCATCACGCGATCCTGCGGCATGCTCGCGCCGGCGGCGGCCGCAGCGGTCGCAAAGATATCGACGTGACCGACCGGCCGGCTGAACTTGCTGCCGGCAGGCACATGCCCCGGCCATCGGATGAAGAACGGCACGTGCAGGCCGCCCTCGAAGAACGTCGCCTTCCAGCCGCGGAACGGCTTGTTGATCTCGGGCAGGCCGATATAGCCGGCACCACCGTTGTCGCTGGTGAAGATGACGAGTGTGTTGTCGTCGAGGCCGGCAGCCTTCAGCGCATCCAGCACGGTGCCGACGCCGCGGTCGAGGCCGCGGATCATTGCTGCATAGACCCGCAGCCGGTGGTCGGTGATCTGGCCGAGCGCCTCGTAATCCGACTTCAGCGCCTGCAACGGCGTGTGGGGCGCGTTGAAGGCAAGATACATGAAGAACGGCCGGTTCTTGTTGGCTTGAATCGCCTGTGCCGCCTCCTTGGCGAGATAGTCCGTCATGTATTCCGCAGGCTCGAACTGCTTCGAGCCGTTGTAGCGCACGCCGAACGGCAGGTTCGCCCACAGGAATTTGTCGATCGGATCGAAATCCTGCATCGAGTTTTCGACACTGGCCGAGCGTGTCGGCAGATACATCGACGCGCCGGCATAGAAGGCGAGAGCCTCGTCGAAGCCGCGCGCTTCCGGCCGCGTCGTTAGCGTGCCGCCGAGATGCCACTTGCCGAGCATCATGGTGTGGTAGCCTTTGGTCTTCATGAGCTGGCCGATCATCGTCTCCGACGTCGGCACGGTCAGCTCGTCGATCGAACTCGGGATAGTCGTTCTCGAGCTCGGCGTGATAGATCATCGGTTGGCCGTTTTCCGAGTGGTAGGTGCTAATCAGCCTTGAGAACGCGATCGGTGCCGGCGTGAATTCGAAGCCGAACCGCGTCGCGTAGCGCCCGGTCATGATGGCGGCGCGTGACGGCGCGCAGGTAGCGTTGCCGGCATAGGCCTGCGTGAACAGCATGCCGTCCTTGGCAATCGAATCGATCCGCGGCGTCGGTACTGCGCCGCCGGCGACCCCGCCGCCGTTGAAGGTGAGGTCGTTCCAGCCGAGATCGTCGGCAAGGATCACGACAACGTTCGGTGGTCGTGAAGCTGCCGGCGCGGGAGCCGCATTCGAGTCGGTCTGCCAATGCACGGCGACGTTGGGGCCGACCGGGTCACGGATCGAGGCGATCAGGCCGGGCAGGTAGTACCAGTAGCGATGATAGACGGCCCAGCCCGCGAGCCCGATAGCAACAAGAACGAGAGCTGCGAGGCTGCGGATTTTCATGCGATTGTCCGGTCGAAGGATGTGATGGTCATGCGGCATGCGCCGACGGTTCGATGGCGACGCGGAGCGCAACGCGGCGCAGCTGCGGAATGGAAAGATCGAGCAGGCGCGCGCAGCCGATTGTCTCGAGCCAGCGCCGCACCGCGCCTTGTTCGTTCGCGCCCATCGCGTGATAGACGGCATTCAGGCGCTGGATCTTCCAGAGCATGAACGGCACTGCGATGCGGGTGTATCGGCCCGATCCGAGCGGGTAGGTGATCGGATCAAGCCCGCGCGGCAGCACGTCGTTTTGGTCGCGGGTGCCCGAGTCGACGTGACGCTTCACGGCATCGAGCGTCGCTTCGATCATTGGCAGGAATTCTGCTGCGATCGAGCGAAATACTGGTGCGAGCGAGGCGGGGACGTCGTCGGACCCGGCAGTCAGCGATGGCGTCGAGGCATCCGGCTCCGCCATGCGGTCGATCCAGGCGCGCAAATGCTTGCGCTGATCGACCAGTTCGCGTTTCGGCCAGGGATCGCGGCCGAGATGGCCGTACATCGTGCCGATCAGTCCGAAGTCGCCAATGGTAGGGGCGTCACCGAGCAGGTAGCGATGCGCGGCAAAATGGGCGTCGAGCGTGTCGAGCATATCCGATGTCCAGCGCTCGAGCAGCGGTGTCTGCTCGGGCGCGATGCCGATCCGCGAGAGATAGCCGCGCATCGCGTTTGCAGCTGTCGCGACCGCGCGGTCGCGCAGGAATTTCGGCCAGCGCGGCAACAGCGCCTTGCCGCCCTCGCGCTCGAACAGCGTGTAGTTTTCCGGATAGCTCCAGCGCGTGTGCATGGCGACGGGAATCCACCACTCGTCGCCCCAGGTCTCCAGCAGATACGCTGCGAAGCGCCGCACCGGGGTTGATGGAATAACGGGACGTTCGGGAAAGCGCCGCTCCAGCTCGTCGATGATTGCGCTCGAGTTCCTGCAGCCATTCGCCCTGCGGCGTCACCACGACCGGCATGACGACCGCTCCGGTGCGGCGCTTGACCCGCATCATCAAGGTGACGAAATCGACCGGCGTGTCGACGAACGGAAGCCGTTTGTAGCGCAAATAGCAGCGTATCTTGCCGGTATAATAAGAGAGGTGCCAGCCGTAGAGGACGAACGGCCTCGCAACGCCATCGGCGTTGTAGCGCACGGCGGCCGGGACCGGCGGGGTCATCGCGCAACCCCCTGCGCAACGTTATGGATCAGCTGTGCGAGCTGCTCCGGCTGATCCTCCTGCAAAAAGTGTCCGCCGCGGCGGATGGTCGTGTGCGGCTGTCCCTTGGTGCCGGGGATGCGCGCCTGGAACAGCCGATCGCCGCCGCGCGTGATCGGATCGTGGTCGGAGAACGCCGTGACGAACGGTTTGTCGAAGCGCTCCAGCACCTCCCAGGCCTGCTTGCATTCGGCGACCGATGCGTGGGCATCCGTGATCGGCACCAGCGCGGGAAACTGGCGCGCGCCGGCCTTGTAGCTCTCGTCAGGGAAGGGCGCGTCATAGGCGCGCTTCTCCGCGTCGTTCAGCCGCCGCACCGTGCCGCGGCTGATCAAGCCGCCGATCGGCAGGCGCGGCACGTATTGGCTGAAGGCGAGCCAGATGCGAAATGCGAATGGAATGTTGCGGCCGCCGGCTGGCAGCCCTGTATTTGCCGCGATGACCGCTGCGAAGCGCTCCGGAAACCGCGCCACCAGGCGCAAGCCGATCAGGCCGCCCCAGTCCTGGCAGAACAGCGTGATGTCTTTCAGGTCAAGTCGGCTGAGAAACTCGCTCATCCAGTCGACATGGCGCTCGAAGGTGTAGTCGCTGCGTTTTGCCGGCTTGTCGGAGCGGCCAAAGCCGATCAGGTCCGGCGCTACAACGCGATGTCCTTGCGCGGCAAGCGGCGGGATGATCTTGCGGTACAGGTAGCACCAGCTCGGCTCGCCATGCATCAGCAGCACCGGCCGCGCTTCACTGTTGCCCTCGTCGACATAGTGCAGGCGCAACGGCGGCGAACCGACCTCGAGATAATGTGGCGGGAAGGCGAAATCGGGCATGCCGGCGAATCGCGCGTCCGGCGTCCGCAACACCTCCATGTCGGCCTCCCAGATCTTTGTTCGATTCTTGCTATCGATCTATTGACACTATGAGTGCCATATATTCTTATGCGGGTCAAGGCGCGAGAAGAGTTGCAACACGGAAGTTCAATCCGGAGACCGCAATGCGCGGACGCACGTCTGCAATCGATCCCGGGGTGATGACGCTCACCGTCGACGAGCCGGCCGACGGCCGGCATCGCCGCTCGGTGTCGAGCCAGCGGCGCATCGTGCAGGCGATGCTGGAACTGGTCGCCGAAGGTAGTATCGCGCCGAGCGCTGATGAGGTGTCTGACCGCGCCGGTGTCGGCCGCCGCTCGGTGTTCCGACACTTCAGCGACATGGACAGCCTTTATCGCGAGATGGCGGCGATCCTGCAGGTGCAATTCGCGGCAATCGCCGAGCAGCCGTTCAAGTCGACGCAGTGGCGTGATCAGGTGCTCGAGCTGGTCGAGCGGCGCGCGTCGGCCTTCGAGCGCATGGCGCCTTACTTGCGCGCCGGGGTCGTCCACCGCCACCAGTCGGCGATCCTGCGCGAAGGGCATGCGCGCTTTGTCGCCGTGTTGCGGGCGCTGCTGGTGAAACGGCTGCCGCCTGATGTCGCCAGGGATCATGTGTTCGTCGATGCGATCGACATGCTGATCAGTTTCGAGGCCTGGCATCGGCTGCGCCAGGAACAACGGTTGAGTCCGGCACAAGCCCGACAGGTGATTTGTTCGACCGTCGATGCGCTGCTGGATCAGCGCGAGCGCACCCGAGGAAGATGAAAATCATGACGCGACGATCGCGCATCCTGCTGGCGTTACTGATCGTCCTGGCCGCGGTCGGCGGTGGAGTGGCGCTGGCGCTGCGCAGTCCGACCGTCGTCGGTTACTGGTTCGAGCGCCAGGCTCGCGCGCGCTTTGCCGAGTTCGCCTCCCGCAGCGATTTCGGTGACGATGGTTTGCACGTCATCCTGTGCGGCACGGCGTCACCGCTGCCCGACGGCAATCGCGCCAAGGCCTGCACCATGATCGTTGCCGGCGGTCGAGCTTATGTGGTCGATACCGGGCCGGAGTCCTGGAAGCAACTGGCGCTGATGTTGTTTCCCGCCGATCGCATCGCCGGCATATTCCTGACGCACTTTCATTCCGACCATATTGGCGATCTCGGCGAATTCCGCCTGCAGACCTGGGTTGGCGGACGGCGTCAGCCGTTGCCGGTCTATGGCGGGCCCGGCGTCGACAAGGTGGTCGACGGTTTCAATCTCGCCTACAGCCTTGACGACCGCTACCGCGCCGCACATCACGGCCCCGAGGTGACGCCGATCGAGGCGGCGCCCCTGGTCGCGAAACCGTTTGCGGTCGGCATGTCCGACACGCGCGACGGCGCTCAGGTCGTGCTCGACGACAATGGCCTGAAGGTCACCGCATTCGAGGTCAATCACGAGCCGGTGCGGCCGGCGGTCGGCTACCGCTTCGACTACAAGGGTCGCTCGGTCGTCGTCTCCGGCGACACCACCAAATGGCGCAATGTGGTTGCGAATGCCAGGGGCGCCGATGTGCTGGTGCACGAAGCTCAGTCGCAGCGCATGCGGCAGACGCTGGCCGATGCCGCGCGGGCGGCGGGCAACAAGGCGGTGGCAAAAATCTTTGCCGACATCGAGAACTATCATTCGAGCCCGGTCGATGCCGCCGAGGTCGCCAACGAGGCAGGCGTGAAGCTCCTGGTGTTCACCCACTTCATTCCGCCGCTCGTTTCCTCGCTGCTCAACCCGTTGTTCTTCGATGGCGTTGCCGACGTGCGCCCGCGATCGGGTTGGGTCATTGGCTTCGACGGGCTCCGGATCGATCTGCCTGCGAATAGTGACGCCATCGTGCAAGGCAAGATGCCGCTCGGCCTGTTGCGATGACGACGCTTTAGGAGGAACGCCGATGAATGTTGATAACGCGCTTTATCCGACGGCAGATCGTATCGCCAACCTGATGGCCGAAACGTCGGACCAGCCGATTACGATGCTCAATCTCCTGAAATTCCGCGAGCACGCCCAATACGCCGACGGCCGCGCCAGCGACCTGTCCGGCCGCGACGCCTACATGCTTTACGGCGCGAAGATGCAGCAAGTCGTCGAGCGCGAGGGCGGGCGCATGGTGTTCTCGGGGGAGATCATGTCGCTGGTGATCGGCACAGTCGAGCAGATGTGGGACGTCGCAGCGCTCGTCGAATATCCGTCGTCTGCCGCGTTTGCGCGGATCGTGACCTCGCCTGAAGTTGCCGCGATCGGCGTGCATCGTGCAGCCGGTCTTGCCGGGCAGCTTCTGATCCGCGTCTCGTCGGCGGTTAGATCTTAACTGGAAGAAGATGATGCAACTCATTGTCCGTTTTGTTGTCGGCGTCGTCGGCTTGCTCAGCATTCTGCTCGCGGCGCGCTTCTTCCAGAATCCGACAGCGCCCGCCGCGTTGCTCGGCGTAGCACCCGTTGGCGAACTCGGCACCGCGACGCTGCGCGGTGATTTCGGCGGCTTCTTCGGCGTCTGCGGGATCTTCGCGCTGGCGGCAGCGATCAGAAACTCCGCCGCACTCGTGACCGCGCCGCTGCTTGCAATCGGCATCGCGCTCACTGGCCGCGTCGTGTCTTACGCGCTCGTGGGCGGCGGATCGGCCGTGGTGCAGCCGATGCTGGTCGAGCTGACGTTGCTGGTTGTGTTCGGGATTGGGTGCGCGACGCTGGCGCGCGCTTAATTAATGCCTTGTTCCCGCGCGGCCGGCCTGGTCGAGCGTGAACAATTCCTGCACCCGTTCGACGCCACGGAGCGCGAAACGTCCGACCGAGACCATGCGTGACCGCTCGGTCGCCCCCGCCGCCTCCATGAACGCGCTCGTCATCAAAGTCGGCTGCCGTGCCGAGCGGCACATCTCGGCTACTCGGGCGGCTTCATTGACGGCAGGCCCGATCACGGTGAAGTCGAGCCGGTCGCGGCTGCCGATATTGCCGTAGAACACGTCGCCGATATGGAGGCCGAGATAGACCGCGGTGGTCGCCTTGCCTTCCTGCCGTCGCTGTTCGATCAGCTCGGCGAGCTTGGTTCGCATAGTGCGCTCGGCCTTCAACGCCGCCTCGCAAGCGCGTGCGCTGTCATCGGCGGCGAAGATCGCAAGGATGCCATCGCCGGTCAGCTTCAGGACGTCGCCGCCCGAGTCATGGATCGCAGAGATCACGACATCGGCATATTCATTGAGGAACGCGATGACCTCGCTCGGCGTGACCCGTTCCGACAGCTCAGTGAATTCGCGCAGGTCCGAGAACCACAGCACCGCGTGCAGCCAATCGGTGACGCCGCGCGAAATATTGCCGGCGAGTACGCGCTGGCCGGGATCGCGGCCGAGATAGACTTCCGCGATGGTGCCAGCGACGCGCACCAGCGAGATGCATTTGGTCGCGAGTGCCAGCGTTGGCACCAGCCTGCGCAGCGCGTCGACGTGGTCGTCCTCAAAGCCGGCGTCGTGGTCGCTCGCCCAGTGTGAATACACCGCGTCCATCTCGCCGACCGAGCCTTCGCGCTCGAAGCGATGCACCATGATCAGGTTGTCGGTGTGGCCGTCGGCGCGCAACTGTTCGATCATCGGAAAGTCGACGGGGTCACGGCCGGCGCGCCGGCGCAGCTCGCTTTCGCCCGATTGCAGGAGATAGTTGAACGGACTTTGCTGCCATTTCTCCGCGGCCTCGCCCTCGTTGCTCGGACCGTACTCGAAGACCGGACTTCTCGTTGCTCTGCTTGGCGCGCCATTTGAACGCGCGGCCCTCATAGACCGGGTGCAGCGTGTCGATGATCACCATGGCATTGCTGAGGTGGATGCCGGCATCGCGGCATCGCCGGCAGAACCCTTCAAGCAGTTCGACCTCCGACCCGCCGGAGAGTCCTCGTTCGACGATCCAGGAGGCGATGGTGCTGACGGCGGTCTCGGTGACTGGCAATGGCGGACATCCTTGGCGGGGTTTCGAATAAATAGGTGCTGCCATGCTGCGCCGCAACCGCGTCCCGAGAGCCTCGCTTGGCAGTTGCAAGCACGCCGATTTTCGGACTTATGAGATTTCGTCGTCGAGCCTGGACCGATGCATCACCCGTCCATCCGTCGCAAATGTTTCACGTTTCCGCTGCTGCGCTTCTGGGCAGCGATTATCCTGCTGCAGGTTGCGCCGGCGGTCGCATTGGCCGGCTATCTCGATGAGAATCCGGACCAGGTATTTGGCGGCGTCTATGACAAGCTTGGCATCAGCATTCCGCAGGCCGCCGCGCGCGATCCAGTCGTCTGGAGCTATTTGAGTGAGCTCAAGCGCGAGCCTTGCGATCAGACCAGCGTCAACAACCTTGCGCTTGCGCTCGATCGGATCGGTTATCGGCGCGAGGCGGCCGAGGGGCTCTTTAACTTCGTGTTGGCATGCGGCGAGCCGGTCGAGGCGCTGCGCCGGTCGGTCGGCATCTATCTCAAGTTGACCGACTATCAGAAGGCCGCCGAGGTCGCGGACGAATACGTCCGGCGCGTGCCGCAAAACTCCACTGCTCACTACCTGCGTGCCATCGCGCTCCAGGAGTCCGGCGAGGTCGAGAAATCGCTGTCCGACTTTTCCGACACCATCGAGCTGATTGGCACCGACAAGACCAAGCTGTCCAGCGTGGTCTTCACCAGGATGGCGCGGGCCTACGCGACGCTCGGCAAGTTCTGTGAGGCATCGACTGCGATCCTGACCTGGGTCGCCTACGATCCCGTCCACCGCGACAACAGCCAGAGCCAGCGCCTGATCTCCGACTACGATCAGAAGGGTAACTGCAAGACGACGACCGACCAGGTCAAGCAACGCTATCCGATCGCCAGGCGCGGCGCCGGATCACGGTGAAGGCCGAGATCAACGGTGTGAAAGGCATCGTTTCTGGATACAGGGCAACCTACGTCACGATCAAGTCGACGTTCAACGACAAGGCCAACATCCCGGTCAAGGATGCGCGCGAGATCACCTTGCTCACCGCCAACGGACCGGCCAAGGCTTGTCGTCGCACGCCGACAAGGTGGTGCTCGGCGGGCTCCAGGCTACCAATGTCCCGATCGTCGTGCAGAAGACCGACGACCGCAGCTATGGCATTCGCATGGACAGGCGTTCGAACTCGGCATGGGTTTTCTGCCGCGCTTCGACAGCGCAACCATCCGACGCTTTCGTCGAAGTGCGAACCCACGGGCGCAAATAGGCGATCGGCCTAGGGGAAACCGCGCCGGTGCCCCGAAAGCTAAAAGCGCCTGTGTCCGACCGGCGGGGCGCTGGACGAGAACATCCACACGCAGAGGCAGAGCAGGGCCAGCAGCAGGCCGGTAGCTTCAAATAACGCCACGACTTTGAACTCACTCGGTTGAAATGACGCGACCGAGTTCAAAGTCAAATCCTCACCAAGATTTTAACGATCGGGTAAGGACTGGAGCGCGCCGCGCGGCGCGGTTAACGGCGGTTGAAAGAACGTGGTAAATCGCCGCGCCGCGCCCCGAACCGGGGACGGCGGCCGCGCCGGCGAAGCAACCCACCTATTGCTCGAACACCGCGCGGCAAGCGTCGCTCAAGTTTGCCTTCTTGCGTCGCAGACAGGCGGTGATCCCCGACACGCTGGGGATTTCGCCTGCGCAGAGACGATAGACGTCCGGCGTGCAGGCGCGGCGCTGTTCGGCTGTCGCGACCGAGCTGTAGGGGTCGGCAGCGAGGGTCGCGACAGTCGAAGCGGCGAGCGCCGACAACGCGGCGATGCTCATCAGCAGGATTGTCGTCTTGCGAGTCACAACCATTGCCGTCTCCGCTGCCTCAGCTCTTGTGATGTGCGTGCCTGCGGTGATGGCCGGTGCCGCCAATGTTGGCGAGGCTCATCAGCTGCGGGATCATGCCCATCATGTCGCCGGCGTTGAAGCCATCGACGCTGCCGACGAAGGGCAAGCCGCTGCCGGCATAAGTCGTGCCGTAGTCGCCGCCGATCGAGGGCGAGCCGGCATAGGGCGCGCTATAGCCGCCACCGAGGCCGCCGAAGTTTCCGCCACTGAGGCCGCCGAAATTCATGCCGCCGAAGCCGCCACCCGAGCCATCCATCATCTTCGACATCATCGGGCCCATGGTCTGCATGAGCATGCCGAAACGCTTCTTGCCCATCTTCGCCTTCATCATGTTCAGCATCGGCGCCATCTGGGTCATCATGTCTTCGCCGCCGCCCGCGAACTGCGCTTTCGCCGGCGCCGTCGAGGTCGCGACCATCATCAGCACGGCCGCAGCCGCGCCGAGCAGCTTGTGAGTGCGTGTCATATTCTTCCTCCTCGCAAGTTGGGTTCGCCCGCTTGCGTGTTGATCGTACGCGTGCGTGCGTGCTCCGCGGAAGCGGGCAAATCCGGACGCATGACGACCCGCTCTACGCCGTCGCCGTCGCAAATTATGTGAGAAAAGTCACAGTCGATTGGCGTGGGATAAAGCTTACGGCGAAATAACGCGGAGTCGAAGCGCGGAGAATATGTAGCAGCAGCTTGCGCTCACGTCGTTGCCTTGCGTTCGAGCCAAAAACCTGGCCCGGCGTACCAGACGCGATCCGTTGCATCGTCAGGCGGATCGCCGCGATGCAGCGCCTCGATTGGAATCTCCGGCAGCGTTCGGCCGCGCGGTGCATCGCGCAGCAGCTGGTCGATCGCCTTGTCGAGCCGCGCGGCGGCGTCTTGATCCCTGCCGCCGGCGCAGGGAAAGATGCCAACGCCGCCGATCGAGCGCGCATCAAAGCGGTCAGCATTGCGCGCCTCGGGCAACACGATCAGCGATGCGTCGTGCGCCTCGGGCCGTGTCGCGAGCAGAAGAAAACCGAACCAGCGGGTTGACGTCAGCGGCATCAACAATTGCCCGCCGGGCTTCAGCCGATCGAGCCACAGCGGCGCCGGATGCGTCGCGCCCGCGAACACCACGATCATGTCGACTTCGCCGGCATCGTGGCTCTGGCCATCCCCGTTGACGACATCGACGTTGTTCCAGGCGGCGAGATTGTCGCGCGCTCTGTCCGCGAGCATTGCGTCGAATTCGACCGCAGTAACGTGTCCACCGGCGCCAACGGTCTCCGCCAGCACCGCACTGTAGTAGCCCGTACCGGCGCCGACCTGCAGCACGCGTTGGCCGCGCTTCAACTCGAGTTGGTCGAAGTTCTTCGCCCAAAAGCTCGGCATGCCGTTGTTGAGACCGCGCGCAGCGTCGATCGTGACCAGCACGTCGTGATAGACCCAGGCCGGGTCGCTGTCGGGCGTCATGAACGGCAGCTCCGGGTGCATGTCCGGTAGCAGGCGCCAGGGGCCGGGACCGAGAAACCTTTCGCGCGGCACGGCGGCGAAGGCTTCGGTGACCGCCGGGTTGCGGCGGATCGGTGCCCGCAGCGCCAGGTCCTGTGCATACCAGGCGCGCTGCGCGACGAGTTCAGCCCGCATTCCATCCTCCATCTTGGATTCCCACCGCATATGCGGCGGGCGGGGCATCCGGCGGACATTTACAAAAATTTTTCCGAGCGCTGTCCGCGCACGCCGTTCCCGAGCGCATACTGGATGGAATGGAACGTCCGACCATAACTGCCCCGAGCCCGATCGCCGCAGAGGAGCCCTCGCGCGACGTCGCCGCCGCGCTTGGCTTGCTGTCCAATGCCGAGTTGATGCGGCTCAACGCGCTGGCGCGGCTGTGGACCCGTGGCATGCCCGATACGTTGAGCTGGGCCGACGTCCTGCAGGAGGCGATTGCGCGTGCGCTCGACGGATCACGCAAATGGCCGCCGGGCGTATCGATCCTGGCGTTCCTGTCGGGCGTCATGCGCAGCATTTGCAACGATCACTGGCGGCACGAGGTCCGTGAAGTCGAGGGTGCTCGTCCGCGGTGCCGATGCCGCCGACGCGCCCGCCGGCGAGGTCGGTGCCGCGAGCCCGGATCCGGAGCGCGTAGTCGCAGCGGCGCAAGCATTGTCCGATATTCACGACCTGTTTGCCGGCGACTATGCGGCGCTGAAGATCATCACGGGGCTCGCCGACGGACTGACCGCAGCCGAAATCTGCGAGACCTACGGACTGTCGGAGCGCGAATACGACACGACGCGCAAGCGCATGCGCCGCGCGCTGCTGCGCGCCGATTTCGATTGGAGCTGACTGTGAAGAGTTGGGAACCGCCGGCCGAGCTGATGCGCTTGCTGGAAGCGTTCGCCGGCGAAATCGTCGACTTGACTGACGCCGAGGTACAGGTGGCAAGCACGCCGACGGTTGCCTCTGCACGGGCGACGCTGGCGCTGGTGTTCCGGATGCGCGAACTCATCGGCGATGCGATGGATGGCCCCGCCGAGCGGAACGAACGGTTGCTGTTGCCAGACCTCGAAGCGATCGGCGAATTGCGTCAGCGGCCGAATTGATTTGGCGCGCCCGCTCATTTCTTGAGCTCAGCCAGCAGCCAGCGTCTGAAAGCTTCCAGCGCGCGATTGCGCCCCCGTCCCTTCGGATACACCAGCCAGTAGCTGCCGGTCGGGTAGGCGAGCCCCAGCGGCCGTGCGATCGCGCCGGATCGCTCGCGCTCGATCGCGAACGGCTCAAGCCCAAGCGCCACGCCGGCGCCTTGTTCGGCGGCCTGCATCGAGGCGACAAAGCTGTCGACCGAAATGGTGCGCCTGGGCTTGAGTGCGCCAACTCCGGCATGCTTCAGCCACAGCCGCCAGGCCGCGGGAAAGGTCGTGACCTCGATCAGCGCCGCGCGCTGCAGGTCTTCCGGCTGTCGCAGCCGCAGGCGCTTGACCAGTGCAGGCGAGGCCACCGGCGTCGTCTTGATATCGGTGAGATGGTCTGCGGCAAGCCCACGAAAATCCTCCGCATTGCCGACGCTGATGCCGGCATCGAACGCTTCGGTGTCGAAGTCGACATTGCGGCTCGAGGTCTCGATCGCGACGTCGACATCGGGATGGCGGTTGATGAAATCCGCCATGCGCGGGATCAGCCAGGCCGACGCAAAGGTCGGCAGCACTTTTAGCCGCAGCCGCAACCGTCGCGATCGGTCGGGAATCGGCGTGCCGACCCGCGCCAGCTCGGCAAACGCCTTGCCGGTCGCGGCGGCCAGTCGTTTGCCGTCGGCATTGAGCTCGACCGCGCGATGGGTTCGCGTGAACAGCGCGGTGCCCAGCGAGGTCTCGAGATTGCGGATACGGTGGCTGATCGCCGAGGGTGTGAGGTTAAGCGACTGCGCAGCGTCGCGAAAACTGCCGGTGCGGGCCGCGACGTCGAACGCCTGCAGTGCCAGCAGCTGCGCCGGGCGAATTGAGGCTGCCGCAATCGCCGGCAGCACGGCTTCAAGCAGTGAAGCCCTTGGCCGCGCCGGTCGCGCCTTCCTGGTTGAAGGGCTGCGAGCCATTCCGTTCTTCCGCTCGTCATTGCGAGGAGCGAAGCGACGAAGCAATCCAGAGCCCGGTATGCCTGCCCTGGATTGCTTCGCTATGCTCGCAGGGACGGATGAATAGCATTCATCCGAGCAGAAGTCAGTTTCTCTTGCGTTGGCGCGAGACAGGTTCACCATGGCGGCATGTCCGACCAAGATCCCGTCCGCTACGAAACCGATGGCCCCGTCGCCATCGTCACCATCAATCGCCCCGCGGCGCGCAACGCAGTCAACCCTGCGACCGCGCGGGCGCTCGCCGAAAGTTTTCGCCGCTTCGATGCAGATCGCGACCTTAAGGTTGCGGTGTTCACCGGTGCCGGAGGCACCTTCTGCGCCGGCTTCGACCTGAAGGAAACCGCGGCCGGCCGCCGCGATCACCGTATCGAGCAGGGCGATGCGCCGATGGGGCCGTCGCGCTTCAAGCTCGGCAAGCCCGTCATCGCCGCGGTCGAAGGTCATGCCGTCGCCGGCGGGCTGGAGCTCGCGCTGTGGTGCGACCTGCGGGTCGCCGCGCGCGACGCGACGTTCGGCGTCTACTGCCGTCGCTTCGGCGTGCCGCTGATGGACCTCGGCACAATCCGCTTGCCGCGGCTGATCGGTCACAGCCGGGCCATGGACCTGATCTTGACCGGCCGCGGTGTATCCGGCGCGGAGGCCGAGCGCATCGGACTTGCCAACCGGCTCGCCGAGCCCGGGCAGGCACTCACATCGGCGCTTGAACTCGCCCATCAGTTGGCGAAGCTGCCGCAGGCTGCACTGCGCAGCGACCGGCTGTCGGCGATCGAGCAGTGGGAGCTTTCCTGGGAGCAGGCAGTGCTGAACGAGTTCAGGCTGGGGCTCGCAACCGTCGCGACCGGCGAGACCGAAGCCGGCGCGCGCCGCTTCGCGTCAGGCGTCGGCCGGCACGGCAGTCCGGCGTAAGGAGGAGACGATGACATCAGCCCTCGCCACCGAGCAGGTGATCGTCCAGCGCATCCTCGATCACATCGACCGCAAGACTACGGATCTCGCCGACGGCATCTGGCGCGAGCCGGTCGAGAATTATATCTCGCAAGCGCGCTTCGACGCGGAGATCGCAAGGGTCTTTCGGCGGGTGCCGACCGCGTTCTGTCCGTCGGCCGCGCTGCCCGAGGTTGGCAGTTATGTCGCCCGCGACGCGGCGCTGACCCCGATCGTCGCCATTCGCGGTAGCGATGGCGTTGTGCGCGCGTTCCGCAACGCCTGCCGCCATCGCGGTGTTCAGGTCGTCGAGGGCTCAGGTTGCAAGAAGGCGCTGACCTGCCGCTATCACGGCTGGACCTACGGCATCGATGGCGCGTTGCGCGGTATCCCCGACGAGCACGGCTTTCCCGGTCTCGACAAGGGCACGCATGGGCTGAAGCCGGTCGCGACGGTGGAGCAGGGCGGCATGGTCTTCGTCACCCAGGACGGCGACGGCGACGCGGCGGCGCTCGACCTGATCCCCTCGCTATTCGCCGGCGATCTGCGCCTCTACACCACCACGCAGCAGGAATTCGATGCCAACTGGAAGATTGTCGCTGAAGGATTTCTTGAGGGCTACCACATCCGCTCGACGCACACGGAGACCTTCTATCCGCTCCAGTATGACAACCTGAACGTCACCGAGAGCTTTGGCCGCAACAGCCGCATCAGCTTTCCGTATCGCCGGATCGAGAAGCTTCGCAACGTGCCGGTTGCCGAGCGCCGCACCGCAGGCATGCTCACGCACGTCTATCATCTCTTCCCAAACGTCATGATCGCGACGTTTCCGACCAACATGATCATGACGGTGCTGGAGCCGCTCAGTGTCAGTCGTACGCGGTTCGTCACCTACACGCTGTCGAGCATGGCGGAGAACGACGATGGTCGCACCGCAATTAAGCAGGGCCGTGACTTCGTCACCGCCGGCGCCGCCGAAGATCGCGAAATGGCGATGTCGGCGCAGCACGGGCTTGCGAGCGGCGCCAACGAGTCATTCGTATTCGGGCTGTTCGAAGGCGCAATCGGCCATTTCCATCGCAACCTGCATGAGCTGATCGATCGCGCGTAGGCGCGTCCCTCTCACCGCTCGTCCCGCGGACGGGAGGACCCAGTTTTTGCCAAACAACCATGGTGCTTCTTCAATCGTCTCTGGATTCATGGCGAAGCAATTGCTTCGCCAGGCTTTCGCGGGCATGAGCGGAGTTGAATTGTAACAGCCTAATTCCCGGGGAGACTTAGGCTCACACCTCGAGCCACTCCTTGCGAATGCCATCGTTGGCGTTGAGCGCCGCCGGCGTGCCTTCGAACACGATGCGGCCGTGGCCCATCACATAGAGCCGCTGCGAGATTTTCAGCGCGATCGTCAGCTTCTGTTCGACCAGCAGGATCGCAACGCCGCGCCGGGCGATCTCGCCGAGCAATTGGCCGACCTGCTCGACCAGCTTTGGCGCCAGTCCCTCGGTCGGCTCGTCGATCAGAATCAGGTCGGGATCGCCCATCAGAGTCCGGCACATCGTCAGCATCTGCTGCTCGCCGCCTGACAAGACGCCCGCCAGCGTGTTCTGCCGCTCCTTGAGGTTCGGAAACAGCTTGTACACGTCATCGAACGTCCAGCGCCCGAATTTTCCCGCGCGCCGCAGCCCGAGCTCGAGGTTCTGGCGCACCGTCAGCGTCGGAAAGATCTGCCGGTCTTCGGGCACATACCCGATTCCGCAATGCGCGACCTGGTCGGGGCGTAATCCGCCGATGTTCCGGCCGCGATAAAGGATTTCACCTTCCGCCTCGACCAGCCCCATCACCGCCTTGCAGGTGGTAGAGCGGCCGACGCCGTTGCGGCCGAGCAGGCTGACGATCTCGCCGTCGTTCACATTGAGATCGACGCCGTGAAGGATGTGGCTCTGGCCGTAGTAGGCGTGCAGCGCTTTGACGTCGAGGATCATGCCGCTTCCAGCGCCCCGAGATAGGCTTCCTGCACGGCGGTATTGGCGCGTACCACCTGCGGCGGGCCGGAGGCGATGACCTGGCCGTAGACCAGCACGGTGATGACGTCGGCGAGCCCGAACACGACGCGCATGTCGTGCTCGACCATGACCAGCGTTTTACCGGTCGATACCCGCCGGATCAGTTCGACCGCATTGTCGGTCTCGGTGTTGCTCATGCCGGCGGTCGGCTCGTCGAGCAGGATGACGGAGGCGCCGCCGGCGATGGTCATGCCGATCTCGAGCGCACGCTGATCGGCGTAGGACAATAGCCCCGCGGCCACATCGCGGCGCGGCAGCAGGTTGAGATCCTCGAGGAACGCCAGTGTCCGTTCGTTCAGCTCTTTCTGCCGCCACAGCGGCGTCCAGAACGAGTAGCGATAGCCCATGCTCCAGAGCAGCGCGCAGCGCAGGTTCTCGAACACCGAGAGTTTTGGGAAGATCGAGGTGATCTGAAAGCTGCGCGACAGGCCAAGGCGGTTGATCTGGTGCGGCGGCAGCTCGTCGATCCGGCTGCCGTTCAACAGGATTTCGCCGGACGAAATTGGAAAACGCCCGCTGACCAGGTTGAACAGCGTGGTCTTGCCGGCGCCGTTCGGACCGATGATCGCGTGGCGCTCGCCCTTCTTGATGTCGAGGCTGACACCGCGAATGATCTCGGTGCTGCCGAAGGATTTCGTCACGTTCTTCAGGCTCAGGGCGATGTCGGTCATGCGACGGCCCGAACAGGTGCAAGTTCGGTCATCAAGCCTTCCCAGACGCGGTGGAAGGCGCGTGCCTCGATCCTCAGCCAGGCGCCGCCGACCAGCAGCGAGGCTGCAGAGATCAGCCATGGCGTCAGGCTGTTGACGTCGATCTTGTGGCCGTAGAGCACCAGTGTCTTGCCCTGTGCTGCTCCGATCGTCAGGAACGAGGTCAGCTCGACCAGGCCAACAAAGCCGAACACCAGCAGCAGGCCGGGAACGATGATCCTGAGATAAGGCACGATCAGCAGCCGCAGCTTGCCGGCGCGGGCGATCGGTCCATGGGCGAAAACGAGTCCCATGATGCCGTTCGGCGCGAAGATCACCATGCACGATGAAGAGCACGCCGACATAGACCAGCCAGGAGTTCGACATCAGGCTGACGCCGCTTTGCAACAGCGTGATCAGGACGGCGCCAAGCACGGGACCGCCGAATACCGCGGAGCCGCCGATATAGGCCATCAACAGCGCGTTCGCGGACAGTGGCGCCGCCAGCGCGTCGAACGTCACGATTTCGTAGGTGATGGCATAGAGGCCGCCGCCGACCCCGGCAAAGAAACCTGACAGCGCGAACTGCATGAAGCGCACGGTGCGCGGATCATAGCCGATGAACTGCGCGCGCTCGAAATTGTCGCGTGTCGCATTGGCCATGCGGCCGAGCGGCGTCCGGGTCAGATAGAACATCGCCAGCGCGCACAACACGGTCCAGGCAACGATCAGGTAGTAGACCTGAATGCTCGACGCGTATTTCAGGCCGAACAGGCTATGACCGATGACGCGGTTGGAGTTGACGCCGCCTTCGCCGCCGAAGAAATGGTGGAACATCAGTGCGGCCGTCGTCATCAGTTCGCCGATGCCGAGCGTGATCATCGCAAACGCCGTGGCGCGCTGCTTGGCGGCCATGGAGCCGAACACGACGGCCAGCCCGAGCCCCGACAGGCCGGACAGAACCGGCACGAGTTCGAGGGGTATCGGCAACGAGCCGTCCCCCGCCAGATTGAGGAAATGGATCGTCGCGTAGCCGCCGATGCCGAAGAATGTTGCGTGGCAGAGCGAGAACAGGCCGGCCTGGCCGAGCAGCATGTTGTATGACAGCGCGAGGATGCTCATCATCCCCATCTGGCTCAGCATCGAGACGACAAAGCCGGACTGGCGCCCCGTGGTGTAGTTGAAGAACGCCCAAGGCGCCGCGATCGCAACCAGGATCGCGATCAGCCAGATCACGGCGTTCCGGGAGCTGCGCTCGGTCATGTGTCGCGGGTCCCGAGCAGCCCGCGCGGTCGGAACAGCAAGATCAGGATCATCATCGCAAACGGCAGCAGCGCGCCGATGCGGGCGACCGGGACGGTGAGGATTTCGGTGAGCAGGTTGTCGCCGGGAATTGTTATGCCCAGCGGCTTGATCAGGTCATTCAGTGAATAATTGATCACGACCGCGACGGTCTGGATCATGCCCATCACGATCGAGGCGATGAAGCAGCCGGACAGCGAGCCGAGGCCGCCGAACACCACGACGACGAACACGATCGGCCCCATCGCGTCGGCCATGCCAGGCTCAGTGGTCTGGTAGTTGCCGCCGATAACGCCGGCGAGGCCGGCGAGTACGCAGCCGCCGGCGAACACGATGGTGAAGACGCGCGGCACGTTGTGGCCGAGTGCGCTCACCATTTGCGGGTGGGTCAGGGCGGCCTGGATGATCAGGCCGATCCGCGTCTTCTTCAGCAGCACCCACGTTCCGACCAGCATCGCGGCCGAGACCAGCAGCATGAAGCCGCGATAGGCCGGAAAGTTGCCGCCGTAGAGAGTGAACAGCGGGAAGTCGAGCGCCTGCGGCACGCGATAGGCCATCGGCAGCATGCCCCAGATCATCTGTACGCCGCGCTGGATGATGAACACCATGCCGAACGTGAACAAGAGCTCGGCGATGTGGCCGTTGTGATGGACGCGGCGCAGCCCCCAGACTTCGATCGCCGCGCCCAACAGGCCGCACAGGATCGGCGCGAGGATGAGGGCAGGGAAAAAGCCGACGAACCGGCTGACCGTGTAGGCGAGGTAGGCGCCGATCATGTAGATGCTGGCGTGCGCGAAATTGATCACGCCCATCATGCTGAAGATCAGCGTCAGACCGCTTGCCAGCATGAACAGCAGCATGCCGTAAACGAGACCGTTCAGGAGCGTGATGAGGACGACTTCCATCCGCGCACCGACCCCATCACGCTACATTCGACGCCTCCGCGTTATTCGGGCCGCTTCATCTTGCAGATCGTCGGCAACGTCAGATCGCTGGCCGTCGCGGTCATGAAGGTCTTCCAGCCAAGGCCGGTGTGCTCGGAATCGTACTTCACGTCCTTGGTGAATACGCCCGCATAGAACGGCGTCAGCATCTGATGATCGTCCTTGCGCATGGTGTTGACCTGGCCCATCAGATCTTTCGTCTGGATGCCTTCGAGCGCCAGTGCGACCTTCATCGGATCGGTTCCGCCAGCCTTCTCGATCGCCGCCGTCACCATGTCGATCATGGTGACGAAGGGGACCGCTGTGAAATCGGTCTCGTGATTGGCGCGCCAGTCCAGGGCGACCTTGAGGGCCTCGGTCGCATTGGCGTCCGCCGCCGCGTTAGGATTGAACTCCATGATCGAGGTCAGGCGGCCTTCGCCGGCGGCGCCGATCGCGGTCGGGCCGCCGATCAGGTGGGCGAGGTACGCGTCGAAGCGGACATTGAGCCCGGCGTCGACCGCGGCCTTGATCAGGAGGTTGAGGTCGCGATTGTAGTTGCCGGTGACGACGCTTTGCGCGCCGGACGCCTTGATCTTCTCGACATAGGACGAGAAGTCCTGGACCTTGCCGAACGGCATCAACTCATCGCCGACGATCTGGATATCGGGCCTCAGCTTCTCCAGCCACTTCTTCGAGTCTTTTTGGATCGACTGGCCGAACAGATAGTCCTGGTTCAGCAGGTAGACTTTCTTCACATCTGCCGGCAGCGATTTGATCCGCGCGGCCGCGCGCATTTCGACGCTTCCGGCGAAGCGGAAGTGCCAGAAGTCGCATTGCTCGTTGGTGAGTTCGGTCGCGAGCGCGCCGCAGTTGAGATAGAGCACGCGGTTGTCGGGATTGCGTGCGTTGTGCTTGGAAACGGCATCGATCAGCGCCGCGCCGACATTCGATCCCGTGCAGTGCATCAGGAACGGGATGCCCTGGTCGGTGACGTTCTTCAGCGCAATGAGGGCTTCCGCCGGCTGCAGCTTGTCATCGAATGGCACCAGCTCGAGCTTCTTGCCGAGCACGCCCCCCATCGCGTTTTTGCGCGCGAAGATGAACTGGAAGACTTTCAGGAATTCGTCACCGCCGGAGGCGAACGGGCCCGAGAACGGATCAGTGTAGGCGATCTTGATGGTATCTTCGGCGAAACCTGGTCGCCCCGAGAGCAGCAAACCAGTCAGAACAACGGCATAGCCAAGCAGACGCAGACACCTCATTGGCGTGTTCTCCCGCATGCTCTATCCGATCCGGATAGATTTTATTGTTGTTGGCGGGAAGACTACAGGGCGCAGGCGACGTGTCAATTGCGGACGGTATCGGCCGTTATGATGAGCAGGGCAGCATGGTGTCTTCGGCGCGGGCCATTGGCGCCGCGCCTCATTTCCACTGCCCTAGCGCCAGGGCTCGACGATGATCTTGGTGTGCTGTTCGGGATTGCCGAGATCGTCGAAGGCCTTGGCCACTCCGTCGATGCCCACTTTGGCCGTGATCAGCGATGATGCCTCGACCTTGCCGTCGGCGATCAGCTTCAGTGATGAGGCGAACTCCGCCGGTGTGTAGCCGAGCACGTACTGGACATTGAGCTCTTTCATGATGCCGAGCATCGGCTCGTTGCGGTCGCTTTCCATGCAGACGCCGACCACGACGATGCGGGCATCGCGCGGCGAGTTCTCGAAGATCTGCTGGATCACGCCGGGCACGCCGACGCACTCGAAGATCAGCGCCGGCTTCAACGGCGGCAGGAACGCCTGCGCCGGCGGACGCGCCGCCTTCTGCTCCGCCGTCATCTGCGCGTGCTCCTCCCAGCTCTTGAAGGGCTGGGTCTGGGCCGGGTCGATCACGATATCGGCGCCGAGCTTTTCGGCGAGCTTGCGGCGGGCCGGCGAATAGTCGGCCGCGACAATCGGATGCAGGCCCTTCAGCTTCAGCCCTGCGATCACGGATAAGCCCACCGGGCCGCAACCGATCACCAGCGGCACCTCGTCGCCGCGCACATTGGCCTTCTCGACCGCGTGGATGCCGACCGCAAGCGGCTCGGTCAGCGCGGCGTGCTCGGCCGACAAGCCGTTCGGCACCTCCAGCAGCAGCGGCTCGGACAGGATCATGCGCTCGGCGTAGCCGCCGACATTATCATTGGAATAGCCGATACCCTGCGGTCCGGTCGGCGTGATGAGGCCCGGCACCGAGCACACCTTGGTGCCCGGCTTGAAGCGGCGCTCACTGCCCGGACCGTAGTCCAGCACTTCGCAGCAGAACTCGTGGCCCATCACCACGTCGCGCGACAGATCCATCGGCTTGCGGGTGCCGGCGAGAAATTTCGACATCTGCACCATGCGGTGCGCGTGCTTGCGCGCGTGCAGGTCGGAGCCGCAGATGCCGCAGGCCAGCGTCTTGACCAGGACCTGGCCCTTGCCCGGCACCGGCTCGGGCAGGGTGTCGACGACAATCTCGCCGCTGCGGAAGATGGCTGCGCGCATTTTTCTGCTCCCTGTTCTTGCTGCTTTAAGCGGTGCGAGCGTATTTGCCGCGGCCGAAGAAGCGGTCCTTGTTGTCGTCGCTCGCGCTGTCGCGCGTCGAGGTGAGGGTGCCAACCTTCGCCAGCGCGCGCTTGATACCATCGCGCTCGGCGATTTTTTTGACCCAGGCCGCGACATGCGGCCGGCTGGAAATGTCGATGCCGAGGAGTTCGTAGTTTCGGATCCACGGCCAGAATGCCATGTCGGCGATGGTGTATTCGTTGCCGCCGATGAACGGGTGGCTCGCAAGCCGCTGCTCGCATAGATCGAACAGTCGGAGCACCTCGGAGCGGTAGCGGGTCGCGCCGTAATCGTTGCCCTTCGGCGCGAAGCGGCTGAAATGGACGAGTTGGCCGAACATCGGACCGACTGAGGCCATTTGCAGCATCAGCCACTGCAGCATCTCGTAGCGCGCGCGAGAACTCCTTCGGGATGAACTTGCCGGTCTTCTCGCCGAGATATTGCAGGATGGCGCCGGACTCGATGATCGTGATCGGCTGGCCGCCGGGGCCTTCGTGGTCGACGATCGCCGGGATCTTCTGGTTCGGGTTGATCTTCGTGAACTCTGGCGAGAACTGGTCGCCCTTCCAGACGTCGACCGGGATGACCCTGTAGGGCAGTTCGCACTCTTCCAGCATCAGGAAGACTTTGACCACGTTCGGGCTGGTGAGGGCGTAGAGGTCGATCATCGGAACTGTCCCGTTTTGGCGCTGGGGTTGTTGTTGCCTAACCAAGGCGAAACCCGCCGGCCTTGTCAATTGCGCAGCGTGCACCGCACTTTCACGGCCATTCAAACAATTTCGAGGCCGCGTTGCCGCCCGATGTGAACCCCTGCGGCGCCGCCGGCGACACAGGCGAAGGTGAACTCTGCGACCATGGCTGCGCTCAACCGCCTCTTGCAAATCCTGAACGATCCCGCATCCCCAGTGCCGCAAGATGAACGGCGCAGAGGGGCGAGGCGAATATCTTGTCGCGCTTCCCAAACAGCCACGAGTCCGTCACCTTTTGCGCATCATTCTGCGCATGTCCCGGAAAAGTGGCCTCCGGTTTTCCGAACAGGACATGCGCTATCTGGAAAGGGCGGCATTGCACGGCCGCCGCAAGGAGTCTCCCCATGATCGGTCTGGTTCGCGCCCTCGCCATGGTCGCAACGATGGCGTTCGCCTTGAGCGCAGCGCAGGCGGCCGACAAAGCCTTCAAGCGCGATGAACTGAACGACTCCGCGATCCGGCTGGAGAACCAGATCAAGACCGAGGCCGGGCCGGTTGCAAAGCCCGCCGCCCAACTGAAGGCCGACGCCGATGCTGCCTTCAAGCGCGGCGACTACCGCGGCGGCCTGCAGCTGATTGGCCAGATTGCCGCCGTGGCCCCGGATGATTCAAGCAACTGGCTCAGGCTGGCGAAGACCATCTTCCAGATCAGGCCGGCCGACAGCCGCGAGCAGACGTTCCTGTTCGAGCGCGCCTCGACCGCCGCCTACATCGCCTACCAGAAGGCCGGCAACGCCAATGACGAGGCCGATGCGCTCGCCGTCCTCGGCAACGCCATGCAGAGCCGCCACCTGTGGCGGCCGGCGCTCGATGCCTTGCGTATGTCGCTCGATTTGCGCGAAGTCGCCGATATCCGTGGGCAATACGAAAAACTGCGCGACGAGCAGGGCTTTCGCCTGCTCGATTACTCCGTTGATTCAGACTCGGCGACGCCACGGGTCTGCTTCCAGTTCTCCGAAACGTTGCCCAAGCGCGCCGACTTCTCACCGTTCGTGACGCAGGCCGGCGTCGACAAACCGGCGCTGTCCTGGGAAGACCAGCAGCTTTGCGTCGAGGGTCTCAAGCACGGCGAGCGCTACAACCTGAACTCTTCGCGCCGGTCTGCCGTCGACCGTGAAGGAAACCCTGCCGAAGTCCGCCGAGTTCAACATCTACGTCCGCGACCGCAAGCCGTTCGTGCACTTCACCGGCAAGGCCTATGTACTGCCGCGCACCGGGCAGAAGGGCATCCCGCTGGTCAGCGTGAATACGCCTGCGGTGACCGTACAGATCTTCCGGATCGGCGACCGCAACCTGCTCAACACCGTGATCGGCGACGATTTCCAGCAGAACCTGTCGAGCTATCAACTGGATTCGCTCGGCAACGAGCGCGGCGTGCAGGTGTGGTCCGGCGAGCTTGCCACCGCCAACGTGCTGAACGAGGACGTCACCACGGCCTTCCCGGTCGACCAGGCGGTCGGCGACCTGCGGCCCGGCGTCTACGCGATGACGGCGAAGGCCAAGGGGCCGGCTAATTCCGACAATGACGACGGCTCGCTGTCGACGCAGTGGTTCATCGTGTCCGACCTCGGGCTGACAGCCTTCTCCGGCAACGACGGCATCCATGTCTTCGTCAACGCGCTGTCGTCGACCGAGCCGCTCGCCAACACTGAAGTGCGCCTCGTCGCGCGCAATAATGAGATCCTCGCCACCAAGAAGACCGACGCCGCCGGCCACGTGCTGTTCGAGGCCGGCCTTGCGCGCGGTGACGGCGGCCTGTCGCCGGCGCTGCTGACGGCCAGCGGCGACAAGGGCGACTATGCATTCCTCAGCCTGAAGACATCAGCGTTCGATCTGACCGACCGCGGCGTCTCCGGCCGCGCGGTGCCGGCCGGTCCCGACGCCTTCGTTTACACCGAGCGCGGCGTCTATCGCTCCAGCGAGACCGTCTACATCACGGCACTGCTGCGTGACGGCCAGGGCAATGCCATTACCGGCTCGCCCGTTACCTTCGTGATCGAACGCCCCGACGGCGTCGAATATCGCCGCCTGCTCGTCGCCGACCAGGGCGCCGGCGGCCGCAGCCTGTCGTTACAGCTGAACTCGGCGGTGCCGCCGGGCACCTGGCGGGTCCGCGCCTTCACCGACCCGAAGGGCAAGTCGGTCGGCGAAACCACCTTCATGGTCGAGGATTATATCCCCGAGCGGATCGAATTCGACTTGTCGACCAAGGCCAAGCAGATTTCTGCGGAGAATCCGGTCGAGCTTGCGGTTGACGGCCGCTTCCTTTACGGCGCGCCAGCCTCGAACCTGCAGCTCGAGGGCGACATGCTGGTCGCGCCGGCGGCTAACCGGCCGGGCTTCGAGGGCTACAAGTTCGGCGTCGCCGACGACGAGCAGACCTCGAACGAGCGCACGCCGATCGAGAACTTGCCAGAAACCGACGCCAGCGGCAAAGCGACGGTGAAGGTGTCGCTCGCCAAACCGCCGACCTCGAGCCGTCCACAGGAAGCCCAGGTCTTCATCCGCATGGCGGAAGCGGGAGGCCGTGCGGTCGAGCGCAAGATCAGCATTCCGGTCGCACCAAAGAGCGACATGATCGGCGTCAAGCCGCTGTTCGACGGCAGCGTCAGCGAGGGCGCGCCCGCCAATTTCGACGTCGCTTACGTCTCGGCGGAAGGCCAGTCGCTGGCCCGCAGCAACCTGCACTACGAGCTGCTCAAGCTGGAGTCGCACTACACCTGGTATCGGCAGGGTTACTCCTGGAATTACGAGCCGGTGAAGTCCACCAAGCGTGTCGCCGACGGCGATATCGCGGTGGCGTCGGACAAGCCGGGCCGCATCCAGCTGTCGCCGCAGGCCGGCCGCTATCGGCTCGACGTCAAGGAGCCCGGTACGGAAGGCGCGCTGACCTCGGTGCAGTTCGACGTCGGCTGGTATTCCGATGGTGACGCCGACACGCCGGACCTGCTGGAAACCTCGATCGACAAGCCGAATTACCAGTCCGGCGACACCATGACCGTCAGCGTCGTTGCGCGCACCGCCGGAAAGCTCACGGTCAACGTGGTCGGCGACCGCCTGCTGCTCACGCAATCGGTCGACGTCAAGGAAGGCACCGCGCAGGTGAAAATCCCGGTCGGCAAGGACTGGGGCACCGGCGCCTATGTGGTGACGACGTTGCGGCGGCCGCTGGAAGTTGCGGCGCAACGGATGCCCGGCCGCGCCATTGGCTTGAAGTGGTTCGGCATCGACCGCTCGACGCGCACGCTGAACGTCGCGCTCAGTCCGCCGGCTCTCATGCGGCCGTCGAGCGCGCTGAAGATTCCGGTGAAAATTGGCGGCCTAAACCCCGGAGAAGACGCAAAAATCGTCGTCGCCGCAGTGGATGTCGGCATCCTCAACCTGACTAACTACAAGCCGCCGGCGCCTGATGACTACTACCTCGGCCAGCGCAGCCTCACGACCGAGATCCGCGACCTCTACGGCCAGCTGATCGACGGCATGCAGGGCACCCGCGGCCAGATCCGCACCGGCGGCGACTCCGGCGCGGCCGAGCTGCAAGGCAGCCCGCCCACGCAAAAGCCGCTCGCGCTCTATTCCGGCATCATCACCGTTGGTCCCGATGGCACGGCGGAAATCCCCTTCGCGATCCCGGAGTTCGCCGGAACAGCGCGGGTGATGGCAGTGGCGTGGAGCGCCACCAAGATCGGCAAGGCGACGATCGACGTCACCATCCGTGATCCGGTGGTGCTGACCGCGACGCTTGCCGCGCTTCCTGCTCAACGACGACCACGGCACCATGACCATGGAGCTCGACAACGTCGAGGGCGCGCCGGGCGATTACGTCATCACGGTGAAGGCCGCCGGTCCGGTCAAGATCCCGGGCAATCCGTCGACCGTCATGCACCTCGCCGCCAAGCAGCGCTCCAGCGTACAGCTTGCGCTCGACGCATCAGGCGCCGGCGCAGCTTCGCTCGACGTCGACATCAAGGGGCCGGGCGGCCTCGCGCTGGCACGGCACTACCAGCTCGATGTCAAGCCGGCGAACCAGGTGCTGGCGCGCCGCACCGTGCGGACGCTCGCCAAGGGCGAAAGCATGACGCTGTCGCCGGACATGTTCTCGGACCTGTTGCCGGGGACGGGCGCCGTCTCGGTCTCGGTCAGCATGTCGACCGCGCTCGATGCCGCGACCATTCTCAAGGCACTCGACCGCTATCCGTTCGGTTGCTCAGAGCAGATCACCTCGCGCGCGATGCCGCTGCTCTACGTCAACGACCTGGCGGCGGAAGCAAACCTCGCCCTCGACAACAATGTCGACCAGCGCATCAAGGATGCGGTCGATCGGCTGTTGGCGCGGCAGGGCTCGAACGGCTCGTTCGGCCTGTGGGAGCCGGGCGGCGACGACGGCTGGCTTGATGCCTACGTCACCGACTTCCTGACCCGGGCCCGCGAGAAGAATTTCGTCGTGCCCGATATCGCCTTCCGCCAGGCCATCGACCGCCTGCGCAACAGTGTTGCGAACGCCGACGAGCCCGACAAGGACGGCGGCCGCGAGCTGTCGTACCAGCTCTACGTGCTGGCGAGGAACGGCGTCGCGCCGGTCGGCGACCTGCGTTACCTCGCCGACACCAAGCTCAACGTGATCGCAACGCCAATCGCCAAGGCGCAGCTCGCCGCCGCTCTGGCGCTGGTCGGCGATCGCGGCCGTGCCGAGAAGGTTTACTCGGCGGCGCTGCAGGACCTCCAGCCGAAGCCGGTGCTGGTGTTCGGCCGCACCGACTACGGTTCGTCGCTGCGCGATGCTGCGGCGCTGGTTTCGCTCGCCAGCGAAGGCAATGCGCCGCGCGCGACGCTGACCGGTGCGGTCGAACGCGTCGAGGCGGCGAGGGGGCTCACCCCCTACACGTCGACGCAGGAGAACGCGTGGCTGCTGCTGGCGGCGCGGGCGATGGCGAAGGAGGCCAACACCGTCTCACTCGACGTCGACGGTTCGCCGGTCAAGCAGGCGGTGTTCCGCAATTACCGCCAGGGCGACATCAGTGCGAAGCCCGTAAAAATCACGAACACCGGTGATGCGCCGCTGCAGGCGGTGATCTCGGTGTCGGGATCGCCTGTGACGCCCGAGCCTGCCGCGTCGAACGGCTTCAAGATCGAGCGCAACTATTTCACGCTCGACGGCAAGCCTGCCGACATCACCAAGGCGAAGCAGAACGATCGCTTCGCGGTGGTGTTGAAGGTCACCGAGGCCAAGCCGGAGTATGGCCGCATCATGGTGGTCGACTATCTGCCCGCCGGCCTCGAAATCGACAATCCGCACTTGGTGTCGTCGGGTGATACCGGCACGCTGGACTGGATCGAGGATGGCGAGGATCCGGAGACCACCGAATTCCGCGACGACCGCTTCAACGCGGCGATCGAGCGGGAGAGCAGCGACAGCCCGGTGTTCACCGTGGCCTACGTCGTGCGCGCGGTGTCGCCGGGCAAATACGTGTTGCCGCAGGCCTACGTCGAGGACATGTACAATCCCTCGCGCTACGGCCGCACCGGCACCGGCACGGTCGAAGTCCAGTCGGCGCTGAAGAAATGAGTGCAACACGAAGATCCTCCGTCATGCCCGGCCTTGTGCCGGGCATCCACGTCTTCGAGACTCTCCGAGAGCAAAGACGTGGATGGCCGGGACAAGCCCGGCCATGACGGAGAAGGTGGTACCCTCATTGGTCAAACGCGCGGCGCTCGCGCTTGCCGCGGCCGCCATAGCATTGGCAATCGCCGGCTACCGCCGCCGTCTTCGCGCTCGGCCCGTTGCCTCTCGATCAACTCAACGAAGTCTCGACCACTGTCGTCGATCGCAACGGCAAGCTGTTGCGCGCCTACGCATTGGAGGACGGCCGCTGGCGGTTGCCGGTCAAATCAGCCCAGGTTGATCCGACCTATCTAAAATTGCTGCTGGCGTTCGAGGACAAGCGTTTCTACGAGCATCACGGCGTCGATCCGCTGGCCGTCGGCCGCGCCGCCATTCAGCTCGCCAGCACCGGCCACATCGTCTCCGGCGGCTCGACCATTTCCATGCAGCTTGCGCGGCTGCTCGAGCCGCGCCGCAAGCGCTCGCTCGAAAGCAAGTTGCGGCAAATGGTGCGCGCGCTCGAGCTCGAGCAGCGCTTCAGCAAGGATCAGATTCTCGACGACTACCTGACGCTCGCGCCGTTCGGCGGCAATCTCGAAGGCGTGCGTGCCGCTTCCATCGCTTACTTCGGCAAGGAGCCGAAGCGCCTGACGCTCGCGGAAGCCGCGTTGCTCGTGGCACTGCCGCAGTCGCCGGAGCGTCGCCGGCTCGATCGGCATCCGGACACTGCAAGGCTGGCTCGCGACCGCGTGCTGCAGCGGATGGTGGAGGAGGGCGTGGTGTCGCGCGAGGACGCCGACCGCGCCATCGCCGAGCCGCTGCCGACCTTGCGCAAGGAGATGCCGATCCTCGCGCCGCACGCCACCGACCAGGCCGTTGCGAATGAAAAGAACGAGACGCTCATCAAGCTGACCCTCGACTCGGCGCTGCAGAAGTCGCTTGAAAGCCTCGCCTTACGACCGCGCCAATGCGCTGGGTCCTGACGTCTCGATCGCGATCCTCGCCGTCGACAATGAGAGCGGCGACGTGCTCGCCCATGTCGGCTCGCCCGACTATTTCAACGTCCGCCGCGCCGGCCAGGTCGACATGACGCGTGCGATCCGCTCGCCCGGTTCGACGCTGAAGCCGTTCATCTACGGGCTCGCCTTCGAGGACGGTTTCGTCAATCCGGAGAGTTTGATCGACGACCGCCCGATCCGCTTCGGCACCTATGCGCCGGAAAATTTCGACATGACGTTCCAGGGCACGGTGCCGGTCCGCAAAGCGTTGCAGCAGTCGCTCAACGTACCGGCAATCGAGTTGCTCGATCGCGTCGGTTCCAGCCGGCTGTCGGCGCGGCTGAAGCAGGCCGGCGCCGATCTCGTGCTGCCGAAGGACGAAGCGCCAGGCCTTGCGATGGGCCTTGGCGGTGTCGGCGTGACGCTCGCCGATCTCGTGAAGGTCTATGCCGGCCTGCCGCGGCTCGGCACCACGCTTGAACTGCGCGAACTCATCACCGCCGACAATGCCGAGCGCGAGCCGCGCCGGCTGATGGACAAGGTCGCGGCCTGGCAGGTCGCCAACGTGCTGTCTGGCACCCCGCCGCCGGAGAACGCGCCGCATAACCGCATCGCGTTCAAGACCGGCACCAGCTACGGCTATCGCGACGCCTGGTCGATCGGTTTCGACGGCCGCTATACCATCGGCGTCTGGGTCGGCCGGCCCGATGGCGCGCCGGTGCCGGGTCTGGTCGGCCGCACGGCTGCCGCTCCGATCCTGTTCGATGCCTTCGCGCGCACGGGAAAACTGCCGGCGCCGCTGCCGAAAGCGCCGAAGGGCACGTTGATCGCCTCGACCGCAAAGTTGCCGGTACCGCTGCGCCGTTTCCGTCCGCTCGGGCAACTGATCCGCAACGACAACGACCGTGCTCCGCACATCGAGTTTCCGCTCAACGGCTCGCGTATCGATCTTGGCCCCGACAGCGATGGCAAGGCGGCAGCGATCCCCGTCAAGGTCGCGGGCGGCGTCATGCCGATGACGGTCATGGTGAACGGCATCAGTGCAGGTGACCTCGACGGCCGCCGCCAGCGCCTGATCGATTCACCAGGCCCCGGTTTCTTCCGCGTCACCGTGATGGATGCGACGGGCGCGGCCGACACGGTGGTGGTGCGGCTGCAGTAGGCAAGGCAACAAGGCGCTCCGGGTTCATCATCGGGAGCCGGATGCAGGAATCGCCAAACATCGTCGGTTCCGGGGCAGCAGCCGGCACTGGCAATGCCCGTCGGGACGCCGATCGAAGTTGATCAATTCACGCGAATCAAGGCATCGCCGATATCAAGAGACCCCGGGTGATTCGTTGCGCCCGGTCTTTAGAAAGAAGAGCGGGATGAAAGCCGTCTGGCGATCGGCGATGCAGCAGGACTTGGTTGCCCTGTCGGCTGATGCGGCGTTACCGGTCGACCGCAGCATGGAGCATTACCTGCCGCCGGCCTATCTCGCGTCTTGGGCGGCGCGAGGCACGCTTTGTGCCATGCGCAGAGTTGAGCGCGAGGTGGTCGTCGAGTTGGTGCCGCCTGATGGGGCAGGATTCGTGCCGCAGCTTTGCGAAAATGACGATCTGCTCCCCGAACTGACGCAGCAGATCGAACAGCAACTGGCCGCTCTCGAGCCTGCCGATCCCGCCGCGGCGCTGCAGCCGATCCTGCAAGGCCGCGGGGCCGACTGGGACGCGGCCGTGCGCGAAAACTGGGCCCGCTTCATCGTGTCGTTGCTGCTGCGCCATTCATCTGCGGTGGCGCAGGCCGGCGCGGCCGTGCGCGACATCCTGCAAACCGGGACGCGCGAGATGCAGACGCGTTACGCGAGCCGGCGCAGCGATCCCAGGACGTTCGCCGAATATGTCACGCGCGCCAACCCGCAGGCGCCGCTCCTCGCAGCGACCCAGTATCTGCGGAAAGTCATGGATGGCGATGCGGTCGCGGCCACGATCGGCAAGATGCGATGGGCGCGCATCACCGTCTCGGATGCGCGCTTCACCCTGCTCACGTCGGATCAGCCGCTCGATGTTCCGTTCGGCCTGTCCGACAAAAACGCCTACATTGCGCTTCCCTTGAGCCCCACGGCACTGTTCGTCGCATCGAACAATCCGGGCCTGCTCGACACGCTCGCCAGGCATGACCCCTCCAAGGTGGTTCGCATCATGAACTCGGCGACCGTGACGCGGGCGCGCGAGTGGGTCTGGAGTGTTGACGACAGCCAACTCGCCTTCGTCAAACATCACTTCGGTGCTGCGCCAGCGACCGCGCTGCTCTCCGACAGCCCTCGACAAGACGCGCTCGCAACGCTGAAACGGCGCGCCGCGCGCTAATGTCGCCGCATGGCGTCAAGCCGCGGCGATCAGTTCCAGCATCGACTGCGTATCCCGCACGTCGCAGAACGTGTGCGCCATCGCCGATAGCGTCCCACCTTGTTCTGCATCGGTCAGTGTCGCGCTGGCATCAGTGATGAAGAACACCTTGTAGTTCATCATCATCGCATCGCGAGCGGTGGAATCACAGCAGACCTGCGACAATGTCCCGGAGATGAGCAGCGTGTCGATGCCGCGTTCCTGCAAGCGCGCATGCAGGTCGGAGGAACCCGGAACGAAGGCCCCGAAGCGGCGCTTGACGACCACCAGATCTTCGCGCGCCACATCGAGCTCCGGCCAGAGCGCGTGACCGGCGTTGCCGGGCGTGAAGGTCTCGATCATGCAGGCACGGCGTTCGGGTCCGCAGAAATGCTCAAAAAAGACCGACCAGGTGCGAACCGCCTCTGCATCCGCCGTGTGCTGCATATAGACGACAATCCCGCCAGCGGCGCGCAACGTGGCGCTGACGCGATTGACATTGGGAACGATCGCGCGGGCCATCGGCGTTTCCGCGACAGACCCGGGAGCCATGAAGCCGTTCTGCAGATCGACCACGATATGCGCGGTCTGGCGCGGGTTGACTCGGTCGAACACCGCCAGGCCGCCCCGGTTGCGCTGAACGCGCTCGCGGACCGCGTCGAGAATGCCGGCTTGATGCATGGGGTCACCTCGCTGCTGGTGCGCTCCGCCTCTCGCGTGACATGCTATAGCAGAGTTCAGGCGCGCGGATAAGAACAAGCGGCTCTGCAGCGGGCATCGCGCGTCCCTCAAAGCGGATCGCCTAATATCCCCGGTGCGAATAGACGCGGTTCAACAACTCCCTGCCACCAAGCCAGCGCTCCAGATTGTCGGCGAACATGTCAGCCGCGCGCGCCACCCAGTCCGCGTACTCGCTTGAGGTATGCGGCGTGATCAGAAGGTTCGGCGCGTCCCAGAGCGCGCTGTCGGAAGGCAGCGGCTCGGTGCGCGTGACGTCGATCACGGCGCCGGCAAGATGGCCTGAGCGCAATGCATCGATCAGCGCATCCTCCACGACAATCCCGCCGCGCGCGACGTTGATAAAATACGAGCCCTCACGCATGCAGGCGAAGGCCTTCGCATCGAGCAGATCGCGCGTCGCAGGCGTCAGCGCGGCGCACACGACGGTGACGTCGACCTCGGCCAACATGGTGTGCAGTTCGACCGGCGAATACACGCGGTCGACCTTGTCGGATGGCGACGATGACGCGCGGCAGGCAACGACCGAGAGGCCGGTGGCGCGGCACAGCCGGGCCACCGCCTTGCCGGTGTGGCCAAGGCCGACGAGGCCGACGCGTGCGCCTCTGGCGGAACGGATCAACTGGTAGTCCCAAACCCGCTCGAATTGGCGCCTCGCAAAGTAGGGAAATCGCTGATGCAGGCCGAAGATCGCCGCAAGGACATATTGCGCCATCTCCTCGGCCGCGACGCCTGACGCGTTGGTCACCACCAGCTTGCGATCGTCCCACGGCACGACGTGGTCGACGCCGGCGAAGCCGACCGAAAGCCATTGCAGCGTCGGGCAGCCGATCAGCGCTGCGCGCGGAAACGGTCTTGGCTCAAACTTGCAGGCAAAGGCGATTTGCGGCTGCACCTTCGCAATCGCGGCGTCGAGATCGGCATAACGCCGGCAGCAATGGAAGCGAAGCTTTGGAAAACGCGCCGCGAGCGCATCGAGGAATTCCTCAGGCTTGTCGTAGAAGATGAGAAGGTCCCGAGCATCCATGCGTGGCCCTGCTGAAGGCGTCATGGCCGGGATGAACCGAGGCGCAAGCGCATGTCCTGGTATGCCGCTGCGATAAGTTCACTCAGAGCAGCGGCGTCGACCTGCTGCCCCCAGCGAAGCTTGACGTGCCGCATGCGTCTGCCGGTACCTTCCAATAGGCCGGCGGGGTCATCGAGATCAGCTCCGTTGAAGAAGCCGACGTTCACATGGGCGCTGAAGGCATTCACGTAGCCAAACGCCGCATCGTCCACACACGCCGTGGGATGGCCGTCGTGCAGCAGCTCGCGGACATCTGCTCCGCAGCTGCGCATCTGTTCAAACCACGGCTGTGCAAACCGTCGCAGCTCGTCATCGGACCTGGAAAACCAGCCGTCGACGCCGGGATCTCGCCGAACGGCGCCAGGGAAGCGGAACAGTTCGCTCATCCTGTGAGGCCGCTCACTCCGCCGCCCGCACCGCAGCCTGCGGTGGGTGAACTGCCCCCGCGAACTGCCTCGCATAAACCTCCTGCCACGGACGTTCGCCTTCGCTGACGAAGTAGCCGCTGCGCGCGGCGCGGTACACCTCGGCATCGCGCACGCCCGGCGGCATCGTGCCTTTGCTGCGCAGCGCGCGCGCCGCCATCAGCAATCGGCGCCGCGTGCGTGTAATCATCTGGTCTGAAGGCGCGAGATGCTCGATTGCGTGGTCGACGATTGGCCCCATGCTTTCGGTGATCGCCTGGTCCTGCAGGTGGATGCCGTCGATGCCGCTATAGATCGTGTTGTTCCGCTGCGCCGCTCGATCAATCTTCCAGTCGTTGTCGCGATTGGCGTCGAGCCGCCAGCGGCCGAGCCAGTCGGTGGTGTTTGGCAGGAAGCGGTTGCCGCGGCCCGTTCCGCCGATCGGCGTGCCGTCCTTGTAGGCCGGCTGCGGCAGCGACATCGCGGTGACCGCACGCTTCCACCACAGGAACACGAACATGGTGTGGCCGTCGTCGAGCGGCACCCAGCCGCGCGCATGCATGTGGCTGCCGAATTCACCATTCGGCGCCTGCGACCAGAACGGAAACAGGAAATTGCCGAACCGCCAGTAGGTGCTGCCCGGACCCGCGGGACGATAGCCGGCGTACTGCGTACCCCAGGGCGTATCGGCGAGGTGGTATCTTGGTGCGCGATCGGTTACGGTGTGGCGCAGCGGTTCGTGCTCGGCGACGTCCTCGACGTCGACATGGCCGGCGTGCAGGAAGCCGAAATGCGCGGTGTCGATCTCGCCCTCGAGCGCCTGCAGGTAGTTGCAGTCGCGCTGGATGAAGCTGACGTTGATCTCGTCATCGGGCAGATCGAGAATTTCGAAGCCGGGCAGCGGCGGCGCTTCTTTTTCCGCGCCCATATAGACCCACACCACGCCGGCGCGCTCGCTCACGCGGTACGCTTTTGCCTTCACCTTCTCCTTGAAGCCGGGCGGCGGCGTGCTCGGCATGTCCAGGCAGGTGCCGGCAGCGTCGAATTTCCAGCCATGATAGATGCAGCGAATCCCGTCCTGCTCGTTGCGGCCGAGAAACAGCGATGCACCCCGGTGCGGGCAGCGATGGTCCATCACGCCGACACGGCCTGAGCTGTCGCGAAACGCGATCAGCTGCTCGCCCAAAAGCATCAACCTGGTCGGCGCGGCGTCGCGCTTGAGTTCGGACGACATCAGCGCGGGAATCCAGTAGCAGCGCATCAACTCGCCCATCACCGTGCCAGGGCCGACCCGCGTCAGCTCGATGCCATCCTTGGCTGTTGCCATGTCATCCTCCCGCTTATCGGCCGGCTTGTTGCCGGGCCTGTGGCTTGGCGTCTCCGTTGCGCTGGTGTGACGGAGGTCAGCTTACCTCGATCCGAGGGCCGGCGCTTCTCGTAACCTCACGACCAAACGAAAATGTCACGGTGCTCACGCGTTGAGCGCGTTCGGCGCCCTAAGCGGTTGTCCGAACGGGCATTTCAGCGTATGCGAAGCCAATGGTGGACGCGCTCGGACAGCGCCGGTTTGGGGAGGGGCGGCAACCCGCGAAGCGGGCGGATCCGGGCCGCGGCGTCGTGGGTGCGCTCAATTTCGTCTCGACCAGCCACGCTCGCGCCACGGCCTTTCTGATCCTGTGCGGTCTGCTGTTTTACCTGCCGGGCTTCTTCACGATTCCGGCCGTCGATCGCGACGAGGCGCGCTTCGCGCAGGCGACACGGCAAATGGTCGAGACCGGCGATTTCGTCGACATCCGCTTCCAGGACATGGTCCGCTACAAGAAGCCGGTCGGCATCTACTGGATGCAGGCCGCCGTGGTCGAGGGCGCGTCCAAGCTCGGCGTGCCCAACGCCCAGCTCCGCATCTGGCTCTACCGCGTGCCGTCGCTGATCGGGGCGATCGGCGCGGTGTTGTTGACCTACTGGACCGCGCTTGCCTTCGTGTCGCGGCGCGGTGCCGTGCTCGCGGCGCTGATGATGTGCTCATCGATCCTGCTTGTGGTCGAGGCGCATCTCGCCAAGACCGACGCGATGCTTCTCTGCGCGACGACGGCGGCGATGGGCGCGATGGGGCGCATCTACGTGTCCTGGCAGCGCGGCGATGATCCCGCGCATCCGTCATGGGCGACGCCTGCAATCTTCTGGACCGCGCTCGGGGTCGGCATCCTGCTTAAAGGCCCGCTGATCCTGATGGTGGCGGGCCTCGCCATCGTCATGCTCGCGATCCTCGATCGGTCCGTCTCCTGGCTGTGGCGCTTGCGTCCGGTCTGGGGGCTGATGTGGCTCCTGGTGCTCGTGCTGCCGTGGTTCGTTCTGATCATGCTGCGCGCCGGCGACGAGTTCTTTCAGGATTTACTCGGCGGCGATCTCTTGAGCAAGCTGACCTCGCCGCAGGAATCGCACGGCGCGCCGCCCGGGACCTATTTCGTGCTGTTCTGGCTGACGTTCTGGCCCGGCGCCGGCATCGCCGGTCTCGCGGTGCCGGCGATCTGGCGCGCGCGGCGCGAGCCTGCGGCGCAGTTCCTGCTGGCCTGGCTGGTGCCGTCGTGGATCGTGTTCGAACTCGTCATCACCAAGCTGCCGCACTACGTGCTGCCGCTTTATCCGGCGATCGCGATTTTGGTCTGCGGCGCGCTGGAGCTGAAGGTGTTGTCGCGTCGGCCGTGGCTGGTGCGCGGCCTGTCGTGGTGGTTTACAGCTCCAGCGGCAATCGGCGTGCTCGCGGTGGTGGGCTCGATCTATCTGACGCACCAGCCGGTGTTCCCGGCCTGGCCGTTTGCGGCAGCAGGTGCGATCTTCGGGCTGTTTGCGTGGTGGCTCTACGACGACAGCAATGCCGAACGCTCGGTGCTCAACGCGGTCACCGCCGCTTTCTTCACCTACGCCGCCGTGTTGGGCATCATCCTGCCGTCACTGACGCCGCTGTTTCCGGCCGTCGAGCTCGGCAAGGCGTTGCGCAGCGTCGAGTGCGCCCAGCCGCGCGCGGCCGTCGTCGGCTATGAGGAGCCGAGCCTGATCTTCATGCTCGGCACCAGGACGCTGCCGACCGACCCGTCCGGCGCCGCCGATTTCCTGGCGCAGGGCGGCTGCCGCTTCGCGCTGGTCGACTACCGCGCCGAGCGCGTCTTCGCGCAGCGCGCCGAGGCCATCGGCCTGCGCTACATCCTGAAGACCCGCGTCGACGGCTACAATTATTCGGTCGGCCGGCCGGTCTCGATCGCCGTCTTCACCTCGGAAGGGGTGCAGTAGCGCCGGGAGTTGCGGTGAGCAACGGCTCTGCGGACGTTGACGGGACCCGCGAAGCCTGACCAAGTTAGGCCGTCCGCTCGCAACGGGCGTGGGCCGTAACGAGTTCATACGGGTTGATGTGCTGGTTTCGAACAAGCAGGCAGTTTGGTGCAGGCCTTGCGCTGATCGCGCTGGCGCTCCAGCTCGTGCTGACGTTCGGCCATGTGCAAGCGCCGTCGGCGGGGCTCGCCTCCGCCGTGCTGACGGCGCAGTTGAGCGACACGGCGCCGCACGACCCCTGCCATAACCGGCTCGGCGACCCTAATTGTCCGACCTGCGCGCTGATCCAGCTGAGCGCGATTTCGGCGCCGTCGGTTGCACCGCAGCTGCCGCTGCCGGTCGCGATCGACTTCGTCACGCTGCGGCCGTGCACCGAGATCGCCGCAGCGATCACGCTGCAGGCGTCATTCCAGGCCCGCGCACCACCCGCCGTCTGAGGCGGGCCGCGCCTTGCGGCGTTCGCAGCCTTAAGGCGCCTCCCAAAACTGCCGAGCCGGCTTCGCGTCGAACGATCTCGTTTGTGCGTGCCTTCCCAACTCCATTCGGACGAGACGCCACATGCTCGTCGATTCCCATTCCAAGACCGCTGGCTCCGACGATTTGTCGTTTCCGGGCGTGGCGGAGCAGACCGCCCGCGATCGCGCGGGCACACGATCCTCACGCGCGAAGGGCATTGTCTCGCTCGTCGTGGTGCTGCTTGCGGCGTTCGCGCTCTACCGTTTTATCGGCGGCCCCGCCGGACATCCCGAGGCGCCGGCGAAAGTGGCGTCGTTCGTTCGCTCGGGTGAGGCCGTCGCGGTGCCCGAGGGATCGCCCCTGCGCGGCAAGCTCACCGTCGCGGCGGTGATTGCGCGCGAGGTTCCGCGCGAGCTCGCGCTGCCCGCGGTCGTCGAAGTCAATCCGGCCCACTTGATCAAGGTGGCGCCGCCGCTCGCCGGCCGCGTGACGCAGCTCAAGGTCACGCTTGGCGAACAGGTCAAGGCCGGCCAGCCGCTGTTCGTGATCGACTCGCCCGATCTCGCCGCAGCGTACTCGGACTACGACCGCGCCAGGGCGCTGCTGGCGCTGGCGCAGAAGAACCGCGATCGCCAGCGCGGCCTGTCGAAGATCGGCGGTGCGGCGGAAAAAGACACCCAGCAGGCCGAGACCGACTACGTGACCGCCGAGGCCGAGGAGCAGCGCGCCACCGCGCATCTGAAGCAGATCGGCATCGATCCCGACGCGCCCAACAAGTCGCGCACGGTAACGGTGGTCGCGCCGATGGACGGCAGCGTGACCGACCTCGGCGTCGCGCCCGGCCAGTACTGGAACGACTCGACGCAGGCGCTCTTGACGGTCGCTGATCTCTCGAGCGTCTGGGTCACCGCCAGCGTTCCCGAGAAGGATATCGCCTTGATCGCGAAAGGGCAGGCAGTCGACGTTCGGCTTGTTGCCTATCCGGACGAGGTCAAGCACGGCACCGTGCTGTTCGTCAGCGACGTGCTCGACGCCGACACGCGCCGCACCAAGGTCCGCATCGCCTTCGACAACCCGGACGGCCGGCTGCGGCCCGGGATGTTCGCGACCGCAACGTTCCATGCCGAAACGCGGACGCTTGCGATGGCGCCGACCAGCGCGCTGGTCCTGAAGGACGACGCGACACAAGTCTATGTCGAGACCGCGCCGTGGCAGTTCGAACCCCGCACGGTCGACATCGCGTTCCAGCAGGGCGAGCAGGCGTTCATAGCGAGCGGTCTGAAGGCCGGCGATCGCATCGTGGTCAAGGGCGGAGTGCTGCTCGGTGATTGACCGCCTCGTCACGCTCGCGCTCGAGAAGCGCCTCGTCGTGGCGATGATCTGCATCGTCGCCGCGATCTACGGCGCCTGGTGCTGGACCCAGCTGCCTGTCGAAGCCTATCCCGATGTCGCCGACACCGCCTCGCAGGTCGTGACCGAGGCGCCGGGCCTCGCCGCCGAGGAGGTCGAGCAGCAGGTCACCATTCCGCTCGAACGCGAGCTCAACGGCACGCCCGGGCTTGCGATGATGCGCTCGCGCAGCACCTTTGGGCTGTCGCTGATCACGCTGGTGTTTCGCGACGGCATCGAGGACTACTGGTCGCGGCAACGCATCATGGAGCGGATCCAGGGCGTGACCTTGCCGCCGGGGCTTTCGCCCGGCCTCGATCCGCTGTCGTCCCCGACCGGGCAGATCCTCTATTACATCCTGCAATCCGACACCAAGAACCTGCGCGAATTGTCCGAGATCGAGCAGTGGACCGTGATCCCCGCCATCAAGCAGGTGCCGGGGGTCGCCGACGTCTCCAACTTCGGCGGCGTCACCACCCAGTTCCAGCTCGAACTCGATCCGCAGCAGCTGGTCCGCTTCAACCTGTCGCTGAAGAACGTGACCGACGCGATCACGGCCAACAGCGCGAGCGCCGGCGGCAGCGTACTCAACCGCGGGGAGCTCGGGTACGTCATCCGCGGCATTGGCCTGGTTCAGACCCTGGACGATCTCGGCAACATCGTCGTCACTCAGCACAGCGGCACGCCGATTTTCGTGCGCGATCTCGGCAAGCTGAAGTTTGCCAACCAGGAACGCCACGGCATTGTCGGCAAGGACGACATCAATGATGCCGTCGAAGGTACGGTGCTGCTGCTGCGCGGCGAAAATCCGTCGCGCGTGCTCAAGGGCGTGCACGCCAAGATCGACGAGCTCAACGCGCGGCTGAAGGCCGACGACGTCCGGATCGTGCCCTATCTCGACCGCTCGGAGCTGGTCGATGCCACCGTTGACAAGGTCGCGACCACAGTCCTTGGCGGCATCTCGCTGGTGCTGGTGATCCTGATCCTGTTCCTCGGCAGCCCGCGCAGCGCCGTCATCGTCGGATGCACCATACCGTTCGCAATGATCGTCGCGTTCATCCTGATGCGTCACACCGGCATCTCGGCGAACCTGCTGTCGCTCGGTGCGATCGATTTCGGCATTATCGTCGACGGCTCGATCGTGATGGTCGAGGCGATCCTGCGGCGCCGCGAGGCGAGGCCGGACCAGCCGCTCGCTGAAGCCGACGTGCGCGATGCGGCGCGGCAGGTCGCACGGCCGATCTTCTTTGCCACCGCCGTCATCATCACGACCTACCTGCCGCTGTTTGCCTTGCAGCGGATCGAGGCAAAACTGTTCTATCCGCTGGCTTACGCGGTCGGCTACGCACAGTTCGGCGCGCTGGCGTTCGCCCTGCTGGTCGCGCCTGGCCTCGCTTATCTGGCCTATCGCCGGCCGCGGCGGCTGCTTCACAACGTTCTGCTGCATCAGCTCGAGCGGCGCTACCAGTTCGCGTTGCAAGGTTCGCTGCGCCGTCCGCGGATCGTCTACGCGCTGAGCGCTGCCGCGGCGATTGCGATCGTGATCCTTGGCGCGACGGTGTGGCGCGAATTCCTGCCCGAACTCGACGAGGGTGCGCTCTGGCTGCACGCCGAGCTGCCGCCGGGAATCTCGCTGCGCAAGGCAACCGACATGGTTGCCGACTTGAGGCACATCGTGAACGGGTTTCCCGAGGTGTCGTCGATTGTCAGCCACATCGGCCGCAACGACGACGGCACTGATCCGTGGACGCCGTCGCACATGGAGGCGGCGATCGGGTTGCACGACTACAAGACCTGGCCCGCGGGCGAGACCAAGCAGCAGCTCGATCCGCCGCATCAAGGCGCGGCTTGACCGGGAGCCGGGCTTCGAGATCGCGTTCAGCCAGCCGATCATCGACAGCGTGCTCGACAAGGTGTTCGATCCGCACGCCTCGCTCGCGGTGAAAGTATTCGGCGACGACTTCGGCGAACTCAGGCGGATCGGCAGGGACATCATCGGCGTGCTGAACCGCACGCCCGGCGTCAGCGATGCCGCGATCGACCAGTACACGCCGCTGCCGCAGATTTCGATCCGGGTCGAATCGCGAGGCTGCGGCGCGCTTCGGTATCAATGTCGGCGACGTCGCCAACCTGATTTCGACCGGGATCGGCGGTGCCGCGGTAAGCCAGGTGTTCATCGGCGAACGCCACTACGACGTTGCAGTCCGCTTCGCGCCGGATGCAAGAAGCAGTCCCGAGGCGATCCGGAGCCTTGTGCTGACCTCCAGCGACGGCGCGCTGATCCCGCTGTCAGAGGTCGCCGACATCGCGTTCCAGACCGGCGAGAGCATGATCAATCGCGAGATGGACCAGCGCTATTTGCTCGTCAAGTTCAACTACAACGACCGCGATCCGGTCGCGCTGGTCAAGGATTTGGACCGCGCCATCGCTCAGCAGGTGTCGTTCGACAAGGAAAAATATCGCATCGCGTGGGGCGGGCAGTTCGAGGGCGAGCAGCGCGCGGAAGCCCATTTCCGGCTGATCCTCGGCATGGTGCTCGGTGCGATGATGGTGCTGCTCTATGCCGAATTCGGCGTGTTGCGGCAGGTGCTGCTGGTGATCGGCGTGGTGCCGCTGGCGACGCTTGGCGGACTGCTGGCGCTGCATCTCACCGGCACCACGCTGAACGTCGCTTCCGGTGTCGGGTTTCATTGCGCTGTTCGGGGTCGCCGTCATGAACGGCGTGATCATGGTGGCGAACCTGAACCGCGTTCGCGAGCAGGGGCTGCCGCTGGCCGATGCGGTGCTCGCAGGCGCGGGCGAGCGTCTTCGCCCGGTGCTGATGACGGCAGCGGTCGCGACCGCCGGCATGTTGCCGGCGGCGCTCGCCACCGGCGTCGGCAGCGACGTGCAGCGCAGCCTCGCGACCGTTGTCGCGGGTGGGCTGATCCCGGCAACATTGCTGACGTTGTTCATCATCCCGACGCTGTACTTCGCGATCGAACGCCGCGCCGAGCGCCGCGCCGCCGTTGCGGCCCCCGCAGCCGTCAGTGAAGGTTGAGTACCGATGATGCGGGGGCGGGCATGATCGCGGGAAGCTCAAGGCGCAGCGCGCGACACGGTTTGCGCAAAGCCGCGACCGGGATTGCGCTTTGCGCTCATGCTTACCGGCTGCGCGGTCGGGCCGGACTTCGTGACACCCGCGCCACCCGATGTGACCGGCTACACGCCGGAGCCGCTCGGCAGGACGACCGCAGCAGCCAACACGCAATCCGGCGCAGCCCAGCGCTTCGAGCCGTCGCGCGATTTGCCGGGCCACTGGTGGACTTTGTTTCATTCGCGCGCGCTGACCGCGCTGGTCGACCGGGCGCTCGCCGCCAACGCCGATCTGCAGGCGGCGCAGGCGGCGCTTCGCGTCGCGCGGGAGAATGTTTACGCGCAACAGGGAGCGCTGTTTCCGGCAGTCGACGCCAATGTCGGCGGCATCAGGCAGCTGCCGGCGATCGGCAGTCCGTCCGACGTCGGCGCCGACATGCCGGCCTTCAACCTCTTCACCACGCAGCTCAACATCTCTTACTCGCCCGACGTGTTCGGCGGCACGCGCCGCTCGATCGAGGCGCTGGCGGCGCAGGCCGACTCGCAACGCTTCGCGCTGGAAGCGACTTATCTGACGCTGACATCGAATCTCGCCGGCGCCGCGGTACAGGAAGCCTCGCTGCGCGGACAGATCGCGGCGACGCAGAGCATCATCAAGATCGAGAGCGACATTCTCGACCTGCTGCGCAAGCAGCGCGGGCTTGGTGCCGTTGCCGACGCCGACGTGGTGGCGCAGGAAGCGGCACTGGCGCAGGCCGAGCAGGCGCTGCCGCCGCTGCGCAAGCAGCTGGCGCAACAGCGCAACCTGCTCGCAGCGCTGACCGGGGGTTTTCCGAGTCAGCTGCTGCCCCAGCAATTCACGCTCTCGGACTTGAGGCTGCCGCGCGACTTGCCGGTCAGCCTGCCGTCGCAATTGGTCGAGCAGCGACCCGACATCCGCGCGGCGCAAGCCAACCTGCAGGCCGCGAGCGCGCAGATCGGCGTCGCCATCGCCAACCGGTTGCCGAACATCACGTTGACCGCGACCGCGGGTAGCACCGCGATTGCCGTCGACCAGCTGTTCGCATCGGGTACCGGGTTCTGGAGTGCCGCAGGCGCAGCCGCGCAACCGATCTTCCACGGCGGCACGCTGCTGCATCGCGAGCTTGCGGCGAAGGCGACTTACGACCAGGCGGTGGCGCAGTATCGCAGCACGGTGATCACGGCGTTCCAGAACGTCGCCGATTCCTTGCGCGCGATTCAGGCCGACGCAGTCACCCTGCAGAAGGCGGCGGCATCCGAGCGCGCGGCGGCCAAGAGCCTCGACATTGTCAGGCGCCGTCTCGAGCTCGGCGATATCAACTACGTCGCGCTGTTCAACGCCCAGCAAATCTATCAGCAGGCATTGCTGAGCCTCGTGCAGGCGCGGGCGGCGCGCTATGCCGACACGGTCGCGCTGTTCCAGGCGCTCGGCGGCGGCTGGTGGAATCGCGCCGACGTCGAACCCGAGCGGCCGCTGACCATTTCGGACGTGCTGCAATGACGGCAGCGCCGCGTCGCGGCAACGAGGCCGTTCACGGTCACAGCATCCTTTGCATGACCTGGTTCCGGTAAACGAAGACGTGCATCATGGCCGCACCGAAGTGGATTGCTATGAGCACGAGCAGTGTCCATTCCATCGCCTGATGCCAGCCGTCGAACATTTGCACCCCGGCCTCACTTTTCGCGGCAAGCATCGGAAGCGGCGCATAGAAGAAGTACTTGATCGGCCACCCGCGATAAGACGCAAAGATCCAGCCGGTCAGCGTCGTTGCGAGGACGGCGACATAGAGCAGCCAGTGCACCAGTTCAGACGAGATGCGCTGCCAGCCAGCCAGCGAGCTTTCGGGAGCGACCGGATGAGTCACTCGCCAGAGCAGGCGCACGACGATCAGGCCAAGGATGGTGATGCCGATGGAGATATGGGCGACCATGGCGCTTCCCGGCAACATGGTGCCGTGAATGTCTGGCATCAGCCAGCCGATCGCGTATTGCACCAGAAGAAGTACGACGATCAGCCAGTGCAGGATTTTTGCAGTGGTGCCGTAATGCAGCTGTTTCGTCGTCAGAGATGGCAAGGCGACCTCGGCGGCAGCGAATAGGATGTCATCGTTAAGTCCGTCCCTCGTTCGACAGTTCCCGTCGTCTCATTGCCTCGAGAATTCGTGCCTCAAGTGGCAAGCCCTCTCGCACGACAACTCGTAGAATAGAACCATTTCGGAGGTGCTCCAACGACGTGCTCCAATGATGGCCGGTGGCGAAGGCCCTGTGGCCATGGCACCAGTCATTCAGCTCGTCGTCGCTGGACGCAACTTGCGAGCGGGGGCGTTTGTCGATCTGGCGATCGACGCAATGTTGCAGCGGCATTTCGCACACACGGCGGATTGATCCGGGCTCGCGCCCGCGATGGCTTGCGAGTGCGAGATCCTATTCGGGCTTGATGCCCGCCGATTTGATCACCTTGGCCCACTTCATCGTTTCATCGGAAATGAGCTTGCCAAAGTCAGCGGGCGACATTGGCATAGGATCGCCGCCCAGGTCTGCAAGCCGCTGTTTGAGCTTGGGATCGGCAAGACCGGCGTTAACCTGCGCGTTGAGCTTTTCAATGATTTCGGGAGGCGTTTGTTTGGGTGCGCCAAGCCCGTACCAGGCGGTTGCCTCGTAGCCGGGCACAACCTCGCCAAGCGTTGGAACGTCCGGCAGCACCGCCGAGCGCGTTGCCGAGGTCACCGCAAGCGCACGCAATTTGCCTGCCTTGATATACGCGAGCGTCGAAAGCGTGGGCTCGAACATCACCTGCACCTGTCCGCCCATCAAATCGATGAGTGCCGGCCCTCCACCACGATAACCTACGCGCACCAGGTCGAGGCCGGTCATGGCCTTGAACAATTCCCCGGCGACATGCGGCAAGCTTCCATTGCCGGCCGTCGCATAGTTGATCTTGCCGGGATTGGCCTTGGCGTAGGCGATGAACTCGGAAACGGTTTTGGCAGGAACCGACGGATTGACGACCATGACCTCGGGCACGCGGACGATGCCGGCTATGGGAGCAATGTCGTTGATGAAGTTGAAGTTGAGATTGTCGTAGAGCGTTGCGTTGATCGCGGCCGGTGGCGCAACCAGCAGCAATGTATAGCCGTCCGCGGCGGCGTGGACGACGAGGTCGGTCGCGATGTTGCTGCCGGCGCCTGGCCGGTTGTCGACGAAGAATTGCTGGCCAAGCCGTTCAGAAAGCCATTGCCCGATGAGGCGGGCAGAAATGTCGTTTGGGCCGGCGGCAGCAAAGCCGACGACGATCCGCACCGGCTTCGAAGGATAGGTGTCTGCCTTTGCTCCGTGCGACACCAATGGCAGCGCAGCAGCGCCGGACGCCAGTTGCAGAAATCGTCGGCGGGGAAGGGGCATGTTGCCTACCTCGGCAAGCAAGAAACCACTCGTGCGAGCCGAGCCTACAGCACCGCTGCTGACGGCGAAATGCCAAATCGCGGATGTCAGCTCTTTGGCGTGGTGGAGCGCGCTTCGGCCGACGTTTCAGAGCGTGCGCAACTTGCCCCGGCTAGAGCATGATCCGGAAAAGCATGCCCTCGACTTGATCGGGGGTGGATACCGGTTTTCCGAAAAGATCATGCTCAATCAAAAGGCCAAAGCGCGATGGTGATTTAATCTAATCCCGTCGCGCTTTAGATGATGACCAACTCCTGATTCTTCGAGAGTTGTATTTGCTGAACCGGCGTTTCGCGACTGCTGTAGGTCCACTTCACTTTGACGCTGTCGCGTTCCGCCCAGAACCGTATCGCGCGCTGCGCCGCGGACACCTGCAACGAATCAAAAGCGGCCTTGCCAGTTGTCAGCTCCGCTTCGGTGGGTGACGAACCCGGTCGACGGTTGCGCAGAATCATGCTCGCCGTGGACCAGTCGAGACGGCTGGCGCGCGTGGCGACAATCAGGCCGTCCGGCCGCGCATTGTGCAGCAGCGGCACGATCGCTTCGGTCTTCACTGACGACAGCAGCGCCAGCGCCGCCACGACTTTGGCCATCTCGCCGTCGATCGCAAAACGCTTGACCGTTTGGTCGACAAGCCTGCCGGCGCGACTGAGTTGGTGAACCACCTGTTCAGCCTGGCCAAGGTCAAACGGCTTTGGTGCGCCAGCCTCGGTCTCGCCAACGACGGCGGCAATCACGGTCCGGAGTTTTTCGGCGGTCTCCGGAGGGGCGACCTTCAAGAGGCGAACCCTGACCGCATGTGACGTTTGCTTGAGCAACTGCTGCAGCAATGCTGCTGGAATGTCGCCACGCAGTGCGAGGCTCTGGGCCAGCTCGGCATCCTTCTTGGCCTTCGAGACCAAAATGGCATAGCCATTCTCCGAAAACTTCGCATCACCGTTGTTCGCCAGCGCCTTCCAGACGTCGGTGTCGCCGCGGCCGATCAGGATATCGGTGAGCGCTTCGCTCAAAGCCTTGCGCCGTGCAATCGCCAGCAGATGACCCCGGCTGCGGCTCATCGCAATCTCGGTCAAATCGCGTTCGGACAAGTGGCATGAGATTGCGAGCATGGGCGCCGCGACCTCGACCTCGGCGTGACGAGCCAGCCGGCGCACCACGACGGTCGGCGCCGCGCTCAGGGCCGACAATGTCGTGGCCAGCTCGACGAGCGAGCAGGTCTCGGCGGATTCGATCAGGCGTACCAGCACCTCGTCAAACACGCCGATCTGATTGTCGTTGAGCTGATCGGCCGCTGCGAGAAAAAGTTGAGTGACCTGTCGCAGCATCGCGGCCAACCGCGACGGCGGCCCATGAAGCATGGCGCCTTCAAGGTCTGCAATCAGCAACGCTGGCGATGCTTCCGACATAAAATACCCCGCCGGGAACGGCACGGCGCGCGACCAGGCGGCGCAACTCGGATTCTCTGCGGCCCAATTTCCGCAGAATGACAATTATTATTGAATTCCTTAGCAATCGTTAATTCTCGGCTTGTGACGGCGGATTGCCAGCTGCCCTGGTTAGCTGCCAAACATTCGGGACGAAGAATTCGGATCTGCGAACCCGCTGCCCCGGCGCTGCCGATCGGCGAGGGGCCAAGCGAGGAGATACGCGACCGACGTTTCGAATCACGCCGGCACGCCTGCCGACATTTGGTCGAGCGCCGATTCCTTGGTGGCGAAGTCGCGCCAAGCCGTGCAGTATCGGCGCAATTGACGGTCATCGCGCGGCGGACCTTCACGTGCTGTCAGACCACGAACGCAGGTTCTTGTTGACGCGACGGGTCGGGCATCTTGCCACGGCCGATAGCCGGGCCATTCCGCATGTCGTGCCGGTGTGCTTTACGATTTCGCAAGGCAGCCTTTACATCACCATCGACGAGAAGCCGAAGCGCGTGGCTGGACCAGCACTCAAGCGCGTCCGCAACATCGAGCGCAACCCGATGGTCGCTATCGTGGTTGATCGGTACGACGATGACTGGACCCGGCTTGGCTGGGTGATGTTGCGCGGACGGGCTGAGATCCTGCGCGCCGGGACGGAGCACGATCGCGCGCAGGAACTGCTACGCTCTCGGTACCGCCAGTTGGCGGCTATGCAGATCGCCGAACGGCCCGTCATCGCGGTCCGCCTGGAGCGGGTGACGAGCTGGGGCAACCTGTCCGTGAGCGCGGACGAGGCCGGCTATGATGGTCAAGCCTAGAGGCCGTTGCGACTCGTAATGGCGTAAGTCCCGATCGTCGCACTCCGAGATCTGTAATCCCGCTCGACGCGCGAAGCTCGACAAGCCTTCGCTGCGATGAGGGCCAGCGTTGCGACAAACAGCGGTACGTCTGCTTAGTTCTCTGATACAGTTGACGAGGACTTTAGTTCGCGCGCCTGATGTGGCGACTATCACGTGCGGTCGCGTGTGATGGAGAGCCCGGCCGCAACCGAGGAGCACTGAACATGCATATCGGGCTTACGATGTTTCCGACGGATTACTCGATTCCGCCGCAAGACCTTGCCGTGGAGGCGGAGGCGCGAGGTTACGAGTTATTGTGGTTGCCGGAGCACAGTCACATTCCCACCAGTCGCAAATCGCCGTGGCCCGGCGGCGCTGAGCTACCGAAGTACTATTACGAAAGCTACGATCCGTTCCTGTCGCTCGCCGCTGCTGCCGCGGTGACGAAAACCATCAAGCTTGCGACGGGGATCTGTCTTGTCGTCGAGCGCGATCCAATTCACACCGCCAAGGAGGTATCGACCATCGACCGGCTTTCCTCGGGCCGGTTCATTTTCGGCATTGGCGGGGGTTGGAACGAGGAGGAGATGGCCAATCACGGCACTGCGTTTGCAACCCGCTTCAAGTTGATGCGTGAGCGGATCGAGGCGATGAAGCAAATCTGGACGAAGTCGACGGCGGCATTCGACGGCGAATTTGTCAAGTTCGAACCCATGATGCAGTGGCCCAAACCGGTGCAAAAACCTCACCCGCCCATCGTTGTTGGGGGCGCATTTCCCCACGCAGCAAGACGGGCGATCGCCTACGGCGACGGCTGGATTCCGATCGGCGGGCGCGCGCTGGACCCACTCGAGGTGCTGCCGCAATTCCGTCAAATGGCAAGGGACGCTGGTCGCGATCCCGCGTCGCTCTCCGTTGACGTCTTCGGGGCGCCGCGAGATTTAGAGACGCTAAAACGCTACCGTGACGCCGGCGTTGACCGCGTGGTCCTGATGCTTCCGACCAAGCCCCGAGACGCGATTTTGCCCATGCTCGATGAAGGCGCGGCCCTCGTGACGGCGCTCTAATTGCTCGGCCTCGAAGAAGATGAGCGACAACGTTCAGGCAGTGTTCCGAGCGGCCACCATGTCTGCTATGGGTCAGAAGCGTCGTTTTAACCGTGCGGGGATCACTTCCGGTCTTCCCCTGCCGGCTCAACCGGTCGACGCAACACAGGCATTAAATTTCTCTGCAGGCGTTTCAAATTGCAAGGTCTGACGTGGTCGGTCGTTTAGCTGGCGAGCCACTTTATTCAGATGGGCTTGCGAATGCACCGACAAGTCGGTGCCCTTTGGAAAGTACTGTCTCAGCAGACCATTTGTATTCTCGTTCGTCCCGCGCTGCCACGGGCTTTGCGGGTCGCAAAAATACACATCGATGTTGGTCGCCATCGCAAAGCGTCGATGATCCGTTAGTTCCTTGCCCCGGTCCCAGGTCAGGGACTTGTGGTTATGCCCGCGAAAGCGCTGCGCGCCGCAGCTTGATCCGCACCGCGGACGCCTGACGTCCGCAACGCGGACGGCAAAAGCGCGACGATTTCTCTGCTGAATTCGGCGCTCCCCAGAATAGCGGATTAATTGGCGCTGTCGGCCAATTCAAAAACCGGCCTTCACGCCTTGCACTACTCTATCTGTCCACTTTTTATACTTCTCGAGATCAGGAGATTGCGCTCGAAGCGCCGCAAACTCGATGGTCGCGCGTACGGCGATAGTGACCTTACGAAAGCGATCCGAATCCGCATTTGGTAGTGCCTCGATAGGTTGCTTCGCCGCCCTCGCGTTTGCCACCGCCTGAGGGTCCTTTCCCATCGTGAAGGAGAGGTTCGGATTAAGGGTCAACACAATGCTGCCAACGCCGCTTCGGAGCGTTACGGAATTTGTACTGACATCTATGGCTCCGTTGGGGGGAAGGAAAAGCGTTGACCCGCCTATTCCAGCAATCTCCGTCGTTCCAATCGGAGCGCTAGCGAAAATGTTGGCCGCCGCCTCGAGTTTTTTTCGTATGTCGCCAACGGTGATCACAGTACGCTCGTCGGGCTTGCTCAACGACACGAACTGACTGGATGTCCTGGTGTCAGTCTTGAAGGATCTCGCGTCGAGCTGCCAATCTGGCTGCTGATCTACCAAGTATGAGATGAGCGAGACCATAGCGAAATCTCGCGCGATTTTCTGGTCATCGTCGATTTTGAACGGTGGCGCCGCCGCCGCAAAGATTTTACTCGCGGCGTTTTCGAGGAACACTCCGAAGGGGTCCGCGACCGACTGATCGTATGCGCGTGCGCTTTTGATCGTCTTTGCTCGATAGTCGACAATATATTCGGCGCCGAAGTCGCTCGATGTGGTCGTGCCTTTGAGTTCATACCAGATTTGCGATGCGAAAAATACGCCTGCGCCGAACAGACCGAATAGGGCGGCCATTAGGTTTCTGGAACCGGAGTTGACATAGACGATGTAGAGGCCGCACAAGATCGCGGCGAACAAACTGAAACCCCCGATCCACAGAGCGTATTTGACGGGATCATGTTCCATCGAGGTCGAACGCGGTCTTGAGGGCGCTCAGGCCAGTGAGTATTTCCGCCGCCACGACGAGTGCTCCATCTCGGTTGCGCCACGCGAATCCTTCACGTGTCTCAGACCATCCGAGCCGAGCCGATGATGATGGCGCCATCGCGCAGAGCCGCTTATCCCCACTTTCCACTGACGCATTACGTTCAGAATAACGGACTCAGCAACGCGGCAACTTCAGTTTTCCGAGCGATAAATTGACGTTGAAAAGTGAAGTGACATCCTCACAGCGCGTCGACAGGCTGCAGCGCCGGCGCAAGCAGGTCAGCGACGAGCGCGCGGCGATCGCCACGCACGCCGTCGGCTATATCCGCGTCTCCAGCGAGGAACAGGCGGCTCACGGCCACGGCCTCAAGCTGCAGGAGAAGGCGATCCGAGCCTTCGCCCAAAGCCAGGGGTACGAGCTCGTCGACGTCGTCGCCGATCCTGGCGTCAGCGGTGCAAAGCGGCCCGCCGATCGCCGCGATCACCAGTTTGAGCGCACGCAAGCACGCCGCGCCGGCGCCGAGGAACGGATGGCAGCGGCACAAGCCAAGCGCGATCGCCGAAACGCCAAACGCGCCGCGATCGCCGCGAAAAGCATAGAGCCCTGACTGATCGCGATGCCTCGATCTCAGGACAGCGCGCGAACGTGCCGGACTCACGTTAGGCATGGCCCAAAACAGGGCAACAAGGCATCGACTACATCAATCATGTGTTGGAGCGTTTCGATCAACGGATCACCCTCGACAATTTGAGGCTCGCCGAACGCTACGTCGAAGGCAAACTCCATCTTCTTGTCCGGATCAATGTTGTAGCTGGCCAATTCGTCGCCCACCTTGAGCGGAAACATGCGGTTGGCTGGTTTGATCCAGAAATCCGGGAAGGTAACGTCATGCCCGCTCATTCTTTCGAGTCCATCAGCTCCAGTGTACCTGAATCCTCTAGCGTGAGTTTCAAAAACGCTTTTAAAATTCACTGCCTTAAAGGCGGAGCCAACGGTCAACAAGAAGCGATGTTTGTCGATGTTGTTGAGCTTGTTGATTCGCCAGATGACATCCTGGCCACCACGATACGGCCTGGTTGCGTCGATTGCATCGAGCGCATCTTTCCTCGCTCCCTTTACTTTTCGATCTCGCAGGGCCGGATATTCGCTGGCGCTGTCGGCGATGGGATACTCGATTTCCCAAGGCTTAGCGGGAGGCTGACCAAGCCCGACGCTCACAGCACGATATGCGATGTGATCAAAGGCACTTCGCAAGTTGTGCAGAATGTCCCCTGCGATACCTGCGATATGGATGGGCACGACGGCGACGCGCGTGACGCGATTAGGACCTTTGATATCGGCCCGGACTTCATAGGGGCCGGTATCAAGGAAGGCTTTGACGGCGACCTGAAGCTCCTGGACGTGGCGTTTGGCCCGTTCGACTTTCGCCTGTGGGCCGGCAAGAGCATCGGTGCTCATGATGAGGTCTCCGCGCGCTGAAGGAGTAGTTGCCGTGATGGCTAACCTATTTTGGGCGGTCAGGCTGGCTTCTCAACAGGAAGATCGGACTGTCGCTGGAGATAGACACAGATTCGCGAATGTGATTCTTGTTCGATCCGGTCGCGCCAGACGCGATCGATTGAGCAAGGAGATGTCATGGCAACATCATCGACAAAGCGCAAGCCGGCGATGAAGAAGCCGTCTTCGCGCAAGACGACGAAGACCAGCGCGCGACGGACCAAGGCAACGCCGCGCAAGCGCTAGGTCGCAGACCAAGGTTGAGGAGCAAAGGCCGTCACGCAACCGTGGCGGCCTTTTTCTATTCCGGGAATGCCGATGAATGCGATCGCTCACGCAATTCCGAAACGGCGTGAGCGCACAGCGCTGTCGCCGTTCCTGATGGGCGATCGCGTGCGAAGCATTGGCGTTGGTGGTCGTGCCGCGTTTGATGGCGAGGTCATTGGCGTGCGTGGTGCCCAGTGGCTCGTCCTGGCGGATGATGGTCATGCATGGAGTCGCTTCACCTGCGAGCTCGATCTGATCACAGCATGAAGCTGCCAACGCTGAAGCCTCAGCTGCCACGGTTCGACCTCAGGACCGTCAGGGGTCCCGACAAACGGGCCGATCCCTTTTACGCCACCCCAGAGCACCGGACCTGGCGCGAACTCGTGATCCGTCGCGCCGGCGGCCGCTGCGAGTGGATCGACAATGGGCAGCGCTGCAATCGAGCGGAGAAGCGGATGTTCGCCAACCACATCGAAGAGATCCGGGACAACCCGGCACGGCGGCTCGACCCGGCCAACGGCAACTGCTTGTGCGGCCGCCACCACACGCTCTTCACCAACCGCCTGATTGCTCGGCGTCGAAGAAGAATGAGCGACAACGTTCAGGCGGTGTTCTGAGCGGCCACCATGTCTGCTATGGGGCAGAAGCGTCGTTTTGACCGTGCGGGGATCACTTCCGGTCTTCCCCGCACAACGGACATGTCGCTGCACCCCATGAACTGACGCTAAGTGCCAATCGCGTCAGTTTGCGCTGGCAAAGTTCGTCAACGAAAGAGCCGCCCGAAGGCGGCTCTTCAATTCAAACTCGTTGTCGTCCCGATGGCCGCCCGCGACTTCGTAGCGTCAGCGAAACACCGAATGCCGCAAAGCCACTTGCGTCAATGTTGATATCCGAAACAACGATGCCTCCGCTGCTCGGCGTTACGTCGGGGGTCGGCTCAAAATAGACGGTTGCGATTTCGTTGGCGTGGGGGTCGCTAGCCGAGAGCAGCGAAGCCGAAAAGCATCATCGCCCACGTAGAGCGTTCGACCTTGACTCCTCGTGCAAATCCCGCACGCTGTGCCGGTTGGACGAGCGAGGTAGGGCATATGCGCGCGATTTGGATTCTGTTGGTCGCTGGATCATTGCTTGCGGGCTGTAGCCGCGAACCCGCCCCTAAAGGCGATACCGGGCCCCAGGGGCCTGCGGGCCCGCAAGGTGCGCAAGGTATCCAGGGCGTGCCCGGCCCACAGGGTGCGGCTGGTCCGCAAGGGCCTCAGGGACCGCAGGGCGCACCCGGGCCGAAGGGAGATCCAAGTGCAAGCAACGTACGTGCGGTTCAGGCTGACGGCGCCGTGGCCTGCGACAGTTCTGAAATGCTGGTGTCGGTATTCTGCCCTAGCGGAGGCGCTCCCGACGGTGCGAAATGCTCGATGCCGCCGACTATCGGCCTCTGCCTGAAGAAGCCGTAGCGACTTCGGACTCGATGGGGTCAAAGCACAGTTTCAGTGAGACCCTCGAGCAGGGCAAAACGCTGCGCACTACTTGTTGAAGGCAGTCGAGGAACGCCCTTTCATTTTCTTCGCGGGGCTGGCCGTCTTTAAGGCGGTGCATCGCACTGACGAGGCCATGCCGCCGTCGCCGGACGCGGGCGGCGTGTCACAAGGGGCGAGCGACGTAGCGCGCGCAAGGAGGCTGCCATATGAAGTACGTCCAGTACATAATTGCCATTATCTTGCTTGCCGTTGCGGTTGGCTTCTGGGGCTCCGCGATCGGCCTTTATTATGCACATGACTGGGGCGGCACTCCTGAGCAGCCCTGCAGCAGGAGCAGCTGCTAACATCGAGGCCCCGCACCGGGCAAAACAAGCCGGGCGACGGGCGCGTTGCCCGAAACGTCGTCACGCCAGCGTCGCCCACCCGTGCTTTGCTATACGCGCCTGCCCGAACGCATGTTCGCGTTGGGTCAAAAGCGTCGTTTCGACTGCGCGCTCACCAGTTCCGGTTTCCCCCGCGTTGCGCGACGGCGTCTCGCCGAAGGATTTGAAAGGCGTACCATCAGCCGACTTTGTCAACCGCTACATGCGCAACAGCGGGTGCAGCAGCGGATGGCGGATTTTCTCGGCATCAAGAAGGGCTAGGCGCGGGCGCCAGGCCGCGTACTCACAAATCGAACTTGCTCGATGTCCACTATGTCCCGATAGCGACCAAATTCCGCGTCTCATCGAAATGACGCGAAGTGCCCAATAGGCGACATCGATCCCGACTTTTCGATTGCCTCGCCGGAGCGGTCGAACGGCCCCGGGCGTATTTGCCGGACTCGATCGCCCTGGTGCATTCCGCAATCTGCTCACTTCACGGCACATCGGGCTTGCCGGTGCATTTTAACTCCGGCGACGCTTGGGCATGTGCTCGGATTGCCAGCAGCATCAGCGCGCAAGCCCCAGGACTGGGCGAAGTATCGCGATGAATTTGCTCACGAGGCTTTGTAGCGGTCGTCACGCCGCTCGTCCAAACGGCCAATGCCGGCTTTCCGAAACAGATGTCTTCGTTTGTCAAAAGGACTTTTGCGCCCCAAAACTGTTGCTCCGCGCGCGTCTCCTCCGTAGAAGCCGACGCGATGACCGAGGCCCCGCCCAGCCCAGCCAATGCCGCGCCCGCGGTGTCGATCGTCGTGCCTGTGCGCAACGAAGCGGACAATGTCGGCCCGCTGGCCGACGAGATCGCGCGCGCGCTCGACGGGCGCTGGGCCTACGAAATCATCTTCGTCAATGACGGCTCGACGGACGCGACCGGCGAGCGCTTGCGCGCGCTGATGGCGCAGCGGCGCGACCTGCGGCAGCTCCGCCATGCGGCGTCGTGCGGCCAGTCGGCGGCGGTGCGCAGCGGCGTGCGGGCCGCGCACGGCGCGCTGGTCGCAACCCTCGACGGCGATGGCCAGAACGACCCGTCGTTTTTGCCGGCGTTGATCGCTGCGTTGGGCGACGCCAACAGCCGTATCGGGCTTGTTGCCGGACAGCGCGTCGGCCGCAAGGACACCGGCTTCAAGAAATTGCAGTCGCGGATCGCCAACGCCGTGCGCGGCGCGGTGCTGCGCGACGGCACCCGCGACACCGGCTGCGGATTGAAGGCGTTTCGCAGAGAGGCCTTCCTTGCGCTGCCTTATTTCGATGGTCTGCATCGTTTCCTGCCGGCCCTGATGCGGCGGGAGGGTTTTGACATCGCCTATGTCGATGTGGTGGATCGGCCGCGCCGCTCGGGCGTGTCGAATTACGGCCTGTTCGACCGGCTCTGGGTCGGAATCATGGATTTGTGCGGCGTGTGGTGGCTGATCCGGCGCAAGCGCGCCACGCCTGTCGTGACCGAAGTCGATAGCCCGAGGTGAAAAGCCGATGACCGCTGATCTCCTGCAAAAGCTCGGCACCTATTTTCACGACGTCTTTATCGTCAATTTCGATGCCTGGGTGGTTTTGGGCTTCGTGGCGCAGGGCCTGTTTACCGCGCGCTTCCTGGTGCAGTGGATCGCCTCGGAGCGGGCGAGGGCGAGCGTGATCCCGATCTCGTTCTGGTTCTTCTCGGTCGGCGGCGGCTTCCTGCTCCTGATCTACGCGCTTTACCGCAAGGATCCGGTGTTCATCGCCGGCCAGGCGCTCGGCCTGTTCGTCTACGCGCGCAACCTTTATTTCATCGTCGTCCACGGCCGGCAGACCGCGGCTGACGGCAAGGCCGGCTGACGTCAGGGCAAATATCCGTCGCCGAATATTCGTCCGCGAATATTCGTCCACGAATATCCGTCGACGGATATTCGCTCACGGATAGGCGCGGGCTACGCGTCAAAACCCCGCCGAATTGCGCGAAAACGGCTGTGCTATCAGCCGCTTGCGGGTCACCGGTGGTCGATAAAAACTAGATGGAAAAACTGGTTCCACAGCCGCAGGCCGCGGTCGCGTTCGGGTTCGACACCCGGAACGACGCGCCGATCAGGTCGTCGACGAAATCGACCTCGGAACCGGCCAGGAACGGCACGGACGCCGGATCGACCAGCACCACCGCCGCCTCGCGGCTGATCACGGTGTCATCGTCGGCCTGGGTGCGCTCGACGTTGAATTTGTACTGAAAGCCCGAGCAACCGCCGCCTTCGACGCTGATTCTCAGCATCGCGCCATCGCCCTCCGACTTCAGGATCTGGCCGATCCGCTTGGCGGCTCGCTCGGTAATGGTCAGGGGCGTCGTCATCTGGACTTCGTCTGTTGCCGGATATTTGAACTGTGACAGGAGTATAGCTATGTCCGTTCGCCAGGGGAATCAAACCCTGCGACGGCAAATATAAGGTGGCCGATGGCCGTTGGAATGGCCGCACCGCGCGCGGCTTACGCATGCGACCCGGATCTGAGCCGCGGCCGCCAGATCGCCGAGCGGCCGAGCAGGTCCCGCAGCGCGTTTCGGCGCGACTGCGACCGCGTCATCCATTCGACCGCGTTCCGCCGCCTGAAACACAAGACCCAGGTGTTTGTGTTCCACGAAGGCGACCATTACCGGACCCGCCTGACCCATTCCCTCGAAGTCGCCCAGATCGCCCGGGCCGTCGCGCGACAGCTCGGCCTCGACGAGGACCTCACCGAAACACTCGCGCTGGCTCATGATCTCGGCCATCCGCCGTTCGGCCACGCCGGCGAGCGGGCGCTCGACGAATGTCTCAAGGAATTTCGGGGCTTCGACCACAACGCGCAGGCGTTGCGCGTCGTCACCTTGCTGGAGCGGCGTTATCCCGACTTCGACGGCCTCAATCTGACGTGGGAAACACTCGAAGGCATCGTCAAGCACAACGGCCCACTGACCACGCGCGCCGGCGCGCCGACGGAGCGCTATCGCGAGGCCGGCGTGCCGCAGGGCATTGCCGATTTCGTCGAGGTCTACGACCTCGAACTTTCGACCTTCGCCAGCCTCGAAGCGCAAGTCGCGGCCCTTGCCGACGACATCGCCTACAACGCCCACGACATCGACGATGGGCTGCGCGCCAACCTGTTCACGCTTGCCGACCTGAAGCGCGTGCCGTTGCTCGCCGAGATTCTCGGTGGTATCGACCACCACTATCCCGCGCTCGATGAACATCGCCGCGGGGCCGCGCTGGTGCGCGAACTGATCTCACGGTTGATCAATGACGTGGCTGATGAGACGACCCGGCGGCTGCAAGCCGCGTCGCCGCGATCCGCCGATGATGTGCGAAGGCGTAACGCACCCATCGCGACGTTCTCGGCATGGGCGTCCGCACGCGAGCGCGAAATCAAGGATTTTCTGTGGAACCACATGTATCGCCACGAGCGCGTGATGAAGATCATGCGCGAGGCCGAGGACGTGGTACGCGATCTCTTTGCCTTCTACCGGCAGAACCCCGACGAAATGCCGCCGGACTGGAGCGCCGGCGCACTGAACGATGAAATCGCGGTGGCACGGCGGGTCGGCGACTTCATCGCCGGGATGACCGACCGGTTTGCACTGACCGAGCACGCCCGCATTTTCAAATCGACCCCGGAATTGCGCTGAAAATGAGCGAAGCCCGCGGCCGGCAGTGTTTTGACTTGGCAGGGGTTATGCGATAGGCGGCGGCATCGCAGTTGAATGCACGATATGGCCGAAACTTCAGAGCATCTTTACGCCACCATCGGAAAGAGCGTTGCCGCGGCAACGGCTGCGCTGGTCGCCGCCGGCGTGTTGCCCGATGGCCTCGATCAGTCGCGTGTCGCGGTCGAACCGACCCGCGATCCCTCCCATGGCGACATGGCGACCAATGCGGCGATGGTGCTCGCCAAGCCGGCGAGGACGAATCCAAAGCAGCTCGCCGAGGAGATTGCCGGAAAGCTCCGCGCCGATCCACTGATCGCAAAGGCCGAGGTCGCCGGCCCCGGCTTCATCAATCTCACACTGAAACCCGAGGCGTGGCTCAATGCGCTGCGCCAGGTCTTGCAGCAGGGCAGGGACTTTGGCCGCTCGGCGATCGGTGCCCGTGAAAAAATCAATGTCGAGTACGTCTCGGCCAATCCGACCGGACCGATGCATATCGGCCATTGCCGCGGCGCGGTGTTCGGCGACGCGCTGGCGAGCCTTTTGACGTTCACCGGCCACGACGTCACGCGCGAGTATTACATCAACGATGCCGGCGCCCAGGTCGACATGCTCGCGCGTTCGGCATTCCTGCGTTACCGCGAGGCGCTCGGCGAGACCATCGGCGAGATTCCGGAGGGGCTTTACCCCGGCGACTATCTTAAGCCCGTCGGCGCAGCGCTTGTCGCCGAGCATGGCAAAGCCTTGCTCAGCCGGCCCGAAGTGGAATGGTTGCCGATTGTGCGCGACAGGGCGATCGCGATGATGATGGCCGAGATCAAACAGGATCTCGCGGCCCTCGACGTACGCCACGACGTGTTCTTCTCGGAGCGCTCGCTGCAGCAGAACAACGGCGGCGAGGTCGCGGCGCTGATCGCCGATCTGCGCAAGCGCGGGCTCGTCTATCAGGGCCGGCTGCCGCGGCCGAAGGGCGCGGTCGACGACGATTGGGAAGACCGCGAGCAGACCCTGTTTCGCACCACCGAATTTGGCGATGACATCGACCGGCCGCTGTTGAAGTCGGACGGCTCGTACACCTACTTTGCCTCCGACATCGCCTATCACCGCAACAAGTTCGAGCGTGGGTTCCGTAACCTGGTCGACGTCTGGGGTGCCGACCACGGCGGCTACATCAAGCGGGTCGAAGCGGCGGTCGCTGCCGTGACCGAGAAAAAGGCGACGCTCGACGTTAAAATCGTTCAGCTCGTGAAGCTGCTGCGCGGCGGCGAGCCGGTGAAAATGTCGAAACGGGCAGGCGAGTTCGTCACCCTCCGCGAGGTCGTCGACGAGGTCGGAGCTGACCCCGTCCGCTTCATGATGCTGTTCCGCAAGAACGACGCGGTGCTCGATTTCGACCTTGCCAAAGTGGTTGAGCAGTCACGGGATAACCCCGTGTTTTACGTGCAGTATGCCCACGCACGCTGCCACTCGGTGCTTCGCAATGCCACCGCTGCGGTTCCGGCTCTGCCCGCAGGAACCGGCTGCGCGCAGCACCTTCCTCACCGGGGCCCGGCTCGACCGCCTGACCGAGGACGAATTCACCCTGATCCGCCAGCTTGCGCTTTATCCGCGGACGGTCGAAGCCGCCGCGCTGGCCCATGAACCGCACCGGATCGCGTTTTATCTGTTTGATCTCGCCAGCGAATTCCACGCATTTTGGACCCGGGGCAACGCCGCGCCTCATTTACGCTTCATTATCGAGAATGATAGAGAACTCACAATTGCGCGATTGGCCCTGGTTCAGGGTGTGGTCTCAGTACTGGCGTCCGGGCTCGGGGTCTTGGGGGTCGGCGCTCCGGAAGAGATGCGGTGAGGCCGCTGGGATTGGTCGATCAGTCGCGTTCGGCCCGTAGGGCTGAGTGGGGGATTTTGAGTTCGCAGCAAGCCTGCAGCAAGGACTCTGCAACCTAACTTGCCGGCCGGAAGCCCGGGGCGCGGGCTGATCGGCGTAGGCGGAGGACGCAACCCAGATGGCGGATCGATTTTCCAACCGGCCTTCCTTTGTAGACAATCTCGACCGCGGCGCCCCTCGGCAGGGTGCCGATGCGGCGTCCGACGGCGATCCGCTCGCCGAACTGGCGCGGCTGATCGGGCAGACCGACCCGCAGTCCAATTTTGCACGTGGCCGGCAGGCCAATCCGCCGCAAGCGCCGCGCTCGCTGGCGACCGATTTCTCCGTCGGCCCGCCGTCCTGGTTGCAGACCGCCCAGGCGCAACAGACGCGCCCCCAGCCGGAGCCTACCTACGTTGAGCCCGAGCCGCATCAGTATGAGACCGAGCCGGAACAGCAACTAACGGCGATGCCTGCCTTCCTGCAGGCGCAACATCCTCAACATGTCCAGCAAGCGCCGTCCGATCGCTACGATCAGGTGCTGTACGGCCAAGGTGACGAACAGCAGCACTACCAGGAACACGACGAGCAGCAGGGTTATGCCGACGAGGAATACGGGGACGAACAGTTCGACGCTCCGCCGGCTTTTCTCGAGGCCGAAACCCGGCGCCGCCGTCCTGGCGGGTTGCTGACTATCGCTGTTGTCCTGGGGCTTGCCGTCGTCGGCACTGCTGGCGCCTATGCCTATCGGTCTTACACTGGCTCGCCCCGCAGCGGCACTCCGCCGGTGATCAAGGCCGACAACGCGCCGAGCAAGGTGGTGCCGACGACACAATCGAGCGACAACCCGGGCAAGCTGATTTACGATCGCATCGGTAACTCCAGCGGACCGGAGCGCGTTGTATCGCGTGAAGAGCAGCCGGTCGACGTCAACGCCAATGCGCCGCGCTCTGTCTTTCCGTCGATCGGGCAGGGCGGAGCGCCGGCACAACAGGCATCCAGCGCGCCTGATGATGGCGGCGCGGATTCGCCGCGCAAGATTCGCACTGTGCCGATTCGTGGCGATCAGGCGAACGGCGCGCCGCCTATGGCGCGGCCCGCGCCTCCGGTGCCGGCGGCAGTACGCACTGTGCCTGTGCAGGCCGCAGCGCCCGCACAGGCGACTGGCAACGCGCCAATGTCGTTATCGCCGAATGCGCCAGCCCCGAGCAGCGTGCGGTCGGCCTCCGCCGCGGTGCCGCCGCGCAGCAGCCGCGCCGACCAATGTGACGCGAACCACGGGCGGTTATCTCGTTCAGATCGCCTCGCAGAAGTCCGAGGCCGATGCGCAAGCTTCGTATCGCGCAGCGCAGGCAAAGTACGCGAATCTGATCGGTACGATGGCGCCGATCATCAAACGCGCCGATCTCGGCGAGAAGGGCGTGTACTACCGGGCGATGGTCGGACCGTTCCAGACCTCGGATGAAGCGACCAAGTTCTGCGGCAACTTGAAAGTCGCGGGCGGAAGTTGCGTCGTCCAAAGGAATTAATGGCGCGTTCCTTGACCCCCGCGCAGCGCGAAGGCTAATCGGCCGTCGTGGTGAGCAGTTCGAAGGCATTCATTACCGGAGTGACCGGACCGGCGTTGACGCCGGACGAGCGAGCTTTCTTGCGCGCCGAAAGCCCCTGGGGCTTCATCCTTTTCAAGCGTAACATCCAGGATAAGTCGCAAGTCTCTGATCTCGTGACTGAAATGCGAGGGATTGTGGGGCGGGATGCCGCTCCGGTCCTGATCGACCAGGAGGGCGGCAGGGTGCAGCGTCTGCAGCCGCCGGTTTGGCCATCCTACCCGCCCGGCGCGACCTTCGGACGGATATTCGAACGCGATGAAGCGAAGGGCTTGCGGGCGGCGCGGTTGAGCGCGCGGCTGATCGCGGCCGATCTGACCGAAATCGGCGTCAACGTCGATTGCCTGCCGATCGTGGACGTTCCCGTCTCGGGCTCCGACAATGTGATCGGCGACCGCGCCTATGGCACCAACGCCCCAACTGTCGCGGCAATTGGGCGCGCGATGGCCGACGGCTTGCGCGATGGAGGGGTACTGCCGATCCTGAAACACATCCCTGGCCATGGCCGCGCTCTGGTCGATTCTCACCATCTTCTGCCGGTGGTTGACACCCCCAGCGGAGAGCTTGAGGCGGTCGATTTTGCACCGTTCCGGGCGCTCGCCGACCTGCCGATGGCGATGACCGCGCACGTCATCTTCAGCGCCCACGATCCCGCCCGGCCGGCGACAACTTCTGCGACAATCGTCGGTGAGGTGATTCGCGGCTTGATCGGATTCGATGGTCTGTTGATGGGTGATGACGTCTCGATGAATGCTCTTGATGGCTCGATTGCGCAGCGCAGCCGGGACACGATCGCGGCCGGCTGCGACGTCGTGCTCGCCTGCAATGGCAAGCTCGACGAGATGTGCGCCGTTGCCGACAACGTGCCCGAGCTTCGTGGTGAGGCACTGCGCCGCGCCGACGCCGCCCTTGCCACAAGACGCCAACCGCAGCCGCTTGATATCGCCGCCGCCCGCGCCGAACTCGATGCGCTTGTCGCGCTCGCGAAGGACCTCATCGCATGACTGCCGAAATTCTTCCCTTCGATGGCGCCCAGGTCGAGCGCGCCTCCGATGAGCCGATGCTAATCGTCGACGTCGACGGCTTTGAGGGGCCGCTCGATCTGCTGCTGACGTTGGCGCGTCATCAGAAAGTTGACCTCGCAAAGATCTCGATCCTGGCGCTGGCGGATCAATACCTCACGTTCATCGAGGCGGCGCGCAAGCTGCGGCTCGAGCTCGCCGCCGATTACCTCGTGATGGCGGCGTGGCTCGCCTATCTCAAATCGCGCCTGTTGTTGCCGGAGACCGCGCCGACCGATGGGCCGAGCGCCGAGGAGTTGGCGACCGCGCTCGCGAACCGGCTGCGCCGGCTCGAGGCGATCCGCGAGGCCGCCAAGAGCCTGATGACGCGTCCGCAGCTCGGCCGCGACATTTTTGCCCGCGGCCAGCCGGAACGGATCGCCGAGATCAGGCATCCGCGCTTTACTGCAACCCTCTATGACCTGCTCACGGCCTATACCTCGCAGCGCCAGCGCCGTGTGCTCGCCAACGTCCATCTCGCCAAACGCACCGTGTGGTCGCTTGCGGAAGCCCGCGCGTCGCTGGAGCGGCTCGTCGGGGCCTCAGAGGACTGGAGCTGCATGGACGAGTTCCTGCTGTCGTACGTCATCGAACCGTCGCAGCGCGCCACCGTGTTCGCATCGAGCTTTGCCGCCGCCCTTGAGCTCGTGCGCGAGGGCGAAGCGGAACTGCGACAGGACACGGCGTTCGCGCCGCTGTTCGTGCGCAAGCGACATGTGCCTGCGCCGGCCGATCTCGCCGCGCAGGACGCGCCGAATTAGTTTCTGGAAGGAAGATCGTATGCCAACCAATCTGGCCGAGAAGCACATCGAAATCGACGAGGGAGCCGATCCAGTGGCGCGTCCTGAAGAGTTGCGGTTGCTCGAAGCGATGCTGTTCGCGTCGGCCGAGCCGCTCGATGAAGCGACGCTCCGCAAGAAGCTGCCCGATGGCGTCGACGTGAAGGCCGCGCTCGCGCATCTGCAGGCCGACTACGCCAATCGCGGGGTCAACCTCATCCGCGTTGGTAACAAGTGGACGTTCCGCACCGCGACCGATCTTGCCTGGCTGATGACGCGTGAGAGCACGGAGACTCGCAAACTGTCGCGTGCGGCGATCGAGATGCTCGCGATCATCGCCTATCACCAGCCCGTCACCCGCGCCGAGATCGAGGATATCCGCGGCGTGGTGACCTCGAAGGGCACGCTGGACGTGCTGCTCGAGACCGGTTGGATCCGGCCGCGCGGCCGCCGCAAGACGCCGGGACGGCCGCTGACCTTCGGCACGACGGAAGCGTTCCTGGCCCAGTTCAATCTCGAGGCGCTTGGCGACCTGCCGGGCCTCGAGGAGCTGCGCGGCACGGGCCTGCTGGACTCGCGCCTGCCGTCCGGCTTCAACGTGCCGACGCCGTCAGACGATCCGGCCCTGCGAGACGACGAGGACCCGCTGGAGCCGGGCGACCTCGATTTTGCGCTCGCACCGCCCGTGGAACCGGAACAGAAGGACTGATCGAGCGGGGATTTTATTCCGGCTCGATCGCCTCAGGCGTTAACGTTTCGGCGCGGTTTTGAGCAGCAACTGCTTACCGGCAAGTGCTTGTTTTTCATCCGCTCAAAGCCTAGCTTGCGCTTGAAAGACGCGAGCGATGTCCGCTTGCCAATTTGTCATTTGTGTCAAGGGAGAGCGGCATGGGTTCACTCAGCATTTGGCACTGGATGCTCGTGATCGTCGTGGTCCTGCTGCTGTTCGGCCGCGGCAAGATTTCCGACCTGATGGGCGACGTCGCCCAGGGCATCAAGGCCTTCAAGAAGGGCATGTCCGAGGACGACAAGGTCGCCGACAAGTCCGAGACCAAGGCGATCGACAATGCGTCGTCGCCAGCCGCGCCGCGTCCGACCGACGTCGGCAGCAAGGCGGTCTGACCACCGGCATCTCGTGCGAACGTTCAAGGAGCGCCGCACATCGATTTAGGCGAATAGTTCTATGTTCTTCGACATCGGCTGGACGGAGATCGCCTTGATCGGAGGGGTCGCGCTGATCGCCATCGGCCCGAAAGAGTTGCCAGGCGCGTTGCGCACCGCGGGACAGTGGGTCGGCAAGGCGCGGCGACTGGCCCAGGACTTCCAGAACCAGTTTCAGGAAGCGCTGCGTGAAGCCGACATTGCCGAGATGAAGAAGCAGTTCGACGATGCCGCCAACGCTGCGGCTGCGACGCCATCGAATTTGCTGGGCACCACCGTCAATGACGTGAAGGACGCGTTGGCGCTTGACGCTCCGCCGGCCACGCCCGCTGAGCCTGGTCCTGAAACCCACGTCGAGGCTCTGCAGCACAGCGCTGCGACAACAAGCGATGTCGCGGAGCCGGCCGCCGCGCCGCCGGCAAGCGACAAGGCGCCATGACCCAGGAAGACATCGACGCCACCAAGGCGCCGCTGCTGGATCATCTCATCGAGCTTCGCTCGCGCCTGATCAAGGCGCTGATCGCATTCGGCCTCGCCTTCATCGCCTGCTTCTTCTTCGCCAAGCACATCTACAATTTTCTCGTGTGGCCCTATGTGTGGGTCGCGGGCGCCGAAAATTCGAAATTCATCTACACCGCGCTGCTCGAATATTTCGTCACGCAGCTGAAGCTTGCGATGTTCGGCGCTGCCTTCATCTCGTTCCCGATCGTCGCGGCGCAGATTTACATGTTCGTCGCACCTGGTCTCTACCGCAACGAGCGCAAGGCCTTCCTGCCGTACCTGATCGCTACGCCGGTATTTTTCGCGCTTGGCGCGATGCTGGTCTATTTTGTGGTCTTCCCGATGCTGGTGCGGTTTTCGCTCGGCATGCAGCAGCTTGGCGGGCCTGACAGCGCGCAGATCGAACTGTTGCCCAAGGTCGGCGAATATCTGTCGCTGATGATGTCGCTGGTGTTCGCCTTCGGCGTGGCGTTCCAGCTGCCGGTGATTCTGACTCTGCTCGGGCGGATCGGGATCCTCACCTCGCAGCAGCTGCGCTCGAAACGGCGCTATTTCATTGTCGGCGCGTTCGTGATCGCCGCTGTTCTGACGCCGCCGGATGTGCTGAGCCAGACCTCGCTCGCCGTGCCACTGGTGTTGCTTTACGAGGGCTCGATCATCGCCGTGCGCATCGTCGAGAAGAAGGCGGCTGCGGCGAAGATGACCGGCGGCGCACCGCCCAGTTCCTCCGCCAGTCCCGCCGAGTGAAATTGGCGCTATCCGCTCGCGCATAATGCATGCTGGGCTGCTCTGATTCGTCATGCCCGGCCTTGTGCCGGGCATCCACGTCTTTTAGAGCGTTGCGCGTCCACAAGGCGTGGATGGCCGGGACGAGCCCGGCCATGACGGGAAAACGACCATGCACGACATTCGCTGGATCAGGGACAACGCCGACGCCTTCGACGCCGCGCTCAGGCGTCGCGGGTTGGAGCCGCAGTCGTCCGCGCCTATCGCGATCGACGAGAGACGTCGCGCAGCGATCTCGCGAGCCGAACGAGCGCAAGCGCAGGCGCAATGCCGCTTCGAAGGAGATCGGCGCGGCGAAGAAGGCAAAGGACGACGCCAAGGCCAATGCGTTGATGGCCGAGGTCGCGGACCTGAAAGACCTGATTGCCCGAACGAGACGACATCAAGAGGAGGCGAGCATCTTTGGCGATCAATGACGCGCTCGCGTCTGGATCCATCCCGAACCTGCCGTTTCCGGCGCCAGAAGTGCCCGACGGCAAGGATGAGCACGACAACGTCGAGCATCATCACTTCGGTGCGAAGAAGGTTCATGGCTTTCCATCAAAGCCGCACGACGATCTTGGCGACGCGCTCGGCGACATGGATTTTGCAGCGGCTGCCAAGCTTTCCGGCGCGCGCTTTGTCGTGCTGAAGAGGGGCCTGGCGCGGCTCGAACGTGCGCTCGGCCAGTTCATGCTCGACGTGCACACGCAGGAGCACGGCTACACCGAGGTCAATCCGCCGCTGCTTGTGCGTGATGACAGCGATGTTCGGGACGACGCAGCTTCCGAAGTTCGAGGACGATCAATTTCGAGTGCGAGGAACATCGGATACATGCGGATCGAACTTTGAGAAGATCGAGCAGCAGTCCTCAATCAGCGAGCGGGCTCAGTTGATGTCGACGAATTCCTCGCATCGAGTTCCGAAACGATCGACCGACTTTGTCGTCGTTGGCTCATTCCCACTGCCGAAGTCCCGCTGACCAATCTCGTCCGCGAATCCATCCTCGATGAGAAGGAATTGCCGCTGCGCTTCACCGCCCTGACGCCGTGCTTCCGCGCCGAGGCCGGTGCTGCGGGGCGCGATACCCGCGGCATGATCCGGCAACATCAATTCAACAAAGTCGAGCTTGTCTCGATTACGACGCCGGAGACCTCGCGCGACGAGCATGAACGGATGCTATCTTGCGCGGAGGAAATCCTGCGCCGGCTCGACCTGCATTACCGCGTGGTGACGCTGTGCGCCGGCGACATGGGCTTTGCCTCGCAGAAAACCTACGACATCGAGGTGTGGATGCCGGGGCAGGGCGAGGGCGGGATGTACCGCGAGATTTCGTCGTGCTCGGTGTGCGGCGATTTCCAGGCGCGCCGCATGAACGCACGTTATCGCGGTCCCGACAACAAGCCGCGTTTCGTTCATACGTTGAACGGGTCCGGCACCGCCGTCGGGCGTGCACTGATCGCGGTGATGGAGACCTATCAGCAGCAGGGTGGTTCGATCGCGGTACCCGATGCGCTGCAGCCCTACATGGGTGGCAAGAAGACAATCGAGAAAGGTGAATAGTTGATGCGCATTCTTTGCACCAACGATGACGGCATCAACGCGCCTGGCCTCGGCATCATCGAGGAGATCGCGAAGCAGCTATCGGATGATGTTTGGGTGGTGGCACCCGAGATGGATCAATCCGGCGTCTCGCATTCGCTGTCGCTGAACGATCCGCTGCGCCTGCGCGAGATCGCGCCCCGGCATTTTGCGGTGCGCGGCACGCCGACCGACTGCATCATCATGGGCGCACGGCACATCATGCGCGACAACTGGCCCGATCTCGTACTGTCCGGGGTCAACCGCGGCCGCAATGTCGCAGAGGACGTCGTCTATTCGGGCACCATCGCCGGCGCGATGGAGGGCACTATCCTCGGCATCCCCTCGTTCGCGCTGAGCCAGGAGTTCGGCGTCGACACCCGGCACAAGCTGCCGTGGGACACCGCGCTGAAATTCGGTCCAGACATCGTCCGCAAGATTTTCGAGAACGGCGTGCCGCCAGAGACGGTGATCAACATCAACTTTCCGAACTGCTATCCCGACGAGGTCCAGGGCGTGGTGGTAGCGCGACAGGGCAAACGCAACCAGGGCTTCTTCCGGATCGACGGCCGCAAGGACGGCCGCGGCAATGATTATTACTGGATCGGCTTCGAGCGGGCGGCGGCGCTTGAGCAGCCGCGCGCCGGGAGCGACCTCGCCGCGCTGGCGCAGAAATATGTCTCGGTCACACCGCTGCGGCTTGATCTCACCGACGAGAAGTTTTCGGCGGCCCTGGCCGAGGTGCTGCGTTAGTTCGAGCCGCAGCGCATGCCCGGTCTCAGCCGGCGGCCTTCAGCGCTTCGTCAATCGCGCTTTGCAGCGTGTCGATGCGGAACGGCTTCTGCAGCGAGGGGTGTCCGCGAAAGCTTTCGGGCAGCGCATCGACACTGTAGCCGGTCGAAAACAACAGCGGCAGCTTGCGCCGCTCCACGGCCCTGGCAACCGGTTCGATCGTCCTGCCGTTGACGTTGACGTCGAGGATGGCGAGGTCGAAATCTGCGCTCTCGGCGAGCCGCAGTGCCTCGTCGATCTCGCCGGCTTCGGCGGCGATCGAGTGACCGAGATCGACAAGCATGTCGGTCACCATCATGCGGATCATGACCTCGTCCTCGACCACGAGCACGGAGGCCTTACGAGCCGGAGGCGCCGCGGTTTCAGGTGTTGTCATGCGTGGTCCTGCTCCCAGATTTGCGGGTCACCCCGGGAACCGACGACCCGATTAGTGTTCTAGGACGATATTCACCGCGGCGCCAGCACAGGCCGTGCCATACTGGTTCAGGTCGGTTCGATTCTTCGTGTTCTGCAATCGAGAAGGAACAGCGCGTTGCAGTCGGGTTCACGCCAGGACCGGCGAATGGAGTTCCAGCTCAGCCTGCGGCGGCGCCGGATTACCGATCAGGCGGTGTTGCGCGCGATGGACGAGGTTCCACGGGAGGAATTTGTCGAACCAGACTTCGTCGGCGACGCTTATGCGGACTCGGCGTTGCCGATAGCGTGCGGCCAGACCATCAGCCAGCCCTTCGTCGTAGCCTATATGACCGAGCAGTTGCGCGTGGAGCACGAGAATCGCGTGCTCGAGATAGGCACAGGCTCGGGGTACCAGGCCGCGGTACTGGCGCATCTTGCCCATGAGGTCGTGACGCTGGAACGGTTCCCGAAGCTTGCGGACCGCGCGCGGCAACGGCTGCTCAAGCTCGGCCTGATCAATGTGGACGTGCGGACCGCCGACGGTTTCGACGTTCCCGACGATCTCGGCGTATTCGATCGGATCATCGTCACCGCGGCGATGACCGAGGTGCCCCAGAGACTGAAGGAGCGGCTGACGCCGGGCGGTATCCTGATTGCACCTGTTGGCCCGCAGGATGGGGTCCAGGCGCTGGTCCGGATTCGGGCGACGCCGACTGGGTTCGAGCAGGATGACCTGATCGATGTGCGCTTCGTGCCGGCACTGCCGGGGATCGCGAAGGCGACTTGAGATGCGGCCGGACCCGGCCGATTCCGAGGTTAAAGGGTTGTTTACGGAGCACATGTTAACTCAAATTGAGATTTGTTGCGTACGAGTGAGTAACCATGTTCCGCGTTGTCGAGTTGCGTCGCCGACGCCATGTCCCGCAGGTTGCGGCGCTGGCGCTGATGTCGATCTCCTTTGCCGGATGCAGTGGCGACACCACGCGCTTCGCGGCGAATCCTTTCGCAAGCTCACAACCCGCGCCCGAGGCAACCGGCTCCGTGCCGACAGGGCGTGTCGAAAGCCATCCGCTTCCGCAATCCCAACCGGCCGTATCTGCGCCGCGGACCATGCCGGCGCAGCAAGTGTTGGCCGCGCCTTCGACCGGCATGTCCGGCGGGGGCAGGGGTCTTGCCTCTTACACGCCGCCGGCGCATCCAATCGAGACGACCGGCGCCGTTGGACCGAAATCCGTCGCGGCGACATCGAACTGGAATCGTGATGACGGTGCGATGATCATCGTCGGCACCAGCGATACCATCGACAGCATCTCGCAGCGCTATGGCGTGCCGGCGCGCGACATCATGAAGGCGAACGGCCTGCCGACGCCGCGCGCGATCCAGCCCGGACAGTCACTGTTCATTCCGCGTCCACAGGCGCACCCGGCGCCGACCGTTGCCGCTGCACCCGCGATGCACGCTGTGCCGCCGGCTCCGGTCGCATCGGCTGCGGCCATGCACTACGTCAATGCCGGCGAGACGCTGATGAGCATCGCGCGGAAGAACCATATGAGCGCGGCGAAGCTTGCCCAGGCCAATAACCTCGCGCCGAATGCGCAGCTGAAGATTGGCATGAAGCTGGTCATTCCCAGCGCCAGGGTGGCAATGGTCACGCCTGCGCAGCAGGCAACCGTTCAGCCGCTGGCCGCGCCGCCAGCCGCGGTTGGCGTGCCGCTGACGAAACCGCAACAGGTTGCCGCCGTCACGACGATCGGCAAGCCGATCGCCCAGGCGCCGGTGCCCGTGGCCAAGGAGACTGCCCATGTGGCGACCGAGACCAAGGAGATCGAGGAGGCAACCAAGTCGGCCGATGCGACAAGCGGATTGCCGACGTTCCGCTGGCCGGTGCGCGGGCGCGTCATCGCCGGTTACGGCGCAAAGACCTCAGGCAAGCAGAACGACGGCATCAATGTCGCCGTCCCCGAAGGTACGCCGGTCAAGGCTGCCGACGACGGCGTCGTCACGTATGCCGGTAACGAGCTCAAGGGCTACGGCAACCTGGTGCTGATCAAGCACAACAACGGCTATGTCACGGCTTACGCGCATACCAGCGAACTGCTGGTGAAGCGCGGCGACACCATCAAGCGTGGCCAGATCATCGCGAAGTCGGGGCAGACCGGCGAAGTGCAGTCGCCGCAACTTCACTTTGAAATCCGCAAGGGTTCGACACCCGTCGATCCCACGCAGTTCCTCAACGGCGCCTGAGAGCGAAGTTAGCTACCTGAGCCGGACGCGCAGCCGTCCGGCAAGCTCCTGGACATATTGCCAGGCGACGCGGCCCGAGCGCGCGCCGCGCGTCGTCGACCACTCCAGCGCGTCGCGGCTGAGGTCTTCCTCAGCAATCTTGATGCCGTAATGGTCGCAATAGCCGCGCACCATGGCGAGGTACTCATCCTGGCTGCAGCGGTGAAACCCAAGCCACAGGCCGAACCGATCCGACAGAGACACTTTCTCCTCGACCGCTTCGCCCGGATTGATCGACGTCGAGCGTTCGTTCTCGATCATGTCGCGCGCGAGCAGGTGCCTTCGGTTCGACGTTGCGTAGAGGATTACGTTTTCCGGCCGTCCCTCGATGCCGCCTTCGAGTACCGCCTTGAGCGACTTGTAGGACGCGTCGTTGCCATCGAACGACAGGTCGTCGCAGAACACGAGGAAGCGAAACTTTGATTGCCGCAGCAGCGTCATCAGCTGAGGCAGGCTCTCGATATCCTCGCGATGGATTTCGATCAGCTTCAGCGTGCCGGCCACGTCGGAGCGTGCATTGACGCTCGCGTGTGCAGCCTTCACCAGCGACGATTTGCCCATGCCGCGCGCGCCCCACAGCAGCGCGTTGTTGGCCGGCAATCCGGCGGCGAAGCGCTCGGTGTTCTCGATCAGGATGTCGCGCATCCGGTCGATGCCCTTGAGCAGGCCAATGTCGACACGGCTGACGCGGGGAACCGCGATCATCGTGCCGGCGGGATTCCAGACGAATGCAGCGGCGGATTCCAGCGATTGCGCGTGATCAGGCCGATCGGCCGCAGCCGGCAGCGCCAGCGCGATCTGCTCGAGCGCATCGGCAATCCGCTGCAGCGTTCCGTTCGCAGCAGAGCCATCGCCTGCGCGCTTTGAATTTGGTCGCGCGGCATTCGGCCGCTGACGCGGTTTGGACTTCTGCCGGGCCGCCCGGGTCGGCTGCTTAGACATGTTCGATCATGCTGCGAATCTTCAAACGGCACTCATATCGGGGTCGTTCCGACCCCGCAAGCACAGGTGAAAATGGGGGCTGGACCGCCGTTGCAATTGGGGGGCTGGCCGCTATAGTCCGCGCGAATTTCGGGGCGATTTCGAGCCTTGCCGCCGCATGCCACGCGTTGTGAGCACCGGTGGCCGTCCGGCAAAGGATTGACGTTGATGTGGATCACGCCTGCTTATGCTCAGGGGATCGGCGCTGGGACCGGCGATCTGTTCAGCATGATTTTGCCGTTCGCGGCGATTTTCGTCATCATGTATTTTCTCATTTTGCGGCCCCAGCAGCGTCGCGCCAAGGAACATGGCGACCTCGTCAAGAACCTGCGTCGCGGTGATACCGTCGTTACCAATGGCGGTCTGGTCGGCAAGGTGACGAAGGTTGTCGACGATGATCAGATCGAGGTCGAGATCGCCGACGGCGTTCGTGTGCGCCAGATGCGCAGCATGATTTCCGGCGTGCGCACCAAGGGCGAGCCTGCCAAGGAAGACGCCGCCGCGAGCTGACGCGTATGCGGCTGCAGCCTGCGGCGGAGCGGATCGAATAGATGCTTTATTTCACCCCATGGAAAGCGCTTGCAATCATTCTGACCGCGGTCGTGGTCTGTCTGTGCGCGGTACCGAACTTCTTCTCCGAAGCCAATGTGAAGACCTGGCCGGAGTGGGCGCAACGGCGGATGGTGCTCGGCCTCGACCTGCAGGGTGGCTCGCACCTCCTGCTCGAAGTCGATTCCAACGCGGTGAAGAAGGACAAGCTCAACCAGGTCGTCGACGACGCGCGGCGCACGCTGCGTGACGCGCGCATCCGCTTCACCGGCGGCGTCGTCGTTCGCGGTGACGCGGTCGAGGTACGTCTCACCGATCCGAACGATACGCAAAACGCACTGACCAAGCTGCGCGAACTGGCACAGCCGGTCGGCGGGGTGTTCGGCGCCGCCGCAGCGCGCAGTGTCGAAGTGACCGATGCCGGAGGCGGCCTGATCCGTTTGACCGTGCCGCAGCCTGTCATCACCGATCGCATCCGCCAGTCGGTCGACCAGTCGATCCAGATCATCGAGAAGCGCGTCAACGCGCTCGGAACCGTCGAGCCGCTGATTCAGCGGCAGGGCCTTGATCGCATTCTGGTTCAGGTGCCTGGCCTGCAGGATCCGACGCGGCTGAAGAACATTCTCGGAGAAACAGCAAAGCTCGAATTCCGCATGGTTGACGTCTCGGCTCCGGCCGATCAGGCGGTGCAAGGCCGGCTGCCTCCGGAAGACGAGGTGCTTTATTCGGCGCAGGAGCCGAAGACGCCTTACGTTGTGAAGAAGCAGGTTCTGGTGCAGGGCGCCGACTTGACCGATGCGCAGGCGACCTTCGATCAGCGCACCGGCGAGCCGGTCGTGTCCTTCAAGTTCAACACCTCGGGCTCGCGCAAGTTTGCAACTGCGACGCTGGAGAATGTCAACCAGCCGTTCGCGATCATTCTCGACAACAAGGTGCTGTCGGCGCCTGTCATCCGTGAGCCGATCACCGGCGGAGCGGGGCAAATCTCCGGCAGCTTCACCGTGCAGTCCGCCAATGACCTCGCGATCCTGTTGCGCGCCGGCGCGCTGCCGGCGCCGCTGACCATCATCGAGGAACGCACCGTCGGGCCGGGGCTTGGTCAGGATTCGATCCAGGCCGGCGAGATCGCAGCTTATGTCGGGTCGATCCTCGTCGTCGTGTTCATGCTGCTCACATACCGGCTGTTCGGCTTCTTCGCCAATGTCGCGGTCGCCATCAACGTCGCGATGATTATCGGGCTGTTGTCGCTGTTGAACGCGACGCTGACCTTGCCCGGCATCGCCGGCATCGTGCTGACGGTCGGCATCGCGGTCGATTCCAACGTGCTGATCTACGAGCGCATCCGCGAGGAAATCCGCAACGGCCGCACCGCCATCTCCGCGATCGACGCCGGCTTCACTCGCGCGCTCGCAACCATCCTCGACTCCAACATCACCACCTTCATCGCCGCAGCGGTGCTGTTCTTCATCGGCACCGGGCCGGTGCGAGGCTTCGCCGTGACCCTTGGCATCGGCATCGTGACCACGGTGTTCACTGCGTTCACCGTGACGCGCCTGATCGTGGCGTACTGGGTGCGCTGGAACCGGCCGCAGAAGGTGCCGATCTGACCTCAATGAGCAAGATGACGTGACCACCACCTGGATCCTGATCGCGTTCGGCGTCTTCATCGTCGCGCTGACCATCGTCAGCATGCTCGGCGTTTTTCCGGCTGTTCGCATCGTCCCGGACGACACCAAGTTCGACTTCATTCGCTTTCGCAGGATCAGCTTTCCGATTTCGGCGCTGCTGTCGATCGTCGCCATCACGCTGTTCTTCACCCACGGCCTGAATTTCGGTATCGACTTCAAAGGCGGCACGCTGCTCGAAATCCAGGACAAGAGCGGCCCGGCCGATCTCGCAAAGCTGCGCGCGACGCTTGGCACGCTCGGTCTCGGCGACATCCAGCTGCAGCAGTTCGGCGGGCCGGCCGACGTCCTGATCCGGGTCGCGGAACAGCCTGGCGGCGACCCGGCTCAGCAGGCCGCGGTCCAGAAGGTGCGTAACGCGCTCGGCGACAGCGTCGACTATCGCCGTGTCGAGGTGGTCGGACCGCGCGTTTCAGGCGAGCTTCTGGCCTACGGCACGATCGGCCTGATGGTCGCGATCTGCGGCATCCTGATTTACCTGTGGTTCCGCTTCGAGTGGCAGTTCGCGCTCGGCGCCATGATCGCCAACGTCCACGACATCGTGTTGACCATCGGCTTCATGTCGATCACGCAGATTGATTTCGACCTGACCAGCATCGCCGCGCTCCTGACCATTCTCGGCTACTCGCTGAACGACACGGTCGTCATCTACGACCGTATCCGCGAGATGCTGCGCCGCTACAAGAAGATGTCGATGCCGGAGCTCCTGAACACGTCGATCAACTCGACGCTGTCGCGATCCATCATCACTCACCTGACCGTGTCACTGGCCTTGCTCGCGCTGCTGTTGTTCGGCGGCCACGCCATCCACAGCTTCACCGCAACGATGATGTTCGGCGTCGTGCTGGTCGGCACCTACACGTCGATCTTCATTGCCTCGCCGATCCTGATCTATCTCGGCGTCGGCACCCACCGGCTGGACGAGCCCGAGGACGACAAGCCGCCGCGGAAGTAACGATGGATGCAGGTTCGCCGAGCGTACCGCATTTCCCGCAGGCCGCCCCGATCGACGCCTATGGCAATGGCGGCTTTCGTTTTGCCGGGATGTCGCATCAGGGTTCGCTGCTCTGCCTCCCTGACGGCATCTGGGCCTGGCCGGTCACGGCGCCCGAGGCGATCAACGAGCAGACGTTGCAAAACGTGCTGAAGCGCACCGCTGAGCTCGATACCCTGATCCTTGGTACCGGGCAGACGATCTGGCTGCCGCCACAAAACTTGCGCGAGGCGTTCCGCCGTCACCAGGTCGCGATCGACGCCATGCAAACGGGTCCGGCGATCCGCGTCTACAACATCATGGTCGGCGAGCGCCGCCGCGTCGCAGCCGCGCTGATCGCGGTCGCATGAGCGCGAGTGAAGCCGCAGACGCGGCGTACTGCGCCAGCCTCGTCCGCGAATCCGACTTCGACCGTTACGCCGCAAGCCTGTTTGCGCCGCCAGAGCGCCGCGTCCAGCTGCTTTCGCTCTATGGCTTCAACGTTGAGATTGCGCGGGTGCGCGAGCAGGTGACACAGTCGCTGGCCGGTGAAATACGCCTGCAATGGTGGATCGATGTGTTGTCGGGCAAGTCCGCCGGCGATGCGCAAGGCAATCCGGTTGCCGCGCAGTTGCTGCGCACTGTCGAGGCGTGCGGGCTGTCGCGCGCGAGCCTGAGCGACTTGGTCGAAGCGCACCGGTTCGATCTCTACGACGAGCCGATGCAGACCACGGCCGAGATGGAGGGTTTTCTCGACCAGACCGCGGGAAGACTGTTCCTGCTCGGGGCGCGCGTGCTTGCGGCCGCAAGCCGGTTCGAGCGATCGCCGCTACTCGAAGCGCTGACGCATCATGCCTCGCTCGCGCATGGACTGACATCGCTGATCGAGGCGATGCCGCGGCACGCCGCGCGGCGCCAGCTTTATGTGCCGCTTGAGCGGTTGGCGGAATTTGGCGTGAGCAAGGACGCCGTCTTCGCGGGACAGTCGTCGCCCGATCTGACGCGCCTCGTGCGGTCGCTCGCAGATGAGGCGGCAAAGGAATTCGCCGAGGCGATGAAGCTGATGCCCGGCATCGACGGCGTGATGCGGTCCGGCCTGCTGCTGGTGGCGCTGGTGCCGGCGCGGCTGAAGCGGCTCGAGCGCGACGGCTACGATCCGTTTCGGCTGAAGCCGCTGTCGCGGCTGTCACGGCTGTGGACGCTGCGGCGCGCGACGCGGGCGTTTCGCAGGATGTAGGGGCAGCGCGGGCAGCATTTCGGCGCGACCAGCGGTGACGCGCAAGCTGCTGATGATGCGGAGGTTTTCGCCCAATTTTGTAAAGTCTTGCGAGAGACGCCGAAGCTCGGATGGAGCGCCAGCGGAGCAGAAATTGCGATCCGGATTCCGCCAAGCGGGTTTGGCACCGCCACTTCCACGGCAACGGCATCGCGCCGCCGCTGCATCTAGTCGCGATCTCGATCAGCAACGGATCGGTCAGCGTCAGCGCCTCGATCGACTCCGGGCACCACAATGCGGCGTTTCGTCGGTAGTCCGTTCCGGATTGCTGGCCAAAAAGCTGTGTTTAACCTACGCGTGCCGATTTCTGCCATTGCAACTGCGCAATTGCGGCGCATCCCCAGCCTGCCGTCGGGGCGTTTTTGGACGCCTGCGACGGGTGTGCGACGGGTGTGTGGGGCGGGGGCACGGTGGTGACGCAGGCTGTGCCCCCTATGTCGGGGTGCTGCGCGGGCGCAGTTGCATCACCATGGAACTTGCCAAACTGGCGGAGCGGCTCGAACGAGCACGGCGGGCCGTCGCAGAGGGCGACGCGAGCATCCAGCATCAGCGTGATCTCATCGCCCGCCTGAAAGAGGCTGGAGGAGATACCGGCGAAGCGCGTCTGGTGTTAGACGCGCTCCTTAAACGCCAAGCCGAGCGTCAACAAAACTTGGCGATGGTTATTAAGCAGTTTCCACCGGGTTAGCGGTCCGCGTTCAGGCGCATTCATCCATCTGCGCGCCAGCACGGGCAATTGTGGGAAGCAGCTTCCCGAGTTGCTTGACGCGGATCTCGGCGAGTCTGCGATACACGCCAGCCTGTCGTTGAAGCTCGATCTTCTGCCTCGAATTCATTTCGCTTGCTGCAATCAATTCAAAATGGCGGACGTGTTCGAGATATTCGGCGACAAGCTTCATCGGGCACCATCATCGTTGTTGGGGATGCCGCGAGTGTTGCGCACACACGGACGTGGCTCAAGCTGGGGAAAGACCTTGAGGGCGTTTGCGGCAGCGTTTGATTCAAATCACGTCGAATTCGGGACTCGGCGACGGATGTGTTCAACCATGTTCACCAGCCTGCAGCAGCACCTGGGCCGCGCCCTGCCAGTGCGGCTTGGCCTGCTCCCCGCTTCGGCAGTGCCGAGGATGTAGGCACGAGCATCCGCCAGCGTCTTCAGCGTGCGACCGTCCGGCAACATGATCGGTGGCAAGGCGTCGAAGTCGGCGGAACAGTTCGTCATCACACGGCTCGGCAACTGACGGTCCTTTTTTGGTATCCTGATTTGTGCTGCGACTGCCGCCACCGTTGCCGTGAAAGCTCGGCGGGTTGAGATGCTGGCGTTGCAGGATGCGCGTCCACGGTTCGGTCTTGAGTGACATTCTGCACAGACCGTTCTTCCCGAAAACTCCATTGCACTGGTCATGGAAGCTATCGAATTGGTTGAACGGCTTAACCAAGCGCAGAGTGCTGTCCTGAAGGGCGAGGCGCAAATTCGGCGTCAACGCGATATCGTTGCTCGCCTCGAACAATTGGCGGCAACACAGGCGAGGCCCTCGTATTGTTGAACGCCCTCGTCGAGCGCCAGTGCCGCTATCAAACGAAGCTGGCCAGCATCGTCCGGGAGTTTCTGGAAGACAGCTAAGACCGCCCACGGGTCTCCTTCGCCGTCTGGAGCTGCTTGGCCTCCGCGAGCGCACGCAACGGGTCAGGCTCATACGGTGACAGCCCGGCATCGAGCAGCCGCGTAAATTACTGGCCGCGAAGCTTCTGATGACTCAGCGCTCGCCGTATTGCGGCGACTAGCGGTGAATTGCGCTGAGGGCGGACACTGCAATGCTCCCGGCATTGTCGGTCGGTGCCGATTTCAGCCGCTAAGCGACCGTCTCTTCGCGGATGAGCGCCTTGTGAATGCAGGTTAGTTCAAGGCGAACCACGCCTTTGCAACGATCGTTGCTCCGCACCAGTTCGAGACCAGGCCGCCCGGGTTGGCAACGAGATCAACGCGGCCACCGGGGCGCGCGGTTGGATCGCCGGTGAAGACGAAGCAGTTCTCTTTTGACAGATTGGTGCCGTAGTAGCGTAGATCGAGGTTGAAGAACTTGCGGGTGAAGGTCACGCCCGCCTGCCAATTGAGATAGGCAGGTAACGGGAATCCGCCGAGCTTCGGAGCCTGATTGCCGAACCAGGAATAGCCCGCGGCGGTCGTGATCGATATGCCGAGGTCCTGCGGGAGCAAACGACTCGGCAAGTCGAAGCCGACCCCGGCCGCCACGTATTGGCTCCAGGCTCCCGTGTTCGAGACATTTGGCGAATAGGCGTAGCCGCCGGCGATGCGGATCAACTCGCCGATCGCTTTGTCACCGCGTATGACCGTCTCCCAATAATCGATGCCGTTGGTCGCGCCGGGAAGCTGCTCGGCTGAATAGTGGAAGTAGGTCGCTCCGAGATCGAAATCGATACCGGCGATCTTTGGCCGGATACCGCCCGCCATGGTGAACTCGGCGAACGGCTCCGTCGGCAGCTGGACGGTGGCCACCGTGGCGCCGGCATACAGCTGATTGAATCTTGCTTCAAATGCCGCCCCGGCTGCGGGCTGGTGAGCGGACAATGTCGTCCCGCGATAAATGTAGTCGGATACAATCCCCGCCCGCGCGGAAAATTCGAACTCCGCCGGCGCTCGGTCCTTCGGCGGCGTTGCGCGGTTCACTTCGGCAGCGGACCAGCCGCGGTTGCCGAGGCCGATCGCACCACCCGAGCCAGTCTCGGGAGTTTCGGCGCGCGCCGAACCGCCGGTCATAGAGCGCAAGCCACAGGCCGGCGACGGCACTGATCGAGACAACCCTTATGCGCCCGCCATTTGCCAAGGTCTGCCTGCCTTAATTGGCTCGCCGCTGCCGCGAGCGCTCTTATCCTCCGAGAGCTATTGCGACGCCGACAAGCGCGCCACCGATAGCCACCATTGCAAGCGCCGTTACCCAGGGGCGAAGTCCGCTCCTGTATCCAAACACATAACCGCACAAGCACAGCATCACGATGGCGACGGCGTTGGAGACGCGCAGCGCCAACCTGGCCTCGCCAATGAAAATGAACGGAACGACAATCGGAAACGTTGAAACGAAGCTGAGCAAACAAAGACCCAGGGCTCCGATCCAGTCGCGCTTCGCCAGTCGCGGCCGCCATGGCGGCTCGGGCAAGCTCACGCAATTTTTGTCGCATCAGCTCGAGCTGTTCCGGCAGCAAGGCCGATGCCAGCAGCGGCGGCAACGCGCCGGCCATGATCTGCTGCGCAGTTTCCAGATCCGGTGCTTCGCGCATGGCGCGCAGCATCAATATCTTGCGTCCCTGGTCGTTGAGACGAGCCAGCAGGTAAACGCCCGCGTCGATGATCCCCCAGGCAAGGTTGCAGCCCAGCGCGCCGAACAGCATGGTTTGAACTTTGGCATGGTCTGCCGTCACGACGCCCAGGGTGCAGGGTAAAGCCAAGCGCCATGATCAAGGCGAACAAAGTCTCCGAGATCCGCTCCATCGGTTCGAGCACTCGCTTGAAAGACATCATCGAAAGCTCTGACATTAATTGCCGATGAATTGCACGAGTGGATTCCTTAGACGTTCCCGCAGAGAATCAGAAAATCTATCGGACACTTCCACGAACCAAACGGTCAAGTGTGGCAACGCGATCGAGACCTTCAACCTTGTCCTCGACGCCGTCGGCTCGCAACAAATCGCGCGCGGCTCCGTGGGCTCCGATGATACGCAGGGTAATGCCGCGGCTTGCAAGTTCGGCATGCAGCTCGTGCAGCATGTGCGACCCCGCCAGGTCGAGATAGGGCGCGGCAGACAGATCGCAGACGGCCAGGCGGATGGCAGCAGGCTCGGTTTCGCGAATGCGGCTCAAGACCAATTCCATGACAGCGTCCGCGTTGACGTAGATCAGCGACGCCTCGGGACGAAACGCGATCACGCCGGACAGCGGCTCGTTCTCGGGATGGCGCTCCATGTCCGAATAACTGTTGGTGCCGGGAACGCGGCCAAGAAAGGCAACGTGCGGCCGCGACACGCCGGACGAGCAGCAATATGACTGAGCCGAGCGCGGCGAGCAGGATGCCCTGGAGGATGCCAAGAAGCAGCACTCCCCCAAGAGCGATCGCTGCCGCCACGAAATCCAGCCGGCTCACGCGCCACATGCGGATTAGCGCCGGAAAATCCAGCAAGCCATACACTGCGGTCAACACCACGGCCGCCAGCACCGCCTTCGGAAGATTTTCCAGCAAGCCGGTCAGAAAGAGCAGGCACAGCGCAAGCGTGATGGAAGCAAAGACCAGCGCCAGCGAGGTGCGTGCGCCGGCCTTGTCGTTCACTGCCGACTGCGACAGTCCGCCGGCGACCGGATAGCCTTGCCCGATCGCCGCTGCGAGATTGGCAGCACCGATGCCCAGAAGCTCCTGCCGGGGATCCAGAGCGTATCCGTGCTTCGCCGCGAAGGTGCGCGCGGCAGATACGCCTTCGATGTAGGCCAGCAGCAGGCACCCGCCGGCCAATGGAATGATTCCCTCGACATCCCGCACCCGGAGAGCCGGGCCTGCCAGGGTGGGCAGACCCGCCGGAATTTTTCCTGTGATCGGCACTCCCAATGCGGGAAGCCCCAGCACGGAGGCCGCGATGATCGCGAGCGCAACAACTCCCAGCGCGACCGGTCTTCCCGGCAGCAGCCGCTCTCCCAACACGATCAACCCGATTGCGATGATCCCGACCAGCGAGAACGAGGTATTGCATCTGACCGAGCTGACCGACCAGCAGCCAAACCCGGTCAAAAAAATTATGTCCACCGCCTGCAACGCCGAACAGGCTTGGCAGCTGGGTCATGGAGATGGTCAGGCCGGCGCCGGCCTTGAAGCCGACAAGAATACTGTCGCTGATCAGCTTGACGAGCGCACTCAGCCGCAACAGCCAGGCGAACAGGCAAAGTGCTGCGACCGTAAAGGCTGTGAGGCTGGCAATCTCGGCATAACGCTGCGCGTCGCCCTCGGCCATTGCCCCGACTGTCCCGGCAATCATCAGCGAGATCGCGGAGGTCGGCCCGATCGCAAGCTGACGCGAGGATCCGAGCAAAGCGTAGCCCAGTCCCCCCAAGAGGTATCCGTAGATACCGACTTGCGGCGGCAGGCCCGCAAGCGTCGCGTAGGCGAGAGAAACCGGGATAGCGTACGCCGCCAAAGTTATCCCGGCGACGATATCAGCGGGCAACCAGGCAGCGCTGTATTCCGTCAGCCAACGAGCCGGCGGAAACCACCAGAGCCAGGTTGTTCGATTTGGGCCTTTCGTCGAAACCGCCATGCGACGCCTGACCTCCTCGTGGCGGCTGCTCGCGAAATTCGATCGGGCGCCTTGATCAGGCTGGGACAGCAGCCTTCTCCGCTTCCCGCGCCAGGCAAAAGCAGACCCAATGCGCCGAGGCCTCAGTAGTGACTGGGAATCGGCAGGCCCGCGCGCAGACCCTCGGCAGCATTCTTGGGCCGCGGCTGCGCCTTGGGGATCTTCGGCAGGTCCATGTCGACCTTCTTGTAGGGGATGCTGTCGAGCAGATGCCGGATCAGGTTTAGCCGGGCGCAGCGCTTGTTGTCGGCCGGGACGATGTGCCAGGGCGCCCATGGCGTGTGAGTGCCCTCGATCATGCGCTGGTAGGCCGCCGTGTAGTCCCACCAGCGCCGCACCGATTCGGTGTCCATCGGGCTCAACTTCCAGTGCTTCATTGGATCTTTGATCCTGGCCTCGAACCGGCGCCGCTGCTCGTCCTGACTGACGTCGAGAAAATACTTACGCAGGATGATCCCGTTGTTGACGATCATCTCCCGCTCGACCACAGGGACCATCGCCATGAAGCGCTCGTACTGCTCATCGCCGCAGAAGCCCATCACGCGCTCGACCCCGGCACGATTGTACCACGAGCGGTCGAACAGGATGATCTCGCCCGCCGCCGGAAACTGCGCCATGTAGCGCTGGATGTAGACTTGGGTCTTCTCGCGGTCGGAAGGCGCGGGCAATGCTACGTGCCGATAGACGCGCGGGCTCGTGCGTGCGGTGATCCGGCTGATCACACCGCCCTTGCCCGCGGTGTCGCGGCCCTCGAAGACCACGATGACGCGTGCCCCCTTGTCCTTGACCCAGGTCTGCAACCGGGTCAGCTCGACCTGGAGCTTCGCGAGTTCCTTGTCGAATTCCTTGCGGCTCATCTTGCCGGACGCGGCCGGTGCTTCAGCTTCTTCGCGTTCACGCTTGCTCCGCCTGTCTTTCAGCATCTGGCAACCTTCCCGTGACTCCAAGCAGCGAGCTGGCACCGCGACGCGACATCTGCTCTGTGCCAATGAACGGCGATGAAAGAAGGTTCTTGGCTTGCGCCGGGCGCTCTACCGAGCCTCGAGAACCTTCGGAACGAAAGAGGTTGCCAAGCTTTGCGTGGCGCCGCGCCTGAGAGACATAAGGGTTTGTCCTCAATGGATCTCGAAATAACCCCAGCCAAGAGCTGCGAGTCACGCCCGCCTCATCCTGCGGGGTTACGACGAATATCTGGATGGGTCACTTGCGAGCGGGCGAGGAGCATGGGCGAACATTCCGCCGAAGCGAAATCGCAAAGGTCCTATCTGCTTCAGCCCGTATCTGTTGCGCGTGCGCAACCTGATTGAAGGGGTCTTCGATAAGATCAAGCAATGCGGCGGCGTGTCACGACCGATACGACAAACTCGTCGCCAACTATCTGGCCTTTCACCAAACTCGCATCAATCCGCGTTGGGTTATCGCCAATGAGTCCGCACCCTAGGTCACGCACTTATAAACTGCTGGCGGTAGCTGCAAGGTTCTGATTTAAGCTTCTTGAAGGGAGCTGCTGATGGGCCAGCCTCGCTACGAGTTGACGGATTTCGAGTGGTCGGTGATCGAGCCGCTGCTACCGAGCAAGCCGCGCGGGGTGCCTCGGGTTGACGACCGGCGTGTTCTGAACGGGATTTACTGGCGTCTTCGGACCGGCTCGCCGTGGGCGGACATTCCCGAGCGCTACGGCCCGTATGCTACCTGCGACAACCGCTCGATACGCTCGGCGGCGGAGACGTGCTGCTCGCCGATCGCGCCTACGACAGTGATGCCTTGCGCCTCGAGATGGCCGCGCGCGGCGCATGTGCCAACATCAAGCCGATGCCCGGCCGCAAACGCCGCCCGCCGTTCAGCGCGTTCCTCTATCGCTACCGCAACCTCGTCGAACGCTTCTTCAGAAAACTAAAGCATTTCCGTGCCGTCGCCACCCGCTTCGAAAAGCGCAGCGAAAACTACCTTGCTCTCGTCAAACTCGCTTCAGCCAAAATCTGGATGCGCTTTACGAGTTGGTGAGCTAGAAAGGCTCCTCGGACGCTCGGAGAGGCGTTCAGGCAGGAGCCCGACCATGATCAAGATGAGCGTCTACTATCCGGCCGATGGCGGCTCGAAGTTCGATCACGACTACTACCGCACCCGCCACATGCCACTGATCCAGGAACGGCTCGGCGATGCCTGCCTGCGCTACGAGATCGATAAGGGCCTCGCGGGTGGCCAACCTGGAAGCGCGCCGGAGTTCGTCGCGGCGTGCCACATCTACTCGCCGACCCTGGGGACATTCCAGGAGGCGTTCGGTCCCCACCGTGCGGAGATCGTCGCGGACGTCGCCAACTATACGGACATCGCGCCCATCGTGCAGATCAGCGAAATCGTTGGAGGGTAGGGGGCTTCGGCGCGTCAGGCGTAGCCGTTGAACTTTCCGGGATCGGCGTAGTGCTGGCGCACCTGATCCATGGTGACGTAGCCGGTGCCGAACCGGTCGACGATCGGGAACATGTGGTTGCCGTTGAAGCGAAAACTACCTTGCTCTCGTCAAACTCGCTTCAGCCAAAATCTGGATGCGCTTTATGAGTTGGTGAGCTAGACCGGCAGAGGAAGCGCGTCCTCAGAGGCGCGCTCCGGGCTCGCGGCAAAACCGGCGTCGATCCAGTCCTTCAGATCGCCCAGCGCCCGCGAAGTCAGCGCGCGCTTCTTCGCGAGCGTTTTTTCGCCGCCACGCAGCCGCTTGCCGTCTGATGATTTCGGCGCCGCTGCGAGCGGCGGAAACAGGCCGAAATTGATGTTCATCGGCTGGAACGAGCGCGGGCCGGCGTCGATGGTTTCGATGTGGCCGCCGGTGATGTGGCCGAGCAGGGCGCCCATTGCCGTGGTCGGCGGCGGCGGAGCGAGCGTGGCGCCCCTCTTCTGTGCCGCCGCAAAGCGGCCGGCAAGCAGGCCGACGCTTGCGGATTTAACATAGCCTTCGCAGCCCGTCATCTGCCCGGCAAAGCGCAACCGAGGCGCTGCACGCAGCCGCAGTTCAGCATCGAGCAGCACCGGCGAGTTCAGAAACGTATTGCGATGCAGGCCGCCGAGCCGCGCGAACTCGGCGCGCTCGAGACCAGGAATGCTGCGAAAGATCCTGACCTGCTCGGCGTGCTTCAGCTTGGTCTGGAAGCCGACCATGTTGTAGAGCGTGCCGAGCTTGTTGTCCTGGCGCAGCTGCACGATGCCGTAGGGCTTGACGGTCGGATTGTGCGGGTTGGTCAGCCCGACCGGCTTCATCGGTCCCCAGCGCAGCGTCTCGGGCCCGCGTTCGGCCATCACCTCGATCGGCAGGCAGCCGTCGAAGTAGGGCGTGCTGGTTTCCCACTCGCGAAATTCGGTCTTGGTGCCTGCCAGCAGCGCGGCGACGAAGCTTTCGTACTGCTCGCGTGTCAGCGGGCAGTTGATGTAGTCGGCGCCGGAGCCGCCCGGGCCTTCCTTGTCGTAGCGCGACTGAAACCACGCCACGTCCATGTCGATGGTGTCGCGATGCACGATCGGCGCGATCGCGTCGAAGAAGGCGAGCGACGCTTCCCCGGTGACGCTACGGATCGCGTCGGCCAGTGGCGCCGAGGTCAGCGGGCCGGTCGCGACAATGACGTTGTCCCAGTCGGCAGGCGGCAGGCCGGCGACCTCTTCGCGACAGATCTCGATCAGCGGATGGTTTGCGATTGCCTGGTGGACCGCGGCTGAGAAGCCGAGACGATCGACGGCGAGCGCGCCGCCCGCCGGCACCTGATTGGCGTCGGCCGCACGCATGATCAGCGAGCCGCACAGCCGCATCTCGGCGTGCAGCAGGCCGACGGCATTGATCGTCGCGTCGTCGGAGCGGAATGAGTTTGAGCAGACGAGCTCGGCGAGCTGGTCGGTCTGGTGCGCCTCGGTCATGCGCACCGGGCGCATTTCGTGGAGCACCACGGTAAGCCCTTGGGCGGCGATCTGCCAGGCGGCTTCGGAGCCGGCGAGGCCGCCGCCGACGATGTGGATGGGCTGCGAAGCAGTTGGTCGCGACGTCATGGGGTAGGGTTTAGGAGGTGGCCCGGCCGGCAGCAACTCCTGCCACTCCAAAACGACAGCGCCCGCCGAAGGGCGGGCGCTAGCCGAACCGCCGCCCGTGGGCGACCGGCGATCGAAACGCAGAAGAACTTACTTGCGGTAAGTACCGGCGGCGACCGCCTGGATCTCCGAGCGGCGCAGGCCGATGTCGGCGAGCTCGTGGTCGGTGAGCTGCGACAGCTCGCTCAGGTTCCGCTGATAGTCCCGCAGCGCCTTTAGCGCCCGAATGATGCTGAGTAACATGATTGATCTCCTTCAAGTCCGAGGTTTGGCCTTCCGGCGCCTCGCTTGAAGCCAATATAGTTCCCAATGCTGCGCTGCGGCAGATCGCATGTTGCGCTGCAGCTATGCTAAATTTGCACTAGCGGATTTAACGATTGATCTTTAGTTCATTTCTTTATTCGTCGAATCAGCCGCGAAATCACACTTTCGTGTACACTCATGACCAAGATGACATCGAGAGTCGGCGCGCAGAACCATTCTGCCATGCAAATCACGATTGGCTCATTAAGAATGAACGGCGAGCCGCCGGAAAAGCGACGACTTAGTGCTCATTTTCGAGCTGATCGGCGAAGGCCGCGACAGTCCGGGCGTAAACCTCGCTCTTGTTCCACTCCTTGAGCGCGTCGAAATTCGCCGCGCCGGGGTCCCAGGGTTGGCCCTTTTTCCAGCCCTTGCTGGCGAGGAAGTTCGCCGTGGACGCCAGGACATCGGCCGGGCTGTGCAGGAGGTCGCGCTTGCCGTTGCCGTCGAAGTCGATGGCGAACTTCATGTAGGAGGACGGCATCAGCTGGGTCTGGCCCATCTCGCCGGCCCAGGCGCCGCGCATGTCGCTGGCGGCGAGATCGCCGCGATCGATGATCCGCAGCGCATCCATCAGCTCGGCGCGAAACATCTCGGCGCGCCGGCAATCGTAAGCGAGCGTCGTCACCGAGCGAAGCGTCGGGAAGGTGCCGATGTTGGAGCCGAAGTCGGTTTCAAGTCCCCAGATCGCGACCAGCACCGAACTGGGAACTCCGTACGCCTGCTCGATTCGCACCAGCATCGAGCCGTACCGCTTCAGCATGTTTTCGCCGCGCAGCAGCCGCGGCGGGATCATGCGGCCGGAGAATTCCTCAAAGCTTTGCTGAAACACACGCTGGCCGTGATCGCGCGAAATCACGCTCTGGTCCGGCGTGATCCCGTCGAGCGCTGCGACGGCCTGTTGCGAAATGCCCTTGGTGGCGGCCTCGCGCTTGAAGTCGGCGAGCCAGCCCGCGAAGTCGCCACCGCATGCCGGCGCGGCCGCGGCGTGGCCCGCAATGAAGAGGGACGCAGAGACGGAGCAAACGATCGCGCGAAGCTGCATGGAGGGACGCTCGTTAAAGGTTCTCGAATCAGCAGAGGTGAGCCTATGTCCCAGCGTTTAAAAATCTGCTTGGTAACAGCGGCTAAAACAAGGCTTTTAGGATGTCGCTCAGGATCTTCACGCCAACTGATGTCTGATTAAGCGAACCGCATGTCGCTCTGAAGAAATTCGAATTCGGCCGTCATGCCCCGCTTTAAGCGGGGCATCCAGTAACCAGCAGCTCATGCGATGGATCGCAGCGTCACGGAGTACTGGATCGCCCGGGCATAGGCGAGCCAACGGGTCCGCGCAAAGCGCGGCCCGATGACAGGCTCCGCGACGCCGTTCTTCGAACGGCTATGCCGGGCGATGACAAGCCGAGGGGTCACCAGAGGAAGCAAATGGCTGAACCAGAGAGTGCTTTTAGTTTGCGCATGTCCTTATCGGAAAACCGGTGCCCACTTTTCCGGGACATGCGCTAATGGGGACCGGCCGTCTCGAGGCGTTTTCGGACGGCGTGATCGCCATCATCATCACCATCATGGTGCTGGAGCTGAAGGTGCCGCTCCGCGCGGACCCCGCGACGCTGCTCGCGCAGTGGCCGGTGTTCCTGAGCTATGCGCTGAGCTATCTCGTCGTCGCAATCTACTGGGTCAACCATCACCGCCTGTTCCACATCGTGCCGCGGGTGAACAGCGCGGTGCTGTGGTCGAACAATTTCCTGCTGTTCTGCCTGTCGCTCATTCCATTCGCGACCGCTTACATGGGCGAGAACCAGTTCAGGCCTTTTCCGACCGCAACCTATGCCGCGCTGCTCCTGGCCTGCGCGATCGCTTTCCTGATGCTGCGCGAGATCGTCAGCAAGGAGCTGACAGAGGTCGGCGGATTTGACGTGTTGCGCGGCAGGCGCGGCGCAAGAACCTGCTCAGCATCGGCCTCTACGCGCTGTCGGTGCCGGCGGCCTATCTCCACCCCGCGATCACCATGGTGCTCGCGTTCACGGTCGCCGCGATCTACTTCCTGCCGGAAGCTTTTATGGGGGATGCGGAGCGGCGCTGAGGGGCGGCGGAACTCTTCGTGAAGGAGATGTTATCGTTCGTCGTGCTGAGTTCCGCTTGACGCGACGCTGTAAGAACAATCGGGGAGTGACACGATGAACCCGAAGAGATCAGACATTTGGTATTTCGCCGCTTGGATCGTTTTGCTGTTTGCTGTGGCGTTATTGCCGTCGTCGGCGGAAGCAACCGAGCCGGAACAATTCATTGTCAGCCCGGTCGCGGAGAAAAAACTCCCTAGTCTGCCGCCGGGACCGCTTTATTGGCGGATCGAGAATTTTCTGACGCTTGACCAGGCACAAAGCGCGGCGGCCGCTCGGTCCGACATCATTGGCCGCAGCGGTCTCGGGCAAGGTTTGGCTATTCACGCTCGGCCAAAAGGGCGGTGCGACGCCTGGCGGCACCAAAGTCGCCGAAGTTGGCCCGGTGCCACTCTTCGCGGCGCCTGAATATTTGCTGCGGATAAATCACGCTGGTGGTCCGCCCGGCTCCAAAACACCGGTGCATTCACATCCGGGATCCGAGTCATTCTATGTGCTCGCCGGTCAGGTCGGCCAAAGAACGCCGCACGGGGAGAGCCACACCGAGGCCGGTCAGTCAATGGTCGGCCATGGCCCGGACATGCCCATGGAAGTGTTCAGCAGCGGGACAACCGACCTGGATCAACTGGTCATGTTTCTGCTGGATGCGACCAGACCCGCGTCAGCGCCCGCCAAGCTGGAGTGAGGATACGTCGCGCTGCGATCGTGACGCGACGCTCCGAGTTCGGAGGCTGGTCCGGAGCCAATGTCGTCCAGATCAATAATTCGGTCGAGCAATCACCGCCCGCCTCGGTCGTGATACGCTCCGAGCCCAACCAAACGGTCTCCTCAAAAGCCGCCGGCGCGTCGTGCAAGCCATGGAGTAGAGGATGATCAGACCGGCTGTTGCTCTCCTGTTCGGACTGGCGCTTTGCCAAACGTCGCGCGCCGCGCCGCCGAAGGAATTATACGGAAAATCGGTCATCGTCAGCTGGATGGAAGCGAGAGAGCAACGACCGGAGGGTGAGCAGGCCTGGCGTTCCGTGCAGGGAAGGGAAACCCTGAACCTCTATGTCAGCGAGGCCGGGAGGGTCTTCAATAACATCACCGCCACCACGAGCGGCGGCAGCGCCGACAACATCGGCGAAATCGCCGGACAGGGCGGCCACCGAGGCATCACTTTCACCGGCCGGTCGCTGCTCTTCCTATCGCCGCACGGAAAGGGCGGGGCGACCCGAATTAATGCCGATTTCGATTCATCCTATTCGAGCTGCACCGCAGAGGTGGTGAAAGCCAAGGAATTGGAAGGAACAATCATCAAGAGCTACAGCGGCATCATCAAGCGCAAGATCGAGATCAAGTCGATCAAGGTGAGCGGTGCGGCATGTAGCATTCGCAGCGGCAACGTAGTTGGTAACCAGCAATGAGGCCGCAATCGCGGTGACCGCACTGTGTAAAGCGCCGAAGGGACTGAGGCTAAATCTGAGAACACCAGCCGGATTTTCAGCATTCGCCGATTGAACCTCCCGCGCCGATGGCGGACCCATGACCGAGGAGGCGTCTGGCCGCGCGCGGAGGAACAAAAATGCGAACGACGACTATCGGATTGGCGTTGGGTATCATCCTGAGCGCGGGGTCCGCTTCGGCCTATGACGCCGAGGACCCGCACAACTGCGGCGGCCTCGACTGGAACGATAAGCGCGCGGTGGTTGTCTCGAAAGTGACGGCCAGCCCGCGCGTCAACTTCGTCAAGAGCCCGTATGACGATGACTTCAAGGCTGCGAGCTGCCCCGCCGCCACCGACGCCTGCACGAAGAAATCCTATCTCATCACCGGCGACCTTGCGCTTGGCGGCCGCACGCTCGGCGATTTCACCTGCATTTCCTACCAGTCTCCACTGGCGAAACAGCGACAATGGACCGTAGGCTGGCTGCCGAGGTCGGCGCTGACACCGGTCGCGCCGTTGCCCTCGCCGCGATTGTCCGACTGGACCGGCACCTGGGATCAGCCGGCCGCCAGCATTGAAATCACGCAAGGCAAAAACGGCAAGCTGCACATCGTCGGCGAAGTCGCCATGAAGGGCGCGCGGGAGGTGCATACCGGCGAGATCGACGCACTCGTGATCCCTAAAGGCGACACGATCGCCTTCGCGGACGACGGCAGCATCCCGTTCGAGAAAACCGACGAAGGAGAGTGTCGCGTGCGGATGCAGCGCATCGGACCGTGGCTGATGGTCCAGGACAACGGCGAATGCGGCGGCGCCGCGGTCACCTTCAGCGCGCTCTATCACCGCATCAAATAGCCCTGCTTCGTTTGAACCGCGGCGCCGGCCATCCTTGCGCAATCCGTCTGCAGCTCGACGAGACACGATTGGCACTTAGCGGGCATGATGGGTCTCCGCTCACGAGCGGTGAAACGGACCTCGCCATCAGGGGCGTCTTACTGAATTGGCGGTTCGTGCTGCGCACTCAGATGCGCAGGGTCGTCGGGCGATCGCTTCATGGCTGTTCGGTCGAATAGGCCGGTGTCGGCGACCGCGTCAAAAGTTGGGTCAGCGTGTTGCGGCGCAGCGCTCAGGGCAGATACCGCGTGGTTGAGCGGATGAAGGGCGTCACCGGCTTGCCGGTCTTTTGCGCGACGCAGGCATAGATCGCATCGAGCTTCATCTGGAAGCAGGTCGTGCTGCAGCTAGGCAGTGTGAGGCGTTTGGTTTGTGGGTTCTCATAGGCCCCGTACTGCTTCATGCAGTCGAGTTGGATCGCTGTAAGGCCGGATTGCGCGGGTTGCCTTGGAGCAGCGATAGCCGTCGTAGAGGCCAGCAGCAGCGTTGCCACTGCGGCGAGTAGAGATCGTTTCACTGTGTTTTGCCTTCCTTTGCTTCTTTGACGTCACCGGGATGGCGCTTCGTGCTGCAGCTCCCGGAGCTGCAGGGTCGAAACGTCAGGCGATGCCGATCATTTCCGCCACCGGCCGCCGCCCTTCGATGCGTTCAGGCCGATCTTAGGCTGTGGTCGATATTGCTTTTCCATGACAGCACATTCGCGCCGCGTCCCTCTAACAGGACAGAGAATGTCGCGCCGGGCGCGAATTTGCCGGACCAGCGATGATCCCGTGCTCTCCTGCTCTGGTTCTTGCTGATTCTGATATAGCCGCCGCGATACGGATCACTGCCCGGCAGGCCGATGTAATAGAGGACACACGGATCGTCAACGTTAGCTGGCATTCGAGTTTTCCTTTTTCATCACGCGACCTGCCGGGCTTCCGCTTCGGCGACAAACCTCCGCGATCAGCGCGCGGTAGCGGTCGCGGCCATCGGTGATAGACATCCGGCGGAAAGAGTTTTTCTCGCCAAGCGGCTGGCCGCGCTGTCCGATGCGTTCGGCCACGAAGGTCAGCTTCGGCGCGGTGCGAGTGCTGGCAGTGACCGTCGAACGATGTCGCCATCAGTCGGCAGGCCGGCAGAGTCATCAAGGGGTCTGACTGCGAGAAGTGGGCCGCCGAGCCGTGCAACAAGATCGGCCCAGAACGGACTTTGGTCCGAGGCCTCAGGTCTGGTTTGCGTTGCGTCCGAAGATCGCGATCAGAAATCCGAACGCAACAATCGTCACCATATTGAGTAACCCGTAAAGGTTGGCGTTGGCCAGGTACAGCGCGAGGAGTTTCGGCTGGCTTGGCTCGTACACATCGATCGCTCGCGAGATCATTGCACCGAGGGTCGCAACCATCGCGACGACACTGGCGATCCGAACGATTCTCCGTCGAGCAGGTGAAACTGGCGTGGCGCTGGCTTGGGTTCGGATGGCCTGGCGCTCTTCGAGGTTTGTAATCCGCTCGTTGGTCGGCGGCAGGTCATCCAGGATCGGGCGCAACCGACGCAACAATATCTGGCGTGACACGACAAAAGCCGGATAGATCGAAATGATCATGGCGCTTGCGATGATCAGGCCACTCAGCCCCACGGCGGAATAACCGGATCGAGACGCCCACAGCGACGCGACCGCTGCCAACAAGGCCGATTGCACGATCCACGAAATTCCGATGATCCAAAGCACGAGCCGGGTCGACGACGTGAAGGCTGCGAGAATCGCGGCCTTCTGGCTCTCCGTCACCAGAAAGTGGCATCTGGAGCCGAACAGCCACCTGTTCGGCGCGCGGTAGACGTAGCCGCCTGAAACGGGCTTGAAAACGACGAACTTTCCCAGGTCAGTCACGGGCCTCTCCGATGCATGTTTGCGCACTCTTCATTGGCGTCGCCGGATCGCTGACGCCAACAGACTGTGCGCCCGCGGCGCGAGTCTGCGTGTGACCTCGCGCACGTGCGTTGGCGCGATAGGGTCGCTTCGGTGGGATTGACGGCGAAGCAGCGTTTGTTTGGAACCAAAACCAACTCACTAACGCTGTCTCGCGTTGGCTTAGGCAAACTGAGTCAGCTATATTCAACATATCTTATTTTGACGTGGAGACTGCGAACCATGACGGAGCGCAAGCCTCAGGTAACCAGCTTCGAATCGTGGATCGAAGCGCAGATTAGCTTTGCCGCGGAAGGGGGCGCCTTCGACAACCTGCCGGGGGCCGGTAAGCCCCTTGGTCAGGACTACGATCCGGACTGGTGGGTGAAGCAGCTCATGCAGCGCGAGCAAGTGTCCGCCGCGCTTCCGCCATCGCTCGAGCTGCTCAGCAAGGTGCGGACGGAGCTCGCCGCGATCGAGCAGCTCGACGACGAAGCGGCCGTCCGTCGCCGGGTCGCCGCGCTCAACGCCGAGATCGCCAAGGTCAACGCGACAGTGGTCGAGGGGCCGCCGACGAGCCTCGGCGTAATGGACGTCGATCAAGTCGTGGCGCGGTGGCGGACCCGCTCGGCCAATCCTCGGTAACTTTCCTATCTTGGTAGATTGGCCGTTGCCGTGACGACGGGCCTCGTCCGCCACGGCGCGATGAACAGCGCGCCGGCAATCAGGCCGCCATAGACGATCATGCCGGCCGTGATGGCGACGAACACGCCCGCCAGCCCGAGCTGCGTGTACTCGATCAGGATCCAGCCGCCGACCGTTGTGACGATCATGCGGCCGATACCTGCTGCGACCGGGACCGCCATGCGGCCGGCGCCCTGGCTGGCAAAATAGAGCGAGAGCCCAAGCCCGAACAGGCAGTAGAACGGCGCGACATGGGTGATGTAGGACGCGCTTGCGATGATCACCGCGCTGTCCGACGTGAAGAGGCGTGACCATGCCTCCGGCAACAGCGCAACCGTCCAGCCGATCAGGCCGATCAAGGCAAAAGCAGTCAGGCCGCCGATCCAGGTGGCGCGGACCGCGCGTTGCCACGCGCCGGCGCCTGCAGCGACCCCGACCAGCGTGGTGAGGCCGGAGCCGATGCCGAACGCGACAGGCCCGACCATGAATTCCAGCCGCGCGCCGATGCCGTATCCGGCCAGCGCCGCGACGCCGAAGCGGCCAACCAGTCCGGTCACCAGCATCGCCGTGACGTTTGATGTCACAGTGGTGAGCGAGCCCAGTGCGCCGACATCAAGGATTTCGCGAAAGATATGCCAGCGCAGGCGAATGTTGGTCAGTGAGGGAACAAAGCCCAGGCGGCCGTCCCACACCGCGCGTGCCAGCGCAACGACGCTCACCGATGTCGTCGCCAGCGCCGCCACCGCGGAGCCGGCGAGGCCGAGGCCGGGCCAGCCGGCGATGCCGAGCATCAGCACGCCGGCCAACGCCACATAAGCGATCGCGGCCAGCAAACCGTACAGGCTCGGCGTCGCTGTATTGCCGCTGCCGCGCAACAGCGCCGCGAGAAATGAACTCACCCACATCGCGATGGCGCCTGAGAACCAGATGTGACTGAAGGCCAGGGCCTGCTCTAGCGCTGCGCCGCGGCCACCGAGCAAGCCGAACAACCATCGCGCGGCGAGCCAGTCCGACAGGGTGAAGAACAACCCAAGCGCAATGGCGAGCACGAGGGCGTGCACGACGACAGCGCGGGCATCGTCGATACGATGGGCCCCCAACGCACGCGCCAGACTGGCGGCCACGCCGCCGCCCATCGCGCCATTGGCGATATTCAGCATCAGGGTCATGAAAGAGACGACCAGCGCAATGCCGGCGAGCGCGTCGGTACCGAGGCGGCCGACAAAGTAGATTTCGGCGATCGCGACAAGGATTTGCACCAGCATCAGCGCGGTGGTCGGACCGGCCAAACGAAACAGGCTCCGGCCGATCGGCGCGGTCAGCAGCGGATGAGACACGAGGATGCTCCGGGGAGAAGCTGATGGTCACAGCGAAGCCGCACCTCTATCCTCATCCTGAGGAGCCCGCTCTTGCGGGCGTCCCGAAGGATGAGGCCACCGCTCGGGCCACATGGTTCGAGACGCCGCGCGTCGCGCGGCTCCTCACCATGAGGGGAGAGGGAGGAGGGGTGAGACAGGTCAGGAAGGGCTGAAAGCCCAAGATCCGATCGTCTCGCTAGTGCTGCTGATCCATGTCACAGGCATCCTTGGAGGCCGCGACAATGGCGTGACTGGGAGCGGAATGCAAGTTGCGAAGGTCGATCCCGATTAGCGCATCGGGCCGCGCCCAGTCACGCCATTGTCGCGGCAAACCGCGCGCCGTCGGCGCGGCCGAGCTCGTAGGCGAAACGGATGCCGTCGGGATTGGTGATGTCGAACTGCTTTATGGGCAACTTTTGCGACGGCTGCACATAGGTACGTGCGGGTATTTCCGGCACGTTGCGATAGAGGCGCGTCAGCAATACCAGCGAGCGTCCACCTGATCGTTCGACCTCGGCCAGCGGCTCAACCGGCACATTATCGACCAGACCGCCATCGAACGCCGGTCGACCTTCGATCAACGTCACCGGCATGAACGGCGGCACGCCGCCCGAGGCGATCAGCGCGTCGTGCAGGGCTGATGGCTCGGACAGCGACTTCACCGCGACGAACTCGCTTCTGAAGCCGAGTGCGCGGCCGAAGCGTGGATGCACGGGATGCATCAGCCTTTTCTCGAGCTGGTAGGTCGCAATGCCAAGCATGGCGCCGGGCACCGGTGACAGGCCGCGCGGCAGCCGCGACACCGCGAGCCTGAGGTCGGTCAGCGCGTTGAGGCGCTTGAGCGCCGCCGCGTCCAGCACCTGGTCGAGCAGGCGGCGATACATCGGGCCGACCGGGCACAGCGGCTCGCCGCGCCGCCAGGCCGCGAGATCGAAGTTCTTCAGATGCGGTCCGCAGCCGCCGATCACGAGCTCGCGTACCGTCGGGCCGATCTGCAGCAGCGAATACACCGCGGCAAACGCGCCGGCGCTGGCGCCGACCACGAGTTTTGGCGTGATGTTCAGGCGATCGGCGATCGCCTCATAAAATCCGCCCTGCCAGTAACAGCGATTACCGCCGCCGGCAAAAGCAATGGCATCGAACATTTCTTGTGACTTCTCGGCGTGCCCGTGGATAGGCGCGGCTTCTTGCCAAATGCGACGCCAATAATCAACAAGTACGCACGTCATTCCGGGCGCCGCGAGGCGGCGAGCCCGGAATCCATAACCACGACCGGGAGTATGGATTCCGGGCCCGCCGCCTTGCGGCGTGACAGAGAAAATCTGCTAGCGATCGCTGCGCGAGAACAGCGAGGCCGGGAAATCTGCCGCATAGCGCGGCTTCTTCACAGCCTCCGGCGTCTCGTGGCTCGAGGCTCCCGTCGATTCGACCGCGCGGCGATAGAGATGCCAGGTCGCGTGGCCGAGCACCGGAATGACGATCGCAAGGCCGAGGAAGGCCGGCAGTGAGCCGACCACCAGGAGCGCTGCGACGATCAAACCCCAGGCGGCGATCTCAGCCGGATTGGTCTGCACCACGCGCAGCGAGGTCAGCATTGCGTCCGTCATGGTGGAATGGCGGTCAAGCATCATCGGGAACGAGATCACGCTGACGCAGAGTGCCACCACGGCGAACAGGAAGCCGACGCCGCAGCCGACAATGATCAAGCCCCAGCCTTCCGGCGTCGTGAAGATTTTTCGCGCGAAGTCCGGAATGTCAGCGGCAGCCGCGTAGCCGAAATACGAGACGTAGATCGCCTCCGCCGTCGCCACCCAGACCACGAAAAGGGCAAATAGCAGCGCGCCGAGCGCTAGCATTGCGCCGAACGACGGTGAGCGCAGCACGTTGAAGGCATGCGATGCCGAGAGGTCGAGGCCCTGTTCGCGGCGGCAGCTCAACTCATACAGGCCGATAGCGGCGAACGGGCCGATCAGCGCGAAGCCGGCGGCGAGCGGGAACAACAGCGGCAACACGGCGTAGCCGAAGACCAGCCGCGCCAGCACGAGGCCGACCACGGGATAGATCAGGCACAGCATGATGGCGTGGCTCGGCACCACGCGAAAATCGTCGAGGCCCCGCTGGAGCGCGATCTGAAGATCGTTGAAAGTAAGCTTGCGGACGACCGGCTGGGCGCTGGTCGCCCCGCTTGCCGCGAGGTTTGAATAGTTTCCGCTCGTCATTGTGGCCATGGTCGTGTCTCCTTGGCGCTCGTGAGCGGTCCGTTGGCACAGACCTACTCACGCGATGTGGAGCTATCGCGACCAAGACTAAGCGCGACGCGCGCGCATTCCGCAAAGGTGATGCCGGGTTTTGCGGTCAGAATACGCGCAATTTGAGCCGTGTTATTCCGGCCGGCAGCTACTGTGACTCGACGATAGCGCAAAACCACCACGATAGCACGCTCACTTCAACGCGAGAGCGCGCTGCAGAGCAGCAAGCGGCTCGACCGCGTTGGCTCTCAATGCGACGGGATTGTGTCGCCGCCCTGCCGCTAAACGATGCTGCGGCCGCGCTGGCGTTTTCGCGCGGGGCTCCTAAACTCGGTTCGAGAGTTGGCAGTCAAGTCTCACGAAGGGAGTGACCTATGAGCATCTTCGGCAAGATCATGAGCGCGATTTTCGGCAGCCATGCGGCGAGCGCCACGCCGCTGCCGCCGAGTGCACCAGCGGCCGGCGGAGCAACAAGCGGTGGTGGAGCGGCGCCAGCGTCGGGCGGCACGACGAGCGCGCCGGCGGCGACCGTCGACGTCGCGGCGATCCTCGACAAGGCCGTTGCCGCGCAAAAGGAAAAGCTCGAGTGGCGGACTTCGATCGTCGACCTGATGAAGGCGCTGAACCTCGACTCCAGCCTGACGGCCCGGAAAGAACTCGCCCAGGAACTGAAATATTCTGGCGATACCAACGACTCGGCCAAGATGAACATCTGGCTGCACCAGCAGATGATGAAGAATCTCGCGGCCAATGGCGGCAAGCTGCCGGCCGACATCAAGTGGTAGGATTTTCTGCTTGACTGACGAGCGCGTGGCGGGAGCGCGACGCCGCTCTCGCCACGGTGTTTTTGACGCGACCTGAAAATCCGAGAAGAAAATGACATCGAGGGCGAACACGGAAGAAATTTGGGATGCGGTGGATGCCAAAAAGGCCGCGTTCCTGGAGTTGAGCGATCGGGTCTGGGCGACGCCCGAACTTTGTTTCGGCGAGTTCAAGTCGGTTGCCGAGCACAAGCAGTTGCTCGAGACGGAGGGCTTTCGCGTCACCACCAATTGCGGCGGGCTGCCGACGGCTGTCATGGGCGAGGCCGGCGAGGGCGGGCCTGTCATTGCGATCCTCGGAGAATTCGATGCGCTGCCAGGTTTGAGTCAGGAGGCCGGCGTGGCCGAGCGGCGCGAGATCGTCGCCGGCGGCCACGGCCATGGCTGCGGTCACAACCTGCTTGGCTCTGGCGCGATGCTCGCGGCGACCGCGATCAAGGATTACCTCGCCAGACACGGCTTGAAGGGCCGGGTGCGCTATTACGGCTGTCCGGCCGAAGAGGGCGGCTCCGGCAAGGCCTTCATGGTGCGCGAGGGCGTGTTCGACGACGTCGACGTCGCGATCTCGTGGCACCCGGCGCCGTTCATGGCGCTGAACGTCGCCAACTCGCTGTCGATGATCCAACTCGACTTCACCTTTACCGGCAAGGCTTCGCACGCCGCGGCGTCGCCGCATCTCGGACGCAGCGCGCTGGATGCGGTCGAACTGATGAATGTCGGCGTCAACTATATGCGCGAGCACGTCCCGAGCGACGCGCGCATCCATTACGCCATCACCGACTCCGGCGGACTGTTCCCGAACGTCGTGCAGGCGCGCGCCACCGTGCGCTACATGGTCCGCGCCATCGAGCTGCCTGTCATGTTCGACATCCTCGAGCGCGTGAAGCAGGTCGCCGACGGCGCCGCGCTGATGACGCAAACGACAGTGAACTCGCAGGTTGTGAGCGCGATGTCGAGCCTGCTCGGCAATGGGCCGCTGGAAGAGACCATGCAGGCCAACCTGCAGCATCTCGGGCCGCCGCTGTTCGACGAAGCCGATCGCGAATTTGCCCGCAAGATGCAGGGGACCTTTACTGCGGATGATATTGCAACGGCCTACAAGCGGTTCGGGGTCAGCCCTCGGGACGGCTCGCTGTGCAACGAGGTGGTGCCGGCGGATTTGCCGCGGGCGCAGCTGCGCGGCTCGACCGACGTCGGCGACGTCAGCTGGGTGGTGCCGACCGTGCAGGCCTATGGCGCGACCTACGCGATCGGCACGCCCGGGCATTCCTGGCAGCTGACGGCGCAGGGCAAGACCGGCTACGCCCACAAGGGCATGGTCCATGCCGCCAAGGCGATGGCGGCGACAGCGCTCGATTTGCTGCGCGACGGCGCGCTGCTGTCGGAGGCCAAGGCCGATTTCGCCGCGCGCACCAAGACGTTCGCCTATCGCTCGCCGCTGCCGAAGGAGACCAAGCCGCCGGTGGCGGCGAGCTAGCATGATCTCGCGGGGGCTGCTGCGGGCACTGGGTGTCGCCGCCGTGATCTGCGGCGCATCGGGGGCAGCGCGCGCCGAGGACTATTCGCCAGAGGTCAACGCCGCGATTGCCGACGCGCGCAAATACTGCGAGGAGAACGGTGGAAAATTCTCGATCGCGCCGTCGGCGGTGCACAAGGTCGAGCTCAACGGCGACGAGCGCGACGACTACATCGTCGACTTCACCGATGCCGCCTGCGACGGCGCCGACGGCGGACTTTGTGGCACCAGCGGTTGCGAAATTTCGATCATGGTCGCGCTCTCATCGGGAAAATTCGTCGCCGTGTTCGATGCCCCCGTGCTCTCCTGGGAGGTCCTTCCCGCGACGCACTCAATTCGATTTCAATTTCACGGCGGTTATTGCGGCGAGCACGGTGGCGGCTCGCACTGCATGAAGACCCACCGCATCACGACAAAGCCGTTCAAGTATGAGATGCCGTAGGGAGGGTTAGCCGCAAGGCGTAACCCGCCGACAACCATCAGCACGGCGCAATACGCTTCGCTATTGCGCCCTACGACGCAACGACGTCGGCGTATTCCGGATGCTTCTTCACGTAGGCATCGAGGAAATCACAGCGCAGCTCGGCCTTCAGGCCACGGGCGCGGACCGCATCGAGCGTGCCCCTGGCGAGCTTCGAGCCGACGCCGCGGCCGCCAAGCGCCTCGGGCACCTCGGTGTGAACCAGAACAATTCTGTCAGGCCGCAATCGATATTCGACGAAGGCGACATGGCCATCGACGTCGAGTTCGTAACGGCTCTTGGCGGCGTTGTCGCGAACCTCGTCTGCCATGGCGATTTCCTCGATTGTTCTGGTTGATCTCATCTAGGCGCAACGAGGCGCGCCTGGCAGCCGAACCAGCGAAGACCAGCCATTCGCGTTTGGCCTGATCTCAGTCCGTACGGTCGCGGCGCGAGCGCGCAACCGAGAGATCGTCGGGATGGATGCCGGGCGCGGTGGTATCGAGCGGATTTAGCGCCTCGTGCAGCGCCTTCTGCCGGATCTTCAGATCGCAGAAGGTTTGGATCTTGCCGGTCGGATCCTGCAGCATCGCCGGCGTTCCCGTCATGAAGTCCGAAAGCGTGGCTTCCGCATCCTTGTTGCGGCCGCCGATCTGGCGGAAGGTTTCGGCGCCGGCATCCTGCTTCGGCCCGGTCTCGGCACCGTGACAGCCGTTGCAGGTCTTCATCGCAAAGTTGTGACGGAAATTGTTGTTGTTCAGCTCCATTGCCGGCCACTCGAAGGTGGCGCTGTCGATGTCGGCCTTGCCGCCGACGAATTTCGAGGGGATGTCGTCATCGGGATGGGCGCGGATGAAGGCCGACAAGTCTTCGGGATGATCGAGCACGCTGCGGTCCGGCGTGTTCTTGACCTCGGCATTTTCAAGCGCGCCGCGCGGGTCGATGTGGAATTCGCGCAGCTGCCAGGGATAAGCGAGCGCCGCCTCATCTGTGCGCAACTGATCGAGCGAACTGCCGTTCGGCTTTGCGGGATCGCTGCCACGGCCGGAGAAGGCATCGGTGATCGCCTGCAGGCGGGCGTTGTAATCGGCGCCGAAGGTGAGCGCGCCCAGCGCGTGCCATTTTTCGGCCCACGCCTTGACGCCAGCGCGATCGGTTGCCTTCAGGCCGTATTCGAAGATCACGGTGAAGGGCAGGGGATCGGCCGCATCAATGGCCCTGCCGCTGCGTAGGTCGAGCGCGGTGAACACCAGGCGCCCCTCGCCGGCATTGGCGATCTTGTTGTCGGGCGTGATGATGCCGAGGTCGGGCCGATACACGATCGCGAGTAGCCGGAACGGTGCGTTGGCGAAGTTGACCTGCCAGCTGTCGAACGATTTTGCGCCATCGCGTTGCATCCACGGCGCGATGACGACTTTCTCGATATCGGGCCGCGCTTGAAGCGAAAAGCCGTTGATCGTCGTCGTCGTCTGCCAGGTCTTGAGCCAGCTCTTGACGAAGCGGTCGGCGTCCTCGGGCCTCGGCGCCATCGCCGCCATCAGGCCGCCGAACGACCACGGACCGCCCGGGCCACTGGCGCGGGCGTCGTTGACCACCGAGAGATCGGTGATCATCAGCTCTTTTGCGGCGACGACGTCGGTCGGGGCGTGGAACGTGCAGTCTTCGGCGACAGCCGCGCGCGCAAGAACGATCGCAAGTAACAGAATGAAGAAGGTGCGCGTCCGCATGGCCAGCCAACACCGTGTGTCCTGCGATATTCCTGACCCACAATAGCTGGCGATTTTGTGATTGCGGAGCCGTTGGCGTGCCCGTCGATCAGCCTTCGGCGGGTTAGTCAGGTATCGGGTGGCTTGGTCTGGTCCGGCACCGCTAGCTGTCCCAGCATTGTCAGAGTCGATAGAGTCAAGGGTAAGCCAAAGGTAAGAAATGGCCACAAGGACCTACGGGACGGTCAGTTCCGAGCAACAGAAGGCGATGAGCGGGCTGGAGTTCGTCAAGGGACTTGCCAGCGGGGCGCTGCCCCTCAACACGATCGCACAGACCCTGGGATATGACGTGGTCGAGGCCGAAAGCGGTCGCGTTGCCATCACGCTGGATCCCACGGGCGCTCATCTCAATCCCTGGGGCACGGTGCACGGCGGCCTCACGGCGACACTCCTCGATAGCTGCATGGGCCTTGCCGTCCAGTCAATGCTCGAAAAGGGCATCGGCAGCACGACGCTCGAGTTCAAGATTTCGCTGGTTCGGACCATCACACTGGAGACCGGCCGGATCAGAGCCGAGGGCAAGGTCATTAACTGCGGCCGCCGCGTCGGCACGGCAGAAGGCCGCGTGATGGATGGCAAGGGCCGGTTGTTCGCGCACGGTACGACGACGTGCCTGATTTTTCCGAGCTAGCCCAGGCCCCGATTGAGGTATCCGATTCAAGCAAAATCACCGATGCAGCAGTCGTCGCGCGCATTAACGAACGCGCTAACCGATGATGCGCACCGCCACGCCACGCGCCCGCAGCGACGGGATCACGGACGGGTTGGAAAAGGCCGTGGTACTGCAGGTCAGGCTCTTGATCGCGGGCAGCTGCAGCAAAACCTCGCCGTTGTGATACCGACCGAGGTCGAGGCCGACATGCTCCAGCTGCTTGAGGGTCGCGAGCCGCGACAGGTCGAGGTCGGTCAACATGCTGATGATCTCGATGCGCTTGAGGTTGATCAGCCGCTCGATTCCCGCGAGGCTTCGCACTTCAAACTCATCGGTCTCGCCGTCCCAGAAGGGAAACGGATAGGTGTAGATCTCGTTGCCGCCATCGAAGTCGATGCTCGTTACCGCGGCGAGGTGATTTGCCGTCAGCGGGTAGCGCACGAGATAGTCGTAGACCGGCTTCAACAGATCGTAGCCGTCCTGGTCTTCGTCATAACCGGGGCCGAGAATGTGTTCGGCGAGCTTTTTCCGCGGGCCGAGATGAATCGCGCCGGACTCGGTCAATGCCGACAGCACGATCAGCTTGAGGTTCGGGTCGGCGAACGGCGCGCCGGGCTTTCCCGCCGGAGTCGGATAGGTGATCTTGCGGTCATAGACCGCGCCGGGCTTCGACAACTCCATCGCGATGACGTCGTTGTCGAGCACACGCAATTCGAGCTGCAGGGCGTCCGGCAGCGTCAGGCGATAGAGCCGCACCGAGGTCGTGCCAGGCGCAATGCCCGCGTCGACAAGGTCGGGGCGCGCGGCGAGCGCCTGCTCAAGCGACATGCTACGTCGTAAGCCGCCGATCTCGATCGGGAGCGGAAATTTCTTGGCGAAAGTGATCGCGCCGATCACCCCATTGACATCGATGCGGGCAAGAAAGCCCATCGGCTCGCCGAAGAAGAACGTATCTGACGGCGCCATCCGCGCCCAGTTCGGTCCATAAGCGTCAACCAGCGCCTTGAACGGCATTCCGGGACGGAGTTTTGCAAGGGGAGCGGGGTCGGTCGGGGTGGTGTTTGTCGCCATGGTCCAGAATTCGCGTACGCCAGCCAAGCTTTGTTGCGGCGGCGCGGCCGCGGGTTCAGGTGGCGACGACGGGCAATGCCGGTTCGAGATGTCGCGCCGTTCAATAGGATTTGACCTCGCGCGAAATTCGACTATGCAGGCGCCGCTCAAATCTTCGATTATCCGGGGTGTTCATGAAGCTCATTCTCTCGCTCGTCGGCGTCGTCCTGCTTGTCGTCGCCGCTGTTTATTTCCTGCTGCCGGCGGATCAGCTGCCCACCTTCCTTCCGGGCCACGAAGCGGGGCTGGCGCGCATCCGGATGAAGCACGGAGCCGTGGCGGCGGTTGTCGGCATCGTGTGCCTCGTGCTGCCGATGGTGTTGCGGCGCCGGTAACAGCCGTGGGCGCTGCTCCAGTGCGGGCGGCCGGCTCACAGTCAGATGCTGAGATCATCGTCGAAATGCGCTGTCGGTGTTTGATGGTGCTTTACAACCTAAGATCGATGGTGATTTTATGGTTGACATGACCTGAGCCCCTTCTTTCATCCAGCGATGAGTAGAGTCCTTTGTTGATTTGAGCCTGTCTGGCTCGTTGGTGCAACGGGACGGGGCGCGGAGCCCTCGGTGAAGCGCAGCGTCCCGTCCTGTTGCATGCCGGGGTCGCTGATCTTGGCGTAAGCCGTTGGTGTTAGATTGCCGAGACCGCTGTGCGGTCGGACGGTGTTGTAGTCATCCTTCCAGAGCGACAGAACCTCGCGGGCGTGTGCGAGCGAGCTGAACAGCGTCTCGTTCAGCAACTCGTCGCGCAGACGCCCATTGAAGCTCTCCACGAAGGCATTCTGTGTCGGTTTGCCCGGTGCGATGTAATGCCACTCGACTTGCCGTTCCTGCGACCAGTTGAGCATTGCCATGCTGGTCAGTTCGGTGCCGTTGTCCGAGACAATCATTGTTGGTCGGCTCCGGGTCGTGAGGAGGGCATCGAGCTCGCGCACGACCCGAAGAGCGGGCAGTGAGGTGTCGGCAACCAATGCCAGGCATTCTCGCGTGAAGTCGTCGACGATCGCCAGGATACGAAAGCGACGGCCGTCGGTCATCGCATCGGACAGGAAGTCCAGGCTCCAACGCTGATCGGCGCCTTGCGGGATCGCCATTGGCGAGCGTGTTCCCAAGGCCCGTTTCCGACCATTACGCCGCCGCACCTGAAGTCGCTCCTCGCGATACAGGCGGCGCAGCTTCTTGTGGTTCATGACGATGCCCTCGCGGGTCAGAAGGACATGAAGCCGCCGATAACCGAACCGCCGGCGAATAGCGGCCAACTCGCGCAGCCGCGTTCTCGCCGTCGCATCATCCGGCAGGCTGCTCCGATAGCGAACCGAAGTGCGATCGGCTCCGAGCGCTGAACACGCCCGCCGTTCGCTGACCTCATAGGCGACCTGAAGGTGAGCGACGGCCTCGCGCCTGGCGGCGGGCGTCACCATTTTTTTGATGCAACGTCCTTGAGCATGGCGTTGTCGAGCATCGCCTCGGCCAAAAGCTTCTTCAGTTTGGCGTTCTCGTCCTCCAGCGCCTTCAGCCGCCTGGCATCAGACACTTCAAGGCCACCGTACTTGGCCTTCCATTTGTAGAACGTCGCGCTGCTGATCCCGTGCTTGCGGCACACGTCGGCGGTCTTCGCCCCGGCCTCGTGCTCCCGCAAGATCCCGATAATCTGCTCTTCCGTGAACCGACTTGGCTTCATGTCCATCCCCTTCGAGGTGATGGACTCTACCCATTTTTGGAGGAGATTCCGGGGCTCAGGTCAGACACCACAAACACTAAATGTAGATGTGAGTCCGCTTCGGACCAATCGTCTGAGGCTGGCGCGCCCGAGATTGAGATAACGCCCGCTATGATCGAAGCGGGCGCGGCGGTTATTTGGTCGTCTTTTTACGACGTGATTGTCCATGATTTTGATACTGGCCGCGAGGTGGCAGCTGAGGTCTATCGGGCCATGTATAGGGATCGGCCGCTTCCTTGAATTTTACGGCGTAGTGAAGACGCTCGGCAAATTCAGCAAGGCGAGCTAGATGGTCCGTGTACCACCAAAATTCTTCCAGAAGGGATTTGCCGCGAAGTTGGGAAGCACGCGGATTGCCAAAGAAATACATTGGCATGATTTCGATGCTCTCTGATGTCACGTCATTCACGAAGATCAAAGGGGAATGAACAGCATCATTTCGGCGTCCTGCCATCGAATCAAACTGTTTCAAGAGCCAGTGAATATCGTCGTAGTCTCGCGGTTTCGGCGAAGCAGTACGAAATGCTGCGTTTACAGCAAATCGCAGCATTTCCCGTTGAGTTCTATCATTTGGAGTTGAGTGCCAAATTGATAGCGGGATACCTGGTTGATCTGGCCTAACTACATCGGCAAACAGTTCGGCCATCGCTTCTTGCAATCTATTCCACTGAAAGATCAACCAACCTAATTGGATAGCAATTGGTTTGAAGGTCTTCTCTCTGATACGATTGCGCTGTGCCGGCGTTGACATCTTCGATTTGGATTTCATCGATGCCCCCGAAGAAAATGGATACGGACCAATACAGCGCGGAAGAAGCTCAGAAGCGATTAACCGCCGCATTGCGCGGAGCGCGTTTGGCGGGTCACAAACCGATGGAAAGTCTGACTCTGCGGGAAGGCAAAGAAGCAACGCAAGCCGAAGAAAAAATCTTCGGCTACAAGCGGTTCAAAATAATCTATAAGGAAAGGTGATGGGCGGGAGGTGAGATTCCCGCTGCCATCTGCAATGTTTGGATTGGCAGGCTTGCGCCGTGCTGGGAAACTCCTAGCACGGATGCGTCGCCATGTCTCCATCATTGTCTGCATTGGAAATTGCACGACCTATTGCCCGTCATGCTGCTTCTCTCGCCTTGCAATCCACTCCATGCGAATGGTGCCACTCAATTCTTTTTCCGCGAGGCTATTTCGAACGAGAAATTATCGAGACTGTGGAGATCATAGGGGGAATCCGTCGCGTCACAGTACCTCTTGAACTCATCAAGATCGACTTCAACGCGACGTAATTTTCCACCCTTTGCTTTCGATGTCCGTCGCCTTCTGCAAGTCGAAATGCTCCCACTCCTCAAAGGTAGCGGGCGCATCTTTAAGGAGTTGTCGGAAGGACTTGTAGTTATGTTGAGTGAGGGTCGGGGAGATGGGAAATCACCATTGCTCACCTCTTCTGACGCCAACGTAAGAACCGTCGCGCAAGCCTTCTGAAATCGGGCTTAGTGACGCCCCCGATACGTCAGGCGCTTGCCAGCCGCGTTCTGAATGGGAAGCGTCCGCCGTTCCCCATCGTTGACGCCAAGCGCAACGCGGTTGCTGTAGCGGAAATCGAATTCGGCAAGGTAGCGGTGCAAATGCTTCTCGGAGCAATGCTGATACACGCCCTTCATGCCGCGTTTGAAAATTGAGTAATAACCTTCAACCGTGTTGGTCGTGATGGTCGTGGTTTCGACAATTGGCTTACCATCAGGCCGCACTTTGTCGGTGACTTCGTTCCAGTAACGAACGTATTCGTCCTTGCTGTGATTGACCGTTTCGTGACTGGCAAACTCGCTACCGACTTCGTGATAGTAGCCCGCTTCGTCGGTCATCAGCGTGGCTTCGCGGCTGAGATTTGCACGCAGGATCGGCGCGACATCGGCAATGCGCGTGCCTTCAATGTGGAAGCTTCGCGCGGAGCCGCCACGTTCAACAAGCGTGAGAACAGTGTTCTTGTGGCCTGCACCGGCCTTGCGCTTTGGCTGGCCCTTGAGTTTGCCGATAAAGGTTTCGTCCACCTCAACAGTCTTGCCGCCGCCGCCCATTGGGCTGAGGCCCCCTAACCGCATCGCCTCACGAATGCGGTGAGCCATGAACCAAGCCGCCTCGTAGCCGATGCCAAGCGTCCGATGCAGCTGGTGAGCCGAAATGCCCTTCTTGCTGGAGGTCATCAGGTGGAAAGCCTGCATCCACTTGTGCAGGGCGATCTTGGACCGCTCCATCACGGTTTTCATCGTGACCGTGAAGTCCTTGCGGCATCCTTCTCGGCACAGCGGTACACGCCCGGACGCTTGGTGGCGTAAGCATGGTTCACGACACCACAGTGCGGGCAGACCGGGCCTTCCGGCCACAGGATGCTTTCCAGCATCTCGCGTGCCGCTTCGTCGTTCTGGAAGTGCGGGGCGTCGAACTGACCGTTAGCCATGACCATCGTCCTTTGATGGTCAGATACTATCCCTTGGACTCCGTGGTGTCAACCGGATAATCGCCAGATCGATGTGAGAACATAAAGCGAACGCTGCTTCCCGAGCCAAACCGCAGAGTTAGTCAGCCATGGTTCGAAAATGGCCCGAAAATACCGTCGCACCATCAATCTGCCGCCGCCCTACCTGAAGCGCGTGTGGCTCGACCTCGAGCAAGTCAAGAAGCCGGAGGCCTATCCCTTCTGCCTGCCGTTCCTGCGCGATGGCCTCGATCT
>CAVXOW010000003.1:0-631590 GCA_963763485.1 uncultured Alphaproteobacteria bacterium | reverse complement strand
ATCGGGATCGATGCAAAGCAGCTATCGCGCATCTTTGATGCCTTCGAACGTGTTCATGCCGGTCGTTGTGAAGGCTTGGGGATTGGGTTGTTCGTAGTACGGCGAGCGCTTGAGGTTCTCGGCCACCGCATCGAAATCAGGTCGGCCGTTGGGCAGGGCTCACGGTTCTCGGTGTTTGCACCGTGTGCGAACAATATGGACACTGATGCGCCGACCGCGGGTCTCAAGCCGTCGAGAGGGTAGTGCGGCCAGCTGACCACGTCGCTGCTAACACCATCGTTTGATTACCCTCCTACCGGTGTCGTGCTATTTTCCGGACCTCAGCAAGTGGGCCCCGCCAATGCGGCCGCAGACGAGTGATCGGGCGATTGTGCACGTCGTCGACGACGATGCGTCGATGTGCGGCGCGTTGGAGAATCTATTCAAATCCGTCGGTCTCACCACGCAAACCTATGCGACGGCTGGTGATTTTCTGAACGCGGGCACTCCCGAGAGACCAGGGTGTGTCGTCATCGATGTTCGATTGCCCGATATGAATGGGTTGGAATTCCAGGCTCAACTAACGGATCTTGGCGTTCGTCTCCCGGTAATTATGATGACCGGGTACGGAGATATTCCGATGTCCGTGCGTGCAATGAAGCACGGTGCGATCGACTTTCTCCCCAAACCTTTTCGTGACCAGGACATGCTCGACGCGGTGATGTTGGCGATCGAGCGCGATCGGCAGCAACGTAGCGTCGACAAGCAGCAACTGGACATTCAACAACGGTTCCAGAGCCTGTCCGCCCGCGAGCAAGAGGTGATGTTGCTCGTGACATCTGGCAAGATGAACAAGCAAGTTGCGGGTGATCTCGGCATTAGCGAGATCACCGTGAAAATTCATCGCGGCGCGGCAATGCGCAAGATGAACGCGCGATCCTTGGCGGACCTCGTCCGAATGGCCGAGGTGATCAAGCCCAAGCGGCCCTCGGTCGGCTAACACTTCTGTATAGCTTCTCGACGTCACGTCGATCTGCAAGATGCATATTCCACTCTTCCCGCCGTAAGCGGCACTTTGCGGGGGAAAGGATACTGCGTGGCCAGAGGAGCCCTCAATTGCGGTTATCGAGGATGACGATCCATTCCGAACGGCACTTGTAAAATCGCTCGCTTCGCTGGGATTCGAAGCGTGGGGTTACGCCTCTGCTGACGAATTTGTTGTGTCGGGTGGCGACAACTCCTGTGACTGTATCATTACTGACATCCATATGCCCGGCATGAGCGGGTTTGATTTGAAGCGTCTGCTCGAATCCCGCGGTTCGACCACGCCGTTCATTATGATCACGGCTCGCGCGGATCCGGGTCTGGAAGCGAAAGCATCAGCTGCAGGCTCGTTTGCTTCTTGCGAAAGCCGTTTGACACGGCCGCCCTGATCGCTTGTCTCGAAAAATGTCGGACCCCCTAGGGGCAGATCCTTGCGTCGCGTGAGCCTAAGGGTCCAATTTCAATATTCTTCAGAAAGCTAACACTGGCAACCGTTCGGCAAACCTGATCAGATCGGAGTTGCCGAAAACCGAGACCGCGCTTTAGGTGACGAAGCTAGGTCGCGCGGAAAGCTCCTGGCGATGCCTAACGCTACCCCTATTCCTCCCCCCAGCCGCGGGCGGCAAGGTCAACGCGCCGAAAGACGCTGATGCGGGGGCGCCCGCGTTGCAATTGAAGGACATTCGTGCGGCTGAAGGCGATCGAGACCAGCAAGCAACGCTTGATTTTATCCCGGTTTTCGCTTGGCGCACCAGAGCCGATGGTTACACCGAATATCTCAACAAGCGCTGGCTTGATTATGCAGGAATAGCCGGGAGCGGGCTCTCGGCTGGCAATGGTTAGAGGCGATTTATCCAAACGATCTTCCGGGATTATCCGATCGTGGGGCAAGGTGCTTGCGTCGGAACCCGGCCAGGCCGAAGCGCGTATGCGGCGCTTTGATGGGGTCTATCGCTGGTTCCTATTTTGGGCGGAGCCTATGCTCGACGCGAGCGGGAGTATCGTTGCTTGGCACGGCATCAACACGGACATCGAAGATCGAAAATTGGCTGAAGACGCGCTGCGACAGAGCGAGCAACGATATCGGCACCTATTTCACAATATGCCGATCGCCTTTGGCAATTCGATTTGCGCGGAGTTTCGAAGTCGTTGCGCGGGCTACGCGTTGGCGGCGTCACGAACCTAAGTAATTACCTAGACGAGAAAATCCGGACGCATTGCCTGGAATGATGGACGCGCTGATCGCGCAAGACGTGAACGAAAGTGCCGTCCGGATGTTTGGGGCGAGCGGCCGTACAGAGCTCCTCGGCGCGTGGAATTCGTTGTGGCGGCAAACTCCAGCGACATTTCGCCGGGCGATTGAAGCGGCCTTCCGGGGCGAAGCGATATTTCAGGAAGAGACGAAAATTACCACCATCGATGAGCGCGAATCGCCGTACTTTTTGTTTCGGCAAGACTGGGGCAGGCCGACGACTTGCGCTGAGTTGGGTTGCTATGATCGATATCAGCGACCGTGCTCGTGCGCAGGAAAGGTTGCAGCACGTTCAGTCTGACTTCGCGCACGCGGCGCGCGTCTCAATGCTCGGGGAACTTACCGCGTCGATCGCACACGAAGTCAACCAACCGCTCGCTGCTATCCGGACCAATGGAGAGACCGCACTGCGCTGGCTTGATAGGCCAGAACCCAATGTCGCAAAGGCGCGGGCCTCAATGCGGCGGATACTGGATGATGCGGGGCGCGCAGCCGAGGTTGTGGCGCGAATCCGGGAAATGGCGGCGGGACGACCTGCTGAGCAAAGCCCGGTGGCGCTACATGAGGTGATCGGGCAATCCTTATTGTTTCTCCGCCACGAGTTGCAATCAAAGGGCATCTCAATTTCACTTGATTTGGCGCAACCTCTTTCGCAAGTAATCGGCGATCACACACAACTCCAACAAGTGGTCGTGAACCTCGCGATCAATGCGGTTCAGGCGCTCACGAAATCGGAAGCTATTCGCCGCAACATCAGTATACGAACACACCAAGACGGCCCCCAATGGGTGTGCTGCATTATTGAAGACAGCGGCCCCAAATACTTTCAGCGCATCTACCGCACTTGTTCGATAGCTTTTTTACGACGAAGGAAAGCGGCATGGGCTTGGGTTTCCGATCGTGCGCTCGATTATCGAAGCCCACGTGGTCGTATCCGCGCTGACAACCATTCCGCGCTCGGTGGTGCAAGATTTATTTTTGAGCTGCCTGCAGCTCGAGCTTCAGCCGGCTGAAATCCTAAAGCATTGAAGGCGCGCGATGATGCTCTGGCACCGAGAGCTCGCCTGATCATGCGCGCAGGCGAGGGCCACGAGCAACTCTGTCTCAGTCATACTTTGATATGAACATTCCTTCCGATAGTGGGATGGCGGTACCGGCCCCTGGGCACGAAGATCGCGATCAGGTTCACTCGACCTAAATGTCCATTCCCGTCTTCAAAAGGATCGTTGTTATGTCCGATATCTCGCCTTCACCGGATCGTCGCACCTTTCTTGCCGCTTCCGCGGCTGCAAGCGTGCTCAGCGTACTTCCAGCTGAAGTGCGCGCCGCGGAGCCTGACAGCTCAATTCGACCGTTCCACGTGAATGTCTCTGGTGAAGCGCTTGTTTGACTTGCGTCGTCGCGTGCTGGCCACTCGCTGGCCTGAACGGGAAACAGTCAAGGATCAAGTCGCAAGGGCCTACAGTTTCGACGCTCCAAAAACTCGCGCGATATTGGACGACGGACACGATTGGCGCAAGACCGAGGCGAGATTGAACGCCTTGCCAAACTTCGTGACTGAGATCGACGGGCTCGACATTCACTTTATCCATGTCCGTTCGAAGCATGACAACGCCCTGCCGATCATCATCACACACGGGTGGCCTGGATCGATCATCGAGCAGCTGAAGGTCATTGACCCTCTGACCAACCCCACCGCACACGGCGGGAGCGCATCAGACGCTTTCCAACGTGGTGATCCCGTCGATCCCGGGCTATGGGTTTTCCGGTAAACCGACCCAAGCCGGCTGGGATCCCGTCCGTATCGGCCGCGCCTGGGTCGTTCTGATGAAGCGCCTCGGCTATATGAGGTTTGTGGCTCAAGGCGGCGACTGGGGCGCGATCATCACGGAGGTCATGGCTGCACAGTCGCCTCCGGGGCTGATCGGCATCCATTCCAACATGCCCGGCGTATTTTCAGCCGACATTGACAAGGCCGCTCTTCAGGGCGTTCCGACGCCGGACGGTATTTCTCCTGACGAGAAGCTCGCTTACGAGCAGTTGGTCCTCGAATACGCGAAAGGCATCGGCTACGGCTACCAGATGGGCTTGCGGCCGCAGGCGCTTTACGCGATTGCAGATTCTCCTGTTGGCTTGGCCGGATACCTGCTTGATCACGACTCGCGAAGCTTGGCGCTCATCTCGCGTGCGTTTGACGGGCAGCACGAAGGTCTGACGCGGGATGATGTTCTCGACAACATCACGCTCACATGGTTGACGAACACGGGAGTTTCCTCTGGGCGTCTCTATTGGGAAGCGTTCGAAAACAAGGTTTCTTTCTTGGTGTGAAGGGCGTCTCCGTCCCCGTTGCCGTGAGCGTCTTTCCAGATGAGCTATACCAGGCTCCTCGGAGCTGGGCCGAAAAGGCATTTCCCAAGCTCATGTACTACAACAAGGTCGACAAAGGCGGACATTTTGCCGCCTGGGAACAGCCCCAACTCTTTGCGGAAGAGGTGCGGGCAGGCTTCAGATCGCTTCGCAACTCGACCTGAAGGTCGGGGGGCGCTTTGCGGGCGCCTCCTTTCTCCTTGCGGCAAATAAACCGGCGCTAGTGCAGTGTCTGGGAAGAAGGAAATCGGCATTCGCGGCCATCCCCGGGGCAGCCTTGGGCAAACATACGCACCCTGGTGAAGAGATCATCTACATTCTGAGGGGGCTCACTTGAGTATCAGACCGAAAGAAAATTACCCGTAACGCACACGGCAGGGGGCGCTCTCTTTATTCCGGGCCGGCACAATCCATGCCGCAAAGAATGTTGGAAGCGGCACGGCAATCGAGCTTGCGACCTACGTCGTGGAAAAAGGAAAGCCGCTTTTCACTGTGGACACGTCGCGAGGTCCAATCGCAAAGAGTGAGGCAGCGTCGCACGTTGCGCCACGCATGATGAATAGGACCGCGAAATGAACGAACGTCAAATCGTTGATTCAAGCTTCACGGCGATCATCAACGCTCCAATCGAGAAGGTAGATGTTCCGACATGGTGCTTTGGCCTTCTCGGAGCAAAGAATATCAGTCGTGTTCCCCAGCACACGTCGCTGCCGGGTTCACAACCGCGCCAGACGGCAAACGAATGTCCATCAACGTCGAGATTATTGGCGGCAGCATCATAGTGGAGCACTATATTGAGACGCGTGGCAGTAAAAGCCATCTGATACTCGACTCAACATCCGATGTTTTCACGCCGAACGGGCGAACAACCATTCACGTGAAATGGGAGTTGATCGTTCGGGACATCGGCGGCGGCAAGTGCGAATTTAAAAACCGGGTGCAGACCTTCGCGACTGAAGATCTCCTGGCGTTTCTCGCCAGACAGGGCATCCCTTTCGATCAATTTCGTGCTCAGCGCCAACCCGCGTCCATCGCGCACAATCAAAGCGAAACGCCGCTCTTCGCGGCCAGCATTGAGCGGGCCGCGCTCAGAAACTGAAGGGCGATATCGCAGTCTTCGCGATCCAGACGGGCCGAAGGAGAAGATGTCATGACCCGACATGCATATGACAGTGAGATCACAGCGCTTCTGGTGATTGATCCGTACAACGATTTCATTTCCGAGGGAGGCAAGGTCTGGAGTCGCATTCGGGCCGTGGCGGAAGCAAATGGGTGCGTCCCTCACATGCTACGGGTCCTGAGTGCGGCTCGCGAAGCAAAGCTTCGGGTCTTCTATGCAATGCATCGTCGCTACCGCCCGGGCGACTACGAAACATGGAAATACATTGCGCCCGTTCAGAAGGCGGCGTGGAAAAACAAAACCTTCGAATTTGGCACGTGGGGCGGAGAGATGCATCCTGGGTTCGAGCCCAAGCCGGGCGAGATCGTCGCTACTGAACATTGGTGCTCGAGTGGATTCGCAAATACCGATTTGGACTTGCAACTCAAAAGGCACGGCATTCAGCAACTCATCATCATGGGTCTGATCGCACATACATGCCTCGAAGCGACCGTTCGCTTCGCTGCTGAGCTTGGCTATGGGGTCACGGTAGTAAGAGATGCGACGGCCGATTATTCGGACAAGGAGATGTACGCTGCTCTCGAAATCAATATTCCGAGATACGCGACCGCCCTCGTGACCACGAATGAGATTGTGGAGTTGATGTCCTCTGCTCATGCCTCGGAGCTCGGCGGGCACTAGGTTCGGCTACTCCGCTGTGGAGATCGCCGAACTGCGGCTAACTTGTCCCGAGATCAGCTTTAACGCAAAACCAATCTGCTAACCGAAATAGGAGACGCGCCATGACTGGCTATTCGCAGTTCAACATCGATCGGATCCAACCGGGTCGGTGGACGATCACTTTCAGCAACCCGCCGATTAACATATTTGATACCACAACAATCGTCGAATTGGGGGAGCTGATGAATGATATCGAGGTGGACGCGTCCCTGAAGGTTGTGATGTTCGAGTCGGCGAACCCCGAGTTTTTCATCGCCCATTTCGACGTATCCAATGCAGCTGAATTGCCAGGGTTGTTGGGCGTTTGGCGCGACTTTGTCTTGCGCCTCTTGTCCACGCCAGTTGTGAGTATCGCCAAGATTCGAGGCCGCACGCGTGGCATCGGTAACGAGTTCGCCCTGGCTTGTGACATGCGCTTCGCCAGCCGGCAGAGCGCCCTATTCGGTAACCCCGAGATCGGAGTCGGACTGGTCCCTGGCGGCGGAGCGCTCGAGTGGCTTCCGCGCTTAGTCGGCCGGTCGCGAGCGCTTGAGATCGTGCTCAGCGGCGACGATTTCGATGCTGATATTGCCCAGCGCTACGGCTGGGTGAACCGCACGCTGGACGACGACGACCTCAACTCTTTTGTCGATAGGCTCGTCCAGCGTCTGGCCTCATTCGACCGTGAAACGATGGCTGCGGCGAAGGCGCAGATAAGTCGGTTCGGGACGCCGACAGCTTCCGAGCTTCAGTCGAGCAACGAAATGTTCTTCACAACTCTGGCACTGCCCGGCGCGCGGGCACGCCGGGCCAAGGTCCGCAACATCGGATATGGGGTTGCAAGCGACTTCGAATTGAACTTCGGCCAGTACTTACCTGCGCTCGGGCAGGTCGACGACGACAGCACGCATACACGGCCCGCTTGATCGTCGACCTGAATCGGCGATTCGTTGTCACCGGAACAGGCGTGATCGGTACAAGCACGGTCGCGCTTCTTCAACCGCCAAGTAGTTATTTTCGTTTGAGCAAACCATCTCCCTAGCCGAATTGCCGGTGGCGAACCTCATCGTTGGTCTCGGTGCCCGTCCCTGACCCGAGACGTCGGCTGTCACATCTAGCTCACCTCGTAGGCAAGCCTCCGGACGCGCGCCAGCCTCCGACGGACGCGTCCGCGAATTCTCAGCAGCAAGCGCCGTGCTTGGCAAGCCCAACGTGCTGGCTAATCAGAATGGCACGAACACCGCCAGCGTCTCCTTCGAGATCGTGACGGCCGCTTGTCAGCTCCATTTGCCAGGTCATCGATAAAGTCTGCGCGCCAGCGCGGCTTCCAAACGGTCGGCGCCGCCGGAAGCCAGATGTGAGGCAAGCGCAGGCTCGACGAGCAAGGCCTGCGGCCCCGCCTACGGACTGCATGGCCGGGGGCTCGCTCCGAGGCCTCAACGGAATCACGGTCCGCGATTCGCCGAAGTCTGCGACTTTGCGCCTGCGAGTTCTGGAAAGCTGTCTCCAACCGGTCAGCGGTCACCGCCGCGCTAGGTGGCCGGCTCTGTGCGTCGCTCACAAGTGACATTGATGCGGTTCACATTTAGGTGAAGCTTAAAGTTGCCCGCCAACACCCTCGTCACGAACCCTCAGGCCCTGATATGACAGCGGTCGCACATTGCTGGTCGTCTTGCAGAGGCCGTCGGCCAGCCTATTGTCCTGCCGTTTGTTTGAAGACAAAGGTTTGGAAGTGCCATCAAAGGCGCCAATCGCTTACGCGGCCAGAGCGTTAGAGATCGATATTGATCAGCGCGAACTCCGTATCCGCGGTGTCCCCGTCGCGATCGGCGGCCGCGCCTTTGAAATCATTCAAAAATTAGCCGAATCCGACGGGGAGCTTGTCAGAAAGAACACGCTTATCGCGCATGCCTGGCCGGGCATAACGGTTGAGGAAAACACACTCCAGGTCCACATAGCGGCAATTCGTAAGGCGCTCGGCTCGGATCGAGCATTGCTGAAAACAACGTCTGGCCGAGGCTATCGCCTGCTTGGTGATTGGCGAATCCGAGACGGTCACGTCGCGAGGCAGACCGAAGATAGGCGTGATAGGCGAACAACAAGTGACCGGCGAACCAATCTTCCAACTCGTCTCACGAACCTGGTCGGTCGATCCGCTGCGTTAAAACTACTGCGCGATCTGCTTTCTGCGTATCGGGTCATAACCCTTACTGGTCCCGGCGGCATTGGTAAGACCGCGCTGGCGATCGACATTGCTCGCGATCTTCTTGACGAATTTGTCGATGGCTCATTTTTGATCGAGCTGGCCACATCAAAAGACCCGAGTCTCGTGGCATCTATTGTCGCCGGCGCCATTAGACTCAAACTCAGCAGCGAGACGATTTCGGCCGACGCGGTCGCTCGAGCTATTGGCACGAAACAGGTACTGTTGGTTCTGGACAATTGCGAACACGTGGTAGACGCGGCCGCCAATCTTGCCGAGGTCCTCGTGCGGGATTGCCCAGACGTCACCGTATTGGCGACGAGCCGACAGCCACTCGATATTGCTGGTGAGTTTGTTTATCGAGTGCGACCGCTGGACATACCAGCGTCAGATCACGAAGAACCGGGAATCCTGCTGGGGCACAGTGCTGTCGAGCTGTTCGTCGCGAGGACGCGAGCAATCGATGTTAATTTCACGCCGCAGGCAAATGTTCTTTCGTCGGTCTCCGCAATCTGCAGGCATCTCGACGGTATCCCGCTTGCTATCGAATTTGCCGCCGCGCGTGCCGCAACGCTGGGTGTGCGGCAGGTTGCGGCCGGCCTTTCCGACCGATTTGAGCTTTTGAAGAGCCGTCGCCGTACGGCGCTCCCACGACATCAGACGTTGCGTGCTACGCTTGATTGGAGCTACGCGCTTCTTCCGACACAGGAGCAATCCCTGTTGCGTCAATTGTCGATCTTCGCGGCTGGCTTCAGCCTCGATGCGGCAAAAGCTGTGGCCGATCCCACAGACCCACGCAGAATAACAGACGACATAGCCAATCTCGTAACCAAATCTCTGATCGTCTTTGATGGAGCGACAACGCCTAACCGATGGCGCCTGCTCGAAACGATACGCGCCTACGCATTGGAAAAGCTGACAGAAAGTGGCGACTATCCGGCAGCGGCACGACGCCAAGCCGAACATTTTCGGGATATGATTGTGCCCGCGGTAACTGGCTCGATAATTTCGCTGAGTGCCGACAACGTGGCACGCTGCAGCCGCGAACTCGACAATGTCCGCTCTGCGCTAGACTGGTCATTCTCTCCCGAGGGTGACCCGGTTATCGGCAAAGTCCTGACAGCCGCATTCGCGCCGATCTGGACGCATATGTCACTGGTCGGTGAATGCTGCGCTCGCGTGGAGCACATGTACGCAGTCCACGGGCGTGACCTGAATTTGAGCGGCGCGCTGGAACGGCAAATGTGTTTCGCGTACGCAGTAGCATTGGGCGCGACAATGGCCCCGGTAGATCGAGCGCGCGCCGCGGTCGCAAGAGCTGTGGAACTCGCTCAGGGGATTGACAGCATCGAGTTGCAACTGCAGCAGCTCTGGGCGCCGCGCGCTTGGGTGGAAACAGTCTCTGGAAATTACGCGACGGCACTCACCACGGTAAGGCAACTCGCTAAGGTTGCTCAGAGTAGCTCTGAGGTGGCCACGAGGTTGATGAGCGATCGCTATCTCGGAACCTCGCTGCTCTATGCCGGACAATTGCGGGAAGCGCAGATCTGCCTTCAGCGGGTTGTTGATCACTACTCGATGCCCGGGGCTGGGGACGAGACGACAAGAATTCTTCTTGGACCAACGGCCGATCGCACGCTCGAAACTGGCGAACGTACTATGCCTTCTGGGCGAGGTCGACAGTGCCGTCAAGGAAGCTCGTCTCGGCTTCGAAAAGTCGCGAGCTTCTGACGCGGGATTTACGCTCTGTTGGGTGCTGCAGGACGGATTGTGCCCGATTTCGTTGATGATTGGCGATCTTGCCGGCGCGGAGGGTGCGATAGCAGCCATGATCGATGCGGCTACCCGTAACGATGCTGCACTCTGGAAGCTTGTGGGAAATTGCTGGAAGGGAAAGCTGCTTATCGAGCGCGGCGAGTTTTCGCACGGGGTGGCACTTTTAAGCCATGCGCTCGAGCGGTGTGAGCAGACCGGTTGGCAAATCCGCTATGCTCAATTTCTGGGCTATCTTGCTGAGGGGCTTGCCGGGCTCGGTCAGCTTGATGAGGCCTGTGATACGGTAAGGCGAGCTGTCACTCGTACGGAGCATAGTGGTGAGGGTATGCATACGGCCGAACTCATGCGCCTGAGGGGTGAATTTCTTCTGCAACGCGAAGGGCTCGCTATTGCGACAGAGGCGGAAAATTGTTTTCTGAAAGCCAATGAAGTCGCTCGCGAGCAGGGCGCCATGCTCTTGGAGTTGCGCATCGCTCTGAGCCGTGCGCGATTGCGCGCGAGCCAAGAGCGCCATCACGAGGTGAGACAAATACTCGAACCAGTCTGCTGCAGGTTCACCGCGGGACTAGAAATAGTGGACCTCCGTATCGCACGCACCATGCTCGACACGCTGCCATCGTAGTAACTTGCGCTTCGGTCATCCGATACGAATTCGCCGGTGGCGCGTGGCTTTCGCGCGTCCTGATCCGGGCGAGCCTAAGCACGGAGGAGATGGCAATGAGGCTTCAAGGGAAACGGCCCTACTCACCGTCGCTAACCAACAGGATCACCATTTGCGATTCGTCTCAAAAAGAGTTTTGCAGCACAATCGAGGGACTGGCGGACATTTCGTGATCCAGCACAATCCAGTCGACATCGATTCCTCCCGAGCGGGGTGGTTCGATTTTGATGGGTCACTAGTGAGGGTTAGCAGGCGCTTTTAGTGCCGTCCGCTGCCTGGCCGGAATCGAACTCAAGCGCTAACGATCCAGTATCATTGGGACTTCGTCCCAAGAGTAATCTGCGCTATCACAAATCTACTCACATGCTGGCTTACGGCGCGGTGGCACTCGGCATCTCTCATTCCGTTCCCGACGAGTTTCGCGAATTCGCGGAAAGGACCTGTGACCACGCCGTCTAATCGACGCGAAGACAAAGCGAAAGTCGAGCCAATCGAGTTGACCGCTGCCGATCGGCGTCGGGACCCCGTGCCGATTAGCAGAGCGCGCTTATGTCTACTGTTTTAAGTCGCGGTACCGACAATTCGGGGTCGCGTTTAGTCCAGTCGGCACCCCCGGCGCGTGTAAATGCGGACCCGCTCGTCGTTCTTGCGGGCCATTAGGCGATAGCCGCCATGTTTGATTTCGTAGACCCACTCGGGTCCCGCGGGCAGCTCCTTCACCGGAGTGCAGACCATGCCGATGAACTAGCTGCGTGGCATGACGTTCTTGACTCTGGCCGGGCGTCGTGAGACGGGATAGTCCAGTGTTAGGAATACGCTCGACGCACACTATATTGGAAGAACCCACCCAAGCGCGCACTGCTAGCCATTTGCGAAAAGCTGCCTGAATAGGGGGCCCGGGGGGGCGATTCGGAAAAATTTTCGCCGGCAACGACGGAGCGCCGGCTTCAGTCGTTTTTGCTAAACGTCCAGATTTTCCTATGGGGCAACCGGAGTGTAATTTCGATGTTGCAAAGAGGCCGAATATCGGCCGCCAGCCTTGACGGACCGAACGTAACCGGCGAGCAACCTCGCCTATCCCCGCCATCATCGCTGTCGACCGCAGAGGCAGAGCTGTTCAACGAATTGGTTGGCGTGTGTGATGCCAGCCACTTCCGCAGCCCGATTCGCCACTGTTGATCTCCTACATTCAGGCCACTCTGATGGCGCAAGCCGCGGCCCGCGACCCTAGCCAGGTCTCGATCTGGGAAAAGGCCGCGCGCATGCAGGCGACGTTGGCCACGAGGCTGCGACTGGCTCCTCAGTCACGGGTCGATCCGAAGACGATTGGCCGCCAGCAGCATTTTCCCGGACTGAGGAAGCCTTGGGAGGCAAAAGCACCGTGGCATCGGGAGGAGGCGGCCATGATGATGCCGAAGACTGAGCGCGCGCGGCTGATGGCCTTGCAGCATCGGTATCGTTCACTGCTGGCAATGTTGCCGACTGATGTGAATGAGGTCGGGAACTCGACGTCAGCCAGATTGCCGGCTGGGAGTTGATCGCAACCGAAATGGTCGCCGTCACGGTTGCACAGTTGGCAATCCTTGATGAGCTTAACGACGGCGGCAACGATGGCCGCGCGGTCTGTTCACAGGGCGCTGACCGGCCTACCGCCCTCAAGCGGCAGCGGCAATAGCGAAAGATCATTGGAGACCGGACGGCGTGGCGGAGTGCAACCGCGCGGGTTGATTCAGTCAAGCCTGTCGGCGCGAGGAGGTCTCAAAATAATATTGGACCATGAAGTTTCTTAGAGGGGAGGCCCGTCCGTGCTCAGACAGCCATTCGCAATTCTCGCTGCTACGCTATGTCTCCCCGCGGCGGCAGTCGCATTCGACAATGTTCAAATTAGATACTGCATACTGGAAGACCGGAAGTCGTTGGCGACAAGTATGATCCTGATCCCATTATCCGCATGGCGATAGAAGTTACGAGCAGAGAGAGTTTAGGGTTACTCACTATTCGAGGCGTGGGATTCCGTATTCGCGCCATCAACAATACGTCACAGACAATTTCAATGTTGCGCGTTGGTAAGATCAGCTTGGCAACACCTATTACTGGGGTGGTCATTTTCCCAAAGACCCAAAACTTTCGATCGTGGGATAATTGGAGTTAGAAGATAGCAAGCTGCAACTCCGGGACGTTTGACAGCCGGTCGTCGTCAAGCTTTGCTTGCAATCAGTGGGGCGCGACCGTGAGGAACGCATGACAAAACCACCACTTAGATCAACGCCGACGCCGGCTGATCAGCAAGGTTCCGAGCTACTGGGAGAGGCACTTGAACGTGCCAACATCTCTGACGCTGATAAGACCTACTTGATTACCAACCATTGGACGATGAGCCATGTGCCGGAGATCAGGAGTAACCGCGACTATCAGCGCTACGAGAGTGTGTGGCGCGAGCTGAACGTAAAATTGCAAGCTGAGAATCCGCTGCCGCCAACGAGCGATCCTGATTATGTCGGGGCTTTCACCAAACAATCGCGTTCACCGGCCGGGCTGTTGGTCGATGCAATCGCCGCACGAATTTCCGAATGGGAGGAACGCTAGACTGCAGACTTTGGCGCATGCCGACCGACTACGAAACATTTCAATCTCACGTCCGCGACGAGCGACGCCAAGACCGCCTTGCCGCTGTCGCCTTTGTACAGGCCTGCCGTGATGGTGACGCCGAGGCGATGCTGTATGCCGTTGATCAGATCAACGAGACGGTCAGCGGCTGGACAGTCGGCATCCGCAAGCTTGCCCGTGAGTTGACCAACGTCAGCGATGACATTCGCCGCGCCTTCCTGCAGGTCTGGATTGAAACCAAGATGCTGCCGCTGACGGTCGGCGATCACCGCGCGTTGTGTACCGCGGCGCGCGTACTGCTACCTCCCTACCGCGGGGCCGGCGCGCGGCTGTTTCGTGGTGCCAATACCGACGAACGTCGTCGGCGAAATCTACGGTGTGTCATGGACCAGCGACATCGAGACCGCCGAACGTTTCGCGCAAGAGCGTCGATGGTCCGGTGGTGGCAGCGTGCTACTGGAAACCGCGGCACCGCCAGCAGCGATCATCTGTGCCGTGTCGGCGGCGGCCGAAGGTCACTACGATGAAAACGAATTTGCGGTGGATCGGCGCCACCTGACCGGTGTCACGGTCGTGCGCCGCTATCCTTCAATAGGAAGCCCGCCCGCGAGCTCAATCGACACCGACCGCAATTGATACCGTGCGGGTCGAACGCGCATGGGCGGCCTTCCTAGCGCGAAATCGCTGGGTGAAGGGCGCCCCATAAACGCCCCACAATGCATTTTAAAGAGTGGTCGTGGGGCGTTTAAGTTTTTAAGATATTGAATTTGCGGCCTATTTTGGTGAGCGCGGAGGGACTCGAACCCTCGACCCCATGATTAAAAGTCACGTGCTCTACCACCTGAGCTACGCGCTCACCTGATCGCGCGACGATCGCCAGTCTATCCGTAAGGGATCGCCGAGCGATCGCGCGCTGGGCCGGTGTGTATGGGTGGGGGGCGCGCCGGTCAAGCGGTGCACCGTCGGCTTCCCAGGCCCAACCAATATCTGAAGTGGACAGGCTAACGCGCCGGGTCCGTTTGGGTTTCCTTGGCGAGGGCCGTGACTTCGCCGACCGGGCGGGTCAGCGCGATTGGTCTCAGCCCGATCAGTTCGGCGGTCCTGATTCTGGCGTGAGTCCAGAACGCAAACGAGTTGATGCGGGCATTCTCGAGAATGGCGATGGCGACGGCCGACAGGAATGGCAGGCTCTCCAGTACCAGTACCGCGGCGAAGATGTAGATCTCGCGGATGTCCTTGGTGTTGGTGATGACCAGCACGGCGGCGCCGATCAGCAGCAGCACGCCGATCACCGCTTCCCAGAACGCCTGGAATTCGATCGAGACCCGCGACAGACCACCCTTCGACGTGCGCGCGAACGCGATATGGTCGGTGATCAGGCCATTTGCGACCGCGCGGCAAACCGTCCACTGCACACTCATCGCGGTGACCATGGCGCCAAGCATCTGGCCGAACTTGATCGGCACGCGCAGGCGATACATCGCGACGAAGTGCACGAGCGAAACGACGAACGCAGCGATGATCGGCAGCGTCAGGATCCGGTCGGGGATCGCAATGTCGGCGAAGGCGACGATCGGCACCCAGATCAGGTTGAGCAGTGCGACAGCCACGCCGATGCTTTCGGCGCCGAGCCAGTTCAGCCAGCCGAGTGCGAACTCGCGGCGCTGATCAGGCGACAGCCGCGACGCGCCGGGCAGGAAACGGCGCCAGTGCTTTTTCACGATCTGGAAGCCGCCATAGGCCCAGCGGTGACGCTGCTTGCGGAAGGCTTCGTAGGTGTCGGGCAACAGGCCCGCGCCGTAGCGGTGGTTGGTGTAGTGAGTGACCCAACCCTGCTCGATCAGCGCAAGTCCGAGGTCGGTGTCCTCGCAAATGGTGTCGCTCGACCAGCCGCCGGCCAACTCCATCGCCGCGCGGCGGATCAGCGCCATCGTGCCGTGCACGATGATGGCGTCGAACTCGTTGCGCTGGACCATGCCGATGTCGAAGAAGCCCGCGTATTCGCCGTTCATCATGTAGTGCATCAGCGAACGGTCACTGTCACGATGCTCCTGCGGCGCCTGTACCAGGCCAACGCGAGGATCCGCGAACGCGGGGACGAGGTCCTTCAGCCAGTCCGGGTCGACCACATAGTCGGCGTCGATGATGCCGATGATCTCGGCGTCGGTGGCGGTGCGTGCCATGGCGAGGCGCAGCGCGCCGGCCTTGAAGCCCTCGACCTTCTCGGCGTTGATGAAGATGAAGCGTTCGCCGAGCGCGCGGCAGTGATCCTGGATCGGCTGCCAGAACGCGGGATCTGGCGTGTTGTTGATGATGACCACGCACTCGAAGTTCGGGTAGTTCAGCTTCGCCACCGCATCGAGCGTCTGCTTCAGCATCTCGGGCGGTTCGAAATAGGCGGGTATGTGGATCGACACCTTTGGCGCGGCGATGCCGTCGGGAAGCTGCAGGCCGGGCTTGAGCAGGCGGCGCGGACGCCGGCCGAAGGCGATGGTTGCGATTTCCTCGACACGCGCCATCGCGATCAGGATCAGCGGCACGAGCAGGATCAGGCCGAGGGTGAGGGCAAACGCCGAGCCCCAGACGAAATAGTGACCGGCCCAGTAGGCAAACACGGTCGCGACCCAGGCGCCGACGCCGTTGGCGGTTGCCGCCAGCACAAAGGTCTGTAACGGGGTTGGTCGGATCAGCCGCAGGATCGGCAGCGACAGCAGGAGGCCGACCAGAAGGGCGATGGTTGCGAGCTTCCAGTAGTCCGGGTTCAGGATGGGCCCGGTCCAGGCGAATTTTGGTTCGCGTGCCGCGTTAAAAATACCCCAGTAAGGCCCTACGCCGCCTTCGAAAAACTTCCAGGGCTGATCGATTGCTTCGACGATATTGTAGTCCATCCCCATGGCTTCGGCGCGGGTCACGAAGTTGCGCAAGACCCTGGTCTGTTCGAACGGTCCGGGCTCAGCGCGGCGCAGGTTGTAGCCCGCGCTCGGCCAGCCGAATTCGGCGATGACGACGCGCTTGCCGGGATAGGTGTCGCGCAACAGCTGGTAGAGGAACGCGGCCCGGTCGACCGCCTCATCGGCGGTCGCGTTCTCCCAATAGGGCAGCACGTGCGCGGCGATAAAGTCGACGTTGTTGACGAGGCAGTCGCCTGGGCTGTTGTTCTTGCACGGATTGTCGCGCCAGATATTCCAGATTTCACCGGTCGTGACCGGCACGTTCACAGATCGTTTGACGCGCTTGATGAACTCGAGCAGCTGATCGATGGGTAGTTCGCCCCGGTACTGCGTCTCATTGCCGACAACAACACCGATGACATTGCTGTTGCGCCTGGCGAGTTCGATCGCGGCCTGGATCTCGCGCTCGTTGCGATCGGCGTGGGAGTTGAGCCAGGCGCCGACCATGACCTTGAGGCCGAATTCGCGGGCGATCGGCGGCACCAGCTCGACGCCGCCGGTCGACGAATAAAGCCGGATCGCGCGGGTGACCTTCGAAAGCTTGCTCAGATCGGCGCGGATTTTCTCGACGCTCGGAATGTTGTCGACGTCGGGGTGCGCGGTGCCCTCGAACGGCGCGTAGGACACACTTGGCAGCATGCCGCGGAAGTCGGGCGCCTGCTGTTCGTTGCGCAGCAATCCCCACAGAGCGGCGTGCAGCCCGCTGACAAGAACAAGAACGGCGATGACGGCGCGCATGGCACCTGAGACCCTAGGGGGCAAGCATTGCAGCGAGACGAACCATTCCCCACCGGTTCGGTCGCGGCAGCAGTTCCGAGATTTTTCGCGCGTATTCTGATCGCAAAACCGGAAACCCACTTTTGCGGAATACGCGCTAGGTTATCTATGCCGCGCGATTTAACAACTGGTGTTGGGGCATGTCGTTTTGAAGGCACGGCCGCGCTGCGAAAAAGAATTTCCCTTCATCGCGCGTTCATCGGTGCTAACCGCCGCGAGCGATTATTGTTTCGCCGGAGCCGGCGACTGGCCCTGGGTTGCCTGCTCGGCCGCGGAGGCGCCCGGTGGATTGCCACCAGCCGGAGCGGCCGCCGTTGAGGCCTGCGGCTGCGGCGGCTGGGCCGCCGGGTTGATCCAGCAGCTATGGACCCGGCTGTTGAAGGCGTCGGCTTCCTTCGGGTTCGGCAGGCCAAACCTGGTCACGCAACGGAACGCGGCCTGGATATGCCCGCCGGGGCAGCCAAACCGGTCGTAAAGGTCGAGATGCCGGAAGGCGGTGTCGAGATCGTCGTTCAGCATGAGGCCGACCACGCGCCGGCCAAGCCAGACACATTCCGGATTGCCGGCCGGGCCGTTGATCGCCTGGGCAGCCTGGGTGAACTCGTCGACCTTGCGCTGGGCTTCCTTGGCGACATCCGCCGCATTGGCCGGCGGAGTCTTGGACTGGTCCTGGCCGCTCTGGGCCATCGCCGATCCAATTCCGATTGCGGTCGCAAGCGACATGATTCCGATGCCGCGAGCGACAACCGGCAGGAGGCGAAAAACAACGCGACGCATGAACTCCCCGATCGTTCCCTCGCAGCCTTGCTTGAGGCTCAAGGCCGGATTTATCCCTGCCAGCTGAACGGGCGCTGAATGGTCCGCCATTGCGGCGATTGCGTGCCCGTTGGCAGCTGCGATTCCATGACGGAGTTTGCCGATTTTGTCCAGCGTAGCGCATGCGTTATCGCCTTGGTGTGCCGGCAAAAAGCCGCAAAGCCTTGACGCTGCGCGCCAACGTTGCCGCTGGCTCCGCTAGCACTGTTTGCGGCACTCTTGGTAGTGCTCTTGCTAGTACTCTTGGCAGCGTCGCCGCGAACGGCTATCGACGCGTTTCGTTCGAAAGGGATCGCCGATTTCTCGTCGCCTGCCGCCATTTGCGTTCCTTGGGATTGCGCTCGCCTTCATCGCCGCGATCTGGTGGTGGAGCGCGCTGCCGATTGCGCTGCCGCGTGCGCCGATCGATCCGCAGGCCAAGCTGGAATGCGTGTCGTACGCGCCGTTCCGCAACGGCCAGACGCCGCTAGAACTCAACACGCAGATTTCGGCGGAGCAGATCGCCGACGACCTGAAGCGGCTTGCCGAGATCACCGATTGCATCCGGACCTATTCGATCGAGAACGGGCTCGATCAGGTGCCGGCGCTGGCGCAGAAAGCCGGGCTCAAGGTGATCCACGGCATCTGGCTCGGCGGCAACCGGCTGAAGAACCGGCTCCAGATCGAGACCTCAATCGCGCTCGCAAAACAGTTTCCGGACGTGATCATCGCCGTCGTCGTTGGCAACGAAGTGCTGTTGCGGGGTGAAATGACATCTTCGGACCTTGCCGCCACGATCCGTTTCGTGAAGGGGCAGGTCGGCAATATCCCCGTCACCTACGCCGACGTCTGGGAATACTGGCTGCGCTACCGCGAGGTCTACGACGCGGTGGATTTTGTCACGATCCATATCCTGCCCTACTGGGAGGATTTCCCGATCCCCGCGCGCAATGCGGCCGCGCATGTCGATTCCATCCGCAAGCAGGTCGGGGTCGCCTTTCCGAACAAGGAAATCCTGATCGGTGAGACCGGTTGGCCGAGCGAAGGCCGCATGCGCGAGGGAGCGCTGCCATCGCGCACCAACCAGGCACGGGTCGTATCCGAGATCCTGGCGCTGGCAAAGTCGGAGAAATTCCGCGTCAACCTGATCGAGGCGTATGATCAGCCCTGGAAGCGCCAGCTGGAGGGTACCGTCGGCGGCTATTGGGGACTGATGGACGCGACCAACCGGGTGCCGAAATATCCACCCGGCCAGCCGATCAGCAATTTCCCGCGCTGGCATTATGAGATGGCGGCGGGCCTCGCTTACTGCCTGCTGGTGTTCGCCACAGGCTGGCTGGCGCAGCGCCGCAAGCCTTGGTCACCACCGCTGATGGCCTGGCTCGGGCTTGCAGTTTCGGCAGCGGCGGGTGGCAGCCTGCTGGGCTTCGCCCTGGAAAAATACATGGTCGAGAGCCTTGGCCTCGGCCTCTCGCTCAAGTGGGGTGTGCTGCTCGGCGCCGGCTTCGTCTCGCCGTTCATCGCTGCTGTCGCGCTGCTTGCCGGCAAGCCGCTGCCGACGTTGATCGAACTGGTCGGACCGCGTCAGTTGCGCGAGCACGGCGCCCTGTCGTGGTTGCTGGGAGCCGTGCTTTTGATCGCGATCGCGATCGGCAGCGAAACTGCGCTCGGCTTTGTGTTCGATCCACGCTACCGCGATTTTCCTTATGCCGCGTTGACCATGGCGGTGCTGCCGCTGGCGCTGGTCTCGCTTCAGAATCCGCGCGGCACCGGCGTCAGACAGATCGCGGAATCGGCATTTGCCGCATTGCTGGCGGTTTCGGTGGCCTACATCGCAATCAACGAAAGCCTTGCGAACTGGCAATCGGACTGGACGTGCGCGGTTTACCTCGTGCTTGCCATCACGCTGTCTCGGGCGCGGGCCGCGCAAATCCCAGGATGAGCAGGGCGATCGCAATTCCCGACAGGCCGATGTTGTAGAGCACGATCCCGGCGCCGGCGGTGATGACGCCGGCTGTCAACAACACGATCGATGGCCGGATCACATGCAGGATCGCGATCACCATCGCAGCCGTTCCGAACACCGAGTTCTTGAACAGCCAGGTCACCGCAAGCCGGGTCTTGCACAGCCATGTTTGCAGGCCGGCCTCGCAGGCAAGCGCTGTCGGCGAGAATTCGATCGCGAGATAGCGCAGATAGAGCGCATAGCCGACGGTGAGGAAGCCGGCAATCAGGATCCATTGCACCTGACGCGCACTCAACCGGAACGGAACCTTGTTCATCGCCAAACTCTCTCGCGCCGACAGCGGCCGGGAACGGCCCTTTTACGGGCTCAGTGCACCGCGAGCAACGACGACAGACTTGACGATTTGCCGCCCGTTGGCTGCCGCGGTTGAGTTGGTGGTGTCGCCTCGCGATCGGCCTGCTTGCGTCGTGATGACTTTGGAGCAGCAACGGGCTTCTTCATTGCATCGTCGGCGTCCGGTAGCAGCCGCTGCCCGTCGAATATCGTAGTCTCGCACCCACGGTTATCGGCGGCCAGCGTCGCACAGAGGTTTGCCGCAGCAGCCGCATCCGGAATTGGGCCGGCAATCACGCGCACCTGGAGCCCGAACCCGTTCTTGTTCTGACGGATCGCCAGCACCGGTCGAAGTGCCGCGAATTGGCTGGGGTGGGCCTTGCGGACGCCGCTCCACAGCGCGCGCAATCCCGCCATCGAGCTTGCGCCGCCGATATCCAGTCCGAACTGCGTGCGTTCGACCGGCACATCGGCTTCCGTTGCCGTGGCGACCGCGTCCTCCGGCAACGGATTCAGTGGTGTCGCGGTGATAACCGCTGGCGGCGTCGCGGCGACTTGCTGGCCTGGCGCCGGCTTTGGCACAGTCGTCGTGGCCGCCGGGTCTGTATCTTGCGCGGCTGCGCCCTGGAGCGGGGGGTGCGCTGCTTGCGGCAGCGGTCTCGGGATTGGCGGCAGGCGGCGCGGCCTGGCGCGGGCTGTCAGAGCGATCGGCCTTCCTGGCGATGCTCTCGGATGGCGGTGCGGTCTGCGCCGGCGTGGTTTGTGCGTTGGCAGCCTTGGGGAGGTCTTTGCGGAGGTCTTTGGGGTCTTTGGCAAGGTCTTTCGGGAAGTCTTTGGGGGTGTCCTTTGTGACCTCTTTCGGCACGTCCTTTGGAGGCGCATCCTTCGGCGGTTCCGCCGTTGCCGCTGCGACCGTTGCCGGTGAGGGCGGCTGCGAAGCTGCCGTTTCAGCGGCCGGCGCAGGAGCCATCGACCGCTCGGCCGGTTTGTCGGCTGCGAGATCGGCCGGTTCTGGCGGTTCGCCTGCTTTGCGATCGAGCCCGTTACCGAATCCAGAGCTTTGTTCCACCGGCAGTCATCCGACCGAACAACCGATCGCGGTCGGAATTGAGCGTCTCGACCGCAGCTGCGATCCGTCGTGTCTCCTGCCTGGTGTCGCGCGCCAATCCCTCGATCCGCTGCGCCTGGGTTGCGAGTTCGGCTTCGGCGGCCGCGGAGCGCTTGGCGCTGTCGGGCACTTGCCCGCTCATCAGCCCGAGCGTCAGGGCAACCACTGCGGCAATGGCCCATGAACCGAGCCGCCACAGTGTCGCGCGCTCCGGTTCATCTTCGTCGGCGATGAGCTGGTCAAGCCAGCCCTCATCGTCGGCGTCAAAGCTTTTGGACAAAGGCTTGACGGCCTTGATGTCGGCGGCTTTGGCCATGTGACGAGGCGGTCCGTGCGGTTGCGAATCAATCGTGAAATATTAGCAGTATCAACTTAGAGGCGCAGGGACAGGCTCCCTCAATGGAAAAACGCCTTTTTTCGTGGGGATAGCTCGGATAACTGACCTAACATGGAACGATCCAGCCTCTCAATTGTACTCGCGGCGGGCGACGGTACCCGGATGCGCTCGTCATTGGCCAAGGTGCTCAATCCGATCGCAGGCGAACCGATTCTGGCGCACGTGCTGGCCAATCTTCCGCGCGACAGCAGCGCCAGGGTCGCGGTCGTCGTTGCGCCGCATCACCAGTCCGTTGCAGAGACAGTCCACCGGTTGCGGCCTGACGCCGTGATCTTCGTGCAGAAAGAACGCCTCGGTACCGCGCATGCGGTGCTCCAGGCGGCTGAAGCGATCGCTGCCGGCACCGACGACGTCCTCATCGTGTTCGGCGACACGCCGCTGATCACGGCGGCAACACTCCAGCGGCTGCGCGCGCCGCTAGCCCAAGGGTCGGCCGTGGTCGTGCTTGGCTTTCGCGCAGCGGTACCGACCGGTTACGGCCGGCTGATCATGGAGGGCGACCGGCTCGCAGCGATCCGCGAGGAGGTCGACGCCAGCCCGCTGGAGCGTATGATCACCCTTTGCAACGCGGGCGTCATGGCCTTGGACGGGCGCTCCGCCCTGAACCTGTTGCGCCGCATCGGCAATGGCAACGCCAAGGGCGAGTACTATCTCACCGATGCGGTCGAGATTGCGCGGACGCTGGAATTGAGGGCGTCGGTCGTCGAAACGACGGAGGACGAAGTGCGCGGCATCAACACGAAATCACAGCTTGCCGAAGCCGAGGCGGCGATGCAGCGCAAGCTGCGCGACGCCGCCATGGCCGAGGGCGTCACGCTGGTTGCACCGGAGACGATTTATCTCGCCGCCGACACGAAGTTCGGCAAGGACGTCACGGTCGAGCCGTTCGTGGTGTTTGGACCGGGCGTCACGGTTGGCGATGGCGTGGTGATCCGGTCATTCTCGCACATCGCGGAGGCTTCGATCGGCAACAAGGCAATTGTCGGTCCCTACGCACGCCTGCCGCCGGGCGCGATGCCCGGCTAGAGATGTCGGCTCGGGCACGGTGGTCACCAAGGATGTTCCCGCGAACACCCTGGCGCTCGAGCGTTCCGAGCAGACCATCAATCCCGGCTGAACAGAGCGTTTCCGCGAAATGAAGCTCAGGGCCAAGGCGGCGTTGAAGTGCCAGCGTTAACACGGACACAACCGGCAACGATCGGGTTAACCAAACGTCAGTGCGGGCGTTGATGTCTCAGACGGCAACAATATTTGAGTAACAGTTGCACCGATATGCTCTTAAGCAGAAAACCGGCTGTTTAGCCTGATTTGAGCGTTTGTCTGGGTGGAGATCTGAGCCGGCATGTGCGGCATCATCGGAATTCTCGGGCGTGGCGCGGTGGCCGAGCACCTTGTCGATTCGCTAAAGCGCCTCGAATATCGCGGCTATGACTCAGCAGGAGTCGCGACGCTGGAGCATGGCAAGCTCGTGCGCCGCCGCGCCGAGGGCAAGCTGAAGAATCTCGAGCGGCGGCTGCACGATCAGCCGCTCGGCGGCCATACCGGCATCGGCCACACCCGCTGGGCCACGCACGGCAGGCCGACCGAAGGCAATGCACATCCACATGCGACGGAACGCGTCGCCGTGGTCCACAACGGCATTATCGAGAATTTCAAGGAGCTGCGCGAGCAGCTCGAGAAGAAGGGCGTGAAATTCACCACCGAGACCGACACCGAGGTCGTGCTCCAACTGGTCAACGATTATCTCGCCAAGGGCCTTGCGCCGATCGAGGCCGTGAAAGCAACGCTGCCGCATCTGCGCGGTGCATTTGCGCTGGGCTTCATCTTCGCCGGCGAGGACGACCTGATGATCGGCGCGCGCAAAGGGCCGCCGCTCGCGATCGGCTTCGGCGACGGCGAGATGTATCTCGGCTCCGACGCCATCACGCTCGCGCCGTTCACCGACTCGATCAGCTATCTCGAGGACGGCGACTGGGTCGTGTTGACGCGCGGCTCGAGCGTGATCCGCAACGAGCAGGGCGCGATCGTCCACCGCGAGGTGCTGAAGTCGGTCGCCTCGGCGCTGATGGTCGACAAGGCCAACTACCGCCATTTCATGGCGAAAGAAATTCACGAGCAGCCCGAGGTCGTCGGTCACACGATCGCACGCTATATCGACATGGCAAGCGAGCGCGTCGCGCTACCGGTCAAGCTGCCGTTCGATTTCAACGAGATCAAGCGCGTCTGCATCGTGGCGTGCGGTACAGCAAGTTACGCCGGCCACACCGGCAAATACTGGTTCGAGCGCCTCGCGCGGCTCCCGGTCGAAGTCGATGTCGCCTCTGAGTTCCGCTACCGCGAGGCGCCGCTGCAGAAGGGCGATCTCGCGGTCGTCATCTCGCAGTCCGGCGAGACCGCCGATACGCTGGCGGCGCTGCGTTATGCCAAGGAGCAGGGACTGCACACGCTCGCGATCCTCAACGTGCCGACATCGACCATCGGCCGCGAAGCCGAGATCGTGTTGCCGACCCTGGCCGGGCCTGAGATCGGGGTTGCCTCGACCAAAGCGTTCACCTGTCAGCTCGCGGTGCTTGCGAGCCTTGCTGTCGCCGCCGGTAAAGCGCGCGGCGTCCTCAGCGACGACGATGAAGCCAAGCTGGCGCACGCGCTGATCGAGGTGCCACGCCTGATCACCGAGGCGTTGACGCTGGAGCCGCAGATCGAACGGCTTGCCCGCGTCATCGCAAAGAGTACCGACGTGCTCTATCTTGGCCGCGGCACGAGCTATCCGCTCGCCATGGAAGGCGCGCTGAAGCTGAAGGAGATTTCATACATTCACGCCGAAGGCTATGCGGCGGGCGAGCTGAAGCACGGCCCGATCGCTCTGATCGACGACAAGATGCCCGTCGTGGTGATCGCGCCATATGATCGCATCTTCGAAAAGACCGTCTCGAACATGCAGGAGGTCGCAGCCCGCGGCGGCCGGATCATCCTGATGACCGACCCGAAGGGAGCGGCGGAAGCGACGATCGATTCTCTCGAAACGATTATTCTGCCGGAGATGCCGGCGACCGTGACGCCTCTGGTCTACGCAATCCCAATGCAACTGCTCGCCTATCATACCGCCGTCATCATGGGCACCGACGTCGACCAACCAAGGAACCTAGCGAAGTCAGTGACCGTTGAATAGGCAAGCGGGGACCGGGCGAGGCCTCCCCACGGGCACCGGAATCCTGCTAAAATAAGCCTAGCTGTCGCTCCGGGCGCTCTTGTTCGAAGCGCAGCGTGTGGGACCAAATGGCCGCCAACGATACTTCTGCCCCGCAAACCGTTTCGCCGATCGATCCCGGCGACGCCAAGCCGAGCTTTGTCGGGCGCTTGCGCAATTATTTCCTGACCGGACTGATCGTGGTCGGCCCGGTGCTGATCACGCTGTATTTGACCTGGTCCTTCGTTACCTGGGTGGACGATCTGGTCCGGCCACTGGTTCCGATTGCCTATCGCCCGGAAACCTACCTGCCGTTCAAGATCCCGGGCTCGGGTCTGATCGTTGCGGTCTTCGCGCTGACGCTGCTTGGCTTCCTCACCGCCAACCTGATCGGCCGCACACTGGTCGATCTCGGCGAGATGGTGCTTGGCCGGATGCCGATCGTGCGTGCGATCTATCGCAGCCTGAAACAGGTGTTCGAGACGCTGTTCTCGGGTTCGGGCTCGAGCTTCCGCAAGGTCGGACTGGTGGAGTTTCCGGCGCCAGGCATGTGGTCCATCGTGCTGTTGTCGCAATCGCCGAGCGAGAACATCGCCCAAAGCCTGCCGGGCAAGGAGGAGCACATCTCGGTGTTCCTGCCGTGCGCGCCGAACCCGACCACCGGCTTTTTCTTCTACCTGCCGAGGAGCCAGGTCATCGAGATCGACATGAACGCCGAGCAAGCCGCGACGCTGATCATGTCGGCGGGCGTGGTCCAGCCCGGCGCGCGCCCCGATAACAAGCGCAACGTGGTGGCGCTGTCGGACATGGCGGCCGCCGCGCGGCTCGCACAGCAGGGCAAAGCGACGACCAAGGTCGATTTGCCCTGAAGGCGACGGCCTAACCGGCCCCGATCAACGGCAGCGCCTCATCCTTCTCGAAGAGGTACAGCAAGACGCGCAGCGCTTCACCGCGTTTGCCTTGTAACTTCGGATTGTCGCGCATGATGGCGATCGCTTCCTCGCGCGCCTGGGCGATCAGTTGCGCATGCGCCTCGATCCGCGCCAGCCGGTAGCCCGGCATACCGCTCTGGCGGGTGCCGAGCACGTCACCTTCGCCGCGTAGCCGGAGGTCTTCCTCGGCGATGCGGAAGCCGTCGGTGGTCTCACGAATGGCTTTCAGCCGCGCCGCCGACATCTCGCCGACCGGTTCCTTGTAGAGCAGGAGGCAGGTCGAGGCTTCGCTGCCGCGACCGATGCGGCCGCGCAGCTGATGCAGCTGGGCAAGCCCAAAGCGCTCGGCATTCTCGATCACCATGATGCTCGCGGCTGGCACGTCGACGCCGACCTCGATCACGGTGGTTGCGACCAGCAGTCCGGTTTCGTGCGAGACGAACTGCGCCATGGCGCGGTCCTTCTCCGCGGCGCGCATCTTGCCGTGGACCAGCCCGACCTTGTCGCCGAAATGCTGCTGCAGGCTCTTGAAGCGCTGCTCGGCATCGGTGAGGTCGATCTTGTCGGACTCATCGACCAGCGGGCAGATCCAGTAGACCAGCTTGCCGCCGTCGAGCGCGCGACCAACCGCATCGAACACTTCGTCGAGCCGGCTCATTGATACCACGCGGGTGTCGATCGGTTGGCGGCCCGCCGGTTTTTCGCGCAATTCCGAGACATCCATGTCGCCGAAGTAGGTCAATACCAGCGTGCGCGGAATCGGCGTCGCACTGAGCACAAGGACATCAACCGCGGCACCCTTGCTGGTCAGCGCCAGGCGCTCGCGCACGCCAAAGCGGTGCTGTTCGTCGATCACCGCAAGTGCGAGGTCCTTGAACACCACGGGGTCTTCGATCAGGGCGTGGGTGCCAAGCAGCAGATCGATCTCGCCGGCGGTAAGCCGGGCGAGAATATCGGCGCGCTCCTTGCCCTTCTCCCGGCCGGTCAGAATTGCAACGCGCAGGCCGGCGGCTTCGGCAAGCGGCGTGATGGTGCGCAAGTGCTGCCGAGCCAGGATTTCGGTTGGCGCCATGAGGGCCGCTTGCTTCGCCGTCTCGGCCACAGCCGCAGCGGCTAACAGCGCGACGACGGTCTTGCCGGAACCGACATCGCCTTGCAGCAATCGCAGCATGCGGACAGGCTCGACCAAATCTTTTGCGATCGCGGCAAGCGCCTGTTGCTGGGATTTGGTCAGCGCATACGGCAGGGCGTCGATGATCTTGCGGCGCAAGTGACCGTCGCCGGCATTGCGCGTCCCCGCGGGTCGCCGCAATTGCGCGCGCACCAGTGCCAACGCCAGTTGTCCTGCCAGCAACTCGTCGTAGGCGAGACGCGACCAATAAGGGCCGTTGATGAGAATATCGGTCATTTCGCTGGGCGCGTGGACACGATGCAACGCCACGCTGAAATCCGGAAACGCCGTACGCTTCAGCACCTCCGGCGCGATCCACTCCGGCAGCGATGGCAGCTTGGCCAGCGCCTGCGTCGCCGCGCGGCGCAGCGAGCCAAGCGCGAGCCCTTCGGTGAGTGGATAGACCGACTCGATCAGGGGCAGGGTGGCAAAACCCTTCTCATCGATCACCCGATCCGGATGCACCATTTGCAGCGTGCCGTCGTACATCTGCACCGTGCCCGACACATAGCGCTTTGACCCGACCGGGAGCTGCTTTTCGACCTGCCCGGGGTAGGCGCGAAAATAGGTCAGGATGACGTCGCCGGTCTCGTCGCTGGCATAGACGAGGAAGGGTGCCCGCGAGCGGCCGGGCGGCGGCGCGCGGTGACGATCGATGGTGACCTCCAGAGTGGCGACGGTCCCGGGCACCGCGTCGCGGATCTTTGGCCGCGCTCGGCGGTCGACGACCCCGGACGGCAGGTGAAATAGGAGATCAATCAGCCGCGGCGTCTCGCTCCGATCGAGCAGGTAGCGGAATAACTTGTCCTGCTTCGGCCCGATGCCGCTCAGGCTGGTGACCGGCGCAAACAGGGGATTGAGCAGGGGCGGGCGCATCGCTTTCGATCAAGGAGTTGACTTCAGCACGATGCTGGCCCGCGCGTACGACGAATGCAATGTGGGTAGCTGTTGTCAACCGCTGACAAGGCGGACCGGAATGGCTATATCAGCCGCGCCCGGCACGTCCGGGCTTTTGGCGTTGGATTGGACTGAGGCAAATGACCGGTTCGAGACTCTCAAGCAATGGCCTCGATGCGCGGCGCAAACGTTTGTTGTTTCGCTGCTGGCACCGCGGCACGAAGGAGCTCGACCTGATCATTGGCGGGTTTGCCGACGCGCACCTGCCGACGCTCAGCGACGCCGAACTCGATGAGCTAGAAACCATCATCGAGGCGCCCGAACCGGAGCTTTATGCCGCGCTCACTGGCGATAGCCCGGTGCCGCAGGGCGTTTCAGGCTCGCTGTTCGAGAGGATGAAGTCGTTTCGCGTTGTGGACGGGCTCAGATGACGTCTCCCGTCAAACCAAAATCACCGGCCGAGTTGCTGAAGGTCGGCCAGGCTCTGACGCTTGCCAATGCCGCCGATGGCGCGGAAGGCCTGGTTGCCGCCGATCTCGCGCGCGCCATCGCTGCGCGCAAGGATCCGCCGGCGGTCAGTGTTGCCGTGGTCTGTCGCGACGCCGGCCGGATGGCGCAGCTTGCCCGCGCTCTGGATTTCTTTGCGCCTGATATCGCGGTGCTGCAGTTCCCGGCCTGGGATTGCCAGCCCTATGACCGCGTCTCGCCGCACGGCGCCATTGTTGCGCAGCGTGTCACGACACTGGCAAAATTGTCGCGGCTGAAGGGCAGCGACAAGCCGCTGATCGTGCTCACCACGGTCAACGCGATCCTGCAGCGTGTGCCGCAGCGTGGTTTGATGGCGGCGCAAGCGTTGTCGATTGCGCCCGGCAATGTGGTCGGCATGGACAGCATCGTCGGCTGGCTCGAGCACAATGGCTATACGCGCACCTCGACGGTGCGTGAGAGCGGCGAATACGCGGTGCGCGGCGGCATCCTCGACCTGTTTCCCGCAGGCCTCGAACAGCCGGTACGGCTCGATTTCTTCGGCGATACGCTGGAAACGATCCGCACCTTCGATGCAGAGACACAGCGCACGCTGGTAGACATGCGCGGCCTCGACCTTGTGCCGGTGTCCGAATTCCGTTTGGTCACGGAAACCATTAGCCGTTTCCGCATGGGCTATGTCGCGGCGTTCGGCGCGCCCCAGCGCGACGACCTGCTCTATGAAGCTGTCAGCGAAGGCCGCCGCTATCCCGGCATGGAGCACTGGCTGCCGCTGTTCCACGACAAGATGGAAACGCTGTTCGAATACGTCGAGGGTGCAGCCCTGATGCTCGAGCCGCAGGTCGAGGACGCCGCCCACGAGCGGATCGCCCAGATCAACGAATACTGTGACGCGCGGCGCGAGGCGCTTGCGCATGACGGGGGCGGGGCGCCGTACAAGCCATTGCCGCCGGACCGGCTGTACCTGACCGAAGCGGAATGGCGCGAACGAGCCGCTACGACTGCGCTCGCCAGGTTGACGCCATTTGCGGTGCCGGAAGCGTCGGGGTGTTCGATGTCGGCGCCCGGCAGGGCCGCGACTTCGCGCCGGAGCGGCAGGATGCCAACGCCAACGTGTTCGAGGCGGTCGTCGCGCATATCAATGCCAAACTTGCCGAGCGCAAGAAGGTGGTGGTCGCGTCGTGGTCGGAAGGCTCGCGCGAGCGCATGGCCCACGTGCTCGGCGATCACAAGCTGCACAACGTCAGAAGCATCTCGTCGTGGCGGATGCTGCAGGCCATCCCGCGCAACGAGGTGATGCTCGCAATCCTCGGCATTGAGCAGGGCTTTGAGACCGACACCGTCGCACTGATCACCGAGCAGGACATGCTCGGCGACCGCCTGGTGCGTCCGCGACGTTCGACGCGCAAGCTGGAAAACTTCATTTCTGAGGTGACGAGCCTGTCGACCGGCGATCTCGTCGTCCATGTCGAGCACGGAATCGGCCGCTTCGCCGGCTTGCAAACTCTCGACGTCGGCGGCGCCCCGCATGACTGCCTCGAACTGCACTATGCCGGCGAGACAAAGCTGTTCCTGCCGGTCGAGAACATCGAGCTGTTGTCGCGGTTCGGCTCGGAGGAGACGGGCGTCGAGCTCGATCGCCTCGGGGGCCACGGCTGGCAAACGCGCAAAGCGCGGCTGAAGAAGCGCATCCAGGAGATCGCTGGCGACCTGATCAAGATCGCAGCCGAACGGCAGCTGCGCGAAGCGCCGAAGCTTGCGACGCCGCAAGGCTCGTACGACGAATTCTGCGCGCGCTTTCCCTATGAGGAGACCGAGGATCAGCTCACGGCGATCGACGCGACCTTGCACGACCTGGAAGCCGGTCGCCCGATGGACCGGCTGATATGCGGCGATGTCGGCTTCGGCAAGACCGAAGTCGCTTTGCGTGCGACGTTCGCCGCAGCTCTCGATGGCAAGCAGGTCGCGGTCGTCGTGCCCACAACACTCCTGGCGCGTCAGCACACCAAGACATTCACGGAGCGCTTCAAGGGTTTCCCGGTCAATGTCGCGCAGGCGTCGCGGCTGGTGCCGGCAAAACAGCTCGCGCAGGTGAAGAAGGATCTTGCCGAGGGCAAGGTCGATATCGTGGTCGGCACGCATGCGCTGCTGGGGAAATCGATCAAATTCAAGGATCTCGGCCTGTTGATCGTCGACGAGGAGCAGCATTTCGGCGTCTCGCACAAGGAACGGCTGAAGCAGCTGCGTTCCGAGGTCCACGTGCTGACGTTGAGCGCGACGCCGATCCCGCGCACGCTGCAGCTCGCGCTGACCGGCGTGCGCGATCTCTCCATCATCGCGTCGCCGCCGGTCGACCGGCTGGCGGTGCGGACCTTCGTGTCGCCGTTCGATCCGCTGATGGTGCGCGAGGCGCTGCTACGCGAGCGCTATCGCGGCGGCCAGGCTTTCTATGTCTGCCCGCGTATCGACGATCTCGGCGAAGCCAAGGCGTTCCTCGACAAGCACGTGCCGGAGTTGAAGGCCGTGGTCGCGCACGGCCAGATGCCGCCGGCGGTGATCGAGGACATCATGGCCGCGTTTCTCGATGGCAAGTACGACATACTGCTGTCGACCACCATTATCGAGTCCGGGCTCGATATCCCGACCGCCAACACGCTGATCGTGCATCGGGCCGACATGTTCGGCCTGGCGCAGCTCTATCAGCTGCGCGGCCGCGTCGGCCGCTCGAAGCTGCGCGCCTATGCACTGTTCACGCTGCCGGCAACCCACAAGATCACGCCGCAAGCGGAGCGGCGTTTGAAGGTGCTGCAGTCGCTGGAAAACCTCGGCGCCGGATTCCAGCTCGCTTCCCACGATCTCGACATTCGCGGCGCCGGCAATCTGCTCGGCGAAGAGCAGTCCGGCCACATCAAGGAAGTCGGCTTCGAGCTCTATCAATCAATGCTGGAGGAGGCGATTGCGGCGCTGAAAGCCGGAATCGCCGAGCCGGTCGCCGATCGCTGGGCGCCGCAGATCACGCTCGGCATGCCTGTGCTGATCCCCGACGACTACGTCTCCGACCTCTCGGTGCGGCTGTCGCTCTATCGCCGCCTCGCCGACCTCGAGGACGAAGAGGCGATCGAGAATTTCGGCGCCGAGCTGCGCGACCGCTTTGGCCCGCTGCCGGACGAAGTGCGCTACCTGTTCAAGGTCGTGGCCATCAAGGCGTATTGCCGCAAGGCCAATGTCGAAAAGGTCGACGCCGGCCCGAAGGGCGTAGTGATCTCGTTCCGCGACAACAGCTTTGCACATCCGGACCGGCTGGTGACCTACATTCGCCAGCAGGGGCCGCAGGCGCGGGTGCGGCCGGACATGAAGGTGGTGTTCTTCGAGGAGTGGGAGACGCCGGACGCGCGCGTCAAAGGCGTGACTGATATCTTGCGTGAGCTTGCCGCGCTGGCGGAGAACCGCAAGGCGGCGTGACGCTCGACAAGCCGCTTACCCCAAGCGCTTCAGAACCGTTTCGGCAGTATCGGTCGGCTTTACTGTCGCAAGTGTCACTGATGGGTCGATCTTGCTCTTGGCGCCTGGTCCGAGCGCGGTGTGGCGGAGCACACTGGCGAGCCGCCGCGCGATGACATGGGCCTCGCGCAAGTCGGTCTCCGCGAAGGCGGTGACGATCGACTGGTCGTCGCGTAGCGCGGCGAAGTCGGCCGCACGCATCAGCCGTCCGAGGATTCGCGCCGCATCCCGGCGCGCACGCTGGTCGGCGCCGTCGAATGAGAACCGCGCCGCCGACATCGCGCCGCCGCTTTCGATCGTGTCCATCACGGCCTTGTGCCAGTTGCGATCGAAGGCTTGCATCGTCAGGAGCCCGGTCGCCGGATCGATCACGCCGCCGGTATCGAGCGACTTGAGCGTGCGAAGCAGTCGCACTTCAAACGCATGCTGACGCACCATCGGTACGGTATGGGCGGCGACGTCTTCGGGCGAACCTCGCACGATGTCCAGATTGGACAGCTCGGGGATCGCACCGCCGGCAAAGCTGCCGCTGATAATCACGGGCAGGGCGCGAAAGCGGGTATCTTCCGACAGCACGGTCAGGAACGCATCGGCGACCCGCGGACTAAATCCATCGCCGAGTACGACGCCGTCGATGTCGCGGGCACTCAAATGCCTGGCCGCCGCCTCGATGCTCAAGGCGCCGATCAGCGCCGTACGCTCACCGAGTGCGACCGTGAGCTGTGGATAAGTGCGGCCGCGGCCCACCAGCAGCACGGTCGCGTCCTGCAGGGGATCCCCGGCTTGCAGACGAACGTCTGTCGATGGCTCCGCCATACGCCGCAGCAGCGTCGAATGCAGGGTGCGGACGCGAAGCGCGGCGGTCAGGCGCGCCTCCATGCGATCGAGCGGGAGCTCGGGCGTCGTGAACGGCAGCGCGTCGCAGAACGGGGCCTCGATCGGCCCGATCGCAATGAACGGGGTGTAGGTGGTTGCCTCGCGACAGGCGTCGCAGACCGCAGCCACAGCCGACGGTTCGGCGCCGGCGAGGCCGGCGACCACGGCCGCCGGCTGGACCTTGGCAATGGCTTTCGGCGCCTCGTCCCAGGATGCGTTGACGATCGGGAAGACGCCGGCCGCTGCCAAGCGATCGGACAGCCCAGCGTTCGCACTGCTGCCAACAATGATGATCGGACCAGGACGCGACATGGATTGACGGAGCCGAAAGGGATTGCCCCGCAAGGTACGCGTTCAGCCTTAACGTCGCGTCAACTTGTTATGCGAAGGGTCAACTTGAGCTGCCCCGGTCTCGAAAAGCTTCCGTCATCAGCGGATTGAGGCCGAGTTCGTTCAAGGCTGCGCGGGCACGCGCATTGTCGCTGGCCCGGCCGGCCAAGCGGTGGCCGCTCATGCGATCCGGCAGCGCCGTCAACAAGGTGCCGGGCGCAAGCCGTTGTGCCCACTCGTTGAGGTCGCGGGCGAGGAAGCGATAGCCGCCGACCGAGACGATCCCGGATGGCGGCGATGTCACGCAAATCGCCTGGAGCTTGCGGTCAAGGCGGGCGGCGTAGCCAGTATCCACATAGTCCAGCGGCTGATAGTTCGATACCAGTGCAGCCAGGCTCTCCTCGCGACGCTGCGGCGGCGCATAGGCCGCAAGCGGCACCATCGGCCCCCTCAGACCGAGCGAGGCGTTGCGCGTGATCAGCGGTTCGCAGGCCATCGCAGTGGCGCGCGCGCCGCGCGTCGCGTGCGGTCCGGGCAAGATCGGTCCAGGATTGCCGTCGTTGTCGCGTGCGACCGAAAAGAAGCCGACTTCGCCGAAGGCGTAGAGATCGCTGAACGCGGCTTTGCCCCGCCAGGTGACACTGGTGCCAGCCTGCTCCGGCGAACGCCACAGTCCGATCACCTTCCGCAGCGGACCGGCCTCCGGCAGGGCCCCATCCGCCGCAAGGCGCAACGCCAGCAGCGCCGGTGCGATCAGCGTATCGCAATGGCCGTCCGCGATTTGTGAAAGCAGCGTCTCGAGATCGAACGGATGGTGCAGGTTCAGCGTAGCGCTGCCGACCAGCGCCGCGCCGAGGGAGGTGCACATTCCTGCAAAGCTTGCCGGAAGCACGGCGGAAGTGATCTTCGAGCCTTGCTTGATCCCGGCTTCCAGGACCACGGCGAGGCCGCCTGCGATGGCCTGAGCGCCGCTGCGCGGAATGGCGCGCAGGCCTTCGGTTGTGACATCGAAGGTAATGAGCGCGGCGCGCCGGGGATCGGGCCCGGGAAAGAGCGGAGGCTCGGACGGGTTTGCCAGCACATCGTCGAGCGGGGCCAGCCCTTCCGGCAGCTTGTCCCCGAACGCAGCAACGTGGCGAATCGAAAAGACCTCGGCGGCCGCCTGCATCGCGATCTCGGCGTGATTGATGCCATCAATCCTTGCCGAGGTGATGAGGGCGCGCGCGCCGATCCGGTTCAACGCATCGGTCAACTCGGCCTGCCGCCACAACAGCGGCAGCAGCGCCACGACGAGGCCCGCGCGCCAGGCCGCGAGCGCGGTGATCATCAGTTCGACGGTGTTGGGAAGCTGCACCGCGACGATCGATGATACCGGCAGCCCGCTCTCCATGAAATGTGCTGCCAGCGCGGAGATCGCGCTATCGGCCTCCGCGAAGGTGAAGTGGCGCGGCGATTGCCCGGTGACGCGCGGCTTGTCGGCCGGATCGACGAAGGCGAATTCATCCGGCTTGCGGGCGACGCTGCGGATGAAAATCTCGTCCAGCGAGGGGGCGCCGGGACCGATCTTCTCGCGATCATATCCAGCCGGCATGTTCATCGGGCGATCTCAGTCTGGTCCAAGCTAATCGAACAGATCAACATCAATCTCGTCAAGGTCGCTGCCACCAGGTCTCCGGCAGAGATCCGACCAGCGCGGACTTCGCTGGCCGTTCGATCCGCGACCAGCGGGCGATCCATTGGTCGGGTACGTTGAACACAGGAATAGTGTAGAAGCCGGACATCAGCAGGCGATCGAGCGCCCGTACCGTGGTGACGAAGTCGGAGCGTTCGCGAGCCTCGAGCATGGTGCTGATCATAGCGTCGACGGCGGCACTCTTCACACCCATATAGTTCCTTGTCCCCTGATTATCCGCGGCTTTGGCACCGAAATAGAAGTATTGCTCGTTGCCTGGGGACAGCGACTGGTCCCATCGGTTCTCGATCATGTCGAAGTCGAAGGCGAGGCGGCGCTGGTCGAATTGCACGGAATCAACAACCCGCACCGTCGGCATGATGCCGGCCCGTTTCAGGTCGCGGGCGAAGGCTAGCGCTATGCGCTCCTGGTCGCGCGTTGAAGCGAGAATCTCGAAGGTGAACGGCTGGCCGTCGCTCCTGCGCTTCAGCACGTTGCCGGCGAGCTGGTAGCCGGCCTCACCGAGCAGGCTGAGCGCGCGCCGCAACGTTTCGCGATCGCGGCCCGATGCATCGCTGACCGGCAGGCGGAAACTGCCGTCGGCAATTTCGGTCCGAAGCTCGCTCGCGAACGGAGCGAGCAGCGCTTGTTCGCGACCGGTTTGAGGCAGCATGTAGGCCGACAGTTCGGAGCCTGGAAAATAGCTTGCCGAGTGGCGGTAGAGGCCAAAGAAGTAATTCCTGTTGATCCATTCGAAATCGAACAACAGCGTCAGCGCTTCGCGGACACGGACATCGGCAAATTGCGGACGGCGCCTGTTGAAGACGAGATAATCGGACGGCTGCGGCGCGCCGTTGGCGATGCTCTCCTTGATGATCCGACCGTCTCTGACCGCCGGAAAATCGTAACCAGTACTCCAGCGCGACGGCTCGGTCTCGACACGGAAATCAATCAGGCCGCGCGAAAACGCTTCGAACGCGGTGTTGCCGTCACGGAAATAATCGAAGCGGACCTCGTCGAAATTCCAAAGTCCGCGATTGACGTTGAGATCCTTGCCCCAGTAGTCGGGGTTGCGGGTCAACGTCACGCTCGCGCCAGCCTTCACGTCGCTGACGCGGTAGGGGCCCGATCCAATCGGAGGAGCGAGCGCGGTCTCCTCGAAGGTCGCGACATCGACGGCATGTCTCGGGAGGATCGGCATCAAGCCGAGGATCAGGGGCAGCTCGCGATCATTGGCGCCGCCAAGATCGAAGCGGATCGTCTGCGTGTCGAGTGCTTCGGCCGTGCTGACCTTGCGATAATAGGAGCGGTAGCGTCCGTGGTCTCTCAGGAGTTCCCACGAGAATCGAACGTCGTCGGCGGTAACCGCCTGGCCGTCGGAAAAACGGGCTTCCGGGCGCAGGTGAAAGGTGACGTAATCGCGCGCGTCGTCGGTTTCGACGGTGTCGGCGAGCAGGCCGTAGAGCGTGAACGGCTCATCGTAGCCGCGTGCCATCAGGCTCTCGAAGACGTAGCCGCGGATCTGCTGCACCGCGACGCCCTTCACGATCAGAGGATTGAGGCTGTCGAAGCTACCGAGCACGCCCTGCACCAAACGGCCGCCCTTGGGGGCATCGGGATTTGCATAGGCGAAATGGTCGAACCCTGCCGGCATGGCTGGTTGCCCGTGCATCGCAATGCCGTGGCGCGGCTGAGTGTCCAGCGGTGGTGCATCAGTTGCGGCGGTCGACGAATGCGCAGCAAGGACACTTGCCAGGGCCACAGCGAACACCGCGGTGGATCGCAGTATCCGGTGCCGCGTGCTGGCATCGCCACGTTCACCTGATCCCGTCAGTTCCACTGTGATTGGGCCGATTCGCGCTGACCTTGATCAAGCCTAGCACGGTGGCCTTGGCCGATGCCGCAGCGTAGCAAATCCGGCCCGCAACCATTGATCTTTCCGCGGACCGCTGTAATGAAGGCGGCGCCTAGCACCGGGCTGGAAGCGCGGCTTGAGGGGCTGTCACGGTAACGCCGTATTTGGCGCTGAGACAGCCCGGCCAAAGCCGACAAGGTGCGCCGCGACTGCTGCGCGGAAGTGTCCGAAAGTCTTAGGGAAGGGGTCTCCACGATGAAATACGGGCTGTTGTACGCGCCGGCCAAGCCGCGCGGACTGGCGGTGGCTGCGCTGACGGCTGCGCTTGCGTTCGCGGTGCCGGCGGTTGCCCAGCAGACGCCGTCGGCGGCGCCGAAGGCCGCGCCGAAGGCTGCCCCGAAGGCGCCCGCTCCGGCCAAGCAGCCGGCCGCGCCGGCCCAGCAGACCCAGCAGCCGCCGCAGGCCCAGCCAACGCAGCAGGCGCAGGGACAGCAGGACCAACAGGTGCAGTTGATCTACTCGCCATGGACCAAGTTCTGCCTGAAGGGCCAGGAGGCCAACGCCAAGCAAATCTGCTTCACCGGCAAGGACGGCCGCATCGAGTCCGGTCAACCCGTTATCGCCGCCGTCGTGATCGAACCCGAGGGTGAGCCGAAGAAGCTTCTGCGCGTGACCTTGCCGCTCGGCATGAAGCTGGTCGACGGCACCCGCATCATGGTGGATACCGACGCCAACGCGCAGACCGGGCCTTACGTGATCTGCTTTGCAAACGGCTGCATGGCCGACTACGAGGCCACGGCCGACATGCTGGACCGCCTGAAGAAGGGCCAGAACCTGATCATCCAGGCGATCAATGCAAATAACCAACCGCTCACGCTGCCGTTACCGCTGAACGATTTCGCGAAAGCCTATGACGGTCCGCCGACTGATCCAAAGGTGTTCGAGGAGCAACAGAAGAAGTTGCAGGAAGAGCTGCAGAAGCGCGCGGAAGAAGCTCGCAAGAATCTCGAGAAGCAGCAGGGCGGAGCTGCACCGGCGCCAACGGCACCCTCGAAGTGATCATTACCGTTTCGACGAAACGAAAGAGGCGCCGCTCGGCGCCTCTTTTCATTTTCGCGGGCTCGTTTGCGAAACGTCAGTTGCGAAACATCAGTTCAGCGTCGAATTGCGCGGTCGGTACGAACCGGCACGATCCTTGACGAAGATCTCGGCCACTTGCGAGTGCCTGACCGGTTCGCCGGAGGTATCTGGCAGCAGGTTCTGTTCCGAGACATAAGCGATGTATTCGCTCTCCGAGTTCTCCGCGAGCAAATGATAGAACGGCTGGTCCTTGCGCGGTCGAACCTCTTCCGGAATCGACAGCCACCATTCCTCAGTATTGTTGAATTCGGGATCGATGTCGAAAATCACGCCCCGGAACGGATAAATCCGGTGCTTGACGACCTGCCCGATCTGAAACTTGGCTGTCCGCGTCTTCATCATACGTCCGAATAGACCAGGATTGTGGCTGATGCTAGAGGCGGCATCGCGACCCGCCCCCCGCAAATCGCCCAACATTTGGTGATGGGTTCGGCCCGGCGAGGGGGCAGGGTCGTCGTCCGCCTGGCAGTCGACTTAAGTCGATGATCGATCTTCTCAATCTCGCATTCCCGTAGTTCAGTTTGTCGGGTTCGCTTGTGGCAAGTTCAAGCAAATCGCCGAGAGCGGACTCGAATGGATCAACCTCTTCCTGCTCGACGTCTCGCTGCGGGCTTTGTTCTTCGGTATCCTTGCGAAAACGCCGCCCAAACGGCTCATCAATCCGCCGTTCGTGATCGCGACGACATTAACCGCCGCGACTGGATTTACCCTCGCATCAATTGTCGCACTGGCGACCGATCGCGTTCAGCGGCGCCAGGCGATTATCGCGGGCCCGCCGGTGGCTACGGCAACATCGGTTAGAAGGGGCCGGGGCTTGCGCAGGCGACACTCAGCGCCAAGGCTGCGGTTCTCGTCGCGCTGATCTTCTGCTTCGGCAATGTTTTCCTGTCTTCGCTACTCCCTTTGCTGATGGCGCTGCTTGACCACGACGAAAGGCCGATGTTGTCGACGATAAGGTACGTTGCAAAACAGACTTTGTTTCTCATCCGCTGATCGCGACGCCGACAGCAATGATGTGCCTGCTCGGGATCAACTGGTTCGGTCTGAACTAGTCGGATCTGGACTTCGCCAGCGCCTCGCGCATGACGAACCGTCGCAACGGCCCGACCTTGTCGAGCAGCTTCATGCCGATGGCGCGAATCGCCTGCAGCGGCACGAAGTCGGCGAGCAGGGTGCGATTGGCGAGATCAATCACGGCGCCGCGCGCGAGAATATCGGCCTTGCGCAGCTGCTCGTAGCGCGCCAGCGCCTGCGCCGAACCTGGATCGCAGCCGGAGGCGAGCTCCTGGGCGGCTACGTCTGCAATCGCGATCGCGTCGCGCAGGCCGAGGTTAAGCCCTTGGGCTCCGATGGGCGGAACAACATGGGCGGCCTCTCCGATCAAGGCGACGCGATTGGCTGCAAGTCGCATCGGCTGCTCGAACGCCAGCGGAAAAACGTGACGCGGGCCCTCGACGCGCATTTCACCGAGATGGAAATGCGCCTGCCGCGCGATTGCGTTGGACAGCTTCTCGTCGTCGAGTGCGGCGAGCCGAGCTGCGTCCGGCGGCGTGTTGACCCACACCACGCTGCAGCGTTCGCCCGGCAGCGGTACGAATACGCAAGGCCCATTCGCCGTGTGAAACTCGGTAGAGACGCCGTTGTGCGGACGGCTGTGGCCGACGTTGAAGGTCAGCGCCGCCTGGTCAAGCGTGCGGCGCTGCACCTCGATGCCGGCGGCGTCGCGGCAAATTGAGTGGCGGCCATCGGCGCCGACGACAAGGTTGGCCTCAACGGTCACGCCAGCTTTGGATTGTAGCGTCGCATGATCCGGGTGGATCTGGACACTGGCGGCTTCGTCATCAATGCGGACGAGGTTGGGAAGACGTTCGGCACACGTCTCCATGGCGGCCAGCAACCGCCGGTTCTCGATGTTGTAGCCGAACGCGGCGAGCCCGATTTCACCGCAGTCGAACCGAACCTCGGGGGCCCGGATCAGGCGGTCGGTGCTGTCGACCAGGCGCATCACGCGGAGCGCCGCCGCCTCTTGCTCGCACGCGGCCCACACGCCAAGGCGTTGCAGATTGTCGATCGACGAGCCGAGCAGGGCGGTGGTGCGATTGTCACCGTAGGGAATGCGCCGGGCGATCAGAGCGGTACGGACCTTCGCCAAAGCCAGCGCCAGCGCCGCGGCGAGGCCGGCCGGCCCGCCGCCGACCACCACCGCGTCGTATTGGGCGGCCTTGTAGTGCGCCTGGTCCATTCCCGAGTTCCGGTGGTCGATCGTACAATCGTACACATGTCCTGTTCGGAAAACCGGTACCCGTCCCTGATCAGGCGAGGACATGCTTTTCCGGGACATCCGTCAGTTGAACCCTGAAGAGGTAATTTTCAAGCAGTTCGCACGCAGGTCAGCTCGCGCAAAACCAACGTGACCGAACGCCGCAAGCGTTGACATTGTTACGCTGGAATATTTGCTAAGCTCCCGCCCAACAGCAATGAGCGATTCCAGAGACATCGAATCCGGCGGCGCCAGCCCTGAGCGCCCAAAGGCGATCAAGCGTTCCGGCGCGTTCGTGATCCACATCTTCACGGCGCTTGGCGCCGGCTTTGCCTTGATGGCGCTGCTCGAGGCGGTACGCGAACATTGGGCCAATATGTTCGGCTGGCTCGGCGTCGCCCTCGTCGTAGACGCGCTCGATGGTCCGATGGCGCGGCGCTTCAACGTGGCGGGGCTGTTGCCGAACTGGTCCGGCGAGACACTCGACTTGGTCGTTGATTTTACGACTTATGTCTTCGTGCCGGCTTACGCGATTGCGGCGAGCGGACTGTTTTCGGATCTCGTCGGCGCCATCCTCGGGATTGCCGTATCGGTATCCGGGGCGCTCTATTTTGCCGACCGTCGCATGAAGACCATGGACAACCATTTTCGCGGCTTTCCGACACTGTGGAATGCCGCCGCGTTCTACCTGTTCCTGCTGAGGCCGTCGCCACTGGTCGGAGCCATCGCAGTTGCGCTACTGCTGGTGGCCACGTTTGTGCCGATCCATGTGATCCATCCGATCCGGGTGCAGCGCTGGCGCCGGTTGAATCTGGCGCTCGTCGCTGCATGGGGCGTGCTCGTGCTGTTCACGTTGTGGCGCGACTTCGACGTGCCCCGGCTCGTGACGGCGGCGCTGTGTGTAATTGCGCTCTACATGGTTGCCAGCGATGGTGTCTGGCGCATCCTGGCCGGCGAGCACGATGATTGAACTTTTGACAAGCGCGGAGGCCTGGGCCGCGCTGGTGACGCTGACCGCGCTCGAAGTCGTGCTTGGCATCGACAACGTGATCTTCCTGTCGGTGCTGGTCTCGCGAGTGCCAGAGCCGCAAGCGACAAGGGCGCGCCAGATCGGCCTCGCACTGGCCCTGATCTTCCGCATCCTGCTGCTGAGCGTGCTGGTCTGGTTGATCGGGCTGACAGCGCCGGTCGTCACGATCGGGCACCTCGCATTTTCCTGGCGCGACGTCATTCTGGTCGGTGGTGGCCTGTTCCTGATCGCCAAAGCGACCCACGAAATTCATGCCGAAGTTGAAGGCGGCGATGGTGGTGGCCATGGCGGCGCGCGGAGCGGCAGCGCGTTTTTCTGGGTGATCGCGCAAATCATCGTCGTCGATCTCGTGTTCTCGCTCAACTCGATCATCACAGCGATAGGCATGGCGCAGGACCTCGAGATCATGATCGCGGCGGTTATCATCGCGGTCGCTATCATGTACGTGTCGTCGAACCCGGTCGCGACCTTCGTCGCGCGGCATCCGACGACCAAAATGCTGGCACTGTCGTTCCTGGTTCTGATCGGCATGGCACTGGTCGCGGACGGTTTCAAATTCCACATCCCGCGCGGCTACATCTATTTCGCAATCGCATTCGCTTTCGCCGTCGAGGTGTTCAATATTCTGGCGCGGCGCAACCGGAACAAGGTTGTCGATTGACGCAACCACCCGTAAGGTCCGCTCCAATCAGCGATCGTCACCGGGAGAAACGAAATGGCCAAGGCAGTCCGCGTGCACCAGCCCGGTGGCCCTGAAGCGCTGGTTTATGAGGATGTCGAGGTCGCCTCTCCGGGAGCCGGCGAGGTGCGGATCCGGCAGCACGTCAGCGGACTGAACTTCATCGACTGCTATTTCCGCAGCGGCCTCTACAAGGCTCCGACCCTGCCGTTCATCGCCGGCAACGAAGCGGCCGGCGAGGTGGTCGAAGTCGGCAGCGGTGTCACCGGTTTCCATCCAGGCGATCGCGTCGCCTATACCTATGCGCTTGGCGGTTACGCCTCCGAGCGGCTGATGCCCGCCGACCGGCTGGTGAAGCTGCCGGATATGATCTCGTATGAGCAGGGCGCGGTCTTGATGCTAAAGGGCCTGACGGTGCACTATCTGCTGCATCGGACCTTCAAGGTCGAGCCGGGCCATAACGTGCTGATCCACGCGGCCGCCGGCGGCATCGGTTTGCTGGCCTGCCAGTGGGCGAAGGCCCTCGGCGCCAATGTCATCGGCACGGTCGGTTCGCGCGAGAAGGCCGATCTGGCCAGCTCCAATGGCTGCGACCACGTCATCCTCTATGACGACGAGGATTTCGTCGCCGCCGTGAAGAAGATCACGCGGGGCGAGCTCTGCAATGTGGTCTATGACGGCGTCGGCAAGAAAACCTTCCCCGGCTCGCTTGATTGCTTAAGGCCGCTCGGCATGTTCGTCTCGTTCGGCAACGCCTCGGGCGTGGTGCCGCCGTTTTCGATCGGCGAACTGCAGCGCCGCGGCTCGCTGTTCGCGACGCGGCCGTCGCTCAACGATTACATTGCCAAGCGCCGGGATTTGCTGTCCGCCGCCGACACCATGTTCTCCGCCGTGATCAGTGGCAGCCTGAAGGTGCCGATCCATCACGCCTACGCGCTGAAGGACGCAGCGAAGGCGCACCGCGACCTCGAGAGCCGGACCACGACCGGAGCTTCGATTCTGAAGCCCTGACCCCGGTGCTTCACTGCTCCTGGTAGAGATTGCGCCATTTCTCCGCGAAAGGTGCGAAATCCGCCGGTACCGTATCGAAGCACTCCATGTGGTTTGGAATCCGCTGCCAGGCTTGAGCGCTCCGCAGGTAGACGTGGGCGATTGGGCGCAGCCACCAGGTCTGGTCAAGGGTGCCCGCGCGAACGACCACGCTCTCGGGCCGGCCCTCGCGTTGACCGTACACTCGGCCGCCGCATCCGCCACAGAACCAGTAGGTGGAGCGGATGCCGCTGTTGCCTTCGCGGCTCCATGGCCTGGGTTCGCCGTGCGTGATGCGAAACGCGTCAGACGCGACCGGCATCGACATGCTGAACGTACTGCCCGACCAGCGCTGGCATTCCGTGCAATGACAGGCGTAGACGAAGCGCGGCATTGCCGTGACCTCGTACCGTACGGCCTCGCATGGGCACCGACCGGTCAATGGCAGCTTCGGCCAATCCATGGCCACCATGGTCATGTTCCTTTCTCGCCGCTGCCCCGCTATGCGACGCAGCGTGCGGCGCCCATCCTCGTCAGGACGCCGTCGAGGGTCGCGATCATCTCGCCGATTTCGGCTGCACTGACGTTGAGAGCCGGCATGAAGCGCAGCGAATCCGGCCGCGGCGAGTTCAGCAACAGGCCGTCGTTTCGCGCGTCATTGACGAGAGCGGGGCCGATTGGGCGCTTCAGATCGAGCGCCTGCAACAGGCCGGTGCCGCGGATGCCGCCGAGGGCGTGGCGCGCGGAGAGCTTTTGCAGTTCGCTGCCCAACAATTGGCCGTTGCGGACGACGTTCTGCAGGAACTCCGGCTGCGCGACGTGTTGTACGATTGCGAGGCCCGCGGCGCACATCAGCGGACTGCCGTTGAAGGTGCCGCCCTGATCGCCATGTTCGAAACAGGACACTGCGTCGGTCGCAAGCAGGGTAGCGAGCGGCACGCCGCCGCCGATGCCCTTGCCGAGCACCATGATGTCGGGCTCGATGCCAGCCTGCTCATAGGCGAACATCGCGCCGAGGCGGCCGATGCCGGTCTGGATCTCGTCGACGATCAACAGCAATTCGTGCTTGCGCGTTAGCGCACGTAACTGCTGCAGGAATTCATGCGTTGCGGGCAAGACGCCGGCCTCGCCCTGGATCGGCTCGATCATCACAGCGACGGTGTTCGGCCCGATCAACTGCTCGACGGAGGCGATGTCGTTGAGCACAGCTTTCGGAAAGCCTTTCACCTTCGGCTCGAACAATGGCTCGAAGGCCTTCTTGCCCGAGGCAGACATCGCGGCGAGCGTGCGGCCGTGGAAACCGTCCTCGAAGGTGATGATCTCGAACGCGCCGCCCTTGTGGACGGCACCGTACTTGCGCGCAAGCTTGATCGCGCCTTCGATGGCCTCTGCGCCGGAATTGGCGAAGAACACCTGATCGAACACGCTGACCTCGATGAGAAGCTGTGCCAGGTCGAGGCTGGCGTCGTTGTAGAACGCCGGGCTCGGCGTGACGAGGCGCGCGGCCTGCTGTGTCAGGGCATCGACCAGCAGTTTTGGCGAATGGCCGAGCGTGTTGACCGCCCAGCCCTGGATGAAATCGAGATAACGCTTGCCGGTGTGATCCCAGAGATAGGAGCCTTGGCCCTTCACGAACACGATCGGTGGCCGCGCGGTGATCTCCATCAGTGCGTCGAAGGCAGGCTTGGTGGTGGTCATGGTGGTTCTCCCGGGTTGAATGAGCGCGAAAAAGAAAGAGGCCGCGCTTTGTCTTGGCGCGGCCTCTTTCCGAAGAATTCTGCTGAAGCGTTTAGTGGCGTTTCAGCTCTTATTCCCGGACACGGCGGCGCCCTTCGCTGTCGCGATAGCGACGGCGGCGGATGGCGCAGGTCGTGGCCGGTTTAGCAAATCATGCTGCGGCCATACAGCCGTTCGGGGGAGTTCGTCAAGAGCCGCGCCAGCTGGTGTGACCACCGGCTCCCGCTAGTGAGCTGACTCAATTTCGCTTTTCGCGCATTTTGGGGGAGTTTTGGTCGCGCGCTAAAACCCGACCGCGCTGCCATGCAGATCGTATTCGTCGGAGCGCTCGATCTTGACGGTCACGATTTCGCCCTGACGCAACGGGCGGCGGCTTGCGACGTAAACGGCGCCGTCGATCTCGGGCGCATCACCTTTGCTGCGGCCCTTGGCGACGCTCGGACCGGCGTCGTCGATGATGACTTGCTGGCGCGTGCCGATCTTGCGCTTCAAGCGCCGCGCCGAAATTCTTTGCTGGTGCGCCATCAGTCGCTGATAGCGCTCGGCCTTGACCTCGTCGGGCACCGCACCGTCGAGCGCGTTGGCGGTGGCGCCCCGGACCGGCTCGTATTTGAAGCAACCGACACGGTCGATCTCGGCCTCGTCGAGCCAGCTGAGGAGGTCGGCGAACTCGGCTTCGGTCTCACCAGGGAATCCGACGATGAAAGTCGAGCGCAACGTCAGTTCAGGGCAGGTCTCGCGCCAGCTTGCGATCCGGGCGAGAGTTTTGTCCATCGCGGCCGGCCGCTTCATCCGCTTTAACACTTCGGGGTTGCTATGCTGGAACGGGATGTCGAGATAGGGCAGTACCTTGCCCTCGGTCATCAAGCCGATGACCTCATCGACATGCGGGTAGGGGTAGACGTACTGCAGCCGCACCCAGGCGCCGAGCTCACCGAGCTCCTTTGCCAGATCGTAGAACCGGGCACGTACTTCGCGGTCGCGCCATTGGCTCGCAGCATATTTGATGTCGACGCCATAGGCGGACGTGTCCTGCGAGATGACGAGCAACTCCTTGACACCGGCCTTCACCAGGCGCTCAGCCTCGCGCAAGACGTCGTCGATCGGGCGCGACACCAGATCACCGCGCAGTTTTGGAATGATGCAGAAGGTGCAACGATTATTGCAGCCTTCGGAAATCTTCAAATATGCGTAGTGCCGCGGCGTCAGCTTGATGCCCTGTGGCGGCAGGAGGTCGATCAGCGCATTGTGCTGCGGCGGCAACGCTCGATGCACCGCGTCCAGTACGCTCTCATATTGCTGTGGGCCGGTGATCGACAGCAGTTGCGGAAAGCGTTGCGAGATCTGCTCGGGTTCCGCGCCCATGCAGCCGGTGACGATGACCTTGCCGTTCTCCGCCATGGCCTCGCCGATCGCACCGAGCGACTCCTGCTTGGCGCTGTCGAGGAACCCGCAGGTGTTGACGATCACGAGATCGGCGCCGTCGTGCTTGCGGGCGAGCTCATAGCCCTCCGCACGCAGGCGCGTGATGATGCGCTCGGAATCCACCAAAGCCTTGGGGCATCCAAGCGAAACGAAGCTCACAACCGGCGCGCGGCTCTTGTCCATCCATCATGGTCCAGCTAGAACTGCAGCAGCTAGCCTTGATAACAAGCGATTTCAAGGCTTTCCGTCCGCCAGCGCCGGCGTCTGACGGCTGAATTGAAAGACCTGGATCATCCGTCGCCGCCGACGGGCCGATTCATGGGACGATGATGTGCCGGACCTCCGGCTGACAGGCTTTACAGAATGGCGCCGGATTCGCCCGTCAAAATCGTGATCGTGGATGAGAGTCCGATCCGGGCCGCGATCCTCGAAGACGGCCTGCGCGACGCCGGCTACACCGCGGTCCATCACATCAGCGAGATGACGAACCTGCTGGCGACGATCTACAAGATCGACCCCGACGTCATTGTGATCGATCTGGAAAATCCGCGCCGCGACATGCTTGAGCAGATGTTCCAGGTCAGCCGCGCGGTGCGCCGGCCAACCGCAATGTTCGTCGACCAGAGCGATACGGCCTCGATCCAGGCCTCGGTCGATGCCGGTGTCTCCGCCTATATCGTCGACGGGCTGAAGAAAGAGCGCATCAAGTCGATCATCGACCTCTGCATCTCGCGCTTCAATGCGTTCGCCAAGCTGCAGGACGAACTGGACCGGACCAAGTCGGCGCTCGAGGAACGCAAAGTCATCGACCGCGCCAAGGGCATACTTATGAAAGTGAAGAACCTCAATGAAGAGGAGGCGTATGTGTTGATGCGCTCAACGGCGATGCGCGAGAAGAAGAAAATTGCCGAGATCGCGCAATCGATCATCACGGCGTCGGATTTGTTGAAATGAGCGACGTCGGTCAGAGCCGGTCCGGCGCACTGCGGATCGGCTTCATTCCACTTGCCGACGCCGCGGCGCTCTTGATCGCGGTCGACAAGGGCTTTGTCGCGGCGGAGGGGGTCGAGGTCGCGCTGATCCGTGAAGTGTCGTGGTCGAACGTGCGCGACAAGCTCAATCTCGGCCTGTTCGATGCGGCGCACCTTTTGGCGCCCGTTGCGATCGCGTCCTCGCTCGGCATCGGCCACGTTAAAGTCCCGATCGTGGCACCGTTCAACCTGGGGCTCAACGGCAACGCCATCACTGTGTCGCCTGCGCTTTACGCGCAGATGGCTTCGGTCGCGGAGGCTGATCTCGAAAATCCGCTGGTTAGTGCGAAGGCACTGGCCCGTGTCGTCGCCGCGCGGCGCAGGGCGGGGCAGGAGCCATTGACGCTCGGGATGACGTTCCCGTTCTCGACGCACAACTATCAACTTCGCTTCTGGATGGCTGCCGGCGGCGTGGATCCCGATGAGGATGTCCATCTCGTCGTGCTGCCGCCGCCGTTCATGGTAGAGAGCCTCGCCAACGGCCACGTTGACGGGTTCTGCGTCGGCGCACCGTGGAATTCGGTCGCGGTCGATCTCGGCGTTGGCCGAATTCTACATTTCTCGGCCGACATTCTTGCTCGCGGTGCCGAGAAGGTTTTTGCCGTGCGCGAGGCTTGGGCCGCCAGGAATGCGGACGCTTTGATGGGGCTGATCAGGGCGCTGCAAAAGGCAGCCGATTTCATCGAAGTGCCGGGCAATCATCGCGAGGTCGCTGCCCTGCTCGCAAAGCCGGACCGCATTGGTGTCGAAGCGGATGTCATCATGCGAACGTTGGAGGGGCGGCTGAAGGTCGCCCAGGACGGGACGGTGCGCGCGCATCCAGATTACATGCTGGTCGGCCGGAACGGCGCGACCCGCCCTGATCCCGTGCAGGCGGCGTGGCTCTATGCCCAGATGGTGCGTTGGGGCCAAACCACGCTGTCGAAGGACAAGGCGGCGCTGGCGATGGGCGTGTACCGTCCTGATCTGTTCGAGCGGGCCGTGAAGAGTTCGAGCGCCGTTACGTCGCTGCCCTCAGATCACATCGGTGCATTCGACGGGCCGGCGTTCGATCCCGCTGAGATCGACGCGTACGTGAACGCTTTTCCAATCCGACGACGCTAGCGTCGCCGGATTGTCGCGTCAGCGGTGCCACGCGGCCATGTGAGCGGCATGGGTCGGGCCATATGAGCCGGGGCCGAAGAACCGGTCGTAATAGTCGGTATCGATGTGGTGGGCCTGGAACGCCCATATCAGGTGCATGGCATCAATGCTACCGGGGAAGCGCCCATACGTGTCGAAGATGTAGTTGCAGATCGCCTTGGTGCAGGCGAGGCCTTCGTCGCTGAACTTGATGGCGCCGGCGCGGTGCTCGGCCTCCGACATCTTGTGCGGCACAGGTTTTGGCGAGAGGTCGCGCCGCGGCATCAACACGGCGTCGACTGCCGCGTCCATGCTGGCGTGGTAGGGCGGGCAGCTTGCCGCGAACACACCATCGAGTCCGGTCGGATTGCGCGGCAACGTGCTGCTCGAAACCGCGATACGAAAGCCCATACGCTCGAGAATTTCCAGCGACAGGAAGCCGCAATGCTTCCAGCCGCCGAGACCCAGCGCTTCCGTTGCAAGAAACATGTTCTGGCAGATCGCGGCGGGTTCGCTGAAGATGTAGTAGCAGGCCTGCCGCTCGACGAGCGACAGCGGCAGCAGCCGCTCGGCATCGAGGAAGCCGCTGTTCAGCCAGCGTTCGGTGCCGGCCGGACGATTGCCGTGACGGTCATCGACGATGTTGAAGCCGCGACCATCAGGCGCATAGCGGCGCAGCGCGGGATCGACGAACTGGGCGATCAGCGAGATCAACGAGGCACTGACATCGCACACCGGTAAAAACAGCGTCGAGCCGGGCCGGTTCGAGTCCCAATGATCATGCGCGCTCAAGGTCGGCGCCCGGCGCGGAATGTCGAGGCGGCCGCGGCCGAGCTCGCGGCGCTGAGCGCGATAAGAGGTCAGGATCTTCTCGCGCTCGCCTGACGTCTCGATCTCGCGCAGCTTCGTCGCGCTGACCTCGTCGTCGAGAACGTAAAATCCCTCGTCGTTGGTGAAGAACAGCTTGGTGTGGCCGCCGCCGCGCGTGGTCGCAAACGTGCGCCCGCTGCGACGCGGGTAGGGCGGCGGCGTCGGCAGATCCCAGAACGCGAGGCCTGAAAAGCCAGCGCCGGCGCCGACCAGCAGCGCCTCCTCGAATTCGGTGAGAGGGACTGGCGCGTGAGTGGATCTATAGCGGAACGGACCTTCCGGCATTTCGAAGCCGAGGCCGAACCGCCGCGAGCGCCGGCCGTAGATCGCTTCAAACAACGGATAGCTCCAGACCGCATCAAGCAACTCGTTTTGCGTCGTCGTCACAGTGATGTCCTCGCTGGCGTGATCGCGCTTCAGCCGACATAGCCTTTGACTGGACCGTACATTTGGTCCACTTTGCACGACTAGATAAGTCCACTTTAGAAACGTCTTGCAATGCCATCACCCGGTTGGGCCGACCTCTATGCCTGGCAACTCGATCGCGGCAGCGACACACCGCTGACACGCCAGATCTACAAGCAGGTGCGCGCGGCTGTGCTGTCGGGCGCGCTTGGTCCGGGCACCCGGGTGCCGTCGTCACGCGAGATGGCCTCGCAACTTGGCGTCGCGCGCACCTCTGTAGTTGCCGCTTACGAACATCTTCTGGCGGAAGGCTATATCGAGAGTCGGCGCGGCTCCGGGACGTTCATCTCGGGCGAACTCGACGGTCTTGCTTCGCGCCCGGCGACACCGCGTGCCGCAAAGCGCAGCGTCCCGATCGCCGCGCGCGCTTTCACCGACTTCGAGCGCTCGTCGGCGCAAAGCGAGCCGCGGCCGTTCAACACCGGCCGGACTCTGATCGATGCGCGCACCGCCGAGACCTGGCGGACGCTGACCCATCGCGCGGTGCGCATTTTAGGCGCCAATGCACTCGGCTATAGCGATCCCGCCGGCCTGATCGAGCTCAGGCAAAGCATTTGCGACTACCTGCGCGCGGCGCGCGCGGTGCGCTGCGAACCCGGACAAATCATCGTCACTGCGGGGACACAGCAGGCCATCGACATCGCGATCCGCGTGCTGCTCGAGCCCGGCGACGACGTCTGGGTCGAAGATCCGGGTTACCCCTTGACCTATGCGCAGCTCGAGCTCGCCAAGGTGAAGCCGCATCCGATTCCGGTCGATGCCCAGGGACTGCTCGTCAGCGCCGGCCGTCGCGCCGCGCCGCGGGCGCGCGCTGCGTTCGTCACGCCTTCGCACCAGTTTCCGACCGGCGTTGCGCTGTCGATGGCGCGGCGGCTCGAACTGCTGGCATGGGCGCGCAAGAGGGATGCCTTCGTCATCGAGGACGACTACACCAGCGAGTTTCGTTACTCCGGCCCACCGCTGGCTTCGCTGCAGGGCCTCGATGATACCGAACGCGTGATCTATGTCGGCACGCTCAACAAGGCGCTGTTTCCCGGATTGCGTATCGGCTACGTGGTCGTGCCGCCTGCGTTGCTGCAGGCGTTCGTTGGCGCGCGCTATCTGATCGACCGGCAGCCGCCGACTTTGCAGCAGACGGTCACCGCCGAGTTCATGCAGCAGGGTCACTTCGCCGCGCACATCCGGCGCATGCGGCATCTCTATCGCGAGCAGCGCGACGCGCTGGCGACGACGCTGGAGAAGCGCGCATCCGATTGGCTCGAGGTCGCCGTGCCCGACCAGGGCATGCATCTCGTCGCTTACTTGCGTGGCGGATTATCCGATCTCGCGATCGAGGCTGCCGCGCAGCGCGAGGGCATCATGGTTCGCGCCATCAGCCGCTTCTACCGAGGCGCAAAACCGCGCGCCGGCTTGATGCTCGGCTTCAGCGGATTTCCGCGTCAGCTGATCGTGCCGGCGGCGGCAAAGCTCGCCACGCTCATCGCGAAAGAGGCGCGCGCGGGGTCGCGTTAACCCGCCGCCTGATTTTTGTGCGCTGCATATATCCGCGGCAAGCTGCAAGCGATAAAGGCGAACGCCGCTCCTTCGCGCGAATCGCTCATTTCATCAAATCATTGTAAATCAAGTGCTTTTTGAGTTTTTCGAAGATGGCACGCCGCTTGAATAAGGAGGAGCTGTGGGAGCGGTGACGTTCCCCCAGGTCCAACGAAGGATCGACAGCAAAGCCGCTAACGGGAGGGAACCGCGTACGCGCGCGTGCCTCACGGAGGCGGCTTTTCATTTTCGGACACGAGACATCGAACGCGCCACAGCCGGCGCCGAGGGATTGAGATGACGACTTCGAAGGCGAAGCACGGAAAGCGATCGAGCGGATTGAGCCGACGGCAGATCCTGAAAGCCAGCGCCGGGACCGCGGCGCTGCTCGCCGCAATCAAGGCAAACTTTCCGTCGCGCGCGCTCGCCGAGGGATCGGCGCTTCAACCGGAAAAATCGGATCTCAAATTCGGCTTCATCAAGCTCACCGACATGGCGCCTATCGCCGTCGCAAAGGAGCTTGGCTTCTTTGAAGATGAAGGGCTGTTCGTCACGGCCGAGCCGCAAGCAAACTGGAAGGTGCTGCTCGATCGCGTCATCACCGGCGAACTCGATGGCGCGCACATGCTCGCCGGCCAGCCGATCGGCGCAACGATCGGCATCGGCACCAAGGCGCATGTGATCACGCCGTTGTCGATGGACCTCAATGGCAACGGCATCACGGTGTCCAACGCAGTGTGGGCGGAGATGCTTCCCTTTATTGCAAAGGGGTCGGACGGCAAGCCAATTCACCCGATCAAAGCCGATGTCCTGAAAAAGGTCGTCGACAAGTACAAGGCGGAGGGCAAGCCGTTCAATCTCGGCATGGTCTTTCCGCTCTCGACGCACAATTACGAGCTCCGCTATTGGCTCGCCTCGGGCGGAATCAATCCCGGCTTCTATTCGCCGACCGACACCTCGGGCCAAATTCTCGGCGACGCGCTGCTGTCGGTAACGCCCCCGCCGCAAATGCCGTCGACGATGGAGGCCGGCACGATCCTTGGATACTGCGTCGGCGAGCCGTGGAATCAGCAAGCCGTGTTCAAAGGCATCGGGGTTCCTGTCATCACCGACTACGAGATCTGGAAGAACAATCCGGAAAAGGTGTTCGGGATGACCGCCGATTTCGCGAGCAAATATCCGAACACCGTGATCGCGATCACCAAAGCGATGATCCGCGCCGGGATGTGGCTCGACGAAAACGGCAACGCCAATCGCGAGAAGGCGGTGCAGATCCTGGCACGACCGGAGTATGTCGGCGCCGACGCCAAGGTGATTGCCAATTCGATGACCGGCACTTTCGAATACGAGAAGGGCGACAAACGCCCGGTTCCGGATTTCAACGTCTTCTTCCGCTACTTTGCGACCTATCCGTACTACTCCGATGCGATCTGGTATCTCACGCAGATGCGACGATGGGGCCAGCTCGCCGAAGCCAAGAGCGATAGCTGGTACACCGAGACCGCCAAGAGCGTTTATCGCCCCGACCTCTACGTGGTCGCAGCCAAAGCGCTGGTCGATGCCGGCAAGGCGAACAAGCAAGACTTCCCGTTTGACAGCGACGGCTTCCGCGCGCCGACCAGCGAATTCATCGACGGCATTACTTACGACGCGCGCAAGCCCAACGCCTACATCGAATCTCTCAAGATCGGTTTGAAGGGCAACGATCACGTCTCCGGAACAAATGTGGTGTCGAACTGATGTCTGTCGCGTCTGATCTGGTAGAGCACCACCTCGAAGGCCGCGACGCATCGCCTTGACTGGCGACAGCTTGTCGCCGGCTTCGGTCACCATCTCGCAAAGTTCTTGAATATCGTCGGCTTCGGCTGGCTCGTTACGCTGACCCTGGTTCTGATCGGAGACGATCGGAAGCAAAATGCCAAGACGCTGTGGAAGCAGCTTGGCATTCCATTGGTCGCAATTGGCCTGTTCCTTTCAGCATGGGCCTGGCTGGCGCCGAAGGTTCACACCAGTCTTGGCGGTTTGCCGGGGCCCCAGCAGGTGTGGCAGCAGGCGTCAAATTTGTGGGCGGATCATTTGGCGGAGCGCGCCAAGCAACGCGCTTTCTTCGAGCGCCAGGAAAAGCGCAACACGGAAATTCGCACCGCGGACCCGAACGCGCAGGTCAAGATCAGGCCTTACACCGGCAAACCGACCTTCCTCGATCAGATCGCCACCAGCCTGGAAACCGTGTTCACGGGCTTCCTGTTTGCGACACTTGTCGCGGTGCCTCTCGGAATCCTCTGCGGCCTGTTCGTCTCGTTCAACGCCGCACTTAATCCCCTGATCCAGGTGTTCAAGCCAGTGTCGCCTTTGGCCTGGCTGCCGATCGTAACAATGGTCGTGAGCGCGCTTTATGTCTCTGATGACCCGCTGTTGCCAAAATCCTTCCTGATCTCCGCGGTCACCGTGACGCTTTGCTCGCTCTGGCCAACGCTGATCAACAGCGCAATTGGCGTCGCATCGATCGACAAGGATTTGCTGAACGTCGGCCGCGTCCTGCGCCTGACCTGGCGCACCAAGATCACGCGGCTCGTCATCCCGTCGGCGCTGCCCTTCATCTTCACCGGGCTTCGGCTGTCACTCGGTGTCGGCTGGATGGTGCTGATTGCGGCCGAGATGCTGGCGCAGAATCCGGGTCTCGGAAAGTTTGTTTGGGACGAATTCCAGAATGGCTCGTCGGAGTCTCTGGCGAAAATCATCGTTGCGATCCTGACCATCGGGATCATCGGCTTTGTGTTGGACCGGCTGATGCTCGCTGTCCAAACCGCCATCACCTATGACCCTAACCGATGATCTGAACATGGCTCTGCTTGAACTGCGATCGGTCAGCAAAGGTTATGGCAGCGCCGCAGCGCGCACAGACGTCCTGCGCGACGTCTCGCTCCAGGTCGAAGAGGGAGAATTTCTGGCAATTGTCGGGTTTTCCGGGTCAGGCAAGACAACGCTAATCAACCTGATGGCGGGTCTTGTCGCGCCGGACAGCGGCGAGGTCTTGTTCCGTGGCGCGCCGGTCAGGGAACCTGGGCCCGAGCGAAGCGTCGTGTTTCAGAGCTATTCGCTGATGCCGTGGCTTTCGGTCGAGAAGAACGTACGGCTTGCCGTCGACGCCGTCGCACCCACATCGGGCGCCAAGGAACGAGCGGCTCGCACCATGTACTACGTCGACATGGTCGGGTTGAACCATGCCCGAAATCGCAAGCCTACCGAGTTGTCGGGCGGAATGCGTCAACGCGTTGCAGTGGCGCGTGCGCTGGCCATGCGTCCCGATGTCTTGCTGCTTGACGAACCGCTGTCGGCGCTCGATGCGCTCACGCGCGCCAAGCTGCAAGGCGAAATCGAATCGATCTGGTCGCGCGAGAAGAAAACGGTCGTCCTGATCACCAATGATGTCGACGAAGCCGTATTGCTCGCGGATCGGGTCATTGCACTTGAGCCGGGTCCCAATGCAACACTCGGCCCCGAATTCCGGATCGATGTTCCGCGCCCGCGCAAGCGGGGCGTCGATCTTGATCCCGCGGCAAAACGTTTGCGCGGCGAGATCACGCAATACCTGTTCGAGGTTGGAGTGACCGCCGCATCGGCAGGTCCCCGTCAGCGGCGAAGCCTGCCAAAGGTCGTGCCTCTTCGACTTGACGACGCGACGCCGGTCTCGGCGCCGACACCGAACCTCGCCCCGCCAGACACGCGTTATGTCGAGTTCTTCAATGTTTCCAAGGATTATCCGACGCCGAAAGGGCCGCTCACAATCGTTGAAGGATTCAATTTGCTAATGCGGCGCGGAGAATTCATCTCCCTGATCGGCCACTCCGGCTGCGGCAAGTCGACGGTATTGTCGATGATCGCCGGTCTCAACAACATCAGCAAAGGCGGAATTGTTCTCGACGGCACCGAGATTTCTGCGGCCGGTCCGGATCGAGCCGTCGTGTTTCAGGCCCCGTCGCTGTTGCCATGGCTGACGGCCAAGCAGAACGTCACACTCGGCGTCGAGCGCGTTTTTCCTCATGTGACCGATCAAGAGCGTGACGACATTGCAAGTTATTACCTGGATCGGGTCGGCCTTGCCGACGCAATGAACAAGCCGGCGTCAGAACTCTCGAATGGCATGAAGCAGCGAGTTCGGAATCGCGCGCGCGTTTGCGCTTGAACCAAAATTGCTCCTGCTCGACGAACCCTTTGGCATGCTGGATTCGCTCACGCGATGGCAGCTGCAGGAAGTTCTGATGGAGATCTGGTCTCGCACTCAAGTCACCGCGATTTGCGTCACCCACGACGTCGACGAGGCGATCTTGCTGGCCGATCGCGTCGTGATGATGACCAACGGCCCGAATGCACACATCGGCAAGATCATGAACGTGGATATTCCGCGACCGCGGACGCGACGCTTGTTGCTGGACCATCCGCGCTATGACGAATACCGCCAGGCGTTGCTCGGCTTCCTCGACGAGCATGAGCATGCACTCGCGTCGATGGGAGCTCGAAACGTCGCCTAGCGAATTCCTGCAGCCCGGGAGCGATTGCGCCCGCATGATACGAAATGGAGCAGCGTTATGACGCCAGAGCAGATTTCCCTTGTGCAATCAAGCTTCGCCAAGGTTGCGCCGATCGCCGAGCAAGCCGCTGGCCTGTTCTACGACCGGCTCTTTGCGACCGCTCCGTCGGTGAAGCAGATGTTCAAGGGTGACATGCGCGAGCAGGGCAGGAAACTGATGGCGACATTGGCGGTGGTCGTGAATGGCTTGACCGATCTTGACCGCATTCTGCCTGCGGCGAGCGCGCTGGCGCGGCGCCATATCGCTTACGGCGTGAAGCCGTCCCACTACGTCCCGGTCGGGCAGGCCCTGCTGTGGACTCTGGAAAAAGGCCTTGGCGATGCCTGGAATGCCGAGACCGCGTCGGCCTGGACCGCGGCGTACCAAACTTTGTCGGGCTTCATGATCAAAGAGGCCTACGGCTCGACCGAGGTCGCCGAATAATCCGCGCCCAACTCCCCGCGTGGTCGCCGTCTTGCTTGTGCTCGCAAATTGAGCAGTTTTTTCGCGCTGCACAATCAGTGTGCGAAAAGGCCAATGTCAGTGCACGGGCCGGGGATGAAGAGCTGAGAGATAAGATGAGAATAGTTATATAACTTATTGAAAATATCTAATATTTATTCTGTTTTGGGAGATGGCACGCCGCTTGAATAGGATTGAACGTCGGCCGCGGCCAAAGAGGACCGCAGACGGTTCCCTTCATCGGTGATCGGAAGCCTCCGGACGGTTCATTGGCGCGAAGGCGCCGTGGGCGGAACCGGATGACCTTGTTTTTGCTCAGGCCGATCGTTGCAACGAACCATCGAAAGGCGGACCATGGATTACGTGAAGCCGGCCGACGTCGTATCGGCCATGATTGCAGCAGGAAAAACCAAGGCGGCGCTCGGCCCCCGCGATCTTCTGATCCGCGGCATTCTGTCGGGCATGCTGCTGGGCGCGGCCACGAGCCTTGCGTTCGGCGCCACGTTGACCACCGGACAGCCGATCGTCGGCGCCATCATCTTCCCCGTCGGCTTCGTGATGATCGTGCTGCTCGGGCTCGAGCTTGTCACCGGCAGCTTCGCGGTCGTCCCGCTGGCGAAGTTCGAAGGCAGTGCGACGTCGGGCAGGGTGCTAGCGAACTGGGGTTGGGTCTTCCTCGGTAACCTGATCGGCAGCGTGCTCTATGGGGCGCTGTTTGCGATCGCGCTGACCAATATGGGTACCGTTGCGCCGGCCGGTGTCGCCGCAAGCGTTATCAAGATCGCCGAGGCCAAGACTGTCGGGTACGAGGCGATCGGCCTGGCCGGCTGGGTGACTGCGTTCGTCAAGGCGATGCTGTGCAACTGGCTGGTCTGCCTCGGCGTCGTGATGGCGATGACCTCGGGCTCGACGGTCGGCAAGATCGCCGCGGCCTGGCTGCCGATCGTGACGTTCTTCGCACAGGGCTACGAACACTCGGTGGTCAACATGTTCGTCATCCCGACCGGCATGCTGCTCGGCGCCAAGGTCTCGCTGACCGAGTGGTGGGTGTGGAACCAGATCCCAGTCACACTCGGCAATCTCGCCGGCGGTCTGCTGTTCACCGGCTTTGCGCTGTACGCGACTTACAAGCCCGCCAGCGCAATGCCGGCGATGGCTGCAGCCACGCAGCCGGCCGAGTAACGTGGTGGATGCGATCATGATCCCTGACGCATCCGGCGCCGGGCTCAGCGACGAACAGAAACGCTACCTCGAAGGTTTTATGTCGGGGGTCAGGATCGGACAGCTGGGGCCGCAGGCCCCGGCTGCTGGGGCTGCCACGGCAGAGCCCGAACACGTCGGCCCGGATGCCGCTGCCTTCAAGGCGCAGGATCGCTTTGTTCGTGAGGGCAAGAAGCTTGCGGATCAGGAGAAGTTCAAGCGTGAGCTGAACCCGCTCGATGCCTACGAGCGGCTGAAGGAGCAGGCGCGCACCAATGCGGCGCCGACGCCTCCGGACAACTTCCGCTGGCGCTGGTACGGGCTGTTCTACGTCGCTCCCGCGCAAACGTCTTACATGTGCCGGCTGCGCATGCCGAACGGCATTCTGAAAAGCCACCAACTCGCGGGCCTTGCCGATCTCGCCGAGACCTGGGGCGGCGGCTACGCCCATGTGACGACGCGGGCCAACCTCCAGATCCGTGAGATCGCGCCGAAAAACGCGGTCGCGATGGTCGAGGGCATCCAGGACCTCGGGCTGTGCTCGCGCGGCTCCGGCGCCGACAACATCCGCAACGTCACGGGCACGCCGACGGCGGGTATCGATCCGATCGAGCTACTGGATACCCGGCCCTACGCCCGCGAGTGGCACTTCCACATCCTCAACGAGCGCTCGCTGTACGGCCTGCCGCGCAAGTTCAACGTGGCCTTCGATGGCGCCGGCACCATCCCCGTGCTGGAGGATACCAACGACATCGCGTTCGCGGCCGTGCAAGTGAAGGGCGGCTTTGGCGTCGACGCCGGTATCCACTTCAAGCTCGGCATCGGCGGCATCACCGGACACAAGGATTTTGCGCGGTCCACCGGCGTCATCGTCAAGCCGGAGGAGGCGACGTTCGTCGCCGACGCCATCGTGCGCGTCTTCATCGACCATGGCGACCGCACCAACCGGCTGAAGGCGCGGTTGAAATATGTGCTCGACAATTTCGGCGTCGAGAAATTCCTCACGCTGGTCGAAGAAAAGCTCGGCCGCAAGCTGACGCGTGTGCCGGATGACGCGATCGAAGCTGCGCCCGGAGTTCGACCGGCTGGCCCATATCGGCGTCCACAAGCAGAAGCAGGCCGGCTTGAACTGGATCGGCGTGGTGCTGCCGGTCGGTCGCCTGACGCCGGAGCAAATGCGTGGGCTCGCCAAGGTTTCGGCCGATCTCGGCGACGGCGATATCCGTCTCACGGTGTGGCAAAACCTTCTGATCTCGGGTGTGGCTGACGACAAGGTTCAGCTTGCGGTCGCCGCGATCGAAAAACTCGGGCTGGCGGTGAAAGCATCGTCGCTGCGCGCCGGCGTTGTCGCCTGCACCGGCAACACCGGCTGCAAGTTCGCTGCTTCCGACACCAAGCGCCACGCCAACGCGATCGTCGAGCATTGCGAGGGCCGCACCGCAATCGACGGGCCGCTCAACATTCACCTGACCGGCTGCCACCACTCCTGCGCCCAGCACTACGTCAGCGACATCGGCTTGCTCGCCGCGCGGGTCGCGACCAATGAGGAGGGCGACACCGTCGAGGGCTATCACATTTATGCCGGCGGCGGCTTTGGCCCGCATGCCGACTGCGGCTACGAAGTTTTCTGCGATGTCAAAGCCGAGGACGCGCCGAAGGCTGTCGAGAGCCTGCTGAAAGCTTACCTCGCGCATCGCAGCTCGCCGGGCGAAACGTTTCTTGCGTTCTCCCGCCGCTTCGACGGCGAGGCGCTGAAGAAGCTGGTGGAAGTGGAAGCCGTCGCATGAACCAGATTATCAAGCCGCCGAACCTCGAGATCATCCCGTCAAGCGCACCTTTCAACGACGCGCAGCGCGCGTGGCTGAATGGTTTCTTCGCGGGCGCCCTGCAACTCGACGGCACGACGCCGCTTCCGCCGGAGCAGGGCGCGGCCGTGTTCGGCACGACCACGGGCAATGGTGACGATGGCGAAGCGCCCTGGCACGACCAGACGCTCGCGATCGCCGAGCGCATGAAGCTTGCGGAAGGGCGGCCGTTGCGGCGCCGGATGATGGCGGCGATGGCGCAGCAGGACTGCGGCCAGTGCGGTTACAACTGCCATGATTATTCCGAAGCGCTCGCCTCGAAGAAAGAGCTGCGGCTGAACCTGTGCTCGCCGGGCGGCAAGGAAACCGCCCGGATGCTGAAGCAGCTTCATGAAGAGCTCGACAAGTCGCCGCCTGCCAAGGTCGAGACCGTCGGCTCGCCATCGCTGGCGCCGGGCGCCGCGGCGGCCGCGCCACCACCCGCCGAGGCCGGTCGCTCGCGCGATAACCCAGTAATGGCGACGTTCGTCGCGCGACGGCTGCTCAACAAATCAGGCTCAGAGAAGGAGACCTGGCATCTCGACTTCGACCTATCCGAATGTGGGCTCGACTATATCGTCGGCGACTCCTTCGGCGTGTTGCCGAAGAACGACATTGGCCTCGTCGACCAGATCATCGCGATGCTCGGCGCATCCCACATGACCGCGGTCAAGGGCAAGGCGCTCCGCGACGTACTGCGTGACGATGTCTCGCTGTCGCCGGCGCCGGATGCCCTGTTCGAATTGCTGTCGTTCATCACCGGCGGGAGCTTGCGCGAGAAGGCGCGGGCGCTGGCCTCCGGCGATGATCCCGATGGCGACGCCGCCAACCTCGATGTGCTCGCCGCCTTGCAGAAATTCGCCGGCGTTCGGCCGCATCCCGAAGCCTTCGTCGAGGCGCTCGAGCCGTTGCAGCCGCGGCTCTACTCGATCTCGTCGTCGAACACGGCAACGCCGGGCCGGCTGTCGCTCACCGTTGATGCGGTTCGCTACATGATCGGCAAACGGAAGCGGCTCGGCGTCGCCTCGACGTTCTTTGCCGAGCGGATCGCCGCCGGTGACGCGCTGCCGGTCTATGTGCAGCGCGCCCACGCCTTCGGGCTGCCGCAGATCCGGCGACGCCCGTGATCATGATCGGGCCGGGCACCGGCGTCGCGCCGTTCCGTGCCTTCCTGCTCGAGCGACAGGCGACAAAGGCGCCCGGGCGAAGCTGGCTGTTCTTCGGCCACCAGCGCAGCGACTACGATTTCTTCTACGGTGATGAATTCAACACAATGAAGGCGTCCGGGGTGTTGACCCGGCTCTCGCTCGCCTGGTCGCGCGACGGCAAGCAGAAATTTTATGTGCAGGACCGCATGCGCGAGCTCGGCCGCGAGCTGTGGACGTGGCTCACCGATGGTGCGCACATCTATGTCTGTGGCGACGCCAAGCGGATGGCCAAGGACGTCGAGCGGGCGCTGGTCGACATCGTCGCCCAGCACGGCGCGCGCCCGACCGACGAGGCGATCGCTTTCGTCGGCGGGCTGAAGAAGGCCGGACGCTACCAGCAGGACGTCTACTAGTTAACGGGGCAGTGCCGCGATCACGATCGGCAGTCCCCAGCGTTGAGTTGCCGATCAAGCGCTGCGGCACCCTGAGCTCGCCGCCTTCTGTCTTCATCTCCCGATCGCCGCAAAAGTCGCGACGGTACCCGTTGAGTTCGATGCCCTGGCAGGCGACCGGACCGCCATCGAGGTTGAGTGCAATCTTGAGGTCGAGCGGCGCGACGCGAAGAAAGTCAGCGAGGCGATCGAGCGAGAAGAAGGCGTCCGCAGTTGTACCGAAGATCACGCGGCCCGCGCCGTCCCTGGCGACGAAGCTGCGGTTGGCGAGCCAGCGGCGGTCGGCCTTGACGCGATTTGAGCCGTCCGTAGTCGTCGGCGGTCTTGCTGCGGTCGCGACCGTTTACGATGAAGCAAATGTGGAACCCGATTTGGTCGGATTCCGGTCCGCAAGACGTCTGGGCCGGCCCCCATCGACCGGACCGCGGCAAGGTCAGGCAAAATGCTGCTCCGGCATGGCCACGCGAAGAGATGGATTTCCTCCGTGAGGCGCCGCGGGCAGCGCCGCCGTCGTCTTTTTGGCCATCCCATTGTATTGCGGAGAATAATATTTCTATTCAGGCCAATCGGATTGGGTTGGAGACAACCGGATGACTGCCCTGATCACCACTCTGAAGAGCCGCCTGTTCGCCCGGGTCCGCCCCGAGGATCGCGTCCACGCTCTTTCCGTCTACAGCGCCATGATCTTCATCGCGCTGGTCGTGGTCGCGACGTTCCCGCATCACACGACGTTCTAAGTCTCGCTTCCGCTACCGAGGCGCTGCCGCAGCAAGCATTCGCCTGCGATAATGATCGCTTGCGCCATTGACCTCCTGCGGTCGCCTCGCGAAGGTACCGCGTCCCAACGGCGGTCAGCGGAGTTCAGAGGCGATGCTCGACAAGAAGGCGATCGATACGCTCTCCGGCGTATCGACGGCGACAATCACCACCGTCCTGTTGAAGAAGGGGCTGCGCAACATCTGGGTGCGCGGCTCGCGGCCACTTGTGTCGAACCAGAAGCGCCTGGTCGGCCCCGCGTTCACGCTACGCTTTGTGCCGGCGCGAGAGGATCTGGCGACGCCGGAATCCTGGTCGTCGCCGATCTCGACCCGCACCGCGATCGAGGCGATGCCCGAGGGTTGCATCACGATCGTCGACGCGATGGGCATCACCGATGCCGGCATCTTCGGCGACATTCTCTGTGCGCGCATGGTCAAGCGCGGCGTTGCGGCGCTGATCACCGACGGCGTGGTGCGTGACCTCGAAGGCGTGCTCGGCACCGGACTGCCGGTCTGGTGCAATGGTGCCGCGGCGCCGCCTTCGGTCGCCGGGCTGACGTTCGTCGGCTGGGATCAGCCGATCGGGTGCGGCGGCGTTGCGATCTTCCCGAACGACATCATCGTCGCCGACCGCGATGGCGCCGTGGTCGTCCCGCAGGCGCTGCTCGACCACGTGTTGCAGGAGGGGCCTGCCCAGGAAGCGCAGGAGGCCTGGATCGTCAACGAGGTCAACCGCGGCGCGATGCTGCCCGGACTTTATCCGATGAACACCGAGACCAAGGCGCGCTACGAGCGCGAAAAGAAATAACGGAGCCGCACGATGGCGCGCGATCAGCACGGGCTCGCGATTTCGACGACCACGGACGAGGGGGCAAGGGCGTTCGATGCGGCGATATCAGCGTTCCTGAAATATCGCGTTGACCTGCCGAACAAGGTGAAGGCGCTGACGCAGGCTGATCCCGGCTTCGCGTTCGGTCACTGCCTGTCGGGCTCGCTCGCGATGCTGTCCTACAAGCAGGCCAATGTGGCGGCGGCGGCGAAGGCGTTGCAGACGGCGCGCACACATGAAAGGCACGCAAACGCCCGTGAACGTGCCCATATCAAGGCGCTCGATCTTTGGGTCAGTGGCCGCATGGACCGCGCGCTCGGCGTCTGGGATCAGATCATCGCTGAGCATCCAACCGACATCCTCGCATTTCGGCTCGCGCATTTCGGCCACTTCTGGTCCGGCAAGCCTGAGGCGATGCGCGCTTCGGTCGACCAGGCGCTGCCGCACTGGACGGCGGAATTGCCGGCCTACGGCACCATGCTGTCCTGCAAGTGCTTCGCCTACGAGGAGTGCGGCGACTACGGACCGGCCGAGCAGGCGGGGCTTAAAGCGCTCGAGATCGACCGCGGCGATTTCTGGGGCGCGCATGGCGTCGCTCATGTCATGGAAATGCAGGGTCGGCACCGCGAAGGCATCGATCTGCTCAAGCGGCTCGAGCCGCATTGGGAGGGCGGCAGCAACATCGTGCATCACTTATGGTGGCATCGCTCGATGTTTCATCTCGAGCGCCGCGAGTTCGACGCCGTGCTCGACCTCTACGACAACAAGTTCCGCAACCTGTCGTCGGCTCTGACCACTGCGCAGCCCGACGTTTATATCGACGTGCAGAACGCGGCTTCGATGCTGTTCCGCCTCGAGCTCAACGGCGTCGATGTCGGCGATCGCTGGATCGAGATTGCCGACAAGGCGGAAGCGCGGATCGGCGACTGCCTGTCCGCGTTCACCCTGCCGCACTGGATGATGGCGCTGGCGGCGACCAGCCGCGACGATGCGGCGAACCGTATGCTCGCTACGATGCGCAATTATGGTGATGCCGCGAACGAACCGGATGCAGTCGTCCGCACGATCGCCGCTCCGGTGTCGGAAGCGATCCTCGCGCACCGCAAGGGTGACTACGTCGCTGCGGTCGACCTGGTCCGCCCCGTCCTGAACGACATGGTGCGGCTCGGCGGCAGCCACGCGCAGCAGGACGTTCTGGAGCAGATGTTCCTGAGCGCGGCGCTCAAGGCGCAGCGGATGGACGACGTCAAGTTGCTGATCAATCGCGTACGCTCGCGCCACCCGGTCGCGCCGGAACAGCGGATCGGCTACGCCGAAGGGGCGCGGCGGTTGAACGCGTAAGCATCGACCGTCACCCTGAGGTGCTCGGCGTGACTGAGCCTAGGTTCTTTTGCTGAGTTTGATGCGCCGAGCCTCGAAGGGCGACGGCTCGGGCCGTTCATCCTTCGAGGCCCACGCACGAGAAGCAACGCGCAGTTTTTTTTGCGAACGCGCGCGCACCTCAGGATGACGGATCAAACTCAGGGCTTCTGGAATTTTAGCGCGAAATTGTCGACCGGCACCTTCGGCTTGAAGACGATGAAGTCGCGCGAATCCTCCGGATTGCGCATGAAGTCCCCTTGGGCGACCGCCTTGAACCCTGCCGCCTCGATTTCCTGCCTTAACGTGGCTTCCTCGATGCGATGGAAGGTCTTGGCCACTGAGACGCCGTCGCCCTGACGTGCCGAGTGATCGGCAATCACGAGGAAACCGCCCGGCTTCAGCGCCGCCAAAAGCTTCTTGTTCATCGCGGCGCGATCGACCTGCATGTAGGTGATGTCGTGATACGCGTAAAAGATCGTGATCAGGTCGAGATTGCTGACGTCTGATGGCACCGGATCATCGAACGGGCGGATCACGTGCACGACGTTTTGCATGGCGGGGCTTTTCGCGCGGACGTCGAACTTGTCCTTGACGAGTGAGTCGATCAGCGCCTGTGGATCCTGCGCGTAGACCTTGCCAGTCGGACCGACCGCGCGCGCAAGAAGCTCGGTGCTGTAACCGGCGTTGGCCTCGATATCCATCACCTTCATGCCGGTCTTGACACCGGTGAAGGCGAGCATCTTCGCAGGCGCGCGGCGCTGGTCGGTCTGCCGGTCCGCATCGCTGCGGTCGGGCGATGCGACGATCGCATCATAATCCTGGGCCCAAACGGGACCGCACGGCATCGTGATGGTGAGGAGCAATGCGGCCAGTAGTCCGCGAGCAGCGTGTCTAATCATGTCCCTGGGTTCCCGAGCGATCTTGTTGTTGTGCCGGCCGATCAAACCAAGGTCCGGACGGCGGAACAATGGCGAAAAGTGCTTCATGCTATCGGGCTTTTGTTGTGCCCTGACGACCGGCGGCTGGTCCGGTCTTCATTTTTCTAATGTGAGGTGGGTCACATTCACCCATCGCGAACTCTGCGAAGGTCAAGCCATGCTACGGGGAACGACGGTCGTTCCCGGCACTGGACGGGAGAACGACGATGAAGAAGTTTTTGATTGCAGCCACGATCTGCCTGCTGGCGGGCGCGAGTTTCACCCAGGCGGCAAACGCCGCGTCCACGCATCACGCCCGCCGCAGCGGCGGTTCGATGCAGTCGATGATGTCGAAGATGATGGGCTCCGGAATGATGTCCTCAATCGGCGGCATGATCCCCGGTGGTATTCCCGGCGCCGATGGCGGCACCGGCGGTCTTGGTCAGTCGCCGGCTTCGATCGGCACGCTGCCTTCGTCGTTCGGCAGCTACGGCGCCTCGCCGTTGGAGTGAGGCAATCTTTTTCAACTGACGGCACTGGGCATGGACAGTGCTTTCAGGTGTGGACCGCCCAGCGTGCCTCCCGCTGGGCGGTCTCTTTCCCTTTCGATAGACGTCACGGCCGAAACGTGATGGCGACCCGTGCGCCATGATCTGTGCTGGAGACCGTCGTGGCGTCGAGTTGCGACGCGAGACTTTCGATGACGCGGCGACCGAGACCTTCCCTCGTGCCATTGCCCCTGGCGTCAGCGAAGCCGACACCATCGTCGGCAACAGTGAGCGTGCAGAGCGGCGCTGGTTCCTCTGTCAATGCGATCGTGATCGAGCCATCACGGTCATCGGGGAAAGCGTGCTTGAGCGAGTTGGTCACGATCTCGGCGACCATCAGCGCAATTGGGATAACCTTCTCGAACGAGAGCTTCAACGGGGCATCGATCACCTTGAGCGTCACGCGGTTCGTGCCGGCAGACTGGATCAGGTTGCCGCAGAGATCGCGCAGGAAATCGGTGATGGGGCGATCGGCGTTGGCCGGATCGTAGAGCTTGCGATGGATGCGGCCCATGATCTCGAGCCGCGCGTTGGCGCTCGCAAGCGCCTCGTCCTTGCCGAGCGGCAGCTTGCGCTGCAAATGCAGGAGCGCCGCCACGAACTGCAGGTTATTTGCGACGCGATGCTGCAGCTCCTGGAACAGCGTGTTGGACCGTTCGCGCGCCAGCCAGAGCTCGTCGATGGCACGGTTCAGCAGGCCAATCAGCAACAGCTCGATTCCCGCGGCGAGCGCAAACAGCAGCAGCGGGACCAGCGACGTCGCGGTGTTGAGGCCGAGATAGAACGAGGGCGACGTAAAGTAATAACGCGCGGCGACGAGACCGAGTACGGAGCAAATCGCGCCGGCGCTGACCCCGCCGAGCATTCCGGCCGCAAGCACCGCGGGAAAGAACGTGATGAACGGGAAGCCGTCGACCTTGATCGTCCAGCGCACCAGAAAAGCGATCGCAAACATCGCCATGCCTATGGCGATGCGCATCCACCAGACTTGCCGCAAGCGCCGCGCGGCGAACAGCAAATTCACGACCGCCCCCGTAAAGCTACTTCAAAAACATATGCGAAAATACGCCGCGGCGAGCCTCCGCGGCCTCGCTTCACAATACTGCTGGTCCCCTGGCGCCGCCGTCCGACGTTCGGACGACACAACGCGAGCCGAACAAGACGTACTCAGAGATTCGCGAGGGAATGTGGCGGCGCAGGGGCCTGACGCGATTGTTTTCCGATACACAGCCTCTGGGCGAAGGCGATTGAGGGGCTCAACGGAGACCTTGCAGAAGGATGGGGCGGCATAAGGCCTAGCCAACGACAAGTCAGCGGCAAGTTGCGCTGCTGTCACAACGCCATGCCACACATCAATCGTGCATGCGACTCACGGCGGCGGCAGATCGTCGCCGACTGGTGACGCAAGGATGGAAGCTTCACTCAACGATGCTTGCGGCATTGGGCGCTGCGTTTCGCGGCTACGTCGGCTGGAAGGGGGTCGGCGCCCTCGTCAGCATCGCCATCGCCGGTATCGCTCTCGTTGCCCTGGCCAATGTCCTCCGCAACGTTCACCTCGACCAAATCGTCGATGCGCTGCGACAAACCAGCAGGCTGCGAGCAGGGGCGGCATTCCTGCTCGTCGTCGGGTCATACCTCAGCCTGACCGCGTACGATCTGCTTGCCGTCCGGACCATTGGTCTCGACAACGTCAGCTATCGAACAGCGGCACTCGCCAGTTTTGTCAGTTATCCGATCGCCCACGGCATTGGCGCCGTGCTGCCCGTGTCGGCGGCAATTCGCTATCGCATCTACTCGGCGCATGGCGTCAGCGCCGGCGACGTCGCGCGGATCTGTTTTCTGACCGGCATTACGTTTTGGCTCGGCAATCTGACGATCCTTGGATTGAGCGGATCCATCGCTCCGCTTGCGATCGGCTCGCTGGGCGCACTTCCGCCATGGATGAGCCGTTCGCTGGCGATGGCGTTGCTATCAGGCATTCTCGGGTATCTGGGCTGGGTTGGGACCGGCCCACGGGTCATCGGCCGTCGCAAATGGACGCTCAGATTGCCGTCCGGGCGCGCCGTGCTGTTGCAGATCGTAGTCGGGATCGTCGACCTGTCCTGTGCAGCGGCTGCGATGTACATGCTGATCCCGCCGGAGATCAATGTGGGGCTTGCAACCGTCACCGCAGTGTTCGCGGCTGCGATGGTGCTTGGTTTCGTCAGTCACATGCCCGGCGGGATCGGAGCGTTTGATGCGACGATCCTGGTCGGCCTTGGCGGACAACACGACGAACCCTTGATCGCCGCGCTACTGCTGTTCCGCCTATTTTATCACGTCATCCCGTTCGTCGTGGCAGTTGTGATGTTTGGCGCGCTGGAGGGATGGCGCAGCGTGCTGAAGGCCTTGTGACGCGCCGTTCTCGTGGGCTGGAAGTGTCAGGACGGCAAGCTGCACATAACCACGCAGCGGCTCCTCATAGCGAAGCTCGGCACTGGCGTCGCTGGCAAGCTGTTGCAGCGTTTGCTCGAGATCGCCGCGCGGGGAGACATCGAACAGGGCCAACCATCGTAGCAGCAGCGTCCGGAAAGCCTGCGGCAATTGCTCCTGATTGCCGAAATCGACGACGTGCAAACTGCCGCCTGCGGCGAGATGGGAGACTGCCGCGTTAAGGACGCGAGGCCAGTCGGGAATCATCGACAGGCTGTAAGAAATGAAAACGCGGTCGAAGGCTGCGATGCCGAACAGGGCGGGGGCGTCAAATGCTGTTGCATCACCATGGGCCAAGCAAATCCTGTCCGTGAGCCCGCAGCGAGCGACCGCGGATGTCGCCGACGTCAGCATCTCCGTCGATACGTCAATTCCGAAAAGCCACGCGCCCGGATAGCGCCGCGCAGCCTGGATCAGGTTACGGCCCGTGCCGCAGCCGATTTCAAGAATGGTCGTGCCGGCATCAGCCCGAAGCTCGGCGAGCAGCCGGTCGCGGCCCAGCAGGTAGTATCGTCGCGTGGCGTCATAGATGTAGCGCTGCCAGCGGTACATCCGGTTCATGCGATTCGTGGCGCCGAGCGACCACGCTGCGTCGGATCCAGGGCTTGATTGCGAGATCAGCATTGTTCAATTCGCCATGCGTCAGAGGGCGATCTTGCTTCCGGCGTTCACGCGACAACGGTGTGACAAGCGTGGCCGGGTGCTGTCTCAAAACCTTTGCGATCGAGCTCTAGCGTCGCTGGAATTGTTTGATTCGGAGCGCGAATGAAATCCAATCTTATCGCTGCGGCAGTCCGGAACAGCCGAGACGCCGGCGAGTCGACGCTCTGGGACAAGTTGTTCGCGGTCTGGTTTCGTCGCTTGGTTTACACGCAGATCTGGGAGGATCCTGAAGCCGATCTTGCGGCCCTGGAGCTGCCCAGCGGATCGACGATCGTCACCATCTCGTCGGGCGGTTGCAACGCGCTGTCCTACCTGACGGCCGAGCCGCATCGGGTGTTTGCCGTCGATCTGAATGAAGCGCACCTCGCGCTGTTGAAGCTGAAGCTGGCCGGGCTTCGCGCGTTCTCCGAGTACGCCGAGTTCTGGCAATTCTTCGGCAACGCCGCCTCGGTGCAGAACGCCGACCGTTACCGCGAGCAGCTCCAGCCCTTTCTTGACGATAGCGCGCGCGAATTCTGGGACGAGCGCGATTTCCGTGGCCGGCCGCGATACGGCTATTTCAGCGATGGCTTCTTCCGCCACGGCACGCTTGGCCGGTTCATCGGCTTCGGACACTGGATCGCGAAAGTCGCGCGGATCGATCTTGCCGCATTGCTTGAAGGCGAGCTCGATTCGCCGGAGCGACAGCGCGCGCTCGATCGCCTGCACGATCAGTTTCATTCGCGCTTCGCGCGCGTGATGACGCGGACGCCCGCGCTGTTGTTCAGCTTGGGGATTCCCCCGCAACAGCGCGTGCTGCTCGGCGGCGATCGCCCGCTGAACGAGGTGCTGCACGACCGCGTGCTGCGCCTGATCAATGCCCATCCCAACGACAACAACTATTTCGCCTGGCAGGCGCTGCGCCGCGGCTACGCCGGCCCGGGCGACAAGTGCCTGCCTCCCTATTTGCAGCAGAGCCAGTTCGAGCGGATGAAGGCAGGGGCGGGACGGGTTGTGCCGGTTCATGCCAACCTTCGCGTATTTCTGGAAAGTTTGCCGGCGCGCGAAGTCGACGCGGTCGTGGTGCTGGATTCGCAGGACTGGATGGCACCGGGGGAAATTCGCGCGCTCTGGAACGCGATCGACCGTGCCGGCAAGGACACGGTGCGGGTGATCTTTCGCACGGCCGGAGTTGAATTCGCCGCTCGAGACTCCGCCGCTTGTGGACCTCGGGCAAACCTGGCGCCGCGACGCCGAACGTAGCCAACTCGGCTTTGAGCGCGACCGTTCCGGAATTTATGGCGGCTTCCATTGCTACGAGCGGCGGCGGGGTTGAGCCTCGGGCAGGCCGGCCTTGCTCTCGGGAATCGCTGGATGGTTTGATCCAGACCGCGTCTCGGATATCGCGCAGTGTTGGTGACGGATGGCGTGAGTTGCGGCGCTATTCAGAGCAAGCTCGTCGAACATCGCGTGAAATTGGCCGAGTGCCTGACGCTCAAGCGCAGCGCCGGGGGCACGTTTGCGGTCGTTCTTGCCTTGGCCGCGTTAATAATTTGGCCGCGTTAATAATGTTGTGCCCCGCAGAACGGCCATCAGTCCGATGATTGCGGTTCGATGCGTCCAACATTTCTCGGCCGCTAGACGCAAGTAGCTAACGTCGCCAAGGCAAGCTCCCGGCTGCGCATCGATATCGCCGCCTCACAGCAACCTTAACGGACGACTCTTCTTGATCCCGTCTCTCATTGAATTTTGACTGAGATCAGTCGCGTGAGATGGCCGTTACTTTCCCAGTTGGCCTGCATACTCGCGCGATCAGAGGCCGCGGGCGTCGACACAACGGATACCGCGGCCTCGCCCAAATTCTTTTACGATGATGACGCTGATTTCAGAATGCCTTGGTTTTTGCGGTTTGAGGTCCCTATCAAGCCCGTCGGTCGCCTTCCCCTGAGAACACTCGCGGAGGCTCGGGGATTTATTCGTCAACTGCCGCCAAGCGAGCAAGCGCGCGTCGATTGGATCAGCGCCGCGGCGTTGCTGGCAGAGGCCGCGGACCGCGGCGAACCGCACGTCTCGATTGCCCGGGCGGCCATCGAAAGAGCACTTCGTCGTTCGGTAACATCGTCCTCCGGCCAGAGGTGATCCTGATTGGTATGTGGCGGATGGGGTGTCCGTGCAATTTTAATCTCACACGTTCTCACTGCTTATCGAAAGCGCCTGTGGAATCGGCACAACATCAATTCTGACGTTCTCGACAATCTTCAAGGGTTCTCATAGCCTCTCACTCGGATTTGTGCGTAGGATTGTGCGCAAGCCGAAGGCGGACAGTGGGCAGGGTCATCAACAAACTGACGGTGAAAGAGACCGTACGCGATCTAGCGCCGGGGTCATATGGCGATGGCGGCGGCTTGTATCTGCAGGTTAGCAAGCTGGACAAGCGAAAGACCAAGGCCTGGGTCTTCCAATTCATGATTGCCGGCCGAGCTCGCAAGATGGGCCTTGGCGACTACGAGCGCATTAGCCTCAAAGGGGCCAGATGGGCCGCCGGCGCCGGATGTTCGGAAGCCAGACACATGGCGCGAACGACGGAGGGCAAAGAAGGCCAATGCCTAGTTTCGCGCGTTAGCTGTTAGGGCTGAGCAGATAAGTTGCCCGCGGGCAAAAGCCGCGCTTTCCTGCAGGTCGATAAGTTGCCATCGGCAGCCTTGAGGCGGATTGGAGTGCGCTTGAATATCGGAAATTGCGAGCGCGGTTAGAAGCGCCAGCAAGAAAACGCGCACGAGCTCGCCGGGGGAGGGCCAAGACATAGACTCAAAACTCAACCGATACGAAGGCCCGACCCCGCTGTTGAGTTAGTCCAGTCGCGTGAACAAATGGTTGAGAAGAAATTTTCGCCAGCATTCGAGATGCTCCCGTGTTTCGGAGCATCCCTGCCGCATTGTCCTAGGTTTGTGCGTAGCTGTAGAATCGATCTAAATAGTGTAATTATTTCAGCTACTTAATACCTATTCTGGCGGATGGGGTGAGATTCGAACTCACGGTACCCTTGCGGGTACGCCGGTTTTCAAGACCGGTGCCTTAAACCACTCGGCCACCCATCCGTTCGCCTGCGCGTGTTCCGCGCTTATAGCAGTCCGAAGCCCCAAGTCGAGAGAAGCGGGGCATTCAACATGCCCACAAAAGCAAACCGCCGGTGCCCCTTGCGGGATCACCAGCGGTCTCACTCGTCGTCTGAGTAAACTCGGAAAGATCTCGGCTTAGACGCCCGCGCGCCTGGTCTTTTGCGGGGTGATGTTCATCGGCTTCGACGCCTTCACCTGCGTCGTGCTTGTCACGGGGGTGGCGCGCGCGTCGGAGGGAGCGGGGCCCATCACCGACTTGCAGGCGGGGCTGAGCTCGGCCTTGTGCTTGATCATGCAGGCCGTCACGCGATCAATATCGGGAATTTCGGAGCTGCACAGCCGGAAGGCGTCGTCGGTGCAGAGCTGCTGCTGCTCGGCGGTGTAGGCGTGCGCGGTCGAAATCATGCCGAGCATGAGACCCGCAGCGATGAAAGCCTTGCCGCCAGTGAATGAAAACTTGGTCATTGGGATGTCCTCCTATGCGCCCGCGGTCCAGATCGTTTGTCCAACCGACCGCCAATCCCGATGCACAGAGTTGTAGACCATGTCGGTTTCCGGATTCCTGCGTGGACGAGGGAAAACGGTTTCGCGGATGGGACCGAGTGTTTCGTCGGCCCGCGCGCGATGAAACAAAAGCGCTTTCTCGAGTTTCGTGAGGATGCAATTGTCTCAATAAATCAATCGCTTATCGAACGACCGAAATGGTTCCGGAGGCAATGGAGCCCTGCACTGAGCGAATTTCGGGAACGGCGGTGAGTGCGGGCCGTTGGTTATCCCGCCTGTTTACGAAACATTCAGCAAGAGGGTTTGGATGGACAAGGTCATCGAACGCACGATCAATATTTTTGGCTTGATGCGCACGCCGGACGTCGCGGAGCGCGCCCGTAATCGATTGTCGGAGTATTTGAAGACGATTGCGTCGGCAGGCGAGACCGATCCCGAGCGCCTGGTGGTGTGTGGTTTGACGTATTTGCGCGAGCAGGAGCCGGAGAATGATCCGCTGCCGCGGGGCTACTCGGGTCTATAACTGAAATCAGCTGCCGCGGATGAGTGACGAACGCGTGTCTCGCCCTGCGAGGCACGCGTTTTCGTTAGTGCGCGCGTCTTGTCAGCCCAAACGGCGGGGCGTGATCGGGCTGGGTGGTGACGACGCCGATCGGCATCACTGGCTCATTCGAGCGGAGCTCGACACGGAACGAGGCGATCAGCCGCGCCAGCGACAGCGTCGCTTCGACCAGCGCAAACTGCGCCCCGATGCATACTCTGGGCCCGACCCCGAACGGCAGGTAGGCGAAGCGGTCCGGTGGCGTGCCGGTCAGGAAGCGCCGCGGATCGAATGCATTCGGGTCCCGCCACAGCTTTTCATGACGGTGCAGGATCCACGGCGAGATCAGGACGATGTCGCCTTTCTGCACCGGCTTTCCGGCGATGACGTCGGGTGCTGCGGCTGCGCGCGCGATCAGGAACGCCGGCGGATAGAGCCGCATGGTCTCGTCGAGCACGGCGCGGGTGAACTTCAGCTTTTCCATCGTGAACTCACCTGACGCCGCAGCGTCAAGCGCTTCCCGAGCGACCTCATCCTGCGTCGCAGGATCCAGCGCCAAGAGGTAGAGCGCCCAGAACAACGCGGTTGCTGTTGTCTCGTGACCGGCGAGGATCATGGTCGAGACCTGGTCACCGAGCTGGGCGTCGTTGAAGGCTTCGCCGGTTTCCGGATCGCGCGCTTGAACCATCAGGTCGAACAGGTCACGCGGCGCGCCATCGGTCGACTTTACCTGGCGCCGTTCCTCGATCAGTTTCGAGATGAAGCCGGTCCACCGCTTGCGAAAACGCCGGCGCTTGAAATCCTGCGGGCTCGGCCAGTTGAGCGGCAGCAACATATCGAGCGGGTAGGGCTGCGCCAGTTGGGTGCCGTACTCCATCACGAAGGCGCGCAGCTCGGGACCGAATTTATCGATCGAGAACGAGAACATGGTGCGGCCGGCGATATCGAGCGTCAGCCGCTGCATCGCCTCGCGCAGGTCGACCGTCTCGCCGACGTGGCTGTTGAGGTCTTTGATGGCGTCGTCGATCGCCGCATGCATATGCGGCACCAGCATCATCACCGCGCGCGGCGAGAACGCCGGCGCGAGCGTACGACGCTGGTGCTTCCAGGCCCGGCCTTCCGACAGCAAGAGGCCCTCGCTGCCCAGAATCGGACGCAGCACGCGGATCCCGATCGTCGTGCGCGTATAATTCTCGTAGTTCTCAATCAGTACGTGGCGGATCGCATCCGGCGCGTTGACGATGAAATTGTTCTGCCCAAGGAAGCGGCCTTTCAGAATGTCTTCCTCATAGGCGGCCTTGCCCCAGCCATCGATGCCGCTGCGCCGGACCGCGGCCATCCGCCTGATCGTCGACATGGTGTCCGGCTTCGGCGCGGGCCGCGGCGGCACCAGCAGCGATCGGGGATCGCGATGATCATAGGCTTCGGCAATGCTCACCAATGGCCGCCTTTCGGGTTCTCTTGCAGGTTCTTCTTGCAATTTCTGAATAAGCTCAGTTCCGACCGAATTTAGGAGCGACCCCGGCAGGGGTCAACGGGCCCAACCAGGTGGTGCCGATTTGCCACGCACGAAACGCAAAATGAAACCTGCCGTTCACCAGCCTGTGCGGCGCCCCATTTCCGCCGCCATGCGGCTGGGATAACGTTTTGAACGGATGGGAAGCAGCCGCCAGATCGCGGCTTTAACGAATCCTGAGGATATCGCAGCGATATCTTATGGTTTCGTTCGATGGTCGGCCGCCAAAGACTTTTTGGCGCGCAGGGCCAAGAGTCTTGGGGACGTACAAGAGTTCTTGGGGACGTATGGGGACGCAATCCCGCGGCACAAGTGCACGCCTTGCTTGCTGGGCGACGATTGGAGCCGCCTGCCTTGCGGTGGCCGGTTGCGCCTCGTCCGACAAGCTGTCCTCGCGTATCGATCCGAAATACGGGGTGGCCTCATCGGCGCGCCTGGTCGACTTCGGTGATCCCGTGCCGAAGGGCGGCGGCACCTACCGGGTCGGCAAGCCCTACACGGTCGCCGGTCGGATGTACGTCCCGGAGGAAGACATCCACTATCGCGCCGAGGGTATGGCGTCCTGGTACGGCGATGATTTTCACGGGCGCCAGACGGCCAATGGCGAAATCTTCGACATGACCGCGCTGACGGCGGCGCATCCGACGCTGCCGATGCCGTGTTATGTACGCGTCACCAATATCCGGAACGGCAAGTCGCTCATCCTGCGCGTCAACGACCGCGGCCCCTATCACGGTAACCGTCTGATCGACGTATCGACGCGGGCAGCGAAGCTGCTCGAGTTTGATGGCTTTGGCGTCGCACGGGTGCGGGTCGAGTATGTCGGCCGGGCGCCGCTCGAAGGTTCCGATGATCGTTTGCTGGAGGCGACGCTGCGCACCGGCGTGCCGGCGCCGGCGCCGTCGGCTGTCATGGTCGCTTCGGCAAAACCGTTCGTGCCGGAGGTTGCTTCGCCGGTCGGGCGGATCCGCGGCCAGGTGCCGATCCCGGAGGGCAGGCCGTACTCGCTCGGTAACACCAGCGCCGACGTTGCCTCGCTGAATGCGACCTCGGAAATGTCGGCCTCGCGGCGCGCCAGTGTGGACGAGCGCGTGCTGTTCAATCCGCGTGAGGTCTCCTACGATTTGCCGGTCGAAGAGTTGGAGAGCCAGCCGGTCGCGCGGATGTCCCGGCCGGTGTCGGCTTACGCGCCGGCGAGCCTTGGCGCCTCGCCTGATCCGATGGCCGGGCGCGGGCTGTACTAAATCGCCTCTCAGCGCCCGCAACGTCGCCCTCAGCCGACCAATCAACGTTTCGTTCGAAATCTCGTTGCCGCCCGCCGGAGCGGCACCTGATTTTGACACGGAGTGGCGCCTTAATGCTGTGGACTTGCGCGCAAAGGCGTCGGAGGCCTGTCAGCTGTGCTAGGAATTGGCGATGAGTGACTTCGCTGACAGCTTGCGCCGTATCGTACGCGCTCCGCGCTGTGCTCGGGCAGCGATTGCATGCGCGCTGTTGGCGGCAGGTCTGATCGCGAACGGTATTGCACTCGCCGCCAATCAAAGCGTACAGGGCGCGAAGAAGGAGGAGGGCGGCTACGAGACCGAGGCGCCCACCGCAATTCTGATCGATGCCGACAGCGGCAGCGTGCTGTTCGAGAAGAGCGCCGATCAGCCGACCGCACCGTCCAGCATGCAGCAAATGATGACGGCGGTCGTCGTGTTCGACAAGCTGGCCAGCGGCGATATCAAACCAACAGACGAATATGTTGTCAGCGAGCACGCCTGGCGTCACGGCGGCGCGCCGTCGGGCGGCCCGACCATGTTTGCGGCGATCCACAGCCGCGTCGCGGTCCAGGACCTCTTGCGCGGCCTTGTGATCCTGAATGCGAACGACGGCGCGATCGCGCTCGGCGAAGGTATTTCCGGCAACGAGCGCGGGTTCACTGAGTTGATGACCAAGCGCGCAAGAGAGATCGGCCTGGCGGACGCGACGTTCGCCAATGCCTCGGGCCTGCCCGATCTTGCCAACCAGATGAGTGTGCGCGAGATCGCAAAACTCGCCCGCTTCATCATCAAGACCTATCCGGAACAGTACAAGCTATTCAACGAGCGCGACTTCACCTGGAACAAGATTTACCAGACCAACCGCAACGCCCTGCTCAACGCGCTGACCAGCGCCGACGGGCTAAAGACCGGTTTCTCCAAGGATGGCGGCTACGGCATGGTCGGCTCCGCCGTCCAGAACGGCATCCGCCTCATCGTTGCCATCAATGGCGTCGAAGACCCGGACGATCGCCTCACCGAAGGCAAGAAATTGCTGGAGTGGGGGTTCCGCAATTTCGAGGTGAGACACCTGTTCGAGGCGGGCCAGATTGTCGGCTACGCGAAGGTGTTCGGCGGTCAGAGTTCGTCGGTAGCGCTGACGGCCAGGGAACCCGTTGGCGTCATGGTGCAGAAGAGCGGGGCAGACAAACTGCTGGCGCGCATTACTTATACAGGGCCGGTGCGTGCGCCGGTCGACAGCGGACAACTGGTCGGGACCGTGCGCGTCTGGCGCGGGCCCAATGTCGCCGTCGAGGTGCCGGTCTATGCCTCCGAGTTGGTCGGAACCGGCTCGATGACGCGGCGCGCGTTCGATACCGCAAGTGAACTGGTGATCGGCTGGCTCCGCGCCGGCGTCGGCAAGTTGTAAGGAGTTTTGCTTGGCGATTTCGACACGCGGCCGCTTCATCACCTTCGAAGGCGGCGAGGGCACCGGCAAGTCGACCCAGGTCAAGCTGCTGGCCGACCGGCTGCGCGCCGCCGGTGTCTATACCGTCGTGACCCGCGAACCCGGCGGCTCGGCCGGAGCCGAGATCATCCGACATCTTGTGCTGTCAGGTGTCGGCAAGGTGCTTGGCGCCGACGGCGAGGCGCTGCTGTTCGCGGCCGCACGCGACGACCATGTGCGGCGCGTGATCGCGCCGGCACTTGCCGCCGGTGCCTGGGTGCTGTGCGACCGCTTCTTCGATTCCACCCGCGTCTATCAGGGCAAGCTCGGTGCCGCCGACATCAAGCTGATCAAGGCGATGGAGCGCGTCACGATCGGCAACCTGCAGCCTGATCTGACGCTCGTGCTCGATGTCCCAGCCGAAGTCGGCCTCGCGCGGGCCGCGGCGCGCCGCGGCCTCGCGGCGGCGGACCGCTTCGAGGCGGAAGACCTGGGCTTTCATCGCAAGCTGCGCGATGCGTTTCGCCAGATCACGGTCGACGATCCCTTGCGCTGCGTGCTGGTCGCCGCCGACGCCGACATCGCAACCGTCGCCGACCGCGTCTGGGCTGTACTGACGGAGAAGCTTACCGTCCCGGCGCAGCCTGCCAGCCTGGCGGCGACTGTTGCGTGATGGCGAAGCGCGACGAAGCTGAAATCGAGGTTCGCGCGCCGCGCCAGACGAACGTGCTCTTTGGGCACCCTGCGGCCGAAGCGATGCTGCTCGACGCCTACCGAGGCGGCCGTATCCCGCATGCCTGGCTGATCGGTGGCCCGCCCGGCATCGGCAAGGCGACACTGGCCTATCGCCTGGCGCGCTTCGTGTTGGCGCACCCGGAGCCCGCTGCACCCGAGGTGCAGCGCGCGGCGACACTCGAGGTCGATCCAGCGAGTGCGACCGGCAAAACACATCGCCGGCAGCAGCCACGGCGGACTCCTTGTGCTCGAGCGCACGCTGAACGATCGCGGCGTGCTGCGCACGGCGATCTCGGTCGAAGATGCGCGCAAGACCGTGACGTTCTTCGGCGCGACCGCGGCCGGCGGTGGCTGGCGCGTTTGCATCGTCGATACCGTCGATGAACTCAACGCCAACTCGGCCAACGCGCTGCTCAAGGTTGTCGAGGAGCCGCCGCCGCGCTCGCTGTTTCTCCTGCTCAGCAACGCGCCGGCGCGGGTGCTGGCGACGATCCAGTCCCGCTGCCGCAAGCTGATGCTGCGGCCGCTTGCGACGGCGGACGTGATCCGCGCTGCGGCCGCCGCCGTGGGCCTGCCGGATGACGACGCAGCGCTGCACAAAGCCGCCGAGGCCTCCGAGGGCAGCGTCGGGCGCGCCCTGATGTTGCTTGGCGGCTCCGCGCTTGGCCTCCAGGAGCGGACCGCGCAACTGCTGGGATCGCTGCCCAACGTCGACCAAAAAGCGCTGCATGCGCTGGGGGATGCACTGGCCGGCACCGACCGGACGACGCTTGCCGCTTTTGTCGACACGGTGGAGCGCTGGCTGATCGCGCGGCTCGGCGACGGCTCCAACGCCAATCTGGCAAGCCTTGCGCGGGTTTCCGAGGTGTGGGAAAAGGTGCTGCGCGACGCGCGTGATACTCAGGAATACAACTTGGAACGGAAACCGCTGGTTTTTTCGGTGTTTGGAATGCTCGCTGAGGCCATGCGCTGACCGCAGCGCATCTCGATTCGTCCTCAAGTCCTCGCGAACTCAAACAATTTTAGTCAGATCATGACGACCGAAAAAGCCACCGCCCGCCAGCCCTATTTTCTCACCACGCCGATCTTCTACCCGAACGGCGTGCCGCACATCGGCCACGCCTACACGGCGATGGTGACCGATGCGATTGCACGATTCCAGCGCCTCGACGGTTTCGATGTCCTGTTTCTGACGGGAACGGATGAGCACGGCCTGAAGATGCAACAGACGGCGGTTGCCGAAGGGCTGACCCCGATTGCCCTGGCGGACCGAAATTCGGCGCGCTTCAGGGACATGATGACGGCGCTGAATGTCTCATACGACGATTACATCCGGACCACCGAGCCGCGTCACATCAAGGCGTGCCAGGCCCTTTGGACTGCGATCGAGAAATCGGGCGATCTCTATCTCGGCAAATACGCCGGCTGGTATTCCGTTCGGCAGGAAGCGTATTTCGACGAGAGCGAGACGACCGTGGGCGCCGATGGCATCCGACGCGAGCCTTTGGGCTCGCCAGTCGAATGGACGGAGGAGGAGACTTATTTCTTCCGCCTGTCGGCGTATCAGGACAAGCTGCTCGCGCTCTATGAGCGCGCGCCGGACTTTGTGTTGCCGCGCGAGCGCTACAACGAGGTCGTCAGCTTCGTGAAGAGCGGCTTGCAGGATCTCTCTGTCTCGCGGACGACGTTCGACTGGGGCGTCAAGGTCCCCGGCGCGCCCGGGCATGTGATGTACGTCTGGATGGACGCGTTGACCAACTACATCACAGCTGTGGGTTATCCCGACACCGATAGCGCCACGTTCAAGCGCTACTGGCCGGCCGACCTGCACGTGACAGGCAAGGACATCGTGCGCTTTCATGGCGTCTATTGGCCGGCATTTCTGATGTCGGCCGGCGTCGAGGTTCCGAAGCGACTATTCAGTCACGGCTTCCTGTTGAACCGCGGCGAGAAAATGTCGAAGTCGGTCGGCAACGTGGTCGATCCCTTCGCGATGGCCGCGCAATACGGCGTCGACCAGGTCCGCTATTTCTTCATGCGCGAAGTGTCGTTCGGACAGGACGGCAGCTACAACCATGAAGCAATCGTCGCGCGCACGAACGCCGATCTCGCCAATGATCTCGGCAACCTTGCGCAGCGCTCGCTGACGATGGTCAATCGCCAGTTCGCGGCAGCGTTGCCGAAGCCCGCTGCGTTCAGCGACACCGACAAGGCGATCCTGGCGCAAGCCGACGCCATGATCGGCGCCGCGCGCGAGGCGATGAAGACCCAGCAGCTGCATCAGGTGCTGAACACGGTGTGGGCCGTGGTCGCCGAGGCCAACCGCTATTTCGCGGGTGAGGCGCCGTGGGCGCTGGCCAAGACCGATCCTATCAGGCAGGGCACGGTGCTCTATGTCACCGCGGAGGTGATCCGGCAGGTCTCGATCCTGGCGCAGCCGTTCATGCCGCAATCTGCGGCAAAACTGCTCGACCTGCTCGGCATCGCCGCCGACAAGCGGGATTTCGCCGCGTTGTCGACACGCATCGTTGCCGGGCTCGGCGCTGCCGGCGCCGGCGCCGGTGTTCCCGCGTTATGTCGAGACGACTGCGGAGAAGAAGGGATGATGCTGGTCGACAGCCATTGCCATCTCGATTTCCCCGATTTCGCCGGTGATCTCGACGGCATTGTCAGCCGTGCCGAGGCCGCCGGCGTCGGGAGAATCGTGACGATTTCGACGCGGGTGCGGCGGCAGCAGCAATTGCTCGACATCGCGGCGCGTTTTCCAAATGTCTATTGCTCGGTCGGGACTCATCCGCATCATGCCGACGAGGAAGACGGCATCAGCGCCGAAGAGCTCGTCGCGCTGACCCAACCGGCCAAGGTCGTCGCGTTGGGCGAAGCCGGGCTCGACTATTTCTACAAGAACGGATCGCCGGAGGCGCAGGCGAGGGGGTTTCGCGCCCACATCGCCGCCGCGCGCTTAACCGGCCTGCCGCTCGTGATCCACACCCGCGATGCCGACGAGCGATTGCGGAAAGATTCTCGACGAGGAAATGGCGAGGGGGCCGTTCCGCGCCGTGTTGCACTGCTACACCGGCGGCCGCGAGCTTGCCATGAAGGCCATCTCGCTCGGGCTCTCCATCTCATTCACCGGCATCCTGACCTTCAAGAGCACGCAAGGCCTGCGCGATATCGCGGCCGAGTTGCCGGCCGACCGCATCATGGTCGAAACCGACGCGCCGTATCTTGCGCCGGGAAAACATCGCGGCAAGCGCAACGAACCAGCCTTCGTCGTCGAGACGGCAAAAACCCTCGCCGAGGTGCGCGGCGTCTCGCTCGAGGAGATCGCGCGACAAACGACCGAGAACTTCTTCAACTTCTTCTCCAAAGTCCCGCGGCCGAGTGCCGTCAAGGCGGCATGAGACCGTCGGCATGAGCGTGACGCTGACAATTTTGGGCTGTGGCTCATCGGGTGGTGTACCGCGGCCGGCACTCGGCTGGGGCGTCTGCGACCCCAACAACCCGAAGAACCGCCGGCGGCGCTGTTCGCTGTTGATCGAGCAGCGTGGCGATGCCGGCACCACGCGATCCTGATCGATACCTCGCCGGATCTGCGCGAGCAATTGCTCGACGCCAATGTCGATCATGTCGACGCCGTGTTCCTGACGCACGAGCACGCCGACCAGACGCACGGCATCGATGACCTGCGCGGTGTCGTGATGTACATGCGGCGCCGCATTCCGGTGTACCTCAACCAGGCCACGGCGAAGGATATCCTGATCCGGTTCGGATATTGCTTCGTGACGCCCCCCGGCAGTGACTATCCGCCGATCCTCGATCACCATGGGATCGAGGAAGGCGAGAAAAGAACCATTACGGGCAGGGGTGGTGAGCTCGCTTTGTCCGCGTTCCAGGTCCAGCACGGAAACATTCCAGCGCTGGGCTACCGCTTCAACGACGTCGCCTACACGCCCGATGTGAACGATATTCCGGAGCGCAGCGTACCCGCGCTGGAGAATCTGGATCTCTGGATCATCGACGCGCTGCGCTACACGCCGCATCCGAGCCATTTCAGCGTGGCCGACGCGCTGTCCTGGATCAAGCGGATGAAGCCACGTCGCGCCATCATCACCAACATGCACTCCGACATCGATTACGAGGTGTTGCGGCAAGAGCTGCCTGAGAGCATCGTGCCGGCGTATGACGGGATGCAGGTGACGGTCGGCTAGCAGCCCGCGATCGACGAGATTGCCGACGGCCTGCCGCAACTGGACGATCCCGGAATTGAAGTGACGCGTCGGATGCACGCGGTTGGTCAGCAGCGACCAGGCGATGCCGCGCTGAAAATCGATCCACAGCCCGGTACCGGTAAAGCCGGTATGACCGATCGTGGCCTCCGAGCATGAGTTGCCACCGGACCAGCCGTCGTAACGCATCTCCCAGCCGAGCGAGCGCCGATCTGACTGCCGCGTGCGCAAGAGCTCGAGGCTGTCAGCGGTGAAGGCCGAGCCGTCGAGCAATGCTTTGGCAAAATCGAGCACGGCATCGATCGGCCCAAACAGCCCGGCGTGACCGGAGGCGCCACCGAGCGCGAAGGCGTTCTCGTCGTGGACCTCGCCACGCAAGACGCGCTCGCGCCATTGGCAATGCTCTGTTGCCGCGCAGCTCTCGGGTTCAGGTGAAAACGTGAAGCCAGGAGCGAGCGGTTGCTGGCTGAGCGGCTTGCCGGTGACGCGTTCGATCGCAATGCCGAGCAGGATGAAATTGATATCGGAGTAGACGGGCGAGCCGTGTGCCCAGACGCGCTGCAGGACGAATGCCCGCAACGTCCTTGCGTCCTGACCATAAGTGTAAAGCGGTTCGACCGCGGGCAGAAAGGTCTGATGCGACAGACACTGGCGTACCGTCAGTGTTCGTTCAGGTGCCGACAAATCATACTGCCGGAGATCGGGGATCAACTCGCCGAGCGGCTGGTCGAGGCGCATGCGGCCCTGCTCGACCAGCCGCAGGACCGTGGTCGTGGTGAAGATGACCTTAGTGAGCGAAGCGAGGTCGAAGATGGTCTCGCGGCGCATCGGAATCGGCGATGGCACGACCTGCGCGCGCCCACCATGCTCAACCGCGCGATCGCCCGACGCAGTCACGATACCGAGAACCGCGCCGGGAATGCGGCCCTGCGCAATCGCTTGCTCGACGGGCGCAAAGGCGCCGGCAAGCGCGTCCGGCACCATTATTGCGCGATCGCCGCGACCGAATCGACCTGCTTGCGCAGCTCGAACTTCTGGATTTTTCCGGTCGAGGTTTTCGGCAGCGGACCAAAGACCACCGCCTTCGGCGATTTGAAGCCGGGCAGTTGCTTGCGGCAGAACGCCAGAATCTCGGCCTCGTCGGCTTTGGCGCCGTCCTTTAGCTCGACGAAAGCGCAGGGCACCTCGCCCCATTTCTTGTCAGGCTTGGCGACCACAGCGGCGAACAGCACGGCCGGATGCTTGTACAGCACATCCTCGACCTCGACCGACGAAATGTTCTCTCCGCCGGAGATGATGATGTCCTTGGAGCGGTCCTTGATGATGATGTAGCCGTCGCCGTCGATCACGCCGAGGTCGCCGGTGTGGAACCAGCCGTCGGCAAACGACTCCTTGGTTGCTTTCTCGTTCTTGAGATAGCCCTTCATCACGATATTGCCGCGGAACATCACTTCGCCGATGGTCTCGCCATCGTGCGGCACAGGCTTCATCGTTTCGGGGTCGAGCACGGTGACTTTGTCCTGCAGGTGATAGGCGACGCCCTGCCGGCGCTTCAGCACGGCGCGCTCTTCAACCGTCAGATCGTCCCAGCCCGGCTGCTCCGCACAGACTGAGGCGGGGCCGTAGACTTCGGTCAGACCATAGACGTGGGTGAGGGTGATGCCGATCTCCTCGGCACCCTGGATCACCGCGACTGGCGGCGGCGCGCCGGCGATCAATCCGGAGATTGGCGTGGCCTTGGCGCCGCGCGGCGCCGATGGCGCGCTGATCAAGGTGGCATAGACGATCGGCGCACCGCACATGTGCGTGACGCCGTGCTTCGGGATCAGCTCGAAGATCTTTGCCGGATCGACCTTGCGCAGGCAGACATTGATGCCGCTCGCCGCCGCCAGCGTCCATGGGAAGCACCAGCCGTTGCAGTGGAACATCGGCAAGGTCCAGAGATAGACCGGATGCAGGCCGAGATTGCCTGAGACGATGTTGCTGACGGCGTTGAGATACGCGCCGCGGTGATGGGTAACGACGCCCTTCGGGTTGCCCGTGGTGCCCGAGGTGTAACTCAGCGCAATGGCATCCCATTCGTCCTCAGGCACCGACCACGCGAATTTTGGGTCGCCCTGTGCGATCCAGCTTTCATACTCAATCTCGCCGATACGCTTGCCGCCGGAAAACGTCTTGTCGTCGACGTCGATGACGAACGGCTTTGGGCCCTTCATCTGCTTCAACGCGTCTTCCATCACGCCGGCAAGCTCGGGATCGACCAGGAGCACCTTGGCTTCGCCGTGGTCCAGCATGAAGGCGAGGGCGGACGCATCGAGCCGGGTGTTCAGCGCATTGATCACCGCGCCGACCATCGGAATGGCGAAATGCGCCTCGTACATCGCCGGCACGTTCGGCAGCATCACGGCGACGGTATCGCCATGACCGATGCCGCGCCTGGCCAGCATCGAAGCGAACCGGCGCGCCCGCGCATAGGTCTCCGCCCAGGTAAAGCGGCGATCCTCGTAGACCACGCTGGTCAGCTTGGGATGGACTTGCGCTGAGCGTTCGAGAAAGCTCAGCGGCGACAGCGAGACGTAATTCGCCTTGTTCTTGTCGAGGCCGATATCGTAAGCGGTTTTGCCATTGCGCATCGCAGGTGCTCGCGGTTCATGATCTTCTTTGCGCATATCGCTTCCTGGACATGCGCGTGCCCGGCGGGGCCGCAAGATGGCTTGCAAGATATCACCGCAAGGCGTTGATTTATATTGGAGTCAGTGCCGCGCCTGATGTGCCGCCAAAGGGTGAAGAACAATGGTTAAACCGATCCCGGGACCCGATCCGAATCCTCGCACGCCGGTGTTCAAGCTGCCGCCGCTGGCCTGCGACGCGCACACCCACATCTTCGGGCCCGGAGACAAATACCCCTACGCGCCCGATCGTTCCTACACGCCGCCCGACGCGCCGCTGTCGGCGTTCCAGGCGCTGCACAGGAAACTTGGCATCGGCCGCGCCGTCATCGTCAACGCGACCGTCCACGGCACCGACAATAGCGTCGCGCTCGACGCCATCGCGGTGTCCAACGGCCGCTACCGCGGCGTCGCCAACATCGACGGCAGCATCACGGAGCAGGGCGTCCGTGCTCTCCACAACGGCGGCTTCCGCGGCTGCCGCTTCAACTTCGTCCGCCATCTCGGCGGCATGCCTGACATGGCAACGTTCCATCGCATCGTTGCCATGGTGGCGCCGCTCGACTGGCACATCGACCTGCATTTCGATGCGGTCGACCTGCCCGACTTTGCCGACACACTGGCGAAGCTGCCTGTGCGCTACACGATCGACCACATGGCCCGCGTCACGGCGTCTGCCGGGCTCGAGCAGCGGCCGTTCAAGATCCTGCTCGAGCTGATGCAACGCGACCCGAAATGCTGGGTGAAGGCCTCGGGCTTCGAGCGCGTGTCGACAGCCGGGCCGCCGTTCCACGATGCCATTCCGTTCGCGCGCAAGCTGGTCGAGACGGCGCCGGATCGCGTGATCTGGGGGACGGACTGGCCACACCCGAACGTCAAGGTGATGCCTGATGATGGCGACCTCGTCGATCTCATCCCATTGTTCGCACCCGAGCCGCAGCTGCAGCACAAGATCCTGGTCGATAATCCGGCGCGGCTGTTCGATTTCGCGTGACCACCGCCGCCGCGCAATTGGTTAAAATCGCAACGGTTTTCGCGATTTCCGTGAGGGTTTGAGAAAGTCCGTATTCGATATATTCCATAATATATCTTATGCGAATCATAGATCAGGCAAGACCTAACTTGTCCGGCCTGAGCCGGAGCCCTGACCCCGCCGCGGCCACTCTCCGGGCGCCGGCGCGATGGCGTCGAGCATGACCATGGCCAGCGCGTCGACGACCCGCTGGATGCTCCAGTCGCTGTGATGGAGCCGCAACAGATCGGTTGGGTCGATCATGCTGTCGAACGATCTTCTTTCCAGCTCGTGCCAGTCGCGCATGTAGGCAAAGCGCTTGAACAGGTTCACCGGACCTCGCGCCGTCGCCACGGCGTCGGCGATCAAGGCAACCATCCGTTCGGCGGCGTCGATGCGGTCCGGCGTCAGGACCGCCGGCAGGTATTGCAAATCCATCACCACCACATCCATCGGCAGGTCGGCGAGCAGATCCAGCCCATAGCGGATCGCGGCTGCGGCGGTATCGAGGTCGTCGCCGTGCCATACCGCGTTTGTGCCGACCTGCCAGATCACCACATCCGGCTTCTCGTCGAGCACGTCTTGCTGAAAGCGCTTGAGCTCGTCAGGCGCTTCCTGACCGTTCTGGCCCTTGTTGACGACCTTGATGTCACGTTTCGGGTATCGCGCCTTCAAGGCGTCCTGCAGCCGAGCAGGGTAAGGTCTTACGTCGCCTTCGCCGTGGGTGGTAGATGAGCCGATCGCGACGATCTTCAAGCCACCCTCGCCCGCGAGACGGTCCGCGAGGTGGACGAGGCGATGACGGAACGGCGCGAGCGCCACCGGCAGGTTCACCACCGCGCTCACCTGCCCTTGAAGCGCGGCTTGCGGCGCTCGAGAAACGACGCGACGCCTTCCTTGTGGTCGTCGGTCAGGCTCGCCAGCGCGTACTGGTCGCGGTCCATGTGGCTTGCGAGATCGTCGAGCGCGTGCGCAAGACGATTGACAGTGAGCTTGGTCATCGCCACGGGAATCGGCGGCTGGCGCGCGATTTTCTCGGCGAGCGTCATTGCCGCCTCAAAGGTCCTGCCGTCGTCGACCACCTGCTCGACCAGGCGCCATTCGTAGGCCTCCTGCGCGGAAATCTTCTCGTCGGCGATGATCACGGCCTGCTTCGTGCGCGCCGGGCCCATCAGGTGCAGCATGCGCGGCACGCTCTGCCAGCTCATGTTCATGCCGAGCGCAATCTCCGGAATGCGGATGTGGCCGCCACGGCCCATGATGCGGAAATCGAGCGCGACCGCGAGCGCGGCGCCGCCGCCGATGCAAAAGCCTTCGATAGCGCCGATCGTGACCTGCTCCATCTCGTGCCAGGCCCGCGTCAGCCGTGGTCCGAGCCGCAATTGGCGGCGCAGCGCGCCGATGCCTTTTGAGCCGCGGTCGCGGCCTTCGCGATCCTTCAGATCGGCGCCGGCGCTAAACGCTTTTGCGGTCCCAGTCAGCACCACCACAGACGACACGTCGTCTTCTTCAAAGCTGCGCGCGGCCGCCGTTAACTGTCGCATCGCCTCAGAGGAGAGGGCGTTGAGATTGTCGCCGCGGTTGAAGCGCACCACGGCGATGCGGCCTTCCGGACCGAGACCACGCTCGATTTTAACGAATTCGCTCAAAGAAATTCTCCCGTCTCCGTCATTGCGAGGCGCGAAGCGCCGAAGCAATCCAGTTTTGTTTTTTGGGCCCCTGGATTGCTTCGCTTCGCTCGCAATGACGACGCAATCAGCGTCCGCACCCTACTCGAACTTGCCGTGCCGGCCGGCACCTTGCGCAAAGCGCGTCGCGCCGGCAAGCGTCTCACCCGAGGCGATCACCTTCAAGCCCCCGGCCATCTCGTCGTTGATCGCGTCTTCTTCCGAAAGGTCCCATTGCCGCAGCGCCGAGCGCTTGTCGTTGCGCAGGCAGGCTTGCGGGAATTTCGCGAGCTCCTTCGCCAGGGCGACTGCATGCGCGCACGCCTGCCCCTGCGGCACCAGACGATTGGCGATGCCGAGCTGAAGCGCTTCATGGGCATCGACTGGCCGCCCGGTCAGGATCAGATCCATCGCGCGGGATTGGCCGATCAGGCGCGGCAGGCGAATGGTTCCGAGGTCGATCAGCGGCACGCCAAAACGGCGGCAGAAGATGCCGAACACGGCGCCCTCACCCACCACTCGCATGTCGGCCCACAGCGCGAGCTCCATCCCTCCGGCGACTGCGTGACCTTCGACCGCGGCAATGACCGGCTTCGAGAGCCGCAGCCGGCTCGGCCCCATCGGCGCGATGGTGTTGTGGCCGCCGAGCTCGCGGCGCTTCTCGCGATCGCCCGCTGCGGTCGCCTTCAGGTCGGCACCGGCGCAGAAGGCGCCGTTGGTGCCGGTGAACACCGCGACCGATGACTCAGGATCGGAATCGAAGGCGAGAAACGCATCGAACAGCTTTCGAGCGGTGGCGCCATCGACGGCGTTGCGCCGCTCTGGCCGGTTGATCGAGACGATGGTCACCGGGCCGTCGCGTTCGACGAGAATGGCGTCAGTGTCGGCCATGGCAGGTCCCTCCCCTTGGTTGTGATTGGTGACTAGATCATAGTCGGGCCTGATTGTGACCATGAGAGACCGGCATGAGAGTGAAGGAGCAAGAAAATGATCGACCACGTGTCCGTCGCGGTCCGCGACCTCGCGGCGAGCGGCGCGCTGTATGATGCGATCCTGCCGCATCTCGAACTCAAGCGGCTGGTGACGCGCGAGGCGACGATCGGTTTCGGCAAGCGCTATCCAGAGTTCTGGCTCAACCTGCGTCCGAACCTGCCGAAGGTGACGCCTGATACCGGCGTCCACATCTGCCTGCGTGCGCCGAGCGATGAGGCGGTACGCGCATTCTTCGATGGCGCGCTGGCGCGCGGCTGCTTCAACGCTGGCGATCCCGGTCCGCGGCAGGCGGCGATGACGACCTATTTCGGCGCGTTCATCTTCGATCTGGACGGCAACAAGATCGAGGCGGTGCATTTCCCGCCACGGGGATAGTGGTCCCCTACCCCTCCGCGGCCGATTGCACGACGTAACGCGCCCAGCCGTCGGCGCGCAATTTGCACGCCGGACATTCGCCGCAACCAAAACCCCAGTCGTGGCGATGGGTGCGGTCGCCGAGATAGCAGCTGTGCGAGTGTTCGCGAATGAGGTCGACCAGCGCCTCGCCGCCGAGTTCGTCGGCCAGCGCCCAGGTCTGCGCCTTGTCGCGCCACATCAGCGGCGTGTGGACGACGAAGCGCCTGTCCATCCCGAGCGTCAGCGTGACCTGCAGCGACTTCAGCGTATCGTCGCGGCAGTCAGGATAGCCGGAGTAGTCGGTCTCGCACATGCCGCCGACCAGATGCTTGATGCCGCGCCGATAGGCGAGCGCCGCGGCAAAGGTCAAAAAGATCAGGTTGCGTCCGGGCACGAAGGTGTTGGGCAAGCCACCCTCGCCCATCGCGATCGCGACGTCGCGGGTCAGCGCGGTGTCGGAGATTTCGGCGAGTGTCGGGATTGCCAGCGTGTGGCTGTCGCCGAGTTTTGCTTTCCAATCCTCGTCAAGACCGGCGAATTTTTCGAGCAGCATCGTACGGCATTCCAGTTCCACCGCGTGGCGCTGGCCGTAGGCGAAGCCGATGGTCTCCACGCGCGCAAAATTCGCCAGCGCCCAGGCGAGGCAAGTGGCCGAATCCTGACCGCCGGAGAACAGGACCAGGGCGGTGTCGTTGGCGTTGTTGTCCATGGCTGGGCTCCGTAGCCCGGGTTGAGCGGAGAGGCCGGGCAAAACTTTGCCCGGGCTCGCAGCGAAATCCGGGGTAATGGGTTGTGCATGGTTCGATATAGACGAAATGTCGTTGCAGGCGGAACATTCTTTGTCACCGCGACACTTGCAGATCGACGCTCGGAAATGCTGGTACACCATGTACAAGCACTCCGTCAGGCCATACGGGCGACGAAGCAACGTAGTCCATTCACAATCGATGCAATCGTCGTGTTGCCCGACCATCTCCACATACTCATGACTTTGCCAGCGGACGATCTCGACCTGTCGAATTGATTGAGCTTGATCAAACGGCGATTTACGGACGGCGTCACGAAGATGGGAGCATCCATCGCGCGACATAGGAATGGCGAACCGATTCTGTGGCAACGCCGATTTTGGGAACATACCATTCGCGATGATCGCGATTTTGAGCAGCACGTCGACTACATTCACTTCAATCCCGTCAAGCACGGCCTCGTAACGCGTGCTCAGGACTGGTCGCATTCGTCCTTTCATCGCTATGTCCGCGAAGGGCTGTTGCCGAAGGACTGGGGTGGAGACATTGGCCCGTTTGAAGGTAGAAGCTTGGGCGAATAGAATTGCGAATCCCGGATTTCGCTGCGAGGCCGGACAAGTTGTCCAGCCTCTCCGCTCAACCCGGGCTACGACCCCCCGATCACGCTAGCGGCACCCAAATGACCCCTTCAAGCGACATCCAACGACTCATCGAAATCATGACGGCACTGCGTACGCCGGTGACCGGCTGCCCGTGGGACCTGGAACAGACGTTCGAGACCATTGCGCCCTACACCATCGAGGAAGCCTACGAGGTTGCCGACGCGATCGCGCGCGATGATTTCGATGACCTCAAGGACGAGCTTGGCGATCTCCTGCTTCAGGTCGTCTATCACGCGCGAATGGCCCAGGAGCGCGGCGCATTCGCGTTTGGCGATGTGGTCGAGGCCGTCACCACAAAGATGATCCGCCGTCACCCGCATGTGTTCGGCCCCGATGCCGGTCAGACCTCGCAGGAGACGGTCAATCGCAACTGGAGCCGGATCAAGGCCGAGGAGAAAGCCGAGCGCGCGGCACGGCGCGGCGAAGCAACCGCGGCGCCGCCTTCGCTGCTCGCGTCGGTGAAATCAGGGCTGCCGGCGCTGACCCGTGCGCTCGAATTGCAGAAAAAGGCTTCGACCGTCGGCTTCGACTGGAACGATCCGCGCGCCGTGCTGAACAAGATCCGCGAGGAGACCGACGAGATTGAAGCCGCACTCGACGAAGGCGATACCTCGCACGTGGTCGAAGAGATCGGCGATCTCCTGTTTGTCGCAGTCAACCTCGCGCGGCACATGAAAGCGGATCCGGAAAGCGCGTTGCGCCAGACCAACGCCAAGGTGATGAAGCGCTTCGCTTACATCGAGAGCGCACTCCGTGAACGCGGCAAGACGCTGGAGCAGTCGTCTCTCGATGAGATGGATGCGCTGTGGAATGAGGCGAAAGCAGCCGACTAACGCTGGAGTCGTCTCCGCGAACGCGGCGCCCAATGCTCCGCAGCCAAAGCCGAACGACGGAATCGAAACATCGCGCGAGAGCGTTGTACATTTCGAGGATACGATGCGCTTCGACATTGGCAGGGGCACTGCGCCCTGAGCGGCATACGCCGTTCTCGTATGGACCCGTTCCGCCTTTTATTGTCTCCAGAGTTCTATAGCTCAAAGCGCTCAACGCGGGCGCCGCAGCAAATTCTCTGCTTCCGTGACCAGTTCCTCGATGATTTCTCGCGCTGGCATTACGCGCTTGACGCCCCCCACCGATTGGCCTGCAAAAAGAGACATGGCCCCGATCTGACCTGTTGCTGTTCGATCCGGTATCGCGCACGAGAAACGCCGAACGGCATGCTCCTTTCCACCAATCCTGACGAGCTTTCCGACTATCTCTTCCCCACGAGCCTCGGCGGCCGCAATCGCACTTCTCAGCACGCGATGTGGCGCGTCCGGCCAACCTACATGGAACGCGAGCGTGTAAACGCTGTCTTCGGCACGGGCGGCGATGAGAGCGTCCGTATAGATGGGATTCATGCTGGCCTCTTCGGACGCCACAAAGCGAGTTCCGACCCGGACGCCGTCGGCGCCTGCCGCGAGCATGGCAGCCATCGCCCGGCCCGTGCCCACGCCCCCTGCTGCCAGGACCGGGATCTCTTGCACGGCTTCGAGTACTTCACACACGAGGTCCATCGTTCCAACTGTACCACGGATATGGCCCCCTGCCTCGACGCCTTGTGCGACGATAAAATCGCAGCCTGCCGTGGCGGCTTTGACCGCCTCCTCGAGCGAGCCAACCTGCCAACCAGCAAGCGCACCGTGATCGTGGACGATCTGCACGTACTCGCGGTCCGGTTCAGAGTAAAAAAATTCGACAACCCGGCACGTCTTCGCCGCTTCTTCAATGAACTTAAGCGGCTCGAAGGGCTTCCTCCACAATTCCGGACGCATGATGAAGTTCACACCAAAGGGACGATTGGTGAGCTCGCACGTCTGCTTGAGCAAGCTGGTAAACGTGGTCAGATTGATGTCGGCTCGCGTTCGCGCAGTTCCCAGCATTCCCAACCCGCCGGCTTCAGAGATCGCTGCCGCAAGCTCGGGCGTCGCGGCCTCCCCCATTCCCGCTTGCTGGATCGGCACTGTGCAACCGACCAGCTCGGTGAACCGTGTCGCCAACATTGATCACTCCGTTCTGAGGAGATACGCCCGCTTACCGGCCCATCACCAATCGGATTGAACGTGCTCTAGCAGCGCTCGAGAATGGTCAACCCGCGCAGCCGGTCGAGGAGATAAAAGCAGACCACGATCATCGGTGGTGACGTCGTTGCTCTGAACGCGCTGCGAGCCTTCGGGAACGTCGGGCAGGAAATGGCCGATCTCACGCGGCCGCCGCGGGTCAGCAATGTCGATGAGGCGCAGCCCATGGGCAAACCAGGCGGCCGGAATTTCGGTACCCGTCACCTTTTCGCTCGGCTGATGGCAGGCCGTAAACTCCGGTTGGGGTGTGCCGTCGTCAAGGCCCTCGACCTGGAAGCTCGCAAACGGCATCGGGTGCCGCTCGTCCGTGATGTCGACGAGCCACAGGCATGCGGGCGGCCCGGGCGCGACGCGCGCCACGTCCTCGTCGGCAACCAGCATGACACGCCGCCCATGCAGCAGAAAGGGTAGCGGCAGCGTCGTGTGGGTCGGACAGGCGAATGGAGGGCTCCAGTCGAACGACGAGACCAGGCGTGGCTTTGCCATGTCGGCGATGTCGAGGATGACGAAGCCGCCGTGCCAATAGCTCGTATAGAGCCGGTCTCCCTGGCGCAGCGGATGATGGCAGCGGTGCGCCGTGCCCTGCCAACTCGGCTCCTCGCCACCGGCGGTCCATTGGCCGGGCATCCACCAGCGGCCAACCTCACGCGGATGCGCCGGATCGCCAAGGTCGAGGATCATCACGATGTTGCCGAGATAGCCCTCGACCGTGGGCGAGATGTAGGCGTAGCGGCCGTCGAAATCGAACCGATGGACCCCCATGCCGGCGGTCTCCCAGCGGGTGATCTCGCGCGGGCTCGCCGGCTTCGTCACGTCATAGATGCCGAGCCCGCCCCGAAAATCTTCGGGCACCGCACTCTTATCGGCATTGTTGCGCTCGCGATTGACCAGCATCAGCCCATTGGTCACGCGCACCTTGTGGGAATGGGTGCCGGGCGGCATCTCGAGCCTCGCGAGCAGCCGCGGATGCGCGGGGTCGGCGACATCGACGATCGAGGTGCCGGAAGGCGCGCGCATGTGGCCGATGAATGCGGTCGTGCCTGCAACGACGATCTGGCCGCCGCCCGGGCAATCGAAATATCCGACCTGACGCAGACCCTTCGCGGAGCTCATGGGTGCCTCATACCGATGCGCCACTATCATGTGACAATATTCACGGCATTGCAAAACTGTCAGCGATGCCGATGACGCTGCAGCTGATCACCTCAGCGGTGCATTGCCGGGTTTCCCGAATTTTGGGACACTGCTTCGAGAAATCCTTCCCTCCTGCTAGGCTTAGGCCGACCGCAACATTTGAAAGGCCACCGACATGCTGATCGGACTGTCCATGCCGTTGCCTGCATACACTATCGACCCGGCCTTCATGGCGCGAAATGCCGAACGACTGGGCTTCGACTCGATTTGGTATGCGGAACATCCCGCCGTACCGGTCGAGAGCGCGAGCCCATTCCCGTCCACCGGCGGCGCCATTCCCTGGACCTATTCGCATTTCACAGATCCCTACATCGCCCTGGCGCGGGCTTCCGCAGTGACGACCAAGTTGAAGCTCGGAACCGGGATCACGCTGGTGCCCCAGCGCAATCCGTTGCTCCTCGCCAAGGAGATCGCCGCGCTCGACCTGCACAGCGGCGGCCGTTTCATTTTCGGCATCGGCACCGGGTGGTTGAAAGAAGAAGTCGAGATGTTCGGCGGCAATTTCCCGCGCCGATGGACGCAGACCCGGGAAGCGCTCGACGTGATGAAGGCGCTGTGGACACAGGACGCGGCCGAGTTTCACGGCGAATTCTTCGACTTCCCGCCGGTGCGGTCGTACCCGAAGCCGGCGCAGAAGCCGCATCCGCCCATCGTCATCGGGGGATCGGCGAAGAACGTGCTCAAGCGCATTGTCGACCACGCGGACGGCTGGCTGCCCAACCGCGTGACCCCGGCCGACCTGGAGAAAGCCCGCAAGGAACTCGATCGACTGGCTTCGGCGGCCGGCCGCGATCCCAAGTCGATCACCATCTCGGTTTACGGGCAGGAGCCGAAGAAAGACATCGTGCGGCCGCTCTTCGATGCCGGCGCCGATCGTGTGGTCGTGCGTGCCACCCACGTCGAGACGGAAGCCGAGATGGGCGCGCAGCTGGAGCGAATGGCCGAAGCGGTATTTTAGCGAAGGTCGCGCCTCGCACCTTCTCGTCCATGTCGTTTTCGGGAGCTGAGCAGACCATCGTTTTGGGGAGACGGGGAGCATTTGTTTATAGGCCCCCGGCGCATCGTAGCGCGGCGGCTTGCGGCGCTGTCTTTGGCGTTCGATAATCCGAAGATCCAAAAGGACAAAAAAGATGAACTTCGACGACACCCCGCAGGAAGCCGCATTCCGCAAGCAGGCGCGCGACTGGATCGCCGCCAACGCGCCGAAAGACTTCGTCGAACAGCTGAGCCAAGGGGGCATCCGCCAATCCTCGCGCGGCGACAGTTTTATTGCCGCGGCAAAGGCCTGGCAGAAGAAGAAGGCCGCGGGTGGCTGGGCCTGCCTCAACTGGCCGAAGGACTATGGCGGCCGCGACGCGACGCCGATCGAAAAGGTGATCTGGCAGCAGGAGGAAGGCGATTACGTTCGCCTGAGTCAGCCGTTCCGGATCGGCGAAGGCATGTGCGGGCCGACGGTGATCGCGTTTGCGAGCGAGGAGCACAAGCGCGCGCGGCTGCCGAAACTCGCCTCGGGCGAAGAAATCTGGTGCCAGCTGTTCTCCGAGCCGGCCGGTGGCTCGGATCTCGCAGGGTTACGTACCCGCGCCGAGCGCGACGGCAACGACTGGGTGATCAACGGCCAGAAGATCTGGACCTCGGGCGCGCACTATTCGGACTACGGGCTGCTGATCGCGCGCACCGATCCGAACCTGCCGAAGCACAAGGGGCTGACCATGTTCTTCCTGGACATGAAGAGCCCCGGCGTCGAGGTCAGGCCGATCAAGCAGGCGAGCGGCGAAGCGGAGTTCAACGAGGTCTATTTCACCAACGTCCGCATTCCCGATCATCAGCGGCTCGGCGAAGTCAACAACGGCTGGAATGTGTCGCTGACCACGCTGATGAACGAGCGGATGTCAATCGGCGCGCGGGTCGCGACCGGCTTTCCCGAGATGTTAGAGTTCTGTGCGCAGCTGATGCTGGACGACGGCCCTGCCCTCGACAATCCAACCGTGAAGTCAAAGCTCGCGAGCTGGGCGACGCGCACCAGCGGCCTCAAATACACGAGCTACCGCGCGATCTCCTCGCTGTCGAAGGGCGAGCGGCCGGGGCCGGAGAACTCGATCGGCAAGCTGGTGGCCGGCTCGATGCTGCAGGACATCGCGACGTTTGCGATGGAACTGCAAGGCGCGGCAGGCGTGATGACCGATCCGGCGCAAGCCGAAGCAGCGGCGCAATTCCAGGCAATGTTCCTGCGCTCGCCGTCATCGCGCATCGCCGGCGGTACCGACGAGATCCTGCGCAACATCATCGCCGAGCGTGTGCTGGGCCTGCCCGGCGATATCCGCGTCGACAAGGATGTTGCGTTCAACAAAGTGGCAACACGCGGGAAGTGAGTTTCAGTCGCCCCAGCGTTCGCGGGGGCGACTCGCGAAGAGTTACAACACCACCTCTTCCACCCGTCCCTCGAACCTGCGCATCACGAGATCGCGCTGGGTCTGCTCGGCGCGCACCGTCATCGCGACGTGGGCCTCGTCGTCGGCCTCGCGCGACAGCACTTCGGTGTGGCGGTACAGCCAGCTCATCGCCGCGCCGTCGGCGGCGTCGAGGGTGACGCGTAAGCCCACCTTGTCAGCGGCGAGGCGCTCCTCGATCGCGTCGAGCAGCGCTTCAACGCCCTCGCCGGTCGCGGCGGAGACCAGCAGCGCGCGATGGTGATGCGGATGGCGGGCGGCAGCGTTGGCGAGGCGTTCGCGCTCGTTCTGATCAAGGCGATCAATTTTGTTCCAGACTTCGATGATGCGGTCGCCGGCGCCGGTCGCAATGTCCAGCTGATGCAACACCGTCTCTACGTCAGCGCGCTGCGCCTCGGTGTCGGCGTGCGAGACGTCCCGGACATGGAGGATCAGGTCGGCTTCGACCACCTCCTCCAGCGTCGCGCGGAACGCGGCGACCAGCATGGTTGGCAGGTCCGAGACGAAGCCGACCGTGTCGGACAATACCGCATGGCCGCCGTGTGGCAGTTTGATCTGACGCAGTGTCGGATCGAGCGTCGCAAACAGCATGTCGGCGGCCTGCACCTTGGCCTGGGTCAGGCGATTGAACAGCGTCGACTTGCCCGCGTTGGTGTAGCCGACCAGGGCAACCACGCGATACGGCACGCGCTTGCGCGCCGCGCGGTGCAGCCGCCGCGTCGCCTGTACTTTCTTCAGTTCGGCTTCGAGGCGCACGATGCGCTCGCCAATCATGCGGCGGTCGGCTTCGATCTGGGTCTCGCCGGGACCGCCAAGGAAGCCGAAGCCGCCGCGCTGGCGTTCGAGGTGAGTCCACGACCGCACCAGCCGGCTGCGCTGGTATTTCAAATGCGCGAGCTCGACCTGCAGGCTGCCTTCCTTCGTCTTCGCACGCCGGCCGAAGATCTCCAGGATCAACCCGGTTCGATCGAGCACCTTCGTGCTCCAGGCCTTCTCGAGGTTGCGCTGCTGCACCGGCGACAGCGCGCAGTCCATCACCACGAGATCGACGTGGTGCGCGGTGACGAGGCCGACGATCTCCTCGACCTTGCCTTTGCCGAGATAGGTCGCGGGCCGGATTTGCGTCAGTGGCGCAATCAGAGCATCGGCCACGGTCAGGTCGATGGCGCGCGCAAGTCCGCGCGCCTCGTCGAGGCGCGCTTCGATATCGCGGGCGTAGACGTCGTCGACCGCAGCGCCGCTACCGGCGCGCCGCTGCCGCAGATAAGGTCCGATCACCAGCACCCGGCCGGTTTCGCCGCTTTTCGCCCCTTGCCCGACCCGGACGGTCGGTGTCCCCTCGTCGTGCTCGAGGTTCCAATCAGGCTGTTCTCACGTTGCGCCGTCCTCGTTGCCTTCGAACAGCTGGATCGGCGCGCCCGGCATGATGGTCGAGATCGCGTGCTTGTAGACCAGCTGCGAATGACCGTCGCGCCGCAGCAGCAGGCAGAAATTGTCGAACCATGTGACGATGCCTTGCAACTTGACGCCGTTGACCAGGAAGATGGTGAGAGGCGTTTTGGTTTTTCGAACGTGATTGAGGAAGGTGTCCTGCAAATTCTGCGCGCGGTCTGCCGCCATTGTTGTTGTCCCCGTACCGTAAGGTGGTCTGTGTCATTGTATTTTTGTAGACCGGATTTCTGCCTTGATCGGCTTTAGTTGGCTTTCGTTGCAGAACCGACCGGTCGCGGTAGGCGCGAATGTCCCGTTCGCGTGCACCGCTGCCCGATTAGATTGCAGGCCCGCCGGATAGGCAAGACCTCCCGTCGCAAGGAACATGCCAAAAGATAAGCGCGCGCGGGGAAATATCGACCTCAGGACACATCCGCGAAGCGGTGAAACTCTTCCCGCAGTCGCTTGGCAACCGGTCCAACTTTACCGTCGCCAACAGCATGATCGTCGACCTTGACCACGGGCATGACGATCTGGCTTGCCGAGGTGACGAATGCTTCCGTCGCCTGGCCGACGTCGTCCAGCGTGAACGGTCGCTCCTCGAGCTTCAGCTGCAACGCTTCCAGCACGTTGAACAGCACGGCCCGCGTGATGCCGGACAGGATGCCGTGGTCGGCGGGGCGTGTCACAACGCGGCCGTCGCGCGTCACAATCCAGGCGTTGCTGGAAGACCCTTCGGTGACGAAGCCTTTGGCGTCGATGAACCACGCCTCATAGGCGCCGCGCTCACGCGCGCCCTGCCGCGCCAGCACGTTCGGCAACAGCCCCACCGTCTTGATGTCGACCCGGGCCCAGCGGTTCTCCGGCGTGGTCACGACCGCAATTCCCTTCGCCGCATTGTCCTCGTTGCGGGCAAGATTGAGGCTCCGCGCGGTGACGACCACGGCCGGCTTCACCGGCGTGGTTGGAAAGGCGTGATCGCGCCGCGCCACGCCGCGGGTGACCTGGAGATAGACGATGCCATAATTGATGCGGTTTCGCCGCACCACCTCGTGCAGGATCATTTCGAGCGCAGCAGGCCTCATCGGCTCGGCGATACGCAGCTCCGACAGCGAGCGTTTCAACCGTGCCATGTGGCGCGGCATGTCGATGAGGCGGCCGTCGCGAATTTCGCAGACTTCGTAGACGCCGTCGGCGAACTGGTAACCGCGATCCTCGACATTGACGCTGGCTTCGCTCAGGGGAACATAACGGCCGTTGACGTAGGCAATGCGGGACATTTTTCAGATTCTGCCTTAACCGACGCCGAGCGCCTTGAGCTTGCGGTGCAGCGCGCTCCGTTCCATGCCGACGAACTCGGCGGTGCGGGAGATGTTGCCGGAGAAACGGCTGATCTGCGCGATCAGGTAATCGCGTTCGAACACTTCGCGGGCCTCGCGCAGCGGCAACCCCATGATGTGCTCACCCTTGCCGTCGGTCGGCATCGCCGGCACCATCGAGCCGACATCCTGCGGCAGCATGTCGGCGGTGATCACCGCGTCCGGCTCGCCACCGGCCAGAATCATCAGCCGCTCGACGTTGTTGCGGAGCTGGCGGACGTTGCCGGGCCAGACGTGCGACTGCAGCACCGCCATGGCGTCCTCGCCGATCCGGCGCTTCGGCAGGCCGGTCGCGCCCGAAATCTGCGTCATGAAATATTCGACCAGCTCCGGAATATCCTCGCGCCGCTCCGACAGCGGCGGCACCCGGATCGGCACCACCGAGAGCCGGTGATAGAGGTCCTCGCGGAAATGCCCGGCGGCAATCTCGCTTTCGAGATTGCGCGCGGTCGACGACACGATCCGCACATCGACATTGACCTTGGTGGTCCCGCCCACGCGTTGAAAGGTCTGGTCGACCAGCACGCGCAGGATCTTGCCCTGCGTCTCCATCGGCATGTCGGCGACTTCGTTGATGAACAGCGTACCGCCATGGGCCTCTTCCAGAGCGCCGGCCTTGCGCTGCTGCTCGCCATTGGTCTGGTCCATGCCGAACAGCTCGCTCTCCATCCACTCCGGTACGATACCGGCGGCGTTGATGGCGACGAACGGCCCTTCCGCGCGGGCCGACAAAGCGTGCAGTGACCGCGCTGCCATCTCCTTGCCGCTGCCCGGTGGGCCGACGATCAGAATGCGGCTGTTGGCCTTGGCTGCGCGTTCCACGGTCTGGCGCAGCTGGTTCATCGCCGGGGCGTGGCCGACCAGCGAGGTCGAGACCGGTGACAGCTGTTTCAGCTCCCTCACCTCGCGCTTCAGGCGTGAGGTCTCCAGCGCGCGGTTCGCCACCAGGATCAGCCGATCGGCCTTGAACGGCTTCTCGATGAAGTCGTAGGCGCCCTTCTTGATCGCGGCGACCGCGGTCTCGATGTTGCCGTGGCCGGAGATCATCACCACGGGCACTTCGGGATGGTCCATCTTGATGATGTCGAGCAGTTGCAGTCCGTCGAGCTTCGAACCCTGCAGCCAGATGTCGAGGAACACCATGCTCGGTCGGCGCGCCGAAATTTCAGCGATCGCCGAATCGCTGTCCCGCGCAGTACGCGTGCCAAAACCCTCGTCCTCGAGGATGCCCGCGACCAGCTCGCGGATATCGGCTTCGTCGTCGATGATCAGGATATCGTGGGCCATGACAGAAACTTCTCTGGCGGTGATTGGTCAGTTGACGGTTGCAGTCGCGGGAGCAGCATGATCGACCGACGCGGGTGCCTGCCCGTCCACGGCAAAGCGCAGGCGCATCCACGCGCCGCGCTGGCCGGGCCGGATCGAAGCCGCGTCGTTCAGTTCAATGCGACCGCCATGCTCTTCGAGCACGCGCCCCACGATCGCCAGGCCCAGTCCCGTCCCCTTTTCGCGCGTCGTCACGTATGGCTCCAACAGACGTGAGCGACTTTCCTTCGGCAGGCCTATTCCGTTGTCGACGACGTCGATGATGATGTCGTCACCCTCGCGCTGGGCAATCACCTCGATCCGGCCGCGCCCGAGTTGCTCGGGCGGCACGGCGGCAATCGCTTCCGTCGCGTTCTTGATGATATTGGTCAAACCCTGGCTGATCAGGCGGCGGTCGAACCGCGCCGGCATCGGGTCCTGCTTGATCTCGGCCTCGAAATCAATGTCGGGATGGCCGACCCGCATCAGGAACACGGTCTGCCGCACGGTGTCGGCGACGTCCTCGTTATCGATCACCGCTTTCGGCATGCGCGCAAACTTGGAGAACTCGTCGACCATGCGTCTGATGTCGTCGACCTGGCGCACGATGGTATCGGTGCATTGGTCGAACACGGCACGATCTTCGGTGATGACCTTGCCGTATTTGCGGCGGATGCGCTCGGCCGACAACTGAATCGGCGTCAGCGGATTCTTGATTTCATGGGCAATGCGACGCGCGACGTCGGCCCAGGCCGAGGTGCGCTGCGCCGAGACGAGGTCGGTGATGTCGTCCAGTGTGATGATGTAGCTGTCATGCGACTGGCCGGACAGCTCGGCGGAAACCCGCACCGACAGGATGCGGTCGCGCCCGCCGCGGCTGACCGTGATCTGGCCCTGCACCAGGCGCTGTACGCCCTCGTGTGCGCTTGCCATGATTTCGTCGAGCTCGGGCACGATCTCCGCAAGCGGATGGCCGAGCGCTTCCGCCTCCGGGTGGCCGATCAGCTTTTCCGACGAGCGGTTCAAAATCGCGATCTTGCCGTCGCCGTCGACGCCGATGATGCCCGCGCTGGCCGACGACAGCACGGCCTCGGTGAAGCGCCGCCGGCTGTCGATGACCTCGCTGGCGCGGACCAGATCGTCGCGCTGGGTGCGCAGCTCGTCGGTCATCTTGTTAAAGGTCTTGCCGAGCTGGGCGAGATCGCCCTCCGAGCGCAACACCGGTACCTGGACGTTCAGGTTGCCGGTCGACACCAGATCAGCGGCACCCATCAAACGGCGGATCGGCTCTACCAGCGAATTGGCGAAATTCAGGGCGATCAACACCGCCGACATCAGCACGGTCAGCGCGATCACCGCGAACATCAGCCCGAGCGCCTTCTGGACTCCAGGCCGCGTCGCCTCCTGATCATTGTAGCGGTCGAGACTCTCACGCGTCTGCTGCACGCGCAGGACGGCATCAGGGTCGAGCGACTGCGCGACAATCAGGAACAGGTTGTTGAAGCCGCGCAGGCGGAGGGCGGCGGCGACATTGTTCTTTGGTGCAAACACCACGATCCACGGCTTGTCTTCGTTGAGGTTGACCAGGTCTTCCTGGTTCGGGATGTCGAAGACGCCGTTGATCACGTCTTGCTGGTCGGTCGCCGCCACGATGTGGGTATCGGAGTCGATAATCACGGCGCCGAGCAGTTTGCGATAGCTGGCCGACGCCCGCAGCACGTTAGTGAAACTGCCGGGATCCTGGTCGAATAGCACCCGAGCGCGGGCCAGATCTTGCGCAAGGGCGAGCGCGTCGCCGCCGATCAGCTGCGCGTGCTCGTTCATGTAGCCGTTGGCGATAATCCAGGCATTCTCAACCGCGGCGCGGGTGGTCTTCGAAAACAGCCGGTCGAGGCCGCGGTCGATCGTGACGTAGGCGACGACGGCGACGTAGATCGCCGGCACCATCGCGATCGCCGAGAACAGCGCGACGATTTGTACGTGCAGGCGCGCGGCCGCCCGCCCGCGCCGCCGGGCCTGGATCATCAGCCAGAATTCGACGAGGATGATGCCGATCAGGAGCAGGATGGCGCCGCTGTTGATCGCCAGAAACAGCGCAACGACCTCGTCGCCCGGCACGATCGGGGTCAGCCCGGTCAACACCGCAAAGGTCAGGACCGAGGAAATCAGCGCCAGCGCGACCACGAACGCCGCCAGCACCCGACGCATCGGCCAGCGACGGGACTCGGCAATCGTATTGTCGAAAGCGCTCGCGTCGACGCTGGCCATTGCAGATTGTTGTTGGTGGGCGGGATGCCGGAAGCACCGTCAGCCTAGGCCAACTGATGCATTCGTACAACAATGTTGCTCAATTGCGACATTTCCGCGGCCAGCGGTGTCACATCCACTGACGAGTGTCACCGCAATGTTACGATGCCGGTCCGACGACCTGCGCCCGCCTCATCCGCCGGTGCGGAACACCTGGATGTCGAGATCGCGGATTTTCTTGCGCAACGTGTTGCGGTTGACGCCGAGCAGGTCCGCAGCGCGTATCTGGTTACCACGGGTTGCGGCCAGACGCCGCGGTCAACAGCGGCACCTCGATCTCGCGCAGAATGCGGTGATAGAGGCCGGGTGGCGGCATGCCGTTCGGGAAGCCTGCGAAATGCGAGGAGAGATAGGTTTCGACCGCGACGCCGAGGTTCTCGACACTCTGCGGCGCGCTGCCACCCGACACCACGGGCGGTGGCGCCAGTTCGCCTTCGATCACAGCGCCGGTGATGACTTCCTGTGGATAAAGTGCCGCCAGGCGGCGGGCGAGATTTTCCAGCTCGCGGACGTTGCCGGGCCAGCGATGCTGCTTCAGTCGCTCGAGCGCCTGGGCGTCGAGCTTCTTTGGCGGCAAGCCATCCTTCTCGGCGAGCACCAGGAAGTGCCGGATCAAATCGGGCAGGTCTTCGATCTTCTCGCGCAGCGGCGGCATCCGCAGCGGCACCACATTCAGACGGAAGAACAGGTCTTCGCGGAACAGGCCCTGCTGAATCAGGATGCGAAGATCCTTGTTGGTCGCCGCGATGATGCGAACGTCGGTCTTGATCGGCGTGCGTCCGCCGACGGTCGTGTATTCGCCTTGCTGCAACACGCGCAGCAAGCGCGTCTGCGCTTCCATCGGCATGTCGCCGATCTCGTCGAGGAACAGCGTGCCGCCCTCGGCCTGCTCGAAGCGGCCGGACGCACGCGTATTGGCGCCGGTGAACGCGCCGCGCTCATGGCCGAACAGTTCGGACTCGATCAGGTCGCGCGGGATCGCCGCCATATTGACCGCGACGAACGGACCGTTGCGGCGCTTGCCGTAGTCGTGCAGCGCGCGGGCGACGAGCTCCTTGCCGGTGCCTGATTCACCCGAGATCATCACGGTGAGGTCGGTCTGCATGAGGCGTGCAAGGACGCGGTAGAGTTCCTGCATCGCCGGCGAGCGGCCGACCAGCGGAATTGAATCGAACTCGTTATCTTCGACGGGCGCCGCCACGCGCTCCTTCGGCTCCGACAATGCACGGCCGACGATGCCGATCAGCTCCTTCAGGTCGAACGGCTTTGGCAGATATTCGTAGGCGCCGCGCTCGGACGCGCGGATCGCCGTCATGAAGGTGTTCTGCGCGCTCATCACGATGACCGGCAGGTTCGGCCGCATCTTCTTGATGCGCGGCAACAGATCGAACGCGCTTTCATCGGGCATGACGACGTCGGTGATGACGAGATCGCCCTCGCCCTGGCTGACCCAGCGCCACAGCGTGGCGGCGTTGCTGGTCAGGCGGACCTCGTAGCCGGCGCGCGACAAGGCCTGATTCAGGACGGTGCGTATCGCCGCGTCATCGTCGGCGACCAGGATGCTGTTAACGGACATTCTTGTTGGTCCTCATCTCTGTCCACGTGAGGCATGTGTCGGCGTTCCCGGTCCGCCGGCACTTTTGCTGGTTTCACTTGCAGATCGGCTGTGCTCGTTGGCGACCGGTTTGTAGATCGGCATGAGCACGCGAAAGATGGTGCGGCGCGGCTGCAACTCGCACTCGATGATGCCGCCGTGGTCGCCGACGATCTTGGCAACGAGGGCGAGGCCCAGCCCGCTGCCGCTCGGCTTCGTGGTGACGAACGGATCGAACAGATTGGGCATCAGGTCCTCAGGGACGCCCGGCCCGTTGTCCCTGACGCAAAATTCAAGCGGCAGCGACACGCGCGACTTGGTGCCCGGCAGCGACAGCCGCACGCCGGGGCGGAACGCCGTCGTGAGCTGGATCTCGGCATCGCCGTCCATATCAGCGACCGCTTCCGCAGCATTCTTCACAAGGTTCAGAAATACCTGGATCAGCTGGTCCTGGTTGGCGAGCACCGACGGCAGCGAAGGGTCGTATTCCTCGGTGATGCGGATGTTGCGGGCAAAGCCCGACTGCGCCAGGCGTTTGACGTGATCCAGCACGGAATGAATGTTGACCGCGCCGCGCGCCACCGGGCGCTCGTCGCCGAACACTTCCATGCGATCGACCAGGGTGACGATACGGTCGGCCTCGTCGCAGATCAGACGCGTGAGTTGGCGGTCTTCGGCAGAAGCGGCCTGCTCCAGCAGCTGTGCCGCGCCGCGGATACCCGACAGCGGGTTCTTGATCTCGTGCGCGAGCATTGCCGCAAGCGCAGTCACCGAGCGCGCGGCGCTGCGGTGCGTGAGCTGCCGATCCATCTTGTCGGCAATCGAGCGCTCCTGCAGCATGATGACGATGTGGCCGGGCTTTTCCGCCAGCGGCGCAACGTGCAGGTCGACCTGGCGATCGACGCCGATCCGCGGCGTACCGAGGTCGACCTTGTATTCGTTGACCGCGTTGCCCTTCATCCTGACCTGCTCGACCAGCGCCAGCAGCGGACTGCCGAACGGGATCAGCTCCTTCAACGATTGACGTTGCAACAGCTGATTGGAAATCTCGAAGAAGGATTCGGCGGCGTTGTTGGCATCGACGATGCGGCCGTCGGGCGCCACCAGCAGCACCGGATTCGGCAGCGCGTTCAGAATAGCCTCGCCTGTCGATGCACGATTGAGACGCTCAGCCAACACGTTCATGCCGCCGCCCTCCACGCAAAGTCGTCGAACGCGTCGCGAAGCTCGCGCTTGACGTCGTCAGGTTGTTCCGTTGTCAGCACCCTTTGCCGCCACGCCTTCAGCGTCTCGACCGGCGCGCGGCTGGCGCCGGCTGCGACGTCGAGCGCCCAGCCAAGATGCTTTCGCGCATGACGCAGGCCGACGCGCAAACCGTAGTGCGACAGCAGATCATCATAGAGCGCGGCGACCAGCTCGCGCTGCTGCGGCAAAGTCGGCGTCGGCGCGGATGCGCCCGACACAAGGCGTTGACCGATCTGGCCGGGCAGCCATGGCTGTCCTTGGGCGCCGCGCCCAATCATAACGGCATCGGCACCCGACTGCTCGAGGGCCGCCACCGCGTCTTCGAATGAGGTGATGTCGCCGTTGACGATGAGCGGCAGCCGCGTTGCTTCACGCACGCGGCGCACCGCGCCCCAGTCGGCGCTGCCTTTGTAGAACTGGCAGCGCGTGCGGCCGTGCACGGTGATCAAGCGGACGCCAGCATCTTCGGCGCGCCGTGCAAGCTCCGGCGCATTCAGGGAAGCGTGATCCCAGCCGAGCCGCATCTTTAGCGTGACCGGGACGCGCACCGCCTTGACGGTCGCCTCGATCAATCGCACTGCGTGATCGAGATCGCGCATCAAGGCGGATCCGGCCTCACCGTTGGTCACGTGGCGTGCCGGACAACCCATATTGATATCGATGATGTCGGCGCCGGCATCTTCGGCAACGCGAGCGCCCTCCGCCATCCAGCGCTCTTCGCAGCCCGCAAGCTGCACGACATGGGGGCCGACGCCGCTCGCTTCAGCCCGTAGCTTCGAGATCGGACGCCCCCGCGCCAGATCGTCGCTCGCGGTCATTTCGGAAATGACCAGGCCGGCACCGAGCTGAGCAGCAAGCCGCCGGAACGGGGCGTCGGTCACCCCCGACATCGGCGCGAGCACGGCACGGTTCGTGATCGGAATCTCGCCAATCTTTAACGATTCCAATAAATTAAGTCCGCCGCCCACCGCTCTCAAAGCTCCGCAACGCCTCATCGCGTTGTGCCACTGCCCGCATCAGCATTAATTTTAGGCAGCCACCCTCTGTGCCTACACATTAGCCAGTTTTATCGATCTTGCAAGTGCACTGCAGCAATAGTTACAGCTTCCCACAACTGCAACACTTTCGATCCGGCGGCTGGGCCGCCTCGATCGGAGGCCTGTCAGCCCCTCTTCTGCTGCGATTGAACCCCGAATCCAGTATCGAACTTCATGAGCCAAAAAGTTGCTGCCATCATCGTTGCCGCAGGGCGCGGACTTCGCGCCGGGGCCGGCGGTCCAAAGCAATATCGCGAGATCGCGGGCCGCACCGTGATTGCGCGCGCGCTCGAGCCCTTCGCGACACATCGTGATGTCGCCTACGTACAGCCGGTGCGTCACGCCGATGATGACGCCGCATTCGCGGCCGCGGCGCGCGGTCTCACTCACCTGTCCCCGGTTCCCGGCGGTGCGTCGCGCCAGGCCTCGGTCCGCGCCGGCCTCGAAGCGCTCGCCGCACAGGCCCCCGACATCGTCATGATTTACGACGCCGCGCGGCCGTTCGTGTCGCGAGCGCTGATCTCACGCGCGATTGCGGCGGTGAACGAGACAGGCGCGGCAATCCCTGCAATCGCCGTTGCCGACACCATCAAGCAGGTCGATGCCACGGGAAAGATCGTCGGCACGCCGTCGCGCGCCGACTTGCGCATCGCGCAAACGCCGCAGGTGTTTCGCTTCGACAAAATTCTTGACGCTCACCGCCGCGCCGCGCATGAGGGTTTGGGCGAATTTACCGACGATGCCGCGCTTGCCGAGTGGGCCGGCATGACGGTTGCGACCTTCGAGGGCGATGCGTTGAACATCAAGCTGACGACGCCGGAGGATTTTGCCCGCGAGGAAGCGCGGCTGTCGGCGAGCCTTGTCTCGGCGAGCCTCGGCGATATTCGCACCGGCACCGGCTACGACGTCCACGCGCTCGGCGACGGCGATCACGTGATGATCTGTGGCGTGCGTGTGCCATTTCATCGCGGGTTTATCGCCCATTCCGACGGTGACGTCGGCCTGCATGCGCTGGTCGATGCGCTGCTCGGCGCGCTGGCCGACGGCGATATCGGCTCGCACTTCCCGCCGAGCGACCCGAAGTGGAAGGGCGCGTCGTCGGACCGCTTCCTCGAGGATGCCGCGCGACGCGTGCGCGAACGCGGCGGCCGCATCGCCAACCTCGAAGTGACGCTGATCTGCGAGCGGCCGAAGATCGGCCCTCACCGCGACGCGATGCGCGCGAAGATCGCCGAGATTGCCGGCATCTCGATGTCGCGTGTTGCGGTCAAGGCGACGACCAGCGAGCGGCTTGGCTTCACCGGCCGCGAGGAAGGTATTGCAGCGACCGCCAGCGCCACTATCCGCCTGCCGCTCGGACAGGATTGATCGGGAAACCATGAGCACGAGCGAGATTCGCGCGCTTGCCCGTTCGCTGCTCGATCTCTGCAAGGCACGGCGGCTTACTATCGCGACCGCTGAGTCCTGCACCGGCGGCCTCGTCGCCGGCGCGCTGACCGAAATTGCGGGCTCCTCCGCTGTGGTGATGTGTGGCTTCGTCACCTACTCCAACGACGCCAAGCATGAACTGCTTGGCGTGAAGGAGGACACACTGTTGAATTTCGGTGCGGTCAGCAAGGAAACGGCGCTGGCGATGGCGACCGGCGGGCTGAAGCGTGCCAGGACCGATCTCATCGTTTCAATCACCGGAATTGCCGGTCCCGGAGGTGCGACGCCCGGCAAGCCTGTCGGGCTCGTGCATTTCGGAGCGGCGGCGCGTGACGGCCGCGTCCTGCATCTCGAAAAGCGCTTTGGCGCAATCGGGCGATCGGTGGTGCGCCAGCGCTCGGTGATCGAGGCGCTCAAGCTTCTGACTGAACTCGCCCGCGGGCCCAAGTCCAAAAAACCTGCGAAGCTGGTCCCTGCGGGCCGCGCGGGGCGTCGTGTTGCGCGAAAAGTCCGCAAGGTTTTGACCCGGCGACGACCGGGGCGGCCGTAAATCAGGCCGGCATCGCGCGCGGATAGATTGTGTCGGCGCGCTTTTCGAAGGCGGCGGCAAAGCGCTGGAACGCCATATCGAACATGCTGCCCATCAAGGTTGCCAGCATGCGGCTCTTGAACTCGTAGGTAATGAAAAAGGTGACGTCGCAGTGCCTGTCGTCAACAGGCTCGAACGTCCAGCGGTTCTGTAAATTCGAGAACGGTCCGCGCAGGTATTCGACCAGGATCTTGCGGTTGGCGCGGTCGAGCGTCACCCGGCTGGTGAAGGTCTCGCGGATCAACTTGTAGGCCGCGGTCATGTCGGCAATGATCGTTTCGGTGCCGTCGGCGTTCTTCGTGCGTTGAATGACGCGCAGCTTCTGGCACAGCGGCACGAATTCCGGATAGTGCTCGATGTCGGCGACGAGATCGAACATCTCGTCGGCCGAATGGTTGACGTGGCGCTGGTTGGAGAATTGCGGCATCGGTGATCGATCAGTGTATCGTCGCGGTCGAAGGTGGCGTCACACCGGCAAGGTACCTGTCCGCCTGCCTGCGGTTGTTGAAACAGATCAAGGCCTGATCGGCACGCAACCCTGCGAAGTACTCCAGTAGTTTCGGCCGCTGTTGCTGCCGGTAGCTCCAGACATAGCGAAAGAACTCGAGATCGATCCGTTCCGGGCAACCGGGCGCCATTTCCGGGCGAACCTTGCCATAAGTTCTGACGATGCGCGTCATGATCCCGGTCATACACACATAACGCGGCAGGTCGAACCAAATCACCGTGTCAGCGCGCTCGCGGCGAAGGTCGCCACCCCCGTGAGACATGTAAGTTTCCGTCCATGACCCAGCTCGGCGTGTTAGCAGCCTCCACCACCCTCTGGCCAAACGGTTCCAGTTCCGACGGCTGCCAGCCCGGCTGCCAGTAAAGTGCATCGAGGGATACGAATGGCAGGCCCGTCAGGTTCGCGAGCGCTCTGGCAAACGTCGATTTGCCAGACCCTGAGGATCCCATCACCAGAACGCGCTGCATGATTGAAGGCCCGTCTTGTCAGCGGCCGGCGGTTTCTCGCGTGGCCTTGAGCCGCGCGAAATCCTCGCCCGCGTGATGCGACGAGCGGGTCAGCGGGCTCGCCGACACCATCAGGAAGCCCTTGGTGTAGGCGACGGTCTCATAAGCCTTGAACTCGTCCGGCGGGATATAACGCACCACCGCGTGATGCTTGCGCGTCGGCTGCAGGTACTGGCCGATGGTGAGGAAATCGACGTCTGCCGAGCGCAGGTCGTCCATCACCTGCAGCACCTCGTGACGCTCCTCGCCGAGCCCGACCATGATGCCCGACTTGGTGAACATTTCTGAATCGAGTTCCTTCACCCGCTGCAGCAGCCGCACCGAATGGAAATAACGCGCGCCGGGTCGCACGTTCAGGTAATGCGACGGCACGGTCTCGAGGTTATGGTTGAAGACGTCAGGCTTGGCCGCGACGACGACTTCAAGTGCGCCGTCCTTGCGCAGGAAATCCGGAGTCAAAATTTCGATTGTCGTCGTCGGGCACGCGCTGCGGATTGCTGTGATCGTCTCGGCAAAGTGGCGCGCGCCGCCATCGTCGAGATCGTCGCGGTCGACCGATGTGATCACGACATGAGCAAGGCCAAGCTTGGCGACAGCGTCGGCGACGCGCAGGGGCTCGGCGGACTCGAGCGCTTCCGGCAGGCCAGTCTTCACATTGCAGAAGGCACACGCCCGCGTGCAGGTGTCGCCCATGATCATGAAGGTGGCGTGCTTCTTGTCCCAGCACTCGCCGATGTTGGGACAGCCGGCCTCCTCGCACACGGTGACGAGCTTGTTGGCGCGCACAATTCCGCGCGTCTCGGCGTAGCCGCGCGTGTTCGGCGCCCGCACCCTGATCCAGTCGGGTTTGGCAGGCGAAATCGCGTCGGGCCGCCCAGCCTTTTCGGGATGGCGCGGACGCAGCGGCTTGTCGGAAACGGTATCGATGACGACGACCATGGCGCGCTCGGGGTATGTCATATTACCTAGTCCCCTCACCGCTGCACTGCAACTAAGATTGCCTTTAGTTCCCAGTTGATTCTGCAATGATTGACGTGAAATCGCCGCCCAGGCTGGGCAAGCGCCTGACCAAAGAATTCTTCGGCCGCAGCGTCCACAAGGTGGCGCCCGATCTGATCGGCGCGACCATGCTGTTCGAGGGCGCTGGCGGTGTCATCGTCGAGGTCGAGGCCTACCATCACTCCGAGCCGGCCGCGCATTCCTACAACGGGCCGACGCCGCGCAATCGCGTGATGTTCGGCCCGCCCGGTTTTGCCTACGTCTATCGCTCCTACGGCATCCACTGGTGCGTCAATTTCGTTTGCGAGGCGGAAGGCTCGGCCAGTGCCGTGTTGATCCGGGCGATCGAGCCAAGCCACGGCCTCGCCACGATGCAACGCCGCCGCGGTGTCGACGATGCGCGTGGGCTGTGCTCGGGTCCGGGCAAGCTCTGTGAAGCGCTTGGGATTACCGGAAAACATTCCGGCCTGCCGCTCGACCGCCAGCCGTTCGCGCTGCATGCCCGGAGCGAGAAGCCGGAGATTGCGATCGGCATCCGCATCGGCATTACCAAGGCCGCCGACCTGCCCTGGCGCTATGGGATGAAGGGCTCGAAGTTTCTTGAGTAAGCCGTTTACCGGATCGCGCGCCCCGGCTTAGCCCGCGCTCTTCAGTCGCTCCAACGCCTGCGCAAACTTGGCGCGGCGCTGCTCGGCTTCCTCGCGCCGCTCGCGCTGTTCGTCGACCACCTCTTCCGGCGCGCGCGCCATGAAGTCGGCGTTGCCGAGCTTGGCGTCGACGCGCTTGATGTCGGCATCCGCCTTGGCGATCTCCTTCTCCAGCCGCGAGCGCTCGGCGGCGAAGTCGATCACGCCCTTCAGCGGTAATGCCGCGACCTCGCCGCGCACCACAAGCTGCACGGCACCATCTGGCGGCCGTGGGTCGAACGAAATGCCCGACAGCCGCGCCAAGCGACCAATCACCTCGCGCCAGCGTTGCGCCCGGCTCTGGGTGATGTCGGAGGCACCGACAATGACCAGCGGCATCAGCGTCGCCGGCGGAATATTCATTTCCGCGCGCAGCGACCGCACTGCGCTGACGAGGTCGACAACCCAGCCGATCTCCGACTCGGCCGCCTCGTCGTCCAACCCGGTATGGGCCGGCCACTGCGTCAGCACCAATGGTGCGGCGCGCTTTGCCGTTGCCGTAACATCCCAGAGCTCCTCGGTCAGGAACGGTATGAACGGATGCAGCAGCTTCAAGATCTCGTCGCGAGCCCAGGCCACCATGGCGCGGGTCTCACGCTTGGCATCACCGTCAGAGCCCATCAGCACCGACTTGGCGAGTTCGAGATACCAGTCGCAAAAGATGTTCCAGACGAAGCGATAGGCCGCGCCCGCCGCGTCGTTGAAGCGATAGGTCTCGATCGCCTCCTTCACCTCGCGCGTGGTGCGCGCGGTCTCGTGTGCGATCCAGCGATTGAGGGTCTCGCGCGCCTGCGACGGATCGAATCCGTCAGGCACCGCTGCCTCGTTCATCTCGGCAAACCGGCACGCGTTCCACAGCTTGGTTGCGAAGTTGCGATAGCCCTCGACGCGCTGGTTCGACAGCTTGATGTCGCGGCCTTGCGCGGCCATCGCGGCGAGCGTGAAGCGCAACGCATCGGCGCCGTATTTGTCGATCAGTTCGAGCGGATCGATGACGTTGCCCTTCGACTTCGACATCTTGGCGCCCTTCTCGTCGCGGACGAGGGCGTGGATGTAGACATCGGGGAATGGCGCTTCTTTCATGAAGTGCAGCCCCATCATCATCATCCGGGCGACCCAGAAGAAGATGATGTCGAAGCCGGTGACCAGCACGTCGGTCGGGTAGTAGCGCTTCAGCTCCGGCGTCGCGTCAGGCCAGCCGAGCGTCGAGAACGGCCACAGCGCCGACGAGAACCAGGTGTCGAGCACGTCTTCGTCGCGGGTGATGAAGCCCTGACGCTTCGCCGGGTCGATTGCCATCTCGCGGCCCTGCTCGGCCGTGATGACTTCTTTCTCCACGTAATAGGCAATCGCCTTGCCGACCGCCTCTTCCTCGGTCTCCTCGACGAACACCTTGTCGTCGGGGCCGTACCACGCGGGGATCTGGTGGCCCCACCACAGCTGCCGCGACACGCACCACGGCTGGATGTTCTCCATCCACTCGAAGTAGGTCTTCTCCCAATTCTTCGGAACGAACGTGGTCTTGCCGGAACGCACCGCTTCAATCGCGGGCTTCGCCAGGGTCGCCGCGTCGACGTACCACTGGTCTGTCAGGTACGGTTCGATCACGACGCCCGAGCGGTCGCCGTGCGGCACCATGTGGGTGATGTTCTCGATCTTGTCGACCAGTCCCATCGCCTCAAGGTCGGCGATGATGCGCTTGCGCGCGGCGAAGCGGTCGAGCCCTTGATACTGCGGAGGGCAGTTCTCATTCATCGCCGCTTCCGGCGTGAACAGGTTGATCAGGCCGCCGTTCTTCTGCCGCGTGAAATACTCCTTGTGGCGATGGCGCGACCACACCTCGAAGTCGTTGAAGTCGTGCGCGGCCGTAATTTTCACGGCGCCCGACCCCTTCTCGGGATCAGGATATTCGTCTGATATAACGGGGATCAATCGCTCGGCGAGCGGCAGCCGCACCAGCTTGCCGACCAGATGCTTGTAGCGCTCGTCGTCGGGGTGCACGGCGACCGCACCGTCGCCGAGCATGGTTTCGGGCCGCGTCGTCGCGATGCAGAGGAATTGGCAGGGATCGTCCACAAGTGGATAGCGGAAATGCCACATGTGGCCCTTCACTTCAGTCGGCTGCACCTCGAGGTCGGAGATCGCCGTCATCAGCTCCGGATCCCAGTTGACCAGCCGCTTGTCCTTGTAGATCAGCCCTTCGCGATAGAGTTGTACGAACACCTTCAGCACTGCGCGCGAAAGACCTTCGTCCATCGTGAAGCGCTCGCGCGACCAGTCGCACGATGCGCCGAGGCGCTTGAGCTGGTTGACGATCGTGCCGCCGCTCTCGGCCTTCCACTGCCAGACGCGCTCGAGGAATTTTTCGCGGCCCATGGCGCGACGGTTCGGCTCCTGCCGCTCCATCAGCTGTCGCTCGACCACCATCTGCGTGGCGATGCCGGCGTGATCTGTTCCGGGTTGCCACAGGACATCGCGGCCACGCATGCGCTCGAAGCGGCAGAGAATATCCTGCAGCGTGTTGTTGAGCGCGTGCCCCATGTGCAGCGAGCCCGTCACGTTCGGCGGCGGGATCACGATGGTGTACGGCGTGGCATCGCGCCGTTCGGGGCGGCCGGCCCGGAACGCGCCAGCGTCTTCCCAGAGCTTGGCGATGCGACTTTCGATCTCGGCGGGTTGGTAGGTCTTTTCGATCATTTGCAGGGTCTATCGGAAAAGCAGGCAGATAAAAACCGTGCCGCCCCAAGTCAACTTGCGACCGGCGTTGCGCGGCCACCGACGCCGGCTAAGGCGCAGAAATTGCACGCCGATTTGGCTATTTTCGCGAGGTTTTGCGCTGACGCGATGGATGCATGTTCGAAGAAGATCAACGTCCGCGAGAAACCCGCTCGATCTCGGCGCGGACGATCTTCTCGACCAGGCCCGGCAGATTGTCGTCGAGCCAGCTCCGCAGCATCGGCCGCAGCATCTCCTTGACCAGGTCCTCGAGCGTTCGCGCGTTGCTCGAAAGCACGGTCTGCGCAAGCGTGTTGAAGGCCGAGTTCACCGCGGTCGCCGTGTTCTGCGACATCAGGGGTTGCTGTAGCTGGACCGGCTCGCTCTCTTCGAACGAATGAACAACCGGCGGAACGGGTACGTGGGGACGCTCCTGCAGACGTGGTTGCGCAGGCTTGGGCTCGGCGGCTTCCGAGAACTCGATGTCGTCGTGCGGCTGGATCGTCTTGAACGACTGCGGTTCCTCCTCGGCGACCGCCATCTGCTCGGTCAACTCAAGAACATCATCCTCAGCTTCCGCTGGAGCCGGTGCTGGCTCGGCTGAGCCACGCACTTCCGCCTCGGAGGTATCGGCATCGAGGCCCGCGAGCAGTGCATCAATGTCGTCCTGGTTGTTGGGTTCGACGGCCGCAGGTGCTGGAGCTGGCGGCGGAGGCTTGGGTGGCGAGGCCTTCGCTGCCGGTGGTGGCGCGGGCTTTGGTGCAGCGGCAACAGGTTTTGGCGCAGCACTCGCAGGCGGTTTGGGCTGCGGCGGTACGGGCGCCGGCGCAGCCGCCGCGGGTTCGGGTTTGACATCGTCATCAGCGATGATGCGCCGGATCGATGCCAAGATCTCTTCCATCGACGGCTCGTGCGACTTCGCCGCTTGCGTCATGATTTAATCCACCGCATGGACGCCCCAGCCCGTCCTCGAAGCGACATCGCTGTCCCACCATCAGAGACAGCCATATCCGTCGCAAAACGCGAATTGTTCGCGCGCGCTTCAAAAAACTATGTCACGGCAACGTCCGTTTGCAAAGCAAACGGCTGTGGACGCGCATGTTTCCCGCAACGAAATGAGTGAGTTGCGCCCCTAATGTCCATCGGGTGTGCGCAGGCCGCCCCAGGCATCGCGCACTTGATGATAATGCACACTCGGATCGTAGATCGTGGTCGCTAGTCCCAGCACCTGCGGTGACAGGCGGCCGATCGCGGCGAGAACCCCGTACGACGCGACGACGCGGTCATGCTGCGCGGTCACAAGCGCCACGCGCGCGTTCACCAGCGCCTGTTGCGCGTTCAAGACGTCGAGCGTCGTGCGCTGGCCGACCCGAGCCTCCTCGCGCACACCGTTGAGCGCTGTCTCAGATGCCGTCACCTGCGCCTGCGCCGACACCACTTGGGCCTTGCCGGCTTCAAGCTGGCCCCAGTTCTGAACCACCGTTGCACGGATCGAGTCTCGCGTTTGATCGAGGGTCAGGCGCTGTTGTGCCAAACTCTCCTTGGACTGACGGATCAACGAATATTCGCCGCCCCCCTGATAGACCGGAACCGTGAGCTGCAGGCCCGCGGCCGCCACCAGCGACCGGTTCGAGATCAACGTGGTCTCATAGGTCTGGTTGATTGAGACTTGGCCAACGAGCGTCGGGAACAGGGCGCCTTCGTTGACCTTCACCGCCAGGAACGCGACGTCGATGCCGTACATCGCCGACGTCACGTTCGGATTTTCCATCAGGCTGATTTCGATCGCGGCAGGCAATGCCCTTGGCAAGACGCGGTCGACCGGGCTGCCGGGCGCGAGCGCGACCGGCTCGACACCGATGGTCTTCCGGTAATTGGCCGCCGTTGTCGTCAGATTCGAGAGTGCGGTTTGCAGTTGGGTCTGGCCTTGAGCCAATTGCGCCTGCGACTGCGCGACGTCGGTCCGTGTCACTTCGCCGACATTGAAGCGATCCTGGGTCTGCTTCAGCGTCTGCTCCAGCACGCGCACGTTGGAGCGATTGACCTCGACGATTGCCGAGTCGCGCAGGTAGTCCATGTAGCTGGTGGCCGCGGCGAGCAGCACGGTCTGTTCAAGCACCCGCAAACCTTCGCGTTGCTGCGAAACGTTGCTCTCGGCTTGCCGCGTCTTGTTGGCGGTGACGAAGCCATTGAAGAAGGTTTGTGTCAGCGTGCCGCCAACTGCGCGCGTGCCGTCGAATCCGGCAAGGCCGGTGCTGGTCTTGCCAAGCGCGCCCACGTTGCTGCCATAGATGTTCTGCAGCCGAATGGCCGGCTGCGTCGTCAAGGAATTGAGATACTGCCCCGCCGCACTCGCGGTGACGTTGATTTTCGGACGGTACCCGGACAGCGCCTGCGGCACCCCTTCATCCGTCACACGGACCTGGGCGCGCTGTGCATTGAGCTGTGGATTGTTCTGGTAGGAGCGAACAAGTGCAGATTCGATGGTCTCAGCGCGCACGCCGGCGACCATCGCCCAATTCGCAAATGCGAGCGCGATCACTGCGACCCCGACGATCGCCCTCACATTGCCCACCGTCACCATCAACACCCGTTCCGCCGGCCGGTCTTTCCGGCACGTCTCAAGTCCTTGCTTTTCAAGCACATGCCCCGCGCCTGCACCTGACCAAGGCTTCAGCCGGCCGACCACCGTCTTGAGTCCCTGAAGCCTAATCTATTCGTGGCGTCGGGCGGCAGAAGCCTTTTCTGACTGTCGCAGCCGAAAAGTTGCCAACTGGGGCATCAAAGCCACAGTCGAACCGCCCTGTTGCGTCAATTGGACGATATCAGAACTGGAAGCTCGGCACCCGCTCGAGCCCCGGAAGCACCGGCGCGGATGCATCGAACAGCGAACGGTATCCAATTCCCTCCGCCGACTTCGTGACTTTGCGCGCCTGCGGCTGCGCGGACAGCATGAACACGCCGACGAGTTCGCCATCGATGCGAAGCTGGTCATAAAGTGCCGTCGGCTCACGTTCGGTGGCCCCATCGAGCAGGATCACATCGAACGGCGCGCGGTTCGGAACGCCCGCCCACGGCAGCGCCTCAACGATGGTCGGCCCAACGACACCGGCGCGGCCGAGATTGGCACGAGCCTGCGCGGCCAGCGCGGAATCGGATTCGGTCGCGACCACGTCGGCGCCGATATGGGCGGCGAGCGCCGCGGTGTAGCCGGTGGCGCAACCAACGATCAGCACCGAGCGGCCGGCGCCGAGTTGCGCAGCTTGCAGCAGACGGCCGACTGTCATCGGGGTCATCAGACGCCGTTGCGGCGTAACGTTGAGCTGCAGATCGAGATAGGCGATGCCGCGGTTGGCTTCGGTGACGAACGTCTCGCGCGGCACGCTGAGCATCGCCTCGATAACGGCCAGGTCGGTCACGCCGGCGGTGCGAACCTGGCCGTCGACCATGTATCGGCGGGCGCGGTCAAAGTCGGTCATGGACGCTCCAGTGAAGAAGCGCGCGGCTGCGCGGGATCGGCGCGATGTTTGGTGCATGCGATTGGGAAAGGCAAGCCGCGCGGCGTGCTTCGGCACAGGCTGTCCGCGTGCTCCGGTCGGCAAGGCAAGGGTTGACTTTGTCAAGCAATATTAGCGGCTTGCACAGCGTCCCTGACGTAACGATCGAGTTCGTCGAGCAATTTGCTCCAAGCGCTGTCGATCTCGTCGCTCCACTGCTCGCCGAGCAAATCGCGCACGGTGTCGGCGACGATAGCAAAGAACACGTTGAACAGCTCAGGCGAGGTGCCGTAGGCGGCGTGGGACTGCACCTCGCAGAAGATCATGCGGTAGGCCGCCTTGCGCTCGCCCGCGAAGTCGAGGATGGCATCAAGCGCGAGCTCGAGCATCGAGCCCTTCACCAGCGTGCTGCCCTCGGTGCGGAACAACGACCGCGTCTCCGGCCGCTGACGAAACAGGCGCTCATAAACGAGCGGCGTCAGATCTTCGCAGCGCTCGGCGGCAAGCTCGAGGCTGCGGATGATGAGGTCGCTGTCGGTCATGCATCTTGCCTGCAAATGGTACGCAGCGATGGCAATCACTGCGTCGCAGACTGACCATGAGAATAGTTGCCAAGTCAACCGACTGGCCACGGCACAATTTTGTACGCGCGAAACGCGCGGGCCCACAAAACGTCTTAAAGACGGGATACTCGTGAGACGGAGTAGCGTTGTGCGTTGTGAGTTGCTTTGTTCCCGACCAAGGACCGACAGGAGCGCGAGCTCAGGCGCCACAGTGCGGCTCCCGCGCAACTTGCGGCTGGAACCTCGATGCCGACGCTGATTGGCGCGGCGATGATTGCCGCAGCTATCCTGCTCTCGACCCTGATCACGACCGTCGGCAATCGTTACGAGGGTCTCGAGGGGCGCAACGAGGATAATGCGTGGCTGATCGATCGCCTCACCGGCAAGGTTTATCGCTGCCAGGCGCTCGACAAGGGCCCGGCCGCCTGCGAGGTGGAAACCGCGACCGGCAGCATCGACAAACGCAAGCCGTGAGGGCTGCAGCGGTTCGCTGCACGCCACGCTAGATCCATCGGCCCTTGTCTTCAGGGCGTACGTCGGCTGCCGGCGTGATGTAGGCCTTCCAGTCGCGCCCCGCGGGGCCGTTGCGGAACTCCTCGGTGATGATGAGGTCGCCTTCGTTGATTGTGCCGAGTTCGACATCCTTGTTCGGGAGCACAACGGTCACGCGGTAGCCGTGATAGACCACAACCTGCGAGCGGTGGTCGACGCCGTACCGCGCCCAAAGCTTCAGGCGCCTGTAGTACGGCTCATCGCGCCATCGCGTGGGAAAGGCCTGATCGACGCGCACCGCAATGCGGTTACCTTCGCTCTCGAGATGGACGACCATCTTCGCAGTCGGCGGATACCAGGCCGCGTCAAGCTCCGCGCTGGTCAGCCACAGGCAATTGAACGTCGCACATTCTGACGGACGCGTGTCGTAGATCGTGCAGCCGACCTTGCCTGGCTTGCAATGCGAGCACCAGCTGCCGATCGGCTTGTTCAATTCGCCGATGCCGAGCACCTTGCAGCACAGCGAGCACTTGCCGCAATCGCGCCCGGTCGGAACCGCAGCCGGCTTGCCCGACAGAAATCCGCTCATTCCCGCCCTCCTCCCAGTCGGACCGGCGAATGATGGGCCGGACCCGCGCGGCGCTTCAAGTGCTTTGGTCGCTCCCCAAGGAGTTCCGGCACGCGTTTCGGTGCAAAGTCTTCAGAAAAGTCTTCAGAAATGCGCGAGCTGCGAAATCCCGTAAGCCGCCCCGCCGGACAATGCGGCAAGCAGTCCGGTGAGGAAGAGCGCGATCAGGAGTTCGATGATCATTCGCGTATAAGTCAGGATGGTCGAGCGCATTCCGCCTCGGTCTTTTTTGTTGTTGTTGCGCCCGCGAAGGGCGTTCGCACGTGTTTGGGCAAATCTCCCGCGCTGTCAACGTGCGGATCAGAATGGGCTTCTGCGCACACGGCGTGGCGTTCTTATCGCGCCAACGCAAGCCCAGAATTGAAGGAATGGCCTCTTTTGCAACCTTACATCCATCGATTGGACGACGCCGGGCCTCTTCGATCGTGGGATTGTCTATTGCTTCGCCCGTGGGAAACGTTTCGAAGGCAACCTGCTTCACAGTATTGCTGCGAAAGCATCAAGGTTTGGCCCCTGTTTCTTCCACGTCGATCGATTTGATTTCGTGTAGGACATCAATGGGAGATCACATGGACCGGAGGACGAAATTTGCCTCAATGGCCATCGAGGAGTTGTGGGTGGTGCGCGAGGAGCTTACCGAGGTCCTCAAGGCGAAACTAAGCGCGGAGAAGAAAGGCCTTGAGCGACGGCTGGCATCGTTGAACACAGTGGCCGGTCACGTTCAGACACGCCGCCCCTATCCGCCGGTCCTGCCCAAGTTCGCGAACCCGGACGAACCACGCCAAGTATGGTCAGGGCGCGGAAAGCAACCGCATTGGGTCAAGCAAAAATTGGCGTCCGGACTTGTGCTTCAGGACTTGAGGATTCCGCGCCCCCGCCGTCCAAGGCTGGTCATTGGCTAGGAGATTACCCTCATTCATTTGGGTGAGGGTAAGGGAACCGGTGCATCCGACCGAAACAGGAGTGCCAGTGGATCGTTGGATTTGAGGCGTTGCCCCCACAATCCCGCGCCTCGGTCCCTGGGTCCCTCCGCCCCCTCGAGCCCCCGGATCGGACCGCCAGGCGCCCACCCTGAAGGCAGTCCGCAATGCCTCAACGGTCGGAAAGCTGGGGTCGCCAATCGGCGGCATCGAGGGCGCACCGCCGGCGGCGAAATGGCGGGGTCGCGGGAAGCCAGACCCCTGGGCGATGAAGAAGCAGCGCATGCTGTCTGGGCAGGTGTCGCCATAGGGCCGCCCCCGCGTCTGACAGGTTCCGCAAGCGCACGGGCTGGGGCCTTTTCGATTTTGAAATGTTTCGCAGCCAAACTGGGGCCGCATGAGCGAGCAGCGCGCCAAGCACCGGAACCGCACGTTTAAGACTGGTACCGTCGATTTCGGTGTCGGAACGCTTGACTGCACCGTGCGCAATCTGACGGATCGGGGTGCCATGCTTGAAGCCTCAAGTCCTTTCGGACTCCCCGATCGGTTCAAGCTCGTCATTGCATCGGAAGGCGTGCGCAGACCCTGCCGAGTGGTATGGCGTCGAGGGACGCGGCTGGGCGTTATCTTCATCGTATGAGGGTTACACAAGCCTTCTTGAACCCATCGTCAATCGACGCGGACACAACGACGGCCCGACCTGGTCCAGTGCCAGACGGCGCTGTTAGCGGCACGAATTGAAGTCGAAGAAGCCACCAACTGCGACGGCCCCGACCTGACGGGTTTGAGGCGCTGGGCGGGTCGGAGCCTGAGCCGGGTTGTCCTTGGGGACTACCGCGCCTGACGGGCGAATTCCATGCCATGCCGTTTGATCCCGGTGCGGGCTTCGGCTCAGGGTGCAATTTCAGAAATGTTCCCCATTGACGCTCAGGGTGTGCACAACTGGGCTGTGCCCTGCTTCGCTAGCATGTGACCTACATTGCCAAGGCTCAGCAACGAGAGGTCGCCGTCAATGCAGGAAGAGCATCGCCGGCCCCCACGCGTGATAAGGCGGAGACCTTCGTGGATGAACAGCATGCTGGCAACGTTCACAGCGGTACTCGCGATTCTAGCGGTAGCGGTGCTCATCAACCGAGTTGCCGCTCGAAGTCAGGACGTGTTGAGCGGCCGATTTTTTGAACGTTCTGATCGCGAACAACGCTAGGGCGCGTGCCAAACGGCAAGCATTAGCCGGCGCCTCCATCCGCGATGGAGCATCACCCAGGCCCTGTGCTTTTCCCTAATGTCTTGTAAGGGGACCTGACTGCCAGGTCCGCTCCGGCCAAGCGCCCCTTTTTGCTTGGCCGGGATGTGAGCGCAGCCGCGGTGCACTTGTGCACCGATACAAGAGCCCCTGCGGACGATGCCCTTGCCCTCTCGCCCTGGTTTTGCGACAGGATATTGCAGGGCTCGGGGGAGATCCTAATGCAGACGGACGTCGAACCAGTTGATTTTGAAGATCCGCGCGCTCTTCAAGAGCGCGTCTTAAAAATCTTGCGCGTCGCCGGGGGATTGCCGCAGGGACCGTTACGGCGGGACGCACTCGCGGAAGTCAGTCGCCTTCGCAAACGAGCCATCGAATTGCAGCACCGAACCGCTGCCGACATCAGAGCTCAGATCGCTGCGCGCCATCCAAACCCGCACCTTCGAAAAGCGACATAACTCGCATCCAAAAGTCTCGCCTATTTCCGTTGTCGAACTTCTCACCAAGCACTTTGCCGGCCACCACGTTGACCATATGCATGCCATGACAAGGCGGGACAGCGCATGGGTTTGAACGGGTCGCCGCGCGTGCGCGCAATGCCTGAAAGTCCCGGCCGATGCCAAGTCGACATCTGGTGCGCCCAATGCGGCAAACCAATGGTGATGACGAGGTTCAACCATACGAGCCTTGAACGGGGCTTTGAGAGCATCAGCCTAAGGTGTCAGTACTGCGGGGCGGACGAGACGAGGTCCTGGCCCGAAGTGGAAGCGACAGATCCAATCGCCAGCGACCGAGCGCCAAAGCGTGATGGTGATGATCAAGCGGCGCCGCCTAGCGGTGAATTGACTGAATCCGCATCAGCTGATGAAGCGCGGCCATCGAACGATGGTGATGAGCAAGCTCAACGCGGCAACGTCGAACAGAAGACCGAGGATAGTGCTTTGTCCTATGGAATGCCGAATGATCCCGGACTGAGCACGATCGTCCTCACGGCAAGACAGGGGGATTGGCACGTTTACCTGGGTGAGACGGATCACCCCAATCGGAAGGTTTGATGGCGGTCAATGACTCCTGAATATCGATGAGCATTCGCAAGAGTGCCAACAGCGGCCGCGACGCCAAGGCAGGGCGCCTGCCGCACGGTCAAAAGTCGAGAGTGCAAAAACCGCGTTGGCTCGAATCGCCGATGCGATCGCCTTGATGGCGGCACAGAGATGATCAGTCTCAAGCGCGGAGACGTAAGGGCCCACTCGCGTGACGACGGTAACCTTAAGCGGTTAGGTTAAATCGCGATCCTGATTGTGTATCTTGTTCGCAGTGTCCTATCGATTAATCCAGTCGCGCAGAGCTGGCTAACTCGCCCCCAAAGCATTAGCCGCATGTCGACTGCGTGATCAGAAGTCGCGGCCGCACCATCCACCCCAAATCCCCGGCCGCGACTTCGCCCAAAAGGCGATCGGCATATCGAAAGCGCTAATCGTCATCGCCGCGGGCCGGCGCATTAAATCCAGCACGATGTGGCCCCGTTCACACAGGAGCTTTGCCCGCCATCCTAAGGTCTCGAGCACCAGGGCGTTGAGGAGCGGCGGCCATGTCAAATAGCGATTTTCCCAACAGCGACTTCTTGATCATTCGCGCTGAGCAATGTCGCTCAATGGCGCGCACACTTGTTGATCCTATAGTGCGCGACCGAATGATCGACCTGGCGCTTGGTTACGAGAAAATCGCAAAGGCCGCGGCAAAGCTAAAGATCGAAAACATCAAAATCGATGAGCTTCAAGATTGAGACACGTCGAGGCCGTGCTTTTCTTTGGCGCTACCGGCTATGACAATGACTGCCCTCGTGGGGATGGCAGTGTAAACCAGCGAGGGTATGATGCAGGAGAGACTTGAGGAATCCCCACACTCTGAGGCGGATCGTTGGCAATTGTACCGCACGGTAGCACCGCGCCGCTCGGTCAAGGGCGCCTTCGTGTTTGGGCTCGTCTGGCGTCAACGCCGAGATGGCCGCTGGATCTACGTGGAGGCAGACGGGCGGATCAAAGCAGCGGTTGAACTGGTCGAGGCAGCACAGCGCAGCCGTCGGTCGCGCCGACTGCGGAGGCCGTAACCCGGTTGGTGCTTTCCAGCTCTAGCGGGCCGGAAAGCCATCTCCGATCGACTTGCGCTCGCGCTCCCGCCGCAACTCCTCGCGGTCTGGGAGGACAATGCGGACCCAAGTTAACCAGCCGGCGATAGCAACATTAAACAGAAGCCACGCCACGATCACTGCTGCGATCATGTTTCCCCGCGCTTTGTTTCGCACCCATCAAACGACACAGACGCTGTATGGTTTGAGTTGTCACCCACGGCAATTGCGCCCGGATATTGCGTCCAATCGAAGGCGGCGTGGGGCGGAAACTGTGATATGCGAGCGGCCGGAATCGCCCGCAATCCTGGAACCAATCCCGGCGTCGCGCGTTTGCCGCGCCATTTGATCCTCGGTGCACTCGAAAAGAGGGCGACTGAAATGACCCTAACGCACACTGATCTAGTCACAGCGAAGAGGATAGCCGTGCGCGTCCCGAACATCGTGGAGACGTCCGTGCACAAGAGAGATTGCGGCTTAGGCTTCAGGGGAAATGTTTACAGACTCTGACGCCTGACCGACATGGCACGATCGTGGATGCTTGCGAGAAGATCGGGGGCGGTTTGTTGGGCGTCTTTGCGGCTCACGCAACAACTCGTTGGCGCCGCCGACACAAAACTCACGAGCGGGGGCCGCGCCCTCGTTCGCCGTCGCAAACATTGGCCACTACCACCGCTACCCCGTGGCTCGGACAGCCATTAGTTCACCCTGGTCCGAAGATGACATCGGTGAGAGCGCTTGACGCGTCGCAATGTCGCGCGGTCCGGTTGGATCACGCGGGCCCAGGTCAGCCAACCCGCGAAGGCGACGTTGAATAGCGACCAAGTCGCGATCACTGCAATAATCATTGTTCGCCACGCTCTTCTCAGCGATCCTGCTCTTCCGCTGGAGTTTTCAAAAACGCTCCCGTGTGCCCGCAAAAAGCGAGCGCCCCGGCTCGAGGGGGGCGAGCCGGGGCTGTCACCTGGGTGGGTGTGCGATGGTGGGGAAACCTCGCAAGCAAGACCATAGCCGGCGGCGGTTTCGTTAGTATTTCGTCGAGTGTTTCAGTTGTGTTTCGTCGCCGACGTCACTTCATTGGGGCGACCGCTTGATAGCCACCGCCAATCGATCAGCAGCGTGGTGCCGACGGAAATCCCGTGCGTTCATACCGCCACCGTCACACAACTGCTTCAGTTTCTTCAGCGCTTGTTAACCGGTCGGCGGTCAAACCCCGCTCAAATTTCCAGACGCAACAGCGACGGCTTTTCTCTTGCGTACAGGGGGAGCAACATGGCCAAGACGGTGATGATTGTCGCGCTGATGTGGTCATCAATGCGCTCGAGCGAGACGTTTCTGGACGACAGCATTTTTACAAAGGCAATTCTGTTCGTCACGCTGACAATGCTCGTGCGAATGGTTCTGCGTCCGGTAGTGGCGTGGGCCTCGGCCCCTGACGGCGACTAGCCGCAGAGCGGCTGCAGCAGGCGGTCGGTAAAGTTTTAGACGGCAGCGTAGCTCGCACGAAATCAAGTTCAGCTACTTCAACCTCTCACCGGGATGCGTTTCGGCTTGAGCGCATTCCGGGACAGGGGGCGAAAAATGAAGTCGGTTTTTGTTGGCGCCACATTGGTCGGCGCCATCGTGCCTTTGACGGCAGCCGTCTGGCTGGGCCTGGCACTGTTGGGATACTGACGAGCAAGTTGGCCGCGATCTGCAGCAACCAAAGAAATAAAACCGCCGCTAGTCAGCCCCCTCACTAGCGGCGGTCTCGACACACAACCGCCCATGATGCGTATTGGCGGCGCGCCATCAATATGCCGACAGCGGCTTAAAGAAGCGTCGTTGTCCTAAAGGGACCCGTCCTTAATTTGTAAAGGGAGCATTAGCCAGTGCTATCGCAACAGGTCGACGACGAGCATTGCAGCACCGATCAAGAGCATTGCGAACAGCATCAGCGCGAGGAGCGCGGCGCAGGCATATCCTCTGCCCGTACGGCCGGCCGCGAACTCTGCAATTGTTGCCCGGACGTTGCCCAACTCGGTTCTTCCGAGTTTTTCGGGATATCGTTCTTGGGAGAAACCTCTTGAGATTGTTTGGCTCCCCGGGCCGGATTCGAACCAGCGACCAACCGGTTAACAGCCGGTTGCTCTACCACTGAGCTACCGGGGAACGGTGACGAAGCAGGCCCAGAAAGGTGTCCCGCGTATAGCAAGGCGAACCTTGCTTGCCTAGCGCAAATTCCCGGTGATCCGAGCCATCCCCCGCCGAGCACCACGAATTGCCCGCCGCAATGCGACGGCCGGCCGAGCCGTACATGATGGGACTATTGCTGCGTGATGGTCGCGTTCGGGGTCTGCACACCCGCCGGCGTGAGCCGGTTGTTGCCGCTCGAAGCGATCGTTCCACCGCCTGTAAAGACGAAGTTCGTCGCGTTGCCGTAGATGACATTGTTCGAGGCACGGATCACCGCGCCTGATACGGCGGCGTTGAGTGCGGTGTTGTTGCCCTCGATGGTCGAGGAGTTGACGGAGATAGCAGTGCCGCTGCCGCCGGCGTTGATCGCCGTCGTTGCAGCGGCGACGTGCGAATTGCTGATGTTGATGGCGATGCCCGTCGCGCCACCGGTCGTGATTCCGTTCGCAGCCACGTTGAAAACATCGATGTGGTCAATAACGGCGAGTACGAGGCCCGCGGATACAATCGAAATGCCGCTATTGGAGTTGGTGATGTAGGTGTTGGTCACATAGAGCTGTGAAGCCGTCGACGAATTGACGTTGATCGCTGTCCCGGTGAACCTGGCTATAGTGCACCGCTCGATGCTGAGCTCGCCGCCGCTGTTGAGCTGGATGCCGTTGATGCCGCTACCGATGCCATTGATCGACAGACCGCGGAGAATGACCTTGTCGCCGGCGGCAGCCGAGACGTTGATGCCGTTGGTGCCGGAGACCAGCACCGAGCCGAAGGTGCCGCTGCAATCGATGGTGATTGCCTTGGTGATGGTCAGAGCTCCGAAGCCGCCCGGATCGAGACAGTCGATCTCGCCGGCGGGCGCGGTCTTCGAAATCGCACCGGCAAACGTCTTGCAGGGTGCGGTACGGCTACAAGGGTTGGCATCGTCGCCCACGCCGGACACCCAGGTCCGTGAGGCCTGCGCCGAGGCCGGCGACATCGACAGGCACGACGCAACCAAACCGAGCGACACAAGCAGCAACAACTTCTTCAACATTGCTCTCTCCCGAAAATGCGCGATCGCGATGACTGTTGAAACCTGAGCCTATTGGAAGTCGGGCTATTGGAATTTGACTTGCGCACTCTGGAACTTGTTGTTCGGAGGCGCACCCTCCGGATACATGTCGAAGGCGTAGACGGCTCCAGTGGTATTGGTCGGGAACTGGAACATCGCGATGCCCTCGCCCTCGTCCTGGGTTTTGACGTCGCCGAGCTGCCGGACGCATTTGAGATAAAAGTGATAGACGGTGTTTGGTGACGCGGTGATCGCGACCTTCACCGCGGTATTGCCATCGGGCTGACGGACGACCCACACAGTACCGCCGATGCGCGATGGATCGTTGCCATTGACGTCGGAATTCGTGCAGTCGGACTGATCCTGACGGACCATGGACACTTCCACGGTCGGCCCGCCCGGACCTTGCGGCGGATCCTGCGGTTTCTGGGCGCTTGCGGTGAACGCGATCGCCGACGCACCCAAAACAGCAGCGACGCCGAACAACGCGCGTTTCCGTGACGGCTCAATCATGTCGTCCTCCCACCTGCAAGACGTTGCGTGGCCTGAAGCCGTGCGGCTTCAGACCTGGGGTTCGTTGGAGTTCAGTGGTTCCTAGTATGCGACGTTCGCAAGACCTTGCGTGCGCTCGGCGTCGCCTAAAGATTGTATTCTCAATATATTGCACGAATTTGGCGATGCTGCCACAGCGATTTCTGGAAATCGTCTTGCATGCGTGGAAGCGCCGCACCTGGCGCTGCCCTGCGCCGTATTGATCCGCGGCTCACGCGCGCTTGAATGCGCGCTCGTCGTGCTCTCGCCAAAATCATGGTAGACTTATCAATGAGACGCAGGAGGACAACCATGCCTGCAAATCGAACAACCGAAGCTTGGCGGTTGGCGGAAGAGATGGCGAGGTCGGGCCAGTATTCCCTCGCGACGACCGTCGAGAACATCCTGAGCTCCATGGGTTACGGCCGCGAGGTCGACCGCTGGAAGGGCAAGTGGGAAGAGGACCGGCTCGGCCAGCTCTGTCGCGATTCCGCGGATACGAGCGACGCCCGAGGCGGCTGATCGGGACGGTGGATTTGACGCGACGTCGGCCGAGTGGATCGGGCGAGGGTCGGCCGCAGGCCGTGCGGCCAAATCAGCTCAGGTCCGCGCCTTCTCGACATTGGCGGTCAGCTTGTCCCAAGCCACGCGTGCATTGTGCTGCATGCGCGCCCACTCTCCTGCCGCTACGTCCCAGTTGACGATCGGACGGCTCGCTTGCGCCGGCTCATTCGCTGTGTTCATGCCCATTCCGTTATCGTGCATGTACACGATCAGGATCGTCAGGGCGCAGCCCAAGACCATTCCAAAGAATTCGCGCATGTCCCTCTCCGCAAGTTTGCCGCCGCCGCCGCAACAACGCCGGAGCGGAACCGGCGGTTCCCGGCTCAGCACTCTGATTACCAATGCTCCGACGCGCTCTGGTGCGACCACGAGGACCGGAACCACGATGAGGGACCGACGATTGATTTAAGACCACACGGGCGTTGTGGAGGCACAGATGACGGCCAAGACCACAAGCGAGACCAACGTCGAGTCCGATCCGTTTGACGAAGGCTGCAAGGCCGCCGCCGAAGGCATTCCGGCAGAGGCGAACCCCTACCCTGCCGGGTCAGACAAGAACGCACTCTGGCAGGACGGCCACGAGGTCGGCGCGCAGGCGCTGGAGTCCGGCCAGACCGAGGACAGCTGAACCGCAGGATCAACACCGCAAAGCTGTTCCGCAACGATGGAACCAGTGCATGATCCTGCGCGTTTTCTCGTTCAGGGCAATGCAAGCAGGTTTCACGCATGAATGATTGTGGAAGTGAACGGGTTTTCGTTCTCGTGATCGACGACGTGCCGATCCTCGCGTTTCAGGCGCGTTCGATGAGCGAGGCGCTGCAGCTCGGCCGCGAAGTCTGGTTGCTGGAGGACCTCAAGCGCCTCACGAGCGACCGGATTCCGCTGTGGGACGGCAAGGCGCCGATCCGCACGCGCTCGGCGCGGCCTGACGAGGCGGCGCGCTACCGCCGCGGTTTTGCGGACGCCAGCCGTGCGGGCGATGATCTGCCGCTGGTCTTCCTTGTCGAGATCGACAGACATCTCGAAGTCGCCGGACCGATATCGCACGGCGCCTTCCCGCCGCATCGATAGCTGCAAACCGGGGCAGACAATGACCGATCGTCAAGAGGAGTGCGAACGGCTGCTCGGCCGCGCCACCTTCCGCCTGTGGGCCGAGCTGCCGCGCCAGGTCCAGGAGAGGATCTTCGAAGCTGCGGTAAGCCAGGACGCGATCGTGCGTAACGACCTCGCGGTCTATCTGCACGATCACCACCCGCGCTCGGCGCATCCGGCGCGCCCCTTGGCCGGGCATTGACGAATGACGCGTGGCTTACCGGCCAATGGAGAACTTTGGCTCAGCCCGCGGTGCGTGCCACTGACGGGTAGCCGATCATCCATTCTTCCAGGACATCATCGTAGTCGTCGGTTGCATTGCGCGTTTGTGGCTTGGCGCGCCAACGGCTGGCCGATGGCAGGATCTTGGGGTGAGCTGGAGACAGACGCGATTGACGCAACATTGTTTGGAGCCTGAAGCTTGGCGGCCTTTGGTTAACTCCAGAACGGGGGGCCATGGCGGTTCGTTCCGGTCGTTTACGGTAGCATTTTCGACAACCGATCGATCGGAAATATGGCTCCTTTTTGGGGGGGCGTCTCCCCGGAACCCGCGTAAAACGGCCAAAAACCCGCCCAAAATGCCGTCCTAACGCGATTTTGTCTTGAGGCCGCGCTTCTTTTTTGGAACCCGGGCGCCAGCGCGGCGGGCCTCCGACAGCCCAATGGCGATCGCCTGCTTGCGGCTCTTCACCTTCCGGCCGGATCGGCCGCTGCGCAGCGTTCCCGATTTGCGCTTCTTCATCGCGCGCTCGACCTTGCGTACCGCACCCTTCGAATATTTCCGGCCCTTCTTCGCCATTCATTGTTCCTTTGCTGGCTGCTGACTGCTGGCCGCCGTGGATGCACGGCGGCCGAAACGTCAGTGAACCACCCCAAGCGGCCGAATGAGGAGCGGTTTTCCCGCAGCATCACCAATCACAAGAACGAGCCCCATGTTGTTGAGCGAGGGATGCTCGGACAGCAGCATTTGCTGGAGTTGCTCGGCCAACTCCTCGACGTCGCCGAATTCGGCGTAAGCGTAGGCAGCGTCGGTCACGATCTGGTCGAGATCGGAGATCTGGTAAGTGAACGGCTCACTCATGATACGTTCTTTGGTACGTTCGTTTGACACGGTTCCTGGGCACGCTCGCAGCACGTCGCGCATGGTTGCTCGGGCTGGAAACGGGCGTCGCCGGGTTTCGGTTCCTTGAATCTCTCTGACCCGCTTCGGTATGGCGCAGTCCGCTACCGTCTGTACCGTCTGGCTCGTTCAATGAACGAGCGGCCTGTGAAGCAGATCACATCGACTGCGCGAGGCCGCCGGTAGCGTTCGCTCGCGTTTCGTGAAAGGGGCCGCGATGTCGAACCAGTGGAAGGCGAATGTCCTCACTGTCCTGATCGTGCTGGCGCTGGCGCTGGCCTGCGCGCATTCCTACGGTTTCCTTTAGTGTACCGCTTTAGCCGCATTGCGCATCGGATCAGGACTCTTGGCCAACGTGATGTTCGGCACGGTTTTTTAAGCGCGCGCTGGCATGTTTTCGGTGCTGCGACGCTTATGTCTTGTACGCAGCGAAGGCCTTCGGACGGGACCCGCCGGCGAACCCACTCGCCGGCGGGTTTTTCCGTCCTGGCTTCGCCGTTGAATTGATCGGACGCGCCGTGGCGTCCTTGATCAAGGCGTCACCTCGATGTGGACGATCATGTAGGTGACGAAGGCTCCGTCACCGCGCAGAAAGACCCGCTCCATTTTGAAGCTGTCCTGCCCGACAAAACCTTTGGCAGGCGTGCCGCGTTGTTTCGACCAGCGTCAGCATCACGGTGGCGTGGGTTAAGCCAGCTGTCCGCACGAACAAAAATGCTGTCTCTTCTAGCCAACGACGACGCGCTGACCGGCACTTGGATATCCTTTGTTCGAGGAAGACCGGAAGTGATGAGCAACCGGCCAAAACGACCGGAAAGGCCCATGTTGCGCTGCACTCAGGTATTTCCCCAACTTGCTGAGCTTCCGGCCTTATTTGAAGCTCAGTGTATCGCGAGATCGCCATCCTTCAAACACACAGCACGCAATATGTGCTGCCACTTGGCGCACGAGAACGGGGATTTTCCAGTGAGGCTTGTAGCGAAGTATCTTGAACAGGCTCGACGTTTTGAGTGCATCGCAAAGCAGGAAAAACAATCGCGACTGAGACGCGGCTTTAGAGAGCAAGCCGATGTCTATCGCAAACTCGCTCAAGCGAGAGCCAAACAGCTTGGCATATCCCTTTCCGCTGGACGAGTTGCCGCCACAGTCCAAATGCGACTTGCCGGCCGTCGGCCGCATCGCGCCGCTTGATAAGCGCCAACAACCCGTCATGTCCGGCGGCTATGGCATTTTCTACATGGTCGTGCCGACTGGCGATGTCTGCACGTGAGGGCAAAGAGAACCTCATCGTCACCAGCGCCCGCTTCCGTTGATGACCTTAGCGGCAGTCCGGCCGGACGAGAGGATCCTTAGCTGTTGATCGCGCAAGCGCCTCGGCGTTCGCTTTCGTTCTGGTCGGACTATCTAGGTCTTTCAGAGGGTTAGACTGGAGGCCACGTCCGGAATTGAACCGGAGTAAACGGTTTTGCAGACCGCTGCGTAACCACTCCGCCACGTGGCCATCCGAAGCAGACCCTCCTACACAAGATCAATGGCTTAGGCAACGCCACCGACGCCTCTCCCCGCGTCCATTCTGAAATCGAAAACCGCGCTCATTCTGAAAAGAACACGCCACTCTGTTCTGATCCGCTAACCGGCATACCCCCGTTTTCCGGATTGTCGTGGGCTACCTTTTGGCCGTCGCAATAATCTATCTCGGAGTTTGAATGCGTGGGAGTGGTTCTCCGGGTTCTACCCGGCAGCTGGCCAGGCGAACAGCGCATGGGGACCGCCGCGACATTCGATGCGGCCCGCGAGGGATTTGCTCGCGCATGGCCCCTCTAATTGGCGAAGCGCACCGCCGACGATTTTTGTCCGCGATTGCGGCCAGAGCGGCGCGGACCGCTAACGAATGCACGTCGCGCGAATCTGGCCGTAACCTGCGCAGGTCGAGCCGGCACCCGAAAAGTGGCAAACGCCGATCATGTAAAAATTGGTCCAGTCAGTAAAAGTTCTGAACCGCACTGTCGGCGATATCACAGTATAATCTGAAGCCTTCGGCCCCTGGCCCGGCTCTAGATTTGTCTGCGACATCTGGAAGCTATTGATGCCGGGCGACAGATTTGTCACCTTGCTAATGCCGCCGGCAAGCTTCAGCACAGTCGGATTCCCCGTGAACGTAAAGCTCACAGCAGCTTCGATATCCCACGTTCCGGCGGGGACTTCGATGCTCGTGATCGTGGTGTCTTGCGCGTACGCAAGCGGGACGCCTCCATCGTAGCTGAGAACCTGATTGGCATAGTAGTCCCCCGGCGTACATTGAGCGTTAGCCGGCGCGACGAAGAACAGGGCGAACAGAACAATCCAGATCAGGCGTCCGCTGATGCTCATCAGCCAACCCGAACAGCAGTGATGGGTTGTCAGATTTGTGCTCACTGAGCCGTGTTTTTCCGTATCGTTCATGGTCGAAACGTCTCCAATTGCAGTGACCTTGGTCGCGCCAGTTCTGCGCGACTGATCGATAGGAATTTCGAACTCGCTGAGCAATTAGGACCACGATTTAACCTAACCGCTTAAGGTTATCGTCGGTCACGCAAGTCGGTCCTTGCGTCTCCGCGCTCGACAGCGACAATGGCCATGTCGTCGTCGAGGCGATCGCATTGCTATTCGAGCTAAAGCGGCGTCGGAAATTGTAAGGAGTTTTGCGTGAGGACGCTTGTGGCGGGCTGATTTCAGAGGTTGCTATTTCAAGAAGGATTTTTGTCGTTCTTGTGGCGGGAAACCTCTCCCCATCGAGGGGCAGCGTCCTACCAATGTGGTGTGACTGACGCCGAAGGTCCGGGCGATCTCGGTCAATGCCTCGCCCGCCTCGCGTCGCGCGATGACCTCGCGGCGTTGATGCGGCATCAGCTTCGGCGGGCGGCCCATGTGGACCCCGGCAGCTTTCGCTTCACTACTTCAATGCAGGGTTACGGGCGCCGGACACGGCGAAACCGCGCTAACAAACTAAGCTCTGCGGTGGGGCCTCGCCGGGTCTGCTTTGCCGGCCGATTGAGTCAGCACCATGTGACCCAGTTCACAGAGGGGCCCCGGTGGCCGCCCTAAGGTCCCGGCCATGAGCGGGACAGAGACCAGTTGCGAGCCTTCGGCGGAGCGATCGAGCGATAGCTCCTGGGCAGCGTGCGAGCTGCCCGACGAGATCATGGTCGGCCTCACCCTGGCCGAAACCCGCGAGTTCGTTGCGCTCGATGCGCGCAACCAGATCGACGAAAACGGCAATCCGTTTCAGTGGCCGTGGGACACCACGGGTGCGGCGAAGGCACGCTGGCTGGCGCTGTTCGAGAAGCACGAGGCCGCGCTGAGGCTCATCAAACGGCTTGACCGGACGCGGCGGCGCCCCAAATAAGCTTCGCGGACATTTGCAGGCTCCGTGCGCGGTGGAGCAAGTCCATTCAAATCGACGCGATTCCAGCTTCTAGAGCTCCGGCCGCAATTGCCGTGCGCTCATTGCTATAAGCGATAAATGCCCTCCCGGATTTCATCGGTGCTCGAAGAGGCGCGGCTGGCCGCGCGCGCCATCCAGGATTTTGGCAGTCATCTCGTCCATCCGACGGTGCGGCTCGGGGTCACCGGCCTGTCGCGCGCCGGCAAGACGGTTTTCATCACGGCGGTCGTCCATGGACTGACCCGCGGCGGCCGCTTTCCGGTGTTCGAGTTGCTCGCCACGGGTCGCATCGAAGGCGCGCGGCTCGCGCCGCAGCCCGATGACGCCGTTCCGCGCTTCGGCTACGAAAAGCATTTGCGCGCGCTGGTCGACGAGCGGCGCTGGCCGTCATCGACGACCGACATCAGCGAGCTCCGCCTCGTCATCGATTATCAGAGCGCGAACCGCGCGCAGCGGTCGCTGACCCTCGACATCGTCGACTATCCCGGCGAATGGCTGCTCGACCTGCCACTGCTGGAGAAGACTTTCGAGCAATGGGCCACCGAGAGCCTCGCATTGTCGCGCCAGGGACCACGGGCCCGATTGGCCAAAGATTGGCACGCGCAGCTTGCGACGCTGGCGCCGAGGGCGCCCGCCAACGAGCAGGACGCGCTGAGCGCGGCACGGCTGTTCACGGATTACCTGAGGGCGTGTCGCGACGAGCGCTTCGCCATGAGCCTGCTTGCCACCAGGGCGTTTCCTGCTGCCCGGCGCGATGGCCGGAACGCCGGCGCTGACCTTTGCGCCGCTCGACGTACCCGCAGGCGAAGAGGCGCCGGCGAATTCGCTCTGGGCGATGATGCGGCGGCGCTACACGGCCTATCAGGACGCGATCATCAGGCCATTCTTCCGCGATCATTTCGCCCGGCTCGACCGCCAGGTCGTGCTGGTCGACGCGCTCGCCGCGTTCAACGCCGGGCCCGACGCATTGCAGGACCTGGAAGCGGCGATGGCCGCGATCCTCGAAAGCTTTCGTGTCGGCCGGCGCACCCTGCTCAGCACGCTTATTCGTCCGCGCATCGACCGCATCCTGTTTGCGGCCACCAAGGCCGATCATCTGCACCGCGTCAGCCACGACCGGCTCGAAGCCGTGCTGAAGCACTTGATGCGCGATGCCACGGCGCGGGCCGGCTCGACGGGCGCGTTGACCGACGCCGTCGCGATCGCCGCCGTGCGCGCCACCCGCGAGGCCGAGGTCCGGCGCGGCCGCGATCGCCTGCCCGCCATCATCGGCACGCCGATCGCAGGCGAGACCTCCGGCACCGAGACGTTCGATGGCGCGACCGAGGTTGCGACCTTCCCCGGCGATCTGCCCGAGGACGTCGAGGCGCTGCTTGCAAGCGCGGACGGCTTTCGCGGCCTGAGCGCCGCCTCGCCCGACAATACCGACTTCCGCTTCCTGCGCTTTCGCCCGCCGGCGCTCGCGATGCAGGCTGGCGACGAGCCGGCGCTGCCCCATATTCGTCTTGACCGTGCGCTGCAGTTCCTGATCGGGGACCGACTGAGATGACCGACCCAACGATGCGGCGCAAGCCAGCCGCCTTTCGTCTCGATGACCCCAAGGTGGTCGTCAGCGACGTGGAGGATTTTTCTGCGCGCGATGGCGTGCAAATCCGGCCTGACAGCGGGCCGGACAACCTGCCCGTGCCGATCGAAACGCTGCCGCCGGCGCGCGCCGGCTTCCCGTGGGGCGTGGTGTTCTGGTCGGCACTGTCGGGCCTGATCCTGCTCGCGATGGGCCTCAGCGCCACCCAGCTGATCGAGAATCTTTACGCCCGCAATGCCGAGCTTGGTTATTTCGGTATCGCGCTGGCCGCGGTTGCCGTTCTCGCGCTCGCGGTCATCGTCGGCCGCGAAGTTCTGGGGCTGAGCCGGCTCGCCACCATCGAGACCCTGCACGCGCGCGCGACCGCGGCGCTGATCTCGGACGAGCGCGAGGAAGCGACGACCATCATCCGCGAACTGCTCGCCATCGCCAAGGACAATCCGCATCTCGCGCGCGGCCGACGCATGGTGACGGATCACCTCGGCGACATCATCGACGGCGCCGACTTGATCCGCATCGCCGAGCGCGAACTGCTCGCGCCGCTCGACCAGGAAGCTCGCCGGCTGATCTCGCAGGCCGCGCAGCGCGTCTCCGTCGTCACCGCCATTTCGCCGCGCGCGGTGTTCGACATCGTCTTCGTGCTGGTGTCGTCGGTGCGGCTGGTCCGGCAGCTGGCGCGGCTTTATGGTGGCCGCCCCGGCGCGCTCGGCATGATCAAACTGTTTCGCCATGTCGTCGCCCACCTCGCACTGACCGGCGGCATGGCCGCGAGCGACAGCCTGGTGCAGCAGCTGCTCGGTCACGGCATTGCGGCCAAGCTGTCGACGCGGCTCGGCGAAGGCGTCGTCAACGGGCTGTTGACCGCGCGGCTTGGGCTTGCTGCGGTCGACGTGACCCGCCCGCTGCCGTTCGCGGCCCTGCCGCGGCCGGCGCTTGGCGATCTCGTCGGCGAATTGATCAAGCGCGAGGAGACGAAGTAGAGCGCTGGAACCCGGTCAGGGCACCCATCCACCGGAACAACCGGGCGAGGCGACTGCGGAGCGGCCACTGCCGCAAACGGTCGATCAACAAATAAATCACCGGCGTTGTGTACAGCGTCAACACCTGCGACACGATCAACCCGCCGATGATGGTGATGCCGAGCGGCCGGCGGAGCTCCGTGCCGGGACCGGTCGCGATGACCAGCGGTATGGCGGCGAGCAGTGCAGCAAGCGTCGTCATCAGGATCGGGCGGAAGCGGGCGATGCTCGCCTCGAAGATCGATTCCTCCGGCGACTGGCCGCGCTGGCGCTCACCCTCCAGCGCAAAATCGACGATCATGATACCGTTCTTCTTGACGATGCCGATCAACAGGATGATGCCGATGAACGCGATCACCGTCAGCGGCGTGTTCGAGATCTGCAGCGCAAGCAGCGCACCGAGGCCGGCCGACGGCAGGGTCGAAATGATCGTGAAGGGGTGCGCGAGGCTCTCATAGAGAATGCCGAGCACGATATAGACGGCAACGAAAGCGCCAACGATCAGGAGCGGCTGTGTGTTCGACGTTCTGCCAAAATCGCTGGCATTGCCCTCGAACCCGCCGCGGATACCTTCGGGCATATGCAGCTCGTTCACCGCCTGCTGGATGTTCTGGGTCGCCTGCTGCAGCGTGACATTGGGCTCCAGTCCGAACGACACGGTGGATGACGCAAGTTGGCCGGAATGGAAGATCGACAGCGGCGACAGCGTGGGTTCGGCGCGCACCACCGCCGACAGCGGAACCTGGGCATTGCCCGCGCCAGCGACGAAGATGCGATCGAGATTGCTCGGGTCGCGCTGAAAGTCCGGATCGACCTCAAGAACGATCTTGTACTGGTTACGCTGGGTGTAGACCGTACTGATCTGGCGCTGCGCGAACGCGTTGTTCAGCGCCGCGTTGATATCGCTGACGTGGACGCCGTACGCAGAGGCCGCCTCGCGGTTGATTTTGAGCGACAGCTGCAGACCGCCGGGATCGCGGTCCGAGGAAATGCCGTTGATGCCCTCGACCGTCTCCATGCGTTTGGCCACCAGGGGCGCCCATTTCTGCAATAGCTCGATGTCGGTCGAGGCCAGCGTATATTGGTATTCACTGTCGCTCTGCCGCGCGCCGGCCCGCAGGTCCTGGGCGGCGAACATGAATAGCCGCATGCCCGGGAGAGGAAACAGCTTTTTGCGCAAACGATCGATCACTTCCTGCGTGGTCACCCCGCCCCGTTCCTCCGGCGGCTTCAGGCTAATGAACATTTGGCCGCGGTTCTGAGCGCCAGCGAAGGCGCCGCCGCCGAGCGCCGAGCCGAGCGCCTGAACGGCGGGGTCGCCCAGTACGATGTCGGCGACGCTCTGCTGCAGGCCGAGCATGCCGCTGAAGGAGACGTCGGGCGAAGCCCGTGTGAAGCCGACGATCAGTCCGGAGTCGTCCTGCGGGAAATATCCCTTCGGCACCTTGTAGTAGAGTGTCGCCGTCAGCGCGATGGTCGCGATGAACACCAATAACGTCAGGTAGGGGAAGCCGAGCACGGCCCGCAGCGTCACGGCATAGAAGCGGATGATGGGGGACAGCACGCCCTCGACCAGACGGTCAAACCAGTTGCGCTGATCGCTGTGCCCGGTCCTGATGTAGTGCGCGCAGATCATCGGGGTGACGGTCAACGACACGACGGTCGAGACGACGATTGCAAAGGTTAGCGTCAGCGAGAATTCGCGAAACAGCCGGCCGGGAATGCCGCCCATGAAGATCAGCGGCGTAAAGGCGGCCACCAGCGAGATCGAAATCGACATCACCGTGAAGCCGACCTGCCGTGCGCCGGCGAGCGCCGCCCGCATCGGCGTCATGCCGGCTTCCATATTGCGATACATGTTCTCGATCATCACAATCGCATCGTCGACGACAAAGCCGACCGAGATCGCGAGCGCCATCAGCGAGAGATTGTCGATCGAATAGCCGACGACCCACATCCCGGCGCAGGTGCCGGCCAGCGCCAGCGGCACCGAGATGCCGGCGGCAACCGTCGGCGTCCCCCGCCGCAGGAACACGAACACCACCAGCATCACCAGCACGGCGCGTGCCGAGCAGCGTCAGCTGCATGTCGTGCACGCTGGCGCGGATCGTGCCGGTGCGGTCGGAGAAGATCGTGAAGTCGACGCCGGCGGGCAGGAACTCCTTCAGCTGCGGCAGCAAGGCTTTGACGCGATCGACCGTGTCGATGACGTTGGCGTCGCCTGCCTTGGTGATCAGCAGCAGCACCGACGGTTCCTTGTTGAACCAGGCCGCCGACTTGGTGCTGCGGCACGGAGTCCTCGATGTCGGCGATGTCAGAGAGACGTACCACGGTGCCGTTGACGGTCTTGACCACCAGGTTGCGGAATTCGTCGGCTGTCCGCAGCTGCGGATTGATGGCGATGGTCTCGGCCTGGCGCTGGTTGTTGAAGGCGCCGACCGGCGTCAGCGGATTGGCATTGACCAGCGCGACGCGCACATCGTCGGTCGCGATGCCGGCTGCGGCGAGCGCGCCGGGGCGAAGCTGGACACGCACCGCCGGCTGCTCGGCGCCGTTGACGTTGACCTCGCCGACGCCGTCGATCTGCGAGATGCGCTGCACCAGCACGGTATCGGCAATGTCGTAAAGCGCGGCCGGTGTCAGCGTCTTCGACGTCAGCGCGATGATCAGCACCGGCGCCGCGGAGGGATTGGCCTTGCGAAAGCTCGGCAGCGCCGGCAGATCGCTCGGCAGGTCGCTCAACGAGGCGTTGATCGCGGCCTGCACGTCGCGCGCGGCGCGATCGATGTCGCGCCCGAGATCGAACTGCAGGACGATTCTGGTGATGCCGAGCGAACTCGTCGACGTCATCTGAGTGACGCCGGCGATCTCGCCGAGCCGCCGCTCCAGCGGCGCTGCCACCGTCTCCGACATCACGATCGGATCGGCGCCCGGCCGCGAGGCCCCGACGCCGATCACCGGGAAATCGACCGTCGGCAGGCTCGATACCGGCAGGAACACGTAAGCCACGCAGCCGACCAGGAACAAGCCGATCGCCAGCAACGTGGTGCCGACCGGGCGGCGGATGAACGGCTCCGACAGCGAGCTCATGACATGCCCTCGGTCGCACCGGCGACCGGCGTCTCGTCGTGGTCGCCGGTCGGCACGACCTTTTCGAGCCGCCGGTTCAGATTGTCGAGCGCAAGGTAGATCACCGGCGTGGTGTAGAGCGTCAAGAGCTGGCTCAACAGAAGGCCGCCAATGATCGAGATACCCAGCGGAAAGCGCAGTTCGGACCCGGTGCCGCTCTCGATCGCAAGCGGCAGGGCGCCGAACAACGCGGCCAGCGTCGTCATCATGATCGGGCGGAAGCGCAGGATCGCGGCCTGCACGATCGCCTCCGTCGGCAACATGCCTTGGTGCCGCTCGGCCTCGAGCGCGAAATCGATCATCATGATCGCGTTCTTCTTGACGATGCCCATCAAGAGGATGATGCCGATCAGTCCGATGACCGACAGGTCCTGGCCGAACATCAGCAGCGCGACGATCGCGCCGACGCCCGCCGAAGGGAGCGTCGAGAGAATCGTGATTGGGTGAATATAGCTCTCATAGAGCACGCCGAGCACGATGTAGATCGTCACCACGGCCGCCAGCAGCAACCACGGCTCGCCGGCGAGCGAGCGTGAGAACTCGGCGGCATCGCCGGAGAACAAGCCGACGATCGATCCGGGCATGCCGATACGCTTCTCCGCGGCCTTCACCGCATCGACCGCCTGGCCGAGCGCATAGTCCGGCGCGAGATTGAAGCTGATCGTGCTCGACGGGAATTGCGCCTGGTGCGAGATCGCAAGCGGCGCGGTGGTGCGCACAAGCGTCGCAACCGTGGAGATCGGCACCTGGGCGCCGGCGGCCCCTGGAACGTAGAGCTTGGACAGGATATTCGGGTCGACCTGAAACTCCGGCAGTGCTTCCAGCACGACGCGATACTGGTTGGCCTGGCCGTAAATGGTCGAGATCTGGCGTTGGCCGAAGGCGTCGTTCAGCGTGTCGTTGACGCTCTGCAGGGAGACGCCGAGCTGGCCGGCGCGCTCGCGATCGACGTTCAGGAAGGCACGCAAGCCGCCCTCCTGCCCTTCCGACGAGACGTCGCGGAAGATCGGATCGTGCGACATCTCCTTGACCAGCTTGTCGGACCAGTCTCCGACCTCGTCGGCATCGGCCGCGGTCAGCGTGTACTGGTAGAGCGATCGGCTCGATCTGGTCGAAATCTGGATGTCCTGAACGGGCAGGAAATAGACGCGCACGCCCGGAATTCCCGCGACTCTCTGTTTGAGGCGATCCAGCACAGCATCGATGCCATCGCGCTTCTCGTCGCGTGGACGCAAGGTCACGACAAACCGGCCGACATTCGGCGTCGGGTTGACCGAGCCGGAACCGACCACTGACACCACGTTCAGAACGTCGCCGTCGCCGCGAATGGCGTTCGAAACTTCGGTCTGCCGCGCTTGCATCTCAATGAACGACACGTCGGGGCCGGCCTCGGTGACCGCCACGATCGAGCCGGTATCCTGCAGCGGCAGGAAGCCTTTTGGCGCGATCACGTAGAGCGCGATCGTCGCGGCCAGCGTCACAAAGGTCACGACCAGCGTCGCGCGCTGATGACGCAACACGGCGAGCAGCGAGCGATGATAGGCCTCGACGGTCGCATCGATCCAGCGCCCCACGGTCGCCATGCCGGGAATCCGCAAGCCAGATCCGCCGGCCGAGTGGCGCAGGATGCGCGAGCACATCATCGGCGTCAGCGTCAGCGAGACGATGGCCGAGGTCACGACCGCAATCGTCAGCGTCAGCGCAAACTCGCGGAACATGCGCCCGACCAGCCCGGACATGAACAGCAGCGGGATGAACACCGCGATCAGCGACATGGTCAGCGAAATCACGGTGAAGCCGATCTCGCGGGCGCCGCTGAGCGCCGCCTCCATCGCCCCTTCCCCGTTTTCCATGTGGCGCACGATGTTCTCGATCATCACGATGGCGTCGTCGACCACGAAGCCGGTGCCGATGGTCAGCGCCATCAGTGAGAGGTTGTCGAGTGAGAAGCCGGCAAACCACATGATGCCGAAGCTGGTGATCAGCGACAGCGGCAGCGCGACGCCGGCAATGATGGTGGCGCGCACCGAGCGCAGGAACAGCAGCACGACCAGCACCACCAGCACGACGCTGAGAACCAGGGTGAATTGCACATCACGGACCGAGGCGCGGATCGTGACGGTGCGGTCGGCGACCACCGTGATCTTGACCGCGGCCGGCAGTGCCCGCTGCAGGCGCGGAATCTCACGCTTGATCTGCTGCACGACGTCGATGACGTTGGCGCCGGGCTGGCGCTGGATGTCCAGCACCACCGCCGGCGTTTTCTGGTACCAGGCGGCGGCCTTGTCGTTCTCGAGCCCGTCGACGATGCGGGCGATATCGACGATCTTGATCGGCGCGCCGTTGCGATAGGCGACGATCACCGGCTTGTAGGCGCTGGCCTCGGTGATCTGGTCGTTGGCGGCGATGGTGTAGGCCTGCAGCGCGCCATCGAGCGAGCCCTTCGGCCCGGACACGTTGGCCGCGGCGATCGCGACGCGCAAATCCTCCATGCCGATGCCATAGGCCGCCATCCGCGCAAGATCGGCCTGGATACGCACCGCCGGCTTCAGGCCACCGAGCACGGTCACCTTGCCGACGCCGGCGACCTGGGCGAGCCGCTGCGACAGCAGGGTGTCGGCGATATCGCTCATCGTCCGCAGCGAGACGGTTTCCGAGGTCAGCGCGAGCGTCATCACAGGAGCGTCGGCCGGGTTGACCTTGGCGTAGGTTGGCGGATAGGGCAGCGTTCGCGGCAACACGCCGGCCGCGGCATTGATCGCGGCCTGGATGTCCTGCGTCGCGCCGTCGATGTCGCGGTTGAGGTCGAACTGCAGCGCGATCGAGCTGACGCCATACGAACTGGTCGACGTCATCAGCTGCAGCGCCGGGATCTGCCCGATCTGCCGCTCCAGCGGCGCGGTGATCAGCGAGGCCACCACGTCCGGGCTCGCGCCGGGCAATTGCGTCGTAACCTGCACGGTCGGGAAATCGACCTGCGGCAGCGCCGAGACCGGCAACCCCCAATAGCCCAGTGCACCGCCGATCGTCAGCGCGATGCCCAGAAGCGAGGTCGCAATCGGGCGACGAATGAATGGCTCGGAGACGCTCATCGTCCTGCCGTCAGTTGTTGGTTGAGCATGATCTCTGCGCAAACGCTACGCGTTTGTCGCGTGGAAAACCGGTATCCACTTTTCCGGATCATGCTCTATTGCTGCGGGGCGCTGCCGCCCCCTTGCTTCGCCCCCTGCCCTTGTCCCTTCTGCAGAGTGCCGCCTTGCTGACCGGCGGGACTAGTGGCCGGCGGCGTGCCGGCATCAGCGCCTTTCTGGCCGGCCTTGTCCTTGGCGTCTTTCTGGCCTTTGGCGCCCTTGCGCCGCGGCGCGAGGTCTGGCGACGGCGTGTTCAGCTCGCTGCCGATCATGATGCGCGCGCCGTCGGAGAGATTGGCGAAGCCGGTGGTGACCACGCGGTCGCTTGTGCTCACCCCCGTGATCACGGCCTCCACGTCGGTCTGCTGGGTGACGGAGACCGGATGCGCGCTGGCGATGTTGTTGGCGCCGATGATGTAGACATAGGTACCGACCGGCCCGCGCTGCACCGAGGACGTCGGTACCACGATGGCGTTCTGCAGCGTATCGACCTTCAACCGGACATTGGCGAACTGACCGGGCCAGAGCTGCAAATCCGCATTCGCAAACTGCGCCTTGAACTTCAGCGTTCCAGTGGTCGGATCGACCTGGTTGTCGATGCTCGCGAGCATGCCGTTCTGGACAACGGTGCGGCCGTCATTGCCGAACACGTCAACCGTCAACCTGCCCTTCGCGAAGGCCGCATTGACCTGGTTGATCTGCTGTTGCGGCAGGCTGAACCACACAGCGATCGGCTTGATCTGCGTGATAATGACGATGCCGGTGGCGTCGGAGGCATGGACGATATTGCCTTGGTCGACCTGACGCAGGCCGGTGCGACCCGAGATCGGCGCGACGATCTTGGTATAGCCGAGCGTGGTCTGCGCGTTGTCGATCGCGGCCTGGTCGGCGCGCACCTGGGCGTCGAGCTGGTCGACCAGCGCCTTTTGCGTGTCGGCCTGCTGTTTCGACCCGGCATTGGTCTGTGCGAGCTGTTGATAGCGCGCAAGGTCAAGCTTCGCGTTGGCTAGGGTCGCCGCATCCTGCGCTTTCTTCGCAGTCGCCTGGTCAAGCTGGGCCTTGTAGATCGCAGGGTCGATCTCGGCGAGCACGTCGCCTTCCTGCACGTCCTGGCCTTCGGCGAACTTGATCGCGATCAGCTTGCCGTCGACCTGCGCGCGAACGGTCACCGTATTCAGCGCCTTCACTACGCCGACGCCGTCGAGATAGACCGGCACGTCCTTCTGCTGCGGGGTTGCCGCCAGCACCGGCACCGGCAAATCCGGCGGGGTGGTGCGCTGCGCGGTGGTCTTGAAGGTGGTCCAGCCGATGTAACCGAGGCCGCCGAGGATCAACAGCGTGATGAAGATTGAGACGATACGCCGGCGTGCCCGCCCGGCGATACCCGTCGCGCCATCGCCGACGGTCTTCGCTCTTCCGTTGGGATCGGGCTTAAATAGCATCCGCGGAGCCTTCCGTGGTCTGTGTCCAGCCGCCCCCCAGGGCCTGATAAAGACTGACGATCGCCTGCACGCGCGCGAGCCGCGCCTGCGCCAGCGAGTCTTCTGCCTGGAATAGCGTCTGCTCGGTATTTAGCACAGTCGTGATGTCGATGGTGCCGGCGTTGAGGCGCTGCTCGGAAAGCTCGAACGCCCGCCGCGCGGCCGCCACGGTCTGCACCAGCAGGCGGACTCGGATGCTGGTTTCGCGGATGGTGACGAGAGCGGTGTCGACGTCCGAAAACGCCTGTATGACGGTCTTGCGATAGGTCTGTAACAGCTCGTCCTGCTTGGCCCTCTGCAGTTCGAAATTGCCCTCGATCCTGAGCCCATCGAATATCGGCTGCGTCAGGCTCGCGGCGGCGTTGTAGAAGGTCGCCTGCGGCGTAAACAGCGCCGCCAGCGCCGCGCTCTGGTAGCCACCCTGCGCCGTCAGCTGAATGGTCGGAAAGAACTGGGCGCGAGCGTTGCCGACATTGGCAGTCGCCGACGCAAGGTCCGCCTCCTGGCGGCGGACGTCCGGCCGCTGCGTCAGGATCTGCGAGGGCAACCCCGGCGTGACCTTGGGCAGTGCGACCTGGCCGAGCCCGCCGCCGCGGATCACTACACTCTCCGGCGGGCGCGAGATCAGCACCGCGAGCGCGTAATTGCTTTGCGCCAGCGTCTGCCGCAGCGTCGGCACGGTCGCCTTCAGATTGTCCAGCGTGCTTTCCTGCTGCGCGAGTTCGAGGTCGGTCGTGGTGCCGGCGTTCACGCGCTGCTTGATCGCATCGTAAATGCGCTGTGCGCTGACGATGTTGTTGTTGGCGATGCGGATGCGATCCTGGGTCGCCAGCACCGTGAAGTAGGTGTTGGCGACGCTGGCATAGGTCGCGAGCGCAACCACGTCACGATCGAACCGGTTCGCGGTCGTGGTCTCATCCGCTGCGAGCGCGGCATCGCGGTTCTTGCCCCAGAAGTCGAGTTCGTAGCTTGCCGACAATGACGCCGTATAAGTTCGGATTTGATGCCGCAAATTGGTTGCCGAGGTCCCGGTGCTGGTCGCGCCCGACGAACGCGAGATCTGTTCGCTGCCATTGCCGGTGAGCGACGGAAGCAACGGCGCGCCGGCGACGCGCGCCGACGCGTCAGCCTGGACGATGCGCGCCGCGGCAGCTGCGATGTCGAGGTTCACGCGCTGCGCCTCCTCGATCAGGTTGGTCAATTCCGGCGATTTGAAACCACGCCACCAGTCGAGTTCGGGCGGCAGGTCGCCAGGCGCACCTTCCTTGTAAGCAGGCGGAACATCGAGTGCGGGATCAGGCAGGTCGCCCGCAGTTATGCAGCCGGCGAGCGAGCCAAGCCCGGCCAGCAGCAGGGCAAGCGCAAGCGTGCGGCCGGCGCTTGCACCGAACCGGTCGCGCAAAATTCCCCCCACACACTCGGCAGGCCGCAAGTTCACGACGCCATGCTCTCTCGGATCGAAACACTTTAACGGGCGACCGCGACGCGCCATAGCGGGGGCCGGGTTTTGCACCGGCAACCGGACCCCAAACCGACACTCGCAACAGCGTAATTTCTCTTGTTATGACAATAGTTTATCACGAATAAATCGAGTCATCCCGAAAGCAACATCTTAAAAACATTTCATGTTTGGAACCGCGTTGCCCCCGCACTCCGCACAATTCGACCGCATCGGGCAGCCTGTGCCCGCTGAAACCGCTCACGCGGCGTCCCGTAGCTTGAGGCATCGAGAGGCACGGGGGAATTCATGCGCATCGCTGTGGTGGGGACTGGGATCGCGGGCAATGCCGCGGCATGGGCGCTGTCGCGCCGCTATCCGGTCACCGTTTACGAGCGCGAGCTGCGCCCGGGCGGCCACAGCCACACCGCGACGGTCGACTATGACGGCTACAGCATCGCCGTCGATACCGGCTTCATCGTCTACAACGAGCGCAACTATCCGCTTCTGACCAGCCTGCTCGATCACCTCGATGTCGCGACGATCGAAAGCAGCATGAGCTTTTCGGTGTCCGCCGACCATGGCGCGTTCGAATGGAAGGGCGGCGGCGCCAACTGGCTCGAGACTGCCAAGGGCCTCTTCGCGCAACCGTCGAACCTGGTGTCCGTCTCGTATCTGCGCATGCTGCGCCATATCCCGCGCTTCAACGAGACCAGCGTCGCCGACTTCGCGCTCGGCGCGCTGTCCGGCCTTTCGCTCGGCGATTATTTTGCGCGTCGCGGATTTTCAACTCGGCTGCTGCGCGACTATCTGGCGCCGATGGGGGCTGCGATCTGGTCGACGCCGGTGCAGAAGATGCTCGACTTCCCGGCCGAGAATTTCGTCGCGTTCTTCACCAATCATTGCCTGCTGCAATACGACCGGCCGACCTGGCGCACCGTGCTGGGCGGCTCCAGGCGTTATGTCGAGAAAATGGCCGCGCAATATCGCGACCTCCGGCTCGGCTGTGCGGTGACCTCGATCGCCCGCACCGCCCACGGCATCGTGGTCAAGGACAGCCACGGCCGCACCGACACGTTCGATCACGTCATTATCGGCACCCACACCGACCAGGCGCTCGGCATGCTGGCGGACCCGAGCGACACTGAGCGCGCCGTGCTCGGTGCGATCCGCTACGCGCCAAACACCGCCTATCTGCACCGTGACCCGCGCTTGATGCCGAAGCGCCGCAGCGCCTGGGCGTCGTGGAATTTCCTGCGCTGGCCGCGGCAGGGCGGCGCGCTGAACGACGTTGCCGTGACCTACTGGATGAACCGCCTGCAGGCCATCGACGAGAGCAGGCCGCTGTTCCTGAGCCTGAACCCGCCGTTCGAGCCGGCTGCGGATAAGACCTTCGGGCGCTACGTCTACGACCACCCGCAATACGACGCGGCGGCGTTTCGCGCACAGCAGCGCCTGAACGACATTCAGGGCCAGCGCCACACCTGGTTCTGCGGTGCCTGGACCGGCTATGGCTTCCACGAGGACGGCTTGAGGTCGGGGCTTGCGATTGCAGAGGCGCTTGGCGCGCTCGCGCCGTGGCGTGCGACACCCGCCGCACTGGCCCAGGCTGCCGAGTAGGAACACGGACACGACAACCATGGCCGAGAGGATCGAGAACAAAGCGTCCCCCGCTGCTGCGCTCTATATCGGCAACGTCATGCATGCTCGGCTTAAGCCGTTTATGCATCGCTTCAACTACCGGGTCATGAGCCTTTTGATCGAGCTCGATCGTTTGGAGGATGCGGACCGCCAATCGATCCTGTTTGGTGTCAACCGGCGCGCGCTCTACTCCTTCCACGAGCGCGACCATGGCCGGCGCGACGGCTCGTCGTTGCGCGCCTACGCTACCGATTGCGCGCGCGCTCATGGCATCGATCTCACCGGCGGCAAAGTATTGCTGCTCGGCTACCCAAGATTGCTTGGCTATGCCTTCAATCCACTGTCGGTCTATTTCTGCTTCAATGCCGCTGGCGGACTCGCGCTGATGATCTACGAGGTGCGTAACACTTTCCGCCAGATGCACCACTACGTCCTGCCGGTTGCAATGGACCAGCGCCGCGCCGAGCTGATCCGCCAGGAACAGGACAAGACCTTTTACGTTTCGCCCTTCATCGAAGCCGACATGCGCTACCTTTTCCGCATCTCGCGGCCTGCTGACACTGTCAGGATCCGGATCCTTGAGACCGATTCCGATGGCCCCCTGCTGGCGGCCACATTCTCTGGCCGGCGGTCGCCCCTGACCTCGTCGTCGCTGGCCAAAGCGTTCCTCGCGCTACCTTTTGTCACTGCAAAAATCATCGCAGCGATTTACTGGCAGGCCTTGCGCCTTTGGTTGAAAGGGGCAAACTTGGTGCCGGGGGCGCCCGCGGGCACCGCAAGTCTCGACAGGCAACAGGCGAGCTCTTCCAGCGCCCTCGCACACTGACGTCGTGCGGAACAGGCGATGAGGGAAATTGTCAGTCTCAACGAGGACAACGTTGCAGGCGCGGTAAAGGATCTGCCACGGCTGGCGCAGCTCGCCTTCGGCTATGCAGCGCGGCTCAAGCGCGGCACGCTCGATATCACCTTGCCCGATCATCGCGTATTGCGGTTTGGCGGCGCCGAGCCGGGCCCGGCGGCGGAAATGACGGTCCGGACCTATCGCTTCGCGTGGCGGCTGATCAATGGCGGCGATATCGGGGTCGCGGAAGCCTATCTGCGCGGCGAATGGGATACGCCCGACCTCACGACATTCCTCTACCTGTTCTGTGTCAATCACGACCGCATCGCAGCCATGTTCACCAATAACCCGGCGATGCGCGCGGTACAGATGGTGCAGCACTGGTTCAACCGCAACACGCGCCGCCAGGCCAGGCGCAACATCTACGCGCACTACGACATCGGCAACTCGTTCTACAAAGCCTGGCTCGACCAGACGATGACATACTCGTCGGCGCTGTTCGAGGATCGCACCAATGATCTCTCGGCCGCACAGCAGAACAAGTATCGGCGGCTGGCGGAGGCGATCAACGTGCAGCCCGGCCAAAGGTTGCTGGAGATCGGTTGCGGCTGGGGCGGCTTTGCCGAGTTCGTCGCCAAGACGTTTGACGTGAAGGTCGTCGGCCTCACCATCTCGCGGGAGCAGCGCGATTTCGCACAACGGCGCATGTTCGAGGCCGGTCTCAACGACAAGGTCGAGATCCGCTTCCGTGACTACCGCGACGAGCGCGACCACTACGACCGGATCGCCTCGATCGAGATGATCGAGGCGGTCGGCGAGCAGTTCTGGCCGCGGTATTTCGCCCAGCTGCGCGACCGGCTGTTGCCCGGCGGCTTTGCCGGCATCCAGGCCATCACCATCCAGGACAGGTTCTTCGAGAGCTACCGGCGTGAGGTGGATTTCATCCAGCGCTACATCTTCCCGGGCGGCATGCTGCCCTCGCCGGCCGTGCTCAAGTCGCTCGGCGAGACGTTCGGCGTGCCCGTCATCCGCGAGCGCATCTTTGGGCAAGATTATGCCAGGACGCTGGCCACCTGGCGGGATAATTTTCGCGCGGCCTGGCCGGACCTGACGCCGCTTGGCTTCGACGAGCGGTTTCGGCGACTCTGGGAATACTACCTCGCCTACTGCGAGGCCGGCTTCCTGTCCGGCAATATCGACGTGCGCCAGATCGTCTTCGCCAAGGCTTAGGAAAGGCTTAGGCAAGACTTAAGCAAGACTTGGGCAAGGCCAGACGGCTCATTCACCAAGGCCGTCTTTAAGACTGGTGCGACGGCGGGCAACTGCTCCTATATTCGTCCTTATCTGTCGGCGATGCGCGCTTCGCGCTCGCACAATTAGAGCAGGACGCGACTCCCCAAGGAGCACGAAACGCAATGAACTTCCGCCAAGACCTGATCGAGGCGATCGGCAACACGCCGCTGATCAAGCTCAAGCACGCCTCCGAAATGACCGGCTGCACCATTCTCGGCAAGGCCGAGTTCATGAATCCGGGGCAGTCAGTGAAGGACCGCACCGCGCGGCAGATCATCCTCGAAGCCGAGAAGCGCGGTGAGCTGAAACCGGGCGGCCTTGTCGTCGAGTCGACCGCCGGCAATACCGGCATCGGGCTCGCCGTGGTTGCCAACGCGCGCGGCTACCGCACGCTGATCGTGATCCCGGAAACCCAGAGCCAGGAGAAAAAGGACATCCTTCGCCTGTGCGGCGCCGAGTTGGTCGAAGCCCCGGCGCTGCCCTACTCCAATCCGAACAACTACCAGCACGTCGGCCGTCGGCTTGCCGACGAGTTGCGCAAGACCGAACCGAATGGCGTGCTGTTCGCCGACCAGTGGAACAATCTGGATAACCGCAAGGCCCACTATGTCTCGACCGGACCGGAAATCTGGGAGCAGACCAACGGCAAGGTCGACGGCTTCATCTGCTCGGTCGGCACCGGTGGCACGCTCGCCGGCACGAGCATCTTCCTGAAGGAGAAGAACAAGAACGTGGTGATCGGCTGCGCCGATCCGTGTGGCTTTGGGATGTATCACCTGTTCACGGACGGCACGCCGAAGCTCACCAAAGGCGACTCGATCACGGAAGGCATTGGGCTCGGCCGCGTCACGCCGGTGATCGAGGGCACCCCCGTCGACAAGGCTTACGTCATCCCCGACGAGGAAGCCGTCCCCGTGATCTACGACCTGCTGCTGCACGAAGGCCTGTGCCTCGGCGGCTCGACCGGCATCAACGTTGCCGGCGCGATCCGGCTGGCAAAGGAGCTCGGCCCCGGCAAGACCATCGTCACGATCCTTGCCGACTTCGGCAGCCGCTATCAGTCAAAGCTGTTCAACCCCGACTTCATGCGCTCGAAGAACCTGCCGGTGCCGGACTGGCTCGAGAAGCGCGTCAAGCGCGAGTTGCCATTCGTGAAGGCGTGAGCCAGTGAAGTCAGCAATGTGCCCATCCTGCGATCGTATCGATCATACTCATAAGAGGGTCTATGCTTTCCACTTTCGTCACCATCTGGATCCTTCACGTCGCGGCTATGTTGAGTTCAGGCCCCAACGTTCTGCTGGTGTCGCAAGTGGCAGCGAGTGATCGGGCTCGGAGTGCTGTTTTCGCAGCCTTGGGCGTTACCTTTGGCGCCGCCCTTTGGGCGACTTGCGCGGTCCTCGGAGTCCACGTCGTTTTCGTTGCATTTCCGGAACTACGGCTCGCACTTCAGGTCGCCGGAGGCGTGTATCTGCTGTATGTGGCCGTTCGTCTATGGCGATCCAGCGGCGCTGCGTTGGTCGGTCGAGCGTCGTCGTCAGTGTCCTCGTGGGCCGCGTTTCATCGAGGATTTCTGACCAACATTACCAATCCAAAAGTGGCTCTATTTTTTGGCAGCGTGTTTGCCACTTCGTTCCCGGCGGCGCCGAGCCCAATCCTGCAGGCGTCGGCGGTGGCCATGGTGGTGCTCAACGCGCTGTGCTGGCACACGCTGCTCGCCTACCTGTTCTCTCGCGAGCGTGTTCGCGCCGCCTACTCGCGCACGCGAGGCGTCGCCAATCGCATCGCATCGGTTACCATGGGGGCCTTGGGACTGAGCTTGCTGGTGACGTCACTGCGCGAGGCGCTCTTTCTGATCTATCGTGCGAAACCCGGATTAACCCCATGATCGCCGGCGTTTCATCTCCTATTGAGACGCCCGACTCTATATTGAGGTCCACCAAGAAAAGATAGCAAAGCCAGACACTGCTCGCAGACAGCACCGCACACGCAACGCATGACGTTACCGATCAGGGCAGCGAGTTCACTAGCGCCGCGTTCACCGGTCTGCTTCTCGACAACGCCATCGCGATCAGCATCGACGGCAAGGCGGCCTGGCGTGACAATGTCTTCGTCGAGCGGCTCTGGCAACTATGTGCAAGTGGAGCTAATCTGAGGAGCGATACCAACCGTCGCTCAATGCCGGAGAATCTGGCTCAGGAACAGCCTGGTGCGCTGGTGCTGCGGGTTGGCGAAGAATTCTTCCGGCTCGTTCGATTCGATGATCTGGCCGGCGTCCATGAACACGATGCGGTTTGCGACTTCGCGCGCAAAGCCCATCTCATGGGTCACGCACAGCATGGTCATGCCGTCCTCGGCGAGACCGACCATGGTGTCGAGCACCTCCTTGACCATCTCCGGATCGAGCGCCGAGGTCGGCTCATCGAACAGCATGATCTTCGGGCTCATGCAAAGCGCGCGCGCGATTGCGACGCGCTGCTGCTGGCCGCCTGACAGCTGACCGGGATACTTGCCGGCCTGCTCCGGGATCTTGACGCGGGTCAGGTAGTGCAGCGCCACCTCCTCGGCGTCCTTTTTCGGCAGCTTGCGCACCCAGATCGGCGCCAGCGTGCAGTTCTCCATCACGGTCAGATGCGGAAACAGGTTGAAGTGCTGGAACACCATGCCGACGTCGCGGCGGATCTCGTCGATCTTCTTCAGGTCGTTGGTGAGTTCGACGCCATCGACGATGATGCGGCCCTTCTGGTGCTCCTCCAGCCGGTTGATGCAGCGGATCATGGTCGACTTGCCGGACCCCGACGGCCCGCAGATCACGATGCGTTCGCCGCGCTGAACGCGCATGTTGATGTCGCGCAGCACGTGGAACGCGCCGTACCACTTGTTCATGCCCTGGATGTCGACCGCGATCGGATTGGTCAGCTGGGTCGGTTTGAGGCCGGCAGGCTTCGCCGTATCTGAAGTCACTGACATCGCATTGCCCTCACCGTCTCTCGGCTTTCGCCAGTCGCGCTTCGGTCGCCCGCGCATAGCGCGACATGCCGTAGCAGAAGATGAAATAGAAGATCGCCGCCACCGCGTAGCCGGTGGTCGATGTGGTCGGCGCCGCCCATTTGGGATCGACGCGTGACGCCTCGATCGCGCCCAACAGGTCGAACAGGCCGACGATCGCAACCAGCGTGGTGTCCTTGAACAAGCCGATGAAGGTGTTGACGATGTTGGGGATCGTGATCTTCAGCGCCTGCGGCAGGATGATCAGCCGCATCATGTGCGCGTAGCCAAGACCGACCGCCATGGCGCCCTCGAACTGGCCCTTCGGGATCGCGGCGAGCCCGGCCCGTACCACCTCGGCCATATAGGCCGCCGCAAACAGGCCGACACCGATCAGCGCGCGCAACAGCTTGTTCGGCGAGTAGGCGTCCGGCACGAACAGCGGCAGCATCACGCTCGCCATGAACAGCACGGTGATCAGCGGCACGCCGCGAACGAACTCGATGAAGATGATCGACAGCGTGCGCACCGTCGGCATGTTCGAGCGGCGTCCGAGCGCAAGGCAAATGCCGATCGGCAGCGCGGCGACGATGCCGACGGTCGCGACCACGATCGTCACCAGCGCGCCGCCCCACAGCGACGTATCGACGGTTTCGAGCCCAATCAGCGGCCAGCCGCTCAACAGGATGAACGAGACGACGGGCACGACGATGAAGAAATAGAACGCGCCGAGGTCGCGCCGCGGCGAACCGAGCCACAGAATCCAGGCGACACCGAGCGCCAGCAGCGCAAAGAAGATATCAACGCGCCAGCGCTCCGCGACCGGGTAGGAGCCGTAGATAAAATAGTTGAACCGTTCGTAGACGAACGGCCAGCAGGCTCCGACATGTTGGTTTTCCGCGGTGTACAGGCACGCGGTGCGATCGCTGCCGGACCATACCGCGTCGATGAACAGGAACCGCACCACATCCGGTATCAGCCACAGCAGCAACAGCAGGGTCAAAATCGTCATCACGACGTTGAATGGCGTCGAGAACAGGTTTTCGCGCAACCATGCCCACGGACCGACAATCGAGGCCGGCGGCGGCTGTGGTTCGATGGGAGCCTTCTGCAGGAAGCGGATGTCTTCGGCGCTGACGATATTGCCTTCGGCGCTGATGCTCATGATGCCGCCCTTACCGTTCGACCAGCGCCATACGGGCGTTGTAGATGTTCATGCCGATCGAGGTCACGAGACTGATCGTGAGGTAGACCGCCATGGTGATGAGCACGACTTCGACGGCTTGACCCGTCTGGTTCAGCACCGTGCCGGTAAAAACCTGGGTCAGGTCGGGATAGCCGATAAAGACCGCAAGCGAAGAGTTCTTGGTCAGGTTGAGATACTGACTGGTCAGCGGCGGGATGATCACGCGCATCGCCTGGGGGATGACAATGAGGCGCAGCGTCGGCCCGGTCCGAAGCCCAAGCGAAGCGGCCGCTTCGGTCTGCCCATGGGAGACCGAGCGGATGCCGGCACGCACCACCTCGGCGATGAAGGCGGCGGTATAGACCACGAGCCCGAGCAGCAGCGCGGCAAATTCGGGCAGCACCTCGAGGCCGCCGCGGATATTGAAGCGACCCTTCTCCGGATAGGCGAATTCGAGCGGCGATCCAGCGATCAAAAAGACGACAAGCGGCAGACCAATCACCAGCGCAAGTGTCACCCACAACACCGGAGCTTGCTGGCCGGTCGCCATCTGCCTGCGCCGTGCCCAAAACCGGAAGGCCATCGCGCCGACGACGCCGACCAGGAGCATGAGCTCGACTGCGCCGAAGCCAGGTTTGGCAATCGGCTGCGGCATGAACAGGCCGCGATTGTTGAGGAAGCTGCCGCCCCACAGCACCGCGCTGTCGCGCAATTCGGGCAGCGCCTTGAGCACGGCGTTGTACCAGAACAACAGTTGGAGCAGGAGCGGGATATTGCGGATCAGCTCGACATAGCCGGTCGCAACGCGCGACAGCAGCCAGTTCTTCGACAGCCGGCAAATTCCGACTGTGAAGCCGAGTGCGGTCGCCAGAACCACGCCGAGCGCCGCGACCAGAAGCGTGTTCAGCAAGCCGACCCAGAACGCCTGACCGTAGGTCGACGCGCTGGAGGAATACTGAATCAGGGTCTGCGAAATATCGAAGCCGGCGGGGTTGTTCCAGAAGCCGAAGCCGGACGCGATGTGAGCGCGCTGCAGATTGATGATGGCGTTGTGGATCGCGCCGTAGAACAGGAAAATGACAATCGCGGCGAGCACAGCCTGGTAGATGATGCTGCGGATCTTTGGGTCGTTATAGAACGCGACCCGCGCAGGCTGCGGCTGCCGTACCGTCAACTCGATCGTCATTGCGCCACCATCCCCACTCGAAGACCGCTGCCGTCAGCGCACTATCGTGCGTGCAACGATCACGTTACCTCCTGCCCCCGCTCGCGAGCCGCCATGACCGCCGCGCCGATGAGCCGCAACGGATCCTCTTCGGGGACCTTTCGTTGCCAAAGAGCAATGATGCGATCTCTCTGACCATCTTCCGGGAATTGCTACCTCTCGAAGTCTCGTTCCAGAGAAGCCTCTACCAACGTGGTTTCTTGTCCAAAGACGTTTCTTGCAAACTGCGGGCCAAAAAGAACAGGCCCGCAGTTCCTGGTCGTCAACCGATCAACGGATCGGCGGGGCGTACTGCACGCCGCCCTTGGTCCACAAGCGGTTCAGGCCACGCGCGATCTTGAGTGGCGAGCCCTCGCCGACATTGCGTTCGAAAACCTCGCCGTAGTTTCCGACCTGCTTGACGATGTTGAATTCCCAATCCTTTGACAGTCCAAGCTGCTCGCCAAAATTGCCTTCAACGCCGAGCTGCCGCTTGATCTCGGGGTTGTCCGATTTCAGCATATCGTCGACGTTCTTCTGGGTGATGCCGGCCTCTTCAGCGTCCAGCATCGCGAAATGGACCCATTTCACGATGTCGAACCACTGGTCGTCACCGTGGCGAACCGACGGACCGAGCGGCTCTTTCGAGATGATTTCCGGCAGCACGGCGTGGTCGTCGGGCGAGGCCAGACGCAGCCGCGAAGCATAGAGGCCCGACGCGTCGGTGGTATAGGCGTCGCAACGGCCGTCCTCGTAAGCCTTTACGGCCTCGTCGATGGTCGCAAACGTCACGGTCTTCAGCGTCATCTTGTTGGCACGGAAGTAATCCGCGAGATTCAATTCCGTCGTAGTGCCCTGCTGGACGCAGACCGCGGCCTCGCTGAGTTCGAGCGCCGACGCAATCTTCAGCTTCTTCTTGTTAATCATGAAGCCCTGGCCGTCGTAGTAATTGACGCCGGTGAAGTTCAATCCGAGCGTCGTATCGCGCGACGAGGTCCAGGTGGTGTTGCGGACCAAGAGGTCGACTTCACCCGATTGCAACGCGGTGAAGCGGTCCTTCGCGGTGAGCGGGACGAACTTCACCTTCTTGGCGTCGCCAAGGACAGCGGCGGCAACCGCACGGCAGAGGTCGACGTCGAGGCCGGTCCAGTTGCCTTGCGCATCGGGCTGGCCGAAGCCGGCGAGTCCGGTGTTGGAACCGCAATTCAGCATGCCGCGGTCTTTGACGGTCTTGAGAGTCTGCGACCAGGCCGCTTCGGCCGGAAGCATCGCGGCGAGTGCCAGACTGAGAATGAGGGATGCGCGTTTCATGGACAAACCTTTCGCTAGACCTACGACGTTGTTGGTGGCGATGCCGAGACCGCCGTGACGGACCATGAGGGGATGCGACATCACCTTGTCATCGTCCGATCGGATGAACGGATACACGGTCCCGGCGAAGCGGAGATTTCATTTTGCGACGTGACCCCCTTCAAAAAGCGAAGTCCTGGCAGACACCGCCTCCCGCCGAAATGCCGTTGCCCATCACAGAACGATTGCGATGACCGGTCAAGGGGTTGACGCTGCCGTTTCCGGCCTCCCTTGGGATTAGGGATCGGCGACGGGCGGTCCGGCGCCAATTGCTGCAAGGTTGAGCGCTCAGCGCCAAAAGATTGTTCTGTAACAGCTTCCAACGCCGCCGCGGACTGCTCGCTGCAACAGTCGGGCGTGTCGGAAGCGGTCGTGCGACCGCAGGCCGCGCCAAATCGGTGCGGCCCGGTCATCGATTGACAGCGGAATTACTCGGCGGCGACCGCGCGCGGCCGATCCTCGATCTCGACCTCGCGGTATTCGGGCTCCAGCCGGCGCTTCAGGCGGCGGTCGATGCGGTCGAGATAAATGTAGATCACCGGGGTGATGAACAGCGTCAGAAGCTGCGAGACCATCAATCCGCCGACCACGGCAATGCCGAGCGGCCGACGCAGCTCGGCGCCGGCACCGGTGCCGAGCGCGATCGGCAAGGTGCCGAAGATCGCCGCGAACGTGGTCATCATGATCGGCCGGAACCGCAGCAAGGCAGCTTCGCGGATCGCATGTTCGGCGCTCAACCCCACGCGACGGCGCTCGATCGCAAAATCGACCATCATGATCGCATTCTTCTTGACGATGCCGACCAGCATGACGATGCCGATCATCGCGATCACCGAGAGGTCCATGCGGAACAGCATCAAGGTCAGAATCGCGCCGATGCCGGCCGACGGCAGACCCGAAATAATCGTGATCGGATGGATGAAGCTCTCATAGAGGATGCCGAGGATGACGAAGGCCGCAAATATCGCAGCGAGAATCAACACGCCCTGCCCGCGCAGCGACTCCTGGAACACCTGCGCGGTACCCGAAAATCCCGTGGCGATCGTTGCCGGCAGGTTCGAGGTCTGCTCGATCTCGGTGATCTTGTCGACGGCGTAGCCAAGCGAATAGCCCGGCGCGAGATTGAACGAGATCGTCACCGCCGGCTGCTGGCCCTGGTGGTTGATCCGCAAGGGTCCGACGGTCGGCACCATCTTCGCAACCACATCAAGCGGGACGGTCGCTCCTGACGCGGTTTTCACGTGAAGCTTCGAAAGGTCAGAAGGATCAATGCGAAACTGCGGCAGCGTTTCGAGGATGATCTGGTAATCGTTCGACGCCGTGTAGATGGTGCCGATCTGGCGGGTGCCATAGGCATTGAACAGCTCGCTGCGCACCTGGTCGACGGTGATGCCGTAGATCGCGGCTTTCTCACGGTCGATATCGACCGTCATTTCCGGATTCTTGATGTAGAGATCGGGGCTGACATCAAGCAGGCCGGGAATTTTCGCGATCCGGTCATTCATCTCCGGGGCTACTTTGTAGAGGGCTTCCGTATCTCCACTCTGCAGTGTGTACTGATACTTACCCTTCGAGGGCATCGATCCGATGTTCAGATTCTGGATGCTCTGGGGAAATAACTTCAGGCCGGGAACAGCAAGCGCCTTCTGCCGGAGACGCGCTATCACGACGGGCGCCGGATCACGATCGCCCTTGGGCTTCAGCCCGACGAATAGCCGGCCGTAGTTCCCGGTCGGATTCGGGCCACCGGCACCCACGGTTGAATTATAGAAAGCAACCGCAGGATCGGAAGTGATGATGGCATCGAGCTGGCGATGCCGCGCGACCATCGCATCGAACGACGTATCCGTGGCGGCCTCGGTAATGCCGGTTATAAAACCGGTGTCTTCCTCCGGAAAGAAGCCCTTCGGCACGACGTAGTACAGAATCACAGTGCCGATCAACGTCGCGAAGGTGACCATCAGCATCGCGAACCTGCGCGCCAGAACGCGGTCGAGCGCCCACTCGTAGACGCCGTGCATCCAGTTGAAAGCGCTTTCGAAGGCCCGGAGCACGAAGTTGAGCTGTCTGTTTGGGTCGTGCTCCTTCAGCACGCGCGCGCACAGCATCGGCGTCAGCGTCAGCGACACGAAGCCGGACATCACGATCGCCACCGCAACAGTCACCGCAAATTCGCGGAATACCCGGCCGACGATGCCGCCCATCAGCAGCACCGGGATAAACACCGCAATCAGCGAGAACGTGATTGAAATGATGGTGAAGCCGATCTCGCGGGCGCCCTTGAGCGCCGCCTCATAGGGCTTCATGCCATGCTCGATATGGCGGACGATGTTCTCCAGCATGACGATGGCGTCGTCGACCACGAACCCGACCGACAGCGTCAGCGCGAGCAGCGTCATGTTGTTGATTGAAAAATCGAACACGTACATCAGCGCGCAGGTGCCGGTCAGGGAGATTGGCACCGCCAGTGCCGGGATCAGCGTCGCGGACGCCGATCTAAGGAACAGGAAAATAACGAGCACGACCAGGGTAATCGCGATAGTCAGTGTCTCTTCGACGTCTGACACCGACTGACGTATCGAGATCGAGCGATCCATCGTCACATTTACGTTGACCGACGGCGGCACCTGCTCGCGCAGCGAGGGCAGCTTGGCCTTTACGGCGTCGACCACCGCGACCGTGTTGGCGTCAGGTTGTTTGTAGATCGCCAGCACGATCGAGCGCTCGCCGTTGAACCAGGTCGCCGTCTTGTCGTTTTCGACGCTGTCGTAGATTTTCGCGACCTCGTCGAGTTTGACCGGCGCGCCGTTGCGGTAGGCGACAACGATCTGCTTGTAGTCGATGGCCTTCCTGAGCTGGCCGGACGCTTGCAATGTGATGTTCTGGTCCGGCCCGTTCAGGTTGCCGACCGGCGTGGTCGAGTTGGCGCGGGCCACGGCGTTGCGGATGTCATCGAGCGACAGCCCGCGCGCTGCCGCGGCCTCCGGATCGGCCTGGACGCGAACGGCAAATTTCTGGCTGCCGAAGATCAGGACCTGGGCGACGCCCTGGATTTGCGACAGCGCCTGGCCGATGGTGATGTCGCCATACTCATTGACCGCCGATAGCGGCAAGGTCGACGAGCTCAGTGCGACGAACAGCACCGGGAAGTCGGACGGATTGACCTTGCGAAAGCTTGGCGGTGTCGTCATTTCGATCGGCAGCCGGCGCTGTGCGATCGTCAGCGCGGTCTGGACGTCGAGTGCTGCGGCATCGATATTGCGCGTAAGGTCGAACTGGATCGTGATCGTGCTCGATCCTTGCGCCGAGATCGAGGACATCGAGGAGATGCCCGGCACCGTCGACAGCTGCCGCTCGATGATGCCCGCGACGGACGACGCCATGGTGTCGGCGCTGGCGCCAGGGAGCGAGGCGTAGACCGCGATGGTCGGAAAATCGACGCGCGGCAGCGCGGAAACCGACAACAGGCGGAAGCCGAACACCCCAAAGGCGATAATCGACGCCGTCAACAACGTCGTCATCACGGGCCGGCGAATACAAAGTTCCGACAGCCCCATCGCCTTAAGCTCCCGCCTTGCGAGCCCGTACTTCGACAGGCGCACCGTTTGACAGCAAGAGCTGTCCGTCAATCACCACAATCTCGCTGCCGGCCAGGCCTGCCGCGATCACCGAGCGGCCCCCGGTGGTGCGGCTCACCGTCACCGGCTGGGTGACAGCCTTGCCGTCCTTGACGACGTAGACGTAATCGCCGGCCTGGCTGCGCTGCACGGCGACGGATGGAACGGTGACGGCGTTCTCGTCGCGCATGATCAGCTTGGTCGTCACGATGGTGCCCGGCCAAAGCGTCTCGGACGTATTGTCCATGATGCCGCGCACTGTGACCATGCCGGTGGTGGCGTCGACGGTGTTCTCGATCATCGCGACCGTACCGGTCTCGGCTTTCTTGGCGCCAGGCATCGTTGCGATGACCTTGGTGGTTCCGGCGGCCATGCCGTCGCGCAGTTCGGCAAGATAGCGCTGTGGCAGCGCGAACACGACGTAGACCGGCGCCATTTGATTGATGGTCGCGATCGCTCCGTTGTCCGACGGCCTGACGAAATTGCCGACCTTGACGGCGGCAGCGCTGATACGGCCGCTGATCGGCGCCCGGATCACAGTGTAGCTTTTCTGGACCTTGAGGTTCTCAAGCATCGCCTGGTCGGCGAGCAGCGTACCGCGCGCGGTATCGACCGCAGTCTTGGCGTTATCGACATTGGTCTGCGGCGTCGCGCCTTTGCCAATGAGGTCGCTGTAGCGCGCCAGATCGCGCTCGGCGCCGGCCAGCTGCGCCTGGTCCTTGGTCACAACACCCTCGGCCTGCGAGATCTGCGCGTCGATCTGGCGGGCGTCGAGGTTAAACAGGACATCTCCGGCGTTGACCCTGGCGCCATCTTCAAACTTGACACTGTCGATCATCGTCTCGATGCGAGACTTGAGCGCGACGCTCTGGATCGTCGCAACGGTCCCGATCGCATCAAAGTCGACTGGAACAGGCTTGAGTTCGGCAGTCGCCGTCAGGACCGAGACTGATCGTGCGCGGGCCGCTTCAGGCGCTCTGCCGCTGCCAGGCATCCAATACGACCGCGTGAAATATGCGGCGACGACAACGGCGCAAAGCACAAGCGCGCCGACAGTGGCACCTCGTCGTGTCATTTCTACCCTATCAGCCGCCTCAGGAAGTCGATGCGACTTCCGGCAACTCTTGTCCCCCAAAACAACACGGCCGACGGCCGCAATATTCCTGCAGCACCTGGACCCCCTAAGCCCGGGCGTGCAGTCGCCTTGCGAACGAATCGCAGTTCAACCCACGTAGGCGATGACGCTATCGCCGACAAATGAAAAAACGCTAATGTTGCGGGCAATTTCGGCCGAAATGCCACAGCCGCGCAATAAAAATATGCAGTTCGCTGTGCGGAAACCGCGAAATGCCGTGGGACGGAACCGGGCGCCACATTCCCATTCTGATCAAAATGCGCTAGCGGCTTCGCCATGCGCGTCGCGACCTGGAACGTCAATTCGATCCGCCAGCGGCTGGACCATCTGTTGGCTTGGCTCCAGGAGCGCAGCCCTGACGTCGTCTGCCTGCAGGAAATCAAGTGCACCGACGACGCCTTCCCGCGCGAACCGATCGAGGCGCTCGGCTACAACGTCGTCACCCACGGCCAAAAGACCTTCAACGGGGTGGCTCTGCTGTCCCGCCTGCCGTTTGACGAAACCAGCCAAGGGCTTGCCGGCGACGACAGCGACGACCATGCGCGCTTCCTGGAGGGGATCGTCTCGCTGAAAAAGGGCGCGCTGCGGCTCGCCTGCCTCTATCTGCCCAACGGCAACCCCGCCAATACCGATAAATATCCATACAAACTCAATTGGATGAAGCGGCTTCTCGATTTTACGGTTGAACGGCTGAAGGCCGAGGAGCCGTTGATCCTGGCCGGTGATTTCAACGTTATCCCGGCACCATCAGACGTCCACGACCCCGCACTTTGGGTCAACGATGCGCTATTCCTGCCCCAGACGCGGGAGCGTTTTCAGGCGCTGCTCAACCTCGGCTTGACCGATGCCATCCGCGCTGTCTCCGATGAGCCGGGACGCTACACGTTCTGGGATTATCAGGCTGGCGCCTGGCAGAAGAACAACGGCATCCGCATCGACCACATGCTGCTGTCGCCGCAGGCAAGCGACCGGCTGATCACCGCGGGCATCGATCGTCACGTGCGGACATGGGAGAAGCCGTCCGACCACGTGCCGGTGTGGGTCGATCTGGATCTGTAAATTGTTCGGCGCGCTCGCGTCAGCGCGCGTCAATTCAGGCTACGACGAAAAAATCAGTCGTGCCGGCCGCGGACCCACTGCTCCAGCATCTTCAACGCCATGGCACGATCGTCCTCGGTCGCGCGCTTCACTGCGTTGTTGTAGACGTCGTAGATCCACGTCTCGTTTGGCGTCGCGCTGTCACGCGCGAGCATCAGCCACATCAAGCCGCGCGCCGCCTGGCGCTGGAAGTAATCGCCATTGAACAGCATCTGGCCGAGCAGGGCCTGGGCCTGATGCTGGCCCTTTTGCGCGGCAAGACCGAGCCACCGGGCGGCATATTTCGGGTCGCGCGTCGTGCCGACACCCTCGAGATAGAGCCGCGCCAGATTATACTGCGCGTCGGCGTTGCCAAAGTACGACGCCGCATAGGCAAACATCTCGCGCGCCCGTTCCGGATCAGGCTTGATGCGGGTATCCGGAATGCCCTCGAGGTAGTAACGGCCGAGCGCGACGAAGGCGTTGGCAACGATCTGCGCTTCCGGCGACGCCGGATTGTCCTCGGCGTGCTGGTTCGCAATTCGGCTGAAGTAGTCGAACGCCCTTAAGTTGTCCTGCACGACGCCGTCGCCGCTGGCGTACATCCGGCCAAGCTTGAACTGCGCCACTGTCTGGCCTTCGTCGGCGGAGTATTGCAGCGACGACAGCGATGCCGCCGACGGGTTGATGGCAGCCGGCACAGCCTTCTGCAGAGCTACGCCCGCGCTTGGCGCCGCGGCGACAACAGGCAAGGCGGGCGTGCCGGTTTGCGTCGTTGCCGTTCCGTCGAACGCCCATGCCGGAGCGGCGCACAGCGCCGTGCCCAGAACCATCAGTGATGCAACGCGATTAGATATCCGCATAACACTGTTTCTCTTGGGCGCCACCCGGATGGGTAACAGCCCCGTTCACAGCAGGCCCCACCTGCTGTGCATATTTCCAGATCGCCCCCGATCCGTATTGCGTCTCGCGCGGCTTCCAACTCTTGCGACGCTCTGCGAGTTCTGCGTCCGACAGCTTGACGTTGAGCTTGCCGTCGATCGCATCGATTTCGATGATGTCTCCATCGCGCAAGAGCGCGATCGGACCGCCGGTCGCGGCCTCGGGCCCGACATGGCCGATGCAGAAGCCGCGCGTTGCGCCCGAGAAACGGCCGTCGGTGATCAGCGCAACCTTGCCTGAGGTGCCCTGCCCGGTCAGTGCGGCGGTCGTCGAAAGCATCTCCCGCATGCCGGGACCGCCGCGCGGCCCCTCGTAGCGGATGACGATGACCTCGCCTTCCTTGTAGGTGCGGTTCTTGACCGCGGCGAAGGCATCTTCTTCGCAATCGAAGCAGCGAGCCGGACCCGTGAAACGCAGCACCGACAGGCCCGCGACTTTCACGATCGCGCCGTCCGGCGCGAGGTTGCCCTTGAGACCCACGACGCCGCCTGTGGCCGTGATCGGGTTATTCGCCGGACGAACCACGTCCTGGTGCGAATTCCATTTCACGCCTTTCAAATTCTCGGCCATCGTCCGTCCGGTAACCGTAATGCAGTCACCATGGAGATAGCCATGGTCGAGCAGCGTCTTCATAAGAAGCGGAATGCCACCAGCTTCAAACATGTCTTTGGCGACATAGCGGCCACCCGGCTTCAAATCCGCGACATACGGTGTCTTTTTGAAGATTTCGGCGACGTCAAACAGATCGAATTTGATTCCACATTCGTGCGCAATTGCAGGCAAATGCAGCGCAGCATTGGTCGAGCCGCCGGAGGCCGCGACGACCGCTGCCGCGTTTTCCAATGACTTTCGCGTGACGATGTCGCGCGGCCGCAGGTTCAGGTAGATCAGCTCCATCACCTTCTCGCCGGCGGTGCTGCAGAACGCGTCGCGGATTTCGTAAGGCGCAGGCGCGCCGGCCGAATACGGCAGTGCCAGGCCAATCGCCTCGGACACCGTCGCCATGGTGTTGGCGGTGAACTGCGCACCGCAGGCACCCGCCGACGGACAGGCGACGCGCTCGATTTCGTCGAGGTCTTCATCCGACATTGCGCCGACGGAGTGCTTGCCGACCGCCTCAAACATGTCCTGCACGGTGACCTGCTGGCCGCGGAAATTGCCGGGCAGGATCGAGCCGCCATAAATGAAAACCGACGGCACATTGAGACGGCACATCGCCATCATCATGCCGGGCAGCGACTTGTCGCAGCCGGCAAGGCCCACAAGGCCGTCATAGGCGTGGCCGCGCATGGTCAGTTCGACGCTGTCGGCGATCACCTCGCGCGACGCCAGAGATGCCTTCATCCCCTCATGGCCCATAGCGAGGCCGTCGGTCACGGTGATCGTGCAGAATTCTCGCGGGGTGCCGCCGGCGGCGGAGACGCCCTTCTTCGCGGCTTGCGCCTGGCGCATCAGCGCGATGTTGCAAGGCGCGGCTTCATTCCAGCAGCTGGCGACGCCGACGAAGGGTTGGTGAATTTGCGCGGTCGTCAGACCCATCGCGTAATAGTAGGAGCGGTGCGGCGCACGCTCCGGGCCCTCCGTCACGTGACGGCTAGGCAAACGCGACTTGATGTTGGTCTTGGCGTCCATTTGATTGACCAGTACTTCCCCCCGCCTCAAGTGTACTGGCGCTAACCGGGGGAGGTGACGTCCGTTCCGGCAACGGCCAATTCTCAGGCTGTGTCAACAGCAAACAGATTAGGCGTGTGGCCAAATCGGGGCGCAGACAAGCGTGCGGTGGGCCCAAGGTTAAATGTTCGGTGACTGTGGCTGGACCGCAACATTTGTGGACCCCGCGCAACGGTCGGACGTTACAATTTTCGCTGCGTTGCAGCAATCGAAGCTGAAGGCCCGCCCCATTGGCGGGCTGTATTGGTGGCCACAAAGCTTCCGCGCGGCCGTGCATTTCCGTAGATGGAGCGAGGCCTTATCCTCAGGGCCGCTCGTCAGCGGACACCAGAACGGCTGGTCATAGTGATGAAGCCCCGGACCGCAGAACTCGTGCTCGTGACACCGGACGGGCACCCCGCGGGCAGCCTGCCGGCTGTGCCCGTCGCAACACCCTGGTGGCAGGACATTGCCCCCGTGGTCCGAGCGGCCCGTGATTCTCACGGGATCGACGTCACGATCCTCCGGCTACTCCACGCCGAATTGGACGAACCGCCTGGCGGCCGAGTGACGTATCTCGCGGAGGTCAACGAGGCGGTGCGGGCACGGCCATGGTCCGGGCACCTGGACGAGCACTCGCTCCGACACCCCTTTGCACGGCCAGGCGGTCCGGCCGCGGACCTCGCGTGGGCGCGGGAGCGGCTGGCGGAGTGTGGACTTCGCCCGACAGCTCCGCCGCTGCAGGTGCGCACATGGAATCTGTCCAGCTTGTGGCGCCTGCCGGTGGAAGGCCAGAGCGTCTGGCTGAAGGTCGTTCCGCAATTCTTCGCCCATGAAGGTTCACTTCTCACTCTGATGAACGAGGCACGGGTGCCCACGGTGCTCAGCCATGATGGCGGCCGAACGCTGCTCGCCGAAATTCCTGGCGAAGACCTTTACGGGGCCGCCCTGCCGCAGCTGCGCGACATGGTGGATCTGCTTGTCGCACTTCAACTGCCTTGGAATGACCGCATGGCGGAGTTGCTCGCGCTCGGACTGCCCGATTGGCGTGCGCCCGCGCTCAGTGCCGCAATCACGAACGTTGTCGACCGGACACGCGATGAACTCTCGACAGAGGATCGCATCACGCTTGCAGAGTTTGTGCGCGGACTTGGCCGCCGGTTCGACGAGGTGGCGGCCTGCGGACTTCGTGAGTCCCTGGTCCATGGCGATTTCCACCCAGGCAACTTTCGTGGCGACGGGACGACGCTCACATTGCTGGACTGGGGCGACAGCGGCGTGGGCCATCCCCTGCTGGACGTCACCGCTTTTCTGGCGTCGATCCCGGCGGACGTTGTCGACCCCGTGCGCACGCACTGGCTGCAACGGTGGAGAGAAGCTGTTCCGGGCTCGAATCCGGCCCGCGCGTCAACCCTGCTCGCTCCTATCGCAGCCGCGCGCCAAGCCGTGATTTACAGGAAATTCCTCGACAACATCGAGCCCTCGGAACATCCCTACCACAGGGCCGATCCAGCGAGGTGGCTTAGTCGCACGACCGCTCTGCTGCGGGCTGAAGCCGCACTCTAGATATTCAGAACGCGTCCATACGCGTCGAGCACAGCTTCTTTCATCGTCTCCGAGATCGTCGGGTGCGGGAAGATCGTGTGCATCAGCTCTTCCTCAGTGGTCTCGAGGTTCATCGCCACCACGTAGCCCTGGATCAGCTCAGTGACCTCGGCGCCAACCATGTGGGCGCCGAGCAAGGCGCCGCTCTTCTTGTCGAAAATGACCTTCACGAGGCCCTGGTCTTCGCCGAGCGCAATCGCCTTGCCATTGCCGACAAAGGGAAATTTTCCGACCCGGACCTCGATCCCGTCGGCCCTGGCCTTCGCTTCCGTGATCCCGACCGAGGCCACCTGCGGGTTGCAGTAGGTGCAGCCCGGGATCAGGTGCTTGTCCATCGGATGGGGATTCAGGCCCTTGATGGCCTCGACGCAGATCACCCCCTCATGCTCGGCTTTGTGGGCCAGCATCGGAGGACCGGCGACGTCGCCGATGGCGTAGATGCCGGGCACACTGGTCCGGCAAAGGCCATCGATCAGGATGGTGCCGCGCTCGACTTTCACCCCGAGCTTCTCCAGCCCAAGGTTTTCCACATTGCCGACCACGCCAACGGCCGAAATCACTCGGTCAACCGTCAATTCAGACGTCGCCTTGCCGTCGTCGATGGTGGCGGTGACCGAGTCGGCCTTCTTGTCGAGCTTCGTGACCTTGGCCGACGTGACGATTTTGATGCCCTGGCGTTCAAAACTCTTGCGCGCGAACGCGGCGATCTCGGCATCCTCGACTGGCAGGATTTGCGGCAGCACCTCGACCACCGTCACTTCGGCGCCGAGCGTACGGTAGAACGAGGCGAACTCGACGCCGATCGCGCCGGAGCCAATGACGAGCAGCGACTTCGGCATCCTGTCCGGGTTCATCGCCTCGAAATAGGTCCACACCAGCTTCTTGTCCGGCTCGATGCCGGGCAGCACGCGCGGCCGCGCGCCCGTCGCGATGATGATGTGCTTTGCCGTGTAGGCGCCGGGCGCGAGCGCACCCTTCGGTGCCTCGGTCTTCGATTGCCTGACCGTGACCTTGCCGGGCGCATCGATCACCGCCTCGCCCCAGATCGTCGCGATCTTGTGCTTGCGGAACAGGAAGCCGACGCCGTCGGAGAGCCGCTTCGCCACGCCGCGCGATCGCTTGATCACCGCGGCCGGATCAAACGAAACCTTCTCGGCCGACAGGCCAAAATCCTTGGCATGGCTCATCAGGTGGAAAACGTCGGCCGAGCGCAGCAACGCTTTTGTCGGAATACAGCCCCAGTTGGTGCAGATGCCGCCGATATAGTCGCGTTCGATCACGCCGACCTTGAAGCCGAGTTGGGCGGCGCGGATCGCGGTGACGTAACCGCCCGGCCCCGAGCCGATGATGATGATGTCGAAGGCTGTGTCGGCCATCGCTACCCCGCTAACCCAGAGATTCAGGCATATTGCGCGATGCCGTTGCCGAACGACCAGTTCTCCTTAGCCACCTCGACCAGTGAGATGAACATATCCTCGCGGCGGATGCCGGGATTTTCGGCAAGGAGGTCCGCGGCGCGTTTGAAGAACGCCTTCTTCTGCTCAAGCGTTCGCGTGTTGTTGGCGGTGATCTGGATGATCACTAGATCGTCGCTGCGCGCGATACCGAGATAGCTCCTGCTGAACTGAAAATTCTCCGCATCGTGCTCGTTGATGACGACGAAACGGTCCTCGTCCGGCACGTTGAAGGTTTCACGCATCGCGCGGTAGACCGCGTTGCCGATCGCCTGCCGGTAGGGACCGGGCTTGCCCTTGCGCAGATCGATACGAACCAGCGGCATTGCTACACCACCATCATCACGGGATTTTCGATCAGCAGCTTGAATGCGCCGAGCAGCTCGGCGCCGAGCGCGCCGTCGACGGCGCGGTGGTCGCACGACAGCGTCACGCTCATAACGGTTGCGACCTCGATCTTGCCGCCGCGCACCACCGGGCGCTGCTCGCCAGCACCGACCGCCAGGATCGTCGCATGCGGCGGGTTGATCACGCCGGTAAAGTCCTTGATGCCATACATGCCAAGGTTCGACACCGCCGTCGTGCCGCCCTGGTACTCCTCGGGCTTCAGGCGCCGATTGCGGGCACGCGCCGCAAAATCCTTCATCTGCGCCGAGATCACCGAGACCGGCTTTAGGTGCGCGTCGCGAATGATGGGCGTGATCAGTCCGCCGGGAATCGCAACGGCGACGCCGACGTCCGAAGCCTTGTGCTTGAGCATCGCGGTCTCGGTCCAGGTGACGTTGGCGTCCGGGACGCGCTGCAGCGCCAGCGCCAGCGCCTTGATGACGAAGTCGTTGACCGAGAGCTTGTAAGCCGGTTTGCCGTCCTTGTCCTTCGGCGCGGCAGCGTTGATCTCTTCACGTGCGACAACGAGTTTGCCGATGTCACAGTCGATGGTGAGATAGAAATGCGGAATGGTCTGTTTCGACTGCGACAGGCGCTGCGCGATGATCTTGCGCATGTTGTCGTGCGGCACGACCTCGTAGGAGCCATCTGCGAACATCGCACGGACCTGCTGGTCCGACATCGTCGGCGCAACCTGTGACGTGCCGGGCTTCGCCGCCGGCGCCTTCAGGCCCTGCCCCGTCCTGGCCTTCTCGATGTCGCGCGCAATGACACGGCCATGCGGGCCACTGCCCTGCACGATCGCGATGTCGATGCCGGCATCCTTTGCGAGCCGTCGCGCTAAAGGCGAGGAGAAGATGCGCGCGTGACCATTGGTTTTGGGCGCTGGCGCGTTCGTCCCTGTAGAAGCCGCCGGTTGTGGGGACGCTGCCGCAGCCACGGGCGGTGCGGGTGCCGGCCTTGCCGCCGGCTGCGGTGAAACCGCTGGCGTTGGACGCGCTTCGGTCTTGGGCGCACTCGCGGCAGCGGCCGCCCCGCTCGCCGCGGCCTTGACGTCTTCGCCTTCGCCGGCAAGCACCGCGATCACCGCGTTGACCGCGACGTCCTCGGTGCCCTCAGGCACCACGATCTTCGCCAGCGTGCCCTCGTCGACCGCTTCGACCTCCATGGTCGCCTTGTCGGTCTCGATCTCGGCGATGACGTCGCCGGACTTGACCGTGTCGCCCTCTTTCTTGAGCCACTTGGCGAGGTTGCCCTTTTCCATCGTCGGCGACAGCGCGGGCATCAGGATGTTGGTCGGCATCGCCTGCGCCCTATCTGTAGCAAACGGCTTTGGCCGCCTGGATCACGTCGGCCACGCTTGGCAGCGCCAACTTCTCGAGATTGGCGGCATAAGGCATCGGCACGTCTTTGCCGGAGACCCGCGCCACCGGCGCATCGAGATAATCGAACGCGCCCTCCATCAGCCGCGCTGAAATTTCCGCGCCGACGCCGGATTGCTGCCAGCCCTCCTCGACGACGACGGCGCGGCCGGTCTTCTGCACCGATGTGATGATCGTCTGCGTATCGAGCGGCCGCAGCGTGCGGAGGTCGACCACCTCGGCCTCAATGTTCTCTTTCGCCAGTTCGTCGGCGGCCTTCAGTGCGTAGGTCATGCCATGCGACCATGCGACGATGGTGACGTGCGAACCCGCGCGCGCGACGCGCGCCTTGCCGATCGGCACGATGAAATCATCGAGCTTGGGCACTTCGCCAGTCTGACCGTACAGAATTTCGTTCTCGAGGAAGATCACCGGATTGGGGTCGCGGATCGCTGCCTTAAGCAGGCCCTTCGCGTCCGCCGCCGAGTAAGGCGCGATCACCTTCAGCCCCGGGATGTGCGAGTACCACGCCGCATAATCCTGGCTGTGCTGGGCCGCGACGCGCGCCGCCGCGCCGTTCGGCCCGCGGAACACGATCGAGCAGCCCATCTGCCCGCCCGACATGTAGAGCGTCTTGGCCGCCGAGTTGATGATCTGGTCCATCGCCTGCATTGCGAAGTTGAACGTCATGAACTCGACGATCGGCTTCAAGCCCGCGAAGCCTGCGCCGACGCCGACGCCGGCAAAGCCGTGCTCGGTGATCGGCGTGTCGATCACGCGCTTTGGCCCGAATTCCTGCAGCAAACCCTGCGTCACCTTGTAGGCGCCTTGATATTCGGCGACCTCCTCGCCCATCACGAAGACGTCGGCATCGCGCCGCATCTCCTCGGCCATGGCGTCGCGCAAGGCCTCGCGCACCGTGATCGTCACCATCTCGGTGCCATCAGGCACTTCCGGCGCTTCAGCAATCTCGGCGCGCCCATGTGCGGCCGCCGGAGGCGGCGAGATCATCGGCTTGCCTTCGCCGACCGGCGAACGCGAATTGTCGATCTCGTGCCGGATGTTGGGCGCGACGTCGGCGGCCTTCTGCGGCTTCGCGGCGGTCGGCGCCTTGGCAAGATCTGCTGCGCTCTCGCCGTCGCTTAAAATCATCGCGATCGGCGTGTTGACGGCGACGTCTTCGGTGCCTTCGGGGACAAGAATCTTGCCGAGCGTGCCTTCGTCGGCGGCCTCGACTTCCATTGTCGCCTTGTCGGTCTCGATCTCGGCAATCACGTCGCCTGACCTGATCGAGTCGCCCTCTTTCTTCAGCCACTTGGCAAGGTTGCCCTTCTCCATCGTGGGCGACAGCGCCGGCATCAGGACTTCAATCGGCATCGGGGTCAGCCTTGAAACAACAAACCTGGATCAACGGAAAACAGATCACGCGACGCGATAGACGTCCGTCCACAATTCGCTCGGATTGGGTTCGGGATCGTGGGTCGCAAAGTCGGCGGCCTCGGCGACAAGCTTGCGAACGTCGGCATCGATCTGTTTCAGCTCGTCCTCAGGCACCTTCTGGCCGAGCAGCCGCTGGCGCACCTGCTCGATCGGGTCCTGGTCGTGCCTGATCTTCTCGACTTCTTCGCGCGTCCGGTATTTGGCCGGATCGGACATCGAGTGCCCGCGGTAGCGATAGGTCTGCATCTCCAGAATATACGGACCATTGCCCTCGCGGCACCACTTCACCGCCTTGTCGCCGGCGGCTTTCACCGCGCGCACATCCATGCCATCGACCTGCTCGCCGGGGATATTGAAGGAGACACCGCGCCTGGAAAAATCCTGCTGCGCCGAGGAGCGGGCGACCGCCGTTCCCATCGCGTAGCGATTGTTCTCGACGACGTAGATCACGGGCAGCTTCCAGAGCTCGGCCATGTTGAAGCTCTCGTAGACCTGGCCCTGGTTGGCGGCGCCGTCGCCGAAATAGGCGAGCGTTACGTTGTCATTGCCGCGATAGCGGCTGGCGAACGCAAGGCCGGTACCGAGCGATACCTGCGCGCCGACGATGCCATGGCCGCCGAAGAAATTCTTCTCGCGGCTGAACATGTGCATCGAGCCGCCCTTGCCCCTGGAGTAGCCGCCGCGGCGGCCCGTCAATTCCGCCATCACGCCCTTCGCATCCATGCCGCAAGCCAGCATGTGGCCGTGATCGCGATAGCCGGTGATGATCTGGTCGCCGTCCTTCAGCGCCATCTGCATGCCGACGACGACAGCTTCCTGGCCGATATAGAGGTGACAGAAGCCACCGATCGCGCCCATGCCATAGAGCTGGCCGGCGCGCTCCTCGAAGCGGCGGATCAAAAGCATGATGCGGAGCGCGTCGAAGTCTTGCTGCCTGGTGAAGGGCGGCGGTTCGGCCTTACCGTTGTCGGCCTTCTGCGATCGGGTGGGCGTTTTGGCGTCAGACGTCTTGGTGTCGGAGGATTTGGCGACAGCCATAGCGGCCTCTCTGTGCGGTACCGAGTTACATAGCCCAATTCGATGGTGCGAAAAAGCGCTGCTGGCTCGGCAAAAGGCCTAAAGCCGTGTTGTTGCGCAAGAAAAAGGAACTACGGGTGGGTGAGCTTCCTGGGCGTTGCCCAAGGGCGCGCTTCGCGCCAGCAACCGCAGCAGAAGATTTTGACCTTCGGGCTGCGCCGGATTCTCACTTTTTGGCTTTGAACTGAGCGCTCGGCGGTTTTGCATTCGCCGAAGTGCCATCAGGAGTCGAATATTGCCACAGCGAAGATATTACGATCAGTATGCCAACGAGACACACTGCATATCGCGCCGGTCCCTTAAAAGAGACCTTGTTCGCGCTGATATCGACACTTCCGGATTGATTTCGCGAGTTTCTTGTGGGCAGGGCTATCTCAGGCAGAAATGCTCCGCCGAGAGTCAAGACGACGCCGAGTATCAATCGCGGCAACGGAACAAACACGACGAACATCACAAAAACCCAGAACGCATTGAGTCCCGCAACCGCCAGCGTCCAGAGTTCGGCGATCGCCATTCCAAGGATCTGAACCAACCAGACCAGCAAATACCAGGCTTCGATCACGACCCAAATAGGCCAGGGGACACGAATGGTCTCGGCGTGGGCCGGCTCGGCGCTGGCAACAAGAAGCCCCACAATGATCGACAAAGCCGCTAATCGCCTTGGCGAAAAACATGTCCGCAAAACCGCGTACATAAGCGCCCCCGGGCAAACAAAACCAAGTGTTTCAATTCTGGTTTAGTTCTATTTGTTTTGCAACCTCGACGAGGCTCTCGACGCGCTCGGGTTGCAGTCATAATCAGGTCAGCAGCGTTGTCGTGTTGCTAATGATTGCCTGAAGCGATCTACATCCCGTCACACGAACCGCTGGCGGCGTAAGAGCTGTATTTGTGATCTGGCTCACTGAGCGGAGGCTGAGTGCGTGAGAAGAGGTGCCCGACGGTAACCGGCGGTATTGCGGTCGCAAGACAGCGGAAAGCGAAAACGCTTGACGGCGATTTCCGTTCAACGATGCTCCGCCGGGGACGTTGGATAACAATAAGAGGCTTTTAAGATGAGCAAGCTGATCGCCTGCAGTCTCGGTGCCCTCCTCCTGGTTGGCAACGTGTCCGCAGCGTTGGCGCAAAGCATTCCGCAGGGGATGCCGCAGAACCTGCAACAGTTGCAGTCCGGCCAGTGGGGACAGCAAAACGGCCAAAACGGTCAATTCAACCAGAACGGCCAATCGGGTCAGAACGGCCAATTCAACCAGCAAGGCCAGAACGGGCAACAGGGCCAGAACGGCCAGCAGGCCTCCAACGGATCGAGGCGGCAGAAGCAGCCCAAGCTGACCAAAGAACAGAAGATGATCCAGCAGTACGTGCCGCAGCAGTATCAGGGATACCTGCCGGCCGGCGTGACCGGTGCAGGTGGCGGTGGCATGGGCGGTGGGATGTCGCAGTAGCGCGACAGGCTCGCCAATTCGAAACACCAGGCTTCGCAACGCGCGAGCGGCTTCATCCTGCAATTCGCAAGCTTGGCCGGACGACGCCTTGGTCGCGCCGCACAGCGTCCGCGATAGCGGATTGAAAGGTCAGATCGCCGAGGCGACCGCGTCGAGACCAATGACGCGGGCGAGCGTGCGCACTTCGCGCTTCTGGTCCTCGTTCAGCGTGAACAGCAGCGGCATCGCCGCGGTCTTGAGGTCCTGGACTTCCTGGCTGTCGGGATCGATCGACGCCGCCGTGACCTCAGCACCGCCCTTCGCATTGCTGCGGTTCAGCTTTGCCGCGATCTTGCGCAGCGCCGATTCGATCGCCGGCCAATGCTCTGCCTGGAACGGCGTCAGTTTCATGCGCTCCTTGACGCTGGCGATCTGCTCATCGCTCAGGATCGCATAAGTCGGCTGATGCTTGACCGCCTGCTTTGGCTTGGCGGGAGCGGCAGACTGGGTCTGTCCGGCCCATGGCAGCGGCGGCCCGACCTTTTCGTTCGCGGGCGGCGGCAACGCTGCGTAGGCCGACAAAGTGCTCGGCGGCAAGTTGCCTGTCGTCAGCGGACCGTCGGCGACGCTCTCCCGAACGGTAGCCGGAATGCGTGCAGAAAAGTTCACCTGCATCACGAGCCGATCGTGCTTCGCTTCCTTGTTGGTGACGGTGCGCGCTACCGTCGCAGCGGCCTCCTGGATCTTTCCGGGAGCGCTCGACAGCACCGTGCTGTTGGCGAGCAGTCCGCCGGCGACGACGCCGACCCCGATGTAAGCGACAGAGGCAAGAAGAAGCGATTTGGTCGACAAGTCGATGACCCCGTCCGGCTTGACTGACGCGCTCTCGGCCGCGCATCCCCATCTTCTTGGTCGCAGATGCCGGTTAACTATGGCCTAAGCATGCCCGCCCGCCGACAAAATCCCGGCGACGCACAATTTTCGTCGCTGACGGAATCCGAATTTGGCGCAAAATGATTGGCTTAGGCGCTAATTCTTGATCATTCGCACGAGGTCGTGCGAATCCGCAAAATCGAGCTGGGCCCGGACGCGCTCGTCCAGCATGTCGGGATCGAGGCTGTCGGAACGCAGCAGCGCGATCCGCTTCTCGGCGTCTGCCCGCTCCTGCTTCAGCCGCGCAAGCTCCGCCGTCAGCGTCACGATCTCGGCGTCGAGTTCCTGCTGCGCGTTGAGGCCATACTTGCCGGTATAGGCGTTGACACCGAAATAGCCGATCAGCATCGCCGCGATCGCGTAGAGCGCAAGTCCGGTGATGAATGCCTTGAATCGGCTGCGGGTGACCATCCCGGAACCATCCGACGGTCCGGTTAAGGTGATCTTAAGCACCCTCCACCGCGCCATTCGTCCCGCGCCGTCAGCCACTCGTCACAGCGCGCCTTGTCCGATCCCGCCGCACTCGCGATTGGTCACCTGGAACTGGACGCCGGCGCCGCAAGCTCGCAACCTTGACCGCATCGCGAATGCGAAAGAGAGCGCCTCGACATGAACCGCCGCGAATTCATCGCAACCAGCATCGGTTTTGCCGCCGTGTCCGCCGCGGGAGCTCCGCCCGCGAAGGCAGCGCCACTCAACCGGGTTCGCCCAGGCATGCCTGGCTGGCCCGATGACACCGCGTGGGCCGCACTGAGGCGAGAAACCAATGGCCGTCTGCAACAAGTCAGCCTGCCGAAGCTCGACACCGCAGAAGCGAAGCAGCTACTCGTCAATCCGTTCTATATCGGTGATGAGCCCGGCCTGACGCAAAGCTCGGGCTGGCTGGACGCGTGGCGCTCGCAGCCGAGCGCCTACATGGTGGCGGCCGAAAGTGCCACCGACGTCGCCGCCGCAGTCCGCTTCGCCAGGGCGAACAACCTCCGCCTCGTCATCAAGGGCCGCGGCCACAGCTATTTTGGCGCATCGTGCGCACCGGATTCGCTGTTGATCTGGACGCGCAAGATGGACGTGATCACCGTCCACGACGCGTTCACGCCGCAGGGGTCCAACGCCGCGTCAGTTCCGGCAATCTCAGCCGGCGCGGGTGCCATGTGGCTGCACACCTATCAGGCCGCGGCAGCGGCCGGCCGCTACGTGCAAGGCGGCGGCTGCACCACGGTCGGCGTCGCCGGCCTGGTGCAGGGCGGCGGTTTCGGCAGTTTCTCCAAGGGTTTTGGGACGGCGGCTGCAAGTTTGCTCGAAGCCGAGATCGTCACCGCGGACGGCGAAATCCGCACCGTCAACGCGGCGCGCGAGCCAGACCTGTTCTGGGCACTGAAGGGCGGCGGGGGCGGCACATTCGGCGCGATCACGCGGCTGACGCTCGCGACCCATCCACTGCCCGACAATGTCGGCCCCATGAATCTTACGCTCCGGGCGAAATCTGACGATGCCTACCGAAAGCTGATCGCCCGCGTCGTCGATCTCTGTGCGACGAACCTTTGCAATCCGCACTGGGGTGAGCAGATCCGCTTGCAGCCTGATAACAGGCTGCAGGTTCGGATGGTCTTCCAGAACCTCTCCAAGGACGAGGCACGCGCGGCGTTCAAACCACTGCTCGATTTTGTCGACGCCCACCCCGCTGACTACGAGGGCCAGGCTTCACTCGAGCTCGCCAGCGTGCCGGCAAAATATTTCTGGAACGGCTGGCTCTACCGCATCTTCGCGCGTTCGGCGGTCAACTTCGATGGCCGCTCGGGCGCGCCGTGGACCGATTACTGGTGGAAAGGCGATGGCGAACAGGTCGGCCTGTTCTGGCACGCCTATACGTCTGCATGGTTGCCCAGTTCGCTACTGAAGCCGCAGAACCAGACACTCCTCGTTGACGCACTGTTCAACGCCAGCCGGCAATGGTCGGTCGGCCTGCATTTCAACAAGGGGCTGTTCGGCGCACCAGCCGCGGCAATTGAAGCCGCCAGGAACACGGCGACACATCCCGATGTCATGGATGCCTTCGCGCTTGCCATCATCGCTGCCGGCGGCCCGCCGGTGTTTGATGGCTTTCCGGCCCCCGACGTTGCGACTGCAGGCGCTCATCGCGACCGGGTCAACGCCGCGATGAGCGCGCTGCGTGCTGCCGCACCCGACACCGGCGCCTATGTCAACGAATGCGACTACTTCCAGCCCGGCTGGCAAACGGCCTTTTGGGGACCGCACTACCCGCGCCTGCTCGAGATCAAGCGGCACTACGATCCCGATGGATTGTTCTACGTCCATCACGGCGTCGGCAGCGAGGACTGGACCGACGACGGATTTACGCGCCGGTCCTGATCTCACTCAAATTACTTCTTCAGCACTTGGTCGACCCACGCCGCAAACGCGTTGAGGTAGGTGGTCGCGAACTGCTTCAGCGAGTCCTTCACCAGTTCGCCGCCGGCGTCGAACGCGTCGCCAATGCCGCCGACATAGGCCTCCGGCTGCTGCAGCGCCGGCACGTTGAGGAAGGCCAGCGTTTGACGGAGATGGTGGTTGGCGCCGAAGCCGCCGATCGCGCCCGGTGAGTTGGAAATCACGCCGCCCGGCTTGCCGTTGAACACGCTGTGGCCGTAGGGGCGCGAAGCAACGTCGATCGCGTTCTTCAACACGCCCGGCATCGACCGATTGTATTCGGGGGTGACGAACAGGACTGCGTCGGCCTTCTTGATGCGCTCGCGGAAGGCCACCCAATCTGCCGGCGGGTTGGCCTCGAGATCCTGGTTGAAGAACGACAGGCCTTCAAGGGTAATGACGTCGAGCTTCAGCGATGCTGGCGCAAGCTTGGCCAGGGCGTTGGCAAGTTTCTTGGAAAACGATTCTTTGCGAAGGCTGCCGACAATCACGGCGACGCTGTGGGTGGGCATGGAAACTTCCTCGTTTGAGATGGCTCGGATGGACATGAAGCGGCGCTCAAGGCGTCCTGCACCTAGATGCACTTGCATGAAAGAAGATGCAAGTGCATTAATCTAGCAGTTTTGGGTAGGAGCCATGCGACGACTCGGTCACCACCAGCACCGCCCGGACAAGCCGGGTCCGAGACCGCAGTGCGTTACCTCCAACTCGACCGATCAAGGACCCCAACGGGCTCATTGCACCAACACGAGCGATCACACGCGTCCTTCGACGCTCTGACCGTCGCGCCGAGATCAAGTCAGCCTCAGGCGAAGTCCGCTGGTGCAGACAGAAGTGGAGCCGTCAGCGGATATGTGAGCACGGTTCCGTTCGAGAATGCCGGCGCATTCGACGAAACGATGTTGGTGCCGTTCATCGTCCACTCGCTGGTTTGGCCGTAGACGCCATCGGAGTTGTGTCGCCACAAAATGTCGCTGCGCCCGTCGCCGTTGAAGTCGCCAACCTCAACCACGAACCAGCTCGCGTCGGGCGCAACGGCCGAGCCTCCGGAGGTCACGTTGCCGCTGCTGATGGCCGAGCCGTTCATCAGCCATTCGACCACCGAGTGATCGTTCGAATTGCGCCAGAGGATGTCGGCGTTGCCGTCACCGTTGAAGTCACCGACGCCGGCAACAAACCAGCTGGCGTCGGGCCTCACGCTCGTTCCGCCCGATGTGAGATCGGCGCTCGCGGTGACGGTTGAGCCGTTCATGAACCAGGCCGTGACTTCCCCCGTATTACTGTTGCGCCAGATGACGTCGGAGTTGCCGTCGCCATCGAGGTCTCCGATCCCGGCCACGAACCATGACGCGTCGGGCTTGACTGCCACGCCCCCCGAAGTGACGTTCGCGCTCGACGCGATCGTCGCGCCGTTCATCTGCCACAGTACCAGCGCACCGGTCGAAGCCTGCCGCCACAGCACGCCGCCCTGGCCGCCTCCATTCGTGTCGAGAGTTCCGGCGACGCTCCAGGATGAGTCCGGCGCGACGGGCAGTCCGAGGTAGCTGACGTAGTTGCTCGACGCGATCGTTGCGCCGTTCATCTGCCACGCCACGACCGAGTCCGTCGATGACTGACGCCACAACACGTCGGCTTTGCCATCACCATTGAAATCGCAGACACCGGAAAGGCTCCACGACGAGTCCGGCGCGACCGTCGCTCCCAGATAGGTGACGTTGGCGAGCGACGAGATCGTCGAGCTGTTCATCGCCCATTCGGTAATGAAGCCCGAGCCATTGCTGTTACGCCACAGCAGATCGGAGTTACCATCGCCGGTGAAATCGTTCCTGGCGATGCCCTGAGACGTCGCGACGAACCCATGACTGACGCCCGCGCTGTCGTAGTAGTAGCCAGTGATCTGCCCACTGTCGTTGATACCGGTGGCGTAAGTTCCGCGCCCGGCACCGCTTCCGGCGTTGGGATCATCGAGCGTGGTGAAGATGCCATTGCTGTAGACGAAGCCATGTGCGACTTCACCTGGGTTGGTGGAAACGAAATAGAACTCCGACGATCTGGCCGAGGTCGTTGATACCGTACGCCTGAGTCCCGTCGTTGGTGGTCGCGAGCGGATCGTCGAGCTGCGTAAAGCTCCCGCCATCGTAGAGGAAGCTGTGGAGATGGCCGCCGCCGATATAATAACCGGCGACCTGGCCGCTGTTGTTGACCCCGCGTGCAACCGTCTGGAATGCGCCCGCCGGATCGACCGTGGTGTACGTTCCGCTGTGATAGACAAATCCGTCCGCAGTGCCAGCGCCGTAGTAGTCGCCGGCGAGATATTGCCCGTTGTTGCTGACTCCGAAGACGGCGGTACCAACCGTGCCTAGCGGATCAGTGTAGGTATTGAAGCTTCCGTTGTAGAGAAAACCGTAGGGCTGGTTGTTCTGGCGCCCGTAACCGACGACGTCTCCGGCAGCATCGATACCGTCGGCAAAGACAGGCCCCGCAAGCGTCGTGAAACTGCCCCCGGCGCCGTAGAAGCCGAAATTGTAACCGCCAATGTTGTCGCTGTAGTCGCCGGCAAGCACGCCGCTGTTGTTGATCGCAAACAGCTGGGTGCCGTTGCCGGACCCACCGGGCGCATTCGGATTGTCGATCGTCTGAAATCGAAACGTCATCGCGGTATTCCTTTCTGGAAGTCCGGACCAAGAAATCTCATCGGCATGTCGGCGCCTCGACGCGTTGCTTTTCGGGATCCGCCCGCAACAGGCGAAAGCCTGTCGGCTGCACGAGCTTCCCAAAGCACTCAAAGCCCAACTCTATTTGGCTCAGTGACAGTCGGCCTCATACGATCCTAGGAGGCGCAACGGAAATTTTGGATGCGTTGATGAACAGCATGCCGATCGACGAGTTTTCAGCGCTGGTCGGACACATCCAGGATGCGGCTGTTGCGCCTGACGAGTGGCCTGAGGCACCTGACCGGATCTGCAAATCGCTCAACGCGCAACCGCAGCCTTGCCCTCTCCGCAAGGTACCGGTTGACTACTCAGGAAGAGCGAGTGCTGCAGGCCTCCTGAAGGTTCGGAGTGCCGATGCCGGCGGACATTCTTGGCATCTCGCCAAACACCGATCGAACCCATGTGACCAGCATCTTCGACAAGACCGGCGTGCGTCGGCAAGCCGACCTGATACGGTTGTTGGTCGAGACGAAATCACCTTTTGCTCGCGCCGACGGCGGCAGCGCTGCTATCGGCTCCGTGCCAAAACAGGATCGGTAATGTGCGGCGACTTCGTCAGATCATCCAGATTTCATTCGTCGATGATCATCCGCATCGCGCGTTCACTGTCTGCCCCACGGCTATCGCGAGCGTAGCGTCGGTCACGTCCGGTTGCGGACCTCGTTCAGGACAAAATTGCCGAACCGCTTGGCGCGGTTGCGCAGCACCTTCAGCGCGCCCTGGTCGACGAAGTAGGTGAGCAGGATGCTGTCGCGCGTCTTGACCCGGTTGTGCACGGGATCGGCCGAGTGCCAGGTGTCGTCGCCGACGGCAAAGGCGTAGCCCGAGTTCGGCGCAAACTTCATCTGCGCGCGCTTCGGCATCGAGCCGTCCGCAAGCCGCTCATGAAAGATCGTGCCGATGTCGGTGTTGGCGTCGTCGCGCGGCAGGTAGAGCTGAACGGTAATGCCCTTCCAGCGCGTGTCGGTGTGCGGCGTGATCAGGTACCCCGGAATATCGCGGGTCAGGATCGGAATCGGGTACATGCCGACCGACATGAAATCCTTGCCGAATCTTTTTTCGAGTTCCGGCGCCAGCTTCTTGCGGAATGCGTCTTTGACCTGTTCCGAGCACAGCGCCGCGCCGACAACGCTCCACACCGAAAGCTTCTGCGCCGGCAGGTGGCGGATGTATTCCGGAAACAGGTCGATCTTGACACGCGTATGCGTGCCGTCCTTGAGGTCGAGCTCCTTGCTGCGGCCGTGCATCGGCCTGTAATCGGCGCTCTCCGGCATTGCATCGAGGATCGCCTGATAGACGTGATCCGGAAAGACGTTGCTGAGCTCGATGTGGAAGAACGGTTTTGGATCGAACTTCGCGGCGTCGACGGCGCGGGCGATGTGATCGGTCAGCGCCTTGACCGCGACACGACGATCGCTGCCGCGCAACGCAGTGGTCTGGTCCATGGCCGAACTCCCCGTTTGCAGGCGATCAAGTCTTGCGCGCGGTCGGCGCCAAACTCAAGACTTGACGCCGCGCATGTCCCGGAAAAGTGGTACCGGTTTTCCGATCAGGACATGCGCAAGAATTAACTCAGGCCCTTGATTGCCGAGCGGCCGCCATAGCGGGCCTGGGTTCCGAGCTGCTGCTCGATGCGCAGCAGCTGATTGTATTTCGCGGTGCGGTCCGAGCGCGCCAGCGATCCGGTCTTGATCTGCCCGCAATTGGTCGCGACCGCGAGGTCGGCGATCGTCGAATCCTCGGTCTCGCCGGAGCGATGCGACATCACGGCGGTGTAGCCGGCCTTGTGCGCCATCTCGACCGCGGCGAGCGCTTCGGTGAGCGTGCCGATCTGGTTGACCTTGACCAGGATCGAGTTCGCCGAGCCCGCGCTTGATGCCGTCGGACAGCCGCTTGACGTTGGTGACGAACAGGTCGTCGCCGACCAGCTGGCACTTCTTGCCGATCAGGTCGGTGACACGCTTCCAGCCGTCGAAATCATCTTCCGCCATGCCGTCCTCGATCGAGACGATCGGATAACGCGACACGAGATCGGCCAGATACTTCGCCTGCTCTTCGATCGAACGGGTCTTCCCCTCGCCTTCGTAGATGTACTTGCCGTCCTTGAAGAACTCGGTCGACGCCGGATCGAGCGCGATGACGACGTCCTGCCCCGGCTTGTAGCCGGCGGCCTCGATCGACTTCATGACGAAGCCGAGCGCCTCCTCGGCCGATTTCAAATTCGGCGCGAAGCCGCCCTCGTCACCGACATTGGTGTTGTGGCCGGCGTCGTGCAGCGCCTTCTTCAAGGTCTGGAACACTTCCACGCCCATGCGCAGGCCTTCGGAGAAGGTCGGCGCGCCGACCGGCATGATCATGAATTCCTGAAAATCGATCGGATTGTCGGCATGCACACCACCATTGACGATGTTCATCATCGGCACCGGCAGCAGCCGCGCCGAGGTGCCGCCGACATAACGATAGAGCGGCAGGTCGGCGGCGGCCGCGGCCGCTTTTGCGACTGCAAGCGAGACGCCGAGGATGGCGTTGGCGCCGAGCCGCGCCTTGTTCGGCGTGCCGTCGAGCGCAATCATCGTCTCGTCGATCTGGGTCTGGGCTTCGGCCTCCATGCCGCCGACGGCGTCGAAGATCTCCGTGGTCACCGCGTCGACCGCCTTGCGCACGCCCTTGCCAAGGTAGCGCTTCTTGTCGCCATCGCGCAGCTCGACCGCCTCGTGCGCACCGGTCGAGGCGCCCGAGGGAACCGCGGCACGGCCCATCGACCCGTCTTCAAGCACGACATCGACCTCGACGGTCGGATTGCCCCGGCTATCGAGAATTTCGCGGCCGATAATGTCGACGATAGCGGTCATGGCAGTCTCTCAGGTCCGGCTGACGAGGGAAATCGGGGTGCTTCTACAGGATGGCATCGCCAAGGCAAGTCTTTGCAAACAAGACAAGTCTTCCAAGGCAAGTCTTCGCAAAACAAGTCTCGACCACCCTTATTGCTGCGCTGACCGCAGCCGAAATCTCGGCTATTTGAGCCACAGCGGAGGTGATCAATGGCAAAACGGGCAAAATCGAAGGCGGCCGGCGGCTCAAGGCCGCTGCAGCTTGGCCGCGCGGTCGAATGGCCGGCGACGCCGGAGGCGGCGCGACTCGACCGCGTGCCTAATCCGCAGGATGCCACGCCCTATCTGGTGCGCTTCACCGCGCCCGAATTCACCAGCCTGTGTCCCGTGACTGGCCAGCCCGACTTCGCCCTCATCGTGATCGATTACGTGCCGCAGCAATGGCTGCTCGAGTCGAAGTCGCTAAAGCTTTACCTCGCGAGCTACCGCAACCACGGCGCGTTCCACGAGGACTGCACGGTTTCGATCGGCCGGCGCATCGCCGCCGAGATCAAGCCTAAGTGGCTGCGTATCGGCGGCTACTGGTATCCGCGCGGCGGCATCCCGATCGACGTGTTCTGGCAGACCGGGCGGGCACCAAAAGATCTCTGGATTCCCGACCAGGGCGTGTCGCCCTATCGCGGCCGCTGCTGATCGAATCAAAAACCGCCCGGCTGTAGCGCCGGGCGGTTCCGTCAACCAGCCTTCAATCGCTTAGTTCAGGCCGAACTGCGCGAGGATCGACTTCACGTCGCGCCGATTGATGAACTTCGTCAGCTGGTGATTGATATTTGCGCTACTGACGTTGAAGCCGCCGACGTCAAAGCTGTCGTCACTGTGATGGCGCGATCGGCTCTGATGCGAGGCCTGTACGGTCTTGGTTGACGAGGTGTTGGCCGACGACGTCGCAGCGTCGACCTTCGCAGTCGTGGTCGGCGTCGTAGCGGGCATCGGCGTCTGCACGGCGGTCGTCACGGGCGCAACCGGAGCAACCGGGGCTGGCGCAGTCACTGCGTCGGTGGTCGTCGGAGCGCTGGTGGTCACGGGAGCCGGAGTGTCGATCGCGGGCGCCGGCAGCGTCACGACCGACGAGGTCTGGGCCACGGAGGTCGAAGCGGCAGGCGCGCCAGCGGTCGAAAATGAATTGTCCGTAGTCGGGGCGGCTGGCACGTCGTCCTTGCGGGGCGGCAGCGCGGGGATTTCGACCTGCGGCGCTTCGACCTTGGCAATTTCAGCCGGCGCGGTCGCCGCGGGTGCCGAGATCGCGGGGATCTCAACCGGGTGCTGCGCGTTCGGGTTGGTCGCGGCTTCGGCGGTGCCGAGGATCAGTCCGCGGTTGATGCGTCCCTTCGCCGGCTGGTCCTGGGCTTGGGCCGGGCGGGTCGTAAGCGGGCCGGCGTACACGGCCGCGGGGGTCAGGACCGTCAGAAGAAGAACGGCCTGCATCGCTTTCACAATCGTTCCAGTTTTGGTCATGACATGTCCTCCAAAATCGCGGGTTTGCGTGGCTTCTGTCCGCTCATGGGCAAGGACAAGTCTGGCCGCGCATCCTGGCGATCACGACGTCCCGGGTGGGGTCACCACGCCTTGCCGAGCGCCATCACCAAGATGCCGTCACCATGCGCCAGCATCTGCAAGAGGTATGTGACCATAGTCACATAGCGGCGAGGATCTGCCCAAGCCGATCCCCGTCAGCTCTCCGACGCCACGTCGACCGGGTGCACTTCCTTGTGGCGAAGCAGCTGCGAGCACAGCAGCCCAACGATCATGACGACCGCAGCGGCCGTAAACAGCGTCGGCGCCTTGCCGATGCTCAAAAGCCCCACGCCATAGAGCAGCGGGCCGGCGAATTGCCCGCAGTTGAACATGAAGGCCTGCAAAGAGACCGCACTGGCGCGCGCGTCCGGCGCGATCTCCGAGGTGAAGACCTGGAAGCCGCCATGCAGCATGTAGAAGCCAAAACCCATCAGCATGAAATTGAAGAACTGGAGCTGCCAGGGCGGGCCAAGTCCGATGATCACGATCTGCGAGGAGATGAAGATCGCGCCGATCACCATCAGCCCGTTGTCGCCGAACAGCGGCAGCAGGCGCTTGATGACCGCGGCGTAGATCAGTCCGCCGACGGCGTAACCGCCAATCACGAAACCCGCGATCGACAGCCGGGGCTCGCCGAGCTGCTGCAGGAAGGCCGCGACATAGGGGTAGAGCCCCATGATGCAGGAGCCCTCCGCAAGCACACCAAGGTAACAGAGCCGCGCATGCGGATGGGTGAGAATGCGGCGGTAGTTCGAAATCAGTGTCGTCAGGTGAATGGCGTTGCGGGGGCTGTTCATCTGGCCGCGAAAGCCCCAGGCCACCGCAAGCCAGGCCAGCAGGATGAATGAGCCCAGCACGATCAACACGCTGCGCCAGCCGACGAGATCGCCGAGCACCCCGGAGAATGTCGCGCCAAGCAGGTTGCCCGACAGCGCGCCCGCCATGATCCGGCTCATCGCGATACGGCGCTGCTGGATCGGAAAGAGGTCGCCGGTGAGCCCCATCGCCACGGGAAACACGCCGCCCGCGGCGGCGCCGCAGATCACGCGCGTCGCCAGCAAGAGCTCGAAGGAGTGAGTGAACGCGCCGACGATGTTGCCGATCCCGAGCAGTGCCAGGCAGATGAGGATCAGCCGCGGCTTGCCGAACAGATCGGCAACCGCACCGAGCGGCAGTTGCACGAAGGCGAAGGCGATCGCGGTCGATGCCGCCAGCGTCGCTGCAGTCGGAATGCTGATTCCGAGTTCGTGCGAAATCTGCGGCAGCAATGGGTCAATCGCACGCGAGGTTAGCCCAGCGGCAAAATTGCCCATCGCGATGATCGGAAGCAGATATTGCATGCGAGGCTTTTGGATCGCGGCGCGTTGCCCGCGCCTGTTGTTGAGGCTTGTTCTTCTAATTGCTTTTGGCGACGCGGTCGAACGCCAACAGCCTGCGCAACAGGCCTTCGAATTCCTTCAGCGGCACCATGTTGGGCCCGTCGGACGGCGCCTTATCGGGGTCCTGATGCGTCTCGATGAAGACGCCGGCGACGCCGACCGCGACCGCGGCGCGCGCCAGCACCGGCACGAATTCGCGCTCCCCGCCGGATGATCCGCCCTGCCCGCCCGGCTGCTGCACCGAATGCGTGGCGTCGAAGATCACGGGTGCGCCAGTGGTGCGCGCCATGATCGGCAGCGCGCGCATGTCCGACACCAGCGTGTTGTAGCCGAACGAGGCGCCGCGCTCGGTCACCAGCACGTTGGGATTGCCCGCACTCGTGATCTTCTCGACCGCATGCACCATGTCCCATGGCGCCAGGAACTGCCCCTTCTTGACATTGACGACCTTGCCGGTGCGCGCCGCCGCGACCAGAAGATCGGTCTGCCGGGACAGGAATGCAGGGATTTGCAGAACGTCGACCGCTTCCGCCGCCGGCACGCATTGATCGATCTCGTGCACGTCGGTCAGCACGGGCACGCCGAGTTCGCTGCGAAGGTCGGCAAAAATCTTCAGCGCCTGACCGAGCCCCATGCCGCGCTCGCTGTTTCCGCTGGTGCGATTGGCCTTGTCGAACGAGGTCTTGAACACGAAGCCGATGCCAAGTCGCTGCGTGATTTCTTTCAGCGCGCTTGCCATCTCGAAGGCATGCGTTCGACTCTCCAAAGCGCACGGCCCCGCGATGACGGCAAGCGGCAGCGCATTGCCGAACTTGACGTTTCCAACAGCGACGATTGGCGCGGCTTTGGTTGTCACACTCAAGGACCTCTCTGGGCGAACCGGGCGGACCATGCCGCCCCGGCGCGGCTGGATCAACCGCTAACAGCCGCCAAGATCACTCGCTTTCTGCCTCGAAAACCAGCGTGGCGCCGAAAGCGTCGTCTGGCCCAACGATGACGGCATTGCCGCGCCGCTGATAAGGGATCGCGTTCGCCTTGAGGTGGCTCTCGACCCGTTCGCGCCATGACACGCCAATGCGCAGCGCGGCGAGCGTCATCGCGTCGCCATCGACCTCGGGCGTCACGCCAAAACGGTCGCAGAACGACACCGGCTCGACCACCTCGATGGTGCCGCGCGGCGTCTGCGCGGTTAGCCCGATCGAGGTCGAATGCAGCGCGCGCTGGCCCGTGAACGCCTCGAGGAAGATGTAATGATCGGTCGGATTGTCGGCGACCAGCACGACGCCATGGACGCCGTGCGCACTGTTCGCATGCGCCTGCAGCGCCTTGCTCCAGAACTTTGCCGAATTGTGTCGCCGCGCGATAGCAAAACCGGTGTGGGGCGACAACGGATCCGCGACGAACGCCAGCGAAAAACCAAGCGTTGTCGAAGTGCCGTCGCTCTGCTGCCCCTGACGCGTAAAGGTCAGCTCGGCGGATTGCCCAATGCCGGCGCGGGCAAATTCCGCCGCGTCGCCCGCGACGTCCTCGCTTTGCAGCAGCAGCATCGACAGGCCTTGGCCCCGCATCAGCGCGTCGCGGTGGAAGGCGCCGAAATGGCGCGCGAGGCCGGCATGCTCGGCATCGCGATCGATCAAATCTGGCTCCGCGACCGTCAGGATCTCGACGTAAAAGCCTTCGAGCTGGACCAGATAGTTGTGCGTACCCCACGTATGGCGATTGCGCGCACCGACGGTGAACCCGAGCTTGCGATAGAATTCGGCCGCGCCGTCGAGATCCTCGACGGCGTGGACGATGTGATCGAGCGCACGCGGCATTTGCGCCAAAGCTTACTTCACCGATGAGAAGGAGGTCGGGGCCAGCATCTGGTTGATCACTTTCGCGACGATCTGGCCGTTCTTCTCAGTCTCGGCGCGGACGCCGAGCCACTCCTGGTCGACCATGAAGGCGCCCCACTTCTTCTCGCGGTCGGCCAGCGACTCCCATTGCAGGAAATAGATGAGCTGCTGGTTGGTCTCGCCGATCAGCGTGGTGAAGAAGCCGGCCTGCTTGATGCCGTGCTTCTCCCAGATCTTCAGCGTGTAGGTGTCGAAGCGCTTCAGCAAATCCGGCAGCCGGCCGGGCACCGCGTGATAGACCCGCATTTCATAGATCATCGAGACCTCCCAAATTCAGTTTCTGTGTCTTCCGGACGCGCGAACTCCGGCCCGTAGAGCCCACAGTTTGGCAGATCAGATGCGGGTTAGACCAGCCGCGATTGCACCACGGCTGCCCCGATAAAGGACGAGAACAGCGGGTGCGGAGCGAATGGCCGCGACTTCAGCTCGGGATGGAACTGCACGCCGATAAACCAGGGATGGTCTTCGTATTCGACGATCTCCGGCAGCACGCCATCGGGCGACATGCCCGAGAAGCGCAAGCCGTGCTGCTCGAGCCGGTCCTTGTAGCGGGTGTTGACCTCGTAGCGATGGCGGTGGCGCTCGGAAATCTCCAGCGCGTTGTCGTAGACCGCCGAAACCCGGCTGCCGCGACGAAGCACTGCCGGATAGGCGCCGAGCCGCATGGTGCCGCCGAGGTCGCCGGCCGCGTGTCGCTTCTCAAGCTCGTTGCCGCGCATCCACTCGGTCATCAGGCCGACCACCGGCTCGGGTGTCGGGCCGAATTCGGTCGAATTGGCATTCTCGATGCCGACAAGGTTTCGCGCCGCCTCGATCACCGCCATCTGCATGCCAAAGCAGATGCCGAAATACGGCACGCGCCGTTCGCGTGCGAACCGCGCCGCGCGGATTTTTCCTTCGGCGCCGCGCTGGCCGAAGCCGCCGGGCACCAGGATGCCGTCGACATGATCGAGGAAAGGGGTCGGATCCTCGTTCTCGAACACCTCGCTCTCGATCCAGTCGAGGTTGACTTTGACCTTGTTTGCGATGCCGCCGTGCGACAGCGCCTCGATCAGCGATTTGTAGGCATCCTTCATGCCGGTGTACTTGCCGACGATTGCGATCGTGACCTGGCCTTCCGGGTTGCGGACGCGTTCGTTGATCTCGTGCCAGCGCTCGAGCGCCGGCGCGCGATGCGGGTGGAGGTGAAAGGCGGCAAGCACTTCGTCATCGAGGCCGGCGGCGTGATAGGCCTCCGGCACCGCATAGATGTTGTCGACGTCGCGTGCCTCGATGACGGCGCTTTCACGCACGTTGCAGAACAGCCCGAGCTTGCGGCGCTCCTCTTTCGGGATCGGCCGGTCGGTGCGGCACAACAGGACGTCGGGCTGGATACCGATCGAACGAAGCTCCTTCACCGAGTGCTGGGTCGGCTTGGTCTTGAGCTCTCCGGCGCTCGGAATATACGGCAGCAGCGTCAGGTGGATGTAGACGGCGTGATCGCGCGGCAGCTCGTTTTTGAGCTGGCGGATCGCCTCAAAGAACGGCAGGCCTTCGATGTCGCCGACGGTGCCGCCGACTTCGCACAGCACGAAGTCGAACTCGTCATTGCCCTCCAGGATGAATTCCTTGATGGCGTTGGTGACGTGGGGAATGACCTGAATGGTGGCGCCGAGGTAGTCGCCGCGCCGCTCCTTGGTCAGGATATCCTGGTAGATTTTTCCCGTGGTGATGTTGTCGCGCTTGGTCGCCGGCCTGCCGGTGAAGCGCTCATAGTGGCCGAGATCGAGGTCGGTCTCGGCGCCGTCATCGGTCACGAACACTTCGCCGTGCTGATACGGCGACATCGTTCCGGGATCGAGGTTGAGGTAGGGATCGAGCTTGCGAAGGCGGACCTTGTAGCCACGAGCCTGCAGGAGCGCGCCGAGCGCTGCCGATGCAAGACCTTTCCCAAGGGAGGAGACCACGCCGCCGGTGATGAAGATGTACCGCGCCATGGGACTCAACTCTTATCGCCGATCCATTGATTCGCAAAAGCCAAACGTGTTGTCCCCAAAGCGAATGCGGTTCGCTGCGGGATCATTCAAAACTCAAAACACTCAGACGCTTACTTAAGGATACTAATGTGGTCTCGCAGCCCCAAAGCTGCAAACCAGCAATGCCCCTACTGCGAACGCGGTACCTGCGGACCACCAGGCGCCTGCTTCTGGTCCTGCTGCTTTAGGGTATCGAGCAGGCCAGAGCCCGACGGCGTGACCGGTGTTGGCGCGCCCGGCTGCGAGATCGGCGCCGAGGTGCCGGTGAGCGGCGACGGTCCCTCGGTGCGATTGAGACTAGCGATCCACGACAGCAACAGGCTGGTGGCGAAGAAGCCGATCGCCAGAAACGCCGTGGTGCGCGTCAACAGATTTGCCGTGCCACGATTCGACATGAAGCCACCCGGCGAACCGACACCAAGCCCGCCGCCTTCGGAGCGCTGCAGGAGCACGACGCCGATCAGCGCCGCAACGATCATGAGGTGGATGACAACGATGACGGTCTGCATTTCGGCCCTTCACATCGCACGCCGCGGCCCTGGAGGCGCGTGTCTCGTTGCGTGCGGGATTTAATGAAATTCGCGCGGTGTCTACACGATCGCTCAGGCTAGCACCACCCCGATGCCAGCTTCTGCGCAGTTAGGGACAGGCGGCGGCAATCGCAAGGAAATCGGCTGCCTTCAGGCTCGCGCCACCGATCAGGGCGCCGTTGACCTCCTTGGCGCGCAGGATTTCGGCCGCATTCGAGGGCTTGACCGATCCGCCGTACAACACCCGGATTCCGGCCCCCTCACCCTTAAATCGCTCACTGAGCTTGTTCCGGATAAATCCATGAACTTGCTTGATATCTTCAATCGTTGGAGTCAATCCGGTTCCGATCGCCCAGACCGGCTCATAGGCGACCACTAGTTTGGCCCCCGTCGCGCCATCCGGAACCGAGGCGGCGAGCTGTGCGCCGACAATGTCGAGGGTTTGGCCCGCTTTGCGCTGGGCTTCCGTCTCGCCAACGCAGACGACCGGGACAAGGCCCGCCCGCCATGCCGCCTGGGCCTTGGCATATACCAGTTCGCTGCTCTCGCCATGATCGGCCCGCCGCTCCGAATGCCCAACAATCACGAACCACGCGCCGGCATCTTTCAGCATCTCAGCGGAGATATCGCCGGTGTGGGCGCCTGAGGCATTGGGATGACAGTCCTGGCCGCCGATGGCGACCACCGAACCGCGGGCCCGGCTGGCGAACGCCGCGACCAGTGTCGCCGGCGGACAGATCAATAGATCGGCCTTTCTCGCCAGTGGCTCGGACGCGGCGATGATGGCCTGAAGCTCGCTGCCCGAGGCGATCAGGCCGTTCATTTTCCAGTTCCCCGCGATCAGCGGGCGGCGCAGGGCGGCCATGGCGAACCTCTTCGATGAAAATCAACGTCCGCTAGCAGAGCCATCGCGGCGAAGCCAGCGGCACATTACAGGTGTTTAGGTTGCGGCGCAGGCAGCGCCACTTTATGATGCAAGATCAAAGGTGAAGCCCAAGTATCGCAATGAGCTTCCCTGATCCCTTCCCTCAAAAACAAAGATTTTCGACCCATGCTGCGAGGAATGCGCGAGGCCTCATCGAGTTGGATTGGCAAGGCCATCATGGCCACTGTCATGGGCATCCTGATCTTCGCTTTCGGAATTTGGGGCATCCAGGACATCTTCCGCGGCTTTGGCCGTTCGACCCTGGCCAAGGTCGGCTCAACGGAGATTTCGCAGGATTCGTTCCGCCAGCTCTATAACGATCGCCTGCAGCAGATCGGCCGGCAGTTCGGCCGTCCGCTGACGCCGGAGCAAGCTCGCGCGTTCGGCCTCGACCGCCAGATCCTGCAGCAGTCGATCGCCGAAGCGGTGCTGGACGAGGCTGCGCGTCGGCTTGGGTTGGCGCAATCCGACGCCACCGTCACCGATTCCATCTCCACCGACCCGAACTTCGCCGGGCCGAACGGCAAGTTCAATCCACAACGCTTTGCCGAAGTCATCCGCCAGTTCGGCTTCACCGAGGCGCGCTACTTCGCCGAACAGCGCCGCACCATGCTGCGCCGTGAGATCGGCACCACGATCTCGAGCGGCATCGAGCCACCGCAGGTCCTGCTCGAGGCCAAGAACCGGTTCGACAACGAGACCCGGACCGTGGATTTCGTACATCTGACCGAGGCGCAAGCCGGACCAATCGACGCTCCGTCGGCCGAGCAGCTCGCGAGCTATTTTGACGAAAACAAGCTGCGCTTCCGCGCGCCCGAATACCGCAAGATCTCCTTCGTTGTGCTGAACCCGGAAGCACAAGCTAAATGGGCCGATGTCAGCGATGACGACGCCAAGAAAATCTTCGAGGACAACAAGGACCGCTTCGGCACCCCGGAAAAGCGCGAAGTGCAGCAGATCCTGTTTCCGAGCGCCGACGAGGCCAAGGCGGCACGCGACAAGATCGAAGCTGGAACGTCATTCGAAGACATCGCCAAGGAACGCGGCATGAAGGAGGCGGAATACGACCTCGGCCTCGTGACCAGGACCGGCATCATCGATCCGACAGTGGCGGATGCGATCTTCGCGCTGCCGGAGAAAGAGGTCAGCCAGCCGATCCAGGGCCGCTTTGGCGCTGTGCTGGCGCGCGTCACCAAGATCGAGCACGGCGTCGAGCCGAACTACGAGGCGGTCGCCGGCACGATCAAGCGCCAGATGGCGATCGATCGCGCGCGCAATGCGATGTCGGGCCTGCAGAGCAAGATGGAAGACGAGCGCAGCGGTGGCGCCAGCATCGCCGAGGCCGCGCAGAAGATCGGCGTGCCGTCGGTGACGATCGACGCGGTCGATCGTTCCGGGCGCGATCCCGCAGGCAAGCCGCCGGCCGGCCTGCCGCAGGGCACCGATCTCGTCTCGGCCGCGTTCGCAAGCGACGTCGGCGTCGACAATGATCCGGTCCAGGCCAATGGCGGCTACGTCTGGTACGAGGTCGTCGGCATCACACCGTCGCGCGAACGTACGCTCGACGAGGTCCGCGACCAGGTCGCCGCGCGCTGGCGCAGCGACCAGGTCTCGACCAAGCTCAAGGCCAAGGCCGACGAGATGATCGACCAGCTCAACAAGGGCGGCAAGACGCTCGACGAGCTTGCGCCGGCGCTCGGCGCCAAGGTCGAAACCGCCAGCGGTTTTAAGCGCGGCGCCAGCCTGCAGACTCTTGGCGGCAACGCCGTGGATGGCGCTTTCCGCCTTGCCAAGGGCGAATCCGATCGCACCACCGGCGATCAGCCCGGCGAATGGATCGTCTACACGCTGACCGATATCGTGACGCCGGCGTTCGATGCGAATGCGAGCGAGACCAAGAAGCTCCGCGAGGACCTGCAACGCGCGCAGGGCGACGAGCAGACCGGGGCCTATATCGCGAAGCTGGAAAGCGAGATCGGGGTCAAGATCAACGAGCAGGCCTTTGCGGTCGCGACCGGGCAGCAGGCCCAGCCGGACAACTAGGTTCGCGCATGTCCCGGAAAGGTGGACACCGGTCTTCCGAACAGGACCTGCGCAAACTCATTGTCTTGACCGCCAAAAGCCGCGCAGACTAATACCTTCACCACAGCGCGCCCGGCGCGCCGCTCCGGGCTGATGCAATGGACGATTTCAAGGCAATTATCGGCAAGGTGGCCACTGGCGCGGCGCTGACGCGGCAGGAGGCCGCCAGTGCCTTCGACAGCATGATGTCAGGCGAAGCAACGCCATCGCAGATGGGCGGGCTGCTGATGGCCCTTCGCGTGCGTGGCGAGACCGTCGACGAGATCACCGGCGCGGTCTCGGCGATGCGCGCCAAGATGCTGCCGGTCAAAGCACCGGCCGACGCCATCGACATCGTCGGCACCGGTGGCGATGGCTCCGGCTCCGTCAATGTCTCGACGTGCGCGGCCTTCATCGCGGCAGGGACCGGCGTGCCGGTCGCCAAGCACGGCAATCGGGCGCTGTCGTCAAAATCGGGGGCGGCGGACGTGCTCGCGGCGCTTGGTGTCAAGATCGAGCTTGCGCCCAAGCAGATCAGTCGTTGCATCCAGGAAGCCGGCATCGGTTTCATGTTCGCGCCCAGCCACCATCCCGCGATGAAGAACGTCAATCCGACGCGGGTCGAACTGGCGACCCGCACCATCTTCAATCTGCTCGGTCCACTGTCCAATCCGGCCGGAGTAAAGAGACAGAAGATCGGCGTTTTCTCGCGACAATGGGTACAGCCATTGGCGGAAGTGCTCAGGAACCTTGGCTCGGAGTCGATCTGGGTGGTTCACGGCTCCGATGGGCTGGACGAGGTTACGCTGACCGGCCCGACCTTCGTCGCCGCACTCGAGAACGGAAAAATCCGGAGCTTCGAGATCACGCCCGAGGACGCCGGCCTGCCGCGCGCTGATGCCGCCGCGCTCAAAGGCGGCGACGCCAATGCCAACGCCGAGAGCCTGCGTGGAGTGCTGGCTGGCAAGCCGAGCGCCTACCGCGACGTCGCACTCCTGAACGCAGCCGCCGCGCTCGTGGTTGCCGGCAAGGCAAAGGACCTGAAGGACGGCGTCGCGCAGGGCAAGCAGGCGCTCGACAGCGGTGCTGCGGCTCAACGCCTGCAAAAGCTCATCCAAATCTCCAATAGCTGATCCTCCAATGGCTGACATCCTCGACAAGATCGAAGCCTACAAGCGCGAGGAAATCGCCACCGCCAAGCGCGAGCGGCCGCTGCATGTCATCGAGGCCGCGGCAAAGGCTGCGCCGCTGCCGCGCGGTTTTGCCAAAGCGATCCAGTCGACGCTGGCGCGCGGCGACTATGCGCTGATCGCCGAGATCAAGAAGGCGTCACCGTCAAAAGGATTGATCCGCGCCGATTTTGATCCGCCATCACTGGCGAAAGCCTATGAACAGGGTGGCGCAACCTGCCTGTCGGTACTCACCGACGTGCCGTCGTTCCAGGGCAGCCCGGAGTTTCTGGTCGCCTCGCGCGGCAGCAACCAGGCTGCCGGTGCTGCGCAAGGATTTCATGTACGACACCTATCAGGTGGTCGAAGCCCGCGCGTGGGGCGCCGACTGCATCCTCATCATCATGGCCGCGCTCGACGATGCCGTCGCAAAGGACCTCGAGGACGCCAGCCTTGCGCTCGGCATGGATGTCCTGCTCGAAGTCCACGATCGCGCCGAACTCGATCGCGCCCTGCGCCTGAAGTCGCCACTCGTCGGCGTCAACAACCGCAATCTCCGCACCTTCGAGACCACGCTTGCGACCAGCGAGGCATTGGCGCCGCTGATCCCGAAGGACCGCATCGCCGTCGGCGAGAGCGGCATCTTTACGCCAGCGGATCTCGCGCGGCTGTCGCGCGTTGGCATGTCGACGTTCCTGGTCGGCGAGAGCTTGATGCGGCAGGCCGACGTTGCGGCCGCGACCCGCACTTTGCTCGCGCGCGATCCGGCGCGCGCCACGGGAACCCGCTAGTGCCGCGCAAGCCGCAGCCGCCGCGTGGAAGATCGGCGGGGCTGACGCATATCGGCGCGAGCGGCGAGGCCCACATGGTCGACGTCTCGGAAAAGCCCGAGACCGAGCGTATGCCGTTGCCGAAGGCCGCGTGATCATGACCGCTGCAACGCTCGATATCATCGCGAAGGGAAATGCCAAGAAGGGCGACGTGCTCGGCACCGCGCGTGTCGCAGCGATCATGGCCGCCAAGCGGACCCACGAGCTGATACCGCTGTGCCATCCGCTGATGCTGACCAAGGTCACCGTCGATATCGAGACCGACAAAACGCTGCCGGGCTGCGTGGTGCGCGCGACCGTGAAGACCAAGGGCCAGACCGGCGTCGAGATGGAAGCCCTCACCGCCGTGTCGGTCGGCTGCCTGACGATCTACGACATGATCAAGGCGGTTGAGCGTGGCGCTTCGATCGAAGGCATTCGCCTGATCGAGAAGAAGGGTGGCAAGTCTGGCTCAAGTCGCCATACAAGTCCGGCCACTTCAGGCGGAAGGATCTTTAGGATGGCTGCGCTGATGCCGGTGAGCGATGCCCGGCGCGCCGTGCTCGACGGCGCCGCAGGGCTGCCTGAAGAGCAGGTCGCGCTGGATCAGGCCTGCGGCCGGGTGCTGGCGCGCGATCTCGCAGCGCTGCGGACCCAGCCGCCGGACGCGATGTCGGCGATGGACGGCTACGCGGTGCGCGCGGCTGACGCTGTGCTCGGCGCGAAGCTCAGGGTGATCGGCGAGGTTGCGGCCGGCCGGCCGTTTGGCCGGCAGGTCGGTGCCGGCGAGGCGGTCCGGATCTTCACCGGCGGCGTTGTGCCAACCGGCGCCGACGCCGTGGTGATCCAGGAAGACACGACGCGCGAGGGCGATGCCATCGTGGTCAATGAGGGCTCGAAGACCGGCAAGCACGTTCGACGCGCCGGCCTCGATTTCGCCGAAGGCGACGTGCTGCTTCGCGCGGGCCGGCTGCTTGTCCGACCGCGATCTGGCATTGGCCGCGGCGATGAACCACCCCACCCTGCCCGTCCATCGCAAGCCAAAGGTCGCGCTGCTCGCCACCGGCGACGAACTGGTGATGCCGGGCTCGAAGCCGGTCGAAGGCCAGATCGTTTATTCCTCAGGCTACGCGCTGCGGGCGCTGGCGCTGCGCGAGGGGGCCGAGGTGATCGACCTCGGCATCGCCCGCGACACCCTCGCCGCCACGACCGAGCCGATCCGGGCAGCGATGGCCGCCGGCGCCGACATCCTCGCCACCACCGGCGGCGCCTCGGTCGGCGAGCACGACCTCGTCAAGCGCGCGCTGGAGGCCGAAGGCATCGAGATCGCATTCTGGCGGATTGCGATGCGTCCGGGAAAACCGATGATGCATGGCCGCCGCGGTGCCTTGCGGGTGCTCGGCCTGCCCGGCAATCCGGTGTCGTCCTACGTCTGCGCGACGCTGTTCCTGTTGCCCCTGATTCGCGCTTTGTCCGGCCGAATCGACGTCGAACCGCGCCCGATCAAGGCCGTGCTCGGCCGTGATCTCGCCGCCAACGACCAGCGCGAAGACTATTTGCGCGCGACGCTGGAAGAGCGCGCCGAGGCGCCTCCGATCGTCACACCGCTCGGCGTACAAGACAGCTCATTGCAGGCAAATCTCGCTTTTTCGCAGGCTTTGATCATTCGCCCTGCACATGCACCGGCGGCAAGCGCTGGCGCGCTTTGTGACGTGCTTAAGCTTCCCCTTTAGCGACCGTTCGGCTTCTTCACTTGAAATTAACAGCTTGCGGAACACATATGGAACATATAGTGTATGTTCATGATTTGTTTCTAGGGATAGCGCGCTACCAGTGCCGTCTACCCAGAGAGCAGATCAAAGGTGCAAACGAGTGCAAATCAGATGGTCTTTCGACCTGCCTTTGATTTGACGGTGAATATCACGAGACCTGCTCGGGGGACTTTTTCGGCATGCTGACACGCAAACAATACGAGCTTCTGCGCTTCATCAACGAACGGCTGAAGGAGTCGGGCGTCCCGCCCTCGTTCGACGAGATGAAGGATGCCCTCGACCTGCGCTCGAAGTCCGGCATCCATCGCCTGATTACGGCGCTCGAGGAGCGCGGCTTCATTCGCCGTCTGCCGAACCGGGCGCGCGCGATCGAGGTGATCAAGTTGCCCGAAACGCAGCAGGCGGGGCTCGCCAATGGCCGCCGCGGCTTCACGCCGAGCGTTATCGAAGGCAACCTCGGCAGGGTCACCCGCTCTGCGAACGAGGACGAAGGCGGCCGCCCCGTCACGGTACCCGTCATGGGCCGGATCGCCGCCGGCACGCCGATCGAGGCGCTGCAGACCCGTACCCACAGCATCAACGTACCACCGGAGATGCTGGCGTCGGGCGAACACTACGCGCTCGAAGTGCGCGGCGACTCGATGGTCGAGGCCGGCATTCTCGACGGTGACATGGCGCTGATCCAGCGCAGCGACGCCGCAGAGACCGGCGACATCGTGGTGGCTCTGATCGACGAGGAGGAGGCCACGCTGAAACGCTTCCGCCGCCGTGGCGCCTCGATCGCGCTGGAGCCCGCGAACTCGGCCTACGAGGTGCGCATTCTGCCGCCCAACCGCGTGCGCATCCAGGGCAAGCTGATCAGCCTGTTCCGCCGTTACTGATCGCCCTACTGATCGTCAGGCGCGACCTCAGGTTCGCTCGGGGTCGCGTCGACCGGCCGCGCCGACGGCGCGGTCTCTCCCTGCACGGACGGTATTGCCTGCCCGGCCACATCTGTGTGCGCCCAAGGCCGGTCGGCGCCCTTCGGCCGCGCCGCCTCGATGACAAGGCCATCGCCGCGCCGCCAGATCGCCATGCTGCCGGATGATCGCAGTTGGTCGCGGCCCAGGATCGTCGCGCGACAGCCAGGTGGCGGCTGGCGAAAGGTGACGATGACGAGCGCCTTCTCGCAGTCATCGGCGAATGCATCGGCGCGCCGCGCAATGGTGACGTAGCGGCCGTCGCTCAGTTTCAGCGCGCAGCCTGCGGCGTCGCATGCGCCGCCTTGCATCACCGACGGATCGTTCACCAGACGCGCGTCGGCATCCGCCGCCAGCCACTCTTTCGCCAGGAACAAATCCTTGCGGGTTTGTACCATCTGAAGCCGTCCATCGGCGCTGCGCGCGGCAACGGTCGTCCCGTCGGCGCCGACCAGAATGTCCGGCTGCGGTGTCTTGAGCACCCACACCACGGCAGCCACAACGACGACGGCGCCGCTCCAGCGCAACGACGTCTTGAGCAAACCGAGCATCAGAATTCCGATCGTTGCCAGCACGAGCGCGCCGGTGCCGAACGCCGGAACATGACCGATCGCGCCGGGCAGCGACGCCACCCACAGCGAGACCCAGACCATCCAGTTGAGGCCAGCATCCATCAGCCGCCAGAACACGCCATCGAAGCCGAACGGCATCGCAACGATGCCGAGCAGGCCGGCCGGCATCACCCATGCCGATACCACCGGCATCGCCAGCAGGTTGGCAACAATTCCGTAGGGCGTGGCGCGGTGGAACACGAACGCCGCGTATGGCGTGGTCGCAAGGCCTGCAACCATCGATGCAAAGGCGAGCGAAATGACTTCGCGCCCGCCCCACAGCGCGATGCGGCCGACGATGGAATTGTCGCCGGCAGACGCAAGTTTCGGCAAGCCGCCGTTGACCAGCGCCACGAGCCCGAGCGTCGCCGCGAACGACATCTGAAAGCTCGGATCGACGATCGATTCGGGCGAGAAGAACAGAACGACAAGCGCCGCCACGGCGAGGGTGCGGAACGTGATGGCGCGACGGTCGACCATCACCGCGATCAACACCACCGCAGTCATGAAAAACGAGCGCTGGGTCGCGACTTCGTTGCCCGACAGCAGGAGATAGAACAGCGACGCCGCGAACGCCGCGGCCGCCGCCCACTTCTTCACCGGGAAGCCTGTCGTCAGCGGCGGAAACAACGCCAGCAACGCACGCACGACAAAGAACACGATGCCGGCGACCACCGCCATGTGATAGCCGGAGATCGACAGCACATGGCCGAGCCCGGATATGAACATCGCATCGTTGACCGGCGTCGAGATCGCGTCGCGCTTGCCGTTCAACAGTGCCGACGCAATCGCGCGGTTGTCACCGCTCAGGCTCTGCCGGATGCGGGCATCCATGCTGTCGCGCAGCGTGTTGACGATCACGGCATATTTCAGCCACAGCCCACCGTCCTGCGGTGGCGCGGTGACCTTGATCGGTCCATGGACAAAGCCGGTGGCGCCGATGCGCTGGAAATAGAGATTGCGCGCGAAGTCGTATGAACCGGGCCGAAGCGGCGTGAGTGGCGCCGACAGGCCGGCCTTGAACTCGGCGAAGCTGCCGACCGCAGGCGCCGTCCCTTTCTTCACCGACAGACGGACACGCCGGACCTCGGGCAGCGCGCGGCGCGACCCGCGCAGATCCTCCATGCTGGTCACGCGCAGCACGAAGCGATCGGTCTTCTCGCGCTCTTCGCGGACCTCGACAAATCCTGACAGCGCCACCGAATAAAGCGGACGCACCAGCACATCGTGCGCGACAATCGTCGTACGAACCGTTGCAGTGGCGAAGCCGGCGCAGACCGCGGCGGTCAGTGCCGCCACCGGGAAGAACCGGCTGCGGCGGATCAGGAAGGCAACGATGCACGCGAGGCCAGCGACCGGCGCCACAACGGAAACCAGTGGCTCGCGCTCGGCGGTGAAATAGAGGACGATGCCCGCGCCAAAGCTGACCGCGATCCACGGCAGGAGCTGGATCCTGGCGGCTTCCGCTGCGATCGTGGCCCGCAGCCATTCGACGATCCGCCGAATACGTTCCGACAGCAGGCCGAATGACGGCTGTGCCTGACCGGCCGCGGCGCCGCGCGGCTGCCACGTCGTCGTTCGCGCTCGCCGCCCCCTGCCCTCGTCCGCCACCTCTCGCTCCGCTCGGACTGCCTTGGTCCCGACGCCCTAAAAGTGCCAGTGACCAAGACGCGCACGCAAGAGTTGAATTTGGCAAGCTAACGCTATTTTCTTGCTGGGCATCGCGAACTTCGGCCCTCTTCGAGGGTGGGAGGGCAACTCTTAGCGCTCCCCTCGATACGTGAGCTTCCGCAATTCGACGCGGCAATCCAAAAATCAGCCGCGCGCGACCTCTTTGGCGAACGTATCGCGCAAGCCGATGGTGCGGTTGAACACCGGCCGATCCGGCCGCGAGTCCGGGTCGCGCGCAAAATAGCCCTGGCGCTCGAACTGCATCGCGTCCCCCGAATTGGTCTCGACCGCGGCGGCCTCGACGCGAGCGTCGCTCAAGACTTCCAGCGACTGCGGATTGAGGTCGCGTGCAAAATTCGCCGCATCCGGATTGGGCGACGTGAAGAGCTGGTTGTAGACCCTGATCTCGGCGGGCAGCGAGTGCGAGGCCGACAGCCAGTGCATCGTCGCCTTGACCTTGCGGCCATCCGGCGCGTTGCCGCCGCGCGTCGCCGGATCATAGGTGCAGCGCAACTCGACGATGTCGCCGGCCGCGTTCTTCACAACGTCGCGGCAGGTGATGAAGTAGGCGTAACGCAGCCGCACTTCGTTGCCGGGCGACAGCCGGAAGAATTTCTTTGGCGGGTTCTCCATGAAGTCGTCGCGCTCGATGAAGAGCTCGCGGCTGAACACGATGTTGCGTTTGCCGGCGGAGGGATCGTCGGGATGGTTGACGGCCTCGATCAGCTCGGTCTTGCCTTCCGGATAGTTCTCGATCACCACCTTGAGCGGCCGCAACACCGCCATGCGCCGCAGCGCCGTCTTGTTCAGGATCTCGCGGATCGAGAATTCCAGCATGCCGACGTCGACGACGCTGTTGGCTTTCGCAACGCCGATCCGCTTGACGAAGTCGCGGATCGCCCCCGGCGGCACGCCGCGGCGGCGGAAGCCGGCAATGCGTCGGCATCCGCGGATCGTCCCAGCCGGCGACATGGCCGCCGCGGACGAGCTCGGTCAGCACGCGCTTCGACAGCAGCGTGTAGGTCAGGTTGAGCCGCGCAAACTCGTACTGGTGCGGATGCGCCGGCACCGGCAGCTTGTCGAGCAGCCAGTCATAGAGCGGCCGGTGGTCCTCGAACTCCAGCGTGCAGATCGAATGCGTGATGCCTTCGATCGCGTCCGACTGGCCGTGCGCATAGTCGTAGCTCGGATAAATCTTCCAGGCGTCGCCGGTCCGCGGATGGGTCGCGTGCAGGATGCGGTACAGCACGGGATCGCGCAGGTTGATGTTGCCCGACGCCATGTCGATTTTGGCGCGCAGCACGCGCGCGCCGTTCGGAAATTCGCCTGATCGCATCCGCCGAAACAGGTCGAGATTCTCAGCGACGCTGCGGTCGCGGAACGGGCTGTTCTTGCCCGGCTCGGTCAGCGTGCCGCGATTGAGGCGGATCTCGTCCTGCGACTGATCGTCGACATAGGCAAGGCCGTTCTGCACCAGCAGCTCGGCCCACGCGTAAAGCCGCTCGAAATAGTCGGAGGCGTAGTAGAGGTGCTTGCCCCAGTCGAAGCCGAGCCAGTGCACGTCGCGCTGGATCGAGTTGATGTACTCCTGCTCCTCCCTGGTCGGGTTGGTGTCGTCGAAGCGCAGGTGGCAGCGGCCGGAAAACTCCTCGGCGATGCCGAAGTTCAGCGCGATCGACTTGGCGTGCCCGATGTGCAGGTAGCCATTCGGCTCCGGCGGGAACCGCGTCACGATCTCACGATGCTTGCCGGCATCGAGGTCGGCCTGGACGATGTCGCGAATGAAGTCGCGTCCAGTCGACACCTCTGCTTCTGCCGTTGCCGTCGTCGCCATTCTGTGACTTTCCCTTAAGGACTTGTTGGCACCTTGTGCCAAATCCGGGTGCATGCGCCAAGTCCCAGCCCGTCAAGTCTCAGCCCGTCGCCTGCACCGCCTCTTCCAGCACGCCGGCTGGTAACGGTTGAACCCGAGGCCCTCCAGCCGCTTTAGTTATGCAAAGTTCCTGCTATACACCCTGCGCGCCGCCCAATTGTTCGAGACATCGGCGTGACCACATTTAGGCACTTTGCGCCCCGCAGCCAATGACCGATACCGTCGTTACGCGCTTCGCCCCCTCGCCGACCGGCTTTCTGCACATCGGCGGCGCGCGCACCGCGTTGTTCTGCTGGCTTTATGCGCGCGGTCGTGGCGGCAAGATGCTGCTCAGGATCGAGGACACCGATCGCCAGCGCTCGACCAAGCGAGGCGATCGACGCCATCATCGACGGCCTGAAATGGCTGGAGCTCGATTGGGACGGCGACGTCATCTACCAGTTCAGCCGCGCCGCGCGTCACCGCGAGGTCGCCGAACAACTGCTCGCCGCGGGCAAGGCCTACTACTGCTACGCCAGCGCTGAAGAGCTCGCCGAGATGCGCGAGAAGGCACGCGCCGAAGGGCGCACCCGGCTCTATGACGGCCGCTGGCGCGATCGCGACCCGTCCGAGGCGCCGCCCAACGTCAAGCCGGTCATCCGCCTGAAAGCGCCGCTCGACGGCGAGACCGTGATCGAGGACCAGGTGCAGGGCCGCGTGGTCTGGCAGAACGAGAACCTCGACGACCTCGTGCTGCTCCGCTCCGACGGCACGCCGACTTACATGCTCGCCGTCGTCGTCGACGATCACGACATGGGCGTCACCCACGTTATCCGCGGCGACGATCATCTGACCAACGCCGCGCGGCAGAAACAGATTTACGACGCGCTCGGCTGGTCCGTGCCTGTCATGGCGCACATCCCGCTGATCCATGGTCCCGACGGATCAAAGCTCTCGAAGCGCCACGGCGCGCTCGGCGTCGAGGCCTATCGCGCGATGGGCTATCTGCCGGTCGCGCTTCGCAATTACCTGGCGCGGCTCGGCTGGAGCCATGGCGACCAGGAAATCTTTTCGACCGAGGAGCTGATCAAGGCGTTCGACCTGCCGGCCATCGGCCGCTCGCCGGCGCGGATCGATTTCGCCAAGCTCGAGAGCGTCAACGGCCACTACATCCGGCAGTCGGACGACAAGGCCCTGCTCCACGAATTTGAGAACGTGCTGAAATACATTCCGAATGGTTCCGCCATTCAGAACAAGCTGAACGACGCGACCCGGGCGCAGCTGCTCAAGGCGATGCCGAGCCTGAAGGAGCGTGCCAAAACCCTGCTCGACCTGATCGACGGCGCGCACTTCATCCTCGCCGACCGGCCGCTGGCGCTGGACCCGAAAGCCGCCGCGCTGGTGACGCCCGAAATCCGCGGCCTCGTCGGCGAGTTGAGGCAGGTGCTCGGGGGCGTGTCGCCGTGGGCGGTTGAGACCACGGAAGCAGCGGTTCGCGCCTTCGCCGAGAGCAAAGGTTTGAAGCTCGGGGCCGCCGCGCAACCGATGCGGATTGCGTTAACGGGGCGGACAACGTCGCCGGGTATATTCGAGGTGCTGGACACGCTCGGCCGCGAGGAATCCCTCGCCCGGCTGAGCGATTTGGCAACGGGTTAAGCGCATGTTCGGGAAAAGTGGATAGGTTTTCCCGGGCGAACGCCTTCGTTTGTCCATCAGGACATGCACGATCAAGGCCGCCATAGTTGAACATTTCTATCCATCTTGCGGTGCAACGAACAATGCGATACGCAAGCCAGATCAGATGTTTTCGCGTGGCTGCGCCGCCCTATATTCGGCAGTGAAACGCCAGCCAACCACCTCGCAAAAGATCGGAGCCGGGGACCATGGACGCACCCAACCCTAACAAGACCGCAACCGTCACAATCGGAAACAAGAACTACGATTTCCCGATCCGCAACGGCTCGACCGGTCCCGACGTCATCGACATCTCAACGCTCTACAACAAAGCCGGCGTGTTCACTTACGACCCCGGCTTCATGTCGACCGCGAGCTGCGAGTTGAAGATTACCTACATCGACGGCGAGGTTGGCATCCTCCGCTACCGTGGTTATCCGATCGAACAGGTCGCCCAGGGCGACTTCCTCGACACCTGCTATCTGCTGCTCGAAGGCGAGCTGCCGAACAAAACGCAGAAGGCCGACTTCGTTCAACGCGTCACCAACCACACCATGGTGCACGAGCAGATGGCCCGCTTCTTCCAGGGCTTCCGCCGCGACGCGCATCCGATGGCGGTGATGGTCGCGTCCGTCGGCGCACTGTCGGCGTTCTATCACGACTCCACCGACATCAACGATCCACACCAGCGCATGGTCGCCTCGATGCGCATGATCGCGAAGGTGCCGACGCTCGCGGCGATGGCCTACAAGTACACGATCGGCCAGCCCTTCATCTATCCGCAGAACTCGCTCGACTACGCCTCGAACTTCATGCGGATGTGCTTTGCGGTGCCGTGCGAGGAGTACAAGGTCAACCCGGTGCTCGCGCGCGCACTCGACCAGATCTTCATCCTGCACGCCGATCACGAGCAGAACGCTTCGACCAACACCGTGCGTTCGTCGGGTTCGTCAGGCGCCAATCCGTTCGCCTGCATCGCGGCCGGCATCGCCTGCCTGTGGGGTCCCGCCCACGGCGGCGCCAACGAGGCAGCGCTCAAGATGCTGACGGAAATTGGCACGGTCGACAAGATTCCGGACTTCATCCAGCGGGCCAAAGATCGTGAGGACCTGTTCCGTGTGATGGGCTTCGGTCATCGCGTCTACAAAAACTACGATCCGCGCGCCAAGATCATGCAGAAGCTCTGCCATGACGTGCTGAATGAGACCGGCCACGGGGACGACCCTGTCCTCAAGGTCGCGCTGCAGCTCGAGAAGATGGCGCTGAACGACGACTACTTCATCAGCCGCAAGCTTTATCCGAACGTCGACTTCTACTCCGGCATCACGCTGAAGGCGCTGGGCTTCCCGACCTCGATGTTCACCGTGCTGTTCGCGGTCGCGCGCACCGTCGGCTGGATCGCGCAGTGGAAAGAAATGATCGGCGACCCGAGCTACAAGATCGCTCGTCCGCGTCAGCTCTATACCGGCGACACCGAGCGCAAGTGGGTTCCGCTCGACAAGCGCTGAGACCACAACTGATCACGTCGCGAAGGCCGGAACTGTCGTTCCGGCCTTTTTCGTTGAGAGCAGGATCCGGAAAAGTGATGCCGGTTTTCCCTCGCGACAAACGCGGAGCGTTTGCGCGGAGATCATGCTCAATCAACAGCCAGGTCGCCGCAGTTGGGCGATCACGATGTCGGCGGCACGCTCGCTCGGCGACTTGTCGCCAACCGCCATCAATTCGTCGAGCTTCGCAAATGCCTCCAGCTGACGTTGCCGCGCTCCGCCGTTGTTGAGCACCTCGGCAACCGCTGGCGCAAGCTGCTCGGCCGTGCAGTCCTGCTGCAGGAATTCCGGGACGACGTTGGCGCCAATGACAAGGTTGGCCAGGATCACCGTCGGCACTCTTATCACGCGCCGGGCGATCGCCGCCTCCCACCCCGACACGCGGTAGAAAGCCACCATCGGCACGCCGGCCAGCGCAAGTTCGAGCGTCGATGTCCCCGACTTCGTCAGTGCGGCGCGCGCGATCCGCGTTGCCGCCAGTCGCTCGGCATCGCCAATCGCAAGCCGCGGCTTGACCGGCCAGCCGACGCTCTTCTCGCGCACGAGATCGGCAAGATGGGGCAGCGTCGGGATCACCGGCTCGAACGCAACATCCTTCGTCTTGAGCCGGGCGAGTGTGTCGCCCAGCACACCCATGTGGTGACGGATTTCGCCTCGCCGGCTGCCAGGCAGGACCAGCAGCACCGGCGGATCGCTCTCGCGCCGTTTCCGCTCGTCGTCGTTGGGCCGCAGTGTCCCAACCTGCTGCAGCAGCGGGTGGCCGACATAGCTGCAGGGTGGGCCGCCCAGGCGCTCATGGACCTCAGGCTCGAACGGCAGCAGCGCGAGCAGGTGGTCGACATAGCGGCGCATCGCGCGCGCCCGCCCCGGCCGCCACGCCCAGACCGTGGGCGAGACATAGTCGACGATCGGTATCGATGGATCGCGCGCCCGAACCCTCCGCGCCACGCGATGGGTGAAATCCGGGCTGTCGATGATGACCAGCACGTCGGGTGACGCGCGCAGCACGGCATCGCCGACCTCGCGGATGCGCCGCAGGATCTTCGGGATTCCACGGGGCAGCGCGGCAAATCCCATGATCGAGAGCTCCTCGATCGGCACCAGCGACTCCATGCCCGCAGCTGCCATGTCGGCGCCGCCAACTCCGGCAAAGCGCACGTTGCCCTTCAGGCGCGCGCGCAACGCATCGATCAGGGCGGCGCCGAGCCGGTCGCCCGAAGTTTCCGCCGCGACCAGAAAGATCGTTCGCGGCGCGTCCTCCGCTGTGACCTCCGAGGTCATGCGGGAACGCCGACCACAAACAGCCCGGCGCGATCGGCGGCGGCGATGACGGCCTCGGCCTCGGCCAGCAATGTCTGGCCGGCGACAACCGCAATGCCGGCGAGTTGGGCTTCCTGAGCGCCCGCAACTGTCCTCGGGCCAAGCGCAGGCATGTCGAGACGCAGCTCCTGTCCGGCCTTGGGTGCCTTCACCAGCACGCCGCGGCCGGCTGGCGCACGGATCCGCCTCCTCTCGCGCAATCGCGCGACGCGCTGAAGCAGCGCATCGGTGCCCTCGATATCCTCCAGCGCCACCACGTGCTCGTCGATCACGACCGCAGCCTGGCCGATATCGAACGCGCTCATCGCCGCCAGCGCGGCGCGTCCCTTCGCAATGTCGCGCAGCGCAGCGTCATCGGGCTTGCGGCGGGTCAGCATCCCCTCGGGCATCGTGAGCTCGGGCGCCACCTCGTTGACGCCGACAAGCCTGAAGCCGTTGTCGGCAAAGATGCGGGCAACGCTCGTCAGCAGATGGTTGTCGCCACCGCGAAAGGCGCGGATCAAGGACGGCATCACGCGAAGCGTCTGCCAATCGAGCCGCAGCTCCGACAGCGCCGGCCTGATCAGCGATCCCACCGCGACGACGTCGCGGCACCGCTCGCGTCTGAGCAACTGTGTCAGGCGACCGATCTGGCCCAGCGCAACCCAATGATGCGCTCGGCCCGCAACGGTCGCTGGATCGCAAAAGCCCTTGATGGCAAACACCACGGCGCGCCGTCCCTGCCCTTCCAGCGAACGCGCGACCGTGGCCGGAAGCGCCCCGCCGCCGGCGACGATGCCGACGGCCGCACCGCTCTCGCTCGGCTCGCTCATTGCTCCTGGGCGTCGAGGTCAGGCGCGTGCTTGCCGCGCGGCAGGCAGAGCGACCGCTTGTTGCCACTGGCGAGGAACGCAACGATTTCGGCAATCGCCGGATCGGCGGCCGGCTGCGCCTGCGCTTCGCTCACGCGCTCGGCGAGCGTACCCGGGCCGAAGAACAGCGATTGATAGAACGAGCGGACGACATGCAGCCGCTGCTTCGTGAATTTGCGCCGCCGCATGCCGACGACGTTCAGTCCCTCGAGTGCGGCGTGCTGGCCGGTGACGAAGCCATAGGGGATCACATCGCCGCGAATGCCACTGGCGCCGGCGACCATCGCCTGCGCGCCGATCCGGACGAACTGATGCACGGCGCTCAAGCCGCCGATCCAGACGAAATCGCCGACCTCGCAATGGCCGCCGAGCGTTGCCGAGTTCGCGAAGATCACATCGCTGCCGACCCGGCAGTCGTGCCCGACGTGACTGTAGGCCATCAGGTAGCAGCGATCGCCGAGTTGTGTCAGTCCGCCGCCGCCGACCGTGCCGGTGTTGATCGTGACCGACTCGCGGATGGTGCAACCCTCGCCGATCAGAAGCCGTGTCGGCTCGCCGCGATAGGCGAGCGACTGCGGCGGCGTGCCGACGGACGCGAAGGGATAGATTACCGTCCCCGCCCCGACCGCGGTGTGGCCGGCAACGTTGACATGCGACAGCAAGCGGCAGCCCGCACCCAGCATGACATCCCGGCCGACGATGCAGTACGGCCCGACGTCCACGTCATCGCCGATCGTGGCGCCGTCCTCGATGCGGGCGGTTGGGTCAATTCTGCTCATCCAGCTCTCTTCGCTCGCGATGATCGGCGCATGTCCCGGAAAAGTGGGTGCCGGTTTTCCGAAAAGGACATGCGCATCTCAAAGAGCAGTTCCGCCAATAGGCGATTTCCTGCGCCGGCGCGGTCATTAAATGTTGCAGAACATGACGATTAACGAATTCGAGCGTGCCCGGAAAGCAGGCCCTCGGCTTGTTTGGGGACGGATACCAGTCTTCCCGGACAAACGTCGTCGTTTGTCCAAGAGATCATGCTCAATCAAGACCCTTACCCGCCGAGCATCGCGCCGACTTCGGCCTCGGCAACCAGTTGGCCGGCAACCTTTGCTTCCCCGCGAAACCACCACATATTGCGGCGCTGGTTTATCTTGGTCATGTGATACTCGATGGTATCACCAGGCACCACGGGCTTGCGAAACTTGGCCTTGTCGATCGTCATGAAATAGACGCTGCGCGTCTCCGACGGCACTTTGCCCGACAGGATACAGATCACCCCGGCCGTCTGCGCCATGCCCTCGATCATCAGCACGCCAGGAAACACCGGGCGCTCGGGAAAATGACCCTGGAATTGCGGTTCGTTGAACGTGACGTTCTTGACGCCGACAGCGAAGTCGTCGCCACGGATCGAGTGCACGCGATCGATCATCAGGAACGGATAACGATGCGGCAGCGCCTTCAGGACAAGAGCGATGTCGGCTGCCTCGAGTTTCTCCGGAGGGTTCATGTGCCCTGCCCTGTTTGATTCGAATCCTTCTGATCCAAATCCTTGTCCCCCTCGCGACTTCCCTTCGCCAGACGCTCGACCAGCATCATCTCGCGGAACCACTGCTTGACGGGCTTCGCCGGCGTGCCACCGTATTTCGCGCCCGGCGGCACGTCGCCATGCACGATGCTGGTCGCAGCGATCTGCGCTCCGTCGCCGATGGTGACGTGGTTGTTCGTCCCCACCCGCGCGCCAAGCGCGACGCCATCGCCGATCGTCGTGCTGCCCGAGAGCCCGACCTGGCTGACGATGATGCAGTGCCGGCCGATGGTGACGTTATGGGCGATCTGGACCAGATTGTCGATCTTGGTCCCCTCGCCGATCACGGTGTCGCGAAGCGCGCCGCGGTCGATCGTCGTGTTGGCGCCGATCTCGACATCGTTCTGGATGATCACGCGCCCGGTCTGCGGGATCTTGATGTGCCCCCTCGGGCCCGGCACGAAGCCGTAACCGTCCTGGCCGATACGGCAGCCGGGATGAACGATCACATTGTTGCCAAGCATGCTGCAGATGATCGTCGCTTGCGGCCCGATGCTGCACGATCGTCCAATCGTCACGTTTGGTCCGATCACGGCGCCGGCGCCGATAACGGTGTCCTGACCGATCTGCGCGCCTGGGCCTACCACCGCCAATGGATCGACAATCACGCCGTCCTCGAGACGCGCAGTCGGATGAACCACTGCCTGTGGCGACACGTCAGCGCCCTGAAAGATTGCTGCCGGGTGCAGCGCGTCCGGATGAGCCTTGCGCGCGACGGTCACGAACGCGCGATAGGGATCGGCGATGCGCAGCGCGGCCGTGCGCGCCGGCACGCGCTGTTCAAGTCGCGCACTGACCAAGCACGCGCCGGCGTGGCAGGTCTCAAGCTGCGGCAAATACTTGGGGCCGTCGACGAAGGTGAGGTGATGTGGGCCGGCCGCATCCAGCACGGCAAGGCCCTCGATCCGTCGTTCCGCCAGCGACGGATCGACCAGCACGGCCCCTGTCAGCGCCGCGATTTCGGCGAGCGAAAGCGGCTCTGAGCGCTCAAAGAACAAACGCTGGTCCATCCGCTCCACAAACCATCGTCAGAAGCTCGTTCCACCTCCGAAGCGGAACCACTGCTTCCGATCATAGCTGGCTTTCGTGACCGGGAAGGCGAAATCGAAGCGCAACGGGCCAAACGGCGAGGACCAGATCAGGCCGGCGCCGACCGAGCTGCGGACGACCATGTTGTTGGACGACGGGACCAGGCACTCGTTGGTGACGGTCCAGCACCGCGTCACCGTCGTTGTTCCGGGAAAAACCGGGCCCTGAATGAGTGTTCCCGGATCCCAATCCCACACCGAGCCCGCATCGGCGAACAGCGAGCCTCTCAGGCCGATTTCCTTCGGCAGGAACCAGAACGGCATCTGCATCTCGGCGGACGCGCCCCAGTACTTGGTGCCGCCCAGGGCGTCGTTCGAGGTGCCGGGCGTCAGGTCGCGCGGGCCGAGGCCCGCCGGGGCAAAGCCGCGAACCAGGTTCGGACCCATCTGGAACTGGTCGAGCATGCGCAGCCCGCCGCCGCCATAGCCGTTGATGATGCCGGCCTGGCCGTGCAGGACGCCGACGACGTCAGCCACCACCGGGAAGTAGTAGCGCATGTCGCCGGAGCTCCTGATGTATTTCACATTGCCGCCGAGGCCGGCGAAATCCTGCCGGAAGTCGACGAGCAAGCCCGATGTCGGGTCCTTGACGTTGTCGAGCAGGTTGTAGGTCAGGCCATAGCCGACCAGCGACGTCCAGACCGGACCGCCTGCCAACTCCTTCTTCACCGCAAGCGTCGCTTCGCCATCGGCGTAGCAATCGGTCTGGGTGGTGAACCCCGGAACTGGCGGTGTTGTTGCGGCACTGCTGTTCAAGCCGTTCGGTGTTCCCAAGGGAGTCGGGAAGGTATTGATGAAGTTCGGGGTCAGGTTGTTACAGTTCGCCAGCAGCGGGCTGATGTTCACCTCGGTCTTGGTGATCGCGTAGCGCAGCTGCATCGTCAAATCTTCACGCAATGCAAAGACGAGGCGCGGCGAGATGCCGAATGTCTTGGTGTTGTAAGAGACGTAGCTCGACGCCAATTGGGTCTTCTGGAAGATGTCGAGACCGCCGGCGACGCGATATCCAAACATGTAAGGGTCGACGATCGAGAACGTGTAGCCGCGGCTGCGTTGTCCCCACGACACGCCGGCCTTGGCATAAAGACCAGTGCCGAGCAGGTTGCGCTCCGAAATACTCACATCCGCGAGGAAGCCGTCCGACGTCGAGTAACCGCCGGAAACCGAGAAGTCACCCGTCGACTTTTCTTCGACGTCGACGTCGAGGATGATCCGGTCAGGCGATGATCCGGGCTCGTTCGTGATCTTGACGGTCTTGAAGTAGTCAAGGTTTTTCAGGCGCCGTTCCGCCCGGTCGACCAGCGCGCGGTTGTAGGCATCGCCTTCGCCGATGTCGAACTCGCGGCGAATCACGTAGTCGCGCGTGCGCGTATTGCCGCGAATGTTGATTCGCTCGATGTAGGTGCGCTGTCCCTCATCGATCACGAGGCTGATCGCCACCGTGTGGTTTTCGAAGTTGCGATCGCCCTGCGGGCGCACAGTGGCGAAGGCATAACCGCGCCGCGATGCTTCGACGGTAATGTCCTCGACCGATTTCTCGAGAGCCTCGGCGTTGTAGACCGAGCCGACCCCCATCCGCAGGTATGAGCGCAGGCCGCTCGGATCGAGGCTGCGGATATTCGAGCGGACATCGATCGAACCCACCCGGTATTGCTGCCCCTCCTCGATCTTGAACGTGACGAGGAAGCCCTTCTTCTCGGGATCGTATTCGGACAGCACCGCCACGACCTGAACGTCGGCATAACCGTTCTTCAGATAAAAGCGGCGAATCAAATCGCGGTCCGCCTCGGCGCGGTCGGCGTCGTAGACGTCCGCCGAGCTCAGAAACGACAGGAGGTTGCTTTCGCGAGTCTTGATGACGTCCTTCAGACGGTAGGACGAGTATGCATTGTTGCCGACGAAGTCGATCTCCTTGACGCCGGTCTTGGAGCCCTCGGTGATCTCGAAGATTAGGTCGACGCGATTGTTCGGTTGGTCGATGAGCTGCGGCACGACTTTGACGTCGTAGCGGCCCATGTGGTGGTAGATGTCCGTGATGCGCTGGACGTCCGATTGAACCAGCGGTCGCGACAGGCTGCCGCGCGGTTTCGACTGGACTTCGGTGGAAAGCTGTTCGTCCTTGACCTTCCTGTTGCCCTCGAAAATCACGCGCCCGATCACCGGATTTTCGACGACGGTCACGAGCAGGTGGCCACCGCGCTGGCCGAGCTTCACGTCCTGGAACAGGCCGGTCTCGTAGAGCGACCGCAAGCCGTCATTGATGCGGCCCTGGTCGAGCCGGCCGTCCGGCCCCGGTTTGAAGTAGGACCGGACCGTATCGGCCTCGACGCGCCGGTTACCCTCGACCTCGATGGAAGCCACGGACTGGGCATAGGCCGGCGACACGTCGGCTGCGATCACGGCCAGCCCGGCTGTGAGGGGCGCAGCGAGCGCGATCAGGGCAGCGACCAGACCGCCCCGAAGAAATCCCATTCCAAGTCTCATGCGCCAAGCGCCCTCAAAACCAACCCAACGCCGACCCGCGCCCCGCGTCTCGACAGAATCCCCATTCCGCGTCGTTTGTAGCGAAATTCCCCCACCCGGCAAACGACCTTTACCCCCGGATTCCAATTTCCGGCCAACACGTTGCGTATTGGCCACGCCCCGGAACCCTTACGACGCAGTCAAGTGGAGAATGTCGTTATACGTCGCGAAAATCATCAGCATCAGGACCAGCGCGAGGCCAATTCTGAACCCCATCTCCTGGGCCCGTTCCGACAACGGCCGGCCGCGCACGACCTCGACCGAGTAGAACAAAAGGTGCCCCCCATCGAGCAGAGGTACCGGGAAGAGATTGAGCAGTCCGATCGAGACCGACAACACCGCGGCGAGGTTGATCAGGTAGTCGATGCCGAGGCTGGCGGCCTGCCCTGAAAGCTGGGCGATCCGCAGCGGACCGCCGACCTGATCGGCCCCGCCGTGGCCGGCAAAAACGCCGCCCAAGAATTTCATCGTCGTGGCGACGATGAACCAGGACTGCTTGGCGCCGAGCCAAAGCCCGGTCAGCGGGTCGACTTTCTCGTTGGCCATCTCGGCCGGTGCCGTGCCGCGCCTGATGCCGAGCACGCCCATCTTGTGGGCGTTGCCAAAATTGTCCTTCACTTCGCTCAGCGCCGGCGTGCCGTGCAGCGTGACCTGCGACGTGCCGCGCTTCACCGTGAAAGTGAGATCCTCGCCGGCGCTCGTCGAGACGATGCGCTGCATGTCGGCAAAATTTTCGATCGCCTTGCCGTCGATCGCCAGCACGACATCGCCGGGCTGGAATCCTGCTGCGGCAGCGGCGCTATCGGCCGTCACCTCGTCGACGCGGGCGCTGGCGTTCGGCTTGCCGATGAACACGAACAGCGCTGCGAAGATAACGATCGCCAGGATGAAGTTCGCGATCGGTCCCGCCGCGACAATGGCGGCGCGCGCAAAAACGTTCTTGTGGTGAAAGGAGACCTTGCGCTCGTCATCCGACATCGCCGACAGCGATTCCGCTGATGGCGCGCTCGCTTCATTCTCGTCGCCGAAGAATTTCACATAGCCGCCGAGCGGCACCGCCGAGATCTTCCAGCGCGTCCCCTTGCGGTCGTTGAAGCCAAGGAGTTCCGGGCCGAAGCCGAGCGAGAACGTTAACACCTTCACGCCGGTCCAGCGCGCGACCACAAAATGGCCGAGCTCGTGGAAGAAGACGACGATCGTCAGAACGAACAGAAAGGGAACAATGTAGCCGATCAGGCCATGGCCTATCGCATTGATTCCATGACTAAAAAACTCGGCCATTGCTCACCCGTTCCGCGAGCCAGCTGGCGCGCCCCAAGAAAAAGTTAGGATGCCTTTGCGGCAATTTGAGGCAAGAGGGACTTCGCCAGATTTCGCGCATTATGGTCAACGCTGATGGCGTCATCGGCGGTCTCCAGCGGCGCCAGATTTCCCATCCGGATCCACTGCTCCAGCGTCGCCTCGACGAGGCGCGCGATCGCGCCGAACCGGATTTGCCGGGCCGCAAACGCGGCCACCGCGATTTCGTTAGCCGCATTGTAGACCGTGGTCGCGCCGCGCCCTGTTCTAAGCGAGTCGTAAGCGAGCCGCAGCGCCGGAAATCGCTCGAAGTCCGGCGCCTCGAAGGTCAACTGCCCAATCTTCGCCAGATCGAGCGGCTTGGCGGGTCCCTCGATCCGGTCCGGCCAGCCGAGACAGTGGGCGATCGGCGTGCGCATGTCGGGCGCGCCGAGTTGCGCGACCACCGAGCGATCGGAAAACTCGACCATGCCGTGAATGATCGACTGCGGATGCACGAGAACATCGATCTCGTCAGGCGTGAGCGCGAACAGATAGGACGCCTCGATCACCTCGAGGCCCTTGTTCATCATCGAGGCGGAGTTGATCGTGATCTTCTGCCCCATGCTCCAGTTCGGATGCTTCAGCGCCTGCTCAAGCGTCGCGTTTTCGATGTCGGCCTTCGACCAGGTGCGGAATGGCCCGCCGGATGCGGTGATAATCACCCGCGTCAGCTCTTCGCGATTGCCCGAGCTCAGCGCCTGAAACAGCGCGTTGTGTTCGGAATCGGCGGGCAGCACGCTGGCGCCGGCGGCCGCGGCGCGCCGCATGAAAATATCGCCGGCGCAGACCAGACATTCCTTGTTGGCGAGCGCGATCGTCGTGCCGCGATCGACCGCGGCAAGCGCCGGCTTCAAGCCGGCGGCGCCGCTGACCGCGGCCATGATCCAGTCGGCCGGCCGCGCGGCCGCTTCGATCACCGCACTCTCGCCCGCCCCACACGCGATGCCGGTGCCATCAAGCGCCTCGCGCAATTCGCCGAGTTGCGCTGCCATCGGCGACGGCGGCAAAACGCACGTCGAATTCGCGCGCGAGTTTGGCGAGCGCAGCCACGTTGGAGTTCGCGGTGATCGCTTCGACGCGATAGCGGTCGCGGCCACCACGACGGATCAGATCCATCGTGCTGTCGCCGATCGAGCCGGTCGCGCCGAGCACGCTGACGACGCGCGCGGCCGAGGGCTTGCCGTTCAGTTTGCGAAGCGGAACCGCGCTCATCAAATCTCACCAGGTCAAAAGGCCGTGGCCGACTGCATCGGTACCGCTTCGGACCGCCCCGATCAATGCCGCGGCAACGAGGGCGGTAACCAGGCCGTCCAGCCGGTCCAGTAACCCGCCATGGCCCGGAATTAAGTGACTTGAGTCCTTGACCCCGAAATGCCGTTTCACGGCCGATTCAAGCAGATCGCCGAGCTGGGCGATAACTGACAGCGCCACGCCAAGGATCGCCAGCGGCAAAGCCTCGCCAAAGCCGAGCCATGCGTAAATCAAGGCGAAAACGAGGCTGCCGAGGGTTGAGCCGATCGCCCCGGCCCAGGTCTTGTTTGGCGACACCCGGACCCAGAGTTTTGGCCCGCCAAAACCACGGCCGGCGAAGTAGCCGAAAATGTCGGTGAGCCACACGATCAGCAGGACGAACATCAGCGCGGCAAAGCCGCGCTCGGTGTCCTGGCGGATGAGGATGGCCGCAAGCAGCGCGGCGCCCGCATAGACCATGCCAGCCGGGGCCCACACCCGCGCCTCCGGCACGGTGAAAGTTGCGATCGCCATCACGCCGGCGCCGATGCAGATCACCGCCATGCCGACATCGTGCAGGTTCAGCGCGGCCGAGATCATCACAAGCGCGAACACGCCGGTGGCCAGCACGGAGGTTTGCGCACCCCTGACCAGCATCTGCCACTCGATGAACAGGCCGACCGCGCCGAGCGTCGCGAGCGCCATCCAGAACGGCCCGCCGGCATAGGCAGCGCCGACCGCAAACGGCACCAGCACGACCGCGGCAAGCACGCGCATCAGCAGATTGGAATGTCGACCAGATTTCGCGTGGGGAGGTGTCGCGTCCGGAGCTGTGGCCGGGCCGCTCATGTCATGATCCGGTCTTTGCGATCAATCCGCCGAACCGCCGTTCGCGGCGCGAGTATTCGTCGATCGCGCCGCGCAGTGCCGCCTTGTCGAAATCCGGCCAGTGCACCGGCACGAACACGAACTCGCTGTAGGCGGCCTGCCACATCAGGAAATTCGACAACCGCTGCTCGCCGCTGGTGCGGATGATCAGGTCTGGATCGGGAATACCTGCGGTGTCGAGCCTTGCTTCGAGCGCGTCGGCGGTGATCGCGGCAGCGTCGAGCTTGCCGGCGGCGACGTCTTCGGCGAGCCGCTGCGCGGCGTGGGCGATCTCCTGGCGCGAGCCGTAATTGAACGCGACAATCAGCGTCATTCGCGTGTTGTTGCGGGTCAGCTCCTCGGCCTCGGACAAAAGCGAAATGATGTCGGGATCGAGCCCGGTCCGCTCGCCGATGATCCTGACGCGCACGCCGTCACGATGCAGTTCGGCGAGATCGTTGCGGATGAAGCGCCTGAGCAGCCCGAACAGATCGCCGATCTCCTGCGCCGGGCGCGACCAGTTCTCCGATGAGAACGAGAAGATCGTGAGATAGCGCACGCCGAGTTCGCCGGCGCCACGTACCACGCGCCGCAGCGCTTCGACGCCGCGCCGATGGCCTTCGCCCCGCGGCAGCCCGCGCGCCGCGGCCCAGCGGCCGTTGCCATCCATGATGATGGCGACGTGGCGCGGGCAATCGGCGATCTCGCCGCCGTCGAGCGCGAGTCTGGTTTCTGCATCCATCGTGGTTAAAGCCCGGGTCTTTTAAACGTCAGACCGTGAGGATTTCCTTTTCCTTGGTCGCGAGCAACTGATCGATTTCGGTGATCGTGCCGTCGGTCGCCTTCTGCACGTCGTTGGAGAAACGCTTCTCGTCGTCCTGCGAGATCTTGTGGTCCTTCTCGAGCTTCTTCAGCACGTCGAGGCCATCGCGGCGGACGTGGCGCACCGCAACGCGCGCGGCTTCGGAATATTTGTGCGCGACCTTGACCAGTTCCTTGCGGCGGTCCTGGTTGAGCTCGGGGATGCGCAGGCGGATCACCTGACCTTCGGTCGCCGGCGTCAGGCCGAGGTTGGAGGCGATGATCGCCTTCTCGACCGCATGCACCATCGAGCGATCCCACACCTGCACCGACAGCAGCCGCGGCTCGGGCACGCTCACGGTCGCGAGCTGGTTCAGCGGCATGTGCGTGCCATAGGCGTCGACCTGCACCGGCTCGAGCATCGAGGCTGCGGCGCGGCCGGTGCGCAATCCACCAAGTTCGTGCTTCAGCGTGCCGACAGCGCCCTGCATCCGCCGTTTGAGGTCGTTGATGTCGAAGTTTCCGGACGACATGGTTGCGTCTCCTCGATTAGATTGGCCGCGGGCACTGTTGCAGCGCGCAAGAAGGAGCGCGCCAGGCAACCAATCACTCAACCCGCGACGATGGTGCCCTTGTTCGCACCCTTGAGCACGGCCGGAATCGAGCCCGGCTCGGCGATGGCAAACACGATGATAGGCATGGCCGTCTCCCGGGCAAGCGCGAACGCGGTCGCATCCATGACCTTGTAGCCGCCATCCAGCGCCTGGGAATGGGTCAGCCGCTCGAACCGCTTGGCCTTGGGGTCGATCTTGGGATCGGCGGAGTAGACGCCGTCGACATTGGTCGCCTTCAGCACCGCGTCCGCGCCGATTTCCGCACCGCGCAAAACCGCCGTGGTGTCGGTGGTGAAGTACGGATTGCCGGTGCCGCCGGCGAGCAGCACGATACGGCCTTCGGCCAGGTGCCGGAACGCTGCGCCGCGCGTATAGAGCTCGCAGACCTCAGGCATGGCGAGCGCTGAGAGCGTACGCGCCGGCTGGCCCTTGCGTTCCAGCGCCAATTCGAGCGCCAGGCAGTTCATCACGGTGGCGAGCATGCCCATAGTGTCGCCGGTCGGCCGCGACACGCCGCGGGCAGAAACCTCGACACCACGGAAGATGTTACCGCCGCCGACCACCACGGCCAACTCGACACCGAGCGCGCGGGCAGCAACCAGCTCCCCCGCGATCTGATCGACGGTGGGCTGGTGAATCCCGAACGGCTGATCGCCGGCAAGGTATTCGCCGGAGATCTTGACGACTGCGCGCCGATACTTCGGCTCAGCCATTGCGTTCTGGCTCCATTCGGGCGCGCTTTGAACGCGCCCCGGCCCGTACCTGCTACTTCTTCTGGCCGCTTGCGGCAGCCACTTCGGCAGCGAAGTCGGATTCCTGCTTCTCAATTCCCTCGCCGAGAGCATAACGCACAAAGCTGGTGATTTTCACCGCCCCGCCGGCCTTGCCCTCAACTTCCTTGAGCGCCTGGGCGACGCTCTTCTTGTCGTCGTGGATGAAGGCCTGCTCGAGCAGGGTCTGCTCCTTGTAGAAGGTCTTCAGCCCCAACTCGGTGATCTTGTCGATCATCGCCTCGGGCTTGCCCTGCTGGCGGAACTTGTCGGCCAGGATGTCCTTTTCGCGCTTCACGATCGCCGGGTCCACGCCCGACGGATCGATCGCGAGCGGGTTGGCGGCCGCGATGTGCATCGCGACCTGGCGCGCCACCGGCGCGAGCTCGTCCTTCTTGCCTGATGAACTCCAGCGCCACGAGGATGCCGAGCTTGCCGAGCCCTTCGGCAACGGCGGCATGCGCATAGGTGCCGACCGCGCCACTGCCGACCGAAACGGTCGCGGCGCGGCGCAGGGTCATGTTCTCGCCGATGGTGGCGATCGCATCCGAGATCGCAGTGGCAATGGTGACGCTGCCGACCTTGGCATCGAGAATCTTTGCAACGTCGCCGCCGACATCAAGCGCGACCTGGGCGATCATCTTGACCAGGCCCTGGAACTGCTCATTACGCGCGACGAAATCGGTCTCGGAATTGACCTCGACCATCGCTGCCTTCTTGCCGTCAGCTGCAACAGCAATGCCGATGAGGCCTTCGGCCGCGACGCGGCCGGCCTTCTTCGCCGCCTTCGACAGACCCTTCTTGCGCAACCAGTCGATCGCCGCCTCGACGTCGCCGCCGGTCTCGTTGAGCGCCTGTTTGCAGTCCATCATGCCCGCGCCGGTCTGGTCGCGCAGGTCCTTGACCATGGCTGCCGTGATCGCTTTCATTTTTTCATTCCTCAAAAAGCATTCGCCGACGACCGGCTTAAATCGCGGTCGTGGCACCCATGTGTTGTCTTGAACGCGCCGGGCGCAAACACGCCCGGCGATCACTCAAAAGAACTATTCCGCTTCAGCGGTGAGCTTCTTGGCCTGCGCCACCCAGGCATCGGCGCGGCCCGGCAGGCCGACCTCTTCGCCGATATGGTGGGCGGTATCGTGGTCGAGTTCGGCAAGCTGCCAGTAATGGAAGATGCCCATGTCGTTCAGGCTCTTCTCGATCGCACCCGATACACCCGGCAGCTTCTTCAGGTCGTCGGCGACGCCGCGCGGACCGGGCAGGCCCTGGAACGTCGGCGTCGCGGCCGGCAACGGCTCGGCGATCGGCTGAGCTGCGGCGCCGACATCGACACCGGACTCGCCTTGCGAGCGCGACAGGCCGTCGATCACCGCACGCGCGATCAGATCGCAATAGAGGGTGATGGCGCGACCGGCGTCGTCGTTGCCCGGCACCAAAAAGGTGATGCCGTCGGGATTGCAATTGGTATCGACGATCGCGGCGACCGGGATGTTCAGCCGCTGCGCTTCCTGGATCGCGATGTCTTCCTTGTTGGTGTCGATCACGAACAACAGGTCCGGCAGACCGCCCATGTCCTTGATGCCGCCGAGCGAGCGGTCGAGCTTGTCGCGCTCGCGCTGCAGCGTCAGCCGCTCCTTCTTGGTGTAGTGCGCACCTTCCGCCGAGTTCAGAACCTCGTCGAGGTGACGCAGCCGCTTGATCGAACCGGAAATGGTCTTCCAGTTGGTCAGCGTGCCGCCGAGCCAGCGCGAATTGACGAAATACTGCGCCGAACGTTTTGCAGCGTCGGCGATCAAATCCTGCGCCTGGCGCTTGGTGCCGACGAACAGCACGCGGCCGCCCTTGGCCACGGTATCGCTCACCGCCTGCAGCGCGCGATGCATCATCGGCACGGTTTGCGTGAGGTCGATGACGTGGATGTTGTTACGAACGCCGAAAATGTACTCGGACATTTTCGGATTCCAGCGGTGAGACTGGTGGCCGAAATGCACGCCAGCTTCGAGCAGCTGGCGCATGGAAAAATCAGGTAGCGACATAACAGAAGTTCTCCGGTTGGTTCCTCCGGGAACGTGTGAGCAAACGGCGAGCCTTGCGGCCCGGTTTGCCACCGGACGGCCTTATCAGCCATGTTCCCGTGTGAGATGGGCGGCTGTATAGCGGCGCCCCCGCTGCAAAGCAACGAAATCCTTGGGATTTTTTGGGCTTCAGTCGGCTCGTAGTACTCGTCATGCCCGCCCTGTGTGCCGGGCATCCACGTCTTTGAGGGACCGATCTGTCGGCAGAGAAAGCACCGTGGATGGCCGGGACAAGCCCGGCCATGACGGAAATACCGCCTCCTACACCGTCTGCACGTCCACCACGCCCGGAACCGCCTTGATCGCGCCTGCGATCTGGGGCGAGACCTTGAAGGCCCCCGGAAGGCGGATTTCGGCCTCGGTTTCGAGATCCAGCATCATCACCAGCGTGACGTCGCCGTCGGAGCGCTCGGGGGCCACAAAACCCTTGCCGAAATTCGGCCGCGGCCCCTCGCGGCGGCCGGTCGAGGCTTCCAGACGCTTGGCGATCAACTCCAGCGGCTTGGTGTCCTTCACGAAGATGCGCAGGCCCATTTGGGTCTTGGCGGCCGCAGCGTCGAGCGGCTCCGCGGTCAAAATCCGCGCGCGGATATCCTCGCCCTGCAGTTCGGCGCCGAGCTGCAGCAGCACGGCTGCGCCCGGCTCCAGCGTCTCGCGGTATTGCGCGAGCCCTTCGGAGAACAGCACCGCCTCGAACCGCCCGGTCGGGTCGGACAGTTCGAGGATGCCCATCTTGTTGCCGGTCTTGGTGCGCCGTTCCAGCCGCGACACCACGGTGGCCGCGACCTTGCCGGCGGTGGCGCCCGATTTCACCGCGTTGGAGAACTCGACCCACGACTGCACCCGCAACCGCTTCAGCGCGACGCCGTAGTCGTCGAGCGGATGGCCCGACAGGAAGAAGCCGACCGCGTCGAACTCGCGCTGCAGCCGCTCCGCCGGCAGCCACGGCTCGGCGGCCGCCAGCATCAGGCTTGGCGCATCGGCAATTGCGCCGAACAGGCTTTGCTGGCCTGAGGTTTCTGCCTCGTGCTGGCTCTGGCACGTCGCGAGAATGGCGTCGGCGCCGAGGAACGCGCGCGCCCGGTTCGGCTCCAGCGCATCGAACGCGCCGGCCGCGGCGAGCGATTCCACCACGCGCTTGTTCAGCGCCTTCGGCGGCACGCGGCTCGCGAAGTCCGACAGCGAGGTGAACGCCTTGTCGCCACGCGCTTCGACGATCAGATCGACCGCCTGCTGGCCGACACCTTTCAGCGCCGCGAGCGCGTAGAAGATCGTTTCGCCCATCACGTCGAAATCGCGGCCGGAGCGATTGATCGACGGCGGCTCGAGCTTCAGCCCGAGGCGCAGCGCTTCGGCGCGGAATTCGGAAAGCTTGTCGGTATTGTTGAGATCGAGCGTCATCGACGCCGCCAAAAACTCGACCGGATAGTTCGCCTTCATCCAGGCCGTTTGATAGGTGATGAATGCGTACGGCGCCGAGTGCGATTTGTTGAAGCCGTACTCGGCAAACTTGGCGCAGGCATCGAAGATCGCTTCCGCCGTACCCTTCGGAATGCCGCGATCGATCGCGCCGGACAGGAAGGTCGCGCGCTGCGCGTCCATCTCGGACTTGATCTTCTTGCCCATGGCGCGGCGGAGCAGGTCCGCTTGTGCGAGCGTATAGCCGGCCAGCGATTTTGCGATCTGCTGCACCTGCTCCTGATAGGTGATGACGCCGAACGTCTCCTTCAGGATCGGCTCGAGCGAGGGATGCAGGTACTCGATCTCCTCCTCGCCGAGCTTTCGCGCGCAGTAGGTCGGGATGTTGGCCATCGGGCCCGGCCGATACAGCGCGACCAGCGCGATCAGATCCTCGAAGCGGTCGGGCCGCATGTCGATCAGCGCCCGCCGCATGCCCTGGCTTTCCACCTGGAACACGCCGACCACATCGCCGCGCGCCAGCATCTCGAACGTCTTCTTGTCGTCGATCGGGATGCGGCCGATGTCGAAGTCGACGCCGCGCTTGCGCAACAGCTTCATCGCGACATCGAGCACGGTGAGCGTCTTCAGTCCGAGAAAATCGAATTTCACCAGGCCGGCCGGCTCGACCCACTTCATGTTGAACTGGGTCACCGGCATGTCGGATTTCGGATCGCGATAGAGCGGCACGAGCTCACTCAAGGGCCGATCGCCGATCACGATGCCGGCGGCATGGGTCGAGGCGTGGCGCGTCAGGCCCTCGAGCTTCTGCGCGATGTCGAAAGCGCGCGCGATCACGGGATCGCTGTCGCGCATCGCCTGCAGCTTTGGCTCGCCCTCGATCGCTTTCGCCAACGTCACGGGAGCCGCTGGGTTCTGCGGCACCAGCTTGGTCAACCGGTCGACCTGGCCGTACGGCATTTGCAGCACGCGCCCCACATCACGCAAAACCCCGCGCGCCTGTAAGGTGCCGAAGGTGATGATTTGCGCGACCCGATCGCGGCCGTAGCGGCCCTGCACGTAGCGGATCACCTCGTCGCGCCGCTCCTGGCAGAAGTCGACGTCGAAGTCCGGCATCGACACGCGGTCCGGATTGAGGAAGCGCTCGAACAGGAGCCCAAAGCGCATGGGGTCGAGGTCGGTGATGGTAAGCGAATAGGCGACCAGCGAACCTGCGCCTGAGCCGCGCCCCGGTCCGACCGGAATGCCCTGCGACTTCGCCCATTTGATGAAGTCGGCGACGATCAGGAAGTAGCCGGGATAGTTCATCCGCTCGATCACGCCGAGCTCGAAGTTCAGCCGCTCGGCGTAATCATCCTGCGTGAAGCCGTGGGCGAGGCCGTTGATCTCGAGCCGCTTCTTGAGGCCGGTCTCGGCCTGCTTGCGCAGCTCGTCGCCCTCGGCCCACTCGGCCTGCTCACGGTCCGCGGTCTCGCTGGAAAAGCGCGGCAAAATCGGCTTGCGCGTCAACGGGCGGAACGAACAGCGCTCGGCGATCTCGATGGTCGAGGCCAGCGCCTCCGGGATATCCGCAAACAAGACCGACATTTCGCCGCGCGTCTTGAAGCGATGGTCGATCGTGAGCTGCGGCCGGTCGGTGTCCGCCACGAGCCTGCCGCCGGCGATGCACAAGAGCGCATCGTGGGCTTCGTAATCGTCGGCCGAGGCGAAGAACGGCTCATTGGTCGCGACCAGCGGCACGCCCTTGTCGTAGGCGAGATCGATCAGTGCGCTTTCGGCGCGTCGCTCGATGTCGAGGCCGTGGCGTTGCAGTTCGATGTAAAGCCGGTCGCCGAACAGTTCGGCAAGCCGCTCGCAACGGAGTTGCGCCAGCGCCTGCTGGTCCTCGGTGATTGCGAGCGAGATCGGGCCCTCCGGGCCCCCGGTGAGCGCGATCAAGTCGGTGGTCTCGCCCAGGAGCCAATCGAATTTGATGTGCGAGGCCTGGTGGGTCGGCGTCTCCAGAAAGGCGCGCGAGTTCAGCCGCATCAGGCTGCGGTAGCCGGCTTCACCCGCCGCCAGCAGAATGATCCGCGACGGCTGCGCCAGGATCGAGCGGGAGCCCGGCTCCTGGTCACCGAAGTCGACCGCGAGCGAACAGCCTGTTATCGGCTGGATGCCGTAGCCCGCCATCTTCTCGGAGAATTCCAGCGCACCGAACATGTTGTCGGTGTCGGTCAGCGCCAGCGCCGGCTGGTTGTCTTTCTTGGCGAGCGCAGCAAGCGTTGCGATCGTCATCGCCCCGCGCAGCAGCGAATAGGACGAGTGGACGTGAAGATGGACGAATCCGGGACCGTTCATTGCCTTCCAGCGCATCTTTCTGGATCGCGGCCGGAATCAGCCAACTCAATCCCAACGATGGTGAGAGGCCATATCAGCTAAGTCCACCGCGACAACGCCTGACAGCAGCCGCGTCGGTGTAATCCTCAGTTTCCCCACAACGGGGCACTGCAAGCCTGTGAGCGAACTGAAATCCGCGCATGCCCCCTTCCACGGCTCGTTCCCGCAGACGTCGTCCAAACAAGCGTTTGGCCTGAGGGAACCCAGTCCTTGCCAATAGGCGGGGCCTGTCCTTCGAGCACTGGATTCCCGCTTTCGCGGGAATGAGCGGAACGGGAGGACACACTCAAAGCTGCGGAATGACCTGGGCCCACACCGCGATCATGCCAACGAACAGCGTCAGCGACGCCAGTGCAGCCACCTCTTCCGCAAACATCTTCAACATTACCGCCTCCCGCGACTAGAACAGAAAGCGAACTATATTCCCGTTTTGTTCTATGTCAAGCGAGGGAGAGGGTCAGTTTGGGTCATTTAGGGCGCGGCGAAATGAAGGATGACGGCAGCCATCAGGCACGTACCAATCCAAACTGCCGCCCACTGGCCAAGGCCAGCAGGCCCAATGGAGGGAATAAACATAAAGGGAAAAGGCCAACCGATCAGTAGCAGAGCAACTGCTCCGGCGAGTCTGGGACCGTCTATGATCATGCTCTGAATATGCGCCGGAATCGCTTTCATGCCACCCCTTCGGGGTGCCACAATCAAACTGACCCATTACCCAAGCCTTGGTAATCGGTCCCCGGGGCGTCTGGGGGTCATTCAGTTTGTCCCCTAAGACGGGCCAAAGTCTTCTCAAGCGCCGAAATCTCGCGCTTGAGCACGCCAATCTCGCGCTGGCTTACGTCCTTGCCGCCTTGGTGCATGCTCAACGCGCCAGCTTCCAGGCGACCCAGAAGGTCGCGCAAGGTCGCCAGTTCGTCAGCTGGGCGAGGTTCGGCCATGATCGGAATATGAGCCTCCGGCCGAGCCGATCAATCCAAATTCGTGCGCCACAATCAAACTGACCCACTACCCAAGGCTGGATGCTGGCCCCTTCCGATCCCCCTTTGATGCGGTGGCCCGCCTGATCTCAGGGGGCGACGAAATGAAGGACGGCAGCAGCCACGATGCATGTCGCGACAGCGAGGATTCCGCCCCACAGCCTGCCCGGTAAAACGCCAAGGGTTACGATCCCCAGGCCAGCCAGCAGCGCAAGCTTTAACAAGATCGAGAGCATCGTCTCACCGCGGATCTTCCCGTGCCGACCATAACACGGAACCGACACACGATCGCGATCCTCCGCTAAATGTGAGCAGCCTCAGTTGGCGGGCCGCTCTTAATCTGCGCTGCCCAATCTAAAATTGCGGGTCCGGCGTGACGGTCACCAACGCGCAAAACTGCCGCGCAGACGCACGCGACAAATGCGCATGAAAGCGTCTCGTGCCTGCTCGTGACATCCCGCGCGCCCTGCGAACGTCACCGATCCCGCGCCCACTGCTTTCGATCCGACCAAGGAGACCATCATGCGCAAGAGTTGCATCTATCCCGCGATCGTGACGGCGTTGCTCGTGCTCGCGATGAATGCCGCCCAGGCCGACAAGCTCGGCAATTCGCAGGCTCACTTCACTATTGGAAGCCAGAGCAGTGGCGCCGGTGCCGGCAAGATCCGCCAGAACGCGTTCGTCGGTCCGCGCGCGCTGAACCCGCAGCCGTTGCCTCCGGGTCTGCGTCAACAGCGCTGATTCCGAGCGATCAGTCGGCTCCGGCGGTTTAGCAGATTGAAGCCGACGTTGCCAGCACGACGCGCGGGATCATTCCTAATCCCCCGAGGCGGACACTCCGGCGATACCGACCCGATGGCCCTGCTGCGCCTTTGAGAAGCAGACGGCGATCGCGTCATCATCGCCTGGATGGGCCTTGGTGCAGGCAGCCATCTCCTTTTCGGGGTTAAAATTGCACCCGGTCAAAAGTATCAAAACGGCCGCAGCCAGCAGAATTCTAGCCATCGTTCAAGTATCCGCCGATGCGGAATTGAAACAAGGCCAATTCGGTAGCCCCACACTCAAAGTTGATTTCTGCAACGCACCAGAAGCAGGGTCACTCACCGCCCCGCCGGCTGAGGCTTCCAGCAAACAACAGCGCTCCGATCACCACGGCGCCGCCAAGCGCGCCGCTGCGGATTTCGCCGCGCGAAATGCCGAGATCGACATAAGCGATGTGGCCGATCACGAAGGCCGCGACTGCGGCCAGCATGACTCCGTATAACAGGAACGCTTCACGAGAGAATTTTCGCATCGATCGAATATTGCGGGGCGCGGGCGCCGTGGCAAGCAAGAATCGAGCGTTTTAAGTGGCCTGATCGCCGGGTTGGAAATCGACCGTGGCGATGCCATATGGACCTTGATGGAAGCGATGTCGCCGTAACGCCGCTGGGAGAAGACATGAGAAAATCGATACTTGCCGCCCTCGCCTTCGGCGCTGCCACATTGAGTTCGGGCGCGGCGCTCGCCTATGATCCGGGGCAGCCTTGGTGCATCGTCTACACTGGCGACGATGCCCGTCTGTGCGATTATCCGAACTACGCCTCGTGCCAAGCGACGGCGTCCGGCAACGTCGGCTACTGCACGCCGAATCCGGCGTTCTTCTCCTCAACCGAGCAGGCGTACAGCCAAGCCTACAGCAATCCCTACGGCCTGCCGCCGTCTCCCCCGCCGCCGCGCCGGCGCAGATAAGCAGGATCATGAGTTGGCCAGGATTGTTGCGGCAAGCAAATTACGCTTGCCGCATTTTTCGCTTGCCGTCTATTCCCTACTAGTGTAATATCTGGATGCCGGCGCCACTCGAGGGCGCGTCGCGATCGTCGCGAGTGCTGGCCGGATTGCGATCGACGTTGACCGCGTCGGCCACGCCGTCAGTCGATCATTGCAGGGAAAACCGGATGTCGGTTGAACCTTGTGGTGAATGAAGCTCGTTGCGCTGTTTATCTACTTTTGCGCACGAGGCTGCGGGTGCAGCTGGCATCCGGCTTTCCCTGCGCTCTCTGATTTCAGAGCGCGCGAACGCAAGAGCAAAGCCTCGGGCACATCGTGTCGCGGGATGATTTCGCGCGTTCACTCCAGGTCGTCTCCGCGAAGGCGGACCCATAACCCCTGTGGGAATTGGTGAAGCGCTACATCTCGTCAAGGACAGTTCGATCACGTGCTTTCGTCACATCACACTTGCTGCGGCGTATGGGTCCCCGCTTTCGCGGGGACGACACACGACACGTGCAGCGCGCTTGAGCTTGGCGGCGTCCGCAACCGCCGCAAAACCTCGCAAAATCGCCCGAAAACAAACGCGCGATCAGCACCTTGCGCGTCGCCGGTGGTCGGCCTAATCGAGCTCCTCGACCCGACCCTCGCGGATCGTGACACGACGGTCCATGCGGCTCGCAAGCTCCATGTTGTGGGTCGCGATCAGCATCGCGACGTTGGTCGCCTGCACGAGTTCGGTCAGCGCCGAGAACACATGCTCGGCCGTGTTCGGGTCGAGATTGCCGGTCGGCTCGTCGGCGAGCAGGATGCGCGGCGCATTGGCGACCGCGCGCGCAATCGCGACGCGCTGCTGCTCGCCGCCGGACAGTTCCGCAGGACGATGGCTGATGCGGTCGCGCAGGCCGAGATAGGCGAGCAGCTCGGTCGCGCGCATGATCGCTTCCTTGCGCCCCAGGCCGCGCACCATTTGCGGGATCATCACGTTCTCGAGCGCGGAGAATTCCGGCAGCAGCCGGTGCGACTGGTAGACGAAGCCGATGTCGGTCCGCCGCATCATGGTGCGCTCGATGTCGGACAGCGTGGAGGTCGGCGTGCCGCTGAGATAAACCTCGCCCTCGTCGGGGTGCTCGAGCAGGCCGGCGATGTGCAGCAGCGTCGACTTGCCGGCGCCGGACGGCGCCACCAGCGCCACCGATTGCCCCGACCACAGCGCGAACCGCACGCCGTCGAGGATGGTCAGCGTCGCCTCACCCTGCTGATAGCGCCGCGCGACCTCGTGGAGATAGACGATCGGAACGTCGTTGGTCGGCGCCGCCTCGGTGTCACTCATACCGCAGCGCCTCGACCGGATCGAGCCGCGCGGCGCGCCACGACGGATAGAGCGTCGCGAGGAACGACAGCGTCAGTGCCATCAGCACGACGGCAAAGGTCTCGCTGACGTCCATCTCGGCCGGCAGCTTCGACAGGAAGTAGAGTTCCGGTGAGAACAATTCGGTGTTGGTCATCCACGACAGGAATTGGCGGATCGATTCGATGTTGAGGCAGATCAGCGTGCCGACGAGGAAGCCGACCAAGGTACCGACCACGCCGATCGAAGCGCCCGTGATCAGGAATATCCGCATGATCGAACCCTGCGAGGCGCCCATGGTGCGCAGGATCGCGATGTCGCTGCCCTTGTCCTTCACCAGCATGATCAGGCCGGAGATGATATTCAGTGCCGCCACCAGCACGATCAGTGTCAGGATCAGGAACATCACGTTGCGCTCGACCTGCAGCGCATTGAAAAAAGTCGAATTGCGTTGACGCCAGTCGACCAGGAACACCGGCCGGCCGGCGGCCTCTGTCACCGCTTTGCGAAAATCGTCGATGTTGTCGGGATTGGTGGTGTAGACCTCGATGGAGGTGACGTCGTTTGCGCGGTTGAAATAGGCCTGTGCCTCGGACAGCGGCATGAACACGAAGGTCGAGTTGTATTCCGACATGCCGATCTCGAACACCGCCAGCACGCGATAGGTCTTGATCCGCGGCACCACGCCCATCGGCGTCTGTGCGCCCTTCGGCGCGACGAGAGTGATGTTGTCGCCGGCATGCAGCGACAGCTGGTCGGCAAGCCGCCGGCCGATCGCGAGCCCTTGCGCGTCGTCAAACCCTTCGAGCGTGCCCTGCTTGATGTTCTTCTCGACCGACGTGACGTTGGTCAGGTCCTCGGAGCGGATGCCGCGCACGAACACGCCGGCGGCGTTAAACGGCGACGACGCCAGCGCCTGGCCGTCGACCACAGGGGCTGCAAGCCGAATGCCCCTTACCTGGTTGATGCGCTCGGAAACCTCCTTCCAGTCGGTCAGCGGCGACTCCAGCGGCTGCACCAAGAGATGGCCGTTGAGGCCGAGGATCTTGTCGAGCAGTTCCTTGCGGAAGCCGTTCATGACCGCCATCACGATGATCAGCGTGGCGACGCCGAGCATGATGCCGAGGAACGAAAAACCGGCGATGACCGAGATAAAACCTTCCTTGCGCCGCGCCCTGAGGTAACGCAGCGAAAGCAACCACTCGAAAGGTGCGAAGGCGTGGGTTCGGAGGGCTTCACTCATCGCATTGTCCGATGGGCCGATTTTCACACGATTCGGGCCGTTTCATGCCGTGTTATCTGCGCGCCCGCTCCCGTGGTGCACAGCTCAGGCGGTCAATTTCGCGATTGCATCAGCGGGACTCAGCAGTTCGCGCGAGCCGTCGCTGCGCCGCTTCAGTTCGACCTTGCCGTCCGCGAGCCCCCTCGGTCCGACCTGGATCTGCCAGGGAATTCCAATCAGGTCGGCAGTGGCAAACTTGGCGCCCGGCCTCTGATCGGTGTCGTCGTAGAGCACGTCGATACCTTTGGCGGTAAGCGCCCGGTAAAGCTGCTCGCAAGCCGGATCGGTGTCGCTGCCGCCGGGCTTGAGATTGAGGATGATGGCGCCGAACGGCGCCACCGCGTCCGGCCACTTGATGCCGGCCTCATCGTGGAAGGCCTCGATGATCGCACCGATCAGCCGGGTCGGACCGATGCCGTAGGAGCCGCCGTGGATCGGCACCATCACACCGTCGGGCCCGGTCACGACTGCACGCATCGGCTCGGAGTATTTCGTACCGAAATAGAAGATGTGGCCGACCTCGATGCCGCGCGCCGAGATGCGGTCGGCCTCCGTCAAACTCGCGAACTTTGCCGCGTCGTGCATTTCGGAAGTCGCCGCATAGTGCGACGTCCATTGGTTGACGATGCCTTGCAGGCCGGCAACGTCGTCGAAATTCGTGCTCGCGTCCGGCACCGTCATGTCGAGATAGTTCTTGTGGCAGAACACCTCGCTCTCGCCCGTCGATGCCAGGATGATGAACTCATGGCTGAGATCACCGCCGATCGGGCCGGTGTCGGCGACCATCGGGATCGACTTCAGTCCCATCCGCGCAAAGGTGCGCAGGTAGGCGACGAACATCTTGTTGTACGAGTGCCGTGCGCCGGCCCCATCGAGATCGAACGAGTACGCGTCCTTCATCAGGAACTCGCGCCCGCGCATCAGCCCGAAACGCGGCCGCACCTCGTCGCGAAATTTCCACTGGATGTGGTAGAGGTTCAGCGGCAGGTCCTTGTAGGAGCGGACATACGCGCGAAAGATCTCGGTGATCATCTCCTCGTTGGTCGGACCAAAGAGCATCTCGCGCTCGTGGCGATCCTTGATACGGAGCATCTCCTTGCCGTAGTCGTCGTAGCGGCTGCTCTCGCGCCACAGTTCGGCCGACTGGATCGTCGGCATCAAAAGCTCGATCGCGCCGGAGCGGTTCTGCTCCTCGCGCACGATCGCGCAAATCTTGTTGAGCACACGAAGCCCGAGCGGCAGCAGCGCATAAATGCCGGCCGCCTCCTGCCGCATCATGCCGGCGCGCAGCATCAACCGATGCGAGGCGATCTCCGCCTCTTTTGGCGTCTCTTTCAGGATCGGCAGGAAATAACGCGACAGTCGCATCTGGGACTCGGGAATTGGTCTTTCGACGGGTTGATCGCAAGTCAAACCGGAACTGGCGGCAAAACACAAGCTTGCATTGCCTCCGCCACCGGGCGTCTTGCCCTTGCGGCAAGCTCACATCTTCATCTTGCCGTGGTCCATCTTCACGTCGCCCTTGTCCATTGGCGCCATCGCAGGTTTCGCAGAACTGTCGAGCCCCTTCGCACCGACACCCAAGACGTTGAACGTCACCGCGACGTCGCCCGCCTTCTCGAACTTCAGCGTGACGGGCATGCCATCACCCTGCTTCAAAGGCTTCTTGAGGTCATTGAGCATCAGATGATAACCGCCCGGTGCGAGCGTCACCGTCGCGCCTGGCGGCAGCGCGAGACCGTCATCGAGCGCGCGCATGGTCATGACGCCGCCATTGCTGGCCATCTCGTGGACATCGACCTTGGCGGCCGCATCGCTCGATCCGCCGAGCAGACGATCGGGCGTGGTGCCTTTGTTGGCGATGGTGAGATAGCCGCTCGCGACTTTCGCGCCGGTCGGCGTCGCGCGGCTCCACGGTTGGGAGATCACGAGATCGCCGGCTTTGACGTCATCGGCGCGCGCAGTGACAGGCTGCAGCGCGGCGAACAGCATCGAAGCGATGATGAGCAAGCGTGTTCGCATGATGCTTCCTTCAACTCCCAAGTGCACACAACGATCGCGCGATCTCATTTTGCCCCTTCGCGGCCGCGCGTTAAAAATCTCTGATCGACCGATGCTAAAACCCGATGAGGCATGAAATTTTTCATACGAGCCTTGCCGCTAAATTGAACATTTGTTGCTGAAAATCGTGACAACGAAGATTTGATCGGCTACAAGGAGCCCCTCAGATCGGTTCGGTCCTTTGCGTTCGTCCCATCTGGTGGTCCAAGTCTCGGGAGGAAGCCCTGCGCCGCACAACGGTGCAACCCCTGCAAAAAATCTCTGATAAATCTAACATCTTCAGGGTGATAAGGGTCGACACAATTTCTCTCAGGCAGGGCTCGCGCCCTGCTTTTTCTTTTTCCGGGCCTCAGAGCGGGACGCCCATCAGCCTCATGATCCGGTCGAGGTTGAAGATCCCCGCATAGTAGCCCCAAGCGCACACCGCGAAGATCACGGCCGATAGCACCGTGGTCCAAACGAGCTTCCGCAACATCAAGGGCGCGATCGGTGCACCGGGCTCGGAACCCGGGATCGCGGTTCCGTCCTCGGACTGGCTGCGCACGCCAAACGGCAACGTCACGAACAGCACGATCCACCACAGCACGAAGTAGATCGCGAACGCTGACGAGATCGTATAGGCCATCGGTGCTGCCCGGCTTGCGCTTCGAGTGCGCTCAGACCTGCTCCAGCTCGACCAGCGTGCCGGAGAAATCCTTGGGGTGCAGGAACAGCACGGGCTTGCCGTGCGCGCCGATCCGCGGGTTGCCATCGCCCAGCACGCGCGCGCCGGTCGCCTTCAGATGATCACGCGCGGAAATGATGTCGTCGACCTCGTAGCAGACGTGGTGAATGCCGCCCTCGGCATTGCGTTCGAGAAATTTCGCAATCGGAGAGGTGTCGCCGAGCGGCTCGATGAATTCGATCTTGGTGTTCGGCAACGTCACAAACACCGTGATCACGCCATGCTCGGGCAACGGCACTGCAGCCGAAACGTCGGCGCCGCAGTCGCGATAGATCTTGGCCGCCTTTAACGCATTGGGAACCGCGATCGCGACATGGTTGAGCCGTCCGATCATGTTGGTCATCGCTACACCACCAATACCTTCACATAGCAGAGCGGGCGCTTGCCCCAAACCGTACCGAGTTCGGCGCGGACCGCTCGACGAATGCTTTCCGCGGTCGCATCCGCATCGCGCCTGCGGCCACGTGGCAGGCCGTCGAACGTGGCGATCACGATATCATAGACGCGCTCGCCGATCGCATCCCCTGCGGCGTCACGCTCGGGAACCCCGAGCAGTTCAATCTGCGGATCGTCGGCGAGCTCGCCCTTCTCGGTGATCGCCAGCGCTACAAACGCGGCTCCGGCAAAGCCCATGCGTCGCCGCTCGACCACAGCTCGAGCCTGATCAGCCTCGAGCAGCGAGCCGTCCTTGTAGAGCCGGCCGTGCGGCAATTCATCGATCACGGCCGGATCACCCGGCGCGAGCCGCACGAGGTCGCCGTTACCGCAGATCAAGACCTTCGGCACGCCGAGGCTGCGCGCCAGCGCCGCATGCTCCGACAGGTGCAGCGCCTCGCCATGCACGGGGATCAACGTTTGCGGCCGCACCCAAGAAATCATGTCGCGCAATTCGTCGCGCCGCGGATGGCCCGACACGTGCACGAGATGCGTGCGATCGGTAATCACCTCGATGCCCTGCTCGACTAGGCCGTTGATGATCGACCCCACCGCCTTCTCGTTGCCGGGGATCGTACGTGACGAGAAAATGACCCGGTCGCCCTTGTTGAAGGTCACTGCGGGATGATCGTCGCTGGCGATTCGGGCCAGCGCCGCGCGAGGCTCGCCCTGGCTGCCGGTGCACAACGCCAAGACCTTGTCGGGCGGGAAATGGCCGTAAAGGTCGACATTGCGGAATTCCTGCACGCCGTCGAGAAAGCCGGTCTCGCGCGCGACCTGAACAATCCGCTCCATGGCACGGCCGACCACGACGACCTCGCGCTCCGCGGCGCGCGCCGCGTCGGCGACAGCCTTGATACGGGAGACGTTGGATGCGAACGTCGTGACGGCGACGCGACCGCGCGCCGAACCGATGAGCTCGGTGAGCGTTTTGCGACCTCGGTCTCGGACGGCGAGCGACCGTCACGCACCGCATTGGTGGAATTGCCGACCAGTGCCAACACGCCCTCGTCGCCGAGCGACCGTAACCTGGCTTCGTCTGTCGGGCGGCCGAGCACCGGCGTCGGATCGATCTTCCAGTCACCGGTGTGCAAGATAGTACCGACCTCGGTACGGATCGCCAGCGCACAGGACTCCGGAATCGAGTGCGCCACCGGAATCATCTCGACATTGAACGGTCCGAGATCGAACCTCCCACCCTGCGGAATGATCTTGACGGGAATCTCCGGTGCGTCGCGCTCGCTTTCGCATTTGGCTTCGAGCAGCGCCGCGCAAAACGGCGTGGCATAAACAGGCACGCGCAGCCGCGGCCACAAATCGATCATCGCGCCGAAATGGTCTTCATGCGCGTGCGTCAGTACGATGCCGAGCAGGTTCTTGCGTTCCTTCTCGAGGAAGGTGATGTCGGGCATGATCAGGTCGATGCCCGGCAGATGATCTTCGCTGCCGAAGGAGACACCGAGATCGACCGCCATAAAACTGCGCTGCTGGCGGTTGCCGAGCCCGTAGATCGACAGGTTCATGCCGATCTCGCCGACGCCGCCGAGCGGTGCAAAGGTGAGTTCGTCGGGGCGCGCCATCACGGCCGCCCCTGCGAAAGCGCGGGGAACACCTCGCCCGCCGTGATCGCTTCGAGATGTCCCTCCGGCAAGCGCAGCATCAGCCGGCCGGTTTGATCGAGGGACTCGAACTTGCCGGCCAGCTGCCGGTTCGGCAAGCGCACCACGATGTCGCCGCCGATGCCGGCGGCATGGGTCAACCACTCCGCGCGGATGGCCGCAAACCCGCTTCCGCGATCCCATAGAGCAAGCCACTTGACGATCGCTGCGGAGAGCGCTTTGAACATTTGCGGCGGAGTTATCCCTGCGCCATGCGTGTTCAGGTCAGTGGCCGTGTAGGGAGTGCCCTCCGGATGATGCGCGCAGTTGATGCCGATGCCGATCACGGCTGCGGTGGCGCTGCCGACGCGCTCGGCCTCGATCAAAATGCCGACGATCTTGGCCCCATCGAGCAAAAGATCGTTCGGCCACTTGAGCTTCAGTGCCGGCGCAAGACCTGGCGCGATGGCACAGATCGCATCCCGCACCGCGAGCGCGACCACAAAGCACAGTTCCGGCAGAACTGGCGACGGAGCGGCGTCGGTGACCAGAAGGCTCGCATACAGATTCCCAGGCTCGGACGTCCAGGCGTTACCACGCCGCCCGCGCCCTGCTGTCTGACGCGCAGCCGTTACCCAGAGCGGCCCCTGCTCACCGGCGCGCGCCAGCGCCAGCGCCTCGACATTGGTCGAACCGATCGCGTCATAGCTGACGAGCCGGACACCGGCAGCGGCCGCGGACGGCGCGAGGTCCATCAAAACAGCGACTTTGCGGCGACGGCGGCGGCCGTCACCAAGGGCGCGGGATGGACGACGTAGAGAATGTTGAACAGGCCGGCAGCCGCAAGCACCAGCCGCAGCTCGGGCCGCGCCGGCTCAACGGCGCCAGCCGGTTGATCGAAGTACATCAGCTTGATGATGTACAGATAGTAGTAAGCGCCGACCACGCTCGCGAGCACACCGATCACCGCCAGCGTGAACAGCCCGCTCTTGATCGCTGCGACGAACACATAATACTTCGCGAAGAAACCCGCGAGTGGCGGCACGCCGGCAAGCGAGAACAGCAGCATCGCCATGAAAAAGGCGAGCGTCGGATTGGTCTGCGACAGCCCTGCGAAATCCGAAAGGCTCTCGAGCGCCTGCCCGTTGCGCCTCATCGCGAGGATAATCGCGAAGGTTCCAAGCGTCATGGTCACATAGATCGCGGCGTAGATCAGCACGCCCTGCGCGCCATCCGCGGTGCCGGCGGCGAGACCGACCAGCGCAAAACCCATGTGGCCAATCGACGAATAGGCCATCAGCCGCTTGATGTTAGTCTGGCCGATTGCCGCAAATGCGCCGAGTACCATCGAGGCGATCGAGACGAAGACGACAACCTGCTGCCATTGCACCGCGATACCCGGGAACGCGGTGAGCGCCACACGGGTGAACACTGCCAGGGCAGCAACCTTCGGCGCCGACGCGAAGAACGCCGTCACCGGCGTCGGCGCGCCCTCGTAGACGTCGGGCGTCCACATGTGAAACGGCACCGCCGACACCTTGAAGCACAGGCCCGCCAGCAGGAAGACGAGCCCGAACACCAGGCCGATGCTGCCTTCCTTGGCTGCCGCAGCGATGCCAGCAAAGCTGACGGTGCCGGTAAAGCCGTAGATCAGTGAAGCGCCGTACAAAAGCATGCCCGACGACAACGCACCGAGCACGAAGTACTTCAATCCAGCCTCGGTCGATTTGGCGTTGTCGCGATCGCTGGCGGCCACGACGTAGAGCGCAAGGCTCATCAGCTCGAGACCGAGATAGAGCATGATCAGGTCGGCGGCAGAGATCAGCACCATCATGCCGACGGTCGATAGCATCACCAGGATCGCGTATTCGAAGATGCGGCGCGATTCCGCTTCGAGAAACTCGATCGACAGCAGCAGCGTGACCGCCGAACCGGTCAGCGACAGGATTTTCAGAAACTTTGCAAAGTCGTCGAGCACGAAGCTGCCGCCGAAGGTCTCGACCTTGCCTGACGGCAACAAGCAGATGATCGCGCCGGTGCAAATCAGCATGAAGATCGCCAGCCCAAGGATGAGCCGGGTCACCTTGACGCCGAGATAAGCGCCGATCATGAGCAGCATCATCGCCGCGCAGGCGAGAAAAATCTCCGGCAGCGCCGGGAGCAGCAAGTAGCCTGCGACCTGTGTCATCATCGAAAAGGCCCTCGCCGCGTCACTGCAACAGCGCCGCCGCTTTCACGGCGGTCACTGCGTGGCTGTAATTGTCGACCAGCTGCTGCACCGAGGCCGCCGACATGTCGAGCACCGGCTTGGGATAGAAGCCGAACAGCAGCGTCAGCGCGACCAGCGGCCCAAGAGTAAGCACTTCGCGTGCGGTCAAATCCTTGATGCCGGCAAGCGACGGCTTGGTCAGCGCGCCGAACACGACGCGTCGATAGAGCCATAGCGCATATCCGGCCGACAGGATCACGCCAGTGGTGGCGAGCGTCGCGGTCGGCAGGTTGACCTTGAAGGTGCCGATCAGGGTCAGGAACTCGCCGACGAAGCCCGAGGTGCCCGGCAAGCCGACATTGGCCATGGTGAACACCATGAAGGCGAAGGCGTACCACGGCATCCGGTTCACCAGGCCCCCGTAGGCGTCGATGTCACGGGTATGCATGCGGTCGTAGATCACGCCAACGCAGAGGAACAGCGCGCCCGAGACGATGCCGTGGGAGATCATCTGGAACACACCACCGGCGACGCCCTGCACGGTGCCGGCGAAGATTCCCATGGTGACAAAGCCCATGTGGGCGACCGATGAATACGCGATCAGTTTCTTCACGTCGTCCTGCATCATCGCGACCAGCGAGGTGTAGATCACGGCAATGACCGACAGCGTAAAGATCAGCGGCGCGAAGTCATGCGATGCGAGCGGGAACATCGGCAGCGAGAAGCGCAGGAAACCGTAGCCCCCCATCTTCAACAGGATCGCGGCGAGGATCACCGAACCCGCGGTCGGTGCCTCGACGTGGGCATCCGGCAGCCAGGTATGGACCGGCCACATCGGCATCTTCACCGCGAACGAGGCGAAGAACGCCAGCCAAGCCCAAGTCTGCATCGAGCGCGGAACGGCCGTTTGCATCAAGGTCGGGATGTCGGTCGTGCCGGCGTTCCAGTACAGCGACATGATCGCAAGCAGCATCAACACCGAGCCGAGCAGTGTATAGAGGAAGAACTTGAAGCTGGCGTAAACCCGCCGCGGCCCACCCCACACCCCGATGATCAGAAACATCGGGATCAGGCCGCCTTCGAAGAACAGGTAGAACAGCACGAGGTCGAGCGCCGAGAAGGTGCCGACCATCAGCGTTTCCAGCACCAGGAACGCCATCATGTATTCGCGCACCCGCAGCGTGATCGACTTCCAGCTTGCGATGATGCAGAGCGGCATCAGAGCTGTGGTCAGGATCACGAACGGCAGCGAAATGCCGTCGACGCCCATATGGTAGATGATGGTCTGGGCGAGCCATGGATAGCGCTCGACGAACTGGAAGTCGGTCGAGGACAGATCGAACCGCTGCACCAGGATGAGCGAGATCGCAAATGTGATCAGCGTCGTCCAGAGCGCAATCCAGCGCGCATTGCGCGCGGCCGCCTCATCGCTGCCCCGCGCCAGCACATAGACCAGCACTGCGCCGAGCAGTGGCAGGAACGTCGTGACTGAGAGGATCGGCCAGGTCGTCATCAGTGGGCTCCCAGACCGAACATGAACCAGGTGATCAGACCGGCGACACCGATCAGCATGGCGAAGGCGTAGTGGTAGAGGTAGCCGCTCTGCAGCCGCACCACGTTGCGCGTGACATCGAGCACGCGGGCCGAAACGCCATCGGGGCCCAAGCCGTCGATGACGAAGCCGTCGCCCTGCTTCCACAGGAAGCGTCCGAGCCACTTGGCCGGCCGCACGAAGATCAGGTCGTAAAGCTCGTCGAAATACCACTTGTTGAGCAGAAACTCGTAGAGCAGCCGGTGCTGGCTCGCGAGCTCGACCGGCAAATAGGGCCGGCTGATGTAGAAGATGAACGAGACTGCAAAGCCGAGCACCATCATCACAGTCGGCAGGAAGGCGATGCTCTGCGGGATCTCGTGCATCATCTCGATGATGTGCGGATTCATTTTCACGGATTCGCGGAAGAATTCCTCGATGCCGTGTCCGGCGAACAGTTCCTCGAATGGATAGCCCACACCCAGCGAGCCGACCGCGAGGATTAGCAGCGGAATCGTCATCACCAGCGGGCTCTCATGCGCCGCTTCGTAGTGTTCCCGGTCGTGGGGCTCGCCAAAGAAGGTCTTGAAAATCAGGCGCCACGAATAGAACGACGTCAGTGCCGCCGCCACCACGGTCAGCAGAAACGCGTAGAACGCCACCGGATTGTGCGACGCGTAAGCCGACTCGATGATGGCATCCTTGGAGAAATAGCCTGCTGTCAGCGGGAAGCCTGTCAGCGCCAGCGTGCCGATCACCATGACGTAGAAGGTCAAGGGAATCTTCCGCCACAGGCCGCCCATGTTGCGGATGTCCTGCTCGTGGTGCATAGCGTGGATAACCGAGCCTGAGCCCAGGAACAGCAGCGCCTTGAAGAAGGCGTGGGTGAACAGGTGGAAGATGCCGACCGAGTAAGCCCCCGCGCCCATTGCGACGAACATGTAGCCGAGCTGCGAACAGGTCGAGTAAGCGACGATGCGCTTGATGTCGTTCTGCACGAGGCCGACGGTCGCGGCAAAGAACGCCGTCGTTGCGCCGACGAACATCACGACGGTCTGCGCATTCGGCGCGAGCTCGAACAGCGGCGACAGCCGTGCCACCATGAAGACGCCGGCGGTGACCATGGTCGCGGCGTGAATCAAGGCCGACACCGGCGTCGGGCCTTCCATCGCGTCGGGCAGCCAGGTGTGCAGCAGGAACTGCGCCGATTTGCCCATCGCGCCCATGAACAGCAGCAGGCAGGTCAGCGTCAGGGCGTCGACATGCCAGCCGAAGAAATTGATCTCGGCCTTGCCGGCAAGGGCCGGCGCGCCATGGAAGATGGTTTCGAAGTCGACCGAGCCGATCAGCATAAAGACGGCAAAGATGCCGAGCGCAAAGCCGAAGTCGCCGACGCGGTTGACAATGAAGGCCTTGATCGCCGCCGCATTGGCGGCCGGCCGCTCATACCAGAAGCCGATCAGCAGGTAGCTCGCCAGACCGACGCCTTCCCAACCGAAGAACAGCTGCACCAGGTTGTCTGCCGTCACCAGCATCAGCATGGCAAAGGTGAACAGCGACAGATAGCCCATGAACCGTGGCCGGTGCGGATCCTCCGCCATGTAGCCGATCGAATAGAGGTGTACGAGCGACGACACAGTGTTGACGACGACAAGCATCACCGCCGTCAGCGTGTCGACGCGCAGCGCCCAGGCGACGTTGAGGTCGCCGGAGTTGATCCACGGAAACAGCGGAATCCGCGCGTCCTGGTGCATGAATCCGACATTGACCAGCACAACCCACGACAGGCCGGCGGCGATCAGGAGCGGAACCGTGGTGACGAGCTCGGCCAGCCGCGAGCCGGCGGCCGGCGGCGGCACATCATGGCCGTGACCATGGTCGTCGTGGCCACCCGTATCGGCCATTGCATGAGCACCATGGTCATCGTGGCCATGGTCCATTTCGAGCCCGCCGGGGTGGCGAGCACGCGCGCCGGCCAGCGAAATGATCCCGGCCAGGATGGCGCCAAGCAGCGGCAGAAAGACGATCGCCTGAATCATACCCCGTCAGCCCTTCATCAGATTGATGTCTTCGACGGCGATCGAACCGCGATTACGGTAGAATACGACCAGGACGGCCAGCCCAATGGCCGCTTCCGCGGCGGCAACGGTCAACACCAACAGCGCGAAAACCTGGCCTACGATGTCGTTGAGGAAGGTCGAAAACGCGACGAGGTTGATGTTGACCGACAGCAGGATCAACTCGACCGACATCAAGATGACGATCACGTTCTTGCGGTTGATGAAGATGCCGAGGATTCCGAGCGTGAACAGGATCGCGGCGACCGCGAGATAGTGGCCCAAGCCGATGGTCATTCTGCGGCCTCCCGCGGCGGCACGTCGCCAAGCCCCTGCCTCGGCGCCACCTTCACGACCTTCATCGCGGTCGCCTTCGAGCGCGCATTCTGCACAGAGATGTTCTGCCGCTTCACATTCGCCTTGTGGCGCAGCGTCAGTACGATGGCACCGACCATCGCGACCAGCAGCACCATGCCGGCAAGCTGGAAGTAGTGGATGTACTTTGTGTACAGCACGAGACCGATCGCCTGGGTGTTGCTGATACCCGACGGGATCGGCGCGGTGATCGACTTCGTGACTTCCGGCGTGATCACCCAGGTGCTGCCGACCAACAGCAGTTCGGCAAGAACGATCGCCCCAACGAGCACGCCAATCGGCAGGTAGTTCAAGAAACCCTGGCGCAGCTCGGCGAAGTCGACGTCGAGCATCATGATCACGAACAGGAACAGGACGGCGACCGCGCCGACATAGACCACGACCAGGATCATCGCCAGGAACTCGGCGCCCATCAGGATGAACAGGCCGGACGCATTGACGAAGGCGAGGATCAGGAACAGCACGGAATGGACGGGATTGCGCGAGGCAATCACCATCACGGCCGAGGCCACGCAGATCGCGGCGAACAGGTAAAAGAACAGCGCGGGCAGGATCATCGCTTGGTCACCGATACGGCGCATCGAGCTCGATGCTCTTTGCGATCTCACGTTCCCAGCGGTCGCCGTTGGCGAGCAGCCTGGCCTTGTCGTAGTACAGTTCCTCGCGGGTCTCGGTCGCGAACTCGAAGTTCGGGCCCTCGACGATGGCGTCCACCGGGCATGCCTCCTGGCACAGCCCGCAATAGATGCACTTCACCATATCGATGTCATAGCGCACCGTGCGGCGGGTGCCGTCGTTGCGGCGCGGTCCGGCCTCGATGGTGATGGCCTGCGCCGGGCAGATCGCCTCGCACAGCTTGCAGGCGATGCAACGCTCCTCGCCGTTCGGATAGCGGCGCAACGCATGCTCGCCCCGGAAGCGCGGCGAGATCGGGCCCTTCTCGAACGGATAGTTCAGGGTCGGCTTTGGCTTGAAGAAATAGCGCATGGCAAGGAAGAACGCCGAGACGAACTCCTTCAAGACCAGCGATCGGGCGGCAAGTTGCACGCTCATGACAGCCTCTCGTTTCCCCGCCCGTTCATTGTGGTGCCCACCCAAAGAACTGCAGGACGCCCGCGACGATCACGACCATGGCGAGCGACAGCGGCAGGAACACCTTCCAGCCCAGCCGCATCAGCTGATCGTACCGATAACGCGGCACGATCGCCTTTGCCATGGCGAACAGGAAGAACATGAATAGCGCCTTGAGCACGAACCAGACGATGCCGGGCACCCAGGTGAACGGCGCAAAGGGGATTGGCGACAGCCAGCCGCCGAGGAACAGGATGGTCGCCATCGCGCACATGGTACCGATCGCGACGTATTCGCCGAGCATGAACATCATGTACGGCGTCGAGCCGTATTCGACCATGAAGCCGGCGACGAGCTCCGATTCCGCCTCCACGAGGTCGAACGGCGGCCGGTTGGTCTCGGCGAGGGCCGAGACATAGAAGACAACGAACATCGGGAACAGCGGCAGCCAGTACCAGCCGAACAGACCGAGCCTGGTGTTCTGCGCTTCGACAATGGTCGAAAGGTTCAGCGAGCCCGCGCACAGCAACACGGTGATAATGACGAAGCCGATCGAGACCTCGTAGCTCACCATCTGCGCGGCGGAGCGAAGCGCAGCAAGGAACGGGTATTTCGAGTTCGACGCCCACCCCGCCATGATGATCCCGTAAATCATCAGGGACGAGATCGCGAAGATGTAGAGCACGCCGACGTTGATGTCGGAGATGACCCAGTTCAGGTTGACCGGGATCACCGCCCAGGCCGCGAGCGCCAGCACGCAGGACACCAGCGGCGCGAGCAGGAACACGCCCTTGTTGGCGCCGGCCGGGATCACCGGCTCCTTCAGCACGAACTTCAACAGGTCGGCGAACGACTGAAACAGCCCCCATGGCCCGACCACGTTCGGTCCGCGCCTGATCTGCACCGCCGCCCAGATCTTGCGATCTGCCAGCAGGACATAGGCGATCGAGACCAGCAGCAGCACCAATAGCAGGACGCTCTCCGCCACCATGATGATCAGCGGCCAGAGATAAGTGGTCCAGAACTCGGCGAACGTCATCGCTCTACTCCGCCGCCTGCAGCGCCTGACCGCGCGCGAGGTTCGAGCACTCGGCCATCGTGGCCGAGGCACGCGCGATCGGGTTGGTCAGATAGAAATCGGCGACCGGGCTCGCGAATGGCGTCTTCTCCATGGCGCGTTCGCCGCCGGCGAGCTTCTTCACGTCATCGGCGCTGCCCGGCGCGATCTGGTCGAGCCGCATCAGGTGCGGCACCTTGGCAAACATCGCTTGCCGCAGCCCGCTCAATGAATCGTAGCCGAGCTTCTTCCCGACCAGTTCCGACAGCGCCCGAATGATCGCCCAATCCTCGCGCGCATCACCTGGCGGGAAGCCGGCCCGATTGGCGATCTGCGCGCGTCCCTCGGTGTTGACGAAGATGCCGCTCTTCTCGGTGTAGGCCGCTCCCGGCAGGATGACGTCGGCGCGATGCGCGCCCTTGTCGCCATGGGTGCCGACGTAAACGACGAATGTGCCCTCGGCTGGCGTCACGTCGTCGGCGCCGAGCAGGAACAGCACATCAATCGTGCCGAACGTGGTCATCTGCGCAGCCGACAGGCCGCCTCCATCAGGCGCAAAGCCGATATCGAGCGCGCCGACGCGAGAGGCGTAGTGGTGCAGCACGCCAAAACCGTTCCAGCCGTCCTTGAGCGCGCCGACATCGACGGCAAGCCTGGCTGCGGTTGCGAGCACCGCCGCACCATCATGGCGTTCGGCCGCGCCTGCCCCGACCAGCACAATCGGATTTTTGGCTTCCTTCAGCGTCGTCGCGAAGGAATGCGTGCCGGCAGCAACCTCGCTCAGGGTATCCGGCCCCGCGCCAAGGTAGTCGTAGCTGTAGGTGAGATTGGCCTTGTCGCCGATCACGCCGACTTTCAGCTGACCGGTGCGCCAGCGCTTGCGGATGCGGGCGTTGATGATCGCCGCCTCTTTCCGCGGATTCGAACCGATGATCAGAAGCGCATCGGCCTGGTCGATGCCAGCGATTGTCGGATTGAAGATGTAGGAGCCGCGGCCGTTGGCCGGGTTGAACGCGGCGCCATCGTCGAGATCAAAATTGGTCGAGCCGAACTTCGACAGCAAATCCTTCAGCGCGAACATCTCCTCGACCGCGGTGAGACCGCCGGCAATCGCCCCGATCCGCTTGCCGTCAAGCCGTGTAATCTTGGACGCCACAGCAGCCAGGGCTTCCGGCCAGCTCGCGGGGCGCAGCTTGCCGTTCTCGCGAATATAAGGCCGATCAAGTCGTTGCGCGCGCAGACCGTCGACGACGTGGCGCGTCTTGTCGGAAATCCATTCCTCGTTCACCGCCTCGTTGACGCGCGGCAGCACACGCATCACCTCACGGCCGCGGGTATCGACGCGGATCGCGGAACCGACCGCATCCATGATGTCGATCGAGGGAGTCTTGTTGAGTTCCCAGGGCCGCGCGGCAAAGGCATAGGGCTTCGAGGTCAGCGCGCCGACCGGGCAGATGTCGACCAGGTTGCCCTGCAGCTCCGAACTCAGCGCGCGCTCCAGATAGGTCGTGATCTCCATGTCCTCGCCGCGGCCGATCGCACCCATCTCGGGCACGCCGCAAACCTCGGCGCTGAAGCGCACGCAGCGGGTGCACTGGATGCAGCGGTTCATCGAGGTCTTGACCAGCGCGCCGATATACTTGTCCTCGACCGCCCGCTTGTTCTCGGCGAAGCGGCTGGTGTCGACGCCGTAGCCCATCGCCTGGTCCTGCAAGTCGCACTCGCCGCCCTGGTCGCAGATCGGGCAGTCCAGCGGATGGTTGATCAGCAGGAACTCCATCACACCTTCGCGCGCTTTTTTGACCATGGGTGTGCGCGTCGAAACCTCGGGTAACTCGCCCTTCGGTCCAGGGCGGCAATCGCGCACGTTCCAGGCGCAACTCGCCACTGGCTTCGGCGACCCCTTCAACTCGACGAGACACATGCGGCAGTTGCCGGCAATCGATAGCCGCTCGTGGTAGCAGAACCGCGGGATCTCGGCACCGGCAGCTTCGCAGGCCTGCAGTAGCGTGTACTCCGCGGGGACGTCGACTTCCTTGCCGTCGATCAGGAGCTTTGGCATGGGCTGTTATGACTTTCTCAGCTTGCAGTCAGGCGGCGTGACGCCAGCCGCCCGCATCGATGTCTTGATCCACCGTTGGGTCGCCGCGCCGTAGGTTTCGAGATAGGCCGGATCGGCGCCGCTCTTCTCACACAGGAATTGCAGATGACCTTTGAGGTCGTGGTCACATGATTTTTGCCACTCGTCGACCGCGCTGAACGCAGCGATCGTCTCCTCGCACGCATAAAGGAAATAGGACACGAAGCTCTCGTACTGGACCTGCTGGTCGTGACCGCCCGACTTGATCGCCTGGTAGTCTGGATCGGAGAATTTCGGGTTCTTGAACGCGAGATCGGTGAATGCGAGAAACACCTGTCGCGCACCGGTCTCGCGATTGCCGGTCTTGATCGCGTTGATCTGGAACAGGATCGCGACAAAGCCGAGCAAGGCGACCGACGCCTGCGCCATCTGCGCCAGCGTCCCGTACTTCTGCCACCAGAATGTGCTCGGCTGCGCCATCATCTCTCCCTCAAGCGCACTTCGATGTTTTCCAGAGCTCGCTCGAGGCGAGGTTCTCCCAGCTGAACGCGTGTTCGCTCGGCCCTTGAGCTTTCAGGTGCTCAAGGCGATCGATCGCTTCCTGCACGCTCGGCAAGTGCCCTGCCGGCACCCACCACATCACCATGTAGCGTTCGCCGAGCGTCTCGAACCACTCATGGCGGCGACCGTAGAAGCGCTTGTGCACGGTCTGCCAGACGAAGCGCTCGAGCGACTCGACGTCCTGCCAGACCGACATGTTCACCGCCATGCGCGGATCGCCGTCGTAGGGCCGTGTGCTGGTGGCGTTGCCACTGTCGTCCTGATAGCGCCAGACGAAGCCGGGGCTGCGCTCCGCAAGGCCGTTCACGAAGGCGAGGTTGTCGACAAAATCCTTCATGCGCGGATCGTCGATCTCGTAGCGGATCCGCCCGATATTCAATTGCGCGAGGTGGTGGCCGGCCGGTTGCTTCATGACTACCCCGCAGCGATGGTTTCAACGGGATCGCGCACACCGTCGTCGTCGATGTCGGCCTTGTGCGTATATTCATCGATGCGCCGCTCGATCTCGGGACGGAAGTGGCGCAGCAGTCCCTGCACCGGCCACACCGCGCCGTCGCCGAACGCGCAGATGGTGTGTCCCTCGATCTGCTTCGTGACCTCGAACAGCATGTCGATCTCGCGCTTGTGGGCGCGGCCCTCGGACATACGGGTCAGGACGCGCCACATCCAGCCCATGCCCTCGCGGCACGGCGTGCACTGGCCGCAGCTCTCGTGCTTGTAGAAATAAGAGATGCGGGTCATGGCGCGGACGATGTCGGTCGACTTGTCCATCACGATGATCGCGGCGGTGCCGAGCGCCGACTTGTGCTTGGCGCAGCCATCGAAATCCATCAACAAGTCGTCGCAGCCGGTCGGTCCCGCCGGGATCAGCGGCATCGACGAGCCGCCGGGAATGACCGCCAGCAGGTTGTCCCATCCGCCGCGCACGCCGCCGGCATGCTTTTCCAGGATATCGCGCAGCGGCAGGCCCATCGCCTCTTCCACGTTGCAGGGCTGCTCGACATGGCCGGAGATGCAGAACAGCTTTGTGCCGGTATTGTTGGCTCGGCCGATACCGGCGAACCACGCCGCACCCCGCCGCAGGATGTCAGGCGCGACCGCGATCGACTCGACGTTGTTGACCGTGGTCGGGCAGCCATAAAGACCCATGTTGGCCGGAAATGGCGGCTTCAGCCGCGGCTGGCCTTTCTTGCCCTCGAGGCTTTCGAGCAGCGCGGTCTCCTCGCCGCAAATATACGCGCCGGCGCCGTGATGCACGACAATGTCGAACGGCCAGTCGTGCAAGTTGTTCTGGCCGATCAGCTTCGCCTCACGCGCCTGGTCGACCGCGGCCTGCAGCCGCTCGCGCTCGCGGATGAACTCGCCGCGCACGTAGATGAAGGCCATGTGCGCGCCCATCGCGAAGCTTGCGATCAGGCAGCCCTCGACAAGAAGGTGCGGATCGTGTCGCATGATCTCGCGGTCCTTGCAGGTGCCGGGCTCGGACTCGTCGGCGTTGACGACGAGGTAATGCGGTCGGCCGTCTGACTCTTTCGGCATGAACGACCATTTCAGGCCGGTGGGAAAGCCCGCACCGCCGCGGCCGCGCAGGCCCGACGCCTTCATCTCGTTGACGATCCAGTCGCGGCCCTTCTCGAGGATCGCCTTGGTGCCGTCCCAGGCGCCGCGCGACCGCGCCCCTTCGAGCGTCCAGTCGTGCAGGCCGTAAAGATTTCTGAAGATGCGGTCCTTGTCGTCCAGCATCAGACCCTGTCCTTGATCGTTTTCAGCGTGGTCGGCCCGCCGATCGGCGCAGAGAACTGGCGACCGTTCTGCGGACCCGGCTTCGCGGGGTTGCCGTTGACGAAACCGTCCAGCACGCGCTCAAAGCTTTCCGCCGTCAGGTCCTCGTAGGTGTCATTCCAGATCAAGACCATCGGCGCATTCACGCAGGCGCCGAGACACTCGACCTCTTCCCACGAATAGTTGCCGTCGTCCGATACGTGGAACGGCTCGGGATGGATGCGCCGCTCGCACACTTTAAACAGTTCGTCGGCGCCGCGCAGCCGGCACGGCGTGGTGCCGCAGACCTGGACGTGCGCCTTCTTGCCGACCGGGGACAACAGGAACATCGTGTAGAACGTCGCGACCTCGAGGACGCGGATGTAGGGCATGCCGAGCAATTCCGCAGTGACACGGATCGCGGCTTCCGAAACCCAGCCGGCATTCTGCTCCTGGGCGCGCCACAGCACCGGGATCACCGCGGAGGCCTGGCGGCCGGCCGGATACTTCGCAATCTGCTGCTTCACCCAGCCGAGGTTTTCGTCGGTGAACGCGAAGCTCGCGGGCTGCAGTTCTTTCGGAGCGAGGCGGCGAACGGACATGACGGTTTCTGTTTCCTAGCGATCGGACCGGCTGACGTCGCCGGACAGGCTGCGCAACCGCTGCTCCCAGAACGGGCTCTTGGTGGCGAACACGTTGTAGCCGATGTTGCGGGCCTTCTTGATGCGGTCGAGCGCCGAGACATCGCGCAAGTGCTCGAAGTGGCCTGTTTCGGGGTCGTAGCAGAACAGCTTTTTATCGGTCTTGCCCAGGATGTGGCGCGAGATCGTGTGATTGCGATCGCTGCCGTGCTCCTCGCAGATCACGACGCAGTCGGACTGCAGCAGTCTGGTCGACCCGTTCAGAGCCTCGACCTCAACGCCCTCGACGTCGAGCTTGATGACATAACGTCCGAGCGCGGTGATGACGGTCTGCTCGACGAGATCATCGAGCGCGATAACCGCGACCTCCTCGCCTGCCTGGCCGGCCGGGCCCACAATACTGAGCTTCTCGTGCTTCGAACCGGATAGATGCGCAGTGCCGGCCTTGGCGCCGATCGCCCGCTGCATCGGCTTGAAGCGATTGCCGTTGATCTTGGCGTTGGCTGTGAGCTTGGCGAAGGTCCGCGACGACGGCTCGATTGCGATCGAGCGGTGTGCACCGAACGGCTTGCTGGTGACCAGCACCGACCAGTAGCCGTAATTGGCGCCGCAATCGATTAGGGTGTAGTCGGCGTCGGCAACACCGCGAAAGAACAGCTCGAGGTCTGCCTCGTAATGGTAATTACGATCGAGCAGCAGGCTCCAGTAACCGTCGCCATAGGGAAACGAGAACAGCGCGTCGTCATCCAGCCGGACGATGATATCGCGCTCGTGCAGGATGGTGCGTACAGCCTTGCAGCCGGCGCCGAAGCCGCGATACGACCACGCTGAACTGATCCGGGCCCCGGCCTGAAAGGCAACCGCCGCCAGACGTTCGGCCGCGGTCGCGCCATCAAGCGCTCCCGTCCGACGATCGAAAGCAAGAACCGGCTGTGCCATTGTCAAAGCCTCTGGTTCTGCCCAATCATCGGTCGACCTCGCCGAACACGATGTCGAGCGAGCCCAGGATGGCCGAGACGTCCGCGAGCAGATGGCCGCGGCAGAGAAAGTCCATGGCCTGCAGGTGGGCGAAGCCCGGCGCGCGGATCTTGCACTTGTACGGCTTGTTAGAACCGTCGGCGACGAGATAGACGCCGAACTCGCCTTTCGGCGCTTCGACCGCGGCGTAGACTTCCCCGGCCGGCACGTGCACGCCCTCGGTGTAGAGCTTGAAGTGGTGGATGAGCGCTTCCATCGAGCGCTTCATCTCGCCGCGACGCGGTGGCGTGATCTTGTTGTCCTCGATGACGACCGGGCCCTGCCCGTCCGGCGCGCGGAGCTTGGTGATGCACTGCTTCATGATGCGAACCGACTGCCGCATCTCTTCCATCCGGAGGCAATAACGGTCGTAACAGTCGCCGTTCCTGCCGATCGGGATGTCGAAATCCATCTCGTTGTAGCATTCGTAGGGCTGCGCCTTGCGCAAATCCCACGCTGCGCCCGAACCGCGCACCATCACGCCGGAAAAACCCCACTTCCAGGCGTCATCAAGCGACACCACGCCGATGTCGACGTTGCGCTGCTTGAAGATGCGGTTGTCGGTCAACAGCCGCTCGAGATCGTCGCAAACCTTCAGGAACGGATCGCAGAAGTTCGAGATGTCCTCGATCAGCTGCGGCGGCAGATCCTGGTGCACGCCTCCGATGCGGAAATAGGCCGCGTGCATGCGCGAGCCGGAGGCGCGCTCATAGAACACCATCAGCTTCTCGCGCTCTTCAAAACCCCACAGCGGCGGGGTCAGCGCGCCGACGTCCATGGCCTGCGTCGTGACGTTGAGCAGATGCGACAGCAGGCGGCCGATCTCGGCGTAGAGAACCCGGATCAATTGGCCACGGCGCGGCACCTCGATGCCGAGCAGCTTCTCCGCCGCGAGGCAGAACGCGTGCTCCTGGTTCATCGGCGCGACATAGTCGAGCCGGTCGAAATACGGGATCGCTTGCAGGTAGGTCTTGTGCTCGATCAGCTTCTCGGTGCCGCGGTGAAGTAGGCCGATGTGCGGATCGACGCGCTCGACCACCTCACCATCGAGTTCCAACACCAACCGCAACACGCCGTGCGCGGCCGGATGCTGCGGACCAAAATTGATCGTGAAGTTGCGGAGCGAGCCCTCTGCCATCAGTTCGCCTTCGGCGTTGCCTTCTCGTCACCAGGCAGCGGGTAGTCCGCGCCTTCCCAAGGCGAGAGAAAATCGAAGTTGCGGAATTCCTGGTTGAGCTTCACCGGCTCGTACATGACCCGCTTCTGCTGGTCGTCGTAACGAACTTCGACGAAACCGGTGAGTGGAAAATCCTTGCGCAGCGGGTGACCATCGAAGCCGTAGTCGGTCAGCAGCCGACGCATGTCGGGGTGGCCGGTAAAGATCACGCCGTAGAGATCGTAGGTCTCGCGCTCGAACCAGTCGGAGCCGGGAAACACGTCGATGATCGACGGCACCTGCGTCGTCTCATCAGCCTGCAGCTTGATGCGAACGCGCGCGTTCAGCGTCGGCGACAGAAAGTGGTAGACCACATCGAAACGCCGCTCGCGGCTAGGATAATCGACGGCGGTGACATCGGTGAAATTGATGAAGCGGCAGCGCTGATCGTCGCGCAGGAACCGAACGACGTCGACGATTTTGGCCGGCTCGGTTTCCAGCACCAGCACACCGTGGGTCACGCCTGCGGTCCGGACGCTGCCCTGCAGCGCCTCCGCAATCGTCTCGCCAAGCGACGTCAATTTGGCGTCATCCATCATGTCAGCAACGCGTGCCTGTTAGCGCTCGATCGTTCCGGTTCGGCGGATCTTCTTTTGCAGCAGCATGACGCCATAGAGCAGCGCCTCGGCGGTCGGGGGGCAGCCCGGAACGTAGATGTCGATCGGAACGATCCGATCGCAGCCGCGCACCACCGAATACGAATAGTGGTAGTAGCCGCCGCCATTGGCGCACGAGCCCATCGAGATCACGTAGCGCGGTTCCGGCATCTGGTCGTAGACCTTGCGCAACGCCGGCGCCATCTTGTTGGTCAGCGTTCCCGCCACGATCATAACATCCGACTGGCGCGGCGATGCGCGCGGCGCAAAGCCGAAGCGCTCGGCGTCATAGCGCGGCATCGACATCTGCATCATCTCAACGGCGCAGCAGGCGAGCCCGAACGTCATCCACATCAGCGAGCCCGTGCGCGCCCAAGTGATGAGATCATCGGTCGCGGTGACGAAGAAACCCTTGTCGGCCAGTTCGTTGTTGATTTCCAGGAACATGCGGTCGTCGGCGCCGACCGGCCGGCCGGTGCGCGGGTCGAGAATGCCGGCTGCCGATTGCGAGATCGCGGTTGCCCCTGTGGTCGGCGTCAATCCCATTCGAGCGCGCCCTTCTTCCATTCGTAAGCAAAGCCGATCGTCAGCACGCCCAGGAACACCACCATCGACCAGAAGCCCAGCGCGCCGAGCTTGCCGAACGCGACCGCCCACGGGAACAGGAAGCTGACTTCGAGGTCGAAGATGATGAAGAGAATCGCGACAAGATAGAACCTGACGTCGAATTTCATGCGCGCGTCATCGAACGCATCGAAGCCGCATTCGTAGGCCGACAGCTTTTCCGGATCGGGCTGGCTATAGGCGACAATGAAGGGTGCCACCAGCAGCGCGGCGCCGATCACGCCGGCGATACCGATAAACACAACAAGGGGCAGATAATTCAGCAAGATTCCGTTCATCGACGGCCCTCTGTCATGGTCTGAAGCAAGCCCACGGATTCGCGGGAACATCAGGGAGGCTCAGAGGCTTAGCGCAGCGCAACAGGGGTGGCAAGGCAACCGCGCCATGCGTCAAACGAAATTGCACGGACCGATTTAGTGCTTTGTTTCCAGCGCCATCCGGTGGATCCGGAACACCGGCAACCTGCCTGTTTCCGCCGCCCGGAGCAGACGGCAGCCGAACGTCAGCATCGACTCTCACGGGCAGCGCTCGCCCGCCGAGAATCAGCCCAGCACACGCGCAATTTCCTTGCCGCAGGTGATCGTATTGGCCGTTCCGCCGAGATCGCGCGTCCGCAGTCGGGCATCGGGCAGGACGTGCTCGATGGCCGCTACGATGGCCTTGGCGGCCTCCATTTCCCCGAGGTGATCGAGCATCATCGCAGCTGACCAGATTTGACCGATCGGGTTGGCGATCCCCTGGCCGGCGATGTCCGGGGCCGAGCCGTGGACCGGCTCGAACATCGAGGGAAAATTTCCCTCGGGATTGATGTTGCCGGACGGCGCGATGCCGATGGTTCCGGTACAGGCTGGGCCGAGATCGGACAGGATATCCCCGAACAGGTTCGAACCGACTACGACGTCGAAGCGGTCCGGGTTCATCACGAAATGCGCCGCCAGAATATCGATGTGATACTTGTCCCAGCGCACATCCGGGAACCGCTTGGCCATTTCCTCGACCCGCTCGTCCCAATACGGCATCGTGATCGCAATGCCGTTGGACTTGGTCGCCGAGGTCAGGTGCTTCTTGGGGCGGCTCTGCGCGAGTTCGAAGGCGAACTTCAGGATGCGGTCGACGCCGATCCGGGTCAGCACGGTTTCCTGCACCACCACTTCACGCTCGGTGCCCGGAAAGATGCGGCCGCCAATCGACGAATACTCGCCCTCGGTATTCTCGCGCACGACGAAAAAATCGATATCGCCCGGCTTGCGGTTGGCCAGGGGTGTCGGCACGCCCGGCATCAAGCGCACTGGCCGTAAGTTGACGTATTGGTCGAATTCGCGCCGGAACTGGATCAGGGAACCCCACAGCGAAATGTGATCGGGCACGACCGCCGGCCAACCGACCGCGCCGAAGAAGATCGCGTCATGGCTGCCGATCTGCTGCTTCCAGTCCTCCGGCATCATTGCCTTGTGCTTGAGGTAATAGTCGGCGGACGCGAAATCGAAGGTGTCGAGCTGCAGGTTGAATTTGAATTTCGCGGCAGCCGCTTCGAGCACCCGCAGGCCTTCGGGCACGACTTCCTTGCCGATACCATCGCCTGCGATCACGGCCAGCTTGTAGGTGCGGTTCGTAAGTGAAGGCATCGTTGTGCTCTCCAGTTGATGCGGAGCCTGGTTGCTTGGCTAACGTGACAAGCGTGACAGCACCCGCTGCACGATCGTGCGTTGTTCGGATTGCGCGGCGGGCGGCGGCCCGGCCGCTTGCGGCCGCTCCATCTGCGCGGGAAACACCAGGGAGGCCGTCGCATCGTTCAGCGAGAAATAAGTCCAGTGGCAGCCGGGTGCAAAGACATCGGCGCCGATCGCCTGCTCGAGCTCCGCTTGTCGCGCTTGATGAGTCCGTCGCCAGAGTGCGAGATCCTCGTCGGCGCTCCGCATCTCACAATCGTTGCGCCAGAGAAAATCCATCAACGGCAGAAACTGCGGCTCTTGGGTGTTGAGCCAGCCGATGTTGTATCGCGCCGAAATCTCCTTGGTTGCCGGCCCGCGCCAGAAGAAACGCCCGTCATAGCTGCGCGGCACCTCCACGTATCGGCTATCTGTGACATCGTGGCAGGCCACGACGTGATCGCGGGCGGCGAGCGCCGGCATAAGCCCGCATAACACGCCCTCGGCCGCTTCCCAGCCATGGGCGTCCCAGAAGACAAAGACCTTTTGGGCATCGCCGATGAGGGCGCGGAAATCCACCGTCGCGATATCCTGGGTGCGGGCATCGACCCGTGCGGTAATTGCGGTAAGGCCCGCAGCAATGAGCTTTGGTAGCGTGAGATCGTGCCAGAGGCTGTCGAGGTCGAAGCTGACAAACCTGCCGTGACCTGTCGTCTCCACCGCACTGGCGAAGACACAGGTGCTGTTACCGTAACCTCGGCCGAGTTCGATGATGAGATCGGGACGATATTCAAGACAAAGCGCGTAGAGCTGCAACCCCTGCAAGACACTGAGATTGCCGGGTTCGTCGGCGATCAACCGAAGCTGATCAAGCCGGGGCCGAAACGCAATTGCTGCGGCGAGCTGCCGGTCAAGACAAAGCGCGGAGTAACCAATGGGAGCTGACATCGGACCTGAATTTACCCCATGAGCGCAGGCCGCGTCGAGGCATCGCAGCGCCAGCGAAGTACCCCTTCATGTCCCTTATTGCCGAAGCGCAATCATGTCGGATAACAGCGCCTGCTCGAACCGAGCGGCAACCTCGGACCATGACAATCCCTGCTGCAGCTTCAACGCAGCTTCGTGTTGCCGTCGCCATAGCTTGTCGTCGTTCGCAAGCGATAGGGCAGCCTCGGCGAACGAGGCGTCGTCGCCACGCACGAAGCCAGTGACCCCGTCGATGACGCGCTCCGGAAGCACCGCGACCGGCGCGACAACGCATGGCAATCCCAACGCCTGGGCCTCCGCAAGCGCGAGACAAAAAGCTTCTGTCTTGTGGCCGAGGTAGATCATGGCGCGAGCGCCGCGCATCGCCGCCATCAGTTCCGTCCGCGGAACGGCGGTGCGGATTTCGATCGCCCGGCGCGCCGCATCCGACAGGTTCGGCGGCAGCGAGGTACCCTGCCATTGCGTCCAGGGATCGGCGACTGCAGCAATCGTGCCAAACACCCTGAGCCTGGCGTCCGGTCGCGCCGGCAGGATGCGCTCGGCAAAAATCCGGACGATCCCCTCAAGGTTGCGCGTCGGGTTGGACGCGAAAATGAACTCTGGCCCCGGCGGCTCATCGAGCGGAGGGTGTCCCCTGATGTCATCGGGAAGCCCGTGCGGGATCACGATGTGGGGATTTCGCGGCGGCAGAAACGGCGAGTACTGCCGGACTTGCATCAGGCTCATCAGGACCGGAATCGGCCGGTACCACCACATCCGCCAGATTTGTTTGTAATGCTTCAGATTGTTGCCGCGCCAGACCACCCAGACCGCCAGCCGACGCGGCCGCTTGATCAGGCCGAATAACCGCGGATGCTGGAGCGGAATGTAGAGGTCGCAGCTCTCGGGCAGATCCGAACCGAATGGCCGCCACGTCACGCCGCGGTCGACGACGACGCGCTCGCAATTGGTGATCGCAGTGACCTCGTGGCCGCGCTGCGCGAGCGCGCGCGCCAGCTGCACCAAGGACGATTCCGTTCCGCCGAGCGGCCTGCGCTCGAAATCGGTGCCGTCATAGCGACCGGTCGTATCGGCAAAGACAATCGAAACCATGACAGGCCAGTCTCTACAGCATCGTCGTTTTCAATCAACCGCGACGCCGGTCGGCCGCGTCTGCCTATCCAAGGCCGGCCGGACCATACTCAGCGCCAGGATCACGAACGCGAATTGAGCGGTGAAGACCAAGCCGCGCATCTCGAACGCCATCGGCAGCTCCTTGACCACTGCCGACGCGGCGCAGGCCAACGCCATGACCGCTCTCGCGCGCGCCCCCTGGCTTCGGTCGAGCACGAGCAGCATGCAGAGGACGAACCCAGGGATCAGCGCGACGGCATGATAGGGCTCGAACCACGGGCTGAAGGGCAGCGGCGCCACGAGCAGCACAAACCAGTCGGCCAATGTAGCGCGCGAGGCACCTTCCGATGCCGGACGCCGCCAGGCCCGATAGGCGTAGACGGCAAGGACGGTGATCCAGGCCGCCTGCAGCAACAGCAGTAAATGCCTGACGTCAGATCCGAAGGGATCGGCGGCCAACAGGCGCGAGGCGGCAAGGCGCAGCGTGATCAATGGCGGTCCGGAACCGGTGCCCGCCAGGGCGTACACCCAGCTTCCATTGGCAATCGTCAGTTGATCGAGCCAGTCGTGGTAGATCTGAACTGCGCCGGCGCCGCCCCAATAAAGCAACGGCGCGACGACCCAGAATGCGGCGAGCGCCACGATACAACTGATGGCCGCCCTGCGATTGAATACAATCAGCCAGATCAACAGCAAGCCGCTATAAAGCTTCACCGAAATCGCCAGCGCCAGCACCACGCCGCTCGCGACTGGCGCGCGGCTCAACAGCGCAAACGACGACAGCGTCAGCGCCAGAATCGACAAGTTGACGTTCCGGCCGAACAGATCGTATTCGATCGGATTGTAGGTCAAGAGGATTGCCGGCAGCAGCAGAAGCGGCCACAGGCGCACGACTGCGCGTTCTTCATAAGAAACGCTGAGCCGCACCACGGCAAAGAGCGCGACGAAGGTCAGGGCTTCAATGACCACCATGAAAATCGTCGGGCCGAGCTGCGCCAGCGCGGCAAATATCAGGACCGCCGGAGGCGGGTACGGAAAAATTTCATTGAAATTGCCGAGCGCGGATTGCGCCGGATATCGGCCGGATCCAGCGATGGTCAGCGAACTCTGGAAGATGATGCTCGCATCACCACTCAGCAGCGCAAGGGTGGCTATGCGAAACTTGCACGCGTTATAGAGGAAGTAGACGACGGCAATCCCGATTGCCGCGACCGCGGCGAGCCGCCGCCAACCGTCCGGCCCGATACGGGCTTCAGCCGATGACATGTCGTTCGACGTCAACGCGACAGCGCGCGGAAATACGACACGGCCGGCTTCGAATTGTCGGCCAGCGCTGTCCTTGGCTTCCCGCTGAACGTTGTGCGCGCCTCTGTTGGGGCGACCGGATGGAGGGCGTCGTCAATCACCAAAATCCAATTTCGGCTATCACAGATTCGGGCCACAGCTAGGGCTCCAAGGGTTCGCGCACCAAGCCTTGATGGGCATGCTTAGCCGGTGTCTTGGGCATCGATCAATGGCTAGTTGGACACTGCGAAGGTTTCGGGGATAGATGGACCAATGATGATCCCGCCCATGGAACAGGCCCAATCGTATCGCGATAGATTTGAGAGGATGAATGACGGTTTTGGTGACCGGTGGTGCCGGCTACATCGGAAGCCACGTGGTGCTGGCACTGCGCGATCGTGGCAGGCCCTGTGTTGTCGTCGACGATCTGTCGACGGGCTCGCGATCACTGGTGCCGCCTGACGTCGAGCTGGTCTCAGACGACGTCGGCGACGCAGCTTTGATCGGTCGCCTGATCGAGCAGCACAAGATTACGTCGATCGTGCATCTCGCGGCGTCGACGTCCGTCCCGGACTCCATCAGCCAACCTCTCCTCTACTACGCGAACAACGCCGCGAAGACCTGCACACTGCTGCAAGCCGCGATCGAGCATGGTGTCGCTGAGTTCGTCCTGTCATCAACGGCCGCGGTCTACGGGACGCCGCAAACGCAAATGGTCGATGAGGATGCTCCGCTCAATCCGCTATCGCCTTACGGTGCGTCCAAGCTGATGGCGGAGACGATATTGCGCGATGCCGGATCAGCATACGGCCTGCGGTTCTGCACCCTGCGCTACTTCAACGTCGCCGGCGCCGATCCGGCGCTGCGGGCGGGACAGCTCGAATCCGGCGCGCTCATCAAACTCGCCGCCCAGGCGGCGCTCGGGCAGCGACCGAAATTCCAGATTTTCGGCACAGACTACACCACACCCGACGGCTCCTGTATTCGCGATTTCATCCACGTGGCGGATCTTGCGGCCGCGCATGTTTCGGCACTCGACTATCTCGCACAGGGTGGCGCGTCGACCACGCTGAACTGCGGTTACGGACGCGGTTACTCGGTCCTGGAGATCGTTAGCGCTTTGAAGCAAATTTCAGGTCGTGATTTTCCGGTTGAGATCGGCCCACGCCGCTCCGGCGATATCGATGCGATCATCGCCGCCAACGGCCGTATCCGTCGAAAGCTTGTTTGGTCGCCTCAGTACGACGACATTCACGTCATTCTCCGCCACGCACTGGCGTGGGAACAGCGCCTGCAAGGCCTGGCTGCGGCGAAGAGCTGAGCAATCGGCTTACAGCGGCGAACACCGGATCGACCGATATGGCCTCCATGGCTTCACCGCCGAAATCCTGCGCGCGGATCAGGACCCCGGCCGACGTGTAGGGCCGCCAGCGCGCCGGATCGGTCGGACCGAACAAGCTCACCAAAGGCGTGCCGAGAATCCCGAGCAGATGGCCGATGCCGCTGTCGTTGGCGACGGCCGCGGCAAGTCGGCGGCCGATCGCCATCGCAAACTCCAGTGGCCGCAGCTGCAAGGCGGGATCGATGGGGTCGGCTTCCGGAAACAGCGCGGACGGCACCCTCTCCCGCAGCGCGTCGACCAGTTCAAGCTCTTGCGGCCCAATCAGGAATACCGGCGTCAACCCTGCGCGCTCCAGCCTCACGGCGAGCGCGACGAAATTCGCGGTCGGCCAGTTCTTGCGCGCTTCACGGCTGCCTGTGGCAAGCCCGACGTAGGTCCGGCTGGCGGGCAAGACAGTTGCGGCGAATTGCTCAACGTTGGCCGACAGTTTGAACTCGCCGCTGGCATCGACTGGCTGCCCGATTGCGGCTTCGGCAAGCGAAAGCATCCGCTCAGCAATGTTGTCAGGCCGCGTGAAGTGTCCCCGCGGACGGCGGGTCGACAGCATGTAGCCTGGCAGGCACGCGTAGAAGCCGCGATGCGACAGCAGCATTCGCGCCAACAGTACCGTGGCGAAACGCGTCCGCGAGTCGAAGACCAGATCGAACGCCGGCAAAGCCCTGAGACGCGGGATGACATCGCCCGCGGGCTCGGTCAGGCCGGCATATTCGACCGTGCGATCGATCAAGCCGGCAACCCAGGGCGCCATCTCGTGCGCCATCGAGGTCTGGTGCGTGGCAATCCACCACAGCGGACGATCGGGGAACGCGCGGCGCACCGCGCGCAGGAATGGCAGCTTCAGCAGCGCGTCACCCAGCCCCTCGCGGTCGACCAGCACCGCGATCGGGCGTTTTTCTGAATCGAGATCGGCGGATCGCACGGCTTCAGACTTCGGCAATACCTGTTGCGCCCTGGCCAGGCGGAGACCGACGAAATCGTTAACATCGAAATCGACGCGCCCGCGGGGTCGGTCTATTAGCCGCGAAATATCGGGCTGTACAACAGGGGCGGCGTGGCTCAAACAGACCAAATAGCGATCAAGATCGCCCGCTCGGATGTGCGGGCGATTGAACTTCAAACCCCCTCCCCCTGTGTCGCCGATGCTTCGGGTGCTTTTTTTCCATACCGACGATGTCGCCGCAAACGCGCGCATCCGCCCGTTGCTGGAGACACTCTCGGCCTCACGGCAAATCCGCTACGCCGCCGTCGACCGCAACATGGCTGTCTGCGGCGTTCGGTCGAACGAATACGATGTTCTGCTGACCCACCGCAATCTCAGCCGTCGCCAACATAACTGGCTGACGTCAGTCGGCGGTCCGTTCGTCTACGACATCGATGATCTCCTCCTTTCCGGGGAGGTTCATGGTGCCCGTCGCGTCGCCGAGCAGCACTCGATCCGCTGGTGCTTGGAACACGCGGACATCGTGACCGCGCCTTCGCGCCGCCTGTTGCAGACGATTGACCAGAAGCTCCCCAAAGGACTTGGCCCGCGGGCAAGCTATTTGCCGAATCCTGGCCGCGACCAGCCGCCGGCAAGCAAGCCCCGCACGCGGCCTAACTTCTTCTGGGCCTCGAGCGCGCAACCGATGCATGCGCCCGACCTCGACGAGGCCTGCCTCGGTATCAACGATGCCATTCAGCTGCTCAACACCAAGATCGTCATGGCCGGACGATTTTCGCAGCGCCTGCTCGATTTTTTCCCGTCGCGTGAGGTGATCGATTGGCTGGAGCCATCGGCCTATCTCGACCTGCTCGCGCGCGAACCGTTCATTGCGGTCGCGCCGCTGAGCTTGAGTCTGCCGCCTTCGCAACAAACGTTTGCGGACAGCAAGTCCGACATCAAGATCGCGCAATACGGTTCGAGCCGAATTGCTGGCGCCTATTCGGCGGCACCGCCTTTCACCGAAAGCGACCTGCCCTGCCACATCGTGCCGAACAATACGCGGGCGGCGTGGTCCGACGCTCTGCTTACGCTGGCAAGGGACTTTCCCGACGAGGGCAACCGGCTGGGCGATCATCCCGCCTTCGCGCTGCGGCGTCCGGCCGTGCTGGCTGGACAACTCTATCAGGCCCTGCGGAAGACCGCGGCGGGGACACAGCAGTTCTCGTTCCGGGCGATTTCGACCCCAAGTGTTGGGAAAACGATCGAGCGCCGTATCCGCGCGTTCCGCGCCAAGCTTTTCCGTTCGCGGCAGGTCGCGCGATGAACATTGCGTTTGCGATCGTCAGCATCTTTGCCGGCGGCGGGCTGCAACGCGACTGCCTCGCCATTGCGTCGCGGCTTGCGGCTCGCGGTCACACGGTGACGCTGTTTGCGGAAAATCGCCGCGGCGAGTTGCCCGGCCAGGCTGCGATCGAACTCTTGCCGAATCGCGCCTGGACCAATCACGGGCGCGATGCGCGCTTTGCCGGTGATGTCGTGCGCAGATGCGCCGGCCGCTTCGACCGTCTTGTCGGCTTCGGCAAACTGAAGGGACTGGACCTGCTCTATTGTGCCGATCCGTGCGTCGCGGCCCGCACGCCCTCGCCTTTTGCGCAGCTGACCGGCCGGCGACGCACGATGATCAATCTCGAAGCCGCGAGCTTCGCTCCCGGCGGGAAGACGCAATGCCTGCTGCTCAGCGAGCGGCAACTCCGCGAATTTCAGGGGGCCTGGTCCACCGAGCCGGCGCGGCTTGTGCTGCTGCCGCCGACGATCGACCGAACTCGCCGCCAACCCGAGCTACGCGCCAATGGCAGCCGGAACTCCATGCGCGCCGCGCTCGGCCTTCGGCCCGATCAGCTGGTCTGGCTTGCGATTGCAACACAGCCACGGGTCAAGGGGCTCGATCGCGCGGTCGAGGCACTCAAGGAGTTTCCCGCGGCGCGCCTGCTGATCGCCGGCATTGCAGCGGAATCCCGGCACGGTCAATCGTTGAAGCGATGGGCCCGCCACACCGACGCCGCCGATCGCATCGAGCTGTTAGGCCTGCGCCACGACATCCCGCAACTGATGGCCGCCGCCGACCTGCTGATTCATCCCGCGCGCTACGACACGACAGGTACGGTCATCCTCGAAGCCCTCGTCAACGGCCTGTCCGTTGTAACGACCGACATCTGCGGCTATGCCCCTCATGTCACAACGGCAGATGCGGGCGTCGTGATCAAAGAGCCGTTTCGGCAGCGCGCTTTGATCGACGCTCTCGCGCAGGCACAATCGGCCGAGCGGCGTTTGAGCTGGAGTAAGAACGGCGCCGCCTATGGAGAACGAGCGGACCTCTATTCCGGCCTCGATCGCGCCGCCGATATCATGGCTGCGGAGACACCAGCCCGGGTGAGGCAATGACATCGGCGCCTCGCATTCTCGAGATCGGCGAGCATCGTTTGATGCGCGAGGCTTACCCGCAGACCACGACGCACTGGTCGACGGCGCCGACGCTTGCGGATCGCGGCCCGCACGACCGACTGGTGACACTGGCATCGCTGCCGGCGCTGGCGCGGGCACTCGCCAGCTCGGACCACGATCTCGTCGTGGTGCAACCAGGCCCGTTCCCGCCCTGGCATTGGCAGGCGATCGCGCGTTCGCTGTTTCGGCGCTCCGCACTGCGCGGGGTCATGCCTTATTTCCGATCTTTCGGACCGGAAATGCTCCGGGGCCGCGTCGCAGCGCCTATCGCGATCTGGGATTGGGAGGACTCGCCGTTCATCTTCAGGCACAACCAATTCCTGCTCGATCGCGCGACACTGTTCTTCAAACGCGAACTGCCGGTCGACCGCTGGCGCGTGTTCATGCGCACCGTGCACGAGCGCCTGCCGACACCGCGCTTCCGCATGCTGGAGAAGCAGCGCCGGCGCGTCGCAAAGCTGAGGCCGATTTCGCTCGGGCTACCACACGGCCGCGAGGCGCTGCCGACCGCCAGGCCTGTGCCGGCGGATCAGAAGACAGCGGACATCTTCTTTGCCGGAAGGGTGGCCGGCTCATCGACGGTACGCGAGCGCGGGTTGGCGGAGCTGCTCACGCTGCGCGACCAAGGCGTCCGCGTTGATATCCCCGACAAGCCACTACCGCTCGACGAATACCTGGCGCGCATCGCGCGCGCCCGGCTGACGTGGTCGCCGGAAGGCTACGGCTACGACTGCTTCCGCACCTATGAAGCGGCGATCTGCGGCTCCGTGCCAATCCTCAACCGCCAGACCGTCGAGCGCTACAAGCCGCTGCGCGACGGCGAGCATTGCTTCTACTACGACATCGAACGCGGCAACCTGTCCGAGACAGTTACTCGCGCGCTGCGGGACCGTGAGCGCCTGAGCACGATGGCTCTGGCTGGGCGCGAGTTCGTGCTGGCCGAACACACGCCGGCTGCGCTAGCGCGCTACATTGCCGAAACGACACTCGGTATTGCTTAGGTAAATTTCAGCGCAGCGACCGTGGTGCTTCGGTCGCGTCCGGCCGGACGGCTCGGCTTTCGTTTCCGCTCGTTTGGCCTCTGCATCGCGCTCGGCGGGATCGGCACGACGGTATCGATCAAATCCGCGACGGTGGGTAAAACCTCACCCTTGGAGGCGTACACGAACAGGGCTGCGCGCAGGCGCATATAGGCGCGCGCATAAGATTGCGGCTTCATGCCCTGTTCGACCGCCTCGCGGCGGGCCTCTGCGAAGGCGCGATGAAAAGTGCGAAGCTCGCCGCGGGCCTTGGCGTGGGCCAGGGCGGTGTTGACCTTCCGGATCGCTTCTCGCGCACGTTCGAGAACGTCGGTGTGGTCCGAAATGCTGATGCGAAGTCCCGCAGCCGCAGCCTCGATTGTCTTGAAGATGCCTTTGTTGAGCCGCGATGCCATTGCCCGTGCACCTCGCTGGGTGGTCCACATGATGGCGGCGATGTCCCCGGTGGGCGCCGCGGCGGCATGGGCCCGGCCGTCGGTGGTGATGTAAATGGCGTAGAGGCCAAGTGCGCGCAAATAATCGCGCATTGGCCCGCGAGGTATCTCAATCATTTTGTTCGTCCCCCAACTCACAGAACATTGTCTGTTCCATAAGGCGAAGGAAGCCGTGGTTTTTGTTGGCCAACATCCGCAGCGGATCGTGGCAAGCAAATCCGATCTACGGCGCGATATCCGCCGCAGCGCTGATTTGCGGCATTCTGAGGACCAATGATTGAGCCCCGTGAGCCAAGCTGTGGTGCCAAGGCTCAGCACATGCGATGAGCGAACAAGAACGACACGACAATTCGAACGCGCTGGCGCGAAGCGTCCGAGCCGAGACAATGATGCGGGCTTAAGTGTTTGAAATTGTGGCGCGAGAGACGGGGCTCGAACCCGCGACCTCCGGCGTGACAGGCCGGCGCTCTAACCAACTGAGCTACTCCCGCAAAGTCTGCGACGACCTGCAGAGGCACCGGACTTAGAGCCGCGCCTTGTTCAAGTCAAGGTTATCGCGAATCTGCCTCTGCCACAGCCATATTTCGCATGTCGATGTGAAAAAGGCTTTGTTTGCAGGCAAAACAGCGTATGCAAGCCGCAGGCGAATCGTTTAAGCCCCGATTTGTCTAGGTTTCCTGGACTGAACTTTCCCTGAGGAGGGCCAATTATGGCGAAGAAAGCAGCGACCCCGACGACCGTGACGTTGAAGCATCTGGCGGCCGCGATCTCTGAAGACCACGAGATGTCCAAGAAGCAAACCGAGGCGGTGCTCGGCGATCTCGTGAGCAAGGTGACCAAGCACCTGAAGAAGGGCGACCGTATCCGCATCGTCGGGCTCGGCATCCTCCAGGTCCGCAAGCGCGCCGCCCGCATGGGCCGCAATCCTGCAACCGGCGAGGCGATTCACATCAAGGCCAGCAAGAAGGTTGCCTTCCGTGCGGCCAAGGAGCTGAAGGAAGCGGTCTGATCCCCGCCTAACCTTAAAGCTCGGTTGTTCTAGCGATCATCCCGGCCCGCCTGATGAGGCGAGTTTCGGGATGATTTGCTTTTAGCGCGAATATGCGCTTCGGCTAGGCGTCACCAGCAAGCAGTCAGAGGCGAAGTACCGTGGCACCCCCGATCAAATTCGACCATGCCGTCACCGAGCGCTTCTTGCGCTACGTCGTGATCGACACCCAGTCCGACCCTGCCTCCCCGACCTGCCCCTCGACCGAGAAGCAGAAGAACCTCGGGCGGCTGCTGGCGGCCGAGCTGAAGGAACTCGGGCTTGCCGACGCGCAGCTCGACGAGCACGGCTACGTCTACGCCACAATACCGGCCAATACGTCCAAGCGCGTTCCGGTGATTTGCTTCTGCTCGCACATGGACACTTCGCCCGACTGCTCCGGAAAGGACGTCAAGCCCCAGATCGTCAGGAATTACCAGGGCCGCGACATCATCCTCCCTGGCGATCGCTCGCAGGTCATTCGTGTCGCCGAACATCCGGAACTGAGCAGTCAGGTCGGCAACGACATCGTCACCACTGATGGCACCACCCTGCTCGGCGCCGACAACAAGGCCGGCGTTGCCGAGATCATGGATGCCGCGCGCTTTCTGCTGGCAAACCCGCAAATCAAGCACGGCACGATCAAGATCCTGTTCACGCCGGATGAGGAGATCGGCCGCGGTGTCGACAGGGTCGACATCAAGAAGCTCGGCTCCGATTTCGCCTACACCATGGACGGCGAAACCGCTGGCCACCTCGAGGACGAGACCTTCTCGGCGGACGCGGCGATCATAACGATCCAGGGCGTCAGCGCCCATCCCGGCTTCGCCAAGGGCCGCATGGAGCACGCGATCAAGATTGCGTCCGCGATCATCGACCGGCTGCCGAAGGACACTTGCTCGCCGGAGACCACGTCGGACCGTGATGGTTTCCTGCATCCGACCAACATCAACGGCACGCTCGAAAGCGCAACGCTGCAATTCATCGTGCGCGACTTCACTGAACAAGGTCTGAAGCAGAAGGCGTCGCTGCTCGAGGATATCGTCCGAGACGTCATCAAGGATTATCCGCGCTCGTCCTACAAGATCGAGATCAAGGAGCAGTACCGCAACATGAAGGCGGTGCTCGACCGGCACCCGGAGGTGATCGCAAACGCGATCGAAGCGATCCGCCGCGCGGGCCTGAAGCCGGTCAAATCCTCGATCCGTGGCGGTACCGACGGCTCGAGGCTGTCGTTCATGGGCCTGCCCTGCCCGAACATCTTCGCGGGCGAACACGCCTTCCACTCGCGGCTCGAATGGGTCAGCGTGCAAGACATGGAGAAGGCGGTGCAGACCATCGTCCATCTCGCGATGATCTGGGAGGAGCGGGCTTAAGGGCAGCCTGGAGCCGATCGGCCTACGGCTACGCTTCGGCTACGCCACGCGTGGCCGAAGGCGAAGCGTGGTGGGCGGTGACGGGATCGAACCGCCGACATCCTGGCAGCCTGGACAGAATACCGTTCGCTGTTGCCCTTCAGAGTTCGGCGCAGCCAAAGCTGTTGGGGTTGTTCTTTCAACAGCAAAATCATTCTCGCGGCAGGCTTGCCGAGCTTTGCTCTCAACTTTCGCGCCTTTTGAAATCGAGCGCCGGATGCCAGCCGCACCCGATGGCCTCGTACGCGAAAGGTAGTGAGTACGTACGAGCTTCAGTCACCACAGGATCAGCCGAACATCCTGCTTTCCCTGCACGACGGCTCTTACGGCTATGCCGGATCTGCCCGGGCAGCACATCCTATCCACCCGTCGCCACGCCACCGTCTTGCGACTCGCCGTCCGGTCGGACGACTTTGCCTTCGCGTGACTTGACGCCCCCAGGACGCCAGCTTCGCCTGGTTTGCCGCATGCCTCCTGCTGCGGCCATCGCACGCGCCGGAAACAGTCGTGTCATTACACTAAATGATATATTTCGGAAAATAAAAGACGACAAGCGTAACAGATCTCTGATGCAGCAAGTTTGACTTCTCGCGGTGGTTCGTTTTCGGCTGCCCGTCTTCGCTCTTCGAGCTACGCGGGGCAAACTTCGCCTTTGGCTGCGCCACGCGTAGCCGAAGGCGAAGCGTGGTGGGCGGTGACGGGATCGAACCGCCGACATCCTGCGTGTAAAAAAGAGTGTCATCGGTTTTCTCGTGTGTTTTCAATGCGACTTGTCTCGCTCTATCGCGCTTTGTGCCGGCTCCGTTCACCTGAAAACGTTACGTAACTGTTACGGATTTTCGGCCGCGATCGGTGCGACCGAAGCGATAGGAAGCCTTCATGACCGGCTCAAAATGCCCCTGCATGTGGTGCCGATAGTGCGCCTTCAACGTGGCCACCGACATGCCGACATAGTCCGCGACCAGTTCGAGATTTACGCCTGCCCGCAGATACCAAGTTGCAGAGGTGTGCCGCATCGTGTGCTGCATGACCCTCTGGCGAGGATTATCCGTCTCAAGCCCGGCGAGGCGCACCGCCGTCATGAAGCCACGGTAGAGATTTTTGACCGGCTTCCCGTTCCATTCGATGACCGAATGGTTACTGATGCCGAGCCGCTTCCATCGACGCATGTGGGCGAGCAGTCGCGGCGGGATCGGACTTGGCTTGGCGTTCTGGCTCTTGTTAGTGCGGCGGCCGCCCTGAGACTGCCGGTAGAAGATACCCGCCTCATAATCCACGTATGATCGCCCGATGGTCGGCATGGTCGCCGCGTTGCAAATCGCGCCGCACCTTGAACCAGTGTAGAAACCGACAAGCATCTGGCGGGCGGTGTGCTTCCCCACAGAACGGCCCTCGCCACCCCCGCGCTCAATTTGCCGATGCCGCCAGGCAGCGCGAATGAGCCGGGCTGCTTCCTGACGTGTCAAGAAACGCTCGCGGCGCGGCGGCTGGTCTGGCACCACGGCTCGAAACACCATGTTGAAGCCGCCTCGGCCGAAAAAATAGTCGTTAATGGCCGCCGAAAGCATTACAAGCTCGCGGCGCGCCATGTTCGGTGTCGTTCGCTGAGCGGCGTATTCTTTCTGCGCCGCGCCGGTCACCTCGCCGACTCTCATCAGGCCGAAAAAGTCGAGCAAGGTCTGCACCATCTTTCGATCTTCGTTGCGACGGCTATGGGCACGCCTGTCCAACTCCGGCGGTTGATGAGCCGCCAGTTTCTTTTCCAGATAGACCGAGAGACAGTCCGCCACTAAGGCTTGATTGGGATTATCGACGCCGCGCGGCTTGGGGTCGTGCTTTTCGATGCAGTACTTGGTGAGAGCGGCGAGCTTTTCATCTTCAGTCGCGCCCTTGCCGAGTCCCAGTGCTTCGCGTCTTTCCTCCATCTCTGATGACCCATGCTGGTGATCGGCCATCTCTGTATTCGACCCAGTAGAGGTATGGTCCCCTGCTCCGTCTCGGCATTTTAATCGCATCTCCTCGATTGCACGCAGCGTCGTGAACTTCTTGCCCGCGATTGTCTCAGTCGCCAGGTTGCCTTTCTTGGCCTCTCTGCGGAGGCCCGCTAACGTCAAGCCGCCGCTGAAACCCAAGCCTGACCGCATCGGCAAGACGCAGAGGTGTGTCCAAACTGATCTTTTGTCCTCCACAACTCATCACCACGCTTTCTCAAGCGGCGCCGAGAAGTCAAAATCGTCGCGCAGTGCAAGGCCGTGGGGCCGAACGCCGACAGCTTAAAACCGGGGTCATGACGAGACCTCGGGCGCCGGCCGCGCGACGGCCAGGGCCCAGCGCCAGCTTGCGGCCCGCTTGACAGTCCCGAGAACCAGCCTGAACCCTTCACGGCCAACCACGACGGCATCTACGATCATGCCAACCTCGCTCGCTGAGCGGAGTGCACGCCGCAAATCGTTGCGTTTGAAAGAGTTTCGGCCGCGAGGGCGGCGCGGGGATCGTATGGTCATAAGGTACCTCCCGATGTTCTTTGCTGGGGAGGACCGGGACCTTCTGCAAGCTCGGGCTTGACAATCGCGCTTGACAAAGGGTGTCCCTCGAAAAGGATAGCACAATGGGTCATTTTGTCAAGAATTTATCAATTCGATCAGTTACTTACACAACCTACGATCTAGTTGTCTATGGCTTCGTCGCCCATAGTTGTGCCATCCGATAGCAGCACGACCGACGCGCAGTCCGGCGATCCCGTCGCAGCGAAAACCGCCACTCCGTGTCGCCGCCTTCATCTGCAACCCAAAGGCCGATGCGCGATATCCGCCATAGCGCAAGATCTGGTCTGCCCAGGGTTGGGAGAAACAAAACAAGGAAAACAACGGGCTGAAATATTCTCAAAGCGGGCGAGCTTCGCGCCCCGCATGATACTTTTCAACCGAAAACACGGTCCCTAAAATTTTGGAGGCGAAAGCGCTGGGGCCAGCCACATCGTCGGCCAACACGGGGCTGGCCCCCGTCGACCGATGCAAAGGAGGACATCAGTCAACGTGTGTCTGGAGGAGGCAGGCTATGAGCCTAATTGCAGCACAGCGCGAACATCGGCGTCCGGCCGACGCAAGATGGTCGCACCTTCGGCGATCGCGACGGTGATCCAAAACTCCTCTTCGCGCTCAACCGCCAAGCGGTCACGATCGATCACCGCTAGCCGCTCGACAGCGCCGCTCGGGCTGAAAGTGCATCTTCGTCGTCGGCAATCGCGGCGATCTCGGCCTCGATCCTCTGAACGAGCAAATCTTTATGCAAGCCAAAACAACAACGGCAACGCTGGCGGATCGTCGGCGACGCTGAGCATACGGTGTCCGACCCTGATATCGATGAACTGGCGCTCACCCCAAGCCATCGAGCCGTCAGCGACTTTCGATCAAGGGCAAGGCGCTGGGTTGCCCACGTTCGGCAAGCTCTTCGATTTCCTCACGCGCGCGCCGCCTGGCTCGACGCAGGGCCATGGAGCGGATGCGACCCTATGACGATCCGCATCGAGTTCGCGAAGGCGACGGCGGCAACGTTCAACAGCATCAACGGCGAATTCGCGCTTCTGGCGTGACGGCTCGGGACCACTGTAAAGGCTGATCGCATGCCTGACCCTGCCAAGACGCTCGGTGAGATACCTCTCGATGGACGTCACCAATCCGGCACGCTGGTTGAACACATGCTTGCGCGTCTCGATGATCGGAGCCAGCCGCTCGATCTCGGCTTTGGCAGCTTCCAACTTGACTAGCTGCGCCGCCACCTCCGGGTGATCGTCCTCCAGCCTGTAATAGTTTGGACGAAACCTGTCGTAAAATGGGCTATCAGCACGGCTGCCGGTCAGTTCTTTCAGACGGGCCTCTGCAGTTCGTTTGCTATCCCAAACCTCCCGCTGCTCATCGAGAATACCGCGCATGACGGCCGATGCGTCATCGCGCAGCCTACGCAGTTCCCGAAGCTTGGTTCGGACGGCTTCGGGTAGATGCACCCAGTCGACCAAATCATTCCCGATCCGAATTACTGCCGGGAGTCCGATCAGCGGCTGCGCTGGTGCCGGTGCTGGTGCTGGTGCTGGCACGGTGTCAGTCATCGCGTGCTCCTCCAAGGTCGACGCGGAAGATGGACGCGATCGTTGGCAATGAAAAGTGGCTAGCTCGTTGCCAAGATCAGCCGCAACGAGCGCGGCCCGAGCACAGCATCGCGCAGCTTGAGCACCTGCCAGAGGTTTTCGTAAATCGTGCCGCGATGACGCTCCGGGCATTCGTCATTGACGCGCTCGCGCGCCCAGGCGCTCGCTCGGTAGCGCGACAGTTCGACATGTAGCCGAAGCGCCTGCTCGGTCACCGACAGGCCGCCAAGGAAGCATGATGCTGCGTGACGCAGCAGCATGTCTCGCTGGGCCAACGCCTCGCAGGTGTGCCACGCACGCTGGCCGGGACCGCGCTTGATGCCGAATGCGGCGGCAGCGTCTTCGCCGGCGGCAACGCGCTCGATCGCCTCGGCGAGGCAGTCGCGGTCTTCCGGCTCGAGCGTTCCCGCGCGCAAACCGGCTGCCATCGCGGCGAGACGGGAACGTGGGTTCATCGAGCCCACTCTCTAAGGTCAGAGGCACGCGCCAGCACTTACCACGCATCATGTGCACGAGAACGTGGAGAGAATTGGGACAAGTAGCGATCGCAGTTGCGGCAGCTACAATCGGCGCGGCAAGCGCGTCCACAGCGCCAGCAAGGCCGCACGACCAGAACACAATGCCGCCACCGCCAGGTGAGACTTACCGCGCTTAAATTGTGCCGATGAATTGGCCATTTCGCGCAGGGAGCAGCTTCCCGATCTGCTCGCTGGGAAGCGTATGGGAATCACATACGAGGTCGTTCGACCCACACAGCTTAGAAGGCTGTCCAACTAGCACGTTGAGCTCCTACTCTGTTTAGGCTTTCTCGATCTCGTGTTGCGTTGGTGTTGCGCTCACTTCGATTTTAGCTCCGCCCCTGAAACTAGCGACATGAACGACCAGGCAACCTTCCCGGTCCCGCTTCGTGCATTCATCACCCAAATCTCTGAAGTCGAATTGTGAACTCTGATCTTGTGGTTGTTCAACAGCCTGGCGCGCATTCATACCGAACTCGCCATGGACCCGCGCTCGATCGCCGAATGCGATCCTGGCCGACCAGCACGACATTGAACGCCGCCGGATGCTCGACGAGGCAATGAAACGAGAAATCCTGGACGCCCTCAGGGCAATCGATGCCAGCCTCATTGAAGCTGTACTCCGCAACCGTGACCTTTTCGCAGGTGGCGGCCAAGCAAAGACACCCCCAACTGAGGCTCTTACGAGGATGCAATGAACCCTCACGCGCTGCGTCCTGAAAGTCGATGATGCCGTCATGATGGTTGCTCACTGGTTTGGCCTCTCAGGCCTTCCGCGCGTCACCGCGGCCCGGCTAGAAACCTGCCAGTGAGACAGGCGCGCCGCTTTTAGGCCTTACGGCCTTGGACATAACGACGGCCCCCCGGCCAAAGGCCACAGCTCGTGCCCCATACGCACTGGCACCCGCGCAACGCAGCGACCAAAGCTCAATGATGACACGGGCAGCACTAGTTTTAGGTTTCTAGGCCCACAGTGATCGTGCGCGCCTGATCAGGTGATTTGCCGAGCCCCCTCCGGGGCGGCTTTGGCGCGATCTCGCTTGCTCTCTCGCTAAAGTTGCGGTTCGATGCGCTATCGGAAGCGAAAAGCCTTACCCTGTTCGCCCATCCGTGGGACATTAACTAAGGCAATTCGAGCAACTAGCGTATGGCGGGCGTTATCCTCTTAAGGGGTTCGATCAGGACCGAGACGCGCCTTGGAAAGAACATCGAAAATCACTTCGATCGATCACCGCTGGGGCCTGGCAAGGTTGCCCAATGCCAAGGTTGGAAACTCAAGCATCCTGGCGCACTTCACGCCCGCGGCGGGGCGTCTTCTAGCTACAACTGTCACGGGCTTACTTTCGCCAGCCGCAGGACAGGGATCGAAAATCCGCGGGTCGTTGAAGAAATTGTTCAACATGATGACTATGTTAGGGTGCCTCGCAACGAGGTCCTCCCCGGTGATATCGTTATTTATGTCGACGATCAGGGAGACATCAGCCACTCGGGTATTGTGGTAGAGGTCATGCAACTCGCTGTGAAGGTGCTCAGTAAGTGGGGCGAGTGCCATGAAGTCATCCACAATATGAACGACTGTCCCTATCCTGGGACGACCAAGGAATTTTACAGGGTGTCCAAATGAGCATTCCAGCCTGGATCGACACCTCGAACGTCGAAGCCAATTTTGTCGTGGCAAATACGCCCAACTTCCTGGTTCGTCGCCTCAAGGAAGACAAAGCTACTCCGCTTCTGAGCCAAGCGGTATCGGGAGAAGAGTTGCTCAAAACCTACGTCGCCGCGATACAACGCGAGCCGAACACAATTCGCGAACTAGTTACACCCTATCTCTGTCTGGCCGCGCTGTCGCTCAAACCAGAGATGAAGTTCTTAAAGGACGCTCAAGAATTCCGAGCAGATCCGCTGTACAAATGGATGCCCCCATTCCTCAGATTTTGATCGATACGTACCGTCCAACTACAATCCATCCAGTTGCCTATTCATGTGTTGGACAACGTGGTCAGCATCGCCTCGCGAACATCGTCTACGTTTGACGTAGTTCGCTTTCCGCGGCGAGAGCCATGAAGTTGCTTTCCTTTCTTTGTTGCGAAATCGCAATTCAAGACGTTCGCTCGAATACGATCAGTTTAATCAACATGATGGAAGAGATCTCTGCCGTCGCATTTCCGGCCGCAGTTCCGAAACTGACGGTGGCTTTGCTGTTTGAGAAGTCCACAGCGGAGCAACCAAGCACTGTCGCATTCAAGCTAAAAGTGGACCTGAACGGACAGCAGCTTGCTGAGAATGAACTGACTGCCGATTTTCAAGGAAAGCCACGTAGTCGCGTACTGGTAGAGATGCAGGGCATGCCGCTTCTTGCCCCGGGGAAATTGATCTTGACGGCGATTAACCCTCAATCGGGGGACTCATATGGACGCTGGGAATTACCGGTGCTCTCCATCGGAGCACCTAAGGTTGATCTCTTTTCTATCCCGACCGGGCAATGAACCAATTCGGCGTGAACCACGCCAATCGCTGCTCCGGCCGCGCACGAGGCCCCACAAACCTTCTGCTGGGCCCGGCGCCTTGCCGACAACTCGACGCTTTGCTTTGACCGATGTCTCGTTTCGCATCGGGTAAACCTAATGGCAATCGTCGGAATGATTGGCGCCGCGGTTTCGTGGCTGCTGCTACTCGCAACACTCGCCGTCCAGATACTTCACGGCTGAGGCCTTGCTGCTGGCCTCACGGCGTAGTTCGCGACTGAGCGCGATCTAGCGTCGAACCAATTCAGCGATCGCGGCAAATACTTAAGCAACTGTTCGGATTGCGGTTCATCCAGACATCTGCCCACGAAGTGACCATGAAAGCGAGCAAGGAGCGTGCTTGCGGTAACGTTGACCACTTTGCTTAGCGCCGGTTGGCGCGTGCCTTGCCGAGAGGCCGGACGAGAACGCAAATGAACTTTGACCAAGGCCGGTTGTCGCCGAGCGGCGTCCAAATTGCTGCTGACTTCAGAGATAATCTCATCATCGACCGATATGATCCGGTTTTTGCCGGCATGCGCGCCAGTAAACTTAAGCACTTGCGGAGCGCCAATAGCGAAGATGCCGTCACATGGAACGTCTTCCGCTCTCTTCGGCAGATCACGCCAGAGGCTTGGCTACCTTCGCTATGGCAGCGGGCGTTCCATCGACGACCTGTCCGTCAGACCATGAGACGGTGATCAGGCTGTGGCGCAGCGCAGCGCCACCACCTGGATTACTTATTGGCGGCGATGAGGGCATCTCAGAAATTGACGTCGTTATCGAGGCGGCGACTTGGGTGTGGTTCATCGAAGCAAAATACACCAGCGATATCTCGTTAGGGACGACCACTAGACCTGATCGTGATCAAGTGCTTCGCAATATCGACGTTGGCAGCTATTACGCCGGTGTGCGTCAATTCTTCTTCAGCCTGTTGGTATCATCGGAAGAACGTTCGCCGGAAGGCACGAAGCGAATGCGCCGAATATTCCGACTTATCGAAACTGAAAATGAAACTTGGTGCACACCGACCAGACGGTTTGCAGAATTTAAGGGCGATCAGTCAGATTACTTGGGCAGCACTAGGAGGCGTACTCGAAGAGGCATCAAAGCATGCTCCACGAGAGGACGAGCGTACCTGCGCCCTCCGGGTCCGGGAGTGGTTTGATAGACGGATCCTACTTTGGCATAAAGGACCAAGCGCGTGACGGATGTTCTGGACGACACCCGTCAGGGCTGGTTGTGGGCACTCAACGCCATGTCCGATTTAGTCCGCTTTCAGGTGCAAAGCGGAAGACATTGGCTCGCGCCGAGTATTTCGCCTTTAACCCAACTTCGGACATCGGTCTGTCGTTCCGCAGCAGGCGATCGACATCGCGCTGCAACTATGAAATTCCTATAACGTTGCTGGCGCGAGCGTCTTGAAAACATATGCGCGTAGCGGACTATCATGGGTCGTTCGCGCTCGACACTCCTTGGTCCAAGGACCATACAAACGAGGACCCTATCAACGAACGCCCGCCTTCCAAAAGAGCAATCGCCATGACCACTCCGAAAGCAACGTTGCCAAACGAGGCAAGTCAGCTCGCAAATTCCGATCCCTTTCAAGTCTTGCGACTATCAAGCGCTCCAATCGCGGTGCGATATCTTGCTGCAGTTGTCATGACGTGTTTTGCAACGGTAATCGCCGTCGGGTTGGACAGCAAGGTAACCGTACCAAATCTTTCTCTCATCTATGTCATACCCGTCGTCGTCGCTGCGGTGGCTTTCGGGTTGGGACCATCCCTCTGCTCAGCAGTCCTCGGGGCGCTCGCGTACAATTTCTTTTTTACCGAGCCGCGCTATACGCTCATGGTCGATGACCCGGCCAACGTTTGGGCTATTGGGCTGCTTTTCGTTGTCGGATGTATTGCGAGCGGCGTTGCCTCGATCGCCAGGCGCTGGGCGGACGATGCGGCGCTCCTAATGCGGCAAGCAACAATTCTGCAGTTCTATAGTCACGATGTCGTCGGTGCCGACGATGCAAAGGAGATCGTCTCTCTCGCGGCCAGCACTCTCGAAGCGCTCTTCCACGTTCCTGTTGTCGTAATACTTATGTCGGAGACTGTAGTAACGTTCATCGAGAGGCGCGGCAAAATCGAGCCCCTCGATGTGGAAATGGAGGCCGCGCAATCTTCACTGACGACTTGTCGATCGGTCCCTGCAGGGGTTTACCCGTTCGACGCCTCTCGCTTCGACTTCTGGCCCGTGTCGACGCGTGCGGGCCAGTGGGCCGTCATCGGGCTGGCGTTTGACCCCGATGAGCGTCCATCCAAGCCTGCCACTCTGGTTGAACCCGTGGGGGCCGTCCTCGCTCTCGCGCTCGATCGCCAGCATTTCCGCACCCTGTAGGGGATGACCGCTTGTGGTCCCTGAAGCGGAAGCGCCACTCGTCGGCATCAAGTCGGCAGATCGGTTTGAAGCGGAAGTATTATGCTCAAGGTCGGACATCGGTCACTCATCGTCAGTCCATCCGGATGACACGTTATCCAAGCTTTGGTTTCGGTGATTGCGATGGTCTGATTGCCACGCGCGATGCATTCCGAGGGATCAAGGAGACGCCAAATCTTGGAATTCCACTATCAGGACCGTCGCGCCCAGGAAGGCTAGCGCAGCGCTCGCCAATGGTATGGGCAAGCTCCCTTCAATCAAAAGCCACGCGCAGCAAACCGATACGCCGCCGATTAACATCACAAGCGCCATGCTTACGGAAAGTATTTTGAACGCACGCATACAATAGCCCCCAAGTGTGGAGAGTATCGCGTGCATCATCCGCCCGTAGCAAGCGGCATCGTTTTTGCAACGCAACCCACCGCCTCTCAGCGGGTGCGTTTACAAATCAAAACGAGCACACCACCCATTCATGGGGCTAGGTGCATGATTCGATACTGGACGATGTACACCGCAGCGCCCGCGAGATAGCCAAGCAAGGCGAGGCCGCCAACTCGTTTCAAGTACCAAAGGAATTCGATCCGCTCCAAGCCCATCGCGGCGACGCCCGCAGCCGAGCCGATGATGAGGATCGATCCACCTGTGCCCGCACAGTACGCGAGGAATTCCCACAGAAAGCTGTCCTGCGGATACTGGCTCAACGGGTACATGCCCATCGACGCCGCAACGAGCGGAACGTTGTCGATAACCGCGCTGACGATTCCAAGGATCAGCACGATAAGGTCAAGGCGACCGACGGTGTGGTTGAGCCAATCCGCGAGGCGGTTAAGTATTCCCGCGTGCTCAAGCGTGCCCACCGCAAGGAGAATCCCAAGAAAGAAGATGATGGAGCTTAAATTGATCCGTCTCAACGCATGACCAAGAGTCAGCGGCTCCCTATCTTTGTCAGCCTTGTTCCGATGGACGATCTCGCCGACAACCCAGAGAATGCCAAGGCCGAACAACGCGCCCATGAACACAGGCATGTGGGAGACCGTCTTGAACACCGGGATCAGTATCAATATTCCTGCGCCGAGAAAGAACATCAGGTTGCGATCAAAAGCGCTGACGCGCGAGCCGCTCGGATTTTGTCCGGTTGTCATTAGCTGCAATGTTTGTCCGCGCAAACTGTTTGCGACAACAAGTAGCGGTACAATCAAGTTCGCGACGGACGCGAAGAACAGCCCTTTGATGATAGCAAGCGCGGTGATCTGACCGCCGATCCAAAGCATGGTCGTCGTAACGTCCCCCATCGGCGACCACGCACCACCCGCATTCGCGGCGATGACGATCATTGCGGCGAATAACAACCTGATCTTTCGATCATCGATGATCCGCCTAATCAACGAAACCATCACAATCGTCGTTGTTAGATTGTCGAGAATTGCGCTCAGGAAGAATGTCGCAACGCAGATAGAGACCAACAGTCCGTTAAGGTTGGTCGTGCGCAGGCGGGAGGTGATAACTTCGAATCCATCATGGGCATCGATCACTTCAACAATCGTCATTGCGCCCATCAAGAAGAAGATGATCTTCGCCGCTGACGTTAGCGTATCATCGAGTTGGTGCATCGTCTCCGACGACCCGCTCATGACGACATAGCAGGTCCACAGAATGCCTGCTCCGAATAGAGCCGTTGCCGACTTGCTAATGCGCAACGGATGCTCGAACGCAATCGCGAGATAGCAAATCAGGAAAATCGCGATCAGTAAGCTGTTCACTCGGTCCTCGCTTGCGGCAATATGCGCGCGTCCGTTTACGACGAAATGGCTATAGCCTTGAACATCTTTTGTGGTGCGCGGATGGACATTAAATTGGAATTCCTCATCGGAATGGCGTTGCAGCTTTCTGGGCTAGTGCTGCTCGCGTATTACTTCGGTCGCCGCATGACGCAGGACAGGAACACTCCGGCGCGCACTCCGCTCCTCCTGACAGCCTTAGGCATCGCCCTGCTTGGAACCGGATTGCAGATCTTCGCAGTGTCCCAATAGGTTCCTTTCTGAAGACACAATCGAGCGCAAGCGAGATCGGTGCTGCGCTTGGTCGCAGGAACGTGCGCCACAGAGTCACGCCGTTCCGCGAACGTACGTCGCTCACTTCGACGGCGCGCGTTACCAAGGAGATTAACAAATGGGAGTCTCTGCTTGTTTCCTTGTCGAGTTCGATGGCAGCGCTCTCCGCCCCGTACGGGTAAACGCATTGCGAATAGCGAACTCCGACGACGAGACTTCGGTAGCATCGCACCCGGCCTAGGAGTTCTTTCGTAGATTTGGCGATGTCCGAGTTTGGCCCTCAGCGGACCTCGCGCCATGTCCAACTCAGTCCGCTATGCGCGCCAAAGCGGACAAGAGACGATCTTGCGCGGTCACTGAATTTCGGGAGCTTGCGCCTTCATATCAAGCCCGGCAGGAAGGACCCGCAGCAAAGCGACCGCGCTGGCGCTGGTCGAGCGTGACCGGTTGAAGCCCTGGCGGTCGAGGTACCAGATCACGAACGCCGGCAAGCTTGCCGAGCGCGATCTGACGTCGGACTGATCCGGTGATTGTGGCAAATACTTACGTATTTGTTCGGATTGCAGCTCAATCAGACATCTGCCCATGAAGCACCAACAAAATTTATCCGCGCCCTTGGCAAGTTTGTTTGGTCCATTGGATGGAGCCTCGCAATGAGAGGGTTTTCGCAAGCACTACGTCTCGGAGTGATTGCACTTGCATCGCTGACTTGGATGTCAGCATCGAGCGGGGAACAGGTGTTAAAATTGACCCCTGGATTTGCAAAGTCAGTAACCGTAGATGGGGCTGCTGCCCGAAAAGTCACTTCGATTATAGGAGATCCGAAAGTAGCCGACGTTACGTTCGGACCGAAAAACACGTTTTCCTTTGTGCGTTTTAATCCAGGCGCTACGAACATCATCGTGCTCAACAATGACACGGGAAATGAGGTATATAGCGCGAGGATTGAGGTCGACGATGTCACTCAAAATCGAGTGCACATTCATAACAAGAAGCTGCTCACTAGCTATACGACGTACGAATGCGCGCCGGATTGTGCTTACCTCGGTGAGGTCACCGCCACGGAACCAGCGCCTTTGCCGAGGGGGCATCTTCAATCGTCAAGTCAGTATAATTCTACGATACAGTCGAACACAGCCGCACCGCCGTCCGTGCCGCCAATCCAGCTTCAAGAGCGGTGATCTAAGGTCGCACGTGGTTTAACGGTTTAACGGGCGAGCTCTCGAGCGATGCCGCATGGAAAGATTGATCCAATCTAATCAGCAGTGAGGCGTCGCTCCGGCCCGCCGGGCGCGCCCTTGCGGGTTGTCCATGTGAGCGCGACCAATTGTCCACGTATGGGCAAAGTTGCCCGCGTGCGCCTTGCCGCTGACGTCGATCCACACGGCCGCGACGTCGAAGGCGCGGAGATACTGTCGCACTGTTCGGGACAGCGGCTCGATCATGCGGCATGGCGTTACACCGCGAGTGCGGCATGCTCAAGCGTTGGCGCATGCGGGCGCGCTGGTATCTCGGCCGGGCGCTGGCGATAGACGAAAGAGTTCGGTCGGCGAGCAAAAAAGCATTAAGCGGCTTAACCAATTTATTGAGGCAACTCGGCCTCACCAAGCCGACCGCAATGGACGCCCGAAAGGTTCGGTGGCTGAACCTTTACTTGAGGAGGTCTCAGCGCATCGCGGCGCTGCCTGATTCCATGCGGCATGGCGTTACACCTCGATAGCGTCACGCTCAAGCCGCCGGCAGCAACGGCCGTTCGTCCTCGTCGTCGATCTCCGGCCCGCATTCGATCCAGTCGAGCAAATCCTTGAGATCGTTCCATCGCTCCCCGTTCGCCTTTATCAGCTTGCGCACCTTAGCAATGGATGGCGCAAACTCTGCCTCATCGCGAATCTGGCAACAGGTCATCATCAGCACGATGACCAACGGGCACGCGATTATGAACGCTTCGATCAATCGCGCCTGATAGATTGCGGCTTTCCGTTCGGTGGCACCAAACGTGCCGAGCTTGATGCTGTCGACAAGGTCGGCGACGTGCTCGCTGACAACTGACAGTTTGATCTGCGTGTCTATCAGCTTGCCACGCATGGTCCAGTACTCGAATGGCTGGTAGCACTCCGCGTTGTCCAAGCGTTCGATGCCTCGCCAAAACTGCTTCAGCACAGGCAAAGCGTCCGATGGCACCGCGTGCCCCTTCGCAAAGATTGCCTCTCCGAGATGCCCCAACTGCGTCCCCTGAAACATCAGGTTGTCGAACTGGTAGTAGTAGGCCGGGCCGATTTTACTGGCCCCGTCGGCCGGTACGATCACCGCCGGGACGTCGCCCTTGAGCGGCGCGCCTTCACTTTTTCGGATCCACGCGCGGGTTCATTGCAGCAAGCTCTGCGGCTGGTAATCCGCCTCCGCGCGCCTGCCCAACTCACGGGCGAATTGCCCGTCAAGTTTGCTACCGTTGCGGCGACCTCCGCGCGCCGTGTGTTGCTGTTTCGCCGGCGGCGGCGGTGGCTCCGTCCACTTGCGGTCGTTGAGCCAATCCTCAGCTCTAGCCAGACAGCGCAGCGACCCTTCCTCCGCCAACTTCGCCTGCGCGTGCGCCAGCGCGCCGGCTAGGATTTCGTCGTCGGTCGCGATCTTCCGCGCTACCGCCAAGGCTCGACGCACAGCGGCGATGTTGTCGGGCCTGTTGTCGCGCGAATGGGGGCGCTGCCAGATCGCCCGCAGCTTGCGGTGGACCACCTCGAGATCGTCCGGCGCGATGACCTCGGGCTTGTCGGCGGTGGTGCCGGCGGTCTCGGCCTCGGGTTCTTCCGTCGCGTCGAAGGCCCCGACAGGGGCCGCCTCGACGCAATCGGGATCGTCGAGCGCAAGCTCGTCCCTCTCTCCATCGCGGTTGTGTGGCCGCGTAGCGGCCACACCGCTTTGAACTCGTGGTTCGGGTGACACCCATCTGTCACCCTTTCCACGCTCTCAGCGTCCGTTTTGTCACCCTTTCTGGTCCCGGTTGTCACCCTTTTCGCGTCCCGGTCGTCGCGGGTTGTCACCCTTTCGGCTTGCTCAAGCAGGACGAAATTGTTGGTGCGACCACGGCCCCCGCCCTTGGTGCGCTCGACCCGGATCACCCCGGCGTGTTCCAGCCGCTTGACCGCGCGCTGGGCGGTGCGTTCGGACATGCCGGTGCCGACGCCGAGCGTGGCGTAGCTCGGGTTACAGCGCCGGTTTTTGATGTTGTGGTAGTGCGCAATCCTGACGGCGATCATTCGATCGGCTTGCCTGACGTCCTTGCGCTTCATGATCTGCGCAATCAGGTCGTCGCGATCTTTGAATGTCCGAATGTTTGCGGCTTGCTGGCCGCTGCGGTCGGGGCTATGTGTCATGCGCTTGCAGTCCTTTTTCTGACCCCGGTGCCGCTGGCCGCGCGCACTGGGGTTTTTGCATTTCAGGCGGTGGGTGAGAGCAACTTCATTCGGCCGCCTCCGCGAGCGGCCGGGGGATTTCGTTCCCCCACGCAGTCCAACCGGAGGTGGCTCTACGAGCGTAGAGTTCGAGATACGGACCCGAGAAGAGTCCGTTCGATCCGCCGGCGCACCTCTTCCGGCTTGCTGCTGTGCTCAGCGACCGGGGCCATGACGACCTGATGAACATCCTCCGCGAGGCGTGGCGGCGATCCCTTTGTCGCCAGCAAACAGACCTCGCTGTTCGCGCGGGTCCAATAACCCATGCCGGTGTGCAGGCCGTCACCGCCGGCATTCTTCTTGATCCACACGAACGCCGCCGTTGATGGCGTGAAGCCCCACGCCTTTATGATTTCAACGTGCGTGCCGATAGCGATGTGCGGCCAAGTGCACCACAGCAGCAAAGCACAGTCATCGGCGGCGAGCGGCGCGACCGGTAGCCGCGCGATCGCATCAAGCGACATCGTCCCGTAGTGGTTATCCGGCGACGACCGCACTTTGCCGCTGGCGCCGCCGTAGGTCTCCCAGGGCCAAGGCGGATCAGCGAGGATCACTGGGAAAGCGTTTGCCATCGGCGGCGAGTGCGACAAGGTCGTCGACCGTGCAGCCTTGCTCGATCAGCGCGCCGTGCCGCTGCTTCGCGCGTTCAATTTTGTCCTCTTTCACAAACCGCTCAGCGATTCGATCGTAGGCGCGCTTGCTCGCGCCCTCGACCTTGGCCTCGAAGCGTTCATCGTCCAGCACAGCGAGGCACTGCCAGCGTGACAACTAGTCTTGCTGATCCCGAGGTCGGCGAGCTTGGGCGGCGGCGGGATCAAAGTAGCAGCCACGACTTGATTTACGATCACCACCCTTGGCGTCGCGCTCACCGCGTGCTGCCATCTCGATCAGAAGTTGGCCGGCGCGACGCTCAGCGCGAAACCTTGATCTCGGTCGCCTGCGTGATCAGCGTCAAGTCTTTCGCCTGCTCAGCATAGGCCTGCCAAGCGACGGCCTTGTCGCGGATGTTTTTTGACCTCATCGAAGCGGTGCGCCTCGGCCAACGCCCGGCGTGCTGCGTAATAGCGGACCAGGGCGACAGTCATGGCCGCCACCCTGGCGAGATCGGTCCCAACGTGCCGAGCGCCCAGTCACGAACGCGCGCGAACGGCTCGCGGGCGCTGAAGAAGGGGCGGATGGTGGGCGGTGCAGGGATCGAACCTGCGGCCTTCCCGGTGTAAACGGGGCGCTCTACCGCTGAGCTAACCGCCCAATCGCCAACGAAACTGTTACGGAAAACGTTACAGATCGCGGGCGTGTCACAAAAAGCATTTACATTACGGGTAGTTAGCTCTAGCGCCAGCCTTGTGTAAAGCAGGCGCTCTGCCAGCTGAGCTAACCGCCCGTTGCGGCCTGTTTATCGCATGTCCCGGAAAAGTGGATACCGGTTTTCCGAAAAAGACACGCGAAAATCTGAAGGATCCCGCCTCGGCGTGAACGCAAGCAACGGAAACCGCAACCAACCTTCAGGCCGGTACTAACCACGGTGGTGCGCAACTTTGTTTGGCCGCTGACGGAGCCATCAGCCAATGCGTATCGTCGCGGTACTCGTCGTTCTCTTGATCGGCGCGTTCGCCCTGTTTTCGCCGGGCTATCTCGATCTCGGCATCGAGGTCGCCCACCACAAGGGAGGCGGCCCGTTCTGGGAGGAGTCGCATCGCACCGAGCTTGCCTATGATGACTCCGCCGGCGTGCTCTACGTCTATCGGCAGGTCGGCACGGCCTATTCCGACACCCAGCAATGGAAGACCGTCGCCGACGTGTTCGGTTTCTTCGACCAGCAATTGCGCGAGCGCGGCTGGACGCTGACCTCAACAGGAGGTAGCGAGCCCGCCGTACCGGAGACGAGATTGCTGCCGACCGAAAGCGTCAAGCGCTACTACCGCCCGCAGGATGCCCACGCGGAATCCCCCTATGTAATCGTGGCCGCCTGGCCGATCGGCGGCGCCGTTGAAGGCTTCAACGTCGTGCTGACCACAGCCAATCCATCCCTGCTGAAGCGACTGTCGTCCGGGCTCGATTGAGGCCGGTCGTCGGCGCACTTCCAAACAGAAACGGCACCCTCTCGGGTGCCGTTTCGCTCTTGTTGTTGCGTTCCTGCCTAGTGCGCGGTGAGACCTTCGGCGGTGTCGTCGCCGGCAGCGGCCGGGGGTGGCACTGCCGCCTCTTCCCACTCGATGGCCTCGGGCTTGCGCACCAGCGCGCGCGTGATGACTTCATCCATCCGCGATACCGGAATGATCTCCAGCGAGCCCTTGATGGCGTCTGAAATCTCGGTGAGGTCCTTGGCGTTGTCCTCGGGGATCAGCACCGTCTTGATGCCGCCCCGGGCCGCCGCCAGCAGCTTCTCCTTCAGGCCGCCGATCGGGAGCACGCGCCCGCGCAGCGTGATTTCACCGGTCATCGCGAGGTCGCGGCGCGACCGGAATGCCGGTCATCACCGAGACAATCGCGGTGGCCATCGCCACGCCGGCTGATGGGCCATCCTTCGGCGTTGCGCCTTCCGGCACGTGAACGTGGATATCCCGCCTGTCGAATTTCGGCGGCTCGATGCCGAAGGCAATCGACCGGGAGCGGACATAGGACGCCGCCGCCGAAATCGACTCCTTCATGACATCGCGCAGGTTGCCGGTCACCGTCATGCGGCCCTTGCCGGGCATCATGACGCCTTCGACCGTCAGCAGTTCGCCGCCGACATCCGTCCAGGCCAGACCAGTGACGACGCCGACCTGATCGTCCTCCTCGATCTCGCCGTAGCGATATTTCGGCACCCCGAGAAAATCCTCGAGATTCTTCTCGGTGACCTTCACCGACTTCCTCTTCGAGATCATCAGGTCCTTGACCGCCTTGCGCGCCAGCGTCGACAGCTCGCGCTCAAGGTTTCGCACGCCCGCTTCGCGGGTGTAGCGGCGGATGATCAGCAGCAACGCATCGTCGTCGATCGACCATTCCTTGGAATCCAGGCCGTGCTTGGAGATCGAGTTCGGGATCAGGTGCTTGCGCGCGATCTCGACCTTTTCGTTCTCCGTGTAGCCTGCGATCCGGATGATCTCCATGCGGTCCATCAAGGGCGGCGGAATGTTGAGCGTATTCGCCGTGGTGATGAACATCACGCTCGACAGATCGTAGTCGACCTCGAGGTAGTGATCATTGAACGTCGAGTTCTGTTCGGGGTCGAGCACCTCGAGCAGCGCCGACGACGGGTCGCCACGGAAATCCGCGCCCATCTTGTCGACCTCGTCGAGCAGGAACAGTGGATTTGAGTCTTCGCCTTCCGCATCGACTGAATGATCTTGCCGGGCATCGAGCCGATATAGGTGCGGCGGTGACCACGAATCTCGGCTTCATCGCGCACGCCGCCGAGCGAGACGCGCACGAACTCGCGTCCCGTGGCCCTGGCGATCGACTTGCCGAGCGAAGTCTTGCCGACGCCGGGCGGTCCGACCAGGCACAGGATCGGCCCGGTCAGCTTGTTGGCGCGCGACTGCACCGCGAGATACTCGACGATCCGGTCCTTGACCTTCTCAAGGCCATAGTGGTCGTGGTCGAGCACGTCCTGGGCGGCAACGAGGTCTTTCTTGACCTTCGACTTCTTGCCCCACGGGATCGACAGCAGCCAGTCCAAGTAGTTGCGCACAACGGTCGCTTCCGCCGACATCGGCGACATCTGCCGCAGCTTCTTCAATTCGTGCTGGGCCTTCTCGCGCGCTTCCTTGGAGAGCTTGGTCTTGGAGATCTTCTCCTCGAGGTCGGCGAGCTTCGTCGCGACCTTCCTCGTCGCCGAGCTCCTTCTGGATCGCCTTCATCTGCTCGTTGAGATAGTACTCGCGCTGCGTCTTCTCCATCTGGCGCTTGACGCGCGAGCGGATGCGCTTCTCCACCTGCAGCACGGAAATCTCGCTCTCCATCAGGCCGAGCACCTTTTCCATGCGGCCGGTGACGGAGACGGTCTCCAGAATGCTCCTGGCGTTCTCGGGGATCTTGACCGCAAGATGTGAGGCCACGGTATCGGCGAGATCGGCGAAATCGGTCGATCTGCTGAACCACGCCGACGACCTCGGCGGAGATCTTCTTGTTCAGCTTCACGTAGTTCTCGAACTCGGACACCACCGAGCGCGCGAGCGCCTCGGCTTCGACCGTATCGGCATCGGTGTCGGCCATCGCTTCGGCGACGGCCTCGAAATACTCGGCCCGATCGGTGTGCTTGACGATCTTGGCGCGTGACAGGCCCTCGACCAGCACCTTGACGGTGTTGTCAGGCAGCTTGAGCAGCTGCAGGACGCTGGCGAGCGTGCCGGTCTGATAAATTGAATCAGGACTAGGATCATCATCCGACGCGTTCTTCTGCGTCGCCAGCATGATCAGGCCGTCGTTCTTCATTACCTCCTCGAGCGCGCGAATCGATTTCTCGCGGCCGACGAAGAGCGGAACGATGATGTGGGGAAACACGACAATGTCGCGCAGCGGCAGCACCGGATAGGCGCGGCTTTCGCCCGGGACGATCGACGGCCGTGATTTTGAGGCAGTCATGGTCTTGCAGTCCTTTATCTTTGTGCCCCCCTGGTCCACGACCCGTCGAAGACGCGGCCGTCACCGGGTGCAGATCGACCGGAAAAATGGACGCGAGGGCCTGCCCTGCTACGTTCCGTTCGTCACGGCCCTCAAGTCTTGCGAATCTCAGGCGTTTTTGGATCCGCGCTGGCACCATTAGGTGGCTATCGCCAGCGGGGGAGTCAAGGGAACTCGACGACACCTGAGCTTGTCAGGGAGCCGCCCTACACAGACACTATTTGAGGACCACTAGAGGGCATTTGAGGGCCGCTAGAGGACCGCCAGACGCGCCGGCGGCCCATACCAAAGTTGCTCTGATCAAGCGCTGGCGCTGCTCTCGACCGCGCGATCCGAACGGTCCGCGTAGATGTAAAGCGGACGCGCGGTGCCTTCGACGACCTCGCGGGAGATCACGACCTCTTCGACACCTTCGAGGCTCGGCAGATCGAACATGGTCTCGAGCAGGATGCCCTCCATGATCGAGCGCAGGCCGCGCGCGCCGGTCTTGCGTTCGATGGCCTTGCGGGCGATCGCGCCAAGCGCCTCTTCGGCGAAGGTCAGCTCGATGTTTTCCATCTCGAACAGCCGCTGATACTGCTTGACCAGCGCGTTCTTGGGCTCGGTGAGGATCTTCTTCAACGAAGCCTCGTCGAGATCTTCCAGCGTCGCGACGACAGGCAGACGGCCGACGAACTCCGGAATCAGACCGTACTTGAGCAAGTCCTCGGGCTCGACGTGGCGGAAGATTTCGCCGGTGCGCCGATCTTCGGGCGCATGCACTTGCGCTGCGAAGCCGATCGAGGTGGAACGGCCGCGCGCCGAAATGATCTTCTCGAGGCCGGAGAAGGCGCCGCCGCAGATGAACAGGATGTTGGTGGTGTCGACCTGGAGGAATTCCTGCTGCGGGTGCTTGCGGCCGCCCTGCGGCGGGACGCTCGCGACCGTGCCTTCCATGATCTTCAACAGCGCCTGCTGCACGCCCTCGCCCGACACGTCGCGGGTGATCGAGGGGTTGTCGGATTTGCGCGAAATCTTGTCGATCTCGTCGATGTAGACGATGCCACGCTGCGCCCGCTCGACGTTGTAGTCGGCCGACTGCAGCAGCTTCAGGATGATGTTCTCGACGTCTTCGCCGACGTAACCGGCCTCGGTCAGCGTCGTCGCATCCGCCATCGTGAAGGGCACATCGAGGATGCGGGCGAGCGTCTGCGCCAGCAGCGTCTTGCCGGAGCCGGTTGGTCCGATCAGAAGGATGTTCGACTTCGCGAGCTCGACGTCGTTGTGCTTGGTCTGATGATTGAGCCGCTTGTAGTGGTTATGCACCGCGACCGAGAGCACCTTCTTGGCGTGGCTCTGACCGATCACATAGTCGTCGAGAACCTTGCAGATCTCCTTGGGCGTCGGAATACCGTCGCGCGACTTCACCAGCGAGGATTTGTTCTCCTCGCGGATGATGTCCATGCAGAGTTCGACGCACTCATCGCAGATGAAGACCGTCGGGCCTGCGATCAGCTTGCGAACTTCGTGCTGGCTCTTGCCGCAGAACGAGCAATACAAAGTATTCTTCGAGTCGCCCGCACCAACCTTGCTCATTCTTTTCTCCGTCCGCCGCTACTCGGTCTGGACACGGTCCTCTGCGCCCAAACGAACCCCTTGAAGATAGGAGCAAATTCCGTACCAAAAAGGGGCATCAACTCAGATGCCTACGCGATTCGTCGCCTATTACATCAGCCTCATACTTACCGGTCTACCCAAACGCAGATGCTACCGGGACGATAATCAAGATTTAGCTAATGGATAAACGCCAAACCCACAGCCTTCGTGCCTATTTCGTTGAGAAACCGTCGGCTGGCCCCGAATTTGGACCACCGTGGCGCAGAAGCAACTCATATTTCAGCATAACGGTACGCCGCCGGGTGCCGGAAACTGACAGCTAGAGAGGAATAACGTCATTACCAGCCCATGACGCCTTTCAAGCCGGCATAGACGGAACCCGCGGCGGTGGCGGCAAGACCTGCGAGCGGCCCGATCGTATGCATCAAATCCTGAATCCGGCGCGCTCGCCGGCGCAAGCCCTCCTGCCCGACGTGCTGACCGAGCATGCGCGCGATCCGGAACGCCGCGGCGTTGGGCTGCCCGCTTGCGGCGATGGTCGACGGCAGCACCAGGAAGACCACGTTGGCGATGATGTTTCCGACGCCAAAGGCAAGCGCGATGCTCACGGCGTACTGGATCAACTCCTTCCACTGGAACCAGTCCTTTGGAATGATGGGATCGCCATCGTGGAAATGAGAGACCAGCAGTATTCCAATGACACTGACGATTGCCATCACCGCGCCAATCCCCAAGGCACCTTTGAAGCCGATCTTGCTGACGCCGTACACCACGATGCCGAACGGCAATGGAATCACCATCGACGCGATGCGCAGCCAGATCGTGTTGATGTCAAAAGTGTACTCTGCGACGTAAAACGCGGTCACCAGCAGCACCGCCGGCAGCAACACATAGACCGCAGCAAACAACGACACGAAGCGGACTGGAGAATCGAACAACGCCAGCTGGGTCTTTACGCTGTCCAGTTCGCGCTGCAGCTTGTCGAGTTCGGTGACGATCTCGTGGATGTCGCGGATGACCGGACGAACGACGCGCAGATCGCGGCTGCAGTGCTTGCACGCGATCGCTTCGTCCTTGATGGTTTCAGCGCAGAACGGGCATTCCATCAGCGGGATCCGATGACCTCAATCATCGGACTATAGCCGACAAGTAAGCCGGTTTCGCAAGCCGTTGCGACAGGCCGTCAGGCATCGCGCAATCGTCGCCAGCGCATGCGCGCAGCGAGCTTGTTCTTGGCCTGCGCGAGTTCCGCGCGCAGCGAATCGCGCTTGCGCAACAGCTCCTCATGCTCGGCGCGCAGCGACTGCGGCACCGCGGTGTCGCGGTTGCAACTCTGGCAGACCAGCGCGTTGTCGTCTTTCTCCGCCGCGCAGAAGGGACAGCGCATTACGAAAACCTACGGCGCGACCTTCAGCGTGAAGCTCGTCGTACTGGTCCGGCCGTCGCTATCCTTCACATCGATGCGCAGGACATGCTCACCAGGCGGCAGCGCTGCCTCCGGCACGTCAATGCCGGACGCCTGCACGAACGGCTTGAGCCGGCTGGTCAGATCGACCTCCGGTGACCTCAGATAGGTCACCTGGACGGCGCTCGGATCAACCTGCGCGCCACCAAAGGCCTGGAACTTCAACTGCAGGTGCATCGGTGAATGGAATGCGCTGTCAGTCCCGGTATCGACGAGTTCGATGCGCGGCCCGCGCGTGATGCCGCGCGAGGCACTCCCCACCGCACCCTTCAGTGGCGGCAACTGCGCTTCGGCCGGAGTGATCAGCTGGATCTGGCCCGCCATCGCTTGATGGGCCGTGGCGAACATCGCGCCGAACGAAATTGCAAGGCCGACGACAGCCCCGAAGCTCAGCATGGGCGTTTTGGAAGTCGACATGGTGGAATCTCCCTTGCCAGTTGTCCCAAGATTAGCACGGCGCGAACGTCCGGAAAGGTTCGTTGCATGACCTAGGTCACGCGATTTCAGGGAAGGTTTGATCACCTCTTCTTGAGAGCTTTTTCGCTTGATCCAGAATGGGTTCGCTGCGACCCGCATTCTGAACGGTTCTTCACAAAAAATGCCCCGCGGGCCGGCGGGGCATCTTTAGTGTCGCGATCACACGGCGCGGCGTCAGGCGGCCTTCGCAGTCGCGGAATCGTCGGGGCGCTTTTCGATGACCTTGTCGATCAGACCGAACTCCTTGGCCTGCTCGGCGGTCATGAAGCGGTCGCGCTCAAGCGAATCCTCGATGGTCTGATAATTCTGGCCGGTATGCTTGACGTAAATCTCGTTCAGCCGGCGCTTGATATTCTGGATCTCCTGCGCGTGCAACAGGATGTCGGTGGCCTGGCCCTGGAAGCCGCCGGATGGCTGGTGGACCATGATGCGCGCGTTCGGCAACGAGAAGCGCATGTCCTTCTGGCCGGCGCACAGCAGCAGCGATGCGGCGGACGCCGCCTGGCCGGTGCAGAGCGTCGAGACCGGCGGGCGGATGAACTGCATGGTGTCGTACATCGCAAGCCCCGAGGTCACCACCCCGCCCGGCGAGTTGATGTACATCGAGATTTCCTTCTTCGGATTCTCCGCTTCAAGGAACAGGAGCTGCGCAACCACCAGGGTCGCCATGCCGTCCTCGATGGGCCCGGTGATGAAGATGATGCGCTCCTTCAGGAGCCTGGAGAAAATATCGTAGGCCCGTTCTCCCCGGTTGGTCTGCTCAACCACCATGGGAACAAGGTTCATGTAAGTCTCGACAGGATCGCGCATAACTCACCTAGTGTGTTGCGAGGCAGGTTGGGCAAGCGGAGTGACCGATCCCCGAACAGCGCTCGTGATGCAGCCCCTGAGATAACCGCCAATCCGGCGGCGGCAAGGGCTCCGGAAGCTCAAGCTGATTTCGTGACGGATCGCCAAACGATACGCCTCGGCAAAAATTCTGCCTGAGCGGACAGGGTTAACGATCGCCGCACGCAACCATCAGGCCGACGTGTCCTCAGGCTCCTCCTTGGCAAGCTCCTCGCGGGTGACCTTGTTCTCGGTCACGTTGGCGAGCTCCAGGATGAAGTCGACGACCTTGTCTTCGAAGATCGGGGCCCGCAGCTGCGCCAGCGCGCCCGGATTGTTGCGGTAGTAGTCCCAGACCTGCTTTTCCTGGCCCGGGAACTGCCGGGCACGTTCGACCATCGCCTTGCCGACCTCATCGTCGGTGACGGTGATGTTGTTCTTCTCGCCGATCTCCGAGAGCACAAGGCCAAGCCGGACCCGGCGATCGGCGATCTTGCGGTAATCTTCCCTGGACTTCTCTTCGGTGGTGTTCTCGTCAGCGAACGTGCGGTTGGTCGACGCCATCTCGTTGGTGATCGACTGCCACATCAGCTCGAATTCCTGATCGACAAGCGATTGCGGCGGGCCGAACTCGTGGGCCTTGTCGAGCTGATCGAGCAGCTGGCGCTTCACGCGCTGGCGGATTGCCGAGTCGTAGTCCTGGCGAATGCGCTGGCGCGCGGCGTCCTTCAGCTTGTCGAGCGACTCGATGCCAAGCTTCGTGGCGAACTCATCGTCGGCCGTGATCGCCTGCGGCGCCTCGACCAGCGTCGCCGTGGTGTCGAACTCGGCATCCTTTCCCGCGAGCTTGTCGTTGGCGTAGTTCGTCGGGAACGGCAGCTTGATGATGCGGTTCTCGCCGGCGGCAATCCCAGCCAGCTGATCCTCGAAGCCGGGAATGAACGTGTTCGACCCGATCACCACCGGGATGTTCTCGCTGGTGCCGCCTTCGAACGCTTCGCCGTTGATTGTGCCCTTGAACGAGATGGTGACGCGGTCGCCCTTCTCGGCTTTGGCGCCGGCGCCCTTGTCGGCAAACGGACGGTTCTGCTCGACGATGCGATTGATCGCTTCGTCCACATCGGCGTCGGTCACCTCGACGACGGGCTTTGTCACCGAGAAGCTCTTGAAGTCGGCGAGCTTGATCGGCGGGATCACCTCGAAGGCGACGGTGTAGCTCAAGTCCGACTTGCCGTTCAGCAGCGCGTCGACCGCGTCTTTCTCGGTCGGCAAGGTAATCTTCGGCTCGCCCGCGAGCTTGAAGCCGTGGTCGGTGAAGATCTTGTTGTTGGTGTCCTTGACCGTCTCGTCGATGGTCTCGGCCATCACCGACTTGCCGTAAACCTTCTTCAAGTGCGCGACCGGCACTTTGCCCGGCCGGAAGCCGTTCAGCCGCACCTTGTCCTTGAGATCGGCGAGCTTGGCGTCGACCTTGGCGTCGAGATCGGCCACCGGCACCAGAATCTGAAACTCGTGCTTCAAGCCTTCGGAGAGGGTTTCGTTTACTTGCATGACACCAATCTTCTGTTCAGCTCGCCCGTCAAAAGGCCTGGATTGTTGTTGAGAGAACGCGACCGAACCAAGACGGGTTCGGCAGCCTCGCGAGATTGCCCGGCAGCTCCAGCCCCTGTCGCTTGGTGGTGCGGGCGGAGGGACTCGAACCCCCACAACTTTCGTCACTGGAACCTAAATCCAGCGCGTCTACCAATTCCGCCACGCCCGCCAAAAAGCAAGCTGTCCGGCGGCGCTGCCGCGGGCGGCGGGCTTATAACATGCAAGTTGCGGATGACAGCAAAAAAATGACCCGCCTCAGCCGGACGGGCGGACTGGACAGGCCAGACGAAAAATGGTCCGCCGATCATGATGATGCCGTTGCCTTTTCAACTTGACCGCCGCCGTGTTTTGGCCGGCCTGGCGGGTGTTGCTGCACTGCAGGCAACTGGGCGCACGCAGGCGGCTGATGCGCCGCCTGCGATCACGGTCAAGCAAGGTCCGGCCGGCGCAGTTTTCGATCCCGCGTTTCCCGCAAACCCTGGCAATCGGCTCTGGCTCAATCTGACCAACGCCCTTGCAGTTCCGGTCACGCTCGGCACGCTGGGGCTCGACGGCGCTCCGGCACTGCAGCCGCTGTCGGAGTCGCTACTCGAACCCGGACAAACAAGGCTGATCGACAGACCCCTCGTCTCATCAGGCACGTTCGTGTTCGAGGCGAAGTCGATCGATGACAACCCTGGTCAGCCCAGGGCGATCGCAGCGTTCACCGTTGCCGAGTCTGAGCCGCCGCAAGTCGATCAGGACAGCACCCTGCTGATCGAAGAGGTTTTCAGCGACGGAACGGCAAGCACGTCAGGCGCGCGGCAAGCGGCCTATACGGTCAACGGCCAACCGGCGTTCACCGTGCAGCTTGGCAACAGGGAACGCGCGCGGCTCCGGCTGATCAACGGCTCTCCGCGCCAAGCGATCGGGCTTCGGTTTGACGAGCAGGATCTGCGCATCATTGCGATCGACAGCCGTCCCGCCGAACCATTTCTCGCACGCGACCGGCGCATCGTGCTGGCGCCGGGAAGCCGCGTCGATGCGCTGCTGGAGGCGACAGCGGCTGCCGGATCGACATCTCCGGTTCGGTTGTTTGATGGCGGAGCACCAAGGCAAATCGGACAACTCACCTACACCGACGCACCGCCACTCAGGCCGCAGCCCCTGCCCGAGCCAGCGCCTCTGCCGGACACACCGTCGCGGCTTGAATTGGCGAACGCGCTGCGCGTGCAGCTCGATCTCGACGGACCGGATTGGCTGTTGCCAAAGGATTTCGTTACGGACCGTCGATCGCCGCTGTTTCGCACCAAGCGCGGGCGCACCGTGCTGCTAACGCTGACGAACCGCACGACGCTGCCGACGACGTTCCACCTGTACGGGCATCACTTCCGCTGGCTCGATCGGCTCGACGACGGCTGGAAGCCCTTCCTGCCTGACACGATGCTGGTCGATATCGGACAGACAGAACGCATCGCGTTCCGCGCGGATTACGCCGGTGATTGGCTGATCGAGAACACACCGATGAATTGGTCGGCGCCGAAGCGCGTTCACTGGTTCGCGGTCGAGTGAAGCTCGGCGAGCAACTTGCGCAGCACCGCAGGCAACGCTTCCGGCAAATCCTCGGCAATCAATCCCGGGCCGACGTACGCACCCGCTTCGCCGTGCAGCCACACCGCCATCGCAGCGGCAGAAAATCCATCGACGCCCTGCGCGAGCAGGCCGCCAATGATGCCGGCAAGCACGTCGCCGGAGCCGGCCGTTGCAAGCCATGATGGTGCGTTGGCCGCGATCGCCGCGCGGCCGTCGGGATGGGCGACGACGGTGTCGGGCCCTTTGAGCACGACGATTGCGCCGGATGTCTCAGCCGCCGCTCGGGCGCGCTCGAGCTTGCTGCCACCGGCGCCGCGCAAGCCACCGAATAACTTGGCGAATTCGCCCAAATGTGGGGTGAAAATGACGGGCTTGGTTGTGTTTCTGACGCCATCTATCAATAGTTGCAGATCGCCCGAAAAGCTCGTCAGCGCGTCGGCGTCGAGCACGCAGGCGCGTTTCGCCGACAAGACCGCGGCGACGACCTCGCGGGTACGCTCGCCGACCCCAAAACCGGGTCCGACCACGCAGGCGTTGAAGCGTGGATCGGCCAGCAGCTCGGCGTAGTACTCCTCCGCGGTATCGATGGCCCGCACCATCACCGCGGTCAGCGCGGCAGCGTTCACGGCGAGCGCATCGCGCGGCGACGCGACCGTAACGAGACCGGCGCCGGCGCGGAGCGCTGCGCGCGCCGCAAGTCGCGCCGCGCCGGTCGCAGCGATACCACCGGAGCCGACCAGCACGTGACCACGGCTGTATTTGTGGCCGTCGATATCAGGCACCGGAACATCGCGTGCCCATAAGGCCGGCCTATTCTCGAACGCCTGCGGTTTGATCTCGTCGAGCGCATCAACGGGAATGCCGATGTCGGCGACCTCAACCGACCCGCAATGCACCCGCCCGGGCAGCAACAGATGCCCGGGCTTCTTGCGAAAGAACGTCACACTGCGGGTGGCGCGCACCGCCGCGCCCATCACCTCGCCCGTGGTGCCATTGATGCCGCTTGCGAGATCGACCGCGAGCACGGGTATGCCGCTCGCATTCATGGCATCGATCGCGCGAGCAAACGCGTCGGTTACCGGGCGGTCGAGACCCGCGCCGAACAGCGCATCGATGATGAGAGACTGCGCGCCAATCAACGCAGGATCGAACGCGACCACTGCACCACGCCATTCGCGCGCAGCACGCGCCGCGTCGCCCTTCAGCTTCGCTGCATCGCCGAGCAGCATGACGACGACGTCGCGGCCGTTCGCGGCGAGGTCTGTCGCCGCAACAAAGCCGTCACCGCCGTTGTTGCCGAGGCCTGACATCACCAGGATCGGTCCGCTCGGCGCCATGTGGATCGCGGCGTCGGCTACGGCCGCACCAGCGCGCTGCATCAGCGCGAAGCTGTCGGTCCCGCGTGCGACGGCGATTGCATCGGCCCGCGCCATCTCGACGTTGGTGAGAAGCTCGATCATACGCGCCTGATCATAGGGGACTTCATCATATGGGGCTTCATCAGACGAACTTGCCCGATCGCTCCGCAGATCGCCTTACGATAAGGCAACCCCTGCCTTTCTTCGGGCTTGCATCTGGTCTCCCTGTGTAGAAATTAGGCATTCAGTCCAACAATTGTGCAATCGAGCTGTCCGGGCTCGGATATTCGCCTTCGCCATACGCGTTAATGACCTGATAACATGCAGGTTTCGGAACTCCCATCAAACTGGCATGGACCCTGCTTTTGCGAGGCTAAATTCGAGGCTGAAGGTCGAAGCTCAAATTCGCATGTTTGCTTGGCACCGCGATGGCGGTGCGCGCCTTCGGGTTGGGAGGACCGAGAGCCGACAAACGAACTGTTGGACGCAATGTCAGTCCATCCACCGCTGAAGTGCCGGGAGAATCCCAAGTGAAGAAAATCGAGGCGATCATCAAGCCATTCAAGCTCGACGAGGTGAAGGAAGCGCTTCAGGAAGTTGGATTGCAGGGAATTACCGTGACCGAGGCCAAGGGTTTTGGCCGGCAAAAGGGCCATGCAGAGCTGTATCGCGGGGCCGAATATATCGTCGATTTCCTGCCCAAAGTGAAAATCGAGATTGTGATCGGTGACGATCTGGTCGAGAAAGCCATCGACGCAATCCGCCGCGCGGCCCAGACCGGCCGCATCGGCGACGGCAAGATTTTCGTGTCGAATATCGAGGAGGCGATCCGAATTAGAACTGGAGAATCCGGGTTGGACGCGATCTGACCCGCTCAAGGCCCGCGACACAGTTCGGAGCTCCCGGCTTCGAGGCCGGTCCCGATCAATGCATTAGCCGATGGTCCAGCCTGGGACCATCTTGCCGCGGCCCGACCGATCGTTTTTAAGCGGTCGGGCAACGCTGCAGCCACTTCTTCTCTTCTCACCACAAGTCAATCAACCGGCGTCTGACAACGCGTACACTAAAGGGGTAGGTAATCCATGACGACTGCAAAGGATGTCCTGAAGAAGATCAAGGACAATGACGTCAAGTATGTCGACTTCCGCTTCACGGACCCGCGCGGCAAGTGGCAGCACGTCACCTTCGACGTGACGCATGATCGAGGAAGATACGTTTGCCGAAGGCCAGATGTTCGACGGTTCGTCGATCGCCGGCTGGAAGGCGATCAACGAATCCGACATGTGCCTGATGCCCGACCCGGTGACGGCAACCATCGACCCCTTCTTCGCCGAGACCACGATGGTGCTGACCTGCGACGTGCTCGAGCCGACCACCGGCGAGCCCTATAACCGCGACCCGCGCGGTATCGCCAAGAAGGCCGAGGCCCAGGTCAAGGCGATGGGCGTCGGCGACACCATCTTCTTTGGCCCCGAGGCCGAGTTCTTCGTGTTCGACGACGTGCGCTATTCGTCCGACCCCTACAATACCGGCTTCCGCCTCGACCAGGTCGAGTTGCCGATCAACTCGCCGACCGAATATGAGGGCGGCAACCTCGGTCATCGCATCCGCACCAAGGCCGGCTACTTCCCGGTGCCGCCGCAGGATAGCGTGCAGGACATGCGCTCCGAAATGCTCGGCGCGATGGCCAAGATGGGCGTCAAGGTCGAGAAGCATCACCACGAAGTGGCCTCGGCCCAGCACGAGCTCGGCATGAAGTTCGCGCCGCTGACGCTGATGGCCGACCAGATGCAGATCTACAAGTACTGCATCCACCAAGTCGCCCACATCTACGGCAAGACCGCAACCTTCATGCCGAAGCCGGTCTATGGCGACAACGGCTCGGGCATGCACTGCCACCAGTCGATCTGGAAGGACGGCAAGCCGGTGTTCGCCGGCAACAAGTACTCCGACCTGTCGGAGACCTGCCTGTCCTACATCGCCGGCATCATCAAGCACGCCAAGTCGCTCAACGCCTTCACCAACCCGACCACCAACTCCTACAAGCGTCTGGTGCCGGGCTACGAGGCGCCGGTGCTGCTCGCCTACTCCGCGCGCAACCGCTCGGCGTCGTGCCGCATCCCCTACACCACCAATCCGAAGGCGAAGCGCGTCGAAGTGCGCTTCCCCGATCCGCTGGCCAACCCGTATCTCGCCTTCGCGGCGATGCTGATGGCCGGCCTCGACGGCATCAAGAACAAGCTCGATCCGGGCGCGGCGATGGACAAGGACCTCTACGACCTGCCGAAGGAAGAGCTGAAGAATATCCCGACGGTGTGCGGGTCGTTGCGCGAGGCGCTGGAAAGCCTCGACAAGGACCGCGCGTTCCTGAAGAGCGGCGGCGTATTCGACGACGACTTCATCGACTCATACATCGAGCTCAAGATGAGCGAGGTCGCCCGCTTCGAGATGACCCCGCACCCGGTCGAGTTCGACATGTATTACTCGTCGTAAGTTGTTTCGACGACGGTTCTGGAAATGCGAAGGGCGCCCCAACGGGCGCCCTTTTGGTTCGTGCGGCGGCTTTGCGACTGTGCGCCCGCTGTGAAGCAATCCCGCCATTCGAGGAACCGCAAAAGCCAGTGGTCGGGTCCACAGCTGTGCACAGGCCTGTGCGTAATTCGTCCTGCGCCTTACTTTCGACGCGACGCAGGAACTTTGGTGCGCGGGGGCTGGGGTGAGGACTTCGCATGTTCGCGATCCCGCTCCGCGCGCATACGTCCTTCGTGCTGGTCGCCATGAGCATCTTCTGGTCCGGCGCCGTCGCCGGCATGTTGATCCTCCATTCGACCAGCGCCACCGAACCGGCAATGGAACCGGCAATCTCGACGCCTGCGCAAGCGAAAGCCGTTCGCATTGTCGCCGTGCGCAGCGTGCTCCCGGTGGAAAAGACAAACTCGCCCGCGTCAACGACGTTTGACGATCGGTGGTCCGCTCACGAATTGGAGCGGGCGTCGCCGACCACAATCGGGGATGCCAGGGCGCAGGTTGCAGCCGGCGAAACCAAGCCTGCCGCTCCGGAACTCGCTCGCGAACAGCCCGACCCCGTCTGCGGGGTGCGCGGCCGATATTACTTTTACATCGGTCGTCACAAGTACTGGCGATGCCGACGCTGATCGGCTGCGGAAGCCGTTATCGAAACCCTGGGTGTGGCGAGACCGTGGCGTGGCAATCGATCAGTTCTACTCGGGCTTGATTCCTGCTTCCTGGACGATGCGGGCGGCGCGCTGCAACTCGCCGTCGATGAAATGGGCGAAGCTCGCCGCATCCTCCGTCACCGGCTCGGCGCCGAGCGCGACGAGACGCTCGACCAGCGCGGGATCGCGTGAGGCCGTCTGCACGCCCTTGTTGATGCGCTCAACCGTATCTGCCGCCATCCCCTTTGGGCCCCAAAGCCCATACCAGAGCTTGAAGTCGAGACCCGGCAAGCCCGCTTCACCGATAGTCGGAACATCTGGCAGGCGGTCGCTTCGCTGCGGGCCCATGATGGCGAAGCCGCGCAACTTGCCCGCGCTGACATTGGACAACGCCGAGCCGAGCGGCGCTACCATCAGCGGCACCTGACCGCCGAGCACGTCGTTGATCGCAGGCGCGGTGCCGCGATAGGTCACGACCAGCGACTTGATCCCGAGCTTTTGCGTGAAGCCCACCGTTGCGAGATGCCCCATGCTGCCGAGCCCCGAATTGGCGAACGAAAATTTGTCGGGTTGCGCCTTCATCGCCGCGATGAGCTCTTTCGCAGTCTGCGGCGTGGTGCCGGGATGTCCGATGAGGATCATCGGCGACATCGCGAAGCGCGAGATCGGCGTGAAGTCGGCAATCGGGTCATAGGCCACGTCGCGCATGACGTAGCGGGCCATGATCTGGATGTCGGCATTGGTCAGAAGGATCGATCCATCCGGCGCCGCGCGCGCGACTTCGGACGCGCCCAGCGTGTTGCTGGCACCCGACTTGTTCTCGACCACCCAGGCCTGTCCGAGCAGTTCGGACAGGCGCTGCGCATAAATTCGCCCGATCACGTCGATCGCCCCGCCGGCAGCGGCGGGTACAATGAGGTGGACGGTGCTCGGTTGGGCGGCAAGCGGCGAAGCCGCGGCAGCGATACCGCTGGCGGCAAGTCCGGCACAAAGACGGCGGCGGTCGATCATCACGGCTCTCCACTGCTCCCTTGAAGTCATGCAAAATCTATTGCGATGTCGACCTTGTTACGGATCGTCTAAGCTCTGGCAACCGATCGGTCACGAGACCAAAACCTTGCCGGACACTAACCCACGTCAGGCCATTACGCAGGAGCGATCTCATGGAAGCCGCCAACGACCCAAAGGTCACCGTTTCTTCAATCGCGGCGGATCGCGGCGACAAGGCCCCCGCGCCCGCCCAGGAATTGCTTGACGATCTGGTCATTGCCAACCGTATCCTGTTCGACCAGGGCGTGGTCGACGCCTTCGGCCATATCAGCGCCCGGCACGACAAGACTCCCGACCGCTTCCTGCTCGCGCGCAATATGGCCCCGGGTCAAGTGACCCATGCCGACATCATCGAGTTCGACCTTGACGGCAATCCGATCGATGCCAATGGCCGGCGCGTCTACCTGGAGCGCTTCATCCACAGCGAAATCTATCGCGCGCGACCGGATGTCATGGCGGTGGTTCATAACCACTCTCCCACCGTCGTGCCGTTCAGCATCGTGCCCAGCCAGCCGTTCCGCCCGGTCTGCCATATGTGCGGCTTCATCGGAGCGGGCGCGAGAAATTTTGAAATCCGCGAGGTCGCGGGCGACGCGTCGGATCTCTTGATCCGCAGCCGTGAGCTCGGAGCCGCACTGGCGCGCACGCTCGGGCCCGGTCTGATCACGCTGATGCGCGGTCACGGCGCAACCATCGTCGGCGAGAGCATCCGGCATGCGGTCTATCGCGCGGTCTATGCGGAGGTGAATGCGCGGCTGCTTTCAGAAGCATTGCGGCTTGGGCCGGTCACTTACCTGACCGAAGGCGAAGCCGATACCGCGCGTGCAAATGTCGAGTCGCAGGTGGAACGCCCCTGGAATTTGTGGAAAGCCCGCGTGGCAACCGAAGTCGGACCCGGCTGAACGCGTGAGCGAAGACTGCAGGGCAGCTGTTCGCTATGACGGGTCTTAGCGCTCGAACGCCAGCTTCGCGTCGGCGATGGCAAAGCCCTTCACGCCGGCTGCGTTGAGGGCGGTCACCGCGGCCTGATTGGTCGGGCCCGGCTCGCCCTTCAGCCACGGCAACTTCTGTTCGATGCCGCGCGTCACCGGCTCGCCGAGTGCACCGCCGATATCGAGCGGCCAAAAGCCATTCGCCACGGTCGACACCATCATGGCGCGGACCTTGATCCCGGGGCCGAGCAGCGCCTGCGCGCTGTCAGCCGTCAGCCGACGCATGCTCGCGGGATCGTTGACATCCTTGAAGGTGACGAGCACCGGCGCGTTCTCCGCGGGCACCGGGACCGCAGACATCGCCGTCGTCTTCTTCATGTCACGAAACTGCACCTTGCGGCCGGCGGCGAAGAACGAGCGCATCGCAATGTAGTTGGTCGCATCGAGCTCGGTCGGATCGGCGCCGACCGCGAGCAGTGCAACGACATTGCGGCCGCCGCCGAGATCGACGAAGAGGGCGTCACCCTGGGTTTTGGGCCCGGAGGATTCCCCCGGTATTGCTGCCGCCATAGCTGCGGTTCGGCGTCACCGAATAGACGCCCGCGGCCGACTTCACGCCGTCAGGCGTCTCGACCTCGACGACGCAGGCGAAACTTGTGGTCCGGTCGATGCAGGCGGATCTGGTCGCCGACGAACAGCACGGCCAGCAGGCCGAAGATGGCAAACCCGCTCAGTTTCAGGCCGCGGCGCGGCGGCTGGCCTTCAAACTCGGCTTGCGGCCGGGGGCGATTTTGTTGCGGGCGCGGCATTTTCACCGGTTGCGTTGTCTCAGTCGCAATGGTTCTGACTGTGGCGTTCATTGTTGACAAGCTCCAGCTTCACCTGCCCTGTTCTGCGCCAATCAGGTTTCTGAACAGCTAATCCGGCCGATATCCACCCTTGCCCACCCTTGTCCATCCTTGGCGGGACCATGACGAGCTCTGACACGACCGAACCCCCCGCCCTGTGGCGGCAGATCGCCGCCGGAGGCTGCGCGATCGTCGCCTTTGCCGCATTGCTGGCGCTGGTCTGGTACGCGGCCTCGACGCTGTTCCTGCTGTTTGCAGGAATCCTGTTCGGCGTGTTCCTGAGCGCGCTGAGCGACCTGTTGAAGCGCCTGGTCGGCGGCGGCGATGCCTTGCGGCTCGCGATCGTGTGCGTCGTCTTCGTTGCGGCGCTTGCTGCTTTCCTGGTGCTCTACGGCGCCACGATTGCGGAGCAGGCCAGTGTCCTCACTGCGACGGTCAAGTCGCAGATCGCCACCGTGAAGGATTTTCTCGACCGCCACGGCGTCGACACCAGCTTCCTCGACCTTGGGGCGCTGACTGCCGCCGACAACGCGACGTCGACATCTCCGCACTTGCCCAATGCCGGTGCGATCGCGTCGGGAACGTCGACCGTTCTCAACCAGACCCTGAAGATCCTCGCGGGACTGTTCAGCACGGTCGGCAACATTTTTATCGTGGTGCTGCTCGGCGTCCTGGTCGCGGCGCAGCCGCAAGTTTACCGTGACGGTCTGTTGCGCCTGGTGCCGAAGCCGCGCCGTGCCGCCGCGGCCGCGCTGTTCGATGATCTCGGCGAGACGCTGCGGCGCTGGCTGCTCGGTCAACTGGTGACGATGACGACCATCGCCGTCGTGGTCTCGATCGGGCTGTCCATCATCGGCATTCCCGGCGCGCTCGCGCTCGGCATCCAGACCGGTTTATTGACCTTCATCCCGACAGTCGGAGGCGTGATTGCCGGAAGCATCATTGTGCTTGCGAGCCTCGGCTCCGGCTGGGCAGCATTGATCAGCGCCTTCGCGCTCTACCTTGTCGTGCAGGTCCTCGAGGGCAACGTGCTGACTCCGATGATCCAGCGGCGCGCGATCGAAATTCCACCGGCGACGATCTTCGGATCACAAATCCTGCTCGCGTTCCTGTTCGGGCTATGGGGTCTTGCGCTCACCCTTCCCCTGATCGCGGTGATCAAGGTGGTGCTGCGGCACGTCTATGCCGAGGGAGAGACCGTCGGGGCCTAAATCATCAACAGCACGGCGCCGGCGACAGTCAGGCCGCAGCCGACGAACATCGCGACTGGCCAGAAATTCGAGGAGCCATAGCGGCCCTGGATGCGGCGCTCCGCGATCAGCGCGGCCTCATATTCATCCGAGGTCGAGAATATGCAGGCAAAACCCGAGCGCGCCACCTGCGCCGCATCATCGAGCATTATCAGCGCGGTCCGCGGACTATCGTGACGAGTCGCTGCCATCAAAAAAGGCTACGACGGGTTTGGTAAACAGAGGGTTAGTTTTGGCTGTCGTCCCCGCGCAAGCGCGGACCCATGCTCCGCAGCAAGTGTGAGACGATAGGCTGCAGCGACAAGAGCTTGCCGTCTGGTGTTGCACCAAACAATCAGCGCCTGGGATTATGGGTGCTTGCGTTCGCGGGGACGACCAGCGGTGGCCGTTCAAGCCGCTCCGTCGAACTGGTGCACGATCGTCGGCGCGCGCGGCGAGGCCTGGAGCGCCGCAACCTTGCGCGCTCGGTCGACCAGCTGCTCGGCCTCGCTCGCAACCTCGACCCGATTGCGGCCGCCCCGCTTCGCGCGATAGAGCGCGGCATCAGCGGCTACCAGCAGCGCGTTGAGGTCGATGCGCTGTTCGCCGGTGGCAACGCCGATGCTGACGCTGGTCGCCAGCGGTACGCCGTCGACCTGGACGCCTGCGCACTCCAACGTCGAGCGAACTCGCTCCGCCGCAACGATCGCGTCGTCGGTCGAACATGGCAGCAGCGCGGCGAATTCCTCGCCACCGATCCGCGCGACAATGTCAGTGATGCGAAGGGTGTGGATCAGGATATTGGCAAACAGCTTGAGGATCTCGTCGCCCGCTGAATGGCCGAAGCGATCGTTGACGGACTTGAAGTGATCAAGATCGAAAATCAGCACCGACACCGGCCGCCCGAGGCCGGCTTCCCGCTCGATCATACGCGCCGACAATTCCGAGAAGCCGCGCCGGTTGAACAGCTCGGTCAGCGGATCGATCGACGCCGCGGTCTTGTGCGCGGTGACGGTGCGCTCGGATACGATAAGGAAAATGATAAACACCGTGCCGACCGCATAAAGCACGAGTTCGATGGTGAAGGCGGCGATCCAGGCCTGGCCGAGCCCGCGGCCTTCGGGGCGCAGGAAATCGCCGACGATGATCGGCAGCATCAGGACGAGGCCGTGCAGGACGGGAACGGCGATCGCCGGCCAGCGGCTCTTGTAGGCCTTGCGACGGTCCGACCACAATTCGTCGGCGGTCAGCACCGCGTAAGCCGCTACGATGCCGGCGCCGAGCAGCAGGCGCAGCGGCGAGCCTTCGCCGAGCTGCAGGCCACCCAGCGCGAACAGCACAGCGCCGCCGCAAAATGCAATCGGGCTGGTCGCCTTGCCATGGAATACGCGCGCGGCATTCCACACCATGCCGCAGGCGACGAGGCCGGCCACAGTCAGCGCCATCGGGATCGCCGGATGCAATTGGGCTCCGCCGACGGTCCAGGTCGCGATCGCACGCACCGCCGATGATATAAGCCGCGCCCCACCATCCCAACGCCGCGATCTTCTCCTGCCGCCAGAAATAAAGCAGCAGGCCGCCGAGCATCACGGCCACCAGTGTCGCGACGAGATAGAGCGTCGATATGTCCAGCGTGAACGAGTGACTGCTCATCGACCCTGCGCCCAACCAGCCTTTCAGCCGGCAGGCTAGGTCACGCGCGCCTTGGCAAAGCGTTCGCAGCCGTCACAAAGTTTTCTCGAAAAAACTCCGCCGAAATCGCAGCAATTGAGATGCAAGTCGCCGAGTCCGAATCGCAAATGAAAAAAGAGGCGCCTCGCGGCGCCTCTTATTTCTGAATCGATTTCTCGAATTTGCGGTAAGCGGTCGTTAGCGCTTCGAGAACTGGAAGGACCGGCGCGCCTTGGCGCGGCCGTACTTCTTGCGCTCGACCACGCGGGAGTCGCGGGTCAGGAAGCCGCCCTTCTTCAGCACGCCGCGCAGCTCCGGCTCGAAGTAGGTCAGCGCCTTCGACAGGCCGTGGCGCACCGCGCCGGCCTGGCCCGACAGGCCGCCGCCGGAGACCGTGCAGATCACGTCGTACTGGCCGTTGCGGTTGGCCGCGACCAGCGGCTGCTGGATCAGCATCCGCAGCACCGGTCGCGCGAAGTAAACTTCGAACTCGCGGGTGTTGACGACGATCTTGCCGGCGCCGGGCTTCAGCCAGACGCGGGCGACCGCGTCCTTGCGCTTGCCGGTGGCGTAAGCACGGTTGTACTTGTCGACCTTCTTGACGTATTTCGGCGCTTCCGGCGTGGCCGGCTTCAGCGAGCCGAGTTGATCGAGCGATTGCAGGCTCTCGGCCATGTTATGCGGCCCTCATGTTCTTGCGGTTCATCGATGCGACGTCGAGCGTTTGCGGCTGCTGGGCTTCGTGCGGATGCTCGGCGCCGCCGTAGACCTTGAGATTGCCGAACTGCTGGCGGCCGAGCGGGCCGCGCGGCAGCATGCGCTCCACCGCCTTCTCGACCACGCGCTCCGGAAAGCGACCCTCGAGGATCGACTTCGCGCTGCGCTCCTTGATGCCGCCGATATAGCCGGTGTGATGGTGGTAGACCTTGCGCTCGCGCTTGCGGCCGGTGAGCACGACCTTGGCGGCGTTGATGATGATGACGTTGTCGCCGCAATCGACATGCGGGGTGTAGGTCGGCAGGTGCTTGCCGCGCAGGCGCATCGCGACCAGCGTTGCAAGCCGGCCGACGACCAGACCCTTGGCGTCGATCAAAATCCACTTCTTCTGGACTTCGGCGGGCTTCGCCAAATAGCTTTTCATGATCGGATTTCCGTTGAAGGCGGCGGTGCCAAACAAGGCGACGCCGGATGTCGCGGCTTCTATTGGGCTGGCGCACACCGGTCAAGCGCATTTTGTATTGCAATATTCAACGAATTCAGATGGCTTATAAAAATGGTATAATATAACCGTCAGCCACTCCGTTGCAACGAAAATGACTCCCGATCGATGCAGCGAAGGCTTAGAATAGCGCCCTAAGCCGAACCGCCAAGCGATTAATCCTCGAATGACCATCGCCGATCCGCAGATCGCCGCCGATACCTCCCCCGTGCTCACGGCACGGCGCGGCAACATCGCGATCGTGACACTGAACCGACCGGCGGCGCGTAACGCGCTGTCGGAAGAAATGATCGCCAGCCTTGACCGCCCTGCTCGCCGAGCTCGCCGCCGACAAATCGGTCGCTGCGCTGATCATCGCCGCCCGGGGACCGGCGTTCTGCGCCGGTCATGATCTCAAACAGCTGACCTCCCGCCGCACCGACGCCGACGGCGGCAAGAGCTACTTCCGCCACATCATGACCTCGTGCAGCGCGATGATGCAGGCGATCGTCAACCTGCCCAAGCCGGTGATCGCCTGCGTGCAAGGTATGGCAAGCGCGGCGGGCTGCCAGCTGGTCGCGACCTGCGATCTTGCGGTGGCCTCGGCGAGCGCGCAGTTCGCCACACCCGGCGTCGATATCGGGCTGTTCTGCTCGACGCCGATGGTGGCGCTGAGCCGCAACATCGCGGCGAAGCAGGCGATGGAGATGCTGCTCACCGGCGAGCCCGTCGGCGCCGAGCGCGCTCTGGCGATGGGGCTCGTCAACCGCGTGGTGCCGCAGGGCCGCGAGCTCGACGCCGCCCTTGAGCTGGCGCAAGCCGTTGCCAGCAAGTCGCAGCGCGTGGTCGGCATCGGCAAGGAAGCGTTCTACCGGCAGCGCGAGATGACCTTGTCTCAGGCATACGACTATGCCGCCGAGATCATGACCGAGAACATGATGCTGCAGCAATCGAACGAAGGCATTTGCGCCTTCCTCGAAAAACGCAAGCCGACCTGGTCCGAGTAATTTGCCCCAGATGAATCACGACAACTACTCCGACGATTACATCCGCAGCGTGCTGCGCGACGTAAAGACCATCGCGATGGTCGGCGCATCGGCCAACACGGTGCGGCCGAGCTACTTCGTGCTGAAGTATTTGCGTGAGCGCGGCTATGACGTCATTCCGGTCAATCCCGGTCAGGCGGGAAAGCCGATCCTCGGTACGACGTTTGTCGCTGAGATCGCCGACATCAAGCAGCCGATCGACATGGTCGATGTGTTCCGCGCCTCGGACCAGGTGATGGGCGTGGTCGATGAGGTGCTGAAACTGAAACCGTTGCCAAAATATCTCTGGATGCAGCTCGGCATCCGCAACGACGCCGCGGCTTCGAGGCTCGAGGCCGCCGGCATCAAGGTCGTGATGAACCGCTGCCCGAAGATCGAGTACGGCCGGCTGTCGTCGGAGATCGCGTGGATGGGCGTGAACTCGCGCACGCTGAGCTCGAAACGCGCGCCGATGCCGCAGGGCGTGCAGCGTCTGTCGCTCGACCGGCAATCGCTCGGCGGCGGCCTGACGGCGGCGGCCGATCGGGCGGCAACGAAGCGGAATGGCAATTAATTCAGCGGATCTGAAGTTCGCAGCACCGGGCGGCAATTTGCAACGCGGCGCACCGCTACATGTCAGAAGGACTCAGGCCACTGGCGCGCGCTGTGAAAAACTCGCAAGACCTGGATCATGTTGCCGACCAGCCGATACGGCACGACGTACGGGGTCTTGGGGATAAAAAGCTCGCGGGTTCCCGGAACCCGGCCCGGTCGCCCCATTTCAGGGCTATTGGAAAGTAGCGTTTCAACGTTGCGGATGATGTGGAGTGCAACACGTCGCGCCGCTGCCGGATCGTCCTGCTCGATGTAGGCCCGCAACGCCGCCAAGTCGGCAATTGCCTCTGGCGACCAGATAGGGGTCATGACCTCTTGGGTGCCGGTTTCTCGTTCGCGCTGCCCCAGGACGCGACCCAATCCTTGACGGAATCATGCGAAATCCCTTCGCCGCGATCGAGCGACGCGATAGCACGCCTGACGCCCGCCACCTGCCATTCATTGATTTCGAGGTATTCGTTGATGGCCTCCGCCGCGAGAAAAGAGCGGCTTCGACCAGTACTCTTGGCCAAACGTTCCAGCCGCTTTTTCACGCCGTTCTCGACACGCACGGTGAATGTTGACGACTTCATGGGATCGACCGGTTTCTGTGTTTGTTTGTGTACAAACTAGTACAGTCCTCGTGCAAAATCCAGTCCTTGCATATCATCCGCGAGGGGAGCCGCCGCGACTTCGTCCGAATGAATGCCTCGCCGCGCACACCGCTTCGCCAGATCGTTTCAACGGCGCATCGAGAACAGAACACGCATTTCTATTCTCGCGCCGAGCACGGCGTCGCCTTGACGCCGACAAACCGTTTCATCAGCATCACGCAACCGCAACGCTGTTTTGAGGATCCACCATGCCTGCCGAGCGAGTCCCGGGATTTTCCACGCTTGCCGTGCACGCCGGTGCGCAGCCCGACCCGACCACCGGCGCGCGCGCGACGCCGATCTACCAGACGACATCGTTCGTGTTCAACGACGCCGACCATGCCGCGTCGCTGTTCGGTTTGCAGGCATTCGGCAACATTTACACGCGGATCGGCAATCCGACGAATGCCGTGCTCGAAGAGCGCGTTGCCGCGCTCGAAGGCGGCACTGCGGCGCTCGCGGTGGCCTCGGGCCACGCGGCGCAGGTGCTCGCCTTTCATTCGCTGCTGAGCCCCGGCGACGAGTTCATCGCCGCACGCAAGCTGTACGGCGGCTCGATCAACCAGTTCAACCACGCCTTCAAGAGTTTTGGCTGGAACGTGGTATGGGCCGATAGCGACGAGCCCGCAAGTTTCGCGAGCGCGGTAACACCGCGCACCAAGGCCATCTTCATCGAGTTGATCGCCAACCCCGGCGGCACCGTGACCGACATCGAGGCGATCGCGGAGGTGGCGCGCACGGCGCGCGTGCCGCTGATCGTCGACAACACGCTCGCCTCGCCCTATCTGTGCAAGCCGATCGAGCACGGCGCCGACGTCGTCGTGCACTCGCTGACCAAATTCCTCGGCGGCCACGGCAACTCGATCGGCGGCATCATCGTCGATGCCGGCACCTTCGACTGGTCGAAGGACGACCGCTTTCCGATGCTGAGCGCGCCGCGCCCCGAATATCACGGCATCAAGCTGCATGAGACGTTCGGTAATTTTGCCTTCGCGATCGCCTGCCGCGTGCTCGGCCTGCGCGACATCGGACCGGCGCTGTCGCCGTTCAACGCGTTCCTGATCCTGACCGGCGTCGAGACGCTGGGCCTGCGCATGCAGAAGCACTGCGACAACGCCAAGGCCGTGGCCGAGTGGCTGGCGGCGCATCCGGCCGTGAGCTGGGTGCGCTATGCGGGGCTGCCCGGCGACCGCTATTTCAACCTCGCCCGCAAATATTCGCCGAAGGGCGCCGGCGCGGTGTTCACCTTCGGCCTGAAGGGCGGCTACGACGCCGGGCTAAAACTGGTGTCGGGCGTAAAACTGTTCTCGCATCTCGCCAATGTCGGCGACACGCGCTCGCTGATCATCCATCCCGCTTCAACCACGCACAGCCAACTCGACGACGCGCAAAAGGTCCTGGCAGGCGCCGGGCCGGACGTGGTGCGGCTGTCGATCGGGATCGAGGACAAGGAGGACCTGATCGCCGATCTCGATCAGGCGCTCGGCGGCTGAGCTTTCGCGCCCGCGAAGCTGATCGCAGCGTCAGCGTGACGCTCACGGGCCGGTGGCGTCAGCCGCTCGCACTGCGCCACCGCCAGCGCGACCACGACCAGCGCCATGGCCTGGTGGGTCAGCGCGAGATCAAGCGGCGCCTGGTTGACGAGCGTGAGAATGCCGAGCGTCGCCTGCACGGTGACCGCGGCGGCAAACCAGACCGCGCCGCGCACGATCACTGATGGCGCGCCACTGCGCGCGGCGTCGATGAGGTGCCACAGCGCCAGCGCAAACAGCGCATAGGCCGTCATGCGGTGCTCGAACTGCACCGTGAGCAGGTTCTCAAACAGGTTGCGCCACCACGGCTGATCGAAGAACAGCCGGTCGCTTGACGGAATGAACGTGCCGTCGATCAGCGGCCAGGTGTTGTAGATTTTGCCCGCCCGAAGGCCGGCGACCAGCGCGCCGAAATACATTTGCAGGATGGTCAGTGCGAGCAGCAACGAGGCTGCGATGCGATGGCGTGGCGGTTCGGAGATTTGCGGGTGCGCTCGCAGGCGCTGCCGCGTCCATACCACCGCGCACAGAATCGCAACCGCGAGGATCAAATGAACCGCGAGCCGATATTGCGAGACTTCGGTGCGCTCGCTCAAGCCTGAGGCCACCATCCACCAGCCGACCGCGCCCTGCAGTGCGCCGAGGCCGAAGATCAGCCACAGCCTGCGCTTCAGTTCGCTGCCCAACCCGCCCCTCCAGAGGAAATACAGGAACGGCAGCAGGAATACCGCGCCGATGGTGCGGCCGAGCAGCCGGTGGCTCCATTCCCACCAGAAGATGGTCTTGAACTCGGCAAGGCTCATGCCCCTGTTGATCTGCTGATACTGCGGGATCGCCTTGTAGGCCTCGAAGGCGTCGGTCCACGCCTGCGCGCTGAGCGGCGGCAGCGCGCCGGTCACCGGCTTCCATTCGACGATCGACAGGCCGGATTCGGTCAAGCGCGTCGCGCCGCCGACCAAAACCATCGCGGCGATCATGATTGCAACGATGGCAAGCCAGCCGCGCACATGGCGCAGCTGTGTCATGGCCTTGCTGTCTTGCGCAGATGTCACAGTCACCTGTCCCGCCTTGACGGCGCCCGGCCGCCCTTATAGTCGCTCGCCTCAGCCGCGCAAGGCGCGCGGACACCACGGCCTGGACATGCGCGTTCGCACCCGAAAGCTGATCGGAACTATCCTGTTGTTGCTGCTGGCGACGGTGTGGTCGCTGACCGCGATGGTGATCGCGCAGGTGCCCGTGATCGCCAATTCGGGCTGGCTGCAGGCCGCCTATTACGTGGTCGCCGGCCTCGGCTGGGTGCTGCCGGCGATGCCGCTCGTCAAGTGGATGACGGGTCCTCCTCCGGCGGCGCAGTAGGTTCGCCGGGCCGCCTTTTGAGCGTCAAGCCCGTCAGCAGCGCGCGCCACGCGCGCAGCGATGTTCGCCGGCCGTCCCAGGCGATGCGCGGCAGCGCCATCATCTCGACGTCACCTTGCTTGATGACGCCCGGTTCCGCAGTCACCGCACTGGCAAATCCAAGCTCGGATGCCAGCGTCATCTCGCGCCGGCCAAACGCGTCGCTCGTGCCGTGCGGATAGGCGAGATGCGGCAGGGGCCGCCCGATGGCCCCCTCTGCGACCGCGCGACCCATCCGCAGTTCGCGCTCGGATTGCTGCAGGTCAAGGCGCGACAGCACGGGATAGGTCAGGCTCGCGCTGCCGATCGTCAATAACGGGTCGGCGGCGAGCCTTGCGATGTCAGGCCAGGTCATCACCGCGTGCGCCGAGATCGCCTGCAGGTCGACGCCGTAGCGGGCGCAGAGGTCGCGGATCGCGCCTGAGCATTCCGACGGTGTCATCGCGCTGAGCGTCTCGAACAAAAACGCGAACGCTTCGTTCTTGTCCGCGGCGCTCCGGCATTCGATGCGAAGTTCCCGACCGGCAATGAAGAGGCCGATGCGATCGGTACCCGCAACGATCTCTTCGAGCGCGAGCCACCACAATTCGCCGATTTGATCAGCAAAATTGGCCGGCACGTAGAGCGTCGCCGGCGCGTTCTGCCGCTTCAGGATCGGCCAGGCATGCTCAAGAAAATCGCGATAGCCGATATCGAAGGTGAGACAGACGAAACGTCGCGGCCGCGCGCCGGGGCGATGCAGGCGATCGGCGAGCTCACCAATCGGAATGACGTCATAGTTCCAGCGCCGCAGGCGCTCGAGCATCCGCTCGAACCGCTCCGGCGCGATCTCGCGCGACTTTAGCGGCTGGAACGAGGCCGGATCGCGGCGGCCGGACGCGCTCGAACTTGAGGATGACGCCCTCGCCGGCCCGCCACCACTCGGCAAACCGCGCGCAACCGGTGAAATAAAGGAACTCAAGCCAGATTTTTTCACTTGGCCCCGCCAGCCGCCCCAAGATGATCGCCCCCGTCCCGAATGCATTACGATCTTTGTGACAAACTGACCCGTTCGTCCCGGAAAGCCATGCTGCCAGCGGCTGCGGCATGCCCTGTTTAACTATCATTACTCTTTGTTGACAATTGTTTGCCAACGTCGGCTAGGACAGGCAAAGTCCAGTAAAATCCGGACAAATCAGGCAATGGCAACGGCCGCCGCCATCGATAGCAGAATTGAGCGGGTCGCTCCGGTATCGCGCGCAGCGCGTATCGCACGCATTGAGATATTCGACACATTTCAGTCTGCTGAAGCGGTATGGCGCGGTTTCGATGGCGATCGCATCGCCACGCCCTATCAGCGCTACGATTTCCTCTCCACCTGGCAGCGTCACGTCGGCGATCATCTCGGTCTGAAGCCACGCATCGTCGTCGCCTATGATGATGCGGGAGTTCCCCTCGCCTTGTTGCCGCTGGTGATCGAACGGGCGTTCGGCCTATCGGTCGCGTGCTTTCCCGGCGGCAAGCACGTTACCTTCAACATGCCGATCTGGCGCGGTGATTTTGCCGATCACGCAACCGCCGAGACGATGCAGGCCCTGGTACGGATGGTCGCTGCGGCCGATCCCGCGATCGACGCGCTCGCCTTGATGCGGCAGCCACAATACTGGAACGGCCTGCAAAACCCGCTTGCCCTGCTCGGCGGGCAACCGTCGGTCAACGACTGTCCGCTGCTGGTGATTGATCCTCGCGCCGGTCCTTCGAAGCGCATCAGCAACTCGTTTCGGCGGCGGCTGAACCACAAGGAACGCAAGCTCAGCGCCAACTCCGGATTCCGCTACACGGTGGCGCGGACCGCCGACGACGCCAAGCGGTTGCTTGATGCTTTCTTCGCGGTGAAGCCGCTCCGCCTCACCCAGCAAGGCCTGCCGAACGTCTTTGCCGAACCAGGCAATGAACAGTTCCTGCGCGAGGTCGCGGAGATCAGCCTGGCCAATCGTCCGGGACTCGAGATCCATGCGCTCGAGTGCGATGACGAAGTCATTTCGGTGTTCGCCGGCGTCGCCGATCGTGAGCGCTTTTCGATGATGTTCAACACCTACACCCTGTCGGCCAATGCGCGCTACTCTCCCGGGCTGGTGCTGATCCGCAACATCATCGATCACTACGCGAGCCGCGGCTTCACCTCGCTCGACCTCGGCATCGGCGCCGACGACTACAAGCTGTTGTTCTGCAAGCAGAGCGAGCCGGTCCTCGACAACTTCATCGCGCTCAATTCTCGCGGCCGCGTGCTCGCGCTGTGGCTCTCGCTGGAAGCACACTGCAAGCGCTTCGTGAAGCGCTCGCATCTGTTGACCCGGGTCGCGCTATCGCTGCGACGGATGTTGAGCCGGGAGTGACCGCGGCGCGCCCTTCAAGCGATGTCTAGGCAACTGCCCTGCCGTTACCGTCGGCATCGGGCCTGACATTGTCGTTTGCGGTGTCGAGCACGGCGACCGACCGAAAGCCGGCCTTGATCAACTCGCTCTCCACGGCCGCACGGGTCGCACTGTCGAACATCGAACGCGTCACCAGCACGGCCTGGGCGTTGCTTGCCGCAAGCTCCTCGGGCAGGTCGTCGATCGAGCCGGCATCGAGGATGACGTGGTCATAGACCTGGGTCAGCGCGTCGATCGCAAGCGCAAGGCGCGGCGATTTCAGCATCGCCGATTCCGGCTTCACCTGGCCCGCGCCGACGATCTGGACCCGAGACATCCTGTCCCGCGAGATGATCTGGCCGAAGGTCGCCCCACCGCTGACCAGGTCGGAAACCCCGGGCGCCGATGGATCCACCGTTGCCGCCGACAGCGCACCCGGCTCGAGCGACAGGTCGACCAGCACGACATTGGCCCTTCGCGACATCAGACGCGCCAGCGCGAGCGCAGTCAGCGACGTGCCCGCCGCGGTTTCGGCGCCGATCACGGTGATCTTGCGCGCCCGATCGCCAGCGGCGATGAAATGCTCGGCCAGCCGCTCGAGCTCGGCGTCGGCGCTGGCGGCAATGGCGGGCTCGGCACGAGGCTCGCGCACCCGCAGGCCCGGCGCCCGGTCACGCCTGATCGGCTCTGACGGGCTTTCGGCCGGGTTCATGAGCTTCGGCGCGGTCATCCTCAGGAGTTCGCCGGTGACGACGAGGCCGGTCGACAGCATGAACGTTGCCAGCGTCGCAATCAGGACGATCGGCACCTTCTTCGGATAGGCTGGCGTGTTGGTAACGACGCCGCGCGAGATGATGCGCGCGCCCGCCGGAACCGCCTCGATGTTTTCGCGCGTCGTCGCTTCGCGATATTTCGCGAGGTAGGATTCAAGCAGATCGCGCTGCGCCTTGGCCTCGCGCTCGAGCGCGCGGAGCTGCACGTCCTGCTCGTTGGTGGTGCCGGCCTGTTTCTTGAGCTGGTCGAGGCCGGCAGTCATGCTGGCGACACGAGCACCGGCGATCTTCGCATCGTTCTCGAACGAGCGCGCCGTCTTCGCCGCCTCGTCGCGGATCTGCCGGTCGAGATCGTTGATCTGGGCCTTGAGCTCCTTGATGCGCGGATGGCCGTCAAGCAGCGTCGACGATTGCTCGGCGAGCTGCGCGCGCAAGGTCACGCGCTGCTCGTTGAGGCGTCGGAGCAGCTCTGTATTCAGAACGTCGGAAACCTCGACGCCGGCACCGGATTGCAGCATTTCGCGGATCAGGTGCGCCTTCGACTCGGCGTCCGACTTCTGCGCCCGGGCGTTGTTCAGCTGGGTGTTGATCTCACCCATCTGCTGGTTGGACAGCGTGGTGTTGTTGGTGCCGACGAACAGGCTCGCCTTGGAGCGGAAATCCTCGACGCGCGACTCGGCGTCCGCGACCTTCTTGCGCAGGCTGTCGATCTCGCCCGACAGCCACTGGCCGGCGGAGCGCGCCTGATCCTGCTTGGCTCCCTGCTCCAGCACGAGGTACCCTTCGGCAATCGAATTGGCGACCTGCGCGGCGAGGTCGGGATCACGCGACTGGAATTCGACGACGATCACCCGCGACTTGTCGACGGCATAGACCGCAAGCCGGTCATAATACTCATCGAGAACACGTTCTTCGGCAGTCATCTTGAGCGGATCGCGGACGATGCCGACCATTGCCAGCAATGCTTTCAGCGGCGAGATGCCCTGCAGCATCGGATCGAACTCGGGACGCTCCGCGAGCTTGTTCTTCCTGATGATCTCGCGCGCGAGATCGCGCGACAGCACGAGCTGCACCTGGCTCGTGACCGCTTCCGCGTCAGGCGCCGAGCGCTCCTCTACCCGATCGGCAGTCGGCTTCAGGAAGACGTTCTCACGCCCTTCCACCAGGATCTTCGCTTCCGACTTGTAGCGCGGCGAAATGACGTTGACGGTAGCGAACGACAGCGCTGCAGCGATGACCGTGGGGATCAATATCCACGCCTTCCGCCTGACGAGCGCCTGCCAGATCGCGCGAAGATCGAGGTCTCCGGCTGCCGATTGCGGCTCGGACGCGACGACGCGGCTCTGTGCAGGCTTGGCCGGCTGAGGCTGACTTTGCCAAAATTTCAGACGCATGTGTCACTCCACAAACGCAACAGGCACTCCGTTTCCCGCGGCGATTACAACTCATTAAGGTTGCTGGCGCGTTAATTGGCCCTCACGACCGTGGCTGGTCCGGTCCGGGATTGTCGCCAATCCCCGGCGGCAACCGATCCGCTATTGTTTGATTAAACCTGCAATCTCTTAACTGGGCGGCGGTATTCTGGACTTCGCTCCAATCCCGCGCATCCGCTGGTGCTCTTAAGACCATGACCTCTCGGGCCAAGACGCTGCGCATCCTGCACGCCGTGCGCGCCCCTGTGGGCGGAATCATTCGCCACATCCTCGATCTCGCCAACGGCCAGGCGGAGCGTGGTCATGCCGTCGGTATCATCGCCGACAGCCTGACCGGCGGTCCGCGCGCCGACGCCGCATTGTCGGACATCGCTCCGCGCCTTGCACTCGGCGTCCACCGCATCGCCATCCGTCGCGAGCCGCATCCACTCGACCTGATGTCGTACGCGAAACTGTCCGCCCTGATCCACAAGCTGAGCCCGGACGTGCTGCATGGCCACGGCGCAAAAGCGGGCGTTTTCATGCGCGCGCGCCGTCAAACCCTCGGTAAAATCCGCGTCTACACGCCACACGGCGGCTCACTGCACTATCCACTCACCACGCGAAAAGGTCAGTTCTACGGCCGTCTCGAGCGGGCGCTGATGAACCGCACCGAGCTGTTTCTGTTCGAGAGCGCGTTTGCACGAAACACCTATCAGCGCACGGTCGGAATTCCGAAAGGGCTGGTGCGGTGCGTGTTCAATGGCGTAACGCCGACGGAGTTCGAGCCTCTCGTCCCGGCCGAGGACGCAACCGACGTCACCTATGTCGGCGAGTTCCGTCACATCAAGGGCGCCGATATCCTGATCGACGCGATCGCGCGCCTGCGCGCCGGTGGCCGGCCGGTGACACTGACGCTTGGCGGCGATGGCGAGGAAATGGCCGCCTTGAAGGCGCGGTGCGAGCGGCTCGGTCTTGGCAGCGCCGTCCGCTTCCTCGGCCACGTGCCGGCCCGTACCGGCTTCTCGAAGGGACGGCTTCTGGTCGTGCCGTCGCGCGGCGACTCCATGCCCTACGTCGTCATCGAAGCGGCTGCGGCGGGCATTCCGATACTGGCGGCCAAGGTCGGCGGCATCCCTGAGATCTTCGGCCCCGATCATCCGAACCTGGTTGCGCCGGACAATGTGCCGGCGCTGGCGGATGCGATCGCCGCCGCGATTGACGACCCGGTTGGAATGCGTGATCGCGCCAAGGCGCTTCGCGAACGCGTGCAGGCGCACTTCTCGCAAACCGCGATGGTCGAGGGCATCCTGACGGCTTATAGCGACGCCTTTGCCGAACAGTAAGGCCGCGTGTCCTGCCCTTAAGATTCGTTTACTTCCGCTAACCAAATCTTGCGATTTTGTCGCTAACGACTGCGCAGGTTCCCAAGTCTTTAGGGACGAACGACGATCCTCGGATGTTGTGAGGATTGACGCGTCCAAAGCTCAGGACTGATCGCATGGAACCGGCCGATGCCCGCTCGATGATCAAGGCTGCCACGACGCTTGCCCTGGCAGCCGACGCCGCTGCCTCGTGTCGAGCGCCGGCTCCGGCTGTCACCTGCAGCGCTCGCGGTCGCCAGCGAAAAGGTCCGCACGGCCTATTCACCGATCGTGATCGAAGGCGCCGTACGCGTTGTCGATTTCGTGGTCATCGCGCTGGTCGGTGTCACGCTTTATTTCAGCTACGTCGTTCAGGGCGACGAGTTCAGCTGGTCTTACATCGCAGCCATTTTCGCCATCGCGGCCGTCGCCGTGATCAGCTTCCAGGCCGCCGATGTCTACGACATCGAGGCATTTCGCGGCCAACTCGGCCAGTTGCCCCGGCTGCTGACGGCGTGGGCATTCGTGTTCCTGATCTTCATCGCCGCCTCGTTCCTCGCCAAGGCGGGCGATGCGGTGTCGCGGCTGTGGCTTTCGGCGTTCTTCTTCGGCGGCATCGGTCTGTTGATCGCTGAGCGGCTCGTATTGCGCTCGCTGGTGCGGAGCTGGGCGCGACAGGGCCGGCTCGATCGCCGGACCATCATCGTCGGCGCCGACGAAAACGGTGAGCAGCTGATCCGCGCCCTCGCAACACAGGACGATTCCAACATCCGCGTGCTCGGCGTGTTCGACGATCGCAACGACGGGCGTTCGCTCGCCACCTGCGCCGGCAAGCCAAAACTCGGCAAGGTTGACGACATCTCCGAGTTCGCGCGGCGCACGCGCATCGACCTCGTATTATTTGCGCTGCCGATTTCGGCGGAAACCCGCATCCTCGACATGCTGAAGAAGCTCTCGGTGCTGCCGGTCGACGTCCGGCTCTCCGCGCATACCAACAAGCTGCGTTTCCGGCCGCGCGCCTACTCCTATATCGGCGAGGTACCGACGCTCCCCGTGTTCGAGCGTCCGATCACGGACTGGGATCTGGTGACGAAGTGGCTGTTCGACCGCGTGGTCGGTTCAATCGCGCTATTGCTGCTCTCGCCGCTACTCGCGCTGGTCGCCGTTGCGGTCAAGCTCGACAGCAAGGGCCCTGTGCTGTTCAAGCAGAAGCGGTTCGGCTTCAACAACGAGCGCATCGAGGTCTTCAAGTTCAGGTCGATGTATCACAAGGACGCCGACCCGACGGCGTCGAAGGTGGTCACGAAGAACGATCCGCGCGTGACGCGGGTCGGCCGTTTCATCCGCAAGACCAGCCTCGATGAGCTGCCGCAGCTGTTCAATGTGGTATTCAAGGGCAATCTGTCGCTGGTCGGTCCACGTCCGCACGCGGTGCAGGGCAAGCTGCAGAACCGCCTGTTCGACGAGGCCGTCGACGGCTATTTCGCGCGACATCGCGTCAAGCCCGGCATCACCGGCTGGGCCCAGATCAACGGCTGGCGCGGCGAGGTCGACAGCGAGGAGAAGATCCAGAAGCGCGTCGAGTGCGACCTCTACTACATCGAGAACTGGTCGATCCTGTTCGACCTCGCAATCCTGCTCAAGACGCCGCTGGCGCTGGTCAGGGCCGAGAACGCCTACTGATCAGCCAAACGAGTTCGGTCGCGTAACCATGGCGTACCTCGAGGTCGACGATCTCCCACAATCGCGCGTCGCGCCCGGCCTCAAGGCGCTGCAGCGCGCCCTGCTCTGGATCGTCGGCCTCGGCGGCGCCTTCGTCCTCATCGAGCCCAGCCCGTACGAATTCGCAACGCTGACGGCGCTCATCGTCTTCTTTGCCACGGGATTGACGATGCGGCCGCTGTTCGTGCCGCTGATGATGCTGTTGATCTTGATCAACATCGGTTATTCCCTGACGTCGGTCGACTTGCTCGACCAGTTCACGATCATCAACTGGGTCGCGACGTCCTGGTACATGGCGACGGCGGCCCTGTTCTTCGCGCTTGTGATGTCGGAGGACACCACCGATCGGCTTGACCAGCTGAGCCGCGGCTACGTGTTCGGCGCCGTCATCACTTCGCTCGCCGGAATTCTCGGCTATTTCCATCTGATTCCGGGCGCCTACGATCTCCTGACGCTGTACGGCCGCGCGCGCGGGTTCTTCAAGGATCCGAACGTGCTCGGCGCGTTCCTGATCCTGCCGGCGCTGCTGGCGCTGCAATGCATCCTGCTTGACCGCTTTGCCAAGGCTGCGCGTGCGACGGTCGTGTTCGGCATCATTGCACTCGCGATCCTGTTGTCGTTCTCGCGTGCCGCATGGGGCCAGTTGTTCGCGACCTCGGCCTTCGTCGTCGCGCTGAGCTTCCTGACCAGCCGTAGCCGGAGCAGCCGCCTTAAAATCGTTCTGATCGCTGTCGTCGCGGTGCTGGTCGCCGCACTGCTGCTGTCGGTCCTGCTTTCATTCGACTCGATCGGCAGCCTGTTCAGGGAACGCGCGAGCTTCGACCAGAGCTATGACGAAGGACGCTTCGGGCGTTTCGGCCGGCATATTCTCGGCTTTGAGCTGGCGCTCGACAAACCGTTCGGCATCGGCCCGCTGCAGTTCGGCAAGATCTTTCCCGAGGACACGCACAACTCGTTTCTGAACGCCTTCATGTCGGGCGGCTGGCTCTCCGGCGTCTGCTATCCAGCGCTATCGTTCACGACGGTCGCGATAGGCTTCCGCTTACCTGTTCGTGCGGACACCGTGGCAGCGCGGCTATATCGCGTTCTTTGCCGCCTACCTCGGCGCCTTCGTCGAGAGCTTCATCATCGATACCGACCACTGGCGGCACTATTTCCTGCTGCTCGGCACCATGTGGGGGATGTTTGCGGCGACGGAGCTCTTCGTGCGATCGCGGGAGACCCAGCAGGACTCGATAAACCAGTGACCGGGTAACCGGGTACGCGATCTTCGCCTCGCACCTGAACATCGCGAAAACAGTCTCGCGATTGACGGTGGAAACTTGAACCTGCGGGCGCTCCGGCAGACTGACAAACACAATGTCAGACGCCTCACCCAACCGATTGCCGATTTCCGCCGCTCAACAGCCACAACGGCTTTGGTCCGATCGGGCCATCGCAGCCCTGAGCCGGTTCTATCCGCGCATTGCGCACGCCGACATTGACCTCCTGGTCACGCTGGCGATCTTTTCCGGCGTCGGGCTGGTGGCGTCGCTGCTGCTGCTGATCCTCGATCATCAGTTGAACGGACAGCTGCCGAATCTTTGACGGCTTGTCACCTACTCCTCGTAGCGCTCGCCCGGCTGCAGCTTGCGGAACCGCGTCACCCAGCTCCGCCGGACGTCCGGCTCGGCACGGCCGTCGTCGTAAACCGGTGATGAGAGCGGCAAGGCGCGCGCCACCTTGATCGCCACGATGGTGCGCATGCGCGACGCCAATGCGCTTTGCTGAAAGTGGGCATGGAGTGCGTCGAAGCCGGCCTCGCCGCGCTCGATCACGACAGCAGTGCCGGCAAAGCGGTAGCCCTTGCGCACAAAGGGATCGATGAAGTTCACCTCGACCCTGGCATCGCCTCGCAAGTTGCGGCTGGTCCCGGGCGAGCGGATGTCGCCGTAAGCAATGGTCGCATCGTCGACGACGACGAATGTTGCCTTTGGCGAAACCCGCGGCGCGCCGTCCGATCCAACGGACGCAACGTAGCCAAGCGGCTGCTCTCGGATGATACGTTTCATGTCCTCGGTCAGCATGGTCAAGCGCTCCCGGCTGTTTGGTGAAGCTTACCGCAAATCGCCCGGGGACGGCGTTGAGCTCTTGTGCAGCCGGCAATGCGAATTCGAGGGGAATGACTCCCCGCGCAAGCCACCAGGATCGGTCAGATCGGGCTGGACTTTTCATTGCGTCTAGCGTATATTGCTGTTAGCGTAAGTCACGGCAGAGATCGCCTTGAAATCCTTCACCTATCTGTTCGAGGAGCTGCCGCTTGTGATGACCGCCGGGTATTCCGCGTGCGACGTCACTGGCTTTGCCGAGATATCCTATGACAGCCGTGGCGGCTGGTCGGTGCGGCGCATCGGCTTCGATGGCTTTCGAGCCCGTGCCGCGACGGACGCATCGGCAAGGTCCGACCAGCTGCCGTGCAGGTTCGAGCGCGCCCCGGTGTGGCTCGACGCCGGCGATCCGATCGAGCTCATCATCTATGACCGGCTCGAGCACGAGTGGTCGGCGCGGGTCCAGAGCCAGGTCGACGGCCGGATATGCGACGACCGTGACGATGCGCCCGAGCGGACGGCGGACCACACCATCGCGCTCCGACCGGGAGCTGACCTGAGCAAGAAGGCTGATGCAGTCCGGCATCAGCCCGGCTTGCCCATCGCGTTCTTCCGGCATTCGGAGCGGAATTCTTTCCGCGCCTTGCCGTGTAGTCCCTTGGCATCGGCTTCCTTCGAGCATTGGACGGATACGGCCGAGCGCGGCTTGGAGGAGCTATCCGATGGGGCAGCGGGTGCCGGTGTGGCCGCTGGCGGCGACGATTTGGCGCTGGGCGTGGTCGCAGGCTGGGTCGCCTGTGCAAAGGCCGCCGCCGGCGCGAACGACATCAGCGCCACACCGGCCAATGCGGCAACCGCTCTATTGATCTTGTTCATCGCTCACCTCGCTGCGTTGCAAGAATCCACAAAATCGAAAGGTCGGCAAAGTGTATCGGTTTTCATCGCGCCTCCCAAAGTCGTCACGATCACGTCATTGCGAACGAAATAATGCGTCGTTCAGTCGGTTGGGTTGGGCGACAAGGCTTGCAGCGCTTCGACCACGCGCTAGAGTTGTCGCGGGCGGGAAACGCGAGTTGGGCCATCAATCAAGGATTGGGCGAGAACAATTGAGCAGGAGATCGAGCATGAAGATTCGGATGCAAGTTTGTTGCATGGCTGTTCTGGTGAGTGCCGCGGCAATGCTGGCGACGCCAGCGTCGGCGCTGACGATGGCCGAGTGCAGCGCCAAATACAAAGCCGCCAAGGACGGCGGCACGTTGAACGGCCAGAAGTGGAATGACTTCCGTAAGGCCCAGTGCGCCGCCGACGCAACGCCCGCTGCGGCAACGACGACTGCTGCTCCGGCAGCTCCGGCGCCGGCGCCAAAGGCTGATGCCGCTCCGAAGGCGACCCCCAAGACGGCCGCGGCACCCCCGGCAGCGCCCGCGGCGCCGGCCGGCCCTGCAGTGTATCCGTCGAAGGTCGATCCGAAATATGCCAGCGAGAGCGTCGGCAAGGGCCGCATGCACACCTGCCGGGATCAGTACACTGCCAACAAGGCCACCAACGCCAATGGCGGCATGAAGTGGATCGAGAAGGGCGGCGGGTATTGGAGTGGTTGCGACAAGGCCTTGAAGGGCAGCACCTGATCCGCTGATCGACAAGCTGAATTCAGTATCGCGCTCGCCAGCATCCCGTCGGCGGGCGCATTTCTTTTCAAGTGCTCTCGTCTTACCGCGCCTTGAACAAGGCGGCGTAGCTGACCCGATCGCCCGGGGCGATACCGTACTTCTTCGCGGTGCCGGCGGTCAGTTCGACCACGGCGCGCACCGGCCCGCCCGACGGAATGATCTCCTCCGACTGGGTCTTGGTGTTCTCGGCAATCCTCAAGATGCGGCCGTCGGCCCGGATGAAGATCATGTCGAGCGGGATCAAGGTGTTCTTCATCCACATCGAGACGTTCTGCTCGGGCGAGAAGTCGAAGATCATGCCCTGGCCTTCCGGCAGTGCGGTGCGGAACATCAAGCCCCTCTCACGCTCCTCGTCGGACCTTGCCTCCTCAACCGAGAACACCTGGACACCGGCTTTGGTGACGATCTCAAGCGGATGCAGCTCCGCGGCAAGGGCGGCGCGGGTCGCAAGCGGGCCGCAAATCACGAGAATCCAGGCGAGCCAAACGAACACGCGGACATTCGTCGTGAGATGTCTCTCGATAGCCTGCCTTCGAGTCATGAACCGTTCCATTCGCGGCACAGATACCAGCCAAAGCTTTGAAAGAGCACAAGCCTTGCGAAAGCATGTCGCTGACGGCGCGGTCAAGGCCCGCCGAAAGACTCCACATAACAAAGGGATGTGATGAAAGGCGCGGCTTGTGCAGGATCGTGCCGACGCCAGCCAGGATCAGTGCGACGAAAGGGCCGGGCCGCCGGTCTCGGGGTGGATTTCCGCCGCCATCATGCCCTTCGAGCCCGGCCCGAACCGGACCATCACGAACTGGCCCGGCCGGAGCTCGGTCATGCCGAAGCGGCGCAGCGTCTCCATGTGCACGAAGATGTCGGGCGTGCCCTCGCCGCGGGTCAGGAAGCCGAAGCCACGCAACCGGTTGAACCACTTGACCTGGGCCCGTTCGAGCCCGCTGGTCGCAGTCACCGTGACGTGGGTCCGCGGCGGCAGCATCTGGGCTGGATGGATCGCCGTCGACTCGTCCATCGAGATGATACGGAAGGCCTGATAGCCTTTGGCGCGCTGCACCGCCTCGCAAACCAGGCGCGCGCCTTCATACGCGGTCTGGTAGCCGTCGCGCCGCAGCACGGTCACGTGCAGCAGCACATCGGCCGCACCGTTGTCAGGAACGATGAAGCCATAACCTTTGGATGCATCGAACCACTTGATGACGCCGGAGATTTCGACAAGTTCGGTCGGTGCGAGATTGCCGAGACTGTCGGCTCCCGTGTCCCGATCCTTGCTCCCGGAAATTTCTGCCGGCCCCACTCCGCCGAGTCTCTTCGACTCGAATTCCGACGACATGATCCCGGATCCCGTACCTCAGCCCCTCAAAGCCTGCCGCTTCGCCCAGCACGCGCTCGCCTGGCCACCCCGTCGGTTCTGATTTGCTCAGATTCCACTAGGGCGATAAGGCGAATCTCGCAGAATCAAAGATAACACTCCCGCAAAAGCGGCAAAGCCAAAAATCCAACTGTCTTCCACCTATGAACAGGCTTGCGCGCACGCGAATCAAGTGCGCGTCGTTCGCGATGCCGGAAGCCGGCACAGCGTTTCGATCGCACACAAATTGACATCAGAGGCATTTTCTTTGTTCGCAAAGCGTCAGTAGCAGCGACCTGATTTCGCTCGCCGCTCAAATGCTTTGCCAGAGATTCAACCCGCGGTCTGTAACCGACAAACATCAGTTGGACACAAACCAAGCGGTAATCCGATCACGGATGCATTGGTTCCGGCGGAGCTGCCGGATTCTTTCAGTTATCAACAGGCCAGTTAGTTGCCGACGAACGGTCCCAGCGTCTCGCCGATGTCGTGATGGAGAACGAGATCGGCGAACTCATCCTGCTCGGTCGGCTCGCGATTGATGATGACGAGCTTCGCGCCGTTCCGTTTGGCAAGGATCAGAAACCCCGCCGCAGGCCAGACCACCAGCGACGATCCGATCGCCATCATGAGATCGCACTCCTGAGCGAGTTCTGTCGCCCGCTGCATCGGCATTTCCGGCATTGCTTCGCCGAACGAGATGGTCGCTGTCTTGATCGGCTCGTCGCACGCCGTGCATGACGGCGCAATGCCGCCGGATGCGTCGAACTGTTCTTTAACCCATGCAATCTCAAAGCGTTTTCCGCAGCCAATGCAGCGCGCAAAGGTGGTGTTGCCGTGCAGCTCGACGACGTCCTGCGCCGCAACACCCGAGTGCTGGTGCAGGTTGTCGATGTTCTGGGTGATAACGCCGGGGATTTTGCCGGCCTTGTACAACGACGCCAGCGCGCGATGGCCGCGGCCTGGCTTGGCGGCGGCAAACACCGGCGCCATGGCAAAACGTCGCGCCCAGGCTTCGTTGCGCGCCTCCTGGCTCGCGATGAACTCGTCGTAGTTGATCGGCCTGTGACGGGTCCACAACCCCCCCGGCGAGCGAAAATCCGGGATTCCGCACTCGGTGGAGATCCCGGCGCCGGTGAAGGGCACGATGCGGCGGCTTTGCGCGATGAGATTGCCGAGCTCTTCGATGTCGTTGCTCAAGCTGCCCGATGATTTCTTGATGCTCATCCCATGCCTCGACCGATCGGTCTTCTTGTTGTCGGTCGAGGATAGAACGATCCTCTCTCGCGCGGTAGCACGATCGCGCATGGCATTCGCAGGCTGGGCATTCGCAGGCATAGAACGACGAAAGGCCCGAACATCGTCCGGGCCTTTTGCAAATCGCATCGGGCAGTCGTGCTTACCAGTGACGATAGTGGTGCCAGTGGTGGTAACGATAGTACCGCGGGCCGTAATACACCGGACCGCCGCCGTAGTAGGCGTACGGCCCCGGCGCATAGCCGTAACCGGGGTAGTAGCCCGGACCGTAGTAGTACGGCGAGGCGGCAGCGGCCGCGCCGAGCGCCAATGCGCCGGCGGCCAGCCCGAAACCCAACGGCCCGGGTCCGCCACGCCAACGCGCTTCAGCAGGTGCGACGGTCGCCGCAGCGATGGTGCCGACCGCGACGGCAGCGATAGCGAGCTTTCGCATCATCATGATGATCCTCCATCCAGATGATGCGACAACGCTTCGCGCCGCATAGCGTTCCGGCGCGAAACGCTGCTGGCCAGCAAAAGCAAATGCCCGGACGGATGTCCGGGCATTCCTTACGCCACACAAACACAAAGACGCCAGCTTGATCCGCCCGCGATTGGCTAGAAACCGCCGTCGATCACGTCAGTTGCCGTAATAGTAGCCGCTGTTCGGCGCGTAGTAATTGTACGGGCCGCCGCACACTGTGTTGTAGTACGCGTCGCAGTTGGATGAGCCGCCACCGTAGTACGCACGCGGTCCGGGATAATAGCCGGGCGCATAGTAATAGTTCGGTTGCGACGCTGCTGCTGCCGCAGCGCCGAGCGCCAGCGCGCCGGCAACCGCACCGAACGCAATCCCCGGACCCGGTCCGCCACGCCAGCGCGCCTCGGCCGGTGCGATCGCCACCGTCGAAAGCGCGGCAACGGCAGCCGCAGCCAATGCAAACTTCCTGATCATGAGATCCTCCGAAACCAGTCTATCCCGTCAACGCTCCATGTGAGCAGCGGGTTCCAGGGTTTCAAGGCGTGCTACAAGGCGCTGCGTGCAAAGCCAATCACGGTTCATGAAGATGAATATCCGTCCACTTTTGCCATCCGAATGGGAGATGTTTCGCGACTTGCGGCTCAAAGCGCTGAAGTCCGAGCCCGGCGTCTTCGAATCGACTTACGCGGACGCCGTCAAGCGCACCGAAGCCGACTGGCGCGCCCTGCTTTCACCGGAGCGCCAGCAGGTCTTTGGGCTGTTCGATAACGACAAGCTCATCGGCATCTCCGCTGTCTTCACGTCCCGCGACGACGAGACGACGGCGCACCTCGTGATGCACTTCATCCTGCCGGAATATCGCGGACGAAAACTGTCGCGGCTGTTTTATGAGTCCGGGCTTGACTGGGCGCGAGGCCGCAAGTCGTTCCGCCGCGTCATCGTCGCCGCGCGCGCGTCGAACGCGGCCTCGAATGCGGCGATGCGCGCCGCCGGCTTTCAGCCAACTCACCGCGAAGCACAAACCTGGCCCGATGGCGCCACGGAAGATGAGATCTGGTACGAGCTGCGGCTGTAGAAATAGAAGTCCTTCAAAACCCGCCCGCGATTCTCATGCGTTCACGCTCTGATTCGATTTTGTTCGCAAAGAACGAATCGGGAGAGCGAAAATCAGCGCGGAGCACATCTTAACGAATGATGTGTCGCGGTCTCGAATAAAGTTCCAGAGCCCCTTCGCGCTGAAGCTGATGATCGGCTGAAAGTGCTTCATGCCCTTTCCGCCCTTCACCAAACCAAGGTCTTTGACGAGACACCAGGTACCACTGCTCATTCGAGCAAAGCGTACGCCATCAAGATTGTCGAACATCGAGCTTAGGATGCACGGCCAGATGATTCCGGCAACTGCCGAATAGACGCAACGCCAAGGCGGTGCGACCAGCACGCTCGAGAGCAGGAGACGCTAGCTCGCGAACCGCTTTCTGAACTCCTCGACTGTGTATGTCCTGCCGTCTTCGCCGTCGATGATCATGACGCCGAGGCTTTCCCTGCCACCCTCGGCGACCGCCAACGCATCAGCCGGAGTTTCCCGCTCGTAAGACAGCTTGCCGTCCAGCGTGTTCACCTCGATGCGGAAGCGCATTTTCTGTCTAATTCATCCAAGGGAGAAGACGCAAAGGTCGCTTGTCTTTCCGAATGCGAGGCTTTCCTTTCGGCATTGTATCGGTTCAAGGAGCGGGTTGCCTCACCTAATGCGCGGATTTCTGCTTCGGCTTCTCAACGGGCTTTGCATGCGCTCCAAAGAGGGCCAGCAGCAACGCCACCTCCTCCTTCGAACCAACTTCAATCAAGGCTGGTTTCTTCATGGCTATCTCCTGTTCAGGTGTTTGGTCGAACAGGGATTTTTGAAAGTTCAGCGCGAATTGGTTTCGTGACCGTTTCGGGTCTGTTTCGTCGGCAGCAGACGCGAACCTGGTTAGGATTCCCGTAAGCATGTCGTTCTAGAGTTCGATCGGTTAGTGGCGTGGAGTACCTGGCGTGATTGATTATGAAGGGCTGCTTCAAATAGCAGCAGTGACTCGCAGTTTCATTCAAACATCCGACAATCAGGCTCAGGCCTTGCGAGACATCATCACAAGCCATGATGTTGTCTTCGGGATCTTCCCGTCAGAGAAAGACGGCTGGGCATTGCATGTGGTCAAAGGGCGCGAACTCCTGAACGATCAGAGCGGCAATTATCATCACACCGTTCTGCCGTTCCAGACCCGGGAACAAGCGGCGCGGCTGGAAGCCCTGGTGGCTTAAGTACACAGGATATTTCCAGCCTTTCCAGGACGCGTTCAAACGCGCTCTGCACGCCTCGGTCACGAGCACAGGGAACGCCTGGTTGGGCACCAACGTGCTCGGCGGCAGCCGGCGCACCCTGCCCTTCGGGTCAATTTGCTGCTAGTTTCTGCCTGGAACCGCCCCCGGCTTCGGCCAGCACCTCAACGTCCTCAAGGGAACAAGAAACATGCGTTACCTCCACACCATGCTGCGCGTTCGCGACCTCGACAAGGCCATGAATTTCTACTGCAACGGGCTGGGCCTGAAAGAAGTGCGCCGGGTCAACAACGAGAAGGGCCGCTTCACGCTGGTGTTCCTCTGCGCGCCCGACGACGAAGGCGTCCTGGCCAACTCCAAGGGCCGCGGCCAGCCGCTGGTCGAATTGACCTACAACTACGACACCGAGGATTACGGCGACGCGCGCTACTTCGGTCACCTCGCCTACGAGGTCGACAACATCTACGAGATGTGCGCCAAGCTGCAGAAGATGGGCATCGTGATCAACCGTCCGCCGCGCGACGGTCAGATGGCGTTCGTGCGTTCACCCGACCATCAGTCGATCGAACTCCTGCAGAAAGGCGAAGCACTGCCACCGCAGGAGCCGTGGACCTCGATGCAGAATACCGGGCACTGGTAAAATCGCGCGGACCGATCACTTCTGCTCGGCGCAACGGCTGACGATCGTTTTCAGCGCCTCGCGGCCACGAACGTTGGAAAAGAGAAATTCCGGCGGCGGGTCACCCGCCGTCTGCTTTCGCGCTTTGTCACGACGCTGGGCTTCCGAGACCTTGATTGTTGGCGACGTCAGCAATGTCTCGACCATGCCTCTCGTTGCAGGCTCTCGCCAGACCTGAAACGTGCTGTTGCTGGCAGTCGTCAGCAACGACTTGCCGCCGTCGAGCGTGACGCCGACGGCGCCGGCGCTAACACGAATGTCGTCTTTCGTCCTCGCGTTCGCGGCCGACAACGGTTGCGAGACAACGACCAAGTAACTCCGACGCGGGCGGTAGCAGGCAATCACGAGATCGATCCGCTTGAACGACGTCGTCGATTTTTCGCGACCGACAACGCCCGTCTTCGCATCCGCCGCGGCGAAAACCATAAAGCCCTTTCGTGAATCGATATTGCCCAAGGTCCAACCACTGTCGAAGATTTCACGGCGATCGATTCCGAGATCGTATAATTCGGATCGCGTAAGGACATGAATAGTCTCGATACCCGTCGCCGAGGCAATCTTGTGGAGTTCGAGGTCGATCCCCATCTCCGCAAGATAGCGATCGATCCTCTCCTCGGTTGCGTCATGGTTCGCGCGCGCTGAACTTCCGTCGCACCGGGATTGACGAAGAATGAATGCACACCGACTTTGGCAGCTGGGCCAATCTCACGCGTAGCTGCGCCGAGAATGGCATAGGCACATCCTGACGAACACTGAGCGCCTTCACTCCACAATCTGGCCTCTGCTTCGGGATGCTCGCGCATCAACTTCCGGCAATCCTCAGCGTCGTTCGCAGAGCAGTTTGCCGGTACCGTCGTCGCCACGCCGGCCCTGATGTCCCACGCCCGCAAGGCGCGCCCGAGTGCGAGCGATTCAATGATGTCTCCGCCCGGCGAATGGAAGAAGATGGGCAGCTTGCGACCACCGAGGCGACTAAGCAGGCCCATGAACCGTGCTGTAGTGCCATCTTCGAAGCGACCATCGACCCCGAGGCCGTCGCGAGCGATGCGACCCTCGGCAGCGATCCAGCTGTCGCAGCCCACACCACACGCGTTGGGCCCACCCTTGGCGATGAAAAACTCCATCGGCGCCATCTTCTGGGACGCTTCGAACTTGGACGCTTCATCTGCCCTAGCCTGGGCCAGCACAATCAGCGTCTGCACCATGGCGCCAAGCACCACCGATCTCAGGAAGGCCCAAAAGGGACTGGTGAGAGTCATCATTCGTACGGACGGGCGGAAGATCGGCGACGGCTGCTAGGGGCTATTGAGACGCCAGCTTACAACCTCGCCGGGCAGCTTGTCCGCGCAAAAAGCAACGGCCGATCCCCGCGAAAGGACCGGCCGCCGACTAGATTGGCGCTGCTTACGCCGCCTTGATGCGATTCAGGAAGCGTCCGACCTCGCCTGAGAGTGCTTCGGACTCGGCTGTCAGCCGGACAGTCGACTCCAGCACGTCCTCGGCGGTCTTGCCGCTTTCCTCGGCCGCGGCGGAGACGCCCGCGATGTTCGACGACACCTCCTTGGTGCCGGTCGCGGCCTGCTGGACGTTGCGCGCGATCTCTGCGGTGGCGGCGCCCTGCTCCTTGACCGCTGCGGCGACGGAGTTTGCGATCTCCGCCATCTGCTGGATGATCTGGCCGATGCCCTTGATGGTGTCGACCGCCTCGCCGGTCGAGCCCTGGATCGCTGCGACCTGCGACGTGATGCCCTCGGTCGCTTTCGCGGTCTGGTTGGCGAGGCTCTTCACCTCCGACGCGACCACGGCAAAGCCGCGGCCCGCTTCGCCGGCGCGTGCGGCTTCGATCGTTGCGTTGAGCGCGAGCAGGTTGGTCTGCTCGGCGATCGAGTTGATCAGACTGACCACCTCGCCGATCCGGTTTGCGGCCTGCGCCAGCTCGGTGACGGTCGCTTCGCTGCGGGCGATCTGCGCGACCACCTCGGACGCGATGCGGGCGGATTCGCCGACCTGCCGCGAGATCTCGTTGATCGAGCTCGCAAGCTCCTCGGTCGCCGCCGCCACCGTCTGCACGTTGGAGGCGGCCTGCGCCGAGGCGCTTGAGACCGTGCTGGTCTGCTGCTTGGCCTGGCTCGCAACGCGGGACATCTTCTCTGCCGAGTGCTTCATGTGTTCGGCCGCCGACGACACCGAAGCGAGCGCCTTGTCGGCATCCTGGTTGAACTGCCGCGTCAGCGTATCGATCATGGCGGCGTGCTTCTGCTTGGCCTCCTGCTCGCGCGCCTGCTCGCCGGCCGCGGCATTCGCCTGCACGATGCCCTCGCGGAACACCGCCAGCGCGTTCGCCATCTGGTCGATTTCGTCGTTGCTGCGGCTCGCCTTGATCTCGGCCGAGAGGTCACCGCTGGCAAGGCGCGTCATGGTCCGCTCGAGGCCGACCAGGCGGGCGATCAGGTTGCCGCCGATATAGAACCAGACCACGAGGAAGGCACCGACGACGCTCACGGCGGCAATCGCCAGCATCAGCGTCGTACCAAACGAGATCGCCGCGTCCGAGCGATCGGCGGCATCCTTGGTGCGGTCATTCACCGCCCTGACCTGGGCCGCCACTTCGGTCGCGAGATTTTCGGTGATGCCGCGGGTCTCCGTCAGGAGCTTCTCGCCGCTGGCCTGGGCCGTGAGTTCCTTGTTGCGGTTCTCGAAGATGCTGTCGTTACCCGAGCCCTTGGCGAGCCAGGCCTCGACCGCCGCGCGCAAACCGGTCGTTGGCTTCAGCGTCTCGACGACGTCGAGCTTCTCGTCGAGCTTCTCGGTATTGTCCTTGAAGCTCTTGGCGAAGGCCTGGACGTCGGCCGCCGTCATCGCGGCACCCGCGCGATCGAGAATGCCAGCGCCGCGATTGATCAGGCCGACGAGATCGGCAAACCCCTGCGATACCGGCACCTCCTTCGAAACCAGCCGCAGCAGCGTCATGGTCGATTGGTTGGCGTCGCCGCCCGCGGTCATCGACGCCATGGTGACATCGGTCTGCGCCTGTTCGAGCGCGGGCTGCAGCAGTTCGTTGACCTTGGCCTGCGCCGCGATCGCGGCCTTGCGGATTTCGTCACCGCGGCTGCTCAGCTTCAAGCGTTCGTCGACCACGCCGTCGAGCGCTGTGAGTTTGGAGTTGATCTCCGAGTTCAGGCTCTTGAGCTTGTTGACCGCCGAGCCATCGGACTGGAAGCTCGCAATGGCGTCGAGGCGTTTGGAGATATTGTCCTGCCGGCTCTTCAGCGCAGTCAGTTCGCTCGCGCGCTGTGACTGGTTCTGCACCGCGAGCATTGCCGGAGCACTGGCGGCCAGCGTCTGCGTATCGGTCTGCAGGCCGAGCGTCGCGATGATCTCCGGAATATTGCGTCCCGACACGCCGTGGAAGAGATCGCGCACCTGAGAGAACATCATCCAGCCGGCAGCGCCGGCGATGACCGTGGTGCCGGATACGGCCGCGAAGGCCATGAAGAGCTTGGCCCTGATGCCGAACGTGCGCCCGGATGTTTTCGACACTGTTTTCTTCGACACTTGCGAAGCGGTCTGAAGCGATGCCACTGCATTTCCCCCGAAATTGCCGGCGCGCCCGTCTCGCAGGATCACGCCTGAATAAAACAGATTTAGTTGGCGGCGACCTTGGACTGCTGAACCAGCTCTCGCGCTCGCTGCAGCAACTTGTCGCCGTCGATGCCTTGCTTTGTCATGCCGGCCTTCCACTGGTCGATTGCCGGCGCGATGATGCGTTGCACATTGTCGCGCTGCTCGGCGGAGAGTGTGAGGCTGGTGAAGCGCGGGTCGGCCTCGATCTTCTTCCTCGAAGCCGCCTCCATCTGCTCACGGAGCTTGGCGTTGGCATCGATCAGATCGGGCGCATGTTTCTCGATGACGGCCTTCAAGTCAGCCGGCAGCGCATCCCACTTCGCCTTGTTCATCACGACCATCAGCGCCGGCGAGCCGAACGGCTCATTGAGAGCGACGCTGACCTGCTCGATCAGGTACTTGTCCTTTGTACCCTTGGTGGTGCGAGCCGAGTCCCAACCATAAGCCATCGCATCAATGATGCCGTTGTCCAGCGTGTCGCCGATCAGATTGTTGGGGATGCCGAGCGGGATCGCCCCGAGCCTGGCAAACGCCAGTCCGCCCGTGATGCTGGCGGTGCGGATGCGCAGGCCGCGGAAGTCACGCACGCTCTGGATCTTCTTGCCGGTCGTGAAGATCGGGTATGGCGGCAGCATGTAGAGCGCCAGCACGTGGACGGTCTTGTAGTCGTCCGCGATCAGGCCTTCCTTATAGAGCCCCATCAGCGCGCGGGTGCCCGCTATCGAGTTGTCGAACATCAGCGGCAGCTCCATGACCGAGGAGCGCGGGAACCGCCCGGGGCTGTAGCCCTGCACCGTCGAGGCGATTTCGATGTCGCCCTTCTCAACCAGGTTGAACAACTCGGCCGGCTTGCCGTAACCGCCGTTCGGCTTCAGCGCGACCTCGATCCGCCCGTTCGAAGTCCTGCTCGATCGCGCGCGAGAATGGGACGAGCACGTCATCGTAGCTCGCCGTCTTCTCGGAGTTGATCGTGCCAAATCGTAGCGTGAACTCGGCAGCCTGCGCGGACGTGGACACACCGAAACCCAGGACCGCCGCTGCTGCGACGGCAGAAAATAGTCTCTTCATTGCAACCCCCAACCCGAAATTACCTTCAACTGTCAGGGGTCAGGGTTAATCTCGGGTAAATCGACGAGGCGCGGTTGTCGCCGCCCTGCATGCAACCATCACGCGCGCTCAGGCGACGCGCAAAACCGCTGCAATACATGGATTCTGACATGATCGAGCCTGTCCGCTACCGTTTCTTCGTCCATCGCGAGCAGTCGCCGTATCGTCTCGTGCTGCGTGACGGCAGCGCCTTTCCGGATGGCACCAGCGAATCGGAGTGGCAACTGACGCGGGTTCGCGACGAAGGCGACGTCAACACCGACGTGCGCGATGAGATCGCGGCCAACGGCTACTGCCTGTTTGCGATCGGATTGAAACTTGATGCGATCACGCGATCGGCGTCGTCGCCGGATGGCTCTGCACTGATCCTCGAGAGCACCATCACCTGCCCGCACTGCGGCCACGCGTCCGTCGAGACGATGCCGCACCACGCCTGCCAGTTCTTCTACGATTGCCGCGGCTGCGGCGTCCGGCTCAAACCAAAGGCAGGCGATTGTTGCGTCTATTGCTCGTACGGCTCGATTCCGTGCCCGCCGATGCAGGCCGGCGCGTGCGGCCGTTCGGCGAAATAAGGCGGGATTCTCAGCACCGTTCCCGGGCTTGCCGCCCTCGGCAAACGCCACTATACGTTCGCCGGCCGCGAGGGACCGGTTCGCTCCGACCCTCTATATATGCAGGACATATAGGACGGCAGAAGGCCGCGCCCATCGTCTAGAGGCCCAGGACGTCGCCCTTTCACGGCGAAAACAGGGGTTCGATTCCCCTTGGGCGCGCCAATGACCCCAAAGACTTATCTCACTCTCTTAAAGGCCGTTCGCAGACTACCAACTCCGCACGAGCAACAATGATTCCGGCCGGATATCTCTACAAGCAAGTCTCGCCACGACCGGATTGGCTGGGCAAGCCGGGGCTTCCGAAGCGCATCTCCTCGATGTGCCCGCATATCTCGCGCGACTTTGCCGACTACATCGATCTCTGGCGACACAACGGCTTCTGGTTGTTCGATCGCCCCGAGATCATCGAAGATATCGCAACCGGGTTGGGCATCAGCCTCAAAGGCCTGACGTGCTTCTACTATGAGGAATATGAACAGCAGTACGACACCGCGGGCGACCGCTGGTTGCCGGTAAGGCCCGAGGAGGGCATCCCGACTGCCGTCGAGCGGCCGAGGCTTGCGACTCTGCAAGGATACGACGTCGTCACGTTCAGCATGGGCAACGCACCCGAATGCTCGCCACTGTCGTGCAACGGCATTGCCGCCGAAGTCCCTGTCAATGACAGCTGCCTGTTCGACACCTTCGATGAGGCAAAGCGCGCGCTGGAGTGCGGCCTGTTCCGAAATGCGGAGCCCGGGCCCTGCCGCATCGTTGCCGTCTATATGGTCGATCGCAACCCGGACGTCGCGCGCTAGTCATTGACGCCGCCACGTCATGTCCGCTTTGTTGCGAACCCCGTCACATTGCTGCAATCCAAGCTGCTTAGTCCCGTCACATTGCGGGAGCCCAAAATCATGGATCAGGTCACAAGACCACGACCGAAGATCGCCGAAACCGTGATCGAGTTGACCGTGCGGCTGCGCGAGGTGTCGGTCGGAAAATGCTGCGAAATCCTCGGCGACACGGCGATCGAATATTCTGACGTCGGCGATTACTCCTATCTCGGCCCCGGCTGCATGGTGGGCGACGCGAAAATCGGGAAATTTTGCGCGATAGCTGCGCAGGTTCGGCTCGGCGCCCCGAACCATCCGATTGAGCGGCCCTCGCAGCACCGCTTCACCTATTGCCCCGAATACTACGACGCCTCGGCGACACGCGATCACACCTTCTTTCGTGACCGGCGCGACGCACGCGTCACGATCGGCAACGATGTCTGGATCGGCCATGCCGTGATCGTGCTTCCCGGGGTCACCATCGGCGATGGCGCCGTGCTCGCTGCGGGCGCGGTCGTGACCAAGGATGTCGCGCCGTACACCATCGTCGGCGGCGTGCCGGCGCGCCAGATCCGCGAACGCTTCAATCGCGCGATTGCTGCGCAGCTATCGCGCATTGCGTGGTGGGATTGGCCGTCCGAGTTGATCTTCGAGCGGCTTTCCGAGTTCCAATCCAGCGACGTCGAAGCCTTTTGCGCGCGCTGGCTGCCTGCCAACAGCTAAATTCGAGGAAGGTCAGCGCTGCTGCTTGATTTGGGCTAGGCGAAGGAGGACAGTTTCCTTCGCGTGCTGCGCCCCTGACGGTGGCTGCGCCGCAGAAACTCAGGTCAAGGAGGTCCGATGACGCCCCCTGGACAGTATGGCCGCACAATCCCCTCGCACGCGTTCGGGCGAGCGGATAGCGGCAACCCCACGAACGGCACGCCGGGAGAGGTTTAAGCGGGCCGCATCAGTGAGGCATAGCCCCTTGCCCTCCCGGTGCTGATTTGGGAGCGGCGCATTGCCGACTGCCGATGCCGCGTCGCACCACGCTCACGCACACAACGCTGCGAGCGCGCCGCTTCATGGCGTCAGACAGCTGACAACCAGGCTTAGTGGATCGTCGTCAGCGGCACGATCGTTGCGAGATTGCCCGCAGCATCGAACGCAACGACACACAAGCCCGCGATGACCGGGTCGGGGAACCCGCGCGCCAGCCGCCTCGCGATTTGCCGCCCGCGCCGCGCCACATTTGCGGCGTCAAGCGTGTATTCACCGGCCGGCTTCTCGAACGAAGTCAGGTCGGTCAGTCCAAAACTGTACTTCTGCATTGCCCCTACGCCCCTTACGCCACACGCAACGACACACGTGATCCGGTTGCACACATCCACCTCTCTGTTCTTCGCGTAGAACGCGGTTGCGCCACGGCAGTTTCCGGGCAAAATCGTGCATCCCCACAATTCACAGGCTGTGCATGAGCGTGCCCTTCATCCGCGGGTTGACAACCGCAGCAATTGGCGCGCGCGGCCCACGATCTTTGGTTGTTGCATCCGGAGGCGACGGAGCCGCGCGCGAAAACTCATGCCGCCTTTGCCTTGAAGACATCCTGCTGCTCGCGCACGAACGCCTCAAAGGTCTTCGGCTTTTGTCCGCTGATCCGTTCGATGGTGTCGGGCACATCGAAGCCGCGCGGATTGGTACGCAATGTGCGCCAGAGCTCGACCAGATGCTCGACCGCGTGCGCATTGACGCCGCGCGCGAGCGCACCGTCCCGCCATTGTTGATCGGGAATCTCGACGTAGCTGACATCGCGACCCAGCACCTTGCTGATGGTCTTGATGGCATCGCCGAGGGTCAGGACCTGGCCGATCACTGGATATGAGCCGCCTGGCGCGACCTGCGGGCTGGTCAGCACGCCGGCGGCGACACGCGCGACGTCTTCGCCTGAGACCAGCGGCAACACGGTGTTCTCGCTGCCCCATGGCAGCATGATCGCTCCCTGCGCCGCGATCGTCGCGGCCGCCATCATGCGGACCTGCTCGAAGAACACGGTGGCGCGGACGTGAGCGGCGCCGACGCCGGCCCACTCGAAAATCTGCTCCGACAGGTAGTTCTGCCGCATCCGCGGCGTCGGCGCGTCGGGTGTCGAAACCAGCATCACCATGTCGATCACGCGCTTGACCCCGGCGCGGCGCGCGCAGTCTGCCATGATGGTCGTGGCCTCGAGCAATCCCGGCTGCACCGGATAGGCAAAATAGATCGACGACACGCCCTGCACGGCGCGCTCGACCGAGCGATAGTCGAGGAAATCGCCGGCCACCACTTCGGCACCGAGCGCGCGCAACTGCTCCGAGCGCGCGTCGATCTTGTGCACGAAAGCGCGCACCGGCACGCCGCGCCTGAGCAGCAACTCGCTGACATGCCGGCCGGTCTTGCCTTGCGTGCCGCCCGCCGCACCCGTCACCAGAACCAGTTCGTTAGTCATTTCGCCTTCTCCCGTTGCATTGTGTCGTGACTCGCGTCGCGAGCCTTGGTACCACTTGGTATCGATGTGACGACGCTACGGTACCATACGGTACCTAGTCAAGCCGCGCGTGCCTCCGGCGCGACCGCTCAAGGAACTGTGATGGCGACAAAAGCGAAGGTGAAACCGGAGACCAATGGCGGCGATGCGCTTGCCCGGCGCAGCTTGAAGCGAGGCGAACGCGACGACGCGCCAGCGCGCCAGCGGATTCTGGAAGCAGCGTTCGCCGCGTTCATGGAGCGCGGCTTTGCCGCGACCAGCACGCTGGAGATCGCGACCCGCGCAAAAGTCTCGAAGCGCGCGCTCTATGAGGAGGTCGGCAACAAGGACGAGATGCTGCTCGCCTGCATCGCCGAACGCGCGCGCCGCATGCAGATCCCGGCAGACCTGCCGGAGCTGACGGATCGCGCCACACTGAAGCGGACGTTGGCGGCGTTTGGCGCGCAGCTCCTGCGCGAGACCACCGATCCGACCGTGATCGCGGTATTTCGGCTCGCGATCGCCGAGGCCGTTACGGCGCCTGCGGTGGCGCGCGCGCTGGAGAGCACGGCTGTGGGGCCCACCCGCGCCGCATTGCGCGACCTGATGGCCCGGGCGCGCGCGGCGCGCCTCGTCGAGGCCGAGGCGAGCGAATTGGCCGAATGCTTCGCCGGGCTGCTGTGGGGCAGCCTGATAGTGAACCTGCTGCTGCGGGTCACCGAGCGACCGACCCCGCGCGAAATCGCACGGCGCGCCGAACGGGCCGCCGTCGCGCTGCTCGGCCTCTATCCGCAGCCTTAGGCGGCGTCGCTCGCCTGAATCTCGTGCGGGTCTTCCCAGCTAATGCTGTCGACCTGCACGCCGCGCGAGCTCAGTTCGCCCGCGAGATGTTCGGACCAGCGCCGCCACTCCGGATTTTCCCGGATTTCGAACTGGCGTCGCTCCGGCATCTGGTCGTCCTGCTCGAGCGCAATGCGGATGCTCTGGTAGAGCATGATCAGGCTCGGAGTCGTAATCGTCGCTGTATTCAACATGGTCAACCCCAATGATACGCCACCGATATTTTGCGAAGGCAATGTGGCGACATTGTTCAATGGAGGGGGCAAAAAAATGTCAGGCGGTGGCGGCCCCCAGCACCCCGCGCCAATGCGCGGCGCGCTCCTTAAGCAGACTGTCACGAACGAAGAGCGGTTCATCCGGATCAAGACGCTCGAGTACATCGAACGAAAAGCTGTCACCGCCGTGGCTCGACCACGCGCGCTGCATCCCCACATTGTTGGCGTTGCCCATGCGCAAGCCAAACCAGATGCGGTTCTTGATGGTGTCGATATTCAGCGACGGTCCAACCCACGCCTCGCCGGACGCGACACAGCGCACCGCGAAGATGCCGATCGCATCGTCGCGCTTCTTGTATTCGGCTATCGCGGCCTTTCGCTGTGCCTTGTCCACTGATGCCCTCTTGATCTCGGTTGTCTGAAGTCCCGCGCAACGCCTTGCAAATAGCCGGGATTCCGCCTCTTGTCAATTTTATCCGGATAATATTGATCGGACCGCGGAGGTGCGGTAAGCACGGCTGCGATGGACAATCACAGCTCAAACCCTGCTTCGCACCCGTGCACGGCCTTCGTTGGTCCGCGTCTGCTGTTGGCCGGCGCGCTCATCGATGTCGCACTCGCGGTCAAAGCCGCGACACACGAGGCAACTGATCCCATCCTGGTGTTCGACGATGCGACCGGCCGGGTCATCGATCTCGATCTGCGTGGCGGCAAGACCGACATTCTCGCGCGACTGCCGAGCCTCCCCGGCCTTGTCAGCGCCTCTCCGCGCGACGAACCGGCCGAGCACACGCCAGACGCGGAAAAGCGCGGCCGCGGCCGGCCAAAACTTGGCGTCATCCCGCGCGAGGTGACGCTGCTGCCACGGCACTGGGACTGGCTTGCCACGCAGCCCGGGGGAGCGTCGGTGACGTTGCGTCGCCTGGTCGATGAGGCGCGGCGCAGCGGCGCGGCATCAGCGCGGCAACGCGAGGCGCGCGAGGCCGCCTACCGCTTCATGTCGGCGATAGCAGGCAATTTGCCCGGCTTCGAGGAAGCAACGCGGGCGCTGTTTGCCGGCGATGCTGCGAAATTTGCGTTGCTTGTCGCAGCCTGGCCGCAGGCGATCTCCGCTTACGCAGAAAGACTTGCCGCCGATGGGTTTGCGTCCGGCACCAAGCTTTAGCGCTGCCCGGCCGACTGCACCTCGATCGTGAGGTGCGACAGCGAGCCGAACTTCGCGAGCTTGGCGCGGTAGTAGTCCTGCCCGCGGGCTTGCCGCGTCGAGACCGAAACGATCGCGCCGAGGTGGCCGGGTCCCAGGCGCCACAGATGCAGGTCGGCGAGCCGGTCGCCGTCGACTTCGATGGTCTGCTTGAGATTGTCGGCCATGCGCTGATCAGGCGTCATGTCGAGCAGAATCCTCGCCGTGTCGCGAACGAGCCCATACGACCAGCTCGCGATCACGACGGCGCCGATGATGCCGGCGAGAGGGTCCATCCAGAGCCAGCCGAACGCGCGCGCCAGCACGAGGCCTACGATCACCAGCACCGAGACCGCGGCATCCGCGAGCACATGGACCACCGCCGCGCGCATGTTGTGATCGCGATGCGTCGAGGCGTGGGCGTGATGATACTCCTCGAACACCGCCGAGTACGCTTCGCCTGCCACCGTCAGATGCACCGTGAACTCATGCGGCTCAGGGATTTCGTCCGCGGATTCCAGATAGCCGCCACGGTCGACCATCGCAAACTGCTGCCTGGTGCCATCGGACCGCAACGTCTCGACAGCGGCGCCCGTCAGCGCCGACGCAACCTCCGACCGCATGCGAAACCGCGGCGGCACGCCGTCTTCGAAAATCTCCAGGATCACCGTGCCGAGCGACGTCGCGATGCGACATGTTTCATCGTGGGCATGGTGATGCTGATGGTCATGGTCATGGTCATGGTCATGGTCGTGGTCGTGATCATCATGCGAATGAGCATGACCGTGGTCGTGATGGTGATCGGTGCCGCTGAGCAGCCAGGCGCTGGCGACGTTCACCGCCAATCCGACAGCGGCAATCGGGATCGCCTCGGCAAAATGGATCGGCACGGGCTCGAGGATGCGACTGACCGCCTCATAGCCGATCAACAGCGCAATCATCGCAAGGATGATGGCGCTGGTGAAGCCGGCGAGATCGCCGAGTTTGCCGGTACCGAACGTGAAGCGCGGGTCGTCGGCGTGACGGCGGGCATAGGTGTAAGCCAGCGCGGCGAGCAGCAACGCGCCCGCATGCGTGCTCATGTGCAGCCCGTCGGCGACCAGCGCGATCGAGCCGAACATGAGGCCGCCGACGATCTCGGCGATCATCATCGCCGTACACAGCCAGATCACGGCCCAGGTCTTGCGCTCGCTGCGCTGGTGGCTGACGCCGAGAAAACTGTGGGAGTGCGTGAATGCCGCGCTGCCTGCATCGGTCATGGCAAAACCTCGCGTTACTTCAGATAAGTCCTGACCACGTCGAGCAGTTGCTCGGCGGCGTCGCGCTTCAGCGCGCCGGGATGGGCGGCTTCATCGACCAGATGGGTGCGGACATGGTCCTCGACCACCTCGGCCATCAAGCCGGCGGTGGCGCCACGGACCCCGGCGATCAGGTGCATGACCTGCTCGCAGCCCGCCTCGGTCTCGAGCGCCCGCTCGATTGCCTCGACCTGACCGCGGATCCGGCGCACCCGCGCCAGCAGCTTCTTCTTTTCACGAATGGTGTGGCTCATCCTCCGCCATTATAAGATAGCCCCCCACCCTATACAACGCGATTTGAGCCGGCGCAGAAGTCGAATTTTTAAGGGTTCGGGGGGCAAATAGCCCAGCATAGCAATCGTCGAACGCTGACCCGAGCGGCCCGTGCAAACAGAGGTCCGGCGATGACCATCGACCTGACGCGACGTGACTTCAATCGCCTCGTCGGATCCGGCGCGCTTGCGGCGGCGACCGCACGCCCTGCCCCATCGCTGTCGGCGGCCAACGCGGTCGACGTCCCCTGGACCTCCGACGACCCCTATCTCAGCGGCAATTTCCTGCCCGTACAGCGCGAGACCGACGCCAACAACTTGCCTGTCATCGCCGGCCGCATTCCGTCCGATCTCAGCGGCGCCTACATGCGCAACGGGCCGAACCCGTTGTTCAAGCCGATCTCGTACACCTATCCGATGGACGGCGACGGCATGATCCACGCGGTCTATTTCGACAACGGCCGCGCGCGCTATCGCAACCGCTTCGTTCAGACCTCAGCTCTCACCGTCGAGCGCCGTACCGGTCGCGCGGTGTACGGAGGGCTGATGGGTCCGGTCGCCGTCGATCCGGCCTTGGTGCATCCCGGCGAGAATCCCGGGCCGTACCGCAACGGCGCGTTCATCCACGTGATCCGGCACGGCGGCCACCTGCTCGCCCTCGACGAAGCACAGAAGTGCTACGAGATGACGATGGAGCTCGACACCATCGGGCCCTGGAAGGCGGGCACCGAGCATCCGATCCAGCTCGGCGCACACAATCGCCGGCATCCGCAGAGTGGCGCGTTGTTTGCGCTTGCCTACTCCGTTGTCGAACCGCTCGTTCGATTTCACCAGATCGATCCGTCGGGCAATCTGGTCAAGACGTTCCCGGTCAAGCTCGAAGCGCCGACCATGATCCACGACTTCGTGCTCACCGAGCGGCACATCGTCCTGCTCGCCGGTCCCGCCGTGTTCGACCTCGCCGCCGCGCGAAGCGGCCAATCGCTGCTGCAATGGCGGCCCAGTCTCGGCATGCGGATCGGCGTCATCGCACTCGACGGCAGCTCGGTGACCTGGCTCGAAGCCGATCCGTTCTTCGTCTTTCATTTTGCCAACGGCTTTGAGCGCGGCGATCAGATCGTCATCGACTACGTCCGGCACGAGAGGTTTGCGCTCGGGCCTTCGCCGGACGCTGGCCCGCGCAAGGTGCCCACCCTGCATCGCCTCAGCATCGATCCGCCGAGCCGCAAGCTCTCGGACGTCGAGATCACCGACCTCGCGGTCGAGTTTCCGCGCGTGAACGACGCGCGCGAGGCGACGCCGACGCAGTTCGTGTACCTGCCGACCCTGACCTCCTCGCTCAAGCTGCCCAATGTGCCGTCCGACACCTTCAACACCATGCTGAAGGTCGACACCGCGAGGGGCCACGTCATCAGTCACGATTTCGGCAATCGCATCGCCGGCGAGGCCGTCTTCATCCCGCGCAAAGCTCGCGGCGGCGGCCGCGAAGATGACGGCTACCTCGCGGTCTTCGCGTTCGACCCGGTCAACCGCACCAGCGATCTTGTGCTGCTCGATGCCGCACACATCGCTGACGATCCGGTTGCCGTCGTGCGGTTGCCGCAACGGGTCCCGCAGGGCTTGCACGGAAGCTGGATTCCGAAGGCGTGAGCCTGTCCCGGCTTGCGCGCAAGATGGATTTCCGCAACATCCCGGTCTAACCTTCGCGCGGCAGGACGGGAGCGGTGTGACTGTGACAACGCGGAATGCGGCGAGGCGCGAACCTCTCCTCGACGTTCGCGATCTCAGCGTCGCATTTCATGACGGCGACGACTGGCACGAGGTGCTGAAAGACGTGTCGTTTGCGGTTGAGCCGGGCGAGGTCGTCGGCATCGTTGGCGAAAGCGGCTGCGGCAAGTCGCTGACCGCGCTCTCCATCCTCGGCCTGCTGCCGAAGCATGGCGCGCGGCTAACCGGCCAGATCCTGTTCGAGGGCCGTGACCTGACCAAACTCTCCGAGCGTGAGCTGCGCGACGTACGTGGCCGCCGCATCAGCATGGTGTTCCAGGAGCCGATGAGCGCGCTCGACCCGGTTTTCCCGGTCGGCACCCAGATCGTCGAGACGGTGCGGCGCCACTTCAAGATCGGCAAGCGCGAGGCCGAGGAGCGCGCGGTGGAGGCATTGGACGCGGTCGGCATCTCCTCACCGCGACAGGCGGTGAAGATGTATCCGTCGAGTCTCTCCGGTGGCATGCGGCAGCGCGTGCTGATCGCGATTGCGCTGGTGTGCGAGCCGCGGCTCTTGATTGCCGACGAGCCGACCACCGCGCTTGATGTGACGATCCAGGCGCAGATCATGGATCTGCTGCTCGAACTCGGCCAGCGCACCGGCACGGCGATCCTGTTCATCACCCACAATCTCGGCCTGGTCGCCGAAAGCTGCCGCCGCATGCTGACGATGTACGCCGGCCAGGTGGTCGAGGACGGCCGCGTTCGCGACATTCTTGCACGGCCGTTTCATCCCTATACCGCAGGCCTGCTCGGCTCGATCCCGCAAGCCGCGCGCCGCAAGACGGTGCTGACGTCGATTCCCGGCCGCGTGCCCTCGCCCGCCGAAATGCCCGCCGGCTGCCGCTTCGCCCCGCGCTGCAACTACGTTGAACCGCCCTGTCGTGAGCCGCAGCACCTCGTCGAGAGCCGCGACGCCCGGCACGTGCGCTGCCGTCAGATTCCGCGAATTGTCGCTCGCTGGGGCCGCGTCATGAGCGGGGCTTCGCGCGATCCGATCCTGACCGTCGACCACGTCGACGTCACCTTCACCGGCCGCCGCCGGCACATAAAGGTCAAGGCGGTCGTCGACGTCAGCTTCGCGGTCCGCCCCGGTGAGACCTTTGGCGTGATCGGCGAGTCGGGCTCGGGCAAGTCGACCCTCGGGCGTGCCGTGGTCTGCCTGCTGCGGCCGAGCAGCGGAAAGATCTTGCATTCCGGCGTCGACCCGTTTCAGCTCAGCAGCGGCGAACTGCGCCAGCATCGCCGCTCATTCCAAATCGTGTTTCAGGATCCCAACGCCGCGCTCGATCCGCGCATGACGATCCTGGAGAGCGTGTGCGAACCGCTCGACGTCGCCGGCCTTGGCACGCCGGCGGCACGGCGGCGCAAGGCGCTCGATATCCTCGACCGCGTCGCGCTGTCGGAAGAGCTCACCGATCGCTACCCGCACGAGATTTCCGGCGGACAGAAGCAGCGCGCCAACATCGCCCGCGCGCTGGTGCTGGAGCCGCGCCTGATCGTCTGCGACGAAGTCGTCGCTGCCCTCGACGTCTCGATCCAGGCCGACATGCTCAACCTGTTCGCCGACCTGCAGCGCGAGTTCGGCCTGACTTATCTTTTCATCAGCCATGACCTGCGCGTCGTCGCCCACATCTCCGATCGCGTCGCGGTGATGTATGCGGGCAAACTCGCCGAGCTTGCACCGGCAGATCAATTGATGGACGCGCCGTTGCATCCTTATACGCAGGCGCTGCTGTCGGCCGAGCCCGAGCCAAAGGTGCCGGAGACCGGCGCGAGCCGGCGCATCATCCTGAAAGGTGAAATCCCGAGCCCGCTGGCGCCGCCGCCGGGCTGCCGCTTCCACACCCGCTGCCCGATCGCGCAGGCCGAATGCGCCACGCGCGAGCCGGAATGGCGCGAGTTCTCGCCCGGCCGCTTCGTTGCCTGCCACTTCGCCGGCCGGCCCCTGCCCACGCGTGGGAGCGCTGGCCCACTCCGCCAATCACCGGCGATTTGAAATTGTCCACGCAACGGCGCTAGATTCTTGGTCTGCGCGTGCCCTTTTCGGAAAACCGATGTCCACTTTTCTCAAGACTGCGCTAAGGTTCGCGCGCAAAACGCCGCGGCTCAACAAAACGGCGGTCAATCGCAGGGGAGGAACCTATGACTAAAGTCGGTCACCAGTTGAACGGGCTCGACCGCCGCGCCTTGATCAAGACGGCAATTGCCGGTGCCGGCGCGCTCGCGCTGCCCAACTCGGCCTTTGCGCAGGCGACGCCAACCAAGGGCGGCACGCTGCGGCTGGCGATGCCCTATAACCCCGCCGCGCTCGACCCGATGACCGGCCGCAATCTGCCGGATCTCAACACGCTCTACGCGGTGTTCGACGCGCTGATCGATTTCGCGGCCGACACCCTCGAGCTGAAGCCGGGTCTTGCCAAATCCTGGAAGTTTACCGACCCGAAGACACTGGTGCTGGAGCTCGTCGACGGCGTGAATTTCCACGACGGCACGCCTTTCAATGCGGACGCCGTGAAATTCAATCTCGACCGCTACAAGACCGACCAGCGCTCGAACGTGAAGGCCGATCTCGCATCGGTCGACAGCGTCGAAGTGAGCGGCAAGAGCCAGGTGACGCTGAAGCTCAACCGGCCGAACGCCGGCATGCCCGCGATGCTGTCCAACCGCGTCGGCCTGATCATTTCGCCAAAGTCGATCCAGGACAATGGTGGCAACGTCGATCGCAAGCCGGTCGGCACCGGCCCGTTCACCTTCGTCAGCTGGCAGGACAACGACAGCATTATCCTGAAGCGTAACGACAAGTACTGGAAGCCGGGCCTGCCTTATCTCGACGGCGTCGACATCAAGATCATCAACGAGTTGAACACCGCGGTGCGCGCGGTGGTCGCCGGCGAGCGTGATCTCGCCGTCAATCTGCAGGCGCCGCAAAAGGTGATCGCCGACAAATCGCCGAACGTGGTCGCGGTCGCGGTCCCCTCGCTCGTGCTCTATGGCGGCTTCATCAACTATGGCAAGCCGCCGCTTGACGACCTGCGGCTGCGCCAGGCGCTCAACTATGCGATCAATCGCGACGAGATCAACAAGATCGCGGCGGCCGGGCTCGGCCAGCCGTCGAGCGCGATCTTCCCGAAGGAGTACTGGGCCTGCGATCCCGCGACGCAGAACTTTTATCCGTATGACCCGGACAAGGCGAAGAAGCTGCTTGCCGAGGCCGGTCATCCCGATGGCCTCGAGATCGAGACCATCGGCTGGGCCGATCAGCTCGCCATGCAGCGCCAGGAGATCATCATCTCGCAGCTCGCCAAGGTCGGCATCAAGCTCAAGCTGACGGCGCTGGCGCCGCAGCAGGCGGTGCAGGCGTTCATGGTCGAGAAGAAAGGCTCGCTGTTCATCAGCCCCTCGTCCGCCTTCCCCGATCCGAGCGCCGCCTACGAAGCGCTGTTCGGCAAGACGGCGCTGCGCAACGCGGGCGGGGTCGAGTTGCCCGGTTTCCGCGAGCTGCTCGATGCCACCATGGCGGCCACGGACCAAACGGCACGCAAGGCCGCGTTCGCCAAGCTGCAGCGCTTCGTCAACGAGCAGGCACTGCAACTCGTGCAGTACATCTCGCCTGCGGTCTCAGTCGCAAGCCCGAAAGTCATGAACTACCGCGACAGCCTGCTGGCGGTGCCGAAGTTGACCGAAGTCTGGATGAAGGCGTGATAAGAACTCCGCTCATTCCCGCGAAAGCGGGAATCCAGAAGGCCGCCCGACGCACCACTTCGATATTGGCAAAGACTGGGTCCTCGCTTCATCGATCTCGGGTTCACCCGAGATCGACATCAATCGTGCGCAAATCGGGCGGGCCCGACTTGCGACGGGACGAGCGGAAGATCTTGGAATGATAGCCCCATGTCCTTCTACGCGCTGATCGGGCGGCGACTGGTCCAGTTCATCCCGATCGTCGTGTTCGCGACGTTCGTGGTATTTGCGCTGCTGCAGTTCGTGCCGGGCGATCCCGCCGTCACGCTTGCAGGCGACTATGCGTCCAAGGAGCGGATCGAGGAGATCCGCAAACTGTTCGGCTTCGATCGGCCGCTGGTCGAGCAGTACCTGATCTGGCTTTGGCATGCCGTGCAAGGCAATCTCGGAACATCGCTGCTGTCGAGCTCGCCGGTCGTCGAGCTCATTGCGCAGCGGATGCCCAACACGATCCTGATCGCGATCTATGCGCTTCTGATTTCGGCTGTGGTCGGCGTCCCGCTCGGAATCCTGGCGGCGACCCGGGTCGGCTCGCGCGTTGACACCTTGGTAACCAGCATCGCGTCACTCGGCGTTGCCCTGCCGAGCTTTTGGCTCGCCATCCTGCTCGTGATCGCGTTTTCGCTGAACTGGCATATCTTCCCGGCGACCGGTGCAACGCCGTTCGTCAGCGATCCTGGCGGCGCCATCAAGCACGCCACGCTGCCGGCGATTGCGCTCGCCACCGCCGTGATCGCCGAATTGGCGCGCCAGGTCCGCAGCGCGCTGATCGAGGTTCTGAACTCGCAATACGTCCGCACGCTCCGGGCCAAGGGCCTCGGCCCGATCGCGATCCTGTGGAAGCACGGCCTGCGCAACATCAGCGTCACGCTGCTCACGCTGGTCGGCCTGCAGGTCAATCGCCTGTTGTCCGGCGCGGTCGTGATCGAGGCAGTGTTTGCAATCCCAGGTGCCGGCAGCCTCGTTGCTTACTCGGCGATCAACAAGGATTTTCCGGTCGTCCAGGGCGTGGTGCTGGTGTTCGTCGTTATCGTCATCGTGATCAATCTCTTGGTCGACATCGTCAACGCTCTGCTCGATCCAAGGGTGGCGCAGGAATGACCGCTGAGGCCGTCAACCTTCCCGTTCGCGCGCGACGGGCCCGCCGCACCGTCTGGGGCATCATGCGCCGCGACGTCCGCGCGATGCTGAGCCTCGGCTACCTCGCGCTGCTAGTGATCGTCTCGATCTTTGCCGCAAAGCTCGCGCCCTACTCGCCGATCGAGCAGAACGTCGCCGAGTTGCTGTCGCCACCGAGCGCGGCGCACTGGCTCGGCACCGACGACCTCGGGCGCGACGCGTTGAGCCGGCTGATCTGGGGTGCGCCGAACTCGCTTTACGCCTCGACCTTTGCGGTCAGCGTCGCGCTTGTGATCGGCGTACCGATCGGTCTGCTGATCGGTTTTGTCGGTGGCTGGTTCGACGAGATCGTCTCGCGTTTCATCGACGCGCTGTTGTCATTCCCGCCGATCGTGCTGGCGATCGCGGTCACCGGCGTGCTCGGCATCAGCCTGACCAACGCCATGCTGTCGGTCGGCATCGTGTTTGCGCCGGTGCTGGCGCGCCTCGTCCGCGCGCAGACGCTGATCGTCAAACAAGCGGTTTACGTCGATGCTGCGCGCGCCTTCGGCGCCTCGGTCCCGCAGATCATCATCCGCCATATCGTGCCGAACGCCATCCAGCCCGTGATCGTGCAGGTCACCCTGATGCTTGCGATCGCGCTACTCGCGGAAGCGAGCCTGTCGTTCCTTGCACTCGGCGTGCAGCCGCCGCAGGCGAGCTGGGGCGGCATGCTGGCGCGAGCCTACAACTACATCGAGCTCGCGCCGGCGCAGATGTATACCCCCGGCCTGGCGATCCTGTTGACCGCGCTCGCCTTCAACGCGCTCGGCGAGTCCTTGCGCGCCGCGCTCGATCCCACCATGAAACGACGGTAAGTTTTCTTCCGCTCATTCCCGCGAAAGCGGGAATCCAGAAGGCCACAAACTGGGTCCCCGCTTCCGCGGGGACGAGCGGTCGGGAAGGACTGCCGCTACCCCAGCCGCCCGTAAACCTTGCGCGCGTTGCCGAACAGCAATTGTTGGCGCTGCGCGTCTGTCAGCGGGGCGCGGAAGGCCAGCCGCGGGTCGTCGAAATCCCAGTGCGGGTAGTCGGTCGAGAACAGGATGCGATCCCAGCCGATCCGCTCGAACAGGTCGATCAACTGCATCGGCTTCGCCGGCTCTTCCATCGGCTGGGTCGTGAAGTAGAAATTCTCTTTCATATACTGCGACGGCGGGCGCTTGACGTGCGGCACCTCGCTGCGATGGCGCGCCCAGTTGCGGTCCATGCGCGCCGTGAGCGACGGGATCCAGCCGAGCCCACCCTCCATGATGATGACGCGCAGGCCGGGAAAGCGGTCGAATACACCTTCGAAGATCAGGCTGACCACCGTCGCCTGCATGGTCTCCGATACCGAGTGATGCTCTTCGAGGTAATAGGTCGGCCAGCCCCCGGCGGTCGACGGATGGCCGTTGGTGCCGCCGACATGAATGGCAACAGGCAAATCGTTTTTCGCCGCCGCTTCGAGAATCGGCCAGTAGCGCCGGCGGCCGAGCGGCTCGTCGGTCTTCGGCAGGATCAGCACCTGCGTGAAGCGCTTGTCGGTAGCACGCGCGTCGATCTCCTCGACCGACGCCACCGTGTCCTCCTGAGCGACCAAAATCGACCCGCGCAGCCGCGGCTCGCTCGCGACCCAGCGTTCGACCTGCCAGCTGTTCATCGCCTGCGACAGTGCGATGCCGAAATCGAGATTGCGCTGGCTGCCTGGATTTGAGCGCAGCGGAATCAGCATGCCGTATTCGATGCCGTTGGGATCGAGATGCTGGCGCTGCATCATCGGCAAGCTCGACCCGGCCGGTCCGCCTTCCTGCGGCCGCGCGTCGACGCGGGCGCCGTCCCACGACATCCGCGGATAGGCCAGCGTCTCGGAGAACGCGTGACGCAAATGGCTGCCATAAGCCGAGAGATGATCGATCCAGCGCTTTTCGAGGAACGGATGCACTTCGGTCCATGCCGTCATCATCGGGTGAATGTCGCAGTCGATCACGCGAAGTTTTGTCTCATTGGCCGATTTGGCGTCGAGCTCGAGCATGGTCATGTCGTGGTCTCCACGAGCTGCGCGGCTTTCGCCAGACGCGGATAAGTCGCTATCGGATTCTTCCGCACGATCTTGCGGATCAGGGTATCAGATAGTCCGCCGGGCAATGCGTCGTCGCCGTCGAACTGCCAGTGCGGATAATCGGACGAAAACAGGAACAGCTCATCGCTGCCGAGATGATCGATCAGCCGCAAAATGCCTTCTGCTTCATCCGCTGCATCGATCGGCTGAACGGTCAGCCGCACATGGTCGCGCACGATCTCCGATGGCGCGCTCGTCACCCACGGCACATCGGCGCGCACACCGCGCCAGGTCTTGTCGGCGCGCCACGCAAAGCCTGAGAGCCAGGTCAACCCGGACTCGATCGCCACGACCTTCAACCGTGGAAATTTCTGGAACACCCCCTCAGCGATCATGCTGATGAGCTGGTTCTCGAATGCGGCCGACTGCGAGATGTAGTCCTCGACATAATAGGACGGCCAGCCGACTGCGGTCGGCGCGTAGCGATAGGCGCTGCCCGCATGCACGCCGATCGGCAGCTCGAGCTTTTCGGCAAGCTCGTAGATCGGCCAGAGCTGGCGCCGCCCGAGCGTCACTTCGCCTGATACCAGCATCAGCACTTGGACGAAGCGATCGTCATGCGCGCGCCGCTCGATCTCCTGCACCGCAAGCGACACATTGTGCGCGGGGATGACGATCGAGGCGCGCAGCCGCGAATCTTTCGTCAGCCACTCGTCACGGATCCAGTCATTGGTCGCGCGGCAGAACGCAGCCGCCATGTCCTCGCCGTGCATCACCTGCGCGCCATAGAGGCAATTCAGGATGCCGAAATCAGGCTTGAAATGATCGAGCACGTGGGCGCGCATCGCCTCCAGCGTCGATCCCGGTTTCCGGCCCCCGTCGAGCCGCCAGTCGGGCCGGCAAGCCGACGGCGCGTTCTCCGGATAGCTTGTCAGGCTCAGGTTGAGACGATCGAGCGCACGCCATGAAACCATCTCGCGCCAGTAGTCGGAGAGATATGGCTTGAGCACGCTCATGTGCGGCACGGCGGGATGCAGGTCGCAATCGACTGCGCCGGCTAATCGCGCCAAGGGCAAGTTTGTTTTTTCCGCAGACATGTCGGTCCCAATGCTCGCTGCAATCTTAGCGCAATATCGTTGCACGTGAAATGCAATGCCGGGATACCGTTATTGCCTTGCTAAGGTGGCCCGCAGGTCAAAGGCACTCGTAGATCGCACGGCACAGCGAGATGCCGCGCGGATCGCCTGTTACGTCCGGGCCCATCTGGTTGTGCACGTAGCCGATGCCGAGCCCGCGGTCGAGGTCGCCGCAGCCGAACGAACCGCCCCAGCCGGTATGCCCAAACGTCAGCTTGTTCGGTCCGTAATTGCCCTCGGCGTTGAGCACGACACCGGCGGCCCAGGTGCGCGGGCCGAGCATCACGTCGGGCCGCGTGCTCAGCGGCTCGCGCATCCGCTCGACGCCTTTGCGCGACAATAGCTGCACCGGGCCGAGACGACCGTCATTTGCCACCGCGCCGTAAAGCTTGGCGAGCCCGGCTGCGCTGGCGTGACCATTCAGCGCCGGCATCTCGGCGGCGATCCATTTGTCATTGTTGGGCATGTCGGCCGCGAGCTGCGGATTGGTCACCGCGCGCCGCGCCAGCGGATCCATGTTGTCGGCGAGCGGGCGCGCCGCCTTCGGCGGAATGATTTTTGAGATGCGCGAGCGCTCGCGCTCCGGCACGCCGATGAAGACGTCGGCCTGAAGGCCATCGTAGATCCGCTCGGCGACGAATGCGCCGATTGATTTTCCGGAAACGCGCCGCACCAGCTCGCCGGCAAGGAAGCCGTAGGTCGTGGCATGATACGACGTCTTCTCACCGGGCGGCCAGGCCGGCTTTTGCGCTGATAGCCGCGAGGTCACGAGCGTCCAGTTCGAGAAATCGTCGACCGTGGTCGGTTCGTCAAAACCGTTGAGCCCGGCCTGATGCGACAATAGCTGCGCGACCGTAATGTCCTGCTTGCCGTTGGCGGCAAACTCCGGCCAGTGCTTGGCGACCTTGTCGGCGTAGGACAGACGTCCTTCGTCAACCAGGATCGCGACCGCGATCGCTGTGACGCCCTTGGTCGCCGACCAGATGTTGACCAGGGTATCGCCGGACCATGGCGTCTGCGCTGGCGTTGTTCCGCCGAAAAGGCTGAGCACGCAGGAGCCGCGGACGTAGACACAGAGCGATGCGCCGACGTTTCGGTAGGGTTCGGCTGCGCTGAAGGTCGAAGTGAAAACCTCGCGCACGCGTTTGAACGCGGGATCGCACGTGCCAAGAACTTCGGTCATTGTCGTTTCACCCGTCATTGCCGGACTTAGCCGTTCGAAGAACGGCGTCGCTTTGCTCGCCTATGACCCGGCAATCCATCATCTTGAATTGAATTTCCTTTCGACGGACGCGCGGGTCAAGCCCGCGCGTGACGATTCAACCGAGATGGCCTTCGCCCTAATTCCCGGGCCCCGTCCCGATCACTGACCCAAACAGCTCCCACTGCTCGCCCTTGATCCGCATCAGCTGCAGCTGGGATACCGGCGCGTAGTCGGTCGGCGTGGTGTTGATCTTGACACCCGGCGGCACGCCGTCGATTTCGACATTCTTCATGCTGGCAGCCTGCTTCATGACGTTTTCGCGCGTCAGATTGTCGCCGGCATTCTTCAGGACCGCGGCCATGGTCTGCGCGGTGTTGTAGCCGTACATGAGGTAGGCATCGCTGCGGTCAGCTTCCGGCATGTAAGCTTTCAGGAACTCGTCGAACTTCTTCATGCCGGGATCGTCCTTCCAGCGTGGATCGGTCGCGTCCTTCATGAAGGCCGCCGAAATGATCCCTTGCGAGACGTCGAAGCCTGCGGGCTTGATCACGGCGCCGATCGTCGCCGATGTGTTCGACAGGAAATGCAGCGGCTGCCAGCCGAGTTCGCCCCGCTTCTTGATCGCCTGGGCGGCGAACTTCGGCGTCACGAACGTGAACAGCACGTCGGCGCCGCTCGCCTTCAGCTTGACGATATGGGTATCGATCGTCGGCTCGGTGAGCTCGTAGCTTTCTTCGGCAACGATCATCGACGCCTTGTCGCCGAGCCCGTCCTTCAAACCTTTAAGGTAATCCTTCCCCATGTCGTCGTTCTGGTAGAACACCGCGATCTTGGCGTCCGGCTTCTCCTTCAAAAGGTACTTCGCATAAATCTTCGCTTCGATCTGGTAGGAGGGCTGCCAGCCCATCGTCCACGGGAAGTTCTGGGGATCGTTGAACTTCGATGCACCGGCGATCACGAACAGCTGCGGCACCTGCTTCTGGTTCAGGTATTTCTCGATCGCCGTGTTCGACGCCGTGCCCATGGTGCCGAACACCGCCAGCACCTCGTCGCCTTCCACGAGCTTGCGCACCTGCTCGACCGACTTCGGCGGTGAGAACGCGTCGTCATAGGAAATGAAGTTGATCTTGCGGCCGTTGATGCCGCCCTCGGCGTTGATCTTCTTGAAGTACGCCGCCATCGTCTTCGGAATCGAGCTCGCGATCGAATTCGGTCCGCTGTAGGGACCCATGTTGCCGATCTTGATCTCGGTGTCGCTGGCGCCGGCATCGTATTTCTTCTGCGCTGATGCGCTGCCCGCACCTGCGATCATCACTGCCGCCACGACGCCAACGGCTGCGGCATAGTTCAATCGACCCCTCATCGCTTCGCTCCTCCCTGGTTTTCTTGCCCTTGACCCGAGGCCGCCGGTTGGTCTCAGCAGTCTCCGCGGGCCTAAAGCGCGTACTCTATTTTGGTTTTATATCTATAATATGGTACAGTGAGCAACAAAGCGGATGCTGTCAACTCTGCGAACCGTTCGCACGGGTTTTCGGATGTTCGGCGCGGCGGCGTTGTGGCAAGCACGCGCGGCACGCGAAGAGAAAAGGAATTGCTGCGTTGGCGGTAAAGTCGTCGAAAGTCATCTTCGAAGCCTTGCGCGAGATCGCGCAGGCGGGCGCGCCTATGAGCGCCGCGGAAATTGCGAAAATCCTTTCCGTGCCAGTCACGACCGCGGCGCGTGCGCTGAACACACTCGAGGCAGTCGGCTACGCCGTTCGTGCCAACGGCTCGGCAAAATTCGTGCTAGGCAAGGCGGGACAACGCCTCGCCTATGCCTTCATGGCGCAATTCCCGATCCGCGATCTCGCGCTACCCTATCTGCAGCAGCTCACGCTGCTGGCGGGCCACAGCTCCTCGCTGTTCATCCGGCTCGGCTGGTACGCGGTGCGCATCGCGCTGATCTCGGGCACAAGCTCGATCGTGAACGTCGCGCCAATTGGTGAAGCGCGGCCGCTGACCTCGAGCGCGCCGTCGCTGGTGATGCTGGCGCAGTTGCCCGAGGCCGAGTTCGCCCGCGCCGTCGAACGCAGCGCCGAGCGGAATCTCACGCAGTTGCGCGAGACCTGCGAGCGTATCCGTGTGCAAGGCTATGCCTGGCAGGTCAGCCCGCTGGAAAGCGGCGGCTATGACCTGGCGTTTCCCTTGGGCGATCCGAGCCGCTCGATCCTGGCGTCAGTTGCGCTCGAAGGCCTGATCGTCGGCGCGGAAGATTCCCGCCAGCAGATCGACCAGGCGCGCGCCGTGATAGCACCGCTGCAGGAGATCCTGATCCAGGGATCGAGCGAACTGATCCCGCATTACGAGCACATCGATCCCGACGAGATCAGGCTGGGGTAAGAACTAGTCCCCGTCATCCTGAGGTGCCCGCGTGCCAAGAAGCTATCAACACATTAGGCATTTCGTGCGCGGGCCTCGAAGGATGGCGGGCCCGGCCGTCGCCCTTCGAGGCTCGGCGCATCAAACTCTGCGTTCAGTTCGCTCCGCCAATCGCGCCGAGCACCTCAGGGTGACGGCCTCAACAGCGGCAACTAAAACATCACCACCGGCACCGACGGAAACATCCGGCTCTCGTGGTTGAGCTCGTCCATCTCAACCTGGATCGCCGGAATGAGCCCATCCGCAACTTCGCGTGTAAAGCGGAACAACGGCCCGCCGACCACGATGGTGCCGAGCGGCCGCTCCATCGGGCCGATGATCGGGAACGCCAAAAAATTCGCGCCGGTCGAAAAATCCTGGTAGCCGCGGGCAAATCCGTGCGAGCGGATCAGCCGCACCTCCTTCCACAGCTCTTTCGGATCGGTGATCGTGGTCGGCGTGAAGCCGCGCAGCGGCGACTCCAGCGCGATGTAACGCTCGATCTCCTCGTCCTTCAGGTAGGCCAGCAACAGCCGCGCGCCGGTGCCGGCGTGCAGCGGCAAGGGCTGGCTCAGCGGCGAATAGCCGACGGTGACGCCCTGGGCCTGGATGCTGTCGATGCAGACGCACGAACGCCCGACCAGGATCGCGAGGAACACGCTCTCCGAGGTCAGCTCGTGAATGCGCTGCATGGTGGGATGGCAGAGCGAGCGGACGTCGGTCGATTCCGCAGGCGAACCGAAATTCAGGACCTTGTGCGCGAGCTGGTAGCGCGGGCCCGATGAGCTACGCACCAGGTAGCCTTCCTTCAGCAAGGTATCGAGCGCCTGAAAGGCCGAATTCTTCGAGCATTTCAGCTCGCGGCTGAGCTCGGTCACGCCCCAGGTCGGTTGCTGCGCGAACAGATTGAGCGCGTTCAACACGCGCGCGGTACCCTTGTTCATGGTGTCTCGTTCGAGGTCGCCGACCAATCGCAAACCGAAAGACAATTGACAACGCGGAGGTCTCAGTGTTCTCTAAATTGAATATAAATCCAAATTAGAGAACAAGCAACATTGAACCGACAGCGGCGACTTGCGGGATAATATTGGCGCGCAAACGCCGGCGCAGGTTTCAATAAGACGTCTCACAAGAAGAATCTGGGATTCGAGAACATGCCAAAGAGCGCGATCGAGCAAGCAAGACTTGCCTGCATCAACGAGAGCAAGCTGCGTCAGGCGCTCGATGGCGCCGACATCGTTCCGCTGATGCTGTCGCTCGTGCATCTCACCGGCGACGCACGCTGGCTCGATGAAGCCGCGCCACACATCAAGGGCGGCTGGAGCTATCTCGCCGACCTGCCCGACGACCTGCAGCGCCGCATTCGCGATGAGCTCATCAAGGTGCTGCAGCGTATCGCCTCGGGCCAGCAGAAGCCGGCGCAGATTTCCGACGACCTGCTCAATCGCATGATGCACATCTCGGTCGGGGTGACCGTGCCGGCCGAATACAACGCGGTGTTCCGCGAGGAAGCCGGCTTCGACGAGCGCGACTACCGCGCCGTGCCGTGGCGGAAGAAGGTCTCGGCAAAGCAGCTCGAGGATTTTCATGTCCTGATCGTCGGCGCCGGCTTCTCCGGCATCGGCATGGCGATCATGCTGAAGGCCGCCGGCATCCCCTACACCATCATCGAGAAGAACGCCGACGTCGGCGGCACCTGGCTCGAGAACCGCTATCCCGGCTGCGGCGTCGACACGCCCTGCCACTTCTATTCGTACTCGTTCGAGCCAAACCCGGAGTGGTCGTCGTTCTTCGCCAAGCGCGACGAAATCCTGCAATACGCCTTCAACTGCGCCGACAAATACGGCATTCGCAACGCCATCCGCTTCAACGAAGAAGTCGTCGAGGCGCGCTATGACGAAGAACATTCGCTCTGGCGCGTGCGCACGCGAAGCGCCGACGGCAAGCAGCACGACCTCGTCGCCAATGTGTTCGTCGCCGCGGTCGGCGCGCTGAATCGTCCGCAAATTCCGAACATCAAAGGCCTCGCTGACTTTGCCGGCCCAAAATTCCACACCGCGGAGTGGCGGACCGACGTCGAGCTGAAGGGCAAGCGCGTCGCCATGATCGGCACCGGCGCGAGCGGCATGCAGACCGGCCCGTCGATCGCGCCCGATGTCGGCCAGCTCAACATCTTCCAGCGCTCGCCGCACTGGGCGATCCGCCATCCGCTCTATCACGCCAGCGTCTCTGACGACGTGAAGTGGGTCATCAAGCACGTGCCGTATTACGTCAGCTGGTTCCGCTTCCAGCTGTTCTGGTCGGCCTCCGACGGCTTTCATCGCACGCTGCAGATGGACCCGGCCTGGTCGATGCCCGACATCTCGCTCAATTCAGACAATCACAAGATGCGCGAGGAGCTCGTCGCCTACATCAAGGGCCGGATCGGCGATCGCACCGACCTGCTGGCAAAGACTGTCCCGCCCTACCCGCCATTCGGCAAGCGCATGCTGCGCGACAACAACTGGTACGACATGCTGAAGCGGCCGAATGTCGATCTCGTCACCGACAAGATCGATCATGTCGAGCGCGACGCGATCGTCACGACGGACGGCAAGCGCTACGCGACCGATGTCATCGTGCTCGCGACCGGCTTCGAGGCCCGGCGCTTTCTTGGGCCCATCGAGGTCTATGGCCGCGGCGGCCAGCGCTTGCGCGACGTCTGGGGCGAGGAGGATGCGCGCGCCTATCTCGGCATCACCGTCCCCGACTATCCGAATTTCTTCATCCTGTTCGGACCGCAGACCAATCTCGGCCATGGCGGCAGCGCGATCTTCCACTCCGAATGCCAGATCCGCTACGCCATGGAAGGCATCCGCGAGATGATCGAGGCCGGCGCGAAATCGATCGAATGCCGCAAGGCGCCGTTCGACGCCTACAACGTCAAGGTCGACGCCGCGCTCGCCAAGATGGTGTGGTCGCACCGCGGCATGTCGAACTGGTACAAGAACTCGAAGGGCCGCGTCGCGACCAACTCGCCCTGGCGCCTCGTCGACTACCGCAACATGACCGAGCACATCGATCCGGCCGACTACATTCTCGAGAAGGCGGACGAGGCGGTCGCGGCGGGGTAAGGCCAGCCGCGGCACGCACTAACGTCACTACCGGAGAGAGGTCGGCGACCGCGGCCGCGCGCGCGTCTCAGACGGGCTTTCGCCAAATTGATTGCGATATTCGATCGAGAAACGCCCGAGGTGATAAAATCCCCAGGCCATCGCGATATCGGTGATGCTGTCCGTCTGATCGTGACGCAGCAGCGCTTCGCGGACGCGGTTCAGTCGCGCGGTTCGCAGATATCGCATCGGCGACGTGCCCCAGTGATCCTTGAAGTGCTTCAGCAGCGTGCGGCCCGGGATTCCCGATGCCGCGGCGATATCGGCAAGCGTCAGCGGCGAACTGAGATGTCCCTGAATGTAGTCGACGGCACGCTGCACGTCGCGCGATGCAAGGCGCATTTCGAGACGATGCAACGCGTCGGTGTAGTTGCTCGGTTGCGACAGCAGCAACCCGGTCATGATGAGCTGCTCGTAGATGCTGGTGATGATCGGGCTGTGGACCGGCGTCGGATCATCGAGGTCGGCGATCGCCATGCGGACGTGGCGGTTGAAGCGTCGCCCCGCGGGGGAATTGAAATCGATTGAGGGGGCAAATTCCAGCCGCTGCTTTGGCGTGTGGCCGAGCAGGCCGGCAAGGTGTGCCATCATCGCCGACTGCGTCAGCGACACCGTGATGCGGCTGCTGCCGCGTTGTGAGCGCATCACGTGGCCGTCCGGCGAGGAAATGACGCCATGGCGCCTGTCGCAGATGATGGTGCCCGCGCGATTGGTGACTTCGGCGGCGCCGTCGATCGGCAGATGAATGAAATAGTCGTCGCGCACGCGGTCGGCCGGAACGTGCACCAGGGTTTCCGCGCCGTACTGGATATAGCCGATGTAGCTCGAGGGCAGAAACAGCGCGCCGGCGGCGAAATCGAACTGACGCGCTTCGCGCGGGTGCAGGTCGAGGAGGAACTCCCTCTCCTTCATGAAGGCGAGCGTCGCGTCCGGGTCGCGGCTCGCCGAGACCCGCCTGTGCTGCAATATCTGTGCGCCACGGAATGTCATGCCGGGCTCCCCCAAAGCGGAAGATCATTCACGAAAAATGCACGCCCGTGGAAAGCTAGCAGCCCACCCGCGGCGCGTCACCGTGCGCAATTCGACCGTCTTGCCATTTTCGGATAACGCGGCGGCGCGATCCGGATTTCGGGATTTTGGCGACCGTCGTACCTTCGCGCAGGGGACCAAAACTGCTGCAGCGAGGTGCTACGTCATGAGGTTTCTCGGCTCGGATTTTCAGATCAACGTCGATGGTGGCCGGCGGCAATGGCTTCCTCGGCAGTCAGCAGCTCCCTCAGGTCACCACTCTGAGCGACGGCCGTTTTGCCGTCGTCTATCAATCCGACTACGATGGATCTGCCACGACCAGGAAGTTGATCGCGGCGATCTACAACGCCGATGGCGGTGCGTCGTCGATCACCTATCTCGACGTCTTCAATCAGGCGGCAATCAAACTCAACCGACAGTCGCGGGCAGCTACCTGGCGGCGCGTTTGGCGTCGTGTTCACAAATACGAGCTCATGCTGACAACACCGTCGACGCAAACCCGCACAACATCACTTACGTGCGGGTTGCGGCGAACGGCACGCTCGGCACGCCGCTGGCGATCGGCGATTTCAATACTGGCAACGGCCCTTACGACATGTTCAACCCGGCGATCGCCACGCTGTCGGACGGCCGCCAGGTCGTGGCGTTCGAGCGGGTTTTCACCCCAAGTCACAGATGACGACATCCTTCTCAACGTTGTCAACGCGGACGGATTGACGACGCAATTCAATGCCTTCGGGAGCAACCCGGCCCTCGCGACTGGTCGCCTTCACCATCGCCTACGAGTTCAACCCCAAGGTGGCCGCGATCGGAATAATACGCCCTGATCGCGTTCCAGGATTCGACTGATACGGATACAGTTAGCATCAATATCTCAGCGGCGATCTTCAATGGCAGCAACAACACCGTCGGCACGAGGTTCACGGTCGCGGATCACGCTGGCAGGCTTGCATCAACCGACAGCGTCACCGCGCTGGACAGCCATCGCTACCTGATCGTCTATGAGGACTTCGCCGATATCTTCGGCAAGATCTACGACACCAATGGCGGCACGCTGTCTGTCCGGAATTCCAGATCGACCAGCCAGGCGGCGAGGACTAAGTGCCGTCGTCGGTGCAGCAACCGCCGATGGCGGCTTCATCGCGGCATGGCCACGCTCACTCGACGGCAACTTAGTGCAACGATTATATGTCGCGCGGCGCTTCAACAGCGACGGCGTGGCGATGGGACAGCAGTTCACCGTCAACCGCCTGACGGATGGCTACCAGGCCAGCGCCGACGTTGCGGTCAGCGGCGCCAATGCCTTCTTCGCCTGGGCCGACTTTGCGTCCCGGCCGGGCGATGCTGTCGCCGAGCAGCGTTCGCGGCCAGGTCATGACCCTGACCACGCCGCCCGACTTCAACGACAACGGCGTCAGCGACATCCTGTGGCGCAACGCGAGCGGAGCCCTCGCGGTCTGGGACATGAACAAGTCGGGCGCGATTGGCTCCGGCGGGTTTGTGACCTCTGGCGGCGTCATCGTTCGCCCCGGACGCCTCCTACAGCGTCGCCGCGATCAGCGACTTCTCGGGCGACGGTCGCGCCGACGTGCTCTGGCGCAACACCTCGGGCTCGCTGATCGAATGGCTGATGAACGGCTCGGTGATCACACAGAGCTCGTACGTGACGGCGGGCGGCACCCCCGTCAACCCCGATCCGTCCTGGAGCTTCCTCGGCGCCGGCGACTTCAACGGCGACGGCATGAGCGACATGCTCTGGCGCAATGCCTCGCGGCGAGATCGCCGAGTGGCAGATGAACGGCACGGTGATCGCGGGCAGCGGCGACCTCAACGCCGGCGGCGGCGCGGTTTTCCTTGGTGCGGCGTGGAGCGTCGCCGGCATCGGCGACTTCAACGGCGACGGCAAGTCCGACATCATCTGGCGCAACGCCTCGGGCGAAGTCGCCGAATGGCAGATGAACGGCTCGACCATCATCGGCAGCAACGACCTCAACGCCGGCGGGGTTGCGGTCGCACCGGCCGCGAACTGGAGTGTCGCCGGTGTCGGCGATTTCAACGCCGACGGCAATGCTGACTTGTTGTGGCGCGACAGTTCGTCGGGCGCGCTGGTGGAATGGCTGATGAACGGCTCTAGCATCATCGGCAGCGGCTCGGTGACGTTGGGCGCCACGCCGGTCAATCCCGATCCGTCGTGGCATGTGGTCGAGATCGGCGACTTCAACGGCGACGCGCGCGCCGACATTCTCTGGCGCAACGACAACGGCTCGATGGCGGAGTGGTTCATGAAGGGCACTGCGATCGTCGGAACGGCGACGCCGTCCTCCGGCGGTGCGGCGATTACGCCCGACGCCGGCTGGACGGTCCAGGCCAAGCCGACCGATTACGCTTAAGACCGATCAGGTCAGAAGCCTGACGAAGCGCCTTAGGGACGCGCCACCAAGACCGCCGTGGGTGACCTGCGGCGCGCGACTCGTCGGACTCCGCAAACGCGTTGCCGGTCCTGATGCAGCATAAGGCGCCGCCGACCTCAGTCGATCGGATCTCGTTCATTCGCTTGATCATATGGATGCGCGGGTCAGTCCGGCTTGGCCACGCCCCCATTCCGTCAAGCTTCCGTATCCATAGCCCCAATCTATTGCCCGGCCGGCTAACACGGCAACGCCATAGGCTTGCTCGTCGACGGCAATGAACCGAGGCGTCACCCACGCAACTTCGCGGCGCGCGTCCTGATCCCACAAGAAGCGCCCTCAAGACATCAATCGCAAGGAAATGCAATGTCACTGTCGTATTTCGCTGAAAACAACTCCGGCAACGAACAGCTTTGGATCACCGACGGCACGGTGGCCGGCACCCGCGTGGTCAAGGTGTTTGCCGGCGCGTCGATCTCCGGTCTGACCATGATCGGCGCGCGAGTTTATTTCGCCGTCGATGATGGCGTCCATGGCCCCGAGCTTTGGGCCTCCGATGGCACGTCAGCCGGCACCTTCCTGGTCCAGGACATCAATCCTGGATCCGCCGGCTCGAGCCCGCAGCGTCTGATCGATGTGAACGGCGAGCTGTTTTTCGCGGCTGGCGATCCCACCCACGGCGTCGAGCCCTGGAAGTCGGATGGCACTTCAGCCGGCACGATGTTGATCAAGGATATCGCTCCCGGCGTGAACAGCGCGTTCTTCGGAATTCCTTACACCAACGTCAACGGCACGGTGTTCTTCGACGCTAGCGACGTAACGAACGGCGTTGAGCTCTGGAAATCCGATGGCACCGCCGCCGGCACCGTCATGGTCAAGGACATCAACCCGGGCGCCACGGCCTCTTTCCCGCAGGACTTCATCAACGTCGATGGCACGCTGTTCTTCGCTGCCACGGATGTCCAGCACGGCACGGAGCTGTGGTCATCGGACGGCACCAGTGCCGGAACCCAGATGGTCAAGGACATCAACGCCGGCGGAATCGGCGCGTTCAATGCCGGAGTGTCCTTGGCCAACGTCAACGGCACCCTGTTCTTCAATGCAGACGATGGCATCGACGGCTTCGAGCTCTGGAAATCCGACGGCACTGCTGCTGGCACGGTGATGGTCGCGAACATCAACCCCGGCGCTGCCTCGTCGAGCCCGAACAGCCTGACGAACGTCAACGGAACGCTGTTCTTCTTTGCCGACGACGGCACCCACGGCCAGGAGCTCTGGAAGTCTGACGGCACCGCCGCCGGCACGACGCTGGTCAAGGATATCAATCCGGGCGGCGGTTCAGTCCTGACAGTCCCGGGCAACACGATCAACATCAACGGCACGCTGTTCTTCGACGCCGACGATGGCATCAATGGCCCCCAGCTGTGGAAGTCTGACGGCACGACGGCTGGCACCACACTCATCAAGATCATCACTCCGGGCGGCTCTGCTCCGCAGCAGTTCACAAATGTGAACGGCGCCCTCGAATTCTACGCCTTCGACGGCACCAGCGAAGGGCTGTTCCGCTCGGACGGCACGACTGCAGGGACAATCGAAATCGCAGCGCATGTCGACGCCAGTACGCCGATCGGCTTCGCGCCGCAGCCCGTCGTCAACGACATCAACGGCGATCGGCAGAGCGACATCCTGTGGCGCAACACCAATGGCACGCTCGCGGGCTGGCTGATGAATGGCGGCTCCATCATGTCGAGCGGCATCCTCACCTCCGGCGGTGTCGCGGCGGCTCCCGGACCAACGTGGAACGTTGCCGGAATCTCCGACTTCAACGGCGACGGCAACGCCGACGTGCTCTGGCGCAACACCGACGGCACGCTGGTCGACTGGAGCATGAACGGCAGGACCATCGTGTCCAGCAGCGTGCTCAACATCGGCGGTGTTGCCGTGAAGCCCGACGCAACGTGGAGCGTCGTCGGCACCGGCGACTTCGACGGCGACATGCGCGCGGACATCCTCTGGCGCAAGTCCGACGGCACCCTCGTCGAATGGAACATGAATGGCTCGACCGTCGCATCGAGCGGCCTAGTGACGTCGAGCGGCGGCCTTGCCGTGAAGCTCGATGCCACCTGGAGCGTCGCCGGCATCGGCGACTTCAACGGCGACGACAAACGCGACGTGCTGTGGCGTAACACCGACGGCACGCTGGTCGAGTGGAACATGCACGGTTCGACCGTCACCTCGAGCGGGCTCGTGGCGGCGGGCGCCGCAAAGCCGGATGCCTCTTGGAGTGTCGCCGGGATCGGTGATTTCAACGCCGACGGCAATTCCGACATCCTGTGGCGCAACACCAACGGCACGCTCGCGGAATGGTTCTTGAACGGCACGAACCTCATCGGCAGCAACGCCATCACCTCAGGCGGTGTCGCCGTCGCACCGGATGCGACCTGGCACGTCGTCGAGATCGGCGACTTCAACGGCGACGGCAAATCCGACATCCTGTGGCGCAACGACAACGGCGCCGTGGCGGAGTGGCTGTTGAACGGCAGCGCGATCATGCAATCGGTGACGCCGAACCTCGGCGGCACGGCGGTGTCGCCCGGCGCCACCTGGTCCACGCAAGCAAAGCCGACCAACTTCGGCTAGGCAGTCTCATCGAGAGACTTCGGTACCCGCGCGCGAAAGTCGTTCCGGCTTACGCGAAATCCGTCGGCTTGGCCTGCACGGTCCAGCTGGCGTCGGGCGCGATGGCTGCGCCTCCGGAGGATGGCGTCGCCGTTCCGACGATCGCGGTGCCCTTCATGAACCATTCGGCGATCGCGCCGTTGTCGTTGCGCCAGAGAATGTCGGCGCGCGCGTCGCCGTTGAAGTCGCCGATCTCCACCACATGCCACGATGGATCAGGGTTCACAGGGGTGCTACTCGACATCACCGATCCACTGCCGATGATGCCAGAGCCGTTCATCAGCCACTCCACCAGCGCGCCCGAAGAGCTGTCGCGCCACAACAGGTCGGCGTTGCCATCGGCGTTGAAATCGCCGACCCCGGCGGCGCTCCAGTTCGCCGCAGGCGCGACCGCAACCCCGCCGGCATTGAGATCGCCGCTGCCAATGATGGTCGAGCCGTTCATCTGCCATTGCGCGACTTCGCCGGAGGCGTTGCGCCAGATGATGTCCGACTTGCCGTCGCCGTTGAAGTCGCCGATGCCGGCAACGCTCCACGCCGCAGCAAGAAAGACGGCTCCGCCGCCGGCGTTAAGGTCGCCGCTGCCGGCGATCACCGTGCCGTTCATCTGCCACTCGGCGATCTCTCCGGAGGCATTGCGCCAGAGCATGTCGCTCATGCCGTCGCCGTTGAAGTCGCCGGCGCCGAGGAAGCTCCAGGACGGATCGGGGTTCACGGGCGTACCGCCCGAGGTCACGTACGAACTCTGTGTGATCGTCGAGCCGTTCATCAGCCATTCGATCAGCGCGCCCGAGGTGTTGCGCCAGAGCACGTCGGCGCGACCGTCGCCCGAGAAGTCGCTGATCGCAGCGACGCTGTAGGAGGCATCAGGGGCGACGATGGCGCCTCCAGAGGTCACAAACCCACCGGAGCCAATCGCGCCCGACTTGTTCATGTCCCAGACCGCGAGGGCGCCGCTGGCGTTCCGCCACAGGACGTCGCTGACGCCGTTGTCGTTGAAGTCGGGCGGCGTCGTCAGGCTCATCACCTGGCCGCGCACGCTGAGCGGCGTAGTGTCGCCCGGTCGCGGCGCCAATTCGGTCCAGGCGAAGAACACGTTGGCGCCGCTGACCGCCACGGTCGGCCAGACCTGGTCGCCATCGGTTAGTTTGTTGACGGTGAATAGCTGCATCGCAACGCCGTCGCTGTTGTAGCGGCGGGCGACGACGTCGTAGTTGTCGTTCAGAAAACGGTACCAGGTGACGATAAATCCACCATCGGCAGTGGCTGCGACCGCAGGCAAAATGTCACCGATGGTCGGTTGATCGATCTCAAACTCGGCCGACAGCGAACCGCCCCCCGACGTGTCATAGATCCTGCCGAAAATGTTGTCGAGATCGTCATACACGACGACGTAGCGATGGTCGTCCAGGGCCGCAATTTCTGGATCGAGCGCATTGGTTCGACTGGCGATCGTAAATGGCACACTGAGCGTATTGCTCGCCCCATCAAACAGATTTGCAGAGATATTCAGGATGTTACCCGTCGTGCCAGTTGAATCCACGTAAACGATCATGGCGGTATTGCCGGCCGCGGCCACTGCTGGCAGCAACTGTTGGGCTACACTTGAAGCAACGGCAAACGCTGAGGCTGGGTCGCGCAAGGTGGTCGTGCCATCTGCGCTCACGACATTGAGAAAGACGTCGTTATCTGTTCCAGAGAACGAACGTTGGAACACCACGACCTGGCGGCCGGTCGACAGTGTGGCGATCGCCGGATGGGACAGATCATCATGGCCGAGTCCGCCGTTGAAATCGCCGATTGACAATGGAGTGCCGAGCGTGCCGTTCGCCGCAACCCGAACATATGTGATGTTTCTACTAGCCAACGCGTCGGGTGAATGATTAGCGTGAGTTGGGTTTACGAACACAACGCCGAAGCCGCCTCCAGGCAGCGCAGCCAACGTGGGTTTGGGATCACCGCCCGCGTCGGTGTAAACGGCGAGATAACTGAGCGACGACACGCTGCCGTCAGCGTTGTAAATCGCAGCGATCGGCTGGACGCCTCCAGTATTGGCGGGATCGTCAGCTTCGTAACCGACAGCAAATCGTCCGTCGGACAAGGCGACGACTTGGGGAAGACTCTGTGAGAGGAGGATGTTGGATCCGCCACCAATGTCGACGTTGATCTGAAAATCCGAACCGAGAAATTTTACAGGCATGTCGACGCGCCTTCATTTTTCGGACTATCCGCGCAGGTCGAAGACCAACCGGTTCAAAAGCTCGCTGCTATCGCCTGCGAATAAAAACTGCCGGAAAATGATAGCCCCACACCAGAAACGCGTATATCAACCGGTCGGTTGATGCCGACGAGCGGCGCGGGTCAGCGGCGAAAGGGGCTGGCGCTGCCGGCGACGAGCTTGACGAGATCGATCTGCCGCCGCATTCCGGTTTTCTTGAACAGGTTTTGCAGATGCGTCTTCACGGTCGCATCAGAAATGCCCAGCGATTGCGCAATCTTGCGAACGCTGCCGCCTTCGACCAGCGACTGCAGCACGCGCAATTCGCTTGCGGTCAATCCATGAAGTCTGGCGATAGTCTCCATCGACGAAAGGGTTTCCGGCGCGGCCCTGCGCACGAACACAACAGCCGTCGCCGTATCGAGCCTGCTTGCCCGCCGGCGTGCGCCAGACGTCAACGGCAGCACGTGAGCCAGCCAGCGTTCTGCGCCGGCTGACAACAGAATTGCGATGCCGCCGGTACCGACCGCGGCATCCCCGTCTGCCGTCGCGGAGAAGACCTTTTGCAGCGTCGCATGTGCCTGCGGCTCGATCGCACGGAGCGTCCCGTCGGCGCTTCGCACGATTTTGCCATCGGCTATCAGGCGCTGCGCAGGAGCATTGGAATAGACGATGCGCGCGCCGGCATCGACAAAGTATACGGCGCTGGCAAGCGCATCGATCATGTCCGCAAGTATCGCCGCTTCGGCAATGCGCAGGTCGAGAATATTGTCGATCAGGACTGCGCGCCGCAGGTGCGGTGCCAACAAGCTCATGCGACGCCGGGCCTCATCGTCAACCACGCCCGTCTTTTCATCGCGGCTGACCGCAACTGCCGCGTAGCTGGTGGAAGACTTGTCGACGATGACAAAGACATTATCGACATAGCCTTGTGGCAATGCCCATTCCCGATAGAAACGGGTCTCAACCAGCTCGCGGCGGGGAACCAGATCAAGGGCTGACTTCACGGTCCCAAGCTCAAGCAGCAGTTGCGCAGGATTGACCGGATTGATCGCGGCGTATCGTTCGAAATAGAGCCGCGTATATTCAGGATCGTCGCCCCAGGAGTGAAATCGATGTCCGGTCTTGAGGTCGACATCATGCGCAAACAGCATCGCCGCCGGACCACCCACAAATCGGCAGATGTTTTCAAGGACGTCGGGCCAAAGCGCTTGATCGATCGCGGCGTCGTAGATCTGCGTGATCAGTTGCGGAAGAATTTCCAAGTCCGTCATCATTTTCGAACACCGCAAGCGACCTGCAATTGATCGCCGACGCGCCCCTAGCTGAACCGCTCCCAAGCCGACTGCCTGGTCATGCCAAGCGCTGTGCCGATGTCGGCCCAGCTGACCTCGCGCGCGCGCAACAGGTCGACGACAGTTTGCAATTGGTTGCCCTTGCCCTGCAAGGTCTGCTCGATTGGCTGCAGGCGCTGCAGCAACCGCTCGGTCGGCAGTTCGTCGCCCGCGGACTTCGCGACCTTCGGCTCCCGGCCGGCAACGTATTCGTTGCACAGCGCGATACACTCATCGCAGATGAAGATACTGGCGGGCCCGGCAACCAGCTTCGCCACCTCGTGCTGTGATTTGAAGCAGAACGAGCAGTAGAGCGTACTCGCCGGCTTCGCGTGCTGCTGGTCTGCCTTCCTGAGTCTCGGACGTCGTGGCATGGCGGACCTTCGTTGTGTGTCAGTAATGTCCTGACAGTCAGGATATACCTGACACTTGGCACTCTGTCAAAACCCCACCAAAAATCGCGAAAACCGGAAAGCCCACAACGCATTAGACGGCACCGCTGGTCAGCGCTGGCGCGGCCGTCGCGGCGCCCCCATGTGATGGGCCATGCACGTCAGCCAGGCACACTATCTCCCCGTCACGCCGCTGTTGTTCTCGTTCCTGGTGGTGATCGCCGCCGGGCTGCTGATCCTGATCCAGCTCAACGCGCTGCGTTACGCCTACATGCGCCTCGGCTTGAGCTCGGGCGGCGCGTTCTTTCTGCTCATCGGCTCGCTGGTCGGCAGCTACTTCAACATTCCTGTCGCGGCGCTGCCCGAGCAGCACGTGATGTCCGGACAGATCGTGCGCTTCTTCGGCATGGACTATGTTGTGCCGCATGTCGTGCAATGGCCGGGTACCATCATCGCGGTCAATGTCGGCGGCGCCGTCATACCGACGCTGATGTCGGCGTATCTGTTGCTGCGCTACGCGTTGTGGGGCCGCGCCATCATCGCAACCGCAATCGTTGCCGCCATCATTCACGCGTTCGCCAATCCCGTTCCCGGCGTCGGCATCGCCGTGCCGGTGTTCGCGCCGGCGCTGATCACGGCCATCGTCGCGTTCGTGCTGTCGCGCGAATACGCGCCGCAGCTTGCCTATATCGCGGGCTCGATGGGAACGTTGATCGGCGCCGACCTCACAAATCTCGACAAGGTGGCAGGCCTCGGCGCGCCGATCGCATCGATCGGCGGCGCCGGCACGTTCGACGGCATCTTCCTCACCGGCATTCTCGCAGTGTTGCTCGCGAGCATTACGGCGCGACCTTTGAGGACTGCATCGCGCTGACGCGGGCCGCGCTGTTTACCGTCTCCCTACAATTCGATTGCCGCGCCACACCAGGAAACGCACACAATGGCCTGCGCGGGCGTAGCTCAATGGCAGAGCGCCGGTCCCACCCGGACCGGAGACGACGGTTCAAATCCGCTCCGTCCGCTCCCTTATCGCGCAGCGATTCGGCAACGCTCCCTCAAATACTTTGAACGTCATCCGCTCGGTGGACGACCAAAGGCATGGGCTGGTGTCACTTGCTTGTCGCCGGATCTTATTGGGCCGGCTAGCGGCCTGAAATGATTTGGGGATTCGCCGTTTGCCAATTTGCCACAGCTTGCCACCGAATCGTTGCGACGCCCCGCCAACGCTTCTAACGCCTCAGCTTTTGTGGTCTGTTCCCGCCGTGCGTGAGCGAGTGGGGCCGCCGCGCGCGACCGTAGTGTGCAAGGCAATTGGAATGACGTGGTTGCGGGCGGCTCCAGGACGGCGTGCGTTGCGCGTTGGCGCAATATTGTCGCTTGCAATCCTGCTAATGCTTTGGTCATCGCTCGTGCTCACCGCAGGTCCGGCGCGTGCGCAGCAGACCGCCGTCAGCGAGCAGCAACAACTGTTCCAGCGCATGGTGCGCGAGCCCAACAACTACGACATCACCTTCGAGTTCGTCCGCGTCGCGACCGCGAACGAGGATTACGAGGCCGCAATCGGCGCGCTCGAGCGATTGCTCTACTACGAGCCGTCGCTGACGCGGGTGAAGTACGAACTCGGCATTCTCTACTTTCGCCTGCGCTCGTTCGAGATGGCGAAGCACTACTTCACCGAGGCGCTGAAATCGCCCGATCTCGATCCGGTGACGCGCGAGCGCATCGCGACCTATCTGCCCGACGCCGACAAGATGACCCAGGCCAGCCGCTTCTCGGGATTCCTGCAGACTGGCGTGCGCTACCAGTCGAACGCGAATTTCTCGCCGAACAGCGGCGCCATCAAGCTGGGCGGCGTCGATCTTGCGCTGCTGCCGGTCGGCCGCAGACAGCCGGACTGGAACGTGTTCGGCATCGTCGGCCTCTCCCACGATTATGATTTCCAGAATCAGCGCGGCGACTTGTTCGAGACCCGCTTCACCGGCTACGCCACCCATCAGTTCAAGCTGACCGATCTCGATGTCGCGCTGTTCGATATCAGCGCTGGACCTCGGCTGATGATCGCGCCCGACGTGTTTCCGGGTCTTTCGATCAAGCCTTACGCGGTGGGCGGCAACGCCTGGGTCGCCGGCAAATCCTATGTCGGCAGCGCCGGCGCCGGCGTGACGATGGACGTACCCGTATTCAACCGTCTCGCCTTCGTGCCCGGATTCGAGTGGCGGAACGCCACCGTCAACACCGGCGACATCATTCCTGTCACCGGGTTCGGCTCCGGCAACTGGTACTCGCCATCGCTCGGCGTCGTCGCCAATCTCACGTCGATGGTGAAGTTCGAAGGCTCCGGGCTCTATCGCGAGGGCCGCTCGTCGGCTGCGTTCCAGTCATTCCGTCAATGGGAGGCCCAGGCGGCGCTGACCTTCGAGTTCACGCCGCCATTCTCGTTTATCTCGCGCAACTGGAGCATCTCGCCGTTTGCGCGCTACATCCGCACCGATTTCAACGCACCCAATCCGGCGATCGATCCGCTGGTCGCCGAGATCGATCGCGAGTGGGTTTATGGAGCGATGTTCAACACCCCGCTCTGGCGCAATGTCGCCGTCTCCACCACGGTGCAGTTCGACCGTACCAAATCCACCCTGCCGAATTACAGCCAGCACAATTTCTCGGTGATGACCGGGCCAAGCGTGCGCTTCTGAAGGTCGACCGATGCCTGGACCGTTCTTTGGGCGAGCCCACAAATCCCTGACCCGACTGCTGGCGCTGCTGATGTCGACAGCGGCGCCGCTGGCGCGCGTCGAGGCACAAAATGCCGGCAGGGTTAGCGCCGTGAATCCCGCCTCCACGGGAACGCCGCCAGGTGCCTCCGAGCACACGCTCGTGATCGGGACCAACGTCGTTCACAAGGAACGCGTCGATACTTCTGCCAACGGCTCGACACAGATCGTGTTCCCCGACACGTCGACACTGAACGTCGGAAGAAACAGCAGCATCGTGATCGACGAATACGTCTATGATCCGAACGCCGGCGTCGGGTCGATGGCCGCTTCGCTCAGCAAGGGCGTGATGCGGTTCGTCGGCGGCCAGATCAGCCACACCGCGGGCATCACGGTGAGGACGCCGACCGGCACGCTCGGCGTGCGCGGCGGATCCGTCACGGTGCTCTACCCGATCCCGGCGAACATTGCCGCGTCCGATCCGGCACTGGCCGGCTGTCATGGCGAACTCATCATCGGCCATGTCGGTGTTGCGACGCTGACGAACAACGCCGGCAGCGCCACGATTCGTCCCGGGCTTGCTGCCTGCGTCAATTCGGCGAACGACGTGATCAAGGTGTTTCCGATCACGAGCCTGACCTTCAACCTGGTCATGGCGCTGTTGAGCAGCGGTCCGAACAGCCACGGCGGCGCCACCGATTTGCCGACCGATCGCATGACCCAGCAGCAAGGCATGGGCGGCAGCATCGTCAGCGACCCGAACCATCCGCCGGGCAGTGACCCGCTCGGCTTCGTCAACATCATCGGCGGCGGCGACGCGCTCGCCGCCAACAAGGCTCATTCCGACCAGACCCATCAGGTCTCGCCGCCGCCCCCGCCGCCGCCGGCGCCATCTCCACCACCGCCATCGCCGCCACCGCCGCCGGCGCCATCTCCACCGCCGCCCGCTCCTGCGTCGCCACCTCCACCGCCTCCGCCTCCGCCACCGCCGCCACCTCCACCACCGCCGCCTCCACCACCGCCACCGCCGCCAAATATTATCCCATAGCGGCGGGACGCAGGGCCCGGCGCGCGCGGCTCAACGGTTGTCGCGCCACCGCCGCTGGTTGCAAAAAAGCCAGTGGTGTCAGCCCACTAACCCTTTGCTAACCAGCCTTCCTAACGCCGCTTCCATTTTCGCCCGGTATGCCTTGCTACAGGGGTACTGCAGCGATGACACAATCGGCGGCTGAGGATACCGACCCGGGTCGGGCGGAGCGCAATGAGCTTGTGCTCAAGCGCGCCTACGCGCGCGTTGTCGACCTTGTCACTAAGGCTCTGCCGTCGCGCCCGGTTCGCTGGCTGCTGGCCTGCGGCATCCTGCTGGTGGCGGTCATCATCGGTGTCACTACGGCGATCATCTTCCATTTCCGCGACCGCGCCTTTGCCAACAACGAACGGCAGCTGCAAAACGCCGCGCTCATGGTCGCCTGGCACGTCGACCAGGAATTTCAGCAGCTTGAACTGGTACAGGAACGCATCATCGACGGCATCCGAGCTCGCGGCATCAAGACTCCCGACGAATTCGAGCGGCAGCTCTCTTCGCTCGCCTCGCATCGCCTACTGCGCGCGGAAATCGACGGCCTGCCGCACGTTCGTGGCTTGCGCGTCGTCAACGCGAATGGCGAACTCCTGAACGTGACCCGCGCGTGGCCGACGCCGGCATCGAGCGACGCAGACCAGGAATACTTTCGGATCTTGAAGTCGCAGCCCGATCTCCACGTGACGTTGACCCGTCCCTGGTACGACGAGTCGACACGCGACTGGATGTTGGGCATGGCGCGCAAGATTCCCAACGACAACGGCGAATTGCTCGGCATGGTGGTCGGCACCATCCAGCTCTCGCATTTCGAGGACTTCTTCAGCCAGATCTCGACTGAACGCTTCTCGTCGATTTCGCTGTTGCGCGACGATGGTGTGCTGCTGATCCGCCATCCGCGCATCGAAGGCACTATCGGCCAGACCTTTCCGCGAGGGCCTCAGCTGCTCAGCAATACTCAGAGCGCGACAATCCGTGGCTTTTCCCGCATGGACGGCAAGGAGCGCCTGCTGTCGTTCCGCCGGGTGCCGCATTTTCCGTTGAATGTATCGCTCGGCATCGACTGCGACGCGGCGTTGGGCGATTGGCGCGAGCAGACCAAATTGCTCGGTGCGGCGGGAATCGGCTCGGCTCTGATCTTCTTCGGCGTGATCATCCTGATCGTCCGTCAATTGTCTCGCGAGCATGCCAATGCGAACCGACGGCTCGCGCTCGAGAAGCAGCGCCTCGGCTTCGCGGTCGACAACATGACGCAAGGGTTGCTGGTGTTCGACGCCAGGGAGCGCATCGTCGTGCGCAACCAGCGGTACCTCGACATGTTCAATCTGTCGCCGAGGACCGTCAAACCAGGCATGACGTTCCGGGAGCTGATGGCCTATCGCAAGCGGCTCGGCAGCTTTACCGGCGACGTCGACGAATACTGCACGGCCTACACGATCGCGAACAGATTGGGTGAAGTCCGCCGCACGTTCGCAGTTGCCACCGATGGCCGCTCGATTCAGATCGTCAATCAGCCGCTGGCCGACGGCGGCTGGGTCGCGACGCTCGAAGACATCACCGAGCAGAAGCGCGCCGAGGAGAAGATCGCATACCTCGCGCACTACGATGCCCTGACGGACCTGCCGAACCGCGTGCTGTTCCGCGAGAGGCTGGAAAGCATGTTGAACCAGCTTGGGCCGGGCGCAAACCTCGCGGTGCTCTATCTCGACCTCGATCAATTCAAGGATATCAACGATACCCTGGGTCATCCGGCCGGCGACGAACTGCTCAACGTCGTTGCCGGACGACTGCGCGCCGTGGTGCGGACAGGCGACATCGTTGCCCGGCTCGGTGGCGACGAGTTCGCCATCATTCAAGCCGCCGTGACGCATACCTCCGACGTCGTCGAGCTCGCCGCGCGCATCCGCGACGCCATTCGCAAACCCATGATGATCGACGGCCACGAATTGGCCGTCGACACCAGCATCGGCATCGCGCTCGCGCCGCGCGACGGCGCGGAGCCGAACCAGCTCCTGAAACACGCCGACCTCGCGCTCTACGGCGTCAAGGCCGATGGTCGTGGCGCCTATCGCTTCTTCGAGACCGAGATGGATGAGCGCGCCAATGCACGTCGCACCCTCGAAACCGATTTGCGCCAGGCGATCGAGCATGGCCAGCTCGAGCTGTATTATCAGCCGCTCGTCATGGTCCAGGACGGCTCGATCTCCGGCTTCGAGGCGCTGTTGCGCTGGTGGCATCCGACGCGGGGGTCGATCTCGCCCGCCGAGTTCGTGCCGATCGCAGAGGAGTCCGGCCTGATCCACAGGATCGGCGAATGGGTGCTGCGCACCGCTTGCGCCGAGGCGGCCACCTGGCCATCCGACTGCGGGCTCAGCGTCAACGTTTCGCCTGTCCAGTTCAGGAACGAGGGCCTGGCTCTGACCATCGCCAGCGCGCTTGCCCAGTCCGGCCTGCCGGCGCGTCGCCTGGAGCTCGAGATCACCGAAGCCGTGCTGATGCGCGACGACGAGACGGCGCTCGCCATTCTCAAACAGTTGCAACAGCTCGGCGTGCGGATCGCGCTGGATGACTTCGGCACCGGATATTCGTCCCTGAGCTACCTGCAGCGTTTTCCGTTCGACAAGATCAAGATCGATCGCTGCTTCATCAGCGACATCGCAACATCCGGCGGATCGCTGTCGATCGTGCAGGCGATCGTCGCACTCGCGCGCGCTCGCCACATGACCACGACCGCGGAAGGGGTCGAGACATCCGAGCAACTGGAGATGCTGCGCGCGTGCGGCTGCACCGAACTGCAGGGCTATCTGGTCGCCCGACCGCAGCCGGCGTCCGAAATCGGCAAGCTGCTCCAGTCGGCCAAGGCCGGCCTGTTCGCCGCCTGAACCTTTTGCCGCTCACGGCATTTGCTGCCGCCGTCGGGGTTTACAGGAGTTGGGACATCGCAACCTTGCGGAAGGAGCTGAGGTTATGAAAGTCTTCGTACACGCCTTAGTGGCCGCCTGCCTTGCAGGCGTCTTCGCGGCAATGGCCACTATACCTGCGGACGCCCGGCATCTGAGGCGGCACGATCACGGCCGCACGGTGGCGCAAATTCCACCTGGCAGCGCCGCAGTAAGCGAACCCGATCCCTATGGGGTCTATTTCGGCGGCACCAAGGTGAGCCGCGATCCCGACCCGAATGTGCGGCGCGAGTTGCTGCTCGACTACTGGGCGATCTATCGCTGGTGAACGGGTTGCTATTCCGCGAGCGCTGTCCCGCGTTCCCGCGATGGTTTGGTCGGCCTAGCCCCCCAATCCAATCAAGAATCCAATCAAGCCTGCCCGCTTTCTGATGTTCCCCCTGATGTTCCCCGGGAACGATGTCGACAATCTTCGATTGGTGACCGGGGCTCCCTTTGCAGGAGGTGGAACATGAATAGGATCGCGATTGGCTTACTTGCGGGCGCCGGACTTTTGGTCAGCTCGGCCGCATTCGCAGCGGACGAACTGGTGACGACCGATACAGCTCCGCTGCTGCAGCAGGCGAGAGTCGTGTGTAACGCCGCCGGCGAATGCTGGCGCACCGGTCCCCGTCGGGTGATCATCGACAACGGCTACGGTTACTACCCGCGCCGCTACTACGACGATCGCTACGACTACGACGATACGCCAGGTGTCGGCGTCTACGGCCCGGGCTTCAGCTTCGGTTTCGGGCCGCGCGTTACTGGTAATCGGACGAGCGTAACTGTCGCGCACAAATGAAACGGCCCCGCTCGTGCGGGGCCGTTGTTCTGTGAACTCGAGAGTCAGCGGACGCGCTGCTCAGCCGTATCGGCAAAATTGGACTGTGAACTTGCAAGGCGTGAATCGGGCCGATGCTGCGCAGCGCGGTAAGCCGTGTGTAGTGTCGCTTCTTTCTTCTGCGCCGCCGCCGATGATTGCACCTGGATCGCGACCAGAACAATCGCGGCGATCAGCGCCGCGAACAGCGCCAGCGGAAGCTCGCGATCCATCACAGGTTCGACATAGGCGCGGCGCTCGCTGAACCATGCGTCTGCCGCGGGCTTGCGACGATTTTTCCCGAACATGCGCACGTTGTCTTCCTTCTATCGAGCAGGGCTTGGGATTCAATCGCCGCACGGTGCGAGGATGCGATCGTACGACGGCGGCTTCGTTCCCGCGGTCGCCAGGCAAGCCGCAGGCCGCAAATCATTCACTGGCTGAAAGCTGGTCCGGCCAGGCACGCAGTTCGCAGCTGCCCGAACACGTATCTTTCGACTCGCGAGGATGGCCGCAGGTTCAACGAAAAAGGGCGGCCGAAGGGCCGCCCCCAAGCTCCGCCGGTTCGAACGGTTAATGCATCCTGTGGTGCGAATGCGACCAGCCGCGGTGGCGGCCGATAGACCAGCCAAGATGGCGGCCGTGATTGCCATGGGCGTGCCCGTGACCGCCCCGCACGAGAATAACCTGCCGGCCGGCGTCGACCGGCTTCAGCGGCAGCGCGGACGCCGGGCTAGCCCGCGCAAAGCTCGCAACGGCAAGTGCAGCAAGAATTCGGATAGTCATGAATGGTCGTCCTCCCTCCAAAGGAAGAAGAACCGCAACCGCGTCACCGTGTTCCCTCTTGCGGAACAGCGGTTGACCCACCCCGGGGCTCAGGCGTCCGCGAGTCGGGTCTTTCTCAACCCGCGCGCCGCCAGCGTCTTGCGCCCGTTGTGTTGCGCGATCACGGTCACCTTGTCGCGACGGCCTCGATGTATCTTCGCCAGCCGCCGCGTCCGCGCCGCAGCCGCCTCCATCTCCGCCTTCGCCCGACGGATCAGGCTCGTGATTTCGCCGCTCAGTGCGACCCTGACCGGAACTGCGTGACCATCGTCGGCCGCATTGATCTCGCGGCATGGCGTTCCTGTCGGTAACGCTGTCGGGAGCGCCAGCACGCTTTGCTCCTCGGTCCAGTCCTCGGCGGAATATCCTGTGATAATACGAACATAGCTCTTGGTCTCGCGCGGCAGCGACTGTCGCTTCGACAGCCAGTCACGAATGCGTCCGCTGCCGGCGTTGTAGGCAGCAGCCGCAAGGCCAAGATTGCCGAACTCGCGATGCAACTTGCTCAGGAGACGGGCCGATGCCGGCAACGCCTCGATCGGGTCGTACGGATCGCTCAGCCCAATCTCGCTTGCGGTCTGCGGCATGAACTGTGCGATGCCTATGGCGCCCGCCGAGCTGACGCTCTGCGGATCGAACCGGCTCTCCTGCCAGATCAGTCGCGCGAGGAACGCCGGCGGCAGCTCATTGTCGCGCGCCGCAGCAATCAACGTCGTGCAGACATCCGGCTTGGCCTCGTCACTTGCTTCGTTCGACCTTGCCTCGTTCGACTGAGATTGAATCGTCGTCTCGGTGTCGCCAGGCGCTACGTTCTCCCCATCTGAATGGGCGCGCACCGACACCTGCGTCGTTTTCGTGCATCTCGGACATTCGGAGTCCCCACCGAGCGAAGCAAACGGAATTGCCGCAGCCATGATCATGGCTGCGGACGCAACGTAAAAGCGCATCCCTGTCTCCCTATCGACCGGGGCGCGCTCTAAGTTGTTGAGGGGATCATTTTCTGTCCGAACCTGCCGATCGGGATGGTCACTTCGGCGCCAAATTGAGGCAACGGAACCATATTTGGTTCCACCCTCACGGCATCAATCAATTCTGATTGGTCCTGGCCTGGTTTCGCTCGACCTGGGCCTCAACCGCGCGACCACAGCTGCAGCAGTGGACCACCGGAGCCATAGAGCGGATCCTCGTTCGGCAACCGCACTTTCGGGATCGATTGCAACGCCGCCGCATGGTCTTCCGGCTTTGTGCAAACGTCGTAGGTGCCGAACGGCGGATATGCGCCGACGGCGAGGAAGTCGCTGCTTGCGCCGAGACACTGATGCCCGTCCCGGCCGGCAACACGGCGACGTCGCCGGCTTTCACCGCGAGCGTCCGGCCACGCTCGCCGCCGAAACGGATATTGGCACTGCCGCGCGCGACGCCGAGCACCTCATGGATGCGCGAGTGATAGTGCGGATAGTCGAACACGCCGTTGCGCCAGCTGTCGCCCCAGCCATGGCGCTCGAACAATCCCTCGAACACCGCCGCCGGGTCGAACTCCTGCGGCAGGCTGACGGCGTCGCGGTAGACGATGAGAGGCCAGCGCGGGTGATTGGGAATGAAGCCGTCGTCGGCAAAGCGGAACTCGTTTGCCTTGCGCTCGCGGACCAGCGTCGCCAGCTGGGCCGCATCAGGACGGGACCGGCCGGTCATTCGCTCGACAATCGTCTTGACGCCTTCCATCCGAACCACGAAGAAGTTGCAGGACCTGCCGGCCTGAACAACTGCGGCTCGCAAACCGTGTTCCCGGTTCCGCCAGAGATTTAGAGCAGCTACGTCGCCCACGCCTTCTGCAGTGCCGGCCGCGCATTGACGCGGGCGATATAGGCCGCAACGTTCGGCTTGTCCGACACGTCGGCCTTGAGACGCGCCGCAACCGTGCAGGCATGCCCTGTCATGATGTCGGCCCCGCTGAACTCTCCGGCGAGATACTCCCGTCCGGCAAGATGCTGATCGACCGCCGACAGCATCTGGCCGAGCAGTTTTGTCGCGCGGTCCACGTTGCCCTGATTGCGCCGTTCCGGCGGCAGCAGGATGGTTTCGACGACGATGGTGTTGACCGGCGGCATGATCATGCCTTCGGCATAGTGCAGCCACTGCAGGTACGCCGGGAAATCCGCCGAAGATATCTTTGGCATCAGGCGCCCGTTGCCGTATCTGGCGAGCACATATTCCACGATCGCGCCCGACTCGAAGATCGTAACGTCGCCGTCCTGCAGCGCCGGCACCCGCCCCATCGGATGCACCCTGCGATACTCGGCCGAGCGCATTGCGGGATCGCCGAGCTTGTAGCGCTCGAGTTCGTAAGGCAGGCCGAGTTCCTCGAACAGCCAGACGATGCGAACCGCCCTGGTATTGGGCGCGAAGTGGATCTTCATGCGGCGTTTCCTTCTTCTTGTTCGTTTTATTCGTTAGCTGAGCAGTTGCTTGATCGGGATCGCACGATCGGCAAGGCGCGTGCGGTCGACCGGCTTTGCCTTCCCGATCAGCAAGCGGCCGGTCATGTATTCAGGCGTCGCGTTGACCGCCTCGACCGCCTGCAGCCGGCCGTCGGTGGCGAGGTGAAACACCGCGAACTTCGCGTCTTTGGGATCACCGCGGATCACCGTCTCCGCGACATCGAAGGCGAGGCCGGCGATCTGCAGGCGGAGATCGAACTGGTCGGACCAGAACCACGGCACCTCGGGCGCCGCTGGCGGTCGTCCGCAGATCGCGCCGGCAGCAAGCTTGGCCTGCTCCAGTGCATTCGGCACGCTTTCGAGCCGCACCATCTTGCCGTAGCGCGGCAGCGGCCGCCGCGTGCAGTCGCCGATCGCAAAGATCTTTGGATCCGAAGTACGCGCGAGGTCATCGACCACAATGCCGTCCTCGCACGGCAAGCCGGCCGCCTTCGCGAGATCATCATGGCCGAGCGCGCCCACGCCGACCAGCGCCGCATCGCAATCGATAACCCTGCCGTCCGCGAGGCTGACGCCTGCGACATGACCCTCGCGCCCGACGAAGCCGCTCACGCGCGCGTTCAACTCGAAGCGCACGCCCTTGCCGCGATGATAGTCCTGGAAGAATTCGGCGAGCACTGCGCTCGACGTGCGCGACAGCACGCGCGCTTCGCTCTCGATCACCGTGACGTCGGCGCCGAGATATTTCGCACACGCCGCGACTTCGAGACCGATATAGCCACCGCCGATCACGGCGAGCTTGCCGCCCGGCTTGATCGCCGCTTTCAGCTGATCAGCATCGACAGTGGTGCGCAGGAAGAAAATTCCGGCAAGCTCGGCGCCCGGCACGTTGAGCCGGCGCAATCTTGAACCGGTGGCAAGGATCAGCCAGTCGTAAGGCAACTGTTCACCGCTCTGCAGGCTGACGCGACAACTGGCGCGGTCGATCGCAGCTGCGCGCGTTGCAAGCCGCACATCGATGTGGCTGCCGGCATAATAGGCATCCGGCCGCAAGATCAGGTGATGCTCGTCGGCCTCGCCCTTCAGCCAGGCTTTTGACAGCGGCGGCCGTTGATAGGGCAGTACGGCCTCTTCACCGACCAGCGCGATCTCGCCGGCAAATCCGTACTCGCGCAGGAACGCGGCCGCCGAGCCGCCAGCGTGCCCTGCGCCAATGATGACGACCCTTTGCCCCTCGCCACTCACCCTGCGACCTCAAATGTCCCCGCGCTTTCGCCGTAGGTAGCGCGATTGCGGCATCGCGCAAAGGCTTATCGCGCTCGCCGGCGCCATGCCGCCTGACGCCGCATCAGGATCGGGGAGCTTCGCGGGCTAGTGACATCAGCGGTTCCGTGGTATTCGATTTGTTCTCTCAATGATGAGAGCGTCGCTCATCCAACAAGACTTTCATAGCAACCGGGCGATAGAGAAAATGGAGGAATGCACGTGACTTGGAATGCCAGGAATTTTGGCGTGTTGGGCTCATTGCGAGCCGCTGCACTGGCGATCACCGCGGTTGCGCTGACAACGGGTGTCGCTGTTGCCCAGAAGAAGAATGACGTCGGCGTCACCGACACCGAAATCAAGATTGGCAATATCGCGCCCTACTCAGGTCCGGCATCGGCCTACGCGACGATCGCCAAGACCGAAGCCGCCTATTTCAAGATGGTCAACGATGCCGGCGGCATCAACGGGCGCAAGGTGACTTTCATCTCCTACGACGACGGCTACTCGCCGCCGAAGACGGTCGAGCAGGTCCGCAAGCTGGTCGAGAGCGATGAAGTGTTCGCGGTCTATCAGGTGGTCGGCACGCCCGGCAACAGCGCGATCCAGAAGTACCTCAACCAGAAGAAGGTGCCGCAGATCTTCATCGGCAGCGGCGCCACCAAGTGGGCCGATCCGAAAGATATCCCTGGAGCATGGGCTGGCAGCCGAACTACCAGAGCGAGGCGCGGATCTACAGCCGCTACATCCAGAAGAATTTTCCGGGCAAGACGGTCGGCATCCTGTTCCAGAACGATGACTTCGGCAAGGATTACCTGACCGGCTTCCACGATGTGCTCGGCAAGGATGGCAAGACGATCGTCGCGGAAGTGCCGTTCGAAGTGACGAGCCCGACCGTCAATTCCCAGGTGGTACAGATCAAGGGCGCCAATCCCGACATCTTCATCACCGTGGCGACGCCGAAGTTTGCCGCGCAGGCGATCAAGAAGATCGGCGAAATGAACTGGCACCCGGTGCAGTTCCTCACCAACGTGTCGGTCTCGGTGTCGTCGGTTCTCAAGCCGGCCGGCCTTGAGAATTCGCAGGGCATCATCAGCGCCGCTTACCTGAAGGACCCGAATGATCCGCAGTGGAAGGACGATCAGGGCCTGAAGGAATGGCGCGCCTTCATGACCAAGTGGTATCCGGAAGGCGATCTGGCCGATGCCGCGACCGTGTTCGGTTACGGCGTCGCCAAGGGGCTCGAGCAGGTGCTGCGCCAGTGCGGCGACGACATGACGCGCGAGAACCTGATGAAGCAGATGCAGAAGATGGACATGGAGATCGGCATCTATCTGCCGGGGATCAAGATCAAGACCTCGGAGACCGACTGGTCGCCGATCAAGCAGCTGCAACTGATGAAGTTCGAAGGCGAGACCTGGAAGCTGTTCGGCCCGATGATGGAAGGCGGCACCGGTCCGAGCTGATCCAGTCAGCGACAGAAGACAACAATGAAGCCCGGCCACTGGCCGGGCTTCGCATTTCAGCGAAGCGTTACGTCCCGATCCACAGCGTGGCCAGCGCCAGCAACAGCGCCGGCGGCATGATCAGCACCCCGAGTTTGAGGAATTGCAGCGCCGCGACATTCTCGCCCTGACGGCGCAATGCGATCAGCCAGAGGATCGTTGCCAGCGATCCCGTCACCGACAGGTTCGGCCCGAGATCGACGCCGATCAGGACGGCGCTGGTCAGATGCGCCGGCAGATCGACGCCGTGGATCGTCGTCGCCGCGATCAATCCGGTCGGCAGGTTGTTGAACAGGTTGCAGGCCGCCGCAATGACGATGCCCGCAGCCCACGTCGTCGCCTGCGGCGCCGCCGCGCTCATCGTCGCGTAGCAGCTCGGCCAGCGCCGGCACCGCGCCGGTGCGGTTCAACCCCTCGACCAGGATGAACAGGCCGGCGACCAGCGGCAGCACCGACCACGACACGCCGCGCAGGACTGTCCACGGCGACTCGCGCGCCAGCAGCAACACGACTGCCGTCACCGCCGCGCCCGCCACAAAAGTCGGCAACCCCAGATCGCGGCCAAGCGCCGATGCCGTGAGCAGCACGATCGCCGTGGCAACGATTCCGATGGCCGCGATCACGCCGCCGCGCCCGAGCGGTTGCGGCTCTGCCGCCGACGCGACGGCTGCCGCCAATTGCACGCCGCTGCGTCCAGCGCAGCACGACATAGGTCGCGACGATCGCGGCGACCGACGGCAGCGTGAACCACTTCAGCCATTCGAGCAGCGGCGGCATGCGGTCGCCGAACACCACGAGATTGGCGGGATTTGAAATCGGCAGCACAAAACTCGCCGCATTGGCGATGAAGGCGCAGACGAAGAGATAAGGCAGCGGCTCGACTTTTGCCGCACGCGTCGCGGCGTACACGGCTGGCGTCAGCACCACCGCGGTCGCGTCGTTCGAGAGCAGGATCGTGACCAGCGTGCCGACGAGGTACACGATTGCGAACAGACGCTGCGACGAGCCCGCCGGCCAGCGCGACGGCTTCCCGCGCCAGCCAGTCGAACAGGCCCTCGGCCTGGGCGACTTCCGCGAGCAGCATCATGCCGATGAGGAAGAAATAGACGTCGTTGCCTTTGGCAGCGGCGGCGAGCGCATCCGGCCACGGCAGCAGGTTGAACGCCACCAGCAGCACGGCACCCGAGACGGCCCAAATGAACTCCGGAAAGTTCCAGGGCCGTGCGATCACGCCCAAGGTTGCGAGCGCGACGACGCCGAAGGTTGCGGCATGGCTTGAGAGCAAGTCAGATGATCCAATGCCGGCTGGCCGGCAGTGCGAACGAATGAGCACCGTGCAATGCAGGCGTTTGTGCGTTTTGACAAGCCGCGCTAGCCTATAGTCGCTCAAAAACAAGCGTCCAACGCGGGAGAGAAACACCATGTATAAAGACATCACGTGCGAGATCGACGGATCGGTCATGGTCCTGACGCTCAACCGCCCGGACAAGCTCAACGCCTATACCAGCACCATGGGCAGCGAGCTCGAGGACGCGTTCAACCGCGCCGATCAGGACGACGCCGTGCGCGCCGTGATCGTCACCGGCTCAGGCCGTGCCTTCTGCGCCGGCGCCGATGTCTCCGGCGGCGCGAACAGTTTCGATACCTCGGGCGCCCACGGCGCCAGCGTGTTCGGCGGTGGCGGCGACACGCCCGCCGGCCGCGGCCGCGGCTTCGTCGGCGCGATCTTCTCGTGCCGCAAGCCGTCGATCGCCGCGATCAACGGCCACGCGGTCGGCGTCGGCATCACCATGACGCTGCCGATGGACATTCGCATCGTCGCCAAAGGCGCAAAGCTCGGCTTCATCTTCGCGCGCCGCGGCCTCGTGCCGGAGGCCGGCAGCGCCTGGTTCCTGCCAAAACTGGTCGGCCTGCCGCAGGCGCTGCGCTGGTGCCTGTCGGGCCGAACGTTCGAGGCCGACGAAGCGCTTGCGCGGCGGTCTCGTCAGCGAGGTCACCGAACCCGCCGATCTCCTGGCCCGCGCGAAGGCGATCGCCCATGAGATGACCGCCGAGACCTCGGCGGTCGCCATCGCCCTCACCCGGCAAATGCTGTGGCGCTTCTCCGGCGCGCCCGATCCGTTCGACCTGCTCACGATCGACCGGCCGATGTCGATCGAGCGCGGCGGTCATGCCGACGTGCGCGAAGGCGTGCAGGCGTTCCTGGAGAAGCGCTCGCCGTCTTTTCCGGGCAAGGTCTCCGAGGACATGCCGACCCAGTATCCATGGTGGCGCTGACGGCCGTTTCGCGCGTCCCGCGATTGCAGTAAAATCAACGCGGCAGCCGGCCTTCCCGGCGACGACTGCAATGATGGGCTCGCGATGACCCCGGAACCCGCAACTCTTTGCCTCGGCTGCTGGCAGAACCTGCACATGCCGATCGTGCTGCGCGGGCCGCTCTCGGCGCCGTTTCGGCTGTTTGGGGTCAAGCCGAGCCGGATGAATCCGAACACCTGCACCATCTGCGAGATGGCGTTTTCGAAGGTGATGAAGGCGCGCGCGGTGACGATCGACGCCACCGTGATGTTTGCCGACCTGCGCGGCTATACCGCGCTCACCGAGCGCATCGAGCAAGCCGGCCTGACCTCGCTGCTCGATGCCTTCTACGATGACTGCGCTGCCGCGATCTGGCGCTACGACGGCCTGCTCAACAAGACCCTCGGCGACGCCGTGCTGGCGATCTTCAATTTTCCGGTGAAGCAGGATGATCATGTGGCGCAAGCGCTCTACGCGGCGCGCGAGATCCAGGACCGCTTCCGCGCGAGGCACGATGCATTGATCAAGGATATCGGCATCGGGGAGGTCGAACTCGGCATCGGGATCGGCATCGACTGCGGCGACACCAATTTCGGCGAGTTCGGCCATTCGCATCGCGATCTCACAGCGGTCGGGACCGTCGTCAATCGCGCGGCTCGCGCGCAGGCCGCAGCAAAGGCCGGCGAGATCCTCGTGACCTCGGCGGTCCGCGATCGGGCTTCCGACATGATCAGCGGTGGCGGGCGCGAATACACGCTGAAAGGCTTTGCCGAACCGGTGACGCTTTTTTCGGCATGACGATGTCGACATGACCTAGCCGATCGGTCAGGTCTCGCCTGGCTCTTGAATGCGATACTGCTCGTGGCTACATGCTGCATCCGCCGGTCGCAAGCGTTAGCGTGATCGGAAGCGAAGTTCCTCGAAGCGCGCGCGTCCGCGCCGCTCAACAACGATCACAGAATGGTGACCGCGGGATTGTCGTAATCCCGTGGCAAGCTTTTGGGCAGTGCTTGATGGCAGGGCTCAGCGCGGTGTTTGGACAGCAGTGCATTGAGACGCCAGCGCACGTCGCACGGAGCAATGGTGGGGCCTGATGACTCAATTTGCTTCAAATCTCTCTTCGTCCTGCTCTTCTCGTGACCGCGCTTACTCTTGCCGCCTGCAGCGAAAAGCCCGCGCAAACTCCTGCCGCATCGGCGCCGTCGGTGACGGTCGCAACCCCGGTCAAGCGCACCGTGACCGATTGGGACGAATTCACCGGCCGCTTCGAGGCGGTCGAGCAGGTCGACGTTCGCGCCCGGGTCGGCGGCTTCGTTACCCGCGTCGGCTTCAGCGACGGCGAGATCGTCCGCAAGGACGACCTGCTCTACCTCATCGACTCCCGCCCTTATGATGCTGCCGCCGCCCAGGTCGACGGCCAGCTTGCCGACGCGCGGGCCCGCGTCGAACTCGGCAAACGCGACCTCGATCGCACGCTCGAGCTGGTCAAGAGCCAGAACGTTGCTGACGCCATCGTCGATCAGAAGCGGCAGGCGCTGCAGGCCGCCGAGGCCTCCGTCATTCAATCGGAAGCCGCGCTGAAACGCGCCCAGCTCGATCATCGAATACACCCACGTGCTGGCGCCGATGGACGGCCGCGTCAGCCGCCACCTCGTCAGCGTCGGCAATCTCGTGCAGGGCGGCGACGCCGGCGCGACCCTTCTGACCACGCTGGTCTCGCTCGACCCGATCCACATCTACTTCGACCTCGACGAGCCGACGTACCTCAGGAACAACAAGTTGTGGTTCGAAGGCAAGCGGCCAAGCTCGCGCGACACGCCGAACCCGGTGCAGATCCTCCTGGCCGGCGAGACCAAGCCGTCGCACGACGGCGCGATGGACTTTGTCGACAACCGCCTGGACGTCTCGACCGGGACGTTGCGCGTTCGCGCCAAGGTGCCCAACCACGATCTGTCGATCCTGCCCGGACAATTCGCACGCGTCCGCCTGATCGGCAGCTCGCCCTACGACGCGCTGCTGATTCCGGACACGGCGATCGCGAGTGATCAATCGCGGAAAATCGTCTTTGTCGTCAAGGACGACGACACCGTCGAAGCAAAGCCGGTCACGCTCGGCGCGCTCGACGAGGGCCTGCGCATCGTCAAGGACGGCCTGAAGCCGGACGACCGCGTCATCGTCGAAGGCCTGCAGCGCGCCCGGGTCGGCCAGAAGGTCTCGCCGCACACGGCGCAAGCCGCGGCCCAGCCTCCGGCGCAGGGCGCAAAGCAATGAATCTCGGGCGTCTGTCGATCAACCAGCCGGTGCTGGCAATCGTGCTGTCCATCGTGCTCCTGGTGGTCGGCGCGATTGCCTACACGACGCTGCCGATCTCGGAATATCCGCAGATCGCGCCGCCGACCGTCGTCGTGACCACGCAATATCCCGGCGCCTCCGCGCAGACCGTGGCCGACACTGTCGCAACCCCGATCGAGCAGGAGATCAATGGCGTCGAGGACATGCTGTATCTCTACAGCCAGTCGACCTCCGACGGCCGCCTGACCATCACGGTGACCTTCAAGCTCGGCACCGACCTCGACAAGGCCCAGGTGCTGGTCCAGAACCGCGTCGCTATCGCGCAGCCGCGCCTGCCCCAGGAGGTGCAGCAGGTCGGCGTGGTCACCCGCAAGAACAGTCCCCGACCTCCTGATGGTCGTGTTCATGCTGTCGCCGGACAACAGCCTTGATCAGCTCTACATCTCGAACTACGCGCTGCAGCAGGTGCGCGATCGCCTGCTCCGCCTCGACGGCGTCGGCGACATCCAGATCTTTGGCGCGCGCGACTATTCGATGCGGCTGTGGCTCGATCCCGACCGCATCGCCTCGCTTGGGCTGACCGCCGACGACGTGCTTACCGCGATCCGCGCGCAGAACCAGCAGATCGCCGGTGGGCAATTGGCCGAACCGCCGATTGCCGACCGCGCCTTTCAGATCAACCTGACCTTCACGGGGCGGCTGAAAGACACTGCGCAATTCGGCGACATCCTGATCAAGGCCGGCCCGGATGGCCGCGTCGTGCATCTGCGCGACGTCGCCCGCATCGAGCTCGGCGCCCTGTCCTACACCACCAACAGTTTTCTGTTGCAGAAGCCGGCCGTGGGGCTCGGCATCTCGCAGCGGCCGGGTTCGAATGCGCTGGCGACTGCCAAGAGCATCGCGGCGACGATGCAGCAACTGAGCGCAGATTTCCCCAAAGGCCTCGAATACAACATCGGCTACAACCCGACCGAGTTCATCGCACAGTCCGTCAGCGAGCTGGTCAAGACCATCTACGAGGCGATGATCCTCGTAGTCATCGTCGTGCTGGTGTTCCTGCAGGGCTGGCGGCCCGCGGTCATCCCGATCCTCGCCATTCCGGTATCGCTGGTCGGCACCTTTGCGGCGATGGCGGCGTTCAACTTCTCCATTAACAATCTGACCTTGTTCGGCCTCGTGCTCGCGGTCGGCATCGTGGTCGACGACGCCATTGTTGTGGTGGAAAACGTCGAACGTCATCTCGCTGCGGGCTCGAGCCGCCGCGATGCGGCACTCAAGACGATGCAGGAGGTCGGCAGCGCGCTGGTGTCGATCGCGCTGGTGCTTTGCGCCGTGTTCGTGCCGACCGCCTTCCTGCCCGGGATCACCGGCCAATTCTTCCAGCAGTTCGCGATCACCATTGCGGTTGCCACCGCAATTTCCTGCTTCTGCTCCCTCACCCTGTCGCCGGCGCTGGCTTCGCTGATCCTGGTGCCGCACCACGACCGATCGGAGCCAGCAAACTGGAACGTTCTGGCGCGCGGCTGGAACGGCTTTACCGGCCTGTTCAACCGCGCCTTCGAACGGCTGTCGCTGGGTTACGGCGCCGCCGCCTCTTTCGTGATCCGCCACAGCATCGCGATGGTGCTGGTCTATGTGGCGCTGATCGGCTCCGCCGGCTATTTGCTCTACACCACGCCACAGGGCTTCATTCCGGCGCAGGATCGCGGCTACGTCATTGCCGTCGTGCAGTTGCCCGGTGCCGCCTCGCTTACGCGCACCACCGAGGTCGTGCGCCAGGTTGAAGCGATCGCGATGCAGACGCCGGGCGTCGTGCGCGTGCCGGCCTTTGCCGGGCTCAACGGCGCGACCCGCACGCTCGCGAGCAACACGGCGGCGTTGTTCCCGGTGTTCGACGAGCCCGCGGTACGCGCGAAGAAGGGCCTGACCGCCGGCGTCATCACCGCGGAGCTGCGCAAGCGCCTTTCGGCGATCGAGGGCGCGGTGGTGCTGGTGATTCCGCCGCCCGCGGTGCCGGGCATCGGCACCGGCGGCGGGTTCGCCATGCGCCTCGAGGATCGTCAGGGTCGCGGCACCCAGTTGCTCGCGCAGGCGACGGACGAACTCGTCAACGCAGCGCGGCGCGCGCCGGGACTGACCTCGGTATTCTCGACCTTCTCGGTCGGCACCCCGCAGCTGTTCGTCGACATCGACCGCATCAAGGCGCAAAAGCTCGGCGTGCCGATCCAGGCCATCAACAACACCATCCAGACCTACTTTGGCTCGAGCTACGTCAACGACTTCAACATCATCGGCCGCACTTATCACGTCACCGCACAAGCCGACCTGCCGTTCCGCAAGGATCCGGCCGATCTCGCGCGGCTGCGCACCCGCAACGCCGCGGGCGACATGGTGCTGCTCGGCAACCTCGTCAGCTTCGATGAGATCACCGGGGCCGGACCGGGTGCCGCGCTACAACCTCTACCCCGCAGCCGAAGTGCAGGGCGACACCCTGCCCGGCGTCAGCTCGGCAACCGCACTCGGCACCATGCAGCGGCTGTCGCAGCAAATCCTGCCGAACGGCATCTCGTTCGAATGGACCGACCTGTCGTACCAGCAGGAGACGCAGGGCAATACCGGCCTCTACATCTTCCCGATCTGCGTGCTGTTCGTCTATCTCGTGCTATCAGCGCAATACGGCAGCTGGCTGTTGCCGTTCGCGGTCATCCTGATCGTGCCGATGTGCCTGCTCGCCGCCACCATCGGCGTGCGGCTCATGGGCAACGACATCAACATCCTCACCCAGATCGGCTTTGTCGTGCTGGTCGGTCTTGCCGCCAAGAACGCGATCCTGATCGTCGAGTTCGCGCGCGACATGGAGCTGGAAGGCAAGCCGACGCTTGACGCCATTCGCGAAGCCTGCCGCCTGCGCCTGCGTCCGATCCTGATGACGTCGTTCGCCTTCATTCTCGGCGTGCTGCCGCTGGTGATTTCGTCGGGCGCCGGCTCGGAAATGCGCCAGGCCGTCGGCATCGCCGTGTTCTTCGGCATGCTCGGCGTGACGCTGTTCGGGCTGATGTTCACGCCGATCTTCTATGTCGGCGTGCGCCGGCTGACGGGGCCGCCGACGGCGGCGCCAGCGACGTACCCTAGTGCGTCAACCGTCCCCGGCTTCCAGTTGTAGACGCGGGTCGAGCGTGCCGCCCATCAGCCTGGCGCGGTCGCTGTCGGTGAGCTGCTTGGTCTTAGGGAAGGAGTCGACGCCCTGCTGGTAGGTCAGCAACGCGGTGGCGCGGGTCCAGTCGGTGCCCCACAGGCAGCGGTCGAGCGTGTAGGCATCGAAGATGCGCTTCAGCGGCGCCCAGATGTCGTCATAGGGAAATTTCTGGTGCGACAGCGTGCAGGCGCCGGAGATCTTGATCACCACATTGGGATGGCGCGCGAGCTTCAAGACCTTCGGCAGTTCGGCCCACGGCTCGGCGGGCGCCGGCGGCGCGAACGGCTGATGCAGGCCGATATGATCGATCACGATCTTCGTGTTCGGGTTGCGCGCCGCGATCGCATCGAGCTGATCGAGCCGTCCCCAGCACAGCATGTTGACCGGCAGCGAGTGCTTCGCCGCCGCGGCCAGCATGCGCGTGATGCCGGGATCATCAGGGTCTTCCGAGACGCCGCGGTTCATCATGATGCGGTGCCGACCGCGCCCTTCTTCGCTTTCCAGTCGGCGATCTGGTCGGCAACCGCGGGATCGGCGGGATTGAACGGCCGCACCAGGCCGAACCGCGTCGGGTGCTTGGCGTAGACCTCGAGCGCGTAGCTCGGATCGTACTGGTACATTCGTGTATGGCGAGACGAGGATCGCGCCATCGACGCCGACCTCATCCATCGCCTTGACCATGTCGTCGCCGGTGACCTCGTCGGGACCCGCCAGCGTTGCCGCCCACGGCCGGCTCGGCTTGTTGCGCTCGTAGGCGTGTACCTGGGAATCAATGATCATCAGAGGCCTCCCCGCGATTATTGTTCTCCACGAACAGTGCGGCAGGGGAGTCGAGCCGTCAATCCGGAACCCAGATGGCCTTGAGAGCCGTCAGCCCTTCAGCCGAGCTTCGCCACCACGACGAGGCGCTTGACCTCGTTGTTGCGGTAAGCGCTCAGGAAGGCCTCGTAGTCCCTGAACGAGACGCAACCGTTGAAGTCGCCGCGCGGCCCGAGCATGTAGGTGTGCGCGAGCAGCCCGTCGCGGCCGAAGATCGCCTCCTCGCCGCCGACCGGCGTCAGGCGGATCGCCTGCACGCCGTGAAACGGGGATTCGCGCAACGAAAGATCGTAGGTGTGCGGCGGCGTTGCCCCGCGCATGCGCCTGGAAACGTAGTTCGGATCGTCGAGGAACTCGCCGTAGCCCGAATGCGCCTCCAGCTTGCGGCCGTCCGGCATGTAAACAACGTGAGCGGAGATGTCATAAACCGCGGTCGCGCTTTCTTCGCCGCGCAGCGCGGCAAGTGTCGTCTTCTTGTCACCGCGAGAGTCCGCCGTCGGACGGCGCAAAGGCGAGCGAGGCGATGTGCTTGAGTCCGCTGAAGATGCTTGACGGCTGGTCGTCGTTGGCGGTCGCCGCGGCGATCGCACGCGCCGCCGGCTTGCTCGCCATCGCGTCGCGGTCGGCTGTTCCCTGGAGTCGGGACGTGCGCGCAGGTCACCCGGCTTCGGCGTCGGCAGCGGAATGCTCTGCGTGAGTTGCTTGGTGGCCGGCGCGGACGGCACAAGCGTGCTCTGCGGCATGGCTTGCGGATCGGCGCTCGCGACCATCAGCCGGTCGGACTTCGGCGCGATGTCGTCCGTCAGGCGGCCGCCGAGCATGGCAAGCGGGCCGCGCACGTCGAGCACGGCATCGTCGATCAGCGCGACATAGTTTGCGAGCTTGCCCTGCAGCGCGGCGGGCTCGTGGCGGAGTGCCGCGGCGAGTTTCTGCTGCGCGGCGATGGCAACCGCGCTGCGCGCCGAGGCAAACTCATTGTGCGCGGCAGCGACCAGCGCATTCGCGTTGCGTACGGCAACCTTCGCCGGCGCGATCGGTGCAGTCGGCGCCGCAGGTCCGTTGACGTGCGAGACCACGGTCCAACTGCAGGCGCCCGCGACCCAGATCAACGCGGCGCCGCCGATCAGATTTTGTAACGTGTTCTTCCTGGTTTGAGGTCGGGAGTTGAAGTCGTAAGTCGATAACTCACACACACGCGACGTACTAAGCATCATCACCTTGCGCCCAGAACTTGATCCCCACTTGCGCCCTCGACGCGAGGGTGCACGCGACGCAAATCGGCGCATCGGCCCCCGGCCCAAGACGGTCCAATTAAGCCTCTGGCCGATTTGCGGAGCAGCATTAAGGCAAGGTCGAGTAAAATACCGATTAACCTGTTAGGGAATGCGAAACTGTTCCGGATCGGGACAGATTCCTACACGAACAAGGGTGTCTCCCCCTGATTGGCCGCGAATCGTTGGGGGATTCCACCGGTTCCCACGCTCGCCTCGAGGATCGCCCCGCCGATTAAATCTTTTTTGAGCGTGTTCCCGCGGCGCCGCGCTACCCACGCGTCTGCGCCAATGCGCGCCGCACGGTCTCGATCAGGAGCGGCATGGTGTAAGGCTTCTGCAGCCATCCAAGCGGAGACGCTGGTGCGGCGCGCGCCCGCACCGTCTCGTCGGCATGAGCTGTCGCAAACACGCAAGGGATCGCGTGATCGCGGAACAGGGCCAGGGCAGCATCGACACCGTCGCGCACACCGTTCAGGCGAATGTCGATGATCGCGAGATCGGGCGTCGTGGTTTGGCCGAGTGCGATGGCTTCATCGGCGGAGGCAGCCACGCCCGCCACTGCAAATCCGGCAGCTTGCAGCGCCACCTCAATTTCGGTCGCGACCAGGAAATCGTCCTCGACCACCAAAATCCGCGGATCTCGGTGAGGCTTCCCCTCGATGCCGGACTGGTCATCGCGGGCCAAAGCCGCGAACGGCTGCGTCGGGGGCAAATTGTGGCGGTCGATCAACTCCATTGCTCTGCCCTACCCCGCACTGGAAACAGAGAAATGCACGACGCAGCGGGTTGAAGGCTGCGACGTCACCTCGAACCGCCCGCGCAACTGCCGCGCCAACCCCTGCACCAGTTGCAGTCCGGAGGCACGATTGCGGACCGAGTCCAGACTGAAGCCTGGGCCGTCGTCTTCAACGGACAGGGTAAAGGCGTCGCCCGCCTTGAGGAGAGCGACATGCACGACACAGGCATCGCGACCGTTCAGCCCGTGCTTGGCGGCGTTGGTCAGGAGCTCGTTCAGTATCAACGCCAATGGCATCGCCAGATCGTTCGGCAACTCGCTTTCCGAGGCCTCACACCTGATCTCGACGTTACGCGGCAGCGTTTGCTGCACGGTCTGGCACACTGCGTTGACGAACGCCTCGGCGTCGAACCGTGTGGCGTCGATCGTGCCGTAGAGCACGCGCTGGGCCGCGGTCATGGCGGCGATGCGGCTCGTCGCATCGTTCAGGACGTGCAGCGCCTCGGGATTGGTGGTCTTGCGCACCGCCGAAAACAACAGCGACGACAGCATTTGCATGTTGTTCTTGACGCGATGATTGAGCTCATTCAGCAGAATTCGTTGCTGCGTCTCCGCCTGCTTCCGTTCGGAGATATCGACCAGCATGTTGATGGCGCCGACAATGTTGCCGTCGCCGTCGCGCAACGGCGTCGGATAGGGAATGAACGGCACGCGGGTGCCGTCAGGCCGTTCGGCGACAGCCTCCGCATTGCGGATCGCCCTGCCCTCTTTCAGCGCGACCGCCATCGGACACTCGTCATGGGGAAGCGGCGTGCCATCGGGGCGATACAGCTTCCAGGTGACGCACCACTCGTCGCTCCCGAGTTGCGGCTCGCGGCCCGCAAGCTCAACCGCGGCCTGGTTGAAATAGGTCACCCGGCCCTGCGCGTCAGTGGTGTAGATCGCGGCCGGGATTGCGGCGAGCAATTGCTGCAGCTGCCGTTCGCTGTCGCGCAGTCTCGCTTCCGAGCGTTTGCGCTCGGTGATGTCGCGCGCGATCTTCGAGGCGCCGGTGATAGAGCCGAAGCGGTCGCGCATCGGCGACACGGAGAGCGAGATATCGACCATGCTGCCGTCCTTGCGCCGGCGGACAGTCTCATAATGATGCATAGGTTCACCGGCGCGAATGCGTGCGAGAATCCCTGGCTCCTCGTCGATCCGGTCATCCGGTATCAGCATCGTGACCGGTTGACCGATCGCTTCCGCGGCCGTGTAGCCGAACAGGCGTCGCGCACCTTCGTTCCAGCTGGTGATGATGCCGTCCAGATTCTTGGAGACGATGGCATCGTCGGAAGATTCCACGATCGACGCAAGCTGCGGCGCCGCGCCGGCGGCGCGCACCTGCTCGACGCCGAAGCTCAGATGCCGCGCAAGGGCAAGCGCAACCTCAGTCTCATCCGGCGAGAACGCGTGCGGCCGATCATAGTAGGCCATGAACTTGCCGATCAGGCGGCCGGCCTCGCAGAGGGGAACGAAGGCGACGGCGCCGATGCCTTCCTCGCGCACCGTGGCCTTGAGATCGTCGGCAAGGTCGGATTGCTCGACATTTGCCACGCAGACCGGCAGCGGATCAACGGCATCGTGCGGCCACGGCGAGTGGCCCTCGACCGCGGCCCGATAGTCATCGGACAGGCCGCGCCAGGCCACGAACCGCATCACACCCGAATCGTCATAGAGAAGAATCGCGGCGCGTTGACAGTTCAAGGCGCGCAGGATCGCCGTCATCGCGGAATCATAAACGGCGTCGAAATCGCCCGCGCGCTGCAACTGTTCGGTAAATTGATAGAGTGCTGCTTGCTGCTCGATGCGCCGGGCCAGTTGCTCTTCGGCGCGCTTGCGATCGGTGATGTCCTGCTGGATCCTCACCGCGTACTGAAAATTGCCCTCGCGATCGCGGACGCTGGTCGACGTGACCGCGGCCCAGAAGCTGGTACCGTCCTTGCGCTTGTATCGCTTCTCGATCTCATAGCTGTCGATCTCGCCGGTGACCTGGCGGCGGAATTCGATGGTGTCGCGCACAGGATCGTCGGTCAGTTCGGGATCGAAGATCGAACGACCCAGCAATTCTTCCGGGGCGCACCCTATCAGATCTGCGATGTGGCGGTTGGCGCGCCGCAGGCGGCCCTCGCCATCGACCTCGACAATGCCGATCGCGGCGCGATCGAAGGTCGCAGCCAGCAGGTCGTCCCGGTGCAAGCCCCGGGGCCATCCACCGTTGACGGCATCGCGCGCGGCCTTGTGCATCGACGACCGGTCGTTTGCATCGCGGGCTGGTAAGGCATTCGTCGGAGTGCGGAGAGTTGCGGAGTCCTTCTTGTAAATGCTCACGCGGTGTCCTTCGTCCAAATGCAGGACGCCGCGGCATGTCTCCCTGACGACAGGCCGCGCCTTCCCATCTTACAAGCCTCAAAACAGAAAGAAGTTCCTCGTCGGGGGTCCGGCACAACGCCCTGCGCCACCGCGGCAAGGCTGGCCTCATAGTGTCCGCGCCGCGAAGCGGCCTGCCCGCACAAAAGCCTCGGGCTGACCCCCGAAACTCCGAGATTGCCGAAAACAGATATTAACACCTAAGCACCAGGATACCGCCATGAACAGGCTTGGTTGGCCCTAACGGGGGTTTCAGGTGCGAAGTCGCAGCGATCTCGGTGATCGCAAGCAGTGGCGGGTCGACTACCATCGGCCCGGCTACATTATCCCTGCATCCCTGCATCCCTGCGCCCGACGCCCCGTGAGTTGAATGCATCATTTGCGATGTTTCGGATAGCGGCTTGCGTGTCGACGCCGGATCGCACGCCGTGCCTGAAGTCTTCGCGGTATCGTTGACCTCAGGCGGCGAGGTGGTGCGGCTGTGCCGCAGGGTGTGGCGCCGTGGCCGCCTGAACGGCGCGCGCTTGGTCACCAGCAAGCAGCTGCGCGAGAGCGAGCCTCCGAACGCGGGCTGAACGTCCGGTCTCACGCGAGATAGGACGAGATCTCGATCAGACTGCCGTCAGGATCGCGGCAATAGACCGATATCAACGTGCCGCGTGCCCCGGCGCGCTTGTCGGGTCCTGCTTCGATCTTGACGCCGCAGGCCTTGAGGTGAGCAACCACGACTTCGGGGCTAGCCGTGGTCAGAAAGCACAGGTCCTCGCTGCCCGGCGTCTCGTGGTCCGCGGTGAACCACTCGGCCTTGCTGGTCGCGATCGGCCTCACATTGATTTTGTGAGCGCCAAACTTCAGCATCGTGCGCTTCGGCCGCCCCGGCGCCGGCTCGAATTCCTCACGCACCATGCCGAGCACGCGCTCATACCAGCGCGCCGAGGTCTCGACATCGCGGACGTTGAGCACGAAGTGATCGAGCGCGTTGACCTTGACCATGGCAGATTCCTTTCGTTGCCGAGCGAAATCGCGCTGGTCGCTATCCGCGCCGCACGCTGGCGCCGCCATCGACCGGCAGCGTCACGCCGGTGATGAAGTTCGCCTCGTCGGAGGCGAGGAACAGCGCGGCGTTGGCGACGTCCCAGCCGGTCCCCATCTTCTTGCGCAGCGGCACCTTGGAGTCGCGCTCGGCCTCGACCTCGGCGCGGGTCTTGCCGAATTCGCGGGCGCGGGTGTCGACCGCCATCGGCGTGTTCATCAGCCCGGGAAGGATGACATTGGCGCGAATGCCGTAAGAGGCGTTCTGGTAGGCGAGTTGCTCGGTGAAGGCCACCATCGCCGCCTTCGTCGCCTTGTAGGCGACATAAGGGTATGTCGTGATCACCGCCATCGACGAGATGTTGATGATCACCCCGCTCTGCTGCTTGCGCATGATCGGGATCACCTGCTTCGCCGCGAGGATGCAGCTCTTCAGGTTGATCGCGACACAGCGATCGAAGGCTTCTTCGGAAATGTCGAGCAGCTCGGCATCGCCGCCCGACAGCGACACGCCGACATTGTTGTGCAGGATGTCGATGCGGCCCCAGCGGTTCATGGCGTCGCCCACCATCGCCTTGATGTCGGCCGCCTTGGTGACGTCGGCTTTGAACGCTTCCGCCGTGCCCTTGCTCTGGCGGATCATGCCGACGGTCTCTTCGGCCGAGCCGAGATTGTGATCGACGCACAGCACCTTGGCGCCCTCGCGCGCGAAGGTGAGTGCGGTGGCGCGGCCGTTGCCCATGCCCTCGCCCGGGCTTTGGCCGGATCCAACGACGATGGCGACGCGGTCTTTCAGGCGCATGGTTTCACTCCTTGAAAATTTTGTCATCGCCGGCCTTGTGTCAGCGATCTCGCTTAGCTCGTAGGATGGGTTGAGCTCTTCGCGAAACCCATCGCTGCTTGAACCGTCATTGATGGGTTTCGCTGCGCTCAACCCATCCTACCCGCCATTCGCTAAATCAATGCCCTTCCGAATCCCGTTCCGGGCCCTGGAGCGTGACACCGCCATCGACCACCAGCACCTGGCCGGTAATGTAACGCGCATAATTCGACATCAGGAATTTCGTGGCCTGCCCGATGTCCCAGCCGCTACCTTCGAGCTTCAGCACAGAGGCGCCAGCGCGCTGGGAGCGCGCCTTGTCGCTCATGCCGCGGGCGTAAACCATCGGCGTGTACATCGGTCCCGGACAGATACAATTGACGCGGATGTGGTCGCGGCCGTGGTCGACCGCCATCGCCTTGGTCAGGCCGATCACCGCGGCCTTCGAGGTCGTATAGGTGGTGAGCCCGCGCGGCCGCAGCGCCGAGATCGAGGAGATGTTGACGATGGCGCCGCCCTTGGCGGTCTTGATCATCGCCGGGATCGCGTGCTTCGACAAAAGGAACATGGTCTCGACGTTGACCTGCATGACGCGGCGCCAAGTCTCCGGCGCCTCGTCGACGACGCTGCCGCGGCTGCCGATGCCGACATTGTTGTCGAGGAAATCGAGCCGGCCAAAACGATCGACGGCGGCCTCGACCAGCCGCTTGCACTCGGCATCGCTGGTAACGTCGGCAGCGTGCGCCGCGGCGGTGCCACCTTCCTCGGCAATCATCTGCACGGTGCGCTCGGCGAGCTTGATATCGCGGTCGGCGACCAGCACTTTGGTGCCGGCGCGGGCAAGCAGAACTGCGGCTGCGCGTCCGTTACCGATCCCATCACCGGCGGCACCGCCGCCGCTCACGATCGCAACTTTGCCGGACAGGCCTTCGTCGTCCTCGGCACCTCTCATTGGCGTTCTCCCATTCTTTGTTCGTTATTCGCCGTTATTCGCTATCCGCCACGCTGCCGCAACGCAGGCATTAGTTTGCCCCCTCGCTCCGCGCGCGCAAACCTGTTTTCATAGGCCCAACAACCGAACCGCCGTTCCAATAATCGAAACGCCCTTCCCACCCTGCAACCAAATCCGACAAGAAACGTCCGAGGAAATCCCAAAGGAAATATCATGACCAACATGCCGACCTATCAGGCGCTGGCCCACGCCTTTGCCGCCGAGGGCGTCGACCATCACTTCACGCTGATGGGCGACGGCAATATGCATTGGGTCACGGCGATGAAGGACCTCGACGGCATGCACACTTACCATGCCCGTCACGAGCACTGCGCCGCGGCAATGGCGATGGGGTATTACAGCGCGACCGGCAAGGTCGGCGTGGCGTCGGTGACCTGCGGCCCGGGTTTCACCCAGATCATGACCGCACTGACCTCGGCGGTGCGCTCCAACGTGCCGATGGTCATCTTTGCCGGCGAAGCCCCGGTCGGCGCCAAATGGTACAGCCAGCGCATCGAGCAGGCCCCGTTCGCCGCCGCCTGCGGCGCCCACTACATAACCGCGCACTCGCCGCAGCGCATGTATCAATATGTCCGCGAGGCCTTCCACGTCGCCCGCCATGAGCGCAAGCCGGTCGTGCTCGGCATCCCCTATGACCTGCAGCTGCAGCCGTTGCCCAACATCGGCGAATACAAGCCGGCCACGCAGATCACACCCGAGGTCGCGCGTATTCCACCGAATCCCGACCAGGCCGCCGAAGTCGCCGAGAAGCTCGCCAAGGCCAAGTGCCCGATCTTCATCGCCGGGCGCGGTGTCGTGTGGTCCGACGCGCGGAAAGAAGTTGAGGAGCTTGCGGAAGCCAGCGGCGCCTTGCTGTCGACCACGCTGCTCGGCCGCGGCATGTACGATCACAATCCGTTCTCGCTCGGCGTCGCCGGCGGATTTTCGCGCGCCATTGCGCGGGAGAAATTCCTCGAGGCCGATCTTGTGATCGCGATCGGCTCGAGCGTCACCTACTACACCGTCGACGGCGATACGTTGTGCCCGCAAGCGGAGATGGTCCAGATCGATCTTGCCCCGATGGGCCTGCGCGACGGCAACCAGGCCGCCGACATCTACATGAAGGCCGACGCCAAACTCGCCGCCGCCGACCTGCTCGCGCGCATCAAGAAGATCGGCAAGACCGCGGCCAACGTCCGCTCGCCGGAACTCGCAAAGCGCATCAAGCAGGAACCGGCGGACGATACGCCGTTCACGGTCAAATCCGGCGAACTCGACCCGCGAAGGGTGTTCGAGAAGCTCGAGACCGTAATCCCGCGCGACTACGACCAGGTCTCCGGCTCCGGCCATCACTCGTATTTCCACACCGTGATGCGCGGCTTTGAGCCAACCCGCTATCACTGCATGCGCGACTTTGGCGCGATCGGCAATTCGATCTCGTACGCGATCGGCGTCGCAGCGGCGCGCAAGAACGGCAAGGTCGTGCTGTTCGAGGGCGACGGCTCGCTTCTCATGCACATCCAGGAACTGGAGGCAGTCCGGCGGCACGGGCTGAAACTGCTGTTCATCATCGCGAATGACGGCGCCTACGGCGCCGAGATCCACAAGCTGCGCCACGAAGGTATCGACGAGACGGGCGCGATCTTCGGCCGGCCTGACTTCAAGGCGATTGCCGAAGGTTTTGGCTTGCGCGGCGCCACTGTCACCGACGTCAGTCAGTTCGATGGCCTGATGAAGGACTACGAGGCTGGCGACACCGCGATGATCTGGGACGTCGTTACCTCGGATCTCGTGACGACGCCGAAGATGCGCACGGCCGTCAAGGCCGGGCATGGTGTGAGGTAATTGTAGTGAGATGTAGTGAGGCCAAGTTATCCGTCACCCTGAGGTGGCCGCGTGCAACGCGGCCCTCGAAGGGCGACGGCCCGGGCCGTTCATCCTTCGAGGCTCGCTGCGCTCGCACCTCAGGATGACGGAGAAAGCTCAACACAGAATCAAAGGGAGAAGAAAAATGTTCAAGGGTGTCGATCATATCGTGGTGGCGGTGAAGGATCTCGAAGCGGCGGTCGGCCGCTACGAGACGATCTACAACACCAAGGTGTCCGAGAAGCGGGACAACGAAGCCGCCGGCATGAAGATGGCTTTCTTCCGCTTCCCCGATTCCTATATCGAGCTGGTCTCGAACTTCGGCGACAAGGGCCCGATCGCCAAGCGCCTCAACGACCTCGGCGAAGGCGTCCATCTCGTCGCGATGAAGGTCGATGATCTCGAAAAGACCGTCGCTGAGCTGCGCGAAAAAGGCATTCGCCTGGTCGGCGATCCCGGCCCCGGCAATCCAATCAAGGGCCAGGTCTTCGTGCATCCGTCGGTGACCGGCGGTGTGCTGACCCAGCTCGTGCAGCGCTGAGAAATTTAACTCCGCTCATTCCCGCGAAAGCGGGAATCCAGTGTGACTGAAAACTAGCGCTCATTGCGTTGCAAAAGCTGGGTCCCCTCAGGCCAAACACTTGTTTGGCCGACGTCCGCGGGGACGAGCGGTAGAGAGCCGCGACTCAATTCACTGCGGCTACTCGACGCCTGACAGCCGCGCGACGCGGCTTTCGCCCATCGCCTCGCTGATGCGCTGGCCGGGGCGCACATAGTGCGCCGTGGCCACCACGTCGTGGCAGCGGCGCGGCGCGTTGAGAGCCACCGAGAACGACGAACCGTCGGCGAACGGCGTGACATTCGCCGCCGCAACGCCCTGTCCCTGCGCCGCGCGATGGGCGGCATTCGAGGCGTCGTGGAATTTGCCGAGATTGACGCGATTGTCGGCACCGACCAGCGCATGGATGCCGGCCAGTGCCGCGTCATCGGCGATCGCTTGCGTGCGGTCGGTCGCGTTGATGACCTGATGCGCGATTGCCAGCCCAGATCCGCCGATCAGAATGGCGAGCGCAACTCCTGTGCGCAGCAATCGTCGCCTTCGTTTCGCCTGAGCCATTCTGGCCTTCCATGTCTCGCCGGTAGGCTTCCGAGGAATTTGGTGCGGGACTGCCATCGTCGGGTTCAACCGTTTTCGACGACGCAATGCGTAATGCTCGATCGCCTCCTGAGGGCAACGCCGTATCGGGCGTAGGCGTTCCCTGTCTCCGGCCCGCGCTGACGCGTGCCCGATAACCGCGCAAATGCAGGGTTTTCCGGCCCTGACGGCGGCTGCCGCATGCGCTAAGCTGGCTGAACCGCCCGGCGCTTGGGACTTCCATTGAATTGGCAGGCCCCGCGCGGCGACCAAAGCTGGGGTCGGGTCGGCAGTGGACAACGCATTTGTGGCAAAAGGCGTGACGACCGAGACGTGGCGATAAAAGCGGTTGGAGCATTCGGGACGACGGGACGCTGGGCCCTGGTTCGGCTGCGTCGCTTTGCGCGCTCGCGCAGCGGCAAGGCGACCGGCTCAGCAATTATTGCGCTCACCGCCCTCACCTTGCTGCGCGTCTACAATCCCGCGATCGTCACCGAGCTGCAGGAACGCACCTTCGACGCCTACCAGCGCATCAAGCCGCGCACCTATGCAGATTACCCCGTCCGCATCGCCGACATCGACGACGCCTCGATCGCCGCGTTCGGCCAGTGGCCGTGGTCGCGCACACGCCTTGCCGCGCTGACCAACCGCCTCGCCGAACTCGGCGCCGCGGTCGTCACCTTCGACATGCTGTTCCCCGAGACCGACCGCACCAATCCGGCACGCATGGCCCAAGACGTCGGTGACGGCGACAGCGCCGAAGCCAAGGCCGCGGCAGCGATGCTGGCCAACCTGCCCGATCACGACAAGGCATTCGCGGATGCGCTCGCCAGGACATCGAGCGTGCTTGGCTTTGCGCATACGCCCGATGCCAACGACGTTCGGCCACCGGTGAAATCGGGGCTCGCCTTTGTCGGCGTCGAGCCGACGAAAGTGCTGCCGCCGTTCCGCGGCGCGATCGTCAGCTTGCCCGTCCTGACCGATGCCGCCGCCGGTGTCGGCGGCCTGAATGTCAGCGCGCGCGACCGCTCCGGAATCATCAGGCGGATTCCGATGCTGTCGTCGGATGGCGAGCGCGTCTATCCCGGCCTGGCGGTCGAGGCGTTGCGCGTCGCCCAGCAGCAGAAGGGCATCACGGTGCGCGGCACCGGCGCGAGCGGGAACTCCGACACCGGCCGCGCGGCGCTGCTCGACATGCGGATCGGCCAGTTCCGCGTTCCGCTGACCGAAGACGGCGAGATGTGGGTCTATTTCGACCACAATCGGCCCGAGCGCCGCTACGTCTCCGTGAAAGACATCATGGACCCCGCCAAGGAAGCCGAGGTCAGGCCGAAGATCGACGGCTGCCTGATCCTGATCGGCACGTCGGCAGCAGGCCTGCAGGACCTGCGCGCCACGCCGCTCGGAGAGACCGTCCCGAGCGCGGCGATCCATGCCCAGATCCTCGAGCAGATTCTGGCTCAGGATTTCATCACCCGGCCCGACTGGGCCGACGGCCTCGAGACAGTGATGACGTTTGCGATGGGCGCCTTCGTTGCGATCATGCTGTTGTCGTTCGGCGCGCAGTATTCGCTTGTCGCGGGCGCCATCGCACTGGCACTGGCGGTAGCCGGCTCGTGGTTCGGCTTCTCGCAATTCCGCCTGCTGATCGACCCGATCTATCCGTCGCTCGCCACGGCGCTGACCTATGTGGCGGTCGAACGCGTGCTGCATGTCGCCTCCGATCAGGAGAAGAGGTTCGTCCGCCAGGCCTTCAGCCAGTATCTCGCGCCTGAATTGCTGTCGCGGCTCGAAGCTTCGCCGCAGGCGATGCAGCTCGGCGGCGAGGACCGTGACATCACCATCATGTTCATGGACGTGCGCGGCTTCACGCCGATCTCCGAGCAGATGAGCGCGACCGAGTTGGTCGGCTTCATCAACACACTGCTGGCGCCGCTGTCCGACGCCATCCAGTCGGAGCTCGGCACCATCGACAAGTATATCGGCGATTCCATCATGGCGTTCTGGAACGCGCCGCTCGACATTTCCGACCACACCTCGCGCGCCTGCCGCGCGGCGCTGAAGATGCGCGATGTGGTACAGAGCCTGAACGAGAGCGATGCGTTCGGCTTCGGCAGCCGCGGCTTCGAGGATGCCACGGTCCGCGTCGGCATCGGTCTCAATGCGGGCACGGCTTGCGTCGGCAATATGGGATCGGAAAAGCGCTTCAACTATTCGGCGATGGGCGACGTGGTGAACGTCGCCGCGCGAATTGAGTCGGCGACGAAGTCGTTCGGCGTCGATGTGCTCGTGTCGGAAGACGTCGCCCGCGCGGCTCCCGGCATGGCGTTCCTCGAGGCCGGAGAAATCCTGCTCAAAGGCAAGTCGCTGCCGAGCAAGCTGCTCGCGCTGGTCGGCGGCGAGGACTTTGCAAAGTCGGAAGAGTTCGCCGAACTGGCGCGAATGCACGAGAACCTGCTGAAATGCCTCGATGGCGCTTCGCACCAGGACGGCGCGCAACTGCTCGCCGCCTGCCGCGCGCTTGCGCCACCGGCGCTGCAGGGGCTTTATGATGTGCTGGCCGAGAGGCTGCCGGTGACAACGGCTGCCGAGTTGTTGCATGTCGCGTCGTCGTAAGCGCATCTTTTCGCGCGCGACGAACCTGCGATGCAACCGCCCGAAATCCTTTGATACGTGGAGCGCCAACTAAGGTTATGCTGTGACCGCCGAGCGCGTGGCCCGGCGACTTAGCAGCGGTGCTGGCGGCGGATGTCGCCGGGTAACCCGAACGACGCAATGGAGCTTCTGATGCGCGCTCTTCAAATGGTTCTGATCGCAGGCCTTGCAATGATCGGCCCGACGTCGTTCGCAGACGCCAAGAGTTGCTCAGACGTGCTTGCGACCTGCCTGAAAATGTACAACCAGGTTCGCGGCCATCAGGGCGCGTCCGATCCAGAAACGATCTGCAGGAATGACTATAACGGCTGTATGGCGACCGGAACGTGGGCCGGCACCACAACAACCATCAAGGGCCTCCAGAAGAAATAAGCCTGGACCGACCCAAAGCGGACATCGAGCCGCTTGTTGATAGGATTTTGACACCGATTGTTGCCGCTGTACCAAGTCTATCCATGCTCAGACATTTCGAACGACCGGCCGAGAGACCGCCAACTCCCGCAAAGATCACTTCCGACTTTGGCTTCCTTTACGCCTCAAACGGATTCATTGGCTGGCTGTTTGCCGCAACTGCGCCAGTCGCCATCATCCTGACAGCCGGTTCGCGGGGTGGCCTTTCCGAAGGTGAAATCGCTTCCTGGATCTTCGGTGTCTTCTTCGTCAATGGTCTGATCACAATCCTGTTCTGCTGGCTTTATCGGCAGCCATTGGCGTTCTTCTGGACAATTCCCGGCACGGTGCTGGTCGGACAGTCGTTGACTCACCTGACTTTTCACGAGGTCGTTGGAGCGTACTACATCACGAGCGCCCTCATGCTGGTGCTTGGTGCGACCGGCTGGGTGAAGCGCGTGATGGAGTTGGTGCCGCTGTCGATCGTAATGGGAATGGTCGCCGGGGTATTCCTCCGGTTCGGCCTTGACCTCGTCCATGCTGTCTTCGCAGACACCGCCATCGCAGGGCCAATGGTCGCGACCTGGCTGCTCCTGGCCTCGGCGCCACAGCTGGGTCGCCGCTGCCCGCCTATCATAGGAGCGCTCCTGGTGGGCGCGTTTGCCACGATCGCCCTCGGCAGATTTGACGCTTCGTCGCCGCTGCAGTTCGAATTGATCAGACCGGTCGTTCAAGAGCCGACCTGGTCGGTCGCAGCGATCGTCGAACTTGTCGTACCGCTGGCGATCACGGTTCTGGTCGTACAGAACGGCCAGGGTTTCGCTGTCCTCAAGGCAGCGGGACACAATCCGCCAGTCAATGCGGTGACGATCGCTTGCGGTATCGGCGCGACCGTCAGCGCCCTTGTGGGCGGCATCAGCACGTGCCTCACGGGACCAACGAACGCCATTCTTGTCGGCAGTGGCGAGCGCGAGCGCCAATATATCGCCGGGATCGTGGTCGGCCTTCTGGCGATCATGTTTGGGCTGCTTGCGCCAACTTTCACCCGACTGCTCCTCGATGCCCCAAAGTCCTTCATCGCAGCGCTGGCGGGTCTTGCGATGTTGCGCGTTTTGCAGACAGCTTTCGTCACCGCGTTCGCAAACCGTTTCTCGCTCGGCGCACTGGTGGCGTTTCTCGTCACTGTGGCAGACGTACCGCTGTTGAACGTTGGAGCGGCCTTCTGGGGATTGGTCTCCGGCATCATCATATCCGTCCTGTTGGAGCGGGCGGACTTTAGGTCGGAGCCGACATCGCAAGGCTGACTTCGCCTGTCACTTCCGCATCAGAGAGATACGGCGCAAAGCCCAGCGAGGTCTGCTTTTAAGACTTGAGTGGAGGTGACGTCGGAGGATGCGCTACGTCGGCTTATGCCCCAGCGGACACGCGGTCGGGATCCGTCCGGCACATCTGAGCTACGTACGCACGCGCTCAAACGACGTGAATCGGCGCAGCCCAAAGTAAATTGCAATCGGCGGCAGCGAATAAACCAGAGCGACCGCCATCATATAGTTCCAAGGCGCCTCGTCGCTGTCGAAGAACTGATTGATCGCCGCCGCCACGGTCATGTTGCGCATCGATGAAAGCAGCATGAACTGGTAGAGGTAGTCGTTCCACGCCAGCAACAACGCATAGACGCCCACCGCGGCGAGCGCCGGTGTCATCAGCGGCAGGTAAATGCGCAGATAGATCTGGACCGGTGAAGCCCCGTCGATCCTGGCGCACTCGTCGAGCTCCATCGGCAGCAGCTTGCCGTATTGGTGCAGGATCAAGACGGCGTACGGCGTGGCGAAGGCGACATAAGCAGCAATCGGCGCCCAAAGGCTGTCGGAGAGCCTGTAGAGATGCATGATGTGGACGAACGGTATGATCAGGACCGCCGTCGGCACAATGTAGGTCAGCAGCGCGACGTCGCCAATCAGCTGACCACGGCGCAGCTGCATCCGTCCGATCGCAAAGCTTGCGAGCGAGCCGATGGCCACGGTGAGCACCATGGTGGCTACGCCGAGAAATATACTGTTGCCGAACTGGTGCCAGAAATGTTCGAGATACCAGTGCCCTTGCGTCCAGATCACACGAAAGCTCTCGAACGACGGATCAAGCGGCCACAGGCTGCCCGTGAACTCGTCGCCCTCGTCGTCGAGCGCAATGAGCACCATGTTGTAGACCGGTAGCAGCGTCCAGATGAGCAAGGCGATGCCGAAGGCCGCACCCGCGATGCCGCTGGCAAGGCGACGTCCGCTGCGGTACCGGCGACGCGCGGTGCGATCCGGAACGGCCACGCGGCTCATGGCGGGTCGGCCGGTCATAGCTGCACGCCAGTCCTGTGCAGGCGCCGTATCAAGAGGATAACGACAGGGATGACGAGCGGCAAAGTCGACATCGTCGCTGCCGCCCCGAGCTCCGGGTGGCCAAAGACAAACGCCTGGTTAAAGCCGTAAGTGGCCAGTACGTCCGTGGTGCGCGCGGGCGCACCCGCAGAGACGAAATACACGGTTGAAAAATCACCGAGCGTCCAGACCGTAGAAAGCAGCGTTGCCACCAGATAGACGTTGGCCATCAATGGGAAGGTTACATGGACCGTCTGCTGGATGCCGGTGGCGCCGTCGATTGCAGCCGCTTCGTAGATTTCCCGCGGGATCGCCATCCGCGCGCTCAGGAATATCAGCGTCCAGAACGGCAGCCACTTCCAGATATAGGCGACAATATTGGCGCCCAGTGCCGTGCCGCGTGACACCAGGAACAGCGGACCGTCGGTGCCGGTCACGACGGACCACAGGCTGTCAAGGAGCCCCCATTGCGAGACCAGCATGTAGTGGATCGACAGGAAGACGGACAGCGCCGGGAGCGCCCAGGGCAGTAGGAACACGACGAGAAGCGTCCGGCCCCACCAACCTCGCCGCCGGATGAAGAAGCCGGAGATCAGGAAGGCAAGGAACATCTTTACGTTCACGCCGATGCAAACGAACAGCAGCGTGTTGACGAGTGTGTCGATGTAGCGCGGGTCGGAGAACAACAAGGCGTAAAGCGTCGGCCGACTGCCCATCCACAGCCCGAACACGACGGGGTAGGCGACGAAGGCCACGAAGACGGCCGCATAGGGAACAACGAAAGCGATAGCCCAGGCGGTGTCCGAACCTTGCAAGCGGAAATGCCAGCGCGGATGGTGCGCTCGGCCGGCACGTATCGGAGCCTGGAGCGGCAGAACCTGCTGCGTGCTGCTCATCGCGCCCCGCGGAGCATCGGAATTGAGACTATCCCTTCACGCCGCCCATGGTCAGGCCGGCCGACATGTTCCGGCGGAACATGTAATAGATCATCATCGGCGGCAGTGCATACACGATCGCCGTCGCCATCATGTAATTCCATGGCGATTCGTCGCTGTTCAGGAACTGCGCCAGCGCGACTGCGACCGTCATGCTGTCCGGCGTCGAGAGCATCAGGAAATTGTAGAGATATTCGTTCCAGGCCAGCAGCAGGGCATAGGTGCCGACCGCGACCAGCGCGGGCGCCATCAGCGGCAGGTAGATGAACAGATAGATCTGCAGCGGGTTCGCCCCGTCGATCCGCGCCGACTCGTCAAGCTCCATCGGGATCGACTTGCCATACTGCGAGAAGATGAAGATCGCGTACGGCGTGGCGAACGTGGTGATGGCCGCGATCACCGCCCACAGGTGGTTGGTCAGCCCGTAGATCTGCATGATCCGGTAAAACGGGATCGCCAGGAATGACGCGGGAATGACATAGGTCATCAGCGCCGCATTGGTCAGCATCCAGCCGTTGCGAAGGCGCATTCGTCCGACGGTGAAGCTGGCGAGCGAGCCAATCAGCAATGTGAGGACCATCGTCATCAGTCCGACAAAAAAGCTGTTGCCGAACTGATGCCAGAAGTTTTCGAGATACCAGAAACCCTCGGTGAAGACGACATAGAAGCTGTTCAGCGTCGGATTTTCGGGCCAAACGGCGCCCGAGAAGATGTCATTGTGGGCTGAAAGCGCGATGACGATCATGTTGTAGATCGGCGCCAGCGACCACACGATCAGCGCGAGGCCCAGCGCCATGCAGGCGGCTTCCACGAGGCGGCGATTGGCGCGGTAGCGCCATGGCGCATGAAGCCGGGTGCGCGCGACGCTCACAGCTGCACCTCCGACATGCGCAGCTTGCGCATCAGGATGAAGATCAAGGGGATCAACACCGGCAACGCTGTCATGACCTCCGCCACTCCGAGCCGCGGGAGCGATACCGTATAGGCATAGCGAATGCCAAGCGTGGCAAGCACTTCGGTCGACATCGCCGGGCCCCCGCCGGAGACAAAGGTGGTGGCGTTGAAATCACCAAGCGCGAACACGGTGTCGAGCAGCACGCAGACGATGTACAGGTTCGCCATCAGCGGCAGCGTTACATGCTTCAGGCGGTGCAACCCGCTTGCGCCGTCGACCGCAGCGGCTTCGTAGAGTTCCTGCGGGATCGACATCCGACCGGACAGCAGGATCACGGTCCAGAACGGCAGATTCTTCCAGATATAGGCGCCGATGTTGGCGGCGAGCCCCATCCAGTGCGAGTTCAAATAAACAGGGCCGTCGATACCGGTCAAAAGGTACAGCACATTGTTCAGCATCCCCCACTGCCCGTTGAGGAACCAGTGGATCGACATGTAGGCAGGGAGCGCCGGCGTCGCCCACGGCAGGATGAAGATGACCAGAACACCTTTGACCCACCAGCCCTTGCGCATGAAGAAGCCGGACAGCAGGAAAGCCAACGCCATCTTCAGGTTCACGCCGATGCCGACATACAGCAGCGTATTGATAACCGCCGTCAGATAGCGAGGATCGTCGATGAGCTTGCGATAGAGCGCCGGATCGCTGCCCATCCATAGCCCGTAGACAACCGGATAGACGACGAAGGCAAAGAAGATGAGCGCGTAGGGCAACGCAAAGGCGACCGCCCAGATCCGTTCGGAGCCATAAAGTCCGCGGCGCCGGGTGGGTCGCCTGATCGCAACGCTCGTCAGGCGCGTTCCAGCCGGAAGCGCCTGCTGGGTTATGCTCATGCACACCTCGCGCTAGAGCATGTTCCGGAAAAGTGGGTATGGTTTTCCGAGAAAGATCATGCTCAATCAAGACTCCAAAGCGCGATGATGGTTGAACCAAATCTCATCGCGCTTTGTGTCAGAACGTAACCTGCGAGAAGATCGCCTCCGCTCGCTTGAATGCCTTGTCGATCGCCTGTTGCGGCGTCATACCGTTCTTGATGACATCGGCATGTGCTTGGCCCCAGAGCTGCTCAGCGTTGACCTGGCCCCAGGCGGGGTTGAATCCCTCGTAGGGCGAAATCGTCGGCCCGAGCACGGCCTCGGTCACATATGGGGCACGGTGCGGATCCGCCGCGCGGTCGAGCCACCATGGGTCGTCCTTGACGATCTGAGGAATGGCTGGCACCCATCGTCCAAGGCCAACCTTCAGGTTGTCGTTCATGACCTTGGGCTGCATCCAGTACTTCATGAGATCCTTGGCGGCCTCGACGTTTTTCGCTCCCTTCGGAATGAAGCCACCGCCGGCGCCGACCTGGGCCGCCGTCGGCTGGCCATCGTTGCCGTTGGGCAGGCCCATGACGACCATTTCACTATACGCCTGCTTGTCCTTGATCATCGCCAGCTCGGTCGAGATCGTGCCGTCGAAGTCGGCGACGAACAGCTTTTCGTGGTAGCCGTTGTTGTCGTCCGCATCGTTCCAGCTGAGCGCCTCCGGCGGGACGTAGCCCTGCTTGTAGGCGTCGGTCATCCAGGCGCATGACTTGATTGCCGCCTCGCGCACCTTGGGGTCGTCGGTGTGCAGCTTGCCGTCCGGCGTGACGATATTGCCCCCACCATTGGCGATCATGAAGGCCTGGAACACGTTGTTACCGTCGTTTGGCCCGACCGTGGTGATTTGCAGGCCAAGCGCGTACACCTTGCGCATGCCCTTGCCACGCAGTTCCTTTTGCGCCGGCTTGAAAAAATCCCAGAACGCATCCCACGTCTTCGGTGCATCGGACAGTTTCAGGCCGGCCTTCTCGACCAGGCTGCCCCAAATGTGGAACGGGGCGCAGGCCTGCTTGATCGGTGCAAGATAGTAGCTGTGGGCCTTCGCCGTCTTGTTATAGAACGTCGAGCATTCCCTGGCAGTCTTCGAAAGCTGGGATTCAAAAGGCTTAACGATGTCACTGACGTCGACCAGCTTGTCGTCAAACGCGTTCTGCGGAAGGATAGATGCGGGGGCGTCCGCGAAAATCAGATCGGGGACATCGCCACTGGTCAGCGCCGAGACCGTCTTCTGGTTCAGCGCCAGGAAAGGCATGATGCTGTAGTCGAGCGTATTGCCGCTTACCTTCATATATTCCGCGGCAAGTTGCTTGAACGCCTCGTCCTCTGCCGGCACGAACCCCTGGTTGACCCAGATGGTCGCCGTCGTCGCGGCAGCATTAGCGATGTACGGTTTACCGAGTGTGGCCGCAGCGGCCAGTCCAACCGAGCCGCGTAGCACTGATCTCCGGCTAAATTTGACCATTTCCATCACCCTCCGTAAGCGGAGCGCTTTTTCTTTCGAATGCGCCCGTTTTTTTTGTTGGCATGATGCAGGCAAATTGCGCACTGATGTTCGCGCACGGCCTATGCGAAGTCAACAACGCTGCTTCAGTACTTTCGAACAGTCTGCAGTCCCGGTGCGAATGTCACTGATCGTGGCACACCTTGCCTCACCGCCATGCGAAATCGCACGCAGCACAGACGAACGATCGAACGCAATCAGCGTGATGTGAGCGATTTAACCTTCTGCTGACGATGAACGTCAGCCAGGACTGAGCAGCCGAGCATGTCAGCGTTGCTGACGAATTAGCTGCATCGCATCATTGCTGTGAGCGCAGCTTCAAAAAGATATCGAGAAGAGGATGATGATGTTCGACCTTGAACGATTTGCTGAGGATTGCCGCGCGGCGCCGGGCGGCTTCGTCGCATCAACTGATCGGCCAAAACTGATCAGCGAAGGCACTTCAAAACTGATATCCAATTCTGATCTTGATCTGATGACGCGAGAAGTTCGTCAGATCGAGCGCGCCCGGATCAGCAACCGCCTTGCCTGCAGCCTGGACATTCCACGCAGCCGTAATGCGCAAGCTCTCAGATGCCCGGTAGAAGACAGTTGGGCCGATGAACAGCGCCTGCCCGGCGAAACGATTGAAGCCAACGCTGTCATACGCCCTGAGGTACCGCGCCTCCGCGCCAACCGAAAATCCCGGCTGCAATTGCACCATGAGCCCGCTGCCTGCTCCCGCAACCGCCTCGTGCGACCACATCCCGGTCAGTCGTGATTGCACCGCATCCGGCTCATAGAGAAGGTTGAACGCGGCGACGATGCGACCGGCAACCAGTTCCTTGTCGACCAGCACCGCAAATCCAGAGCCGTACTGCGCAACGCGTTGCCCGGTCGTGTCATCGACTCGGAGCCAATGCGGTTCGGCAAGCAGCGACAACCCGATCCCCCACTGTCGCCGGTCGAGCAGGCGATAGCGCATGTCGAGCGAGAGGCCCTGGAAACTCGTTCGATGCACATTGTCGAGATCGCGTACGCCGGAGATATCATGACGATCGGCAAGGGCGCCAATCTCCATGCGAAAGTTCTGCGACGGTGTGTACTCGACAGAAAACGCGCTCGAGAGCGCTGCGAATGAGCCCGATCTCTTGCCGAACGCGCCTGCTGTTTCCGTTTCAAGCTCCACTTCGCCGACATTTCCAACATCGGTTCCAACAACAAATCCGAACAGGTTTTCAGTGTCGAAAGCGAGGTCGTCGGCGGCGTATGCAGGGACCAAACTCAGCATTATCGAGATGAATATTGACGCGAAGCCAGCCGGCGGGAAGACGGCCAGCCGCGGCGCGTTGCGCGTCTTGCCGACAGTTTTCGTCACCGCGTTCGCCAACCGTCTCTCCCTCGGCGCGCTGGTGGCGTTTCTCGTCACTGTTGCCGACGTGCCGTTGTTGAACGTTGGAACGGCCTTTTGGGGATTGGCCTCCGGCATCATCATATCCGTCCTGTTGGAGCGGACGGCCTGCTTTCAAGACTTGAGCGGACGTGACGTCGCAGGGTGCGCCACGTCGGCTCATGACTCAACTGAGACCTTGGCTGCGCCGGCCTCTTTCTTGATAAGCTGCGCCCCAGCTCGGACTTCGGTTTGTGACCCGCAACGGCTGGTGCGCTGCTATCTGCGTTACTAAGATCGCGATTGCGAACCGACGGGGATTAAGGGTGCCCGAGCGGGCGATGGGGCGGAACAGATGGGCGTTCGCGTATCCCTTCTCGCATCGGTGTCCGCGGGTGTGCTTGCCGGATGCGGATTGGCATATGCGCAGGACAAGAGCGAACCGGACCGCGGAAGCCACACCAACGTGCTGCCGACCACTGTGGTGTATCCGACCACGCCAGTTGCGACTCCGGGCACGGCGCTCGCGGTCGACAAGGTGCCATCCAGCATCAACGTCGTGGATTCCAGGCAGATCGAGCGCACCGGCTCACTGAACGTCACCGATGCCCTGCGGCAGAGCGTGCCGGCCGTCAACATCAACGAGGTCGCCGGCAATCCCTTCCAGCCCAATGTTGAGTTTCGCGGGTTTGTCGGCTCGCCGGTCTCGGGTACACCGCAAGGGCTGGCCGCGTATCAGAACGGCGTCCGCATCAATGAAGCGTTCGGCGACATCGTCAATTGGGACCTGATCCCGACCGGAGCGATCAATTCGGTTGCGGTGGTGACGAACAACCCCGCCTTCGGCCTCAATGCGCTGGGTGGCGCCGTCACCGTTCAGATGAAGGATGGTTTTGGCTATCAGGGCGCCGAGATCAACACCATGGGCGGCTCGTTCCGGCGCATCCAGAGTTCGGCGCAATGGGGCAAAGCGATCGACCAGTTCTCGGTCTACGGCGCGCTCGAAGGCCTGCACGACGGCGGCTTCCGCAACTTCTCGCAGTCGGATATCCGCCGCTTCTACAGCGATGTCGGTTATCAGAACGCGAACGCCGAATTCCATCTCAACATGGGATTGGCCGACAACAAATTCGGCGCCCCGGCCACCGTGCCGATCGAATTGTTGCAGCAATCCTGGAGCGCCACCTACACGACGCCGCAAACCAACGCCAACCAGGTCGCATACGCCAACCTGACCGGAACGGTCGAAGTCACGCCCGCCTGGACTGTCCGGGCCATCGCCCATGTACGTTCCTTCAGCCAGCAAACCTGGGACGGCAATCCGACCAGCACGCAGCCCTGCGCCGCCGACGCGACGCTGCTTTGTTTCGGCGACGGCAGCACGCCCGCCAACGGCATCGACGGAAACCAGCTTTCCAGTCCGTTCGCTCCCAATGCGATCCTGGGTGAGATCGATCGCACGACGACCCGCTCGACCACCGGCGGATTTTCGCTGGAGGCAACCAACACGGACGAAATCTTCGGGCACGGCAACCGCTTCGTGGTGGGGGTGAGCCTCGATTCCAGCGTCACCCATTTCAATGGCAGTCCGGAGCTTGGCACCATCGCTTCGAATTACGTTGTCAGCGGCGGGGGCATCATCCTCGGACAATCCGGCAGTCCAGTATCGATCGGACCGGTGTCGCTCCGCACCACCAGCCAATACACCGGCGTCTACGCGCTCGACACGTTCGATGTCACAAAAGCCTTCTCGATCACTGCCGGCGGCCGCTTCAACGACGCGCGCATTGCGCTCGAGGACCAGATCGGCACCGCGCTCAACGGCAATGACACCTTTGACCGCTTCAATCCAGTCATCGGGGGCACCTACAAGATCACCTCAGAGCTGACGGCCTATGCCGGCTATTCGGAAGCCAATCGCGCGCCGACGCCGCTTGAACTGGGCTGCGCCGATCCGACAAGGCCCTGCATCATCGCGGCGTTCCTGGTTTCCGATCCACCGCTGAAGCAGGTGGTGTCGCGCACGGTTGAGGCCGGCTTCCGCGGCACCAGCGAGCTGAACTTCGCCACACTCGACTGGAAACTCGGCAGTTTCCGCGCCACCAACACCGATGACATCCTTGCCATTCCCAGTTCCGTGCTGCAGGGCTTTGGCTTTTTTCAGAACGTCGGCAGAACCCGCCGCCAGGGCATTGAGGCCGAAGCCAAGCTCACAGCATCGGCGTTCCAGCTCTCTGCCAGCTATGCTTTCGTCGACGCGCGTTTCCTGGATGCACTGGCTGTCGGCTCCAACAGTCCGTTTGCCGATCAGAACGGCAACATACAGGTGGCGCCCGGTGACCAGATCCCGGCTATTCCTCGTCATCGCATCAAATTCGGGGTCGACTATTCCATCACCGATGCGGTCAAGGTCGGCGGCGACATGCTGTATGTAAGCAACCAGTATTTCGTGGGAGACGAATCCAATCAGGCGCCGAAGCTGCCACCCTATACGGTCTTCAACCTTCACGCCTCGTACGAGATCAACAAGACGTTCCAGATCTATGGCCGGATCGACAATCTCCTCGACAATCGCTACGCGACCTATGGCACCTTCTTCGACACCGCGAAGCTTTCCGACTTCGTCAATGGCGGCGTCGCGTTCACGGACGCGCGCTCGGTGAGCCCCGCGCGCCCGCGCGCTTTTTATGCGGGGCTGAAGGCGACGTTCTGAGGAGCAATGGACGAGCTTCAGTCTGCTGCTGGCAGATTTTGTTGCAGAAGTCTGTCTATGTTCCGACGCGGATCGACTGCAACCGAGGGTTTTTCCTGATAGCTGCAGCTTCCCAAGTTCGATTGAATTCGAAACTTTCCCGCGAAGAAGGAGGATTCAATGGAACGGAAGATAGTGGAACGTCGGACGGTTCTTAAAGGGGGCGCAGCTGCTGTCGGTATGTTGGGGAGCGGCGCGTCCGCTTCAATGGTGGCGGGCGTAGAGCAGGTTTCTGCCGAAACGCCCCCATCGTCACTACCTGATCAAATTCTAACTGCGGTTCAGCGTTTTCGTGAAACCATTCCAGCCAACTTCGATCACGCGTACGTCGAGAAGGTCGTCATACCGTTTTTCCTGACGAGTTTTTACGAAGGCGAGCGTCCGATGCTACCGATGATCGACGTCACCTTCAGTAAGGAAAACGCACTGCCTTACGACTTTTGGGGACTCATTACCCGCGACTGGCGACCGACCCCTGAAGAGGGCGTGACGGTCTTTTTGCAGGGTCTTGAGAAACGTGGCCCCAATAATCTGCGTAAAAGGATCTACTTCTCGGGGGTGACGCCGGACCTCTACAAGCCGATGTATAGCGCGAAGGTTGTGGCCTTCTTCGACAAACTCATGGACCAGAAATTCGCCAATAAGCCGTTCATGCGGCATTACCTCGATTATTATTTCGACCTTTATTGGGACCTTCACCTTGGGGTGACCGCAGATGCCATTCCTTTTGAAGTACGTCAGATTGGTGAAGCATTCAACACGGTTCTCGCATACAGGAACCCTCTGCTGCCAGTCACGTACGATAACTACATGATAGTTCGTGAACGCCTCGACTTTCTGAAATCATGGATCGACGATCAACTCACCGACATTGAAAGTGGCAAGACCAAGAATCCAGAAAAGACGATAGCTTGGTATTGGTTGAAGAACGCCGGCGACGGCCGTCACTTTGCGAAGAAGGACGTCGTGTTCGAGTGTTTCCACAATTTCGTGGCGCTCAGCCAATGGGGCAACTCGATCTTCGGAATTATGTCGCGCCTGTCCGAAGACGGCGGCGATCCGGCCGTTCGAGCATCGTTTCAGAAGACGATGAGCGGAAATTTCGACAATGCCAATGCTGCTGCCTACTCGCCACTGGAATTGTTCGTCATGGAACTATTCCGCGTTATCTCGCCAAACGGCGGGAGCATCTCGGCAATCAAGGATGCCAGGACAAGTGCCTATGGCGCATCTCCGCAGCAAAGGTTTGGCTTTCCGATGGAGCGCCATAGCTACATCAGCACACCCCACACAAGTACCAGCCTTGACCCGGTCCACTGGAAGGACCCAAATGCTTTCGATCCATCAAGGTATCTTGGTGTTCCTACCAGCGCCCAGATTACTGAAGATAAATGCCAGCAGATCGGGCTTGCGCGATGCCCATTCGAGACCACAAATTTCGAGGTCAAGGATGGACGCAAGGCAAACATCACCAATAACGGTTTTGGGACGGTTTTCGGTGTTGTGGACGGGAATAGCCTTCCGGTTTGTGAACATGCCGGCTTCGCACCATTCGGCTTCGGATACCGACGGTGTCCGGGCGAGCAGTTGACGATTCAGGTCTTCGAAGATTTCCTCCGCAAGGTCTGGCGCGACAAAATCGTCTTCCGCAAACTCAATCTAGCCAATTCAGGCCGGGTGCCGGTCGGACCCAACGCTGTGATCGAAGACGATCTTGGATTCACCAAGTCGGCCTGAACTCGTTGCGCATTGGTGTTGCCGATGCGCGATCCAGGTCGATCTCGCATATTGGCACTTCGCGACAGCTAGCGCGGTGCCGCCGCATGCCCGAAGTTGGGGGTAGACCGGAAGTGATCACCGGAAGGTCAGAACGACGCGACCGACCCCAGCCGACATCGTTCATCATGCCTCTTGCGTCAAACTGGCCCCTGGCGCGCCGACATGATGATATAGTCGATTGTCTGGCGATCGCCTTTGGGAAAGGCAGCCGCACGAGATGCCAGCGAAAAGGTGGGCAGATGCGGATCGCAGCCTTTGGGACGGGTGGCGCTGGCGGCTACTTTGGTCCGCAGCTCGCGCTCGCTGGGGAAGACGTTGTCTTCATCGCTCGGGGCAATCACCTCCACGCCATGAAGACGAGTGGTCTCCGCCTTGAGACGCCGTCAGACGCCGGCTGCGGACAACTCTCTGTAACTCATACACATGTAATGGCAGCGTCACGTTCTGCGGCTTAGTTCTCGCGGTCGAAATTGACAGCCTGGGAGGTTGGTGATGCAGCAAGAGATCAACCAGCGGGCCTCAAGTTCAGAGGCGAATAATTGGCACTTATACCGAGCAATAGCACCACATCGCTCGATTGAAGGAGCCGTGGTGCTGGGGCTGGTATGGCGGCAACGCCGAGATGGCCGCTGGATCTACATGCGGGCGGACAAGCAGGTCAAAGCCGCAGTCGAACTGGTCGAGGCAGCGCACCGCAGTCGTCTTTCACGACGACTGCGCAGGACGTAAAGAGGTTCGGCTTTCTCCCGTCTAGCGAACGGGAAAGCCGTCTCCGATCGACTGGCGCTCGCGCTCCCGCCGCAATTTCTCCCGGTCCGGCCGAACAATGCGGACCCAAGTTAACCAGCCGGCGATGGCGACATTCAACAGAAGCCACGCCACGATCACTGCGGTGATCATGTTTCCACCCCATCCGCGTCCACCACCAACGCCAGTGTCCCATTCGCAAGCGTCGGTTGTCACCCGGGTCAGATACTCGATTTCCAATTGCGTCCAATCGAAGGCCGTCGAATCGTCGTCCCCAGCTTTGTGAATTGCCAAGCGGTCCAGCCGGTACGATCGTGTGCTCGCGTAAAGGTAGCTCCATGTCCCGCACCTGATCCTGTCCTCTTGAGATGGAAACCATTTTGCGCGATGTCAATTTTAGGAAAAACGCGGAGTGGGGCGCGGTGCACGCCGTATTCAAATGGCGCTGAAGTCGCCAGAAAGGCTCAAGAACTTAAGCGCGTCGTGGCGTATCTAGGGGCGGCGCAAGGCACGCTCCGTCACGTTCTGCACCGCGACCGCTTCGCTCTCGCGCCACAGCCGTTGCGCGAGCGCGTCATCCTGCGCTTCCGCGGTTACGGTGCCGGGCAGGCGGCGGCTGAAGAACCGGCCGGTCACCCCCGCGACCTCGGACGATGCCGCGAGATGGACAAGGGCGTCGGCGCCGCTCTCCTGCGACCCCGCGAACAGCTTTGCCACGCGTACGCCGAGGGCATAGAGACCGCCAGCCTGGTCACCGAAACGAGTTGCGACGAACCCCGGGCTGAAGCAGTTCGCGGTGACGCCATGGCCGGCCAACCTGCGAGCAAGCTCGCGCGTGAACAGGATGTTGCAGAGCTTGGACGTCCCGTAAGCAGCGAAGGGGCGATAGTTTCGCGCCGACTGCAGGTCGTCGAAGTCGAGATGTCCTTGCCGGTGCGCGTTCGAGGCAGTGTTGACGACGCGCGCCGGCGCGGCAGCGATCAGCCGGTCGCTGAGGCAGGCCGTCAGCACGAAATAGGACATGTGATTGAGCGCAAAGGTACGCTCGAGCCCTTCATCGGTGACCACGCGCCGCGAGAAGATCGCGCCGGCGTTGTTGACGAGCACATCGATGCGGGGCTCAGCGGTGGCTATCGCGCGCCCGGCGCGTTCCGTTTCGGAAAGCCGCGACAGATCGGCCTAATGCACGATGTGCCGCACGCCCGGCGCGATTGCGCCGACGCGCGCAAGTGTCGCCTCACCGCGCGCTCGATCCCGAGCGACGAGCACGAGGCGCGCGCCAAGGGCGGCGAGTTGCTCGGCCGCTACCCGCCCGATGCCGGAGGTCGCGCCGGTGATGGCGATCACTTTACCAGCAATGCTCAACGACGAATGTCCTCTCGAAGTCGGCGCCCTCAAGGCAGCCGCATCAACGGCTCACCCACACGAATGATGATATCGCCTTCGCGAACAGTTTCGCACAGGGAGAAGCGGTCGGGGGCTGTCGCGTGCAGTAGTCTAGCTATTGCCTAGCCTCGCTATCACCAAATTTGCGGTATTATGGCGCAAACGCCACCGGCCTAACCGCCGGTGGCACGGAGGTGTGTCATGAATGATGCGCCTCTTATGGAAGCCTATGCAGAGCTATGTCGGCTTTGTGAGGGTGAGCATGTCCCGCCAAGGGTCAAGGCGGCCTGCCTGAGCCTCAGCCAGTGCCAGACCAAATTGTTTGTGATGGTCTGTCTGCCTCAGACCGCAATCGGGGCAGATGACGGCGGGGTTCGCCTTGAGCCGTCCAATTTCCTCCGTGAACTCCTTGAGGCACTGAGGGCACTTGAATGGCCAAAGGTCCTTGTCCTCATACATGGCGTTCTCCCTGCTAGTTCTGGGTGGCGTTTGGACCATAATCACCGTGATCCACCACAGGAGGAATCCGGCTAAGGAGAAGCGCCGTGTGGCGGCGCGCGGCGCTACTGGCCGCTACTTTTCTCATCGTCAGTGTGGTTGCCATGAATGTGGTGGCGTCCAGCGTCGTCGGAGACGGTGCGATTAACGGCCCCGTTCAAATTATATCGATGGCAAAAATTGATCGAACGGCCATCCTGAAAACCATCGTGATACGTGATGCGACCCCATACGTAGGCCCATCTTTTGTTCTCAAGACGAACATCTACAAACTCGTCGAATTCAGTATAGGTCGCAGCATTCGACCCCTTACGAATATTGACGCGGGCCGGAATGACAATGCCGCCCTCAAGTTCTCCGATTGGAAAGCACTTCCTTTTTTCGTCTTCCGAGAATCCTTTATTGATGAACCATTTTACGTTTTGAGCTGGAAGATTCCCGGCGTTCAAGATGATGGCGTCGAAAGCGATTTTGTTGGCGCCTGTAGCGAATGGTCGAATGCCGGCGGGTTGAACGCTGAGGTAAGCACGCTGAGTTATTTTGAGGGACTTCTCAGTGTCGTCCAATTGTCTCTTAGCAAGAAGACCCAAAACGCCAGTAGCCAATATCAATCCGACCGTGGCGACAAACAATCCGAGCGTCCATCGAACGATGGCGGCGTCGGCTTTCCTTTTGTCTATACGATCCTCGGCTTCCTCGGTACGCTCCTGAGCGGACTTAGGGCTGGGCATAATTTGTACGAAAAACGGCGCTTGTGGAGTGCCTTTTGGTTGAGCCTCGGCGCTCTGTGTGGTGCGGGTAGCATTGTCGCGATATTCAATGCGTTCTGATGGGTAGATCAGCAACGGCAAGCCGACAAAAAGCCACGCTGCAAAGACGATTAGACCCCCAATAGCCAAATAACCTTCAGAGATTTTAGGCATCCGTCCCGCCGCCTAGATTTCCTCCAATGCTACTCCTTCGAGTTCTAGCGCCGCAATACAACAAGCGAACGTTGACCAATCGTGGTCTTATCGACGGCCATTTGCCACAACACGTCCCAGGTCAGCGTTTCTTCACGCCGCGTGTACGCGCGCCGTCATTGTGAATGGGGCTCTTCCCTGCCCTGCCCGAGCGGCTCTTCACGTGATCGATGAAGGCACGCAGCTTCGGCATGATTTGCCGGTTGCCGGGATAGTAGAGAAACACACCCGGCGCCATCGGCGCGAACGGCTCCAGCACGCGCACGAGCTTCCCCGCTTTCACGGCAGCAGCGGCGACCGGCTCGGGCACCTGCGCAAGGCCCAATCCTTCGATCGCCGCGCCAAGCATCGTGGGAATGTCGTTGGCGATGAGCGGTCCGGAAACGACGATTTCGACCGCCTCGTTGCCGTCGACAAACGACCACGGTGCGATCGACGCGTCCGAGCGGCGCATGCGCAGGCAGGCGTGCGCCCGCAGATCGTCGATCAGTTTCGGGCGCTGCCGCCGGCGCAAATAGTCGGGACTGCCGACCACGGCCAGCGGCAGCGATGGCGTCAGACGCACCGCGACCATATCGGCCTCGATGAACTGACCGAGCCGGATGCCGGCGTCAAATCCTTCGGCCGCGATATCGACCAGCTCCGCGCGTGTGGCGATCTCCACCTCAACCTCGGGATAGGCCCGGCAGAACGATGCGATCAGCGGCTCCAGCAGGATCGGCACCACCGCGCGTGGCACCGTGAGGCGTAACAGCCCGGCCGGCCGCTGTCCAAGGTCACGCGCTTCAGCGCTTGCGGCGACGAGCTCCGCGAAGGCCGGCCTTGCGCGCGAGAGAAATCGTTCGCCGGCTTCGGTCAACCCGACGCTGCGGGTCGTGCGGATGAAGAGCGCGGCGCCGACCCGCGCCTCCAGCGCACGGACCGCCTGGCTGATCGCCGACGGAGTCACGGCGAGCTCCGCGGCTGCCTTCCGAAAACTGCGGTGTTGCGCGACGCTCAAGCACGCCTCCACGCCGTCGAGCGCGCCGTGCCTGACTGTGAAGTTTCGCTTCATAACCCGTCGAGATTATCGCGAATAGTCGATCGCGAGAAGCGGCTGTAAATCTGGCTCGCAATACCGGAGTGACGTCGCAGGCCATGAGTGACCGCGATGTCGAAGCCGAGGCTCGAGAGGAACCTTGCAATGACCGATGCCCTTGATGGCGTGCGCGACCACTATCGCGCGACCGGCCTGACCGAGCGGTCGAAGACGGCGCTCATGGCCTTCGGGCCGGAGGAACAGCGGCTCACGCCGCAGCAACTCAGCGCCCTCGACCAGTTTCACACCCGAGGTCTCGCCGCAACTGCCGAGCTCGCCAAACTGGCCGGGATCACCGCCGATGCTGCGGTTCTGGATGTCGGGTGCGGCGTCGGCGGGCCGGCACGTTTTCTGGCTGCGAGCTGTGGCTGCCGGGTGACCGGCGTCGACCTCAGCGAGCCGTTCGTGGACGCCGCGCGTTATCTGGCCGAGCGCACCGGACAGAGCGAGCAGGTGTCGTTTGAGACCGCCAGCGCGCTCGAGCTTCCTTTCGACGACGGCGTGTTCGGCGTCGCGCTATTGCAGCACGTGGCGATGAACATCTCCGACCGGGCGCGGCTCTACCGCGAGATCCGGCGCGTGCTGAAGGCAGGCGGCAGGTTCGCAACGTACGACATCGTGTTGAACGGCGGCGAGCCGCACTATCCCGTACCCTGGGCGCGAACGCCGGCAACGAGCTTTCTCATGACCACTGCCGCGACGCGCGAGGCGATCGAGCCGGCGGGCTTTCGCACGCTGACATTGCAGGACGACACCGAGGCCGCCAAAGCCTGGATCACGCAGCTGCGCACGTCAGGGCCGCCGCCTTCGCCAAATCTCGGCGTGGTGATGGGGCCGGAGTTTGCGCAGCTTTCGGCCAACCTCGGACGAAATCTCCTGGAAGGCCGCCTCGGCGTTCTGACCGCCGTGTTCGAGGCCGCGTGAACTAGCAGCTGAGGAGAAGCCAATGTCCCCGGCAATCGTCTTCAATATCCATCTCGCTCTCGGTTACGTCCCGTGGCTGCTTGGCTTCGGTACGTATGTCTGGCCCAGGCTCAAGGCGATGGACCCTGTCGAGGCGCAGCGCGCCATCGCCACGCTGCACAGTTTCCGCTTCTTCGGTCTGGTGTTTCTCATTCCAGGCGTTATCGGCCCCAACCTGCCGGCTGACTTCGCTGTGTATGCCGCTTACGGCGACTTCGCGACCGGGGTGCTGGCTATGCTGGCGCTTCTTACGATCAGAATACGTCCGCTGTTCTGGCTGTTTATCGCCGCCTTCAATCTGGTGGGAGTGGCCGACCTCCTCATCGACTATTACCACGGCGTCCAGCTCGACCTTCCCGCGCTCTCGGGCCAGCTGGCCGCCACCTACTGGATCCCGATCATCTATGTCCCCCTGCTGATGATCACGCACGTCGCCGCGTTCTATCTGCTCGTGCGTGCCAGAACCGTCCACGCTCTCGCCGGTGCAACGCCGGCGCGCTGAGGAAATATCCGCCGGCGAATATCCGCGGACGAATATTCGGACTCGGAATAATCTACAGTTGTATATTTTATACTATGCAATCAGCCAACAAGATTGTACCCCGAATTTCGCCTAAAGCGTTGAATGGCCGGCTTCTTTTGCCGACCACCCTCGCGAAAACACGATCAGCCGCACCTCAGGCGCGGCTCACAAAACCCCGCAAAATCGACGCAAAACCGCTTCCTGGACAGTGACTTGCGCGGCGGCGGTGGTCGCCGCCGGCACCGCCCTCACCGGCCGACCTGCCAGCCGATTTCCTCGGCGAACGATTTATAGAAATCCGGCTCGTAGGCGCGCTCCGGCGTCTGGCGCACCCGCTGGTCGAGCATCTCGGCGTCCTTGCCGACCAGGATGCGCCAGCGCTCCGCCTTCACCCCGTCGAGGATGATTTTTGCCGCCTCTGCCGCCGAGGTCGGCGCCTCCTCGAGGAAGCGGCGGGCGCGCTCGACCGCCGCCTTCTGGATATCGGCGTCGCTCATCTTCGTCTCGTCGATGCCAGCGGCGCGCAACCGCGTCCGCGCGCTTTTGAGCTCATCCGCCGTAAGGTTGTCGAACTGGCCGCCGGTCTGGATCTTGCGCGAGTTGGTGACGATCGAGGTGCCGATATGGCCGGGCATCACCACCGAGCATTTGACATGCGGCGCGTTGATCCGGAGATCGGTGATCAGCGCTTCGGTAAAACCTTTCACCGCGAATTTCGCAGCGCTGTAGGCAGTGTGCGGCACGCCGGGCCCGATGGTCGCCCAGAAGCCGTTGACGCTGGAGGTGTTGATCAGGTGCCCCTCCGTCGACTTCACCAGCATCGGCATAAAGGCACGGGTGCAGAGATAGACGCCACCCCAGCAGATGTTGAAGGTGCGCTCCCACTGCTCGCGCGAATTGTCGAGCAGGCTGCCGCCACCACCGATGCCGGCATTGTTGAACACCAGATTGACGTGATCGGTATTCTGCTGCCTCGAGACCTCGTCGCGGAAACGCTGCACCTGCGCCTCATCGGAGACGTCTGCGATATGGGTCGTGATGCGAAGTCCCTGCGGCAGCTTGCCGGCCTCGCACAGCCGCTTGGTCTCGGCCATGTTTTCCGCTGATACGTCGCACATTGCGACATTGCAGCCCTCGGCGACCAGCTGGCGGGCGAGTTCGCGTCCCATGCCCGTACCGCCCCCGGTGATGACGGCGATCTTGCCCGCGAAGTCTTTCATGACGATTGTTCTCCGTTGCCCGTTTTGCGGCACCTTAGGGGATGTTTTGCGCGAAGCGCAACACCGGACACCCGCGCGACAGGGCTTTGCGCATGATCAAAACCCGGCCGGCCGGGCGATTTATAATCTCTCTAAGATTGGACATTGTTGCTGATGGCGCGCTTGACCTGCCGCGCGCCGATTGAAAATACAGACCATGACCATTGTCATCTCCGACGACCCGATCGACCGCAAGCCGGCTGTCGCGCGTCCGCTGATTCCGCTCGGCAAGGCCGCGCGTGGTTATGTCGGCGTGATCGACCATCTCGCGCCCGAGGTCGAAGGTTCCGCGCTGTCGGCAGGCGAACTCGAACGGCGCCTGCTGGAACTCGGCTTCGTCGAGGGCGCCCGGGTCGAAGTCCTGCACGAAGGCATCGTCGGCCGTGACCCGATCGCGGTCCGGGTCGAGAACGTGACGATCGCGGTGCGGCGGCGCGAGGCGATGGCTGTGATCGTCGCCTGACGCGGATCCCAGCATAAATGGAAGCACCGCTTTTCCACCTCGCCCTCGTCGGAACGCCAAACAGCGGCAAGACCGCACTGTTCAACGCGCTGACCGGCAGCCGTCAGAAGGTCGCGAACTATCCGGGCGTCACCGTCGAGCGCAAGCAGGGCGGCTTCGTGATGCCGTCCGGGCGGCAGGTGTCGGTGGTCGACCTGCCCGGCACCTACTCGCTCCGTGGCCGCAGCCCCGATGAAGAGATCACGCGCGACGTCGTGCTCGGCCGCGCGACGGGTGAAGCGGCCCCGGACCTCGTGTTGTGCGTTGCGGACTCCACCAACTTGCGGCTGACGATCCGCCTGGCGCTCGAATTGAAGCGGGTCGGACGCCCGCTGATGCTCGTGCTCAACATGTTCGATATCGCAACGCGCCGCGGCGTGACCGTGGATGTCGGAAAATTGTCCGAGTTGCTCGGCGTACCCGTGGTCACCTCGATCGCGGTACGCAAGGGTGGCACCGCCGAAATCTTGCAGCGGACCGACGAACTCGCAAAGACACTGGCGCCCGCTGATGCCGAACCTAGGCAAAACGCCTGGACGCCGCCGTCGGCAGCAGAGCTGCGCACGACCCAGCGCGAGGCCGATCGCATCATTGCGGCAACCGTCAGCCTGCCGGCGCGGCCCGACACCTGGACCGGTCGGATCGACGCTGTCGTGCTGCATCCGGTCGGTGGCCTCGTCGTGCTCGCCGTCGTGCTATTCGTCATGTTCCAGGCGGTGTTCGCCTGGGCGCAGCCGTTGATGGAATTGTTGTCGTCGGGCTTCGACGCGCTCGGTCAGTTCGTGCACGACACCCTCCCCGCCGGCCTGCTGCAGAGCTTCCTGCAGAACGGCGTGATCTCTGGCGTCGGCAGCGTTGTGGTGTTCCTGCCGCAGATCATCATCATCTTCCTGTTCATCCTGCTGCTGGAAGACTTCGGCTACATGGCACGCGCGGCGTTCCTGATGGACCGCATCATGGGCGGCGTCGGGCTGCATGGCCGCGCCTTCATCCCGCTGCTGTCGAGCTTTGCCTGCGCCATCCCCGGCATCATGGCGACGCGGGTGATCGACAACCGCCGCGACCGGCTGACCACGATCCTGACCGCGCCGTTGATGACCTGCTCCGCCCGCATTCCGGTCTATACGCTGATCATTTCAGCCTTCATTCCGCCCAAACAAATCCTCGGCTTCATGGACCTGCGCGGCCTCGTGATGTTCGGCCTCTATGCCGCCGGCGTCATCAGCGCGCTCGGCGTGTCGTTCCTGATAAAATTCTTCATGTGGCGCGACGACGCGCCCGCCCCGTTCATGCTGGAACTGCCCGACTACAAATTGCCGCGGCCGAGGAGCGTCGTCATTGGCATCTACACGCGGGCAAAAATGTTCCTGCAGCGCGCCGGCACCACGATCTTCTCGATGATGATCCTGATCTGGTTCCTGGCCTCGTTCCCGCAGCCGCCGGCAAGTGCCGCCGAGCCCGCTATCAACTACAGCATCGCCGCCTGGATCGGCCATCACCTCGAACCGCTGCTGGCGCCGGTCGGCTTCAATTGGCAGATCGCGGTCGCGCTGATCCCCGGCATGGCGGCGCGCGAGGTCGCGGTCGCGGCGCTCGGCACGGTCTATGCCATCGAGGGCGGCAAGGAAGCGGCGACCCAGATCGGCCTTGTGCTGGCCGACAAGTGGACGCTGGCGACCGCGCTGTCGTTACTCGTCTGGTACATTTTCGCGCCGCAGTGCGCCTCGACGCTCGCCGTGATCCGCCGCGAGACCGGCAGCTGGAAGTGGATGGCGGTCACCTTCGCCTACATGCTGACGCTCGCTTATCTCGCGAGCCTCCTGACCTACAACCTCGCCCGAGCTTTGGGCACCGGTTAGCCCGCCCCTTCGGCGATCGGCCAGCATCCGTCTCGTTTCGACGACACCTGGTTTGCGATGCGTCAACCATCTGCAGGGAGTTTCAAATAGGAATCGCCCTTCGACCGAGACAAACTCGCAAGATCGGGCGAGCTAAGGACGCCAACCAATGGACGAAAGCGTGCTGGATCGGCTGGAGCGGCGCCTGGGGCGATTGCACGCCAACCAGCGATTAGGCATCGAGACCGATCATGAGGCGCAGATCTTCGGCCAGGGGCTGAATTTCTTCCACATCGAGAACTGGTACTCGATCCACTCCGTGATCCGGAGCATTTTCAAGCTGACCGGACTCTACTGGCGCGGCGCAAAAAACGCCGAACGCGTGCAAGTCAGGCATATAGACCTCGAATTCAAGTCATTGCCGGAAGCGTTCGATAAATTCACGGTTCTGCATATCAGCGATTTGCACGTTGATATGAACCCGGGCGCCATGCAACGCCTCAAAGAGCTCCTGCCGACGCTCGAATATGACGCTTGCGTTCTCACCGGCGATTATCGCGGCGCGACGTTTGGGCCGTTCGAACCGGCACTCGCAGGGTTGGCCGAGGTCCGCGCATGCCTGAAGGAACCGGTCTACGGTGTGCTTGGCAACCACGACACCATCAGAATGGTGCCCGGCCTGGAGGATATGGGAATACGGATGCTGCTGAACGAGTGCGAGACCATATCGCGTGGCGGCCAAAGCATTTTTCTCGCTGGCATCGATGATGCCCACTTTTACCGGGTCGACAACATCGAGAAAGCTGCCGGAAATATCCCACCCGGCGCATTTTCGATGTTGCTCTCCCACACGCCTGAAATCTACCGGCAGGCAGCGCACGCCGGCTTTGACCTGCTCCTTGCGGGGCATACCCATGGCGGGCAGATCTGCCTGCCAGGATCGATTCCGCTCACGCTCGATTCAGTCTTGCCGCGGCGTTTGGGATCGGGATTGTGGCGGTACCAACGCATGGCGGGCTACACCTCGGTCGGCGTCGGCTCGTCCATCGTTGCGATCAGGCTCAACTGCCCGCCTGAAATAACATTGCACCACTTGCATCGCGCCTAGTATGGGCGGTCGCGCAGATGCGCCTTGAACAAGATTTTCGACAGCAGGATTTCCCCGACGAAGAATATCGCAGTAACGGCCAGCACATCGAGCGCGCTCAATGACAACATCCATTGGCAAACCAGCGCTGGCAGAAGCGATTTAGGGATTTGGTCAAGCCCGGTGGCCCTTTCGCTGGGCTTGAAGCCGAAGCGTCGCTTGCAAAAACTCGAACACAAGTCCCCCGCCATCGCCGAAATGCCGGTGAATAAGCCGATGCTGGCTCCCAGACCCACCAGCGGCGCCAGGGCGGTCGTCGCGACAATTGAGAGAGCCGCACCGCGGATGGTCTTGGAGGAGCCGAAAAGTGGCTGACCGTCCCAAAGCACGGTGCCGTTGTCGATCGCACGCGAGAAGCGGTCACCGAAAATCAGTTTGGCGATCAAGGGGGCCGTGTTGGCGACCGCGACAAGGACCAACACCTGAATGTCCGCCACAATTTGCATTGCAGTCCCGCGCTTGCATGCCGGTAGCACGGCGGTAGACACCGGCGGACGATTTCGGCTCTCTTTTAAGTAACATCATGGCAATCAGCGCGCATTAGGGTTCGCGAAGTCCATTTATTGGTATGGACTTTGCGAATCGATGGCGAGGGATCGCAGGCGGATCAGGACGACAACCATGCGCATTGGAGTTCCCAACGAGATCAAAGACAACGAGTTTCGCGTCGGGCTGACCCCTCAGTCCGTGGCCGAGCTCGTGCATCATGGCCATGAGGTCCTGGTCGAGCGCGATGCCGGTATCGGCTCCGGTTTGACCGATCAGGAATATGTCGCAGCCGGTGCGAAGATCTCCGACGGTCCCCTTCCGGTGTTCGCCAATTCCGAGATGATCGTGAAGGTCAAGGAGCCGCTGGCCGTCGAGCGCGCCCGATTGCGCCCCGGCCAGATCCTGTTCACCTACTTGCACCTTGCGCCCGACGAGGTTCAAACCCGGGACCTGATCAAGTCAGGCGCGAGCTGCGTCGCCTATGAGACCGTCACCTCCGAGAACGGCGGATTGCCCCTGTTGACCCCGATGTCGGAGGTTGCGGGCCGGCTCGCCCCGCAGGTTGGCGCGCACTGCCTCGAGAAGGAGGCGGGCGGCCGCGGCATTCTGCTCGGCGGCGTGCCCGGCGTGCCGGCGGCCGAGGTCATCATCCTCGGCGGTGGCGTCTCCGGGACCCATGCGGCGACCATTGCGCTCGGGATGGGCGCGAACGTCACCGTGGTCGACCGCAATCCGGAAGCCCTGCGCCGCCTTGCCTTCCATTTCGGCACCGGTGTTCGGACGATTTTCTCGACGCGGGCGGCGATTGCAGAAATCGTCAAGCGCGCCGACCTCCTGATTGGCGCGGTGCTGCTGCCGGGAGCCGCGGCGCCAAAGCTGGTAACCCGGGACATGCTGGCGACCATGAAACAGGGCTCGGTGATCGTCGACATCGCGATCGACCAGGGTGGCTGCTGCGAATCATCGCGGCCGACCACCCACTCCGATCCGACCTATGTCGAGCAGGGCGTCGTGCATTACTGCGTCACCAATATGCCCGGCGCCGTGGCACGGACCTCGACCTTTGCCCTGAACAACGCCACGCTTCCCTTTGCCCGCGCGCTCGCCGACAAGGGGTTGAAGGGCGCGCTGATGGACGACAAACACCTGCGGGACGGGCTCAACATCCACGCCGGTCACGTCACCTGCAAGCCGGTCGCCGAGGCGCACGGACTGCCGTGGCTGTCTCCGGAAGCAGCGCTCGCGCGCTGACGCTTCCGCGAAAGGACGCACATTGTCGGCACTTTCGCGATAAATGCCGGAATAATTCCCCCTTGGGCGGGCAGCGAAATTAAGTCATAATGAGCTGCGGCCTATGTGCCGTTTACTCGATTGGAGACGACCTTAATGCCTACCGGTACTGTTAAATGGTTCAACGCGACGAAAGGGTATGGATTCATCCAGCCGCAAGCTGGCGGCAAGGATGTGTTCGTGCACATTTCGGCAGTTGAACGTGCTGGTCTGCGGACTCTGAATGAAGGCCAGCAGATCGAATATGAAGTCGTCGCGAATCGCGGCAAAGAGGCAGCAGAGAACCTCAAAGTCCGGTAAGGCCAATTGCGAAGGGTCAACCCCTTCGACGTAACCTTCCACTAGACTGACTTTATCCACTCCACGCATCCCGGAAGTCACGGGATGCGTCACACAGACAAGAAGCTCAGGATCGTCTCGAACGCCTGTGCTTTTGTCGTGCGCGCCTGAAACGCCCGTCCTTTGCCCCCTCGCCTGAGCGGTCAAAGCCGGGCGTCGTCTTTTGTAAGCCTCGGTAACGATCGAGCAGCCGCTCGAAACTTGAGGTCAGGCGAGCCTCCACCTCCGGCCGGTGTTCGAGATGGCCAATCAACATCGCCGCCGCCTCGATGGTCGACAGGCCGTCCGGGCGTGGCTCGCGCCGCAACCGCCCGTAACGCGACGGAGCCTTCGGTCCGAGGACGATTCGGCGGCACTTCAGCATCCACGGATTTCGCCACCATAGCGCCTTGGCCTGGCTCCAGCTGCCGTCGAGCAGGATGACGCCTTCGATGCTGCGCAGGATCGCGCGCTGGTCCGGCTCGACCTCGCCCTTGCGGCCAACGGCGATAAGGTCGGCTTTCGGCGCAAGCTCGCGCGCATTCAGAGACCCAAGATAAAGGATCGCCCAGCGCTGTGGATCGACGGTTCGTCCGAGTATCTTCGAGAGGCTCGGCCACGACAGGCCGATCTTCAGAGTTACGCGCTTGAAGTGCAGCGCGGTCAATCGCGCAGTGCCGAGCATGCGATCCTGCTCCTGCGGATGCTGCAGGATCAGGAGTTCGACAGTATTGTCTTCGGGCAGAATATCGGCACAGACGCACAACGCCGCTGGCTTGCCGCAGCGCGGACAGTCTGGCGCGAGCTCCGTCGTCTCCGCATTGCTGGTGATGTCGCTGCCATCAGTCATCGTGCGGATATAGACGGTGGCGCCCCCGCTCTCAATGTCAGTTACCCCTGAGTATCCCCGCGAAAAAACCGGCGGCGCGCGGCATCGCGTCCTCGGTGGCGGCAACATTGGCGGGATTGCTGCGCCGTTCGGTGCCGGGATCGTCGAAGTCGTGGGTCGCGCCGGGATAAAGCGTCAGCTCGATGTCGCCGCCCGCGGCACGCGATTTGTCGACCAGCTCGGCACAAAGCTTCGGCGAGACCTCTTCATCAGCTGAGCCCTGAAACACCCGCACCGGGGCGTAAGGGACGATGCCCTCCTCGAACTGACCTTTCAGGCCGCAGGCCGGGTAGAACACCAGCGCGCCGCGAAAACCGGTAACCGGCGTCGGCGAGGCCACGCCCGGCGCCGACGGCTTGGCCATGGTGGCAAGCGACGCGCTGCCGCCGTTCGACCATCCCTGCAGGCCGATGCGGTCGGCGATGACGTCGCTGCGCGCGCGCAGCCACACCAATGCGCCATAGGCATCGAGCGGCCGCACCGTGACCTCGTTCAAGGTCTCGGGCCGGGTGTTGTAGCTGAAGCGTGGAAAGCCGTGCGGGTAGCCGCGCGGGCCAAAGCCGTCGACCAGCACGGCGAGATAGCCCTGATTGGCCCAGAAGTGCCCCCACTCCTGATGCCGGCGCGACAGCGTGCGCTCGTCGTATTCGCCGTCGGCGGCCTCCGAATAGGCGCCGGCCCGGCCGTGCATCATGACGACCGCGGGCATCCTCGCCGCGTGCGGCCCCTGCGGCTTGAACAGGTAGCCGACCAGCATGGTGGTGCGGTCGGCGCTCAAAAACGTCACCCGCTCGGCGAGCGGCGGGATCGGCGGCGGCGCGGCTCCGAGCAGGAGCCCCAACAGCGGCATCAGCAGAACGAGCCGATGCATCGGCCCCGAAACCTGTCTTGCGAATTGCACCATCGTCACATCACCGTCATGCTTGATATCGACCGCACCATATCAGCGTCCCCCTGAACAAGCGATGGTTCGACGCCGCATGCGTTTCGCGCTATGGCGCACGGCAGTATCGCAAGACGAAAGGAGCTGGACTCATGACCAACATCGAAACCGCCGGTGAGCCGGTCCGGAAGAATCGCTTGCGCAGCGCGATATCGGGCAAGGAAATCCGACGCCGCGACCTGTTCTCGATCGACACGCTGCGGCCGTCATTGGTCGACCGCATCAGGCAGGATCACCCTGATCTTGCGCCCGATGCGCTGATCTCACGCGATGAGCTCGCGCACTACCGCACGCTCTATGTCGAGGAGATGCTCAAGGCCGAACACGGCGACCTGACCGACCTCGATCGACAGGTCGCCGAAAGCATCGCCAAGCACGACACGCTGGCCGAGAACGTCGAGGAAGAATTCGACGAGCAACGCACGCTCGGCGAGCGGCTATCCGACGTGATCGCGAGTTTTGGCGGCAGCTGGAGCTTCATCATCCTCTTTGGTCTTATCCTTGGCGCGTGGATGGCCTTCAACCTCGTTGTGCCGGGGTCCGACCGGTTCGACGAATATCCGTTTATCCTGTTGAACCTCGTGCTCTCAACACTCGCCGCCATCCAGGCCCCGATCATCATGATGAGCCAGAAGCGCCAGGAGTCGAAGGACCGCCTGCGGTCCGAGAGCGACTACCGCGTCAACCTCAAGGCCGAGCTCGAAATTCGCCATCTGCACGAAAAGATGGACCATCTGATCTCGCGGCAATGGCAGCGGCTCGCCGAAATTCAGCAGATGCAGATCGAGACCATGCACGAGCTGACCCGGGCCGTGACCTCAAAGAAATCCAACCCGATCTAACAACTCCCACGCCGGATGGCTCGAAGGGAACCCTTTCGGGCGAATGCGATTGCCAAACGCCATGACCGAACCTTCGTCCGCACCGAAATCGCAGGACAGGAGCAAGGAGCGGCCCCGCAGCATGGTGCTCCGCCTGCTCGGGCCCGGGCTTGTCACCGGCGCGGCCGACGATGACCCGTCGGGCATTGCGACCTACTCCCAGGCCGGCGCGCAATTTGGCTACGGGTTGTTGTGGACCGTTTTCCTCACGACCCCGTTCATGATCGCGATCCAGCTGGTCAGTGCCGAGATCGGACGCGTCACCGGCAAGGGCCTCGCCGCAAACGTGATGCAGATCGCGCCGCGCGCGATCGTGCTCGTCCTCGTCGCGCTGCTGGTCGCGGCCAACACCTTCAACATCGCCGCCGACATCGCGGCGATGGGCGAAGCCCTGTCGCTCGTGATCGGCGGCCTCAACCACGAACACGCGCTGATTTTCGCGGCAACATCGACGCTCCTGCAGGTGTTCGTCCCCTATCGCCGCTATGCGCCGGTGCTGAAGTTCATGACGCTGGTGCTGTTCGCCTATGTCGCGACGGCGTTCACGGTGCATATCCCCTGGAGCACCGCGCTGCTGAGCTGCGATCTGGCCGAAAGCACAGCTGAACGCCGACTATTTCATGATGGTCGTCGCGGTGCTCGGCACCACCATCAGCCCCTACCTGTTCTTCTGGCAGGCCTCGCAGGAGGTCGAGGAGATGAATCGCAGCCGCCACCGGCGACCGCTGCGCGAACTGGCGCGGGGCGGCGCGAGCGAAATCGACCGCATCAAGCTCGACACCACGGTCGGGATGATCTTCTCCAACGCGATCGCGTTCTTCATCATCCTGACCACGGCCTCCGTCCTCAACGCCAACGGCGTCACCAACATCAATTCGGCGACTCAAGCGGCCGAGGCGTTGCGGCCGCTGGCCGGCGACTTCACCTTCGCCCTGTTCGCGCTCGGGCTGATCGGCACCGGCATGCTGGCGATCCCGGTGCTGGCGGGATCGGCGGCCTATGGCGTCGCCGAGATCTTTGGCTGGCCGGCAACGCTGGAAGCCAAGGCGCCTGACGCTGTCGGCTTCTACCTGATCATCGCGGCGGCGACGATCATCGGCTTTGGCCTCGGCTTCACCGGGCATCGACGCCATCACCATGCTGGTGTGGAGCGCAGTGCTGAACGGCATTGTCGCCGTGCCGATCATGGCGATGATGATGCTGGTCGTCAGCAATGACAGGCTGATGGGCCGTTTCAAGGCGCGCCCCTGGCTGATCGCGCTCGGCTGGCTTGGCACGCTGTTGATGGCGCTCGCGGTCGCCGCTCTGGGGGATCGAACTGTGATCGTTCGTGATCGGCTGAGGCGACCTGCCGCTGCGCCTTCGCCATAGCTGCCCTGCCCCGACCAAAGGCCCATCGCCTTGCCGCGCGCGGGCTTTTCGCTATCCTGCGCGCCTCCCGCGACCACACCGTTCAAGCCCGAGATACGGAGAACAGATAATATGAATCCCCCGATCAGCTCGCCCGCCATCAAGATTGTGAAGTCGGTCCGCGAACAGGTCTCCGCCGAGGAATGGCAGGCCCGAGTTGATCTCGCCGCCTGCTATCGGCTGGTCGCGCTGTATGGCTACACCGAGGGGATCGCGAACCACATCTCGGCACGCGTACCGGGCACGCAGGATCAGTTCCTGCTCAACCCCTACGGCTTGCTCTATGAAGAGATGGACGCCTCCTCACTGATCAAGATCGACCTCGACGGCAACGTGCTCTTCAATGCCACCGATTACGCGGTGAACACCGCTGGCTTCGTCATCCACAGCGCCATCCACATGGCGCGCCATGACGTTGACTGCGTCGCCCACACGCACACCCCCGCGGGCATGGCGGTTTCTGCGATGGAGTGCGGCTTGCTGCCGCTGGCGCAGACCTCGATGCGCTTCGTCCACATCGCCTACCACGACTTCGAAGGTGTCGCCACGGATCTCGATGAACGCGAGCGCCTGGTCAAGGATCTCGGCGACCTCGAGGCGATGATCCTGCGCAATCACGGCCTCCTGGTCGCGAGTTCGTCGATCCCCGGCGCGTTCAATGCGCTGTATCGGCTGGAGCGCGCATGCGAAGTGCAGGTGATGGCGATGGCGGCGAACACCAAGCTGGTCATGCCGTCGCAGGAGATCCTGGAGAAGACCTACGACGTCATGAAGCCGCGCCCGAAGGCCAACAATCGCAACGGCAGCCTTGCCTGGCCGGCCTATCTGCGCAAGCTCGACCGCATCGACACGTCCTATCGCAACTGAGCGGGGAACGCGTCACCGTCTCGTAACAAAGGCCCGGCCGAACTGCCGGGCCTTTTGCATTGTGTCACGACGTCGTCTCGCAGTGCGCCGCAAGATGTGTGCTGCCCTGACCATGAGAGCCGTGCACGGCTTCGAACTCTGCGCTAGGCTGCCGCCAAGCAACCAGCACTCAATTCAACAAAGGGAGCACAACATGACCACGCAGGATCCGGCGACGCGGCTCGACATGGGTGAGGTCATGCGCAAGCACTGGAAGGCCTTGCTGATCGAAGGCATCCTGCTTGTCATTCTCGGGCTGCTTGCGATCACCCTGCCCTTGCTGGCAAGCATCGCCATCACCCTGTTCCTCGGCTGGATGTTCCTGATCAGCGGCATTGCCGGGCTGATCCTGACGTTCTGGGCACGCCAGATGCCGGGGTTCTGGTGGTCGATCCTGTCGGCGCTGCTGTCGCTCGCGGCTGGCGTCCTGCTGATCGGCTGGCCAGGACAAGGCGTGATTTCGCTGACGCTGGTGCTCGGCGTGTTCTTCGTGATGGAGGGCGTCGCCAGCATCATGTACGGCCTCGAACATCGCCGCGAACTCACCGGACGGTGGGGCTGGATGATCGCCGCCGGTATCCTCGACCTCGTCATTTCCGGAATGATCATCACCGGCCTGCCCGGCTCGGCCGAATGGGCGATCGGGCTATTGGTCGGCATCAACCTGGTGTTCGGCGGCGCGACCCTGATCGGCATGGCCGCCGCGGCCCGCAGCACTTGAAACTTCGGCGGGCTCCGCCGACATCCCGCTAACACATAACAAAACGGGGAAGCGTCCTCATGATCGACGTGCACTACTGGCCGACGCCAAACGGCAAGAAGGTCACCGTCCTGCTCGAAGAGCTGGGCATGCCCTACAAGATCGTGCCCTGCAACATCGGCAAGGGCGACCAATTCACCAAGGGCTTCCTCGATATCGGCCCGAACAACCGCATGCCGGCGATCGTCGATCACGCGCCCGCCGGCGGCGGCGCGCCGATCACCGTGTTCGAGAGCGGCGCGATCATGATGTACCTCGCCGACAAGGCTGGCCGGTTTTACCCCAAGGACATTCGCGGCCGCACCGAGGTCAACCAGTGGGTGATCTGGCAGATGGCCAACCAGGGGCCGAAGACCGGCGAGTGCGGGCACTTCCGCCGGCTCGATGCCTCGAAGGGCGACCAGTCCTACGCGGTCAACCGCTTCACCGACGAGGTCAACCGGCTCTATGGCGTGATGAACAACCGCCTCTACGACCGCCGCTATCTCGCTGGCGACGAGTACACCATCGCCGACATGATCTGTTACCCGTGGACCGTGAACTGGAAGGGCCAGGGACAGGACATCAACGATTTCAAATACTTCAAGCGCTGGTTTGATGACTTGAGTGCACGCCCCGGCCTGCAGCGCGGGATGGCGGTGACCGCAGGCCCTGCCGAAGATCCGAACACGCTGCCAGCGGAAGAGCGCGAGCGGCGCGCCAAACTGCTCTACAATCAACGCGCGCGGCCGGCCCCCGAGGGCGGATTGCTCGCGGTCTGAGCTGGCACAAAATCCTCCCCGCCGATTGTCGAACCGGCGGGCTTCTGTTCGACTGCTGACAGAATTGCGGAGTAGTGCCGCTAGCGTGCGTCATGCACGCGGCGGCGACGACCGCGACATCGAACTTGCGGGAGACCTCCATGGCGAGCGCGGTAGCCCAAGAAGACGCGAAGGATCCTCCCTACGGCTGGGTAATTGTTGGTGCCGGCGCGCTGATGACCTGCATCGGCTTCGGCGCGATGATGTCGCTTGGCGTGTTCCTGCAGCCGATCTCCGAGGCGACCGGCTGGTCGCACGGCGGCGTCTCGGCCGCGGCAACTCTGAACTTCCTGGTGATGGGCCTCTCCGCCTTTGTGTGGGGCGCGCTGTCCGATCGCCTCGGCACCCGCATTGTCGTCTTGCTCGGCAGCCTGTTGCTCGGCGTCGGCCTGGTCGCTGCGAGCCAGGCGCCGAACCTGCTGCTGTTTCAGGTTCTGTTCGGCGTGTTCGTCGGCATGGCGGCCGGCTCGTTCTATGCGCCGCTGGTCGCGGTCGCGAGCGTCTGGATCGAACAGCACCGCAGTCTTGCGGTGTCGCTGGTTTCCGCCGGCATGGGCGTTGCGCCGCTGACAGTTGCTCCTTCGGCGCGCTGGCTGATCTCGACCTATGACTGGCGCACCGCAATGCTTGTCATCGGCATCGGCGCCGTCGCGATCCTGAGTTCCGACGTCGTTCCTGATCCGCAAGCCGCCGGCAAGCGGTTCGGCAGGTCGCGCGGCTGAAGTGGCTACGCGGCCCGACGGATCGCAGTGGACGGTTGCGCACGCGCTGCGGACGCCGCAATTCATCTCGCTGGCGCTCGCGCACTTCGCCTGCTGTGCGGCGCATTCCGGGCCGATCTTCCACATGGTCACCTACGCCATGATCTGCGGCATCGCACCGATGGCGGCGGTCAGCGTCTATGGTGTCGCCGGACTGTCCGGCCTCGGCGGCCGGCTGCTATTCGGCACCCTCGCCGATCGCGTCGGCGCCAAGCCCGTGCTGGTTGCCGGTCTCATGCTTCAGGCGCTTTGTGTTTCGACCTATCTCGCGGTCGGACAGATTGGCGAGTTCTACGCGCTGTCGGTGGTGTTCGGCCTCGCCTATGGCGGTGTGATGCCGCTCTACGCCATCCTGGTGCGCGACTTCTTCGGCGCACGCATCATGGGCTCGGTCTTTGGCGCGGTGTCGGCCTTCGCCAGCGTTGGCATGGCTATCGGCCCGGTCGCCGGAGGCTTTGTCTATGACACGACCGGCGGCTACACGTGGCTCTATATCGGTTCGTTCGCGATGGGGCTTGGCGCGATGCTGGTCGCGCTGACGTTCCCGACGAAGAAGCTGCCGAGCGAACCCGAATTGCGGCTGCAGGCGGCGGAGTGACCGCCGCCGCCCGGGGCCCGTCGGTCAGCTCGCCCGCGGCACGGGCGTGAAACGCACCGGCAGTTTGCGGATGGCGTGGACAAAATTGTTCGGCGCGATCTCGATGCCCCCGGCGTATTCGATGTCGGGCAGCCGCGCGAACAGCTGGCGGTAGACTTCTTCGAGCTGCAGCTGCGCGACGCGCTTGCCGATGCAAACGTGCGGGCCGAAGCCGAACGCCAGGTTCTTCGACGCGTTGACGCGGCGGATATCGAAGCGATCGGGATCGGGGAACATCGCGGGATCGCGGTTGGCGGCGCCGAAATACATCACCACTTTCTCGCCTTCGGCGATTTTTTGCGCACCGATCGCGGTGTCCTTGCTCGCGGTGCGGCGCATGTAAATCACCGGCGACACCATGCGGATCACTTCGTCGACCGCGTTCGGCAACAGCGACAGGTCGGCCACCAGCTGCTTGCGCTGGTCCGGATTTTCCGTGAACAATTTCATCGCGCCGGAAATCGTGTTGCGCGTGGTGTCGTTTCCGGCGAACACGATCAGCAGCCAGGAGCCGTCGAGATATTCGTCACGGAGCAATTCGCCGTCGATCGTGGCGCGCGCGATCGCCGTCATCAGGTCGGCCTGCGGTTCCGCGCGGCGCCGCTTCAGCATGTGGCGGCCGTACTCGAACATCTCTGAAACATTGTCGTTGAAGGCCTGCACGAACTTCAGCAGCTCGGGCGAAGGTTCGATCGCCTTGCGTCGAGTTTGCGCGATGTGGCCGGCGATTTCGAGGTAGTGCATCCAGGTCAGGAATTTCGGCCGGTCTGCCTGCGGCACGCCGAGAATTTCGCACAGCGTGAACAGCGGCAGCTGCGACGACAGGTTCTCGACCAGATCGCATTCACCGAGCGGAGCCATTCGATCGATCAGGCGCGTGGTCTCCCCGGCAACTTTGTCCCTAAGCCCGGCAAGATAGCCGGGCGTAAAATACGGCATGTGCTCGCGACGCAGCTGCAGGTGCCACAGGATGCCGCCCTTCTGCGACGAGAAGGTCTGCGGATCGCCATCGACCTTCAGTACATCGTCATAACGCGTCAGCGCCCAAAAGCCCGACCCTTGCGATCCCTCGTGCTGCCATGCAACCGGTGCCTCGGCGCGCATCCGCGCAAACAGACCGAACGGCTGGCCGGTCGTGAAGTTATCGGAGTTCGCGAGCACGTCTGGCTCGATCAGCGGATGGGCTTTCGCAAAAATCGGCCCCGGCGGCAGGCTCGACGGTAGGGTCTCGCTCAACAGCAGCATCAAACCGTCTCCAAATCAGGTCGCCGGCTTTTCGCCGGGCAATTTCAACGCGCGCCGCCGCGCCATCTCGCGATAGAGGCTAAGGATTATCCAATCGAGCTGGTGATCAGAAGCAGCTTCAACCGCCTCATGCAAACGGATGAGCAGGCGACGCAACTTCGCGTTCGCGCCATCGAGCGCCGCGAGCGACAGGTCACCATCATCGATTGCACCCGCCTCAGCAAATGCGGCGCCGTAATTCGCTGCCGCTTCGATGAGAAGGGATCGCAATGCGCCGTTCTCCCACACCCGGACTGCGGAACCCATGACGCACTCCTGCGCCACAAGAACGTTGATGATGGCGACGGTTCGCAACCGCGTCGCGGTGAACAGCCCGGCATCCTCGGCATTCGGCACTGCGGACAGCGCCGCGGCGCAGCCAGCCAGTAGTTCAGGCGCGGTCGGCGTCATGCCCAGCCCTCCTCGACCAGTTGCTCCAGCGTATCGGCCATGATGCGGTCGTGACGCCGCGGCGGGTATAGGCCGGAAATAGCCAGTGACAGATTGGTGTTGTCGACCGTGAACTCCTTGGCCGCAGTCGTCCAGATCGCCTGGCCTTTCACAGCACTGAATAGTTTCCACCATTTCAGCGCGCCGGGATCCGCTTTCAGCCCGCTCTCGCGCTCCCAGATCGCAATCGCATCGGCTTCGCTGATCGTTCCAGCAACGCGTGTCGGATCAAAATGATTCCACAGGGGATCGCAGCACCAGGCGAGGTCTTCCAGAGGATCGCCGAAATGAACCATCTCCCAGTCGAGCACGCCGAGGATTGTCCCCTTGCCGTCGTGCAGGAAATTACCTGAACGATAATCGCCGTGAACCACGGAAATCCTGGCAGCTGGCGGGGGCGGATTGCGGCGCAGCCTCCGCATCGCTGCGCGCACGATCGGTTGCGGATGGCGCTCATCGCGAAGGATGATCGCCTCCCACTCGTCGAGCGCAATACGCCAGCAAGCGGGCGGATCAGGCCGCGCAAAGCACCGCGCCAACGGCAATGCGGCTACCTCTGTCCGTGCGATGTGCCCAAGGAGTGTGAACAACGTTTGGCCGATTGCATGCGCATGCTCACCATAGGGCGACGGCGCAAATGGCGAGGCGGCCGTGCCGCCATCAATGCGCGCCATGATGAAGAACGGGCGCTGCAGCGGACCGCCCTCCTTCTCCTCCAGCGCGACCGGTTCCGGAACCGGCACCACACCGTGGAAGGACTGATAGGCGAGGAATTCGACACGACGGTCGGTGTCGATCAGGCTGCCGATGGGATCCCGGCGCAGGATCAAGCCACGCACACCGCCCCTGGTCGCGGCATCGAAACGATAAGTCTCGCGGCTGGCACCGCCGGGAATCCGTGAGAGGTTTACGACGCGAACGTCGTCGCTCCAGAGCGAGGACAGATACCGTTCGAGGCGCCGGCCAAGACTGTCGCCGGAATCCGTCGCCGTCACGGAGCGAAATCCGTCGTCGAAGCAAAGCCAGACGGCCTGTGGGCGCCAAGCACGAGTTGCTCGAGTACGCCGCGCCCGCGCTGAGTTGCGCCATTCTCGTCGCGGAAGCTGACGTCGCAGAGCGCCTGAATATGCAGGTGATGCGGCAGGCGCGGATCGACGTCGCCAAGCACGATGTTCTCGCGCTCGACCTTGAGCCCGCCATGGTTCAAGCCGTGCGCCCATTTTGGATGGCCATAGCCGAGGCCAAGCATGAAGAAATTGTAGACCGGGGTGAACTTGATCTCGCGCTGCCACGCGCCGTCGGCGAGCGTCACCATGGCCGACGCGGCGTGCCGCGTCCCCGATTGCCAGCGGATTTGCGCCTTCGCATCTTCGAACTCTCGCGCGTCGCCTTCGTCAGGCTGCCATACGGCACGGCGATTCCACGGCAGCCCGCCGGCATCGTCGTTGGTGTGAAAGAACAGGCTACCAGACTGAAAATTGGTCGGTGACCACAGCCAAAAGAACTGTGGCGTCACCGCCGGCGCCAACGCCTGCGGATCGCGCGCGCCGATGGTCCGCACCCCCCATGAGCGGTCGCGCGTACCGACAAAGCCATCGACGCTCGTCCTGACCCCATCGACCTCGATCCAGCCCCGGTAGCGGCCATTCTGGGTCAAGCGGGTGTAATCCATCAAGGTACGCGGGCCGATGCGGCGGACGAAGCGCGGCTCCTCGATTGGGGCGCAACGACCGGTGAAGGTCACGTCGGCTGCGATCTTCTCGTTCGGCGCATCGACCCGGACCCGCAGTGTATTCAAAGGCTCGACCACCTCAATCGATATCGGCCCGACGGCAAGATCCATCCGCTCCATCTCAAGGCAGCGCGACGCATGCAGCGCGACCTCGACTCCGTCGCGTACGACAACGAAAGCCGCATCCGCAATGTTGAGGTGCGGGTAGACCCCGAACGCCGCCGCGAAGAAGGCGCGATCGCCCGGTGTTGCCGAGTAGCCGTTAAAAAAGTAGCGGTCGTAGAAATTGCGGTCGGTGCCGGCGTAGGCGATCGGCTCAGAGGTCTGATGGATTGGATAGTCGTCACCTTTGGTGAGCACCGCAAAGCCTCCCGCATTGTTGTTATGCGCCTGTCGGCGCTTGTTAAGGACAAAGCTTACGGCTTAAGCAGTTCCTCCCCAAGCAGTTTTCGGCGTTTGAGCGGTCGGCGCGCCTCATCGCTTGCCGCGTCTCGTCATCTGCACTTGCGCGGTCGGTGCTGCTGGAACTGGGGACGCCGCAAAGGCTGGATTCGGGCTGCAGACCCCATAAAGGCCAGCGGTCTGCTGACATTGGGCGTAACTGGCAAAATCACAATGATCGGTGAGCCCGCCGCCACCGCTTAGGCACCAAGGCTGAAGGATATCGGCACGCGCGTTGGTTGGAATCAATGCCGCCGCCTCACCGAGCAGTGCGATGGTTGCGACAAAAATGGAGCGTGAAGCAAGTCGAGTCATGGCGTCTCACACAGAGGCTGTCTCAGTGAAGTTTTGGCTCCTACGCTTAGACACCAGCGGGCTACTCAATATTCCTTGCACGCGCGGATTGAGAGAAGGAAACCACGTCAATCAGGAACGACACGGCGAACATTTTCTCTTTTTCTGGGGGCCTATTGCCGGATCAGCGAACATCTTTCTATTTTCCGCCTCGCACTCCGCGACGGTGCGGCAACGACTGTAAATCATAGTCGACTGTTAATCATTGAAGGACCTGCCCATGGCTCACGTCGACTCCACTCTGCCGCGCAACAACGCGGCCGCAGCGCCCTTGCGGTGGAAAGAGCTGTGGCTGAAGGAGGACTGGTGGGCGATCTGGCTAGGGTCCGGACTCAATTGAGCCACCAAATTGCGGTCGCGGCAATGAGAGCCCCAGCGAGGAAGTTTCTCGCGAGCTTGTCGTAGCGGGTCGCAATGCGGCGGAAGTCTTTGAGGCGGGCGAACATGCGCTCGATGAGGTTGCGTTGCCGATAAAGCCTCTTGCTGTAGGCGATGGGGTGGCTACGGCTGGCCGTGGAGGGAATGACCGCCTTGGCGCGCTGATCGGCGAGAAGCTGACGCAGACTGTTGGCGTCGTAAGCCTTGTCGGCAATCAGGCCCTTGATTGGTCCGGCTGCGGCGAGCAGAGCCGGAGCAAGCGCAATGTCGTTGATGTTGCCAGGAGAGAGCAGAAGAACACGGGGGCGGCCTTCATCGTCGGTCAAGGCATGGATTTTCGTCGTCCGGCCGCCGCGCGAGCGACCGATGGCTTCCTCGTAGTCCCCCCTTTCCGCCCGCTGCCGAGCGGTGCGCTTTGATATGGGAGCTGTCGATGGCCACCGTGCCGACGATGCCGGTCTTACCGGTCAAGGCCTCGAACATCGCGAACCAGATGCCTTGGCGGCTCCAACGGTTGAAGCGGTTGTAGATCGTCGTGTACGGCCCGTATTCCGGCGGACAATCCCGCCACCGCGCACCCGATCGCAGCATGTGCAAGATGCCGCTGATCACGCGCCGGTCGTCGACCCGATGCGCACCGCGCCGACCGCGCGGCAGCAGCGGCTCAAGCCGCTTCCATTCAGCATCGCTCAACCAATAGAGCTGCTTCCTCATCAAGGCCTCCCCAGATTCGGAAGCCTTGAATCACAATCCAACCCACACTGGAATCCTTATTGAGTACGGAGCCTAGGGCTCGGTATCGTGCTCGTCGCGCTCCTCCTGTTCACGCAGGGCTCGAGCATCGCGTGGCTTGCGGTGACGCCGGCCAAGTGGTCATCATTCGCCCAGCTCGGCGCACATTTTGCCGCGAACTATCTGCGTTACCTCGCGCAGTTCGCAGCGTGGCTCGCGGTCTTCACCTTGGCGCTGAGCGCGCTTGGTTACAGGGCGCGCGAGTTCATCCCCTCCTTCATCGTGCTCTACATCCTCTCGATCGTCATTTTCGCAATCGGCCAATGGGACAAAGCAAACGCCTATAATCTCGAAGCCCCGCTGGTGGCCTTGGTCGTTGGCTTATTGCTGTCAAACGTCGTCGGCCTGCCGCGCTGGCTCGACGCCGGATTCCGCGTCGAGTTCTATATCAAGACCGGCATCGTGCTGCTTGGCGCGACCCTGCCTTTTACGCTGATTATATGGGCCGGTCCGGTCGCGATCCTGCAGGCCTCGATCATCTCGATCCTCACTTTCCTCGTGATCTACTGGACCGGCGTAAGTCTCGGTCTCGATCGCCGCCTCTCGGCCACGCTCGGCGCTGGCGGCGCGGTGTGTGGCGTGTCCGCAGCGATCGCCATTGCCGGCGCGGTCGGCGCCAAAAAGGAGGACGCTCCCATCGCGATCACCGTGGTCATCATCTGGGCGGTGGCGATGATCTTCTTGCTGCCATTCGCGGCGCAAGCGCTGCATCTTCATGCCGGTGTCGGCGGCGCCTGGATCGGCACCTCGGAATTCGCCGATGCCGCGGGCTTCGCCGCGGCGCAAACCTACGGCAATCTCGCCGGCCAAGGCAGCGTCGCCGGCACCAGCGACCAGGCGGTGTTCGCCTACACGTTGATGAAAGTCGTCGGCCGCGACGTCTGGATCGGCATTTGGGCCTTCGTGTTGGCGATCATCGCGACCACCCGCTGGGAGCGCACCGAGACCGGCCAGAAGCCCGAGCTCGGGCAAATCTGGTGGCGCTTCCCGAAATTCGTGATTGGCTTTCTCCTCGCCTCTCTCATCGTTACTGCGGTGACGACGGGGTACAGCCTCGGCTCCTTCAACAAGGAGGTGGTGCCGAACCTCGTTGGTCCGATCAAGGACATGCGCACCTGGGCGTTCATCTTCTGCTTCCTGTCGATCGGGTTGACCACGCGGTTTCGCGAACTTGCGAGCGCGGGCCGCAAACCGTTCGTCGCCTTCAGCGTCGGCGCGATCGTCAACATCATCGTTGGCTTCGTGCTGTCGGCATTCGTGTTCGCATCACATTGGGAGAATTTGACCCGGTGAGCACGACCGAATTGCGAGCGCGGGCGCGCTACGCGGCCTGCGTTCACTTCCGCGACGACGCCGACTTCATCGAGCAGGCGCTGCCAGGATTGGGTGCTCTGAGTTCCGCGCGCGGCTCGGTGCGCGTCGACGACGGTATCTGCCAGCGCCACGATCAATTCGTCAGCGCGCGCGGCGGCTGCGGCGAGTTTACGCCCGCGGAAGCTCGATAATCGCCGTTCGCGCCTAGAGCTTGTGCGAACTGCATGTTCCCGCGCAACCGTCGCTTTCATGGAAGGTGCCGGAGCCTTGCGTTTCCGTGGTGTGTCCCGAACTCACGAAGGTGATGAACAGCAGGCCGCGCCCGGACGAATGGACGGTTCCGTCCTGAGAAATCGTGCCGCTATAGCCAGGGCCGCGGATCTTGCCGTGAGATACCGTCGCAATGGACGTGGCCGACAACAGGCAGCCGGGCGACGAGTGCACGATCCATCGCCCATCGAAATTCGGCGCCAGCGCCTGGACCGGCGCGGCGGCAAGCTCGGCATTCGACGCAGGCGCCGACGCCGCGACAACTTGCGGCAGCGAATCTCCGTCCGATCCCGACAGCCCAGCCCACGCGGGCGCGCTCGCGATGTTTGTTGCAAGCGCTACCGTCAGCAGGAATCCAACTTTGAACGAAAACCGCACTGATCTGCGCGTCATGACTGCTCCCTCCGCCAATTGACCGCGACGAAGGCTGTTTAGCGGAGACGGGGCGACGACCACTGTGACGCCCGTCACAGGGCAACGGTTCGCACCATCGTCGGTTGCAAACATACCCGGACGCCCCTAACATCACGCGTCCAACGGCCACGGGGGCGGGCCATGAAATTCCACGAAATCTTCCAGACCGAGATCGACGCGATCATGGAGCGGCGCAGGGCGATCGCCCGGCGCGAAGAGAGCCAGCCAGTCGTCATCACACTCGAGGACGAAATCCCGGCGGCGGACAATGCCGACCCGATCAGGAGACCTACGCCAGCTTCGAAAGTCGTTGGGCTCGCATTGTCGGGCGGCGGCATCCGTTCGTCAGCATTCTGCCTCGGAGTGCTGCAGGCGCTTGACTATCGCAAGCTGATTGACCGAATAGACTACCTCTCGACGGTCTCCGGAGGCGGTTACACCGGAACATCGCTATCGGTGGCGATGAGCGTCAGCAACGGCGACTTTCCGTTCACGAGCGAATTGCGCAACGGCGAGAAGCCCGGCGTTCAGCACATCCGGGACCACTCCAACTATCTGTTTCCCCAGGGGCTGTTGAACCTCTTTGGGAATGTCGTTGTCTACCTGCGAGGACTGGCGGCAAACGTTCTGCTCATCCTTCCGTGGCTGCTGCTTGCCGCGGCCTTCACAATCCATTCAAACCCCGACGTCGATTCACTGAGCAAACCCGAAATCGCCGGGTATGGCGTGCACTTGCCGATCCCGGTCAGCCCCTTTGGGCTGACGTCAAACCTGGCAGCGCTGTTCGTGCTGACGCTCGCAATATGGGCGCTGTGGCGATCGACACCGACGGGGCGCAATTCGTCCGATATCGGCGGCGCAGCGCGATTCTTCGGAGCCTTTCTCGTCGCAGTGCTCGTCCTCGCATTCATCGAGCTGCAGCCCTGGGTCATCGCCGTAATGTTCAAGATTGACACTTTGGGAGGACTGGGAGTTGCTCTCGCCAACAATTCTGGTTGGCTCAAAGCGGTCGCAGGATTTCTGGCATCCTTTGCAACAGTGATTGGATTTCTTGGCCGCTTTCTTGCGGACATCTTGCGGCGAAGCGAGGAAAAGCCTGGAGTTGGCGCCTTCATGACGCGCATTGCGATCAGGTTCGCGATGTATCTCGCGGGCGCGGCGATACCGATCCTGCTCTGGGTCGTCTATCTCTACCTGTCGTTTTGGGGAATCAAGGAAAACGCACATCATACGCCCGCCAGGTTTGCGGATTTCATTTCTGCAGTTCCGTTCGCCGGCGGCAGCGTCGCGGCGGTCTATTTCATCATCGCGGTGCTATTTCTGGCGTTGGGCTGGTACCTCAGCCCAAATTCGAATTCGCTGCATCGACTCTATCGGGATCGTCTGAGCAAGGCGTTTCTGTTCGACCCCAACCTGCGACAAAGCGGCGGATTGCTGTCCGGGAATGAGCAAGACCGGCGACCGGACGAATCCCCGTACCGATCTCAAGCCGTTGGACAAGCTCAAGCTGAGCGACATCAACACCACGCTAGCACCCTATCACCTGATCAACGCGGCATTAAATATCGAGGCGTCAAAATACGCCAATCGTCGCGGCCGCAACGCCGACTTCTTCATTTTCAGTCCGCAGTTCGTCGGAAGCGTCGCGACCGGCTACGTCGAAACGACGAAGGCGCAGGATGCAGCCCCCGATCTGACGGCGGGGACCGCGATGGCAGTGTCGGGCGCAGCCGCGTCATCCAACATGGGCTCCGCTACGATCAAACCGCTGACGCCGACACTGGCCATTCTCAATGTCCGTTTGGGCTATTGGTTGACCAATCCGCGCCAGGTGGCGGGAAAGCTTACGAAGTCGGTCATCCTGAAACTGTTCGACAAGCTGTATTTCCTCAAGGAACTGTTCGGCCTGCTTTCCGAGGACAGCGAGACGATCTACCTGACTGATGGAGGGCATATCGAAAATCTCGGCATCTATGAATTGCTTCGTCGACGTTGCAAATTGATCATCGCGGTCGATGCCGAAGCCGACCCGGACTTGAATTTCGGCTCGCTCGTTAATCTGGAGCGCTATGCGCGGATCGACTACGGCCTGCGCATCGACCTGCCTTGGGCAGCCATTCGGGATGCCACAAGTCACGCGTCCAGTGAGATCGCCAAAACTGGCGGAATGCCACCAGCGGCAGCGCCGCACGGGCCCCATTGTGCGCTCGGCATAATCTACTACCCGCGGAAAACGCCGCACGAGTCCGAGGAGGACAGCACCGGTGTTCTGCTCTACATCAAATCATCGCTGACCGGCGACGAGAACGACTACATCGTCGACTACAAGCGCCGCAATCCGAGCTTCCCTCACGAGACGACCGCCGACCAGTTCTTCACGGAGGAGCAATTCGAGGTCTACCGTGCACTCGGCTTTCACGCCGTCAATTCGGCGTTCAAAGGCGCTGACAGAGTTGCGATGATAGACCCAACGGCGAACGCCCCAGCGAAAAACGTTCTTGCCGTCTGGCAAGGTGCAGGAACCACGTTGCCGCTGGAAAAGCGGCTGCGCGATATCCTGCGGCTTTAACCCGGCGGACCGGGCGTGCCGCTCGATCCTACGCGGCCGCCAAATTGGTCTGCGGCTTGGCGATGTGTTCTTTCAGCACGGTGCCAGAACCGTCGACCTCCGACAGGATCACGTCGTAGCTCCACAATTCAGCGAGATGCTGCAGCACACGCTGCGTCTGCGTGACATCCAACAGACCCGCTCCCGCCCTCACCGCGTGGCGCAGCGACAACCGCCGGTCGCCGGCAAGGTCGACGTCGATGATCTCGATATTCGCATCGGTAACGCCGGCATCGTACTCCTGCGCGAGCTCGCGCCGGATCTTGCGATAACCGCGTTCGTTGTGAATCGAATCTACCCGGATGCCCTCGGTATCCGAGGGATCGTCACGCAGGTGGAACAGCCGCAAGTGCCGGATCAGCGCCGGACTCAGGAACTGGCCGATAAAACTCTCGTCGCGATAATTCGCCCAGACATCGCGGAGCACGCCCATGGCGTCGCCCTTGGCGGCAATATCGGGGAACCACTCGCGATCCTCGTCGGTCGGCTCGGTGACGATGCGCTCGATATCGCGCATCATCGCATAGCCGAGCGCGTAAGGGTTGAATCCCGAATAGCGGCGGTCGTCGAAGCCCGGCTGGAACACCACGTTGGTGTGCGACTGCAGGAATTCGATGTAGTTGCCGTCGGTAATGCGGCCCTGCTCATGCAGCCTAGTCATGATGCGATGGTGCACGTAGGTCGCCGTGCCTTCATTCATTACCTTGGTCATACGCTGCGGGTAGAAATACTGGCCGATCAGCCGCACGATACGCAACAGCTCACGTTGCCAGGATTGCAGCCGCGGCGCGGACTTTTCGAGAAAATAAAGAACATTCTCCTGCGGCAACCCGAGCAGGTTCCGCCGGCGTTCGACCGTCAGCTCCGACGACGTCTTTCGCGGTCCCGACGGCACCGTGCGCCAGAGGTCATTGAACACACGTTCCTCATGGACCCGCCGTTCGCGCTGGCGCCGCTCCTCGGTTCGCAGGTCCTGACGCCTATGGCCGGGATAGCGGAAGATGCCGTGCGACATCAGCGCATGGGCCGCGTCCAGCGTGCGCTCGACCGCAGTCGTGCCGTAGCGCTCTTCGCAGCTCGAGACATAGGCCTTGGCGAAGCGGAGGTATTCGAGAATCCCTTCCGCATCGGTCCACTGCCTGAACACGTAATTGTTCTTGAAGAAGTGGTTGTGGCCGAACGCTGCATGCGCGATCACCAGCGCCTGCATCGTCGCGGTGTTCTCTTCCATCAGGTAGGAAATGCACGGCGACGAGTTGATGACGATCTCGTAAGCGAGCCCGCGCCAGCCCTTGCGATAGAACGCCTCATGAGTGGCGAAGTGCTTGCCGAATGACCAGTGACGGTAGAACAGCGGCATCCCGCCGGAGGCGTAGGCGTCGAGCATCTGCTCGGCGGTGATGACCTCGATCTGGTTCGGATAGGTATCGAGCCCGAGTTCGACGCGCGCGACCTCCTCGCACGCATCGTGGATGCGCTGCAGGGTCGAAAAATCCCAATCCGCGCTCTCGAACAGACGTTCGCCGGTTTGCGTGCTCATGCGGACACCTTTTGAGGAGCAGTGCGGCGCTGAAACAGGTCGCGGAAGATCGGATAGATCTCGTTCCTATTGTTCACTTTGCGGATCGACAGCTGCTCGCCGTGTGCTTGCAGTTGCTCATAGAGGGTCCACAGCGTCGAATTCGGCATCGCAAACGATTCCACCTCCTCGCCGACCTCGAGATAAGCAAAATATTGTGTCACCGGCAGGATCGACTGTGTCAGCAGCGACGCCGTGCGCTCGCCGTCGGAATGTGGATTGTCGCCGTCGGAGGCTTGGGCCGCATAAATGTTCCACTCGCTCGGCCGGTAACGCGTCTTGACGATCTCGACCATCGCTTCGAGCGCGCTCGACACCAGCGTGCCGCCGGAGGCCGGGCCGCGGAAGAATGTCTCTTCGTCGACTTCCTCGGCACGGTCGGTGTGACGAATGAACACGATGTCGACCCGCTTGTAGCGTCGGGTCAGGAACACGTAGAGCAGCATGTAGAACCGCTTGGCAAGGTCCTTCATGTGCTCGGACATCGAACCCGACACGTCCATCATGCAGAACATCACCGCCTGCGTGACCGGCCGCGGCTCGGTCTCGAAGCGGCGGTAACGAATGTCGATCGGATCGAGATAGGGAATGCGGCGCAGCTTCGACTTCAGCGCCTCGATCTGTTTAGCCAGTTCGTCCTTGCGCTCGCCTTGCGCCTCCGCCAGTTCGGCTTCAAGCGCCTCGATTGCTTTCGGCCGCGGCCGGCCGAGCGCGACGCGACGCGCCATTGCCAGCCGTACCGTACGCCCGACGGAAATGTTGGCCGGGGAGCCCGAGGTCGTATAGCCCGCGCGGCGGATACCCAAGGCCTCGGTCTCGGTCAGCGAGCGCTTGGCGAGATCAGGCAATTCGAGATCGTCGAGGAAGAAGTCGAGGAACTCCTCGCGCGTCAGCACGAAGCGGAACGCATCCTCGCTGTCGCCCTCGCCCGGCCCGCTCGGCCGTCCGCCGCCCTCTTCCGGCGGCCGCGGAATATGATCGCCTTCGCTGAACTGCTTGTTGCCGGGCAGCACCATGTCCCGCGAGCGGCTGCCGCGCTGAAACGACGGCTCGTTCAATCCGTCGAGCGGAACCTCGACCTCGCCTCCCTCAAGAACATCGCGGATGTCCTTGGTCTCGGACGATTTCTTCACCGCGCGCTGCATCAATGCCTTGGCGCGGCGAAGAAATTTCTGGCGATTCTCGAGGCTCTTGCCCCCGGGATTGAGACGTCTATCGACGATCTGCATTGTCGACCTTGCTCAATCTGCAATGCTTGAGGTGTGCCCCACTGCTTCGTCAGCTCGCCTGCTTCACGCGCATGTACCATTCGACCAGCCGGCGCACCTGCCGCTCGGTGTACCCGCGGGTCACCATGCGCTCGACGAAGTCGACGTGTTTCTTCTCTAAGTCACCGTCCTTCTTGGAACCGAACGAGATCACCGGCAAGAGATCCTCGACCTGCGAGAAGATGCGCTTCTCGATCACCTCACGGATCTTCTCGTAGGACGTCCAGGTCGGGTTCTTGCCGCCATTCTGGGCACGTGAGCGCAGCGAGAATTTGACGATCTCGTTGCGGAAGTCCTTCGGGTTGGCAATACCTGCCGGCTTCTCGATCTTGGTCAGCTCTTGATTGAGCAGCTCGCGATCGAGCAACTGGCCGGTGTCGGGATCCTTGAAGTCCTGATCTTCGATCCAGGCGTCGGCATAGTCGACGTAGCGATCGAACATGTTCTGGCCATAGTCCGAATAGGATTCCAGGTAGGCCTTCTGGATTTCGTTGCCGATGAACTCGGCATAGCGCGGCGCAAGCTCGGCCTTGATGAATTCGATATACTTCTTCTCGGTCTCGTCGTTGAGCTGCTCGCGGCGGATCGCATGCTCGAGCACATACATCATGTGCACGGGATCGGCGGCGATCTCCGAAGTGTCGTGGTTGTAGGTCGCGGCCAGTACCTTGAAGGCAAAGCGTGTGGAGGCGCCGTCCATGCCCTCGTCGACACCGGCGGAGTCGCGATACTCTTGGACGCTGCGTGCCTTTGGATCGGACTCTTTCAGAACTCTCGCCGTCATAAACCCGCATCTTTGCAAATGGCGTCGAGTTCTCGTGCTTGCGCAGCCGCGTCATCACCGAGAATCGCGCAAGCATTTCGAGCGTGCCTGGCGCGCAGGGCGCTTCGCCAAGCTCCGAACCCTGGATCAGTTTCTCGTAGATCTTCTGCTCTTCGGTGACGCGCACGCAGTACGGCACCTTGATCACGCAGATGCGGTCGATGAAGGCTTCGTTGTTCTTGTTCGCCTTGAAGCTCTGCCACTCCGCTTCGTTGGAATGCGCGAGGATGACGCCGCTGAACGGGATCGCGCCAATGTTCTCGGTGCCGATGTAGTTGCCTTCCTGCGTCGCCGTGAGCAGCGGATGCAGCATCTTGATGGGCGCCTTGAACATCTCGACGAATTCGAGGATGCCCTGGTTGGCACGATTCAAGCCACCCGAATAGCTGTAGGCATCGGGATCGTTCTGGGCGAAAGTTTCGAGCTTGCGGATGTCGACCTTGCCGACCAGCGATGAGATGTCCTGGTTGTTCTCATCGCCCGGCTCGGTCTTGGCGATCGCGATCTGGCGCAGCCGTGACGGCTGGATCTTCGCCACCCGGAAGCGCGAGATGTCGCCGCCGAACGTCTCCAAGCGCTTGTAGCACCACGGGCTCATCAAGCCGGTCAGCCGCCGTCGCGGAATGTTGTAGCGCTCTTCGATGATCTCGCCGAGCGTTTCCGGATCGAACAGACTGAGGGGCAATTCGAACACCGGCGAGAGTTCGTCGCCAGCCTTCAGTACATAGATCGGGTGCACTTCCATCAGAGCCTTCAGCCGCTCCGCGAGTGATGACTTGCCGCCGCCGACCGGGCCGAGCAGGTAGAGGATCTGCTTGCGTTCCTCGAGGCCCTGCGCCGCGTGTCTGAAGAAGCCGACGATGCGCTCCACCGTCTCTTCCATGCCGTAGAACTTCGAGAACGCGGGATAGGTCCGGATCGTGCGGTTCAAGAAAATACGGCCAAGGCGCGCGTCCTTGGCCGTGTCGATCATCTGGGGTTCGCCGATCGCGGCCAACAATCGCTCTGCCGCATTCGCATAAGCCATTGGATCGCTGCGACACAACTCCAGATATTCCGAAATCGACATATCCGTTTCGCCGCGCGCTTCGAACGATCGCGCAAAGGCGTTAAACAGAAAGTCATTGTACATTTCAGTTCTCCTAAGTGAGTCGGCGCGCAGCGCCTGCTGTAATCCTCCAGACGCTTCCACTCAACTCAACGCCTATCTTGCAGCCAATCAGACACTTGCCGCCGCATTGCAGCAATGCACGGACTGTGCAGTGACTGACTCTTCCACAGGCAACGTGCGTATTATGTAAGCAGTTCCATACGCATTTCAGAGAAACGTGGCTCAAATGTCACAAAATTAATTGTGACCTGCCGTCGCTTGAACTCTCACACTTTGCGCCTAGCCGGCACAGTCTCGATCGCCTGATTTCAACACCGCAACATGTCGATAGTTCGGCGCATCATCTCAGCTTGCGACTGCCACCGTCCCACTGAACCCGTTGGGCACTTCGATGTCGACTTCGAGCGTCGACACGTTCTTGCCGCGGTCCATTCGCACCTGAACCTTGTCGGGGTCGACGGTCATGTGCCGCGACACGACGCTGAGAATCTCTTCGCGCAACATCAGAAGCAGATCGGGCTGGCCGCGCGAGCCGCGCTCATGCGCCAGAAGAATCTGCAGGCGCTCACGGGCGACCGGCGCCGAGCTTGGCGACCGCCGCACCAAGCGCAGGAGATTTAAGCTCATGCCGCCCTCCGCCCGAACAGTCGCTGCAGGATTGGCTTGCGATCGGACGGGATCATCATCTCGATGGTCTCACCGCTCAAGCGTTTGGCCGCGTCGATGTAAGCGCGCGCCGGTGCGCTTGCCGCATTGTTCAATGTCACAGGCGCGCCGATATTGGAGGCGCGCAGGACCTCCTGACTCTCGGGAATGATGCCGAGCAGCGGCGTCGCCAGGATTTCAAGGATGTCGTCGATCCCGAGCATCTCGCCGCGTGCGGCGCGCAAGGGATCGTAGCGCGTGATCAGGATGTGCTTCTTGACCTGCTCGCCCTTCTCCGCCTTCACGGTCTTGGCATCGAGCATGCCGATGATGCGGTCGCTATCGCGCACCGACGAGACTTCCGGATTGGTGACGATAACGGCCTCGTCGGCAAAGCGCATCGCAAGCGTCGCCCCGCGCTCGATGCCGGCCGGACTGTCGCAAATCACCCAGTCGAATTTTGTGCGCAATTCCGAAATGACTCTGCCGACGCCTTCAGCCGTCAGCGCATCCTTGTCGCGAGTTTGCGAGGCCGGCAGCAGCCACAGGTTCTCGAGCCGTTTGTCGCGGATCAGCGCCTGCTGCAGCTTGGCGACACCCTGCACGACGTTGATCAGGTCGAATACGACCCTGCGCTCGGCACCCATCACGAGATCGAGATTGCGCAGGCCCACGTCAAAGTCGACCACGCATACACGCTCGCCTTGCTGCGCCAATGCGGCACCCAGCGCCGCGGTCGACGTCGTCTTGCCAACTCCACCCTTGCCCGACGTAACGACCAGCACTTTGGCCATTGTTCTCTCCTCTGTCCCTTAGCTCAAGGCTGTTATTTTCATGGCATTGCCCTCGAGCCACGCCTGGGCAGGCCTGCCGCGCAAATTCAGGTCGATGTCTTCAGCGGTCTGGTAGAAGCCGTCGATCGCGAGCAACTCGGCTTCGATCTTGTTGCAGAAGATGCGCGCGTTGGCGTTGCCGTTGACGCCGGCCATCGCGCGTCCCCGCAGGGCGCCGTAGATATGGATCGAGCCGCCGGCGACAATTTCCGCGCCGGAGCCGACTGAACCCAGGATCGTGATATCGCCGTCGGCGAACACAATCGACTGGCCCGAGCGCACCGGCGCTTCGAGCAGCAGCGACCCCGACTTCGGTTTCTCTTTTTCTTTCTCCTCGACGACCGGCTTCGAATTGACCGGCATCAACGCGCAATCGCGACCGCCGCTCAGGAGCGGCGGCAGATCAGGCGCGTGGGCGGACTGGTCGACGCCCTCAAGGCCGAGCACGCGAATGCTGCGCTCGCCGAGGCTGGTGATGAGATGACGGATGGCCGACGCGCTCAGCGACGTCGCGGCAAGATCGAGCATCACCGGCTTCGCGGTGAAGAAGCCCGGCGATTTCGCCAGCGTCGCGTCGACCTCTTCCAACCACTCGACGATCGGCACTTGCGGCGCGAGCACATACGCCACGTAGGAACGGCCGCGAAAGCGCATCAACTGGCGTTGCGGCTTGCCTGTTTCATTGGTCATTGTTTCGGACATCGTCGACTCGCGCCCTCCAAGGGTTCGTTAACGATTGGTCCGACATGGTTAATGACGGGTTAATTGTCGTTACCGTTTTATTACGCGACCACCGGCTCCCGCCAAGCAGTTGATCAACAATCGGTTTTCCTCGATTTTGGTGAGGTTTTCAGATCATATAGGTATTTAAATACCTCCCCGGTTCCAGCTTTAATTTGCTATCCGGGTCAGCGAAAGTTGGTGTCCCTTAACGGCCCGCGTGTTTCTTTTCCTTCAGGCCCATGTTCCCGCAGGCTCATGACGCAGCGTGACAATTCGAAGCCGGCAAGCCCGAACAGCGCGAGCCCCCTTCCGGGCGCGACGAGCCTGCCGGCCGACGCCGCGGCGCTGAAGGAGCACCTCGAGGCGATCGCGCGCGAGCGCGACCGCGCCTACCAGGCGCTGGCGATGCGCGAGGCCGACCTCGCGCGCGTCCAGCGCATCGCCGGTGTCGGTGGCGTCGAGGTCGACCTGCGCGACGGTTTCAAGAACACCCGCTCGCCGGAATATCTTGCGATTCACGGGCTACCGCCCGACGCCGCACACGAAACGCATCGGGACTGGGTCAACCGCATCCATCCGGAGGATCGTGAGCGGACGGAACGGTACTTTCTCGAGGCCATCAAGGGCGCGGGCAGCGACTACGCAGCCGAATATCGCATCGTCCGGCCCGACAACGGCCAGGTGCGCTGGGTTTCCGTGCGTGCCCGGATCGAGCGGGATGCGCAAGGCCGCACGACGCGGCTGATCGGCGCGCATTTCGACATCACCGATCGCAAGCTTGCCGAGGAATCCTTACGCGAGAGCGAGGCGCGCTTCCGCGCCATCGCCAACTCCGCGCCGGTGCCGATGTGGGTGACCAACCTCGACGGCACCCGCGCTTTCGTCAACCAGGCCTATCTCGACTTCTTCGCCCTCACCCCGGAGCAGGCGGTCACCCACAACTGGCGCGACGCGATCCACCCGGACGACCTGCCGCGCGTGCTGCGCGAGCAGGATATTCCGCGCGTCATCGCCGAGCACAAGGCAAATCCCGGCGTGCAGAAGCCGTTCGCGCTGGAGACTCGGATGCGCGACCGCAACGGCGATTGGCGCTGGGTGCATGCGGAATCGCTGCCGCGCTTCGACGTCAACGGCGAGCACATCGGCTTCATCGGCATCGGCTACGACGTGACGCAGGCCAAGCACGCCGAGGCCGAGCTGCGCGAGAGCGAAGAGCGCTTCCGCCAGATCACGAACTCCGCGCCGGTCCCGATGTGGGTGACCAAGCTCGACCGCACCCGTGGTTTCGTCAACCGGGCCTACATGGATTTCCTCGGCCTGTCGTTCGAGGACTCCTGCCTGTTCGACTGGCGCAAGGTCATCCACCCGGATGATTTGCCTCGCATCATGCAGGAGCAAATCGCCGGAGAATCGTCGCTGAAGCCGTTCGTGCTGGAAGCGCGCTACAAGCGCGCCGACGGCGAATGGCGCTGGCTGCGCTCGCAATCGCAGCCGCGGTTCGATCCGCACGGCAATCATCTCGGCTTTGTCGGCATCGCCCATGACGTGACGCTGGCGAAACAGGCCGAGGCCGAGCTGCGGCAGATGAACGAGACGCTGGAGCAGCGCATCGAGGAACGGACCGCGCAGCTTGCGGCCCGCGAAGCGCAACTGCGCTCGATCTTCGAGACCAGTCACATGTACCAGGGGCTGCTCGATGGGCACGGTCGCGTGGTCTACGCCAACAAGACCGCGCTCGCGGGTATCCGCGCCGACGCCGCCGACGTGCTCGGCAAGCCGTTCTGGCAGACGCCGTGGTTCACTGCGACGCCCGACATGCCACAAGCCGTGCAGGGTGCTTTTGCCAGGGTGTTGCAGGGCGAAGCCGTGCGCATCGAGATGCAGCTCGCTGTTGCCGGCCGGCGAACGCATGTTCGATTTTGCGATGCGGCCGATCTTCGATCAGTACGGCGCCATCACCGGTGCGGTGCCGGAGGCGGTCGACATCACCGAGCGCAAGCAGGGCGAGGAAGCGCTGCGCCAGTCGCAGAAGATGGAGGCGGTCGGGCAACTGACCGGCGGCGTCGCCCACGACTTCAACAATCTGCTCACCATCATTCGCTCGGCGACCGACTTCCTGCGCCGCCGAGAACTGCCGGACGAGCGCCGCCGCCGCTACATCGACGCCATCTCCGATACCGTTGACCGCGCCTCGAAGCTGACCGGACAATTGCTGGCGTTCGCCCGGCGGCAGCCGCTGAAGCCGCAGATCTTCAATGTCAGCAGCCAGATCGAGAGCGTCGCCCAGCTGATCCGTCCCGTGGTCGGCAGCGGCATTCAGATCACGCTCGATGTCGGCGGGCCGGACGCCGGTTTCTTTGCGCTCGCCGACGTCGCGCAGTTCGAGACCGCGATCATCAACCTTGCCGTCAACGCCCGCGACGCGATGCCGGAAGGCGGCGAGCTGTTGATCAAGGTCGCGAAGGTCGACGGCGTGCCGCCGTTGCGCGGCCAGCCGCGCCGCGCCGGCGCGTTCATTACGGTGACGATGACGGACACCGGCACCGGCATTCCCGCAGACAAGCTCGAGATGATCTTTGAGCCGTTCTTCACCACCAAGGAAGTCGGCAAGGGCACTGGCCTTGGCTTGAGCCAGGCGTTCGGTTTCGCAAAACAATCCGGCGGCGACATCACCGTGAGGAGCGCGCCCGCCGCCGGCGCCACCTTCACGCTCTATCTGCCGCAGGCCGAGATGCCGCAAGACGCCGCGGGCGTCGAGGCCGCCGCGGCCGACGCCGTGCATTCCGGCCGCGGCCACCGCGTGCTTGTCGTCGAGGACAACGAGGACATCGGCCGCTTCTCGACCGACCTGTTGCAGGACCTCGGCTACAAGATTTCCTGGGTGACCAACGCAACCGACGCGCTCACAGCGTTGTCGCGCGACGAGTTCGCGTTCGATCTCGTGTTCTCCGACATCATCATGCCCGGCATGAACGGCGTCGAGCTCGCCACCACGATCCGCGAGCGCTTTCCCGGGCTGCCCGTGGTGCTGACATCGGGCTACAGCAACGTGCTCGCCGAGAACGCCCACTCCGGGTTCGAGCTGATCCAGAAGCCGTATTCGGTGGAAGCGCTGTCGCGCACGCTGCGGCGCGCGATCGCCGAGCGACGGCAGGCGGCGGGGTGAAGATCTTTGGCATTTGCGCGCCTCCCCGCTCGCGGGGGAGGGGGACCGCTTCGAAGTATGGTGGTGGGGGCAATGCTGAGCTTCGCCGAAGGAGGCATCTCGCCTGACCTGCCGCGTGCCCCCTCCACCACCCTTCGGGCGGTCCCCCTCCCCCGCTTAAACCGGGCGATGATTAACCCAATCGCGCTACCGCGCCGCTACTTTCCTCCGGAGCCCTGCCTCATGCGCAACAATGCTCGAACAAGCCGAACGGACAATGGCGCGCATCATCCTGCCGACCTCGGCGACGATGATCGGCGTGTGTGCCACCATCATTGGCCTCGTGAAGGTGGTCGAAGAGCACTCCGGCCCCAGCCGGGTCGACGAATATGCCGCGCTCGTGATGGTGCTGTTTCTCGTGAGCACCATTGCATCGTATCTTTCGATCCGCCGCTGGGATCGCGACCGCGGCGGCGTCCGCCTCGAACTCGTCGCCGACGTGTTCTTCATGGTCGGGCTGCTGGCGATCGCGATCGTCGGTTTCTTCTTTGCCTATGAGGTGATTTGATCACACCGCTTCCGCGACGTCATCCGCTCATTCCCGCGTAAAGCGGGAATCCAGAGAGACCCGCTTCGGTGCGATTGGGCAACGCACGGATCTGGGTCGCCCGCTTCCGCGCGGTGACGACGCGGGTTGACACCTAGGGAGGACCAAAACAATGCCCAACAAGCTCGGACAGAACGAGGCGCGCTTGATCGTCGAGGCCATGTTGAAGGCCGCCGCCGAGCGCAAGCTGGTCATGGCGGCCGCCGTGGTCGACTTCGGCGGCGACCTCATTCACCTCTCGCGGATGGACGGCGCGTCCGCGCTGAATGCGCGCATGAGCTATAACAAGGCCTACACCGCGACGAAATGGCAGCGCGACACCCGCGCGCTGAAAGAACGGCTGTTCGACATGTCGCTCGGCGACAACAGGCGCGAGGTAAACTGGTTCGGCGATCCGCTCTACACGCCGGTGTGGGGTGGCATCGTGCTGCGCGCGCCCGACGGCACCATGCTCGGCGCGCTCGGCGAAAGCGGCGGCACGCCGGAGCAGGACGAGGAGATCGGGCAGATCGGCGCGAAGGTTTTTCGGGAGATGTGAGGGGCGCGCCAACTTCAGTCTTGTCATGCCCGCGCTTCAAGCTGAGGGCATCCAGTAACCCGCAGCGAAGGCGATTGACCGCAGCGTCACGGAGTACTGGATCGCCCGGTTAAACCGGGCGATGACAAGCGAAGAGCTGTCGCCCCCCGCCCCCTCACCCCAAAATATCGCGGCGCTTCTGCATATATTCGTCGCGATTGATCTCGCCCTTGGCGTAGCGCTCGTCGAGTGCGTCGAGGCCGGGCGAGTAGCGTCCCCCCGGCGCGCGAAAATCGTGCAAGCCACCGCCCGCACGCAACGCCATGACGATAGCCCAGATGATCAGGCCGACGATCAAGAGCGGCACCAGAAAATGAAACGGCCAGAACCAGCCGAAACCACCCATCATGCCGTAACCGTTCCACATCATGATCAGTCCTCCACGTCCTGAACCAGGCCGGTGTGACGGTTGACGGCGAAGCGCTGCACCAGCGAATTGTCCTTGGTCACGATGTCGGCGAGGATGGTGTCGGCGTCCTTCTCCTTGACGTCGCCCACTTTGAGGCGGGCATTGCCCTGCCAGGCGACCCAGCTTTCGACTTGAGCCTTCACCGCATCGGCCGACAGATTGAGATCGCGCGACGGAGGCCCAGGACGACGGCCCATAGCCGCGCATCATGAAGCCGTGCCTCATGAACGGCGGGCCATAGCCGCCCCACGGGGCGCCACCGTCCATCATGCCTGGCCCCATCATGCCCCACGGCCGGGGCCCCGAATAAGACGCGGCCTCGAAGCCCGAGCATCAGGACGATGAGGATGACTGCAATCGACAGCGGAACAAGGAATGGCCTGCGCATGACCGCCTCCATTGAGGCCGACATTGAAGCACCGGCGATGGCCGGCCGATTGATCCTGATCAAGGGTGCGTTGCGGCGTGGCGCGGGGAACGTCTGATTGGACCCGCCTGACGTTATGTTCATAATGATGAAGAAGAGTTGAGCAAAACGTGCCGCTCTGGCCTCCTTGAGCCACGCCGGAAAAGGAGCTATATTTTGCGCATCAGGTGCAGTCATGAAACTTAAGCTTTTCATCTGGGCAACTATCATTGCGGCGGCGCTGGCCACATGGGCGCCGCTTGCGATGGCGCGCGAGCTTGGCGGCGGCCCGGTTTAGCCGCCGGTCTCGCCCTGCTCGCAGGACGCATTCACCCTTGCCACGGTGAGATTGACCCACTGCCGTAGCCGCGCCTCCTCGGTGCTATTGTCTGCCAGTTCTGGCAGCAGATCCCGCGCATCGCGAAGATAGAAGCGAGCCGCGTTGCAATTCTGCGCTGACGCTTCGGAGACATTTCCGTCTACCAGAACCGCGCTCAATGCGAGTGCACGATCGGCATCGAAATCTCGCTCCCGGCGCATCGCAATGACAGGCAGGCGGGCCAACGCGGTCGCGCTGAGCGCGGTGGCGGGAACACGAATCCCGTTGATCGGCGCCTTGGATCTTGCTCGCATGATCGCCGACAGTCTGCTCACCGCGGTGACCCATTCCTGGCGCAGCTCAGGCGTGATCGGCTCGTTGGCGAGTGCGCGCTGATTTAAGATTTCGATCTTCGACGTCAGCAACACCATCAGGTTGACGATATAAACGTCATAAATCGCGTTGGCGTTTGCCCGATCGGCAATGTCGCCTTGTCTCCGCTCGACACTCCTCGCCATCAAGTTGTCGGCCCCGGCGATAGCGTAATTGATCTCGTCAATGCCCTCGTTGATCGGCGGGGAACCGAACTCTTGTACTTGCTCGCTCATCGAGCAAAACGTGGATTGCCGGTCACGAGATCGAGCCATTTTGGAAATTTGGCGAGGGCTTTCGCGAGAAAATTGGCCTTCTCCTTCTGATCAACCAGGAACGACAGGAGATCACCCGTCGCTGCAGCAAGATACGGATCAAGGATGGTCACGCCGCGAATTTCGCGCACGTCGCGCTTCGCGACCCTTTCAGCCAGGGTGAAGTAATACCAGATGATGCCCAGCATCCGCTGCCGGCGACACGTCCGAACGAGCGACTGCCTTGATCTTTGTCTCGCACTTTGGCGCGAGGCGCGTCACGTGGTCGGCAAACCGCATTGAGCGCGCACGCAGATCTTCGAGAACCGAGCGCAGGGCCGCTTCCGAAAAATCGTTGTGGCCATCGTTCAAGTCCAGAATGAAACGCTGCCAGGTCGCGGCATATGCGATGAGATCGGGGTCATCGAGCGCCATCCGCCGCACGTCGTTCTCGTCCAGGCAGATGACCGACTTGATGACGATCTCGACGTAGTTCTGAAACAAAGTCGTCGCGATCGAAAATCGCTCAGGCAAACCGCCGAGTTGATCGAACCACTCGCGAGCCCTGCCCCGCGGCCCGGCAGGACCGAGAAAATCTCGCTCGTAATTGCTATAGAGGCTGATCGCAAGCTTTTCGGTCAGATCGCCATTTTCAAGTCTCGCTGTCCGAACCGTTGCCGAGCGGGCAACAAACGTCGCTTCGAAACCGCCAGCCTTGACCGACTTGATGTGATCCAGGAGGTCGGGTTTAACGATCAGCACGACAACCGCGATCAGCGCCAGGGCGACCCCGCTCTGCAACGCCCAGGCCGGCTGCTCGGCCTTCCCAAGGACGGCGTCAAACGTCTCCTTCAAAGTGTCGACAATCGGCTCGCGGCAGCGGAATGCCAGCACGCCGGCGATCGCTCCGAGCACAAACGGGCCGAAGCGTGGACCGACAAATATCGACTTGATCGAAAGCAGCTCCTTGGACAGGCTGTCGGAGTTGCCCTGATTGCGAACATCGCCAGCACGAGCACCGCAACAAGCAGCCAAAGCAGCCAGTCTCCCGGCACGAAACGCCGTCGCGGTCGGCCCGGCCCGACGCGTTCGGCCTCGATCCGGTCGATCAGCGCGCAAACGGTCCAGCCGATGACCAGCCCCGCCACGAGCCAGACAAACGCAAACATCCGTGCCCCTCACCGAAAAAACGAATTTTGCCAACGCCACAGCCTAGCCGCGCATTGGCGCAGAATTAAATTCCGCGCGTAAAGTAGACGCCTGTTGTCTTGGACGAAATAACCGGGGTGATGATCAATGGAACGCCTCTTCATCCTCGCAATCCTCGGTCACCTGATCGGCGACTATCTCCTGCAATCGAAATGGATGGCGCTGACCAAGAGCAAGCCGGGCGCCGAAGGTTTTAGGGCCTGCACCATCCATGTCGCTGTTTACACCGTTGCGGTCTGCGCGATGGTCGGCACCCTGTCGCCGCTGTTCGCGATCGCGGTGTTCGTGCCGCACTGGATCATCGACCGCTGGTCGCTCGCCACACCCTGGCTAAAACTTATCCGCGGCCGCACCTTCGAGGCCGCGCGCGCCAACACCACGCCCAACCGCGAATTCGACATCGCGTTCACGGCGATTGTCTACACCGTGACCGACAACACGATGCATGCGCTGTGTCTGTGGGGGGTGGTGTGGCTTGTGGGCGGCGCGTAGGAAAGCAGCGACGACCTCACCTCCACTAGTAGCGTGAAGAATGATTTTCGCCTTATCCATTTGGCAAATTGCCTATTGTGATAGTGAAACGTCTCGCGCGTGGCGGTAGCGGTGCTTCCCGATGCGCGGGGCCCAGATGGAACATGGGCTTCTCGCAAATGCCTGCGCAAATAAGACTTCGACAGGCGGATTGTTTACGTCTTGGTTGGGCGGCGTGCTCATCGGTCTAATGGCCATCGACGTAATGCCTTCTTGCAGGTTGCTCGCGTAAGTGCGGCTTTCTAGCTCCCATCCCCCGTCTGTCAGCGCTTTCTGTATGTCCGCAGCGTAGATATCAGGCTCGGGACTTTCGCCGCTGACGACCAATTCGAACTTTTGCGGTGAATGTTGCGAAAGAAAATCGGCAATCGTTTTGATTTCTATCGGCTTTAGGCGCCGGGGAACGACGGAGGGCTTGCTAGCAACTACAATCTGGAGATTGGTTGGCCGGTCGTCTTTTAATTCTGATCGCTCTGGGCCGAGGCTGATCGAGCCATGATGCCATTTTCTATCAGCGCGCGCGCGAGCGCTTCCGCTCTTGTCGCAACTTGAGTTCCTGACGCCGCTGCGTTGAACACGACAAGCACGCCCGAAGAGAACGATCCCGTCGTTGATGGCTACGGGCCCCATGGCCATAACGACGCCGATTGCTTCTGCTGGAGGCGGCGTCCTGACCCATTTGGCGTCTACCAGGGGCAGCTTGTCGATAAGCTTCAGCAGGTTGGCGGTGCCCCGTATTGCTAATCCTGCTCGCGTCTGTTGTTCCTTGGACGGGTCTGTTGTCTCGGAGAGCTGAATGCTGAATGTCTATCGAAGCTCTGCATTTGACAGCTTTCGTTTCCCAGCAGTCTCCAGCGTGCGGCTGTCTTTCAAACTAGCGCTCGTTCAATGTGCGAGGGCTGTGTCATGCCTTGAACATTCGCCATGTCCTCGTCGTGAACTTTCTTTTCTTCAATCGTGCTGCAAGTTCGACAGCGCATCTTTTCGCTCGGAATCGACAATGCGAACAAGCTCCGTATTCCCGGGCCTGCAGGAGATATCACTAATGCTAGGCCCAAAAATAGACAGCCGTCCACCAAGCTGTCATCGCCATAGTCGTCGGCCCATCCAGGAAACCAACCCATGACGATGTGTCCCGATTCCGGAGTTAAGATCATCGCCCAAAGATCAGGACAGTGGGCAATGGCGGGCGGTGTCGCCTTGCTGAACGATGCGCGGATAAGCCATGCAAGGCCGACCGACAAGACCCCGCGAAATGGAATCGTCTGTAATTACGAATGATGTACTCCTAAGCATCCCTCTTGGTTGTCAATTCAGCCAACGTCCGTCGCCGAAGTGTATCGACCTTAGGCGGGGCATTGCCGACGTTCGCCTTCGTGCTCGCATTCTTTCCGCTCGACCGAGATGCCCCAACACCCCGTCCGCTCCAGCACCGGCCGCAGCACTGCGCGGTCGTCGGCACAGAGCGCCGCGAACCGCCCGCGCAGGCTCTCCAGGCACTTCACCTGGTATTTGAACGGCGTCAGCACGTAAGGCAGGCCCCACGCTGCAATCTCGAGCTTGTCGCGGCCTTGTGCGAAGGCTTCAGCGTTGGCGACGAGTAACGGCAGGTAGACTTCGCCCGCAATCGCGAGCAGTGCCGCCACCCATCCCGACTCCGACAGCGCGTCCTCCCGCGACGCCCATGCGCCGTCGACGCCGGAGGCGTCGTCGAGGCGGCGCACCCAGTGATCGGTCATCGGCGCGAGTTGTCGCATGATGCGCATCGGCGTGGGATCGGTCGCGAGCTGGGCGAGCTGGCCGTACCAGGCGAAGTCGGCGAGCGAGGGCCGGCTGCCGAACAGGTATTTCGTCATGCCGACATGCGGCTCGAACGCGACGAGGATGCGCCGGTAGCTCTCTTCGAGCAGCGGCTGGTTCTCGGCGGTCGCGCCGAGGATCGGCATGCGCGCGATCTGGCGGCGGCGGAATTCCGCGATTTCCTCGGCGCTGCCGGTTTCAGCTTCCGATGTCGACCATTCCTCGCCGGCCCAGCGCGAGACGTAGGCCTGATCCTCCTCGTCCCACCAGCGATAGAAGAACAGCGGTTTTACGGCCCACTCGTCGGCCATGTCTTCCAGGAGATCGCACACGAAGGCGACCGCCTTGTCGTCGGGGATGATCGAGCGGGGGTGATGGCGCGCTTCGAGATCGTAGGCGAGCGCCGTGGTCTCGCCGCGAAAGCTGCCGTCGGGATATTGCAGCACCGGGATCAGGCTCGGCTTCAAGTGCGCCGTCTGTCTGCCGCAGTTGCTTGGTCATGATGACCCAGTCGTGCGGGATGCGGCGATAGCGCAGGATCGCGCGCAGTTTCAACGCATAGGGCGAGGCGGTCGAGCCGATCAGGCGGTAGCGCGTGGACATGCGGGGACTATAGCGCGATTGCGCCTCCCGTGCCGCCATCCTTCGAGACGCCCCGCCTTCGCGCTTCGCGCTGCGGCGCGGCTCCTCAAAGTCTGACACAAAATGCGTAGAGGAAAATCGGGACTTATCGCTTAGCTCGTCATGCCCGGCCTTGTGCCGGGCATCCACGTCTTACGAAGGTTTGTGCCAGAAAGACGTGGATGGCCGGGACAAGTCCGGCCATGACGAGAAAACGATTTATTTCCAAGACCTTGGAGAATCCCGAAATTGCGTGTTGCTTTTTCGGTCAGGCTCTCAGGATGAGGCCAAAAAAATCACGTCGCGGTCCAGCCGCCGTCGACCACGAGGTCCGAGGGCAGTCATGAACACTGCGCCCTTTTGTGTTCGCCACCCTTTATGAGTTCACTATACGGCGCGCGATCCATCCCTCTCGCGTTTATATGGCGAGTTCGCCATCTGATGCATCGACAACGAGCGGAAGCAGGGCCGCGCCTCGTGGCGCCCCGCCCGCTTCCGCGAAGCAAATGGTGACGACCGTGAATTTCTCTGCTCAAACTCGCGCCCATGATCGCATCATCGAGCCGATGATCGCGCTCGCGCGCGGCACAAAAGACCACCGCATTTTGGTCGCCGGCGCCAAGAGCCTCGAGCTCATGCTCGAGCTGCAGCGCCTCGGCTACGCCCGCGCCGCGGCTGCGGCCAATTCCGGCCATCCGACGCGGCAGTACGATGCCGTGCTGGTCGACTGGCGCCAGCGCACGTTCAACGCGCTGGAGCCGACGCTCGAGCGGCTGGCGGCGTTCGTTGCCGCGAACGGCATGATCGTGGTGTGGGTCGATGCCCAGAAGGCAGCCGCCAACCAGAGACTGCGCGCTACGCTGGAAAAGCTCGGCTTCGACATCGAGGACGAGACCAGCCACGCTTGCGGCTGTGGCATCGCGGCGCGACGGCGCGAGGCCTTTCCGCTGCGCAAGGCCGCCTGACGGCTCAGGATGAGGTCACGTCGCGGTCCAGCCGCCGTCGACGACGAGCTCCGAGCCGGTCATGAAGGCGGCGGAGTTGGAGGCCAGGAAGACGATTGCATTGGCGACGTCGGTGTCGCGGCCGAGCCGGCCGATCGGGTGGCTCTCCGTAAAACGCTGCTCGACGCTGTTGGAGCCGATGCCGGTACGCGAGGCAACCTCGGCCATCGCGCGCGCCATCATCGGCGTCTTGATGACGCCGGGGTGCACGGAATTGACGCGCACCTTGATGCTGCCGCGGGAGCATTCCATCGCCGACGATTTGGTCATCAGCCGCACCGCGCCCTTCGAGGCATTGTAGGCCAGCGTGTTGGCCTGGCCGACGAGGCCGGCGACCGACGACAGGTTGACCACGCTGGCCCCGCCGTCCCACTTCGCCGCGCGCTCGGCGAGCGCGGGGATGCCGTGCTTCAAGCCGAGAAACACGCCCTCGACATTGACCTGCAGTACGCGGCGGAATTCTTCCAGCGACGTTGCCGGCGTCGGCTTCATCAGGAAGATGCCGGCATTGTTGACGAGGATATCGAGGCCGCCGAAGGTCGATTTGGCAAACGCGATCGCCGGATCCAGTCATCCTCGCTGGTGACGTCGTGGCGCACATAAGCGCCCCCGATGTCCCTGGCGAGCGCAGCGCCGTCACTGACGTCGCTGACCACGACCTTGGCGCCGGATTTTGCCAGCGCTTTCGCCGTCGCCGTGCCGATACCGCTCGCGCCGCCTGTCACCAGCGCGACGCGGCCAGTCAGATCTTCCGGCATTGTCCCTGCTCCTCCGTCGACTGCCTGCGGTTATACCGCCGCGGAGGCCGGGGTCATAGTTCATGACGCCGCAGATGAACGCCGAGGTGGCCGGGCGACAGAGCTATGCGTTCTTCGAACGGCGATGCCCGGCCATGCGGGTTCGGCGTACGCGACCTTCAGCTCACATAGCGAAAAGCAATGACGCCGGCGAGCGAGCGCGGCCGCGTCCGGACGGCGTTACCGTCGTTGCCGGAGTGCACGATCCACTCGCCGTCAGCCGCCTTCCCGGTGATGATGCCGACGTGATGCGGCCACACTGCGACGACGCCGACGCCCGGCCCCGGTGCAGGCGAGCCTTCACGCGCCCAATTGCGTGCCAGCGCGAGGTTACGATCGTGCTTGCCAAGATAGCTCGAGAGATAGATGCCGCACCACGGCGTGCCGTGATGGCCATGGTGATGATGGAGGCCACGGGCCTCAGCGGCAGGGATCACGCTGACGAGCGCCAGCGCGCAGAGTACGCTACGCAACATTGACTGACCTTCTTGGTGTTGCGCGAACGAAGGGTTCGCGATCAGGAACGACGCCGCTGCGTTGGTGAATGATGGTGTGCTCGCAGGCGGCCGGCGCGCGTATAGGCAATCAGGCGCGTCGCAAATAGCCCTTCTGCGGAAGGGAGGGGTCGCTCAGCTGCATAGGTGAGCCAATTTTTCGATGGTTTGCCAAAGGTTTGCCGCGCCATCGGCACAATTTAAGTTAAAACGCCCATTTCTGACAGAAATGTGAAGGGGGTGCCTCGCTGCCCCGTAGCCCGGGTTGAGCGGCCACGACAGCAGTGGCGCTCCCAACCAAAGATGGAAAAGAAACCCAGGGCTGCGCTCGCCCCAGGTTTCGCCCGCACGGATTGTCTCAAAAGCTGCGCGGCGTAGGAGTTGCTCAGCTAAACGCTACCTGCCGCGCACGCTCGCATAATCCCAGCCGAGCCACTCGCACAGGCCGCGGCCCATCACGTCCTCCAGATCGCGGCCCTTCAGCCACGGCAATTCCTCGGTGAAGAACGTGACGCACTGGCGATAAGAGCACGGCATGCGCGTGATATCGGTGCCCCAGAAAAAACGCTTCGGCCCGAACGCATCATAGATGCGGTGCAAGCCATCCTGGATGTTCTTGAACGGATAGCCCTTGGTCGAATAGTGCGGCGCGCCGGTCGCTTTCAGCGCGACGTTCGGAAGCTTCGCTGTCTTCACGAGCTCATCGAGATGGATGAAAGCCGCGTCGTCCTGGCCGTGGCGGTTGAGCCCGCAGTGATCGATCACGAGCTTCAGCTTCGGATATTTTTCCGCGATGGCGCGGAATTTTGGCAGGAACAATCCGGCCATCATTGCGATCGGCACGCCGGCGGCTTCGGCTTCCGGCCACAGCCAGTCGAGCGTGCCGTCGTCGAGCCACTTCTGCTGCTGCTCGGTCAAAAGCGGCCAGCGCAAGCCGAGCATGCCGGGCTGGCTGCGCCAGGTCTTCACCAGCTTGCGGTTCTCCGGCTTGTCCGGCGCGAACTGGCCCATCACGGCAAAACGATCCGGATATTTTTTCGCGGCCTCGATCGCGAGCTCGTTGGCGTCGGGGTCCCAACTCACCGGCGGATGGATCAGCGCGGCATCGACGCCGGCCTCGTCCATTTCTTTCAGGCATTCCTCGGCGAGGAAGGACTTCACCTTGCGATGGATGCCCGACGGCGCCGACGTCGCGTCCTTCCAGATATGCACCTGGGCGTCGATGATTTTCATGCGTTTGCTCCCCTGGGGTCGTTGTTTCTGGCCGCTGGTCGCGCCTTTGTGAACCAGCTTGCGCGCCGAGGGCACCAAGGGTCAATGCACCCAATGGGAAGGTCATCCATGCCCGCAAAGCCCGCGCGATTGTTTTCGGCCCTCCTTGTCGTCACCAGTCTAAGCGGACCCGCCCTCGCCGGGCCAGACGAGTCCGGCCAGCAGCCGCCGCAGGACCAGGGTCAGACGCCGCCGGACGAGCACAAGTGCGTCGTCAACAATTCCGACTTCACGCCGAACGCCACGTTCGTGATGGAGCTGACCAACACCTGCGAGCAGCGCTTCCGCTGCACGGTGCGCGCCTACATCGTCAACGCCGCCGGACCGACCCGGGACGAAGCGGTGCTGACGCTGGAGCCGGCCTCGAAGGGCGCCGAGGCGCGCAAGGTTCACATCGTCAAGCTGAAGGAAAGCTACGGCGAAGCGCACTCCTCGCAAAGCTGCGAGGCGCTTTAAAGAGCAGCCCGCTACCTCGCCACCCGCCATGCCTTGTGCTTAACTTCCTCGTGCCGGCAGGGGGATTTGCATGAAAGCGATGCTGCAGTATTGCGTCGGCGGCCTTGAGAAGAAGGTCGCAGCCGGCGACTTGATCCTGCACGAGGGCGGCCGCACCGGACGTCTCTACATTTTGATCGACGGCCGCGTCGAGGTCGTGCGCGGCGACGTCGTTGTTGCGAGCATCGCCGAGCCGGGCGCGATCTTCGGCGAGATGAGCGTGCTGCTCGAGCAGGACCATACCGCGGCGGTGCGGGCGGCGACTGAGACGACCATCTACCAGATCGACGATGCCGCGCACTTCCTGCGCGACAGACCTGAGGTAGCGCTCCTGGTCGCGCAACTGCTGGCGCGCCGGCTCTATGTCGCGACCACCTACCTTGCGGACCTGCGCCGGCAATATGCCGGCCACGGCAACCACCTCGCGATGGTCGGCGATCTCCTGCAGAGCATGATCAACCTGGCACCGGCTGAGGTGTCGCCAGGCTCGGATCGGCAATCCGATCCAAGGATATGAGCCACTCCGGCGCCCGCGTGATCGGCGGCGCCGGCCGCTTGAGCGGCGCTGCGAGATCAAGCCGCTCGGCGCCGGCGGCCGACATCCAGAACGCTTCGTTCGTCGCGAGATCGAGCACCATGTGCGCCGGCGGCCGGCCGAACTGGTGGCCGACGTTGAATGCCCAGGTGTTGCCGAGCCGGTCGAACCACGAACCGTCGCGCACGAACGGCGACTGATGGACGTGGCCTGAAATCACGAGATCAGGCTGATAGCGCTCGATCCAGCCGACGAGATCAGGGTCACCAAAGAAGCGCTTGCCGCCCCAGCTGACCGGCGAGTTCGCCGGCGGCGCGTGATGGATCCAGATCCATTTGCCGACACGCTTGCCGGCATCGGCGTCGAGCTGATCGGCAATGCGCTGCTTGACGATCGGGCCGTCCCACCACGGGCAGACAGAAAACAGCGTGTCGCCAATCGAAAAGCTTTCGCCGTCGCAGATGATGTTGTGCTCGCGCAACTGCCTCGAGCCAGCGCGGCACCTTCTCGCCTTCTTCGTTGCGCGCGTCGAGATCGTGATTGCCCGAGCAGACGACGACGCGTGTCACCGCAGAAAGCATCGAGAGATATTTCTGCACGACGACGATCTGGGCGCGGAAATCGACAATCGAGCCGATGTCGAGCGCGTCACCGGCGAAGATCACAAGGTCGAATTGCGGCGCCGCCTGCAGCAGCCAGTCGAATTGCGGCAGCGAGTAATGCAGGTCGGCGACCACCAGGCAGCGCATGAAAATCATTCCGTCGCGTATACAATTTCGGAGAAATCGTTGCACTGAGACTAGAGATCGCGCACCGTGACGTGAAGCCTGTATGCAGCGGCAAATGTTCGCAAAGCTTGTGCTTAAATATTGATCAGCACGGCTAATCAGGGCGCCGTTCAGCCGAGCAGTCCGGCCGCGAAGTAGCTGAGCGCGGCGATCAAGCCTGCCGCCGGTATCGTGATGATCCAGGCGGTGACGATCTCGCGCGCCACGCTCCAGCGCACCGCGGACGCCCTCTTCGCAGCGCCGACGCCGATGATGCTGCCGGTGATGGTGTGCGTGGTCGAGACGGGAATGCCGAGTTCGGTCGCGGCAAACAGCATGATCGAGCCGCCGGTCTCCGCGCAAAAGCCCTGCATCGGCGTCAGGCGCGTGATCTTCGAGCCCATGGTCTTGACGATGCGCCAGCCGCCGGCCAGCGTGCCCGCCGCCATCGCCGCCTGGCAAGCCATCACAACCCAGAACGGCACGTGAAACTCGGCGCCGCCATAGCCTTGCGAATAGAGCAGCACCGCGATGATGCCCATGGTCTTCTGTGCGTCGTTGCCGCCGTGACCGAGTGCGTAGAGCGACGCCGACACGAACTGGGCACGGCGGAAGAAGCGATCGACGCCGAACGGCGTGAAGCGCACGAACAGCCATGACATCGCCAGCATCAGGAACAGCGCGAGGACCAGACCAAGCCCGGGCGCGAACACGATGCCGCCGATGGTCTTGGACACGCCCGCCCACACCACCGCATTGATGCCGGCCTTGGCGAGGCCGGCGCCGACCAGACCGCCGATCAACGCATGCGAGGACGACGATGGAATCCCGAGCCGGTTGGTGATGACCTGCCAGATGATCGCGCCGGTCAGCGCGCCGAAGATGACGCGCGCAGTGACGATGTCGGCCTGGACAATGCCGCGGCCGACGGTTTCGGCGACGTGCAGACCGAACACCAGGAAGGCGACGAAGTTGAAGAACGCCGCCCACGCCACCGCATATTGCGGCCGCAGCACCCGGGTCGACACCACAGTCGCAATGGAATTCGCCGCATCGTTCATGCCGTTCAGGAAGTCGAACGCCAGCGCGACTGCGATCAGCGCCACCAGCAACGGCAGGGTGAGGCTCGCTTCCATCCGCTCGCGTCCTCAGACGTGCTCGATCACAATGCCATGGAGGATATTGGCGACGTCGTCGAAGCGATCGACGACCTTTTCGAGGTGGTCGTAGACTTCGTTGCCGACGAAGAACGCCAGCGCGTTGCCGCTCTGGGCGTTGGCGCGGTAAAGCTCGTGCAGCCCGCGGTCGTGCATTTCGTCGGCATGGCCCTCCAGCGCCGAAATCTTCTCGCTGATCGCGCTCAGGTTGCCAGCCTCGCTGCTGATCGAGCGCAACAGCGGCACGCCGCGCTGCACGAGTTCAGCGCATTCGACGATGTCGTCACCCATCTTCTTCATCTCGGCGGTGAACGTCGTCACTTCGAAGAAGCGAACAGATTTGGCGGTCTTCTGCATCTGGTCGATGGCGTTATCCATCGAGGTGATGAGGTCGCGGATGTTGCCGCGGTCGAACGGGGTGATGAAGGTGCGGCGCACCGCGATCAGGACCTCGCGGGTGACATTGTCGGCGTCCTGCTCGCGATCCATCACAATTTGAAAGTTCTTGGCAATCGCATCGCCGCCTTCGAGCATCGCGCGGAGCGCTTTCGCGCCCGCGACCACCGCGCGCGAGTGCTCGGCGAACATGTCGAAGAAGCGCTCCTCCTTCGGCATCAGGGCGTGGAACCAGCGCAACATGAGCGGCCTCGGTTTACGGCGGAGTCGTTCGTGACACTTTTGTGACAAGCATCAACGCGAACGTCCGTTCCGGCGCAAGAGGCCGCCTACCGCTATCCCCACACACGTGGGGAGCGGCCGGCTGCTATTGTCGCGAACGAGTTGCAGCTATCCGGGATACCGCCACGGCTTGGCGCTGCCGGCGCCGGTGTCGATGGTCCATTGCGGCAGCGCAAGGCCCGGCGCGACGTCGGTGAACGTCATGCGCACCCGCGTGCCGATGCCGACCTTCTCGACATCCTCGCGCGACGCCAGCTTGCCGTCCGGCGTGGTCAGGTTGCCGATCACGCGCAGGCCCTCTTCCTTCGTCGGCTTGCCGCTCTGGGTATCGAGCTCGACCAGCAGCACGAGGTACGGCGTGTGCACCTTGAACGCCGGCTGAATGGCATGATGCACCTCGGTGTAGGAATGCACGGTGCCCTTGCCTTCGACCGACACCCATTCCGATTTCAATTCGGTACACCACGGGCACGCGGTTGCCGGCGGGTAGCGCATCAGCTTGCACGACGTGCAGCGCTGCAGGCGGAAATCATGCTTCGCCGCGTAAGAGAAGTATTCGAGGTTCTCGTGATCGAGCTCGTTGATCTCGAGCGGCATGCCAAGGTAAGTCGCATTGATCATTGTTTTTGCATCCTTATCGTGTTGCCTTGATCCTCATCCTGAGGAGCGCTCCGAGACGCGTGTTAGCACTAGCGCGTCTCGAAGGATGAGGCCGGTGCATTTCGGTGGCACGAACCGGGCAAGCCCGCGCGCCCTAGCCGCGCCGCATGACCATCGCCGATCCGGTGCCGGGCATCGCCCAGCCGAGATTGGCGCGACCTTCAGCGTTCTTCACCTGGCGGCAGCCGCCCTCGCGGTAGTCGTAGGTGTGCTGGCGCTTGCCGTCAGGACCGATCGGGCAGCTGTCGTCGACGTCGTGGCGCAACTGGCGCACGTTCTCGATCACCATGGCGATGCCGTGGGTGTAGCCCTCGCAGAGATGGCCGCCCGAGGTGTTGTTCGGACGCTTACCGCCAAGCTTGATGGTACCGTCAGAGACGTAGTGACCGCCCTCGCCCTTCTTGCAGAAGCCGTAATCTTCCAGCTGCAGCATGGTGGTGAAGGTGAAGGCGTCGTAGGAGCCGGTGAGGTCGACGTCTTCAGGTCCGAGCCCGGCGTTGGGCCAGAGAATATCCTTGCCGTAGTGGCCAGCGACCGTCGAAATCGGACCGGTCTGGTAGTGCATGTCGGCGCGCGGCTTGCAGCAGCGGCCGACCACGCTGCGGATCTGCACCAGCGGCTGCTTCAGGTTCTTCGCGCGCTCCGCCGTCGTGACGATGATCGCGTTGGCGTTGTCGGTCTCGACGCAGCAATCGAGCAGGTGCAGCGGCTTGCAGATCATCCGGCTGTTGACGACGTCGTCGATGGTCAGCCGCTTCTTGTAATAGGCCTTCGGATTGTTCGACGCGTGATGGCTGTGGGTGACACGAACGGCCGCGACCTGCTCCGGCGTCGTGCCGTAATCGTACATATGGCGCATGAACGACGGCGCGAACGATTGTCCCGCGCTCTGCCAGCCATACGAGCGGCTGTGCAGGGCGTCGCCCGACACCGGCGCGGCCGAGCGCACGCCGGTGCCGCCGATGCGTACCTGCGAGAAGCCGTTCATCGAGCGGAAGATCACGACGGTCTTGCACATGCCCGCCTCGATCACGCCGATCGCGATGCCGACCAGCGCTTCGGTCGATGATCCCCCGCCGAACACGTCCATGTAGAAGTTCAGGCGGATGCCGAGATCGCCGGCGACGAAGGGCGAGAACACCGAATCATTCGACTGATACGACAGCATGCCGTCGATTTCCGACGCCTTCAGCCCGGCGTCGTTCATGGCGTTGCGGACGGCGAGCGTCGCCATCGCCCGCGTCGTCATGCTGGAGCCGCGGGTGTAAGTCGTCTCGCCGACGCCAACAACAGCGTATTTGTCGCGCAGGAATTTCGGCGTGGTGGCATCAACGTCTTGAGGCAGGGGCATTGGTTTCCTCCGTCGGATCAGATCGTCAAGTCTGATCTTCTCGTGTTCGCGCCGGCGTTATCGCCGTGCGGCCTTGGAAATCATCTTGGCCCAGCCGATCTTGGCAATGCAAGCGGGCTACCCTGCCCCTCCGGAATAGACGCCGAGTGCCAAATGAGGGCCCCGATCTGTGATCCAGCTCTCATATGGCCGTGAACCGATCAGCTATGTGACGTGGCGACCGGCTGGATTGCCGCCCCGCGGTGTCCGGGCCGATCACCCACCCATGCCCCTCACCCAAAGCAAGAGTCCTCATCGGAAGCTCGGTCATGTCAAAGCTCCTCGGACTGGTCACATTGACCTCGGCGATTGCCGCGGCCGGCCTGGTACCGGCACACACGGCGCAAGCTCAGCAGGCCGCCATCACCAATATCGACATCGAAATGTCGCGGAATTCCAGCACGGGGCCGTACGGCGTCCGCGCTGAGGTCACCAATCCAAATGATTTTGCGGTCAAGGACATTCGCGTCCATTGCACCATGCTGGATGACAAGGGGAACAAACTGATATCCTACAACTCGACCATCCTTGCCACCTTCCCCGCGAAGCAGAAGATCATCGTCCCCCGTCTGGACATCGGCGCCTGGCCAGCACAAGCGGCACGCGCGTCGTGTACGAGCGCGTCGGCGCAACGGATTTGAACATCGAGCCGTTGCCAAGGTAAGCTTAGGTCTCACGTTCACCGAGAGACCTGCCAGTGATCGAAGTCCTGAACATCCAGCGCATCACGCCGGCCGAGAAGGCCAGCATTGCAGCGGTCGACCAGCAGGTTCATCTGGTCGATGCCGGCGGCTGGTTCGACGGCGAGATCCGTGAGAGCTGGCCGGCATTTGCCGCCACCCGCTATCTCGCGCCGAACGCGACGGGCCAAGGTAGCCTGCAAGAACGCGACCGACTGCTCGCAGACGCTGAAATCATTCTTGGCGGTTGGCCGTTCCCACTCGATTTGCGGGCGCGGGCGCCGAAATTGAAGTGGTTTCACCAACGCCCCGCCGGCGCGAGCAACCTGCGGCTTGGCGACCTCTGGGGCAGTGACGTTCTGGTGACCACCTCGCGTGGCGTCGGCAACACGCTCGGGATCGCCGAATATGCGATCGCCGGCATCCTGCATTTTGCCAAGGCATTTGACCGCGCTGAGGCCGACCGCCAAGGTGGCGAGCTCGACGTGCGCACCTACCGGTCGTTGTTGCTGGCCGGAAAGACCGCTTGCGTTGTTGGTGCCGGCGGCATTGGCATGGAGGTCGGCCGGCTGTGCGCCGCGCTTGGCATGCGCGTTGTCGGCACCCGCCGAACGCGGCCCGCCGGTCCGTTGCCCGAAGGTTTTGGCGAGATCGGGACCACGGATGACCTCGATCGCTTCCTTAAGTTCAGTGATTTCGTTGTGATCTGCACCCAGTGGACGCCGGAAACCTCCGGGCTGTTCAACGCCGCGCGCTTTGCCGCCTTGAAACAGGGCGCTGTACTGGTGAACGTCGCGCGAGGCGAGATCATTGACGAGGACGCGCTGGCCGGCGCGCTGGCCCGCAACCAACTGCGCGGCGCCGTGCTCGATGTTTATGTCGGCGAATTCGAGCGACCGCCGCCGGCGCGGCTGTGGTCCGATCCGCGCGTGCTGATCACGCCCCACACGTCGGGAGCGACCGACGTCGCCCATCATGGCGGCGTCGAGCTGTTTTGCGAAAACCTGCGCTGTTATCTCGATGGCCGGCCACTGCGCAATGTGGTCGACTGGCAGCGCGGCTATTGACCGGGCGACGATGCTCTCTGCAATCAGCCTCAGCAGCCGCGGCAAATGCCTTTCAGCTTGCGATCGAGCGCCTTGTCTTCGGCGCTGATCTGATCATTGCTGCTCGCGCCGGGCGGCAGATCGGTCGCCTTGGGCTGCGCATGCGGGGCTATCTTCTCGCCAACACCGAGCGGTCTCGAGGGGCTCGAACTTGTCGCCCCGCTGCCACCGGTATTCGTTCGACCATCCTGCGCTGAAAGCTGCGAAACGCTCGCAAGCACGAAGAGCGCAACAATCGCAGTCGAGGTTCTCATGGCGATTCTCCTTACCCAACTTGCAATCGAACTTAGCGAGATCGTTCGGGCACTTCAATTGTCTGGCAATTGCGCCGGCCCTGGGCGGCGCAATCCTGGGCCTTGCGCACATCGGCCATGGTGCCGAGCAACCAGATCCCTGCTGCAACCAGAACGACGAAAAACCCGGCGAGCACTATATTCTCGAGGGTGCGATTGCCCTCGTCGGCCCCCTTATCCGCCGGGGCCTCGCTTTCGCGATTTTCGGGGAGTTGCGGCTCGGTCATCCCCCGCCGCCCTCCGACTGCGGCGGATAAAGGTGCACTTCGCCGCAGTAGTCGGTCACGCGATAGCGGACCGTCCCGGCAACTTCGGCGAGATCGCGCGACAGGTAGCCTGGACCAAGCGGAACCTTGCCGAAGCCGCCCGGGATATCGATCACGTATTCCGGCTGGCAAAGCCCGGAGACGCGGCCGCGTAGCGCGGCGACCAGCGCCTGCCCGGCCTCAATGGTCGTGCGCAGATGTGCGGTGCCCGGCGCTAGATCGCCGTGATGCAGATAGTACGGCTTGATGCGGCACTCGACAAACGACCGCATCAGCGCTTCAAGCGTAGCCGCATCGTCGTTGACGCCGCGCAACAGCACGGACTGGCTGACGAGCGGGATGCCGGCATCGGCGAGCCGCGCGCATGCCGCACGCGCTTTCGCCGACAGCTCGCGCGGATGATTGGCATGCACCGCAAGCCACGTCGTCGCGCCGTCGACCCGCAAGGCACGAACCATGTCGGCGGTGATACGCGCGGGATCGGCGACCGGAATGCGGCTGTGGATACGGATGATCCGCACATGCGGAATTTGCGCGAGATCGCGCATGATCTCTGCGAGCCGCCGCACGGACAGCATCAAGGGATCGCCGCCGGTCAAGATCACCTCCCACACCTCGGGACGCGAGCGGATGTAATCGAGCGCCTTTAGATAGGTCACCTCCGGCATCGCCGACGCTTTGCCCGGTCCGACCATCTCGCGGCGGAAGCAAAACCGGCAATAGACAGCGCAGACGTGCACCAGCTTGAACAGCACCCGATCCGGATAGCGGTGCACGACGCCGTCGACCGGCGAGAATTTGTCGTCGCCGATCGGATCGGCGCGCTCGGCCGGTGCGGCCTGCAACTCCTCTTCCCGCGGCACGAATTGCCGTGCGATCGGATCGTTTGGATCATTCGGATCGATCAGGTCGGCCACATCAGGTGTAATCGCCAGCGCATAGCGCGCGACGACGATCTCGAGCGCCGCTGCAGACGCGCCAGCCACGAGCCCTCGACCCACGAGTTCGTCGGCGCGGCGGATGGTGCGATCCCGCGCCGGCGCTGCCGCGCTGCCCATCTTCACAACGGCCATTGGCGTCGTCTCAACTCTCTTGCGGTGGCGTCCAAACCACCTGATCCACGGCGGTCGCTCCGGCCGCCAGCATCACCAGCCGGTCGAAGCCAAGGGCCACGCCGCATGCCGGCGGCATCTGCGCGGTTGCGGCGAGAAAATCCTCGTCGATCGGATAACGCTCACCGTAGCGCCGCTGCTTCTCGTCCATGGCCTCGTTGAACCTGCGCCGGAGTTCGTCCGCATCGGTCAGTTCGCCGAAGCCGTTAGCAAGTTCGACGCCGCAGGCATAGAGCTCGAACCGCTCGGCGACGCGCGCATCGTCCGGGTTGACCCGGGCCAGCGCCGCCTCCGGCGTCGGATACTCGTAAAGCAATGTCATCGCGCCATTGCCAAGGTTTGGCTCAACATGTTCAACCAACACTTTTGCAAAGATATCCGACCAGGTGTCGTCCTCCGCAACGCGGACCCGGCCGCCGGCGGCCACGGCGAGCCGTTGCCGGTTGCCCCTGCCGCCATCGATGGTCGCGAGCAGGTCGACGCCGGCAAAGCGTTGAAACGCAGCGGCCACCGTCAGCATCTCCGGCTCGGCGAAAGCGTCGATGGTGCGGCCGCGGAAGTTGAAATGACGCGAGCCGGCAGCATCAGCAGCGCTTGCCACCACGGTGACAGTGTCCGCCATCACCGCGGGATATGGCTCTCCGGCCCGGTACCATTCCAGCATCGTGAATTCGGTGAGGTGCAGATCGCTTCGCTCACGGTCGCGGAACACCCGGGCGAACTCGAAAATCCGTTGTTCGCCCGCGGCCAGCAGCTTCTTGGCTGAGAATTCGGGTGAAGTGCGCAAATAGCGCGGCGCAGGGCCATGCCCGGATCCCCGGATCTCGGTCCGCGGCGCGTGCAAATGGGTCTCGTTGCCCGGCGAGACCTGCAGGACCGACGTCTCGACCTCGGTAAAGCCATTCTCAGCGAAGAACGCGCGCAACCGCGCCATGATCGCAGCCCGCTTGTCCAGAAATGGCTTGCGGTCGGCAAAGCGATCAGGCGTCCACCAAGGTGAAATCAGGCCGTTTACAGCCATTTTCTGCACTGTCTTGCACTAGCAATCGCAGGCCAAATCAGTATGTTGCAGCCCGAATTGACCGGCCGGGATAGGCATTTTGCCCAAAAGGCCCGCCAGAAATCATCTGGGAACATCGTCCGTGAAAGTCATCGCCAGCTCGGTCCGCAAGGGCAACATCCTGGAAGTCGACAACAAGCTATATGTCGTCCTCAGCGCCGAAAACATCCACCCCGGCAAGGGCACGCCGGTCAGCCAGCTCGAAATGCGGCGCATCAGCGACGGGGTGAAGATCTCCGAGCGCTACAAGACCACCGACCAGGTCGAGCGCGCCTTCGTCGAGGACCGTGACTTCAACTTCATGTACCAGGACGGCGACGGCTTCCACTTCATGAATAACGAGACCTACGACCAGATCCAGGTTCCCGCCGACATCGTCGGCGATGGCGCCCCCTACTTGCAGGAAAACATGACCGTGAAGCTCTCGATGTACGAGGGCACGCCGGTGGCGATCGAGCTGCCGCAGCGAGCGACGCTTGAGGTGGTCGAAACCGAGCCGGTGACCAAGGGCCAGACCGCGTCGTCGTCCTACAAACCAGCGAAATTGTCGAACGGCGTACGTACCATGGTGCCGCCGCATGTGGCCGCCGGGACACGCATTGTGGTGATGACGGAAGATGGCTCTTACGTCGAGCGCGCCAAGGACTAACCTTGGTATAAGGCTACAAGAAAGGAAGCGGCCGTTTGGGACGACGGCCTTAAGTGCTGGGGGTTCATTGCTGGGGGCAGGTCCGCGTCTTCCGAAGTCGCTCAATCGGGGCGTCGCAAGTGCCGTCGCCCTGACGATCGCTCTCGTCCTCGCAAACCCACTCACCCCGCACGCCGATGAATTCGTCCGGCCCGGCATCACTTTTGCGCGGGTCGACTGGCGCGCCGCGCTCGACCAATTGCGCGGTGAAGTATCTGTACAACCCCGAGGCGATGGCCTACCTCACCTTTCCGGGCGCAGGCCGTTCCGATCCGTTCAATCGCAGGCGCACGCCGACCTGGACCGAGTTGAATGCAGCCACCTCGCCAATGTTCGCGACGATCCGCAACAGCACGATCCCGGTGCTGCTGCCGTTCGACGTCGCCTCCTACCTCGCCGACCGCATGACTGATGCGCCGACCTTCGTGCCGGCGCATTACCAATCCGGCTTCAACAACGCGGATCTATTCGAAGCTGGCCCGTCAGGCTATGACGCGGTGTTCACGCTGCCGCTCGACGCCAAGGTCGACCTGCCTTCTCGCGTGTTCGCGCGCCCGGTCGAGGTCCACCTCACCGGCTCGCTGCTCACCTACAACATCGACGATCCCGCGGGCGGCAAGGGCGAGACGGTCAAGTCGCTGGCCGGCAGCTATCCCGACATCAGGCGCTTCGTTCGCGAGGGTTTTGTCCGCTACTCCTTCACCAGGTTCGGCGTGCCCTACGTCGTCTCGATCCTGTGCCTCGACAGCGTGGCGCGCACGCGGCGGCTGTCGTGCCGCGAGGCCTCGCCGGTCGCCGAACACTTCATCAAGTCGCTGCGCGTCGCCGGCGGCATGCCGGCGCGGTCGCGCTTTCCGATCGCCGGTGGCGCCGAGGTCGAACGTCCGCAACAGCTGTCGCACGGAATTCTCCTATCACCCGCCCGGTGAGCTGATCGCGCACTCGGGCTACCGCAGCCTCGGCGGCAAGCCGGACTCCGACGGTCTACGCGCAAATGCGTTTTCCGCTGCAGGAGACGCCGGCCTACGTCAACTCGCAGGTATATGTGAACAAGGACGATTGTAAGCGCAACGGCACGCGTTGCCGCGTCAGCGAAGCGCCGGCCTCGCCGGATGAAGTGATCAATGGCAGCTACATCTGGCAGGACAATTTCTGCGAGGGCCGCAGCTTCGAGGCCTGGCAGTGCCCGGCGGCTGGGGTCACACGGGTCAGGACATCCGTCCCGCAACCTGCGCGCTGCGCACCGATCGCTGCCCGCCGGGCCGACATCCGACCGTCGCGGTGCGCGACGGCGTCTTGGTGCGCGCCAAGGTCGATCAGGCCGCGTTCGTGCTGGTCAACGAGCGCAACGAGCACATCCGCTTCCGCTACATGCACATGGAGCCAGGGCAGATGAACGCCGACGGCATGCTGTCCGGACGCAGGGTGAGCGAAGGCGAGAAGATCGGCGCGGTCTCGAACTACATGGATCGGGCCGCCGGTACCTCAACGCACCTGCATTTCGACATCCAGGTCTTTACGCGCGACGGCTGGATCTGGGTGAACCCTTACGCCACGCTGATCGCATCCTATGAGCATTTGATCGGCGCGCGCGGCAAGCTTTATGGCACCGAGCCAACGATCGAAACGGTGTCGCCGGCGCCGTTGCCCGAGCCGCGGCCGCTCGGCGCCGCTGGCGATCATGCCGAGGCCGTGGTGCAGACCAAGGCGGTTCCGTAGAGCATGGCGTTGAGGCGTGGCACGGCGCTTGTCATCAGACCGCCGCCGCACTACAATCGCGCATGCCCACCTTCGTCCAGATTGCTCAGTAGAATGGCCATGACGCCTTTTGATTCCTCAGCCAACGCGCCGCACACTTGCTCGCGCTCGCCTGCGCGCTGCCTCTGCGCAGCGTGCCGCGCATCTCGCTGCCGCGCCGGCCGAGTTCGATCGCTGGCGCGACGAATTCCGCTCGCGCGCGCTGTCGCGCGGCATCTCGGCGCAAACCTTCGACCGCGTGATGGGCCGCCTCGAGCCAGACATGAGCGTATTCAAGGAAATCCGCAATCAGCCGGAATTCCACGAACAGCTCTGGCAATACATCAACCGCCGTGTCTCGGAGTGGCGCATCATCGCCGGCAAGGATGCGGCGAAGCAGAACGCCGATTTGTTCAGCCGCATCGAACGCGACTTTGGCGTCGAGCGCGGCATCATGCTCGGGCTGTGGGGTGTGGAGTCGACCTTCGGCGATCCGATCGTACAGAAGAACCACATGCGGCCGGTGTTTCCGTCGCTCGCCGCACTGGCGTGGAACGAGCCGCGGCGGCGCGCGTACTGGGACAGCGAACTGATCAACGCGCTGCGCATTGTCGAGCGCGGCTGGGGCACGCCGCAGGAGATGAACGGATCCTGGGCCGGCGCGATGGGCCATACCCAATGGATGCCGGAAGTCTGGCTCAATGTCGGCTTCGACTATGACGGCGACGGCCGCGTCTCGCCGTTCGGCAAACCCGACGATGCGCTCGGCTCGAGCGCGCGCTACCTCGTCAACCGCGGGAAATATCGCCGCGGCGAGCATTGGGGTTACGAGGTTCACGCCAACGGCGCGTCGGGCGGCAATCGCAGCTACGAGGCCTGGGCGCAGGCCGGGGTGACGCGCGCCGACGGCGAAGCGTTTCCGCAACCGAAGGCGACGGCGCAGCTCTGGGTGCCGGTGCCCGGTGGACCGGCATTCCTGGTGGGCGCGAATTTCTATGCGGTGAAGAGCTACAATCCGTCGATGAACTACGCGCTCTCGATCTGCCATCTCGGCGACCGCATTCTCGGCGCACCTGCGTTCGTTCAACCATTCCCCGGCTCCGAACGCGCGCTGACACTCGCCGAAGTCAAGGAGGTGCAGACGCGGCTGACGCAGATGGGCTTTGATACCGGCGGCACCGACGGTCGCGTCGGCAACGACACCATGGCGGCAGTAAAAAATTTTCAGGCGAAGGCCGGGCTGACTCCCGCCGACGGCTATGCCGGGCTAAAAGTACTGGCGCGATTGCGGCAAGGTGCGTAGGCACGTTTTTTTGAATATGGGATTTTGGGGCGGCCATGGCCGAGCAAGGCGAAGCCTTCTTTGAATCGCGGCGCATCGAGCAGCTGAGCAACACGATCTTCGGCGTCGCGATGACACTGCTCGCCTACGGCTTCCCGAAGGAGCAATTCACGTCGAGCGCGCCGGACTGGCGCAGCATCGCGCACGAATACGTGCCGCATCTGGTCGCGCTGCTGCTCGGGTTCATCGTCGCCGGGCTGTTCTGGTTCAGCCATCAGCGGCGCCTCGCCTATGCGCCGGGCATGAGCCGGGCGTCGGTTCTCGTCAACCTGCTGTTCCTGCTGTCGATCGTTGCGCTGCCGGCGACGACCGGCCTCTATGGCGCTTATCCCGACGCGGCGGACATCATCCTCCTCTATGCTTGCCACCTCGCACTAATCTCACTGTTAAACCTCGCCTTGTGGTGGATGACGATCTCTCCCAATCGCAACTGGCACCACATCGGCGCGCCAGCCGTAGCAGCGGCGATCTTCGTTCTGGCCGCGGTCGTCGCGGCGTTCGCGCCGCGTGCGGCGCGCTATGCCTGGGCGCTGGCTTTCATCGGGCCTATTGTCGCCGCAGTGGTCGAGCGACGCGGGCGACGCGCCGCTGTGGGCAATTCCTGAAGCGGCGATGGCTTACTCGGAGGCGAGCGCGGCACACTCAGCCTGACGGCGGACGATCACCACGCAGGTGAAGGTCCACCAGGCGCCGATCCCGGTCATAACGAAGAATTTTGCCGCTGGCAGGAACTCGCCGACGCCCATTGCGACAGCGAAGGCAACGGCCCAGCCGATGAACGAAAGCGACATGCTTGCGGCGGTGTAGATCGCAGTGGCCATGGTCAGCGACCTCGAAGATGATCGAGCTTGACCGGAGCGCTATACGGCTGCACGAAATCACCGCGCCATCGTTAACACGCAACGTGATTAATCCTGCGCATGTCCCGGAAAAGTGGGCACCCGTTTTTCCGAAAAGGACATGTGCAACTAAAATCGCCCCGCGTTTACCGTATCACCGCCGGCTCACGGGTCGGCACGGCGACGTCGATCACGCGCAGTTGCACGCGCTCGGAGCCCTGATAGCGGTCGACGCTGAGCGTGCCGGCGACATGCAGCGGCTGGCCGCGATTTTCGGTCAGCGCGCGGCCGAGCTTCTGGCCGATCGCGCGGAACGCGATGCCGTTGACCAGCGCGCCGTCGCCCGATTTCAAGCGGATGCGCAGGTGCGCCTGCCCGACCTCGTCGGCGAACACCAGCTGATGATCGGCGAGCGCGATCACCGGCTCCGGATTGCCGGAGCCGAACGGACCGGCGCGCTCCAGCAGCGCGGCGAATTCACCGGTCACGGCGCGTGCGGTGACGGCGCCGTCGATCAACAGCTCATCGGCATGGCGTGCTTTCGCGACGTCGCTTGCGACCGCCTGTTCGACAAAGCCGCGAAACTCGGCCAGGCGTTCCTTCCGCAGCGTGACCCCGGCCGCCATGGCGTGCCCGCCGCCTTTCAGCAAAAGGCCGTCGTGCACAGCCTGCCGCACCACCTTGCCGAGATCGACGCCAGGGATCGAGCGGCCGGAGCCGGTACCGATGCCGCCAGGCTCGAGCGCAATGGCAAACGCCGGCCGGCCGAATTTTTCCCGCAAGCGCCCGGCGACGATGCCGACGATGCCGGGGTGCCAGCCCTGCCCGGCGGTGACGATCACGGCGCCCTTGTCCTCGACACCGAGTGCTGCGATCGCTTCGGCTTCAGCCTGCGCCTCGGCCGATTGCTCGATGGCGCGCCGCTCGGTGTTGAGCCGGTCGAGTTCGGCCGCGAGCCGCGCCGCCTCCGACGGGTCGGTCTCCAGCAACAAGCGCACGCCAAGATCGGCACGGCCGATGCGGCCGCCTGCGTTGATCCGCGGGCCCAGGAGAAATCCGAGATGCCAGGCTTCCGGCGGACCGCTCAGGCGCGCGACATCCATCAGCGCGGTATGGCCGACGTGGTCGCGGCGGCGCAGCGCGATCAGACCCTTCTTCACGAACGCGCGGTTGAGCCCAGTCAGCGGCACGACGTCGGCGACTGTGCCGAGCGCGACATGATGCAGCGCCGACAGCAGATCGGGCTCCGGACGTTCTGCGGTCCAGAAACCGCGCTGCCTGAGCTCGCGATTGACCGCGACGAGCGTCAGGAACACGAGACCTACCGCGGCGAGGTGGCCGAGGCCGGAAACGTCATCGGCCCGGTTCGGATTAACCAGCGCGTCGACCTCGGGCAACGTGTCGCCCGGCTGGTGATGATCGATCACGACGATGCTCATGCCGAGTTTCCTGGCTTCCGCCAGCGGCTCGAGGCTGGCAGTGCCGCAATCGACCGTGACCAGTAGCGTCGCGCCTTTTGCGGCGAGCGCCTTCACCGCTTCGGTGTTTGGGCCATAGCCTTCGAACAGCCGGTCGGGAATGTGGATCAGCGGATCGAGTCCGGCATGGCGCAGATGCCAGGCCAGCAGCGCAGCAGAGGTCGCGCCATCGACATCGTAGTCGCCGAATACAGCAACGCGTTCGCCGGCAACGACAGCATCGGCGATCCGCTTCGCCGCCGCCTCCATCTGCGTCACGGTGAACGGATCCGGCATCGCGCGGCGGATCGCCGGATCGAGGAAATCCTCGACCGCATCGAGCTCGACGCCGCGCCCGGCGATGACCCGCGCCAGCATCTCCGGCAGGTTGTAGCGCTGCGCGATCGCCAGCGCGCGTGCGGCATCGCGCGCCGTCAAGCGATCGCGCCAGACCCGCCCGGTCGCGGAGTGCGCGACGCCAAGAAAGGGCGGTTCACTGAGCTGCGGCAATGGCACGGCGATGGTCATCGCGACCAACATAGGGCCCTGCCCCCGTCCTTGCCATCAGTCCGGCGGCAAAAGCCGCCGCAATCAACAGCCCAGCCAACCAATGATGCTGTCATGCCCGGGCTTGATCCGGGCATCCACGTCTAACAGCGATCCGGCAATCAAGACGTGGATGGCCGGAACAAGTCCGGCCATGACAAAAAGATCAACAGCCCAACCGGTCGGCCAGCAGGTTGAAACTGTCGACCACGAAGGTCCAGTCTTCATCGGCCTTGAAATCGCGCTTCTGATGCGGACCGTATTCGGTCGGCCGCGCGACAAAAGCTGTCATCAGGCCGTGGCTGCGCGCGGCTTTGAGGTCGCCGTTGTGGGCGGCGACCATCATCACCTCGCGTGGCTCGAGGCTGAGCAGCCGCGCCGCGCCGAGATAGGTCTCCTTGTCGGGCTTGTAATGCTCGAACAGCTCGGCGCTCAGGATCAAATCCCACGGCAGGCCGGCGTTCTTCGCCATGTTGGTCAGCAGCACGACGTTGCCGTTGGACAACGGCGCAATGAGAAACTTCTTTTTCAGCCGCGTCAGCCCACTGACACTGTCCGGCCACGGCTTCAGACGGTGCCAGCCGAGATTGATGTGGCGGCGATCGTCCTCAGTCAACCCCTTGATGCCGAAGCGCTCGATCAGCGTGTCGAGCGAGTTGCGATGCAGGATGTCGAGCTTGAGAAAGCCACGCGCGGGATTGTTGCGCACCTCGTTCATCGAGGGCGCATAAGCCTCGCGCCAGGCGTCGACCAGCGCGACCCAGTCGGCCGCAATGCCGCGCTGCTTGCCGAACGCGGTGAGTTCGTCGATCAGGCTGCTGCGCCAGTCCACCACGGTGCCGAACACGTCGAACACCAGCGCCTTGATATCGTTTGCTTCGCTCATTGCACGCCTCGCCTCGTGTCCGATTGATTGATCGCCCCCGCCCTGCTCGCTATCCTTAAGCAAACCAGCCACTGCACTCAAATCAAAAAGGACAAGGGACCGTGGCCGCAGCCGCCAGCACCACCAAAACCATCGACCTCGACGTGCCCGACAATGAAGTCCTCTATTCGATCCGGGATCGCGTCGCGACCATCACGCTCAATCGCCCGGAACGCATGAATGCAACCAACCTGACCCTGCCCTACAGCGTCTCGAAGGGCATGCTGAAGGCCGCGACCGACCCCGAAGTGCGCGTGATCGTCCTGACTGGCGCAGGAAAGGCGTTCTGCGCCGGTGCCGACCGGCAGCGGCTGGAAGCCGGCAAGGTGGGCGCGCCGCGCCCGGTCTATCCGGCCGATGATCCCGCCTTCTTCGAGGCCGTGACCTCGACACTCGGCCCGGATCTCGGCATCGAGTTCATGGATGTCAGGCGCTATTCCTATTTCATGCGAATTGGAAAGCCGATCATTGCCGCGCTCAACGGCGCGGCCGCCGGCGGCGGCATGATCCCGGCGCTGTGCGCCGACATCCGCCTTGCCGCCGACACCATGTTCTTCACCACTTCGTTCGCGCAGCGTGGCCTGATCGCCGAGCACGGCATCTCCTGGCTGCTGCCGCGCCTGGTCGGCCCCTCACGGGCCCTGGAGATGCTGATGACGGCGCGGCGCATCAGTGCGCCGGAGGCTGAAGCCATGGGTCTCGTCAACAAGGTGTTTCCACAGGCGAGCTTCCGAGACGATGTGCAGGCCTATGCGGCGGTGATTGCAAAGAGCGTATCGCCGCGTTCGCTCGCGGTGATGAAGGCACAGGTCTGGAAAGCAATGGCGCAAAGCTTTCGCGACGCGCTCGCGACCGCCGACGTCCAGCTCGAGCTCAGCGTCAAGACATCCGACTATGTCGAGGGCGTCAGCCACTTCCTAGAAAAACGCGCGGCGAGTTTCCCCGATCTCGATCCGGAGCGGGGCTGATGGCGCTCCTGCACGCTACGGCGATGCACTAAATCTCCGCATAGACCTCGAGCAGATTTCCATCGGGGTCGCGGAAGAACAGCGTGCGATGGCCGAAGGCCTGGTTGGTCGGTGGTGAGACCAGCTCGACGCCCTGCCGCACGAGTTCGTCGGCGCACTGATCAACCTCCGGCGCCGACACCTTGAACGCAAGCTGGAGCGACGCGCTCCCCTTCGGCATCGGCGCATCACCCGCGGTCCGGCCTGGCTGCGCCAGCGTCAGCGTATTCGCGCCGATGCGATACTCGATCCAGCCGGGCGCTAGCTCGCGCAGCAACGGGAAGCAAAGGATGCCTTCGTAGAAGCGGCGCATCGCCGCCATGTCACGCACAAAGATGATGGTGTAGTCGATCGCCCGAATGGCCCGGAACGCCGAGCCGGATTTCTGTTCGTTCACCAAAACTGCTCCATGCCTGCTTCCGCACCGGCGTCCGCGAAGCCGCCGTCCTTGATCTAACGCAACGTCCGCCCCGGACGACCGTGCCAGTCTAATCGTACCCAGCTGACCGGCGCGCACGTCCTCCTGAAGGCAAGATCGCGCGGGTGACATCCGGGTGAGGAGAGCGGCGTATACGGGCAGAAGGCCGCTCTCCTCCATCACCTTCGGTGTTGCAAGCCGTTTTCAACAGGTCGCCGTGAAGACGTGCGCCTGGATCTTGCTGTCGATCGGCCCATCGCCAAACGTTGCCCTCACCTTGGCGATCGCGAGGTCGGTTACTCCCTGCAGTCGCTTGGCGTCGCGCGCCTCGATCTCGCTGCGCATCGGCGTGCCCTGCACGAGACCGGTCACCGCGTCCGACGCAGTCGCAGCCCTCGCGCGCTTCGTGACGGTCTCGACGGCAACGTCGGCAAAACCGGCATCCTTCAGTGCGGCCACGATCGGATCCTTGTCGAAGTGGCCGTGCGGCGTTCGTGCGAGAAACTGCGGCGGATCGCTCGGAAACACTTCGGCGCCAGCGCGAACCACCAGATCCGTTATCTCGTTGTGCGCGAGGCTGTCCCAGACGCTGAACAGGTAACGGCCGCCCTTCTTCAAGACGCGGCGTGCCTCGCGGAAGGCCTTGGGCTTGTCCGGGAAGAACATCACGCCGAACTGGCAGACCACCGCATCGAACGCGTCATCGGGAAACGGCAGCGCCTGCGCATCCGCCTGCTGCCAGCTGACGCGGCTCGCCGCATCCTTCACCGCCGCAACGTCGAGCATGCCTTGGTTGAGATCGGTAGCCACGAGGCTAACGGCCGGAGGCAAGGTCTGGATCAACCTGCTGGTGACAATTCCGGTGCCGGCGGCAATTTCGAGCACGGCGCCCTCCTTGAGGCCCGACAGACGGCGCGCCATGTCTTCGGCATAGGGTTCGAAAATCAGAGGGCCCAGATACTTGTCGTAGAGAGCAGGTATTGAGCCCGCGAACACGGTGTCGACCCTGGTCATGGCACCTCTCCTCTCGGCTTTGTCGGTGGCTTGACGAGGGCATCTTACGACCGTTTAGCGCGAGAGCCCCGTCAAATTGCGGCAGCTCCGTACGGTTGCGGCGCCGTCCCGCGAGCGGGCTGGCCGGATATTCCTGATCTGCATCAGTAATTTTCCTCCTTTGACGTTCCGCGAGACGTGCTAGATCTGCGCCGTGACAAATCGGTCGAAGACACAAGCCAAATCGATCTGGGTGCGCGCAGCAGCGTGCCTTGCTGCCTATGTGCTCGTGCTGCAGACTGTGCTGGCGCCGATCGCTGCGGCAGCGACGACCAGAGCTGTCCCCGCCGATTCGGCTGCGCTTGTGCTGTGCGCGGAGCACGCCGAGGCGCTTGATCAGACCCAGCCGATCGCGCCGCACGACCACGAGGTTCTCTGCAAGTTCTGCATCGGGTGCCCTGCCAACGCGCTGCTCGCGCCGGACACGTTCGCCAGTGCGGGCGTTGCCTTTGCGATCACCCCGATCCACTGGCACGCCGTTTCCCGTTTGGTTCCCGACCGGGATTTTTTCGCCGGTAAGCGGGCCCGCGGACCGCCGGCCCTGACGTGACCTGAACGGCCGCTCGCCCACGGGCGGCGCAAAGCAACTCACGTCAACTCGGAAAAATCCCATGTCCATCCCTTTGCAGCGCGCGGCTGTGCCGGCGCTTGCGGTCGCACTTCTCGCATCCCCTGCCCTCGCCCACGAGATCGTCGGCAACCGGTTCTTCCCCGCGACGCTCGGCATCGATGATCCCGGTGTCAATGATGAGCTCTCAATTCCGACCGTCGATGCCTTCAAGACAGGCGACGATCCGCCGGTCAAGCAGCGCGACGTATCGGGCGAATTCTCCAAGCGCATCACCGAGGATTTCGCGATCTCGCTCGGAGCGACTCACACCTGGCTCAGCGCCCCCGGCGGGCCCGACGGCGCCGGCGCCAGCGGATGGCAAAATCTCGAAACCATGTTCAAGTACCGGATCTATCGCAATCCGGAGCACGAGTTCGTCGCCTCGATCGGGCTCGGCGTCGAATGGGGCGGCACCGGCGTCGCCAAAGTCGGCGCCGATCCGTTCAACGCCTACACGCCCACCATCTTCTTCGGAAAAGGATTGGGCGACCTGCCCGATACGGTCGCATGGCTCAGGCCGTTCGCGATCACGGGCCAGGTCGGCTACGCAATTCCAGGGCAGCGCTCGACCACCACGTTCAGCGTCGACCCCGACTTTGGCGACGTCAGCGCCGACACCGAGGTGCATCCGGACGTGCTGCAGTGGGGTGGAACCCTGCAATACAGCATGCCCTATCTGAAATCGGCCGTGATCGATCTCGGTCTGCCCGACTTCATCAATCATCTGATCCCGCTGGTCGAGGCGACGTTCCAGACGCCGGTCGCCCATACGCTGACGTCAGGCACGCTGACGACCGGCACCATCAACCCTGGCGTGATCTGGGTCGGCAATTACTTCCAGGTCGCGGTCGAGGCACTGATACCGATCAATCGCCAGAGCGGCGCCAATGTCGGCGTGATCGGGCAACTGCACTTCTATCTCGACGACATCGACCCGCGCGGCATCGGTCGGCCGATTTTCGGCGGCCCGGTCCGGCCTGCATCCCCCTTTGCGAGGAACTGAACCATGCGCCATTTCGCTCTTGTCGCAACCACGTCCCTGCTCGTGCTCACGCCACTTGCGGCGTCGGCCCACGCCTTTCTCGATCACGCCGAGCCGCGCGTCGGCAACGCCGTGGCGACCACGCCGCGCGAGGTAAAGCTGTGGTTCACGCAAAAGCTCGAGCAGGCGTTCAGCACGATCGAAGTGACCGATGGGTCCGGCCAGCGCGTCGACGCCGGCAAGCCACGCGTCAACGGCAACGAGATGGCGGTGTCGGTCAAGAGCCTCGGCCCGGGCACCTATCGCGTCAATTGGCACGTCTTGTCGGTCGATACCCACACGACCGACGGCAATTTCAGTTTTACCGTTAGCAAATGACGAAGCCTGGCGCGCCGACAGGGAGGAACCTCTCCGCCCGAAACCCCAAGGCCCAAACCAAAGCTACTGCGAGAAAATCATGAAACTCAATCTGTATCTCTCTCTTGCGCTGTTGCTGACATCAATCGTCCAGCTTACGTCAACTCAGGCGCAGCAAGCCGACGCTGACACGCTCGCTGTTTCGCAAGCCTGGAGCCGCGCGACGCCCGGCGGCGCCAAGGTTGCGAGCGGGTATATGACGATAAAGAACAACGGGCCCGCGGCCGACCGGCTGCTCGGTGGCAGCACCGACGCGGCAGCGAAGGTGGAAGTCCACGAGATGACGACCAAGGACGGCGTGATGACAATGCGCGAGATCGAAGGGGGCCTGCCAATCGCGGCGAGCGCGACAGTAAAACTCGCTCCAGGCGGCTTTCATCTGATGCTGGTGGACATCAAGAAGCCTCTGAAGCAGGGCGACACGGTGACTGTCACCCTGAACTTCGAGAAGGCTGGAAAGAAAGCGGTCAAGCTGAGCGTTCTCGGAGTTGGAGCCAAGGGACCGGACGATTCTGTCTGCTGCGACGGGCACTTCGATGGACCACGAAAAGATGCAGATGGACCACAGCAAAATGAAGATGTGAGTGGTGCCAAGATCAAGGTGAGAAAGCGCGATGGATCGCAGAGAATTCAATGCTGCCCTCGCCGCGGCGTCGCTGGCAGGACTGTTCGCATCACCGGCGATGGCACAGCAAGGCGCGACCGCGAAGACGGTCGTCGGCATGCTGGTGCACCCGGACATGATCCTGCTGGACCTGGTAGGTCCGTTGACCGTGTTCAACATCCTGCAGGCCGACGTCCATCTGATCGGCAAAAGCAAGCAACCGGTGATGACAGATGTCGGTTTGCCGGTGACGCCGACCGACAGTTTTGACAGCGCTCCCTCCGCGTTCGACGTGCTGTTTGTCCCCGGCGGGTTGAAAGGCACGGTCGATGGCATGAAGGATCAGGCGACCGTTGGTTTCCTGAAAGACCGTGGCGCCCGGGCGCGCTTCGTCACCAGCGTGTGTACGGGATCGCTGTTGCTAGGTTGCGCCGGGTTGCTCAAGGGCTATGAAGCAACCTCCCATTGGTACGTGCGCGAGCTCCTGCCCTCGATGGGGGCAACGCTGCGCAAGGAGCGTGTCGTCGCGGATCGTAACCGCATCACCGCGGGTGGCGTGACCGCCGGTCTCGACTTCGCACTTACGATCGCCGCGAAGCTCGCCGATGAAGAAACGGCGAAGCGCATCCAGCTCGTGCTCGAATACGACCCGAAGCCACCGTATGACGCCGGCTCACCGGAACATGCGGGAACTGCCATCTCCGAAGGTATCTTGAAGCGGCGCGGCGCTCTGATCGCGGAAGCCGAGGCTGTTGCCAGGGATGCCGGTGCGAGGATGAATTTGTGAGCGCACTCATTGTCAGGATGCGGTGACGATGAACGATGCGAGCTGTGTCGCCGCGCACGCTCGGCCCCGGCACCTATCACGTCAAAACGCGCGTGCTGTCATTCGACGCGTCTGCGAAAATGACTTTGCGGAATAGCGCAACAGAACAGGTGTTGAGTATCAAGCAACCACTCAATTCGAAAGGAGTAACACTATGATGAGACCGGCAGTCATCGCTCTACTTGGTACAGCTCTGATGGTTTCGGCGGCGTTCGCACAGATGACGCCGGCGAAAGTGGGCGACACGTCAAAGGGCAAGGTCCTGGTCAACGACAAAGGCATGACGCTTTACGTTTTCGACAAGGACAAGGACGCGCCTGGCAAATCTGTCTGCAACGGGACTTGCGCTGAAAACTGGTGGGCGCTGATGGCGTCGGACGCCGACAAGCCGTCAGGGGACTGGGCCATTGTCGTCCGCGATGACGGCAAGAAGATGTGGGCCTACAAGGGCCGTCCCCTCTACGCCTGGAAGAACGACAAGGCGGCAGGCGACACCGACGGTGATGGCAAGCTCAACGGTGCCTGGCATATCGCAACTCCTTGAGCGAGCTTGATCTTGCTTGCTCCGCAAGCCGCGTTGGCCATCCATCGGCCAAGCGGCAAACCGAGCACGCAACCTTGCCAGCAATGACGGGCTGAGGGGATGGACTGGACGAGCGGCACGCCGGCAGCTGCACTGATCGCCGCCCGCGCCGTACATTTCGGAGCGACGGCGCTACTTGCGGGCGCCCTGCTGTTTCGCGCGGCCGTCGCCGGTCCTGCGGTCGCGCCGTCAACGGCCGCAAAAGCACTGGTCGATCGGCAGACGCGCTGGATCGCGGGCGGCGCTCTCGCCGCCGCGCTGGCGAGCGGCCTCGTCTGGTTTGTGCTGGCGACTGCGGAGATGGGCAACCTGCCCGTTGCCGAGGCGCTGAAATTCGACGTGCTGCAGATGATTCTTCAAGGAACGCAGTTCGGCTCGGTGGCCACCGTGCGCCTGGCGCTTGCGCTGGCAACCGCCGTCACGCTTGCGCTTGATCGCGCAAGATCCGCACGCCGGTTCGCACTTGCCGCTGCGCTCGATGTTCGCGGCAAGCATCGCCTGGACCGGGCACTCCGGATCAGGTTTTGGCGCAGGCGGCGATGTACAGCTTGCGGCCGACGCCTTGCACCTCATTGCCGCGAGCGCCTGGATTGGCGGTCTCGTGCCGCTGGCGCTGCTATTGTCCTTCGCCGGCAAACAATCCGATCCCTGGATGGCGATCGCGACGACCGTGACGCAGCGCTTCTCGATCCTGGGGATCGTCAGCGTCGCAACGCTGATCGCGAGCGGCACGGCCAACGCCTGGTTTCTGGTCGGCTCGGTGAAGGCTCTGACAACCACCGAGTATGGCCGTGTGTTGATGGTCAAGCTTGCACTTTTCGCGGTGATGATCGTCATCGCGGCGGTCAACCGCAGTGTGCTGACGCCGCGCCTCGCCGCGTCAGCCGGTGCCAGGCTAGAAGCGCTTCACAAACTGGTCCGCCACTGTGTTTACGAGATCGTCCTCGGCTTTTCAGTCATCTCGGTCGCTGGGCTGGCTCGGGACACTGCATCCGGCGGCGCATTTTATGAATTGAGCCGCAAGAATTACACTTGACGCAATATCTCGCTTAGTGTAAATACCCGAATCAATCCGGCCGCAGAGGGGCGTATGGCCATCGTCACGTACGCGAGCCGGAGGATGGCGGACGCAGGTTGCGTCGGGCACGTCAAAAGGAACTGTCCCTGGGGCGGGATCTCACCTGGGTCCCGCGGGCGGGAAAAGCCACCGACGTGTCGACGGACGACGTAATCGGCGGAGGCAAAACCGTGGAGATCCTGACCCTGGCATCGGGTCAAGTTGCGCGAAGACAAAGTCATGGTACCCCATGACGAGCCGCAAGGCGTTCGCGGGAACGACGGGGCAAGGACGCTTCCGGGGAGACACGGCATAAGCCTTAAACGTCCGTCATGCAGGGAAAGCCGGATGTCCGGCTAATCCTGTGGTGACTGAAGCTTGCGTACTTTCGCTACTTTCGTACGCAAGGCCATCGGATGCGGTTGGCATCCGGCTTTCCCTGCGCCCTCTGTAATTCAGAGGCGCGAGACCAAGAGCAAAGCTCGGGCAAAACCTGCCGCGAGAGTACTTTCGCACACTCTCTCCCCTCATCCTGAGGCCATAGAATCCAGGACTAGCAGGCCTCATGGTTCGAGACCCATTGGTGGCGCAATGCTCTTCACCATGAGTCTCTAAGGTCTGCGAGAGTGCAGCGGCGCCCACGACGTGCCAGGAACAACCATGCCCATCAAAGCCGTTATCTTCGATCTTGGCGAGACGCTCATCTGCGAGGACCGGATGTGGGTCGGGTGGGCCAACTACCTCGGCGTGCCGGCGAACGAATTTCGCGCGGCGCTCGACGACGTCATAGGCCGCGGCGAACACCATCGACGGGTGTTCGATCGGTTTCGGCCAAACTTCGATTTTGAGGCCGCCCGCCGCGATCGCCGCCGCCGCGGTGAAAATTACATGTTTGCCGCCGGCGATCTCTATCCCGATGCCCGCGCCTGCTTGCAGGCGCTTCGGGCGCGTGGATACCGCATTGGCATCGCCGGCAATCAACCGATCGAGGCAGAACACGCGATCGCAGAAATGGACCTCGACGCAGATTTCATCGCATCCTCGGCGGGCCTTGGCGTCGAGAAGCCCGCGCCGCAATTCTTTGCCAGAATTGCCGAGTTCGCCGCAGCATTGCCGACCGAGATCGCGTATGTCGGCGACCGCCTCGACAACGACGTGCTGCCGGCGCGCAATGCCGAAATGATCGCGGTATTTCTCGAGCGCGGCCCGTGGGGGCGCGTCCACGCAAAACAAGCCGACATCGGCCTCGCCGACATTCGGATCAAGGAATTGGCTGATCTCCCCGGCGCCCTCGCCGCTGTCGCGCTCAAACTTGCTTCAGGATCGCGCGCTTGATCTCGCGAATCCGCGCCTCGTCGCGCTTGTAAAACGTCCATTGCTTGATGCGTTTTCCGCTCAGCAATCCTGCGTGCGACAAAATCTTCAAATGCTCGCTGACAGTCGGCTGGCTGATGCCGAGTTTTTCTGCGATCAGCACCCCGCACACCCCATCCCTGATCAGGTCACCATCCGCCTGCGGCGGAAAGTTCGCCACGGGATCTTTCAGCCATTCGAGAATTTGGATGCGGCGATCGCTCGCCATCGCCCGCATCGCCTGAACGATCGACATATTGCCAATTAGCCATTAAACGAATTAAAGTCAAGATTGGCAGGAGTTGGCGAGGCAGACATGACCGTGCAGCACACTGACGTCATCGACCAGGGCGAGATCGCGGCAACCGAGCGCGTGATCCGTCCGCATATCCGCCGGACCCCGATCGTCACGGTCAGTGGCTCGGACTTCGATCTCGGCGGGCTGCAACTCACCTTCAAGCTCGAACAACTGCAGCACGCCGGCGTGTTCAAGACCCGCGGAGCGTTCGCCAACCTCCTGACGCGTCACGTTCCCAAAGCCGGCGTCGTCGCCGCGTCCGGCGGCAATCACGGCACCGCGGTCGCCTATGCCGCTATGAAGCTCGGCATCCACGCGAAGATCTTTGTGCCAAACATTTCCTCGCCGGCCAAGATCGCGCGCATCCGCGGCTATGGCGCGGACCTCATGGTCGACGGCGAACTCTACGCCGATGCACTGGCCGCAAGCGAACGCTGCGTTGCCGAGACCGGAGCGCTCCCCGTCCACGCCTTCGACCAACGCGAAACGCTGCTCGGTCAGGGCACGCTCGCGCTCGAACTCGAGCAGCAGGCGCCCGATCTCGATACGCTTCTGGTCGCGGTCGGCGGCGGCGGGCTGATCGGCGGCATCGCAGCCTGGTACGGCCGGCGCATCAAGGTCGTCGGTGTCGAGCCGGAGGCTGCGCCGACGCTGACGAAGGCGCTGGAGGCTGGCCACCCGGTCGACGCGCCGGCCGGCGGGCTTGCAGCGGATTTCGCTGGCGCCAAGCCAAATCGGCAAGCTGATGTTTCCAATCGCACAACACAATCTCGATCGCGTCGTTTTGGTGTCCGACCACGCAATCCGGCTCGCCCAGGAGACGCTATGGTCGGCACTGCGGCTCGTCATCGAGCCGGGCGGTGCGGCGCCGTTTGCGGCCCTGCTGTCGGGGAGCTATCGGCCTGATCCCGGCGCCCGGGTCGGCGTCGTGCTGAGCGGCGGCAATACGACGGCCGTCAATTTCGCGTCCTGAGCCGCGGCTGTTTGGCAATTGCGCGGGGTCGCCGCGCGCGCAATACTTCGCGAAAACCGCATCCGGGAGCGGCCCAGCAACGCCGCCCTGACACAAACGACGCGGGGATCGGGAGGACAGGCCATGACGACTGCGAGCGAAGGTCGCCTGCTGAGCGGCGAGCGAGAAATCTCACTCGGCGGGATCTTGGATCGCGCCCAGCGCGCTGCGCGCGGTTTCACCGAGCTCGGTGTCGGCGCCGGTGACTTGGTCGCGCTGCTGCTTCGCAACGATTTCGCGTTCTTCGAGGCAAGTTTTGGCACGCAGCAGCTCGGCGCCTACAGCGTGCCGGTGAATTGGCACTCGAAGACGCCGGAGATCGCGTACATCCTGAAGGATTGCAGCGCCAAGGCTGTCATCGCCCACGCCGACCTGCTGCCCCAGTTGCTCCCAGCAATGCCAGATGGAACCCCGCTGTTCGTCGTGCCGACGCCGCCCGAGATCGCGAAAACCTACGGGCTCCCTGCCGACGCCTGCCGCGTTCCGCCCGGCCAAAAATCCTGGGATGCGTGGCTCGACGGGCTTGAGCCGCTGCCGGGCGCGCCCAGTGGCGCGATTTCGAGCATGATCTACACATCAGGCACGACGGGAAATCCGAAGGGTGTGCGCCGCGTGCTCGACGCGCAGAGTGCTGCGGCGATGTCGCGGCTGGCACGTGAGGTGTTCGATATCGCCCCAGGACAGGTCATGCGCACCGTGGTGACCGGACCCGTCTACCACTCCGCGCCGAATTTTTTCGCGCTCACCGCGGTGCGCGACGGCGGGCTCGCGATCCTGCAGCCACGTTTTGTCGAGGAAGAGCTGCTGCAGCTGATCGATCAGTATAAGATCACCCACATCCACATGGTGCCGACCATGTTCGTGCGGCTGTTGCGGCTGCCTGACGAGGTGAAGCGCAAATATGACCTCTCCTCGCTGAAGGTCGTGGTCCACGGCGCGGCGCCCTGCCCCGCCGACGTCAAGCGCAAGATGATTTAGTGGTGGGGACCTGTCATCGTCGAGTACTACGGCGCGACCGAGACCGGCGCCATCGTGCTCAACAATTCCGAGGAAGCGCTGCGCAAACCCGGCACCGTCGGCCGCGCGCTGGATGGCGCCGTCATCCGCATCCTGGATGACGATGGCCGCGAACTCGGCCCCAACCAGGTCGGCGAGATCTATATCTGGATGGAGGGCTTCCCGGACTTCACCTATCACAACAATCCGCAAAAGCGCGCCGCCTGCGAGCGCGAAGGTCTCGTTTCGGTGGGCGATGTCGGCTATCTCGACGATAACGGTTTCCTGTTCCTGTGCGACCGCAAGAACGACATGGTGATCATGGGGGGCAGCAACGTTTATCCGGCGGAGATCGAAGCGGCGCTGCTGGCAATGCCCGGCGTGCAGGATTGCGCGGTGTTCGGCATTCCTGACGACGATCTCGGCGAAAAGCTCGCGGCCTATGTGCAACCGATCGACGACGCCTCGATCGGCGATGACGACGTCAAGGCCTACCTGCGACAACGGCTGGCAAACTACAAGGTGCCGGGGCTGGTCAAGCTGGTCGACACGCTGCCGCGCGAGGACTCCGGCAAGATCATGAAGCGCAAGTTGCGCGAACCCTATTGGGCAGCAGCCGGTCGGCAGATTTGATTGGCCTGCGCGACGGTCATCGGCAACGCATGCCGTTGCCGCACGGCTCATGTTCGCCGCGGATGCGTTGACCGCTGCCCCGCACCCGCTATCGTCGCCGCCAACCTGAAAAGCGGAGGATGACGCTGTGTCTGACCAGAATGAAGTTCTGTACGACGTCAAGGATCGGATCGCGACGGTGACGCTGAACCGTCCGGACCGGATGAACTCGGTCAACGACACCCTCCCCGGCAATATCGCGAAAGCTATGGTCAAGGCGGCGACCGATCCGGGCGTCCGCGCGATCATCCTGACCGGCGCGGGCCGTGCATTCTGCGCCGGTGCCGATATCGCGCGTTTGCAGCAGAGCTCGACCACCACCATGGGCACGCGTCCGCCGCCGCCCGCCGACGACCCGACCGTATTGCCCGCCATTGCTTCCGGCTTCGGTCCGGACCTCGGGCCGCAATTCGCAGATATCAGGCGCTATTCGTATTTCATGCGGATCGGCAAGCCGGTGATCGCCGCGCTGAACGGCGCCACCGCCGGGCTCGGCTTCGTGATGGCGCTGTGTGCCGACATGCGCTTTGCCACCGACAAGATGGTGTTCACCACGGCCTTCGCGCAGCGCGGGCTGATCGCCGAGCACGGCATCGCCTGGCTGCTGCCGCGACTGGTCGGGCCGTCCAACGCCATCGACCTGTTGATGTCAGCGCGCCGCGTCTCCTCGCAGGAAGCCAAGGAAATGGGGCTGGTCAACAAGATCTTCCCGCAAGAAACCTTCATGCAGAACGTGCGCGACTATGCGCGCATCCTGACCGATACCGTGTCGCCGCACTCGGTCGCCGTCGTCAAGGCGCAGGTCTGGAAAAGCATGCACGAGAGCTATATCGAAAATCTCGTCGAGTCCGACCGACAACTGGTGATGAACCACTCCTTCCCGGACCGCAAGGAAGGCGTTGCCCACTTCGTCGAGAAGCGGCCGGCGAATTTCCCGAACCTGCCGAAGGCGGTGTGAACTGAAAACGATCGCAGCGCCGATCAGCGCCCCTCGAGCAATTCAATGTAGCGCTCGGCACAGCGTTGCACCACGGCGTTTCCGTTCTCAGTGACCTGGCGGCCCGCAAACGCGCCATAGACGCGCTCGAACGGCCAAGGCTCGAGCGCGGCCGCGATGCGGCGGATCGCCGCCGCCGGTAGCGGCATCATGTTCGGATAGCTCCACAAGAACGACACCTTCTGCGGATGCGGCGCGACCTGCACCGTGTCGCCGCTGAACAACGCGCCGCGGCCGTCCGCGCCGTCACGCCAGTGCAGCACGGCCGCTCCCGCAAAGTGCCCGCCGAGCCGCAGCAACGTGATGCCGTCGGCAAGCTTCATCTCGTCGCCATCCCAGAAGCGAATGGCCGGGTCCGGCCGCATCAGCCATTCGCGATCGGCGCCATGCAGATAGACGTGCGCGCCGAAGGCATGGGCCCAGTCCTGGATGCAGCTATAATAATGCGGATGCGAGATCGCGATCACCTTGATGCCACCGAGCGCGCGGATCAGCGCAACCGTCCCTTCATCGATCAGCGTCAGGCAATCCCACAGGATGTTGCCGTCAGGTGTCTGCAACAGCAGCGCGCGCTGACCGATCGCAAACTGCGGCTGGGTATGAATCTCGAACAGATTCGGCTCGAGCTGCCGCCAGGCGTTGACATGTCGCGCGGCCAGCGACCTTGGATTGGTCCAGGCCTGTCCTGACCGCGGCACATATTGCCGCTCGTCCTCGCAGATCGGACAGCGCTGCGGCGGCGCCGGCGTATCGGGATAGGATGTTCCGCAGGTGACGCAGATGTGGATCATGGGCGACCCTCCGCGCTGTGACCGCAATCAGCTGATTACAGCACCTTGCGATACTGAATGAAACCGGAGCGATCGGCGACCTTGTTGTAGAGAATTTGCGCGCGCGAATTGGATTTCATGGGTCAACCAGTAGAGTCGCGTGGCATTCACCCGCCGCGCCTCGGCTTCGACCGCCTCGATCAATGCCGCACCAACGCCCCCCGCCCGGCGTTCCGGCGCGACGAACAGGTCCTCAAGATAACAATAATAGGTCTGCGACCAGGTTGAGCGATGAAACAGGTAGTGCGCAAGGCCGATCAGATCACCGTCACGCTCGGCGACCAGCGCGTTCATCGGCTCGGCAGGGTCGAGCAGCCGCTGCCATGTCATGTCGGTGATGTTGGTCGGCAGCGTCGTCTTGTAGAAGGTCAGGTAGCCCTGCCACAGCGGTTCCCAGTGCGCGCGATCGTCGGCTCTCAGCGGTCGGATGATCACGCCCTGGCCGGCCATCGCGCGCTAGTCCAGATGGAACTTCTCGAGCTGGCGATGCTCGGCCTTGATCACCCGCACAGTGCCGGTGACCGAGCGCATCACCACGGTCTCGGTCTCGATCACATTGTCCTTGCGGAACTTCACGCCCTTGAGCAGCGAGCCGTCGGTCACGCCGGTCGCCGAGAACAGGCAGTCGCCGCGCACCATGTCCTCGATGCCGTAAATCATCTTGGGATCCTTGACTCCCATCTTCAGCGCACGCTCGCGCTGTTCCTCATTGTCGAGGATCAGCCGGCACTGCATCTGCCCGCCGATACAACGTAGCGCCGCCGCAGCCAGCACGCCCTCCGGCGCGCCACCGGTGCCGATATAGATGTCGACACCGGTGTTGTCGGGGTCGGCGGTGTGGATCACGCCGGCGACGTCGCCGTCGGTGATCAGGCGCACCGCAGCTCCTGTCGAGCGCACGCCGGTGATGATGTCGGCATGACGCGGGCGATCGAGCACCAGCACCGTGATCGCCGACGGTTCGACGCCCTTGGCCTTGGCAAGCCTGCGCACATTGTCTGCCGGCGACGCATCGAGCTCGACCACGCCCTTGGGATAACCGGGGCCGATCGCGATCTTCTGCATGTAGACGTCGGGCGCGTTGAGCAGCGTGCCGCCCTCGGCCATCGCCATGGTGGCGATCGCGCCGGGCATGTTCTTCGCACACAAGGTGGTGCCTTCGAGCGGATCGACCGCGATATCGACCATCGGCCCCGCATTGATGCCGACCTTCTCGCCGATGAACAGCATCGGCGCCTCGTCGCGCTCGCCCTCGCCGATCACGACCGTGCCCTCGATCGGCAGCTTGTTGAGCTCACGCCGCATCGCGTCGACCGCGGCCTGGTCTGCGGCCTTCTCGTTGCCATGACCGCGCAACCGCGCAGCCGACACCGCCGCGCGTTCGGTCACACGCACGATCTCCAGCGTCAGAATGCGCTCCAGCAATTGCTGCGGCGGAACGCTGATGACCATAGACATCGGTTGAACTCCTCAAGCACTGCCGCCGCGACGCCAATGTCCCTGCGGCCCCATATCCTAATTCTTTTCGATCCTGATGACCTGGGGTCGTCCGGTGATTACGCGATCCTTCTGCACCGCGTGCAGCGCTCGCCTCACCGCATCCTCGGCCGTCGCGTAGGTTATCAATATCACCGGAACCGGTTTGGTTGCGCCCTTGCCCGTCCGTTTTCCACGCCCGCGTACCGTCTCGGCCTCGCCGTTCTCGTGGCGCTGCACAATGGATTCGATCGAAATCGACTGTTCGGCGAGCCGTGTGGCGATCGTGGCGACGGTTCCCGGCAAATCGCGGGCCATCAGGCGGATGTAGTAGCCACCCTCGTGATGCATCATCGGCGCCTTCTTGATGTTGCGCAGGTTATGCACCGGACGGCCGAACGGCGCGCCGCGCAAGCCCCTTGCGACATCGGCGATGTCGGCGACCACCGCGGAAGCCGTGGCGGCACCGCCCGCGCCCGGTCCCACAAGTGTGATCGGTGGAATACCGTCGCCATCGATCGTCACCGCATTGGTCACGCCCATCACCTGGGCAATCGATGACGATTTCGGCACCATGGTCGGGTGCACGCGCTGCTCGATGCCGTCCTTCGTGCGCACGGCGACACCGAGCAATTTTACGCGGTAGCCGAGATCCGCAGCGGCCTTGAGGTCCTGCGGCGTGATCGACGAGATTCCTTCGACATAGACCGCCTGCTCGGCAATCTTCGTGCCGAAGGCAAGGCTCGCCAGGATCGAGAGTTTTTGTGCGGTGTCATGACCATCAACATCGAACGACGGATTGGCCTCGGCATAGCCGAGCCGCTGGGCGTCCTTCAGGCACGCGTCAAACGACAGACCCTCCTGCTCCATCCGTGTCAGGATGTAATTGCAGGTACCGTTGAGGATGCCGTAGACGCGATTGATCTCGGTGCCGGCAAGCCCCTCGCGCAGCGTCTTGATCGCCGGGATGGCAGCGCCTACCGCAGCCTCGAAGTTCAATGCGGCGCCGGACTTTTCGGCGAGTTCGGCGAGATGCGTGCCGTGCTTGGCAATCAGCGCCTTGTTGGCCGTCACCACCGACTTGCCAAGGCGCAAGGCGGCCTCCACCGCTTCGCGCGCCACACCGTCGGCTCCGCCGATCAACTCGACCAGGCAGTCGACGTCGGCGTCTTCGGCAAGCGCGACCGGGTTCTTCGCCCACTTGATGCCGCGCAGGTCGAGACCGCGCTTCTTTGCCTTCGAGCGTGCCGTCACCGCGACGACCTTGATGCCCCGCTTGCTCTTGGTCGCAAGTGTCGCTGCCTGCTGATCGAGCAGGTGCACAACCTCGGCTCCCACGGTGCCAAGACCCGCGATACCCACCTTGAGGGGTGCGACCATGTCCAACAGACCTAAGTGAAGGATTCGACGATGGCGCGTCACCGCCGGCTGGCGAGAGGAACGACGTTGTGCAACGTTTCGACGCCGCTTTCAAGGAAGCGGCGGATGTTGCGCGCGGCCTGGCGGATGCGCTGCTCGTTCTCGACCAGCGCAATGCGCACAAAGCCTTCGCCATGCTCGCCGAAGGCGACACCAGGCGAAACGACGACACCCGATTTCTCGACCATCAGCGTGGCGAACTGCATGCTGCCGATCTCGGCGAATCCCTTCGGCAGCGGCGCCCAGGCAAACATCGAGGCGGCTGGCGCCGGAATGTCCCACCCTGCGCGACCAAAGGACTCGACCAGGACGTCGCGTCGCTTCTTGTAGGTCTCGCGCATCTCGGCGATGCAAGCGTCGGGGCCGTTCAGCGCCGCGGTCGCAGCAACCTGCACCGGTGTGAACGCGCCGTAGTCGAGATAGGATTTGACGCGCGCCAGCGCCGCAATGATGCGCTCGTTGCCGACGGCGAAGCCGATGCGCCAGCCGGCCATCGAATAGGTCTTCGACATCGAGGTGAACTCGACGGTGACATCCATCGCGCCCGGCACCTGCAGCACCGACGGCGGCGGGTTGCCGTCAAAATAAAGCTCAGCGTAAGCGAGATCCGAGAGGATAAAGATCTCGTGCTTCTTCGCAAATGCGACGAGGTCCTTGTAGAAATCCAGCGTCGCGACGTAGGCGGTCGGATTCGACGGGTAGCAGACGATCAGTGCGATCGGCTTCGGGATCGAGTGGATGATCGCGCGCTCGAGCGCGTGGAACAGTTCGGGTGTCGGGTCCGCCGGAACCGAGCGCACGACGCCGCCGGCCATCAAGAAGCCGAAGGCGTGTATCGGGTAGCTCGGGTTCGGCACCAGCACGACGTCGCCGGGCGATGTGATCGCCTGCGCGACGTTGGCAAAACCCTCCTTCGAGCCCAGCGTCGCGACGATCTGGGTTTCCGGGTTCAGTCTCACGCCAAAGCGGCGCTGGTAATAGCCGGCCTGGGCTTTGCGCAGGCCAGTGATACCGCGGGAGGCCGAGTACCGGTCAGTGCGCGGCTTGCCCAAGGTCTCCTTGAGCTTTTCCAGCACATGGTCTGGCGCCGGCAGGTCCGGGTTTCCCATGCCAAAATCGATGATATCGGCGCCCCCATTGCGCGCCGCAGCCTTGGCCCGGTTCACCTGCTCGAACACATAAGGCGGCAAACGGCGGATGCGGTAAAACTCTTCCATTAACGTCGGCTCCGGGATCGGGTCGGCAGCTCTTAAAGAGCGCCGTACCCGCGATTTACGCTTTCTAGCACGGGCAGCCCTGATCGCCACCAGCAAACAGCAAGCGCTTCTGCATCTAGTGACGGCTCGATCCCGGTGGATCGCGTAACCGTTCAATGCAGCGTATATCGACGGCGAGCATGCGCCCCTGCCGCCGGCGCTCCGTTTTGGCTATTTCGCGGAAGGTTTGTCGGTCGAACCCGTGACGCCGGCGCTCTTGGCCAGCGCATTCGCTTGCGCGGTCTGCTTATCGCGCGCGTTCAGCAGGTCGGCCTGAATCTTCTTCTGCTCATCTGCGGTGAGCACCGCCTCGTCGCGCGGTGGCGGTACGTCATGGATCGGGAGATACGTTGGTGGGTTCTCGGACCGAGCCGGTGCGTTCGCCGGCAATCCGATCCCGGGAAGGTCGGCAACCGGAATTGAACAGCCTCCCAGCGCTGCGCAAACAATAGTCAGGGCAGTCGCTAAACCTGCCGCGGCGACGCGCAACCTGTTCTTGTTCCCGACACTCGATCCGCGGCCCTTTTTCACACGCACGTCCTTCGACCAGTTCGCTCACCTAACCGCACAAACTGTCGCCTCTTCGCGTTCAAAAATGACTAAGAGACGAACAATACAGTCGCGCCTTAGAGGGCTAATATGTCCAAAGCGTGAAGTTCTGCTGCAGCGCGAAATGAAGGTGAAATCGCGCTGCAAAGCGAAACAAATTTTCTGCACGCTGCGCGGATCAACGGCGCAGAATGGGGAGTAGAAAAACCGACGCACCATCGACAAATTAGCGCGACACACGTCATCAAAGTTCCGGCATTTGAAGATTAAGAAAACAACATGAGCCAAGACGTCCAGGCCACCAACACGAATTTCGAGCCGGAAGCATTCGCGCGCAACCTCGCGCGCCTGATGGAGAACGGCAGCAAGGCGCTGTCGGCCTATCTGAAGCCGCGCGAGAGCGGCGAGTTTCGGGATCAGTCGGTCGATGAAATCGGCCAGGTGGTCAAGACCTTTCATTCGATCGTCGACTACTGGCTGTCGGATCCCAGTCGCGCCGCCGAATTACAGACAAGACTTGGCAAGGCCTACCTTGACCTCTGGGGCAGCGCCGCGCGACGCCTTGCCGGCGAACAACCGCCGCCGACCATCGAGGCGTCGCCGCGCGACAAGCGCTTTAAGGATGCGGAGTGGAACAGCAATCAGTTCTTCGATTTCATGAAGCAGGCCTATTTGCTGACAACCAAGTTCGCCTTTGAAGCGGTGCAGAACGCCGAAGGCGTTGATCCGCACACCCGCAAGAAGGCGGAGTTCTACGTTACCCAAATCACCAACGCGCTCGCGCCATCGAATTTCATCCTGACCAATCCGGAGGTGTTGCGCGAAACGCTGTCCTCGAACGCCGACAATCTGGTGCGCGGTATGGAGATGCTCGCCGAGGATATCGAGGCCGGCCGCGGCACCCTGCGCATCCGCCAATCCGCCGCCAATCTCGAAGTCGGCCGCGACATGGCGATCACGCCAGGCAAGGTGATCTTCCAGAACGAACTGATCCAGCTGATCCAGTACCAGCCGACCACCGAAAACGTGCTGCGCACGCCGCTCCTGATTGTGCCGCCGTGGATCAACAAGTTCTACATCCTCGATCTCGGCCCGGAAAAATCCTTCATCAAATGGTGCGTCGACCAGGGACTGACGGTGTTCGTCATCTCCTGGGTCAATCCGGATCGCGCCCTCGGCGAGAAGACGTTTGCCGACTACATGAAGCAGGGGCCGCTCGCGGCGATGGACGTCATCGAGCGCATCACCGGCGAGATGAAGATCCACACGATCGGCTACTGCGTCGGCGGTACGCTGCTGGCGTCGACGCTGGCGTGGCTCGCCGCCAATCGCCGTCAGCGCGTCACGTCCGCGACGCTGTTCGCGGCGCAGGTCGACTTCACTTATGGCGGCGACCTGATGGTCTATGTCGACGAGGAGCAGATCTCGACGCTCGAAAAGGACATGAAGGAGAAAGGCATCCTTGAAGGCTCGAAGATGGCGAACGCCTTCAACATGCTGCGCTCCAACGACCTGATCTGGTCCTACGTCGTCAGCAACTATCTCAAAGGCCAGCCCCCGGCGGCCTTCGATCTCCTGCACTGGAATGCCGACGCGACGCGGATGCCGGCGGCCAATCATTCGTTCTATCTGCGCAACTGCTATCTTGAGAACCGGCTGTCGAAGGGCACGATGTCGCTCGAGAACACCCTGCTCGACCTCAGCAAGATCAAGGTGCCGATCTACAATCTCGCGACCAAGGAAGACCACATCGCGCCCGCGGAGTTGGTCTTCTACGGCTCAAAATTCTTCGGCGGTCCGGTCAAGTATGTGCTCGCCGGCTCCGGTCACATCGCGGGCGTCGTCAACCCGCCGGCATTGGGCAAATACCAGTACTGGACCAACGACAGCCTCGAGCCGCCCAACGTTGCCGCGTGGTTGAAGGGCGCGACCGAGCACAAGGGTTCGTGGTGGCCAGACTGGCGCGCGTGGATCGAGCAGATCGACGGCGAGCAAGTGCCGGCGCGCAAGGTCGGCGATGGCCCCTATCCGCCGATCGAGGACGCACCGGGCAGCTACGTGCGGGTTCGCGCGTAAAAAGCCGCACGGGCCGTGACATCGGACATGGCGGGATTTTGCATCCACGTGCCAGACTTGATTGCCCGGCAAAACTTCGACAAGGTTAGCCGCGATTTCAGCCGGGGAGATGGACGACATGACGCGCGAGTTGTTCTGGCTCACACTAACAGTGATCCTGACCGGCATTCTGTGGGTGCCCTATATCCTCAATCGCGTCCAGGTCCGCGGCCTGATGGGGTCGATGGCCAATCCGTCGCGCAATGACAAGCCGCATGCCGAGTGGGCAACGCGACTGATGTTCGCGCACGACAACGCGGTCGAGAATCTCGTCGTCTTCGCGTCGCTGGTCCTGATCCTCAATGCCGCCGACTACTCGAGCAAGACGACCGTGATGGCGTGCGCGGTCTACTTCTGGGCCCGCGTCGCCCACGTCATCGTCTACACGTTAGGGCTGCCGGTGTTTCGCACACTGGCGTTCACCGTCGGTTTCCTTGCTCAGGCCGTGCTGGTGCTCGCGATCTTCAGGTGGGTGTGACGACTTGTAGCGCGTAGCGGAGATCACTACACGCCGGGACCCTGGTACGACGCCGCACTACGCAAAGTCAGCCACATGTCGATGTGTAGAAACCCCGTATCGTCATAAGGCTTTCCCGTCCGGGCAAAACCGAACTGCGCGTAGAAATCTTCAAGATAAAGCTGCGCGCTGATCTGAATGTCACGGCACTCTCCCTGCGCAAGTCGCGCCAATGCGCGCCGCACCAGCTCCTTGCCTAGCGCCTCGCCGCGGCGCGCGCTCGCGACGACGAGACGTCCAAACGATGCATAGGGCTTCTCGTCCGCAGGACCATAACATCTGACATAGCCGACGAGGTCAGCACCATCCAACGCAAGCAAATGGTCGGCGCGCTGATCGATGAAATCGAGGTCGGCGTAAGCGCTCGACTGCTCGACTACGAGCACCTCTTGCCGCAGCGCCAGCACTGCATAGAGCTCGTCGCGCGAAAGCTCCTCGAAACGGTGCCAGCGAAACTGCAGGCCGGTCACGGAAACATCGGGACCTGGTCGATGCCGGTCGCTTCCGGGAAACCAAGCAGCAGGTTGGCGTTCTGCACCGCCTGGCCCGACGCGCCCTTGGTGAGGTTGTCGAGCGTCGAGCAGATGATCGTCCGCCCGGGCTGTCGATCGGCGACTACTCCGATGAACGTCATGTTGGAGCCCCGCACATGGCGCGACTGCGGCACCTTGCCGAACGGCAGGATGTGGATGAACTCCTCCTTGCCGTATTCACCTGACAGCAGCGCGTGCAGGTCCTGCGCGGTCTTGCCGCCCCGTCCCCGCACATAGATCGTCGCGTAGATGCCGCGGTTCATCGGCATCAAGTGCGGCGTGAAGGTCGGCACCACCGACCGGCCCGCGGCCTTGGAATATTCCTGATCGAGCTCGGCGACGTGCCGGTGGCCGCCGACGCTATAGGCATGCACGCCCTCGGCGACCTCGGAGAACAGCATCTCCTCCTTGGGGCTGCGTCCGGCGCCGGTCATGCCAGACTTGGCATCGACGACGATCTCGTCGGGATCGATCGCGCTGGCTCTCAACAAAGGAACGATCGGCAGCAGCGACGCCGCGGTGTAGCAGCCGGGATTGGCGACAAGCCGCGCGGACTTGATCTGCTCGCGATAAACTTCGACCAGGCCGTAGACCGCTTCCTTCTGCAGTTCGAGCGCGTGATGCTCGTGACCATACCACTTGGCATAGGCCTTCGGATCGGTCAGGCGGAAGTCGGCCGACAGATCTACGATCTTGGTCGACGGCGCTTCCGCGAGCACCTCCTTCAGGACCTTCTGCGTCGTCGCGTGCGGCAGCGCGCAGAAGATCAGGTCGAGCGCGGCCTTGGCCCAATCGACCTCGTCGATCGAGACCAGCACCGGCAGCTTGTAGGGACCAAACTGCGGAAACACCTCGCTCATCGCCTGCCCGGCCCGCCGGTCCGCGGTCAACAGCACGATCTCGACATGGGGGTGCCGGATCAGGCAGCGCAGCAGTTCCGCGCCGGTGTAGCCGGAGGCGCCGAGAATGCCGATTTTCTTCTTCGTGCTCATGTCAGGAAATCCTTACGTACCGATTCTTGTCTAGCTCAGACTGACTCGATCAGGTCACTGGTTGCGGCACGCGGGCGCGCAACAGGCCGGCGAGCGCCCGCGCGTCGGAGTTGTTCTGCTCCGACAGTGCGTCGGCGACTGACAGTGCGTCGGCATCCGACTTGGTTTGGTTCAGCTTGAACGCGCCTTCGACATGTTCGACCGTCACAACGATCCCGACGATCGCCTTCAGTAGCATCTCGCGACGTCCCGACGAAATCTCGGCGATGGTCCACGCCGGCTTCGGGTTCAGCCACGCCTCGAATTTTGCGCTGAGCCGTTCGAGATTATCGATCAGTTCGTCCGCGCTCATTGTCCGCGCCGGCCCGCTCAAATGCACGGTCTGATAGAGCCAGGTCGGAACCTGGTCCGGCGAGGCGTACCAGTGCGGCGAAATATAAGTGTGCGGCCCGCTGACGGCGACGAGCCAGGAGGTGCGGCCGTCGGCGCAGGCAACCAGCGGATTGCCGCGCGCGACGTGACAACTGAGCCGCGGCGTGCCGTCGCTCGCATAGTCGATCACGAACGGCAAGGGCGATGCGATCGGCTTCTCGCCGTCGAACGCACAGGCCAGGCCAAAGCCATGGCTTGCCGCAAATTCGAGGCTGGTGGACCGATCGACCTGAAAGGCCGGAGGGACGTACATCGCTAACTCCTGTTCAATTCAAGGAGCCGTCGAAGACCGTACTGCAGGGAGTGTGAAGGGAGTGTGCCGCAGAACGATCTTCGCGGCACGGAGACGATCAGACGCGACCGATCGCCCACACCGCGGGGATGCGGCGGCGACGGCGGGCTGCGGTGGTGCACAGAATTGTCATGGCGTGGCCGTATAGTCCGCGTCTGCGGAACCGTCAAGATGGTGTTGGTCCGAGCGTTGAGCGGGTTGCTAGATGAGGTCCACCCGGTAGCCCTCGCCTTCCCGTGAGACCTTGCCCACGGCCGGGAACGGATAGTGGTAACCTGAGATCAACAGGCCCTCGGACGCCGCGCGGTCGTAAAGCTTGCGCCGCGTCGCCTCCGCCGTCACCGGGTCCATATCGAAACGGCCGTGCCAACCTGGATTGCGCGCAAAGACTGTCGGCAGGTTGGTGACGTCGCCCTGCACCACCAGCGCCTTGCCGCCGGACGATACCGCCACCGACGAATGCCCCGGCGTATGGCCCGGCGTGGCAAAGAGCGAGACACCCGATGCAGCCTCGTCGCCCGCCTTGAGCTGGGTCACCTTGTTGCCCAGCGCATCGAACACGCGCTTGACGTTGGCGAAGTTCGGCTTGAGCGCGTCGCTGGCACGGCTCGCATTGCCCTCGTCGGTCCAGTAGGCCCATTCGGCTTGCGGCACGAGGATATCGGAGTTGGGGAACGACGGTTTGCCCGCCGCCGTCACCAGTCCGTTGATGTGATCTCCGTGGAAATGCGTGACCAGCACGGCATCGATCCGAGCCGGATCAATTCCTGCGCCCTTGAGGTTGGACTTCAGCTGCCCGAGGCCACCCTTGGAATTCTGGAACGCGCCCTCGCCGTTCCCGGCATCGACCAGGATTTTGCGCGCTCCGGCGTCGATCACCACCGGATTAAAGAAGAACGGCATGGTGCCCTTCGGATTGCCGCCGGCCTCGAGCGCCTGCGCCACAGCCTCAAGCGAGGCGTTCCTGACGAGGCCCTCCGGCACCGGAATGACTTGGCCGCCATCGGCAACCACGGTCAGCGCGATGTCACCGACCCTATATTGACGCGAGCCGATCAGCGGCGCGGCGGCATGTTGTGTGGCGTCGGTCATGTCGCAACTCCAAGTCTTCTTGTTTCAACCCGCTTCTTGTTTCAGCCCGCTTCCTGTTTTTACCAGCTGTTAACCAAAGGCGCGACGCCCGTTCCACGAACGGCTGCATGCGCTCAAGATGCGAACCCCGCGATACCGCGACCATTCCCTTGTCAGATCACGCGCCAGATCCACTCGGCGGCTTTGGAAATGATGTCGCCGACCAGGAGCAACGTCGCGCACCACACTAGCGCGGATGAGAAGTTCGCCAGTTGAAAATACCAGTACGGCATCTCGAAGATTCCGGCGGCCAGCGGCACAAAGGCCCGCAGCGGTCCGAAAAAACGGCCGATGAAGATGCTGGGCACTCCCCAGCGCGCGACGAACTTTTCGGCGCGGATCAACAGTTCCGGATTGCGCGAGAGCGGCCACATGTCGACGACGTGGTCCTTGAACCTGTAGCCGACCGAGTAGGAAACCCAATCACCCAGCGCGGCGCCAAGAGAGCCCGCAAGCCACACAGGCCAGAAGCTGATGCCGCTTGCGGCGATCAAGGTGCCGATGCCGACCAGCGCGCTCCAGGCCGGAACCAGCAGCGAGATGAACGCCAGCAACTCCGCGAAGGCCAGCACGAACACGATCGGCGACGTCCAGGCCTCGTGCTCGCGCACGAAGTCGACCACCACCGTGGCGATATCTTCCACAGTCATCCAGGTCCCGGCCCCCGCCGCGCTCAACGCCGCACTGTCGGCGTTGACTCCTGCGCAAATCTCGGCGCATGACAACCAAACAAACACCTTGACTACCGTCTGACCACATTCTCGCGTTGATTTTGCGCAAGTTTGTCGCCACACGCGACGCCAGCGTTCACGCGCGAAACCGCTTTCGCGCGGCCACAATGCTCACCATATCCATGGCATAGTCGAACAGACTGATTCGCACACATTTGCGTGTGAAAAGCCCACTTGAGAAACAATGCCGAAGCCACTCAAAGCAAACCGAAAGCCTGAAACCGACGACCTCTTTGCGAAGGGCGCGCGGGCCCCGGCGCCGGCCAAACCCGCCGCTCGCGGTGGCGGCGCGGAGTCCGGTTACACCGCGCGCGACATCGAGGTGCTGGAGGGGCTCGAACCGGTGCGCCGGCGGCCCGGCATGTATATCGGCGGCACCGACGAAAAAGCCCTGCATCACCTGTTTGCCGAGGTGATCGACAATGCGATGGACGAGGCGCTGGCCGGCCATGCCACCTTCATCGAGGTCGAAGTGACGACCGACGGCTTTCTCACGGTGACCGACAACGGCCGCGGCATCCCGGTCGATCCGCATCCAAAATTCCCGAAGAAGTCGGCGCTAGAAGTCATCATGTGCACGCTGCATGCGGGCGGCAAGTTCGACTCCAAGGTGTATGAGACCTCCGGCGGCCTGCACGGCGTCGGCGTGTCGGTGGTCAACGCGCTGTCGTCGCGGCTCGAGGTCGAGGTCGCGCGCGGCCAGCAGCTCTACCGCATGACGTTCGAACGTGGCGTGCCGAAGGGCAAGCTGGAAAGTCTCGGCAAGGTCAACAATCGCCGCGGCACACGCGTGCGCTTCAAGCCTGACCTTGACATCTTCGGCGGAAAAGCCACGTTCAAGCCGCAGCGGCTATTCGGCATGACGCGCTCGAAGGCGTATCTGTTCGGCGGCGTCGAAATCCGCTGGCATTGCGATCCGGAATTGCTGCGTGGCGTCGAAGACGTTCCGGCCGATGCGAAATTCCATTTCCCTGACGGCCTAAAGGATTTTCTTACGGGCGCCGTCCACAACGATACATTGGTGCACCCCGACATTTTCTCAGGCCGCTCCGGCAAGACCGGCGCGCATGGCGCCTGCGAATGGGCCATCGCCTGGACCGCCGATGCCGACGGCTTTCTCAATTCTTATTGCAACACGATCCGCACTCCCGACGGCGGAACCCATGAATCGGGCCTGCGCAGTGCCCTGCTCCGCGGCTTGAAGGATCACGCCGAGCTCACCGGCCAAGGCAAGCGTGCCGCATCAATCACGTCGGAAGACGTGATGGACGGCGCAGCCATTATGCTCTCGGTGTTCGTGCGCGAACCGGAATTTCAGGGTCAGACCAAGGATCGTCTTGCCACCGCGGAAGCGCAGCGTATCGTCGAGCAGGCGATCAAGGATCCGTTCGACCATTGGCTGAGCAACAATATGGCCCAGGCCAAGCGGCTGCTCGATTTCGTCGTCGAGCGCGCCGAGGAACGCATCAAGCGGCGCCAGGAAAAGGAAGTCGCACGCAAGAATGCGACGCGCAAGCTGAGGCTGCCCGGCAAGCTCGCCGATTGCACCAATTCGAACGCGGCAGACTCTGAAATATTCATCGTCGAGGGTGACTCGGCGGGGGGCACCGCCAAGCAGGCGCGCGACCGCGCCACCCAGGCGATCTTGCCGTTGCGCGGCAAGATCCTGAATGTGGCGTCCGCCAATGACGGCAAGCTGTCGGCGAACCAGACCTTGTCGGACCTGATCCAGGCGCTCGGCTGCGGCACCGACGTGCACTATCGGGAAGAAGATTTGCGCTATGCGCGCATCATTATCATGACCGACGCCGACGTCGACGGCGCCCACATCGCTTCGCTGCTGATCACATTCTTCTACCGGAAAATGCGGCAACTGATCGACAAAGGCCATCTCTATCTCGCGGTGCCGCCGCTCTACCGCCTGAGCCATGGCGGCAAGGTCTTTTATGCCCGCGACGAGAGGCACCGCGAGGAGATTCTAGCGAAGGAGTTTCGCGCCAACGCCAATGTCGAGATCAGCCGCTTCAAGGGCCTCGGCGAGATGATGACGGGTCAGCTCAAGGAGACCACGATGGATCCGAGGAAGCGCACGCTGCTTCGCGTGGTGCTGCTGGCCGATGATCGCGAGGGCACCGCCAACTCCGTCGAGCGGCTGATGGGGACCAAGGCCGAATCACGGTTTGCCTTCATCCAGGAGAGGGCCGAGTTCGCCAACGAGGACCTGCTGGACGTGTAAGCAAGCGGGCCGATTTATTCCGGGCGCCCCCAGGCGCGACGCGATTTATTTGACGTGACCGCCAAGAGCCTTCGGCGATATCAATGCTCCCGACATTGCTTGGGGGCTTACGATGCGCACGGCCTTTCTCGTCATTGGCATCATCGCGACGCTGCTCGGCGTCGTCTGGATCGGCCAGGGCACCGGTTACTTTCCGTATCCGAAAGAGAGCTTCATGATCAGCCAGATGCCATGGGCCTATCGCGGCATCGTGCTGGCTATCGTGGGTCTCGGCGTGATCTGGTATTCGCGGCGATGACAGTGCTTTACGACGGCGGGTTCACGCTCCGCCGCAACTTGCTGTAGCGCGGCATTCGCCGCGCCAGCGCTGCCCCCGCCTTCCGGCATGTTATACGTTGCCTCAAACCGTCTGTTTCAGTCTTGCTGGCTTCGAGGAGGTCTCGCGATGGCAACCAAAATGTTTGAACTCACCGGCAAGGTTGCCGTGGTGACCGGCGGCAACGGAGGAATCGGGCTTGGCATGGCGCAGGGCCTCGCCGATGCCGGCGCCTCGATCGTGATCGCCGCGCGCAACGAAGCAAAATCCAAGGCTGCGCTTGATGATTTGCATGGGCGCGGCGCCAGGGCGGTATTCGTAGCCACCGACGTCACCGAAAAGGCAGGCGTCGACAAGCTGTTTGCCGCGGTCCAGGCGCAGTTCGGGCGGCTCGACATCCTCATCAACAATGCCGGTATCAACATCCGCGGCACCCCACAGAGCCTTGCACCGGCCGACTGGGGCAAGGTCATCGACACCAACCTCACCAGCGCGTTCCTCTGCTCACAGGCGGCTCACGCGCCGATGAAGGCCGCCGGCGGCGGCAAGATCATCAATATCGGCTCGATGATGTCGATCTTCGGCTCGAGCTATGCCGCCGCGTACGCCGCGAGCAAGGGCGGTATTGTGCAGCTGACGAAATCGCTGGCAGTGGCCTGGGCTCCCGACAACATCCAGGTCAATGCAGTACTGCCGGGCTGGATCGACACCGATTTGACACGCGGCGCGCGGCAGCAGGTGAAAGAGCTGCACGACAACGTACTCCGCCGGACGCCTGCCAAGCGCTGGGGCGAGATGTCCGACATGTCTGGCGTCGCGGTGTTTTTGGCCAGCGCCGCCTCGGATTTCGTCACCGGCGCAGAGATCGCAGTCGACGGCGGCTACTCGTCGCTGGGATAGCGGACCGCAGCGTTCCGTTACGTTACGACGCCCGCTTGCTCAAGCATCGTGACCAGACTCGTGGGATAGACTGTCTCGGACGTCGCGGTCAGCTCCCCGATCGACCACCAACGATGTTCGGCAATGATCTCGGTCTCGAGTACGGTCCAGCCGTCGCGGCTGATGTCGGAGACGGCGCCAATGCGGACCAGGAAATAGGTTTCGTGGCCGGCGACGACCTCTCCGCTCGGCAGCCGCATCTTGTAAGAGCGCTCGCCGATCGCGGTGCCGACGTGGTCAACGATGATGCCGGTCTCCTCGCGCAGTTCGCGGATCGCTGCCTGCTCGGGCGTTTCGCCAGGCTCGATGCCACCGCCGGGCAATGCCCAGTTGGTGCGGCCGGCCAGCGCACCCCGGGTGAACGCGAAGCGGAACAGCAGGAAACGATCCTCTGAATCGAGCACGATAAGGCGCGCCGCAGCGCGCTTGCGCAGCGGTGGTGCGGGTTCGGGCGTCGCTTCATCAGTCATGTCAGGTTAAGGGATCGAGTTCACACTGCGCTTGTAAGTCTTGATCTCAGATAGGCTGCCGTCGAGGTACGTCAGTTCGACCGACACTGATTGCGTTGACGGCGGCACCTTCATCAGCACCTGCGCCTTTTCAGGGGTCGAAAACGGATCGCGCATGTCGCATGGCGGTAGCTGGATTACCTTGTCGGGCACCGACGAATCGATACCGATTCTCATTTGCTTGATCGCACACCGGTAAGTCACAAGGTGGGTGTAGTAGACGAGCAACCCATTGAAATCGCGGAACGCCAGCCAGCTCGACGCTGTCATGTCGAGAATCTTGCGCTGGTCGCGGAACAGAGCCTGCGCCGGATCGAACTTGATCGGGAACGGCCCCTGCATGTCGCCATTGCTGTCGACGTAGCGAACCTCGATGGTCGTGGCCTGGGCGTCGGCGTCAAGTTCGATCGAAGGATTCGGAATCCGTTTGCGGGTGCGCGGATCGAGCGCATCCATGAATCCGGTGTCCTTGAAGTCGCCGTTGCTGCCGGCGATGCGCCAGGAGATTGCGAGCGCGGGATCGGCGAAGGAAAACACCACAGTCCAGCCGCCGTTGTGACGCGAGAAGCTCGCGATCGGCGCGTTGGCGTCCTGCTGGGTCGGCGCGATCCGCGGCGCCGACGTCACGGGCGGCAACGCTGCCACTTGCGTCGGCTTCTGGTCGACCACGTCGATCTTGCGGTTGGGATCGACAGGCACGCTATTCAGCACGACATCGCCGACGATCTGGTCGTAATAGGCCGGCGTCTGCGAATGACGAACGGTGTTCGCCATGTCGCGCACATCGGTCTGCGTGCGCTTGGCGATCTGCACAAGATTGAGCCCGGGCTCCTGCAGCTCGCGTGTAAAATTACGGGTAAACACCGAGTTCGGGCTGTTGTCGTCGTCGGACAGACGGTCGAGCGCGGTTTGCTTGGCGCCGGCAGAGTACACAATGAAGACGCCTTCAGGCGGCGTCATCGCGGCAAGGCCGCCGGCGCCGGACAGCGCGCGCGTTCCCTGGCGCTCGAACGGATTGTTACGGCAGGCATCGAACACAAACACTGCCGTGCGCGCGCCCCGCGCCTGCACACGATCAATGATACGCTCGGCGGACACCGCGGCATCGCGCACCAGTTCTTCCTGGCCCTCGGTCGCCCCGGGCACGTCGGTCGGCAGCAGGTAGTTGTCGCCCTTGATCTCGAAGCCATGGCCGGCAAAGAAGAAAAACGCGACATCGCCCGGCTCGATCATCTTGTCGAACGCGAGCAGCGTGTCGGCGAAGCCGACGCGGGTCTGGTTTTCGGCGACAAGGACCTGGAAGCCGAGGCCTTTCAGCGTGTCGCCCATGGTGTGGGCGTCGTTCACGGCCTTCTTCAGCGATGGGACATTCTTGTAGGCGTCGTTGCCCATGACGAGCGCGACGCGCTTTTCGGCGTGGGCCGGAGCGGCCGCCGCAAACAGCGCGGCGGCGAGTGACGCCAACACACATGCGACCCGAAACCAGGATTTGATCATCGCCTTCCCCGCCCGCTCTTTGATCATCGCCTTCCCCGCCCGCTCGAAGTCTTTTGGGCAAGATCGCCCGCCAAAACGGCATTTCATAGTCGCGCAATGACAAACCCGGGTTCATCGCCGGATGGCGGCGAAACAGGCTCGTCGAAAGCTGCAATTCGGTCGCGAGAGCCCAGTAAACATTAAGCTTTTTTGGCACGTAGCAGCACACTTCGCATTGACTTCTGCGGTTTCGTCCCTATGTTCCGGACGAAAGCGGCGGGAGTCGTTAAATCGATCTCCCAGGATGACGTCGAGAAATCGCGTCGGACGATGGTTAGGTCGCCGCTTAGAGCTCTCCGCGTCGTATCTGTTCGTGCCGTTCCAATGTTGGACGCGAAGGGCTGTATTTGAATCGAACGGCCGTCGACTAGAGGCTGAATGTCCTTTTCCCATCTCGGTTTGTCCGAAAAAGTTCTAAAGGCGGTGACTGCCGCCGGCTACGAAACCCCCACCCCAATTCAAGAACAGGCGATCCCCCACGTGCTCGCGCGGCGCGACGTGCTCGGCATCGCGCAGACCGGCACCGGCAAGACCGCGGCCTTCGTGCTGCCGATGCTGACGATCCTCGAAAAAGGCCGCGCCCGGGCGCGGATGCCGCGCACGCTTATCCTCGAACCGACCCGCGAGCTCGCGGCTCAGGTGAAGGAAAATTTCGACAAGTACGGCGTCGGCCAGAAGCTGAATGTCGCGCTGTTGATCGGCGGCGTCTCATTCGGCGACCAGGACGCCAAACTGACGCGCGGCGTCGACGTCCTGATTGCAACACCGGGCCGCCTGCTCGATCACACCGAACGCGGCGGACTGTTGCTCACCGGCGTCGAGATGCTGATCATCGATGAAGCCGACCGCATGCTCGATATGGGCTTCATTCCCGACATCGAACGCATCTGCAAGCTGGTGCCCTTCACCCGGCAGACGCTGTTCTTCACCGCGACCATGCCGCCGGAAATCCGGCGCATCACCGAAGCCTTCCTGCACAATCCGGAGCGGGTCGAAGTCGCGAAGCCCGCGACCACCAATGTCAGCTTGACGCAGGCGTTCGTCACCGCCGGCCGCGAGCCGCATGAGAAGCGCGACACGCTGCGCCAGCTGATCCGCTCGGCGAAAGACCTGCAGAACGCGATCATTTTCTGCAACCGCAAGCGGGAAGTCGCGCTGTTGCACAAATCGCTGGTCCGTCACGGCTTCGGCGCCGTCGCGCTGCACGGCGACATGGACCAGTCGGCGCGGACGGCCGCACTCGACCAATTCCGCAGAGGTGAGACACCACTACTGGTCGCCTCGGATGTCGCCGCGCGCGGTCTCGACATTCCCGAAGTCAGCCACGTCTACAATTTCGACGTGCCGCATCATGCCGACGACTATGTCCATCGCGTCGGCCGCACCGGCCGCGCCGGCCGCTCGGGCACAGCGATTTCGATCGTCTCCCCGATTGACCACAAGTCGCTCGCCGCGATCGAAAAACTGATCGGCCAGAGCATTCCGAAGCTCGAGGGCTTCGCCAGTCTGCCTGTCGAGCCGGAAGGCGAAGAACGCAGGCCGAGCGAGCCGCGCGGCAAGCATCCACGCCGGCCACGCGGTGGTAGCAAGAGCGGCAAGCCACGCGGCGAAGCCCCCAAACACCGCAGCGAAACGCCCAAACCGGTCCGCGATGTTGCGGCTGCTCCGCCGCCACGACCGCCGTCAATCGGCCGCCCGCCCTCTCGTCCGGTCGAGCCGGCCGGCCGCCCGGCGGACGTCGGCGATCAGTCGCATTTGCCGGCCTTCCTGCTCCGTCCGACCCGGGCGCGCGCGTAAGGGAAATCCTGCACGTGTTGCAGTGCATCGTTTACGAGCCGTTCATTCTCGTCCCGTAACGTCACCCGCAATTTATTGCCGTGCTTGCGCTTTCGGGGCGAGCACATGGTGCTGCTTTGCTGGGGACGCCGGACGTGACACGGTTGCTGGACGAACATGAGCGGACAATGGCGTTCGCGGAAGTCGCGCTCGGCCAGATCCGGTCGCTTCGTCAAACCGCCGTGCCGCGCAATTACGAGATCTGGTACGTCTACGCGACCGGCTACAATCCGACCCTCAACAAGATCATCAACGAGACGCTGACCCGTAACGGCAAGCTCACCGAGCTCGACCTCGAGCAGATCTACGACACCTATCTCAGTCAGGCCCGCAACAGCGACCGCATCGACAAGGTCGGCGCCCGCGTCGTCAACGAGATTGACGACATCATGACGCTGATCGGCGAAGCGCTTGGCACTAGCGAGATCTACGGCAAGAGCCTCGACACCGCCACCCACCGGCTGGGCAATGTCACGGACCGCGAGTCGCTGAAGACAATCGTCGAAACGCTGGTGCGCTCGACCCGCGAGATGCAGGGCACCAACAAGGCGCTGGAGGCGCGTCTTGTGGTATCGAAGCAGGAAATCTCCAACCTGCAGCACAGCCTCGAAGCCATTCGCGCGGAGAGCATGACCGATCCTTTGACCGCGCTCGGCAACCGAAAATATTTCGACCGTGCGCTCGGCGAAGCGGTGCGGGTCGCGCGCGAGCGCGGCGAGCCGTTGTCGATGATGCTGTTCGACATCGACTACTTCAAGTCGTTCAACGACAACTACGGCCACCTGACCGGCGACCAGGTGCTGCGCCTCGTCGCGATGACGCTGAAGCAGAACATCAAGGGCCAGGACATTACGGCGCGCTATGGCGGCGAGGAGTTCGCGGTCGTGCTGCCAAACACGGCGATGCGCCAGGCGCTGACCGTTGCCGACAACATCCGCCGCGCGGTGATGTCGAAGGAACTGAAGAAAAAGTCGACCGGCGAGATTTTAGGACGCGTGACGATCTCGGCCGGCGTTGCGGTGCTGTCGCCGCGCGACGACCCGGATTCGCTGATCGAGCGCGCCGACGCCTGCCTGTACGCAGCCAAGCGCAACGGCCGCAACCGCGTCATCTGCGAGGCCGATCCCGAGTACCAGCCGGAAACCGATGTCCAGGTGGCGTGACCACCGGCTCCCGCTTAGTTCTTGAATTTGCTCGGGTATCGCAGCGTTTTGGCTGAGTTTTCGCTCAGCAGCTGACGGTAATATAATACCAAGTTCTGCAAACCTCGTCTCACCGATGCAGCTGCCGCGCCAGAAACTCGCGCGTCGCGGCCCGTGCCTTCTTATCGGCTTCGGCGTTATAGGCGAGCCAGTGGCCGAAGATCATCAGGCCTGGCTGCAGGATCGGCGCATCAAAACCGTGATAGGCGTCCGGATAGATGACAAGGTCGACCGGCGCGCCAGCTCCGGCGCGACGCTCCATCATCCGCTCGCAATCTTTTGCCGGCGTCCAGTCGTCGCTCGCGCCGATCAGAAGCAGGGTCGGAATATCCATGATGCCGTCGATCACCGAGCACACCGGATAGAACGCGACCGCTGCCTTGAATTTCAAGCCATCTGGATTCACGAACAAGTCGAAGGAGCGCGCACTGGCGGCGCCCAGCGTCGTCCATCCACCCATCGAGAAGCCAAGCATCGCGACGCGGCTGCCGACGACGTAAGCGAGGCGGGACAGAAAACCCAGCGCGCCAAACGCGTCGAGCTCGCGTGTCAGAACGGGGGACTTTGAGAATGCGAAAAACGATGCAGGCGTGCACGCTTCCCTGACGCCACGTGTCGAGAAGCTATCGACGACGAGAACGACATAGCCCCATTCGACCAGTTGCGAGACCCAGCGGTCGTTCGCCGGATCCGCCTTGAAGGCGGGGCCCAGGCCGCCGCAACCATGCAGGTGAACGACGGCCGGAAACGGCCCGTTGCCCTCGGGCTTGGCCAGATATCCTCGGATCATGTCGCCTGGAATTGGTTTCGGCTCCTCGCCGCGCTCGCGCGCCTGCTTCTGCTGCAGGTCGCCGAGTGGCTGCGCAGCGCTCTCGAAGCGAACGACCTCGATTGTGATTTTGTCAGCCGCCGCGGCGCTCGTCCCGAGCATTGCTGTAAACGTCGCCAGCAAAATGAAACGGAGCAACTGCATGTTTCTTCGTCTCACCCTCCCCGGGACCTGCGGGACCAATAGAGCGAACCATCTAGTGGATGGCCGCGTACATGATCTTTTCTTCGGTTGCTTCCAGCGCCGAGAACTCCTCGACGACCTTGCCCTGGCGAGACACCAGGATCCGGTCGGACAGCGCCATGATCTCCGGCAGATAGGATGAGATCACCACAACGGCCTTGCCCTGGTCGGCCAGCCGATTGATGAGCTCGTGAATCTCGACAATCGCGCCGACGTCGACTCCACGGGTCGGCTCGTCGAAGATGATCAGCTCCGGCTCCTGGATAAGGGATTTGGCGATAACGACCTTCTGCTGATTTCCGCCGGAGAGCTCGACAACTTTCACCTCGTTGCCGATCGCGCGGACCTTCAGCCGCTCAATCCATGTTGAGCCCGTCTCGTTAGTCTCACGCCTCGACAACCACATCCGTCCCTTCGGAAACCTGGCAAGCAGACCGAGATAGATATTGCGGGCGATGGAGGAGGTTTCGAAAAAGCCCTCAACCTTGCGATCCTCGGTGATATAGGCAATGCCGGCTTTGACCGCCGGAGCAGGAACACGGTAGCGCACCGGCTTTTCATTGAGCAGAACCTCTCCACCATGGAAGAAGTCCCGTTTCATCACACCACCAACGATCTTGAAGGTCTCGGTGCGGCCGGCGCCAACCAGACCGAACACGCCGGTGATCTGGCCGGCAAATATCGATAGCGAATTGTTCTTCACCATTGGGGCCATCTTCAGGTTCTGTATAGCGAGCACCCGGCGGCCTGGCGCGCGAACCGCGGTCTTGCGCACGCCGTACAGCGTATTGGAGAGATCCCGTCCGACCATCGCCTGCACGACACGGGCACGATCGAACTTCGATGCATCATCGGTCACGACATGCTTGCCATCGCGCAGCACGGTGATGCGATCGGCGAGCAGCAGCGCCTCCTCCAGCGCGTGGGAGATGAAAATGACCGAGACGCCACGCTTCTTGAGATCGCGCACGAGGTCAAAGAAATATTTCTTTTCCTCGGGCGTCAGGCTCGCGGTCGGCTCGTCGAAGATGATGACCTTAGCCCTGTTCAGCACGGCGCGCGCGATCTCAACCATCTGTTTTTTGGCGGCGCCGAGCGCACCTACCGTCGCCGTCGGCGTGACATCAAAGTTGAGTGACTGCAGGAACTGCTGTGCTGCAATGTAGATGCCGCGCAGGCGGTTGTAGAACTTCTCCTGTCCAAGGAAGAGGTTCTGCGCCACGGTCATGGTCGGCACCAGGCTGTTTTCCTGGAACACCATTGCGATGCCGAGATGCCGTGCCTCCAGCGGAGTCTGCGGCGCGATGCTGACTCCGTCCACAGTCATCGTGCCCGAGGTCAGCGTCACCACCCCTGCCATGATTTTGGTCAGAGTCGACTTGCCGGCGCCATTCTCTCCGACGAGGGCATGGATTTCGCCGCGGCGCAGCTCGAAATCGACATTCTCGATCGCGGGCACACCGGCATAGAGCTTGGTCGCCTTGGTGAGCGACAGCACGATCTCGGTCATGCGCCAAACTCCTCGGCAAGTCTTGCCAAACCCAGCTTGAGTACACGCTTCGGCCCTTTTGCGATCATCACGAGATCGGCGCCATGTTCGACCGCGGCGACAATGCCGTGATTGACGCCGTCGACGCGACTATGCAGCGAATAGCGCGGCGAGCCGTCGGCACCGAGGCGAATGACGAGTCCGTAAGAACGCGGCGGCGCCCATGGCTTCATGACCCCCATGGTCTTGATATGCGCGCCTTGCAAAGGCTCCTTGAACGAGTGGCCGGAGCTCAGCCGCGGCACCACCCAGAATTCGGGATCGATTTCGGCCATCATGCGGCGGCGATAGGCAGGCTCGCGAAGGACGAATTCAATGAGCTGGGTGCGAGCGGTGAAGGCGGTCAACCAAAAACCGCCGCTCGCGGCGGGCGCAAGCCTTGAGGGATAGACCGGCAGATTGCCAAGCACCTCTCTCGTCGCGCCGTTCGGCGTGATCGAGACCAGCCGATGCCGCCAGCTTTCGCTGACCAGGACGTCGTTGCCGCTTGCACAAGCGCCGAAGGCATAACCGAGCCCGCCGGCGAGCTGGCGAATTGCACCCGTCTTCGGCTCGAGCTGAAAGACCCGGCCGGTGCTCCCGAGCTCCATCAAGTCCCACATCCACTCATCAACGTTGCGCGTTGATGAACTGTCGGTTGCGATCAGGGTGCCGTCAGGCGCTGGCGCCAAGGCGTTGACGGCGTGGAGGTTGCCACCCGTAAACAAGGCGTCGGGATCTTGCGCGGCAGCGCTCGCATAGACCCGTACTTCACTGCCAAACGCGACCGCCAGCCCACGTCCTGGAAGGGTCGCGAGAGCTGAAATTGGCCGATCGAAGGCGCGCACCTCGGTCGCGGCCGCCCCTTCCAGGCGCAAGAGCCGCGCGCCGTCGGCGAGGTAGAGGATTGTGCCGTCGGTCGCGAGATCCTCGGGCGCTGCGCACTCCAGCAAAGTCTCTGCCGATTCCAGCACTTGATTGGGCTTCAGCGCGCCATCGAACGACGGCACCGTGATAGTCGCTTCACCGCGGCCAAGGACGAGGTTGGCGAACTTCCGAATTGCCGGGATCACGACTGCTTCGCCCAGCGTTTGTCGTATTGCACGAAATTGGGATCGGCGTTTGCGAGCTTGTAGCGTCCGATTCGGTTGTTCGCGATACCTCCCAGATAGAGATAGCCGCGATGCTCGCGCATCGACGTGATCATCGGGTGATTGACACCCTTGAGGTCCCAGAACGATTCGAGGATCTTGCCCTGCTCGTTGAACTTGACCACGCAGCCGGTGTTGATGTTGGGAAACAGCCACTCATCGATCGGCACACGCTTGGCCATGCGCCGGCGAAAGCCCGGCATCTTCCAGGCGAGGTCGAGCGACGGGCTCCTCATGCCGACCATTGCGAGCCAGTAGTTTCCGTCCGAGGCGAGATTGATGTTGTCGGGGTAACCCGGCAGGTTGTCCATCACGACCTCGACCGTGCCTTTCTTCGGCCCGGCAAACCAGTATCGCTTGACCGAACAGCCAAAGGTCTCGGCAAACAGAATTGACTGACCGTCACTGGCGACGCAGATCCCGTTTGGAAATTTCAGGCCGCGCAGCGCCGTGTGGGTTGCGCCGGTCTTCGTGTCATAACAGATGATGCGACCGTTTCCGCGAGCCTCCAGCCCGTCGATCGGCCACTCGTCCATCTCGTAGCGCACGGTCGCTTCAGAGAAGAAAATCAACCCGTCATCGGTAATATCGAGATCGTCGGCGAGCCGCAGTCTGCTGTCGTCATTCACCGAATATAGGCTCCGATTGGTTTCGTCGGTCGCCTTCTCCACGGTGCCGTCGGGCTTGATGCGGTACAGCCCCATGCCGCCGATGCAGACGTACAAATTGTCCTGCCGGTCGAATGCCATGCCGAGCGGCTGGCCACCGATATGGGCGAACACCTCCATCTTCTCGTAGTCGGGCGGAAAGAAGCGGATGATGTCGCCGTGACGGGAGCCCGCATAGAGAACATCGTTGCGGTCGAGGATGACATCCTCGGGCGCTTCGATCCTGCCGAGACCGATCAACGTGACATCGCGCAGCTTATCGTTCTGCTCAAACGGTCCACGTTTGCCGATCTCGGTCGATGGCGGCGGCGGCAATTCATGAAAGGTCGGCGCTACGTAGACCTTGCTGATGATGCGCGTGCGGTTCTTCTGCCATCGAATATCGATCATCGCGGCGACCAGAAGGATTGCCGCGAGTGCGATGCGGTTGATGCCGCCCCGCGCATTCAGCGTCGTCAGGCCATTGGTGATCAACAACACGATCAGAATGCCGGCCGCAGATTTGGTCACTGATCCTTTGCCGCCGCCGAGGGTGATGCCGCCCAGGACGGTCGCCGTCAGCACCGTTACTTCGAGGCCCACCCCGATATCGCCGCCGACGGTGCCGAGCCGCGCGGCAAAAAACAGCGCGCCGATGCTGGTCAGCACGCCGCTCGCGACATAGCTCAGCGCGATCGTCCGCCGCACCGGGATTCCCGAATTGTAGGCAGAGCGCCGAGAACCACCGATCGCCGTGATGTGCCAGCCCGGGCGCAACCGGGTCATGAAGATATGGCCGAATACCGCAACGACGAGGTAGACCAGCGCTACGGTCGGAACGCCGAACACGTCGCCGCCACCGATGAAATCCCATGACGGAATATCGGGAAATGCAGCAGCGATCGCATTGGAGTAGCGCTGGATCAAAAGATCGAACATCGAGCGGTAGACGATGAGCGTGATCAGCGTCGTGATGAACGCGCGCAGGCGCAAATAACCAATCAGGACGCCGTTCAAGGCGCCGAGCAGCGCGCCGCAGATCAGGGTCGCTACGATCACTGCCGGGACCGGCCACCCCAGCACGTCGAGCAGATAAAGTGCGCAGAAATCCGTAAGCGCAAAGATCGACCCGACGGAAAGGTCGATGCCGCCGACGATAACGACCAGCGCCATTCCAAGACCGATGAAGCCGATCTCTCCGGCCTGGCGTGCCGTGTCGGCGAGGCTCGCCGGCGACAGGAAGTGGTCGATGGATCGGCTGAGCGCAAGGCCGATGACCAGAAGAAGAATGACCGGAATTGCCGTCTCGGTCCAACGTTTCGACAGAATTTCGCCGAGCAGATGGTCCGGCCAATAGCGATATCGCAGCCGGGTCAGGGTGTCGCGCATCTGCCTTCCGGGATGAATTGAATGGAAAGGTCAGGGCGCGCTCCGGACCATCGGCCCGGAACGCGCTACCCGGTCGGTCACTTCTTGACGTCGGCAAGATTCCAGCACGCCGTCTGGCTATCCGCATTGTCCTTGGTGATCGGAATGAGCGTTGTATATTCCGAGCCCTTGATCGAGCCGGGCTTTGCGCCCGACGACAACAGCCATTTGATCGTGCCGGCCATCTGGGCCCCTTGAGTCGGTACATCGTAGCTGAGGTTCAGATCGAACGAGCCGTTCTTGACAAGCTCGCACGCACCCTTGCGCTCGCCGCCGCCTGATGTTGCAAGGAACACCTTGCCGGTGAGGCCGGCTTCCTTGACCGCGGCCGCCGTCCCGATGTCCATGCCATCCCAGAAGCCCACGATGCCACACAGGTCGGGGTTCTGCTTCAAAACCGTCTGTGTGATGGCCTTGGCCTTGGCGGCGTCCCAGTCGGCCGCCTGACTCGAGACCACCTTGATCTCCGGGTGCTTGGCGAGCACGTTCTCGACGCCTTTGAGTGTATAGGCGCTGGCAGCCGCAGACAGCGCACCCTGGATGACGGCGATCTTGTTTGACTTGCCCTGGCACGCCTTCACCACGGCGTCCGTGTCCCTTTCACCGATCTCGATCCAGTTGGCGCCGACGAATGCCGAGCTTCGATAAGCCGAGCCCATGTTGATCTGGACGACATAAATCCCTTCGTTCTCGGCGCGTTGCAGCAGCTTGGCATAGGTCTGCACGTCGGGATTATGGATCACCATCACCGCGGGCTTCTCGGAAATCAACGAGGTGACGGCCTGGGCGCCGGCATTGGTGTTCCAGTTCGGATCACGAATCTCGAACTTGACCCCATAGGGCTCGAGCTCCTTCTTCAGCACCGCGTACCAGCCTTCGGTGAGATCGAAGTTCATCGCCACCGGGACATAGGCAACGGTCTTGCCGGCCAGGGCGTCCTTGAACGGCTTCTGAAACGGCTCGTCCAGACCTTGTTGCGCCAGCGCCGGCGCCGCAAAAGTCGCTACTGCAAGCGCAGCGATCGTACTGAAAACAATCTTGTTGGCACGCATTGTGGCTTTCCTCCTTTGTGATGTTTCCGTCGCCTGATCAAATATCGCCTTGTTGGGCGGTTTCTTCGTTGCGTGGATTCAGGAAGGTGTCGGTGATGACCGCAAGCAGCAGCACGACACCCTTGATGAGGTTCTGGCCGGCGTACGGCACGTCGAGAATCGTCATACCGTTCAGCATTGTCCCGATCAGCAGCGTTCCGATAATGACGTTGATGACGCCCCCGCGGCCACCGGACAGTCCGATGCCGCCAAGCACGACGACCAGGATGACGTCGTAGATCAGCGTCGAGTTGAAGATCCGGGTCGGCATCGAACTGACGGAGGCGGCCAAAACAAGGCCGGCGAAATAGCCGATCAGCGCGGCAAGCACGTACTGCAGGACGATAATCGGCCGCGATGGAATCCCGGTTACCCGTGCGGCGTAGGGATTGTCGCCGACCGCGTAAATGTAGGCTCCCCAGCGGGTTTGCCGGAGCAGGACGAACACGACGACACACGCAATGGCGAACATTACGATCGACGTGGGAATGCCAAGGATGCTGCCCTGCCCCAACCGTTCAAAGCCCGCCATTCCTTCGCTCCACTGCACGACGTCGAGCTGAAACAGCGCGGCTTGACCGAGCCCCGCGACAAGCAGGCCCGTTGCCAGCGTCGCGAACAATGACGGCACCTCGGCATAGGCAATCAGCCAGCCATTGACGAGGCCGAGAGCGATCGACAACAGGCCTGCTGTGGCCAGCGATGCCGGCAGCGAATGACCGTCCTGAACCATCTGCAGCACGAGCCCCGGAGGCACCGCGAGCGCCGCAATCAAGGAAAGGTCGATGCCACGGCCGATGACGACGATTGCCATGGCCAGGCCAAGAATGCCGAGCACAGCAACGTTCTGCAGGAGAGTCAGCATGTTTTCCGGCGTCAGAAAGCCGTGCAGGAAAACCGAGAACACCAGAAACAGCACAGCGAAGACTGCGAACACAATCTCTTGCTGGCTGAATCGAAAACGCTTCATCCGTAGTCCCGTTTGCTCCCCTGGTTGCCCTTCAGCGCAGGAGACCATCTTTCTTTTCGATCCAACAGTCTGCGGAAGTGCGACAGTGAAGCACGATCACCGCAGGCGATCAAAGCGGTCGGGCGGCCGCCCCGCTTCAATATCGATACACTCGCCGGCGTAGCTTGTCGCGCTTTCCTGTTTACCTCGGGTCTCGCGCGTCCGCTTGCTTGTGCGCGCAAGTGAGCGGCCGCAGGGCGCAGGCTATTGCGAACCGAAGCTGACAGCCTAAAACGACGGATTCGCGTCTCCTGTTGCAACGCACAAAGCGCGCACGCAAAGCCCGATCTGCAACGTGTCTGTTGACCCCGCATCCTGCGGATCGATCAGACTACGGATTGACTTGGATCGCCACCTACAGCGCTGCTACGACGTCCCGTGGCGCACTTACCCGCCTCGCTGTCGGTCACCTTGAAGCGGCGTATCGGGGGAGTAGCGTATCAGGTAAGCTTCAGCGGCCCGTTGAGCCTCAGGGCAACCGGTCGGCGAAATTTCGGCGAGAGCCGCCCGACCTCCGGAGGCCCCGGGCAGCTGAAAGAACCGTCAAACAATCACCGCGCGACCAGTGCGACATTGAGGTTTCAGTCGGCCGCCGCAGGGCTCTCGCGAGGATTTATTGCAGCACGTTTGTGAGGAACGCCCGATTCAGGCCGGGACGGGGCCGGTGCTCGAGCTCCCGCAGGTGCCGCAGCGCCTTGCCGGTGAGGCAGATCGGGTCGCCAATGTTGTGCTTGATCAAGAGCGGAAGATAACAGCGCAGCTCTCGCAGCGCGGCAGCCCTTTCGTCGGCGGTTCGAGGTCTTGTCTCGGAATAGATCGCCATCGCCTGCTCGATGGTTTCGGTCAGCAATCGATCGTCGCTGTTCATTCTGAAGCCCTCCCAATGAAGCTATCGAACTCGGACAAACGCATCGGGTTCCAGCGCGGCAACAACGATGGAAGCGCAGTCCCGCCAGCCTTCAGTCCGCAATTCCCGGATCGGGCGGATCGATCCCGAGCGCCGTCGCGAGCGCAATCAAATGGTCCTGCTCCTCGACCAGGATGCCGCGCAGGCTCTCGGCGATGGCATATTCATTGAGCGAGTTGGCCTGGCGCACCCGGCGCCGGTACTGGCGAATTGTCTCGCGCTCGTTGTCGAGATCGGCGCGCAGCATCTCCTCGGCCTTCTCCGACGTCTTCACCGGCTTTGGCGTCACCGACGGCATGCCGCCAAGATAGTCGATGTGACTGGCCACCTTCAGCGCATGTTGCAGTTCCTCGCCCGCATGAACCGCGAGCTCGCCGGCAATGTTCATGTAGGCGGCGCCCTTCAGCACCTGCGAATAGTTCACATAGGCGATGATCGCCTGGTATTCGCGTGACAGGTCTTCGTTGAGACCTTCGACCAGCTGTTTGCGCGTGATCTTGGGGTCGGCGGAAAGCGGCATCAAATCCCTCCATGAACGTAAAGCGGACCAGCCGGAATGGCCTGCCGTGACAGGCCATTCCGACGTTTGGCTTCAGCGAAATTCGAAGACTTATTTCTTCTTTTCGGTCCGCTCAGCCGCGGTGCCAGTGGTCTTGTCCCTGTTGTCGACGGTCCAGGTCGTCTTGTCGCGGTCGTACTTGTAGCCGGTTGCCGCCTTCAGCGAATCCTTGCTCTCATCGAGCGTCAGATACCACTTGCCGTCCTTCTTCTCCGCCTTCACGGCCTCGAACGGCACCGCCACGTCCTTCTCGCCGACGCCTAGGAAGCCGCCAACGCCAACGATCAGCGCGGACACCTTGCCCTGCTTGTCGAGCAGGACGTCATCGACCGAGCCGATCTTGCTCTGCTTGGTGTCGTAGACCGACTGCTTGTAGTAGTTGGTGACGGTCCAGCTGTCGCTCGGCGCAGCCTTCATGGTTTCACTTGCGGCGAACGCAGACGTCGCCGCAATGCAGCCCAACAGGGCCGCGGTCATCATCGTTTTCATGGAATTTCTCCTCCGTGCAATCGCCGAAAAAGCGATCTGTGCGGCGGCAACGTACGTTCGCGGCTTAGGTTCCTGCATCAGGAACCGGTGATTGCAGGCACATTGAATAGCCGACCTGCGCGCGACCGGGTCAATGCCGGGCTTGAGTGACAATCAAAACGCGCCATGCGCGCGTCCCCACCTCGCGAGCCGGCAATTTTACCAATTGGTTGCCATCTGCGACGGCCGCATGAAACCGGATCGGTGGCATCGCCGTTCTCCCCATCGGTCACAGATTGAATAAAGTGGGTGAATTCGATGATCGCTACTCCTGCACCACCGGTCGAGATCGACAGCGTTCACGCCGCCGCAATCTGCAAGGAGGTCGGCCATCGCCTTGACCTGTATTTCAAGAAGGAACTCCCCGAAACGCCTCGGGAGCTGGAGCAGTTGCTCGCACGCTTGAGTCAACTTGACCGGCAGGAATAGGCCGCTCGGTTGATGCCGCGCCGCGCATATCCGCGCTCCTCTGAGTGCGACTCTTTCCACAGCATGCATCGACCCGTCGGCGCGGCGGATTGAGCAGAACGCCCCCCGCGAGACGGCATCCCAAAGCATGAAGATACCTCCGCCGCCGCTGTGGGTCTGGCTGGTGCTTGGCGTTCTGGTCCTGGTCGCAATCTTCCTGCCCTTCGCCGGTCTCTGAAGCCGCATCCACTCGCGACGGAACGATAAGCGCAACATTCGCGTCTACAAGTATGCCGCCGCAAAATCCTCCACTCGCATCACGCATCACCACGACGTGGCAGATCGCCGATCTCGTACTGTTGGCTGTCGCGGCAACTACCCTTGCAACTGGTTATGCAGTCGGCCGAAAGATCGCCGGCAAGTCGCGCTTTGCGTGGACTGATTATTTTCGAGGCAGGCCTGCGGAACCAATCGGGACTGAGACTGCTTCTGCCTCTGTTGCAACTTCAAGGGACTTATTTGAAATGGACGCCGCGACCCCTATTCGATCGGAATCAATTGTCGCCAGTCGGTCAGGAGCGTCGTGGCCTGCGATCCTCGCAGGCGCCGCTGTCATCCTCGCAATGACGCTGGTTACGCTGTCGCTTGGTGTCGGTCTGGGAATGAGCGTGGTCTCCCTCTGGAGCGGCTCGGGCGTATCGGCAACGACCTTCAAGGTCGGCACCGGCATCTACTTCATCGTGATCGCGATGATCTCGGCCGCATTGGGAGGTCATGTCACCGGTCGCCTTCGTCACAGGTTCAGCGGCATTCACGACAACGAAATCTACTTTCGCGACACGATACACGGATTTGTCGCATGGGCGGTGGCACTAATCGTCGGCGTGGCGTTTCTCGCCTCGGCCGGCAACGCGATCGTCGGCACTGCAGCAGCAACCGCAGGCTCGGCCGTCATGGCACAAGGCAGCGGACCCGCAGCCGGATATGTCGATCGGCTGCTAAGGAGCGAGGCAGCGTCGCCGGCGGCGGCAAGTGCGGCCGAAAGCGATCCCCGTCCCGAGTTGACGCGCCTTCTTGCTGCGAATTTGCGCGACAGGCAGGATCTCGCACCCAATGATCGCAGCTATGTCGCGCAACTCGTCGCCCGACGCACGGGACTGTCGCAGGCTGATGCGGAAAAGCGCGTCAGCGACGTCACCGCTCAAATAAAGTCTGATCTTGATGCAGCGCGCAAGGCAACGCTCCAGCTGGCGCTGTGGCTGACCGCGTCCCTGTTCATGGGTGCCTTTGCGGCCAGTATCGCTGCCGCCGAAGCTGGCGCCTTTCGTGATCGCAATTGGGGCGTTCGCACAACGGCCTAACAAAGGACAATTCAACCATGCCCATCCTGCTCTGGCTCATCGGCATACCGCTGCCGCTCATCATTCTTGTCATGTTGCTTCGCTAGTTCGGGAGGCGCTCAGCGCCGTCGAGCGCCTGATGTTGGCGTCACCCGACGGTCCCGTTGCACCGGCTGGCGATGTGGAGGCAGGGCGATCGCCCAACTCTCCCTCAATTGTCCTTCCACATGGAATTCAGACGTATCGTGGCGCGGCCGGCGTCGAGCAACTTGTCCATCTCCTCGCTCTTGTAGTTCACTCGGTTGCCGGGACTAGTCGAATAGAAGAACGGATAGACATCGGTATCGGGATCGGCCCGCCCGGCAAAGCGATACAGCATGACCTGGTAATCTTTTGCAGTTGACGGATCACCTGGGTAAACTCGAGCGGCTGGATCTCCGTCTCGATCCCGACTTTCTTCCACGCAACGCCAGCACGTCGACACCGTTTGCAAGCGTTGCCGGTGTTGTGCCATCACGTGACGAAGCAGACTTGATTGCGGAGCAAGGCGATGTTCACGGGCGGATGTTTGTGCGGCGGGGTACGATTTTCAATCGCGGGCGAATTGCAACCACTGCAGTTGTGTCACTGCACCCAGTGCCGCAAGGCGCAGGGAACGGCCTTTGCCAGCGCCCTGCCGATCAAGGCCGATGCCTTCACGCTGCTCAGCGGCGCAGAGCTGCTGACGCATTTCGAGTCCTCGCCCGGCAAGGAGCGCGCGTTCTGCGGCCGATGCGGCTCGCCGATCTACAGCCGGCGGACCTCCGTGCCCGACGCATTGCGTATCCGCGCCGGGCTGGTCGACCAGCCGCTTCCGGTCTGGCCGGCGTTCCACCAGCATGTGGCCAGCAAGGCAAACTGGTGGACCATCAGCGACGACATCAAGCAGTTTCCGGCAGCGCCGAGCTGACCGTCGTCAAAGCGCTCGCGTCAGTCCGCCGTCGACTCGGATATTTTGGCCAGCGATATAGCCGGCGTCCGCCGAGGCGAGGAAGGCAACTGTGCGACCGAGCTCTTCCATCCTGCCCTGCCGGCGCAGCGGAATCGCCGCGGCGCGCTCGGCGGCGCCGGGATAGTTCTCCATCGAACCGGGCAGGATGTTGTTCATCCGGATGTTGAAGCGCCCGTAGGCGTCCGTATACAGCTTGACCCACGCGGTCAGGGCCGCGCGCAGGCTCGACGAGACCGGGAAATTCAAGTCAGGCTGCTCGGCCGCATAGGTCGAGATGTTGACGATCGCGCCGCCACCCTGACGCTGCATTGCAGGCGTCACGGCTTGCGCCATCCGCACGACATTCAAGAGCAAGAGATCAAGTCCGTCGTGCCAGCTCTGATCGGAGATGTCGAGCAGTTCGCCGCGTGCCGGGTGACCCGTATTATTGACGACAAGATCGATGCGATTCCAGTTGGTGAACGCGAGCGCGACCGCCCCATCGATATCCGCTTTCCGCGCAACCGAGCCCTTGAAGCTCAGACAGCCAAGCTCCTTTGCCACACGCGCGGCACCGTCGCCGTTCGACACCAGCAACAGCCTGTAGCCGACGCCGGCCAGATGACGCGCGATGCCCTCGCCGATCCCCTTGCCTGCGGCCGTGACGATGGCCGTCCGCGGTTCTGACCCGGTCATGACTCGTCCTTTCGATGCCTGGAGAGCAGTTGCAATAGTACCGGCGTCCGAGCGTCAAGGTCAAAGCGGCAGCGGCGCTCACAGCTTGTCCAGTGCGGCCGGGATCGGGTGGAGTGCCAGACACCGGCCGTCGCTAAGCGAGGCAAGACAATTCGCTTCAGTCGGCGTATTCTTGATGTTTGGTTGGCTCAGGGACGGGACGCGATGAGTAAAGCCGCAGCCTTCTTCGTTATGATTGCATTTGCCATTTGCGCGAGCCCCGCGCATTCACAGCCGCTCGACCTTCAGGAAAGGTGCGCCGCAGATGCAGGCAACACTTTTCGGCAATTGCAAGACGAGAATGACGCCAAGTACAATCCATCGACCTTGATCCAGAAAAGCGTCGACAACTTCCAGAGCCATTACAATACCAGATTGAATCGATGTCTGCTGCTCATCAATCGGGTGTCGGTCCTGCCCCTGTCAACAAACCTCTCCAATCAACAGCGTCAGTCAGTCCTGGTCGACGCCAACGAACGACGTTATTACGCCACCTATATCGAGACACAGTTGGCGGAGGAAACAAAGCCCAAGATAGATCGGTGCGAACTGAGGTCGACCATGCGCTCCAGGACGGCTTGTTCAACGCGCGGCGAGTTTGACGCGTTCGTCGCGGCTTATCTGGAGGAATGAACGGATCGATCCGACGTCGGCGATAGACGCAAAATGAAGGTCGCCGCTATCGCCCGCTCGATCGGCGCGCCGTTCGCGCTTTCGCGGGCCTTTTCGCCGTCGCACGCTTTGGCACTGTGCGTGCGGCCTTCGCCGTCTTCGCAGCCGGCTTTGCGCTCGCTTTTTTCGCCTTCTTCTTCCGAGTCACCTTCTTCAGCCTGACCTTGGCGGCAACCGCAACCGCTTGGCGCGCCCAGTGGGCGAGTTCCTCGGGCTCGTCATAGAGCCGTATCGGCATCCGCCACCAGGATTTCACGCTCACCGTCTTGGACCTTGTCGAATAGCTGAAATGTTCGGAGCCTTCGGCGACGAAGCGCGGGATCGTGGTCTCGTCGGCCTTGAGATAAAACTCGCCGCGCAGGTAGAGCGCGAAGCAGACGTCTTCGGCATAGATGCCGAAGCCGGAAAACATCCGCCTGACGTCGACAGCGCCGAATGCGGAGAACAATTCGGCAGCCGTCTCGCGATCCATGGTGTGAGTGGTCTGGTGGTTAGCTCGGCAGTTTTGCCGGCGTGAGCGTCACCGACTCGCCGCAGCCGCAGGCGCCGGTCTGGTTCGGATTGTTGAACACGAAGGTCGCGGCCATCTTGTCGACCTTGAAGTCCATCTCGGTGCCGAGCAGGAACAGCACGGCCTTGGGGTCGACCAGAACCTTGACGCCCTTGTCCTCGACCACCTCGTCGTTCTTCTTGATGTCCTCGGCGTATTCGACCGTATAGGACATGCCGGCGCAGCCGCCGTTCTTCACGCCGACGCGCAATCCCAGGATCTGCTTGTCGGTGCGGGTCATCAACTCGCGGACGCGCGCGGCGGCAGCGTCCGTCAGCCGCATCACCTGCGGCTTCGGTCTTGGCTTGATGGGCGCTGACGTCGTCATGTTGCTCATATGGGAATTCTCGCTCAAGCCTTCCAGCCGTTCAACCCGCGCCAACCCTGCTCCAGACCCGCATTTGACCTGCTTTTGATCGCCGATCCGTTAATCACCACATATTCAGCACGAGGCGAGCCTCGTCCGACATCCGGTCGGGCGACCAGGCCGGCTCCCAGACCAGGTTGATCTCGACACTCTGCACCCCGGGGACGCTTGCCACGGCGTTTTCGACCATGGTCGGCAGTTCCTCGGCGGCCGGACAGTTCGGCGTCGTCAGGGTCATCTCGATCGCGACCACCCGGTCATCGCGGATGTCGACCTTGTAGATCAGGCCAAGTTCGTAGATGTCGGCCGGGATTTCCGGGTCGAACACGGTTTTGAGCGCGGCGACGATATCGTGGGTCAGGCGCTCGGTTTCGTCGGCCGGCAGCGCGGATTTCGTCTCGACATTGGCACGCAACTGACCCTGCTCGGGCGCGGCCGTCTCGACGGTGGCGGTCGGATTATCGTTCATGCAAACAACTCCCGGGCCTTGATCAAGGCCTGCGCGAGGGCGTCAACCTCGGCGCGGGTATTATACATGGCGAATGAGGCACGGCAGGTGGCCGTTACTTTGAATTGTTCCAACAACGGCATCACGCAGTGGGTGCCGGCACGGACGGCAACCCCGGAACGGTCGATCACCGTTGCGATATCGTGCGGATGGGCGCCGGTCATGTCGAAGGAGATGATGGCGCCCTTGTTGCGGGCCTGGCCGATGACGCGCAGCGCGTTGATGTCGCGCAGCCGCTCCTGGGCATAGGTCAGAAGATCATGCTCGTGGGCGGCAATGCGATCCTTGCCGATCGAATTGATGTAGTCGATCGCGGCCCCCATGCCGATCGCTTCCACGATCGGCGGCGTGCCGGCTTCGAACTTGTGCGGCGGCTCGCCATAGGTGACGACGTCGCGCGACACCTCGCGGATCATCTCGCCGCCGCCGTTATACGGGCGCATCGCTTCGAGGTGCTTGTGTTTGCCGTAAAGCGCACCGATGCCGGTCGGGCCGTAAATCTTGTGACCGGTGAAGGCATAGAAGTCGCAGCCGATGTCCTGCACGTCGACCGGCAGATGGACCGCGCCCTGGCTGCCGTCGACCAGGACCGGAATGCCCTTCGCATGTGCGATCCGCACCACCTCTTTCACCGGCACGATTGTGCCGAGCGCGTTCGACATGTGGGTGATCGCGACGAGTTTTGTGCGCGAGGTCAGAAGCTTCTCGAATTCGTCGATCAGGAAGTTGCCGTCGTCATCAACTGGCGCCCATTTCAAGACCGCGCCCTGCCGTTCGCGCAGGAAATGCCAGGGCACGATGTTGGAGTGGTGCTCCATGATCGAGAGCACGATCTCGTCGCTTTCCTTGACGATCGGCGCGGCAAACGATGAAGCGACGAGGTTGATGGCTTCGGTGGCGTTGCGGGTGAAGATGATTTCTTCAGAGCGCGAGGCGTTGACGAAGCCGGCCGCCTTGGTGCGCGCGCCCTCGTAGGCTTCGGTCGCAGCATTCGCGAGGTAATGCAGGCCGCGATGGACGTTGGCGTATTCGGTGCGGTACGCCTTGTCCATGCGGTTCAGCACGGCTAGCGGCTTTTGCGCGGAGGCGGCGTTGTCGAGATAGACCAGCGGCTTGCCGTAGACCTGCAGCGCCAGCGCCGGGAAATCCTGCCGCAGTCTTGCGACATCAAGCTTGCCGTTTGCGACCGCGGGATGGATGGTCTGGTGCATGGTCATCGCACGCGCTCCTTGAGCCAGCGGTCGGCCGCGGCAAGCGCGACCTCGCGCAGCTTCTCGTCGACGATGGCTTCAATCGCCTCACCGACGAACGCCTGGATCAGCAGCGCCTGCGCCTCTTGTTCCGGGAGGCCGCGCGCCCGCAGGTAAAACAACAAATCCTCGTCCAGCGCGCCTGAGACAGCGCCATGGCCGCAGGTGACGTCGTCGGCGAAGATTTCGAGCTCCGGTTTATGGTCGGCTTCGGCGTCCTCGGACAGCAACAGTGCCCGCGTCATCATCTTGCCGTCGGTCTTCTGCGCGCCGGGGCGCACGATGATGCGGCCCTGGAACACGCTGCGCGCGTGATCGTCGAGCACCGAGCGGAAGGTCTCGCGGCTCATGCAGCCGGGCACGGCATGGTCGACCACCAGCGTGGAGTCGCCATGCTGGCTGCCGCGCAACAGATTGACGCCGAAGGTTTCGGCGCGGGCGCCCTCGCCGGCGAATTTCAGCATGAGATTGTAGCGGCTGACCGCCGCGCCCGAGGTCAGGTTGAAGGTGTTGAGTATCGCGTCCTTGCCGAGCTCGACCTGGAAGGTCGAAAGGTTGAACGCGTCGCTGCGATCTTCCATCAGCCTGACATGATCGAGCCGCGCGCCGGCACCGACGCTGACGAAGACGGAATCGCTGATTTGATAGGCCGCGTCGGTCGCGGCAACAAAGCTCTCGACCAGCGTGAGACTGGCCTTGGTCCCGACGCGCACAACGGAGCGCGTGTAGGCCGAGGCCGGTGCGGCACTACTCATCACATGCACGATATGCACCGGACGCGACAGCGACGCGTCGTCCGCGAGCGTGACGACGACGCCGTCGCGCGTCAGCGCAGTGTTGAGCGCCAGCACCGCATCGGCATCGTCAGCCGCCTCGGCTTGTAGCAGGCCCGGGTTCTTCGCGAGCGCCGCACCAAGCGGCTCGATCGAAAGACCGCCTTCGAGCCGCGCGAGGTCCGAGAGGTCAGGCTGGAACACGCCGTCGACCAGCACGAGCTTGCGCGTGGTCTCAAGACCATGAGCCTTGAGCGCCTTCGCCGCCCGCTGCAGTGCGGTCTTGTCGGGCGCCGCGGCCGGCGCATAGGCCTCGCGGATCAGGGCGCGCAGGTCGGTGTATTTCCACTCCTCGATGCGCCGGTGCGGCAGGCCCTTCCGCTCGAACGCCTCGAAGGCACGCGCGCGGATGCCGGCGACGGCGGCGCCGCCCGGCAGCGCCGGCGATGCCCGGCCGAACTGATCGGCCAGCGCCCGCTCAACCGCGTTAATCTTGACCACTGCGTCCATGGAACAATCCGTTCAGGCGGCCTGCTCTTCGAACTGGGCGTAGCCGTTGGCCTCGAGCTCCAGCGCAAGCTCCTTGCCGCCGCTCTTCACCACCCGGCCCTTCGACATCACGTGCACGACGTCCGGGATGATGTAGTTCAGCAGCCGCTGATAGTGGGTGATGACGACGATGGCGCGATCTTTTGTGCGCAGCGCGTTGACGCCGTCCGCGGCGATCCGCAGCGCATCGATATCAAGGCCGGAATCCATTTCGTCCAGGATGCACAGTTTCGGCTCGAACAGCGCCATCTGCAGCACTTCGTTGCGCTTCTTCTCGCCGCCGGAGAAGCCGACATTGACGCCGCGACGAAGCATGTCCTGCGGGATGTTCAGTTTTGCCGCGACGGTACGGACCTTCTTCAGAAAATCCGGCGTCGACAGCTCGGCTTCGCCGCGCGCCTTGCGCTGAGCGTTGAGCGCGGTGCGCAGGAAGTTCATGGTGGCGACGCCAGGGATTTCGACGGGGTACTGAAACGCCAGGAACACGCCCTTGGCGGCGCGCTCGTCCGCCGGCATCTCGAGGAGGTTCTCGCCATTGAGCAGGACTTCGCCTGACGTGACCTCGTAGCCCGGCTTGCCGGCGATGACGTGGCTCAAGGTCGACTTGCCGGAGCCGTTCGGCCCCATGATGGCGTGGACTTCGCCCGCGTTCACGGTCAGCGACAGGCCGTGGAGGATTTCGCGTTCCTCGACACGGACCTTCAGATCTTTCACTTCAAGCAACGGCATTACGTGACTTTCTCTCTGTCTCTCCCCTCGTCCTGAGGAGCGCGAAGCGCGTCTCGAAGGACGAGGCCATTCTGAAACGGGCCTCATCCTTCGAGACGGCCGCTGCGCGGCCTCCTCAGGATGAGGAATGACGGGTTAGCCGACCGAACCTTCCAGCGAGATCGAGATCAGCTTCTGCGCCTCGACCGCGAACTCCATCGGCAGCTGCTGCAGCACGTCCTTGACGAAGCCGTTGACGACCAGCGCCACCGCCTCTTCCTGGCGACAGCCCGCGCTGCACGCAGTAGAACAGCATGTCCTCGGAAATCTTCGACGTGGTCGCCTCGTGCTCGAACACCGCGGACGAATTCTTCGCCTCGATGTAGGGCACGGTGTGCGCACCGCACTTGTCGCCGATCAGCAGCGAGTCGCAGTTGGTGAAGTTGCGCGCGCCGCTGGCGCGGCGGTGCGCCGAGACGAGACCGCGATAGGTGTTCTGCGATTTGCCGGCCGCGATACCCTTGGAGATGATGCGGCTCGTCGTGTTCTTGCCGAGGTGCAGCATCTTGGTGCCGCTGTCGACCTGCTGATAGCCGTTCGAGATCGCGATCGAGTAGAATTCGCCGCGCGAATTGTCGCCGCGCAGAATGCAGCTCGGATATTTCCAGGTGATGGCCGAGCCGGTCTCGACCTGGGTCCAGGAAATCTTCGAGTTCTTGCCGCGGCAGTCGCCGCGCTTGGTGACGAAGTTGAAGATGCCGCCCTTGCCCTCGGCGTCGCCGGGATACCAGTTCTGCACCGTCGAATACTTGATCTCGGCGTCATCGAGCGTGACGAGTTCGACCACCGCGGCATGCAGCTGGTTCTCGTCGCGCTGCGGCGCGGTGCAGCCTTCGAGGTAGCTGACGTAGGCGCCTTCGTCGGCGATGATCAGCGTGCGCTCGAACTGGCCGGTGTTGCGCTCATTGATGCGGAAGTAGGTCGAGAGCTCCATCGGGCAGCGCACGCCCTTCGGCACGTAAACGAACGAGCCGTCGGAGAACACCGCCGAGTTCAGCGTCGCAAAGTAATTGTCCGACGTCGGCACCACGGTGCCGAGATATTTCTTGACGAGCTCCGGGTGCTCGCGGATGGCTTCGGAGATCGGCATGAAGATCACGCCGGCCTTCATCAGCTCTTCCTTGAACGTGGTCGCAACCGAAACGGAATTGAACACCGCGTCGACCGCAACGCGCCGCGCCGGCGCACCCGCCTCGCCCTCTTCGCCCGCGCTGTTTTCCTTGGGCTTCACGACGCCTTCCAGCACCGCAACCTCGCGCAAGGGAATGCCGAGCTTCTCGTAGGTCTTGAGAATTTCGGGATCGATCTCGTCGAGCGAACCGATGGTCTTCTTCGGCTTCGGCGCCGAGTAATAGTAGAGGTCCTGATAGTCGATCTTCGGATAGTGGACGCGCGCCCAGCTCGGCTCGGTCATGGTCAGCCAGCGGCGATACGCCTCGAGCCGCCACTCCAGCATCCACGCAGGTTCGTTTTTCTTGGCCGAGATGAAACGAACAGTGTCCTCCGAGAGGCCCTTTGGCGCCTTCTCGGATTCGATCAGTGTCTCGAATCCATATCGGTATTGGTCGACGTCGATCCGGCGCACCCGATCGACCGTCTCCTGGACAGCCGGCATTCTCGTCTCCCGCTTGCGGTTTCAAGGACCGCAGTGGATCGCTTTCAAGTTGTTCCAAGCCAAATTTCGCGCCAGACGCGAGACTTAGAACCATTCAATGACTGTTTCGTCAGCCTTTACCTAATACACCGCGGAGCTTTCTCCAAGCCTCCAGGCAGCGCTCGATGTCGGCTTCCGAGGTCAAATAGCCGCTACTGAGCCGGATTGCACCCTGCACCAGGTCAGGCCGGACCTGCATGGCCTTCAAGACGTGCGACGGCGTAACCTTACCGGAGGAACATGCGGAACCTGACGACACCGCAACCCCCTCGAGGTCGAAGGCAATGACGGCGGTCTCGGCGCGTACTCCCGGCGCGGCGAATAACGTTGTATTCGGCAGTCGCGGTGCATTCGCGCCGAAGATCGCGACGTCGGCGACCGCCGTAAGACCAGCCTCCAGCCGGTTCCGCAAATGGGTCAGGCGGTTCATTTCGCTGGCGAGCGCAGGTAGCGCTGCCGCGACCGCGGCGCCAAACCCGGCGATGCCGACCACGTTCTCGGTTCCCGCACGACGGTTGCGCTCCTGGCCGCCGCCTCGGAGCAGCGGCGCGAAGCTCGGCAAATCGTGAGCGAGCGCGACCGCGCCGACGCCCTTTGGGCCGCCAAGCTTGTGCGCGGAGACTGAGACAAGGTCCACGCCGAGTGCGCGGATATCGATCGGGATCTTGCCGAGCGCTTGCACCGCATCGACGTGCAGCAATCCGCCCGCTTCGTGAACGATGTCAGCGATCTCGCCGATCGGCTGGATGACGCCGGTTTCGTTGTTGGCGAGCATGACCGAGACCAGCGCCGGCGGCTGAGCCGACAGCAGCGCGCGCAGTCGGTCGAAATCGACAACGCCGTCTGACGTCACCGGCGCAAGCTCAATTTTTTCACGCGGAAAAAACTGCCCGCCCGACAATACCGAGACGTGCTCGATGGCGGACACGACGAGCCGACGCAGCAGTTCGCCGCCGGGGGTTTTCAGGCCGGGCTGCAGCGGCAGCACATTCGCTTCGGTGCCACCTGAGGTGAAGACCACGTTGCGCGACTCGGCGCCGAGTGCGGCGGCAAGCTGATGCCTTGCGTCCTCGATGAGCTTCCGCGCGGCGCGGCCCTCGAGATGAATCGATGATGGATTACCGGCGAGATCGAATGCGGCAACCATCGCTGTGCGCACTTGGTCGCGCAGCGGCGCCGTCGCATTCCAGTCGAGATAGACGCGTTCGGGCACGCGTGATCCTTAAGGTGAACCCGTTACCCGCCCCCAATACCACTCTGGCGGGCGGGCTGCAGGCAATCCCTGCGCTAGCAGATTGAGCAAAGATTTCCAAAGGAAACCATATCGTTAAGCCTGCCAGCGAATGTGTAACGTTGGCGACGCCGCGGCCACGAAAAGCTTGCTTTTTGCCCACTGCCTCATGCAAGAAGGCGCAACTCCGAACGCCCTTTAGCACGCCAAAGTCCGGATCCAGCTTCACTGAGGCTTCGCCTCGCGCGCCAGACCAAGAGCGCCGGCGAGCCATTTCCCGAGGTCTTAATGCCTGAAGTGATCTTTACCGGCCCGGCCGGCCGCCTCGAGGGGCGCTATCATCCCGCCAAGCAGAAGAATGCGCCGATCGCGATGGTGCTGCATCCGCACCCGCAATTCGGCGGCACCATGAACCACCAGATCGTCTACCAGTGCTACTACGCATTCGTTGCGCGCGGGTTCTCGGTGCTGCGGTTCAACTTCCGCGGCGTGGGTCGGAGCCAGGGCTCGTTCGACCATGGCGTCGGCGAATTGTCCGACGCGGCGGCAGCCCTCGACTGGGCGCAGATGATCAACCCGGAAGCTCGCGCCTGCTGGATCGCCGGTTTTTCGTTCGGTGCCTGGATCGGCATGCAGCTCTTGATGCGCCGCCCCGAGATCGAGGGTTTTATCTCGATCGCACCGCCCGCGAACCTCTACGACTTCTCGTTCCTTGCGCCCTGCCCCTCGTCGGGCCTGATCGTGCACGGCGAACGTGATGCGGTGGCGCCATCGAAGGACATCACCACGCTGGTCGAAAAGCTGAAGACGCAAAAGGGCATCGTGATCGACCAGAACATCATCCCGGGCGCCAACCACTTCTTCGACGCCAAGCTCGAACCGCTGATGGAATCGGTGACCACCTATCTGGACATGCGGCTGGCGAACGTCCGCTAGGCCTCGCTGAGACGCGCCGCCGCCCTGCGGTGCATGAACGTCAGTGTCCCCAACAGCGCCAGTGACACCAGCGTACAGACGACGCCGATCGTCAGCACTGCATTTCCGCCGGACTGCGTCAGGACTGACACCAGGATCGGCGGCGCGGCCGCCGACAGCAAACTCTGCGGGAACGCAATGCGCGAGGCGGCGCGCGCGTAGTCGGCCTGATCGTAGAACACCAGCGGCATGGTAGCGCGCGCCACGGTCATGATGCCGTTCGACATGCCGTAAAGCGCGAGAAAGCCGAACACGGCGTACTCCGCGGGGCCGCCGATCATCAGCAGGAGAAAGCTGACCGGCAAGACGGCTGCCGCGATCAGTCCGGTGGTGAGGCCGTCCCACCGCGCACCACCAAGGTAATCGAGCGCCCGAGCGCTGACCTGCATCACGCCAAGCAGCGAGCCGAGTTGGATGGCGCGGGCGTCGCCCGTGCCCATCGTGCGCAAGAGCTGGATAACGATCGACGAAAAGCCCCAGCTGACGAAGCCGTTGATCGTCACCGCCGAAGCGAGCAGCAGGAATACGATCTTTCCCGGCGCCATCACGCGTGCGGCCGACGTTGAAGCCGCCGCGCGATCCCCAGCCAAAGTGTGCCGTGCGGGAAGTCCGAACAGGTAAAGCGGAAAGCAGACAAAAACCATCAGTCCCGCGTAGGCCAGCATCGTCGGACGCCAGCCCCACGTCCCCGTCAACGCCGCGGTGATTGGCCAGAAAATGCTCGACGACAGGCCGGTCACCAGCATCAGCGCGCTGATCGGTCGCTTGGCCGCAGCGCCGGCGACTTCATTGAGGAAGACGTAGGACGCGGTGCTTAATGTCGCCGCGCCGGAGATGCCGAGGATCACCCAGGCCAGAAAATAGGTGATCGGACCGGCGGCGTTGGCGAGAATCAGGAAACCGAACGCGGCAATCACTGAACCCGCCGCCATGACGAGGCGGGCGCCGTAGCCGACGAAGGCGTTACTCAGCAGCAGCGCAGTAATGCCGGTGACCACGAGCATCGTGGTCGAGCCAGCAAACACCAGCGGCAGGCTGAGCCCGATGTCGCGCGAAAGCTGCTCGCCGATCACCGCCGGCAAACTGATCGTCCCCCACCCGATGACTTGCGTGACCGCAAGAACGACGAGGATCCAGAGGAGTTTCTTGTTGTTCATTAAAGACCTTCGGCAGTCGCGAAGGTCTTTTAGCATTGTCGCGGCGGGATGGCGGATTTTCTGGTGTCAGGCCGCCACGCGGTTGCGCTGCAGATCGGACAAATGCGAATTGCGCCGCTCGATGAAATCGCGCAGCAGCGCCGCATAATCGGCACTCACAGCAGCGGCGACCGACGGCCGTTGCGCCAGCGCTTTGCGCCACGCAGCTACCTTCGGCTTGCCCGCGAGAATGCCGAAATCGCCGATCCCGTCGAACACATCGAAATAACGCAACACCGGGCCGAAAACCGCATCGACCAGCGAGAATTTCTCGCCTTCGAACCACGGCGCAGCGGCTACACGTGCCTCCAGCCGCGCAAACTTTTCGGCGAGCGCGGCGATCTTGGCGTCGAACGCGGCCTTGTCCTTCGCGCCGTAGAAGCCGGCGATGTCGTTCAGCACTGCCGAGCCGAACTCGATCCAGCCGCGATGCTCGGCGCGCTTCAAGGGCGCGCTCGGGTGTAGCGGATTGGGCTGGGTCTCCTCGAGGTATTCCAGGATCACTGCCGACTCGAAGATTGCAGTGTCATCGACCAGCAGCACCGGCGTCTTGCCGAGCGGCGAAATTTTCAGGAACCAGTCCGGCTTGTTGGCGAGATCGATGTCGATCCGCTCGAACGGCACGCCCTTCTCGGTCAGCGCGATCACGGCGCGCTGCACATAGGGGCAAAGCTTGTGGCTGATCAGCTTGAGCTTCGGCATCGCGTTCTTCCTGGATCTCAACGGCAGACGTAGTCAGGCTTCACCTTCCGCATGAGCTTGCAGCGCACGAGGCGCGCGTAGCCCTCCGCGGAGCGGATCAGGAGAACGGCGTATTCAACGGTTTCGGCGTTTAGCATCGGGGGCCGGTCAATTCAATGCACTTGCATGTAAATGGCGTCGGCCGCCCGATCCGTCAAGGTCCATGCAACTGCATGAACCTCACGGTTTCGCGAGCACCCCACCGGTGAGCGGCGCCGGCACGCCGGTTGTGGTCGGGAACGTCAGCGGCAGGCCTTTCAGGCTGCGAATTGCGAGAAAACCAAAGGCCTGCGCCTCGATCGCATCGCCCTGCCAGCCGAGATCCGCAGCGCGTTCGACGCGCGCAGGGCTGACGCGCTCTGAGAGCATGCGCATCATGGTCGGATTGTTGGCGCCGCCGCCGGCCACGATCCAGCTCTTCGGCTGACGCGGCAGCATGGTCGCAATGTGGGCTATCGAGGCCGCCGTCAGCGCGGTCAGCGTCGCTGCACCATCCTCGATCGACATCGCCGGAAGATTCAGGTGCGCGAAATCATTGCGGTCGAGCGATTTTGGCGGCGGCCCGGCAAAGAACGGTTGCGCCAGCACGCCGGCGATCCATGCCGCGTCGGCCTTGCCGCGTGCAGCAGTCGCGCCGTCACGGTCAATACTGGAAGCGGTTGTCCGCAGCATGAAGTCGTCGAGCAGCGCATTGCCCGGACCGGTATCGCAGGCGATCAACGTATCGCCGTCGACATAGGTGATATTGCCGACGCCACCGATGTTGACGACAACGACCGGGCCTTCGCGCTTGAGCGCGCGCACCAGCGCACGGTGATAGGCCGGCACCAGCGGCGCGCCCTGCCCGCCGGCCGCCACGTCGGCGCCGCGCAGGTCGGACACGACGGGCATTCCGAGCGATCGGGCGAGAGAAGCGCCATCGCCGATCTGCACGGTGAGCCGGTCCGCCGGGCGGTGCAGCACGGTCTGGCCGTGGAAGGCAACCACGGTGACGTCGCCCGGCGCGATCTTGTGCTCGGCGACGAACTGCTTGACGGCATCGCGGTGGACCTCGGTGACAAGGCGTTCGGCGTCAGCGAGCGCGCCGGGCCGCTGGTCGCGCGCCGTCAGTTTTGCCGCGTCGGCAAGCGCCCGGCGCAGGGTCGTGCGTTCGGCCTCGCTGTAGGGACGGTAACCGGACGGACCGAGCGAGAGGATCCGCTCGCCATCGGTCTCGATCAGGGCGACGTCCACGCCGTCCATCGACGTTCCGCTCATGGTGCCGATGGCTTTCATGACCTCCAAATCCCGTTCCCGCCTTTGAATTGCGCCGACGACCTGTTAAACGGTCGCGACCTTTGGATCATACCAAGCGGCGCGCGCGATCGCTCGACGAAATGAGCACATTTAAGTCCGATTTTCTCAACGTTCTGCAAACACGCGGCTTCATCCATCAGATGTCGGATGCAGCCGGCCTCGACGCGCTTGCCGCGAAGGGCAAGGCCACCGGCTATATCGGGTTCGATTGCACCGCGTCCTCGCTGCACATCGGATCGCTGATCCAGATCATGATGCTGTACTGGCTGCAGCAGGCCGGCAACAAGCCGATCGCGCTGATGGGCGGCGGGACAACGCGCGTCGGCGACCCCTCCGGCCGCGACGAGAGCCGCAAGCTGCTGACGATCGAGGAGATCGAGGCCAACAAGAACAGCATCAAGGGCGTGTTCTCGAAATTCCTCAAATTCGGCGACGGCAAGGCCGACGCGGTCATGCCCGACAATGCCGAATGGCTGACCGCGTTGAATTACATCGAGATGCTGCGCGACATTGGCCGTCATTTCTCGGTCAACCGAATGCTGACGATGGATTTGGTCAAGCTGCGGCTCGACCGCGACCAGGAGCTGTCGTTCATCGAATTCAACTACATGATCCTGCAATCCTACGACTTCGTCGAGTTGGCGCGGCGCTATGGTTGCAACCTGCAGATGGGCGGCTCCGACCAGTGGGGCAACATCGTCAATGGCGTCGATCTCGGCCGCCGCATGGGCACGCATCAGCTTTATGCGTTGACGACGCCGCTGCTCACGACGTCATCCGGGGCCAAGATGGGCAAGACCGCGGCCGGCGCGGTCTGGCTCAACGCCGACCTGTTGAGCCCCTACGACTACTGGCAATTCTGGCGCAATACCGAGGACGCCGACGTCGCGCGCTTCCTGAAGCTGTTCACGACGCTGCCGCTCGATGACATCGAACGGCTGGCGGCGCTGAAGGACCAAGACATCAACGAAGCCAAGAAGATCCTCGCAACCGAAGTGACTGCGATGCTGCACGGCCGCGCGGCGGCCGATGAGGCCGCGGACACCGCGCGACGCACCTTCGAGCAAGGCGATCTCGCCACCAACCTGCCGACCGTGATGCTTGCGCGCAGCGAGCTGCAAGCGGGAGTCGGCCTGCTGAATGCGCTGGTGCGCGCCGGCCTCGTCGGGTCGAACGGCGAAGGTCGCCGCCAGATCAAGGCCGGCGGTGTCCGCATCAACGACACACCGGTGAGCGACGAGCGTATGCTGCTGACGCGGGACAACCTCGTCGAGGGCGTGATCAAGCTGTCGCTCGGCCGCAAGCGTCACGTGCTGCTGAAGCCTGCGTAACCTCCCTCTACGGGCACAGCAGGAGGCGGCGCGCTTGTTCAACGACGCGATGCGCGTAGTCGGCGAGTTGTTCCGGCGAAGCGCTGCTGATCGGGTGATCGATCACGGCAAACTCATAGCCGGGCATGCCAAGCGCTCGGCTCATCAACTCGGCCGCGCTCGCGAAACGCTCGGTCATGACGCCGATGGCCGGCACTCCCTGTCGTTCAGCTGTGATGGCGTCGTGCAGACTGCACGATGAGCAGCTGCCTCAATCGCCGACCCCGGTAATGACGGCCTGCCAGCGCTTGATCTCGTCGACGATATGGTGTCTGCCGGTGCGCTGTAGTTCGACTTTGTCCGCCAGACGATCTCTCCGACACCGAGCTGTTCGCGCAGACCACGCTCGAGCTCCGCAAAGAAGCCCTTCGTCCCTTCTTTGCCGTTCGAAATGAAGCCGACAGTCTTCCCGACAAGCGATGGAGGCCGAGGCGCGAGCTTGATACCAGCGGCTGCTTTCTCATGGGTCGGATCGAGGACACGAGAAGGTCATTGCGATTCTTCCCTCAGCGCACGCGCGCAATCCTAAGACGCAGGCTCGCAATCGACGCAGACACCGATCGCCGCGGTCACCGCGCGCGTCTTGCTGCCCATCCAGGGCGGGATCACCGCGCCAAAACCACCGGCCGGGCCGCCGGCAGCCACGACGAGAAGATCGTCGGGCGAACCGAGCGCGGTGTGGATTTTCTCGGCGCGGTCGCGCACGACCGAGCCCTTCCCGACATTGGCCCATTCGCCACGGCGGACCCTCGCCCGCTCGAACAGGAATTCGGCGATGTCGCGTTTACTCCAGCCGGCGCGTTCGATCGGCTCGCGCAGCTGTTTTGGAATCACAATGACGTAGTTGCCGCCGTAAATCGAATAGTGCAGCTGGTTGGCGCGCATCTCGGCGGCAAATGTCTCGAGGATTTCGCGTGGATCGGTGGTCCACTCATTCATGATCTGACGCGGCGCCATCGCCGCCATCACCGTCAAGGCCGACGCATCAGGCGGAATGCCGCGGACGACCGCGAGCGGTTGCCACGTCGTCTCCTCCTCATCCTCGGCGATGCAGTACGAGAACTTGCCGGGATGGCCCAGCGTCGAACGGTCGATGCCGCCGGAGCGCACATCAAGCAGGTTGATGAGGCCAAGCCGCAGCGCCCGGCCGATCACCGCGGTCGCGCGATCGCTATTCCCTAGCGCATTGAATGTGCCATTGGCGCCGAGCTCGGCGCGGACGGGCCCATTGATGATGACCAGCACCGCACAACCGCCCGTGCTCGAGGTCACGCCATGAAGCAGGAACTCCTCCTTCATCATCGCCTGCCACGCCGTCGCGACCACCGGGAAATGCATCGGCAAGCATCCCGCCATGACGGCATTGATCGCGAGTTTCTCGGCGGTGATCGGCTGCTCCCGCACGGGCTCGATACCGAGCAGTTGGTCCGGTGGCATCAGCGCCCATTCGAGGCAGGCCCGCACCGCGGCGGCAGTCGGCGGCACAACCGGCAATCCATCGGTCCAGCCATTGGCGTGATAAAGCTCCTGCGCAGCGGCGAAATCGTCGACCTCAAAGCTTTTTGAGACAAGCGCCACCTGGTTCATCGCGCGTCGAGCCTTCGTTGCAAGCTTCAGGATAGGCCTGACCGCGCCAGCGCGCAACTGAACGAGCGGCGTTCGGTTCAGCGCGGCGTCGAGTTGATCGGCGGCGGCTGGTTCTGCTGGCGGCCGGTCGAGAACTCGAACATCTTCCGGAACAGGCCAGGCGCGATCGCCGACACGGGATTGACGCGCAACGTCGGTTGCGCCGGCGTGCCGACCACCTCGTAAGTGATGCCGATCAAGCCTTCATTGCTGCCCCCGCCGAGGAAAATGCCGACAATTGGAATCTGGCCGAATATGTTGTTCAGCGCATAGGCCGGCAGGAAGGTGCCGCTCATCCTGATCTGATTGGTGTTGTAGTCGATGCGACCCTCGATGGTCGCGCCCATGGTCGGCCCGGAGACGATGCCGTCGCGGATCGCGAGCAGCCCGCTGTCGCGGGTGAACTCGGCACGTGCCCGCGAGAACGAGAGGTTGTTTTGCTGGACCGGCGTCGTCGGCTGGCCGTTGGCCGCGACCTGCTCCAGCTTGTCCTCGCCGCGGATGACGAAGTCGCGGACGTTGATCAGCCCTTCCTGCGGCTGCGAATCGATGGTCGGCAGGTCCATCGCGATCCACATCTGACCGCCGTAAATCTTCGAATAGATGTCAGTGAAGCGGAACAGCGCGCCGGCGTCCGCAGTCTCCGCGTACATCACCGGGCGGCCAATATTGAGCCCGCGCATGTCACCAGTGACTGGCGTGTCGTGGCCGACCTTACCGTTCAGCGAAAAACTCTTGATGACGCCGCTACGACGGCTCAGCCTGACGTCGACGGCACGCACCGCCTCGCCGTTGAAACCAGCGACTGCACCGAGCTTGATGTCGAGGTCGAAGTCGCCGTTGCGCTGCTTGGTCTTGCTGTCCGAGCTGGTGCCACTGGTGGCTGCGCGGATAAAACTGCGGGCATCGAACACGTCGCCGCGCATAGTGATGCGAAGCACGCCGTCCGAGCCGCGGTCGGCCTTAAGGTTCGCCTTGTCGCCTTCCGACGGCTGGTAGACAGGGAAAGCAGCATTCAGCAACTCGCCGTTCTGGTCGAGTTCGATGGAGCCCTTGATCGCGGCGCCGCCGCCATCGACGCTGAGGTCGTCGAACCGGGTCGACTGCGGCTTCTGCGTCACGTTGAAGGTGACGTGGCCGGCGCGGCCTGGCTGCTTGACCCAGCCCGGCAGCACGTTCTCGACCTTCGCGGCACTCAAGTCCGCGTCAACCCCGAGCTTGCTCTCGCGATCGGCCCCGCCGAGCTTGCCGTTGAGCTTGACGCCGATCGAGCCAGTGACTCCAGGCCCGACGTCGAGACCAAGCCGCGCGCGGCTCGCATCATCGAGCGTCGCCTGCAACTTGACCTCGGCATCGCCGTCTTGCGGCTTGCGATAGTCGAGCGAAGCCGGCTGGCCGTTGATCTTGACGTCGCCTTTGATCTGGTAGCCTTGGTTGTTGGCGAGCACTTTCAGCGTGCCGGCCTCGAGCTTCTGCCCCATCACCAGCTTGTCGACGGCGACGTTGGTGATGTCGGAGGCAACCGAGTATGTCGTATCCGCCTTGGTCAGCTCGTTCTTGATCGGCATCGCCAGCACGATCTGAGCAGTGACGTTGCCTTTGCTGGTCGCGGGATCAATCGGCAGGCCGGAAAATTCATTGAGCCGGTCGGAGTTCAGGATTTCCGAGACCGCCGGCACCGTGCCGTCGACGCGAAAGCGCACCCGCGACGGCATCGGCTTTGGCGCAATATCGGGAATCTCGAAGGTAAAATCCGAAATCGTCAGTTTGCGTCCGCCCGGCGTGTCGACAGTTGCTTGCGCGATCGTGACATTGGCGGTGCGCCCGGTGACCCTGATCTTCATGTCGGCGTCGTGGACGTCAGGCAGTTCGTCGACCGGATGGACCCGCGCATTGGTGCCGAGGATGCTGACGGAAAGGCCGTCATCCGGGATCGGCGGCCCGCCGCGCGCCAAGGTGCTCACCGGTGCATTCACGGCGATCTCAGCATGGGAGAGCGTGCCGCTCTCGATCCGCTGCACCACCCAATCGCGCAGCTCCGGCGTGATCAACGGCGGCCACATCCGCTTCAAGGCGGACACAGGCATCGGCGTGCCGGCAATGCCGCCCGACAATCTGGGATCGGCGGTCGAATAGTCGAACGTACCGCTGCCGGCGACGCCGATGTCGCCGTTCGAGAAATCAGCCTGGCTGAGCACTATCCGCTTGTTGTCGGTATCGAACCGAACGCGGACCGCGATGCGGTTGAAGATCAGGGGCTTCTCGTCGCCCTCGCCCGCCAGCAGAATTGTTCCGCCGCTCAGTCCCAGCTGCCAGTTCGGCACGTTGTCACTGGGTGGCTCGACATGGGCGAGCAGCGTGAGACGGTTGCCACCCGAGCGCAGCTGGAACGGCGCGACCAGCACGCGCCGCGTCGAGTCCCAATCGATATTGATGTCGGCGCGGTCGATCGCCATCGGATAATCCGGCACTTTGCGATCCACGATGGTGCCGGCATCGACTGCGATGCTGCCGGTGAAGAACGTCGGCAGGCCGTCGCGGCCGATCTCGCCGCGCAACCGGCCCGACACCGGCAGGTCGATCGTGTACGGCATGTCGCCAAGCCGCATCGCCAGCACGATGTCCTTGACCGAAACCTTGTCTGCCGCGATGTCGATCGGCCGCACCCCGTCCGCGGCAGCCCCGATCGAGGCGCGCAGCGACCACGGTCGCGCTGGCCCCTCCTCGCCGATGCGGAACGACACACCACCGCCTGACAGCCGACGCAACGCCAGGCTGATGTTGCTGAATGTCCACTTGCTGCCGCTTTGCTGGTCGTCGACAACGAGATTGCCGTTCTTCAAGCCGACCTCGCTGAGGTCATAACCGCTGAGTTCGGTTTCCCCGACCCGATCGATCCAGGCGAGCGCAGCGAGCAGCCCATCCAGATTGGGCCCCTTGCGCGGCGCTGCCGCCGAGACATCCGTCTGTACCGGCGCGGAAGGGATCACGGAGCAATGGTCGGCGGCGCGCGGAGCGGCAGCGCATTCGGTTTGGTCGCGACGATCGGGCGCGCATTGTTGCCGGTCGAGACGATCACTCGCCCGTCCGGCGTGATCTGCACGAACAGCTCGGCGTCGACCAGATTAAGGCTTTCGGCACGGAGCCGGCCCATCAACAGCGACAACATCGATAGCCGGACTTCGGCCTTAGGTGCACTGGCAACCACCGCCTTGTCGCGATCGCGCACGACGATGTCGAGCAGGCGGACCGCGAAGCGGATTCGCCCGGCACGCTCGATCTGGGTGCCGCCGACCTCGACCGTGTGATTGCTGCCGAGATTGTCTTCGATTGCTCCCGCAAGCCAGGGCGTTGCGAAATCGAGGCTGATCGGCCCCTCACCGAGCCGCCACCACAGCGCGCCCGCGCCGAACATGAACAGCATCGAGACGGCCAGCGCCGCGACCAGCAGCCGTCTAACCCAGCGGCGGCCGGCGAAGATGTCCTTCAGCGAATTGAGGCGATCGCCGAGCTGGTGCAGCGACGCAGGCCCCCTGCGCGCCAGCAGGCGCTTGGCACGGTCGCTTGCGGCGGCGTCATGAGTGTGGTCGTGGCCCCAGCTCTCGTGCGCTGTGCCCTCGTCCCAATCCTGCGCTGACGCAGCGGGGCCGGCTTGCCGGGATTGGGCCGTGGACCTCGACACCGTTGCTCCGCGCGGCTGCTGCTGGTCAAAATTCGGATTTTGGCTACGACTGAGCAACGCACCTACCCCCGATCGTGACGTTGCCCGTTTCCGGTTGAAAAGCTGTTACGTCGCAGGACCGACGAGAACATGCCCAAGGCCCGAAAGCACCTTGGCAATTCCCACTTTCCATTGACCCCTTCTTCGACCCGTCTCTTGCCAGCATACACCCGGGATTTCACACTCTCGCAAGAGCACACGACCGCGCAATCGGGATCGCGCCGCCGGTCATGTGATCTGGTATGAATTGTTTGACCCGCCGAAAGCGACGAAAGGAAGGCGCATGATCAAGAAAAAGTCCAAGAAAAAGCCAGCCAAATCAGTGGCCAAGCGGGCCAAGGCGGCTGCGAAGACGAAGTCGCGCGCAACGCGCCGGGCAATGTCGTCCAAGGCTCCGTCCAAAGCCAAAGCCAAGACCAAAGCCCAGCCGCCGGCGAAAGTGAAAGCGTCGACCAAACCCAACGCCGATTTGAAGGCGGCGTCCGGGCCACCGGATTGGCCGAAGGAGCGCCGGCGCCGGACTTCCGGCTTCCGCGCGACGGCGGCGACGCGGTGTCGCTCGCCGATTTCGCCGATGAAAAGCTCGTGATCTATTTCTACCCGCGCGCCGACACGCCGGGGTGTACCCGCGAGTTCGATGGATTTTTCACGGCTCGCGAAGGAGTTCGCCGCGGCCGGCACCAGGGTGATCGGGGTCTCGGCCGATCCGGTGAAGGCGCAAGACGCCTTCCGCGACAAGTACCAGCTCGGCGTGCCGCTGGTCTCCGACGAGGCCAAAGGCATGATCAAGGCGTATGGCGCCTGGGGCGAAAAATCGATGTATGGCCGGACGTTCGAGGGCATCCTTCGCACCACCGTTCTGGTCGGCGCCGACGGCCGCGTGCGACGGGTCTGGCGCCATGTGAAGGTCGATGGCCACGCCGACGAGGTGCTGGCGGCCGCCCGCTCGGCTTGATTGAGCATGGTCTTTTCAGAAAGCCGGTTTCCACCCCCGATCAAGTCGAGGGCATGCTTTTCCGGATCATGCTCGAGCAAAAAGCCCGCATTTGATGAAAATTAACCATAACCGGCTCAAATCGGAACCTGAGTAGCCGGTCCTTCTCTTCGCGTGTTGTTTTGCGCGTCTTTGCCGGCCGTGGAGTTCTGATGTCGTCCCGGTCCGGTCCACCGTTGCAGTCGCGTCCCCGCCATTGGAGTCATGAAGTCTCCTCGCGACGCGCGGAATACGGCACCGCCGGCCATGCGCATCATCCTGCCGAGACCAAGCTCGGCGCGCTGGCCCAGGGAATGGCCCAGGGCTATGCGCTGGTTCATGCCGGCCGCCAGGTCCGCATCGGACCGGTGGTGTTCTGGATCATCATCGGCACCGTCATCGTGATGGCGGCGTGGTCGGCGTCGACCGCGATCTACTTCGCCTTCCGCGATGACGTGCTGACCCGCCTCGTCGCGCGCCAGGCGGAGATGCAATACGCCTACGAGGATCGAATTTCCGATTTGCGCGCGCAGGTTGACCGCGCCACGAGCCGCCAACTGCTCGACCAGGAGCAATTCGAAAAGAAGCTCGGCGAAATCCAGAAGCGGCAGGCCGCACTCGAGCAGCGCACCACCGCGCTCGGCGGCATGCCCGACACGTCGATCACCGGCTCGATCCGGCCGACGGCACGAAGCCCCCTGCCCTCGTCGACCGATGCGTCCGGCACGCCCAAACCGTCGCCGATCAACGACACCGTGATTTTCGTGGCACCGCCTGATCGCGAGGCGCGGCTGGAATCGCGCACCACCGTGGCGACGACCTTCGCAAGCGATCGCAGCGCGCCGGGCGGCATGGCGGGCGTATTGGCACGCCTGCAGATGTCGCTCGACGGCATCGAAGGCAAGCAGCGCACCGCGCTCAACGCGCTCGAAGAGAGCTACGATTTGAGGATGCGCCGCATGCGCGGCGTGTTCACCGACCTCGGCCTCGACATGACGGAGATGGAGAAGGCAACGCCGAAAGGCGGCGTCGGCGGCCCGTTCGTGCCGGTCAAGCCGGCAAGCACGGACGCATTCGATCGCCAGCTGTTTCGCATTACTGTCGCGCGCGCGCAGATCGAGCGCTTGAGCCGCACGCTGTCGCTCGTGCCCTACCGCAAGCCGGTGATCGGCGAGATCGAGCTGTCGTCAGGTTTTGGCGTGCGCTCCGATCCGTTCCTCGGCCGGCCCGCGATGCACACCGGCCTCGACTTCCGCGCTTCGATGGGAGACCCGGTGCGTGTCACCGCGAACGGCACGGTGACGTCGGCGGGCTGGTCAGGCGGCTATGGCCGCATGATCGAGGTCGATCACGGCAATGGACTGGCGACACGCTACGGCCATCTCTCCGAAATTCTCGTGAAGGTCGGCGACAACGTGAAGATCGGCCAGGTGATCGGCGCGGTCGGATCGACCGGGCGCTCGACCGGACCGCACCTGCACTACGAGACCCGCATCGATGGCGAGGCCGTCGACCCGCAGAAATTTTTGCGCGCTGGCGTCAGGTTGACCAGCGGCGGGGCGTGAGTTCACCGACCAGCGGTGACGCGCAAGACGCAGATCACAAACTGGAATTGCCGATTTTTTGCGGGGTTTAAGCCGGTCCACGGAAAGTATTTTTCGCGCTGGGTGGTCAACGAAAAACGCCAATGATTTATCGCGTTGCGCGATATTTTGTCACCTTTTTCGGAGCTTTGGTTGCAGCACGCCGAATTACAATTAGTGATTAGTCACTAGACGAATATTCGCCAACGAATATCCGTCTACGGATATATGAGAGAGACGATAAGCAGAATTCTTTCGACAGTTGACTGGCGTCAGCTGCCGCTCCTTGTGCAAGAGATGCTGCGGCAATTGCTTCAGGACAGGAAGAGGCGCGGACATGAGGGATGAAGAGTGATTGGGCGGGGATTGCGACTTGGAACTCTTGTCACTGTAGCTGTCTGCACCCTTCCAGCGCTGGGCGTTGCTGCTGACGTTGCGCCATCGCAATTGCGCAACAAGACGATAACTGCGTCCTGGACGGCGAGCAGATCGATCATGACGCCAGCCGGGCAGCGAACCCGTCAAATTCAAACCGAGCGCATGATTTACGTCAGCTCCGCGGGCCGGGCTTTCGTAAAATCGACGACGTCCGGAAAAAGCGCCGAGCTAGGTCCAGGCGACGGCACCCCCGAAGGGGGATCGCGCAATTTGCAGTTCATGGGCGACAAATTGGTTGCGCTCGCCGCGTTAGGCTCCGGCGCCGGACGCATGACGATCAGCTTTGGTGCGGGCTTTACGTCCTGCACCGTGGCCCTCGCCGTAGGCAAGCCAGCCAGCGGACATTTGATGCAGAGGGGGCCGGATGGTGATGCAGTCGAAATCCTTGCAACCGAGATTTCCAATCAGGCCTGTTCAGTCCGTGAAGGGAATCATGTTGCACCGTAGGGCAGCCAGGTAACGAGCGAAATTGGCCTCGCGAACAAGGACTTGAGCGCCTATATTGGTGGAATGGACAAGAAACCCCTGACGGCCGAAGAGAAAGCGCTCAAGGCTCAGCAAAAGCGATTTGAGTCCGACAAGGCTCTCGCCGACTACCGCGCGCGGGAAGAGGCGATCAATCGCAACACTGAGCGTTTGAAGGCACTGAGGCTGGCCCGTGACGCACAAAGCCCGCCTCCGCAGCCGGCGCCCAAAGCGAAAAAGAAACAGACGAAGGCCAGCCTGACGGACTATCTGAAGCGCGAGACGGACTCGGGGCGAAAGACCTAGCCTGTCAACCGGACCGCCAACCGGCGCGGCGTTGCCGTTTGCCGGCAACGCGCAACGTCGGTGCCCCCTCACCTCACCGAATGCCCGCGTGCAAGAAGCTCTGGATGAAGGCGCGCTGGAACACCAGGAAGGCGATCATCGGCGGCGCCGAGGTCATCAGCGCGGCGGCTGAGATCACCGACCAGTCGATGCCCTGATCGACCGAGGCGAACACCTGCAGGCCGACTGTCAGCGGCCGCGTCTCGACCGAATTGGTGACGATCAGCGGCCATAGAAAATTGTTCCAGTGATAGCTGACGGAGACGAGGCCATAGGCGACATAGACCGGCCGCGCCAGCGGCAGGTAGACGCGCCAAATGGTTTGCAGCGTTGAGGCGCCTTCGATGCGCGCGGCGTCGTCGAGCTCGCGCGGGATGGTCTTGAAGGCCTGGCGCAGCAGGAAGATGCCGAACGCAGACGCAACGTAAGGCAAGCCGATGCCGGTCAGCGTATCGATCAGGCCGAGCTTCTGCAGCGTGCGATAATTCTCCAGGATCAAGACGTCCGGCGTCACCATCAGCTGCACGAGGATCAGCGCGAACAGCACCTCGCTGCCGTAGAATTTCCAGCGTGCGAGGCCGAACGCTGCCAGCGTGCAAATGACGAACTGGCCTGCCATGATGCCGAGCACCAGCAGAGCTGTGTTGACGAAGTAACGCGCGAATGGCGCAGCTTCCCAGGCGCGCGAAAAATTGTGCAGCGTGAGCGGCGACGTGAGGTCGAAGCGCGTGGCGTAGGCCACCGGATGGAAGCCGGCCCACAGCGCATAGAACAGCGGCATCGCCCACAACAGGCCGAACAGCCAGGCGGCCAGCGTCAGCGGGACGGATTTTTCGGCTGCCCCGTTCATCGGTAATGGATCCGCCGGTCGAGCAGGAAGAACTGCGCCAGCGCGACGGCGGCAAGCGCGCACAGCAGCACCGTCGACAACGCCGCGGCGTAGCCGGAAGTCCCAGAAGCTGAAGGCGACCTGATAGATGTAGAACAGCAGCAACGTCGTTGCGTTGTTCGGCCCGCCGCCGGTCATGGCGATGACCTGGTCGACGACGCGGAACGCGTTGATCAGCGCGTTGATGCCGACGAACAGCGTGGTCGGCATCACCAGCGGCCAGGTGATGCGCCAGAACACCTGCGCTGCTGAGGCATTCTCCATGCGCGCCGCCTCGTAGAGATCCGGGCGGACCTGCTGCAGCGCCGCCAGGAAGAAGATCATGAAGAAGCCGGCCTCCTTCCAGATCGTCACCGCCATCAGCGCGGGCAGCGCGCTTGCGGGATCGCCGAGCCAGTTGACGCTGGCGAGGCCGAAGGCGCGGCCGATCTGGTTCAGCAGGCCGTAATCGGGCGTGTAGAAGAACAGCCAGATGTTGGCGGCCGCGACCATCGGCAGAACGGTCGGGATGAAGAACGCCAGGCGCAGCGCCGCGCGTCCCCTGATCCTGCCGTTGACCCACAGCGCCATCGCCAGCGCGATGGCGACCGACAGCGGCACGGTGACGAGCGCATAGAGCAAATTGTTCGAGATCGCGCGCCAGAAGATCGGATCATCGAGCATCGCGCGATATTGCGCGACGCCGACGAACGGCGCCGGCCGCGCGCCGTGCGGTGTCGCATAAAAACTCTCGATGATGGTCGACACCGCCGGCACATGCGTGAAGGCGGCGAGCAGCACGACCGCCGGCAGCGCCAGCAGCCAGCCGCGGATGTGGGGGGTGAGGTCGTGGTGGGTTTGGTCAGGCATTGGCTTCGCCTTCGAGGCGAACCGCTTCTCTTCCTGCTCCAAGGCTGCCACGCGCTCCGGTTATCCTCCCCCGCTTGCGGGGGAGGGGGACCATGCGAAGAGACAGGCCCGCATGGTGGTGGGGGCTTGCTGAGCTTCGCAGGATGAAGAGCTTTCGTCTTTGCCGCGCGCCCCCTCCACCGCCCTACGGGCGGTCCCCCTCCCCCGTTTCGCTTTGCTACACGGGGGAGGATGAGGAAGGCGACCGCTTGAGCCTGATTTCATCGTTTTCAATGCTGATACGTCGCAAGAATCCGCGTCGCCTCGGCCTGCGCGGAATCGAGCGCGGGCTGGGCGGGCTTGGTGCCGGTCAACACCGCCTGCAGCGCGTCGTTCAGTGCCTTGGTGACGCGCTGGTTGTCGTGCGTCGACAGCTCGGCGACGGCGTCCTTGAGCTGGTCGCGCGCGATCGCGGCGGGCGGGAATTCAGCCGCGTACTTCTTCATTGCTGGCGTCTCCCATGCATCGGCGCGCGTCGCGACATAGCCGGTCGCAATGCCCCAGTCGGCCGCCTTTTCGGGCGTCGTCAGGAAGCGGGCCAATTCGAGCGCGGCGGCTTGCTTCGCCTTGTCCTTGCTCTTGAAGATGTAGAGGTTGCCGCCGCCGGTCGGCGAGCCGCCGTGCAGCTTCGCGGGCATCGGCGCGACGCCGAACGCGAACTTCGCGTTGGCGCGGACGTTGGTCAGATTGCCCGTCGTGGTCCACATGATCGCGGTCTTGCCTTCGAAGAAATCCTTCGGCGTGGTGCCCCAGTCGATGATGCCCTTCGGCATCACCTCGTACTTGGTCGAGAGGTCGGCGAAGAACTGCGCGGCCTCGACCACCTTGGCATCGTTGTAGGCGACCTTGGTGCCGTCCTGATTGGCGAGGATCGCGCCGTTCTGCGTCGTCAGCGCCTGGAACAGCCAGTAGGGAAAGCCCGATGACGGGATCTCGACGCCCCACTGGCTGATCTGGCCGGATGCGTCGCGCCTGGTCAGCTTCTTGCCGAACGAAACCATCTCGTCCCAACTCGCCGGCGCCTTGTCCGGATCAAGTCCCGCGGCCTTGAAGGCATCCTTGTTCCAGTACTGCACGATGGTCGAACGCTGGAACGGAATGCCCCAGGTGTGGCCGGCGGCCTGGCTGTTCTCCATGAACGCCGGATAGAACGCCTTGATCCAGCGCTTGTCGGCGTCCGAGGTTGCGATGGTGTCGATCGGTTCGATGAGGTCGTCGTCGACGAGCGTGAACATGTCGGTCGACAGCAGCACGGCGACATCAGGCGGCGTGCCGGCCTTTGCCGCAGTCAGCGCCTTGATGATGGAGTCCTGGTAGCTGCCAGTATAGACCGGCTTCACCGTGATGTCGGGATGCGCCTTGGAAAATTCCTCGACATAGCCGTCGATGATTTTTGGGATCGGGCCGCCGACCGCGATCGGATAGTAGAACGTGATCTCCGTCGCCGAAGCAGCACCGCTTCCCAGCGCGGTTGTTGCGAAGGCTGCGGCCGCGACAAAACGAGCAAAGCTGTTCATGCAAATCTCCCCCTATGGTGCAGTTCGTTGAAGGGCCGTTCGTTGAAGGGCCGGCGCGCCGGCAACGGCTGGCTCAAGCGCGACGCGTTGGCCGCTCGCCTTGTCAAACACGTGCGCGGCGGCATCATCCCATCCCAGTCCGACCATCGCCCCCACCGCCGGCGCAACATGCCCGCGCGTCTGTGCCAGGATCGCGTTTTGGCCCATCGCGCAGGTGACGAGCGCCTCGGCGCCGAGATATTCGACCGCAGTGACACGGGCATGAATTCTCGCCGCGCCGGCCGCCTTGTCCACGGTCACATCTTCGGGGCGCAGGCCCAGCACGCACTCCCTCGCCCGGCGACGCAAACAATGCCGGCCCGTCCGTGCCTGATATCACCAGCCCCTCGGCAGCCTTCCTCGAGATCGAAAAAACTCATCGGCGCGCCGCCGATGAAGCGCGCCGCGAACAGGCTGGCGGGACGTTCGTAAAGCTCGGCGGGCGTGCCGTTCTGCACGATGCGGCCGGCCGACATCAGGATGATCCGGTCGGCCATGCTCATGGCCTCGGTCTGGTCATGGGTCACGTAGATCATAGTGATACCGAGCCGCTGCTGCAGCGCGCGGATCTCGCGGCGCAACTCCTGGCGCAGCTGCGCGTCGAGATTGGACAGCGGCTCGTCGAGCAGACAGACCGGCGCCTCGGCAATCAGCGCACGGCCGAGCGCCACCCGCTGCTGCTGGCCGCCGGACAGTTGTCCGGGCTTGCGGTCGAGCAGCGCGCTCAAACCCAAGCAGGCCAACGACCTTTTCCAGCCGTTGCGCAGTTTCGGTTTTCGCGGTGCCACGGACCGACAGGCCGAAGGTGATGTTGTCCTTGACCGACAGATGCGGAAACAGCGCGTAGGACTGAAACACCATCGCCACGCCGCGCGCCGAGCCGACGAGTCCCGCGACATCACGTCCGTTGATCTCGATCGTGCCGGAGTCTGGCGCGTCCAGCCCCGCGATCAGCCGCAGCAGGGTCGACTTGCCGCAACCCGACGGCCCGAGCAGGACGACGAGATGGCCCGGCTCGACGGAGAACGAGACATCGTCAACCGCCGGTGTCTTGCCACAGGCTTTCGTCACCGATCGGACGTCGACGCTGGTCACGATTTCGATCCGCTGGTTCGACGAAGGCGCATCGTCCTTCGATAAAAACGCCGCGTGAAGGTTATGTGACGGCCGGACGGCGGCCAAGAGCTATCGAGGACCGGCCTCTTGATTTGGCCGCTTGCGTCGCCCTCCCGCTCCGGCACCTCACGATAACCTCCGCCGCGGCCCGCCCTTTTCGTCGCCGCTCGGCGACCTCGCGACGCAACGACAGCGGCAGGGTGAGAGGATTGAAGGAGGGCAAAGCCGCGTCCCTGGGCCGTCGATAGCCCACCTCTTAACCCGCGAGTTCGCTCCACGCCGAGCCAATCGGCTTCGATATCAGCCAAGTCTCCGCGAGCTTGCCGCCTTCGACACGGTAGACCTGCATGGCCGCCAGGGTGCGCAACTCGCCGCTATCCTTGTCGGTCCATTTCAGCGTGGAGCGTATCCATATCCGGTCTCCTTGAAAGGTGCGGTCATGGATGACGAAACGCAATCCCGGCATGGCCTTCCGTGTCGCTGCGATCTCGGCGGCATAGGTCTCGGGCGTAACGACGCGATCGCCAATTTCATCGTGCCGGATGTACTGTGGGGCAACACAGCCGGGGACGAGGTCATATTGACCCTCATGCCAAACGCGCACCCAGCGGTCGAGCAGATCGTGCAAGACAGTCACGTTGGACATCGTGCTCTCCAAGGCAATTGTATCCTGCCGCATCAGCGGCCATGATGGCTACGAAGCGGCGTGTCGGGGTCATCGGGGAATGACCGCCTGTGCTGATGCCTCAGGGAACGATGACTGTCTGCCCCGTCGTCTTGCGCGTTTCGAGGTCGACATGAGCCTTCGCTGCATCGGCCAGTGGGTAGCGCTGGTCGATCGCGACTTTGACCTTCCTAGTCTGGACCATTCGGAACAATTTCCGCGCCGAGGCTTCCAGTTCGGCGCGGTTGGCGGTGTAGGCTGCGAGGCTTGGTCGCGTGAGGTACAGCGCGCCCTTGGCGCCGAGGATGGCCGGCGATTGTGGCGCGACCGCTCCGGATGCATTGCCAAACGAAACCAGTAACCCGCGCGATCGCAGACAGTCGAGCGATACATCCCACGTATCCTTGCCGACCCCGTCAAACACCACTGGCACGCCCTTGCCCTTCGTAATCCTCTTCACCTCAGTCACAACGTCTTGCTTCGAATAGTCGATGACCCACTTGTAGCCGTTCTTGCCAGCAAGCACGGCTTTCTCCGGCGACGAGGTCGTGCCGATCACCTTGTAACCGAGAGCCTTGGCCCATTGGCCGAACAGCAGGCCGACGCCGCCCGCCGCCGCATGAAACAGGATCGTGTCGCCTCGCTTCAGCCAGGGTTTGGCGCAACGCTCGAGCAGGTATTCCACGGTCATGCCTTTCAGCATGATGGCCGCCGCTTGTTCATCGCTGACGCCCTTCGGAATTTTGACGAGTTGCCCGACACCCATCACGCGTTCCTGGCAATAGGCACCCAGCACGCCGGAGTAGGCAACGTGATCGCCCTTTCGGAAGCCTTTGACCTTCGGTCCAACCTCGACGATCACGCCGGCGCCCTCCCGACCGACCGCGTTGGGGAGCGGTGTGTTGTACAGGCCAGTGCGCGTATAGATGTCGATGAAGTTCAATCCGATCGCGGTGTGCCGGATCTTGACCTCACCGGCGCCTGGAACGCCGACCTCGACGTCAGCGAGCTGCATCTTTTCCGGGCCACCGGTTTCGTGAATCAGGATGGATTTAGACATGCTTCGTACTCCTTGATAGTTGGCGATGCGCGGGGACGAGCGTTCGGGACAACCTTGGCGGCCAATGCTCCGATTGACGGCGAGTTGACGCTTCGCCGCTGCCCGGCCACGACGAAGAAAAGCCGGGTACGACGGAGTCCATCGTTGGGCCGCGGTTTCGCGCGGACCCGTTGGCCTAAGCCACCCTTGGCCCCCCTCAATGCGTCGTCGCGTGCCCGACTTCGCCGGTGATGATGTCGCCGAACAGCCGCCAGGCCTCGCCGTCGAAACGCATCAGCTGCATCTGCTCGATCGGGTAGAAGTCATCGGGCCCGGTGTTGATCTTGATGCCCGGCAACAGCATCTTCGGCGAATAGTCCTTCAGGCTCGCGGCCTGCTTCATGATGTTCTCATGCGTGAGATTGTCGCCGCACTGCTTCAACACCTCCACCAGCGTCTGCGCCACCGCATAGGCATAGACGTTGTTGGAGTTGGTCTTGTCGCCGTCCGGGTACCACTTGTCCATGAAGGCTTGCCATTCCTTGACCTCGGCGTCGTCCTTCCAGGCCGGATCGGTCGGGTCCTTCAGGTAGGCGCTTGAGATGATGTCCTTCGAGGCCTCGAGGCCCGCGACCTTCATCACCGAGGCGACCGAGGTCGAGACGTTGGCGAGGAAGAATTTCGGCTTCCAGTTGAGCTCGTAAACCTTCTTGATCGCCTGCGCCGCGCCCTTCGGCGCCGCCCAGGTGAAGAAGATGTCGGCGCCGGAATCGTGCAGCGCGACGATCTGCGAGTTGATGGTGGGATCGGTCACCTCGTAGGCCTTCTCGGCGATGATCATGCTGGCCTTGTCGCCGAGGCCATCATGCAGGCCCTTGATCTGGTCCTTGCCGGCGTCGTCGTTCTGGTAGAACACCGCGATCTTGCTGTTCGGATAGTGGTCGAGCACGTATTTCGCGTAGATGCGCGCCTCGCTCTGGTAGTTCGGCTGCCAGCCGATGGTCCACGGGAAATTCTGCGGATCGCCCCAGCGCGTCGCGCCAGTGGCGACGAACAGCTGCGGCACCTTCTTCGAATTCATGTACTTCTGGATCGCGACGTTCGACGGCGTGCCGAGCGACTGGAAGATGAACAGCACCTCGTCGCCCTCGACCAGCTTGCGCGCCTGCTCCACCGCCTTCGGCGGCACATAGCCGTCGTCATAGGAGATGAAGGTGATTTTTCTGCCGTTGATGCCGCCCTGCGCGTTGATCATGTTGAAGAACGCGGCTTCGGTCTTGCCGATCACGCCATAGGACGACGCCGGCCCCGAATACGGCATGATGTTACCGACCTTGATCTCGGTATCGGTGGCGCCGGGGTCGTAGGTCTTCTGGGCGAGGGCTGGCGCTGATACCGCCAGGGTCAAGGCGGCGGCCAGAGCAAGCGTCGTCGTGTGGCGCGACATTTAAGGTCCTCCCGGGTTGGTTTTCTTTGTGGTGGTGTTTTGGTAGCGAGTTTGGCGTTGAAGAGGACCGCGGGCAAGAGCCGAATCGGCCGATCGCCGAAGGGATCGGGTCTACTCGGGCCGGCATCGCCCGGCTTGACCGGGCGATCCAGTAACCCGAAACATCCATGCGATTCAGTGGCGTCTCGGATTACTGGATGCCCGCTTTCGCGGGCATGACAGTCGGAGATTCGTTGCCTTACCCATGATCGAGATCCTCAAAGACACCGACCAGCGCCTGGTGATGACGCTCGGCCCCGGCCCCAAGCGGCGGGCGCGGTTCGTGCTCGACAAGGACTCCGGGCAGGCCTGGTTCGAGCGGCGCAGCCTGCTGCCGTCGCGCACGGCGCAGATGCCGCTCGCCGAGATCGCTGAGGTCGATGCGGCGCGGCATCGCCTCATTGTCGTCTGCAAGTCCGGGGTGCGGCACATCTTTTCCGGCGACGTCGAGAGCGTGCGTGACGCTGCGGCGCGGCTGGCAGCTTCGTTGTTTGTCGAGTGCTGAAATTAGTTCCGCTCATTCCCGCGAAAGCGGAATCCGCGACCACCGAACCGAGCTTTATTGACTTGGCAAAAACTGGGTCCCCGCGTCCAATCTCGGGTCTACCCGAGATTGGTTCTTCGATGCGCAAGTCGGGCAGGCCCGACTTGCGAGGGGACGAGCGGCGGAAGACGCGTCCTGCAAAGCGCAATTGGCGTCGTCGCCCTCGCCCTGCTCGCGATCGCCGGCTTGAAAATCCCGGACTTCTTCGTCCTGCCGGCCTGCGATGCGCAGCGCACGCGCGACACCCTGCACGACCTCTTGCAGAGCAAGGCGCAAGGCCCGATCGGCTTGAGCGATTTTTCGACCATCAGCCACGACAAGAGAGAATACCGCTGCAGCGCCGAGGTCGCTGTCAACGGCGACCACGCCACGGTCGGCTACCGCTCCTACTGGGACGGCTGGAGCGCGATCGTGCGCGTCACCGGCGCGCTTGGGACCGTGCGGCTCGATCCGGCGCGAATGCGCGAGATCGACGAGGCCTACGACGCCTTCATGGCGCGCGCCACCGACGCCTATCAGTCCGGCGAACCGCCACGGCAGAGCGAGCCCATCGTCAACACGCAGCTCACCACGATCCTCGACGTGCTCGGGCTGACTCAGAAGATACTCGCAGGCGCCGATATCGACGAGGCGATCCGCTGGTTCAATTCCGGCGACACCGTCGGCGCGGTCTATCTGTTGGCCGGCACCGGCGTCAACGACGTCGCCCAGCTGCCGCAGGACGACGCCATGCAAAAAAGCTGCGCGAAAATGTCGTGAAATTCTCCGACGAGTACGGGCGCTATCTTGATTTCCAGGTCACGCTGCTCGCCGCGATCGCCGACGCGCAGGCGAGCTACTTGACCGGCGGCCCGCCCGACGAGATCGACAGCATCGACTTCAAACGCAAGACCTCCGACATCAAGGCGCTGCTGGCGCAGGCGCTGAAGACCGATTTCATCTCGCTGGTCTATGACGGGCTCACCAACGACTGGCGCCTCGCCCGGCTCGATGCGATTTCGCACGTCGCGCCAATCGCGGCAAAGGTGTTGCCGCACGACGAGCTCGCCGCGATCCGCGACCAGGCCAACCTGACGCTGCCGTATTTTTCGAACGACTCCGCCGTGCGGCTTCGGGTGAGCGAGGTGACGGGGATGCTGGGGCGGTAGGGGGGCGAAAGCATTCAAGCATTCCCCAGCATCCGCCTGTTCGACTCCTGCCGGTATGTGGGCTCGCCACGCGCCTTGGCGCGTGCTTCGCGCCCCTCGCACTAGCCAGGTAGCCGCCAAAATCCAACGATATTGAACAGCAGGGCGGCGATGCCGATCAGTAGGACGATGATCTTGGCGGCCTCCCACCTCGAAATCGTCCGCGGATCGTCTCCCATCGCCACGACGTTCGACTTTGGCGCGACGTAAGACGTAACCCTTATTTGAGCGCTGGAATGACCTACCGCCGGCACGCTCGTCCGTGGCGGCCCGGCGGCCGTTTGATCGCGAAACGCATGCCATCGGGCTTCGACCGCTTGGCGAAGCGCCCGCGGTTTGACCGACACGAGCGTGTGGTGCAAAGCCGTCTGGACCAGTGTGCCTTTCGGAATGAAGTTGGCCTTCCAGCCGGGGCCGCGCAGAAAGTATGAGCGGACGAAGATCTGCGAGTTGTAGAATTGCTTCGACACCAGGACCACGGTGACGTCGTCAAAGAACAACGTATTTCGGTACGGGGGCTGGACATTATCGACGAAGAGCCACGCGAGCGACGACTGTTGCGTTACAATGTTGATCGTGTCGACACCTTGAATTTCGCGCCAGGGGATGAGGAACTCCTTGACCCACGGAATTCGGTAATGAATGCCCGCTGGCGACAGCGTAAAAAGTGGCCTGCCGGGATTTGCACGCGCCCACAGCGCAACTCCAATGACAGCGCTCCCGGTCGCCAAAACCAGGGGAATCCCCAGGTACGTTGCCACCGGCTCGCGCCCGGGGTCCGCCAGTACAAAGGTAAAAAGGCTGAGGAAGATCATGAGGAGGCCAGTCGGAAGCAGCCTGACGATTGCATTGGTGGTTCGGTATTCCAGTGTCTGGTAAACGTCCGGGCCGCTGAGATTCATGGCTTCGGTGCTCGGTAATGATTGCCAGCACAGCCTAAACGACGCATTCCCCGCCCCCAAGGCTACTGCACGCCCCAGCTCTTGAATTCGGCCGCGATGTCGGGATCAATTTGCGCGGCGGCCTGCATGTCCGCGGCGCCGGGGGCTACTTGGCCGGAGCGCTGGCGGGCGAGGCCGCGGCCGTAGAGCGATGACGCCAGTTTTGCGTTGAGCTTCAGCGCGGCGTCGAAATCGGCGAGTGCGTTGGGAAGATAATTGAGTTTCAGGAACACCAGGCCGCGGCTGTCGAGCGCATCGACGAAGAACGGGCGTGACCTGCAGCGCGGCGTTGCAGTCGGCCAATGCCGACTGCAGGTCACCGACCACGGCGTGGACAAAACAGCGGTTGTTCAGCGCGTGCACGTCCTTGCCGTCGAGCGCGACCGCCTGGTCGAGATCGGCGAGCGCGAGCTTGTAAGACCCCTTGCTCGCAAAATACTGGCCGCGCTTGTAGTAGAGGTTTTCGTCGTTCGGGGTCTTCTTCAACAGGTCGGTCAACGCCGAGACGATCTGGTCGTTGGCCCAATAGCCCATCTGGTCGGGCGTCAGCGGCGGCTGCTTCGGCTGGTCCGGCGGCGGCCGCACCAGCCCGCTGTCCACTTGCGAATCCGGCGGCGTGTTGGTCGATGGATTGCTGCTGGTATCGATCGTCGGCTTGATCGGTGGAATCGGAATTTGCGGCTTGGTCGCCTCGGTGAACGAAAAATCTTCCGTCAGCGACGACGAGATCCATGGCACCTGCACGCCGCCGGAGGCGCGCGACACGCCCTTGGCGGTGCGCGACAGCGCCTCGTCCGCGGTCAGATCCGGCGCGCGCATTTCCTTCAACAGCTCGTCGACGAACAGGCCGTGCGCGATCGGTGCATCGTCAACGACGCTGCCCGGCGCCGCCGAATACATCACAAGCGAATTCTGCGGCGCGGAAGCCGGCGGCGCGAGCCCGCTCGAGCCGGGACGAAAGCGCCGCTCGAACGGATTGCGCCTGGAGGCATCGAGGATCGCGAGCTTGACGCCGGCGCCGCGGCTGTTCAGCTCGTCGAGAATTTTGTCGAGGCTGATGCCGTCGCGGCGGATGTCGTTCTCGGTCCAGATCTGCGCGTCGACCGGAATCATGAAGGTCTGGCGGCCGGACTGGATGCCGTAGCCGGAGAAGAACACCAGCACCAGCGAGCGCGGCTTGATCGACGCGTAAAGCTTGTCGAGCGTCTGCAGCATGGCCTCATGGCCGAGATTTTCGCCGGTCACGACGGCAAAGCCGTCGCGCTTCAACTCGTCGGCCATGGCGCGCGCGTCGCCCAGCGCCTCCTTCAAAGGGCCGTCGGCGTCGGGATAGCCGGCATTGCCGATGACCAGCGCGGCGCGCGGCACGGCGTCATCCGCCTGCGCTCGGCACGGAACTGCAAGCAGCGCTGCGGCGATGCTGGCCAGGATCGCAAGATGCTTCATCATCAGGGGCAGATACGGGTGATGCTATGCCTCGGTTGCGCGACTATACCGCGCCGCATAGCGGGTGTCCCGCTGGCAACACGCAAAGCCGCATGGATTTCGTGCCGACAATGCAGGCCTCGCGCGGTTGCGCTGGCTGCGCGTAGCCCGCTTTTTTGCGCATGTCCTCTTCGGAAAACCGGTGTCCACTTTTCCGGGACATGCGCTAGGGTGCCGGCCATCGCACACAACGACAATCTTTACGGGAGACGACAATGGCTGACGCGCGCATCAATCCGAACGGCAAGCTGAAGGGGCGCGTGGCGCTGGTGACGGGCGCGAGCCGCGGCATTGGCGAAGCGATCTCGGTGCGGCTTGCCATGGAAGGCGCCAAGGTGGTAGCGACGGCGCGCACCGCTGAAGCCGGCGAGAGCAACCTGCCGGGGACGCTGAAGGACACCATCGCGCGTATTCGGAAAGCCGGCGGCGAAGCGACCTTCATCAAGTGCGACCTGTCGAAGCCGGAGCAGCGCGAGCAGCTCGTCAAGGACGCGACACTGGTCTATGGCGCGCCCGATATCCTCGTCAACAACGGTGCGGTGACGTTCTACTCGCCGATCGAGACCTTTTCGGAGAAGCGCTTCAAGCTGATGATCGAGGTGCAGGTATGGGCGGCGCTGCATTTGTCGCAGCTCGTGCTGCCGGCGATGAAGGAGAAAAAACAGGGCGCGATCGTCACGCTGTCGTCGGGCGCGGCACTGCATCCGAAACTGCCCTATGAAGGCGTGCGCGCCGGTGGCACCGTCTATGGCATGTGCAAGGCGGCGCTCGAGCGATTTTCGACCGGCCTCGCCTCCGAGGTCTACAACGACAACATCTCGGTCAACGCCATCGCGCCGGGCCTCGTGGCAACGCCGGGCGTCGCCTTCTTCGGACTGATCAACGAAAAGACCAAGGACCGCGTGTCGCCGATCGAGAATATCGCGGAGGCCGTCTACATCCTCGCCTCGGGTGATCCGAAGACCATGACCGGCCGCGTGCTGAACGCCGCGCCGTTCCTGCAGGAGCTCGGGGTGAAGCCGTCGGCGCTGGTGTGAGTGCTAAGACCCTTGCTCCGTCATGCCCGGCCTTAGCCGTTCGAAGAACGGCGTCGCTTCGCTCGTCTATGGTGCCGGGCATCCACGTCTTTGCGGACGTGCAATCAAGAAAGACGTGGATGGCCGGGTCATCTGCGCGAAGACGCGCTTCGCGCTTTAGCCCGGCCATGACGCGAAGAGATGAGCGACGAGGCAATAAAGACAGAGGCTGATCCAACAATCTCGGTCCCCGGCGCAAAAGAAATCCCGGCGGGCTTTCTGCCGCTGCTGATCGCGCTCTCCGGCCTCGGGCCGATGTCGATGCAGGCGATCATGCCGGCGCTGCCGGCGCTCGCCTCTTATTTCCACGAGGACATCTCGCTCGCGCAGCTTGCGATCTCGCTCTATCTGGTCGGCCTGGCCTGCGCGCAGCTCGTGGTCGGTCCCCTGTCCGATCGCTACGGGCGGCGGCCGGTGATCCTCGGTGGCTTGTCGCTGATGGTGCTGGCCAACGCCGCGGGGCTGTTTGCCGCGAGCCTGCACCAGGTGATCGCGGCGCGCATCGTGCAGGCGCTCGGTGCATCATCGGGGCTGGCCGTCGGGCGCGCCATGATCCGCGATCTCTACGATCGCGACCGCGCGGCCTCGATGATCGCCATCGTGGTCGGCGCCATGATGGTCGCGCCGATGATCGGCCCGTTCCTCGGCGGCATCCTCGAGACCGCTTACGGCTGGCGCGCCGTGTTCCTGTTCCTCGGTGCGATCTCGCTCGTGATTTTTCTGTGGGCGGTCGCGGCGCTGCCCGAGACGCGGCGGATCCAGAGCGGTCAGCATGCGTCAGGCTTCCTGCGTGACGTCCGCGTGCTCAGCCGCAATCCGCAGTACCACGGTTTCGTCATCGCGCAGTCGCTGGCCGCCGCGACGTTCTTCATCTTCGCGTCCGGCGGCGCCTATGTCGCGATCGTCCAGATGCACCGCTCCAGCGCCGAATACGGCGCGTGGTTCGCGCTTGGCTCGGTCGCCTACATGGCCGGCAACCTCACGTCGGCGCGGCTGACGCCAAGGCTCGGCAGTCACCGCATGATCTGGATCGGGCTTGCGATGCAGATCGGCGGCTCCGTGCTGAACCTGATCTGCGGCCTCGTTGGATTGAACGTCAACCCGGCCTGGTTCTTCGGGGTGCAGATCATCGTCTCCTACGGCAATGGCTACTGCATGCCGAACCTCGCCGCCGGCGCCGTCAGCGTGCGGCCGCAAGCCGCCGGCACGGCGTCGGGCGTGATGGGTTTTTGCCAGATGGGCGTCGGCGCCATGGTGTCGCAGCTCGGCGCGCATCTCGGCGGGGATTTTTCGACCACCGTGCCGCTCAATCTGGCCGGCGTGATCCTGTCGCTATGCTGCGCCGGTGTCGTCGCGGTGCTGGTGTCGCCGTATGAACGGAGGCGGAAGTCCGCATTGTAAGGGCGCGCCGTCGCGCTATCATGAATGACAAGAAGAAATCGGGGAGGAGCGCATGGACGCCAAATACGTGCAGTACGAGCAAACCGGCGAAGTCGTGACGGTCACGATCGACCGGCCCGATCAGCTCAACGCCATCAGCCGCCGCGTCTATGCCGAGCTCGACGACGCCTTCACGAAGGCCGAAGAAGACGACGGCGTGAAGGTCATTATCGTCGCCGGCGCCGGCGAACATTTTGGCGCGGGGCATGACCTCGGCTCGGCCGAGATGCAGGCCGAGCTGCCGGATTTCCCGCGCGACATGTCGCTGGCCGGCCGGGTCAAGGCGATGGACCGCGGCGTGTTCTGGCGCATGCACGACCGCTGGCGCAACATCGGCAAGCCGACCATCGCGATGATCCAGGGCTACTGCATCATGGGCTCGTGGATGCTGGCCTCGGCCTGCGATCTCGCGATCGCCTCGGATGATGCGAAATTCGCCGACCGCTCGGTGCGCTGGGGCAGCGTACACCATGAATACCCCACGCACTTCTTCGAGCTCGGCGTGAAGAAGGCGAAGGAATACTTATGGACCGGCGACTTCATCGATGCGCGACCGCGGAGAAGCTCGGGCTCGTCAACCGCGTGGTACCCCGCGCGGAACTGGAGACCGCGACACGCTGGCTCGCCGAGCGCATCGCGCTGAACGATCTGTTGTCGCTGAAGCTGTCGAAAATGTCGGTCAACCAGGCCGCCGACATCATGGGCGTGTCGGCCGCGGTGCGCGCGTCGGGCAATTTCTGGATCATCGGCTCCGACCCCATCAGCGCGCCGCCCGATGCAGGGCAACGATCGCGTCAACTGGTCGAAGGAGCAGAACCAGCGCTTTGATGCGCAGGAGAAGAAGGGGAAGCGGCCGTGGTGAGGCTTTCGGCCGGCGCTTGCGGCGCGACAAACTCGGAAGTCGTCCCCGCGAACGCGGGGACCCATATCCCCGCGCGAATTGAGTCTGACGACCGGCAGCGATAAAAATGCGCGCATTTTTATCGCTGCCGGTGCAACCATCTCACGTCAGCGCGGATATGGGTCCCCGCGTTCGCGGGGAGGACGCATCGAGGGAGCATCCGCCCTATTGCTGCTGGGTCGTCGTCTGCGTTGCGCTGTAGTGGCGATAGATGCGCAGCGCGTGACCGCCGACATGCACGATGACCACCGCCAACAAGATGCACCGTCCGATTTGCCGCCAGTTGATTGTCATAACTGCCTCGTTATTGCTGCTGCGTCATCTGCGCCGGCTACCCGATCATGGGCACGGTGAACGACGAGGATTCCCTGCGCCATGATCGCGAGCACGATCAGCACACGGATTACGGTGCCGCTCTTCTTCACGACGACGCCGCCGTTGATGACGCTGATGGTCATGGTTGATTCCGTCCAAAGGCCCGTGAAGCGGGTTCTTATTGCTGAGTGATCGCCGGTCTGGCGTTGTGGTAGGTAACGATGTTGTAGGCACTGCCGTAGACGTGGGCGATGCACACCACCGCCACGAGCCACCAGCCGATTTCTTTCCAATTGATAGTCATGATCGCCTCCCTTGACGTTCGGGAGACTAGGTGCGCCGGCCGTTGGTGACTGTGATGCCAGTCACACAGAAGGAAGCGGCACGGATTTCGGCTGTTCGAGGCAATCAGCGCGCCGGCGTGAACCGGGTCAGGATTGCCCGACACTGAGAAACGGGCGCATGAACGCTTAGGTCACCCGTCTTCGGGCAGGCCCGCCCGTCTTTGCACTTGGAGCTACGCCGGGCTCGCGCCCTTCGCAGGTCAGAGCTTGTCCATGCACATGATCGTGTTTTCAACGCTGGTCGGGGCGCCGCTTGCGATGCTCGGGCTGTCGTCGCCGGAGGTGCCGCAACGCAGCTGCGTGTTCGTGGTGCATCCGCAGATCACGAGCGAGACGTTCAAGGGCAAGGAAGGCCAGATCGTGTTTCCCGACCGGCCGACCGAATATCCGTGCAGCTATACGAAGACCAAGGCCGGCACGATCGTCGCGTTCACCAACCAGAACGGCTGGCGCTTCGTGGTGCGGCTTGCGCGCGACAATGAAGGGACGTGGTCGGCGGCCAAAGATGCTGACAGCGTTTCGGGCCGCGCGGTCGCGCCGTTCGGAGATTAGGCGCTTGAAACTGCGGTGAAGGAGGCCGTCCGCCTCAGCCGAGCCGGCTGAGCTGTTCCTCGGTGACGACGCGCTCGACGTTGTCGCTCTTGCTCTTGATGCGATAGCGCAGGCGGCCGTCGGATTCGACCGGGAGACAGGCGACGACGGTGTAGATGTTGAGCTCGGCGACACCGGCGCGGCCCTGCGGGCCCTGCCTCAGGTGATGAACGTTGTCATTAACCGAATAATTATGCGCCATGTCCCTCGACCTTGCTGTGTCCGGCTTGTAGCCGAGCGGGGCGCCGAAAAGCAACAAACTTCGGATGGCGCTGGGCGCTAGATGCATGGCAAAGACCCAGTCGGCGGCACGCCGACTGGGTCGTGGTTAATTGCGCCCGCCAAGTTCCATCCGGGATCCCGCAGCGCAATCGTTGCGGCGCCGGGAATGCCAATGCAAGACCGGTCGCCGGCTGCATCGCCGATCGCCCCTAATGCAGCCCGATGAACCGTCCTGCGCCGGGTACCCCGGTCTTCGCGAGATCGGCGATCAGCGGCGCGGCATCGGACTGCGACAGGTCGGCACCTGCCGCAGCGAGCAGCTGCATGATCGCCCAATCCTGCGCTGCAAGCGCATTGATGTGGCGGAGCGGCTCGATGCGCTCCTTGTAGAACTGCAGGAACAGCGGCCGCGGCGCCGTGTCGTTCAGGCGACCGCCCTGCACCGATGCGTTGACATCGAGGATATCAGCGGCGAGCGCCTTGCGCAGCAGCGCGAGCGCCTGCGCGCTCGGCGGGTCCGTGCCATCGTCGTAACGGCCGGCGCGGCCGGCGAAATCGACAAATGCCCAGGCCTGCTCCGCCGAGAGCGGACGGTGCGTGGCCGCATTGGCGTTGATCTGATCAGTCCACTCGCGCAGCTCGGACGCAAACGCTTCGCTGCTCCTCCGGTCTTCGGCGAGACGCTCGGTTTCCACCATCGCCTCGCGGTGAGCCCAGACCATCCGCGGAGCGAAGCCCGACACGGCCGTGAGCAAGAGGATGGCGACGGCGACGCCGGCGCTCAGCCCGCGCAAGGCGCCGGCGTAGCGCCAGATCACGATCATGCCGAAACAGAGCAGCACGATGGCTGCGAGCGCCGCCGCCGCGAGCCGGTCCAGCTCGGCTGATTGCGGCGTCATCAGCTCCTGCAGGCGGAACGACACGACATTGAACGCACTTGCGGCGGCAACCAGCGTTTGAAGGGCGGGGAGAGACCAGCGCATGATCAGCATGGGTGCGCGGGATGGCCGCGACGTTCAACACCTCGGAGCGAAAAGTCGCAATTCTTCAATATGCAGCGCGGTGAACCCGATCAGGCCTTGCTCCAACAAATACGCGATCGAAATACAAATCACCGGTCGGACACCATGCACTCCATCCGTCTGCCCCTGAGCCCGCTTGGCGCGCTCGCGCTTGCCGTAACAATCGTCGCCGCCTCCCCCGCCCTCGCCCAGACCAAGCCGCCGTCGGACGAGGTGGCGCGGATGTGGTGCGGCGGCGGTGGCGAGGATACCTCCGAAGCAAAGCAGGTCGCGGGCTGCACCGCGGTGCTGGCGGCGAAAAGGCTGGCCGACAACGCGCGCAAGGCGGCCTACTACCTGCGCGGCAACGCCTATACCACGCAGGGCGCCTACGACCGCGCCATCGACGACTTTACCGACGTGCTCAAGATCGATCCGAATTACGCCGGGGCCTATCGCGGCCGCGGCGAAGCTCACTATCAGCGCAAGGAGTACGCGCTCGCCATTGCCGACGACTCGGCCTACGTCAAACTTGACCCGAATGGCGACGGCTGGCTCGCCCGCAGCGCGGCCTATCTCTGGTCCAACCGGCTTGACGACGCGATCGCCGATCTCACGGAGATGATCAAGCGGCACCCCAATGCCGGCACCGCGTACACCAACCGTGGCGAAGCCTACCGGCAGAAGGGCGAGACTCGACCTCGCACTCGCCGATCTCGACCGCGCCATTGCGCTCGACGATGAGGATGCCTACGCCTGGTTCAACCGCGGCATCACGTACTCCGACCGCGGCAATCCCGATCGCGCGATCGAGAATTACAATCAGGCGATCAAGCTGAAGGACGACGACGCCTGGTTCTTCAACAACCGCGGCAACTCCTACATCGACAAGCACGACGTCGAGCACGCGTTCGCCGACTACGACCACGCGATCAAACTCGATCCGAAATTCGCGCTGGCCTGGTTCAACCGCGGCACCGCGTACCGCGACAAGAACGACGATGACAAGGCGCTGGCCGATTTCAACGAGTCGATCCGGCTCGATCCGAAGTACGCGCCGGCCTGGGGCAACCGCGCCCGCGTCTACCGCGACCGCGGCGATATCGACCACGCCTTCGCCGATCTCAACCAGTCGCTGAAGCTGAACCCGGCGGGAACCAAAGACGCCTTTGCGCGCGCCAATCTCTATTTCGACAAGCACCAGTACATGGACGCGCTGTTCGACTACGACACCGCCGTGAACTACGACCCGAAATACGCCTCGGCGCTGAACGGCCGCTGCATCACCAAAGCGATCGTCGGCCGCGCGAAAGACGGACTTGCCGATTGCGAGGCGGCGCTGAAGCTGAAGCCCGACGACGCCTATGCGCTCGACAGCCGCGCGTTCTGCCATCTCAAGCTCGGCGAATATGACGCGGCGATCGCGGGCTTCAACGAAGCGCTGGCGGTGAAGCCGGATCTGCCGAACTCGCTCTACGGCCGTGGCGTTGCGAAGAGCAGATCAGGTGACTTCGAGGGCGCGCACAAGGACATCGCGGCGGCGAAGGCGGGCAATGCCGACATCGCCGACCAGTTCGTGCACTACGGGTTCGAGAAGGTGGAGTGAGGTTTCTGTGGAGCCTCTCCACTGTCATGCCCCGCGAAAGCGGGGCATCCAGTAACCACCAGCGCTGCTGAACTAACGAGACGCCTCGGCGTACTGGATCGCCCGGTCATAGGCGAGTGAAGCGACGCCGTTCTTCGAACGGCTATGCCGGGCGATGACAGCGGTTGGGGGTTGAGAGCTACCACCCGATGCGGCGGCTGATCGACGTTCTCCTGATGGTTCAGCGCGCGCTGCTCGGCCGTCGTGATGTGACCGTGGTTGAAGCTCGCCATCGAGCGCTCCTCCTGCCGGATCCTGAAGTCCTGGCGATGCAGCTGACGCGCCTGCCACGGTGCGAGCTCGCCTTCGCGGACTTCGCGGTTGATGCGGAAGTTCTGATAGCCCAGGCGGGCGTTCACTTCGGCACGGCGCGGGTGAGTGTGCTGCCAGAAGGTCTCGGCCGAAGCTGACGTGGCCGACAGGCCAAGCGCGGCAAAAGCAACGGCGACAAGGGTGAGTTTGCGGGTGCGGGTCATGGAATGCCTCCTCTTAAGACGTTGCGCCGGGATGGCGCAGGACGCCTAAGCGAGGGAAATGATGCGCCGGGACCACCGAAGCGGCACTGAATGGCGCGTTCAGACGCAATTCACGAGCGTGAACTCTTGGTCATTAATTTGAATGAACGGGCGATTGGCGAGGGCCTATCCGGCGCGGTAGGGTTCACCGAATTCAAACGTAGCAACCATTAAGTGGTAGCTGGTTTTTCTAGCCAAGGTTTACCGCGCTGAACGACAGTGTTGGCGTAGATGAGCAGCTTTCTGGCGCAGGCGACAAGAGCGGCGTTGTGGGCTTTGCCGCGGGCGATCAGGCGCGCGTAGAGAGCGATCAGCGCTTTGTTCCAGCGGAACGCCGCCGGCAAAGCGGCCGCAAACAGTGAGCGGCGCAAACGTCCGCGCCCGCCGGCGATGTGGCGTTGGCCTTTGTACTTCCCGCTGTCGTCATCGAACGGAGCAAGCCCGGCAAGTGCGGCAGCCTGTTCGCGGCTGAGGCGTCCGAGTTCCGGCATCCGGATGATGAGCGCAAGCGCGGTCCGCTCCCCGATGCCGGGGACGCTGCAGACCAAGTCGAGCCGTAGGGCGAGGTCATCGTAGGCGCGTAACGCCTTGGCGATCCGCAGCAGCTCAGCCGCCCGTCGGGTCTTCAAGCGTGCGATATCGGCGGTGACGAGCTGCCGCAATCGACGATTGTCGATATGTTCGAGCCGGATCTTGCTGCGAGCAATATCCTCCTCAATCTGCTCGACGAAGGTTAGATGATCGGCAAGCTCAGCCAGGCGCGCATCCGGCTCAATCCGCGGCTGATCGACTGCGGCAGTGCAGGCTGCGATCAGGACTGCATCGAGCATATCATTCTTGGCTCGACGCAGGTGCACGCGTGCAAAGGCACGAACCTGGATCGGCTGCAGCACCACCACGGTGAGCCCTGCCGCCCGCAGATACTTGATCACCCCGCGCTCGTAGCCGCCAGTTGCCTCGATGCCAACCCGCGCGACACCGACCTTGGTCAGCTCCGCATGCAACCGTCGCCAGCCGTGCAACGTGTTCTCGACCCGCCAATGTAAGTCTTGGCAATGGATGGCAACGTCGAGTTTGTCTTTGGCCGTATCGATGCCGGCCACCACTATGTTAGTCTTCGTCATCTTCGTCGATCCCTGCCTTGTGAAGCGAACCTAATGTTCCGGCAACCATCCGGGTCCGATGAAGGTGCTGACGACGATCACGCTACGGGACAGCCCAAGCTGCTCAGGGCGGGTTCGATCCGATCGCCAGGCGCTCTGCCGTGGATCGCCGTCCGCGGCAGAGCATTCCTTTCGGAACGACCTCAAGATATTTGGATTCGCTGTTACAAGGGCGGATTAGCGAAAGCGTAATCCGCCACTCCCGAACCGGCGCGTTACGGCGGAGTTTATCATCGGGCCGCCCGTTCGGGCGGACCCGTTGGCCTAACGCGCCCTACAAGATCAATACGACCAGACGAGAAACAAGGAATCATCATGCAAAACAGCGAAGAGATCTGGCGCCGCGTCGACGACAAGAAGGACGAGTTCATTGCGCTTGCCGACCGGGTCTGGGGCATGCCGGAGCTGTGCTACACAGAAACGCGCTCCTGCGCGGAGCACCTGGCGATTCTGGAACAACAAGGCTTTCGCATCACCAGGAACGTCGCCGACATTCCGACCGCGATCGTCGGCGAAGCCGGCGAAGGCGGACCGGTCATTGCGATCCTCGGCGAGTACGATGCGCTGCCCGGCTTGAGCCAGGAGGCCGGCGTCGCCGAGCCCAGGCCGATCCCGGGCAATAACAACGGCCATGGCTGCGGCCACAACCTGCTCGGCTCGGCCTCGCTGCTCGCCGCCACCGCGGTGAAGGACTATCTCGCCGCCAACGGCCTGAAGGGCCGCGTGCGCTATTACGGCTGCCCGGCGGAAGAAGGCGGCGCCGCAAAAGGCTTCATGGTGCGCTCGGGCGCGTTCAAGGACGTCGATATCGCGATCTCCTGGCACCCGGCGTCGTTCTCCGGCGTCAACAAGCCGGAGTCGCTCGCCAACACCCGCATCGACTTCACCTTCATCGGCCGCGCCTCGCACGCGGCCGCAGCGCCTCATCTCGGCCGCAGCGCGCTCGATGCGGTCGAACTGATGAACGTCGGCGTCAACTACATGCGCGAGCACATGCCCGACGGCGCCCGCATCCATTACGCGATGCTCGACGGCGGCGGCCGCGCGCCGAACGTCGTGCAGGCGCGCGCGAAAGTGCGCTACCTGATCCGCGCCGCCGACCTCGTCCAGCTCAATCCGCTGATCGCGCGGGTGCGCAAGATTGCCGAGGGCGCGGCGCTGATGACGGAGACAAGAGTCGAGACGCGCATGGTCAGCGCGGTGTCGAACCTGATGGGCAACACGCCGCTCGAGAAACTGATGGACGACAATCTGATGCGGCTCGGGCCGCCGGATTTCGACGACGCCGACAAGGAGCTCGCCGGAAAATTTCAGGCAACGCTCAGCAAGGAGGATATCGCCGCCGCCTACCGCCGTCATGGCCTGAAGGTCGAGCCCGGCAAGGTGCTGTGCGACCAGATCGTCTCGCTCGAAGTCTCGGGTGGCGGCGGCGTCGGCTCGACCGACGTCGGCGACGTCAGCTGGGTGGTACCGACGGTGCAGGCGCGCGGCGCGACGTGCGCGATCGGCACGCCGTTCCATTCGTGGCAACTCACCGGCCAGGGCAAGACGACTTACGCGCACAAGGGCCTCGTCCATGTCGCCAAGGTGATGGCCGGGACCGCGGTCGACGCGCTGCGCGACGAGCGCATCATCTCCAGCGCCAGGGACGATTTGCGCGCGCGAACGTCGGAGACGCCCTATCTCTGTCCCCTGCCCACCGACGTCAAGCCTGCGCTCGACATGAGCCTGGAGGACTAGTGGATCCGCGGCGGAGCGAGCGCCTCAGATGCCCCGCTCGCGGGTCAACTTGTTCAGATAGACGGTGACATCGGCAGGCAGCGCGTTGATGCCGTGCTGGCCCGCCGAGGAAAAGTACGGCCGCAGCTTCGAGCCGGCGAAGAACTGCGGCTGCCGCTCCAGCGGCACATAGCGGTCGAACATGACGACAACGGGCAGCACGACAATCCCGAGACGGAGCGCACCGAGCAGGCTGCCGGCGATCCGGTCGACGATGTCGACGTCGTCGCCGAGCACATCGGCGACGGAATGGCGCAGCAAACGGCCGATCAATGCGCCGACCGCGAGCAGCACAACGAAGAACAGCGCGAAGTTGCTGGCCCATGGCGGCGCGGCGTCGCCAGCCATGGCAGGTGAAGCATAGGGCGTCGCCGCCACAGCCACCGGAGCAGCGGCAATGTAACCGAGGATCGAGGCCAGGCTGCGCAACAGCCCGGCGTAAAAGCCGAGGCCCATGAAGGCGAGAAGCCCAAGAGCGACGGCGAAGTCGAATTGATTCATGGATTTTCGGCGGATCGCAGGCAGGTCGGTGACGGGTGGAACCTGACACGCCGTGTGGAAAAACTTCGATGCGCCGAAAGCTAGAATTGTCCGTACCATGCTCGCAAAGAGATCGGAGCCCGACTGCATGGATGCAGCGGGCCCCGGTTCCATTGCTGACGCGTGTTGCAGAAGCGATCAGTAGCCGATCTGGTGGCTGACGCCGTTTTCCTGCTGATTGAGCAGGTGCTGCTCATACGGCGAGATGTGACCGCCGTTGAAGCCGGCCATGGTGCGCTCCTCGAGGCGGATGGTGTGGTCTTCGGCGTGCAGCGCCGCGGCCTGGCCCGGGCTCAATTCGCCTTCCATCACTTCCTGATGGATGCGGTAGTTCTGATTGGCGAGCCGGTCGTTGACCTGCTCGCGGCGCGGATGGTTGAACTGCCACAGGGTCTCCGCGGACGCTGCGGTGTACGAGGTGCCGAGTACGGCAAGGGCAATCGCGATTACTGAGAGTTTGCTAAAGCGGGTCATGATAGTCCTCAGTCGGTGAGCACCATCTTTTCTTTGGTGCGTTGGGGTCATCCACCGGCGTGAGGTTTAGGCACGCGTCCCCCAAGCAGGGATGAACGCGCCATTCATTGCGATTTCAGCTAGATTGCTTTGCCGCAAGCTACCTTGCGGCGCTGTTATGTTGATCGCACGCTCGGCCGAAGCGCACGGTTTTCGCGGCGATTCCGCGCGATCCTGATGAAGACCCCGATCGCGATGAAACATGTTGCGAAACACTCGTCACGCCGATGTGCAGGAGCGGCCGGAGCGCATTCGCGCAGGCGTGATGGCGCTTGACTGCTACCGGTCGTCCCCGCGAAAGCGGGGACCCATAACCCCTGCGCCAGTTATGCGCGGAGTGACCCTGATCGCCACTCGCGCTCGTCTCACTTCTGTAGCGGAGTATGGGTCCCCGCTTTCGCGGGGACGACCAGGAGCAAGATCACTCCACGTCCTCGATCTTGTCGGGCAGCGCGCCAAAGGCCTTTTGCGCCAGCGTTGCCGCCATGAACTCGTCGAGGTCACCGTCGAGCACGCCCGAGGTGTCCGACGTCTGCACGCCGGTGCGCAGGTCCTTCACCATTTGATAGGGCTGCAGCACATAGGAGCGGATCTGGTGGCCCCAGCCGATCTCGGTCCTGGCGGCCTGATCGGCGGCGGCCTGCGCCTCGCGTTTCTTCAACTCCATCTCGTAGAGCCGGGCGCGCAGCATGTCCCAGGCTTGCGCGCGGTTCTTGTGCTGCGAGCGGCCGGCCTGGCAGACCACGGCGATGCCGGTCGGGATGTGCGTCAGCCGCACCGCCGACTCGGTCTTGTTGACGTGCTGGCCGCCGGCACCGCCGGAACGCATGGTGTCGGTGCGCACGTCGCCTTCCTTGATGTCGATCTTGATGCGATCGTCGATCACGGGAAAAATCTGGATCGAGGAAAACGAGGTGTGACGGCGCGCATTGGAATCGAACGGCGAGATGCGCACGAGGCGATGCACGCCGGCCTCGGTCTTGAGCCAGCCATAGGCGTTGTGGCCGGAGATTTGCAGCGTCGCCGACTTGATGCCGGCCTCTTCGCCTTCGGTCTCTTCCAGCACCTCGACCTTGAAGCCGTGCTTCTCGGCCCAGCGCGTGTACATGCGGAGCAGCATCTGAGCCCAGTCCTGGCTCTCGGTGCCGCCGGCGCCGGCATGGACTTCGAGATAGCTATCGTTGGTGTCGGCCTCGCCCGACAGCAACGCCTCGAGCTCTCTGCGCGCGACTTCCTTCTTCAGGTTGCGCAGCGCCTGCTCGGCCTCGGTGACGACGGAAGCATCGTTCTCGGCCTCGCCGAGCTCGATCATGCCGACATTGTCCTCGAGCTCGCGTTCGACCCTGGAAATGCCTGACAGCGCATCCTCGAGCGAGGTGCGCTCCTGCATCAGCTTCTGGGCCTTCTGCGGGTCGTTCCAGAGATTGGGGTCTTCGGCGAGCTTGTTCAGCTCGGCCAGGCGCGCCGTCGATTTCTCGACGTCAAAGATGCCTCCTCAGCAGCCCGACCGACTGCTTGATCTCTTCGACCAGTCTTTCGATTTCCGCGCGCATGGGATTCCTCAAGATTCGTTGTTGTGGATTTAGCGGCGCTGTCGACTGAGCGCAATGCCGAACGGCATCTTCAAACGTCATGCCCGGCTTTGTGCCGGGCATCCACGTCTTAAAAGCTCGCGGCAGGAAAGACGTGGATGGCCGGAACAAGTCCGGCCATGACGAAAACATCATGTACCCGTTTGCTCAGTACAGCCCACCGGTGCCAGGCCGCAGGATGGTGCGGTCCATGTCGGGCGAGATCGACGCCCCGCCGCGGCCGTCGGCGTCGGCGACGCCGATGACGGAGTAGTTGTCGGGCGGCGCGGTGCCGGGCTTGAAGGCTTCGAGGATGGTCTTGCCGCCATCGCCCGGGCCGGCGCGCATGCCGGTATTGGAGTCGACGCGGATCAGCTTGATGCCGGCCGGCACGCGGAATGGAATCGCCGGCTTGTCGGCCAGCGCGATGTTGAAGAAGCTGCGCGCAATCGGCGCGGCGACATGGCCGCCGGTGCTTTCGCGGCCGAGCGTACGCGGCTTGTCGTAGCCCATGTAAACGGCGCAGGTCAGGTCCGGCGAGAAGCCGATGAACCAGGCGTCTTTCCAGTCGTTGGTGGTGCCGGTCTTGCCGGCGATCGGCTTGCCGAAACCCTGAAACGCCGGGGCCGCAGTGCCGCTTGTCACCACGCCTTCCATCAGCGAGGTGATCTGGTACGCGGTCATCGGATCGAGCACCTGCTCCTGACGGTCGACCAGCGTCGGTTCCGGTGTGTTCGGATTGAAGGCCTGCGCATCGCAGCCGCGGCATTCGCGGGTGTCGTGCTTGAAGATGGTGTGGCCGTAGCGATCCTGGATGCGGTCGATCAGCGTCGGCTTGATGCGCTTGCCGGCGTTGTCGAGCATCGAATAGGCCGTCGCCATCCGCAGCACCGTGGTCTCGCCGGCGCCGAGCGCGTAGGAAAGATAATTCGGCACTTCGTCATAGACGCCGAAACGCTTGGCGTATTCACCGATCAGCGGCATGCCGATGTCCTGCGCAAGCCGCACCGTCACCGTGTTCAGCGACCGTTTCAGGGCGTTGCGCAGCGTGGTCGGACCATAGAACTTGCCTGAGTCATAGTTGGCGGGGTGGTAGACCTCCTGCCCCGGCCCCTGCGCGATGTCCAGCGGCGCATCCATCACCACCGTCGACGGGGTGTAGCCGTTGTCGAGCGCCGCCGAATAGACGATCGGCTTGAACGACGAGCCCGGCTGCCGATAGGCCTGCGTGGCGCGATTGAACTGGCTCTGGTCGAACGAGAAGCCGCCGGCCATCGCCAGCACGCGGCCGGTGTGCGGGTCCATCACCACCATGCCGCCGGACACCTCGGGCAGTTGCCGCAGTCGATACTGGCCGTCGACCACGCTGCCGTCCTTGTTGAGCAAGGGGTCGACGTAGATGACATCGCCGGGCGACAGCACCTGCGACACCGACGTCGGTATCGGCTTGCCGCGGTTGGTCGCGACCGCAGGTTTCGCCCACTTTACGCCGTCGACGGTGACGATTCCGGTATTGCGCTCCTTCATCACGGCGCCGCCGAGCTCGCGCCCGGGCTGGAAGCCGATCCGCGCCGACTGATCGTTGCTTTCGAGGACCACCGCCATGCGCCACGGGATATCGGACAGCGAGCGCACGTCGGCGAGTTTTGGGCCCCAGTCGCCTGTCAGCTCGAGCTTGGCGATCGCGCCGCGATAACCCTGACGCTCGTCGTAGGCGACCAGCGCGTCGGACAGCACCTTGCGCGCGGCGACCTGCATTTTTGGATCAAGCGTGGTGCGGACCGAGAGGCCGCCCTCGTAAAGCTTCTTCTCGCCGTAACGTTCGAACAGCTCGCGGCGGACTTCTTCGGCGAAATATTCGCCGGACGCCGTGTGCGTCACGTTCTGCCGGTTGACGACCTTCAGCGGATCCTTGCGCGCTTCATCGGCCTCGGCCTGCTTGATCCAGCCGTTCTCGAGCAAGCGGTCGATCACGTAGTTGCGACGCTCGATGGCGCGATCGTGGTTGCGCACCGGGTGCAGCGTGGTCGGCGCCTTTGGCAGCGCCGCAAGATACGCTGCCTCGGAGACCGTGAGTTCATTCACCGACTTGTCGAAATAAACCAGCGAGGCCGCGGCGATGCCGTAGGCGCCAAGGCCGAGATAGATTTCATTGAGGTAGAGCTCGAGGATCTTGTCCTTGGAATAGGTGCGCTCGATGCGCATCGCGAGCAGCGCTTCCTTGATCTTGCGGGTAAAGCTCACCTCGTTGGTCAACAGGAAGTTCTTGGCGACCTGCTGGGTGATCGTGGAGGCACCCTGCGGACGGCGGTTCGAGCCGTAGTTCTGGGCGTATACGACGGCGGCGCGCGCCATGCCGGAGAAATCGATGCCGCCGTGCTCGTAGAAATTCTTGTCCTCGGCGGCGAGGAAGGCGTCGATCACCCGCTTCGGGATCGCCTGGATCGGCAGGTAGAGCCGGCGCTCCTTGGCGTATTCAGCGAGCAGCGAGCCATCCGCCGCGTGCACCCGCGTCATGACCGGCGGCTCATAATCCTGAAGCTGCGAATAGTCAGGCAAGTCTTTGGAAAAATGCCAGATCAGCCCAGCTGTGGCGCCCACGCCGACCAGGAAGACAATGGTTCCCGCCGCAAACAGGAAGCCCAAGAATCGTAACAGCAGCCGCATCTTGCCCGAACGTTGGTTGTTTGCCCTGACCGGTCAGTCCTGACCGGCTCGCTCCTCGCCTCGAACGGTCCGTCCGAACAGCGGCTTGGTCGCTTCTCAAGTCCCGCGCATGATCTTGTCGAAAAACCGGAATCCGCTTTTCCGGATCATGCACAGAACTGATTCAACACGCATTCTATACGGCCAGCGCTGTGGCCAAACTAGGGCTTTCAGAGCCGTCCCACCGGGGCTGAATACCCGATGCGAGCGGCTCAAGGCCCGCTAATTCGCACCTCCCGACCGCGAGGTTACCATCCTCTTGGCAAAGAAGGCCTCGACCGCCTGCCCCACCACCCGGACGGTCTTCGACCGCCAGTCGTCGGATATCAGATGGTGCAAGTCGTCCTTGTTCGACACGTAACCGAGTTCGACCAGCACCGAGGGAACGTCCGGCGCCTTCAGCACCCGGAAGCCGGCGGACTTCAACGGGGATGGGTGCAGGCGGACATTGCCCTTCATCTCGCCCAGCAGCAGCCGGGCGAAGTGATTTGAAAACATTTTGGTTTCGCGCCGCGCCAGATCGATCAGGATGTCGGCGACGTCGCTCGGCTCCTCGGTCAGATCGATGCCGGCGATGACATCGGCGCGGTTCTCCGATTCGGCAAGGCGCGCCGCCTCCGAGTCGGAGGCGGTGTCCGAGAGTGTATAGATCGTCGCGCCCTGGGCGTCGCCCTCGCCGTGCGGCAAGGCGTCGGCGTGAATCGATACGAACAGCTGGGCCTGTTCGTTGCGCGCGATCTTCACGCGGTCGGCGAGCGGAATGAAGGTATCGTCGTTGCGCGTCATCACCACGCGATACTTGCCGCTCTTTTCCAGCCGCTCGCGCAACGCGGTCGCAAAGTCGAGCACGATCTGTTTTTCAAGCTCGCCGGTCGAGGCTTGCGTGCCGTTGTCGATGCCGCCATGGCCGGGATCGACCACCACCACCGGGCGCTTGTCATCGGACGCCGATTTCACGGGATCGGGCGGCGCCGACGGCCTGAGCTCGGCACGGCTGTTGGCGGACAGCGCGCGCAGGAACGTCGCCCGATCGGTCGCGGTGAGCTCGACCACAAGCTTCGGCGGCTGGCCATTGGCCGCTTCCAGCACATAGGCTTTCTCGATGGTCGCCGGCCTCGTCAGATCCATGACGATGCGCGATCCGCCGGGCATCACAAGCCCGTAGCGGAACGCCTTGACCATGCCGCGCCCGGACTGCCCGGTCTGCGGCGGCAGCTGGAAATCCACCTGCGGGATATCAAGTACGACACGATAGGGATCGGCGAGCGCGAAGGCGCGCACGTCGATCTTGCGGTCGAGTTCGAGGACGAAACGGGTCTGCCTGTCGTCACCGGCAAGGCGTGCATCGCTCGCCACCGGAAACGCGGCCGCGGGCGCCGGCACCGCGACCGGAATGACGGCGTTGTCCGAGGCCGCACGGCTGGCGAGCGGCGAGCACAAGAATGCGCCCGCGGCAACGAAGCCGAGACCTGTCAGCACCAGATGGAGTGAGCGGATCGCCACCGATTCCCCGAGCCTCCCGCTGCTTTTCTTAAGCCAATAGGTTGGCAGGGTTAACCACTGCTTAACCGGGTCCGTCATTTGCCGAAAGGGTGTTGCGCCGCGGCGACGCTGAATGGCATCGGGATTGGACAAAAATCGGGATGCGCTCCAGATTCTCGAATTTGCGCATGCTTTTACCGGAAATCCGGTTTCGGGTTTTCCGGGATATGGTGCCCGCCAAACCCTCGCCTTGCCAGAACGGCTCTCCCGACGTATGTATGAGTTGCTGACGATTAAAGCTTCTGGTTGCATCGCGTTCAGCTTGCCTGTGCAAAGTCGACCAGGATCGATCCGGCTCCCGTCATTGACGCTAAGCCATTGACTCGAAAGCCATTGATCCGGTGCTCTGCGCCGACTGGGTCCGCCGGGACCGAGCGAGCTGAAACGGCTTCCGGGGCGCATTGGACCAGCTGCTGAAACCGGCTGCGGGAAGCAGGCGGGCGACACCTTTGAGCTCCCAAGGTCAGCGTTTCTGCCGCGGCAATCTCGCCGCAAAGCCTTTGCGACGGCCGATACAAATAGAACTTGGCCGTCACCAACCGATCAACGGGCCGACGCTTTCGATGCGCCTTTCATACGAATCCCCTCACCGTCAGATGAACCAGCCGCCGGGCGTTGTCCGCGGCGGCGGGCCGGCGGCGCGGGACTTCGGGCATGGAAAAGCGTTTCGGCCTTCCCATCACCCCCGAATCAGGTGGACCGTGAAACAAGCCGACCGCTCAAGCGGCGACGGGCTGTTCCCGCTGTGCCGCCTCCAAGAGTTCCCCAATGCCCAACAAGATGCTTATCGATGCCACCCACCCGGAGGAGACCCGGGTCGTGGTCGTTCGCGGCAACCGCGTCGAAGAGTTTGATTTCGAGTCAGCCCAGCGAAAACAGCTTCGCGGCAACATTTATCTCGCCAAGGTCACGCGCGTCGAACCGTCGCTGCAGGCCGCCTTCGTCGAATACGGCGGCAATCGCCACGGCTTCCTCGCCTTCTCGGAAATCCATCCCGACTACTACCAGATCCCGGTCGCCGACCGGCAGGCGCTGATCGAAGACGACGAACGCGCCCATCGCGAGGCCGAGGAAGAAGCCGAAGAGCGCTCGCACCGGCGCCGCTCACGCCATCGCAACTCCCGCCGCCGCGGCGGCGGCGACCGCATGCGGAGTGCGCCGATCGATGAAGCCGCGTCCGGAGCTCCGCCTCGCGACGCAGGGGATGCCGCATCGACTGATGCACGCGTCGAGGCCGACGTTTATGAGCGGGCGGTCGCGCTGGAGGAGGGTTTCGATGCCGAGACTGCCCGGCCGGATTCCCGCGCCGAGCCATTCGGGGCCGTTCAGGATCACGACGTTGAACATTACGACGCGGGTTCCGAGCGCTCGCATGATCACGATGACGACGACGATCACAGCGCGCCACACGGGTTCGACGAGCCCTCGCATGCGGAGGACCACGCCGACGAAATCACCTCGCACGAGGCGCGGCCCAGTTTCGACAACGATGATCCGCTGATTACGGAAGCGAGCGAGCCCGGCAGCGACGATCTGCCCGGTTCAAATGGGACGCCCGCCGAACATGCGGCCGAAGTCACCGCGGCACACGCGGAAGACGATGAGCAGGAAGAGACCGCGGAGGCCGAAGACGAGATCGTCGAGTCCGTCGGCGGCGACGACGCGCTCGAAGAAGTTCCCGAGCGTCCGTTCCGGCCGCGCCGGCAGTACAAGATCCAGGAGGTCATCAAGCGCCGCCAGGTGATGCTGATCCAGGTGGTCAAGGAAGAGCGCGGCAACAAGGGTGCCGCGCTGACGACTTACCTGTCGCTCGCCGGCCGTTACGCGGTGTTGATGCCGAACACAGCCCGCGGCGGCGGCATCAGCCGCAAGATCACCTCGGCGCAGGACCGTTCTCGTCTGAAGGAAGTGGTACAGGATCTCGATGTGCCCGAGGGCATGGGCATCATCCTGCGCACCGCGGGTGCCGCCCGCACCAAGCCCGAGATCGAGCGCGATTTCGAATATTTGCTGCGGCTGTGGGAGACGGTCCGCGACCTCACCCTGAAGTCGACGGCGCCGACGCTGGTCTATGAAGAGGGATCGCTGATCAAGCGCTCGATCCGCGACCTCTATAACAAGGACATCGACGAGATCATCGTTGCCGGCGAAGCCGGCTACCATGAAGCGCGCGACTTCATGAAGATGCTGTTGCCGGGCCAGGTGCGCGCGGTGAAGCCGTATCAGGGCCAGCAGCCGCTGCTCTCGCGCATGGGCGTCGAAAGCCAGCTCGACGCGATGTTCTCGCCGACGGTCCAGCTCCGTTCCGGCGGCTACATCGTCATCAACCAGACCGAGGCGCTCGTCTCGATCGACGTCAACTCGGGCCGGTCGACGCGCGAGCATCACATCGAAGACACCGCGCTGAAGACCAATCTCGAGGCGTCCGAGGAAGTCGCGCGACAGCTCCGCCTGCGTGATCTTGCCGGCCTGATCGTGATCGACTTCATCGACATGGACGAGAAGCGCAACAACCGCGCGGTCGAACGGCGGTTGAGCGAATGCCTCAAGCACGATCGCGCGCGCATCCAGGTCGGCCGCATCTCGCATTTCGGCCTGCTCGAAATGTCGCGACAGCGCATCCGCGCCAGCGTGCTGGAGAGCTCGACGGAGCCCTGCCCGCATTGCGGCGGCACCGGCCACGTGCGTTCGGTCGCATCCGTCGCGCTGCAGCTGCTGCGCAGCCTCGAAGAAACATTGATGAAGGGCGCGACCCACAACCTCACGATCCGCACACGGACGGAGGTGGCGCTCTACGTCCTGAACCACAAGCGCGGCCATCTGCGCGATCTCGAAAACACCTTCAAGGTGACACTGACGATCTCGGCCGATCCCGGCATCACCGGTCCGCAGGCCTTTGCGCTCGATCGCGGGGAGCAGGTGCACACGCTGGAAGCGGCGAAGGCGCTGCTCGCGGCGCAAGCCGCAACCCCGCTCGCGCCCGAAGAGCCGATCGAGGGCGACGAGGTTGTCGAGGACGAACTTGAGCGCGGCGACGAGGAGGTCGGCGAGGCAGAGACGCAGGCGTCCGACGAAAATAGCGAAGCGCGCGGCGACGGTGATGGTCAGCGGCGGCGGCGCCGGCGCCGTGGCCGGCGCGGTCGCAACGGCGAGGAGCGCGAGCGAGCGGCCGCGCCCGAAGGCCGGGAGGATGAGCCAGGCTTCGCAGCCGGCGACGACGAGTTGCCCGACGAGGAAGGCGCCGAGGCCGCCGAGGCAACCGCGGAGGCCGGGTTCGACGGGCCGCAGGGCGAAGGCAGCGAGAGCGAGCGTCGCCGCCGCAGGCGCGGCCGTCGTGGCGGCCGCCGCAGGCGCCGCGAGGGCGAGGAAGGCCTAGCCGCGTCGGTCGCCGACGAGGTCGAGGGCCAATTCGAGTCGGCTGAGGCCGTGGCAGAGGTCGCCGATCTCGACCGACCACCGGTCGATGCCGCGCCGAGCGAGCCGCAACCTGCGCCCGCTCCGGCGCCAATCCACCACGAGCCGCACGTCGAACATGCCGCCGTTCCCGAACATCCTTCGGCAGAGCACGAGGGCGCGCAGGAAAGAGCCCGCCGACGGTCGACGGTACGCGAGAAGGTCAGCTTCGTGACCGACAGTGCGCCACCGACGAGCGCCGAGCCTGTTCATGCCGCGCAACCGGAGCCCGCGCCGGCGCCGGCCGAACCGGAGGGCAACGCCGAGGCCTCGAATGACGGCGGACCACGTCGCGCCGGCTGGTGGTCGCGCCGCTTCGGCGGCGGCAGCTAGACGCGTCCCGCGGTCTGATCGACCAGCGCCAGCCGCGGCACCACCGTGGCTGGTTTCAGGATCGTGCCCGGCGCCAGCACGGCGTTGGCGCCGATCCGGCAGCCATCGCCGATCAGCGATCCGAATTTGTCGCGACCCGTTCGGATCAGTTGCTCACCGTCGAAGCAGACGATCTGCTTGTCCATGCGTTCATTGCGATAGTTCGCGACGATCGCGCCGGCCTCGATGTTGACGTCGCGACCGATAACGCTGTCCCCGACGAAGTTGAAATGCGCGGCCTTGCTGCCCTCGCCGATCAGCGACGATTTGACCTCGACCGAGGGACCAAGGATGACGTTCGCCGCCAGCCAGACGCCGCCGCGCAAATAGGCGTACGAGGCAACGAAGCAATTCTCGCCGATAATGCACGGCGCTTTCAGCACCGCGCCGGGCTCGACCGTGGCGCTGTCGTGGACCGCGATATCAGGTGCTTTGCGGATGTAGCTTGAAGGCAGCCGTTCGATGCTCCGCTCGATCACTGCAACAATATCAGTGCAGAGATCCCACGGCGCGAGATCAGGCAATTGCCATTCGTCGGGTAGCGAGACGTAGCCCTTGAGCTTCATCGCTTGAGCCAACGCGTGATGCGTTTGACAGCCTCGCGCATGTCGTCGGCGGAGCGGGCATAGGAGAAGCGCACGAACGAGCGGCCGTGGATCGGATCGAAGTCGACGCCTGAGGTCGCGGCGACATGGGCCCGCTCCAGCATTTCCCTGGTGAAGGCAAGGCTGTCGTCGGTGAATTTCGAGACGTCCGCGTAGAGATAGAACGCGCCGTCGGCGGGCAGGAAGGTGTCGAGACCGGCGCCAGGCAAGCCTTCGATCAGGATGCGGCGGTTCTCCTCGTAGCCGCGCTTGACCCGCTCCATCTCGTCGCGTCCGTCGAAGGCGGCTTCGGCGGCGAGTTGCGACAGCGTCGGCACCGAGATCGAGAGGTTTTGCTGCAGCCGCTCGATCGGACGCACAAAGGGCTCCGGCGCGACGATCCAGCCGACCCGCCAGCCGGTCATGCAGAAGTATTTCGAGAACGAGTTGATGATCAGCGCGCGCGGCGAGATCGAAGCGGCGGTCACCGCAGGAAACGCGTAGTCGAGGCCGTGATAGATCTCGTCGGAAATGAAGCGGATGCCCTCGCCTTCGGCCGCCGCGATCAGCGCGCGTAGCGCGTCGCCGGTCATCATGGTGCCGGTCGGGTTGGCCGGGCTCGCGACCAGCACGCCGTCGAGCGGCTTTTTGCGATGGGCCGCAAGCAGCGCGTCCGGCGACAGCGCGTGGCGGTCGGCGCTCGACGTCTCGATCAGCACGGGCTCGCAGCCGAGCGCGGTCAGAATGTGCCGGTAGGGCGGGTAGCCAGGCACGGTCACGGCGACGCGGTCGCCCGGCTCGAACATCGCAATGAACGCCAGGATGAAGCCGCCCGACGATCCGGTCGTAATAATGATGCGTTCGGGATCGACATCGCAACCATAGGCGTCGCGATAATGCCGCGCGATCCGCGCGCGGAGCGAGGGAATTCCGAGTGCCGCGGTGTAATCGATCCGCATGGAATTCGAGCGCGGCATGCGCCGCCGCGATCGCGGTCTTCGGCGCGGGCTCGGCCGGTTGCCCGACCTCAAGATGAACGACACGGCCGCCGGCGGCCTCGATCCGCGCCGCCGCCGCCATCACGTCCATGACCATGAACGGCGGCACATCGCTTCGCGCGGACGGCGACAAAAGGCGTTGAATCCGGGTCGAATCGAGCATTGGAACAATCGGGTTTGCCGGCCGAACCTAGTCGGCCCGACCTGCAGCCACAAGGGAGGACGGCTGCGTCCCGCCGTGGCGAAAACGCCGCTCTCCCGCCTTATTCCGCGGCTTGGTGACTGTAATTCACGAGATTTGACTTGCCGCGAACCGCTGGTCCCGGCTCTAACCTTCGCGAAAGCGAGCGACAACCCAAGACTGCGAACCAAGACTGCGACCCAAGACCCGAATGGCTCCAAGACACCATTCTCCAAACTATTCTCCGGGCATGACGCAGACGCCTTCACAAGCTAACTGGCGTCGCGCCATTTCCGTGGTCGTTGCAGCCGCGCTGGGCTTTGTCGCACCCGCGAGCAGCTTTGCCCCGGCACGCGCCCAGGAGGATCCCGGCGGCCAGGGCGCAGGCCCGCAGATCGTGCGCGACGCCGAGATCGAGCAGCTGTTGAAGGACTACACCCAGCCGATCCTGCGCGCCGCCGGGCTTGCCAACCAGAACGTCCGCGTCGTCATCATCAACGATCCGCAGTTCAACGCCTTCGTGATGGACGGCCGTCATATCTTCATCAACACCGGCGCGCTGTTGCAGGCTGACACGCCCAACGAAGTGATTGGCGTGCTCGCGCACGAGACCGGCCACATGGCGGGCGGCCACCTCGCCAAGATGCGCCAGCAACTGGCGCAGGCGGAGACCCAGATGATTCTCGCGACGCTGCTGGGCCTCGGCGCGATGATCGCGGGCGCTCGCAGCAACAATTCGGGCACCGCGAATGTCGGCATGGCCGCGCTGAGCGCGCCGCAGTCGGCGATCACGCGTTCCCTGATCTCGTATCAGCGGCAGCAGGAGGAGAGCGCCGACCGGGCCGGGGTGCGGTTTCTGACCGCAACCGGACAATCGCCGAAGGGCATGTACGTGACCTTCAAGCGGTTCGCCGACCAGTCACTGTTCCAAACCCGCGGCGTCGACCCTTATGTGCTGTCGCACCCGATGCCGATCGATCGTGTCAACGCGCTCGAGGTATTCGCCAAGGCGAGCCCCTATTGGGACAAGAAGGACGATCCGGCGCTGCAACTCCGTCACGACCTGATGCGGGCGAAGCTCGCGGGCTTCATGAATCGGGCCGACACCGTGGCGCGGCGCTATCCGACCGGCAACGACGGCCTGCCGGCGCGCTATGCGCGCGCGATCGCGACCTACCGCCACGGCGACCTGCGCACCGCGCTCGCTCTAATCGATGGCTTAATTCAATCTCAACCGGCCAACCCCTATTTCTACGAGCTTAGAGGCCAGGCGCTGCTCGAAGGCGGCATGCCGAAGGAGGCGATCCCTTCGCTCCGCAAGGCAGTCCAGCTGTCGCACAACGCCCCTCTCATCGAGATTTTACTTGGTCAGGCCCTGGTGGCATCGGATAATCCGGCCGTAGCCGACGAAGCCATCGCGATGCTGAAGAATGCGCTGGTTCAGGAGCCCGAGGCTCCGATCGGATTTATGCAGCTTGCAATGGCCTATGGAAAAAAGGGCGATCTCGCCGACGCCGATCTCGCTTCCGCGCAGGCCGCCTATCTGCGCGGCGACCTCAAGTACGCACGCGGCCTTGCGATCCGGGCCAAGGGCCGCTTTGCCGTCGGATCACCCGGCTGGGTCAAGGCCGATGATATCGTGAGCGCGAAGCCGATTCCCGGACAGAATCAGAACTGATGCGCGTACACCGACTTCACAAAATGACACTGCGAAAGGGACTGCCAATGCCTTCATTCCGCACCTGCGCGATTACCGTCGCCGCAACCATGCTGCTTGGCGCTCCCGTTCTCGCGCAAAGCTTTTCGGAGCCGCAACGCGCGGAGATCGAGACCATCGTGCGCAGCTACCTGCTGGCGCACCCCGAGGTGCTCGAGGAAGTCACCGCCGAACTGACCAAGCGCCAGACCGCGGCCGACGATGCCAAGCACACGGCAGCGGTCCAGCGTAACGCCGAGGTGATCTTCAACTCGCCGCGCGGCGTTCAGGTCGGCGGCGCCGGCGGCGACGTGCAGTTCGTCGAGTTCTTCGACTACAACTGCGGCTACTGCAAGCGCGCGATGTCCGACATGCTGACCCTGATGAAGGACGATCCGAAGCTGAAGGTGACCTTGAAGGAATTCCCAGTGCTCGGGCCGGGCTCGGTCGAAGCAGCACAGGTTGCGGTTGCGGTGCGGATGCAGGACCCGACTGGCAAGAAGTATCTCGACTTCCACCAGAAGCTGCTCGGCGGTCGCGGCCAGGCCGACAAGGAAAAGGCGATGGCCGCGGCGAAGGACGCTGGCCTCGACATGGCGCGGCTCGAGAAGGACCTCAAGAGCCCCGAGGTGCGGGCCACGCTGGAAGAGAACTTCAAGGTCGCCGAAGACGTCGGCCTGAACGGCACGCCGAGCTATGTGATCGGCCAGCAGGTGGTGATCGGCGCGATCGGCCTCGACGGATTGAAGGAGAAAGTCGGCATCGCCCGCTGCGGCAAGGCAACCTGCTGAGGGGCAGCGCCCCCTCGTCCTGCCCGACTTTCTTTCGATTGTGACGCGGTGCTCGGGTTTTCCCCAGCAATCCGAATGATTTGCTGAGAGTCCGGGCAAAACCAAGGCTTCCCAGCCACGGCGGTGTTACCTATAAAGCAGCCGAACCCGGCCATTCCTGGCTGTGGTCACCCAACCTGCTTGAGCGATGGCCAAATCACCCTCCGCCGCGAAGACGGTCTATGTCCTCAACGGACCGAACCTCAACCTGCTCGGCACCCGTGAGCCCGAGACCTACGGCCATGCCACGCTCACCGACGTCGAGAAGCTCTGTGCGAAGGCCGCGGCCGAGTTTGGCCTGACCGCCGATTGCCGCCAAAGCAATCGTGAGGGCGAGCTGATTGACTTCATCCATGAAGCCAGGACCAAGGGCGCCGCCGGCATCGTCATCAACGGCGGCGGCTACTCGCACACCTCGATCGCGATCCATGACGCCATCGTCGGCGTGAAGATTCCGACGGTCGAAGTCCACATTTCCAATGTCCACGCCCGCGAAGACTTCCGTCATCACTCGTTCATCGCCAGGGCCGCGTTTGCGTCCCTGACCGGCTTCGGCATCGACGGCTACCGGCTTGCGATCATCGGGCTCGCGGCGAAGCTCGGGATCAAGGCGAAAGCCTGATCCTTCTCAGCGACACAGATCTGGAACGACATCATGGCCCAGGCGAAAGCAGAAGCGCCAAAAGCACAAACGCCGAAGACCAAGGACAGCAAGACCCCGGCGGCAAAGCCGACCGACGAGCGCGAGCTGATCCGCGATCTTGCGAGCCTGCTTGACGAGACCAACCTGACCGAGATCGAGGTCGAGCGCGAAGGCCTGCGCGTCCGCGTCGTGCGCAGCGTCGGCGTCGCCGCCGCACCGATGCAGTTCGCCACAGCGCCGGTCGTTGCCGCAGCGCCGGCGCGCTGCCGGCGCGGACGGATCCGACATCACCAAGCATCCGGGCATGGTGCCCTCACCCATGGTCGGCACCGCCTATGTCGCACCCGAGCCGGGCGCAAAGCCGTTTGTCGACGTGGGCAGCCAGGTTTCCGCCGGCGAGACGCTGCTGATCATCGAGGCGATGAAGACGATGAACCAGATACCCGCGCCGCGCGCCGGCACGGTGACGCAAATCCTGTTCGAGGACGGCCAGCCGGTCGAGTTCGGCGAACCGTTGATGATCATCGAGTGAGCGGTCGGGACGCGGCGATGTTTGACAAGATCCTGATCGCCAATCGCGGAGAGATCGCGCTCCGCATCCTGCGCGCCTGCAAGGAGCTCGGCGTCTCGACTGTCGCCGTGCACTCGACTGCCGATGCCGACGCGATGCATGTGCGGCTCGCAGACGAGAGCGTGTGCATCGGGCCGCCGCCGGCGCGGGACAGCTATCTCAACGTCCCCGCGCTGCTTGCGGCGTGCGAGATCACCGGCGCCGACGCCGTGCATCCGGGCTACGGCTTTCTCTCCGAGAACGCGCGGTTCGCCGAAATCCTTTCCGACCACAACCTGCACTTCATCGGTCCGCGCGCGGAACACATCCGCATCATGGGCGACAAGATCGAGGCCAAGAAGACCGCGGTCCGGCTCGGCATCCCGGTGGTGCCGGGTTCGGACGGCGCTGTTGGCGGCGACGACGAGGCGATCAAGATCGGCCACGACATCGGCTTTCCGGTACTGGTAAAGGCTGCCGCCGGCGGCGGCGGGCGCGGCATGAAGGTTGCGCGCACCGCGGATGACCTCGCGCTCGCGCTGTCGACCGCGCGCGCGGAGGCCAAGTCGGCGTTCGGCGACGCCTCGGTCTATCTGGAAAAATATCTGGAGAAGCCGCGCCATATCGAAATTCAGGTGCTGGGCGACGGCCGCGGCGGCGCCATCCATCTCGGCGAACGCGACTGCTCGCTGCAGCGGCGTCACCAGAAGGTCTGGGAGGAAGGCCCCTCGCCGGTGATCGACGCCAAATCGCGCGAAAAGATCGGTGGCATCGTCACCAAGGCGATGAGCGAGCTGAAATATCTCGGCGCAGGAACCGTCGAGTTCCTGTATGAGGACGGCGAGTTCTATTTCATCGAGATGAACACCCGCATCCAGGTCGAGCATCCGGTCACCGAGATGATTACCGGAATCGACCTCGTGCTCGAGCAGATCAGGATCGCCGCCGGCGCCGAGCTGCCGGCGCAGCAACAGGACATCGCGATCAACGGCCACGCCATCGAATGCCGGGTCAACGCCGAGAACCCCGTGACCTTCCGTCCCTCGCCCGGCAAGATCCTGCATTATCATCCGCCCGGCGGCATGGGCGTCCGCATCGATTCCGCTGTCTATCAGGGCTACACCATCCCGCCCTACTACGACTTGCTGGTCGGCAAGCTGATCGTTCACGGCAAGACCCGCACCGAATGCCTGATGCGGCTGCGCCGCGCGCTCGACGAGATGGTGGTCGACGGCATCGAGACCACGCTGCCGCTGTTCCGTGCGCTGGTGCGCGAGGCCGCGATCATCGACGGCGACTATCACATCCACTGGCTCGAGCAGTATCTCGCCTCGGGCGACGCCAACATCTGACCGTTGACGAGCTGTCGGCTCGGGAACCAGCGCGATTGGACCCGCGATGTCGGAAAGGTCAAGCCTTCCGCTTCCGCCGCCGATGCGCATATAGTCGGGACGATGACATCACGCGACAACGTCAACGCCGAGATCACGCCGGAAGTGCTGCTGCGCGCCTATGCCTGCGGCATCTTTCCGATGGCGGAAAGCGCTGACGACCCCACGCTGTTCTGGGTCGAGCCCGAGCAACGCGGCGTCATCCCGCTCGACAACTTCCACATCAGCGCGCGGCTGGCGCGCACGGTGCGGTCCGATCGCTACATCGTGACCGTCAATCGCGCGTTCGACGAGGTGATCGACGGCTGCGCCGCGCCGCGGATGGGACGCGAGAACACCTGGATCAACCGCCGCATCCGCAATCTCTATACGGCGCTGCACAAGCTCGGCCATTGCCACAGCCTCGAGGCCTGGGACGGCGATCAGCTCGCCGGCGGGCTCTACGGCGTTTCGCTCGGCGGCGCGTTCTTCGGCGAGAGCATGTTCCACCATGCGCGCGACGCTTCGAAGGTTGCGCTGGTGCACCTCGTCGCGCGGCTGATCGCCGGCGGCTTCGTGTTGCTCGACACGCAATTTGTCACCGAGCATTTGCGCAGTTTTGGCGCGATCGAAGTGCCGCGCCGGCGCTACCGTACCGAACTCGACGTCGCGCTGCTGCACCAGGGCAATTTTGCGGCGCTACCGATCGAGGCGTCGATCAGTGGCGACGCGGCGCTCCGGATTATCGAGAATAAGTAGCTGAAGCGGGATAAGCTGAAATTGAATCGACGGTGCCCTCCACCGCTCGTTCCCGCGGACGCGGGAACCCAGTTTTTGCCCAACAATCAAAGCTTTGTTCGATCGCTCCCGGATTCTGATGGCGAAGCAATTGCTTCGCCAGACTGTCGCGGGAATGGGCGGAGTTAAGTTCATCACGCTTCAGCGCGGCGCGGCAAAGATCTTCTGCAGCTCGGCGCCTGGATGCGCGTTGCCGAACTCGTTGAAGGTGCCCTTGTCGCGGATTTCCAATGCTGCGCGCATAAAACCGCCCCAGGCGGCGCGGGCGAGCGCACCGCCGAGGCTGACACGACGCACGCCGAGTTCGGCAAGAACAGGCACGGTGAGATCGGTCTTGCCGCCGATCAGGATATTGACCGGTTTTGGCGCGACCGCTTTGACCACGGCGGAAATCTGCTCTTTCGTCGATATCCCCGGCGGATAAAGACAATCGGCACCGGCTTCCGCAAACGCCTGCAGCCGCTTGATGGTCGCGGCGAGATCGGGCTGGCCGACCAGGAAACCTTCGCATCGAGCGACCAGCAGCACGTTGCTGCCCGTCGCATCGATAGCGCCGCGCGAGGCGCGGATCCGTTCGACCGCTAGCGAGTCCTCATAAAGCGGCTTTTTCGGATCGTTGGTGCGGTTCTCGATCGAGAGGCCAGAGACGCCGGTCGCGACGCACTGCGTCACGCTCACTGCGACATCCTCCGGACTATCGGCAAAGCCGTTCTCGTAGTCGGCGTTGACAGGAAGATCGGTCGCGGCGCTCAGCATGGTGAGATGCTGCAACACGTCATCGCGCTTCAAACCATAGTCGGTGCGCCCGACCGACCAGGCGAAACCCGCGCTGGTCGAGGCGAGCGCCTTGAAGCCGAGCGAGCGCAACAGGACGGCACTGCCGATGTCCCAGGGGTTCGGAATCACGAAACAACCGGTGTCGTGCAACTTGCGGAACTCCGCGCGCCTTTGTGCCAGATTGGTGGACATCTTTGCTCTCCCGGTTGGGCCCTGCCCGCGACATTCGATCACAACATACCGACCAACGGTCGGTATGGCAAGATCAACTCACCTTCCGCAGGAAGGTCCTCTCTTCGGCGACAATCAAACGGTTTTCTTCAGCGAAGCGGAAGTTTGCCATGCCTTCGTCATCGCCGCGCAGTTTTGCGCGATAGGCTTCGTAGGACGCAAGGCTGTCGAACGAGATCAGGCCGAACGCGATGTTGTTGGTGCCTTCGTGCGGCATCCAGTAGCCGACGACATTGCCGCCGCACTTCGGGATGATGTCGAGCCAGCGCTTTGCGTAGTCCTCGAACTGCGCGCGCTTGAACGGATCGAGCTGGTAACGGATGAACACCGTGATCGCCATGAACATCCTCCTAAAACAGGGCAACGCGTCTGGATGTGTCAGCAGACGCTGCTCCTGATCTAGTGCGGCTGGGCGACGAAGGCTTCGACGGCGATCGAACTGTGCGCGGCGACAACGGACGGCGCGAACACGTTCGTCCCGCTTGCGAGACAACCCCCCAAAAACAGCGAGGCTATTGCAACGTGTCCGTCGGCGGCCACAGCGCCGTTATCATATCGACCTCGCCCGTCCTGGTGTCAGTTTCCTGAAGGCTGGCCTCGTCAATATCGCCGTTGAAGATGATGCCGAGATAAATGCTCACCGGATCATAAGGCTCGCCGTCGTCATCGACCGACGCCTCGTAATCGGCGAACGCTCCCTCGGGCCTGCCCTCCTCGATCCATACCTTGAGCGCATGGGCGCGCAATTTGGCGACGTCGTACACCAGCAGCTCCAGCGTGTGCTCGTATTTTTTTGGCCTCATCCAGTCAGTCCGTCCCTGTCCATTCGTTTCGCGACGATGTTGCCGCTCTATCGACAATACTTCGCGGCGCGCCGTCGTGGCATTGCGGCCTCGCGGCCAACCAAGCGCGCCATGATCGCGGCGATTGGACACAAGGCGGGCGATCATCCAATGATGGGTTAGGCGCAGCCGAACACGGAAATGCTTTCACGCATCGACCGCTGCGCAGCGTTTCGCTTACTGGACCTTGCCTGACAAGGTAGGCAAAACCCTAGGGGTGTTGTTTGGTAAACAGCGCAGCGCGCATCAAGACTTGCCTTTTCGCGCGCGCCGTCGCTCGCGTTAACGCTGTTCTGCGGGTGGCGACATGTCCTCGTCGGCGTTGAAGACCGCTTCATGATGCGGCGGCTCACTTTTCCTTCCAGACCGGACCCAGGCGCAACAGCCCGTCGGGAACCGAGACCAGGCCCTTCACTGACGAACCCGCCAGCGCAATGTTCTCGAAATAATTCAGGAACAGGTAGGGCAAATCCTTCGCCAGCTTGTCGCTGATCTGGCGATAGATCTTCAGCCGCGCCGCGGTATCAACGGTGGCGCGGCCGGCGTCGAGCAGCTTGTCCATCTCCGGATCGGAATAATTGACGAGATTGATGGCGCCGCCGGTGTGGAAGAACTGGTAGACGTTCTTGTCCGGATCGGTGCCGCCCGCCCAGCGGAACGCCATCGCCTGATAATCGTGCGCGAAGGCCATCTTGATCGCCTGCGTCGCTTCGGTCGGAATGACTTCGGTCTCGATGCCCGCTTTCTTCCACATCTGTTGCAGCGCCTGCCCGCCAAGCACCGCCGCCGGTGCGGAACTGACGATCAGGTTGATCTTGATCGGCTTGCCGTAGTCGGCGACGAGCTGTTTCGCCTTGGCCAGATCGTACTTCGGGTAGCCGTCGACCTGCTCATGCGGCGCGAGACCGCTGCCGAACGGCGTCGAGGCGATCTTGTAAAGGCCGCCATTGATCACCTTGTTGTAGGCCTCGCGGTCAAGTGCGTAGGCCAGCGCCTGCCGCACCCGCACGTCGGAGACGTCGGGGGCCTTGAGGTTGAGCTGAACGAACAGCGTTCCGAGGCTGCCCGGGTTGAACACCTGAAGCGTCTTCTGCCTCTCGGCGTCCAGCACGTCCTTTGCCCCGGCGTTCATGATGACGTCGACGTCGCCGGCCTTCAAACTCGCGTAACGGGTTTGACCATCGCCGATCGGGCGCAGCACGACCTCATCGAGGTTGACCGGACCCCGCCAGTAATACGCGTTGCGTTCGAGCACGACGCGGTCGCCCCGCCGCCATTCCTTCAGCTTGAACGGACCAGCGCCGACGCCGTAGTTGCCGAAGTCGGCGCCATACTTCTCGACCGCCGCGGGCGAGACCACCATGCCGACGATGTCGGCGAGCGTCGCCGGAAAGTTCGCCGCCGGGGTCTTGGCTTTGATCGCCACCTCGAGCGGACCAGTGGCTTCGACCGTGTCGATCGCCGCGACTTCCGAGGCGCACTTGCACTTGTTCTTCGGGTCCATGATGCGCTGGAAATTCTTGACGACAGCCGCGGCGTCGTAGTCCGTGCCGTCCGCGAACTTCACGCCCTTGTGCAGCGTCAGTTTGAACGACGTGGCGTCAGGCGCTGTCTCGATCTTCTCGGCGATGCCGGGAACGATGTTGCCCTTGGCGTCCATGCCGAGCAGCGTGTCGTACAGCAGCATGCCGCCCTGACGTTCGACGAACGACGACATGCCGAGCGGATCGAGCGTGGTCTGGTCGGTTTCGAGCGCAACGCTGAGTGAGCCGCCTTTTTTTGGTCCCTCCGCGCTCACACCCGCATTGGCGAGGGCAAGCAATGTTGCGGCAATCGATAAGACAAACGCCTTGAATGGCTTTCGATAAAGCAGGTTGAACATCATCTCCTCCATGCGCCTTCGCGGCGGCTGTTGTTTGATTTGGCCCTGTGCGGATCTGGCAACGACGCCCTCACCCCGGCACGTCCGTACTGCCCTTGCTCCATTCCAGGAGGCGACGTTCGGTCAGCTCCATCAGCGATGTCAGGGTCATCACCATCAAAGCGACAATCAGGATCAGCGCCATCACGCCGGCGACGTCGAAGCGGCCGCTGAAGGTTTGCACCAGAAGGCCAAGACCGCTCTTGGCGGCGATCATTTCGCCGATCACGGCGCCGGCGCTGCAATAGATCAGTGTCAGCTTGAGGCCTGCGAAAATGCCGGGCAGCGCCCACGGCAGGCGAACGTGGCGGAACAGACGAAGCTCGGAGGCTCCGAACAGGCGCGACATCAACAGCAGGTCGCGATCGACGTTTTTCAGGCCGCCCAGCGTCGACAGCAACATGATGAAGTAGCCGAGCGAGAACGCCAGCACCACCTTGGACGCGATGCCGATGCCGAACCACAGGATGAACAGCGGCCCAAGCGCGATGCGCGGCATGCTGTTCAACGCGGTCAGGAACGGCGAGATGATCCGGTTCAGCCAGGCATTGCGGTCGAGAACAACGGCTGACGCGATCCCGAACACGACCGACGCAGCGAACGCGATCGCTATCTCGATCAGCGTGGTGCCCAGATTGGGAAGAACGTCCCCGTTCCTGAACAGCAGCCAGAGCGATTGCGCGACGCCGGCTGGTGTCGATACGAAGGCGGCGTCGGCGAAGCCTGCGGCCACGGCGCCCTGCCAGATTGCAAGGACCAGCGCCAGAAACAGCGCGCGGGCAGCGAACAGAGGCATCGAGCGGCCGCCTGACCTGGTTGCCGAACCGAGATCCGCTTCGGAACTGGTGAGATCAGTCATTGCGTGCTCGCCTTCAACGCTGTCCAGGTCTTGCGATAGAGGTCGTGATAGCGCGCGTCCGCCTGCAACGCGTCGGCCGATCGCGGTCGCGGCAGGTCGACGCGAATTTCCGCGGCGACGCCCGTCCCCTTCTTCGCCATCACGATCACCCGATCCGCCAGCGTGATCGCTTCGCCGATGTCGTGCGTCACGAACACGACGGTCGCGCGGCTCGTTTCCCAAAGACCGAGCAGTTGATCGTGAAGCATCAGCTTGGTTTGCGAATCCAGTGCGCTGAACGGCTCATCCATCAAATAGATTTTCCGCTCGACGGCAAAGGCACGCGCCAGCGACACCCGCTGCCTCATGCCCTGCGACAGTTTTGATGGATAGAAGTCTCGATAATCCCTGAGTCCGACCCGCTCGACAAACGTCATCGCCCGCCGTTGCCGCTCGTCGCGGCCAACGCCGGAAAGCTCGAGCCCATATTCGACGTTGCCGAGAACGGTCCGCCACGGCAGCAGCGCATCGCGCGCCAGGATGTAGCAGATGTCCCCTCGGCCTGCGGTCGGCGGCGTGTCCCTGATCGTCACCGTTCCGCTTGTCGCCGGAACGAGCCCCGCAATCACGTTCAACAGCGTGGTCTTTCCGCAGCCGCTCGCGCCGACGAGAGCAACGAATTCACGCGCGCGGACGGCGAGATCGACGCCCTGCGAGGCATTGGTCGACCGTCCGAAGTTGACGGCCAGACCCCGCACGCTGATATCGACAGACTGCGCGATCGTTGTCACCCGCGTCGTTGTTGCGCTCGGGGCCATGCGGGGCCACGTCCTACCTGGCGCAGGCAAAGCTCTCTCGAGCAGTCGTGGCGATGATATCAGACCGCGTTCGTGCTGCGCTGATCTGCTGGTGGTCCATGAGCAATCGCGACCAGGTATCGATGGAACGGCTGGTGATCCCGACACCGAAGGTCGGCAGCAGGCGCTTCACCATGGCTTTGTATTCATCAGCGGAGAGATCGGGAACACTGGCATGCTGCTGCATGATGGCAACGACCTGGTCGAGATTCTCAGGTTTGCTGTACCAGCAGTAGGCATCCTCCAGCGATTTCGCAAAGCGGGTCGCCAGCTCCGGCTTGTCCTTCAGCGTTGCGGTCGACGCCCACCAGCCGTTGTAATCAAGGTCCTGAAAGACCTTTGGACCCTGATTCTGCGCGAGGTCGACGATCACCGTGCCCTCACCCTTCGCCGCGACGATCGACGGTAGCGGCTCAACGCTAAGGTAGACATCGACTGTACCGCGCTGTAGCGCCGGACGCGCGGTCGCCGGCAAACCGACGGCAAGGAACGTGGCGTCGTCGATCTTGTAGCCGGCGTCGGTCAACAGCGCCTGCTCCATGAAATGCACGGAAACGCCGAGCGCGAGCACGCCCCAGTTCTTGCCGACCAGGTCCTTGATCACAGCCGGATAGCCCTCCGCGGCATGCGGCAGCGGCAGATCTTTGCGCGAGATCAGGGCGAACGGCACCTTCACCGTCGATCCCGCGACACCACGAACCGGCAGCCCCTTGTCGACCGCGACTAGAAGATTGTCCCAGGAATTGTTGACGAAGGTCACGCTGCCGCTGGAGACGGCGGCCGTCATCGCGGGGCCGGTTGCGATCGGGACCAGTTCGACCGCGAGTCCATTCTTTTCGAAGAATTTCTGGTCGTTGGCGACCAGCGCCGGTAACGAAATCAGCGCACCGGGGTAGTAGCCGACGGTGGCGCTGAGCTTGTCTTGCGCTCGAGCCGTCGTCGGGATCAGCGCGCTTGCCGCGCATACACTTGCGAGCAACGCACCCGCGACAATCGATTTTCTCATATGCTTCGCTCCCTCGCCTGGCCAAGCACGCAGCGCCTGCGCCGAGCGTTTCCTCAAGAGTTATTCGGCGTTTCTTCATCACGTGATCATTCGTCACGTGTTCAAATGTCAGAACTTTCCAAGAATTGCTTTCGTGTGCTCACCAAGTCGAGGCGGATGCCCGACCGGCGCATGAGCCTCGCCGGTCCAGCGATAGCCCTCGTGAAGAATGCGTGCGGGTGTGGCTCGGCCGAGCGGGAGCGTGTCGAGTGCGGCATCGGCGCGCCCGGTCCCGAGATAGTGGCCATCGAGATAGGACGGCACGGTCTGTACCTTCGACGCCGGCACGCCCGCGGCGGCAAAGCGCTCTTCCCAGACCGCGGCGCTTTCGGCCGCAAACGCCTTGATCAATTCCTCGCGCACCGCGGGATTGCCAAGGCCCGAGAGGAACGCTTCCGGAGAATCCGGCAGCTTCGGCAGCAGCGTCTTGTTGGAGAGAATGTCCGGACGGCCGAGCACGCCGCACATGATTTGAAAGTGATGCAGCGTGTTGGCGGCGGTCGAGATCCAGCCGTCGGCGGTCGGGAACGTGTCGGCGCCGGGGCTGCCGACAAAGCCCTGGTTGCCGACCCGGGTAGGTGCGACGCCTGCAAGCCAGTAGTTCGCAACCGCGCCGACCATCAGCAGCGCCGATGCGTCGACCATGGAAACATCGAGCACGATCGGCGCCGTATCGCCCCTGGCCCGGCGCAGCAGCGCCGCCAGCATGGCATTGGCGGCCAGCATGCCGGTGCCGATATCGATGACGGGAAAGCCGACTTTCACCGGCGGCGCATCCGGCTTGTCGCCTTGTAGCGACATCATTCCGGTCGCCGCCTGGATGACGTGGTCGTAAGCCGGGCGCGATGCATTGGGGCCGATCTGGCCCCAGCCCGAGATCGAGCAATAGATCAGGCGCGGATTGATTGCGTGCAGTCGCTCCGGTGTCAGCCCGAGTTTCGCGGCCTTGCCAGGCCGAAAGTTCTCAACGAACACATCGGCGGTCGCGACCAGTTGCTCGATCGCTTGTCGTCCTTCGTCGGTCTTGAGGTCGACCACGACGGAGCGCTTGCCGGAATTCAGCGAGACAAAGCCTGGTGCAAGCCCGTTCAGTTCCGGCTGCAAGGCAAGACCACGGGTCTGATCGCCCTGCCCCGGCCGCTCGATCTTGATGACGTCGGCGCCGAGCATGCAGAGCTGATGCGTCGAGAACGGCCCCGCCAGCACATGGGTGAGATCGATGACGCGAATGCCCTGCAGGGGGCGCATGATGTCTTGTCCCGTTTTGTTTTTGTTGCAGCGCAGGCTCCTCTTTGCAGCTAGCAAAATCCCGGTATCAAGATAATCTGTTGGCTTGTGATATCTTCATCAGGAAAAGTTATGAACCCGTCGTTCCGTCAATTGCAGGTTCTGGTCCACGTCCACCGCGCCGGCAATTTGACGCGCGCCGCGATTCAACTGGGGCTGACGCAGGCCGCCGTCAGCCTGCAGCTGCAGCAGCTGGAAAAGATTTTTGGCCTGCGGCTGTTCGACCGCACCACCCGCGAGCTGGTGCCGACCGGCGCGGGGCTGCAGGCGATCGCCGCCGCCGAGCAAATCCTCGGCGCCACCGCGACGCTCACCAACCAGATGCACAATCTCAACGGCGCGAACATCGGCAAGCTGGCCATGGCGGTCTCGGCCGGCATTGCCTCGACATTCATGCCCTCGATCCTCGGCCAGTTCAGGAAGTTGCATCCCGGAATCGAGATCGTCCTCTATGACGTGCCCGCGCACCAGCTGGTCGACAAGCTGCTGACGACCGATGCGGAATTCGCGCTCGGCGGCGTGCAGGGACAGTTTCCCGACGTCACCGTCGAGCAAATCCTGAAGGGACGTATCAGCGCCATCGGGATCGCCAGGGAGCTCGGCACGAGGAAGCAGATGTCCTGGGACGACCTGGTGTCGTTGCCGACCATCACGATGCGCCGCGAAAACGTCGTCAGGGCCGCGATCGACACAGCGCTGGCGAAATCGGGGCGACGGTTTGATCCGTCGATCGAGGTGTCGCTGTTCAACACCGCGTTGTCGATGACAGCGGCGGGAAACGAACTTACGGTTCTTCCCGACTACCTCGTGTCGCGCCAGCAGTTCCCCTCGCTGATCGCCAGGCCCCTGGTCAGCCCCGCGATCGAATGGCAGGTTTCCCTGATCCGCAAGATTGGCCGCAGCCTGTCGCCGCGCGGCAGCGAAGTTCGTCGCGCTGGTTCGCGCCCAGTTCGGAAAGATGGCGCGATCAAAGAGCTGTCTCCGATGTCCGCTTGACTCGCTTCGACACCGCCCAAAGCTGGCGCGCGCCTCTTGATGTGCGTCGCTGGCGGCGGCACGATCATCCGAACAACAGGGCTTACAATGAACGCTTCGGCCGCATCCGGCGAAAAGACCTGGCCCGCCCAAACCGAGGGCGACTTCGTCATCCGCAATTTCCGCTTCAAGAGCGGCGAGATGCTTGCCGAGCTGAAACTTCACTACACCACGCTCGGGACGCCGAAACGAGATGCGGCAGGCGACATCAGCAACGCGATCCTGCTGCTGCACGGCACCAGCGCCGACGGCAAGGCATGGCTCCGTCCCTCGCTGGCGGATGAATTGTTTGCGGCGGGCGCGCCGCTCGATGCCGAACGGTATTTCATCATCCTGCCCGACGGCATCGGCCGTGGCGGATCAAGCAAGCCGAGTGACGGACTGAAGGGCAATTTTCCGCACTATCGCTACGACGACATGGTTGCGTCGACGTATCGCCTGCTGACCGAGGCACTCGGTATCAAGCACCTCAGGCTGGTGCTGGGATCATCGATGGGCGGCATGCAGACCTGGATGTGGGGCTACACCTATCCCGACCTGATGGACGGCCTGGTGCCCCTGACCAGCCAACCGATTGCGATCAGCGGCCGCAACTGGATCAACCGCCGCATCTCGATCGAGGCGATCCGCCAGGATCCCGGATGGCACAACGGCTTTTACGACACCAACCCGGTGCAGTGGACCGTGAACGCCGCACAGGGATTCCTGTCGACCGAGAGCGTGGTGCAGATCCAGAAGCTCGCGCCGACCCGCGACGCCGGCGACAAGCTCTATCGCGAACTCCAGGAGAACGCCCGGAAGCGCGACGCCAACGACGCCCTGTGGGCGATCGAGGCCGTCATGGATTATGACCCATCGCCGCATCTCGAGAAGATCAAGGCGCCACTGCTGGCGATCAACTTCGCCGACGACGAAGTCAATCCGCACCAACTGGTATCAACCGAACGCGAGATCAGGCGGGTCGCGAATGCGCGCTACATCCTCGTTCCGGCGAGCGACGACACCCACGGCCACTTCTCGCACCTGCGCGCGACGCTCTGGAAAGGCTATCTGGCGAAGTTCTTGAACGCGCTGCCGCAGCGCTGAACGCATTGATATCAATAGGCGCCGCTGCTACGATTGCCACATGATGAGCATCCTCAACATCGCTTCGGTCTTTTTCCTGAACCGCTGATAGCGGGGCCCGCGGCATCGCGGGCAAGCGACGGCAGCGGCCATGGCCGGTGCCTAGTCAGGAAAAAACGGGCCGACCGCCCCGCTTTGAGCGGGCCTCACGTTGGCCAAGCGAAACGAGGATTTCAATGCTTGCCGATGGACATTCGCGCGTGCTTTCGAACGCGCAAATCGACCAATTCATCCGAGTGGGGTTCGTCAGAGTTGAGGGAGCATTTCCCAAGCAGCTTGCGGCGGAAGGACGCGCCATCCTTTGGCGTGATCTGCCATGCGACCCCGACGATCCCTCCACCTGGACGCGCCCCGTCGTCCGACTTGACCATTACGGCGACGAACCATTTGAGAAGGCAGTCAACAGCCCGCTCCTCCACGCAGCTTTTGACCAACTCGTCGGAAAAGGGCGATGGCGTCCACGGCGAAGCCTTGGAACTTTCCCGGTGCGGTTTCCGAGCCCGGATGATCCGGGTGACGCGGGTTGGCATATCGACAGGAGCTTCCCGGGTCCGACAGGGAATTGGGAGGAAAGGACGGATTTCTCCGACTGGCGGGTGAATGTTGTCTCCCACGGTCGAGCACTGTTGATGCTGTTTCTATTCTCCGATGTCGGAGAATACGATGCTCCCACGCGCATCAAGGTTGGGTCGCATCAGGACATCGCACGACTTCTCGAACCTGCTGGCGAGGACGGAATGTCTCAAGCCGAACTCGACAGGTTCGCGGCTGCGCTGCAACGGCCTCTGGCACTAGCGACCGGCGAAGCGGGCGACGTCTATCTCTGTCACCCATTCCTTGTGCATGCCGCGCAAATGCATCGGGGATCTCTGCCGCGTTTCCTGGCGCAACCGCCGCTCCATCCTGCCGGGCCGTTCCGGCTGGATCGAGCGAATGGCGATTATTCGCCGGTTGAGATTGCCATCCGGCATGCACTGCACGAGCGCCAAACCTAAAGGTCGCCGCACATTGCGTCGACGCCGCACGGCCGAGGAGCGCACGCCGTAGCCGCTGAAGCCAGCAATGCGCCCTACCGGAACCCCGGCAACGGCTGCGGCGGTGGTTGCTGGAATTGCTGCTGCTGCGGCTGTGGCCGCGGCTGACGTTTCGCCGGCGGCGGTGTGGCGGGCTTCGGCGGAGGTGGCGGAGCGTCCTGCGCGATCGTGGTGTCCGGCCCTTTGCAGTCGGTCAGCCAGACGTCATAGATCGGGTGCTCGACGCCGTGCAGGCCGGGGCTCGAGGCAAACATCCAGCCGGAAAAGATCTTTTTCACCTCGCCCTGCAGCGTGATCTCCTCGACCTCGACGAAGGAATCGGTGTTGGCGTTCTCGGTCGCGGGGCGCGTGTAGCAGACGCGCGGGCGGACACGCAGCGCACCGAACTGCACGGTCTCGTTGATGTCAACGTCGAACGTGATGATGCGACCGGTGATCTTGTCGAGGCCGGAGAATACCGCCTGCTTGTTGGTGACCTTCTGCGCGGGCGGTTCAGTCACGACCTCGTCGCCAGGCTGCAAGGTCGCCGGCGTCGGCGGCGCGCTGCCGGGAGCAGCGCGTGGCTGACGTTGCCCCGGTGGCAAACCGGGCGGCGCGGGCGCGTTCGGCGCAGTCGCAACACCGGTGCCCTGTTGCTGACCCTGCAGTCCCGATCCGGGTGGCGCCTGGGTCGCACCGGGCGGTGGCGGCAGTGGCTGGCCCTGCATTGGGCCGGGCGGTAGGCGGCACCTGGAGGAGGCGGTGGCGGCGGCCGGTTCGGCGTCGGCAGCACCCGGCCCTGCTGCGGCAGATCGGGGACGTCTTCCTCCTCATCACTGGGCGATGAGCGGCCGTCGTCGCGCGGCACGCCTGCCGGCGGCCGCGGCGGATTGTTGCCAAAAATGTTGCCGAGCTGGGCGTGCGCGACGTGCGGACCTGCAAGGAATGCCGCCAAGGCCACCAGCAGGACCGCGGCCGATGTCACAGGAGGATGAATTTGGCGCATTTCGCGGCTTAAACCGTTACGAATTGGCGGGCAACGCGCGGCGCCGTTCCGGGCGACCGGTTAACACGCGGAATGGGGCGGGGAAAGGGCGAGCTGCCCCGCCCTTAAGCGGCGAAAGATGCAGGTTTTGGGCGCTGGTCACCCGTCGTTACGGATGAGATAGTTCCACCACGCGCGCCATCGGCGCCAAGCAAGACGAAACGGAAACGACAAGGACGACAACAACAATGCCCGTCACCCTCGACCCCTCCGCCGCGGCCCTCGCCAAGATGATGAAGGAAGCCGGCCGGCCGGCGCTCGATACGCTGCCGCCGCCGGACGCACGCTTGCAATCGAACGCCAACCGTGCCGCGGTGCAGCCCGATCCGCCGGCGATGCAGTCGGTCGAGGACATGAGCGTGCCGGCGCCGCACGGTGCGATCCCGGTGCGCGTCTACAAGCCGCAGACGCTGCCGAAGGCCGACCTCGCGCCGGTGCTCATTTACTATCACGGCGGCGGCTGGGTGATCGGCGATCTCGACAGCCACGACGTGGTCTGCAAGGAAATCGCGACCAAAGCCGGCCTCGTCGTGATCGCGGTCGACTACCGCCTCGCGCCCGAGCACAAGTTTCCGGCCGCGGTCGACGACTGCATCGCTGCGACCGAGTGGGCCGCGCGCAACGCCTCGAAGCTCGGCATCGATGCCGACAAGCTGTTCGTCGGCGGCGACTCGGCCGGCGGCAATCTTGCCGCCGTGGTCTCGATGCATGCGCGTGACAACAACGGGCCGCGGATCAAGGGCCAGGTTCTGGTCTATCCGGTGACCGATCTTGCGATGAACACTGCGTCCTACAAAGATCCAGAGACCGGCGTGCTGCTGACGCATTCAATGATGCGCTGGTTCCGCGATCACTATCTGACGGACCACAAGCAGATCGATGACTGGCGCGCCTCACCGTTGCGGATGTCGAACCTCAAGGACCTGCCGCCGGCTTATGTGCTGACCTGCGGCGCCGACCCCCTGCACGATGAGGGCGAGGAGTTCGCGCGGCGGCTCAAGCACGCCGGCAACGATGTCATTCACGCCAACTATCCCGGCCAGTTCCACGCATTTTTGACGATGGGCCGGCTGTTGCCGAGAGTCAAACAAGCTGGTCGGCGAGATCACCGACTGGCTGAAGCAGCGGGCGGCGTGATTTCCGTACCTTCCCCGATGGGGTGAGCCGGATTCGCGAAACCCATCACAGCTGCGGGCTGCATATGATCGAGTGAATTGCTGCACCGATCTCATCCGAGCCGCGGGCCGATGGGTTTCGCGCTTGCGCGCTCTACCGCACATCCTAAACGGAATTCAGGACCCTCATGATCATCCGCGACGTCAGGCCAACCGACTTCGAGCAGTGGCTGCCGCTGTGGGACGGCTACAACGCATTCTACGGCCGCGAGGGCGCGACCGCGTTGCCGATGAACATCACGAAGATGACCTGGAGCCGCTTCTTCGATGCCAATGAGCCCGTGCATGCGTTCGTCGCCGAAAACGACGGCAAGCTGATCGGTCTCGTGCATTATCTTTATCACCGCAGCACGACGTTGCTGGAGCCGATCTGCTACCTGCAGGATCTCTTCACCAGCAAGGAGGCGCGCGGCAAAGGCGCCGGCCGCGCGCTGATCAACGCGGTTTATGATCGCGCCCGCGAGGCCGGCTCGCCGCGGGTGTACTGGCAAACCCATGTGACGAACGCCGTCGCGCGCGTGCTCTACGACGATGTCGCGGAGTGGCCGGGGTTCATCGTCTATCGGAAGAACGTCTAGACGCTCAAGGCGACTTCAGTTTCTCGCGAAAGAACGCAAGCACCGCCGCATTGAACTCGCGGTGGAAGGCGACGCGATCGAAACTCGGCGTGTCGTTGCAGATGCGCGGCAGCGATTTGGCCTGCTCGGCCGTACACGGCGCGACGAACGCCCAATCATCCGCGTGCGCCGCGAGGTGAAAGTCCGGCTTCACCGGCAGCCAGTCCCCGATCCGCGCGACGCTTTGCGCGGAGCCTCCCGCGCCGCCCAGTTCCGAGCTCCACAGCTGCACCGGCAGTGTCACCGCCTTGAGTTCGGTTTCGCCGAGCAGAAAAGTAAAGCCGGGATCGGCCAGCACCAACGCCTTGATCCGCGCGTCGTGCGCGACCGGCGCGTCCGGCAGCTTGGCATCCTTGAACAAACCGCACGGCGAATTGGCGCTGGCGCCCTCGCCGCATTCCGCGGCGGCGCGCTTGAAGTCGGGGTTGGCGCCGGCGAGTGCCAGACCGGTATAGCCGCCGCGTGAATGGCCGAGGAAGCCGATGCGCTGGGCATCGATCTTTGCGGCATCCGACCAGGCGCCAAGCATGTAGTCGACGAGCCGCTTGATGTCGGCGGGCCGCTGGACGGCAACGGAGATGTCGCGCGTGCGGGTCGCGCTCAACGCATTGTCACCAGGATGGTTGATTGCCGCGACCACGAAGCCGGCGTCGGCGAGCGCCTCGGCGGTGTCGTGATGACCGCCGAACCAGCCGTCCTGGCCGTGCGAGATCACGATCAGCGGCAGCTTCTCGCCCTTCACGGCGCAATTCAGCACGCCCGGCGTGACGACACTGTAAAGCTTCACCTCCTGCGGCGGACTTGCGCACGGCGACCACACCGCGCCGCTCAGCGCTCCGCTGTCGCCATTGGGCGGGATCACGATGAACTGCACGCCGGCGGCGTGAGCAAGCGTGGCGGAGAGGCAAAACAGGGCGGTGATGAAAAGACCAAGAATGCGCATGGCAGAACTAGTCAGGTGTGACCGTGTCAACTTCGGGGCGGTCAGTTTGAATACCAGCATCGTCACGCGCCGTCCCCGCCTGCCTTCGTGTCTTGACCAACAATTTGCGCCAGTGCGGACGCTGTTTCGGCGACCGACAGGTTATCATTGTCGATAATCGTCCCGCCGATCCTTGTCGTCTCGGCAGCCAGATATCGCGCCCATTGCATCATCTGATCATTGGCCAATTCGGGCTGGCCACGTTTCAGCAATCGAGCACGGCGTACATCAGCGGCGCAGGTGATCAGAATGATGTGGCGGGAGTCGGCGCCGATGAGTTCGCAGGCTTCGGCGATGAACGAGGGACGCGTCTGGCCATCCAGCACCGCTGGTGCCTTGGGAGCTCCGGACAAATGCGGCGCACCCATTCGATCGTCATGGCGCGCTGCCATCCCCCGCCGCTGCCCCATTTTTCTATTCTCTCCTGCTCCGACGGCACACCTATGCTGTCAAAATGGAAGGCGCTCACGCGACTTGCGCGCTCGAGTTCACGGACCGCAGCAGTCTTTCCGGAGCCCGATGCTCCGATTACGAAGTACAGAGTGTGCATACACCGATTGATAACCGCGACTACGCGCGGCCGAAACTGGAATTACGCACCCTGCCCCAGCGCCGCGCGGGCGGCGCGGCGCAGCGACTGCGGCGGCTGGCCGAAGGCACGGATAAAGGCGCGCCGCATCCGCTCGGGATCGGAGAAGCCGGTCGCACGCGCCACGATCTCGATCGGCTCACGGCTGTCCTGCACGCGCGCCTTGGCAACCTCGACGCGCAGCCGCTCGACCGCCTTCGAGGGCGTGACGCCGGTTTCGGCGATGAAGGCCCGGGCAAAATGCCGCGTGCTCATGTGCGCCTGCTCGGCGAGGCGCTCGACCGTCAGCGGCTGGTCAAGATGCTCGCGCGCCCAGCTCAGCAGCGGCTTGAAGCGGCCGGTCGGCGCCTTCAGTTCGTTCAGGGTCGAAAACTGCGACTGCCCGCCGGTGCGGCGGTGATAGAGCACGAGCTGCCGCGCGGTCTCGCGCGCGATCTCGTCGCCGTAATCCTCGGCGACCATCGCGAGCGCGAGATCGATGCCGGCGGAAATGCCGGCCGAACTCCAGATCGGACCGTCCTGCACGAAGATGCGGTCCGGCTCGAGCCGGATCTTTGGATAGCGCTTGAGGAAATCCGGCGTGCGCTGCCAGTGTGTGGTGGCGCGGCGGCCGTCGAGCAGTCCTGCTTCGGCAAGCACGTAGGTGCCCGAGCAGACACTTGCGACGCGTCGTGCCCGTCTCGCCTGCGCTTGCAGAAACTTCAGCGTCGCATCGCTGCGCGACGCGTGGCGCGTGCCGTCGCCGCCGGCCACGATCAGCGTGTCGAGCGCCTCACGCGGAAATTTCTGCGCGAGCATCTCGACGCCGCACGAGCTTCGCACCGGCCCGGCCTGCTCGGCGATGGCGCGGATGGTGGGACGTTTTCCGGCGTAACGCCCCGCGATCTCGAACACCGACATCGGGCCCGCCGCATCGAGCAGCTGGAAGTCGGGATAGATGAGCACACCGATCATGAGACAGTCCTCAGGTTTCGCGCATGTCCTCTTTTAAGGGAAATATGCCATTTATGACAAGTCGTGCCCGGTGCATTGATGCCCTGCGCCTCAAGACAGACGGAGAAGCGAGATGGCGGACCAGCTGCAGATCGGATTTCGTGTTGTTCCCGCGCGTCACCCAGCTCGACTTCACGGGACCGCTGCAGGTGGTGTCGCGGATCCCGAATGCGAAGGTGCACCTGATCTGGAAGCGGATCGAGCAGGTCGCAAGCGACACCGTGCTGACGATCACCCCAACCACGACGTTCGCCGACTGCCCGCAGCTCGACGTGATCTGCGTGCCGGGTGGCATCGGCACCGACGACATGGTCAATGACGCGGACATGCTGTCCTTCCTGCGCCGCCAGGCCGCAGGAGCAAAATTCATCACCTCGGTGTGCACGGGCTCGCTGGTGCTCGGCGCGGCAGGCCTGCTCGACGGCTATCGCGCCACCACGCATTGGGGTGCGATGGATCATCTGGCTCCATTCGGCGCGACACCGGTCGAAACGCGCGTGTGCGTCGACCGCAACCGCATCACCGGCGGCGGCGTCACCGCCGGCATCGATTTCGGACTGACGATCGCCGCGATGCTGGCCGATCGCCGCACGGCCGAAATGATCCAGCTGACGCTGGAGTACAACCCCGCCCCGCCGTTCAGCGCCGGATCGCCGAAGACTGCGCCCGCCGAGGTGCTGGCCGGCGTGAAGACGATGATGGCACCGTGGACGGAGCGGCGTAACAAGGCGATTGCGGAAGCCGCGGCGCGGCGGACGAAGGCGACGACGGCGTAGCCCGCACACGCAGCTGGTGGTCTGTCCGATCAAACAGCTGTGAAGACGCCGCTTGAGGCTGCTTTTCACGAAAACGTCACTGAACGGCGCCTCACGACGCCGGACAGACAGGAAAGCTCACCAATGCGGACAACGACCATGTTGGCTGAAATCTTCCTGCTTCGCATCGAATCGATCGCTCGCGCCAACGGCACGGGGCAAGCGACCACCTCTTCCGATACCCGCTTCGTGCCGATCGCGCCGGCCAAGCCGCCCGCAACCGCCCAGCCGGCCGATCGCCGCGGCTAGACCAGCCGGCTCGCCAGACACGCCCCTCCCCGGTACAATCCGCCTGGATTGATCGGAGATGCTGCCGTGCTGAAATCGTTCGCACTCGCCTTCATCGCCGCCTTTGCATCATTGCTTTCGCCCGCGGCCGCGCAGGACAGTGCCCGCTCGAGCGAGTGCCTGGCGATGGCCAATGCGCCGCCGCGCGTGACGCCGGTGAGCCTCAAGCTCGCCGACGCGAAAACCGACGCGGTCACCATCACTTATGCCGGACATTCCACCTACTACATCGACACCCCGGGCGGCGTGCGGATCGCGACCGACTGGAGCGGCGCCTACAGGATGGGGCGGCTGCCCGACGTCGTCACCATGAACCGCGCCCACTCCTCGCATTACACGCTGGTGCCGGACCCCGCGATCCCGCACGTGCTGCACGGCTGGGGCATCGACGGCGAGCCGGCAAAGATTTCCGAGCGCGTTGGCGACGTCTACATCCGCAACGTCACCACTGATATCCGGCGCAATTTCTTCGACAACTCCGGCACCGACATGATCAAGGACGGCAACTCGATCTTCATCTTCGAGGTCGCCGGCCTCTGCATCGGCCACCTCGGACACGTTCATGTCCGGCTGACCGACAGCCATTTCGCCGCGATCGGCCGCCTCGACATCGTCATGGTGCCGATCGACGGCGGCTACACCATGTCGCTCGACGGCATTTCGGAAATCACCAAGCGGCTGCGCGCCTCAGTGGTGCTGCCAATGCACCGCTTCTCGACCCCACTCGAGGAATTCACCGAGCGGATCGGCAAAGGATTTGCGATCGATGAACGCACCGAGCGCGCGCTGACAATCTCGCGCGAGACGCTCCCCTCATCGCCGACGGTGATTATCCTGAAGGGGGTTTGACCGAGATCTGGCAACGCGCGACGTCGCCTGCTTCTCGGGAAACCCTCCGGGCGCACCCGAGAACGGCTTTTGCGGACTTGCTCTAACCGATGGTCGGCTTGGCTTGGGTGCTCCAGCTTGCATCGGGGCTGACCGCCATGCCGCCCGACGATGGAGTCGCCGATTGCACGATCGTGTTGCCGTTCATCAGCCACTCCGCAACCGCGCCTGCGTCGCTGCGCCACAGAATGTCCGAATTGCTGTCGCCGTTGAAATCGCCGATCTCGACGATGTGCCAGCTGGCGTCCGGGGTGATCGCGACACCGCCGGAGGTGACGGCTCCACTTGACGTAATGGTCGAGCCGTTCATCAGCCACACCGCGAGGCTGCCGCTAGAGTTGCGCCAGAGCACGTCGGAATTGCCGTCGTGATTGAAGTCGCCGATACCGGCGATACTCCACGTGGCACCAGGCTTCACCGCGACGCCGCCCGACGTCAGATCGCCGCTGCCCGCTATCGCCGTTCCGTTCATGAACCATGCTGCGACCTCGCCCGAGGCATTGCGCCAGAGGACGTCCTTGCGGCCATCGCCGTTGAAGTCGCCGACGCCGGCAAGGTTCCAGGACGCATCGGGCTTCACAGCGGCACCGCCCGAGGTGACATCACCGCTGCCGACAATGGCCGAGCCGTTCATCCGCCATTCGACGAGTTCTCCGGAGGTATTGCGCCAGAGGATATCGCTTCTGCTATCGCCATCGAAATCGCCGACGCCGACAACGGTCCATGACGCATCTGGCTTTGCGGCGACACCGGCCATATTCAGCACGCCGCTTAAGACAATTGTCGAGCCACGCATAGTCCACTCGACCAGCGTGCCGTCCGTGTTACGCCACAGTACGTCGGCGCCGCCGGCCCCGTTGAAATCGCTGACGTCCGTGACGCTCCAGGTGGCACCAGGCGCCGCCACGGTGCCGTTCGAGGTCAGGAATCCGCTCGACGATATGGCGGCGCCATTCATGCTCCAGTCAGCGAGCATTCCGTTGGCATTGCGCCACAGGATGTCGGCCCGGCCGTCGCTGTTGAAGTCGTTGACCACAGGCGCCGGCGTGAAGCCTATCGGGGTCGTGGTGTCGACGTTGGTTGCGATCTTGATCGTTCCGGCGGCGGTGCCGTCGGACCGCCACAGGCCAAAGGCCGTCCCGTCGGAGGCATAGAACTCCAGCACGCCGTTGACGTCGGTCAGGTCCTGCGGCAACGAGCTGAGGGAGCCGGGGATGATGTCCTTGACCATCATCGTGCCGGCGGCGGTGCCGTCCGACTTCCAGAGCTCTACGCCGCGCGTGCCGTCATCGGCCGTAAAGAACAGCGTGCCGTTGACGTTGACGAAGTTGCCCACGGCAAAGGTAATCGAACTTCCGCGGCCGGGATCGATGTCGTCGACCATTACGGTGCCGGCCGGCGTGCCGTCCGACTTCCACAGCTCGGTGCCGTGGGTGCCGTCGCTGGCCGCAAAGAACAGCGTGCCGTTGACGTTGGTCAGGTCAAACGGATTGGAATCGTTGGACCCCGGATCGATGTCATCGACCATGACCGTGCCGGCCGCGGTGCCGTCCGACTTCCAGAGCTCGAATCCGTGGGCGCCGTCGTCGGCATCGAAGAACAGCGTGCCGTTGACGTTGGCGAACGGCACCACGGTATCGATCGAGCTGCCCGCGCCAGGATCGAGGTCCTTGACCATAACGGTGCCGGCCGTGGTGCCGTCCGACTTCCATAGCTCCACGCCGTGCGTGCCGTCGCTGGCGGAGAAGAACAGTTCGCCGTTGACGTTGGTCAGATCGGCAGCACCGGAACTGCCTGCGCCGGCATTGATGTCCGCGACCATCTTGGTACCGGCCAGCGTGCCGTCCGACTTCCACAGCTCGAAACCGTGGGTGCCATCGTCGGCCGCGAAGAACAGCACGCCATTGATGTTGGTCGGGTCGAATGGGTCGGCACCGCCTGCGCCCGGTTGGATGTCCGCGACCATCTGGGTACCGGCCAGCGTGCCGTCCGACTTCCACAGCTCGAATCCGTGGGTGCCGTCGTCGGCGCTGAAAAACACCGTGCCGTTGACATTGGTCAGGCCGTTTGGAGTTGAGTCGCCGGCCCCCGGAGCAATGTCAGCAATCAACATTGTGCCGCCCGCGGTGCCGTCGGAACTCCAGAGCTCGTTGCCGTGAACTCCGTCATCGACGGCGAAAAACACCCGGCTGCCGATCATCGTCAGCGAGGTGATCGGCGTGGCGGCGAACGCCTTGACCATGTGGGTGCCCCCCGCCGTTCCGTCGGTGACCCAGAGCTGCTCGGTGCCGCCGACGTTTTCGGCAAAGAACGAAAGTGACATCGAAATCTCCTCGAAGTTGATGTCTTGGCTGCGTCTCGTTTCGAGGCTGCGTCTCGATTCGAGCAGGGCTCGGCTGGCAGACCTATCTCGTCGTGCAAGCCGACGAGGAAGGCGTGTTTCTCAGGACGCGAACCGCCGTTCATCAGCCGTTCGGGGGAGGCGCGGCGATGGTCGATCACATCAAGCTGAACAAGGTCGACAACGGAGCGCTGTATGTGCCCTTGCGCACACAACAAACTAAAAGCCGTTGCTTTGCAGCGGCGGCCACACACTTGAGCTGAACTGCTCCCGCAGCTAGCCCATTGCCGGCTTTGCCTGCGTGTTCCAGCTCGCATCGAGCGAGACCACCGTGCCGTTCAAATTCGGCGTGAGCGACTGGCCGATCGTATTGCCGTTCATCAGCCACTCGGCGAGTGCTCCGTTGTTGTTGCGCCAGAGAATGTCGCCGTTGCTGTCACCGTTGAAATCGCCGATCTCGACGACGTGCCATGAAGGGTCCGGCGCCACCGCCGCACCATTGAACGTGACAGTACCGCTCGAAGCGATCGAGGTACCGTTCATCAGCCACATGGCGAGGCTGCCGTTCGCGTTGCGCCACAGCAGGTCGGACTTGCCGTCGTGATTGAAATCGCCGATGCCCGCGACGCTCCAGCTCGCGTCGGGCCTCGCCGCGAGGCCGCTGAAGGTGACGTCGCCACTGCCCGCGATCGTCCTGCCGTTCATCTGCCACTCGACAACTTCGCCCGATGCGTTGCGCCAGAGGAGGTCTTTCCGGCCATCGCCATCAAAATCGCCGATGCCGGCAACGCTCCAGAAGGCGTCGGGTCTTGCCGCAACACCCCCCGAAATTATGTCGCCACTGTCTGATATCGCCGACCCGTTCATCTGCCACTCGACCAGTTCGCCCGATGAATTGCGCCAGAGGATGTCGTTCCTGGTGTCGCCGTTGAAGTCGCCGACGCCGGCGACGGTCCACGATGCATCAGGCTTGACCGCAACGCCGCTCATGCTCAGCGTACCGCTCGACACGATCGTCGGGCCGCTCATGGTCCACTCGACGAGCGTGCCATCGGTGTTACGCCAGAGTACATCGGCATTGCCGGCGCCGCTGAAATCACTGATTCCCGCAACGCTCCATGAGGCGCCGGGCGCGGCCACGGTGCCGTTCGAGGTGACGAAACCGCTCGATGAAATGGCGCCGCCATTCATGGTCCAGTCGGCGAGCGTCCCATTGCTGTTGCGCCACAGGATGTCACTCTTGCCGTCGGCGTTGAAATCAACTGGCACACGCGGCGGCACGGAGACGATCGGTGCATCCGCGACGCCAATCGGCGTCGCTGCATCAACGCCTCTGGCGATCTCGAAGGTCCCGGCCGCGGTGCCGTCGGATCGGAACAGCCCCTCCATGGTGCCGTCGTTGGCGTAGAACTCGAGCACGCCATTGACGTTGACCAGATCGGCAGGGCTGGAATCGCCGGCGCCCGGAACAATGTCCGCGACCATCACGGTGCCGGCGTCAGTGCCGTCCGACTTCCACAGCTCCTGGCCGTGCGCGCCGTCGGTGGCGGTGAAGAACAACGTGCCATTCACATTGATCAGATTCTCGATGTTGGAGTTAGCCCCACCCAGCCGGATGTCCTTGACAAGTACGGTCCCTGCGGCGGTGCCATCCGACTTCCACAGCTCGCGCCCATGGACAATGTCGTTGGCCGAAAAGAACGCCATGCCGTTCACGTTGGTTAGATCCAGCGGGCTGGACGCAAAGCCGCCGGGACCGATGTCCTTGATCATCACCGTTCCGGCCGCGGTCCCGTCCGACTTCCACAACTCGGTGCCGTTCGTGCCGTCGTCGGCTGCCAAGAACAGCGTGCCGTTCACATTGGCCGGATCCTGCAAGAGAGACCCTTCGTTGCCGGGAGCAATGTCCTTGACCATCACGGTGCCCGCCGCAGTGCCATCGGTTTTCCAGAGCTCGATGCCATGCACGCCGTCGGTCGCCGCGAAGAACAGCGTGCCGTTCACACTGGTCAATAACGAAGGGCTGGACGCGCCGGCGCCCGGATCGATGTCCGCAACCATTATGGTGCCGGCGGCAGTGCCATCGGACTTCCAGAGCTCGACGCCGTGCACACCGTCGTCAGCTGCGAAGAACAGCGTGCCGCCTATGTTGGTCAGAAATTCGGGGCTAGAACTGAAGGCGCCCGGATTGATGTCCTTGAGCAGCACGGTGCCGGTCGTGGTTCCGTCCGATTTCCACAACTCGAAGCCGTGAGGGCTATCGGCAGCAGTGAAGAACAGCGTGCCGTTTACGTTCGTCAGATTTCCCGGGAGGGATCGTCCGGGTCCCGGCGCGATATCGTCAAGCAGCCCGGTGCCGGCTGCGGTGCCGTCGGACTTCCACAGCTCGTCCCCGTGGATGCCGTCGTCGGCGTCGAAATAAGCCTGCGACCCAACGGTCGTCAGGTTGAAGATCCGCGCGGAGCCAACTGCCTTGACGATGTGCGTGCCGGCAACCGTTCCATCGCTCGTCCACAGCTCTTCGACCCCGTTTTCGAATTTCGTGAAATAGGTCAGCGACACAGGAGTCTCCTTGCTCAATCCGCATCGCCTACGCAGAAAACGCTGGCGAGCTGCATTGAGACCTGTGTCTCAGTAATCGCACTGTCGTTCGTCGACCGTTCGAATGATCGCGGCTCACGTGACAATCACAACGCGATGATCAGCACCGAAGCTGCGTGACCCCGCGCGCGAAGGACGTCACTAAGCGAAGGCCGCCGCTTGACGGCGACGGCCTCGCAACCCGGACGGATCTGTTTGCGCTGTCTTAACCGATCGTCGGCTTGGCCTGCGTGGTCCAGCTCGCATCGGGCGAAACAGCCGTGCCGTTCGACGACGGCGCGAACGATGACGCAATGGTGGTGCCGTTCATCAGCCACTCCGCTAGCGCGCCATTATTATTGCGCCAGAGGATGTCGGAGTTGCCATCGGCGTTGAAGTCGCCGATCTCGACGACGTGCCACGTTGCATCCGGCGCGACCGCAACGCAACCGCCGCTAACGGCGCCGCTTGCCGTGATTGTCGTGCCGTTCATCAGCCACTCGGCGAGCGCACCGCTGCTGTTGCGCCAGAGAATGTCGGCTCTGCCATCGTGATTGAAGTCGCCAACGCCGGCGACGCTCCACGAGGCGTCGGGCCTCGCCGCGACGCCACCCGAGGTAAGATCGCCGGCGCCCGCGATGACCGTTCCGTTCATCAGCCAGGCCGTGACCTCGCCCGATGCATTGCGCCACAAGATGTCCTTGCGGCCATCGCCGTCAAAATCACCGATGCCGGCAACGCTCCAGGACGCATCGGGTCGCACGGCAACATCACCCGATGTGATGTCGCCGCTGGCTGATACCGTCGCGCCGTTCATCAGCCATTCGACAACCTCGCCCGAGGTGTTGCGCCAGAGCACGTCGCTTCGCGTGTCGCCGTTGAAATCACCGACGCCGGCGACGCTCCAGGAGGCATCCGGCCTTGCCGCGACGCCGGCCGACGTCACAGTCGCGCTCGATGTGATCACCGCGCCCTTCATGGACCAGTCGGCGAGCGTGCCGTCGGTATTGCGCCAGAGTACGTCGGCCTTGCCGTCGCCGTTGAAGTCGGAGATGCCCGCGACACTCCAGCTCGCGTCAGGCGCGACCACGGCGCCGCCGGCCGTCACGAAACCACTCGACGCGATAACCCCGCGATTGATGGACCAGCCGGCAAGCGTGCCGTTGCTGTTGCGCCAGAGGATGTCGCTCGTGCCGTCGGCATTGGCATCGTTTGGCAGCGGCGGCGGCGATCCAGCGCCCATCGGAGTAGCATCGATGTTGGTGACGAACTCGACCGTTCCTGCCGCGGTGCCGTCAGATCGGAACAGGCCAAAGCCGGTGCCATCGAAGGCGATGAACTCCAGCTCGCCATTCACGATCGACAGAAAACTCGGGCTTGAACTTCCTGAACCCTGATCGATGTCCTTGACCATCTGGGTGCCGGCGTCGGTGCCGTCCGACTTCCAGAGTTCGAACCCATGCGCGCCATCATTGGCTGCAAAGAACAGCTCGCCGTTGAAATTGACGAACCCGGATGGATCGGAGCCGCCGGCGTTCGGATTGATGTCCTTGACCATGACGGTGCCGGCCGCAGTGCCGTCCGATTTCCACAGCTCAACGCCGTGGTCGCCGTCATCGGCACTGAAGAACAGCGTGCCGTTTGCGTTGATTAGCCCCTGAGGCGCGGAGCTACCGGTACCAGGATCAATGTCCTTGACCATCACGGTGCCGGCCGCGGTGCCGTCTGATTTCCAGAGTTCAAAACCGTGTGCGGGGTCAAGGGCATCGAAAAACAGCGCACCGTTGAAATTGACCATCTCCTGGGGAAACGAACTGGAAGCCAACGGAGCGATGTCCTTGACTAGCACCGTTCCTGCAGCGGTGCCGTCGGTCTTCCACAACTCCATGCCGTGGAGGCCGTCATCCGCTTGGAAGAACACCGCGCCGTTGACATCGGTGAAAAGCTCCGCGCTCGAGCTGCCACTGCCCGGATTGATGTCGGCAACCATCACTGTACCGGCAGCAGTGCCGTCGGATTTCCACAGCTCAAAACCGTTCGTACCGTCGTTGGCCTGAAAGAACAGCTCGCCGTTCACGTTGGCAAAAAACACAGGCCCTCCACTGCTCGCCTGTGGCGCGATGTCCTTAACCATCGTCGTGCCGGCTGCCGTGCCCTCAGACCGCCACAGCTCGACGCCATGTACGCCGTCGTTCGCCTGAAAGAACAGCGTGCCGTTGACGTTGGTCAAAACTCCGGGAAACGAGCCATTCGGCCCCGACTCGATGTCGGTAACCATCTTGGTGCCCGCGGCCGTGCCGTCGGATGTCCAGAGCTCATTGCCATGCGTGCCGTCGTCGAACCCGAAGTAGGCCCGCGCGCCGATGACCGTGAGATTTGACACAGTGAGTCCGCCGAGCACCTTCAGCCGCTGGGTGCCCGTGGTCGTTCCATCGGTGACCCACAATTCCTGGACCCCGCCGTTGTCCTTTTGAAAATAGGTGAGCGACACTGGATCTCTCCTCCATCCGGATGACGTCGGCCGCGCCATTGCGCAATCGACGAGCCCGTGTGTCTCTCAGGAAGCGGATCCTTGTTCGTCAGCCGTTCGGAGGAATGCGCATCGCTTGATGATCACAACGAGCGGAGCGATGCGGAGAAGCAAAGCGCTGTGTGCTCACGCGCACACAAAACGAAACCGCCGCTGGCGCGCGACGGCTTCATCTTCGAGTTATGTGATTGATCGCGAGTGACTGCGTCAGGCAGCAGATCAGCTACGGGGCGTCCAGGCCTCGTAATCGCCGGTCGCCTTCGGACGCCGCGCCTTGCTGAGCGTCGAGCCCTCGGGGCGGTACGCTGCCGGCGTGCCGGTCATGTTCGGCAGGTGCGGCTTCTCCCACGGATGCGGTTTGTAGCCGTCCTGGGTCGGCGGAACGTCGACCGTATGATGCATCCAGCCGTGCCACGATGGCGGCACCCGGGTCGCTTCGGCGTAGCCGTTGTAGATCACCCAGCGCCGCTCGAAGCCGAGCGACGGATCAATCTTGCCGCCACGGGTCCGGTAGTAGCGGTTGCCGCCCTCATCCGTGCCGACCAGCTCGCCGAACCGCCAGGTCCAGAGCTGGGTGCCGAAGGTCTCGCTGTTCCACCAAGTGAACAACTTCAAGAAGAACTGCTTCATTGGGGTCGGAATCCGCTGGAAATCAGCATCGTTGATGACATCGACGGTGGGAAATGTCCAGCACCACGTCCGCTGCGCCTGCACTGACGTGCCCTGAAATCAGCGCAGTTCATTCAGCTACCAGTCAGCTTGACCCAACTCAATATGCGCGCCCGACCTCGGCATAGAGTGAATAAACTGCACGCGCCGGGGTGAGTTTGTCTGCGGAGCTGTTTCGCGCGGGGCGATCTGCAAGGAGGTTCTCATGTTGCGTTCCAAAATGGCGGCGTTGACGATGGCGCTGTCGGTCGCGCTTTCCGTCGTTGCAATTCCACAAAGCTTTGCCCGTGGCGGGTTTGGTGGCGGTGGCGGCCACTTCGGTGGCGGCGGCCATTTCGGCGGCGCCGGTTTCGGCGGCGCGCACTTCGGTGGCGGCGGTTTTGGAGGCGCGCACTTCGCCGGCGCCCGGATCGGTGGCATGGGCATGCGGCCCGGTTTCGTCGGCGCCCGGCCGGCATTTGCCGGCGTACGGCCAGGCTTTGTCAGACCGGGTTTCGTTGGGCCGCGCGCTGCGTTTTTCCACCACCGGCACTTCTTTGCGCCGGGCTTCGCGATTGGCGCCGGTCTCGCGCTCGGGGGATATCCCTATTACGACCCGTATTATGACTCCGGTTATTACGACCCCGGCTATTATGACCAGGGCTACTATGGCGACGCGCCCGGAACAGTTTCGCCTGACGCCGTCAACTACTGCATGCAGCGCTTCCGCACCTACGATCCCGCGACCGGCACGTATATCGGCCGCGGCGGCGTGCGCCGGTCCTGCCCGTAGGTCGTTGAGGCCTAAGACCGCACCGCGAGCGCAACGCTCAACAGCGTCAGCAGCAGCGCGCCGATCTCGCGCGCGCCGAGCGGCTCGTGCAGCGCTATCGCTGAGGCGATGACCCCGACGACCGGCACCACCAGCGTGCCGGTCGCAGCCGTCGACGCCGGCAGCCGCTTCAACGCGGCGAACCAGCAGACATAGCAGATGCAAAACTGCACGAAGGTCATGTAGCTGAACAGCCACCAGCCCTTCGTCGACAGGTTTTCGAAATGCGGATGCTCGAAGGCGAGCCCTGCAGCCGTCACGACCAGACAGCCGAGGAACAGCTGCCAGGCGGCAAGCGAAATCGCCGGCAGCTGCAGCGGAAAACGTTTGATCAGGATGGTGCCGACCGACGTGCCGATGGTGGCGGCGAGCGCGAGCGCCACCCCCGGCAGCTTGTCCGCGCTGGCGTCGAGGCCGTTGACGCCGAACAAGACGGCGAGCGCGGCAAGCCCGGTGAAGATCGCAAGCATGCGGAGTGGCGAGATCCGCTCGCCGAGCAACGGCCAGGCCAAGAGCGACACCCATACCGGATTGGACGCCCCCAGCACGGCCGCCTCACCGGCGTTGAGCCACAACAGCGCCAGCGCAATCAGGCCCGCCCAGGCGCTCACCGCCATCACCGAGGTCGCGAACAGAGGGAGCCAGAATTTGCGCGGGATCGCGAGCGGTTCTTTTCGCGCGAGCGCGACGAACGCCAGCACCGCCGCACCGATCAGGCCGCTGACGCCGCGCATCGACAGCGGCGGCAACTCGGTCAAAAGATACTTTGTCACCGGCCAGTTCAGGCCCCAACCGACCGACGTGATCATCAGGAAGGCGAAGCCGGCGGCGAAATTCGCACCTTTCTTGTCGTCGGGCGCCCTCATGATCGCGACGCCAGCGCGACGCCGCACACCGTGAAGGCCAGCGCGGCGATCTTTGCCGGTCCGAGCGGTTCATGCAGGGCAAGCGCGGCGACGACGACGCCGATGACGGGCGCCAGCATGGTGCCGATCGCGGCGATCGAGGCCGGCAGCCGCTCGAGCGCGGCGAACCAGGAGACATAGGCGATGCAAAATCCGGCAAAAGTCATGTAGGCCAGCGCGGCCCAGCCCGCGGCGTTGAGCACGGTCACGTCAGGATGTTCGATGAACGAACCGATCAGCGCCACCGGCAAACTGCCGACGCCGATCTGGAGCGCAGCCGAGGTCGCGCCGGGCAATTGAATAGGAAATCGCTTCAGGAAGATGGTGCCGAAGGCAAAGCCGAGCGAGCCGGTGAACGCCAGCAGCATGCCCGGCAATTTTGCCGCGCTTGCGGAAATGCCGTCGCCGCCGAACAGCGAGGCGAGGCCCGCAAACGCCATCACGAGTGCAACGATGCGCAGAAGCGTCAGACGCTCGCCGAGCAAGGGCCAAGCGAGCAGCGCGGTCCACACCGGCATGGTGTAGGCGATGACGACGGCTTCGCTCGCCGGCAGCCAGAGCAGCGCAAGAGACATCACGAACATCCAGAGCGTGACGTTGAGCGCAGCGGACACCAACAGCCGCGGCCATTGATCTACAGGCGCTTTCAGGCTCTCGCCACGCGCAAGCGCGTAAATCCCGAGCGTCAGCGCGCCGACGACGCCGGTCCAGCCGCGCGAGGACAGCGGCGGCCATTCCGACAGCGCGAATTTCATCACCGGCCAGTTCAGGCCCCAGACGATCGAGGTCGTCAGCAGGAAGAAAAGCCCGATGGAATCGACGCGGGTTTGTGCGCGCGGAAGGGCTTCGGTCATGAGCGCACCGCGAGCGCAACGCTGCCGACGACGCAGATCAGCGCGACGATCTGATACGGACCAAGCGGATCATGCAGCCAGGCGGCGGAAATCAACACGCCGCCGACCGGCACCACCATGGTCGAGATCGCAGCGACCGATGCGGGCAACCGCTGCAAGGCTGCCAGCCAGCAGACGTAGCCCGCGCATTGCTGGAGAACGATGTTGTAGGCGATGAAGGTCCAGCCGACAGCGCTGAGCGCTGCGGGATCCGGATGGTCATGGATGAAGCCGTAGATCGCGGCCGGCAGGCAGCCGAGGCCGAGTTGCCACGCGGCGGATGACACCGGCGGCAGGCCGAGCGGCCATTTCTTCAGCAGGATGGTGCCGAGCGCATAAGCAATGGCAGTGATCAACGCCATCACCACACCCGGCAATTTCTCCCACGACGCATCGATGCCGTTGCCCGCCATCAGCGCGGCGAGGCTTGCGAAGGCGATGAACAAGGCGATCACACGCAACGACGTGATGCGCTCGCCCAACAGGGGCCACGCGAGAAACGTCGTAATGACGGGCATTAGATAGGCGATGATCACGGCCTCGCTGGCACTGAGCCACAGCATCGCAAAGCCCATCAGCACGACCCACAGGGTGATGTTGAGGAAGGCCGCGAGATAGAGCCTGAGCCACAGCGCGCGCGGCACTCTCAGGCTCTGCTTCATGCTGAGTGCGATGATGGTCAAAAGCAGCGCGCCCATCGTGCCGCACAAGCCGCGCGTAGCCATCGGCGGCCACTCGCTGAGCAGGTACTTCATCACGGGCCAATTGAACGACGCGCTTCCCGCGGTGACGGCGAGGAACAGGAAACCGGTCGGCACGATTCTTGGCGTCGTGCGCTGATCGATGGCGGTCATTTTTCGGGATTCATTTCAAAGCACGTGGCCTGCTCATCATGCAGGCAAATGATGTGTAAGGCCATGACCGGATTCGGCGACCAGCGGTGACGCGCAAGGCATTGAGGGGATGGGAGGATTTGCTCAATTCTGTGGGGTTTTGCGGAGAGATTTGCAAGGTAATTTGATACCTCATCTCACGCGTCGTCACGCCCGCGAATGCGGCAGCATCCAGTAACCCTGCTGCGCTCGTGAGGCTCACAGACGCCGCGGAGTACCCGGGTTCGCGAGCAGTGACAGCGGAGTGTGGCAGCCCGTTGATTAATTGGTCCGCGGAATATCAACGGGCCGCGCTCGGCACCGTCCCTCATTGTCATTGATCGGCAATACCTGCGATTGTATGTAAGTTTCTTCCTCGGACCCAGCCTTTCGCCGAGGGGCTATTGCACGACAGCACCCACCCACGGCGAGCAGGCGCGATTTGGCATGGCCAAGCAAGCGATCGACGTCGAGCAATTCTCCGAGGTGATCGCTACCATCTACGATTGTGCCGTCGACCCGCAGTTGTGGCCCGCCGCAATCCAGCAGGTCGGTGAGTTGGTCCACGGCATCAACGGCGTCATCATGATGGTTGACACCGTGACGAACCAAAGCCGCTTCTATCAGGACTGGAATGTCGATCGGCAGGCGATGCAAACCTACGCCGAAAAATTCCATGCCGACAATCCGCTGAACGATGCCTTCCCCAAGTTCGACGTCGACGAGCCCTACAACGTTTCGATGGTGATGAAGCCGAGCGAGTGGCTCGCAAGCAAGGTCTATCAGGAGTTCGGCAGGCCGAACGGCTGGCTCGAACTCGATCGGCGTCAATCTGCTCAAGACACCGTCGCGCTTCGCAACGCTGTCGATTGCCCGCCACCACGATGTCGGCTTCGCGGGACCGCGCGAGATCGAGATCATGCGCCTGCTCGCGCCGCACCTGCGCAAGGCGACCTCGATTGCCGATCTCCTCGAGATGCGTGAGCTGACGTCGAAGACATTCGAGACCGCGTTCGATGCCGTCGCGGTGCCGGTCATCTTCGTCGACGAGGGCAGCCGCATCATCCATGCCAATGGCGCGGCGCGGGAGTTGCTGGCGGCCGCAGATGCGCTTCGCTCGGAACGAGGCGTGCTGACGACACATAATGCAGACGCCGCGCCACGGTTCAAAAAGGCAGTGGCCGCGTGCAAGCCTGCGGACCACGCCCGCGACGAAGCGATGCAGACCGTTTTCATTCCCCACATGGATGGCCGTCCGACATTTGCCCACGTCCTGCCGATGCGTTCGGGGACCGCTCGCAGCCGCATCGCGCCGAGCGCCGCGGCCGCGGTATTCGTGACCCCAGCGGCGAACGCTCCGGACGTCGCAGTGCTGCCATGGGCCGCAGCGTTCGGGCTCACGGCCGCCGAGGCGCGCGTGCTGGTGCTGCTGGCGGAGGGACGCACGACAAAAGAAGCGGCGAAGGCCTTGGGCATCGCCCCCAACACGGCGCGCACCCATCTGACGCGCCTCATGCAGAAGACCGGGACAACCCGCCAGGCAGAGCTGGTCCGCATGGTCGCGCAATTCGTTTCACCGCTGCGCCGACAGCAGCGCTGAGGCACTTGCCGGCGCGACAGCACACAGACGCCGCGACCGAAAGCCGACCTCACGCGGCTATGCTCAGCCCATACTGCATTTGCATGACGCCGTGATCGGGCGGAAGGCCTAGTCAGTTGCAAGACACTCAAGGCCCCCGCCGCGTGTCACCAACGACACGCATTTAAAACGAACCGACGCACCGCCGGCAGCCGACGGTTCGCGCGCCTTCGGCGGGGGGTGCCACCGCTGCAGCGAGGTGCGACGCCATGAGGTTTCTCGGCTCGGATTTTCAAATCAACAAAGACATCGGCGGCGGTCACGAGGTTCTCGGCAACCAGGAGTTCCCTCAGGCCACCACGCTAAGCGACGGCCGTTTTGCTGTTGTTTATCAGTCCAACCTCAATCCGACCGATCCGGATCCTGTCGCCACGATCTTCAACGCGGACGGCACGGCGTCCTTCGACTTTGTCGACCTCTTCAGCGAAGGGAGCACTTCAGTTCAACCTGTCGTCGCTGCGTTGCCAGGCGGTGGTTTTGGGGTGGCGTTCACAAACGACGGTCATTTCAACAACACGATCGACCCGAACCCCAACAACATCGTTTACGCGAGCGCTGCGGCGGACGCGGCTGGCACGGTATCCTCGACGCTGTCTGTTGGCGATTTCAATGGCGGGGCCGGTCATGACGACCTGATCAACCCAGCGATCGCCACGCTGGCGGACGGTCGTCAGGTCGTGGCGTTCGAGCAGGTGTTTAGCGCCTCCGATGACAACATTTTCCTCAACGTCGTGAGTGTGGACGGATTGAGCACACAATTCACCGCGGCCGCGCCGCTGCCTGTCGCAACGAATACCTCGTTCCAGGGTCGCCCCACAGTGGCTGCAATCGGCAACAGCGCCTTGGTTGTTTATGAGGATGCCACCGGCACGACTGCCACGAGCTTGAACATCGTCGCGCGCCTTTACGACGGGGCCAGCAACCTCAGCACGGTAATTTCCATCTCCGATCACACCGCCGCATTGCGAGGTGAAAGGGTCGCCGCGCTTGACGATCATCGCTACGTCATCGTCTACAGCGACGACACGAATGTGTTTGGCAAGATCTACGACACCTCAGGCAGCGGCTCGCTATCGGCGGAGTTCGAGATCGACCTGCCGGGGGGCGCTGAAGGCAATCCCGCGGTCGCATCTACCGCAGACGGTGGGTTCATTGTCAGCTGGACCAGGTTATCCGGCGGTGACGACGACATCTTGGCCCGTCGCTTCAACAGTGACGGTCAGCCGATGGGGCAACAGTTCACCGTCAACCGGCTGACGGATAATAGCCAGATTGCGTCAACGATCACGGTCAGCGGCGTCAATGCCTTCTTTGGCTGGAACGACGCCGCGCCGCGGCCGGAAGACCCCGATCCCATCGGCGTACGCGGCCAGGTCATGACGCTGACCACGCCACCCGACTTCAACGACAACGGCATCAGCGACATCTTCTGGCGCAACACCAGCGGCGCACTGTTCTCCTGGGACATGGACAAGAGCGGCGTCATCAACTCGGGACTCAACGTCACCTTCAACGGGGTGCAGATCAAGCCCGACGCGAGCTTCAGCATCGCCGCGATCTCCGACTTCAATGCCGACGGCAGAGCCGACATCCTGTGGCGCAACACCAGTGGCTTCACGGCGCTCTGGACCATGAACGGTTCGGTGATTCAGTCGAGCTCGTTCCTGACCTTCAACGGTGTCGCGGTGAACCCCGATCCGTCGTTCAGCGTCGCCGGCGTCGGCGACTTCGACTTCGACGGCAAGAGCGACATCCTCTGGCGCAGCACCAGCGGTGCGCTGATCATGTGGACCATGGATGGCCCGGTGATTGCGTCGAGTTCGTTCGTCACGTTCGGCGGCACCCCGGTCAATCCCGACGCGTCGTTCAGCGTGGCCGGCATTGGCGACTTCAACGGCGACGGCAAGTCCGACATCCTGTGGCGCAGCACCAGCGGCGAGGTCGCGCTGTGGCAGATGAACGGCTCGGTGATATCAGGCAGCGCCGACACCACCTTTAACGGCGCGGCGGTTCGGCCGGACGCGAGCTTCAGCATCGCCGCGATCGGCGACTTCAATGCCGATGGCGATGCCGACATCCTGTGGCGCAACACCAGCGGCCTCTTGATCGAATGGCTGATGAACGGAGCAACCATCGTGAGCAGCGGCGTGGTCAGCTCCAACGGCGCTCAGGTTGGACCGGATGCGAGCTGGCACGTGGTCGAGATCGGCGACTTCAACGGCGACGCGCGCACCGACATGCTCTGGCGCAGCAATTCAGGCGCGCTTGCGGAGTGGCTGATGAACGGCACCGCGGTCACCCAGTCCGTGACCCCGACATTCAACGGCACGGCGGTCCAGCCCGACGCGACCTTCAGCACCCAGGCCAAGCCGACTGATTTTGCCTGAGGGCAAGGCTGGAGCGGCGCGGTGGCGTGCGACCACCGGTGACGCGCAAGGCATTGAGGGGATGGAGGGATTCCTTCGATTTCGCGGGGTTTTGGGGAGAAAGAACTAAGGTATTTGAATACCTATTACACAAAGCCTGGCGTTTCCCCTCCCCCTTGTGGGGAGGGGTTAGGGGTGGGGGTCGGAGTGAGTCGCGGGGCGGAGTCCCACGATCGACCCCCTCCCCAACCCTCCCCCATCGCATCCGGGGCTTGCCCCGGATGCGCGTTGTGATGCGCAAGTCGGGCAAGCCCGACTTGCGGTGGGGAGGGAGCCGATCTTCAGCGGCCGGCAGTAGCTCTCGCGCAATTTGCGGCCACCCTCCCCGACTCGCTCTTTGCGCCAGGCCGAGTTGCGCCCGTGCAAGGGGTTTCGGGCGTTAAAAATCTCTCTTGTGGAGAGCGGTGACGGCGAGATTTGAACGTCGCAAATGAAAAAATTCGGCTTGGCGAATCTCGTTGGACTCACTGATACTTGCAGCCAGCGAGGCGCGGCTGCGGCCCCTTGAATTTCCATCTTTTCCCCGTATTTCTACTACATTTAGTATTTGATTCAGGAACCCGTACTAATGCTTGACGGGCGCGGCGGAGTTGGCCTAGCTTTCATCCGTTCGGCGCGAGTGGTTTTGGGTCCGGGCCGGGCGCTCTCCTTCCACAAGGTCTGCGACCTCAAAACCTATCCGCCGGCGAATATTCGTCGACGGATATCTGCGGTCGTCTGCCGCGAAGGAGGCCCAGCGTCCCGCGACGCCAATAACCGCCGAGAGGGCTCAGTTTCGCCCTCAAGGCAACTTCACCGAGGGTGCCGCCAGGCACCTCTGAAGTGCGACACCTGCGGCAGCAAGACCGCAGGGCCGAACGAGTTCCAGGGGCGCGTACAACAGAGCCGGGACCACCCGGCGAGCCGCGAGGTTGGCGATCTGAAGCGTTGGAGTTGACTTCACGGGCAGCTCGCTTCGGTGAAAGGAGAAACGTCGGCATGCTGCCAGGCCATGACGTCCTGTGGGAGGATAGTGGCGGCAAGCAAAATGCCCATACATTGATGGGGACTAAGAAGACTATGCGGATCGAGCGGCGCTTCACCAAGGACGGCCAGTCGCCTTACGCGGATATCCAGTTTCGCCATGCTACGAGCGAGATCAGGAATCCCGACGGCTCCATCGTGTTCCACCTCGACAATGTCGAGGTGCCGGAGTTCTGGTCGCAGGTCGCCTGCGATGTCCTGGCGCAAAAGTATTTCCGCAAAGCCGGCGTGCCCGCGGCGCTGAAGCGCGTCGAGGAAGAGACCATGCCGTCGTGGCTGTGGCGGTCAGTGGCCGACGAGGTGGCCCTCAGCGCTAGGCCGGAAGCCGACCGCGTCGTCGGCGAGCATTCCGCCAAGCAAGTGTTCGATCGGCTGGCCGGCGCCTGGACCTACTGGGGCTGGAAGGGCAAGTATTTTGACAGCGAAGACGACGCGCGCGCCTTCTTCGACGAGCACCGCTACATGCTGGCGATGCAGATGGCGGCGCCGAACTCGCCGCAATGGTTCAACACCGGCCTGCACTGGGCCTACGGCATCGATGGCCCGAGCCAGGGTCACTATTATGTCGACCACGAGACCGGCAAGCTGACCAAATCCAAGTCGGCCTACGAGCATCCGCAGCCGCACGCCTGCTTCATCCAGTCTGTGAGCGACGACCTCGTCAACGAGGGCGGCATTATGGACCTTTGGGTGCGCGAAGCCCGTCTCTTTAAGTACGGCTCCGGTACCGGCTCGAATTTCTCCAACCTGCGCGGCGAGGGTGAAAAACTGTCGGGCGGCGGCCGCTCGTCCGGCCTGATGAGCTTTTTGAAGATCGGCGACCGCGCCGCGGGCGCGATCAAGTCGGGCGGCACCACCCGTCGCGCGGCCAAAATGGTGATCGTCGACGCCGACCATCCCGATATCGAGACCTATATCAACTGGAAGGTGACCGAGGAGCGCAAGGTCGCAGCGCTCGTCACCGGATCCAAGCTTAATCAAAAGCATCTGCGCGCGATCCTGAAGGCCTGCGTGAACTGCGAAGGCCCGGGCGACGATTGCTTCGATCCCGAGAAGAACCCTGCGCTGCGCCGCGAGATCAAGTTCGCGCGGCGGGCGCTGGTCGCGGATGCCGCGATCCGCCAGGTCATCCAGTATGCCAAGCAGGGATATAAAGACATCAACATCCCGATCTACGACACCGATTGGGATTCGGAGGCCTACCTCACGGTATCAGGCCAGAACTCCAACAACTCGGTGCGCGTCACCGACGAATTCCTGAAAGCGGTCGAATCGGATGCCGACTGGGATTTGAACTGGCGCACCGGCAAGCGCGGCATCGCGAGGACCGTGAAGGCCGCCGACCTGTGGGAGAAGATCGGCCAGGCGGCCTGGTTCTCGGCCGATCCCGGCCTGCAGTACCACTCCACCATCAACGACTGGCACACCTGCGCGGCCTCGGGCGCGATCCGCGCCTCGAACCCGTGCTCGGAGTACATGTTCCTCGACGACACCGCCTGCAATCTGGCGTCGATGAATTTGCTGGCGTTCCGGAAGCCAAGCGATGCGGCCTCTCCGCTCTCTCCCCCCTTGTGGGGGAGAGCTGGAGAGGGGGGTCCATCGGTGAGCGCAGGCGTATCCTCGCAGCTACCCCCCTCCCTACCCTCCCCCACAAGGGGGGAGGGAACGAGAGAACTCGGCACAAGGGGAGAGGGAAATCTCTTCGCGCGAGGTAATCTCGGCGGCAGCCTCGGCTTCGACATCGAGGGCTATGAGCACGCGATTCGTCTGTGGACCGTGGTGCTCGAAATTTCCGTGCTGATGGCGCAGTTCCCGTCGCCGCAGATTGCGAAGCTGTCTTACGAGTTCCGCACGCTGGGCCTCGGCTTCGCCAACATCGGCGGCCTGTTGATGTCATCAGGCATCGCCTACGACTTCAGACCAGGGCCGCGCGATCTGCGGCGCGCTGACCGCGATCATGACGGGCATCTCCTACGCCACCTCGGCGGAGATGGCGCAGGGCCTCGGCCCGTTCCCGAACTACAAGAAGAACCGCGAGCACATGCTGCGGGTGATCCGCAACCATCGCCGCGCGGCGCATGGCGAGCGCGGCGGCTACGAGAAGCTCTCGACCCCGCCGGTGCCGCTCGACATGAAGGTGTTTGACGCAGCTCGGCGCCTACGGCAAGCAGCTGGCGCAGCATTCGCGCACGGCCTGGGACAAGGCGCTCCGCCTTGGCGAACTGCACGGCTATCGCAACGCGCAGGCCACCGTGATCGCGCCGACCGGCACGATCGGCCTCGTGATGGATTGCGACACCACCGGCATCGAACCCGACTTCGCGCTGGTCAAGTTCAAGAAGCTGGCGGGCGGCGGCTACTGGAAGATCATCAACCGCGCGGTGCCGGAAGCCCTTCGGGCGCTCGGCTATCGCGAGAGCGAGATCGCCGAGATCGAGGCCTATGCCGTCGGCCACGGCTCGATGTCCAATGCGCCGGGGATCAACCACTCCACGCTGATGACCAAGGGCTTTACCGAGGACGCGATCGCCAAGATCGAAAAGGCCCTGCCGACCGCGTTTGACATCAAGTTCGCGTTCAACAAGTGGACGCTGGGCGAGGATTTCATTCGCGACGCGCTCGGCATCGCGCCTGAGGTGTCCGTCCGCTGCGAATTTCGACCTGCTCGCCGCTGATCGGCTTCACCAAGCGCGAGATCGAGGCCGCCAACATCCATGTCTGCGGCGCGATGACGGTGGAAGGCGCGCCGCACCTGAAGGCCGAGCACTACCGGTGTTCGACTGCGCCAACCCGTGCGGCAAGATCGGCAAGCGTTATCTCTCGGTCGAGAGCCACATCCGGATGATGGCGGCGTCGCAGCCGTTCATCTCGGGCGCGATCTCAAAAACCATCAACATGCCGAACGACGCCACGGTGGACGACTGCAAGGCGGCGTATCTGCTGTCCTGGAAGCTGGCGCTGAAGGCCAACGCGCTGTACCGCGATGGCTCGAAGCTGAGCCAGCCGTTGAACTCGCAGCTCATTGCCGATGAGGACGACGAGGACGACGCGCTGGACGCGTTCCTCGAGAAGCCGATGGCGGCGCGCGCGACGCAAGTCGCCGAGCGCGTGGTCGAAAAGCTGGTCGAGCGCGTGATCGTGATGCGCGAGCGCGAGCGCATGCCCGATCGCCGCAAGGGATACACCCAGAAGGCCGTGGTCGGCGGGCACAAGGTTTATTGCGCACCGGCGAATATGACGACGGCCGGCTCGGCGAGATCTTCATCGACATGCACAAGGAAGGCGCGGCGCTGCGCTCCTTCATCAACAACTTTGCGATCGCGGTGTCACTCGGCCTGCAATATGGCGTGCCGCTCGACGAATATGTCGACGCCTTCACCTTCACCCGGTTCGAGCCGGCCGGCCCCGTGCAGGGCAACGACTCGATCAAGTATGCGACGTCGATCCTCGACTATGTGTTCCGCGAGCTCGCGGTGAGTTACATGTCGCGCTTCGATCTCGCCCATGTCGACCCCAACGAGAGCGGCTTTGACGCGCTCGGCAAGGGCGTCGAGGAAGGCAAGTCGCCGGAAGGCGCCCAGCAGCCGGCGGGACGCTACCTCTCGAAGGGGCTGACGCGCTCGCGCACCGACAACCTCGTTGTCATGCGCGGCGGCTCGACCTCGGTGACGCAGGGCGCCGACAACGCGCCATCGGGCGGCTCACGGGTGACGTCGCTGGCGCAGCACTCGGCGGCCACCGCGCGCAACGCCGACACGGTGGAAGGCGCAACCGCGCTGAAGGCGGAAGTCGACACCGAACTGTCGCCGACCGAGAAGCTGGAGCAGCTCGCCTGGAGCAAGACGCAAGCCGCGCCCAGCAAGGCCGAGCGCCGCGCCGAAGCCAAAGCCAAGGGCTACGAAGGCGAGATGTGCTCGGAGTGCGGGAATTTCACGCTGGTGCGGAATGGCACCTGCATGAAGTGCGAGACGTGTGGCAG
>CAVXOW010000002.1:0-16880 GCA_963763485.1 uncultured Alphaproteobacteria bacterium | reverse complement strand
GGTAGATGACGTCCTTGCGATAGCGGAGAATGTCGGTCCACAGGCCGCTCGCCACCAGCACCCAGACGATCGCCAGCGCGATGCCGGCCAGCACCGCGTACGGCAGCATCGAGTGCTGTCTCGTCTGCCAGCTGCGGGTAGCGGCGGTCATCACCGGAGTGCTCCGCCGGCCTGGCCATCGGCCGGTGTCGCAAGGCGTGCAGCGACCGCGTCGCGCGTGACTACGCCGACGAAGTGTCCGTCGGCGTCGACGCAGCGCAGGACGTCGACGCCGCGCTCCAGCAAGAGTGTCGCCACGCGACGCAAATCGTCGTTCGGACGTCACCGTTGGTGTTTCCGGCGCGACTTCCGGTGGCGCGGAGCCGGCGGCGCTCATCACCTCGCTGACCGCGATCCGTCTCAGGCGCTTCAAGGTGCGATCGCTGCCGACGAAGCCGGCGACGAATTCGTTGGCTGGCCGGGCGAGCAGCTCGTCGGGCGCCGCGTACTGCTCGAGCCGGCCGGCGCGGAGATCGCATGCGGTCGGCCATCTTCACCGCCTCGTCGATGTCGTGACTGACGAACAACACGGTCTTGCGCAGCGATTTCTGCATGCGCAGGAACTCGTCCTGGATGACTTCGCGATTGACCGGGTCGACCGCACCGAACGGCTCGTCCATCAATAGCACCGGCGGATCGGCGGCGAGCGCGCGGGCGACGCCGACCCGCTGCGCCTGGCCGCCCGAGAGTTCGTTCGGATAGCGGTCGAGGAATTCGGCGGGCTCCAGCGCCAGCATCGCCAGCAGTTCCTCGGCGCGGTGGCGCATCCGCGCGCGGTCCCAGTTGAGCAGCCGGGGCACGACGCCGATGTTCTCGGCCACCGTCATGTTGGGAAACGCCCGATCTGCTGGATCACGTAGCCGATCGTGCGCCGCAACTCCACCGGATCCGCGGCGCTGGTGTCCTTCCACCGATGAATATCTTGCCCGAGGTCGGTGCGACCAGCCGGTTGATCATGCGCAACGTGGTCGTCTTGCCACAGCCTGACGGTCCCAGCAGCACGCAGGTTTCGCCGGCGCCCACCTCGAAACTTACCCGATCGACGGAGGCGACGTCGCCATGAGCCGACGCGTATGTCTTGGTCACGCTTCGAGGCGGATCATGCCCGCGTTTCCATCCCGCGCATCAGCCGCCGCGCGGCGCGGCGCCCTTCGGCGTCAGCCGGCGTTGCAGCCAGAGCAGCGCAGAGTCGGCCGCGATCGCCAGCAACGCCAGCGCCAGCGCGCCGGTGATCAGCTGGCGGATGTCGGACTGCGAGATGCCGCGCGAGATGAACGTGCCGAGCCCGCCGGCGCCGATGTACGCGGCGATCGCGGTCACGCCGATGTTGATGACCACGGCGATCCGCACCCCGGCGATGATCACCGGCATCGCGATCGGGATCTCGACCCGCATTAGGCGCTGCGAGGTCGACATGCCCATGCCGATCGCGGCGGAGCGCAGCGCGGGATCGACGTTGCGGATCGCGGTGTAGGTATTGCGCACGATCGGCACTGCGCGTAGAGCATCGCGGCGATCACGGCGGGCAGGTAGCCGATGCCCTGGCCGATCTTCGACAGCATCGGGATGAGCACGCCGAACAGCGCGATGGACGGAATGGTCATCACGATCGAGCCGAGGTAGAGCACGGTGTCGCGGTGCGCCGGCTCTGGGTGATCGCGATGCCGAGCGGCACGCCGGTCAGGATCGCGAAGCCGACGGCGACGCTGACGATCGAGACGTGCTCGACCGTGCGCTCGCCGATCGCCGGCAGGTTGTGCAGGATGAACGCCAAGGTTTCCACCGCCATCCTCCGAAGCGCTTGCCGGGTCGTGCCGCGGGCTGTCACCGCAAGGATAGTCGCCGCGCGCTGGACGCAAGTGTCACAGTTACGACGCGGGCTGGTCCATGCTGGACTCGACGCCGGCCCGGCGGGCACCATACATCGGCCGGACGGATGCGCGGACCACCGCTTGCGTCGCATCGGCGCCAGTTGGGGTCGCCTTGCGACTGGTCACGGGCGGGCTAAAGTGCGATAGTTGTGGCTTCTCCCCCGGGACCTCGCCATGCCCAAAACCGGAACGCAGAAGCATCGACTCCCTGCTGCAGCGCCTCGACCAGGGCCCGGTGATCTGCGCCGAAGGCTACGTGTTCGAGCTCGAGCGCCGCGGCTACCTGCAGGCCGGCGCGTTCGTGCCCGAGGTCGTGCTCGAGCATCCCGAGGTCGTCACGCAGCTGCACCGCGACTTCGTGCACGCCGGCTCCGACGTGGTCGAGGCGCTCACCTACTACGCGCACCGCGAGAAGCTGCGGGTGATCGGCCGCGAGAAGGACCTCGAGCCGATCAACCGGCGGGCGCTGGAGATCGCCAAAGGCGTGGCGACCGAAAGCGGCGCGCTGTTCGCCGGCGACATCTGCAACACCAACGTCTACGACCCCGCCGACCCCGCGTCGCACAAGGCCGTGCGCGCGATGTTCGAGGAGCAGGTCGGCTGGGCGGTCGACGCCGGCGTCGACTTTATCATCGGCGAGACCTTCTCCGGGGCGCGGAGGCGCTGATCGCGCTCGAGGTGGTCAAGGCGCCGGACAGACCGCGGTGATCACGCTGGCCATGCACCAGGCCGACGTGACGCGCGAGGGCTGGACCGTCGCCGACGCGTGCAAGCGCCTCGCCGACGCGGGCGCCGACGTCGTCGGCCTCAACTGCATCCGCGGACCGGCGACGATGATGCCGCTGCTGCGCGAGATCCGGACGCGCGTGAAGATGCACATTGCGGCGCTGCCGGTGCCCTACCGCACCACGCGAGCCGAGCCTTCGTTCCAGTCGCTGCGCGACACGCATTGGCACTACGACGAGGCACGCCGGCCGTTTCCGGTCGCGCTCGATCCGTTCACCTGCAACCGCTTCGAGATCGCCGACTTCGGCCGCGAGGCGCTGGCGCTCGACATCCGCTACCTCGGCGTCTGCTGCGGCGCAGGGCCGCACCACATCCGCGCGCTGGCCGAGGCCGTCGGCAAGCACCCGCCGGGCAGCAAATACTCCGCCGACATGTCCAAGCACGCGTTCCTGGGCTCGCACGAGCGCATCAAGAAAGTGCAGAAGGATTACGCGAACAAGCTTTAGGCGCATGCGCCCGTCGGGCGTCCGGGCCCGAGACGCATCAGGCCGATCGCCTGCGGGCTCGCGCTGTTCGTCCGGCCAGTGCCGCTGAGCGTTCGTCGCTGGGCTTGTGGCCGTAAACGGCACGATAGCAGCGGCTGAAATGCGAGGCCGACGCGAAACCGCATCCCACCGCGACGTCGAGAATCGGCTTGGCGGTTTGCAGCAACAATTCCCGCGCGCGGTCCAGCCGCAACTCCAGATAGTGCCGGCTCGGGCTCGCGCGCAGGTATTTCGCGAACAGGCGTTCGAGCTGGCGTGGCGAAAGGCCGACGTCGGCGGCGATTCGTCGTACGTCACGCGGCTCGTCGGCGGTGCTCTCCATCAGGCCGACCGCCGCGATCAGCTTCTGGTTGGCCACGCCCAATCGGGCCTGGATCGCCATGCGCTGCCGATCCCGAGTGCCGCGTATGCGCGGATGGATGAACTGCTCGGACACGTCGTTGGCCAGTTCCCGGCCGTTGCGGTCCGTGATCAGCTGCAGCATCATGTCCAGCGCGGCGGTTCCGCCCGAGCAGGTGCAACGCGTGTCGTCGATGACGAAAATGTCGGTCGTCGTTCGAATGCGTGGAAACTGCTCGCCGAAGGCGGCAAGATTCTCCCAGTGCAGCGCGCAACGCCGGCCGTCGAGCAACCCGGCGTGCGCCAGCGCATAAGCGCCGAGACTTATGCCGCCGACCGATGCGCCGCTGCGCATCAGGGCGCGCAGCCACTGGGCGAGCGCCTTGTCGCGCGCGCCGGCGTCAGGGGTACCGGAGCACACCAGCAGCAGATCGAGCGCGGCATCGTCGCGGATCGATCCACCGACCGCGACATCGATCCCGTTGCTCGCACGCACCGGATCGCCATCGTGGGAAAACAGTCGCCAGGCGAACAGGCTTTCGCCCGAGAGGCGATTCGCCGCGCGCAGAGGCTCGATTGCGGCGGCGAAAGCCATCATCGGAAAATCCGGAACGAGATAGAACCCGACGGTGTACGGGCGCGGAGTTCCGCGCGACGGCGCTGTGCGCGGCGGCCTCGTATCGGCGCTCACGCGCGGCGCCCTGATCGGTGACGGCATGCGGTCGATGTTACCGCGCAACTGCCGACGGGTCGACGCTAGGCGATTGCGCCCGCAGCCTGGAGCCGCGTGATCAGAGTCTTCTGGAAGTTGTGCGTCGTGTCTTCCAGCGCGGCGGAAAAAACTCCGCCGTTCATGACCGGCGACCGCCGGCCTATCTGCAGGCGTCGACTATCGCAATGTCCTCGCTGTTGATCGAATGGCGGCGCTCGACGCAGTCCTGCCGGGCGGCGGTGAATCGAGGTTGCATCGCTTCGTCGCCGACGTAGAAGAATTCGAAGCGTTCCATCGTGTGCTCGAAGGCCTGCGGCTGCAGGATGAAGGCGTAGCAGTGATCGTACAGGCAGCCGATCATCACGTTGGGAAACAACGCGACGTACTCGGCGATGCGGCGCCGGTCGGGCGAGATGTCCGGGAACCCCGGCAAAGGGACTTCGCCCACCGCGGGCGGCGCATAGCTCGAGCTGCCGACGCCGGAAAAGAGTCCTTCGCGGATGATCTGGAACGAGTGCTCGACCGCCGAATAGCTGTTGAGCGTCGGATGGACGGATGGCAGGTGATAGCGCTCGCAGAAATTTTCGACGACGAGCTTCCAGTTGGCCCGAATCTCGAACTTGAGGCTGCCGCCATGCCGCAGCAGCGACATGTGCGCGGTCGGCCGTGCGCTATCCCGCCGCGCTTTTCTTGTGCAATCTCGCCTTCGTTCGCGCGAGGTACTCGTCGAAGTACTTCATGACGTCCTCGACGTGCTTTGGCGTATCCGACGGCCTTACTTCGTGCTCCGACGCGCCGTTGTCGGCACACCATAAGCGAGAACCGCTGACGATGGGGCCTTTGACCTTCTTGGCCGCCTGCAAGTCCTCCAGATAGATGTAGCACCGAGCAACCGGTTCGGGCTTGTCCCAGTTCTCGATGACCACTTTCTCGTTCTTGTGAAATCCACGCTTTTCCAGGGCGGCCATCACGTCCAGGAAACGGTGAAACGCGCGGTCGTCATATTTCGGATCGTTGCGCCAGAATTGCGTGCTGAGCAGAACCTTGTTGCCGTCCGAATCCACCAGGTAAAGATACGGACTTACCGTCCTTTCCTGTTGCTCGGCAGCATTGGTTGGCTGAGCGGAAACGCCCGCGGACAGGACGAGGGCGATGGCGAGCCCGAGTAGCGATCTGAACATACAGGCCTCCGTTCCTAGGTCACGCGGTTCCCTTCGCTTGATCTCGGTTCATCGTATGCTCCTTGAATGATAGTCGATGCGTCTGCGCGTGGCCAGAGTTTAACGGCCAACGCGAACGAACAAACGCCGTTCTGAGCCCGCGCCAAGTGACCCGGTAGTCTCCCGGAACCTGGTCAACGCGTTTCGAAATGTGACAGTAACCGACGCTTGGATTTCGAAAAATAGGACGGCCTCCGAATCGTATGTAGGAGCGCGAGAGCCGGCGATATCCTGACCGCGCCACGGCCGTCAGGTGAAAATCTTGATCGGATCGCCGCCGAGCGAGGAGAGTTTGCCTTCAACGCGCAGGGCAAGTGTGAACGTTGCCGCATCGGGGTCGAATTCACAGATGCCAACTCGCGATTGCAGCCCGCTGCCGATGTGGCGCGCGACTTGGCGCCCGCGACACTTACGGATGAATCAAAATACCAGCGTTCCCAATAACACTCCGAAGATCAGCACGATAAGGAAGATAACGATCGCGATATAGAACAGGAGCTTGGCAATGCCCCTGAAATCGGCCGCAACGCCGGTGAATCCGAAGAAACCGGCGACGAGCGAAACGAGAAAAAAGATGATGGCCCATTTGATCATGGCGGATTCCCCTTATCTGCAATGGCCGGCCCGGCTATCTGGCAGCGGCGCTGCCCGAAGTCAACGACGCCCTACGAACGCCCCGACAAGAAAACCCAGCGCGGCGGCAACGCCAACCACCTGCCATGGATTGTCGCTGACGTAATCGTCAGCGACGCGACCGGCGGCCTTCGCGCGATCGAGCGCGTCCTGCTGCAATCCCCGCACTGCGTCCGTGGCGGAACGCAGCTTCGATTCCACCTGAGAGAGCAAATTACTGGCCTTCTCCCCGGTCTCCTTGCCGACTTGACCGAGCATGAACTCGGCTTCCGCCAACTGATTGCGAACATCCTTTGCCTTCGGAATACGACTGCGGTGGATCCGGTAGCGCTCATGTTTGCCTCCTTACGCCGAGAACAGCACGCCGGGTGCCCGCGCTAGTTCTTGTCTTCCTTTACCTTGCCCTCGCGTGCCCCCTTCTCGCCACCCTTGCCATGCGGTCCCCCCCGGGCTTCCTGTGGTCCGCCTCGGTTCTGCGCGCCCCTGCCTTGCGGTCCGGAAGCTTGCGGCGCCGCCCTGATTTCCCTCGGCGCAGCCCTCGTCTCGAGGCCTTTACCCTGCGGCGAGCCCGCTCCTGCCGGGCCTCTTCCCTGCGGCCCATTTTGAATGTGCGGCTGCGTTTGCACGGCCGACTGTGGCGGGCGCTCCTGACGCATCCTCTGCACCTGCTGCGCCTGTGTCGATTGCTGTTGTTGCGGGTGGTATTGCTGCTGCTGCTGCGTCTGAGCGCGCGTCCGGCCGGCGTTGCCCTGCGGCTGACCACCTTGAGCAGCGCGCTGATGAAAATGTTGTTGCGCTACGGCATCGCGTGGTTGATAGCGATAATTCTGGGATTGGATCGCCTGTTGTTGTTGGACGGCGCGCGGGTAGCGGTCGCCGGAATATTGACGCTGATAAACCGGCAACGGCGCAGCGGCGGGAGCAGAGCGACGATCCCATCGATCCCATCCGGCACGGCGTTGTTCCCAGCTGCGGCCCCAGTGCTCACCCCAACGTGGCGGCGCATCGCGATACCAGCTGCGAAAATAAACCGGAGGCGCGCGGTAGTAGCGTACCGGAATCAGCAGCAAGAATTGCGGCACACCCTCCGGCGCGACTAGATCCCAAGGCCCGTTGTACCAAGTGCTCGCGTACCAGTTGTCTCCTGCGTACACCCAATACAGGCCGTCGTAGAAGAAGTAGTTCGAATTGACGTACGGGTCGTAGTAGACCGGGTAGCCGGGTATCAGCACGAGCTGCGGGTACACCGGCATGTTGATACCGATATTGAACCCGGCACCTCCGATATCGACACTGAGCTGCGCGCGAGCGGAAAGCGCGGGGCCAAGGAGGAGGGCCAACGCTAGGATCAAGTAACGCATCTTTCTGTCTCCCCAATAGTGGAAACCGCCGTCGCGGTCTTTCGGAGTGAAGCTAGTGTGGGCACTTGGCGCTTTGGCGGCCATCGGATAAGAACTGATTTCCAAGTAGGCAGGCCGGCAAGACCGTGCCGGACAGAATCTGACGCCGGGGCCTGGAAATCCATGCGAGCTAGCGAGGCAATTTCGACCCCGCACGGGGCTTCGAAGCTCTGAAATGCTAGGGCAGAGAGGGCGGCCAAGAGCCTACGCCAGCGACTGGCTCTGTAGTGCGCGCTGTTATGCGGAAGGAATGTCCCTACCTGGTCTTCGCCGTCTTCTTCACGGTCCTTCTCGCCGCCGGCTTGCTGGTCCTCTTCTTGGCTGCGCTCTTGACCTTCGTTTTGCGCACTGGCTGCCGCTTCGAAACCTGCTTCACGGCGCGCTTCGCCGCCCTCTCCACCGCAGCGACTGCGCCCCGGACTGAGTTCTTGACGGACTTGACGGCATCGTTCGCCGCTTTCCTGACCCTCTTTTCGATAGCACCCTGTGCCGCCTCTTTCTCGGCCTTCGACTTGTGGCGCATGTCTGCAGCGTGGGCGCGCTTGTAGGTCTGGATGTCCTTGAATTTGCCGCTCTTGTCACGGACGGCATAGAGCTTCTTGCCTGACCGGCTTCTCATTGTGGTGCGACGTGTGGCCATGGTGCCTCCTGTCTGGATGTGCGGAGTGTACCTAACCCATTCCGCACCTCGCTTGATTTGGATTAAACTTTTTCGTTCGCCCAGTGGACGGCGTAACGGCCTCAGTGGAGGCGGAGCCTGAACGAGCCTGGCTGCCCCGCGCGCCAAGATGACGCTGCAATACGAGCCGTCAACCCGGCAAGAACCAGGTTTTCCTTTTCCTCGACGTCGAGGCTTCCGAAGAGGTGGCGTGAAATCATGCGGCTTTCGCTATTATCCAATTCGCCAGAATCGGCTATCGAGCACTTCGGGCCCGCTTTGGTGACCGCTTGAGCGATGATCGTTGGGGAACCTGGGCCAACGCGTTGAGAATCGCCTGACGCCTGTCACTCCCATCAGTACAGCCGGATCGCCATGTCGAAGTACCAGGTTCGGCGGATCTCGATCACGTCGAACTCGCTGGCCAGGCCCGGCGGGAACACTTGGTAGGGCGTCTGGCTGTGCACGATGCGTCGTATCGCGTCGTCGATGGCCGCCACGCCGCTGGATTGAACGAAGGTCACCGACTCCACCGAGCCGTCGCTCCGAATGGCCACCGTCACGAGGGGATCGGTGTGAGGCTGCTTCGCCGCTTCGCGGACCATGTTGAACGTCATGTTCAGCTGGATCTTCCGGGCCCATGCTTCCGCGTACAGGATGAGTTCCGCGTTGGGGTCAGTGCGACCGAAGAGCCTGTATCGACGTGCGCTGCTCGACGAGGGTGACAGTCGCGCTGTGGACGTTGCAGCTTCACGCCGCGCGGCCTCCTCGTCCAGCTGTCGTCCTATCGCCCGAAGCGCCGCTTCCCGTCTTGCGGCCGCCGCTTGCGCAGCGTCGACCCGTGCGGCTTCGATCTTTGCGGCTTCGGCCTTTGCGGCTTCGATCTTTGCGGCTTCGATCTTTGCGGCTTCGATCTTTGCGGCTTCGATCTTTGCGGCTTCGATCTTTGCGGCTTCGACCTTTGCGGCCTCGACCTTTGCGGCTTCGATCCGTGCGGCCTCGATCTCTGCGGCCTCGATCTTTGCGGCCTCGATCTTTGCGGCCTCTAGTAGCGCGGTCTGCCGTGCCGCCTCTTGTCGCGCCGCCTCTTGCAGGTCTGCCGCCTGCCGTGCGGCCTCTTGGCGTTCGGCCTCCAGCCGCGCGTTCTCGGCCCGCGCCGCTTCCTGTCGGGCGGCGTCCTGCCGCGCCGCCTCCACCCGCTCCGCCTGCCGTTGCTCCTCCTGCTTGGAGGGATCGGGCTTCAGCAGCTCAACGACTCGCTCCTCCGCCTCTTGGTCGATTCGCGCCCACGCTGTATCGCCAGCATCTCGAAGCGACGGCATCGGGTTCTCCGGAATCGAGACGCTTGGCGCTGCCGTAATGACGGGCATCGCTGGAGCGGCGGGTGCGACCTCTGCGGCCTCGTCGGTCCGCGGCAAGGCGATCACGGCCGGCGCGGGGATCGGCGGGGGCGCCGTGTCACCCGGTCGATCGGCGCGCAAAGGCGTTTGCGCAGGGGCCGGACCGGTCGCGGCGTCTGTCCTTGAATTGACCTCTGCCCTCGCATTCGTCTCCGGCACGATCGCTGGTGCATTCTGCCGCGCGGTCGGCGCACGGGACACGGATGGCATCGGCGCCGGCCCGCTGGCAACAGGCCGCTCGACTGATTCCTGCTGCGACGGCTCCGTGACTGGCGTGACGGCCGGCTCCGTGGCTGTGACCTGCGCCGGAACGACTACGACGCGCAGATCGGGTTCCTCGATCCGTCGATCCTGCCAGGGAAAGCCGAAGCCCGGAAGCCAACCCTGGCCACCGAAGGTCAGGCTCAACAACAACATGTGGATCAGCAGCGAGAGCAGCAGCGCATGCGTCAGTCGCCTGCGCTCAGGACTCATGCGTTTGCTGTCGGCGCGTCGCTGGAACCTGGGGAGCTCAAGCGTGCTCCGCCGTCGCTGCTCGGGCACTGCTGCTGGCGCGGGGCAGGATGGCACCATTCGATGCCCGCCGCCCACTGCCTTGCTTTGGTCTTGCTGGCGAAGCTCGCCGACTGTTGCGGATAGCCCTTAAGGCTCGCCCCCGCGCGATAGCTAGTAGTCTTGCCGTGCGGTGGAACGCGTGTGTCGATGGATGCCATGGTCGAACCCCACAATGAAACACTGCGATCGAAGCGCGCGGACGTTGCCGTCCGCACGCGCCATCGCGCCTGGGTTGCAGGCGCGTCGATCTGCTTCATCTTGGGCAAGTCGAGAACTCGACTCCGAGTCGGTCCACTTCCGGCTCGCTAATGCGAGTGGTCCAAAAGTAGCCCAATCCACAGACGCAAAAACCCGTTTGACCGGAAAGGCCAAACAAGTTCTTGATTTGGTTGGTAGGCCGTGTAGGGATCGAACCTACGACCAACGGATTAAGAGTCCGCTGCTCTACCAGCTGAGCTAACGACCCGGATTGAGTTTCTGGCCGAAGCTTTCTTGGCGTCCGTAAAATGCTCCGTCCATGCGACAAATTATACGCGTCGCGGGGGGCCGAAGGCAACCGGGCTTGCCCGCAAGGGCGGCCCGAATTCGCGACCGGCGGCCGGCAATTCCAGCGTCCATTTCAGAACAAGGATCCTGCTGCCTCGCCGAGCATTGCGCGCCGCACCAGAGGCACCGGCGGCGCTCCGTAGCTCAGGAACTTGTCGTGAAAGGCCTTCCACGCGCTGCGACCGCCGCGCGTCGCCGTCCAGTCATTGCGCAATTTCATGATCATCAACTTGCCCAGCGTGTAGGTTCCGTATCCGGGATCGAACGTGCCGCGCGCAGCCTGCTGGCGGGCATTGCCAGGATCCTGCAATGCCTTTGCGCGGAAAAGCGTTTCGGATTCCGCCACCGTCATGCCGCCTGTCGCCGCTGCCGGCCGAGTTGCTTGTTGGCAGCCCGAAACGACAAGCAGCAACGTAGCGGCGAGCAGGGCCACTGCCGTCGAGAAGACTCTTGTCGTCATTTTTGCCCTTCCCGAGAGAAGGGTAACAGTTCATTCCGGGGAGATGGGTAACACTTCTGCACTTTGCGGGAGCGCAAAGTGCCTTGGCAGGAGTGTTCCAAGATGGATGAGCGGCTGCGGTTTGTGGCCCGGCTCCTCGGCGGCGAGAAGATGGCAGTGCTCTGCCGGGAATTCGATATCTCGCGCAAGACCGGCTACAAGATCTACGAGCAGTACAAGGACTGCGGTGTCATTGGACTGACCGATCGCAGCCGACGGCCCTACCGGCATGCGAACCAGCTACCGGTGCAGGTCGAAACGCTGATCGTGCGACTGCAGCGTGAGCATCCGAGCTGGGGTGCACCCAAGATCCGCGAGAAGCTGCGCCGGTTGCACGACGACGTCCAGACGCCGGCGATCAGTACGGTGCACGCGGTGCTTGATCGCCACGGCCTGGTTAGCCGTGGCCGTCGGCGCCATCCGTACAAGGCTCAGGGCACCGGCTTGTCCAGGCCGAGCGCGCCCAACGACTTGTGGTGCGCCGATTACAAAGTATGCGTTGTCCCGGCAGTCGCCGCCGCCGCGCGACCGCGGGTCCGGCGGACGCTGGTCCCCACGGACTTGGGCCGACCCGAGACAACTGCATCGACACGCCCAACCCTCTGCAGCGCCCGACACCGTGTGGCTGGAAGAGATGACTTGGATGGACGTGCGCGACGCGATGAAAGCGGGAAAGACCACCGCGATCATTTCCACCGGCGGCATCGAGCCGAACGGCCCATGGCTGGCGCTCGGCAAGCACAACTACGTGCTGAAGTCGAACTGTGACGCCATTGCCCGCAAGCTTGGCAACGCGCTGTGCGCGCCCATCATCGCGCTCGTGCCCGAGGGCGGCATCGATCCCATGACCGGCCACATGGTCACGCCGGGCACGCTGACTGTGCGGGAGGCAACGTTCGAGGCTGTGCTGACCGATACCGTGTCAAGCCTAAAGGCGCATGGGTTCCGGAACATCATCCTGATCGGCGACAGCGGCGGCAACCAGGCGGGCCAGAAAGCTGTCGCCGAGAAACTCAGCGCCAAGTGGAAGGGCAGCCCCGTCGTCGCGCACATTCCCGAGTACTACGACTACGCTGGTGTTCTCCAGTATCTCGTTGAGATCGGCGTACGCATGCCAAGCGTTTCCGACCACATTCACGACGATCCGGCAATATCGCTTAACATGTTCCACACCGATCCCAACACGATCCGGTGGGAACAGCGGGTGAAAATTGGCAAAGCGACCATCGACGGCGTTAACATTGCAGACAAGGCGAAGGCGACCGAGATCGCGAAGAAGATCGTCGAGTTCCGCGCAACCAAGACGGTCGAGGCGATTAGAAAGGCGATCGCCAACAAGGGCAAGACGACAACGACGCAATGAGCGCCGCGTTTCGGCGATTGATCGCACCCCACCCTTCTAGCCCGGATCCTCGCTCCGTGACCCGCGCGAACGCCTCCCGGATCGGCTAACCTCGGCGGCGTCCTGCCGACCCGCCGGTCCATTCGTCCGCTGGTCCGCATCGGCCGGGAGTAGCCGCTCCGCCTGAATGCAAGACCGGGTGAACAGGCGGGGCACATCCGATGTCATAGCGCGGCCCGAGTCTTCGTCGGCAACGACGCGCGCTGACCGCGATGCCGGGGCGCCGGATCGACCCGCCCGGGCGGCTCATCGGTCACGTCGACGGAGCTGAATCGTATGCCGCTCCGCTCTCCGCTCGACCATCCTTCGCCGTAGGAGCCCAATCCGATGAAACTTCGCCTCCTCCCAACGCTGGCCGCCGGCGTCATGCTCGCATTCGGCTGCTCGCCGGCCCCTGGCCCGTTCGCGCCGCGAGCGCGCCCTCGGCCGCGACGGCCGCACCGGGGGGCGGTGTGCTGCGCGCTGTCCTCGACAACGGCCTGCGCGTGGTTATCGTGCGCGACACGCTGGCGCCGGTCGTCACCACCCAGGTCACCTACCTCGCCGGCGGTTATCAGACGCCGAAGGGCTTTCCGGGCACCGCGCATGCGCTGGAGCACATGATGTTCCGCGGCAGCAAGGGCTTGACCGGCGCCCAGTTGAATGAAATCACCGGCAAGATGGGCGGCGAGAGCAACGCCTTCACCACCAATGACGCCACTCAGTACACCTTCGTCGCACCCGCCACCTACCTCGACGTGCTGCTGCGCATCGAAGCCGGCCGCATGCGCGGCGCGCTGCTGACCGACGCGGACTGGAAGCTCGAGCGGGGCGCGATCGAGCAGGAAGTCTCCCGCGACATCTCGGACCCCGGCTTCCTCGCGTTCGAGCGGGCGGAAGACATCCTGTACGCCGGCACCGGCTATGCCAAGGATCCTCTGGGCACGCGGCCCTCCTTCGACAAGACCACGTCGAAGATGCTGCGCGCGTTCTACGATGACTGGTATCAGCCGGGCAACGCGATCCTGGTGATCGTCGGCGACGTCGACCCATCGGCGACGCTGGACAACGTCAAGGCGCTGTTCGGCTCGATGCCGTCCCGGCCCACGCCGGCGCGCAAGCCGGTGACGCTGAAACCGTTCAAGGCGCAGACCATCGCGCGCACCACGCCGGACGCCACCGGCACGGTGCAGTTCCTGTACCGCATGCCGGGCATGATTTCGAACGACGATGCCGCCGCGCAGGTGCTGGTCGATGTTCTCAACAATCCCCGCAGCGGGCTCTCCGAGCTGGCTGCGCAAGGCACGGTGCTCAGCGCCGACGCGCAGATCCAGCCGTTCAGCCACGGCGGCATCGCCAGTGTCGAGGTCGGGTTCGCGAAGGGCGGCGACGCGCAGCAGGCGCGGGCGCATCTCGACCGCACGATCGAAGCGTTGCTCAAGGACGGCGTGTCGCCCGACCTGGTCGAGGCCGCCAAACGCTCCGAGCTCGCGCAATTCGAATTCAATAAGAACAGTGCGGTGAGCCTTGCCAGCGCATGGTCGCGGGCGCTCGCCTGGCAGGGACTCGATTCACCGGAGGCGGCCGAGCAGCGAATTCAGGCGGTCACGGCGGACGACGTCAACCGCATCGCGCGCGAATATCTCAGGCCGCAGGCGCGCGTGACCATCGTGCTGACGCCCGATGCCAACGGCAAGCGTCCGCCGGACAGTTCGGGCTTCGGCGGCACCGAGTCCTTCGCCGGCAACGACAAGCTGGACGTGCCGCTTCCGGACTGGGCGGCCCAGGCGCTCGCCCGGCTGGAGATGCCGCACTGGACACTCGATCCGACGCAGCTGAAACTCGCCAACGGGATCACGCTGATCGTGCAGCCCGAGACGGTCAGCAAGACCGTCACCGTGGTCGGCCACGTCGATCACGATGCCGGATTGCAGGAGCCCGCAGGCCAGGAAGGTGTCGGCCGGCTGCTCGCATCGTTGTTCGATTACGGCACGGCGACACTCGACCGGACGGCGTTCCACAAGGCGCTCGACGCCATCGCCGCGAGCGAGTCCGGCGGTGAGGACTTCAGTCTCTCCGTGCCGAGCGCCGACTTCGATCGGGGTCTGCAGCTGCTGGCTGACAACGTACTGCATCCGGCGCTGCCTCAGCAGGCATTCGCTGTCCAGCAGCAGACGCTGGCACGGACGCTCGCCGGCGAGCTGCAGACACCGGAGTACAAGATGCTCCGCGCGCTCAGGCAGGGCCTGCTGCCCGCCGGCGATCCCCAGCCTGCGCGAAGCGACGCCCGCGACGGTCGGCAAGCTCGCTCCGGCCGATGTCAGGCACTACTTCGACGACGCCTACCGTCCCGACCTGACCACGATCGTAGTGGTCGGCGACGTCACGCCGGATCAGGCAAAGGCGGAGATCGAGAAGTACTTCGGCCAATGGAAGGCGCAGGGCCCGAAACCCAATGTGATTCCACCCAGGGTGCCGCCCAATCTGCCGAGCTACGCGGTCGTGCCGAATCCCTACGCATCCCAGGATCAGGTGCTGATGGGCCAGACGCTGGAGCTCGACCTGTACGATGCGAATCGCTATGCGCTGCAGCTCGGCAACGACGTGCTCGGCGGCAACGGCTTCGCTTCGCGGCTGATGGCGGACATTCGCGTCAAGCACGGCTACGCCTACGGTGCCGAGTCCCGCCTGCAGTTCGACCGCTCGCGTTCGATCTTCTATGTCGAGTACGGAAGCGACCCGGACAAGGTGGCGCCGGTAGATGCGCTGGTGCTGGACAACATCAGGGCCATGCAGCAGACGGGCGTGAGAGACGACGAGCTCGATAACGCGCGCCAGTATCAGATCCGCTCGATCCCGCTTGGAGGTCGCGAGCGTGAACCGCATTGCGCGCTCGCTGCTGAGGTGGAGTTACAGGGGCGAACCACTGAATCAACCGATGGTGGCTGCCGGGCACTATCTCGAGCTGACCGCACAGCAGGTACAGGACGCGCTCAAGCGATACCTGCAGCCGCAGCATTGGGTGCAGGTCGTGCAAGGCCCGGCGCCAGATAAGCACTGACGCGGCGATGCCACTGCCGCATCGGGGTTCCGGCACCTAAACGCAGCCGGTGCACCTGAACTATTGTGTGCACTTCATGTCAACGACGACTCAAGACGGCGACATCCGTAGACGGTCAGAATCGCTGCAGCTTTTGATGGAGGATCATGGAAATGCGTACCATCTGGCAGTGGCTTTGTGCCGGGGCAACCGGCGCTGGTACCGAGAAGCGCGTACGCGCAGAACGCGATCTTCGGGAAGTTCGGCATCGCCGCGGTCGCGTCGATGGCGTGTCTGCTGAGTGCATGCGCGTTGCCTTCGCCTCTCGACTACTATTGGCAGAGCGCTTGGGGTGAATGGCAGCTGTTATCGCGTGCGCGGCCGATACCCGAGGTCATCGCAGATACCAGTGATGAGGCTCTCAAGGCCCGCCTCGGGCGCATTGCGGAAATCCGCAAGTTTGCAAGTCGTGAGCTTGACCTGCCAGCAAATGGAAGCTATATGCGGTACACCGATCTTGGCCGTCCTTTTGTCTCATGGACGGTATTTGCGACGCCGGAGCTGTCGTTGTCCCCGCGCGATTGGTGCTTTCCGGTCGCGGGCTGCGTCAGCTATCGCGGCTATTTCCGGCATGCGGACGCTATTAGCGAGGCGAAGCGCCTCGAGTCTGCAGGGAGACGACGTCTACGTAGGAAACGTTCCGGCGTACTCGACACTTGGTTATTTCGACGATCCGGTCTTGTCATCGTTCGTCCGCTGGCCGGAGACCGAGGTTGCGAGGCTCATTTTCCACGAGCTCGCGCATCAGCTGCTTTATGTACCAGGCGACACCGTGTTCAACGAATCGTATGCGGTCACCGTCGAACGCGCCGGACTCCAACGATGGTTGGCGCATGAGCATAGTCCCGAACTCGTGGCGCAGTTCGAACGCACGGAGCGGACGCGTGCAGAATTCAATGCGCTGGTCCGCAAAACGCGATCGCGACTCGCGGAGATCTATGCCAGTAGCGCTCCTGCGAGCGAGAAGCGCCGGCTGAAGGAGGAGGCTTTTGCTGCGATGAGGGTGGCGTACGACGCGGCCAAAGTGAACGACCCAGGTCTCATCGGCTACGAAGGGTGGTTCTGCACATCACCCAAACAACGCGAATCTTGCCGCGATTGCACTCTACACTGATCGCGTTCCGGCATTTCGTGCCATATTGCGCGAGGAAGGCAACGATCTCGTGCGCTTCTATGCGCATGTCAAACAACTCGCGGGTCTGCCCAAGCCCGAGCGGGACCGCATCCTCGACGATTACGCGAATCGCGGCGGCAAG
>CAVXOW010000001.1:0-188360 GCA_963763485.1 uncultured Alphaproteobacteria bacterium | reverse complement strand
GAGTGATGGGAGCGCACGCCAACGCAGTTCGGGCCACGGGCGCATGAAGGCGCCAAGTCATATCTCAGGGCTCACTCGATGGTGACGTTCGCGGCTTTGGCCACAGAGCCCCAGGCCTTGAGCTCGGTTCTGATGCGCTCGGCGAACTCGGCGGGGCTGCAGCTCGCCGCATCAGTTGCGAGAGAGCGTAGCCGTTCACGTACGTCGCGATCTTGCATGGCTGCCCTCACCTCCAATTCGAGGCGGCCCACGATTTCCTTCGGTGTATTCTTCGGCGCGAACAGGCCCGTCCAGAATTCGGCTTCCGCACCCTTGATTCCGGCCTCCGCCATGGTGGGCACATCGGGAAGTTCGGCGAGCCGACTGTCCGACGTGACGGCGAGCGCGCGCAGCTTTTGATCGCGCAGCAACGGCATCGCCGGCAGAGGATCGGTCATTGCCGCCGTAACCTGGTTAGCAAGGATCGCCAGTACGGAATCATTGCTGCTCCGGTATGTGACCCGCTGCAGCGAAGCACCGGTTTTCAGCTTCAGCAGCTCGGTTGCCAGCGTGAACGTCGGTGAAGCACTGGCATAGTTTGCAATCGTCGGGTTCGCCTTTGACCAGGCGACGAGGTCGGCCAGCGTTTTGTGCGGTGATTGCGCGTTGACGGACAGCACGAGCGGAAACGTGCCGAGGATGCTGATCGGCTCAAAATCCGAAGCGGTGTCGTACTCCACCGGAGTTCCGACCGCGGGGCCGATGACCATTGCGCCGCTCGCCCCCACCAGAAGGGTATATCCGTCGGCTGGCTGAGACTTGACGAACGCGGCCGCAACAGCGCCTCCTGCGCCCGGCTTGTTCTCGACGATGACCGGCTGGCCGAGTGACTTGCTGAGCTTGTTGGCGAGCAGTCGCGCGATGATGTCGTTGCCGCCGCCAGGCGCAAATCCCACGACGAGTTTCATCGGACGGTTCGGATAGGAGCTGGCCGCCGATTGCGCCGCCGCGACCATGGTCAACAAGGGCATCACTATCAGGGCCAAGAGGACCCCGCACACAACGTGGCTCCTGAGTGACATGTTCAGATATTCCCTCATTCTTGCGGCCAGTGCGTTATCCAAAAGCCGAGGCCGAAATAAGTGACATGCTACGCAATCCCTAGAGGAAGGCGATGGTCAGCCATTCGGCAGCGAGCGCCGGTTTGTCCTTGCCTTCGATCTCTACAGTGACGGCGTATTTCACAACCGCTTGGCCCGGCTTGCGCTGCACGCTGGCGATCTTGAAGCGCCCTCTTATGCGTGATCCTGCCGGGACGGGCGACAAGAAGCGGATCTTGTCGAACCCATAATTCATCCCGACCGTCCGCCCCTTGATATCGGGTAGCGCGTCATAGGCCATCGCCGACAGCATGGAGAGCGTCAGAAAGCCATGAGCGATGGTGCCCCCGAACTGGGTCTCTTTTTCGGCACGCTCTGGGTCGGTGTGGATGAAATAGGGATCGAAAGTAACCGCTGCGAATGCATTGATCCTCTGCTGGTCGATTAGCGCCCAGTCGGAAACGCCGACATCCTGTCCGATCATCGATTCCAGGTCCGCGGCATCGATCGTGTTTTTGTCAGTCTTGTTGATGGCCTCGGAACTAAGCATGTCTCTTCTGCCCTCGGATGTATGGCTCGCCCGTCGGAAGGGTAGGCCCGAACTGGCAACCGACGGAGCGACTAAGTTCGCTGCGCTTGCAAGGCGCTTTCTTCGCGAAGCAACCGAGTGTGTATGCGCCCGATCAGGAAAACACAAATCAGGACGACCGCCGGGCAGATTGCCAGAATTGCGAAGATATTGCGGACTGGCAGGCTGGTCGACAGAATGATGCCGGCCAGCCATGGACCTGCAATCGAACCGACCTTGGCGACCGACGTCGCCCATCCTGCACCGTTGGCTCGATAGTGGCTGGGGTAATACATGCCGGCGAGGGTGTGCATGCCGAAGTGGCCGCCGATCACCGTCAGGCCGATGAGTCCCGTGGCAATGAACAGGCCGGCATAGTCGAAATCGATGACGCCCACTCCGATCAAGAGCGGGATTGCAAGCAGCGGCATGATGGCGATTGCGATGGCGCCCTTGGTGTCGGTGAAGCGCATCAACAGCAAACCGCCGATCGCACCGGTGATCGAGATCAACGTGCCGGCCAATGCCGCATCGGCGCGCGTGAAGTGCAGTGCTTCGAACACCAGTGGCGTCCAGGTGGCCAGGAAGAACGTGGCCATCGAAGAAAAGATGTAGGCGACCCACAACAGCGGCGTGATCCAGCGCAGATCGTCGACAAACAGGAGCGCCGGGCGGAACGATTTTGAGTGTCCCTCTTCGTCGGCCACAACGAATTGGGTATCGGCCGGAACGCCGAGGTCCGGCGCGACGCGTCTGAGTGTGTGAGCAATGACTTGCGGATCGCGATTTTCGACTTGCCAGGAAGCGGATCGACTCAGGCAGCGTGACGAACAGGATGCAGCCTGAAATCAGCGAAAGTACGCCGCCGAAGACGAAGATTGACTGCCAGCCGTAATTCGGCGCCAGCGCGTTCGAGATTGGGCCGCCGAGTGCCGTTCCGAGCGAGTAGCCGATCATGATCAGCGTGACGACGGTCGCGCGGTAGCGCCGTGGCGCGTATTCGATGTTGAGCGCCCAGGCCAGCGGCAGCATGCCGCCTGCGGTTAAGCCGACGCAAAAGCGAAGCAGCAGCAGCCACTGGTAGCTCTTGACCAGGGCGATAAGGAGCGTGAACAGCCCGAAAGAAAGTGTCGACGCGATGATTGCGGGTCGTCGGCCGACCTTGTCGCCGAGATAGCCGAACAGGAATCCGCCAACCAGAAGCCCGAACGTTCCGGCCGAGAAGACGTTGCCGATCATCACGCGGGTGAGGTCGAATTCCTTGGCGAAATAGGGTGCCGCAAAGCCGATGACATTCATGTCATAGCCATCGAAGAATGTGATGATCCAGGATGTCACCACCAGCGCGACGAGAAAGCCCGACAATTTCTGGCGTTCGATGATTGCCGAAACGTCGACGCGATTCGACGCCATTTTTCGCTCCCCTCAAGCCGAGCCTGCTTGCGGACACGACGAGACCGAGTCTCGCGATCAGCGCCGTGCGCAGGTCTGGGTCAACTTCAAGCCGGTTTGTTCCAGGCTTGGTTGCATTTGCAGTCTTTGTTCCTATAGTTCGCCGACAAATCGCTGGTGTAAAGCGACCAGAGCTTGCGGAGGCCCAAGTTGGCGGAAAAGATTGCGGTGCACGATCCACGCGGTTTCCCGCCAAAGGTCGTCGGCAAGCGGCTTGCGCCGCGGCTCGAGCGCCTCGATGGCAAGGTGATCTACCTGGTCGATTGCCTGTTCGAGAACTCCGACAACTTTATGGAACAGATGCGCCTGTGGTTCGCCGCGCACCTGCCGGCTGTGGTGCTGCGCACCATCAAGCCGCGCGAAAGCTGGGTCGACGATCCCGACATGCGCGCGACGATTGCGCGCGAGGGGCAGGGCGCCATTCTCGGCGTCGGACTTTGAAGCACCTGTTGCCCCACGGTCGTGGGGTTGGCCTTAGCCCTTGAGGAAGCAGGGGTACCCACGGTCCCGATCAACACCGACGCCTTTGCGCGTCTGGCGAAAGCCACCGCGCTTGCCGGCGGCATGCCGACGCTGCGCAACGTGTTCGTGCCGCAGCCGCTGGTCGGTCTCGATTGCGATAAGCTGCGCGGCTACGTCGAAGGCAATGATCCTGTTTTGAAGCGCCCGTTCATGCAGGGGGTGATCGACGGTCTGACGAAGCCGCTCGGGGCCGAAGATCTCAAAGGCGCGACGTTCGATCGCTCGATCCCGAGACTGCTTGAACCGGACACCGAAGAGAATCTGCACGAGCTCTTTATCCGCAATCGCTGGACCGATTTTCTGCCTGTCGTCCTGCCCACCGAAGAGCGGGTCGAGCGCATGCTGAAGGGCACCCGCCAGGCGCGCGACAAGATCGTCGGCAAGATGCGGCCGACGGCGTTCCGCGAGTTCTGGGAATTCGACGTCGAGAAGGTCGCGGTCAACGCTGTCATGGCCGGCGCTCGGCCGGAATATCTGCCGGTCATTCTCGCGATGGCGACCAGCGGTGTCACGGCGCGCTCGTCGAGCACGACGTCCTTCGCCGCACTATCTGTTGTCAACGGGCCGATCCGCAACGAGATCGGGATGAACTGCGGGATCGGCGCGCTCGGCCCGTACAATCTTGCCAATTCGACCATTGGCCGCGCCTACAGTCTGATGTGCCAGAATGTCCAGGGCGGCTCCGTGCCCGGCGATACCTATATGGGTTCGCTCGGTAACTGGCTCGCTTACACGGCCTGCTTTGCCGAGAATGAAGAGCGCAGCCCGTGGGCGCCGTTTCATGTCGACGAAGGTTTTAAGGCGACCGACAGCACCGTCAGCATGTTTTTTGGTGGCTGGTACACGCAGTCGGGCTACGGTCCGCGCGACAACTGGAAATCCAAGTTCATCCGCTGCCTGACCGCGCTCGAGCACTATCAGCAGCCGCTGATCGTGATGGACCCGCTGGTTGCCAAAGGCTTCGTCGACCTAGGCTATAGTAAAGAGTCCCTCATCAAATGGTGCGCCGAGAATGCCAAACTCACGGCACGCGACTACTGGGACGATCAGTGGGCGCAAACCCTAATTCTCCCGCACGCAGTCGCCGGCATCGAGCCCTATGCCAGCCGGTTGAAGGCCGCTCCGGATGACCTGATCAACATTTTCCTGCCCGAGGAAGTCAAAATCGTCGTGACGGGCGGTGAGACGCAGGCCGCCTTCAAGATATTCGGGGGGCGATACGCGGGCCGCGGGCCGGGCACGTTCAACAAGGAAAATCCCACCGTTCTCATCGACGAGTGGCGCTGACGGCTTGCGGCTTTCATCGAGAGCGAGGAAACTGACGGCCTGAACTGTCCACAGGTCGGATGCGGGGCGGCTATCGGATACGCGGCGACGCGCTGCAATGGAGTCTCGGCGAATGGCCAGGAGCGTTGACGTCGCGATCGTGGGCGGCGGCATCTCGGGGATGACCGCGGCGCTGACCGCCGCGCGGCGGGGCTGGAAGACGATCGTGCTGACCGGAGGTGTTCCCGGTGGCCAGCTCATCAGCATCGACAAGGTCGACGGCGTGCCAGGCTTCCCCGACGGTATCGCCGGCTACGACCTTGCTCCGATGGCCCAGGAGCAGGCCGATGCTGCCGGCGCAGAACTGATGATGGCCAGTTGTCAGGCGATCGTTGCGCGGGGTCTTATTGATTGCTGGATGGTTAAGACCGATGAAGATGACGTCTTTGCACGCGCTGTGATCCTCGCGACCGGCGCATCATTCGCGAAGCTAGGGCTCGATGGCGAACAGCGCTTCGCCGGCAAGGGTGTCAGCGATTGCGCGAGTTGTGACGCGCCGCTGTTGCGCGACAAAGTCGCCGTGATCGTCGGCGGCGGAGATTCAGCGTTGCAGGAAGCGTTGACGCTGGCCGATCATGCGTCAAAGGTGTTCATTCTAGAGCGCGCTACCGCACTGACCGGGCAGGCGACCTACCAAGAGCGTATCCGCTCTAACAAGAAGATCGAGGTGCGCACGCAGACGACGGTTGTCGGGATCGAAGGCGGTGAGGCGGTGTCGCACGTGCGGGTGAAGGACCTCTTCATCGGCCGTGAATTTGACCTAGCGACATCAGCTGTTTTCCCGTTTATCGGCCTAATCCCAAATTCCGATCTTGCACGGGGATTGCTTCCGCTCGACGCAAGTGGACACGTGATCGTCGATGCGGCTATGCGCACAGGTGCGCAAGGCGTCTGCGCGGCGGGAAATGTCAGGCAATATTCGTCGCATCGCGCTGCAGGAGCGATGGGCGATGGAACGGTCGCCGCGATGTCGATCGACCGATTTCTGAAGAGCGGCGAGTGGCATGACGCAGATTGAAATTCGGCGTCCGCGCAATCATCAGAGCGACAGCAGCGGACGCGTCACCGAATAGGTTCCACCGCCCCATGGCGCAAGGCACGTCATCTTGATGCCGGCGCCGCCGGTGAGGATGCAGTTGATGTCGTTGGCCGAGCGGGCCAGTGGCCACGGAGCTCCGCCGAGCGACGGCGGCGAATTCTGCAGGATGAATTCCTGCATTCTGGATACGTCCCATCCGCGCTTCTGAATGAGATCTGCGATCTCGGGCGGGATCAGGATGAACTGTTCGCCTGCGGGCCGATCGCGGCCGGCGCCGTAGGCGAGCCGGGCACCGTGCATCGCATCGGTGACGGCGAGCAGCGCCAGTTCAGCACTGTCGGCCGGCTGGCGCGGCAGCACCTCGAGCGTGCCGGACACGCCGATCACGGTCACTGCACTTGTGTTGGCATCGATGCCGCGACGGCGCGACAACGGCGGGATCAACGGGTGCCCGCCTTCGGCAAAGCAGAAGATGTATTTGCCCGGCTGGCCCATCGTCGCCATGTCGGCGATGTCAGGCCGCGCGCCACCGATGTGAGTGAGGACGAGGTGCACGGCGCGGCCGATGCAGGCATTGGCACGATTGCCCGGTCCGAGGCAATTCGTCGCTGAGTTCAGGCCGAGCCCGCGGATCACAGGCCCGTGCACCACGACGCAGACCGCCGGTGTGCCTGTGGTCGTTTGAATGCCGAGCAGATTGAATTCATCCGCGAGCGTTGCGACCGCGGCGGTCGCGACGACAGGCAGCTCGGCCGGCTTGCAGCCGGCCAGTACGCAGCAGTAGGCGATTGCCTCGATTGTCAGTTCGCCGAACAGCGGCGCCATTGCACCGAGCGAATGGTCGGGATCAGCGACGCCGGCCAGCATTTGCTGCATCCGCGCCTGCGTCGGTACCACGAGCGGCAATCCGTCGCCGAAACCGGCTTCCGTCAGCGCTTGTTGCGCGCGGTTCCAGTCCGCATCGGCGGCAAAGATCAGGCCATCGTCGGCACCGACAAGCATGGCGTGCTATCGCAATTGCTTGACGCGAACCGAGATAACCGCCGTTCCGCCGAAGCTCGGGATCCAGGCCGAATGCTTGCCGGCGCCGCCGGCGACCAGCACGTGAATGGCGTCGGCGCCGGGCGCGATCTTGTAGAAGCCGTTCTCCGGAACGTGGCCGGTTTCCGCATAGCGTTCGCGGTTCTCGGGCGAGACGTTGGCCTCCGGCACACGCGCGCGCTCATAAAGCTGCTGCTGGATCGTCTCGGGGGTCCACTTGTCGCGCGCCAGCGTCGCGGCATGCTCGGGTCCGATGACGACGATCGATGGTCCCCCGCCGTAAATCGTGTTGGCGCCGGCCTGCGCCATGGTCGATGCGAATGTTGTGAGAATGCCTTCGCCGCTGTTGCTGCCGTGATCATTGATGTTGTGCGGAGGCTCCGCCGCCATCACCGTCACAACGCTGTCGTCGCGGGCGAAGCCGCGGCGCACATGGTACGGCGCCCATGGACTCTCCTCCTCGTTTTCTCCGAAGCAGAACGAGTACTTTGCCGGCGAGCCCATGGTCGATCGGTCCATCACGGCAGGCTTCGCGCCGCCGACGTTCATGAGGATCAAGGAGAGCGCCCGGCCGATCGTCGCGTTGGCGCGCCAACCCTGGCCAAAGCAATTGCTGCCGCAATTGATCGACAACTCATGCCGCAAGGGACCGCTGACCATCATCATCGGCGCGCAGGGATGCGTGGTGGCGAGCGTGCCGTGCAGATTGTAGTCGGCATTCAGGACGCCGCGGAGGCCAGCGAGTACCACCGGAAAATACTCCGGCTTGCAGCCCGCCATGACGGCGTTGGCGGCAAGACTCTGCATGGTCGGAACCACCTGGCGCGGCGAGATCGGATCGATGGGCTCGTTGTCGCCGCGGCATGCCTCGATGAAGCGCGCCACCGCCTTTTCGATCGGCGGCACGAGCGGCATGCCGTCGCTCCAGCCTTGCTCGATCGCAAGCTCGGTGAACGCCTCTGAGTCGAGATCGCCGACCTCCAGGACCTCGGATTCCTCGATCGCAGCGGCGTCTGCCATAGCGCATCCCCTGTCCAGCAAAAAGGGCTGCGACGATCCGCAGCCCTCCATTTCGCGTCCGCCGATCAGTGGCTTCGCATCTCCGACGAGAGACTTGCGAACGCCGCCTCGATCCGCTCCTGCAGCTCCTGGGCGTTCAGCCCGCCGACCGGATGCTTCACCACGATCAGGTGAGGCTCCAGCTTGCGTGCCTTAGCCTGCGCCGCGATCAGTGTCTTGAACGTCTCCGTCGCGATCACGATCGCCTCGACGCCACGCTTTCGAAGTTCAACGCTGTCGTGGAAACTCCACGATGAGCAGGATCCTCAATCCCCAAGCGCAAGCAGCGCGATCCGGTATTTTTGCGCCACCGCATCGATCATGCCTGTCGGAGCCGGCTGGCTGGCGCTGTCCTTGAAAACGTAGTCGATGTTGTCGGTCGGCCGCAGGCCGGCCAGCTTGGATCGAACGCCTTCAAGCAGCTCCTTGGCGTTCGGCTTGTTGTTGCCGAACAGCACGATCGGGTCGGTAAGCCAGTTGACCGGGGCTGCCGGAGCCTGCGGCTTGCTCTCTGCTGGCGCGACGCCGAAAGTCGGGTTGACGATGCGCATGGAGCGATCTCCTCGACCGAAAATTTGGGGTGAGTATAGCCCACTTTGATTGACGCGAAAGGGGCTTGGAGCGCGCTCGGACCGCGGCTCAGTTGACGTCCACGACAAGATGGCCGTTGCCTGCTTCAACCGAGCCGACCACGGCCGCGCGCTGATAGCCGTGATCTCTGATCATCGCCAGAATATCCCGCGCGGCCGAGGCTGCGCACGACACCAACAATCCGCCCGAGGTCTGTGCGTCGGTGAGCAGGTGTCGCATCGTAAGCGGCAGGGCGTCGGGGATCGAAACGTCGCGCGAGCAACTGTCCCAGTTGCGGTGTGAGGCGCCGGTGACAAAATCCTGGTCCACGAGCGCCTGAGCCTGAATGAGCAGCGGCACGGCGCCCGCCTTGATTCGCAGCGTCGCGCCGCTGCCACGGGCCATCTCCAGGCCGTGCCCAAGCAAGCCGAAACCCGTCACGTCGGTGACCGCGTGCACTGCGTTTTGCCGGCCGAGCTGCGCGCCGACGCTGTTGAGCTGCGTCGTGCTCGCCAACATTTCGGCGTAGCCCGCGCGATCAAGCGCTCCCTTGCGCAAGGCATTGGCGTAGATGCCAACACCGATCGCCTTGGTCAGGATCAACGCATCGCCGGGGCGCGCGCCGGAGTTCCGGCGCAGCTGTTCCGGCCGACAACTGCCGATCACCGCAAGACCGTAGATCGGCTCCGCGGTATCGATCGAATGTCCTCCGGCGACCGGAATGCCGGCGCCGCGGCACGCCTCCGCGCCGCCGGCAAGAATATCGCGCGTCACCTCGATCGGCAGCTTGCCGAGCGGGATGCCGAGGATCGCAAGCGCGAACAGCGGCGTCCCGCCCATCGCATAGATATCGCTGATCGCGTTGGTGGCGGCGATCCGACCAAAATCATGGGCGTCGTCGACGACGGGCATGAAGAAATCCGTGGTCGCAATCGCGCAGTTGCCATCCGGCAGCTGCCATACCGCGGCGTCATCCGCGGTCTCGGTGCCGACGAGAAGCTGAGGAAACGCCGCCGCGGCCGGCGATCCCGCCAGCAATTGCTGCAGGACGGCCGGTGCCAGCTTGCAACCGCAGCCGCCGCCATGCGCGAGTTCGGTCAATCGCAGTGCAGTCGCCATGATCTCAATCCTTGCTGGCGGAAGGGAATGGGAGTCGAACCCACCAAGAACCGTCTGACGATCCTTCCCGGATTTGAAGTCCGGACGTCCCACCGGGAACGCGTCCCCTCCGCGCGAATTCCTTACCAAGAAGATGCAAGATTTCCTAACGCTTGATCCGGTTGCTTTCCGAGCCGTCGGGTATCACCCTTGCGCAAGGTGACGCCGCGGCGGTCGAGGTAATCGAGAATCTGGATCGCGAGCTGGCGGCCGTTGCCGAGCCGGTCACGGAACTGCGCAGCGGTGAACGCGCCTCCGGTGTCGGCCGACAGCTGCGCGGCGACGCGCGCGCTCTCGAGCACGGCGCTGCGCAAGAGAAAATGATCCGGCGCGATCTCGACGATCATGCCGGCGCGCGCCAGCTGCTTGCAGATCTTCCGGACGGTGGGCTCTGGGGCCTTGATCGCTGTCGCCAGGTCGCCGACGCGCGGCGGACGAAATGGCGACTGCGACAGCAGGTCCCGAACTCCGCTTTGCACACGTGCGACATCCGGCGGCAATCGTGTTTCGTGACCACGCACCCGCAACAGTCCGTCGTGGTTGACAACCTCTCCGGTTGCGATTGCGTGTGCCAGCAGAGCTGAGAACTGCGGACGCGGCATTCGAACGGGCAGGGATGTCCGTAGCGTCTCAGAACCGACACCTGGCGACATCGGCTCCTTGTCATGGCGGCCGTTGAGCGTGGCGACCAGTGTCGCCGTCAACTCGGATAGTCGATTTGGTGTCGTGAGAAACGTGTCATCGCCCGACGGAAGGAACACGAGATCGGGCGCAAGGTTTTCCAGACCGCGCTCCGTCAAACCCCAGTCGCGCAGCAGCACGTCGCAGCTGCGCAGGAAGGGCGGCAGAGCGAGGGCTTGTTTGAGGGCTTCAGCCGGCGGCCTGGATGTCAGTGCCCGCAACAAAGCAAGCCGTTCGGGACGCCGTCGATTCCGATCGGGCGCCGAAGGATCAAGGATGCGCGCACCGGCGATCGTCCGCTGTGCGCTAGTGTCGCGCAGGACAACCCGGTCATCGTAGCGAAAGAGCTGTGGTTGATCGACAACCAGCTGCGCCAGTCCGGTTTGGCCGGGCTGCAGCACGTCGCTTTCGAGCAGGACCACGCGAGCGTCGGTCTGCGCCGCCCCGTGATGGGCCTGCACAGGAGTCCAGTGCCTCAAGCCACGGCGCTCGGAGTCGAGTAGCACCAGTTCGATATCGCATCGGCTGCTCACGCTTGCGTTGGTCGGCGCAACGATCCAGTCGCCGCGCCGGATATTGCTGTGATGAACATCCGGGCCCCTCAGATTGAGCGCGCAGCGGTCACCCTCGATACCGTGTTCAGCGGCGCGGTTCATGGCGTGCAGCGATCGGACGCGGGCGGTGTGGCCGGCGGGGCTTACCAGAACCGTGTCCCCCAGCCTGATTTCGCCGGAGACGACCGAACCGGTGACGACCGTGCCGGCCCCGGCGAGGCTGAAGCTTCGATCAACCGCGAGCCGGAACGCCTTGTCGGTCGAGCGCCGCGGCTCCTGCAGTTCAAGTCGGCGGAGCTCATGCTTGAGCGCCTCGATCCCGGCTCCGGTGCTGCTCGATACCGCCGTGACGCGCGCGCCCGCGAGCGGCGTTGGTGCAAGGACAGCGTCGATCTCGCGCTCGACCTCAGCGATACGATCGGCGTCGACAAGGTCGGTCTTGGTCAGTGCAACCAGACCTTTGTTGATTCCAAGCAGGGACAGGATTTGCAGATGCTCGCGGGTCTGCGGCATGACGCCATCGTCGGCGGCGACAACCAGCAACGCGATGTCGATGCTGGCCGCGCCGGCGATCATCGTGTGCACCAAACGCTCGTGGCCGGGCACATCGACAAATCCGAGCATGCCACCCGAGTCGGTCGGGATGTAGGCGAAGCCAAGCTCAATGGTGATGCCGCGTGCCTTCTCCTCCTTGAGCCGATCGGTATCGATACCGGTGAGCGCGTGCACCAGGCTGGTCTTGCCGTGATCGATATGTCCAGCCGTGCCGACGATCATGCGCTTTCGAAGTTTCGTTTCAACGATGCTGCGTCATCGAGGCAGCGCAGGTCGAGCAAAACACCGCCGTCCGAGATGTATCCGATGACGGGAACACTGAGCCTGCGGAGGCGGGCGGACATCTCGCCGAGTGCGGCGCCACCCCCGCGTGACGGACGCAACGAAAGTCCTGCGCTTGGCAGGCCCTCGAGCGGCAGCGCTCCCGAACCGATACGACCGACGCAATCGGTGACGGCAACCTGCCAATCGGGTCCGGCCCACGCCGCGACCGTGGCCAACAGGCCTGTTGCCGTTTCGGCGATCTCGGCGCGCGTTCTTGCAAAATGGCGCATGGTGGGGAGTCGCTCGGCCAGCCGGTCCGGATCACGATAAAGTCGAAGCGTTGCCTCCAGCGCCGCCAGCCTGATCTTGTCGAGCCGCATTGCGCGCTTGAGCGGATGTTTGGCGCAACTCCTCACGAGATCGCTGCGTCCGACGATGAATCCAGCCTGCGGGCCGCCAAGCAGCTTGTCGCCGGAAAACGTCACGAGGTCGGCACCGTCGTGCACGGCGTCCTGCACGGTACGCTCGCGGCGCAGGCCGTAGCGCGACAGGTCGATCAGCGTTCCCGAGCCGAGATCGTCGACGAACGGCAGGTTTGCTTTCGCTGCGATCGCGGCGACTTCGCGCGAAGCGACCTCTGCCGTAAAACCCTGGATCGCGTAGTTCGACATGTGCACTTTCATCAACAGCGCCGTCTCCGGGCAGATCGCCTCGCTGTAGTCGTGCGGATGGGTGCGATTGGTGGTGCCGACCTCGCGCAGGATGGTGCCGGCACTCTGCATGATCGCAGGCATGCGGAACGCGCCGCCGATTTCGATCAATTCGCCGCGCGAAACGATGGCTTCTTTGCCTGCTGCAAGAGTCGCCAGGACGAGCAGCACCGCGGCGGCATTGTTGTTGACGACAACGGCGTCTTCGGCGCCGGTCAGCTCGCACAACAACGACCGGACGTGATCGTCCCGCTCGCCGCGACCGCCGGACTCGATATCGAATTCCAGTGCGACCGCAGAGACCATGGCGCGGTTCGCCGCCGTGACGGCTTCGTCAGCCAGAATCGCGCGGCCGAGGTTGGTGTGAAGAACCACCCCTGTCAGATTGAACACCGGTCTGACTGACGGCAGATCCTCCGCCTCCAGTGCATCGAGAACCTGACCGCCGATATCCTGAGCGGTCGGGACTTCAATTCCACCATTCCGGGCCTGAGCGCGAATATTAGCAAGCCGACGCCGGATTCCGGCGGTCGCCGCTGATCGGCCGAAGCGTGCCACGACGATAGTTCCCGCCTCGCAGCGCAAGACCTCGTCGACTGCCGGGATGTCAGACAGATCGGTCTGTCTCATCTTCATTCATTGTTGCAATTGCCCTTCAGCCACTGTCAGGCCGCCTTTGCGACGCTGAAGGACGGGCGGCGCTCGCTAAGTTTCGTCTCGGCCTCGAACGCCGCGCCGATGCCGAGCACGGTGGGCTCGTCGAAGGCGCGCCCGACAATCTGCATCGACAGCGGCAGGCCGCTCGCCGAGAAGCCGGTCGGGATCGACATCGCCGGGTTACCCGTGACGTCGAATGGCATGGTCTGCACCGGGAAATTCGGCGGCGTGTTGGGATCGATGTCGGCGAAGGCGGGCGCTGGCGTTACCGTCGACGCGGTGATCAGCGCGTCATAGGTTTTCAGCTTCGCATTGACGGCGCGCGCGAGTTCGCGGCGCAGCCGCATCGCCTGCGTCAGGTCCGTCGCCGTCACAAACGCACCCATGCTCATGCGCAGGTACGTGTACAGGCCGAAGTCGAGCGGGCGGGTCTGAAAATCCTTCTCGTGGATGGCATAGGCCTCCGAGAACATGATGACGCGGCCGCAGGCGTTGTAGAGCTCGTAGTCCGGCAGCTCGATCTCGTCGACCGTGGCGCCGAGTTTTGCCAGCGTCTGCGCGGCGTCGTCGATCGAGCGAACGCTTTCAGCGGATGCGCCCTCGGCCTTGACGAACCAGTGACGCGGCAGGCCGATGCGCAGGCCGCGCACGCCGGCGCCGAGCTTGTTGCGAAAATCCGGAACGGGAACGTCGGCGCTCGCGGGATCGAGCGGATCAAATCCGGCGATGACCTCCATCGCGATCGCGCTGTCTTCGACCGTCCATGACAACGGGCCGCAGTGATCGAGCGTGTACGACAACGGAAACACGCCGCGGCGCGAGACGAGGCCGTATGTCGGCTTCAGTCCGATGGTGCCGCAATAGCCAGCCGGGCCGCGGATCGAGCCACCGGTGTCCGAGCCCATTGCCATGCGAACAAGGCCGGCGGCCACCGCCGCGCCAGATCCCGACGACGAGCCGCCCGGCATATGATCCGGATTCCACGGATTGCGCGCGGGCGGGAAGGGCAGGTCGAACGACGGCCCGCCGAGCGCGAACTCGTGGGTTGCGAGCTTGCCGAGCAGCACCGCGCCCTGCGCCTTGAATTTTGCCGCGACGACGGAGTCGTCCTTCGGCACGTTGTCGAGCAGCAGTCTTGAGTGACAGGTCGTGCGGATGCCTGCGGTCCCGTAAATATCCTTCAGTGCATGCGGAATGCCCTGCATCGGTCCCTTGTCGATGCCTTTGGCGAAGTCGGCATCGGCAGCTGCCGCATCGCGCAGCGCGTTGTCGGCGGTCAACGTGATGAAGCTCGAGATCAGCGGATCGATCTTCTTGATGCGATCGAGCGCATGCTCGGTCAGCGCCATCGAAGTGAGCTTGCCGGAGCGCAACAACGCCCCGGCTTCGGCGATCGAATAGTCGTGCAGGGCCTTCGCCATCTCAAAGGCTCCTGGTCACGGTCTGAATGACGTAGGTGCCGGCCGGCTCGTCCGCCGCGGTGCGCGGCTGGCGCATCAGCGCCGTCATGCGCTTCAAGTCCTTGTAGCCTTTCAGTAACGCGGGTTTTCGGCTCTCGGGAATGTCGAGGCCGGCGCGTTTGGCGAGCGCATCGAATTCGGCAGCGAGCGCGAGGTCGTCGGTAGAGGTTTCAGACATCGGTCAGGGTGTCCTGATCTTCGTGACGCGAGACGATAGTAGCCGAATTGGCAGGTCGGACAATGAACGGCTTTTGCGCGCTGCCGATTTTGGCGGGCCACCGGTGCCGCGCAAGTTCCTGATCTTTCGCTGGTTTTAGGCCATTTTCGCAAGGTTTTGGGAGCGGCCTCGTCCAGTCGTCGCTGCGAACGCGGAGACCCATAACCCCAGAGCAGTGACATCGGGAGAAGCCGGCCGAAAGTGTTTAAGGCAATCATCATTGGCCGTCTCATTTCCGCCGCAGCGTATCGATGCGGGCCTTCGCGGGGGACGACCGGAGAGAACATACGAAATCGGCCCGCGGCACGGTGTGCCCGAGCTTCGCTCTTCGTTTCGCGCTCTCTGAACCAAGAGGGCGCAGGGAAAACCGGATGCCAGCCGCACCCGCAGCCCTGTGTGCGATGTTTTGCAGAAAGGCACACAAGCTTCATTCACCGCAAGGTTCAACCGACATCCGGTTTTCCCTGCACGATGGAGACTAGGTCCACCGTGGTCCGGCCCGCGCAAAGCGACGATGGCCTAACGCCCCTCTGGTTAGCCGGAACAGCCTGTATCTACACTAGATGATTTATTGCGTCAAGTGAAAATCGCAGCGAGCGGGCGATGACGGCAACAACAGAGCTTGGCTCAAGGAACTCGTCCCCCGTTCGAATGACGAACGCGTGCGCATGACACGTTAGGGCTGGCCGAAACAACCGCTGCCATCAGGCGCGGGGAATGTTCATCACGCATGCAGTTCTTCTTCTCCAATCATTCGCTTGACACCGACAGGCGCGAACTCGCGCGTGGCGGTGATGGCGTTGCTGTCGAACCGCAGGTCTTCGACCTACTGGTCTTCCTTGTGCAAAATCACGCCCGCGTCGTGAGCAAGGAAGAATTGATCGCCAACGTTTGGGATGGCCGGATCGTCTCGGGGTCCACCCTGACAAGCCGGCTCAACGCAGCCCGCAAGGCAGTCGGTGACAGCGGCAAGGAGCAGACATTAATCCGGACGCTCTCACGCAGGGGCGTTCGTTTCGTCGGAGACGTGAGTACGGATCAGGGGAAGACCCAAACGAGAGAAAGCCCCTTGATGATTTCGAGGGCCGAAACCAGCGCATCGTCGGATCCACGTGGACCTGGGGCGCTTGCTCTGCAAGCGAGCGATCGCCCTGCAATCGCAGTCTTGCCTTTTGTCAACATGAGCGACCGGCCCGAGCAAGAGTACTTTTCGGATGGAATCAGCGAAGACATCATCACGGCGCTGTCGAAGTTGCGCTGGTTTCATGTCATCGCTCGCAATTCTTCCTTCTCTTACAAGGGCAAGCCTGTTCACCTGAAGCAAGTCGGTGACGAACTAGGCGTTGGTTACGTCGTCGAAGGGAGTGTGCGCAGAGAGGGCGAGCGTGTGCGCATAACCGCCCAGCTGAATGACGTCGCGACGGGCGGCCATCTGTGGGCGGAGCGCTACGACCGCGACATTGCCGACGTATTCGCAGTGCAAGATGAAATCACGCAGGCGATCGTCGCCGCAATCGAGCCCCAGCTCTACACCGCAGAGGGCTTCCGCGCTTGTCGGAAGGCACCGGACAATGTGGACGCATGGGATCTCGTCATGCGAGCGCTTTCCCACTATTGGCGCGTTACGCGGCAGGACAACGTGGCTGCTCAAGCGCTTCTGGAGAAAGCAATCAGCATCGATCCGAACTATGGCCAGGCCCTGGGGGTTCTTGCGGCCAGCCATGCCCTTGGCGGTCACATGGGTTGGGAGGAGATGGCCGGGGCTGTACCGGTGGCCGAGCGAGCCGCATGCGCTGCGATCCGCGCGGATAGCGAAGATCCCTGGGCGCACTATGCCCTGGGCAGCGTCTGTCTGTTCAATCGTCGTTTTGACGATTCGATCGCGGAGTACGACCTCGCGCTCCGGCTCAACCCAAATTTTGCCTTGGCACGCGCCTACTATGGCAGAGCACTGACCTTTTGCGGGCTTTGGGAGGACGGTGACCGAGAGGCGCGCCACGCATTGCGCCTCAGTCCCCGTGATCCCTTTGCCGCGCGTTATTGCGGCGTGGCCGCGTATGCCCGCTTTGTTGGCCGCGACTACGGTGAGGCCATCCGGCTCAGCCGCGACGCTTTGCGACAGCGGCATGATCTTGTCGGGGCACATCGCGTGCTTACCGCGGCAGCCGGCATGAGCGGTCTAACGGACGTTGCTGCGGCTGCCCTTCACGAACTGCGCCGAGCGCAGCCGCAGATCACATTGGCCTGGATCGCGACCCACATGCCCATAAAACGCGACGTCGATCGCGAACATTATCTGGAAGGTTTTAGACGCGCTGGCTTGGAATAGTCGTGCTGGCCCAGGGCGCGTACTCATTAATGCGCAGCCATAGCCTTATTGACGCAAGCTGGACGAAGGCTAGGTAGTTGACGGCAAGCTTGTCGTAACGCGTCGCCACCGATGCGGCTGTCCAGATGATTGACACTTCCATTGTCGCCCGGCCGAACACAATGCGCCCAGTTCGACCGTGCAGGACTGCTGCTTTTGGTGCAGAGCGGACATCAGCCATGGGATTATCCCCGGCTATGATGGCGACCGCAAACGCGACGTCCGCGCCTGCGGTAACGGCGAGTTCTCGAAAGTCGAAGGCTGCACTGGGCTTGTGATAACGGAAAAACAAATCCCAGGTCCGTTCGTAGACTTCATGCCCCTGCACTGAAGTGGCGGCGGCAAGTTGAACATCACCATGTCTCGCTCGTGGCGCGCAAGAATGGCGGGAAGGTCGTGCCGACGAACAGCGTCCGCCCAGCCTTCGAGAAGCGCTTTGATCCGGGCTTCTTCGGCATCTGCATGCATCGTTTGGACTCGTTACGCCGAACGTAGGCTGGCAAATCCGATATTGTTTGAGCTCGTTACTCGGATCGAGAAAATAATCCGACGAGCATAGGCAAGCTCGAGCTTAGGAGGGACACAAGCCCTAGCGCCATTAACAGCATGCCGAGCTGAGTTGTCGTCCAACCCCGCCTATCATCGCCGGCCTCGCCAAGCGGAAATGCGATGTGAATTGCCGAGCGCGCAGATGAACCAACTGTATTGTCGGCAGGCGGCGGTGCCGCGAGTGTCTCCACATGAACCCGGCGCGGCGTGGGACGATCGGGCGTGAGTTGATCGGTCGCGGGGTCGACAATGGGGGCCGGCGGCACGAGCTCCGGAGCCACAATAGCTGGGACGGCAGCTGTGTCGGCTACCTTGAGCTCGGGCGCGGAGGGCGTCGGCTGGGACTTTTCCGTCGGTGCGGCGCGGAGTATCTCCGCATGCGCGTCCTCACCGGCCTGCCGCTTGTGACGCGCGGCCTCACTGCTCTCGCGAGCCGTAACACGCTGCTTCACAGCATGACGGTCCACCGGCTTCTTCACGGCGCCGACTACCCCCTCGGCGGTCTGGAACCAGCATTTGCGGCGGCCCTCGGAACGATAGACCCAGTGTTGGCCGTCAGCCGTCAACTTACCGGGTTGCGACAAGCACTCCTCCCGAGCGGGAGCGGGCGCAGTGACTTCTTTCGGAGCGGTGCCGAACAGGTCAGCAATAGGATTCGAGGATGCAGGCAACGTCGAGAGACCTGTGAGAACGAGAGCCGCGAAGCAAGATCGGAAATAACCGGACATGGAAACCCATGGTGTTTTGCCCCCGCCGATTCGACGACCTTCGGATGTGACCTCGGTCGCAAAGCGACCCAAATCTGGCAACGCAGCGGATTCATTTGGGCCCCGGAACCGCGACTGGCCCCTGTATCGACTGAGGGCTCTCAGTGCGGCGCGATGCTTTGACGCGGTGCATGCATCAGATTTTGGCCCATCGCGACATATTGCGCCGCCGCACGATCTCGGCCGCTTTGTGAGCAAAGCGGCCATCGTCGCGTTAGACCACTAAGTTGATGGGTTCACGGCCTAATCTTTCGATTGGCGAAGAGCGTCAGCGAGGTTTTGATCCTGACGCACTCGCTCAGATCAGCGTTGAAGTCGTTTCGCTGGCTTCGGTGACCGGCGCCGCGGCCGCAGGCGACCTGGTCAATCAAACGCTTGCATCAAATCATGTTTCGCCAACTTTCGGACGACCACCTTGTCGATCAAGTACTGGCCGTGCGCGAGCTTTCAAACGAATGGAAGAATTGAATCGAAGTTATGCGCGGTCGGCTTAGACGAGGCGAGCCGTTAAGCAGCAAACTCGTTTGATTGCGCGGCCAATGTAATGCGGCCTCGCTAAAAACCCAACTTTCGTTTTACCCACCAAAACACGACCTCGCCGACTAGGCCGGGCCATATCCGGTGCGCGCCATGAAACGACATGCAAAGAGATTTGCACCTAGCTTCCGCCTGCGTCGTGCGGACAGCGGACCCTCGCTCGAACGTCGATTTTGGACCGTAGCTCGGTGCCCCCTTCTAGCTGATTTGGGTAAGCAAGTCGTCGAACGTTGGCGTATGCATAAGCGTAGCGAAGGGTACGGGCTCACTTGGAGGCTCGGGGCTGTCGGCTAGACCTAAGCGCCAGTAGCCTATGTCATGCCAGCGTCCTAGCTTGTGGCCGATGTCATTGTGGATACCGACGTGCCTGAAGCCCATGGACTCATGTAGCCGGACGCTGCCCGGATTTGGGAGAACGATCTCGGCAAAGGCGGAACGAAAGCCTTGCAGCCGTAAGGTCCCCAGCAGGACTTGATAGAGGTGGCGTCCGACGCCGGTGCGGCGCTCGGTGTCGCGAACATAAACCGTCACGTCCACCGTCCAACGGTATGCCGCCCGCTGGCTGTGCTTACCTGCGTAAGCAAAGCCGACAACAACTCCCTCTCGCTCGGCAACCAACCAAGGATGGGTGTCCATTGTGCCGATGATCCGTTCTGTCATCACCGCACCAGCAGGCGGCTCGACCTCGAATGACACAGCCGTGTCCTGCACGTATGGGCCATAAACGGCCGCTACCGCCGCGCCGTCGTTAGCCTGTGCAGGCCGGATTACAAACGCCCGTTGTTCCATGCCGCACAGGATAGCGGATCCAGTTGGGCCGGTGAAGTTTCGAGTTGTATCGAAAGCAACCACCCTGTGAAACGACGTCTTGCGCGAAGTCCGCTCAGGATCAATCGCTGGTCAGCTTGTCGCTACGGATGCGACGTTGGTGACAAGCCCGCGATTGTCAGAACAGCAAATCGCGTGCAATCGCGAGGAATAATCAAGCTTTCCCGAAGAACAAACGAAGCAAAAGCCAAGGTCTTTTGGCCGAGTTCAAGGCAATGTCTGGCGCTACCTCATTGCCTCGTCGCGCTAGCAAGCAAATTAGCCGAGCACGATCGCATCAGCAATTGCTTCGCCGGCCCTCCAACTCGGACCCAGTATCGTATGATCTCGCAATGGCCCTCGGCCGTCCTCGCCCGCAAGAACATTCACTACGGCTGGGCTGTGGTCACCGTCACCTTCCTGACTGCGTTGATCACTGCCGGCACCGTCGGCGCGCCCGGCGTCTTTATCGTCCCGTTGCAAAAGGAATTTGGCTGGACCACCGCGGAGATTTCCTCGGCGTTGTCACTCCGGTTCGTCCTGTTCGGATTGATGGCGCCTTTTGCCGCTGCCCTGCACAATCGTTTCGGAGTGCGCAACGTCACGCGCCTGGCGCTGGTCGTCGTGCTTTCGGCTCTGTTGCTTTCGCTGCTGATGACAAAGGTCTGGCAATTGATGCTGCTGTGGGGAGTGGTGGTCGGTGTCGGCACCGGCATGACCGCACTCGTGCTCGGCGCCACCATTGCAACGCGATGGTTTTTGGCGCGCCGTGGACTCGTGGTCGGCATTCTCACCGCAAGCACGGCCACCGGCCAGTTGGTGTTTCTTCCACTACTCGCCAATTTGACCGAGCATTTCGGCTGGAGGATCGCCCTGGGACTGATGTGCGGGATGCTCGGACTGGCGGCTTTGGCCGTGTCCATGGTGATGCGCGATCATCCTGCTGACGTCGGCCTGCGGCCCTTCGGCGATACGGGTGCGGAGCCGCTGCGTGCGCCACCTCGCAACTCGGCGCCGATTATAGCGACGGCGCTCGGCACTCTGCGTGATGCGGCAAAGCAGCCGGTGTTCTGGATTCTGTTTGCGACATTTTTCATCTGCGGCGCCAGCACCACCGGTCTGATCCAGGTGCACCTCATTCCGATGTGTGTCGATTACGGTATTCCGCAGGTTCAGGCCGCCGGCCTGCTTGCCGCCATGGGGCTGTTCGATTTCGTCGGCACGACGACGTCCGGCTGGCTATCGGATCGTTACGATAATCGATATCTGCTGTTCTGGTACTACGGCTTGCGTGGATTGTCGTTGCTGCTCCTGCCGTTCACCAATTTTTCGCTCTACGGCCTGTCGCTGTTTGCAATGATCTACGGGCTCGATTGGATCGCAACCGTGCCACCCACGGTACGGCTCACCGCACAAAAATTCGGGTCCGAGCGCGCCAATCTCGTATTTGGCTGGATCTATGCCGGGCATCAGTTCGGCGCCGCGAGTGCGGCGTTCAGCGCCGGGCTGTCCCGGACCGAGCTCGCAAGTTACTTGCCGGCGTTCTTCGTGGCCGGCCTCCTTTGCATTGGTGCGGCTCTTATGACGCTGGCGATCGCACGCCAATCCAAACAGGTGGCGGTTTGAGAAACGAGGCGATGTAACGTGGTCGTCTTCCGGAAGGGGTTTTTTCAAGAATTCAGCGCCGAAGATTTCGTTGATCAGCAAAGCCGTGACATTGCCCTGACCTCGTGCGGGTGTCTGCCCGCCAATTCCTGCCGGTCCGAGGCGACCACGAGGTTCGCACTGCCGTGGCCACACGATCCTCTTTGAGTTGCACACGAATCCACTGAACCGGGTGGCGCACACTGGCCTGGTCGGACTTCGTTCGCAACACACGGCGTCGATGTCGCCCCTCCGCGCTGACTTTGCTCTAATCCTGATCGGCCCGGCCTCGCAGCGAGGTCAAGAACCGCAGTGCCGCGTTGCGTGTGTCGGGAGAGTTCAGGATCCCGAGATGGGCAGTGGAGAGGATCGGGTCGAATTGCCCCTGGCCGGCAAGGTCGATTGTCTCGGCGCCGGCGAGACCAGCGCTGGCGGTGAAATCATGCGGGTTGCCGTTGCGATCCTCGGCGGGAACGCCGGGGAGGACACCATCCGCCAAGCTGTTGTAGACGAAGTCGGGTGTTCCTGGCTTGTTGCGGATGACGAGGTAACGCGTGGGACCCGGCGTCTCGCCCGCACCGTTCAGTACCGTGAGCAACTGCGTGTGGTCGGAACCGTACTCGTCGCACACCGCGCTACTTGGCGTGAAGCCTCCACCGCTCGGCAACTGGTAGAAGTTGCCCGGGCCGGGCGAGCAGTCAATGATGCCGTGATTGGGTCCATCGATGGCGACGAGCGCCCGCACCTTGCGATAGGCATTGTCCTGCAGCATCCATTCCCTCGCCACGGTGACGCCGAGACTGTGGGCGACGATGTCGACGCGCCTGGCGCCAGTGAAATCGAGAACTGCCTGCACGAACTCGCGCAGGATCGGGACAGCCGCAGCAGTGGTGTGCGAGACGCCTGAGCGATGGGTATTGTCCTGCGCCAGGTCGCACTGATCGCCTTGATAACCCAGCCCCCAGAGTTCGCTCGGGTGGTAACCGTGATCGAGGAAGAATTGTGCGAAGGCCTGGATGCGCCCAAAGGGGTTGCATGCGGTCGGGAATGGAGAATCGTTGTTGCCGTGGAGGAAGATCACCGGGACGTGCTCGACGCGGCCGACACTCGAACCGAAGCCGATTGTTGGTATGCCGAGATAGAAGTTCCGGATCACCGGGAAGTGGTCGGGAAAGTTTGTACCGATCTGGGCGCTGTTGTCTGGCGATCCGGCGTTAGCCAAGCCTCCGGCGCCGCACTGCAAGAGAATCGCTATGATGGCTGCAATGCGAAGATGTTTGGTGGTCATGATCCCCCCATCGGTACGCATTCGCCGAGCGCGGCGAACTCGAACAACTTTCGCGTCAAGAACGCGAAACTGATGCTACCGGCCTATAGCGAATGGTGCAACTGCTGCGCTGTCCTGTCGAACAGGAAGAAGACGCCTCGGAATTCCTGGCTTTCGGCGAACACTCTTTCAAAAACTTGTCACACGGGTGTGGCGACCACGGATCACCCGTCTTCGACTTTCGCGGGCGATGACCGCCTAGCGGTTGCACCATCCTCCGCCATTCGAATGACGAACGCCTGCGCATGACACGCTAGGGCTGGCCGAAACAACTGCTGCCATCAAGCGCAGCCATCGGTCAGAGAATGTCATCGCTCACGCACGCTTCGGTTTCCGTCCCGGCAGGCACAAAGCCCATCTATCGCAGCCTTTATATCCAGGTCCTGATCGCAATCCTGCTTGGGGTCGTGGTCGGCTGGCTGTGGCCGTCGTTCGCGACGAATGACTGGGTGAAGGCGCTGGGTGACGCCTTCATCAAGCTGATCAAGATGGTGATTCCGCCGGTCGTGTTCTGCACGGTGGTGTCGGGCATCTCGCATGTCGACGATACGCGCAAGGTCGGGCGGGTCGGCCTGAAGGCGTTGCTCTATTTCGAGGTGATCTCGACCGCGGCGCTCTTGATCGGCCTGATCGTCGGCAACCTGTTTCCGGTCGGGCACGGCCTTGTGGCGAAGCCGGATGCAGCCGCAGTTGCGACTTATGCCAGGCAGGCGGAGGCGGCGAAAGCAGTCGACGTCGTCCTCAACATCATTCCCGACAGCGTGGTCGGCGCGCTCGCGCGCGGCGACATGCTGCAGGTGCTGTTGTTCGCCGTGCTGTTCGGCTTCTCGCTGCAGGCGCTGGGCGAGCGCGGGGCGCGGCTGCGCGGCCTGATCGACGACACCGCGCGCACCGTGTTCGGCATCATCGCCATCGTGCTGCGCGCCGCGCCGCTCGGTGCGTTCGGCGCCATGGCCTTCACCATCGGACGTTACGGCCCGGCGGCACTCGGCAATCTCATCGGGCTGATCGCGCTGCTGTACGCCGCGGCCGCGATCTTCGTCCTGGGTGTGCTCGGCTTCGTCGCCTGGATCGCGGGCTTCAGCATCTTGCGATATCTCGCCTACATCAAGGACGAAATCCTGATCGTGCTCGGCACCAGCACGTCGGAAAGCGTGCTGCCGCAGCTGATGGAGAAGCTCGAGCGGCTCGGCTGCTCAAAGTCCGTCGTCGGTCTCGTGGTGCCGACCGGTTACTCCTTCAATCTCGACGGCACCAACATTTACATGACGCTGGCGACGCTGTTCATCGCGCAGGCGCTTGGCGTCGATCTGACCTTGAACCAGCAGCTGACGATCCTTCTTGTTGCAATGCTGACCTCGAAGGGCGCCGGCAGCTTTACCGGCGGCGGCTTCATCGTGCTGGCGGCGACGCTGCCTGTCGTCAATCCGGCGCTGGTGCCGGGCATGGCGATCATCTTCTCGATCGACCGCTTCATGAGCGAGGCGCGCTCGCTGACCAACATGATCGGCAACGGCGTCGCGGCGATCGTGGTGTCGTGGTGGGAAGGCGAACTCGATCACGAGCGCCTGCGCGCGAACCTCGGGCAGTCGGTCGATGCGTCCGACCTGCGTGTCGCGGTCGAGACCGAGTGACTGCGGCGAGCGCAGGAGGCTGGCACGCGGGCAATTGCGCTATTGCGTGCGGAGCTTTATCTCAGGCGAACCTTTGATTGAGCATGGTCCTTCCGGAAAACCGGTCTCCACTTTTCTGGATCATGCTTTGGATGGAGGTTTCCTTGCCCGATCTGTCGTCGTTCCCAATCACCAAACGCTGGCCTGCAAAACATCCGGACCGCCTGCAACTCTACTCGTTGCCGACGCCGAACGGCGTGAAGGTCTCGATCATGCTGGAGGAGATCGGGCTGCCGTATGAGCCGCATCTCATCGACTTCAACAAGGACGACCAGAAGACGCCGGAATTCACCTCGCTCAATCCGAACGGCAAGATCCCGGCGATTCTCGATCCGAACGGACCCGGCGGCAAGCCGCTCGGCCTGTTCGAGTCCGGCGCGATCCTGCAGTACCTCGCGGAGAAGACCGGCAAGCTCTTGCCTGCGGATGCGGCGCGGCGCTGGCAGGCGATCCAGTGGGTGCATTTCCAGATGGGCGGGATCGGGCCCATGTTCGGCCAGGTCGGGTTCTTCAACAAGTTCGCCGGCAAGGCTTTTGAGGACAAGCGGCCGTTGCAGCGCTACGTCGCAGAATCAAAGCGCCTGCTGAGCGTGATGGAGCAGCATCTCAAGGGTCGGCAATGGTTCATGGACGACGAGTTCAGCATTGCCGATATCTCGATGCTGGGCTGGGTGCGCAATATCATCGGCTTCTATGAGGCGCGCGATCTCGTGGAGTTCGATTCCTTGAGATACGTGCCGGCGTGGCTCGAGCGCGGGCTCGCGCGTCCGGCGGTGCAGCGAGGGCTGACGATTCCGGCGCGGCCGGCGTAGCGTTCCTGGCGAACGAAATGGAGTCAGACGCAGAACAAACCTATCGTTCAACCAGATGCGCACGCGAGGGCGCAGGGTCAAATCGATCGGCGAAATATTGCGTCTCGTTGGCCACCAGCCCATCGCGGAATTCCATGATGCTCACCGTGTAAGAGGGTATGCCGTCATAGGTCAGTACGAATTCGGTGACCCACAGATCGCCGCTGCCGATGATTCGCCGGACTGTAAAACGCTTCTTGTTTGGCTGGACGAACCGACTTTCCTGAATGTTGCGCCGACCGCGTATCTGCTCGCCGGATTGCGGATAACTGAGTACCGCATCGTCGTGATAGATTTCATGTTCGACATTGAAATCGCTCGCATCCGATGCAGCCCAATGGCGTTCCAGCGCGGCACGTAAGGTCCGGTCATCCATCTCAATCTCCGCCGTATTGTTTGCCGGCATGCACAAAAAGCCCGGTGGTCAGGGGCTTGCTGGCGGCGCCAGGAGCGATTGGAAAGAAGAGCTCTACTCCGCGGTGTCGATGGTCATGCCGCGGATCTTGCCCGAGGCAAAACTGTAGGTGTGGTTGACGTGCTTGTCCGACATCAGTTTGCCGGCGCGATCCTTGATGACCTGGTGCACGCGCACGCGAATGCGGCCGTCTGACAGCGCGTCAAAACTCTCAGTCGTGACGGTCGGATCAATCTGCGCCCACTGGCGCGTCCAGTAGTCGCGCACGGCGTCGTGGCCGACCACATGGCCGCCTTCCCAACCGTTCGGCCAGTTGATGTCGGCGTGCATGACGCCGAGCAGGGCGTCGATGTTGCGCGCGTTGAACTCGCGATACATCCGCGTCAGCAGGGCGATTTCGTCGGACATGGTATTGGCCTCGCGCGCGGCGGCATGGCCTCGAACAGGGTGAGGCCGTCGGGGGATGGCCGGAGTTTTGCCGTCAGTGCTTGTGCAATGCAATGCGTGCGCATTCGCGTCCCGGCGAAAGTGCTCTTTAAAGGCCCTTGCTGAAACGTGATAGTGAAGCTCGTACAATCGCTTAGCCTGCCGAAAAGACCTTGTTCACCATTGCCGGCTATTCTCCATTTTCGCCGTGTGAATTCCCCGGTCCCGGTTCCACCAGCCTGGCCATGACGACGACCGCCTCGCAGCAGCATGCCGCAAATGCCGGAGCGCCTGCCGAGTGCGGCGCGTCGGTGCTTGATGCAGTGAGCAACGGCATCGGTCAGCTCGGCGTCGAGCTCGCCGACGTGCTCGGCAATCTGCAGTTCGTCGCCGAACGCGTCTCGCGTCAGGCCGAACAGTTCGGGCACCTGAGGCAGGCGGCCGACACCATGGTGACGGCCAACCGCAAGATCGACACAGCGACGCGCGCGGTGCAGTCGACCACCTCCCATGCGGCAACCGAAATCGCGGCCGCGCGCGGTGCGGCCGACGCCGCCGTGCAACACGCAGGCGATCTGATCGGTGCGGTGCAACGGATCGAACAGCGGCTTGGCGCGGTCAGGGCGGTGCTTGCACAGGTCGCAAAGGTGTCCGGCTCGATCGAGGCGATCGCCAAGCACACCAACCTGCTGGCGCTGAATGCGACGATAGAAGCAGCGCGCGCCGGCGAGGCCGGCCGCGGCTTCGCGGTTGTCGCAGGCGAGGTGAAGACTCTCGCCGAAGCCACCCGCAGCGCGACGCTCCAGATCGGCGACGCCGTCAAGAACCTCAGCGGTGAAGTTGGGAAGCTGATCGAAGAGAGCGTGATCGCGAGCAGTCATGCAAAGGACGCCGGCGAGGGCGCGGATCGGATTCGCGATGTCGTTGCGCGCGTCCACGACGATTTCGCCGCTGTAAGCGGTGAAGTCGGTGCAATCGCGAAAGCTGCCGGCGATAATCTCGGCCATTGCGATGCCGTCATTACCGAGCTCGGCGAACTTGCGAGCGGCGTGCAACTGTCGTCAGTCGATCTGAAGACCGCCGACGACCGGGTCGAGAGCGTGCTCGAGGCCTCCGAGCATCTCGTGCAGTCGATCGCCGACAGTGGCGTCGAGACCGCCAACGTGCCGCTGGTGCGTGTCGTGGCCGAGGCAGCAAAACGCATCGCGGAGGCGCTTGACGATGCGATCCGACGCGGCGAGCTCACGCTCGATCAGCTGTTCGACGAGACGTACCGCGAAATTCCCGGCACCGATCCAAAACAATATCTGACTGACTACGTCGCGGTGACCGATCGTATCCTGCCGCCGATCCAGGATCCCATCCAGACCATCGATCCGCGCGTGGTGTTTTGTGTCGCCTGGGCCAAGGGTGGCTATCTGCCGACCCACAATCCGAACTATCGATTGCCACAGGGCAAGGATCCGGTCTGGAACAACGCGAACTGCCGCAACCGCCGCGTGTTCAACGATCGGGCGGTGCGCAAGGTGGGCGCCAGCACCAAGCCGTTCCTGCTGCAAACCTATCGCCGCGACATGGGCGGTGGCAAGTTCGTGCTGATGAACGATTTGTCGTCGCCGATCTTTGTCCGCGGGCGCCACTGGGGTGCCTTCCGCATGGGCTTCCGGCAGGATTAGCAGCCGTGCCGAGCTGATGCGCCGACTTGATTTCGACCACGTGAAAAATCCACAATAGGATCGTCGGCGCCAGCCGACGCGGCGCTGGCTTGCATCGGGATCAAATATCGTGGCGATCGTCATCTACGGCATCAAGAACTGCGACACCATGAAGAAGGCGCGCGCCTGGCTCGACAAGCACGGCACCACCTACGGCTTTCACGACTACAAGACCGCGGGGATCGATCGCGCCCGGCTCGAGCGCTGGTGCAAGGAGGTCGGCTGGGACAAACTGCTCAACCGCGCCGGCACGACGTTTCGCAAGCTGCCAGACGCCGACAAAGAGAACCTTACCGAGGCCAAGGCGATCGCGCTGATGCTGGCACAGCCGTCTATGATCAAGCGACCGGTGCTTGATCTCGGCGGCAAGCGCGTGGTCGGCTTCAATCCTGATCTCTACAAGGCGGAAGTCGCCTCCGGCATAAAATAGAACCGGCGGTCGAACCTTCGCGCACGGATCAAAACCAAAGGGAGACGAACCATGGAAATCTCACTGCAAGGACGCTCGGCCATCGTGACCGGTGGCAGCAAGGGACTTGGGCTGGCGATCGCCACGCAATTCATCGCCTCGGGAGCCAATGTCGCGATCTGCGCGCGGGGACGGCCGGCGCTCGACGAGGCGGTCAAGGCGATTTCGGGCGGCGGCGGCTGCGGGCGCCGGCGGCAACGCGCGCGGACGGGTCATCGCGGTTGCCGGCGACGTCGCCAAAGTCGACGACGTCAAGCGCATCCATGACGAGGCGATGGCCGCGTTCGGCAAGATCGACATCATCGTCAACAATGCCGGCGTGTCGCGCGCCGGCGCGTTCGAGACGCTGACCGACGAGCGCATGCAGGAAGACCTCGACCAGAAACTGTTCGCGGCGATCCGCCTGACGCGGCTGGCCTGGCCGCAGATGAAGGAGCGCAAGTGGGGCCGCGTCATCAACGTGCTCAACATCGGCGCCAAGGCGCCGCGCGCGGGGAGCGCGCCGACCGCGATCTCGCGCGCCGCCGGGATGGCGCTGACCAAGATTCTCGCCGGCGAAGGCGCGCCTCACAACGTGCTGGTCAACGCGCTGCTGGTCGGCTTCATCGAGTCCGATCAGCATGTGCAGGCGGCAGCGCGCGCCAACGTGGCGTACGGCGACTTCCTCGCCCAGCGCGGCAAGACGATTCCACTCGGGCGCGCGGGTAAGGCCGCGGAGTTCGCCAACATCGCGACCTTCCTCGCCTCCGATGCCGGGGGCTATATCACGGGCAGCGCGATCAACGTCGACGGCGGCATGTCGCCGGTGGTGTAGCGGGTTAAATCTCGATGATGTCGGCGAGCGGGTCCGAGGCGTCGGTCTTGCATCGACGCCGGATCGATGACGGCACGAACTCCGGATCGATCACCGCACGAATTGTCGGAACGGGAAGCTTTTCGCGGACCCGGAACAGATTGTTGAGCTCGAAGCGGCTGGCTTCGCTGATCAGCTTTGCCGACATGACGATGTCGCTGACGCCGCCGCCGTCAAAGAACGGCATGGCCAGACGCTCATAGTCGATCGTCTGGCCGCGGACGTCGTCGAACTGCGTGATGGTGTAGACCGGCAGACGCCGTTTCGTACACTCGACATAGACGGGAAGCACCATCGGCAGCATCTCGGGTTCGAGGTATTCGTCGAGCCAGGTGCCCTTGTTGCCGGGATTGACGTTGCCATAGCCCAGGGCGAGGCGCGAACCCTCGCTGTTGATCATGAAGCGCGGGCCGGTCGCGGTCGCAACCACCTTGTAATAGACCAGGTCGCGCTTCTCCTCGCTCAAGCGCTCCGGCGCGTAGTCGGTCAGCGCGAGTTGCGGGTTCTTTTCATGCAGCCGCAGCCATGCGTTCAACAGATCGCGCTGCTTGACGGACTTGACGATCGAAGGTGAAGCGCTCTCGAATTCCATGGTCATCAAAGCTCGACAATATCTTCGGTGGAGATGGCCGACAGTCTTGGCTGATCACCCTGATCGATGATCGCATGAACCGCATGCAGCACCGGAGCGTGCTCGGCCCGCATCAAATTCTTTTGCTGAAATCCGCCATCCTCGCTGATCGTCTTGAGCGATCCGATGATGGTGTCGACGCGATTCTCATTGCCGAAGGGCAAAAGCAGGCGCTCGTAATCGACTTCGCGGCCCCGGACGTCGACGACGCGACGAATACTGTACGACGGACGCCCGCGGGCGATGCATTCGTTGTAGATCGGAAGCGTCGCGGCTGCGCGTTCGGGACCGAGAACATCCTCGAGGCGTCGACCGGCGCCGGTCATCCCGAACGCATCGACCAGACGCTGGCCGTCGAAGGTGACAACGTAGCAGGGAATTCCGCGATCGAAGGTCACCGCGCAGAAGATCATGTCCTGCTTCTCTTCCGTGAACCGGTCGACCTCGTAATCGGCGACGCTCGGCAGCCCGCCATGTTTCGCCGATAGCCGCAGCCACGCGTTGAGGAGTTGCCGCTGCCGCACTGACTTCACGATCGATGGGCCGGCGCTTGTTGACGGCATGGAAGAGAGGCCTCGATGACCCGGGTTGGCCTGCCAAAACCTACATGGCGAAAATGTAGAATGTGTTTTTGGTCTCGCCTTCGATGCGGCGAATAACCGTGATCGACCCCGGCCATGGTGCGTTGCAACAAGTTTCGATGGGGCGATTTTGGTTGCGAATTGAAAGGCTTCGGCGGGCCGGAAGACCCCGGCCGGATTGTCGTATCAGTCGAAGGTTGCTCAGCTTTCCGTCTTGCGAAATGAATAAACTTCATCATAGTCCGCTGCCGATACGGCCGAACGACGATAATCACTCCCGCGATCAAGACGGGCGGCGGCGCAGAGGAGACACGCCAGGGGGACCCTCCTGAGCCCGTGTCGCCAGGGGGAACTGATTGAGTGAGTACATTCTCGAAACCAGCGCGTTGACGAAGGAGTTTGCCGGTTTCGTTGCGGTGAGCGATGTGAACCTGCGCGTACGCCGCGGCCACATCCACGCGCTGATCGGGCCGAACGGCGCGGGCAAGACCACCTGCTTCAACCTGTTGTCCAAGTTCCTGCAGCCGAGCGGCGGCACGATTCACTACAACGGGCGCGACATCACCGCGATGAGGCCGGCCGACATTGCGCGGCTGGGCCTGGTGCGTTCGTTCCAGATCTCGGCGGTATTTCCGCACCTGACGGCGCTGGAGAACGTTCGCGTCGCGCTGCAGCGGCAGCACGGCAACTCATTCGACTTCTGGCGCTCGCGGTCGCTGCTTCGGCAATACGACCAGCGCGCGCTCGACCTGCTCGACGATGTCGGCTTGAGCGAGTTCGCTCAGGTGCCCGCGGTCGAGATGCCCTATGGCCGCAAGCGGGCGCTGGAGATTGCGACCACGCTTGCGCTTGATCCGGAAATGATGCTGCTCGACGAGCCGACCGCGGGCATGGGGCACGAGGACATCGACCGCATCTCTGCGCTGATCAAGCGCATCTCCGAGCGCTATACCATCCTGATGGTCGAGCATAATCTGAGCGTCGTCGCCAACCTGTCCAACGTCATCACCGTGCTGACGCGGGGCAGGGTGCTGGCCGAAGGCAGCTACGCCGAGTTGTCGAAGGACGAGCGCGTCAAGGAAGCCTATCTCGGATCCGACCATGGTTGACGCCGCGCCCGCATCGCCTTCAGTCGCGACCGCGAAGACCACGCTGTCGGTGCGCGACCTGCAATCGTGGTACGGCGAGTCCCACGTCCTGCACGGCGTCGATCTCGAGGTGCGCGAGGGCGAGGTGGTGACGCTGCTCGGCCGCAACGGCGCCGGCAAGACCACGACGCTGAAGTCCGTCATGGGCATCATCGGCAAGCGCTCGGGCACCATTACTTTCGAGGGCAAGGATATCTCGCGCGCAAGCTCGGACGTGATCGCGCGGCTCGGCGTTGCGTTCTGTCCCGAAGAGCGCGGCATTTTCGCGAGCCTCAGCGTCGAGGAAAACCTGATGCTGCCGCCGCAGGTCCGCGCGGGCGGCCTGCCGCTGGCGCAGATCTTCGAGCTGTTTCCGAACTTGAAGGAGCGGCTGAGGAGCCAGGGCACAAAGCTGTCCGGCGGCGAGCAGCAGATGCTCGCGATTGCCCGCATCCTGCGCACCGGCGCGCGCTTCCTGATGCTCGACGAACCGACCGAAGGTCTGGCGCCTGTCATCATCCAGCAGATCGGCCGCACCATCGCGCGGCTCAAGGCCGATGGATTCACCATTCTGCTGGTCGAGCAGAATTTCCGCTTTGCCTCGACGCTGGCGGATCGCTTCTACGTCATGGAACACGGCAAGATCATTGACACTTTTGCCAACTCGGAATTGCAGGCGAAAATGGATAAGCTGCACACTTATCTCGGCGTCTGAACGTCAGGGTATGATTTCAACAGGAGGAACGATGAAGAAACTTCTCTCAATGCTGACGCTCACAACCGCACTGGTGGCGGCTGGCGGCGTATCAGCGCAAACCATGGACAAGAACGTCAAGATCGGCAGCCTTGGCGACATGGCGAGCCTCTATGCCGACATCGGCGGCGCGGGTTCGGTCGTTGCGGCGCAGATGGCGGTCGAGGATTCCGGCCTGCTCAAGGAGGGCTGGAAGATCGAGGTGATTTCCGCCGACCATCAGAACAAGCCTGATGTCGGCTCCAACATCGCGCGGCAGTGGATTGATGTCGACAAGGTCGATGCCTTCGTCGATCTCGCAAGCTCGGGCGTCGGACTTGCTGTCGCCAACGTCGCCAAGGAAAAGAATGTCGTCAACCTGAACTCGGGTTCGGCGACCTCTGACCTGACGAATTCGGCATGCAATGCCAATACCATTCACTGGGCCTACGATACTTACATGCTGGCGAACGGCACCGGCAAGGCGATCGTCAAAGCCGGGGGCGATACCTGGTTCTTCCTGACCGCGGACTACGCTTTCGGTCACGCGCTGGAGCGCGACACCGCGGCGGTGGTCACGGCAAATGGCGGCAAAGTGCTCGGCGAAGTCGCACACCCGCTTAATACTTCAGACTTCTCGTCGTTCCTGCTGCAGGCGCAGGCGTCGAAGGCCAAGATCATCGGTCTCGCCAACGCCGGCGGCGACACCACCAACTCGATCAAGCAGGCGTCCGAGTTCGGCATCGTCTCCGGCGGCCAGAAGCTCGCCGGGCTGCTGCTGTTCGTCACCGACGTCAACGCGCTCGGACTGAACGTCACGCAAGGTCTGAACTTCACGACCACGTTCTACTGGGACATGAACGACCAGACCCGCGCATTCACCAAGCGGTTCAACGAGCGCTACAAGAAGTCGCCGCCGACCATGCCGATGGCCGGCGTCTATTCCTCGGTGGTGCACTATCTGAAGGCGCTCAAGGAGCTTGGCGGCAATCCCCACGACGGCCGCATGGTCGTCGCGAAGATGAAGTCGATGCCGACCGATGATCCGTTGTTCGGCAAGGGCACTATTCAGCCAAACGGTCGCAAGCTGCATCCGGCGTATCTCGTCGAGGTGAAGAAGCCGTCAGAATCGAAATATCCGTGGGACTATCTCAAGATCGTCTCGACGATTCCGGCTGACCAGGCTTTCACGCCGCTCGACAAGAGCACCTGCAGCCTGCTGAAGTAACGCATACCAAAGGGCCCGGCGGCTAATGTCGCCGGGCCTGATCTTTGCAGCAGAGGTTCCGAGGACGACGCGAACGCCATGGCGATCAACACCCAGGCCCTGATGGCCCAGCTCCTGGTCGGCCTGATCAACGGCTCGTTTTACGCGTTGCTCAGCCTGGGACTTGCCGTCATCTTTGGAATGCTCAACATCATCAACTTTGCGCACGGTGCGCTCTACATGGTGGGCGCGTTTTGCGCGTATTTCCTGCTCAATCTGGTCGGCCTGAACTACTGGTGGGCGCTGCTGCTGTCGCCAATTGTGGTCGGCATCTTCGGTATGGTTCTCGAACGAACATTGCTGCGCTGGCTGACCGGCCTTGATCATCTCTATGGGCTGCTGCTGACGTTCGGCCTCGCGCTTATCATCCAGGGCCTGTTTCAGAACTACTTCGGCACGTCAGGACTGCCGTATGAAATGCCCGACCAACTGAAAGGCGGCACCAATCTCGGCTTCATGTTTCTGCCGACCTACCGCGCCTGGGTCATCGTGTTTTCACTCGTGGTCTGCCTCGCCACCTGGTTCGTGATCGAGAAGACGCGACTTGGGGCCTATCTGCGCGCGGCGACGGAGAACCCGACGCTGGTGCGCGCCTTCGGTATCAACGTGCCGCGGATGATTACACTGACCTATGGCCTCGGCGTCGGCCTTGCGGCGCTCGCGGGCGTGCTGGCAGCTCCGATCAATCAGGTTCGCCCGCTGATGGGCGCCGACCTGATCATCGTGGTGTTCGCGGTCGTCGTGATCGGCGGCATGGGATCGATCATGGGATCGATCATCACCGGTTTCATGCTCGGCGTGATCGAAGGCTTGACGAAATATTTCTATCCGGAGGCTTCGAACACGGTGGTGTTTGTGTTGATGCTGCTGGTGCTGCTGGTGAAACCGACCGGTCTGACCGGAAAGGCGGCTTGACATGACGAGCGTGACCGAAAATGCCATCCCGATCGCCAACGACCGCCGTTCGGTCGATGACCAGTTGATTGCGCTCGCGGTCATGACGGTCGTCCTGATCGCGTTGCCCTGGATCTTCTATCCCTACTTCGTGATGCAGGCGCTTTGCTTTGCGCTGTTTGCCTGCGCCTTCAATCTGCTGATCGGCTATGGCGGGCTGCTGTCATTCGGCCACGCCATGTTCATGGGCACGGCGAGCTACATCAGCGCACACACCATCAAGGCGCTCGGGATGCCGCCCGAGGTCGGCATTCTCGCGGGAACGCTGACGGCAGCCGTGCTGAGCGTTGCCGCGGGCTGGGTCTCGATCCGCCGGCAGGGCATCTACTTCTCGATGATCACGCTGGCGCTCTCGCAGCTGCTCTATCTCGTCTATACGCAAGCCAAGTTCACCCACGGCGAGGACGGCATCCAGGGCGTGCCACAGGGTACGTTTCTCGGCATTTTCAACCTGTCAAATACGCTGACGCTGTACTACCTGATCCTGGGCTTCTTCCTGGTCGGCTTCCTGATCATCTACCGCACCATCAATTCGCCGTTCGGCGAGGTGTTGAAGTCGATCCGCGAAAACGAGCAGCGCGCGATCTCGCTCGGCTACAAGACCGACCAGTACAAGCTGCTGGCGTTCGTGCTGTCGGGAACGCTGTCCGGGCTTGCCGGCGCGATCAAGGTGATGGTGGCGCAGAACGCGTCGCTGACCGACGTGCACTGGTCGATGTCGGGCGAGGTCGTGCTGATGACGCTGGTCGGCGGGCTCGGAACCGTGTTCGGCCCGGTGGTCGGGGCCTTCGTCATCGTCGGCATGCAGCAGTATCTCGCGCCGTTCGGCCAGTGGGTCACCATCATCCAGGGCGTGATCTTCGTGGTTTGCGTGCTGGTGTTCCGGCGCGGCATTGTCGGCGAAATCGGCCATTTGCTCCGCCGCTCGCTCTGAGCGATTCCAGTGCCTATATGACAGGGCAGGGGTTTCCTCGCGGAAACCCTTGAATTGCGTTCGTTTCCCTGCCAAACGCTCAGCCCCATGCACGACGTCACCGCCGCTCAGGAATTGCTGAAACAGCTGTCGCCGCTCGCCGCCGAAGTGGCGCGGCGGCGCACCTTTGCGATCATTTCGCATCCGGACGCCGGCAAGACCACGCTGACCGAAAAACTGCTGCTGTTCGGCGGCGCCATCAATCTCGCCGGCCAGGTCAAGGCCAAGGGCGAGCGGCGCAACACCCGCTCGGACTGGATGAAGATCGAGCGCGAGCGCGGCATCTCGGTCGTCACCTCGGTGATGACCTTCGAGTTTAACGGCCTCGTGTTCAACCTGCTCGACACCCCAGGCCACGAGGATTTCTCCGAGGATACCTATCGCACGCTGACCGCGGTCGACAGCGCGGTCATGGTGATCGACGCCGCCAAGGGCATCGAGGCGCGCACCCGAAAGCTGTTCGAAGTGTGCCGCTTGCGCGACATTCCGATCATCACCTTCATCAACAAGATGGATCGCGAAAGCCGCGACCCGTTCGAATTGCTCGACGAGATCGAGAAGACGCTGGCGCTCGACACCACGCCTCTGACCTGGCCGATCGGACGCGGCCGCGATTTCATCGGCACTTACGACGTTCCGACCGGTGGCGTCCGCCTGCTCGATGCCGATGGCAACAAGACCGGCGCGCCACTCAAGATCGACATTGCCGAACTGGTCAAGGGCAATGCCAATCTCGATGCAGCGGCGATCAAGGACGAACTCGCCCTGGTGTCGGAGGCCTGCAAGCCGTTCGATCTGGCAAGCTTCCGGGAGGGCCACCTGACGCCGGTGTTCTTCGGTTCGGCGCTGCGCAATTTCGGCGTCGGCGATCTCCTGGAAGGGCTCGGCCGCTACGCGCCGCCGCCCCGCGCGCAAGCTTGTGACGCCCGCAAGGTCGATGCTGCCGAGCAGAAGATGACCGCGTTCGTGTTCAAGATCCAGGCCAACATGGACCCGAACCACCGCGACCGAATCGCGTTTGCGCGGCTGTGCTCAGGTAAGCTCTTGCGCGGCATGAAGGCGAAACTGGTGCGCACGGGCAAGCCGATGACGCTGTCGGCGCCGCAGTTCTTTTTTGCCCAGGACCGCGCGCTGGCCGACGAAGCCTATGCCGGCGACGTGGTCGGTATTCCCAATCACGGGACGCTGCGGATCGGCGACACCCTGACCGAGGGCGAGGATATCGCGTTCGTCGGCGTGCCGAGCTTTGCGCCGGAAATCGTACGGCGGGTGCGGTTGACCGACGCGATGAAGGCGAAGAAGCTGAAGGAAGCGCTGCAGCAGATGTCGGAGGAGGGCGTCGTGCAGGTGTTTCGCCCGCGCGACGGCGCGCCGGCACTGGTCGGCGTGGTCGGGCAGTTGCAGCTCGACGTGCTAAAGGCGCGGCTCGACGCGGAATACGCGCTGCCGGTTGACTTCGAGATATCCGAATTTCAGCTGGCGCGCTGGATATCGTCCGATGATCCGAAGAAGCTCGAAGCCTTCATTGCCGCGAACGGCTCCGGCGTTGCCGACGACGTCGACGGCGATCCGGTGTTTCTGGCTCGCAACCAGTTCTATCTCGACTATACCAGCGAGCGCGCCGCAGGCATCGTGTTTTCAAGCGTCAAGGACGTGAAGAAGCAGGCGTAACCGTTTGCCTTGACCGGGAGGGCAGCGCATGCAGAGCAACGAAGCCATCGTGCGGGATTTCATCGCCGCATGGCCGCGGCTCGACGCCGACGAGATCGTCGCGTTCTTCACCGCCGACGGTACCTACCACAACATGATGAACAAGCCGGTCAGCGGCCGCGACAACCTGCGCGCGTTCATCGGCGGCTTCATCAAGCGCTGGAGCGCGACGGATTGGGAGATCCTCAACATTGTTTCACGCGACAACATCGTCATCGCCGAGCGCGTCGATCGCACGAAAATCGGCGATCGCGGCGTGGACCTGCCGTGCTGCGGCGTGTTCGAAATGGAGAACGGCAAAATCAAGGTGTGGCGTGACTACTTTGACCTTGCAACCTTTACCAAGGCGTTTGCGCCAACCGCTTGAGCCGTCTCAGTTGACCGGTTCATCCGCAACGTGAGCTTCGTCACGGATCGCGATACTGTGAGATGTTCAGGTCGGCGCGTTGCCCTAGATTTGATCAGGGCAGTGTATTGGCCCGAACCAACATGACATTGCCCAAACGCCTTCTTCTGTTCCTGCTGTTCGTTGCGCTGAACTCTCTGAGCAGCCCGCCCGCCAAAGCCGTCACGCTGTGCGGCGTGCTCGGCGGCCCGGGTTGCGTTCCCACCACCTGCAGCGTTCTCGCACCGCAGACCTGCTTGCAGGACGAGGATTTCCCGCTAGGCGGCGACGTGCGCCTGACGATCGGCACGGTCTCGGCAGAGGCGGCGCCGGCAAAGCCAGATCACGATCTCAACACGCTGCGCGATCTGTTCTTCACGCTGCGCGCCTGCTGGACGCCCCCGGCACCCGCTGACGCCCAGCACGGCATGCAGATGACGGTGCGGGTCAGCTACAAGAAGTCCGGTGATATATTTGCGCCACCGCAACTGACCTACGTGCTCGAAGGCTCATCGGCGAAGGCCCGCGACACCTATCGCAACGCGATCACGCAGTCGCTGGAAACCTGTGCGCCCCTGCACTTCTCGCGCGGCTTCGGCGGCGCCATTGCCGGCAAGCCGATCCTGATCCGCTACATCGACGATCGCGACCTGACCCGGCAGCAATAGCGCCGCCGCCAGGGTCCGGTTCAGAGATAGCGGCCCGGCGAGAACGGCGCGGTGTCGAAGGGGGGCGGGGTCCCGCCGATCATCGCTGCAATCGCGGCGCCCGTTGCAGGCCCCGTGGTGAAGCCGATGTGCTGGTGACCGAACGCAAGCCAGAGCCGGGGGTGTCGCGGCGCGGGCCCGATCATCGGCAGGCTGTCCGGTAGCGTCGGCCGCGCGCCGCGCCAGGGTTCGCCGACCGCGTCGCCAAATTCGGCAACGCCTCGCGCCAGCGGGACGGCCGCCTCAAGCTGCGCGAACGAAGAAGGCGCGTCGCGCGCAGTGAGTTGCACGCCGGTGGTGATGCGAATGCCGTTCTCCATCGGCGTCATCACAAAAGCGCCGTCGCTGTCGTGAATCGGACGCCGCAAGGCGCGCGCAGGATTCGGTGTGAACTCCTGGTGGTAGCCGCGTTCGCTTGCAAGCGGCACGCGGTAGCCGAGCGGCCGCAGCAGCTCCGCCGACCACGGCCCGAGTGCCACCACGACATGGCGCGCGACGATCCCGCCGTCCGCAAGCACGACGCGCCAGCCGTCGCCCTCCCGCGTGATCGCCTTGATATCGGAACGGCGGATTTGACCTCCGGCGCCGACAAACGCCCGCGCATAGGCTTTGACCACGGCACCGGGCGAATCGACCGACGCCGTATCCGTGTGCAGCAAGCCGGCCTGGTAGACAGGCACGATCCCAGGCTCGAGGGCAGAGAGCGCCTGGCGGTCGAGCAATTGGCTTGGGATACCGTACTCGGCGAGCAGGGCCTGCTCTGCCTTCGCCGCGCTGTCACCGGCGCTGCGCCAGACCCGGAGCCAGCCGGTCTCGCGGATGCGCTGTGCCGCATCCGCGCTCACGATCCACTCCCGGTGCAGTTTCAGCGATGCGCGGATCAGGCCATGCAGTGCCGCAGCGCGTGGCTTCACGCGCGCGGACGTCGTATTGGCGAGAAAGCGCGCGATCCAGTCGACATTCCGAATTGCCCAGGCAGGATCCCAGCGCAGCGCCGGGTGCCGGTTCGTCAGATATTTCGGCAGCAGTTTCCAGAGCGAAGGCTGATTGAGCGGCACGATCGAGCCGCTGGAGAGAACACCTGCATTGCCGTAAGACGTTTCGCTGCCCGGCTCGCGTCGGTCGATCAGGACAACCGACAAGCCCCTTTGGCGCGCCGCGAAGGCAACCGACACGCCAACAATGCCTGCACCCAGCACGGCGACGTCTGTCTGATGAGCCGCTCCGCCGTCTGACATCGCCATATCGCTCCGCCGGCACTGAGATTACATCAAAACCAGCTTGCCAGCGATTGGCGGCGCTACGCGGCCTTGCTGCGCGACAGCCCGGCGCGGATGTAATCGGCCAGCGCGTCGGCGATCCGCGGGGAACTGGCCTTGCGCAGGTGGAGGCAAACCGAATAGGCGGGCAGCGGCGGCAACCCGGCATTGGGCCCTAATACGTGCAGTGACGGCGGCACGGTCGAGCGCATCAGCGGCATCACGGCAAGATCGGTGTGCACGGTGGCATACAGCGCCTCGTTGCCCATCTCGGAGACCGCCCACCATTCGACGCCGGCGGCGTTCAGCGCTTCCTTCACCGCGGGGCGGAACACGCAGACCTCACTGCCGAACGACACCGGCAGCGGCCGCTTCAGATGCGCCTCGCCGCCTTTGGCGGCGGCCCACACCAGCGGCTCGATCGCCAGCACCTCGCAATCGCCGGCGGGGGAGCGATCCTCGACCAGTGCGATGTCGACCTCGCCGGACTTCAAGGAGTCGAGCAGGATCACCGACGGTTTCGACACCAGCGAGATCTTTACGCGCGGAAATGCCTTGGCAAAATTCTTCAGGATCGGTGGCAGGTAGGTGTTGACGAGATCGTAGGGCACGCCGAAGCGCACCTCGCCTTCCTCGGTCGGTGCGGTCATCTCGGCAAAAATCTCGTCGTTCAGTGCGACAAGCTTGCGCGCCTTGCCGAACAGTTTTTCGCCGGCGTGGGTCAGCCTCATGCCGCGGCGGTCGCGCTCGAACAGCTGTGCGCCGAACAGCTCCTCGAGCCGCTTGATCTGCTGGCTGACCGCAGCCTGGGTCAGGTTCAGTGCCGCGGCCGCGCTGGTCATGCTGGCGGCGTCGACAACGCCGAGGAAGGTGCGGAGCACCGCTGTATCGAGGTTTCGGACCATAACGGAACCTTATTCTCAGGATAATCAAAGTTCGCTTTCATTATGTTCCCGAGAGACCTAAAAGGCAAGTGCGACAGCGTTCCTCCGCTTCGTCGGAAAAGCACTGAAGCCATTGAAAAAGCATCGATATCCGTCCGGAAGGCACGCCTTTCGGGACGGCAAAACTCGCCCTACGAAAGCAACGACCATGTCCTCGATCGCTCACTCCCAGACCTCATTCTCCCTCAATCGGTCTCATGAGTCGCGCCGCGCCGTCACCGGCGGCCTGCTGCGACGGCTGCTCGAGAAAATCCGCTTCGAGCTCGAGGTGCGGCGTTCGCTGCGCGAGGTCCAGGGCTTTGACGACAAGATGCTGCGCGACATCGGCTTGCAGCGTGGCGGTATCGAGCACGCGCTGCGGCATGGCGTTTACGATCCGGCCGTGGACGCCGGGTTGCGGCGCTAGGCGTGGGTTGATTTTCGGCTATCTGGTCCCGTCGGGCACGGTTGCTTGCATGATCGCGCGCCGATCCTTGACGTAGCCGATCGGCACACCAAGCCGCGAAATTGTCGCGACGATCTTGCCGTCGAGAATCTTGTCGCAGCTCAGATGGGTCGGCGTGATGAAGAAATCCGCCTGGCCCCATTGCTGCATTCCGATCCAGTGCAGCCGCGCGCGCTTCAGCCGGCGCTCGAAGGCATAGCGCTCGCGTTCGAATGAAACACGCTCGCCGCACACCGCGACCGTGTAGTTGTGCGGTGAGGCGGACTTGCCGATATGTTCGACACCATCGAGATATTCCTCGAGCTGGTAGACCGCCTCCGGCATGATGTTGACCCAATAATCCTCTTCGTACCGGCGGTTGGCGCCTTCAAGCCCGCCGACGACGCGGTTGTAATAGAGGTATTCGTACGGGTGCAGGCGAAGCAGCACGCTGGCGTTCCAGGTAAACCAGACGCCAGAGGCAGCAAGCGCAGCGAGACCGAGCGGCTTTTTCCAGGATGCCAGCGCTGTCGCGGTCGCATCGAGGCCGACGCCGGCGAGCACGGCGAGCGGCGGTAGCACGAAGAGAAAATGACGCAGGCCGGTGAAGGCCGGCCCCCGTGCAATCACCTGGCAGGTCAGCGGGAAGGCGACTGTCAGGGCGACCAGCGCGATCTCGCGGCGGCGGTCGGTGCTGAGGCCAGCGCGGTGCGCGAGTGGCGCAACGCCGGCAAACGCCACGGCGATTGCGGCACCAGCCAGCGTCATCAACGACACCCGGATCAGGATGTAGATCGGCACATAGAGCCGCGGCACCGTCTCCATGCGGTAGATCCGGCCGTCGAGCAGCGTCTCGATGTGGTACTGGAAGTTCGCGAACTCGAACAGGCCGCGCACCGGGTTGAAGAACGACTGCGCCGACCATGGCCACGCCGCGATCATGATGAGGTAGGCAAGAATAAAGCCCGGTGCGATGGAGAGCGTCGACTTCAGCACGAACGTGCCGCTGGCGCGGAATTGATGGTGGCGCGGGTCGGGCAACGCCAGCAGGATGGCAAACGCGGCATAGAACACCAGCAGCAGCGCCAGCACGCGCATGCCGAGCGCGCATCCGGCGAGCAAGCCGAACAGCACGATGAGGCTGAACCGCGGGCGCGGCAGTTCGCGCATCATGCGGATCAACAGGTACGTCGCACCCATCATCGCCGACGCGAGCGGGATGTCCTTGGTGTGATTGAACATGCCGCCGTACCAGCAGCCGCACACGGCAAGCGCCACTGCCGCGATGAAACCGGCACGCGGACCGGCGATCGTTCGCGCCGTCGCTGCCGTTGCGGCGATACCGCCGATCCCGGTCATGGCGCATAGAATGTGCCTGAGGTCGTAGAGATCGAACGATGGGAAGAACTCTGAAAGGCGGACCGCAATGATGTCGAACAGGCCGCCGTAGAGGTAGAGGTCGCGGAAATTGAACACCGCGCGGTCGGTCAGGCCGCTGCGGTAATACTGCAGGATCAGTTCGCCATAGTGATGCTGCAGGCCCTCGTCGTTCGACACCGCGTAGTCGTGGAACGTCCACAGCGCGATCGCGACCAGCGCGGCCAGCAGCAACGAGGTGGCGCAGTCGAACGGATCGACCCGGCGTAACAGCCGCGCGATCGGTGACTGGTCAAGAATGTCGCCGGAAGGTCCGCGATCTGCGTCGCGGTACTCAGCGGTCGTCTCGGTCATGTCCCCCTTGCCGAGCCTCGCTTCGAGGCTCACGCACCCCTTCGCACGCCTGTCGGCGCGCCCCTGTCATTCCGTTAGTTGATCTTGATGGCGGCGGCCTTGATGACGTCGGCCCAAAGCTTCTTCTCGTTGTCGATCTTGGCGCGCATTTCCTCGGGCGTGGACGGATAGGGCGCGATCAGCTGCGTCTTGAGCTTCTCGATTACGGCCGGCAGCGCGAGCACTTCGCGCACCTGGCTATTGATCTTCGCGATCACCGCGGGCGGCGTGCCTGATGGCGCGATCAGCCCGTTCCAGGCGTCGGACTCCACGTCGATCCCGCTCTCCTTCAGCGTCGGATAGTCCGGCAGGAAGGACGACCGCTTCGGCGTCGTCACCGCGAGAATCTTGAGGCCGCTGGCCAGCTGTGGCGTCACCGAGATCGCCGGCAGGCACGCGGCCTGCACGTCGCCGCGGAGCAGCGCGGTGACCGCGGCCGGCGAGCCCGGATAAGGCACGTGAACCATCTTGCCGCCACCGGCCTTCAGGCCAATCGCCTCCATGCAGAGCTGCGACAAAGAGCCGGCGCCGATCGAGCCATAGCTGATCTTGCTCGCGTCTTTCTTCAGCAGCGCTACGAAATCGCCAACGGTTGAGATGTTGAGGCTCGACGGCACCACGAGCACGCTTGGCAACGCCGTCAGCAACGTGATCGGGGCGATGTCCTTGGCCGGATCATAGGGCAACTGCGAGAACAGGATGGTGTTGATCGCGAGCGGCCCGCCGAGCGAGATGCCGATCACCGAGCCGTCGGGCGGCGCCTTCGCGACCACGTCGGTGCCGGTATTCCCCGACGCGCCCGGCTTGTTCTCGACCACGAAGGCGCTGCCGGCGTTTTTCGTTTGCAGGTTGTCAGCGAGGATGCGGGCAACGAGGTCGGGCGTCGATCCCGCGCCAAACGGCACCACGATCTTCACCGTCGCAGGCGGCCAGTTTTGCGCTGCGGCGGGCGGCGCTGTCAAAAGGCTCGCGAAAACAATCGCAACAATGCCGGCACCAAGTCCCCTCATCATCGTTTCGTCCCTGTCGTTTCTCGATAGATTTGACCCGCTGATAGCGTGTCTCGTTCGTGTCCCCAAGCGACTTATCGGCGAGGGTGGGCGAACTTTCGACGCATGCGGAATCGCTGGCTGGCATGCTAGGCGTTGACCTCCGAAGGCGCAGAAAACGGAGTCACCATGGGCCTGACTGTCATGATTCTCGGCCTCGTGCTGTTTCTCAGCGCGCACACGCTGACGACGCGGCGCGGGGCGCGCGCGGCGCTGATCGGCGCGATGGGCGAGGGCGGCTACAAGATCGCCTACAGCCTCGTCTCGATCGCCGGCATCGCGCTGATCGCCTACGGCTTCTCGCGCTACCGTGCCGAAAGCTGGATCGACGTCTGGTATCCACCGACTGCGTTCAAGCATATCACGGTCGCGCTGATGCTGCCCGCGGTGATCCTGATTGTCGCCGCCTACCTGCGCGGCAGGATCTATACGGCCGTGAAGCACCCGATGCTGACAGGCGTAAAACTGTGGGCCGCGGCGCATCTCCTCGCCAATGGCGATCTCGGTTCGATCATCCTGTTCGGCTCGGTGCTGGCCTGGGCGGTCTATGACCGGATTTCGCTGAAGTCCCGCAGTGACGCCGGGGCGCCGCCGATTCCGGTCGGCGGGGTGGGAAACGACGTGCTCGCCGTGGTGATCGGGGTCATCGTCTATGTGGCGCTCGCCCTTGCTTTCCACCCGGTGGTGATCGGCGTCCCGGTGATTGGGGGCTGACCCCGCGCCATCACGCCGCCGGCTGTTAACACTTTGAAGCGACAGCTTTTGCCTTGCCGTCGCCATACCCTTAAGATATCGGCGCGCGGTGTGATGGGGATCAGCGAGTCCGGCCGGGACGGTCGACCGCAGCACCGCTTGCCCGCATCTCATCTTTTACCTTGGGGTGGACGCCTAAGTGTCTGAGTTTTTTGACGAAGTCGACGAAGAAGTCCGCCGGGAACAGCTCAAGAGGCTGTGGGACCGCTATAATTGGCTGATCGTCTCTGTTGCGATTCTGGTCGTCGCCGCCGTGGGCGGCTGGCGGGCGTACCAGTACTGGCAGAACAAACAGGCCGCGGAGGCCGGCGCCAAGTTCGAAACCGCGCTGAAGCTCTCGGACGACAACAAGCACGCCGAGGCCGAAGCGGCCTTTACCCAACTGGTTGCAACTGCGCCGTACGGCTATCGCATGCTTGCGCGCTTGCGTGCCGCTGCCGAGACTGAGGCGCGTGACAAGCCGGCCGCGGTCAAAGCCTATGATGCGCTCGCCGCCGATACGGGCCTCGGCCAGACCGAGCGCGACCTCGCGCAACTGCGTGCGTCGGCTCTGCTGGTCGACACCGCGCCCTATGCCGAGATCAAGCAGCGGCTCGAGCCGCTCAGTGCGCAGGACCGAACCTTTCATCACAGCGCGCGCGAATTGCTGGCGCTGTCGGCGTGGCGCGGCAACGATACAACGGCGACCCGGCAGTGGGTCGATTTGATCACGACCGACTCCGATACCCCGGCGAGCCTGCGCACGCGGATCGAGAGCCTGAAGGCGTTGCTGCCGCCGGCGGCGAAGAGCTGAGGGGCAGGGGGACGGGCATGCGCATCATCCAACGCATCGTGTCGGCAGCGCTGCTCGGCGCACTGGCCATCCTGATCTCGGGCTGCGCGGCGCTGAACACGCCGTCGTTCGATCCGACCGACTGGCTCGACTTCCTCGACAGCAAGAAGCGCGCGGTCGGCGATCGCCATCCGGTGTTTCCGGAGGGCGTTCCCGGTGTCGCTCAGGGCGTGCCACCAGACCTGTTGAAAGGCACGCCGGAACACGCGGCCGCGTTGGCCGCCGCCGATCCGACGCTGGCGCCGCCGCCGGCGCCAGAGGAGCCGTCCGCGCCATCGCCGAAACCGGCGAAGAAGCGCGTTGCTTCGCGGCCGACCCCGATCAGGGTGACGCCCAATGGCGACCAGCAGGCCGAGCCGGCGAACGATCCGTCGGCATCGCCCGACAGCGAGGAGCCGCCGCCTGCATCGCCGCCGCCACCGCGCAAGCGTTCGGCGAGGCGCGCCGTCGATCCGGCCGCTCCGGCCGATCAGCAGGCGGCGCCGCAACAGTCTCAATCGCTCTCCAATGCGCCGCTGCCCAGCGGAACATTTCAGCGCTGAAGTGTGATTGCGTTGCGCTTGTGTTATGTGCCTGCCAGTTTCGCCGTCATTGCGAGCGAAGCGAAGCAATCCCAGGGCCACAAATCCTGACTGGATTGCTTCGGCGCTTTGCGCCTCGCAATGACGGATTTGAATTCGTCACGCCCCAGTCCTTTCTTTCGTCCGAAGAGTGCCAGGTTGACCTTCGATGGCCTTCACGATCGCATTGATCGGCCGCCCCAACGTGGGCAAGTCGACGCTGTTCAACCGGCTGGTCGGGCAGAAGCTCGCGCTGGTCGATGACGCGCCGGGCGTGACCCGCGACCGCCGCGAAGGCCACGCGGAACTCGGCGATCTCGCGTTTACCGTCATCGATACCGCTGGCCTCGACGAAGGTGCGAAGGGCTCGCTTGCCGCGCGAATGCGCGAGCAGACCGAAACGGCGATTGCCGGCGCCGATGCGCTCTTCTTCATGGTGGATGCCCGTGCCGGGGTCATCCCGCAGGATCGCATGTTCGCCGATCTCGTGCGCAAATCCGGCAAGCCGGTCATCGTGGTCGCAAACAAGAGCGAGGGCCGGAAAGGCGCGGCAGGCGTCAACGAAGCCTTCGCGCTCGGCCTCGGCGAACCCGTGGCGATCTCGGCGGAGCATGGCGAGGGCACCGGCGACTTGTACCAGGCGCTGCGCGCGATCATGCCGGCATCGGATGACGATGAAGCGGAAGCCGAGGCAGACGAGCAACCGGAGGCAGCGCATCCGATCCGCGTCGCGGTGGTCGGCCGTCCCAACGCCGGCAAGTCGACCCTGATCAATCGCCTGCTGGGAGAGGAACGCCTGCTGACCAGCCCCGAGGCCGGCACGACACGCGATGCCATCGCCGTCGACATCGACTGGCTCGGGACAAAATTTCGGCTGTTCGACACCGCGGGCCTGCGCCGCCGGGCGCGTGTGGAAGAAAAACTCGAAAAGCTGTCGGTCGCGGATGCGCTGCGCGCGATCCGCTTCGCCGAAGTGGTTGTTGTCTTGATGGATGCGCAGGGAAAATTCGAGGATCAGGACCTGCGCATTGTCGATCTCATCGAGCGCGAGGGGCGCGCGCTGGTGATCGCAATCTCGAAATGGGATCTGGTCGAGCGCAGGCCGGGCGCGATCGGCGCGCTGCGTGAAGAGGCCAACCGCCTCTTGCCGCAGGTGCGCGGCGTGCCGCTGGTCGCGGTCTCCGGCTTCACCGGCGACGGCATCGATCGCCTGATGCAGGCGGTCGAGCAGGCTTACGAGGTCTGGAACCGCCGGGTGCCGACGGCAGCGCTGAACCGCTGGTTCGAGCAAGCGACTTCGGCCAATCCGCCGCCCGCGGTGTCCGGTCGGCGGCTGAAGCTGAACTACGTGACGCAGCCGAAGGCACGGCCGCCGAGCTTCGTCATCTTCTGTTCACGGGCCGATGCTGTGCCTGAATCCTACAAGCGATATCTCGTCAACAGTCTGCGCGACGAGTTCGACCTGCCGGGTGTGCCGGTGCGCATCACGTTGCGCGAGAAAAGCAACCCATTCGCGCACAAGCGGAAGAAGATTCGATGACGACAGCGCCGGAGGAGGGCAGCGTCTCAGCGCCGAAGCGCCGCGCGGCGTTCGTGTTCATCTTCATCACCATCCTGTTCGACATGATGGCGCTTGGCCTGATCATCCCGATCCTGCCAAAGCTGATCGCAAGCTTCGTCAACGACGATGCGGCGTCTGCGGCCGAAGTATTCGGCGTGTTCGGCACGGTATGGGCGCTGATGCAGTTGTTCTTCTCGCCACTGCTCGGCATGGTGTCCGACCGCTTCGGCCGTCGGCCGGTGGTGCTGTTGTCCAATCTCGGGCTCGGGCTTGACTACATCCTGATGGCGCTGGCGCCGTCGCTGGCCTGGCTGTTCGTCGGCCGCGTCATTTCGGGCATCACCTCGGCAAGCTTTTCCACCGCGATGGCCTATCTCACCGACATCACGGAGCCGGAGAAGCGCGCCGCGGCGTTCGGCAAGGTCGGCGCAGCGTTCGGCGCCGGCTTCATCCTCGGGCCTGCGATCGGCGGCCTGCTCGGCGCCGTGCATCCACGGCTGCCGTTTGTCGTTGCGGCGGTGCTCGGCCTCGCCAACTTTCTCTACGGTCTGTTCGTGCTGCCGGAGTCGCTGCCGGCCGATCGCCGCGCGCCGTTCAGCTGGTCGCGCGCCAATCCGGTCGGTGCGCTGCGCCTGCTCGGATCGAAGTCGACGCTTGCGGTACTGGCGGTCGTCTACTTCCTCGGCCAGATTGCGCATGTCGTGCTGCCCAGCATGTATGTGCTTTATGCGAGCTATCGCTACGGCTGGGATACCGCGACGGTCGGGCTGTCGCTTGCGCTGGTCGGCGTCTGCCAAATGGTGGTGCAGATCGGTGTGATCGGTCCGGTCGTCAAACGGTTCGGCGAGCGCACCGCGCTGATTGCCGGCCTGAGCTTCGGCACGATCGGCTTCCTGATCACCGGGTTGGCGCCGATCGGCTATCTCTCATTGCTCGGCATTCCCTTTCTGTCGCTGTGGGGGCTCGCCAACCCTGCGACGCAGGCTCTGATGACGCGCTGCGTCGCGCCGACCGAGCAGGGCCGTTTGCAGGGCGCCAACGCGAGCGCGCAGAGCATTGCGCAGCTGATCGGCCCGAGCATTTTTACGCTGGCCTTCGCCTACTTCATCAAACCGGGCGCGGTCATGCTACCCGGTGCGCCGTTCATTCTCGCGGCGATGATGCTGATTGCGGCGATGCTGGTCGCGGTGCGCGCGCTGACGACGATGCCGGCGGTGCAGGCCGAGGCGCAGGCTACGCCGGCGGGCGGAAGTTGAGCAGCGACCGGCTCGGATAGTCGTAGAGCCGGCCATTTTCGGTCCACGGCGGCAGACACATCGGTACGACGAACTCGGCGACTTGTTCCGGCGCATCCAGCGTCATCGGATCTTCGCCGGGCATCAGCGACGCGCGCATGCGCGTGCGGATCGGCCCGGGATTGAACAGGTTGGCACGGATCGTGGTGGTCGCGATCTCCGCGGCCCAGGTCCGCACCATGACTTCCAGCGCGGCCTTCGAGGTCGCGTAGGGGCCGAGATAGGCGCGCGCATTGCCGGCAGCGCCCGACGAGACGAACACCGCGCGGCCGGCGTCGGAGTTGCGCAACAGCGGCTCCATGCAGCGGATCAGCTGGAAATTCGCGGTGACATTGATCGTCATCACGTCGGTCCACTGCTTCGGCTCGATGTGGCCGAGCGGCGACACCGGCCCCAGCACGCCGGCATTGCCGACCAGCACGTCGAGCTTGCCATAGCGTTCGTTCAGCGCGGCGCCAAGCCGCGCCAGCCCGTCGAGATCGGCGAGATCGACCGGTACCAGCGTCGCGCTGCCGCCGTCCTTCCTGATCGCGTCGTCGAGCTCTTCGAGGCCGCCTGTGGTGCGTGCTACCGCGACGACATGGGCACCGGCGCGCGCCAGCGCGCAGGCGACGGCAAAGCCGATGCCGCGCGAGGCGCCGGTGACGAGAGCGATGCGGTTTTGCAGCTGTTTATCCATGCGCGGGCGCTTATGCTACGTTGCATCGGCAAAAGCAAACCGCAATTTGTGGAACGAAAGGTGCAGTCGTGCCGGCATATGTGGCAATGCTGCGCGGAGTGAACGTTGGCGGCAACCCGCTGAAGATGGAGTGGCTGCGCGGGGCGTGCGAAACGATGGGCCTGCGTGAAGTACGCACCTATTTGCAGAGCGGCAACGTGGTGTTCGCATCATCGCTAGGTACAGCGAAGCTCGCGACGATGCTGAAGCAGAAGATCGACAAGCAGACGCGGCTACCGGTGCCGGTGATCATTCGTTCGGCGAAGGAGATGGCTGAAATCATCGCGCAGAATCCGTTTTTGAAGCGGAAGGGGATCGACGCGACGAAACTGCACGTGACATTGCTCGGCGATGTACCGAAGCGGCCTGAAATCGAAAGGCTCGCCAAGCTCGCGGGCACCCGCGACGAATACCATCTCGCGCGTCGCGAGATTTACCTCCATTGCCCGATCAACTACGGCGAGACGAGGCTGTCGAACGCCGCGATCGAGAAAGCGCTTGGCGTCGGCGCGACGACGCGCAACTGGAATACGGTGACGACGCTTGCCGAGATGGCGACCACCGGTGCCGCGTAACTGGTTGATACGGAATGCGATAATCGGATTTTAGCGGAACTCTCCTGACTCGGCCTGGTCGGTGAGCGCGTCGGCAGTCGCCGGTCAATCCTCGATCGAGAAGATGCTTTGCTCCGACGGCTCCGATTAGTGGATCGGGCTCTTCGGGCGCACGAAGAGGGAGAACCCTCATGTCCCCTCAGACGGAGATGCCCAACATGCATTCGGCAGTTGAGGCGAGCGGGAGGAGCATTGAGTTCAATTCGCAGGTTCCTGTCCAGCTCTCTTGGTTGGCTGATCGCGGTGATCTGGTTCCTGTGCCGGACCATACTCATCGCGTGGGCAACCCTGGCCATCTACTATTCGACTATTCCGTTGATCGGGCTGCGTCCGGTGTTGGCTGGCGCCTTTGCGGCGTTCGCGATCTGGGCTCTGTGGTTTTCGCATCAACGGCGTATGTCCGTGATTGCGATCATGCTGTTTCTAGGCGTGGTCGCAGGGTGGATCTCCATCGCTCCTTCCCATAGTCGTAACTGGCGCCCGGAAGTCGCTGTGATGCCGCGAGCGGTCATCGACGGCGACCGCGTTCATCTCACCGGTGTTCGCAACTTCGACTACCGTGCCCGGAATGATTTCACGGTGCGCTATGAGGAGCGCGAGGTGTTGCTGTCGCACTTGACCGGCCTCGATTTCTTCGTGTCCTATTTCACCCAGGGGCCGGTCGCACACACGTTTGTGAGCTTTATCTTCGACAATGCGCAACCTCTGAGTATCTCCATCGAGACACGGCCTGAGGTCGGCGAGGGCTTTGCGCCCGTCGCCTCCCTCTTCAAGCAATTCGAGTTGATCTACGTGGTGGGTGACGAGCGCGACCTTGTCGGCGTGCGGACCAATCACCGCCGGGAAGCGGTGTACCTCTATCATCTCAATACCCGCGCCGACAACGCGCGTCAGTTATTCCTGATGTATCTGACCCGTATCAACGAACTCGCCGATCGGCCGGAGTTTTATCATCTGCTGACCAACAGCTGCACGATCAACATCGTGCGTTATGCGAACGCCGCCGGCCGGACAGGCCGGCTCGACATCCGTCATATCTTCAATGGCCTGATCGATGCCTACCTTTACGAGTCCGGCCGCGTGGACACCACGCTGCCTTTTGACGAGCTGCGGCGGCGCTCCCTGATTAACGAGGCCGCACAGGCAGCCGATGGTGCGCCCGATTTCTCGCAGCGCATTCGGGCATCCCTGCCAACGATTCCTCGCTGATACTTCTCACCACCCGTTCGCGTTGACGCGAAGCGCCGTGCTCACGTGGCCCTGTCCGAGATCGTGGGCGATTGGTGGGCACGCTTCGCTTTGCCCACCCACAATCAGATCGCTCCGCTGTCGCCACTTCGATCAGGCGGATCGCTTGGCGTGACCTTCAGGGCGTGTCGAAAGCCAAACACAACAAAGATATAATCAGCAAAAACCCCGCCGACGACGGCGGCGAGGTGCCGCCGCATTCCGCCTCAGCTCGCTTCCGCCAACAGCGACAGCTGCCGCGGCTTCTCGTCGGAATGGCTCTGGTCGGTCAGCGGCGTGGGATAATCGCCGGTGAAGCAGTGGTCGGTGAATTTCGGCCGCAACGGATCGCGGCCGGGCTCGCCCATGGCGCGGTAAATGCCGTCGACCGACAGGAATGCCAAGGTGTCGGCACCGATCAGTTTTCGCATCTCCTCGAGCGAATGGTTCGCGGCCAGGAGGCCGTCGCGGTCCGGCGTGTCGATGCCGTAGTAGTCGGGATGCGTGATCGGCGGCGACGCCAGGCGGAAATGCACTTCGCGCGCGCCGGCTTCGCGCATCATCTTGACGATTTTTCGCGACGTCGTGCCGCGCACAAGACTGTCGTCGATCAGGACGATGCGCTTGCCCTGCACGGCGGCGCGATTGGCCGAGTGCTTCATCTTTACGCCGGACTCGCGGATTGCCTGCGTCGGCTGGATGAAGGTGCGTCCGACATAGTGATTGCGGATGATGCCGAGCTCGAACGGAATGCCGGCGGTCTGGCTGTAGCCGACTGCAGCCGGCACGCCGGAGTCCGGTACCGGCACGACGACGTCGGCGGGAACGTGGCTCTCGCGCGCGAGCTCAGCGCCCATCGCTTTCCGCACGTCATAGACCGAGCGGCCGCCCACGATCGAATCCGGCCGTGAAAAATAGATGTATTCGAAGATACAGGGCCGCGGCGCCATCGGCGGGAACGGCTTGTGGCTCTGCATGCCGTTCTCGTCGAACACCACGATCTCGCCGTTCTCGACGTCGCGGACGTATTTGGCGCCGATGATGTCGAGCGCGCAGGTCTCCGACGCCAGAATCGGATTGCCGTCGAGCTCGCCGATCACCAGCGGGCGGATGCCGAGCGGGTCGCGCGCGCCGACCAGCTTCTTGTTGGTCATCGCCACCAGCGAGTAGGCGCCCTCGATCTGCCAGAGCGCGTCGACGAAGCGGTCGACGAAGCGGTTGCGCTTGGATTGCGCGACGAGGTGCAGGATCACCTCGGTGTCGGTGGTCGACTGCATCATCGCGCCCGCGTTCACCAGTTGGCGGCGCAGCGACAGGCCGTTGGTGAGGTTGCCATTGTGGCCAACGGCGAAGCCGCCGGCGTTCAGTTCGGCAAACAGCGGCTGCACGTTGCGCAGGATGGTTTCGCCCGTGGTGGAGTAGCGGACGTGGCCGATTGCGGTCGAGCCGGGCAAGCGGTCGATCACCTCGGCGCGGGAGAAGGCGTCACCGACGAGGCCAAGCCGGCGCTCGGAATGGAACCTGGTGCCGTCGAAGGAGACGATGCCGGCGGCTTCCTGGCCGCGATGCTGCAGGGCGTGCAGGCCGAGCGCTGTGATCGCGGCGGCATTTGGGTGGCCGTAGATGCCGAAGACGCCGCACTCCTCGCGGAGCCGGTCGCCGTCAAGGTCGAAGTCGTCTCCGCTCGAAGCGGTGGGGGAAGAATCGGTCATCTCTGCGCCTTTCGTTCCGTTGTCACCGCACTCGCTAGCTTACGTTTCTTACGCCGCCGGTCCGACGAACTCACCGTCCAGCGACCGCTTTGCCTTCGATCAGCTTGCGAAGGCCGTCACGCTCGCCCTTGCCATAGCCGCCGTCGGAACTGGTTGATCTCGCCGTGCTGCGGAGGTCAGGTGCAGCGTCGGTCTGCTCGTCGTCGGGCTTGTTTTTCTTGAACCTCTTCAAAATGGTGCTCTCGGGATCGTCAGGCAATAGCGATTGCAGCCAGGCACCGCTCGATTGCAGCACACTCAAGGACTTGGCCGAGCGCACCCAGTCGGGCTGCTGCTTGTCGGGAACCAGCCAGGTGAAGAACAGGAAGGCGACCACCACGATCAAGAGCCCGCGACCGAGCCCGAACAGAAACCCGAGCGTCCGGTCCAGCGCACCGATCCGCGAATCCAGCACCATGTCGGAGATCCGCGAGGTGATGATGGTGGCGACGAGCAGGGTGCCCAGAAAGACGCCGGCGACCACGGCGACCATCGCGATCGTCTCGTTGTTGAAATAGGTTTTGGCGGTCGGCAGCAGCCTTGGGAAGGCATAGAGGGTGGCGAGCGCCGCCGCGCCCCAGGCCGCGATCGACAGGATCTCACGCATAAAGCCGCGGATCATGGCGAGCAGACCCGACAGCAGCATCACGGCCAGCACGATGATGTCGAGGAGGGTAATTGGCATCCGCGCGTCAGGTCCGCTTATTCGCCGGCTTTTCGGGGCGAATCGCTCCGCCGCGTGCTGCCCCAAATGACGGAGCAGCGGCCGGTCCCGCAAGGTCGCCTATCATGGTTTCCATGCATTAAAGCTTGGTGTGTGGCGCGGCCTGTATAGCGACGGGAAACGCCGCCGTCACCCGTCCAGGCGGCGAAAATGCATGAGATTCTCGCGCTTTCCAGCGGCTTTTGCGCAGACCTCGGCGGTCCAAGGCCGATAGGCGCGACGCCCGGAACCTTTTCTGGTTCGAACCGTCCATGAAGCAGCGCCGGCGCGGATACACTTCGAAAGGACGCACAATGACAGACGACAACAAACCAGGCGGTCCCGATCTCACGAAGGGTGTTTCCACGAAGGATTTCGTCGACGGCAAGCTGTTGGGTCATGTCGGCGACGATCCGGTGTTGCTGGTGCAACTCGGTTCCGACGTGGTCGCGATCGATGCGCTTTGCAGCCACTACCACGCCCCACTGGCTGACGGCCTGGTTGTCGGCGAGACGGTTCGCTGTCCCTGGCACCACGCGTGCTTCAGCCTGAGGACGGGCGAAGCCATCCGTGCGCCGGCGTTCAACGCGCTCGCCACCTGGCTGGTCGAACATGAGCAGGACAACATTGTCGTGCGCCGGAAGCGCGACGCGCCAAAGGCGACGCCGAAACCCGCGAGCGGAGCGCCGGACAAGATTGTGATCGTCGGTGGCGGTGCGGCCGGCTTTGCCGCCGCCGAGATGCTCAGGCGCGAGGGGTTTTCCGGCGCGATCACGATGGTCAGCGACGATGGTGCCGCGCCCGTCGATCGTCCGAACCTGTCCAAGGATTATCTGGCCGGCAGCGCGCCGGAGGATTGGGTTCCGCTTCGTCCCGACAACTTTTATTCGGAAAGCGGTATCGACCTCAGGCTCAAGAGCCGTGTGACCTCGATTGATCCGAGAGGGCGTCGCGTCGTACTGGCAACGGGTGACACCGTGCCGTTCGATCGGCTCTTGCTTGCGACGGGTGCCGAGCCGGTGCGTCTGGAGATCCCCGGCGCGGGCCAGTCTCATGTCCATACGTTGCGCACATTTGCCGACAGCCAGGCGATCGTTGCGAATGCGGTCAAGGCGAAGCGTGCGCTCGTCATAGGCGCGAGCTTCATTGGACTCGAGGCCGCCGCATCGTTGCGGGCGCGGGGGCTCGAAGTTCATGTAGTGGCGCCGGACCGACGGCCCATGGAGCGGGTGCTCGGGCCCGAGATGGGCGATTTCGTGCGTTCGCTGCATGAGCACCATGGCGTAGTCTTCCATCTTGAAGACACGGTGGCGCAGATCGACGGCAAGCGGGCTCTCCTCAAGAGCGGCTCCTTGCTCGACGCGGATATGATCGTGGTGGGCATCGGCGTCCGCCCGCAGCTCGCGCTCGCCGAGCAAGCCGGGCTCGCCATCGAACGCGGCGTGACCGTCAACGCCTATCTCGAGACCAGCGCGCCGGGCATCTTTGCCGCTGGCGATATCGCGCGCTGGCCCGACCCGCACTCAGGCGCCAGCATTCGTGTCGAGCATTGGGTGGTCGCCGAGCGCCAGGGACAGACCGCAGCGCGCAACATGCTTGGACAGCGCGAACGCTTCGATGCGGTGCCGTTCTTCTGGAGCCAGCATTACGACGTGCCCATCAACTACGTCGGCCACGCCGAGAAATGGGACGAGATCAAAATCGACGGCAGCATTGCGGACAAAGACTGTCTGCTCGAATACCGACACCAGGGACGCACGCTCGCGGTTGCCACGATCTATCGTGACGTTCCAAGTCTGAAGGCCGAAGTCGAATTGGAACGCGCCGCTGCAGCCTAGTCGGGGGCAAGCTCAACGGCGGTGCGTGCGTTCACGCGATCTGCTGACGCTTTCCCTTGCCCTTCGCGGCGATCTCGGCGACCAGCTCGGTCAGCGAGCCGACCGCATTCAGCGCAAGCCCGGCATCGCCTGCGCCGTCGCCACGGGTCAGCTCGGGGAGAATCGCGCGCTTGAAGCCGAGTTTTGCGGCCTCCTTCAACCGCGCCGGCATTTGCGCCACGGGACGGATCGCGCCTGACAGCGAAACCTCGCCAAAATAGACGCCGTCGGCCGGCAACGGTGCGTTGGTGAGTGAAGAGACCAGCGCTGCGGCGGCAGCGATGTCCGCGGCAGGCTCGTTGATGCGCAGGCCGCCGGCGACGTTGAGGTAGACATCGTGGCCCGACAGCTTCACGCCGCAATGGGCTTCCAGCACCGCGAGCACCATCGAGAGCCGCGCCGGGTCCCAGCCGACCACCGCGCGGCGCGGTGTGCCAAGCGCGGTCGGCGCCACCAGCGCCTGCAACTCGACCAGCACCGGGCGCGTGCCCTCGATGCCGGCGAACACCGCGGTGCCCGGCGTGCCGAGATCGCGCTCCGACAGGAACAGCTCGGATGGATTATGCACCTCGCGCAGGCCGAGGCCGGTCATCTCGAACACGCCGATCTCGTCGGTCGGGCCGAAGCGGTTCTTGACCGCGCGCAGAATGCGGAACTGCTGCGAACCTTCGCCTTCGAACGACAATACCGCGTCGACCATGTGCTCGACCACGCGGGGGCCGGCGATCTGGCCGTCCTTGGTGACGTGGCCCACCAGGATGAGCGTCGCGCCGGAGGTCTTGGCGAAGCGGATCAGCGCCTGCGCCGACGCGCGGACCTGCGTCACCGTGCCGGGCGCGGAGTTGACGGTGTCGGTCCACATGGTCTGGATCGAGTTCGATCACCACCAGCGACGCCCTTGCGCCCTGCGACAGTGTTGCGATGATGTCTTCGACCGATGTCTCGGCGGCGAGCTGCACCGGCGCATTGGCAAGGCCGAGCCGCTCGGCACGCAGCCGCACCTGGGCCACAGCCTCTTCGCCCGAGATATAGACGCTGCGATGCTTTTGCCGCGCCATCAGGCTTGCGGCCTGGATCAACAGCGTCGACTTGCCGATGCCGGGATCGCCGCCGAGCAAGAGCACCGAGCCGCGGACAAAGCCGCCGCCGGTAACGCGGTCGAGCTCGGCCATGCCGGATGGCGTGCGCGGCGCGTCATGGGTGTCGCCAGTCAAGCTTTCCAGCGCGAACGCGCGCCCCCGGCGCTTCGACCGCAGGCTGTTCGGCACCGCGGCGCCGCCAGCATTCTCCTCGGTGAGCGTGTTCCATTCGCCGCACGACTTGCACTTACCCTGCCAGCGGTTATAGGCCGCGCCGCAGTTCTGGCAGATGAAGGAGGCGAGAGCTTTGGCCATTGCTTGGGAGAGGAATCGCTGAGTACGTTGCGTCGGCGATCCATAGCACGGATGGGCTTGCGCCAGCCCACGCGAAAACAGCATTCGCTGTGTTATTCAGCCCGTTTGTCGGGCGCGTTCGATCGGGCCCCAGGCCGAAGCCCGCAATCCGCGGGGGCGAAACGACGTTGCTCGCCCCCGCAGTTAGCGTTTATCGCTCGACGTGCGAGTTGATCAGCTTGCCGAACAGCTCCCAGCGTTCGCCGGTGAATTTCATCAGCTGCGTCTGCTCGATCGGCGCAAAGTCGGTCGGCGAGGTCTTGATGCGCGAGCCCGGCAAGTAGATGCCGATCCTGACGTCGAGATTGGCGGCCTGCTTCATCACGTTCTCGCGAGTCAGGTCATCGCCGCATTGCTTCAGCACCTGGACCAGGCCTGCGGCCGCGCCAAAACCGAACACGGTCGCGCCGTCGGTTTTGTCGCCATCCGGATAGTACTTGTCCATGAAGGCCCGCCACTCGTTCATCTCGGCGTCATCCTTCCACTGCGGATCGGTCGGATCCTTCATGTAGGCGTCGCTGATCAGGTCTTTTGAATTCTCGAGGCCCGCCGGCTTCAGCACGCCGCCGACCGACGCCGAGACGTTCGACAGGAAGTGGATCGGGTGCCAGCCGAGCTCGCCGATCTTCTTGATCGCCTGTGCCGCAAATTTCGGCGTCGCGACGTTGATGAAGATGTCTGGATTGGCCGCCTTGATCTGCACGACCTGGGAATCGACGGTCGGCACGCTGGTCTCATAGGACACCTCGGACACGATCAGCTTGGACGCCTGCTCGCCGAGGATCTGGTGAATCCCGGTCAGGTAGTCTTTGCCGAAATCGTCGTTCTGGTAGAGGATGCCGATCGTCTTGCCGGGATATGTTTCGAGAATGTACTTGGCGTAGGTGCGCGCCTCGCTCTGGTAGTTCGGACCCCAACCCATCGTCCACGGGAAGTGTTGCGGATCGTCGAACTTCGCCGCACCCGTCGAAACGAACAGCTGCGGCACCTTGTGGCTGTTCATGTACTTCTGGATGGCGGTGTTTCCGGCGGTGCCGAGCGGATTGAAGATCAACAGCACCTCGTCGCCTTCGACGAGCTTGCGCGCCTGCTCGACCGTCTTCGGCGGTGAATAGGCGTCGTCGTAGGAAATGTAGTTGATCTTGCGGCCATTGATGCCGCCTTGCTCGTTGATCATCTTGAAGTACGCGGCTTCGGTCTTGCCGATCACGCCATAAGCGGAGGCGGGACCCGAATACGGCATGATATTGCCGACCTTGATTTCGGTGTCGCTTGCACCGGTATCGTACTTCTTTTCCGCAAACGAGGCAGTTGTCGTCAACGAAAGCGCTGTGGTCGCGATTGCAAGTGCGACCAGGCCTCTCGGCACGCTGAAGAGCATTTTCTTTTTCCTTTTCAAGTTTCACTCGAACGCGGCGAGCGCCATTGGCCGCTGCGATATCGAGACGCCCGGATTGTCGAAAATGCGCCCACGCCACAACCCTCGAAACGGAATGGCACCAATTCGCGGAATTTTTGATGCACGCAAATTGTGCGGGGTGAGCGCGGGCGATTGGCAGATCGACGCCCGTCAGCCAATGCTCATCGGTCAACTCGCGCGAGCCGCGTTCCAAAGCATGGAAAGCCCTGCGACAAGCATGATGCCGTCCATGATCAGGCGAAACACGTCCGCCTTGAGCGTCAGCACGAAGCGCTTCGCGATAAAGGCGCCGGACATCAGCGAACTGCCGGTGATCACGCCCTTGAGCGCGACGTCGGCGTCGAGCGCGCCGAACCGCTGGAACGTCGCCGACTTGCTCAAATACAGCCCGAGCGAGCTTGCCGCTTCAGTGGCGAGGAACGCGCCCTTGGTGAGGCCATAGAACAGGAACAACGGTACGCTCAAAGGCCCGGTCGAAACCACGATTCCGGTGAGATAGCCGATCACGGCGCCCCCGGTTGCGAGCTGCCACGGGTAAATCTTCAAGTCATGACGGGCGAGCCAATGCCGCACCGGCACCATCGCGATGAGAAACGAGCCGATCGCGATATCGACAGCGCGCGCAGGCAGCACGAGCAATGTCCGCGCGCCGAGCGCGGCTGCCGGAATGCCGGGTAGCGCATAGGCAGCGCAGGCGCGCCAGTCGACCTCGCGCCACCACGCCAGCACGCGCGAGACGTTCGCCATGACGGCGGCCACCGCCATGATCGGGACTGCCTGCTTCGGGCCGAAGGCAAAGACGAGGACCGGCACCAGCATGATCGACGATCCCGTCCCGACGATCCCGCTTATCGTGCCGGCGACGAGACCAACCATGCAGATGAAGAGATAGGTCAAGAAGAGCTCTCCGGGATGCCACGGGCCTGTTCAACCACCGAGGCTCGACGCCAGCAACACGCAGCCTGAAACCAGGAGCAGGCCTAGCACGACGCGCTGAAACGTTTGCGGCGAAACGCGCACGTAGGCGCGCGCGCCGAGCAGCGCGCCTATGAACGTTGCGGGAAAGCAGATCAGCGCCATCGTCAGCACGGGTATGGTCACTTGTCTGCTGAGCGCCATCCCGACACTGGCCATCGCCAGCACGACGAGGTTGAACGGCTGGTAGGTGGCGCGTTGCCTGTCGCTTGGGCCGCCGCGCAGCTGCAGCCAGATCAACGGCAGCGGACCGGATAATCCCGCGAAGCCGCCGAGCACGCCGCCGCCAAGTCCGATGACGCCATCGGCGAGTTTGCCACCCCACTGGCCGATCGCAAAACTCCTGCGCTGGAGCAGCTGGTAGAGCGAATAGGCGATCAGAAATGAGCCGACGGCGAGCTTGATGACCAGGGGAGACGCCGCGGCAAGAGCGCCGATGCCAAGCGGCACGCCAACAAGAGCGCCGGCGAGATAGGGCAGTGTTTGCCGCCAGTCGAAGGCGTGCCGGACTGTCGTGAGGCTGACGACCTGTCCGGCAACGGACAGCAGCACTGCGAGCGGAGGCACCATCGGCGCCGGGAGCACATAGAGCCAGATGCCGGACGCAACCAGCGCGGTGCCAAAGCCAGCGAAGCCGTTCGTGAAGCCGGCCAGCAGCGCGCCGAGGATGGCGATCGCAAGGGTGGGAAGCGTGAAGGAGGCGAGCATCTAGTATGAGATTTCACAAAGCGAATTTGGCAATCGGCTGCGTATGGCTACGAGCGAACCTCTCCCCGCAATGCGGGGAAAGGTCGGATTGCGCAGCAATCCGACCTGAGGGGCAAGGCAATGAGCAAGACAAGTAGCGCAGCGTTCGTGGATAGGGCCCCTCACCCCAACCCTCTCCCCGCTGAGGCGGGCGAGGGAGCCTGTCCAGCGCGCCGCGATGTCTCTGGCGAACGTGCAACGATCCTACCCCGCCACACCCTTGTAGACGCGGGCGTAGCGCGAGCCGAGGCTGGTCAACACCTCGTAGCCGACGGTGCCGAAGTGCCTGGCCAGCTCATCGACCGTGATGCCGCCGCCGATCAGGGTGGCGAAATCGCCGCGGCGCGGCGGCTTCGGCAGGTCGGTGACGTCGACCGCCATCAGGTCCATCGAGATGCGTCCGGCGATCGGGCAGCGCTTGCGGTTGACGATGATTTCGGCGGTGCGCATGCCGTCAACGCCGCCAGCGGAGCGGAGATAGCCGTCGGCATAGCCGGCGGCGATGACGGCGATTTTCGTCGGGCGTCGCGCCGTCCAGGTCGCGCCGTAGCCGACATGCTCGCCGCGCTCGATGTCGCGCACCTGCACGATGCGCGCCTTGAGATCGATCACCTGTTGCATCGGGTTGTCTGCCTCGGGCGTCGGGTTGAGCCCGTAGAGTGCTGCTCCCGGCCGCACCACGTCGAACAGGAAGGTTGGACCAAGGAAGATACCCGACGAGTTCGACAGCGACGCCGAGATGCCGGTGAAATGGCGGGCGATCTCTCTGAACGCACCGAGTTGCCTACCGTTCAGCGGATTGTCGAGCAACTCGGCGCTGACGAGATGGCTCATCACCAGCGTGAAGCCGTGATTACCCTGTTCGACGCGCGGGATCAGCGCCTGTGCTTCTGCGACACTCAAGCCAAGTCGGTTCATGCCGGTATCGATGTGGAGCGCTGCGCCGTGATTGACGCCGCGGTGGCGGCAGAATGCGTCCCACTCGGCAAGCTCGCCCATGTCGCCAATCACCGGGCGGCATTCGAGATCGACGTAAGTGCGGCCAGTGTGGGAGAAGAAACCGTCGAGCACATAGATTGCCGCGGTCGGCGCCGCCTTGCGCGCAGCGCGCGCCTCCTCGAGCGTTGCGACGAAGAACGTTTTGCAGCCCGCAAGGGCGAGCGCGCGGGTGACCGGCTCGATGCCGCAGCCATAGGCGTCGGCCTTGACCACGGCGGCACACTCGGCCGGCACGCCACGGCTCGACAACAGCCGCCAGTTGGCGACGATGGCGTCGAGGTCGATCGTGAGGATTCCGGTCGCTTCCGGATGCTTCAGCTGTTCCTGCGCAGCTGCGTCGAGCTCCGGCGCGGGCGCGGCTGTCATTTGGTCGGGCGGCTGGTTCATGGCCCTGCATTGAGCGGCAATTTAAGAAATCGCCGGCACCTTACGCCGCGGGAACCGAGGGTCAACCCGTGACGGGGTCTCACATCCGCGTCGGCAGGCGCGCGTCCTCGGCCAGATCCGAGAAGCGGGTGATTGCGGCCTCGAAGTGCAGATTGACGGTACCGGTTGGACCGTGACGCTGCTTGCCGATGATGACCTCGGCCTTGCCGTGGGCAAGCTCCATCTCGGTCTGCCACTTCTCGTGCTCGGGCGTGCCGGGGCGCGGCTCCTTGTTGAGCAGGTAGTATTCCTCGCGATAGATGAACAGCACGACGTCGGCGTCCTGCTCGATCGAGCCGGATTCACGCAGGTCGGACAGTTGCGGGCGCTTGTCGTCGCGGCTTTCGACCTGACGCGACAGCTGCGAGATCGCGATGATCGGCACGCTCAGCTCCTTGGCCAGCGCCTTCAGGCTGGTCGTGATCTCGGTCATCTCCTGCACGCGGCTGTCGGAGTTGCGGCGCGCCGAGCCCTGCAACAGCTGGATGTAGTCGACGATCAGGAGGTCGAGGCCCTTCTGCCGCTTCAGCCGCCGTGCCCGGGCGGCTAGCTGGGCGATGTTGAGGCCGCCGGTCTCGTCGATGTAGAACGGCAGGTTCTGCATCTCGATCGCGGCGTCTCGGATATTCTCGAAGTCGGTTTCGCTGATGCCGCCGCGACGGATGGTCGAGGACGGAATGCCGGAGCGCTCGGCGATGATACGCGTGGCGAGCTGCTCGGCCGACATTTCCAGCGAGAAGAAGCCGACGATGCCGCCGTTGATCGTCTTCATCTGGCCGTCGGGCTGCAGCTCGCCCTGGTAGGCGCGCGCGATGTTGTAGCCGATGTTGGTGGCGAGCGAGGTCTTGGCCATGCCGGGGCGGCCGGCGACGATGATCATGTCGGACGACTGGAGGCCGCCCATCTTGGTGTCGAGGTCACGCAATCCTGTTGCCAGGCCCGACAGGTTGCCGTCGCGCTGGTAGGCGCGGGCGGCCATGTCAACGGCGAGCGTCAGCACGCCGGCGAATTTCTGGAAGCCGCCCTCGTAGCGGCCGGCTTCGGCGAGCTCGTAGAGCTTGCGCTCGGCGTCCTCGATCTGCGCCCGCGGCGCGAAATCGACGGGCGCGTCGAAGGCGACGTTGACCATGTCCTCGCCGATCCGGATCAATTCCCGCCGCAGCGCGAGATCATAGACCGTGCGGCCGTAATCGTAGGCGTTGATGACGGTGGTCGCCTCGGCGGCAAGGCGGGCAAGGTACTGCGCGACCGTCATGCCACCGAGGTCGAGATCGGCCGGTAGAAATGTCTTCAGCGTCACCGGGGTCGCAAGCTTCGACAGCCGAATCAGGCTGCCGGCGGTCTCAAAAATCTGCCGGTGGATCGGTTCGAAGAAGTGCGCCGGCTCGAGGAAATCGGAGACGCGGTAGAACGCGTCGTTGTTGACCAGGATAGCGCCGAGCAGGCTCTGTTCGGCCTCGATGTTGTGCGGCGCGCTGCGATAAGCCGGCGGCGTCGCATCAGGCGCGAGTTTCAGGACGTTCGAATCAGTGGCGGCCATCAGGGTTGTTTAGCGAAATGTCGGGGCTCGCATAGGGGCGTGCATCAAGCACCTCAACAGGGTGTGGGCCAAGCTGGATGCTGACCAGCGAATCGATTGTCCCCGCTCTTCCACATTCCTCCGCCGAAATCTGTCAGCGCTTGAACTCGCGGCAACGCCGCGACCATCGGCCCCGGTCCACTGCCACGGTTGAACCTTTTTTGCTGCAAGAACGCCACAAGAGCGTCGGCTTTGGCGGGAACTGTCACGTTCAAGGTCGCGTTGTGGGGACACGCGTTTCGAGGGCGCTTTGCATGCGACGGGTCAGCAGCACTGACATGCGGCAGACAAGCCAATGGCTGGCCAGGCTGGTCCGGGCCATGGACGCGATCACGCGCCGCGGCGCTTGCAGCCCGATCGATGCGACTTTGCGCGATCGTTTTGCCGCGCACTTGCGCCAGCCGAAGCCGCTGGCGCGGATTCCGCTAGCGCCTGATCTTGACGAGGCGCAGCCGTCGTCGCGCGAGCGCGTCAAGTCCTGAGAATTTGACCACAAAAAATCTAGATCGGCGCGATCGACCGGAATTTCGGCGGGTGGTCGTGCTCGCGCCGCGGCGGCGCCTGATCCAGAACCTCGATGATCCTGCGCCGCGTTGTGCGGGGATCAATCACGTCGTCGACGCCAAAGCCTTCGGCGGCCTGGATCGAGGCGGTCTGGGCGCGCGTCTCCTCGATCATCTCTTGCCGGCGCGCTACCGGGTCGGGCGCGGACATGTACGCCTTGCGGAAGGCGACATCGATCGCGCCTTCGATCGACATCGCGCAAATCTGCGCCGACGGCCACGCAAAGCATGCGTCGGCGTCGAACGCACGGCCGCCATTCATGGCGAAATAGCCGAGGCCAAAGCCCTTGCGGATGACGACCGAGACACGGGGAACGCTGGCGTGACCCCACTCGAAGATCAGTTTTGCGCTGCGCCGTCCAAGTGTGGTGCGCTCCGCCGCCGAGCCGATGTAGAAGCCGGGCACGTCGATCAGCGAGATCAGCGGCAGCCCGAAGGCGTCGCACAGCGCGATGAAGTGCGCGCCTTTTTCGCAGGCGTTGGCGTCGAGAATACCGCCGATCCGCATCGGCTGGTTGGCGATGAAGCCGACCGGGCGACCGCTAAGCCGTGCGAAACTGGTGATGATGTTGCCGCTGAAGGTGGGTTTTAGCTCGAACATGCTGCCAGCGTCGGCGATGCCTGCGATCACCTTGCGCATGTCGTAGGCGCGACGGGTCGAGGCCGGCACGACATCGAGCAACGCGTCGTCGCCGCGGACTGCTGGATCATCGGTCTGAGCGATGGGCAGCGGCTTTCGCGCATTGCCCGGAAGATAAGAGAGGAAGCGCCGTGCCGCTGCGAGGGCTTCGTCCTCGCTATTGACGCCGAGATCGGCGAGCCCCTGCTGATCGACCTGCACCGCGGCGCCGCCAAGCGCTTCCTGATCGGCGTCTTCACCGACGCCTGCCTTCACCAGCGCAGGGCCGGCCAGCCCCATGACCGACTGGCCCCGTACCATGATGACGAAATCCGCAAGCCCCGCATAGTTCGTTGGTCCGGCGAAACCCGCGCCGAGAATGAGCGCCACCATCGGCACCCAGCCGGACGCGCGCGCGAAATCGTGGAACGTGCCGTTGGCGTGGGCAAAATGGCGGGAGTTCTGGCCATCCTGGATGCGGTGGCCACCGCCGTCGAGCATCAGCACGAGGGGAATGCCGCGGCGGATCGCGATCTTCAACATGCGCTGCGTCTTGGCGCTGCCAAGCCGGCCGATGCTGCCGCCGAACACGCTGAAATCCTGCGACAAGATGGCGACGGGCCGCCCGTCGATCCGCGCGGTTCCCGTGACGACGCCGTCGGCCGGCGATGTTTCTCTGGGATGCGGCTTGCCGGGTTCAGGCTCGGCGGAGGCGAGCGCTCCGATCTCATCGAATGTGCCTGCATCGACCAGACGCTCGATCCGTGTCCGCGCGGAGAGACGGCCGCGGTCGGCGAGCCGTTTCATGGCCTCGGGGCGCGCTGCGTCCATCAGCGTGGCGCGGTCGGCCTCGATCGCGGCAAGGATCTGCCGAAGTCCAGCATCGGGGTGGTGTGTCATGGTCTCTCCGTCCGGCACCGGTATGACCTCACCGGCCCGGCCGTTACCATGACAGGCCTGTCATTCTCCCGCCAGCTGCAGGCGCGGGCTCTTGCCGCCCTCGATGCCTCGCAACCGCGCCTCTTCGCGCGCAATATAGTCCCGGGTCATCGGCACGATGCCCTGCCGCCTGGTGAGCTGAATCTGGAAGTTCATCATCGCGTGCTTGCGGAACGACATTTCCGAGGTCGCGAGATAAAACTCCCACATTCGTACGAAGCGCTTGTCATAGAGCCGCTCGGCTTCCTCGGCGTGGGCAAGGAAGCGTTCGCGCCACGCCTTCAAGGTCTCGGCATAGTGCAGGCGCAGGATCTCGATGTCGTTGACGAGCAGGCCGGCGCGCTCGATTGCGGGCAACACCTCCGACAGTGCCGGAATATAGCCGCCGGGGAAGATGTATTTCGTGATCCAGGGGTTGGTCGAGCCGGGTCCCTCGGAGCGGCCGATCGAGTGCAGGACCATCACGCCATCGTCATTCAAGATTTCGGCGCAGTGGCGGAAGAACTGGTCGTAGTAGTCGACGCCGACATGCTCGAACATGCCGACCGAGATGATGCGGTCAAATGGGCCATCGACGTCGCGGTAGTCCTGCAGCAGAAACTTGATGCGATCAGACAGCTTTTTTTCGTCGGCACGCTGGCGTGCGGCACGGAGCTGCTCTTCGGACAGCGTCACGCCGGTGATGCGGCCGCCGGCGATCTCGCAGAGATAAAGCGCAAGTCCGCCCCAGCCGGAGCCGATGTCCAGTACACGCTGTCCCGGCTCGACGAGGAGCTTCGCGGCCAAATGGCGCTTCTTCGCAAGCTGTGCGTCGTCGAGGTTCTGGTCATCACGTTCGAAATAGGCGCAGCTGTATTGCCGGTCGGAATCCAGGAACAGTGAATACAGCCGTCCGTCGAGGTCATAATGGTGGGCGACGTTGCGTTTGCTGCGCCGACGCGAATTGAACTGCTCGATGTGTCGGGTAAGGAAGCGGAGGGTTTGCAGCGGCTTCGCCCAGGCCGGCGCGAACGATGGCTGGCCCAGCACCAGTTCGAGCAGTTCAGTGATGGTCGCGTTCTCGACGACAAGCGTCGCGTCCATCAAGCACTCGCCAAGCGCCATTTCGGGGTCGAGCAGCATGTGGCGCTGCGCGGCCCTCGTCGTGAAGCGGACGCTGATGGCCCTGCCGGCTCCATCGCCACAGTTGAAGCTGCCGCCGTCGGCCAGCGTCACGACAAGCGAGCCGCGGCGAACAAAAGATTGCAAGAAAAACCGCAACAAACGATCCATGACGCAACGCCCAAGCTGGCGCTCATCGCGGGATCCTCAAGGCCGCGATCGGCGCGGACATGCTCTGCGGTGGCCTCAAAGGAACCACCGCTCGCGCGATATTTAATCACATCATTTTGTTTTTCACAGGCCCGAAACGGCGGAGCACGCATGCTAACGCCAAAAAAGGCGCTGCGTTGCGCCGCCTCAGTTGAGTTACGCGATTGCGGATGGGGAAGTGCTTCCATTCGCGACCCAATCGGCTAAAAGGTTGGCGGCCGCGCCGTGGGGTTACGACGCGGAGCCTTTCCGCAACCGGAGGACGGAATGAGGAGCCGAGCGCTCAGTTTGGCGACGGTCGCGATTCTCGCTGGCCTGATCGGCTCGTTCGACGCCAAAGCCGAGAACCTGGAGGCGGGCAAATCGCCCCAGAAGATTTTCAACGATACCTGCACCGCCTGCCACAAGAGCTCGCGCGGCCTGCTGAAGACGGTGCCGGCGATCACGCTGCCCGGATTTCTACGTCAGCATTATACCACCTCTGCCGACATGGCCTCGGCGCTGAGCGCATACTTGCTGAGTGGCGGCGGGGCGACTGAGCGCGTCGCTGAGCCGAAACCCGGCAAGAAGGACGCAAAACAGGAGGCCAAGCAGGAGGGCGCCAAACCGGAAGGCGCGAAGGAGGGGGCCTCGGCGACCGCGCAGAGCGGAGCCGAGCCCGCGGCACAGGGAAAACGCGGCAAGCAGGCGGTGCGGACCGATGTCGAGGGTCGTCCGGCCGATGCCGCAGCTGAAGGTACCAAGCAGTCGCCGAAGTTGAAGCGTGGCAAGAAGGGGGCACCTGCCGAGGAGACCGCCAAGCAGGAGCCGGTGAAAGACGTTGGCAAAGAGGCGCCCAAGGACCAATCGCGTCCGGGCGACAGTGAGCAGGCAAAGACGGAACCTGCAAAGACGGAACCGGAAAAGACGGAGCCGCCGAAGAGCGAGGCGGCAAAGCCAGACGAGGCGAAGCCCGCGACCGCGAGCACCGAACCTGCGACGAGTGCGCCGGACAAGGCCGTGGCTGTGCCCGCCGATACGGCGACACCTGCAACGGACAACAAGTCCGGCGAGGTGAAGCCGAAGGAAGCGGCAATTCCACCACCCGCAACGCCGACATCGATTCCGCGGCCGGCGCGGAAGCCGATGTTGACGCTACCGGGATTCCCGCCGCCCGCCGCCGAACCCGACGACACACCCGCTGCGGCGCCTGCCGCGACAGCAGCGACCCCGCCTGCGTCGGCCGAGCCGGCGAAGTCGGACGAGCCGAAGACGCCGCCGCCGGTCGAGAGTCCGAAGGCTGAGGCCCCTAAGGCCGATGCGCCTAACGTCGATCAGCCAAAGGACGATATGCAATCGCAGGGCGCCGAACCGGCGAAATCGAATGCGGTGAAACCGGCCGCCGATCAGGCGGCCGAAAGTCCATCGGCCGAGAAGCCTGACAGCCCGAAACTCGACACCATTCAGGAAGAATTGCACGGGCCTGGACAGGCTGCCCCGCCAAAGGCGACCACCACCACCACCACGATGACGCCGCGCAAGAAGCGGACGACGAACTCAGAGCGATAGAGTTCGTGTAAGCGGTCCGTCCCCGCTTTCGCGGGGACGACCAAGCCTCAGCTGTTCGGCGCGGGCGCCGGATTTTCGGCAGGCGCTTCGGCGCCTTCGGCCTCTTCCTGGTTGCGCCGCGCTTCGGGATCGAAGAACTCTTCCGCCGCGGCGAGCGCGGCAGCGGCCTCATCGACCTCCTCGCGCAACGCGGTGACGTCTTCGCCACGGTTGATGCGCTCGGCCTCGTCAGCGTTGCGCGCGACCGTCACGGTGACGCCGACCTCGACCTCCGGATGCACGGCAATCTCGATCTTGTGCCGGCCGATCATCTTGATCGGCACGTCGAGCAGGATCTGGTTGCGGTTGACGTGGATGCCTTCGGCCTCGAACAGGGTGACGAGGTCGCGGGTCGACACGGAACCGAAGAGGTGGCCGGTCTCCGAGGCCTGGCGCAGCACGATGACGTTGCGTCCGTCGATCTTCGAGGCCACCGACTTCGCCTCGTCCTTGGCCTTGAGATTGCGGGCCTCGAGATCGGCCTTCATCGTCTCGTATTTGACCCTGTTGTCCTTGGTGGCGCGCAGCGCCTTGCCCTGGCGCAGCAGGAAATTACGGGCATAGCCGTCGCGCACGCGCACGACTTCGCCCATCTGGCCGAGCTTGGCGACCCGTTCGAGCAAAATGACTTCCATGATCAGTCTCCGTTCAAGTTCGATTTCAGGCTTCAATGGTTCAGGTTGGCAGGGCCGGCGGCTTGCGCCGGGATTGAAATCTTGCGCGCAAGCCGAGCACCGCGTCGGCGAGCCCGAGTAGCGCCAGCAGCAGCGCCGGCCAGCCAAAGATGATGACGCCGGCGTAAGCCAGCACGAGCCACAAGGCACGCGCCGCAACCGCGTGCGTCACCACGTGCAGCACGGCAAATCCGGTCATCACATAGGCGGTCATCAGCGCCGAGCTCACGACCTGCGCCAGCATGGCGACGAGACCGCCGGTGAAGCAGAGACCGAGCGCGACCGCGAGCACGCCGACCAGGGCCTGCGGCAACGCGGTGTCGGACAAGGCCGGCCAGGGACGCTTGAGATGGCCTGAAGTGGCGGCGACCTTTGCCGCCAGCCAGAGATTGACCACCATCATCACCGAGATGCAGGTCGCAGCAGCGGCGGGCACGATTGCAATCGCCGCACGCAGCACGCGATCAGTCTCTGGGCTGATTTCGCCGGATTCGCTGAGCGCGCTGGTAAACGTGGTCTGCAGCGTCTCCGAGATCGCGTCGGCACTGGTGCCAAGAGAGAGCAGGGCGAAGCCAACGATTGCGGTCGCGATGCCGACGATCCAGAGCAACAGGCGGCCGGTCGGATACCATTCGACCGTGGTTGATGTCGCGGCGTTGCTGCCGTTCGACACCGGCCGCGCGAGCAGGGCGAGGTGGCCCAGCCAGACGGCGGGGACCGCGACCGCGAGCGTGTAGACGATGAAGAGGTGCAGGCCGTAGATCGCGCCGAGGCCGATACCGGCCGCGACGGCGCCGATCGCAGCACTGAGCCAGCCCCAGCCGAGCGCCGCGACCATCAGCGGCAGCGGCGCGAGGAAGTAAAGAAACACCGACAGGAATGCGCCCGAGACGGTCGAGGCGAACATCAGCGCCGACGCAGCGCCGGCGGCAAGCGCAATCACAAGTCCCATCATCAGCTGTCCCGCTCCCTTCGAGCGGTTAGAGGCCGCTTAAGTGCGGCCCCAACCATCGGACCCGGGCCGATCCCGGGTCCTTATGAATTTTTGATCCAGAGCTAGCGCTCTGGATTCTCTGTTGTGCGCATGTCCTTGTCGGAAAACCGGAAAGCGCTTTTCCGGGACATGCGCTTAGCGGATCACGTAAGGCAGCAGGCCGAGATAACGCGCACGCTTGATCGCACGCGCAAGCTCACGCTGCTTCAAGGCAGAGACCGCAGTGATGCGGCTCGGCACGATCTTGCCGCGCTCCGAAACATAACGGAGCAACAGGCGCGCGTCCTTGTAATCGATCTTCGGTGCGTTCGCGCCGGTGAACGGGCAGGTCTTGCGGCGGCGGAAGAACGGACGGCGTTGGGTCTGAGCGGCGAAAGCCATCGGCGTTACTCCTCGGTCGCGGCGGTTGGGGCTTCTTCTTCACGCGGACGCCGCGGTGGGCGGTCGCCGCGCGGGCCGCGGTCATCGCGGTCGCCACGGAAGCCGCGGTCCTCACGATCGCTACGGAAGCCGCCCCGGTCCTCGCGCGGACCGCGATCGTCGCGATCGCGGTCGGCCTTGCGCATCATCGCCGAGGGGCCTTCCTCGAGCTCGTCGACGCGCACGGTGAGATAGCGCAGCACATCCTCGTGGATGCGCTCCTGGCGCTCGATCTCGGCGACGATGGCTGTCGGGCCATCGATGTTGAGCATCACGAAGTGCGCCTTGCGGTTCTTGTCGATGCGGTAGGTCAGCGAGCGCAGGCCCCACTGCTCGGTCTTGGCGACCTTGCCGCCGAGCTGCGTCACGACGGCGGTGATCTGGTTGGTGATTTCTTCGACTTGTTGCGGGCTCGCGTCCTGGCGCGCGAGAAACACATGCTCATAGAGAGGCATGGACGTCCTTTCTCATGGTTGCGCAGAGCCCGACGGCTAGCCCTTCGAGCCATTCGGAAAGGCTCGAAGCAACGTCGAAGGCGAGAGCACGGGACGACGGACCAACGGTCCTGCCGCATCAATCAAACAAAGCTGATTGTTGTAGCCGTCCGTTCAGCTCCCGGCCGGGACCTGCGGATGCCGGCGTTATAAGCAAAATCGCTGCAGTGACAAGGAAAAGGTGGGTCGGGCTCCCGCCAGGCTTCGTCAAACGCAGGCGTCTCGTCGCGAGCCCTCAAGGTGACCACCGCCGCCGCGCATCTGGCTGTAGTTATTTCGGAAATTCGCCTTTTTGCGAGAGTTGTTTTATCCGTTGACCAAATTGTTTGTATGACATACAAATAAACGATGGCAAGCGAGAGCTCAGAGCGAACAGCGTCCGACCCGCGTCACTCGGTGCGTGCGACGCGCACGGCGGGCCGCGCGATGCGATCGCGGCTGCTCGATGCGGCAGCCAGGCTGTTCAAGGAGAAGGGCCTTGCGGGCGTTGCGATCTCCGAGATCGCCGCTGCCGCCGACGCGTTCCCGAGCCAGATCACCTATTACTTTCGCACCAAGGAAGCGCTGTTCGTCGAAGCCGCCTGCCGCGACGTGCTGTACGTCGCGCGCGCTGCCGAGCAATCGGCGCATCTGGCGCGCTCGCCGCAGGCTTACACGCGCGCGCTGGTCGAGGCGGTGCTGGCCGGCGAGGGGCTCGGCTTCTTTGTCGAGGCGCTGGCGCTGACGCGACGACGGCAGGATCTCGTGCCGCTGGTCGAGCGCACCGTCGAGCGGCTGCACGCGGAAGGTTTGCGCGCCTACGCCGGCGAGATGGCGGCGCATGGCTGGCGCACGCTGCTTGATCCCGCGACCACGGCGCAACGCTTTTGGGCGATCGCACTCGGCGTCGCGCTGGAAGGCCAGGCGCTCGGTCGCTCGCAGGATCAGATGGTCGCGGAAATGTTGCGGCTGCTTGACCGCCAGGCCGATGCCGCAGCTTCGAACCGCAAGCTGCGCGTGGTCGGCGGCGGCGCAGACACAACGTCGGACGGTGACAAGGGAGTTGGTTCATGACCGTGGTTCGATTGCTGGCGCGCGACATCATGAGCGCGGACGAACTCGCTGAGGTGAGGGTGCGCCACACCTGGAAAGGCATAGCCCTGATCGTTCATGCGTGGGCGCTGATCATCGGCTCGGTTGCGCTGGTGGCGTGGTGGCCGAACCCGATCACCTATCTGCTTGCCGTTGGCATCATCGGTTCGCGCCAACTCGGCCTCGCTATTCTCATGCATGACGGCGCCCATGGCTGCCTTGCCAATGACGAAAAGCTGAACCTCTGGCTGAGCCAGTGGCTCTGCGCCTATCCGGTGTTCGCCGAGACCCGCGCCTATCGCCGCTATCACCTCCAGCACCACGCCCACACCCAGCAGGACGATGACCCCGACCTCGTGCTGTCGGCGCCGTTTCCGATCACCAAGCTGAGCTATCGCCGCAAATTCTTGCGCGATATCACCGGCCGGACTGCCTATCAGCAGCGCAAGGCGCAGCTGTTGAACGCGCTTGGTCCGCGCGATTGGCCTTTGGCGCAGCGCGCAAAAAATTTCTGGACCAAGCTCGGTCCGCAGGTCAGCGTCAACGCGATCATGTTCTTTGCCTGCGTGCTGGCCGGCGTGTGGTGGGCCTATCCGCTGTTGTGGCTGGTGCCGTTCGTCACCTGGATGATGGTCATCACCCGCATCCGCAACATCGCCGAGCACGCTGTGGTGACCGACAGTGACGATCCCCTGCGCAACACCCGTACCACGCGCGCCAATTTTCTCGAGCGGCTGTTCGTCGCGCCGTACTACGTCAACTACCACCTCGAGCATCACCTGCTGTTCTACGTGCCCTGCTACAACCTGCCGCGCGTGCATCGCATTCTTTCGCACGGGCCTTATGCGGGCCGCATGGAAGTCCAGCCGAGCTATGCCGTGGTCTTGAGGCTCGCGACCGCAAAGCCGGATTCCGACGACCGCCCTGGTGACATCGTCAACAATGCGCGCCGCGCACGCTCCGGCATCAAGGTGGCCGGCGACCAGGCGGCAGCGGGCTTTTAGCGTCCTTGCGAGCTCTCGCTTGGCCAGCTCTGCGGGCCTCGCAAACCGCTCGCTCACTCGCCGAGCTGAACCCGCCGATCCACCAGCAGCCAGGTTGCCTGAGCGACCGCCAGGAACTCGCCGTCCGAGCTGAGCAGGGCACTGTTCGCAAACAGCTTGCGGCCGTCTCTGCCTGTCGGCCACGCGACGATGATGCATCGGTCGCCAGGGTAGGGTCGTCTCTCGATGCGCGCACTCATGCGTCCGAGAAAATTGTCTCGGCGCCGGTCATCCCCAGGTGCTGCGCGCCAACGCCTGCAAACCCGGTTGGGCAATCCAATGCGGCCCAGATGAACTCGGCGGCAACGGCACCATCCTCACTCGCCAGGTTGGCGTAGGGTACCCAGGTGCCGCGATCGTTCCGGCCTTGCAGTCAGGGCACGTCGGCAAGGGACGGGGGATGATGCGAAGACCATCGCCGTGCACACGCGCCGGACCACAAACAAAGCACATCGGCAATGGATGCCCGTCCTGGTCATATGGCGATCGGCGAACTGCATCTTCGGCCTCGGCGAAATCAACGATGGGGATTTCGGGAACGTCGATCCGGACTCTGCGACCGGTCGCGAGTGTCGTCTCGTCCTTCCTTAGCTCCACGCCACGCGCGCCAGCCGCCACAAGATCGAGCCGCCGGTCGAGCGGTGGTGGCGCCAGCAAGGTAATTTCCGCATTCCCGTCGATGTGGGCGGCGAGGAGCCCGCAAACATAGCCGCCATTGGCCGACTTTGGCGGACCGCAGAAACGTTTCTCGATCATGACGGATTTCATAAATGCCTCTCCGGTGGATTCATCTGAGCTGCAGCACGATCCGTCCTTGCGAACTCCGGTTCGCGACGGCGTCCATCGCTTCCGCGGCGCGCTCAAGAGGAAGCACGCGGTCGACATGCGGGCGCAGCTTGCCCTCGCCGACCCATGCCATGACGGTCTTGGCCGCGCGACGCGCATCATCCGGAAAGCGTTCTTTCCAGGGTCCGATGAAGACGCCGACAATCGAATAGTTCTTGAGCAGCGGCAGATTCATGGGCAGGGACGGAACCTCGCCGCTCGTGAATCCGATCGGCATCAGCCGTCCATTCCAGCGCATGAGCCGGGCCAGCGTGGTGAAGAGCGTACCGCCAACATTGTCGACGCAGACGTCGAGACCTTCGCCGGTGATGTCCTTCACACGTTGACGCAGGTCCTCGCGTGAATAGTCGATGACTTCCGTCGGCGCCATGCTTGCGGACGACAGCCGCCTTCGCGGCGGTGCCCACGACTGCAATGACACGCGCGCCGAGCAGATGCGCGAGGTCAACGCAAGCCAGGCCAACTCCGCCGGCGGCTCCCGTCACGAGGACCGTTTCACCAGCCTTGAGCCGTGCCCGCTCGATCAGGGCATACCAGGCGGTGAGATAAGCGTGCAGGACCGTTGACCCGACGATGAAATCCACGTTGGCCGGAAGAAATGCGGTGCTCGATTCCTTGGCGACCATACGTTCGGCAAAACCACCGAACCAACCCTCGCAACTGACCCGGTCACCGGGACGGAAGCGCGTCACCTGGTCGCCGCACGCAACCACGACACCGGCGGCGTCCGTTCCCGGGACGTAGGGAAGAGCCGGCCGCAACTGATAGCCGCCGGTAGTCATCAAGTAATCCATGTAGCTGACGGACGTGGCGTGGACGTCGATCAGGACCTCATCCGCCGCCGGATGCGGTTCGGCAGCCTCGGTGAGGCTCAGGGCTTTGATACCCTCGAAGGCATTGCAAAGAACGGCGCGCATTTCACTCTCCGTGGCTGCTGAGAAGGCGTGGGACCAGCATCGGGACGCGGCGGCGATACTGCTCGTAGCTCGCACCGAACTGGGCAACTAGATCGCGTTCCTCGAGCCTGACGCCCACGAGGATGTATCCGGTGGTCATGACGGCAAACAGCAGATGCGCGGCCGTCATGTGCGGCGTCGCCCAAAACACCAGCAGGAAACCCAGCATGAGCGGGTGACGCACGAGCCGGTAAAGCAGCGGCGTCTTGAACGAGGGAACGCGAGCCGCGGCCCGGGGTAGCGCGGCAAATACCTGGCGCAGACCGAACAGCTCAAAATGGTCGATCATGTAGGTTGACGTCAGCGCGGTCAGCCAGCCGATCCAGTAGACGGCGGTCAACATGGTCGCCGGCCAACCGGCCACTTGCCAGATGGTCGTGACGATCGGGCGCCACTGCCAGAAGATGAGGATCAGAAGAAGGCTTGAGATCAGCACATAGGTGCTGCGCTCGCAGGACGCCGGGACGATCCTCGTCCACCAACGCTTGAAGGCCGGTCGCGCCATGATGCTGTGCTGGACCGCGAACACGCCGAGCAACACCATGTCGATCAGGATCGACTCGGAGAGCCCGCTTTCGGATCCGACGTCGATCGACTTCGGCACCAGATAGTTGCCAATGAAGGCCACCGCGTAGACAATGGAACAGAAGAAGACGAGGTAACTCGCGATGCCGTAAACAAGGGCTGCGACGCGTCCGATCATGAGGTTCTCCTACGTGTTGGTGCGCGGGCCACGATGGCCGCGCGTGGTGCGCAAGCTGGACAGTCGGGGCGCGCACGGGCTAATTCCGTCGCCGCTAAAGATCAGCGACGATCGTCTGTCGGGGGTGGTACCGTCGCCGCGTCCCCTGAGCGTCCCCGGACGCCTTCATTGCTGGTTGCCTCACGATGGCTCGGTTCGGTGTACGGACGCTTGGATTTCCGGAGATCCGTCGGGACGACCTGCTGTCCCCGTTGGCCTTGCGCAAAGGCCTCGCCCTGCTGGTCTATTTGGCCGAAATGAAGGGCTCCGTCGGGCGCGATGTCCTCGCAACCATGTTCTGGCCGGAGAGCCCCGAAGCGGTCGTACGGGCGCGGCTGCGGCGTCTGCTACATCGCCTCCAACTGGCGCTCGGCGACGGCGTCCTTACTTCCGACAGGTCGACGGTTCGTTGGTCGTCAGCGATCGATCTGAGGTCGATTTCAGCATTCGAACATGCCTGCGACCGCGGCGAATTCGAAGCGGCATGCCGTCTTTATCGGAGTGACTTTCTCGAGGGCTTCTCGCCCGGCGGCTCGCCGCAGTTCGATGAGTGGGCGTTCTTTCGCCGTGAGGCCTTGCGGGGCCGGGCGATTCAGGCGCTCGAGCGCGTGGTGCAGGACAAGAATGCGGCCGGCGACTACGCGGTCGCGGCCGCACACGCCAGCCGTCTCGTTGAGCTCGATCCGCTCAGCGAAGTCTACGGCCGGCACCTCATCCGCAATCTGATGCTTGCCGGAGACCGGGCCGCCGCCGAGCGCCACCTCGAGGCCCTGACACAGCGTCTTCGCGACGACCTCGACGTGGCGCCCGAAGCCGAAACCCGCGCGCTGCTGAGCACCGGCGCAAAGGTGTCGGTCGAGGCCCCGCCGCCGACGCGCTACGCCAGCGGAGGCGGCGTCCATCTCGCGTTTCAGACCCACGGCGCCGGGTCCATCGATGTGCTGATGCTGCCCGGCTTCGTCTCTCACGTCGAACGGGCCTGGGAGGAGCCCCGGTGCCGGGCGTTCCTGTCCTCACTCGCCGGGATGGGCCGTCTCATCCTGCTCGACCGTCGCGGCGTCGGACTTTCCGACCGGGTCGGGTCCAGCCCCAACGTGGAGGCGACCGCGCAGGATATCGGCACTTGCTCGATGCCGCTGGCAGCCGCCGGGTGATCCTGTTCGGCATGTCCGAGGGCGGACCGGCCTGCATCAAGTTCGCGGCCGATCATCCTGATCGCGTCGCTGGCCTTATCCTGTTCGCCTCGCTGGCGAAGGGAAGCGCGACGCCCGACTATCCGCACGCGCTGCAGGCCGGTCAGTATGACGTCTGGCTCAGCAACCGTCGCGGTCTGGGGCGGGCCTGCCGGCATCGTGACGTTCGCGCCGAGCCTCTCGCACGATGCTCAGGCGAGAGCCTGGTGGGCAGGCTTGCTCCGGGCGGCGTCAAGCCCGGGAGCCATCAAGGGCGTGCTCGAGGCTTTGCGCGACACGGATGTGCGGCATCTTCTCGGTCGAATTTCCGCTCCGACCCTGGTGCTCCACCGTCGCGGCGACCGCGCCGTTCGCATCGGCGCCGGCCGGCATCTCGCCAGCCACATCGCGAAGGCGCAATTCGTCGAGCTCGACGGCGCCGATCACTGGGCCTTCGCGGGCGATCAGCAACCGGTCCTCGCCAGCATCAAACGATTTGTCGGCGGTCTCGCGGCGTGATCGCGAGCGGGCGATGCAGGCGAAAAGATCGCCTCGAGGCAAATAATTGAACGTCGCTGCTCGCAATCAGGTGCGGCGAGCGAACGCCATAACGGTGCTAATGATACCCGCCGCGACAACATTCGGGGAGGTTTTGGCGTGCCCGCATCGATGCAAGGCGAACTGCAGCCTACCATCCACCGCTTCAAGTTTGGCGGTTTCGAGATCACCAACATTTTGGACAGCAAAGTCATCCGCGACCGGCTGCATCCCGGTATCGGCGGTGACCAGCCGGCCGAGGCCGCCGAAGAACTCGCCCGCGCCAACCGCATCGAGATCAACCGCTTTCAGCATCCTTTTACTCCCACCGTCGTGAACACGGGCAGCCAACTGGTGCTGTTCGATACCGGCAACGGCGCGCTGCGCGACGAGTACGAGCAGCTGCGCGGCCGCATGCCGGAAGGCCAACTTGTTCCGCGCCTGAATCAGGCCGGCTACGCGGCTGATGATATCGACGTGGTCGTGATCACCCACGGCCATCCCGACCACATCGGCGGACTGACAAAAGGCGGCAAGCCGGTGTTTCCCAATGCCCGTTACGTGTTCGGCGCGACAGAGTTCGATTTCTGGAAGCGCGGAGAGAACGTCCGCGATGCGCGCAAATTCAACCGCGAACTTTTCGTGAAAATCTGCGAACCGCTCGCCGACCGCTCGACCTTCATCAAGCCTGATGACGAGGTTGTGCCAGGCATCCGCGCGGTGGATGCCGCCGGGCATTCGCCCGGCATGATGGCCTATCACGTCGAGAGCGAGGCCAAGCGCCTGCTGATCTGGGCCGACACCTGCACCCACTACGTGATGTCGATCCAGCGTCCGGACTGGCACGTCGAGGTTGACGACGACAAGGCGATGGCGATGGCGACCCGCAAGCGCATCCTCGACATGGTGGTGACCGATAAGCTGTTTGTCGCCGGCTTCCACATGCCGTTCCCGGGCGTGGGTTATGTGGAGCAGTCGTCGGCGGGCTATCGCTGGATGCCTGTAAGTTACCAGCTCAATCTTTGATCCGTCAGCTTTCGCTGCAGCTGCGGGCTTTCTCTGAACGCAACCGTCCTAGAGCCGGTCGGCGCTTGACACTGCGCGACCCGGCGTGTCTTTCGCCGGGAAAAGGGCGCGCGCCATAGCGCCCGGAAGAAATGAAACTAGGCACCCATACGCCATTGTCGCGTCCATTAATTTCTGAGATCGATCTTGGAGGGCGGTCTGCCGTCAGGCTGTGGGTGGCTGCGCCGCAGCCGCAGAGTAAAGTCTCTTTCAAAACCCATTGCAGAAGTCGTGATCCATGGAAAGAACGCTCGCGGAGTGCGTCATGCCTCTTATTGCTACTACTCAGAGCACCGTCTCCGATCTGCTGCGCAACTTCGCCGAAGCGTGCCGTGCGTTGGTGCCCAGCCTGGACCGTGCGTCCGTGCGCTGGGCAGATGGCCAGCACTACGATAATTGGGATCGCATAGCCGAGGCCTTATCTGAGAGCCTTGTTCTCGAACCATGCCGTTTTCATGTCGCAGCCGTATTCCCATCCGCGGTCCTGAAGTTAGAGCGTTACGGGTTCATGCCGGCTGGCGCCAATGCCTTCGTTAGCCTCAATAGGAATCCGGCGGGGAAGACCACTGCTTTGTTCAACTCATCTCGCGAGAAAACCCATTCGACGCGTGCGAAGGTTGGTCAGGCGATAACAAGCTAGTTGTGCCTATCGACGACGCCGAATTCAGCTTCGTGGTGTTGGACGACGACGGTACGCGTCATAAAATCAAAAACGTTGACCTTCGCTCCTGAAGGCAGCTTTCTGCGCCACCAGAACACTGCGCGGCCCCTTCAATCGGAGATAATACCAAGACGCGGACACTCGGCGCCCAGACTTATTCGCAGTGGTGGGATTTGACGCGCCCGACAAGATTTAAACTTGTGCACCATCATTTGGGTCAGAAATCTGGTCACTTGCTGCGCCGCGCTCCGATCAAAGTTTGCCGTGTCCTTATCGGAAGGCTTTTTCCTTTCCCTCATCAAGCCGAAAAGAGCCCTTCTGGTACATGTGCCCGGCCTGACGACAGCTTGACATTGCGTCGTCCGGCGTGTCTTTCGCCGGGAAAAAGGGCGCGCGCCAAGGGATTTATCGATGACATCAGCGTTCACGTTTCCCGGCCAGGGCAGCCAGGCGGTCGGCATGGGCAAGGCGCTTGCCGAGGCCTTTCCGGAAGCGCGCGCGGTGTTCGACGAGGTCGACGAGGCGCTCGGCGAGAAGCTGTCCGACATCATCTGGGAGGGGCCGGCGGAGACCCTGACGCTGACCGAGAACGCGCAGCCGGCGCTGATGGCGGTGTCGCATGGCGGCCTTGCGTGCGCTGGAAAGCGAAGCCGGCATCTCCGTCAAGACAGCAAGCAGTTCGTCGCCGGCCATTCGCTCGGCGAATATTCGGCGCTGGCCGCCGCCGGCGCGCTTCACGCTCGCCGATACCGCACGGCTGCTGCGGGTCGCGCGGACGCGCGATGCAGAAGGCGGTGCCGGTCGGCGTCGGCGCCATGGCGGCGTTGCTCGGCCTCGACTCGACGCGGCCGCTGAGGTCGCCGAAGGAAGCCGCCCAGGGCGAGGTGTGCGATGCCGCCAACGACAACGGCGGCGGCCAGGTCGTCATCTCCGGCCACAAGGCAGCGGTCGAGCGCGCCGTCGAGATCGCCAAGGCCAAGGGCGCCAAGCGCGCGATGCTGCTGCCGGTGTCCGCGCCGTTCCATTGCGCGCTGATGCAGCCCGCGGCCGACGCGATGGCGGAGGCGCTGGCAGAGCGTCGACGATCAACGCGCCGGTCGGTGCCGCTGGTCGCCAACGTGCTGGCGCGGCCGATCACGCGACCCGAACGAGATCCGCAGCGTCTGGTCGAGCAGGTGACCGGCATGGTGCGCTGGCGCGAGTCGATCGCCTGGCTGGCGGGTCAGGGCGTGACGCGGTTCTATCGAGATCGGCGCCGGCAAGGTGCTTGACCGGTCTCGCCAAGCGGATCGCCGAAGGCGCGACCGGCGTGTCGGTCGGCAATCCGGCCGATGTCGCCGCGGCCCGAAGACCGACCGCGGCTCGGCATGCTCGCGGTCAGTCGCTCGCTCAGATGCAGCTGAGGTCTCAGGCAGCAAGGAAGCGCAAGACAAATGTTCGACCTGACGGGCAAGACGCGCATTGGTGACCGGCGCGACCGGCGGCATCGGCGGCGCGATCGCGCGGGCGCTGCATGCGCAGGGCGCCAAGTCGCGCTGTCCGGCACGCGCCGCGAGGTGCTGGAAGCACTCGCCGGCGAACTGAGCGAGCGCGCGCATGTGCTGCCGTGCAACCTCGCCAACACGGACGAGGTCGAGGCGCTGGTGCCGGCGGCGGAGGCCGCGCTCGGCCAGCTCGATATTCTCGTCAACAATGCCGGCATGACCCGCGACAACCTGTTCGTGCGCATGCGCGATGAGGAATGGGAGCAGGTGCTCGCGATCAACCTCACCGCCACGTTCCGCCTCGCCGCGCGCCGCGGCGAAATTGATGATGCGCAAGCGCTTCGGCCGCATCATCGGCATCACCTCGGTGGTCGGCGTCACCGGCAATCCGGGGCAGGCCAACTATGCGGCCTGCAAGGCCGGCATGATCGGCATGTCCAAGTCGCTGGCGCAGGAGTTCGCCACGCGCAATATCACCGTGAACTGCGTCGCGCCCGGCTTCATTGCGTCCGCGATGACCGACGCTTCAACGACAAGCAGCGCGAGGCGATCCTGGAGCGTGTTCCCGCAAGCCGGCTCGGAACGGCCGATGATATCGCCGCGGCCGCGTCTATCTTGCCTCGAACGAAGCCGCCTACGTCACCGGACAGACGCTCCATGTCAACGGCGGAATGGCAATGATTTGAGCCTTCTAAACCGCTGTCCTCAGTTTCCGCAGGTCGATTTTGCTAAGCTGGCCAAGGCTTTGGAAGTATGGTAACCGAACCCGTCTCGGGTTCGGGGGCGTGGGATTGCGGATCGCTCAACCCCGTATATTCCGGGTTCGAAGGCCGTTGACGAGGCCAAATCGAACGCAAGCTTGGCAACAGGATTGCGGTCGGCTAACGCACGACGGCTCGCATCGCTTTGCGGTGGGGTCTTGTTAACAAGCACGAGGTTGGGACGATGAGTGATATTGGCGAGCGAGTGAAGAAGATCGTGGTCGAGCACCTCGGCGTCGAGCCGGAGAAGGTGACCGAAGCGGCGAGTTTCATCGATGACCTCGGTGCGGACAGCCTTGACACGGTCGAGCTCGTGATGGCCTTTGAAGAAGAGTTCGGCGTCGAGATTCCCGATGATGCGGCCGAGACGATTCTGACCGTCGGCGACGCCGTCAAGTTCCTCGAAAAGAACGCCAAGAGCTGATCAAGAGCTGACGTCCGGGCATGACGGCTCGCTGCAGCCGGCCTGATCCTGACCAGTCGGTCGCATGCCGCGCGAGCCTGATATCGCAAGGCGTCTCGTCGGAGAGGAAATGATGAGGCGGGTCGTCGTCACGGGCCTCGGCATGGTGTCGCCGCTCGGCTGTGGCGTGGAGCCGACCTGGAAGCGGATCCTCAACAGCGAAAGCGGCGCCAGGCGCATCGACACCTTCGAGGTGTCGGATCTGCCGTGCCAGATCGCCTGCATGATCCCGCGCGGTGACGGCTCCAACGCCACGTTCAATCCCGACCAGTGGATGGATCCGAAGGACCAGCGCAAGGTCGACGACTTCATCATTTTCGCGATGGCCGCCGCCGAGGCAGGCGCTCGATGATGCCGGCTGGCATCCGAAGACCGACGAAGATCAGTGGGCCAGCGGCACGCTGATCGGCAGCGGCATCGGCGGCATCAACGGCATCGCCGAGACCGCGATCCTCTTGAAGGAGCGCGGCCCGCGCCGTGTATCGCCATTCTTCATTCCAGGCCGGCTGATCAATCTCGCCTCGGGCTATGTCTCGATCGAGCACGGCCTGAAAGGCCCGAACCACTCCGTGGTCACGGCATGCTCGACCGGCGCGCACGCGATCGGCGACGCCAGCCGGCTGATCGCGCTGGGCGATGCCGACGTCATGGTCGCGGGCGGCACGGAGTCGCCGATCAACCGCATTTCGATGGCGGGATTCTGCGCGCTTCGCGCGATGTCGACCGGACTTCAACGACAATCCGACCAAGGCATCGCGCCCCTATGACAAGGAGCGCGACGGCTTCGTGATGGGTGAGGGCGCCGGCGTCGTCGTGCTCGAGGAATTGGAGCACGCCAAGGCGCCGCGGCGCGAAGATTTATGGCGAGGTGGTGGGCTATGGCATGTCGGGCGACGCCTTCCACATCACGGCTCCGGCGGAAGATGGCAACGGCGGCTTCCGCAGCATGGCCGCGGCGCTGAAGCGCGCCGGCATGACGGCGACTGATATCGACTACATCAACGCGCACGGCACCTCGACGCCGCTCGGCGACGAGATCGAGCTCGGCGCGGTGCAGCGGCTCGCCGGCAATGCCGCTTCGAAAATCTCGATGTCGTCGACCAAGTCGTCGACCGGGCATCTGCTCGGCGCGGCCGGTGCGATCGAGGCGATCTTCTGTCTGCTCGCGATTCGCGACAACGTCGCGCCGCCGACGATCAACCTCGACAATCCGTCGGTCGAAACCGCGATCGATCTTGTGCCGCACAAGGCGCGGCAGCGGCAGATCGACACGGTGCTGTCGAATTCGTTCGGTTTCGGCGGCACTAACGCGTCGCTGATCCTCAAGCGCGTAGCCAACTAGGACCGCGTTTCACCCTTTCGCCATATTCGGTGATAAGGTCCGACACGGGCGCGACCGTTTTGATCTTTAAGGACTTGCTGCAGCGGAGTGAGTAGCCGGCTTGCTGTTCCGCTATAGGCAAGTCGCAATTTCTGGAACCCTGAGTCGTCGATGACCGAAAGGCCGCCCATCTCTCCTCGCAGTCCGCGCGCAGCGCTGGAGCCCGAACAGCTTCCGCCGCCGCCCAGGCGATCGGCCGGTGCGCGCAATCCGCTCGTCATCGTCGGCAACGCCGTCATCACGATCTTCCTGATCCTGATGATCGGCACTGGCCTCACCTACTACTACGGCAAGCAGCGGCTCGAGGCGCCGGGACCGCTGGCGCAGGACAAGGTCGTCAACATTCCCTCGCGCGCCGGCATGGGCGACATCGCCGACATCCTGACCCGCGAGGGCGTGATCGAGAACAACAGGCTGGTGTTCTTCGGCGGCGTGATCGCGCTGAAGGCGCGTTCGGAATTGAAGTCGGGCGAATACCTGTTTCCGAAACAGGCGAGCCTGCGCGACGTGATCGAGACCATGGTCGAGAACAAGGTCGTGCAGCACCAGCTGACGATTCCGGAAGGCCTGACATCGGAGCAGATCGTCGCTCGCCTGCTCGACAACGACATCCTGTCCGGCCAGGTCAAGGAGCTGCCGCGCGAGGGCACGCTGCTGCCCGAGACCTACAAATTTACGCGCGGCACCACCCGCGACCAGGTGATCCAGCGCATGCAGCAGGCGCAGAAGCGCACGATCGCCGAGATCTGGGAGCGGCGCAGTCCGGACCTGCCGCTGAAGTCGCCGGACCAGCTCGTCACGCTGGCCTCGATTGTCGAGAAAGAAACCGGCAAGCCCGACGAGCGCAGCCGCGTCGCCGCCGTGTTCGTCAACCGCATGCGCCAGAAGATCAAGCTGCAGTCCGACCCGACCATCATCTACGGCCTGGTCGGCGGCAAGGGCACGCTCGGCCGTCCGATCAAGCGCAGCGAGATCCAGCAGCCGACGCCGTACAACACCTACGTCATCGACGGCCTGCCGCCGGGACCGATCGCAAATCCGGGCCGCGCTTCGCTGGAAGCGACCGCCAACCCCGCGCGCACCCGCGACCTGTTCTTTGTCGCCGACGGCACCGGCGGCCACGCCTTCAGCGACACCTACGATGCGCACCAGAAGAATGTCGCAAAGCTGCGCACGATGGAAAAGCAGGCGCCGAACGATACCGCCGAACTCCCCGACGATACCGCCTCGACCGGACCAGCGCCGGCGCAAGCTGCGCCCGCCGCGTCGACGGCGTCCGACGCGCCACCGAAGCCGGCGCCCAAGGGGCCGTCGCCCGCGGCAAAGAAGCGTGTGACGACGGCACCGGCCCGCGTCGCAGCGCCGGCGCCTGCCGCCGCTCCCCAGCAGGATCAGAAGTCGGACGAGTGATCGGATCCGGCGGGCTCCGTTTTCGGAGCCGGACCGGTTGCCAGGCCGGTTGCGATGGCTTCGTGCTAAGCTTATCGCTGCGAATCTGGCATCACGAACAGCATTTTCCGGGATTTTCACATGGCATTATCCAGCATGACCGGCTTTGCGCGCAGCCATGGGGCCGCCGGTCCGTACCTGTTCGAGTGGGAGCTGAAATCCGTCAACGCCAAGGGCTTTGACTTCCGCACCCGGTTGCCGCCCGGCTGGGATGCGGTCGAGCCTGCGGTGCGCAAGCGCGCGAGCGAGTTGCTGGCGCGCGGCACCGTCTACGCCAACCTCAACGTGAAGCGCGCGACATCGGTGCCGGCGATTCGCATCAATGACGAGGTTTTGGGCGCGGTGATGAAGGCCGCGAGCGATCTCGCCGTGCAATTCGCGACGGCGCCGCCGACGGTCGACGGCATCCTCGCCGTCAAGGGCGTGATCGAAGTGGCCGAGCCGGAGGACAACGAAGGCGACCGCAATGCCGCGGAGGCGGCGGTCGCCACGGGCTTCGAGCAGGCACTGAAAAGCCTGATCGACATGCGCCGCCGCGAGGGTACCGAGCTCGGCCGCATCCTGACGCAACGGCTCGACGACATCGGCCGGCTGTCGCATCTGGCCGAAAGCGCCGCGGGCCGGCGGCCCGACGCGATCAAGGCGCGGCTTGCCGAGCAGGTCGCGACATTGCTGGAAACCTCCGACCGCTTCGATCCCGACCGCCTGCACCAGGAGGCGATCATGATCGCGGCGAAGGCCGATGTCCGCGAGGAGCTCGATCGCATCGGCTCGCACGTGGCGCAGGTGCGCGAACTGCTCGGCAAGGGCGGCGCGATCGGCCGCCGGCTCGATTTCCTGGCGCAGGAGTTCAATCGCGAGGTCAACACCACCTGCTCGAAGTCGAACGACCTCGAGCTGACCAACATCGGGCTCGAGCTGAAGAGCGTGGTCGAGCAGTTCAGGGAGCAGGTGCAGAACCTTGAGTAGGAAGCCGGAGCGCGCGACTGCGAAAGGCGAGGCGCATCTCAAGCGTCGCGGCCTGATGTTCGTGCTGTCGTCGCCGTCGGGCGCCGGCAAGACCACGCTGGCGCGGCGGCTGATGGCCGAGAATCCGGAATTGCGGATGTCGGTGTCGGTCACCACGCGCCCGATGCGGCCCGGAGAAGCCGACGGCAAGGATTACTTCTTCATCGACAAGGCGCGCTTCGACAAGATGGTGAAGGGCGGCGAGCTGCTCGAGCACGCTCCGGTGTTCGACCATTTTTACGGCACGCCGCGCGCGGCGGTTCAGGCAGCGCTCACAGCGGGCCAGGACGTGCTGTTCGACATCGACTGGCAGGGCACGCAGCAGCTGCGCGCCACCGCAGGCCAGGACGTCGTTTCGGTGTTCATCCTGCCGCCGTCGGCCGCCGATCTCGAAAAGCGGCTGCACACGCGCGCGCAGGATTCCGACGCGGTGATCAAGGGCCGCATGAGCCGCGCTGCCCACGAGATGAGCCACTGGGCGGAGTACGACTACATCGTCATCAACCGCAAGATCGACGATGCCTTCGCCGAGGTGCAGTCGATCCTGAAGGCGGAGCGGCTCAAGCGCGTGCGACAAATCGGGCTGGTCGAGTTCGTGCGCGACCTGCAGCGCCAGTTGTAGACAAGGGCGCTGCTATCGCCTTTACTCGCTTTTAATTGCGCATGTCCCTGGTCGGAAAACCGGTATCCACCCCCGATCAATCGAGGGCGTGCTTTTCCGGGACATGCGTCGACCAGCAACAACAAGAATAAAGGGAGAAAAAAATGGCGGGCATCCTCGAAGGCAAGGCGGCGTTGGTGACGGGCGGCGCATCGGGCATCGGGCGCGCGACGGCGCTGGCGATGAGCCGGGAGGGCGCGCGGGTTGCGGTCTCCGACCGCGCCGAGGCCGGGATTGCGGAAACCGTGGCGCTGATCAATGCCGCCGGCGGCCAGGCCATCGCGATCGGCGGCGACGTCACCAAGGAGAGCGATGTCGCGGCGATGGTGGCGCGCACGGTCGCAGCCTTCGGCAAGATCGACTGCGCCTTCAACAATGCCGGCATCTCCGGCCGCGCGGTCGGCCCGGTCGGCCAGCGCACCCACGAGATGAGCCGCGAGTCGTTCGACGGCATGCTCGCGGTCAACCTGACCGGCGTGTTCCTGTGCCTGAAGCACGAGATCGCGCAGATGCTGAAGCAGGGCTCCGGTGGGGCGATCGTCAACACCGCGTCGATCGCGGGCCTGGTCGGGCTGCCGACGGCGACGCACTACGTCGCGGCCAAGCACGGCGTCGTGGGCCTGACCAAGACCGCGGCGATGGAATACGCCAAGGACAAGATCCGCGTGAACTGCGTCAATCCCGGCTACATCAAGACGCCGATGACCGACGAGACGATGAAGACGCGCTACGATGATCTGATGACGAAGGTGCCGATGAATCGGCTGGGCACTGCCGAGGAGATCGCCGAGGCGGTGGTCTGGATGTGCTCGGAGCGGGCGTCGTTCATGACCGGCGCCTCGCACATCATCGACGGCGGCTATTACGCGGCGTAGGGTTTACGCGACGCTCCGCCAGCAACTCCGCGGTCGCTCGCCACGCGAATGGACGCGTGCGTGATCAGGTTGGCCCACACCCAGTTGTGGTGGCCGGATCACGCTTGCCGCATCGAGGTGAGGGCGGTCCGCCAGCGTGTGCGCATCGCTCACGGCAACGACATCGTAGTTGCGCGACACCGCCGAGCGCAGCGTGGTGTCGACGCAAAAATCCGTCGCCCATCCCGCGATCAATATGCGGTCGACGCCAAGGCGTTGCAGCGTTGCCTGAAGGTCGCTGCCGGCGAACGCGTCGTTGAGCGTCTTCCGGACGACAACGTCGCTCTCGTGACGTTGCAATTCCGGCAGGAAGTGCCAGGCTGGCTGGCCCGGCTCAAACGCAGTGCCAGCGGGCCCGCAATGCTGGATCCAGACCACCTTGCCTTCGCGCTGGCGAACCGCTGCCGCGAGCCGGTTGATCCGGCCGATCACGCCCGCAAGGTCATGCTTGGGCGCGCCGTCGAGCAGCCCGACCTGCATGTCGATGACGATGAGGGTGTTCATCGCCGCCTTTCCGTTCTGCGAACGCTGGTCAGTTCTTCAGCATCACGCGGCCGACCACCTTGCCGCCGCGCAGCTGGTCGATCCACGTCTGCACGTCGGCCATCGGCTCCTCGCGCATCGGTGTCGGCTTGACCTTGCCGGCGCGGGCGAGCGCCATCAGCTCCCTGGCCTCTTCGAGCGTGCCGGTCATGAAGCCTTCGATGGTCATGCGCTTGTAGATCCACTGCACCATCGGCAGGCTGAAATTGCCGCCCATCAGGCCTGAGACCACGACCTTGCCGCCGCGCGCCACCACCGACACCGCGAACGCCATCGACTTGTCGTTGCCGGCGAAATCGACCACGCCGTCGAAGCCGCCGTCGGTTTCCTTCAGGATGCGTCTTGTGATCTCCGGTTCGGTCGGATCGTAGGCGACCGCGGCGCCGTTCTTCAGCGCGGTGGCGCGCGCGTCCGCCGAGAGATCGGCGACCGTGATCGGTTGCTTGAACATCGCCTGCGCCAGCGACAGGCCCATCATGCCGACGCCACCGAGCCCGATCAGCAGCAGATTGCGCTGGCGCGGGCGGCCGACCAGGCGCTTCAACGCGCCATAGGCGGTGATGCCCGAGCACATCAGTGTCGCCGCCATGTCGACGGAGACGGGATCGTAGTCGAGCAGGTATTTTGCATCGGGCACCAGCACGTGGCTGGCGAAGCCGCCGTCGAGTGACACGCCGAGGAAGCGGTTGCGCGCGCAAAGGTTCTCGTCGCCGGCCTGGCAGTCGCGGCACTGGCCGCAGCCGATCCACGGGAACACCGCCTTCTTCTTGCCGATCAGATCCTTCGGCGCGTCGGGACCAACCTCCTCGACGACGCCCGCGATCTCATGGCCGAGCGTGAACGGCAGCGTCATGCCGCGCGTGGTGTCGAGCCGCTTGCCGCCGCCGAGATCGGCGTAGCCGTCCTGGATGTGCAGATCCGAGTGACAGAGCCCGCAGCGCTCGATCCGCACCAGCACCTCGCGTGCCTTCGGCTTCGGCGTCTCGACAATGGTTTCGCAGAGCGGAGCATCGAACTTGACGAGCGACTGACGACGCAGTTGGGCCACGGCACTTCTCCTTCACTCTGAGGCACTTTCGGCGCGTATATGGGCCAAACGGTTCGCCATGGCAACAAAGCCGGACACCGGCACGGTTTCGGCGCGCTGGGTCGGATCGATCCCGGCGGCCGCGAGCAGAGCCGCGGGATCAACGCCTGTTGATTTCAGGCTCTGCCGCAGCATCTTGCGGCGCTGGCCGAACGCGGCTTCGGTGACCTTCTCCAGCAGCGCGCGTGCACAGGGTTCCGGCGCCGCGCGCGGCACGAGGCGCACCACCGACGACGTCACCTTGGGCGGCGGCACGAACGCCGACGGCGCGATGTCGAACAGGATCTTCGCCTCCGTGCGCCAGCCAGCGAACACCGCGAGCCGGCCGTAAGCCTCGTCGCCGACCTCGGCGACGATGCGCTCGGCGACCTCGCGCTGGAACATCAGGATCATCTCGTCGAACCACGGCGGCCACGGCTCGGTGCTGAGCCAGCCGATCAACAGCGGCGTCGCGATGTTGTAGGGCAGGTTGGCGACGATCTTCGCACGCGCGCCGCCGAGCAACGGGCGGGGATCGAATGTCATTGCGTCGGCGGCAACGATCGTGAGCCGGCCGGGATATTTTTGCGCGATCTCCTCGAGCGCCGCGACAGCGCGCTCGTCGCGCTCGATCGCGATCACATGTCTGGCGCCGAGCGCGAGCAGGGCACGCGTCAGACCGCCGGGCCCGGGGCCGACCTCGACCACGGTCGTCTGCGCGAGATCGCCCGCGGCGCGCGCAATGCGCGCGGTGAGGTTGAGGTCGAGCAAGAAGTTCTGGCCGAGCGATTTTTTGGCCGACAGCCCGTGCCGCTGGATCACCTCGCGGAGCGGCGGCAGGTCGTCGATTGCGCTCATGCCGCGGCTGTAGCGGCCTTAGAGCGCGATGGGATTGGTTCGAATCGCCATCGCGCTCTAACTTTTCGATTGAGCATGATCTTTTCGGAAAACCGGTTTCCACTTTTCCGGATCATGCTCGGGTCATCCGCGCGGCGAGCTTGAGCGCCGCGATCAGGCTCGACGGATTGGCGCGGCCGGTGCCGGCGATGTCGAAGGCGGTGCCGTGATCGGGCGAGGTGCGCACGAACGGCAGGCCGAGCGTGACGTTGACGCCATCGTCGAACGCCAGCGTCTTGAGCGGGATCAGCGCCTGGTCGTGATACATGCAGATGGCGCAGTCGTAGGTCTTGCGCGCGGCGGCATGGAACATGGTGTCGGCCGGCAGCGGACCGCGGACTTCCAGCCCGGAGGCGCGGAGCGCTGCAACCGCGGGCGCGATGATGTTTTGGTCCTCGGTGCCGAGCGAGCCATCCTCGCCGGCGTGCGGGTTCAGTCCGGAGAGCGCAAGCCGCGGCCGCGCGAGGCCAAACCGTCTGCTCAAGTCCGCCGCCGTGATCTGGCAGGTCTTTACGATCAATTCGGTGGTCAATGCTGCGATCGCCTCGCGCAACGGCAGGTGGATCGTCACCGGCACGACGCAGAGCGTTTCCGACCATAGCATCATCACCGGATGCGGCGCTGCGCCGCCTGACGATGCGAGCTCGGCGAGGAACTCGGTGTGGCCGGGATGCTTGAACCCGGCGGCATAGAGCACGCTCTTGGCGATCGGATTGGTCACCACGGCGCCGGCGCGGCCGGCCGTGACGTCGGCGACCGCGCGCGTGATCGCGGTGATCGCAGCCGGCGCACTCGACGCATCGGGTTGGCCGGGCTCGGCTGTGACACGGACGCCGATGTCGACCACCGGCAGCGCCCGGTCGAAGGTCGCGACTGCCTCGCTGACCCCGACCTCGGCGAGCGGGACGTTAAGGCCGACACGCTTCGCGCGGCGCGCCAGGGCTGCAGCGTCACCCAGGAGATAGAACGGCGGCAGCGCGGCCTGGTCGCGTTTCAGCCAGCTTGCGAGCGCGATCTCCGGGCCGATGCCGGCCGGCTCGCCAAAGGTCAGCGCGAGCGGCTTTGCCGGTGCGCCCATCAACGGTATTCGATCATCGAGGTTCGCCTGATCTCGGCGAGGTATTTCGCCGACAGCGCGTCGAACTTGCGCTGGAACAGCTTGTCACGCGTCTCGCGCTTCTGCGGCGAGTTGATGGTGGTCGGCTTCTTGTCGCAGAGCGCTACCATCTCGACGCCTTGCCGGGTCACCTCGGGTGCGGTGAGGTGGCCGATCGGCGTGGCGTCGAGCACGCCGCGCAGCGACTGCGGGATGTCGGCCGAGGTTTTCTGCACGGGATCGCGGATCACCGCGTCGCGCAGGTTGCGAAAGATCTCCTTGGCCTCGTCGCAGGTCTGGATGCGGGCGCGCAGCGCCTCCGCTTCCTTGCGGCGGCCCTCGACCGAGGAGGTCTCGGCGCTCTTGGTCACCAACAGGACGACCGGCCGCATCGAGTACTCAAAGCTGTTGCCGTCGTCAGGCTTGGCTTCACCGCTGGCGTTCATCGCCGTCTGGATTTCCTTCTCGCCGACGAGGAGGCTCTGCGTGAAGCGCCCGCGCACCAGCTGCTGCCAAATGTAGTCCACCTTGATCCGTACCTTGAGCGATTTAGGACGGATGCCCTGTTGCTCGAGCGCTTTCTCGAGCTGCGGCGTCGGGATCTTCATTCGCTTGGCCATCGTGTCGAACTGTTCGTCAACATCGCTCTTGCTCAAATCGAGGCCGAAGCGCTTGCCTTCCTTGAGCTTGGCGCGCTCGTTGATCAGGATCTCCAGCGCCTCCTTCTGCGTCAGCACCTTGTGCTCGGTCAGCTTGACCAGCTTGATGCGCTGGTCGACGTCGAATGCGGTCACCGGATCGCCGTTGACCATTGCCATGATCACCTGGGCCTGCGCCGGTGCTGCGGCGAGCGCGACCACGAGCAGCAGCAGGCCGGCAGCAGCGCGCGCCAGCATCGGCTTCAGAACTCCGGCTTTGCCAAGGTTCGCTCGCATCGAAAAACCCGTCGTTAAGCGGCCTCGCCGCCCTCACTCGCCCCTGCGAAATCGCTGCGTTCAATACAGCCGCGGGCATGCGCGCTCGAAATCACTGCCCGCCCAGCGAATTGACCGATTGCGAGACCGCGGTATTGCCGATCGTGCGCAAGCCCAGCTGCAGCATGACCCGGTGATCGATCGTCGTCGTACCGGCGTAGGCGTAGTCGGTAACGTAATTCACCGCCAGCACAAAGCAATCGTCGACATATCCGGCGCCGATGATGGTCTCGTTGATCTTGTTGGTGTGCAGGTCGTAGCGCAGGCCGCCCGAAGCCACCCAGTTCGGCGCGAACTTGAATGAGGAGGTCCCGAGCAGGCCCTCGCGCCGGTTGAGGAAGCCAAGGTCGGGCTGCGGCGCGTAGTTGCCGTACAACAGGCTGACGGACCAGCGCTCGAAGTTGGCGCGGGTCTCCAGTTCCAGCCGCTGCATGTCGAGCGTGCTTTCGTCGAGCCGCGTGCGCGCCGAAACCATGAGGCGGCCGCTCGGCTGGTAGGAGATGGCGCCGACATAGTCGGATCGGCGGGTCTGCAAGCCGGAGTTGACGCCGGTGTTGACGGCGTCGGCAACGGCAAACGAGTTGGTCCCGAACAGCTGGTAGGACTGACCGAACAGGGCATTGATGTAGCCGCCACGGTCGAACTGGGTCGTCGCCTGGATGCCGACATTGGCGCGGCCGCCGCCTTCCTCGCGATCCCACCCGCTGAACTTGTTGACGCGGAACAGGTTGGAGTCGTCGAACACTAGGCTTTGCGCATCTTCGTTCGGCATCTGGCCGGCATGCGGCTCATTGGGCCGTACGATGATCTGTGCGATCGGTGTGATCGTCTGCGTGCCCCACGGCTGCACGTTGATGAACGGGTATTTGTACTCGAGGCCAACCGTCGGCATCACGGTGCCGACCGTGGAGTCTCCCGGCCTCAGGAAGTTGGAGACGCCCGGCTGGCTGACGATGTCGGCATTGGCAACGTCGCCGCGCAGCGACGCGAACGGCGTCCAGATCTGGCCCAATGGATCAATGAAGGAGCGTCGCCAGTCGGCCTCGACGGAGAGGCGCGTGTATGTGCCAGGCACGCCGCGCAACAGGCAGTTGGCGGCGGTCTTCACCGTCGGATCGGCAGAGGTCGGCAGGCACCAGCCGTTGAGCACCGCAACATTCGAAATCGCATCGAACGATGCCGATTGTCGCGTCAGGCTGGTGAAATTGCCCTTGTAGCTCAGCTCGCCGCCAAAGATGTTCCGGTTCATCACGTTCGAATAGTCGATCACCGGATGAATGACCGGAATTTCCTTCTGATTGTCGGATGCCGAGAGGCCGTAATAATAGATCGCGCGCGCGTCGAAGAAGCTGCGATTGCCGACGCCGGTCAGGTAGAGATCGGAGGTCGCTTCCAGCGTCGGGTTTGCAAACGTCGCCAGCAGGTTTCGGAACGGCCCGACCGAATAGTCCTGGAAGAACGTCTTGTCGCTGACGACCGTCCCGTCCCAGCCCCAGAACCACCGCTCGCTCAACGAAAATTGGCCCTTGGTCTCGACGGCGCCGCGCAGATCGCGGTAGCCGGGCGCAGCCGTCCCGAACGCGGCCTTATCGAGCTGGTCGATGCCATAAGCACGGATCTGATAAGCGCCATCCATGGTGCGCTGGCGGAATTCGCCTTGCAGCAGCACGCCCTGCTTGGTCATGAAGCGCGGGGTGAATGTGGCGTCATAGTCGGGCGCGATCGCCCAGTAATAGGGAATCTCGACCCCGTAGCCGGTATTCGTCGACGTCATCACCCAGGGGATCAGGAAGCCGGTCTTGCGCTTCACCGTCGGGTCCGGCGTGTAGAAGTAGGGAATATAGGCCAGCGGCACGCCGAAGAATTCGATGCGCGCGTTTTCGAAGTAGAGCAGCTTCTCGCCCTGATCGTGGATGATACGGGCCGCTTTGATCTGCCATAGCGGTGGCTTCTTCGGGTCGTCCTTACATGCCGCGCAGGCGGTATAGACGCCGCTCTGGAACACGGTGAAATTGCCCTGGGTGCGGTCGGCGCGCGTCGCCGCCATGCGGGTCTGGTCGGCGGTATCAACGCGCAGCGAGTTGACAAAACCGTCGCGATAGTCGTCGCTGAGATCGAGCACCGCGGCGGTCGTCACCTTGCCGTCGGCGTCGGTGAGACGGACGTTGCCTTCGGCGTGAAGGCGCTTGGTCTTCTGGTCGTAGATCACCCGATCGGCTTCGAGCACGGTGCCGTTGTAGAAGATCTGCACGCCGCCGACGGCCGACACCTGCGAATGCACGTTGTCGTAGTCGAGCTCGTTGGCCTGCAACAGCATCTTGCCGTCGTCGCCGGGATTGTGCGGCGGCTTCGGTGGCGCTGGCGGGAGCGGGTTGTAGGTGAAGCCCTGGGCGAAGGCAGGCGTGATCGCCGTGCCGGCGCCAACGGCCAGCGCCAAGAGTGCGGCCAGCAACCACGCAACAACCATCGCGCGACGCGCTGGCGCGGGTCGCGTGAGGGCAAGCGATATCGCTTGGCGGGCGGTGACAACGGTCACCATTACCTACCCGTCCTCCTGGTACAACAAGGCCAATAGACCGGTGAGGCTACCCACGCAAACGGGCAGCCAGGCCGCGACCATTGGGTTCATCAAGTCCGCTTTGCTCAAGTCTTCGGTAATCTTCTGCAGCACATAGAGCAGAAAGCCGGCGAGCATGCCACCAATTATCATTTTCTGCACGCCGCCGAGCCGGAACAACCTGAGACTTACCGAAGACGCTAGCAAAACCATCGCGCCGAGCAGAAACGGCAGCGCGATAAGCTTGTGGTATTGGAGACGATACCGCGCCGAAGTGATTCCCGAATGCTCCGACGAGGCGATATACTCAGGAAGTTGCCAAAAGGAGACAGTTTCGGGTGTGGAGAAGGTATCCCGGACCTGTTCGCGGGTGAGTGCTGTCGCGAGGACGTAGGTCTCTTCGTTCACGACAGGCTCATTGAGCGTGTAACGGTGGACATCCTTGAGCAGCCAGTGGCCGCCATCGAGCTGCGCTTCGCGCGCCTCGATGCGATCCTTCAACCGGCCATCGGGCGTCAGTCGAAAGATCGAGATGCCGAGCAGTAGCGTGCCTTCGGCACGGCTCGACGCCGCGTTGATGATCGACTGGCCCTCGCTGGTGACCTGATTGACCCAGAACCCGGCGGCGTCCTGCAGACCGCCGCCGCGATCACCCATCAGCTCGGTTTCCATGCGCTTGGCGCGCTCGGCGAGTGTCGCCGACAGCGGGTTATAGGCCGTCGTTACGAGCGTGCCGGCTACAATCGCGCAAGCGAGCGCCGGCGCCACGATCTGCCAGGCGGAAACGCCGGCGGCGCGTGCAACCACGAGCTCAAGACGTCGCGACAGAGTCAGGTAGCAGGCCATGGCGCCGACCTGGACGCAGAACGGCATCAGTCGCTCGAGCAGCTGCGGCACGCGGTAGAGCGAGGTTTGCGCAATCAACAATGCGGATGCCGAGGCGATGCCTGCGGTCTTGCGCGTCATCTCGATGTAGTCGATCAGCACCACCAGCACGAAGATGCCGGCAAACACCGCAAGCGACGCGCCGACGAACTGCCGGGCGAAATACCGTGCGAGGGTGTTGGTGATCATCGCGCCGAGTCCGATCAAGCCGGCGCGAAGCGGCGCGCCAGACGCTCGGTCCAGCGCGAAATCGCTTCGGTCAATGCGGGCGGCGGTTCGAGAATCACCGCCCTGCTGATCACATAGGCGCTGACCACGAGGGTTGCGGCCAACATGGCGTACTGCACATAGGCCGCGACCGGCGTTCGCATCGTCAACACCGAGCAGGCGAAGCCGGCGACGCGCAGTCCGCCAACCGCGGCGACCGCACTCGTGATCGAGAACGCACGGCTCTGGCGTGTCGTTCGCGGTGCCCCGAGGAAGGCGAAGGCGAGCGCAACGAAGACGAGCGGGTAGAGCGGCGCCACCAGGCGGTCGTGGAATTCGGCGGTGAACTGGCCGGGGTTCTGGACGTAGACCGGGTCACTCGGATCGGGCGTGATCAATTGCCAGAAATAGCGCTCGCGCGTCGAATAGATGATGTTCTTCGACAGGTTGGTGAACTTCGACATGTCGAAGGCGTAGCTCTCGAACGCGACCAGCGCCGGATCGTGCTTGCCGATTTCAAAGCGTTGCAGCGTGCCGTCTTCGAGGATGATGAAGGTACCTTGCGGGTTCTTCACCACAAAGCCGTGGTCGGCGATGATGCTGTCGCGTTCTTTCGGGTTGCGGCGATCGTCGATGAAGATGTTGACCATGCGTCCGCCGGGCTGGCGCTCACGGACGAAGATCGTCAGTCCGCCGTCGAGTTCCATGAAGCGGCTGGTCTGCATGACATTGCTGATGACGTCAGCGGCGATCTCGTAGTCCCACTGCTTGAGCCGGCGCAGGCCCTCGGGCGCGATGTAGAAGCTCAGGGCGAGCACCGCGAGCGAGATGATCGTTGCCACAAAGAGGAACGGCCGAAACAGCCCCCAGGGCTGCAGCCCGGCGGCGTTCATGACGATGATCTCGGAATTGGTGGCGAGCTTGTTCAGCACGTAGGCGACGGCGATCACCAGCGCGATTGGAGCGATGATCAGAATGAGCGAGGGAACCGCAAGGCCGGTAAAGCCGATGAAGACCAGAATGGTCTGGCCCTGGCTGGTCATCAGGTCGATGCCGCGCAACGCCTGGGTAATCCAGATCACCCCGGTCAAGCTCACGAGCACCATGATGAAGGCGCCAAACGTCGTCCGGACAATGTAGCCGTCGATCGACCCCATCGCTCGCGCTCAAGCCCCCAAACCGCGCCGAAACTGCGAAGGATTGCCGGCTCCCTCCCCAAGGAGACGATTTCGCCTTCGGCGGCCCATCCCAAGACCTACCATCTCATTGATGGGTCAACAAAATGGCTGTGGGATGGCGGGTACCCCGGCATCCCCAATAAATGGTTAATTGTTGCCGCCGGGCGACATTTTGCGGGTCGGACAGCGGGCCCTCCGGGAAGGTCGGCGCACGGTGTGAATTTCGCCCCGATTTTGCGGCGCGGCTGTCCTAAAACGGTCTATATGGACCGGCTCAGAAGGTCGCTTCTCAAGGAGTTCTCGCAATGTCCGATGCCGTCAAGATCGGCTTCGTCCCGTTTTCGACCCCGCCACGCGGCACCGTGATCGTTTTTACCGATGAGACCATGAAACTTGGTCAGCGGACGGTCAAAACGCTGGGGTCGGCCTCGGACAACATCAAGCGGGCCGCTGCGGCGGCGAAGTTCAAGGGCAAGAGCCGCTCTGTGCTCGAGATACTTGCGCCGGCGGGCCTCAACGCGGATTGCCTGCTGGTGGTCGGGACCGGCGAGGCCGGCAAGCTCAAGGATGACGATTTCATCAACCTCGGCGGCGTTGCGGCCGGCAAGGCCAAGGCCGGGGAGGTGACGCTGATCGCCGAACTGCCTGGAGGCGCGATGAAACCCGGACAGGCGGCGGCGATCGCGAGCGGACTGAGGCTGCGCGCCTATAAATTCGATCGCTACAAGACCAAGAAGAAGGATTTTGACGAGGGCACCACGAACTGGGATGTCGCCGTTGTCGTCAACGATCCTGCTGCGGCAAAGAAAGCCTACGCGCCGCTCGACGACATTGCCGACGGCGTCGTGCTGGCGCGCGACCTCGTCAACGAGCCGCCGAACGTGCTCTATCCGGAGGAGTTTGCAAAACGCGCCTCCGCGCTGCGCGAGCTCGGGGTCGGCATCGAGGTGCTCGACCGCAAGGCGATGAGCAAGCTCGGAATGGGCGCGCTGCTCGGCGTCGCGCAGGGATCGGTGCATGAGGGACGCACCGTGATCATGCGATGGAACGGCGGCAAGAAGGGCGATAGACCGGTCGCCTTCGTCGGCAAGGGCGTCTGCTTCGACACCGGCGGCATCTCGATCAAGCCTGCCGCCAGCATGGACGAGATGAAGGGCGACATGGCCGGCGCCGCCTGCGTCGTCGGCCTGATGCACACGCTCGCCGCGCGCAAGGCCAAGGTCAACGCGGTCGGTGCCATCGGGCTCGTCGAGAACATGCCCGACGGCAACGCGCAGCGGCCGGGCGACATCGTCACCTCGATGTCCGGCCAGACCATCGAGATCATCAACACCGACGCCGAAGGCCGCCTCGTGCTCGCCGACGTGCTCTGGTACGTGGTGAAGAACTTCAAGCCGAAATTCGTCGTCGACCTTGCCACCCTGACCGGTGCGATCATGGTGGCGCTGGGGACCGAATATGGCGGGCTGTTCTCCAACAACGACAAGTTGTCGGAACGCCTGACCGAAGCCGGGCAGGCGACCGGCGAGAAGGTCTGGCGCATGCCGCTCGGACCCTCGTTCGACAAGCTGCTCGAATCGAAATTCGCCGACATGAAGCACACCGGCCCGCGCCACGGTGGCTCGATCACCGCCGCCCAGTTCCTGCAGCGCTTCGTCGACGGCACCCCGTGGGCCCATCTCGACATCGCCGGCACCGCGATGGCGGCGCCGGCAACCGACATCAACACCAGCTGGGGTTCCGGCTACGGTGTGCGCCTGCTTAATCGCCTCGTCGAGGATCATTACGAAGACTGAGAACGAGACCGGCACGATGACCGAGATCCTGTTCTATCACCTGCAGGAAACGACGCTCGAGCGGGTCTTGCCGCCGCTGATCGAGAAGTCGCTCGAGCGCAAGTGGCGCGTCATCGTGCAGACCTCGTCCGAGGAGCGGGCTGAGGCGCTTGACTCGCATCTGTGGACCTATCGCGACGACTCGTTCCTGCCGCATGGCACCTGGCGCGACCGCGACGCGGCGGAGCATCCGATTCTGTTGTCGATCGCAAGCGACAACCCCAATGGCGCGCACATCCGCTTCCTGGTCGACGGGGCGGGGGTGCCCGATGATGCCGGCCGGTACGAACGGCTGGTGCTGATCTTCAACGGCGACGACGACGAAGCCGCGGCGGCAGCTCGGGCCGCCTGGAGCGACTGCAAGACACGCGGCTTCGAGGTGACTTACTGGCAGCCCGACGAGCGCGGCCGCTGGCAGCGAAAGGCGTGAGGGATCGCGCCCTGAACGATTGCCGCAATTAACGATGTTTGCCATAGTCGCGGCGAGCTACATCGCCGCAGCCATGGTCATGCCGTAAATCGGTGTTGGCATGCTGATGGGGTCGAGTGGGATGAGTTGGGTGTCCGTGCGTCGTTCATTGATTGTCGGGTCCCTGCTGTGCGCGGCGATCGGGCCGCTTGCCGGCTGCTCCGGTGTTGGCGACGTGTTCTCGCGCGATGCCGATTGGTTCGCCCGCACGCCGCGCATCCTGGGAAACAACCTTTCGCTCGAGACGCCGCCGCTCACCCCACAGCGACCGATCGCGCCGGATGATCTGATCAGCGCCGATGGCATGTGCAGCGGCATGGCGCCGCCGTCCGAAGCCAATGCGATGACCGAGAGCGAACCGGCGAATGCGGCGCCGGGGACGCCGACGCAGCCGGCGGGGATCGCGCTCGGCCGGACCGAATGCGAGGTCGCGCGCTATGCCGGCCGCCCCGACAATGTCGAGTTCGGCAATGATCCCAGGGGGGATCGCACCGCCGTGCTGACCTATCTGAAAGGCCCGCGGCCCGGTATCTATCATTTCTCGGCGGGACGACTGGCCTCGGTCGAGCGTGCTCCGGTGCCGGAAGCGCCGCCGAAACCGGCGAAGCCCAGCAAGTCGAAGAAGCGCGCGGCGACCTGATCCACGCGCCGCTCTCCGCGAGCAATCAAATCAATCCGCTTGCTTGCTCACGTCCGCGCCCGGTGACCGATAGGCTTCCTCGGGCTCGAGCTCTGACGTTGCCGAGCCTCCTTCGCGCCGCACGCCAAGCAGCACGAGCAATCGACGCCGCAGCGTGCGCAGGGGAACGCCGATTTTTCGGTGTGCGCGAATCCACGGCGGCGGCTCCAGATAGCGCGCATGCTCCTCGGGCGTCAGAGTCTCCGGCAGGCAGCGCGCGTGGTGCTTGTTGACGTGGTAGTCGTCGATTTCCTGCAGTCTCTCCAGCGCAAATCGCGCGATCCTGCCGTTCCCGGGCCAGCGGTGCGACAGGCCGAAACAGACCTGGAAATCGATCAGATAAGGCCGGCCATCACGCCCGACGATGATGTTCTCGCGCTTGTGCAGGTCGACATAGGCGATGCCATGGGCATGGATCGCGCGCAGCAGACCACGCAGCTCGTCGAAGAATTTTGGCGTGACCTTCTCGGTCAGGAGCAGAACCTCGCCGTCGATATAGGTTCGCGCGATTGCGTTCGGCAGGCGATGGCCATCCGCGGTCACGTCGCCGAGATCCTTCGGCACCAGCTCGACATCGGCGAGCTGCCTCAGGAAACCGGCTTCGCGGCGCGCCAGCGCGCGGCCGACCCAGCTGAGCGGAACAACGAACAACGGCTGGACGCGGTTGAATTTGCAGATGATCGACCGGCCAGCGCCATTGCGATAGATCGCGGTGGCCGCCCACGAGTTATGCTTGACGATGCGATCGAGGGTGATGGTTTCGCCTGCGACCGTGACTTGCTGCGGCGGATCCCTGTCGCCGAGCGCGCGCAAGGCGGCGGGGCGCTTTCGCACGTTTTGACCGTTCGCAGGCATCGCGATCACGAATCCGTTTCGAGTGTCGCACTCAGGTCGAGCCATTGCTCCTCGGCCTGACGCAGTGCTTCGGCAGCGGCGCTGCGCGCTCTCGCAAGTTGCGCCGCCTTCTCCGGATCGCGCTGGAACAGATCGGGCAGGGCGAGCGCGGCGTCGACCTTGGCGAGGATCCCGGTGATGCGCGCGATCTCGGCCTCGACGTCGGCCACCTTCTGCAACGGCTTCCGCGCACGATCGTTCGGTTTCGGCTGCGGCGCCTCGCTGGCGCGAGCCGGCGCGCGTTCACCCTCGCCGTCGTCCTTGCTCCTGCGCAGGTTGAGGACATCGCGACGGTAATCGTCGATGTCGCCGTCATAGGGCGTCACCTTGCCGCTTGCCACGAGCCACAGCCGGTCGGCGCAGGTCTCGATCAGGAAGCGGTCGTGTGAAACCATGATCACGGCGCCGGGGAAATCGTTGATCGCCTCTGCGAGCGCAGCGCGGCTGTCGATGTCGAGGTGGTTGGTCGGCTCGTCGAGAATGATCAGGTTGGGTCCGAAGAAGGTCGCAAGCCCGAGCAAGAGCCGCGCCTTCTCGCCGCCCGAGAGATTTTCCACCCGGGTGTCGGCGGCGGCCCCAGAAAAGCCGATCGCGCCGGCCTTGCCGCGCACCGCGGCCTCCTTGGCGTCGGGCATCAGCTTGCGGACGTGCTGGTAGACTGTGCCGTCCTCGTTGAGTTCGTCGAGCTGATGCTGCGCGAAATAGGCGACGCTCAATTTCTCCGCGCGGGTCATACGGCCCGAGAACGGCGCCAGCCGGCCGGCGAGCAGCTTCACCAGCGTCGACTTGCCGTTGCCGTTGGCGCCGAGCAGCGCGATGCGATCATCATCGTCGACCCGGAGCGTCACCCGGTTCAGCACCGGCTGTGCCGGCTCATAGCCCACCGTGACGCTCTCGAGCGCAATGATCGGGGGTGACAGTATCTTCTGCGGCGGTGGAAAAATGATTTCGCGCACGTTGCCCTCGGACATCATCGCGATCGGCTCGAGCTTCTCGAGGCGCTTGACACGCGACTGGGCTTGCCGGGCCTTCGAGGCTTTGGCGCGAAAGCGGTCGATGAACGCCTGCAGGTGTTTTCGTTCGGCTTCGATGCGTTTTGCCTGCCGCGCATTGAGCAGCGCCCGCTCGGCGCGCTGCTTCTCGAACGACGAGTAACCGCCCTTATAGAGCGTCAGCTTGCCCCGCTCGAGATGCAGGATCTGATCCACCGAGGTGTCAAGCAGGTCGCGGTCGTGGCTGATCACGATCACCGTGCGCGGATAGTGCGCCAGATGGTCCTCGAGCCACAGTGTGCCTTCCAGATCGAGATAGTTGGTGGGCTCGTCGAGCAGCAGCAGGTCTGGCGCCGCAAACAGCGTGGCGGCGAGCGCGACACGCATGCGCCAGCCGCCGGAAAATTCCGAACAGGCCCGCAACTGGTCCTGCGCCGAGAAGCCGAGGCCGGACAGGATCGCCGCGGCACGCGCCGGCGCCGAGTGGGCGTCGATATCGGCAAGCCGGGTCTGGATGTCGGCGATGCGATGCGGATCCTGCGCGGTCTCGGCTTCGCGCAGCAGCGCGGCACGCTCGGTGTCGGCCTCGAGCACGACCTCGATCAAGTTGTCGGAGCTGTTGGGAGCTTCCTGCGCTAGGCTGCCGATGGTCCAGCGCGGCGGCAGCGCGATCGCTCCGGTCTCGCCCGCAAGCTCACCCCTGATGACACGGAACAGAGTGGACTTACCCGTCCCGTTGCGGCCGACCAGCCCGACCCGCGAACCCGGTGCAATCTGCACGTGCGCGTGGTCGATCAGGAGGCGCCCGGCGATGCGCAGCGAGAGATCGGTGATGGTCAGCATGCGCGCGTTTTGGCCATAACGTCGGCCAAACGCAATCGCTTTGTTGCCGTGAAACGACAGCCGACAAGACAAAACCCCGGCCGCAGGCGCGGCCGGGGCTGTTCTCCTGGAAGGCGATTGTGATCAGAAGCCGCAGGTGCGGACGATGCGATAGCGGATGCCGTGGCGGGTCTGCACCGGCATCTTCTGCAGGCACGGATCGCTGATCACGGGCGACGAAATGACGGGCGTCGACAGCACGACGGTCGGGCCGACATAACCCGGATACCAGCCGCCATAGCCCCAACCCCAGCCCATGGGGTGAGCCGAAGCCGCGGTCGGCAGGAACGCGGTCGCGCCGATTGAAGCTGCGGCGAGGAGTCCGAGGGTGATCTTGCGAAGCATGGTCTTCTCCATCTTGGTGGCGCGCGTTGGCGCCTGGTGTTGCGTCCCGCAGGTAGGACGTGACTTGGGTCACGCGCGTTCACGGAAGCGATGGAGAAAGTTCGCGATGAAACCAGATTTCCGACGTCGTGAAACCGAACTGAAACACTCTGGCGAATGCCCTGACGCGGGTTATCAAGCCTTGCCATCGAGCTCGGCGGCCTTGCGCAGGTCGGCATTGGCGCGCACGAAGTCGCCCTTGGCGATATAGGCGTCGGCGCGATTGGAATAGAGCGGCGCCAGGGTGGGGGACAGCCTGATCGATTCGGTGAAATCAGCGATCGCCTTGTCGATTTCGTTCATCGCCAGATAGACGAAGCCGCGTTTGACGTGGCCGCTGGGCCAGTTCGGCGAAGCCTGGATCACGAGTGTGAAGTCGGTGACGGCGCGCGGATAGTCCTTGATGTCGAAATAGCTGAGCGCGCGATAGAACCGGAGGTTGGCATCGTCGGGCTTGAGTGCAAGGGCAGCGCTGAACGCCTCGATTGCACGCGCAAGATCTCCCTGCGTGCGCGCGATCAGGCCGCGATGTGCGGCTTCACGCTAGGCAGCCTCGGCATTCTCGTCGGTCATCGCGCGACTGCTCCCGCCTTCGCTTAGTCGTTAGACGCGAGGAGGCGATGGTTCGTTCGATGCGGACTGCCGTCGCAAGACAAAGCCCCGGCCACATGGGCCGGGGCAGGTCAGCAGCACGAGCGGGGGTGTGTCGTGTGCCGTTCACTTATTGCGCATGATCTTTTCGGAAAACCACGTCGCACTTTTCCGGATCATGCGTCAGTAGCAGCGGTTGATCAGACGCGGCCGCGGACCCCAGGGGGTCGGAACCCAGCGGCGCACCACGCAGGAGTAGCCGCTGTAATAGACCGGGCCGCCGACCACGACGCGCGGGCCCCAGAAGTGGTGAAAGCCGAAGCCCGGGTGCCAGTGCGGCCCGCCGTAGAAAGCCGATGCGCTGGTCGGGGCGAGCGCCGCGGCGCCAAGCGAAACGGCGGCGAAAAGTCCAAGAGCAAGTTTGCGGAACATGGTCTTCCTCCTCATCGCAAGGCTTTGGTCGGGTTCGCGGGTATAACGGACATCCTGTGTTCGCTTCGGCCGCGTTAACCAACATCTTTGCCTTATGACGCCAAATCTAGCGCCCGCGAGCTGAACCGGACCGGCACGCGCCGCTCAGAAATCATTCAGGTTCGTGAATTCGCGGTAAGGCGCCGCGAGGCCTTGAACACCTGGGCGAGGTCGCGCGGTGCGCCTTCATTCCGCCGGTGCGGCTTGCCGAGACCTGACCCCGCCGCTATAAGCGCCGCCACTTTCCGCAGAAAATCTGGACCCTGGGAACGGATCAAAAATGGCCACCGAACGGACCTTCTCGATCATCAAGCCCGATGCGACCGAGCGCAATCTGACCGGTGCGGTCAATGCGCTGATCGAGAAGGCCGGTTTGCGCATCGTTGCGCAAAAGCGCATCCGCATGACGAAAGAGCAGGCCGAGACGTTCTACGCCGTCCACAACGCGCGGCCGTTCTTCGGCGAGCTCGTCGAGTTCATGACCTCCGGCCCGGTCGTGGTCCAGGTGCTCGAAGGCAACAACGCGATCGCAAAGTACCGCGAAGTGATGGGCGCGACCGATCCGTCAAAGGCAGCCGACGGCACGATCCGCAAGCTGCATGCGAAGTCGATCGGCGAGAACTCGGTGCACGGCTCGGATGCGCCCGAGACCGCAGTCATCGAGATCGCGCAGTTCTTCTCCGGCAACGAGATCGTCGGCTAAGCGCGGAAGCGGCGAGAGCTCAGACCTTGAGCTGCCGGGCGGCAATCGCCTGCAGCGTCTCGACGAAGAAGGGCGGCTCGGCCGCCATGATACGCTGTTGCAGTGTCTCGACGGTATCACCGGGCAGCACCGGCACTTCACGTTGCGCGATGATCGCGCCACGATCGTACTCCCCGTCGACGTGATGGATCGTGATGCCGCTTGCGCGCTCACCTGCGGCGAGCACGGCTTCATGGATGTGGCGGCCGAACATGCCCTTGCCGCCAAACTTCGGCAGCAACGCCGGATGGATGTTGAGGATGCGCCGTTCGAATGTGCGCAGCGTGAGCGGGCCGAGCTTGCGCAAATAGCCTGATAGCACGACCCAATCGGCGCCGGCGGATGTCAGAGCAGCGCAGATGGCGCGATCGGCGGCCTCTTCGCCGCCGGCCGAGGTCGCGCTGATGTGCTGCGTCGGGATGCGACGCTCGCGGGCAAAGCTCAGTGCAGGCGAGTCGGCGTTGTTGCTGATGACGATCCTGGCCGATCCTGCGAGAGCGCCCGACGCAATCGCGTCGACGATCGCGCGCATGCTGCTGCCGCCGTGGGAGGCGAGGAAACCGATGTTGAGCGCCGTAGCCGCCACGCTAGAGCCGCAAATCGAGCGTGCCGCGATAGGCGACGCGGTGCTCGCCTTCGATTGCGGCGACCTCACCGAGCACTACGACGGTCTCACCGGATGGCCTGAAGCTTGCCACCGCGTCGTCGGCGCGATCGGCGGCGACGACGGCGACCATGCCGATGCCGCAGTTGAAGGTGCGCAGCATTTCGAGATCAGCGACGCCGCCCTCGCGCGCCAGCCACTTGAATACGGGGAGCACCGGCAGTGCATTGAGGTCGATGCGCACGCCAAGCCCCTTCGGCAGCACGCGCGGAATGTTGTCGGTGAAGCCGCCGCCGGTGATGTGCGCCAGCGCCTTGACTGCGCCGGTGTCGCGGATCGCGCGCAGGCACGATTTGACGTAGAGCCTGGTCGGCGTCAGGAGCGCGGCGCCGAGCGTGAGCGCCGGCGCAAACGGCGCTGGCGCCGACCAGGGCAAACCGGTCCGTCCGACAATGCCACGCACCAGCGAGAATCCATTGGAGTGCAGGCCGGAGGAGGCGAGGCCGATCACCACATCGCCAGGACCAACATCGCCGCGCGGCAGCAGCGTGCCGCGCTCGGCGGCGCCGACCGCAAAGCCTGCGAGATCGTAGTCGCCGCTCTTGTAAAGCCCGGGCATCTCCGCGGTCTCGCCGCCGATCAGCGCGCAGCCGGATTCGCGACAGGCTCGCGCGATGCCTGCGACAATCCGTGCGGCAGCTTCCGGATCGAGCCTGCCGGTCGCAAAATAGTCGAGGAAGAACAGCGGTTCGGCGCCCTGCACGACGAGGTCGTTGACCGACATGGCGACGAGGTCGACGCCGATGCCGTCATGCAGGTTCGCCTCGATCGCGATCTTCAGCTTGGTGCCGACGCCATCGGTCGCGGCCACCAGGACCGGATCCTTGAAGCCGGCAGCCTTGGGATCGAACAGGCCGCCAAAACCGCCGATCTCGGCGTCGGCGCCCGGCCGCGCGGTGGCGCGTACCAACGGTTTGATCATGTCGACCAGACGGTTTCCGGCATCGATGTCGACGCCGGCGTCGGCATAGGTGAGGCCGTTGCGCTTGGTCATGCCAATTCCCTAGGTCCTGCCGCTCGTTACGCAGGATTTGGGCCGGATGCAATGGCTCGCGCGACCTATCCAAACATACTATGTAGGGGACGCCGGAAAGCGCGCTTCCTTCCCGCTTCCTTGTTGGGCGGAGGCCGCCGGTCCGGCGTGCCGGGACCCTGACGTGAATATTCCGAACCTGATTACGCTCGGCCGCATTCTGCTCGTGCCGGTCATCATCTGGGCCATCACCTCCGGGCAGATGGCGGCGGCTTTCGTGCTGTTCGTCATCGCCGGCGTCAGTGATGCGGTTGACGGCTTTCTTGCCAAGCGGTTCCACATGCAGAGCGAGATGGGCGCGCTGCTCGATCCGCTCGCCGACAAGGCGCTGCTGGTCTCGATCTATGTCGCACTCGGCATCTCCGCCGATCTGCCGCGCTGGCTCGTGATTCTCGTGGTGTCGCGCGACGTCATCATCATCGGCGCGGTCATCGTGTCGTGGTTGCTCGACCGGCCGATCCCGATGAAGCCGCTGATGATCTCGAAGGTCAATACATTGGTCCAGGTCACCTATGCCGCGCTGGCGCTGGCAACGCTCGGATTCGGCCTGGTGCTCGCTCCGCTCGATACCATCCTGAAGGTTGTGGTGACCTTGACCACGCTTGCCTCGGTCGGCGCCTATCTGGTCGAGTGGGTCCGCCATATGAGCGAACTTGAGCCGGGCTAGGAGAGCATATGGATCGTGTTCTGCACGCGGGACGATTTCTTCATCTGATCGACCGCGACGGCTGGGAGTTCGTGACCCGGCCGAACAGCTCCGGCATCGTGATCATTGTCGCGGTCACGGAAGGCAAGATCATTCTGGTCGAGCAGCATCGCCGGTCGGTCAATTGCCACGTGATAGGCCTGCCTGCGGGCCTGGTCGATACGGCAAAGCATCCGGCCCAGCAGGAAAGCGAGAGCGAAGCCGCGATCCGCGAGCTGGAAGAGGAGACCGGCTACACCGCGACGTCGGTCAGGGAGATGGCGCGGGGTCCGATCTCGCCGGGCGCGACCAACGAAGTGATGGCGATCTTTGTCGCCGACGGCGTCACGAAAAAAGGCGCGCAGCGGCTCGATCCCGATGAGGACATCAAGGTGCACCTGGTCGATCTTGCTGAATTGCCGGAATGGCTGAAGGCGCGCGAGCGCGAGGGCCGGATGACCGATCTAAAGCTGTTCATGGGTCTCAGCTTCGTCCAGCCGCGCCCAACGCGCTAAGGATGTGATAGAAGCTGCCGTGACCCGGTCGAAGCGTTGAGTGAGTTGAGTGACGTGACAGTCCGCGCGCAACCTCGCCAGCTTGCCTTGACGTTGCCGCACGCCGAGAGTTTTGCGCGCGACGATTTTCTTGCCGGCCCCGGCAATGCCACCGCGCTGGCGCTGGTCGATGCCTGGCCCAATTGGCCGAATTCCGTCGTGATGCTGACCGGTGACGCCGGATCGGGCAAGAGCCACCTGGCCTCGATCTGGGCCGAGCGATCCGGAGCGCGCGCGATTGCCGCGCGAAATCTCGCGATCGAAACTGTGCCGGACGCGCTTGCGACCGGGGCGCTGGTGGTCGAGGACATCGATCCGTCGATCATCGATCAACCCGCGCTGTTCCACCTGCTCAACCTCGCGCGCGAGCAGGACGCTGTCTTGCTGCTGACGGCGCGCACACAGCCCGCCGGCTGGACGCTGCAGGTCAAGGATCTCGCGTCGCGCCTGCGGGCTGTTCCGGTCGTGCAGCTCGAGCCGCCTGATGACCAGTTGCTGCGCGCGCTGATCGTCAAATTCTGCGCCGACCGGCAACTGGTCGTCGACGAAAGTGTCGTGAGCTACCTGTTGCCGCGCATCGAACGCTCGTTCGTCGCGGCGCGCCGGGCGGTCGAACTGCTTGACGCCGAAGCACTGCGCCGCGGCCGTCCGATCACGCGGGCGCTTGCTGCAGAGGTGTTGCGTGATGGGGAGGGTTGATCGGGCGCGATCCGTCAACGCCGGGATGATTTCGTCACGCGCTTGGCCGGGGCTTTCTTTGCCGCGGCCTGCTTGGCCGGCTTGCTCGCTCTCATCGCCGATGCATTGGCGATGCCGCGCTCGATCCATTTTGCGAGTGCAGCGTCGGTGCGCATGCCGTCAGGCTCGATCAGGACAAACCCGGACATGCGCCGGCCGGCGAAGTCGGTCGGCTTGACGTGGGCCATCGCTAGCGTCTGCTCGCGCGCCTCAGGCGTCACGCGGAGCAGGAAGTAACCCTTGCGCGACAGGTAGCAGCACATGCCGCCGCCAATCGTGAACGCCAGCCCGCCCATCATCTTCTTCTCGACGATGTCGCGCCGGCCTGCCAATATGCGCCGGATGCGCTCGGCGAGCGTTTCGTCATAAGGCATCCCGATAGCGCTCCCGGTGTGACGCTTTCACGCGAAAATATCAGTCTGCTCGTCCTGGCAGAAGCTTGCGCAGTTCGGTCGCGTCGAAGTAGGTCTCGTACCAGCAGATCTTGCCGTTGCGGACACGGAAAAACGATGCAATTCGCAGCGTTCCGACCGGGTCGGGTAGATCGCAGTCGTAGAGCAGCGCCGCGGACGCACCCTGTGTCAGAAGTTCGATCTTGCGTGCCGCTCTTGTCATCGCAGCGAAACCAAAGAGCGCCGGCCGAAATTCGGCGGCACTGGAATAGCTCGCGGTGGGACCGGCGAACTTGAGGTCATCTGCCAGCGTCCGGTAGGCATCTTCAGGCCTGTTCGTGGTCCAGGCGGCAAAATACTCCTCGACGATTTTGCGGGTCTCGTCTTCCTGTTGCATCATTGGCACTCGCTGCAGGGGGCTGTCGGTTAGTCAGCGGGTCTTGAGCTCTGCCAGCTGGTCAAAGCTCGTCTTCCATCCCGCAGCCACGTTGGTCAGGTTTTCGGCTGACGTGAAGCCTGCATGGCGCAGTGTCAGACGCGTGCCGCCGTCGATCGTCTCCAGCATGTAGGTGACGACCGTCGGCTCGCCGGGCGTCCCGGCGCGATGCCAGGTCATCACCAGCTTGCGCGGCGGATCGATCTCGAGAAATTCGCCCTCGATCGTGTAAGGCTCGCCGCGAGCAATGCCCTTGGTGCGGTAGCGCCCGCCGACACGAACCTCGCCGCTCCATTCGGTCGTGTTGAAGACGCCGGGCCGGACCCACCAGTCGCAAACCTCGTTCGATGCCAGCGCCTGGAACACCCGCTCCGGAGCTGCTGCGATCTCCACATGCGCGAGGATCCGGCCCTTGGCCTGGTCGGCGATCGCCTCCGCAGTCTCCTTGAGCTTGCTCATGTTGCCTCCAGGTTACGCTTCAGCCGATTGAGGTTGTCCAGCCAGAACAGGCGATAGCCTTCAAGCCACCCCGCCACCTGCTGCAGCGGTACCGGGTCGACCGCGTAAAGGCGTTCGCGCCCAACGCGGGTATCGATCACGAGGCGCGCATTGCGAAGCACGCGAAGGTGCTTTGAAACGGCGGGCCGGCTTGAGCGAAAATCGGCGGCAAGCGCACCGGCATTGGCGGGACCGGCGCGCAGCCGATCCAGGATGGCGCGCCGCGTCGGATCGGCGATCGCGCGAAACACGTCGGCGGCAACTTCGGCTCGCGGCATGATTAATCCGATATATGTAACTATATGGTTACTGCATATCGGCAATTGCTTCGGTCGTCAACGGACCGTTGGCGCTTTGACCTGCAATCGATCGCGAGGCTTCTCGGTGTGCTTGACGACGCAACCGCTCGGCCCATCATGTCATTGAAATGTCGCCGGCGCCGGGGAAGCTCCCGCCGCGCCGCAACGAAGCGCAATCATCGCGCCAAACAAATTGATCGGCCGCCTGATGGACGACGTGCAAGCTACTGTTCTGGAAGAGAAAATCGAATCTCCCTCCGTCGTGGCGGTGGCCGAGATCGGGCCGGATCGATTCATTAACCGCGAGCTCAGCTGGCTGCATTTCAACCGCCGTGTGCTGGAGGAAAGCGTCAACACCAGCCATCCCGCACTGGAGCGCGTTCGATTCCTGTCGATTTCCGCGAATAACCTTGATGAGTTCTTCATGGTCCGCGTCGCCGGTCTCCGCGCGCAGGTCCGCGAAGGCATCGTCGAGCGCAGCCCTGACGGGCTGACGCCGGCCGAGCAGCTGGTAAGGATCAACGAGGCAGTTTCACAGCTTGCCCGCGACCAGCAGGAAATCTGGCGTGATCTGCGCGAAACCTTGCAGGCCAACGGCATGGCCATGGTCGACGCCAAGGAAGTCACCAAGGCCGAGCGCAGCTGGATCGAAGACCACTTCCTGCACAACATCTTTCCGCTGCTGACGCCGCTCGCGATCGATCCCGCGCATCCGTTTCCGTTCATTCCGAGCCTCGGCTTCTCGATCGCACTGCATTTGTCGCGCACCTCCGATGGCCGCGCGATGAACGCCTTGATCCGCATGCCCGGCAAGATCGACCGTTTCATCCGCCTGCCGGCGGGCGCCGACGGCGCGATCCGCCTGATGACGCTGGAGCAGGCGACCAGCCTGTTCATCGGCCGGCTGTTTCCGGGCTACGTCGTGAAGGGGCAGGGCGCCTTCCGCATCATCCGCGACTCTGAACTGGAAATCGAGGAAGAGGCCGAAGATCTCGTTCGCCTGTTCGAGACCGCGCTGAAGCGCCGCCGCCGCGGCAGCGTGATCCGCCTCGAAATCGAGGCGGCGATGCCGGAAGCGCTGCGCAACTTCGTGCAGCAGGCGCTCAGCACCAGCGATGACGAGATCTTCCTGGTCGACGGCGTGCTGGCGCTCAACGAGCTGTCGCAGCTGACGCGGCTAGACCGGCCTGATCTCGAATTCACGCCTTACGTGCCGCGCCATCCGGAGCGCGTGCGTGACCATGGCGGCGACGTTTTTGCGGCGATCCGCCAGAAAGATTTGATCGTCCACCATCCCTACGAATCATTCGACGTCGTCGTGCAGTTCCTGCAGCAGGCCGCGCGCGATCCCGATGTCGTTGCGATCAAGCAGACGCTGTACCGCACGTCGAGCAACTCGCCGATCGTGAAGGCGCTGGCGGAAGCAGCAGAAGCCGGCAAGTCGGTCACCGCGCTAGTCGAGCTCAAGGCGCGGTTCGACGAAGAGGCCAACATCCGCTGGGCGCGTGACATGGAGCGCGCCGGCGTGCAGGTGGTCTACGGCTTCATCGACCTGAAGACCCACGCCAAGCTGTCGCTGGTGCTGCGCCGGGAAGGGCCGACGCTGGCCTCCTACGTTCACGTCGGTACCGGCAATTATCATCCGGTGACAGCGCGTATCTATACCGACCTGTCGTACTTCACGTCGGACCAGGTGATCGCGCGCGACACCGCGCGCATCTTCAATTATATCACGGGCTACGCCGAGCCGATCGACATCGAGAAGATGGCGGTGTCGCCGTTGACCTTGCGCAAGCGCATCCTCGCGCACATCGCCGACGAGATCGGCCACGCCAAGCACGGCAAGCCGGCTGTGATCTGGATGAAGATGAACTCTCTGGTCGACCCTGACATCATCGACGCGCTGTACGCCGCCTCACAGGCCGGCGTTTCGATCGATCTGGTGGTGCGCGGCATCTGCTGCCTGCGGCCGGGCGTCCCCGGTCTGTCCGAGAACATTCGGGTCAAGTCGATCATCGGCCGCTTCCTCGAGCACGGCCGCATCTACTGCTTCGGTATGGGTCACGGCCTGCCGTCACCGAAGGCCGTTGTGTATATCTCGTCCGCCGACATGATGCCGCGCAACCTCGACCGTCGCGTCGAGGCGCTGTGCCCCTTGCAAAATCCGACCGTGCATCAACAGGTTCTCGAACAGATCATGGTCGCGAACCTGAAAGACAATGAGCAGAGCTGGCAGTTGTTGCCGGACGGATCGTCAACGCGTATTAAGGCCGCGAAAGGCGAAGAATCATTCAACGCCCACAACTACTTCATGACGAATCCGAGTTTGTCAGGCCGTGGTAAGTCTCTCAAGGAATCCTCGCCGCGCCGCCTCACGCGCCGTTCGGAACGTCAGCAATCGTAACCGCAAGCTCGAACGCTTGAGGGAGAGCCGGCTGTCGCACGCCTCGCGCCGCGACGGTCCTGCCGTCGCCGTCATCGACATCGGCTCCAACTCGGTGCGTCTCGTTGTCTACGAGGCGCTGACCCGCTCGATTACCCCGGTCTTCAACGAAAAGATCTGTGCGGTCTCGGCCGCGAGGTGCAGAGCACCGGCCTGCTCCCGGAAGACGCGATCGGCCGCGCGCTGGCGGCGCTGCGGCGCTTTCGTGCGCTGTGCCGGGTGATGCATGTCGGCCGTACCTTCGTGGTTGCGACTGCGGCCTGCCGTGATGCCACCAACGGGCCAGACTTCATCGCACGCGCCGAGCGGGTGGTCGGCCTGAAGATCGAGATTCTGTCCGGCACGCGCGAAGCAAAACTGTCGGCGCTCGGCGTGATATCGGGCATTCACCAACCCGACGGCATTGTCGGTGATCTCGGCGGCGGCTCGCTCGAATTGATCGATGTGAAGGGCCATCGTGCCGGTCGCGGCATCAGCCTGCCACTCGGCGGCCTTGCACTACAGGACCTGTCGAAGAAATCGATCAAGCGCGCCGAGCGCATCGTGCGCGAACAGCTCGAGGAAATGCGCTGGCTGAAGCGCGGCCGCGGACGCACGTTTTATGCGGTCGGCGGCACCTGGCGCTCGCTCGCCCGGTTGCACATCTCGCAGACCGGTTACCCCTTGCATGTCATGCACGGCTACTCCATTCCCGCCGATGAGGCGCTCGCCTTTGCACAACGGCTGAAGCGCCAGGTTCCGATCGGCGCGGTGCCCGACATCGAAGCGGTGTCCGACGCGCGGCGACCGCTGCTCGCTTACGCAGCGCTCGTGCTCGAATACGTCATCCGCGTCATGAAGCCGAAGACGATCACGATCTCGACCTTCGGCGTCCGCGAGGGACTTTTGTACTCGAAGCTCTCGGTGAAGGAGCAGCGGAGGGACGGGCTGCTTGCAGCGGCGCAAGACCTCAACGTGCTGCGTTCACGCTCGCCGCGCCATGCCGAAGAACTGTTCGACTGGACCGATCGCTTCATCCGCGCCGCGCGCCTGATCGAGACACCGCAAGAGAAGCGGCTGCGCCACGCCGCGTGCCTGATGGCCGACATCGGCTGGCGCGCGCACCCCGATTATCGCGGCGAGCAATCGCTGAATCTGATCGCCAACGGGAATTTCGGCGCGATCACCCATGAGGGCCGCGCCTTCCTCGGGCTCACGGTCTACTACCGCTACGCCGGACTCGGCGACGAGGGCTTCTCGCCGAAAGTGGCCGAGCTGATCCCGCGCATCCTCTTGGGCTGGGCGCAAATTCTTGGCTCGACCATCCGCGTCGCGCATCTGATCTCGGCGGCACAGCCGGGCGTGCTGAATGCGACCGCCTTCAAGAGCCGCGGCCGGCGTCTCACGCTGGTGTTCAAGCCAAGTGTTGCGCCGCTTGCTGGCGACCGCGTCGCCAACCGCTTCCGCCAGCTGGCGCGACTGGTCGGGCGGTCATCGTCGATCGAGAAGCGAAGCTGAGCTCACCTTTCTTGCCGCTCGTCCCGCGGATGTCGGCCAAACAAGTGTTTGGCCTGAGGGGGACCCAGTCTTTGCCAAGCAGCCGATGCTTTCTTTGTGGCCCCTGGATTCCCGCTTTCGCGGGAATGAGCGGAGTATGGATTAACCCCGCTGCACGCCAACGACGCGGCCGCGCTCGACGGCGAGCGCGAGCTTGCCGTGCTTCAGTGCCAGTGCCGCTTCGCCGAACAGCTCGCGCCGCCAGCCGTGCAGCGCCGGCACCTCGGCATGATCGTCCGATGCGATCTGCTCGAGCTCGTCGACGGTGGCGATCACCTTGGCCGCGACGCTGTGTTTTTCCGCGGTCATCCGCAGCAGCACCTTGAGCAATTCGATCGTCGCCGAGACATTGGCGTTGTTCCGCGAGCGTTCGAGCTTCGGCAGCGTGTGCGGGTCGCGCGCCAGCCCGCGCTGCACCGCTTCGATGATCTCGGCGCCCCATTTCGAGCGCTCGAAGCCCTTCGGCATTGAGCGCAGGTGGGCGAGCTTCTCGATCGTGTTCGGCGCGTGGGTGGCGATATCACCGACCGCATCATCCTTGAGCACGCGCGAGCGCGGCACGTCGCGGCTCTGCGCCTCGCGCTCGCGCCAGGCTGCGACCTCCATCAGCACGGCAAGGTCTTTTGGCTTGCGGACCCGGGTCTTGAGCCGCTCCCAGGCGCGCGACGGATCGATGTCGTAGGTGCGCGGCGAGGTGAGCACCTCCATTTCCTCGCTGACCCAGTCGTTGCGGCCGCGCTTCTTCAGGTCGGCATCGAGCGCCTTGAAGACGTCGCGCAGGTGAGTGACGTCGGAGACTGCGTATTCGACCTGGTCCTTGGTCAGCGGACGGCGCGACCAGTCGGTGAAGCGGTGCGACTTGTCCGGCCGATGGCCGGTGATGCGCTCGACCAGCTGGTCATAGGCAATCGATTCGCCATAGCCCAGCACCATGGCCGCCACCTGGGTATCGAAGATCGGATGCGGCAGCAGGCTGGCGCGGTGCCAGACGATCTCGATGTCCTGGCGCGCGGCGTGAAAAACCTTGAGCACGCGTTCGTTGGCCATCAGCTTGAAGAACGGGGTGAGATCGATGCCATCAGCCAGCGCGTCGACGACGAGCGCTTCCTCGGGGCTCGCCATCTGGGCCACGCACAACAGCGGGTAATAGGTCGTCTCGCGAAGGAATTCGGTATCGACGGTGATGGTGGGGTGCCGGCTGAGCCGCTCGCACGCGGCGGCCAGCTCGGCCGTCTTGGTAATCAGCTCCATGACTGCTCAATAACGCAGCTTGGGGGGCTTGTCGCCCGTGCCGGGGGGCCGACAGCTTTGTTTTTCCCGCATTTTTCGCTATCGCAGCACCGGGAACCGCCCCCTGCGCCGGGTTCGGTTGCCCGCCCGGCAAGCCTCGGCTAAACCCCAGCCGCCGCGCGCGTTCACTGATTTGCCGGCGCGCGCCTAAAATATCTGGAATCCCATGCACCGTTACCGCACCCACACTTGCGGCGCGCTTCGCGCCAGCGACATCGGCCAGACCGTTCGCGTTTCCGGCTGGTGCCACCGCATCAGAGACCATGGCGGCGTGCTGTTCATCGATCTGCGCGACCACTACGGCCTGACCCAGTGCGTCGCCGACCCCGATTCGCCGGCGTTCAAGGACGCCGAAAAGCTGCGCGCGGAGTGGGTGGTCCGGTTCGAGGGCCGCGTGCGCCACCGTCCCGAAGGCACCGACAATCCGGAGCTTCCGACCGGCGAGATCGAGCTGTTCATCAACGAGATCGAGGTGCTCGGTCCCGCGGGCGAACTGCCGCTGCCGGTGTTCGCCGAGCCTGATTATCCCGAGGACATCCGTCTCAAGTATCGCTTCCTCGACCTCCGCCGCGAGAGCCTGCACAAGAACATCATGCGGCGCGTCGCCGTCATCGATTCGATGCGGCAGCGAATGAAGGCGCAAGGCTTCAACGAATTCCAGACGCCGATCCTGACAGCCTCGTCGCCGGAAGGCGCGCGCGATTTCCTGGTGCCGAGCCGGATTCATCCCGGACAATTCTACGCGCTGCCGCAGGCGCCGCAGCAGTACAAGCAGCTGTTGATGATGTCCGGCTTCGACCGCTACTTCCAGATCGCGCCATGCTTCCGCGACGAAGACCCGCGCGCCGACCGCCTGCCCGGCGAGTTCTATCAGCTCGACGTCGAGATGAGCTTTGTCGAGCAGGAGGACGTTTTTTCCGCCCTTGAGCCAGTGATCACGGGTGTGTTCGAGGAATTCGCCGACGGTAAGCCGGTGACCAGGAAATGGCCGCGGATTCCGTTTGCCGAAGCGCTGCAAAAATACGGCTCCGACAAGCCGGACCTGCGCAATCCGCTCGTCATGCAGAACGTCTCTGAGCATTTCCGCGGCTCAGGCTTCAAGGTGTTTGCGCGCTTGCTCGAAGATCCGAAGAACGCGGTGTGGGCGATCCCCGGGCCGACCGGCGGCTCGCGCGCGTTCTGCGACCGCATGAACTCGTGGGCGCAGGGTGAAGGCCAGCCCGGCCTCGGCTACATCATGTGGCGCGAGGGTGGCGAGGGTGCAGGTCCGCTTGCCAACAACATCGGGCCTGAGCGAACGGCCGCGATCCGTACGCAACTCGGCTTGAAGGAGGGCGACGCCGCATTCTTCGTCGCCGGCGACCCGCAGAAATTCTGGAAGTTCGCAGGGCTTGCGCGCACCAAGGTCGCCGAAGAATTGAACCTCGTCGACAAGGACCGCTTCGAGCTCGCCTGGATCGTCGACTTCCCGATGTTCGAGCACAACGAGGAAGAGAAGAAGATCGACTTCTCGCACAATCCATTCTCGATGCCGCAGGGCGGTCTCGACGCCCTGATGTCAAAGGATCCGCTGCAGATCAAGGCGTTTCAGTACGACATCGCCTGCAACGGATATGAAATAGCGTCTGGTGGCATCCGTAACCATCGCCCTGACGCGATGGTGAAGGCGTTCGAGATCGCCGGATATGGCGAGGCGGACGTCGTCGAGCGGTTCGGCGGCATGTATCGCGCGTTTCAGTTTGGCGCACCGCCACATGGCGGCATGGCGGCCGGCATCGACCGCATCGTCATGCTGCTTTGCGGTACGACCAATCTGCGCGAGGTCGCGCTGTTTCCGATGAACCAGCGCGCCGAAGATTTGCTCATGGGCGCGCCCTCCGAGGTCACACTCAAGCAATTGAGAGAACTTCACATCCGCCTGAATTTGCCGCAAGACTAAGCGACCGAAGCCTCGCGTTCGACACGGCTTGGGGGGAAGTGAAAATGTCATCATCGAGTTCCGGTTCAGAAGATCTCAATTCGGCTGCGCTCGCCTACCACCGCCTGCCGAAACCCGGAAAGCTCGAGATCCAGGCGACCAAGCCGCTCGGCAATCAACGCGACCTCGCGCTTGCCTATTCACCTGGTGTTGCCGCCGCCTGCGAAGCGATCGCCGCCGATCCGCAGGAAGCGGCGTCGCTGACGAGCCGTGCCAATCTCGTGGCTGTCGTGTCGAACGGCACCGCCGTGCTCGGCCTCGGCAATATCGGGCCGCTGGCGTCGAAGCCGGTGATGGAAGGCAAGGCGGTCCTGTTCAAGAAGTTTGCCGGGATCGACGTGTTCGACATCGAGATTTCGGCCGACACCATCGAGCGCGTCGTCGAAACAGTGGCTGCGCTCGAACCGACCTTCGGCGGCATCAATCTGGAGGACATCAAGGCGCCCGAGTGCTTCGACATCGAAGCGCAGCTCAAGGAGCGCATGAAGATCCCGGTGTTCCATGACGACCAGCATGGCACCGCGATCATCGTCGCCGCGGCGGTGAAAAACGCGCTGGCGCTCAACGGCAAAAAGCTCGAGGAAGTCAAAATCGCGGCGCTTGGCGCCGGCGCCGCGTCACTCGCCTGTCTCAATCTACTGGTTTCGATGGGCGCGAAACGCGAAAACATCATCGTCTGCGACCGCGACGGCGTCGTGCATCAGGGCCGCAACACGCGGATGGACCGCTGGAAGGCGCAATACGCCATCAAGACCGAGAAGCGCACCGTCGCCGACGCCATCAAGGGCACCGACGTTTTCATCGGGCTGTCAGGTCCGAACATGATCACGCGCGAGATGGTCGCCAGCATGGCCGACAAGCCGCTGGTGATGGCGCTCGCCAATCCGACACCGGAGATCATGCCCGACGAGGTTCGCGCGGTTCGTAGCGACGCGATGATCTGCACGGGACGGTCGGACTTTCCGAACCAGGTCAACAATGTCCTGTGCTTCCCCTACATTTTCCGCGGTGCGCTCGATTGCGGGGCGACCGCGATCAACGAGGCGATGAAGCTCGCGGCGGCCGAAGCGATTGCCGCACTGGCCCGTGAAGCGCCGTCGGACGTGGTGGCGCGCGCCAATGAAGGCGAGGTGCAGGGTTTTGGCCCGGGCTCGCTGATCCCGAGCCCGTTCGATCCGCGGCTGATCCTGCGGATCGCGCCCGAGGTGGCGAAGGCCGCCATGGCAAGCGGGGTCGCCGCGCGCCCGATCACGGATTTCGAGCAATATCGCGAGCAGCTCGAGCGCTTCGCCTTCCGTTCGGGCTTTGTCATGAAGCCGGTGTTCACCAAGGCGCGGGCTCAGCCGGTGCGCGTGATCTATGCCGAGGGCGAGGACGAGCGCGTGCTGCGCGCGACACAAGCCGTGCTCGAGGAGAAGCTGGCGCGGCCGATCCTGGTCGGCCGGCCGTCGGTCATCGCCGCCCGCATCGAGCGGTTCGGGTTGTCGATTCGCGCCGGTCACGATTTCGACCTGGTCAATCCGGAAGACGATCCGCGTTACCGCTCCTATGTTCAAACCTATATCGAGGCGGCGGGCCGCCGCGGCGTGACGCCGGATGCGGCGCGCACGCTGGTGCGCACCAACGCCACCGTGATCGCAGCACTCGCGGTGCTGCGTGGCGAAGCCGACGCCATGCTGTGCGGTGTCGAAGGTCGCTACATGAGTCACCTTCGCCACATCCGGGACATCATCGGCTTTGCGCCCGGGGTCAGCGACTTTTCCGCGCTCGCGCTGGTGATCACGAGCAGGGGCTCGTACTTCCTTGCCGACACCCAAGTGCGTCACGATCCCACTGCCGAAGAGCTTGCCGAGATTGCGGCGTGTGCAGCGACCCATGTGCGCCGCTTCGGCATCGATCCGCAAATTGCTTTCCTGTCGCATTCGGACTTCGGCAGCAACGACACCGATTCCGCCCGCAAGATGCGGCGCGCCGCGGCTCTCATGCACCAGGCCCATCCGGAAATCGAGTCCGACGGCGAGATGCACGGCGATTTGGCATTGAGCGAACTGCTGCGGCGTCGGGTGTTGCCGCATTCGCGCCTGAAAAGCGATGCAAACGTGCTGATCATGCCGAACCTCGACGCGGCAAACATCGCCTATCAGGTGATCAAGGTCCTGGCGGATGCCTTGCCGGTCGGCCCGATCCTGATCGGGCCGGCGCGGCCCGCGCATATCCTGACGCCGTCGGTCACGGCGCGTGGCGTACTGAACATGACGGCCGTTGCCGCGGTCGAGGCACAGGAAGGTGCGGGGCGGATGCAGCCCAGCCTGTTCGGCTCATGATGTGTCGGCCGTCACCAGGGTTGCCGATGGTGCTAACCCGGATTGGATTTGAAAACTGCCGTTTGGGCCGTCATAATTGCGGCGGGGCGGAAACAATGAGGAGAAAATCGATGCGTCACATCACTGCAGCGCTGCTGCTGGCGGGTACCGCCATGTTGCCGTCTCACCAGGCGGCCGCACAGTTCAATCCAATCGCGCCGATCGTCGGAGGCGCGGTGGGCGCAGGCGTTGGCGCAGCAGTGACCGGCGGCAGGGTTGGCGGTGCGATCGTCGGCGGCGTCATCGGGGCGGCAGCGGCAACCGCGCTGACCTTCGATCCGCGCCCGAACGGCTATTACTGGTACGACAATCGATGCTGGTACCGTTATCCGAACGGCGAATACCGGCTGGTGTCGCGCCGCTATTGCGGTCCGTACTGACTACGCGCCGGCTCAATTTATTTTGGGCGCGTCGCGCATCGCGTGGCGCGCCCTCTTGGCTTGATTCGCCGTGACGTAAGGTTGCCATCGGACCAAACGTAGGACTAAACGTGGGACTGAAGCTGTCGGCCTGCTGGCCTTCGTGCTGGCTTTGAGGAGTGAAAGGCTGATGTCGGTATTTGTCACGATCGGGCGCATCTTGTTTGCGCTGTTCTTCATCGTGTCCGGCGCGTTCACGCTGGCCGATATTCCGGCCGCCGGCAAGGAGATTTCCAGTCGGGTCAGTATCCCCGTGCCGGTGGCACCTTACCTGACCCAGGTCGAGAACGCGGTGGGCGTATCGACGCCCGACCTGATGGCGATCGTTGCCGGCACCGTCGCGGTGGTCTGCGGGTTGATGATCGCCTTCAACCTTGGCGTCCGCTTCTTCTCGCTGCTGCTCATTATAGGCATCATCGTCGCCACCTTCTATATGGACGACGTCATCTCGACCTCGGGCAACGAGTGGCGCGACAACATGGCCCACGCGCTGAAGAACTTGACCATGATCGGCGCGCTGCTGGTGCTGTTCGGTCACGGCTCGGGCAAGCGGGTCGAGCAGGAGCCGTATCACGAGCGCTAGGGTCGCGCGTGGCTCAGCGCGTCCACTCCGTCACCGTCGCCTCATGCGCGGCGTCGATCACGCGGCGTGATGTCGGCTTCAATCCGTGCGCGGCGAGAATCTCTTCCGGCGAGCGCTCTGGGATACTGCTGAACACCGGCACGCCGCCAGGCAGCCGCACGTGCGGCGCCTGCGACAGGAAGAACGTGTCGTAGCGATCGAGAAACATGTCGAACACACTGGTGCCGCCGATCGCGGCTACCGTGCCGCTCTGAACGCCCGCAACCTTGGCCGCTTCCTCGAACGACGCGTGCGCGGGATTCCATAACGTCGCATTCGGGTTGTCCCGATCTCGAGTTGGAGCGGCGACGGATCGCGTCACAAACACGCGCTTGCGCAGGGGTGAGCGCGGCTGATCCTCGTAGGAATTCCGCCCATGCACGATAAGGTCGGTGGCGTCGAGCCCTGCTTCGAAGAATGTCTGATCGCCAGGTATTTTCAAGCTTTGCGGCATGCCGCTATCGGCCGTGGCCAACATGCCATCGGCTGACACGATGGCGTATCCGACAAAACGAAACGGACCCATGAGCTGACGCGAGGCGCTTTGCCGGTTACTCGCTTACGTCGCGCACCACAGCCGAAACCGGCCGGGTCGTCACGGTCGGAAGCGCGGCCTGCTTCAAAAGCAGTTCGTCGTACTGAGGCAACGATTTGGCCGGCTCCTTGGCCTTGACCTGCACAACCTTGTAGCCCTCGGTCTTCAGCCGGCGCAGCAGTGCGGGCAACGCCTCCGCCGTATGCTTCTGGAAGTCGTGCATCAGGATGATGCCCTTGCCGAGCTTGTTGAGCTTGTTGAACACGGTGTTGATGATGACGTCGGGCTTGCCGCCCTTGAAGTCGAAGGAGTCGAGATCGCACGACCAAATCCCGATGTTGCGCTCGCCGAGATAGGTCACCATCGCCGGCGGATGCTGCAGGGCAGGGAAGCGGAAGAACGGCGCCGGCGGTGCGCCCAGCGCCCACTTGATGGCGCTGAGGCCTTTTTCGATCTCTTCCTTCGCTGCATTCTGATCCTTGGCGTATTTGCCTCTGTTGAGGTCCTGATGCGACCAGGTGTGTGAGCCGATGACGTGGCCGGCGGCGGCGACCTGTTTCAATATCTCGGGATGCCAGGTGGCGTGCTCGCCGATCGGGAAGAAGATGCCGGTGGTGCATTCGTTTGCCAGCGCCTTCAGCACGTTCGGCGTGTTCTCCGGCCACGGACCGTCGTCGAAGGTCAAAACGACTTCCTTGTCGCGCAGGAAGTCCATCTGCTTGAAATGCTCGAAGCCGAATCCGGGACCACCTGTTGTGTCGATCTCGACGACGCGACCGATCCCGAGCGCGTCCGGATTGTTGCAGGGTTGCTTCGCCGGCGAGACCGCAGGGATCGCGGCGGGAGGCGCCGGCGAAGTGGGCGCCGCGGCGGGCGGGGCTGGAGTTGCGGCAGCCGGTGTCGGCGCCGCGTTCGAGCGTGGGAACAACTGTGCAAACGCGTCATCTGTGACCGCAACGAGGCCGCCCGCGATCAGGCCGACGGCCAACAACCCGGAAAATTTGCGCATCCCACCCTCACAACGATTCGTCTGATTTCTCAAAGCCCTGTCGCCCGTCGCGAACTTAGCGCAACCGAGCAGGCTGTGTCACCGTTCCTTGCGGGTTCCCACATGCGGCGTCCACTGGAGGATTCGCGCAAATCGCGGGGTATGCGGGTGTGCTGAATTGGCGCACCCGCGCCGTGGCAATGCCGGCTAGTTGGTCGGTCGCGCCGCGTCGCCGATCTCACGCGTGATTGCGGCGACCACGGCGCCGTCCATCGGTTCGATTTCGCTGGCGAAGACATCGGCGATCAAGCCATCGCCACCGATCAGATATTTGTGGAAATTCCAGCGCGGCACGTCGGCGGGCCGCTCGGCCGCCGCCCATCTGTAAAACGGGTGCGCGTCCGGGCCGCGCACGACCGTCTTGGCGGTGATCGGAAACGTCACGCCGTACTGATGCTGTGCAGTCTCCTCGATGTCCTTGACGCCACCCGGCTCTTGGCTGCCGAAGTCGTTTGACGGCACCCCGATGATCATCAGGCCACGCTCGCGGAACTTGCTCCAGAGCTGCTGCAGCCCGGCATATTGCGGCGTGAAACCGCAGAGCGATGCGGTGTTGACGACGAGGATCGGGTGGCGGGCGTAGTCGGCGAGCTGCAGGCTCGGTCCTTCGAGCGCATCGAACGTGAAGCCAAAGGCCGTGGGTTTACTCATGGCGCCGCTCGCCGGCGTCGATTGGCCCGCGGCCGCGGCCGTGCGCGCACCAAGCAGCGCGGTGCATCCGGCAAGCGCTAATTTCAGCGTTGTTCTGCGATCGATCTTCATCGAGTTGCAGGTTAGCGCGGCAGGACAAATTTGTCCTGCGGGTTTGCGGCCTTCACGCGGGTGTGAGGCGTGCGATCTGCGGCGCCGCCGCTAACGGAGCGGCACGATGAAATCGGTGCCCTCGCCGGTCTCGTCGCCGAGCCCGTGGTCGGAGATGATCAACGAGCCGCCGGGCTTGATCGCCTCGGCCACGCGCTGCAGGGCCCAGTCGGGTACCGTGATGCGGTCGAGCGCCTCGGCCGCGGTGGACGGCGGCGCGGCAAGGGAAGTCTCGACAATCGACTTCGGCCTCTTGCCGGAGCGGGCCGGCGGCATCGCGACGGTCTTTTTTATGGCGTACGGCATCGCCACAACCGACCAATGCAGTGCGGTCGTATCGTCCTTGTCGCCGCGCGCCGTGAACACGAATGTGCCAAACGGCTTGTCCGGATCGCTGATCGTAACCGGCACATCGAACACCGGCGAGAAATTCTGCCGCACGTAAAGCCGGCGATCCTTGCGGCTGATGAAGACTGCGATGTGGCCGGTTCGCTTCGGGGCCACCACCGTCGGGATGTCGGTCGGATCGGTGGCGGGTGAGGTTGCGGTCTGGCCCGGCGCGTCGGCGGCGGGCGCTGACGCGGCTGTCTCGCTGGCGGGGCCCGGCTTTGCTTCTGGCGCCGCGGCGAGATCGGGCTTCGGCGCCGGCGTCGTCGCGACCGGCTCCGCGGGCGCGGCTGCTGCGGTCGCGGTGGTCTCGGTCGCGGGCTCGTTCGCAGGTTGCGCTGCATCGAGCTGCACCGGCGCCGCTTCCACCATCGCAGCCGCCCGGTCGATGGCTCGCTCAACCGACTGCTCCGCCGCCATTTCGTCAGTCGGCTGAGGCGGTGCGTTGCTTGCTGCGGTCGTGTGCTCGGCTTGTCCAGGCGTTTCGTCCTGCGCCTTGACGGGCTCACTGTCGGTGGTTTTCTCAGTGACCTGCTCGGGAACCGGGCCGTCGGCGACCTTGCTGTCGTCGCTGACTGCACTCCTTCCAAGCGGCAGGTTGCCACCGCTGGCATCGGCCAAAGTCGCAAGCTCTAATTCCGGTTTGGCGTCGTCGGCCCTGTCGATGAGCGTCGCGGTGTGCGTCGCGCCGGTTGCGGGCGCGAGACTGGCAAACGGCTTTTGCTCATCGAGCGTGTGCGCGATCAATTTCGGATGCGAGAATTCCTCGATCGAAATATCGCCGGGCACGACGATTACGCGCGCGCCGCGCTTGGTCCAACTGAACATCTTGATCGCGAACGAACCTGGCATACGAATGCAGCCGTGGGACGCTGGATAGCCGGGCAGAACGCCCTCGTGAATCGCGACGCCGGACCAGGTGATGCGCTGCATGTAGGGCATCGGCGCGCCGCTATAAATGTTCGAGCGGTGCCAGCGCTGCTTCTCGAGCACGCTGAACACGCCCATCGGCGTCGCGTGGCCGGGCATGCCAGTCGAGATCGGCGTCTCCGCGAACAGGCCGTTGACGTCGAACACCTTGAGACGCTGGTGCTGGATCGAGATCGCAATGATCAGCGGGCCGTCGGGCACGTGCTTCTCGGCCACCCGCTCGGCGGCCTTGGGCGCCTTGGTCCGCGGCCTGTGCTGCATCGGCCACGGCACCATCGTCGCGCCGAACTCTCCGCCCCGGAACCAGCTCGCGGCATTGGCATACTGCGGCACCGCCGCCATGGCCGACGCCAGCAGAGCTGCCGTCAGCAAGCTCAGGCGCGACCTCTTCCGGTTACGTTCGGCAGTTCGCATCGGCCGCCCTTCAGTCTTCAAGGTCGCAGTCAAGCCGCTGCCAGATAACGCGGTCATGGCGCGGGGATCACTGGAATCACAGCATTATTTCAATGGATAAGTGTTGCGGAGCGGTAAAGGGTTCACATTGCTGAACTAGCGGACGATTTATCCTGAAGCGCTGCGAAAATATCACACCGGGACCCGCGATCTCTGCCCTTGCCGCCTTTCGCAAGCGCACCGCAGCACTACATGTCGAACGGTGACAGAGGGTCCTCTCTAGATGTCTGGAATCCGCATGTTTTTCGCGCGAAATTGGGTCCGAATGGCCGCGCTGGTTGCGCTTGCAATGGTCACCGCGACAGCGGCCGGTGCCGCCGACGAGCCGGATTTGATCTTCCGCCGCTCCACGGTGTTCAAGCTGCTCACCCCAAATGACAAGCTCGCGACCTACGGGGTCGACGATCCCGGAGTCGACGGCGTCGCCTGCCATTTCACGGTGCCGGAAAAGGGCGGCATTTCAGGCTGGCTCGGAGTGGCGGAGGAGGTTTCCGATATTTCGCTGGCTTGCCGGCAGGTCGCCCCGATCCGCATCAAGGAGAAGTTCGCACAGGGCGAGGACATGTTTCGCCAGCGGCGCTCCCTGTTCTTCAAGAAGATGCAGATTGTCCGCGGCTGCGATACCAAGCGCAACGTGCTGGTCTACATGGTCTACTCGGACAAGCTGATCGAGGGCTCGCCCAAGAATTCCACCTCGACCGTGCCGATCATGCCGTGGGGGGCCAACGACAATATCCAGAAATGCGCGGATTTCGTCACGCAATAGCGCAATTTGCTCTTCGTGTTGTGCATGAGCAGTAGTCTCGCTCACCCCTCTCGCGACTGCTAAAGTTCTTTCGATTAACGCCTTAATTCTCTCCTTTAAAGGTTATCGCGAGTGACGACGCTCTACTTGATCCGCCATGCCCGTCCGGCTGCCTCGTTCGGCGATTCCGTGGATCCCGGTCTCGACGAGACAGGCAAATCGCAGGCTGAAGCGGTGGCCGGTGACCTGGCAGGTCGCATGCGTCCGCTGCCGGTTTATTCGAGCCCGTTGCAGCGTTGCCGCGAAACCGCCCAGCCGCTCGCTGTCATCTGGGGTGCGACGCCGATCATTTCGGCGGAAGTCGGGGAAATTCCCTCGCCGCCATTGTCCCTCGCGGAGCGGCAAGCCTGGTTGCGCAACGCCATGGCCGGCACCTGGGCGGGCCTGAAGCAAAGCGCGCCCGCAGACTCTCCTGATTTTGACGCCTGGCGGACGGCGCTCTTGAGTTCCGTCCGATCGATGAAAGCCGATTCGGTGATCTTCAGCCATTTCGTGGCCATCAACGCCATCGTTGGCGCGGCGCAAGGCAGCGACTTGATGGTGAGTTTCCGCCCCGACCATGCATCGGTGACGACGATCGAGGTGTCCGGAGAGACGATTTCGGTTCGCGAACTGGGCCGTCAGGCAGGCGAGGGGTCCGCGTTGCTGGCAGGGCGCTAGCCCCGCGCCGGCGGTCTAGCGGGCCCGTCGCGTGCGGTCGTGCTCGCGGTTATGGTAGGCGACTTCGGCTGGCGACATTCGACACTGCGCGCCGGCGAGACGGACGAATTGCTGCAGCGTGTAATTGATGACGTGTGGGGTTTGCGTTGCCAGCTCGCGTGGTGTCGTTGTCGGCGCAGAGCGATCGCCGGCCACCGGTTGCGCTGGCGGGATCTGGCGAGTGGGGCGCGAACTCGTCATTGAGCTGCCCATGGCGTTCTCCTCATTTGGCAGGGGTGAGGGACGTTCGACCACACGCAAGCTTGTACCGCACCGCCTCGCAACGAGCGATCGCGCCATTCGTTCCACTCTCTTGCGACCGTTCAAAGGCATTTCCGTCAGGATCTGATCTTCGCGCTGTGGATTGCGGTGACGGGAATAGCCCCAAGTCGGCCAGCGAACGACCCGATCGTTCACTGCGCTAGGCCGCCGGCAGGCCGTTTCGCGAGATCAAACCGAGCGGGCGTCCAAGGCCTCTACGTCGCGGAATCTCGCGAAGGAGTTCAGGCACAGCAGCCGGCGACCGATCGATTTGATCGCTCAAGCATATGATTATGTTGATGAAAATAATTGTTTCATGACGCGCGTCGCGACGAAACAATCGATGCCATCGGTGAAACCATTTTCGGCTCCTGACGCAGAAATCCTGAAACCGTGCGCGCTTATTAACCCTAACAACGACGCGGTGACGTGAACCGCCGAGAGCTGGATGGAGACGAACATGCGGACCGTGACCCTGACGCTGATCCTGGCCTTCACCGCGATCATGTCGAACGTTTCGATGGCCGGTTCGACCTCGAACGGCGTTCCGAACGCCGGTTTGTTCCAGTTCGGCCCACAGGTCGGCATCGCCGTCGCAAGCCGCTAACCAGCGTGCCCAACCGATGCACACCGCAACCCTGTTCTCGGATCGTGCCATGCGCACCACCACTTTCGCCCTGATCTTCTCTGTCGCCGTGCTGGTGACGGGCATTGCCTCCGCCTTCGTCGCGACCACGCTGACCGCGAACGCGCTCGCCACCCTGCCACGCCTCCAGGCCGCGCCGCCGATCCACATGGCCGCTAACGGCCCGTCAAGCGTCGATTTCAATTCACCGATCGCGCGTTGATCGCGCCCGCCTCGAGCTTCCCCTCCCGCCCCTCGATTGACGCCTGCCCACGGCTGCTGCAAAGCAGCCGTGGTGTCGTTTTGCGCATTGTCGCGCGCTTGGCGGAGGAAATAACGTGAAGCTTTATAACGAGAACTACCCGGCACCCAATCCGCGCAAGGTGCGCATCTATCTCGCCGAAAAAGGGCTCAGCGTCGAACTGGTCCATGTGCCGATGCGCGATCGCGCGCACAAGGCGCCGGATTTCATGACCAAGAATTCGCTCGGTCAGGTGCCGGTGCTCGAGACCGATGACGGCCGCTTTATCTCCGAGTCACTTGCGATCTGCCGTTATTTCGAGGCGCTGCATCCGGCGAAGCCGCTGTTCGGCGCAACGCCGTTCGAGCAGGCGATGGTGGAAATGTGGCTTCGCCGCGCCGAGTTTCGGCTGTGGGCGCCAATGAGCCAGGTCTGGCGCAACGCCGACGAGCGCACCGAGCACGTGATCAAGACCCGCTTCAAGGATTTTGGTGAATACAGCCGCACCGTGGTTGCAGATGCGATGAACTGGCTCGACAGCGAGCTCGGCGATGGCCGCGAATTCCTCGCCGGCACAACATACTCGATGGCCGACATCGTGCTGTTGTGCGGCATCGACTTTGCGAAATTCGTTCGCATGGAGATGCCCGAAGGCGCCAAGCACCTGCGCGCCTGGCACACGCGAGTCAGCGCGAGGCCGAGCGCGCGCGCCTGATCGCGTTGTCCCGGGAGACCTCGACTATTGCTTGATGCTGTTGCGCGGTACGCATTTTCGCGTGCGCTCGATGCCCGATGGAGTCAATCGTGCGCCGACGACCTCCTTCACCTGGCCCTGCGGGCAAGTGCCGTCATCGACATAGACGCGCTGGCCAAGCCGCAGGTCGAGGGGCGCCGGCTCGCGAGTCAGCAGGGTCATGGCCCAGAGCAGGGCGAAGAAGGGCAACCGCTTCATCGATCGAATCTCAATTGCGTCGGTCTCAGGGTAAGGAGGCTGATGCGGCGCAGCAACAACCAAGCCTCATGCGGGTCCGGCGATCGACCGGTTCCCGCTTCTTGTTACGGCAAAAGTGCGATATTGCGTGACGCTTGGGGATTGGAGCAGGGGTATGCCGGAGTTCCGTCGACAGCTTTCGGAGATGTTCGCGCCGCGCACGCTGGTGATGATCATCTATGTTCTGACCGCGGTGGTCGCGCTGAAAGCGGTCAGCGTCTATTACGGCTTCAGCTGGCTGCAGGCGCTGGCCGCGCAATAGCATGGCCGGGGAATCGACGACCGAAAGCGCCGACGACGCGAAATGGCGGCGCGGGCGCGCGGTTGCGAGGCTGTATCACGCCGTCTTTGCCGGATTGATACTCAGCGTCACCGCACGGCGAGGCGCGCCGGCGGCCGCCGAGTTCGTGTTCCGGATTTTTCGCCACCAGCAGCTCGAGCGTTTCCTCCCCGGCCTCGACAAGCTCGGCCTGAAAGGCCTGCCGCCGGCGGTCGCTGCCGCGCAATATCACTATCTCTCGAACTGGATCGGCGGCGTGCCAGTCGAGTACATGTATGAGAGCGACCGCAAGGCCTGGATCCGCTACCCGCCACCACGCTGGATCTGGCGCGGCACCGTGATTGCCGGCATTCCGAGCGAAGTGTCGCACGCCATGCTGCGCGGCTGGCACGGCAACAACGGCGTCGTGCTGGGCAACCTGAAGCTCGGCTTCGTCTGCACCAAGCAGACGGTCGACGGCCAGGATGGCCTCGAAGGCTACTACTACGAGTACGATCACGATCTCGTCGTCGAGGAACGCGTGGTGTTCGCGCGCGAGCAGGAGGCGCCGCCGTTCGATCTGGCGAAGGCGCCGGCGCTGCCTGTCGATGCGTGGCCGCAGCCGCGGCTGGAAAAGGCGTTCCGCAACTACGCGATGGAGTATGTGCGCACTGCAGCACCGGTCATGATCCAGCAGTTTGGTCCGGAGGACGGCGGACACCTGCTGCGCCTCACCGCAAAACTGATCGGCATGCAGTATTTCCACGAGACCGCGCAGGCCCTGTTGCCCGGGCGCGGGGCGCTGTGGGCAACCAACTCGTTCACCGGCGCCGGCGGCGCGAAGGTCACTGCGAGTGATTTCGCCGCGTTTCTCGCAGCAATGCTGTTGGCACAGGACGACGTTGCCGAGCTGTCATCGACCGCGCGCGGCACCGAGATCGCGCAGCGCAGCTGGCGGCTGATGGATGGAGTGCCTCATCATCCGGCCTGCGTGCAGGCGCTCGACGGCCTGATCGAGGGACTGGCGGCCGCGGCCGGACGCGGCATTGTCGCGCATAGGCTGGTCGACGATGTTGTTCCCGGCAGGTTCGTCTGGCGCATCTCTGACCGCTGAGAGCGCGATCCCTCAGGCCGCAGCCGGATAAGTTACGGTAGGTCCCGGTCCTATCGTCGCCGCCTGCGTCAGGCGCGCCGGCTCGATCTGGCCTGGTCCGAGGATGTGAAAAACCTCTTCGCCTGATGCGATCAGGTAATCCGTGATGATCCGGCGATGGCAGCGCCACCACACCGTTTCCGCGCACATGATCGCGCAACGCCGCTCGTGTCCAAGCTCCCGCAATTGCGCAAGCGCTTCGCGAAAGGCGTCGCTTGTCGCGTAGTCGGCATAGTTGTGGAAACTCTGGTTGTCCCAGAACGCGTTGGTCTCGGGCGGTATGGCGCGCTGTCTGCCGCGAAGTCCGCCAAGCGCGGCGATGTGATCGTACCGAATTTGATCGCTTTCCAGCGAGGCCGGTAGCACGTCGGCATTGAATTGCGGATTGGCCCGCGAGCGCGGAATTGTTCGCACATCAACTACGACGGAAACGCTGGCTTCCTTAAGCAGCGCGATGAAGTCTTCGCTCGGTCGTGTTCCGTGACCAATTGTGAAGAACGGCTCTGGCATCCTGTGTCATGTAGGGATGTGGCTTGCTCGATGCCATCGGCGCGGCGTATTTCGGCTGGCGCCGGACTTGGTCTGTCCTCTGCGGATGGCCAGCTCAAGCAACGCGCAATACCCGCTTCCAGAACGCAAGCATGTCCTGCTTGAACAGTTCGGCGTCGCCATCGCGGCTGCCGATCTTCGCGCCTTTGCGGCCATATCCGGCTTTCAGGCCGTAGACCATGATGTCGCGGTCGGTCAGCTCGGGGTTCGGTGCATCTTCCAGCGGATGCAGCATTGCGCCATCGTCGGCGATGTAGGCGGTCGGCGCGGGCGGCTGCACCGCGGCGTCGGGAATGTCCGTGATCGCCGTTCCCCGGTCGAACGAGTGATGCGCGCCACGGACAAGGCGCAGCGATACCTTGCCGCCGGCAAGGCGCATCGCTTGGCAATGCGCTTGCGCCTGCATCGGCGAGCACCACTCGTCGATGTCGCCGATGATGATGCGAACCTCGGTATCGCCGATGCCGGGCTTGAGGAATTGATGTCCGCACCAGGGATAGGCGGCGAGCACTGCGGCGAGCCCGGCGCCACGGCCGACGACCGCATCTGCGAAGACACGCGCAGCGGCCGTCAGCACCGCTGAACCGCCGCGGCTGTGGCCCTGCGCGCCGATCCGTGTGGCGTCGATCTCGGGCCGCGCCGCCAGCACTTTTAACGCTGCGAGCACGTCGTAGCCGCTGGCTGCAAAGGAAAACAACGTCTGGTTGGCGACCGTCGAGGTGACGTTGCGGCCGCCGAAATTGTCGAGCACGAAAGCCGCTATGCCTTGACCGACCAGCGTCTCGGCGTGGGTGACATGTGACGGAGCGACACCAAGACTGCCCGGCACGATCATCACGACGGGCCACTTTGCGCCAGCGCCACCTTTTGGAATGAACAGCTGGCCGTCGAGTGCGACGCCCGGCATGGCCGAAGGCGCTGAGATCGCCTGGTGGTAGTTGCGGGGGTTGGCGGATGGAATGGCGATGGTCTCGCCGCGAACGCCGTTCGCAAAAGTGACTGTCTGCTCGCCAAATCGCATGGTCATGCCAGCCCTTGTCGGTTGTCTTCTTGACGCCAAAGCATATGCGCGTTTGGCAACAGCGCCGAGTCTGAATATCCGTTCAGCAAATTCTTTCGGCTTTGCTCGGAACGCTGCTGTCGCTTGCCGGTTGCTTTGACGACTCCGAAGGCAGGACTTGGAGGAGAGGGCAATCGTCCGGCACGTCCGGTTGGGATGACTGCGCTGAGAAATGGCCCCCGTCAGGGGGCCATTTTTTCTGCCGCGGTGGCGAGTTTTTTTGCGCGCGAGGCCGTGGCGATCGGCGGCGGTGCCGACGTCGCATAGTCGGGCCAGCGTTTCAAGGCGGCGCGGCCGGCGTCCGTCAGGGTATAAACTCCGCGCTCGACATTGATGAACCAGCCATAGACGTTGCCGCGCAAAATCTTGGGGGCCTCAGGCACGGTGAGCTTCAGGTCGCGCGGCCGCATCGGGCCATGGGCCAGCGCCGCGGCGCAGGTCAGCGCTTGCTGGCGATAGGCCGTCATGATCGGAGCGCGTGTCGAGCCGCCCTTGACCGGATCGCCGCGCCGGCGCTGATGCTCGAGCACAAGCCTTGAGCGCTTGCGCAAGTTGCGGCGCTGGGCGGTGGTCGGCGGCTTGACCAGTACCTCGACCTCATCCTTGTCGGTCACGCCAAGCATGCCGAAGCCGAGTCTGCGGCACAGGTTGCGGTAGCGCGCGTCGCTCTCGCGGCCCTTGCCCCGTGCGGACACCCGGGCGGCGAGCCACACCTCGTCGGAGGCCGCGGCACGGTCGACCGCCTGCAGCAGCAGCTCGAGGTTGAACGACAGCTTCAGCTCACAGATGACGACGACCGGCGGGTCGGCGTCGGACAGGCCGACAAGGTCGCAGCCGCTGATCTCGCCTTTGACCGTAAAGCCAAGCTTTTCGAGGAAGCGCTTCACGGGCAGGTAGAGGGCGGTCTCCAAGGCGGGCAAGCTCCATCAGCAGCGGCTGGCTGGCACCGCAACTCAGTTGGATGACAATTTTATATTGCCGCCAACGTCTCAGCCGATCGAATTTTGTGGATGCCGCGACATCGAAACGGACGATTCGCCGCTGAAAAGGGTTATTGTGAGGAGGTCGGGGCAGGGCGCGAAATCATGATCCGGAACGGGTTGTACCACTGCAGGGTGGTCTTTCTCGACGGCGTCGTTGGCGGCAGCGACGGAGTCATGGTGTTGCGCGACGGCACCATCCGCGGCGGCGATTCCTACTACTTTTGCTATGGCACCTACATGTGCGCCAACGGCAAGGTGAAGGGCGAGATGACAAATCAGGAGCATACACCCGCCAACGGCGAGCGGCCGGTGTGGGAGAAGCGCGTAGTCACCATGGGCTACACCGGGACTTACACTGACGAGACCATTAAATCCTTCGGCACCTCTCTGGTCGGCAAGCAAAGCGTCCGCTTCAATGCCAAGCTGCGGCTCTTGATCCCGGATTGATTTTCACTTCGCATTCCGGCAACCGGAGCAGCGTGGACAACGGCCTTTACAAGACTGAATTCCAGACCGTGCACGGCACCGGTCGCGGCGTGCTTTACGTGCGTGACGGCCAGATGCTCGGCGGCAACTCGGCATTTGCCTTCATCGGGACCTTTGTTGATCGAGGCGACACTATCACAGTCGATATCTCGACGATCCGACACAACGACGATCCGAACTTCCGGCCGCTGTTCGGCATTGACGTCATTACGCTGAAGCTCACGGGTCATCCGACCGCCGCGGGGTATGCGTTCGAAGGCGGCACCGAACAGCTTCCGGGCATCGCATTCCGTTCCGTGATGACGCGGATCAATAGCGACGAGGCGGTTGCGGATGTCATTGGCGGCGACGGCATCCGCAACGGGCTGTACTCGATCCACATCCGGATGCTCGACGGCGTCGACGGCGGCAACACCGGCGTCATGGTGCTGGATCGCGGGCAAATCCGCGGCGGCGACGCGTTCTTTGATTACGTCGGCTCCTATAGCAGCGCCGACGGCCGCTGGAAGGGCGCGTTGATCAATCACGAGCATACGCCAAGCCGCGGCGCGGCGCCGATCTTCGGCGGCTACGAAGTCGGTATTGGCTTTTCCGGCACCTACACGAGCGATAGCGCTGACGCCGAAGCCACCGCGCTGGTCGGCAAGCGATCGATCCGGTTTAGCGCGGTGCTGAAGTTCATCGCGGCGCTCTAGTTCGGACGGGAACGGCGGATGGCCAAGCGCAGTGCCGGCATCCTGCTCTGGAAACGCGAACGAAGCGGCGTTCGCGTTCTCCTGGTGCATCCGGGCGGCCCATTCTGGGCGAGGAAAGATGATGGCGCCTGGTCGATCCCGAAGGGCGAATTCGAGGACGGTGAAGACGCGCTCGCGGTTGCCAGGCGCGAACTGGTCGAAGAACTCGGCCCGACCGCGCAAACGCAGGCGGCTGCGCCCGATGATGTCTTCGTGCCGCTTGGCGAAGTCAAACAGAAGGGCGGCAAGCTCGTCACCGCGTTTGCGCTTGAAGCCGACTTCGACGTCGCGCAACTTGCATCGAGCAGTTTTGAGGTGGAATGGCCACCCCGCAGTGGACGCAAGCGCTCGTTTCCCGAGGTTGACCGCGCCGGCTGGTTCAGCCTCAACGACGCGCAGAGTCAAAATTCTTGCCAGCCAGCTTCCCTTTTTGACCAGGTTCGCGGAACTGATCGACGGCCATTGACATTGTGCCGCACCGCCGAACAATCGGACTCTGTGACAAAAATCACTGCCAAGTTCCGCGATTTCGTGCTGGGATCGTTTGGTTTCCTGTCCTCGGACCCATTCGCTCAAACCAAATAACCAACCAAAGAAATAATAGGTGAAACGTGAGCATTGACGAACGAGCGATTGATCCAAACAATTCCTTCAGTCCGGTGCGGACCCTGTTCCGAAAGTTCGTTCACCTCTGTTCGTATCATTTCATCCTGAAGCGCGACCGCACCACGTCGACCCGCGTGGCGGGCCTCGACCTCACCGTGTTGCCCAGCGTGTTTCATCCAAAAGTGTTCATCACGAGCGGGTTCTTCGCGCAGTTCCTGCAGTCGCTGGACCTCACCGGCAAAGCGGTGGTCGAGGTCGGTACCGGCTCGGGGGTGCTTGCGCTGTCCGCCGCGAAAGCCGGCGCGCGTTCGGTGCTGGCGCTCGACATCAATCCGGCCGCCGTCAAGGCGGCGCAACTCAACGCGGAACGTAACGGGGTCAGCCAGGTGACGGCCCTCGAGTCGAATTTGTTTTCTGCGGTGCCAGCGTCGACGCAGTTCGATGTCATCATCTCGAGCCCGCCGTCGTTCTCCGGCGAGCCGCGCGATGCCGCCGATCGCGCCTGGCATGCCGGCCCCGGCTATCGCGATATCCTGCCGCTGTTCATGCAAGCTGCGCCGCGCCTGACGCCGGGCGGGCGCATGTACCTGTTGCTGTCATCGGACACCAACCTGGCGCTGTTCGACAGCCTGATCGCCGAGGCTGGCTTCATCTCCGAGCGTGTAGCGACGCGCTCGATCTGGATCGAGGCATTTCATCTCTACGAATTGAAGCTTCGCAGTGCGCTCGCGCCGGCCGCGAGCTAGTCCAGATACCGCGCTTCCAGCTCTTTCCGCTCGCGGGCGCCGACGCCGAGCCCCTCGCTCAGGTAGCGGTCGAGATCGCCGTAAGTTGATCGCACCGCGTCGAACGCCGCGGCAAGGAACGAGCCCTCGACCTTGCCGAGCACCGCGCGCACGTCCTCGGGCAGATCGGTTGAGGCTGCGGCGGGGTCGCGCTTGTAATAGCGGTTGGTGAGCAGGTAATCCTCGCCGATCACTTCATCGGATACGCCGAGCGCGTGCAGGATCAAGGCCGAGCCGAAGCCGGTGCGGTCCTTGCCCGCGGTGCAGTGGATCACCAGCGGCGCGCGATCCTCGATGAGGTGGGCAAACAGCGTGCGATACGCCGCGGTGTTGTGGGTCACGTAGTTGCGATAGGAGTGCCGCATCACGTCGGCCGCGTCTTCGGCCGATAGTGCTCTGCCGCCGGCCATGCGCTCGCGCAACGTCGCAACCGTGATCGGCTCGATCGGCAGCGAATGCACGGTGATGTCGCCGTGGACGCACATCGCCGACAGGCGCTCCTCGCGCCCGCGAAAATCGAAGGCGCTGCGGACGCCGAGCTGACGCAGCACCGCGATGTCGCTGTCGGTCAGGTGGCCGAGATGATTGGAGCGGAAGATCTGGCGCCATCGGACAGTGTGGCCGTCCCTTGCGGGATAGCCGCCGATATCACGGAAATTGCTGGCGCCGGCGAGATTGAGGTGACGGGCGTGTTGAGGCATGTCCGCCATTGTAACGCGGCGGAGGCTGCGGACAAATGACAAGGAAGCGGCAGTCGGTTAGAAGCGGTGCATAAAAAGGGGTCGAAATGCCGTTCAAACCGGGAAAATCATGGGTTTCGGCAGCGCGAATAGCGGCCGGGATCGTTACGGGCACCGTGGTGGTCGCGCCGGCGGCGGCTGAGAGCATCGCGCTTTACCAGTGCGCGGACGGATCGCAGTTCGCGCTCGCCTTCTACGAGGCCGACACCCACGCCCATATCCAGCTCAACGGCAAGGCTTTGTCGCTGCCGAAGCGGCTATCGCTGTCGGGCGCCCGATACTCGGCCGGCGGTGTCACCCTGCGGATCGACAAGGACTTAACGACGCTGAAGCACCCACGCGAGCCGGTGACGACCTGCAAGCGGCTCGACAAGTGGTAGGGCCACGCGTCTCAAGCCGCGCGCGTTCGCTTGCCGCTGGCTGCGTCGCGGCTGGTCTCCCGGGCCGCGGCGACCAGCCATGACGCGAAGGCGTGCACTCGCACGTCGCGGGCCAGGCGCGCCGGCCAGCGCACGACGTGGACCTTGCCGGACAGCCGATCGTGCCGTGCCGGCAACAGGCGAACCAGCCTGCCATCGTCCAACGCGTCATGTACCAAAATGGAGCGCGCCAGCACGGCGCCACTGCCCGCCATTGCCGCGGCGATTGCTGGCCCGATCGAGGTGAAGCGCAGCGCCTCCTTCGGCTTCGCCTTCAGCTTCAGCCGCGCGAACCATGCCTGCCACGACCATTCCTCGCCCTGGCCGGGACTATGCTTGTGCAGCAGCGGCACGCGGCCCAGCACGGCGGGATCGCCGGGTCGAAAATGCGCGCGCAGCAGTTTTGGGTGACAGACCGGAAACACCTGCTCGCGGAACAGCGGGCGTTGCGTCGAGGCGGCGCGTGCCTCCGTCGCCGGCACCCAGAGGATGCGCAGATCGAGGTTGGCCGAGCGCTCGGGCGCTTCGTTCTCGACCACAACCAACTCGATGGTGATGCGCGGATGGTTCGCGCTGAACTCAGGCAGCCGGCGCACCAGCCAGTTGTCGGCCAGTGCAGCGCCGATACCGAGGCGCAGGCGATCGGGCGCTGCGATTGCGAGGCACTGCGGTCGCAGTTCACTCAGGTCGCGGAACACGCCGGAGAGCCGATCCAGCACCAGCTCGCCCGCCGGCGTCGGCGCGACGCCGCCATTACCCCGGGCCAGCAGCGCCAGGCCCATGAAGGCCTCGAGCCGGCGCAGGCGATGGCTCACCGCGCTTTGCGTGATGCCAAGCTCGGCGGCAGCGCGTGTCATCCCGCCGAGGCGAGCGGTGGCTTCAAGAGCGATCAGGGCATCGAGGGGAGGCAGGCGGGACACCTCATCACTATGAATGAAATTCATGGCGATGTGAAGCGTTGGCGTTGGCCGCATCTGCGTATCACGCGCGATAGTGAGCGCTCATCGAAGATGCACGGAGAGATGATGAGCGCCGTCGCGAACAAGAAGCTGATGCAGGAGATTTTTGCCGCCGTCGCGCGTGGCGAACGCGTCGCCTACGTTGATCGGCTGGCCGACGACGTCACCATGACGGTGACGGGGAAATATTCGTGGTCGCGGACCTTTCGCGGCAAGGACAGCGTGATGCGCGATCTCTATGGGTATGTCGCCTCGCGTGTCCAGGGGCCGCGTCGCACGATTCCCGTCCGCGTCCTTGCCGACGAAGACTGGGTCGTGGTCGAGGCGGTGGGCGACATGACGACCAAGGAGGGCGTGCGCTACGACAACCAGTATTGTCTGCTGTATCGCCTGCGCGATGGCAAGATCGTCGAGATTCGCGAATACAACAACTCGATCCTGTGCGAGCAGGTGCTCGGGCCGTACCCAGCGGATTGGTTGGCCGCGCGTTAAACCGGTCAGCGCATCGCGCGGCGCGGACGGCTACCAATCCGCTCGCTTGCGCGTGGCTCATCGACATCGTCGGGCGTCCACCGCTCGATCAGGTCGCGCACAAATGACGCGGCCCGGCGAACCAGACGCCGCGCGCCGCGGAAGATGGCGGTCGCTTCGAGCCATTCGCGCAGCGCGCTGATGTGATGATAGCACCAGGCGAATGCCGGGATTGCCAGCAGCTTGCGCTTGTTGAGCAGGAACAGCCGTTCAATCAGCACGAGCTTGAGCAATTCGCCGCCGACGAACAGGGCGGCGCCGCCCGTGAAATGGCCGGTCGCGGCCAGATACGCGGCCACCGGTTTGACCGGTTCGAGCACGATCAATGGAATCGCAAACAGCGCCAGCGCCGGGTAGGGCGGCAGCGATGTGATCCAGCGGCGAAGCCGGCGTGCGAGGTCCTGGCGTTCGAGCCAGGCGGCGATCGGCTGCGTTACCAGCGAAAACAGCTCGTCCACGGCGATGTAGATTGCCGCTACAACGAACAGCAGGGGTTTGAGTGCACCGATCATGGTCGGACAACCCGGCTCAGGTCGGCCTGTTCCGGGGCCGCCGGTATTGCAGGTCGCAAATGTGCAGGAACCAAATTCGAATTGCGTGAACCGCGTTACGCAATTCGTCCGATCGTGGGGGCTGTCAAGCCGGTTCCGTCGCAAAAGCTGCTGTGCCAAGATGGCGCGCGATGAAGAACCTGTCCTTCTCGTGTTGGGCCTCGGCCTGGCCGTACTCGCGGCCCTCGCCACGGCGCACGGCCAATCCGCCGATCTCGTGCTGTGTGACCGGCTTGCGGCCGATCCCGCCGATCCGGACAAGCCGGCGGACGTCAAGGGCGTCAACGCGATCGCGCCCGGCGACATCGCGACCGCGATCCGGTTCTGCAAGATCGCCTCGGCTTCGTCCCGGCGCGCGATGTATGAGCTCGGCCGCGCCTACCTTGCGAGCAATCAGCAGGCCGAAGCGCAGGGCGCGTTCCGCAAGGCCGCCGACAAGGGATCGTCTTCGGCGATGGTCGAGCTTGGTGTGATGTACGGCACCGGCAACGGCGTTGCGCGCGACGAAGCGCAGGCGCGCAAGCTGTTCGAGCGCGCGGCCGAAGCCGGCAATCCGCGCGGCGTCTCCAATCTTGCGGCCGTCTCGGGCTCTGCGGGGGTGTCCGCCGATCCGACCCGCTCGCGCGCCTTGCTGGCAAAGGCCGCCGAGACCAACGCGGAAGCGCAGTTTCAACTCGGCATGATGATGGCCGACGGTGTCGGCGGCCCGAAGGACGATGTTGCCGCGCGTGGCCTGTTCGAGAAGGCGGCGGCTCAGGGCCATGCCGGCGCACTTGAACGGGCGGGTGCCTTCGCACAGGCCGGGCGCGGCGGGCCGGAAGACAAGGACGTCGCCAAGTCCTACTATGAAAAGGCCGCGGCGCTCGGCAACGAAGATGCCAAGGCCGCGCTCGAGCGGCTGAAATGCCCGTACGTGCTGCGCGACAAGCGCGGCAACATCGTTTCTCATCTGTGCTTTTGATCAAGCCAAGTCGACAATCTGATCAAGCCATGTCCGATCAACCATGACCGATCAACCTATCCTGCATCACTTCGAAGCCTCGCCATTCTCCGAGAAGATCCGCGTTATCTTCGGCTTCAAGCAGATTGCCTGGCAGTCATCGCTGATCCCGCGCATCCTGCCGAAGCCCGACCTGATGCCGCTGACCGGCGGTTATCGCCGCACGCCGGTGATGCAGATCGGCGCCGACGTCTATTGTGATACCGCGATCATCATGCGCGAACTGGAGCGGCGCTTTCCCGCGCCGACGCTGTTCCCGGGCGGCAATGCAGGCCTGCCGTGGATGGTCGGGCAGTGGACCGATCGCGCGTTCTTCGTGTCGACGGTGAACCTTGTGTTCGGCTCGCTCGGCGACAAGGTGCCGCAGGAATTCATCGAGGATCGTACGAAACTGCGCGGCGCGCCGTTCGACGTCAAGGCGATGACGGCGGGCTTGCCGCAGCATCGCGCCCAGGTCCGCGCCCATCTCGGCTTCATCGAAGCGCAGCTCAAGAGCAGCGCGCGGAACTGGTTGCTCGGCGAATTCAGCCTCGCCGACGTCAGCGCCTACATGAACGTCTGGTACATCAGGAGTAATCTCGCCACCGCCGACGAACTGCTCGCGGATTTTCCAGCGACGCGGGACTGGGAACACCGTGTGCGCGCGATCGGTCATGGTGGGCGCGCTGACATCTCGCCGCTTGAGGCACTGGAGATCGCTTCGCGTGGCCGGCCCGCGCTGCCCGAGGCGAGCGACCCGGTCGATCCAAGCGGCTGCAAGGTCGGCGATAGAGTTGCCGTGTTCGCCGACGAATTCGTCAGGACGGAGATCATCGGCGAGATCGTGTCATTGTCGGTGGAGCAGGTTGCGATCCGCCGGCACGATCCAAAGGTCGGCGAGGTTGTCGTGCATTTTCCGCGCGCCGGTTATTTGGTCGCGGCGAGGTAGCTCGCAGCGCCGTCAGCCCGTCGGCTGGATTTCTCCTCATCGGGCCGCGGCACGATCCCGGAACCCGAACGATGGTGGCCGCATTCGGGTTCCCGCACGTACAGCCAGATTGCATCGCATTTTACGAAATTTTAGCGGCGCCTCGATTAGGTTCGCTAACTCGTTGCCGCGAGAATGCTGCGGTCGAAATTGCGTGTCAGCGAAGGGGCCCACAGATGCGCGGAATTCAGTTGATCCGAGCGTTCCTGTCCAATGAATCAGGCGCTACGGCGATCGAATATGGACTGATTGCAGCGGGCATCGCGCTCGCCATCATCGCGGCCGTGAACACGCTCGGTACGACGATGAGCGGCAAGTTCGCCTCGATCAACGCGTCGTTGAAATAACGCGTCTCGCCTGACCTCATCTCTCCTGAAGGCTTTGCGTGCGCTGCAGTTCGCCGCGGTCGCGTCGTCATTTATTGATCTCCGATTGTCTGCGCTCCGCCGGTGATCGGGCGTTCTGCGCAATTGTGAGCCTCATGCCAGCTGGCAAATCCGCCGCCAATAGGCGCGGAGAATGAGGTCTATGCGGTATTCGGCGGCGCAGCGTCGGCAGCAGAATTGTTTTGTATCCCGGCGGGTTCTGACCTGAGGATAGCGGCGAAGGCCGAAAGGGCCGCCGCAACGGTCACATCGTATGGGCATGCGAAACTGACGCTCCTCGTGATCTCGGATGAGGGGAGATGCCAACCGGATGGGTTTGCAGCCCTTCAACGTCGATCCCGCAAAGACGTTCCGGACCGAAAGAGGCGTTAGAATTCCCTGCCGAGGTAGTGGTCGACCGACCAGCGGCCCCCGCCGCGGAACATGATCGCCAGGCACAGCGCCGCCCACAGCAGCGGGAATTCGTAGCCCCGATTGGTCCAGAAATAGCCGCCGGACCACTGAAAGAAGATCACGATCACGACCATCTGCACGAAGATCATCCCCGCAGCGAGGCGGGTGAACAGCCCGATCGCGAGGCAGGCCGCGGCGGCAAATTCCGCGATGAAAGTGAGATAAGCGAGCAGCAGCGGGAACGGCAGTCCCTTGGCCGCAATGCCTTCCGCCAGTCGCGCAGCCGATCCGTAAAACACCTTCTGCACGCCGTGCGGAAACAGGATCGCCCCGGTGGCAAAACGCATGATGGTGTAGCTGAACGGCGCAAGCGACCGATAGAGCGGGCCGAGTGCTGGAATGAGCAAGCGTCGTTGCTCGATGGTTTCCGTTTCAGCCATGGCGTTGCTCTCGATGAAAATGCGTTACCCGTAGAGACAACGGCGGCGCGCAAACATTCCGGAACGAAATGCAATTTCCTGCACGGTCCTGCAGGTAAGCCGATGCGGTTGCCGGTCGATGCCGCCAGAAATCAGTACTCGTCCGTGGCTCGCATACTACGGCTAGCGGCTTGTGTGCCCGCAGAATCCGGGCAAGCTGAATCCATGTCCGGCGAGCGCGACCACGACCCGAATTACGAGCGGATCCGCAGGAAAGTCACGGCGGCTGACGAGATCATCGCCGCGCAAGAGCGTGAGCGCTGCATCGCTTCGATCGATGCGTGGAATACGCAGATCGAGTCGTGGCATACGGTCGAGCCGTCGCCTGCGCTCGGCGTCGCTCTCGCAGCCGGCTATTTCTGGCTCGACGTCAAGTGTCACGGCTGCCGCCAGGTCAAGACCATCGATATCCGCTCGATCGACCGCCATCCTCTGACGTCGCTCGCCAATCTCACGCTATGGCTGCGATGCACGAATTGTGACGGCCGGCCGCGCGTCTCGATCCGGCACATTCGCAACAAGCCGCCCGAGTCGGTCACCGACGAGCACGAGCGACGCGAGCAGCGAAAGCTCGCGCGGGACGATGGCACTGTTTAAACCTCGTTCACGGACGGCGCGCCGGCTCGACGATCATTGCCGCGATGTCGGCCGCGACCGCCGGCGGCAGGATCAATCCGGAAAATTTCCAGCGCACGCCTTCGAAACGAAACCGCGCGGCGGTGTAAATGCGCGGATCATCGGACGGGCTGATCCGTAGATCGAACTCGAGCGGCTTGAACGGCCTGATCCGCGAGGCGAGTTCGGCAAGCTCACCGGGCTTTAGCGCACCGAGCGGCGCCAGCGAGACGTGAGCCGACGGCCTGGCGGGATCCTGCACCACGCCGTCGTGCAACAGCCGCGTCAAACCTTCGTCGAGGATCTTTCCAACCAGCGCGTCGGCGACGGTTGGGCCGTATGCGGCGACCGCCAGACGCTCCAGCTGGCGCTTGCCGCCGATGCGATCGAGGTAAGCTTCGACGATCTGCGCGACCATCATGTTGCGCAGGCGCGCAATGTCGGTCTGGCGCACGATCGCGGGAGCCGTCACCGGCGCGAACGGCGAGCAGCAACGAACTCACCGACCAGATCGCGGAGCTGACATAGGCGATGACGCCAACCGCAACGACCGCAATAACAAGAGCAACCCGACGCAACAAATATCCTCCGCGAAACCCCAGCAGATATACGCCCGCGGAAGCTCTTTGTTACCAGGGGACGGGCGTCAGCAGGTCTTCTTGAAACGCGTTTTCCAGTCGGCGATCTTGATCGCCGGTAGCACGTAGACCTTGCCGGCTCCGGAGATTGCCAGTGAGCGGCCCGAGTCGAGAAAATCGAACAATTTCGCCTGACGCTTCTGCCAGGCCGGGCCGTAGGTCGCGCTGCTCGTATGATCGTAGCCGAGGTCGGACTGGAAGAAATACATCGTGTCGGCTGGCAAGCCGTCATTGACCCCCGCCTGCAGCACACCGGCGAGGTTCATCTGCGACTTGCCGTTCTCGATCGTGATGAAAGCTTTCTCGTCTGCCTTCTTCGGCCGCTTCGATGGGTCCGGATAAGCCGCCCAGATTACGAAGGCATGGCCGCAGCCCATCATGAAGACGGTCTTCTTGCCGTCGGAATAGCTCAAGCTCGGATGATCCTGGTCCGCGGTCGAGAACGTCCAGCCCGCGCTTTGCGCGGCGACGCCTTCGGCCGCGATTGACGGATCGCGCGGGGTTGCCGCGACGATGAGGGCGGCAAGTGCAAGACAGTTAATGAAGTGGGTTTTTGGCGGGCGAGGCATGGGTCTATGTAAGGCGAAGGTGGTCGCGGCGGAAGCGTCCAATTTTCAGAAAATGTTAGCAATTCGGGATCGATGCTTCGATCGGGCAGGGGCTTTGCAAGGAAGCCCGGCATGTACCCCGTTTATCAGTTTCGCGTATCCGACGGTCGCACCTGCAAAATTCTGCCTGTACCGGCGATCGACAGCCGCCACGCCGAGCAGCGTGCCAGAGGCTGGTGCGCCGGCACGGCCTGGCAGGTCGTCGAGCGAATTGATTCAAATCGTCCGAAGTCGGTTCACGCCGCGAAAACTGCTCCGGCAAATGCAAGGCGCGCATTAACCGCCGCTTCTCGAGCTGACCGCTAGATCCTCCGCCCAAGGCAGGGGGATCAAGAAAATGCAAGCCTATAAAAACATGATTTGGGCCGGCGTCGGGCTCGTCGCGGTCGTTTTTGCGCTCGACGTCGGGAGCGATGAGAGCACCGCTCAACGCCCGTCGCGCGTCAACCGCGTGCCGCTTGCCGCAATCGACTGGCCGAACCTGACGGCGGATACGCCGCTGCCGCCCGAGCGCTGGTATGCGCGGGACGTCACGCCGGCAGTTCGCATCCGCGAAGCGTTTGCGCAGTTCGTGCCGGGCGAAGGCAAGCGCCGCTATACCGGTATCGAGATCGCGGTCCAGTAATTTCTTGCGCGCGGCCTTGGGAGCGCGCGTCAGTTCGACTGCGGCTCGTACCAGACCGTCACGACGATATTCGGCTTCTCGGCGATCGCCGTCACCACGGTCTCGCTGCGAATGACAACGGCCTTGCCGAGTTGGGCGAGCCAGGCGTTGATCTGCTCTTCGAGCGCGGCCGGCGCGGTGTCCATGAAGATTTTGACCTGGATCGGCTGAGGCATTGTCACGTGCTCGTCCGCTGAATGATTGTCGCGATGATAGCCGATCCCGCGAGCCGGCTGCCATCGCTCCCGGCGCGAGCCTTCCGTAGTCAGGGACCGGGTTGCCTGCTACAAGACGGGTTCCGTTCAATCCAGCCGGATCCCGCCATGATCAAGCTCTATTATTCGCCGGGCAGCTGCGCCCTTGCGTCCCACATCGCGCTGCTCGACGCCGGCGCCGCCCACGAAGCCATCCGCGTCAGCTTCAAGGACGAGGAACAGAAGAAGCCGGCTTATCTTGCCGTCAATCCGAAGGCGCGCGTTCCCTCGCTTGTCACCGACAAGGGCATTCTGACCGAGACGCCGGCAATCCTCGCTTTCATTGCGCAGACCCATCCGGACAAGAAGCTCGCGCCGCTGAATGACGCGTTTGCGTTCGCCCAGGTCCAGGCGTTCAACAGCTATCTGTGCGCCACCGTGCATGTCGCGCACGCCCACGGCCGTCGCGGCGCGCGCTGGGTCGACGACGAGAGCGCGATGGCGGCGATGAAGCGCAAGGTGCCGCAAACCATGGCCGATTGTTTCGGCCTGATCGAGACGACAATGATCAAGGGCCCGTGGGTGATGGGCGAGAGCTATACGATCTGCGATCCCTATCTCTACACCATGTCGACCTGGCTGAAGGGCGACGAGGTCGACATCGAAAAATACCCGAAGGTGCGCGCACATTTCGCGGCGATGAACGAGCGGCCGTCGACGCGCGAGGCTTTGCGCATCGAAGCGTAGGCAACGCTACTTCATGTAATAGGCAACGCGATTCGCCGCCTCGTGCAAGGTGACATCGAGGTAGCCGGGGTTCTTGCGCGCGGCGCTGGCGACCGCGCGCACGGCCTTGTCCCAGTCGTCGCCGCGCTCGTGCGGGTAGTCGGCAAAGCAGGCGTCATCGAATCTGACCGCCGCCTTGATCGCGGCCTTCAGCTCGTCATCGCCGACCCCTGGATGCGCTGCTTTGAGGCGTGCCAGCGTCGGGCCGCTGTGAGCGTTGGCCTTGTCGAGGGCCACCTTCGCCTGCGCGATCGACCTTGCTCGCGCCGCGTCGAGCGCGGCCTGGTCGAGATAGGGGCCCTCGGCTTCCTCCTCAAGGCGATCGAACCAGTCCTGCTGACGAAACAGCAGGTATGCGGCGTCACGCAGCGGCCGGGTCGCGGCGTCGTCGATGATGCGTCGGGCTCGTTCGGCCAGTTTATCGGACATGGATCTGCGATCAAGAGCACGGCATTCACACTCTTGGTCGGGCGGCGGAAGACGTTGGTTCAGCTTTGCTTCGGCTCGTAACCCGGCACCCACTTGGGATGCTGCGGCAGGCCGTCGGTAATTTCGACCCACGGCGCTTTGGAGGACGTGAAGACGTGCAGCCGCGGCCGCACCTTCGGATCGTCGTCGAGCAGGCCGGCGGGCACGCTGACGGTCGTCAGATATGGCACCAGTCCGGGCACCAAAGAGCTGCAGACCCGGCAGAACGAGCGAAAGCTGCCCGGCGCGGATTCGTAGCGGTTGATCAAATCCTCGCCGCTGACAAAGCGGAATTTGCCCTTTTCGACATGGGCGTAGGTGGCAAGGCTCGCCGCTGTCAGCTTGCGGCAGTTTGTACAGTGACAATGGGTCAGCGAGCGGACCTCGTCGATCTCGAACCGGACGCCGCCGCAGGCGCAGCTGCCTCTGATCATCGGAAATTCTCCTCTCAATACGATTTGGGCAACCCGAGCTCGCGCTCGGCGATATGGCAAAGGATCATTTCCCGCGACACCGGCGCGAGCTGCGTCGCCATCATCTCGCGGAAATAGCGCTCGACATGGAATTCCGCCGCGTATCCCATCCCGCCGTGGGTCCGGATCGCGCGATCGCAGGCGCGAAACCCGGCATCGGCGGCAAGGTATTTTGCGGCATTGGCCTGCGCACCGCAGGGCTTGCCGTCGTCGTACAGTTCGGCCGCATGCAGCGTCATCAGCTCCGCTGCATAGAGCTCCGACCAGCATTCCGCGAGCGGATGCTGGATCGACTGGTTCATGCCGATGGGCCGTCCGAACACCACGCGCTGGTTCGCATAACTGACCGCCTTCTCCAGTGCGCGTCGCCCCATGCCGATGACTTCTGCGGCATTGAGTATCCGTTCGGGATTGAGGCTGTCGAGGATGTAGCGGAAGCCTTTCCCTTCTTCTCCGATCCGGCACTCGACCGGAATTTCCAGAGCGTCGAAGAACACCTGGTTGGAGTTGACGGCGTGACGGCCCATCTTCGGGATTTCGCGCACCTCGACGCGTGTGCGATCCATGTCCGCGTAGAACAGCGACAGGCCGTCGACCGGCCTGGCACAGTCTTCGATCGGGGTGGTGCGGGCGAGCAGCACGATCTTGTCGGCCTGCTGCGCCGTGCTGGTCCAGATCTTCTGGCCGTTCACCACGTAGCGATCGCCTTTGAGCACGGCTCTGGTCTTGATCTTGGTGGTGTCGAGACCGGCGTCCGGCTCGGTCACGCCAAAACAGGCGCGCGAGGAGCCGTCGATGATCGACGGCAGCCATTCGCGGCGCTGCCTGTCGGTGCCGTGCTTGACGATCGAATGCAGCCCAAAGATGTTGATGTGGATCGTCGAGCAGGCGGCAAATGCACCCGCCGAGCGTCCGACTTCCTGCATCATGATCGCCGCTTCGGTGACGCCGAATCCGGCGCCACCGAATTCCTCAGGCATCGCAATGCCGAGCCAGCCGCCTTCCGCGATTGCCTTGGCGAACTCGAACGGGAATGCGTGCGCGCGATCCTTCTCCGCCCAATAGTCGTCGTCGAAGCGGTCGCAAATGGCGCGGACCGCATCCCTGATCTCTGCGCGCTGCGGCGTGTCGGCGAGCGTTTCCATCGCTTCGGATTCCTTATCGTTGTCGTTGCCGACCGCTGCTTGACGGGGAGGGCCCTGCAACTATCATCACCTTTCGGGGCGCAAATTAATCCACCATAACGAAGAATGCCCCTGCAGGCAGTTCATGCCTGACCGAATCGATCCTACGATTTGAGGGAGAAACACGATGCACGCCATGTTGGCCGGCTTGCGAGCGGTGATCTTGATGGCGACCGTAGCGCTCGTCGGTTCGCCGGCCGGCGCGGAAGACTATCCGGCGCGTCCGATCCTGCTGATCGTGCCGTACCCGCCGGGCGCATCGACCGACATCACCGCACGCATCATGGCCGAGCAGATGTCGGAGATTATGGGCCAGCCGTTCGTTGTCGAAAATCGTCCAGGAGCGGACGGCGTGGTTGGCGCAGCTTTTGTGGCGCATGCGAATCCGGACGGCTACACGCTGCTGCTGACCGTCAATTCGCCGATCACGATGGCCAAGTTCTTCCAGAAGGACATCACGATCGATCCTCGCACCGCGCTTGCGCCGATCATCAACATTGCGAGCACGTCGCTGTTTCTCGCGGTGAACGCGCAGTTTCCTCCGACCAATGTCAAGGAATTGATCGATTATGCGAAGGCGCATCCAGGCCAGGTCAGCTTCGGGAGCGCTGGCGTCGGATCGGCGCATCAGATCGCGGGCGAGCTCATCAACCTGAAAGCCGGCATTCACATGGAGCATGTGCCCTATCGAGGGGGTGGTCCGGCCATCCAGGATCTCGTCGCAGGACACATCCCGGTCAGCTTCGGAACGGGGCCAGCGGTGATGCCGCAAGCCAAGGCGGGATCGATCCGTATCCTCGCCGCGGTCGAGGCGCAACGCGACCCGCAATTGCCCGATGTGCCGACGGTGTCCGAGACGATCCCCGGCGTCGTGACCGCAACCTGGCTTGGCATGTTTGCTCCATCAGGCACGCCCAAGGAGATCATCGACAAGCTGAACAAGGCCGGCAACGACGCGCTGAAACGTCCCGGTGTCGCCGACAAGATGAAGGCGCAAGGGCTGCGCCAGAACGGCAGCACGCCGGAGGAATTCAAGCAGCTGGTGCTGAGCGAGTACGCTTCGTACGAGAAGCTCATTCCGGAACTCGGGATCAAGCCCCAGTAAATCAATATTGCGGCCGGCGCGACAGCACTGGCAAGAGTGCGATCAGGCGCGCGAGCTCAACTGCTTCCGCGTCGCTGAGTTGACCGTCGCGGCGGATTGCGCCGGCGCTGTCGCCGCAACGTGACAGCTGCACGAGCACGACGCCGTTGGCGTCGCGCACCGCAACGGTGTCGCCGTCACGCGTGACCTGCCAGGGTTCTGTGAGCCGGGCTAGCTCCCGCACGTCAGCCGCTCCCGCTTTTCGAGAAATAGCCGGAGATCGCTTTGCAGGTGCATCAGGACGCGCGCGGCGCCCGTGCAGTCGAGATCGGCATCGATCAAGGCCTGCAGCTCACGGGCCTGCAGGCGAATGTCACGCCGCTGGCGCGCAATATTGCGCGCGAGCAGGCGCAAATCGCGCGCGGTGTGCGCCATTTGTGCGAGGCCTTGCCTGGTCTGTGCCTGCGACGTCGGAAATTTATGCTAGAACAAAACAGGAACAATGCGCAAGTGAAAAAAAGGGCAACGAAAAACGTGAGGATAAAAATGCAGGGCGTCAGCGGCCCGCAGTCAGCGAGCGGCCGAAAATTTGTCTCGCCCCGATCCGGCAAAGACCCAGGCGAAATCCGGCGCAAAATGCTCGCGAACCGCTCGCGCGCCGGCGTCCGACAGGTGAGTGATGTCGCTGTAGGTGATGCGGTCGCCGGCAACCGGTGAGCAGGTCTTGCCATCGCACAGCGCATCGGCGAGATCGAGCAAGCGCGCGTTATCGAACGGCGCGACTGCCGCCCGCAACGCCGCGGTCAAGTCATGCTGCTCGGCCTCGACCGTGCTGCGGATCGCGCTGCAACGGCTGACGTCGCCCGCGAGCCCGGCGCGGTAGACGCATTCCGGCGCCGCGTAGGGCAGCGGCGGCACCTGGCCGAGCACGAGGACGCGCAAGCCAAGTGCGCGCAAGGCGGTGAGGGTGCGCCCGACTGCTTCGCCGAGTTTAACCGCGCGATCGGCAGGGTCCGCAGCGGCGTGCAGCAGTGTCTGGCTGTTGCGCCAGTTGGCGGTGAGAACCACCCCCGTCACACCCTTCAGCTCGGACGACGACAACCAGCGGATGATCGTATCGTTCACGCTCCTGCAACGTGTCCACGGCACGTTGTCGACATAGATCGGGGTGTCGAACAGCGGCGGACAATTGCCCTCCCATTGCAATTGGGCAGAGCGTCCGGAGATGTTCGCTGCGCCGGCGACCGCGGCCCAGATCGCGCGCGCGTGCGAGTCACCCCAGAGCATGACGTTCGGAGCCGCATCGGCTCGCGACGCGCACTGCACGGAAGGCCCGGCCGCCCCGGTTCCGGCCGGACATGGATCAGCCTCGCTGGAAGCGGCCTCCGCGTAGGGGCGAAACCGGTCTGTATGGCTCAAGTGCATCGACCAGCCGACGACGGCAAATGCCAGCAAGCCGACCACGGCCGATGCACCGATCCCCAGGGCGACGGCGCGGCCTCGCACTTTCGGCGCGACGAGGCTGCGCCTCAATCGCCGCATCGGGAGTTCGACGAATGCATAGGTCAGGACCGCGAGCAGCAGCGGGACGACGATGCCCGCCAACACGCGTTCGACCACAGTTGCCGGATCGAGATGGGTCAGCCGCCACAGCGCCAACAGCGGCCAGTGCCACAGGTACAGCGAATACGACACGAGCCCGATGCCGACCGATCGGTCGCAGGCTCAGCAAACTCATCATCGCGCCGCCTTGCGCGAACGCACCTGAGAGAATTGCGACACCCGCTCCGCCGACCGCCAGCAGTTGCAGCAGCAACTGATCAAGCGGCGCGGCGGACCACAGCACGCAGGCAACACCGATCGCCGCGACGCCAAACAGCAATCCGATCCGCGCCATCGGCCGGGTCATGGTGAGCCCGCGGCGGATCGCAAGAACCGCGCCTGCGCCGACGGCAAATTCCCACGCCCGGATCGGTGTCGCGTAGAACACGGCCTCCGGTTTTGAGGCGGCAAAGGCAAACGCGGCGGCGAGGGAAGATAGCAGCGCTCCGGCCGTCACAACGAGTCCGACCGTATAAAGATTCATCGTCCGGCGCCGGGCGATCACCGCGAGCGCCAGCACCAGCGCGGGAACGACCAGGTAATATTGCTCCTCGACGCCGAGCGACCAGATGTGCAACAGCGGCTCGCGTTCGGCCGCTGGCGCGAAATAGCCCGAATGCTGCAGGAAGTACCAGTTCGAGACCATCGCCGCGGACGCGATCGCCGACACCGCGATGCGCTTGATGTCGAGCGGCAGGATCGGCAGCAGGCAGCTTGCGATCAGGGTTGCCGCGATCACGACGAACAGCGGCGGCCAGATCCGCAGGATGCGCCGCGCATAGAAGTGCATGATCGAAAATGAGCCGGCGGCGACGCCGTCGAAGATTTGCGCGGTGATCAGGAATCCCGAGATGACGAAGAAGACATCGACGCCAAGAAAACCGCTGGGCACGCCCGGCAGGCCGGCGTGAAAGCAAAGTACCGCGCCGACCGCAATCGCCCGCAGGCCGTCAATGTAGTCCGACCGCGCCGGATCGTTCGCCGATAGCATCTCGTCCCGCCGCCCTCAGCTGTTCAGGCAACGGTGCTTTTCGATGAAAACGGCGTGTTTGTCACGCCCGCGGGGCGCGTACCGACCGTTCACCAGCTGGCATCAAGCGGTGCCGACAGCGGCACTCCGGGCACGCGAATGCCGGCCGGTCGACCATTCGCCGTCGCGCCCTGCCAGACACGGGTATAGACCTCAGGCAACATTGGCCCATCCGTGCAGGCGAGCCACAGTCGGAACAAGTGGCGACGATTTTCCGGCTCGGGGAAATCCTCGTAGGCCGTGCGCGAATGCATGACCCAGTGATTGCTGACGAACTGCATGTCGCCTGGACGGAAATCCATGTCGAGATGGATCTCGGGATCTTCGGCGAGCGCATCCATCGCATCACATGCGGCGACGAGTTGCGGCGTCAGGCGAGGCACTTCGGGGAAACGCTGCGCCTTTTGCATTGCGCTCCGCACATAAGTTGCGACCATCCCGCCGTCCGTTGTCGGATTGAAGACAGGCACGGCATACCAGGGCTCGGCGCCGTCGGGGACTTCACCGCGGCGGTCGCGGTACACCGGCTGCAACAGCTCCGCGAGCAGGTCGGGATGCCGCTGCAGCATTTCATTGAACAGTGTCCAGCTGCTGACGATCGAGGACTTGCCGCCCGACTTGGCGGGTTTCAGGCACAGCAGGCCGACGATGTCGGAGGAGTTGCAGTGATAGGCGAGCCGCGCCGCGGTCTGATAGCCGCGGTGCGTTGGTCGTGCATAGTCGGCGCCGATATCCTTCACGTGCCCGAGGATATGTCCCATCGCGTTCTGCGACACCGGTTCGCCGAGCAGGGTGCCCAGCCCGAAATAGGCGATGGCGCATTGCCTGACACTCCAGCGCTGCACCGGCACGCCGCGGACCAGAAGAAAGCCTGTCCGATGAAGCACGGCGGCGCGGATGTCATCGATCAGCGGGCGCAGACCCGGCACCTTCAGATGCTGTGGTCCGATCGCGGCAATATCGATGCCGGTCTGATCGAGCTCGGCGACGGCGGCTTCCAGCTCGACGATTTCGGCGAGCGTCAGCGGACGGATCCAGTCGGTCCGCTTCGCCATCTCGCGACCGTACCAGACCTGCGGTCCGCTCAGCGCCGCTAGTGCCCGCACTTGCGCGGTTGCGATCTCGTTCATCTCTGCACTCCCTGAAGTCTGCCGCTTCGTTGGCATCAGGGGTTAGCAAAGAACGCGAGCGCCGTCGCTTTCCAAACTGGGAATATTCCACAATACGGAATTAGGTAGCGCCGACCAGCGACCTTCCGCTGCGCAACATTTGTTCCGCGCGACGGTGTTGCACTCGCTGACGGCGAAGTGGCGGAGGTCGATCAGTCCTGCTCGATCTCCGCCTGGTTCCTCTGGTGCATCGACAACGCGCCGAAGCCGACGCAGCAGGCGATAATGAACAGCCACGCATAAATATTGTGGCCGGTGAAAAATCCGATCACGTCTTTCATGGGTTCCCTCCCTCAAAGGAACAAAGCGAGCGTCGGCGTTCGTGATCGCGGACCATTTTGGTCCGGACCATCGGGAACGCCGTGCGCCCACTTGTTTGTTGTGTTCTTGCGATTGTTCTTGGAAGAGGGCCGACGACCCCTGACAAAACCGCCGACGCAGCAAGGCTAACATCGGCGCTCGCCGCGGACAACGCGTGGATACAAAAAACCGATAGTGCTTTTTGGTGCGGTCCTCGCGGACCTCGCTAAGGTGGTATCGCATCACCGAGGGGGTGGGGGGATACGCATCCGGTGTTGTGCTGGCGCCGCTTTACGGCGAGCGCCGCGAGAGGCCGCCGAAAGGCGGCCTCTTCAATTATAGGCTGGAATTATGAGCTAGGCCGCCGAAAGGCGGCCTCTTGCGTTGTGCAGTGCGGTTGTCAGAGCCAGCCGATGCCGAGCGCCGGCAATAGCCGCTGCAGGATCGAGATCAGGCAAATCAGCACGACCAGCAGCTTCAGAAGATTTGCAAGCCGACCGTCGCGGACGAAGCGGTCGATCAAATAGAAGCAGATCGCGCCAACGATGATGGTGACCAAAATACCGAGCAGGAGAAACAGCATGACGGTCTAAAGCTCGTGCTGGAGGAGGCTGTCTTCCGCGGAGTTCGCGGGTTCGGCGATTGTAGGGCCGGCAAAGTTCGAGAACAATCGGTTCGGGAGCTTTTGCCGTGGACATGTTTCTTGTCGGCCACCTTTGTGGCGCTGGTGGTCGTCGTCGTTCTGGCCGGTTACGAAGGCATCGCGCTCCGCTCAAACTCACTGCGGCTTCGGCTTCTTTCGCGCCTGAGCGGGCGCGGGCTTGCGGCCGGTCGGCACCACGAGCCGCTGCGCTGGGCCGACGCGCGGTGGCTGAAGCCCCTGACGCTGGGGCTGCGGCGCGCGCAACTGTGGTTGCGGCGGTGGAGCCGGCAGAATTCTGCTGCAGTTGCTGCGAACCGGGCCCGGTCGGCGTCTGGTTGCGCAGGTTTTGCCTTGGCAAGTTCGGATTTGGCTGGTTAGGCGGCGTCGGCGACTGTTGTGGCCGCAATTGCTGTGGCCGCTGTTGGGTCGGGGGCTGTTGCGGCTGCAATCGTTGTGGCCTCTGCTGCGTCGGGGATTGTTGCGGACGCTGTTGTTGCGGGCTTGTCGCGCCGGGCTGGCGCTGACGCCGCTGTTGCACAATGGTACGTCCGGAACTTTGTGCCTGATGGGTTTGCCGCACGATCGTCTGATCGCGCGCGGCCTGCTCCGGCGAAATCCGTAGCGCGACCGCGGTCGCGCGCGCACCAGCGCCACCGCGGATCGCAAATCCGCTGGCGCCGCGGGTCAGAACCCCCAGCGCGGTGCCGTCATGGCCGTGGATTTCGATCCGGCCGACATGGCCGTCGGCATCCGGATAGAGCTTGATATTGTCGGTGACCGCACCGCTTCCTGATGGACGGACTTCGACGAGCCCGGTCGTGCCGCGAATGCCGAGTGTCGAAACCGGCGTCGCGATCGTCATGTCGCCGGTCTTGGCGACGGCGCTGGCGACGAACGCGACCGTGCCAGCCAGCACAGCGATGGCTGCGTCGTTCTTGTCGCTACCTTCCTGATAGACGAAATCGTCAATGGTGATGCTGGCATTGGCACGCAGATTGAATGTCGTCTCGTCATCGAAGATGACGCCGAGCGCCGAATTGGCCGAGGTCTTCAGCGTATCGCCTTTGAAGATTTCGTCGTTGGCCTTGAGCACGAGATTTTCACCGTTGCGCTCAGCCGTGGCGTTGCCCTGCACGGAGACGACGGTGCCGATTGAAGCTGCCGGAGTTTGGTCCGGTATCGTCGTCGCCGGCGCGGGCGATGTCGTCGTGGGAGCGGGGGCCGCGCTCTCCCCCTGCGCGAGTTTGAGCAGGATGCCGTGCGACGCGCCTAAGTTTTCGGACGGGTTTGGCGGGACCTGCGCAGTGTCGACCGACGGATCTGAAGTGGCATAGGATGCGGTTGACGCGACGGCGACGCCGATCGCCAAGAGGCATCCGATCCAGCCTTTGGTTCTCATTGCCGCTCCCGCCACCGCCAAAATCCTAAAGGCTGGCGGCGGGCGACGATAGTGGGGAGGGACGATGAACCCGAGTTGATGCCGCGATTTCCGTTGCGAGACGGCAGGCTCCGCGTCACTGCGGAGCATACGTCCGAGCCGACATTCAGCCGAGAGAAAATGGGCACGGAGCCTATCTGCTTCAATCCATTGTCATGAACGCGATCAACTTTAGTCTGATGAATTCGGCCGCCGTCGCTTTGCCAGGTCGCAGAAACAGCCTTTGCAAATCTGCCAAGAATGTTACCGTCGCGTACTTGTCCGGTGACCTGACGAGCCGGTACAACGAAGCATCCTCGGCGAGCATGTCGCGTCAGACGGCAGCCCGAAGGGGGCGCGTTAGTGTCTGCAGCGCTCGAAAGCTTTCTGGTCTGAATAATAATCATAGCTGATCAGGGGCATGCCCTTGATCCAACTCGTCGCGGTCGCAGGCCCAAGAGCTGCCGCCGACAATTTTGCGAGAATGAGGGCCAAGGCGCCGGAAAAAACCGGCACACGTTGCGGCTCTTTCCGCAACGGTCGGAGGCAAAGCCCCGACAGCAAAAACAACCAGGGAGGTTGGCAATGTCAAACTTCAGGACGCCGATTGGTCGGCGTACCGTTATCAAGGCGGGTGTTGCGCTCGGCTTCAGCCAGGTCGTCAGCGCACCGTTCATCGTCAGGGCGCTCGGTGACGAACCGGTCAAGATCGGCATGGTCAACCCGCTGACGGGCGTGCTGTCGGCGCTCGCCCAGAGCGAGGTCGACGGCGCCAAGTACGCGGAAGCCGAGATCAACAAGAAGGGCGGCATTCTCGGCCGACAGGTTCAGCTGCTGGTCGAAGATTCCGCCAATGACGTCGGCACCGGCGTGGCGAAGACGCACAAGCTGATCGATCGCGACAAGGTCGCCGCGATTCTCGGCGACGTCAATTCCGGCATTGCCTATGCGATGTCGCAGGTCACCAGCGACGCGAAGGTGTTCCATATCGTGCCGGGCGGCCACACCGATCCGATCACCGGCGCGGACTGCAAGTGGAACGTGTTCCGCGTCTGCAACACGACGACGATGGATACGGCGGCGATTACGCCCGAGCTTGTGAAACGGTTCGGCAAGAAATGGTTCTTCGTCACGCCGGACTATGCTTACGGCCACACGCTGCAGGACGGCTTCATCAAGGCGCTGAAGAAGCTCGGCGGCACCTATGAAGGCGACATGCTGCCGATCAATAACACCGATTTCTCGGCCACGCTGATCAAGGCCAAGGCCTACAAGCCCAACGTGCTCCTCAACAACATGGGCGGGCTGACGCAGATCAACTGCATGAAGCAGTTCATCCAGTTCGGCATGCAGAAGGACATGGCGCTTGGCGGCGCGCTGTTCGAGCTCGAAACCGTCAAAGCGCTGCAACCGGACGCGCAAGCCGGCTGGTGGGACATGGAGTGGTGGTGGGATCAGCCGAAGGTCCCGGAGGTCGTGAAGTTCGTCGCCGACTACCGCGCCGCGACCAAGAAGACGCCCTCGGCACGCGACTGGTTCGGCTATGTGTCGATGCACACGGTGCGCCTCGGCGCCGAGAAGGCGAAATCGCTCGAGGGCCCGAAGCTCGCTGCGGCGCTCGAGGATTTCGAACTGCCGCCGGACGTGGCGCTGCAGCCCGGTAAGGTGCGCTACCGCAAGGGCGATCACGAACTGATGCCCAATATCTTCGTCGGCGAGGTCCATCCCCCGAAGGACAACCCGGACAACGTCTTCACCATCAATTCGATGGTCTCCGGGGAGGAGGCCGCCGGCACGGTGGAAGAGACCGGGTGCAAGATGGTCCGTCCGACCTGAGCATGATCTCGAGACGTGGATAACCCGGAGCGCGACGGTGGTTCATTCGAACGCTGTCGCGCTCCGGCTCGCTGCTGACACCGACACGATCCCGCACATCGAGGACCGATGATCCAGGTCATTCTCTACAACGTCACCAACGGGCTGATCATCGGTGCGTTCTACGTGCTGATGGCCCTCGGCCTGGCCCTCATTCTCAACCTCTCGAACGTCATCAACTTTGCGCACGGCAACTTCCTCGCGCTCGGCGGGTACCTCGCCTTCACCTTGTCGCCGGTGCTCGGCTATTGGGGCGCGCTCGTCGTCTCGCCGATCCTCACCGCGCTGATCGGCGTCATCGTCGAGCGGCTGATGATCAGCCGTGTCTACAATCGCGATCCGGTCTACAGCCTGCTGCTCACATTCGGGCTGGCATTCGTGCTGCAGGACACGGCGCGCTATATCTGGGGGCCGAACGGCTTGCCGATGGGATTGCCCGACATCCTGGCGCAACCGATCAGCTCCGAGCTGTTCTTTATCACCTGGTACCGCGTCTTCATGGTGGCGATCGTGATCGTCAGCGTGGTCGGGTTGTTCACATTTCTGCGCCGCACCCGTGTCGGCTTGCGCATTCGCGCCGGCACGCTCGATCTGGAGACCGTGGCCTCGCTCGGCGTCAACGTGCATCTGTTGCGCACCTTCAATTTCGCCGTCGGCTGCATGCTGGCGGGCCTTTCCGGCGTGCTCGCCGCGGGACAGATCGGCCTCAATCCGAACATGGGCGATGATCTCCTGTTGCCGAGCTTCATCGCCATCATCGTCGGCGGCGTCGGCAGCCTGGTCGGCACCCTGTTCGGCGGGTTGTTGATCGGCGTCGCGGCGGCGCTGACGACCGTCGTCTATCCCTCGGCCAGCGAAGCGGTGATCTACGCCATCATGATGATCGTGCTTCTGATCCGGCCGCGCGGCCTGATGGGCGAAGAGGGCATGATGTCATGAGCATCGCCTTGCCCTCCGCCACCACGAGCCGTCCGGCCTCGCAGCGCATTGCGATGCTGGTCGGGATCTGGGCGGTCCTGATCCTGGTGCCGGTCTGGCTGCCGCTGCTTGGTGGTTACACCGCGCTCGCCGGCCGCGTGCTGGTGTTTGCACTCGCCGCCATGGGGCTCAACCTGCTGCTCGGCTTCACCGGGGTGTTGAGCTTCGGCCACGCCGCCTATTTCGGGCTCGGCGCCTATGGCGCGGGGCTGACCCTGAAATACGTCGTGGCCTCGACGCCGCTTGCCATGCTCGCCGGCACGCTGCTTGGCGGCCTTGCCGGCACCCTGTTCGGCGCACTGATCGTGCGCCGCCGCGGCGTCTACTTCGCGATGTGCACCATCGCCTTCGGCCAGCTCTGGTATTACCTCGCTTACAGCTGGAACGATTTCACCGGCGGCTTCGACGGCCTGCGCGGCTTTCACCGCGAGCCAATCGGATTCGGCCCATTCACCCTCGACATCGCCGCAAGCGGCAACACCTTCTATTATTTCCTGCTCGCGGTATTCGCCGTCGCGCTCGACCTTGATGGGCATCCTGGTGCGCTCGCCGTTCGGCCATACCTTGCGCGCGATCCGCGAGAACGAACGCCGTGCCCGCTTCCTTGGTATTCCGGTCGAACGCCAGGTCTGGCTGTCGTTCTCGATCTCGTGCTTCTTCACCGCGCTCGCCGGTACGCTTTACGCGCTGCTCAACAACTTCGCCGATCCGCTGGCGCTGCACTATTCGCTCTCCGGTTACTTCGTGGTCATGACGGTCATGGGCGGCATGCGGGCATTCTGGGGGCCGCTGATCGGCGCGACCGTGTTCGTTGCGCTGCAGGACTACATCTCGTCGATGACGGTGAACTGGATGTCGTTCGTCGGCGTGATCTTCATTCTCGTCGTGCTGTTCTTTCCGCGCGGCCTGCTTGGCGTGCGGTTGCGGCGGAGCGGATCATGAGCCTGCTCGAGGTCGGAAACGTCGCGAAGAATTTCGGCAGCCTTGCCGCGGTACGCGGCGTGTCGATGGTGGTCGAGCCGGGCGAGCTTCGTGCCATCATCGGCCCGAACGGCGCCGGCAAGACCACCTTCTTCAACATGATCTGCGGCTTCTTCCCGCCGTCCAGCGGCAGCATCGTGTTCGACGGCCAGGATGTGACGCGCCTGCCCGCGCACAAGCGAGTCGGGCTTGGCATGGCGCGCACGTTCCAGATCACCGAGATTTTCCCCGAGTTGACCGTGCGCGAGAACGTGCAGAGCGCCGCCGAGGTCGCCGCCGGCCAGACGTTGAAGATGTGGACGTCGCGTACCGATGCCGGCCTCACTGACAAGGTCGTCGATGAGATGCTCGGTCTCGTCGGGCTGTCCGCCAGGGCGGACCGCCTGGTCGGCGAGCTCGCGCACGGCGATCAGCGCGCCACCGAGATTGCGATGGCGCTGGCGCTGAAGCCGCGGCTGCTCTTGCTCGACGAGCCGACCGCCGGCATGGGCGACCAGGAAACCTATGAGATCACGCGGCTGATCCGCAAACTCCATCGCGACAGCAAATACACCATCGTCCTGATCGAGCACGACATGCGCGTGGTGTTTCATCTCGCTGACCGCATCACCGTGCTCGACCAGGGCCGCCTGCTCGCGGAAGGCACGCCGCAGGAAATCGCCGCCTCCGACGTGGTGCAGGCCGCCTATCTCGGAGAAGCCGTATGAAGCCGCTTGAGGCCCAAGGCTTGCAGACCTTCTATGGCCGCAGCCACATCCTCCACGGCGTGGGCCTCGAGGTGAACGAGGGCGAGATCGTCGCGCTGCTCGGCCGCAACGGCGCCGGCAAGACCACGACGCTCCGCAGCATCATGGGGCTGACACCGGCGCGCGAGGGCCGCGTGACGATCTTCGGCCGGGATGCGAGCCGGATGCCGACCTTCCAGATCGCAGGGCTCGGCGTCGGCTATGTCCCTGAGGGCCGCAGGATCTTCGCCAACCTGACCGTCGAGGACAATCTGAAGGTGCCGCTGGTGCGGCCGGGCGCATGGACCGTCGACCGTGTCTTCCAGTATTTTCCCGCACTCGCCGAGCGGCGCCGCAATCTCGGCCGCCAGCTCTCTGGCGGCGAGCAGGAGATGCTGTCGATCGGCCGTGCGCTGCTGCTCAATCCGCGGCTCTTGCTGCTCGACGAGCCGAGCCAGGGCCTCGCGCCGCTGATCGTGAAGGACGTGTTCCGCATCATCGCGGCAATGCGCGATGAAGGAATCTCGGTGCTTGTCGTCGAGCAGAACGTGCGGGTCTCGCTGGGGATCGCCGACCGCGCCTATGTGCTCGACGATGGCAAGATCGTCTATAGCGGCAGCGCCAAAGAACTCGCTGCCGACGAGGAACGCGTCCGGGCCATGGCCGGGGCCAGCGCCGAGGAGTGGACCATCGAGGCGTGAAGGCAAGTCGTCAGCAGCTCAACGCGGCCGTGATCGCCACCGCAGCCACACGCTCATCGCGTCTCGTCCTTGAACGACAGTTGCGCGTGGGCCTGCAATCGCTCGATCAGCTTGTGGCCAAGCGCGGCGCCGGGCACCGAAATGCCGCCGCCGACATGACTACCGTCGCGCAACAGACACAGCGCAGTCTCCACCAGGATCATGGCGGTCGAGCCGTAGCCTGGATCCTTCTTGCCGTAGACCTGTGCCTGCACCTTCCTGCCGTCGCTGCTGATGCCGATGAAGACGAGATCATAGAACCCGGCCTCGCGCTCCTCCTTGGTCGGCCCTTCGCCCGGTTTTGGCGCCTTGCCCTCAGGGAACGTGAATGCCTGCGCCGGCTGGTCGTCGCGCAGGATCACCATCTCGTCATAGACGAAGTCGGCGCCCCAGGGCTGGCCCTGCAGCATGTTCGAGCGGTGGATGTTCTTTGAATTGATCGGCGCCATCAGCCAGGGGCCGACCTTGCCGCCAACATCGTCGTCCTGCTCGACCTTGTCGCCGCGTGGCTGGTCGGCGCCGCGGGAGCCCGGCGTCAGGGCGAACGGGTCGACCAGCAGCCTGATCACCGACGGGTCTTTCGCCGCGGCGGCGCGCGTCGCTTCGCCGGTCGCAAGCGTGCCGCCCGAGAGCGAACCGCTTAAGTTGCGCACGCGGCCCTTGACGCGCGGCACGGTGCGGCCGAGCCGACGTTTCGCAATGTCCTGCACGAACATCACGCCAAGCTCGAATGGAATGGAGTCGAAGCCGCACGAGAACAGGATGCGTGCGCCCGAGCGCTTCGCCTCCGCGTCATGGGCATCGATCATCGCCCGCATCCAGTTGGATTCGCCGGACAGGTTCAAATAATCGGTGCCCGTTGCGGCGCAGGTTGCGACCAGTTTCGAGCCATAAAGCTGGTAAGGGCCGACGGTGGTGACGATACAGCGCGCGCGCTCGCACATCGCGCGCAGCGCGGCTGCATCGTCGCTGTCGGCCGTGACCAGCGGCGTTGCCGCCGGCGCGCCAATCTCGTCGCGCACCGCAACGAGTTTCTTGGCATCGCGCCCGGCCATCGCCCATTTGACCTCGCCGCCCAAACCATAGGTTCGCGACAGGTGCTCGGCGACCAGTCGGCCGGTGTATCCGGTTGCGCCATAGACGATGACGTCAAATTCCGCGGATGATTTCACGGCTGCGGTCCTTAAGCGATTGTGATTGTCTTCGACGGAAGAAGATCACTTGCCGCAGCCGGACGCAATGCCGCGGACTCCATCAGCATCATCGCGATTTGACTGCGTTCTGAGCTGCCATCGCGGTCCGTGCGGCCTCGGCGCCCGAACGTATCGCCCCGGTAAATCCGCCCGACCCTGCGAACGAGGAGGCGAGGTAGATCCCGGGCACCGGCGTTCGCGGTGATCGCGGAATGCCTGCCCAGAATTCCGCGGCTGGGCGGCAGGGGCGCAAAGCCGTCGACGGCTCCATCCGGCGTATTGAGGAAATTGTGCATCGACCGCGCATTCAAGAACAGGCGCTCCGTCACCGCGGCACTGATTCCCGGATAATCCCGGTCGAGCGCAGCTTGGATGGCGTCAAGCCAGCGCGCGCGTCGATCCTCTTCCTGCCTTGGCGTCAGCCCCGTCCAGTTGTCCAGCCGGTCAAGGCCAACAATCGTCACGAGGGCAGGGCTGTCGCTCGGCAGCCCGCTGTCGATCGCGTCGTAGTTGGCAATGCCATAGAGAGGCATCCGATTGCCGGGATCGCTCGCCAGAATTCTGGCGCCAGCTGAAATGTCACGCAGCGACTTTATCCAATCCGGAATTCTCACGAGGCCATAGCGGTCAATGCCAAACTGAGCCGGCGGACGGTTGACGCCGAAATGCGCCGTGAACAGCGACGTCGACAGTGGCATGCCGCCGTACGCGCGCTCGCAGGCATTGCGCGCGGCATCCGGAAGCATCGTCGCCAGCACATTTGGCGCGCAATTGACGAAGACCTCCCGTGTGGCGATACGATCCTCTGCTGTCTTGTCGCGTACATCGACGTGTCTCACCGCGGTGGGTGTCCCATCCGAGGTCAATTCGATTGCCGCCGCCTCGCGTCCGGTCAGGATTGTCCCTCCTCCTTTCCGCACGATCTTCGCAAGCTTCATGCTGAGCACGTGTGAACCGCCCCTCACGTAGACACCGCCGGCTTTCAAAAAGCCGCCTTGCGCCATGGCGAAGAACGGCCACGCCAGACGACGCGGATCGTCGGCGTAGTAGCTAATATTGCCGGCGATTGCGAATTTGGCGCCTTCGTCGTCGCCGAGATGTCGTTGCAATATTTCATCGACCGAAAGGCGCCAATCGCGCACGAGCTCACGCGATTCGATGAGCCCGCGCGCGAGTTTGCGAAGCGATCGCTCGGCACGAGCTTCGGTCAAATGCGCGACGCCGGCATGCATCGACTCGATGGCCCGGAACAGATCGGCGATGCCGCCTCGGCTCTTGGGAAATCTAGCCTGGAGTGCGTCGCGTGCCGCATCGAAGCCGACCGGAAGATCGAACAGGCCACCCACCAAAGTCCCGCGTACGGAGTGGAACGGCGATACCGGCACCCATTCGATGTCGTCGAGCAGGCCTAGATCTGCAAGGACGGCATGCTTTGGTTCGCTCGGGTCATGCGGGTTGGCGGTCTGGTGCAATGAGGGCTCGATAAAAAGGGACCCCGACTTGAATGCCGACGCCGCTCCACCGATGCTGTGGTTGCGTTCGAGAACGCATACCGTCTTCCCTGCGTGCGCGAGCAAGGCCGCGGCGGTCAACCCTCCCAACCCTGAACCAATAACAACGGCGTCAAACATTTGGCCGCCCATTGAAGTGGATGTTTAAGAAAACCATCGCATCACGCTCGGTGCAACGAATTGAGGTCTATCAAAGGAAGATGATGGCCGGATTTTATCCGCGGAAATCCGCCGGCGGTTCACCGCAAACAGATGCAAGGCTCTCACAGCCTCCTTTCGACGCTGCCGAGCGGGCTCATGGCTCTCGCGCAGCGTGATTTGTCACGTGCGTGTCATGAGTTTTTCGAAGTGTTGCGGACGTCAGACCATCAGCGCCCTTGTGCGCCTGACGCGCCACCTTGAAACGCTCGAACGGAACGTTGATCAGCACCACCAGACGATAACGTCGAACTCTGCGGATGATTTCACGGCTGCGGTCCTTGAGGTCGTTGTGACTATCTTTGGCGGAGAAGATCGCTTGCCGCGGGCTAGACGCAATTGTCCCGTCCGAGTTGACGCGGCTGTGAAAGCCGCGATTGATTCAGATCAACGACCAGCCGGGGCTTGGCCCGATCATTTGTCGCGAACTACACAACTCCGTCGAAACAGCAGCTCGTGATGTCGCCGATGCGAGTTCAGCCCAAGGATGTTTTCAGATGTCCGTCACGCGTGACAAGGTGTCTTCAAGTGCTGCACTGAAATGTTTGTCGGCGAGCCTTTTGGCCGTCGTGCTTATGCTGACGCCGGCGATGGCCGACGACGTGCCGTTTGCGACGCCACCGTCGTCCAGAAGTCCCTCTGAATCGGCCGTGGGGACGCTCGCCAACATCATGCTGAACATGCAGTTGCGGCACATCAAGCTGTGGTTCGCCGGCAAGGCGAAAAACTGGGACCTGGTCAAATATGAAGCGGAAAAGCTGAAAGCTGACTTCGACGTCGCCGCCGGATTTTATCGGGGGCTTCCGGTTGAAAATATCGTGGCTGCGGCAAATCCGCTGAATCGTCTGATAGAGGCCGCAGCCAAAAAGGACTATTCGCTTTATTCGAGCACCTTCAATGAACTGACGGACGGATGCAACAGCTGTCACGCGGCGGCACAAATTGGATTTGTTCGCGTTCGCGTGCCGAAGGCGCTTCCATTCGACAACCAGATTTTTGAACGCTGACCGACGCCCTGCCTGAAGTCAAATCTTCAGCGCTTTGTACACTTCGCGGGCCGCCTTGAAGCGCTCGAACGGAAACTTGATCGGCACCCCCTCGAGCGCCGCCGCCAGCATGTCGAGATGGGCGTCCCAGCCTGCGCAGGTGCGAGCGATGTCTTCGCCATCGGGGATGCGGAGCGTGAGCCTGAGTTGCGCACCGCCGGCCGCAGGCGAAATCTCCCAGCGCAGCGGCCGCAGCGGCTGGCCGGGGCTGCTCCAGGAATATTCGATCAGGCGTGGCGGGTCGACCACGGTGATCAGGCTATCGACATTGATCCCGCTTTCAGGAAAGTTGAGTTTTGCTTCACCGCCCGCACGCAGCGCGAGCTCGCCGGGCGCAAGCCAGAGCGGGAGCCTGGCTGAATCGGTCAACATCGCCCACAGCGTGGGTTGGTCGTGATCGAATGTCCGGGTGATCGTGGCCTCGAACGTATTGCCGAGCCGTCGGATCGTGCCGAGTTCGCTGTCACCGTCCGCCATCGCTATTTCCTCTCGCCTTGCCAAAGAGAGGATTTGTTAGGCCGACAGAGATGCACCGAATTTGATGTGGCGCAATGACGGCACCGGATCGACCGCAGCCGGTACCTCGGGCGCGACACGCGCGGTCACTTCAGCGCGACCCAGAACGCTGCCTGTCCGATCACTGCGGCGACCAGCATGATCAACGCCGCTGACAGCATCGGGTCGGGCCCGACGCTGGACAGTGTCGTGCAGATGGCGCCGACCATCATCTGCCCGAAGCCGTAGAGGCCGGCCGCGCTGCCGATCACCCGCGCATTGACGCCGACCGCCTTGGTCAGCGCCGCGGGGCTGACGATGCCGCCGCCGACCGCGAAGATCGCCATCAGCGACACCATGATCGGCGCGGTGGCGACGCCGGTCGCGGCGGCTGCGACCAGCATCACGGTCGCCGCGACGCAAACGAGGTTTGCGCCGATCATCAGCTTCTCCATCGCGACGCGGCCGGCGAGGCTGCCGGCGCAGATGCTGCCGATCGCGACGCCGCTCATCAGGAGACCGAGAAAGAGGCCGACCTCATTGCTGGAGCGGTGCAGCTCGTTGATGAAGATGAAGGGCGCGGCGGCAATGAAGGCGTACATCGAGGTCGTGCTGCAGCCGCCGCCGACCACGAAGCCGAGGAACGCCCGCGAGCCGAGCAGGCCCTTGTAGTCGCGCGCCAGCGCGCGAATGTCAGGCTCGGCCTTGGCCCCGGTCTCTTCCAGAATTAGCCAGACCAGCAGCAGGTTGACGACGCCGAGCAGCGCCAGCGCCATGAAGATCGAGCGCCAGCCGAACGCGCTCGCCAGCAGGCCGCCGGCGATCGGCGAGAGCCCGGGGCCGACCATGATGACGAGGTTGATCAGCGCGAGCCGGCGCATCGATTCGTTGGGTGACGCGGTATCGCGCACCATGGCGCGGCCCAGCACGAGGCCGGCGCAGCCGCCGAGTGCTTGCACGAGCCGCGCGCCAAGCAGCAGGTGGATGGTCGGCGCCAGCGCCGCGGCAAGTCCTGCGATCGTATAAAAGCTCAAGCCCGCGAGCAGCACGGGCCGGCGGCCGAAGCGATCGGAGAGCGGGCCGTAGAACAGTTGCCCGAAAGCGAGGCCAAGCACATAAAGCGTCAGCGCCAACTGCGCGGCGGCACTCGACGCGTTGAGATCGCGCGCCATCGTTGGCAGAGCCGGCACGAACATGTGCATTGCGAGCGTGCCGGAGAAGTTGATCAGCACAAGCAGCCAGATCGCTGGCCGTCTTGGCGTGCTCTGCTGTGCCAAATCGTCTCCGTTGGTCCGGGGCTCTGAGGTGTTCTGAAACAATTGCGCGCGGCCGACAAGTCGCCCGTTGCAAGGCCCCACGGCGCTGTGCGAATGGCGCTTGCGTTGCGGTTCCGCTCTAATGAAACTCCAACCCGCGAGCGGGCACAGCGGTTCGGCATCAAGAGAAGAAGAAAGAAGACAAAGAATGACCCACGCAATTCGCATTCATCAGTATGGCGGTCCCGAAGTTCTGCGCTGGGAAGAGGTGCAGGTGCGCGATGTCAGGCCGAACGAGGTGCGGCTGCGCCACACGGCTGTTGGACTAAACTACGTCGAGGTCGTGCAGCGCACCGGCCGCTTTCCGTTCCGCCTGCCGTTCATTCCCGGCAACGAGGGCGCCGGCGTGGTCGAAGCGGTTGGCGCCGAGGTCACCGGGCTCAAGGCCGGCGATCGCGTCGCCTACGCGCCGGTCCCCGGCAGCTACAGCGAGGCGCGGGTGATCGCCGCCGATCGTCTGGTGAAGATCCCCGACGGCATCACCGACGAGATGGCGGCAGCGATGATGCTGCAGGGCATGACCGCACAATATCTGTTGCGTCAGATCTACAAGGTCGGACCGGGCGACGTGGTGCTGGTGCAGGCCGCAGCCGGCGGTGTCGGTGTGTTTCTCTGCCAGTGGGCGGCGGCGCTCGGCGCCACCGTGCTCGGCACGGTGTCGACCGAGGCGAAGGCCGTGTTCGCGCGCGAAAACGGCTGCCATCACCCGATCCTTTACACCCGCGCCGACGTGGCGGAGGAGGTGAAGAAGATCACCCACGGCGCGATGGCGACGGTCGTCTACGACGCGGTCGGCGGTGAGGTGTTTGCAGGCTCGATCGACTCCGCACGTGTGCGCGGCCATGTCGTGAGCTACGGCAATGCCGCAGGCCCGATACCGCCGCTCGATCTCGCAAAGTTTGGCTCCAGGGGCACGCTGACGCTGACGCGCGGCACGCTTGCGAGCTACACCGAGACGCACGCCGGCATCCTGGAATGCGCCAACGATCTGTTCGACGTTGTGAAGAGCGGCAAGGTGAAGGTGCACATCAAGCAGCGCTTTGCGCTGCGCGACGCAGCCGACGCACACCGCGCGCTGGAAGGGCGCAAGACGATTGGTTCGACGGTGATGTTGCCGTAGCGCGCGTGGCCTTTAGGCCATTCGCGCAAAACAGAGAAGCGCGCGTGGTCCTTGGGCCACTCGCGCAAGATGAAAGGCGCGCTTGGCGCCTGCGCCATTCGCGCAAACGAATACGCCACGTACCGACCGGCGCGTCAGGCGTTGTCCACGGCCAGTTTGCCGATCAGCCGCCCGAGTCTTGCCATGCCCTCATTGGTGGCGGTCTCGTCGGCGAGCGAAAAGCTGAGGCGGATCGTGTTGGCGCCTGAGCCGTCGGCGTGAAACGCTTGCCCGGGTACGAAGGCGACGTGCTCGGTCTCAATCGATCGTGCGAGGAGCGCGGCACCGTCCATGCCCTCAGGCAGCGTGAGCCAGATGAACATGCCGCCTTCCGGCTTCGTCCACGCGACCCCTTCAGGCATATGCTTGTCCATGGCCTGGAGAAGGGCGTCGCGCCGTTGCCGATAGGCTTTGCGCAGTATTACGGTGTGGCGATCGTAGTGACGCATGGCGACATCGTGAACGACCGCCTGATTGATGGTTGGGCTGTGCAGGTCGGAGGCCTGCTTCATCAGCACGAGCTTGCGGATGACCGGCGTCGCCGCGCAGATCCAGCCCACGCGAAGGCCCGGCGACAGCGTCTTGGAGAATGTTCCGCAATAGATGGTCGTTGTATTGTCGATCGCACCGCTGCGCTCGATATCGAGGGCCAGCATCGCCGGCACGGCTTCGCCGTCGTAGCGGAGCGCCCGATAGGCGGCATCCTCGATCAGCGGAATGCCGAGTTCGGCGGAGAGATCCAGCATCCGTTCCCGCGCGGCTCGATCGATGGTCTCGCCTGTCGGATTGGAGAAATCCGGCGTCAAATAGGCAAGCGCCACGCGTCCCCCAGCCTGCGCCGCGCCATCGCGATAAGCCTGCGGCGTCATGTTGTTGCCTTCCGGTGCGAGTCGGTCGTAACGCGGCTCGTAAGCGTTGAAGGCCTGAAGTGCACCAAGATAGGTCGGTCGCGCGACGAGCGCGGTGTCGCCCGGCGACAGAAAAAGCTTGCCGAGATAGTCGAGCGCCTGCTGCGAGCCCGAAACGATCAGGATGTTGTCAGGCCCGCATGGAACGCCCTGCGAGCCCATGTGCTCGACCAGCCATTCGCGCAGCGGCAGATAACCTTCGCTCACCGAATATTGCAGGGCCGCGCCCGCCGCTTCGCCGGACAGGAGGTTGTCATACGCCGCCCGGAAGGCGTCGTTGGGAAACAGCTTTGCGTCCGGAATGCCGCCCGCGAACGAAATGATATGCGGCTGGTCAAGCAGCTTCAGCAGTTCGCGGATTTCCGACGCGCGCATGCGCTCGGCCCGTGCGGCATATTTCTCTTCCCAGTTCGACATGATTTTCTCCCGGCCCGTCCTTGCTCATGGCGAAGCCGCGGGTGGCGGGGCTGAGCATAGCGCCGGATCAGAGTTATGTCAATAATACTGACCTATCTGTTCACCGGGGATTCCGGTCGCGGCAAGATCGGCGACTGACCGTGACGTCGTTCGGCCGTATCACTCCAGATTGCGGAAGAATTACTCGATCACGGTGTCGGCGTTGGTGCGTACCGCCTGCGATACTTCGAGGCCGATGAGCTGAGCCGTCTTGATGTTGATGACGAGTTCAAACTTCGCCGGCTGCTCGATCGCGAGATCGCCGGGCTTGGCGCCTTTCAGGATCTTGTCGACCAGTCCGGCGAGGGTACTGAACTCGCCAGCGGCGTTCGGGCCGAACGACATGAAGCTGCCGGAATCGACGAACTCGCGGGAATCGAAGATCCCCGGCAGGCGAAAGAGATAGCTGCTGGCGAGATCGCCGATGCGCTCGGCGGAGGCGACGATCAAGGGGCTGCGGATCGCAATGAACCCGTTGACGCCGGCCTCGGCAGCGTCGGCGAAGGTTGCATCGAGATCGGCCTCGGTGTGCACGTTCATGACGTAGCGTTCGAGGTTGCGCTTCTTCAGGGCCGCGTCGACCTTCGACAGCCAGTACGCGGAGTCGGCATAGTCGACCGTCACCAGCACGCCGACCTTGTGCAGGTCGGGCACCGCCTCGTTCAGCAGCTGGATGCGGCGATCGACCAGTTCCTCGAACAGTGAGTAGATGCCGGCGACATTGGCTTCGGGATGGCCGAGTGTTTTCGCCATGCCGTTGATCATCGGATTCATGGTCATGCGGCCGACGATCGGGATCGACTTCGTAGCCGCAAATGCCGCGTCGAGCGCTGGCTGGCTCGTCGCAACGATCACCGCGACGTCGCTCTGCACGAGCTCGTTGGCGAGCGGACCCAGCTTGCCGACGTCGCCCTCGGCAAAGCGCGTCTCGATTGCAAATGTCTTGCCCTCGTGCTGGCCGAGTGCCTCCAGCGCATCGACGAAGGCCTTGATCTCTCCGGGCGCCTGCTCTTTGGAGCCAGCCTTGAGCCAGCCGATCCGGCGCGCCGGCGTGTTTTGCGCAAACGCGCCGCGCGGAATCCCGAGCGGCGCAAGCGTGGCGCCGAGACATAAGAGAAATTGCCGCCGCTTCACCGCTGCCCCCACAACCGGAATTGGCTTCTTGAACTCGTAACATCCGGACTGGCGCGCTAACAAGCGAGCCTTGCGTCGCAGAGGCGAGCGGGAATTTCGGGGCAACCGGTCCCTGGTTGCTGGTTCGCAGAGCGCGACCGGACTCCGTTGGGCCGTGAATATCCCCTAGAGACTCTAAAAAGATACTTTTCAGTAACTTTTAGACACGCTAGCGTGCCGAAATGGCCACTGAAAAAGCCGAAACCGACCGGGTCCCCGTCACCCTCGCGCTTTCCACGATCAGCTTCCTCGAACGGCTGGTGCGGCAGGGCACCCACGGCACCAGCGTGCCGGGGGTGGCGCGCACGCTGATCGAGGAGGGCATCCGCAACGCCATCAAGGACGGGCTGTTAGCGATCCGCGACAACGGCAAAAGCGAGCATTCATAATGCCTACGATTTCGACGACCTGGACTGACGAACGCGTTGCGCTGTTGAAGATATTGTTCGAGCGCGGCCGGACTTGCCGCGAGATGGCGTACGAGATCGGCATCAGCCGTAACGCGGTCATCGGCAAGCTCGCGCGCTTGAACCTGACCCGCGGCCGGACTGCGTCCCGCGTCCCGCGCGCCGAGCGACGTGTCGGCGCAGCGCCGCAACGTCCGCGCGGCGCGCGCCAGTTGCAGCTTCTGCTGCGAGCCCATGTCGAGCACGGCGAGGGCGCCGAACCGCCGCCGCCGACGTTCGAAGCAGTGCCGGTCCCTGAGGGCCCGGGTTGCTCGCTGCTCGAACTCGGCGACGACACTTGTCGCTGGCCGATCGGCGATCAGAATGCCGCCGCAGCCAAGTTCTGCGGCAACACGCCGGCCGGCAGTCTGCCGTATTGCGCCGGCCACGCGCGCATGGCGTATCGCGTCGGGGCGCGGCGGGCGGGATGAGCACGGCGGGCGGGATGAGCACGGCGGGCGGAGGGGCGAGGTCGTAACCTGCCAGCCGTACTCAGCGGATAACGCGGCGGCTCATCCGCCTACGCACCTCGGGTCTTCACCGCGGTCTTTGACACATCCCTTACGCATACGGTGCCGAGCAGGTTTGGCGTGCAACTCCAGCCAGGGCCGAGTTGCGTCGCGGTGCGCGCTTCGCCGCCGCCCCCGCTATAGATCGCGCCGGCAAGGCATAGCGTGAGGATTGCGGTCAGCAGCGCGACCAGGCGCCAGTTGATGCGCTGACGTAGAGGCAGGGGGTGTCGCATGGACCATATCTTGGGTTCGAATTCGCGCGGACCATAGCTGCGCTCGAACAGTTGAAACGTGGCCCGCTTCACACTCGAAAATGTGATTGTGGCGGCGTTCACCCTCGGGATCGGCCGGTTTCTGCGAAGGAACTTGTGCTTTTTCTTGCGCTCCTCTCCCGGTTGAGGTTGGATAGTGGCGGGCAAGGGGAGATCAGCGTTCCATGCGTAATCTGGTGGTCGCGGGGTTAGCCGCGATGACGCTTTCCGGCTGCGCGTCGGCGACACGCGGCTGGGAAGAGACACTCAGCATTGCTTCAAGTCCGTCGGGTGCAACCGCGACGCTGTCGGGGCCCAGTGCCCCGATCACTTGCACGACGCCGTGCGCCGTGCAGGTCAAGCGCTCGGACGATATCACGGTGAGTTTTGAGCTGCCGGGCTACGAGCCGCAAATCATTCCGCTGACCAAGGATATCGCAACGACCGGCGCTGCGGGCTTTGCCGGCAACCTTTTGCTCGGCGGTGTGATCGGCATGGGCGTCGATGCGGCGACCGGTGCGGCCCTCGACCACAAGCCCAATCCGGTGATCGCGACCATGCAGCTGTTGCCGCGGGTCGCGCCGCCGCGCGCGCCGGTCGTGCGCAAGCCAAAGCCGCCGGCACTGACGCCGCGCGACGCGGGGACTTGAGCCTCTTAGCTCCGCTTCGCCATCTCCCGCACCCTCATGTTGGCCGGCCGCTTGAGGCAGGCGTCGAGCCAGCGCGCGACGTTCGGGTGTGGCTTCAGATCGAACCGCGCGATCCGTCCCCAGGCAAGGATCGACGCCACGTTGAGATCGGCGACGCTGAAAGCGCTGCCGGCAAGATGATCGCGGCCGCGCAGCGCGTCGTCGAGAATTTTTAGCGGCTTCTGCAAGAGCAATTCGTCGCGCTCGGCGAACGAGGGGTCGCGGCCGTACTCGGGCAGCAACACGCGGTGCATCATAAGGTCGAGCAGCAGCGCCTCGGTCTCGAGCATGGCCCAAAAGCTCCACTGTGCGGCGATGCCGAGCGTCGCGGCATCCGACGGCAGGGCGTTCGGATATTTCTGTGCGAGGTACAGATTGATCGCGATCGACTCCCACAGTACGGTGTCGCCGTCGACCAGGGTCGGGATCCGCGCATTCGGATTGAGGCGGAGGTAGTCGGCGTTCTGCAAGTCTTCGGCGCGCGTGGTCTTGTCGATCAGCTGATAGGGCGCGCCGATCTCTTCCAGCATCCACAGGCATCGTGTCGCGCGCGAGCGGACGTTTCCGTAAAGCTGCATCATGGCGAGAGGCTCCTCGTTAGGGGCGCAGGTCGCAATGATACTAACTCCGCTCATTCCCGCGAAGGCGGCAATGCTTGATATCCAGAGGCCGGCCGGGGAATTTTGGTTGTTTCAAGAGCTGGGTCCCCGCCTTCGCGGGGACAAGCAGAAGGAAATCGACGTGCTGGAACTCACCCCACCATATCGACCCGGCCGTCGCGCAGGCGATAGATGCCGCCGACCACCTTCAGCTTGGTCTGCTCGACGGCGGCGGCGAGAATCGGGGTCGCCGCCTTCAGCTTCGCGACATTGTCGATCACGTTCTGCTTGATGGCGTTGTCGAGCGCGTTGCCCTGCTGCTGCGCCGAGGCTTTCACCGCCGGCGACAAAGCCGCGACCAGTGACGGCAGGTGTCCCGGGAGCGTCGTGCCGTCCTTCAGCGACTTGATGGTCGCGTCGACCGCGCCGCAGGCGTCGTGCCCGAGCACCAGGATCAGCGGCGTGTTGAGAACAGCGACCGCGTATTCAAGGCTCGCGATGCTTTCATCGCTGGCGAAATTGCCTGCCACCCGGCAGACGAAGAGATCGCCGCGCGCGGTGTCGAAGGCGTACTCCGGCGCGATGCGGCTATCGGCGCAGCCGAGCACGGCGGCGAACGGGTTTTGCCCGCCGGCCAGCGCCTCGCGCTCGTGGGCAAAATCGTGGCGCTTGGAGATGCCGCCGACATAGCGCGCGTTGCCGGCCATCAGCCGCGCCAGCGACGCCTCTGGCGTCAGCACGTTCTGCGGCTTTGGCGGCGCCTTGGCTTTCGCGGTGTCCTTCGCCCAGGCGGCGCCGCCGAGCGCCAGAGTGGTTGACGACGCGACAGCAAGCCCGAGCATCGCGCGCCTCGAGAGAGATGGCGACGCGTGGTATGCGGCCATGTCAGATGGCGAACAACATTTCTCGCACATGAGGCCTCCTTCAGCGCAAGCCCGTCCTTCACCGGCGCAATCATGCTCCGGCCGTCGCGAGCAATCCAGAGCCGGCTTGCCGCTGCAGGCGTCGAGGCCCGATCATCCTGAACAAAACGTCGAGGACCTGATATTGATTTGAGCGGAATCCATGTATCCGTCAGTGTGAGCCAACGGGTCCAGCCGGAGGCAGGCCCGATGATAAACTCCGCGGAGCAATCCGGAACGAGCGCGCAGACTGAATTGCTTCGGCGCGACGGCCCGCGGCAATGACGAACCGCTCAGCACCCCCGGCAAATGCTCTTCAGCTTCTTCGCCAGCAGATCATCTTCGCGTTTCATCTTCTCGACCGCATCGCCCATGTTGTCCTGCTCTGTCTGTCCGGGATTCTCCGCGGCCAGGCGGTCGAGGCAGGCCTGCCGCACCGTGATGCTCTTGATGGTCGAGCAGTCCTTCTCTTTTGCCGCGGTTTCTTTCGGCGCGGCCGCCTTGGGTGCGGCCAGCGCGGCGCATGGCGCCAACGCGATCAGGACGGCGATGCAACAAGCGAGCTTCATGGATAATCCTCTGGTCCGAACCAAACCAAGCTAATCGCGCTCCGACGAAATCTCCATCTTATTCGCCACGAGATGCATCTTGCGCATGACTTGAACGCCGCTAAGGGCAATTATGAGCTGAGAAACGACGAGGGCGACAATGGACGGATCCTCATCTCGGCTGCTTGCGCCAGGCCGCCGCCGGCTGCTGTGGGGCGTCATCGCCCTCGCGAGCCTGCCGTTGCTCCCGGCCGTTGCCGGCGAGGCGTTCCGGAGTGCGCACGGCGGCGAGGATATCCGCGTTCGCCGCTATTTCAGCTGGAACGCAGATTGCAGCTTCAATCCGACCACGGTCGAGATCACAGCCATGCCGTCGCATGGCAAGCTCGAACAGCGAATGGGTCGTTACGTTCTGGGTGCGGCCGACGTTCGCGGCGGCAGTATCGGCGACTGCGCCGGCAAGACCATCGACGTTGTCGAGTTGCACTACATCTCCGACCGGTGCTTCACGGGCCGGGATGTCTTCTCCGTGCATGTCAGCGCGCCCCGCATGCCCGAGCTTCGGGACAGCTACCGGGTCGACGTCAGGAGAGGGCGCAGCGGGGGATCGGTGCCGGGCTGTATGCTTCCATCTTAGAGAGGGTGCGGCGCCTAGACGTCGCCGGGACGGCGCTGCTTGATTTGTTGCAGCTTCTCACGCAGCCGCCGCGCCCGCTTTTCGTTTTTCTGCTGTGTGTTCTTGTTGGGCGAAAGCTGGGCGATCAGGTCGCGCTCGGTGGCGCGGCGCTCGACTTTTTCGGATTCTGATATCGGCCGATCGTTTGGCACACAATGCTCCTTACGTGAAGCGGGCGGGAGCGCTGGTTTGTTGCTCAGCCATCGATGCCCGCGGCATCCCTCGGTGCCCCATGCAGACATTATCACGCCATGCATGACCATTGCGAGATATCATTGCGTGAAGCGAGGCGACGCAATTTGCCGCAGTAACTCAGTTTCGGCAGCCACAGCAGTTTGAGTAAATGCGGCGACGTTAACCGAGTGCTCTCAGCTCCGTCCTGAGCCGCGTCGCGCCACGGTTGCGGAGCGACCGCTCGAGGCCGCGGTTCTCCTTGCGCCAGATCGCAATCGCCGTGATCAGCAGATCACGTCCCGCGTCGGTCAGGTGCAACCGGCGGCCGCGCCGATCGTCCTTGTCGACGGCGAGCTTCAACAGTCGCCGCCGCGCCAGCGGCTTCACGTTCGCCGTGATCGTGGTGCGGTCCATGGCGAGCAGCGTGGCGAGCTCGCTGATCCTCGGCGCCTCCCGGCGGTTCAGCGACATCAGCAGCGAGAACTGCCCGCTGGTCAGCCCGATGGCCCTGAACGCGTCGTCGAACCGGCGCGCCAGCGCGCGAGCGGCACGCTGGGCGGCGAGGCATAGGCAGCGGTCGCGCACTTCGTGGGTGACGGCGAGCGTCAAATCATCGTGCGTTGACATGGTGAAAAATGTTGATATCAACCTAATTGAAAAGTCAATGGCTTCGCCACGCGGAGGGCGCCACCGCTCACCCGGAGCAAGCGGTGCCGGACGCTTTCTCCGGGCGGCAGGCCTGACCGGCGGGCCGCGCACGACAGAAAATCATTTGGGAAGGACCAGTGCCATGAGCGAAACCAAAACATTCCTCGCCGTTTTCACCGGCAGCATGACCGGCGAGAAATTCAAGGCCTGGCACGCGTTGCCCGAGGCCGAACGGAAGAAGAAGGAGCAGCAGGGCATGGCGGCCTGGCACGCCTGGGCGCAACAGCATCAAGCCGCGATCGTCGAGATGGGCGGGCCGCTCGGCAAGACCAAGCAGATCTCGTCGAACGGCATCTCGGACATCAGCAACGCGTTGAGCGGGTTCACGGTGGTCCGGGCGGAGTCACATGAGGCGGCCGCCGCGCTGTTCAGGAACCATCCGCACTTCGCCATCTTCCCCGGCGAGAGCGTCGAGGTGATGCCGATCATGCCGATCCCGGGGATGTAGCGCGCAGCGCGCTTGGCCGTCAGGCCATTCGCGCGAGCCAAAAGACGCGCTTGGCCGTCAGGCCATTCGCGCAAGCCAAAAGCGCGCTTGGCGCCTGCGCCCTTCGCGAAAATGCCCATAAAGACGGGCCCTTCGCCCCAGCAAAGCCCCGCCATTCGCCCAAAAATGCCGCCGCGCGGGGGTTCTGGGGCCGCGCCGCGAACACGGCCGCCCACGCTTGGCCGTTTTTTTGACCATATCGGGCCACAGCTGACCGCTATCTGACAGGCGTGTGTGGGGCTCAATCCGGCTGGATTTCTCCGGGAGGAGCTTTTGTAGCGTAGCGTTGCGTTGCTTAGCGATGATGTTCACGCTTTACGATCTGCTTGATGCCGATCCGAACGCCGACAAGGAGCGCCTCAAAGAGGCTTTCCGCAAGGCGGCCAAGGCTAGTCATCCCGACGTCTGCCCCGACGATTCGGATGCGCCTTGGCGTTTCCGGCAGATCGTCCGCGCCCATGAAATCCTGAGCGACGACGAATTGCGCGCGGCCTACGATCACGTGGTGGCCTTCGAACGGCGGATGCAGGAGGTTGCGCCGCCCCCGATCCTCCACAGCATCCTTGCCAAGATCGTCTCCGGCGTGGTCACCGCGGCCGTGGTCGCGACCGCCTTGTTCGGTGGCTACGCGCTGTCGGCGTATCTTGCCGAGGCGCCGGTCGCGGTCGCGTCGACGTCGCAGGGTCAGACCACCGGCCGCGGCCAGTCCGACCTCACGATTGGCCCGGTGCTGGCCGCATTGCGCGAGGTGACCGCCGAGGCGGCGGTCCCCCCGGGGCCCAACGAAATGACCAGGCAAGCCGCCACCGAAGCCACCAGGGAAATTGACAAGGGAGTCGACAAGGAAGCCGTCAACGAAACCGCGATGCCGGACGCCGCGGCGGCCCTCGAGCCGGTCCCGGACCGTGCGCGGCGCGATGCCAGATTCTTTCGCGCGCGAGGCATGCTCGCCTACCGTTTCGGCGATTTCGAGCGCGCGATCGCCAACTTCGATGCGGCGCTCCGGCTCGACCCGGGCTTCGAACAGGCCTATCGTGATCGCGCCGCCGCGTTTTCCGTCACCAGCCGGTTCGAGCGCGCCGCCGCTGACCTTGCGCAGGCCAGCCGTATCAAGGGCGCGCATCCGACAGTCAGGCATCGCGCCAGTACAGCCGGTGCGGCGGCAACGCAAGATGCACTGTGGCGTCAGACCCGGCAGGCCCACACGGCCTATCCGTTCTTGCTGGCCCGGGAAACCGCCAAGGTGCCGTGGCCCACGGGCGGGTAGGGCGCTTGTCCCGGTGATGGTGCTTGCCGCGTTCGGGCAAAAAGCTTCGCCATGTGGGGGTGGGGCGTCGGCTAAAGCGCGGCGGACTAAGTCGCTTTCGCTCATCCGCCAAAGGCGCTAACAGGGAGCCATGAAAGCTGACCGCGACGCCATCCTGCGCGCCCTCACCGAGAAGCCGCTCACGCTGTTCTCTGTGAAGCAGCGCGCCAACATCCACAATGATGAAGAGTGCCAGCAGCTATTGCTGAAGATGCGCGATGAAGGGACGGTCAAATTCGACATCAAGACCGGAAAATGGCGCAAGGCCTGACCGCGCCGGCCGTCGACCACGAAGCGCGGCGAATCGTCGATGTCAAAGCCGACCGCACGCCCGACCCAGGCGGCACCACCCGCCGCGGTAAAACAAAAAGCCCGCCGGTTCGCGCCGACGGGCTTTCTGCTGGTACGCCGGAACGGGAAGATCAGAAGCCCGCCTTCGGGTGCTCGGTGCTGGTGAGGCGGCGGCAGCGCGCCAGCTCACTCTGAAGGGCATTATACGGAGCGGCGCGATCGCCGCCCTTGCTGTCGTTGTACGCTTTCTGTGCGTTCACGCCGCACATGAATTGTGCGCCGTCGAGGGCGCTGGCGGGCTGCACGTTGAAAAGGCTCAGCGAGCCGGCGACAACGACCAACGCCAAGGTTGCCCGCAAGACGGCACGTAAGGATTTTGCACGCATGGATTTTCTCCCGAGATGAGCGGCCCATCGCCACTCCAATGGGATGTCTTATGCGCCAGCCGGCTCGCTGCGACCGTGGGGATGGTCACACAACAATGACCGGCCGGGCAGCGCGGTAACCTGGTGCGCGATGACCTAGTGATGGTGCTTGCGATGATGATGCGTCGGCGTGCTGGCGGGCGTCAGCGCTTGCGGCTCTGCCTGCTGGTATTGTTTGCGCTCGTCGCGAAGTGCGCGCTGATAGCCTTCTGAATTGATGATGTTTGCGGGCCCGCCGCCGCGTGCGCCGGCCGGTGCGACGGGCGACACAACGCAGGCGGCGAGAACGACGGCGACGGCGGTCTTCTGAGCGTTCATTGTTCGATCCTTGCCAGAGCTGTCGGCGACATTACAGCAAGAAAATCGCGGCCAGAGTCAGAATTCCCGCGAGCGGAAGGAGCCGGGGTCAAATCAGGATCATCGTTCCGTCACTGGCTCGCGAACGGATTGCCGTCGCGGATCGAACAGCTCTCCGACGTCGCCTTCATTTGCTCGATCGTCAGCATTTCGCCGTTGATGCCCATGCGCTTGATGCCGCCAGCTTCGCGGCCGAAGCTCACCGTCACCGTGCAGCTTGCGAAGCCGGCGTCGAAACTCACTTCCCAGTGGCGCGCGCCCTGCGCAAACGCGGTATCGCCGACCAGCCGGTTGCCGACAAACCGCAGGCCCGTGGCTTCGCCGCTGCCGTTCTGGGCCGCGCCCGGCGCGTTCTCGGACTGCTTGCTCGCCCGCCCGTTGGCGCGCGACGACCGCTCGAACACGCGGCCGGCGGAGCTGACATAGACGGTATGGTTGACGGCAATGCTGCGTGGCTTGGCCGAGCCATCGGCGCCGCGGGCGACCTGGTCGACCGTCCAGTTGACCTGGATGGTCTTGTTGCGCAGCTGCTGCGGCGCGTCGGCAAGCGCCGGCAATGCCGGCAGCAGCATGATCACAGCGGCGAGGCCGGCGCGCGAAATCCGAAGAGCCATGTCAGGCTATTTCTGCTGCTGGCTCTTGCCCTCGTTGGGATTCCAAGTCTGGTTCTTCTGGCTGGGCGCGGGCGCTGCGCCCTTCACCTTCTGCTTCTTCGGCTTCTTCGATTCACGATTGCTGCGTTGTTCGCGATTGGCCATCACTTCCTCCATCAGCGGTCGGACCGGCGAATCTTATCTTTTCTCGCGCCGGTTCGCAAAGCCGCCCTCACCCCAACAACAGCTCCATCCCCGGATCGCCCTTCGCCATGGCCCGCTGGTAGGCCGGGCGGCTGCCGATCCGCTGCAGATACGCCCGCAGGTTGGGAAGCCGCGCATAATCATACGGCATGAAATGGCGCATCGTGGTGAGCGAAAAGCCCATCATGATGTCGGCCGCGGTGAATTCCTTGCCGGCGAAGTAGTCGGCCTCCTTGGTGCGCGCCTCGACGAGGTTGAACGCGTTGTCCAGCCGTCCCCTGGCCATCGCCAGCACCGGATCGTCGCCGGCCAGTTTCAGCCGGCCAAGCAGCATGCTGCGCCCGAGCGCCGCCTGCAGCGTGCCGTTGGCAAAGTGAAACCAGTAGAGATAATCAGCGAAGTCGGGATGATCGGCGGAAAGCGTCAGGCGTCCGTCCGCGTATTTCGCCGTGATGTACTCAACGATGGCGCCGGACTCGGCGAGCACGAGATCGCCGTCGGTGATGACGGGCGCTGAGCCGAGCGGATGCAGCGCCTTGTACTCCGGCGGCGCCAGCAACGGTGCGCGCGCGTAAGTCTTGAGCTCATAGGGCAGGCCCAGCTCTTCGCAGAGCCAGACGATCCGCTCGGATTGCGACTTTCCCAGATGGTGGACGGTGAGCATGCGATCTCCTCGACGATATTGAGATGATCCCACGGGGTTCCCCGCGACGCAAACGTGATGTCGATCACGCAACGCGTTTCGCATTGGCGGTAAGCCTTGCGCCATCACAAAGGGAAACCGCCATGCGCAAGATCTGCCTCATCGCCGTCGCCATCCTCGCCGCCGCCAGCACCTCCGCTCATGCCGAGCTGTCGCGCGGGCTGACCCTGGCCTCGGCCGATCCCGTGCCGCAAACGCAATCCGCGCCCGTCGTCACTCAAGCCGCGCCCACAGCACCGGCTGCGTCGCAACCGGCGCCGGCGACGACAATTCTGCAGACGACCAACCCGCAGGCGCAGATGGTCCTGAAGCAGCTGCAGTCGCACGGGCTGATCCAGACGCAGCCGACGGCACAGCCGGCGCCGGCGACCTCTGCCAACATCGTCACGTTGCCCGCGCAAGGCCAACCGGCGCAGGTGCAAACGGTTCAAACTCCCGCGCAAAACCAGGTGGTTGCGACGCAGCCCGTCGCCGCCGTGAGCCAGCAGCCGGTGAGCCAGCCGGTGACTCCAGTGAACCAGCCGGTCGCTGCGCCCGTCACGCCGTCGGTCACATCAGCAAAGCCGGTCGTTCACACGACGAGCCATCATGACACTGACGAAGCCAAGGCCCGCCGGATCGCTGCCCGCTACGGCGTCCACTGGTAAGCCGCGCCTGACGCCGAGTGCGGGCTGCCGCGGGGGATCACGGCTGCGGCCCGCGCTTACTTTTCCTTGATCGAGAGACCGCCGGGCCCGACGTTGATATTGAGCCCCTTCGGTTCCTTGTCCCGTTGATAAAGCTGATAGCCGAGCACGGCGACCACGACGGCGAGCGCGCCAACGACGAGATAAAGGATGTTGTTGCGCGACATGCGGCCAGCTCCCGTGAATCAGTGCGCGTTAGCCTAGCAGCCTCCCTCAGTGCAGGCGACTGGGCCGAGCGGTCGCTTTGTTCCGGCGGGCTCAATCCGCCCCGGCGCTTGCTGAGCAAAACAGCACAGTCCGCCGCGGCGCAGCCGAATAATGTCGGCGCCATCATCGTCCCATCCGTGGCCGCTATCGGTGACTGAGAGCGTTGCGCTCCCGCCCACACCGGAGTGCCGCCTATGTCCGACTTCAAACCAGTCTGCACGTCGTGCGGGTCGGTGATGACCCCGGCTTTCACCGAACAGGGCAATCCGGGATTCGACCTTCGGGTTTTCAAATGCCCGAAGTGCCACAGGCTGCAGCAATACGTCATCGACGGCGGCGAGGTCTACCGCTGCCAACCGGATGCCGGGACCTGAGCCCGCAAGCTGAAGCGCGCCGAAACGTCTTGAAAAATATCACCCCAACATCCGCAGGAGAAATTCAATGATCAGGTATCTCGACGGCCGGCCGGTTGCCGAAACGGCGGTCGCCGCGCGTGGCGGCGTCCTGGGCAACAAGCTTGCGCTAACTGTTCTCGCGATCGGCGTTCTCGTCGTTGTGGTCGTCTTTGCGGTTTACCGGCGGATGGCTTGAGCCCGATCGAATGCTGATGCGGAAGACTCGCGGCAGCATCCAGCGGCGAACAGGTTGAGCGAAGCCGCAACGCTCCGGAACTCGCGGCGGCACAGGGGCGTTAGCCCTGCAAGCCGCGATACGCGGCCCATCAGGGAGATAGATACGATCATATGAAGCGATCATTGCTGATCGGCGCCGCCGCCTGCGTATTCGCGGTCCTGCCGATGCTATCAGCCTCTGCCATGCCGCGCGCGACGGCAGATGCGTTTGCCACCGGTTCTGGCAATCCGGTCATTCTTGCCCACGGCGGTCATGGTCACGGGCACATGGCGCGCGGCGGACGCGGCCACCATTATGGCTGGGGCAGGGGTCGTCATCACGGCTGGCGGCTCTCGCGAGACTGAACGAGACTTAAATCAAAAGGCCGCCCCGATTGGCGGCCTTTTTTTTTTCTTTTTCTTTTGCGGCTCCGGCACGCATTGCCGCGCCTGCTTCAGCGCAATCTCCGGCCGCAGCGCGCGTTCACCTCGCCTTCGCCTTCAGCCCAATCTCCTTGCGTCGCGCCTTGGTTGCGACGTTGCGAAGCTGCCGCTTGAACTTTCGCGGATCGCCGGCGGGCGCCGACTGGCTTTGCAGCGGCGCCATTGCGTTCTTCTCGGCTTCACTGAGCGGCCGTTTGATTTGCTTGGCATAGCGCGCCAGGGGATCGTTGCTCATGTCGTCTCCTTCAACTCTTGTTCAATTCCTGCCCTGCAACCCCGGCTCGACGAGCCGCAGAATTATTCGGTTATTTCGAGCGATCTTTTCTCACGTCGCGGAAGTTGCTCGGGCCTTTCAGCAGACGGCCTTTGCGCGTGGCCTGGTCTTCGGCCGAGGCCGAGGTGTCGGCCATGCGGTCCATTTGCACGTTTGCCAGCGAGGCCGCACGATCGCGCTGTCCGCGGCCCGATGCGTGGGATGGCTTGACGCTCAGGCCCAGCGCGACGAGCCGGCGGACGGCATGCGCGCGGGTGATCGTCTGGTCGGTTGAAGACGCGATCCAGGCATCGATCGCCGCAATCTCGGGCGGGTGCCAGCGCTCGCCGATCTGGACGCCCTTGCCGGTCGGGGCAGGCCCGCGCCGCTTCGATGGGACCACACGCTTCTTTGGGACCGCACGCTTCTTTGCCATCAACCATGGTACCACGGAAAGCCCCAAACTCCTAACAAAGGCTCCTAACGTTGCGCGGCCCTTGCGACAGGCAAGCCATCGCAAAGCAATCGAATGAGATGGAACGATTTGGCCTCGAGATGTCTTGGTTCGGTGGCGCAGCAGGTTGCCCCCAGTCTGATGCGCCTAGGCCCTGACCCCCTCATCGCCCTGAGTGGTAGGAGTAAGAGTAGCGAGTATTCAGGAGGGTTGGGGCGGACACGACTCTTGGGCGTCGTCTTGGGCGCGATCGCTGCTGCTGGAAATCGTCGCCCCGCGCGGACGACGCTGACCAGTGCGGCAGGGCGCTCGGAACTGACGACAGCGTTCGCGCCTCAAGGCGCGACAAGGTTGCCGTCGCGGATCTCGCAGCTCTGATCGGAAAACTCGTTCGAAAGAATCTCGACCATCCCGCCGCCCGATCCCCGCTTCATCAGACGGCCGCCGCTCGGCCGCGCAATTTCGGCGTCGACGTGACAGGTGGTGAAGCTCTGGTCGAATGTGACGACCATCCGGCCGGCGCCGGTTCCGTTTTGCGCCATCGCCACGATGGTGTTGCCGGCAAAATCGACCTCGCGTGCGCCGCCTCGCGCCGTTGAATCGCCGGGCGCTATTTCGAGATCCCTTGTGCCTCGCGGACCGTCGATCCGCGATTTGACGAATGGACGGCCGAGCGAACTGATGTAGATCATCCGTGCGACATGGATGACCGGCGTTCGTTCCCCGAGCGGGGTCATGACAACGCGATGCACCACCCAGGACAGCACGATCGTCTTGTTGCGCAGCTCGACCGGCGCGTCTTCGGCGCTGGCCGGCGCAGCGACACCGGCCAATGTCGCTGCAACAAGGACAGGGATCAGCTTCAAGCGTCGAGCTCCTTTTGCGCGGCGCCTGGCGAACGCAGCGCCGCGCAGGTGGAGTGGGACAACGCTAGATCAGCTGGATGAAGATCAGGATCAGCCCGACCAGCGAGACTGCCCAGACGGCGGTGCGCGCCCACGGAATTCCGATCCAGTAGATCACGGCGTAGGCGATCCGTCCCCAGAAGAACAGTTGCGCGCCGAGCGCCGTCATGGCGTTGGCCCTGCCGGTGACCTGCGCCAGCAGCACCAGGATGCCAAACAGCACCAGGCTCTCCAGCATGTTGCGGTGAGCGCGCTGGGCGCGTCCGGCGAAGCCGGTCATGACAGGCAGGTTGTCGCGGTTGCCGATCAGCGGCGGCAGCCCGACCTCGGTCTGGGCGCCGATCACGGCGACGACCATTTGCAGCAGCGTCAGCGCAACTGACCAGATCAGCAGCTTGAGATCGATGGACATGGTTGTTTCCCCCTGAAAATGCGAAACGGAGATTAAAGCATGATCCGGGAAAGTGCGAAGCGGTTTTGCTGTCGTGAGCTTTTGATCTTGCGCCGACAAGCGCGGGCCGGCCGCCGCCTACCCTGCGTCCTACAAGATCGCGGCGATGCCCTTGCGCCTGATCACATCGAGCAGCACGAGAGCCGGGCCGGTCGGGCGTTTGGCCCCCCGTTCGAGTTGCGATACGTAGCCGGTCGTCAGGTTGAGGTAGCGCGCGAACACGGCCTGGCTGAGACGCGCCTTTTCGCGCAGTGCCTTGATGTCCTTAGCCGTGAGCGGCGCCCTGTCGCGCGATGCGGCCTGGCTCATATGCCGCATCGTGATCTTCTCGTAGGCGGCCTTGCCCATCACGCTGCTTGCGCGCATATCGCGCGCGGTTTCCAGAAGCTCCTCGGTCAACCGCTTATTGCCCTTTGCTTTCTTCTTCGCCTTTATTGCCATGCTGTACCTCGATCAAGAGTCCGTCCTTCAGGGCTTGCGCGATTGTCCTGTCATCTGCCTTAAACCACGACGCAACGATCTCGCGCAGCGTCTTGAGTTGATCATCGTCGATGTTCTCCCGTTCGTTCTTGGCGAATCCGAACAGGAAGATCGCCCGATCGGGCCGCAATCCGATCAGCATTCGAAAGCCGCCTCGCTTGCCTCGACCGGGCCTTGCGACCCGTTGTTTGATGATGCCGCCACCAAGATCGGCGTCGATCAAACCGCGCGTCGCATCCATGACGGCGGCCACGAGGCTTGCATCTTCGATGTTTTCGCGTCTCGTAAACCGGGCAAGCGCCTTGGTCTTGAATATCCGCACAACCGCGCTCTAGTTCTGTAGACTATAGTTCAAAGAACTACGTTTCAAGGAACTCATAATAGAACAAAAAGGGAACATTCGCAACGGTCGCCCTATTGTCTCCGCCGCAGCCGCCGCACCGCCCGCGTCCTCTCGCAAAGCTCCCCCTTCAGCCCCGCCACCGCCAAATCCTCTCCACGAACCCAGCGCGGGAAATCCACGTCCAGCATGTCCTCCTCGAGCGCCGCGGCATCGCCGCCGATGCCGATCAGGAGCCGCCGCTTCACAGGCTCGGCGACGATGGTGTGCAGCGTCTGCGTGCCGTTGGGATAGTTGTGGAAGGCGGGCGAAGCCGTGTTGTTCAGCGCCGTAAATGTCTGCTCCGCACTGAGACCTCGCGCGGCAAAACCTTCCAGCGGCGGCAGCCGGCCAATCGAGTGCGCGACGCGGCGGTTCAGGCGCTTCAGCTGCGGCGACTGGAAATGATCGGTGCAGGCGAGCCAGTCGCCCATGCGCACCGCGACCGCGCCGGGCGCGGCCTCGACCACCGCGGCAACGCCGCCGGCATCGAGCAGCGAGTAGTTGTACTGCATGGCGTGGGGCAGGCGGCGCAGCGTCTCGATCGCCTCGGCCGTGGTCGCGCAGCTGTCGAGCAGGCGCCGCACCAGCACCGCGCTGGAGAGGCCGGGCGCATGCGGCCGCGCCTTCACGAGATGCAGGCCGAGGCTGAGCCCGCGCTCGTTCATGCCGTCGAGCCGCCCGGTCAACTGATGGCTGCTGCCGATGCTGGCGTAGCTGCCGCGCGCCTGCACCAGCGCAAAGCGCGCCTCATACTGCCGCGGCCGGAAATCGTAGTTGCGGCCATAGACGCCACAGCTCATCACCGCCGAGCAGCCGCCGGTCGGCATCCGCAAGCCGCCATTGCCGAAATAAGTGACCGCGCGCTCCATCGGGATATCAAGCCCCTCGGCGATCCCGCCGATCTCCTCCCACAGCGCAGGCGCGTAAGCTTTGTACGCGCGCTCTTCGGTGCGCATGTTGAGCCACCACGGCAGCCACACTTTTTGCGGCGAAGAAACGCCTTGCCCTTGCGCGTCGCCGCAAACGCATCAGCCTGCGCGCGGCCGACCTCGTAAGGCGTGCCGCGGCACTGCACGATGCTGACGCGAAGCGTTTTGGCGGCGGCCGCCATGATGGGTGACCTGAGCCCCGGAATCTCCTCCAAAAATGGGTAGAGTCCATCACCTCGAAGGGGATGGACATGAAGCCGAGTCGGTTCACGGAAGAGCAGATTATCGGGATCTTGCGGGAGCACGAGGCCGGGGCGAAGACCGCCGACGTGTGCCGCAAGCACGGGATCAGCAGCGCGACGTTCTACAAATGGAAGGCCAAGTACGGTGGCCTTGAAGTGTCTGATGCCAGGCGGCTGAAGGCGCTGGAGGACGAGAACGCCAAACTGAAGAAGCTTTTGGCCGAGGCGATGCTCGACAACGCCATGCTCAAGGACGTTGCATCAAAAAAATGGTGACGCCCGCCGCCAGGCGCGAGGCCGTCGCTCACCTTCAGGTCGCCTATGAGGTCAGCGAACGGCGGGCGTGTTCAGCGCTCGGAGCCGATCGCACTTCGGTTCGCTATCGGAGCAGCCTGCCGGATGATGCGACGGCGAGAACGCGGCTGCGCGAGTTGGCCGCTATTCGCCGGCGGTTCGGTTATCGGCGGCTTCATGTCCTTCTGACCCGCGAGGGCATCGTCATGAACCACAAGAAGCTGCGCCGCCTGTATCGCGAGGAGCGACTTCAGGTGCGGCGGCGTAATGGTCGGAAACGGGCCTTGGGAACACGCTCGCCAATGGCGATCCCGCAAGGCGCCGATCAGCGTTGGAGCCTGGACTTCCTGTCCGATGCGATGACCGACGGCCGTCGCTTTCGTATCCTGGCGATCGTCGACGACTTCACGCGAGAATGCCTGGCATTGGTTGCCGACACCTCACTGCCCGCTCTTCGGGTCGTGCGCGAGCTCGATGCCCTCCTCACGACCCGGAGCCGACCAACAATGATTGTCTCGGACAACGGCACCGAACTGACCAGCATGGCAATGCTCAACTGGTCGCAGGAACGGCAAGTCGAGTGGCATTACATCGCACCGGGCAAACCGACACAGAATGCCTTCGTGGAGAGCTTCAATGGGCGTCTGCGCGACGAGTTGCTGAACGAGACGCTGTTCAGCTCGCTCGCACACGCCCGCGAGGTTCTGTCGCTCTGGAAGGATGACTACAACACCGTCCGACCGCACAGCGGTCTCGGCAATCTAACACCAACGGCTTACGCCAAGATCAGCGACCCCGGCATGCAACAGGACGGGACGCTGCGCTTCACCGAGGGCTCCGCGCCCCGTCCCGTTGCACCAACGAGCCAGACAGGCTCAAATCAACAAAGGACTCTACTCATCGCTGGATGAAAGAAGGGGCTCAGGTCATGATCACGAAATGTCAGAGAAACAATATCGGGCATCTCAAGTCTGCTAGCCCTCTCCAATACGGCTTTGAATGCTACGTCCTCAGTGTCTCACTCGGAGTTCAGGACGTAAGTGCTACCGGTTGTCGACCAAGTTTAGCTTATCGAAGAAAATGCAATTCCGCTTCGTCGCGTCGCTCAACATCTTGGTGTAGTCCATCACCTCATAATACACTTTATGGTTTGGGTGGTAGCCGTAGTACCCCTGCTTATCGGGCGTCATCGTTGCGCTGAAATCGATGAGGACCTGTCTGAGCCGGGGTGTGAGATCGGCAATCACGAAGATCATTGCCGGGATGTCCTCGTTGGCGATCGGGATTGCGCGACCTTTGTGTTTGTATTTGCCTGCTCGGATTGCGCTAATGACCTTCGCCGCCTGGAGGACCGGATTCTCGTCGCTAGTATACTTGGTGCGGCCTGGCTGCTTGAATTCTATAACGACGATCGAACTGAGTGGATGGCCCTTGTCGGGTCTCTCATCGCTGAAAATCATCGTCTCGTCGAAGATGACAATATCGCCTCGTTGGATGTCCTTCAACTCCAGAACTGATATCGCCTTGTTTCTCTTATCCGACGATACGAATGAGTGGAATGTGAGCCGCTCGTCGATCATCCAAAGGTTCTGCTCGCTCGACGGGATGTCCTCCGAAGTGTGTTGCATCGGGAAGACAAGGTGATGCACTACCTTTTCGAGCGGATAGTTCTTCTTGTCTTCCGGCAATTTGATTGCGCGCTCGAGAAAGTCGAGAATGATGCGTCGGTGCTGGATATATTGCGCGAGCGCCGAGACGCCAAGTTCGTTATATTCGTCTAGAAAGTCCGTAAACTGCTTGTGGTAAGTCTCATAATCGGTGATCTTGCTGGCCTCTCTTATGATCCTCGAACTCTCCCTTTTGAGTTCGGTCTCGCGATTGAACAGCTCCCGATGTAGTGCGGCCTCCATTTCAGTTCGCGATGGTGTCGGAGTGAGCTTGTCGAGGAATTTCTCGGCGTTTTTGAGCAGTATACGATACTGCGGCGCTTCTTGATGCACGTAGCGCCTGATTCTATCCAACTTCGCTGCGTTGATGGTATCGATAACGTCTTTTAGGTCTTCCTGGACGAACGGCAGGGCCTTGTTGCGAATCTCCGACTTCGGAATGAGCTGATGGTCCGCAAGCGGAAGCTCAAGCTCAGCGTCGTCAGGATCGCCGAATTCGAAGTCTGTTCAATTCGTGTTTACGTGCTCACTAAGATAGGGGCTTTGAATGATGCCGAGGTAGAAGAACGGCTTGCCGTCTTCATCTTCGAGCCGTGACGTGAGGTTTGGCAGGTGGTCTGCGAGCTTGTCGCTGAGCACCGAGCGCTGGTCGGCGGCGTAGACGAGTTTGTGCTTTGTTGCGCGAGATGTGGGAAGCCGGAAGCCATGTAGCGTAAATGCTTGGCTATTGATCTCGAAAGAGTGAGACGACGCGGACGCCTTGTAGTCCTTTTGGAAAATTTCGTTAATGTTGTGTCGATGCCCCAGGTCGGTGACGGTGACGTCAGGGCAGTCCTTGTCTAGAAACACAAGTATGAAGTGCTCGATGAGCTTCTGGATGAATACCTCGGTCTGGCGCGGGCACTGGTCGTGGTAGAGGTGCTTAAGCTCCTCCAATTCGACGACGGTTCCGGGGTGCGCCTGCGTGGCGGGTTTCGGCAGTCCACGCTGGTCGTCGACATCGTAATTTTCGTCAAAGACGAAATTGCGCGTGTGCAGACCATCGCTATCCCTGAACGTGCTGGCAATCTTTGCCCTCTCAAACGCCTTAAGCCACGTGAATCGGCCAAGCCCTTTGCCACCCCTTGAGAGTTTGTGGGGCGAGAAAGCGGTGTTGAACGAGTCAAAATTGTCGTCGTCGAGCCCAATTCCGTTGTCGATGATTCGAAACCCGCGAATCGTCGGAACGTCAAGGTCGAGGTGCCGAACCACTCGCACCACCTCGATCGCAATGCGACCCCGCACGTTCTGTGGCAGGTTTGCTTCTTTGATAGCCTGAAATGAATTCATCACCGCTTCGAACAGAGGTAGGAGCGGCCGCCAAGCGAGCACCGTAGTCTGACGAACCTGATTGGCGATGTTTACTCTAATAGACATGGCGGACCGGAAAATGGGATTGCATTATAAAGGAACAATCAGAGAACGCAGACGAGAGGTTGTAGAACGAGAGCACTTCTCGCGCTCGAACGCGAACGGCGGCCCTTAGGCCGCCGTTCAAATCTTTGCCGAGGTCAGCTGCGAGCGGGTTTGATGGTCAGCAGTTAACTCTCCCCCCGCGCGTGTCAAGGTCCTATTCCTTACGAACACCCCGTGGTG